>CAWIXI010000025.1:0-17688 GCA_963840025.1 uncultured Planctomycetota bacterium | reverse complement strand
CAGTGTCGCCCACTTGACAAAAAAAGGGGTCCGCATGATCGGGGCGAGTGCGTGGGTTGGATTTCGGTAGTGCCTACTGAATTCTGAAGTCACACTGCAAGGATTGTTACTACACACTCGTTTCCACAATTGTCGGGACAGTGGTGCATAGATCTGGCTGGGTTACGCGTAAGCCGTCAGCTTGTATCGGAACTCGCTTCCTTCGTGGATAAGCCGTCCTCTTTCCGTTACGTCCGCCGCTAGATTCTCTCTCTGGTTGTCGACTGAAATGAAGCAGGCCAGGTCTCAATTCGGCAAAACGAACATGGATTACAACGGCTGCGTGAACTTCCCCACCGATATGCAAGTGCGCTTCTCGTCGATTACAGATTCACCGTGGCCGCAGGTCGTCGCGCGATCGGCTGCTATACTCAAAGTCGAAGTATAGCGAGTCTCTTGAGGAGCTGAGTGAGGTCGACGTAGCGAATGGAGCACAGCAGAAAATTCTCCGTGTTCGATTGGCCGAAGGATGCCCAATGAGAACTGTGAATTGGTCACAGATTATCTTGCTCCTAGTTTGGATGGGGTCGACATCGGCGGCACATGCCGATGCGCTCGACCGTGTGCAGCCCCAGAAGCTGCGGGCCGTCCATGAAGCAATCGATGCTCTGAAGTCGCAACGGCACGCCGTGAGCCTTTCGAGCGGCTACAGGGACGTACGCGTTCTCTTACACGTGCATTCCAGACTCTCGCACGATAGCCGCGGCACGATCGGCGAGATTGTTGCAGCAGCCAAAAAGACAGGCGTCCGCGTGATTATGTTCAGCGAGCACCCATCGACTAGGAACAATTACTTTCTCGATGGGCACCGCGGCTTCAAGGATGGCGTGCTGCTTATTCCCGGAGCGGAAACCAGCGGGTTTCTGGCATATCCGCGGCGTAACATCCAGGATCAAAAAACTGACTCGCCCCAGGACTTCGCGAATCTCGTGCGTTCCACCGGGGGACTGGTATACCTCAGCCATCTTGAAGAGCGGATGGACTGGAATATAGCCAATCTCACGGGCACAGAGATCTACAATACGCATGCCGACTTCAAGAACGAAGACCGCTTTCTGGCAGCGCTCCGCTCGCCGCTGATGATGTTGACGCTGGCCAGCTTGGTGAAGCAATATCCACAGGAAGTATTCGGTGCCTTGATGGACTATCCGGCCGACTACCTGAAGCGCTACGACGAATTATGCCAGCTGTCGCGTCTCACCGGCGTGGCCGCCAACGACGCCCATCACAATCAAGCGTACCGCGCCAAGTTACTCGACAACGGCCAAATCGAGCTGCAAGATGCGCTCGGCGAGCAAGTCGCCAAGCTCGATCCTGGCAAGCTCCCAGCGATCAAGCTCCTCACGGCAGGGAGAAAGCCCGGCGACGTGATTTTCGAACTCGACCTCGATCCCTACGCACGCAGCTTCCGCCACGTTAGCACCCACCTGTTGCTCACAAAAGTAAACGAAGCAGAGGTGTGGCAGGCTCTCGAAGCCGGGCGGGCGTATGTGGCATTTGACTGGCTCGCTGATCCGACTGGCTTTGTGTATCGAGCCGAAAGTAGCGTTCAAAGCTGGCCGATTGGCAGCGAGTTGCCGTTAGCCGACGGCTTACGCTTGCACGCCGAGGCTCCACTTTCGGGCCGCTTCAAACTCATCCGCGATGGCCAATTAATTGCAGAGAAGATCGGCACGGAATTCGTCTTTCCAGTCGAAAAGGCCGGTGTTTACCGTATTGAGGTCTGGCCCGATCTGGCCGGGGAAGATCGCCCCTGGATTCTTACGAACCCAATCTATGTCCGCGAGAAAAGTTGATGCCGTAGGCACGACCACGAAAATCGCACGCGGATCAATTGATAAATATCGTTGCACTAGCTGGAATCGTGCTCGATAGTCTGGCGGCACTATTCGCGGTCACTTCGCCGCGTATGCAAACAGCATATTGTTAACATTTCCAGCGGTACGTTCGGATCGCAATTCGAATTTGCGGTGTGAGAGCCAGACGCGAAAACCTAGACGTTGCCGAGATCTTGGCCGAAGTGGTTGGTGCTGGAGGTGAAATTGTCTGCGTCAGTACTCGGCGGTGATTCACGTCGTTTGCGTTTTGCTGGCGAGCGCTTTTTGAATTGCACGCTGCACTTCTTGGATTTCCGCCGGCTTTGAAATGCGGGCGACCACAGGTTCTTTCTCGACGACGACTTGCCGCGCATCAGGATGGCCAGAAACAAGGATCACCGGGATACCTTTCTCCGAGACAGCCTCGGCGGCTGCCAATCCGTCGACGACCGGCATATCAAGGTCGACAAATGCGACATCGACAGAGTCTGGCAAACACTGATCGATGAGCTCTTCCCCGTTACCGACGGAACAGACGACTTGGTAACCGAGGCATTCTAGAAGGCGAACGAACGTTGAACGGACATCCGGTTCATCTTCAGCTACAGCGACTCGAATCGCGGATCGTCCGTTCTCTGCCATGCTTCTTCTCAGTGCAAAATCACTTGATGATCTTTGCAGGGGCCTACGCCGACCTCATTGTACGCTGAAGGCTAGGCGCGGTCGAAAGAAAACGCGATCGGCCAAATTGTCGGAGAGTTGTCTATCCTATTTCAATCCTAGTGCTTTGACAGTTCGACTACTATCCCTCCCTGAACCAGGAGCTCAAGCGTACCATCGACATTTTGATTTTCGCGATCAAGTTGGATTGACAGTGCAACCTTATCGTGCAGTGTGGATCGCGAGAATCCGGCGCGCGACGGATAAATCGGTGAGAGCCAGACAGCGTCGAGCACGTAACCACAAAGCGAAATGGGCGACAAAAAACCCGCTTCATTGTTGGTTCAATTTTTCCGCAGCTTTGACAGCGGCTGGTAGTGTTTGGTCTGCCACGCCGATCGCGCCGACGACCTTCCCGCAATCGATCTTGGACATCCTCGCGGACATCCTCGACGTCGGCTTCCCACACACGTTTTTTCTCCTCGGCGGTAAGCGGCTTAAATGTGCGCATGACGCGCATGCCGACGGCAGTTGCGGGCTCTTCTGTGAACCACCAGGGGCTGAGGGGTATATTAGGATCGGAGAGTTTCCATTCGCGATCTTCGGACGGCTGGCGCGCCGCACTACGGCTCATGGAGGCAGGTAAAAGCCAGCTACCACCGCGGATGACGCGGGGAAAAAGCTTAGTCGGCCACCGCACGGCGTCCTTGGCATCGACCACGCCGCTGCCTAGTTTCGCATAGGTATCGGGGTAGTATTGGTCGAGCGTCCATTCACCTACGTTGCCGTGCATATCGTACAGTCCCCAAGGATTGGGTAGCTTCGTGCCGACGGGATGTGTTTCGCTGTCGCTGTTGGAATCGATCCAGGCATACTTTTCAAGTTGTTTGGGGTCGTCGCCAAATGACCAAGTTGTGGCGGTGCCGGCGCGGGCCGCATATTCCCATTCCGCTTCCGTCGGCAAACGGTAATCGTTCCCAAGAATGCCACTGAGCCACTTCGTGTACTGCCTGGCGGCGAACGGCGTGATAGTGACGGCCGGCTGATTCGGCTGTTCGCCGACGCCATACGTAAATGATGAATCGTATAGTGGCGTCGGCGAAGTAACGGCATCGACGTTCCAATCGGCCGCGAGCTTGTCGTTCCAGGCGTGCATCTTGATAAGGCGGAGGTCTTTGCCGGAGGGTCCAGCGTCGCCGTCGGCACCGACGTTCGCGGCCAGCCGCTGCATTTTTTTGAAGGCGTCATACATCGCCATGAAAGCTCGGTATTCGCCCCATGTGACTTCGCATTTACTCATCCAAAAAGGTTCGACTTTTACGCGAACCTGCGGCCCTTCGTTCTTCGAACGGCTTGCTTCGTTGGCAGGGCTGCCCATGAGAAATTCACCGCCCGGAACGGGGATCATTTCGAAGGTCACGTCCGTACCGGGAATTTTTTCGATGTACGGCACCATGTAAGCGTTATCGACTTTTACGGAGCGAACATTTGCCGGCGGCTGTGAAACGATGCCACGTTTTGCAGTAGAGTCGGCCGCCGTGGATGCAGTCGTTGCCAATAGTAAGACGAATGCAGCGGACTGGAGGCGGCCGAACTTTGATAGAAATGTGAGTACAAAGGTCATGGTGCAGATCAGTGTGAGTTAGCGGAAGTTTGATCCTTCAGAATGACTCAATCTGCGGCTCATGGCAAGAAGGTACTGCCGAAGGCCGAAGATGAAAGCCGTCGCAGCCTGGGCTTGTTGCGATTATGCTATTCTTAAGCAGCGGCTGGTGGTGGCCGCGACATCGCACTTTCCAGATTGGAATCGAGGGTCAACATAGATGGCGGAAACCGCTCCTTGGATCACATATCGGCCTGAACTGAAAGTGCTGGATTGCACGATCCGTGATGGCGGCTTGATCAACAGTCATCAGTTCAGCGACAAGCTGGTGCGAGCAGTCTACGAAACATGCGTCGCGGCCGGCATCGATTACATGGAAGTCGGTTATAAGGCGTCGCCACGGCAACATTCGCGGGACGATTTCGGACCGTGGAAGTTCTGCGATGAAGATGTGCGCTCAACCGAGTTTTCAGTGATCACCACGCTGAGCAAACTGGACTGAAACTGTCGGTGATGGCCGACGCAGGGAAGAGCGATTGGCGCGAGCAGTTCGTGCCGCGGCAGGAAAGTAAGCTCGACATGGTGTCGCATTGCGTTTTACGCCCACCAGGTATCGGAAGCCGTGGAGATGATCGAGCATTGTCATGGATTGGGTTATGAAACCTGCGCGAATCTGATGGCAATTTCGACGATCACCGATGTCGAAATCGACACGGTACTCGGCGAAATCGCTAAAACACAGGCCGACGTGATGGTGATTGTCGACAGCTTCGGCAACCTTTATCGAGAGCAGATCGACCGCCTGTACGCCAAGTACTCAGGTGCAATGGCTGATACGGGCAAAGAAATTGGTATGCATGCACACAACAATATGCAGCTCGCTTTTGCAAACACAATCGAGGCAATCATTCTCGGTGCCAATCGAGTAGACGCCACGATGGGCGGCCTCGGCCGCGGCGCCGGAAACTGCCCAATGGAGTTGCTTTTGGGCTTCTTGCGGAATCCGAAATTCAAACTGCGGCCCGTGATCGCGCTGCTGCAGGACCACATCGAGCCGTTGAAATCTGCCGTCGAGTGGGGGCCGCTCGTGCCGTACAACATCACTGGGCAAATGAACCTGCATCCTCGAGCGGCGATACAGTTCCGTGCTACCAAAGAGAAGGACGACTTCGTGAAGTTTTACGATCAGGTCGTGGCGGACGTGTAAGGAAGGGCAGGCCTGATCTGTCGGGGGAGCTAGGCCCAGTTCGGACCGGCTCACTGCCGCGCGTGAAAGCGTGCTACGCATACTCCCCCAGAGCGGGAATCAATTCTCGTAACGGTTCGCTTATTGGATCGGGATTCTGAAGGATGTGGGCGAGCAGGTCGCGGCGAGTGACAACGCCGACAAAGCGGCCGTTGTCGATAACCGGCAGGCGTCGAATGCCGTACATGGCAAACATCGCGGCCGCGGTCGAAATCGAGTCCTCGATGTCGACAACGTGGGGAATCGAACTCATAAACTCTGACACCGGCGCGGTGCGAATACTCTCGTCGAACAATACATCCATCAGATTCGGCTCGGAGATGAAACCCACCACTTCTCCTTGCCTCGTGACCACAGGTGCGCCACTAATGTGATGCTTCGTCAAGACTTTTACTGCATCCATCAATGTGGAGTCAGGGCGAACGGAAATTATAATTTTGCTCATGATGTCGCGCATAACGGCCATATCTAATCGCTCCATTTCACTTTGAGTGCCGGGACACTACCATTCCCCTTGGCACCCCGTCATATCGTGTGTTAGATCACCTAATCCGCGTTCGTGGGAGTCGTACCCAATACGAACATTGCGCCACACTCATAGCAACCCTCAGCGATGCGTCGACACCGAACGATTTCGATTTGAAACTCCTTGGTCTTGGGGAGCCGGATGCGGCAGCGTTCTTTCGGCAGCAATTGGACCGGCGACAGGAAGCAGATTCCTTGTCGCGAAGCATCGGCTGTGTACACACCCAAGTACGTTTCTTGGCGTTGGAGAATTGCCCGGCCGCGGACGTAAAACCGATTGTAAGCGCGGCGGCAGCCTGGCCGACTGAGCATCGAACCATATTGGTCGAAATAGTCTTTGAAATCATCTGGTAAGCAGGTTTTCTGCTCGACCTTTTCCCAAGCGAGTTGCATCACGCCTTGGTCATCGCTGAGATCCAACATTGGACATAGTCTCCATCGAAGCGAGTGCCAGCCTGCTGGCGTTGAAATTCGAGTACGCATTCGGGTGTCGCGGGATGGTGCCCTGGTCGGCGTGCCGTCATCGTGTCGAATACATCGACGATTGACAGCATCCGGGCCCACGGATGTATTTCGTCTTTACGGATGCGTACCGGGTAACCCGTACCATCGACATGTTCGTGGTGTTGGTAAACCATCATCAACTGTCCGAAGTCAAGATCGCTGTTGTCGTAGAGTTCGACATAGCCACGTGCCGGATGGGATTCGATCACATCACGTTCTTCTTGCGTGAGTTGTTCCGTCTTGGCCAGAATGCATGCGGGAATAAACCGCTTGCCAAGATCGTGTAACATGGCGCCGATAGCGATCTTGCGTAGTTCATGTTCGTTGGTAAGGCCCGTCTCACGAGAGAGTATGACACAATAGCTCGCCACGTTTGTCACGTGACTGAACGCGGTGAAATCGTGGCGCGCCAGTCGAAACAGCTCGCGCGGCAATGGGTCGTCGCGGCCAAAAAGCGCTACCAGTTCGATGCTAACTTTTTCTGCCAGCGCGCGAAACTTGCTGCAGTCCACCAAACGCAAGGCATGTTCCACGGCGATCGCCACGGCAAGTTGCAACGTCGCATATTTGTCTGCGGAATGGGTAAATGGCTCTTTCAGCAAGGAATCAATCGATTCGAACAAATCGCTGCTAAAGGTTACAAAATCATGACTACGAACATACACGTTTTCGATACCGGCGGTTGCCAGTTCCGCGAACCGATTGTCATCAGGCCGGCTCCCGGCGCGGCAATACAACCGCGGTTGGAAACCAGATTCATGTTGCATGAACAGGTCAACCATATTGGCCCGCGTTGCGCAGTGCAGCAACTGACACAGGCACAAAGCCACTCGGACATGTTGCGGCTGGACCATTCATCAAGGCAAAGTCGCTCATCGCGACGTCCTTATGTCGGCATCGTGATAACTGGCCGAGAGCCCACTGAGCCGCAGTCGGGCCTATAACCAGTTTAGAACGCAGGAGTGGTCGCTGCCGTGTCGAAGGTAGATGCAACAGCAGCCAGCGGTCACGTGCGCTCACATAGGAGGCCAATCGTGATGAAGGCGCGCGTTATAAGGAATGCGCGGCCAGCAGCGGCGTTGCTGAGCGACCAAATAATGTAGTGTGCGCGGCACTTTTCAATATGGCCGATGACGCCAAGCGGACCGAACACTCAAGCCGATTTTTCCAGGTCACTAGCTTGATTGATTTTGTTGTAGAGCGTTTTGAGGCTGATGCCAAGTTCGTCAGCGGCCTTAGGTTTGTTGCCACCGTTGCGTTCGAGCGATTGATAAATGGCTTGCATCTCGAGGTCGCGAAGCGAAATCGGGCCAGGACGATTGGCAGCCGCGCCGGTCAGTTGTCGGCGATTGAATTGTGCCGGCAGATGATCGGCTGCGATTGGGCCGTCATCGCATAGAATGGTAGCGTGTTCGATCACGTTCGCGAGCTCACGGACATTTCCCGGCCACACGTGCGACTTGAGAACCTCAATCGCATTATCGGCAATTTGGCGAGCACCAGGACCAACCTTGCTCCGGAACCTGGTGAGAAGATGCTCGGCCAACTCGCCTATGTCTTCAATTCGATCACGCAGCGGTGGCAGAAAAATCTCGAACGTGTTGATGCGGTACATTAGGTCTTCGCGGAAGTCGCCGACCGCCGCCATTTCCGGCAGATCGCGATGCGTGGCGCACACGACCCGCACATCGATGTTTAATGCGCGGTTTTCTCCCACGCGACGGATCTCGCGGCTTTCCAGCACCCGCAGCAGCTTGGCCTGCATGGCTTTGGGAAGTTCGCCGATTTCGTCGAGGAAAATCGTGCCGCCATTGGCCACTTCGAACAAACCGACACGGTGTTCATCGGCGCCGGTGAACGCGCCTTTGCGGTGGCCAAACAGCTCGCTTTCAATGAGCGACTCCGG
Source organism: uncultured Planctomycetota bacterium (assembly GCA_963840025.1). Classification (GTDB taxonomy): domain Bacteria; phylum Planctomycetota; class Planctomycetia; order Pirellulales; family Lacipirellulaceae; genus JABDGM01. The sequence goes on along the minus strand of CAWIXI010000025.1, from coordinate 9,388 downwards.
CAATGCGCCACAATTGATCGCGACGAATGGCTCGCCGGGCGCGGACTTTGATCGTGGACGGCGCGGGCGACTAATTCCTTTCCCGTGCCAGTTTCGCCGAGGATGAGCACGGTGGATGCCGTGGCGCGACTTTTGAAATCAGCGTGCGAACACGTTCCATGCCGGCCGAATCGCCGACCAAACGCGGTGAGCCTTCGATCCGCTCCAAGCGACGCTGCAGTGCACGATACTGCTGCGTCAGCCGGCGCTTTTCCTGCACGCGGCGCATGAGAGCTTCGATTTCGACGAGCTTGCACGGCTTTGTCAGATAGTCGAAAGCACCGTGGCGGAGAGCGGCAATCGCGGTTTCGAGCGACGATTTGCCGGTGAGGACGACGGCTTCCGCATCAGGGCACAACTCTTTGGCTTTGGCGATGACGTCGATGCCGCTGAGACCAGGCATGTCGAGGTCGACCAGCAGGCAATCGAATGAGTCCTTTTCCAGTGCTGCAGCGGCGGTTGAACCATCGGGACAGACGGTCACACGATGGCCCATGCGCGGGATTTCCAGCTTCATGAGCTCCTGGAGTGAACGCTCGTCATCCGCGAAGAGAATGGCTAAACCTTTGCACTCGGAAGAATTGTCCGCGTTGTTTGGCAATTTGTTAGGCATAGGGATAGGAGGAGAAAAGTAGGTGTTGTGGTTATTCTCGTTGATGTTGCAAATGCTTAAGCGGCTGCTTGCTGTCGCTGACGCGCCGCAGGACTGCGAAGTGGGACCGTAACTGTGAACTTCGATCCTTTGCTGGGGCCATCACTGTGAGGCACGATCTGGCCATTGTGCTCTTCCACGATGCGGTAAGAAATAGATAATCCCAGACCGGTGCCTTGGCCACTTCGGCGGCGCGTAAAGAACGGCTCGAATAAGTGCTTGAGGACTTCCTGGCTCATACCGCAGCCGTTGTCTTCAAACACGAGCAGGGCCTCGGATTTTCGAAGACCAACCGACACCGTGACCGTCCCGCCCGGTTCTACGCTGTCGAGACCGTTGGTGATCAGATTCAAAACAACCTGCTTCATTTCCTGGGGACAGATTTCGACAATCACCGGGCTGCCATCGCGGAGGACGACGTTTTTGTTTTGATATTTGCCAAGGTGGCGAATCATCTCAATCACGCCGGCCACCAACTCGCGGAGATCAGTGTTTTGCCGCTCAGAGTCGCCCATGCGTGAGAAATCAAGCAACTTTTCCGTGATTTGCTTGCAGCGAAAGGCTTCCTTTTGAATCATATCGAGGTAGTTGCGAACGATGTCATGGTCGACTCGATGCTCCTTTCCTACATGGTTCAACAGGTCTGTCAACCGGCTTTCCAGCGACTCGCTACACATGGCGATTGAAGCGAGCGGATTGTTGATCTCGTGAGCCACACCGGCGGCCAAAAAACCGACGCTCGCCAGTTGCTCGCTACGCACGACTTGCTTGGTGCGTTCGCGGACCTGGCAATCGAGGTCGTCGCGGATCTCTTGGAACCGAGCCGTCATATCGTTCATCGACTCGGCTAGCTCGCACATCTCATCGTCGCTTTCGAGATGAATGCGATGATCGAAATCTCCAGCAGCTACTTTGCGCGAGCCACCAACCAATGTTGCCAAGGGGTGAGCAATCCACTTTCGAAAGAGCTGTACGGCTGAAACCAGCAGAATCGACGTCAGAACCGTAGTCGTCCACGCCAGAATGATGGCGAAGCGATATTCGCTGTGGACTTCCGAAGCCAATAACCGAAAACGGGCGTGTAAGAAACTAGGAAGCTTTGTCGTTTTTTGGCGAAGTTGTTCAACATCGCTGCGTAGCCGGCTAACGACTTCCTTATTGTCGAGCAACCAATCGGGAGCTTCGCTGGAGTCGTACTTCTTGATACGTACGAGCAGTTTATCGATTTCTGCTAGTTTCTGCCGCTCGTAACGGTCGTCGTTGATCGCCAGATCTGTTCGGGCACTATTCGAATCGAGCCGCTGGCGATAACGGCTAAGTGCTTGGCAAAATGCATCGAGTTGACCGTGGTAGTTTTGCCGTAGTAATCCGTCCGATTCCACGGCCGCGGGAGAAGCTTCGAACGACTCGTCAAAATTCTGGCGATCGTTCAGCTGATTGAGGATTTCGTGCAAATTGGCCACGTGATCGCGGAGTTCGTCTGCAAGCGGCAGTTCGAACGAACGCGCGCTAAGGCTTTTTACAAGGCTACGGTATGCGTACAAACCGTAGCAGGCGCTGCCAAACAGCGTGAGCACCGAAACTGCAAACAGCCCGAGCCCCAACTGTAGCTTGTTGCGAATCGGCCAGTGCGAAAAGAGCACGTGCGACCTCCTTGTCGCGCGGTCGGCGATGGCGTCGACCAATGCCTTACGACGGTAGCGCAGGCTTCGTCCTGAAGCCCTCCTAAACAATACTTTGCGCCGGAGGCAGAGATTCTCCGGAGCGCTCGGTTACCGCGGCCAGGAATCTAGCAGAGATTCGATACGAACGGAAGCTGAAGTGCAGAGTGCTAGCTGAGTTAATGACGATTTACGCGGCGGAGAAGCCAAATGCCGATGACCGCCAACACGATGTTCCCCAACCAAACAGACTGCGGCGGGAAGATACCGTCCTTTGCGTGATCCACGCTCACAGCCAATAGTGGGTAGTAGAGCAACAGAATCGGTAGAAAGCAGATAAAAAAGCTGGCAATGAACTCGCTGAACCGCAATCGTACCGCGACGGGAATCCCAATTAGCACGAAGCACAGGCAACTGAAGCCATTTGCCCAACGGCGCCACGGCTCGGTGTGCAAACGATATAACCGGGTTTTTGCCCCTTCAATTTCCTTCTGGTTCGCTTTCCAGGTCGCATTGGACAATGAATCGAAATCGCCAGTGAGCATGCCGAAGGCGGCCTGCGCGATGTTCGCCTGCTCGACACGGGCCACGACTTGCTCCTGCTCCTTGATGGCAGGTGCGATTTCGGACAGTGCGTAGTTGGAGGGACTCCGATTTTTCTGGGTCGAGCCGGTTAGATCTTCAACCGACATTTCATACTTCCACTCGCCCGGATTGCTGTAGTTGACGGGACCTTGAAGCTCGGAATCGTGGAATTGAACCACCAGCTTGTTTTCTTTCGGAATGAGGTTTAGCTCCGCCTCCCGGGCCGAAATTGTCCAGGCGGGTTTGCCGCCTGTCGACTGGAGTATCAATGTCGGCGAAATGAGCCGATGATCCTTGACGTCGCGGACACAGATGCTGGCTTTACCGAAGTTGGAAGAATGTCGCATACTCAATTGGCCGTAGATTACTTCCTCGATGGATTGTAAAAACACCTGGCGGACGCCCATTACGCCCCAACTAACCGCAACGTCGTTGATCATCACTGCAATGAAGCTTACGAATGTGGCCAAAATCAGCGTCGGCCAGATGAGCGTCATGGGCGAAATTCCCAGGGATTTTACGGCCACGATTTCGTTATACGACGCCATACGGCCGTAAACACTCGTCGTGGCCAGAAGCATAGTGCCGGGCACCGCGAATTGCATCGACTGCGGAATCAAATACGGCGCCATCTGAATCAGCGGGCCGAGTCCGATGCCTTTATCCACGAATTCCTTGCCTACCAAGACAACGAAGATCAAAAGTGTGAGGCCGGTAAGCGTCAGCAGAAAGACCTTGAGCAGGTCGAACAGCACATAGCGCGTTAAAATGCGCATCGTCGCTTTCGGCGAATACGTTTGGGGCGGAAACGGGGACAAATCGCGGTGCTGCTAAGCACCCGCGGAGCACTGTAGCAGGACAGGTGCTTGTCGAACAACGACAAAGCGATTGATGCGTATCGTAAAAGCAAACGCTGCGGATTTAGCTAGCTGCTGGCCATCTGGGTGCCGGGAATTGTCTTTCCCTTGATGGCACGCGTCGCAAATCAGGATTGACGGAGCGACAATCAACAACTACAAGCATCGTTTTTGGAACGGGATCCCGCCTGTTCTCTCGGAACTTCTCTGCTCTTCGAGGCACATTTATGTCTAGCACCACACATACCCTTGTAGATAAAACAGCGTGGCAAAAGTTTGTCGCGATGCTATTGCACCGGCGGGTGCGGATTACGGGGATTCTGTTTACGGCGCTGGTGCTCGAAGACCTTGCCACGCGTGTCGATCCGCACAATCTCGCGGATTTTGGGAATTACAAAGTGGTGCTTGGTTTGGGGTTCGTGTTTGCTGGTCTGGCGTTGCGCTCCTGGGCGGCGGGCACACTCCACAAACGAACGCAGTTGGCCACAAGCGGTCCTTACGAACTTTTCCGACATCCACTGTACATCGGCTCATTTTTGATGATGCTCGGGTTCTGCTTCCTCGTAGATGATCGCGAAAACATCTGGTTTGTACTGGGACCGATTCTATTTTTGTATGTGCTCCGCGCAATCCACGAAGAGAAGTATTTAGCGCAGGCCTTTCCAGAAGAGTGGTCGACGTTTGCGCGGGCGGTGCCGCGCTTTATTCCGCGGCGACTGCCGACGACCTGGGTCGCTGACTGGAGCTTAGCCCAGTGGAAGAACAACCGAGAATATCAGGCTCTAAGCGCCGCGTTGCTGGGGCTCGCAGCCATCCAGGTATGGCACTGGATGTTTGCACCGGCAGTGAGCTGAGCGACACGCTAAATGCAATCCACATCTGCATCGACTGTTGGGCGACTTTCGCGAAGCTGTTTCATAATGCGGCGAATAGCGGCGCTGTAGTGCTGTACGGCGGTGACGCAATCACCTCGCTCGTTCGCGGCTTTCGCTTCGGAAAGTAGCCCGTCGCAAGTCTGCCAGTCGATTTTGCGATCACCGGCGCCATTCTCGGGCAGATCGCGGAGTTTGGCGATAACGTCAGCCAGAGTGGATACAACCTTTTCGTTCGGCTCGCAGTTCGCCTTACGATATGGTCCGTTGCCGTATGGGCCACCGATGGGCCCGATGGGCGGGCACGTCGTGCCGGCTGAAGATCTAAACGCCAGGGCTGCTCCCACGGCTGCAATGAGCCCCACGCCGGAACCGATCGCGCCGGCCCAGAATTGATACGCAACACAATAGGCGAACATTGCCAAGCAGGCGCCGGCAGCAACCCAAAGCGGACCCGTGGAGGGTCGGGAAGGAGCTGCTGGCGAATCTCCCGCACGATCCGCAGGGGCCACTCGAGGGGCCGTGCCGTCGACCTCAGCCACTACTACGGAAATGTTGTCTGGTCCACCACGGAGGTTGGCTAGATCGACAAGCGTATCGACCGCTTCCTGCGGATCCAGGCAACGTAGAATCGCGCCGAGTTCTTCGTCGTTCACGGGTCCGCTGAGGCCGTCGCTACAGATGAGAAATTTATCCCCCGACTGGGCCTTAAATGGTCCTTCGAGATCGACATGCACCGTGGGGTGCGGTCCCAGCGATCGAGTGATCACATTTTTGGGAATGTAGGACGGTACCTCGGTTTCTGCCATCTGACCGGCTGCCGCCATCTCCCACACGAGACTGTGGTCGAATGTTAGCTGCTCCAACAAATCGTCATGCAGTCGGTAGACCCGACTATCGCCGATGTGGGCAATAAGCGCGCCTTGCGGCAATAGCACCAAGCAACTGCAGGTCGTGCCCATTCCCTGGAAGCCGATGCTACTCTGGCCTTTGGCATGGATCGCATTATTCGCATCACGAATGGCCTGCCGCAGAGCAGCCGGTGGATAGAGATCGCGGAATTTGAAGTAGTTGTGGGAAATATGGTCGACCGCCAGTTTGCTGGCGAGTTCGCCGGCGGCGTGCGCGCCCATGCCATCGGCGACCATGAGCAAGTGACCGCGTGTGGCCCAAGTCGGAACATCGTCCGTGACGAAGACGGCCAATGAATCTTGGTTATTCGAACGGCGCATGCCCAAGTCGCTCGCCGAAGCATGCTTCAGGACGAAAGTTGGGCAAATAACGTTGTCGGTAGTCGACATGCGTAGCAAACGTGGTTCACGCGGCGAACAGATGGCAAATGCTAGCGGCAGCAATTCCTTCGTGCGCACGGTAGAAATCCGCTTCAAACTAGGAAGTTTATTGTATCCGGGCGACGTGTTGGCGGAAACTGCCGGATGTCGGCTGGGTTTCTGCAACCAGTTTCGAGGGGCCCGATATCTGTTGCTGGCGGCGGAAAGGTAGCCGGGCTGGCAACTACGGGGAGCATTTTCTATACTTCGCCCCCTTCTCTTTGCGTTCGATCGAACGAGCTTATGGGCAACGTCGCAAGAACTTGGTCCATGTTCTGTGCCATGCGTCAGCGTGCGCGTGGGCGCAATATGCTGGTCACCATTCTCCTAATTGGCATCGTGTTACCGGGTATTGGCTGCGTGCGACGTCGGTTGAACGTGCGGACCAATCCGCCGGGCGCTGTGCTGTACGTCGACAATCAGCAAATCGGCACGACGCCCTGCTCGGTCGACTTCACCTATTATGGCACGCGCGAAATTCGTCTGGTCAAACCTGGGTACGAAACACTGACAGTCAATCAGCCTATTCCGACGCCATGGTACGAATTCCCGCCGCTCGATTTTATCAGCGAAAACTTAGTGGCGACAAAAATCCGCGATAACCGCACAGTTACGTATGACCTCGCACCACAAGTGATCGTACCGACGCAACAACTGGTGGACCGGGCAAACCAATTGCGGCAAGATGCGTTGCAATACCCGGTAACAACAACCGGTGCTACGGTTCCTGCTGTGCCGGGCGCCGTAGTACCTGCAGCGCCAATCATTGCACCAGGACCACTCCCCGCACCATCAGCCGCACCACCGGGTGAAATTCCACAGCGGCTGCCGGACGTCTTTCCACCACCAATTCAGCCAATGGCGCCGGGGTCGACGCCCGGGCTGTCGCCGGCGCCACCCGGGGCAATGTAATTCGCGAGAACTGCCCAGCAGTTGTCCTGCGGGCGCTCCCGAGGCAGATCGTGTGTCGCAACGCAATTCCAGGACTCCGTCGGCGTCGGATACGCCGCCTGCTAGGCTATCTTTTCGCAGCCTTCAACAACGAAAACAAAAGCGGTCGTTGTCGTTTAGGCATCCTTTGCGTCTCGACTACTTTACAACGCTAGGGTTCACGGCGCCGCCGATTAGCCGGCCCGGTTCGGTCGCCACTTTGTCTATGAAGATTCGGGCATCGTGCACGACAGGTTTCAAGTTGAACGTGAGTTGATCGATGTCGCACAGAACCCTGTTCGCATTGGACATGAGAATGTTTAGGTTGTTGTAAACCTGTGGATCGTGAATCAGCTTGCCGACGGTGCCGTCGCGGTTGTTGAGTGCCCGAGCGACTTCGCTTAGATCGTGCACCAATTGGTCCAGCCCGTCGACCGCTTTAATGAGGGCATCAGCGACTTCTGGCCCCTTTTGGCCTAGCGGTTCCGTGAAGCCCTCGAGGTTTTTGAAATTTTTCTCCGCCGATTTGAGTACAATGCGCGAATCGCTCATCGTCTCCCGAAACTCATGAATGGCATCGGGAAGCTCATTGAGGCCTTGGCGGATTCGTTGCCGCATTTCTTTACCATTCACCGCCTGCTGAGTGCCCGGTGGCTGCGTGCCGCGAGGTTCCTGCGGTCTATTGAGTGGTACTTGGTTGTCCATTGGTTGCGGCGGGGTAAACGGAGCCTGCCTCACACTAGGCTGTGGTACACCGGCTGGCTCATCGCCGATAATCTCGTTCACCGACTGCATCGTATCGGCGAACTGGTTCATCGCGCGCTCAGTCGTGTCCAACAAGCGCTTGACGCGGCCTTGACCCTCCGGCCCATTTTCCTCACCGAAGGCGTTATTGACACGTTCCGCGAGCTTGGCAACTTCGTCGCCGGCCCGCGTCAGCGACTCACTGGCAGCGCCGAATTGTTCTTTTAAGTCGCCCAGCTGGGCAAGTGAATCGAATGGATTGGGGTCGACATGTCCCTTGAAGATCGTGCCGTCCGGAACCGGCTTAGCTCCGGGCTCCGGCCGGCTGCTGAGAAAGTCGATCGTCGCATCCCCCAGCACAGTCGTGCGGATGTGCGGTTCATAGTTTGCGTACAATGGCCGATTACCGTCGATCTCGGCCTTGAGCAACACGCCGTTGTCTTTGTCTTCGATCGACTTGATTCGCCCGATGAGAATCCCGTTCTTTTGCACGGGCGTATTCGTATCGACGCCCGGCGCTTGCCGCACCTCAATGCCGATTTTGTATTTCGGATGCCCCCAGGGCAACCAGCCTGTGGGCAGCGGTCCGTTAAGACTTGCCAACAAACCGCCGACGATCATCGTGGCAAATACGACGACACCGACGCGGAACTGCATTTGTCGTTCGTTCATTGGGAAAATCTGATAGCTTTTAGCGAACAGCCGTCGGTTTGGAAAAGCCATGTATGATTTTGGCTAATATCAAACCGCTAGTAGCTAAGAGCTTCCTCCTTCATTTCCAATAGTCGTTCGCCCGCTTCACCGCGGACGAATTGTGACACGCGCTTATCCTTCGACTCGTTAATTTCTTCCGGCGTCCCGTCGAAGATGATTTGCGGTTCGTTCGGCTTCAGTCGGCTGATTGGGTACAGCATTACAACGCGGTCCGCTACTTTCCGAGCCGTCTTCATGTCGTGTGTGACGACGATGCTGGTGACCGCGTTCTGATCGCGGGTACGCATAATGAGCTCGTTGATGACATCGCTCACGATTGGATCGAGGCCGGTGGTCGGCTCGTCGTAGAGCAGTACTTCGGGACTCATGACCAGTGCCCGTGCCAAGCCCACGCGTTTGCGCATCCCCCCCGAAAGTTGTGCCGGCCGTTTGCCAAGCACGCTTGTGGGCAGACCAACCTGTTTCAGTCGTTCCGCGACGATTTGATCGATTTTCTCCGGCTTTAGGCGGCGGTTTTGCGCAAGGGAAACGCGATATTATCGGCCACCGTCATGCTGTCGAACAATGCGGCACTTTGAAACAGGAAGCCGAACCGGCGACGCAGCACGGTGAGCTCCTTGTCGTTGAGCGCGTCGATTCGCTGGCCATCGAAGATCACGTGCCCGCTGGAAGGAAACATCAAACCAATGATGTTCTTGAGAAACACCGTTTTTCCGCAGCCGCTCTCGCCGATGATGGCCAAAGTCTGACCGCGTGGAACCGACAGCGAAATATCACGCAGCACGGGTTGCCGGCCAAAATTGACTGTCAAGCTGCAAAGCTCGATCAAAGCCGGTGATTCCTCTTGCGGCTTAGAGCGCTTCGGCTTCGGAACGCCTGTGCTCATGACACCACCTCCGGCCAAATCATGTTGTATACGTGGTCGAGGCCGATGCTCAAGAAGAAATCGAGCATCAAAATAATGACGAACGACAATACGAATGCTGTGGTGGCTGCGCGGCCG
>CAWIXI010000024.1:0-6854 GCA_963840025.1 uncultured Planctomycetota bacterium | reverse complement strand
GGGACTCATCGAACGCGAAGAACATCAAATGGGTGGCCAGACTCGGCTCACAGAGCTACGGCAATCCGGTTGTCGCCGGTGGTCATGCTTACGTCGGTACGAACAACAGCGCTGGCTGGCTAAAACGCTTCCCACCCAATCACGATTTAGGCGTCTTGCTGTGCTTCAACACAGATGATGGCAAATTCTTGTGGCAGCACAGCAGCGAAAAAGTGCCTACCGGCCGTGTTCATGATTGGCCGCTTCAAGGTGTGTGCAGCACGCCGCTGGTGGAAGGCGACCGACTCTATTTCGTCACCAACCGTTGCGAGCTCCGTTGTCTCGATACCGAAGGCTTCTACGACGGCGAAAACGACGGCCCCTATAAAGACGAGCCGAATACCAACAAGGACGAAGCCGACGTCGTCTGGAGTTACGAACATGATGAAGGAGATCGGCGTCTCGCAGCACAACATCGCCAACTGCTCGGTCACCGATAGCCGGGGTGTGCTCTTTGTCTGCACGTCAGACGTGTTCGACGTGGAGCACAATTACATCCCCCCGACCCCAGCGCCCAGTTTCTTCGCCATCGACAAAATTCCCGAAGAAGTCCTCTGGACTGACAACTGGCCGGGCTCCGAGGGTTCTGCACGGTCAATCGTCGCGTGTCGCCTTCCTATGCCGGGTCCTCGGCGGCGTGCCGCAGGTGATCTTCGGCGGTCGGTGACGGCTGGCTCTACAGCTACGACCCCCAAAAGCGACGGAGACGGCCATTCCAAGCTGCTGTGGAAGTTCGACGCCGATCCCAAGACGTCGACCGCTGCATCCTCGGCAGCAAGGCACACGCGGAACCACATCATCGCGACGCCGGTCATCCACGCAACAGGGGCTCGTCTACGTCGCGGTCGACGAAGACCCGGAGCACGGCGAGGGCATCGGACGCCTGTGGTGCATCGATCCCACCCAAGCGCGGCGCGTCAGTTGCCCGAACTCACCTTCAACTCGAGCCGATCCCGTCGAAGCCGATCCCACCCAAGCGGTTCCAGCCCGTCGTCGAGGAGAGGTCACTTTACGCGGCCGAATCCAGGTTCGGCCGTCATCTGGCGTTTCTTCGCGAATTCGATGGCAACGGCGACGGTCGGGTCGAACTCAAAGTTGCCGTGCGCCGCACGGTACGGCTCCGTGGCCATCAAAGACAACGTCCTGTACGTTGCCGATTTCAGCGGGACCCTCCATTGCCTCGATGCCAAGACCGGCAAAGTCGATTGGAACCATGACATGTCGCCCACGCGGCGTCGAGCTCGCCCTTGATCGTCGACGGCAAGGTACCTACATCGGCGATGAGGACGGCGGCATCGCCATCTTCCGCCGCTCGGCTGACCCCAACGTGGCGATGAAAGAGATAGACGGCGAGATGAACTGGTGCCTTCTTACGGTGAGATCAACATCGGCAGCAGCGTCTACGGCGCACCGATCGTCGCCGGCAACGTGCTCCTTTCATCGCCAACCGCACCGTTCTCACCTTTCGCGATTGCCTATCCCGATAAGGGGAAATAGTTCTACCACAAAGGACACGAAGATCGAACGAATGAGTGAGTGAGTGAGTGAGTGAGCGGAACGTATTCTAGTCTTCCGCTCAAGAGTTCGGTTTATGCACTTCTCTTTGTTGGATCCGCCAGTGATTTGTGAGCTGAGATGGGCTTGCTGCCCATTGGATTTTCTTAGCGATCTTCGTTATTGACGGTGATTTGAAAACAGCAATGTTGAAAAAGCGAGTGCTCAATGTGGGTCAGTGTGGGCCAGATCATGCAGCAATTAGTTCTTATCTGAAGTGCCATTTCAACTGTGAGGTGGATGAGGCCGACGCTGCTGAGGATGCACTTGCGAAGCTCAAGTCCAGCCGATTCGACCTGGCGCTCGTGAATCGTAAACTCGACATTGACTACTCGGACGGAATCGATGTGATTCTGCGCTTTAAAGCGGACCCGGCCACGGCTGCCGTACCCGGGATGCTAGTCACCAACTATCCCGAGCACCAAGAAGCGGCGATCGCGGCGGGGGCGGTTCTGGGGCTTCGGAAAACTAGAATTCGACAAGCCAGAAAAACGCGATGTGTTAGCCGCCGTTTTAGGCAAGGATTAGGCCACAAGCAAACGGAATTGCAGGCGCCACTTCGACAGCCCTCACTCTTGCACCGCTTCCTTCACCGGCTGCACGAAATGCGGGCTCTTGCCGGAGGCGGTGAGTTCCTTGGCCTTTTTGTCAGCCTCTTTCTTCTCGCTGAACTCTGTAGAGCGCGACCCGCTTGAGCGACTGGTTGAACACGCCCCAAAAGGCCTTTAGCCGAACTACTTTCGCGCTTTTCGCCCGGCTCTTACGCTTGACGGGTGCTTTTTTGGCGGCTGCCGCTTTCTTGGGGGCACTCTTGGCCTTGCGCCGAGCGGCTTCGACTTCGGCGCGTTTTTCCTTGCGACGAACAATTTTCGCGGCCATATTCCAACCAGGGGAAACCGTTCAGAGAACGGAGGGCTGACGCCAGGAGCGTCATCCTACCCGATTCCCCGGCTGATGACTACGGGCGGCCGAAACGGGCGGCATCCTGTTTGGCCAGGCGTTGTAGTAGGCACACTCCGTGTGCCGTAACGGAACCGACAAAAGCGTCGCCACAATGGAAGCTACGGCACGACGGAGCGTGCCTGCAACGGAGCCTACGGAGCCGTGAGACAGTTTCTACAGTGTCAAGTGGAGCAGTTTCGCTCGGGCTCGCATGGCTGGCTGAAAATACACGATCGGCCGGTACTCATGCTCGTTGCGGACCGACGCTGCACGCTGTCTCGCCCAAAAAAACGTCTGGTCGACCAAGCGTTGAGGCAACTCGCCGGCATGCACCTTGGCCGCTACTTTGTCGCAAAAATTGACCTCGGTTTTTCAGTCGCGCTGCAGTCCAACCACCAACATATCGCGGAGGGTGATCGGCTTATCGGGTTGGGCCGGCGTGTTTTTCAGCGGTCCGACTTCCGGCACAGCAGGTGATCGCAGCGTGCTCCATGCTTCCCAATGCGATGAAACTCAATACAGCAAGTGACCGGTAGTAACGCATGTGCATCCATGTCGGTAGAGTTAGAACGATGAGAAAGTGATGCGAGCAAGTCGCTGAAAAGAGACGGCCTTTCGCATGTCGCGCGGAGGTGTTTAGCAAGTTTTCCTACTGACGGCAAGAGGTCCACTCGTCACCAATTACTATCAACGGAACCGCTTCGGACGGCACACGATTTGCCCTTTGCTATCGTCGTCTCTGCGGTATACGGTTTGCTCCCTAGTATATTTGGAAAACGAGCACAAAAACGCGTGACGCTTGTCTTCCGTGGACTAGAATTATGTTGTATCGTTTGACGACTTGTGGCAGTTTCGACTGCAGCAAGCTCGCGAACCAGCCGATACAATACGCGGCGCAATAGCACGGCGAGGGTGCCGCGATAATGAAATCAAACTCCGGTTGAAATCCGTCGGGAGGACCATAATTACGATTGGCCTGGGTCGATCACATGGCGGTGCGCAGACCTTCCGACCCCGCCTTTCTTCGACGACCTCATCGTCGCAATCAACCGGACGTTTGAAATAAAAAGGCCGCGGCCATCGCTTAAAGCGATCGACCGCGGCCTTGTTTTTTCCCTCGTCTGTCAGATTCTCCGGTTGAGCGTTGGAATGCCGTTTAGCTTGGCCGAAACGCAATCACCGTCAAATCATCGGGTTTGCAGGGCGTCTTTCCATCCTGGTTAGCCATTCTTTGCTGGGCCACGTCCACCAGCTCACCAATCGCCTCATCCAACGGTCCACTACGAACCTTATTGACGATCTCATTGGGCAATAAGTTGTCGAACAGACCGTCACTGGCCAAAATCAGGGTATCACGCGGTGCCATCTGGAGGGGCGGGCCGATTTCGATTCGCATCTGATCCGACCCAATCACGTTGGAAATCACGTGTCGTTCCTCGTGATGAATGGCATCCTCTTCTTTCATCAGACCGGCTTCGACAGCATAACCGATGGGCGAGTGAGGAATCGTCTGCAGCTTTACGCGTCCCCGTTGGCCGGTGACCAAAATGGCGGAGTCGCCGACGTGGTAGGGTCGAATGGTTCGATCATGAATTTCGACGAGCGCCAACGTCGTGGCGGCTCCGGTGCCAAGCTCGCGGACCGACTGATTTGCCGCCTCAATGCCATCGAGAATCGCGGCCCGAAGATCGGCCAGTTCGCCGCCGGTATCGAGGTTGGCCGCCGTTTGCAGCGATTTTTGGATCGCTTCAGCAGCAAGCCGGCTGGCTCGCTCTCCGCCGGCGTGGCCGCCCAGCCCGTCGGCCACAGCCAGCACACCGCTCGTGGGGCCAACCGGCCACAATGCTGCGACGTCTTCGTTGGATGTCTCCTTTTGTGGCGAACGGGTGGTGAAAACCGCCACACTGCCGCTAAGAAAATCAAACGCTGCCACTTCGGTCATCTGGGCCTCGACATCGCGCCGAGAGGGCGCTGCCGCGAGCGATGATGGCTCACCGCGACCGCGAGAACCCGCAAAATGAGCTTCCAGTGGTAGCGTACGCCGGTACTCATAATGCCGTGAGACGCCGGGGTGATATGCAAATCCGCCTGCCGTGGGAATTGGCAACGGAGCAAATATGGCGGAGGGAGAGACTCCGGCCGCAAAGCAGCAAACTAAGGAACTGCAATCGCGGTGAGTTCCGTGGCCGAAATTCAAAAAACCTATTGCATAATAGGGGAAAAACTGCGTAACACCAACAAAAATTGTCGCGTAGCGCATCGCTAGCTCTGCTGGCGGAACGAATCTAAACCACTGTACGCAAAGGACATAAGTCAGTTTTCCCAATTTGGTAGCGAGACGGTGTAGCTTAAGCGACTCCGGCGGAATAGCGGGATTCTGCCGAGTTTTGCACTTTGTAGTGCATGCGCGGCTCACGTCGCCAACCGATGCAAGATCGAGCAGTGTCATCAAAGTCGAGCGCGTCGTGGTCGAGCACCACTTCCATCTCGCGTCCGAAGCCGGTTCGGACATAGTTTTTTTGCACACGCAGCCGGGATGGTGTGGTCCAGAATATCGACTGTGCAAGTCCGCCGGCAAACATGCCACACGAGCGTTTGCAGCCGACAGTTCGGCAACCGTTTTTCCACCGTCGACGGGCGTGATCCAGAATATCGATGTGGGCCCTACGATCGCAATTGGCAGCAACCTGCAATCGATGCGGAACGCTTCGTTCCAGGACCATCAGAGTGAGAATTTACTTACTGCATTTGTCGAAGTTGTTGGATCGTGCTCAATTCGCGTTCCACCCAAGATTCCGCCCTCGATACGGTCGGAATTTGAATCACGAGCAGCACGGCGAGGGCAATGCCAATCAGCATCGCGGCGCGCTGATGCTCCAACAAGAAGGCGATGGTAGCGAGAAATGCTCCACCTTCAATGGCACTGCCCCACAATCGCACTTGTTTGATACGTTGCCATAAGCGGGACCACGTCGCCTAACTCGCCGCCGTTGTGCATGTTCTTCACCAGACCCCACTGCGATGAATCGCGATACCGTCCCACCAATTCTGTAAATGCTAGCAGCGCAGTGCTGCGAGGTTTTGAGTGAAAGAGGGGCGGGCCACGCTTGGTTTCCTAGAATTGTTTTTTATTCACAAGCAATTTAAGGAGACCAGAACATGACCCACCAACCGCATCCTAGCATTGTCGGTGAAGTCGTCCAGGTGCTCGCCGAGCACGGTTTCGACGGCATGGCCCGGACGATGGAGTTATTGATCAACGAGTGCATGAAGCTCGAACGGCAACAAGCCTTGGGCGTGGGGCCCTACCAGCGCGGCGAAGCGGGCACGGCCAGGCCAACGGCTTTAAGCCCAAGCGGCTCAAGACGCGGGTGGGGGAACTCCAACTGGCCGTGCCTCAGGTGCGTGGCGCGAAGTTCTATCCGCGCCCTGGAGCGCGGCTCGCGCAGTGAAAAGGCGTTGCGATTAGCCTTGGCTGAGATGTACGTGCAAGGAGTGTCCACGGCGAAGGTGACCAAAATCACCGAACAACTGTGTGGCTGCGAAATCTCTTCCAGCGACGTCAGCCGAGCTGCGGCTCTGATGGACGAAGAACAGCACAAGTGGCGCACTCGTCCAGTAGGGCCGATGAAATACCTCGTGCTCGACGCCCGGTATGAGAAGGTCCGACACGGCGGTTCGATCGTAGATTGCTCGGTATTAATGGCGATTGGCGTGGATCCCCAGGGGCATCGCAGCGTGCTGGGAGTCAGCGTTTCCTTGAGCGAAGCAGAAGTTCACTGGCGCGAATTCTTCAGGTCGCTGTTGGAGCGTGGACTCCACGGCGTGGAGCTCATCACCAGCGACGCGCACGCCGGATTGAAAGAGGCGCGCAAGGCCTGTTTCCCCGGCGTACCCTGGCGGCGCTGCCAGTTCCATCTGATGCGCAACGCCCTGGCGCACGTGCCGCGAGAGGGCATAAAACGGGAAGTGGCAGAAGACCTGCAGAGCGTATGCGATTCGGCCGACGAGCACGCCGCCGCAGAGCAACTGAAGCCGTGGTTCGCAAATATCAGAGCACGGCGCCGAAGCTGGCCGAGTGGATGGAAGAGAACGTGCCGGAGAGCCTCACCGTGTTTCGCCTGCCGGTGTCACACCGCAAGCGATTGCGCACCACCAACATGCTCGAGCGGCTTAACCGAGAGCTCAAACGACGCACTCGTGTGGCAACCCTCTTCCCCAACGAGCCCTCGCTGTTACGATTGGTGACCGCCGTCTTGATCGAAGTCAGCGAAGAATGGGAGACCGGAAAACGTTACGTGACCTTCGAAACCAAGTAG
>CAWIXI010000023.1:0-5557 GCA_963840025.1 uncultured Planctomycetota bacterium | reverse complement strand
GCCTCGGCACTCATCGAACGCGAAGAACATCAAATGGGTGGCCAGACTCGGCTCACAGAGCTACGGCAATCCGGTTGTCGCCGGTGGTCATGCTTACGTCGGTACGAACAACAGCGCTGGCTGGCTAAAACGCTTCCCACCCAATCACGATTTAGGCGTCTTGCTGTGCTTCAACACAGATGATGGCAAATTCTTGTGGCAGCACAGCAGCGAAAAAGTGCCTACCGGCCGTGTTCATGATTGGCCGCTTCAAGGTGTGTGCAGCACGCCGCTGGTGGAAGGCGACCGACTCTATTTCGTCACCAACCGTTGCGAGCTCCGTTGTCTCGATACCGAAGGCTTCTACGACGGCGAAAACGACGGCCCCTATAAAGACGAGCCGAATACCAACAAGGACGAAGCCGACGTCGTCTGGAGTTACGACATGATGAAGGAGCTCGGCGTCTCGCCCCATAACATGTCCGACTGCTCGGTGACGAGCGCAGGTGACACGCTGTTTGTGTGCACATCGAACGGCGTCGATGTGGAACACAATTACATACCGGCGCCTCAGGCGCCGAGTTTCATGGCGATCAACAAGCACACCAAAGATTTGCTGTGGACGGATAGATCGCCGGGCCTGAACATCCTGCATGGCCAGTGGTCGTCTCCCGCGTACGGCATTTTGGGCGGCACGCCGCAAGTGATCTTCGGTGGCGGCGACGGCTGGATCTACAGCTTCGACGCCGGAGGGCGACGGCCAAGGCAATGCCAAGTTGCTGTGGAAATTCGACTGCAACCCCAAAACTTCGCACTACAGCCTCAACAAGGCGCACGCGTAACCACATCATCGGCACGCCTGTGATTTATGATGGCCTGGTCTACGTAGCGGTCGGCGAAGACCCGGAACATGGTGAAGGCACCGGCCACCTATGGTGCATCGATCCCACACAAGCGCGGCGACGTAAGTCCTGAGTTGGCGTTCAACTCGTGCCGATCCGAGCAAGCCGATTCCGCCCAAGCGCCTGCAGGACGTTGTGCCGGAAGAAGGCGACTTTGCCCGGCCGAATCCAAATTCGGCGGCGGTTTGGCACTATAGCGAGCAGTCGATTCCAACGGCAATGGGAAGATCGACTTCGAAGAAACGATGCACCGTACGCTGCGGCAGTGTGGCGATCAAAGACGGCGTGCTGTACATCGCCGACTATAGCGGCATATTCCATTGCCTCGATGCCAAAACAGGTAAACCCAATTGGAACTACGATATGCTGGCTCCACCTCCTGGGGCTCGCCGCTGATCGTCGATGGCAAGGTCTACATCGGCGACGAGGACGGCGATGTCGCCATCTTCCGCCAGTCCGCCGACCCCAACGTCGCAATGAAGAAGGTCGACGACGAGATGAAGCCCTATTACGGCGAAGTCAACATGGGCAACAGTGTCTACAGCACACCAATCGTCGCCGATAACGTGCTTTACATCTCGCAACCGCACGCACCTGTTCGCGATTGCCTATCCCGATAAGGGGAAATAGTTCTACCACAAAGGACACGAAGATCGAACGAATGAGTGAGTGAGTGAGTGAGTGAGCGGAACGTATTCTAGTCTTCCGCTCAAGAGTTCGGTTTATGCACTTCTCTTTGTTGGATCCGCCAGTGATTTGTGAGCTGAGATGGGCTTGCTGCCCATTGGATTTTCTTAGCGATCTTCGTTATTGACGGTGATTTGAAAACAGCAATGTTGAAAAAGCGAGTGCTCAATGTGGGTCAGTGTGGGCCAGATCATGCAGCAATTAGTTCTTATCTGAAGCGCCATTTCAACTGTGAGGTGGATGAGGCCGACGCTGCTGAGGATGCACTTGCGAAGCTCAAGTCCAGCCGATTCGACCTCGTGCTCGTGAATCGTAAACTCGACATTGACTACTCGGACGGAATCGATGTGATTCGCGCTCTCAAAGCGGACCCGGCCACGGCTGCCGTACCCGGGATGCTAGTCACCAACTATCCCGAGCACCAAGAAGCGGCGATCGCGGCGGGGGCGGTTCGGGGCTTCGGAAAACTAGAATTCGACAAGCCAGAAACGCGCGATGTGTTAGCCGCCGTTTTAGGCAAGGATTAGGCCACAAGCAAACGGAATTGCAGGCGCCACTTCGACAGCCCTCACTCTTGCACCGCTTCCTTCACCGGCTGCACGAAATGCGGGCTCTTGCCGGAGGCGGTGAGTTCCTTGGCCTTTTTGTCAGCCTCTTTCTTCTCGCTGAACTCGTAGAGCGCGACCCGCTTGAGCGACTGGTTGAACACGCCCCAAAAGGCCTTTAGCCGAACTACTTTCGCGCTTTTCGCCCGGCTCTTACGCTTGACGGGTGCTTTTTTGGCGGCTGCCGCTTTCTTGGGGGCACTCTTGGCCTTGCGCTCAGCGGCTTCGACTTCGGCGCGTTTTTCCTTGCGACGAACAATTTTCGCGGCCATATTCCAACCAGGGGGCAAAGGTTTCAATAGAACGGAGGGCTGACGCCAGGAGCGTCATCCTACCCGATTCCCCGGCTGATGACTACGGGCGGCCGAAACGGGCGGCATCCTGTTTGGCCAGGCGTTGTAGTAGGCACACTCCGTGTGCCGTAACGGAACCGACAAAAGCGTCGCCACAATGGAAGCTACGGCACGACGGAGGCGTGCCTGCAACAAAGCCTTCAAAGCTACCCGTGAGACAGTTTCTACAGTGTCAAGTGGAGCAGTTTCGACTCGGGCTCGCATGGCTGGCTGAAAGTACACGATCAGCACTAATCGTTCTCGTTGCGGACCGACGCTGCACGCTGTCTCGCCCAAAAAAACGTCTGGTCGACCAAGCGTTGAGGCAACTCGCCGGCATGCACCTTGGCCGCTACTTTGTCGCAAAAATTGACCTCGGTTTTTCATCGCGCCTGCAGTCCAACCACCAACATATCGCGGAGGGTGATCGGCTTATCGGGTTGGGCCGGCGTGATTTTCAGCGGTCCGACTTCCGGCACAGCGGGTGATCGCGGCGCTGCTCCAATGTTTCCCAATGCGATGAAACTGAATACAGCAAGTGACCGGTAGTAACGCTTGTGCATCCACTGTCGGTAGAGTTAGAACGATGAGAAAGTGATGCGAGCAAGTGGCTGAAAAGAGACGGCCTTTGGCCTGTCGCAGAAGGGTGTTTTAGCAGCTTTCCTACTGACGGCAAGAGGTCCACTCGTCACCAATTACTATCAACGGAACCGCTTCGGACGGCACACGATTTGCCCTTTGCTATCGTCGTGTCTCTGCGGTATACGGTTTGCTCCCTAGTATATTTGGAAAACGAGCACAAAAACGCGTGACGCTTGTCTTCCGTGGACTAGATTTCTGTTGTATCGTTTGACGACTTGTGGCAGTTTCGACTGCAGCAAGCTCGCCCGCGAACCAGCCGATACCAATACGCGGCGTAATCGCACGGCGAGGGTGCCGCGATAATGAAATCAAACTCCGGTTGAAATCCGTCGGGAGGACCATAATTACGATTGGCCTGGGTCGATCACCTGGCGGTAAGGAGCACCATCCCATCTCACCTTTCTGGAGCAAACTTGCTCATCGTCGCAATCAACCGGACGTTTGAAATAAAAAGGCCGCGGCCATCGCTTAAAGCCGATGGCCAAGCGGCCTTGTTTTTTCCCTCGTCTGTCAGATTCTCCGGTTGAGCGTTGGAATGCCGTTTTAGCTCGGCCGAAACGCAATCACCGTCAAATCATCGGGTTTGCAGGGCATATTTCCATCCTGGTTAGCCATTCTTTGCTGGGCCACGTCCACCAGCTCACCAATCGCCTCATCCAACGGTCCACTACGAACCTTATTTCACGATCTCATTGGGCAATAAGTTGTCGAAACAACCGTCACTCGCCAAAATCGGTTGTCAAGCGGTGCCCGTTTGGAGGGGCGGGCCGATTTCGATTCGCATCTGATCCGACCCAATCACGTTGGAAATCACGTGTCGTTCCTCGTGATGAATGGCATCCTCTTCTTTCATCAGACCGGCTTCGACAGCACCAACCGATGGGCGAGTGAGGAATGGTCTGCAGCTTTACGCGTCCCCGTTGGCCGGTGACCAAAATGGCGGAGTCGCCGACGTGGTAGGGTCAAATGGTTCGATCATGAATTTCGACGCCCCCCAACGTCGTGGCAGCTAAGGTGCAGAGCTCGCGGACCGACCGATTTGCCGCCTCGATGCCATGGAGAACCGCCAGCCCGAAGATCGGCCAGTTCGCCGCCGGTATCGAGGTTGGCCGCCGTTTGCAGCGATTTTTGGATCGCTTCGGCGGCAGACCGGCTGGCTCGCTCTCCGCCGGCGTGGCCGCCCCAGCCCCATCGCCCGCTGCCAGCACACCGCTCGTGGGGCCAACCGGCCACAATGCTGCGACGTCTTCGTTGGATGTCTCCTTTTGTGGCGAACGGGTGGTGAAAACCGCCACACTGCCGCTAAGAAAATCAAACGCTGCCACTTCGGTCATCTGGGCCTCGAAGAGCATCGCGCCCACAGCGGCTATGCCGCGAGCGATGATCGCTCACCCCGACCGCGCTCGACCCGCAAAATGAGCTTCCAGTGGTAGCGTCGCGCAGGTACTGGTACAATGCCGTGAGACGCCGGGGTGATATGCAAATCCGCCTGCCGTGGGAATTGGCAACGGAGCAAATATGGCGGAGGGAGAGACTTGCAGCCACGAAAACGACAAACTAAAGGAACTGCAATCGCGGTGAGTTCCGTGGCCGAAATTCAAAAAACCTATTGCATAATAGGGGAAAAACTTGCGTAACGCCAACAAAAATTCTGGCGTAGCACATCACCGCTAGCTCTGCTGGCGGAACGAATCTAAACCACTGTACGCAAAGGACATAAGTCAGTTTTCCCCAATTTGGTAGCGAGACGGTGTAGCTTAAGCGACTCCGGCGGAATAGCGGGATTCTGCCGAGTTTTGCACTTTGTAGTCCCCGCGTTAAGCTATACATCGCCAACCAATGCGCAAGATAGAGCAGTGTCATCAAAGTCGAGCTCGCGTCGTGGTCGAGCACCACTTCCATCTCGCGTCCGAAGCCGGTTCGGACATAGTTTTTTTGCACACGCAGCCGGGATGGTGTGGTCCAGAATATAGACTGTGCAAGTCCGCAGGCAAACATCCCCCACGCAGAAGCGTTTGCAGCCGACAGTTCGGCAACCGTTTGCCCACCGTCGACGGGCGTGATCCAGAATATCGATGTGGGCCCTACGATCGCAACTGGCAGCAACCTGCAATCGATGCGGAACGCTTCGTTCCAGGACCATCAGAGTGAGAATTCACTTTGCATTTGTCGAAGTTGTTGGATCGTGCTCAATTCGCGTTCCACCCAAGATTCCGCCCTCGATACGGTCGGAATTTAAATCACCGACAAGCACGGCGAGGGCAATGCGCAATCAACATCGCCGCGCGCTGATGCTCCAACAAGAAGGCGATGGTAGCGAGAAATGCTCCACCTTCAATGGCACTCACCCCACGATCGCACTGTTTGATACGTTGCCATAAGCGGGACCACGTCGCCTAACTCGCCGCCG
>CAWIXI010000022.1:0-231054 GCA_963840025.1 uncultured Planctomycetota bacterium | reverse complement strand
GCCGTGGCGATCGTCGGGAAACTCCGCCGAAGCGCCGCGCGCTTCCGTGGAAGCGGAAGATCCCTTGATTTCCCGGCTCAAATCGTGCATCCGCTGGGGATCGACAAACGTCTTGGGAATGGTCGGACAGGGGTCCCGCAGCTGTTTTTACTCACCATGCTCAGGCAGCAGCCCACCAGCGATTCTTTCCAATAGCCTTGGGTGTTAGGCTCGTTTTCGTGGCGATCGCGGACTTGAATTCGCCCGCCGTCCATCATCACGCACACCACTTGCGGAAGCTGGTCGGTGGGGCTCTTTTGTTGTTCGGGAAGCGGCAGTGCTTGATACGCTTCGGCTTGTCGTTCTGCTTCCGCCGCACGCTCTTCTCCGACCCGCTTGGTCCATCGCTGCACGCGCTCGCGCGAGACCTTGGTTTCGGCCAGCGCGATCAGATCCTTCGTTGCCTGGACGAACGATGCGGACTGCGAGCCGGCGTACGCCACCTTCCGCAGCATGGCCGGCGTGAAGGGCAATCGACCTCAACTCCAATCGCCCTGGTCAGCGGGAAAAAAAGCCAGCCGGCAGGCGGGGCAGAAATACTCCGGCTCGGTGATCGTCACCGGACCTCGCCGGCCAATCAATACCCGCTCGCGCTGGCCCTGGTATCGGCCCGGCTCGCCGCATGTGGGGCAGGTCGACTCGTCATCGGTGGAACGGTCGGCCGAGGTCTGCTTCACGAGTTCCGCATACATCGCGTCGCCGATCTCGACCGCGCGCGTCTCGATGGCGTCGAGCCAACTGGCACATCGCTATCATCGACATCGCCCAAATCAACGGCTAATTCACGTGCGAAGGCCGCAATCCGCTCCTTGATCTCCTGGGTAGTTGCCATCCGTGGCTCCCTCGTTTCTCCAGCTTTTCGCCGGTACGCCCACCTGCCGTCAATTCCTGCCATCACTTCTACACGATCGACCCAGCCAGTGCAAAGTGCAGGCTGCACCCCGTTTTCAACCCGCCGCCCAACATCCCTTGTGCTGATCCATCCATCCTGCGAGTGGACACAGTGGTAAGGTGCCGACTGTTGTGTGGTTAGGTCTGTACTTTTCACGTGTCGAGCAACTCTTAAGTGGCTGCAACTTTCTGCGAGTTGCAAAACCGATGCTAGCAATTGGGTTGTCAGCAATTTGAAGAAAGCTAGCAAGGCACTATGGTTAGTGGCTTCGGCCGGCGATATATTACTATTTCTCGTGATCGGTATGTGCAGACAAAGGCACCGGAGAGATCGCGAGGTCCTCTGTCGGCATCGGGACGAAGTCGGCGGCAGCATAGGAAACAACGCCCGAATGCGTTGTTCGATAGCGGCTCATCCGCCACGGCTCTCTGCGACGGATGGCCCGAACAGGAGGTTGATAGCATGTTGGTTCTTTCTCGTCGTGCCCAACAACAGATTGTTTTTCCCCAGCTTGGCATTCGAATTAGCGTTTGTGAGGTGAAAGGGCGATTGGTCAAAATTGGCATCGACGCCCCGGATTCCGTGAAAGTTCTCCGCGGCGAGCTGACTCTTGGCCAAGAATGGGATTCTCGATCCGGGGCGCAGTCACCGCTACCCAACGGCTGGATCACCAGCAGCGAAATGAGCTTAACCTCCTGCATCTCCGCATGGAGGCCATCCAGAGAAAAATCGACCGCGGTGAGCTGGTTGATGCGCAGGCCGCGCTCGCAACTTTGCTCGATAAATTCTCGTCGATCGATTACGAATTGGTCGACAACTGCAACGAAAAAGCTCCACTCAAGCAGGGTCGCCCAATCAGTTTGCTGGTCGTGGAAGACAGTGACAACGAGCGGAAGCTGGTGGCTTATCTGCTGGCTGGTCGTGGGTTCGACGTGCGGGTTGCTCGCGATGGGCTCGAAGCATTGGAGCAACTGCAAGTAGGCTTTTTCCATCCCGACTTCATCTTGATGGATTTGCAGATGCCGCTCTCAAACGGCCTGGAGACGTTGATGCAAATCCGAGCCGATGAAGAGGATCAGTCATTTGAAGGTGTTTGCGGTCACCGGTATGAGCCGGGACTATGGCAACGATCCGATGGCACACGGCTGGGACGGCTGGTTTCAAAAGCCGCTGGATATTCCAGCCCTGATCGCTCAGCTCACGGCCGAGAGTGACGACTCTTCTCCCGACCTGGCGATTCTTTCGTCGATATCCTAGCAACTCTGCTTCGGCAGCTAGTAATAACCAATGGCTGCTTGCACCTAGCTTCGTACGCGGCACGATCGTACAAGCCCCATTCGACTTCGACAACCGTTTAAGCGGCGGATACTGCGATGCAAAAACTCCTGTGCTCTCACAAGTTAAATGATCGGTACAAGGGGTATGCCGTGGCGGTGATATTTTCCGCCATAACTGTTGTGGTTCGGCTGTCACTTGACGAGTGGCTCGCCGAGCAGTGTCCATTTAGTCTCTTTTACCTGAGCGTTCTCTTAGCAGCTTGGATCGGCGGCACGGGGCCGGCGATTCTAGCGATCTTGCTAGGAACCGTTTCCGCCTCATACTTCTTTATTAAGCCGCAAGGCAGTTTTGCGATCGACACATTGCCAGAATATCTTCAGCTTTCGATGTTCATCTTCGTCAACTGCGCCGCGGTACTGCTGTTTCAACTCGTGAATCGTCAGCGCACGTTGGCCGATCAACGTTCTGTGGAGAACGAGCAGCTGAGCCAGTCGCTCCGTGACGCAGATCGAAGAAAAGATGAGTTTTTGGCCCTCTTAGCGCATGAACTGCGTAACCCGCTAGCTCCCATTTGCTCCGCTCTGGTCGTACTCGACCGCGAGCCTCATTCCTCAGATTCGGTTCGTCGTGCCCAACGGATCATTGAGCGGCAAACGAATCATCTAGTGCGGATCACCAACGACCTGCTGGACACATCACGTTTTTGTCGCGGCAAACTCGAGTTGCAGATTAATCGAGTGGATCTGCGCAACGCGATCGCGGACGCCGTTGAAATGACCGTTGAGCAGTTCGAGGAAAGATCACATCACTTTCAGCAATTGATTCCCGAGCATCCTGTCTGGATCAATGGCGATGGGGTACGACTGGTCCAACTGACCGCTAACCTACTAAGCAATGCGGCGAAATACACTCCCTCAGGCGGTCGGATTGTCCTTGAGTTGGACGTGATCTCTCCCACCGTTTCGATTGTAGTGCGAGATAACGGGATTGGCTTTCCGCCAGAGGAAGCCAATCGCATCGTACAGCCGTTTATGCAGGTGGACACTTCGCGGACCAGAGAGTATGGCGGCTTGGGGCTTGGCTTAACGATTGTTAAACGGTTGGCAGAGCTACATGGGGGAAGCTTAACCGCGCAAAGTCGCGGTCCCGGCAAAGGCAGCTGTTTCACGGTCAGCATGCCGACCGCCTCGCCTCCTGACGGATTCGAACCTGCTCCAACTGCCGCCGCATCTGCGATTGCAGAGGACGGTCCGTCGAACCCGGTGTGTCAGAATGTAGGCTTCCACCGGAAGCGGATTCTCATCGTAGAAGACAACCAGGACGCGGGGGGCCTGCTGCAAGACCTGCTTGAATCCGATGGCTTTGATGTGGTTCTCGCTAGAGACGGGGTGGGTGCCTTGCAGCTTACGGCAGGCGTGCTCCCGCATGTGTGCATTTTGGATATCGGGCTTCCTGGCATGGACGGCTATGAGGTCGCGCGTCGTATTCGTCGAATGGTGAATGGCAAAAACACACGTCTCATTGCAATGACAGGTTGGGGCAACCAATCGGACCGGAAGTTGTCTAGCGAAGCAGGCTTTGACCTCCATCTGGTTAAACCAATTGTTTACAGCGAATTGCTGCAGCACATTGAGACCGGACTACATCCGGTAGCACAGCGCGACATGGTACCAATTCACTAATCCGGCTGTTTCAGCTTGGCTAGCTTTCACCACCATTGACCGCGACCGCAGACATCATGGTCAGAGGATGGCGGAAATTGGGTGCCTGTAACGGACGAAATACCGGTCTACAGCAGCCGCCAATCAACCACAGTCATCCCAACATACTGTCATCTCTATTTATCGCCTTCTAGCCTTTACTGCGGGCGCCGGCGAATTGGCTAAAGGTTAAGGAAGGCGATGTCTCGGTTTGCAGATCGAAGAAATCGCGCTCCGCCGATGCCCGATCGCGGTTAGCGGCGGACCAGAGGCAACAACACATACGCGCCGAGGGCGACGAGCAGCGCTGTCGACGGTTCGGGGATACCCGGTGGGTCCTGGCCGAAGCGGATATTGTCGATGCCGATATTGTCTCGTTGATTGCTAACGAGGTTGCTGTAGTCGATCTCGATCAGCAGGTCGCTGCCGCTCAAAGGCGCAGCAAATGCAAAGGACGTGTGACGGGGGCCGGTGGAAACTCCTTCGACGAGCACGTCGTGGTTGGTAAATAAGGGAGTGAGCCCGTCCAGGACGCGGACCGCGTCGATCGTGTAATCCGTGTTGGGCCAGCCACCCAAGTCGAAGCCGTAGAGGAGCGCGCTAAAGCCACTGTCGGCGGTGAGCCGCACGCTGAGTGTGCTGGAGTTCGGATTGCCGAACAAGATGTTCGTCAAGTCGCCGTAGGCATCCTGCCAGAGTGTGACGTCGTTGATTCCGATCGCACTGGTCGAAAGGTACTCGACAACGACGTTCGGCGTGAAGCCCTCACTGGCTTCACCATACGTGAATTGCCCGCCGGGTGCAGCTTGGTTTGGGCTCGTGACGCGATCACCGTAGTCCGGCGGCAGGTCATTGCCGCTAATGGTGGGGACCAACTGGCCAAGCAAGCGAATTTGGTCAAACTCAAGGATGGTTGCCCGGGCAGTGGTGGAGCACACCAAGAGGACCGCGGCTGCGATCGAGTGTCGCAAGAAAAAAGTAGTGCACCTGTTCGCGCTCATTAGACTTCCCTCCGTGTACAAAGCGCCCGGAGTATAGTCCGGGAGACCCCGAAACGTCAAAACTTTTGTTGAACCAGTGATCTTTAGCGGCATTTTTCGAGCGCTGGCTTCCGGAGACGTTGCCGCAGTACTAGCAATATTCCGCCTGCTACTTGCAATCTCAGTTTCCCGGGCGTAGATTGATCGCGCCTTGTCTTTTGGAATTCAATGCGGCCCTGTCGGTGCCGATGCGGCAGTAAGCCCGATTGAGATCCACTGCGGGTCGCCCGGTAGGTTCTGCTGAATTACGCCCTCCCAACCGTCCTGGCAATCCGGCAGACGGCAAGGCCGATTCGAGCAGTTGCCACGCTTGTCCCCCATTCGAGACCGCAACACGCTCACGGCTTGAAAAGGCAGCGATCGGCACAAGGGCGCCGCGTCCAGTTGCTCGCGGCGCCTTTTGTTTTTAATAGGGGTATAGCCTCCCATGCCCACCGACCACCTCCCGCGACTGCTCGCGATCTCGGCTAAGCCAGATCCGCTCCTAGCGGACATAGAAGAAATTGCGGGCAAGCCGGTCTCCGCCGATGTTCATGCCCCGTCGACGAACTGCGCGACCGGATCGTCGGACTTCCAGCCGCGGTTGAGTATTCTGCGAGCGCTTCATAGTCGACCCGATCCAACACCTCCGTAAGCAAGTGGCATCCTCCAAGTTTGGACACGCGCATGGTTACCATCATGGACCGCTAACGATAAAATGATGGGCCAATTGCACACCCGCTCACAGGTGCTAGAATCGCTAAACGGTTGACTCCAGGTCTGGTCTCACTTTGGAGGAGCATTTTCCATGTTCTCCTCGATCGTCCGTTGTGCCCTATACGTCGCGATTGTCTCACATACTATTGCTGCCAACGCCCATGCCCAGAATGAGAAGTTGGTCGGTAAGAAGGTGATGACCATCCACTGGGACACCGAAGCCCGGGAAGGCACCCGTATTATCCGCGAGCTCGAATTGGGCAAGGTCAACGAAGTCACAAAGGTCAATGGCGAGTGGCTTTGGTTCAACGCGAGTGTGGGTGGCTGGATCAAACGATCAGACGTGGTGCCGTATGAACAGGCAAGCGATTATTTCAATCGGCAGGTACAACAAAACCCGTCGGCAGACAACTACAACAACCTTGCGGAAGCCTTGAGGAATAAAGGGGAACTCGACAAGGCCATTGCCGACTTCAATGAGGCCGTCCGGCTCACCCCGAAAGATAAGAACGCCTACAACAATCGCGGCCTCGCATGGATCGACAAGGGCGACTTTGACCGGGCGATTGCCGATTTTAATGAGTCTATCCGTCTCGATCCAAAATTCGCTGACGCCTACAACAGTCGTGGCCTGGCGTGGGCTGACAAGGGTGAGTACGACGGCGCAATTGCCGATTACAACGAGGCTATTCGGCTCGATCCGAAAGATGCTGACGCTTACAACAATCGCGGCGTCGCCTGGTACAACAAGGACGAGTACGACCGAGCCATCTCCGATTTCAACGCGGCTATTCGACTCGATCCAATCGATGCGGACGCCTATCGCAACCGTGGCCTTGCATGGGATGATAAGCACGAGTACGAGCGGGCAATCGCTGATTATAATGAAGCTATCCGGCTCGAACCGAATGATGCCAGCGCCTACAGCAGTCGCGGCTTCGTGCTGGACGACAAGAGTGAATACGATCGAGCCATCGCCGACTTCAATGAGGCGATCCGGATTGCCCCGAAATTAGCCGACGCGTACAAGGGACGCGGCGATGCAGAGGATGATAAGGGTGAGTACGACCAGGCAATCGCTGATTACAACGAGGCCATCCAGATCGATCCAAAGTTTGCTAACGCTTACTACAATCGGGGTCTCGCGTGGGCTGGTAAGAACGAATTCGACCGAGCCATAGCCGACTACAACGAGGCGATCCGTCTCGATCCGAAGTCTGCTGATGCGTACAAGGGGCGTGGTGACGCATGGGACGACAAGGGGGAATTCGACCGGGCGATTACCGATTACAATGAAGCGATCCATCTCGATCCAAAATTCGCCGAGGCGTACCGCAACCGCGGCTTGGCGTGGACTGATGAGAATAAGTACGACCGAGCCATGGCCGACTTCGACGAAGCCATCCGACTCGATCCGAAGAATTCCGATGCCTATAACGATCGCGGCCTCGCCTGGGTTAATAAGGCCGACTACAAGCGGGCGATCGCTGATTATGATGAGGCCATCCGGCTCGATTCAAATTTCGCCGACGCTTTCAACCGTCGCGGATGGTTACGCGCGACCTGTCCCGCTGCGATGTATCGGGACGGCCGTCAGGCAGTTGCCGACGCGACCAAGGCATGTAATCTAACAGAACACAAGAACTGGCAATACTTGGATACGCTCGCTGCCGCTTCTGCGGAAGCAGGTCAGTTCGATCTGGCCGTCCAGACCATGAACAAGGCGAAAGCTCTACGCGCCTGCGGATGAACAGTCTAGTTGCAGCGAGCGACTTGGCCGATTACCAAGCGCGACGCCCCTATCACGAAACGAAGAAATGAGGGTGGTGGAAGTCACGAATGCTTCGGATATCGTCGGCCAAGCCGCGACGACCTCCGCTCAAGCGTTGCCGATCAGGCCATCATCGGGACCAAGTGCATTGATTTCTGCAGCGCAGGCCGCCGAATCGCCAAATTCGCCATATTGCGCGTTTGTTTGAGGCCCGCCCGAACCCGTAGATTCAGGCTGCAGGCGAGGACGAAAAAGAGAATTCCCATTCGATTTATGAGGCGTGTGGAGACATTCTGTTACCATGAACAGCGCTCCGAACCTGGAAGCGTCTCCGGTAACCGCGGAGGCGCTCGCGCGCGAAAATAGAGATCGCATTGCATTACCGAAGTGCCTTCTTGCTAGCTTCACTCGTGATAAGGTTGGAGTTCCAGGAAATTGAACGTTTGCTCCTGGCCGAACGGTGGTCGTTGCCCTGCTGGGCTGGATCCCAGTCGGAGACGGTGAGCTTGGCGGTGGAGGATTTCGCTCGAAAGACGATCCAGTGATAGGTGATCCAAACCGGAATCGGAGGTTCGGGACTCGATGCATAGGCTTCCCGGAACGAACGCTTCGTGTCGACTTCAACGCCTTCGATGGAAAAGCTCCCGATGAATGGCTTGGCTTCCTCCTTCGTCTTCTTTTGCGGATTGACAAGGTCCTGGTAGTCGCAGGTGAACATCTTCAAGCGAATACAGGCGGCCAGGCTGCAGATCCTCTGATCGGCTGCGAAAATGTATTGGGCCCTTTCTCGCTTCGTTTCATCCACAGAAACGTATCGCCGATGTGTTCCGGATCGGCCGGCCGGCCCAACCCCATGTAGCGGCCCTCGATGCGGCCGTACCGCGGAAAACTCTTTGCCTGTATGCTTCCCTCCTCGGCCGCATGCAGCGTCCAGCCCTCGAGCTCCGTTCTCGAAATCCGCATTCTGAATGTGCGTAAGGAACAGCGGGTCTGTTGTCAGCAGCTCTCTTTTGCCCTCAATGGCATAGTGGCGATACAGCTTTCCGACGAAGCGGACCGTTTCCTCGTCGGCTTGCAGACGACGTCCACCAATTCAGCCCTGCCATGCCCGCCATCACGGGATGGTTGGCGACAACGTTCATCTGCTGATCCATCCAGACGTGATAGTCGACGTTGGGCTGCTTATTGATTCCGCCGGGCGGCATTGAAAACAGCCCGAGCGTCAGCACCATCTGCTCGCGAACCGTCGGCTCCTTGGCGACCCAATCGCTAATTCCCTCGACGAACAATTGCAAGACGTCCTTGGATTTCTGCTCGACTCGAAACTTCAAACAGATAGCGTTCCAGGGCGATGCGAAAATTGCAGTCCAGGATCGCTATGCACGAATGTCGGGCCGATGATTTCCTGGTTCAGTTTTTTGCCGCTTCCGCCGATGTAGGCATAGACCATCTTGTCTCTGATATCGCGGATCCGCATGAATTTTGCGGAAGGCCTCTTCATAGATCGGATAATGGGCACGCTCCTCGTCGAACCTCCGCTGGCGCTCCGGCGTAACGACCGGAAGCCATTCGCGGATCGGATTGTTGACGATGAATTCGTCGATGATGATGCCGTCCAGAAACGGCGATTTCTCAAAAAAGCCGGTCCAGTAGTCGGTAATGCTCCTCGGCCGTCTTTGCCTGCGAACTGATCCCGACCGTCGGCAATAATCTTTTTCCCCTGGCGGTGCCAATCGTCGATCGTCGGCGGCTTCCAGCTCGATGTTGTGATGGGACGATCATTGTCGTCACGTTCGGCAAGATATCCTTTTTGAGAAAATCGAGGTCATATTTGCCGTAGGATTGAATGGCCGGGTCAAAGCCCAGGCCGCAGTGCATCAGTTCGGGAATCGCCTTGATGACCAATTCCTCGACGCGGATTTCCCCTTCGCATTCCATTTTTAGCGTGTGGTCTCCCTGCGCAACATTTCTCACGGCCTCTGTGCGTCGGGCCCCGTCTGTTTCGCGCTTAACAACCGCGATCGGTTCAGGCACGCTGTCGAGTCTAAACGTAACGGCCCCCTTTCCCCGACAGTCAGCCGCCAAGAAAATATAACCGGCGCGAGGGCGCTTGAATGAAAACGAATGAATCGGTTGTGCGATCTCCCCGGTCTCGAGCAATATTGTGACAAGGTTGTTCTGACGTTGGTCTCCCGACGGCACAACGCGTGATTCTGCCGATACGGTTGAATCGAAAGCCCAGAAAATCGGCGTGAGCAGAATTACAGGCAAGATTCGCATGATGAGTCAAGCCTCTCTTAAACGATTCGGCCGTTAGCAACGTGCACTTACAGTTGCAGCGTCCGTCCTTGGCAACACCTCGATCATTTTGGCGCAGGCTACAGATCGGCCACAACGGCGCGGACCAAACTGAGGTGGCGTTTGGATTGAGCCGGGCATCAGTCCCTTCGACGTGGAAATATTTCCACTTCGCTTTTCAGTTCTCGAAGTTGTTTACGTCACTTGGACGAAGTAGGATTTTTCGGTGAACCATTCGCGATCAGGTACGACAGCAGGTCGAGTATCTCTGGCTTCTGGAGAGTGTCAAGCAGCCGCTCGGGCATCGTGGAGGTCGTGGACAGCGACCGTTGTTCAATGTCACTTTTGCGGATCGTCAACGGTTCGGCCAGGGCATCGCCGGTGTATAGCACCATTTTGTTTTCGTCTTCCTGGAAGACGCGGCCTTGGAACGTTTGTCCATCCGAGGTCACGATGACTGTGGCGGCGAACTCGGGAGCGATCTGCTTCGACGGCTGCAGAATCGACTCCAGCAGTTCACTTGGGCGGCGCTTGGGCACAACGCGACTGAGATCGGGCCCCGTTCCGCCGCCCGCGCCTGCTAGGCGGTGGCATTGCATGCAACCGAGCTCTCGGAAAAAGCGGGCTCCGTTCTCGGTCGATCGGCCCATGTGGAGCTCCCCGAGCGCGGGCGCCAACTCCTCGAACGCCCACTCTTTGACGAACTTTCGGACCGGCGGCAACTGCGAGATCCACTGGCGGATCAGTTCGACGGCCGCCCGATCGACGAGGTGTGTTCCGCGCGGCGGCATCTGGCCGGGGCCGCGGTGCGCAAGGCGGTAATACAGCACTGAGCGCTGCGGCTCGCCCGGCGCGACGAGCATCGCCGCTGGCAATCCGAACGTTTGATGCTGCGGAAACGCCCCGACGAGTTGCATTTGGTCGCGCTGTTCTCCGGCGCTCGAGCAGCATTCGCGAATTTCCGCCGCCGGAGGCCACGTGGCACACCGAACAATTGACGTGCAGGTAGCTGCGGACTCGCAGTTCCACATCCTGCGTTGCATCGTAGGGATTCACGAGCCGCGGTCGTTCAGTAGTCGAGGGAGCTGTGACCGGATCGAGCACCTGTTGCTGTTCGAGGGCGACGAGCTGATTCATCTCGACTTCACCATACGGTTGGCGGCAGTTAGCTTGAAGCTCACTGAATCCGAGCACGAAGTTAGCTGCGCGGCCGTGGCACGACAGGCAATCGGCGCGACTCGGAACGATCCACTTCCGCAGCGCTGGCTGCCCATTGTTTAACGGGAGCAGTTCCGCGGGAAGATCGATCTCAACACCGGCCGCGGGAGCAAGCATCGCATCATCCTGCTCATCGTTCCACACGTACGAGTAGGCCGACCAACCGCCACCATGCTTGGTCAGTAGGCGCGTTTCAATGCGTCGTCTCGCAATCTCGCCGGAGCGCCGCTGTGGTAACGAAAGCGTTTGGACCAGTACGGCTCCATCCGGAAATTCCCACTGTGCAACGGATGGCCGCCTGACGCGAGTAGCGCCCGGCAACGCAACAAGTCGTTCGGCCGTTGCTCCGTCCGTCCAACCAGGCACATGGACGACATACGGAACGACCCCCGGTGCGGATCGATGTTCGGCAGCCGACGCGAATAAACCAGTCTCGCTCAATTTTTGCGGAAATCGCCGGAAGGAGTCGTCGGTGGGCGATTCAACGAGCCGGTAAATTCCCGATGCATAATCGACAATTAACAATTCCTCCCGATGTGTGGTGGCAAAGGCAACGATGGCGAGCGTTGTTCGAGCCAGTTCGCGATTCCACGCCAGGCGTTTGCCATCATGATGGGCGCCCCAAATCTCGCCCGTCGCGTAATCGCCATAGATGTACGCGCCTGCCAGGTCCGGGTAGCGGTGACCGTAATACACCACGCCTCCGGTCAACGAGCGGAAGACGGCGTGACCATGCTCGATGGTCGGCGGCACCAAACGGCCAGGTCCAAGCTGACGATTTAAATAGAACGGATGACTACCTTCGTAAACGCTCCAGCCGCAATTGTCGCCACGCTGGATCAGGTGAGCGAACTCCCACAGGTCCTGACCGTTATTGCCCACCCACAATCCGCCCGTTCTAGCGTCGACCGTCATCCGCCACGGGTTGCGATGGCCGAGCGACCAGATTTCCGGCCGCGCTCCTGCGACATTCACAAACGGATTGTCCTGGGGAACTGCATACTTCTTTCCTGCCTCGAGATGATCGACGTCGATTCGCAGCACCTTACCGAGGAGCGTGCTGACGTCCTGCGCGGTCAGCTTCTCGTCGGAATCGCCGCTGCCGTCGCCCAGTGCAACGTACAACATGCCATCACGGCCAAACACTGCGGAGCCGCCGTCATGCCCCTGCGAGGGCCACTCCAAGATCCGCTCCTCAGTCGCTGGGTCGCATGGCAGTTTACGGTTGGAGTTGCCCCCATCGCGATTCGACACGATGAAACTCGACAGCACATTCGTCCACATGCTGCCCTGTTGCAATGAGCGACTACATACAAAGATCTGACCGTTTTCGAGATACCGCGGGTGAAACTCGATCCCATAAATCGCGCGGCCAGGGAGCTCCAAAAACGGTTCGGTCCGCGGATCGTCGGCGTTGTCGCGGACGCGCGTCACACGCGCCGGCCCGAACTGCGGGGCAGGGTTCGCGGCGCTGCGCTGGTCTTGCGATTGGGTCGGCGCCGGTTCCGGCTGCGGCCACTCGACGACTAGTAGCCATTCGCTGCCGGGCTCCCGGATCGCGAAGACTGGCTGCTTCCAGGCCACGTGCGTAAAAACCGGCTCCACTGTGTACGGTGGCGGCGACTCTGGTGAGCCGACGACGCGCGACGTCGTCCACGGCGGGCGCGGCGAGAGCGTGGGCTGCTTGCCACATGCGCGGTGATGCGGACACACCGCGGCAATTAGTGGGACGACAAAGCCAATCCCCACAAACGCGTGACGAAGCCGACGATGGAACCCATCTCGATTCATTGCCGGTCGGCCTCAATTAGCTAGCGCACGGCGATCTGCGGGACGACGGACAGAACGAGTTGTTTAACGAACACGAGTAATCCCAACGGCCCCAGCGGGGCCTTCCCGAGGTGACCGGCCCGTTCGGACGGGCCTTCCTAATACCCCGGCCTATGGCCGTGGTTGGTTATTGATTCAGGTTACGCGCGTAAGCGGTGTGAAACGACGAGCCGGTACTCTAATGGTGGCTAATTGCTTACTCGGTAAACAGGGAAGAATTGTCCGCATCTCCGCCCCACTTCGCATGTCGTCACCGCCTCAACCACGGTTGGTACCGTCGCCGTCTGCAAATCGTCCCTCCCAAAACTCCAACGATCCCACTAAACAAGGTGCCCGGTTCGGGCACATGCGCGACCTCAATTGCCCATCGCCAAGTCACTGTCGTTGGGGTTTCACCTACATTGACTATAGCAAGGCTCGAAGTGCTCGATGCCGAAACGCTATCGGGGATCCCAATGACCGTGATATCAAAGAGGTGGGGTGCGCTCTGAGGGTCTCGAACGAAACCGGTAATGATCCCAGGTATCGGCGTCCAGTCCAATCCGCTAGCGCCGACGGTCGGCTGCAATTGCCCCGTACCGGTCATAGGCTTGATCGTCAGTACGACCTCCAGGTTTTGGTCTACAAACGCAATGCTCCACGAACCATACGACAGGTCGAATATCGCCGCTGCAGCGGTATTCTCCGGTAGGTTATAAGCGACAGCTCCCGCTCCGTCGGCAAAGTTAAGCACGTACGGATCGTTGATCAACTCGGCAACGACCGGCGGCACCGTGAACGTATAAAGGACTGCGGGCATCACGAGTCTGAATGCTACGGCGATTCTCATTACGAGCGACTCCAATCCGACATACGGATTCATAGTTCCAATTGAATGGTGCCCGGGGGAACGTGAAGAGTAAGGTCGCTCGGCCCGATCGCCGATGCTGCATGCAAATCATCACGGCGCGCCCAAGCCTCCGCAAGTGGGATCCAATCCCGAGACTGAGTATAGCAGGTAGAAATCTTCTCTGAAGCATGCGAGAGTCGATTCGGAAATCTCGACTGGCAGACGGGTGGCAGCCAGTGAGCTGCACATTCATTAATCGAAGAAACCCCCCGGCTTTGCCGGGGGACTGGCAGCGTATGACAGTTCCGTAGAGAAAAAGAGGTCTCCCACTCGTGAACCGCTCAAAGCTCACCGAGAAGGAGACCTCATATGCAAGATTTCAGCAGCCTAAATCACACCCGATGGGAGTGCCGTTTTCATGCCGAAATGCCGCCGTAAAGTGCTGTACGGACAGGTGCGAGAGCATCTGGGCAAGCTGTTCCACGAGTTGGCTAGCCAGCGCGAGAGCAAGATCCTGGAGGGGCATCTGTGCGTGGACCATGTCCACATGTTGATCCGGATTCCGCCCAAGCATTCGGTTTCGCATGTGGTGGGTTACGTGAAGGGCAAGAGCGCGATCCGCGTCGCCAGGGACTTTATGGGGCGGCATCGGAGCTTCAAGGGATACCACTTCTGGGCACGTGGCTACTTCGTGTCGACGGTGGGAATCGATGAAGTCGTAATCCGCGAGTACATTCGGAATCAGGAACAGAACGACCGCAAGAGTGACCAGAATCGGTTGTTCTGATACACCAGTAACCTAACCAACCAAGCTGTCCGCTTTGAGCGGTTCACGATGGAAGCCTCCGGCTGTGCCGGAGGTGACTCACTTCGATCGCGCTTTATACCCTGCGCGGGGATAATGATCTGTTCCCTGGAAACTGATTTGTTGTACAAGGGCCTTCTGTCGCCATCGAGGAGGATGGCGTGGTGCTGGCAAGGAGGTCTGTCATGGCGTGGTTTCGGGTTCATTTGACGGAGGACGAACAGCAGATCGTGGGGGCCGAGCGGGAATCTCATCCGCATTCGCACGTCCGCCGCAAGATGCTCGTGTTGTGGTCGCTGCATTGCGGTTTGAAGCGTCTCCAGTCGGCGCAAGTGGCGGGGGTCGGACTGGCGACCGTCGGGCGGTACGTCGCGGCCTATCGGGACGGCGGGCTGGAGGGGCTGCGGCGCTGGAACGTGCAAGGGCCCGTGAGCGACTTGGCGGCCTATCGCGACGTGATCCGCGCGTCGTTCGAAAACCAACCGGTCCGTACGACCGCGGAAGCCTGCCAGCGCATTTACCAACTGACCGGCCTGCGACGGGGACTGTCACAAACTCGCAAATTCCTGAAAGACATGGGGCTCCAGTGGCAGCGGGTCCGGGCGCTCCCCGTGCCGCCCAAAAAAACTTGGCCCAGCACGTCGCCGAGCAGGCCCTGTTTCACGACGTCGAACTGAAGCCTCGCCTCGATGCCGCCGCCCGAGGACGGGGACACGTGTTCTTCGTCGATGCGGCGCACTTTGTGTTCGGGACGTACCTGTGCTGCTTGTGGTCGTTCACGCGAATCTTCGTGCGGGCCGCCTCGGGCCGCCAGCGGTTCAATGTCCTGGGGGCCTGGAACGCCGTGACCCGCGAACTGGTGAGCGTGACCAACACGACGGTTGTGAACACGGAAACGATGTGCGAGCTGTTGCGGAAGATCGCCGCCCTCGGCCTCGCCGGGCCGATCACGTTGGTGCTGGACAACGCGCGCTACCAACGCAATGCCGCGGTGCAAGCGTTGGCGAGGCAACTGAACATCACGCTGCTGTTCCTGCCGTCGTACTCGCCGAACCTGAACCTCATCGAACGGCTCTGGAAGTTCATCAAGCGCCGGGCCGTCTACGGGCGTTACCATTCAGGATTCCAAGAATTTCAAGCCGCCATCCAAGAAACAATCGCCGACCTCGCCACCCACTACGCCGAACCCCTGAAATCCCTCATGACGCTCAACTTTCAGCAATTCGAAGATGTCTCATTGCTGGCCGCGTAGGGTATAAAATCAAGCGCTAAAGGCGACTTTCACAGATTCGCCATCGAGGTCGAGCTCCGAAAAGAGCTGATCTAAGGCGTCCGCGACGTCCTCATTGTGCCAATTACCATGTCGTATTGCTTCCGTGGCATGATGCGACATCGGCTTATCCTTTGCCACTAAATCAAACAGCAAATCGCGGCTCCGTAGTTCGCTTGAATCAGCGATCAGCGCCCTGAACTACCGGAGAACTCCGTTGCCCGTCGGATAGACGTTTTGGACCGCATTGAATCGACCAATTCGATGATTGCCGCATCTCGCGTCACATGGCGTTCTACCAATGCGGAGGACGCATCGGACACATTGGTCGACAGGGCTCCATAGGTCATAGTCGACTGAGTGCTACTGTCAATCGATGCGACCGTCGTCGAGATGAGTTGCTCTGGGACTGGGGCATCGTAACTCACCGGCACACTTGAGATGGCTATTGCACCTGCACCGGGGCCCATCATCGCTGAGATGCCGAAGTTGTTCCGCCAAACCGTGTAGTCATCCGAATTTATAATGCCGTCGCCGTTGCCGTCCGCACCCGTGTAATTCGGCACCGATGTCCCGACCGTCTTTCGCCAAAGCGAGTAGTCGGCCGCATCGACCACGCCGTTTTGATTGTAGTCGCCGAGCAATGCAAACTTGACCGAACCATCATCGACATTGTCATTGCTCCAGACTAACCCACCTTCATTCGGGTTGACCGGGGCCACGTTGAGGGCACTTGTGCCACCAATGAACGTTTCCAAGACATTGAAAGTGATCGTGGCTAATTGAAGGTTTTCCACCGATGCGCCCGTCGTGTGGCCCACGGCATCCGACATCAAGATCGTGATCGTGCCGGCATCAGCCCCCGCCGTAATGCCCCAACCGCTGAACACGCTAGCGCCAGAAACGCTGACGAAGTCAAGCTTCGTCGGGTCGTACTGCACCGTGTAGGTGGCTGAACTCAGCGTCACATTCGGATCCACCGCAATTTGGACGGGAATCTCCACAGACCCGCCAATGCCGGCTGGAATTTCGTCGCCGATCGAGAGCGTTGGATCGGCGCCACTGGCGAGGACGACCGGAGACAAGACCACAATATTTGGAATCTGCGGCGTCGTGGCTGGGAAGACCGCCTTCTGGCCGATAATCGCTGTGTCGATGCTGTCAATCACGCCGTCGCGATTGATATCACCAATAACCAGCGGGTCGGTCCAATCGTTATGGGCGAAGCCCGTATCGAAACCGACGGCGACACGCGAAGCCAGCGTCACATCAAAACCATCGTAGAGATGATCGCCGCTGGCATCACCCAAGTAAACGTTCTTATGGATAGCGCGGTCCTCGACGTGCGCGACTGGCACGACCGTCATTCCGCTTTCAACGCCCATCGCGACAGTTTCGAACCGAAGGATCTCTGCTCCGCCATAGGGTGCGGTGGACGTGACGGTCGCGTCTATGATCACAACATCAACATCCATGCCCGACAATTCATTGGCGGGGCTAGACGACGTAATGATCAAGTCACCGGGCGTCGAGTTGTTGACCGTGATCGTCCAACCCATCCCCGCCAAGCCTGGAGCCAGCGAGGCGCCATTGATTACCAAGTAGGAAGGATCGTAGCGGAAGTGGAAGTTGAGCGAACGAACGTCAGTCGCATCATCGATGCTGACTGCTAACCGATCGGCTGCAGCAGGCGAATCGTCAACGTTTTGGTCAGGACCACGAGCAAAGTCGTGGATGCTGACAACCCGCGCGGTGGTGGCCGCTACGCCAAACGAGTTGGTGTAATCTTCACCCGGAGTATCGTCGAAGTCGCCATTGCCATCGAGATTTCCAAAGGCGTCGTGGAAGGCGCTGGCGCCACTCTTGAGCGTGACATTGTAGGTGTAGGTGAGCAGATCATCCGCAAGGATGCCGCCCGATTTGATCCAGCTCAGCGTATTGGTCAAGGCGTTCCAAACCATGGAGCCGTTCACAACGGTCGCCGGCCCCATGCCCACCTGGCGCGTCACGATGATATCCGCTGGGTCGATTACCACAGTTACTTCGCTGGCTTTACGGCCATCGTAGAGATTCAAATCGCTGAGGTTCGGTTCTCGATTGAACGTAACGTCAAAGCCGCTGGGGTTAGTCACGAAATTGGTGACTTGGAGCGTATTGCCGACGTTGACGGTGAGCGTCTCCATATCAGTGGCGAAATCGTCGTCCGATACCGTGACCTTGATATCCACCGAACCACCTCCCGGAGGAGCGGTGAACAGGACGTCGAAGCTGCCAATACCGGTCGTCGTGTCAAATACAACGGGCCCCACCAGGCTCGCAGTCGCGCCGCCACTTGGCGTTAGCATCACGGCCGCGGAAAGTTGGCCAGGCGTGCGGTTTCCGTCGCCCAAGTCGCTGGAAGTAAAGGTGTAGTGCTTGGTTTGGCCGGTGCCGGCAGTTAATGGGCCGCTAAACGTGTCGATATTCGGATCAGTATTAGTTACCAGCACATCGATCGCCGCGGACGGACCGATCATGGCCAACGATGCATCCATTACGGTAACCGTAATCGGGAAGTTACTGGATGGCGTGCCGTTGACGTTATCGATGTATGTGTGCGAAGAGCTGAAATCGAAGTCGCCAGAGAGATTGTTGATGACCGTGTTCGGGCTGCCATCGCCCCAGACGATCGTGATCGTATGGGCCTGCGGAACATTCGTGAACGATCCGTTGATCGAGACGGAATCGCCTTCGTTGATTGTCGTTGATGTGGTCGCCATGACCGTGAGATTTCCGAATGTGGCGAAATCGACGAAGCCAAGGGAAGAATCGTCGCTGTCGTGATAGACGACGTTCTCGATGCCGTTCGGCGTCGAATCATTCCAGATATTGCCGAATGCGGTTACGTCCGGAGGTGCGCCTTGACGCCCCGGATTGGCATTCGCGCCATTGTCGTTGAGGTTGACGACGGCGCCGGCCGACGCGGTCGCGGTCGCCGTGTACGACGAGAAATCATTGCCTCCAGTGCTGATTCCAAGGCCGGTGAAGTCCGTGCCACCGCCGGTTTGGCCGAGGTCCGCCACACCGCCGTTCTGGATCAAGACGCCAATCGTATTGCCGTTCAGGTCGTTGTTCTGAACCAGTGCGGTACCGCCGTCGCCGTCGATGCCGATCCCGTTGCCGGTGATCGAATTATCGTTATCGACGATCGTGGCCTCACCGCCGTCGCTGACGGTGACACCTGTGCCGTTACCCGTCAGGACCGTGTCGTTCTCAACGGTGACTGTGCCGCCGATGACGAACACGCCGCTGTCGGTGTTGTTCGTGATTGTGTCGCCGTCGATCGTGACAACGCTCGTATCGGCATTGTCGTAACCGACCGCTACACCGGTCGTATTGTTGTCGATTGTGTTGTCGGAAAGATGTGCTCCGCTGCCGCCGCCAAAGTATGTGGTAACCAGCACGCCGGCCGAAGTGGAGCCGTCGCTTGATGCCGTGCCTAGGTTATCGCTGATGCTGTTGTCCGTGATATCGACCACAGCACCGGCACCGACCTCCACGGCATAGTCGAGCCAGTCGCCCGTGCCCTTGCCGGTGTACATATTGCCGTCGAACGTGCCGGTGACGCCGGCGCCAAAGTACTGCACGCCAATGCGCCCGATGTCACTGAACATGGAGTTGGTGACATCCAGGTTGCCACCCGCGGTCGGGAAGAACGCCACAGCTGTGCCAGCGTACGGGCTGCCGGAGGTCTGGTATTTGATGTCGTTGAATGCAACATTGTCGATCGTGCCGCCATCGCCCTTGTGGCGGATGGCCTGCCAGGTGAGCGTACCGTTGCCGTCGAATCCGACCTGGCTGAGATCGAGCGTCACGCCCGTATCGACGAGCCACCACCCGCGGGCGTCGCCGCTGGTGCCCGTGTTGAAATCCTTAGTGAGGATGGTAGTCGTCTTGCCCTCGCCAATGATAGTCAGGTCCTTGTCAACGAGCACTTGGGCATTGTCCGTGTACGTTCCATCCTGGATGAAAATCGTGTCGTTGGCGTCCGCGGCATTGATCGCCCGCTGCACCCGTGCCGCCGTGTCGAAGCCGGTCACAAAGCTGTTGGTCGTGAGGTAAATGTTGCCCGCCGGATCGTAATTCACTAGTCCCGCGCCAGCGACGTCGACGGCATGCACAACGACGTCCTCAATGTCGAAGAATTGTGTTGTCGTCGCGAGGTTGACGCTCACACCGTCGAACGTGGTGTTCGCGGCGCTGACGTCGTTGGCGTCAATCAAGTCGCCGAACGGGGCAGGGGTCAACGCGTCCGGGGCGGCGAGCGAGATCGCTGGTGTTGCCAGGGCATAACCCGTGAAGCTGCTGCCATCGACCGAAATGTTGGTCGGCGACAGGCTGCCGGCGTTATCCAACCCCAGCACGCTCACACCGACCGCCGTATTGGCCCCGGCCGTGAAGTCGGCCGTCACGTTCACGTCGTCCATATTGCCGAAAATCACCACATCGACGGCGTTGTTCGTCAGGTTGACGTCGTCGCCAAGGTTCTGACCGATCTGGACGTTGGAAATTGTGCTGGACAGCCCTGCATTGAACAAGGTAATGCCGCCGAAGGCGTGATCGGCAATGTTGACGGCTCCCTTAATCTCCACGTCGCTGATCGAACTGGCCCCGTTCGCATCATCCACGTATAGGTTGATGCCGTTCGTGCCCTCTGGTCGACCCGATACGGGGTTATTCAACGTTGCACCATCGATCACGATGTTGCTCGAATTGCCGGTCGAATTCGCCCGTGCGGTGATATCGATGCCGCTGTTGTAATTGTTCTCGGCCGTGATGTTCGTCAGCACGGCATCGCGAACGCCATTCAGGTCGATACCCGAGCCGACGGTCGGCGGCATCGCAACGCCGTTGCCCGAGGCAATAATATCAGTCATCACCAAGTCGTCGACGTTGGATACGTGGAAACCATCCAGATCGTTGTTGGCCGACGCCACATTCTCAAACGCCAGGAAACCGACGCCCGATGCCAGCACGCCGTGATTGCCGGCCGATCCGGTAACGCGTAGATCCTTAACAGTCGTGCGGTCGCCAGCCGACGCGCCGCTCGCGCTGACAGTAATCATGCCGGTGATGATTGTGTCAGACACCGTGTTGCCGCTGCCGGCTCCGTCGAGAGTCAGCTTCTTATTGACGTTGACGGATTCGCCGTAAGTGCCTGCCTCGATAAAAATCGTGTTGCCGACATTTGCCACGTCAATCGCATTCTGGATCGTCTCGTCGCTGGCGCCGCTGCCAGGCGTGGACACGAACAACGTGTCGACGACCCACGTCACCACTCCCGAAGAAGTGCTATCCGGCCCGTGGAAGACTTTGTCCTCGATGCGGAAGTTGTCCGTCTCATCGTAGTTCTGAGCATTGGCGCCCGTGACGTCGAACGATTGTGCGCTTTGGTTGTCAATAAAGTACGTGTCGCCGGCGAATTGATTGTTGCCCAGAATATTGACCGTCCCCGCCGTGGCGTCGATCAAAATGTCGGTTGCGTTGTCGTCGGCGCCGTCACCTGCGACGCCGTCGTCGAAGTTGTTGCCGTCAGCGAGCATCGCACCGCCGACGGAGCCACTGCCGCCATTGATGAAGCGTATGCCGGTCGTGTTGTTATAAATGTGAGCGCCCGTGACCATAGCCGTGCCGCCGTCCACGTCAACGCCAATGGTCGGATCATCAATGGTAACGCCGCTAATCGAAGTGGTCGCGGTGGCGCCCGCGTTCTGCTCGACAAGAATACCTGTGTCGCCACCGGTAAAGCTGCCACCGGTGAACGATGCCGAAACGTCCATCTGGCCGTAGCCGAGCGTGTCTGTCGTTACGAAAGCACCCGTGCCACCGGCATTGACGCTCACCGTATTGACGCTGAAATTCGCGGAGCCACCCATGCCGCCAAACGCGGCCAAG
Source organism: uncultured Planctomycetota bacterium (assembly GCA_963840025.1). GTDB lineage: Bacteria > Planctomycetota > Planctomycetia > Pirellulales > Lacipirellulaceae > JABDGM01. The sequence continues at coordinate 209,454 of CAWIXI010000022.1, read as the reverse complement.
CCCACATCCACGCCGCTGATGTTGTTGTTCGCGACCGAGACGTTCAGATACGGCACGAAGACAAAAATGCCGTAAGTGCCGGCCGGCCCTGTAGTGATGGTGTTGTCGTGAATCGAATCGGCAACAGCGCCAACACCGTCACCGTTGTTGTCCGAGTGAATTCCGGAACCGGAGCTCGTGATCACATTGCCAAAGATGTTCGTTCCCAACGAGTGATTGGTGGCGATGGCATCGGCAGCATTGCTCACGTGGTTGCCGGAAATTTCACCGGAACCACCAAAGTTAAATATGGCGATGGATTGATTGCTGCCTTGCACGTTGTCGACGGTGTTATCAGCAAATTCAAAACCCGTGCCGCCGCTGGAGGCATAAATGCCGCGGAGGTAAATATTTTGCACTGTCACATCATGAACGTAAGTGTTGTCGAACACACCGGCGTTGAAGTCTTCGATTATGCCATTACGGGCATCGATGTCGGCACCACCGACGACGATTCCACTCGTCAGCGAGGCGTTATCTCCGTCGACGGTCAAATCACTAATTTCAACGTTGCTGGCTTGAATCAGAAACACATTGCTGGCGCCCGGCGGCAACGAACCAGCGGCGAGCGGCATCACGGATGACAGGGCCGGTTCGACAATCGTGCTGCCCTGTCCCGCGCCGCTAATCGTGACGCTCTTATCGACGACGACGTTCTCGTCATACATGCCGGCATGAACGTGGATGAGCCCACCGACCGCCACTGCGTCAATTGCATCCTGGATCGTGGAAAATTGATCGTACCCAAACGCGATACCATCGGTCGCACTGCCCGTGTCAGCGTCGTCGCCCAAACCGGTACCGGTCCAGTCGTCGTCGACCCATACTTCGGTCGGCGGCGGCGTTTGGCTGCCCGGATTGTCCGCTGGTGTGAAGAACACTTCTGTGAACTGAGAATCGTCGTCCGTATGGAACACCACCATCTCGATCGCGCTCGGCACAGCGGTGCCGAAGCTATTGTGGCGGGCGTAAACATCGACGTTGCCGTCGGCGTCCAGGTTGAGGTCGCGGATGGCGTAGTTGCCATTCGGATTGGTTCCGCCAGGAACGCCTGTGTAGCCGGACAGATCGTTGCCGCCGGCGCCGTTGCCCAGGCCGGTCGGGTCGCCATCCGCCGCGTCGGAGCCTGCGTCGACGATCGCGTCGCCCGAGATGTCGATGCCAATCTGGTTGCCACGCAAATCGTTTCCTTCAATCGTGGCAATCGCCCGGAACGACGCGGTACCATCCTCGTCGAGGAGCGCGATACCGGCCTGCGATGCGCCGGAAATCGTGTTGGCACTTATCGAGGCCTTTGAGTCGCCGGTGGCTCCATTCGCCGTGCTGAAGGAAATAACGGCGACACCAATATCCCCACCCGTCACGTCATTGCCAGAGACGGTGGAACTACTCTGATCCACGACGATGCCTTCGTAGCGGTTGGCGGTCGTCGCGCCGAGGTGGTTACCGGTGATGCCGATCGTGCCGCCCCAGCTATAGATGCCGATGTCGTTGCCATCGAGCGTGTTGCTACTGATCGTCACGTCGCCCGCGTCGAATAACAGGACGCCGGTCGATTGCGTGTTGCTGAACGGATCGGAACCGCCGCCGGTGCCGCTGTATTCGTGACCACTAATGGTATTGCCCGAGATCGTCCCATCGACGCCGCCCAAGAGGACGATGCCATTTTGAGCGATCGCCGTCGTATCGCCTGCGCCCGTAATCATGTTCCCGGTGATGATCGCCGTTAGCCCGGCACCGCGCATATCGATACCGTTTTTCTGATAGTCGAATATCGTGTTGTCGGTGGCGTTAACGGTACGAGCAGCCGCGTCGTCGTTGATGACCAAAATGGCGACGCCTTCCTGAGCCCCATTGAGTGGCGTTTGGCGAACGTGCTCGACCGTCACATGGTCGATCGTGCCATCGGCGTTGTGGTAGGCGATGCCGTCGATCCGGTTATTTGCTCCACCGCCTTGACCGTTGCCGTCCACCGTTAATTGCTGAACGGTAACACTCGCGTCGTGGACGTACACGACAGGATGCTGATCGACCCCATTGTTAAAGGACGCTGGAAGGAGTGCTGGCGATTGAATAATGGTGCCGGCCTCGCTTTCACCCAGCAGCGTGACATTGCGCGAAAGCTCGACCTGCTGAACGTACGTGCCGTCGGCAATATGGACGGTGCCGCCCAGATCGACAACTTCGGCCCCGCGACTGATGAGGTCCACCAGACCCGGCGTGCTGGCGGTAACGAATGCTTGGCCATCTTTCAGCTCCGCCCAGCCCTTGAAAGCATCGCCCCCTACGTCGGGCTCTACATAATCCAAAATGCGGTCTTCCGCCTCGAAGGCCTCATCCAGCGTGAGCGCGGACGCGGCGATATTCGTTCCCGTACTAAGGTCCCAAATCGTGTCCGTCGCGTCGGCCACCAGGAACGCGAAATTGTTGTCTGGCGCGAATTCAAGGTACGACTGAACGGGGCTAGTGGCATCCAGTCCGCGGAAGTGCGTGTCGCCCAAGTCCACCGTGGCGGGGATGCTAACCGTTCCCGTGCCAACCGCGTCGAACCGCAACAAATCGCCAAACGTGCCCGTGACTTTTGAAGTCGTGCTGCCGAGCTCGACGCCCGACATCGTCAGCGTCGTCGCAGCGGTGTAGTCCTGGAATGTGACAAAGGCCGTGCGGTAGCTGCCCGTGATATCGATATCGGTCAGAGACACATTTCCCATTGGGAGCAAGTCGGTGCCGTTCGCGAGATCGGCGCCTGCGCCACGCATCTGGATGCCAATCCGGCCGGTGGCGACGCCGCTCACCTCATGCGCGCCAGTCTCCACAATGTTCGACAGGCTGGCGTCGCCGTTATACATAAAGAAATCGATGTCGCCCGTACCGCCAGTGGCCGTGTTGTAGCCGTTGTCAGAGAATGACAGATCGCTCAACTCGACATCCTGCACCGAAAGGCCGGTGGACGCGTTGCCCAGCACTTCGATGCCGTCGTAGTTGAAGCCAGTGAAGTTGCTGTTGTCGACGACAAGCTTTCCGAAGTCGGCTGTGAACAGCACGTGAATGCCGTACGAGCCTGTGCCACCTAGGCCATCGAGATTGAAGTTTTTAATGCTGACCGTCTCATCGTCGCCAAAGCCACTTCCATCGATCGTGAAAATCGGTGACGAATTCGAGGTGTTGATTGTGGTGGCAGCGGCGCCGAACATGTCCACAGCGCCGATGATGTTGACGTCCTTCGAGACCGTCATGTTTTCCGTAAACGTGCCTGCTTCGACGTCGACTTCGAAACCGGCAGGCACCGCATTGATACCACGCTGAATGCTCGAATCGGTGTCGCTCGAGCCGGTAGAGAATGTGCCCGGAGCAGTGACGAAAGCATGCCCGGCAACCCAAGTGATCAAGCCGGCCGACGTGTTTCCAGCATCGACTCGGTGGAACATCTTGTCTTCGATGCGGAAATTGTCGGGCTCATCGTACGTCTGAGAATTGGCGCCGGTGAGATCGATTGCTTGAGCGCTCTGGTTGTCGATGAAGTTGGTATCGCCGGCAAATTGATTATTGCCAAGAATATCGACAGTTCCGGCCGTAGTATCAACGAAGATGTCTGTCGAATTGTCGTCGGCGCCGTCGCCCAGGACTCCGTCATCAAAGTTATTGCCATCAACGAGCATTGCGCCGCCGACTGACCCGTTGCCTCCGTTGATAAACCGGATACCGGTTGCATTGTTGAAGATGTCGTTGCCAGTAATCGTAGCGCTTCCGCCGTCGACATCGATCGCGATGGTCGGATCATTGATCGTCACGCCGCTAATCGAGGCACTCACTGCACCGCCGCCGACGTGCTGTTGCACCAAGATGCCCGTGTCGCCGCCGGTGATCGAAACGCCGCTGATGCTAACCGTGGAGCTGGCGCCGACCAAGCCGAAGTTAACATCGTCATTCGTCAGTCCGATGCCGACGAGTGAGTTGCCGACGGATCCGCCGGTGACGCTCACTGTGTTGCTGGTCGGCAAATTCCAGAGGCTGATCCCCGTAGCGAACTGACCACCCGCGGAGCCAACCATATTGTCGGTCAGCACGGCGCCGAAGCCATTTTGCAGGCTGCTCAAATAAATGCCGTTGGTGTACCCATCTGTTCCGGTGACTCCTGCTGCGGCGTTCACGATGTTTTCGGTAATGTAGAGAGTGGCGTTCGGAGCGTAGTTCAAATTTGCCCAAATGCCGCCGAAGTCATCCTGCCCGGCCGTAACCGTGTTATGGGCAACATTAATGGTCCGCTCCGCAGCCGTGCCGCCATTCGCAGTGAAATCGTAGACCCACACGCCCGCTTCCGCCAAGTCGGGCATCGTAATCGTGTTGTACGTGACATCGGCGTATGCGTTGTAGGCCAGCAACACGCCATAATTCGTAAAGTTGCTGACAACATTTCCTGTGACGATGCTTCCACTGGTAACCGCCGACCCATCCGACGGGTCAATCAGCGCGATGCCGTTATGGCCTACATTTTGAACGATATTGTTCTGAATCAGCAGGTTGTTGACCGCCTGGCCGGCATTACTGGCATCGACCGTGGCGATTGCGTTGTGTGCCCCGCTCCCGAGGATCGCTGGATTGGTGCCATCGAGCACGAATCCGTCGATCGTAACGTTGCTGGCCACAATGTGGACTAAATCACTGGTGGCTGTTCCCGAATCGGCGCCTGAAGACGTAATGATCGCCTCGACGCTTGGGTCGCCAGCGCCGCCCGTGAACGCGGCAAACCGTGTGTTGGCGTCATTGCCTGCTTGCTCGCCGGAGAGCGTTACCGACTTATCGACCAGCACATTCTCTGCGTACGAGCCGGCATACACGTAGATCGTGCCACCGGTAGCCACCGCGTTCACAGCATCCTGAATCGTGGCGAATTGGTCGACGCCAAATTCTGTCCCGTTGCCAAGCGAACCACCGCCCGCCCCATCCGCGTCGGCGCCCAGCACCATGCCGGCCCAATCATCGTCCACGAAAACAGTCGTCGGTGCGGTCTGTTGATTGAGCGCACCGGTAAAGATGACCATCGTCCGTGTGGCATCGTCGGTATCGTCAAAAACATAGTCCTCGATGATCGATTCATCGACGTAAGGGCCGAAGTCGTTGTACTTAGCCAGCACATTTGGATCGCCGTCGCCGACCAGATTCAGATCCTGGATAGCGTAGTGACCGCTCGTGCCGGTATATCCGCTGAGGAGATTGCCGCCGGTGCTGGGGCCCAGGCCGGTGGGATTGCCGTCGCCCACGTCGGAGCCGGCATCCACCACGGCGCCCCCTTCCACACGCAGGCCTACGCCGTTGGCGCCGGCGCCGTTGCCGACCAGCGTGTTGTCTTGGAGCATGACCACCGCCTGGGTGGTTGTGTTGTCGTCAAGGGCATCAATCGCCACAGCGGCGCCGGTGACTGTATTGGAGGTAATCGCGGCCACCGAATCACTGGTGTTGCCGTCGAAGGCCACAACCATGATGCCCGTGTTCCCGCCCGCAATGTCATTGCCCGAGACGGTCGAGTCGCTCTGGTCGACAAAGATGCCTTCGTAGCGGTTGGCGATCGTAGCGCCGAGGTGGTTGCTCGTGATGCCGATCGCACCGCCCCAACTGTAGATGCCGATGTCGTTCTCATCCACATAATTGCCGCTGATCGAGACGTCGCCCGCATCGAACAGTAGGATGCCGGTGGCCTGGGTGTCGTTCAGTGGATCGGGTCCGCCCAAGGTGCCGCTGTATTCGTGGCCGCTGATCGTATTGCCGGAGACGGTGCCATCCACGCCGCCCAACAGCACGATGCCGTTTTGGGCCGTGACGGTGGTGTCACCAGCGCCAGTGATCATGTTGTTTGTGATGTCGGCCGTCAGGTCGGCGCCGCGCAGGTCGATGCCGTTCTTCTGATAATCGTTGATCGTGCTGCCGGTGACGGTGACGGTATGGGCGCCGGAGTCGTTGCCGGCAAAGATGGCCCGGCCCCGTTGAGCGCCGGACAGCGTTGCGTCGCGGACGCCGATGACAGTCACGCCGTCTATCGTGACGTCGGCATTATGAATGCCAACGCCCTCGAAGTCGTTGCCCGGTACCACGGTGTCGCCCGCACCGGCGCCATCGACGGTGAGATTCTGGATCGTGACGTCACCGGCCGTGACGGCCAGGACCGACTGCCGTGTCTGGCCGCTGTACACAAAACTGTTGCCCAGGCCCAATGCCGCCGGCGCCTGGATGATGGCACCTGCTTCACTCTCGCCAAGCAGCGTGATGCTGTGGTCAATCTCGACTTGCTCGATGTACGTGCCGCCTTCCACATTCACCGTATAGCCGGGCGGTGCAGCGTCGACGCCGCGCTGGATGCTCGAATCGGTCGAGCCGACTTCCGGCGTGGTGACGTAGAGGTTATCGGCCACCCAGGTCACCAAGCCATCCGACAAGTCGTCCACCGCGTGGAAGACTTTGTCTTCGATACGGAAATTCGCGTCCAATCCCGTTTCGTCAAACGTGTTGTTCGTTGCATCGATGGCCTGGGCGCTCTCGTTGTCGATGAAGAACGTGTCGCCGGCGAAGGAGTTGTTTCCGAGAATGTTGACGGTTCCCGCCGTAGAGTCGATCAAGATGTCGGTCACGTTGTCGTCGGCCCCGTCGCCCGCGACGTCGTCGTCGAAATCGTTCCCGTCGCCCGCCAACACGCCACCGACGTCGCCGCCGCCGCCGGTGACGAAGCGAATGCCGGTCGTGTTGTCGTAAATGTGATTACCCGTGATCGTTGCCGTGCCGCCGGTGACATCGATGCCGACGGCGTTGCCATGGATGGAGCTGTCGTTGCCGTCGACGATCACTGTGCCAGCCGATTGGATGCCGGCGGCAAAGCCGGAAATGTCGTTGTCGTTCGTTGAATCGTCGATGGTAACGGTCGTACCGGACTGGACATTGACACCGGCACCCACACCGTCCATCAGCCCTGTGTTGGTAAGCGTGTTGTCCGAGAGCAAGGCCGAGGCGTTGATGCCACCGACATCGAAGCCCGTGCCGACATTATTCAGCGTGTTGCCAATCAACTGGATAGGCGAGGTGCCCGTGTAGTCTTGCGGGGTCGCGAAGTAGACGTCCAGCCACTTGAAACCTACCTGCGCATTGTTCACCTCATTCCCGCTGTACAACACCGTCGTGGTCACACTGGAATGAGAGGTGATCCGGAACGCTGTCTGATTATTCGTCGAGGGATCAGCGCCCGAACCATTGAATGTATTGTTGGAGATGGTGATGTCGCTCTGATGGGCGTGGCCGTTCTCCCAAATGCCGTAGATGACCTCGCCGTTGGTGTTCGGGTTCAGCACATTGATCGTATTGCCCGAGATCGTCAGCCCATCGTACGTTGTTCCACCGTGCGTGTTGGATTGTATGGCCAAAGTCGTGCCATCTCCGGTGCCGACGATATCGATGACGTTATTCGTGATGCTGATGTTAGTGCCGCGGGCGTAATGGATACCGATGTTTTGGTTGGCGTCGCCGCCGCTACCGACCGCCTTGTCAGCCGCCACGCGGATATGCATGTTGTTGATCGTGAGGTCTGAGTAATCGTCACTCACGTAGTAGAAGCCGATGGCGTTGTCAAAGTCGAAGATATTGAAGTTCTCGAACGTCCATCCGGTGTTGGTACCATTGTCGAAAGCCACGAAAACGCCTTCCAGGTTCGCCGTATCGATATCGCCGGGTCCCTGAATCGTGATGCCGTCCGCCGGATCTGCGGTGACCGTTACGTTGTTCTGGTTGTCGCCCAGTAGCACGGCCCAGTCGTCATCGGTACTGGCGACGCCGTCGTTGCCCAATTCCCAAGAAGCCAGGGCGTTCGCCTCGTCCCAATTAAACACGCCATCGCCCAGGGAATTCTTGCCGAGCAAGATCGTGTAGCCGTCGCCCGCGGCTTCGACCGCGTTCTTAATGCGGGTGTAGTCGTTGTCTGTGGCGATTGGCGCAGTCGCAGGAGTGACAAAGATCGTATTTGCCTGCAACAAAACGAGTCCCAATGTGTTGTCGTCGAGTTCGTCGGTGATTTTGCCTTCGGCAGCGAACTTTTGGGCCGTCGTCATCGACGAGACAGCCGTACCATCGAGCGTTAGGCCGGTGCCGTCCAGTTCCTGGTTATCAAATGCGCTATTGACGAGCGTGATGTAATCGGTGCTTTGACCGCCGATCGAAAGATCGCCTAAGTCCAGACCCGTGAGCCCCACGGCAGGACCTTCAAACCGCACGCCGGTTGTGCCGCCGCTGATGATGTTACCTGCCCCGACCGTGAGCGTGCCGGTTCCGGTTACGAGCGCGCCGGTCGTATTGTTGGTCAACGCGCTACCGGCGAGCGTCGTCGTTCCACCGGAGATACGAACGCCCGTTGTGGCGCTGTCGATATTATCCTGGATTGTGTCGACACCGCCCGTGGCATCGACGCCAATGTCGTAGCCGGTATCGTAGGTGTTTGCGCCGCCCGCACCGATCTGGACGCCGCCAGGCGCAAAGGTGCTGCCCGCCAAGTTGTCTTCGAGCACTATCGCCGTGCCGCTCGCGCCGGTGGCGAGATGGAACGTGTTGCCGAAGATCTGCGTGCCAATTGCCGTCGATGTGCTCGCATTGTTACTTTCGTCCTGCGAATCGACGAGAATATCTTGGAAGCCGCTGGCGCCGGTTTTCGATGTGAATTCATTGTTGCTGATCGTAACGCCGTCGGCGCCGCCGACATCGACGGCACTCGTCGTGAAACCGTTGAAAGTGTTATTGTCAATCGAGATCGGCGAAGTCGCCCCGTTAACATTTCGGTTGACTAACAGCGACGTGCTGGGGAGCACCGTATCGGCCGGCGTGAAGTCGTTATTCGATACTGTGATCGGAGCATTCACGTTGGGATCACCAATGACCACGCCGCCGCCACCCGTAATTTGCGCGCCGACGAAGTCGTTGTTATCAATTAGCGACGAACCGCCTGAGGCGAACTGAAAGATTAAATCATTCGCTGCACCCGCGAGCGTATTGCCCGTGATTTGTGCGTTAAGTTCTTTCAGGAACACGGCCCGTTGGTAGAAGCTGGTGCCGCTCGTGATGTTGATGTCGTTGTCCTGGATCGTGATCGATTCCAACACACCGCCGCTGTCGAAGAGCACAATGCCGGCGCCGCGCACTGTAAGACCGGCGCTAACGCTCCAATTCGCGGGTGAGTCGCCGATTGAAGTGATTTGGTTGTTTTTGACGGTCAACCCGTCGAAAGTAGTGCCAACCGCCGAAATACCGACTGGAGCGATTGGCTGACCCGATCCATTATTGCTTTGATTGACCTGAATTGCGAACCCGTCGATCGTCACGTCTGTCGCATCGACGGTGATCAGCGATTGCTGCGCCCGTGGTTCTCTGGATTTGCGCGCCGTGCAGAGTCGTTGACGTCAAATCAACCGTCTTGTTCACGAGCACTGCTTCATCGTAGATGCCGTCTCCGACTTCAACTGTACCTGCGGCCGAAACAGTATCGACGCCTTCTTGAATGCGGCCGACAGCGCCGGATTGTCCACCGAGTGCCGTCACGTGCAGATACGACAAGTCGCCGACGAAGCCGGCTGTCGCGCCGTTGCCGTCCGTGCTGCTATCCAAAAATGGCGTGAAGTCGACGCTTCCTGTTGGCCCATCCGTTTTGGCCAATACGGCTGCTCCACTCGTCGTTCCCCACCAGTTGCCCGAAGCGTCGATGACGCCACCGGCGGCATTAGTAACGGCCTTATCGACCACTCCCGACAGATCGCTGCCGGTGATCGACGCAGTGCCTGCCGACGTGAGCACCAAACCGCGCTGCGCGCCGCTGAGCTTGCTATTCGTGACCACGAGCGCGCCGTTTGAGATAATAATGGCGACGGTGGCGCCGGCGACTTCGCTCAGATCCAGGTTCGCATTGGCCGCCGGCGAACCGCCGACTTGGACGCCATAAAGTGTGGCGCCCAGTACTCGCGAGCCGTCCATTTCGAATTGGCCATCGTTGCTCGCACTGGCATCGATGTTAATTCCGATCAGACCGCCCGTGCCAACATCACTGTCGACCAGATGCAATGAACCCTTGACGTCAATCCCGATGCCAAATGCACTCGAGTTCTCGACGCTGATGCCGCTGATCGTGGCTACGTGATTGTCGGCCACTGCGACGCCGATCGCGGCCATGCCTACATCGACATGCGTTACCGAACTACCAGCGCCAAGAATGCTAACGGTTTTGTTCACCGTTAGCGCTTTCGTTATATGTGCCAGCGGCGACGTTGATCGTGTCGCCCGTAGTGGCTAGGTCGATCGCATCCTGAATCTTTCCAGAGCCACTGACGTTGAATGTCGTTACGGCAGCTGTTGTAACTTTCCCCGCGACCACTATATCGGCGTTCAAGTTGACTGTTGGAGCGTCGATCGTCACAGTGCCGCCATCGGCCAATACATCCGCATCAAACGTTACTTCGCCTTGTGCATTGGTCTTCAGCGTGATGTTTGTGTTGAGGTGGCCGGCGCCGATCGCGGTATTGACGATGACTTCGTTCGCGCCGCCCGTGGTCGCGCTCGTATCGATAATCAGGTTCGTGTTGTCCCACACGTGTGCTTCTTCGATGCCGGTCATTCCCAGACCGGTATTGCCGGAAACGACGATCGCCGGGAACGTGCCTGTGGCGAAGTCGAAGCCCGCGTCGAGTTGTAGAGTGTTGGACGCGTTTGCCGGCGAGGCAATCGTCACCGTGCCCATGCCGGAAATATCGACCGGCTCGAGGTTGCTAAACGAAATGTCGATTTGGCCGCCGGGAGTCTGCGTCGAAACGGTGCCCGAACCTCGATTCAAATCGTTGGGCCGATAGATCGCACTGTCGTTACGATCACCTTTGATCTTGAGCGCGTCGTCTCCATCTCCTCCGTCGAAATCGAACACCCAGTCGCCGGAGTCAAATGTGCTCTCGTCAATGGTGACCTGATCGTCGTGATCGCCACCGTGAATCACGATGTCGCCGCCGAGAGGTTGCAAGGTGAGTTCAAACGATTCGCTCGTTTCGCTGTCCGTAACGATCAATTTGTTAGTGACGCCGTCATGCTGCATACTGAAATTATGGCCCTGCCCATCGCCGACCGTTAGGACCGCGTCATCGAACGTTCCGTCCCCATCAAGATCCGCAAGCTCAAGTCGCGTCGCGGTCGCGGGAAAATCCACCGTCACGGCCACAACGCTACTGGGCGCTGATGGAAGACCCAAAGAGTCCGTCACCACCAAACTGAATTGATACGTTTGGCCAGCAGTGAGTGTGTTGGCCGCCACCGTTAGTTCTGGTGTAGCAGTGTGGTACTCAGCGGTACCATCATTGTCGCTGTCCCAGTCGTAAGAGACGATCGCATCGCCTGTGTCCGGGTCCATGGAGGCCGAAGCATCCAACACGAGTTCCTGGTCGACCGTGATCGAGCGGTTGCCACCCACGATTACAGCCGCCGGCGCTTCGTTGACGTTCGTCACCGTCACGCGGATCAATAGAGCGGTGGAACCACCGTTGCCATCCGACGCTGTTATTTCCACGTCGTAGACGCCGTCACTGTCGCTATCGGTCGGACTTTCGAAATTCGGCCCGCTCGCAAATTCCAGTTGGGTTCCACCAGTGATCGTGAACAGTCCCGCATCGGCGCCGCCCGTGATGGAGAACGTCACGCTATCGTTGTCGTTATCAGTTGCGGCGAGCGTGCCGACGATGGTGTTGTTTTCAGCGGACGATGGCGTGTTGGTTGAAGTGAACTCCGGCGGGCTGTTTTCGACGAGGCTCAGATCACTAGCGGTCTGAACCAGCCGGAACCCTGATGTAGGGGTGTAGGTGAAGTTGCCGGAAATAACGTTGACGCCGTTGACGTGGATGAGATTGATAAGATCGGCGGCCAGTGGGGTGTAGCCGATACTCGGCAGCAACGTAACCCCGGTCGCTACGGTCACATTGCCATTGTTGACAACGAGTCGATCGTGGCTGGCAGTACCGTCAATCTCGACGGCGAACGTCGAGCCACTGTTGAACTTGACGTTGCCGTCGACAGTGAGCTCGCCGGGGCTATCACCGGTGGCCAGCGTGGCGCCGTTGTTGATAAAGATACCGCTGGACGTCGTGATCGCGCCAGAACCTCCGAGAATGCCACCTGATGTGACCGCAATCGCACCCAGCGATAGTGGCTGATCGACAATGACCGTGCCGGGACCGACGGTGACATCGCCATTGAGCGTGGTGGTGTCGACAAACTTGAGGATCTTGCCGTTGTCGACCAACGGCGATTCATTGTACGTGCCCGCGTTAACAATCACGGCGCCATTGTTTCCGACCGCGTCTAGTGCCGCTTGAATCGATGCGAAGGCATTGACGCCGAAGACACCGTCCTGAGAGCCAGGTGCAATCGGATCGACGTCCACAGCTTGTCCATGGCTCAATCCTGTCCAAGCATCGTCGACGTATGTCTTGGCAGGAATGCTCGACACCAGAATATCGTCGATGCCTATCCATTCATCACTACCAGAGGCATTCGTTGTTAAAACGCGAATTTGAACTTCTGGTTGGTCGTTGACAGCTGCGGGAAGAACACCGTGTACGGCTGTTTCCTGCGTGGCCAGACTCGGGCCCGTCGTCGCATCGGCGATGTAAGTGTTCGTGCCGCTGGTGACGTTTGTCCAGTCGCCGGAGCTTCCGATCCGGTATTGAAGCGCTACTTGCTGTACCGCGTTGTCCGCGGACCCATCGATATCACGGATGTTGAAATCGATTGTGACGTCACCCACGTCATGAGTATCGAGATAGAACGTTACATAAGGTGCGTCTGCCGTTCCCGACCCCTGAAGTGCAACCACTGGGTTCGCAATCCCGTCAAATTCCGCGACGCCGCCGGTGGTAAACGTTGCGGGATTAGACTGGTTTGCGTTTACGTCCGGAACAGACAAGGCGTCATCCGTGATTACTGTCCGCGCATCAGTGTCAGTGCCTGTTGTTAGTCCATCTCCACGAAAACCCTGAATGCTTGGAACGCCGCTCCAGTCGTCATTTGATGTAATAAGCGAAGTATCGTGCCAGTCTTGGATGAGATTCCCGGATATGAGCGCCCAGGGGGTCGTGCTCAACATCTGGCGGTCTTCCAGCCCTTCCATTCGCAGTTGCCGGCCGTAACCGGTACCGACTATCTGCGACCCCGTCGTGCGCCGCACCGGCGCGCAGCATCCGCGCTCGTATGGAAGAGTCCGCACACCGTCTGTACGATCGCGTTCTCGTGCCAGGCGCTCAAGCGGAACCGCTTGAACCGCTCACGCCACTTCTTCACACGCGCGTGGCGTCGCCTTCCCTGAGCTTCACCACTGGCGAGTGTTGATGAGCTACGGCGACGTGGAGTAAACATGCGACCTAGACGAAGGCGACCGCGAGATTGACGTGCCATGTCGTTTTTTCCTGTCCTAACGTGGACGACTCTGAGTTAACCCGAATCGTTGCGTAAATTGGTGGGGCAGCGCGCGTGCTAGCACATCGGCCAGTGGAAGCGCGACGCGACCAGCAAAAATAAGGCGGGGAATTTCAAGGTGCGAAACTAAGTTGTGATACCAAACCGAAAGAGATGGCCAAGACCCGCCAAGAGCCTGGCCGGACCCGATGTGCGTCAGCCGCTTGCACGCGCGCCGGCACGACTCACGACGCGCTTTTGCACGTCGGTTTCCAATACACCAAATGCCTGTTCGTGACGTTGCACCGACATGTGAAGCGCTTGCAACATTCGCTTCGCGGTGAAATAGTTCGTCACGATCCTCTGCTTCACTTCGACGGGCTCAGTGGGCACGCCAAATGGTTGTGCGTTGAGACCGAAATCCAAAATCAATTCCTCTGGGGTGCCCGTGACGCGAGCAAAGTTTGCGTAGAGGCAAACGGCATTCTTGTCGTTAACGTTTACCTGAGGCGCGCGTTGTGCTGGTGCTTCTTGCCGCGCGCCGTCTGCGGCCTCGGCACGAGCTTCCTCGTTGCCGGACTCCTTACTGTCACTGTCTTTCTTCATGTGTACCCCTTAAGGAATTCGAAGTTGTCAAAATTTCGACCGGGAGGTGTTAACTCCTAGTCAGTTGAGATGCGAGGATGGGACATGTTGCGTAGGAGAGACGATTGCGCTGCTTAATAACAGAATCTCCCACTGTCTGTTACCGACTAACTCCACGGCCAATTCGCCAAGTCTTTCACCGAATGCTCATGCGATTCCCACGGCAGTTGGTGTTGCGTACCCCCATATCCCCCAATTGCGAGAGGTTGCAATATAACTTGGGGTCCATTACTTGCAATGACTTATGTCCGATTTTGGCGATTTTCTCTAGGTAAATTCCACTTGTTAGAGATCCAGTCAGTCTGTCGACGAAACGACCCAAGGCATTTATTCACAAGGCTTTGAAGCGGAATAAGTGAAGGTTCCAGGGGGGATCCCATTAACAGCGTGTAGACCACCAATTTAGTGTGGTAATTGAAGCTATTAGGTGTCCTCGTGGCCGACTGACCCCCGAAGAATTGGGGGGCCATGTATTAATAAAAGTTATCCGTTTGAAAGGTCCGAAAAGTGCCCTTGGAATGTCCACCACATGTGGCTGCCGCCTGGAAGGACAGTTCGTGGATCTGTATAGCTCAAGGTTCATGGGAATCGCGATGTGAGAGACTTCTTTGGTAGATTGGGGCTGATGGACCCATGACCGTAAGGAGTCGAAGCGATGTGAGGTATCGGTGGCGGACCGCCGTGACGCGACAACTAATTCGACAGGGAGAATTCTACGTGGCGATTGTTGGACCCAAGTTGGGGCGGCCGGTCGAGCTTGCGAACCTCCTCGACGTTGGCTTGAAATCGAAGCCCAATGAGGCGGCGTTGGTGTTGCTCGATCGGACGTGGTCGTGGCGCGAGTTGGATGAAGATGCGACGCGACTTGCTCGGCAGTATTTGGCGATGGGTCTGGCGCCGGGCGACCGGGTGGCGTCGCTGTTGCCGAATCGGGGAGCGCTGTTGGTTCATTATCTGGCTTGCTGTAAGGCCGGGCTGGTTGCCACGCCTCTCAACTATCGTTACCAGATGCCGGAAATCGATCATGCCTTGGAAGTCAGCGGCGCGTCGCTGATTGTCGCGCATGCCGAGCGGGAGGAGGCGCTCGACGCAAGCAAGATGGTTCCCCAATTGCGGTTGGGCCGGGTTACGTTCGAGGCGAGGGGCGGCCCGCATCGGCCGTTGGAAGAATTGATGGCGGCAGATGGCCCACCGGCAGACTTGCCGTCGTCGCGGGCCGATGCGCCGGTGTTCATCTTTTTCACGTCCGGTAGCACGGGTAAGCCGAAAGGTGTTACTCACACGCATGAAACGTTCGGTTGGATGGTGGCGAGCGCGATCGACGGACTGGGGATCACGCCGAACGACGTGTTCTTGCCGGCCACGTCGGCGTCGCACATCGCGTGCTCGTCGCTCTCGTTTGCAGGGCTGGCGGCTGGGGCACGCGTCGCAGTGGCGCGGAGCTTCGGACCGGACGAATTGCTGCCGCTGATTCGCCATTCGCGGCCGTCGCTGTTGTGCACATTGCCGGCCCCGCTGTTTGCCCTGGCGCGCGATCACGGCGCCACGCGGGAAGATTTCGAGTCGATCCGGCGATGCGTTTCCGGCGGCGACAAGATTTCGGCGGAGTTGGAGCATGAATACACGGCACTCGCCGGACACGCGATCGAGGAATTGTACGGCATGACCGAAACGGGCACGAGCACGTTCAACCCGAGCGGACCGCTGAATCGAATCGGCTCGATCGGGCAGATGGCGCCCGGTTTTTTGGGGGCGGTGCGCGACGACGGCGGCGGGGAGGTGGCCGCTCAAACGACCGGCCGGCTATGGGTGAAGTCGCCGAGCAACACGATCGGCTATTGGAACCGGCCGGACGCGACGGCCGAAACGATCGTCGACGGCTGGCTCGACACGGGCGACCTGATGAGTGCCGATGACGAGAACTATCTGTGGTTCCGCGGCCGCAAGAAGCAGATCATCATCCACGACGGCTCGAATATCTGCCCGCAGGAAGTGGAAGACTCGCTGCTCGAGCACCCAGCGGTGGCGAGCGTGTGCGTAATCGGAGTTCACGATTTGATACACGGCGAGAATGTGCGGGCGTATGTCATGCTGCGGCCCGATGCACCGCGGCCGAAAGTGGCGGAACTGATCCAATTCTCGAAGGAGCGCGTCGGCTACAAAGCGCCGGACGAAGTGATCGTGCTCGACGAGATGCCGATGACGGCGGTGGGCAAGGTGGACCGCGTCGCGCTCAAGCAGCTCGCCGACTCGGCGGTGAATCGACATATAAGCGAGCCGCGTAGGATCGGTTGATTGCGAAGCAACAACCCATCGGATGTGTGGTGTACGTGAAGATGGGTTCCCACTGTGCGGCGAAGCCAACCTACCGACTGTTTACTTGGCGGAAGTGCTGGACGCGGAATGCGGGGACAGGGGTGGAAACCTGCGGTCGGAAGTGGTGCGTGGTCGGGAAACTCCTACACAACCTGAAACGATTACGCCGTTGACGTTCAAGCGCCTGCTGGTGCTGACCACCGGCCGAAAGCTACGAGCAACGAATCGGGCCCTGGAATGCGACGTCGAGTTGAACCGCGCGGCAATCCTTGATTAGCGGCACGGGCAGGCGGCGAACGGCACCGCGCTTAGCGGAGCGATTTTCTTCTTGCGCCAGCCAAAATCATGCAACCCAACAATCCTAGAAGCACTGAGGAAGGTTCGGGAACGAGGGAGCTCAATGGACGAAAACTGGGGCTGGCCACTAATGGGGAAGGAGACGGCCCAGCCAACCCTGAATTTACTTGTAGAAAATCCAACTCGGGTGCGAAGGGACTTGTAAAAACCAATAAGCTGCTCGTGTCGCCCGCTTGCAACTCAGTTCCATTGAAAAACCAAGCCATGGAAGTAGTGTTGTCACCTCCGCTGACGGGCGACTTCTCGGTGGCAGCTCCCGTTGGAACGAAAGCGGGAGCTAACACGGTGCCTCTGCCATCCACTGCATCGAGACCCACAGTGAGCGTATCAATTCCAGGAGTGGTGGCTTTAACCGACGAAATCTGATAGACATAGGTTACTTCGTCCGGGCCAGAGGGATCCAATTGAGCAATTCCCTCGCCATTGAGATAGAGCTGGAAATCACCAGGTCCGAAGGCGGCCCAATCCACGTCGGCAGTTACACTATCGCCAAATGCGACTGCTGCGATCGCGGCACTGCCGTGCCAACGACCGGCATCCGGACCAAAACCGTCATTCAAGGCAAAGGGCGTTGTTGCCAAGGCGCCTCCCCAGGCAGGTGCGGCACCAATCAGCAGGGCGCAAAGTGTTGCCAGGGAGAAAATCCAGTTGCGAATATTTTGAGAGAATGTCATAGCTGTTGACTCCAATTCAAACGTGCTTGCCGATTCTTGTGGATGTTAAAAACTCCGCTGGGAATAGCGCCCGCTCTCTTAAATCCTATGTTCAATGATTAGTGACCTCGCCGAGGCAATACAGAAAGAATGCCGCACGCCGCGAGGAGTGCCAATGCAGCAGGCTCGGGTATGGCGATCGGGCCGGGAGTTGGGATACCGGCAATCAGCGCCTGAGTTCCGCCGTCAATCGTGAGCGAAGCGCCACGATCGGCAAGTTTGGTGAGGAAAACGCCAAGCCCCAGCTGCTCATGCCGGTAGGAATCTCAGGTGAGAACAGCCAACGAGCGTTGGGAGCAAACGACTCCGAGGACGCATCTTGGTCGCCGATATTGAAGGTGCCAATCGTATTCGCGGGATTCCCAATGCCGACGATTTCAGCGGATGCACCTAGACTGCCGGTAACGTTGACCTGATAGGTGTACACCAGCGCAGTCTCCAGGAACATAACCAAGCGCGGGGAAGGTTGAGTTGAAAGCCGCTGCCGTGAACACGGCATAATCAATCGTGCCGCTCAAGCCAACGCCGTTATTGAATGGAACAGAACCGGTGACGCCGCCATAAGCATTGGCGTTGCCGTTTAGAATACCTGCCTGAGAGGTTGGAATGGTGAATACCAATATCGCGAGAATAGCAAAGAATTGAATGAAGGCCTTTGATGTTGTCCTGGTCATTAGCTTGCCTCTCAAAAGATGTGCATACTATGCCGCAACGCCACAGTACGATTGCAATGTATTTCGTGGTGGAGATCTAAACGTGCTGACCGGTGCTAGAGACTCGATGTTCTGCCGTCGAACGACTGAAAAGCCGGGCGGACTCCTCGCGTAACCGCATGAGCGAAAGCCCATGTGTTCAGTCTCTTAATGTACCCGAAACGGGTTAATTTTCGATCATTTTCTTTCAATTATTTTGAATTATTATCCATTCTCAATATCTGATATGCGCAGACGGATTCGCGCTGTTGCACAGGGATTTGAGGGTAAACCCCGGAAATAAGCTGGCTCGTCGCGGGTAGCGACCCATTTGTCGCCGTTCGGACCGGAACTTCATAGGGCGGACTTCAGTCCGTGCGAGAATCACGGACACGGACTGAAGTCCGTGCTACAAGGTGGTCGAGCGGGCTAAGGAGCGCAAAATTCCCCTCTGGATTTGATGGTATTTGCCCTTTTGGTGCGGCGTCACTGGTACAAGTGCGCAAAATTCCTCCCTGGGGTTTTGCGCACCTGTAGCGACTCTGACACACCGCGCCGCAACGTACCAGTCGCGAATTGGACACACTGCCAATGAGCGGCGGGGTAAGCGCGCACGGTGAGCCGGCTGCTTCGGGGTGGGCCGGCAGTGGATTGTGCTTCCGGGCTTTCAAAGAGCGAGTGCGATGATGCGGGCTTGAACATAGCACGTCTGTATACGGATGTCCACAAGTATTTTTGGGCCATTTTTGCAAGGAAGATTGTACCCAATCGTAAACGGCAGTGGCGCCAGTGTTCGGAATGCTTGTGGTCGAGCTGGGATCGCGGAGGGGGAGGAGCGAGGAACGAGGAGCGAGCGGCTGCGTGGCCAAGAATTGGGGATTGACGAGGCGAGTGGGGAAGGGGGAGCAGGGAGCGAGGCGCGAGCGGCGAGGGCGCGCGGGAGGATGCTGGCGGAGCCAGTGGCGCCCGGTACGCGGCGTGTCATTATTCAGGCGGTTGTGCGCGGTGCCTCTCCCAGTGCCAGACGAGGCCATCCTCGGGGTCGATGACCTGGCCAACTTGGCGGAAGCCGCACTTGCTGAGGAAACGCGCCGAGGCGTTCGGGTTGGGCAACGTGTGGACGCGGACGGTACGCACGTTTTGGGAGAAAGCGAAGTTCGCGAGCGCCTCGGCCGCCTCGGTAGCATAGCCGTTGCCTTGCTGTTCGGGTTCGACGCCGTAGGCGATCTCGACGACGTCATCGGCCGGCGGCCCTTTGAAGCAGCACGTGCCGACGGTGCGGCCGGTATCGCGATGCACCATGGCTATCGCGTTTACTTCCTTGGATTGGTCCCCTCCCTTTGACGGGGAGGGTTAGGGAGGGGTGATGTTTCTACGGCTTGTGCGATTTGTCGAGCACGGCTTGGATGTTCTCGTCGAGCTCTTGGTTGCGGTAGCGAAGAATACGATAGCCTCGGGCCGTAAGCCATTCGTCGCGCTCGATGTCGTATTGAGCAGCCTCTGTTTCGAAGTGTTGCGGGCCGTCGAGCTCGATGATTAACTTTTTGGGGAGGCAGGCGAAGTCGACGATGGAGGGGCCAATGGCTACTTGACGGCGGAATTTGTGGCCGCCTAGTTGGTGGGCGCGGAGAAAATGCCAGAGAAGTTTTTCGGCATTGGAGGCAGCATTGCGTAATGTCCGGGCGAAGTCGCATTGCCTCTGGTTTCGATACATGCGGATTGTTTACTCGGTCGCGCTATCATTCGGCAAGTAGCACGGCCATGAATCCGAGAATCACCCCTCCCTAGCCCTCCCCGTCGAAGGGGAGGGGACCGCACGAAGCGTAATCCAGTGAGTGGACCGGAAGAAAGTCAATCGTCGGCCTTCCACCGGTCGGTGACCAGCGGCTACATGAGTGCGCAGCAAAAACCCCGCTCGGCTTTGCAGTCGGCGGGGTTTGGTGGCAATGCTGCCAGAATAAAACCTGGCGATACCTACTTTCGCCCTGGTAGACATGCCGCTAAGGCGGAGGGCGGAAGGTTGGGAGGGGAACTGTTGAGATCAAACCTATGGGTACCAGGGCATCGGCAGAATGGTGAATCGCTCCATTAGATTAGAATGGAGGGTTTAGCGAGCGAGCGGAAAGTGGCATTTCAGGCCGGGGAAGCGTTCGAAATCGTGGTCGGCGGTGTGGACCGTGCCGCGATGAGCAAGGGAAAGTTCGGCGATCTGAGCGTTCGTCACCAAATTGCCGCCCGCCGATCCGGCGGCTTCGAGCAACTTCATCACTTGCTCAACATGGTTTGGTCCCGGTGACAGAACGCGGGCAACGCTGCGGCTCAGCCAGGCTTCGACAGCCGCCGTCGCTTCGGAAAGCGTCATTGGCCTTTCAAATGCGGCGGCGAGCGTGCCCACGCGAACGAACGCGAAGACGGCTGAATAGGTGAAGCCAACAGGCTCGCTTTCAGACAAGCATCGCTCCCACCATTGGCGAGCTGCTTGGTGCCGTGAAGATGATTCATCGTAGGCATAGAGAAGCAAGTTAGCGTCGGGTACGATCACTGCGGCGTCTCGCGCTCGGTCTGGGCGTGACGACAGTTCGAGAAAGGCCTCCACTTCCATTTGATCTGCGAGACCTTGCAGCTTCGTTGGATCGATGCCGGCCCGCAGGCGCATCGGACGCGCCCGAACAACGAACGGTTTTTCCTCAATCGCTGGAACCGTGTCAGCCAAGCCCTTGCGGATTGCCTGATTGAGCGTGAACTTGAAGCTCTGGCCCGTTTGCCGCATGGCCTCCTGCAGGAGTGCCTCCACATCCGGTTCCACGGTAACGGTCGTTCTCATATTGCAATCATAGCATCATTTATTCTTGCTGTCAAGATGCGTAAAGTAATGGCAGCCGAGCATCTGCAAACAAACTCCGCTTGAGACTTTTTAACTCAAACGGGGCTTTGTAATAAAACCTGGCGATACCCACACGGTAAGGTGTCACGTTTCGGGCGTCAGGTGTCAGGCCAAGGGGGCAGTGGTCAGGGAGCGTGTGCCAGATACAGGAACTTGGCGGGCGGGCGTTGAGAACGTCGAGGGAGTTTACGGCGCGCGCGGTTCGGGACGTTTTGGGGGCACCCCTCCCCAGCCCTCCCCGTCGAAGGAGAGGGAACAGAAACTGTTTGTTAATAAGGTCTGTCGAAGGGGAAGGGGCCGAAGCTGTTTATTTGTCGAATTGAGGGTTGAGGCTTGGGACATTCGCGTCTCGGCGAGACGCGGCCACGTGAATTATTGCTGGGCCCTGGGGGTCAAGGGCCGGGGGATTTTGGGAGGTGGCGGTCGCGATCGTAGGGTGGATCGACGTGGGGTGGGATGGCGTCATTCGGCCAGTCTTTGTGCCAGCGCTGGCGGTAATCTTCGTCGGCGTAGAACTTGAGGTAAAGCTCGTTGTCTTCGTCGCTGCCGGAGGAGAGGAAGTCGATGTGATGGTTCCAGCCGGAATCGGGCGGGAGGTCCATCGTGATCTCGCGGAGCGAGTCGTGCCATAAGTGCGCGTAGAGCTCGCGATCGCTCCAGTGGTTGGTTTGCGAGAGGAACACGTTCATGCGGGCCAGGGTGTGGATGACTTCCCACAGTTTGGCGGTGAGCTGCTGGTCATCGAGCTCTTCGGGCGCCGGGAGGGCGATGCCGCGCTGTTCGAGCTGAATGAAATGGCACGTTTGCTCGGCGGATTCGTAGGCGAGGACGTTGGACCAGAACTCTTCGGCGATTTCGGGCGGGCAGTCGGGGTTTTCCCAGTCGGTCATTTCGCCGCCGGCGGCTTCGCGGGCAGCCTCGCGGAGCTCGTTGATGCGGATTTGCTGGTCGATATCGGGGAAGTCGTTGGGGTCGTGGGACATAATTCGGAGTGGTAAGTAATGGAGGAGGAGCTAGGCCGCAAGCGGCGAGGTGCGGTTGTGGGGGAAGAGTGGGCGTGGGCCGCCGACGCTAGTATAGCGCATGCAAAACCCCCGCTGGGAGGTCCCAACGGGGTTTTTGTAAAAAAACCTGGCGATACCTACTTTCGCGCTGGTAGGCACTATCATCGGCCCGGAAAGCTTAACGGCTGTGTTCGGGATGGGAACAGGTGTTTCCTTTCCGGTATGGTCGCCAGAAGGAGTTCGCAGCGCGGTAAGGCGCTGCGAACTCGGTTGGTTTGGTTTGATGCGGCAAGAGCGGCAGCGAATTTAAGATTGGTGGATTTAAGATTTAAGATTGGCGGAATTCAATCTCCGAAAATCTTAAATCAGTAAATCTTAAACCTTAAATTTCCCTTTCCTTTGTCCTCGATTGACGGAGCCGGTTCGAACACCAACTCCGCTTCAAGAGCGTTGGATAAATGTGGCCAAGCGTTCGTCCGTTAGTACCGGTTAGCTGAACGTATTGCTACGCTTACACATCCGGCCTATCAACCTGGTCGTCTTCCAGGGGACTTTCGAGCAATTGCTCAACGAAACCTGATCTTGGAGCGGGCTTCACGCTTAGATGCCTTCAGCGTTTATCCGTTCCGGCCATAGCTACCCAGCCGTACCGCTAGCGCGATAACTGGAACACCAGAGGGCCGTCCTTCTAAATCCTCTCGTACTAAAGAAGAACCTCCGCAAGTTTCGTGCGCCCACAGTAGATAGGGACCGACCTGTCTCACGACGGTCTGAACCCAGCTCACGTACCACTTTCATCGGCGAACAGCCGAACCCTTGGGAGCTTCTCCACCCCCAGGATGTGATGAGCCGACATCGAGGTGCCAAACCGCTCCGCCGCTATGGACGCTCGGGAGCGATAAGCCTGTTATCCCCGGAGTACCTTTTATCTGTTGAGCGATAACCCTTCCATACGGGATTACCGGATCACTAAGCCCTACTTTCGTACCTGCTCGACTGATGAGTCTCGCAGTTTAGCACCCTTCTACCTTTACGCTCGAAGCCTGATTGCCAACCAGGCTGAGGGTACCTATTGGGCTCCTCCGTTACTCTTTAGGCATTGGTGTTCGTCTTGCGAGCGGTATTTTGTACCGCATTTCAGGGATCACAAACGGGTCAACCAACTCGCGAAACTTTTCGAACGATCGACCGGAAATGAATACTTGATTTCCGTCCGACTGTTTTCGAACTTTCGCGGCAAGTTGGAAATGCGAGGCGAGCACATCGATCAATCGCTGCACATCCGGCAATTCAAATGCCTGTGTGTTGAGGATCACCGCCTTCGATTGGCTTGATTTCATGGAGCCATCGTCCATGAACCAATAGGCCAAGCTACGCGGTGAAAGCCAGCGATGAATGAGCTTTGGCACCTGCTTCCGGCCGTGCAGATAGAACTGCTGGGCGTAGAAGCGAAAGGCACCATGACTCACGGTGTTGAAAGCCCAACTAACAGTTGGCGTGCCAAGCCGCGACGTCTTTTCTCGACGCCGAGGTCCAGACAGCACCCAACCGCCTAATTCGCTGCGCAGATGCCGGACATAGGCTTCATGATCGGCGGATTGCTCGATCTTCAGCCGGTATGTTCGACTTTGATTCTGCGACTCGAGGCAAGCATCACCGAGCAAAACACCGACGACAACTTCGCGTTGCCGTGGTGAGAGCTTCAACAATGACTTTTGGGCTTCAATTGCTTTACTTCGCATTTCCCGCCGTCTCTGAAACAAGACGCTGAAAAACAGCTCTTAGTCGCCTAAGAGATCAGACTGTATCACCATCCGCGTAATTGGCGGATGCCTGGCGTTCAGTCGTTGAGGGGTCAGAAGTCACGAGCACTTCGACTTCCCTGCTGATTGTCCGCACCGAGAGCATTTTCAGTCGCCTTCAAGCGACTAGCTTCGGATACTACATTACCTGGCCGACATCCGTAACGGAGGATGTGCGACTGGCAAACGGAGGTTCCAGCATACAGCCAAGAACATTCTCAATGTTGCCATTGAGACGCCCCAAATTGAGGAGACCGCCCCAGTCAAACTGCCCAACTGACACTGTCCGTTGCCCGGTTGCACGGGAATCAACGTTAGAACTTATGCATAAAAAGGGTGGTATTTCACCGATGGCTCTGCCCATGCTGGCGCATGGACTTCGAAGCCTCCCACCTATCCTACACAGTTTATACACGAGCCCAATATCAGCCTACAGTGAAGGTTCACGGGGTCTTTCCGTCTAGCTGCGGGAACGTGGCATCTTCACCACGACTACAATTTCACCGGGTTAGTGATTGAGACAGTGCTTCTGTCGTTGCGCCTTTCATGCAGGTCGGAACTTACCCGACAAGGAGCTTCGCTACCTTAGGACCGTCCAATTTGTTACTCAATCGCGGTCGAGTCCGTAGACTCATCCAACGATTCGGCCAGGCCATTTCTGTCTGGCTCTACGATTCGCATCGCAGATCGGACTATATCATCTTTGACCACTAAGTTGGTGGTCGAAGTTCGGCATGTAGTCTCTGAGGATTCCAAAACGTTGCTGAACGCGGATACGATGAGCTCATCGGAATACTTGCGTTTACCACCATCATTCATTGTCGATCGCAGCTTTAGCAGCGATTCGATGCCATCTCTAGTGAGATGAGCACCGGTTGCCATCAAATCGGCCATCTGCCGGAAGATCGCGAAATCGCGTTTCTTCTTGGCAGAAAGAAATCCGAAGCGATGAAAGAAAGGTATGACATTAGTGCGGATCGCATTGAGGTTATTCACCTCGTACATCCACACATCGTCTGACTTGTACCGAATTTCTCCACATTGGAGATGCCGCTTGAGCAAGGCCAAGATGACCTTGTCTTTCTGCGACACATTCAGGCACAAAGATACCTTCCAAGGCAGTTTATAATCCTGCCGCCGACGGAAAGTGAGGTGGAAACTGCCTTCGCCATCCACGAATCCGGCGAAGTAGTAACCGATGGCATCAGGTATTTGATCCGCATTGAACACAGCGTTCTGGTCTTTCCTGCTGATTGCCTGCACCGTTGGATTGTCACTGCCTGTTTAGCATCACGAAGACCGTGAGCCAGGGATCAGACGAGTACCGAACGGATACTCAGGTGTTCCAGCATTTAGCCAAATTTTACAACTACGATTGGTTCATAGTTACGGCCGCCGTTTATCGGGGCTTCGGTCGTGAGCTTCGCCTTGCGGCTAACCCTCTACCTTAACCTACCGACACCGGGCAGGCGTCAGTCTCTATACATCCACTTACGTGTTAGCAGAGACCTGTGTTTTTGATAAACAGTCGCAGAAGCCGATTTACTGTGGCCGGGGGCAGCGTGAACCGCTCCCGGCACCCCTTATCGCGAACTTACGGGGTCATTTTGCAGAGTTCCTTAATCACTATTCTCCCGAGCGCCTTAGACTACTCGTCTCGCCTACCTGTGTCAGTTTTAGTACGGTCAGCTAAGCTTCAACCCTACGAAGCTTTTCTTGAAAATCCTTCCGATGATTTCGTGAACATAAACGCACTCAGTCCCCCCGCTTGGCTTACGTGGGCGGATTTACCTCTCCCACACCTTGCGAGGGTCCACGGACATTTCTAATCGTACCGCTCACCTTCCGGACTTTGTCCCTCCATCGGTCCACTTAGCTGGCGCAGGAATGTTGACCTGCTGTCCATCGTCTACGCCTTTCGGCCTCGACTAAGGCACCGGCTAACCCTGGGCGGATTTACCTTCCCCAGGAAACCTTAGGCTTTCGGCGGGCAGGATTCTCACCTGCCTTATCGTTACTCATTCCGGCATAATCACCACCAGGCCCCACCACCGCTCCTTTCGGTACGGCTTGTATCTGACCTGGTGCGCTCTCCTACCACGCAGCTCATCCGAAGAATCACTGCATCTACTGCTTCGGTGTAATGCTTACTCCCGTTCATTATTGGCGCAGATCTGCTCGACCAGTAAGCTGTTACGCACTTTTTAAATGGTGGCTGCTTCTAAGCCAACATCCTGGTTGTCTCGGCAAATCAACTTCCTTAGTGACTAAGCATCACTTCGGGACCTTAGCAGGTAGTCTGGGTTGTTTCCCTCTCGACCGCGAAGCTTATCCCTCGCGGACTGACTCCTGAGATAGTCGCACTAGTATTCGGAGTTTGGTTCGGCAGAGTAGCCGGTGAGGGCCCTCAAACCAATTCAGTCTCTCTACCCCTAGTGCGTAGTGGCTCAAGGCTAGCCCTAAAGCTATTTCGGAGAGAACGAGCTATCTCCACGTTTGATTAGACTTTCACTCCTCCCCACAAGTCATCCCCTCGGTTTTCAACCCAAGTGGGTTCGGTCCTCCACGCAGTATAACCCGCGCTTCAACCTGCTCATGGGTAGATCACGTGGTTTCGCGTCTACCGCCAACGACCAATTGTCGCCCTATTCAGACTCGGTTTCCCTAAGGCTTCGGTCCGGAGGACCTTAACCAAGCCGCAGACGGTAACTCGCCGGATCATTATGCAAAAGGCACGCCGTCACACATTGCTCCGAAGAGCCATAGTGCTCCGACCGCTTGTAGGCGTATGGTTTCAGGTTCACATTCCTCCCCTAGCAGGGGTTCTTCTCATCTTTCAATCGCCATACTGAGTTCACTATCGGTCATCAGGGAGTATTTAGCCTTGCGGGATGGTCCCCGCAGATTCAATCGGGATTCCACGTGGCCCGACTTACTCAGGTACCCCTCGAGAGATTGCTGGTTGCCGCATACGGGACTGTCACCCTCTGTGGTTCAACTTTCCAAAAGATTCTGCTAACCGGCAATTTTGTAACTCTCATGTGAGAGGCCCTACAACCCCGCAGAGGAAACCTCCGCGGTTTGGGCTGTTGCGCTTTCGCTCGCCACTACTGACGCAATCGATTTTTCTTTCTTTTCCAGTGGGTACTTAGATGTTTCAGTTCCCCACGTTGGCCACGCACAGCTATGGATTCACTGTACGCTAATTCGGGTACCCCGGGATCATCACTTGTTTGTCAACTCCCCCGGGCTTTTCGCAGACTTCCACGCCCTTCATCGCCTCCTGATACCAAGACATCCCCCATACGCCCTTAGTAGCTTGGCCACATTCATCGAACGCTCTTTTGAGAGCTGTCAGCTTTCAGCCGCCAGCCATCAGCCAAACAATTGATCAATGCTTGGTGAGTCGGTTGCATACCGGCTCACGCTACGTTGTTGTCCAGGTTGCCGGCGAAGGCTTTACCTGGACGAGTAACGCTCGAACTATCTAAGAACAAAAAAGAGTCTTGGCTAAGTACATTTTGCGGAACTGAACCGGGGAGGATCAGCTCGCAAACATACTTAGCAAGATGCCACTCTTGCTTTCAAACCAAATTGTCAAAGATCGTTGGCGACTAAGTTGTTTCCAGCGCAGTCGCTTACCCGGTCACAATCTACCGGGTCTGTCTGTAGGTCAGACATTAGCCTGACTATCGAAGCGTTTGTCAGGCAAAACCTGACCGACGCTCGCCAATGGACAGAGGCCGACAAGGCAGGTTAAATCCCTCCAGGAATTGGGCTGCCTTACCAGCCTCTGGCCACTTGCGGTGGCTTCTCCACCGATGAGCATCACTCCTTCGGCAGAATCGCAAAATATAACGACCGGCGAACACCGTGTCAAACGTGTGCGAAATAGATTCTACGGATTGCCAGTCCGGCGGCAAGGGGCAATTTCGCAACGCTAATGACCGGTAATTTCAAAGGAACCACGGTAATATAGGCAATATCTTTGACTCAGAACAGCTCGCGTCGGTGTCTACCGATTTGTATGGGCAAAAAGTACCACCTCACCGACCGCCGAATTGCTGAATCCATTTGCGTGTGGCAACTGCAATTGTGCCACAAACTACCGGCAGAACGATAAGCCAAATTGCCATGGTCGACATCCATGGGAGGAGCATCACCCAGGGAACCAAAGCGCCGATCGCGAATGTCTGGGTATTGCCTCGGCCATATATTGCACAGATCACAAAAGGTGTCGGCAATACACAGCAAACAATCACAAGGAATAACGCACCGAGAAAATCGCGAAACGACGTTGCAACGCCTAAAACGACCGCTACGACCGTCACAGCGATCAACAGCCATGCGAGGCTAAACTGAAAGCGTGGCAATGAAATGAGTGGTCGCGATGGTCGCGAGTCGGTGTTGGAATCGATCTCAGACATGATTCGCTGCAAGCGTCCGACAATTCTACGAACGCAAGTAAATCATACCACCGCCGCGAGATGAACGGCTAGATGGCTGAGCTTGCAAGCGGAAACTCAGCGCTCTTAGCCTTCGACCGGTTCAGGACTGAGAGCAGCGTTGAGAGTCTGGCGGGCACGAGCCAACAACTCTTTCGCTGTTTCGTTCGGCTTGAGCTCGGCGATGCCATGCCGAAAACGAATCTGAAGTTTTCGATCGACGAGCCGAAGGATGCAGTTTGCGGTAATGGCCCGCATGCGCTTGACGACATAGCAGACTTCGGTCTGCGCGCTCCCCGGAAACATTACGACGAATTCACCGTTTTCCAGATTTGCGATGATATCCATTTCGCGCAGGGCTTTTTGGAATTCTGAAGCAGCTGCATCTACCATTTGACGAGCGGTGGGGCTGCCGTACTTGCGATTCACGATGTCGAATTCTTCGATTTTCAAATACATGACGGAAATCGGAATGCCAAAACGGTGGCTTTCCGCCACACGGCGTTTGAGCATCTGCACGAATGTCGCGCCGTTAGGAACACTGGGAGTTTCTACGCGATTGTCGGTTTCGGCGACTGAAGCACCTTCTTCAGGATTAGTGACATCTTCAGCTGGAAGCGGAGACGGCTCGGCAGTTTCTGGCGTGGTGATCGGCACATGCTGGCGCCCGGTGTTCCAGTGGCCGCAATTGCGTCCAGCCTTTTTGGAAACATAGAGTGCGTCGTCGGCACGACGGATCAAACGCGCCACATCGTCATCGGCCATGAACGCGGCGACACCCAAGCTGCAGGTAACATTCAATGTTTTGTCATTACAAAAGACAAGACAAGTTTCAATGGCAGCCCGGATCCGTTCGGCAACCTTACACGCAGTAGCGGCATCCGTAGCGGGCAGAATGACGCCGAACTCCTCGCCACCATAGCGGCAAGGCAGGTCCATTTCGCGCGACTGGCGCGCAGCACCTTTGCCATTTGACGCAGCACCTTGTCGCCGATTTGGTGACCGTGCCTATCGTTAAACCTTTTAAAGAAATCGATATCCAGCAGGACCAAAGAGCAAGTCGTGGCTCTGCGTTGCCATTCGCTGAGGCGGCGCTTGAGCTCATCGTCAAAAGCACGGCGGTTGGCCAAGCCGGTCAATGAATCGGTACGGGCTTCCGACTCATGGACCTTGATCTCGGCGGCTTGTGCGGCGAGTTGTTTCTCAGCGTCTTCAAGCCGTTGCTGGAGTTTGGTGTTGGCCGCGACCATCTGATCCACGGCCGTAAAAACGGCGGCGTTGGCGTGTTCCGCCCCGCGGTCGATGCCGGCGAGGTCTTTGGAAATCGCGTTCATCTTGGCGGCGTGGTCGCCAACATCACTGGCCACGGTGTGGGCCAAGTCGGCGACGCGACTGGCTGCCATCGCTGCGCGTTCGACAGCGCGCTTCTTCTGTTCCATCTGCTTGCGTCTAGGCTTCGTCGCCCGCTCATTCACTGCGAGTTTGGTCATCTTAGAGCCAAAGAACCAAACACCGGCAGCAAAACCGACACCGAGCGCGACGCAGGCGCACAGCAAGTTTACTAGCAGAAACGTGCCAATAGCGGCGGGCAGTACTAACATCACGGTGGTCTCAATTGGTGCGCTTAATTGGCAGGTAGTTCGGATGCCAAACTGCCCTAACAACGTCGAACACTCTTCTCGCTGTCACAGTTTCGCCGAATTGGTCTTAAAAAACCTAGTTTTTTCACGTTATAAGTCAACAGATTAGGCGCTGATAACTGCTCGGCAAAACTGCTGGCCTCGTTCACATCATGTTTGGTCGGGATCAGTCGGAATGTGACGATTGCTCAGGTAGTAGCAGTGCGCGAAGGCGAGTTTGTTTAAGTTTCCAGAGCCAAGAATTGCAATAGCGATGGATCAAATAAAAGAAGCCCGGCTCCCACCGTGTGGAAGCCGGGCTCTATTAGTTGCTTTGAGAACTGACCGACTTGGTGTTGCTGCAGCAAGCCAGGACGGCGAACTCAGAAGCAGGTGGTGGTCGCCTGAGGCGACCCGCCGGCCAAGCTCAGGTTAAACCACCTCGTTGGCTAGAACATTTGTCGTACAAAGACCACCTCCTTCCTACTAGTTGCCATGGCAAAACCGACCTAGAACGCCAAAACTGAGACAGATCAGTGTTGCCCTCTAGTCCGTCGTGCCGCGTAAGCACGAACCCGTCGCCTATCATTATAATCGGAGATACTGGCCCGACTACATATTAATTAGCCGTATTTCTCCGACTTTTAATCGGACGTGGTGAACCATGGAAAGGTTCGCGGAATCTGTGGGGTGGCGGTAGCTTGGTGTGGTTTTTTGGCCGGCAATTTGAAGGATTCCCGAGTGGATTGTTACTGCAGCCCGCTGCCGCATTGCTGCACTTCAAGGAATGATTTCGCTTGCGGGCGAGGAGACCGCCATGAATCGGAAACAATTGCAAAAACTCGGTGTTCCGCCGGATTGCACGCTAGCTGCCGTTCAGGCGTTGTCGAAGGCGGCGGAGCAGGGGACCGGCATGGGACTCAAAGGCAAAAGGGCCCGGCAACTCGTGAGCCAAGTGGTGGGCGATCCTCGTACCTACGAAACCGACCCGATTTGGGGCGAATTCGCTCGAGAGTTACTCGCTGAGTGGGTGCCGGTTGCGCGCGAGCCGATCAGCTATCGCACTTGGGGAACGGACATCGACACCGGTGCGCACGAGCAAATGCGAGTGGCGTGCCAGGTGCCGAGCGCCGTCGGGGCCGCGCTCATGCCGGATGCGCACATTGGTTACGGCCTGCCGATCGGCGGCGTTTTAGCGTGCGAGAACGCCGTGATTCCGTATGCGGTCGGCGTCGATATTGCGTGTCGAATGAAACTTTCGGTGCTTGATCAGCCGGTTGCGTCGCTCACGAAGGAGTTCAATCGGTACAAGGAATCGCTTAACGGCGGCACGCGGTTTGGCGTAGGCGTTGAGCACCAGCCGGCCCAAACGCACGAGGTAATGGATCGCAACTGGAACGTCACTCGTATTACGCGCGAGTGCAAAGACCGCGCGTGGAAACAATTGGGGACGAGCGGATCGGGCAACCACTTTGTGGACTTCGGCGTGCTTACACTCGGTCAAGATGACAAACAATTGGGTTTGAAGGCTGGTGAGTATGTGGCGCTACTGAGCCACAGTGGCAGCCGGGGTGCAGGGGCTGCGGTGTGCAACTCGTACAGTCAAATGGCCCAGGCTGCGTTGCCGAAACGCTATAAGGAATTCGGCCGGTTGGCGTGGCTGGACCTCGACAGCGAAGCTGGTCAAGAATACTGGCAGGCGATGAATCTCATGGGCGACTATGCGGCGGCGAATCACGCGGTGATTCACCGGTTGGTGACGAAGCTGCTTGGCGCTGAGATCATCGCCGGTGTCGAGAATCACCACAATTTCGCGTGGAAGGAGCGGCACCAAGGACGCGAGCTGATCGTGCACCGCAAAGGGGCCACTCCGGCCGGACCGGGTGTTTTAGGCGTAATCCCAGGGACGATGGCGGATCCGGCTTTCGTGGTCCGCGGTTTGGGCAATCCAGAGAGCTTCAGCTCGGCCGCGCATGGCGCCGGGCGACGCATGTCGCGCAAGAAAGCGAACGACATGTATCGGTTCCAGGCCGTGCGAAAGGACTTGGAACAGCGCGGCGTGTACGTATTGGCCGCCGGGTCCGACGAAGTGCCGGGCGTTTATAAGGACATCCGCGAAGTGATGGCGGCGCAGGAGGATTTAGTCGAAACGGTCGCCCGTTTCGACCCGAAAATCGTCCGCATGTGCGGCGACGGGAGCCGGGCGGAGGATTGAGCCCTCTGTTTACCGTGGGGTAGAAGTAATGAAAAGATTACTTCTGACACCCGAAATTGAAGCCGTATCGAGGCGGGTGATATGGTTTGAGGAGCCGCGGGAGGCAATCGCTGATCCGTCGCGATTCGTGGCCTACGCGATGACGTACGGCACGTACGCCGACGTGGCGGTGATCGCGCGCGAGAAAGCGGGTCAGAACGGCTGTGTAGAAAACCCGAACAACCACAAGAATCATGATGTTGTGGGTGAGAACGAGCAAGCGGAGTTCGCGGCACCCGCTGTGGTAGGAGCGGGCGTGGACGTGAGCGCCTTGGCGACGTTTGATCATCGAGATCACGGTTTCCACTTGTGAGCGACGGCGATAGGCTTCGCGGTCGAACCTCTCTTTCATCAATCGGCGGTAGCGGCCGGTGGGCAGCTTGGTGGTCGGCCGGCCGTGTTTGGCGGGGATGATCGTGCGAATGCCGAGTTCGTCGCGGGCGAACTCGTGGTTGCCTTCTGAGTCGTAACCGGCATCGGCCGCCAGTTGCACAAGCCGCACGACTTGTGTCGCCTCGGCCACCAGCGGGCGAAACTCATCCACATCGGGACGGGGGCCACGTCGGGCGTCGAGCGCGTAGATGAAATGGTCGTCGGTGCTCGACACGACGCTCAATTTGGGATAGTGGTGATAAACGATGGTTTTCCAGGGGTTTTCCACGCGACTGCGGCGACGGACGAAGTACCCGCTGGCCGAAGTGCACTCCAGGCCGGTCGAGTCGATCGCCGCCCGTTTCACCCGCCGCTTGCGGCCCAGGTGCAGACGCACCGTAGAGCGGAGGAGTTTTCGCACCGGCGCCGTGAGCAGCAATCGCTGCGATGCTTTCTGAAACGTGGTGAAGTGGGGAACTTGCTTCAGTCCCAGCTCCGCGATGAGCGACGGATTGTCGGCCAGGTGGACCGCCAGGCCCCGATAGTCGGTCTTCAAAAACTGCTTCAGCACCAGGCAGGCGAAGAGTTGATGCTGCGTGAACTTCTTGGGACTATACCGATGGGCATACTCCGGCAGCGCCCGCCGCGCCGTTGCCAACGCCGCCAAAACGACTGCCCGAGGTGACTTACTCGTCCGCGCCATAATTGCTGTACGCAGCAACGATGCACGGATGTTTAGCTAGCACGCGTGGTTTTCTACACAGCCGGTCAGAACGATTTAAGCATTAATAGTTCTGGCCGTTCTGATCTCGGAATCTAGCCGTACACGTCGTTGTAAACTCGGGGTGGCAATGCAAACTGGCCCACTACACCCTCTCAGCCGTGGCTGGCTGGGCCGAAAAACGCGCGGTATAATTGATACGCTATGACTACCGCCGTCCAGGAAATCCTTGCCCAGATTGATCGGCTCGACGCCGCCGCCCAGGAGGAATTGCGTGCGGCGCTACGGCTGCGATCGCGCGCACAATGGGAGCGCCTTGCCGAGGTCGAACGCGCGCGATCCGCGGCTGAGCGTATCACCGAGGCTGATATCGATCGTGCTGTCGACGACGTCCGCTATGGTACAAAGGCGTCGTGAAGGTCCTTTTCGACACAAACATACATGTCTCCGATGCGATTTATGGGGGCAGCGCTATACGGGCTATTACGGTTACGCTAAAGGCTCGCTGGAAGATCTTTGTTTGCCCGACCATCTTGACCGAGCTGGATTGCGTGATCCGAACCAAGTTCAATCGTAGCCAGTCCTTTGCGAATGCGACCGTTCAGAGTCTGCGCGATATTTGCGACCTTGCTCAAGAGCCGGCATCGCGCCGATCATGTTCCAGGAGACCGGGACGATACGCCGATACTTCGGGCGGCCCTCGCAGCCAGCGTGGATTACCTAGTCACGGGCGATGCAAATCTTCTTGCATTGAATCCAATCGAGAGTGTCCGCATCATTACCCTCGCGGAATACGTGCACATTCTCCAAGATTACGGCTTCGCTCAGGAGTAGCCCTTAGCCGAACTTTAGTTATGCCCGTCTTTGGGTGTTTCGCCGGTGAGATGGCGGCGGAGATAAGAGGCGCGCTCGATGTTGCGGTCGGAGGAATCGAGCTCCATGCCGGTAAGCTTCTGCAGGTGGGCCGGCTGGGTGTGGACGAAGAGTTTGTTGACGGTGGGGATTTCCACGTCGCGGATTAGGCCGAGGTTGACGCCCATTCGCAGGCTAGAAAGCAGGTGCATCGTTTCTTCGCTGCTGATCGTCTGAGCCGTGCGCAGGATGCCGTAGGCACGGCTGACGCGGTCGTGCAGCGTTTCCTGGCTCTCGCGGATGAGGAAGTCGCGGGCTTTGCGCTCGTAGTCGATCAGAACGGGTACGACATCGGCCACCTTCTTGGTGAGCTCCTCCTCGCTTTGGCCGAGAGTGACCTGGTTGCTGACCTGATAGAAGTCGCCCTGAGCTTGCGAGCCTTCGCCGTACAGGCCGCGGACGGCGAGGTTGATCTTTTGCAGGCTGCGGAAGACTTTGTCAATTTGCGCGTAATAACCAGCGCCGGCAGATGGAGCATCACACTCACCCGCAAGCCGGTTCCGACGTTTGTGGGGCAGGCCGTAAGGTAGCCAAAGCGATCATTGTAGGCGTAGGTAACTTGGGCTTCGATCAGATCGTCTAATTCGTTGATCTGCTCCCAAGCTGCGGTGAGATCCAGGCCGCTCTTGAGCCCCTGAATTCGTAGGTGATCCTCTTCGTTGATCATCACGCTCATTTGCTCGCGCTGATCGATTAGAACCGCCCGTGCCCCCTCGGCGTCGGCGTGCTCACGGCTGATAAGCTGACGCTCGACGAGAAATTGACGATCAACCGCTTCGAGTGCGCTGACATCGACGTACACCAACTGGCCTGTGAACTTGCCTTGCTCATGCAATTTCTCGATGCGTGAACGGAGTATCTTGCCTATTTCGGCGCGATCGGTGTCCGTCGCGCGAGAGATGAACGGGAAATCGGCAAGATTGCGGGCCAGGCGAATGCGGCTGCTGATCACAATGTCTGACTCGGGTCCGGAACCGCGCAGCCATTCGCCACTGGTTTGAGCAAGCTCCTGCAAATTGAGGTTCGAGAAATCCATGGGGCAAATGACGAATGTTTAGGCGAATGATGCACGCGGCGTGAGAACAAAAGACATGCCGCTCGTCATTCGTTTTTCGTCATTATGATATTCCTTTCTCATTCCTTCGGTTTGTCGCGTACTTCTTCGATGGACCGAATTTCGTCCCGCAGCTTCGAGGCTTGCTCATATTCCTCGGCGGCGATTGCTTCCTTCATTTCGCGGCGCAGACGAATCAACTGGGTCTGCTGCTCAGCCCCGCTGGCGCTTAGCTTCGGCACTTTGCCCACGTGCCGAGTTTCGCCATGAATATTAAGGAGCAGCGGTTCGAGCTCGGCGGCGAAGTTGACGTAGTCGTGCGGACAACCGAGGCGGCCCTGTTTGCGGAACTCCAAAAAGGTGATGCCACACACGGGGCATGATCGCTGATCAAGGCGAGCAAGTTCCTCGGCCGTTTCGCCGACCGCCAAATGCTGGGCCAGTAGCCCTGCCATCGCGGGCAGCACTTCATTGGCGTCATCCGACGACGGCGCCAAAAACTTGTGGGCACACTCTTCGCAGAGGTGCAGCTCATTGGGTTTACCATCCACAAGATCGGTGATGTGGAACGTAGCCGGTTTTTCGCACTTTTGGCATTTCATAGCAGTGACAGCGGCCGCGCGAACCAGAACTTGCTTCGTCGCACTTACTTCCAAGGTAATCGAACGCCGCAAAACAGGACAGAAAACCGCGGCGAGGAGGCGGGATTCGACGTGGCTAGAGGGATTCTAGCCATGTGGACCCTAGTGTCAAGATGAAGCGAGCTTCGCCTTGCTGTCGCTAAACTATTGTGCCGGAAGATGATAGTTAGCGACCGCTCGTCTCGCGACGGCCGGTGCAGGCATGGTACGATGGCCCGGTCAAGTAGGCGTGTTGAGACAGCATTCGCCGCGGTTCAAGCAAAGCGCTCAGGCCGAAGCCCGTCACGTTCAACAACCCATGCCGCATTATCCTGATTTCGATACGTTTTCTAAGTTGGCCGCCACTGCCGACTACGTGCCGGTGTATCGCCGTATTTTGAGCGATGTGCTTACCCCAGTCAGCGCATTCCACAAGATCGACGATGGCGGCAGCGCGTGTTTATTCGAAAGCGTCATCGGTGGTGAGAAGGTCGGCGCTACAGCTTTTTGGCGGCGGAGCCGTTCTTTGAGCTGGAGGCGCGGGATTCACGCGTCACTGTAATACAGCACAACGCGGTTGAAGAACTAGAAACTGCGAATCCACTCGATGTTCTTCGCGACCAAGTGCATGGAGTTCATGTGGCCAAGCTTCCTGAGCTGCCTCCGTTTGTCGGCGGCGCGGTTGGTTACGCTGGCTATGACACGGTCCGCTATGTCGAACACCTGCCCAATGCACCCAAGGATGACCGCAATCTGCCCGACCTGTCGTTCGCCTTCTACGACCACATGATCGTGTTCGACAATGTGCAAAAGACGGCGATTGTTGTCGTACTAGCGAAGGTGGGCGGGGAGCAAGCTCGGGCGGCCTATGACGACGCTTGTCGGCGAGTGGACCGATTCGTCGATAAGCTATCGACACAATCGGATTCGTTGACGCCGACGGATATTGCCACAGCCGGCGATGTTCACCTTGAGTATCAGTCCAACTTCACGCAGCCACAGTTCGAGGACGCGGTTCGAAAGTGCGTGGAATACATTCGGGCGGGCGACATCTTTCAGGTGGTTCTCAGTCAACGTTTGCAGGTGCCGCTATCCGGGAACCCGTTCGAAGTCTATCGCACGCTGAGGGTAGTGAACCCGAGCCCGTTCATGTTCTTTTTGCGTACGCCGCATTGCACGCTCGTCGGTAGTTCGCCGGAGATTATGGTGCGCGTCGTCGATGGCAAGGTGACCGTGCGGCCGCTTGCCGGCACGCGACGCCGTGGCCGTACCGATGAAGAAGATGAACGGCTAGCTGAAGAGCTGCTAGCTGACCCTAAGGAGCGGGCCGAGCACGTGATGCTCGTCGATCTTGGCCGCAACGATGTGGGTCGAGTCGCGAGATTCGGCTCTATCGAGCTCTCGGATGTGATGGTTATCGAGCGGTATAGCCACGTGATGCACATTACGTCGAATGTGATGGGGCAACTCACGGAGGACCGCGATGCGTTCGACGCTTTGGCTGCGTGTCTACCCGCGGGAACGGTTTCGGGCGCTCCGAAAGTACGAGCGATGGAGATTATCGACGAGCTGGAGCCGCATCGGCGTGGACCCTACGGCGGAGCGGTCGGTTACATCGATTTTGCCGGCAACATGGATACGTGTATTGCACTGCGGACGATGGTTATCCAAGATGGCACCGCCTACATCCAAGCCGGCGCCGGCATCGTGGCTGACAGTGTGCCAGAGCGGGAATACGAGGAAACCCTAAACAAAGCCCGGGGACTCTTGAAGGCCGTTGAGATAACTCGGCAGCGAGTGACCTAGCACTAAAATTGGCGTGTGCTTTCGATACCTTCTGCGGGTTCATATAATTGTTTTATGGTGACTATCTCACAATCTTATGCTGATCTGGCTCAAATTGCGCCGCTGCATCGGTTCAGCACCGCGGATTATTTGGAGATGATCGATAAAAGCGTATTGGGACCGGAGGATCACGTAGAACTGCTAGGAGGAATCATTGCTAACATGTCTCCTCAAGGCTCGCGTCACGCTTACTTCTTGATGCGACTGAATCGCTTGTTTGCGCCCTTGATGGGACAACATCAAATCATGATTCAAAGCACACTGGTTGTTGCCGAAGGTCAGGTTTTTGATCCCGACTTTTTGCTGCTGCGCCAGAAAGAAGGTTACAAAAAACAATTGCCTCGAGCCGACGACGTGCTCCTCGTTGTCGAAGCGGAAGAGTCATCCTTACAACGCGACCAGAAAATTAAGCTGCCGGTCTATGCGGCAGCAGGTATTTCGGAATACTGGATAGCGGATTTGGATCGCGAAGAACTCATTATCCATCGCGAACCAGAAGATACGGCCTATCGTGTCATAGAAAACCGACGTGGCGACGAGCTAATATCGCCCTGCGCGCGCCGAGCTGTCGTTCGCTGTGCGACAAGCTTTTGATTGATCTTTTCCGATTAAGCGCTTGCAACTTGGCGTTGGTTGCGTCGCTAGATTTTGGAAACAGTGACGTTAGAATGTTACTCGTTGCTGACCTTTGGTTTTTTGGTTTAGTTTACTGCTCGCTAGAGTGCATTGATGGCTGAGAAGTGGCTAACGGGGCATTTTCTGGTAGCTTCACGCTACCTACGCGATCCGAATTTCGCGCAATCCGTCGTGTTGATGATTCACCATGATCATGAGGGGGCGATGGGCGTGGTCATCAACCGCCCCTCGGACAAAACGGTGCGCGAAGTGTGGGAAATGATCGGCAACGACCCGTGCGACCGCGACGATCGGATCTTCGTCGGCGGGCCGGTACCGGGGCCGCTGTTGGCGATCCATCCTTTACAGGCCTTTTCGGACCATCAGATCATGCCCGGGCTGTTCTTTTCGGCGAATCGTGATGAGCTGGACCTGATCGTGCGCAAAAGGAATGTGCCGTTTCGCCTGTGCAGTGGCAGCGCCGGTTGGGGCAGCGGACAATTGGAGGGAGAAATGGAAGCCGGCGGTTGGCTGTGGACGCAGGCGACCGTCGATGATGTCTTCGCGGACCATGAATCGATCTGGAAAACGGTTACTCAGCGCATAGGGTTGGAGATCATGGCGCCCGAGATTGATCGGGAACACATGCCGAGCGATCCATCGTTGAATTAGCGATGGGCGACTTCCGCGCCCCCCGAGAGAAACTGTCCGGTCAACTTTGACGGTTGGGGTGCTCTCACTAGCGATTCTAAGTCTCGTATCTTGGCGGACGACTGTTTTAATCGTTATTCCTTCGCACGCGCCGGCAAAGTTTGCTGGTTTAACCGGGCTTTCCGTTTCGTTGCGGAACGTTCTTTACGAGCGACGAAAAACATTAAGAGCCCCGTCAATCGTTGCAATCGTACCGCGATGCGCCAGCGCCGCTTCCTTCTGACAACACTGATATGGACCCTCTCGATAGGGTCGATCGCGGCAGCGTTGCGCCCGCGCCGTGCGACCATAATACACTGCTGCAGTGGAGCTATGGAGCGACTTCCGATGGTGGCGCCCCTTTGGACGAACCTTTGATCTCGGATCGCCCCGATTTTACCGAATCTCCCGTGACCGTCGGCTACGGCGTCGTGCAGCTCGAGACGGGTTACACCTATACGTTCGATGATGAGCACGGTGTTCGGATCAGCAATCATTCGTTTCCCGAATCACTGTTGCGTCTAGGATTATTTGCGGACTGGTTCGAGCTTCGGCTTGAATGGAACTACGAAATTCAGCGAACAAATAGTGGCGGCGTAGTCAGAAAAGACTTCGGCTCCGACGACCTTTCGCTGGGCATGAAGCTCGCGCTCACGCCGCAGGATTGCATCCTGCCGGAGACGGGATTGATCATCGAGACATCCGTACCGAGCGGGGCGAACCCGTTTTCGGCAGACGAGGTGCTGCCGGGAATTAATTTCTGTTATGACTGGGACCTCACGGGCAGCGATACGTGGTCGCTCGGCGGCTCAACGGCCCTGAATGGGGATGTCGAGGACATTACGACCGACAACTGCGTGCAGTTTTCGCAATCGTTGTCGCTGGACCACGCTTGGACCAAAATGATCCACAGTTACGTGGAGTGGTACGTGCTGTCGCCGGTAAGTGCCGATACCAATCGTTCGCAGTACTATTTCAATCGCGGCTTCACCGTAGCTTTTACCAATAACATTCAGTGGGACGTACGCGCCGGGCTGGGGCTCAATCGAGCGGCGGACGATTTCTTCGCCGGTACGGGGCTTACCGTGCGCTACTGGTAAATCGCCCTGACGGCGAGTTACAAGACCGGCGCCATGAGGCGGGCTAGCCGCACGGCAAAGTGGAACCAGAAGGGGCGCCGCGAAGTCGGCCGATATCGTTTGCCGGCAGTTGGAAAAGTCGTGATCGAGCATGTCGGCCACTGCTTGCGTGAATGCGCGATCGGCGAAGATCAACATGAGTTCGAAGTTCAACCGTATGGAGCGATTATCGAAGTTGGCAGTGCCTATGGCGGAGAGGTCGTCATCCGCGACGAGCACCTTATGGTGCATAAAGCCCGGCTGGTATCGGTAGAACTTGACGCCGGAAAGTTCAGTTTCGGCAATGTAGGAGAATGCGGCCAAATAAACCAGTCTATGATCGGGCTTCTCGGGCAGCATGATCCGCACGTCAACACCGCGCAGGGCGGCGAGCTGCAAGGCGTAAATCAGTGAGCTATCCGGCACGAA
The DNA here is from genome assembly GCA_963840025.1 of uncultured Planctomycetota bacterium. GTDB lineage: Bacteria > Planctomycetota > Planctomycetia > Pirellulales > Lacipirellulaceae > JABDGM01. Next base: position 168,862 of record CAWIXI010000022.1, on the reverse strand, counting down.
ATAGGGGCTCGCGATCCAGAGCCGGTGTTGGGCGGAATTGATGGCATGCATAAAGAACAGGCCGCAGGACTCCATCAGGTCCGATGGATCAGAGGCAAGGCAAAGGGCTGCTTCGTTTTCGTCTGGAGCAGGATGAGGAGTCCATTCAAGGTCCGGGACGTTGCCGGTGGCCCAATACCAATCTTCGAGGAAAGCGAACTGAATCGCTTGCACGACGGGACCACGCACTTCGACATGCGTATCGCGCCAGGGGCCAAAATTAGGGCTGCGGCCCATATACTCGTCACCGACATTGAGGCCGCCGACGTAAGCAACTTCACCATCGACGACGACGATCTTGCGATGATTGCGGAAATTGATTTGAAAATGGTTACGCAACCCGCGCGACGTGCGGAACGGCAGTATCAAAATGCCAGCCTCCGCCAATTCACGTCGATACGCTCGGGGCAAATAATACGAACCGATTTCATCGTAGAGCACGTACACACGGACGCCCTGACATGCCTTCCTTAACAGCAACTCTTTGAGATCTCGACCGATCGCGTCGTCGCGAATGATGTAGAACTGAACGATCACGTATGTTCGGGCCGACTCGATGCCTGCGAAGATAGCAGGGAAGGCTTTGTCGCCATTGACGAGCAGCGTCGCATCGTTGTGGCTGGTGAAAGGCGTCTCGGCCAACTCTTCCAGCGCGAAGTACTTCGGGTCCGCCTCTTCCTCGCGGACGCGAAAAAGTCGCATTTTCTTTTCGAGCGCCCGGGCAATGTGGTCGATCTGCGAGTCACCAGCGCGGCGGGCTTTTACGTAACCTTGAAACTTGCCACGACCGAATACGAGGTATGCCGGGAGCGCGAGATACGGAAACAGAATAAGGAGGATCGCCCAAGCCGTGGCGCCTTGCGATGTGCGGGAGTACATCACGGCGTGAATGGCCGTCAAGATACCCAGCCCGTGCAACATCAATGCGACGATGCCTACCCATTCGAGCTTGACGATATCGATCATGGGAAGGATGCGGAATGCAATATGCGTGGGGCAGAGTGTTCGACGGTGAACATTTCCTAACTTCGTATTGTCCATTATGGTCCACGATTTCGTCCTTCCCAAACAGACCGGTCACCGGGAAAATGCATTGGGTGTTGGTACTTTCGGGACGACTTGCCTTCACCCCCTGTCCTCTCTCAACTTCCATCCTGGATTTTCACAATGAGCCTGACGATTATGCGTCGGATTCGGTTTTGCGCTGGGCATCGCCTGCACCGGCACGGCGGAAAGTGCGAATACTTCCATGGGCATAACTATATCGCCGACTTCTATGTAACCGGAGACACGGTCGATGATGTGGGCCGCGTGATTGATTTCTCGGAGCTTAAAAAGCTCTTCAAGGGCTGGCTCGACGAGAATTGGGACCATGGGTTTGTGCTCAATCAATCGGACGAGAACGGCCTGGCGGCGGTGAAGATCGTGGAGCCGTGCAAGTTCTATGTGCTGCCGTACAACCCAACGGCTGAGAACATGGCGATGTATCTGCTGCGCGAAGTGTGCCCAAAGCTGCTCGCGGGGAAGGGCGTGACGGCAACGAAGCTCGTGCTGTGGGAAAGCGACGAGTCGTTCGCGGAGGCTTCGCTCGTGGGTGCAAACAGTTCAACTGGGACGTGCGGAGCGTCGTAGGCCTAGGTCACCCGCAAGAGTTCGAGCTAAACGATTTCGATCATGAACGAATCTTTGATATCCCGCCACCTAGCCATTTCCATTGCTTTTGGGCTGGTCGCATGGGTGACATGCGCTGCTGAGCCGCTACGGCTGGTAGGTCGAATTGAACTTAACGTCACCGGTCGGATCGACCACATGGCAGTGGATGCGACCAATCACAGGTTGTTCCTCGCCGCACTAGGAAATAATAGCCTCGAAGTAGTCGACCTCCGCGCGGGAAAAGTGATTCACAGCATTGGTGGCTTACATGAACCGCAAGGGGTGGCATTTCTCAAAGAGGAGAACCGGATTGCTGTGGCTGACGGCGGGGATGGAACGTGTCGCTTTTTCGATGCCACGACGTACATTTCCAATGGGAGTCATGGATTCCAAAGTGATGCTGACAATCTGCGTTACGATCCGATCGAAAAGCGTCTCTACGTTGGCTTTGGCGGGGGTGCGATTGGCAGAATCGACATGAGTAATGGAAAACGCCTCGACGACATTCAACTCTCTGGACATCCCGAATCGTTTCAATTGGAACGCAACGGAACGCGGGTGTACGTCAATGTCCCAGCGGCACGGCGGATTGCGGTTATCGATCGCCAGCGCGCGAAAGTTGTTGCGACCTGGCCCGTGCTCGCGGAAGCGAATTTCCCGATGGCGCTGATGAAGAGGGCCACCGGTTATTTGTGGGTTGTCGCCGACCAGCGAGTATCGTGGTTTACGACACCCGGATGGGTAAAGCGACGAGCCACTTTGCCAGCGCCGGCGATGCAGATGACCTGTTCTATGATAGAAAAACTCGTCGATTGTACGTGAGCGGAGGTGAAGGGTTCATTTTCGTTCATCAACAGGAAGATAACGGCCGGTTTTCGCAACTCGCAAAAATTAGGACGGCATCCGGCGCACGAACCTCGCTGTTAGTGCCTGAGTTGCGGCACTTTTTTCTGGCCGTGCCGCGGCGTGGTGCGCAGCCTTCTGAACTGAGAGTGTACGAAGTCGCCTTGCCATAGCGAGGGCCAGCATTCTCTCGCACCGAGATCCGCTTGCGGGGCCACCAGACTACAATGGTTGGCAAGGGCGAAACCTGCAATTAACTTGGGGCTGGCCGCCTGCCGCTACCTCCATCGCCTCTCCGTCTTTGAAATTGGCCGCTTCAGTTAAGCCTAATGAGAAAATCCATGAATTTGTTGCTGAAAACGTCGCTGTTGAGCATGTGTTTATCGCTGGTCTACGCCGGTCCGTGTGTGATTGCTGCATCCGCGGAAGGCACCAAAACGAATACGAAGACTGAGGAAAAAAAGGAAGAACCAAAGGACACGACTTCGGTCACGCAGCACTCGGTGACCGTGAATGGGAAAGAGCTCAAATACACGGCAACGGCGGGGAAGCTGGTAATGCGTGACGATGAGGGGAAAGCCAAAGGCGCTCATCTTCTTCATTGCGTATACGAAAAACGGCGTGGAGGATTTGAGCACGCGGCCGGTTACGTTTGCATTTAACGGCGGACCAGGGTCATCGAGCGTGTGGTTGCATTTGGGGATGCTGGGGCCACAGCGGGTGAAGGTACCGGACGATGCCTCGCAGACACCGCCGCCCTACGGACTCGAGACGAATCCGTACACGCTACTCGATTTGACGGACCTCGTATTCATCGACCCCGTAAGTACAGGCTTCAGTCGGCCGGCAAAAGGAGAGAAAGAAGAGCAGTTTCACGGCTACCAGGAAGATTTGCAGAGCGTCGGCCAATTCATTCACGATTACGTCACGAAGTATGGCCGGTGGCGGTCGCCGAAGTTTCTGATTGGCGAAAGTTATGGTGGGTTGCGTGCAGCGGGGCTCACGGGCTACCTGCGCGAGCGCTATAACATGACACTCAACGGCGTGCTCATGATTTCGCCGGCGCTGAATTTCGAGACGATCGGCTTCGCGTTCGGCAATGATTTGCCGTATATCCTGTTCGTCCCGGGCTACACGGCGGCGGCGTGGTATCACAAAGCGCTGCCGGGTGATTTGCAAGCGCTCCCGCTGGAAAAGGTCGTGAAGAAGGCGACCAAGTTCGCGCTCACAGAGTACGCGCTCGCACTCATGAAAGGACAGTCGTTAGGCAAAGAAGAACGGAATGCTGTGGCGGAGAAGCTGGCCCGATACACGGGACTTTCGAAACAGTACGTATTGGAATCGAAGCTGCGGATTAGCATGCAGCGGTTCGCAAAAGAGCTGCTTCGACGCAGTGGCCGCGTGATTGGCCGCTACGATAGTCGCTACCAAGGCATCGACGTGGATGATGCAGGCGAAAGGCCGGAGTACGATGCCAGCGCGGCGGCGGTGTTCGCTCCGTTCACGGCGGCGATCAACGATTATCTGCACAACGACCTAAAGGTCGAAGACGAGCACGTATACGAGATTATCACCGATAAGGTGCAGCCTTGGAATTATGGCCAGCACATGACGCACTATCCCGACGCTTCGAATACGCTGCGCGAATCGATGTCGGCTAATCCGTATTTGAAATTATTTGTGGCGAGCGGATATTATGACCTGGCGACGCCACCCGCTACCGTGACCTACAGCATCGATCATCTACGGCTGCCACCGGAGCTGCAGAAGAACGCCGAGCACAAGTTCTACGAGGGCGGGCATATGATGTACATCTACGAGCCCGCGATGAAGCAGTTGCGGAAAGATGTGGCGGCGTTTTACGAGAAGGCGCTGAAGAACGAGAAAACAGTTAAGTACTGACCTTTTGCAAATTGGTGTTTCAAGGCCGAATGTCGAGTAGTGTTACGCGGCCAGGGCCATAGGTTGTGTTGGGCATCGAGAGGCTGCACGACGGATTGGTGGATGCAGTGCTAGCTTATGGAATTTTCGGTGGAATTTGAGGTCAATAGGGCATGGCGAAACGACGACCCGGAGGCCCTGACCATGCCCGCGATCGTTGACTTTCCCGAAGTGATTAAACAAGCCCTGCCGGAATTTGCGGACCTGTTTCACGGTGAGCCACAGCGGCGCCACTTGGCTGAATATTTGACGGGGCTCTTGGTCGCGGCCAACAAGACGGTCAGCGGGATCAACGGCGAGTTCGCCGAAACGACCGACCAATCGTGCCTGAACCGCTTTCTCACGGAGGCTGAATGGGACGCCGAAGAGCTCAACGAACGGCGTTTGGAACTGCTGCAGAAAGACCCTACGACGCGCTATCACGACCAGGGAGTCATTGCCGTGGACGATGTGCTCATCGACCACGATGGCAAGCGGATCCAAGACGTCGGCTGGTTTTGGGATCATGCCGAGGAGCGCTATAAAATCGCTCACGACTTGTTGTTCGCCAATTACGTGACCAGCAACGGCAAGCACTACCCGCTCGACTTCCGGCGGTTCAAGAAACGCGAGCAGTGTGAAGCCACCGGTGAGGTGTTTCTTGATCACGGCGTATTGTTTCGCCAGTTGGTGCATTGGGTGTGTGAGCGAGAGATTCCCGGCGACTTCACGTGGGACAGCTATTTTTCCAGTGCTTCCAACATGAACTACGTCCACTCGAAACACGACCGCTTCGGTCAGCCCCGCGCTTATATTGGAGATTTGAAGAGTAACCGCAAGATTTGGTTCCGCGGCCGGGAAGTGCGGGTCGATGAGTTTGCCGCTGCTATCCCGCCGCAAGATCGCAAGGAGCTTCGCCGCGGCGATGCGCGCCAATGGTATCTCACCTGCACTGTGCGGCTGCCGCAAGTTAATCATCCGGTCCGCATCGTGATCTTGTGGAACCATCGCCGCGACGACGCTCCGTGCAAAATCCTCGTCACCAATCGTACACGTTGGGAAGTGACGCGCATCGTGCGCGGCTATCGGTGCCGTTGGACAGGAACCGAGACCTACCATCGGGACGGCAAGCAACATTTGGGCATGGGAGATTGTCAGTGCAGTGGCCTGGGCCAGACAAGGCATATGTACCTGGTCATGCTCGCGTACAGCCTCTTGGTGCTCCAATTGAAGCAGAACCGTGCGAAGGAATGGGCGCTCGCGCGGCTGACGACCATCGGCCAGGCCTGTCGCGCCGTGGCTGCCGAGACGCTGCGGACCACTCTCCAGTGGGCCATCTGCCAAGTCACTAATGATTCGAAAAAACCTCAACACGTCATCGCCCAATTGGGGTTGATTTAACGATTTGCAAAAGTCCAGTAAGTAGATTAGGCTTTGGCCTGATGCATTTGCCATCGTAACTGTCAGGCTAAGGTCTGACCCGTTTCTGCGTCTCAAAGAGGCGCGGCCACGTAGGCAAGTTTTCCGAAAATCGGGATGTGGTTGGCGGGTCTGGATGTCTCAGTTTTCCGGAGCTACGTGTACCGGCTACAATGTTGGCGATGTCCAGCCGGTTGAATTCTGAAACATTATCGCTATTGCGGTCTACGCTCGAAGAGTGCCGCCAACTCTACATTTCCAGCGGCCAGTTGTGCGCTCAACAGTATCCGCAGTTGATCTCGCAGTCGGGCGACGACTTCGTGCAGCTCATGGACGACCTGCATCGGGCACTCGTGCTTAAGATTTATATCACAGTGTGCGAAGCCGACAGGGAATGGTCGGCGGCGGAGCGTGAGATGGCCGAAGTGCTGTTCGAGCATTTGTGGCATCAGCGGTTGAAGGGCGAGAAGCTCGTCGCCGCAGCACGAAAGGCTGCGAAGGAGAGTGACAAGCTGCAGTGGTACAGCATCATCCGGCCGTTCGATCGTCTTGTGCCGTTACGCGATCGGATCGGGGCGCTGGAAACCGTCGTCATGCGGTTGGCGAATTTGATCGGCCGGGCCGACGGGGCGTTGGGCGAGGAGGAAGCGAGCGTCATTCGGTCGATTCGCAATGAGTTGCAGCATCATTTGCGCCCAGTACCCATCGATGAGCCGACTCAACACAACGAATCACATATAATGAGTGGCCAGGCCATTGCAACCATGAAGGAGGATGCAGGGGAAGTGCGGGCGGCAACGCAACTGAATTCACAACCATCTACTCAGCGCAAAGCCAAGTCAATAAGTGGACACATCGCTGCCGAGATGCGGCCGAATCTCGACGATGCACTGAAGGAACTCAACGATTTGATTGGGTTGGCGTCCATCAAATATGAAGTCCGTACACTGGTGAACTATTTAAGGTTGCAGCAGCGTCGCGGAGAAGCCGGCCTTTCCGACACAGAGGTCAGCCTGCACATGGTGTTTACAGGCAATCCCGGCACCGGGAAAACGTCGGTCAGCGCGTATTCTGGGAAAGATCCTCGGCGCGATGGGCATTTTGCAAAAGGGACAATTGGTCGAAACCGATCGCTCCGGCTTGGTCGCCGGATACATGGGACAAACAGGGCCGAAAGCAAACTCCAAGATCGATGAAGCCTTGGATGGGGTTTTGTTTATTGACGAGGCTTACGGACTGGTCGAGCACGAGAGCGAAGATGCGTTTGGCAACGAGGCGGTGCAGATCCTGCTGAAACGAGCGGAAGATGATCGACGACGATTGGTCGTGATCATGGCTGGTTATCCGGACGAGATGGAGAAGCTCTTAAAAACGAATCCGGGGTTAATTTCGCGGTTCAATCGGGTGCTCGCGTTCGAGGATTATTCGCCCCTGGAGTTAGCGCAGATCTTCGGTTCGCTCTGTGCCAAGAACCGGTACAAGCTTGCAGATGGCACGCGAGCGAAGTTACTGCTGGGATTTACCGAGTTGCACGAACGACGCGACCGTTATTTTGGCAACGGACGCGTCGTGCGCAACGTGTTCGAGCAGGCGATTCGGCGAATGGCGAATCGGATTGCCGATATTCGCGCTTTGTCGGTGGAGCAATTGACGTTGTTCGAAGCGGACGACATCGAGTTTAAAGACCTCCCAAAGGGAATAAAACTGGAATACGGCGACGAAGGCCCGTGGCGGTTTCGTATTATTTGTCCGGCGTGCGAGCACGCGAGCAAATCGCGTGGGTCGTACCTGGGCAAAAAGGTGCGGTGCCCGAAGTGTGGATACGATTTTTTGTCGGAATGGGGTGAACCGGTGGAATCGGCATAGTGTCGAGCTATCGGTCTTTATTGCAGGCGGCTATAATTTGCAATATGGTAGGACGCATTGGCACATTTCTTTTGCCGGTGGCCACATGAGCGTTGTTCTACAGTTTGATCTGGAGGAAGAAGCAAAGGCATTGCCAATTCTATTGCGCCACTCGCCTGGCACGGTATTGGCTAATCGGACGTACGTGGTGGAGGATGCCGTTGTCGGCGTCCTACGGGATGCGGGGGTCGTCTTTCGTGAAGTCGCGCCGACGTTGACTATTCCTTTCACTGAGGACATCCGCATCGGTGAAAGAATATGACATCTTCGTGCCGTTGAGCTACAACGATGGCACGGCCATCGAAGGCCGCAAATTTCAGCAATTGCAGCAATCGTTGCTCGATGAATTCGGTGGTGTAACCTACTTTCCACAGGCCAACCAAGGGTATTGGAAGCTGGGCGACGTTACCTATCGCGACGAAATCGTCATTTATCGCGTTCTTTCGTCCGATGCACGACGATCAAAACGCTTCTTGCGAAATCTGAAGGAAAGCCTGAAGGCGGAACTTGGACAGGAAGAAATCCTCATCGTGGAAAGGGATGTCGACGCACTGTGAGTACCGCCCCCGAAAAACCCTCTCGTAATTTCATTGAGCAGATCATCGACGCCGACCGGGCGGCCGGCAAGAACGGCGGTCGCGTGCATACGCGGTTTCCGCCCGAGCCGAACGGCTACCTGCACATCGGCCACGCCAAGAGCATCTGCCTCAACTTCGGCCTGGCCGAGGAGTACGGCGGCAAGTTCAACCTGCGGTTCGACGACACCAACCCCACCAAGGAAGAGCAGGAGTACGTCGATTCGATCATCGACGACGTCCGCTGGCTGGGTGCGCGACTGGGAAGACCGGCTGTTCTACGCCTCCGACTACTTTCAGCAGCTCTACGACTGGGCGATTCAGCTGATCAAGGACGGCAAGGCGTATGTGTGCGACCTGACGGCCGAGGAGATGCGCGCGCATCGCGGCACGCTGACCGAGCCGGGCAAGAACAGCCCGTACCGCGACCGCACGGTCGAGGAGAATCTCGACCTGTTTCGAGCGGATGGAGCAGGGCGAGTTCCCCGACGGCACGCGGACGCTGCGGGCGAAGATCGACATGGCGTCGCCCAACATCAACATGCGCGACCCGGTGATGTACCGCATCAAGCACGCGTCGCACCATCGCACGGGCGACAGCTGGTGCATCTATCCGTCGTACGACTACACGCACGGGCAGAGCGATTCGATCGAGGGCATCACGCATTCGATCTGCACGCTGGAATTCGAGAACCACCGGCCGCTGTACGATTGGTTCTGCGAGGAGCTGCGGATCCACCACCCGCAGCAGATCGAGTTCGCCCGGCTGAATCTGACCTACACGGTGATGAGCAAGCGAAAGCTGCTGCAGCTGGTGCAGGAGAAGCACGTGGCCGGGTGGGACGACCCGCGGATGCCCACCATTCGCGGCCTGCGCCGCCGCGGCTACACGCCGGAGGCCATCCGTGCGTTCTGCGAACGGATCGGCGTGGCGAAGTTCAACAGCACGATCGACATGGCCTGGCTCGAAGACGCCATTCGCAGCGACCTTAACGAGCGGGCGCCGCGGGCGATGGGCGTGCTGCGGCCGCTGAAGGTGGTCATCGACAACTATCCGGAAGGGCAGGTCGAAGAACTCGAAGCGGCGAATCACCCGCAGAAGCCCGAGATGGGAACGCGGCACCGTGCCGTTTTCGCGCGAGCTGTACATCGAGGCCGACGACTTCATGGAGGACGCGCCGAAGAAATTCTTCCGCCTCGCGCCGGGCCGCGAAGTGCGGCTGCGCTACGCGTACTTCATCACCTGCACCGAAGTGGTGAAGGACGAAGCCGGGCAACGTCGTCGAGCTGCGCTGCACTTACGACCCGGCCACGCGCGGCGGCAACGCGCCGGACGGACGCAAAGTGAAGGGCACGATCCACTGGGTCTCCGCCCCGCATGCCCATTCAGCGCCGAATTGCGGCTCTACGATCACCTGTTCAAAACCGAATATCCAGACGAAGTTCCCCCTCTCCCTTTGGGAGAGGGCCGGGGTGAGGGGGCCTTGGACACTGGCCGAAAGCGTACCGGTACCTTCCTCGACAACATCAACCCACACTCGCTGGAAGTCGATCTCGCGATGCAAAGCTCGAGCCGTCGCTCGCCGAAGCGGGGCCGGGCGAGCCCATTTCCAGTTCGAGCGGCTTGGCTATTTCTTCACCGACCCGGTGGATTCGCAAGCCGGGCAGTCCGGTGTTCAACCGCAACGGCGACGCTTCGAGACACGTGGGCGAAGGAAGCGACGAAGGAATAAACCACCGCTTCCAGAGCGAATCTTAGAGCACTTTATACGACCAGCTATCGCACACCAAGCCATTTGCACTTATCTTCTGCCATTGCATTTGAAATGTAGTTCCTGCAATGCGAACTGGGAGCCCGTCGTGTTTGTCCACACGTTCGCCTGTTCGCGAACAGTTCTTGCAGATCGTACAATGCACTTTCCCTAGAAACAGTCTCATTCGACTTTCATATTATTGGGGAACTCATCATGTCCACTGCCATTTGGTTCATCGTGGGAGTCGGATTCGGAGCGGCGGCACTCGCGCTCGGGATGAAATTGTATCATCACTTTTACTGGCCGAGGACAATTGGCCAATTATTGAAGAAACACTTTAATGACCTGCCGGCAACGGAAATCGAAGTGCAGTCGCGCGAGTTTCCTTACCGCGTATGCGTGGACGGATACCAGGCCGTAACGAATTGGATCGAATCCACTTGCTGCGTAGAATCGATTGTCGGCGTACCGGTCACGAACAGTTTTATGTCGCGCGTGAGCATTGGTGCCCTATTGTCACCAGGTGGCGAATGTGCCGCGCACTATCCGACCGCAATTGAATTCGACTCGTTCGACGTCGGTGAGGAGCAACCGCGGCAGTGTGTGAAGCATGTCTTGTGGATGCTCGACCACGAGGGCGAGAAGTTGGGGTTGCTCTGGACGTCGGAAACAGTCCACGCGGGATGCGGCTTTCAAACGAAATTACTTTTGGAAATGGCGTTTCGCAAAGGGTCTCGTAAAATCGAGGCTACTAAGCAGTTCTTCAAACAAATCGAGATGGCAATCGGTGCGGCCAAGACGTACCGCGGCAAGATTCTGTCGCTGGAAGCAGGTACCGATTACAGTGGCCATTCCGGAGGAATCAAAGTTCACCAATTGCGATCGGTGGCACGCGAGGATGTGGTCTTACCCGAGCCGACCGTTCGCTTGCTTGAACGGAATGTGATCCGCTTCATTAGCCAACGGTCGGAGCTGGCTAAGCTTGGCATGCCGACGAAGAAGGGACTATTGTTGTACGGTCCGCCAGGTACGGGCAAAACGTACACCATTCACTACTTGATGAGTTCGTTGCCGGGCCACACCACGCTGCTGGTTACTGCCGAACAAGTCAGTCTGCTCGAAGACTACATGGCACTCGCGAGGCTGCTGCAACCAAGCATCATCGTGCTGGAAGATGTCGACTTGATCGGCCGCGAACGTAACGGAATGGAAATCGGCCGCGAATCACTACTCAATCGGCTATTCAATGAAATGGACGGACTACGGGCTGACGCCGAAATCTTGTTTCTCTTGACGACAAATCGGCCGGAAGTGTTGGAGAGCGCACTGGCAGCGCGCCCCGGACGCGTTGACCAGGCGATCGAGTTTCCAATTCCAGACGATATTGGCCGGCGTAAGTTGCTACGGCTCTACGCTGCCGGGGCAGCCATTTCTGACGACGTGATCGCGCACGCCGCTCGTGTGACAGAGGGCGTAAGTGCGTCTTTCATTAAGGAGTTGATGCGGCGAGCTATTCAATTCAACTTGGAATGTCGCACAAATGGTGACCCTGTGAAAATCTTGCAGAACGACATTGACCAGGCGATCGACGAACTACTATTTGCGGGCGGTTCGCTGAACCGAACACTCCTCGGTGCCGACGGAAGCGTTGCAGACGAAACTTGATTCCCATAAGGTGGAAGCGCACTGTCTATTGTGGCATTATTGCAGATAACTGTGTTTTGCCGCGCAGTCGCAGCAACGCGGAAGAGTAGGACACAAATGGAGCACTTGCATGGTTGGCATGTCATTAAAGCTTCACTGCGAACTATGTGTATCGGTGTTTTGCGTGGCTTTCACGGGCTTGTCGGGCTGTCATGGCGATCGGGCGGTTGTGGTAAAACCGTCTCCCGACCATTTCGAATCGGGTAAGACAAAAGCTCCGGGAGGAAAGAAAGAGATGAAATTCAAGCTGGCTTCCAAGGCATTCGCTGCGAATGGGAAAATCCCGCGAACATTCACCGGCGAAGGGGACGATGTTTCGCCTCCGCTTGCTTGGGACGGCACACCAACGGTACGACAGAATTTGCACTGATTTGCGACGATCCAGACGCACCGTCGCCCGAGCCGTGGGTCCATTGGGTGATCTACGGCATTCCAACGGACGTTCATGCGCTGCCGGAAGGCGTGAAGTTGAACGAGCCAGAGCTTAAAAAGCCGGTCGCCGCGGCAGGGAAAGAATTCGTTCACGTCCGATGCGACGATCGGCTATCGTGGCCCCATGCCGCCGCCCGGACATGGCGTGCACCACTATCATTTCAAGCTGTATGCGCTCGATGCCCGGCTCGATCTGCCGCCTGGTTCGACGAAGAAACAGCTTCTCGATGCCATGAAAGGTCATGTGCTCGGCGAGGCGGAGCTCGTGGGCACTTATGGCGCAAACGCTGATCGCCGGCGACATCTAAGCGAGCGGTCAATCGTCGTACTGATTGCGTGGGTGGTAATGGTCACTATTCTGTTGACCACATTCGCGCAGGCCCAATCGCCACCGGCAGACGGCCTGGTTCGTGATCGCTACGGTGCGATCATTCGGGGCGACCAGAATGCCAAGAAGCTCGCCCTTGTGTTTACGGGCGACGAATACGGCGAAAGTCTCGAGCCAATCCTGGATACCCTCAAGCCGCGAAAGCTCCAAGCAGCGTTTTTTGTCACGGGCAACTTCTTGCGCAGCCGGCGCTGCGATCGCTGTTGAAGCGTGCGATTGCGGAAGGTCATTACGTGGGGCCGCATTCGAACTCGCACCCGCTCTACGCATCGTGGGATGAGCGCGACAAATCGCTCGTCACCGAAGAGTTCTTTAAGAAAGACCTGCAGCGAAACATCGCTGGATTGCGGGATGCCGGTTTATTACCAATGGCCGGGCCGATCCTCTTCATTCCACCGTACGAGCAGTACAATGGCGACCAGGTTCGCTGGTCGCACAAGATAGACGTAACGCTGTTCAACTTTACGCCTGGTAGCGGTTCAAACCGCGACTACGCACCTGAAGGTGATCCGCACTTTGTATCGTCGCAGAAGATTTACGACGACATTCTCGCCAATGAGCGAAAGGATCCGAACGGGTTCAACGGGTACATCCTGCTCCTTCATCTAGGTTCCGGACGTAAAGATCCATTTCATCCGCGGTTGGGTAAGCTGTGCGATGAGCTGCGAAAACGTGGTTATTCGTTTGAACGGATCGATGAGTTGTTGTCGCAGCCTTGACTGGCGAAATCCGGCGCCGGCATTACGGACTTTGCTTGGGAAACGGGACGTTGCTGTCAAGCGGACTTCTACTTCGATGTAGCCGTCGTATCAGCCGGATGTGCGCTGGCCGGTGTGGTTCCAGGAGATTTGCTCGAGATTTCGGTAAGCAAGAAGACCTCGACGCAGTCGTTTTCGTCCTGCCAGGAGGATTCCAATCGTGTGGTAAGGGGTTCGAATGCCGCTGACTGGCTCAAGCGGATACGATCGAGCTCGACGCCGTGCTCGATCAAAAACTTCATTGCCGCGGCGCATGCGTGCGTAACAGAGTTGCCAATGGTCGTGAAACGAACTTTGCTTCGGTAAAGGTCGGTGGGTCGAATGGGCACGCAACTCGATCTTATTTTGCTTGCCAATGAGCGCCGGAAGCAAGTCTTTCAGGCGTTGTTGGGCCGCTTGCGATAGCTCGGCGGACGAATCGTCGAAGTTCACGACCAGTGCCGGCAAGTTGCGGTCGGAACTGGTCATCAAGAAGACTTTTTGTTTTTGCTGCCAAACCGATGCGGCGCCCGGCTGCTTTTCCGTGGCGTTTTCTTGATTTGCCTGCGGCCAGCGATCGGGCAGGATGCCAGTGGCGCTATCGGCAAAGGGCACGCTGCCGGTAAGGCCGGCCGGAGTTTGCATGGTGGGCGAGCTGCTTTCCTGCGAAGTTCCCCACGGGTCTTGAAAATAGCCGCCGATGGCTTTCTTCACCTCCTCGCTTTGCGAGGTGATCCACATGACGAGGAAAAACGCCATCATGGCGGTTACGAAGTCCGCGTAGGCTACTTTCCATGCACCACCGCCGTGTCCTGCCATGTGTCACCTCTAGGTCGAGAGTTGAGAGTCGAGAATCAAAGGCCAAGTATTCCGACTTTTGAATCCTAACTCTTGTCTCTTACGCTGCTTCCGCTTCCTTGAACCATGCGTCGAGTTCATCGCGTTCGGGACGGAATTCGGTTGAAACGCTACGGCGGGCCATTTCGAGCGCCACTTTGGGTGGTAGGTTGTTGGCAAAGCCGACGATGATCGATGCAATGACTTTGAAAAAAGCATTTTCGGCCCCTGCAAGAAATTCCATTCGTGTGGCGAGCGGCGCGGCAAACCCGTAGGACAGCAGAATTCCCAAAAACGTTCCGACCAACGCGGCGCCGACCTTTTCGCCAATTTCAGCAGGCGGGCCGTCGATGTGCCCCATCGTGATCACGATACCGAGCACCGCCGCCACGATGCCAAAGCCCGGTAGGGCGTCGGCCGTCTTTTGGAGCGCGTGCATTCGGCGCGTGGTGTTCTTCGTGCAGCACGTTGAGCTCAACTTCAAGCAGCTCGGCAATTTGTTCCGGCTTTACCGTCGCGTCCACGAGCGGTCCCATACCGCCGCAGATAAAGTGCATGAGGTGATGATCGTGTTGGACCTTCGGATATTTGCCAAAGATGCTGCTCTCTTCGGGCTTCGAAATGTGCGGTTCCAGGGCGAGCATGCCATCGCGCCGCGCGAGGCGGAGCAAATCGTACAAGCATTTAAAGGCTTCTTCGTGTGCGGCCTTGTTGTAAGGCGAGCCTTTGACGGACGCGAGGAGGCCTTTCATCAGATCGATGAGCACCTTTTTCGGCGAGCCGACGATGAGCCCACCCAGCGCGGCGCCACCGATCGTGACGAACTCCGAGGGATGAATCAGCGTGCCGAAGTGTCCGCCGGCCATCGTGAAGCCGCCGAGCACGGCACCGACCACCACGATGACACCAACGATAACGATCATGAGAAAGCCAATCTGTGCTGCGATCCGACGGACAGATCGAGGCGACGGTCATCAATCCGCCACAAAACTCCTGAATGACCCAGGCGGAATTGGATACTTGCCTCAAGAAACATAGCTTGGAGATACCGCTGAGAGCGCCGGAAGCGGCGGCAAAATAGGGCCAATCACGCAGAACGTCTGCCACGAGCGCGGATGAATGACGACACCGCTAAATCTTGTGGCGCTAACGCATTTTGACCGGTGCGACCGGAACAACCGGAACAGGACGGTTCAGATGAAGCTTCGTAGGTTCGGGCACTACGTCAGACGACATCGGCAGCGCTTTTGCGAGGCTTGCCCTGACCCCACCATTCGGCAATGTTCTGCATCACCACGAAGAAGGCGGGTACGAAGAATACAGCCAAGAGCGTTGACGCCAACATGCCCCCGAACACGGCGGTACCAAGCGCCTGTTGCCCGGGACGCGCCGGCGCCGTGGGCGAACATCAATGGAGTGACGCCCATGATGAAAGCGAAGGACGTCATGAGGATGGGCCGAAATCGCAAGCGCGCGGCTTCTGCAGCCGCTTCTTGAATCGAGCGGCCGCGGTTGTGTAACTCGCGTGCGAATTCAACGATCAGAATTGAGTTTTTGCTCGCCAAGGCGATGATCAGGACGATACCGATCTGCGTGTAGACGTTGTTGTCCATGCCGCGAATCGATACCGCGGCGATGGCGCCCATCAGTCCCAACGGCACGACCAAAATGACGGCCCACGGAATGAACCAACTTTCGTACTGAGCAGCAAGGACGAGGTATACAAGTAGCACCGCCATGGCGAAAATCCAAACAGCTTCGCCACCGACTCGTTTTTCCTGATATGCCATGCCGGTCCACTCATAACCCATCCCTTCCGGCAAATTTCGGGCGGCGATTTGCTCCATAAGCTGCAGAGCTTCGCCTGTGCTGCGGCCCACTGCCGGCTCGCCGGTAATCGATGCAGCCGGGTACATGTTGTACCGATTGACGACTTGGTCGCCGAACGATTTTGTAATTGTCGCCAGCGTGCTGAGCGGCACCATTTCGCCTTTACGATTCCGCACCTCCAGACGGGTGACATCGGGCGGCGTAGCTCGGTATTGGGGCTCCGCCTGGAGCCGTACTTGGTACACGCGGCCGAACTTGTTGAAGTCGTTGACATAGGTTGAGCCCAAATAGGCTTGAAGGGTGGAGAAAACCTCACTCAGCGGAATATCAAGGAGCTTGACCTTTTCCCGGTTAATGTCGACGTATAACTGCGGCACGCCTGGGCGAAACGTCGTATTTAGCGCGGTAAGCCCCGACTGCGAGCGGGCGTCTTCGATGATGCCGGTCACGACCTGACCGAGCACGCCGTGCCGAAGATCGGCACGGTCTTGCACTTCCATTTCGAAACCACCCCGCACGCCTAGGCCGCGAATGGCGGGGGGTGCAAATGGCAGCACGATGGCCTCTTGGATGGTGCTCAGCGTCCACGAAGCTTGTCGAGCATCACATCGAGGGTCAGGCCCTTTTTCAGCCGTTCCTCAATCGGGCTGAATGTTACGAACAGCGTTCCCATATTGGGAGCCGAGCTTCGGTCGATGATCGACATGCCACCGATCGTGACCCAAGTTTCTACGCCCTCTGTATGCTCGAGGGTCTTGTCAATATCGGCCATGACGACCTTGGAGCGATTCTGCGAGGCTGCATCCGGGAGCTGCACAAGAATAAAGCAATACCCCTGGTCTTCAGTCGGAATGAACCCCGTAGGGACATGCTGATACCACCAGACCGTTAGCGCCATCAATCCGGCAAACAGCAGCATCATCACCGGTGAAATTCGCACGACAACGCGGACTACGGCGAAGTAGGCAGCGGCCACCCAACCATACGTACGGTCGAAGGCCCGGGTGAAAAAGTTTTTGCGCCCGCTGTGGGGCCGTAACCACAAGGCGCACTGAGCGGGCTTGAGCGTGAGGGCGTTAATCGCGCTGATGAAAGCCGTTGCAGCAATAGTAAGTGCGAACTGTTGATAGAGCTGGCCCGTGATGCCGCCCATGAACTCGCTGGGCAGAAACACGCTCATCAGCACAAGCGTAATGCCAATGATCGGGCCGAGCACCTCGCTCATGGCCTGGATCGTAGCGGGCTTGGTGCAAGTCCTTCCTCGATGTGATGGGCCGCGTTTTCGACGACGACGATGGCGTCGTCCACCACGATGCCGATGGCCAAGACGAGGCCAAACAACGTCAGCATGTTGACGCTGAAATTCAGCAGCCACATGGCAAAGAACGCGCCAATGATCGTAACAGGTACGGTTGTGGCCGGTACGAGCAATGCCCGCCAGTCTTGCAGGAACACGAGAATGACGAGTAGCACGAGCAGACCGGCTTCAATCAGCGTTTCATAGACAGCATGAATCGAGTCATTGACGAATTTTGTGGTGTCGAGAGGAAATTCGTAGTGCATCCCTTTTGGAAATGACTTGCCGAGTTTCACCATCGCTTGGCGAACTTCGCGGACGACGTCCAGCGCGTTGCTGCCCGGCAACTGAAAGATGCCGATATTGGCCGTCGGACGACCCTTGATCAGGTTGTACTGATCGTACGTTTGCGCCCGAGCTCAACGCGGGCGATGTCTTTGAGCCGCGTGATGCGCGTACGGTCCGTTGCCCGCACGATCACGTTCTCGAATTGCGAGACGTCGCTCAAGCGCCCCAGTGTTGTAACTGTGTATTGAAAGTCGATATCCTTGTTTTGATCGAGCGGTGGCTGCCCCACCTGTCCCGCGGCAACTTGGATATTCTGTTCACGCAAGGAATTTGCGACATCTTCGGTCGTCAGCCCCCGGGCCTTTAGCTTCTCCGGGTCAAGCCAAATGCGGCATGCTGTATTCCGCGGTGCCGAACACGGTAACGTCGCCGACGCCGGGCAACCGGCTTAATTCGTCCCGCAGCGCGTCGCGTGGCGTAATTCGCTAGGAAGAGACTATCGAACGTGTTATCGGGCGACGTGAGCGATATGACCAATAGAATGTTCGTCGATTGCTTCTTGACCGTTACACCCTGGCGCGCACTTCCTCGGGCAACTGAGGCTCAGCAATCGCGACGCGGTTCTGCACGAGAACTTGGGCCGTGTCCAAATCCGTGCCGATTTCAAATGTGATGGTATCGGAATAGCCGCCGTCGCTCTGAAGAGGTGGACGACATGTACAGCATGTTCTCCACACCGTTGACTTGTGTTTCGATAGGCGAAGCCACCGTTTTGGACACCACATCAGCGTTGGCCCCCGGGTAATTGGTCGTGATACGAACCGTTGGCGGCGTGATCGCCGGGTATTGCTCGACCGGCAGTCGCCAGACCGAAATTGCGCCGAGCAGAATCGTCACCAGCGCGATGACGTTCGCGAAAATCGGGCGATCGATAAAGAACCGAGAAATCATCGTTGCAAGTTTTTAATAATCGGTCGCCGGTGGGTGGCCAGCCTGCTGTTCCGGAAAGGCGATTACTTCGTTTTGGCGGGTGGGGTCGGGTCAGGTGTAGGGGCCGATTTCGTGGGGACCCTCGGAGGCGGCGCCGCAGATGCGGTTTGGACGCCCTTCTCAGATTCTGATGTTGGCGTAGACGTCGTGGTTGTGGCGGAAGTGGCTTTCGATTCAGAGCCTGCGTTGCCTGCCGGTGTCGCCTTACCTGGCGCTGCCGCATTCGTCGCGTTTGCTGCGGCCATTGCCGTCGACTCTTGTTCTGGGTTCACCTGGCTGCCGGGCCGAGCGCGCTGCAGACCGTTAACGACGACCCAATCGCTGGCTTTGATGCCGCTCTCAATGACGCGCAAATCCCCGGAACGGATGCCAGTCTTAATCGGCCTGTACTCGACGGTGTTTTTTTCATCCACGACGAGCAGGTATTCGCCGCGTTGGTCGGTGCCGATTGCCCGCTCTTCAACGAGCAGGCGCGGCTTCGGCTCGCCGATCGATGCTTGGATACGAACAAACATGCCGGGAATGAGCTGCCAGCCGGGGTTCGGAAAAATGCCGCGGCGCAACGAAGTGCCGGTCGCTGGATCGACGCCGAGCTCACGGAAATCGAGGTGCCCTTCGTGCGGGAAGCCCTCCTCGTTCGCCAAACCTACGTGCAACGCCGGTGGATGCTTGTCTGGATTGGGCAGTTCCTTGTTACGAAGCATGGCCATGAAGCGTAACAGGTCACTTTCACTTAAATCGAAATAGGTGTAGATCGGGTCAATGGCCTGGATCGTGGCAAGCTGCGTTTCCTCCGCTTGCACCAGGTTTCCCACGTCTACCAAGTGCCGACCGATGCGACCGGAAATCGGAGCGGTGATTTTGGTGTATCCCAAGTCGAGCTTGCGCCTTACGCACGGCCGCCTCGGCCGCTGCAACGTCGGCCTTCGACGTATCGACTTGAGCCGCTTGGACATCGAGTTCTTCTTGTGTCACGACGTTGTTCTTTAGCAGCGGCTCCATCCGGCGATATTGACTCTGCGCAAGAGCCAACGACGCGATAGCCTTTTGCAGGGCGGCTTTGGCCGCGTCCAGCGTCGCTTGATACGGTGCTTGCTCGATAAGGAATAGCTCATCCCCGGCTTTTACCGTGGAACCATCTTCAAAGAATATCTTTTCTAAATATCCGTTGACCTGTGCCCGCAGATCCACAGACTTCGTCGCCTCAGTCGTGCCAACGAATTCGATCGTGTCGGCGACCGAACGCTGAATAGGTTGTGCAACGGTAACCGTTGGGGGCGGCGGCGGAACGAATTTGTTGGGCTGCTGGCAACCAATGGCAAAAACAAACCCAACGATTCCCAGGATGCGGAGAAATGGCAGGCGGCTCATGCGTAGCTTTCGATTACTCCGCTGCGGGGAGGACTCTGAGTGGGACAGCCGGCGAGGTCAGAGTGGGGGAGGAATAGGAATTGTTCGGAATTAACGGCAGTTAGGACAGGTGGGGTATCCCGCAATAACAAGGTGGCGATTGCCCCACCTGGCCAACGATCGCGGGCAGAGTTCGGACCTTCAAATCTAGGTTTTTATTATGGTCACAAAGAAGCCTGCTACGGAGGTCCGGTTCGCGAATTTGACGCAGTTCGATGGTCACTTTAAGCTGAATCAACGATAGTCTTGAGTCTTTGCGGCCAATGTAGCGAGGACGATTGCCCCTCATTTCTGACAAGTGCAAGGGATTGACTAACTAATGATTTTCTCTCCGTTTAGGGCAGAACGAATTCGGCTGCTCCGACGCTTGGGATGCGCCGTTTTGGCGGTCACTGCGGTCTCGCCGATGGCGCTTGGACAGGGCTACGGAGCGATACAGGCTGTGCGGCAACGCGTGTCTGGTCTTCAGGGCGGACCTGGTGCGCCCCCCGTTGGATCTCCGCCCGGTGAACAACCGCTAGGCAGCCCCGTGGCGCCGCCAGCGAAATTGGACACGACGTACGTGTCGCCGACCGCATCAGCTCTTGCCGTCATTCGACCGGCACAGATCGTAACGTCGCCGGCGGCACAAATGCTGCCTGTGGAAGTGGTGACAGCGGCAGGACGTGCGTTTCTTGGAATGGATCCCGCCGATGTAGACGAGGTGATTCTGTTCGTCGACCCTTCAGGGCCGACGGGGATGGAACACGGAGTGGTGTTTAAATTCAATAAACCGTTCCGCGCTGTGAATATTCCGCCAAGTTTTCGCGGCGCGGCAACTCTTTCGGAATTCAACGGCAAAAAATACCTCAAAGCTGCCTCGCCTACGCAGATGAGTTTCTACGGCCCCAACAACACGACAATGATTGTGGCGAACGACGACTTGCTGCGCAAGGTCGTATCAGCGGCTGGCCAGCCGAAGTCGGGCGGCATCATCGATTTATTGCAGGATGTGCCGGGTGGAAACGATTGTTTTGCGTTCGTCGATTTCTCAAGCCTAAACAAACTTCCGATGGTCCAGGCGATGTTCCCAATGGTATTGGCCCAAGCAAAAGCACCGCCGGAAGCAAAACAGATCATAGATTCGATATCGGCCATCGAGCTGCGTCTCAACCTGCTCACGCGTGGGCCTGTATCGCTCGTCGCCCATTTTAATGACGAGGCCGGTGCGCAACAGGTCGAAGCGTTACTAGAGGCTAAGAAACCGGCTCTCGCAGAGAAGCTTTCAGGCGAATCGCCGCCCGGCGGCAATCCGATAATGCAAGCGCAAACGCAATGGCGCGATCGAATGATCCAAAAGTACTGGCCGCAACGCAGCGGCGCGGATATCAGCTTTCACATCGACGCGGATGACCCGCTCCAGCCGCAACTGCTGGGCATCGCAATCGGTGCTGGTCTTTCTTCAAAATCCGCTACGGGGACCAAGCCAGGAAGCCAATTGACTCCGCCCGAAGGCGCGACCCCCTCTGCGACACCAGCCCCACAATAGTGCCGATAGCAAGCACGAAGCATGAGGGCTCAGGCACCATAGAGGAATTAAGCGGCGAGCCAGCCGCCATCGCGCTTAGCCCGAAGTTAGCGCGCCATAGGTCGTAATCGTCGCTGTTGATGACCCCGTTTCCGTCGCCGTCGGCTCCAGAATAGACCGCGACGGACTGGCCATCCGTACTCCGCCATACCGCGTAGTCGGCGGCATCGACGACCAAGTCACCGTTATAGTCGCCAGCCAGGCGCGTGGCGCCGGTCAACGTGAGCGTGATCGAGCCGTTGAGCGCTCCGGCTATATCTTCGTCCGAGAAGCTAAGGAGGTAGCTTGCTGAGAACGTGCCGACCGTCATTGCCATAAGTGAGGATGTGAACGTGTGCCCCGCGCCGCCGGCCAGCACGAGCGAGCCGGCCGAGGCTGCCAAATCCGTGGTGAAAGCGGACGCATCTCCCGATGGCGTGACGCTGTCGAAATCCATATCCGCAGTGAATCCGGCGGTCGCCAAAAGGTTGTACACGTCAAAATCGAATTCCGACGAATTCATACCCACGGGAATAGTGCCAAAATCGTGCGAGAGTAACGTGACTGAAGATCCGGCGGCGAAGGATGGCTCGGAATGATCGAGGACGGTGAGACTCACATCGAACGTATCGTTCGCGTCATTCGCCCCATGGCCCGCACCGCCCCCTGTCGTAATGTCGAGGTTATCGATCGTGACCGTACCACTCTTCAACCCCGCGCTGGTCGTCGAAGTATTAAGCCCGACGCTTATGGATTTGCTATCCGTCTGATTAGTCCGCATCGCGTTGAATCGACCGCTGAGCGAGCTGGTCGCATTGCCGCCGGTTGTCACTTCAAAGTAGGTGCCGTCATTGCCCGACTTGTTAAGTGTGAACGCCTGCGGACTTGGCACCGCCCCGTTCACGAAGACGCGGCCTAAATCGACGGCGCGTGTGGAACTTCCATCAGCGTTGACGGTTGCTCCGTCAATTGCGATTTGACTATCGTTCGTTTGATCGACGAATACTGACCACACATATTCCGGGTGATCGGTGAAGGGGTTGCGGTTGTGTTGAAACTGATCGTAGATGATTTGGTTGCGACGGCGCTCGAAATCGTCAGGCGGCGCGGCGTAGTTCCACTCGATAAGACGTGTGAGATTGCCCAATTGCGGCGGCGCATCGTCGCTGCCCGATGGGTTCGACACATTGCCGGTGCCGATTTCTAAATCCAAGGTACTGGTGTCGATGCCATCGTATCGAACGGCCATGTAGAACTCTTGGCGGGCGATCATGCCCGCATCGGCGTCGCCGGGATACCAATACGTTTGACCGCCATCGTTGACGGTGCCCCAAGATTGAGCGCCGAAGGCCCCGCCGAAATTCAAATCACCCCGGTCACCATTGTTGGCGAGGAGAGCAGGCCGCAGTTCAAACATATCACTATCGTCCGGGCCGCTGGAACCAATGCCGCGGCTTCTGGGCCACGTGTGCTCGCGATTCCAGACGTTCGGGTCCCACCCCGGGATGCCGCTCGTGTTGAAACTGGACACATCCAACGAAGTACGGTCGTAAACCGTGATGATGTGCCCGGGATGTGCCGGGTCCGCATCGGAAATTTGTAGATTGGCTCGCGCCGCACCGTAAGACAAGACCGTGTGGTTATCGATGATGTCATTCAGTTGCTGCTTAAGCGTTGCTCCCGTGCCCGTGGCCGAACTGTAGTAATTTGCTGGCGGATCGTAGGCGTCGGCGAACGAAAAACGGCCGAAAAGCCCAATGGCAGTCAGGATTGCACAAAAACAGTATCGGCGTTGCCTCGTCATCATCCCGATTCGTGTTCCTAATCTGATTGATGTGAAGAAACCGCGCCTCGGAGATGGGAGGCCATCGTCGCCGCGGTGCTAATCCTTTAGCATAGCTGGCCAGCGCACGTTTGACGAGCGATTTGAAAATCTCATTCGGAAGACGAACTGTACCTAAATCCAGCGGACTTGCGAAACGATACGGCGCGGTCAATAATCGCCCCGATGTCTCGGTTCTCGATCTAAATCGTCATCTGTACACGGGTCCACTTTGAATTATGCCGTTACTTGTTGTTGGTTCGGTGGCCATTGATAACGTAGAAACGCCTCAAGCTCGCCGCGACGGCCTGCTGGGGGGCTCGGCGACGCACTTTTCGTATGCCGCCAGTTTTTTTACCGACGTGCAACTGGTCGGCGTGGTGGGCGAAGACTGGCCGGCGGAGCACACTAAGCTGCTAGGCGACCGCGGCATCGATATGTCGGGGCTGCAAGTGGCCGACGGCAAAACGTTTCGTTGGACAGGTCGCTACGAGCCGAATATGAACGACCGCGAGACACTCGATGTTCAGCTCAACGTATTCGGTCAGTTCGATCCGGTGCTATCCGAAAAGTTTCGGCGTACAGAATACGTTTTTTTGGCCAATGGCGTTCCGGCGCTGCAGATGAAGGTGCTCGATCAAGCCCGCGGTTGCCGATTGGCTGTTGCGGACACAATGGAGCTTTGGATTCAAACGACGCACGCCGACCTCATGCAACTCTTCCAGCGCATTGATGGCCTCGTGATCAACGACAGCGAGGCGAAGATGCTGGCGGATACAGAGAATCTTGTTTTGGCAGGACATCGTGTGCGGGAGATGGGCCCGCGTTTCGTCGTCATCAAAAAGGGTGAGCACGGTGCGATGTTCTTCAGCGAGCATGAGACGTACGTGATGCCCGCGTTTCCAACAGAAAAAGTGGTTGATCCGACCGGGGCGGGCGACAGCTTCGCCGGCGGCATGATGGGCTACCTTGCCCAGCACGACGATTTTGAACCGCATTCGCTCAAAATGGCCATGGCGTATGGGATACTGGTTGCCAGCTTCAACGTCGAAGGCTTCGGTTTGGAGCGAATGCAGGATATTTCGCGCGAGGATATTGAAGAGCGGATGGTGGCGTACAAAAAAATGCTTCGTTTTTAGACCCTATCCAGAAGCATCGGGGACTGGCTCATTTTGCGGAGTCTTCGGAGCAAAATGTGCCTGTCCCCCTCTCTCCAGATGGTTCTGGGATTTGGTTCTTAGTGTCTCATGAAGCTGCGAACATTCATCGCTGTGGTCGCGTCTCCGGAGGTCCGGCGGTCCGGCACGAGAATCGCCGAAATGCTTGGGCCGATGGCAGGCGACGTGAAGTGGGTAGCCTCAGAAAATCTGCACTGGACGTTGCAATTCCTAGGCGACGTCGACGCGCTCGAAATTCCGATTGTCTGCAAAGCGGTCACTGCGGCCGCGGAACAATTGGATTCGTTTGAGTTGGAATGCCGCGGGGTAGGCGCGTTCCCTGCGCCGAACGGCCGCGGACTCTGTGGATCGGCGCCGGCGTCGGTGCACAAGCAATGATCGCGCTGCAAGCCGCGATTCAGGCAAAGCTCGACCGACTTGGATATCGCGGCGAGTCGCGTCGCTACGTACCGCATTTAACACTCGGTCGCGCCGGTCGAAACTCGCCGCCCCGCGCGTTGGTGCGCGAGCTGGCCAGCCTCGCCGAATACGATGCCGGCAGGATGCTTGTAGACGAGGTGACGGTGTTCTCCAGCAAGTTAACGCCCGATGGCCCAGTCTACGATGTGCTGGCGCGCGCAGCGCTGGCAAGCTGAATCATTCCGGGAATGATTCACGCCAGCCGACAGTGAATCCCAATTGACGCGTCGGGAACGGCCGTTATACTTCGCCCGCTTTTCTACCTCTCGTCTACATCGCACCTCGTCTCATCGCCGGAACCTGCTGCCTCAAAGCGAGCGCCTTGCGGCCGCTCGCTGTTTGACGCGCGAACCTGCTGTTGCGCTACGCACGTTGCGTTCCTGGTTTTGTTAGAGTCCCCAAATACATGACGATTCGACAGGAAACCTTGTGCGTCCTTGCAGTGCTCGCGGTGACTTTTTCGGCGCGTGTCGCGGCGGCCGCCCCAGCAGATTATGTCCAATGGACCGATGCGCGGCAGGTAGGCCCGTTCCACATCCAAGCGACATTCCCATTAGCCAAGTACGAGAAGCTCTTCAACGAACTGCCCGATTTACAGCGGGAAATCACGCGCACGCTCGGAGTCCGCCCCGCGACGTCGCCAATTTACGTCTACATTTTCTCGAATGAGGAACAATATCGCACCTTCACGCAGCGGCATTTCCCGCAGGTGCCCTACCGCTCAGCGTTGTTCGTACTTGAAAACAACACGCCCGACGTTTACACGTACGAGAAGGAAGACTTGGATATCGATTTGCGACACGAATGCACGCACGCGCTGCTGCATTCATCGCTGCCGGTCGTGCCACTGTGGCTCGACGAGGGAATTGCCAAATACTTCGAGGTGCCCGCCGCTCAGCGGGCTTTCGATCATCCGTACTTCGACGATTTGAAGTGGAAATGGAGCTTGCGGCTAGGCATGGTGCGCTCGATCGAGTCGCTTGAACAGCGCGACGACCTCAGCGAGATGGACGCCACGGACTATCGCTACGCCTGGGCGTGGGTGCACTTCATGATGCATGGGCCCCAGGCAGCACATGACGTGCTCGTTCGCAACTTAGCTTGCTATCAAAATTCGACGCTGCCGGGAAAATTGTCAGCCGAGCTGGCCGCGGCGGTGCCGAACCCGACGGAAAAAATGATCCAACACTTCAAGCATTGGCAACGATAGTTGGCGGAATACAGCGAGACGTTGATGCCATCAGCTTGCATTGGAACTGTGGCCACGTCCCGACTGAAATTTGAATTATTCGATAAACCATGGATCGATTTGAGAAGTGTGTTAAGTCCTGCCGTTTGCGCAGCCGATACCGGGTGCAAGATGTACCGTTATTAGGCCACGGAACTTGCACATCGCCGTTTGCCAGACGTACAATAAAAGTAGACAGCAACCGCGGCCCCGCGGGCGCCTGTAGATTTGGCAGTTTGCGTTGCCAATGACAGTCGCTCCGCCGGGCCGCTGCTCTTTGCGCCCGGCGGAACCAACGGTAATGAATCGTTCGGACCACGCATCTTATCTTGCGGGCATCATTCGCTTGCATCTATCATCGTATTCCCTTTACACGTAAGCAGTTGCAAAAAGAAGGGGATCCCCTCCGGATGCAGACATTCCGGAGCTCCGCGCGCATGACCTCGGGTCACATGGAACGTCTCGAGCCAGACGACTTATCCACATAGCACGGAGGCAGATTGGCTTTTCCTCTTTGGTCGCTTCCGACCCCTAGGGAAGCACCGGCCGCGGCAATCGTTCGAGGATTTGCCGTAGCGGTGCGGGCCTGCCGGAAACAAGGGGTTCCAACCCGCCTATAACCGCCGACACCCGGCGATCATGCGAGGGTCTTTGTAGCAAATAGTGTACAAATATTCAATACCTAGTTTTGGCCACCAGAATGGCCTCGGTGTACCGAAGGCCAATGTCGCGAATTCCGCTGGTTCGTCCTCGCTTACAGCAACAAAATTCTTGTGATCGTTGAGGTTTGCTACAGAGCCGTTCTGACCCGTTTTTACCTCGACCGTTCTGGCCTTTCTTATCGGACCCGAACGATCGCAATGAACGATTCAAAAGCCACGAGAGCGAAGAGGATGGCGGTCGGTTCCGGAACCGCTTGGCCATTAAGAACTAGTTTGGCATTGTCGATTCGTACCAGCGGATTCGTTACGTATGACCCAGTTGTTGGAGGCGGACCCACGGAGAAACTGAATTCGGCTGTACCGTCGAGCCATTGCTGAAAATCTGGCACGGCCTGATAAGCCACGCCGATTGGAATCTCCAAGCTGAATTCGTGCAAGTCATCCGGCAGGTGGTATTCAAAGTACGGGTATGGTGTGAATGGACTGACCGGGAATGAATCTTCTAGGAGGAGAATCGCGCCGGTCGGTCCTTGGATATGAGTGAAGAAGTCGGTTATGGAGCCCGGAAATTGCTCGCCTATTAACCACAGAATCCCGGAATCGATTTGCGAGAAAGCGGTCGGCAATTGCTGATTCACGTCCACGACAGTATACGGCGCGGTGCCGTGTAAGCCGATCAGTTGTGGGACATCAACGACGTACTGGGTCGCACTCGCGGTAGCGGCGACAATGAATCCGATGTAGATGGCCACCAAGTAGCTTGAGCGTGAGACAACCGCCCGTGGACCAGCCATTGGGGATCGCGTTGGAGTTTGGATTCGTTTCATCATGTGCCCGGCGGATACTGAGCGAGCAACGCTTCCGCGTATTGTACCATTGTACTGTGCGTGCAAGCGAGATTTGCCTCCCAAACGGTGACACCCGAAGCCAGTCAACTGCCCTTATTAGAGGCCGTCAATCTGTAAGGTTTGTCCCGCGGAACAGCGATAATGAAAAGAGGGTGGAAAGGGTCAGAATTGCTCAGCACAATAACCAGATAACGTCCTTGCGTGGGAGGCGTCTTCGTCGCCGATTTCGTGTCGGCTTGCAATCCGTGATCGGACCAACGCTGGGATTTACTACTAAACAACTCTGCCGCCTTTATTGGGTCGCCCCAGCCCTTCCAGGGCCGATAACACCTGCAATACGTTGAGGAGCGCGAAGGGAGGAAGGCTGGCATATTGGTGGGCGAAGCGGCAAATTCGGTGCATTCCGCGCCACAATTATCCGATGATCTATAACGATCAGACCGCCGTCGCCTAGCCCCCGCACGCTAGCGTCGTTTTCTCCCGCGCAAATTGAGATATCTCGCCCGCGCGCCGACCGATCCCGCCGCCATCCACGCTCGCCCCACCCGGAGACCCACCGTGGCCGCTGCCAACTGGTTTCGCTATGCGTATCTTGCCCATTTCTTGCAACCAAAAGGTGTCCGGCAACTTTACCGCCTGGTAAAACGCCATCGCGTTTGCCGCATTGTTGAGGTCGGGATCAACGGTTTGGAACGTGCGGAATCCTTGATTCGCGTTGCACAACGATATGCCGGCGAGAAGAAGGTCTGGTACACGGGCCTCGACCTCTTCGAAGCACGACCTGAAGGACAGAAGCCCCTCGTGCTCAAGGAAACGTACTGCTTTTTGCGAGCGACGGGAGCGAACATTCGGCTGGTGCCCGGTGTGCCGCGCATGTCGCTGCCCTCGGCGGCAAACGCGCACCAAAACACCGACCTGATCCTGATTGGTCCCGACGTCAGCGAAAACGATTTGTACGGCGCCTGGTTCTATGTGCCGCGAATGCTGCATGACGGATCGCTCATTCTGCGTGAGCGCCGTGAGGCGGACGGTCAGGTTTCGTTTGACCTCATCACGCGAACGCAGATCGCCGAGTGGGCGACCCACGACGCATCGCGGCGGGCGGCATAACGGCGCTAGCAGACCAGCCCGTTTCCTTGTGTCCGTCCTCCGATTGCTACAAAAGAACCTGAAATCTTGCGAATTCGGCGACACGACCGCCGAGCGAAAGTCGCGTCCCTCATCGACAACGTGGCGGGCAGCGGCACTGCATCCCCTGCCAGTGCATGCGTGGCTCCTCTGCCCAAAATTCGGGCTGGGGAGTAGGATAGTGGAGATATCTGGCCACGAGCCAGGGAGCCGCGAACCAGTTCGGGCTCCGGGCAGTCTTAGGCGCGTGAAGGCACATTCCTATGGCAGACGCAGAACTAAATGGACCGTCGAACGGCCGCGCCCCGTCCCTGCAAGGCGTCGAAACAGTGATCGCCCCGCGACCCGTTTTCACTGCCGCAAGGGACTCCAGCGACGAGGAGATGCGTGAGGAAGCGCGTCGCAACGTTGCGCTGGTTGAAGGCAGCACACCGCACCTCAGCGCGGAAACACGTGATTTGCTGCGCAACCGGTTGCGGCTCGCGGCTATCATGCTTTTCGTCGGCTTTGCCGCATTTTTAGTCCGGTGGTTTTTTCACTGGGGCGAATGGAGCCGTGCGGAACACTTACCCATTTTTTACACCCATGGATTGGTCACTGCCGTGCTGGGGATATTTGCCGTGCGGCTTTGCCGGCATTGTTCCTATTCGTTGACCAAGCTCCGCATCGCGGAACTCGTCATCTTCGGATGTCCGGCGCTGTTTTTTCTGGTCAATGGGGTGAAAGAGACGGCGTTTCTCGCGAATTTACCAAACGGCGGGGCGCGGCTGGAACCGATCGTCACGCCGTGGGTGCTGCTGATATTTACGTATGCAATGTTTATTCCCAACACCTGGCAACGCGCGGCCGCCGTGCTGGGAACGATGGGCGCCATACCGATTGCCATGCTCGCTTATTTTTACTCCATTCCGACCTTTAGAACCCTCGTCGCTCAGACGGAGTATGACGGCTTCGAGAGCGGACAGGTTCTCATCATGGCAATCGTCGTATTAGTTGCCATTGTGGGCGTACACACGATCGGGACCTTGCGGCGCGAGGCCTTTGCCGCCAAGCAGCTTGGCCAGTATCGGCTCAAGCGACGGCTTGGTTCGGGCGGCATGGGCGAGGTGTATCTTGCCGAACACCAGATGATGAAGCGGCCGTGCGCGGTGAAGTTGATTCGCGCGGAAAAGGCCGGCGACCCGCGGATGCTGGCCCGGTTCGAGCGCGAAGTGCGCGCCACGGCCAAGCTCTCACATTGGAATTCGATCGATATCTACGACTATGGCCGCACGGCGGACGGTACGTTTTATTACGTGATGGAGTTTCTGCCCGGCCACAACATCGGCGAGCTTGTCGAGCAGTACGGCCCGATTCCGCCGGGGCGAGCCGTGTTCCTACTCGATCAGGTGTGCGCCGCGCTGGCCGAAGCCCACGGCATCGGGCTGGTGCATCGCGATATCAAGCCCGCGAACATATTCTGCGCTTACCGCGGCGGCGTGTTCGACGTGGTGAAGTTGCTCGACTTCGGGCTCGCGAAGCCGACGATGGAAAAGAGCCAGGACGCACAGCTAACGCTCGCCGGGACGGTTACCGGTTCGCCGCTATTCATGTCGCCCGAGCAAGCGAGCGGTGACGACGCTGTCGATGCCCGCAGCGACATCTACGCGCTAGGGGCCGTGATGTACTACATGCTTACCGGCCAGCCTCCGTTCACGTCCGAAAATCCGCTCAAGGTGATGATCGCCCACGCATCTCAGGAAGTCGTGCCGCCGCGGCAAATCAATTCCGAAATTCCGCGCGATCTGGAAGAAATCGTGCTGCGTTGCCTGGAAAAAGACCCGGATCATCGGTTTCAGGAAGTGGCATCCCTGCGCGCCGCACTTCGGGAGCTTGTGCTGGAGGATGCTTGGTCAAGCGACTCTGCCGCCCAATGGTGGAGCTGCAACGGCTGCCCGGAACGCAAAAAACTGGCTGCTGAGTTGGTGGAAGCGGCAGCGGTCTAGATCCCCAATTGCCGATCCTACGCTAGCCTGCCGTTCGATGCGGTTGCGAGACTCATTTCTTCGAAACTTCGGCGCAAACACATTCAGTGGTGTAACGCTTGGTAATTGGGTGCGCGTGTTATGCGACAATCGCTTTGCGATCGACTTACCTTTCTGGCCGCGCGTCGCATTGATCACGCTGGGAGCTTTCCCAAATACGTTAGTTGCGTTCGCCGAAAAGTGGCGGTATGGGCGAACGATTGATCAAGCTGAAATCCAACCACCGCTATTCGTGCTCGGTGCGTGGCGCAGCGGAACGACGCATTTGCACAATCTCTTGGCACAGGACGATCGCTTTGCGTATCCGAATCTCTTTCAAGTCACGTATCCTCACCAGTTTCTGCTCTCCGAACGCGCGACGGCCTGGATAATCGATCTCTGCGTTCCCAGGCGTCGTCCGCAGGATGCTGTGAAAATGGGTATTAACCAGCCCCAGGAAGAAGATTTCGCTATGTGTTCATTAGCGGGACAAGCGAACCTGCTGGCATGGGCATTTCCACGCAACGCAGCCTTCTACCACCGGTACATGACAATGGCTGGATTATTGTCTGCCGAGTTGTCGCGCTGGAAATTATCTTATCAATACTTTTTGAAGAAGCTCACGGTGAAATATGGTCGGCCACTCATACTCAAATCGCCGGCCAACACGGGCCGGATCAAAACACTCCTCGAACTATTCCCGGCTGCCAAATTCATCCATATCCATCGTAATCCGTACGACATCTTTCGATCGATCGAGCACACGCTCCACACAGCCGGCCCATGGTGGCAATTGCAACGCATTAATTATCAGGACCACGACGCGATCCACACACAAATCATCGATCAAATAAAAACTCTGTACGACGGTTATTTTGCCGCATGCTCGCTCATTCCAAGGGGCCGCTTGCACCACATTGCTTTTGCCGACCTGGAGCGCGACGCGGTGGGTGAGCTTCGACGGGCCTACGATGTGCTCGGCTTACCGGACTTCCAGCCGGTAGAAGAACGGTTGCAATCGTATGTAAACTCGATCTCGGGCTACCAGAAGAATGTTTTCAACGAACTGCCGCTCGAATTACGGAAGCGAGTGCATCGAGAATGGCGGCCGTACTTCGACGAGTGGGGCTACGCGGCATAACCACTCGCATATAACGCATCGGTGCCTCTTAATTGACCGGGGTCGCGGAGCCGCGTCGTAATTCCGGCTTCGCCAACGGGTCGAAGTTCTGTGTTGATTCGTTTACACTGGGAGTCCGCGAGACGAGCCTCTCTCTATACCGTGGATGTTCAGCAGTGAGGATCAACTATTGATGGCGCCCAGACACTTTCCGACGCTCATTGGCATCGCTGTGTTTGCAGCGGTTTTCGCCCCCACCTGGTGTCTTGGCGCCGAGCGCTGGACGCCGCAACAAGCCAACGATTGGTATCAGGCTCAGCCCTGGCTCGTCGGCTGCGACTTCATCCCCAGTACGGCGATCAATCAGCTAGAAATGTGGCAGCCCAACACGTTCGATCCCCAAACGATCGATCGCGAGCTTGGCTGGGCCCAATCGATTGGCTTTAACACGGTCCGAGTTTTTCTGCACGATTTGCCGTGGAAGGACAATCGGCAGAAGTTTTTCGCCAACGTCGACGAGTTTCTGGAGATCGCCGCGCGGCACGATATTCGGCCGATGCTGGTAATCTTCGACGGCGTGTGGGATCCTGATCCACAAAGTGGGCCGCAGAACCGGCCACGCATCGGGGTACACAACAGCGGTTGGGTGCAAAGCCCCGGTCGAGTCATTCTCGCCGATCCCGCCAAGCAAGACGCGCTCAAGCCGTATGTAACGGATGTTATCTCGCACTACGCGAAGGACAAGCGCGTGCTCGTCTGGGACCTGTTCAACGAGCCCGATAATCTCAACGGCAACAGCTACGGGCCACTTGAGCTGAAGAACAAAGATGAAGTCGCCGCGCGACTCGTGCGGTTATCATTTGAGTGGGCCCGATCGGTCAAGCCGTCACAACCACTCACCGTCGGTCTATGGGGACAATCGCCTAACTGGGATAAGCCCGATACGCTCGACCAAGTCCATCGGGCCGCAGTCGAATTGAGCGACGTCATCTCGTTCCACGACTACGGCAACCCCGACTCGATGAATCGCCGGATCAAACAGCTCCGCACCTACGGCCGGCCGCTGTTCTGCACCGAATACATGGCCCGCGGCAACGGCAGCACGTTCGAGGCCATACTGCCCATTCTCAAGAAAGAGAAAGTCGCCGCGTACAACTGGGGCCTCGTCGACGGCAAAACGCAAACCAAGTACCCCTGGTCCACGTGGCAAATCCCGATCCTCGGCGAACCCCACCCATGGCACCACGACATCTTCCACACCGATGGCCGCCCCTACCGCGAAGAGGAAGTAAAGCTCATCCGCAAGTTGACAGACCGCACACAATGAGTGGTCGCCGTCGGAACGTAACCCAATTCGCAAGAATTCAAATGGCAGCGGGCATGGTCCATTGGCGCGAAACTTGCGGCAATCGCCTTTGTCGGAGGGTGCTGCAAACATGATCAAACCCAAGCGTGTATATGAGAAACCTTCCCGATCCGACGGCCTGCGAGTTCTCGTCGACCGACTCTGGCCGCGTGGTCTGACCAAAGATCGAGCCGCCGTCGATCTATGGCTGAAGGAGATCGCGCCGAGCACGGAGCTACGCAAGTGGTTCGGCCACGACCCCGACAAATGGAAAGAATTCCAAACTCGCTATCGTACGGAACTGCGCCGAATAAGGACGCCCTTCAACTATTGAAGGAAAAGGCCGCGGAGGGCGACATTACGCTTCTCTACGCAGCGCGCGATGAGCAGCATAACGAAGCTCTCGTTTTGAAGAAGGCCCTCGAAGGCCGCAAAACTTAGCCAGCGCAGCGCGCACCGTGACGAGCTTGCAGGTCCAGTCCAAAGCACTGTTGGCGCTTGCTACTTTGCTTGTGTTGGCCAGCGCTGGTGCCAGGTACCACTGCTGGCTTGCCTTCGATACCGCAATGCGGTCAAATCCCCAGCCCAGGGCCACAGCGACCGAGGTGCCCGGCCGCACCAGCGGCCTACCCTGGGTAGCGACCTCCTACGATTCAAACTCGCCGCGTGGTACGCCCGACTGACGGATGATCGATCGTAGTG
Source organism: uncultured Planctomycetota bacterium (assembly GCA_963840025.1). Lineage (GTDB taxonomy): Bacteria > Planctomycetota > Planctomycetia > Pirellulales > Lacipirellulaceae > JABDGM01. Next base: position 134,800 of record CAWIXI010000022.1, on the reverse strand, counting down.
TGCCCTTCTTCACTTCTTTGTGGTCCGGCACTGGGACCGTCGTCGTGCCCCCGTCGTCGCTTGCACGTTGCATCACGATATGACTACCGCGACGTCGGGCTTGGGCAAAGCCATGGCGCTCCAAAACGGCGCAGACCTCCTTGCCGGACATCACGCGAAGCTTACCCAACAGAAACCTCTAGCTGAGTAATGTAGATGTCGCCGCCCTCTCGAGCCGAAATCTCCGCCGCAGAAGCGCACTCGTAGAACAGCTCGACGGCCTCGCGCAGATTGGCAAGCGCTTGCTCGACCGTGTCGCCCTGGCTCGCCACGTCCAGTTCCGGACACAATGCCACGAATCCCGGCGGCTCGGCTTGGATGATTGCCGTCAATCGCTTGCTCATAATAAACCCTCTTCAAACTGGCTGCGCGAATCTATTCAATTGTAACTCAACCCCTGAAAACCACCAATCTCGCCGCGTCGCCAGCGAAGCGCAAGGTGGTAGGATAGCTTCCGGCTCTGCGGAACCCATCATTCGATTTGATCGATTCGAAATTCGATAATTGATGGGTTGCCGCTACGCGGTCAACCCGTCCTAGCGACTTATTCCATCTAGCGTCGAAATTCCGCCCCGCAGTTCGCGCAATGTGCCATGGTCGTGTGTTTGCCGATCCTGATAGTCGCGCCACAACCAGGACAATTCATATCGCCATATCCGGCGCGGTCCCCGGCACCAGACCGAAGCCGCGCGTACGCTCATCGCCGGCGTGAAAGCCGTCCCACCAGCGCTTTCCATCCCCGATGAAGGATTCCAAATCAATCGGCAAGCCCGTGGGAGTGTTCACTGCTAGGAAGTCGAACCAAACAGTCAAGTCGAAGGTCCAATTGCGACCCTGCGGTGACAATGTGATGGCCTGAGTCCTACCGTCGGAGCCCGATTCCCAATCCAGGCTCGGTCCGCGATCCGAATCACGTAACCACGACTCATGGTCGTCGAAGTACTTCCATCCGTGAATCGATGGGTGTTCGAGCCCAAGGACTATTGTGAGCAACTCGTCAATTCCAAAGTTCACCGTTTGCCATGGGGCACCCGGTTCAGAGCGCCGCAGATAACGAGCAGCGACGCGACCAACTGGATAGAAAAGGAGTTGCACACGGCGGTCGGCAGGTACCGGACCATGCGCTGGCAACGTGAACACCAAAAAGGTGCCGGCGGCCATCCTTTGAGACGGATCGACCTCGAAGCCAAGCAATTGCGCCTCGTGAAGTGCAATGTTCAGACCGACGCGCTGATCATCGCTAAATGCCACGGGCACCACCGTTCGCCTGACTCGCTATTAGTCCGTGGGATGGTTTCCATCGCCGCGGAACCCATCATTCGATTCGATCGATTCGAGATTCAATAAATGATGGGTTGCCGCTACGCGGTCAACCCATCCCACTGACTGATCTGCGCCAACACGGATTCTCGGTATTTCTCTTTGCTTATTCGGTAACTGTAGTGCGTCAGCCGAACGAGGCGCGAATACTCGTCCCGAGAAACATTGTCAGCGATCAGTGCATACGCCGCTGAACCGAAGGCGAGTATTGTCGGCCTCTGTGAACCAAGGTCCCGCAGTTCTTCTCGGAACGCCTCCACGTTGGCCTGAACGAGTGACGGCGACGCTCTCAAGTGGCTAAGAAGCTCGGCGGCGCTGACCATTTCGATGTTCTTGATAATGTCTGTCATGTACGCGCCGTAGTACTCGGTGTTCGTGAAGGCGTACCGAATCTTAAAATCATTCGCGCTGGGATTTGGATCGTGGAAGTTTCGAAAGCACTCGCCGAACGATCTCGAAATGTTTAGCCCAACCATAATGACGTCGATCTTGAGCAGCTGCAGCGTTTCTGGATTCGCAGCGATGTCAAGTAGGCTCAAGTCGTCAATGTTGGACTTCGGACCGAGCAGTGGATCGGCCCACACGGCCCAGCTGGCATACCCGCCGTGCTTGCGTGCGATGAGCTCGAATTGCGCCCCGTCAATCATGCTCGCCCTCGCGCTTTCGGCGGAGCCGGTTCGGCAAGTGCCTGCCAGGCGGTAAGATGGGTTCCGGCTCGGCGGAACCATCATTCGATTCGATCGAATCACAATTCAATAATTGATGGGTTGCCGCTACGCGGTCAATCCATCCTAGTGACTTTGCCACTTATGTTAGCTCGTCTATGCGAACATTTCAGCCTCAATGAGCTTCATGTACCGATTCGCATAAAACAAGTCGGGTTGCTGGTAACGTGGGCGGGAACGAATTGTGAATCGGGGATCCTTTGGTTGATCAGAATCGAAAAGCACGAACCCAATTCCGAATACTTGACAAAGTGCATCGAGCCGGGCAACCTCGTCATCGGGCGCTTTATTAGAAACCACAAGATACGTTTTATGGCTGAAAAGGCAGTACGCACACGCTTGTCCGAAGGCGGTGACTAACTGTGAGACGTCGGGTTTGATTTCCGCCGAGACGATTTCCACTGGCGCTTGAATGATGTCGCTACGTTTGGATTCGCGCTTTCCAATGACGTCGGGCGTACCCCATTTGTCGCGAAAACGGTTGCCACCGAGGCCGATTGCCTTTGTGCATTCCTCGACTTCGTTCACTAGCCAGTCAGCAAACGGTTCGTAGAAATCTTCCTCCTTGATCTTCTTGGGTTGCTTTGGAACCAAGTCCTCTTTGAGTTGATCTGTGTCGTCGGCGCGGTATTTCGTCAGACGAAAAAGACCGCGTGACGGTTTGTAAACGCGATCTGGAAACCGCTCGTCAAGGTTCCACACGGTGCCGTGGACCGTGTTCTGCTTGAAACTACCGTCAAGGCTGAGGATTTGTCGAACAAGCTCAGAATACCTAACTCCCTCAGGCGTGCCCTCGAGCACTTCAAACGCTTTCTCCGTGATGCGTTCTCCAATTGTCGCCATGGCATCAACTTTGAGGAGCTAACTTGCTTTATTGGAAACGAAAACTGTAGATAAAGCAGTCCCATCGAGAGAGACGCGTGATAAAGCGGATGACTTCCTGCTACCGGCGATTATGCCCTGTCATGGGCGACTCAACAAGCGAGCAGATTGGCGCCTCGTCGTGGAGTGTGGAGGCAAGGCGGACGCAAATCTTGCCATCCTCCTTCTTGAAATTGGGCCACTACTTATGGTAGAGTTCTGCCTGTACTGTACAGATGACCATGTACCACCCGCGACGCGGCCGCCCTGCTGCGCTCGCGCCTGCGCTTGTCGCTGCGCCCAAGTAGTCGATATACCAGCCAACACGCCGAACTGCGATTACCGAACCCGAACCAATGTCAACCGTTCCCAAAATACTGACCGCCATTGGCCTGCCTTCCCGCAAATTCCCCGCGAATTTGCCACAACCGCGCGGCACCATCCGGGAATATTGGAGCGAAAAACGACGTTTCACTTCCTGCGCACCATCGACAAAACCCACCTATCCGCCGACCACCGAACCACTTGCGCCCCCGACGTGTCAAACGACCGATTTCCAATATCCATTTCCCCCCGCCCCCCACGCACCTTTTGCACACTCAGCCTCGAACTACCGTACCAAAACCCCAAACGCCTAAAGCCCAACGCCTAACAGGAAAACTGCAAAGTCCAAGGCGAAGGGGTCAGGTCCATGTTTTCGGCCAAAGATTGCACCATGAACGCGTACCGGGTTGGCCGAAAAATGGACCAGACCCCCGACTTTGTACAACGCCTAACGCCTCGTTTCCTTCCCCCTCCACAAAAGCTAAAATTACAAGTTCCCCACCCGGAACCCCACCATGACCACCCAACCCCGCACGCTGTTCGAGAAAATCTGGGACGAGCACGTCGTCTACGATGAGCCCGGACGGCAGACGATCCTGTATATCGACCTGCACCTGGTGCACGAAGTGACCAGCCCGCAGGCGTTTGAAAGCCTGCGGCTCTCCGGCCGCACGGTTCGCCGGCCCGAGCGGACGCTCTCGACCGTCGATCACAACGTGCCGACGACCGACCGCAGCCTGCCGATCGTCGATTTGATCTCGAAGCAGCAGATCGAAACGCTCCGCAACAACTGCCGCGAGTTTGGCATCACGCTCTACGACATCCACGACCCGCGGCAGGGCATCGTCCACGTCATCGGCCCCGAGCAGGGCTACACGCAGCCCGGCATGACGATCGTCTGCGGCGATAGCCACACGTCGACCCACGGCGCGTTCGGCGCGCTCGCCTTCGGCATCGGCACGAGCGAAGTCGAGCACGTGCTGGCCACGCAAACGCTGCTGCAATCGAAACCGAAAACACTCGAGCTGCGCGTGGGCGGCCAACTCGCCCCCGGCATCACGGCCAAAGACGTGATCCTGTACCTCATCGGCCAGATCAGCACGTCGGGCGGCGTGGGCTACTGCGTCGAATACACGGGCGAGGTGATCCGCGGCCTTTCGATGGAAAACCGCATGACGGTTTGCAACATGTCGATCGAAGGCGGCGCCCGCGCCGGCCTGATCGCGCCCGACGAGAAAACGTACGACTATCTCCGCGGGCGGCCGCACGCGCCGCAAGGCGCCGACTTCGACAAGGCCGTGGCCCGCTGGCGCACGCTGCCGACCGACGCCGGCGCGAAGTACGACAAGTCGCTCGCATTCGACGGCGCGAAGATCGCCCCGCAAGTCTCCTGGGGCACGAATCCGGGGCAGGTCGTGCCCGTCACCGGCCAAATTCCCAAACCGTCCGAGTTTGTGAATCCCAACGAGCAGAAGGCGGCGGCCAGCTCCCTAGCGTACATGGGCCTCTCCGGCGGCGAAGCCATCTGCGACCTGGAGCTCGACCGCGTCTTCATCGGCTCATGTACTAACGCCCGGATCGAAGACCTTCGCGCCGCGGCGGCCGTCATCAACGGACACAAGGTGGCCAGCCGCGTGAGCGCGATGGTCGTGCCAGGCAGCGGACTGGTGAAGCAGCAAGCCGAAAAAGAAGGCCTCGACCGCGTGTTCAAGGAAGCGGGTTTCGAATGGCGCGAAGCCGGCTGCAGCATGTGCCTCGCGATGAACCCCGACAAGCTCGAACCGGGCGAGCGCTGCGCCTCGACGTCGAACCGCAACTTCGAAGGCCGCCAAGGCCGCGGCGGCCGCACGCATTTGGTCTCGCCCGCCATGGCCGCCGCCGCCGCCTGCGCCGGTCACTTTGTCGACATCCGCGAATGGCAGTGACAAGAAATGTCTCACGCAAAGGCGCTGAGGCGCGAAAGGAGCTTCCAAAAAGCCGCTAAACATTGGAATGCGAGAAGAAGCGGGATCTTTATGACCGAGAATGAAATTGCCAAGCAAGTAGTCGATGCGGATCAATGATGTAATAAAACGGGAAGTCAACGGTTTGGAAGAGTAAGAATTCCACAGTCTGTCCTTTGCGACTTGGTTCCTTTGCGTGAGCATAAAGAGAGATCGAATGAAACCTTTCAAAAAACACACCGGCCGCGTCGCCGCTATGGACCGCGCCAACGTCGACACCGACCAAATCATTCCCAAGCAGTTCCTCAAGCGGATCGAGCGCACCGGCTTCGGCGAGTTCCTGTTCTGGGACTGGGCCCGCCATGAAAGCGGCGAGCTCAATCCGGATTTCGAGTTGAACCATCCCCGCCATGAGGGCGCCAGCGTACTCATCACGCGGCACAACTTCGGCTGCGGTTCCAGCCGCGAACATGCGCCGTGGGCACTGGAGGACTGGGGCATCCGGGTCATCGTCGCTCCCAGCTTTGCCGATATCTTTTACAACAACTGCTTCAAAAACGGCATGCTGCCGATCGTGCTGCACGAGGACCATGTCGAAGAGCTGTTTCAGCGTCATGCCAAGCATCCAGAGTATGCCCTCACCGCTCACTTGGAGACGTGTACGCTCTCCGACGACCATGGCCTGGTGCTCGAATTCGAAATCGAAGATTTCCGCCGCCACTGCCTGCTTCACGGACTGGACGATATCGGACTGACGCTCGAGCACGAGGATAAGATCTCACAATACGAGCGCTCCCGCGCTATAGCCGGATAATACGTTGATGAATCGGCCTCGGAAATTCAGCGGCGGAAACTTTTTCTTGCAAGCGGCTATTTTTGGGATCGCCACATGGGCCCTCGCCCCGAACGCCTTTGCGGCAGACGCCACCGTCACGAATATCCTCAGCGGTTTAAAGGCACCGTGTGCGGTTTCCGTGCGGCCGGAAGGTGGCCAACCGAGCGAAGTCTTTGTCGCCGAGCGCGGGGCAGGGCGGATCGTGCGTGTAGTGACCAACCGACCCGATGCCGCCGAAGATGTGATCACCGGGTTTCCTAGCAAGGGGTCTTCAGCCAGCAAGCCGAATTCACTTGGCATCCAGTCGTTGTGCTTTTTGGATCACCTGCGGCTTGTCGTTGCCGGTGGTGACGACACCGGAAAGCCCTTTTTTCGACTGTACGAGTTGCAGAATATTACTGGCAGGCTGAAGTTCGACGACCAGAAACAAAACGTAGAACTTTCAGACGACGAACTAACCAAGGATGAAATTCGTTCCTTTCACGACCTTGCGCGAGCGCGGTCGAACGATCGAGTCGCCGATATGCTGCTCATGGGCGCCACCAACGAACATGGACCGGCTGGTTTGTGGAAGCTCAACTTGCGGGCCAACACGTTGGGCGAAATCGCGCCGTTCGACACGGCAACTGAAAGCGAAAAAGCAGCAGCAATAGGCGGGATTGCAGTCGCGGGCACCGGCTATATCGTTGTGGCCACGGGCGAGGAAGGAGGTTCCGACGCCGGCGACGTGCTTCGTTTTTTGAATCCGGTGGATAGAACGGTGGCGCTTCGAGCACCCACCGACTTACAGAACATCGTTGGCTTGGCTTACGACCCAACGACCGGCGACCTGTACGCGGCCAACGCCAAGGCGAGCGATCCGTCGGCCGCTGGAGTTTATCGACTCGACGATGCGGGCGTGCCTGGCAAGCCTCGTTGCCAGGGGTCGAAAATCGCGGCGGTGTCGCGACCTACCGCGCTGGCCTTCGGCCCTGACGGTGTCCTGTACGTCACTTCGCTTGGCAAACCCGGCGAAAGTGATGACAGCGGCGCCCTGTTGAAAATAGTCCGTGAACAGTGAATGTAGCCGAATCGTTTTACCACAAAGTGCTCAGAGTACACGGAGACAGCAGAGAGCAGCTAAGATAGACTCTCAGCTATCCCTGCGACCTTCGTGTCCTCTGCGCCAAATAACCCTTGCCAGTAAGCGCTATCGTGTCACGCCGCGAACAGATCGAAGCGATGCTTGCCGACGACCCCGGCGACACTTTTTTGCGCTACAGCCTGGCGATGGAGCTGGACAAGGACGACGATCACGACGCCAGCCTCGCGAAATTCGCTGAACTGACGCGCGACGATCCGCCTTATGTACCAGCGTTCTTCATGTCCGCGCAGCAACTGGTTCGACTCGGGCGAATCGACGATGCGCGACAGATTCTTAGCGACGGTATCGCGGCCGCCAAGGCCGTGGGCGACGCACACGCAGAGCGCGAGATGAGCGAATTCCTGGCGTCGCTCGAAAGTGTACCTTGAGAGATCATCATGATTATCTTCATCGAAGACGACGAGTCGTATTTGGACTGGATTGATCAGCATCCAGACGGGTATGTGGTGAACGCGAATCGTCGCCCCGTTCCGGGTTACCTGATTCTTCATCGGTCCACGTGCCCCCATATTTCAACAGAAGCGCGGGCCAATTGGACGACGAAACAATACATCAAATTGTGTTCGGAGAACCTTGAACAGCTACAGTCATGGAGCAAACTGGAAATTGGTGGCGAACTCAAGCCGTGCAGCGTGTGTAAATTGGATTCAAAAATACGAACGAGTGTCGCGGAATCAAGATTGTTCCCAGATCAGGGAAATCAACGGATTGAGGCGGGTTGGCCATTATGGCGGAAACAGCGACAGTTAGAAACTCGCGACGACCTCTTACCCTTGAAGGCGAGTTGGGAAAAATCCACTGATCCAAGCCAAGTTCGCTTACGATCGTATCGTGAAACCGTCCACGAGTCCTTTTCGCCCGCTTTACTTTTTGATTGTCTTTACTTGGATTTGAAGATTGGATTGCCACAGAAGGTTAACGTTCTCATCGGCAACGACCTTGAGAATTACCTCACGCCTCTGTTTGAGTGTGGGTGCCTACCCGCGACGCAATTTCGCCTCGTCATTGCCGAAAAGATGCCTGGCGAAGGATCGCAAATCAGCATTGGCATTGCGGAACGTACAAGCACGATTAATGAACTGGACTCGTTTTGTCGGTTTATGGTTTGCCCGACTGCTAAGCCGACAAATGACAGCGTCTGGAAGGCCGAATTGGACGACGCGTTGACCGCTTCCAACTTGGAACCGCTGCCCGAAGGAGAGGTTGAACTTCACGTCGCTTGGAAATGTGCGCTGGGTCCGCGGAGTTGGTTTCGATTCTGGAAATCTACGTGTGATTCGATGGGTCCGATTCTCGGTCGGTACGAGAGAAAAAACCGCTTCGATCCAAAAGACGATCGAATTACGAAGCTTGTGTACTATCTCGTGCCGGATGAGAGCATGGGTAACTGCGTCCAAGTCGGGATGTGGTGGCAGTTGAGGCCTGTCATAGTGGCTTGAGTTTGATGTTCTTATACCACACGTTGTCCCCGTGGTCCTGCAGGCCGATGTAGCCTTTGCGCGGGAAATCTCGAATCGCTTTGCCGAATTTATCGGAGGTGCCGTCGAGGCGCTTGCCGGGTTCCGTCCATTCGTCGCAATTGATTGAGTTCACCCGCTGGCCGTTTACGGCTACTGTGATTCTCGGTCCTTGGCAGCGGATCTCGACCGTGTTCCATTTACCGGACCCCTGCGTGGCGTCCTTCGTCGGCGCCTTGAGGTCATAGAACGCCGCAAAGCCGTGAAGATCCGGCTTGGTCAACGTTTCGATTTGCACCTCAATCCCCGTTTGCACCGGATCCTCCAGGTCACCGACACGGAGAAAAATGCCCGAGTTGCAATTCGGCCGGTCCATCTTCACGTCGCACTTCAGCTCGAAATCGCCGAACTGCTTATCATAAACGAGCACGTACCCGCCCGAGCCGTGCGGATTGATGGCCCCGTCTTCGATTTTGGCGTGTACCGGCGTGCCGTTGTTGTTTTTCCAATTCGCAAGGTCGTGGCCGTTGAATAGCAGCATCCATCCGGCGTTCTTCTCTGCACCGGCCAGCTCATTTTCGGCAGCGGTAACGGCCGGGGTGAGAATAATCGCCTGCGCGATGAAAAGCGTCAGAAGTGCAAAATGCCACTTGGTTAATGCGTTAATTTGTATTTTCATAGCAGCTCCCGGCCGGTTCGCGAAATCGATCGTGGCTTATCCGTGCAATTGACGAAGATTTCGGCAAATTATCGAAGGCCATTCCCTATCGCAAGGTGCGGCGCGTCGAAATATGCGAAATCCTGCAAAAACGCTTGATTCCACAGCACTCGCGATTATAACCACTTAGGGGCCGCGGCACCGCGACCGTTACCGAAGTTTTTTTTGGGCCCTTCAAAGGCAATGTAATAGGGGCAATTCCAACGAATGTCTCAACGCATCGCCTAAGCTCATTTCTAATCACGTGGGGAGGGTCTAATGAGTTCGCAGAGCTGGCTGCTAAATGGCGGCTACCGCCTGGCAATTCTACTGTTCTCAATGTTATCTCTACTTTGCGCCGCCTCGCCAACCAAAGCGTTTCAAATGTTCTATGTCGATTTCGACTCGATCGGCGATGCGGTCGATGCGGGCATCGTGACTCCCGGCGTGACTCCCGGCGTTCCGCCAACGGATGAGATTTACGATTATTCTGTCGCGCAGCGCGCGATGATCATCGACTATCTCAACCTTCACTATGGCCGCTACGAAATGTTGTTCGTGGACGGCCTGCCGGCGATTCTGGGGGGCGGCTCGGTCGTCCAGATAAACAGCGGACCGGCTGGCTATTCCGACGGCGTCGATTTCCGCAACGTGACACACGACGACGAGGCGAAGATCAACACGATCGGTGAGTTCAAGGCGATTGGCAAAATGGCCGGCGACTGGACGGACGACAATGTTGCGTTGGCGACAGCCAATCTGATCGCGCACGAGTCGGGCCACCTGATGGGTGTTCGGCACCAGGATGCCTTCGGCCCTATCGGTACGGGCATCGGCACTTTTGCGTCCGATTTCTTTCCGTCCTACCCGGGGCCGGTCGGTGCGCCGGAAACGCCGGCGGCTTTTTCGAGTCTGCACACAGGTGGCCACCCTGTTGGACACCTCTCATTCGACACGGTAACGACGCCGAAATTCGTCTCCGAACGTGCCGCCGTAAAGCTCGAACTAACTACGTCGCGTGTACATGGCTTCGGCATGACCGAAGGTTCTACGATGAACCACTCCGTTGGAACAGCCGAGCCGTTGCCGCCAGCCGCATTCAGCGCCCCTTACCCGTTCCGCGACTTACCCGATATCAGCTCCTTGCCGCCGGAGGACTTACCCGTTCCGGTTCCCGTCTCGATCGACGGCTTCGCACAGGCTGTCAAAGGAACCTTAACGGTTGCGAGCGGTGGGATGGGTGTGCCGCCGGATTATTACTCGTTTCACGCAAAGGCAGGACAGTTTCTAACCATCGAACTTATGTCGTCGATCCTGGAGGAAGGCTCTCGCTATGCGGATCCGGTCGACGCGGCGGTGATCTTGCTCGATGGGACCACCGGAGTTCCTGTGCCATACTACAGTCAGCCATTCGGCGCATTTAGCGACGACGATTCAGAAGCAAGCTACCTCGGCCCCGCATTAATCGATGTGATTTTGCCCCCCGTCGCAGATACGGACGGCGCGGGCGTCGGCACTTACGTAGTGGAGGTTCTGCCTTCCGGTCCGTTTCCACCTGCGTTTAGTAAAGGAAAACCAGGCACCGACGTCGGCAGCTATGAACTCTTCTTTTACTCTGCGAGACCGACTGTCATATTTGTGCCCGAACCGCGAACGCCTCTGCTCCTCGTGATGGGTGCGGCGTTGATATCCTTAGTTCGTTGGCGCTACAGGCGATCGCAATTGGTTTAGCGGCGCGAGCCACACGCGCCCGACACCGCACACGAAGTACATGAATCACAGCCGCCTTGGCCTTTGGCTTCTTCGGTGCCGCAGCCGGGGCCGCAGCCCTCGATGAGCGTTTCGGTGAACTTGCGGAATTGCACTTTGGCTTCGTAGGTTTCCGCAAGCCGTTCGGTATACGACTCGAGTTCCGGCGTCACGTCGCCCAGGAAATAGAAGAACAGGCCCTGGCCGTCGAACAGATGTTCTACATCAACGAGGACAGCGGAGAAGCCGCTCTCGGCGAGCATCGCTGAACATGCGGCGTACGCCTCCTGGCGATTTTTTTCGAGCCGGGTTTGCAGCAAGTCGTCCTGTACCGTAACGCCGCGAAGCAAATCGCCGTCGGCGAATGTCCGAACATCGTCGCGGTTGTCGGGCGGCGATAAAACTTCGCCCACTTCCAACCCGCGACGTGTGCGGACAATTACCCGGCTATGCCGCGGGTAGCGCTTGGCATCGACCGAGGTAAATCGGCCGACCTGGCCCATCGCTCCGACACGAACTAAGTGGTAACGGGACATTACTGTATTCTCGCCGGATCACTGCGGCGTGCCAAGCTGGTTTTGGTCGGGTTAGCGTCGTGCCCGAAATACAAAAAGGCTTCCCCTTGCGTCACCAGCGATCGTGGCGATACTACGAAAACGGTAAAAGAAGCTCTAATCAACTGTACGACAGCGAACGGAGAACACGTGCCGAATTCGACGACTCTTCCTCAAATGAGCCATGAAACCTTGGGCACCCAATGGCAACGACTTGCCGACGACGTGTTGGCCGGAAACACGGTTTCTACAGAGCAGGCGTTGGCGATGCTGGAATGCTCCGATGACGAGCTGCTCGATTTAATGTCTGCCGCATATCGCGTTCGTCGCCGATGGTTCGGGAACGAGGTGCAGCTTTACTTCTTGATGAACGCCAAGAGCGGGTTGTGTCCGGAGGATTGCTCCTACTGCTCGCAATCGAAAGTCTCAGAAGCGGAAATCCCGCGTTACAACCTTCTGAGCCGCGACAAATTGCTCGATGGCGCGCGCCTTGCCGCTGAGCGGAAAGCCCGCACCTATTGCATTGTGATTTCGGCGCGCGGCCCGAACGAGCGAGAAATGCGGGCTGTCACGACGATCGTTCCGGAGATCAAGCAGCGTTACAACCTTAAGATCTGTGCCTGCTTGGGTTTGCTCACGCCGGAGCAGGCGCTCGAGCTAAAGGAGTGCGGCGTCGACCGCGTTAATCACAATCTAAACACCAGCGACAGCTACTACGGCGAGATTTGCACCACGCACACGTTCGCCGACCGACTTGCCACGCTGCGCGCCGTTCGCGACGCCGGCATGGAAATGTGCTCCGGCGGCATCGTCGGCATGGGCGAGCATCGGCAGGACGTGGTCGACATGGCGTGCACCCTCCGCGACTTAGGCGTGCAATCGATTCCGGTTAACTTTCTAAACCCAATCGAGGGCACACCACTGGCGGGACGCAACGATCTAAATCCTCGCTACTGCTTGAAAGTGCTAGCCATGTTTCGATTCGTGAATCCGAACCGTGAGATTCGCATCGCAGGCGGCCGAGAGCTGCACCTTGGCAGCTTGCAAGCATTGTCCCTCTATGCCGCGAATTCGATCTTTGTAGGTGACTACCTTACGACGAAAGGTCAAGCACCAGATGCGGATTATCAAATGATCCGCGACTTAGGTTTCGAAGTCGTCCGCAACCCAGAAATGCCTCATTGCTGATCGCATGCAGTGACAGCGATAGTGCGACTATCTATTCATCTCACATTTCCTAGTTCAGTTAATCGGTATTCTTTTCAAAATCCGTAAACTTGGCCGCGGACCCTCGTCGATATTGGACCGACAGTTGGACAAACTATTCACTGTCGGACCGCGCTGAGAGCCCCCCAAGCGATCGCACGTCCCGACCAATCTTTTCTTGATGGCAAGGATGCGATCATGATCCGCCACTGGTTCGCAAGCGGCCTCGTTACGGGCGCATTTTTGGCGACAACCACGTTCGCACAAGTGTACTACAACGGTCCGGCTGAGCCCGAACAACGTGTTTCGCAGCTGCGACCAGGCTGGTCGCCGAATGGAATTGACCCTGCCATGGCAAGGTCCCGTTACGTTGTTTCACCGGCACCGGTCCATTTGGCGCAGGTCTCCGAGAGCAGCGGACATTCATTTCTACCCAGTTGGTTCAGTTGGGGTTACAACAAACCCGAACGTCGGGAAATGTCGAATTCGAACCCAACTCAGCGGCGAAACTTTGTAGGTCAGCCGGAAATCCGAGGCTCCGTAAAACCCGGGAACGCCGCAGACGCAATGCCGCCAGACCCGGCGACGATCCAGGACGGCGAGCTTCCTGGCCTCGGCGGGACCAGAATGCCTCGCAACAATGGGCAAGCCTCGAACGGCGAGTATTCGCAAACGGGAAGCCCGCGGACTGCATCGCGAGAGCCGCTTACCGAACCGTCGGACAACTCTCCCGCATCCAGTGCAGGCTCAGTAACGCGTAATTCACCTGCTCGTCACACCGCGCCACACATTTCACCTGAGGAATTACGTCGCGAACTGACCGGCACGTTTCCCATGTCTTCCACGAAGAGTTCTAGTTCTGCCACGACGGGCACCGCTCGCACAAACGGCCACACAGAGTCTGGCGACGACGAAGCCATGATCTCCGACGTTCCGGGCGCGCTTCCTGCGACGACAGCGAAAGACAACCTTACCGCCCCAAAAGGAAACCCGGCCACTTCACAGCACGAGTCAGTGTCACCTCCAGTTGAAACCTCTCATAAGGCGGAGAGTGCGTTCGGCGTTTCGAAGCACTCAAAGTCGGCATATAGCACAAGTAGTTCAGTACATATACCGTTCTCAAGCGTTGCCCCGATTGAGTCGCGCGCGGCAAGAGAGCGTTCGGTGAAGCGCTGGGGGCCGCTAGCGGCGCAGACCCAAATATACTCGCGTCCAATCAAACGCCGGTTCTCACCGCCGATATTCGCGGCCCAAAACGGATTCTCGTGGGCCGCGAAGCTGTCTACCGTGTCCGTTTGCAAAATGAAAGCGATGTTCCAGCCGAAGGCATCGTCGCGGTGGTACGCATCCCCAGCGGCGCCGAAGTTATGAATACACTTGCCACGCAGGGAACCGTGCAAACCTCGACAGAACCGCAAGCTGGCGGTGAACTGGAGTGGCACATTACTCGGTTGGAGCATCGGGCTGGGGAAACTCTGGAAATCCACCTAGTGCCGCGTGAAAGCCATCCATTGGAGCTTAACGTCTCTTGGACGCTAGCGCCCGTTGGATCGCGAGCGGTCGTCGAAGTGCAAGAGGCAAAACTGAAACTGGAGATTGCCGGCCCCAGCGAGGTCTTATTCGACAAGCCCCAAGTATTCAAGCTGACTATCTCCAATCCGGGCACCGGTCCCGCGGAAAATGTAAAAATCGATCTTCTGCCGCCGAACGGAGGCAAAGAAGCCGCCAGCAGTCATCCGTTAGGCAACCTCGCCGCGGGTGCAAGCCAGACATTGGAAGTTGAGCTCACACCCCGCGAGGCGGGCAAGATGTTGGTGAAGGCTGCCGCCGCGGCCGATGGGGGTTTGACGTCCGAAGCGTCGAAGGAAGTATTTTGTCGCAAACCGGAGTTGGAGGTCGATTGGCGCGGCCCAGCTAAACAGTACGCCGGCACGACGGCCACTTACTATGTTCGCGTACGCAATCCTGGCACAGCGCCCGCAGACGACGTTACGGTACGGGCAACGCTGCCGAACGGCGCCGAATTCACAAGTGGAAACGAGGGACAATCGTATGATGCCGAGCGCCGCGAGGTGGCCTGGCGCGTGGGCACCCTCGGCCCAGGTGACGACAAATACATGGAGCTCAAGTGCGTGCTAAAAACGCCTGGTGCTAACACGATGAAACTGTCTGCCGCGGACGCTGCCAGCGAACTGACGGTTGGCAAGTCGGCTGAAACAAACGTCATCGCCATCGCCGACCTCAAGCTGGATATCGCCGACCCGCGAGGCCCAGTTGCGATTAAAACGCCAGCCGTTTATGAAATCCACGTCCGCAATCGCGGAGCGAACGCGGCCAAGGATGTAAATGTCTTGGCATTGTTCTCCGACGGTATTGAACCGGAGCAGGCGGAAGGAGCGATGTACTCGATTTCCGATGGCCGCGTCTCATTCCGGACTATTGAAGATTTGCCGGCAGGCCGAGAAGTCGTCTTGCGGATTCGTGCCCACGCCACTCAACCGGGAACGCACGTATTCCGGGCTGAGGTGCTGTGCCGAGATCTGGAGATTAAACTCGCGGCTGAAGAAACCACTCGCTTCTATGCCGAGGATGTGACTCCAAACGGCGCCTCCTCACAAGGAGACGCCGCCAGTGCCAGCAATGCTTTCGGGAAGACCGTAAAGTAGCCGGTGGGGTGGACTACGAAACCTAAGGCGCTGGGCGGAAGTTTCAGTCGGTCTTGCGAAGGCGGATCGACAACTCGCTATACGATCGTTCTCGGGAAACGTGCCAGGACGGTGTTAGCATCGGGGGCTGCCAGCTACAGCCTGTTATTCGCCATTATCCCCATCTGTCGAGATTCGCGCTTCTGATCTTGGGTGCCTCACGCGGTCCGCTATAATCCGCCGTCCCGCAATTTGGACGCTATCGTGCACCGACGCTCTGCGCCCTGCATTGCGCCCGCGTTTGAAACTCCGCCTATGGTTCGCTATCGACCAATATCGATCGCACTATTGTTGTGCTCAGGGGCTACTCTGCTCTTCGCGGGGTGCGGGACAACGCGATCGAGCGATACCGCACGAACTGCGACCGAGCAGCTCCTCATCTCCGACGCGATCGATCGGGCCGTGCAAACCATGAATCTGCGTACGCTCGCGGGTCAGACCGTGTACTTGGACGATACAAAGTTAGGAGATACCGTCGACAAGAATTACTTTATTAGCACGCTTCGTCAACAACTGCTCGCCAACGGATGTGAATTGCGAGATAAGCGCGAGGATGCGGACTTCATCGTCGAAGCGAGGGCAGGCGCGATTGGCACCGACCGCAACGACCTGCTGTTTGGCATTCCCTCGATGAATGTCCCCCAAATCCCGATTATGCAGCCGGTACCCGCGGCGATCCCAGAAATTCCCATCGCCAAACGCAAGGATCAGCGCGGCATTGCAAAAGTGGCCGTTTTCGCATATCACCGGGCGACCGGTACGCCTGTTTGGCAATCGGGTATTGTCCGCGAGGAAAGCTCGGCCAACGATGTTTGGATCTTTGGCGCGGGGCCATTCCAACGCGGTACGATTTACGACGGAACGGAATTCGCCGGCGCTGCAATCAAGAGAGAACCATCATCGGACGATGAGGAGCCATCACGAACGCCGGCGGCGAGCGTGGCGGACGAAAAACTGTTCAATTCGCCAAAACGATTAGCGAAGCAAACACCGACTGCACCAAGTCAAAATGTGGTGCTCGCGGCACATCAGGAGACAGGCGCTCCAGCCACCAAATCGGCTGCCGCACCTCCTTCTCCGGTCCCCGCTCCGGCAGCGAAAAGGCTGCCGCCGCCGGATACCGCTGCAGCCCCGGGTTCAACCTCTCCGTCCAATCTCGCCACTCCAGGCGTGGGCGCTACTCGAACGACGTCTTCCGCCGCGATGCCGGCCAGTGCCACGAACGACATAGCGCAGAATGCAGCTGCTCCCCCTGGCTCGGCCTCGCCGTACTCGAAGGCAGCAGGCATGAGTGCTCTACCGCAGCCGCGTTTCAATTCTCCGCGCTGAGCGTTCCGGCTGTGCTAGCGAGTCTCATTCCAAGACAGAAGTCTCGAATCGAGATGCCCAGGCGGCGAATCGGCCGAGGTCATCAAAGGCTAGCATTGGTGCAAGGGTTGGCGCGAATGTTCGGTTTACCCGCGAAATTCGCGTCGTTTTTACGAAACCATTGTCAATGACGGCGTAAAGAGCGGGTTGGGCATGGCCCTTGCTCCGTACTGTGAGCAATCGCAACGCGCGACCGCATACCCGGGTGTACGACACCCCCAGGTTTACACGCTATCGAGACAGACAAGGAGTTTCAGATGTTGGTGCTGAGTCGAAAAGTGGGCGAACGGATTCACGTCGGGGATAACATTGTCTTGGAGATCCGCCGGATTGCGGGAAATCGGGTGACATTGGCACTCGATGCACCGCGGAACGTCCGGATTCTCCGGGGGGAGCTAGATCATGCAGCGCGGGAATTTCGTTCCGCGGATCATGCCGAAGTAGCTCATCCAGATCGAAATCGGGGGGAGACCGCTCCGGCCAATTTAACAGTTCTTCATAGCCTGCCAGCGGAAGCGGCTGAACGTCATTACGTGACCTAATTCATCTGTTATTGAAAGCAGGTTAAACGGCCTTCATTCATTCGTTCAACCAACTCCGTCCAGGTCAGGCCGCCATGCGCTTGCAGCGAATGCAGGACTGGCGGCCTGACTTTTTGATGCGCGAACCGGTGTTCGTCAGCAGATTCAACAGCGAGCTCAGCTAGCAAACCGTTCTGCATTGCTTTGCCTCGGGCGTTTCTCTATTCTTTTCGATCCGGCTAGACCGGAACTCGTCTACGGACTTTGACTCTCATCTGTCTAACAACGTGATCCGATTCGTGATCACGTCGTTGACCGCTAGGCACTCCATGCGCTCGCCCAACGTACACAAGCCGTTGGTCAGCACGCTCGCAGCGCGGCTGGTCGCGACCCTCGTGCTGCTGCTCGCACTTGGCTGCGTAACCGGTTCTGAATGGGTAAAAGTTCGCGATACGCCGCACAATCCACTTGCGGGCACGTTGGACCTCTTATCGCGGAACGGACCGAAGCCAACCAGCCGAACGATTCAACTACTGCGTCGCTATGATTTGGAGGACGAACTCAAGGGCGACCGCGCTGCGCTATTGGCTCGCCTGGAAGATATCCAACGCCGCGAGCCCGACCGTGAGCACGAGTACGCGATGGCGGAAATCGCGTATATCACGGCAACTCAGGCTGAGAAGCTCCATCGCAAGCGGGCATTGCAGTTCTATGGCACGGCACTCATCCACGCGTACCGCTACCTATTCGAATCGGAAATCGACAGCTCCACAGGATCTGTGTCGCTGGCCATCAACCCGTACGACCCGCAGTTCCGCGGAGCGTCCGAACTCTACAATCAATCCCTCGAAGGCATGTTGCGGCATGTGCCGCCGTGAGGGAGAAATCCGGCCGGGCACATCCCGTACCGTCTCGACCGCAAACAACACCTGCTCGTTTCAGGTCAACATGCACAGCACGGGCTGGCATCAAGACGATATCGACCGCTTGGAGTTTGTAAGCGATTATCAAATCCAAGGCTTGCAGAATCACTACCACACTTACGGCTTGGGCGTGCCGCTCATAGCAGTACGTCGGAACCACGAAGATCAAGACCCGGCGGAACGCTATTATCCGCCGAACGTGTGCTTCCCCCTGACGGCTTTTCTTCGCGTAGAACGGCCGGCAGGGCAAATTCGAAACAGTGAAGGGGACGACACCTCAGCTGCCGTTGGCAGCGCGCCATCCACGACCGACCCGTTGGCACCGCACTTTGTTCTCGAACTGTACGATCCACTCGACCTGCAAACGATCAAGGTCGCCGACCGAAGTGTGTCATTGGAGGCCGACCTCAGTACTCCCTTGGCGTATTTTCTTAGTCAGCCGCAATTCCGCGACCGCGACATTTCAACCGCCGGACTGCTGCATCCCGGAGAAGTCAGGAAACTACAAGGCTTGTACATGTTGGAGCCTTTTGACTCTCACAAAATGCCCGTCGTGCTGGTCCACGGCCTGTGGTCGAGCCCGATCACCTGGATGGAAATGTACAACGATCTGCGCAGCGACCCGCTCGTTCGCGAACACTACCAGTTCTGGTTCTACCTCTACCCGACCGGGCAGCCGTTTTGGATCAGCGCGACACAAATGCGGGAAGATCTCGCGACGATGAGGCGTGAAGTCGATCCAACTCGGCAATATCCCGCACTCGACGAAATGGTGCTGGTCGGCCACAGCATGGGAGGCTTGGTTGCCAAACTGCAAACTGTAGAGAGCGCAGACGAATTCTGGCACACAATGAGCGACCATCCGTTTTCTGACTTAAAGGCCGACCCGGATACTGTTCGAGCCCTGGCGACCACGTTCTACTTTCGTCCGAATCCATCGATTCGGCGCGTCATCACATTGGGCACACCACACCGCGGCAGCCCGTTTGCCAACAACATCACACGGTGGGCCAGCAACAAACTCATTCGGCTGCCTCACAAAATGCTCGAACGCCAGAACACGCTGTTGGCGCAAAATCGCCGATTTTTCCGGCCGAATGCGCCAATCGACATAAAGACGAGCATCGATTCATTGGCACCCGACTCACCGGTGCTACCAACCCTTCTCGCGGCAACTCCGGGACCATGGATTTCCTACCACAACATTATCGGGGATGACCCCAATGAAGGTTGGCGCAAGCACTTGGTTGGCGAGGGCGACGGCGTCGTAGCGCTGTCCAGTGCCCGGCTCGACAACATGCCGCGGCTTGAATCACAAATCATTGTCCCGGCGGATCACATGAACATCCATCGAAACCCACAAAGCATTCTCGAAGTTCGCCGCGTACTTTTCGAACAGTTGGCCGAACTACAAAACTTTCCGGCAAGCTACAACACGCAGGTCGTAGCTCAACGGGCAGCTGTTGATCCACCTGATGCCGTGCGAACAAAGTAGCAGATTCAGACGCACAGTATCCATTCTGCTCTCCGTCTATTGAGGGCCGCCAGGAAATGCTTCTGTGGGAGACGTCTCCGACGCCAATAGAGCTCAGAAATTACGGCACACCATCGGCCTCGGAGAGGCCTCTCACAGTCCAATTGCTGCGCAAACTTCGATAGATACGCTCGCAGTCACAGGTAATTTGCTTACTCCCGTTCGCGTATCATCGAGCGTAACGGGGCGGTGCCGGCAATCAACTTTGGCATCTCACTACTTACTTGGTCGCGCGGCACTCGGCCGAACTGCACCCTTGTTGCAGGCTGCTTACCATCGATGCGCTCACTGACGTTTGGGTGTGAATCAGTCGCCCATTCGGTTACAGAGATGCCGGGGCTTGCAGGCGTGCGACCGTGCCGAGCGGAATTTCCATCTACCTCCAACACGACTGTTGGAGAATCACCGCCTTCCGCGACGACTCCTGCTTCAAAGGCGAGTTCAGCGCGAACTACCGGAACATCGGCCGGAGCTTCAATCCCGAGCCGCACGGCCTTGCCTTTCATTCGCAAAACGGTAATCGTGATGTTTTCGCCGATTCGGATTTTTTCCTGATACTTCCGTGTTAAGACCAACATAAGACACTCCCTTGGTTGGCAATTGAAAAGAACTGAAATGGTTGCGAGCGGTTCGGTCACTCCTCCCTTGCAAGCGATGACGGCAACAGAGGCCGAGCATCCTGTGGCCGGTTTTTCTTGAACGGCCACGCCGCCTTTATTACGCACGCTCCGTGCCAAGGTGCGCGGAAAATCAGCGACTTTTCAGAAGAGTCTGGCGGCTAAGTAGTTAGCAATGCGCGATAGCATCGTTTCTGTACACTACTGCTGGTGAACAGTTACACGACGCATTGCAAAAAGGTAAGCCGTCCGTGGTCAAACTTGTGCCGATAGAGAGAGTTCGGTGATCTAGCTGGCTTTGATAGCGTTTGGCTCTCAGCGCGAATATCGACGGCGCGTCTCGAACTCAATTTCCGCCGGCGAAGCCTTAGCCCTCGCCGCCATCATCCATCAAGGCGCTCTCTTGAAGCAGCTCGATTTCCTGCTCGCCGTGGCGGTCCAAGTCGGCGATCAACTCGTGTAGCTCCTTGCAAATCTGCTGGAAGCGCGGCTCATCCCAATCCTTCGTGTCGTTCAGCGCCGGAATAAGCTTGCCAACACGATCGCGAAAACGAACGTGGTCCCTCGCCAATTGCTCGATCCGGTCCTGATAGTACGGCTTCGAATCCATGGCATCGGCCATGTAGCCACCGTCTTCCTCAATCGAAAGCACGCGTTCGAGATGGCGTTGAAACGACTTGATCGTGAACTGCAAGCTGGACAGCTTTCGAGGCATGCTAACCTCCGGTGCTTGCCAATTTAGCGTCACCAATAGGGCTTGTTTGATGTGCTCGAAAATCTGGTGCTCCATGCACGCGGTCGAAGTGCTCGATTCGTTAAGCGTGGGCATAATTTGACCCTCCGTTGTTTGCGCCAGAAGCTCGAGGCACTGTCGTGTATGGCCGGTCCGCGAAATTTATCGTGCGCATCGTAACTGGCCGTCTCAAGTCTAGCGCGCCAATGCCTAGCAGGGCGAAATAGGGCTAAAACTGCGGGGGCTGGATGAAAAGCTTGTGTATGAAAAACGTGCCCACCGATAAGACCCGTTCAATATATCGCATGAATCCGTAATTGCTAGTCGAAACGCTATACGTCCACCTCAATCGCAACTTCATAAATGCAAGCAATTAACATGCCGAAAGCTAGCACCAAAGCATCAAAACGACTGAATCGCTTACTCCTCATGTGTAGCTGGTCGACGGCGGCGACACTTTTTCTCGGCAATTGCCTTCTTCTGTTTCAACCGCTCCTCCTTTGCACCCCTCGGTATTCGTGTACGCTTCCGTTTTTTGGGAACCAGGGCCGCGGCAGCAACTAAATTGCGCAGCTTATCTAAACAATCGGCCACGTTTTTTGCTTGGTCGCGGTATCGCTGGCTGGCTAATACCAACTCACCTCGGTCGTTTATCTGCCGACCGGACCGTTTCAGTAAGCGGCCGCGAACCTCTTCCGAGATCGAAACACTCGTCGAAGCCGGCCATCTCAGCACTGCCTTCGATGCTACTTTATTTACGTTCTGGCCACCCGGACCGGAGCTACGAACGAAAGTGAAGCGTATTTCGCGCCGTGGAATCGAAATCTGCGCATTGACACGGAGAGAAGTTGATTCCGTCATGCCAGCGTGCGTTGCGCTGTAACCGGCGCTAATTCGCCGAACGCGAGTTGTGAATGCTCAAGAAGCGTCCAATAGTCGAAGGTCTCGACCTCGGAACCCGACAGCTTGACATCATACGCGCCAGAGTATCCCGCCTCTTGCAGGCTGCAAATTACATCACCCAAAGGAAGACGACCATGTCCTAGGGGGCAACGTTCTTGCTCAACGCTCGGCCCCTCTCGTCGATCACCTAGATGGACGACCGCAATGTGCGGTGCCAATCGAACGAGGACATCACGATGCCGACCGTTGATTGGAAAATGATAGGTATCGTACGCAATTTTTAGATAGGGGCTACCGTACTCATGGATTAAGGACAGAACGGAACTGAGATCCGTGAGGAATGTCCAATCCTTCGCACAGGCGGCATGCATCGGCTCGATCGCAAGCGGGACTTCGATTTCTTCTGCGAGTGGAAGTAGCTCATCCAAGGCGGATCGAAGCAATCGACCGGCGTGCCGATAGGTATGGTTGTTTCGGCCCCCGGGGTAAACGACAAGACACTTTGCCATGATGTCGGCCGACAAGCGTAGCGCTTCTTGGGCGTCCTCCACGCTTTCGGCAAATGTGCGGCCGTCGCTTCCCGTGAACCCGCCTGCCCACGACAAATGGGTGACACCTAACCCACTCGTCGCTAAGAGATCGATGGCCCGATTTTCATCGATATCCGTCAATTTTTGTCTCCACACGCCGATAGCGCTATAGCCGGCTTGTAGATAGTTTTCGACGTCCTCTTCGAGCGACCAACGATAGGTCGTGATCTCGTTCATCGAGAGCAGCGTCATCGGGCGATATTCCCTGTTCTGAGCGGGTGAGGTGGAATCTTTGGCAAGTTCTTGAGCGGGGGGTGTGAGTATGCGGCATCGCCGACCATAAGTAAAGCTGAGTACGTCGATGTACGAAAAGTTGCTCCTTTGGAGAGCGTCGACGATGTCGCTCAGTCGCCAAACTGCTTCCCTTGATCGATACACGAAATAACCGAGATTTGAATAAGAGCGCCTTCGCAGCCGCTAGCATTGATATTGAGTACGTCGCCAAAAAACATGGCCTTGACACAATCAAACAGGAAAAAACAGAAATGAGCGGCCGTTGCGTAGCGATCGCAAGAATGTGGCGTCTTGCGATTCGTTATTTGCCGCGGCGATGGTGAATCACCGCCGTATTGAAACCGATCAACCATCCGATCAATCAACCGCGCCAGCGAAGTGGGCGAAGACGACAGGCACTTCAGGTTCCATTGAGAACGCGGGAGTTCGAATTCTGTTGCCGCGGTCGCACGAAGCTCGAAAAGGAGTGTCCGGGGGTTGGATCTCCTTTTCCTACGAAGGAAAAGGCACGGCTCTACGAGCAAGGAGGAATGTGCTATTCAGCGGAAACTAACTCGGTTGGGGGTTCTCCCGCGTCGTTTGTTACTACATTTCGAGGGGAACCCGATTAAGGGAGCAGGTACGACCCCGTTGAAGTTATGCTTAATTGAACTACGATTAATTTAGTTAGCCCAGGGGTTTTTGGAGAATGCAGAGAATCCGCCAGCTTCGCATCGCTTGTTGTATTCACCGTCGAGACAAGCGGACTTCAACCGGTCTCCTTTTCCTCGCTTGCACCGCTTGCGCTTGTTCATCACACAAGTTGCAGTTAGTGCGAATTGGGCACCCAATAACCCAATAACAAGTGCTTTGGCAAGCCGGCGGGTCACTGGTCGTTCGGGACCAACGCCGACGAGGAGTTGATTGATTTATGGCTGTCAGTTTAGTGATTGCCGATGACCACGAAGTGGTTCGCGCCGGTCTTAAGGCACTGCTGAAGGACACCGACATTCGCATTGTCGGCGAAGCTACCGATGGAACAGCGGCCTTCAAACTCGTCAACAAGCACCGGCCAGACTTGGTTCTGCTCGATGTCCGAATGCCAGACGTCGATGGGCTGAACTGCCTCGCTCGAATCAAACTCGACTTGCCCAAGATCCCGGTAGTCATGTTCAGCGGATTTGACAATCCCACCTACATTGCTCGGGCCGTCGCGTTGGGCGCAGCAGGATACCTGCTCAAAAATGCCAAGCGTACTGAAATCATTAACGCCATTCATGCCGCTGCCTCAGGCGATACCATTTGGACGCGTGATGTGCTTCGACGCGTCACCGGCGCCCTAGCAGCGCCTCGAAATAGTGAAGACAGTGATGTGCCGCTCACCAAACGCGAAAGCGAAGTGCTCAAGCAACTCGCCTTCGGGTTGACAAACAAAGAAATAGCCCAATCACTCGGAATCAGTTACGAAACCGTAAAAGAACACGTTCAGCATATTCTGCGTAAGATCGGTGTATCGGATCGCACGCAGGCTGCTGTGTGGGCGGTGCGCAAAAACCTCGTCTGAATCCATTCGTGCGAACCAGAAGCGTGGTTCCACAAAGCGACGGGATTGCTACTCGCGCAAAAAAGCGGGCCTCGAATGAGCCAATCACGAATTGACTCGACGCGGTGGTCAGGGGCAAGGCAACCACAACGCCACTTTGCATTCGAGGCCCCGCGGGCCAGCAAGATTGAACGTCAGCATGCGGATCAATGAGCCGTCGTTTTGCCGACGTGCCAATATAACGAGGCACGTGATATGCCGGCGTTTCTTGGGGCGCATTCAATCTCGCCGGATTCGCCTCGTAACATCTTTACTGGCAAGCAGTTAGTGTGAGACACTTATCGGTGAATTAGCGGTCATGCCCCGCTCCCCCTGTAAACGTAGGGTGCTTATCTGTGCGGTAACATAACGCATTTACAACGCGTAATTGCAGCAGTTTGCTTCAACGGGTTGGCAAGACATCCGAACGGCACCCAAATTCATTGCGCACATCATATTGAGACATATGGATCGCTTCGTCGTCGTAAGTACGCACGCTACAATACGTTGGCATATCTTGGAATTCCATTTTCCATCGTCTAGATAATTCCAGTAATTGCGCACATTGATGGCTATTTCCCATCCTGAGACAGACCATTCATCCTTTCGAACTGCCCTCCGGCTTTCACCCACAGGCCGGACTGTTTTAGTCAGTATGAACCCGCGCCGGCTCGCGAGCGCGTCATACGCACGTCGAGGATATCATCGAGGCATTAACGCAGGCCGACTATCGCGTGCACTTATCAAAGGATCTGATTGACCTGAATAACATTTCCTTAGAATTGCAGAAACGCGGCGATTTGCGCCGCTTTAGCAATCGGTGGTGACGGCACGGCGTCGGTCGTGCGCAGCCACGTGCCACTCGAGATCCCGCTGCTCGTGGTTCCAATGGGCACCGAAAATTTATTGGGGAGATATCTTCGGCAATCGACCGATCCCGCAGCCATTTTGGATGCCGTTGAAAATGGCGTTATTGCGGAATTCGATCTTGGTCAGGCCAACGGCAAGCCATTTCTACTGATGATTAGCGCCGGCTTCGACGCGGAAGTTGTACGCTCGCTCCACGAGAACCGTCGCGGAAACATTAGTCGGGCCGCTTACTTTCTTCCAACACTGCGGGTGATACGGCGTTACGACTTTCCGGCGATGCGGATATATTGGGGGGCTAGTTCGGCGGAAGAGTCGACACGATGTCGTTGGTTGTTTGGCTTTAACCTTCCCTTGTATGCGCTCGGCCTTCCGATCGCACCGGATGCTGTAGGAACCGACGGTAAGTTGGATGTCTGCTCCTTCGACCGCGGCACTGCGTGGAGCGTTGCTCGGTACATTTGGCACATCGTTCGGAAGGTTCACCTCGATTTGCCGGATGCTGGACTGAGGCAGGTACAACGGTTTCGAATCGAACCGACGCAAGACTCAGTGGTGGCCTATCAGCTCGATGGGGACTTTGCGGGTACACTTCCGGTTGATGTTGAGGTATTGCCAAAACAACTGCGATTACTGGTATCGGCCGCGACGGCAAGGCGGCTCGGTTTTGAGCTCCGTGACCGTATTACCCCTGGGTAGGTATACGTGCGGGGCTGTGCGCCACTCGCTGATGCCGGATTACGCCTCGGCCAAATTCTTCGCTCCGATCAACTTGGACGAACCTGCCTTGTTTTCAAAGCGAAATGCTATGTG
This sequence comes from uncultured Planctomycetota bacterium, assembly GCA_963840025.1. GTDB lineage: Bacteria > Planctomycetota > Planctomycetia > Pirellulales > Lacipirellulaceae > JABDGM01. The sequence goes on along the minus strand of CAWIXI010000022.1, from coordinate 108,577 downwards.
AGAATAAACGTGCCGAATAATCCAGCAACAATCAATACGTATCGCTGCGGCACGGGCGAAAAGCTGCTGGTCATTGCAGGGCCCTGTGTCATCGAGAACGAATCGCTCACACTGAGCATTGCGGAGCGACTGGCCTCCGAAACGCGCGATCTACCTGTGCAACTTGTATTTAAGGCGTCGTTCGATAAGGCGAATCGCACGAGTAAAATCGCTTTTCGAGGCGCTGGATTGTCGGCAGGACTGAAGATTTTGACTAAGGTTTGCGAAGTTACAGGGCTACCCGTGACGACTGATATTCACGAGTCTCACCAGGCGGCCGCTGCAGGTGAAGTCTGTTCGTTGCTGCAAATACCGGCCTTTTTGGCCCGCCAGACCGATTTGCTCGTCGCGGCGGCTCAGACGGGGCGGGCCGTCCACGTCAAAAAGGGCCAGTTCATGGCTCCGGCGGACATGCGACATGTCCTCCACAAATTGTTCGATTCCGGCTGCGATAACGTCCTTCTCAGCGAACGGGGCACGTTTTTCGGCTACGGGCGGCTTGTTAACGACATGCGGGCTATTCCACAAATGCAGGCCCTCGGAGTTCCCGTGATCTTTGACGCTACTCACAGCGTACAAGAACCTGGGGGTCTCGGTTCCGCAACAGGTGGCAATCGAGCGATGGTCGAACCACTCGCGCGGGCTGCCATGGCGATCGGCGCGGACGGCCTGTTTTGCGAAACTCATCCCGATCCGGAACACTCCCCGAGCGACGGTCCCAACATGATTCCATTGGCTGAATTCTCATCGATGCTCTGCCGCCTCTTGGAGATTCGCCGTGTCGTTAGCCAATTGGCGCCTCCCGTCGGAGCACCAAGTTAATGCCATTTGCTTTTCTACGTCGACGATTGCTTAATGGCTCGTCACTAATACCGATTGCGATTGTTTCGGCTGCCACGCTGGCCGGCTGTCACCACGAAACATCTGTGGCTGTAGTAAAACAAACGCAGCAGCAGGCAGAGCTGCGCAGTGCAGGTCGAGCTGAGGCGCTTCTCAAAGCGGCGGCCAGCCAGTTGAACGATCTGCCATCTGCGGTTGACACGGAAATTCGGCCGCCGGTCGTCGTGCTTGATTCTCGGAAGAGCACGGACGGCAAGGACGTACTGGCTATCTGCAAGATGAATCCGGCGTTTCCGCAGGCCGGCGCGAATCTGATTCGCGTTCCGGCTGGCAACAGTCGCTTTCGAGGAGTTGGCGTGAAATCCGGTGATCTGCTGAAATACTTCGTCTTGCAAGACCAGACCGTTGACGAAGAGAGTCGGCAGGTTGGCTTAAACCGGCAAAAGGCAATGGACCTGAAGATCGCCCAAGTCATCGACGACAACACACTGCTGCTGGAAGCCGGCCTCAACCAGGAAGTCGATTTCCCAGCCAGAATCGAAATTTGGCGCAACGTTGACGACCGGCTGACCGACATCAACGACAAGCTCGTTCTGTACGACATTCAAAGGTTTCCCGCGCTCGGCTGGGAACCGGCGCCGGACGAAAACGTGCTGGTACAGGTTCTCGCCTGGCTCAACCAATGGATTCGGCAAAGCACGCCTCCGTCGGACTGGAAACGCGACCCTCTTCTGGATTCGCTTCCAGGCGAACTTGCTTCGGATAACTCGATGACGCCGTACATTTCCGCCAAGAGCCTTGCCTCGAAATCCTTCGAGTCGCGCGATAGTCGAATCCTTCAAGAGGCCGTTTGGCTCCGTGATATTTCGCGGTGGGCGCGCGGCGATCGCTTCGACGACATCGGCCGGGCGACGACGCTCTTTGACTGGACCGTTCGCAACGTTCAACTGGAACCCGACGCTGATTATCTGCCGCACCGGCCGTGGCACACGCTGCTCTATGGCAGCGGAACCGCCGACCAGCGTGCTTGGGTATTTGCCGGGCTCTGCCGACAACAAGGAATGAACGTCGTCATGTTGGGAATCCCAACCGCTAAACCGGCAGACAAAGGTGTCGACTCGGCCGGACCGATGTATTGGCTGCCCGCGCTCGTATCGAACAGTCACCTATATCTGTTCGATACCCGGCTGGGCCTGCTCATTGCTGGCGCGGACCGAAAGAAAGTCGCAACACTGGACCAGGTCGTTCGCGATGACGCGCTGTTGCGAAAGATGGACCTCAACGGGGCAGCCTACCCACTCACGGCCGAACTGGCAAAAAACGCGCGGGTCTTCGTCGTCGCCGATCCGTTCGAACTAACGCGGCGTGCCAGTCAGTTAGAAGCCAGCCTCTCGGGCGAGGAACATCTCGACTTATCGGTGAATCCGAGCGCTCTTGCAACACAACTGAAGTCGATACCCGGCGTGAACTCTGTGTCGCTGTGGACGCTGCCGTTCCGCACATTGCGCGATCAACTCAATCTGGGCAAATCGGCTCGCCATCAAGAGGCCTTAGCATTTGAGCCGTTCGCCGTCCGTCCGGCATTATGGAAAGCGCGTACGCGTCACTTCCAGGGGCGCCGCAAGACCGCTGCAGAACCAGGCGGCGACGCTCTCAATGACCACCAGGAGGCGGCTCGGCTGTACATGAGCAAGAGCGTGAGACCTACGGATAGGGAGATTGCCAACTCTCCCTCGCGCGACAAACAGCGGGTTGATACGCGTGCCAAACTCAATGCAACGTACTGGCTGGGATTATTGTCGTACGACGACGAAAAGTACCCCGTGGCGGCCCATTGGTTTGGCCATCCGGAACTTAATGCTGACGGATCAAGTTGGGCCTCCGGTGCCAAGTACAACCTGGCACGCAGCCTGGAGGCGGAACACAAGTTCGAGGCGGCCGCGCTGTTGTTGGAAAATACCCCCTCGCCTCAACAGAATGGCAACAAGCTACGCGCCCGCGAGCTGAAATCGCGATCTGCCGAACCGGCGAGATAGGATCCCTATCGAGGCATGTCACGTTTGCTGTGGCCAAAACCTTGCGGTTTGGCAACGTGAGTCATTGGAGAGGGCCGTATAAGGATGGATGACAGGGGATGAGACCACGGCTGGCTGTGCAATTGCACAGCCAGCCGTTTCTGCTGATCTTAACGAGAACGAAGGTGTCTCGGTAGTCGCAGATCGTCTATCTAACACGCGCTCTGTCGTTAGCCCCAGTTGGGTCGCAGCCTTCGCCAGCCGAAGGCTGCCAGTCCGATAAGGAGCAAGGTAAGGCACTGCGGCTCGGGGACGGTATAGAGCTCGAAGGCCAGATCTTTGGAGTAGAGTTCGATTCCGGGCGGGCCATCGAAAGGATACAAGTAGTTCCGCGGTCCGATCACATCCTGTTGAACGAACGGCATGATCTGGGTCATTGGATTTAACGGGTCGATTCCCACATTCACGAACCCGGTAACGGCATCATCCTGGAAATGCCAAATATCGACCGGGCCGCCTGGTGTCGGCAAGGGCCCTTCCTTATGTTCACCGGGTATCACGGCCGGCGGCATCGAGGCGAGTGGATCCATCTTCGTGTAGTCGCGGTTGTGCCAACCCCAGCGGAGTTGTTGATCGATGGGAATGTTGGGGAGGGGATCGACGAGGGCGACGATTTTGAGCCAATAGACGGTATCGGGCTTCTGCGGGAAGTCCTTTCCAAGGTTGAGCTCCGCGTTGTACTCGTAGATCGGTCCGTCGACGCTGGTGGAACCCGGAATGAGCCGCTCTGTAAACGTTCCGGAGCCTGGCGACAGCGGCCCGAGTTTTACGATTTGGCTCAAGATTGGCGGCGATGCGGGTTGGCTGTAGCCGCCGGTATCGGGCGCGGGAATATCGCGTTCAAACGCGATCAAGAACCGCGGTACACCGCCTGCGGGTGTGGGTGGCTGATTCAAATAGGAGCCCCACCACTTAACATGAACCACCGGCGAATCGAAACGATCGGCGAAATCATCGGCCATGAATGTTCCTTGATAACCGATGACTTGGCCGGCGGCGTTCGTGTTGCTGTAGGCGGTGCTCAGTTCGTCGTGACCATTGTAAAACTGAGTGACGCCATTGTCTGAAGGAATTGGCGTGTTGATCATCGGCAATTGCGAAAATTTAAGGACCTCGCCGGGCAGTGGATCGGCACACGCGAAATCGGACAGGCACATGGTGATGGTCGCACCAACGATGAGGGTGCAAAGGTTGCGTGTCATCAGATCTATCCTCCATAATGCTCACGGTGTGGAAACAAGGCGCACGGGCACACACCGCCAAGCGCCTGCGCGGGATAGGCCTCTTCGGTATTCCGGCACGGAAATGTTAGCAGCGGCTGCGACTCGGAATCGCAACAGACTACCAACGCCGTGAAAAGAGCTTGGCCGTCTGCTTCATTGGCGTTTCCTCCAAGCTGGCGAACGGAAAAGGCCGGCCGTTGCAAACTGCCAAACGCGGGCAAGCAAGTTTGGCTTCGATCCGTCTCCCATCGTCGAACGTGGGTCAGCAGACGTATTTATCCGCCCGCTGTTGCGGCCGGCAAGCCGCGTTAATAATCGTGACAAGAGAGCTAGCGGCGCGATCGAGTCGTGCCGCGTGCCGTTTATTAGAACGGCTGCGCGGGCGATGTCAAACGAAAAGAATATGAAGCTAGGAAAGTACGTGAACCGAAATTGTAAACCATTGTGCCATCGAAGGTTATGGCACTATTCGGCAATCCGCGGGAGACGCCTATACCACACATTTTGCCCGTGACACTACTTTTCAGTGCGAGACGACGGTTTTCCGGGTTGCTACTGCTGCTCATTCGGTTGGCTACGGCCGTATACCAATGAGTAGCAAACTGGGATGACGAACATGGTGAACACCGTCGAGGCAACGAGGCCGAAGATGAGCGACCAACCTAGTCCAGAAAAAATCGGATCGAGCGTAATCGGCACGCTGGAGAGCATGGCCGCGCCAGCCGTCAGCAGAATGGGGCGCAGGCGGACTACACGGCTTTCGAGGATCGCGTCGAAGAGCGATCGACCTTGCTTGCGAGCAAGTTGAATAAAATCAACTAAGATGATTGAGTCGCGCGTGACGATGCCGGCCAGAGCGATCATGCCGATCATCGCCGTAGCCGTGAAGAACACAGGATCCGCGTAGCCGCCGATGGTGTTGCCGGTCAGGTGGTTGAGTAGCCAGAAGCCGGGCATGACACCGAGCACGGTGAGCGGAATTGCCAACATAACGATGACCGGCAACAGGAACGAGCCGGTTTGGGCAACGAGGATCACATAGATCATCAGCATCGCGGCCCCGAACGCCAATCCGAGATCACGGAAGACATCGATCGTTATTTTCCATTCACCTTCGCCAGCGAAATCGACGCGGATGCCGGGCGGGACGGCCCATGGGATACCCCCGCCATTGTGCAAATAGGTGCGGGAGGAGACGGGCCGGGGTTTATCTTTTGCCACGAAGCCGGCTTCCCGCTTGTGGGCGTTTGCCGTGTTCGTGTCACCGGCTTGGCCGGAACCGTTTAAGGTTGTTCGATCGGCAACGATGTCGGCGATACATCCGGCAGGCGGACGACCGACCGTTTCCGCAAGCACATAGGCAACGCGTTTCAGATTCTTGTGATAGATCGTCTGGTTTACCATCGTGTCGTGCCACGTGCCCAACTCGGACAACGGAACCAGTTTGCCATCTATGCCTTTGACATACATGGCTGTCAGGTCGTGCTGACTCGACCGCTCTGTCCGCGGCAATCGGATCGTGATGCGAAGCGGGTGACGCTCGCCTTCGAGTCGCAACGTCTGATCGTCGGCGCCTTCAAGACCAAGGCGAATGGTGCGGGCGACATCATCCACCGTGACGCCGGCGAGTGCGGCCTTTTCCTCGTCCGTAACGAACACTAGCTTTTTGGCAGGCGTTTCACGGATCGTGTCGACGTCCGCCATTCCCGGTTCCTTGCGGAAGCGCGCGGCAACGGTGTCGGCTGCGTCCAGCAGGTTGGCATAACTTTGTTCGGGCTCGCCGTAGACTTCGGCGACCACCGACGCGAGCACCGGCGGACCCGGCGGCAGCTCGACGATCTTTAGAGTCGCACCGTGTTTATCCGCCAGCCGCGTGAGGTCGTCGCGGATGCGAAGCGCGATGGCATGACTTTGAAGCCGACGGCTTTTCTTACCCACGAGGTTGACGCGCACCTCGGCTAGATTCGGCGCCTTCCGCAAATAGTCAGTGGCGCACCAAACCGTTGAAGTCCATCGGGCTCGGCACGCCGACGTAGCTCGTGAAATCGGTAACCTCGGGCACAGCGGCGAAGTACGCTTCAAAATCTTGGACGGCGGCACTGGTTCGTTCGAGCGTGGTGCCTTCATCGAAATCGAGCGCCAGGAGCAATTCGTTCTTGTTGTCGAAGGGCAGCATTTTGAGCGGCACTGCTCGCATTGCGGCAAGGCCCATTGCGGCGACGGTCAATCCGGCTATCAGCAGCAAGAACAGCCACGCGCGTAATCGCGAAGTCAACAGCGGGGCCATAAGCGGACGGAAGATGCGGTATAGCATGGAGTGTTGAACGGTGGTCGGGTCGTAGAGCTCGTGACTCGCTGGATCATCGGTTGGTTGCTCCGGCGTGTCGTCGGATGCTTCGCCTCGAAAATGCCCCCGCAACATGTGAAATGTTAGCCAAGGCGTGATTGTGAAAGCCACCAGCATGGACATCAGCATGGCCACCGGGACGTTGAGCGCCATGGGCGCCATGTACGGCCCCATCATGCCGGTGATGAACATCAGCGGCAAAAAGCTAACTATCACGGCCAGCGTGGCGCTGATCAGCGGCGGGCGGATTTCAGCCACCGCGGCCAGCGTGATGCCGCGAGTGGCTCGCTTCGACTGTTTGAAGTGACGCGAAATATTTTCGACGTCCACAATCGGGTCGTCGACCAACAGGCCGAGTGACAAGATCAGCGCAAACAGGGTCACACGGTTGATGGTGTAGCCGCTCGCCAAGTTGATGGCGAGCGTGAGGCCGAAGACCACCGGTACGGCAACTGCAACGATCAGTGCCTCGCGCCATCCCAGGCTGAGCGTCAGCAGCGCAATCACGATGAGAATGGCCACGGCCAGTGCTTCGATCAGCTCGTTGACCTTCTCATTTGCCGTGAGTCCATAGTTCCGTGTAACAATGAGCGAAACATTATCGGGCAGAAACTCCCGTTGGAGTTGTTCAGCCGCACGCAGGATCTTGTTTGCAACCGTGACGGCATTCGTGCCTTTCTTCTTGCTGAGGGCAAGTGTCACCGCAGGGACGGCCACCGGTTCGGCAGTTGCTGTGCTTGAGCCGGTTTTGTTTCCCGCTGCTGCGTCTTGCATAGCTCCAAGCTCGGTGCCTTGGCTGCCTTCGTGAGCGGCGAACCCCTGGGCCGGCCCCCAACCGTGGCGGACGTAACTGGCGATCTCGGCTGGCCCATCGACGATTTTTGCAACGTCCTTCAAGAACACCGGCCGATTGTTGGCGACGCCAACCACGAGTTCGCCAAGCTGCTCCGGCCGAGCCAGGCCGACGCCGGCATCGACGCGGATCACCGCATCGTCGCGCGTGAACTCGCCAGCTGGCAGCGTGACGTTGGCACCCCGAATGGCTCGTTCAATTTCCAGCGGACTGATGCTGTAACCGCGCATACGTTCTGCATCGAGCTCGACTCGGACGGTACGCGGTTCGCCCCCAACCACGTATGCCCTCGATACCTCGGGAATCGCCGAAAGCCGCTCGATCGCTTCCTCGCCGATCCGCCGCAAGGTGTAACCATCGGCGCCGGTGAGGGTGAGCGTCAAAATCGGCACGTCGTCGATCTCGACAGGCTTCACCACCCAGCCTGTGACGCCCGGCGGTACGATGTCGAGGTTTTCATCGATCTTCTTGAACAGCTTTACAAGGCTCCGCTCGCGGTCCTGGCCAACATAGAAGCGCACCGTGATGATGGCCTGGTTCTCGTGCGACATGCTGTAGACATACTCGACACCGTCGATCTGATAGAGCACGCGCTCCAGCGGAGTGGCAACAAGTTGCTCAACTTCACTTGCTGAGTGTCCGGGGAAACTGACGAAAACGTCCGCCAGGGGTACGACGATTTGCGGGTCTTCTTCGCGTGGTGTGACATACAGCGCGGCCACACCCACCAGCACAGAGAAGATGATCAGAATCGCGGAGAGATTCGAGTCGAGAAACAGCCGGATAAAGCGCGACAGCGGATCGTGAGGAGACGCGTCGCACGAGGAATTGCCGGGGGCTTCGGCCACGTTCATGAACGGGCCTCCTGCGACGACTTCTTGTCCCGCACCACGACCTTTTCGCCAGCTCGGAGACCAGCCAAGACCTCATAACCCTCCGGCAGATTGCGCCCAATTGCACGCTCCGCCTTTGCACGTGATCTCCCTCAGCCACATCCACCAAATTCAATTGGCCGACGTGCGATACCGCGTCGTGCGGCACAACGAGCACTTCCTCGTCGGTGAGCGGAATCATGATTCGACCGAACATGCCGCTGTAGACGCCGGGCGGACAGGGACCAGTAACTTTGACTGTGAAGGATCGACTCGCTGCTTCGGCTTGGGGAACGATTTCTCGGATCGTGGCCGGGCAGTCGTGTGCGAGCGCGTCTAAGCGAGCTCGGATTTCGTCGCCGACTTTAAGGTGCTCAGCCAGTGACTCGCGTACGGTCGCCACCAGCTGCATCCGATTCGGTTCATAGAGGGTCACAAGTACCTGGCCCGGGCTGACGGTGTCACCGGCCTCGACGCGTTTGTCGATCACGATGCCGGTCAATGGAGAATGGATTGTGGCGTAACCCAATAAGACACGCGCCTCATCAACGGATTGCTTCGCCCGTTGCAACTCAGCCTCGGACGTCTTCATCTCGGACACGATCTGATCAAATTCGGCCTGAGTCACGACGCGGCTCTTTACCAGGTTTACGGCCCGAGCATGATCGGCTTTCGCCCGATCGTTTCGCGACTGGGCGGCGCGCACCGACGATTCGGCCTGTTCAAGCCTGCTCCGCAACTGGGCATCATCGAGGCGCACCAAGACATCGCCTTCGCTTACCGCTTGACCGGCGGTGACTTTCACGTCGACCACGCGTGCCAAAAGCTTGGACGCGACGGCGGCCTCGTGTACTGGCTCGACCGTTCCCACAGCCGTTTCTGTACGCGGCCGATGAACCAGGCGGACTTCCGCGGTCGCTGCGTGCGCCGGCCCGGCCGATGCGGGTGGGGCGGCCTGCCTTATATCGACCTTGGGCTTGAATACACCCGCCAGCACTAACAGGAGCGCAACCAAACCAACCGCCATGCCGGTCGCGGCCGCAATGAATACGATCAAGCGGCTGAACCGATATAAGTGTGCTGAGCGCGACATATTACCTCATTCGTGTTGCCGCATGACGTGGCTATGTTATCCCACGAACCCCCAAAACATACATCGTCAATTCTTGCCACTCAAGAATTGGCATCCAACAAAGCAATTCTTGACAGTCCTCACCAGTCGTCCATTCTCTCCGCCACAAAAGAATTTCGCATGACGGGGTAGAACCACTGAGAATTCCTGCGACAATGTTCATCCAGCACTTCAAGAAGTCACGATTTTGGCCAACCAGGCGGTGAGTGTTTTCGCTTCGTGGTCGCCAGAGTTCGCGAGACGGACGACGACGCCTGCGCCATCTGGACCAACACGTAGGGTGCCTCTACTTCGCGTTGCCTACTTCTATTATTCCTTGTTGGGTCCGAAATGTCCGCCCGATTTTGGTCGACGCTGTCCGGTGTGGTGATCGCCGGCGCTGCGTATGCCTTGATGAACCATGTTGGGGCGACGCGCGAGCAGTGCTGGACCGCTGCAGTCACAACGTTATGCGCCTGCTGGTGGGTGCTCGAAGCCCTGCCACTTTCCGCAACGGCCCTGGTTCCGCTGGTTGTTTTTCCGGTAGCCGGCGTGCTGACCGAAAAACAAACGGCCACTGCCTACGGCAATCCCGTTATCTGGCTGTTCATGGGTGGCTTCATGCTCTCCAAGGCAGCCGAGTACTGGGGCGCTCATCAGCGAATCGCCCAATTCGCACTTTCGTCGATTGGAGCTACCACGGGTCGTCGCGTCGTGCTGGCCATCATGCTCGCGACCGGATTTCTCAGTATGTGGATCTCCAACACCGCCGTGGCCGTGATGATGTTGCCCGTGGCGATGGCTGTGCTGGAACGCGACGTTTCCGGCAAACTGGCCGTGCCCGTTCTGTTGGGACTGGCCTACAGCGCCAACATCGGGGGAATGGGAACGCCCATCGGAACAGCGCCGAACGGCCTGTTCGTGTCGAATTACTACATCGAAACCGGCCAATCGGTCGCATTCCAACAGTGGATGCTGCTCGGCGTTCCGATGGCGATCGTCATGCTCGTAATTGCCTGGCTATTCCTCACGTACCGTCTGGGTTCGATCCCGGCAATCGAAATTCAAAGCGACGAAAAGTGGACGTCACCGCAGCGGCGAGTATTGATCGTGTTTGGAATTGCGGCGCTCGCGTGGGTCACGCGTGAAGTTCCCTTCGGCGGCTGGTCCCAGTTCTTTAATTTCCATCATAACTCCGAAGGAGACATGACCGTGGCAATCGCCGCGGCACTCTCCATGTTCTTTATCCCGAGCGGCGACCGTGAGCGCGGTGGTCAGTTGCTCGATTGGCCGACGGCGGCCGACATCCCCTGGGGAATCCTCATCTTGTTTGGCGGCGGCCTCGCCATTTCAACTGCCTTCGAAGTGTCGAATCTGTCCGACGTCATCGGTCACGCATTCGGCGGCCTTCGCGACTGGCCGACGGTCGGAATCATCGCCGCCGTCACCATTGTTTCGAGCTTGCTCTCCGAATTCACGAGCAATACCGCGACGGCTGCCATCTTGCTGCCCGTGCTCGCCGGCGCTGCGAAAGCGAACGGCCTGGACCCGGCGCTGCTCATGGTCCCTGCCACGTTTGGCGTCTCACTTGTCTACATTATGCCCGTTGGCACGCCTCCCAACGCCATCGTGTATGCCACCGGGCAGATACGGATTCGTGACATGGTGCGCGAAGGTCTGGTGCTCAAAATCATTTCGATCGTAATCGTGACGCTATTCTGCTGGAAGTTTCTGCCGCTGATAATCGGGCACTCCGCTGGTTGATCGCGGAAACATCATCGAGGATCGGTGCCAGCCGCAAGGCTGAATTCACGTCGCAACAATTCAATCTCACACGCTCTCGCCAGCCAACCAGCCGGTGCTAAATGCGGCTTGAAAATTGTAGCCGCCGATGAAACCATCGAGATCCAGGATTTCACCCGCCAGATAGAGGCCGGGAACAAGCTTGCTCTGCATCGTACGGGAGTCCACCTCATTCAGCATCACGCCGCCGGCAGTCACCTCTGCTTTTTCAAAACCCTGGCTGCCTGTGACCCGAATTTCACAGTGTTTTAGCTGACTAATGAGCTCCGTCCGTTCGCGAACTGGAAACTCAGCGGCTCGACGATCAAAAGGGATATGGGCGTGCTTCATTAACGCGTCAACGAGTCGTCTCGGAAGGCATTCGCCGATGATCCCAGCAACGTGGCGCTTGCCTTCACTGGTGGCCACAGAACGCAAAAGTTGGTCCAGCACGGCAGCCGAGCGATTCGGTAAAAAATCGACGCGGAACGCAAGTTGTTGAGGATTCGCCGATGCCGTTACTGCGCGGCTGACATCCAGCACCGCCGGACCGGAAAGCCCAACGTGCGTGAATAAGATGGAACCGCGGCGTTCGATAAGCACTCCCCCTGGCAATCCGCCGCGGCGCCGTTTCATTGTTGGCACTCCGGCGGCAGTTGGATCGACCACCTGGACTAGGGCGTCAGCTATCGTAACACCTGCGAGTTTGTGAATCCAAGCTTGGTCACTCGTGAGAGGCACCAGGGCAGGGCGGGGTCGGCGGATAGAGTGGCCGAATTGTGACAACCAACCGTAGCCCTCGCCTGCGGTTCCGCAGCCGGGATAACTCTTACCCCCGGTCGTGATGACGAGTCTTTCACTCCACAATGTGCGGCGACTCGTTTCCACGGTGAAGCGATCAAACTTTCGCTCAATTTTGTTCACCGGCTCATCGAGCGCCAGCTCAGCCCCACTGCGATGCAGCAGCCGGAGTAACGCGTTCAGCACGTCGGCCGCCCGATCGCTTACTGGAAAAACTTTACCACCCGGCTCCACTTTGGTCGCAAGCCCTTCGGCATTCAGTAGTGCGATAAGCCGGTATGGATCAAGCGCCGCGAGCGGCGAATGCAGAAAGGAGCCAGCCGACCCGAAACCCGCAATAATGCCTGCAGTATCGCAATCGTGGGTGATATTACAACGGGTGCCGCCCGATATGAGAATTTTCACGCCCGCTTTGCGATTTTTCTCCACGAGCAATGTTCGCCACCCGCGCTCGGCGCTGCGTGTCGCCGCCAGTAAACCCGCGGCGCCCGCGCCAATAACGATTACATCGTATCGCGGCTCGGGTTGCTCGGCATTGGGTCCGGTCATCGTCTGTAGTCTCGAATCTCGTGGGTGAGGAACCGCGATTGTGCTGAGGATTTGCGGCGAAAACTGAGCGAGCCGCGCCAACAATTCTTTCCCGTGCTATCAGAAGGACGTCGATGTGCACCATCCGTATTTTTGGGCCCCGACACCAGTGATCTGCTTTGAATTCGCAACGAATTATGATTGCATAAGCTGTAGCGATGAAGTGGCGTCGACCGCCAAACGATTTATGACGATATTTGGGCGGATGCATAGGTCGAAAAGCAGAAAGAACTCACCTCGGCTCCCCTACCACTTCAACCAGGTCGTCGTGGCTTTCACGATTGGCGATGGAACATTGCGCGCAGCTACGGCCTGATTTCCCTGCTTGGCGCCGGTCGTCAACCGATGAATTTGTCAATGCGGTAACGCACGGGCTTGGGTTTGTAATCGCGGTTGCCGGCTCGCTTGTCATGATGAACGGCGTGCTGGCGGCGAGAAACCCAAAGCTCACCTTTGGGTGCGGCGTGTACTTGGCCAGTTTGATGGCTGTGTACGCGATGAGCACGCTTTCACATAGTGCCACGTCCGTCCGCTGGAAGTCGTTGTTCCGTCAACTCGATCAAGCGTTCATCTACTTGTTGATCGTTGGCACCTACACACCGTTCTCGATCGCGTATTTGCACGGCTGGTATTGGGATCTACTGTTAGGGGCGATGTGGACCGTGGCGGTTTTGGGATTCATCGCGAAGACCTTTTTCGCCCATCGCGTGGAGGCGGTGTCGGTAGCCTCTTACGTCACTCTCGGTTGGATGCCGATTGTCGCGATTCCGGCCCTGTATCATGCCGCCCCGGCTGGGACGTTCGAAGCAGTGATCGCCGGCGGCCTGTGCTACACGGTTGGCACACTGTTTCTCATCTACGACGAACATGTGAAGCACTTTCATGTAGTATGGCACTTGTGCGTGATGTCGGGTAGCGCGTGCCACTTCATCGGCATGTTGGTGTTCGTCGTCCGCGGCGGAGTCTAGAACTGCTAGCCAGCAAATTTTTCTACAGTGCATCGACGACCTGACTCCTTGGCATTGACGATTCCTGGGAGTTCAGTTTTCAGCGTCTATCGCCGTGCTGAACGAGCTTACGATCGTCGCTGCGATCGACGTTTTGACCGATGGCACCGTTTGCCGTGTTTACCATGTCGCACCTCCAATCGTTAACAGTGCTCTGCAGGTTTCAATCTTGGGAATCAAACTGAGATCTGCTAAAAGGTCGCATCATGCGGCAACGTTTTCTCATCGTGCTGTGTTTGGCGGCGTTCTGCGCGTGTCATCCCGTGAAGTCGTTTGTTGGAACGTATTCGTTGGTTCCGGAAAATAGGGCCGTTGAGCGCACGATTGACCACATCCCTCTCGACGGCAACCAAACGGAAATTGCCAACCGACATCAACAATCGGAAGCGGATCTAAAATACTAAAATCCGAGCTCACGAGCAGATCTGGAAGTTGTTACAACCGCACGCCGGCTTCTACCGCCACACAAACCCGCCGAGTAGCGTGAAGATACTCTCACAGAATAGATCCGCTGTGTAGCCCCAATTGACGCACCTTGCATCCAAGTTGGGCTTGTCATATCAAACCAGCGTAGAAAGAGTATCCGGCGATTACGTTCGACGTTCTGATCAACTCGGCCAATTCTGAAACCAGCGATTTAAAGACCGCGGTACTGCACCGAACGATTTGTGGGAGCTAATGCGGTATTCCGAGATTAGCACAACAATGTCGTGTTACGTTGGTCAAAATGCGAAAGGCATAGTCGAGCGTTTATACTCAAATGTGAGTAACGCTTCGGGGAATGCCCAACCAGTGAGCGGTTCGCCAAAAGAAAAACACCCTTGTAAAATAGGGGTGTGGAAGTGGACAGGGGCGGGATCGAACCGCCGACACCAGGATTTTCAGTCCTGTGCTCTACCAACTGAGCTACCTGTCCAGTAGCCTCCATAATAGAGAAAACCACGCGACTGTAAATGGTAGCGGAGAGGCAATGCATATCGACTCCGGCAATCTGAAGTGCTGGCCGCGGATGCGGTTTTACACGTGGGCTTGTGCCGTTGGCGCGATCGTTCAGCTTCTCAATTATCAAACCATCGCTGGTGTCACGCCGGAGAGCCCGGAAGTGCAGAAGCTCGTGAAATCCGGCTTGGCGTTTCTCGAACTTCCAACCGAAGACCAAAATGCAAAACGCCTGGGCGGCAAGTGCTTAATGGCATTGGCGTTCTTGAAGGCGGGGCAGGGGGACCATGCTCGCATCGCCGAGGCCGTCGAGGCCTGCAACGCTACGATCCAGGCGAATCCGCCGGATGACGTCTTGGACGTCTACAGTAACGGACTGGCTGTGATTTTTCTGTGCGAATTGTCGCCGAAAAAGTTTGTTCGCCAGATCGACTGGTACCTTGGCCGGTTAAAAAAGCGGCAGAAGGACAACGGAGGCTGGGGTTATGCCGTGCTGAATACGGGTGACACATCGCAAACGCAATATGGCGCTCTTTCGTACTGGGAGGCCAACCGGCGTGGTTTTAGCATCGACGGCATGTCGGTGGACAAAGTTGCGGAGTGGCTGTTGCTGACACAGGGTCCGGACGGCTGCTGGGGCTACCAGGGTATACCTACGACAACCGATAAGCCTGTGGAGCAACATGAAACGAATTGTTCCATGTTGGCGGCCGGACTTGGCAGCCTTTACATTTGCGCAGACCTATTCGGCATGCATCCCACGTCAACGGCGGTGAAGACCGCAGAGAACCCCAATGAAGGACTGCCGGCTGCTTTGCGGCCGGTGGATGAATTGGGGCATGCCGGCGAGCTCAAACATTTTCGTCCCCAACGGGCAAACGCTACGAAAATTTTGCAAACGATCTGCGCGAGCCCACGGTTGGATGGACCAGAACTACAAAATCGATATCGGCGAAAAAGTCTACTATTATCTCTATGGACTAGAGCGCTATAAGAGCTTCCAGGAAGCTTTCGAGCACAGTAACGATCAATCGCCAAAATGGTACAACGACGGCTACCAATTCTTGGCCTCTAAGCAAGCCGCAAATGGAAGCTGGTCCGGATACTGCAGCGCACCGTGTGACACCGCTTTCGCGATTCTTTTTCTTCTCCGCTCCACGCAAAAGAGCATCCACGCCAAACTCGGTGAGGGAATGTTGCTGGCCGGCAGAGGTTTACCCACCAACTTATCGCGCGCGAAGCTGCGCAATGGTCAACTGATCATCGAGCAAGTGCACACGAAAGTCGACGAGCTACTCTCGATGATCGATGACGGTGATGATGCGCAGCTCGACGACCTCGCTCGCGACCCGAGCCAATTGATCGTTGACCAGGTCGACGAAAAGATGCCCGGCGCCTGCAGCAACTGGTACATGGTGGTGAGCCGGAGGTGCGCCTGTTAGCGGTCCGTGCGCTCGGTCGCACGGGAAATTTGGATTATGTTCCGACGTTGTTGTACGCACTTACCGATCCCGATCGGCGTGTCGTCCTCGAGGCTCGAAATGAGCTGCGGTTCATCAGCCGCAACTTCGACGGTCTCGGCCCGCCCGACGACTTCACGGAACAACAGCGATACGCGGCGATCGACGCTTGGAAAAAATGGTATCGGTCAATTCGCCCCTCGGCTGTGTTGGAGAAGTAGCCCGTGTCGACCGAGCGCACGCGTCTGAAAAATCAACTGCGGGTCAGCTCGTACGACAAGGTGTCGACATGGATTATGTCGCTCCTGATCGTGACGACGGTTACCGTTGCGGCGCTCTTCGTGATCTACTTCACGCGAAAGTTCATTGTCGGTCAGTTCGCAGTGCCGGTGACACCGATCGCCTCGGGCGGCGGTGGAGTAGGGGGCACCGGCGGCTCCCCAGACGTCTCTGATTTAGAAACGCCGACTTCGGACGAAGCACCCACATTCGATGAGCCTGAGATAGAAGACACACTCGATGCTGTGGCGTCGGCCGTAGCGACTCGGTCCAATATGCTTGCGGATGAAACGCTGGATCTCGACGAGCAGCCGGCTCAACGTCGAGGTGATGGCCGCAGTCCGGGGTTCGGCGGCGGTCGCGGCGGAGGAGTGGGGGGTGGAATCGGTTCTGGCTTCGGCCCTGGTCGCGGCGGACCAAGTGAACCCCGCCGTGAAATTCGATTCGAACCGGCAAGTCTGTTGGAATATGCCCAATGGCTCGACTATTTCAAGATCGAGCTCGGTGTGCTGGGGCAGGACAATAAGGTCTACTACGCTTATAATTTAAGTCACGACAAGCCCGATGTCCGCGTGGGCGACCCCGCGCGAGCAACGGCTGTTTATGAACCCAACGGACAGCCAGTTTGCGGCGCTTGATCGGCAATTGGCCGCCAAGGCGGGGATTGCCAATAAGGGCCAGATCATCCTGCAATTCTATCCACCGGAGGCGCAGGCGATCTTATTCAACCTGGAACAGAACCAAGCGGGTGCACGCAAACCGGATATTCGCAACACGGTGTTTCGCGTCACCCACACAGGAAAAAAATTCGTTTTTAGCGTGGCAGAGCAAACGTACCGCTAGGGCCGCCAATTGGCGGTTGTAGGACAGATACACTCGCTTCGAGCTGCGCTTGCGCGGCGACTGCGCGTTGCGTAAATTTCGATACGCGTTGAGGCAGAGGTTGCGACCGGTTTCTCTGCCAACCCAAAAAATCCTATCCGCGCATGAGTGCAAAAAAATTCATTTCCGAGCTGGACCGACGCAAGTTGCTCTCGGAACGGATGATGGCGAAACTACGTGCTTCGGTCGCAGAAATTCGGAAGCCGCTCTCTGCGGACGCGCTCGCGAATTTCCTCGTTCAGAAAAAGCTGATCTCGAAGGCGCAGGCTAATGAAGTTCTCAGTGAGCTCACCCTCAGCGGCGTCGACTTGGCTGAGGAAGACGCCGACCGGTCGGTCAGCGATGACGACGCGGAAAATAGCTCCGTTTTTTCTTCGCATATAATCGCTGGCCCCGCTGCCGGATACGAGGCCTCAAAATCTCCTGCCAGCGGTGAAGAGGAAATTGGACTCGCGCCCATTGATGAGGAAGAAGAAGTACGCCTCGTGCCGATCGACCAGGGTCCCGGCTCTGTGAAACAAAAATCGTCCGCGGAGTTGGAAGCCGAAGATGATTTTGCGGTGCTTGAAGGAGAACCTGATTTGGACCCGCTGTCGCCGGTAGAAGATCTGCCCTCCGAATCGCGTCGAAAATTGTCGGACCGTCTTGTGGAGGAAGAATCGACTGGAGGTGGCCTACTTGACGAAAGCTTCGGTTCCAATGCGCGGGAAGGAGCCTTCGATGTACAACCCGCCGCGGCATCTACGGCAAAGCAAAAGGCCGCCGTTCGTCGCATCGCGAAGAAAAGAAAACCGACCAAGGGCCAAAAACGTTGGGATTCGCCCATCATTTTGTTCGGCGGCGGCAGCTTGGCTGTCTTGCTGCTCGCAGGGGGCACGATATGGTTCCTGCTGTTTCGGCAATCCGGCGATCAAATACTCACGCTTGCCCGAGATGCAATGAAAAGCGGCGCTTACGCACAAGCGATCGACCAATTTCAGGATTTCCTCACTAGCTATCCTCGTCACCCCGAGCACAGCCTGGCGCAAGTGCAATTGGCGATGGTCCGCATCCGCCAACCGACCGAAGTGAACGATTTTGCCCAGGCGCTCACGGCTGCGGAAACCGAGCTCAAAGCGATCGAAGATGAGTCAGCGTTTGACAGCTCGCACGACGAATCGGCCGCGCTCCTACCGCAAATCGCGGAGGGTCTCGCAAGACAGGCCGAACGCGCCCCGCCAACCTCGGACGATTCCAAGAAGCTGGTTGCTCTCTCCAAGAAGGCGCTCGAATTGTGCGACAATGCCAGCTACATCCCCAAAGGATTGCGAAACGAAACGAAGCTCGCAAATGTACGCGACGCACTGGAACGCGTCGAGCGACAGCAGCAATCGCAACTCGCGCTTGGCGAAGGCGTGAAAGCGATGGAAGCCGCCATTGCCGCCGGCAAGCCAATCGAATCGTACGCTGCCCACGCGAAACTGCTTAAAGAACATCCGGAGCTGGCCGGGGAAAAGCCCTTACAGGAAGCACTTAACAAAGCCGCTGTTGCCGAACAGGCCGCCATGCACTTCGTGGCGGAGCCGAAAGCAGCCGAAACGACCGATCGACCGACGCCCTGGGTGGCAGCGTCGCCGTCGCCAACCGCCGCGAGATCGCGAAGGCTCCAGCGGCGAGCGGCACCGCTTGCGTGCGTGTCGATGGAGCCGTCTACGGCCTGGACGCGGCCACCGGCGGCCTCCTCTGGCGGCGCTACGTCGGTTACAAGTCGTCCGGCTGGCCTATTCCTGTCGGCGGCAACGTGATCCTGGCCGATACGACGCGGCACGAGCTACTGCGCCTCGACGCGGCTAGCGGAAAACTCCTGTGGCGGCAATCGATCGGCGAACCGTTTGCGGAACCACTTATCGTCGGCGATCGCGGCTACGTGCCCGCCGACTCCGGTCGCCTTTATGTACTCGATCTGAAATCCGGCGCGCAACCGGTTATCTGCAATGCCCACAACCACTGCATGTCACTCCGGCCATTGACCGCACCAAAACCCACCTTTACTTGGCTGGCGACCGCGCGAGCTTGTATTCGTTCTCGCTGCCGGACCTAAAGTGTGCGGGAGTGCACTTTCTTGGCCACGCTCCGGGCACTATTCAGGTTGCGCACCGTTGTGGTGATGGACAAAGTAGCCGTCGTCGAAAACAACGGTGTTGAAACTAGTCAACTGCATCTGTTCACCGTCGACATCAAGGGCGCGATCACCAAGGAACAGGCGAAGCGCCGGCTAAATGGCCTCGTAACTTCTCCGCCATTAACGACGGGACGTGGTCTGATCGTCGTTACCGATCGGGGACAAATCGAGGTCTATGACATCGCCGCTGGCAATGGTGGTGAGGCATCTCCCCCGTGGCGGCGCGACCCCACCAGCTCACAGCCGATTACACGGTATTTCGCGGTGATTGGCCGAAGCATCTGGTTGGCCGATACGCAGCTTACAAAGTACAACATCGTGCCGACAGGTAGTCGACTGCCCGTCGAGGAAATCGAAAACAACCATTCCGGAGCCACGTTCAATCACCCACTCCAAGCGATTGGTGAAACGCTGATCGAAGTTTATCGGCCAAAGGGCCGAGCGGGCGTCGTCGTCGCTGCACTCGATTCCAAGCAAGGTCACGTTCTGTGGGCAACCGACCTCGCTATGCCGCCCGCCGGCGCCCCCGTGGTGGACGACGCCGCTCGAACTCTTACGGTTGCGAATTCGGCCGGTTATGCATTCCGCTTCGACGAGGCGACGATCCGCTCCCGAGTGCAGGATCAGCCACTCGCGACTCCACTCGCGCCGCCCCAGCCTCCGATGCTCGATGCGAGTCTCAATCTCGGACAGGGCAGGGCAGCATTCTATGCTGCCGGTTCCGATTGGCTGCTGCTGTACAATCCCGCCGATAGCGCCTCCGCAAAGTGGTTGCAACTTGTAAGCCCGTTGGCGTGCGGCCTCACACAGCTTGGAAACGGCTTTTTGGCGCCTCTCAAAGTCGGTCAAGTGTTTTATCTAAACGCCGCCGATGGCGCACGGTTGGCTACCCCCTTTCAACCGCGCATCAGCACCCAGTCGTCGCTGTCGTACAAGCCTGCAGGTGACATTGGTGCCGATGGTCGCCAATTCGTAATTACCGACGGCGCAAAAAAATCTATCTGGTGTCGGTCGTCGATCAACCGCAACCACATCTCGAAGCGATCAAAGAGGGTGATATCGGACCGCGCCCGATCAGCACGCCCGTGGTCGTGCTCGGTGATACGGCGCTCGCGGTCGCGGGAGATTCGCGGCTCGTACGGTTCAAAGTGCCTTCGCTTGAGTCGGCCGGAGAATCCGACTTGCCGGCTCCGGCGGAATGGGGCCCGTTTCAGGCCGGAAACGCGGTGTTGTTGGCGACCGTGGACCAAAAGCTTTTGGCGGTAGCTGCCAGCGGCGAGATTCGATGGCAAGTTCCACTGGAGCGCGGCCAGTTCGCCGGTCCGCCACTCGTCCTGCCAGACAGCGTTCTGCTCGCGTACCGCAATGGTTTTTTGGAGCGGCGCGCGCTGGCAGATGGCAAACTGCTCGCGAAGGCAAATGTCGAGCAGCCGTTGGCGACCGGTCCCGTTCTCTTCCTGCAAAAGATCGTTGTTGCCGCCAACGACGGCACGATCATCGTAGTCAATCAACCCTGACCGCCCGAACTCGGATCGTGGCTTAATTTACATGATTCGCCAGAGCAAATTGCAAATTGCGGAATCGCCGACCCTAGAACTGCTGCGCTTAGCGCATCCGTGCTCTCGCTTTCGGAAGTTACTTTGTTGTGTGTTGTCGTCTCTACTTCTCATATCGTGCTGTGGCAACACGACCCAAGCCGCCAATCCAAAACCATCTGCCACACAGCGATTGCTCGATCGTACTCCCTTCGATCAGGTAATCCTCAACAAAGTGAACGGTGGGAAGACACTTGAAGTTCTGCCGTTAAATCTGCCTCAGCGACCACTTACGTCAATTCCCGCGACGGGTGCACTCAAAGTGCGTTTGCTCGGTCGGCCGACTGAAGAGTTCGAAATCGCGTGGTCGAACATTGCACAGGTTCGAGTTTTTGAACAAGTGCTTTTGGATGAGGCCCAACGGCTAACGGCGGCTGGCAAATTCGATGAAGCTTATGACTATTACGCCAGACTGGGAGCGGATTTTTCGTCGCTGTCGGGTTTGAACGACGCGATTTGCAATTATTTGCGGCTCAACGCGCTACGCGCTTTATCACGGCAAACAATACGATCGCGCACTTGCCCTGTTACTTAGCTTGTACCAACGGAATCCTGCTGACCCGGCGCTGCCCAGCGTTCTGGAAGCAGTAGCGGGCGAAATGATTCAACAGTATCTGCGCGAGGGTGATTACACCTCCGCACGCCGGGTGCTCGAGCTATGGCAGAATCAGTTTCAACACATTGCAAGTCAAACGGTGGCCGCCTGGCAAAGCCGCTTTCAAGCCGCGGCCTCCCGGCAGGTAGACGAAGCAGATCGCTTACTCAGCCAGAAGCAATACATCCCAGCGCAGAGCGCTCGGTCGGGCTTTGGCAATTTGGCCAGATCTGGCATCCGCCACGCAAGCCATGGCGCACATTGAACATGAGTTTCCTTATGTTACGGTCGGAGTCGCAGAAACGTCTCCGCGTCAACCAACGCACCGCTTTGACGATTGGGCGTCGCTCCGCTCAAGTGCGCTCACTCAGCCGTTACTGGTTAAAGAAACCGGCTTCGGTGCTGAAGGCGGTATTTACCAATCGCGATTCGGCACGTGGACACTTGATGAAAGCGGCCGCGAACTTACGTTCAAACTCGATGCGACCGCAACGAACGCGGCCACGGGCTTCCTAACCTCGGACGCCGTCGCACGCTATTTGTTGTCACTATCGACGCCCGGAAACCCGAGCTTCCGGGGTGACATTGCGTCCCTGCTTCAATGCGTATCGATCTCGGGCAACTCTGTGGCGCTACATCTCAAACGGGTGCATGTTCGGCCCGAATCACTTTTCCAAGTCCCGCCTCCAACGGCAACTACTCACGCAAACGGCGATCCTTCCTCGTCGGGCGATTTCACGATCGCCGACTACACACCAAACCAAGTTGTATTCGCGGCGACGCAATCCTTCGCTTCAGAATCGGGCAAGCTGCGAGCCATAGTCGAAGAGACGCTTCCCAGTGACGAAGCGGCCTTCACGGCGCTGCGTAACGGCGACGTCGACGTTCTCGACCGCGTGCCGCCCTGGCAACTCGAACGACTCCGCTCGCTAAGCGACATTCGCGTGGGCACGTACAAACTGCCGACTGTCCACGTGCTGATTCCGAACCTGAAACGGCCCCTGCTTGCCAAGCGCGAATTTCGCCGTGCCCTCTGTTATGGCATCGACCGAAAATGGATCGTAAATCGCGTGCTCTCTGGCGGCGCAACCATGCCGGGCTTCGAACCCATCAGTGGTCCATTTCCTACCGGTACATCACTTGGCGATCCCATACGCTACGCATACAACAGTCAGATTGACCCCCGACCGTTTGAACCTCGATTGGCCTCCATCCTTTCAACCATCGCTTGGGCGGGCGTTCAAAAACCGCCGGATAAGAACACGGACGTTAAGGCCGGCGCGTCAGGCACGAAAAACAAAACGAAATCCACGCCGGTTCTTACCGACATTCCTGAGCTGACGCTCGCGTATCCCAGCGACCCAGTCGCTCGTCTTGCCTGCCAGTCGATTCAAGCTCAGCTTGCGCGAAGGCATTCCCATCAAGCTTCACGAATTCACGGCTGAAGAACTAATCGAGGGCAGGGTCGACTGCGACTTGCGCTACGCGGAACTCGCCGTATGGGAACCCGTTGCCGATGCACGCAAGATCTTCGGCCCACATGGCTTGGCTCGCGATTTGCAGAGTCCCTACATCGACTCCGCACTCCGCGATTTGGACACCGCCACCAATTGGAAGGATGTCCGAGCCCAGTTCGCCGACTTACATGAAATTGCCGATCATGAACTTCCCGTCATTCCACTTTGGCAAACGATCAATTACTTCGCGTATCACACGACGGTCCGTGGCCTCGGCGATTCACCCATGACGCTGTACCAAAACGTTAACGAATGGAACCGATCTGCGGACAACAAAGTTGCGCAGTCAGCAGCAGGCGAACAATAACCTCTCGTGTCACATACACGCACGACATCATCGAATTATTTGCCAGATCAATCGGCCTACGCAGCTAGCCTACGGCATATTGCCATCGCTATGGCAATGTTTGTCGGTGTCAGCTCACGAGCGGTAACTGCCGACGCCGCCAACGGCGGCTGGGAATATGAACCCTACCGAATTCGCGCACTGCTCGCGATCGATCTTCCCGGCGGTCTGACCCAGCAATTAGGGCAAGAACTGCCGTCCTATTTACAACATCGCGTGGAAGCAGCCCTGATTCCTTTGTGGAACTTCGAAATTCGACTTACGGCTGGCGCCGAGAGGACCTTCCTACAAGACGCCCTCGCTGCTGATTACGAAGCTATACCAACCAAACTTGCCGCCGATCGCGATAAACTCCTACTGCTTTCTGTAAAATGGACACCCGCCGGCTTCCAACTGTCCGCTCGCGAATACGACGTTTACGTGCAGCGCTGGAGCACAGCATTGCATCGAGAGTGTCGTCAGCAATCGGCGCTGCCCGAGCAACTTTTCGCGCTCGTATGGCGAACAGTGGCCCCAATTGCTCAATTCGATGTCGATCCGGGCGATAGGGAAAAAGTCGTATTAAATCCGCGCGGTTCGGCGCTGCCACACAGCACCGACGTCCCGCCCTGGGCGAAACCCGGTGCTGTTTTCGCCCCGATCCTGCGTCGTACCGTGCCAATGGGCAGGTCGTTGAGAATGGCATCACGCCTGTCGCCTGGACGTACATCGAAGCAACCAACGGCAAAGACAAGTCGCTCACCTTCCGTGTCCGAAGCGGTAGTCGACACCCGTTCGCCGGACGGCGACACGCCCACACCGAACAGCTCGCTCTTGCGATACGGGCCGATGCCGCACCGACTACCCTTCATTTGCACTCGCGCAAGGATGAGCAAAAACCACTCGTCGGCTACGACGTCCTCACCGACGGTTCCGATGACGAGAAATCGGCACTCATTGGAATCAGCAACATCGCGGGCGAAGTTCGCATCCCAGCCGTAAAATCGCCGGTTGAAATGCTGCTGATCAAACATGGAAAGCAACTTTTAGCAAAACTGCCCGTCGTCCCTGGCGCCGAACCAGAGATCAAGGTTCCTCTTCCGGACGACGATGCCCGTTTGGCCGCCGAGGAAAGGCTCTCCGCGCTCCGCGAGAATTTGATCGATGTCGTCGCTCGTCGCAACATTCTCATCGCCCGAGCGCGTCGCAAAATTGAAGAGAAAGATTTCGCTGCCGCTGAAGAATTGTTGCAGTCGCTCGACGACCTACCCAGCAGATCGCAGTTCAATTTGACGCTGACGACAACGGCTCAACTGATTCGGAGCGACGATCCGCAAATGCAGCGCCGCATCGATCAGATGTTTCATGCCACGCGAACATTGGCCACGCAATTCCTCGACGTAAAGCCGATCAGTCAGCTTCACGACGAACTTCGCGAAGCGCAACAAAAGGCCGAATTGAAACCCGGCAAAGCGTAATGAGAATCCACCCAGCGTGCCCGGGATCGAACTGAAGGCGAGCGTTGGGATTCCTGGGGCAACACCCAGTGACGGCTCAGCCAATTCAAAAGATTCCCCACCACCAAAGGGCCACAGCAACCCCGGCAGCCAGCACTGCCAGGGCCACCAGCACCTTCGGCCAGCGCCGCGAAGTGAGCGGCGGCACGATAGCTGGAGCAGCGGTTTGCCCTGCCTGCACTCGCCGTACGGCTGGCACCCCGGCGAGCGTATCTTCCAATTCGGATGCGACCGATACGGTGCCCTGCGAAATCTGGCTTGGGCTTTCGACTTGGCCAGGAGCCAACTCCATATCATCTAACACGAACGACGCGGTCTCGTCAATTTGTCCGGCAACCGGTGGTGGCTGCAGCCCGCCGCGGCGAAAAATCCCGGAAGAACTTGCTGATGCTTCTGCAAAGTGCTTCGTGGCAGCTTCGTCGCACCATGGCCGCAGTAGTTCAACTACCGTCGCTGCCGTCGGTGTCCGCGTGTCTGGATTCTTATCCATCATTGCTGCGATCGCGTCGCAAAAAGCTTCAGGCAAGTCCGGGTTAAAGTGGAGCGGGTTTAGAGGGGTCTCATCGAGATGTCGACGAATCTTGTCCGGCGTGTTGCCGCCTGGGAAAGGCACTTTACCCGTAACCGCGTAATACAGTGTGCAACCCAGCGCGTACACGTCGCTCACGGGTAGGATCTTATCTGGTTCGCGAATCGTTTCCGGCGCCAGGTAATCGGCCGTGCCTACCAGCGACTTCGCCCGACTGGGAACAGCCTGTCCACTTTCGAGCTCCTCCATCAAAAACCAGGCCAACCCAAGGTCGGTGATTTTCGTGTGACCGTCCGGCGTCACCAGCAAATTGCCCGGCTTTACATCGCGATGCACGAGGCCACGCCGATGTGCATAGTGCAAACCTTCGGCCGCCTGTGAAATGATCGTCGCCGCAGTGGGGTAGGGGAGCGGCCCGTTGCGCCGCACCAGCTTTCGCAAGTCGGTGCCGGGAACGTATTCCGTCACGAAGAAATAGGTCTCTCCTTCATAATCGGCATAGGAAACCCGCACTAAGTTCGGATGGTCGAGCTGCGCTGCGCGCGGATCTCGCGTTGAAACGCTGCGACAGCCTCGGGTGTACTGCGACTCTTCGGCAAGACTTTGATCGCTTCGATTCGACCCAACAATTTGTGCTCGGCCTTGAACACGTGGCCCATGCCTCCCTGACCGATCGCGTTCACGATTCGGTAAGGCCCGAGCGTGAATTTCGTCCGCCCCTCCTTCAATTGCTCGACTTGCCAGCGATTCAAGTAGCCCAAATCGACTAACCGCTGGCCAAGCAACTCATCGCTGATTTCGTCGGCCGCAGCCGACTGCCCAGCGTTGGCGGATTCTTTAGACAGGCCGGCAAGCGCGTCATCCAGTTGCTGCTGAGAGAGAAGTCCGCTCGCCAGTGCGGCACGGCGGAAAACAGAATGAGACGTGGAAAACGTCATACGTGCGATCACCTACCGTTTGCCGTCCCGAAGGGATCGTGTACAGTAAAGCCAAATTTATCGCGCTGCAATGCACTGCGCCAAGCAGCAAGAACTTCCAAATTTAGGTTTAGTCAACGTTTGCGGTTCAGCTATCAGCCTCCCAAAGCCGCTTCCAAGACCCGGGCGGCGGCGCTTCCACCACCATTTGAATCTTACTCACCGGATGCACAACGACCAGTCGCCGCGAATGCAGCGCAATACCCGGCGAAAACGGCTTTGAACTGCCGTATTTACGATCTCCCACAATGGGAAATCCGGCACGCGAAAGTTGCACTCGTATTTGATGTTTGCGGCCCGTTACAGGGTGAACCTCCAGCCATGATACGTCAACAGTCGGCCGGAGTTTCACCTCACCGTTCTGCTCGTCGATCACACGGTACTTCAGCTCCGCGCGTTGGGTTCTCGGCGCATTCTCACCCACGATGTGCATTCGTCGATGCCTCTCATCCTTGCGAAGAAAATCGACTAACCTACCCGAGCGCGGTTCAACTCGCCCTTGCACAATTGCCCAGTACGTCTTGTCCACGTCGCGCTCACGAAACTGTCTTGCCAACCGCCCTGCTGCCTTCGATGTACGTGCCATGAGCACAACGCCGGTCACCGGGGCGTCCAACCGACTGACAATCCCCAAATAGACATTGCCCGGCTTGTTATACTTGCGACGAATGTACTCCTTCGCCACCGCGAGCAGCGACGACCGATCCTCTGCCACCCCCATCGTGGGCAGCATCGCTGGTTTGTTCACCGCGAGCAAATGATTGTCTTCGTAGAGAACGTCGAGCACAGCTTGTCAATAAACTGAAGGATTAGGACTGGGGTCCGACGACGTGTCGTCATTACAATCGTACATGCCACTTAGAGTTCCTGCGACGGACACGTCAAGCTAACATGCCCTTCCGCCAGCCCCTAACCCCCAGCTCCCAGGCCTGCACCTGATCCTCGCCAGTGGTTCGCCACGCCGCCGCGAATTGCTCGAAGAAGCCGGCTATTCGTTCACCGTCGTGCCGCCGATGGAAGACGTGGAGTGCGGGGTCTGCAGCGAATCTGGTCCCGCCGGCCTCGTCGCCGAACTCGCGTACCGCAAAGCCACCGCCGTCCGCCAACAGCTTCGTGACAATTTGCAACTCGAAATCCCGAACCCGCAATCGACACTCATTCTGGCTGCCGATACGGTGGCCGAATGTGATGGTTTTATCCTCGGAAAGCCGCGCGACGAAGCAGACGCTCGCGCCATCCTCACCCAACTCAGCGGCCGTGATCATCGCGTCCTCACCGGCGTGTGCTTAGTTCACCTTTGGGAGGACCCGGAGGAGGGTTCCAAAATGTCTTCAAGCGACAGACCATTTGAACCTATTGTCCGCGTTGCCGTCACTAAACTCCGGATGGACCCAATTAACAATGACCATTTTGACGAATACATCAAAAGTGGCCAGTGGGAAGGGAAAGCCGGTGCTTTCGGCTATCAAGACCGCCTCGGCTGGGTGCACGTTATTGAAGGTAGCGAAACCAACGTTGTTGGCTTGCCCCTGGAACTATTGGCGGAAATGCTGGTGGAATTAGGCGCAAGGAACGAGTAGCGGGAAGTAAGCTAGAGCACGTCCTAGGTTAGGCCATTCTGATCGAATTCACCTTGCCGTTTTGCGACGGAATAGCGACAGTTATAGAAAGAAACCTTCCCGTTCCATAAGTGGTCGCCGACCAGTGCTTACTGACCTTTCGCTCCTCATTCCTCGCTCTTCCGCATGAAACTCCGCGTCGGCGTCGTTGGACTTGGCCAAGCGTGGGAAACCCGCCACGCTCCGGCCCTGCGTGCACTGGCCGACCGATTCGAGGTCCGAGCGTTTTGCGATCCGGTTGCCCACCGCGCGTGCCGAGATCGCCCACCACTGGCCGGCCCGCACCTGCGACGGCTTCCGCGCCCTGGCCTACAGCAACGATGTCGATGCGATGCTTCTTCTCTCGGCCCATTGGTACGGCGCGCTGCCGATTTTCGCAGCCTGCGATGCGGGCAAGGCGATTTACTGCTCGGCCGCCCTCGACCTTGAAACGCACGAGGCTGATGAAGTTCGCCGCCGGGTCCGAGAGGCCGGTGTCGCCTTCATGGCCGAGTTTCCTTGCCGTCTTGCACCGGCCACGCTCCGCCTCAAAGAGCTGATGGCCACTCGACTCGGTCTTCCTCGTCTGCTGTTTTGCAATCGCCGCTTCACCTCACGCCCTGGTAATACACGATCATTTTACACGAACGACATGCGACAGCTCACGGAAATGGTCGATTGGTGCCGCGATGTGGTTGGCAGCGAAGCCACAAGCGTCGTCGGCGCGAGCCACAGCTCCGCCCCGCGCGGTGCGGCCGAACGCCACGAAACCGGTCCCAACGACTATCTCGTAATGACGCTGGACTTCTCGCCGCGGGGCGAGGTCGGCACGGGCCCTGTCGCTCAAATCGCGTGCGGCAGCTACGTCGCTCCGCAATGGCACGAAGCCGCCGCCTTCCGCCGCCCGGCCGATCTGCAGATCGTCTGCCAACGAGGCATCGCATTCCTCGACCTGCCCCACACACTCGTTTGGTTTGACGAAGCGGGGCAGCACTCCGAGCTCCTCGATCACGACCGCCCCGTGGGCGAGCAGCTCTTCATGCATTTCCACCGCCACGTCGCCAGCCTCGTGCAAAAAACTTCGAGTCTCGAGGACGCTTATCGCGCTGGCGATCGTCAACAAGGCTCAGGAAAGTTATGCCAACGGCCGCCGGCTGGAATTAGAGTGATTCGCCAATTTTTGCATGCAACTTACATATCGACTGCATCCCACCGAATTGCCCCACGTTGACGGTGCAGTTTTTCACCTTTAAAATCGCACGAGTTGTCACGGTTAACAGCCGATGCGGCTCGTCAGTTTCAAGCAATAAGGCTCTGCGCCGTGGATTCACCTACACATAATTAGGCTGTTCACTCATGTCCACCGTCGCACAAAGCATCGAACAAACATCGATCAACACGATTCGCACGCTGGCGATGGACGCCGTCCAGGCTGCCAACAGCGGCCATCCCGGAACACCGATGGCGCTCGCGCCGGTCGCCTATCAACTTTGGACACAGCACTTGCGGTATGACCCGGCACATCCTGTATGGCCCAACCGGGACCGCTACGTCCTCTCCTGTGGCCACGCGTCGATGTTGCTCTATTCACTAATTCACTTGTCGGGTGTCCGCGAGGTGTCGCCGGACGGCAAGGTGACCGAAAATCCGTCGCTCAAGCTGGAAGACCTTAAGAACTTCCGCCAATGGGGCAGTCTTACGCCGGGGCACCCTGAGTACAAGCACACCAGCGGCGTCGAAACAACGACCGGTCCGCTCGGTCAGGGTTGCGGCAACAGCGTCGGCATGGCGATCGCTTCCCGCTGGCTCGCCGCTCGTTACAACAAGCCCGGATTCGAGCTCTTCAATTTCAACGTGTGGACTCAGTGCAGCGACGGCGACCTGATGGAGGGAATCTCCAACGAAGCCGCTTCGATCGCCGGTCATTTGAAACTCCCGAATTTGTGCTGGATCTACGACAACAATCACATCACGATCGAAGGCAAAACTGATCTAGCATTCGACGAAGACGTAGCCACACGTTTCCGTGGCCTCGGCTGGCACGTGCTGGCGGTTCAAGATGCGAACGACCGGGCCGCTCTCGACAAGGCATACCACGGCTTCCTCTCGCACGAGGGTAGCCCGACGCTCATCATCGTCAAAAGCATCATCGGCTACGGAGCACCCACCAAAGCAAACACTTCTAAAGCGCACGGCGAACCGCTCGGCGAGGACGAGATCGCGAAGACGAAAGAGTTCTACGGATGGCCGAGCTGACAAAAAATTCCTGGTGCCATCCGAAGTGCCAAAACATTTTCAAGAAACGCTCGGCAAACGCGGTGCTCAGCTTCATGACGCATGGGTTCAGCTCTTCAGCGAGTATGAAAAGAAGTTCCCCGAGCTTGCTGCGGAGCTGCGCATGATCCAATTGGCCAAGCTGCCCAAAGGCTGGGACAAAGAGCTCCCCACATTTCCTGCCGACGCCAAGGGGATGGCCAGCCGAGTCTCCGGCGGCAAGGCTGAAAACGCACTTGCCAAAAACATCCCTTGGTTCCTCGGTGGCTCGGCTGATCTCGCACCTTCGACCAAGACGCTCCTCACCTTCGATGAAGCAGGAGGTGACTTGGAACCCGGCAACCCCGGCGGCCGCAACATGCACTTCGGCATTCGCGAACACGGCATGGTCGCAGCCGTCAACGGCATGGTGCTATGCGGCTTACGGGCGTTTGGCGCCACGTTCTTCGTCTTCAGCGATTACTGTCGACCATCGATTCGTCTGGCGGCCATCATGAAGATCCCCACGATCATCGTGTTCACGCACGATTCGATCGGCGTCGGCGAAGACGGCCCCACGCACGAACCGATCGAACAACTTGCCGCCTGCCGCGCGATTCCACGGTTGATCGTTTTGCGACCGGCAGATGCGAATGAAGTCTCCGAAGCTTGGCGGTTGGCTCTGGAGCAGACTGGTCGCCCCGTCATACTAATCCTCACGCGGCAGAACTTGCCCACGTTCGACCGCACCAAGTATGGGCCGGCCTCCAGTGTTGCCAAGGGCGGATACGTACTGGCTGATTCCAATAAAGGCCAACCGGACGTAATCCTTATGTCCACCGGCAGTGAGGTGCAGTACGCTATGGCGGCCCACGAGAAATTGGTAGCGTCGGGCATCAAGAGCCGCGTTGTCAGCCTTCCGTCGTTCGAAATCTTCAACGAACAGCCGGCCGATTACCGAAACGAAGTTTTGCCGCCGGCTGTCACCAAGCGCATCGCGATCGAAGCCGGTGTAAAACAATGTTGGGACCAGTACCTCGGCCCGCAAGGCATATTCATCGGCCTCGATACCTATGGGGCCTCCGCCCCATACCAGGAAATCTACAAGCACCGTGGCATCACTGCTGAAGCGGTGGTTGCCGCTGCCCAAAATCTCTGCGGTCGATAGTTTGCTGGATCGCCTCCGTGGCAGATTGGGTAAATCTGCTCATATACCCGATTTGCAGTAGACACGGTTCATATTCCGTTTATCGATGGAGATCAAGTCACTCAGCGTGCGCCTACGACGAGCCAGCCAGGGACGGCAGAGTCAAGCTTTCTTGCCTGCTTTCATAGTAAGACGGATAATGGAAGCTATCGCAAATCATACGTACACCTCACGGCAGGACGACCTCGATGCAACGGATGCAATGCCTTCGCAACCTATGTGCCGCCACCCTGGCGCTATCGACGCTCGCACCGGCCGTCTCTTTCGGCGCAGGTGTGCTGGACGAAGTTCCCAACGACGCAATCGGCTTCGTCGTGGTGCATGACCTTGCTGCCCTCGACGCCAAAGTCGGGCGATTAGCCGCACAGTTGCATCGCAGCCTGCCGCGCCCCTTATCGTTCCTTCGACAGGTTACCGGAATCGGTGAAGGTCTCAACATCCACGGCGACTTCCTGCTAGTTTTGTTTCCTGGCGCAGAGGACAGTGGCAATTCGCGGCTGTACGGTGTTTGGCTACCTATCGCGGATTACGATCGCTTTGCAAAATCGATGCACGCTAGATCGGTCGATGGCGTCGCGGCCGTTACGATCGCCGGCGAGGATTTGCTCGTTGCACGTCACGGCGACTTTGCAATCGTGATGGACCCCAACCAACGCGATCACCTTGCCGAACTCGCTACGGCTACGCCTGCGCCACCACTCATGCCGAATTGGAAGGATTGGATGAGTTCGAACGATGTAACCGTCGTCGCCCTCGCTCCGGGCTTGCAGCAAATCTCAAACTTGCTCGACGAAAACGGAAGCATCGATCCCGCACAACAATCCAATGACGACATATTCGGATCCGCATCCCCGGATGATGAAGGTGATGCCGCGGTGAACACAAATCGAACCCCGACGAATACATTCCAGGCTACGCGAAGAGAGATACGCAAATGGGCTGAGGCGGCGCCGGAGTTGGCTCAATTTGCACAACAGGTCACCGTGGCGGCTTGCGGTTTGAAGTTGGACGATCAGGGCAATGCACTGGCGGGCCTACGCATAGCCGTAAACAAAGAGTTCGCCGATGAACTCAGGCCAGCTAAGAAGAACCAGCCGGCCGAGCCGCCGCCATCAGCCTACGAGAAGGGTGGTGGCTTCGCCGCGTACGGAGCGGCACGCATGCCGTCGTCGCTCCTTACGACGCTTGCCGCCGCCTATGCGCGGCGAACCGCCGCCGACCTCAAGAGCGAAGAGAAAACCGAACTCGACGAAACAGCCCTCAAGCAGTTGGAGGATGCCGTCGAAAAGGCATCGGCCGACGTGCAGTCCATCGCCGTTCTGAGCCAGCCGGGGCAAAATCCACAGCCCGTGTACACGAATAATTACATCGTGCTTCGCGTCACGTCGGCATCTTCTTTCGTCGATCATGCCAAGGAGGTCATGCGGCTTTGGAACAAGTCCAATCGAGACGCCAAAGGCCAAACTCGGCTCATCTTCGATGTGGATGAATCGAAAATCGGCGAGCATTCGGCCACGCAATTCTCGCTCGATGTTGCCGCGCTGGATGGCGGCCCCGTCGTACCCGAAGTCCGTCAGGCGATGGAAAAGCTCTTTGGACCCGGCGGCAAACTTCGCGCATGGATCGTGCCCACTGATGACCACACCGTATTGCTCGCCGCAGCCACGCCTGAACAAGTGGCGGCGACGGCAAAGATTCTCGATCGAAAGCAACCGATTGAGTGGAAGAACCCCGAAGTATCGCAGGCGAACGCTCTCCTGCCGGCCGAGTCCGACGGGCGACTCTTCCTTGATCTTCACCGCTATACAGATTGGATGCAGCGCGAATCAGCAGCCTTGATCGGCGTACCGGTGATCGGCGGTCCGCTCGTGCGCGAATTTCCTGCGTCTCCGCCGTTAGCCGTCGCCGGCGGCACTCGCAACGGCGAAATCTGGCTCGATGCCGTGGGGCTTGCGCCCACCATCCGTAGTGCCGATCTCTATTTCACCCGCAGCCGCGCTCGCAATTCAATCCGCGTCCGGGGCCGCATCGTTGTCCCCGCGCGCCGCCTGCCGCGCGACCAAACTGAGGTCGGTTTCGCTTCGGATGCGAGCAGCCCTGCCAAGAGTTCGTCAGGCATTGCTCGATCGAGTTCCGGTAACGGCACGGTAATCATATTCGCCAGCTTCCCCGGTGTAAGGCTCCCAATATCGCGCTTGCGCCCAGCGCTTCGGCGCCAGACAAAGTCCCCATCCACAAAATCTCGTGCGAGACAACGGTAGGATGCGTCTTCGCAAGAAATCGCATCTCGGCCAGCAGATCCAAATCCGGGTTCGACGCCCGGCTGTCGGTGCCGACCGAGACGCGCACACCCGTCGCGAGTGCCTTCGCCAACGGGTAAGCGCGATGAAAGAAATACGCATGTGTCCGCGGGCAATACACGAGCGACATTCGCTCTCGGTTCGACGCCAAAAAGCTTAACTCTTCTTCATCCAGATAATTGCCATGAATCACGAGTGCCCGCGGCGCCGCGGCCAGCATTCGCAGATAATCCATCGGCCGGCTGCCACGCGGAATCGCGTTCGCGTCCCACATGCTCCGCTCGTCAAGTAATTCTTGAAATGGCCCTGTCCCATCACGGAGTAGTTGAAGTTCTTCGAGGCTTTCCGCAATGTGCATCGCAACCGGCAAATCATGTTTCCGAGAAATTTCAATTAGCGCACTCAAAAGCTTTGGCGAGACGGTATACGGCGCATGAGGGCTAATGCCGTATCTCGTTTCACGACTTGCCGAACGGAACAAATCGATTCTCGCCATAAGCGCGTTTTTAGCCGATTCAGCCCGCGCCCTTGAAAAGCCGATGACCTCATGAAATTGCGTCACGTCGTACCGCAGCGAATTTGTACAGGTGGTAATGTCTCCGATCGTGATAACACCCGCTGCCTCGCTATCGCTTAGGCCGATTATGGAGTTTCGATGTGCGTCTTGATTGCCATGTCCCCGCTCCGCAATCACCAGCCGAATCCAATCCGGCAACGACATCCCGGGCTGGCCCAACGGCTGCCGCAAATGGCTGAATTCCAGATGCGTATGGGCATTTACCAACCCTGGCAGTAGCGCGACGTCCCCCAAGTCGGCGACATCGCCGCCCGCAGCACGTTCGCAAACGGAATCGATCCGCTCTCCCTCGATTGTCACCACGCCGTGTTCGATCGGCGGCCGGTCGACCGGATAGACCACGCGTGCCTTGAGAGAAATGCCCATCCGCTGATTGTAGCTGAAATCGCAAGAACTCGGCCACGCTTGCGCTAACGCGCCAAACTTTTGCGAGTTCAGCTACTATGCAGGTACGGGAAGCAGTCAGTCCACACTTCCCGGCGCACTCGCCGCCAGCGGTTGATGCGCCTGCCGCGACCGGGCATCGGTGATCTGCTCTTCGCGTGTCGCTTGGTACGGCAACCGATGCAGCCACACGAGCAGCACCATCGCCGCCGCCGTACACGCCGCTACGACAGGCCAATTGAACAGAATTTGCCCGGGGGCAACCTCATGAATCAGTCGTCCCAACGTCGGCCGGTCTTGCGCGAGTTGCAGCCAGAAGGGCGTCGTGAACATCAGCGCGTTGTACGTAACGTGGAATAACATGCACGGAATAATGCTGCCGGTCTGCACTGCGATATACCCAATCACCATCCCCAACGCAGCCGCGGAGAGCGATTGCTGAATTAGCCCGTGCGCCATGCCGAAGAACACCGCCGTTAGCCCGATCGCCCACCACTTGCTGCCCAAGTGCCGCAAGCCGGAGAGCACGAAGCCGCGAAACGCCAACTCCTCACAAATCGCCGGCAGCACGGACATGAGCACAAATGGCAACCATGGATAGGGCGCCGTTTGGATCAGCTCCGAAAACGCCTTCAACTCGCTCTGCACTTGGTCCGACATCGGGTACAAGTCGCGAACCCAATCGGATAGCTGCAATCCGAACGGATGCAACAACACGGCGAGAAGTACCGCCACCGCGCACGCCGTGATGCTTGGCGCACGAGCAAGCAACAGCGTCTTCCGAGGTCGCCCCGTAAACAAGAGGGCCATCAATAGCGCCGGTAGTGCGATGCACACTACTTGGCTGATAAACAGTGACAGCGCCAAGAAAGAGAAACCGGGATGAACCGGCGCATTGGCCGAAAGCGCAAGTTGCATGAAAAACTGAATCACGAAGATCAGCACCACACAGAAGAACGCCTCGGCCAACGATGGCGTGTCGCGCCGATCGCGCACCAAGTGCATCAGCCAGCGCCGCGGATCGAGCCGCTCGCTCTCGCGGAACAGCACCGATTCCTGGTTGAACTGGTACACAGCCCAACGAATCGCCCAATGGCAACACACCAGCGTTACCACGCACACAGGCACAAAAAACCGCAACGCCTCCCCGTAATTCCCCTGCACAAGGCTCATCACCAACAGCACCACACCTGTAATTGGAATCAGACTGTTGCCCAAGTTCAACTCGGTGCCGGGAGCCAGAGGCAACATCATCAGCGGCATGCTGATCAAAAACAGTGGCATCAAATAGTACTGGCCTTCCTTCGTGCTGCGGGCAAACGCCGCACACGCCAGGCACAGGCGCTGAATAATGCCGACATCGGCACCAACGCGGCGATCAACCATAGGAGTGACGGTAACGGCGGTAGCTCCAGCCCTTCGCCTAGCCCCGAAACCGGCATCAGGCTCAGTTGCTGCATCACAAAGCGGGCCGTCAGGCCGAGACTCAGTAGATTCAATAGCGCGGTCGCGCCGCTGAACGTCATCACGGTTAGCAGCTTGCCCCACACGATTTCCGTCCGCGCCGCCGGGCTGGAGAGTAGGGTCTCGAGCGTTCCGCGTTCCTTCTCGCCCGCGCACAAATCCACCGCCGGGTAAAAGGCCCCTGTTAGCGCCCAAATAAATAGCACGAACGGCAACACCTTCGACCACATGAGCGCTTCCCGCGCCAGGCGCTCTGCGACATCATGCGCCTGCAACTCGAATGGTCGAGACACATTCGTTGGCACGCGGCTGGCCAGTAAGTTCTCCCTTACGATCTGTGTTTTCCAGGCGTCGACGATTTGCGCGACCTGCCTGTGGGCAACGCGCGATTTCTCCTTGCCCGAATTGAACATCAATTCCGGTTCGGGAATTTCGACTGGTGCCGCCGATTCAGTGGCTCCTTTTTTTCCAGCCGCCCGTGCTTCGATTTGCGACCGCAGCTCGTGCAGCCGATCGCCAAAATCAGGTGGAAAATTCAGAACGACCTGTACGTCGCCCGCCTTGAGCTGCGCCTCGGCCCGCTGCAAAGCGCGCTCGCGTTGCGCCGTCGAATCAGAACTCGATTCGTCGGCTGCGGCGCTCCCTTGCGGTTTTTCTTCGGAAGCTTCCTTCTCTTCACCGCCGCCCGCGAACTCCAAATGCAACCATTCGGCCACCTTCGGGTCGCCCGTCAACTTGACCGCAAAGTGCCCCTTCTCAAACAGTGGCGGCAACTCCTTGCTGGCATTCAACTCTCCAGCGCCAATGACCAGCACCTTCGGCTCGCTCTTCCGCACGAATTGCGATAACTGAAACACGCTCATTCCCAACAGCGGATAGAGCAACATCGGCAACACCGCGATCATAAAAAGCGTCCGCCGATCGCGAAGCTGATCGCGAATCTCACGGGCGTAGATCAGACGTATGTTGCGCCAGTTCATATTTAAATTAACACGCGGTCAATAAAACCTCACGCAAAGGCGCTAAGGCGCAAAGTTAATTCGGATCAACGAAAAAGGTTGAAATGCACGTCGACCAACTTACATCAACGTTCACCCGCAGCCCTAAATCCAATTCCGTTGCGCCTCGGTGCCTTAGCGTGAGACCTATACAGCGTACGCCGCAAGTCAAGCAACTATCTCCATCTGTTGCCTGCGAATCAACTGAAAAAATAACTCTTCCAAGTCCCGCTCGGCTTGCTGATCGCGCAGCTCATCAAGCGTTCCTTCTGCCAAGATATGCCCGCGGTGCATGATCGCGATCCGATCGCACAGCCGCTCCGCCTCGCGCATGATGTGCGTCGAAAACACGATGCACTTTCCCTGATCGCGCAGCTCGGCCACGGCATCCAACAGCGCCCTCGCGACGAGGACATCAAGTCCCGTCGTCGCCTCATCGAAAATAAGCACGGGCGGGTCGTGCACGATCGCCCGCGCGATCGACACCTTCTGCTTCATGCCGGTTGACATCTTCGCGCCGAGCAGGTCACGAATCTCCTGCATCTGCAGCCGCTCGAACAAGAGCTCCATCCGGTCGCGCAACTCATCATCTTCCAGGCCGTACAACCGGCCGAAATACTCCACCATCTCCCACGCTGTCATCCGATCGTACACGGCCGTGTTGGCAGAGATGAACCCGATCTGATGACGCACCATTTCCGGTTGCGTCACGCAATCGAACCCACCCACGACTGCAGTTCCGCTCGTCGGCTGCAACAAGGTGCTGAGGATACGCAAGGCTGTGGTCTTGCCCGCGCCGTTGGGTCCCAGCAGGCCGTAGATTTGGCCCGCCTTGGCAGAAAAGGTCACATCCGAGAGCGCCAGCACCTCGCCCCGCGTCAGATCGGAGTACGCCTTTGTGAGGGACCTAACATCGATCATCGGCCATGACTCTCCGCTCGCGACGCTGCAAGCCAGCAAACGCCCGAGCGACCCCTCCAGGCGCGATAACCTCATACCAGAGTTTAGCTTATATCCGCAGGGTGGGGCAGCGAAAAGCGGGCCGAAAATGGCCTGATTAGTCGCGTTCTCGTCCGGCCGCGAACACCGCCGTTACGTCCACGCCAAATCTGGGAAGAACCACCGACGTCGCCTGCTCGCCCGGAGCAAACTCTCCGTGAACGCGGTACTGCTTGCCCTTTAACGCCAGGATGGCAATCCGCTCCATCTGCGGGTCGATGATCCAATACTCGGGAATACCCAACTGCGCGTAATCCTTCCTTTTGTCCTTGTAGTCGCGCTTATGAGCTTCGGCTCCTTCGCTAACGACTTCCATTACAAGATCAGCGCCGGTTGGATATTTGCCGCGCATCCGTTTCAAGCGAGAAGTGGAAAAATACATCAAATCCGGCTCGCGAATTGTATTCAGCCGAATCCGCGTTGGCAGCGGTGCGAATAAGACTCTTCCAAGTTTCCGTGCTCTTACATAATTTCCTAATTGGTCGTTCAAGAAACTAACGATGAACTGATGAGTAAATGTTGGCATCGGCAAAACTTCCAATTTGCCATCGACCAATTCAACCAAGAAGTTCGTGTCGAGCGCAAAGTAGTCTGCTTCACCCCACTCTCCCTGACTTGGAAAAAGTAGTGCTACTTCCCACGCCGGCTCAGGGCATGTGGGTGTCGGTTGTGGCAAAGATGGACCGATGGTAGCCATGATTTACGCTCCAAACCAATTATATCACGGCCCTTTAGCTTTGTAACATGCTGAGATTCGAAGGTGCGTCGTACGGTCAGTACAGCAGCCTCAATTTGATGTTCTCCGTTTTTCGTTCCAATTTCCCATCATTTATGTATGCGTCAACCCGCCCTCGGTAACCGCCCGTGACGTAAACATCTAACTGAACGAAATGACGCTTTCGATCGTCGTCGCCGAAATAGATTAGAACGTCGGAGTCCGCCCGCGGAACGACTCTGCCAGAGGCGGTACTTCCGGAGGAGATGTTTCCCAAGAATATCCGTCCACCCCCAAGTTCCGCTTCCACGCCGTCCATCGCGCTCGACCCCGAATTATGGACGACGATCAATACTCCTCGCCGCAGGTACATCCCACTTGTGATTATAACAACGAGCACGCAACCAATTGAGATGCAGATGATTACTGTGCGATTTCGCATTCATGTTGCCTCGTGGAGCAAGTCACGCCGTGTTGTCGCCGCGCACGATCGTCAGCGGCGCCAGGGTACGCGGCCGCAATTCCGTTCGCACTCGTTGTGACGCACGAATCTCTTCATACCGAGTGCGACCTGCCTCGATCGCCCATTGCTCGCGATCCGGATCGAATAACTCGTAATGCACGTTCCGCTGCCGCGGTACATAACCCAGCTCCGCGATTGCGCCGCGAATCTCATCGAGCGACAAGTGATGCACCGTTCCTGCCTCGGCGACCACATTTTCCTCGATCATGAGGCTGCCCATATCGTTGGCGCCGTAGAGCAACGCTAACTGACCGATCTTAAGTCCTTGCGTGACCCAGCTCGATTGAATGTTCGCGAAGTTGTCCAGATACAACCGCGCCACCGCATTCGTCTTCAGATATTCGAACGCGCCCGCCGCCGGCACATCGGCCATGTCCGTATTCTCCGGCTGAAATGTCCAGCAAATAAACGCTGTGAAACCGCCCGTTTCGTCTTGCACTTGCCGCAACCGCTCAAGATGCTCAATTCGCTCAGCCAGCGTTTCGATGTGGCCGAACATCATCGTCGCCGTGCTGCGGCCGCCGAGCTCATGCCACACGCGATTCACCTCGAGCCAATCTTCCGTCATCACCTTGCCGCGCGTGATCGCCCGTCGCACACGATCGACCAGAATCTCACCCCCGCCGCCCGGCAGGCTCCCTAATCCGGCGGCTTGTAATCGTTCCAATACTGTCTTCAGCGGCAGCTTCGAGACTTTCGTAAAGTGATAGATCTCCGGCGGGCTGAATCCGTGGATGTTCAGCGTCGGAAAACGGTCCTTAATATCCCGTAGCAGCACTTCGTACCACTCCAGCTTGAATTCCGGATGCAGCCCGCCTTGCATCAGGATCTGGTCGCCGCCAAGATCAAGCGTTTCCTGAATCTTCTGGTACAGTTCCTCGCGCTCCAGCACGTATCCTTCTGGCGACTTCGGCGTGCGATAGAACGCACAGAAATCGCACACCGCCGTGCAAATGTTCGTGTAGTTGATATTCCGATCGATGTTGTACGTGCGGTAATTCTCTGGATGCAGCCGCCGCGTCACTTCGTCCGCCGCGCGCCCCAACGCCGCCAGATCGTGCGACTCCAACAGCTGCAAACCCTCCCCCGGCGTCAACCGCTCCCCTGCCGCCGCCTTATCCAATAACGCACGATGAGTCCCTAGCGCAACCATGTGGCAAAAACCTCTTAGCGTCGGCCGCCAGGCCAAACCTACAGCCGACAAGCCTCCGCTTCCCCAAAATCCTCCAGCACCGCTTCTTTCCCACTCGGCGCTATTCCATGTTTCACACACAACTCATAAAACCGCCGCAGACCGGCGCGTTCCCGTTGGCCCAACACAAAATGTAAATTCTCGCGAAAGTACGTCTTTCCCAACTCCGCCGAGACACCCACCAACGGCGCTTCCCGTTCCGCAATGGCATCCAAGTTTTGAAGGCCATGGTCCCTTGCCGCTCTCACGCCTGCGCCAACACGTTGATCTCTACTCCTTCCCGCGCAATCCACATCGCAAACACAAACGGCAACCTGGTCCAATCGGTCCAGCGCTCGCCGAGATCCCAAACTTCTACAAAATTCGCTGCCTTGACACCCTCTCCCTCTGGGAGAGGGCAGGGCGAGGGTGCCTTGCCTTCCCCCTTCCCCCTTCCGACTTCCCCCTTCGCAATGGCCCGATCTCCGATCAATAACACTGCATCCGCATCCGTCGTCTCCGGCCCGCACCCAACCGGCAGCGGCTCCAACTCCGGCCGCACGCCGAATGTCTCCGTCAGCAAGATGCGGCTCAGTTCCGCACTCGTCCGCGAACCCTCATCCAACGCCAACCGCCGCACATCCTTCGGTGGCACGCGAAACAACACTTTCACGCTCAAAACCGGCCCACGGCAAGCCACACATGCGTCCGAAACGATCCGATATCCCGGGGCCCGAAAAAATTCCACCGATGGCACCAGTGCCACATCGAGCCGTCCCGCGGAAAGCGAATCCGCTAACCGACTCGGCAAATCATAGACAACACTCGCGTTCGGCGCAGCGCCGCCAAATCGTACACCAACGGTTTGCTGTTCAGATAATTAACGGCGCCAATTCGCATATCAGTCCGCATTATATTCCGATTCGGACTCAACCGTCAGCCCACCGCTCGCAGCGCACAAATGCTTGCGGTTTAGCGTGTCAATGTATAATTTTCGGCCGCCGATTTTCTTGGATATTTTTACCGCGCAGCAGCTAGAAATCGGCCGCGCACTGTGCTAATGTACACCTCGAAATGACCGCCCGTCTGTGGCCGCACAGACGTCTGGCCGGCGCGTTGCGCAGTCTGCCCTCTGGCGACAGAGAGCTCTGCGCGTGCCTGGTCCCATCGGGTGTAAAGTCCACGACCGGCGGTTGGGAGTCGATTCAGCGTGTTGCATACGGCTAGTTCCAGGGGTGAGCCTGGTGCGACCGCCCTTTGCGCGCGCTCGATCGCAGACCCTGTGGGCCCATCATTCCCTTTTTTTACGCACGCTGGCTAT
Organism: uncultured Planctomycetota bacterium; assembly: GCA_963840025.1. Taxonomy (GTDB): domain Bacteria; phylum Planctomycetota; class Planctomycetia; order Pirellulales; family Lacipirellulaceae; genus JABDGM01. The sequence continues at coordinate 66,753 of CAWIXI010000022.1, read as the reverse complement.
CTCAAACTTGCGCTTGTGGTTTAGCTCGAAAACGGAGGAACGATCAATGAATTGACGCCAATTGAATCGCAAGCTCAATACCAAACGCTCACGCAAATTTTTCGGGAACTTTCCTCAGAACGGCCTCGTCTAATCGACGAACAGATCGTTTCCACCGGATCTTCCTCGAAGGGTATGCGTATGCGCACCAATCATTTTTCCGTCCGACGAACACCGCTTGACTTACGCGCGATGCTGCCAGCAACACTCGCCGTCGCCCTGATCCTTTTCCTTGCGCCGGGCTTCGCACTTGCCCGTGTGAAGCTCATCACGCTCCCTGTACGTGAGCGAGTAGAAATTCAACTCGATAACCCCCACGCCACGCTCGTCGAAGAAGAACGCATTGTCCCACTCGTGAGAGGCGTCAACCAGGTCGACTTCTCCTGGGCGAACACACAAATCGACCCCAACACAATCGTCTTCCGAGTCGTCGGCCCAACCAGCGGCGAGAAACTTGACATCAACGTGGTCTCCGTGAGTTACCCGCCGAACGAAGCGTCCCTTGTGTGGACCGTCGGTGCGAGCACCTCGGGTTCCGCCCGTGTCCGCATCAGCTACCTACTCGGCAAGCTCAACAAAACCTTCAACTACCGGGCCGTCGCCTCGCACGATGAAAAGCACCTCATCCTCGCGCAATACATGCGGCTCCAAAACCTCGCGAACGAGTCGTTCCGAGACAGCGAGGTTTATGCAGGATTCGGCCCCACGTTCCACAAGCCGATCGGTCTCAACGAAACCAAGGAGATGCTCGTCGAAAAATTCAAAGACGTCCCCATCCAAAAAACTTACACCTGCAACCCACAGGAATTCAGCTATCTCGACCGCGGCCAAAACAAGCTCCGTGTGCCGATGCACTATGTGATCATTAACGACGCTGCCCACGGCTTGGGTAAAGCGGCACTCCCATATGGCAAGGTCCGTATTTTCATCGAAGGCGCCGGTGAAAACGCTCAGTCCGCCTCTGCCTTCCTCGGTGAAGACTGGGGCAAATTCACGCCCAAGGACGATGAAATGCGACTCTATCTCGGCGTAGCGCAAGATGTGGTCGTCAAACGCACGATTGAACGCAGCGAATCCAAGCGTATCACCGGCAATCTGTTCAATCACGACGTCGTCATCAAATACGAGATCGAGAACTTCAAAAAGAAACCGATCACGCTGGATGTTGCTGAAAACCTACTTTACGTCCGCAACGAAGTTCGCGGCAACTCAAACCGCGAAGTCGACTACGAGTTGCGCGACGACACCACGTTCGAAGGTGGCCCGGACCGCCAACGCAGCAACTCCGACCTACTGGTCTTCCACGCCAAGCTCCCGGCGGCTAATGCCGACGGCAAAGCCGAAAAGGTCGTCCACAAACTCCACCTCACACTAAAGAACGAATGGTAGCTCGATGCGATACATCACATGCGTTTTTGCCGGTTTGCTGATTGCACTTGGCTTCTGTGTTGCCGCGAAGTCCGAGAACGTGGATCTTTCTACGGTGCCCAAGCGCGATAGCGTTCAACTTACCATCTACAACAGCGAGGACCTTACGCTTGTTCGCGAAACGCGTATCGTCACCTTCAAGAAGGGTTCGAACCCATTGCAATTCTCGTGGGCGAATACGCTCATCGACCCATCTTCCGTCGAGCTAGAATTCCTCACTTCCGCCGATAAGCTCGACGTGGAAGACACCACATTCCCGCACGACAAACCTCAGATGCTCTACTGGAACGTGAAAAGTGAGTTCGACGGCGAAGCCACGATCCAAATCACGTATTTCACCAGCGGCATTACCTGGAGCTCCGACTACATCGCCATCGCCGACAAGGACGAAAACGCAGTCAATATCGACGGCTTCGTCCGCGTCACGAACACCAGCGGCGAAGAATACGAGAATGCCCAAATCCGGCTCGTCGTCGGTACGATCAACCTCGTGGAAAAAATCGCTCAATTGGCAAGGATTCCGATGGACAAAGTAAAGGACCTCAGCGAAGAGCGCGTTAGTGGGCTGCGCCGCGAGGTTGCAGCGCGAGCGATGGACCGCATGTCGATCAGCGGCGCGATGTCGATGCCGGCCGCGGCCCCGGCGGAGGAAAAGGCGATTATCAAAGAAGGCCTCAGCGAGTATTTCATCTACTCCATCGAAGGCACCGAAACGATCCCCAACGGCTGGTCGAAGCGGATGCGGAGCTTCCAAGGAAAGAACGTGCCGCTCAAATTGCGGTATCGCTATCGACCTAAACAATATGGCGATCAATTGGTCCGTATGTACTTGATGACCAACAACACCGAATCGAAACTCGGCACGACTCCACTCCCCGATGGTGTCGTCCGCGTGTTCCGCGACAACGGCCACGACGGCCTTGCGTACTTAACGCAACAATCGATCAAGTATATTCCCATCGGCGACAAGATCGAGCTCAATCTCGGTCCCGATCCCGAAGTCGTGTTTGAACTTACCAAACTGCGCGCCTCGCGCGACAACCTCTGGATACAAATCCATGGCACCAACAAATTCCAGCAAGTTGGTGTCGACAGCGTTCAAAGCCAGCAGAAAGCCACCGTCGTCGGCTGGGACGACCATAGCCTTTATCGCCAGGAGATTCGCAATTACACGCCCAAGCCGATTGACATCGAGATCCGCCGCAGTTTCGACGGCCACGTCGTCTTCCGCAGCCGACTGAAACCAACGCTCTATGATTTCCAAACGGTGCAGTTCACCGCGCAAGTGATGCCTGGGGCCAAGAAAGACCTGCTCTACGAAGTAGTCCAACATCAGGGGCACAACGCCAAACAAAATAACGTAACGCTTGAAACCGCGGAGATTAGATAAGCTACAGCGCTACGGCTGAAATTGAGGTCGTGAATTGGCCGCATCGCAAGGTTATACTCCAACAATACTCAAAAACCGTTTCGTTGGAGTTGCTTAATGCGTTCTCGGACCGATGTTCTTGTTACGGCACTGCTTGCAATTCTAAGCTTCACGTCGGCCTTAGCTGCCGACGAAGTGCCAGCAGCCCTGCCGACGCTCAAAGTCCCCGATGGATTTACCATCGAGCTTGCCGCTGGCCCGCCGCTCGTCGAACGGCCTATTGTCGCCGCATTTGATGACGAGGGCCGTCTCTATGTTGCAGAATCGTCCGGCTCGAACGATCCGGTCCAAAAACAACTCGCCGAAAAACCGCATCACATTGTTCGGCTCGAAGACACGAACCACGACGGCAAATTCGATCGTCGCACCGTCTTCGCCGATCACATGATGTTTCCCGAAGGAGCCATGTTCTTCCATGGCTCGCTTTACGTCTCAGCCGCGCCCAGCATTTGGAAACTCACCGATAAAGACGGTGACGGCGTCGCCGACGAGCGCATCCAATGGTACCAGGGTAAAACGCTCACAGGCTGTGCGAACGACCTTCACGGTCCCTACGCCGGTCCCGATGGTTGGATTTATTGGTGCAAGGGCGCCTTCGCCGAACAAACGCACATGGTGCACGGCCACGAGTGGAAGACCACCGCTGCGCATATTTTTCGCTGCCGTCCCGATGGCTCCGGCTTCGAACCGGTGATGACCGGCGGCATGGACAACCCCGTCGATGTCGCCTTCATGCCCGACGGCGAGCGGATTCTTTCTGGAACGTTTTTCGCCGTGAACCCGCGGCACGATGGACTGATTCACGCCATCTATGGCGGTGTTTATGGCAAGAATCACGGCGTGTTGGAAGGCCATCCGCGGACCGGCGAGTTGATGCCCATTCTCGATCCGCTCGGCGCTGCGGCCGCCTGCGGGCTTGAGTGCTACGACTCCGATGTCTTTGGTCCCGAGTATCGCAACAATCTGTTTCTTTGCCAGTTCAACATGCGCAAGGTGTCGCGCCACATCCTGAAACCGGCCGGCGCCACGTACAAAACCGAAGACAGCGATTTCGTCTGGTCCGACTTTGTCGATTTCCACCCGACGGATATCGTGGTTGACGCCGACGGCAGCCTGCTCGTCATCGATACCGGCGGCTGGTACAAGCTGTGCTGCCCCACATCGCAATTGTGGAAGCCGGACGTTTTGGGCGGCATCTACCGCGTGCGAAAAACTGGCGCGAAGCCGCCTGCCGATCCGCGCGGCAAGGAAATTGACTGGCCACATCAAACGCTTGAGCAACTTTGGGCCCTACATGCCGATAACAGGCAAGCCGTGCGCCTGCGAGCCAGCCGCGAGTTTGTACATCGCAGTGATGCGCCCGATATGGGTGATTTCCTTAACCATCGCCATTTCGATCAAGTTTCTGCAAATGCTGATGGAACAATTTCGCAGGTGGAGATTTCGGCTCTGGCACGAACGTGGACTGTCGCGCAGATTGAAACGCCAGATTCGCGTGAACTACTCGAAGAGATTTTCTCATTCGGCAGCGATCGGGTCCGGCATGCTATTCTCCTGGCGATTAGTTCGTTTCAAGATCGAGACATCTTATATCCATCACTCGTTGACTACGCATTAAAAGATCCATCGCCGGCGAACCGCCGAGCACTTGCCGAAGCGCTTGGCCGACTCGGCGAGCGATGGGCGGTTCCGCAACTTCTCGCAGCAGCCGATAAAGCCGATGATCGCGTACTTCAGCACTCTGTCATCTACGCACTTATCGAGCTGGCGGATCCAGGCGCCACGCGTCGAGGACTCGCCGCCAAATCGCCCAAAACCATTGCCGCCGCACTCATCGCGCTCGATCAAATGCCGAATGGCGAAATCAAACCTGCCGATGTCATTCCGCATTTGGGCGTAACGGATAACACACTGCGAAATGCAGCCGGTTGGGTCGTAAGGCAGCATCCCGAGTGGGGCGGCGAGCTTGCCCAGTGGCTAGGCCAGCAATTGAAATCGTTACCCAGCGAACCTTCGCCTAAGGCCCAAGGAGCAAATACCAGCTCGCTGGCAGACATGCTCGCGTTGTTTTCCCCCGATCCGGCCGTTCAAAAACTGCTAGCTGATGCTTGTATGGGGCATGACTCTTCCGCAGCCGTGCGGTTGATTGCCCTGCGCGTGATGGCCCAAGCGACAATTCAAAGTCCTCCGGCAAATTGGATACAGGCAATTGCCAAGGCAATCACCAATGCCGATGCCGTGCAGCTCCCGCTCGCGATCGCGGCTGCACGGCGGTTCCCGGCCGCGGCTGCGGCGGATCCAAAACTTTCGCAAGCGCTTGCCACGATTAGCGACGGCGCCAAGTATCCGCTCGAACAACGGGTCGATGCGCTGGCAATCCTTGTCGGCAAGCATCCGCAACTGAACGATGCACAGTTCGAATTGTTGCGGCATTCGCTATCGGCCGAAACGCCCGTGGCAATCCGCTCCGCGGCGGCCGACGCCATTTCAAATTCCCATTTGAACACCGCTCAACTTGAACAACTGTATGTCACCATACAATCGGCGAACCCCCTTGAACTCAACCGATTGCTCAAACCCTTCCAAGCCTCGAAGGACGAGGCGCTTGGCTTAAAGCTCATCGCGACGCTCAAGAAATCGACTTCGCTTTCCTCATTGCGGATGGATTTGCTGCGAGAGGCGCTTGCCAAGTATGACCCGGCCGTGCAGCGTGCGATCGACGAACTTGAATCGCTCGTCAACGTCGATGCGGCAGCACAGGCAAGCGCATTGAGGAGCTGCTGCCGCTCGCAGAGAAGGGTGATCCGCGCAACGGTCACGCCGTGTTTTACAGCGCGAAGGCCGCCTGTTCGTCCTGCCATCGGCTCGGCTACGCCGGCGGCACTACGGGGCCGGAACTCTCGCACGTCGGCAAGACCCGCACCGAGCGCAACCTCCTCGAGTCGATCCTATATCCCAGCCTGAGTTTCGTTCGCAGCTATGAACCGATGCTGATCACTACCCAAGACGGCAAAACAATCAACGGAGTCATCCATGACGAAACTACCCAGGAATACATTATTGCAACAGGCCCCGATCAAATAGCGCGCGTGCGGCGGGACGATATCGACGAGATGCAACCGAGCAAGGTATCCATCATGCCGGCAGGCTTGGATAAACAATTGAGTCCGCAGGAATTGGCAGACCTGGTTGCGTTCTTAAAGAGCACGCAATGATTCCAGCAACACAAAAAGTGGCAGAGAGAGATTTTGTCATTAGCGAGCGTGTTCACGCAATGTCGAACCGCTTGAACGCCGGTGTGGCCCGCTAAGGCAAACCGCTTGCAGAGACGAATCGAAATCGCGATGAAATCGTGACGGCTGCTGAAGGGAAGAGCAATAGCGCACCGCCATCACGCTGGTGGAGGCACAGCCAACCTATCCAACAATCGCTTGATTGAGAATCTGATTAGCACGGATCTGTAAGATTAACAAACCGCGTGCGACTGATTCGATAGAACACGTGTCGGCGAACCGGGTGACCCACAGGTACGCCGGGGTGATCGAAGTCGTCGGCTGAATCATGTGTCATACCGAGTTTTTCCATGACGCGCCGTGACCGGCGGTTGTCAACTGCGGTGAACGACACGATTTCATCGAAGTGGACTTGGTCGAATCCAAATTTGAGAGCTGCACGGCGCCCTCCGTCGCGTAGCCGTGTCCCCAATGCTCGACCGCCAGACGCCATCCGATCTCGACAAAGAGCGGCGACTGCGGATCAAAACGGTTGTTGCAGATGCCAATAAAGCCGGCGAAGTCCGCCGCCCCATGATTTCAACTGCCCAGAAACCGTAGCTGTACCTATTGAAGTGTGCTTCATAACGTTTGATGGCAGCCACACTTTCTTCGTGGGACTTTACGCGCGGGAAAGTATTCCATTACTCGCGGGTCGGAATTCAGCGCGGCGAACGGGTCAAGATCGGAAGCGCACAACGCCGAAGCAGGAGTCGCTCGGTGCGCAGTTCCTGCGGAAGAATCTTCGTCAAAAACGCCACCTTGAATGAGAAACGGCTTTCGCCTGCGTTAAGCAGCGACTCCAACTTGCGTACATTTTAAAGCGCGAGCACTTCCGTACAACCGCCACGAGCGATAGCCCGAATGGCAGTGCGATCCGGCCCAAAAAGTTTGCTTCGCTACTCATCAGCTTCGTAAGCAATTGGTTTATTGAGTGGGTCGGAACTGTGAGATCCTCACCACTACTTTTCAATGCCAATTTGGTTATCATCCGCACCATCGCCGCGGCGGCAGAAGAGAAACGTGTTGTAATGGCTTAAAAGCAGTGTTTCCGCCTCTGCCATAGCCCACAGGCCGCGGAACTGCCGCTTCGCATACCGGCGAAAATGATGATGATACGCGTCGCGCGGCGAATAGAGCCATTGGTAGGCCGGCACCGTCGCGACGACGATTCCGCCCGGCCGCAGCAGAGCAAGCGCCGTGTTAGCCGACGCGGCGTCATCCTCGACGTGCTCCAACACGTCCGTCAGCAGGACGACGTCAAAACTCACCGGCGGCAAGTCGATTTCGTCCGGCAACCGGCCCCAGCGAACGCGGTCCCCCAGCGACTGCTTTGCGTACTCCAACGCGTGTCGCGAGCACTCAACCCCGACCACGTCGTGCTGTTCAGCTACGCGCAGAAGGTTGCCGCCCGTCCCACAGCCGAGCTCACAAATTCGCAGCCGCCGGCGCATGGCGCCGAGATAGCGCTCGACGAGCGAAAAAACAATGTGCTGACGCGCGAAACCACCAATGCGTTTGCTCGACCCGGTGCAATTCGTCGTAAAGCGTCGCGTCCATTTTCTTGGCTGAAGCCGCAAACCTCCGCTCATCATCCACGTGTTATTACGCTGCTGGCCGGCGTACTTCGGGCCCAACAGTAAGCGACACTTTCTTTGGCCGCATACCGTGCCGCCGATAGCGCCAGTGAATCGCGGCTAAATCATAGGCGGCGACGAAAGCGTCTTGCAACTTCAATCGAGTGCCGCTTACATCCTGCCAGTTTTCCAACGGGAATTCGTAGATTAGTTTTTCTACGGAGACAGAACCATTTGTGAAGGTGTCATCAGTAACAATCCGGGCCAAAATCTCGACGTCGAATATCCACCGCGCCTCGAATGGGCGAGAAAACAGTTCGGTGGTCGCTTGAGTTACTCGAAACACTTTGGCGCCACATTGCGTGTCGTACACCGGCAGCCGGAGGACAAGTGATGCCGCTGTGGCAAACGCGCGACCCGCAAAATGACGCCAGACGTTGCGTTTGATGCATCGCCCTAACAACGCCACACGACTGCCCATAACCAGTTGCAACCCCGGACGCCCTTCCAAAACGCTAACCAGTTGAGGAATCGCTTCGAGCGGCGTGGCCAAATCTGCATCCCAATAGCCGACGAACGCCGGGCGACGCCGCAGTGCCACCTGAACGCCTCTACGTACGGCCTCTGCCTTGCCGACATTCGCGCCTAGCCGCAACAGGTTCACTTGCCGCGGGTGATCTTGCCGCAACCGTTCCAATACGAGCGGCGTATCATCGATGCTACCATCATCAACGAACAATAGCGTCACATCGGGAGACGCTGCTAAAAACTCGCAATATGCGGGAATCTCAAGCCGCCGCGCTTCGTTGTGGCACGGAATAACGACAATCGTGTGCAGACGTTGTGCAGTGAGAGCAGTCGAAGTCATAGCTGATTCTGGCGCAGCTCGTGCAAAAGGTGAAAGCTATCGGCTGAAACAATACGCGCAGTCGCAGTCTCCGACAATGTCGCTGTGCGGGTCGTTGCCGGCCGCTAGCACCGCTCTTGCCGTTTCATGGCTGAACCGCTAACTTTCCGCCCTGACCATCCCCTCCCCGCCAACATTTCACAGTTCTTGAACCCGATGCGTGCCGACGTTGCCGCCCACGCACCCGCGCCGCCAATCGGCGCTGCGGACAGAAGGGCTGACCTCATTGCAATCGCCGCGATCACCGTGTGCGTGTCGCTCGTCTACGGGGCCCGCCTCGCGCTTCAGCCGCTCGTTGGCGAAGAAACGCGTTGGGCCACGGCCGCCCGCGAAATGCTCGACACGGGCGACTGGATCGTCCCGCGCCAACAGAGTCAGGTGTTTGCAGAGCGGCCACCAATGACCATTTGGCTCATGGCCCTCGGCGGCTGGCTGCGAGGCGATGTCGATCCCATCGCTATTCGACTACCAAGCGTTGTTGCGATGGTGCTCACGTCGCTGCTCATTTACGGTTACACCCGCGCGTTTACGACAAGCGCAACCGCGCTCATCGCGGCGCTAGTCTACGCCACAAGCGGTCAGGTGCTGGAAATTGGGCGGCTCGGTGAGTCGGAATCCGTGTTCGTTCTGTTCGTCGCTGGTTCCTTGCTGTTGTGGCACCTCGGCTACGTCCTCAGCTGGCGGCCAGTGATCACCTGGTCGCTCGGCTTCACGTTCGCGGCGTTAGCGGCGTTGGTGAAAGGTCCGCAGGCACCCATTTATTTCGGCGCCATTACCGTTGCATACCTCGCAGTAATGCGCGACTGGCGATACTTGTTTAGATGGCAAACCGGGGCCAGTGGTTTGCTATTCGCCGTGATTATCGCGGCGTGGCAAATCCCCTTTTACCTAGCAACGGATTGGGCGAGCGTCGTCGCGACTTGGGCTGGACTTGCAGGCGATCGCATTCACCTGCGCGGTGTGCTCTCCCACAGCATTACTTATCCGGCTGAGACATTCGCTTGCCTGTTACCCTGGTCGCCGATGTTGGTCGCGCTATTTTGGCGCGACGTCCGCACGCGGTTGTTCCAGAAACGCGTGGTGACAACATTTTTGGTCACCGCGCTGCTCGTGGCCTATCCCACTGTATGGCTTGCCTCAGCGGCGCGGGGGCGGTACTTTATGCCGCTGTATCCAGCCGTTGCTGTGCTGGTCGGATTGTTGATCGAATGCTGCGCAAGCGCACCGCAGGACACGTCCGCACGCCGTGCTTGGAACCGGTTCATTCTATTGTGGAGCGCGGTCATCGGAGCAGGCGCCCTGTTCGTTGTCGGCATCAGCTTGCTGCCCAGAGGCTGGGCGGCGACGCTCTACCAACCGCGCTGGTTTACCATTCTCTTTGCGACATTCGCCGTCGTTGCCGTGTATGGGATGTGGACTTCCAATCGAAGCCGAAACGATGCTTCGCCGGTACGAGTCGTTTTCGCCGTTGCCTGCGTTATGGGATTGGGAGTCGCCGGTCTGTTGATGAACGTGAATGCGGTCCGCTGGAACGATCCGACTGGCGCCGTTGCCGAGCTTGCCGGTCAGTTGCCGCCTGGCGCGCGTTTGGTGAGTTTTACCGCGATCGAGCACCGCTTCGCCTATTATTATCGCAGGCCGATCGCGGAAATTCCGTGGCCGCAGACGTTGGTAGACTTGCCTGCCGATGTCGACTACTTCTGTTTCGTGCGCCACTGGAACGACACGGCTCAATTGCACATCGCTGGTCGTGGACGAAGTTCGTACCTTACCCCTGGCACATTGCCTTTTGAGTGGGAGGAGGTGATGGCAATTTGCCCCGACCGCCAAACCGAAACGCCGACAGCCAGATCGATCGTGCTAGGGCGTGTCGTTCGGCCATTGCGCGCTGCCGTATCGGATGTTTCGAAGCCGCAACGAAAGACCGCCCGTTATCCGATCGGAGTACAATACAAATAAGTCAGGGTAACGGCGAGTTGCTAGAGTCGAGCCGCTGGTGATCCCTTAGTGACTGCTGCCACTACGCAGCGCATTCCGCTGTGTCGCGCTTAAGCAACGTGTTCACAGCTTTATGCACCATTTCCACCGTCAAGTCGCGCATACAACGATGATGCTGTAGCGGACACGTTCGTTCCATGCAAGGCTGACACTCGAGCGATAACGAGAGACACGTTTCGCGTTCGTAGGGCAACTGTGTGCGCACCGGATCGGTCGGTCCGAATAGCGTGACGACCGGCCGCCTAAACGCGACGCCGAAATAGCGCGGCCCGCTGTCGGTAGTAACTAGCAGTCGTGAGCGACAGATGCAGGCCTTCGTGAGTCCGACTGGAAGTTGATCAAAGTCGGCCAGCGTCGCGACGCGCGGACTTTTCGCCAGCGTTGTAATGGTTCGTGCAATCTCGCGCTCTGAAGGACCGCAATTGACGAGAACGGATAGTTCCCCAGCGTGCACAATTCGGCGAGCAAGCTCCGCAAAATGCTCCACAGGCCATTGTTTGGCGGCACCGTAGGCACCGCCCGAATTGAGAATGACGACACGGTTGCCTGCCGGCAAACCAAGCCGCTGCCAAACGGCATCGGCAGCGCGCTCATCCTCAGCAGTTATTCCCAGTTCAAGCCACGGTGGCTCGGGGGCGCAGCCGATTGCTTTCGCCAGATGCAGATATCCATCAACGGTCGGTATAGGCCCGCCATCGTAGGCAAGCGGTTGCCGAATTCGCTTCGTTAAGAACAGCGAACGTGCGTCGTGGCGAAAACCAATTCGCTCTCGCCCACCGCTGAACCACGCCATCCAGGCCGTGCGTATGGAGTTGGTTAGCAACACGATTGTATCCAGCTTCGCGCCCGGAGTTTACGAAAAACTCCCCGGTGCGGCAGACCAAACCACTTGCCCGATTTCTCGTACAGAATCTGTTCATCGAGCCACGTGGTGCCAGCCAGCACCTCGGCCACGTATGGTCGCATGATGCCAACGATTTGCCCATTGGTTCCGACGAGCTTCCGCAGCGCGCGAAGCGTCGGCGTGGCCATCACCACATCGCCGACCCAATTCGGAAGAAAAACGCCGAGACGCATGCAGCAAGTTGAAGGTTCTTCGGGCGGAGGGCGGAGGCGAAAACGACAGATACTAACGCGCGGTCATGCCTCCGCACTAGTTCAAACGACAGCGGCCCAGTTGCGGCCACGCGCTTGCTAGCAATCCATGGGTGGCAGCAACAATGGCGTCGCGGGGGACCGCTCGGCGAATTACCGCTGACAAGCCGCACGCCATTAATACCGCTGAAAAGCAGTCCGGCGCAATTTCGGAGCCTGAAGCGGTCTCGGCCGCTGAGAAGTTAACCGCGCCCGCGTTTAGCGTTCGCATCTTTCGTATTCCTATCCACCAATAATTTAACGCATCGGTGGCAGTGGGACGCACCGCAAACGCCGATACCGATGGAGAACTTGCGGCTCCATTCGTCAACGCTCCTTCACAATATCCACGAGCTTATGAACCTCGTCGACAATCTTCTGCTCGACCGATCCATCCCACACCGCCGGTAATCCATACGGGAACCGCGCCAGCCCACCTTCATAACCCCCCTCGCTGAGTACGCGCCGCGAGGGAATGTACCCCATCACATCATTCGAATAACTCGAGATCCATGTCTTCCCCGGTCCCAATTCCGACTTCAGGCGAAGGGAATAATCCACAACCGCTTCGCCGCCGAGGAATACCCAAACCAAGTTGTCGCCTAAATCCCACGCTTGCACCGGATACGGATACGTCGCCGGCAAGCGTCCGTCGCGATCCCATTCCGCCAACATGTATTTGGCCCAGGGCCCCTGCGGCTTCGCGTCCGTGGTGGTGGTTTCCAGCTCGGCGCGTGTCGGCAATTTGTCAAACGGCAGGTTAATTTCCTCGTAAGTTGTGTGCAGCATCGGCGGGATTGGTTTCAGTCCAGCTTTGATCGCTGCATCCACACCGTCGGCAAACTCAGCTCCATATTCTTCCACGAGCGCCATCGAGTGCCGCGGCAGTGGATTCTGGTCGCCGCCACAGCCAGCAACGAACATCGCGATCGCCCCGGGGTGCCGCTTTTGCAATTCGTTCTGCCCCGCGCCCGGCCAATCGGCAGTCACAAAATAGTCGCCCATCACCGTTGCGTGGCACGCGTACCCCGCGACGATGGTCCGTAATTCGCCGTCATCGCCAGTCACCGCCAGGACCGGCACCTCGTGGTCGACCGGGCCGGCCAGTTTATTCTCCTCGCGAAGCTTCGGCACCTGACCCTCCTTGTTGTTGCGACGATTCACCGCAAAACCCGCCTCTCCGATTCCCCACGCAAGCTTAGCCGGCTTCATCGTTTTGATTGCATCGCCGACAACGCTCACCAGCTTGTCGATGAGCGATGTACGGTACTCATTAACTCGCCGACTCTGATCGGCATCGAGCGAATACATCGCCATCAGATTGCCCCGCACCACGGGGCCGCTGTGCGTGTGCGAGACGTTCAGCGCTACCGCCGCGCGCGGCAACTTATAGCGTTCCTCAAGTTGCCTGCAGACAGTTTGTGAAATCTCGCGCGGAATGCCGACAAGATCCATCGTGACCAGCGCCGCCCGCCTTCCATTGACGTCCTCGATCACCAGCGCTTTCGCCCAAAGCTTATCGTGCAGCGAATTCGCCGGCTTATTTCGCGATCCATAGCCAGAGAGCCAGATCGGCAGCTCCGGTGAGATATTTACTTTGGCGACACCGGCTTTCCACGGAACGCCAGCGTCCGGGACCGGTTCGGCAATGCCGCAGTTGACAAAAAAGATTACGAATAACAAACAAACTGCTGTTCTAACCATTTTTTGCTCGATTCTTCGTCGTGCTCGTCGACCTTCGTGGTTCAATTGCCATTTAACGCCGAATTCTTGCCGCTGTCGAACATGATTTTGCCCCCCACAATAGTCATGCGTATCGAAACTGCATTCAGTTCGGCGGGCGGCGTTTCAAACAAATTGCGGCCAAGTACGACTACGTCCGCCAACTTTCCCGGTTCGATTGAACCGAGCTTTGCGTCGTTGAATCCTGCGTATGCCGCCCCGATTGTATAAGCGCGCAACGCTTCCTCGACCTTAATTTTTTGTTGCGCTACCCAGCCGTCCGGGTTCTTGCCATCGAGCGTTCGCCGGGTGACGGCGGCATAAATGCCTTCGATCGGGGTTGGAGGCGCGACGAACCAGTCGCTGCCGAATGCCAAACGTGCACCATTGTCGAGCAGCGATCGCCACGCGTACGACGTTTTACATCGCTCGGCGCCAATCTCACGTTCTGCCCAGCGGCCATCGTCAATCGCATGATACGGTTGCATGCTGGCAATGACATGCAGCTTCGCAAACCGCGGCAAGTCGGCAAGTGCAATGTGCTGCGCGTGTTCAATACGAAATCGTCGGTCGCGCGGGCCGTTGGCCCTTTCCACATGCTCGAAAATGTCGAGTTGCGTGCGAATTGCCCGGTCGCCAATCGCGTGCACAACTACTTGTAAACCCGCGCGATCGCCCCCCGTCGTCCACGCTTCCAGATCTTCGGGCGTGTTGACAAACAGCCCGCGGTCGCCCGGCGCATCACTGAACGGCTCAAGAAACGCCGCCGTGTGTGAACCGAGCGAACCATCGACAAAACCTTTTAATCCACCGATACGCAGCCAGTCGCTGCCGTGTCCGCGTTCCTTCACTTCTTTTGCCAGACGCTCCCATTGAGGTAGCGGCGTGCAGGCGTAAATCCGGGTCTTCATCAAGCCGCGGCGTTCGGCGATGCGAAACACATCGACGTGCTGCCATGTGCCCATGTGATGTACCGCGGTCACGCCCCGCGCCGCCAAATAGTCCATGGCCGCAACGGTGGCATCGAGCTGCTGCTGCATCGTGGGGTCGGGTTGCACCCGATCGATGAGCGACATCGCGTTGTCTTTGAATACACCGGTGGGCCGGCCCGACTTGTCGCGCACGATCTCGCCGCCGGGAACATCTTTTACATCGTCCGCGAATTTCGCTACCCGCATTGCCGCGGTATTCGCGAGGGCCATGTGTCCGTCCAAACGACTGACCCACACCGGGTTATCGGGCGTCACTGCATCGATCCAGTCGCGCGACGGCAACTCGCCACCCCACAGCGTGTGGTCCCAATCTCCACCGGTGATCCACGCGCCAGGTTTCTGTTTCTTGGCAAATACGCCGATCCTGCGTACAAATTCTTCGCGCGTGTTCGCGTCACGCAGCTGCACTGAAGCCAGCCGCAATCCACCGTCAATTAAATGAATGTGTGAATCGATCAGCCCTGGTACGACGAGACCGTCGCCCGCATCGATCATTTTAGTCTTGTCGCCGCAATACTTTTGAAGTTCCTCTTGCGAACCGACTGCCACAATCTTATCGCCACGAATCGCAATCGCTTTGGCGTGCGGACGATGTATGTCACCGGTCCAAATCTTGCCTGTAATAAAAATCGTAGCGGGTCCGTTTTCTGCCGCAGAAGCAGTCGAAGCTATCGAATAGATCATCGCAAGTGTTAAGAGCAATCGCATCAAAATAGATCGTTACGTGATGGTTCCACGCAGTAAATGCAATTCGCCGAGATCCAGCGACCGTCTGTCAGTGTAGTCTGCTCACCCCACGGGCAGAATCCTCCTTCATGGCCGTATTCATAAGCCCCGTGCTAGACGCCTGAAAACACGGAAGGTTTCGAGCTTTTTTGTGCGATCAGCGAACGATGTTCGCTTGGTTAAGGGCTAGTCGTCCGAGGTTGTGGTATAGGCTGATTTCAATGGCTTCGTAGGTGCGAAAGCCGTACGATTTTCTGGTGGTCAGTTTGACTTTGTTGTTGAACCCCTCGATGGTATCCCGCCGAAATGGCCCCCTGCGCCCGGAACCAGTTGAGAATCAACTCGCGGTGGTTGCGCAACGTGCGGGCCACCTTCTTCATCGGCTCGATCCTCGACCGCATCGTTCGCGTGCACCATTGGTCGAGGAACTTGGCCGCCCATCCCGGGCTGACGTACTGCCAGAAACGCTGGAAGTCTTCCCGCAACAAGTAGGCCCGCACGCTGCTGCAGGTTGTATTGGAGCAATTCGGAGAGCTTCGCCGTTTGCTTGTCGGTGAGGTTCTCCCGCCGTTTCAACAGGCACCAGCGAGAATGCTTGAGCACCGGCTCGTAGCCGTCCGCTTCGGAGTCGCTTCGCTTCGGCGGCCCGCACCTCGTCGATCGCCTTGTTCATCTTCTGCATGATGTGGAAGCGATCGAGGACGTGGATCGCTTGGGACCGCCTTCTTGGCGATCACTTTCAAGTAGGCCCTCCACATGTCGCTGCAAACGAACTTCAGTCTGCCCACTCCGCTCTTTGCCGAACATGCGGAAGAACCGCAGAAACGTCTTGGTGGTCCGGTCCTTGCCAATCCATAACAGCCGCTTCGAGCGCACTCGTCGATCTGATAGACCAACGTCAGGTACTTGTGGCCCCGCTGCCACTGCACTTCGTCGATTCGCCAATCGACTCGACGCCCGCAGGTCACGGTGGGCCAAACCCCACGAAACGGCGTGTTTTACCGAGCGAAACACGTTCTGCCAGGTTGTGCCGAAAGCCTCGGCCACTCCTTTCCACGAGAGCCGCTTCGCCCAGCCGGCCAGGAACCAGCTGTAGGTCGTCGTCAGTTGGTTCTTGCCATCGCACCAGGGAACTCGCTCCACCTTCACGCCGCAGTTCGGGCAGTTCACCCGCCGCATCGCGTACACGAAGTAAACCGCGATCTGCCACAGCGGGACGTACTCGAAACGCCGCTCGCCAAGGCGGTCGTAGCCGGGCGCCGCCTGCCGCAGCCCGAGCAAATCGCCCGGCTGTTCGCCCGGGGCTCGATTGGGATTTCGAGGGCCGTCTTGGTCGCCGCATCGGCCCAGCGTGCCTCTTGGTAAACAAACGACTTGTGCCGCTCCACGTGATTGAGGATAGTTTTTAGTTGCACGGCTGTGGGACTCCGGTCGGATGGTGCGTTGCAACAACATCCATAACCGGGTATCTCGCAGCCGTGTACTTCTTTCCCCGTGATTCATGCTTGGTAGTGGCCCTTGCCTGGTGAAACGGAGTCGGGCTCTGCGGGGACGCAACCCGACAAGGGATAGCCAGGTCAGGGCGGGAGAACGAACTCGCCGGACCTGGGGTGGCCACGCCCCAGCTTCTCTTCATCCCATCCACCCCGATCTTTCTTCTGCCCTGCCATCCCTCTGAAAATCCAACTCTCGATTCACAATGCCCGTTCCGATTCACCCACAGATTCTGGTGAAAGCCCACCAAGGGAAAGGTCCCCGTCACGCATTGCAATGTTCGCGATGGGTACAAAAAAGGAACCAGCATCATCAGCGAGGAGCCGTTGTTTCTGAAGGATTGGGAACTCATCCGCGCCTTGAGCTCGAATTACAATCAATGGAAAGGTGTTACGGACATCTATATTTCCGACGGAGACTTCAAGAATAACGAACTGGTTAACCGCGTCGTCAAGGCTGATGAGCTGTGGAGCGTGGTAAAATCTAACCACGCGAATCGGATGACGGTCTGGGGAAACTTGTCGGGCGAAGTGAGTCTGTTTATTCTGCCGACGTATCAACTGCGTTCCGATTCGCCGGATGTCGATCAAGGACTGTCTGACATCGCACCCAAACAAGACATCTTTGGAAACTCGCGTCCGCTGGGAAACGGCGTCGATATTGGCGCGAATGAATTCACGCCGAAAAATTAGCTCTCTATTCCAGTTCAAGGAGAACCAAGACATGGAAAAGAAACTCGTGCCAAGAATTTTCTGCTTCTTGGTCAGTCTTATGGTCATCCTGGGGGGCTTGCGATGCAGCGAGGCCCAAGAGAAGCCAGCTGGTGATTATCAACCTAAGTGCATCAACAAATGCATCGAACTACTAGAGCGTGGACAACCTATCTACTACGCCGCCGCCTACGGCGGGTACGAAGAAGGCAAGAAGATGGCTCAAACTTGGGCCGACTGTTTGCTTTTTAACATGGAACACAATCCGCTGAACTTTAGCTTGCTGCGTGATTTTATGCGCGGTTTGGTCGACGGCGGCCCCACGCCCAGCGGACACCGTACGCCGACGGTCATTGTCGTGCTGCCACTGTTGGGGTTGGATGAGGAAACGGTCCAAGCGGGCGGATGGATGGTTCAACAGGCGCTGGCCCAGGGAGTCCATGGCGTGCATTTGGCCCGGGCTCGAGACCCCGAGGCCGTGAAGCGATTTGTCCAAGCGGCCCGCTATCCCATTCACAAGCAGGGCCGCGACGTCCTGCCGGAAGGGATCCGCGGATGGGGGAGCCATCTGTTTGCCGCCGAAATTTGGGGACTTGATCGCGAGGAGTATTTACGGCGCGCGGACGTTTGGCCACTGAACCCCCAGGGCGAGCTTATGCTCGGCGTCAAAATCGAAGATCCCCATGCGCTCGAGCATGTCGAAGAATCGCTCGCGATCCCCGGCCTCGCCTTCGCGGAGCATGGTCCGCGCGACATGGGGTTTTCTCACGGCCATCTTGAGGGCCGCGCGGATCCGCCGGTCCCGGCGGAGGTCAACGCCGCGGGCGAAAAGGTGCTGGCCGTGTGCAAAGCCCGTGGTCTCTTTTTTCTGGATAATGTTCTGCCGGACAACGTCGAAAAGAAAATTGATTGGGGGGTGATGATCGGCGCTGGAAGCAATCAGGCGGCGGCGGAGGTCGGCCGAAAATATACCAAACGCAAAATGCCGTGGTGAAAATAGAACAACACAAATCGTTCGCCAGCCCAGACGGTGATATCCATTGGATGATATTCGAGTCGCACTTGAAGTCCTCGCGGCTCCGCCACCGTTCTAAACTTCGCATAGTCAACGAGCTAGATACTGGATATACGACATCAGCTAATCGTCTCTGGCAGGCATCTCCTGAGTGCCTCCTGCTTGCTCTTGATCAACTCTGCAAGTACTTTCTGTAGCGGCGGATCTCCCCATACAGAACCCATTCACGAACTTTGGGTTTTCCTCGGGCAAGTTCTTAGCACAGATCATTCGTGTCGAAGTGCCGTCTCTCGATTAATTGCCCACCGTCTGTCTCATGGGCAAACCGCGCGTTCCGCAAAGACCGGCGCCTACTGTCAGGCTCGAAAACGTCTGCCCGAGAAGTTCTTTTCTTGCATCGCACGCCTCGTCGGAAAATCCCTAGCAGCCCGTTGAAAAAGTCCTTTCTGAGTGGACTTCCTTTCGCGTCCGCATGGCGCTAAATTTGTTGGCTCACGGTGATCTGGTTGAGGAATTGAATTTCAGGAGGATCAGCGATGGCCTTGGGACGCCGCGGTAAAGAGCAGCAGCCGTCCTTTTGGATCGCGGTGGATGAGTTGCCGCGGTCCGAAGGGCATGTCTTCTATCGACAAGCTCAACCAGCTGTTGCGTGAAGCCGGCTTCGACGAGTTCGTCGAAAGGCTCTGTGAGCCGTACTATCACGACACGCATGGGCCGGCCCGGCATTCCGCCGGGCGTCTACTTCCGGATGCTGTTGGTGGGCTACTTCGAGGGCCTCGGCTCGCAGCGGGGCATCGCCTGGCGGTGTGCCGACAGCCTCAGCTTGCGAGAATTCCTCGGCATCCCGCTCGGCGAAGAGACGCCCGACCATTCCAGCCTGACGCGGGTCCGCGACCGACTGCCGCTTTCGGTTCATCAGCAAGTATTCTGCTTCGTGCTGCAAGTGGCCGACGCCAAGGGCCTGTTGAAAGGCAAGACGGTGGGCGTCGACGCCACGACGCTGGAGGCCAACGCGGCGATGAAGAGCATCGTCCGGCGCGACACGGGCGAGGACTGGCAGGAGTACGTCCGGCGTCTGATGCAAGAAGCCGGCCAGATCGAAGCCGGGCGACGAACCCTCCGCCGAGGAGCTTGCTCGCTTCGACCGCCAGCGGAAGGACAAGAAGGTCTCGAACCAAGAATGGCAGAGCGAAACCGACCCCGACAGCCGGATCACCAAGATGAAGGACGGCCGCACGCATCTGGCCTACAAGGCCGAACACGTCGTCGATCTGGACACGGAGCTGATCCTGGCGGCCGAGGTTTATCACGCCGACACAGCCGACGTGGACACGATCGGCCCGAGCATCAGCCAAGCGCAAGACAACTTGATGCAGGGCCGAGAGCGAGGCGGAGATCGAGGAGGCGGTGGCGGACAAAGGCTACTCAGGGAACGAGACGCTGGCGGAATTGGAATTCACCGAGGGCCTACGAACGTACATTGTCGAACCGAAGCACGCGCATCGTCGCAATTGGAAAGACAAGCCGGACAGAGCAACGCCAGGCAGTGACCAACAACCGCCGCCGAGTCCAAGGAAAGCGAGGTCGCGCGCTGCAGCGCCAGCGGAGTGAGAAGGTCGAGCGGAGTTTTGCCCACGTCTGCGAGACGGGCGGCAGTCGGCGAGCGTGGCTGCACGGCATCGAGAAAGTGAGAAAGCGATACCTGATGTCGGCCATGGCACGCAACCTGGGCCTCGTCCTGCGCCAGTTGTTCGGAATCGGCACGGCCAGGAGCCTGCAAGGGGAAGGCGGGCTTGCCGACGACTTGTATTTCGCCCTGTTTAACGTCCTGATGGCCCTACAGCGTCTACTGATGCCAACACACCATCACACGCATCACACAAAACAAAAACCAAGAACCACTATCCCATTCGCCGGCGCTGCTTGAAATCAACCGATTCCGAGTTCTTCAACAGGCTGTTAGCGCTCGTTTTGAGCGACTGAGACTGCTTGCGTTGCGTACGGATTGATGACTACCAGCGGTTGAACGCCGTTCGTCGTCGCAGCGGCGCGGTCAACTGGGGAGTTAGCCGGCGCAGTGGCAGGCTTCGTCGCCGGCACGTAAGGGTTGTTGATCGTGACCGGCTGCACCTCGCAGGCGATCTCAGGCGTCATCACACCTGGCGGATAGGCGAACGGGCTGTAGCCATACGTCCGCGGAACCGGATAGCTGTAGTAAACGGGCGGATGCAACGCATAGAACGGAAGGTTGTTGTACAGCTCTCTGTACAATGCGGCGATATCCCAGCCGTAGCCATCATAGCCGCCAATGAATCCGCCGCCTAAGCCCCCACCAAACCCTCGGCCAAAACCGCGGCCGAAATGGCCGGAGAACCCGTGGCCATGTCCGCCGCCATGGCCGCCAATAGCGTGGGCTGATTGGATAGGCACGCAGACGAGCATGGCCATCACCGCGAACGCGGTCAAAAGTTGCCGTTTCATTGATAGATTTCCCCAGGGGTGCGTATATGTTGGGAAGTGTGCGTTTGTCTATCTTCCAGGCTAATTACAGCTCACTGTCAATTCAACTCGATGATCTCAAGCGGCAAACCGCTAAAATAGCGGAATGGACCGTGTGGAGTTAACCCGTGAGTTGAAAAAGAGGGCTGACGGAGTGGGTTTTTCGCTGTGCGGCGTCTGCCCAGCCGTCAGCCCCCCGGGGGCTGCTCGGCTAGACGAGTGGCTGGCGGCCGGATATGCCGGCCAAATGAGCTACTTGGCCGACCGACGGGAGGCATACGGCGATCCGAATCGCGTGCTCGATGGCGTGCGGAGCATCGTGATGCTCGCAATGAATTACCGCACCGTTGAACCGGTTGCAGCCCAGGAAGGTCAGGGGCGCATTTCGCGATACGCTTGGGGTGAGGCGGATTATCACGACCTCATTCGAGAGCGGCTCGATTTGCTGATGGAGTTTTTACGGTCGAGCAGTCCTAGCGCTCACGTTCGAGGCGTCGTCGATACGGCACCGTTTTTGGAGCGGGAGTTTGCGGAGTTGGCCGGATTGGGCTGGGTCGGTAAAAACACGCTGCTGATTAATCGCTATCAAGGCAGTTGGTTTTTTTTGGCGGCGGTGCTGACCGATATCGAGTTGTCATACGATTCAACCCAAGAGAGCGACCACTGCGGCACGTGCCGGGCGTGCCTGGATGCGTGCCCGACCGACGCCTTTCCACAGCCGTACGTGCTGGATGCCTCGCGCTGCGTCAGCTATCTCACGATCGAATTGCGGGAAGCGGTTCCCGAAGAATTAAGATCCGGAATAGGCGATTGGCTCTTTGGCTGTGACATATGCCAGGGTGTATGCCCGTGGAATTCGAAATCGCCGCTTTGCCGCGAACCGGGATTCGCGCCGCGCGAGGACAGCAATCCAATTGACTTGATCAGTTTATTTGAATTGAATGAACCAGCGTTTCGCGCACGGTTTCGGCACACGCCACTGTGGCGACCGAAGCGACGCGGCATCTTGCGCAACGCCGCAATCGTGCTCGGGAACCGGCCGACTGCGACAGCAGTCCCCGCCCTTATTCGGGGCCTAAACGATGCAGAACCGTTAGTACGTGGCGCGTGCGCTTGGGCTCTTGGACGACATTACACGGTTGAGGCACAAAACGCGCTCGAGGCACGCCGCCTGATCGAGGAGGATAATGAGGTGCGTGGCGAGATCGATGTAGCACTGTCAAATGTAGTTGACCCAAGCGTGTCGCTAGGTAGAAAATCAGGCGTATGATCAAAACATTGTGTGAACTACCAATTGGGTCGCTGCGGCTTAACTTCCCCGTCGTGCAAGCCGCGCTATCGGGCTATAGCGACATGCCGATGCGCGTTATTGCGCGCCGACATGGCGCACCTTACACGCTGTGCGAAGTAATGCTCGATAAGTTTGTCCTAGAACTGAAGCCGCGGCGAAAAAACCGTCACTTTTTGCACGTGGCCGATGAAGAGCATCCGACGGGCGGTCAGTTAATGGGTGCGGATCCGCAGGATTTTGCTCCGGCCGCATTGCGGTTGGTTGAGCACGGCTTTGACGCGATCGATATCAACTTCGGTTGCCCGGTAAAGAAGGTTTTGGGCCGCTGCCGTGGAGGCTTCCATCTCAGTCAGCCGGACATCGCGCTAGAAATTGTGCAACGTGTGCGCGACGCGGTGCCGAGTGGAATTCCGGTGACTGTCAAGATGCGGCGCGGGATTGACGACACCGCGGAGAGCCGCGAGAAGTTTTTTCAGATCTTTGATGGCGCTTTTGCCATGGGGGCGGCGGCAATTACCGTCCACGGTCGAACCGTTGTGCAACGGTACGACGGCCCTTCTCGGTGGGAGTTTTTGCGCGAGCTAAAGGAATATGCTGGCGATCAGGTAGTGCTCGGCAGCGGTGACCTATTCAACGCCCAGGCATGCATCGACATGCTGCGTTACACGGGCGTCGATGGCGTAACTGTTGCCCGCGGTGCAATCGGCAACCCGTGGATTTTTGAACAAGTGAGCGCGCTTGCCGCCGGGAGACCACTCCCCGAGCCGCCAAGCTTGCATGAACAGCGCGAGGTGATACGCGAACATTATCGACTGGCAGAAGAACTCTATGGCGAAGAGCGTTGTCTGCCGGATATGCGAAAGTTTGCGATCAAGTACTCTCAATTGCATCCGCGGCACGAAGAAGTGCGTGCCGATTTTTGCACCGTACGGCAACCCGGCGGATGGCGCAAGGTGTTGGAACGCTGGTACGCGGTCGATAGACCAGGCGTTCACCCTGGAGTTGAAGTACCCAACCCAAAATCCAGTGAAGCGGAATTGGCCGTCGCCTGAAACCAGCGGTACAAAATAAGAATTGTCTGTGCACAGTCTTTCTTTTTCTGAAAAAGCGCTGGTAACAGGTGTCCACTAAAGAAGGCTCTTCCATCATGCTGCGATTGCATAACGCGCGGCAGGATAGGAGAGCCAAGGCTGGCGAAATCGGGATGTCGTTGGCAGTTGCCCGAACAGTGGTCGGAATGGAGCCAGTGGCTTGCCGCTGGGTTGCACGCCCGCAACCGCTGGCGGTTGCCAGTGCTGCTGCTCGGCATGTTGCTCGCCAGCGGTCGCCGTACCGTGACGACGTGGCTGCGAGCCGCCGGGGTGAGCGACGATTACCAAGACTATTATTACTTTCTGGAGTGCGTGGGACGTAAGAGCGAATCGATCGTCAGCCGATTGCTGGCATTGGTTCTGGGCAGCTTGCCCTTGCCCGAGCGGCTCTTGCTGGGGAATCGACGACTCGCCCACCAAGCGGTACGGACCGAAGGTCGAAGGGGCCGACGTGCATCACCATCCGACGCCCGGTCCGGCTGACCAACCCTTTTTGTACGGACACATTTGGGTCACGATCTCGCTGGCGCTGCGGCATCCCGACTGGGGCCCGTTGGCACTGCCGCTGCGCGCCGCTCTTTTACGTATGCCGACATTCGATGCCGTCGATCCCCGAGCAGCGGAAGTGGTATCGGTTTGCCACCAAGCTGCAACTCGCCGCACGGCTGGTCGAATGGATCGCTCCCCTCCTGAAAAAAGCAGGAAAAACCGCCTGGATCGTGATCGATGGTGGTTACACCAAGCGGCCGTTTTTGCAACGTGCTTTGAAAGCCGGCATCGGGGTCGCGGACGGCCGCGCAAGTACGGCGAGAACCGGATCAGCCTGGCCAAACGTGCCGGACAGACACGCGGCTGGCAAACAGGCCACTGTACGGTTTACGGACTGGCCGTCGTCAAGAAGTACAAAACATTCCTGGCCACCTACCGTCCGGGCGGGGGCCTCGTTCGGGTGGTGCTTGTGAAAGAAGATCATGGTTGGTACAGGGCAATCGCATCGAATCACCCCGGAATCCCCGCAAGAATTGCCTGCAGGGTGTCGTTGTTCCACCCTGCGCGGAGGCGTTTGCCGCGGAGTGTCTCTTTGAGGGTCGTGTCCTGCTTGAGAATCGAGAGCGCGAGGCGGCGGGATCCGGCGGCGATTTCCTGCCCGCTGCCCTTGCGGATGCGGCTCTGGTCTTCTGAAAAAGGGGTGTAGTCTGGCTGTGTAGAAAACCTGAACAACCACAAGAATTATGATGTTGTGGGTGAGGACGAGCAAGCGGAGTTCGCGGCACCCGCTGTGGTAGGAGCGGGCGTGGACGTGAGCGCCTTGGCGACGTTTGATCATCGAGATCACGGTTTCCACTTGTGAGCGACGGCGATAGGCTTCGCGGTCGAACCTCTCTTTCATCAATCGGCAGTAGCGGCCGGTGGGCAGCTTGGTGGTCGGCCGGCCGTGCTTGGCGGGGATGATCGTGCGTATGCCATGCTCGTCGCGGGCGAACTCGTGGTTGCCTTCTGAGTCGTAACCGGCATCGGCCGAGCAGATCGCCGAATTGGTGGGCATGAGTCTGTCGACGGTGCATCGCACACGGCAGCGTCTGGTCGAGGAAGGCTTGGAGGCGACGCTCCAGCGCAAGCCGTCCGCGAACCGGCAATATCGCAAGTTAGACGGAGCCCAGGAAACGCATTGGGTGGCCTTGGCCTGCTCGGCTCCGCCGGCGGGCCGTGTAAGCTGGACCATGCAATTACTGGCCGATCGGTTGGTCGAACTCGAGGTGGTGGATTCGATTAGCGAAGAGACCGTTCGCACGACGCTGAAAAAAACGCGCTGCAACCTTGGCGCAAAGAGCAATGGGTGCTGCCGCCCGAGCAAAACGCCGATTTTGTCTGTGCCATGGAGGACATCCTGGAAGTCTACCAACGTCCCCATGATCCGCGGAATCCGCTCGTCTGCTTCGGCGAGCAAAGCAAGCAACTGATTCGAGAAATTCGTCGTCCCGTCCCCGCGGCCCCGGGACGACCGGAGCGGATCGACTATGAATACGAGCGTAACGGCACGGCCAACCTGTTTATGGTCTTCGAGCCGTTGGCCGGCCGCCGACGGGTGAAAGTCACGGATCGGCGGACGGCGATCGACTTCGCGGAAGTGATTCGCGAGACCGTCGACAGCTATCCGACCGCCGACAAGATCGTGCTGCTGATGGACAACCTCAATACGCACAAAATGGCCTCGCTGTACGAAGCCTTTCCGCCGGAAGAAGCACGCCGACTGAGCGAACGTCTGGAAATCCACTACACTCCCAAGCATGGCAGTTGGCTCAACATGGCCGAGACCGAACTGAGCGTCCTCACCAAACAGTGCTTGAATCGACGTCTGGCCGACCAAACAACCCTCGTCCACGAAACGCCCGCCTGGGAAGCGTCTCGCAACAACGCCCGCTGCCGGATCGACTGGCAATTCACCACCGAAAACGCCCGCATCAAACTCAAAAGACTTTACCCGTCAATCCAGGTCGGGTGAGGCACTAGGTGGCCACTCTCGTTGATCGCCACCGCCTCGCTATTAGCGGCCGGCTCGAATCCGATATCAACACTCCCCGTTGTAGCGCTCCAATAAAACGCGCGACCGTAGGGAACTCCGCCGGTCGGCACGGGAATGAATGAGCCAGTTCCATAACGGCCGACGATTTCTCCCGCGTTGTTGATGTCCGCGAGGCTCCCTCCAACACCCGGATCATTCCATAGTTCGTGCGATGCGCCGTTGTAGTCCCATACGACAGGCCGCGACTGGCCCGCATTGCCGCTCCGGTTTAAAAGCGAATCACCCACGGCTTGCCCCACACCATTCAAACCAAGGCCCAGGCTATCGACTCCGCCCGGCAACGGTTCCAAGGGCACGATGCTATACTGCGGTGCAGCCCGCACGCTGCCAACAGCGACGATCAATGTTACTATCGTCGAAAACCCAAGTCAGCCACTTCATCTGAACCCCACTGATCACTATTCGAAACATACTACTGCGAGGGGGGTACATTAGAAGCCCCATTTTCTAGGTCAAAACCAAATTTCACCAAGATTTCACGTGAATTCCGATAGTGGGCTATTTGAGCCCAACCGCAATTCCGCATAATCCGATGCCTAGCTTTCACTATAATTGCAGTCGCATACGAGGCGCGGGCGGGCTCGCAGAAGACGAATCAAACTCGCGATGAGAGCCCGGAGATAGCGACAGTATTTCGCATTTGCTGTAGACTTCCACATCATTCAAGGAATTCAATCGCATGTCGCACGAACACCATCATTCCGAGCACAAGCATCACGAACATCAACCACCGCGGAAGCGGCCGATTCACCACGACTGGCGGTTCTGGGTCTTCTCGGTTGCGGTTGTATTGATGTTGGTTGCCATGGTCTTTTACGTAATGACTGACGACGAATCGCTCGCCCCCGGCGGCGAAGCCCAGCCTGTGCCGGCTGCAGCATCATGATATGGCCGGTGCATCTCGCCACAGCGAGTCGCCGTCGCGGGTTGGGCAGTTGGGGCGATTGCAACGATCGAAGTTCCGCACCAAGACGGTGTGGCTACTTGTTGATCAGGCAGTGTGAAAGAATCTCCGTCGTCGAGGCGACGTAGCCCGTGTAGAACGGCCCAAACTCTGCATAGCGAGCTGAAGCCTCATCGAACCGCATGCGGTAGACGATATCTTTCAAGAATTCTGGGTTGGCTGCCCAAAGTGTCACTCCCCACTCCCAATCTTCGAGCCCGACGCCGACAGTGATTAGTTGCGACACGCGGCCAGCGAACGCCATGCCGCTGCGGGCGTGCTCAATCATCAGTCGGCTGCGTTCTTCCTTGGGGAGCGTAAACCAGTTTTCGCCCACTTTCCGTTTCTTATTCATCGGATAGAAGCATGTTGCCGAGTACTGCGGAAAGTCCGGCGTCAGCCGCTGGCGGTTCATGTCGACAAGCCGGTCGCTGTAGCCTTTCACCCGTGTTTGGTACTCCGGGCTGCTTGCATCCATGCCTTCTGCCACAAGCCGTTCGCCGAACTGCTCGGGCTTCTGCACATACTCGCTGATCTCGGTCATTGATACGAATGACCATCGCGGCACGATTGCCGGACCTAGCTTCCCAGACATTAGGCGTTGATGCACTCGGTCGACCTTGAGCGGGTCCGGGTCCAACAGCATCACCCCGAAGTCGGCTTTCTGGCCGCTCGTGATCGTCGTCTGCAGGCGAAGTGGTGCATCGGCGCCGCTTGGATCAAGTGCCGCAGCTAGATCGCGGGAACCGGCGGCGCGTTCGTCCGAGGTGAGCTGGGCGAGTGTCGTGTGATCGAACGAGTAAAACAGATGGCTGCAATGCCAACCACCGCCAGCCGGCACGAGGCTGGGCAGGATCGATTCGGCGGAAGAACTGTGTACGGGACGTGGCATGAAGACTGCAGAGAAACGTTTTCAGATTGTATCGCATGCGGTTTATCGCGGATAGGATAGGATTAACAAGTTATTTAGAAATCTCCTGAATCGCTTTGGACCTCACCCCAAAGTTGTTGATAGGAATCGCGAAATGAGGGTTCGAGTTTACTGGAAAAATCGCGCGACAGTTTCAGTGTACGTATAACGTCCTGGATATCTGCCCAATCTCGCCGCCGTGCTGGTCGTTTTCCACTAATCAGTTTAAGCTCAATCCATTTGGCGAGAGAAAGAACACGAATTCCCTCCTTAACTTCGAAGGCTTGGTGGGGCTCCGGAAACGCCACCGGCCCGGGTTTTCCATCGCCTGGAAATTGGCCGCTGATCAAAAAATCGATTTTAACACCCGTACGCACATCGCGGAGAGTCTTACTTGCAGCAAATGGCAATGCCTCGTGGATTTTTGCCAGCCCGTCACGAGTCACCAACACATCAACGTCTTCAGTGAAGCGGCGATAACCGTGTAAGAACATCGCCATCGAGCCGGCGATCGCGTAATCAACACCTAATTCATTAAGGGCCTGCGTCAAATTCCGCAGCGTAGCATGGACGGCACTTCGTTCTTCAAAGTGCATACTTCCCTCAAGTAGGGCCCATGCCGAATCGCGGTCCAGCTTTTCTTCGTAGGTCGGCATGAAAAATGGCAGCGCGGATTATCTATGAATTGCTCTCTCTAGTCCAGCACCGCGCAGAAGTCTCCGACAAGGCGGAGCAGCACTTCGCGCGTTACGGTCGCCGCGATGGGCCGGCGAGCGTCGCCGTTTTCTTTGCGGTAGCGCAGCAAAGCAATCTCGCCGCCGCGGCGGACCAAGAGTTCATAATAGCTGCGACCGTCATCATCGCGCTGGGGCGGATTGCTGCGAAGCTGTACGACACAGCCCTGTGCGTCGGTTTCGATCGGGCTGATCGGCTCCATGAGATAGGTAAGCCTGGAGGCAAGCGCTGTGCCAATGCGCTGGAGTTCAATCGCATCGGCGGAAGCCAACTCTGCCGTGGCAACGCGCAACTGGTTGAACGACACCGCGAGCGAGTTGCGCTCCGTGATATCGCAGGCAAGGGTCCGAGGTTGATCTTCCACCGTGACCGTAGTCGGCCCGCCGCTGCCAATGCTCGAAAGTTCCCGTTCGAATTGCTGTTGAAGTCTCATATTTGGACCCCCTCCGCTAGTTCAATTGATTCTCCCTTTTCAATTTCGTGCTCCGATCCGTCGAAAGACAACACCGTGCGCGCATCCTCCAGCACGGTCTCCAAGTGTACGGGGCGGCGCCACAGCCTTTGTAAGTTGTGGAGCGTTTCTTTCGCATAATCGAGTTGAAGTTCCACGCCGTTAAACGTGTGCTCCAAATACAGTTCACCACGGTTCTTGTAGTTTCCATCGCGAACGGCGATCTGCGGCCGGCCCAAGTTCGTGAGACTCGCCAGCAATTGCTGTTTCACCTTCGGAAACTCACGGCTCTCAATTTCATAATACTCCGTGCTGGAGTTATAGCCAAATTTGAACAGCTTCTGTTGTCGAACGAAATCGAGCGTGAGAAATTCGTCGATGAACGTGAGATCGTTGTGGATGCGGCGTACCTCGAAAATCTTTTCACGGCCCAGGCCCGCATCGGTGTTCCAGTCGCGACGTGTGCGGTAGTCGTCACAGTCGTCGTACTCCTTGCCAAACGCCCCTCGATTCCAACGGTCCTCGATATCACGAAACAACTCGATCCCGAGCTTGTACGGATTGAGCTGCATGGGCGAGCTCGCCATCGTGCCGCTATGGTGATCGCAATAGTTGACAACCTCGGCCGAAGTGAGACCCTGCCGCGTCATGATGGTCGAGTGCCAAAAGCTGGCCCAACCTTCGTTCATGATCTTCGTTTGAGCTTGCGGGGCGAAGTAGTATGCCTCGTCGCGGATGATCGAGAGCACGTCGGCCTGCCAGGCATTAAGCGGGGCATGCTCCAACAAGAATAAGAGCAAATCGCGCTCAGGGCGCTCGGGAAACGGCTTCGCTTCGCGGCGTTTCTCTTCGAGTTCTTTGGCCGCTGCCGCCAGCTTATCGCGCGGATTGATGAATGAATCCATATAATCCTTCGCACGAAATCGCTGCGGCACCTCCTGCTCTTCCTTGTCCTTGTCGCCGCCAAAGTCGTAGCGATTCTTGTCGTCGCGCCGGCGAATAAACGGCGAATGAATGTCGATCTGATCTTCCAGGCTCAAACACGCGTCGATGAACTCTTCGACCTCTTCCACACCAACCTCATCCATATACCGCCGCACTCGATTGCCGTGATTGGCCATCTCGTCCATCATCTTGCGGCTGGTCTTGCTGAACCAGAAATTGTTCTTGAAGAAGTCACAATGTCCGTAGACGTGAGCCATCACCAGCTTCTGGTCCACCAGGCCGTTATTCGTCATCAAATAGGCGTAACAGGGGTCGTTATTGATCACCATTTCGTAAATCTTTTGCAGACCGTGGTGATACCCCTTGCTGAGCCGTTCATATTCCATCCCGAACCGCCAATGAGGGTAGCGGACCGGAAACCCGCCTTTAGCCGCAATCGCATTGAGCTGATCGGCGTCGATGTACTCGAAGATGGTAGGGAAGAAATCAAGGCCGTGCCCGCGCGCGTATTCTTCCATCTCGCGCTGAATTGCGACAAGCTGCGGTGGCAAATTGGAAATCTCAACGGTGGCCATAATCTTCTTATGCCGCTGTCTCCACCTGGAACCGGTTCGCCGTCAAACTGCGGATCACGTCATAAAGTCGCGGCAATTCGCATGCCATTTTGCGCCGCGCAATTTCAATGGCCTCCTCCGCGTTTCGAGCTTTGAGACTTAGTTCCCAGTGTCCGACACGCACCAGGTAGTTTTTCAGCGTATCTTCGTGGTTGGTCATCGTTGCTCCCGTAAGGACGCCAGCATGCACACTGATTCAGCGACCTTTGCCTAAAAACAATTTGATGGATTCGTAGATTGCATCCTTATCCTCGATCTCCGATAGCACGAGCGATTCATGCCTTTCGCCGAACCGCCCCTGCAAGTAGCCCATAAACTCGCCGCTGCCATAGGGGCTTTCCACTTGGCCATAGCAGAACAAGTTCACGATCGGCAGCAGCCGCTCGCCAAGAATCTTGAAAGCCTCCTCATTGTCCTCGCCCCAATTGTCGCCGTCTGAAAACTGGAAACAGTAGAGATTCCACTCGGACGGTGAGAACTGCTCGTCGATCAAGCGGGCGCAAGCCTTGTAAGCGGAGCTAATCCGCGTCCCGCCGCTTTCACGCGTGTGATAAAACGTGTGCTCGTCGACTTCTTTGGCGACCGCATCGTGAATGATGTACCGGGTTTCAATTCCCTGATACTGGCTGGAAAGCCACGTATCAATCCAAAATGCCTCCGTGCGGACGATCTCCTTTTGCTCGTCGGTCATTGAGCCGGAAACGTCCATCATGTAGATAACCGCGGCATTTACCTCCGGGTGCTCGACCGTGCTCCACGAACGGTATTGCTTGTCGGCACGAATCGGTACGACTCGAGGATCATCCGGCTCGTATACGCCGGTCGATATCTGCCGTCGCAGCGCTTTAAGGTATGTACGCTTGAAATGCCGCAGCGATTCCGGCCCTGTTTGACGGATGCTGTTGTACTTCGACTTTTCCTGGACGACCGACGCGTTTCCGCGCGGCTCGATACGTGGCAGTTCCAGCTCCTCGCCCAGAATCACAGCGAGTTCTTCGAGTGAAATATCGACTTCCAGAAGGTGGCCACTTCCGGGGTCACTGCCGGCGGGACCTTGGCCGTTCTTGGGATCGCCACCTCTGGCGATCGGCTGTCCTTCTTCCCCGTCGCCCTGCCCCACGCCCCCGGCGCCGTTGTCCCCAAAACGAAAATGCGGCACGTCGAGCTGCGGCACCGGGATGCTGACGAGATCGCGACCCTTGCGGCCGATCATCTCGCCGTGCGTCACATACTTGCGAAGGTTTTGGCGGATCCGGCCGCGAACGATTTGGCGGAAGCGGCGCTGATCCCGCTCGATTTTCATGATCATGGGGATGGAATGACGAATGACGAATTCCCGAATGACGAATGAGGGGCTTGATTTTCATTCATCATTCGTCATTCGTCATTTGATCACTTGCTCTCCTTCGTATCACCTCGTGCAAAAATACTCGCGACGTAGTTCAAAACATCGGTCGCACTTTCTTCGTCGTAACCGTAATCACGAATTAGGCGGCCCTTCACAACGTCGATCTTCTGCTGCGTCTCCGCATCAACGACGTTCGACACCAAACTGGTCAGCTTGATGGAATCCTTCTGGTCCTCAAACAATTTCAGTTCCAGAGCTTTGTAAAGCCGCTCGTTCGTCTTGTAATCAAATGTCTTGCCATCGATCGACAGGGCGCCGATGTAGTTCATGATCTCGCGGCGGAAATCATCCTTGCGGCTATCCGGGATATCGATCTTCTCTTCGAT
This sequence comes from uncultured Planctomycetota bacterium, assembly GCA_963840025.1. Lineage (GTDB taxonomy): Bacteria > Planctomycetota > Planctomycetia > Pirellulales > Lacipirellulaceae > JABDGM01. The sequence continues at coordinate 34,513 of CAWIXI010000022.1, read as the reverse complement.
CGACCGCATGAGTCGCTCATCCGGCTCCTCGCTCTTTCCAGTAAATCGGTTCTTGACCTTCTCCTTCTGCGTGTAGGCCTTCACATTGTCGATGTAGTTTCCGCAGAGGCGTTTCAGGGCGTCTTCGTCAGCCGCGATCGCTCGTTGGACTTCGTTCTTCACGACGTTTTCATATTCCTCCTTCACCACGCTCAACAGATCGCGATATTCCTGTTTGGTCTCTTCGTTTGTGATAAGGCTGTGGTGCTTGAGGCCGGCTTCCAGCTCGTTGAGCACCATGAACGGGTTGATGCTTTTGGCCTCCGGATGCGCGACCAGTGCATTCGAGATTTTGTCTTGCACGTACCGCGGCGAAATGCCGATCATGCCTTCCTGCGTCGCATGTTCGCGCAATTCGTTGATGTTCTCCTCCGTAAAGCCCGGCAGCGTTTTGCCGTTGTACAGCTTTAGCTTTTGCAGTCGTGTTAGCCCGGCGTGCTTTGGCTCTTCCAAACGCGTAAGCACCGCCCACATCGCCGCCATTTCAATCGTGTGCGGAGAGATGTGCTTACCGCGCACCGTGTTCTTGTTGTAATCCTTCTCGTATATCTTCACCTCGTTGGCGAGTGAAGTGACGTACGGAATATCAATCTTCACTGTTCGATCGCGGAGCGCTTCCATAAATTCGTTGTTCTGCAGTCGCCGGTATTCCGGCTCGTTGGTGTGGCCGATGATTACCTCGTCGATGTCGGTTTGGGCGAACTTCTTCGGCTTGATGCGGTGTTCCTGGCTGGCTCCCAATAAGTCGTATAAAAATGCCACGTCAAGCTTTAGCACTTCCACGAACTCGATAACTCCACGATTGGCGATATTAAATTCGCCGTCGAAGTTGAATGCTCGCGGGTCGCTGTCGCTCCCGTATTCGGCGATCTTTCGATAATTGATGTCGCCGGTGAGTTCGGTGGCGTCCTGGTTTTTCTCGTCCTTTGGCTGGAAAGTTCCAATGCCGACGCGGTCCTTCTCGCTCAAAAGTACACGCTTTACGCGCACGTCCTGGGCAACGCGGCTCCAATCGCCGTCGTATTTCTTAAGCCGCTGGTAGTACATGAACCGGCAGAACGGATCGAGCTCGCCCTCAATGTGCACTCTGCGATCGTCATCCTCACGGCCTTGGTTGAGCTCGGCCTCAACATCCGCCCGAAACCGTTGCGGAATCAAATGCAATGGTTCTTCGTTCATCGGGCACCAATGAATGGCTTCCGTATTCTGCGGATCACTCTCATCGACCCAGCCCATCGTGTAGAGTGCGCCCTTATCAGTCGAGGTGTACCGCTCCAGCCCCTTCTTAAGCAGCCGCGCAATCGTACTCTTGCTACTACCCACTGGACCGTGCAACAACAGCACGCGGCGTTCGATACCGTACCCGGCCGCGGCGCTCTTAAGAGCATTCACGAAATGGTGTAACGCTGTGTTGAGTCCGAAGACCGCATCGCGACCGTCATTCTCGGGATCGTCGAAGAACCGGTAATGAACGTGCTTTTCGCGACCAGCCTCGGTCGTTTCCGCGCCGTACGACAAGATCATGTCGTAGAGCCGCTGATAAGCGGTCCGCGTCACCTCGGGATGTTCGCGCACAATGTCGAGATATTCAGCGAACGTTCCCACCCAATTCTTGCGGCGGAACTGTTCACAGTCTTGGCGTTGGGCAACTAGGGCAATGATTTCCCGTCCGTCGCTCATGTTTCTCTCCTGTGAGCGACTTCGACCGCACCGGACGCGTGGTCAGCGGTACCGCATTAATGACGTCGGCTGATCGTATCTCCTTCGATCAACCAAGCATCGTCCTTGCGATATCTGTCTTGCAAGCGTATCGGGACGCATGGCTTCCTTTCCTGCTAATCCTCTCCGGTGGGCGATCGTCGTCGCCAAATCGTATCTTCGTGATCGTTGGTCGACTCTTGTGCCAATTCTTCGTGTGTTCGCAATTCTCAGGCCGGGGCACCACTGGCAACGAATCGATTCGCTGCAGCAAGTGCACCGGACACACGCGCCACATCAATAGACCACGAGCCATCCACACCGCGCGCAACTACCAAGAGCGTGTTCGTAGCAGAATGATCGCCGTCACGCCAGAAGAAGTTTGGCCGCGATGTGCATAGCCGGCCAGACGTGGGATGTATTTCCAACGCGTGCCAGATTGCACACAGTTAGAGATTGGCAAAGAGCGGGAATCAGGTGGTGGTGTGTCGGCCAAGCCGCTCGCTCGGCCGCGACTCGTGCGAAGTTCGAGTCGCACCTCTTCTTATTCAAGTATCGGTTGAATTCTAATTCTCGGCAACACAGAGTTTGCAGATAATACCGACTGGCAAAGAGAATCCGACACCCATTATGCGCTGTAACTCGTGTTACACAAACAACTTAATCCGCTTGAAAGCTGTCGCCGGCCTCTTGTCGCCTGTCGAAAAAATGGGTAACAAACGTGCACGTCAAACCCTACACAACATGCTGTGCGTGCACAAAAACTTAGCAAGTATTCCTGCCTCAACAGTGATTTCATTGCGGTTTGCGGCGCCCGCGCGAGCGGCCCCGACCGCCATTATCGCGCGAGCCAGAACGCGAAGGAGGTCGCCGTTGCGATCGATTTTGCATATTGGAATCGACGATAAAGCCGATCGCATCTTCCCAAGAAGGGATTGCCCGCTGGAGCGCCGCTCGCTTTCGAGGGCCGCCTGATCCCACCGCAATTTCTGCGCCGTCTTCACCTTGATCCGACTCGGAACGCGCGCCAATACTTTCGTCGTCCACTCCCAAGTCACCGTCAAAATCACTTTCGTCAAATTCATCGTCGTCATCGGCGTGATCAGGTGTCCGCTCTCGGCGATCGCGCTGCCTGCTCGAACGACTTTCCTCTGGTTGTGACTCGGAACGGTTACCTCGCCCGCGTCCGCGACGGCGCCGAGACCGACCGCGCCGACGCTCAGCGGGAGCGCTCTCGTCGGTGGCGCTCGACGAGCTCTCACGATCAAACTCGTCCTCCCCTTCATCGAAGATCGTCTCTTCGGAATGCGAATCAGCAAAACCGCCCGCATCCCGTGGTTCATCACGCAGGTCCGAAGCTTCCGTTGTTTCCGCCGGCTCGGTCTCTTGTACAAATCTTGTGGTTTGCTCCGCGGGCGAGCCAAAAATCTTGTGCCACAGACTCACTGCCGCTGGCTTTGTAGGTTCTTCAGGAACTGCCTCGGGGGGTTGCGATGATCTTTCTGCTTGTTCTTCCTCTCGGAATGGCGCCTCTTTGCGACGAGGGAACTCGTCGCGCTCGGACTCAAAGTCTGCGTCGGCACTGCGGTGAGGGAGTCGTTGTTCACCGCGATGATCGCGTCGCTGTCCAGACCGCTCGCGTCTCTCCCGTTTTTCGCCGCGGGGCTCACGCGGTGGCCGAGCCGGCCGACGTGACTGCGAATCCTCTCGCCGTGGCCGCTCGCGATGCGGCGATGCTGGGCGTGATTCTGGCTCGCGAGGTTCCGAGTGCATTACAGTTTCTCGCGCCGGCGACGTTTGCTCGGCCACAGGCTCCACCGGCTTCTCCTCAGGTGGAGCTGGCGGAAGGCCTAGTTCGCCGGCCAAATCGTCCCAATTGACCGCGGACTTCTTCGGTAATGTCGTAGATGGCCTCGAAGTGACCTCCCTTGATTGACTGCCTGCTGCCGGTGACTCGGAGACAGACGAAACAGCCTGTTCGCGCTGCAGGATTTCTGGCGAAACTTCGGCGCCAATTTCCTTCGCCAGCTCGTCCCATTTTGACTTGTATTCCTGCTTTTCCATATTCGCAATTCGTAGTATGTAGTATGAGGTAGCCCGTCCGAGGTTTGCCTCAGCGCTGGACTTGTTAATTCGCGTAAACATCCCAAGTATAAGGTTTCCTCGATATTTGGAATAGCCGACCAAAACGACGGTGGCCCGGCCCTCCTTTCGACCAAAGAGCCGCTGAAAGCCTACTCCAGCCGCGGGGCAACATCACAAAACCTTATTTACAGAGCTGCAGCTATGTCCGCCGACGACTCCGTCATCGAAGAGGTCGAGATCTCCGGCCATATCATCGACAGCCTCATCCTGCCCAAGGTGCTCGACACGATCACTACCAATGGCGGCACATTCCACATCACCAACATCGCGATTGGCCAGGCTCGCCACGACCCTAGTTCGGCCGTCATCCAAGTTCGCGCTGCTACCCCGGAGTCGATGGAACAGATATTGGCTCAAATCGCAGACCACGGCGCCGTGCCTACGACGAAAAACGATTGCCGGCTAGTCGAAGCCGATTTGGATGGCGCTTTTCCCGAGGGCTTTTACAGTACCACCAATCAACAGACGGAAATCCGCATCGAAGGCAAATGGATCGCCATCGCCGATCAGGAAATGGACTGCGGCATCGTGGTCGAAGATACACGTGGCAGCGTCTCTCCGAGACGCGAATCCGAGGCTCGGAGAGACGCGTCCACGTGGGCTCCCCGCTGCATTCCCATGACAGACGTTCGCCGCGGTATGTCGATTGTCGTCGGCCATGCCGGCGTGCGCGTCATTCCCGTCGAGCGAACGGAGATCCGTGGTGATTTCTCCTTCATGTCCAGCGGCGTGTCGACAGAAAAGCCGAAGGGCGCCCTGATCCAGGAAATCGCGCGCGATCTCGTGAAGAACCGCCGCAACGGTACAGGGAAAACTCTGATTGTCGGCGGGCCCGCCATCGTCCATACCGGAAGTGGTCCCGCTCTCTGCCAACTCATCCGTGGCGGCTACGTCGACAAACTCTTCGCCGGCAATGCGCTCGCCACGCACGACATCGAGCAATCCCTATTCGGCACGAGCCTCGGTGTGCACCTCATCGACGCCAGCATCGCCGAAGCGGGCCACGAACATCATCTGCGGGCTATCAATCGTGTCCGCCGTTGCGGCTCGATTCGAGCTGCGGTCGATTCCGGCATCATCAAATCCGGCATCATGTACGAGTGCGTGCGTAGCAACGTCGATTTCCTGCTGGCCGGCAGCATCCGCGACGACGGCCCCCTGCCCGATGTCATCACCGACGTGCTCGAAGCTCAGCGCGAAATGCGCGAGCGGATTCGTGACGTGTCATTCTGCCTCATGATCGCTACGATGCTCCATTCGGTGGCTGTCGGCAATTTACTGCCCGCTTGGGTGAAAGTCGTCTGTGTCGACATCAATCCGTCGACGGTCATCAAGCTGAGCGACCGCGGAAGCTTCCAAACGCTCGGGATCGTAACCGACGTGGAGCCGTTCCTACGTGCGCTCGTGCAAGAAGTGCAATTGATGGAAATGAAGTAACCGCAGATGAACGCTGATAAACGCGGATCGGGACATAAAACACAACCTTTTTGTTTTCATCGGCGTGCATCCGCGTTCGTCTGCGGCTGAATAGTTGTCTTAAATCATCTTATGGCGACTCAGCAGCCCCACATCCTGATGTGCCCGCCAGACTTTTACGGCATCCACTATGAGATCAACCCGTGGATGGAAATGTCACGCCAGGCGGAACATACAGTGGCCGTCAAACAATGGCGAGCCCTGTACGATCACATTACAAATGCAGGTGCACAAGTTTCACTGCTGCAACCCATAGAAGGTTTGCCCGACTTGGTGTTCACCGCTAACGCGGCCATGATTTATCGGAATCAAGCTTTCATTTCTCGATTCCGGCATCGACAGCGGCAAGGCGAAGAGCCGTACAACCGCCGCTGGTTTTCCGAGCATGGTTTCGAGGTCGCCGACGTTCCGGAAAACTTCAGCTTTGAAGGAGCCGGCGACGCACTTTTCTGTGGCGATACGCTTTATGCTGGTTACCGCATGCGCAGCGATGCGGCCGGCCATCAGCAAATCGGCCTCTTGATCGGCTGCCGAGTGATCCCTGTCGAACTTATCGACGCTCGTTATTACCATCTCGACACCTGTTTTTGCCCGCTTTCTCAGGACGAAGCTATCTGGTACCCGCCCGCGTTCGATACCTATGGCCAACTCGCAATTCGTGCTCACGTGCCGCATTTGATCGAGGCCGAGCGCGAAGAGGCGGAACGCTTCGCTTGCAATGCGGTCGTCATCGGCAAGCGCGTCATCACGAACACCGGCTGCGATCGATTGCACGCCGCGCTCGCGGCTCGCGGCTACGAATCGATCGCCACACCGCTGGATGAGTTTGTAAAAGCCGGCGGCAGCGCCAAGTGTCTCACGCTCCGCCTTGATGGCGAAGACGCCACAGCATGGAAGTATGTGGCGGAGGGACATGAAATCGAATCGTGAAATTGGCTCCCGTGACAAAGAGGCATACGCCACGGTACACTACGGGGCAGGTGCATGTGAAAGACTACCTTAATCGCAACGTACGGAGATGAAACCCCATGGACGCGAATGACGCAATTCGGACCACCATGTCATTGAGTTCGATGGTGTTGAGCTCCTATTTGAACGACTTGACCGACGCCGATCTGATGCGCCGGCCGGGGCCGGGATGCAATCACTTGGCATGGCAGTTGGGGCATTTGATTTCATCTGAATGCGACCTGCTGAATTCGCTCTGCGCGGGGGCGACACCTGAACTGCCATCTGGTTTTGTGAAGAATCACAGCAAGGAAATGAAGGATTCCGACGATCCCAAGCAGTTTTGTACGAAGGCCGAGTACCTGGCTCAGTTCGAGAAAGTCCGGGCGGCTAGCGAAAAGGCACTCGCCCAGCAATCGGCGGCTGATTTCGACAAACCAGCGCCCGAGAAATGGCGTGAGATGTTTCCAAACGCGGGAACGATCTGGTGTTTGATCGCCACGCACGGCATGATGCACGCCGGGCAGTTTGTGCCAGTTCGTCGAGCATTGGGAAAACCTATTGCCATCTAGTGACGAATTAAGCTCCCTTGCCGTGCCAACCGGCGGCGATCCGTTTCTTTGAGTATTTTTTTCCGCAAGCGGATTTTCGTCGGCGTCTCCTCCACGAGTTTGTCTTCTTCGATGTATTCAAACACCATTTCAAGAGACATAATTCGCGGCGGCCCGGCCACAACAAAGAAGCTGCGCGTATGGCCCGCCGTAGTGATGGTCGCCCTCTTCTGGACGTTTTTGTACGTGAACTACAATGCCGACTTTTCCATGTTTTCGCGATTCATCTCGCGCATGGTGGCATACGGAGTTTTGTTGCTCGCGTTCATGGGGTGGTGGCTGACTCGCTCCGCGATTAGCTGGCGGAACCGGCTATTGGCGATCGTGGTTGTTATAGCCGTGTACGTGCTTGCTTGGTTCGTGGCCGATAAGTCGATGAATGCCTTTGGGCTCTTTCTGGCCGCTTTTCCGATCGTCATTTCCGTTTGGACTGCATGGCTATGGATCGCTCGCTCGGCCGATCCGTTTGTGCAACGCGTTGGTTTTTGTGCCGCGATGCTGCTTGCGTTCAGCTACTTCACGCTCGTCCGGTTCGATGGGCTCGATGCCACGCAGCGTGCGGAAACAAGCTGGCGCTGGACGCCGACCAATGAACAAGCCTTTCTCATTGGCCACATCGCAAACGCTAAGGAACAGCCAAACGACACCGTAGCGTCAGCGAAACCTTGGACACCGCGTCCCGGCGATTGGCTCGAATATCGCGGTCCATATCGCGATGGAGTCATCGTCGGCTCCAAGCTGGCGACCGACTGGAAGCAGCATCCGCCGAAGCTGCTATGGCGTAAGAGAGTCGGCCCCGGCTGGTCGGGCATGATCGTCGTGGACGGCCATCTCGTCACTCAGGAGCAGCGTGGCAAGCTGGAAGTCGTAACGTGTTACGACGCCGCCACCGGCGACGAGATCTGGGTGCACCAAGATCCGGTGCGATTCGAGGAAAGCTTATCCGGCGCCGGGCCGCGCGGCACGCCGACCTATGCGAATGGCCGCATCTATTCCTTCGGCGCGAAAGGCAAGCTCAACTGCCTCAAGGCGGAAACTGGAGAGGTGATCTGGTCCCACGATTGCGCAGTCGACGCGGAAGTCGCGCCAGCCGACATGCCGCAATGGGGCTACGCTGTTTCGCCGCTTGTGGTAGATGGACTTGTGATCGTTTTCGCCGGAGGCGCCAGCGACAAGAGTGTGCTGGCCTATCATGCCGACGACGGCAAGCTGGCCTGGACGCACGCCGGCGGCAAGCAATCGTACAGCTCGCCCCAGCTTGTCACGCTGCATGGGCAGAAGCAAATTCTTATGCACGACACCAGTGGCCTATACGCGCTCAACATCCCAGACGGCGCATTCCTGTGGAAGTTTCCAAATGCCAGCGAGATGTCGCTCCCCATGTTGCAACCTCACGCGGCGGAGAACGATACTGTTGTCTTATCCACCGAGCCGGGCGCTGCATTGCTGGATATTACCCGCGACGGTGACAAATGGAGTGCCGACGCCGATTGGACCACCAACCGGCTCCGCGCCGGCTTCAATGATTTTGTCCTCCACAGCGGTTGCCTATTCGGTTTTGACGACGGTGTTTTCTGCTGCATCGATCTGACCGACGGCAAGCGACTCTGGAAGAAAGGCCGGCTCGGTCACGACCAGATTCTGTTCTTGGCCGATCAGAACCTGTTTTTGCTTTCCTCCGAAAAAGGTGAGGTCATCTTGGTCTCTGCCGACCGCAAGGGCTACGAAGAGCTTGGCCGGTTCCAGGCGATCGAAGGCAAAACATGGAACGGCCCTGTCCTCGCCGATGGTCGACTATTCCTTCGCAATGGCGAAGAAATGGCTGTGTTTGACGTGACCGACAATTCATCCGCGGCTGGCAACGACGGCGCTTCGTTGTGAAAGATGAATAGCAGTAGGAGCACTACTGTGTGGGTGAACAATTTTGAAATCAGATTCCTTGTATTGAAGACCGCGTCAGGCTGGAAGCCGATGCGTTGATGGTGCAGGGGATATCGAGGCTCCGACGGGTACGCCAGCTTGAGCTGGCGCAACGGCATCGCACAACACAGTGATGCTAGTTAGTCGTCCCTGAAAAACGGTCAGCTGGCTGAGTCGGCTTGATTTTCAGGTGCGCACTGGGGCGAAGCAAGCGGGCATCGGCAGGTGCGATGCTCGGCGGGGAGCGACGATGGCGGCCAACTTGGCCGCGAGCCGCTGCCAGAGCCAGAAAATTGGCGCAAAAACAATCCATCGCAACAGTTTGCGGAGGTTGTACCCGGCAGCGCTTAGCAGGGCGTTGATTTTGTCGCCTTCAGTGCCGGTCAGATAGTTGCGGTCCAGGCGGTTGTCGCTTTTCAGGTGACCGATCGTGGGCTCGATGGCCGCCCGCCGTTTGAGCATGCGACGTAATGCTCGCGTCGCTCGCTTGGGAATCGAGCGGACCACGTGGATGCTGGCCGAGCCTTCGTAACCGTGTCCTCGATAACCTTGGTCCACCATCACGTCAGCCGGCGTGTGGCCTGTCAGCCGTTGCACTTGCTCGATCGCGCCGTGGAGCGTGTGCCCGTCGTACGGATTGCCGTGCAGCACGTGTGTGCCGACGATCCAATTATTTTTGCTCGTGGCCGCCACACTCGCCTTGCAGCCGAACTCGTAGCGCTGATGCACTTTGCCTTTAGCGATGCATTCCACCTCGGGGGCATGCACGCTGTAGACTTTGTTTTTGCTGCTGCGTGTTTGAGCGAGCAAGCGCTCTGCCAAGGCGACCAGCTCGCCGAGCCGCTCATCAGCGATTCGGCCTTGAATGGCAGGCGTTTTGCGCTGGATGTCCCGCAGCACGCGGCCCAGGATCGTCTTCAACTGGCGGGTCATCTTGGCGGCCCGCTTCATCTGCCGCGCTGCGGCGTAGCGGCCCTGCCTGGCCAGCAGCTTCTGGCCCTTGAAACGATAGTTCTGGCGAAGTGAGATGCCCAGCGAAAGCGGCCCGGCGGACTAGCGCCAGCCGCATCTTGTGATACAGTCGGGCATCGGTCGGAAAGGCGATCGCCTTTTCCTGGACCGTCGTGTCGACGTTCACCTTCTGAAACTCTCGGGGCCGGACCGCTTTCATGGCCAGCGCGGTGTGGATCGTCGCCTCCAATAACTTCTCCAGCCGCTCGGCGCCGACCCGCTTTCGCCAGCGGCTCAAGCTCGAAGGATCGATTGGCAATTCGTGCTGCATGTACTGAGCAGCCGCAGAAGAACTGCCAGTACGGGTTCTCCACCCAGCGGGCCACGACCGACTCGTCGCTCTCGTCAAAGGCGTGCTTCAGGTACAACAGGCCGACCATCAGCCGGGTGTTGACTCCCGGCCGGCCAAGCTCGTCGGCGTAGCAGGCGTCGATGGCCGCGTCGAACTCGGACCAGTCGATCCGCTCGGCCAGCACGACCAGCGGGTGCTCGGGGTTCAACAGTTCGCTCAATCGGGCACCAAACAATTCACACTGCGGAGGGCGAGCTTTGGGTTGCATTTTTTGCCAGCTTTCGGGACCGAGGGAACCAAAACTTGGCAAATTTTAGCGCCATCGAATGCGTAATGCACCCTCTATTCTTAGCGATAGAAGAATTGTTCAGGGACGACTAGTTAACTGCTGGGGAACCGTTCCTACAAACGACAGAGATAGGATAATCGCCATAGTCGGGCTGGAGCGTCCAGAAAACGCAGTTTAGCCTCTTGCTATACGCGGGACATAACATGTCAAAGTTGGTAAAATAAAGCAATCTCCGGTGACCATGGGCAGCTGTCAACCGGGGAAGTGCCGCTAGCGCAGTTCACCATTGAGGCACGCGATGAGGGTTTTGATCACCGGCGGCGCCGGGTACATCGGTAGCATTCTTAGGCAGGCCGCTTGACGTGAGTCACCTCCGGCTGTGCCGAAGGTGACTCACTTGCTGTTGGTGGCACGAAGAAACGTGGCTAGCCGGTCGAGCTGATCGGTGTTAATTAGGTCGACGCCCGCGGAGCGAAGCTCTGCCCAGAAAGACTCGTCCTCCGGAGTTGCCCAAAACCGAACGACTCGGCCTGCCGCGTGCACTTCGTCACGATTTGTTTCAGCTTGAGCCGCTCCGCAGGTGGCATCGGGCCGTCGCCCTTCCACTTAAAGTGGGCTGTCCACTGATCGCTAATCATCGGCATGAAGTCGGCTGGCAGCGTGCTGTCTAGATCGGAGATGCGGCCATCCAATCCAGCATATCGAGGTTGTGCCCGGCGTAACTCAGCGCGAGGCCGAGCACCTGAGATGACAGCGGTGACAGCGCCCGGTCGGACCTTGCCATGATCAACGCTGGTCAGCATTTCAGAATGTGCCGACAGTTCTTTTTCGAGTTGTTCGTAGGTCGCCCGTGGGCTGCTCTTGATGTCGATGAGTAAAAAGAAGCACCACTGTCTTGGTATACATGCCCGCCATTTTCCCGTACGCGACGAGCAAGCGGCGCGAGGTAGAGCGACTCTAATGTTCGCTCGGACTTGAGCTGGCTGCGATCGTGCCCAACTAGAAGTTGGCCGTCGATCAAATAGATATCCGCTTCCACGCTACTAAAGCCGCGATCCAGAGCGTCGAAAAGTGGATGCTCGTGCAGATAGTCGTTGTGGGCGTGAGCATTCGGCAGCGGCATCGCCGCCTGAACAAAAAGGCAAGTAACACATGCTCCCAGGCACAGAAACGCCAAAGCTGTAATAACTTTCAACATAAATCGCAGCTCCTCCGAAAATTAGGCCATGGCCACTCGCGCCTGAAGTTGCACCATCTCGCGATAGCGGCTGTCCGCGGCGATGAGCGCGCCGTGATGCCCCACCTCCGTAATACGCCCGTGCTCGAGTACCACAATCCGATCGGCGTGAGTAATCGTGCTCAACCGATGGGCTATCACGAAGCAAGTGCGGTTTTCCATGACGCGGGCCAAGCTGGCCTGAATGGTCCGCTCGCTTTCCGTGTCGAGATTACTCGTCGCCTCATCCAAAATCAGGATCCGCGGATCGGCCAGCACCGCCCGCGCAATCGCCAGTCGTTGTCGCTGCCCGCCACTGAGCTTGACGCCTCGTTCGCCGATCACGGTGTCAAAACCATTGGGTAGCGCGGTAATAAATTCGTGGGCGTTCGCAACGAAGGCGGCTAGGCGAATTTCGCCAGCGGTGGCATGTCGATTACCATAAGCGATATTTGCTGAAACCGTGCCATCGAACAAGAAAACGTCCTGTTCAACGATGCCGATAAGTTGGCGGAAACTGTCGACTTCGATATCGCAGAGGTCGCGTCCGTCGATGCAAATGCGGCCGCTGGTGGGATCGTAGAATCGGCCAACCAGATTGCAGAGCGTGGTTTTGCCCGCGCCGCTGGGACCCACCAGGGCGATCGTCTCGCCCGGGGCAACGTCGAGCGTAATGTCCTCAAGTGCGAACGTACTGGCGCCCGGATAACTGAACGAAACCTGTTCGAACGTGATCCGGCCTTCGACGTGGCGTCGGTCGACCTTCAGTCCGGCTCCCGATTCCATTTCGCGCGGCTCATCCAATAAATCGAGAATGCGGTCGAGACCCGCCAGTCCGTTCTGGAATTCGGCCGCGCTTTGGGCCAACACGGCCAGTGGCCCGAGCAGCATCAGCAAGTACACCAGAAACATCATCAGGTCCCCAATCGTGAGGTCCCCGCGGAGCACGCGCCACCCGCCGTACATTAATAACAGTGCGGTGGCGAGTGGCATCAACGTTTCCCATAGGATTTCGATGCCGCGCATCCACCACCAAGCGTGCAACTCCTGACGGCCCATCGTATGGTTGCCGCGCATGATGCGGTTAGTTTCCGAGCGCTGGCGCCCAAAGGCCCGAACCACCCGCATTCCCCCAAATGTCTCTGTCGCGAGTGCATCGACCCGCTCGCGCTCGGCACGGATGCGGCGGTGCTGGGGACGAATCCGGCTGATCCAGGTGCGATGCGTGCCATACACGAGTGGCACGCTGATCAACGCGCCGAGCAACAGTCGCCAATCCACCCAGGCAAGAATGCAGAGCGCTCCGGTGAGTTGGATGATCGCCCGCCAAGGATTGTAGAGCAAGCCGAAGACGAGCTCGCCGACACTGGTGGCGTCCTGCCGTAAAATGCTGGCCGCGCCGCCTGACTTTAGTTCCTGCACGCGCTCGAGCGGCAACCGCATGACTTGGGCAAAGACTTGTTTGCGGAGTGAGAGCTGCAGGCGCTTCGTTGCGCGCGTGGCGTGCCAGCGACCCCAGATTTGGATCGACATTTTCAACAGCGAGACCACGACCACCGTGCCGATGATTGACATTAACAGTGGCCATGGTGCACGGGGCAGCCAGACGGGAAATGCAGTGGGGAGCGGCTGGCTGCCCAAAACATTATCGACCACAAACTTCGTGGCGGCCGGCGGCACGAGAGCCAGCAAGGTGGCGACCGTCAGCGTGCTGAGCGCCAGTGCAATGGCCGCCCGCTGCCCACGGAGCAGTCGCAAAAAACCTCCGACCAACATCCAAGTCGTGCGGTCGCGGCGCTGGTGATCGTGCTGCCGACCATTGCGGACACGTAGCTCCGATTTGTATTGCTCGAACTGTCGGCGGCTGGGGGCGGTGTTGTTACTCATCGATGCTTGACCGCTATTGAATCCTTCGAGTTCTGACGAAGCTGCTTACGAGCAACAAGACACTGGAAGCGACGGGGCAGATGACCGCGGAAATAAGTTGAACGTGCAACACTGGACGCAGCCCTGATTTTACGCCGTATGGATTGAAAAGGCGAGGTTGGGTTGAGAAAGAAGGATTCGAATCTAAGCACTGACCTGTTGCGCGTAATGATCGTGAGCAATTCCGTCCCCCAAAGAAAAAATTTGCTCGCCATTCCGACGCCGAGAATCCCAGCGGTTTTCCGACTGGAGATCGAGACGCTCTTGATTCTGCATGTTGGTTAAGTTTTCGGGTATGACGTGTTTTGTTAGGATATGCTTCATTCCGACCATGGATGGTTACGCTCAACGACCGCCAAGGTTCGGCAAAAAAACAAGATGAAACGAACCAATATGAAACGTCGCGTCACCTACTTAGTCAGTTGGATTGTCGTCGGATTATTGCCTGGCTGCAGCGAGGTTCAATCGGCAGCGGCGGCTGAGCCGCCACGGTACACCGCGATTTCGCGCGGCGACGAGGCCGGATCACCCGCATCGAAATTGACGGTCGATCTGGGCACACGTTGGGAGCTGTTTGTCGACAACTGGCTGATCGCTGACAGCAAGAATGCGGTGCTCAAGTTGAACTCACCGGAGCACCGCGAGGTAGTGCTGGTGACCGACGCACCTTGGGAGGGCAGCTCGAGCGCCTATTTCAGCGTCGTCCAAGATGGCAAACGAGTGCGGCTGTACTACCGCGGTTCGGACGGGGGTAGCGACCTATCGGAGGACCAGGTGACATGTGTCGTCGAGAGCCACGACGGCATTCATTTCACTCGACCGAAGCTGGGTATCATCGAATCGGCCGGTTCGACGGAGAACAACATCGTCTGGAGAGGAATCGAGTCGCATAATTTCGCGCCGTTTCGCGATACGAACCCGGCCTGCAAGCCCGACGAGCGATACAAGGCGTTGGCCGGCCTCAGCCAGCCAGGCAAGAACTGGCAAGAGGAGGCGACGGCAGCCGGCTTGTTTGCATTTGCCTCTGCCGATGGATTCCACTGGAGCAAGATGCGCAAAGAACCAGTGATGACGAAGGGGGCCTTCGATTCGTTGAATCTCGCCTTTTGGGACCCCCTACGAGCCCACTACGCCTGCTATAGCCGCATCTTCACGAACGGCGTGCGTGCGATTCAAAGTTCGCATTCATCCGATTTCCTCCACTGGAGCGACGGCGTTCCCAACCGCTATGCCGCGGGCGTGCCGATCGAGCACTTCTACACGAACGCCACACTGCCGTGTCCCGGGGCCGAACATTTGCTCGTCTCGTTCCCCAAGCGGTTTGTGCCCGAGCGAAAACGCGTGGCGTCGCACCCCAACAGCGGCATCTCCGATGCAATGTTCATGTCCAGCCGCGACGGGCTGAACTCGGAGCGCCCGTTTCTCGAGGCTTGGGTCCGGCCTGGCCGCGACAAAAAGAATTGGACCGATCGCAACAACATGCCCGCCTGGGGCATCGCTGAGACGGCACCTGGTGAGTGGTCGATGTACATTAGCGAGCATTACCAGTGGCCGGACAACCGCATTCGCCGCCTGGTGCTGCCGCGCCACCGCTTTGCATCGGTCAATGCCGGCGCCCGAGGTGGCGAGATTACAACACGTCCCGTCACCTTCACCGGCAACCGTCTGGAACTCAACTACGCCACGAGCGCCGCCGGCAGCGTACAGGTTGAGCTGCAAGACGAGGCTGGCCAGCCGTTTCAGAGTTTCGCGCTCGACGATGCGATTCCGATGTTTGGCGATGCGCTCGAAGAGGTGGTGAATTGGAAGTCGGGCGCCGATGTCTCTTCATACGTCGGAAAACCCGTGCGGCTGCGGTTTGTGCTGAGGGACGCCGATCTCTTCGCACTTCGCTTCACCCCGGCCGCCGGCGATTAACCGCCAAACGAGTCGTAGTCGATGTCGATTACGGCATCTATCATGAGGGACATGCTGGGGTGCAGTCGCCGGAAGGCACCTCTCAATCCGGCACGCCAGGGCATCGGCGGCCTGAGGAGTACTGCATCGTAATGGGGCGAACCGAGGGAGCGGAGCGCTCGACCAGTCTCCGCAGGTTTCATCGCCGAGCGTTCCCCGTGCAAGCCCGGCACTCGCAAAGCCTCAGTCTCTTTTTGCGGATGAAGGTTCCGGCCGGTCTGCCATTTTGTGGCATACGGTGCGTGTATCGAAAGCCCATCTCCTGCTTACGAATGAGACAGGCCGGGGCCGACTCACTTTACGACTACGTCGGCAAACCAAGCTTCGCACGTCAAGCGGCAACAACGAGAAAGCGAGCTAACACCAACACAAATACGGAAAATGCCAACTGACTCAACGGCCTCTCCCATCGTCTGCCCCATCAATGAACTCACGTTCAAAAACCTATCGCGATCATGTATGTCGCTTGCGCCGACAAGCACAACGCCACCCAGAGCCAAGATCCCGAGCAGTACACTGCTCGATTCCGGCACCACTTGGGAGAATCGCTGCTGGAAGCCCGTCAAAAAAGCGCCGAAGTTGTCACTGGGACCTTGAATGGTGATTGTCTTGACAACATGGACGAAGTTTGTGGGCGCAAAGTTCGCCACGTCAAAGTGATTCGGGTTGGACCCGGGCTGCTCACCTGGTTGGGCGAATGTCAGTTTATGCCCGATCGCCTTGCCCGCGGCGTCCGTCAGATTCTCGGAGACCAAGATAAAGGCCCCCGGGCCAGCATCAAAAGTAAAGCCGGTGAGCCGCAGCGTGTTGTCCTTGATCAACGGTCTTTGATCGATCGTCTGGACATCGAAGGAAAATGATAAATACGCCGAGGAAGGTCCCTGATGGCCGAAGGGTGTGCCGAGGGCATTGAGGGGTGCGGAGAAATCGAGGCCTGGATCGAGCGGATCGTTCGTGAGTGGCGTAACGTCGATCAGCCCGGTGTCAGCGACTCCGCCATTGGTCACCACGGAATCGATGAGGGTAAAGTTGCTGAAGGTTTTGTCGTTGGCTGTAATCGTGCCCTTGTCACGAATCAAGACGCTTAATGGTGTCGCAGACGATGAAATAACGTTTACTCCCAGCGCGGAGACGACCGCAATGAAGTAACAACCAGCGCGCATAAAATTCATGGAACCCCACTCCTTGTTGGATACTGCTAAATGCTTGGCTAAGAACTTAGTCGGCTCGTACGAGATTTGCCGACCGACGTACTCGTGCTAAAGACGAATACAACTGCCAAGAGATGCATTAGCGGAGCTCGGACTTTACGGACCAAAGAAAGGTGCACGTCACGGGACGACTCTCAATTTACAGCTACCCCGCCGCACGTCAAGCGTTTTTGTGCTGATTGTTACAATTTGGCCATTTTTTTCGAGTTTTTACCGGCGACATGCAGTGCTTGCTGCTGCCGGCGTCGTGACGCAAGACGCTCCACCAATGGAATTTAGCGACTCAGGGCCAAAAGCCCACCGGGCCGGACGCTCAGGGTTATAAGGCTATGCCCAAAGACCAACCAACTTGGCATCGCGGCCGTGCAAGTGCGTCTAGGTTCTGCAGGTACGTGCTACGGGGAAGTCTCAGGAGCAAGATTAAATGTGCGACCAGTTTCGCCGGCGAGGTCGTGTTCGTCG
Organism: uncultured Planctomycetota bacterium; assembly: GCA_963840025.1. GTDB lineage: Bacteria > Planctomycetota > Planctomycetia > Pirellulales > Lacipirellulaceae > JABDGM01. Next base: position 17,313 of record CAWIXI010000022.1, on the reverse strand, counting down.
TATCGGTTGCTGCATCGACTGTCCAGGCCAAGACTGAGTTCAACAGCTTGGAGCCAAACAACGCAGTCTCTGGCGGCGGGCAGCTGATGCACGGGGAAGCAATTGACACGATCAACAACGTCGACCACGCTATTTCGTTCACGGTCGGCTCGGTGGGTACGTTTCTAGGAAGCGTGTCGCTAAGATCAGCATTTCCGATCCGCGCAGCTCAGGCTCCAGCCCGCTGGACGTCGTCGTTGGGGCGGGATCCGCCCCCGCTTTCCAGGAGCGGCGTTGATCAACTGGCTCAAGCTGAGCGCTAGGGAGTCGAAGAGCCTGGTGCAACTCTGCAAAACGCTGATTCACCTCGATCCGGGGAAGCGTCTTGCCGGCGCCGAAGAGGCATTCGATTGGACGGCCAAGTTCAAGGATGAATTCGTGTTCGCAAACCTGGCGACGCCTTGGGTCAAGGAGATCCAGATCTGGATCGTCCATGTGAAAAAGTCATTGGTCACGGCTGCCAACGAGCCTTGAAACTGCTTACCTAGAAACCCAGCCAGCGAAGGGAGAATTGGCTGTGGAGTGTGACGCCCTTTTTTGGATTGCTTCGACGTTGGTCCCCGTTCGCAGATCGGTCATCGCTGTCAATCGCAGCAGCCACTTGTTGATAAGGAAACGCAGAACACGAACTGTACGTTACCGGCAAGCTGATATCCAAGTTCATGAGTCGGTTAGCCAGTTGCCTGTCGACAAGGTAACTGCATAAATCGCTTCGTTACCTGCAGAGTTACGATGCCGTTCCGGCTCGGCTGCTCTGACACCGAGCAATGGGACGGCACGATGGCGACAAGTCGCTCGAAAGTGTCGTCAGACGCGGCTTGTGTTGAGTGGCTCACGTTACTCCCCGCACAGCCAGTGCGACTACTTTTCCCACGATACGATCCGTCGTTGGTCACGAAGGAACCTGCCGCGACCATTGTAATGACGCTCGAAGTCATTATTTGCGCACCACCACCGGCGGCGGCAGGCCTCGGGGCTCGCGAGTCCTGGGGTATCAAAAGTCGATTTCTTCGCTTCGGCTTCAGCCGCGTCCGGGCAGACTGGTGGTTCGGAGGCCCTCCACAGGCAACCCCCATCGCCGACATCATGTCCGAACCATCCGCCCACCCCGCCGTCCGAACGGACGGCAGGTAAAGCAACGCATCTAAGCGTGCCGGATCTATCGTGGTCGGCGGAGCGCGTCCGGCACACCCGCCGGTCGACGGGACGAATTGCCGGACCGCGCGTCCTGACCGGCTTCCCGCAGCCGCGTCAACAAGTTCTCTTTCCGCGCGAGCTCGCGTGACAAGTTCAAGAACGTCTTCATGGCTTGGCTGATCTCGGGCGATTCGAGAACCGGCCCGTCGGTATTGACGAGCACTTCGCGAAACGCCTTCTCAAAGAGCACGCCAATTTCCATTAATCCGGCGGTGCTCCCGCCAACGCAAGCTGTGAACGGATCTGAGTGCTGCAAGATCTGTTCACGAAACTCCTCGACGCGGGCGAGGCGCAGCGCCGCTTCCTCGTCGAGCTGCGATCTGTCGTCGTCCATCTCCGAGAGGCTGCCTTTTTCGAGAGGATCGAATCGGTCTTGTTGTTGCGATGAGTTCATTAGACTTCCTTTTCTGTAAAGCTAGACGCAAATCACGCCGGCCGACGTGGCCGGCGGATCGTGCGCCCATGATATGTACATCCATACGCGTTGATAATTGGTTCGAGCGCCAGCTTGGATTCCCGCATTCGTTGGCGAGCCTCACGATCGAGGGCGGTGAGTTGCCGGAGAAGCCGGCGGCCTGACTGCAATCGTGCGAGTTCGGACGTTACGAGCTGTGCCTCGGCGGCGTCAGGAATGCAGCGAACTTGCTGCCGGCCACCGCGGCGAAAGCGGAGTTTATGTCGCATTTGCTGGCCATGCCGCTCCCGCCGTACAAAACCTTGCTGCGCGAGGACTTGCAAATCACCGACATCGAGGCGCAATCGGCGCAAGGCCGGATACTTTTCGAATTCGTCGTCGACAGGCATCGTCATACTCCCTGGAAGTTTGTAGTCGGCGTCGAATCAGACTCGCTGGATTGGTCTGTGCCGTGCGAAGCCGCCCGTATCCACTCGTGCCGCACCGACCGCATCACGCGGACGAGGTCCTTTACTCCTGAATTGGCTTCCGCGAGGCGATGGGCGGCGGACTCGCGGCGCAAAAGCACCAATCGCAATTTATCGGCGAGCGCGGTGCTGCAGCGCAACAAATCGGCTGCGATGAGCATTGCCAAGCAATGGTAAGGATCCACCCGGCCAACGGTCGTGCGCTCCAACTCTTCGATCCTTGCAAAGAGCATCGTCCATCGATCTGCCGTCTGGCTATTGTCGGAGTGTGAATAGTGTTGTCGCATGTCGTGCATCGTACGTTGGCGTTGGGACTCACTGCGCGTCGGAGAGAATTAGCTTCAGGTTGAGTGTCTTGTTGTATACATAGTACCCGTGCAAATCAGTGACGCGGCATGTGCAACCGATATAGCTTCGCGTACGCATTGACCGTCGCCAGTCGATCCTTCAGCCGCTGCTGGTCCATGAGACCACCCGGGTGTTGTCCTGTCCGAACTTTATGCGCCGCAGCGACAGCGTCGAGATTGTTGAACCACGCGTCCGCACAATCGGCGGCCATCATACCGAGCAATTGCTGCCAGGCGTCGCCCCCGCTCCGCGCCAGTCGGGTCGTGATTTCGCGCTCGAAGGTTTGCGTGAGTTTGGTCAGCGCCGCATCCGCGTCGGCCACGAGCGGAAACTCGCGCGAATCGGCGATCGTGCGAGCCAGTGCTGTTCGAGCCGTGGCGAAATCGACAGGAGTCCGATCCTCAATCAGCGTGACCGCGTCCGCGGGTGTAAAGGTCGATGCGCTGAGGCTCCGCTGCAAAATACCACGAAGCAAATCTCGATCGCTCAGTCTTATCGCGTGCCGCACATCGGCAACGGCGGCGTGCGTCGGGAGCCATACGCGAAACAGAATATCGGTATCGTAACGGTAGAGCTCCGTCGCGCGGACGAGATGCTGGATCGTCTTCAGTGCGGCACTTGTCGTCGAGTTGATGAGCTGGCCCATCTGCCACCCGGCCAAGACGAACGTATACTGTCTGGCTCGCCGATGTGCGGGGCGTGCGGCGAAGAGGGCACGTAGTAATTCCCCATCGACCGATGACGGACCGCACGTGAAGGGAATTTTCAACCGGTGACAGAGGAACACTTCGGCGTCATCGGCTGCCAGGAGCACAGGCGATTCCGGATCGTTGCCTTCCTTCACGACCGCGGCAGCGAGCCGCAGTAGCTCCGGTTGCGTGCCCGTGAGGACGCCGCGGGCACTGACCACATCGATCGGCCGACCGTGCTCGTCGCGACGCAGGAGAAAGGTCGATCGCGCATCACCGAATATTGGTGAGAGATGGAGTGTCCCCTCCACACCCCGCTCAACAACGCGCGTGGCGACTAGTTCGTTGTCGGGGAACTGCGCTTGCAGCGACACGAGCAACTCGGCCGCATCGCCACGCAGTTGTCGCAGCGAGCGCGAGCCTTTCAGCGGCCGCCAACGGGCGGGTGTCGGTGCAGCGCGAGTTGCCGCTTCGACCGCTTGAAGAATTTCGATACGTCGCAGGGGGAGCTCCGCGTCGGGAAGCCGAGGAGGATCTGCTGGAGCTGTAGGGTGCAACGATTCGAGAGTAACGGGTGCCACGTCCATGTCCTAACCTTGCCGGTGATTCCTTTCACCAAGCCGATGGCTGCCGGTGCCACACCGACGACCACAACTTCAGTGAAACAATTTGATGGCGGAAAAGCAATAGCAGTGTGTCTGCTATTTGGATTGAGGCCGCGCCGCGAAGAAACTTGATTGGCAGACTGTTGGGGCGCAGCGCGGACTCGCCGATGGGTGCTAAAGAATTCGTGGTTGTGCGTCATCAGAAGATGGGAGAGGCCCCGGCTTCGCTCTGCAGGCGTTGTGGCCTGTCCGAAGACGCTTTCCTCAGACCTTTTTTCGACGGAACAGGCACTTGACCCGGCTACTGGAGGGTATCCGTTGCCGGGCTTTTTTCTCCGCCGACTAAATTTACGTCTCGCACGTTGCGGGGCGGCTCGTGTTTTTTCCCCCACGACCGCCCCGGTCGTGGGGCGGTCTCATCGTCAGGAGACTGCCCCATGCGACAAAGCAGTAGCCAACAAACCTCGACTGATTGGCAAGGCCGCTTTCTAGAAATGCTGCCCTCGATCCAACAAAAACTTCAGTTGGCATTTTGTCGGCTCGATGACGAAGCCCGTGAAGACGCCACAGCCGAGGCGCTTGTCCATTGCCTATTGGCTTACGTACGACTCGATGAGCGAGGCCGTGTGGAAGCTGTCAGCGCTTCGACCCTGGCGTGGTACAGCTCGCGCCAAGTAAAACGGGGCCGGCTGGCCGTGGGAAGGTTGAATGGCCAAGAACCGCTGAGCCGTTACGCTCAAATCGGCAACGGTTTTCAGCGCGAGCTTCGGCACAGCAGGTGGCTGGATGCGCTCGTGGCCGACAAACGAGCGACCGTCCCGGACCAAGTGGCGGCGAAGATCGACATCGGCGCCTGGTTCGCCACGCTGTCCCAGCGGATGCAGCAAATCGCGAAGGACTTGGCGTACGGTTTTTCCACGAAACAGGTTGCCCAGAAGTATGGCGTAACGCCTGGCCGCATCAGCCAATTGCGGAGGTCGCTAAAACAATCGTGGGAGGCATTTCAAGGCGAGGCCGTAACGGCGTTGTAGTGGAACGGCAATGGCGATTCGGAGAGCGATCCGCCGCAGGTGAAGCGCACGGGCTCAATACGGTCCACGCGTCGCCTGCGGCGGCCACGCTTCCAGGCCGTCAAGCGGCAAGTCGCCATGCCGAGGATGCGTGTGTGTTCGCGCATCATGGGATCGTGCCTGAAAGAAAAGAGAAGTGTATAATGGGAGAGACAGCCACGTCCACATCCGGGCAAGGAGGCCGAGATGAATCCTGACTTTGTCCGCCATTCGCCGCTGCGGTCGCCGCAGTGGCGCTTCGAGCGCGTCCTGCACCTCGTTCGTCACCGTCCACAAGCGCTAAAGGTACGTTGGGCGGACGACCATTCTATTCGAGCCTATCGAAATCTGCTGTTGAAGATGGCGGCAGCCCGTCGTAACGAAGCGGAACGCGACGCGATCCTCACCCAGTATGCGGACCTTGTCCCTGCCCATGCGATCTACTACTCGCTCGACCAGGAACTGCGACAGCAGCTGGAAGCGCTCTTGCTAACGGAGGAGAGCTTCGCAGACATTGCCGTGCGGCTGGGAACGACGGAGAAGACGATTGAGTATTTTGAGGCACTTTTTTTCAACGTCCGCGATCGGCTGTCCAATCAACTTTGGATTCAGAAGGTGATCCGCGGTGGCTTCGATCCTGTTCGCTCGGTTTCCGACAGCGATCTGGCCAGCGCACAGCGCGGCTACTTGCTGAGGCTGTTTGCGCACTGTGGTGGCATCCTCGCGCTGGACGTGATGATCCGCGGATTCGACCCGCACGGCGTTCCCAGACGCCCGGAGGAGGTGCGGGCTTGGTTCGCCGACGTGCTGGAGCAATTGGTACGGACCGGGGCCGTCACAGCTGCCAGCGCACTGCCCCTGACCCAGGGCAATGCCTTACGGCTGATCCAGCTGGCCTTGAAGAACCGCGGTGCGGAACCAGCCGGGAATCAAGCGGGCGTCGAATTCGAGCAGACGGTCGAGAAGATCCTGTCGTCGATTCGCGTCGGCTACTTGCCGCGTGACATCGGCCAACTCAACCAGGCTCAGCAGGAATTCGCGGTGTCGGCCGTCGAGCCGCGGCTGGAGGAGCAACTGGACCTGAGCGAGGGAAGCGTGCCGCTCTCGCTGGCTGATGCCGCACGCTACGCGGCGGCCGAGAATCGGCTGGACACGCGTCCATAGACACCGGTGTTCGGCTTGTGATCGCTACCTCAGCTCCAGATGAAAGCACCTTTTCTCGAGAGGTGTTCTGACGCTCAGTTCAGACGGGGCAGGTTACACTGATAAATGCTCCCTCCTCAAGACGCCCTTGTCCGCGGAGAAGCGCCAGCACACCGGATGAGCGTTCGCTCAGTCTCAGCCACCTGCATCGGCGCTGCGGATCCTCGCGGGGTCTGCTGCGAGAAATCGGAATCCGGCAAGAAGCGGCACACGTGGTGCTTGCCTGCAAGGATTTCCTCGGTGATCAGCCACCGCGCACACGTCCTGTCGCCAAGTTTAAAGCTTTCTCTGGCGATGGATTCGACGAACCACGTGGGTGGAAAAATGTGTTTCAACCAGCGATGGCTAGGCGGTGAGTGAATCGCCGCCGTCGAGTGCCGAACAGAAAAAGGCCGGCTGCCAGTAACGTTAGACAGGCCGAAGAGGGCTCCGGCACAATGCTGCCGCCACCGTCGAACGGGGATTGACCACCAAACAGTGCCGTGAGCGTCGCGCTGGATATCTGCCCGTTCAGTGCGCTGCGGAGCAGGAAGAAGTCGCTGACATCGGTCTTACCATCATGATTCATGTCGCCATGGGTCCAGGAGTTATAGTCTCCAGCGCCTGCGCCGTTGTTAAATTCCCAGCCGGCGACGAACGCGGCGACATCGTCCGTTTGGGAAGGCCCGCTCCCATCGCCAGATACCATGCCGTCGAGATTTACGTCGCCGACCATTGAGTAATTTCCGCAGGACTTCATCACGTCACAAATGCTGCCTTGATACGGCTGATTGTAGTACGACAGGTCGGCAAAAGTTGTCGCATCGCTGTAAACTCCCCAAGAAGTGGCTTGATTGTTGTAAATCAGGATAGAGTTGATGATGCCCGCTAACTGCCACTGGGACCCACTCTTATAAAAAACTGCACTACTGGAGTCCCCGCCTACAGCCTGAGCTTCGAACGGCAACGCGCCACCCTGTCCCTGCTTGCTCGAACGAAGTCAGCATGGAAATTACATCCCGGGAAGTATTGCCCGACGTCTTTAGTGATAGCACACCAGTAGTGCTACTAAGAATGTTGTCAAAAGCGCCTTGGTAGGTGGCGGCTCTGGGATTTGCTAAGCGGTTGGTACCCCAGCGCTTTACGGCAGGGCCGGTCGTTTTGTAACCGTGATAGTTGCCGCCATTTGTTACTTCCGTCCACACCCAGTTGTCGGGGTTCGATGTGTTCACCTGCCAGTTTGTCTCAGAAGCGAGTCGCGACGAGCCATGTCCCACGAACATTACTTCTGATCCTCCGGTACCAGAGTTTGGGGGCGATTGTGAAGCGATTGTCAGCGATGGCAAACCGGGATCGCCGTCGATGCGAAATAACCGCAAATCAGTTTCAGTAGTGAGAGTCAGCCCGCCCGCCTGAGAGGACGGCGGATTGCGAATTATGTAGTTCTCACCCGCAACCGGTGAAAAAGTGCCTGTACTAAATGTGGTGTTACTCACTCCTACGTGCCGAGCCGCTAACACCCAGCGGTCGCCCAAGTAAACAAATTAGTGCCACTTTGGGTCACGTTGTCCCATCCCGGGTCGCCCTGCATCCAGCCAGAGTACATCGCCGGATTCACTGTTGTGTCGGTCGCTGCCACGATCAATGCAGAAGCCGGAGCGCAGCAGATTGACACAAGGAGAGTCAACGGCAGCGCGGCGACGGCAACTCGCCTTGTCGCCGTTTTCGTCGAATGTACTGTGATGTCAAAATTCTCGAACATACGTGGCCGACTGGGCAAAAGGAAATTAACGAGCGCACCCGCTGTGCATGAAGCACATTGCTAGCAAAAATCGCAAGAACTGTTCCGTAGCCCCTTGAACCGAACAAACATCATGTGGGAGCTTCAGCATCAATTTCCATTTTACACTGCTTTTAAACCCGAACAACGAGATTGCGGTTAAACTCGGGCTGAGGGCTTGTTGGTCCCACCGTTCTAATCGTTACATTCGAATACGGTTTTGCTCCGGCTTTTCAATGACCAGTGGCGAATGGCTGAACACCGTCCAAAACGCCGTATCGGCCTTCCAAATCCCCAGCAATCGGTCATCAATCCAACCACACAACCACAAACCATCGAAACGCGCCATTACCGCTGTACCACTCCATTAACTTTGATTATCGTGCCCGGCGCCAGGTTGTATTTCGTTCCCCCGCCCGGATAGATCACCTTGGTCGCCTTGCCGCTCCAGCGAATCGCGAACTTGTTGCCCATGCCGCTGCGCTATCGAGCCGCTAGCCGATAGATCGAGCACTGTGCCAACGTTACCCCAACCGGCGATGTCGATGTTCGTGCTTGTGATTGGCTCAGCCACTTTCACAAAGGTCTCGTCCGAGGCATCGAGATTACCCTTGAGCGATAGGTCGCTACGGCTGGATCGCCATAAGACGCCGGTTGATTTCGGCCGCATATATATTTCGCCCTGAATTGTCTCGTGACTGGAGTTGGATATAGTTTCCAGACCGATCGCCCCAGTTCGCACGGTGCCCTTGAGGTCAACGATGTTGACGCCGCTGCATCTAAGCTCGACACCCCGCTCCCAACACGTTGCCGGGCCAATGTTGAGGCCATGAAACGTCGTGCCCCGCGCCTTGCCCATAACGACTGTGCCGACGCGGGCCGCCTCATGATAGGCAGCATGGAATTCTGCCTGCACGGTGACGACGCAAGCCCTGTCCGCACCCCAAATGTGCGAGTCGAAGACATAGGTACCAGGCCCGCTAACAGTAAGACCGTCTTTTGCGACGCTAAAGATGTAAACATGCGTGAGGCGCGAGTCGCCGACCTGATCGTCAATGCCATTGAGACATTGGCTGATCCAGATTTGATTGAGGCGTGTAGGATCACCATCGTAGATCCCCAGCGCACCCGACTGTGTGCCGCCACCACGCATTAGAATGATTGCAGTGCCGGGCACTTGGAAGAATCGCAAATTTTCGCCGACGAAGCCGGATGCCTGGATACACAACCCGTCGGCACGCTGTGGCAGATCTCTGCCATGCGGTCCCGCCTTCGAGTATGGATAATTGCCGAAACCGGCCATGCCATCGACTGTGAAGTCATGTGCTGAAGCACACAGGGTCGAGAGGCGTGTGGCATCGCCAGCCGTGTTGTTATTATTCCACCAGCGCCCCGCCTTGCCGGTGCCGAAGCCCTCGGTTTTGATTAGTTGGCCACTCACAGTGGGAACGAACCGCAAGATCGTCAAGAACTGGTTCTGTCCCTGAATAGAGCCTCCAGGATAGCTGCGGTGAGTCGCTTGGAATGGTGCCGCGACAGAGATCTTCGGTTGCTGCCGTGGAATGACAAGAGTTGCTTTGTAGGTGTGCACTCCATCCGAAAGAGTTTGGGCGTACGCAGAACTCGCCAAAAGTAGGGCGGCGAATAGGATCGCTAGTCGAGTCACTTAACTGGTCTGTGAGTCAGTCGATTCAAAATTGCGTATTAGATACACAAGGTTACCCGCTCGGATTCCCGCGGACACGTAATGGAATTGCTCGTCGCGATCTTCGACACTTTTCGCAGTGCGTGCTGTCAAAGGCCACTGTAACCACCCACTTACGCCTGCGCAGAGCACTGCTTTCGTCTGATTACATCCTCCAACAACAAGTTTCGGCACGGCTCTCGTCAAACGATCCGCGTCCGTGCCTTCTGGTGGTACCAAACTACGCGTGCGCAAGACACACGGAAGCGAATCCTACACGTCTCAGGCAGAAACTATGCAGGCTGAGTCGTTCTCTTCCGCGTCGATAGCCAGACACAAGCAGCAATGCCACCATCACCGAGAGATAAACGACTCCAGGCTCTGGCACAACGCTGTTTACGCCGTCGAATGGTAACTGGCCACCAAACAATGCGGTGAGGGCAGCGCCAGATATCGGCTCATTCAGGGCACCGCGGAGCAGGAAGAAGTCATTTACGTCTGTCCGACCATCATGATTCATGTCGCCGTGCGTCCAAGAGGCATAGTCACCGGCACCTGCTTTGTTGTCGAATCCCCAGCCCGCAACGAAAGCTGCAACATCGTCAGTTTGCGCCGGATCCAGTACCATCACCCGAAATTATGCCATCGAGATTCACGTCGCCGACGAGCGAATAGTTTCCGCATGACTTCATTACGTCGCAAATGCTGCCTTGATACGGCTGATTGTAGTACGCCAGGTCGGCAAACGTTGTCGCGTCGCTGTACACTCCTACGACGAGGATTGATTATTATATATTAGAACGGTGTTAACAATGCCCGCTAATTGCCACTGGTTTCCATTCTTATAAAAGACGGCGCTTGCCGGAATCTCCGCTTACGGCCTGACTTTCATATGTTAAAGCGCCATTTGTCCCGGCTGGTCGAACGATGTCAGCATAGAAAGCACATCTCGAGTTATACCGTCGGGCGTTTTAAGAGGTAACACGCCAGTGGTCCCGCTCAGGGTATCGCTGAAGACGCTTTGATACGAAGCGGCTCCGGGATTGGCTAAGCGATTGGTTCCCCATTGCTTCACCGCCGGGCCGGTTGTTTTGTACCCATGATAATTGCCGCCGCTGCCAAGCAGTTCCGTCCATATCCAATGATCGGGATCGGAGGTGTTTACCTGCCAGTTCGTTTGGGACGCCAGCCGCGTCCGCCCCTGTCCGACGAACATGACCTGTGATCCGTTGCTCCCAGCGGTCGGCGGCGATTGTGGCGCGATTGAAAGCGCTGGTAAACCGGGATCTCCATCAATTCGAATCAAACGCAAATCCGTCTCGGAAGTAAGCGAAAAGCCACCTGCCAACGATGGCGGTGGATTGTGAATGATATAATTCTCGCCCGCAACCGGTGCAAAAGTACCGCACCAACGTAGCGTTGTTTACACCGACGTGACGAGCCGATAAAACCCAGCGGTCACCCAAGTACACGTAATTGGCGCCACTCTGTGACACGTTTGCCCACCCTGGATCACCCTGTGTCCAGCCCACATAGCTATCAGGATTATCTGTCGTGCCGGCCACGGCTACGACCAATGCCTCGCGACGAACACGCTAACAACAGTTCGGCGGCCGCTATAAGAGCGGCAATGCGCACCGCATGTTCAAGTGCTGTGCCAGACTCCCTCGGTTGGTACCAGTATTCTCCAACATGCTTCGTACCCAAAAAAGACCTCGCAAAAAACCAAACATCCCCGACGAAACACTGTGCGCAACTAGGTTCGTTCCATATCGGTAGGCAATCGCAAAATCAAAGCCTGGTAAGGGTGTTGCCGCCTTCTTCTCTACAGAATAAATGCAAATGAGCTACAATAACGCGTTCCAGATATCCCGATTGCGATGGCGGTGCCCCCGAGTACTTGAACTCTGTTTCCGTGAGTTCTCGGGGGTTGACCGAATGCGCGGTTAGGGCGGGGAAACGCGACAACCAACGGAAGTCTTAAAATATACACAATCCACCCCCGTTCGTCACATCTAGATTATCGTAACCGTTCACGGGTCGGGAGCCTAAAAAACAAGAGTGTTGCGAATCATCGACTCGATTGCCCACCGCGCACAGCGAGCGAGCGAGAGGATTAGCCTTTGCCTTGTACACCGACAGCATGCGAATTCTCCGAGAGTATCGAGATTGACAGTTCACTTGCCAATTGTGTTATGCGCAAGCATCCGTGAACGGTTACAGATTATCGTAACCGTTCACGGGTCGGGAGCCTAAAAAACAAGAGTGTTGCGAATCATCAAGGACTACTCAAATTGCCGCCGCGCACAGCGAGCGAGCGAGAGGATTAGCCTTTGCCTTGTACACCGACAGCATGCAAATTATCCGAGAGTATCGAGATTGACAGTTCACTTGCCAATTGTGTTATGCGCGACCCGTGAACGGTTACAGATTATCTACTAGACAGACAAGTTGCCCTTGACCGGCGCTTCGCCAGACGACGCCCCTTTATCGACCCATGCGAAATTTCGTTCATAGCCCAATTGTATCAACAAATCGCCGGCCACCTCGGCAAATGCTCGGCGGTGTTCGCTTGTAAACTCTCTTAGCCAACCAGATTTCTTACCGCTACGAAATGTGTGTGACTTTTGCGGCGCGATACGCGCTCGCATCCACGCGAGACAAGCGTCTACCTCGCAATCGCCTGTACAGTGCCGGGCGTAAAACTTCACCATCTGGTGCATGACATTGTCTCGACTCTCTGACACCAAATCCTCAAAACGAATAGGCAGACAATTATCATACGTTAGCCATCCTTGAAAGCGCATAAAGCACTCTCCGATATTTGGGTACTCCAATCCAGCGATTGGAGGACTCAATCCCCGAATCGACAGTGTGATCGCAGCTTCTATCGAAGGCAGATTATGAAAATACGGTGACAGCCGATGCCAGCCGTTCATCTCCCGAAGATAATGTGCCTCAGACACGACAACGTCGCGCAGGATAGCGATAGATGAAATAGTGGACGGCGTTCTTTCCTCGAGATCCATGGCGGTTTGCGGGTGAAAGAACAGATGTCCGCGAACGATTTCGCCAGGCACGAATTTACGAATCACACGTGCAGAGTTATCAGGTGGCCGCACGCGAAATTGAAAGGAACTGGTCATCGACGAGAGGAACTCACCGTAATTAACCGTGTTGGGCAATCCTTCAGCGATCTGAAGTAATAGGTGAGTTCCGCTCTTCGGAAACGAATTAGCAAACACCGGCGGCGCAGGCGAGGATGTTAAGTGCACGGAACGACGCCGTTTCCACCATCGCGGTGCGGCCAGTAGGCTTGCCGAACCCTTTCGAACAAACCCATTCTTGCTGGAGAGCCCTTGTCGGATCGTGGACCACACAGTGATACTCGAAATACGAGAATAATAGTGCGAGGACGTTCAATTGGCGAGCAACTGAAGGTATTGCTCTGCGATAGTATTTGACGCGAAGCTAGTTTTCACGCGAGCGAATCAAGTCTGGAGATGGTTTATACTTCTGCGGGTTTGCCAGCATGGTCGAGATGCGCTCCGCCATGGCATCAACATCTTCAGGATTATCAAGATATTGTGCGGCACCAAAGGTGACCTCACGCAGTACAGGCAGACCTGACACAAGAGTCGGCTTTCCAAACGCCAGCGATTCAACTGCAGGCATCCCGAAGCCTTCGAACAGCGATGGCAAAACGCACATCGCAGAACCGCGATATAGGGCACCCGAGTCCGCGTCCGGAAGGAATCCTGTTATGCGGACGTGTTTCGCCAATCCCAATTCGTTGATCAAATCGACTGCAGACGGCATGTGTTTGCCTACTCGAGCCGTTCGTTCACGTGGCTCGCTCCGCAATGACCGCAATTGCCCGGCAAGAACCAAGCAGTAGTCTGGGCACTTCGACCTTGCTAGAGCGAATGCCCGGATCAAGCGGAAAAGATTCTTTTGCGGCCGATCGACGGCGACGCAGAGCACATACGGACGACCGTCTGTCATATTACACTCATTTTGACCGTCAAAACGTTCTAAAGAAATCGGATTCCAGATAACGCGAATGCGATCAGCCCACTGCTCGCCATATTTACGTAAAACATCCTGCTTTACGACGTTCGAAATGGCGACTATATGATCGCATTTACGGAGCGTCCACTCGTGACACAGCCGGAGCCAAGCCCGTTTCATCGGAGTATGCATCTCTGGCATAAATCGGTGTTGCAGATCGTGAATTATTGTTACTACTCGCTGGCTCGAACTATCGGCGGAGTGAAATAGTTCAGAAAGAGCAGCGCATCAAGTGGCTGCCCAGGATTGAAACCCAACCTGGTCTCGGCAAGAAATCGCCCGCAGTGATCCGAAACCGTGTGCCAGTTCACGCGCTCGTCCAAGTGAAGTGGTTGCGCTTTCTCCATGAAAGACTGTGACCCTAACATCTAGTGCCGGTGTCGATGCAGCGATCAAGTCTCCAAATCCTCTGACTAAGTTTTCGAAAACCGAAAATACTCCACCTGCGACTTGCTTCTTGGGAAATATCCCACTGATACCAACGGAAGTAAGCATTCGTTCGTCCTAGTCTTGTGCTGCCGTGGCCGACTATTGTCTTCACGCAAAAACAACTGACCGCGAAGTTCGGCCTTACCTTAGTGCTATTATTGCACTGCGACGCCTTGAGTAGTGATATAGATAGGTGCCGCCAACATTAGAAAGAACAGACACGACACGGGTAATCCAAGGTTAATGTAGTACTGATCGTAAACCCACATCGTCGCAAGCATCGAAAACGAGGCACACGTTAGGATGTTGATATGTAAAGTTTCAGTGAGGTCGATTCCCGGTAAACTGCCGGGCTTCATTGTGCGTTGTTTCCATGCCAAGAAATGCTGAACTATCACTAGTCCCACTATCGCAATGATTAGAATACCACCAAAGATTCCGCATTCGGCAAAAATTTTCAGCCATCCGCTATGGACACCGCCAACCGGCGTGTGGCCCCAAGCGAGGCGGCGCGGAATCCCCAGCCGGTCATCGGACGTTTCCAAAAAGCGGCGATCGCCGTTTCCCACATTTCGACGCGCCCCGTGAAGCCGCTGCCAAACCCTCGCGACCGAGTGAACTTGAAAAATCTTTTCGAGTACAATGTCGCGGGCCTCCGCCAAAATAGGGAGCACTGTTAACCCAGATAGACACAGCGCCGCCAAGCAAAGCGGGTTTAGAGTACCCTTGTACAGGAGAGCGTGGTACGCGAGAATGCATTAACACCACAATGCTTCCCCGCGAAGAAACAATGACGATAAAAAACACTGCGGCCCCAAGCGCTATCCAGCGAACAATGATTCTCGGCGAGAACATTGCGCTACCATCGCCGCCAAAGCAGCAGTAGCGGTGACATTTCGGTTTACTCCACCGATTGCCTCCCGAAACCGCGAGCCAATCCGTGGTGGGCGAGAAGTATCAGCAACCACGCAAAAAGTGAGAAACCAGTGATCGCCAAAACGCGATCTAATACGCGATAGTTGCTGCGCAAAACAGCCACATTAACACTACGACAGCCATTGTTCCGACCGCGTATGTGGCGCTTGCTTTGGGCACAGCCGACACGGGAGCCAGACGAAGCATCAATATACAAAAAGCAACCATCAGTCTGCCCGGCCAATTCGCAAGTATTCGAAACGGCACGGTAATCCACTCATTTGGACCGAGCGTCAGGTGGCCCAAAATAGCCACAGCGAATCCATAGTAAAAATATTCTTTTCGGTTGAAGCCCGACTCCATCAAATCCTGCAGCGCAAACCAATCAGTTACCCACCATAGGCCAACCAATAACGACAGGAAGTAGACAGTCAATGACAAACCGCGCAAGTAGGCTAACCACCCACTGCGTGGAAAGGCAAGGAGTTACGGACCAAGAACTGTAAATTTACGGTCTGCATGCGGATGCATTTCGGATTTTTAGCGTATTGTTTCCGCCGTTTGGCTCCAATAATTTAGGAAAATTGAAATTCACCAACAGCACGCAAGACGCCCGCATCCAATAGGGCCCGGCGGATTTCGGTGGTTGGATCCGTTGGCCTCTCCACTCATCTAACGCCGCGCATGAATTTGCTCGAAAACTTTCAATTGATTCCGCAGCCGTGACCTGTAATAGGGCCATTTTTAGTTCTTCCCGACTGCCGGCAGAAAATATTCGTCCGCTAATCGCATCCTCTACCAATTGTAAGCTGCCACGGAGGTCTCACTGGAAATAATGGCCAGCCCCGCAGCCATGGCTTCTGCACTACGAGCGCCATGGTTCGAGATCGCTTGGCAACACCAAGACATCGGCGGCATGGTAGGCTAAGCGCCGGTTCCTGACCATCCAAAAAGCCGGTCCATACGACACGTGAACGCAACGGCTCGGGCACGCGTGCTGCAATTGTTCCGCAAAACACCGTCGCCGACGATTAGCAAGTCCCAATCCGGTCGCTGGGCGGCGATTGCGGCAAATGCGTCTATGAGCAAGTCTACCCGCTTAGCGGGCACAAGGCGACCGCTGTAAAGGATATACTTGCGATCAGACGATAGTCCGAATTTCCGGCGGAATTGATTTAACGACTCTTCGTCAACGTGTGCAAAGGCGTCAAAATCGGGCCAATAGGGAACGCGGTAAATCGGCCAGGGTCGGCCCCGTATTAGTGAAAAACTGATCTCCCCAAGCGAGCCCATCGACATGACACCTGAGACGCGTCGCAGCCACCAGCCGTAGAGCTGCTTCTTCGCCCACCGCTTGTGGCCGAAGCCGTCGGTCGCCGTGGATATTGCTGTCGTTGTTGACGAACAACGGCAACACGGGCCGCAGCGCAGTAGCGAATAGTCCGAAGATACGAGATATAACGATACCCATCATGATGACGGCCCGAACGTCGTTTTGCTTCAGATATTCAATCAGTCGTCCGCCCTTTCGCCACTCCGAAATCGGCCGGCGAAACATGCCGGCCAGCGGCGAATCCTCTTGGAACCAAAAAACTAGGATGAATCAAGTCGGGCGGCTGCATATCCCAATCGAAATCGGCTGGGCCGTGAGTCACCAAGCGTGTGAAGCTTCAATTCGGGAATTCCTTCGGCCACTACTTTTGAAGGTAATTCGCTACGGCGTCAATACATTGGCGATCATCGCCAGGCCCGGCCGCACGTCCGTGGTTGAACTGGCCAACGCTGGTTTACCAGTCATGGGACCCTGGATCGATTCACTCCGTTTGGGCCGTCATAGTTACGCAATTTTCGTCGTTATTAGTACGTTCTAAACCCACGGCCTACGGCCGTGCGACCCTAATAGGCTCCGCCGATCCGGCGTGAATAAAATACGCTCCATCTCCGTTAAGCCCCGCTAGGCTAAGGAGACAGAGCGACATGAAAAATTTTGAATCGTTGTCGCACGTCCGTTGGGAGTGCAGATACCCCACATCGTGTTCATCCCCAAGTATCGCAGAAAGGTTATCTACGGCAAGTTTCAGTTCGGGCCATTGGTCGGATTATTCGAGATTTGTGTCAACAGAAAGGAGTTGAGGTTTTGGAGGGGCATGCCATGCCCGACCATGTCCACGTGTGCCTGAAGTGCGACCAAAGTACGCAGTGTCGTACATCATCGGGTTTGTGAAAGGCAAGAGTGCGGTACGTGCTTCACCGTGAGCTTTTTGAAGGAACGACGAATGACCGGCCTGCACTTTTCGGCAGCTGGATATTGGGTCAGCACTGTGGGGCGTGATGAAGCTGCAGTGCGGCGTTACATACGAGAACAGGAAAACTGGGACGAAGGTCAGGGCCAACTGTTCGACTAACAGCGATCAGTTTTGTGCCAACTTACTTCGTTCAGTTA
>CAWIXI010000021.1:0-7236 GCA_963840025.1 uncultured Planctomycetota bacterium | reverse complement strand
CCGGCTGTGTAGAAAACCAGGCGTGCTAGCTAAACATCCGTGCATCGTTGCTGCGTAAAGCAATTATGGCGCGGACGAGTAAATCACCTCGGGCAGTCGTTTTGGCGGCGTTGGCAACGGCGCGGCGGGCGTTGCCGGAGTATGCCCATCGGTATAGTCCCAAAAAGTTCACGCAGCATCAACTCTTCGCCTGCCTGGTGCTGAAGCAGTTTTTGAAGACCGACTATCGGGGCCTGGCAGTCCACCTGGCCGACAATCCGTCGCTCATCGCGGAGCTGGGACTGAAGCAAGTTCCCCACTTCACCACGTTTCAAAAAGCGTCGCGGCGGTTGCTGCTCACGGCGCCGGTGCGAAAACTCCTCCGCTCTACGGTGCGTCTGCACCTGGGCCGCAAGCGGCGGGTGAAACGGGCGGCGATCGACTCGACCGGCCTGGAGTGCACTTCGGCCAGCGGGTACTTCGTCCGTCGCCGCAATCGGGTGGAAAACCCTGGGAAAACCGTTGTTTATCACCACTACCCGAAGCTCAGCGTCGTGGCAAGCACCGACGACCATTTCGTCTACGCACTCGACGCCCGACGTGGCCCCCGTCCCGATGTGGATGAGTTCCGCCCGCTGGTGGCCGAGGCGACACAAGTCGTGCGGCTTGTGCAACTGGCGGCCGATGCCGGTTACGACTCAGAAGGCAACCACGAGTTCGCCCGCGACGAGCATGGCATACGCACGATCATCCCCGCCAAGCACGGCCGGCCGACCACCAAGCTGCCCACCGGCCGCTACCGCCGATTGATGAAAGAGAGGTTCGACCGCGAAGCCTATCGCCGTCGCTCACAAGTGGAAACCGTGATCTCGATGATCAAACGTCGCCAAGGCGCTCACGTCCACGCCCGCTCCTACCACAGCCAATGCCGCGAACTCCGCTTGCTCGTTCTCACCCACAACATCATGATTCTTGTGGTTGTTCGGGTTTTCTACACAGCCACAACGACCGCTTTTGTTTTCGCTGTTGAAGGCTGCGAAAAGATAGCCTAGCAGGCGGCGTCTCCGACGCCGACGGAGTCCTGGAATTGCGTTGCGACACACGATCTGCCTCGGGAGCCCCCGCAGGACAACTGCTGGGCAGTTCTCGCCAATTACATTGTCCCGGGTGGCGCCGGCGACAGCCTGGGCGTCGACCCCGGCGCCATTGGCTGAATTGGTGGTGGATAGACGTCCGGCAGCCGCTGTGGAATTTCACCCGGTGGTGCGGCAGAAGGTGCGGGGAGTGGTCCTGGCGCAATGATTGGCGCTGCAGGCACTACGGCGCCCGGCACAGCAGGAGCCGTAGCACGGTTGTTGTTACCGGGTATTGCAACGCATCTTGCCGCAATTGGTTTGCCCGGTCCACCAGTTGTTGCGTCGGTACGATCACTTGTGGTGCGAGGTCATACGTAACTGTGCGGTTATCGCGGATTTTTGTCGCCACTAAGTTTTCGCTGATAAAATCGAGCGGCGGGAATTCGTACCATGGCGTCGGAATAGGCTGATTGACTGTCAGTGTTTCGTACCCAGGTTTGACCAGACGAATTTCGCGCGTGCCATAATAGGTGAAGTCGACCGAGCAGGGCGTCGTGCCGATTTGCTGATTGTCGACGTACAGCAATGCGCCTGGTGGATTGGTCCGCACGTTCAACCGACGTCGCACGCAGCCAATACCCGGTAACACGATGCCAATTAGGAGAATGGTGACCAGCATATTACGCCCATGTGCACGCTGACCCATGGCACAGAACATGGACCAAGTTCTTGCGACGTTGCCCATAAGCTCGTTCGATCGAACGCAAAGAGAAGGGGGCGAAGTATAAAAAGAAAATGCTCCCCGTAGTTGCCAGCCCGGCTACCTTTCCGCCGCCAGCACGGGGTGCATTTCGCACTTTGCAAGAATCGCGAGATTGACGATGGTTTGCTATCTGAAATTGGCGTACAGGGGGAGCGATTTGTTTGAGGTTAGGTGATTTGGCTATGGATAGCGAACTAAGAACAAGGATTTCAGGGATCGTGCGTCAGCTTGCCGAGCGGGAACAGCAGCGTCTTGGAGCTGCTGGCACGTTCGTCGAGTTGGAAGAACTGGCCTGCCAGATTGGGGATGAGGTAACTCGGCAATTGCTGGCGGGCCAGCTCGCCGAGCGAAGCTATGAGGTGGCCGGCTCCGGCTCGCAGTCGTGCCCCGACTGCGGGCAGGCGTCCTCTCGGGCCGAGACGCAGCATCGGGAACTCGACAGTTTGCGAGGGACGATTGAGTATGACGAACCGGCTTTTCACTGCCCGACATGTAGGCGGGCTTTTTTTCCCGGTAGCCGGCTCGATGGGCCTCTCCGCGCGAGCCACCACGACTCCCAAGTTGACTGAGAAGATCGTGTGGGCTGGCAGTAACCTGGGAAGTTATGCGATGGCGGAAGATGCCGCCTGGCAACTGGCCGAGCAAAAGGTGTCTGCGGGGCGAATTCGCCGTCAGGTCCAGCAGGTTGGTGATGCGCGGCTTGCCGAACGCGCGCGCGCGGTCGCGGAGCTCAAAGCCATCGACTTGCCATCCCGCCGCAAGGGCTGCAGCCACCGGGAAGCTCCGCAGTTGGCCGTGGTGATGATGGACGGAGGCCGGTACCAACGGCGTGATCATTTTGCCGCGCGAGGTGCGGGCCCACCGTGCGCCTCCCAGGATAGATCCCCGACCCATTGGCGCAAACAAAAGTCGGCTGCCTGCTTTCGATGACCAGCCAAGTGCATCCAGACGATCCTTGTCCTCAGATTCCCAACGACTTCGTGCACGCACCAGTGGTGCAGGAGATCGCAAACATGGCGGCAAATACAGGCTCGAACGCTGCCTCGGGCGCTCCGGCAGACGATTCGACAACGAGCGCGACGACGTGCCCAGCCCACCACGACGCCTCGCCGTACAAGCCGCCCAAGCTCAGCCGTCGAGACGTCGTGGCCAGTGGCCAAAACGCGGATGCGTTTGGTTGGCAGTTGGAAGTGTGCGCTCGAACACTGAACTTCCCGGCCGCCCAGAGGCAGGCGTTTGTGGCCGATGGCGCCAAAACCAACTGGCGCACGAGGCAAGAACACTTCCCGGATGCAACGCCCATCGCCGATCTTGTTCACGCTCTCTCCTACGCCTGGAGTGCGTCAAAAATCGATGACGGTGAAGCGACGTACCAGAAGTGGGCACAACTGATTTGGCAAGGCGACGTGGCGGAAGTCATCGAACACCTGGAGACCTTGCAATCGGTGCACGGTAAGCCGCCGGAAGATCGCGAGAGCGACGTTCGACATCATGTCGGCCGGGCGTTGACCTATTTCCAGAACAATGCCGTCCACATGAACTATCCGACGTACCGGCAGCAGGGCTTGCCCATCACCAGCGCTCATATCGAGTCGACAGTCAAGCAGATCAATCGACGGGTCAAGGGAACCGAAAAGTTCTGGGAACGAGAAACCAGCGAGGCTGTCCTCCAATTGCGGGCCGACTATCTCAGCGATAGCAATCCGATGGCCAACTTCTGGCGCCGCTACCATGCCAACCAAACCGGCTCCAACGCATACCAGAATGCTGGCAATCAACGACAATCCGCGTAATGCACCCATTCCAGGGTTGGATAGTTAGGTTCCGTTTCCTACCGCGGGGAGATTCACCGCCACTAGAATAAGAGCTTGCGGAAGACGGCCACTTTTTTCCATTGCAGAGCGAATAGGTACAATCTTCCGAAGCAAAACAAGTGGCACGTATTGCCTCGATGTCCTATGTGGGAGTGCCGACACGCATTACATTGAGAGCAATGTGCGTTTGAGTTATTTCAGAGGACGATTGAGGACGCCGATTGATGACATCTCAAAACAAACGTGTTCTTGTTTTCGTTCTGATTGTCTTCGGAATTTCCTGGGGTGTTGCGATTCCATATCGTCTCGCGGACGGAAAGCCCCTTTCGTTATCGTGGCGAGTCGTTACCTTATACTTCATGTTTACGCCCATGCTCGCTACGGTTATCGTCCAGAAAATCATCTTCAGGAGACGCATAAAAAGAGACTTGGGCGTGTCCTTCACGATTAACCGTTGGTTCGTGGTTGCTTGGCTACTTCCCTTTGCGGTCGCTATTGCAGCCGGTGTGATCAGTCTCTTGATGCCAGGGTCTCAGTTCACTGCGGATTTCGAGTCCTCTATCCTAGGCAAAGAGCTGTTAGCCAACCAGCAAGGCGGGCTTACGCAATTCCTGACAAGGCTCCCGATTCACCCGTTCTTCTTCTTCCTACTTCAGGGCCTAGTTGCAGGACCGACAATTAACGCAATTACAGGCTTTGGTGAGGAATTGGGCTGGCGAGGTTTTTTGCAAAGCGAACTGTCACCGGTCGGTTTTTGGAAGTCGTCTGCGGTCATTGGCATAGTGTGGGGGCTGTGGCACGCTCCGGTTAATTTTGATTGGAATGCGGACACGTCAGAGGCACTTGTCTCCTACCTCGTGTTCATGCTGCTTATTCTGTTCATGACTCCCGTATTCGCGTTCATCAAAGTTCGCTCTGGGTCGGTCATCGCCGCATCTATTTTACACGGCTCCTTCAATGCAGTTGCACATTTATCATATACGGTACTCAGTGCAGGTAACAAATTGTTGGTCGGATGGACGGGGGCGGCAGGCATTATTGTTCTGGGCTTTCTCAATTTGGTAATCTTCTTCAATCAAGCGAGTCCGAAGTCTTCAGAGGCTTTGCATTCCTTCGCCACAGTAACAATTTTTTGCCTCTTCTTGTCACAGGATAGAGTACCCCAACCAACAAATCACAGCGGCAGAGTTCAGCATCCAAGCCGGGTCGCCTTGAAATGTAAGTGAAATCGCTAGCATGTGGAAAACTGAACACCTATGCCTAGCCAATTGATGTCGCAGTGAGCGGCGTTGGCCGTGGGTACCCGTTGCAACTCTCTTTCACCCATGGTTATGTGACGGCGGAGTGCACAACCGCCGCTAGATATGGAACTCCCCCCAAGCCGCCCAGGACACATCGACCTGGGCGTCGAGCTCGTCAGGTCGCCAACGTCCGATAAATGGGAGGTACATTCGCTCACAAATCCAAAAATGCCTCCGCGGAATTGCGTGGCCTTGTTCGTTTCGAAATTCTTTTTTGAAAGACATTGTGGGGTGGCAGGAAAGCTGCTTCATTTGGACCCGAAGACTCGGCCAGGCCCCTTCCCACCCAACAACATCCCTAACCTCACCCCTGCCGCAATCACCCTTAGCCGGGCCTCACGCCCTGCTTCCCGCATATAGTCTGCCGGCAAACCCATCGGCGGCAACTTCTCTCCCTTAGGAGTATTCCTGACCACATTCAGTATCGAGTCCGAATACACAAACGATTCACACAGGGTATGGCTCTCCTGGGCCCACGCGTTGGGATCCATCGCTTTGGCAGCCGTATCCCACACCTCCCCATACTGCCGGGGATTCGAAAGCTGGGCTACTTCCGTCTCAACATTCTTCATGTAGTATTGGCGGCCCAAAATGTTATCCCGTAGGGCAGGGAAATTTCTGCCGGGGACGAGTGGGATGTCGTTGCCGCCGCGGTCAGGATCTCGTCAATCTTGATTTTTCGCCAGCGGGCTTTACGTACGCGCTCGCACGTCGGTCGCGGCTTTTTTCGCCGCGGCAGCGGTTCTCCGGCCCTCGACAGCCTGCAGCTCTTGCCGCTGCCCCCAAACGTAGAACATGATGCCCAGCAGCCCGCCCACGACGGTGGCGGAGAGTACGGCAAACGCACTGGAGGTGAAGGTGGAGTTTTCCGTCGCGGCCTGAGTCGTGAGCACCAGACCGATGAGACTTACCACCAGTCCCCATGCATCCGACAGAATCTCGGTCGGGCTTATGCTGAACTTGCTCAGTACTACCAGCTTGCCCAACACCAGTTGCAGGGCGAAGCTGACGACACCGGTCATCATCACGGCGAACGCCACCCAGTAAAACGCCGGAAACGATAAGCTTTCCGCCAACCAGTAAATCGGCTTGAGAATATTCGTCGTGACTTCCTGCGCCTGCTTGCTTTGTTCCACTTGTTCGACAACCTTATCGATTTTCTTTGCGGCTTCAACCGCGACCGGCTTGGTTCCGTCCTTCGCTGCATTCGTTTCAACGTC
Organism: uncultured Planctomycetota bacterium; assembly: GCA_963840025.1. Lineage (GTDB taxonomy): Bacteria > Planctomycetota > Planctomycetia > Pirellulales > Lacipirellulaceae > JABDGM01. The sequence continues at coordinate 1,083 of CAWIXI010000021.1, read as the reverse complement.
GACCCCAACCGGGTTTTCCTGAGCCAAAACGGGGCGCATGTCATCAACGCGCCGACAAGCACAGCCGACAACTTCAAGGCCTGGGTCATAGCTTGCTCCTTTCCAGAAAGTGTACCTGGAGAAACTCCCGAACGAAGAACGTCAGTCCCTTGGAGAAATTCGTTTAGACCGGCTCAGTATTGCCGTCGAAACCAGTTCATTTCCGCTGAATTACAACGGCGTTTGCGTCATCTATATAGGGTGCTGCAGCTATTCATCCTGCCCTGATCTGATCATAGCGAGCTTCCTTTGCCCAGTCGTTGGACCAATCCGACGTCTGGGCTTTTTTGTTGCGCTGCTTCGGCAGCCAAATTGATTTCACGTCTCGCACTTCGCGGGGCGGTTGTGTTTTTCCCCACACGACCGCCCCGGTCGTGGGGCGGTCCCAACTCCAGGAGATCGTTCCATGCTCGAAACCAAAGTAGCTAACCAGCAACCCTCCACTGATTGGCAACACGACTTCCTCACCATCCTCCCCCACATCCAACAAAAACTCCGCCTCGCATTCTGCCACCTCGATCCCGAATCCCAAGAAGACGCCACTGCCGAAGCGATTGCCCATTGCTTGTTGGCCTATGTCAGGCTGCATGAGCAAGGCCGTACAGAAGCCGCCAATCCTTCCAGCCTGGCTTGGTATGCCTCGCGGCAGATTAAACGTGGCCGCCCAGCGGTGGGCAGGATGAATGGCAAAGATCCGCTAAGCCGGTATGCTCAGATCAGCAATGGAATTCAGATCGAGCAGACCCCAAGTAAATGGATCGAGGTGCTCGTTGAGGACAAGCGAGCCACGGTGCCGGATCAAGTGGCGGCCAAGTTGGATGTAGGGACTTGGTTTGGCAGTTTGTCCCAACGAATGAAGCAGATTGCCAAGGATTTGGCAGTTGGTTGTTCGACCAGCGAGGTAGCGAAGAAGTATGGAGTGAGTGCTGGGAGGATTAGTCAATTGAGGAGGAGTTTGGAGGAGTCGTGGTTGGTGTTTGAGGGGGAGGGGGTAGTGGTATCGGCGTGACAGAGAGTCGATGATCATTCGCGGGTACACACTGC
>CAWIXI010000020.1:0-262229 GCA_963840025.1 uncultured Planctomycetota bacterium | reverse complement strand
GGCCCTGAAGCAGCCGGAAGAGTATCAATACCGCCAATATCCAGAAGGCGACATTCTGGGGCGAGTGCGTGCCGAACAGCCTCTGTATCTGGGTGCGGTGTTTGCCATCGTGCGGGCCTGGCATCAAGCCGGAAAGCCACGCACCGATGATACGCGGCATGACTTTCGGGTCTGGGCCCAAACGCTCGACTGGATTGTGCAGAAGTTGTTGGGGGCAGCACCCTTATTGGATGGCCATCAAGCAACCCAAGCCCGTATGACCAATCCGGCTTTGGGCTGGCTGCGGGATGTGACGCTGGCCGTGAACCGGCAGGGGAAAGCCGGCCAATGGCTTTTCGCAACCGATCTCCTGGACTGCATCGAGGAGGATGGCGGAATTGCCACCCCTGGCATCCGAGATGATGCCGACTTGGAAGATCCAGAGGTTCGGCGGCGAGCCCTCTCCCAGGTTGGCAAGCTCATGAACCGGTGCTTTGCAGAGCGTGACCAGGTGGAACTGGACGGGCTAGTGGTGGACCGTGAATCCTATCAAGACGAGCGGTACCGAGAGCGACGAAAATATATGGTCAACCGGCTCGGCGAACTACCACCCCTGCCGTTCTAGTGGCGTCAGCGGGCCAAAAGGGGCTCGATCCAATCGAGACCGGATGTTGGTGATTGGTAATAATCGGCGAGAAAAGCACGGACCCCACAGAGACCCCACAGAAGCCCACAGAGGCCCCGCAGAACCCCACAGAACCCATAGAGGTTTCTAAAACTTTGTATAGATGATTTTGGATATACAGAAAGTAATGGAACCTTCTGTGGGTTCTGTGGGGTGTGTGGGTTTTCTGGGGGGTTGGTGTGATCTCGCTGCTTTCGACGATGTCTTGCGCAGCGCCAGCGCTGTACGTCTTGGTGCTGAATCATGCTGTTTGAATCACAATGCGCGGCTACGCCTTCAATTCCCCAAAAATGGACATCAACTACTGAGTTCGGTAGCAAGTGCGTTTTCTATCTCGCTGTCAGACCTTCGCCGAGAGTTACCGCCCAGCGGCGCAGTATCGCGCTGCCTGCTACGAAGTTGAAGACTCACCACCCAGCGGCTGCCTCCGATGATCAGCGAGGAGCAGATCAAGCTCTTGATGGATATTACCAGTCGCACGTACGGCCGCTGCTTTGTTTGAACGGGCGAGAAGGCGGATCTATTCGGCGAGACCAAGGGTGATCAGCTGCAGCCCCTCCGGCCCCCGCTGCCCGCCTTGCTCACTCGCCAATCACTGTCGGCGCAGAAGACAAAAATATCTTCTCGACGATGGTCCGCGTAGAGCAAAAAATGTCCGCGTAGGGTCCGCGTAGAATCTGATTTGTCAGTATAAAAACCCCTGTTTTTATAGGCCTGTCCGCGTAGTCCGCATAGAATCAAAAAAAACTAAAAACGGTAACTTGGATTGTATTTGAGAAGTAAGAAGTGTGTTTCTACGCGGACTACGCGGACAGGCGGGGCGGAGGGGATAGACGCAGACGCCGATCTGTTCGCCTAGATCGAGAATGATCTGTCCGGGCGGATAGAGGAGGGTCGGCGGGCCGGGTGGGAAGCTGTAGGAATTGGTGTCCGCAAACGCCCCCAATGTCCCCACAAGAGGACGTTTAGGACGGTGCTAGGACCCTTCGGGATCGTTCGTTCCGTACCGGCCACTTTCGTGCCATGTTGTCGTCGGCGCTTTCTCGCGCTCTCTCTTTTCAAAACAGAGAGCGCGGGCCTAATAACCAGCGATTTCAAAAGTTCGTAAACCGTTCAATTCGATTGGTACCCACCGAACAAGACTCGAACTTGCGAATCACTTCCCTCTCAACGATTTACGAAAAAGCGCTCTCGCGCAAAAGTTCGTAAATGGGTTCTGTACGGGGAGGGCGGTAAGCGTCTGAGCTACTGTCAATTTGATGCACGACGCGTGGGTCGTCATAGCGTAGCTCTTCTGTTCTGCGGACCGCCGCCACGGAGCAAATCGGCTTCATTGCTGCCAAATCCACCGCGTCAACGGAGTCTTTTGTGAACGTTGCCAGTCCGCATCTTTCCGGTGGATAGGTCGAGATGAATAGTGGGCGAACGATTTGCACTTAATACCTTATACCTTCCGTGTTGCTACAATTCCGTGAACCACTGGGGGCGATCGAATCTTCTCTTTATTGGCAATCACCTGCTAAATGACTTCCAATGCTGGACGTGCTGGTTCCAACTTCAGTTTCACTTCCGAGATTCCGGCCAGCAATTTTTCAAGCCGGGAACCAGACATCTGTGAATTATGCGCCACGCGAAACGTGCAATCCGACGAACCGAATAGCTCGCGTAGCGGATCACACGTTTTGAACACGAAGGCATCGCTTAGCCGACCGAGGAGCCACTTCGCATTCTCCAAGCCCTCGACGCGGACGCCGGAGGCACCGTCTATTCGACTTACCCAAACAGTGAATACTTTCATCCGTTTTCTCCGGCCAGGGCACGCCATGCCGAACCAGCGGCGGCCCTTAAACGACGCAAGCGGCCAATAGATCTCTCAAGAATCGCCCCAGCTTCTGCTGTAGTCATCTGTGGCAGGGCGTCGCGTCTTTCACCGTCCGTGCGACCATTGACAATGACACTTTTGCTTCTCGGGTCTGCATGAACGCCTTCCTCGAGGCAGCGGCAATAATTGCCGAACAGCGTCGAGTGCCGCCTCAGCCTGTGGTGCGGCTGGGTGCGGTTCATCGCACCTGTCTAATTCAGTCGCCACCTTTGAAACGCAGAAGGCAGCCAGATGCAGTAACTTTTCTGGCGATAGGTACTGTTGCTCACGGATGCACTCATTGCGGCGGTAGTAGTCCTGAAGGTCTTCAATGTAATCGTGGTCGAATGTCACTCGTATCAATTGTGGACGCCTCCAATTGCAAGCGGTGCCCCAGGTACAGAATTAGCATTCTGGCGGCTGACGCCTCCGTGCTGTTTCTCGAACTCACGTCGAGTGTCGGCACAGATGAAGTAATACTTGTGCCCGTCCCAATCAACGGTCTCGGTTACGATACTCCTGGGCATTCGAACTCGAGCGATGGGATCCTCAACCATATGGTCCTTGAGGTAGTATTGATTCCCGTTCAACTCGACAAAAGTACGGACAAAGCTGACCATGCGGTCTTCCAACCACTGTGCGGCCGTTTGTTGATCGAAGTTTTCCAGTTGCAGTTCGAGCGTTGCGTGATTGTCGTATTTCATTAGGACAGGAATGATCTCCAGATCGTATTCCAGAGTGATGTAGCGGACGTCGGGATCGTGGCTGAACGTGAATCGCAGACTGATTCGCGCAAGGGGCGAGTCAATCAGAAAGGTCACCTTACTGAATTCGTCTCGTGCAACCGGCTGGAGGTGGATGATGTCTTTGAAGCGAGCCAACAGTGCATCGCGGCGCGGCTCCCAGATCAAGCGCAGTTGCGCGAGAGCTGGCACATACAATCTTTTGAATCGCTGCTGGCGTTCATGATACTCGCGCTCCAGAAGGACTCGCCGCTCCTCAATTGCGGTCGGCATCAACCCGAATTCGCTGTCGAGTCGCTCGCTGAAGTCATCAATCGTTGTCATGGTGGACCCTTCCGTTGATCATAGAAGAACGCCCTGGTAGCGCCCGTCTATGCTTTAAGTTACTGGTTAGTGGTAGAAGGTCTCTACTGTCGTCATCACCGTCTGACCTCTTATCAAAGTACTCGCGGACCTTCGCCGAAATCTGGCGATCGGTCATCTTGTCGGCTGTTTTAATTGCGGCAATGCGGCCGTCGAGTTTGTTCTTTTCAAGCCGTACTTTCAGTTCGCCTTTGGCCTCCCCGGGACCAAATATCAAAATCGATTCTGCCCCACGCAAACACGCAATCACCGCGTCATAGTAAATGTTGAGATGTCCCGTGAATGCTCTCTGGCGGCTATCATCCGCCGGGACACGTTGCGTTTCAAAGGAACCTTTAAGCGGCGAATCCCCGCGCGACGGAGTTGCCGTTCAACGTGCGATATCACCAGCCCCGTTTCTTCGCCTTGGTCGGTAACTGCCACGACAATGGCCTTTCGATGGTCAATCCACACACCCATCTGACTATTCATCGATTCCTCCTTTTTATCATTTCAACGGCGGTGTTTTGGTAATCGAAGCCAAAACTCGCAATCCCCACACGATGATCGCGATGATTAAAAAAACAATTACTTCGGTGGGACCAATTCCAAAAATCTCAGGCATCAATTATCTCCCGCAGTAGATCCGCCTAGGTGCCGGTTTGCATTGCCGCTTCACTTAGTAGGTCGGCACGGATTGGACTTGGACGGCCCGTTCATGACTCGCCACCTGTATCGCGATTAAAGGCTTCGACGAGCAAGTCCTGCTCGCGATGAAGGTGTTCCAAAACGTCGTTGATCGTTCTTCGTACCTCGAAGCACGTCGCATCGAACTCTGGGAGATTTGTGGACGACGCCAAGTCAAGCCGTACGACTATTCTTCGAACTGCGGCCCGCAATTGCTCGTGGTCGCGTTTCAGATCATCGATCTGATTCGTCAATTCCGGATTGAAGCGCGAGACGCTTTCCATGTAACCATCGATCTCTTCCAATGCGAATAGCCGCTCTAGATGTTGCTGGTATTGCACGGTAAAAAACCGCACACTGGCGAGTTTCCTGCCATAGCCGCCACCATCGACCGCCCAGCCGATCATGACTTCCAGCGCGTGTAATGTGCTCCAGGGCCTGGCTCTCGACTTTTGTCTGTTGAATGAGCAGTTCTTGATTCATTTCGACTTCCACTTCTAGACCAGCCGCCAATTTCATGTGCGCCTCGCGGCAGGCTTCACGGTAACCTGATTAACGACTCGTCGGATGCCCGCCATCCCGGCGATTACCTTCATGGCCGCTGTTTGCTGATGCGCGTATGGAACGCTTCCGGACACGGTGACCCGCCCATTGCTGGTCTGTACCGTTAAATGGGATTGTCCAAATCCACGCGACGCCAACTTGTTGATTACATTGCGCGTGATACGGTCATCTTGCGAGTTGTTCATGGTCTTTACTCGGGCGTTTAACAACGGTCGTTGTGCGTGACAACGCCTAAGACGTTAGTGCATCGGTAAACTTGTCGAGCTCGGTCGTTGCGCGGGTTTTTTCGTATCCATAGCGGTCGCGGAGGATGTCCTCCAGACGGTCGCGGTTGCCGGCGACCGCACGCAGATCGGCATCGGTTAACAATTTCCACTTTTCCTTTAATCTGCGACTCAGTTGATGCCAATCGCCTTTTATTTGATCCCAATTCATGGCGGTAAATCCTTAATAGCGAAGTGTCTCAGTGCGTTAATCGCATTGTGTGTGTTGTAAAGATCAGTTGACTTCACGGTTTTGTTTGCTTGGCCGGCGGCACTCGTTGGAGATCGGATCGAACATCGACATGTGGCGGATAGTTCGATGGATGCGCCATCCTCGTGACCATTTGATGAGGCTTTGGCGGTGCCTGTTGGTTGTTCTGCCGCAAAAGCTCCCGGATCAGTAGGTTGATTTGTTCTTGCGCGTCAACCAGCGTTGACACAACTATTGCGCCACAACCGATGCGCTCTTTTGCCTTGTCCATGTCGCCTTGCATGTCCCATAATCCCACGACCAGCTTCACCTTTGGAAATCGGCGACGCAGTTGCTTGCACAGGTAACGAGCGTGCATCATGGCGCCAGGAGGCGTGGCGGAAACACAAACCACATCAGCTTTGCGCTGCTCAACAAGATCGATCATGTCGGAGGCCAGTGAAGCAATCGACACTGCCTGCACAATGCAGTTCCTCGTTTCCAAAACTTGCGCGAGCATCATGGCAGCGATTTCGTCTGCTTCGCTCCGGGCGGGCAGGGAGAAAATGCAAAATCTCGGCGACTCGATCTCATCCACCAGGCCGGAACCCGCGTTTGCCTCTTGAAGGGTCGCCGAACGCTCTTGTGCCTGAAATTCCTGTTGGCGCTCAATTCGGTCTTGAATCATCTCCCTTAGGCTTTCCATCATGAACTTGTGCTTTCCATCGTTGAACTCGCCGCGACGCCAATGCGTCTCGGCCAAGGCCAATGCGGGGATGAGCACCGTGTCATAGACTTCGACCAGCGGACTGTGCTCCAGCAAATCCTCCAGTAGTTCGTCTGCCTCCTCTTGATCTCCGGCCACGAGTCGCTGATAGATGCGTTTCTTCGGCTCGAAAACGGGCTCATTGCCCAACAACACGTTCAGGAAAGATAGTTGCGGAACGTGCTTGCCGATCACCAACAGGCACACCGTCAACGGCGTCGCGAGCAGCAACCCTATAGGTCCCCACAACCACAGCCAAAAGACGGCGGCCACCAGGATCGCCACCGCCGAGACGCCAGTGTGCTTGCCATAAAGCCATGGTTCCAGGATGTTGTAGTTGAACAGCTCCAGCACGACGAACAGCCCGGCGGTGAGCAGAGGCGATACCCAACCCGTCGAGATAGCCATCGAAAGGGCCACTGGCATTGCGGCGGCAATCCAGGGGCCAACATAGGGAATAAACCTGAGTGCCGCGGCCAGTATTCCCCATAGCGGGGCACTGGGTACACCGATCAGGTACAGCCCGATTCCGACGGAAATGCCAAACGTCACGTTGACGAGAAACAGCATGGAAAGATAGCGACGGACCCGCGCGTTGGCGTCTTCCAGCATTTGCGTGGTCACGGTCACATGACCCTTTCCTACCAGGTGGATGAATCGATCGCGCAAATCCTCACTTCGAATAAGGAAGAACACGACAAGCACGATGACGATGCCAATTGTGCCCAAGGTTTCGAGTAATGTGCCAAACATGCCACCGAATACTTGAAGTGGGCTCATTGGCGAGGAAAGTACACGGACCGAAAAGGGCAATTCGGAGGTCCCTTTTGGCTCGGCGGTCTGCTCTGGACGCGAGAGATTCTTGCCAACTTCCGGTACGTTTTTGGTTAGCTTGCTCAGCGCGGCGGCTGCATATTCGTTCACCGAGCTGAGCTTCACCTGGATATTGTTCTGGTACTCGGGGATCTTGGGGGCCAAATGGGTCATTTGGACGACTGCGATCCAGGCCACGATCCCCAGCATCGTGAAGCACAGGGAGACGGTCACCAACACTGCCGGAATACGGCCCAGCTTCCCGCGCTCGAGCCAGTCACAAACCGGCATTAGCAAGAAGCTCAGCAGCACGGCGAGCGTCAGAGGCACCAACAGGCTCTTCGCCATATAAAGAGCGGCAACAACCACGACGGTCGATGCCAGCGTCGAAATCCAATTTGACCTAGGAAATTGGCCAATCGGCGCCATGTTGTCTCTTACGATTTCAGTCATTTGGTTCAACCTACCGCCCTCGGGCAAACCTGCTCAGCGACGCATCCAAAAGCGACCGAATAGCAAGCCGATACCTGCTGCAATCAGCACGGATTTAACTGGTCGCTCTCGAACGTATTGCTGAAAAGTGCATTTTGCACCCTGGATTTTGTCCCGACCCTGTTCATAGAATTCGGTCGCACTCTCGCGCACTTGGCTGATCTTCTCCTGGGCAGCATCGTTTATGATGCCACCCATTTCCGTAAGGTCGTCGGATACTTCTTTCGCCTGGGCACCCAGCCGAGCACTCGTGGTAGACATTTGTGTTCCTTTCAAAGAACGGATGTAATCCCATTCCCTCTATTAAAATCTCACTTTGTGGCTGCTTGATCTGGCAGCTTCCGCTTCGCATTGGCAACAATGTGTCCGGCAGTCAAGACGCCGATCGCGAAACCGCTGATTAACGTTCCGAACAACAGGGCCGCATTCGGCAGTGTCAGCGTTAAGAACAGCAGCTTCGTTTCGACGGCTTGCGTGTTCTGAAAAACTATGATCACGGCGACTACGCCAATGATGATGATCGCGGCGAGCTTCAATTTATTCATTGTTCCCCTCAACATCGTGTGCTTCGATTCGGTTGTTCGTGGGATCTTACTCTGGTAGCGAGTCCCAACCGTGCGAGCATCCAAATGAACCAATAGCCCAGGTCGATTTGCCACCAACGCAGCCCGAACTTGGGTGAAGTCGGGAACGCATGATGATTGTTGTGCCAACCCTCACCGAAACCGAGCACGCCAAAAACGAAATTGTTTCGACTTTGGTCGCCAGTACGGAAAGGCTGGCGGCCCCACAGATGACAGATCGAGTTGATGCTCCACGTCACATGATGGACGAGGAATATCCGGGCCAAACCGCCCCACACAAGCCCAGTCACGACGCCGAGCCATGAATGTGTCAGCAGGCCCCCAAGCGCCGCTGGAATCAGCAGGCTCAATGTCGCCCATAATGGGAACAGCGCTGGCAATGCGTAATGTCTTGCTCTGATGAAGGTCTTTAACATAATGCGTCAGGTTCGGTGGGTCTGGTTGGAAAAACCAACCCACGTGTGCATGCCACAGTCCGCGCAATAGTCCCAGAAAACCATCACCTTGTTTGTGCGGCGAATGGGGATCATCCGGCGTGTCGCTGCATTGGTGATGACGCCGATGGATGGCAACCCACTTCAGAAGCGGGCCCTCGACGGCCATCGAACCGAGCACAGCCAGTACAAACTGGACCACCTTATTGGTTTCAAAGGCCCGGTGGGTAAACAGTCGATGGAAGCCGACGGTGATTCCCACGGCCGTCAGCGCGTACATCCCTAAGAGCAAACCCAAATCCACCCAATCGAAACCCCATCCCCACAGTGTGACCACGAGGGCCACAAAGCCCAGAAAGGGTAGGACAACGACGGCGAGATTTGCTAGGCGCAACGACATTGAAATCGCCTGGGCGACAACTGCGTGATGGGAAAGCTCAGGATCAGACAATGAATCGTTCATGGTTTCGTCCTCATAAATTTCCTCGTGACCGCCGATCAGATACGCCCCATGAAGAACAACACGGCCAGCACCAGGACAATGAGTCCCAATCCGCCGCTCGGAGCGTAGCCCCAGTTTCGGCTATGGCCCCAAGTGGGCAGCGCCCCCAGCAGCATCAGAATTAAGATCACAATCAGGATCGTGCCTAACATTTCAATTCTCCCGTCTATAACGTCCCGAACACGAAGCGTGGTCTATAGTGTTGTTGCAGTGGTGCCCCCGTTCGTGTTCTCGAAAGCTCATTTGACTTCACGATGTCGCGTCGCCTGACCGTCCGCCTTGACGTCATCCGTAACCCCGCCGGTCAGCTCGGTAGCTTTGTCCGTAACCATCTTGGCATCCTGTTTCATCTTGTCCGCGTCGGCCGTGACATTGACGTTACCTGCATTGTTTCCTGTAGTGAGACTGGATTTCGTTAGTGCGAACCTCACCCAGAAAATACACGATGCGATGACGATAATCGCGTACACAAACAGCACCGCGGTCACTTTTTTCACAACTCGATTCCCGATTTGATTTGCATGATGTTCGACTCACGACTCGAAGCCACTGCGGATGACCCCGTGGCCATCGTGTTGCCCATCCTGGTTGTAGAACCAAATGGCACGGAGTCATCAACGCAGCAGCGTCTCCGCCTCTTCATTCATCTCGATCCGCACTCCGGATCGCTTTAACGGGCCTGACTCTTAGTCCTTATCTTTTTTCTTTGAATCATGTTCGGGATGATTCTGCGATGTACCCTGTTGTTGGTCGCCGGATCCACTCTGCTGTTGGCCATTGGATGCGCCTTGGCGATTGTCGCCGCGGTTTCCACCCTGGCCTTGCGACGGACCGGCAGACGCGCCTTGACGATTGCCTTGGTTCACCCCCTGTTGTTGCTGTGTTCCTGATGTGCCTCCATGAGTTCTCGGTTTGGGCTGAACCCGAAGGTTCGGCTTGGGAACAACGTGTCGCTGTGGCGGCGTGTAATCCTTGCCAAGCTGATTGGCAGGCGGCCCGACGAAGGGTGATCTCGATATTTTCCTGTGTGCCGGCCCGGCTGCGGTGGCAGGACCTCCGCCTGGTGTGCGCGCCGCGCTGGCTTCCAACTGTTGCCGCTGCTGGAGGTACTTACGGTACTCTTGCCCGCGCTGGCTAAACTGTTGTCGTTCTACTGGATCCATCGGTTTGAATCGCAGCTGGCCTGCTTTTTTCTTCGCGAGTTCATCGAGTTGCTCGGCCACCGCGATATTCCCACGGTTGGAAGTATTGCCACGCCGGGCTAGTTCTCTTTGTGCCGCCCAGTTGCGTGGCGGCCGGGTGTTCTCATGGTCGCGTAAGTTCCGAAAGTTGGCTTCCGCACGTTGCTCCCACGCCCGGTCGCGGCGATGCTGCCAACGCTGGTTGGTGTAGATCGGATCGTAGCCTCGATGGCTGGATTGGAACGAGAACCACGGAGAGAATCCGGCATTCGCGTAGTTCGAACCGTAATAGTCTCCGAAGTAGTAATGGCCGTAGCCCGGTCGCAAAAAGAGAGAGCTGACAAATACGCCCGGGTTAATCACGAACGAAGGTGAGTAGGAGAAACCACGCTGGGAACGGAGTCCGCCGCTGAAGTAGACGGGAGCGAACACGATGCCTCGACGCGAAACCGAGTAGTCGTAGTAGCCATCGACGTAGATGTAGCCACTGGGGGTCCACACATAATGGTCTGGTACCCAATCCCAGTCTTGATATCCTTTCGTCCAGTAGCCGGGGCGCCAGGCGTAGCGGTTCTGCTGCCAAACCCAACAGCCTGGCAACCAAATATCGTCCCCAGAAGGCGCGGCAATGTTGGGACCCGCCTCGACCGTCGCCGGTGGCTCCGGCAGGTAGTCAATCTCACTGGCCGCTGCGTCGGCCCAGTAGCCGGACGTCCATTGAGCACCTTGCCGGGACTTGGCCCAATACCCGGGCACCCACTGGCGTCCTGGCGGCAGGGGCGCGCCAAATGCCGCTGACCCACAGGAAATCGTTACGCTCGTCGTCCCAGGCCCAATAGCCGGGAATCCAGGCTAGGTTTTTCCCCTCGGGCCTCTGTTGCGGCGGCACCTCTTCAATGTCGGCTGGCGGCGCTTTCGGCGCCACGATGCCCGGCTCCGGATTGAACGTGATTGTTTCCGCGAATGCTTCGTGCACCGGCCCGCGCGTGAGCACTTCCATCCCATCCTGATCAGCGGCTGGCGCCTGTTGTTGCTGTGGTTGCAATGGCGGTTGTAGTTGCTCCGCGGCGATGCGTTGACTTAACCCAATCGACGCTCCAAGTACCACCAATGCGGTGACAGTCCACCATCGATTCATTTGAAGAACGTTCATTGGTTTTGTACTCTGCAATTGGGGATTCATTCGATCTGTTTCAATTCACTTTTGCTGTATCAACAAGCCGGGTGCTGGTTCGTTGCCAGCACCCGGCGCTTCGATTTCCGCCGCCGGTACTCGGCTGCGAGTCATCTCTAGACGCCTCTGCGCATGCCGCCTGCAACAAAGGAGAGCAACGCAAGTACGAGGAAGACAACAAAGAGGATTTTCGCCACTCCCACGAAGGAGCCGGCAATTCCCCCAAAACCCAATAGTGCCGCAATTAGTGCGATCACCAAGCAAGTAATGGCTAACTGTAACATGGTACGTTCCTCCAACAAAAAGGGGATTGGCCCGTCTGGCGACGTGCCATCAAGACATGCAATTCACAACTAGAAACAACTTTCAGGAATCATAATCACTCCCGCGCCCGGCATGGTTCCACTACAACGTTGGATCTTCAATCAAGGTATGTCGCCTTATACTTGGACCGCGCGGCAATCGGCTTCGGGTCGGGCGCGCCGTTCTCCGTGCGGATCCGCTCCCACACTTCAGCGCGATGGATCGGAACTTCGTCGCCGGCCTCGAATCCCAGCTTGACCATGCCGCCGCGGACTTCGAGGACGGTTACTCGCAGAACTTCGCGCCGATTATCAGCCGTTCCCACCACGATTGATTCCCGACTCTTCCTTGCTAGAACCAACATGCTTAACATCCTTTTAGGAGGCGACGGTTCCTTGCCAAACACGGCAAGACAATTGCGTCGGCCGATGTGAATTCGATTCCGTTAGCTGTGGCGACATTATTGAAAACACGTTCTCGTTAGTTGCGCCGCGCCGTAGCCGCAATCGGTACGCACGTTCCAACGTCAGCAGCGTTTCTAGGTTCGACAAATCGACAGGCTTGATGAGCAACAGGTGGATGCCTGCCTTTTCGCATTGCCGCCGAGTGTTTTTATCGGTGCGGCCGGTGACCGCGATCATCAAGCAGCCTTTTAGACGAGACTGTCGTCGAATCTGTTGCGCGACTTCGATGCCGCTAATGTCCGGCATGCGGATGTCGAGCAGCAGGACGTCGGGCGGATAGGCCGCCGCCAAGGCCAGGCCGGTAGCTCCGTCGTAGGCCCGCTGGACGTCGTGGCCCCAAATGCCGACCAGTCTGCACAACGTGTCAGCACACGCCCGGTGGTCGTCGACAACTAACACGCGAAGCAATCGCCCGGGCTCATCGATTTCGGGCGGCAACTCAAACGAATTGCCACCGATGGCAGCCTCCAGCGACGCCTCGAACCAGTTGTCCGCGTCTGATTCTCCGGCTCCAGTTGTTCGTCGATCCTTCATCAACAACGCGGTCATGCGTAAAACCTCCCAGGTTAAGCGGGTGCTCCGACGTCACTCGGTGCAAACGCGCCGGCTGATGCTCGGCTGTCGAACAGGAATACTTGTACCGTGGTGCCGGTCGTAAACGCGTGGACGACACTTCCTGTGCCCGGATCGACTTCCACCGCTGCCTGGCGGACTGTTCGGCCGGTGATCCGCTCGATCTCCTTCCGCAGCGCACCGACGGAGTTTCGGAAGAGCTGCTGGTGATACTCCCGCAATTTGCTAGCGCCCTCGACACTCTTGGCTAGGATTAGCTCGGCAGGCGATAACGCCTCGTGGAGCGTGAGCACTAACGTGTCCTCGCTCAGAACGATGGTTACGGCTGACGGAGTGTGGCCTGTTATTTCCTGCTGAAAATTCTTTGCCGCTAGGGCCAGTTGCTCGGCAATGGAAGGAACGGTAGTGTCCATTTCAATTCGCCTTTGCGTGGGTCTCAGCGAGGAGCACGCCACGGAAAAATAAAAACCGACGTGGCAGAACACACGAAGGTATTCCACCACGTCGGTCTACTCGTTAACGAGCCTCCCGGCCCGCCCGGGTTGCTCTTTATTTAGTCCACCGAAAACTACACCTCAGTATCTGCATGCCGCCCATATGCGGGCGGCGCTACTCATGATCTGCGGCTCCAATAATACCCGCCGCCTCCGCCGAACAGAATGAATAACACGACGATCAAAATGATTAGCGTAGTAGTGCTCATGATCTTTCCCTTTCTCCGATTAAACCAAGCCGGTTTCGGCGATCCGCCGCACTGGCTACCCAGTTGCGTTCGCGCCGTGCGACAAAAGTCGGTCGCGGTGTTCACGACCGTGTCGGCATCTAAACAAAAAACCGACGTGGCGGGACACCCGAAGGTGTCCCACCACGTCGGCTTACTCGTTAACGAGCCTCCCAGCCCAGCCGGGTTGCTCTATAATTAGTCGTCCGAAATGTTGGTCAAAGCCCGATTGAGCCCAGAAAGGTTTCCAAAGGCTCGGTCTAGCTCTCCCTGATACAATGGTAGTCCAAACGCCGGGAAACACAACCCCATTCTGCACGTATTTCCACTTTCACTAAGATAGGCTTGGATTTGGATTTCCCTGTTTTCCTGACCATTTGCGGCAAATTGCCGGAGCTCGACGAAAACTTGTAATTGGTTCAGGATTGAGATTCCAATGAAGACACATGGAGAAATTGAAGCGGCCATCTGTGAAGGGATCAGCCGCTTCGAACAAGACTATATGGGCCGCGGACCCCAGGCTATTCATGCCTACCTGATAGGCGAACTTCTTGTGGTCCGACTTCTAGGCGTCCTAACCGTGGCCGAACAGCAGCTCGTCGCCTCGCTCCCGGCCGAAAAAGGCCGCGACCTTCTCAAACAAGTGCGAACTCATCTCGTCGAGACCGCGCGACCGCTCATGGAGGCGATGGTCCAGGAGATCACCGGCGTCAAAGTCGTGAGCCTGCATCACGACATCAGCACCGCCACCGGTGAGGAAATCGTAGCGTTCACGCTCGCTGAGTCCCCACACTTTCGCGACAATAGGAAATAGGTCGCGTGGTACAAAAACAATGCGAACGGCAAATCGTTGACACGAACTGACAAATGGAACGAACGGAACCGGCCCGATTGCCAATCGAGCGAGCGATTGGCCGGGTTGACTTGCCACCTAACGAACGAGAACTGGCCGCGATAGCGGCGACGGCGCGGACCCAATCTGCTGATCGGACCGTAGCCGGGTCCTCGGCCGAAGTAAGCGCCGCGTCCAACCACGTGTAGGCGAACTGGCTGCGGAACGTCTCACCTTCCAGTGAAAGCCCACTCCAGAACGGCTTTTGGTGATACTCAACCAGTAAGCCGTCGAGCACCGCCGGGTCAATGAGACGGAAGAAATCGAGCAGCCGGAAGCCCGGGTCGCTGTCGCGATAGTTCGTCCACTCCGGAGTGTGGGCTGGTATACGGCTGACGGACTAGGTTACGCAACTGAGCGGTGACAAAGCCACCGCTTTGATTTGGCGATGAGACAAAGTGATCGATCGATGGAGACACGTTTCTATCCCAAAAGCTGTCGTGCTGTGATAGGTAAGAAACCTGCAGGCGAAGCACTGGCCGTTACTGACCATCAACCTCACCTGCAGTGTGTACCCGCGAATGATCATCGACTCTCTGTCACGCCGACACCCCCACCCCCTCCCCCTGAAACTCCCCCCACGATTCCTCCAAACTCCTCCTCAACTGACTGATCCTACCAGCCGTCACCCCATACTTCTTCGCCACCTCGCTCGTCGAAAAACCCAATGCCAAGTCCTTCGCAATCTGCTTCATGCGCTGTGACAAGCTGCCAAACCAACTTCCTACATCCAATTTCGCAGCCACTTGATCCGGCACCGTGGCCCGCTTGTCTTCGACGAGCACATCGATCCATTTACTTGGGGTCGGCTCGATCTGAATTCCATTGCTGATCTGGGCATATCGGCTTAGCGGATCTTTGCTATTCATCCTGCCCACTGCTGGGCGGCCCCGTTTAATTTGGCGTGAGGCATACCACGCCAGGCTGGATGGATTGGCAGCTTCTGTACGGCCTTGCTCATGCAGCCTGACATAGGCCAACAAGCAATGGGCAATCGCTTCGGCAGTGGCGTCTTCTTGGGATTCGGCATCGAGGTGGCAGAAGGCGAGACGGAGTTTTTGTTGGATGTGGGGGAGCATGGTGAGGAAGGCGTGTTGCCAATCGGTTGAGGTTTGTTCGTTGGCTACTTTGGTTTCGATCATGGGACAATCTCCTTGGTTGGGACCGCCCCACGACCGGGGCGGTCGTGTGGGGAAAAACACGAACGGCCCCGCAACATGCGAAGGCGTGGGATTGAAGGTGGCTTTCGAAGCAGTGCAAGAAAAAAGCCCAGACGTCGGATTGGTCCAACGACTGGGCAAAGGAAGCTCGCTATGATCAGATCAGGGCACGATGGCTAGCTGCAGCGCCCTATATTGATGACGCAAACGACGTTGTAATTCAGCGGAAATGAACTGGCTTCGACGGCAATACTGAGCCGGTCTAAACGAATTTCTCCAAGGGACTGACGTTCTTCGTTCGGGAGTTTCTCCAGGTACACTTTCTGGAAAGGAGCAAGCTATGACCCAGGCCTTGAAGTTGTCGGCTGTGCTTGTCGGCGCGTTGATGATGTGCGCCCCCGTTTTGGCTCAGGAAAACCCGGTTGGGGTCGACGTTGAAACGAATGCAGCGAAGGACGGAACCAAGCCGGTCGCGGTTGAAGCCGCAAAGAAAATCGATAAGGTCGTCGAACAAGTGGAACAAAGCAAGCAGGCGCAGGAAGTCACGACGAATATTCTCAAGCCGATTTACTGGTTGGCGGAAAGCTTATCGTTTCCGGCATTTTACTGGGTGGCGTTCGCCGTGATGATGACCGGTGTCGTCAGCTTCGCCCTGCAACTGGTGTTGGGCAAGCTGGTAGTACTGAGCAAGTTCAGCATAAGCCCGACCGAGATTCTGTCGGATGCATGGGGACTGGTGGTAAGTCTCATCGGTCTGGTGCTCACGACTCAGGCCGCGACGGAAAACTCCACCTTCACCTCCAGTGCGTTTGCCGTACTCTCCGCCACCGTCGTGGGCGGGCTGCTGGGCATCATGTTCTACGTTTGGGGGCAGCGGCAAGAGCTGCAGGCTGTCGAGGGCCGGAGAACCGCTGCCGCGGCGAAAAAAGCCGCGACCGACGTGCGAGCGCGTACGTAAAGCCCGCTGGCGAAAAATCAAGATTGACGAGATCCTGAC
The DNA here is from genome assembly GCA_963840025.1 of uncultured Planctomycetota bacterium. Taxonomy (GTDB): domain Bacteria; phylum Planctomycetota; class Planctomycetia; order Pirellulales; family Lacipirellulaceae; genus JABDGM01. The sequence goes on along the minus strand of CAWIXI010000020.1, from coordinate 245,859 downwards.
CGCGGCGGCAACGACATCCCACTCGTCCCCGGCAGAAATTTCCCTGCCCTACGGGATAACATTTTGGGCCGCCAATACTACATGAAGAATGTTGAGACGGAAGTTAGCCCAGCTTTCGAATCCCCGGCAGTATGGGGAGATGTGGGATACGGCTGCCAAAGAGATGGATCCGAACGCGTGGGCCCAGGAGAGCCATACCCTGTGTGAATCGTTTGTGTACTCAGACTCGATACTGAATGTGGTCAGGAATACTCCTAAGGGAGAGAAGTTGCCGCCGATGGATTTGCCGGCAGAGTATATGCGGGAAGACGGTCATCAGGCCCGGCTGAGGGTGATTGTTGGTGGGGTGAGGGCGGGGGTGATGTTGGATGGGAAGGGGCCGGGCCGAGTCTTCGGGTCCAAATGAAGCAGCTTTCCTGCCACCCCACAATGTCTTTCAAAAAAGAATTTCGAAACGAACAAGGCCACGCAATTCCGCGGAGGCGTTTTTGGATTTGTGAGCGCATGCACCTCCCATTTATCGGACGTTGGCGACCTGACGAACTCGATGCCCAGGTCGATGTGTCCTTACGCACTTAGGCCATCTGCCTTGGTGACGCATGCCACGCCCTCCTGGGCGGACTCCGCTGCAGGCGTTCGCAAACTCAGGCGATCGCCTAGCAGCGCGCAACCCACCGGCAGCTTGAACCGGAGCACGACTCAATGGCTGCGGGAGTCGACGCCCTGGTAGCCACTCTGGCGAACTACGTCCGTTTTTTGGCCGCGTCGCCTTCCCTATGCCGACCGTCGCGTCGGCACTCGGTCCACCGGATCAAAACCAATGGCTCATTTCGGTGCTCGCTCAGGTTGCCAGGCTACTTCCCGCGGTGTCGAAAAAAACTGCAAATGTTATCAGTTTCAACTACAATCGACCTGCGACGGCCAACGAGTCCCAACCAGCGGGACACGCGAGCAACCTTTTGGTGGAAGGGTGACCATGCGCCAGCGGACACGAACTCGACGGCCAATCCGTGCTCTTGCTCGGCGAGCACAATTTTTTGCCCGCCCGCTCCGCTTCGAACCGCTCGAAGATCGCCGGCTGCTGGCCGTGACCACGGGGTTCACCGGTCTGTATGCGGTGAGCAACTGGACGTCGAGCGGAATTATGGATGGCACGACGACGAAGCTTCCTGCGTCTGGCGACAGCGCGACGGGCGCGTTTGGTTACAGCGTAACGCTGGCGCCGGGGAGCGGTGTTTCGTTGCGGCTCGCCGATTTCGCGCTGGCCAGTTCTTCCGTCACGGGGTCGGTCACGTTCGACTACACGTACACGGGAAACCATCGCTACTTTCAAGCGGCCGTCGATTTCAACACGCTATCTGGCGCCACGTCGACGTCCATTATCAATAATGCGGCGACCTCCGGTTCCTTCAATTTTAGTGGCTCAAGCTCGTTCATCGCCCAGGCGGGACAGTCGTTCCGGTTTCGCATTGGCGGGAAGAACAACGATAATAACAGCCACATCGATGGCACGCTCACGATCAGCAACATCAAATTCTACGATTCGATCGTGGTCGACAACACGGGCGACGTCGACGATGGCAACTATGCCGTGGGGCAATTGACGCTCCGCGAAGCGGTGAATCTGGCGAATTCGATCTCTGGGGCCGACATAATCACGTTCGCTCCGAGCCTGGCGGGGCAGACGATCAAGCTGGGCGGCACGGAGTTAGCGATTTCTCAATCGCTCACGATCGACGCGTCGTCGCTGGCGTCGCCGGTGACAATCGACGCCCAGCAGCAATCTCGGGTACTGCACTTCACTGCGCCGACTGGCAATTTGGCGCTCTTGGGCCTGACGATTACGGGCGGGAAGACGACGGCCGGTGGGGATCCCGGCAAAGGCGGCGGGATCAATTTCTTGTCCAGCGGTGCGCTGAATATTTCGCAGTGCACGATCTCCGGGAATACCACGACCGGTTTCGCCGCGGGTGCCGGTGGCATCTATGTGAAATCGGGGCGCTGACCATCAACCAAAGCACGATCAGCGGCAACACCGCCACGGCCGGCGTTTCCAACGGCGGAGGCATCCGCATCGACGCGGGGTCGCTCGTGCTCTATTCCAGCACGATCAGCGGCAATACGCTTGCCGGTAGTTCATCATCGGGAGGAGCCATCTTTGCCGTCTCCGCTAATGTTACGATCGCTTCGTCTACGATCACCAATAATCGCGCGGCAATCGAACAGGGCGGAGGCGTGTTTTTCTTTGGCGGTCAGGGGGCCAATCTGACGATGGCGAATTCGATTGTCGCTGACAACACCGCCGGCACCTTCGGACCCGATCTAATACCCGATTTCGCTGGGACACGGACGATCAAGTTCAGCCTGATCGGCGATGAGAACGGCAGTGGCCTTACGGCCAGCACCTCTCCCGACGCCAACGGCAATCTCATCGGACCGCACGCGAGCCCGATCGATCCGAAGCTCGGGCCGTTGGCGGATAATGGCGGTCGGACGAAGACTCATACCTTACTCCCTGGTAGCCCGGCGCTTGATGGGGGTGACCCGAATTTCGACGCAGCCATCTTCACGGCTGCTGGCTTCGCAGGACCGTTCGTATTCGACGAGCGCGGCGACGGCTTTGCGCGGCTGATGGACGGCGGCGGCTCGAGCCAGCCGATTGTCGATATCGGCGCGTACGAATCGCAAGGTGCGCCGATCGGCTATCCAACGGGCGATTACAACCAGGATGGCGCTGCGGATGCGGCCGACTATGTTTTCTGGCGGAAGGCGATCAACACTCCATCCACTTACAGTCAATGGCGATCGAATTTCGGAAATTCCAGCATACCGACATCGACGCCAGTTTCTGTTCCGCTCATTCTGCCGCTGAGCGGGCCGACGGGCGACGACGGCATCGCCAATGGCGCCGAGGCGGTGAATCAAAACGGACCGCTAGGGATCGACGGTGTTGGTTCTCTGCTGGTCACTTCGACGTTCTCCGTGCAAAACGGCGGCAACGGTCTCCACGCCTTGCCAACGTCCGGATTCTTTCCAAGCGATGTTCAGCACTTCGATATTCAATTGATGTATCGTGATGCCAACAACACGAATAGTGTGCTCCGCCTGGACGCAGCGGGCGAGACGGCTGAGATCAGCGTGCCCGATGGCACCTACGCGCAGCTCGACCTGGTCGTCACTTCGGGCGATGGGCCGACACCGCTGAGCGTGACGCTTCGCTATGGGGACGGCACGCAGACAACACTGCTTTCGACGGCGCCGGATTGGTTCGACGATCCGGCCGGATTGACGGCAAGCAATAGCATTGCGCAGGGCGACGCACGGCTGTACTTTCTGCAGAACGATATGGACCGCGTTAATGGGCTCACTCACACGTATCAGGCGTCGAATGACCCCGCAATCTTCGGGCTGAGATTTGCCGTCAATGCTGCGAAGACGCTTCAGTCCATCAGCGTGGCCAAGACCGATGCGAGTGGTTCGAAGTTAATCGTGTTGGGTGGCGCGGTGTCGCACGCGGTCGTGTCGGGCGCGGGAAGCGGCGAAGACATAAATGCCGCCAATTCGCAGGCAAGCATGCCACCTGCCCTCAAGGCAGTTGAAGTGGTGTTCGCAACGTATCCGGATCTTGCGGCCGCAACGACGCGGTTACAATCTGTTAACGAACAGATTCGGCTTTTACCAATCAGCGGGCAACCTCGCTTGTCCGAGCAATTGCTGCTCGTGCGCGACTTTGGCGACCATTCTCACACAGAAGTGACCGGTGCGCTGCATTTGCACGCCATCGATGATTGGACCGAATCGGAGATCAACCTTGGCGATGCGTGGAACACTTTTGGCAATTCACTCAGGCTCAACTGGTATTAGAGCGAGGCCGTTGCACAGACTTGCATATGACCCATGGTCTGAAGCGTGTCCGCGTTGAACTTGCTCACGTCAGCCAACCGCTTCGAAAAAAGTGTGCGAACACTAATTGAATCGTCAAGACGGGTCATCGCCTCCTGGTTAGCGACACATCCGCGAAATCTTCGGCTGTCCAGCCAGTCTGTGCGAGTCGCCGCCAAAGATTGAGCACTGTCCACCTACAGCGTTGATGGCAAAGGTCGAACCGTCATTTCGGTCCAAAAGTCAAGCGTAATGACACGCCCTCATGGTGTAGTTGGGCACAGTATCGTCGGCAGTCTGGAACTGCGCCTTCAAAGAGCGAAACGGGGAGAGCCAAAACTGCATTCGTTGCGTCGCACCAACGCACGTAAGGACCTCTCGAAGGCGGGTGGTCGACGTCGTTGGAAGTCCAGGTTTGGCAGTGCCGAGAAGCTAATTCTCGATGAAGTACTCGGCACTTTGATAGATAACATGAGTTCTCAGACGTTTCCAACCGAAGATTCATCGGTATCGCGACTTACGTCGACCGGTGCCAGCAACCCAAGATTTTTGGAACGCCCGCAGCACACGTGGCAATCTCTGGGACTAATACAAAATGGCGCAACTTGGAGGGGATTTGACTATCCATCTCCCGTTGCACACTGTTGGTCGCAGGCGTACTTAGTTCGCCGCTGGCACGTCGCCAGAATGCCTCAATTCTGCGCCACGCTGCTGCTGAACTGGACGACATTCAACTGAAGAAACAAGTAAAGCGAAACTGTTACCACTGTCAAGGTGTCCAGATACTCGTATCTTCGCCGGCCCGCGTTACTAGAGCGCAGAGCGCGATAGGTTCGATATCTTCATTGAGAAAATGAGCACTGCCGTCGGCGAAGACGGCAATTGCTCCGCCCGGATGGAACGAGAAGATTTCGTCATTTGGCCCACAATTGTTAGAGGTCCTTTGCAATCGGTCGGCCCGAATTGAGGCGTCTTGTTGTTATTGATCGGGTTCTTTAATGCCCCGACCACCGAATTAGGCGGACCAGAAACTCCGTTCCCGGTATCCGGCTCAGCCCAGCGGTCAATTGCCCGATTGCCACTCGGCGTTTTCGCGTCGTCGGCAATGTTCGCAATGTCAGGATACCTCGATTTGGTATATGGCTCCATCGTCTCAAAGTTCCGGCCCGAATCTTCGGAAATCGCAATCGTTTTGCTGGTCCCGTCAGTCACCTTGCTGATGTTCACTGGAACTAAAGCGAGTGCTCCGTCGGCTCGCGAATTGCGTGCAGTTGGCGTGGCTGCGTCGCGCACTCCCGTTACCGGATTGATATCGGTATAGACGGTCGGCATGTAGTCGGTGGTGCCATAGCCGGCCGGATCGAGTTCGTACATCGAATTCGATGGGCAGCGAAAGGTCGTAATGACGGATTTTGCCGCGACCTGGTTGTTGGGGTGATCCCGATCGTCGTAGGCGAACTTGAAATCATACAAATCGGCTGTCGTAGATTCCTCCAGGTAGGGAAGCAATTGCGTGAAGGTGGAGGTGGGGCCGAAGCCGCTCGCGTTGGTCAACCAATCGGTTCCCTCGCCGCCCGAGGGTAACTTGCCTTTGGCCGAAACATGATTATGAATCCGATGCCAAGTTGCCGCATGTTGTTCATGCACTGGCTGCGACGTGCCGCTTCGCGAGCAGCCTGAATCGCGGGTAAAAGCAGGGCGACCAAGATCCCGATGATCGCGATGACGACCAAAAGTTCGATAAGTGTAAAACCCTCGGAGTGTTCCGCCCGGTGATGTCGGTCAAATGACCCGCCTTTCATGTTTTGAGTCCTTTCTGCGCATCAAAATGCATTTGAACATCGCCGCGCCCATTGCGCGCGATGATGGCAGGAAGAGTACATGCCGCAGATTAAAAAACGGTGAAGCGATCATTAAGAAACGGCGTCTACGTGGGAACAATTACCTCGGTCGGAACTGAGCCATTTCTTTGGCCTTCGTCAACGCTCAACTTTAGCTCCGCGCAAGGATTCAACAGTGTGGTCGTGCATTACGACAAGCCTCCCCCGACCGGCGGAGATTATGGCGTCATCTTTGTGGCCGACAATGGGAGCGACGTACACGCAGAACGATTACGACGTGTGGCGTTCCAATTTTGGCCGCCCGATTCGCGTCGGCGCGGTCGCGGATGCGAGTGAAGCTGTTCCGGAGCCGGCAACATTGGTGCTGCTGATCCTGGCGTCCGCAAGTTTTTGTCCTTGGCGGAAGCGATAATTTTATTTATCGGAAGTTTTGGGATATTGGGCAATTTGCTGCCAAGCTTAGTCGTTTATGGGAAACGTCCGAAAAATACCCTTCGGGTGGCGGTTTGAATCTTCCGCCTGTCTTTTGCGATCTATCTATTTTCACCATTGGCAACCAGGTGGCTCCTGCCAAAATACGGCATTGCCGCAAGATCACGCAGCATTTTCAGCGTGACAAATGCTTGAATAATCCGTCTAGATGTAGATAGAGTTCGTCACCTGATGCGACGGCTACAGGTTCACTTTCCTATCAGTGACTTTAGAATACTTGATCGCTTGGCAAGGCAATTCTGCATGCTGCGTGGGCGAAAGCTTCCCGTCTTCTGACGATGCTTACCTCGAATTTTCATAAGGGGCAAATTACCGATGAGAACGTTTACTGCAATCTTGGTGTTTTTGCTGATGTCGTACCCGATCTACGCTCGCGAAGGACGAGACGGAACGCGAATGACTTCAGCATCTTTCGGAGCAGCGTCCGCCTCCACAAATACCAGTGATTCAGGGGGGACGAGGCGAACGATCAGAAAACGGAATCCGACAGTGAGAGCGAGGGTACGGAGACGAACGGTACGGACTCCGATCACGAAACGAAGACGGGTACGCATAGCGATAGCGAAGCGGACGATACGAATGGCGAAATGAATTCTGCCAAAAACATGATTCAAGCTTCGCTAAAAGCATCTGCGATGAAGCAATCGCAATCGTCACTTAATAAAATGGCGGTCGCGCTTGATGCGGGACTTAGCCCACAGCAAACAATTAAAGAACTCCTTGAGCCCGCAGTAGCACCCGGCGTGGCCCTGTCAAACGTGGGCAGCCAGACAGGCTTGCTCGATTCTTCGTCGGCTATTACCGGTGGCTACGTAATGCCGGCCTCCGGGTCCCTTGTCGCTGCAACATCGTCCGCTATGGTTAGCGGACAATTGACGTCCTCAGCCACGCCAGAACCCTCCGTCTGGATATTGGCAGCGACCGGACTACTGGCACCGCTCTGCAAGCGGCGGCGGAAAGGTCGATAATCTCTTGGTCGTAAGCGCAGCTTGCGCGATACAAGGCGCGACCTTGCCGTGGAAACGGCGGTATTCGGAAAGCGCACCGGTGGAAACTCAGTGTTCGACGCTCTAATCAAGAGTCGTCATGTGGTAGTTTCAGACCGCCGCTCCAAACATCGCACCGACACCTGCAGTAAGCGCCATCGCCAGCGCACCCCAAAACGTGACGCGAAGGGCGGCTTTTATGACTGGCGCACCGCCGGCATGTGCCCCAAAGCCTCCCAGCAGCGCGAGGAACAGAATGGAAACTATTATAACGACTGGAATCAACGCCGCATTGGGAGTAACAAGTACCGTCAAAAGCGGCATCGCCGCACCGATCGCGAAGGTTGCAGCAGAGGCGAATGCCGCCTGAACGGGCCGTGCGGTTGTCATATCTGAGATGCCAAGTTCGTCACGTGCATGAGCCGCGAGCGCATCATGAGCCATTAACTGCTCTGCAACCTGCTTCGCAAGCTCAGCGTCGAGCCCCCGCTTGACATATATTGCGGCCAATTCCTCATGCTCGAACTTGTTATCTGTTGCGAGTTCGTTGCGTTCCCGCTCAAGGTCGGCGTTTTCCGTATCCGCTTGTGAACTGACCGAGACGTACTCGCCGGCCGCCATTGACATGGCACCCGCGACCAAACCCGCGACTCCAGCGACTAAGATCTCGCTGCCCGCGGCATTTGCCGCGGCTACGCCCACCACGAGGCTCGCAGTGGATACGATGCCATCATTTGCACCGAGCACCGCGGCTCGCAGCCAACCTATGCGGTCTGTACGGTGTCTTTCGAAGTGAAGTGCTCTTACCATGGCAATCTTTTTAGGATCTCGCTACTTTTCAAAACCACAACCGGGAAAATGCTTGCGGTAACACTGACGACGATAATTGTACCGCAAACCACTTTTTGTGGTTTTGCCATTGCCCCGTCGTTACTCTAAATCGCTGACTTGCTTTCCTTTTTTATATAGCAGTTCCTCCCGGTAATTTAAAAAGGGCAGTCGCGCTCAGACCGGAATCCTGCATGCCGTTTCTTAGTGGAGATTTGCTTTTGGAGAGATGCGTTGACCCAGCGCATACCGGAAGACGAGCAGGTTGCCGGCCTCGCACGGGAACCAGGCAGGGCTCGTCGGAATCCCAACAACTCAGTACGCCGTGAAAGTCGGCGATCTTTAATGGGTGCGGATCCCATCCGGCCAATTGGTCGCTCGGCCGGAAGCAATCAGAGCGCTGGAGTGCCGGACAGCGCGTACCAAAACTCATTAACGCGTGCCATACCCCAACAACCCACCGTTTTCGGGACGCAGCCCCGTGTTGCGTCGTGTTTAGTCTTGCGCCACATGACGAACCCCTATTTGGCCTCGAATGTCAAGCGTAATGACACGCCCTCCTGGGCAACGCAACAGTTAGCGCTTCTCAACCAGGCAAGACCAACCCAGAAAGCGCTCCGTAATACCGGGAGCTTCGTCGAACCGGAACTCATGTAAGTCGAGGATTTGAAACGCCAGGCCGAGTTCGTCACGAATCTGTTCTTCCGTAACCACCGGCGGCCCCGGATCGTGTGGCTCACGCGCGTTGCCGGTCAGAATCAGGCCGCGGCCACCCGAAGTCAGATGCCGCGCAACGGCAGGGGCGTACTGCTGCGGTGCGTTTCGACGAACCGCATGGTAACAACCGCGATCGAGAAAGAATGCAAACGGTCCATCCAGGTCAGGCAAATCGAGCACATCGGCAACCACAAAACGCGCCTTAACCCCGGCGGTGTTAGCGCGCTGTTCCGCTTGCTCCACTGCCAGCGGCGCTACGTCGATACCCGTTACCTCAAAACCCTGCTGGACCAGCCAGACACAATTGGATCCCGTTCCACAACCCAATTCGAGCGCGCGACACGGCTGTATCGTGTTCCGACTCAAAACACGTTGCAACTCCGAGGAAGGCCGACCTGTGTCCCAAGGCAGATTACCGTCCCGGTAGCGATCGTTCCATTCGATGGGCTCTGTCATGGTCCGAGCTCGTCGATTCTCCAACACTCCAGCAACTGCTAGAGACATAGTTTGCAGACGATACCCACAACCCACAGTATGGACGTGGCGAGCCCATTGTAAACCGCTAGTCCGCGGAAGGTCGCGCCTTGTGGACATCCCAGAGACTACTGCGGTCACGCCCCCATGCGCACGCAACTGCCCATCATATTGGACCATTACCGCTTACGATATCAATCGGTAGAGACCCCCTATAGTCGCAGCAATAGGAGATCATATTCGCAAATGGCTGCTGCCCGGGGCAGTGTTCGATTGACCCAGCCTTTTGTATGTTAAAAAGGCGGGGCGACTGCATGCATTAGGCGATCAAGCCGTTCTCGATGCTTGCCCTAGTGCTGCTCTTTTTGGGCACCTTGTGCGGAATCTCCACACAAATCCTGCCATCCCCAAGACCAACAGGGCCACCGCGCGTGGCTCCGGAACGGCCGGTTGGTACGTCGCCAACACGACACTCGAGCCGTCCGTCAGGGTCAGTGTTGTTTGCCCTGTTGTGTACGCCTTGGCGTTCGTCAGGATATGCGTGAAGTACGATTCTTCGGAGGAGAACAACGAGTTGCCGAAGATGAACGAGACGTCGCTGCCTGCGGCCGAACGCGTGGCACGGGTCGGCTCTTTGTCTCCCAGTCCGTCCGTTCGGTACTCGACGTCGGTCGTCCAGCCGGCGAAATCGCTCGCCGTCAGCGTGCTCATGATCCCATTCAATCCATTGGTCGGATCACGGAGCCGATATTCGAAGATCAAGTTTCCAGACAAATCCGAGCGTGCAATACGGGCCTGAAGGTTGCCTGCGTAGAGCAGCGGATTCCCCACGCCGCCACCGAAGATTTGATAGGGAACCAAATCGTCGACGATGACTAAGCCACCCAACTCAGGCTGCGCCGCAGCAGTCGTGCCGGACAAAGCGGTAGCTCCGCCGGGGGCAAGTACGGTGGCCCGGGAATACGGCGCGTTGAGAGAACTTAGAATCAGAATCAAGAGAACAGTGACGATTCGTGCGTGATGCGTGTTGTACGACATGGTAGGTTTACCTTTTCCTTGATGGTTGGTTGAAATGAAGTCAGGCACCGTGATTGCCTGCGCTCCGTATTGGTAATGCGAAGCAATCGGTGCATTGACACATACGTTACACCGGCAGCGAAAGGTATCGTGCGAATCCACTCGGCGACAGCGCCGCTACGACGACGGCCATGCCGCAGCGATCGTCAGGCGTGGGGACGGACATTTTCAACGCTTCATGAGCTTTCCCCTTGAGAAAATACTGCGACCAATGCTCGAGTGCCGTCGCCGAAGCGTCAAAAGGCCGACCGTCGCGACGAGCATCTTGGCACTTGCCGGCTCGGGGACGAACGTGCCGGTCAGCAGCAGGCTGGTGACGATCACGTCGCCGCTTAAGTTGGGCCAGGTGTCGACGCTTCGCAAAAAGTCGGCTAGGTCCGCTGGCTCGGGCCCGACGGCGAGTCGAAGGCCAGACCAGTCGGCAAGTTGCCCGTCGATCGCCGTCAGCCGCTCGCCCGGCATGAGTGCTCTGACAGGTGGAAAAGGAATTTGGGGGAAGGGAATGAAGTCCATACCAAACGCTGTGCCCTCGACGTCTTCGGCAATGATCAACAACGGGTGGTGGATCTGCGCCCCGTACCGCCACTCATGGTGCTGCCCACGAGATCCCAGATGTCGTCGCAGCAGGGATTCTGGTGATTCACATCCACGCCAAGCACCAGGCCGCCGCCGTTGGGCACTCGGGGCAGCTGGATCATTCCGTCGCCGTCGCTGTCCGGGAGCGTAGTGAAGCTGAAGCCGCTGCCATCGCCCGGATCGATTCCGATGTTGAGCGGTTGCAATGCCGCACCGGTGGTATCCTCGAATTTAAAAAACCACCAACCATCCCTGAACAGGGCAGACGCGGTGGAGGACGTACAAAAGAACGAAGCGATAGCAAGCGATAATAATCTAGCGATGCGTTTCATTGGGCAATCCCGTGATTGGTTCGGTAATCGAGTAGGTTGCGTTGACTAATCGCCACGAGCTGCGGCGACAACTTGCGACTGCCATCGCACCGCCAAGTACCAGTAGCCAGCTTGCCGGCTTGGTGAGCGCGATGAAGCAGAAACTACTACGCATGGCAGAAATGTCCCTTCTCGTCATTGGCTTAGTACCGGCGAACGGTCACGATCGCGAGCGTACCTACGATGAGCATCAAAGCCACACTCGCTGGTTCTGGAACGAGGTTCGTCGCTTTGATCGTTGCAGGAGTGAGGTTGGTAATGGCGATGCTGGCCGGCAATTCCAACAACGGCAAGGGAGCACTCACGGCGCCTTGAAAGTTGGGTGTCTGAACCTCCGCCTGGCCAGCATTGGGGTCGATAGTAATCACCGTCCCGTCCGCGAAACTCCAGATGATCTTGCCCGAATTCAACTCCGTGTGCTCGCTCACCCATGGCTCCGAATTGCTGGGGCCTCCGCCGAGCTGACCAACTAAATTGAGTCCCGGGAAAAGTGATTCAATGTTAACGAGACCATTCACACTCAAATACGACAAATCAAATTGATAGGCTCGATTGCCCGAAGAATCGAAGGACAGCAGCTCGGTTGCCAGCAGCGTATTGTCTGATGCAAGGTGGCGTATCTCGATGGATCCAAGCGGAACTCGAGATGTCGAGGCTCAGTCCAAATCTGGGGGAACCGGAACCGTCACCAACTACCGGGACCAGCACACCGGTCTGGCCAGCTTCAATGTTTGATGCTTCGGCAGAGCAACTTGGCCCGATTGCAATGCCGGCCACGCTGAGTGCCAAAAGCGAAGATCGATGCTTCGTTGTTATGAACATTGGTTCTACCTCCGAAAGTAACCGTGGCGGTACGGGGAGCAACGGCTTAGCCTCCCAAATCTCAAGCTAAGATTTGCGGTCCCAAGCGCTGCGCAACCAAGGACTGCTCGAACGCGTCCGAGCGCACTATTGCGATAACACAGCGGCGGCCCACTGCCACCTGTTGAACTAAGAAGGAGCTGAATCAGGCACAGCTCGTGATTGACCGCGCAGAAATGGGAATTCCAAGCTTCACGCTGCCGGGAATGCCACCGCCCGGGGATGAACCGCAAATGCTCCATCGTATTTCCCCGCGTCACGATCTATGAGCCGAGGTCAGCCTACACCGCCAAACCGAAAAGTCAAATGAATTCCGAACTCCTGGCGATTTAGCGCCAACCTTATCTTTCGATACCGAAAGGACCGGGGTGCGACAAGTAGGCGTCCTTCTTCTTCCCTCCATGAATGGCCTTCATGTACAGGGCGTGGCCGAGGATGAACTTGATCTTCTCTTCCAGGCAGAGGTCGGCCAGCCAGTACCAGGTGAACATGCACTCCGCGCCCACGACCAGGTCGTCACGGAAGCCTTCGATGGCGCTCAGGAAGTCGCGCGGCTTGGCCCGGATGTTGCGGTGCAGCAGCTTGTTGCCGTCACGGTCGAGAATGCACAAATACATCCTCTTCGTGTGCAGGTCCACGCCGCAGTAGTGTCGGTGCTGGCCGTTGTAGAATCTCATCATGGTCCTCCTTGTTAAGAGTTCCTTGAGTCTTCGACCCATTCCAAGACTCAAGCTAAACTAGTAGACCAGATGCTCTCTCCAACGAGGCCAAAATGAGAATCCGTCATTTCGCTCTAAAATGCAACTATTAACCCGCACATGGGCAGTTTGGTTTGGGTTGCGGTCGAGAAAATACAAGACATCAAGCCGACACAGCCATCGCAACAGCTGCTTCTTTGCGACCCATGTCTTCTGGAATCTCCACCACCCTCCACACCGCCAACCTCCCCTCCTCATCCACGACCACCTCGGCACTCTTGGCCCACAATTCCGATACTGAATATTGCACATCAATATTCACATCAGGCACCACCAGATGCATGGCATCAATCATAATGTGTCGCACAATCTCAGCATGTAATGCCAGATTTGTCTGCACCGGAAGTTCCACCAAGATCTCATCATGAATGAAATTGACGAGGCGGTAACCAGCCCTCCATAGCTTCCACAGGGCCACCTTAGCCCCGTCCGCTGCCAACCCCTGGAACATGGTGTTGTGCCGGGCAGAGAAGGTGGCGCTGGTGAGCAAGACGCCTGCACTTTCACAATTCTCAACTCCCTACTTGAAATTCCCATGGCAGTCACATGGGTCGCGAGCGTGAGGACAGCACGAGTCGTCCACGACCAGGATCCCGCTGTGGTCGATTTGGTGGCGCAGCTACGGAGGCCTTGGTCACCGCCCGCTGTTGGACGATGCGCGAAGCCGCTGAAGTTTGTTTAACTTCCAGCACGAAGATTAACCGCGAACCGCGGGGGGTGGATTTCACCGACCGCATTATCGGTCGTTAACCATCAAAGGACATGCCCAATTATGCAAATGCGCACGGAATCCATTCTTGTCGGCGTTGGGAGGTCGCGCAGACTCGTGTCTGAAACGACTTTGATGGTACTTTGATTTCGTATAAGTTTAGCGACTCGGGTGTCCGAAGATCTGCTGGCGAAACACATTAGGGCAATTCGTACCGAGAGACCAGGGCTATTCGAACTTAATCCCTATTCATCCACGTATTGATACGGCCCGAGTGGATTGAAACGAAGCGACCGTCGGTGTGTGGTGCTATAATCATGGCACGTTTTGAATTCTGTGAGTTTTTGTCGCATGGCCATTTCCCTGATAGCAATTGCTCTCGCATTTGCTAGAATGGGGGCCGATCGCGAGACCTGAATGAAGGTTAATCGCACTTACTTCTCGAGGAGATTCGTACGCCGCTCGGCCGCACGGCACGGCACACTTTGCTCGCCCCTGGGGAGGACCTCATGCACGGTGGACTCCGAGTCCTGCGCGGCAAGTCTTGCGGGCGAGTTGTGTACCTTCGGTTGTTCTTTTACGGGCGTTCTCTCCTCTCTCATCGTAAAGGCGCGATCCGCGTCTCTCGCTTCCGTCACACGGCGCAACCAGTCGATGGTGCTGTGTTGCCACACTCCGATGGAAAGGAAGAAGTCATGGCAAGTTCAAACCGCAGGCGCTGGTGGGTATATCTCGAAGTCTTGATGGGCCTGTTGCCCGCGGCACAAGTCTGCGCTGCCATTACGACCTACACCGATCTCTCCACATTTCAGACGGACACGGGCGCAACGGCCGAGGCCCCGATGCCAACGGGCGGAACCATGACATCGCCAGTGACCGTTGGTAGCATGATGTTTTCGGCGCAGCCGCCGTCGAGTCTCAACTTCAGCAACTGGACGTCCTACACAGCCGGCAACGAACTGGCCTTGAATGGCGCCGAAAACTTCAACATCGACTTCGCGTCGACAATCGGCAGTATAGGGTTCCAGTGGGTGAACGCGCCTGCCTCTACGAATTCATCGTTTGCCGTCACCTTCAAGAACGGTAGCACAACTGTTGGCACGTCGAACTTTTCGGGGCCCGAGAGCGTCGCGTTGTTTCAAGGTTTCTTCAGCAGTGAACCCTTTGATCGCGTGGAGATTCGCGAAAGCGTCGACGACCTTGCGAACGAATACTTCGCCCAATTTTACACGGGTACCGACGTGGCTTTCGATCCCGTGATTAACACGACCGCGCTAACAATCACGGGTGATGGCGACAATGACCCACATGCGGCGTTCGGCGTGCCATTTACGACTTCGGTTTCTGGCGGAATTGCCACGTTCAAAATCGCCGGCGATTTGAATATCCCCGACGGAGTGGTCGTTCACGGCACGGGGTCGAATGGCGCCTCGTTGTTGGTTGCCAATGATGTGAACATTGGAGCAGGCGGAGGTGTGGATTTTTCAGCAACCGGCCACACCGGCGGTCCCGGTGGAGGGGCCGGCGGAGTAGGAAGCACAGCCGGCAGTCTCGGCGGCAACGGTGGGCTGCCTGTCGGCACGCCCGGCGCGGGCGGACCCGGAGGAACGGGTGGTGTTCCGGGCTTCGACGGCGGCGCAGGAACTACTGCTCCAGGTGGTGGCGCAGGGGGGATTTTCGGCGAAATCGGCGCGCCGAACACCGCTAATGGCAACGCGGGAGCGAACGGGTCTGAACTCTCCTAATTCTGCCGGCGATCCTGGAAAGAATGATCCGCTAAACGGAGGGACTACCGTACTCGGTGGAGCGGGCGGAGCTGGCGGAGGACCTGGGTGCAATACCTACACGCTTGGTGTTTGTACAGGTGGCGGAGGTGGTGGAAGTGGCGGATCAGCAGGCGGAGGAAATGGGTTCAATGGAAGTTCGGGGGACGGAGGTGACGCAGGATCACAGGGCTCGACCGGGGGAGCCGGACACGCGGGCGATCCAGGTTCAAACACCGGTACGGGAACAATATCCGGCGGGGGTGGTGGCGGATCGGGAAGCCCCGGTGCAGGCGGCGGGGGCGGCGGATCGGGCGGGGGCGGCGCTGGAGGTGGCGGCGGCGGCGGCGGAGGCGGCTATGCCAATTTCCTCGACCTTGAATTTGGTGGTGGTGGCGGCGGCGGCGGTTCAGGTGGTATTGGTGCAACCGGCGGCATAGGCGGCCAAGGAGGCAATGGGGGCGATGGCGGCGGCGGCGGTGGTGCCTTTCAGATTATCGCGAACGGTCGTGTTACTGTTGGCGGACAGCTTCTGGCGCGCGGTGCCAATGGAGCGACAGGAGATCCTGGAGCTGCGGGCGCTGAATGGCTTCAACGGCGCTAATGGCACTACGGGATCGAATGGAAATAGCGGTGATCCGAAGGGAGGAACTGGCGGCAAAGGTGGAAACGGCGGGAAAGGCGGAAACGGTGGGAAAGGCGGGACCGGCGGCACCGGAGGCAACGGCGGTGGCGGGGGCGGGGGCACGGTCAAAATCGTCGGCTCGGTGACCGATACACTCAATGCTTCGGTCAACTCATCCGGCGGAGCGGGAGCAGGCAGCGGAAGGTTCGTATTTGGTGACAATATTACCGGTGGCTTCGAGGGCTCGGTCAGTGGGGCCGCGCTGGACACCGTATCTGGGCCGCGCGACGCCAATCCGTTTGTTAGCGGCACGCCCAGCACGCCGTTCATCCCCAGCCTAGTGGGCGGTGCCGAAGTTTATGGCGTCACCGGCTTGGATGCAGACGCCGATCTGCCGGACGTGGTCAGCGCCGCGCCGGCCAACGCAATCGCTGCGCTGGTTTACATGGACCTCGGTCCTACCAATTTCGCTGACGACTACACGGGCTTCGACATGCTGTTGGCCGTGAATCTTGACGATCAGGCACTCACCGACTTGAAGTTCGGCGCAGGGGCCGCCGACTTCGAAACGGGCTTGCTCGAGCGGGGCGTTTCCAACAACGCGAACTTCGGCGGCTCGGGCGCCGTACCGCTAGCCGAGTTGGCAGCCGGCGAAGTCTATGCGACTCTGGTCCCAGACACGACGACTGACTTCCAACTCTCCGCGACGGGACTCAGCGCGTCGGTCGGCTCGATGTCCGATGGAAGCGTTTTGTACTTAGTCGCACTGCCCGGCGATTACAACAAGGATGGCCTTGTTGACGCGGCCGATTACGTCTTGTGGCGGAAGACCGATGGATCGCCGGAAGGCTACGACGCGTGGCGTTCCCACTTTGACCAGTCAGCTGGCAGCGGTGCGGCGCTACCCTCCGCCACATCGCTGTCGGCTGCCGTGCCGGAACCATCGACCTTAGGACTATTGATGCTGGTGGCTATGGGTTCGCTTAGCTGGCAACGCCGGTCCAAAGCGTAATGAAGTCAAAATTAGGACACTTAGCGGCCTGCGAAGGGTTGCGTTAGTGACCAATGTCGAACCGTCCGAGATGTCGAACGTCAAGTCCCCAAGTGCTTAAGGTGTGACACACCTTGGTCCGATTGCATAGCGACCTTAGCTGCCAATGACGAACAGAGCTGCAGCTCGACGTAGCGGCTGAGTTGCCCAGGATGATGGCGACTATGTGGCCTCTATCCGCCCCGCCAATCATATGATTGTCCGTTCCAAAACTGCGTCGGTTAGCGACAAACCGAAGCGGTCTATCGGCCGACCACCAGCGTGCCGTGCTGAGACTCACCTCGAGTACCAGCACCAAACCAATTCGCGCTCTTACAGCACCCAAATCCCCACTCAGCACCTAGCCGATTTTGTGATGCTTGAAGGACGCTATGCAGTATGAACTGCCGCTCCAACAGAGTGGCATTTTGTGTTTACTGGAAGAGAATATCGGCTCGGACTTCCAATCGGCACAGTGTAGCTTGGGGGTAACCTAGGTGTTGATACAGCTTCGGGGCCCACCGAGTCACCCTTCAATGGCCACCCTTGACGTGTCTACCAAGAGCCAACAATGTCTTTCCGGAGGTGAGGTAACATAGTGGCCCACGACTACTATCAGGTCGCCAAAGCTCTACCTTACCCACTTAGATTCTGCCCGCTTCTTGTCATGAATAGCCCGGGGTAAATTCACCCTAGAAGACTCAGCGATGAACAAGGAAGACGCCCGAGCAACCAGGGGTAACGTCACTGCGCTACGGCCATTCGTCGCCGTTTGTCACACCCCTTACTGCCGCCTTCCGCGAGAGCAATGAGCGTGTTGCCATTACCAAGCGCTCGCACCCAACAGGCATATGATGCCTGTTTTTGTAAGGGCCATTCGGGCGTCGCTTGAGGCCTGATGAGCATACATAAGGTAGGTGTTTGGAAGTCCATTTGGGCAGTGAAGGAGGTAGGTTACCCCCTCTGACAAAGTCGCTGTTGGGTCTACGAGCATCGGATTTAGATGGAAGCGCAAGCTGGGGTTTGGTGGTGGAATTTGGTGAGGAGGGGGTGGGTTCGGTGTGGGGTGGAGGGACACTAAAGCTGGAAGCTGGCGGAAGCAAACAGACTTCGAAGTTGCCGTTCATAAAATCGTAGAACGACCTTGCTTGAGCCATCTCGTAGGTGACACCGCCCCCTGTCGCAGAAGTAATTCGTGGCAAAACTTGGCTGCTTTGATGGCGGCAATAGGCGCTGTGAGTCCTAAGCCGGCGGACACATCAGGGTACTGCTTTCTGCTATGGTGTGGGGCCTGTGCGGCAGAGAAGGTGAGTGGGAGGATCGACACACGTGGATGGAATTGCGTCACGTTTATTTCGATCTTCCAAAGGGTGAATTCGCATTTTGCCAGATGTCGGCGATTGTGGTTCGTACAGACCATTGTCTCCAAGCAGAAAGCCATCAATGGCATCCGGCTTGCCACTGGAGTCGGCTCAGCAACACTAACGGTCAGTCAACGGTTGCCTATTAGACGACTGCGACACGGCATGCAGCCAAGTCCGTTGTTTTTCGTCTGGGGCGCGACGTAGAATGGCGGTACAACTTCGAGCCTTGGGACTCGCAACATGCGACGACGGGGGTCTTCGTCGCGTGTTGGACTTGCCATTGCCAGGCTGAGGAATTGAGAGGTTTCGAGCCAGTGCTGGCAATCTAGCGACCTTGGAAGGAGAGATCAATGGACGACGTGAAGGTCTACGTAATCAACAAAGGACGAAAGTACTTTTATCTTCGCTACACCGACCCGTTGACCGGCAGGACTATTGAGAAGAGCGCCGCCACTAGCAAGCACGCTGAGGCGGTTAAGGCGGCTGGTAAATGGGAAGCGGAGTTACGTGAAGGACGTTACCAGAAACCTAACCGCATGGCCTGGGAAGCGTTCAGGCATTACTACACGACAAACGCTATGCCCGCTTTGGCACTGAGCAGTCAAGCGACCTACGAAGCGACCATCAACGTGTTCGAGCGCGAGTGCAGACCGCGAAAGCTGGCTGACGTGACAACCGCCAAGATCACCGGCTTCGTCACGAAATTACGTGAGAAAGAGTTGAGTGAAGCGACCGTAGCTCGGCACCTGCGCCAACTGAAAGCGATGATGCGCTGGGCTCACCGAGAAGGGCTGTTAAACGTGCTGCCAAAATTCACGATGCCCAAGCGGGTGAAGGGGGCGAAGATCATGCGCGGCCGACCGATCACCGGTGAAGAGTTTGAGAGGATGATCGCTGCGACGCCCAAGGTAGTCGAGAATGCTGCGGCGGAATCGTGGAGGTTCTACTTGCGCGGGCTGTGGGCCAGCGGGCTACGGTTAAGCGAATCGCTGACGCTGCGATGGGATGATGCGCCGGATTCTATCGTGGTGGACTTCACCAGGCGCAGACCGATGCTGAGGATACCAGCGGAAACCGAGAAGGCGCACCGCGATCGGCTGCTGCCGATGGCACCGGAGTTCGCCACGCTTTTGCAGGGCGTCCCTGAACGCGAGCGGCGGGGCAGGGTGTTCAAGCTGCGCGACAGCGACGGGACGCTGCTACGCGGCGGTAGGTGCGTTGTAGGCAAGATTGTATCGGCAATCGGCAAGTCGGCTAACGTGCTGGTCAACGACAAAGGAAAGAGCGCGTCGGCTCACGACTTACGCCGCGCGTTTGGCCAACGGTGGGCGCAGAGAGTTATGCCGACCGTGCTGCGTGAGCTGATGCGACATGAGGACATCAACACAACGATGAAGTATTACGTTGGTCAGAACGCCGAAGCGACTGCCGATGTGCTTTGGGCAGCCGTAGGTGACACTTTAGGTGACACCGCATCTGCCAACAAAAAACGCGGTGCAAAAAACACCGCGGATTCTAGTACCGGAGAGAGGACTTGAACCTCCACGACCTTGCGGTCACTGGATTTTGAGTCCAGCGCGTCTGCCAATTCCGCCACTCCGGCGTTACGTATAAGCCTATCCAGAAGGGCCGCGCGCGAAAAGGGGTTTCGCCGGCTGTGTAGAAAACCCGAACAACCACAAGAATCATGATGTTGTGGGTGAGGACGAGCAAGCGGAGTTCGCGGCATTGGCTGTGGTAGGAGCGGGCGTGGACGTGAGCGCCTTGGCGACGTTTGATCATCGAGATCACGGTTTCCACTTGTGAGCGACGGCGATAGGCTTCGCGGTCAAACCTCTCTTTCATCAATCGGCGGTAGCGGCCGGTGGGCAGCTTGGTGGTCGGCCGGCCGTGCTTGGCGGGGATGATCGTGCGTATGCCATGCTCGTGGCGGGCGAACTCGTGGTTGCCTTCTGAGTCGTAACCGGCATCGGCCGCCAGTTGCACAAGCCGCACGACTTGTGTCGCCTCGGCCACCAGCGGGCGAAACTCATCCACATCGGGACGCGGTCCACGTCGGGCGTCGAGCGCGTAGACGAAATGGTCGTCGGTGCTTGCCACGACGCTGAGCTTCGGGTAGTGGTGATAAACAACGGTTTTCCCAGGGTTTTCCACCCGACTGCGGCGACGGACGAAGTACCCGCTGGCCGAAGTGCACTCCAGGCCGGTCGAGTCGATCGCCGCCCGTTTCACCCGCCGCTTGCGGCCCAGGTGCAGACGCACCGTAGAGCGGAGGAGTTTTCGCACCGGCGCCGTGAGCAGCAACCGCCGCGATGCTTTCTGAAACGTCGTGAAATGGGGGACTTGCTTCAGTCCCAGCTCCGCGACCAGCGACGGATTGTCGGCCAACTGGGCGGCTAACCCCCGGTAGTCCGTTCGCAAGAAGTGCTTCAGCACCAGGCAGGCGAAGAGTTGATGCTGCGTGAACTTCTTGGGACTATACCGATGGGCGTACTCCGGCAATGCCCGCTGTGCCGTTGCCAACGCCGCCAAAACGACTGCCCGAGGTGACTTACTCGTCCGCGCCATAATTGCTTTACGCAGCAACGATGCACGGATGTTTAGCTAGCACGAGTGGTTTTCTACACAGCCGGTTTCGCCACGTTCCACACGGACCGCATAGAACCGATATGCGTCAGTCGCTATAACGTAGGCAGTCTATTCGAAATACATTTGGAGCGATTTGACAATGAGTTTGCAATTGAAACCGGCGGACAGCTGCAAGTTCGATTTAGTTGCACTGGGCGAGTGCATGATTCGTCTCTCGCCGCCGGCTCATGGCCGCATCGAGTTCGCGCCGTCGCTCGAAGTCTGGGTAGGCGGTGGCGAGTACAACGTGGCTTATGCGTTGGCCCGACTCGGTCTGCGAACCACGTGGGTTGGCGGCCTAAACACCGCGCCAATGGGCCGCATTATCGCGAATCATGCGCGGGCGGTTGGCATGGACGTGTCGCATGCCGTGACGCGCAAATACGATGGTGTGGGCAAAATCGATCGCATTGGTCTCAATTTCACCGAGGTCGGCCACTCCAAAAGGGCCTCCGTCACTCTGTATGATCGCGGACACTCTGCCACGGCCGGTATGAAGCCCGGCGATGTCGATTGGAAAAAGCTCTTTAACGAGCAAGGGGTTCGTTGGCTGCACACGGGCGGCATTTTTGCGGCGCTTTCCGAAAACACGCGCAGACTCGTCGCCGAAGCCGTAAAAGCTGCCCACGACGCCGGCACCATCGTAAGCTACGATCTCAACTTCCGCTCGAAACTGTGGTCGAGCGATGAAGCCATCAAAACCACCAAGCCACTGGTGCCCTACATCGATTGCCTGATTGGCAACGAGGAGGACTTTCAAAAAGTGCTTGGATACGAGGTCGAGGGGGTCGACGTCGAGAAAGGGAAACTCGATACCTCGGCCTTCAAAGCCATGGTCGATCGCGTGGTAAAGGATTATCCGAACATCAAAGTCGTCGGCACCACGCTCCGCGGTGTGAAAACGGCCCTCGTGAACGATTGGTCAGCCATCATGTGGCACGACGGTACGTTTTACGATGGCCCATCTTATCCCGATCTAGAAATCGAAGACCGCGTGGGCGGCGGCGACGGCTTTGCCTCCGGCTTTACTTACGGTTTTCTCACTGGGCAATCGCCACAGCAGTGTGTGAATTTGGGCGTGGCGCACGGTGCGCTGCTAATGAGCACCCGCGGCGATACCAGCCAAATTATACTCGACGAGTTACTGCACATCGCCGGCGGCGGCTCCGCACGAATCAAACGCTAGCTATAATTCATTACGGAGGCGCTGCGTTTACGGAGGAATAGAACCACCAGATATTGCATCCCCATGCGCAACTGACTTTTCCGAAGTAGATCGATCCCTGCGTTTTTCATTTCGGTGATTTCTTTCTTCGTGCCATCTGCACCTCAGTGGTGAATGTATCGCGACGATCGCCACAAAACACAATGATCCATCTCGATAGAAAACTCGCGCCAACTGATCTCGTACCACAGCTCGAGCGCTTCTGGGCGCTCTCGGCCGAGTGTATCGATTCGGTCGAGCAGAGTTGTCCGCCCGGCGGTCCGTCGCCGGTGTTTACCAAGGAGGGCCGCTACACGTCACAGGGCTGGACCGAGTGGACCCAAGGATTTCAATATGGTTCGGCGCTTTTGCAATTCGATGCCACGGGGGACGAGCGTTTTCTGGAGCTAGGCCGCGAGCGGACATTGGCCGTAATGGCGCCGCATGTTACCCACATCGGCGTGCACGACCACGGTTTCAACAATGTCAGCACGTATGGTAACTTGTGGCGTCTCATAAACGAGCACCGCATTCCCGAACATAAGTGGGAGCGTGCCTTTTACGAGCTCGCACTTAAGGCGAGCGGGGCAGTGCAGGCTGCCCGGTGGGCAAGGACTGCCGAGGGCACGGGTTATATCTATTCGTTCAACGGCTCGCACTCATTGTTTGTTGACACGATCCGGTCGTGCCGCGCGCTCGCCATCTCCCATCAGTTGGGCCACACACTCATGGGCGAACGCGATCAGCGTGTCAGTCTCCTGACGCGGTTGATCGAGCATGCGACGAACACGGCCCGTTACAACATCTGGTATGGTGGCGACCGAGACATTTACGATGTTTCCGGCCGCACCGCCCACGAAAGCCTATTTAACACAAATACCGGTGATTTTCGCGCTCCCTCAACGCAGCAGGGGTATTCACCATTCAGCACGTGGACGCGCGGTCTCGCTTGGGCGATGCTTGGTTATTCAGAGTTGCTGGAGTGGTTGGCCACCCGCAACGACGACGAATTCGCGCCGTTCGGTGGACTTGACCTCGTCCGCACCACGTTTTTGAATGCTGCCCAGTCGACGTGCGATTATTATATAGACGAAACTCCCACATGTGGCGTTCCCTATTGGGACACCGGCGCACCCGGTTTGACCAAACTCGGCGACTATCGGGAACGACCTGCCGACCCTTTCAACAAATACGAACCCGTCGATAGCTCGGCCGCGGCAATCGCCGCACAAGGCCTCCTGCGGCTCGGGCACTATTTAGTTCACGAACAGGGTGATTTAGAATCCGGCAGCCGGTATGTGGAGGCCGGCCTGACCGTTGCCAAAACATTGTTTAACGACCCCTATTTGTCGTCCGATCCTGACCACCAAGGGCTAATCTTGCACTCGGTTTATCACCGTCCCAATGGTTGGGACTTTGTGCCGCCGGGCCGCAAGGTTCCCTGCGGCGAGGCCAGCATGTGGGGCGACTACCACGCCCGTGAGGTGGCGCTTTACGTCGAACGTCTCGCGGAGTCGGCGCCGTATCACACGTTTTTCGGTCCAGTGTCCGAATGAATAGATAATCGCAAAGGATACAAGAGGCACAAATGGGGACATAGACACAAGTGCCTGAACACTAAAAGTTTTTAGTTTATGCTTAGGTACGAACACCAGTTTCCCCACTGATTGCAACAAAACCGAATTAGCGACAATTAGCGTGAATTAGTGTTCCAAAGCCCTGTTCTTTGTGTCCTTTGCACTTTTGGTGGTTCAAAGAATTTCGATGACCAATTCCAATAATCGCGTCGCACTTATTACCGGTGGCAGCCGCGGCATCGGCCTCGGTATTGCCAAAGCACTGGCCGATAGTGGGTTTGACATAGCGATCAATGGAGTACGCAAACCAGCGGATGTGGCTGATGTGGTTAAGGCGCTCCGCCAACGCAGCGTCAACGCAGACTATTTTCCCGGCGACGTTTCGAGTGGCGCTGACCGGAAAATCGTCGTTGACGGCGTCCGCGATCGCTTCGGTCGACTTGACGTGCTTATTAACAACGCCGGCGTCGCGCCCGCCATGCGGGCCGACATCCTCGACGCAAGTGAAGAAAGTTTCGACCGCGTCCTCGGCATCAATCTAAAAGGACCATATTTTCTGACTCAGCTCGTCGCCCGCTGGATGATCGACGAGCACCAAACCGATGCAAACTTCCGCGGCGTGATCGTCAATGTTTCATCTGTTAGCGCAACAGAGGCCTCAATCAATCGCGGTGAGTACTGCATCAGTAAGGCCGGCATCGTCATGGCGACCCAACTCTGGGCCCATCGGCTGGCTGAGCACGGCATCGCCGTCTATGAAATCCGCCCCGGCATCATCCACTCCGATATGATCGACGCCGTCGCCGAAAAATACGACCGGCTAATCGCGAATGGTCTCACCGTCGAAAATCGCTGGGGCGAACCCGAAGATGTCGGTCGTGCCGTCGCCATGCTCGCTCGCGGTGAACTCACGTACGCAACCGGCAACGTGCTAAAAATTGACGGTGGGCTTACGTTGCGGCGGTTGTAAGTTGCATGGAGTACAGAATGAGTAACGTCCTTGAAAAACTCGCGCGCGTGCGATTGATTCCCATGGTCGTCATAGACAACTCGGACCGTGCTTCTGCCTTTGGCGACACGCTCGTCGCCGGCGGTTTGCCCGTTGCTGAAATTACCTTTCGCACGACTGCAGCCGAGCCGTCAATTCGCGTCCTCGCCAAGCGCGATGATATCCTCGTCGGAGCGGGCACGATTCTCACCACCGAACAGGCCGACCGCGCCATCGGGGCTGGTGCTCAGTTTATTGTCTCTCCCGGCACGAGTCCGGCGGTGGTTGAGCACGTCGTGATGCGCGGCGTGCCGATGGTGCCGGGCATTGCGACGCCGAGCGAAATCGAACTCGCGGCCTCATTGGGTGCGACCGCCTTAAAATTTTTTCCGGCCGAAATCGGCGGCGGCGTAGCCGCGCTCAAAGCATTTGCCGGTCCGTATCCCGAGGCTCGCTTCATCCCTACCGGCGGCATTACACCTGAGCTATTGCCAAACTACCTTGCACTCAAGAACGTCATCGCATGCGGCGGCTCCTGGCTCGCGCCGCGCGACCTGCTTTCCGCGGGTCGTTTCGACGCGATTGCGGCGCTCATTGAGCAAGCCATAAAACTGCTCGAAGGGCCGTCCGACGTGGCGACTTGATACCCTCGAACACAGCCAGACTTTGCCCACGCGAGTCCAGTCCAATCTTGTCGTCGGGGCTCTACATTCTTGACCTGATTTCCTCGCGGTCGGTGTCTCGCATTCCTTGACGAATCGACTGGCGGGCTTCCGATGCCAAATTGTGATAATCCTTGCGGATGTGTTCAATCTCAGCCTCGTCCAGTTCCTCCAAATCCAACAGAGCATTGTGGGCCCCGTCGATGGCGCGAATCAGCTCATCGAGCTTCGTTTGGATGGCCCCCGTATCGCGATTCTGCGTGTTCTGAATCAAAAAGACCATCAAAAAAGTGACAATGGTGGTGCCCGTATTAATCACCAGTTGCCAAGTGTCACTATATCTGAAGATCGGCCCAGTGACAGCCCAAAGAACGATAACTCCCACTGCGGCCACAAACGCGGAAGGGTGACCGGATATGCGGGCCGTCAATTTCGCAAAGCGGGTAAACCAATGCTGAAAATGTATCATTTATGTAAGACCTCGCAAGCGATTGGCATTTTCACCGAACGCGGAACAACAACCTACTAGCAGTCGCGTCAACATCGCCACAACGAGACTTGCCTCGGGTTACCCAAGGCGTACGGTACGGCCAAATCCTCGACAATTCTGGCACGTAGTATGCACGGAATATCCTTCTGAGTCGATTGGAACGCAAAAAGGAGGAATTCCATGCCAGAGAAAAGGACGATCGAGCGGGCGCGCAAAGACCGCCGCCAGGGCAAGTCGACGACCACGCAGGCGGGCGAGTTCGTCCGCGAAGAAATGCACCATATCCGCGAGGGAAAACACGGAGCACGTTCCCCCAAACAGGCAATCGCAATCGGCCTCTCGAAGGCCCGCCGGGCTGGTGTCAAACTTCCGCCGCCCGAAAAGGGGAGATACCCACGGTATGAAAATACGGATCGGAAAAGATGTGTGCCGTCAAACCGTGGACATCACCTAGGAAGCTCGGAATTTCTTTTCTGGCCTCAACTATCGCTGTCCTTAGTCTACTCACCAAGGCCACGCCATTGCCAGGCAGAAATGAGCCTACGAGGTATGTTGCGCCAACTTCAAGCTGCCGCTCAACCTTTTCCTTAACCGCGACAGGGAGCGCGTCGAACGGAAGTGTGAATGTGAAAAAGTGTCTTCTGTAAGATTTCGAATCCTGTGCACGCCACACAAAACCGACATGTATTAAACCGCCAAGAGATGTGTTGGTCTGTCCAAATGAAACGCCAATAGAAGGATACCAATAAGCTGCTGCTCGATTCGTATGGTGAGACCACAGCCAGTCAACACCGAATCCCCCGGCAATGCCGACTCGAGCTTTCAACGTCTGACTAACGTCGAAATTGCCGCCGATAAGGAACGCATCGTATTCCACCGCTCCGAGAATGGTATCGATGATAGAATTGGGAATCAAGTAAGACGCGAAGCTATGTAAAACCGGAGTTACCGCCGCCGACACGTACGAAGTAAGAATCGAGTTGATTGTAATGCTGGTTAAGGCTTCGGTGAGTGACTCGAACTGGCCTGTGGGATCATTGAAATTGAGCGGATCGCCATGAGTATAGTTGTATTTGTGTCCCTTGACGAACATCGAGCCTTCTTCCGGCAGAACCTGGTTACTGAGAAACCAGGAAAAGATGTGAAGCAATACTGGTTTCCAGGGGTGCACGCAGATGTGGGAGGTGGTTATCCAGAAGAAGAGGGCGGGCTCTGGAGAGAGCCGTTCGATTGGATAGTGGCCGAATCCAGAGCAGCCGGTGTGGTATTTCACTCAGCAAAGCTAAATCACGTTCGGAATCGGACAACTCCCCCTGCCAAGCCGTGGCTGGAGGCGCAAACATAGCTCCTTGCTGCGAAAGCCACGTTGGTGGTTGGCAGAACTCGTTCCGAAGCTTCACCCTTACAAGTGCTCAGTACGCGTCAACCTCTTCAGGTCTCGAAAGCTACACGACGACGGCACGTGGTCCGAGGGAGTGGACTGTCTCTTGACGCTTGCCCCGACACGCAGTGGAAACTGCTATTCGCACTTTGCCGATTCGGGGGATTGCGCTGCCCATCAGAACCTATGGTAATACAGTGGGGCGATGTGGATTGGGAAAAGGACCGAATTAGGGTTGATTCACCAAAGACGGGGCCTCACACCATCCCAAATTTCCCAGAGTTGCGTCCTCATCTTGAAAAGGCATGGGACGAAGCACCGGAAGGAACCGAATACGTAATTACGCGGTACCGTGACGCCAACGCTAATTTAAGGACGCAATTAACCCGGATTATTAAAAAGGCAAAGCTGTCGCCTTGGCCAAAGCTGTTTCAAAATCTTCGAAGCACCAGGGAAACCGAACTGCTCAACGAGGGGTGGAAAATCCATCAAGTCTGTGCCTGGATTGGAAACAGCCAGCCAGTGGCGTTGGAGCACTATCTCCAGGTAACGGATGCGGATTTTGCCAAAGCAGCAGGTACCGATGTCGAGGGTGGTGGGCGAATGGAAAGCGGAGAGGAGCCTCTAATCGAGGAGACGCCGCCACCGGTACAAGCGCAGCAAAAAGCATCACAACATGGCGGAACAAAGCAGAACGAGTTGGAACAGAAATGCGAAAATCCCGGCGATTATGAAAATCGCCGGGATTCGCTAGTGCCTTTAGCTCCCCCGGTAGGACTCGAACCTACGACCCAGCGGTTAACAGCCGCTTGCTCTACCAACTGAGCTACAGGGGATCGGAAAAGGTCTATTCTTACTGCGAGCGGCCGGGCTCGCAAGGCCGGCCCGGCGGGGAGACGCACTACGATGCGCGGGTTTTTTCCATCGTCACGCAATTGCCGCATTGGTTGTATTCGACGCGCGTCATGTACGCCTTCATCAAAGCTAGTCCGCGGCCGCCGGGGCACTCTAGATTTTCGTCGGCCGTGCAGTCGGGCACCGCTAGTGGTTGAAAGCCGCTGCCTTGGTCGGTAACGCGCAGCCAAAAACGGTCGGCGCTGACTTTACATTCGACTAGCACTTCCTTCGACTCGTCATAGCAATTGCCGTGTCGGATGGCGTTGGAAAGCGACTCTTCCAATGCCATTTCGATCGCGAAATGATCGCGACCTTCTTTATCCCAACCGAGATGTTCCAGTTCCCGGAGGATTTCCTCCATGTGCGGAATGTGCGCTCCCTTCTTGCTGGGCAACTTTTTTTTCGTCGTCCAAGCCCAGCGGTGTTCCGACATACCCTCAACGCTCCACCAACAGTGATTCGACCTCTGGTCTACGATTGCTTCACAAGGAGCTTGGAAACAAGCAATGATGATTGGTTCCCGAATTTGTTCCTGCGGTTCCTGCGATATTCATTATATCGCGGCCAGCGCATCGGCCTCGTCGTCCTTGATCACGAAGAGCTTGGTTAGCTTCGTGATCGCAAACACTTCATATATCTCCGGCCGGATATTCGACAAAATCAACTCGGCCTTATGCTGCTTTATGCGTTTGTCAAAGCCGATGAGTTTCCCTAATGCGGCGCTAGAAAGAAACTCGACATTGCCGAAGTTGAGCACGATCTTCTTGCGGCCTTCGCGCTCGATAAGGTCGTAAAGCTCCTGACCAAACTCTTGAATCTCCGCTTCGTCGATAATTTTGGAATCATTGAACGTGACGATGGTTACGTCGCCCGATTCGTTGACTTTAATGCGTCGCGGTGTGGCCATGAAATTGAGTTTCCTCCTGCCCTCGGAGCGAGGGTATACGGGCCGAAATCCTGTCCGGCGAGAGCCGAGACGTCAGCACAATGCGAGACGTATCAACACATTATGATAATACTCGCAAGCCCTCGAACCTGCAAGGATTGACCACATTACCGAGGCATGGCGGACAGCGCCGCAGACTGAAAAACTGGACTGGATAGCGGCACGTCCGGCTGAAAAAACAGCGCGTGCCGATCAACTCGGCTTCGGCATTGCCAGCGAGTGGAGACACAATACAGCGCCGACCGAAATCAAGCACCATGACAGCCACTCGGGCGGCTCGATCACCTTACGCGGCCCGGCAATCGAACCGCTCGCCGCGTTAATTACTGATGACATGCTGGCCGACGACTGCCCCGTGCGCTCGGCCAGGAATTGCGTCGCCTGTGGGTTCAGCACGTAGGCGCTGACATACCGCACCTGGATGCCGACCAGCAACACAAGTAATCCCAGGAAGAAAAATTGATTGCGATTAAGGTCCATGAGAATGCCGATTCGCGGTGTGGGTTGCGGCGTGGCGCAAGCGCGACCGTAAGAATCGTCGGCCGTCGATATACTTGGAATCGTTCGGCGAGCGGCTTACGCTTCAATCGATCGTCGCGAGTCGCGGTGGCGCTGGAGAATCCATGCGTGCGGCGTGGGCAAATCGCACGAATCCATTGGGCCAGGGGTAGGTGAATCGCAACGGTTATAACGACGATGTCGAATGCCGGTAGGTCGGAGTGACATAAACGGATGTGTTCAGTAAGGTATTCCAAGGGGTGGCGGGGGGTCGAGGTCGCCGCGGCGAGTGAGCCCCCGAGATCCACACACTGGAGGCTCGTCGACCAGCGCTGCACGTCGGTGGATCGCTCGCCCCAGCCATCCAAGAGACTCTACCAAACTGAACCATTCCAGTCTGACGCATTAACACATGGGTCGAGCCTGACAGTTCTCTTCACTCAGGCAACGGGCTAAGTTATCATCGTTCGCCACAATCGCGTCTATCTCAAAGAATTCCGCTTTGCTCTTCCCGGCAACTCCGGTCGAGGCTGAGTCCCTGCCAGTCTTCTTTTCCCAAAATGACATTTACCATTTTGACCTGCCTAGATTAGAGTGCTAGTGCCAGCCGCACGGGCGTGTGGCGTCTGCCGCGCTGGGTTTTTTGCCTCAAACGACGAAAATCCGCGACACCTATGCGAAACGCGCTCTAGCCCGCGAGACTTGATCTCCAAATCGCATCCAGCGATGCCTGTTCCATCCCACCTGGAGACTCCATGAGACGAATCATCGTAGTGTTGCTGCCTGTCGTGTTGATCGCGGGTATTCGCCCCCGACATCACAATCTGTTTGCGCAGACTATTGCCGAAGCACCTCCCGTGGTTTCGCCGACGTACATCGCGATTCCGCCTCACCAGCAGGAATTCGTTTCGGTTGCGCCTTCGCCCCAGCACGTTTGGATTCCAGGCCAATGGGAACGGACACCGGGTAGCTGGAAGTGGCGTCCCGGACGATGGGTCAAACCACCCTTCCGCAATGCGTACTGGGTCCCCGGATATTGGCAGCACCGGAGCGGGCACTTCGTTTGGCAACCCGCGCATTGGGGGGCCGCCAAACGGGGCGTGATCGTGGCTAAGCCCGTGGCCGTACCGCCACTCTATGTGGAACCAAGGCCGCCGGTTCCCGCTGGAAGTACCGGTCTCGTGTGGCAGCCCGGTTATTGGGAATGGCGCGGAACATGGGTTTGGGTTCCGGGCGAGTACATTCAGTCGACGAACCCCCAGGCCGTATGGGTGCCAGGCGAGTGGGTGGCCGGAACGGAAGGCTTGTGGCGCTGGAGTCCGGCGCATTGGGCCATTACTTACGCACTGAAAAGCAAGCGGTTGATGGATGACGCGTTTTCGTGTCGCTACCTGCAGACTGTGTTAACGGATAGAAAAAGGTTCCCGACACCTTCCCCCCTCTCTTATGGAAGCAGTGTTTGTTTTCACCCGTGCGGTTGAAGTTGTACGAGACTTCAAACCGCAAGGCCGCGGGCCAGGAGGCAACACTGTTGGGCAAAGCCAGCAACGGCATCCGCGCGCGGTCGAAAGGCTAGCAAGCAACCTTTGCTGTCAACCAAGTAGGGCGCGTCATTTGTCCCTGGGAAAGAGTTTAATGATGGTTCGTCCTTGGCTGCAACAATGTAGTTCTTGTGCACACGACGCAACCGTAAGTGTCTGTAATGGGTTCGTTCGCATTGAACACCTGATGGCAAGTAGATGAGAAACCCAAAACAAGGCTGCCAACTTTCTCTCTCACTTACTGCGGCTTGACCGCGTACACTTTCACGCTGGCTGCGTAGTCATTGACGTTGTACCGGGTCAGCAAGTCGCCAAGCTGGCCATGCAGGTCGGAACAGCAACTCGATACCACGGGTAGACCATTGCCCATTGATGGGGAACAGCAGCCGGATTGATTCTCTACCTTGGCGTATGCTTTCAAGTCTTTTCCGCTGTCGAGTATTTCAATAGTATCGAAGCCAGCCGCCGCCAACCACTTTCGGTAGTCGTCGATCAGAATCGCACCGGCTATACAGCCAACATAGGCCATTAGATCGTTGCCAATTTCTGGCGGCAGCGGTTGCTTCAATGCAATGTCGCTCACAGCCAATCGTCCGCCCGGCTTCAGCACGCGGGCAATCTCTCGAAACACGGTGGGCTTGTCCGGTGCCAGATTAATTACGCAATTGCTGATAACACAATCAACCGACGCATTGGGTAGCGGCAGGTCGTCTATCGTCGCTTGATAAAACTTGACATTCGAACGGCCAGCCGCATTTCGGCGAGCCAATTCGAGCATTTCAGGAGTCATATCAATTCCGATTGCTTTTCCGTTCGGCCCTACCTTGTCGGCTGCCAGGAACACGTCGAAGCCGCCGCCGCAACCAAGATCAACCACGGTTTCACCGAGCCGCAAAGTGGCGAAGGCCGTTGGATTGCCGCACGAAAGCCCCATGTTGGCTTCCGCTGGAATCGACGCTAACTCTTCCGGCAAATAGCCGAACGCTTCGGCAACCGCCCGGACGCCATCATGGTTGCTCGATAGTCCGCTGGTCGCTACTGACGCATACTTTTCGCGTACAACATCTTCTACTTTCATGGGGTTTCCTTTAGCCATTGCCTAATTCGTGCCTCAATTTCGTCCCGCACGGTGCGAAACATCTCTAGCGTGGCCTCTGGCGAGCCGACAAACGTTGCCGGATCGTCAAACGGCCAAAAGTGTCGATGCAGCATTCCGGGGAATATGCGAGGACATTTCTCATTCGCGCCAGAACAAACGATTATCAGGTGACGCACGGGTAGACGGCCAAGGTACTGCCCGACGTTCTTGGGCTCCTGATTGCCAATGTCAATTCCCTTTTCCGCCATTACCTGAGCGGCGAGCGGGTGAACACGCTCAGCCGGTTCGGTTCCGGCGCTGTAGGCGGTGAATTTATCGCTACCATGCGCACGAAGGAATCCTTCGGCCATTTGGCTGCGACAAGAATTTCCAGTGCAGAGAAATAGCACGTTCGGCTTTGTATCCATAGACGCTCCGTTTCAGTTTTGCATGACGCCCGTTTCAAGGGTGAGTTTTACCGTCGACAACTTGTAGGCGTGATGGAACTCCTCGCGGGCGACGAGCACCTCACCGCGCTGTAACGTCAGTCGCTTGACGAACGACGCCATCTTCCATCTCGTAGATCGTGTCGAAAATATCCAGAGTGCGATGGTCGTGAGTGACCACAATCACCCCGGTTCCGTGGTCGTGAGCGACGCGTCGAAACAATTCGATGACCTGCCGGCCTCGATGGCTGTCCAGCGCAGCAGTGGGCTCATCGGCCAGCATCACACTCGGCTGATTGGCCAGCGCTCGGGCGATTGCGACCCGCTGCTGTTCTCCACCAGATAGCATACTCGGCTGATAATCAGCGCGATCGTTCACGCCCAGTTCCTCCAACAATTCCCGCGCTCGATGGCGCGCCTCGCGGCTGCGGCTTCCATTCAGTTCCATTGCGATCTCAATATTCTCTCGTGCGGACAGAAACGGTATCAAGTTTGCCTTCTGAAACACGAAACCGATGTGTTGACGACGAAAAGACCGCAAATTGGTCATTGCGACCGGGCCATCCATCACCAATCTCCCGCCAATACGAATCTGCCCCGAAGACGGCGGGTTAATCAGCCCAATGGCTGTTAGAAAGGTCGACTTGCCCGCACCGCTTGGCCCAAGAAGCGCCACCACCTCCCCGTGGCTAACGGTCATAGAAACCTCGCGCATCGCGACAACCTCGATGTGGCCACTTCCGTACACCTTGGTGAGTTGCCGCGCCTCGACCGCAGGGTCATTGCTCATCGACGTGTTACCCCATCAGCGCTGTGTTGGGCTGAACTCGCATCGCGCACCAAATGCCCAGGAAACTCGACAATACCGAGATTCCCAGGACGATCAGCGACAGTTGTAGTAAATCCTGACCAGATAGGACCACACGCCGCGGGAAGTAGGGGAACAGCTTCTGCCCGACCAGATAGGCAATGCCATATCCCAGGACGCCCAGCGCGACCGCCTCTTGAAGAATCAGACTAAGTATGACTCGATCCGACGCGCCGATAAGCTTTAGTAGAGCGATCGAGTGTAGCTTGTCGAGCGTCAACGTATAGAGGATCAATGCCATGATGATGGCTGCGATGATCGTCAGCAGCACCCGAAACATCCGCAACTGCCGGCGTGCTTTGTCCACTACTCCCTGCAGGAGAAGATTTTCTTGGTCAGCTTTGGTGTAGACCGATACGTCGGCCCAAGTGGAAATCGTGGCCGCGACGGTGGCGGGGTCGGCCTCTGGCGCCACCCGAACGACCACAGCGCTGAGTTCGGGGGAGGCCACTGCGGGCAGTTCCGATACGGGGCGGGAAAGTTGTTCCGTGAGCAGAGGTTGGCTGAGAAACAAATCGTCGGCCTCGCTGCGACGCTCCCGGGCCGCGCGCTCAAGCCGTATGGCCTCAGGGGGCGTGTCGAACTGGACTGCTTGGGCATCCCATGCGGTGAGCACGGCCATTCCTTCGCCATTCGTGCTGACCATGCCGCTTGTGATGCCAACGACTGTATACGTGTCCTTGCCAAGTTTGATTCGTTCATTGAGCGGCAACCCAAGCGTCTTGTCAGCCACCATTTCGTAGTGGTTTTGTGCCAGGGGCCTGCCGGCGATGAGCGGCAGCCACTCGCCTTTGTCCACCGGCCAACTGAGGCCCAAAACGGCCAGCCGCAGGTGCTTGCCGTGATGTTCCCGTTGAACGGTATGGAAGACGAAGTCGCGCGCCGTTTCGACGCCTGGAACCGCCAGGACGCGGTAAACGAGCGACCTCGGCACGCGCGAAATCTCCGCAAACGGACCGCGCGTGTCGCGCTGAACCACCCATAGATCGGCACCAATTCGTTTGACGAGCAGCGTGGCGTCTTCGATAAGTCCGCGATAGATACCCGCCATCCCCATCACGATCATTAACAGCATGCCGATGCCAAAAACAGTGATGGTAAACCGGCCGAAGTTGTGCTGAATATCTTTGGCCGCGAGATTCATGGTGCGGAAATCCTCCGGCCCTCAAGGCTCGTCAACTTACCGTCGGTCGGAACCACCGCCAAATCTCCTGGTTCCAGGCCGGCCACCACTTCGACAATTTCTCGGCCTCTCAGGCCAAGCGTCAACTTGCGCCAGGCCGCGTACTGTCCCTGTCGGATGTAGACCCCGGGTGTCCCGTTCCGCCAAAGAATATTCCGCGCAGGCAAAGTGGTCACGCCCGTCTTGCGTGCCGTCTCGATGTAGACTTCAGCGCGCTGTCCGACCGCCCAATTCTTTGGCAACTCCAGCACGCGAACGTCGACAGTGAACTCTCTCGTTTCGCGGTCTGCCTCGCGTCCCAGCCGCGCCACTTCACCGCGATAAGCGTGATCGGGCTCCGAGCGGAACACAACCCGCGCAGGCTGGTTGACGGCAATGCGCGACATCTCGGTCTCATCGACCCAAGCAGTGACCCATAGTTCCTTGGTAGAAACGAGCGTTAGAATGGCGCTTCCCGGAACGGCAATATCGCCGGGGTCGCGCTCCCGCTGAACGATCAACCCATCGAACGGGGCGACGATTGCGGTATCGTCCAGAAGAGCCTTCCGGTAAGTAACGTCCCTTTCTGCCGCAATTAGTTGTTTGTGGCCTTCAACGAGTCCGGCATCGGTCCGTGCGACCCCAGCTTGTGAGGTCTTCCACGTTGCAGTGGCCTTGTCCATGTCCTCCTGGGTGACGGCCTTACTTGCGACTAGGGGCAGATCTCGTTTGTAATCGGCGGTGGCCTGCTCTAATACCGCGAGCGATTGGGCTCGATCGGCCTGCAGTCGGTCCAGTGCGGCGCGCGCAACTTCCACGGACGCTTGCGCCATTTCGACCTGCGGCTTCAAGTCCGCATCATCGAGCCTCGCCAGCAGTTGCCCTGCCGTCACGCGGTCTCCCATGTCCACAAAAATCTCCTGGATGCGGCCCGATATTCGGGGACTGATGGTGGACTTGAAGTGCGCTTCCAAAGTGCCCGTGCCCATTACTTCGGCGACAATCTCACCCCGCTCGACCTTCTGCTCTGTAACCGCCACCGGGGAAAATTTGAGCCAGTAGATAATTCCACCCAATACGGCGACCACTGCCACGTACTTCGTGATGCGAACTGTCCATCGCCAGAACTTTGCCATTTGGCTATTCCTACCGGTTGTCGTTTGCAACCGTGAATGAACTCTCCACTGCGCACTTCACCAATCGTTCTGCATCACGCCGATTTCCAAGGCGAGCTTCGCCATCGACAGCTTGTAGCAGTGATCGAACTCTGCGCAGGCAACGCATTCGTTCCAGGCTTCGAGATCAACGCCGGCGCGTCGCGTTGCGATTGCCATTCCGCCAGCGCGGTCTAGCTCCGCGGTGAACACTTTTCCTCGGAGCGGCACGTCCGTCCGAGGCGAATTAACTGACGGAAACATGTTTCCGTAACATTCACTGTGATTCATGACTGTGTCTCCTTCATCTGTCGCTCCGACAACTCGTGAAGTAGTTCGCGCAGACGCTGCTTCATCTGCTCTTTGTCCGGGAAGGTAATGGCCTCCTTCGAGCAGAACCCCGCGCACTTGTCGCACAGCACGACACAATTATTCGGGTTGGCGACCTCCACAACGTTCTCGTCCGCATTCAACACGAATACGTTGTTGGGGCACGTTTCCAGACACTCGCCGCAGCCGATACACGCATCGGAATCGATCTGCGGCGACCAGGGAATCATCTCCCTTGGGATGCCCATGTAAGCTCGACCGGCCATAACGTCCCCCTTTACGCTGGTGACTTGGTCGCAGATTGGTCTCCCAATGCAGACTTGATTTTCTCGAAGACCGTATCGGTATCCTGCTGGGCCATGTTAATCGGACACCAGTGCTGACGGTCCATGGGCACACTGGCTTTCTGAAAGCCGTCGCGCAGTAACTTTTCCTGGCGTTTCTCAGCGCAGGCGGGCGTGATGAACTGAATCTGGTCGTTGAGGATTTGGCCCATTAGCCGCTCGCCGTCCTCTTCGCACAGCCGCGGGTGCAGGGCCATGAATTCAATCTTCTCGCCCAGTTCCAGTTGCACGCGCTCAGCCAATGCCCAAAAGTCGATCTTGGCCATGCTGGGACAGGCCCCGGAGCATGTGCAAAAAAGGACTGCCTTCTTCCGGGGTTTCGACTGGTCGGACATGTTAGTTGCTCCTTTCCGCACCTCTACTGCAAGGCGCCAGCATTTCGTTCGCAGGGTCGATCGCCGAACCTACGTCTGGTTGTTCGATTTCGTGTTCATTTGCGTAAAACTGTCGCTGAAGCCACTTCCAACTGAGTTCCGTCGGCCCCAAGGGCGAAATACTTTCGTTGAAAGTAGCGTGAAACGCCAACTAATCCGATCATCACTGGCACTTCAACCAAAGGGCCGATGACGGCAGCAAACGCGACACCCGATCCGATGCCGAACACGGCTATCGCCACGGCAATTGCCAACTCGAAATTATTACTGGCCGCTGTAAATGACAGCGTGGCAGTTTTCGAGTAGTCGGCCCCCAGCTTGTAGCCGAGCAGAAAGCTAATTAGGAACATTACCACGAAGTAAATCAGCAGCGGCACTGCAATCAACAGCACGTCGAACGGAATGCGTACTATTTGCTCACCTTTGAGGCTGAACATGACCAGAATCGTGAACAGCAGGGCAACCAGCGTCATCGGGCTGATTCGCGGTATGAATTTCTGCTCATACCAATCTCGCCCTTTGACGTGGAGCAGTACGAACCGGGTGACCATGCCCGCCAGAAACGGTATGCCCAAGTAGATAAACACGCTCTCCGCAATCTGAGCCATGCTCACTTCAACTACGCTGCCCTGTAGGTTCAACAGCGGCGGAAGCCAGGTAATGAATACCCAAGCATAGAGACTATAGAACAGCACTTGAAAGACGCTGTTAAACGCAACCAGACCGGCAGCGTATTCGGTATCTCCTTTCGCTAGATCGTTCCACACAATTACCATTGCGATGCACCGGGCCAGGCCAATCAGAATCAGTCCGGTCATGTACTCTGGATAACTTCGCAGAAACACGACTGCCAAAGCGAACATCAAGACGGGTCCAATTACCCAGTTTTGAATCAGCGAGAGTCCAAGGATTTTCCAGTTGCGGAACACGTCGCCCAATTCTTCGTACTTCACCTTCGCCAATGGTGGGTACATCATCAGAATCAGGCCAATCGCAATCGGGATATTCGTGGTCCCAACCTGAAAGCGGTTAATGAACGATTCCACGCTGGGAATGAAGTGCCCAGCCGCTACGCCAATTGCCATCGCAAGGAATATCCAGACTGTCAGATACCGGTCGAGGAATGACAATCGGCCACGGGGGCAAGTCTGTATCGGCTGATTCATGCTCTGCATCCTTACTTCATTCGCCTATGCGAATATATCGGGCAAAAAAATTTCAGTCGCAACATTTCGTGCAGCGGTTAAGTCGCTTCGCATCCTTGGCTAGCTGCGGAAAATCCTGAAAGCAACAGCCGAGACATTCCATTAGCTTCTTGTGCATCGAATTCCGGGCCGGCACCAGTTTGTAGTACATCCAAAGCCCGTCCCTTCGTGCCTCGACCAATCCGGCTTTGCGTAGGTAGGCCAAGTGCCGTGATGCCGTGGGCTGCGGTACGTCCAACGTGTTCACAATGTCGCATACGCATAGCTCGCCGCGTAACAACAGGCTGAGAATACGAATTCGGGTCGGGTCGGCAAACGCTCGGAATATGCGGTCAACGGGAATGGCAGTAGCGGTCTTCATATATTCGCCTATGCAAATATATCTCGCTTTGTTCGCGCGGTCAATAGGTTCGCTGCGCCCCTCGGTTGAATTACCGCCGTGGAGTTGCGGGTTGCGGTTGCTGCGTAATGTGGGCGTGACCTTGGTGCGGAGTCGATTGGCTGCAATTTGCACGGGGCCGACGCACCGGCGGCTGATGCAATCGCGCTTCGATCGAACCGCCTATCGCGACCGGGTTCAAGTGGAAACGGCCGTCTCCATGGTCAAGTGTCGTCTCACATCCTTCATCCGCGCACGCACCGCCTGGAGCCAGCGCCGCGAAATCCGTTTGAAAGTCCTCAGGCACAAGATCGTGATTCTGTTACGTGTCGAGGTTTCTACACAACCAGACGCAACTTTCCTCCCGCCGGGGTTATCGGGGTGGACTATTTGTTCGAGTGCTTTTGGTGGCTGGTGGCGGCAGCGGACGGGGCTGCGTTGAGAATCGGATTGGGTTGATTCGCCACGAGATACTGCGGTGCGTCGTTGACCGTGAGTTCGAGTGAATTCTCTTTGGCATGAAGCGGCGACTTCGCCTTTTCGCCCGTGTGCGCGATAATTTCAAAGTCACACGCGCTCGATGGGATTCTCACGGCATGTGGCGTCGGCGAGGTGGTCCACACGGCTAGCCGCGACTCGTTGCCTTTGCGAAACAACAGTGCGTAATCATCTGGGCTGCCAATTTCCAAGCGCTTTGCGAAGCGAAAGCCATCCAGCACCGAAGTGAGGGTCTTCGCCGCCAGATAGGCCGGCTTCGGCTGGTAGACCGGCGAGGCGCCGGCGTGATACGGGAAGGTGACCGTGCCGTAATGAACCTCACCTTCGTTGGGGTCGGGGCCGTCGTCGTGCCAATCGTACCAGATCGAGAGCGGAATACGGTTTTCGAGATTCATCAACCATTGGCGGGCTAGGTATCGGCCCTGCTTCGCGTCGTCGAAGCCCTTCCAGATACTGGAATAGCCCCATTCGCCGCAGAGGATCGGAATGGATTTTCCCGGCGGAGCATAACGCTTGAGCAGGCGACGAAGCTTGCGGTAATCCGGCGCGGCGGTTTCCGGCGCCGTTTGGCGGTAGGGGTGAACCGACACAGCATCCCACCATTCGAGGAGCCCGGCCTGGCAGCAGGCTTCGATGAACTTCAGGTCCACCCTGACGCTTGCCGGACCGATGATCGCTTCCCCGGCGCGGCTTGGCGAATGGCCTTGGAAGCGGCGAGCGCTAGTGCGATGTACTGTTTTGCGTTGGCGTGGGGCTTCCAAAAACGTCCGTTGGGCTCGTTCCAGATTTCCCACAGGATGCCGCGGCCTTTGAAATGAGTCGCGGCGGCGGCCGCCCAGCGTGAAAAAGCGTCGCGGGCCTGCGGCGTGGCAACTGTGTCGCGCGGTTCGTACAGCGGATTGCCATAACAGAGAATGAACAGCGCCCGCAGCTTGTGGGCCTCTAACGTGGCCAGCAGCCGATCGTAGGCGGAGAAGTCGTAGTGGCCGCGCTCGCGTTCGGTGGCGGCCCATGTCAGATCCATCCGGATCCAGCGGAAGCCGGCTGCGGTGAGCATTTCCATTTCACCGGGCTGGGCGTCGGTGAAATGGATGTTGACGCCCAAGCCGTTCGGCACGACGTCCGATGGAAGAGACGCGTGGGGCGGCGCGGCAACCAGCGCCTGGCTAGCGAACATCGTCGCTAAGAGAACAATGCAACGGCAAATCATGGCAAGCGGGGGCAGGGGGCAGGAAAATCGATCGCGGGGGACAGTGGAACACCTATTGTATAGCCATTGGAGGCGATGGTCAGGCGTTTGGGTGGACTCAGGCAGGAGAACTGCAAAGTCCAAGGTGAATGGGTCAGGTCCATGTTTTCGGCCAATGATTTCGCCATTAGCGCGTACCGGGCTGGCTGAAAAATGGATCAGACCCCGACTTTGCAGTTCTCCTGGGCTCCAGTGCAAGAATAGTGAAGATGAAAGAGCGGAAAACAAAGTGGACAGGAGCAATGTGCAACAGGCAGCTGCCGTTTTGATTTCTGCTCCCTCTGTTTTTCGCCCCGCTGTGCAGTTCACTCTTTCTTCGGCCAATCGGGCAGGAGTTGGTCGACCGTCTTGTGGATTGCTCCGGCTGCCGAGTCGCCGATGAGCTTCTGCTGGCCGGCTTGGACCAGGGCGGAGGCCAATTGCGTGTGCCCGGCCCAATCGTTCATTGTGAAGGCGCGAATGTCGACATACGTTTCTGACAACCGAGGCGGTTGTTTCGCAACGAGGAGGAAGCCGTCGGCTGCACGGACAATGTGGTACGTTGTCGCACCGTGCAACAGTATCGCCCCGGCCACCATTCCCAAAACAAATGTCGAAATTCGCGACATTGAGAAACACCTCTATCAGTTGGTCAATAGGAAGCAGAACAAGCAGAGAAGACGCCTTTACTTTGCCTGACTGCAAACACCCTAAAGCTTGTGCATTGTGTGCGCGAGCTGGCACGGACTGAAGCCCGTGTTACTTTCGTTGTGGCCGCACGATAACTTGCGGAGGCTGAGGCAATCAATATGAGTTCTTTCGCCGGAAATAAGGCCACGGGCGAA
The DNA here is from genome assembly GCA_963840025.1 of uncultured Planctomycetota bacterium. Classification (GTDB taxonomy): domain Bacteria; phylum Planctomycetota; class Planctomycetia; order Pirellulales; family Lacipirellulaceae; genus JABDGM01. The sequence continues at coordinate 204,782 of CAWIXI010000020.1, read as the reverse complement.
ACTACGGGTTGGCTTGGGAGAACGTTCGACGCTAAATTTAGTGGAAGAAATAAATAGGACGTAACCGGCCGATGCCGCCTCCTCGACCATGCCCACCGTCCCCTGGTCTGGGAACTACGATCCAAACCCCACACCGAGTCGCGCTCTAGCCGGCGCTGGCTCGAGTCGTGAATCCAGGTTCGATTTTTCCGTTTTGCGATGCATCAGGTGCACATGCCATCTTCCCAGGGGACCCTCTCCGACTCGGTAACGCATCCGCATCAGCGCGATCGGCTGATGTCGATGACGTTCGTCGGCCTGCTGCTTACGCAATTTCTTGGTGCGACGAACGACAATATCCTTCGCTGGCTGGTCATTGGAGTCGGCAAGGAACTTGTCACGCCGAGTCAAATTAGCACGGTGCTATCCGTTGGCTCCGCTTGCTTGGTGCTTCCTTATCTATTCCTGGCGGCACCAGCCGGTTATCTGGCTGATCGCTTTAGCAAACGAAACGTCATCGTGTGGTGCAAGGTTGCGGAAATCTTGCTAATGATCACCGCCTCGTGTGTGATTGGCCACAAGTACGCGATGTTCGCGATCGTCGTGCTCATTGGATGCCAGGCCGCTCTGTTCGGCCCCGCCAAGCTCGGCAGCATTCCCGAAATGTTGCGGCCGAACAAGATCTCGTCCGCGAACGGTGCACTCGGTTTGGCGACGGTTGTGGCGACGGCATTCGGTACGGCGATAGGTAATTGGCTGGTGGTTGTGAGCGGCCATCTTGGTCAGGAACGTTGGTGGGCCCATGCGATAGTCCTTGTGGGAGTCGCCATTGCAGGATTGATTTCCAGCCTGCTAATCATGCCCCTGGAAGCCGCCGCCCCGCAACGGGTATTTCCATGGGACATGGCCCGGCAAACTGCTCGCGACCTGAAGACGCTGGGCCACGACCGCGCGCTGTTGCGCGTCGCGTTCGGCATCATGTTCTTTTGGACGCTCGCGATGCTGGCCAATTTGAACATCGACCAGTTCGCCTTCGAAGGCAATGTTTACAAGCAAACGCAGGTGACGCCGTTGCTGGGTGCGCTGATTGTCGGCGTCGGCATCGGCAGCGTATTGGCGGGTGTTTGGTCTGGCGGAAAAGTCGAGCTCGGCATCCTGCCGATCGGGGCCGGCGGTCTAGCCCTTTTTGCCTACTTGTTGTATACCGTCCAGGGCTCCTTGGTGGATCTGTCCGGCAAGTACACGCTTAGCTACTTCGCGGCTTGTTCGTTCCTGATGTTTTTGGGCGTCAGCTCCGGGCTGTTCGATGTACCCTTGGCGGCCTACATGCAAGATCGCAGTCCGCCCGAGCATCGCGGCTCGATCCTAGCGGCCAGTAATTTTCTCACGTTTGGCGGAATGCTGTTTGCCTCGTTTGCTTATTGGCTCCTACGCCGACCGGTGGATGGTCAAACGCTGTTCACATCCCAAGAAATCTTTCTGTTGTGCGGCCTCGCAACTGTGCCTGTTTTTATCTACATCATCCTACTGATTCCGCAGGCGACGATTAAATTTCTCGCCTGGCTCGCGACGCACTCGATTTACAAAATCCGCATCTACGACCGCGAGAACATTCCGGAGCAGGGCGGGGCGATCCTTGTTCCCAATCACATCTCGTGGCTCGACGGCCTGCTGCTTTTCACGACCTCCTCGCGCCAGGTTCGGATGCTGATCGATGCCGAGCTGATCAACACCTGGCGAGCGCACGGTTTCGCCACGATGATGGGCGCGATCCCGATCAAGCCGTCACCCAAGTCGACGCGACGCGCGATCGAAACAGCTCGCGCAGCACTCGATGCGGGCGAACTGGTGTGTATCTTCCCGGAAGGAGGCATCAGCCGCTCGGGCCAGTTACAGCGGTTCAAACAAGGTGTGCTCGAGATCCAGCGCGGCACCGGCGCACCAATTATCCCCGTGTACCTGGACGAACTTTGGGGCAGTATCTTCAGTTTTCGCGGAGGCAAGTTCTTTTGGAAATGGCCGTCGGCACACCCGCGCCGCGTTTCCATTTGGTTCGGCAAACCGATCACGGTGCCGCGCGATATCCACCAGGTCCGCCAAGCGGTGCAGGATCTAGGCGCCGACGCCGTCTCCGGGCGCAAGCAGCGGACGGCTGCGCTGCCGCGAGCGATGATCCGCAATTGCCGGAAGGCCTTGTTCCGCTCGAAACTTTCCGATTCAACAGGTGTCGAGCTGACCGGGGGCAAGCTGCTCGTCGCAATGCTCGTCATGAGGCGGCTCCTGCTGCGTCATGTACTAACTCCCGACGAGCACTACGTCGGCATTCTGCTCCCGGCGTCGGTCGGCAGCGTGATTGCGAACGGCGCGATATCGATGATCGGGAGGGTGACGGCGAATCTCAATTACACGGCCTCGCCGGACGTCGTCAACTCGTGCATCAGCCGCGCCGGCATACGCCGCATCCTCACCAGCCGCAAGGCGATGGCGAACCCGGTCTTCGCAAAATTCAAGGACACACTCAAAGCTGAATTCGTCTACTTGGAGGACCTGCGCGACAAGGCGCTTCGTGGCGACAAGCTATATGGCATTCTGAACGCATTTTTGGTGCCGGCATTTGTGCTCGATCGCGTCCTTGGGCTGCGGCGCATCCGCGGCGACGATGTGGCCACGGTCGTGTTTACCTCCGGTTCCACCGGCATGCCGAAGGGCGTGATGCTCACGCATCACAACATTGCCACGAACGTCGAAGCGATCGATCAGGTCGTCCATCCGCGGCCAAGCGATTCAATTCTTGGCATCGTGCCGTTCTTCCATTCGCTTGGTTTTACCGTCACGCTGTGGGGGCCGCTGTTGCTCGATATCCGCGCCGCGTATCACGTCGGCCATCCAATGGATACGCGCATCGTCGCTCGACTTGCTCGAATGCGGTCGGCATCGATCCTGCTCGCCACGCCGACGTTCCTGCGAATGTACTTGCGTCGCTGCGACCCGGAAGAGCTCAGCTCGCTCGAAGTTGTGGTGGCCGGCGCGGAGAAGCTGCCCATCTCACTGTGCGAAGCATTTGAGAAAAAATTCGGCATTCGACCCGTGGAAGGCTACGGCACGACGGAGCTGTCGCCCCTCGTGTCGGTGAACGTGCCACCCAGCCGCTCGAAAAGCACCACGATCGATTGCAAGGAAGGCTCGGTCGGCCGGCCGGTGCCGAGCGTTTCGGTTAAAGCGGTTGACCCAGAAACATTTGAAGACCTTCCACTCGGCACGCCGGGCATGCTGTTGGTCAAAGGCCCCAACGTGATGAAAGGTTACCTCGGCCAACCCGAGGAAACAGCCAAGGTGATGCACGATGGTTGGTACATCACCGGCGACATCGCGATGATCGACACAGACGGCTTCATCCACATCACGGGCCGGCTGAGCCGCTTTTCGAAAGTCGGCGGCGAAATGGTGCCTCATATCCGCATCGAGGAGGCGATCCAAAAAATTCTCGGCGATGATGACCACGTACACCTTTCGGTCGTCGTCACGTCGGTGCCCGACGAACGCAAAGGCGAGCGCTTGGTCGTGGTGCATGTGCCGCTAGCGATGTCGCCACAGGAAATCCGCGACCATCTCAGCACGATCGGCGTGCCGAACCTGTGGATTCCCGACGCCGATTATTTCCTGCAAGTGGAAACGATCCCCGTCCTCGGCAGCGGCAAGACCGATCTCAAAGCGGTCTCCGACCTGGCGCGGAAGCATTTCCTCGGAGATGAAGCGTAACTCGCTTGCGGGCGGTTGCGACGATGGCACCGATGCTGTTGCGCTCCCAGTTGCGCACCAGGGTCCGAGAAGTCATATGCCAAAATTGCGCAAGCTACAATTGGCCAACAGGTTAATGGGAAGCGTGGCCAATCGTGTTGCGCCAACAGCGATGAGGACGTTTCGGACCAGTCACTCGAAGTGAAGGATCAAATAAACCGCTTCAACTGCAGCGGTTTCCTTGAGCGGAGGGCATGGGATTCGAACCCACAACCCCGTTAGGGGCACCTGATTTCGAGTCAGGCCGCTGGCCAATTCGCTTACCCTCCGAGCACAGCATCCAATTAAATACGAAACGGTGCGCGCCGGCAAGGCAAACCTGCATGAGCGCTTGCGCGGCATAATGCAAACAGGCCGCAAACACCGCATGCTCAGATTCGTGCCATGGCTCAAATCACGTTGCAACGCGAACTTTCCGATTAAACGACTACGCCCGCTACTTCTTTTATCACCAGTGTGTTTGCCTTGCGCGGCAATCGTGCCGTGTGACCATGCAACAGCGGATGTGACGATTGGCAGTTGTGAGCCTGATGTGCGAGTGAGCGGTGATTCCATGGGAATCGGACTGCGGCGTCGCCGATACGAGTTGTGTCCTGATCCCCTTTCTTTGACGGGCGGTTGTACCGACTCGTCGATGGGATTTAGGCCGTCAACGACTCTCCATTTGGACAGACGGTGTCTGCCAACATTGAACCCCTCCTGACGTCATATTTCCTAACATGAAGCCCACGATCCGCATTATTACTGCGCGGCGGCAACGGTGAGCTGCGCACCAAGGACTACGAGAAGCACGAGACAGTGCTGAAGATGCACACGCAAATTGGGGTGGACGACTGCAGCACCGATCTCAGCCTGCGCGGCATGCCAGTTTTTCGCGGACTCATTGGCCCGATGCCTGAAGGTAAGGGGATCGTGCGCGATGAAACGCCCGAAGTATTTGAAACGTTAACCAAAGAGTGGACTTCCGCCAGCACGACTCGCAGCCGCCGGCGGTGCGCGCCCTCGATCGGGAGCTAGACGTATCGGCAGTTTGCTGATTGCAAACCTAGCGACGATAGGAATCGCCGCTCGTAGCGGTTGCCCAGGGACTTGAGGTCTTAGGTGGATCGCTTTGATACTGTTGGCCGCCGATGGAAGTTCGACTGGCAACGCTGGTACTCGTCGCCGCTGACGGAGCCAACCCCGAGCTGGCCGGCGCCGCATTCACAACAACCTTGCTCGTGTATTCTTCCGGCACAGTGCGATAGGTTGTTACTGGGACTTGCGTCGTCTGAGTTTCCTCGACCCAATTCGTCCTGGCGACAGGAATCTGCACCGTTGCCGGGCGTGCCTCCCAGCGAGTAATGGGCTCGACGTCATTCGTCCAATAGGCTTCGCCGAACGGATTCCACCAATTCCGTAAATGTGGTACGACTCGGTACTCGGTGACCGGCGTCAGATACGTCTGCTGGTACGATTGATACTCGGTAGTGGTTTGGGGGCGGTAGACCTTTTGCTCGCGCCTGGTATTCAGTAGTCGGAATCGTTCGTTGAACGACCTGCCGGGTGACGCGAAACTTCACACCATTGGGGCCGTCTTCGTATGTCGTCGTGGTCTGGGCATTAGCGGCAGTCGAAATCACGGCGGCGACTACCCACATCAGCGTGCAAAGCGATTTTTTCATCAATCTGGTCCTCCGATCTGGCTCCCCAACCAGTGGGCGATTCGTCTGAGGCTGGATATAGGATCTGGGCCATCAGCCGGGCATCGCTTATCGTCAGTATCGGCACGAGCGGGATGAGTTCATCAGTCGGCAACCCAGCTAGCGTTCTTCCGCCACCAGGGCCACCCCTTGAAATCGCCGGGGAAATGCGTGACGCTGAACCACTGGTGCGTTGCCAAGACTCCGGAAAGCGGTTCTATTCAGCCCACATTGAAACCCTTGGAGGCCGCATGCAAAGAGACAAATTGCTGGGGCTCGTTCGCTGTCCCGAAGACCATTCTGAGCTGACTTTCGCGGACCCCGACGTGGTTTCGCGACTGAATGTTGCCATCCGTAGGGGACGAATGGTGAACCGTGGCGGTCGGCGGCTCCACGAAACCATCGACGCAGGTTTGGTCCGTAGTCAAGGCGATTTAGTGTATCCGGTCATTCATGGAATTCCGTTACTCCTGCGCGATGAGGCGATTGCCGTTAATTCGTTTAATGGCTATTGAGCGAAAGGACGACTTTATTCGGCTGCGCCTCACCAGCGCTAGACTGCCAAAGCAACAAGAGTGAAGTTCGAATGTCCGACAAGAATATCTTCCTGCGCATTATCGACAAGGAGATTCCAGCGAGGATTATCTTTGAAGATGATCGATGTCTCGCCTTTCACGACATCGCCGGTCAAGCTCCCACGCACGTGCTGGTGATTCCCAAACAACCTATTGAGTCGATCGCGGCAATCACAGAAAAGGACGCAGAACTCATCGGCCATATAATGGTCGTAATTCGCGATTTGGCACAGCAGCTTAAGCTCGACCGCGGTTATCGCGTCGTCGTCAACTGTGGCCCTGACGGCGGCCAATCGGTCGACCATTTGCATTTCCACCTGCTGGGCGGCCGGAAAATGACCTGGCCCCCCGGCTAGCGGTGAATGCCGTGCTGTCAATTCTTTCGCAACATTAATTCTTCGATTCGCGAATTCGCGGTGAAGAATCGTGCTTCTCGTAAGAGCACACGTGAATGCACCGTCCTGTGCAAATAAAATGCGCATCGCAAGTTGTCGGCAGGAGCAGTCTAGGGGACGATTTGGAGGAGACGTGATTGCCAACCAAACAACATGTTCGGCACTTCGGCAATCAATCGAGAACTGAGAAGTTAGCCGCGAATGCGGCCGCAGCGCGGACCATTCCCGCCAAGACGTTCTCGGAAGACTGAACCGAGTTCGACGAGCGGCCCGCTAGGCGGCGACGCGGTAGAAGTGTTTAAGCAAACCGCCGAGTCGTGCCTCGCACTTGATGTCGGCAAGAGTAAGCTGTGGCTGTGCGGATTCGGCCGGGGCGGCCCCGGCATGGGCTGATTCAATTTGTCGTTGCGGCAAGAGCACGTTGCCGATGCCTTGATGAGGCCGGCACTCGTGGTAGAACGCGACGTACTCCGAGACGACATGGTCGAAGTGCTCACTGCCAAACAAGATGAAGTGATTCAATGCTTCGTATTCGAGGGATTGAATCCAGCGTTCGACGAAGGCGTTCAAGTTTGGGGCTTGCGGACCGACCGGCTTGACTTGGATGGATCGGTCCTTGAAGGCCTGATCGAATGCTTTGGAGAACTTCCCGTCATAGTCCCGCGTAACGATCTCGCAGGGCAAGTGCTCCGCCGCCGCGTGGTCAAGAAACGCTCTTGCCTGTGCTTCAATCAAGCGGCATCGGGTTTGAATGTGCCCGGCGTGACGAACACTCTCCGCGTGGCCAAGTGCATGAAGGCCATCGCGAAGATCTGGCGTGGGCCTTGCAGAGTCCAGACTCGCTTGCTGAAGAAGTCGCACTGCCAAAGGGTTTCGGAGTGGATTCGCAGGAAGTCGCTCCACGTCCCCTTGCCGCGCTTGGGTCCGGGATCAAGACCATGCTCGATAAGGATGTTCTTCACGGACTGGCGGCAGACTGGGCCGACGCGGAGCTTTTTCAATTCGCCGAGAATCCGGGTGTATCTCCAACCGGTCTCTTTTGCGATCAACACCACCAGTTCGCGCACGATGGCAGTTAGGCGTGGCCGGCCTTTTCGATTCGGGCCTTTACCTTCGTCTTTGCGAACCCAACGGCGGAAAGTGGAATAGCTGACGATCGTGACCAGTTGGCGGATACCGGGGCCGAGCTCCTTACCCAGTTTTAAGAGCTTCGCGCGTTCGTCTGGGTTGAGAAAGATGTGCTTCTTCGGCACTCGCTTGCGGAGCATTTCGTTTTCGGCTGTGAGGAATTCAACCTGCTTCTGGAGGTCGTCGGTCGTCGAACGAGCGAGCAGGCGGCTCACGGTGATATCATCTTGGAATTGCCGTGCAGAATCGAGAAGTGACAATCTTTTTGTACACCGAACGTGCCGTCTGCGGACGCGGGATTTCGAGCCTTTGTGACTCCCGTGCGGCTCGACATGTCAGACCATGACGGTCTGGCAAGTTGCGTGGGATGAGAAGTGATCGGCACGCGCGCAGCTGTTAACTGGCCAGTCGCAGTTTCAAACGCCAAGAAGAATCGCTTGGGGGTTAACACAAGCGCGACGTTTTGCGTTAACCCGCCAGTCGCAGTTTCGCAACTGGTTGCGTTCGTTTGAGGGGCGACCGAAAGGGTCTCGAACTCAGCATCTCCAGGTGCGATAAGCACTTAGAAGAATCGAAAAAGAGAGTATTGTTACGAAGAGGGTTCATTACGGGGAGCTCAGATCCGAAAGCGCCGATGACCGTCCGGGGCCTCATTCCCGTTGCACTTATTGCGGACTGGTACAAGCAGGCAACCGGCGACCGCAACAATGGCACGACCCGTGTCAGCCGGCGATTCGGCCAGATGATCGGCAAAGGGCAAATGCAGCGGCTGCACAAGGACCCCAGCCACCGCCACAAACGATGCTTTATCTGGACGGGTGAAAATGCGGATCTGCGACCGGTATTAGCCAGCGGGAATAGAAGTTGTAAGGCGCGGAGCAATTTCAGCCGCTCAGCGTAGCTGATTCGAACCGCGGTCGACAGTAGGAGGGAGAAACACGGGAAAATAGCTGTCACCGGCTTGCTAACATTTCATCTTGTATTGTCTCCAACAACTTCTTTGTCGCCAGCACACCCTCCAGCTCGGACATCTTATCTCCCTCGAATTCGATCCCCAGGTATCCATGGTATCCGGCGTTAAGCACGATTTTCATCATGCGGCGGTAATCGATGGTCGTCTCGTTACCTTGTGCGTCGAATCCGTAGCTTTTTGCGCTGACACCCTTCGCATACGGCATCATTTCCGCCACGCCCTCGTAGCGATCGTAAGCGTTTGGCCCCTGCGTTTGAAAGTTACCAAAGTCCGGTAGCGTGCCGCAGGTGGGCAGGTCGACACCCTTCATGATCTGCACCACCCATTTGCCGTTGGATGAAAGGCCGCCGTGATTCTCCACGATCACATTCATTCCGTCTTGTGCACCGAATTTGACGAGTGGCCGCAAACCATCGACCACCAACTTTGCCTGTTCGTCGGCGCTCAGCTTTTCATCCGAAATTGCGTTGACGCGGATCGAATGACACCCCAGAAACTTGGCGGCTTCCACCCATTTATGATGGTTTCGGGCTGCTTGCCGGCGTCGCCTTTCGTTTGGGTTGCCAAGGTTTCCCTGGTTGTCAACTGTAATCAAAACCGCTTTGACGCCGTGATCGGCTGCACGTTTTTTGAGTTCGCGCAGATAGTCCATGTCGTCTGCTTTATCCATAAAGAACTGAGCGGAATATTCGATCGCGTCGATCCCACACTGTTCTTTAGCAACCTTGGCCACGTCGAAGTGCTTCATCGTTTTGCCAAACAAGGCGCGATGGAACGCCCATTCGCCGAGCGAGATCTTGAAATGCGGCTTTATCTCCGCGGCGAGAACGCTGCTTGTTGCTGAGTTCAGCAAAGCACTTCCTGCGACAGCCGTAGCCGTCGCCTTGAGAAATTCACGACGAGTGGTGCCAGAACGAATCATCACGCAAATCCTTAGTTGTCAAAACTACGGCAAAAAAATTATCCACAGAATCAAGTCGGGTCGCGCCGCACTTGTGCACCCGCTACACCTTTAGAAATATCCGGTTTTTGTACAGCACCAGCAGCATCAGCCATTCGACGCACACAACGGCCATGGCAAACAACAGTGGTTGATAGGGACCCGTAGTTCCGAGCAATCCGTCGAAGAAATAATGCGTCGTGAAGTCGAAATCAACGCAACGGCGTGCCATATACATCAGAATCGAATTACTCCCGATCACGACAAAAAACATTGCCCACGTACGTAAGCGCCATACATCGATGATTAAATAGAAGAAGGCCATGAGCAGGAGGCTGTAACCGGCACAGTGGAGCATGAACGAACTCGTCCACAGGTTTTTATTAATCGGAAAATTGAAATTCCACAAATATGCGAGCACGAAACAAACGACTCCGGCCGCGGCCATTGCCACTGTTTTGAAATACTGGCCGTAGCGTTCCGATTTTAGAAAATGGCCGGTGATAGCCCCGGCCAGCGCCGTACTGACCGCCGGTATCGTTGCCAGGATGCCCAGCGGATCGCGGTCACCGTGAAGCAGCCGGCCGGGCATCAACGTGCGATCAATATAGTCAGCTAACGTATGGGCAGGCCCGAGATCGCCGGCCCCATAGTCTGGAACCGGTACAAATTTCATGAGCGCCCAATATGTGACCAATAGTCCGACAGCCCAAAGGAACTGCCCCGTCGCATTCGCGTTGAGGACGATCAAGGTGGCACAAAAGTAGGCAATCCCAATGTGCCCCAACACGCTTGTGTAGCGCATCGTGGCCCAGTCGAACTTCAAAAGGTCGTTGTAAATCATTCCCAGTACTACGAGCGCGAGCACCGAATGAGAACGTGCCGGTAAAGTTGAGCTTTTGTGGCGCCGCGCTCAAGTCGCTTAGCAAAAGAGAACGGCATCGCCACACCGGCCATGAAGAGGAATAACGGGAAGATCAAGTCATACAGTGTGAATCCATGCCATTCGGTATGTTCCAATTGCGCCGACAGCCACACGAGCCAACCCCAATTCGTCACTTTCGCCGCATTCTGGGCGATTTCCTTTCCGCCGATGATCCAGAACATGTCGAAGCCGCGCAGCGCATCCAAACTCAACAGGCGCTGGCCGACTCCCGACACTGCGCCGGAGTCTTGAACATCACTCATTGTTCTCTGTCCTCGTGCCGCAAGAATACGCTCCGAAATTCACCTAATCGGCCTATGACGAGGCAATGGCTTTGCCATCCGTGGGCCAGTGCTGCGCAATCTTACTTCGCAAGAACGCAACGCTCTCTTGCAACTGCTCGATGCCGTCAACGCCGTCTTCAATGCTGATCCAGCCGTCGAAACCGGCAGCGCGAAGCGCGCCAAAAATCGCGTCGTAGTCGTTGAGTCCGTGACCGATGACGCCGTGCCGCAACCGAGCTGCATAGCCTCGGCTGTCCTCCTCTTTGCGCAAGTCTTCGAGCGTGCCCTCGATCAAATATCGATCGCTGGCGTGCATAGTGACCACGCGGTTCTTGACACGATCGAGAAGCTCGAGTGGGTCCTCTTCTGCCAGATATGCGTTGCTCGGATCGTAATTCACGCCGAAGTGCGGCGAATCGATGCGACTCACCAAGTCGCAAAACATGTCGGTCGATTGAGCGAACTCAGGGAGGTCCCAGTAGTTGTCTTTGTAGTGATTTTCTAACACGAGCGTTACGCCGCGGCTGGCCGCATGATCGAGACACGCGGAGATGCACTCGGCTGCAAAGCTTAGCCCCGCCTCGCGCGACAGCTCGGGACGACGCTGCCCGCTAAGCACACGGCAAAAACTTCCTCCAAGTTCGGCTGTCATGTCGATCCAATGTTTTTCGCGATCGATTTGCTCGCGACGAAACTTCGAGTCTGGATGTGTGAAATCGGGTGAGCAGCACAGCATCGGAATGGTCAGACCGTGGTCCTCGGCGATTTTGCGAGACTCCTTCCATGCTTGCGGGTCGGCAAAGCCTAAGAATCCGGTGTAAAACTCCAGACCATCAATGTCGAGCGTGGCTGCCAGCTCAATCCATTGTCGAACGGTCATGGAACCGTCGACGCATAGTTGGTCCATATAGGCTTTGGGAAATGCAGCCAGCTTCGGCATCACTCGCCTCGCTTCGTCGGATTGCGACCGACAAATGGATATTGCTCTATGTCGACGACGCTACCGCTGATTGGGCGACTCTCATCCGACAGCCAATACACCGCGGCAGCGGCAATTTCCTCTGGTTTCATGATCCGCCCCGTCGGTGCGTATTGAGCGGGTATGTTGTCCGGCCTATCAGCTGGCAGACCATCCTTCAGCTTGTATGGATACTCGTTGGGTGTAAGCACCCAGCCAACGTTATTGTGATTCACGCGCACGCCGTCGTAACACAGCGTGTCGGCCAGATTGCGAGACAGCGTGATCAGCGCCCCCTTCGATACGCTGTACGCCAATAGGTTGCTCTCGCCCGTATAGGCATTTATAGAGCCGATGTTTAGCACACAAGCCCGCGTTTTCAGCAAGTGCGGCAAGGCGGCCTGAATCAGCAGCAAGGGCGCACACACATTGATGGCGATTACTTTATCGAACAGTTCGGCGTTTGTGGTGTGAATATCACTGCGAATAACCCATGCCGCGTTGTTCACGATGGCGTCAAGTTTGCCGAAAGCCGCCGCGTCCTTCACGAGTCGCGGCGGAACGCCGACCTCTGCTAGATAGCCCGGGAAGAATGTCGCGCGCGAATCTAATTCGGCGGCAATCGCCTGGCCACGCTCAACGTCGCGCCCATGCAGCACGACCTTGGCTCCTTCCCGCAAGGCACGTCGCGCAATCGCTTCGCCGATGCCGGTCGTGCTGCCAGTTACAAGGATAACTTTGCCGGTTAGCTGCATTGACTCACGTCTGAGGTATGTTCAGAGCGTTTTGACTAGCGTCGTCCAGTAGCGCTCTTACTCATACTCATGAAGTTGTTTCAATCTCCGATACAAATGGGCAGCATAATCATGAGTTCATTGCATCGTTTCCGTTGGTCGCCAATACTGGACGGGAGACTGGCCTCGTAGCGGCCGCGCTCGTAGGCTGGTATTCACGGGCCGAATCGAACATCGGCTGATCGTTAAGGCCCGGCTTCAAAATCGCTTTTACGATCTCGCCGGAGTGCATTTTATCGAACGCGGTTTGCCACTGGGTGAGCGGCCAGGTGCCACCGGTAATCGGGCCTCCATCAAGCTGCTTCGTCGCGATCAATCTAATTACGCGCTCCCAGGTCGACCAATTGTGGCTGAAGCTACCTTGCAGCGTGACGTTTTTCTGTACGAGCCGATCGATAGAACAACCGACCGGTTGCGGCCCCCAGCCCACTTTGCTGATCCATCCTCCAGGGCGGACGATGTCCAATGCCGTGGACAGCGCGGCGGAAACGCCGGAAGCATCGACGACACCCTCGACGCCGAGACCGTCGCCTTCAAACGCCCACTCTTTCACATTGTCGATGAGCGGTACGCAGCCATAAGCCAAGCCGACTTGCAGTCGACCGCGATCCCGTTCGAGCCCTACGAGTCCCACTTCGGCGCCGCTCAGCCGCGCGATCGCGCCGCACAGAATGCCGATGGGCCCCGGCCCCAGTACCACGATTCGATCACCAGGCCGAATCCGCGCGTTACTCACGAGTGCGCTGTAGGCCACACACGAAGGTTCAGTCAGCGCCGCTTGATCAAACGTCATTCCCTCCGGCATGCGATGCAGAATTCGCGCCGGCACCGGAACATAGCTGCGCATGGCGCCATCGACCATTGCTCCGAAACCACGGCGGCCGGGATCAAGATTGTATAAACCCTGACGTGTTAGTGGGCTGTCGGGATCGATTACCGCCGCGGTTTCACTAACTACCCTCTCCCCCTCTCTCCAGCCACGTACGTTCTTTCCCACCTGGCGGATAATACCGCAGAATTCGTGCCCCAGTACGACGGGATAATTGACGGTCCAACTCTGTTGCGCCGTCCACATGTGTAGATCGCTGCCGCACACGCCAACCGACTGAACTTCCAACAGCACCTGATCGTCGTCGATTATCGCCACGGGTATCTCCATGAGCTCGACGCTGAAAGGCTCGGCGCGTAATTGACGATTGCTAAATCAGTTTTCATATTCCGTTAAATATGCCCTTTGTGTCACCTGTGAAATTGTGCTCGACCTCGAGCTAAACCTTATCAACCATGATTTCGTGTCGCTATGGCCGCGCTGACGCTAGTTTTCGAATTTCTTGATCGCTCAAGGCACCCTTGTATAACTGCACGTCGGCCATCTTACCTGCGAAGTATTCTGTCTGACCGAATCCGATCCGCAACGGTTGGTTGGTCGATAGGTCGTAGTCCGCAGGATCGAACGTCGACGACTCTGCCACTAGCTTGCCGTCGATGTAGAGCTTAAGTATGCCTCCGCTGCGGACGGCGGCAAGATGCTTCCAACCGGATCCCAAGTCATCGTCGAGCGATACGACTTTGCCAGCCTGCATGCTAAAAACTTTGCCACGAACATCGCAGGGGGCATCGAGCACAGAAGCAGTGCAACTGCCGGTACTCGCGAAAAGTTTTCCGTCGTACACGGTCAAACTCGTCACGCGACTCCACTGGTTGTATTCCTTGCGCGATGCGTGGCCGGGCAAAGCTGGCAGCCAACCTTGAGGAGAATAGAAGCGCTTCAGCGATGTCCACTCGGGGGCGCCATCATACCGACACACTTCTGCCCGAGGAATCGAGCCACCATAAAGTTTTCCGTTGTAGACGGCAAGTGCATTGACCTCCGTACCGTCGACGCCCACCCGGCCTATGATCTTCCAATCCTCTCCGCCTTGATATTCCGCCACTTTTCCTTCCGGCCAAGTGCCCGCATGTAGCTTGCCTTGGTAAAGCTCTAGGGAGTGTGTTTGCAGAAACCAATCTTGACCGGGAGGAAGTGGTGAGCCGACGTAAGTCCAAGTGTTGCCATCGAAGCAGTAGGCGACCGGAAAGGCTACGTACAGCTTGCCGTTGTGCCTACACATTGCGTGTGGAAAACACTTCTTCGGGCCATCCGTCGGAAACAGATTGGCCGGTGCCCATTGGGTAGGTCCATCGCGCACAAAAACGCCTAGCGTTGTTGGTCCTCCGCCGACGTAGAGTTTCCCCTTGTAACTCGCAATGCAATTAACGGTGCGGTTATCGCTCGGTTGGCCACAGTCTTCCCACTGTGAACCGCCCAGATAACGATAGACTCGTCCAGGGTCGTAATTGCCGCTTTGAACACGTGTCCAATCATAGGTGCTGGTTACGGCATATAAGTCGCCATTGTGAACAATAAGGGGCAAAACTCCAGTCGTTCGGTGATTGCCAACACGGCCGCAATCCGTCCACTTATCGCCTGCTTCGTAACGATAAACATGACACCAGCCCGATTCGTCCTGGGCATCGGTCGTACCCGCGTACAGCTTACCCTTGTAAACCGTCATGGAATTGCTGACGTAGTTGCTTGTCGGATTGGGCCGACCGCAGTCTTCCCATTCGGTCGTATGTGCGTTGTCGATTCCAAAGTGAACGTGGCGATCGGTACCTTGCGATTGATATCCGCCGGCACTGGAATTGATCGTCAGAGTTATTCCACGACGTTGCACGGGGTCGTACATGTCGACGACATCGCCCACAATGTCGTCTAACTGCTCGGGCGTATTAATCCAGGCACAGATCGAAAAATCGGCTGTCCCTAGTTTGAGTGAATCATTTGTAGGGACTTCAATATAAGCATGCACGCCGTCGAATGCTCCGTGCGTAAGATCAACGCCGTGATTGACCCCATCATTGCCGTAGTCGGAGGAATCGCGGCAATCGCCGTGGAGTTTCCAGTGGCCGATGAGGCTCGGTTCCGCCTCACCGGCGGCGGGGGCAGCGGCCCAGCCGATGGTTGCAATAATACTTACAAAGATGTTGGCCCTAATCTTCATCGAGCGCTGCCCCATTTATTTCTTTTGCGGAACGTCGGGTGCCCCGCTTTGGTCGATTTCGAATTCGAGATTGTCGAGGTTCTTGTCGACGACGATCTTTTTATAAGGCGTCGTTGCTGAGCTGGTATACTCGGCAGGAACTAAGGACCGCTGATCCATCACCCCAGGAAATATGGCAAACGTCACGGCGTAAGTGCCGTAGTTCACACCATCGCCCGGACGGCGGGTGAACAGTTCAAATGAGCCGTCGTCGTTTATGATGCCGCTCGCGCCCTTGCGGACGGCAGCGCCCGTATCGGCGGTACATTCAAAGCGTATATATCGAACGCCGGCGTTGGGCATTGGTCCGTTCTTAAATATAACTCGTCCACGCACTTGCGCTGTCGGATGGCTCGTCCTACAGCCCGAGCTTCCACTCACAAACGCGGCCGCGAGGGCTAGCATCGGCATTGCCAGCCAACGACGACGGTCGACCATGAGGATAAATGCTTTGCGCGGTCTGAATCTGTTCACGTAAAATACCAACACTTCCAACACTAAGGTAAAGTCCCGTTAAAGGGTCCGGGCATTCCGTCGTCCGCACTGGCAATTAAACGATCCCATAAGCTACCCCAATTTCCCATGGGTCCGCTCGTTTCCACGTCGTCACTCATGAATTGCACGCTGCCATCGCACATGGCGACAAAGGCGCCTCCTTTGTGCAAACTGCGGACGGTTTGTTGGGCAAAGGCCGTGCCCAGGTAGCAATCCATACATTGACCTAACGCATCAGCCGAGCCACAAGCGTCAGAATAGACATCGTCGGCGTAGGGGTTGCAGGCGTTCGGTCCGTTGTCATCCCCTCCGGAACCGTAGGCGGCCAATAGGCTAGCGCCAGCGTGCCCTAGCGCCCAAACGCCGCGAGCGTCCTTGTTCGTTATTCCGGCTCGAATTTCGCCAATTAAGATGGTCTTGCTCGTGCCGTCGACGATTCGCTGATAACGGATCGACGCGTTCGGTCCCATGACTCCACGGCGCTGATTGCTTAACCACCCAGGGCTGTCGGCGCTGTAAGAACATTCTTCCGATGCGCAATAGTACAAGAAAGCGTTTCCCGAGTTGCCAGCATAGTTGCCCCGAGCCCAGGTACCGTAATGACCGCTGTCCGGATTGCCTTGGTACATCACACGGTTGTAGGGGTCGCTCGGGCAAAGCAGAACAGGGATCGTCGTCGCATGGGCGATGGAATTCGGATTGGTGGCGACCGGGTCGTTAATGGCCCGCTTGAAATTAAACGAATCGTGAAGTGCTTGCTCTTCAAGATACGGCAGCACGGAGATTATCCAATTCGCCCCAAAATAATTCAGTCTTCCGATGCTTTGCTCGATAACCTTCGGAAACATCATCCCTTGCGGCAGGTTTTTTTGTTCCGCCCCATATGTAAGAACGGCTAGCGCTACGTTCTTCATATTGTTTTGACATTGCGCTCGCCGAGCCGCTTCGCGCGCTGCCTGCACTGCCGGTAGCAGCAGCACTACGAGCACACCAATGATGGCAATGACGACCAAGAGCTCGACGAGCGTAAAGGCACTCTGCCTGCGATCTAGTTCTTGATATGAGTGAATAATCATCGCCGCTTATTCAGAGGGTCGGATTAGTTCCGCGAAAACGACACCTAGATTCCTTGTTCCTAATGCTTGGATACAGTCAAATCTTTGTAGCGCGCCTCATCGACTTCTTCGACCATCCCGATTCGATGCCCTACTAGATGCTTGCCGCCAACACCTGTTCGCTCGTAAACGACGACGTCGGAGTTCCCGGGCGGTATACCGTAAACGACCACCAACGGCTGCCCATCACGCTCCGAAACGAATAACTCGTCGATGGAAGTAACCTTCATCTTCTCCGGCTTGACTCCTAGTGTAGCGATTGATTGTTTGAATTCCTTTTCATCACGCGGAAGGTGTCCAAGCTTTGTAGTCGCCAAGCCATAAAGGTTTGTCAGTGATCGGACGTGCGAAGTTTCGCGCTTGAAAGACAGATCCTCTCGCTGAGCGCAGCCGCCGCTAATTACGAGGAAAATGGCAAGACCTAATCGCGCGAATTTCGGGGTGCTCGTCACTGGATAGCCCCCTCTTCGCCACCTTCCCCGTCCGACCGGTGACCAAGTCGGTTGAACAGCTCGCGGTCGATGTCGTAACTGATTGAATGCACCGAGGCGTCCGCAAAGCCGGCATTCATGCTGCCCGGATGCGCAGCACCGAAGTTGTAGCCAAACGATTCGCCCATATTGATGTCCGCATCCGGGCCGATCAGACAGATCGTCGACCGCAACGTATCCGGATCCCATCCCTCCTTCCAGCCCCAGTCATCATGCCAGGCGCCCGATTCGTACTCGCTTGGGTGCAGTCGCTTTTCGCCAATGACCATCGTGTTGCTGGAACCGTCCGTGATTTGGGCGAAACTAATGCGCTTATACCAGCCGACATGGGCTTTGTCCGGTGTGCAGGACGCGCAGTAGTCGCTACGGACGATAACTCCCATGTGTCCGACGTAGCCCTTCATGGTTAACAGATTAGGAGGACGATTCTGGATATCAGGGTTCTCGAATCGATATGCGCCTCCCACGACGCTCCAAAACTCTAAAATGCCGCAACCTACAGTTCCCCACTTGGGGTCATCGTTGACATAGATGTAATTGGAAGCATTGGAACCCAGCTTGCTCCGAGGTCGCGAAGGCACAGCCGCGGCATAGTCCATGAGCTCGGCACCAATAGTGGGATGTCGCGTCGGGCCTCGCTTGGAAGGACAGTGGTAACTGCTAATCACCACCTGCTGCAATTCATCCACTTTGCGAATATCGTACGTCGCAGATTCTTCCAAATACGGCAGGATCTGATATGCCCAGCTCAGCCCTTGTTGGTCCGGTCCTAATGGTTCCCCCTGGGGATTGGAGGGATTCGTCCTCGAATCGGTAAGGTAGTTTTCGATCGCGGCATAAGGGGCGATGCCGCCGCTGGGGAAGCACTTCTTTGCCCCCTCGAAATTATGCATCGCCAACATCATTTGTTTGATGTGATTTTTGCACTGCGTCCGGCGTGCTGCTTCGCGAGCAGCCTGCACAGCCGGCAATAAAAGCGCGATAAGAATGCCGATGATGGCAATGACGACCAATAATTCCACGAGCGTAAAGCCACGGTCCCGGCCATCGATTTTGTTGGCTGATCGATCGATCATTTCTTAGTTACCGCAAAGAATGACGAACAAAGTGAATGCCCAAAAATTGCGCCGGGCACTCGACCTAAAGATTTATCCCTCGCGTCGCTCGCGCTCCGCGTTCTTTATGAGCTTTTGGCGTTGCGCCTCCTTTTGCTGAGGCGTCGGTGCCTTCTTCGTTCCGCACGCAGAGAAGGAAGTCACCATAATCACGAGTACGAGCAGAATCGATATCGATGACCGGCGTGATTTCATACAAGGGAAATCCTCAAATTGTCGGAGGCGTCGACCAGTTCTTTCGTGCTACCACAGAAGCAGCAGCGTCAATTTTTTGTGGGTAATCCGTCGCGCGTGCCCATATCCGTCCAAATATCAACGTCTATGTTATTTGATACCGTCTGCACACTGCCGTCGACCATCACCACGTTTACGACGCCAGGGTGGTAGCTGCTCGCCGGCTCGACCAGCTTCCACCAACTATCCGTGTTCCAGCACACTGAGTCAGGCGGCAGAAGGTGGTTGTACCAACTCCTCCACATGGTTCCTTCCGTCCAAGGATTGCCTTTGTAACGCCACTCGCCACTCCAAGGCACCGAGGCTTGTTTGTAATCGCGTGCCAAAAACAGAGTTCGAATTTTCGCCAGAGTAAACGTTCCTCCGCCTGGTGGGACCGGATTGCCTCCATAATCAAAGCAGTCAGCAACGGGATCGCCACCGGTCGGCGGCGCAAGCTCTGGCGAAAGTCCGTTGACCACTTCGGCAAGCGCCGCGGTTTTGCTAGTTCCATCGACAATTTTTGCTAAACGCAAAGGAGGAAGTGCTTTAATGCCTTCCTCTTGTACAATGGCCCCGAACACGCCGTCCCATCCCTTGAGCTGGGGCCAGCTTCCAGCGTTGGCGTGATAGTTGCTCCATCCGCCGTCAAACGGTTGGCCGCGCTGAGATTCCGTTGGACATAACATCAGGTTGGGAAGCGAGCTGGCTGCGGTCCAGTTCTGGTCGCTGTAGACGTACGCTCTGTCTGGCGCCGCGGGATCATAAGTTAATTGAAAGAGTTGCCGTATGTTCTCTTCCTCGAAATACGAGAGAATCTGCACCTGGACCGAGAAGTAGTTGCCGTACTTCTTGTTCGCGGGATCGGGTGCCGCAAACTCGGCGAGTTGGCCCGGTGGTAAGGTCTTTCTCGCGCTTTCATAGTTGAGGAGTGAGAGTCCAAGCTGCTTTAGATTATTTATGCACTGCGAGCGCCGAGCCGCTTCGCGCGCTGCTTGCACAGCCGGTAGCAAGAGCGCCACTAAAATGCCGATGATCGCGATTACGACCAAAAGTTCGACCAGCGTAAATGCGGGACGATTCCGCCGGATCCAATTGCCGACTCCGTTTTTCCTGTAATGCGTCATAATTGACACCACTATGATTGCATGCCCCGTCGCAAGCCGCTTTCGATTCTGTTACGCCCCATTGTTCGACCTAGCTGCCTTCCGAAAGGCCTCGGCTCGTTTTAAGCTCTGTTGCCGGAGTTCCTCCGTCTGCTGCGTCGATGGAATTTTCTGGTGGCTGGAGCAACCGACGAGCACCGGCACCGGCGGAAATGTTAGCGCTAAAACCAGTATTCTCAAAACGTAGCGAGTTAACTTTTCCTTATCCCAAGACATGCCACCGCCTCTAATTTCATCTACTGTTTCGGCAAACCCGCACGGGTCCCCATATCCGTCCACACATCCATGTCCACGTCATTCGTCACCGATTGCACACTACCGTCGACCATGGCCACGTTGACGAACCCGTTGTGGTAGCTGCTGGCCGGCGAAACTAAGTGCCATATATTGTCCGTTGCCCAGCACGTTGAGTTTGGCGGCAGCAAATGGTTGTACCAAGTAGTCCACATCGATCCTTCGGTCCAAGGCGTTCCGCGCGAAATTCGCCACACGTCGACGAAGGCCACTTTCGCCGCGGACCAATGTTTGCTCAATAACACGGTCCGGATTTTCGTTAGCGTAAAGCTTCCGCCGCCAAAGGGGACAGGGGAACCACCAAATTCGAAACAATCCGCCTTAGGGTTCCCACCGGGCGAGGATTCAACCACGGTCAACCCGTTATTAACTTCCGCGAAGGCCGCGGTTTTGCTTAATCCGTCCGTGATTTTCGCCAAGCGGAGCGGCGCCAGGGGGGGAACCTTGGCCTGCTCGCTAACGGCTCCAAATACGCCGTCCCAGCTCGCCCAACATCGACCAACTACCCGTGTTCGAGAGATAGCTCATGAAACCGCCAGCCTGAAAGGCTTCTGGCGGCTGCGACGGGCAAACCGTCATCGCGGCCGGAATCGAATTCCCCGCCGCAAAGTTTCTTCCACTGTAAACGTCCTCGTTAAAGTCAAACAGTTCTCGAAGGTTTTCTTCTTCGATATACGGAAGAATCTGTGCCTCGACGGAGAAACACCGATCGTGGAGGTAGGGTCCAGCTGAGGTATCAAACTTATCGAGTTGCCCAGCCGGCAATCGTTTTTTCGCGGTCTCATAATTCAGCAAGGCCACTGACCATTGCCTAAGATTGTTCTTGCAACTGGTGCTGCGCGCCGACTCGCGCGCCGCCTGCACCGCTGGCAGCAATAGCGCCACCAAGACACCGATGATCGCAATCACGACCAGCAGTTCGACCAGTGTAAAGCCTCGCGGTTTGTAAGCGCTGAACCAATGCACGAACCCGGTTCCTCCACCAGATTACCGCACTCCGACGAGACGAGTTCTTAAATTCGTGGCCCATGCACAAAGCCCGAGTCGACCTACAGGGCAAGCCGTCGGCCGACTCGGGGGCTTCCGAAAGCGCGTGATCAGATCTAAGAACGGCCGCGCCACGAAGCGACCGTTACTAGACCTGCCAACAACACCAAGACCGCGGCCGTAGGCTCGGGCACTGCCCCAGCTCCCAAGCCGCTACCGCTTCCCGACGTGTTGCCGAACCGCGCTCTCCATTCGGTGTAATCCGCCGCGTCGACGGTTCCCGGATTATCAACTTCGTTTTGCAACGGACCACCGTCTCTCCACAGTACATAATCGGCCGCGTCAACAACGCCATTGTTGTTGTAGTCGCCCTGCACTCCGGCGATCGCGGTGCCGCCCGTGTACGTGACGTCCGAAATCGTAAAGTCGAACACACCATTTCTCGTCGCGCCGCTGGTGGATCGAATAATGACGCCAAATTTGTCAAGCTGGAAACCGTCGAAAAACCAGGGGGCATTGCTCAACGGAGCTAGTGTAGCAAACCAAGTCTTGTTGCTATCGGTAACATCAGTAATAGTCGCACTCATCGACGACCCGGTCGTGTCGGTCGAATTAATGTCGTCCCCCGGCACATAGTCAAAAACAAAGTGATATGTGCCATCGGGCACGCGCGAGTTGTCGTTGGCTTGATCCTGGACCCCGTCCTTTGTGGCGTAAACAAAACCGTTTCCGGCTGAGGAGGCGTAGAAAAGATCAACGCGAAGGGTGTCCGGATTCGCGGTATAAGGCGCTTCAACCACATTGGAGAGACCCAGTCCGACTCGGTGCCGCGTATCCGTGCTGTTGTACCAGCAGAAACAGAAGTTGGGCTCCACATCCGGCAGCGACGGCATATCGAATTGAAGCGTGCCTTCCATGTGCATAGCCTTCGTGAAGTCGAGCGGCGGTCCATCGAGCACCTGATCGGCCAAGTACGAGTGAGGGTAGTTAATATTGCTTATTCCACCGTCTATTGTCGGAATCTCGTTTTCATTCCTATTGGGATCTTGGTTGTAATTGATCTTTGCCTGCTTCTGGCCGCCGATCGACGTCGGTGAAATGATCACGTAATTGTCGTCAGTTGGAAAGTTGCCAGGAACGTTGGTTGCGTCGAGAACCTGCGAATCAAACGTATAATTAGGACCGGGTGCGGTGTTGTGACTCACCCAATCTGCCATCGTGTCCACGGCCCAAGCGCTCGAAGCGATAAGCTGCAAACCAAATGCCACCATCCCTAGGCACAAAAACTTGCAAACTAGTTTTCTCATAAAAAACCTTTCCGGAAGAGGAATCGAGGAGTTCAACAACGACGCAATGCTTCTTCAAATCTGACGCTGTACAATTCTGTGTCGACAACAGGTCGATCGCTGTCCCGTGGATCCGCCAACAACTGTCGATTGACCAAGGCCAATCGAGAAAGGTCATCAATTTGTAGATTCTCTCATACTTGTGAATAACTCCAAGGTTATTTGGGGCCAGTCAAATCACACACCGACTGGCCTGGAATAAAAGTGGGCTTTACCACCAAACGACACGGAACATATTGACCCCCGCCAGCGCCATGAAATGGCCGATGTTGATCAACGATCTTCATCGCCAACTGACGAACAGCCAACTCGCCGATCTTGCGCGAATGAATGTCAAACGTCGCTAAGTGAGGATATGGAATCGACAATAATCCAGGCGTGTTGTTACCCGCAATGACGCTGATATCCCGCCCAACTGCGCACACCACGTATACCGAAGGCGCAGTAGGCAAGTGCTGCGATACTATCCGCGGCGGCAAACACCGCGGTAGGCCGCGGATTTGTAACTAGCAGTTGATCAATCAAAGTCTCCACTACGTCGTATGCGGCGCTCGGGGCTTGCAACGGTAACCGCCAGCTCCGCGACGACTTGCAAAACGAACGCACTTCGGCTCCCAGTCGACGGGCCGTCGCATAGAACCCGTCTTCCCGACGTGCAAACAAAAGATTGTCAGGCACCGGATTCAAGAACGCTAAATACCGATGCCCTTTGGCGACTAAATACTCAGCGGCGCCTTTACCAATCAGAAATTCGTCGGAAACCACCGCGTCGCCCCAACCGCCCGGCGGCTCGCCTACGACCCACACCGATGGCAATCGCTGGAGTTGTTTGACCGCCGGCGTATTCGCTGCATCCGCAAATTGATTCACCATGGCGCCGGTGAGAACCAATCCGTCCAGCCGTTCCGGTTTTAGCTCACCGGGGAGCTGAGAGAGATCCGGCATGTGGATGGTGTGCGTCGTGGCACCTGCTTCCCGAAGTGCATCCTCCGCACCACGAAACGCCTCACTGATCACCGGCATGGATACGATTGAGGTGTCGAGCGCCAGTGACGCAATCGCGATCGCACGCCCGGCAAACACGCTCTTCGCCGTCGCAGCGGGCCGTCGATGCGAACGGACGGGTCGATACCGCAGCTCGCCGGCAATCCGGCGAATTCGGGCGGTCGTTTCTTCGCTAATCGCCGGATGCCCGTTGAGTGCGCGAGATGTCGTGCTTAACGACAGCTTGGCCTTCGTCGCAACTTCTTTGAGCGTCACTCTCATGCAAAATACATTATCAAGACAGCATAAAGACTGCAACAAATTTTCGTTACAAACTATGCAACTTTGCATCAGCTTTGGGAAGCCGCGCATCCCACTTGCTGCTACTGCCCTTAAAATGAGCCGTCTTTTAGGTAACTTAGTTGCTGCAAGACGGGTACCTGTTCGCAATTGGTGGGCGGATGTAAGGGTGCTGGCACATTGCGGGTACTTCGAAAGGCATTTTCCCCCTGCCGGTCGCAGATCGCAATATGGCTCCCTGGCTAGGCGGTCACTGAACGGTCATGCTCCCGCAGCCGGGTTTGGCTAACTGCGATTGGGTGTTCTAGGTAAAGAAAGTGCATCAACAACAGCGCGATTGCGCAATTCTGTCGACAATAGGTGGTGCAACTTTGCACAGAAAATGGTTGCAAGTTTGCGTGATTTCGACTACGTTCGTGGTTACGCTCGGGGCTCGCTTATTGCGCACTTTACTGAGCAACCTCCCTTCGATTTCCGTTTATGTGCGCAAGAATTGCGCATTCAATCACTCTAAGTGAGCGAATCTGTTTTTCGCCTGAAGAGGCACAATCCATGGACGCAGTTATCTGGCCGTTAAAGTGGATTGCAGTCGTCGTTGCCATCTCTGCTTCAGAAGCAGCATCGGCGAAACCGGCACCTTGGGCCGACAAGGGTCTTCCGGCGATCAAAGGACTCGAGCTCTGGTTCGACGCATCCGTCCAGCCAGCTGCCGCGTGCGCCCGCAAACGCAACGCATTGCACAACGGCGATGCGGTCGAATATGGGTTCGATTCCTCTGGGCACGACCGGCACTTACGCCAGGCTGACACTAAGGCACAGCCTGTGTTTCGGTCGGATGGCAAGCTCGGCTCGCTGCGATTCAATGGCCGCAGCTCTAACCTTTCGCTTGATGGACTCGGATTAACCTTCGACCGTATGACGACGTTCTTAGTGCTAGCGCCATTCCGCAACGAAGGCAATTTCCGCGGCATACTCAGCATGCACGCCGATGGCGAGGACGATTTTCGATCGGGCCTCAATGTTGATCTTGGCGCCAATCCGTCGCCGAATTTCAGTGTCGTCAACGTCGAAGGTGCCGGGACTGCGGGCATGCAGAACCTACGCATGCAGGACGATGCGTTTTCCCGGTTCCACTGCTTGTGCGTCGTGTCAGACACGGCAGCAAACAACCTCGCGCTCTACGTCGATGGACAAGCGGAAGGCAGCCGATCGCGATCCAGCTTGCCGTTCCACATGGATGAGGTAATCCTCGGCGCTCGCTCCTACGGCGGCGGCAAATTTCCCCGTGGCTTCTTTGCAGGCGAGATTGCCGAGGTGCTGGTTTACAACCGAATGCTAAGTGAACAAGAGCGTGCGGCTGTCGACAAGTATCTCGCATCGAAATACGATGCTGCCGGTCCGATTCCGCCGCTAGTTGAGCCGCCAGTGCCGGGATCCATCGCGCGCGTCGCGTCTCCTCCCGTCGTCCAGATGCTCGTGCCGAGATTTACGGTCCGCGAGCTGCCTGTCAAGCTAACGAACATCAACAACATACTGTACCGCGAAGACGGAACGCTGGTCGCGCTTGGCTACGATGGCAATATCCACCTGCTCACCGACACCGACGGCGATGGTTTAGAAGATAAAGGCGAACTCTTCTATCAAAACAAAGGCGAGCTCATCGCACCAATCGGGATGTCGTTGACTCCGCCCGGCTATGAGCGCGGTCGAGGCGTGCTGGTTGCGGCAAAAGGCAAATGCACCCTGATCCTGGACACGGACGGAGACAACCGTGCCGATAAAGAAATCGTCGTTGCCGAAGGATGGCCCGAAACTCCGCATCCCGTCGACGCACTCGGCGCCGCGTTCGATCCCCACGATCATGCAATCTTCTTCGGCTTGGGAACTCTCGATTTTCGCGATCCGTATGTGCTCAAAGGCGGCACGAAACCGGGATATCATCTAAGCAACGAACGCGGAACGATTCTGGCGTCGCCCCCGATTTAGAGTCACGAAAAATCTTCGCTACCGGCATTCGATTTCCTGTGGCGATACGCTTCAATCGACAAGGCGACTTGTTTTGCACGGACCAAGAAGGTGCGACGTGGCTCGCTAACGGCAACCCGTTCGATGAGCTCCTAAACGTTCAACAAGGCCGGCATTACGGATTTCCGCCACGGCATCCACGCTACTTGCCAAACGTCATCGACGAACCGAGTGCCTTTGACTATCGGCCGCAGCATCAGAGCACGTGCGGATTGAATTTCAATGAACCCGCTTCGGACGGCTCGATATTCGGCCCCGCATGGTGGCGATCGGATGCGTTTGTGAGTGGCTACTCACGTGGAAAGCTTTATCGCACGAAACTTGCCAAGACGGCGGCCGGATATGTTGGTCAAACACAGTTGCTGGGGTCGTTTACCATGCTACCCGTCGACGCGTGCATCGCCCCAGGCGGCTCGCTTCTCGTCTCAGCGCATAGCGGCGGGCCCGATTGGGGTAGCGGCCCCAGCGGCTCCGGGAAGTTATTCAAAATCGCGTTCGAACCATCGGAAGTACCGTTTCCGTCGCTGGTCTGGCCAAATGGTCTGCAGGAGGTCCGAATCGCTTTCGACGAGCCTGTTTCGCCCGCGTTGCTCAAAGGTATCGCTTCACGCTTGGCAGTCGAAGGCGGCGAATTCGTTGCTGCAGGCAACCGGCTGGAAATCGTGCGGCCCGGTTACGCAGCGGTGGAACACCAACAAAACTCTCCGCGGTTTCCGGTGGATGTCGAGAATGTTCAGCTTACTTCAGATGGGCGCACCATGATCCTGTCGACGGTGCCGAACTCTGCCGCTGTGACTTATGCAATTGCACTGCGCAACGTTCGGCCAACCCATTCATCTACCGCAACATCGCACGAATTGCCGCAATTGCCGGACGTCGACCTACAATACGACTTGACCGGAGTCGAGGTGAATTGGGAACCGCAAACGGGAGACAAGTTAACTGGCTGGTTACCCCATCCGGACCTTGACGTTTCGCGCACATTCACAGTTGCAAGCGCTTGGCACGACCAGTTCTGGCGCGAAGTCGTCGGTCCAGGGGAGTTGCAACTGCGCACAAAGGTTGATCTCCACTCGATGCTCCGACCGGCGGTACAACCGGGCGAAACCGTCGACTACAAATTACCGGACGAACGGGTCGCGCTTACGTTCACTTCCAACAGCCCCTTCGACCTAACATTGGATGGCACAAGCACTTCTGCATCGCGCGAAACTGGAGGCCGTTGGAGCGTTGAGCAAATCGTCGTTGGGTCGAAACGCGATACGTGGCCGCTCGAGGCTCGCTTGCATTGTGGGGCAAATGCTAAACCGCCAACCTTTACAGTTAGTTTTCACACTCAGGAAGATTCGCATCCGCGTGCGCTGCCCTTGCATCGATTCTTGGTCCCCTGGGCGCGTACAACAGGTGGTGCGGCACCTATCCCGGACAACAGCACGTTGCCCGAATTGGCAGGCGGCAATTGGCTCCGTGGTCGCAACGAATTCTTCGGCGCCGATGCCGCTTGCTCGAAATGTCATCGCATCCGCGGCGAAGGCGGTGCAGTCGGTCCCGACTTATCAAATTTGCCCAAGCGCGACTACGCGTCTGTCGTGCGCGATATTACGCAGCCAAGTTACGCGATCAACCCTGACTACGTCGCGCAAATCGTAGTTACCAATGATGGGCGCACGATCATTGGCATGGTGCGCAGTGATAAAGATCGCATCATCGTCGCCGATCAGCAAGCGAAAGAAATGACGCTATCGCGCGACGAAATCGATGAGATCCACGCGTCGAACGCATCGCTCATGCCCGAGGGCAACTCAAAATTACTCGGGCCGGACCGCTTTCGTGACCTGCTCAGGTTTCTACTGGTAGATCCGCCGCACATGCCCATGTACGGCGAAACTTCCCCACCACCACCTAGAACGATGCGCACCGTAGAAGCGGCGCTCGCCAATTCGGAAAGGACCGCGACGAAGCGTCCGGTGAATATCGTGCTCGTCGCCGGGCCCAAGGATCACGGCATAGGCGAGCACGACTACCCGAATTGGCAAACCACGTGGAAGTCGCTGTTGCAGATGGACGAAGCAGTGCATATTTCAACCGCCAACCCGTGGCCTTCCGCCGATCAATTGAAATCGGCCGATGTGCTCGTGTTTTATCAGGACGGCTCGTGGACTCCCGACAAAGCGCGAGACATCGACGCATTCCTCCACCGCGGTGGCGGCCTAGTTTACATCCACTTTGCCGTCGATGGCGGCAGCGATCCATCCGGATTTGCCAAGCGAATTGGCCTGGCATGGCAAACCGGCAAATCCAAATTCCGCCACGGGCCGCTCGATCTCCGTTTCTGCCAGAAAAAAACTCATCCGATCGCCCGGAATATCAAACACCTTCAACTATACGACGAAAGCTACTGGGAACTCGTCGGCGAGAGCAACAGCGAAAGTGTCAAGGTGCTCGCCACCGGCGTTGAGGATGGACGGCCGCAGCCACTCATGTGGACCGTCGAGCCCGATACGGGCGGTCGAGTCTTCGTATCGATTCCAGGCCACTTCGCCTGGACATTTGACGACCCAATGTTTCGATTACTATTGCTGCGCGGAATTGCTTGGTCGGCGCACCAATCGGTCGATCGGTTCAATGATCTCGTTGTTCCTGGTGCACGCGTTGCCTCCGACAACCATTAACCTGCACCGCTCTATTTTCCTGTTACGTAAGAGCCCATGACCACCGGCCCCATCGTCGTAGTCGGCGCTTTCGATTCCAAAGGGTCAGAGTATGAATTCTTGCGCAGCGCGATCGTCGCGCAGGGCGCCGACACGATCATGGTCAACTTTGGAACACTCGGCGGCACCGACCGTTTCCCTATCGATATTGACGCCGAAGAAGTCGCGCGAGCTGGCAGCGGCGATTTATCCGAGCTGCGTTTGCAACGCGATCGCGGCGCGGCGATGAAGACAATGGCTGCCGGATTGGCCGTCGTGGCGAAGAGGCTCTACGACCAAGGCAAGCTCGCTGGCATTATTGGTATGGGCGGCTCCGGCGGCTCTAGTGTTATCACCGCTGCAATGCGGCCCTTGCCCACCGGTGTTCCCAAGGTATGCGTGTCCACCGTCGCCGGCGGCAATGTTCGCCCGTACGTCGGCAACAAGGACATCACGCTAATTCCCTCCGTCGTAGACGTGGCGGGGGTCAATCGCATCTCTCGGATCATCTACACGCGCGCCGCCGGAGCGATTGTGGGCATGGCTTGCGCCGTTGTGCAACCTGGCGCGAATGACCGTCCCGTTGTGGCGACCAGCATGTTCGGCAACACGACGCAGTGTGTCGACGCCTGCCGCAAATTGCTCGAAGTGGCCGGCTACGAAGTGCTTGCGTTTCACGCCACCGGCGTTGGCGGACGCACGATGGAGTCGCTCATCGATGAAGGATTCGTGGATGCCTGCCTTGATATTACGACAACCGAATGGGCCGACGAACTCTGCGGCGGCGTGTTCAGCGCTGGCGACGATCGGCTCTCAGCGCCGGGCCGCCGCGGTATTCCGCATCTGATTGTGCCTGGCTGCATCGACATGGTGAATTTCGGCCCGCTCGATTCCGTGCCCGCTAAATACCGCGAGGTGGGAAGACGGCTTTATGAATGGAATCCAGCCGTCACGCTGATGCGAACGAATATTGAGGAGAACCGTCGACTTGGCGAGATTTTAGCAGCAAAGGCCAATGCCGCTCCCGAGACTACCGCCTTTTTGATTCCTCTCCGCGGCGTCTCAATCCTCGACGGCGACGAACAACCATTCTGCGACCGCCGCGCCGACGCGGCAATGTTTTCAGCATTGCGGGAGCGCCTGCACCCGAACATCCAATACGCCGAATTGGACACTAATATCAACGATCCGCTTTTCGCTGAGCGGGCCGTGGACATGTTGCTGCAACTGCTCAAACCGACAGCCAAACTACGTCCAAAGCATTCAGGAATCGAAGAATGATTTTCAGTCGTCAACAAGCGCTAGCAAGACTTCGAGAGCGAATCGACTCGGGCGTTCCCGTTATCGGCGGTGGTGCCGGAACCGGGATTAGTGCGAAGTCCGAAGAGGCGGGCGGGATCGACTTGATCGTCATTTACAACTCGGGCCGCTATCGCATGTCCGGCCGCGGGTCGCTCGCCGGTTTGATGCCGTACGGCGACGCGAACGCCGTCGTCATGGAAATGGCAAGCGAAGTGCTGCCAGTGGTCGCAAATACTCCCGTCTTGGCTGGTATCTGCGCCAGCGATCCGTTTCGACTGATGGACCGGTTTCTCGACGACGTAAAACGCATCGGCTTCTCCGGCGTTCAGAATTTTCCAACGGTCGGTCTAATTGACGGCCAATTTCGCGCTAATCTCGAAGAGACAGGAATGGGTTATAGCCACGAAGTCGAGATAATTCGCTTGGCTCGCCAGCGCGAACTACTGACGACACCCTATGTATTCGACGTCGAGCAAGCGCGACAAATGGTTGCGGCAGGCGCCGACGTGCTCGTCGCTCACATGGGCCTCACCACGAAGGGAACAATCGGCGCTCGCACAGGCCGCACGCTCGATGAATGCGTGCGCGACGTCCAGGCCATTGCCGATGCTGCTCGGGCGGCTCGGCCAGACATCATCGTACTTTGCCACGGTGGACCGATTGCGATGCCGGAAGATGCGCAATACGTATTATCTCGCACCAACGGCGTCTACGGCTTCTACGGTGCATCGTCAATGGAGAGATTGCCCGTCGAGCGCGCGATTACCGAACAGGTGCAACACTTCAAAGCACTTCGATTCCAAAATTGATCAGGACACACAACGATGGCAATAAGCCGAAGAACATTTGTAGTCAATTCGACGGCGGGACTGGTTGCGCTGTCAGCGCGACCGGCTAGGGCCGCCGCCAATGGCACGATCGTCCTCGCTTTAATGGGCGCAAACAATCGCGGTTCGCAGCTCGCCAAGGGTTTTGCAAAACTTAAAGGCGTTGAATTCGC
The DNA here is from genome assembly GCA_963840025.1 of uncultured Planctomycetota bacterium. Classification (GTDB taxonomy): domain Bacteria; phylum Planctomycetota; class Planctomycetia; order Pirellulales; family Lacipirellulaceae; genus JABDGM01. Next base: position 173,745 of record CAWIXI010000020.1, on the reverse strand, counting down.
GTACGTCTGTGATCCCGATGAGCGCGCAATCGCGAAGGGTATCGACGCCGCCGCATCGAATGGCGGCCGACGACCCCAAGGCATGAAGGACTTTCGCAAAGCGCTCGAAGACCCGACAATCGACGGCCTCGTATGTGCAGCCCCCAATCATTGGCACGCCGCGGCGATGATTCTCGCTTGCGAAGCTGGCAAACACGTCTACGTCGAAAAGCCTTGCTGCCAAACGCCTGATGAAGGCGAGCGGATGATCGCGGCTGCGGAAAGTTCGTCGCGCGTCGTCCAAGTTGGAACCCAGCGACGAAGCGGACCGCTGTACCGCGAGGCAGTAGATGGGATTCACAGCGGCGAAATTGGCGACGTGCTACTTGCCAGAGCGTGGTACTACGACGACCGACCGTCCATTGGTCACGGAAAGATAATCTCGCCGCCCTCTTGGCTGGACTACAACCTGTGGCAAGGGCCGGCGCCTGATGCGCCCATTTCGCGACAACCTCATCCATTACAACTGGCACTTTTTCTGGCACTGGGGAAACGGCGAGATTGGAAACAACGGTGTGCATACGGTTGATCTGTGCCGATGGGCTCTGGGCATTGATTATCCGACGCGAGTCATCGCGGTGGGCGGCCGCTTTCGATATAACGACGATCAGCAAACTCCCGATACGCTCAACGCCACGTGGGAGTGCAGCGGTAAGGTCATCAGCTGGCAACAAGTTAGCTGGTCTCATGCGCTTGCTCCTCTTCACGGCGTAGGAATCGAGGTGCGCGGAACAAAAGGATCAATGCGGATTGATGATGCCGGCTGCACAACATTCGACCTCGCTGGGAAAGTGCTCAAGAAAACCACGGGCAGCCGCGGCGATGCCGAGCACCTGCAGAATTTTCTCGACGCCATCCGCAAAGGCACGAAGGTGAACGCCAGCATCGAAGATGGCCACAAGAGTGCCTTGATGTGTCATCTCAGCAATATTTCATACCGTTCCGGTCAATCGGTGGCAGTGGATCCCACAACCGGCCGCCTTCGCGACGCAGCGCTTTCGTCACAATATTGGCAGCGAGAATACCGATCGGGCTGGATACCCAAGTTGGCGGCAAGATGATCGATTAAAAAAGCGAATGTTCCGATTCCATAGGGAGTTCTCGACACGATAGCTTGGCCAAAAGCCGTCATCGTGTTGGAAGCTCGGAGAACGAATATGAAAAGTCGGCAATGCGCGATGCTCGTCATCAATCCATCGGTTTAGATACCAGTTCTCGGTACATAATATCCATCCCGAAAAACGCCTGCGTCGAGCTTTTGAGACACTCGCGTTTCAACCGGGCCTGCGATACCCCAACTGTGAAAGAATCTCAAAATTTTGTTGAGTTGAATCACCCGCCTCGTTAGACTTTCCGGCATTTTTCTCTGGTTATGGCCCGTGGAAGACTGGGAGCTGGTCTATGAAGACCCCGTGCCTGCAGACACCGTCTATACGCCACCGCGAGTCAAAGAAATCAACTGCGAGATCCGTTGCAACAAATGCGGAATTCGAATTCAGGTCTTACCGCCGCTGCACGAGTGGTGAGCATTTCGCCGCCTGCGATCGATTTCTTCCAGTCACCGGCCTGGTTCGGCGTCACTCCGACGCTGTCGCTAAATAGCAGCCGATTCGGTGTCATCATTCTATGGTGCCGCTAGCCAAACTGTGATCGGTAAGGGACGACTCAAAAATAACTTGGCAGTTTACGTTGGGGCGATGACATAGTTGTAAGCCGACAAGAGTTGATCGCGACGGGTTGGTTCGTGTTGGGTGAAATCCGGGTGCGGCTTGATTTTGGGTTGATAGACGTGACGAGCAAGTTCGACCACGACGCGGAGTCCGGTGGAGGTGGTCGTGCGGGCGAAGGCGTCCCGAATCACCTCGACACTTTTGAGCAGCAGTCCCCGAAGCGATCGCGTCAAATGGCAAAACAAACGATGATCGATCGGATTGTGCTTGGAGCAGTAGGGAGGAATGTGGCAGACGCGGAACGTCAGTTCGAGTTCCTTGGCGAGCCAAGAGAGCCGTTCGCGGAAGAGCGGGACGCGATAGCCATTGCTCCCGCCGCAATCGGCGAGCAGCAGAATCGGGTCGCGCCGACGATAACGCCCTTTGCCCAGCCGATGCCACCAACGACGAACCGCAGCCGCCGCCAGTTCCCCCGTGTCGGCGCCTTTGGCCAACATGACGAGTGCTTCTTGTTGGGCCAGGTCGTACACGCCATAGGGAACCACCTTGCCCGTCGCCAAGCTGGTGAAATCATGATCCAAAGCCCGCCCCGGAGTTTCGCTCCAAGCGCGACCGGGGCGATAAAAATCGCCCAACAGCTCCTTTTTCTTCGTGTCGATCGACAGCACAGGCCAGCCCTTTGCCAAAAACTCCGCCCGCAACTCAAGCATCCGCGCGAACTGCGGTTCGCGGTCCACGCTGGCCCCGGTCGGCAACGTCTTAGCCAACGCGCGATGCGACAGCCCCAATTCCTCACGCAACAACCGGCCGACGGTGTTCGCCGAGATCGGACTGCCTCGCTCGCAGAGCTCCTCGGCAATCTCACGCGGCGAGCGATTGGTCCACAGGCGGCCCAGCTCGATGGGCGATCCAGCCGTGTGGCCTTCCACAACTTCCTTCAGTTGCTCCACCAATTGCGGGTTGGCGAAGCTAGCTTGTTTTCGTCCCCCCTTTTTTTCGGACACGCCCGGCGGCCTGATCCTCCGGTAACTGCTCCACATCTTCTTTGCCGCGCTCGATCGTATCAACTTTGCAGCCAAACAACCTGGCGATGTAGGCCGAGCCGCCATGTCCCAGCTTGGCCGCCTCGACTGCCGCATACCGCCGTCGATCCTTCTCCGAAAGCGACTGGAAAAAGAGAACCATCTGCCTTTCGATCGTTGCGTGATAACCGACCACAGTGGCGCCTCCGGAAGGATCGTGGAACACCACAGTCTACCAAACTACCAAGTTGTTTTTGAGCCATTTCTTTGCGATCCCGGCGGTCCGAGTTACGAATTCTTTGCGAAATTACTACCGCCATTGCGCTACGTCGATGCACGCTACAGGTACTACCCAATCGTGCTAGCCGCGCCGCGATCACTGGTGAAAGGGAAAATCGTCAGCAATGGCAGCATCCTGAATCCGCTGGCCCAGCGTTACATTTGGCTGGGCGAAGCAGGCACTCCTTGGCACGTTTTGGTCGGCAACCGGCTGACCCCATTCGGTGAAAATCTTCGCAAGCTGACCGGTCCGCATTACGTCGACGGCTTCTTGCCGATCGTTCAACTTGAATACGCGGGGGACTATGGCTCGTATCGTGAAGAAGTCTTCCCAGCAACTGACCCAGAGCTCGCGTCGGTCGGAGCGCTCTTCGTGCGGCTCGATTTTCCCGGCGCAGGATTGGGGCCGCATCAATCTCGACATGGAAAGCGGAAACGAATTGCTAACCGGCGGCGCCAAGCGACACGTGGTTCTTGATGCGAAAAACAGGGTCTTGCTTGCCTACGACAATAATTTCCAGTGGCGCGCCGCTCGCTCAAGCCTAATGAGCAGAGAGAAGCATACTGCGACCGCGTATGTAGTGGTTTTCACGCAACCTGCCGATATGGCTACGGTTCAGCAAGCCAGCAAACAGTGGTACACAGCCCAGCGCGAAAAATGCGAAAAGACGTGGAACAAGCTGCTGGCTGCCGGCACTGACGTCCATGTACCAGAGCCGTACGTCAACAACGCCTGGCGATCGCTCCTTGTCGGTACCTACATGATTATGGCAGGTGATCAGCTCAACTATTCGGCCGGAAATCAATATGCGCGGCAATATGCACATGAGTCGGGCGAGACGATGCGTTCGCTGCTGTTGTGGGGTCACGAAAAAGATGCAGGCGAGGGAATCCCGCCGATCTTCAAATATCGACGACGAAATATCGAATTTCACGATGGTGGCTATAAATTGGAAGGTCTCGCGGCATATTATTTCGTCACGCGCGATGCGGAGCTCATACGCAAGACGCGCGCATTGTGGCAACGGGAAATTGACCTCCTTGTAAAATCACTGGACCCCAAAACGGGTCTTTTGCCACGCGAAAAATACTGCAGCGACATCGATACACCCGTCATCTCCATCAACGCCAATGCGAATTGTTGGCGCGGGCTCCGCGACATGGGACTTGTTCTTTCAGATATGGGTGCAGCCGAGGAAGCCACTAAACTTGCAGCAATCGCGGCCACTTACCGCAAGACAATCTTAGCGACGATCGACAAGGCTCTGGACCGCAGCGTTGATCCGCCGTTTTTGCCGATCGCGCTAGGAGAAGAAACCGTACACGACCCAATCACCGCCACGCGGTTAGGCAGCTATTGGAACCTGGTTGTGCCGCAAGTGCTTTTCTCTGGAGTTTTTCCCGCAAATTCGCCAACTGCCGACGATATCTTGCGATACATTCAAAACTGTGGTGGCTTGTGCATGGGTATGGTACGCTGTCAAGCGGCCCGTGGCTTCTGGGTGAATGTACAGAATATCGACGACCTCTATACGACGCGTTACGCGCTGGCGCTTCTGGAACGAGACGAACCCGATCGCGCGCTCGTGAGTTTCTACGGTAAGCTGGCCCAAGGCCTGACCCGTGACACGTTCATCGATGGCGAAGCCAGTAGCATCCTTCCGTACGACGAATACGGCAGACAGTTTTTTCTCCCGCCCAATTCGACCGGAAATGCCAGCTTTCTGGAGCAACTGCGCTACCTGCTCGTACAAGACTACGACCTCGATGATGATGGTCGTGTGGAAACGCTGCGTTTGTGCTTTGCAACACCACGCCGCTGGCTGGAAAACGGCAAAGAGATTGTGGTCGAGCGTGCCCCAACTCAGTTCGGGGATGTGTCATTCCGCATCAAGTCGGACCTGACCCACAAACAAGTGGTCGCTGATGTTAAACTGCCGCCGTACGCCCCTGCTCGAACTCTGCTGCGGTTGCGATTGCCGGGAGATTTGAAGATTGAATCTGCCAATGTACCGACTATGGACCACGAAACACTCGACTTAACGGATCAACGTGGCCACTGCCACGTGCTCGTCAAGATTCAATAGGAACGATTGCGCGCTTCGATTGCAATTAGCGCGTTGCTGTCAATTTGGCCAGCAACCTCCATGATTATCGTCGCCGGTCGAAATTTACCGAATACACTGCCATGAACACGTGCAATTTCTTCCCGGCTGGCCACATCGACTACATGAATCCGCGTACGGATAACGTGCTCCAAATTGCGCTGAGGCGTTTGTTTGCCGCGCGGATCTCTTCCAGTGCTCGCGCGGACCTCCCCCAATTCACCTGGATTGAAGTTTCGTCCTAGCGGCTCCAACGTCGGCCTAGCGACTAGGTTCAGAGCTCCCTCAAATGGATACTTCAGCTCTTCATGCATGACTTCTTCCTTTAGCAAGGTCGAGGTCATACCTCTACCTGATTATGTCCCAATAGTAAGCAAAGGTATTCATGAGGAGCACACAGGTCAGTACAGGGGGAGAGAGCAAAGCAGGTTCGCTGGAATAAGTACCTGTAGGAGAGTGCGAGTAAGAAATAGTTGGATGCTCGCTCGTCTCACGCGCGAGTGACCTACGAAACAAGAAACACTTCCTATCGACGCCAGAAAAGAATGCTAACCATCGGGAGAATTGAGATCACAATGCTCGCTGGCTCGGGTACTGCGACTGACAGCGACTCGGCGGAGGGTAGCGCCGCGCCGCTGCCACCCGTAGTACCGAAATTGGCTCGCCATAGGTTATAGCCTAGGTTGCCGCCGTTGCTGTCGGGATCTTTCCGCCATGCCACATAGTCGGCTCCATCGACGTTGCCATCGAGGTTAAAGTCGCCGGGAATGATCGGAACCACTACAAGATCAATCGACTTGTTGGAAGTGTTGTTGACTAGGCTGTACGTAAATCCAGTTGGCACGGAGCCCAATGCGAGGTCGCTGATGCTGCCGTTGAGCGTCCCAGTGTAGACGATAAGCGTGTATGTTCCGGCCGTCATATTGGCGGCATTTGTGAGATTGAGCGTGCCGCCGCTCATCATCAACCCATTAGCGACGGTAACGTTGATCAGGTCGCTCGTATGGACGTCCAGGATAGTGTCCAATTCGAAGTCGAGGATAGAATCCGCAGCCAATGCCAGCGATCCGAAGTCAATCGATCCGATGCTGGCACCCGGAGCGATGTGAGCTCCGCTATTTACGGTGACTGAGCCTGTGATCGTGCCACTACCGCCGAGTGTGGCACCGGCATTGACCACCACTGCACCTGCGCCGGTGCCGCTCCCGATAGTGTTGTTCACGAGCAGCGTGCCGCTGTTGATGATTGTGCCGCCGATGTAAGTATTGCCGCGTGACAGCGCGAAAGTTCCTGAGCCAACTTTGGTCAGTCCCCCCGACCCGCTGATCACGCCGTCGAACGTGGTAGAGTTGCCGTTGTTGCCGGTGGTGAGGCTGGCAGAAAGCATGACGTTCCCACCGGCACCGCCGCCACCGGAGAGTGAGCCGATTGTCGCAGCCGAACCGCTGATGCTAAGCGTTGCGCCCCCATTGTCGGCAAGACGGATTGTGGCGAGAGGCCCCATGGCAGTGCCGCCGTTGATGACCAGTGTTCCTTCAGCGACATTAAGCTCGCCGGCATAAGTAGAGGGCGCCGGAACAGAATTTGTATTGAACTGCAGTGTCCCACTGCCGACTTTGTTCAATACGGCGGTAGTGACGTTTCCGGCGAGCGGCCCAGCCCAGCTGAAAGAGAAGCCCTGAGTGTCAATTGTTCCTCCACCAGCGGCAACAGTGATCCCGCGCCGGCCGTTGGTTACGTTGGGGATTGAGCCGGCGATCTGCAAAGTACCGCCGTCGAAAGTAATTTGGCCCTCGTGGACGGGTTCAGTAGAAGGTGGGTTAAAAGGTATTCCGCCTCGTTCGCTGATTTTCCAGATTCCCTCCTTGAGAATAAGGATTCCGGTCCAGCCGTTGTTAAGCTGACCTGCGGGAGTATTCATGAAGAACGTGCCGCTGCCAACTTTGGTCAAGTCGCCGTCGCCCGAGATCCCGTTGGCCTGCGTGTAGCCAGACGGATTCGAGAAGCCCTGGGTGTCGAAGGTTCCGCCACCAGCGCCCAACGTGATACCACGGCTAGAGGACAGGTCGAAGTCCGCACCGAAGCGGAGTGTGCCACCGTCGAGCCTGATGTTGTCGGCCCTAAAGCTATCGGGGACGGCACCGAGGTTTGCGTCGGACGCCACGACAATCGCCCCGCCGTTAATTGTGGTGGCGGTGTGAGTATTCGCGCCGGAAAGCGTGAGCTGCCCGGTGCCGGTCTTAATGAGGGTGCCCCCACTCACGACGCCAGCAATTCCATTGTTGAAAGCCGTGTCGATCACACTTCCGGAATGCGCAAGCGCGATCTGCCGCTGCACAGTAAGCGTTAAGTTGTTCTGATTGAATCGAAGGGTGGCGCCGTTATTGATAGCGACGTTGACGGCAGGCGAGGCTGGGTTGGCGCCGAGGCTGCCGCTGATAATCCCTAACGCACCTTCGTTGATGGTGGTGCCGCCGGTATAGAAGTTGTTGACGGCCAGATTGAGGGTGCCCGGGCCATTCTTGATCAATCCGGAGGAACCCGCAACGATGGCGTCGATCGTCGCGGTTGCGCCGGCGTCCACGGTGACAGTCGGGCCACTCATCGTCAGCGTCGAACCGGAGATCGTGTAGCCGGTGGTTTTGAACGTAAGACTGCTGGCGGATTGTGGCGTTGAAAGCGTCACCGTGCCGGCTGTTCCGGAAAAAATCGCATGACTGCCGGCGACCCATGGTCCGTTTGATGTGCTGTCGTACCAGTCGGTGGCGGAGGTGTCCCAGTTGCCGCTTCCGCCCAGGCCGGCCCCCGTGATGACATTATTGTTCGCGGCAAGGTCGTCGCTATCCCAGTAAAGGCTCGACGCAGCAAGCTGCACGCCGACAAACGGCGAGCCGTCATTGTACTTGAACAGGTCCCCCGTTCCGCCTTCGAGATCGAACATCAGTCGATACTTATTGTCCATGAGGTGCGTGAGCGGGACGACTTCAACCTCTCCGTCGCTGCGGCGGAGGCGTTGCAGTGAGTTGATGCCGCTGGCGCCGAAATCGAAGTCGAGCGTGATTCGCTGAGTGCAGTCGCTTGCCAGTAATGTCGGGTCTTGCAGGTAGGCGCCGAGCGCATTGGTCACCATAAAGTAAGTCGTCCCTGCCGGATCGCCGTATGACGTGAGCAGCGGGTTGAAGAAGCCGACATATACGTCTCCGGGCTGGCCGCCGTTTTTCGTGCCAAGGTTTTCCGCTGAGACGGACGTCAGATATTGCTGATTTGGTGGCGCGTTCGTTTTGTTGAAGACGAGCCAATCGATCGGCACCGGGTTGGTGACACCGGCCGCATCTTTGCCGAGGACGATGTTCGGACCATACCCGTAGCTGATCAACTTCACCAGAGCCGGCCCGAGGTTTAAACTCTGGCGCGACGTTTCTTTGAACTGGTCGTAGCGGGGTTGGGTCGGGCTGTTGAGATTCCCGGAGTCAAACAGGCTTGTATTACCTCCGCCGGACGTAAAGGCGTCGACGAACGTGTAACCCAGCGTCCACGCAGTGAATTGCTGCCAGCGCATTTCCAAGTCGCCCGGGTCGCGCGCGCCGTCACCGCCGTGATACGTCTGTAGATACAGCCCATAGGGACGGGCCGGCGAACTGCTGGCGCCAATGTAATTGCCTAACGCCGAGCGTCGATAGAGTTGTGCTTTACCCAGCCAGTTATACGGGTACACGCCCGTGGTGCCGAATGGATACGCGTCCCACGAAATAGCGTCGGGATTGCGCTGGCAATAAAGTTAAGAAAGGCCCCGATATCCATTGACAAATGTGGAATTGACATACAACAGCTTGTCAGTAAAAAAGTTGCCGTTGTGCGCAGCGTCGAACCATGCCTTGGTCGCACCGTTGGGGTTCTCAACGTCCGATTGCTGCTCATCACCGACTTGGATCGCGACCAGGTCAGCGTAGTGCGCGTTTTCAGTACTGTCGAGCGCCGTGGACGGGCTGCCGAGGTATTCCACCCACTTCCCCCACTTCTGGCCTGATGAAAGCACGCTGGGATTTGATTGTCCATGACTCCAAATGACAGCATTCATATTCGCCGCTGTCATGCTGCTGTAGTTGAACGGATAAGTTTTGTCGGTGTTTAGACCCCAGATCTGGAGCCCGCTGTTGACCAACAGTTGGTGCCCCTTGTCGAGCGCGGCGATCTGAGCACAGGCAAACGGCGGGAGCGCGGCGAAAACGCTGACGGCCATAACGGCGTTACGGAGCTGCAGTGCGGTGTGTCTCATCAATGGCTACCGACTTCGAAGGCAATCTGAAAGTCATCACAGGTTCCATTCTACCATGGAACGGAACTCACTTGCGTAGCGACGTACGCGTCCTATGCAGAGACAATGCAATGAACCCCGCGAAAATAATTCCCCAACAAGACGGCTCCGGAACGGCGGAACTGGACGAAGCGATATTCCCGGCGCCGCCGCCTGCCACCATCCCAAACTGGGCCCGCCAGGAGTCGTAGTCTGCTTCGCCAATCGGCCCTGTATTATTCGGATCGCGATTAGGGATGCTCGCGGTCCCGACACTGCGCTGCCAAACGATGTAATCGGCGGCGTTCACGATTCCGTCCGTGTTAAAGTCGCCAATGATGGGCGGGGGAATAAACGTCGTCACCTGCAACATCCCGGAGCCAGCGAAAAATGAGCTAATGAAGGTAGTGCCGGAACCATCGCCGCCCCAAGTCCCGGCCATCTGCGATATGCCGTTGATGAATAAGGAATCGACGACATCCGGGCTACCGGAGAAGTTCAGTGTCAATGTTGCACCAGTTGATAGATATACGTCCGCCGAGTTGGCGAGCCTAGCATTATCGATCCGCAACGTGCCAGCCTGCACCGTCGTATCGCCGTCGTACAAATCCGCGCCGCTCAATGCGAGCGTTCCTGCACCGCTTTTGGTTAACCCACCCGTGCCCGAGACATTTCCGCTGATCGTGAACATGCCGGTACCGATGTTGACGTTCAAACCTCCGGTGAGCTGCACGCTCGCGCTGACGGTGTGGTCGCCCTGGCTCGAGGTAAGCGTGGCCGGACTACCAGAGTTGTTGAGCAATAGGCTGCCGCCCGTGCCGGGGCTGATCGTGTAGCTGAAGGGGCTGTCGAACGCGATCTTGCCGGCGGTTTTGTTGCCGTCGAGGGTTATAATGCGGTTGGCCGTGAGAGTGCGCCAGAAATTCACTTCCGCACCGGCCGCATTGGGTATATCACCTTTCCAATTGAGCGGCTGGGCCCAGCTTAACGGGATGGTAGTACCATTGATGTTGAGCGCACTATCGGAGAGCCATTGCGGCTTCTCGGTGGCCAGGGCGAACCGCGTGCGGTAATAGTATTCATGCTGAATCTGCTCGGCGAGGGAGACTCCCATGCCGTTTCCGCTAAAGTTGTAGGCCAGGAATCCGTCGAAGCCGACGTTGAAGATGGCATCCTGACGAAGCTGGATGACCGTGTCCCAGTCGGCGGCGGAAGCGAGCCCGGCACGGCCCCAACCGACTGCCTGTTCGACGCCGTTGCTGTTGATAAAGGTCGTATCGGTGTTGGCGAAATGCTCGGTAACGAACAGGCGGTTTGCGGGCACGCCGCGCGCCACATAGGAGTTTTTGGAGGCTTGATATTGGCTCTGCGCCCAACCCAGACGCTACGCGTTGGTGCTACCGCTGTTCCATACTTCGGTGCCGCTGAGGTAACACTCGATTCCAACATAGGCCACCTGCGACAGCGCTTGCCATGATTCGTCGTTCGCGCCTGGATTCTGAAACGGCGCCAGGGCAATGACGTCGTAACTGTAGTGATCGTGCAGGCGGGTGACACAGTCGATGAGCCAGGTGCGGTAGGTGGATATGCTCGGCGGCCCTGCGTTGGCTGACCACAAGCTCGAGGAAATCTCGTTGAGAATCAGCCAGTTCGGTCGCGAGCCGTTTTTGGTGGAGTTCGTCACCGTGTACTGGTTAATCGCGTCGGCCGCGGCGGCGCCGTCCTTTACGGTCTGCTCGTTGTAACGATCTTGGAGAAAATTGTAGAACTCGGCCAACGCATTACCGTTGGTAACCATCTCCGGACGGTGGTTGTCCGTCGAGGTCATCATGTAGCTGCCATTCATGTTGGGATAGTTCAATACATCGAATTGAGACTGTCCGAAATTCGATCCGAACGACGTGTAATCGAAGCGGAGATCGTAGGCCTGTGCGGCGGGCGCTAGCACCAGCAAAGACAAGAGCGTGGTAATTTTACACGCGATCAAATTGGCGCGCAGGGCGCCGAATTTCCTTGGGCCGAATCATCGGCGCAGCGGTTGTTCACTTGATCTTTCTCGTTGCAAACAGACGAAACGGTAGAAGCCCGGGCCCCAGGCCTGATTACTTCTCAACGGTAGTCAGCTCGAAATTGATCTCATTGTTGCCTGGCTTGACTTCGCGGCGGAGCTCGCCGCTTTTATTGTAGTGCGGCGGTACGCCCTTGATCTTCTTGCCGTCCGCACCCGCGGCAACAGTTCCTTCCTGGATGCGCACCGTGTGCCAGCCGATCATGTGCCTTGCTGAGTTCGACTGTAGCCAAGCTGATATCGGCCGTCCTGGTCCGTGGACCCGTAGGATGGTGAGCCCTTGCTTTCAGGTTGGAACATCACCATGGCACTAACGACCGGTTGTCCATCAAGCGTGATGCGGCCGTTCACCGGAGCCAGTTCATGCCCCGACTGACTGCACCCGGCAAGCAACACAAGCGGCACGAGGCCGCAAACTATCCACGAGTGAATCCGATGCATGTCTGTCCCGAATTTCCTACCACGCCATCGTAGCTGGACTTTCAAAAGTTCAGCCAACGAGAGTCTGAATTCTTGCGAATTCAGCTACGCTAGTAGCCTTCCACCGGTAAATCGTCATTCCGTACGCCGAGCCGCTGGTACACGCCAATTATGGCACCGGTGTTGTCGACAGCCTTGAACTGACTGAGCAGGATGTGCGGTACGCCACTGTTGTCCAAATTCGTGTCCGGCCCGTCATTGAAATCGATGTCGTCGTTGAGGAAGTGCACTGAGCCATCGCAAAACGCGAACTGAGCCCCGCCGGGATGTTTGCTGCTGAAGCCTTCGGTACAAGTATTGTGCTTGCCGGTGAGCGGATGATTGATCTTGAGTCCGCTCTCGCGGCCGAGTACCCAATAGATGCCATACATGTTCGCACCGGGCGGATTTCGCACGCCGATCCACGTGGCCGCCAGGCAAAACGAATCACGTTCGCCAAGCATGATGGTCTGGCTCGTGCCGTCGGTAATTTTCTTCAGGCTGGTTGGCACGGCGCCTTGAAACACGCCGTTTCCTGCGCACTCGTTGACATTTGGCGTCCAATCGGTTTCCGAACCCGAACCATTGCATTCGTAATCGACAAAACCCTTGGAGCCCACGTAATTCGAGGTAGAAGGCTGGAACGGTTGATATGGCACCTGCTGCGAGTACTTACCTTTGAAATGCCGCTCCCAACCTTCCGTGCCGTACCCTCGCGGCAGTGGCGTTCCCCCTTTGTTTTGTCCAGCATTCTCGGGCGTGCCGTCCCAGGGAACGGTGGCCGGTGTGTCATCGGAAGGGCAACGGAAGATGGCCAGCGGCGTCTGAAGAGGCACGAGTTCCTGGGGATTAGACTTGCCGGCGATCAAGACATCAGCCAGTCGGCGCTCGTTCGGTCTCAACTGGTCGTAGATACCCTGCTCTTCCAAATACGGCAAGGTATAAGTTGACCAAGCCCAGCCCTCGACCAGTCCCGGCTGAGCGACAGCTCCGACTGGCAAATGCTTGTTCGTGGATTCGTAGTTCAGAACACCCAGCGCAATATTCTTGAGATTGTTTTGACATTGGGCCCGGCGTGCCGCCTCTGCGCGCGGCTTGAATCGCGGGCAACAGCAGCGCCACCAAAATGCCGATGATGGCGATAACAACCAGCAGCTCGACAAGCGTAAATGCCTTACGACGCCGTAGCGGTGCAGAGGCAATATACATAAAGTGTCTTCCGTTAACACGGTCTTTGCGAGCCGGCCGCGCCATAGCGAACACGGCAGGCTGTAAAAACCCAACACCTACTTCTACTTTCCAAAGACTCGCAGGCAAGACCAACTTCGCGCCTTAGTGCCTATCCCAAAACCATCTCGAGAGGGGGACAGTCCCATTTTTCCTCGAAGGACCACCGGAGGTGGTGCCCAAAAAATTGGGACAGTCCCCGACAGTGTTGGGATAGGCTCTTAGTTAAACAATATGTCGCCGACGCCGACCGACAAGTGCCGCGCCAGCGCAGCATCGTCAGCAGCAATGCGGTTGCCGGTTCCGGAACGGCCGCGCTGCTTAGCGAAGTTCCTGCCCCCGCCGTTGCGCCGAAATTGCTCGCCACGTATCGTAGCCGCTTGCGCCGCCGAAGCTGCCCGGATCGTTTCGCCACTGCACGTAGTCCGCAGCATCGACTTTTCCATCGCCGTTGTAATCGCCGGCTAGTGCGGCAACACCCACGGTGATTAATCCCATGCCGCTGAAAAACGTATCGTTAATGTTCGCCGCGCCGCTGCCCGTGGCGCCATACGTGCCAAGGCCTTGCATCACGCCGCCAAGGGAAAGGGCGGCAATGAATTCATTGATACCGGACCCGAGATCCACGATGCCCGTGCCGGAAATGCCCAGCATAGCAGTGTCGGCAATCGCGTTGGCGACACCGGTCGAAATCGTCAGGTCGCCGCCGGTCACCATCACGTCGCCGGTGCCAAGCGTGGCCGATGCCCCACTGACCACCAGCGAGCCGGATTCCACTTCAGTGCCGCCCGAGTAGGTGTTGGCGGCGGTCAGCATCGTCGTTCCGCCAGAGCCCGAACGCCGGAAGCGACCGGTTCCAGAAATGGCGTTGGAATATGTTTGCGTACCCGAAGTGTTGCCCGAGATGAGACGAGCCGCGCTCAGGTTGCCGCGCCATGCACGTCCCCGTTGGCTATTTCCAACGGCAGACTGAAGTTCAAGCCGGCGGCGGAGAACGTCACGTCGAACACGCACATGTTGCCTTCAAACGGCGTACCGCATCCAGCCGCATCGTTGGTGATCCGGAGTGAGCCAGAACCCCCGATTGACGCGCTGCTTAACTCAACGACCGGATGCGCACCAGCGGCCGTGGTGCGGATCGTGCTATCGGCCGCGGAAATATCGAACGGATTGGTAATCGCGACGGTGCGATTCGCCTGGGAAACACTGAAATGGCCGCCTGACAAATGGATCGTGCCGGAACCATCACCAACGACGCCAGCCGTGTTGACGTTAACGTACCCTTCGAGGACCGTTACGTCGCCGCTAAACGTGTTGTTGGGGTTCGCGAGCGTGAGGATACCAGGGCCGGCCTTCGTGAAACCACGGTTCTGCCCCTCATCACCCACGGGTCCACGAAAGATAAAGAACGTGTTGCCGTTACTCCCTTCCGTGTAGTCCACGGTGATGGTGGGGTTGTCAATTTTCAGCGTGGTAATGGCTTGGCCCACGCCGCCGCTGACCGGCCCTAATAGCTCGATGTTTGCGTTGCCGAGCAAGGCCTCAAAGTCATCGGTAATATCAATGTTTGTCGTCTGCAGACTCCGCGAGCCAGTGCCGTAGGCGGTGATCGTGCCGCCATCAAGTGTCAACTTGGCTGTGGAATTGCTTCCGTTATTGCTGCCGAGCATGTTCCCGGTGCCGATGCCAAGCAACCCGCCGCTGAGAACAAACTCCCCATCCCATGTGATGTTGGAAGAGTTTATGTCGAGTTCACCATCGCCGGTCTTGATGATCTTGCCGGTGCTTTGCGAGAACAAGTTCGCTTGATACAATTCGACCTCTCCAGCCTCGTCGTTAATGGTCAAGGTACCCGTTCCAATATCGATATGGCTGTTCGCGAGGGAACCGCTGCCGGTGTTAATGGTGGCAATCGACTTTACCGTTTCCGTCTGGCCGTTCAGATCGAAGACCGAGTTCATCCCCTCAATTTGGAGCACCGAGGTGTCTGGAATCACTTCCGAGCGCACCGAGCCTCAATGTGTTGACGGTAATAAGGTTGGGGTTGTCGCCACGAGTTTGGTATCACCGGAATAGGTGTTCGCGCCGCTGAGCACGAGCGTGCCTGTTCCGGACAAATTCAGCCCGGCCGAGCCGCCGATGGGGGAGCTAATCGTTGGCCGTCAAACCATTGGCGACGTCGATCGTGGCCGCATTGGTCAATGTCAGTTCGGTTCCACCGGTGAAATGTAACTGTACCCTCTTCGAATCGCAGCTCCACTGGCAGACTGCGTGCCGTTGAGCGTGACGTTGTACGTGCCAGTCACGTTCGTACCGGCGGAGAAGACAGCCGTCTCGTCGGCCGCCCATGCCCCTGGTGTGGCGTTGCCGTCCGGATCGGTGTTCCAGAAATTATCGGTACCCCAGGTACCGGCGGCCGTGCCGGTATCGCTTCCACCCGCGTTGGTACCGTTGGCGTCCCAATACAGATCGGCTCTGGCTGACGAAAGACTCAGGTGAATGACACTGCCGCATAAGACAGCAGCAAATATCTTGCACAGTTTCATTGTTGCCTCATCCTGCAAATAATTAAGCCGCGCCTGCCGTCGCTCCCCTCGACGGCAGGCGCAGAAGTAGTGCCCAGGTTGGTCCAGTCCCACGTCGTTCAATTTTGAATGAATTTACATGTTCCGTCGTCGGATCGACGTCAACAATGCACATCCCATCAGCATCAAACCAAACGTGGCGGGCTCAGGTACTGTCAAGCTGGTCACATCCGCCCAGGTGGTGCCGACCCGGATTTCGTCGAGATATGTGTGGTCTGGGTTTTGGATGGTGGCGACGTTTGAAATGCCCGCTCCGATGATCAGAGAAGCGGCGTAGTTGTTCGTCGGAGAGGCCTGATTGATGCTGCCGGTCGAACTGCCATCCGGAGATGGCTCGCTGCCCTCGAGAGCCCCGTAACTTAAAGCATCTGGGATCAATCCATAAATCATTAGAGTCATCACTCGAATTACCTCCTGCATCGGCACCTTGCAAATACCGCACGACGATCAAGTGTGTATCACCGGGGCTAATATCGCTAGACCAGTAAGTCGTTCCGCCAGGTGTGCTGCTTGCGCGAATACCGAGATTGTATGTGTCTGCTGTGCTTCCTAGGCGAATCACGAGTTCCCCACCCCAATTGCTCGGTCGCGACGCCGTAGCACCTTGGGTATTGTTGAACGCTATGATCATGTCGTTATTGGCATTTACGTTCGAATTGGGAGTATTTAGCCCGGCGATGTCGGGAACATTGAAGAGCAGGGAATAGTACAACGTCGAGTTGGCGCCATATTTCGGACTTAGATCGGGATTGAACGCATTAGGTAGATCGATCCGGTTGAATTGACTCGTGTCCGTATTGACCATATCCGCGGCGTTACCGCTGGCAGCCAGAAAGCCTGGTGGTGATGTGAGTCCTGGACTAACCACGGAATGGACTGGAGAAGTCGCCGCTCCGGCCTCGTTCCAACCTCCTTGTCCTGCAATGGCTTGGCCCGCCGAGTAATCAAACGGCTCATAGATCAACGTTGCTGCCGACGCCGGAGACGCCACACAGCAGCAGACAAACAGGGCTGCAATTGTCCTCATTCGCATTAGCTTTTCCTCCCAGAGCTCGAGTGCAGTAAATCACTGACGCAATCGTTAAGTATAACTATCGTTTTATCAACCACCAAGCTTTTTCATTAGATTTGTACGCTCAATTTTTGCTCTTTGAATTCGTCACGAAGAATCGAAATGCTACAAAAATGACGTTCGCTAATTATCACCAACCGCATCATCTAGCTGAACTTGCCGAGAGACGCAGATCCGTCTCAGATCGCTTTTAGCGGCTGAAATCTCCGCCATCGACAGCACCGATGTTCTGCACGTTCGGATAGATCGCCGTCAGTCGCCCTCCAGTCGGTTGTTGACCAACACGAACTTCCCGATCAAAGAAATTGCGGGACACGTTGGAGTTTCGTCTGTCCAATACTTTAGTACATGAACATGATGCGTAGCGTGACCGGCCAGACGCCAGGCCAAATTCGCAAGGCCGTTCGGCAATGAATACCCAGCACCAAGGCGCAGTCTAGAATGCAGAGTTCGCCCGTGAAACAGAAATTTGCAATAATGCAACAGGCTTTCACAGCTAAATTCGGGTTAGCAAAACACAATTGCCAATCGGTTCCAAAACTCCGCGTTGTCCTTTATCCATCGGTATGTCCGTGGCGTTACTTTCCGACAGGCCTGCCACCGCTCAGGAATCTACTGAGTCAGCAAATAACTCCTCCGCGACGCGGCTGCTCGCGCTGGATACGTACCGCGGCTTGATAATGTTGCTGATGGTATCGGAAGGCTTGGGGCTGGCGGAGGTCGCCAGGCATTTTCCCAGCAGTCGTGTCTGGCAGATGTTGGCCCGCCACACGGATCATGCCCGCTGGCAGGGCTGCACGCTGTGGGACCTCATCATGCCGGCGTTTCTGTTCATCGTCGGCGTCGCCGTGCCGTATTCGATTGCAAGTCGCCGCCAGCGTGGACAAAGCAGCGCACGTATTTTCGCTCACGCACTGTGGCGGTCGGTCGTGCTCGTGCTCTTAGGTATTCTCATCATGTCGAATGGTGCGCCGCGGACCGAATTCAACTTCATTAATGTTCTAGCGCAGATAGGCCTTGGCTATTGGCTGGTCGTCGTGCTCGCCGGACGCGGCCCGCACCTGCAGTCGCTTGCGTTTATCGCGATTCTCCTTGGCTACGGATATTGGTTTTTTCGCTATCCGCTGCAAGGTGCCACGTTTGATTACGCGTCGGTTGGCGTGCCGAAGGATTGGCATCACTTGGTAGGAACAGCCGCCCACTGGGATCTTAACACCAATCCGGCTGCCGCGTTCGACCGTTGGTTTCTCAATTTGTTCCCGCGACGCGTCCCGTTCCGCTTCCGGGCTGGCGGCGGGACGACGCTGAATTTCATACCGTCCATTGCCACTATGCTGCTTGGAGTGTTGGCTGGCGAGTGGCTCCGCAGCGAACGCGAAGCACGGCAAAAGGTCGGCGGGCTGCTCGCGACAGGTACGTTGCTGCTGGCTGCGGGTATCGCGCTCGATCCAGCGATCCTGCCTGGAGTCGCCCCCACTCGCTGGACGATCTGTCCCATCGTTAAACGCATCTGGACGCCCTCTTTTATCCTCTACGGCGGCGGCTGGGCGATCCTTTTCGCCGCGCTCCTGTATTGGATTGTTGACGTGCGGCATTTTCGTCGCTGGACTTTCCCGTTTGTTGTCGTCGGAATGAATTCGCTCGTGATGTATCTGATGGCCGCATTCGCAATGCGTTGGGTGCGCACCACTCTGCACACGCATCTCGGGCCGACACCGTTCGAGTGGACCTGCGGACCGATTGTCGAGTCGCTTGGCGTGCTGGTCATCTTTTGGCTTGTCTGTCTATGGCTATTCCGACATCGAGTGTTTGTGCGAATCTAATTCACTGTAATCTAGGCGTCGGTATGATAAGATGGCATCTGAAGGCAGGTCACATTGAGCGATGCGAACACCGAGTCAGGCAATTTCCGAAGGCAAATTCTGTCAACTGACGCGGGTCGCCTTTCTGATCCTAATCGGCATTTTAGCTGCGACGCGTGGAGAACGGGCTAGCGGAGAGTCGGCCCCAAAAGGTACGACCACCGTCAAGTTGCCGTCGGTCCAGGAGATAATCAAGGCGCGAACTGACGTTTGGGGCGATGCGGCACGCCGAGAGCCGAATGGTGCCAGCTATGAGTTCTTTAAGAACCTGCTGCCGCCACTCCTTTGGGTGAACACGGACTTCCGTTATTATCCGCTTGTACTTAGTGCCCCTCGCAGTCCACATAAAGCGCGGTTCGTAAGCAACGGCAGCGCCATCAATGCGCGGGCCAACAAGCCGCCAATGTGGTACGAACAAGGAGTGCCTGTCTCCTTTTACGTGGGTCGTTCGCCCGAGCGATTCGGCGAATATCTGTCACAACTGGATGGCCCGGCATATCTCGACGGATATTTACCGGTCGTTTCGCTCAAATACCGTGGTCAAGGCGCGGTCTATCGGGAGGAAGTCTTTGCTCCGGTCGATGGGGCGGCGGCCGATCGAGGCACCACCATGCTCCGTTTTTCCATCGCCCAGGGTCACGGCCGCGTCGAGGCGCGTTTCGATGCAAAGGCTCCATTACATATTCAGAATGGCGAAGTACTCAACGCAAAAGGCCGGAGTTTAGCTGCTTTCAGCTCACTCTGGCAATGGGACGCCGATCGCAAGGCATTGACGACACAACTAGACGACAAGCAGACCGTCGAACTGGCGATCTTTACCCGGCCGGCCGAACCGGGTCGCGCAATGACCGCAGAAGCATTCGACGGGCAACAGCGGGAGTGCGTCAAAGCCTGGCGCGATTTGCTCAATCGTGGTGCGAAATTCGTCGTCCCCGAGTTGATCGTCAACGACGCTTGGCGGGCCACACTCGTTGGCAACTTGATGTTGGCCTCGGGAGATCGGCTTCAGTACAGCGCCGGCAACGCGTACGGCAAACTCTATGAAGCCGAGTGCGGCGACACGCTCCGATCGCTGATGTTGTTCGGTCAGCGTGACGCCGCGCCGGCCATGCTTAAGCCGCTCTTGGAATTTGACCGTGAGGCGACACGGTTTCATGTGGCCGGCCAAAAGCTGCAGCTCCTGGCGTATTACTACTGGCTGACTCGCGATGCGGGTACAATTCATGCCTACGAACCATTATGGCGGCCGTCAGTCGAGTTGATTCTCTCAAACCGGGAGCCAGGAAGCGGGCTGCTTCCGAAGGACAATTATGCGGGCGATATCAGCGAGAAGGTATATTCGCTCAGCTCAAACGCCAACTGCTGGCGTGGATTGTGCGATGTAGCCGCAATGTTGGACGATATGGGCGAGCAGGACGAAGCGAATGTGTTACTCCGGGCGGCTGCCGACTTTCGCGGCAAGATTCTCGACGCTGTCGCCTGCAGCGAGCGACTCGACACGACTCCGCCCTTCATTCCTGTCGCATTGCTTTCGGACGAGCCGGCCCACGACCCTCTCACGGCCACACGACAGGGCAGCTACTATAACCTCATTTGCCCATACGTGATTGGCTCGGAGGTTTTCGGCCAAGGATCCCAGCGCGAGGACTGGCTGCTCGGCTACCTCCAAAATCACGGTGCCGTCGCCATGGGAATGATTCGCACAACGCCTCACCAGGGTCAATTCGATGGCGAGCCCGGCGTCAACCCATTGTACGGGTTGCGGTATCAGCTTGCGCTCTTGCGGCGCGATGAGCGCGAGAAAGCGCTCGTAGGGTTTTATGGACAACTTGCCCAAGGAATGACTCGCGGGACGTACATCGGAGGTGAAGGGTCGCGATTCCTGCACGGAGACGCCAATGGCCGGTCCTTTTACCTTCCGCCCAACAGCAGCAGTAATGCAACCTGGCTATTGACGCTGCGAAATCTACTCGTGCAGGATTGGGACCTGGACGAGGACGGAAAGCCCGACACGTTGCGCCTACTGTTTGCGGTGCCCCGGCGGTGGCTCGAGGATGGTCAACAGATTCGCGTTGAAAACGCCCCTACTCAATTTGGCCGCGTCTCGTGTCGCTTGGAATCAAAACTCAACGACGGGTACATCGAGATTCACGTAACACCTCCGCCACGGCCAGCCAAAACGATTCTGCTCCGCGCGCCGCTTCCCACCGGATGGCACGTCGAATCCGTCGCGATTAATGGCAAAAGAGCAGCACTAGTTGACGGCAACGTAGTAGACCTCAGTGGATGGACCGATGCGAGCACCGTGAGATTCGCAGTTAAGAAGGCCCGCTGATCTGCAGATGGGATGGCGGGCTGCTGGATTTACTACGCCCAAAAGACGAAACCTCCGCAATTCGCAGTTGGTCCGACCAGCTCAATTTTTATGCTGTCCATCATCGCCGGCGCGGCCGCGTTGCCGGGGGCATTTGTCCCTGACACCCCCAAATACGTAAAAGGGAAGTGCTGCCTCTCTTACTAGCTAATTTTCAGCAGTCAGGAATTTTTGCACCAGCCGGTTGAATTGGTCCCGCTGCTCGAGTTGCGGAATGTGCCCTGAAGCGTCGATCAAGACGGCTTTGGAATTCGGGATCAATCGGTCCAGCACATCTGCATCGGAGGGATTCAGAAGCCTGTCCTGTTTTCCCCACAAAATCAGTGTGGGCACTCTGATTCTGCGGGCCTCCGCTTCGGAAACCCTTCCCAATCCCTTGGCGCGGGCTTCTTGCATCTTGCTGATCGTAAATGCCACGTGCAGCCGGCGGGCATAATTATCCCGAACCATCGCATCGGTGACGTAACTCTTGTCGTAAAACATCAGTTCAAAGTATTCGCGCGTCTCTGCCAGAGTAGATCCGTTCTGGATTTGAATCAAGTGATCGCTCCGCGGGGCATAGACCAGGCCGCCCCCGTCAACAAGCACAAGACGATCGACCATCTCCGGGTGATGGACGGCGGCATAAATTGCAACGTAACCGCCCATCGAATGGCCCAAGAGTGTCGCTTTCGAAGCGCCGATCGTTTTGGCGAACTCGGCCAGGAATTCGGCCAGCATCGCATGGTTGTAATTGGCGAGCGGCTTGTCCGATTGGCCAAAGCCGATTTGGTCCAAAGCGATCACGCGGAAATCAGGTGCCAGAGTTTGCATCAGCGAGGTCCAACGCGAGCCATCGCCCCCCAGACCGTGAAGCAATATGACCGCCGGTCCTTTGCCTGCCTCTCGGTAGTGCAGCCTGAAACTGAAAACTGTCGCATCCTTTTCGACGATGGACAGGTTCCTAGCCGACGCCGCTTCGTCTGCGGCAAGTGACGGTCCTAGGAGACCTCCACCAGTGAATCCGACAAATGACGCGATGAACGCAAAGATTGAAGCCGAGTTAATAATTGCCCTAGGGCGCATGATTTCTCTCCCGAGGATGTCTGGCACCGAAGTTATTTCAACGGTACCTCATTGAGGTTCCGCCTTTGCGGCGATTTCATCAAGATAACCTTAATTCGTAATGAACGAAATCAGGTTCGCTCGCAGCCAATTTCCTGCGACGATTGCAGACGTTACGGGCATCGCCTACTCTGGACTAAAAGGATCGAACTCTAAATCATACGTCCCGGCAAGAAATGCCGCGTCAGATCATCGCAAATACGGCAGCAGTCGCTACTCACCATCCGCACGGCGCGTCGGCGGGAATCGAAATGCTGCACAATAACGGCAATGCCGTCGACGCCGCAGTAGCTGTGATGATCGCGCTCTCGGTGGTCGTCCCCGGATCGGTCGGTCTGGGTGGATATGGCGGTAGCGCAATCATTAGCCTTGCTGGAGGTAAGGAGCGGAGAACAGATAATAAGAAGAGATCGGACGGAAACCACATTGTCGCTGTGGATTTCGATTCCAGGGCACCGCTCGGCTTTCGGGAAGGGCTGATTACTGCCGATCCGCAGTCAAGTCTTTACGGTGCGCGTTCGGTCACCGTTCCCGCCGTTGTCGCCGGATTGGAGCTGATCCTCCGTGAATTTGGAACCAAGTCGTGGAAGGAGGTGTCGCAGCCGGCGATTCGACTTGCCGAGGAAGGGTTCGATGTCGACTCGGAACACCGGCGGTATCTCGATCGGTGCGCCCCACAGTTCGACCCGCTGTCGCTCAAGACCCTCTTTCCGAATGGAACGGTTCCAAATATTGGAGATCGGTGGCGTCAGCCAGACCATGCAAGACTCCTGCATCGGCTAGTGAATGATGGGCCGCTCAGTTTCTACCAGGGCGAGACCGCCAAAACGATCGTTCGCTTTCTCCACGACCGCGGCGGACTCCTTACCGAACAAGACTTTCGATCCTACCGTCCGCAGGTTGTGGAACCAGTCCACATGGCATGTTGTAATCTCGATTTCTATACACCCCCACCGCCCTCCGGCGGTATCACGTCGTTCGGAATCGTACAAACCGTCGAGCAACTTGACCCCAGACGCATGGAACCCTGGAGCGGCCAGTATTTTCACGTCCTTGCCGAAGCCACAAAAATCTGTTGGCAAGAACGTCATCAGCACTTGGGAGATCCAGATTTCGTCAGCGTCCCGATGGATGACTTGCTTTCCGCAGCGGCTGCCGAAGCACGTGCCGACCAAATCAGGACTTGCACTCCGTGCCCCCCACTCTACGTTCCCGGAGCTGATTCGCCGCACACATCGAACGTACTCGCCATCGACAGCGAGGGTAATCTAATTTCTCTCACGGCGACCCAGGGTTGGATGTATGGCTCGCATTTAGTCGTAGACGGCCTGGGCTTAGTGCTCAACCACGGCATGTCGCGGTTCGACTTTTCACAAGGCCATCCCAACGCCCCAGCGCCCGGCAAGCGAATGCAGCACAACATGTCCCCAACGATCGCACTCAATGGCGCTCGGCCCGCTTTCGCGTGGGGACTACCGGGAGGGCCGAAGATCGTGAACGTTACGGCACAACTTATACTCGACGCAATCGCCTTTGATGCCACACCTGCTGCCGCCATTGCCGCCCCCCGCCTACACACCGTGGGCGACGATTCGGTCTTGGTTTCGACGCATACCCCAACTGGTGTTGTTACCGAGTTAGAAAAGCTCGGCTATGTCATCCGCAAAGAAGAAGACATGGGCGGACCGGTCAACGTGTTCGCCATCGACGCGCAAACAGGAAGAATTGACGTAGCATCAGGAGAGGCTACCGGCGCTGTCGCAGGATGGTAGGTAAACCGACGATGAAACCTGAAATTGCAATTGATCGTTTCGAAGTATTTGCCAGTGGTCTGGACCACCCCGAGTGTTGCGCGTTCGACCGTGACAACAATCTCTGGGCCGGCGGTGAAGCGGGACAGATTTATCGGATCGATCCCTCGGGAATAGCCGAGACGGTTGCCAATCTCGGCGCGTTTTGCGGCGGGCTGGCGTTCGCACCGGATGACGGCGCGCTCTTTGCCTGCGTTGCGGGAGTCGGCATCGTGCGCGTCCTCAAGAACGGCGAGCATCGCGTGTTTGCCACGCATGCCGGCAACCACAAAATCGTCGCCGCCAACTATCCGCTCTTCGATCACTCCGGTCGACTTTACGTCACCGACTCCGGCATGTGGATGAAACGCAACGGCTTTTTGTTGCGATTTGATCTCGACGGTCGTGGCGAGGTGTTAGCTGGGCCGATTGGATATGCGAATGGGCTGGCTTTGAGCGCGGACCAACAGCACTTGTTCATAGTAGAAAGCGACAGCGATTCGGTATTTCGATTCGATATAGATACAGATGGTCGACTCTTTGAGCCCGAACTGTACGCCGAGTGTGTTGGCCGCCTGCCGGACGGTTTGTCACTGGACGTAGTCGGCAATCTGTATGTCTGCTGTTACGCCTCCGATGAAATCTGGCGAATTAGCCCCGACCGAAGTAGGACATTACTGGCCCACGATCGCTGGGGCATTCTGCTCGGCCGACCGACCAACTTAGCGTTCGGCGGTAAGAACTTTGACGACATCTATGTTGCCAACCTCGGTCGGTATACGATTACCCGCACTAATCTCACAATTCGCGGACAGCCGCCAGCGAACCTGCAAGTAGAATAGTCGGGAGCAATAAATTTAAATCTTACTCTCCGCACTAAGCTTCCGATGTCGCGACTTGAAAACAAAGTGGCCCTTGTCACCGGTGCTGCGCATGGCATCGGTCGAGCCATCGCCGAATTATTTGCCGAGCAGGGAGCATGGGTGCTCGTCGCCGACGTCGATGACAAGGCTGGGGAAGACGTCGCCTCGAGAATCCGCGAGGCTGGCGGACAGGCGCAATTTGCCTACACTAACGTGACTTCGCCCGCTGAAGTTGAGCGAGCGGTGAAAATCGCGGCAGCGAGGTCCGGGCGGATCGATGTACTGGTGAATAACGCTGCCCACCTTGGCGATTGGTACGATGCGCTAGAGGCGACGCCAGAACAGTGGCATTACGGCGGTTCGGTAACGCTGATGGGAGCCGTCCATTTCACTCGCGCCGTTCTGCCGTGGATGATTCCACACAAGAGTGGCTCGATCATCAACATCGCCTCGATCCACGGGCTACAGGGTGGCTATACTTCTGCGGTTTACACGAGTATGAAACATGCGCTTGTAGGCCTGACGCGCAGCACAGCCTGCGATTTCGGCCAGCACAACATTCGCGTGAATGCGATCTGCCCAGGTGCGATTCGCACGCGTATTTCACCGCCGGAGGAAAGTGATTTGCATCAGCGGCAGGTGTCGAAGACGATGCTCTCCCGCACTGGCGAGCCACGCGAAGTTGCCTGGGCTGCCGTTTTTCTTGCTTCCGATGAGTCTTCGTATATCGCAGGAATCACGTTGCCAGTTGATGGCGGGTGGAGCGCGTTTTGAGCTACAAAGCTGGCACGGCCATGATCTGCATCACACCCGATGAGTCGCTCTGGCTCGCCGGGTATGCCGTGCGAGCTGCGCCGCGCGCGACAAGCTTTCCGATCTCTACGCCAGTGCGGTGGCGTTCGAAGACGAGACAGGCCAGTGGTTCGTAATCGCGTCGATGGATCTCATCGCCATCGCCCCCATCATCGCCGATCCAGTGACCGACGCCGCGCGAGGTCGACATGGGCTGTCCCGTCGCCAACTCCTGCTAACCGCCACGCACACGCACTATGGTCCGGAATTCCGCCCCGACAAGCAGGTATTCTTCAACATCCCTGGTGGTTACGGATCGAAGCTCGTTTCCACTGCCGAGAAACTCGCCGCAGCACTGACGAACGTGATCGATCTAGCGCTCACGCGGCTTGAGCCGGTGCGGCTGTTCGCACGCAAAACCTCAGTTGATTTTGCCCACAATCGCCGCCGACACTGCGTCGTCGATGGCACGCCATCGGTCGAAGATAAATTTGACCACGACGTGCCGGTTCTAGATTGTGTAAACAGTGCGGGGAAACGCACGGCGATTGTATTCGGCTACGCGTGCCACAACACAACAATACCGCCGGACGACCTGCGGTATTGCGGCGATTGGGCCGGTTTCGCCAAAGAGCACCTCCAAGAGGTCAATCCCGAAACAACACCGCTATTCCTACCCGGCGCCGGGGCCGATCAAGATCCCGAACCGCGCGGATCGGTCGAACTCTCGCGACAATATGGCCAGCAAATGGCAGATGCTGTGCAGCGATCGTTCGAGGCACCGGGGGTTGAAATTAATGGCCCTATTCGGGCTGAAAGGGATGACGTCTTACTTGCATTGCAAGCGGTAAGACAGAACGCGCTTAGAAGAATGCTCGAGAGCGATGATGAACCACAGCGTGTGAAAGCGCGATATCTACTAGATCAGCTTGATCGCGGCGAGTCGCTGATTACGTCGTACTCCGCACCCGTCCAGGTTATTCGCTTCGGGAACGAGCTGCTCCTGATAGCGCTCAGCGGTGAACCGGTCGTCGATTGGGGCTTCAAGTTCAAGGGCGAATTTGCGCGATGTTCACTCGGCGGCCAAACGCCACTCGTTTGGGTGGCGGGCTATAGCAACGATATGTTCGGTTATGTACCGACCCGCCGCGTGCAGGCCGAAGGAGGTTACGAGGGCGGTCGGGCGAACCTCTGGTGTCAGCTCCCCGCACCGTTCACTGATGATTTAGAAGATCGCATTACGGCCGCCGTTCGCCGACTCGTCGAGCGCGTGAGCGAATAACAAAGGATTTCACAAATGGAGCGACGAAAGATCCGTTTGACGTTCGTCCAAACCGGAGTATCGGTGCTTGCCGAACTGCTTGAGGACGAAGCGCCCGAGGTCTGCCGCATTGTTTGGGACTTGCTTCCGATCGAAAACAAGACGATTCACGGACAGTTCAGCGGTGCAGAGGTGTTCGTTTTGCTGGACAACCCCCGACCTGTGCCACCGGAAGGCCTCACGCAACTTCCGCTGCCCGGCGAAATTCTTTATTTCTACGATGAGAGCAAGAGCGTCACGAACCCACCCAAGCCAGTTGCAGAGATTTGCATCGTCTACAATCGCGGCGTCTTCCTCCGCGGTGCCGAGGGAGTGCCCACCACGGCCAGCCTCTTCGCCCGCATTCCTGGCGACTGGAAATACGACTGGTCGCAGTTTCGCGATGCCTGTCGCAAAGCCCGCTGGGAAGGCCCGGAGATGCTGCGGATCGAGCGGGCGTGACTCGCAGACAATTGGCGGTCGAATATGCTCTACCGCACGCGATACTTCTCAACCTTTTCGTCGTCGAGTTCCACACCCAATCCGGGGCCGTTGTTCAACCGTGCAGAACCGCCCGATAATGGCAGCGGTTCTGCGAGTACGTCATCCTCGTAAAACATTGGCCCAATGATGTCGCACGGATACGCATCCGCCTCAATGCCTGGAGTGCTCAAAGCCAGATGAATCATCGCCGCGCTGCCGACCCCCAGCTCCAAGTTGCTGCCAATCGTACACTTGATGCCGACAGACTGGGCGAACGTGGCGATATCGCGGGCCGGGCCAATACCACCTGCTTTCCCGACATAGACTGAGAACACGTCGGACGCTTGGGCCCGGGCGAGCATCTTCGCATCCTTCAGCGAATAGACGCTTTCATCGGCGATAATCGGTACAGACACGCTTCGCTGGACTTCGGCCATGGCGTCGTGGTCACCAGCAGGTACCGGCTGCTCGGCGAAATAGATATCGCATCGGTCACACAAACGATGAATGGTCTCAATTGCGATTTGAGGTGTTGGCCAACCGCCATTGGCATCAACGCCGAGCTTCACACGGGTTCCCACTGTCTCGCGAACTGCCTGAACGCGGGCCACGTCTGCGTTCGGCTCAATTCCCACTTTCACCTTCATCGTTGAAAAACCCTGGTTGACGGCCCAAGCGGCAATATGCGCGGCTTTCCCAGGCTCGACGCCGGATATGGACCATTTCGTTGGCACGGCGCCGACCACGGACCATGGAGCACGGGGAGCGGGCACATCGCTCTTGCTCCGTGCTTCGTGACTCCTACCCCCCGCTATTTCCCACACCGGTTTGTCTTGCGCTTTGCCAGCAATATCCCAAAGAGCCATCTCGAC
The DNA here is from genome assembly GCA_963840025.1 of uncultured Planctomycetota bacterium. Lineage (GTDB taxonomy): Bacteria > Planctomycetota > Planctomycetia > Pirellulales > Lacipirellulaceae > JABDGM01. Next base: position 145,485 of record CAWIXI010000020.1, on the reverse strand, counting down.
CGCTGCCTTGGTGAAGAAATTCCCCGCTACAGCCGAACGAAACTTCGTAGTCAGCCGCTGGATGTCGTCCACCATCTCTCCCACTAATAGTGGCGTGAAATACGCACTAATGAAATGAGCCGCGGTGACTTGGTCCTCGCCGCTCCACCGCGGCGTGCAGGATGCTTCTCCCACACCGACAATTCCTTCGTCCGTGTGAATTCTCAAGAGCAGAAATGGCGAAACAAGATGCGATAAGCTGCGGCCGCCGCGGATTGCCAACTCCGGCTTGATCGGCACGCAAACTGGGATTGTTTCAATGCGCGAGATTCTCATATCCGGCCGAGAGCCATTATTCTCAGGTTAAGAAATGCTCCACGTACGCGGCGACTCCGCCACGCCGCCGTCAAAGAGTCGGGAATTCCGAATTCCATCGTCCAATATTCATTCAACGCGACAACTGGAACCACAGGAAAAACCCATAGATAGCCAACACGATGGTGATGAATAGAATCCACCACAGGATGAAATTCTTCGTACCGCGATAGCTCTGGCGCACGTCCGGTGGCAAATTCAAGAAGCTGCGGTTCCAGATGGTTCCTTCGGTTTGTTCCGGCACCGGCGGGCACGTCAATAGCGACGCACTGATCATGACCACCATGCAGAACACCCAGGTGATCAGCGCTCCGTGCTGATACGCGGCCTGGTAAACGCGCAGGCCGGGCAGCCTCGGCCAAACCAACCACTCGACTATCATTCTAAACACAAACCCGCTCACGATCGTTGCCACCGCCGCAGTGCCGCTGGCCCGCCGCCACAACAGCCCCAGCAAAAAAACTACGGCGAACGGCGGGGCAATCCAAAAGAATATCCGCTGCACCAGGCGAAACAGTGCCTCTGGGCTTTCAATGTACAAGAACGCCACAAAAATGCTGATTATGAGCACCAGCACGCCGGCGACCATACCGAACACCACCTGTTCGCGATCACTCGCCTGCGGCCGGCACAGCTTTTTGTACAAATCTATCGTCAACAGTGTGGAGGTGGAGTTGAGAACCATTGAAACCGTGGACATCAGCGCCGCTGCCATCCCTGCCAGAACCAGCCCCTTCAACCCGGTCGGGATCAGCGTCTGAACCAAGAGCAAGTAGGCCTGGTCCTGCCGCCGCGTCGCCTCCAGATCGGGAAACAACTTACAGGCAGCGATACCCGGAACCACGAAAAACAGCGGCGTTAGGATGCGAAGAAACCCGGCGCTCACCACGCCCATCCGCGCATGCCATTCATCCTTCGCCGAGAGCACGCGCTGCACGATGTGCTGGCTGGCGCACGTGTACCACAGCCCGACGGTCAAGAACCCGGTGAAGACGCCGGTCCAAGGAAACTGCTCGTGTGTAGCTGGGAGGAACACTTGGAATTTCTGCGGATACTCGCGGACTAGTTGCCCCAGTCCGCCCACTCGCTGCAGGGCCAGAATAGGCAGCATAATTCCAGCCAGCAGCATCACCATCATCTGCAGGAAGTCGGTCCACGCCGACGCCTTCATTCCGCCATAGATCGTATAAGCGCCTGTCACCGCCGCGAAAAAGACGATGCCCCACATAATATTGGTGCTGCGATCGGCTGTCATCTGCAAGCCGAACATGCTATCGATCGCCAACCCGCCGGCGTAGAGCGACCCGGCGAGCAACGTCGCAATGTATCCAATCACAAGCGATAGCGCGTAGAGATAGCGACACGTAGCGTTGTAGCGCCGCTCCAAGAACTGTGGCATCGTATACAGGCCCGTCCGCACATAATATGGCAGAAAGATGAACAGAAAGATGCTGTAAATGATCCACGAGTTCCAACTGCCGGTGGCCGCCGCCATTCCATACAGATACGCGATGCCGACGTTGGCGATGAAATGCTCACTGCTGATATCGCCAGCCACCATCGAGGCACCGACAACGTACCAGGGCAGCTTTTTGTCGCCGAGAAAGTAATCCTGTGGCTTCCGCCGCGCGCCCGCGCGACCGCAAATCCCAGCAGCACGCTGAACCCGATGTAGGTGAAGAAGACGGCGTAATCAATGGCGCTGAGTGTCGCGTGCTCGTTCATTGAGTACGGCCTTCGCTAGCTCGAACAGCCTATTTTCCATTCATCAACTCCAACGGCAAATGCCGGAGAAAGCCGACGATTTTCCATACGCCGCTTCGTCACCCGATACGCTGATTCACCCTGGCTCGCACTCCTACTTGCAGCCCAGCGCGTCGGCCAATTCCAGAAAGTCGCGGGATTCAATGTCGAACCGGTATGGCGATTCGTCAAAGGGTAGATCGTACCGGTTCACATACGCACCCCGATAACCTGAGGCCCGCGCCACCACCACATCGAAACTATGGGCCGAGACCATCATCAGTTCGCCCGGTTCGGCCTTCAGGATACGGGCCGCATAACGGTACACCTGCGGATTCGGCTTGAACACCCCCACGTCCTGCACTGAGATCACCGCGTAGAAGTTGAACTTAATGCGATTCTTCGCCAAGTGGACCAGAAAGTCGTTCTCGCCGTTAGACAATATCACCAGCCTGTACCTACTCCTCAGCCGTTCGAGTCCGGGCACTGCATCGGCGAAGGGGACGAGCTCCTGCCAACCCTCCATGATGTGATGGACGTCTGCATCGTCAAACGGCAGCTTCAAAGCACGCAGCGTATAAATCAAAGCGCGGCGTGAGGAATCCAAGTAACCAAAATGGCCCGTCGAGAACTGATTATCCTGGTATTGCTCGATCCGCTGACGAGAGCGCCACCGCGCATAGAGATCCTCGGCTTTCATGTCCGAGCCCTTGCTCTTCAAGTACGCGCCAGACGCGGCGAGTGGCTTGTGCCCAGGTCCAGAATAGTACCGAGTGCATCGAACGTGAGATTGTGTACTGAGCCAAACGCGTCCATGGAATGACCTTTAATAGTATCGAGATTACTAGCGGCTCCAACTTCACCTGTAAGTCTCGCTCCGTACGGCGCGCTTCACTGCTCTTTCCGTAGCTGAGAACCGCAACGATGCGCTTGAGTGGAACGACATACATCTCACGTGAGTGTACTTGCCAATCCGCATCAAGTCGACCAGCACCAATTGGCCGAGATGTGCCATCTAGTGAGATCAGTCTAACAGTTTTGTTCGCGCCGCAAACGTGGCGATCGAGACCACAACCAATGTCTTGGCTAATCACTAGTGCTCGTGTCTTCCAGGACGTATGCCGTCGAGATCAGTGTCGCGGAAGGCGCCTCACCGGCCGTGTCGTCTATTGCTCCCCCCGGACTGGGAATCCGTCCAGCTTCGTCCAGTTTCGTCCAGCATTCCTGGGTGCTCGTGACCAGCCGGACCACAGTGCTGGAGCGTCATGACACCATTCCCGCGCCGTTTACAATCGCTTTCAGGACCTGTTTGGTCGCATCGAGGCTGATTTCAATGTCGTCATCGGTGTGAGCCAAACTAATGCTGCCTTGCTTCACTGGTATTGGAAAATGATAAATCCCCCGCTCGATCAGTGCTTGTCGATAACGAGTGTCAAATGCAAAATCGTGTGTTGTGATCAATTCCCACCAGTTCGTTGGCGCACGATCCATAAAGTAAACGCAATGTGCGCTGCCCACTCGGCTGATTGTCGCGGTTACACGGTAGTCGCGAAACAACCGCCGCTGGCCGTCTTCCAACTGCTCAGCATGTCGCTCTAGTCGTTCGTAAGCGTTCAGCGTCTTATCGGATAGTTTTTTGAGTGTTGCAATCGCGGCTGCCACCGATACGGGATGACAATTGTAAGTGCCAGCCACGAGCACCCGCTTCGATGGGTCCGAACTTATCGCGAGATCCAAGTATTCACGTTTGCCTGTCAACGCCGCGATCGGAAAACCGTTCCCCAACGCCTTGCCAAACGTCGACAAATCGGGAGTCACTCCACTCACACCTTGGTACCCGCCCAAACTTGCGCGAAACCCGGTCTTCACTTCATCAAAAATGAGCACGAACTTAGCCTGATCTGCCAAGTTGCGCAAGCCTTCAAGATAACCTGGCAGCGGTTTCACGACGCCGATGTTCTGTAGTACTGGCTCCATAATTAGTCGTCCCTGAAAAATTCTTCTATCGCTAAGAATAGAGGGTGCATTACGCATTCGATGGCGCTAAAATTTGCCAAGTTTTGGTTCCCACGGTCCCGAAAGCTGGCAAAAAATGCAACCCAAAGCTCGCCCTCCGCAGTGTGAATTGTTTGGCGCCCGATTGAGCGAACTGTTGAACCCCGAGCACCCGCTGGTCGTGCTGGCCGAGCGGATCGACTGGTCCGAGTTCGACGCGGCCATCGACGCCTGCTACGCCGACGAGCTTGGCCGGCCGGGAGTCAACACCCGGCTGATGGTCGGCCTGTTGTACCTGAAGCACGCCTTTGACGAGAGCGACGAGTCGGTCGTGGCCCGCTGGGTGGAGAACCCGTACTGGCAGTTCTTCTGCGGCTGCCAGTACATGCAGCACGAATTGCCAATCGATCCTTCGAGCTTGAGCCGCTGGCGAAAGCGGGTCGGCGCCGAGCGGCTGGAGAAGTTATTGGAGGCGACGATCCACACCGCGCTGGCCATGAAAGCGGTCCGGCCCCGAGAGTTTCAGAAGGTGAACGTCGACACGACGGTCCAGGAAAAGGCGATCGCCTTTCCGACCGATGCCCGACTGTATCACAAGATGCGGCTGGCGCTAGTCCGCCGGGCCGCTTCGCTGGGCATCTCACTTCGCCAGAACTATCGTTTCAAGGGCCAGAAGCTGCTGGCCAGGCAGGGCCGCTACGCCGCAGCGCGGCAGATGAAGCGGGCCGCCAAGATGACCCGTCAACTGAAGACGATCCTGGGCCGCGTGCTGCGGGACATCCAGCGCAAAGCGCCTGCCATTCAAGGCCGAATCGCTGATGAGCGGCTCGGCGAGCTAGTCGCCTTGGCAGAGCGCTTGCTCGCTCAAACACGCAGCAGCAAAAACAAAGTCTACAGCGTGCATGCCCCCGAGGTGGAATGCATCGCCAAAGGCAAAGCGCATCAGCGCTACGAGTTCGGCTGCAAGGCGAGTGTGGCGGCCACGAGCAAAAATAATTGGATCGTCGGCACACACGTGCTGCACGGCAATCCGTACGACGGGCACACGCTCCACGGCGCGATCGAGCAAGTGCAACGGCTGACAGGCCACACGCCGGCTGACGTGATGGTGGACCAAGGTTATCGAGGACACGGTTACGAAGGCTCGGCCAGCATCCACGTGGTCCGCTCGATTCCCAAGCGAGCGACGCGAGCATTACGTCGCATGCTCAAACGGCGGGCGGCCATCGAGCCCACGATCGGTCACCTGAAAAGCGACAACCGCCTGGACCGCAACTATCTGACCGGCACTGAAGGCGACAAAATCAACGCCCTGCTAAGCGCTGCCGGGTACAACCTCCGCAAACTGTTGCGATGGATTGTTTTTGCGCCAATTTTCTGGCTCTGGCAGCGGCTCGCGGCCAAGTTGGCCGCCATCGTCGCTCCCCGCCGAGCATCGCACCTGCCGATGCCCGCTTGCTTCGCCCCAGCTCGCACCTGAAAATCAAGCCGACTCAGCCAGCAGACCGTTTTTCAGGGACGACTAATTAGTGCCGCAGTTGGATAGCGCTTTACAAGCGTTTGCGCGGCGGCAAGATCGTTGAATTCAATGGGATGCATAAGCTGCCGTTCTACTTGAGGTATACCGGCCGTCAGTGGAAGAAGCGGATATTCATCGCCAACAATTTGCCGGCCACCAAGCTCCTCGACGCTGTTCATCAGATTTGCGGCTACAACATTCTGATTGCCGTTGTATCCGCCTTGGATCAAAACTACATGGTCGCGACCAGTTGCCGCCCGCGCGACACGAATGGCCTGCGCTGTCGCTTCTGAACCAGTGTTAAAAAACTGTACTTTGTCGGCACCCGGCACACATTTCAAGAATAATCGCGCGAGTTCACCCTCGTCGGCAGTCGGTCCACTACCATAGTTCGAATATTCGCTCTGTAACGAGGCAATTACTGCAGCGTTCACTTCTTTGTCGCCGTGTCCAAGAATGTACGCCGAAAATGCAGCGTGATAGTCGATATACTCGTGTCCATCGACATCCCACAAATGCGACCCCAATGCCCTGGCGAACGCGATACACGGATCAGCTCGTCTATTGATTGAGGCCAAGCCGCCTGGAATGACGCGTTCATTCTGCTCCAACAACCGACCGGATGACGTGAGAGTTAGTGAAGCATTGGAAAGCGATTTCATCGCAGTCCTCCATTATCAGTCGCCGGCTTTGGGTGCAGGCTTGTTTCTACGTATTGATCTTTGAGAAAGGGGCTCCCTCCGTCGAAGCTGTAAGTCATTTTACGCGCTCTACTTACAGACATTTCGGAAGGGAGTCCCCAATGTCGTCAGCGATGATCATGGAAGCGATCCTCACGAAAATCAAGGCGGTTCTATCGGAGGCGGAGGAAGTGCTGGCAAGTGGGGTGACGCCGGAAGCGTCGGAAGAAGTCAACCGACTGCTGGGGGAAGCAATGTCGGCGGGCTGGACCGAGGGCCTGCCGACTTGGTTGGCGACGGCCGAAACGGACGTGGAGACCATCGAAGTGGAGGGGAAAACCTACCGCTACAAACTGGACAGTGAGAAGGAATTCCTCACGCCGGGCGGGATGATCAGGCTGACGCGCCGCGTCTATCAGCCAGACGCTGGCGGCACATGTTATGTTCCGCTCGACGCCGCCTGGGGCATGGAAAATCAGTTTGCCACAGTCGAGGTGCGTGATGCGGCGCTGTATGCCGTCGCCTTGGGCACGCCACAGGAAGCCGAGTCGCTGCTCGCCAAGTGTTCCTTGTTCCAGCCTTCGGCAACGGCGATTAAGCGGATGGCAAAACAGAGGGGCCAATGGCTGGAAGACCATGAAGATCAGGTGCTCACGGAGATTCGCGCTGCCGAGCCGATCCCGGAAGAGACGCGTGTTCTGTGTGCCAGCCTGGACGGAGTCAACGTGCTGCTTTCTGAACCAGGCCAGAAGAAGGGGCGGCCGAACGAACGCCCCCACGAGGAGGCCGCGAGAAAACCTTATCCCCGACCTCTTACAAGAACGCGATGGTCGGCAGCGCCAGCTTCTACGGCGAAATTCCCGCAGGAAAAATGTCGCCCGAGCGGCTGGCCAGCCGTTATGCGGCCCGCATGCCCGAGGATCGCGCGCCCACGCTCAAGTCAAAGTTCGAGCAAAAGCTGCAAGAAACCGAACCTCGTTTGAGTGCGGACGTGGTGCGGATCACGTGGTGCGATGGTGCTCGCGGTTTGTGGACCTACCTTGACGGCAACCCGCTGTACGACGACTACCAGAAACTGGTGGACTACCATCACGCGGCCGAACATCTTTCCAAAGCAGCGGAGGCGATTTTCGGCAAAGGTTCCCCCCAAGCCCAAAACGGGTACGACAAGTATTGCGCGAAACTCAAAGGAGAAGACGGCGCTGCCAAACGGGTGTTGCGCTGCTTGGACTACCACCAGCGTACAGCCGGCTTCTCCAAGTCTCGCCGCGCGGCGCTCGACATGGAGCGAACATTCTTCGCCCGCAATGCACACCGCATGGATTATGCCCGCTTTCGCCAGATTGGTTGGCCTATCGGCAGCGGGCCCGTCGAAGCGGCTTGCAAGAGCGTTGTCAAAACCCGCCTCTGCCGCAGCGGCAGGCGCTGGTCCCGCGATGGCGGACAACAAATTCTCAGCCTACGCACCTACGTGAAATCCAACCGCTGGAACGCCATGTGGAAGCAATACAAACATATCGAGCAACCACGTTCCCCAGCCAACACTACGTAGAAACGAGACTACACCCAAAGCACTCAGCTCCGCCATCGTCATCATCTGCGGTTCGGCACTGCTCATTGCCTCTGCCAGTGAGTCCATCAATTGGAGCAAAGAGGCACTGTAGAACATGGGCCTGCTCGTGAGCCTGATCGGGATTGCCGGCTGGGTATACAGCCTGAAGTTTGAGAAGTGAGGTTGCGGTCGTCGGCCGTCTAGCTCTCCTATTCAGACGCATGCTGCTTGATTGTCGAGACAGTCTCACCCACAATTTGATCCAGCAAGCCAAACATATTCTTTCGCTCGACATCAGTGTAATCAGAGTCATTCATCCACTTCCGGCCACGCTTTCTGAGCACCAAGGCTATCTCGTCCAGGTCCACGAGGATGGAGCCATCATCGTCTCGCAGGATGTGGACAATCGTGTTTGTGTCTTCGAACCTGATTGATTTGGGCACTTGCGGAATCCTGTTCTGGAAGGGAATCTTCAGCATTTAGTGTCGGTGCATCCCTGCAGCAGCAATGCCAAGCAGGATCGCCATCATGGTAAAGATGAGAAGAAATGTGCGGAGGCTGAACCGGGCATGGCTGTCTCGGATGAGGACAAAATACACGTACAGATACCATGCCAAGAGCACCAGAACGCAGACGATCCACAGAGGAATAAAAAAGTACAGCATGTGTGGAATAGATGCCAGGAACACAGTAGGCCGTGAGGCTGTTTAGTTGCCCGGCTTGGGCTGGAGAAATTCTGGCGATGTAGAGCCGCTGTTTGGCGGCGTCCACTTCTCCCATACCTGTCCCGTAGCCGTATCCAGCACGAACGCATGGCCTGCTACGGTTTGTAGTTGGTATCGAGCTGGCTCCACTGCTCGGTTATGCCGGTCAATCCACCACCCCAGAGCCACAGCGACCAGAGCCACGAGCAGCAATAGATCACGAATCGAGAATTGCTTCATTGCGACCCCTTTCCACGGCAATCAGCAGTTTAGCCCAAGGGCTCTTGGGATGAAACGATCGGTTCGTGCAGGTTTGTTTTGTTGTGCTAAGCGACAGCGATTCACAAGCAGGTTTTGAGCACCTAGAACTGCAATACTCCACAGGGACTTACAAATACAAAGGCGTCGAGCTTTCCGAGCAGTATGCAAAGGATTTTAGCGTCGCGGCGCAGTTGCAAACCGTCTCGTGTCAGATCCAAACCTTGTTCTTCTTCAACGCCTCGATCAGCGACTTGGCATCGTCGTCGGTCAGATGCTTGGGCGAGGTGCGATGCCTATGCGAAGCAGCAGTTTGGCAAGCACTGCAGATGAGAATGCGCAATAGTGCATTGCCGTGGCTTGGAAGAAGTGGCCTTTGTCAGTCGCCCGGGGGCTCCTATACATTGCTAACCCCGTAGTGCTGCACGGGTCCTTTCAACGAGCCGATTATCGGGCTGCTTTGAACCGCGGAGGTTAAAAGCGCTAGCCGCTAAGTAGCGATTGCGCCAGCTAGGCGACACGTGATAGTAGTCTTCGAGCACGGCGGAGCTGAACTTGTAATCGTGGGCGTTGTTGCCCTTGAGAAAAACTAATAATCGAGCGGCATCGATCAGTTGACGTGGATCGTTATTGGCATCCAAGTAGCCCAGCACCTTTTTCGCGGCCGTCATCGAATTGTTGCCCACATCGGCAAAAATGTCCTCAACTGCAACCGGGGTCTTCACGTCCATCTTGATGGGTTCGAGCGCGTCCAGTCGACCGTCTTTGAGCGGTCCGCGTCCCTTCATTGCTTGTCGAAACAGTGGCAAAAACGCGGCATTCTGCAACAACAGCAACCGCCGTGTTTCGTCATCGGCAGTGGTGACATAAGCGAAGTGCAAGGCATTGGTGGAAGTGACCGCATGCAAGGCAACGATGCCTGGCTGTCGCATCAATAGTTCTTGGGCACCGACGAAGAGTGCATCCCAGACCGACTGTGGGGCCACGCCGCGATTCAGTAACTCGACCACCAAACGGCAACTATCATCGTCGTCGCCGCTTCGCAATGTCGTTAGCAATTCCACCGTCGCCTGGTCATCGAGCTTGCCTTCCTGCCACGCGGTTGGGAATTTGGTGGCCAATTCTCGATTACGTAGAATCGGACGGTCGGCCGGGGCATCGTCGTTAATCTTGTCCCCACCGCGATCTAGCAGGGCATAGGCCAGCGAACGCACGACGGGTTCAGCGTGCTCCGGACCGATGCATCCGAGCGTCCGCCAACTATTGGCCACGTAGATGGCTTTATGTCCGATGTCGCGGAAATCACGGCAGCCATATCGGAACAGTTGTTCATAAGACCCGATTAAACCGGCGCTTCGCACGAGCGCAGCAGCGGCTGCATCCACCACACTCTGGTCCCACGCCTCCATGGCTGTGTTGAATGCGGCCTCGGCTCGTGGCGGCGGCGGCAACTTTGACTCATCTATTGCGGACATCGTCCAGTCTCCTTCCCGCTCGTCTTGAGCCTGGGCCTCTTTGAAATAATCAAGGGCCCAGAAAATCGGCAGCCAGCGATGTTCATTTGGCGACTCGATGCTTGCCAGGTGCGCCGAGTTGACTACCAATACTGCGTGGAACTTGAAACCGACTGGCCGCGGCTGCACATTGCGAATGCCGGCCAATAGCAGTGCCGCAAGTACGTCGCGATACGACAGGCCGCCTCGTATTCTCCCGCCGATCTCTTCCAACAAACTGTCACGGGAAGTTGTCTCGAGCAACTGCACCAGAGGCTCGATCTCGGGCCGAAACTTTACAGCCGCTCGTGGCAATTTGGCTTCCGCCGCCGATAAAGGTTGCAGCTGCGACAGGAAACCAAAGTCTCCCAAGCCGGCCAATGCCCCGCTAGCCACGGTTCCTTGCACAAAGCGCCGGCGTGAAATCCCGAGGTTCATGACACTCTCCTTCGCAATCCAAAGTCTTCGACAGCTACGACTAATCCTGTTGGCATTCTATCACGAGCCCCGACGGTCTTCATTCATCTTTCGGCCTGCCTGTTCGCTCGGCCGGTTCGCATCGTTTTTGCACAGAACGGCCGCATTGCATGAAGGCAGGCCCGGTGGGAAAAGTACACGACGCCCGAGAATCTTGAATCTCTAGCGTATATGCGACGGGCAGTGGTTGCGCTGGCTTCGGACGCGAACGTCATGGACCGGACGCCCATGCGTTCTGGATTGTGTCTGGTGCGAACGACGAAGAAAGAGATTTTGCTCTATTTAAATGGGCTGGACGAGGTAAGCAGCCGCAGAAAGCTGATGTCGACTTTGGAAAGTGGAATCTGGAAGCGCTTATTGTCTGGCCAAATCAGCCCGAGTCGTTACAAATTCTCAGCGATGACAGATCGCGAAGAATTAAGGACGATGGCGAAAAGCAAGACTGTAAGGACCTGCCGCTAGCGAGTCGACGCTTCCGTAGCGGCTGGGTTTTACCTTCACCACGACGACGTCAATTGCCCTTCTCACGAATCGCAAGAACTAAGGGACGACTCAAAAATAACTTGGCAGTTTACGTTGGGGCGATGACATAGTTGTAAGCCGACAAGAGTTGATCGCGACGGGTTGGTTCGTGTTGGGTGAAATCCGGGTGCGGCTTGATTTTGGGTTGATAGACGTGACGAGCAAGTTCGACCACGACGCGGAGTCCGGTGGAGGTGGTCGTGCGGGCGAAGGCGTCCCGAATCACCTCGACACTTTTGAGCAGCAGTCCCCGAAGCGATCGCGTCAAATGGCAAAACAAACGATGATCGATCGGATTGTGCTTGGAGCAGTAGGGAGGAATGTGGCAGACGCGGAACGTCAGTTCGAGTTCCTTGGCGAGCCAAGAGAGCCGTTCGCGGAAGAGCGGGACGCGATAGCCATTGCTCCCGCCGCAATCGGCGAGCAGCAGAATCGGGTCGCGCCGACGATAACGCCCTTTGCCCAGCCGATGCCACCAACGACGAACCGCAGCCGCCGCCAGTTCCCCCGTGTCGGCGCCTTTGGCCAACATGACGAGTGCTTCTTGTTGGGCCAGGTCGTACACGCCATAGGGAACCACCTTGCCCGTCGCCAAGCTGGTGAAATCATGATCCAAAGCCCGCCCCGGAGTTTCGCTCCAAGCGCGACCGGGGCGATAAAAATCGCCCAACAGCTCCTTTTTCTTCGTGTCGATCGACAGCACAGGCCAGCCCTTTGCCAAAAACTCCGCCCGCAACTCAAGCATCCGCGCGAACTGCGGTTCGCGGTCCACGCTGGCCCCGGTCGGCAACGTCTTAGCCAACGCGCGATGCGACAGCCCCAATTCCTCACGCAACAACCGGCCGACGGTGTTCGCCGAGATCGGACTGCCTCGCTCGCAGAGCTCCTCGGCAATCTCACGCGGCGAGCGATTGGTCCACAGGCGGCCCAGCTCGATGGGCGATCCAGCCGTGTGGCCTTCCACAACTTCCTTCAGTTGCTCCACCAATTGCGGGTTGGCGAAGCTAGCTTGTTTTCGTCCCCCCTTTTTTTCGGACACGCCCGGCGGCCTGATCCTCCGGTAACTGCTCCACATCTTCTTTGCCGCGCTCGATCGTATCAACTTTGCAGCCAAACAACCTGGCGATGTAGGCCGAGCCGCCATGTCCCAGCTTGGCCGCCTCGACTGCCGCATACCGCCGTCGATCCTTCTCCGAAAGCGACTGGAAAAAGAGAACCATCTGCCTTTCGATCGTTGCGTGATAACCGACCACAGTGGCGCCTCCGGAAGGATCGTGGAACACCACAGTCTACCAAACTACCAAGTTGTTTTTGAGCCATTTCTAAGGCAATCTGGACTCTTCTTTTTTGGCAGGAATGTCTACCGTCATTAAATCCCAGTTTCCAAATTTTGCGGAAACGAACAGTACGCGCTTTCCATCGGGGCTGATGGATGGATGGGGGTGATTGTTGGCTCCGTGGGGACGATGACCTTGCGTTAGCAGCGTTCGCTTGCCCGAGCGGATGTCGACGAGAAAGAGTTTGCCGTCAAATGCGTCTCCGATGGCATATCTTCCATCCGGCGTCCCACACGCGTGCCAGTATGGAAATCGATCATGGATCTGGTCGCTGAAATCCTTCAGTGAGACGGAGGCAATGCCGTATGGCTTTTGTTTCATCTGTTCATTCTTAGGCCAGATCACAAACAGCATCCGATCGGCAGTCCACCAGACTTCATGCGTGACCCACTCGCCATAGGTCTCCTGAAAGAATGGGCGGTTGACCGTACCATCCATGTTGGTGAGCCACATTCGCTGATCCGCATCACCACCCGTTTCGTGGCAATAGGAAATAATTCCGGTCTTGGTAGGATGCGCTTGGCAGTGGCCCACTTTGAAGTCGACGTCGATAACTTTGGAAAAACGGCTTGTCGCTAAGTCAAGTTTCTGAATTGAATACTTGTCCTTTGAATCCACGAGGCCGAAGTAGAGCGTTCTGCCGTTCGCGTCTTCAGTAAATGATCCCGATAACCGGCAACCTTTCGGCAAGGCACCAACTTGCCGGCGGTAGGCCGAAGCGCTTTTCAATGAACCAAGTTTGCTGTCGTTGAGCAGAGCCTTGAGGTTCACTCGCATCACCAATCCGTCCCGCACCAGGTAAAGCGAGTCATCATATCGCGATACTACGATGGGTCCTGCATCACCATCTGTGACTTGGACGATTTCGCCAGTGGATTCCTCGAGGGCGAAAACTTCATTGCGCCCCGTCCGATTAGAGTGAAAAACGAGGTGCGATCCATCGGAGATCCAACTGGGATGCGTCTGGTAAATCTTGTCGTCTTTGGCCGGTGACGAAGTCAAGCGGGTGATCGTGGTTCCGGTAACCTCGTCAACAAACGTCGATCGCTCCGCAGAACTGCGAACTCCAAGCCCTTCCGCCGCAGCGTTCGAAAGGATCAGCCCAAGAAAGTAGGCTGTAACGACATAGGGCGGATGGCGAAACATATGACCCGGCATGTCCTAATGAAGCAGCTTGAAATGAAGATTGGTTGCCGCTGCACGATTCGCCATCGATTCGAGAAGCAACAAGGCGATATCGAAGTTGACCACAACGCTTAGCTGCAACATCGACTGTCTTCAATTACCACTTGTTTCGTAAATCTCAGGCCCCCGCTACATGTACTGACAAGGAGCCCCATGCAATCCCAGAACAGATGCCATTGTTCTGAACCCGCTAGACCCAAACTCCTTAATTATTTGTTATCGTCAGGGTGAGGAGAGTCTTCGATCAATTGGAGGGCATTGTCGATGAGGATTTCTCCTGTCATTTCGCCGAGCGACGTGCGAGAGACATATTCGTAGCGTTGGAAACTGTTGAAGTCGACTTTCGTGAGAATGTAGCCGAAGGCATCATTGGTGAGACCGAAGAGGAGGTTGTTTTCGCCCTTCATGTGGCGCTTGAGGTAGTAGCCGATGTTGGGAAGGGCTTCGCCAGGAATCGTAAGGATCTGAGCGTTGCCGAGATTAACCAGGTTCACGCGAGTGACGATCGATCTATCCTTATTGTGTGGGTACTTCAAAGGGGAGCCGAGGATGATTGCCCACATTAGATCGGAATCGACGGGGAACTTGACTTCCCGGGCATAACAGCCGAGACCCGGATCCGTCTGCGGCTTGGCATCTTTGACGATGCGCTCGGCTTCGGAGGCCATGAGGTGGCCAATCCGGAGGCATTCTTCCCAAGTGCGGGCGTCGTGCCATTTGGCTTTGAGAGGATCGGAGGGTTTGTCGAGGAGGCGGTTGTCGGCGGTAACCATACCCCCTTGGGCGCCATTCATGAACATGCCCATGCCGCCGAGGTCGGCTTCGAGTCGGTCACGGAGGGGTCCGACGAGATCGGGGCTGACCACACCGAGTCCGCTGCCAAGGACCTCGGGATGGATGGCGTAATTGACGAGCGTGCCAATGGAGTTGCCGGCAGGCGTGACGGCCTGGATCACGCTCATGCGCGGGTCGTAAAGTTCCGGAGCGTAGTAGTTGTAGGCGATTTTTCCTTTGGCTTCTCCGGTGGCAATCCTCAGGTAAGCGGGCTGGAGCTTGTCGAGGGCCTGATTGATGGCGATGGCGGCCTGATTGCACACGAACTCCATGAACTTAAGATTGCCTGTGGTCCTTCCGTCGAGGCCGGGGAACCCGTAGCAATCTGGGGCGCTGTGCGTATGCGTCGAGCCAATGAGGATGTTTTCAGCCGGAATGCGGGGCACCTGTTTTCGAACTCGGGCGCAAAGGACCGAGGGGAATCCGAGCAGGTCGAGTTGGACGAACGCTACTTTGGTTGCACCCTGTTGGAACACCATGGCGCGAGCCGTTAGCTCACCTTGTTTGCGGGTGGCGGGATTGCCCGGACCGACGCCTCCCGAGACGGGGAGGAGAGGATCGGGAGTGATGATCGCCTTGCCGACACCGACTTTGAACTCGGCACGTGCGAAGGAAGTGAGAGAACAGGCGAAAATAAGGAGCGTCAGGAACCTGCGTCGCAGCATGGAGAGTTCTTTGGGGCTAAGTGTCGTATCAACTAGGATGCCCGAACCGCTCGGGGCCCGCAATGATTATACTTCGCACGACATCGGTCTAACACTTATTGTCATTCGGGAACCACATCGATGGCGTAAGAACTTGGCGAGGATACTAAAGAAACCGACCGGGCTTCTAGATATTCCAGCAATTTGGAAGACCGATCGTGACGGGAAATTCATCCTTCCATCCCCTTCCTCCACTGCCCCTTCATCCACAGCAACAGCGGCCTTGGCCATGAGGTGGATGGTACGCTGGGAGGGAAGTAGCGGCAGCTGCTTGAGGCTCCTCTTCATCAGCACATCAATAATGCGTGGCCAATCCAACTTGCTCAGTCTGCACGGGAAAATTTGGCCTCCGCGTAGCATGCTATGCTTGAAACGGGCCGAGACCTTCTTAATGGCAGCAGAAGGGCGATTCTATGACTTATGTTAGCGATGAAAAAGCCGGCCGCATCCTTCGTTCGGTGAAGTGTTGGTTTAAGAGTCGATTGCGGGAGTGCACTCGCTGCTCTGACTGTGACGGCGCTGTCACTCCGTGGACTTCTTACTGTCCAATTTGTGGTCAAACAAACCCGGCTAGGGTGACCACGTCCGCCGGCATTGTTCTAGCGCTGGGTTTGATGTTGCTGACGGTGGTACTGGCATCTCTGTTCATCGCTTTTTAGCTGATAATTTTGGCACCAACGATCTGGGCTCGTCGTATTCAGCTTCAGTGATCAGCCGCCAACAAAAAAGACCACCCATGCCCAACGACGTGAGTGGCCAGGGAGTTCGACGACCGAACGTTAGCCGGCAATCGACGGAACATATTCCGCAACCGTCTTTCGCAGTTGCTCGGTCGTGAACGGCAGCGTCAGGTAATTCGACGCGTTCGGAAACGACTTTTGCATGTCCGCTGGCGTCTTGGACTGCGGGGCGGTCACGATGATCGGGAGCTTCGCGTTCTCCTTGCGGAAGGCCTTGGTCAGCTCTTCGCCGCTCTTCATCTTGGTGTTCCACTCGGCAAAGACCACATCATAGGTGCCCGTCTGTAGGAGTTGGATGGCCTGATCCCCATCATTCGCCTCCGCCACATTGCGCACGCCGATTTCCTTCAACGAGCGAATGATGTTCTTCCGCGCTTTGGCCGAGCTGTCTGCGACCAGTGCTTTGATTTCCATACTGACTCCTTACTAAGAGGGACTTGTGCCGCAGTGGCTTGAAGTGAGTCCCGGCTGGCGGCACGACGGCTTCGGGACCTGGGGAAATGTAGGTTACTGATGCGGCTTGGTTATTCCAAATTCAACGTTTATAACGGCTGGTGCGCGGTCCTCATTGATCGCAGGTCAATAGTGATTGCGAAAAAGTTGTGGGTGCCGGTTTGGTTTGGGTGGTGAGAATAATTCGCTGGGACGGATCGGTGAATGGCTAATTGCCAAATAGAAAGCGCGCTCGCTACCGAACCAGTGGTTGATGTCGTTTTGGGAAACAAACGGCGGAACCGGGCGTTCAGATTCAAACAGCACGATTCGGCACCAAGAGGAACAGCGCTGACGCGGGCTCAACACGTCGGCGAAAGAAGCACGGCCACACCAACCCGGCAGTAAACCCTCCCATCCAGCTCCACGCTGCAACCGTGCCGCGGCGATGGCTGACCAAGTCATCGAGGTCAACCAGACCACGCAGCCCAACCGGCATCGGCCGAAACGTGCCAAGCCAGCCAGCGAAATGCTCACTTCGAAATCCCACGCGGCGATGGAGGATAACGCTTGGGAGTTTCTGTTGATTTCTCGGCGGCCCGCCGAGCCAGTTTGGCCGTGCTCGCCGGCTGTGTTGCGACGGTGGATTGCTCCGATGCCGGCGCTTCCATGCCCTCGGCGGCAACATCACTGTGGTGAAATCCATTTACTGTGCCAGTGGGCAGGTCAATGATTGCTGCGGCGGCGGACATCTTTGGGGGGCCTCCATTCCCGGTGGTGCAGTCGATAACCAGCGCACACCAATTGATATTGGATGAGCCGGTCCACGAGCGCGGCGAACGACGCCAGATCGGCAGCCAGCTCCTTCAGTGGGGCGTTGTCCTGTTCGCGATGCCACTTCGTGCGGCGAAGCGCACGCCGTGCCGCTTCATCCTCTGCGGCCGCTCTGCGTCCTGTTGCGCCGCCACCGACATACGTTTTGACGACCCGCTCGCCGATCCGCCGGACGCGATAGTAATATTGCCGGCCGTTGCGACGTATTTCCCATGCCAATTGGCCGCAATTCCATCAATTCGGTTGTGCTACTCAACTGGATTTGCCCCAACTTTATCGTAACACAACCGCCTCGAGGGGCGGTAGGCCAACCATCCAGACCCAAGTAAGACCATCGCCGGTCTTATTTAGGATCGAAAGGGCAGCAATTTCCAAATCGGTAGTGTGGCGGTCCCAAGGACAGCTTGTTCAGCAGATGTTTTTGTCTGTGGACCCTCCTGAACAGCGCTTGTGCCATGGGTATCATGGAGCGACCGACGGTGTGACGGCCCGCTTGCGACGGTCGGACCTCGTACGATCGGGGACCAGACGCATTCACGAGCCCGTCTTGCTTACCAACCCGTGGAGGACATCTGTGACTAAGCCGGTGAACAGGGATCTGGTACGCTTTCACGCGCGGGGCCAGCGAATTGACCAGCAGATCGCTAGGCGGCGAGGTCGTGGCGAGGGTGTGTGGGGGGCCCTGGAAAGCCTGGATGCTGAAACAGCGGCCCAGAAGCACCGGCTCCAAGAGGCCCGCAAATTCGCCCGACTGTGCGACGAGAACGAGCTCGCATTTCTGTGTGGCCTGGGCCAGCCCACGGAGTGGAAATTGACGCCCACGCACATTCTGCAACTGATCCGCGTCAAGGCCCGGACCCAGCGCATGCAGCTCGCCCGCACGTGTGCGCGAAAATGCTGGAGTACCCGAGAATTGCAGCGAGAAGTCGACCGCATGGGTCTGCACCGGTCGTATGGCGGGCGAAAGCAGAAGCCGCCTGAATCGGTCGAAGAAGCGCTCCTCGTCACTCAGCGTCTGGCGGCTACCTGGCTGCGCTGGGGACAGGTCTTAGCGCCATGTCAGACAAGGACGAGCCCCCAGAGAATCTCCCTCGGGCGGCTGCCCACGTCGACTCGGACAAGGGTCAAACAGATGCTAGAGAACTCAGAGCTGCTCGATGGCGATATCGCGCGGTATCTCGACCGCCAGCAATCCAGAAGGTCGTAAGAAGAGGGCCGGCAGGGAACGACTCGTCGGTGCAAAAGAAGGTAAGAGTACGTAAGAGTGCCCAGTCAGCAGAGGGCATCCAACGGCCCACTGTTCATTACGGCTGCCAGCGCGTTGTAAGCAGCGCATCCGCATCGACGTGGCGGGGGAATGGCCGACCCAAACAGCGACGGATTGGCTGAACCTGCTCGGTGTTTGGCAGCCGCAATACATACGGCACGCATTTGCAAGGGCCGCATGTCGCGCCGGAGGGGGCGGTCACAGTCCCGCACCGTGCGCGTACAGTGCAACTCCATGGAGCACCTCACCGAATTCCGCAGTCGCGCGTCAGCAACAGCGACGGTACTTTGGGCCGATGAAATCGATGTCGAATCAGCTCCAGATGGTACAACCGATGCAAAATCGCGAGAATTGTACGCTGTAGGACGCGGACCAAATCGTCCACGCCGGTGCCCTGGCGATACAGCCTCATCAGCTGTTGGTCTTCAGCGGGAGTCCATCTTTTGAAAGCGCGTGGGTGCTGTCGGCGGATTTCGTCGACCTGGTATGCGCGGGGCTGAGGGTCAAAACACCGCGTCGCCACATAGTAGGCCTCATGAAAATCCTGCAGAACGCGCTTCGGAACGATAATCTCCGCGATGACCAAGCCGGCCGAATCCAGCTCACTGAAGCGCAAATGGCGTACACCGTCATCGTCCTCCCGCACTTCGAACCGATACGAATGGACGTCGGCAGGTACCTGCGCGGAGTGAATAGTCGTGTCGAATTCGGGGTGCCAATCGAACTTAAATCGAGGTGCCATATGTGGGTTCCCAAAAAGTAAAGGTGTTGTGTGTGGCTGTTATTCAAATAACACCGGCGATGGTGTAATCTCAGAAGGTAAAACAGAAACCCTTAAAGGACCGTTGTCTTGTGGTTCTTCCCGATGGCAGCAGGAGTAGGAGAGCGGGACCTAAGAAGGTGCCGGGTAGGACGCTTAGGACGCTGCAATCTCTTTGTATTGCTGGTAACCGTAGGAGACGTTGTTTTGTGTGTGCGTAAGTTGGAGGATAAGACATTACAAAATACCGTCCTAACCGTCCTAACCGTCCTAACCGTCCTAACCGTCCTCCTCTCTCCCCTCCTCCTGGCAATCCGTATCACCAGGTCGTTCTCCACAGGCTGCGTGGTCACATCCCCTGCTTGGCCAGTCCATATGAATGTCCGGCCGTATGTTCGCGAGGGATCCGGCGCGATCTGCCGCGCCTGCCCCTCGGAATACAACTGCCTCAGGCGCCGCGATGCAGTTGTCGTCCTTGTTGCCTCGCCTATCGCACCGCTGTACCACTCGGCCGCGACGGCTACGGGAATCCGCACTCGTGATGTGCAAGGATCGTACCCGAGCTGTCGCAATTCGTGAGCGAAGTACTCCTCGATAATGTCGGCCTTGTCCAACTCACAATTTGCGTCGCGTTGCCGGTCAAGGATTAGTCGCTGCGTCCCACATGGATCGGGAAGGCGACACATCACCTGCCGTTCCCACGTCGCCCACCGCGAGAAACTGGGTAGCTCGCGCGGTACGGCGCACAGCGCGGCGATGATGTCACCGAGGAGTTGGGCGCGATGCTGGTCGATGAATTGGCAGGTCTCCTACCACCACGGTCCGCTACTCCTGCCGCGCGTAACTTTGATGATGACACTTCGCTGCGCCATATCCGTCGCCATACTCACGCCGTTGAGCGTGATGAACCAGGTGAGCAGGTTTGGCCGCTGACCCTCGCCGGAATATAGCTGGCGCCCGCTGATCACGGAGGTGGTGATGAGCGCTTCCAGTTCTGCCCAGCTCAACCGCATCGATTTGACGTTGTCGAGAAGCATCACTCGTTTCGTTCGCGCCGCCGGCGACAACATCCTCGTCTTGAGTTGTTCGATGTCTTCGCCCGCGGTTACATCCAGCTGGCCACCATATAGGTAGACGCCCCACCGCGTGTACTCTGCGGGCTTCAAGAAGCGCGGTTGCTTTCGCGCTCGAGCGCGAATCAAGCTCTTGATCAGCCCTGCGGCAGCATTTCGAAACGTCCCTCTGTCAAAAGCCGGGACGTCCTTGGATTTGGTTCTGTGGTCCAACGGAGCAAGTCCTTCTCAACTGTCACGGAATCGTTCTGGTTGTACGTAGGCATGCCGGAATCCGCGTGCCGGGCATAGCTCAACACCGCTGCGACTACAGCCGCGACACGATTTTCGTACAGGCAGCGCGGCAAGAGTTGTCCGCTCGTATCTTCGACTGGTAACTCACAGACGCGCTCTTGCGGAACGCTCGAGCGGGGAAGTACGTGGGTCTTCCAGCAACCCGTAGTCCGGCAACAATCCAACCGGCCGATCGAGTGAAGGAAGCGGTGTGGAACCAAGACGGGAGCGCACTGTTCGCCGAAGTGGCGCAGTGCTGAGTTCAGATAAGCTGCCCACCACCAGGGTTCTCTTCCGCCAGCAATTACCACGCAAGGTTTGTCAAAAGCCGCTGCAGCATGCATGGCGAACGTTATGGGGCAGACCACGCCCTCAGCGTGGTACACCAGTCGGAGGAAGCCACGCAAGTCAGTCGCGCCAACAAAGCTCTTGACGCCCTTGAGGCGGGGATGCCAATGACCTGGCAACAATGCCCCACCTTGAACGCACTTAATGCCCTTGTTTCGGAGCAACCACACCAGTTCCTGATACAAGGCAGCAGACCAGACCTTCGCTGGCATGTCGTCCTTACCTCCTGCCACGATGAACCAGTACGGCCCCTCGACAGGCGATCTGGTCCGTTCTTCCTCGGATAAGTGAAGATCACCCTTGGGGTGCAGCACCGGCAGCTCGATTCCCAATCGCGATTCAAGACTACGATGGAATGCCGTAATGTAATGCAGCCTTACGCTCGAGCTTTCAATCAGCTGTTCGACGCAATTTAGGCGGATGCTGGGGATATCGCGAGGTGGCCGAGGTTCCCAGACCTTTGCAACATGCGGGTTGTTCTCCCAGATGGCGGGATTCGAACCCGCAACATGGATTTCGAACTTTCCGGGATATTGAGTGGCTAAATCACGAACACAGGCCGTCATGCAGACAACGTCGCCCGGAGCACGCCAATTTGACAAAAGGATCCGCTCCACTTTCGACCCTCAGAAAGGATACGCCGACAGTTCCCAAGCGCGAGCTTCGCGTTCTGCAAATCATTTTGACTTTCGTTTCGGAAAAAGCCAATCATGTACGAAATCCACGACGTCACGCAGTCGCTCATCACTGATTCGCTCCCGATACACGCCAGCCATCGTGTTGTCGGCGTGGCCCATGATGAAGTCGACGGCTACTTGGTCTCGTGTCTCGCCGGCGACGGTCTCGAAGGTATGGCGAAGGGCGTAGAAGCCCAGACCGGAGCGATGTAACTTGAGCTTCTTCAAGAGCTTTGCCATTTCCTTGCTCACCGGGCCGTCTTGTGTTTGCTTCGCCCATGCGTGCCCATACTTGGTGATAAATACGATATCAACATTGGCGGAGTCTTTAGGTATTGGCCGCCGGT
Organism: uncultured Planctomycetota bacterium; assembly: GCA_963840025.1. Classification (GTDB taxonomy): domain Bacteria; phylum Planctomycetota; class Planctomycetia; order Pirellulales; family Lacipirellulaceae; genus JABDGM01. Next base: position 123,377 of record CAWIXI010000020.1, on the reverse strand, counting down.
TGAGCGCTTCTTGAATCGTCTTGATGGTTTCTGGCCACAGTGGACAACGACGCCGGCTGCCCGTCTTGGGACGAGGAAACGAAACCCACCCAGCTTTTAGATCCAGCGCTCGTTGAGGCGGACTGCGCAATCGTGATTGCCAAACCCACAATTGATGCCGAGCAAGATCATCGCTTTTAGCGGTTGATCGGCAGCCTCGATGATCTTCCGCAGCTCAGTGGCCTCGAATGCGCGATCACCATACTTCAGAGAAAGACTATCTCGCAGCTGGCGTAGCTGCGATTTCTTCGGTTTTTTGAACGTGGAACCGAACCGTATAGGTTTGTCAATCAGGCCGTTGTCGTACGCGTACTTAAATAGCACGCGAATACGCTGCACAAGATTGGCAAGGGTATTTAAGTTGTACTTCTTCTTTACGAGGCTGGCGTACAGCTCGTCGAAATCATCAACGGCCAAGTCTTCGACGACGCGGTACTTGCCAAAGGATTCGACAACCAGCTTGGCTGTCGCGTGGCAATCCAGAAATGATCGATGCGTGATCACGCCCGCATCTCGTCGCTGTTCCATGGTCGTGCAGTAGCGGTTACACAGATCGCGGACGGTCACCCCGTCGCGGGGCTCCCGCGGAATCCTGCCGGCGACCAAATCGTCTTTTTGATCCAGCCACAAATTGAGAGCAGCCTCACCGTTGGGGTCGTCGGTCCACTTGCCGAAGTAACAGAATCGTTGAGGCACCTTTTTGGCCCAACGGCCGTTGCGGTGGGGAAAGAGCGGAAAGTCGCCACGGGGTTTCTTGGGTCTGACAGGCAGAGTAGAATGCGGCACAGCACAACTCCTCAAGTCAAAGGAGTCACGACACCCGCTGGCCACAACACAGCGGGAGTAATCATGCTCGGTTAGGTTAGCTTCGGGTGTCAAAACGGGTGTACGGCATGGTTTTATGCAGTGGCCAGGAAAACTCAATAAGCACAGTAAAACAAGATGAAAGTCCCCGTAGCTCAACTGGATAGAGTGTCGGCCTCCGAAGCCAACTTAAATAAGCGTTGCTTGAAAAAACGACTTGTTTTATAGCGTCTTCGATGTAGAGTAGGGTCGATGAATCGACCTATGTAGTGCCGATTCGACCGAAAATGTAGTGCGAGGCAATGGCAGGAGGCCAGCTAAGGATGTAGCAGCTTAGGGCGTTAGAGCAGCGGATCAAAGGTACGTTATGAGTAGTATAAACATGAACACCAAAGACCTACCCCTGTACCGCTACCTTCGTATTGCCTTCACCGCATTCTGCGGGATAGTGGCGGTACTGTTGGTGGTGTTGTGGGTGAGGAGTTATTGGTGGAATGACATTTTTTTCAAACGTGCTGGTAGTATCAATCAAACCACCACAACTTTTGGTTCCAACAATGGGGCGGTATACTTTATTCGACGGACAATTCCGAATCTGGTTAGCGGAGGCACCGGTCTGGGATTATCCCTTAGTCTGAATGATCCTTATGGGCCGCAGGCAAACACGCCGCCCATGCATGGATGGAGACTAGGAGGTGCCGAAGCATCGGTAGCATCTAAAAGATTTGAGTGGACGATTTCTTCCGTCAAACAGAAGGTTATGCTCCCCTATTGGGGTCCCATCCTATTCTTCGCCACACTCGCCGCCACTCCTTGGGTCCGATGGCGATTCAGCCTCCGCACCCTGCTACTCGCGATAACGTTGGTAGCCGTGGTGTTGGGGGTGGTGGTGTGGTTGATGCGGTAGGCGCGTAGCTGTTCAATCGAAACTATGATGACACGACTGACAAACCAACGTGCGTACCCCGCATGTCGAGTTGCACTCGGGACATCGCTTTCGACCGCGCACACCTGAAGAATTGCCAGTAGAAGATGTCGTTTTAAGAATTGGTAGCCCCTGCTCACGTCTCCTTTGATTCTCTTCGCGTCGTGCCTTCGCTTCAGCACGTAACCGTCTGCGCTCTTCAAGCTTCTGTTTATTGAGCGCCGCTATTTCTTTTGCTCGCAACGAATCAGAGTACGCCATCCCGCAACCCGGATGGATAGGTCGGGATGACCTAGCGGCTTCGCGATTGTATACGGGCTCCTTACAAACCACGCACAGTGGTCTCGGATTATCATCGTTTGAAAACATCAGATTAAAAAAGAAGAGGGGCAGCCGCCACGCGCTCGTACGAGGAACCGCCATTCACGGCTTGCAACGTGCTGCCCCCCTCACCCCACTAGACTTTTTATTCGTCGTCATCAGGAAGCTGACCAATACTTTGCAGATACTTTTTCTCATCTTTTGGGCTCAGCATTCCATTTTCATACTGCCATTGCAAATATCGTCGTTGCAAACTTTCTGATGCTTCGCCGGGGTCATGAATGCTCATGCGTTTCGGCGTCTCGCCGGGTGCAGCAGGTGCCCAATCTCTAATTTTCACAAATTCGTTTGTGTTACTCATATTGTTATTCCTCGTTCAAAAATTCGAGTGTCGACTTGCACAGTCGAGCAGTTTCAAAATCACCCTCTGAGACGGCTACTTCAAGTTTCTCAACCAATCGTAGTTTCTTTTCCTCCATCGCTTGCTCCTTCGCAACTTCTGCCAACTCATCATTCGCCACCTCTCGCCGAATCCGCGCCACTGACGCCATGCGACTAGAGCGCAAAAACTGCTCAACATCATGCCTTCTAACTTCACCGCCGATGGTCGGGAGTAGACCCTGTTCTATAAGTTTGGTGACAACTGCTTCGGAACACCGAAGAGATGTAGCAGCATCGGAAATGTTCATCGTTTCGCCCCCAGTTCATTTAGGTATGCACTCAGCGCTCGCCTCACTAACTCGGCCGTCGTCAGACCGCGATTGCGACTAATCTTTCGATAAAGTGCGAGGTCCACTTTCGGCACCAATACGCAGTAGCGTTCGCGCGGTGATGTTGTTGGTTTTGTTGTGGTCATTCTCTAGCGCCTCAATATGTGTGTTACGCATACTATTATAACGTACACCACTATTTTCACTAAGACGAAGATGCGGCGCTATGTTGCCTAGGGCAGGAATTTTGAAAGTGCGGTGAGATATTTTTTGAAACGAGTTCTCGCCTATCTGGTTTTTCTCCAGAGTAGGCGTATTAGATTTTTGAGACGCTGCGGGCGTCTCAACTAATGGTCCCCGGATTTAGCTTGTCGAACCCGCTACTCGCCTGTAGTCGCAGACTGACTGCTAACACCAAGAGCATGAACCGATGACGTTACAGGCGGGCTGGGGCGGTCAGGGGGGCTACTACACTATCCGCCTGAACAGTATCAGTGGACCCTCGATTCTCGCAAGGTGTTTCAATTAGGGTTCCAAGCTCCTAATCCCCAAAATACAGGGGTTTTTCGTCCTGATGCCCCTTGAATTGGTGTTTCAACTGGGATATACTCTATGAAACGCTTCAGGAATGACCAAAACATAAGGAGAATAAGGATGAAAACCGTAGCCTGTTACGTCAGGTGCAGTACAACTCAGCAGAATCCAGCGAGTCAGAAACGAGAGATTCAACGCTATTTGGATGGGCACAAAATCAAAAACGTAGTCTGGTTTGTTGATGCGAAGACGGGGGACAACCTGGACCGACCAGCGTTCAAACGTCTTCAAACCGCAGTCTTCAATGGCGAGATTCAAACAGTTGTCGTCTACAAATTGGACCGTCTCAGCCGCACACTACTAGACGGTATCAATACGCTATGCGGCTGGTTGAAGGCTGGAATACGGGTTATTAGTACGACGCAGCAACTCGACTTCAGCGGCGCCACCGGACAATTGGTTGCTGCAACGCTCTTCGCAGTCGCGCAGATGGAACAAGAGACACGGCGAGAGAGGCAAGCGGCTGGGATTGCAGCGGTGATGGCTGACAAAAAATTGAGAAGAGAAAAGTATCAGGGACGAAAGCCCGCCAGCTTCAAGGGGAAGCCAGTAGAAGCCGTGAAGCTTTCAAAACGTGGTCTCGAAACCATCGGAGATTGCAAAGCAGTTGGGCATATCCAAAGCCACTGCGTGGCGATACCTGCAATTAGCAGGTTAAGACCCTGAATCATTCCACACCTCGCACCCCATCTACCAACAGGTCGGTGGGGTTTTTTTGTTGGCCTCGCGCCGAGATACTGAGTGCAGTAAACCCGCACTTTTCGGTGCCCGATAATATGGAGGCAAGAAAAACGTGTAGCCTGGGCAAGGGCAGTATACATCAGTACCTGTCTATTATTAACCACCGCATATTTGGCTATTTGTAGCTAACTTTCTAATTTTGACCCCTCTACGCCCTCCTACCGCCCATACGGGCCTTCCCTTAGCCAATAATGGCCATGGTGGGGTCAAAAAGTGCCTTGATAAATAGGCATATCTTGACCTTGGCAGAATGGGCGATATGTGGATGATTTCAAAGAGTAGGCAATATAAGGCGACATTCGCCAAACCAAGAGTATATGTGTAGGTGAATAAATATGAACGAACAACAACTTTTGACGCGAGCGCAGGTAGCCCGGCTTTTGAACGTGTCGCCGACAACGGTTTGGCGATTGACGAACGCCAAAGTCTTAACCGCGTACCGCGTCGGTAAGGTGTGGAGATATAAAGCGAGCGACATAGAAGCGTACCTGAGCGGCGGGAGCAACCAATGAACGACCCAGCATACGATAAATTGATTCGCGATTTATATGGCAACTTGCCTACGGCCACTGTGCCAGCTTCGCAGGCAGACAGCGCGAATGGCAAACCGACAAAATATAGTAGTCAGCGGAAGCCCGGACCAAATCGGATGCCAGGGATAAGTTTCAAGCGTTGCACACCTTTTGTTTGGTTGGCATGCGGGAGCTACCTCCTACGGCCGCTAATGTTTGGGTCGTTTTGTGGGATTGGTCGACTGACCTTGTGGAACGAATGGACCAAGCCAGAATCGCTGAGCAGTTGGGCGTTAATAGAAAAACAGTAAAACGAGCCATCAAGATTTTAAAAGACCGTGGATTTGTTACGGTTGTATTACGTGGCAACAGTTACATAGGACCATCCGTTTACCGGTTGCATCCAATCCCCAATTCCCAGGGGGACAAATCGGTGCAAAAGTCGGGGGCATTTTGACACCTCTTTTAACATGTTATTACATGCAGCCTTCGCTGTGCTCCGGCTGCATGTATGGAATAAAAAACTATCAAACTACTATCTATTAAAAAAATACTATGAATCATCCTGGATTAAAAAATACTATGACTCAACCTGGATTAAAAAATACTATGACTCAACCTGGTCTCAAAAAAAGTCAACGTGAACTAATCAATTTACTAGGAACTGTTGTAATCTATTCAACGGATAACCGTGCGTGGTTGACAGGTGATGAACTCAAAACGTTGTGCTTAAACAACGGTCTCGACTTGTCTGCGGTTGACGATATCGACAGCCAACTGAAAAAAATTCCGGTTTTGCTCACGGATGAGTTTTTGATTGAGCGTGCGGCTCACCCCGACGGGATTTATTTCTACCGGTTTACCCTGTTGGGCAGCTACTGTTGGGTCTAATTCTTTGTTCCTACCCCCTCAAATAAAATGCATTCCTCAACAAATTTTGACTCGCATACCCAGAAACACTTCGTCGCTTTTTTGCTCCGCGATACGCAAATTTTAGCTATGTGCCGACCGTTCCTAAATTGGAAGCCTTTTCCAATGAAATACTGTCGGCTTTGGTCCGTATCACGGTTGACCACTTTGACACCTATAAATGTGCGCAGGATTCGCTAATCCTTTCGCTTATTCCAGAACACGTTACGAACGGTAAATTGCCGGCCAAGATGGCTCCGCTGATTGCCGAACAAGCGGAAGAGCTTCTAGGTTTCCGGCTTCAGAATCGCGACTACGTTATTAACAAGTACGACCACCTCATCCTGAGCCAGCGGCTAGCTACTGCACTCCCCGATGTTGCTGAGCTGTCTCGACGTGGCAACTTCGACGAAGCACGGCGCATTTTCATTGAAGCGATGAATGTAACACCCAAAGGCTGCAATGATTTGTTTAACTTTTTCAAAGCTGACCCGACAGAATGTATTGAATACCTCAATCAGCGCGAGCAGGAACGGTTTTTAACAACGATTCCAGTGTTAGATAATCAGTACCGCGCTTACATCCACAGGGGCGAGCTAGGCATCATCCAAGGCGCGGGAACTGGCATCGGCAAATCTGCGATGTTCGTTTTTCTGGCTCGCGCCGCAATCGTGCAGGGTTACAAAACTTTGATTTGCACGATGGAGCTAAGCGAGCTGCAATACAAATCTCGGCTAGCGTCATGCATCAGTGGAATACTTGTCACTCCTACTAGTGATGCAGCTGCTATCGGTGAAAAGGTACGCCGAATGATGAAAACTGACGACCGCATCAAGGTGACAAAGTTCCCCGCCGGTGCTACGACAGTGGCACCACTCGCACCCACTCACAACTACTAAATGATGTAGCTGGATTTAAAGCGGACCTAATTTTAGTCGATTACGACAACTTGCTTGTTTGCAGTGATGCCAGTTTGAGAAGCAACCAGCACTTATCGGACGCGATGATTTATCAGGATTTAAGGGAATGGGCCGTAGCAGACAATGTGGGAATGTGGTGGCTAGTCAATCGACCAAAGACGTTGCATCGGATGATCTTGTCGGTCTGCAACAAATTGCCGGCAGCCGGTGCAAAGGCGAGATTGCGGACCTAGTGCTGACGATAAATAGAAGCACCGAACAAACTTTTCGCGGCGAGACTACGATTGCATGTCCAAAATTCCGCAACGGCCGGTCTGGTTGGATGGAAACCATACCTACTGATTTAGAGAGGATGCAGTTTTATTGTCCAAAAGCGGCCGATGCTGCCGTTGACGCTGCATAGTGCCATCGCCAGCGCATTAAACACAAAAAATAACTTGTGTAATTTTGTATAGTAGCGCTGTCGAGCCCGGAATTTTGGACGTAGTAAAGATCGACCGACCCACTTGAAACGATTCTGGAGCCATCGTGTGCCTGCCGAAATGGCAAGAAGAGAGTATTTAACCATAAGCCGTCGCTGGAATTAGCCCTGACGACTTTCAAAATGGAAAGCGGAGATTTGCCCCATGACTAGATGACAGAAATTGCACTCCCGTTGGTTGTCAACAGAACAAATTCGCAAGCAACAACGATGCAGACGCCAGACCGTGATTGCCGCAATGGATTCTGGCGAGCTTCCATACGAGCAACGCGGAAGAATTCGATACGCTCGCACCGTTGACGTGGAAAAATGGGAAGAGTGTAGGCTTACGTAACTCACAACCTACGGCACGTAAATATCCATGCCGACTTGGCCCATCTAGTCTAGCGCCGTAATCGTAGATCAGCTTTTCCAGATTGCAACGACCGACGGACCCACTCTACTACTTCTCCGCGTCTGCGGACTAACTGGTTTCATTATCTGTCCGCAACCGCGAACTCGCCGAGTGGCCCTAGCCAGCGTCTCATATCACCAATAGAGCAACCTGGACGCGATACCGTACTCAGTTGCGCCTGAAGCGGCGCAGAATAGAAGCCATTGATCCCCTTGCCATCTTCGCCAAGCGAAGTTCGCAACCGCGTCCACCATTGCTCCACGCTGTCGCTGTCGTTGTGCACCAACTGCCTGCGACGTTGGGTCAGAAACATTAGTTCGCCATGGGGCCTAGGCACTTTGGCCAGATAGCCTGCAACGCTGGCCCATACTAACTTGGGTGTTTCGCCATATCGGTCGATGCCGGTTTTAGGTCTGCGCAAGTCATAGGATTGATTGTCGATGTCACCAACACGAATGGCGGATAGGTCACGCTGACCGAAACCGCAACCGATGGCCAGCCATACCATGGCTGTGCGCTGTTCGTCACACTCGCGCAGAATGAGATTCAACTGTTTCAAGGTTGGCAGTGCAATTGGTTTATCGGGCCTGCCGTGGTAATGGTCGCGGGAGTTCCAATTCCAAGCCAACACTTGTTTCCCGTATTCCGTCCTGCCAGCGCGATCGATGATGGCCTTAACCAATTGCATCCGTTTCCGCACTTGGCTGTCAGAGAAGTCTGACTTGACTAGGTGCTGGTTAAACGCTTCTACATCCTCCATGGAAAAATCAGATAGTTTCATTCGTCCAACCGCGCCCTTACCGTGCCGATCATTCAGAAACGTCAAAAGCTCTTCGGTAAATTGCTTGCGGCTATTGTATTGCTTTGGGGAGATCGTGTTCTGTCGACGGTCACTATCGTCGCGCCTTATCCGTCCCTGCTCGTACAACAAAAAGCCGGACGCAATATGGAGCAGACTGCCCTTAACAATGTCGGCCGATACAGAACCAGACTTTGCCGTGTCCGTTTGCTTGGCCAGCTTGCGGTTGGTGTGCTGGGCCTCAGTGCTGAGAGTTTCCCCGCGAAGATGCGCCGCAACCCAGTCATAGTACATGGCCTCCGCAGTGGCCTTGTCTACATTGCCGAATCGGTGCTTGCGGGGCTGGTTGGTTTTTGGATCACGGAAGCTAACATGCCATCCAATGCCACGCGCGTCCGTGTGCTTTAGGGCAGGAACCCGTTTCTTGCGTTGAGGAGCCGACATACACTACAATTCCTTCCCGATCCTGGATGTCACTACTTGCTAATAACGACCAAACGACCAAAGAATTGTAGTGAAACATGGCCATTACGGCAAATAAAGTAGTGAAGGCCAGATTAGGCATCAAAAAAGCACTTGTTTTTAAGTGTCCCCGTAGCTCAACTGGATAGAGTGTCGGCCTCCGAAGCCGAAGGTTAGTGGTTCGAATCCACTCGGGGATATTCGTTCGGTTGTCGTTGCTGAAGCTGGGCGGCCGCATCATGTTTGGAGTTGGTAATTTCAGCAACCGCAGACCTTATGGCTTCGATCAAGCTCCGATTGCTTGTTCTGAAAACTTTTAGCCCAACTTCCCCAACTGTCGTCGTAAGTCCTTGGGCCGCAACGAGGGGATCCTCGAAGTCTTCACTACATTGGCATCTCGTTTGTTTCGAACTGCCGGAGATGGGGCGGGAGCTCGAGCCGCAGGCGGTCGAGGAGGATTGCTTGATGCTCAGTCGGTTTGGTGATCGAGCGGCGGCGAATCTCAGGTCCGGATCGGGTTGGAAGGATCACGTCCACGCAGCGTAGTTCATGCAGCTCCGCCAGTACGCGTCGTGGCTCTTGGCCAAGACCGGCCCGCTCGCAAAGCTGGCCGAGCAACTTCCACAACACATAGGCCAGGAAGCAGACCAGGATGTGGGCCAGCACCCGCTGGTCCTTCTGGTGCCAGATGGGGCGGATGCTGAAGTCGCTCTTGTGGATACGAAAGGCGGCCTCGGCTTCCGTCAATTGGATGTAGGCCTTCCAGAGTTCTTCGTCGGCCCAGTTGGAGACTTTGCTCCGTAGCAGATAGCAGCCTTCGCTCAAGGTCGTCCAGTCCCGCCACAATTCCGTTTTCTTCCAGGCGAGTTCCGCGCCGCCGTCGGGCGCAGGCGCGCACCTCGACCTCGAACAACCGTGCTGGGCGGCATGGTTGAAGGCGTCATCGCCGTCGATCCACGGCAGCGAATCGTGCTGGCGAACGCGGCCGCCGGCCGGCTGTTTAACTTTTACCCCGCGGATGTCGAAGGCAGGCCGCTGCTCGAAGTCGTTCGCAATCACGCCCTGCACGCCGCCGTTACCACCGGTCTTTCGACCGGCCAGCCGCAGCGCCTCGAGACCGACCGCAGCGGCGCACAGCAATTGCACGTCGATATCCACATGCAGCCGCTGCCGGGGCAGCCGTGTCCTGGTGTGGTGCTCGTGTTTCACGATACGACGGAGCTCCGCCGCCTCGAATCGATCCGCCGCGATTTTGTGGCGAACGTCTCGCACGAACTCAAAACGCCGCTCAGCTCGATCAAGGCTTATGCCGAAACGCTCCAGAACGGCGCTGATCCCGAAATTACACAGCGCTTTTTGGGCCGCATCGAAGAACAAGCCGACCGGCTGCATCATTTGATCATCGACATGCTGATGCTGGCTCGCATCGAGTCGGACATTCAAGCCTTCGAAATAACGTCGGTCGACGTGGCGGAAGTCGCCCGCGCTTGTTTGGAAGGCCAACGTCGCGCGGCCGAAGCGAAACGCATTACACTTCATACAGACTCCGATGGCATTCCAACGGATGCCGCCTGCCGCGTTCGCGCCGACCGCGAGGGTCTCCGCGAGATACTCGATAATCTCGTCGACAATGCGATCAAGTATACGCCCGAGGGCGGTGCGGTAACGATTGTTTGGAGGCTCGATGCGCGAGATACGAACGACGAGAATTCTTCTCCTCGACCGCCGATTTCTGATCGCCGTGTCCTTCTTTCTGTTACCGACACTGGCATCGGGATCAAATCGCAGGACCTGGAGCGGGTGTTCGAGCGTTTTTACCGCGTGGATAAGGCCCGCTCCCGCGAGCTCGGGGGCACCGGCCTCGGTTTGTCGATCGTTAAGCATTTGGTGAATTCGTTCGGTGGGCGCGTGGCTGTCGAAAGCACGCCGGGGCAGGGGAGCACTTTTACGGTGGAGTTGCCGGTGGGTTGAAGGCTGAATTCGTCGGGCGAAATGCAAGTGCGCAAAATTCCCCCTGGGGTTTTTGCGCACTTGTAGCGAATTGGATACACCTCGGTTGGGTAGTCCGTTGTCGGTTGTCCGTTGTCAGTTGTGGCGGTTCGCTGCGCATAGCGTGATTGGCGGCTGGCGCGGTGAGCGGCCCAGCGCACGTCTCCATGTGGATACTAAACGGGCGTTCACTATACTGGATTTGAAGGAAAAGTCAACAGTCAGAATTGGGCCACTTTGCGGAATTTAGTCGAAGGCGCGTGTTGCCTCAACGGGGACAATAAGAGCCGTGATCTTTGGGAAGTCTGGCGGAGGCCTCTTTCTCATCCACATAGCCGTGTGGCCGTTGTCACCGTGCTTACGGCATGGTCGGACAAGCGATCAGAGTGTCAAGGACAACGAACGCGAGTCCCACGAGTTCGTCAAGAACCAGTCTGCTTCTCCCTTTCTTTCCCAACTTCAGGTCTGCCAGTATTTCATACAAGAGCACGTCGGGAATGACGGTGTAGAAGTAGCTATTGGCTTCATAGTGCGCTGGACGCCCCATTGATTCCAACGCCTACTTATCGAAAATTATCGCTGGTCCCATGAGGTTGACAATTGCGAAATGCGATCTACCTCACGTTGTCTTAGACGCCTCTGGATTATTATAGGTTTGGCAATCCGACCGTGGTTTTATGGCACTTCATCGAATAATGTGCCCATCGTCCGTCACGAGGAAGAAATGATTGGGCCGCATCTTGCCGATGATGGAACGCACATCATACCCGTTGACCACGTTTGTTACGTCGGTCGCCAGCGCTACCCCAATGCAGTTGGGGAGTTGCGTTGGCACCCGGAAAAGGCGCAACGTTCATTGTCCAATTTCCAAATGTATCAGGAATAAAGCTGCCGAACTATTTTGGACGGCGAACAGCCAATATGGCCGCCGGCAAAATCCAGCACGGTTCAGACGTTCCGCATTGGACGGCCCAGACAGTCGACGGTTTACAAGTGGAGATATGTGAACTGAACGCAACGCCGACTTCTACGCAAACTTCCGGGACTTCTGGTTTCAGTATCCACAGCAGCGTGAGTGCCGAAGTGACTTACGCATCGGTCAATCTGTCAAAAGACAACCAGCTTTCGTTTTGGCATCAGACTCCAACTCAAGCGCGAATGCTTTCCTTAGGCTTTACTAGCTCAGCGTGGCATATTAGGGATGAAGTGACATACGAACGAGACGGCGTCACATATACAACAGAGCGGGGAATCATCGAATTAAGCAAGTCGCCTCGGATACTACTTGTAACTGCTGGGCAAATGAATTTGCCAAGCGCCGTGAACACTTGCTGGTTAGTAACTGAACAATCGTCTGTGGCCAAGGAGCATCCGAATCGAACCGAACAAGGCTTCATTTCTTTCCTCAATGGCAGACGAACGCCATTTGTCTGGCATGATTCCTTCATCGACTCAACGCATCTTCGCAGAACGTACTTCGGTTGGCATATCCACCAGTTCAAAGAACTGCAAACATCATACTCGCAGCCTTTGCCCGTGTACGGCACTGTTGAGGCAATTCGGCACGCAGATGAAGTTCTACAAACGCTGCCCAGTCTCTTTGGCGAATTTGGACTTCAAGCGGACCCTATGCGTTTGACTTGGATATTGAATCCTCTGTGGGGTGCGTCGCAAAGCGTTCTCGACGATCAATTTGCACTAATATGTATTAGTTTAGAACGCCTTGCGGAAGCATGGCAAAAGAAAAAGGCGAGCGGCAAGCGGCCGCCATTCTTCAGCGATTCACAAAGGAATGCAATTAGGGAAGCGATCTGTAGCGCGCTCAGCAAGATTTGGGATGGCCTCGGCCTCAACTCCGACCAAAAGTCTGTTTTAAGTAAGAAGATTGAGAACATTTGGCGCCTCCCAACGCCGATAAGCTGGCCGCTGTTTTTACTGACTTGGGAATAATCTTGACGCAGCAGGACAAAGAAACGATTAAGAAGCGGAACACGCCGTTTCACGGTCAGCCAACGCTTGGAAATCCCAATGATTTAGGTGAACTAAACAAGGAAGTTGACCGGTGCAACTGCCTGCGCATTTTGGTCACAAAAGCGATATTGTTGCTCCTCAAGTATCACGGGCCATTCATAAATTACTCTTCACGCAACTTAGACAGAATTGAGTACCTATAAAATACCCTATGCATCCAAAATTCGTCCACCTAAACAAAAACGCCCGGCCGTTTGGACAGTCGGGCGTTTGCAGTGGTGAGTTTTGAGGTAACCGTTCACGGGTCGGGAGCCTAAAAAACAAGAGTGTTGCGAATCATCGACTCAATTGCCGCCGCGCACAGCGAGCGAGCGAGAGGATTAGCCTTTGCCTTGTACACCGACAGCATGCGAATTCTCCGAGAGTATCGAGATTGACAGTTCACTTGCCAATTGTGTTATGCGCGACCCGTGAACGGTTACGTTTTGAGATGGGCGGCTAAAGATTTGAGGAACTCTAACAAAACTGTCTTCAAGGCACCCTCACCCCAGCCATCTCCCAGAAGGAGAGGGGGTTTTGTTAGATTCCTAAATCCTCTTGTAATCGGCACCCAAGAGGCCGACCTTTATCCCGTACTGCTGTAAGTATTTCGTTGCCTTCCCGTTGACGATCAGCAACATGATTAGCGATACACCGGGAACGGGGACCCAAACCAACAGGCCGCAAATCACAACGACCACGATGTGCCAGAACTGCTTGGCTAGCAGAACGATTGCGGCGGTCATGAACAAGCAAATCGGCAGGCGAACTATACCGAGAACCCTCATAACAACGGGGGGAATCGTGGCGAGTTCCAGCATGTTTGCCATTACAATCACAAAGATAATGATGTTGGCAAGCAATGCCAACAACACCCACCGCTGATATTTCGCTGACCGGCGAAGTCTCGCCCTTGATGCTTCATATGCCCCGGGAGAAACGGCAGGCTTCTGGGGCAACGGAGGTATGAAGGTTCCGCTACGTGTCATGGTCCTATCATACTGAGACGTTGGCTAGATCGGAAATTAAATCCGATATTCTGGCGTAGAGTGCTTAGATGCGACCCGTAATGGCGTTATTTCAAGGGCGTGTTTCACCAGGGCCAATCAGTTTTTGTAGTTGGGGGTACTTGTAGGAGGGGTCACCGACCCCGATGCGATGTCGCCACTTCAGCCTTTCTCGGTGTTTGAGCGAAATCGGCGTCGGAGACGCCTCCCACACTTACTTCTCCATGTTGAAAAAGTGATTAGCCCTGTTCTCAGGACACGTCGAATATGCTGAAAGACTTCCCCAGCATTGTTACAGCATGCTGCTTTCGCCAACGTGCGCAGCTTGTCAAAAACTTATGAGCCCAAAAAGCTCGCAGTACATTTCACAGTACCGGGAATGCTGAGCTGTCTTCCGTTTACCGTGTTTTATCGGTTGGACTCGATAACACGAAGTCCGGTTCATTCGTCGTGGCGGGCAGACGCCCATCGCTCGTATTCATTCAGGCAATCGTCGGCGCTGATAAACTTCTTCCAAATCAGTCGGCCGTGAAAGCCGTATTCTGTTCCCGATTCCACTTTGTTGATCACATACCCGAAATCCCATGCCGGTCGTGGGAGCTTCGGAAGCTTGAACTTGTACAGACTGAAGCGAATCTGGTCCCGATCTGAGTGGAGACGGTCGAACATTAAGATCAGGGTCATTCCATGGCTGGCGAGGCCGTAGTAAAAGGGCTTCGTGATACGGGGCCAGTTGTACGACCAGGTGTTGAGCCGGAACTTGACATCGTCGTCGTACCCCAGATCGTTTGCGGTCAGGGCGCGATAATTTCCGCCGCCGTTCCAATCAGCAGGACCCCGAGGCGCATCGACTGCGAGCCAGACTTCTTCCCCATTCGGCAACTTCTGACCGCGAAAGTGCAGCCTTACGTCGTCCACGTCGTTCATGTAATTGGCGAAGAAGAATAGCGCGTACGCGCGGCTTCCGAATAGAGAAGCGTCTTGCGGCGTGCAGCGGAACGTAAAGTCGACATAATGTGGCGCGTTGACAACGTACTTCAGTGTGCTTGCGACCCTCCAAGGGCTATCTTTCGCTTGCCGTTCCAGCAGCACCGATTTTCCATCGGGCAATCGGTGAAGTGTGAATTGGCCATGCCGCGGCGCGAACTTGTTCTTAGGGGTTTCATGCCCCGAAATAATGTGCTCAAAGTTCAGCCCGGCCGAAGCGCCGCGCGTGTCAGGATCGAACGCGTCATAGTTGGGGGCATCTTTGGTGTTGAACAAGGCATCGATGCCGCTCAGCTCCTGGGGTGACTGTGAGTTATCGCGAAATACAACCGCCAAATCACCGCGCTCGATGCGTGCAGATGGAACTCGCTCTCCCTCTTGCGCGGCAGATGTCGCGAGAAACATGAACATCGCGACAATTGACAGTAACTTCGGCGACATGTTCATTAGATTTCTAATAATCTCAGAATCACTGGCCCAACGCAAATTATTGGCCCGCTGCAGCCGAGCAGCAACGAGTGTTCTGCGCAAATTGCAAGCGATGCGCGGCAAGCGTGCACCGAGCGTCGCTCCGGTCAATCTCGTGATGGGTTACCGAGGAGGGGACAGTCCCATTTTGCTCCGCGGACTGCGCAAAATTGGGACAGTCCCCGACGGTGTTGTTAGAGTTCCTTAGTCGGCCGTAGCGGTTCTCAGCCGGTCCGTCCAGAACTGTCGCGCTTTTTCGTGCCAAACGAGCACCTGTTCGCGTTGCGTGCCATCTTTCATATTTGCTTTGACTCGCTTAATTCGTTCGTTCACCCAATCGATAAAGAATTGGACCGAATGTCGGCTGATGAAAGGAGCCGTATCGCGCTGCTCGACGAACCAAGGTGCAGTCGACGCGAAACGGAATGTGGCTTTGACATCTGCAATAGCTCGGACCAGAAACCAGCAAGGGCCATTAACCGATAATTCAACGCTGTGTTTCTGCGTCAGCTCAGAAGAACACCTGATGGTGTGGATGATCTCTCCGTTTTTGATCACCTCGATTTGCGAGACAGTATCTTGAGAAACGAGCTGAACTGTGATGGGTATGGATCGGCGTTCGCCCGATCGCAGTCGGATGATTGCCCCCGGATCTTGGCCAGCGGCCGTGACCAACAGGAGCGGGCCGTTGGTCACGAAGCAACGCCCTTTTGATAGGCCGCGAAACCAAGCATCACGGGTAAAGGGCTCATTGATGTGGACGTAGACTCGATTGTAACCGACAGGGTTAGGCAAAACGCCTGAAGCGCTTCCCGCCGACGGCGGCAGCCGTAGGCCGCTGTTGAGCATGTGGTAGTAGATTTCTTGAGTCCAGAAACCGTTGCCGCGCGGATTAGGCAGACGGGCGGCGTCGCGCGGCTTGCCCCAGGCCTCGCTGGGATACATCTGATTGCGGCACATGTGATTATTGGCCACGCCGATCGAGTTCATTTGGCCGCTGGCCAACCAAACGGGCACGTCCCACCAAAACGGCTTTTCGATATCGATCCAAACGTCTGGATTGCGCTGTTTCGCTTCGGCAACGAACTGCATCGGCGAGGGATATTCACGGTCCGCAGTTTTGATGTCCAACGGTGATTTGAGGCCGAAGTACAGCAGCGCGCCTCCTTCGCGTTCGTCCTCGCCGGCCATGACGGTATAAATCCGGTGTCCGTTGAATCGCCGAGCTACCTGATCGGGAATCGCTTTTTCTTTCCACATGTTGCGGCTGTTCCACCAGGTGATCACCGGGGCAAAATCCAGATCCTCGGTGCGCATCAGTTGCTCGATTTCGGCAACGGGTCGGTGCACGTGTAGTTCGCCGGAGTACCAGCCGGCCGTGCGCAGATTTGCGATTCGCTCGAGCTTTACATTCAGCTTATTATCTGAGTCTGTGGTGATTTCAACGTGCCCCGTCTTGCGCAGGTACTCTGGCCCGCGCTCGATTGCATAGTCGTACGTGCCCGGGGCCAGCGGCGCGACGACGCGTCCCGAACAGACAAAGTGGTCATGCCAAAAAGGTTGTCCTTCGACTTTTTGAGCGTTGCCATGTTGATCAAAGAGATGAATCCGGCAGGGGATCGGTTTGTCGCCACCATCGTCGACAGCGATTTCCAGTCGAGACATCGTTTCAGCCTTCGCTGTCGGAGCCTCCGGAGACGCCAAAGGAAAAAGCATGACGGGCAATACCAACGCTTTGCAATTCATTGTCGTGTTCCAAGGGGAGCGTCTTGAAGATGACGGCCTTGTTACAATAGTAACCGTTTGATGATTGGATTGGATTCAAATTCCGCCCACACGGGAAGTGTCGCTTGTGACAATTTTGAGACACCGAATTGGCATGGCCCAAATGCTCGTCGCAGGGGCGCAGCCTGCTACCAATCTTGATCGGGCGGAAGCGTTCATTCGCGATGCAGGCTGACAAGGGCTGCCGATTGATCGTCCTGCCGGAGTGCATGGACCTGGGCTGGACAGATCCGAGCGCTCGGCAACTGGCAGTGCCGATTCCCGGGCCCCATGCGGAACGGCTCGCGCAATTCGCTATTCAGACTGGCGTGTTTATTGTCGCTGGTCTCGTTGAGCGAGCGGGAGACCGGTTGTACAATTCGGCCGTGCTGATCGACCCGCGCGGCCAGATATTGTTAGTGCATCGCAAAATTAACGAGCTGGAGATTGCCCACGATTTGTATTCCATCGGCGATCACCTCGGCGTGGCCCATACGGAACTTGGCACCTTGGGAATTAGCATTTGCGCGGATAATTTTCCAAATTCTCTGGCCATTGGCCACGTCTTGGCCAGAATGGGAGCTCAACTGCTGCTGTCGCCGTCCGCCTGGGCCGTCGAGGCCGACCATGACAACCGAGTCGCGCCTTATGGCGAGTTGTGGCGTCGTGCTTATGGCGAATTGGGGCGGATGTACGACCTGCCGGTAATTGGTGTGAGCAACGTTGGCTGGCTGACCGACGGACCCTGGAAAGGCCGAAAGGCAATCGGTTGCTCACTGGCGACCGATCATCGTGGCGAAATTCTGACAGAGGGCCCCTACGGCGAATCAGCCGAAACACTGATCGTGGTCGATGTCGAACTGCGACAACTGCGGAGGTGACCGGCGATACCTGCCAAGTAGCCATATCGTCCGATGTCGATGCGACCGCTGCTGAAGCGCGTTGGCCGTAGGGCTGAGTGATGCCAGCGGCGAATGGGACGGGCAGCCAGCGCCGCTGAGCTTGAGTCGTTAGAAATGGCTCAAAAACAACTTGGTAGTTTGGTAGACTGTGGTGTTCCACGATCCTTCCGGAGGCGCCACTGTGGTCGGTTATCACGCAACGATCGAAAGGCAGATGGTTCTCTTTTTCCAGTCGCTTTCGGAGAAGGATCGACGGCGGTATGCGGCAGTCGAGGCGGCCAAGCTGGGACATGGCGGCTCGGCCTACATCGCCAGGTTGTTTGGCTGCAAAGTTGATACGATCGAGCGCGGCAAAGAAGATGTGGAGCAGTTACCGGAGGATCAGGCCGCCGGGCGTGTCCGAAAAAAAGGGGGGACGAAAACAAGCTAGCTTCGCCAACCCGCAATTGGTGGAGCAACTGAAGGAAGTTGTGGAAGGCCACACGGCTGGATCGCCCATCGAGCTGGGCCGCCTGTGGACCAATCGCTCGCCGCGTGAGATTGCCGAGGAGCTCTGCGAGCGAGGCAGTCCGATCTCGGCGAACACCGTCGGCCGGTTGTTGCGTGAGGAATTGGGGCTGTCGCATCGCGCGTTGGCTAAGACGTTGCCGACCGGGGCCAGCGTGGACCGCGAACCGCAGTTCGCGCGGATGCTTGAGTTGCGGGCGGAGTTTTTGGCAAAGGGCTGGCCTGTGCTGTCGATCGACACGAAGAAAAAGGAGCTGTTGGGCGATTTTTATCGCCCCGGTCGCGCTTGGAGCGAAACTCCGGGGCGGGCTTTGGATCATGATTTCACCAGCTTGGCGACGGGCAAGGTGGTTCCCTATGGCGTGTACGACCTGGCCCAACAAGAAGCACTCGTCATGTTGGCCAAAGGCGCCGACACGGGGGAACTGGCGGCGGCTGCGGTTCGTCGTTGGTGGCATCGGCTGGGCAAAGGGCGTTATCGTCGGCGCGACCCGATTCTGCTGCTCGCCGATTGCGGCGGGAGCAATGGCTATCGCGTCCCGCTCTTCCGCGAACGGCTCTCTTGGCTCGCCAAGGAACTCGAACTGACGTTCCGCGTCTGCCACATTCCTCCCTACTGCTCCAAGCACAATCCGATCGATCATCGTTTGTTTTGCCATTTGACGCGATCGCTTCGGGGACTGCTGCTCAAAAGTGTCGAGGTGATTCGGGACGCCTTCGCCCGCACGACCACCTCCACCGGACTCCGCGTCGTGGTCGAACTTGCTCGTCACGTCTATCAACCCAAAATCAAGCCGCACCCGGATTTCACCCAACACGAACCAACCCGTCGCGATCAACTCTTGTCGGCTTACAACTATGTCATCGCCCCAACGTAAACTGCCAAGTTATTTTTGAGTTGTCCCTTAGGCCACCCTGCATAGAAGTTCTTATAAACTCGGGATTAATACCATGGCGATTCGCAAGCTCAAGAAGGAACTGTCACCAAAGCAATGTGAAGAACTACTCCGCGCATTGAAGGCGCGCTTTGAGAAGAACATGAACCGCCATAAAGGCCTTGCGTGGGCGAAAGTCGAGGCAAAGCTGGAGGCCAACACCGAAAAACTGTGGTCGCTCCATGAAATGGAACGAACGGGGGGTGAACCGGACGTCGTTGGTCATGACAAAAAGACGGGCGAAACCATTTTTTATGATTGTTCGGCGGAAAGCCCCCAAGGCCGCAGAAGTGTTTGTTACGACCGCGCAGGGCAGCAGGCGAACATTAAGGGAAGACCGGATGCAAAGGAGAACGCGATCGACATGGCAACTGCCATGGGCATCGAGATCTTAACGGAAGAGCAATATCGAGAACTGCAGAAGCTCGGAGATTTTGATACGAAGACGTCGAGCTGGGTAAAAACACCGCCCGAGATTAGAAAACTTGGCGGCGCCCTCTTTTGTGATCGCCGCTACGGCCATGTCTTCGCGTATCACAACGGCGCGCAGTCTTACTACAGCGCGAGGGGGTTCCGTGGGTCGTTAAGGGTCTAGATCAGGACTTTGAATCCGCGGTGCGTCGCTGCGACCGTCCGGCTGGCGAGTCCAAATTGAAGGAAGTGCAATTACCAGGGGCTCGGCGTGGGTCTCCTAAGCCCGCCGCATCCGCTTGCCCTGACATTGCCGGTGCCGGCGAACGATGTGATCCTCGCTCCAATTTTTTGGTAGATTGCCGGAATGCGGGGCTGTGGAGACCTTCGGTCGGGACGGCCAGCGGGGTCAGGAGACCCGCGCCGAGCGCGCAATTGTCGCTGCTCAGACGGTCCAAGGTTGCCACCCGCGGCTACCTGGGACGCGCCGGTGATTATGCCCATCCTTCCGCGCTCGCCGGCCCAATAGCCAAGGGAGCGACAACCTGGCCAACCGGCTTGCACTTCTCGACCGCCTTGGCTTCCGTATGAGGAGAATCGACGTACGCCCGACGTTCACGTAAGATGTTGGAATGATCACACGCCTCTACGTGAACAACTTCCGCTGTCTGGTCGCCTTCGAGGCGGCGTTCGACTCGTTCGGCGTGCTGTGTGGCCCGAATGGAGCGGGCAAGAGTTCGGTGTTCGATGCCATCGGCCTGCTCCGAAACCTCGGGACCGGCGACGGGGTGTTGGGCGGGATGGGTGAGATGGACGTTCCTCGACTGGAGTTCACTCGCTGGACCGAGGGCACGAAGAAAGAAAGCACGATACAGGAGTTTGAGCTGGGTCTGAGGGTGGACGGGCACGCTTTTGAATACGTCCTTCACCTCGAACAAAAAGCCGACTTCGAAAAGCCGCGCATTATTCGTGAACAGGCAACGTGCGACGGGAAGGCCCTCTTCCTGCGAGACTTGGACCCCAAGACGATGCGGGCTGAAGTCCGTTTCGAGAAGGCAGGCGGGAATCAGACCGGTTTCCCGCTGGACTGGCGACAGGCGGCACTGTCGGTAATCCAGCCGTGGGGCGGCATCGAAAAGCTGTCGCTATTGCAGGAGGAGATCACGAATTTGCTGATCCTCCGCCCGAATCCGCGCAGCATGGAGCGCGAGAGCAAGGCCAAGGCGAAGCGTCCGGACTTGTCGATGACCAACCTCACATCCTGGTACCGCTCGCTTAACCAGGGGCAGGAGTGGACCCATGCTCTGGGCGAGATGTTGCAGGAGGTCTGGCCGGACTTCCGGTCGTTCAAGCTGGTGGACGTGGGGCTGAACGCAGAGGCGCTGCAGTTGCGGTTCGAGTCGGAAGATGGCAAACCGATCTTGCTGTTCTTCGACCAGCTCTCGGATGGAGAGCGGGCACTGATTGGGCTGTACATGGTGCGGGCGGCCTTGGAGACGGGGGCTGCGAAGACGGTGCTGATTGACGAGCCGGACAACTTCGTCGGCCTGCCCGAGCTGCAGCCGTGGGTGCTGTCGATGCGGGAACTGCTCGACGAGGAACACCAGCTCATTCTGATCTCGCACCACCCGGAGATTCTTTCAAACTCCGGAGAAGCAAACGGGCGGTATCTTTGGCGTGACAATCATACTTCTCCCACGCGGATCGGACCGCTGAAGGTGCCCGAGGGCATGACCGCCGGCGAGGCGATCGCGAGAGGGTGGGCGCATGGCTAGTCGAACACAGATCATATGCCTGTGCGAGGGTAGGAAAGGCGAAAGCATCGATGAAGTGTTCATCAACAAACTAATCAAATGCCTGGACCCGGGTTGGCTGCGGCCTTGGGGTGGCAGTAACACGCTTCGCCTCGTGCCCTGCGGCGGGAGGAAGGCGGTGGTGGAGAGGATGCCCGCGGAGCTGCGAAGTTGTCTTAATGCGGGCGGCGATACCACCCTGATGGTTTGGGCCGACCTCGATCATGACCAAGTCAACGGCGACGCGCTGAAGTCCGATTTCTGGCAGGAGGCGCAGCGAAACGGAATCAGCAAAGTTGACTTCGACCGCATCGTGTTCATCTTCGCCAAAGACCGGCTGGAGAACTGGATCGAGTACCTCGAAACAGGCAAGACAGACGAATCCAATGAGGGCCCGCGGGTGAAGCACAACCGCATCGTGGCTGTCGCAGCGAAGAATCTGGCGGTCTCTTGCAAGGCTGGAAAGCCAGTGGACGACATGCCTCCATCGCTCCAATGGTCATGCAGGAATTGGCGGGCGCTTGTCGAACGGATGAAAAACAATCCTGATCGGGGATAGGAATGACGGCAGCGAGGGGACAGATGCAATGGCACAATGTGCTGTCCGCGTCCGCGCGGGGGCGATGCTCAAGTAGCGAAGGCGGGGCCCGATAACAACCACGAAGAAGAGCAATAGCGGCTCGAAGGAAGGAAAGGGAGGAGATTCTCCCTCTCAGCAAATCGATGCGAGAATCAAGGATCTCAGTGCTTGGCGCGGCAAGATGCTCGCTCGCATCCGAAGGCTCATCCACGAAACCGACCCCGAAGTGGTCGAGGAGGTGAAATGGAAGAAGCCCTCCAATCCGGCGGGAGTTCCGGTTTGGTCGCATGCCGGAATCATCTGCACCGGTGAGACCTACAAAGACAAGGTGAAGCTCACGTTCGCCAAGGGCGCGTCGCTGGCGGACCCGTCAGGCCTCTTCAACTCCAGCCTCGAAGCAGGCACCCGGCGTGCCATCGATTTCCACGCGGGCGACAAGATTAATGAAAAGGCGCTCCAGGCGCTGATTCGCGCCGCCGGGGCACTGAACACCTCGGCCCAAGCGTCCGCTCGCCCGGTGCGTTCTCCGAAGAGACCAAAGCGCGCTTGAGGGGCGGAATAAAGGGCGACGCGACTCGTTCTTGACGCAGCCCAAGGCACGATATGCTTTTTGTCGCCCTCAAGTCTTTCTACAGAGCGTTCCCGACCCCCTTTTTTCCGCCTCCTTGAATTTCGGCCGCGACTTGTGTTAGGGTCGTCTTCCAACAAGAACCTCGGACTCATCCTGGAGGGCGACATGAAACGACAATGGTTGACCATCGCATTGGCGGTCGGACCGATCGGCTGGGTGGGATGCGGTTCTTCCAACTCGACACAGGCGCCGGCCAGCATGGATCAGATGGCGACGGCGCTTGAGCAACAGAGCGCGGCCAAGACACCTGCCCAAAATGAAAACCAAACGACGGGCCTCAAGACGAAAGCCGCGGCTGACAATGCTGCTCCGACAGGACCGGCGGCAAAAGCTGCTCCGGTGGCGGCGGCCGATCCAGCGCTGCGAACGAAGCGAGGTTTCGATCTCGAAGATTGGTCGAATGAGGCGGCGTATGTACTGGTGAAAACCGATGCTGCGAAAACGGCCGATGCGCTGGCGCAGATCTGGAAGGGGAAAGTCGTTAGAGATGTGTTTGGCAAACCAACGGACGAGAAGCGAAACCAAGTCGTCGTTTATCAACTTGCGGGCCATCCGTGGTCTGTGTTCGCGTGCGATGGACGGCAATTGGAAACGCTCGTGCCATCGCTGAGCCGCGATGCCGACGTGCTGGTCGCCTGGAATTCTGATTTCAACGGTTGGTCGGGCATCGCACTCTACCGCGGCGGGCAGGAAGTCGAGGCGATCCATTGGGCGCCGAAACCGATAAGCTGGGCGAGGACGCGGACGTTTCCAAGTGGCAAACCAGTGTGCAGGTGCCGCACAAGGTCTATACCGATTTGTACCTGTTCCGCAGCACACTTCGGAAAATAACGCCTCAAGACCTGCAAAAGGGCGACGCGTTCGTGGACGATCTCTTCCGCCAGCAGGACGCGTACTTGCCAGACATGGACCAAATGCCGTGGGTCGACTTTGACTCACACTCTATTACCAGTCCGCTCGGTGCAGCCGCGTTTGCGGGGGTGCATGCGGTGGAAGTGGCGGGCACATAGGAAGGGGCGAGGGGCAGCGTGTGGAGTTAACGATGTTACGCGTGTGAATAGTAGCTCCCGGTCAGTGACCGGGGGCTCTTTGGGGTCCAAGCGATGTGGGGGGAGCAATCATCATGGTAACGCGTACTTGCCGGTGGGCATTACAAAGCGCGGCGGTTAGTGTGCTTTGGTTGTCGGCTGCGGCGGCATGGGGACAGGTGGAAATCACCGAGATCATGTTTGACCCCATCACGGAGAACCTGTGGGAATGGGTCGAGGTTCGCAATACAACCGCAACGCCAGTCGACCTCGATGGTTGGGTGTTCGATGATGACGATGATTCGACGATGGGCGCGGCGAACATCGATGCGACGAACGGCAATACGGTCGTGCCGGCCGGTGGAGTGGCTGTGCTTTACAACGGCGGTGATTTGGATTTCGATCCGTCGCGGTTCACGAACGCTTGGGGCGGCGGGATCACATTGGTGCCGGTGAGCAATTTCACTTCGCTCACGGCCGGGGATGCGATCGGGCTGTGGAATAGCCACGCCAGCTACGCGGCGGACGAATTGATGTCGGCGACCAGCCCGCGGCGGTCGTTCGATCGCGCGGTGATGAGCATCGACTTCGCTACGACGAATGGTTTTCCGGCAGTGACCAACGGGCATTCGATCGCGTGGAATGGAGTTGGCAGCGTGGTCAGCGGCGCGAATTGGGTGGCGAGCGCCAACGGCGCGCTGGGCGCTCACGTGAGCGTGCAAACGACGCTGCCGAGTACGCCGATCAACGATGTGGCGGATCGGGGAACGCCCGGCGTGGTACCGAATGGTGGGGCGGCGTCGGGGCTGTTGATCTCCGAGATTATGTACGACCCGGCATCGACGCCAGATTCGGCCTGGGAGTGGGTTGAAGTTTTGAACAACACGGGGTCGACGATCGATTTCGGTGCCACGAGCTACGTGTTTGATGATGATGACGGTTCGTCTTTGACGAAGGCCAACATAATCTCAGGCAGCATCGCACAAGGTGCTACTGGCGTGTTGTTCAACGCCGGCGTGAGCGGAAGCACATTGGCGGACATGAAGGCGGCTTGGGGCGAGGGCATCAACTTCATTCCTGTGAATCCCTGGAGCGATCTCGCGAACGGCGGCGACACGGTGGCGATTTGGAGCAGCCTGGGCGCATATCAAGCGGAAACACAATCGACGATGTCGCCGCGACGGACAACGAACAACGCAGCGGCCGTGGTCGCGTATGATGACAGTGTGGCTGCTGGCTGGCCGAACAATAACGATTCCGGGTCGATCTTTTTGGCGAATTTGACGTCCGACCCGGCGATTCCTTCGAGCTGGACGCGGTCGGACGACAACAATAGCTCGGCGCCTCAACCGGTGCTCTCGGACGTGATCGACAGTCCGGGCGGCGACGTGGGGAGCCCGGGGTTCGTGCCTGGTGTCGTGACCACGCTCGCGGGAGATTACAGCGGCAATGGTGTCGTGGACGCGGCCGACTATGTTTTGTGGCGGCACGCGTTGGAGACATCTGCCGCGCTACCGCACGACACGACACCTGAATCGATTTCGACGGAGGATTATGATGTGTGGCGGGCGAATTTTGGCCAGACGGGGGCGATGGGCAGCCAGTTTGAGGCAACACAAGTGCCGGAGCCGACCTGCGGCGTGATGGGGATGATCTTAGCGGTGTTGATTACGGGATGGATGAGGTTTGAGCGTTAGACCGTGATATCGGCATGTGATTGATTCGCATGTTGCGAGGTCGGGAGACCTGCGCATCAATTGACGGCAGATGCGGAAAAGCTGTCGGAGAACCCGCGCATGACGTGGGCGATTCTGGGGGCTCACTTCGTTCGACCCCAGCCACCCAGTCGCGCAGCACGGGGTTGGCTCACCCGTTGAGCAAACGGCAATGTTGGTCAGTGATGATGGCGTAGCACTCGCAGGTGTCGGCTTCGATCCCTGCGCGGTTGAGGATGGTGATGACGCCGCGATTGGAACTGACAAGCCCGGCTTCTTGGAGTGGGCGGAGGACCTCGGTGACGCTGGCGCGGCGGACGCCGAGCATGAGGGCTAGGAACTCGTGCGTGAGGGAAATCTCATCCGTGTCGCAGCGATCGCGGGCCATGAGGAGCCAACGGCAGCAGCGTTGTTGAACAGTGTGCAGGCCGTTGCAGGCGGCCCCTTGCATCGATTGCGTGAGGAATGCAGCTTCGAGGCGGAGAATGAGCGTGCGCAATTCGGACGAGCGGCTGGCCTCTTCCTTGAGACGCGACGCGTCGATGCGTTGGGCTCGGCCGCTAAGCTGCGTGAAGTAGCGATAAGGGAGGCGGTCGACATCCAACAGGAGCGTACCGCCGGCGATGCCTTCTCGCCCGATGGTGCCGACTTCGATGCTGCGGCCATCTTCCATAATGGAGACGACGGAGATCATACCGCTTTCGGGAAAGTAAGCGTGTTGGATCGGCTGGTTGGGCTCAAAGATAGGCTGCGGCGTCTCGAGCACGACGGGCTGGAGGCTCCGCTGGAGGTTTTCGAACTGCTCAACGGGCAGCTTCGCAAGAAGAATATTGCGGGACGGATTGCGCGCCTGAGTAGATTTTGCCATTGGGTCCTGTACCTATTCTGAAAGGTCGGCCAACGGCAAAGAGGCAAGGTTCTAATTGTCCCTCGCAAACCTTGATGTCGCGGTAAACGCTTCCTGTAGCTGGTTTGAATTTGTCGGAAACGAACCAATCGATCCTGGAGTGAGACGGATGCCCATCCGTCTACAGTAATTGTATACGTTTGGCCAGAGGAAGTGTCACCCAGAATAGTGGGTTCCGACGGGGAGTTCGGTACGGCAACGTACTGAAAAGACAGACTCATTGGTGGAGAATTTAGGCTCCTTTTGAAGGCGGGTTGCGGATCGGCCGGCAAAGTTTTGGAGGGGGGTTTAGGGATATTCATGCCCAGATTTGACGGGACATTGCGACGATTTCAGGCGAGATGAGGAGGTCAGCATCCCCTCGTACCGGCCGAAGCCGCCCCAGCGGGCGCGGGATCTGCTGCATCGGCATCCCAGCTTTCATGGGGAGGACTAACGATTTTGCCTTTGATTGGATTGATGATGTGTTGATCGTGAAGGACACCGTGACTATGTATTACTTGAAGCGGCTTCTGCAGAATGCGCTGAATAAGCTGGGTGACGTGCGAATTGACAATCGGGTCGACGTAGCGCGGCCAGAGAGGGATGGCGGGCAGCGCTCGTAGCGATGCTCGCTGACTTAGTGGGGTAAAAGGAATTCAGAGCCGACTATTCAATCACCATGTTCACTGAAAGTAACGAGAAGCTTCAGCAAATTAAAGAGTTGCTGGTGGAATTGCTTGCTGAGCTTGAAATGACGCTGGAAGAAGTGCGGGCGATGCGTCGTGATCATGCCGCGAGCGATCGCGAAAATGGTAAGCCCGATTGGGTTCAAAAAATCTACGGGCAACGCGATACCTTGATCACCGTCGCATTGTTGCTCGCGGATATGAGATTTGATGCCGCGCGGGAAATGGTGGTGCGCGGCAGGGAAGCTATCGACGCTGCGCCATTGAATGAGCGGAATGGCAATTGAGGAATGAGCGGAGGCCGAGTTGCGGCAATGCGGTCTCCGCAACTTAGCAACAAAACCCGCCAAGGTTCCTCATTTTGACGACGGGAATTCAAATCAGTTGTCGTCGCGCTCATCTTGTTCGGTGGCGGTGACAGCCCAGGCGGGGTAAGTGTCGTCGCGGCCGCGGCGAGCATGCCAGAGAATGCGGTTGAACATGTTCTCGTCGGCGCGGTCGACGTCGCTTAGATCCAGTTTGAGCGACTCCTCGGCCCAATGTTTTTGGCTCGGGTTGCTGATGGCGTTGAGCTCGGGATTGAGCTTGTCGAGCGGGATGTTGTTTGGCACGACGTCGTACGGCGTGAGATTGGGCTGGTCGGTGAAGCAACTGGCCATTGGCGTAGCGGAGGAATCCATCTGGTTCATCGGCGGCAGGCCAAGAATGAGCTCAATCGTTCGGACCATACTGGTTTGGTTGTAATTGGTGCTATCGACAAATCGGCGGCGGGTGTAGGGGCTGATGACTTGGGCAATGGTGCGGTGGCCGTCGATGTGGTCGAAGCCAGCCTGCGGGTCGTCTTCGACGACGAAGATGCAGGTCTCGGGCCAAAAGCGGCTATGACTGACAGCTTCGACAATGCGGCCCAGAGCGAGGTCGTTATCGGCGACAGCCGCTTCGGGCGTTTGCATTCCCGGGCGCGTGCCGGACGTGTGATCGTTCGGCAGCAGCATAATTGAGAAGTTGGCGAATTCGCCGGTCTGCTCGCCGCGTTTGAGTTCGTCGATGAATTGGGCGGCACGGTGGACATCGGGGACGATGAGCGGGAAGCCAGTCGCCGTGGGACAGATGTATGGCTCGATCGTTTTGATGTTGGGGATGGCGCGAATGTCGACGAAGTCCGTGCCGTGGATGAAGTCGTTATAGCAGTCGGTGAAAGTGGGCCGGCCGGTTTTCCTGCGATCCTTCCAGGTGACGCTACCGGGCGCGAACTCGCCGTAGACGCGGAGCGTTTTTTTGTGGGCGAGCACGTTATCCCATAAGAAGCCGGTGGGAGAATAGGCCATCGCATCGCCACCAGGGTAGGGATAGCTGCGGGGGAAATCGCCGAACGCTTTTTCGAGGTAGTCGCTTACGTAGGCCTCGTCGGTCCATTGGTGGCCGTCAGCACTGAGAACGCCGCTGCAATAAAAGTTATCGAGCAGCACGAACTGTTCTGCCATCTTGTGTTGGTTGGGCGTCACTTCGTGGCCGAACAAAACGAGGTCGGGGTCGCCTTCACCCTTTTTGATGTCGCCGAAGACTTGGTCATACGTGCGATTCTCCTTGATGATGTAGACGACGTGCTTGAAGACCGAGGGCTCGCCATGGCGCTGGGGCACAGGGCGGGGCAGTGTGTGGGGGCGGGGTGGGGCGAGGGCACTCATCGCTTCGGTCTCGCGGTTGTTTTCGAGGACTTGCTTGGTGTACGCAGTGAGCTCGTTGGCCGTTGGTCGTTTGATGAGCGACACGGTGCCCTGATGGTCGTGCGAGTTGTAGCCGAACACGACGTTGCCTTTTACCTTGCGTTCGCCCTTCCACGACTGGCTGCGCGAGCCGTTGCCTTTGATGTTAGCGACGTAGATCGCGTTGCGGCCGGGGTCGGCGACGAGGCCGGCGGGGTACCAGGCGGTCGGAATGCAGCCGAGGAGTTGGCTTGTGGGTGGATGGAAATCGATGACTGCGACCGAATTGTTGGTGCCGTTGGAGGCATAGACCGTGTGGCCGTCGGAGCTGATGGCGAGGGCGTTGGGGGTGCTTCCGAAGAGGAGTTTTTCGGTCGGCTTCGTGGAGATCGTTTCGACGACCTTGTTCGTACGGGTTTCGATGACGGTGACCGAGTCGCTGTGTGCGTTGGCGACAAGGACGTAGCGGCTGTCGGGAGTGGCGACCATACCCGAGGGGTGCAAGCCGACGACGATTTCCTTGGTTGTGCGGCCCCGGTCGAGATCGATGACGGAGACAGAACCGTCGTTGGCGATGTGGCGCACCGGATCGACACGGACGGGCGGCGCGTCGCCGGAGGGGCCCGTGGGTGTGCCGGGCGTCGGCAGTCGGCCGGCCCAATTGCTCACGTAGGCGGTACGGCCAAGGACGACGACATCGTATGGCGCATTGCCGACGGGAATTTCGCGTTTGATTTTGCGGGTCGCGAGGTCGATCTCCGCCAATGTGTTGCGCATGTTGATCGCGACGAGCATGGCTTTGCCATCGGGGCTGATCGACATGCCGACGGGAACGATGTCTTTGTCGCGGCGCGATTTGGAACCGAGTTCGATCGGACTTGCGGCGGCAAGTTTGCCGTCGTCGGAGACGTCGAACACGCCGATCTTGGCGCCGATCGTCGAGGCATAGAGGCGCTTCCCTTCTGGCCCGAAGGCGATGCCTTTGAAGCTCGCGCTGCGGTTCGGGACACTGCTCACGATTTCGCCTGAAACGACATTCACAAGCTGCACATCGCGCAAGTTAAGCACCGCGAGCCAGCGGCCGTCCGGCGAGAGGGTAACATCGGTCGGTCGGCCGCCGACAATCACTTGCCTACCGGCGGGCGTAAGGACCTGGTTGGTTGGCACAACGATGCGGCCATTTTTTTGTGGCCCAACCTGTGTGTGGTCGTAGTCGCTATTGTGAGCGACATCCGTCGGCTTCGCGGTTGCTGCAGTCGTGTGTTGCGGCTCAGGTGTTTCCTTAGCTGGGCTGGGAGGAGTGAGGACAACCAAAGCCGAGAGAATCGAGACAAACAGAATGGCAGCTTTGGTGTGGCCGGACGAGATGCGGCGTGCAAGCTGAGATAACGTGATTTCCGTCTTCGAAGTATTCATTAGATCGTGGACTCAGGGGAGGAGTCGAGATGGAATGGGGTTCATGATGCATGCTACGCCGCAGCTCGGCAATTGCGGTGGTAGCACAGGACGCGCTAATCGGGTGTATTCCGCCGGAGGCGTAGCAGCGCGAACTCACGACAAATTTGCGGCTCGTACTGCCGCACAAGTTAGTGTACCATAGGGGTTCCGGCCACTTTATATCCTAGCTCGGCCGGCCTTACCGGCCACATGTCGACTGACTCTGATCCAACGAATGATGGTTTACCCCAGACCGCGTTAGCGGATGGGGTGCCAGTTTCGCCGACGCTTGATCTAGTTTCGGACACGGCTCAAGTGCCGACCGAGCGGGCGATTGTCGACCGCCGAGTTATCCAGATTTCAGCGGTTGCGATCGTGCTGGGTGCGGCGGCGGCGGCTGTGTCCGTCGTGTTCGTACGACTGATCGCGCTGTTCACCAACATCGCATTCTTTCAGCGATTTTCGCTGCAACTCGCGCAGCCTGCAAACAATCATCTAGGGTGGATGGTCGTCATCGTGCCGATCATCGGCGGGCTGATTGTCGGCTTGATGGCGCGTTATGGTTCGAAGGCAATTCGCGGTGAAGGTATTCCGGAAGCGATGGCTCAAGTGCTGCGGAATGAAAGCCGCATGCCCGTTAGGCTGACGTTTCTGAAGCCGATTTCGGCCGCCTTGGCGATTGGCACTGGTGGGCCGTTCGGGGCGGAAGGACCAATTATTGCTACGGGTGGCGCGTTAGGCTCGATGTTCGGTCAGATGCTCAGCACGACGGCTCAAGAGCGGAAAACGCTGCTCGCCGCTGGTGCAGCGGCTGGTTTATCCGCGACGTTCGATAGCCCCGTCGCCGCCGTGCTGTTTGCGATCGAGCTGTTGCTGTTCGAATATCGGGCGTCCTCGATCATTCCGGTAGCCCTTGCGAGTGCGACAGCGGCCGGTATTCATGTGAAACTGGAGGGCTCACAGGGCATGTTTTCGATGCCACATGTAGCGGCGCCCACCCTGACTGCGCTCGCGTTTTATGCACTGCTCGGCTGCTTCATGGGTGTGCTGGCCGTGTGGGTCACGCGATTGACGTACGCGCTGGAAGATGGGTTCGAAGAGTGGATGCCGGTGCACTGGATGTGGTGGCCGGCAATTGGCGGAGTTGCGGTCGGCGTGATTGGCTACCTCGTGCCGAATACGTTGGGAGTGGGCTATTACAACATCACCAATAGCTTGTCGGGCAATATGGCCGTGACGGCGATGCTCGCGCTCGGAGTGATGAAATTTGTTTCGTGGTCGGTCGCCATTGCCAGCGGGTCGTCGGGCGGTACACTTGCGCCGTTATGTACGATTGGCGGTGCGCTCGGCATGGTCTGCGGCAGCGTAGGGGTCTTACTTTTGCCGGGGTTGGGCATCGATGCACGCGTAGCGGCGCTAGTGGGCATGGCGGCTTTGTTTGGCGGGGCATCTCGGGCGTTTTTGGCATCGGCCGTATTCGCATTTGAGGCAACGTTGGAGCCAATGGGCTTGTTGCCGCTCCTGGCGGGATGCACGACATCGTACATGGTCAGTTGCTTACTGATGCGAAATACGTTTATGACGGAGAAGATTGCCCGCCGGGGTATTCGGCCACCGACGGAATACGTGGCGGATTTCCTCGATCAGGTGCTCGGTGCGCGAGTTTGCGACGGAAAACGTCGTTGCCCTGCAGGCTGGTGAAACGGTCGAACGTGTGCGCGAATGGTTTTCGCAACCTAGCGACGATAGTCATCATCAGGGATATCCGGTACTAGACACGAACCGAGTCTTGATCGGCGTGTTAACGCGCAACGATATTATGGATCCACAGGCATCGCCGACGGCGTGCCTCCGCGATCTCGTATGGCGGCCACCGAAGTTCGTGTACGAAGACACGAGTGTGCGCCAAGCGGTAGAGCACATGGCGAACCACGATATTGGCCGATTGCCGGTGATGTCGCACTCGAACCCTCCGCAGTTAGTGGGGGTGTTAACGCGCAGCGATGTGATGAACGCGTTTCGTACGGCCGAGCAGCAGCGGCGTGCGGCGCCCACGATTCGGTTTGGGGCGGCCCGCAGCTGGCGCAGTGGATCAAAGCCGTCGGCTAGTTAGGCGATGGTTTCTTGTCTGGTCGATTCCACCGCAACGAGAACCGGCAGCGGCAGACTTCGGCCTCTCTGAACAGTCGCACAGGCGGTTATACTGCGCCGCAATAGCCGCTGGTGCGGAAGATCAGCGCGTGTCTACCGGTTAATTGGACGTCCGCAATGATAGGTTGATGATAAACGCGGCTTTTCGAGCGATAATGTAAGTGAGTACAACACCCGTGCCGAAGTCTCTCAAAATCTCTAGGAGAATGCGGCAAGTTCGGCTGATTTCAGGCTCAGACCTATTCCTACTGCTCTAAGAAATGGCTCAAAAACAACTTGGTAGTTTGGTAGACTGTGGTGTTCCACGATCCTTCCGGAGGCGCCACTGTGGTCGGTTATCACGCAACGATCGAAAGGCAGATGGTTCTCTTTTTCCAGTCGCTTTCGGAGAAGGATCGACGGCGGTATGCGGCAGTCGAGGCGGCCAAGCTGGGACATGGCGGCTCGGCCTACATCGCCAGGTTGTTTGGCTGCAAAGTTGATACGATCGAGCGCGGCAAAGAAGATGTGGAGCAGTTACCGGAGGATCAGGCCGCCGGGCGTGTCCGAAAAAAAGGGGGGACGAAAACAAGCTAGCTTCGCCAACCCGCAATTGGTGGAGCAACTGAAGGAAGTTGTGGAAGGCCACACGGCTGGATCGCCCATCGAGCTGGGCCGCCTGTGGACCAATCGCTCGCCGCGTGAGATTGCCGAGGAGCTCTGCGAGCGAGGCAGTCCGATCTCGGCGAACACCGTCGGCCGGTTGTTGCGTGAGGAATTGGGGCTGTCGCATCGCGCAGTTGGCTAAGACGTTGCCGACCGGGGCCAGCGTGGACCGCGAACCGCAGTTCGCGCGGATGCTTGAGTTGCGGGCGGAGTTTTTGGCAAAGGGCTGGCCTGTGCTGTCGATCGACACGAAGAAAAAGGAGCTGTTGGGCGATTTTTATCGCCCCGGTCGCGCTTGGAGCGAAACTCCGGGGCGGGCTTTGGATCATGATTTCACCAGCTTGGCGACGGGCAAGGTGGTTCCCTATGGCGTGTACGACCTGGCCCAACAAGAAGCACTCGTCATGTTGGCCAAAGGCGCCGACACGGGGGAACTGGCGGCGGCTGCGGTTCGTCGTTGGTGGCATCGGCTGGGCAAAGGGCGTTATCGTCGGCGCGACCCGATTCTGCTGCTCGCCGATTGCGGCGGGAGCAATGGCTATCGCGTCCCGCTCTTCCGCGAACGGCTCTCTTGGCTCGCCAAGGAACTCG
Source organism: uncultured Planctomycetota bacterium (assembly GCA_963840025.1). Lineage (GTDB taxonomy): Bacteria > Planctomycetota > Planctomycetia > Pirellulales > Lacipirellulaceae > JABDGM01. The sequence continues at coordinate 89,934 of CAWIXI010000020.1, read as the reverse complement.
AACTGACGTTCCGCGTCTGCCACATTCCTCCCTACTGCTCCAAGCACAATCCGATCGATCATCGTTTGTTTTGCCATTTGACGCGATCGCTTCGGGGACTGCTGCTCAAAAGTGTCGAGGTGATTCGGGACGCCTTCGCCCGCACGACCACCTCCACCGGACTCCGCGTCGTGGTCGAACTTGCTCGTCACGTCTATCAACCCAAAATCAAGCCGCACCCGGATTTCACCCAACACGAACCAACCCGTCGCGATCAACTCTTGTCGGCTTACAACTATGTCATCGCCCCAACGTAAACTGCCAAGTTATTTTTGAGTTGTCCCTAAGCCGAATGCGCTGCGGAGTGGTTTTTAGCCGGGTAAGAAGGGGAGTGCTGACTATGACTGATATCAATGACGAAGAAGATACGCAATTGGAAGATCCATCGCCGGCGGAAATTAATATCGTGGTGGGCGGCGAGTCACGTCAGGTAACGTACGAGAAAGCATTTGTACTTGCTTGCTCGCTATTGAGAAAAGGTGAGATTGCCGACGCAGGGAAACTCTTTGCGCGGCTTGAGGAGTTCTCGGATCGGGGGCCGCGGGCGTTCATCATGCAAGCCTTTTGCGAGGCGGCGGCGCTTCACTTCGAGAAGTGTAGCAAGCCGCTAGTCGAAGCATTCGAGGGAGAAAGCCAAGCAATTGCCACAGCATTGCACAGTGCCTTCGTGTCGTACCACGTCGGCATTCGCCCGGATGCGCTGCGAGCGATGATCGATCTGGTAAACAAGCACCACGAGTTGCCAACGCTTTGCCTGCTGTTGGGAGACATGTTGGAAACATCCGGCCAATCGACAATGGCTCGTCGCTGCTGGTCGCTGGCCGTGCACCGCGACCGCGAGGGCGGTGCGGTGGCGGCCGTCGCGATGCGTCAGTTGCGCAAGTCGTCCGATGATGCATCGGCGGCGAGTGAAAAATCGTGAACCTTACGGCTCGCAGGTGCGCCTCATGGAAGAACACCTCGTACTCTATCTGGTGGGAGTGCCGCTATTGGGCATCGCGGCACAATGGCTAGCCTGGCGGCTGCACGTTCCTGCTATTCTGTTGCTATTGGGGTGCGGAATCGCGCTGGGGCAGTTCGTCGATCCCGATACACTGTTATCCGCTGTCACGGGCGGCGCACGTGAGAACGGGCCGCGGCTCTTATTTCCGGCCGTTTCACTAGCGGTCGCCGTGATCTTGTTTCAAGGCGGCTTGAGCCTACGCTACCACGAGTTGAAGTACAGTGGTCCGGTGGTGTTGAGGCTCGTGACGATCGGTGCACTTGTGGCGTGGGTGCTGACCGCGACCGCGGCAAAGTACACGCTGGGTCTGACGACGCGGATCGCCGTGCTTGTGGGCGCGATTCTAGTCGTTACAGGTCCGACGGTGGTGGGACCCTTGTTGCGGCACATTCGGCCGACGCGCCGCGTCGGCTCGATCGCGAAATGGGAAGGGATCGTAATCGACCCCATCGGTGCGGTGCTGGCCATCCTCGTCTTTGAGCAAGTGTTGGCGGCAGTTCAAGTGCCGAGTGTGGCCAGCGTGTCGCTCGTACTCTTACGTTGCGCGGGAATCGCCCTTGTGCTGGGCTTTTTGGCGGCATGGCTACTGGTGAAGGCCGTGCAGCGTTACTGGCTGCCGGATTACCTACAGGGCGTCGCATTCCTGGCCGTGGCGCTGGGGGCATTTGCGGCTTCGAACGAGCTGCAGGCCGAGTCGGGTCTGGCCACGATCACTTTCATGGGAATTGTGCTGGCCAATCAACGCAAGGTTTCGATTCGGCACGTTGTCGAGTTCAACGAGCATTTGGAAGTGCTGTTGATTTCGTGTTTGTTCGTCGTGTTGGGATCGCGGCTGAACGTGGGCGAAATACTGGCGTTAGGCACGAGCGGTGTGTTGTTTCTGCTGCTGCTGATCGTCGCTGTGCGGCCGATCTCCGTATTGGCTGCGACTTTCGGCACGGCCATAACGGTTCGAGAGCGTCTATTTTTGGCGTTCCTTGCGCCGCGCGGCATTGTCGCAGCGGCTGTCGCCAGTGTGTTCGCACTCAAGGTAGCGACAGCATCGGGAGAAGAAAGTCAACTGGCCGAACAAGCGCAGCAATTGGTGCCAATTACGTTTCTAGTGATTGTCGGAACAGTCGCCGTTTACGGACTGCTATCTGCTCCGCTGGCACGATGGCTGGGTCTGGCCGATCCGAATCCGCAAGGGTTGCTGATTGCGGGCGCAAGTGCTTGGATCCGCGACCTGGCGAGCGTTCTCAAAGAGGAAGGTTTTGCAGTCCTATTGCTTGACACGAACGAATCGAACGTGAGCGCAGCCCGGATGTCCGGGCTAACGGCCGAGTGTATGAACGTGCTCTCCGAGCCGGTGCAAAATGATCTGGACTTAAGCGGCATTGGCCGAATGTTGGCGATGACCCCGAACGACGAAGTAAACGCGATGGCGTCGCGTGAGCTGGCTCATCTGTTTGGTCGCGCGAACGTGTATCAGTTGTCTGCAAGTGGCGGGGAAGGGCGACGCTGGACACTTGCCCCACACCTAGGTGGGCGTCCCTTGTTTGGCAAAGACATGACTTTTACGGATATTGAAGGCCGCTCAGCGCGGGGTTCGGTGGTCAAAAAAACTAAGTTGACAGAAGAATTCACGTGGCAGGACTTTCAATTGCTCTACGGCCCGACCGCGCGGCCACTGTTTCTGCTCACCGGGAAAAATGCACTTTCAATCTGCACTGCGGACCAACCAGTCGAACCCAAACGCGGCCAAACGGTCATTGCCTTGGTTGCCCGAAATGTTAACTAACTTCGTTTGCACGTGCAGGCTAGTCTGGGTGACGTGGGGCACGGCGGGTTTCGGGGCGGCTCTCGATGCCCCCACTACGTTTGATAGACAGCAGGTCATCATGCGGTGCGTCGGCAGGCGAAACACCGGATTAATCCCAGTTGGATTAAACTGCGAGCTGCAGTGGGGCTGGGGGACGCAGTGGACGGCCTATTTGCCTCCGTTCGCTTGCCCTATTCTTTTCCTAACCCGTGTGATTATAAGAGGATACGGATGTTGATGCGGGGCTTTACCTTATCTTAACACGGTCTTCACAATTGTCGCATACCTTATTGGGCAAGGCACATCCCAGTTGGGAGCGTCAACGAAGTAAACGAAGTAGTGGTTTGATCGCACGGCCTTTCAAACCCATCAATCATTGGCAAGGCGAGTCTTCGGCAATCGTCTTATGCATCTCGACCGAACAATCAGATCGAGACGAATCAGACGCATAGCAAAGCTGCTGGGCCTTGTTTTGCTGATGGGTTTCTCGGCAACAGACAGATCCGTCCATGCAGCGACGCGACTGCAGGGGGCTGGCGCCACATTTCCAGCTCCGTTCTACAAGCGGCTCGTGGTTGTCTACCAGGAGATGCACCCTGACGTATTGATCGACTATCAATCGATTGGTTCCGGGGGTGGGATCCGGGCGATCACCGATAAGACCGTCGATTTCTGCGGCTCCGACGCACCGATGAGCAAAAAGGAACTAGCAGCGGCCGGCGGGGCGGAAAATATCGTGGAATTTCCTTCGTGTGCGGGCGGGATCGTTCCGATGTACAACTTGCCGGGCGTGACGAGCCCGCTGAAATTCAGCGGCGAATTGCTGGCCGACATTTACTTGGGCAAAGTGAATCAAGTGGAACGACCCGGCCATCGCGAGCCTCAACCCCGATGTTCATCTGCCGGACATGTACATCACGCCCGTTTGGCGAACCGACGGCTCGGGGACGACTTTTATTTTTACCAATTACCTGGCCACGCAGTCCGACATTTGCCTTCACGATCGGCATGGGCAAGCAGGTGCAGTGGCCGTTCGGCCAGGGCGGCAAAGGCAACGAAGGCGTCACCGCCGTCGTGCAACAGACCGTCGGCGGCATGGGCTACGTCGAGCAAAGTTACGCCGATAACAATCACCTGACCTACGGCATGGTGCAGAACAGGGACGGCAAATTCGTGAAGGCTTCACCGGAAACCGTCTCCCGCGCGGGGGCGGCGCCGACTCCAGCAAAAGCCACTCGCTGTTGGCTGCCAATATCTGGAACCAGCCGGGCGAGCAAGCCTATCCGATTGCGTCGTTCACCTACCTGATCGTGTACAGAGACTTGAATAATCTTCCCGATAAAGGTGCGGCCCAAGATCTGGCGAATTTCTTGTGGTGGGCGACGCACGACGGCCAACGGTACGCCGCCGATCTCGATTATGCTCCGCTCGCGCCGGAAGTGCAGGGGAAGGTCGAGGAGGCGCTAAAGCGCTCAACTACAAAGGACAGCCGCTCGACATCGGCAAGTAATGTAAATCGTCAGGCGGCTGCGAAACAGGATTCCCAAGCAGGCCAAACGATTGGTGCGGGTGCGGAATTGCCGCCGCCGGCTGCGCCGGTCGCGTTCGTTGGATGCGCCGTCGCCGCGGCTTCACCGGCGATGCCGTCATTGGCGGGCTGCTCGCGGTTGGGGGCAGTCAGCATTATTGTCATGCTGGTCGTGCTGCTCAGCGTGCTCTCGTACGCCGCTTGGCCCAGCATCGAGACGTTCGGCTGGAGTTTCTTGTTCACGAGTCAGTGGCGGCCGAACGAGTTGAACGTGCCGGCGCGCGATGCCGCCGGTCACGTGATCATCGAAGACGGCGAAGTCGTGATGAAGACGATCCCGCCAGTGTTCGGCGCGCTGCCGGTCATCTACGGCACCGCGGTCAGTTCGCTTGCTGGCGATCCTCTTCGCGGTGCCGCTGAGCTTTGGGGCGGCGTTGTTCCTGGTGCGGATGAGTCCGCGCTGGATGGCCGCGCCGGTGTCGTTTCTGGTCGAGTTTCTGGCGGCGATCCCGTCGATCGCCTATGGCATGTGGGGCCTGTTCGTGCTTGCGCCGTTTCTGCAGCATCGTGTCGAGCCGGCGATCTGCGCACTGCTGGGCTGGATCCCCGGCGTGGACGCCTGGCTGTTCACGGAAACGGCGACGCGTGGCCGGACAAACCGTGACGCGCATCGCTGCCGCTCACGGGCCGCGACATGTTCTGCGGCGGGTTGGTGCTGGCGATCATGATTCTGCCGATCATCACGGCCATCGGCCGCGACGTGCTGAAGATCGGTGCCCGGGCGCAGATCGAAGGCACGCTGGCGCTCGGCGCCACCTGGTGGCAAAGCTCGTGGGAAATGCTCCACTATTCGCGTTCCGGCCTGTTTGGTGCGGTGATGCTCGGCCTGGCCCGGGCCGCCGGCGAGACGATGGCCATTACGATGGTGATCGGCAACAACAACCAGATTCACGCTTCGCTCTTCGCCCCGGCGCAGACGATGTCCAGCTTGCTGGCCAACGAGTTTGCCGAGGCCAGCACCGAGCTTGCACCGCGCGGCGCTGACCGAAGTCGCGCTGATTCTGCTGGTGATGTCGCTGTTGTTCAACATCGTCGCCCGCTGGCTGGTCGTCGGCGGCAACTCCCGCACCGCCGCCGCACATTGATCGCCAGAGTAACGCGCATGAACGTCATCCGTACCAAATGCAGCCCGCGTCGGCAGCGGCCGGTCTACCGCCGGTACGTGCCGATCCAGTCGGCGGTGATGAAGGCGCTGTGCGTCCTGTTTACGGTCTGCATCCTCGCCATCCTGGCGTCGGTCACGTCTATCTGCTCGTCAAAGGTTTCAGGTACTTGAGCTGGGACCTCTTTACGGAGTTGCCGATCCCGCCCGGCATGGAAGGTGCGCCCGGCGGATTGAAAAACGCGCTGGTCGGCACCGGCATTCTGATCGCGCTGGCGAGCGCCGTCGGGATCCCGCTCGGCATGCTGGCGGGGATCTACTTGTCGGAGTATTCCGCCGGCTCGTGGCTGGGCACGCCGGCGCGGTTTATCGCCGACGTGCTCACCGGCGTGCCGTCGATCGTCGTCGGCATCCTGGGCTACGAACTGGTCGTCGTGCCGATGGGCAATTTCAACGGCTATGCCGGCGCCTGTGCGCTGGCGTTCATCATGATGCCGATCGTCGCCCGCACGACCGAAGAAATGCTCCGTCTCGTGCCCTACAGTTATCGCGAGGCCTCGATCGCCCTGGGCGCGACCAAGGCCCGCACGATTTTGCAAGTGATTCTGCCGGCGGCCACGGGCAGCATTATCACCGGCATCATGCTGGCCATCGCCCGGATTGCCGGCGAAACTGCGCCGCTGTTGTTTACCGCCCTGGGCTCGCGGTTGCTCACGCTCGATCCGTCCCACCCGTTTCCCTCGCTGACCGTGCAGGTATTCGTGTATGCCACCGGGCCGTACCAAGATGAGCAGAATCTGGCTTGGGCCGGGATGTTGATTCTGATCGGGTTGGTGTTCGCTTGAATCTGGCGTTGCGGTTCACGGTCTACCATTTGCAGCGGAATCAGTCGGCAGCAGTTTGCCGGGCCGATCGCGACGGTTAAGATGAGAGTGTCAAGTGATGCAAGAAACCCCAGTCCAGCGACCCCTCATGCCATTCGGCCTCTGTCCTTTCCGCGAGACGCCCAACGCGAACGGCCGACGAGATGGCTCGTCGCACGCCCAAGCTTTCGGTGTCGGCAGCTGAATTTTTACTACGGCACGAAGCAGGCCTGTCCGATGTCTCGCTGGAGATTCCGGCCAACTGCGTGACGGCGCTGATCGGGCCCGTCGGGCTGCGGCAAGAGCACGTTTCTGCGTTGCCTCAACCGCATGAACGACATGATCGACGGCACGCGCGTCGAGGGCGAAATCCTGCTCGACGGGCAGGACATCCGCGGGCCGAAGGTCGACGTCGTGGAGCTCCGCAAGCGCGTCGGCATGGTGTTTCAGAAGTCGAATCCGTTTCCCAAGTCGATTTTCGAGAACGTGGCCTACGGGCCGCGCGTGGCCGGCATGCGGCAGACACGCAGCGTTGTGCGAGATCGTCGGAGAAATCGCTGCACGCGGGCGGCGCTGTGGGAGGAAGTCAACGACCGGCTGGACGACTCGGCACTGCAGCTTTCCGGCGGACAGCAGCAGCGGCTCTGCATCGCGCGGGCGCTGGCGACCGATCCCGACGTGCTGCTGATGGACGAGCCGGCTTCGGCGCTCGATCCGGCGTCGACCGCCCGCGATCGAAGACCTGATCTTCGAGCTCCGCGAGCGATACACGATCGTGATCGTGACGCATAACATGCAGCAGGCGGCCCGCGTTTCGGATCAGACCGCCTTCTTCTACCAGGGCGAATTGATCGAGGTCGGGTCGACCAACGAACTGTTCACCAATCCCGCAAGCGGACAAACGGAAGACTACATCACGGGCCGATTCGGGCAAGAGGTGAGAAGTAGTAGGTGCCGTTAACCGGATTCCTACCTACTGTTCCTCGCAAAAGACATGTCGAAACATTTGAGCGGATTTGGAAGCATTGGAACGCGAGATTCTCGCCCAGTCGTCGCTGGTCGAAGAAATGATCGCCAAATCCTGCCAGGCGCTGGTCGACCGGCGGACCGACTTGTCGAGCGAAGTGGTCGACGAGCGAACATCGAGATCAACGTGCGCGAAGTGAAGATCGAGGAAGAATGCCTCAAGATCCTCGCCTTGCATCAGCCGGTGGCCGTCGATTTGCGGCGCACGGCGACCGTGCTGAAGATCAACACCGAACTGGAGCGGATCGCCGACTTGGCCGTGAACATCGCCGAGCGGACCAGCTCGCTGACCGATCATCCCGAGTTCGAGATTCCGGACAAGCTCGAGCGGATGTCGATCAAGGCGACCGACATGGTGCACGACGCGCTCGACGCGTTTGTCGATCTGGACGTGGACGTCGCCCGCGAAGTTTGCCGGCGCGATGACGAGGTCGACGAGCTCAATCGACAGGTCATCGACGACCTGATCGAGATGATGCAGGTCACGGCCGGACTCGATCGAGCCGGCAGTGCACGTCTTTTCGATCTCGCGCCACGTCGAGCGGATCGCCGACTGTGCGACGAACATTGCTGAAGACGTGATTTATTTGGTCGAAGGCGAAATTGCCAGACATCATTTCGAATGAAGCAGCTTCATCCGAGTGTGCAATAGCTACGCACGCACATGACCAAAGGGCACGAATTCTGATCGTCGAAGACGATCGGTCGCTGGCCGACGTGTTGGACTACAACCTGCGCCAGGACGGCTATCGAAACCGGTGGCCAACGACGGGCAGGAAGGCCTGCAGCAAGCACAGGCTCCAGCCGCCCGATCTGGTCGTGCTCGACCTTGATGCTGCCGATCATCGACGGGCTGGAGATCTGCCGCCGGCTGCGGGCCGACCCCGTCACGCGGCAGCATCTTGTGCTGATGCTCACCGCCAAGGGCGAGGAGACCGACCAGGTGGCCGGCTTCTCGGTCGGCACCGACGACTACGTCGCGAAGCCGTTCAGCGTCAAAGTGCTCTTGGAGCGGGTTCGGGCGCTGCTGCGACGCCGCGAAGGCAACAACGCCAACGGCAACGTGCTCGTCAGCCAGGGCATCATGGTCGACCGCGAGCGGCACCGCGTCACGGCCGAGGACGAGCCGCTCGATCTGACGCCCAGCGAGTTCGGTCTGCTGGAAGCCCTGATTCGCCAGCCGGGCCGGGTGTTTTCGCGGTCGGAATTGATCGACGCGGCCCTGGGCGGCGATTCGCTGGTGCTGGAGCGCACGATCGACGTCCACATCCGCTCGCTGCGCAAGAAGCTCGGGTCGCACGCGGTCTTAGTCGAAACGGTACGTGGCATCGGCTACCGATTCCGCGATCCGGCGGGTGGGGATTGACCCGCTGTCGTTGCTGGCGGCTTTGTCAGGTGGGCATCTCTCAGGGCATTGTCTGCCCTTTGGTGGGCGGCACCTACCATACCCCCGGCCGGAACGAACCAGATAATTTTACCGATACTCGAACCGCGCAATGGGTTTTAATCTACCGGAGACATAGAGAATCTCCGCGCAAAGGGCGCAATACTCGACAAAGAAAGGGTAGGACAATGCGATTTTCTAGGAGAGGTTGGGCGGTAGTGGCCGCGCTGGCGATTGTCGCCATGGTGGTCCAGGTTTCGGAGGCACAACAAGGGGGGCGTCGCGGTCGCGGTGGTCGTGGGTTTGGCGGACCGCCGTCATCAGCGTCGCTTTTGAGGTTCAAAGAGGTGCAAGACGCGCTGAAGCTTACCGACGAGCAGAAGAGTAAAATCGAAAAGATCAACGATGACATGCAACAGGAGATACGCAAGGCAAGGCGAGATAGCGGCGGATTCGAAAAAATCCAGCAGCTAGTGGCGGATGAGTCGGCCAAAGTTAACGGGGTGCTCGATGCAGGTCAGCAAAAACGGCTGATGGGCATCCTGGTTCAGGTGAACGGCGCCGCTGCGGCTCTGGATCCTGCGGTCGCGAAAGAGTTGAACGTCACTGATGACCAAAAGAAGCAGTTGGAGGAACTCCACGAGAAGAACAGGGAGACCATGCGCGAGGCCATGCGAGATGCGCTCGATCAGGCGGGCGATCGGGCTGCGATTCGGGAAAAGATGCAAAAGCTGCGTGACGAAGCCCACCAAAAAATGATGGCGGTGCTGACAAGCGATCAGCAAACGCAGCTTGATTCGCTCAAGGGTGAGAAGGTGGATATCGATATGTCGCAACTGCGTGGCTTTGGCGGACGTGGCGGACAAGGCAACCGTGGCGACCGGCCACGCCGGGGACGCGGAAGCCCGCAGTCCAATAGCGACGATTCGAACAACTAAGTTCCAGTCGACTCGTAATTTACGAGACGGGTGTCACCGCTGGTGTGGCCCCCGTCTCTTTTTTTATTGGGCTCGGGTTACCGATTCGGTGGAAACGCTCGCATACGCGCGAAACTGCTTCAAGTTTGAATGGTTCAATCCCGAATAGTTTGGAACGGAACGATTCAAGTGTGAAACTTCGGTACCCGTCGCGGCAGCTTCGAAAGAATTTAAAGCACTGCTTGTACCGCATACGCCATGGACGGCTAGCGATGACAGCACCTTTTTCGGGAAGCGATGACAATTTGCCGGACGCAGACGCGGCGATTCGGCGCGTTGACGACGTTTGCTGCGCCGCTACGCATGGACGCAGCGCGTCGCGGGCACTGGCTCAATGGTGCCGGCGATTCGAGCTCAACGAGCCGGAGTTCCAGGTGCTCTGGCTTTTGCGCGACAATTCGGCAAATGGGGTCGATCAGACAACTTTGTCCCAGCGGCTTGTAAGCTCGCCGGCACAGATGAGCTCCGTCGTAGAGCGCTGCGCTGCGCGTGGCTGGATCGCGCGGCAGCCATCGGCTAATGATCGGCGACGGCACTTGTGGTATCTGTCTGCGGCCGGTCATTCGGTAGTCATCCAAATGCTGCTAGCAGCGGATGAGCTAGTTTTCGAAGGACAAACGCGGAAGCAGCGTCTCTCGATAGCGCGCTCCAATCAGGAGGCGGCATGACGAGACTGCTCTCCACGAAAAAACGACCGGAGGAGTTGCCGCGCCGTCGGGTGGCGCGGGGCATGGTCGTTCTGCTGCTGACAGTCGTGGCGTCGGCGAGCAGTTGCACGCGGCCCTACTATCGCCGGCAGGCCGATCGAGAGGTGAATTGCATCATCGACCATAAGTCGATGGCACTGGGCCAAGCGCCAGGCGAGTTCCGGATCGACGTCGACCCGAAATCGCGGATGTTCGATCCAAACAGTCCAGATTGTCCGCCGATGCCGCCGGACGACCCAATATCTCATCAATTGATGCATTGTGTCGATTGCAAGCCGGGGGCACCGTGCTGGCGACACATGGGGAAAACGGCCTATGTCGACAATCCGAACTGGCAGGACTACCTGCCGCGAGATAAAGACGGCAACGTCGTGCTCGATCTGCCGGGTGCCGTGCAAGTGGCCTTGCTCGAATCGCCCACGTACCAAGAGGCGCTCGAAACGCTCTATTTGTCGGGGCTGGACGTCACGTTTGAGCGGTTTCGTTTCGACTCGCAATTTTTTGGCGGAACTTCGATCTTCTATACGGCCGAGGGACCAGACCGCGCCGGCAAGGCGGGCGGATCGAGCGTGTTGGAGGTTAATCCCTCGCGGCCCGACAATCGCTATCGCATCGAAAAACTGACAGCCACGGGCGGCGAATTGGTCGTCGGACTGGCGAATTCGCTGATGTGGCAATTTGCGGGGCCAGACGATTATTCGAGCCAGACGATCTTGGACTTTAACTTAGTACAGCCGCTGTTGCGCGGGGGGGCGAGCACGGGTGCTGGAGCGGCTCACGATTTCCGAACGGGCTCTGCTGGCTAATGTGCGCCAGATGCAGCATTACCAGCGAGGGTTTTATCTAAACATCGTGACCGGAAATGGTCCGGGGCAGGGACCGAGCCGACGCGGCGGTTTGCTGGGCGGCAGCGGTTTGGAAGGCTTCAGCGGTGTGGGCGTGGGTGGGTTCGGCCGCGTTGGTGGGGTAGGCAGTAACCAGTCGAGTCAAGGATTCGGCTTTACCGGTGGGGCTGGTGCGCAACAAGCGGGTGGATACATCGGGCTCCTGCAAACGGCGGCAAATTATTCGCAACCAGTATTCGAACATCGCTGGTCTGGGCGACAGCTTGGAGCAACTACAAGCTGCCAACGATGCAGGCCGAATCGACCGCTTCCAAGTCGATCTGGCGCGGCAGGCGCTCTTACAACGCGCAGAGTCAATTGCTCAACAACGAAAATTCGTACGCCGACGCGCTAGATAACTTTAAGTTGCAATTCGGTTTGCCACCGTCGTTGGATGTAAAAATCTCCGACCCATTGCTCGACCACTTCAACTTGCTTGATCCAGATCTAACACAACTGCAAATACGACTCGCCGACTTGCTGACCGATTTACGTGAAGGTGCTCTAGCAGACACTCCGGAAGGCGTACAGGATCAACAACCGATCCTGCCGGGTCAATCGGCGTCGCCGGTCAAGGACGCAATCACCAAACCCGTGTTTGATACTCTGGTTAAGCGAAGCGCTCAAATCAAAGCTGCTTCCGAGGCGCGCCTTGCGGCTGCGCAGCTCGATCTGGCGCGGCTGGAAGCGGCGTTGCCGGCCCAGCGAGCATTCTTGAAGCGGCTATCAGTCCGCAAGGAAACCAAGGAAGCGAACATCGATCCGGATTTGGTGAGCGTGGAGCGGCTTAATCAACGCTTCGAGGACACCAAGCAGGAATACATATTGCTCAGCAAGCGCTTGGCAGAGGTGTGGGCTCGGGTAGACACCTTAACAGGAGTGACATCGTTGCCGCTCGCGGAACATCGGACCAAACTTATCAACGCATTGAACCAGCTCTCTGGCGCACTGCTTGAACTATCGCTCCTTCAGGCCCGCGCTCGCTTGGATGCGATCACGTTTGAGCCCGTCGATCTCAGCGATGACGAGGCGTACTGCATTGCCAGCCGCTATCGGCGTGATTGGATGAATGCCCGGGCATCGGTGGTCGATGCCTGGCGGTTGATCCAGTTCAATGCGAACAGCCTGGAAAGCGACCTCGACCTGGTGTTCAGCGGCGACCTTCAAAACCACGGCGATGCCCCGTTCGACCTGCGGGGTAGCAACGGCCGGCTGCGCGTCGGACTGCAGTTCGATCCACCGCTCACGCGCTTAGCCGAGCGAAACACGTACCGACAGTCACTAATCGAATATCAACAGGCGAATCGCTCCTACTATCAATTCCGCGACCGGATTCAGCGCAACTTGCGTTCGATACTTCGGCAAATGAAGTTGGACGACCTTAATTTTGAGTTGCGGCGGGCCGCCGTTCGCACGGCAATCACACAGGTCGACTTAGCAAGATTGCGTTTGTCAGAGCCTGCTCGGCCGGTGCCGCCTTCGGCTCCCGGTCAGCCAACCGAGCCGGGTGGACAATCGCAATTCGGCGACACCGTGGCACGCGATCTGGTAAACGCCCTCATCGATTTGCTCAACGTACAGAACGATTTTTTGAGCGTGTGGGTCGATCACGAGGTGCAAGACCTGAACCTCGACTACGAGTTGGGAACAATGGAACTTGATGGCCGCGGCATTCGCATCGAGCATGATCAACCACTGAGAACCTACTTAACGAATCTGCCCTGCACGGCGCCTTGCGAAGAACCGAATCCGTGTGCCGACATGCAATGTGAAGGGATGGGAGTAGGAGCCGCTTCGAATTCCACGGTTGAAACGACGGAGGAAAGCGATACGAAGACGCCAAGGCCGTCGCCCAGTCCGCGGGGGATGGAGGGCCCAGCGCTGCAAGGCCCGTCATCCACGGGGCAAGGCGCTGAGCTACTCCCCCCACCATCGCAGCCGAGTCCCGGCGGCGCCAAATAGTGCCGAACGCGTTCCATGCATAACCAAAGCGACGACCGTAGACCCCATTCGGCAGAAAACGCGGCTAACATTTGACCGATGGATGCCTATAATTAATGTAATTGGACCGGAGTGCAGGCAAATTTGCGGGAATATTGCGCTTTGCGTTGCCGCGGCGCTTATTGTGGCGGTGTTGTGGGTTGAGTCCGCGCGGCCAAGCTTCTGGGAGTATTGATACATGGCATTGGTTGGACGACTACACCCATCGGCGCGTTGCTTGTCGCCCGCCGACCGTTCGGGATGGTTGACGACGATGACAGCGGCCGCGGTAGCGGCCGCGATGATCGCCACTGGCGGTGGCATCTGGTGGTGGAAGCACCACGGCGATATAGCTCAAGACTCGAACATCCTGCTGCACACGGTGCAGCGTGACGACTTCGAGCTCTCAATCACCGAACGAGGAGAGATTGAGTCGTTCGACGTTACCGAAGTCCGCTCGCTGGTGAGGTCGAATAACACGAGCGGTACTGCAATTCTAAGAATCGTGCCGGAAGGCACTCCTGTGAAGAAGGGCGACTTTTTGGTCGAGCTCGATTCGTCGGCGCTCGAAGCGCAACGCACCAGTCAAAAAATTCTCGTGAACGATGCGAAAGCGGCCGAAGTCGAAGCGCACAACAACTACGACGTAGCAGTGATTGCGAAGCGTGAGTATCTCGAAGGTACGTATCTTCAAGACCGACAAACGGCCGAGAGCGAACAGTTCGTGGCCGAAGAAAACCTCAATCGAGCAAAGGAGTATTACGCGTACAGCCAAAAACTCGCTTCCAAGGGCTATGTGAACGAGAACCAGCTAGAAGCTGACCATTTTGCGGTGGAAAAAGCCCAAAAAGATTTGGACGCGGCGAAAACGAAGCTCAAGGTTTTGGATGAGTTCACCAAGCCCAAGCAGGTGTCCACGCTCGAAAGTGCGATCTTGATCGCCAAGGCAAAATGGGACGCTGCGAAGAATAGCGACGAGCTCGAATCGGAGAAGCTGCGCGATCTCGACGATCAAATAGCCAAGTGCACGATGACGGCGCCTGAGGACGGCGTCGTGAAGTATGCCCACGTCACAGAGAGTCGCGGCGACCAGCAGTTCATCGTTGAAGAAGGCGCCATCGTTCGCGAGCGCCAAGCGATCATCCGGTTACCGAACGCCGATTCGATGCGCGTGAACCTCACCGTGAATGAGTCGCTGGTGCAATATGTGCAGCCCGGTTATACGGCGGATATTCGCCCAGTAGGCTTTGGCGACGAGGTGCTGCACGGTGTCGTGGAAAAGGTCAATCAATATGCTGAGCCGACGAGTTGGCGGCAGGCCAATGTGAAGGAGTATAAGGCGTATATTCACATCGATGACGTGGTCCCGGAGTTGCGATCGGGCATGACCGCTTCGGTGACGATTCATTGTGCAGATGTGCCGGACGCGATCCAAGTGCCGGTGCAGTCGGTTTATTCGTGGGGGCCGAAGTTCTATTGCTTCGTATATGACCACGGTCACTTTAGCGCACGCGAAGTGAAAGCCGGTCCGACGAATGATAAGTTCTTTGTCGTCGAATCGGGACTCAGCGAAGGCGAGCAAGTCGCGCTCAATCCGCGGGCCTACGTAGACGATGTCAGCCTGCCAAAGCTCCCACCGGAGGAGATCCAGCGGGCAGTGCCGCAGCCGGATTCTTCTGAGCGGACGGCGAAATCCGAGAAACCGAAGGTAAATGGCAGCGACAGTGCTACGGCCACCGCGCATCGGAAGGATTCAGCCGGCGGCAAGCAAAACCTGGCGAATGCGCCTCCGAACACAAATGCCGCCAATCACACCGGCAGAACCGTAAAAGCATCTCAGGGAGCGGCCGAATGAGGCTGGCCGTCAGCGTCGCTGATCTACGCAAAGATTACGTACTCAGCGGAGAAACCGTCCACGCCTTGCGCGGCGTATCGTTCGATGTGCCCGAGGGAGACTACATCTCGATCATGGGGCCTTCCGGTTCCGGCAAGAGCACGCTTTTGAATGTGCTGGGATGTCTCGATCGACCGTCGGGGGGCAAGTACTTGCTGAGTGAAGTTGATGTATCGCAAATGAGCGACGACCGGTTGGCGGAAATCCGATCGAAACGGATCGGCTTCATTTTTCAATCGTATAATTTGCTCTCGGCACTAACGGTGGTGGAAAACATCGAAGTACCTCTGTATTACAGTCGGCGCCTAAACGCCGCCACCAAGGCCCGCTGCCTGGAATTGGCAGAATCGGTGGGGCTTAGCCAGAGGTTGAATCACCGGCCGACGCAACTTTCCGGCGGTCAGCAGCAGCGCGTGGCTATTGCCAGAAGCCTCATCAATGACCCAGAGTTTATCCTGGCGGATGAGCCGACGGGCAACCTGGATACCGCTACCTCACGCGAGATTCTTGATCTACTAGAAAATCTCAATCGGCAAGGCCGTACAATCATCATGGTGACGCACGAGCCCGATGTCGCTGCCCGGACCAAGCGCTCAATCCATTTGAAGGACGGACAAGTCGTTTCGGACGAAAGGAACTGAGCAAGGAGTCTGAGACAGGAGACACGGAGCAGGCAGAACTCCGGCCTCCGCATTCCCCGCTTCTTGCCTCCTGCTTATATGATTGCCGTTTGGATACGTACGCTGCAGTTGAGCATCAAGAGCTTGTGGATGCACCCACTACGCTCTTCGCTGACGGTGTTGGGTATCTTCATCGGTGTTTCGAGCGTCATCTGGTTGTTGGCGCTGGGCGAAGGGATTAGCCGTGCAGCGCAGGAACAGATTTCGAGTTTGGGTGCCCTCAACATCATCGTCCGGTCAGTGAAGCCCTCAGGCGACCAGGCCCAGGACGCAGGCTACGGCCTGACACGTAAAGATTATGTGAGGCTCCTCGCGACGGTGCCCACTATCTCCAAGGCGATCCCGATGCGGATCATTCCGTCAACCGAGTTCCATCACAAGACACGCAAGATGGAAGGCCGGTTGGTGGGCACCACGCCAGACTACGCTGAGGTCACACGGCTGAAAGTCGACCGCGGGCGATTCCTTTCGGATGCGGATGTTACGAATGAACGCAACTATTGTGTGGTGGCGGCAGAGGTTGCAGAGCGGCTCTTTCCGATCGGCGAGGCGGTTGGTCAGCGCGTGATGATCAACAAAAACTTTTACAACGTGGTGGGCGTCATGCGGCCGCGGATGGCGTCCGCCGGCATCGGCGGCTCGCTCGCCGCCGAATCGTTCTCGAACGACATCTATATCCCCGTGACAACGCTATGGCGCCGCGAAGGGGACATGATCATATCCATCAAGCCTGGCCAGTTTCAGCGCGATATCAACGAAGTAACGCAGGTCACGATTCAGGTGAAAAATCGCGATTCGGTTCTGCCGACGGCGGACCTGGTCCGGAACACGATGTTGTACAGCCACTCGACGATGCCGGATTTCACCGTCGTGGTGCCAATGGAGCTACTCGAGCAAGCGCGAACGACGCAACTAATGTTCATTATCTTCTTAGGACTGATCGCTGCCATTTCGCTCGTCGTGGGCGGTATCGGCATTATGAACATCATGCTGGCTACGGTCGTGGAGCGAACTCGCGAGGTGGGCATTCGCCGCGCGTCGGCGCAAGAAAGCGCGACATCACGCGGCAGTTTCTTGCCGAAAGTGTCGTGCTTTCCGTGCTCGGCGGCGGGCTCGGCATCCTTGGCGGCGCATTCTGCCGACCGCTGACGCTAGTCGCGCGAAGCCCTCTTCCGCTGGTTCCCACAGCAAATGGCCAATTTGCCGAAACTCGTGCAAACCATGGAACCGCACCTCATCACATGGTCGATTCCGCTGGCGTTCGCAATCTCGGTGTTTGTGGGCGTGGTCTTCGGCGTGTATCCAGCCGCCCGCGCGGCAAGCTTGGATCCGATCGAAGCGCTAAGGCACGAGTGATTACTGCGTCGTCTCAGCGCTCGGCTTGGCAATGCCGATCACACCGCAAGCGACGCGGGCGCCGGCATCACCCGAGGGCTGGCTTTTGAGGTCGTCGCGACCAGCATGGATGATGATGCCCCGGCCGACCACTGAGTGAGGGCCATTGAGCGCCACCATCTTGTCGACGCGCTTGTAGGTCGCGTTGCCGGATTCATCGGCTTTGATGTTTCCTAAATCACCAACGTGCCGTTGCGCGTCGTCGGGGCCGCCATGCGGCGCACCCGTGGGATTGAAGTGTCCGCCGGCGCTTGTGCCATCGGGGGCCGAGCAATCGCCGAACTCGTGAACATGGAAGCCATGCTCGCCCGGTTTGAGGCCGCTGATTTCGGCCGTCACCTCGACGCCACCTTGCACTTGAGTAAACACGACGGTCCCTTTCACGCTGCTGTCGCCCACGGGATGGATGACTGCAATCGCCTTCGTGACTCTCGGCCGCATCGGTCCGCGTCGTCGTCCCGGTTGAGCAACGGAATCGGTCACGAGGGCCAACGCCGCGACGATAAGTCCAAGCACAGCCACGTATGCCAATTGCCGAGTTCGATTGCGCATGGGAAGTCCTCCTTCACGGTGTGTCGAGAATGCGGGGCCTATTTCCAATCACGATTGCCGTTCATTTTAAGGTCCGCTGTCGTGATTGAATAGCGGTACCGCAAGCTTCCGGACGTGCGCCATTTGCTCTATAGTGAAAAGGGTGTCACATTAACCAACTTGGTGTCATTTCGATCAAAATCCTGCTGTTCTTTGAGTCGTTGAGTCCATGAGTAGTCCATCACAGCCACAGACTCTGAAACCCGCTCCTAAGTCCGTGCCTCGTGCGGAGCGAGATCCACTTGCCCAGCGCGAGCGGATTCGTGTTCGGGTCTTTCCATACTCCACCGACGCGAATAAAGCAGTGGCCAATCAGGTCGCCGATCTGATTCGCGAACGGGCCGCCGAGGGGCGGAATTGTGTGTTGGGTCTCGCAACGGGCAGTACGCCGGTCGGCATTTATGATGAACTGGTGCGGATGCATCGCGAGGAAGGCTTGTCGCTCGCAAATGTGGTCACCTTCAACCTCGACGAATACTACCCGATGCAACCACACGAGCTGCAAAGCTACATGCGGTTCATGCGCGAACACCTGTTCGACCTGGTCGACATTCCGGCCGGTAGCTGGCATGTGCCGGACGGCACGCTACCCATTGAGCAAGTTGCCGATTATTGCCGCGTGGTACGAAGAGCAAATCGCGTCGGTAGGCGGAATCGATATTCAGCTCTTGGGCATCGGCCGCACCGGCCATATCGGTTTCAACGAACCGGGCTCTGGGGAGGAAAGCCGCACGCGGCTCATCACGCTCGACCGCGTGACGCGGATCGATGCGGCCAGCGATTTCTTTGGCCAGGAGAACGTGCCTCGGCGAGCAATCACGATGGGCGTCGGCACAATTCTCAGTGCGCGAAAGATCATCATGCTCGCCTTTGGCGAACACAAAGCGCCGATCATTGCGCGGGCTGTCGAGGGGGAAATCAGCGCTTCCATCGCGGCCAGCTTCCTGCAGGAACATCCAAACGCGGAAGTCGTGCTCGATGAGGCTGCGGCCGATTCGTTGACTCGTTACAAGTCGCCCTGGCTGCTAGGACCAGTCGAATGGGACGAGCTCAAGGTCCGCAAGGCCGTGATCTGGCTCGCGAGAAAGCTCGATAAGGCAATCCTCAAACTTACCGACCACGACTACAACGAAGAAGGACTGCAGGATTTATTAGCGGAACGCGGTCCAGCATACGATATCAACGTCAAGGTTTTTCGGCATCTGCAGGCAACGATCACCGGTTGGCCCGGCGGCAAGCCGGCCGACGCCAAGCACGCCAGCAGCCACCCACATACGCGAAACCGCATCTTCCCGAAGCGGGTGGTCGTGTTTTCGCCCCATCCGGATGATGACGTGATTTCGATGGGCGGCACGCTGATTCGGCTCGCGGATCAGGGGCATGAGGTCCACGTTGCGTATCAAACATCGGGGAATATCGCCGTGTTTGATGATGATGCAATTCGCTTCGCCGATTTCGTCACCGAGTTCAATACGCACTTCGATGTGTCGCCGCAACGGGCGGCAAAGCTGGAAGCCCACGTCGAGCAGTTTCTGCGGCATAAAAAGCCGGGGCAGGTGGACAGTCACGAGGTGCAAACGATTAAGGGAATGATTCGCCGCGGCGAAGCCCGGGCTGCAGGTCGTAGCTGCGGCCTGACGGACGAGCGGCTGCACTTCTTGGATATGCCGTTTTACGAAACGGGTCGCGTTAAGAAGAAGCCATTGGGCGAGGAGGATATTGCGATGGTGGTCGAGCTATTGCGAAGAATCCGGCCGCACCAAATATACGCGGCGGGCGATCTTTCCGACCCGCACGGCACGCACCGCGTGTGCTTGAATGCCGTGCTGACTGCCTGCCATCGTTGTGAGAGAGACGATTGGTTCGCGGATTGCCAGGTGTGGCTGTACCGCGGGGCATGGCACGAGTGGGGTCCGCACGAGATCGAGATGGCTGTGCCGCTCAGCCCGACTGAAGTCGATCGCAAGCGAACAGCAATCTTCAAGCATCAATCGCAAAAAGATCGGGCGTTGTTTCCCGGCCCCGACATGCGCGAGTTCTGGAAACGTGCCGAAGACCGCAATAGCGACACGGCGCGAGCTGTACGACAAGCTCGGCCTAGCCGAGTACGAAGCAATGGAAGGTTTCGTGCGTTGGTGCGGCGATAGCAAAGTGCTGTGGTAATGTAGCAGGCACGCTCCGCGTGCCGTAACGTTTTGCCAACCAGCTGTAGAAGACACGGCGAATTTTGCCCACCCTACATCGATGATCAAGCAGCGCTACCCGCTGTATTTGGCGAACCGGCCACAACAGCCGAACGTTGACTTGGACGTGGTCGACAAATATACCGATGAGGTCGCCTCACACGTCGCACTTGCGGATAAGGCGATTCTCGAGCAAGCGATTGCAGCCGCGGCAGATGCTGCAGCACCCATGCGAAGACTGCCCACGTGGCGACGCAAGACAGCTCTGCAGCATTTGGCAAATCGATGTAGAGAGCGCAGCGCCGAGCTCGCCAATCTGCTCGTGGTCGAGGTTGGCAAGCCAATTCAATACGCGCGGGGCGAGGTCGCACGCCTGATTTCGACGGTTGAATGGGCGGCCGAGGAGTCGACGCGCATCTATGGCGAAGTGTTGCCGCTAGACAATACGCCACAAAGCGTTGGGTATCGTGGGATGTGGCAACGGGTGCCAGTTGGACCGTGCGCATTCATCACACCGTGGAATTTCCCACTGAATCTGGTGGCGCACAAGATCGCTCCTGCCATTGTCTGCGGCTGTCCGTTTGTGTTGAAGCCGGCGAGTTTCACGCCAATTAGCGCCCTCATTCTTGGCGAAATCCTGGCAGAAGCGGATTTGCCGGAGGGCGCGTTTTCGATCTTGCCAATGAGGTCGACCGATGCGGCAGCGCTGGTGGGAGATGAGCGGATTCGAAAGCTGAGTTTCACCGGCTCGCCCGAAGTGGGGTGGGCGCTGCGCGATCGAGCGCACAAGAAAAACGTAACGCTGGAGTTAGGCGGAAACGCGGCCGTCGTGATTGAACGCGACGCTGACCTGGACGATGCCGTCGCGCGGTGCGTATTCGGCGGGTACTACCAGTCGGGCCAGAGTTGCATTAGCGTGCAACGTATCTTAGTGCAGCAGATTGTCTACACCGAGTTTCGCGATAAATTTGTGGCGGCCGTCCAAGCCGTTAAAACAGGCGATCCGCGCGATGAGCAAACCGTGGTGGGGCCGATTATCTCCGAAGACGATGCTGAGAGAATCGAAAAGTCGATTCAAGCTGCCGTGCTGGAAGGTGGCAAACTGCTATGCGGCGGCGGTCGTGTGGGCCGAATGGTCGAGCCGACGGTTTTGGAAAACGTGCCGCATGAGGCGGATGCCTCATGCGATGAGGTTTTCGGACCGGTGACGCTTCTTGAGCCGTTCGATGACTTCGACACTGCACTGGCGACCGTGAACGATAGCCGCTACGGGTTGCAGGCGGGCGTCTTCACGCGTGATATCGAGAGGATCCAAAAAGCGTGGGACGAACTGGCTGTCGGCGGCGTGATGATCAACGAGATTCCCTCGTGGCGGGCGGACCAGATGCCCTACGGCGGCAGCAAGGAGAGCGGCCTGGGGCGGGAAGGCATTCGCTGGGCAATCGAAAGCATGACGGAAGCGCGGCTGCTGGTGATTCGGACGCCACAATAGATGGCGGCGTCGATTGCTGTTGTCGTGCGTGTTACGATCGTTGCGACATTCTGACGCCAGTCATTTCTAGTCTGAGGCGAGGGGACCATGTTAAGTACGGTTTGCAAGCGCTGGTGGGTGCTGATGGCGCGGGGGGTGGCTGCAATTCTGTTGGGAATTTGTGCGATTGTTTGGCCGGGTGCGACCTTGCTGTGGCTCGTGTTTTTGTTCGGCACGTTCACGATCATCGATGGAATTGCCGCGATCATATTGGGCTTCCGTGGCGAAGCCAACGGAACCGTTTGGTGGACAATGGTAACGCTTGGCGTGATTGCGATCGCCGCCGGAATTGCCGCATTCGCCTGGCCTGGGCTCACGTTGCTCGTGTTGGCCACGATCATTGCAATTTCAGCGATCGTACGCGGCGCGTTTGAAATATTCGCCGCCATCACGCTACGCAAGGAATTGGACGACGAGTGGATCCTCGGGCTTTCTGGCGCGATGTCGATTATCTTCGGCGCGCTGATTATGTTTCGCCCTGGGGCAGGCCTCATTGCGCTCACGCTGCTGATCGGCGCCTATATGTTAGCCCTCGGTGTATTCGCGATCGCACTTGCCCTGCGGCTAAGAATGATGGGACGCAGTTGGGCGGAATAACTTGCGGCTGATATTTCTGTCTGCTGGCCGACAAGAAAGCAACGCTAGGCAATCCGCGTTCCAGACTTGCCTCAGTGCTGCGGTTGCGGCCCCGCTTTTTTCACCGCGGCGTCATCTGCAGGTGGTACCCAGTCGGCATCGGCGATTTCGAGGTTGTCGGTATATGTCATGTCGCTCGGATTCGTGCCAGTGTATTGAAATGTCGGCGTGCCCAGCGCTGAGGCCAGCGTGTTGCCGGCCAAAATATTCTTGCCCGCCCTATTGAAGCGGATGGGTGACCGCGCCACATGATAGATCGTGTTGCCTTCGACGCGAATATCTGTGGACCCTTCGTCCATGAAAATGCCATTGCTTTCGGCGCGGCCGGCATTGACTGGAATATCGTGAATCACGTTGTCGGCGAGAGCCATGCCCGGTTGCCGGCCAAGCGTGTAAATGCCGCCGCCATCGGAGAGAATTAGCATGACGTTGTGAATGTTGTTCTCGCGAATTTGGTGACCGCGGCAGATTGTCGGGCTGTCATCCCAGCGCCAGCCGACCGAAACACCCGTGTAGGGCAGGTCACGGATCTCATTGTTCCGGACCGACGTGTCGACAGACATTCCTACCCATACGCCCACCGCGCCGTAATACGTCTGGCCGCATCGGTCGATTGTGCAATTTTCGATCGTGTTGTGCTCGGCCGCTGGCTTATCATCGCTACTTGGTGAACCAATCATGATTCCATCGCCGCCCAGATCACTGAACGTCGATCGATCGACGCGCGTGTTTTGACTGTGTTCGACGCTCAATCCAGCTCCACCCAGGTGTTCAAAGCGGCAGTTCGTAAAGGCGCAGCTAAATGTACGATCAAGCGAGGCCGCCGCCGGAACGATCGATCTTTTACCACCGTTCGCGTCCCCGCGGGGGTCGTACCAATTCGCTTGAATTCCGGCATAACCGTGCGGCGGTAGAGCGAATGCAGCGTGGCAAAACAGGAGGCCGTCAAACCGAATGTTCTCGACGAACTTGTTGCCTTCGCCCTGCAGCACAAGCAGTTGCTCAAGCCGGGGCGCAACTACTTCCGCTGTGGCAACGTCCTCACCATCGCGCGGCAAGTAATGCAATTCACGAGCCGCGGCATCCAGATACCATTCTCCCGGCACATCGAGAAGTTCCGGCGCATTCTCGACAAAATACCGCGGGTGAGGCTCGAAATTCGTGATCGCAAAGATTCTCTGGACCGCACCGATCGGATCGGTGAAGTGGTAGGCATTTGCGGTCGCGTCGATCGACGCCAGGCGAATTCGCGAAATGGACCAATCGTGTAGGAAAACAATCTCTGCCGACTGCGGGTGTGCGAGCGATAGAAAGTCGGTTGACTTCGCGACGATGCTGGTGCGGTTATCCGGCCCGGCTGCTTCAATGCGGAAGAATCCATCGTTCGGCGACCGTGCGCGGATAGCTCGGCGACCGTTCACCCAAAGGTCGCGAAACGGCGGGAGCGAATTCGGCACGCTCGCGACCCATCGATTGCCGCGTTTTTGAAAGCCGCGAATCCGAACGCCACCGTTGATGCGAGCAGTTCCCCTATTGGAAGCGGTGAAAATCAGTGGATGCTCGTTTGATTCGCCAGAATCGCCGGGCGTAAGAACTAGTGGCTCATCGAGCGTGTAATTACCGGGCTCGAGTTCGACCCGGTCCCAGCCTTCGTCGCCCGCCGCACGATGGTCACGCAAGCGGCGGAGGGCGCCAGCAAGTGTCTTTAGTGGATGAGCCGCGTTCCCATCGGCTGTATCGTCACCGTTTGGAGCGACGTGAATCACCGTTTGAGCGACCAATACGTGCGCGAGAAAGCCTACGTCAGCTCCGACTAGCAATGCAATCCAAGTAAATAGCGCTGCGAGCGATTTGCCCGTCGAGACGTTCATAGAGCATTTAGCCACAAATGATTGCCGCTAACCCGCCGAAACCGTCTTGCCGTCGGCAGGGTCGATGCCGTTGATCCACGGTCCCGCGAGTTTCTGGTAGGGCGCGGATAGATCTTGCAGCCCTTTTCGCCGGCGGTCCAGCCAGGAATGTGTTTGGCAGGGGCCCGGTCCTTCGACATCTTTTCCCAGCGATCAGCCCAACTGGTATTGGCGTCCTTCACGACCATGGCGTCGCGATCGAAATGAAATGCTTTACCCTGGCGATAGCTGTCGGAGCCAAGCTTCACGATGACCATTGCGGCAGCACCCAGTTCTGGCGAGCAGTTAACGTCGTCCGGTTTACCGGCCAGCGCCGAATCGACAAAGTTCGTGAAGTGGGTAAGCGAAGAGTCCTTCAGTCCTTCAACGTCGTAATGTTCGTCAACGAGCTTGCTGTCGTGGGTAACCGGTTTCCGCTCGGCGACAAAATCGTAGCCGGAAATCTCTTCACCATCTCCCAAGAGGAACGAGCCGAAATGTCCGCGGATGATTTGCGGTACCGGTGTTTCCTGGCAACACATCGTAGCGGTCACAAGCCCCTGCACACCTTCGGGAAAATCGGCCACCACGGTGGCCACATCGGGCACGTCGCGGTCGTCGTATTCCAAATAGATACCGCCCGCGCCGACGACGCGGCCGGGGAACCGCAGACCGGTGGCTTTCAACATCGCCGTCGTGCGATGAACGAACAGATCGGTGAACATGCCCGCGCCGAAGTCCCAGTAGCAGCGCCATTGGTGATACTTCTCGCGATCGAACGGCATATTGGGTGCAAGTGAAAACTCCGTCCCTAGGAACATTGGCCAATCGATGTTCTTCGGCGTCATGTCGGCCGTGAGATCGTAATAGCGCCATTGGCCGACATCGGAGTTGCGAAAGTACGATGTTTGATACATCAGCACTTTGCCGAGTTGGCCGTCATTAAGACGTTGACGCACATCCTTCCACACGGGCAGCGACGTAGATTGTACCCCGACCTGCATCACTTTGCCCGTATCTTTCCACGTCCTATATACATCGATTGCTTCCTCGATGGTATGCGTCATCGGCTTTTCGCAGTACACGTGCTTGCCGGCCTTGAGGGCGTCGATCGTTTGCTTGGCATGCCAGTGGTCGGGTGTGGCGATGCACACGGCATCGATTGAGGAGTCGTTGATGATGTCGCGATAGTCGGCGATTTGCTTTGGCTTTTCTTTCTTCGTGCCGCGTGCAACTTTTCTTGCCGCTTCTCTCCGGTGGCGATTGAAGACATCACATACCGCGACGATTTCGACTCTTCCTTCATTCGCGAGCGAGATCCCAGAATTGAGGTGCGCTGCTCGCTCGGCCGCCCACACCGATGAAGCCGATCCGCAATCGTTCGTTGGGGCTGGTTGCAGGCGTTGCGGTTGCGGCCTTCAATACCGTAGACATCGTTGCGGCGGCTGTCGTGGCCGCTGCCGATGTCTTGAGGAAACTGCGCCGCGAAAAATTATGTGAATCCATAGTGAGATTGTCTCTGCTACTCGGAGATTGGTGAAAATGCGTACTTGTCAAATTTTCGCCGAGGCCGCCCTTACCCTAAGAACGCCATTATGCGCCGGTGGTATGATGGCCGCAAACGAACCAAGTTAGGGGCATAGTGTCAGCGTGCGGCATTTAGCGATATGGCCCTGTCGCGGAGGTTCCACTGCTTTGATTGCATTTGTTGGGTTACTCTGGTTTTTGGCGGTTGAGTTCTCGCACGCCGTCGGGAGATTATTGCATTGTTTCTGAGCGTACAATCGATTGCCTTGCCCTCTGGCGAATGGCAAACGATAATGAGTAGATCGGTTATCCCCCTAGAATTCGGCCCTTTCTGGTCGCCGGTTAGTCGCCGGATGGCACAGCGCCGCAAAAATCCGTCCCTGAGCGACGTAACCTTTAATGGGGCACACTCGATTCATATTGTTGGCTTCTTCGATTGCGGTCGGTTTGGCGTCTGCGCCCGGCAGGTCTGCAGCGGCCGACAATGTGCCCCGATTCAATCGCGACATTCGCCCGATCTTGGCCGAGAATTGCTTTGCCTGCCACGGGCCCGATTCGGGTTCACGAAAAGCAGACCTCCGGCTCGACAAAGAAGAAACCGCCCAAGAGTCGGTGATTGTGCCCGGCGATGCCGAGTCGAGCGAAGTGATTTCGCGCGTAACGAGCGATGACCCCGATGAGCGGATGCCGCCGCCGGAGTCGAAAAAACCGCCCCTCAAGCCGGCCCAAATCGAACTTTTGAAAAAGTGGATCAATGCCGGTGCGAAGTACGAGCTCCATTGGGCCTACATTCCGCCGAAGTGCCCGCCTGTTCCCGAAGTGAAGTTGAAGTCTTGGCCGCGCAACGACATCGATCGTTTTCTCTTGGCCGATCAGGAAAAGCACAGAGTTGAACCAGGGCCCGAAGCCAAACGCACGACGCTTGTGCGGCGCGTCTATTTCGACCTTATCGGGCTGCCGCCGACGCCGGCGCAGGTGGACGAGTTTGTCAACGATCCTCGGCCGGACGCCTATGAGCGACTGGTCGAAAAGCTGCTGGCCTCGCCGGCCTTCGGCGAGCGGATGGCAACCTGGTGGTTCGACCTCGGTGCGCTTCGCGGATACGGTCGGCTACCACGGCGACCAGGATCACCGCATTACGCCCTATCGCGACTATGTCATCAAAAGCTTCAACGACAATTTGCCATTCAACCAATTCACGATAGAGCAGTTGGCCGGCGATTTGTTGCCGAATCCGACGATGTGGCAACTCGTCGCCACCGGATACAACCGCGTATTGCAAACGACGCACGAGGGTGGCGCACAGGACGAGGAGTACCGGGCAATTTACCTCGCGGACCGAGTACGGGATTTTTCCGAAACTTGGTTAGCCGGTTCCATGGGCTGCGCACAGTGCCACGACCACAAGTTCGACCCCTACACACAGGATGATTTTTACAGTCTGCAGGCGTTTTTCGCCGATGTCGATGAGTATGGTTCCTTCTCGCCAGTTGGCGGCAACGAGAATCCCACACAGCGGCCGCCCGAGATGCTCGCCTGGACGTTGCCCGTGTACAAAAAGTGCAAAGTGCTCGATGACAAAATCGCAAAGCTGGAGGCGTCACTAACCGGATTGCTCAATAAAGACTGGAAGAAGCGGCGCGATGAACTCATTAAGCTTAAGAAGGAGCGTATCGATCTCGAGGCACAGTTCGTTCCGACGATGATCACCAAGGCGGTGCCGCCGCGCGAGATTCACATTCTGCCGCGTGGCAATTGGTTGGATAAATCGGGCAAAGTCGTCCATCCGCATGTGCCGCATTTTCTGAGGCAAGTCGACACTGGCGGCCGTCGCGCAAATCGACTCGATCTGGCGAAGTGGGTGGTTTCGCGCGACAATCCGCTCACGGCGCGGGTTGTGGTCAACCGGCTCTGGAAGCGATACTACGGCACGGGCCTTTCGAAGTCGCTTATCGATATGGGCACCCGCGGCGAGGTGCCGTCGAACCAGCCGCTCCTGGATTGGCTGGCCATCGACTTTATGGACCACAATTGGAACCTGAAGTACATCATCCGCGAGATGGTGACCACCAGTGCGTATCGCCAATCGTCGTTGCCGAGGCCGGAAGTCGATGCCATCGATCCGGATAATCGGCTCTTGCGCACCAGTCGCGTTTCCGGCTGGAAGCGGAGCAGATTCGCGACAGCGCGCTGCTCGTGAGCGGTTTACTGGTGAACAAGCTGGGCGGTGATATTATCAAACCCTATCAGCCGGCGAAGTATTACTCGGCGCTTAACTTTCCGGAACGGGTTTACACAGCTTCAACTGGTGAGAATCAATTTCGCCGAGCTGTGTACGTCCACTGGCAGCGTCAGTTCCTGCACCCATGGCTATTGGCATTCGATGCCCCTACCCGCGAGGAATGCACGGCCCAACGGCCTATCTCCAGCACCCCATGTGCGGCGCTCGTGCTCCTGAATGACCCGTCGTTCGTCGAGGCGGCGCGGGCACTCGCCGCGAAAATTCTTACATGTGCATCATCCGACGACGAGGAGCGAATTCAATGGGCTTGGCGCCAAGTTCTCGGTCGCGAAGCAACGCCTGCGGAAGTACATGCCCTCGACAAATTATTGATCAAGCACCGCCAGGAGTACGCGGCCGACGAGAAAGCTGCTGAGGCGATTCTTACGGTTGGCATCTCTCCTAAGCCAAAGAATTTGGACGTCAAAGAATTGGCCGCTTGGACTTCCGTAGGCCGCGCGCTGTTGAATTTGAACGAAACGATTACGCGAAACTGAGGGTCCACCACGACTGCTCACGATCGAAGGAATATCCGCCATGGAACTCCACTTTCAACAAGAGCGACTTGCACGGCGATCATTTCTTGGTCAGGCATCTTTGGGGCTGGGCTCCATGGCTCTTGCCGGATTGCTCCAGCCACAACTGTTTGCGAGCGCCAACCAGGCTTCCGAAAAGCATGGGAAGAAACCCTACCGCGGAGTCGTTAATCCGCTGCATTTTGCACAGCGAGCTAAGCGGGTCATCTTTCTTTGCATGGCGGGGGGGCCCTCGCAGTTCGAGTCGTTTGACTACAAACCGAAGCTGGAGGAAATGCACGGACAACCCGTGCCGGAATCGTTCACCAAAGGCCAGCCAATTGCCCAGTTGCAGAGCCAAAAGCAACTACTCTGCTTTGGACCACAAATACCGTTTCGGCGCTACGGGCAATCGGGCCAGTCGATCAGCACGCTGTTGCCGCATATCGGTAGCGTTGCCGACGACATCTGCATCGTCCGCTCGATGCACACCGAGCAGATCAATCACGATCCTGCTCATACGTTCATGAACACGGGCACGGCAATCTCAGGCCGGCCCAGCATGGGCTCTTGGATCACGTACGGTCTAGGAACCGATTGCGATGATCTGCCCGGCTTCGTGGTGCTGACGAGTCGCGCCGGCACCCGTTCGCCTCAACCTGTCTCGTCGCGTCAATGGTATAGCGGCTTTCTCCCCAGCCGGTTTCAGGGTGTGCAATTCCATTCTACCGGCGACCCGGTCTACTATGTGAGCAACCCGCCGGGCGTTGATTCGTCGCGCGAGCGGGACATCATCTCGACGGTCAACGGACTCAACCGCCTGCGCGACGCCGAAGTGCATAACCCGGAAATCTCCACGCGGATTTCCCAATACGAACTCGCGTTTCGCATGCAGTCGAGCGTGCCTGATCTAGTCAATATCGGCGAGGAACCAAAGCACGTGATGGATTTATACGGCTGTGCCGGTCCAGATGGATCCTTCGCGTACAATTGCCTGCTCGCCCGACGACTTGCCGAGCAAGGCGTGCGATTCATTCATCTTTACCATCGTGGTTGGGACCATCACGATGGAATCCGAAAGCACATGCCCGAATTGTGCGACTCCGCCGACCGCGCCAGTGCCGCCTTGATTATCGACTTAAAGCAACGGGGAATGCTCGACGATACGCTAGTGGTGTGGGGCGGCGAATTCGGCCGCACGCCGATGGGGCAGGGCGATGTCTCGAAGCCCACCGCCGGACGCGATCACCACATTCGCGGTTTTTCCATGTGGTTGGCCGGCGGCGGCATCAAGCCGGGAATCACCTACGGAGCAACGGACGAACTGGGTTATTACGCAGTCGACCAACCCGTCCACGTGCACGACTTGCACGCCACGATGCTCTACCTCTTGGGCGTCGACCACAAGCGGCTTACTTACCGATACCAAGGCCGCGACTTCCGGCTTACCGATGTGGCGGGCAACATCGTTCACGGGATTGTGGCGTAAGGCGCGATGAGACTGCGGTCGTTGCGTTCTTGGTTAAGTTATTAAGAACGACGGAAGTGGCCGCGCTTGCCGCGTCATCGATTCAGGTCCATGCCCAAACGTCCCCTCGGACCGCAGAAGATGCTGAAAAGCGGCCTTCTTTGGGTTACGACACTCCACGGCAACCTGACGCATCTGATCTTCGTGCAGCCACTTTCCGTCGTGAACAATTATGTCGAAGACGTTTTGCAAACAGTGTGCCGGGCACCGGGTAAGTCTGCGATCTCGGAGCATAACGGTATGGCCGCAATTCTTATTACGTCGACGCTATCTTAATCGCGCTGTTTAATGAGTTTACAAGTGGGGACGCAATGAGCGGCTTGGAAGTTAATCGACCCATCGGCAGTTGTGCGGCGGTTAGTGCGCCGCCCTGTGTTTGTCGAAGGCGTGCAACTTCCAACTGTCAGTCTACGTCGCTCAGCATTGAGTCGCTGTTTCGCCGAACGATGTCACGTGATCATTCCGCATCCGCGCCTGACCATCGCTTCAAATCTGCAGTTTGCATCTATGGACACCCATTCGCATTGCCGGCTGCTCATGTCGTGTCAACCGCTGGCGCATCGCCGTGTTTTCGACCACTTCAATCCGGAAAAAGCCGGCCGTTGTGCGCCGGGGTGCCTGTCGGTAAACTGAGAACTCACGTAATGTGGCCCGTGGGGCCTCGATCGACCCAGCCGGTAATGAGGGCCGAATGAACAGAGTGTTTGAAAATAGGGTAACGAATGCGGGTACGGCAAAATTAACGATCGACGGCAACGATCTGGAAATGCCCTTGGTCGTTGGTACTGAAAACGAACGAGCCGTCGATATCTCTAAGCTTCGTCCGCAAACGGGCTTCATTACGTGGGACGAAGGCTATATGAACACTGGTTCGACGACCAGTGCCATCACTTATTTAAATGGCGAAGCGGGCATCCTACGATACCGCGGCTATCCCATCGAGCAACTCGCGGCCAACTGCGACTTCATCGAAGTCACCTATCTGCTCTTGTACGGCGAGCTTCCCACGGCCGAACAGCTAGAGGAATTCCGCAACAACCTCCGCCGTCACACAATGTTGCAGGAGGACATGCGGCTGTTTTACGATGGCTTCCCGCGCAATGCGCACCCGATGGCCATCTTGAGCTCCGTATGCGGGGCGCTTTCCACTTTCTATCAAGATTCGCTCAGCGTGACTGACCCCGAGCAATTGAACCGCTCCGTGTTGCGGCTTCTGGCGAAGCTGCCGACCATCGCGGCTTACGCCTACAAGAAATCAATCGGCCAGCCATTTGTTTATCCGCGCAACGATCTCACGTATTGCGAGAATTTCTTGCGGATGATGTTTGCCGTACCGACCGAGCCGTTCGAGGCCGATCCGGATTTTGTCGACGCGTTGAATTTGTTGCTCATCGTACATGCCGACCACGAACAGAATTGCAGCACCTCGACGGTGCGGATGGTCGGTTCCTCGGAAGCAAATCTTTACGCCTCGATTTCCGCCGGGATCTGTGCCTTGTGGGGCCCGCTGCACGGCGGAGCGAACGAGGCCTGCGTTGCCATGTTGCATCGGATTGCCGCCGATGGCGGTAACGTGAAGAAATACGTCGACATGGCCAAGGACAAGAATAACGATTTCCTGCTCATGGGTTTTGGCCATCGCGTCTACAAAAACTTCGATCCGCGGGCCACGATCATCAAATCCGCCTGCGACAAGCTGCTCGCCAAGCGGCACATCAAAGATCCTATTTTCGACATCGCGAAACAGCTCGAAGAAGTCGCTCTCAGCGATGAATATTTCATCGAGCGCAAACTCTACCCTAATGTCGATTTCTATTCCGGCGTTATCTACCGAGCGATTGGCATACCGGTGCCAATGTTCACGGTCCTCTTCGCGATGGGGCGTCTATCGGGGTGGATTGCCCACTGGTTGGAGATGCACCAGAACACAAACACCCGCATTTGTCGCCCACGGCAAGTTTATGTGGGCGAAAACGAACGCCAATTCGTCCCGATCGACAAACGTGGCTGAGCGGCAGCAGTAGCCGAATTCGCAAGAATTCGGCATCGAAGTGGTGCCTGGGGGGTCGAGCCTCGTTCCGTGGGCTTCTAGGACTATTTCAAATCCTGAATATGCGTTTCCGAGTGCGTGACCCACAGGCCGTTCTCTTCGTATGTCACGCTTGTCGCGCTGCGAATTGCCGAGGCAACGTCAAGGAATTGGTGTACTTGCGGCATGATGAAGCCGAGTTGGAGCATCATCGGCGAAGGTGTGGGCGACTTCTTTTCGGCATCGTCCGAATCCTCGTCCTCCTCCTTGCGAGGTTGCAGCTTGCCCGTCGCCACGCCCATGCCGTAATCGATCCAGGGACGTGTCGCATCAATGAGCTTCGCGAACTCAATGTGCGTCACCATCGCAGCGGGGCGATCCAATTTCAGTGACGTGTCGATCTCAAGCGGCTTCTCCTCCAGCAACCGCTCGGTGGTGAGCGGCATCAGGCTTACTGCCGCAAACGTGCTGGTCAACCCGGCGTTCACCGCCACTTGCGGATCGATGCCCCACTTTTTGGGCAGCGGATAGGTGTAGAGCTTTCCATCGTTGCCGAGATCGCTAATCGTGGGCGACGGCAGCTTCAACTTCGGCACATCATCTTTGTGTATCTCTTTGGCAAGTTTGTAGGCGGCACGAGCGATGTCAATGTACGATTTCACACCTTGCCGTAGCTTCTCCGCGTCGCTTACCCCCTTCACGAATGCCAGTTCGAGCATCGGCAACGGCTTAGGCGACTCGGGCATCTTCTCGAACCACTTTTTGCTTTTCGCGGTGAAGTCGATCACCATCGCACTTTGGCCATCGGCCAGCGCGGGGAACATGAAATCCAGGTTAGCCTGATTCAAT
Source organism: uncultured Planctomycetota bacterium (assembly GCA_963840025.1). Classification (GTDB taxonomy): domain Bacteria; phylum Planctomycetota; class Planctomycetia; order Pirellulales; family Lacipirellulaceae; genus JABDGM01. The sequence goes on along the minus strand of CAWIXI010000020.1, from coordinate 57,052 downwards.
TGCTTGAGTAACGCGATGCCGCGATCGCGGAACTGTTGGTACTTGGCCCAATCATCGGCGTCCGCCTTCTTCTCGGCAATTTTTTCGAGGTGACCCCCGATCCGCTTCAACCAGCTCACGAACTGCTTGTAATCTTCAACTTTGATACTCGACCGCGAGACGACCATGAGTAGCGGGTTGCCGCCCACATGGCTCAAAATGGAAAGCGGCTTCGTGCTTTCCATCATGGGGCGCTTGACATTGCTGTATTGAAACGCTTCGTACCCGCGCGGTCAGATATGCGATCGCCGTTGTCTCCCCTGGTTCCGGTATGTATTTAGCAAGGTCAAGGGAACGAATATCGTCCAGGATCGTCTTCCGGTCCTCCTCATCAACCTTCGCTTGCAGGAGCGCCTCCTCGACTCCGCCGGCAATGTCGTCCATCGTCTTTTGGGGCGAGCTCAAGCTCTGCAAGAACGCCTTGCTGACGTAAGATACACCCACCACGCGCTGGTCGGCGTGTTGCTCGATCGGCTTCAATGCCGGCAGGCCGGCAAGCGTGGCGCCTTGCCCGATCTTTTCCAGATGTTCGGTGGAGGGGCCGACGGAGAGCAATACGAACTCGTCAGTTACCCCGAGGGCGATCGCCACCGTTTGTTTGCTGATCGCGTCGCGGATCGCGTTGAATTGCTCCTCATCGAGCTTTTCCGATTTCTCGCGAATTTCGTCCCATGGAATCATCGAACCGTCCAGACGCAAGGTGAGGAAATCGTGGCCGGCGATTTGCTGGCGCTGCAAATGAGCGGCCAACTCCGGTTGCCGCTCGTCGAGCAAATTACGGAGCAGCGAATGGACTTCATCGAGTTCTCGTTTTGCGCGCTCCGTGTCCTTAATACGAAAACCAAGAACCATCGTGGGAACCGTCATTCCTTTTGCTAGTCGCTTTTGGAATTCTTTGAGCATTTTTTCTGCAATAGCGTTTCCTGGATCTTTACCTTCTGCCATCGCTTCCCTGCGCGCTGCGCGAGTCATCGAATTTATGTCCATTAAGAATTTAATCGTCTGGGCGATGTTGTTCCCGCCGTAAGCAAACATCTCATCGGAGCACATTTCCTTCAGCACTGCGACGGCATCCTGCCCGGCCGGCGATTCGATATAATCTCGAACTTGCACAACTGCCGGCTGGCTTGCTTGTTGCCACTGAAAGGCGACTTGCATCTTGGCGAGCTGGACCAGTGGAATTTCCAACAGCTTGCCGTAGGCTTTGCTGCCGATAAACGCGTGCCATTGTTCCTTGAGTCGCAGGCTAGCCGAATAAAACGCCGCATCCGCCGGTACTGTGTGGAGAGAATGCGCTTGCTCAGCCAAGTCAGCCGCTTGCACTGAAAAACAGTTTGCCGTCAGCAACGCCTGTGCTGCCAAAGCAACAAGCCAAGTGCGAATGTTAGAAACGGGGCGAATCGAAAGTTGCCGTGACATGACTTTTCCCTTACCTGAAGGCCTCGAAGACGTTGTCTGTACCTAACGAGCAGTCTGACGAATCGAACCGCAAAAGTAAACTAGCGGCAATCGCGTGCTGGCACGTGAACGTACCGCGCCGTAGAAAAACGCACTAAACAATGCTATCGTGTCCAAAATCAACTGTTTCGCGGTATCTGTGCCCGCCAGCGGTAGGCGAGCACGGTTTGCCGGCAATCAACAAGTGGACTTTTGCCATGTCTATTCCAGCTCGCCTGGAAGCCGCTATCGAACGCCTGCGGCGATCTCGGATTGTCACCCGACAGTTTCTGTCCGATCTTTCGCCTGAAGAATGGTTTTGGTCGCCGCCCGAGCATACGACGCATGTGGCATGGCAAGTCGGTCACGTGGCCGTTGCCCAGTACAACTTGTGCCTCAAGCGAGTCCGTGGCCGAACTACGGAAGACGAGGCCCTCGTATCCGATGCCTTCATGGACGCGTTCAAATTGGGTTCGAAACCGCTGACCGGTGCGCAGCACAATCTACCGCTCGAAGAAATCCGACGCGTCTTTGACGCGGTGCATCACCAGGCGCTCACCGAACTGCCACTGGTGGACAATGCCGAGCTCGATACGCCTGTCGAACCAGCACATCCGGCCTTCAAGACGAAGCTTGGTGCAATCGAATTCAGCTCGCAACACGAGCTGGTGCATGCCGGACAAATCGCAATGCTCCGCCGCCTGATGGGCAAAGCCCCGCTTCGATAGCAGCAGTTGTGCGTCGGAAGATTGAAGCCAACAGCCCCCGGCACGACCGGGGGCCGCGAGAGTATCAGTTTCCGGAACCTTTGATGGTGTCTGCAGGGTACCTGGGCCAACGCCCCGACGTCGATTTCGAGCGCGTTGCCCCAGGCACACCCACTTCGAGATTTTAAAGCTGCGTCACGCGCGTCTTGAAGACGCAACTACGCAGGTTGCTTGTGGGCTCGCAAACCGAGCGAGAGCATGATCCACGCCCAGCCGTTGAAGATCATCTCGATTCCAACAAACAGGCCAATGACCCACAACGCGGCTTCTGGCAATTGGCGGTTAATAATCAGGCCCAAGAACAGCGTGATCACACCATTCAACAATAGCCAGCCCCAACTGTGGAACCGAACCAGGAGCGCGGAAACGATACGGAAGATGCCGGCCACGATCAGAAAAATGGCGATGAATTTCGTCAGCACCGCTAAACTTACGCCGGGTGCATCAATGATCATGTAACCGACGACGCCGTACAATACTCCGATCAACATGTGAAAAAGCATGCCGCTCCATCGGCCGGCCCAAAACGAGCTGACAACTTGAGTGATTCCGCCGGCCAGTAGCAAAAAGCCCAAGAACATCACCGACGCGATGGAAGCAATAAGCGGATCGATAATGCAAAACGACCCCAACAGCACGAGCGCAATGCCCATGGCTAAAAAACACCACCAATAATCTCGCAGTGAATGCAGTTCGTGCCCCGACGAGGCGCCCGGTGCAGTTACAGTGGACATAACGTGGCTCCTATTATTTACGACGTTTGTGACCCAAATCCCTCATCCACCGTAGAGTCTAGTAGCCTGGCACCGAAATTCCAGAGAATGTCCACCGATTGGCGGGAAATTCCGACACCGGCGACGACGCTGAGCCACGTATTCCATTTACGCGGCCCTGATACCGTTAAAACCGGCGCTTCAAAGGTAACCGCTTATGGAGAGCATCTGCGTCAGCGCGCGGATCATAACGACCAGAGCCGTTGCTGCCGATAATATCAAGATTGCCGGCCGTGTAAGACGCGGGTCAAGTCGCGCGACGGAGAACTGGGAAAATAGGAAGCCAATCACAATCCCCGGCATTAGTAGTAAACCCACAACGATTTCGGGCCCGTTGAATCGGCCTGCCCACCATAAGCCGGCGAGCGAGATCGGCGTGCCGAACGTGAAAATGGCCGACAACGTGCCTCGAATCTTGGGCGCCTCTTCATGCTGGTAGACGAGGGCCATCGGTGGGCCACCGACCGCCGATACCGTGCTCGCAAATCCCGAACCGACCGCCGTCAGGTATAAACTCCGCAACGTTAGCCGAATGTGCCATCCGCCTAGGCTGATGACTACTCCCGCGAGAATCGCCAATGCGAACAGCAAGTTGTAGGCCTGGGCGGACATGAAGCGAATCGCCAACGCGGCGGGGATCATTCCCACAATCCGGCCCCCGATGCCCACGGCCACCTCCGACCAGTGGATGTGTCGACGATCGCGATAGGCGATAAGCCAAGTCAGCAGCATCGACGCGAACAACACCGGACCCGGCAGGAAGATATCGTTCATCAACAGCAGTATCGGAGCGATGATCGCCGCCAAGCCGAACCCGATCGAGCCTTGAACGATCGAGCCAATTACTACCAAGCCAAGCGCGGCGGTCAGTTCGACGGGCGTGACGGGAAGTGCTGGCACGAATTGGAACGAAGGCTGGACACGAAAGGGTGGAATGATCGAACGTGATTTATACCGAATCACGTTGGCATTGCCTATGTCCCGCACTTGGAGATCGTATCCCCGATGCTCACGCTGCCTCCACGGATAATCCGTGCGTAGCGGCCGCGAAGATGAAGTGCCTTGCCGCGCGGCGTATTAACAAACGCCCGGGCATCGTCACCGTAGCGGTACGCAAACTTTGAGCAACCCGTGTGCTTTAGATCGCTGAGTTCGACGACCACCTCGGTGCCAATCACCAACTGGCTACCGGCGGGCAGATTCTCTTCGCTTACATCGAGGTCGACAATCAGGTTGTCCCCCGCCAGACACATGGCATCATCTTGCCCGGCGATCTGCCGCAAGATGCGAGCATTCATGAGTGAAAGCTGGCAACGCGGGTCGGAGCGGCCGTCTTCCAATCGGTAGAAACTATCGCGGACCCAACGATCGCCATCGATGCCGCCATCGAGCGACAATTCCGCTACGACGCGTGTCTGACGTTCGTTTGCCGTCGGACGAACAAAGATCGCAACCAGTTTGCCGGTATCGTGGGGCGATTCGAGCACGTCAGAAAGACCCTGTTCCAACTCCACCGCGCCGAGATGTGTTGCCGGTCCGTGCATCAGGCTACCCGAGAAAGTGCGTATGTTAAACGGCTGACCAGTTCACTTGTACGTCGGCACGGACACCGTGCAGGCATCCAAGGTTCACACGAGCACGCCCCACACAAAAGTAAGAATGCTTATGAACACATACATTGCCAGAATCAACCACCACCCCAGGACGACATTTTGCGGCGGCTCGTAGCCGCAAGCAAACACAATCAGCCCCGCCAGCGCCACGAGCCCGAGCACGCTCTCCGTAGCCGCCGGACCACCCAGGATGCGAATCAATCCAAAAGTAACGGCCGCCGCGGTCATCAACATCAGTAGTTCACGAAGTGAAAATCGGAAGCGAAAGTGAAAGGCCTCCTTCTTGACCGACGCCTGCCACATCGCATCGGTCGCGTCCGATGGTTGTGGCACGTCGTCCAGCAATGCCGGTTCCGTTGCATCCGGCGCTTGGCCCGACATCTGTGCCGCCAATTGCGCCCGGCGGCGGGCATACAGTGCTTCCCGCTTGCGGGCCACTTCCGCTTGATGTTTGCTATCCTCCCATCTTAGGTACGCATACAGTCCAGCGACCGATAGCATCACACTGACGACAAGTGTCGCCCAAAATAAGTGCAGTTTTACCAGCGTCAGTGCGATGGCCAGCGCGGCCGTCGCGATCAGCAGGTGCTTTATCTGGAACTGGAATCGAAAATTGCGCACCCAGTTCTCGAGGATTTCGCCGCCGCGATCGCGATCGGCCTCACGGTAGATTTCGTCGATGTCGATCCGCGAATGCATGGCCTGCCGAACAGCCTGCCGCTGATGCTCGTCTACCGATTCGTCGGGCGGCTCCAGTTCTAACTCTTCATCGTCCTCCACGTCGGAGGGCGTCTCCGGCACGGAGTAGAACTTGTCGCGTTCAGGATCGTCCATCGTTTCAATGGTCTCAAATCGAGAGTTTAACAGTCCACTACATTTTCATTGTCGATCCAACTGCATATAGTGACAAGTTATGATTTTGACATGTACGCCAACAGTCTTTTGACGCCACGTTTTCCGCCAGAGCCGTCGCTTGCGGTTTAGCTGACCCTCCCCCCAACTCTTCTAATGCTCTTCATGCCGCAGTTCCTGATCACTGCGTTGGGCAGCTACGGCGACGTGCATCCGATGGCCGGGCTTGGCAGCTGCGCTCGCGGCCCGCGGCCACCGTGTCAAAATCGTCACGAATCCGTATTTCGCGGATGTCATTGCGGACGCCGGCGTTGAGTTGGTGCCGCTCGGCACACGGGAGGAATACATCGAGCTTTCGCGGCATCCCGATCTATGGCACCCGATGCGCGGGCCAAAGCTCGTGTTGACGCACGCGGCGGGCCGCATGCTTCGACCGCTCTACGATTTGCTCACCGCCAACTATGTGCCCGGCGAGACTGTGTTTTGCGCACATGGAATGGATCTCGCCAGCCGTGTGGCGGGAGAAAAACTGTTAGCACCCGTGGCCAGTGTGATCTTCGCCCCGGGCTTGTTGTGGTCGATTTACGACTCACCGCGCCTCAAAGGCGCACTGCTTGGGCCGCGTATTCCACGCTGGTTCAAACGAATGCAATTCTGGCTGGCGGATCGGCAATTCGTGATGCGATTAGTTGGTCGCCCCCTCAACCAGCTTCGCACCGACCTCGCTCTGCCGCCTACAGAGGGAGTCTATAAGAACTGGCTCTTCGAAACAGATTTGGTCCTCTGCCTGTTCCCCGATTGGTTCGGTCCGCCGCAGCCCGATTGGCCAACAAACACGCGTACGGTGGGTTTCCCATTATGGGATTCCCCGGGGTCTGTCCCCATTTTCCGCCGAAATGGTCGACTGTCTGATTCGCCCGAACGGAAAATGGGGACTGACCCCCTCGACTTACCCGAAGACCTGTGTGCATTCCTTGCTGCTGGCACACGGCCGATCGCTTTCTCTCCCGGCTCTGCGAACAACGAAGCGCACCAATTTTTCGCAGCCGCGGTGGAAGCCTGCGCGCGACTGGGTCGTCGCGGAATCCTGCTCACCAAGTACGACCATCAACTTCCGTCGAAGCTGCCAGATTCGGTTGCCCACTTCGGCTTCGTGCCGCTGAGTAAGTTGCTGCCGCACACGGCGGCGCTGGTGCACCACGGTGGCATCGGGAGCTGTGCCCAAGGTCTCGCCGCCGGCATTCCGCAGATCGTGCAGCCGATGTCCTACGATCAGTTCGACAACTCCCGGCGACTTGTCGGCCTCGGAGTCGCCAAGGAGATTTCCGTGCGACATTTGTCCGGACCGCGCATTGCGCACACCCTAACGTCGCTACTCAAATCGCCATCCGTCGCAGCACGCTGCCGCGAACTCGCCACGCGTTGCAACGGTCCCGCCGCCCTCGCCGCCGCCTGCGAAGCGCTTGAAGAGCTAGCCGCCAAACACTCTGCGCGGTAGAAGTGTAGAAGTACAGAGTAGGCAATGCCAACGATGCCTGACACCTGATACCTAAAACCTTATACCTTCACATCTGCCATGTCTCACGATTTCCCACTGGCCGACCTCCGATTCTTGGTGCTCGTCGGCGACGATTACGAGGACCTCGAACTTTGGTATCCCAAGCTTCGGCTGTCGGAAGCCGGTGCCCACGTGATCGTCGCCGGACCGAAGGGTGATACGCTTTACAAGGGCAAGCATGGCTACCCGTGCCGCTCCGATGCCGCGATCGCCCTCATGGAATGCGACGATTTCCATGGCATCGTGATTCCCGGCGGTTTCATGCCGGATAAACTTCGCCGCGACGAAAAAGTGAAACGGCTGGTGCGCGAGTTTGCCGAGCGCGAAAAACTCGTCGCGGCCATCTGCCACGGCGGTTGGATTCCCATTTCCGCGGGCGTCTATCGCGGCGTGCATGTCACCGGTTCGCTCGGTATCAAAGATGATTTGGAGAACGCCGGCGCGATCTGGGAAGACTCCCCCGTCGTCGTCGATCGCAATTTCGTCTCCAGCCGCAAGCCGGACGACCTCCCCGACTTCTGCCGGGCGATCATCGAAGCTATGAGCGGTGCGGCCGTCACATAGCCCGCCTATCTTGCTAGGCCCCGTGTTTGTAGATCATCAGGCTTAAGCCTGACCTACTACACGCTTAATACCGCATGGGCGGTTGCGAGGTGGTGGCCGTATGCGCTTCGGTGGCGGGAGCGATCGAAGCGGGCGAGGCGCCGCTGGCGGCTGCGGCGCCTTCGAGTTGGGCGACGCGGGCGGCGACCGCGGGTTGGAAGCGGTTCTCGTTGAGTGATCGCTGGTAGTTGGCGAGCGCCTGCATGTGGTCGCCGGATTGGTCGCGGAGTCGGCCGAGAGCCGTGAGAGCACGGGCATTGTGCGGGTCGATCGTCAGTGCGTCGACGAGTTGAGTTTTCGCTTGTTCCGGCTGGCCTGTTTCTTCCAGCAGCCGCGCGAGCTCGATCTTCGGATCGGGCGACTTCGGGCTGTTGCCGGCCCAATGATTTAACAGATTGAACGCCTCTTGTCGCCGGCCTGTTTCGCAAAGTAGCACGGCCAGGCCTCGGTAGCACTCCGTATGATTCGGGTCGCGCTCGAGGCACTGGTTGTACAGGTTCTCGGCCTGCTGCAAGTCGCTCGGGCGATTGTAGAGTGAGCCCGTTTTGTGCAGCGCGGCGGCCAGATTGTAGTAGCCTTCCGGCGAACGCGGGTTTTCAGCGATCGCTTGTTGGAAGCGATCCGACGCTTGCTGATAGTTGCCTTGTTGGTAAAGCTTCACACCTTCGACGTTGGCGGCCTGCGACTGGATGTTGCTGCAGCCAGAGGAAGCCACAACGCACAGCAGGAGGAAACCGGCCAGCCACGCGCGAGCGGAGATGATCAAACGGCTGGGCAGTTGTGGACGGTTCAACACGAATCGCAACTCGCAACGGGAAGAGCGCTTGAGAAAAGGGTATCCGGCGCGGTCGGTTGCCGGACAAATGGCGGCGGAGAGTATCAACGGGCAGCAGCGAGTGCAAGGTGGCTTGCGTGCTGGCACGAACAACGCGACGCCGTAGTTTGAGTGGATTCAAGCGGCAGCGGTCGAGCGGCGCCGGACGCGTTACCATTGGTCGGCGGGCCCCCAGAGCAGTGGTCCGATCCCTGCAGTCGACGCCAGCACCAGCAACGGCGGTATACCCAGAGAGTTTCGCGGACCCGTCATATCCACACGATCCGGCATATCTGTGCAAATTGCCTATGTTTTCAGACCGTTTTCCTCCCCGCAGACCGTTTTCCGATGCCTTCATGCATTCTCGGTGTCATTTTTCCAAGACGGCAAAATGCGCCGGTAGTTCGGGCTTTAGCCTGACGCTCAAAGTGAACACGCGAAGCTGTCAGGCTCCAAGCCTGACCCACAGGAGATCCCCACGGTGGCACAAACCAAAACAGCAACGAAGAAGGGCAGCAAGCGAAAGACGCCCTCACTTTCAATGAAGAAAACGACCGCACGGGCTAGCGCAGGAAAAAGAGACGATACGATTACGATCGACCGTCGCCGCAAAGAGCGACGCGACAAAGAACAGAATACAGATGCGACGGCAGTTGCCATTCCGAAGGTCGAACGCCGGCAGAAGGTGAACCGTCGCCGGCAAATCGATCCCACCACCTGCGAGCGCGATTACACCGACCAGGAAGTCGAATTCATGAACGCCCTGGACGACTACAAGCGGCAGAGCGGCCGGATGTTCCCGACCTGTAGCGAAGTGCTGGAGGTGATTCAATCGCTGGGGTACGTGAAGATTTCGCCGCCTGCGAATGGGTCCGCAAGCGTGGTCCCACCTGCGCCGTCTGCAAAACCAATGCCGATGCCAGGCGATTTACTGGGCTGGGTCAGCGGCGAACCCGCGCAGGAGCAGGTTTAACTGAGTCCCGACAATTCAGTTGGCGGTGGAAGTCGGGCTAAGCTCTTGCGGGTTCAACTGCGACGAACGAAAGAGAACCATCTTTGGTCCCTCCCTACACTGGAGGGAAACCGTCTTAAGATTGCGCATCGTTGAGCAGGTCGCGTAGTTCTTCGGGAGAGATGTCGGCCAATTCGAGGCCACGAGCGTCGAGTTCCTCGTTGACTTTGATGATGGTCTCGCGCATCAGGCCGTGCGTTTGTTCGGAACCGCCGGCGAGCAGGAAATTGCCGCCGCGGGTAATTCGCTTGTGGCCATCTTCGGCGTCGAAAGCGAGCCCTAACAAGCCGGCAACGCGGGGCTCGGAGATGCGATTCTTGCTCATGGTGTCGGTGTAACGATTAGCGGTTGTAGAGACTGTGTTGTAGATCGGCGGCTTGCCTTGGGAACAACACCGCCGCACTAAGTGCATCGTACTTAGCCGCGAGCGCCGGGGAAAGAGAGAATCGCAGCTAGCGCCGACGTTGCATCTCGCGCAAGATGTCGGCTGCGGCTTCACGGCTGTCTTTTGTGGACCCTTCATCCGCACGCGGCGGAAGTTTACCGGGCTGCTTCTTCGCAGGACCGCTTTTGCCGCGTTTGAGCCACTTCCATACGCCGCTGCCCTCTTCCTGTTCTTGTTTCTCGTCTTCGACAGCGGGTTCGCCGTTCGATTCTGCGGCGGCCTCGTCTTCAGCCGCTGCAGCTTGAGCCAGTTTAGAAACGTCTTCAACGGTCGCGCCTTCACCGCCTAGCTTGACCCGATTGAGCGTGGTGCGGGTATCCTCCGCGCGCATGGAGCGAGTTTCCTTCAAAGTTTCGGGACCATCGGTATCATTGATGCCGAGTAGCCAACGTGAGACGTCATCCTCCGTGGCACTATCGGACATGCTGACAGTGCGCTGCACGACGTCGGCCACGTTTTTGACGCGCGGCTGTTTGCGGGGTTTGCCCTCTTTGGCCGTACTCGCTGTTGTGGAAGGCGAGGAATTCGCGTCTGACGCCTTCGACACTTTTTCGGCCACGGTGTCGACCCGAAACTTCAGTGGGCCGACCCGCAGCTCATTATTAGCCGCAAGCGGAACTTCTTCGGTAATTCTTTGGTCGTTGACATAGGTGCCGTTGCGGCTACCAAGATCGCGAACCGTGTAACCGTTGTCGTGCCGCGTGATCAAACAATGACGACGACTAATGGCCTCGCTACCGGCCCGCAGTGCGCACTCCTTGGCGCGCCCGATGAGAAACTTTTCTTTCTTCAACGGGATTTCGAGGCCTTCCTTTGCGCCGGCCAGTACGACTAATTTCAGCTTCATCGATTCTTTGCCTTCATCCGCTGACAATAGAATTCTACACAACAAGACCAACAATATGCGGAGGGAAAGCTATGGTGGCGGTGCTGATGAAATCAGGCGACAATCGCCGCCGGAATAATTGCAATGGATCGGGCCACCCGTTGCGATGAGGTGCTTAAATAAATCATATACAGGGGCGGAAGTCCTTTCTTTAAGATTTTGCGGACATTCTACGAATTTTCGCTGTCCAGCATACTTCCCCGGTTGGGTGGATACAATAGAAGCGGAAAACCGGCCACATTTTCTAACGTCGGCGTCTGCGGGGGCTGTCCTTAACGACGATTTGTCCAGGCCGTTGATCCATACTTATTCTTCGCTAATTGGGTGGCTTGCGATTGCAATTCGTGGGACAATTGGTACGGGACAAACCGGAATTTCAGCGTCCTCGCTAGTTCGGTGCATACGGCGGTAGTTAGCTCGTCGATCGTGGTGTTCGCATCTGCCAAGTCGCACCAGCCGGTTAATTCTGGGGCAAATGGCGACTTTTCGACGAGCAAGCTGCCATGTTGCAAAGTCGCGCCGCGGTGGCGGCGTTGGGCGCTGCCGAGGATCTTGTGGGTGCAGAACTGGCCTGTTGTGCCTTTGGCTAGAGCGGCATTGGAATCACTGTCGGCTGCCAATGTAAGTACGACATCGCCCGGCGCCTGGCGCTGGAAGCATAGAAAAGGCTCATCCGGGACCGGTGATAGCGTCGGCTCGCCACGTTCTTGTAATGACGCTCCCGGGGTGTTCATTTGCCAAGTGGTGTTCAGCGCGGCAATGAAGGAATTGTGCACCCGGTCATACAGTCTGGCGCGTGCCGCGTGAGCGGGCTGCCGGCCGGAAGCATGAGGCTGTAGGTGAGCTCGCGATCATGCAGGATCGCTCCACCGCCCGATTGGCGGCGGACGACAGCACACTTGCGGCTGGCGGCGTGCTGCTCCCGATCGGAATACCGCTGGAAATAGCCGAGCGACAGCGTGGGTTCGCTCCACTGGTAAAAGCGAAGTGTGGCGACCCCGTTCTCGACCGCGTCCATCAGGAGTGCTTCATCAACGGCCATGTTCCAGGCACCGGGCGAAGGCGGGTGGACGATCAAGCGGCAATCGGTAGGCTGCGCACTGTCCATCATTGGACCAACGGATGCATTTCGATTTAATGGCGATGCCAACCTACGATTCTATGCTTCTCGGTAGACGAGCACAGGTTGGCGGGCGGCACGCACCTCATCTGGCCGGCTGATAAGTGTCGTATGTGGCGCGTCGTGCAGCAGGTCGGCATCCTCGCCGACGATGCGAAAGAGCGTCTCCGCGAAGGAATCGAGTGTTTGCTTGCTTTCGGTTTCCGTCGGCTCGATCATCATCGATTCCTTCACCGTGAGCGGGAAGTAGACGGTCGGCGCGTGGAAGCCGAAGTCGAGCAGCCGCTTCGCTAGGTCCATTGCCGAAATGCCTTTTTCATTTTTGAGCTTCGCGGCGGAGGCCACGAACTCGTGCATGCAGCGGTCGCCCTGCGGCACCGGCAGGATGTGTTTCACGCGGCTGAGCAGGTAGTTCGCGTTGAGCACCGCGTTTTCGCTCACGCGGCGGAGGCCATCGGGGCCGTGCGTGCGAATGTAACAGTAAGCGCGGACCAGCACGCCGACGTTGCCGAAGAAGGCACGAACGCGACCGATTGATTGGGGGCGGTCGTAGTCGAGGGTGTAAGAATCGAGAGTTGAGGGTCGAGAGTCGAGCGTCGGAGGAGCAGGCGGATTAGGCTTCTGGCTCTTGTCTCTTGTCTCTTGTCTCTTGACTTTGACCACCACCGGCGTCGGCAGATATGGGGCCAGCTTCTCCGTGACGCAAATTGGGCCTGCGCCGGTCCGCCGCCGCCGTGAGGGCCGCTGAATGTTTTGTGCGGATTGTAATGCTGCATGTCGGCGCCGAAGTCGCCCGGTCGGGTAATGCCGAGGATGGCGTTCATGTTCGCGCCATCCAAATAGACCAGGCCTCCGGCCTGGTGGACCATGTCAGCGATCTCACGCATTTTCGGCTCGAAGATGCCGACCGTGTTGGGGTTGGTGATCATGAAGACGGCGATCTGGTCGTCGAGATGGCGGCGGAGGTCGTCCATATCGAGCGTGCCGGTAGGCAGCGTCTTTACCGTGACCGTCTCGAAGCCTGCCATCGTGGCGCTGGCGGGGTTCGTACCGTGAGCGCTGTCGGGAACGAGCACCTTCGTGCGTTTTTCGCCACCGTTTTTCAAAGACACGTCGCGGAAGTAGGCCGCAGCGACCCAAAGAGCAGTTAGTTCACCATGCGCCCCGGCGGCTGGTTGCAGCGAGCACGCGGCGAGGCCGGAGATCTCTTTGAGATATTCCTGCAACTCGTAGAGAACCTGGAGCATTCCTTGCAGCGTTGATTCCGGCTGATACGGATGTACGTCGGCGAAGCCGGGCATGGCTGCGATCCGCTCATTCCGCTTTGGGTTGTACTTCATCGTGCAGGAGCCAAGCGGATAGAAATGCGTGTCGACGCTCATGTTGAGCTGCGACAGGTTCGCGAAGTGCCGAACGACTTCCGGTTCCGGAAGTTCCGGCAGAGCAGGGGGAGCGGCGGCGAGCGAGCTGGCCGGCAGCAGTTCGCTCACCGGCCGCTCCGGCACATCGCACGCCGGTAACCGATGTGCGCGCCGACCGGCTTCGGAGAGTTCGAACAAGAGTTTGGTATCGCGGGTGTTACGCATCACCAACGTCATCCAAGAAGGTTTGCCGGATGATCCAAATACTTGGAGAGGAACTCATCAAAAGAATCGCAAAATGGCTGGAAGTTCAGGTAATCATACTGGGGGGAAACTCGTGCGATCGGCGCGGGGCGAGTTTCCGAATCATTCATGCGTATTGCAAACATAAATATCTCGATTGAATGGTCAAAGAATAAAAAGTAACCTGCCGATTCCGGAAATGCCAGCTTCAATTCAGGAACATATTCGTTAGCTGGTTGAACATCCTTGAGTGGCCAAAAGCGGTACAACCATTCATCATCAAATTCGTCACCAGTGCCGTCTACTGTCGCAAAATACTCGTTCAATTCGCCTGGAAGTTTGATCCCGTATCGAGCTTCAAACTGCTTTATATCGTGTTCACTAACGCCAGGCCGGATAGGAATATTAGCATCGCGCCAGCGCGCGATCACTTCTCTGACTCTGCTCTGAAAATCGCTCATCTCAACGAATTAGATTTCATTATTCGACACTCGATACGAACGCATCAATTTCTGCCTTTGAACGTTTCTCAGTTACGGCAATGAGGAAGCAGTCGTCTAATTTAGGGTACCATGGACCGAGCGGCACGCCGGCGAGGAAACCTGCATCGAGCACATGATCAAGTAGTTCCTCGACGCGGCCTTCACGGTCGCGGATGACGAATTCTTTGAACGTGGGAGCAACGAATGCAAGCTCGAATCGGCTTTTGCTCGATGGTTTGCCAGTTGATGGAGCCGGGGAAGCACTGGCGGAGCCAGTGGCACCCAAACCCGGAGCATTGCTGGGCAAGCCAGCAGTGACACCCGAGCCACACAGTTGGTCGATTGCGTAACGGGATTTTTGCAGACACAGGTTGGCGGTTTCCTTCAAGCCTTGCGGACCGAGGAGCGAGAGGTAGATCGTGGCTCGCAGAGCGAACAGGCCTTGGTTCGTGCAAACGTTGCTCGTGGCTTTTTCGCGGCGGATATGCTGTTCGCGGGTTTGCAGCGTAAGCACGAAGCACCGCTTGCCACGGCGGTCGACCGTTTCACCCGCGATGCGGCCCGGCATGCGGCGGATGAGTTTTTCCCGGCAGGCCATGATGCCGAGGTAGGGGCCGCCATATTGCATCGGCGTGCCGAGCGTATGGCCTTCAGCCACGGCGATGTCCGCGCCCAATCGCCCGGCCGCTTCAGCAGCCCCAAACTGATCGGATCGAACGACGCGACAACGAGCGCGCCAGCATCATGGGCGATCGTTGCCAGCGAGGCCGCATCCTCGATGCACCCGAAGAAGTTAGGTTGCTGAACGATGATGCAGGCAGTTTTGTCGTCGACTACCGCTGCTAGATCGTCTGGCTTCACAACGCCGCCCGGCGTGCCGATCGTCACCACTTCGACACCGAGGTTCTTCAGGTAGGTCGCGATGATCTGGCGATATTCGGGGTGCACGCTTTCCGCCACAATGACTTTGCCATAGCGTTTCGTGCTGCTGATGGCCATGAGCACGGCCTCGGCCGAGGCGCTACCACCGTCGTAGAGGCTGGCGTTCGACACATCGAGGCCAGTAAGCCGCGTGATGAGCGACTGATATTCGAACACGACCTGCAAGTTGCCCTGGCTGACCTCCGCCTGATACGGCGTGTATGACGTGTAGAACTCGCCACGGCCGGCCAGCTCATCGACGGCGGCTGGGATAAAGTGATCGTAACTGCCGCCGCCGAGGAAGCAGACCTTGGAGCTTGCGTGCTCGTTTTTCGCCGCAAGCGAGGCCATGTGTTGCGTGAGCTCCATCTCGCTCATCGCCGGCGGGATGGCGAGCGGCCGGTTAAGACGCAAATCCGCCGGGACCATCGCGAAGAGGTCGTCGAGCGACTCGGCCCCAATCGAGGCGAGCATCGAGGATTGATCTTCGGGCGTGTTGTAGAAGTAAGGCATGAAGGAAAATGACGAATGACGAATGACGAATTTATTGCGCCTGGTGCGGCGGATCTTTGAGAAAATCAGATGTAATTCTTTGGCTTCCTGCCAAAGCGGACGAGCTCGCTTTTTGCACGACGGTGCGGCGCGAGCGATCATTCTAAACCAGTATTTTGTTTCACGAGCTTCTTTGCGGCACAGCCCAATCTTATGCCGGAAGTCTTTTTTTGACTCGGCATCATCCGCTTCGCAGTAATTTGCTCCAACGCTCGTCGCGGCACGAACCAATTGGCTGATGAGCGGAAGTGTTACCGGGTTTCGCTCGACCTCCGCAGCAAAATCAATTACACGTTCTGAGAATATGGCCGTGCGCTCCTCCAGATCGTATTTGACAATACCATCATGGACGGAAACGGCTGCTTCCGTTTTCTGAACTCCCTCATTCGTCCTTCGGCATTCGTCATTCGTCATTGTATTAGTGCGCTTCCTCCGCGCACTGTTTTTGGTACGCCGCATAGTCCATGAGGTTCTTGAGCCCCGCCTCGTCGGAGATTTTGATCCGGGCGATCCAACCTTCGCCGTAGGGATCTTTGCTGAGGATCTCAAGGTCGTCAGCGAGTTTTTCGTTGGCAGCGATGACTTCTCCGGCGACGGGGGCATAAACGTCGCTTACGGCCTTTACCGATTCGACTTCGCAAAACGATTCTTCCGCTTTTACTTGGCGGCCGACCTTGGGTAGCTCGATGAACACGAGATCAGTGAGCGCTTCGATGGCGAAGGCCGTGAGACCGATCGTGGCCACTTTTTGATCGCCCTCGGTCGTGACGGCGATCCACTCATGCGTTTTGGCGAACAATAAACTCTCAGGTTTCACAGCTTACTCCTTTGATGCCGAAAGTTTGGCGCTGGATGTTATGAAATCGAGCGTCCTGCATCACTGCGTTTTTCCTCGTTGATAGAACGGCAGCGGCACAACGATTGCCGGATGACGTGTGCCTCGGATGTCGACCGATAACTGCGTTCCCGTGGCTTTGGCGGTCGGTTTCACGTACGCCATCGCTATAGGCCGCTGGAATGTCGGCGAAAAGGTACCGCTTGTGACTTCGCCAACAGCTTCTTCGCTTTGCAGCACGGTGCAGCCTTGGCGGGGCACTCGTTTGCCGTCGAGTTGCAGGCCGACTCGAACGGGTTGTGTTTGATCCTGAGCGAGACGCTCCAGCGCCTTGCTGCCGATGAATTCGCGGCCGCCCAGATTCACAGCGAACTTCAAACCGGCTTGCAGTGGGTTGATGGCTTCGCTCAACTCGTGGCCATAGAGTGGCATAGCCGCTTCGAGGCGGAGCGTATCGCGGGCACCGAGCCCGCAGGCCTTGCCGCCCCGTTTTTCAGCCTCTTCAAAAAGGTGCTCCCAGATCTTGGGGGCTTGGTCAGCATCGCAGATGATCTCGACTCCGTCCTCTCCCGTATAGCCCGTGCGGCTAATTAAGACAGGTGCCCCCTCAAACTTGCCATCCGCATAGTTGTAGTAGCGCACGTGAGCAATTGGCGAGGGCAATTCGACCAACGGTTGAATTAGTGCAATTGCGTTTGGTCCCTGTACGGCGATCATCGCAGTGCGGTGTGTGTCATCTGCAACGGAGACCTTCGTCTCTGCAGCGTGGAGATTCAACCACTCAATGATCTTTTCACGGTTGCCGGCATTGACGACCATCGAGTACGGTTGCGTACCATCGAGTGAGCCGCCATAAACGAGCACGTCATCAAGAATGCCGCCATCCTCGTTGCAAACCAGGCCATATCGGATTTGGGTCGGCTTTAGATCAATAACACGGCGGGTCACGATCGAGTCGAGGAACTGCCCAACGTTGGGGCCCGAGAAGCGCAGCCGACCCATGTGCGAGATATCGAACACGCCGACCGCGTTGCGGGTGGCATTGTGCTCCTCGCCAATCGAGGTGTATTGCACCGGCATCGACCAACCGGCGAAGTCGACCATCCGTCCGCCGTGTGCGACGTGCCAATCGTAGAGCGGAGTGCGGGCTAACTCGGTCGTCATCATTGGTTGTTGGTAGACGTTGGCAGACGCCATCAAGCCACATCGGCCACCACGGCAATTGCGTGATCAGCCGCGGTCTGGCTCAAGCAAGTTGTCAAAGGGCGAGCGCATTTTAGTGGCTGCGCGCCGGGCTGTCATGGGGCCCGTGTTTTTCGTCCTTGCAATACGTCTGGTTCGAATTCTGGCAATTGGACAAGAAAAGTGAGATACTAATGGTCTGCGTTTCGGCCACAAGTTCAAAAGTCATGACTCGGAGTTCTCTATGCGCTGGTTGACACTTGTTGTATTTGCGTTGGTGCTCACGTACTCGCAGCGTGTGCTGCTGGCAACCGAGAACTGGCCGCAGTGGCGCGGACCATTCGGCACCGGTGTGGCGGCGGCGGGTGATTACCCCATCAAATTCTCTGACACGGAAAATGTCGCTTGGAAGTTAAGACTGCCGGGCAAAGGCACGTCGACGCCTGCCGTATGGGATGGCCAAATCTTTGTGACATGCGGGATCGACGGCCAGGACGCTGTACTCTGTTACGACACGCAAGGCAAGGAGCTTTGGAGAAAGCTACTCGGCAAAGAACGGCCGGGTAAGAATCCTCACGCTAGCGGTAGCAATCCCTCTCCAGTAACCGATGGCAAGCATATTGTGGCGTACTTCAAGAGCGGGACGCTTGCTTGTTTTACCTTGGATGGTAAAGAGAAATGGAAAGTAAACCTTCAGAAAAAGTACGGTAAAGATACGCTGTGGTGGGATCTGGGCACCTCGCCCGTATTGGTAGGCAACCGTGTGATCGTGGCGGTGGTTCAGGCTGGCGATTCGTACCTGGTCGCATTTGACATCAATAGCGGCAATGTGGCATGGAAAACGGCAAGACAATACCAGTGCCCTGTGGAGTGCGACCAAACGTATTCCACGCCGCAAGTCGCGCACGTCGATGACCGCGATGTGTTGATTACGTGGGGCGCCGATCACCTCACGGGCCATGATGCCGCTACTGGCAAGTTGCTGTGGGAATGTGGCGCCTTCAACCCGGATGGTCATGGCAATTGGCGAACGATTGCGTCGCCCACCGTTGCAGGCGATGTTGCTGTAGTGCCTTTCGGGCGAGGTAAATTTTTAAGGGGCGTGCGGCTGGGCGGCCAGGGCGACATCACGGAATCGAATAAGTTGTGGGAAAAGGACAGCATAAGCAACGACGTTCCCACCTCCGCGGCTCGCGACGGAAAGCTGTACTTGCTGAGCGACATGGGGCATCTGGCCTGTCTCGGACTCGCTTCCGGCAAAGAGCTTTGGTCGGCCGACCTGCCCAAAAGCCGACACCGATACTACGCTTCGCCAACCTTGGCCGGTGATAAGCTGTTCTGTGCCCGCGAGGACGGTACAGTTTTCGTAGGTGAAGTTAGTGACAGCGGATTCAAACAACTAGCGGCCAATGAAATGGGCGACAATATCTTCGCAACGCCAGTAGCAATCCGCGGTGGTCTTCTGCTCCGTAGCGACGAGAACTTGTACATGATCGGTGCGAATCGAACGGCTGCACAATAGTGTCGAGCTAAACAGAGAATTATGTTCCGTCGCCGAAGTGACACGGCATTGACTACCCCCCACGTTTCTGGCGGCGCTCGTTTTTTCCGGGACGGATCTTTTTCTTTCGACCAGCGACCTTTTTGCCTCGCTTCGCGCTGCTCTTTTTGCGTGGTTTTTCGGGTCGTGCAACGCGCCCTCTTTTCGGTCCGCCGGTGCGGGCGACGAGGCGGAATTCCATTTCGCGGGTATCGACATCGACCGCCGCGACGGCGACACGCACGGTGTCGCCCAGACGATACGAGTTGCCGCTGCGGAAGCCGGCGATGACATGGCCCGCCCGGTCGTAGCGGTAGTAGTCGTCGGTGAGGCTACTGATGTGGATGAAGCCCGCAGCCGGGATTTCGATGCCTGTGATAAACAGACCGAAGTTTTCGACGCCCGTAATAATACCGTCCAACTCCATACCGATTTTGTCGGACATGTAGTAGAGCAGTTTCACTTTATTGAGCTCGCGCTCGGCCTCGGCAGCCCGCTGCTCGCGCTCGCTGCAGTGGTCGCCGTCGGCCAGCAATCGATCCATCTGCTGCTCGGGCTTTCGGCCACGATTGAGCGTGTCGATCAGCCGATGGACGGTGAGGTCGGGATAGCGGCGAATCGGCGACGTGAAGTGGCAGTAGCAATCGGCGGAGAGGGCGTAGTGGCCTTCGTCCTCTGGACTGTACACAGCCCGTTGCATCGAGCGAAGCGTGGCATAGTTGATCGCGTGCTCGCGCGGATCGCCTTTCACGGAGTCGAGCAGCTTCTGAAGCTCGAAGCGGTTTTCCAGGTTTTCAACCTCGAATCCGAGTTCGCGCACGAATTCCGTCAGTACCCGCATCTTTCGCGGATCGGGGTTGCCGTGAACACGCCGCAGGAACAACAGCCCAGCCTCTGCGAGTTTCTCGGCCACGGCAATGTTGGCCGAGAGCATGAATTCCTCGATGATCTGATGGCTCTCGGTGTTTTTTTCGAGGTGCGCACCGGTAACGCGGCCGTCGGCATCAAGGTCGATTTTCATTTCGGGCATGGAAAGCTCCAGTGCCCCGCGCTGGAATCGCCGCGCGCGGAAGATCATGGCCAGTTCGTGCATGCGGGCAAGAAGTGCATCTACTTCGTGCGAGAGCTTAGCGACAATTCCGCCTCCTTTCGCACGAGGTTTCGATTTGCGCTTCGTGTTGTCGCTTATCTTCGCTTCGTGGACGGCCGGGGTGAGCTTCTTTTCTGCTAGATACTCGTCCACTTCCTCATACGTGAATCGCCGGCGACTCTGGATCGCACTTTTGAATACGTCGGTCGCAACTCGAGCGCCTTCTTCCGTGAATTCCATCATCGCCGTGACGGCGTACCGTAATTTGTGCGGCTGCAAACTGGCGAGGTTGTTCGAAATGATCTCGGGCAGCATCGGAATGACACGATCGGGCAGGTATACGCTGGTAGCCCGGTCGTACGCTTCGCGGTCTAGCGGCGTCTTCGGCTGAACGAAGTGCGATACATCGGCAATGTGGACTCCCAACATCCAATGGCCGTTGTCCAATCGCTCCAGCGAAATCGCATCGTCGAAATCGCGAGCATCGATCGGGTCGATCGTTACGATGGTGAGTCCGGTCAGATCGCGCCGTCGTCGGCCGATGGATTCGTTGAACGCGTCGGCTTGCTTGCGGGATTCGGCCAGCACATCGTCGGCGAACTCGCCGGGCAAGTTGAACTCGTAGATGATCGACATGGTGTCGACGCCCGGCTGGCCGCGGGCACCGAGCACTTCGACAACTACACCCTCGCCGTCGTGAACGTGCGAAGGAAAGCGGACCATTTCGATGACGACCTTGTCGTCCGGCCGCACACCCTTCGCGCCGGGATCGCCGACATAGATCGGGTTCGTGAAGATCTTACCGTCGATCTGCACCATGCCCATGCCGGCTTGTTCGAAGTACACGCCGACGAACCGGTTGGTGGCCCGCTCGACGACATCGAGGATGCGGCCTTCCTGCTTCCCCATGCGTCCGCGTTTGGATTCGAGCCGCACCGAAACGATGTCGCCGCTGGCGGCATCGCCCGTTTTGTCGGCCGGCACGAAGACATCGGCATCGCGCCCTCTGCGCGCTGTGTGCCATCGGGCCGCACGAAACCAAAACCTCCGGCGGCTCGGCGGAATGTGCCGGTGAAGTGTTTTGTGGCGCCGGCGGGCTTCGCTTTTGTCTTGCTTTTCTTGCGGTCGGCAGCGCGCACGGCAGCCGTTTCGACCTTGGCGCTCTTCTTCGCGGAATCGGATCGGCCACGTTGCATTTTAATAGCCGGGTAGACGAGATGGCTTGGTCCCCACGCCAACTCGCCGGACTTCACCATCTGCTTGATCGTCTTCTTCAGCTCGTGCGCGGCCTCATTCGCCAGCCCCAACTTCTTCGCAACCACGGCTGGCTTGACGGGCTGGTAGTTGGAGTTACGTACGAGTTGCAAGATGGTGGAGCGCAAGTCAGGCATAGGGACGGCAGGCTGAGTGGGGTAAAACGATCAAAATCCACGGAAGGGGAGACAATGGGACGGCGCATCGCCGGAAGACCGATATCAAGGCGAAAGCGATGTCATGTGCAAGTGCGCAAAATTCCTCCCCGTATTTTTGCGCAGCTGCCTGCCATAGTGGCAGAGAACATAATATCGCATTTTGCAGGGGCTCGCGTGGCGGTGCGCCGTCAGGTAGGGGGCTTGCGTGCATCTTAGGAGCGACCGCGCCAAGGTATCGCGAAAGCAGCCCAAGTGCGCTGGGTTATAAACACATGTACAGTACCAGGAGCATAACCGACGGGGTGGCCAAAAACAAGAGGCGAAACTGTGGTCGCTGAAGCGACCACGCCGTCGCGGCAAGGTGCTTGCGTTTTGTGAGCCGCATATATACCAAATGGCTCGGCCTCCAGGCCAACTCGCCCGATTTGCCCATCAGCTTGATCGTCTTCTTCAACTCGCGCACGGCCTTTCGTGAGTACGGCTGGCTTGACGGGGTGATAGGTGGGGCAGTCGCGTTACTCCCCCGATCCCTGTTCCCTGACCCCCGATCCCTTATACAACTTACGTCCTAAATTTGCGTGGTATTGCGTCCAATTACTTTCGACGTTTGGGCAGTCAGCCATCAATTGCGTGAAGCTGGCAAGCTTCGCATCGAGATTGTCGAGGTGATGCAGGGCGACCGCTTCGAGTGTCATCGGAAGCTTCGCGCTGCCATACTCGTACTCGCCATGGTGACTGATCACCATGTGCTTGATTTCGGTGACGAGATGTTTGGGGAACGGCTCGCCGGCCAGCCGCTCGGCTTCGCGGACTTTGTCGTCGATCATCGTCATGGCGATCACCATGTGGCCGAGGAGCTGGCCCTCGTCGGTGTAAGTGATTTCGCGTTCGTAGGCGAGTTCGTCGACCTTGGCCGCATCGTGCAGGAACGCGCCGACGAGCAGCTTGTCGATATCAAGCCGCGGGTAGCGCGGGGCGACGACAAGCACGAGCTCCAACAGGCTGACCACATGTTCCAGCAGGCCGCCTTGGTAGGCGTGGTGGTTCTTCATGCCGGCCGGCGCGGCTGTGAACTTCGCCATGAACTCGGTATCCATCAAGAAGCAATCGGCCAGATTGCGAAGCTCGGGCATTTTGATCGTGCGTAGAATTTCAGTGAGCCGCGTGGCCATGCGGTCGATTTCATCGGTCCGTAGCACCTTAAAGTCGACTTCATCGACTTCATCCAGCCGAGCGCGGCGGATCGAGGTCGCAATGAACTGCATGTTGCCCTGAAAGAGCTGTGTGTTGCCATCGACTTTGACATAGTCGCCATTTTCGAAGGCCCGGTAATCGTTTTCGCTTGCGTTCCACAGCCGGGCTGCAATCGCACCGCTGCGGTCGGAAAGTTGCAGTTGCAAATAGAGATTTCCGTTGCGATTGGGCCGCAATTGCTTTTCGGAGGCCATGAAGACCTGGCTGATTTGCTCATTGTGGCCGAGCTGACAAACGTAACGGCGTTCGGTCGTGGTGGACATGGAGAGTCGAGAGCTGGGAGTCGAGGGTCGAGGGCCAGAGTTGGCTTCGTTCCACTGCAATTCTAGGGGGATAAACAGTGTGTCACAACAGGCTTTCGCGATTGACCGGTAGGAGTGCAATTCTCTCTCGCACAATCATCGCTTAGAATGCGGCTTCGCGCCGACCTAGTGCGAATTATTTCTGGCTCTCGACCCTCGACTCTAGCCCCTCGACCTTTTTCATGGCCAAGCAACCGCAATCTGCGATTAGCCCCACGCGGGCGGAAAACTTTCCCGAGTGGTATCAACAAGTCGTGAAGGCGGCCGATCTGGCTGAGAATTCCGACGTCCGCGGCTGCATGGTGATCAAGCCGTGGGGCTATGCAATTTGGGAGAACATCCAGCGGCGGCTGGACGCAATGTTCAAGGCCACCGGCCACGAGAACGCGTATTTTCCGCTGTTCATTCCGATGAGTTTTCTGGAGAAAGAGGCGGAGCACGTTGAAGGGTTCGCGAAGGAATGCGCGGTGGTCACGCATCACCGGCTGGAGCCGGATCCGGCCGGCGGGCTACGCCCAGCGCCCTCCGCCAAGCTGGAGGAACCGCTTATCGTGCGGCCGACGAGCGAAACGATCATCGGGGCGACTTTTGCTCGCTGGGTGCAGTCGTATCGCGACCTGCCGATTCTCATCAACCAATGGGCCAACGTCGTGCGGTGGGAACTGCGCACGCGGCTGTTTTTACGAACAGCGGAATTTCTGTGGCAGGAAGGCCATACCGTGCACGCCACCGAGGCCGAGGCCCGCGAAGAGACGATGCGGATGCTCGACGTTTACGCCGACTTCGCCGAGCAAACCATGGCAATGCCGGTCATCAAGGGCGAGAAGACGGCTGGCGAACGCTTTCCTGGCGCCGTGAGCACGTATTCGATTGAAGCGCTGATGCAAGACCGCAAGGCATTGCAGGCCGGCACCTCGCACTTCTTGGGGCAGAATTTTGCCCGGCGCAGGAGATCAAGTTTCAGGACGAGAACGGGCAGGAAGTTCTCGCTTGGACCACTTCCTGGGGTGTTTCGACGCGGCTGGTGGGTGGGCTGATCATGACGCACGGCGACGACGACGGTCTTGCACTGCCGCCGAAGCTGGCGCCGGCGCACGTGGTGATCATGCCGATTTATCGCAATGATGATGAGCGTGCGCAGGTGATGCCGTACTGCGAAGCTTGGAACGCGAGCTGACAGCCCAATCTTATGCGGGCGAACCGATTCGCGTTCGGATTGATGACCGCGACATCCGCGGCGGCGAGAAGAAATGGCAGTGGGTGAAGCGTGGTGTGCCGGTGCGGGTCGAAATTGGACCGCGCGACGTTGCGAATGGGAAGGTATTCTACGGGCGGCGCGATACGACGGGTAAGCTCGATCCGCCACTGCGGGGCGAATTCGTGTCGCAAATCGCTACGACACTCGATGAAATTCAGTGCGCGTTGTTCGAGCGCTCCCTGAAAGCTCGCGAAGCGGCCACGGTTCGTATTGATACGCTGCAGGATTTCGAGGCGTTTTTCAGTTCAAAGGACGAAGAGAAGCCCGAAGGCGGCGGCTTGGCGTACTGCCATTTTGTCGAGTCGCCGGAGATGGAGGCGAAGCTCAAAGAGCTCAAGGTCACGGTCCGTTGTGTACCACTCGAAGGGGAAGAAGAATCTGGCAAGTGTATTTTTACAGGTCAGCCGAGCCGGCGCCGCGGCGTGTTTGCGAAGGCGTACTGATTCGGTAGGCGCCGGAGGGCGTGGCCCTCCGGCTATGATGGAACTCAGAACGAATGCGTCAAGTAGCCGGAGCGCCACGCCGTCCGGAGAGGCAACGTCATCATGCCTTACTATCTCTTTACGTATCACGCGTTCGGAAGCTGGATGCCCGATCGGAAGCAGGGTTATGTGCGGCGCGGGCAAGGCATTCTTGTGCCGGATCATGTCATGGCTGAAAGGTATCGTGCTGCGATGACGCAAGGCGCGGTGGAGTTCAATTCCGCAATTCAGCTTGCCATTATTGATATCTTACTGGAATCGCGCGAAGCAGCGATTCGAACTTTATTTCGTGGCCACGGAAATCAGTCACGCGCACGTCTTAGTGGGTTGGCGGGATAGTCGAACATGGCTGCGCCTGCGGAGCACGATCAAGAGTTCGATGACGAGATATCTGAACCGCGAGTTCGAGCGCCAAGAGTGGTTTGTTGAAGGGGGAAGTCGAAAGCGCGTGAAGGACCGAAAACATTTTGACCATTTAGTGATGCGCTATCTACCCAAACACGCAGGATGGAAGTGGAGTCCGGAGAGGGGGCGGCATCGTTGAGCGACCGGAGGGACCGGAGGGCGTGGCCCTCCGGCTATTATTCTATTCATCAGAGAAAAAATAGCCGGACCGCGACGCGGTCCGGGGCGAACGTGGGACAGATCCAACGAACGTCGAACGTGATGCTCATCATCGCCGTCGTGAGTCGTCATGTCGAGGCGCTTGCTTGGGGGCGCGACATTGCGGTGCGGCATCACGGCCCAATCGCCTTCGCAAGCGATGCCTTCGACTTTACCGAAACCGACTATTACACGCCCACGATGGGCACGGACCTCAAGAAGCAGTTTCTTGCATTCGAGCAGCTGATCGATCCAGCCGATATTGCTCAAGTCAAACGCCAGACGAACGAGTGGGAAGCCGATTATGCCGCTCTCGGACATCTCGCGGAGCCGCGGCCGCTGAACCTCGATCCCGGCTACATCACGCCGGCCAAATTGGTACTCGCCTCGACGAAGGACCACGCGCACCGCATTTATTTACGCGATGGCATCTATGCCGAAGTGACGTTGGCCTATCGCCAGAAGAAGTGGCAGCCGCTCGATTGGACGTATCCCGACTATCGCCGCGAGGACTACCAGCGTTTTTTCACGCAATGCCGTGATTGGTTGTTGAATTGCGACACGTCGGGCGGAGGGGTAAAATGACTGAACAGCGGGTCTTTGCATGTCGTAGAGTGTAAGGGGCGGATTTCTTAATTATGCGAATTATCGGCACTATCCTATTTGCGGCAGTGATTGGCGGTTTCGTCGGCGGAGCCGTGGCGTACGTTCAGGTGCGCAACGATCTTGCGCCGGTGACGGAATTCCCTGGCGAGTCGAAATTATTGCCCAATGCCTTAAATGAGAAGATGCCGCACGCCAAAGTGGATGCGCCACATTATGACTTTGGCTCGATGCAGCGCGGCACGTCCAAGAGTCACGATTTTGTAATTCGCAATGTCGGAGACGCTCCTCTTAAATTGCGTGCGGGTTCGACAACCTGCAAATGTACGTTGTCAGAAGTGAGCGAAAAGCCAGTCCCGCCCGGTGGCTCGACTCATGTCAAGGTGCAATGGTCGGCGAAGTCCGACAACGGTCCGTTCCGCCAAACGGCGAATATTTTGACGAACGATCCGTTGCAGTCGACCGTGGAACTCACCGTCGACGGCAAAATCATGTCGGCCAGCGGCGTCGAGCCGCCAGATTTGCTGTTCGACAAGATTCCCGTCGGCGAGTCCAAATCGACGCAAACGTATGTGATGGCGATGCTGCAGGATGATCTGTCTGTTTCAGATCCGCAGCTTACCGACCCCACCACCCGCGATAAGTTTGACGTGAAAATTGAGCCCGTCGACCCTAAGGATTTGCCGGACAAATCAGCCCGGCGCGGAGTGCGAATCACCGTTACGGCGAAACCGGGACTGCCGGTTGGCCGGTTTTTCCAGTGGCTTTCTCTGCGGACCAACTTGCAGAATGCGGAGAAGCTAGAAATACCAATCGTCGGTCAAGTCGTGGGCGACATCAGCGTGCACGGCATCCACTGGAACGAAGACCGCGGTGCGCTCATGATGGGCAGCGTCAAAAGCGGTGAAGGAGGACAAGGCAAGCTGAGCATTGTCGTCCGCGGCGAATTCGCGCCGTCCACAACCTTCAAGGTGAAATCCGTCGATCCGCCCGAGCTAAAGGTCAAAATAGGCGAGCCCAAAAAACTGAAGGACACACTCGTCCAGACGCCGCTCGAAATCGACGTTCCCCCCGGCACGCGGCCGATGATTCACCTCAACACAGCACAAGGCGATCCGGGCCACATCGTGCTCACTACGACGCACCCCAAGATCAAGGAACTAGCGATCGACGTGCAATTCAGCGTCGAACGGTAGCTCGCGCTTGCCACGGCTTTTCTGTCCCCCCGTCCTTCACCGCTATGCCGATCACACCTTAGGTTTATCTCAGGATAGGTACGGATGCGCGTTCGCCAGAAGCCAATATCGAACTGGATTACTCTCCTTCCCGTCGCAGCGCTGGGGGCAGTTGTCGCTGTAGGCGTGCTGCTTGCTGAAACGCCATCGGCGACGGAACCTGGCCTAACGGCCGCAGTGCATGAGAAGGTCGATCCCGTGCAGGCCAACGGTCCGATCTTCGTTGGTTGGACAAAACCGGATGTGGCGGTCGTATTCTCTGGAGAGATGGATGGCTACTTGGAGCCGTGCGGGTGTGCCGGATTGGAAAATCAAAAGGGTGGCCTCAAGCGCCGCTTCACGATGCTCAAGCAATTGCGCGATCGGGGCTGGCCGGTTGTCGCGGTCGATGCCGGCGACCAGGAAAAGGATTCTGGTGTCCAAGCTGCCATGAAAGTCGACTTCGCCTACCGTGCGCTGATAAAAATGGGCTACGACGCCGTCGGTCTGGGGCCCAACGATTTGAAGATAGATTTACTCTCGCTGGCAATCAATCTCGACCCGGCTACCAATCCGCTCGTGTCGGCAAACGTGGCGATCGTCGATTTCAATAGCGGCTTCACCAAGCGATACAAAATCATCGAGCGCGGCGGGATGCGGATCGGCGTCACGACGGTGCTCGGTAAAAAGTATGTCCTTAATCGAAAGAATTTGACGGACCTGACGCTGCTCGAGCCTTATCAAGCCATTCCCCAAATCCTCGCCAAACTGCGTGATTCGCGATGCGACCATTTGGTGTTGCTCGTCAATGGCGATCCCGATGAGGCCAAGGACTTAGCGCGGCGGTTTACAGAGTTCGACTGGGTGCTTACCTCACAGGGCGCCGAGGTGCCGCCCAAAGAGCCGGCGAAGATCGAAGGCACCAATGCCCATCTGGTTGAAATTGGCGAGAAGGCCGAGTACGTGGTGGTCGTCGGTTTCTACAAGGATGGTAGTCCCGCGTTTCGTTATCAGCGCGTCCCGCTAGATCACCGCTTCGCCGATGCGCCGGAAATCTACAAGATGCAGATCGAATATCAGCAAGAGTTGGAGAAGCTAGGTTTGGACGGTCTCGGCCTGAAGCCGACTCCCCATCCAAGTGGTCGCAAATTTGTCGGCACCGCAACGTGCGTGGATTGTCATACGCAAGCGGCCGAGGTGTTTGAGAAGACGCCGCACGCCCATGCGACGGAGACCCTCATCAAGCGCACGGATCCACCTCGGATATACGATCCTGAATGTCTGAGTTGCCACGTGACGGGTTGGGAGCCGCAGAAGCAATTCCCTTTCGAAACTGGTTACCTAAGCCTGAATGCGACACCCGATCTGGTTGGCAACGGGTGCGAAAACTGCCATGGGCCCGGCGCGAAACATGCCGCCGCTGAAAACGGCGAGATCGATGTTACCGATGCCGAAAGGGAGCAGTTGCGCGCCGCGTTGCGGCTCAAGATTGTCGCAAACGAGGGCAACAAGAAGGGGCAAGAATATGAAAAGGGGAAGGTCGTGCAAATGTGCATGCAGTGTCATGACCTGGATAACAGCCCCGAGTTCGATTTCCAGAAATACTGGCCGAAAGTGAAGCACGTCGGCAAGGACTGATGCTTAACGGCACTCGCTCCGATTGACGAGTCCACGTCGTGAAGCGAATCTTCGGCATGAAGAGCAATTCGCCAGATTCGTTCAAGGTATGAACCATGCAGCAACGAAGGAAGATCCCTTGGCATAACGTTTGGTTTAGATGTCTTTCCGTAGTAGCGCTGTCGCTGATCTGTGCCGTGCGGGCCACGGCCGATTCTGCTGACCTTCGCGTGATGTCGTTTAATGTTCGCTTCAGCAAAGCCGGCCATAGCGAAGCCAAGCCAGAAAACAATTGGAACGATCCGCAATACCCTCGGCGCGTGCGTGCGATTCGTGTGATTCGCGAGATGAACCCCGATTTGCTCGGTGTGCAAGAGGCTCGCGAGCTGCAGGTAAAAGATTTCGAAGATGCATTGCCGGAGTATGCGTTTTCCGGCATCGGTCGCGACGATGGCAAACTCGGTGGGGAGTTTTCCGGCATTTTCTATCGCAAAGATCGCTTCACGCGCAAGGATGCCGGCTCCTTTTGGCTGAGCGCCACTCCTGAAAAGGCTGGTACGACATTCGCCTTCAATAAACTGCCGCGTATCGCATCGTGGGTAAAACTGCAAGACAACGCCTCGAACCGCGAATTCGTCTTTCTCGATATGCATTGGGATCACCAAGACCCAATTGCCCGTGAAAAGTCGGCCGCCCTGGTGCGCAAGCGGCTGGCGACGATCGCCACGGGACTTCCCGCGATCGTCGTTGGTGATCTCAATAGTACGGAGGACACTAAAGCGTTCGCCACCTTGACGAGTGCCGGCCAGAACGAGCGGAAACTCGGGGACAGCTACCGGGAAGTCCACCCTCAGCGTTCACCGAATGAAGCCAGCTTCGACGACTGGCAAGGCACGCTTAAAGGCTCGCGGATTGATTTCATCCTGCATACGCCCGAGTTCAAGCCCAGCAAGGGCGAAATCGTACGCACCAGCTACGATGGCCTTTGGCCATCCGATCATTACCCGGTAACGGCTACGCTGCGGTTGCAGTAACCGTCGCTCAATGTCCAATGGTGAAAAGAGCTCCAGCTCACGCTACCAACGGGCATGCACTAGGGCGCGGATGTGCTGATCGTAGATGCGACTTACAGCGGCCATTGCGTTTTCCGATAACGGCGGCAGATCGGCGGCGGCACAATTGTCTTCCGCTTGCTCGGGACGTTTCGCGCCCGGAATAGCGCACGTCACCCCCTTGCGCATAAGAATCCACCGAAGCGCAAATTGCGTGAGTGTCCATCCTGATGGGCAAACCGATTTCAATTCTTCCACCGCTCGCAAGCCAGTTTCATAATTCACCCCCGAAAATGTTTCGCCGACGTCAAAAGCCTCTCCATGACGATTGAAATTGCGGTGGTCCGTCGACTCGAACTTTGTGTCGGGCCGCATTTTACCGGTCAGCATGCCAGAAGCCAGCGGAACACGTGCGAGCACGCCTACTTTACGGCGCTGTGCTTCCGCCAGAAAAACTTCAGACGGCCGATGGCGAAACATGTTGAAGATGATCTGCACACTCTGCAAATTGGGATAATCCATCGCCTTGAGCCCCTCCTCTGGCGACTTGACGCTTACGCCGTAGTACCGCAGCTTTCCCGCTTTTACTAGGTTGTCAAGTATTCCGAATACTTCGGGCCGGTAATAAACGTCTGTCGGCGGGCAATGGAGCTGCAGCAGGTCGATCGTGCTCGAGCCGAGATTCTTGAGGCTTCGCTCCACGAACCCCGTGAGATTCTCGCGACTGTAGCCCTCCACAGTTTGCGTCGGCAGTCGTCGGCCGGCTTTTGTGGCGACGTGAATCTCTTCGCTACGGCGCCGGCGCACTTCGGCCACCAACCGTTCGCTGCGGCCGTCGCCATACACGTCGGCCGTATCGATAAAGTTGACGCCTAAATCAATCGCACGTTCCAATGCGGCGAGCGAGTCTTTGTCATCTACCGTGCCCCACGCTCCGCCGATGGCCCAGGCGCCGAAGCTCACCGTCGAAACGTTCCAACCTGTGCGGCCGAGGGGGCGAAATTCCATCTTGACGATCCGATTCTCCGTCGCAGAACACCAACGAAGCGGGCACGACCAAACGCCGTGCCCGTATATTGAACCCGGTTGAACGGACCGAGTCTAGATCCGCCCCATCAACAGCAGAATGACGAGGATGATCACGATAAGACCGAGCCCGCCGCTAGGGTAGTAGCCCCATCCACGGCTATACGGCCACGCGGGAAGCGCACCCAGCAATAGTAGAATCAATATGATCAACAATATGGTCGACATGATTTGCACGTCTTTCGGTTGGTTGTGGCAAAGGTCAAGTCGCTGGCCGAGCGGCGTTTGAACTCAGCCGTTGTCGTCGCCTCACAGCGACATATCGACTAAGCCATGTGCGGCCGGACAGAAGAGCAAACATCGTGCCGGTTTGTCGGGCTAGCAGGAAACGCAGATTGTCGCAAAAGAATTGCCTGCTTTTTGGCCAACTAGCCAACGAGAAGGCAGACTGTCGGACCGTCGTTAATTCGTACTGGTTAGAACGCGATCAGTTTCGGCCCGACTCGATGGCAGCCATTGCCTCGTCTGGAATGTTGAAGTTGGCGGCCACGCTCAGTACGTCGTCGTGATCGTCTAGTGCATCCATCAATTTCAGCACAGTCGCACCCGCTGCCGCGTCGAGGTCAACCGTGTCTTTGGGGATTCGCGCGAATTTGGCGCACGTCGGTTGTCAAACCCGCGGAGTCGACCGCATCGCAAACCGCGCTGTACACGTTTGGGTCACATGTGACTTCAAAATTCGAGTCTTCGCGGCGGACGTCGTCGGCGCCCGCCTCCAGCGCCAATTCCATCAGCGCGTCTTCGTCCGTTTGGTCCTCCGGAATCGACAGCAGGCCCTTGCGATCGAACATCCAGGCGACGCAGCCGGTGGCGCCAAGCTTGCCACCTGCCAATTCGAAGATCTTGCGAATCTCGCCAGCAGTGCGGTTGCGGTTGTCCGTGAGGATATCGCACAACACCGCAACTCCGTCTGGGCCGTAGCCTTCGTAGAGCACTTCTTCGAAATTGACGCCCTCCATTTCGCCGGTGCCCTTTTTGATTGCGCGGTCGATCGTATCCTTGGGCATGTTGCCGGCCTTCGCGTCAATAATTGCGTAACGCAGCCGCAGATTCTGAGCCGGGTCGCCGCCGCCGGATTTTGCAGCGACCATGATGGCCTTCGCCAGCTTGCTCCATAGCTTGCCGCGCTTGGTGTCGATCAGCGATTTTTTTTGGGCGATGTTGGCCCAGTGGGAGTGTCCAGCCATAGCAAAGGGGCAAGAGTGGAGGGAATAGGGTTCGGCGAATCACCGCGGCTTTCGCTTCACCAATTTTCGCGAGGTGGGACGCTTGGTACCTCTTTTGGTCGCCTTTTTCCCCGGTTTAGTCGGCCTTTTCTTGCTCGCGGGTAGTTTCGCTGGCGGTTTTTTCTCGACTTGCTTCTTTTTCGGTTCGGTTTTTGTTGGTGGTCCTTGTTTGATCTCCCGCCCCTTTTTCTTTCGTTGCGCTGCCATCTGCTTCGCTTCGGCAGCGGCTTTCGGCGGTTCCGCTGGTGGTGCGGGCGGCTTCGGCACGGGCCGCTTCGGCAGCCGGTCTTTGCATCCAGGATCGATCTCGAGCATCAACTTGCGGGCAGCCGGACCGTACGGATTGCGGCCGATTTCTACACCTAACTGATGCAGCAGTGAGCCGACCTCCGCACCTTTGCTTTTGCTAACCGCGCGCTCCAGTCCGGGCACGACAGCCTTCGAGAACTCGTCGTCCGAGATTACTCCCACCGTGTGCAGCGTAATCAGCGCGCCGCGATTGACGGGGATCGAATGGCCACCCAGCGCATGTTGCGTGACGTAGGCGACCGCAAACGCTGTCGTCCCATTGTACTTTTGCAACGCCTTGGCTGCCTGGCCGATGTTCTGCTTTTTGAAGGACTCGATATCAAACTCGTACACCGACTCGAACACGCTATGTAGCGTTTGTTTGAGCCGTGCGGCCGATTCCGACGGATTCACGAGTGGCCTGAGCGCATCGGTGAGTTCACGGATTGTGCTCACGCGCACTTCATTCCAGCCGAAGTAGTCCTGCCTCAGCGCGCTAAAGACTTGCTCGGCAACTTCGTGCGGCGAATCCTCGACGAGGCACGCAAAGATCAGGTGATCGAATAGCGAACGGTCCTTCGGCGCCGCGACCGGCTTGTAGTGCTTTCTCACCACTTTGAGCACGCGGTTGATGAGGGTAGAACGGTTGGATGTGGCCATTGATTTCTGGTAGGTGAGGTACGTCAGTTTAGGTGGGTGGTCGTTGTATGGGGTGGGTGCCGCCCACTGCGATCAAGCGCTGGGGGCAGCAAGCGCCGGACGGCAGTTGGCTGGCCGTCAATCGTCGCCTTCAGCCTCAACTTCATCCGCAGGACTTTCCGTCGAAGCATTCGTATCCGGCAACAGCTCACTGAGCATTCGACTTATCGCCAACGATTTTTTCACTCCCTCATCGAGTATAAACTGCAGTTTGGGAGTGTACCGCGTATCAATGCGATCGGAGATTTTACTTTGCAAATAGCCCGCCGAGCTGCGTAACCCGTGTAGGCACAGCTTTTGCTGAGCCTCGCTTCCCATGATCGAAACATGCACTTTTGCCTGCCGCATATCCGGCGAAACTTCGACGTATGTAACGGTGACTCCTTCGATCCGCGGATCGCGCAGCGTCAGTAAGGATAGCCATGCTGACCACCTCACGAATCGCTTCGGCTGCTTTCAGGACACGACGGGAAGACATGGCAGAAACGACAAAGCAAAAAGGACGAATGAACAGATAAAGTTCGTCATTCGAGATTCGGTGATTTTTAGCTCTCAAATTTCCGGTGGATCTCTTCCACCTTGTAAATTTCAAACAAGTCGCCTTCCTTGACGTCGTTGAATCCTGCCAGCTTGATGCCGCACTCGTAGCCTTCGCGGACCTCCTTCGTATCGTCCTTTTCGCGGCGGAGAGTTTCGAGAGCATAGTCGCCGATGATCGTGCTGTCTCGAATGACCCGTGCGCGGCTGTTACGCTCGACTACGCCGGCTAGCACGCGGCAACCCGCCACCGTTCCCACACGGCTTATCTTGAACACTTGCTGCACGAGCACTCGACCGAGTTCGACTTCGCGCTCCTCGGGTTTGAGCATGCCTTCGAGGGCGAGCTTTAAATCGTCGGTGATCTTGTAAATCACTTCGTACCGGCGGACTTGAACACCCGTCTTTTCAGCCAGGGCCCGGGCGTTTTCATCGGGCACCACGTTGAAGCCGATGATAATAGCGTCGGAAGCATGGGCCAGCGTCACATCGGCTTCGGTGATGCCGCCGACGCTCTTCTGCAGTAGCTTGACGCGCACTTCAGGATGTTCGAGCTTCGAAAGCTCCTTCTCAATCGCTTCGATCGAGCCGCGTACGTCCGCCCGTAAGATGATGTTGAGTGTTTGCGGCTCGCCGGTGCGATCGAGGCGATCGAACAGGTTTTCGAGCGTGACATGGCGGAAACCGGCCTCGCCAAGCGACATCGACCGCTCATCTTGTGCGCGTGCGGCCGCAATCTCGCGCGCCTTGGCGATGTCGTCTAAAACATAGAACCGGCTGCCCGCATCTGGGGCCGAGTCAAGACCCGTGAGGTTGACAGGAACACTCGGTCCGGCCTCGTCCACGCGGCGACGGTTATTTAACGTGTCGAACATGGCTTTGACACGGCCGTATGCTTGGCCGCACACGATGACGTCGCCAACGTGCAGCGTACCATTTTGCACCAACACTTTTGCAACTATGCCGCGTTCAGCATCTTGTTGCGCCTCGAGGCAGGTTCCCATCGCCGGCCGGTTCGGATTCGCCTTGTACTCATGCAGCTCAGCGACGGTGAGCAGCGTGTCCAACAGCTCGTCGATGCCGGTCCCCTTCGTGGCACTCGTCTTGACGACTTCCACGTCACCGCCCCATTCGGTCGGCTGCAATTCGTTGGTGCTGAGGCTAGTGTAAACGCGGTCGAGGTTCACGCCCGGGAGGTCGATTTTGTTGAGCGCCACCACAATCGGCACCTCGGCAGCCCGTGCGTGGCTGATTGCTTCCTCAGTCTGCGGCATGACGCCGTCGTCAGCTGCTACGACCAACACGGCGATATCGGTGACATTCGCTCCGCGAGCCCGCATCTCTGTGAATGCTTCGTGACCAGGCGTATCCACGAACGAGATCCGTCTTCCGTTTTTTTCGATCGAGTAGGCGCGAATGTGCTGCGTGATGCCGCCGCTTTCGCCGCTTACTACGTCGATCCCGATGATCCTATCAAGCAGCGACGTCTTGCCATGGTCGACGTGACCCAGGAAAGTGATCACCGGCGGTCGCTCCACTAGGTTCGCCGGGTCTTCTTCCGTGGGCTCGAGCTCCACCAGGAGCTGGTCCTCCAAGCTGACGGCCTGCTTGAACTCAACGTTAATGCCAAGCTCCGCCGCCACCAATTCCGTCAAATCCGGGTCCATAGCGGCGTTAATTGGAGCCATCACGCCTTCGTTCATAAGAATCCGCTGGATCTCACTCACCGGCACACCGGCGGCTTCCGATAACTCGCGCACGGTGCACGGCAATTGAACCGTCACGCGCTCTTTCCGCGGAGCCGCCGTGCTGGCGCCGGTGACGACGCGTCGCGTTCGGCGCGAGAGCCGCCGCCGATGCGGGGCTTCTTCGCCTTCGACCTGTACGGCGTTACGGCGACGCGCCAACTGGCGTTGCTCACGCCCGCCCAGTATAGGACGATCTTCTTCGCCATCCGACGGCGTCTCTTTGCCGCGGCGATGCCTGCCCTTGCCGCGACGATCCTCATCCTCGCCAGCGGGCGACGGCGTCCCGGGTGCGCGCAGTCCCTTCAAGCCCCGTTGTTTTTTTTCCTCTTCCAGCGTACGTTCGTGACGCCGCAAGTGAGCGGCCAAAGGTTTGCTGCCTTGCTTGCCAGCGCCCAGAAGTTCGGCGGGCAGTCGTAAGTCCGGCTTTTGGGCGGGCGGCTCATTCGCCGTTGGTTCCGCACTTGGTTGCCGCGCCTTCGGCATCGGCGCGAGCTTGACCGCGGGGCGTGAGCGCTCCGTTGTCGCGCCTGCGCCTTCCGTTTTTTTTCGCTCGGCGGAACGACCTTCAGCGCCGACGACGGGAACTTTACCGCTTGCAGCGCCGGGCCCAATGTATTTCTCACGCCCCATCGCCCCGGCCAGTGGTCCGGGGCGACGCGACGCTTCCGTTGCCGTGGCGGTTTCGATTTCGGTCGACGCAGCGACTTCGGACGTCTCCGCGAATTGTGGTTCTGGGGCCGGCTCGGCAGGTTTCGATCGGGTGGTAGGAGCGGATGGCTTCGGCGTGACAATGACGGGCATTTTGCCGACTCGCATCGGCTCGGTTGGCCGCTGCGGAGTGATCGGCGCCGCTTTCGTTGGCTTCGACTTTGCGGTGCCGCCCCCTTTGAAGAACTGCTTAACTTTATCGACTTCGTCCTCACTCAGGCTCGCGAGCGCAGACCCTTTGCCCGGGACGCCGGCCTTCGTGCAAATATCGACCAGTTCCTTGCTGTCAACTTTTAGCTCTTTCGCCAATGAGTAAATGCGTACCGCCAAGAGATGTCTCCGTGTTATGCCCGAATCGATTACCCAACCATGTTGTAATTTCTCCGTTAAGTAGACGCCGCGAGCCGAGCGGCTTCATCTGCATTCGTTGATAGCCTGTCAGCCGGCTCGGCTCGCCGGCTTTATTGTGTCAGGTTGTGGTCTCCGTTGGTTCCTCGGCCGAGTCGCCCCCCACAGCGCTCGCCTCGATCTCCACTCCGCTGGTTTCATCGCCGGACGCTTCTTCAGTACCTTCTTCACCGACCGAACCTTCAGTTGCTTCGCCTGCGCCGGCCTCCTCCTCGCCTTCTTCACCCATCGGCGCGAGCTTCATTCCGGCTTCGGCTGCCATCTCGGCGAGCCGTTCTTGTTCACGTTTCTGGCGGCGGGCTTCGGCAGCGGCAGCTTCGGCCACTTCGGCGCGCTCCTCCGCTTGTTCGACAATGATGTTTGCGGTTTCTTCACTCAAGCCGCCCATCGCCATGAGCGCGTCCGGCTCGATGATCGACAAGTCGTCGTAGCTCAGGAAGCCTTCTTCCACGAGCCGCTCCGCCAAGTCTTGGCTGACCCCTTCCAGCGATTTGAAACCGGTCACGGCCCGATCAATCGCTTGGGCCAGCTCTTCCTGGGTCATTATTTCAATGTCCCAGCCCGAAAGCTTACTCGCTAGCCGCACGTTCTGGCCGCGCCGACCGATCGCCAATGACAGTTGATCTTCGCGCACCAGCACGATGCCGCGGCCCAACATCTTGCACAGGATGACCTGCTCGACTTCAGCGGGCTGCAGCGCGTTGGGGATCAGCACTTCCAAGTTTTCATCCCAGCGGACAATATCGATCCGCTCGCCCGCCAGCTCATCGACGATATTCTTAATCCGATTGCCGCGCACTCCCACACACGCGCCCACGCAATCGACGCGCGGGTCACTGCTCGAAACGGCGACCTTCGAGCGGTAGCCCGGCTCGCGCGCCATCGCGCGGATCTGAATCACGCCGTCCGCAATTTCGGGAATTTCCTGCTCGAACAAACGCTGCACAAGTTGCGGCCGCGCGCGGCTTAAAATCACTTTCACCCGGCTGCCCGCTTTACGAACCTCGAATACAGTCGTCCGCACGCGTTCATTCACATGATGTGTCTCGCCTGGAATTTGCTCGCCGCGAGGCAGAATCGCTTCCACGTTCGTAAGCTGCACTGTGGCAGCGCCCCCTTCATACCGTTGAATAACGCCGCTGACCATCTGCCCAACGAGCTCATTGTACTCGTCATACAACGCGTCGCGCTCCGCCTCGCGGATCTTCTGGATCATCACTTGCTTGGCGGTTTGCGCGCAATGCGGCCGACCGTTTCTTCCGAGTCGAGTTCGCGGCCGTCGTAGGTTGCATGGATCGAACCGTCTTCGCGGTCGATGTTCACGACGATATCGGCTTCCTCGCCGTAGTGCTTCTTCGCTGCCGAGACAAGCGCAGCCTCGATCCCCTCGAAAACGATCTCCTTGTCAATGTTCTTGTCGCGGTGGATCGCATCGACGATTCGCAAAATCTCCTGGGGATTCATGGCAACCTTTCCGCGGCAACGGCACCGGCGATTGCTTTCGCCGAGTGCCGTTCGGCCTGCCGCGACGGCAAATCGAGTTTTTCAAGTTGTTCGAGTTGTAATGGTCGGTCAGTCCGTGCCTGACGTCCGCCTGGCTTCGCCAAACCGCCAGCTATCGCCTCAAGGGTGTAAAATCCCCTGTCGCACTGCTCAACGCAGAGCGGCGGCCCACCGTCCTGAGCGAAACTTCTTGCGCCAAAGCAACTTAAAGTCGCTGGCGAATCCTTAAGAGTATCCCTCGCAAATGCTAGTGTCAAGCGGCGACGCGTTTCCGCATCGTGCCCGACACAACAGCTTTCCCGAAGGATTTCACGAGCAGAATTCGATCACACAGGAGCATCGTGGACGCGTCTAAGCAAGTGAATTCTGCTGGAAAAGTTACAGGTTGACGAAAGAATAAGAGAGAATGAACCGCTAGCAAGCGCAGCGACTTGGATGATACGAACTGCAACGCCGCTGTTTTCGTGCCTTTCCGAGAGATGAACCTTCGATGAGTCTTTTCAAAACCTTGTCCAACTGGTCAGTTGATTTCGATGCACCGCAGTATTTGGCTTTACTTCTTCTTCTGCCATTGTTTTGGTTCGTCGGCCGCCGTTCACTAACATCGTTCGGCACATGGCGTCGCCGTGCGGCGCTCTTCCTCAGGCTTGCGGTCGCCACGCTATTAATCCTGGCGCTTGCCGAGCCGAATTGGCTCACGCTGATTCATCGGCTCTCCGTATTGTTCGTCGTCGATACGTCGAACAGCATCCGCCACGACGAACTCAATAGCGCCGTGAAGTACGTTAACGCGGCCTCCCAACAGCGTGATGAGACTCGAGGCGAT
Source organism: uncultured Planctomycetota bacterium (assembly GCA_963840025.1). Classification (GTDB taxonomy): domain Bacteria; phylum Planctomycetota; class Planctomycetia; order Pirellulales; family Lacipirellulaceae; genus JABDGM01. Next base: position 18,101 of record CAWIXI010000020.1, on the reverse strand, counting down.
AATGCAGGGATGGTTGTATTCGGTCGCAGCCCCGCCGTCGAAGTTCCACCGGTCGATCGGTCGTGGAAACTGGCCCGCATCGAATCACAATGCGATCCGCAATTTACAAATCTTGAATCGGCCCTTCAGTTGGCCGCGGCGATCCTACCGCCAGATTCGGGCCGGCGTGTGGTCATTGTGAGCGACGGCAACGAGAACATCGGCCGGGCAATGCCGCAGGCAACTAAAATGCTCGCCGATGGCATCGGTTTCGATTGCATCCCCATCAGCTACGAGCGCCACGGAGAAGTCGCCGTGGAAAAAGTGGTCTCCCCCACGGACGTCCGCCGCAAGACGCCGTTCACGCTAAACGCCGTGCTGAACAATCTTTCGGACCACACCGTGTCGGGCAAACTTCGCATCACGCGCAAATTGGGAGGCGCGCAGGAAGTCGTGACCGAAGACACCGTCAAGCTTGAACCGGGCAAACGTGTCCTCACGCTGCGCCAAGAGCTGACCGAGTCGGGAATGACAACCTACGAGGCTCGATTCATTCCCGACCAGCCCGCCGACGATACGCACTCGGAGAACAATCTAGCGACTGCCTTCTGCCGCGTGAGCGGCAACGGCCATGTGCTCTTGATCGAAGACGCCTCGCAGGTGGGCCGATTCGACCCGTTCGTAAAACTCCTGCGACAACATGAAATCGAAGTAACCGTGCGCGACTCGCGCCGGCCGTTCGATAATCTTGCCGACCTTCAAGCATTCGATTGCGTAATCCTGGCCGATGTCGCCCGCGTCGCCGGCGACGGCCCGTCCGACCTCACGCAATTCAGCGATCAGCAAATCCACGAATTGGTGCAGAACACTGAGCACTTCGGTTGCGGTCTCGTTGTCCTCGGCGGCCCCAATAGCTATGGAACCGGCGGTTGGACAAACACGGAGTTGGAAAAGCGCTGCCTGTCGACTTTCAAATCCAAAGCGCCAAGGTCAATGCCGTGGGCGCGCTCATGCTCGTGATCGATAGTTCCGGCTCGATGAATGGAGAAAAGATCGCCTGGAGCAAAGCCGCCGCCATTGCCGCATCGCAAATGCTCGGCGAGCGCGACTTTATCGGCGTCGTTACGTTTGATTCCGAAGCCCACTGGATCGTGCCGATGCAACGGAATGCCGCTCGCGAACGCACCAAGGCTCGCATCGATCGGCTCGGTGCGGCCGGTGGCACCAACATGATGCCGGCACTCGCTCAAGCGTATCGCGCGATCCAAGGCGTGAATGCGTCGCTCAAGCACGTCGTCGTCCTCACCGATGGCCAAACGCAGAAGGACAACTATGAGCGGCTCGTTACCAGCATGCGCGAGAAAGGGATCACCACAACCGGAGTCGCCATTGGGCGGGATGCGGACCGCGTGTTACTGGCGGACATTGGCCGGCGCGGCGGCGGCAAGTTTTATCAAGTGCTCAGCCCCAAGGCAATTCCGCGAATCTTCATGCGCGAGGCCCGTCGCGTTTCGATGCCGCTTATCTTCGAAGATCGAGGCGGCATCAACACACAAATCGCCAATCCGAACGAATTACTCTCGGGAATTCAGGGACCGCCGCCGCCCATTACCGGCTACGTCCTCACAACGGTGAAGGATAATCCTTTAGTAAATGTGCTCTTGGCCACGCCGCGCCAGCCCCAACCGAACAGCACCATCCTGGCCACTTGGCAGTATGGGCTTGGCCGCGCGGTCGCCCTGACCACCGACGTCGGTCAACGCTGGGCCACCGATTGGCCCACTTGGGGAAACTACGACAAGCTCATGCTGCAAATAATTCGCTGGTCGATGCGCAGTCACGACGAAAACCAAAAACTAATCCTCTCGTCGGATGTCCACGATGGTTTCATTGACATCGTTGTCAATGCGCTCGATCGCGATGATGCAAGCCTCAACTACCTCAGCCTCAGCGGCACCGCCGTGCTACCCGACGGTTCGTCGCAAAGTTTTTCGCTCGAGGAGGCGGCCCCTGGCCGGTACACCGCTAAGGTAACCGCCAATGACCCCGGTAACTACTATCTAGCGATCTCCGGCGGCGAGCGCATGGCGCCGCTCAGAGCGGCCGTAAATGTCACCACCACGGCCGAGCTCCGGCGGCTCGCGAGTTCCGATGGTTTCCTCGCCGAAATTGCCGAGGGCGTTCCGCGCGGCGGCCAGCGTGGCGAGCTGATTCGAGCGCCACACGGCATCGCGGATACCCAGGGGCTTCGGGCGACGAATGTGTTTCGCCCCGGTGTCCCCTTGGCAAAAACACGCAACGCAATCTGGCCGTTTTTGCTTGTGGCGACAAGCATCCTGTTCTTGGGCGATGTGTTTTGCCGACGTGTGCTCGTGTCGTTCGAATGGCTACCGCCTCTCATGGACCGTATCCTTCTGCGGCATCGGCCAGCCATTGCGACTGCCGATGCTGCGCATGGAGCGCTTGCGCAAATCGAAATCGAGTGCCACTGCACAATTCGGGTCAAGCGATGGTGCCGCTCGGTTCGAGCCGCTATTGGCAAACGACGCGACCGAGGCAGCTACTACGGATGTCACAGCGGCAACGGCAATTCTCAACGAGCCCGCCGCATCACCGACAAGCGATATCCCCACCGAACTAGAAGAAGCTCCCGCATCTGGCTTCACTTCGCGCCTCCTCGAAGCCAAGAATCGCGTTCGAGACAATCAACAACAGCCTCGATAAGGGATGACTCAAGAATAACTTCGGTGCTTGGCCGAAGGCCAATTTCACCGTAGCCTTGGGCAACGCCCAAGGATAAGGGCCAAACAGCGTTAAATCATGGCTGAAAGCCATGCGCACCCCGTCGTACGCGATTGTCGCAAAGCCGTGAATTTAGATTTCAGCCAAAGCCGTGATTTCCTCCTTGCGAACCTGGGGCGGCGCTTGGGCTTGCCCCAGGCTACGGTGGCGGTTGGTTTTCAGCCAAAGCGAATACGCGAGGTCCAATTTGGAACGCCGAAGTTGTTTTTGAGCCGTCCCCAAGCGCGTCGCCAAGTTCTCGTTGCAGCCCAACCGATCGCAGCGATGAGCGTCAGCATGATCGTTGCCGGCTCTGGCACGTTTTGTCCGGCGCCCAAGCCGGATCCGCCACCTGGAAAACTCAAGCCAAAATTGTTGCGCCACACGTCGAAATCGTCCCCATCGACGAGCGAGTTCTCAGAACCATCGGCGGCGAGCCGTGTGGTGGAGTTGAGCGTATCGCGCCACAAGACGTAATCCGCCGCATCGACGACGTCATCGTGGTTGTAATCACCCGCCAAAAGTGCGTCGCGGTTAATCGCCGCGGCCGCATCGAGCATTTGCGTGCCGTCGAGGCCACCGTTGTTGATCAACACCAAGAACGGATCGGACGGTCCATACACATCAGAGGTAAGCCGTGCGAAGAACGCGTACGCCCCGTCCGGCGGTAGCGGCGCCGGCAGCAGATACTTCAACAAATCATGATTGTGATAGTTCATGTCGGCCGCCAACGGATCAGCGAACTTGATCGCCGATGGGGCATCCATCGTCGTGGGGGTCAGCAACGTATTTACGGTCGCGCTGTGGCGAATTTGCATGCGGCTGGAATCGGGCGCCACTTCAACCTTGTCGTCGGCGCTGGAGTTCAGATCCCAGTACCACAGTACGCGCGACTCAACAGGGCTTGTATTCCTCACCGGACGTGCAATCGTCTGCAAGTACAGTCCGCTGTTTTCGGCCAGACCAGAGATTTCGAAACCGGGAACAATCCAGTAAATGCCAGGACCGAAGTTGGTAAAGTCCGCGAAATCTTGTGGGTCGCCGGCGCTGTCGGTTTCTACGTAAATCGGATCGGCGTACCCGTCGGCCGCGCTTGCCATACCGCCGCTAACGACCAACCGATTGTTGTCATCGGCCGTAACGATAATTGGGTGCCCGTGTCCAAACACGAACGCAGGCGCTGCTGCAGCGGCCAACACGACGCAAAACCGAATCACTCGTTGCATATCTATCCCTCACCTTGCTGCTAATTCATCGTTATTCCGGTTGTGCGAAGTTGATTTCTGCGGCGATCCACTCATCAATCTGCGAGTCAGAGATCGTCGCAACGTGCCCATCCACGTACAAATAATTGGACGTATCAGTGTGGCGGTCCGGCTGGATATCCGCCCGCACGGCGTTTCGCACGAGACCATCGTCGATGTTCGACTTGGAAAACCAACTCGAAGCATGCGCATGGTCGTACTTCGGTTCGGCGTACAGCATCCGCCGGTCGTCGCGGTAGGTGTACGGGTTCCTCTCGCGCTTATCGGCGGCCTCGAAAATCGCCATCGTGTGGCTCGTGGCCTGCAGCTTGTTGATGTTCCGCACGTGGCCCGGCACGTCGTCGGCCGCCAAAAAATCGCTGACGACGTAGCTTGTGCTATTGAGAATTTGCCGCTCCGGAAGCAGAAAATCGTCGGGGCAAATGCGGATCGAATCGACGTTTTCCAAATGCGGGGCGAGCGTGTAAATCCAGCTATACTTGCCTTCGGATTCGCCCTCTTCGTGAGTCGAGTGATACCATTCGGGAAACTCACCCTTGTGCTGATCGCAAAACTGTAGGATGGCGATGCCGATCTGCCGCATGTTGTTTTTACAAGAGGCCGTGCGTGCGACTCACTGCGCGGCCTGAACGGCCGGCAACAACAACGATATGAGCACGCCGATGATCGCGATGACGACGAGCAACTCGACCAGTGTGAAACCATGTAGGGGCCGGGAGAAGCGGTTATGCTTCTCGGAAGTAAATTGGTTCCTTTGGCCCCGTACATGGAGAATTCTCGGATGGAACGAACGCTTAATCATCACTGGTGCGTCGGCGTCGACTTGCACAAGGACACGCTCACCGCGTGCGTCTTCTGCGGCTGTTGCGGGGAATACTCGTTTCAAAAGATTCCCTGCAAGTGTCGGAAGCAGATCGGCGCGTACTTCGCGGCCTTGCCGCGGCCGCACACCGTAGCCATTGAGAGCGTGGGCTTCTATCGCTGGCTGTGGGAGATGCTGGAGCCGATTGTCCAGGAGTTGGTGTTGGCGGACGCGACCCAGGCCCGCGCGCTGGCTGGCCGGCGATTGAAGACCGACCGGGAAGACGCGCTGAACATTGCGCAGCTCTTGGACGCCGGTCGCCTGCCAACCTCCTACGCTCCGCCGCTGGAAGTCCAATGGCTGCGCGACCTGACGCGCCACCGCAACGGCTTCTCGCGGCAGCACGCTCGGGCGCTGTGTCGCGTCAAGAGCATCATGAACGCCAACAACCGGCCTGGTCCGGCGCGGCTCTCGAGCGATGGCCTGATCCGTTACCTGAAGGCCCAGGGAGAAAAACTCCCGACGCGGCACGTGGCGATGCTCTGGCAGTGCGTCGACCAGTTGGCGCTCACCGAGCGGCAGATCGCCGAGGCCGAGCGGACCATCGGCGAGGTGATCCGGCGCGAAACATTCCGCCCGCGGTACGAGATTCTGGTGAGCTTTCCCGGGGTAGCGACGGTAGCGGCTGCCACGATCCTGGCCGAAGTGGGTGACTTTGGCCGCTTCGCGGATGCCAAGGCGATCGGCCGCTATGCGGGACTCAATCCCCGCGTGTTTGCCTCGGGAGGAAAACAACGCATCGGTCACATCGCCAAGACCGGCTCGGCGGACCTGCGGTGGATCTTGCAGCAAGTCGCCTGGACCGCGATCCGCTGCGACGAACATGTGCGAGGCATCTTCCTGCGGATTGCCAAGCGGAGCGGCCGCAAAGCGGCGGCTGTCGCCGTCGCGCGAAAACTTTTGACCTGGATGCACAGTGCCGTCATTACAGGAGAATCTTATCGAACACGCCTGGTCGCGTGACGATTGAACTGCGGGACCTCGGAGTGAAGAACGAGGGACGATAGCTCGAACTGGTTTTTGGGACGCGGAGTCAACCTCCACAGCTCGTGAGCGTGAATGGGCATCGTCGCTCGCGCATGGAATTTCATGGGCCGGAGGCAAGCCCTCCAGAGCTCGAATAGCTCGATTGCGCCCCCCGAGGCGTCTTCGAGGTCGAAACCAAAAACGAACGAGCGTCGGATCGTTCGCCACGCTCCAAATGCGCAACGCGAATCAACCGACCCAGCCAAGAGGAGGCAATCATGTAAAAACCCATCAGCACTTGACAGGCCCCTACATAGCTAAAACCATGTAACCACGTGGTCGCGTCTCTCCGAGACGCGATGGCGAATGTTCGCCATGGCGAATCTTCAATCGGAGAAACTCGCCCACGCGTCCCTACATAGCTGAATGCATCTGCTGGCTCGTTTATCACTCTGCCTGGCTTGGACTGCGGCGCGATGGGTCTCGTTGTGGATCGAGATTGGCTCACAGCTCACCTCCTCCGCCGCAGCCGTGTGATTCGCGACAGTGTTGAGGTACCAAAAAGGCCGAGCGCAGCAAGCAGCATCGCACTCGGTTCCGGCACATTGGCCGTGTATTGAATGCGATTGGCGCCGATCCCCTGATCCGCGGCAAAGCTGTTGACGACCGACACCAGATCGTTCGACGGCACGTTCTTGCTGAGAATGAAATAAAAAGGATCGGACGATGTTAAGCTCGGACTTGCTTGCGTTCCGCTTAGTTGTAGCGTCATCAAATAGATGCCGTCGCGGCTCGGTGCGTACGGGTCAAGTCCGTCGCCCAGCAGCGTGTATCGCATACTGCTGTGCGCGTTGGCGCCGTATCCCGCACTGATGGAGATCGGCAGGTCGCCGCCGCTTGCAGTCGTTTTCACCGCATCGGCATTCACATTCGAAGAACTTTGCAGAAGTCCTAGCTGCTCATTATTCGCGCCGGTGGCGACGAACGCGCCTCCGTCCCAAATCTCTAACCCAGCCACGTGCAGGTTGAGATTGGCGGTAAACAGTGGACTTCCACCCAGCGTTTGGTCATATCCGTACGTGAAGCCGGGCCCGAACGTCTGCGTGTCACTCGGCTTTACGCGGGCGACTGGTTGGCCCAAATAACTCACCGGCAATACCGGCATGACATAGACCGAAACCGGCGCCGTCAATCCCACGGCCGAGGAATACGGCTCGTTGAGTATCAATTGCCGTGTCGTAATCTCGTTGTTGTTGGAAGTGTCAACCGTAATTTGAATCTGCGGCCCGTGGGCGCTGGCCGATGAGACGGCGAGCGCCGCGCAGGCGCAGACGGATAACATGCATACGCGCATGGGCATAATCTCCCGATGAAATAATCGAAGGTACGTGGAAGGCCATCGCCCGCGCGACGGCCCAATCAAGAGAGTGACGTAGCAATACTACGCCCGTTCGGGAGGCGGCACGTCCGGCCGTGCGATAGTATGATCGGCCGCTTCAGAAGCCGCCGGGCCCAGCCAGGCTATGAGCGGCAAATGGTGCGAAAAAGCCGGCCGCGCTTTGAACAACGTCGGCACGGCGGCCAGCCAGTTCAACGATTGGCCCTGGCAAGCCAACGTGCGCCAAACGATGACGTGGTCGGTTCGTGGCGAAGTTTGTTGCCGATTATACGTGTGCTGGCAGCAAGCACGCTCTTCGTGGCAGCACGTGGCCGTCGCCCGCTTTTGGCAACAGGGTGGAAGCGAACCATCGGCGACTCTCTGGCAGCAACTTGGTGTGGTCGCTTCTGATTTGCGATGGGTTGTGATTCCCAACCAGCATAAGTCAATTCCCGCCGCCCGTGCCGCGGCGATCGCGTACTCGGGTGGCCGCACATGGTGCTCCCGCGCCGATTCGAAGCGCTCGGCCAGCGTATGGCAACAACACGACCGCCAACACTGTTCGGCGGAGGCGCAGCCACAGGGGCAATTTGCACACGGATAAAGTTCATCCGTGTGTGCCTGGTTACCAGAAGGCAGCGGAACGCCGGCCGCCGTGATCACATACGTCACCAAGAGCACGGTGCCGATGATGTGCCGACCGAACACGAAAGACGCCAAAAAATGGCCAAAATTGGGCAGCATGGAGGGGGGACTAAGTGGTCATTGGCCCAATGGAACCAGACTAATCCGCCGAACATGCAGCGTCAACTGGCGCAGATTGGCGGACCTACCTCGTCGTGCCCCCAAATCGCTGCCACACCATGCAAGTTAGAGCGACTATCGCAAATGCGGCCCCCGCTCCGAACGCGTATGCCGGTCCCCAGTGTTTCCACAATTCGCCGGCCAGCACGCTCGCCGCCACCGCCGCAACACCCGTCACGAAGTAGAACACACCAAACGCCGAGCCTCGTAATTCCGCAGGTGCCGTATCAGCGACGAGCGCCGATAACAAACCTTGCGTAAGACCGAGATGAAGTCCCCACAGCGCGATCCCCAAAAACACGCCGCTCAATCCCGTCGCGAGAACTAACACGACATCCGCAACGATAAGCACCACCAACCCAATCATCAACAAACCCGCGCGGCCCACCCGATCCGACAATCGTCCCACTGGATACGCCGTTAACACGTACGTGATGTTCATTACCACCAGCGCAAATGGCGTCCAATTCAGCGACAGACCCATCTTGTTCGCAAACACAATAAGGAACGCTTCGCTGAACCGGGCCAACGTGAACGCCGCGCCCAGCGTCACGACAAGCCAATACGAACGGCCGAGCGCATGCACATCGCGCCAGCGGGGCAGTTCAGCGCGCCGTCTACCTTCGTCATGTCTCGGCGGTTCCCTGACGCCAAAAATGAGGACCAACACCGCTACGGCAGCCGGCAGTGCAGCCACCCAGAACACCGCGCGCTCATTGCTGGCCAGAGCCACCATCAGCCCCAAGGCAGCGAGCGGACCGAGCAGCGCACCTACCGTATCGAGCGCTTGCCGCAACCCGAACGCCGCCCCACGCACCTCCGGCAGCGTGGCATCGGCCAACAGCGCGTTGCGCGGTGCGCCGCGAATCCCCTTGCCGATGCGATCCACAAATCGCGCGACGAACACCCAGCCTGCCGAACCAGCCAGTGGAAACAGCGGCTTCGACAGCGCCGCCAGTCCGTACCCCAGAACCACCAGCGGCTTTCGTCGGCCAAACCAATCGCTAATCACCCCCGAAAATACTTTGACGATTGAGGCCGTACCCTCGGCCACACCCTCAATCAACCCGAGCGTAACAGTGCTCGCGCCAAGCGTAGAAACAAGGAACACTGGCAAGAGTGCGTGGATCATCTCCGACGAGAGATCCATACACAGGCTCACAAATCCCAGCAGCCAGACGACCCGCGGCAGTTGTTGCGAATTCGGCTCTTGGAGGTGACTTCCCGATGAGATTGCCACTAACTGACCTTTCTCATTATCTTGGCTGCAGCGTTATTCTTCCGCCTTGACTTGGCGGCGATTGTAACAAAGAATCTGTTAAACAGAATTTGAGCGGGGATGGAGTTCCCCCAAAACCGCCCTTATTGGGCTGATGACTCCTGCTGGCGGAATGCCGCGCGGCAGGGTCCATTCTTCACGCGAGAAGCCTTGCCGTTTGGCAAGGCGTTTTTGTTGGCCGCGTCATCCCAATCATAAAAGGTATCGTACGGCTGCGTTCCAGCAACTCCCACAGATTCATCGCACCGGCCGCTATTGCGGCGTCCTCCGGCTCGTTGTCCAATGACTCACCATGCGCATCAAAAGAAGCGATGCAACGTAAGGGATTGAAATGCTCAAGTGGTTGATGATCGCCCTCGGCGGCGCCGTGGGCTCCCTGCTGCGCTACTCGTTTCAAGGCTGGGTTCAACGTTTGGTTGGAGGAACGTTCCCGGTTGGCACGTTAGTCGTCAACGTCACTGCCTGCTTCATCCTTGGCTTTCTCGGCGGCATTTTTGCCGGACCGCAACTGATCCGCGAAGAATACCGTATTGGTCTGACCGTCGGCGTGCTCGGCGGCTATTCCACTTTTTCTACGTTCGGATTGGAGTCGTTCAATCTTGCCAACGATAGCGAGTACGGTTTAGCGATGCTGAACATGGTCGTCAGTTGCGTCGCAGGGTTCATCGCCGTGTGGATCGGTTATCGCGTGGCGGAGCGTTGGGCTGGAGTCTAAGCCATGAAAATCCCTCAAGACGGCTACCTGCTACGAATCTTTATCGGTGAGAGTGACCACTGGCACGGGAAGCCTCTGTACGAGGCGATCGTCCTCAAGGCCCGTGAATTGCGCCTTGCCGGCGCTACCGTGCTTCGTGGTCCGATGGGCTTTGGTGCAAAAAGTCACCTGCATACCGCGAAGGTCTTACGCCTATCCGAGGACCTGCCGATGCTGATCGAAATCGTCGATTCCAAGGAAAAGATCGACGCGTTTATGCCGCACGTGGACGAGATGATGGAAGACGGGCTCGTGACCCTAGAGCGTGTGCAAGTGATCAAATACCGTGCCGGCAATTCCGACGCCGAACCAACGTGATCGTTCCGAAAAACAACCTGTCCCTTAACAGCGAGCGCGGCCCGCCACCTACACTTGATGTAGACGCCACAAATGCATCGCCCGTGCATACATTAACCGCACTGGCCGAAGTGGTCCGTCGATTTGGTCTGGATACTCTCCAGCCGACTGTCAAAGCATGCGCTGCGCTGTCGACTGGCGAATCCATCGACTTGGCTGTGCTCGGCCAGTTCAAATCCGGGAAGTCGTCGCTTCTCAACGCGCTTCTTGGCAAGGCCCTTCTTCCGGTCGGCGTGCTACCCGTGACCGCCGTCGTTACGCGTGTGACGGCGGGGCCGAATCTCGTGGCACGGATCAACTATCTGGATGAGTCGATTGAAGAAGTTGACACTGACCGGTTGGCCGACTTCGTGACCGAAGCCGGCAATCCGAACAATCGCCGCCGCGTCGCTCTGGCGACCGTGCAGACTCCGGCGCTCCGCGAGATGCCGGGCGTTTGCCTCGTCGATACCCCCGGCTTGGGCAGCGTGCTCGTCCATAACACCGATGCCACCAGGACATGGCTGCCTAATGTTGCGGCTGCGATGGTCACCATCAGCGCCGAGCGGCCACTTTCAGATGAGGATCTGCGACTGTTGGCCGACGCTCGGCACACCGCACCGCGCGTCGTTGTAGTTTTAACCAAGGTGGACCTGCTGACTGACAGCGAACGAGAACAGGTTGTCAACTTTCTGACCAATGAAATCCGCCGGAGGTTCAACGTAGAGATCCGCGTGTTTCCCTTCTCGGTGCGCGTTGATACCGAGCGCTGGCTGCACCAACTTCGCGAGGGGCTGTTGTTGCCGGTCGCCGGCAATGTGGCGGGCGAGCGCCGTGCGGCATTAGCGCTAAAGATGGATTACTTGGTTCAATCCTGCCGCGATTATTTGACGGTCGGCTTGCATGCAGCCGAGCGCACCGACGCTGGTCGCGACCGCCTTCGCGCCGCGGTGTTCAACGAAAGAGTCAGCATCAAGGTGATTCGAGACGAGCTATCCCTGGCCGAGCAAGGCATGCGAAGCTTGACCCGTCCGGAGTTGGAGAAAATTCTGCTCAGTGAGCGCGAGCCCCTTGAGAAGCAAATCGGCGCCGCGCTGCAGGCGGAACTGCCCGCGTGGCACGGCAACCTCGCGCGGCAAGTACGGAGCTACGCAGACTGGATGGAAAAACGCCTCTCCTACGAATTGACGCCGCTCTCCGACCGTGCGTCTTCCGTGGCGGTCAACTTGCTAGGAACGGCTGAAGACCGGTTACGCCGTATCGTCGAGGCCTTCCGCGATCGATTAAACCACAACATGCAAGAAGCCATGGGCATCGCTGTCTCGCCGTTAGTGTGGGAGCCCAAACGCCCCGAGCTACCCGTTGTTCCCGTCCGCATCGATCAGGTCTTCATGGTGCATTGGGATCTTCTGTGGTGGTTATTGCCGATGAAATTGATTGGCGGTTTCTTTCGGCGTCATGCCCGTCGGCGGGTTGCGGACGAAGTGGATAAGAATGTGCGCCGGCTGGTCAGCGATTGGACAAAAGCCACCGATGCTGAGATCACCGACTTGCGGGGTCAGGCATTGGCGTGGGTGGAAGCGGAACTGGCCACGCTCAATCGGTTATTGGGGAATCAACCGGTGGAAACAGAGACCTTCCGCGCCGCATTGCGAGATATTGATGGCGCCGCTGCCTCCTGGAAAACCCCATCCTGATAAATCGGGCGGAGGGCATGATGAGCCACGTAGCCAAGTTCTTGCGAATTCGGCTAAACGATTTTCCCGATGCGGACGGCTACCAAAGCTTCAGCTTCCAACCCAGCACGAAGCCGATGCCGAAGCACCACAGGGCGGCGGTTTCCGGATTTTCCCGGGCGTACTCGCGCAAGTAATGGACAAAATCGCGGCCCAATTCCGCTGGCTCGTTCTCTCGCAACGAACTCTCTCGTCGAGAATTTGCCATCGTGCTTGCAGTCGGTGTATTGGCCATGGAGGTTTCTCCTTCCGAAGTTGGGAATCTTATTTGAATGATCATCCGCCGCTCGCCAGCGGTGCAATTTCTTTTATTTCTCTTCGACGGGGTTCACTTCGCGCGACTGCGTAAGCTCGATTTCAACCACGCAATGTTTTTGGTCAATTCGTCGCGCGACCGCTGCATGGTAACTATCCCCTGCCGGATGCTGGCCCACGCGGCTAACAGGATGCCTGCGCTGATCAATAGCCCCACCAGCGTTGCCACGCCGTATCCCGCAGCGGTCGGCCAGCCGATGACTTCATTGAGCAATTCCGCCAACGCAATCAGCGCCACCGGAATGGTTCCCAGCAAGATGCACAAGCCGACCACTGCCAGCACCAAAGACGTGCGCGCCTTCCGCGAGCTGCTCTTCACGTCCAACGCGAACAACTGAGCTTGCAGCTCCGCCAGCTCAATGGCGTCGTGCGTAAGCCCCGAAAAGCTCATCGCCACGTTGGGATCATCGGTTCGTACACGGCCGTTCGTGCTCATCGACGCTTTACCACCCACCCCAGAAACAACCCCACCGTAGCCGCCACGGCGAGCGAAATCCTGGGATGATTGCCTATAAGAGATTCCAGATTCCCTTCCCATGTCTTTGCCCTCTCGCTCCAGTTGGGCGTTGGTCTTTCGCTCGCCTGACTCGAAGGCGGACGTGTCCACACATGTTCCAAACGATTGATCGGGCTACTTTGCATGGTGTCACCGCGATGGGTTCCAAGGTTCTTCTGATGAAGACGCCGGCTCCGGCTCAGGGTGTGCCTTTTGGACCGCACCGGCCGTCAGGCGTTGTCCCATGTACGTTAAACCGGTTCGCAATCCCCAGGTTAGACCCATCGCGACCAGGCTTCGAACCAAGCCGCCCGAGTCGTTCGCCGCTTTTGTGGTGTCGACATTCACCTGCTGTTTTCGCACGAGCTCGGCCAGCATGTCGGGATCGGGACGAATAACCTTCACCTCTCTTTTTTTGGGGACCAAGAGGTAACCGGCGACAGTGGCCACGGCGATGCTCGCCCATGGATAGCGCCGAAAGTAATACAACGGATTCGCCATTTCCCGCGCACTGCGGCCGACGTCGCGGACATCGGTCGTCAATTCGCACCGTAGCTCTGCCATCCGTTTCCGGATTGCATCCGCCGAGTCATTAGGAGTCACATCCACTTCTCCATGCGAGCCAAATCGAAAAACCGCTCCGGCGGTCGATGGCAACTCCTACCAATAGCACGCCCCGCCCAGTACCCCACAATTCTAACTTATTTACAGCGAGGCCTATTCTTGCCGAATTACCTCTCATTTCGCGAAATGACTGCTCACCGCCTCTGGAATCAAGCCTTCGATCCGGTCCATAAGACGGCGGCCGAAGTCTTCGGCGGCGAGTCGCTCGCGCCAGGTGCGCGGTTCGTGGTGCGCGTGCCCCAACAAAGCGCCAATCACCAAGCCTACGCCAAATCCCGCAGCCAGCGCCGTGAGGATCGCTGTCCCCTCCCGGTCACGTATCAAATCGCGCATCTGCTCTTCACCGCGTCTCCAATACTCCGAGGTTTGATTCGAAGCGTGAGAAAGACGTCGATTCGACATCTGGTTAAGCGCCATAGGAACTCCTTTCTAACATCCAGCGATGGTTTTCCGCTCGTGCTGCAATGCTTCACCTGTTGCGCGAACTCGCTACCAGTCCGACGATCACCCCCACCACAAGGCCTGTCCCGAACGCGACTGCCACGGCTTCGGCCGGCCGGCTGCGAACCATCCGCTGCGCTTCTTCATAGTGTTCACGCCCGTGCTCACGCAGTTGATCCGTCGCGCCGCGCAGTGCGTCGGTTGCCTGATCGGCATACTGGCGAGCCGCTTCGGTAGCGTGCGTAAACGCACCGCCGGCGTCTTCATTGAGTTGATTGAGCACGCGCTCAATGTGCTGACGGGCTTCGCCCGTCTTTTGTTGCACCAGACCGACAAGCTGGTCGAAATTGCCTTCGACTTCCTGCAGCTCGTCATCCGTCAATTGGCCCCAGCGTTGCTTGATTTTGCCCTTCAACTGATTCCAATTCCCCATAATTTTTTCCTGCGTACTCATAAAATCGCTCCAAGCAAAGGAAGAAGGTGAAAACGCACCGCACCGCATAACTTTCATGCTAGATGCGTACGGTTCCAAAACCTAGTAGGCAATGAAACTGCGAATTTCATACCATGCGATCCGACAGGACAAGTTTAGCACGCAAGAAGAAAGGCCAGAGCCACGCTGCTGGCAATCACGATTGCTACTTTTAGGGCAATATGGCGGGAAAAACTGCCGGTCGATTCACCGCCACTCTGGAAGCAAAGCCGCCCAGCCGCTGCGTAAGGTCGCCCCACTTACTGGCAACGCACGTAAGTGCGATAAGATGATCGGTCGGCAGCGAATTTAAGCGCGCCGTTTCGATACGCTTTGCTTTCCTCGAATCAGCGATATGTTACTCGGCGGCAGCGACGTACAAGACCGCCGCTTGACCCTGCGGAGTAACGCTGAGGTTCAAGAAGCTGCCGCCACTAGCAGCGTTTTCGTCGTCGATGACACGAACAGCACAGGCCGGATCGGGCGTCTTAAAATTCAGAACTCGCGGCAATTTTCCTTCGCGCAAGGCGAGCACGCTGGCGATCAGTTCCACCACGCCGCCGCCGGCGCCGAGGTTGCCGAAGTAGCTCTTCAGCGCCGTGACGGGCACTTCCTCGGCCCGCGCGCCGAAGACTTCGCGGATCGCGCGGGCCTCGTCGGCGTCGCGCTCGGTGGTGCCCAGGCCGTGGGCGTTGATGTGGCCGACGTCCGCCGGATGATTTGCCGGCATCGCGGAGTGCGGCATTGCATGGCGTCGGTCGAGCGCCACGTCGCACTTCGGCCGACGAGGTTTTCGTTGGCCACGTTCGCAGCTGCCGCAGCCCGAGGACTTCGGCGTAGAATGGTCGCCCCGCGGGCTTGGGCCGATTCGTACTCTTCCAGCACGACCATGCCGGCGCCTTCGCCGGCGACCATGCCGGTGCGGTGCTTGTCGAATGGCCGGCTGGCCTTGGCGGGGTCGCCGTTCTCGGCGGCCATCTGCTCGGTTTGCAGCGCGTGGATCGCCTGCATCGGCAGGATGCGGGTGCCGGTGGCGCCGGCGACCATCATGCGTTGGCGTGGCCGCGCTGAATCGTGCGGAACGCTTCGCCGATGGCCAGATTCGACGGCCGCCTCGCGCATCGTGAGCGAATTGTTCGGGCCGCGGAGGTCGTTGTAGATCGCGATGTGGCTGGCCGGCATGTTGGGCAGGTACTTGAGCATCCACAGCGGGCGTCATCTGGTCGAGGCCCTCGTTGCCCCAGCGGGCGAAATCGAATTCGCCCGCGTCGGCGCACTTCTCGCATGCCGGCTCCGATAGTCTTCGGGCATGGTGAGCATGTAGTCGCTGCCCAACACGACGCCGGAGCGTTCGGGGTCGAGCGGCTTCTCGGCGAACCCGGCGTCGGCCGATGGCCAATTGGGCGGCGGCGACGGCCATCCGCGTCTCGCGGCACATCACCTTGAGGCCCTTCTTGATGGCCTTCTTCGTCTCCTTTTCGAGCGGGCCGAAATCTTCGATTTCGCCGGTGAACTGCCGGGCCTCGGCCGGCGAATTTGAGCGGCTGCCGATCGGCCGGCAGCAGCGTGGTTGCAGCGACGCCGCTCTTGCCCGCCAGCCAGCGCGGCCACAGACGCGCAGGCGTACTGCCCAGCGGCGAAATCAGGCCCAAGCCGGTGATGACTACGCGGCGAGGGTTGGGCGTGGCAGAACTCATAGGCCGGTAGCATAGCACAGAGTCTAGCGATATAACGGCGAGTCGGATCGGAGCAGACAAAATAACGAATGACGAATGTCGAATGACGAAAGCTTTCAACCAATCGGCATTCGTCATTCCGGGCTCTCCGTCATTCTCCAATACCGTCCCTGGAACGACTGCTGCGGCAAGCTGGCCGACGCGGGCCGCGGCGGGCGGTGCGCCGACGGCGCCGATGACTGGCCGCGGCTTTCGACGAACAGCAGCGCGTCGGCCCGCGGCGGGCTCTTGAGCATCGGCAGCGCTTCGGTTGACGGCGTCGGTGATCGGATTGTCCTTCGTCGGCCCGGGCGTGGCCACCACGCCCATCTCAAGCAGCAGCACTTTGTCCGTCGGCCAGTGGAACCGCTCGTGCATGTTGGCCGATCGTCATCTGCGGCACGTCGATCTCGAACGCGCTGGTTCGGCGCGACGTCGTCGGCAGGTCGAGCTTCACCGGCACCATTTTTTCGACCTGGTTGAGCCGCAGCTTGACCACCGCGTCGGCCGACGCTAGGTCGAGCGACAACAGCGGGCTGAACTCGAGCGAGAAGCCTTCTTCGAGCGTGCCCATTTCCGGCTGGTAGCCGGGCCATTGGCGTTTGCGTGGCGATCGCACCCTTACGGATGTACGGCCGCGGCCGCATCGTCGAGATCACGATCGATTGGCCGTTGGCATCAACTGTTGCGGCGAATTGTATTCGCGGTAGTCGGTGCGGCGGGCCAGCTCGGCGACCAACAGCCGGGCGTCCTCCTTGGCCAGCAGCCAGCCCTGGATGCCGGGCGACTGCACGGGAATCGGCGTCATCATCGGCAGCGCCTTGGCCCGCCAGTTCGGATTCCCGACCGTCGCCACGCGGAGCGAGAAGGCATAGGTCGTCGGCCTGCGTGTTGACGAAGCGGTCGACGATGTCGGCCACGACGGCCTGAATCTCCGGCGTGTGGTAAACGCGCAGCGTGCTCGCGATTGGCGCTCAACAGACCGACCGGCTCCGAGTGCCAGGTCTCGTAGCCGGTCTCGCGGAGGATCCAGTCGACGATGCGTCTGCTCGGGACGGGCGGTGCTGTTGACGCGCGGAGGTGTAGGGTCGTGATGTCGTACTCGCGCCACACCTGGCCTTGTCCTTGGGCAGCGCGCCGCTGCCCTTGGTGACGTGAGCATGTGAAACCGCCTGATTCACGGGCGCGAGTCCGCCTCCGACGGGTGTGATTTCGTTGGACGGTTGGCTGTTCGCTGGCGCTGCGGCTGCGGACGGATTACTGGGCGCCGTCGCGAATGGGCTTTTCTTTTGGTCGCCACTGGCAGCGGAGTAGCGATCGGTCCCCGGGCTCGAGGATTTCCAACCACTGTCTTTTTGGGCAAGTGCCGGCAGCGCGATCCCAGCGATCAATAAAGCAGCGGCGACGCGTGTAAAGATGTGGGAAGACAACAACATGCGTCAGCCTCCTTGTTGAGGGCGGCACTCGGAAAATCTGGGCGGCGGAGTATAAGTGGGACGGTGGAAGGCGGCAAGTGGTGTAGCGGGGCGTGCTAGCAGAGGGCGTAGAGTGGCGACTGTTGGGGCGGTTGACGGCTGGGATCCAGCGTGTTCAGCGGCACTGAGCAAGGTGCGCAAAATTCCCCCTGGGGTTTTTGCGCACTTGCTCTCTCGTTGAACACGGAGGAGACAAGAGTCGAGAGTCGAGGGTCGAGAGCCGGCGGAGCAATCCCTTTTGGCCCTGCGTCTGACTCTTGACCCTGTAATCACGGAGGCCTTCTGTTTTCTTGTTTGTTGTTCATAGGTGGAAAGAAAAAAAAGAAGGGCGCCCTTCCAAACGTGGATCGAGCGGGGCCCGGTCACCCTACGAGAGCGGCGCGCCGGTCGATCCCGTCTGTTCGCGTGCGGCTGCCTGGGCTA
>CAWIXI010000019.1:0-112931 GCA_963840025.1 uncultured Planctomycetota bacterium | reverse complement strand
GGTTGCTATTGCTTGCATGGCTGAATTCGGGGAATGTTGGTGCGATCCAGAGAGGTGGTCGCTAGCGGAGGCCGTGGCATGGACGCCGATCAGATTCGCCGATTGAAGCTGGAGTTGACTCGTTATCTTCAGGAGTTTGACGACTGCTTTGCTCGCCGAGATACGCGGGCCCACTTTCCCGTGTACGTCGCGGGGCAACTCTCCGAACTGCCCGGCAAGAGCTGCGAGCCGATGGCTTTGGCGGCGGGCGTCGCCCCGCGGACCTTGCAAGAGTTCTTGTCGCAACACCGTTGGGATGAAGACTCGCTGCGTCGTCGGCTGCACGAAATCGTGATCCGCGATTCCCAGGGCCCCCATTCGATCGGGCTCATCGACGAGACGAGCGATGTCAAGAAGGGGGACAAGACGCCAGGCGTACAGCGGCAGTGGTGCGGAACGGTCGGCAAGCAGGAGAATTGCATCGTCACGGTCCACCTGGGCTACGCGACCGGCGGTTTCCACTGCCTGATCGACGGTGAGTTGTTCCTGCCGGAGTGCTGGAGTGAGGATCGCCAGCGATGTCGCGCCGCGGGCATCCCCGACGAGATGGTCTACCGTTCCAAGTGGAAGATTGGTCTGGAACTGTACGACCGCGCCGGCAGAACGGCGTCGTTTTCGACTGGTTGACGGTCGACGAGGGCTATGGCGGGAAACCACTGTTTCTGCAGGGTTTGGACGCCCGTGGCCAACTCTTCGTCGCCGAGGTTCCGGTGACGTTTTCGTGTTGGTCCACGCGGCCGAACATCACCAAGCGGCCGTACCGCCGCGGCGGACGAGGGCGGCCCCGCAAGACGCCCCGGTTGCGTGCCGACAGCCCTTCGCCGTGCGGTGTCAAGGACCTCGTCGAACGCTGGCCCGGGCTGTGTGATCAAGACTGGACGCGCTACGACGTGAAAGACGGCGAGAAGGGCCCGCTCGTCTGGGACGTGAAGCAGACCCGCATCACGATGAAGAACGACGACGGCTTGCCCGGAATCGAGCTGCACCTGATCGTTGCTCGCAATGCCTTGGATCACGACGAAGTGAAGTTCTTCGTCAGCAACGCGCCGCATGAGACGAGCGTTCAGACGTTGCTCCTGGTCGCCTTTTCGCGGTGGCGCGTGGAGCGGTGCTTTCGCGACCAGAAGCAAGAGATCGGGCTCGACCAATGGGAGGGCCGGTATTACGTCGGTCTCAAGCGGCATCTGATCTTGTCGTGTGTTAGCTCGCTGTTCCTGGCCCGCTGCCGCGAGCGACTGCGGGGGGGAAAACCCCGAAGTCACCGTCTGCCAAGTCCACGCCGCCGTCGGCGCTCTTGTGCCGAGTTGGTGGCTTAACGGTCGCGCGTCGCCGAAGCTAATCGAGCACACCGCCCAGGTCATCCAGCACTGGCAACAACGCAACGCCGCCGCCCGGACCTCCCATCGCAAGCGAACACTCAAGAAACTCCGGGAAAACGGCATCGTTCTCAAGCACCTGATACGGTGTAAGTGGACGTGACCTAGCGCTGTAGAATTAGAGTGCCTCAAGCAGTACAACTTCGGCTTAGTTTCGACGGAACGCGAGGGATTCTTCGACGACCCTCATTACATCGCCGGGCTACCCGACGATCATCCGATCAAGCGGAACGAAAGCGTTTTTGCCTTTGGATTATCCGCGGCGTCGTTGGAGATTCTTCAAATGCTCTCAATGGTCATAGCACCGCTCGGCATGAGTAATCCCGGGCGCAGCCCTTTCACTTCGTGAATGGGCGAATGGACATAGAGAACATCAACGAGTGCGGTCCCACGTGATTTATGAGGACCGTCATCGCGAAAGGAAATCGAAGCGGAATCAGCGTGACTGCTAATCATAAAGTTGCGGACGAAGCGAGATCGAGACGTCATACTTGGCAATCTCGATGGCGCAAGCTCGTCTGGTCGTTGTTCGGATGAAACACTACAACCCGCACGAACTCACTATCGTTTTAATAGTCTTCGACGGCAAACCTGCACAGGTCGTAAACGCCGAATGCAGTAGTGGGGAGACGACAGAACGCTATGGACAAACCGCCGAATGGCACGTAGTTCTCTGCAAATCGTTGAAAACTGATGGCTAATCGCCGCTTTGGAATCAAAGCTGTCATGACGGCTCAAATCACCATCGGTGACACGAGGACGAGCGAACATCGAGACCATTAGATCGTGTTGAATTGCACTGTAGCGAACCTCTAAGAATGCAGTGCTATGGCAGTCTCGTGGCCACCAAACGTCGTGGCAGTTCTCCTATATATATGAGGGTGTCCGGGAATTCATAGGGTGTCAATGATCCAGCGGATTTGACCGTTCTCGTTTCCGCGACGGTGGTTGTAGCGGACCAACAAGCCGTAAGCGAACAGAGCGGACAGTAGTTGAGTTCGATTGTTTTCGAGGCCACGGTGCCACACTCGATCTTCCAACTCGAACAGCGACTTGAACCATTCGTTAAATGGTTCGACCGTTTGGCTGCGGCGACGGTAGATCGCCTTGCCGCGGCGGCTGCGGTAGAACTGCCGGCGAGCGAGGCGGCGGCGGTGCGACTCGTCGCGTGGCCGGACCGGCTGGCGGCCCGATTTATCTTTCGAGCCGCGTTTGTTCTCCGGGCACACGAAGCGGCGACCAGTCCGTTTTCCCGCCGTCGAGTATTCAATTCGCTCCGCAAGGTGGTTGCTGTCATAACCGCTGTCGGCGGTGACGTTCTTCGTCGCTTGGGGAAGGTCATCGATCTTCTGGTCAAACGTGGTCGTTTCCTTGGTGCTGGCCACGTCGGCGGAAGCCAGCAAAGGGAAGACCGGGCTGCTTTTCGTAGCCGAAACCACCACTTCAAAGCTGTAACCCTGCACCCAGCCGTCGTGCTTCGAGCAGCCCCACTCACTGTCTCGATCGACGCCGCGGAGGCCCTTGGGAATGCGGTTCTTTTTCCGATCGCTCTTGTGCCATAATGGGCCGCGGGCGGCAATCAGACTTTTGTCGGTTGCCACGTCGGCAGCGTCGATGATGCCTTCAGCGACCGCTTTTTGTCCTTGAACTTTGATCGCGCACTGAAACAGTCGATGCGCCCGCCGATAGCGGTCGAAGTAAGTGCTGCGGGCCGGGAATTTGTCGGTGCCCAAGAGCCCTTTCAATTCCCGGCGATGTTCCGCGAGAAAGCGGTATTGGGCCGACTTGCTCTTTTTTCGTTTCAGCACAGCGACCATAATCAACACCGCCAAAACCCAGTCAGCTATGTCCGGCTTGCGACCCGGACCCGTTCGCGGACACTCGCGTTCGGCTTGCTGGCACAACGGCACGGCCATTTTCACCAGCGACGCCAAACACGTGCCCACCGTGGCACACTTGCCCATCCTTGGGACCTCCATTGGGCGTCCGTTTCTACCGTGATAGCAGAAACCTAAACCAATGGAGTCCCTTGCGCTTACATCAATTCAATTCCCGGACACCCTCATATATATAAGATGGGAAAGCCGGCCCGGCCGCCGGACCCGGCGGCCAGCAGGGGCCGATTGGAAAGAACTAGCGGCGGGCGCCTTCGATCTTCGTGGGCGTGATCGAGAGCCGGTCCCCCTCGCTGAGGACCTGGTCCGGGGCGACGTGCTGCCGGTTGACGCGGATCACCGATGGGCCAACCGTCGCCGACTGCTGCAATGCTTTCCTGACGCACACCGAACAGCTGGTGGAAAGCGGCGAGCGGTCGCCGCGGACCTTTATCGATTACAAGCTCGTGGCCGGGCGGATCGTGAAGGTGTTTTGCCGCGACCGTCCGGTGTCTGAACCTGACGTCCGATGACTTGGCCCGGCTCCGGGCCGCGTTCGCAACGACGCGAAGCCTGTTCGCTCTGTCTGGCGACATCGCCCGTACGAAGGCAATCCTTAATTAGTCGGTCGAAGCCGAGCAACCCCTCGCCTTTCCTAAAGCTGCGAGCAGCGGTGGAATGAATCAAGCAAACACATCATTCCAAACGCCTCTCAAGGATGGGAGGCCCGGCTTTCATGGATACTCATAAAAGCTGGATTGGATTTTCAACAGCAGGCCAGCTTCGACCACCTCCTAAGCTCAACACCCGCTGGATTAGCTGCTACCTGGGCGGGAATTTCGCCCGCCGAAACAACAAATCTCTTACAGCACACCTGGGCCACTATACCCGCTGTGGTCCTGTCGCACATGATCGTTTGCCTCAGCGCTTGGTCCTGAGCTCGCGGAACTGCCTTGGGGACATCCCGAACACACTCCTGAAACATCGGGAGAAGTGAAATGCATCTGCGTAGCCGACGGTTGCGGCGATTTGCTTGACGAGCAGATTCGATTCCTCCAATAACGCAGCGGCCCTATTCATCTTGAGCCGGGTCATGTATTGGTACGGTGACTGGTGATCGAAGCGTTGAAACAATCGGCAGAGGTAGGCTTTGTCGACATAGGAAACCTTCGCTACTTCATCGAGAGATTGCAGGCTTAAGTATTGCTTCTCAATCTGCTCACGACAGCGCAGGTAAGTACTGTGCGCCAGCGAGAGGCTTGTAGTGGCTGGAGACGACGAAGATGCTACGAGCAACAGGACATACCGCATGAGTGTGTCGCACAACTTGGAGCCAGCGCCGCTTTCGCGTAAGCCATGTGAAATGAGATCGTCAAGCGACCGCTCTAGTTCCAACGGCAGGCTCACTTTTCGGACCGTGCCGAGTTGCAAGCCGTTTTCCTCCATGAACCGTCGTGCACCGCTGCCAAGGAAATCGACAAAATACTTGCTGAATGGGTCTGCTTGATCCGCGACAATCTTGTGGGCAATGTCCGGACCATAGGTAAATACGCTTCCTGCTGCGAGGGGATACTCCTGCCCTTTGAGCCATAGTGTGCCGCGCCCGCGACTCACAAACTCAATTGACATGTAGGGAAAGGTGCAACGGTCGATGATGAAGTCTCCCGTGCACTCTTCTCGACCGCCGCAAACGACGGCAAACTTGCAATTTTTGTCCGGCGACAATTCTAAGTAGAACGCCGCGCCTTCTTGACATGACGTGAGAAGAATTTTGGCTGCACGGGCAGGAAAGCTCCCACACATTCGCCACTGCAGTAGGTCAATATTATCTAGGTATACATCAACGATATACATGGACCCGACGAGTGGTCAAGCGTCTAATTAGACGAAATCACAAGTGTCCCAAGTCTATCGCGGGCTGGAAACAGGTGATCGTGTTCACCGGGAAACACTCGCAATCCGAGGGAAGAATGTCTGAGCAGGATCGAGCTGGAAAAGACGATTTGATTGTCGTCGCAGGAGCCGGCGGGTTTATTGCCGGTGCTTTGGTCAAGTATTTTCAGGATGCCGGATTCACTCGGATTCGAGCCATCGACAAGAAGCCGCTGCCCGAGTGGTACCAGCACCTGCCCAATGTCGAGAGCCTGTGCCTTGATCTCAGCAGTCCGGGTAACTGCGGGCAAGCATGCGCAGGCGCTGTCGAAGTCTACAATCTGGCTGCCGACATGGGCGGCATGGGATTCATCGAGCGGAATCGCATCCAATGCCTACGCAGCATCTTGATCAACACGCATATGCTGGAAGCCTCCTACCGAGCCGGTGCCCAACGATATTTCTTTTCGTCGTCAGCCTGTGCATACAACACGGAGCTTCAGAAAGACCCAAATGTCCGGGCCTTGAAGGAATCGGATGCGTACCCGGCGATGGCAGAACGCGGTTATGGTTGGGAAAAGCTTATTTCTGAAATGTTCTGTCAGGAGTACTGGCATGAACGCGGCATGAAGACCTTCATTGCTCGCTTCCATAACGTTTACGGGCCGTACGGCACCTGGGACGGCGGGCGTGAGAAAGCGCCGGCGGCCATCTGCCGGAAGGTGATTGATGCAAAGGCAACCGGCTCGCGACGGATTGAAGTCTGGGGCGATGGCACGCAGACCCGGAGCTTTATGTTTGTTGATGACTGTGTCAATGGCGTCGATCGTATTACGCACTGTGACGAGCTCGTCGCCACGCCGATCAATCTCGGTTCCAGTGAGCTAATCTCCGTCAACCAATTGGTAAGCTTGGCGGAAGAAATTGGCGACGTGAAGCTGGAGCGCGACTACCAGCTCGATGCGCCCCGGGGCGTCGCCGGCCGCAATAGCGACAACGCGATGATCAAACGCATCTTAGGCTGGGAGCCAAGCACGCCATTCCGTGAAGGTCTGTCGAAGACTTATGCTTGGATCGAGCAGCAGTACAACGATCGCAAGGCCGGCAAAAGGACGGTGAGTTAAGGAGCCACGACGATGCTTCGACAAGGAATCCTCAACCCCCACGTCTTGAGCCTGATCGCGCGAGTGCGTCACACAAACACGATCGTAGTCGCCGATCGCGGCTTTCCCTACTGGCGACAATTGGAGACCGTCGATTTGTCGCTAGTCGATGATGTCCCCACCGTACGGCAAGTATTGGCGGCAATCCACGCATGCTTTGTCGTCGGCAGCGCATTCATGGCCGAGGAGTTTCGGCGCGAGAACGACGAGGCTATCCAACAGGGATATGCCGAGTTGCTGGCGCCTGTTGAGATACGCTTTGAGCCGCATGTCGAATTCAAGCGTCGCGTGCCACAAGCCGTGGGTCTGATTCGGACCGGCGACACAACTCAGTACGGCAATATCATTCTGGAATCGGCGTAGGGACAATGAGCCTTCCCACGAAGCACGACATCACTGAGGTGATTGGAGCCATTCCGGGCCGCATGGCATTTGCTGGTGGCTGGATTGACCAGCCGTTCGTATCCAAACACAATCCCGAGCCGCCTGGCTCGATGGTCGTCGTGGGTTTGGAGCCCACGTTCATGTACCTGGAGCGGGCGGGTATGGCCACCGGCACGCGCAAGGTTGCCATGCGACTATGGGACGGAAGGCTGCCCGCGGGCGAGCCGACGGCATTAGTCAGGCAGTTATACGCTGAGGAGAACCGAGACTTAGCGGAACCATCCGGGTCGCAAGATATGATCGGCTTGATCTACCCAGGGATCAATCGACTGGACTTTGACTTTGAGTATGAGGGCGGCGTGTTCCCGTGTCACATCGAGTCGAATAACGACCCCGACATCGCGCATTGGCTGGAAAGGATAATCCACATGGTTCCGATATCGCCGCGACCACCGGGCTACAGCCCGCTGGCCGAAAAGCATTTGGAACCGGAATGGGTTCGTCGGCTAGGTCAAACAGGCAAGGATTGCTACGACAGCATCTTGGCCCAAGATGCCCATGGTCTGGGCAGGTCCATGAACGAGTGTATGGAGTGCTGGGAGCGGCTCATGCCCCATATCGTCCGGCATCCGAAAATTGAAGTCGATCTGACAAGGATACTCGGCTACTACCAGTCACGCTATCCAGGCGCGATGTACTCTGGCTGTGGCGGCGGGTACCTGTACGTCGTCAGCGAAGAGCCGGTGCCCGGCGGAATCTCCGTCCAGGTGCGCTGTAGTGGGAAAACAGCATGAGACAGGTGGTAGTAAGTGCCGCTTTTGATGATCTGCGATCCCGCCACATGCGATTGCTTCAAGAAGCGAGCAGGATTGGCGAAGTTCATGTGCTGCTGTGGTCGGACGAATCCGTGAGTGCAATCGAAGGATCAGAGCCAAGGTTTTCACAGGAAGAGCGGCATTATCTTGTCAACGCGATTCGCTATGTCGAACGCGCGTCGCTAAGCAAAGTTCCTTCACGAGACAGCCTGCCGCTCGACCAGGTCGAAATGGGAGCAATCTGGGCAGTGGAAGAGTCCCAAGCGAATGCGGGCAAGGAGACCTTTTGTGGTGAACATGGCCTTGAGTATCTCGTGATCCCGGAACTGCAGCTTCAAGGCTACCCTGAACCTTACGACGTCGGCGATCAGTCCCAGCCGGCGAGGCAAATGAAGGTGCTTGTTACCGGGTGCTATGACTGGTTCCACTCAGGACATGTCCGGTTCTTTGAAGTTGTCTCAGAACTCGGCGATCTGCATGTCGTGGTCGGGAGCGACGCCAATATTCAACTTCTCAAGGGCGACGGACACCCAATGTACAAAGAGGATCAGCGCCGCTATATGGCCGGATCGATTCGCTTTGTCAAGCGTGCCTATGTATCCACGGGCAAAGGTTGGCTGGACGCGGAGCCTGAAATCGCACGAATCAAGCCAAGTATTTACGCTGTTAACGAAGATGGCGACGTACCCGAAAAACGCAAGTACTGTGAGACACATGGGATCGAATATCGGGTGCTCAAGCGAACCCCTAAAGCAGGCTTGCCGAAGCGTCAAAGCACCGACTTGCGCGGTTTCTGATCCTCAGACAATAGCATCGACAGTGCAATACGCAGAGATCTCAGCGGGCGGCTCGGTTGTGAATGCCCGACAGTGATTCACACGCGGACGGCGACGCTCGTCTGCCAATTCGCCCGGGCCCAGCAGATCAACGCGTTGCGGCAGCCTGCGGAGCGCAACTTCGAGGGACGGTGCACGTAACTTGAGTCCCGCACTCCTGGCATTCAATCGCCGGAGGACAAATCAGCATGAAAGTGGTGGTCACAGGCGGGGCTGGATACCTGGGAACTACACTGGTTCCGTGCTTGTTGGAGCAAGGCCACCACGTCACCGTTTTCGACTCGCTGAAGCACGGCATCGCTCCAATGCTCCCATTCTTCAAACGGGATAATTTCGCTTTTGAGCATGGCGATATTCGCAGTGTACGTGAGCTCTCGGTCGCATGCCGAGAGGCCGAGACTCTGATTCACCTTGCGGCCGTCTCGGGATATCCAGCTTGCAAGCAAGATCCGGAGGAGGCCAGATCGACCAATGTCGAAGGCACGAGAGTTGTCGCCAAGGTGGCGAAGCGACAATGTCCCGTGGTCTTTGCATCTACTAGCAGCTGCTACGGCGCCGTCGAAGGTCTGTTGTGCACAGAGGAGACGCCATTGCGCCCGGTGAGTCTTTACGCAAAGACGAAGGTGGAGTGCGAACAAATTCTGCTGGATCAGTGCAATGCCATTGTATATCGCATTGCGACGGCTTACGGCGTTTCGCCACGGATGCGGCTTGATCTGTTGATCAACGACTTCGTACACCGCGCACTGCATGAGCGGCAGCTTTCCATTTACCAAGGGCACTTTCGGCGTAGCTTCATTCACGTGGACGATGTCGCACGGGGATTCGAGTTCGCGATCGAGCGGTTTGACGACATGGCCGGTCAAGTGTGGAACCTAGGCGACGAAGGCCAGAACTTTTCCAAAATGGAAATCGGCAAGTTGATCGCCAGCTATGTTCCCGCCGTTAGGATTGATGAGTGTCATGAGGGCGAGGACGCCGACCAACGCAATTACGCGGTAAGCTATGCTCGGGTCCTGGCAATGGGCTATCGTGCGCAGGTGCCACTGAAAGACGGCATTGCTAGACTTGTCTCGGCACTACGCTGGGCCGAGAGGAACGAATTCTCGTAGTCCAATGTCACCGTGCATTTGAAGCCCGGCCATTCGCGTACATGAATTAAAACCGGCCGTTATGATAAGTGTATCGTCCTGCAGTTGACGTTCTTCTTCAAGTGGGGTGGACCCCATTGGTTGGACAGCCAACAGGGTTGATTAAGGTAGTGGGGCTGGCGGCCCGCGGGACTCTTCCCAGGTCCCGCGCGGCCGCTGAAGCTGGGTAAGTTCTTGAGGTACTAACCAGCGTTCCACATTGAGCCCGACGATTTCTTGATGATGTTCATCGGCATTCGCCACGGAGCGGCTTCGGCTTATTGAGACTCGCGCCGTCCGAGCGACCGTTTTTGGAGGTGTCGAGGGTCGTCGCGACCCGGCGGCGCTCGTCCTGGGGCAAGCCAGGGGCTCGATTTTCTCGCCACACGCTTCTCGTCTCAACAAGCGGTCGTGTTTTGCGTCGTGCGACGCTCGGCGTATACGTCGGCCGGCGTGCGATAGCCGAGCGCTTGGTGAATCCGCTGGTGATTGTAAAAGTGGAAATACGCCGAGAGCGACGCTTCCGCCTCCCAGCCGTCGGCATAGTCCTTGAGGTACACTTCCTCGTACTTCATGCTCCGCCAGAGCCGCTCGACCAGCACGTTGTCGATCGCCCGACCGCGGCCATCCATGCTGATCGCCACGCCACGCGATTCGAGCCGCGACGTGAACGCCGTGGCCGTGAATTGGCTCCCTTGATCGCTGTTGAAGATCTCCGGCGTCGCCAACCAGAGCGCTGCGTCGAGCGCCTCGCTGCAGAAACTGCCGCTGAGCGTGTTGGACAATCGCCACGAGACGACGTAGCGGCTGTACCAGTCCATCACTGCCACGAGGTACAAAAACCCGTGCCGTAGCGGCACGTACGTGATGTCGCTGGCCCACACCTGGTCGGGCCGCAGGACCGCCACATTCCGCAGCAAATACGGGTAAATCTGGTGGCCGGCGGCGGGCCAGGTAGTGCGTCGCTGGGGATAAATGGCCTCGATCCCCATCCGCCGCATCAGCCGCTGCACCCGCTTGCGATTGACGCCCAAGAGTTCCGCGAGCTTGCGGCTGCCGTAAAACGGAGTACGCAAATACTGCTCGTCGATCGAGCGCATCAACGCGAGATTCTCCGCCGATTCGCCGGCCGGGCGGTAGTACCACGTCGACCGCGGCAGTCCCACCAGCGCACTGTTGAGCGATCGAGAACTCGGGGTGTTCCGGTTCGATCCATCGTCGCATTCCTTCAGGTGAGCTCGGCAGATTTTTTTTTCAACCACTCGACTTCCATTTTCAGCCGGCCGATCTGCTCGTAGAGCTCTTCTTCGTTCGTGGATTGCTCGGCACGCTTGCCGCGGCCATCCTCGAACAGACCGACGGCCCCCGCCAGGAGTTGCTTCTTCCAGGCCGTCACCTGGCTGGCATGGACCCCGTACTCCGACGCCAGTTGGGCCGTCGTCTTCTCGCCACGGCACGCCGCCAAGGCCACCTTCGCCTTGAACGCCGAGCCAAACGCCCGTCGCTTCCTCGACATCCTCCAGACCTCCTGATCGACCCCTGCCTCCAGGGGGAACGTCCATCTTATCAGGCTGTCCAGTTTTTGGGGTCCACCTCAAAGCTTCGACGACTTGCTTCTCGTTGAGTGTTTGTCCTGACGATGTCTTGGCCGCACTTTTTCGGATCGGCGCCATGGCCAGTTCTGAATCCTCGTCGGATTCGATCGCCAACTCCGCCTTGATGTGCGCGAGACTCTACGTTTCGTCTGATCAAAACCTGCCTCGCATAGGTTCCCAGACCGCTCGCGCCGAACACGATCTGCGGCAGACATAAGTCCTTGCCAGAAAACTAGTTGCGATGCTTTGACACGTTGCTTCATCGGCACGATTTAGGCAAGATTTACTTCGCTTGTTGTTGTAGTGACTTAGTCTTTGGCGGACGACGAGTTGTGATGCGCAACGATGTGCCATAATTCGCGTGCAAAGCCGCAATGCAGCTTGCGCGTGGAACGATTTACCGGGTCGACAGTCGCTACGCAAACGCTTTCCTGAGCAGTGCCAGACTTTTCGGAATCGCCGTTTGGTAGGCTTCATTCCCTTCGTATTCCAAGGAGATGTATCCGCGATATTGATGGTGCCGGAGCATGGCTGCAATCCGTGGGTAATCCAGATCGAGCGTGTACCACAGGCCGCCACCGTAGTATGTCTTGGCCTGCACGAAGACTGTCTCGGGAACCAGTTGTTCCAATCGATCGTAGGGATCTTCCAAGAAGTTTCCCGTGTCCATCGTCACTTTTAACCAAGGAGAATCGATTGCTTTCACAATCCGGAGCACACCTTCGGGCGTTCGACCAAGTCCCCAATGGTTTTCCAGTCCCATTGTAACGCCACACTTTTCTGCGGCGGGGAGACACTTTTCGAATGAATCGATGACCCAACGGAAGCCGTCGTCGTCGGTATAACCGGGAAGGCGTGGTTCGATACCTCGATGTGCCATGAGATCGTCGAAGTCCTTGCTCGTGCCCCAGCGACCGGTATTCACGCGCATCGTTGGAATTCCAAGCTGATAGGCCATTTCGATCGTGTGGATCGTGTGGTCGATATTCTTCTGCCGCTCATCGGCATCGGGCGAAAGGAACCCTTGATGTGTACTAAAGCCACAAAGACTCATGCCATTGACAAACGCACGCCGTTTGAGCTGTTGCAGATAGCCAGGATCCTCATTTTCCATCTGCATGTGCAGAATTTCGACCGCGTCGAACCCCATCCGCGCCGCCTCGTCGATGCATTTTTCGATAGGCAACTTCGAATCGTCCTTAAAGCGCCAGAACGAGTACGTGGACACGGCAATTGGATTGCCGCGTGGCACACGATCCGTGCCTTTTGAATTCCTTTCCGCGGACGCCTGACTGGCCGATAGAGCTGCTGCGCCGCCAACTGCGGCAGCCTTGGCAAAATCTCTACGGTTCACTTGCATGGTTCAGTCCTCCAAAGTGTTACAGATGCGCGCAAATATTAAGCTTTCGCCTTGCCCTGGTCTTCCGGAAAATAGTCTTGTTCCTTGAGTTCGTGCGCCGGGATCATCCGTTGGTATTCCTTATCCCAGGCCATCATCTGGCCGGTGCGCCAGGACTCGTTGGCCATGCAGACGGCGGCGAGACCCGGCAGGGCGAGTGAGATTGGGCAATTCAGGGGTTCACCGTTGCGAAGGTGATGGTGGAAGTTCGTGTGGTGCTTGTAAATGCTTTCCTGCACGTCGCCGCTCTCTTCGGCCAACTGCTTGCCGCCCTTGTCTTTGGCAACCCATTTGTTGCCGACAAATTGCAAGGTAGCGCGATAACCGCGAATGAGATGGTCGACGCCGACGCGATTGCTCTGGGTTCCCAGCACATAGACGGTCATTCCGCGGGGGTACTCGCAGATCATTTCGAAGTTGTCGGGAAGGTCGCGACCGTCGGGCCATTGCCAGATACCGCCCATGCCAACGACCCGTCTGGGGAATTGCAGGTCGCAGGCGATCATCAGGCGCGTGATCCGGTGGATGAAAAGATCCGTGGCGATGCCTCCCGAGTACGGCGAATAGCACCGCCATTCGAAATAGTGATGCGGATTCCAATCGCATTCTGGGGCATTTCCCAGCCACGCTTTCCAGTCCAGATCGGCGGGCTTTTGCCGGTACTTATCTACAGGGCCCGGGTCGCGCAAGGGCCTTGATGGTTGTACCGTCGAACGTACTCGATCTGTGCCTGCACGACCCTTCCTAACACACCATCTCGCACCGCTTTTCCAGCTCGGCGATAGATGTCGTCCGACGTAGCCTGGACGCCGATTTGTACGGGGAGCCCGGTTGCCTTCTGCTTCTTCGCCACCTCGAGGCCCTCCTCGATAGTGTGCGTCATCGGCTTTTCGCAATAGACCGCCTTGCCCGCGTCCAGCGCGGCGCAGGTCATCTCTTTGTGCCAGTGTTCGGGTGTGGCTATCGTTACGTAGTCGATGTCGCTGTCCAGCACACGGTGGTAATCCTGATAGGCGTGAGGCGCATTCCATGGTCTGGGCGGCCTGCTTGGCGCGAGTGAGCCAACAGTCGGCAGCGGCGACCACCTCGATATTGTCCGGCTTGCGCAGGTCGCTCAAACATTGCGCGTGATTCGACCCCATGCCGCCAGCTCCAATCAGGCCCACGCGGATTCGCTCGTTCGCGCCAATGACTTGCGCGTAGCTGGCGGCGGTCCACGAAGCGGTCGATGCCAGGGCCGCACTACCGATTGATTGCCTTAAGAAACTGCGCCGATCCACTTTCATCGCCATTGTTGAAGCTCCTTAAAATGCTGTTAGTTCACGATACAGCAAGCCGGCCGGACCCAAAACTGAGAGGTGGCAAAACTCCTCAGCTCTTCGTCCTGGCTTACGCCTTTGGTCAATTACAGAAATCCTACAGACTCGGTTTCTTCCAATCGGGGATTCCGCTCGTTTTCTCTTGCTTGCGGTACGCGACGTGATATGGCCGTGTGGTGGACAAAGGGACGTTTTCGTTAACCATCAGAGGCCGTGCTTCGTCCCAAAACCTCTCGTAGGCGGACTTCATGTCGTCGACGACCTCAGGATGATGGCCAATCACGTTCACTGTTTGTCCCGGGTCCCGCAGCATGTCGTACAGCTGATCGGTTCCCGCCAATCGAAAGCGCTGATTGCGCACGGAAAACCCGGTCCATTTGAAATCGTCTGGATTTGCATGCAACGGCCAGCGGCCTCGATGGGTGAACAAAAATCGGTCCTTCCACGGACTAGCGAGATTTTGCAGTAACGGGACCAGGCTGCGTCCATCGACCCGCGCTTTGGGCATCTCCGCACCCGCGAGTTCTGCGAGAGTCGGCAACAGGTCGATATGAGCTGCAATTTGATCGATATCTCGATTGGCCGCGAGTCGCCCGTCCCAACGGAT
This sequence comes from uncultured Planctomycetota bacterium, assembly GCA_963840025.1. Classification (GTDB taxonomy): domain Bacteria; phylum Planctomycetota; class Planctomycetia; order Pirellulales; family Lacipirellulaceae; genus JABDGM01. The sequence continues at coordinate 98,522 of CAWIXI010000019.1, read as the reverse complement.
GAAGAATGGAACGCGAACCCCTCCCTCGTCAACCGACCCTTTGAGTCCTTTCATGTGGGCATTATAGAACATCAACGGCGTGCCGTCCGCCAGCTGACCCAACGGTTGCCCCCGATCGGCCATCGCTCCACGGCTCATCCCATTGTCGGACATGAAAATGACAATCGTGTTGTCGAAGAGCTGCCATTCGTCGAGCTTGGCAAGCAGCCGTCCCATGTTTTCATCGATATTCTCGATCATGCCGTAGAAGCCAGCGGTCTCTTCGTCGAATCCGAGCTTTTTGAAGCGGTCCGCATTTTTCTTCGGAGCGATGAACGGATTGTGCGGTGCATTTGTGGGGATGTAAACGAAAAACGGCTGGGGGGAATCTCCGTCCTTCGTCTGCCGATGTTGTTTAATCCATCCCAAAGCTGCATCAAAGAAGATATCGGTGCAGTATCCGTGGGTCTTTACGAACGTCCCATTGTGTCGAATCACCGGATCAAAGTATGTATTGTTGGGTGCATCCGCACAGGAACAATCGTAACTCTGGCCGATACCTCCCGCGCCATGAATAAATGATTCGTCGAAGCCGCGGTTGCCAGGCTGGTAAGCATCCTCATCGCCCAAATGCCATTTGCCGAAAATGGCGGTTGTATAGCCGGCCGACTTTAAGATTTGCGGCAACGTGACTGCGTCTAACGCCAGACGCTCTCGCTCCAGGATCGTGTGCGTGACGCCGTTCTCAAACGGATAGCGGCCGGTCATCAGGGCGGATCGTGTCGGCGCACACGTGGGACTGACAAAAAAGTGGGTAAAGCGCGTGCTCTTGTCGTAGAGCGCGTCCAGGTTTGGCGTGTGTATCCACGGATGCCCCAGTCGGCCGACCGGAGGGTAGCCCTGATCATCCGTCATGACGACGATGATGTTCGGGCGGCTGCCGGCAAGCGAATCCGCCCACAGCGTTTCAGCAAAGCTCAAAACGGTGGCGACAATTAGAAGCAGTTTCAAAACCGCGGCGGAGAGGGGGACAGTCCCATTTTCCTCGCAAGCTCGGAAAATGGGGACAGTCCCCGGCGGTTTTGAAACTGCTTCTAGTTGCACAAGGTACTTCATTACATGTTCCTGAGTTGGTATTTGGTAGGTCTCGTCGGTAGATTCCCTTATCCGATCACATTATGACCGGCATTTTCTTGCTGGCGGATCGTCAAAGGCCAACCGGGAAATTGATTGCTCAAATCACCGTCGGTAGCATCGACGAGGAATCGGAAGGCCTCGCACGTGTAGGTCTTTGCGCGAGTGTCGATCGTCACCAGTCCAAATCCGCTTCCCTTTTGATGCGCTAACTGGTAACGATTGTGCTTCGTACCGACTTCGGGGTTTCCTACCGCATACACGTAGGCTTTGTTGCCAAAGGTATCGAGATACTCGCCGGTATTCGGCAGCCCGTGCTTCGGGCGTCCTTTGAACTGGATGCCGACTTCGTCGGGCCGCCACCAACGTGGGTAGCCCACGGCGATCGCCGGCGTGCAAAACGACCAACAACTGTCGCGCTGCTTGTCTACGCCGTATTGGACGAGCGAAGCGAGATGCTGGTCGCCGTTGATGTGTAAAGGCAATCCCTGGCGGACGATGCGGATGACTTTGTTCCGCGGGGTCTGGGGCCAACCACCCGAATCGAGGTCGGCACGCAGGAAGCCGTCGTAAGTGCCGTGGTGGGTGGCCACGCCCGCAAACACGGTCTGGCTCAGCAGCACCTTCATGTTGTGGCCGCGCCAGTCGTTTACCCAATGATCCAGAAAGTTCTCCTGGCGCTTGCCCAATAAGCTAAGGCCTGGTTTGTCGAGCTTGGAACAATCGATGTCGGCGTCAATCACGTGGTCGGGGCGACCGCTACCGGTGTGCACGTGCTCCGGACCACTCTTGAACTGCCGATCCGCGACGATTGCAAATCCGACGCCCCCGTAGACGACCTCTCCGTAGTAAACACTGATGCCTTGCTTGCATGGCATCGGGTCATAGTAGTCGGGGTGGTGGCCGGCGCATGTCTTATGCACGACATTGACCATTTTCGCCGGCTCCTCATAGCCGCCAGTTGCGTCCTTTGGACCCGGACCAATTTTTTCGCCGCTTTCACCCCACAAATTGCCTTGAAAGACGTCGTGGTCGTCGGGAATGCACAACGTGGGCCTACTGCGCATCGCCTCTCCGAACGCCCAGCCGAATTCATAAAACTTTCGCAGGTAGTTGAGGATCGCTCGGTCGGCCGGCTTGCGAATGATTCCAAAACCGCCGTGCGTTTCATAGATCTGATCGCCGGAAAAGTAGAGCATGTCGGGATCGAGCCGCAGTAAATTCTTGGCAACGGGCTCGTACGGAAAGGCGTAATCGTTCTGGCAGGTCATTGCGCCAAACGAAACGGGCGTCCAGACGGATTGGCCTTGATCGTTCCGGTACGTTCCGAGACGGTCGTCGTCCCGTCACGATGTGCCTGGTAATAGATGAGTTTGTAAGGGGTCTCGACCCTCTCATCCCAATTAGGAATGCGAAACACAGCCGTCCAGCAGTCCTCATCAAGCGTGGCGTCGCCGAGAGAGTGCCATTTGCCGTCGCGTTTGATTCTGAGTTCTATCGACTTGTTATCTTTCGCACCCAATGGTCCCGTCAGTGCGCTCATCTTCAAGACAAAGCCTTCGCCACTGCGCGAGTCGCTGAGCGAATACATTGACCACAGGAGCGGGCCGAATTTGTTCGAGGGGGTCACCTCGAAAGCGTCTCCGGCGATCGTCCAATCGCTGAATCTATACCGTGAGCCTTCATCGCTTTTCGTTTTTCGGTTGAAGTTGCTCACCAGCGCGACGTTGCCGAGCAGCGCATCCCTGGGTACGAGATCTTTGACTTCGCCAATCTTGTTGCCGGACGCATCAGCAGCCGTGAGTGCGAGCGCATACGGTTGGCCAGTCGGTTTGCCGTCGAGGCGAAGCGTGCACTCATTTATGTCACGTCCCAGGCGTGATCGTTTACCGCCCTCACCGATCACAAGGGCGCCGTCGACAATTCCACAATTGATGCCGCCCTTAGCAAAGCAATTGCTCCGGTATTCGTCGATGTCGCTGCGAATTCCCAGGCGGAAGCCGGCGCCACTGGGGGCCGGGCCCCTTTCGACTTCTTTGATGCGGACTGACATTTCCATTCTGCCGCCGGTATTTGCAAATTGATGCGTCAGCACGTGAATGGAACGATTGCCGCCTTGCGACTGGCACTCCGCACCGTCTTGAACCACGCGCCAATCTTCCATCGGATTCGCCCAAAACTGCTCTCCGAGCCAGACGCGCTCGTGCATGTTGCGCCAATCGCACAGGGGTGCGCCGCGTTGTGGCGCAGGCGCCGCGTTCGACGTGCGTACCGCTGGACCTATTCCAAACCAGGCAGCGTAAGTTCCCAGCAGTTTCAATACCAACCGTCGCGATAACGAGTTCATGGTAATTTCCTGCGCATGGCGAGCGCGTCAGTGCCCTTTCAGCTGTTCGTCAAAGTTCGCAACTTCTCCCGCTGCGAGTGTCAGCTTGGTCTCTTGATCGCCATATTTGAGCACAGCGGGCTTGCCTAGCAGCGATCGGACACGGCAATTTGCAAGTCGCCCCGCTGACCACCGCAGGTCGACTTGAAACCCGGACCGGGTTCGCACGCCCGTCAGCTCTCCATTGGGCCACGCGTGGGGCAAGGCGGGGAGCAGCTCGATCAGGCGCGTTCCGTCCTTCGTCCGGCGATGGGATTGGACCAACATTTCGCAGATTCCGTTGGCCGCCCCAAAATTTCCGTCAATTTGAAACGGCGGATGAGCATCGAAGAGATTCGGATAGACACCGCCACCCCGATAGTCGGTGAGGCTGGATCCGGTAAGCGTGAGCAAACCTTGAAGTACTTTGTGGGCGTGATCGCCGTCGCCGAGCCGGGCCCAGAAGTTAATTTTCCATGCTCGAGACCAGCCGGTACCTTCGTCGCCGCGAAATTCGAGCGACTTCTGCGCGGCCGCAAGCAAGTCCGGTGTGTCCGACGTAATCTCATGTCCCGGGAACAGGCCCCACAAGTGCGAAACATGACGATGCTTGAGCGCCGGATCGTCGATATCCTCTAACCACTCCTGGAGCTGACCATATTTCCCAATTTGATTTGGGGCGATTCGCGGGCGGAGGGCTTCAAGTTGATTTCGCAGTTTGGGATCGACGTCGAGAATTTGCGCCGCTTCAATCGTATTGGCGAACAGGCTGCGAATGATCTGGTGGTCCATGGTCGGCCCCATGACCAGCCCGCCGATTTCCGGCGAATTGCTGGGACCGCTGATCAGCCATTGCCGATCGTCGCGTGGATCCTCGACAAGATAGTTGGCAAAGAACTTGGCGGCGCCTTTCATCAATGGATAAGCCGTGTCGCGTAAGAATTCCTCATCGCCGGAATAGAGGTAGTGCTCCCAGAGTTGTTGGCACAGCCAGGCCCCGCCGCTCGGCCAAATACCGTGGTTGGAAGCATTGATCGGCGCGGCGCCTCGCCAGATGTCGAAGTTATGATGCAGCACCCAGCCGGGGACGCCATACTGCTCGCGGGCAGTGATCCGGCCGGATTCGGCGACTTCCTTCAATGCTTGGAACAATGGCTCGGCGCACTCCGGCAAGTCGCACGGCTCGACGAGCCAGTAATTCATTTCCAGATTGATGTTCGTGGTGTATTTGCTTTCCCACGGCGGCTTGAGACTATCGTTCCACACCCCTTGTAAATTCGCGGGCTGGCTGCCCGGGCGACTTGAGCAGATCATCAGGTATCTACCGTAGTTGAATAGCAGCGTCTCGAGCCCCGGATCGTTCTGGTCCGCGTACTGAAGAATTCGTTTGTCCGTCGGCAGCGCTGGCGAAGCGGATGGGCCGAGGCCGCAAACTGATCCGGTTGTACAAGTTTTGATGATCCTTGACCTGATCGCGATGAATCGCCTCCCACGATTTGTGAATGCTCTCCATTTGCTTCCGGCTGCGCGCCACCGCGTCGCCCGACAGGTCACGAAAGTTGACAAAATTTGTCGCCGCAGTAAGCAGTAGAGTTGCCTGGCTGGCGCCGGAGACCGAGATTCCTTTCTGCGACGCCTCAATCGTGCCGTCGGGTGACGATATTCGAAGATACGCCGCGAAGCGCATCTTTCCTTTGACCAGATCGCCTTCATGTGTCTTCGTGTTTCCCACTTTGCCTGTCAGGACCAGGGTTGTCGAGTCATGGGGCGAAACCTGCGAATCAGGATGGGGACTGGTGAGTGTGGCGTCGAAGTTCAAGTGACTAGGCCGACTACAGGCCAAGTGAATGACTAGGACCTGATCCGGGTAGCTGGCGATTGTCTGGCGGGTGAATTGCACGTCGCCGATCCGATAACTCGTGACCGCGGTAGCCGTTCTTAGGTCAAGACAGCGCTGATAACCTTTTGCCTGGCCGTGGTTCTGAAAACGTAACGTGACGTCCCCGAAGGGCTGGTAGGCGCATTGATGGAGAGGTATCGACATGAACTCTTGTTGTGCAAGCTCCTCGGCATCATGTTGTCGGCCTTCAAATAGCAACTGTCGGATTCGTGGCAGATATTTTGCGGCGCCCGGGTGAGCGTAGTCATGCGGTGCGCCGGTCCAGAGCGTGTCTTCGTTGAACTGGTAACGGGCTTCGTCGACGCCGCCGAACACCATACAACCGAGCCGCCCGTTGCCGACCGGCAGCGCTTCGGTCCACTGCTTGGCCGGGCGATCGTAGCACAGCTCGGGCGTTGAATCCGCCTCCCCATACGCCAACTCACCCCAGAGGCTGAACGCGGCCACTATCAAGACGCCTACTTCAACGCAGAATCGACGGCTGTGAACCATGCAACTTCTCCAGTCTTGTGCTTATCTTGACTTCACTCGTTTTGCATGGCTATTGCCAATGGCGAGATTGGGTGGCCTCACTCCTCGATACTTATCAAGCGCCGCCTGCAAAACCTGGGCTGCCCGCGCCTCGTCTCCTTTCAGGTCGGCGACGCGGCGCGGCCGTTGCTCCAATGGGTCCTGTTCGATATCAAAGAACTCTCCGGAACCATACAGTTTGAACTGATGATCGAATGCGAATCTGCAAACCGTGGGATCTCGGTCCGGCCTCGGGCAATACCAGGTGAAAATCCATGCTCGGGGTTGGCCAGTTTCACCGAGAAGTTGCGGTAGGAAGCTGACGCCGTCCAACTCAATCGACGTAGGTTTCGCGACGCCGGCAGCGTCGAGCAACGTCGGCAAAATGTCCGTGGTATCGACCAGGTCTGAGCAAACCTGTGGGTCAATGTGACCGGGCCAATTGACGACCATCGGTACGTGCATCCCGGCGGCTGTCGTCCGCCCCTTGCCACCTAGGATCTCCTGGTCGCCGAGCTTCGAACGAACGCCTCGACCAGTGCCGTTGTCACCCAGGAAAATGATGAGCGTCTTGCCACGCAGATTCAGTTTGTCCAATTGAGAAACCACGCGTCCGACCAACTTGTCCATATATTCGACCATATCGCCGAAATGTCGCCGGTTGTGGCCCTGCCGCGCGTCGGCAATCCGCGGATCCCAGTCGACGCTATCCGGCGTCGGTTGGTAGGGCGCGTGAGTCAGGATCATGGGATAGTAGAGAAAAAACGGCTCGGATTGGTGCCGGGTGATGAAGTCGATGCCGAAATCGGCGACCAGGTCAGGACCATATTCACCTTGCGAGTAATTCTTCTCTTTGCCGTTTATTTCCAAGCCGGGGTTCGCATATCGAGGTGGTCGGCGCGTGTGCTGCCAAAGACACGACTCGTCGAATCCAAAATGTTGCGGCGAGTCCACTTCCTGACCAAGCTGCCACTTCCCCGCCACGCAGGTCTTGTACCCCGCCTGTTGCAGCAAATTGCCGAAAGTCACTTCGTTTCGATCGAGCTTGCCGAACTTGACGTAATTCCGCGAGTTGGACCGGCCGGTCATTAACTGGCAGCGGGTCGGCGTACAAAGGGGCTGGGCGAAACTATTGGTGAAGCGCGCCCGGTTGCGGCGAGTCGATCGAGCACCGGCGTGCTGTAGCTCGTGCCGCCGTCCGCACCGACTGTTTCATAACCGAGGTCGTCCGCCATGATCAACACGATATTCGGCTGGGCTGAAAAGCAATTCGCCGCCGAACAGCTCAGCACACAGACTACGGAAAGAACGCGGATGATTGATTTCATCGGGTGCTCGTCTTGGAAACGCGTGTGGTTGAATAACCCGGAACGTGCGTCGGCATCTGGGCGCCGACTTGTTTGCGCCAGGTGTGCAACATGTTGCGCAGCCGCGCGACCTGGTCAGGATGCTGAGCCGCAACGTTTTGTGTTTCGCCCAAGTCATCGCTCAAATTGTAAAGTTCCGCGCGATCGTCGTCGTAGAACTCGACCAGTCGCCATGGACCTGCCCGAACCGCCCCGTAGGGAGTCGCCCCGCCGGGGTGGTAGTGAGGGAAGTGCCAGTAGATCGCCTTCCGTCCGAGAGTAGCTTTGGGATCACGGAGCAACGGCACGAGACTCAAACCGTCGACGTTGGCATTGTGCGTCGCATCGCCAGCGGTGTTTGTCATTTCAAGGATCGTGGGATAGAAATCCATGGTAATGATGGGGTCGTCGCAGACGGGACCACCTTTCGTAACGCCGGGCCAATAGACCGCCGTTGGAACGCGCACACCTCCTTCGTAGACACTGCCTTTGCCTGCTCGCAGCGGCGTATTGTCGGTAATCCCGCTGCGGCGTGCCAGTCCGCCATTGTCGCTTGCCAGAATGATGATCGTGCGGTCGTCAATGCCCAATTCCTTGAGCGTCGCTCTCACGCGTCCGACGCTCTGGTCCACCGACTTCACCATGGCCGCATACCCCGGATTGTGGTGGCGTAACCCAGGTTTCAAACGCTTTGCGAACTCGTCGCGTAAATCTGGCCTGGGCTCGATCGGCGTGTGCACGGATAATAAGCGAAGTAGATGAAGAACGGCCTGGTCGGCCCACTGTCGGACGAGCTTGACTGCTTCGTCCGTCAGCCGGTCCGTCAGGTATTCTCCCTTTTTACCGCCGGGCGGGAGTTTTCCGATGGTTCGTTCGTTGTGCTTGTACGGATAATAGTAGCTGCCAGGCTGCCCCCACTTGTTGCCGCCGATGTTTACGTCGAAGCCCTGGTGCTCTGGCAGATAATCCGCTACCAGGTCGTCCTGAAACGGGGTGAGGTGCCATTTGCCGATGTGAGCCGTGCGATAACCGGCGTCGTGCAGCGCCTCGGCAATCGTCACGTAGCGGAGCTCCAGTCGCTCCGTCCATTTCGGTTCTTTCAAAGGGCCGGGAGGTTGGCGGGAGCCCGGAATATAATCGGTCAGGTGCAGGCGGGCGGGGTACATGCCCGTCATCAAGGCAGCCCGGGTAGGAGAACAAACGGTGCAGGCTGAATAGGCGTTGTCAAAACCCACGCTGTCCGCGAAGAATTGATCGATGTTGGGCGTCTCATAAAAATCACTGCCCAGGCATTTGGCGTCGGTCCATCCCCAATCGTCGACAAACAGGATGATGACGTTCGGCTGACGGACTTTAGCCGCTTCCGCCGCATTCGAACGTGCTCGGCAACAGCGATTGGAAACCCCAACCCATTAGCAAGCAAGCGACCAGAAGCCGGCAGTGTGATTTCGATTGCATTCTAGTCAGATCAAGTGAAGTGCCGGTTGGTTCTCGGAGGTCGCGCCGTCTGAATCGCAAAACGATGTGTCGACACGGGATCCGCGTCCCCGCGAGACGCCAATGACCTTAGACGCCGCGCAGTAGCCTGATGCCGATGGCATCTGCTTCGCTCCCCTGCTGGTTATTGTGGATAGCGACATGGGAACGATTTCCCGACCAAGTTGTGCATTGCGTGAAATAATGTCCATCGTGCTGCAATCCCACCGTTCGCAGTCGGCTATGTAGTCGGTGGCGTCGTGGCCGAAACCGTCAACGGCACCAAACCGCGATCAATTCGTACCGCTCACGTTCTTCTCCGGCTTGTGCCAGGCCGGTCGGGCTTGGCGCAACATGTCCTGCTCGTACTTTGCGGCAATCTGCTCGAGCCGGACGACCTCTTCGGGATGTTCGACGGCGAGATTGTTCGATTCGCCGATGTCGTGCGCGCAGGTCGTAAAGTTGCGGCGCGTCGCCACGTCGGAGCTTCCATTTTCCTAACCGGATTGCCGACACTCGATCACGCCAACAGTAATAGAAGCCTTTGGTATCGTGAGGCGAGCGTGCCTTGGGATCCGTCAAAAGCTCCGAAATGTCGAGTCCGTCGATCGGTCCACTCAACTTCGGCTGCGCACCGACAATTGCAGCGATTGTCGGCAGCAAATCGACCGAGGAAGCCACCTGCCGGCTCACGCCGCCGGCCTCAATGCGGGCGGGCCACCGAAAGATACCGGGCACGCGCATGCCTCCTTCATACGTTGTGGCCTTGCCGTCGCGCAAGGGGAGTGCTAAACCGGCGTGATGCTTCTTGACCAGCCACGGGCCATTGTCGCTCGTGTAAACGACCAACGTGTTGTCCGTCAGTCCCAGCTCGTCCAACGTGGCCATGATTTGGCCCACCGCCCAATCAACATGCTCGATCGCCGCTTTGTAGGCTAGGTGCGGGTTTGGCGTGTAGCGCTCGTCCGAAACAAACAGTGGGACATGGGGCATACTGGTGGCCAGCTGCAAATAGAAGTGACCGTTGCGGTTTTCCCGGATGAAACGGAGCGCTTCGGCAGTGTACCGATCAGTCAGCGTTACCTGGTTCACGGGCGATTCGATAACGTCTCGATCGCGATAAAGCTGATTGTTGTAGATGTCCCAGCGTTTTTCTTTCCAAATGCGATCGAGAGAGTCGGGGTCGTTTCCCCATCCCTTCTGTCGCGCCATGTCGTTGCTATAGGGGAGCCCATAATAGCGGTCGAAGCCCTGTGACGTTGGCAGGGTCGCTGGAGAATCGCCTAGGTGCCACTTGCCGATAAAGCACGTGGCGTACCCGAGTGGCTTCACAACTTCGGCAATCGTCACCTCGTTGGGGTTCAGAGCAACGCGCGAATGCGGTCCCAGGACTCCCGGCATGCTAATTCGCGGTTGGTAACAGCCGGTCATCAACCCGGCTCGTGATGCGGAACAGACCGGAAATGGCGAATAGTAATCGGTAAAGCGGATTCCTTCTGCCGCGAGTTGGTCGATATGAGGCGTCACGATATTGGGCGAACCGTAGCAGCCGAGATCCTGGTAGCCTTGGTCGTCGGTGAGAATGACCACAATGTTCGGCCGCGCCGCGTCGGCCGCGGCGACAGGAAGCGACGCCGCGAACGCACCAATTCCCACCGCCGTCGCCAGCAGAATACTGCAGACGACGCCTGAAAATATTCGACGCATCTCAAACCTTTCTTATGAATAGCTCTGCCATGATGAACCGTCGGCCGACATATCGAATCACCTCGCATACTATACTTTCCGCGTCAACGGACCGTTGCCGAGCCTGTAACATCGAGCTTGAAAACGTTTGCCAGGTTGTCGGGCACATGCTGCGGTACCGTGATGCTCAAGCCGTCCTTTGTCTTGGAAAACGTGACGTCATCGGTGGAGCCGAGGAGGGAAACCTTATCGACCGACAAGTCGCCGTCGATCCGCGTGTCCGCAAAGGACTTGAGCAGCAATTGCTTGCCGATCTCAGGGCGCCCCAGCACGGTTGCGTAAATGATGGATCCGTCCTTGGACCGCGTATAACGCACGTCATTTGCGCTGTAAGTGAGCGACTTGACAAAGTGTCCACCCCTGATCCATCTTCGTGGGACCTTCGCCGTAAATAATCCACGGACGAGTGTCGTAGATCGCCTCGCCGTATTTGCCGAGCCAGTCTCCCATCGTCAGCAGTACCGCACGCTGGTTGTCTGGTATCGTTCCGTCTGCTTTGGGCGAAATGTTCAGCAATAGCACGCCGCGCTTGCTCACGATGTCGATCAGGACGTGGAGCACGTCGGACACGGGTTTGATCTGCAAGTCCTCCGTATAGCACCAGCTACCCTTGCTGATCGTGTCGTCGGTCAACCACCAGAAATCGGTCAGGTCTTTCATGCGGCCTTTCTCGTAGTCGGGGACCGACATGTCGTCCGGCAAGTCCTTATCCTTGTGCGTGATGACAACGTCTTGCCTGCGCTTGGCAGCCTCGTTGAGGTAGTACGCGGCGAATTCGAGCCGCTTCTGCTCGGGTATCCGATCCAGCCAGCCGTCGAACCAAATCATGTCCGGGTGGTAGGCGTCGATGACTTCCTTCAGCTCGCCGAACCAAATTCGATCCAGCCATACTGCTTCCGGCAGGCGGCCGAAGAGCAGGGACAGCTGAGGGTCGTTCGTCGACGTGGGCATTCCGGGAATTGGCGGATAATGGCTGTCGTGCCCGTAAGAGCGGTCCGGATACGGTTTGCCCGAAGTGATCGGACGCTGAAGATTGCGGGCATGGTGAAACGTGGTGATAAACTTCATCCCTTGACCGCGAATCGATTTCTCGAGTTCGCCGACGATGTCGCGATGCGGCCCCATGTCATAGGCGTTCCAGGGAGTGGCTTTGCTTTTCCACATGGCAAAACCGTCGTGGTGTTCGGCGACCGGTCCGGCAAAGCGAGCCCGCCTTCTTGAACAACTCTGCCCACTGGTCCGCGTCAAAATTCTCGGCCTTAAACATTGGCACAAAGTCCTGGTAGCCGAATTTGTTCGGGTCACCGTAGGTCTTCACGTGATGTTCGTAGTCGTCACTGCCTTTGAAATACATCCATCGCGGATACCACTCGTTGCCAAAGGCCGGTACGGAATAGACGCCCCAATGGAAATAAATGCCGAACTTGGCGTCTCGAAACCACTCTGGTGCCGCCTGATGCTTGGCTAGCGACTTCCAAGTCGGTTGAAATTCGGGCGGGGCGGTTTTCACCTCGTCGGCGTAAAGTCGCGTCGCCGGCACGAGCAGAGCCGACACAGCAAACACGCCAGCAAGCAGGGGCAGCGCGAGTCGACGTAACGTTTTAGGCGAGAAACCGCTTCGCATGATGACTCCTCAGTCTTGAATTTCGATAAAGCTACTTGAACATGATTTAGAGTGCCCATTCATTCGTAGGAGATCTCGGCCGACAGCGATTCTCCCTTCGTGATGTTCACAGGCTCCCGCAGGCTCAGCATGATGCGATTGTCGCGGGTGGTGTAGTCGGTGGCGATTTCATTTCCGGACGCGACAACTCGCACCGACGTCGGCTTTCTTCCGGCGGGCAGGTCAAACGCCAGACAGATTAACCGCAATTTTCCCCAGCGGATTGAGAGGGTCTCGTTCTGCGTCGAGCCGTCACGTTGTTGGGAAAAGGTTCCCCAACCTTGGGCGGCCGTGAACGCCGCCTTAAATCGCTCCGGAGTAATCCGGGGAGAAAAAGCGATGTAGCCGTGCGGCCCGTTGTATTCGAAGCCACAAACCGCAGTGAATACGCCGTAACTGGCCATGGAACGCGAATAGTGATCGCCCCACTCGACCTCGTTCCAAGGGTTGCGCTTGGAACCATCGTAACGCTCGTGCATGGTCCGCGTGTGCGCGAGGGCGTGGTACGGCATGCCGTGCCACATCATCAGCGACGTCACGGCCCATTCGTAGCCGGGTTGGCACTCATTGAGATAGCCGGCAAGGCCCGGTTTGCCGAGTTGGAGTGCTTCGTCGCCACCGTGGGGCCAGGTGCAAGCAATGATCCCCCCCTCGCCCGGCAGCGCAAACCAACGACCGTTAGAATATTTTTCGCGAAAGGGTCCCACGTCTGTCGTAAAATTGTATTTCCAGAGCGACCGGAGGTGCGTACTCACTTTCGCCGGATCGAGAATCGGACCCAGGCCCACTTGGTACGCCCAGCTTTGGCCGAGGAGCTGGCTATATTCCAAACCGTTGTAACTGCCGGGCGATTCCGGGTGTTCCGGATCGGCCTCGTGAAAAAAGTACTCGCCGTTAAAGAGATTCGATTCGATGTACTCTCTGCCACGATCGGCAAGTCGCCGACAGTCCTCGGCGTAGACGTTGTCGCCGACTTCATCCGCCATCGCCGCAGCCGCGCGCAGAGCCGCTGTGTAATGCAGGCTGAGCCACGTAATTTTGCCGTACCACGCCGCGTCAAGCGTGTTGAATTGGGCGCCGGTCAAAATGCCGTCTCGGTCGGCATCATACTCGTTGGTCAAAAAATTCATCGCCTTCTTAAGGGCCGGATAAACGCGATTTAAAAAGGCATCGTCAGGCTGCATTTCGTGCACAAGGTACGTGCGCAAGATGACTCCCGACTGACCGTCGACGAAATCCTTCTTCCAGCTCTCACCGCGGTGAAAGATCTCTCCGGTCGACGGATCGAATCCGACGCCGGGCTTGAAGTCGACCATTTCTCGCAGGCGTTGTTCGAGCACGGGAAACAGCCGTCCAAGTGCCTGCACGTAGCCCCAAACGTGAGTGCAGGTGCCGTGACCGTGGTAGACGCCTTCGTAGCCGTAGAATCGCCCATCGCGGAACAAATAGCACGTGTTGGTTGCCAAACAGGACGTGTTCAGGAATGTACGGTCGAGAAACCAATAGGGCAGCGTCGATTCGTACCAAGTGTCTCGCCACCGACGAGTTTCCGTCGTCAAGTAATCCCATTTGTCCGCGATCTCCCGAGCGACTGCGGCAGCTGAATCGAATCGAGCACCATAATAGCGGCCTTGAGGGGTGCTGATCGGGAAACCGCTCGTATTGGGAAAATACCAAGCCAACACGAAGCGAACTTGTTTCGATTCGCCCGGCTTGAGGTGGAATCGGGCCCCGACTGCTCCGACCGGCGAAGAATCTTCCGAACGTGAAACGGAATTCTGTTTCGCAGTCAACGGGCCATCTGGGGGACTGAAGTCCGTCGTCGCCACGGCTGCGGGTTTCTCGGCGAGGACGGCCAGCGCCATCGACCCGTAGTCGGGCAGCTGTTGAACCGGATGAGTCTCTCTCTTATCATCGTCCGACCGTTGGGGCTCCAGTGCGTCACACTGCAGCATCGTGAGACGGGGCTCTTGTTCAACTCGATTGCGCAGCGCAATACTGCGCAACCGTTTGCTCTCAAGGCAGACCGCGTTTTCCAGCCAGCCGAACACTTCGCCAGTTACATCTCCTTCTCCCGTGTTGGTGACCGAATAGACCAATACTGTCGCCGGGTAATTGGAGCTTTCCAGGTCCAACGGGACAAACGGACTGAACGCCTGCAACTTGATGTCTACGGGAAGGCTATCGTCGGAATACGTTACTTCACCGATCGGATATTGTCCCTTAAAGGTGATGTGCGTGAATCCACTGCGGTCAAGCGACTTTGTGATTGACTTATTGGCTGAGTGCAGGCGGATCGCAAAGCCCTGTTTGAGCGTATTCACAGCGGGATCGTCGGTATCCGATCTTCTGTATGGCTGGGCGTAGCTCCGAACGCCATGCGTGTCTCGCGTATTCTTGGTATTAAAGACATCCCAATACCACAGTTTGCCATCGCCACCCAAGTACACCTGCCCAGCCGCGATCCCTCCGATGGGCATGCCGATATATTCAAAATCAGCACTGTTTTCCCGTGTGTAAACAATCGGCTTTCCCCGGTCAGCCAAGGACTGCACCCACTCGGGGTCGAATTTTTTCACGGCAAGGGTCTTGTCCGAGTCATCGCTCAATTGGCGCATCACCTGATCGCCGCTCAACTTCTCAACCACTTGAGGCGGCATTCGTAGAGCACACTCCGGGAGCCGCTCGCCGTCGGCCGAACGCGATTGCACTACACACGCTAGCGCAAGAGCTGCGAGCGCCGCAACCCGCCGGCCAATTCCCGAGTGGAAGGCGATAGGCGAGCAGGTCTTGCGCGGAGCGTTCTGCAGGAGGTACATTCTATCGAGTTCCTTGACGGCATCGGCGAGCAATGTGATTTGTTCACCGCGCCACATACAAAGGTGGGCAAACCTACTGCAACGATTTCCGCATGCGTTTTTCTGCGGCGTCGGACCAATAACCGCATTCAAGTCTTACAAAGACGGTTGTGTAAGGAAGGGTGCAATCGGTCTTGAGAATCACTACTGTGTAGGTCTTGGCTGCCTTATCCAATTTGGCCAGCATGGCTTCGTGCGGTAGGTTGGTAGTCTCGTTCGTATCCAACACTTTGGCCAATCCCTCGCGAAAAGCGCCGATACCCGGCGCGTCAGTGTCGGAAACTGCGCTGAGTTCCTTATCGAGGTAGACCACTGGCCGGACGTGCGGGGAGTCGTTGACCGTGTCGATCACTTCACGAATTGCGCTCAGGTGGTCGCCGCCAACGTACACCGTTTCGATACCCGGACTCACCTGCTTGGGGTAAGCCATGTCGGCGATCACGATCCAGTTTCGATGGCCGAGCAAGCGTATTTCATCTCTGAGATGCTGTTGAACTGCGTCGTGCCGAGCTGCCCTGTCCGCCGCCGCGCACGTTTGGAGTGAGCAGACTGCGGCAAGGATACAACAAATGTGACGACAAAGGTTCGACATCACTGTGTATTGTCTCACGAAAAGCAGTTGTGCCATGGGGAATATAGCGCGCCCATGTTCACTTACACCTCGATCTCAAATCCCTTGCGGTACTCGCGTGCCAGGAATTCGTTCGCTTGTTCGTCGCCGAGAATCTGTTCAGCCTGACTGTCCCATTTGATCGAGCGACCCAGGCGAGCGGAGATGCCCGCCAGGTGGCAAACGTTGAGGGCATCCATGTGTGACTCCACGTCAGAAATAGGTTGCTTGCGCTTACGCAGACAGCGCACGAAGTTTTCCCAATGCGCCTCTTTCCCCTTCAAATGGGCTGGCACTGGGAAGCCTTTGTACGCCTTTTGAATTGCGCCTTCGGGAAGTGGATCATCAGCTAAGTCGTTGACGGGTTTTCCAGTCAGTTTGCCGCGATTGACGAAAATTCGGCCCTTGTCGCCTTCGATCAGGACGCCGTTCTGCGTATCGTCGCGAATGACCAATTCCGTTCCGCCCGGGAATGCTGCCTTGAGCAAGAAGTTCGTGGCCGTGTTATATCGGTCGTTCTGCAACGGATAGCCGTCTCGAAAAGGCACCGGGTGAGTTGCCTTGCCATCGATCGAAATGAGGCCGCCGTCTTGACCGTTCGTCCGCAGCGCCCACATCGCAATGTCGACATGGTGAGCCCCCCAGTCGGTCAACTTTCCTCCTGAATACTGGTACCACCACCGAAATTCATAGTGGCAATTGGTGTAATAAGTGTCGCGTCCGGATTCCTGCTTGACCGCTTTCCAGCGATAGTCCGTAGACGGCGCGGGTCCAAGCCACCGGTCCCAATCGAGTTCCTGAGGCGGCGGTACGGTAGGTATAGTCGGGCTGGTGGGGGCACCGCCAATGGCCGCTTGCACTCGGTGGATATGACCGAGTCGACCTGCGGCGACCATTGCAATCGCTTTGACAAACAGGTCGAAAGTCGCTGCGTTGCTGCGTTCCGACCTGAACGATTTGGCCCGACTCTTTGGCCGCCTTTCGAACGAGCTTCCCTTCGTCAATCGTGAGAGTGAGAGGTTTCTCACAATAGATGTCGTGTCCCGCCTTCAAGCCCTCGATCAACACCTTGGTGTGCCAATGGTCGGGTGTCGCAATTAAGAGCGCATCGAGATCGTTTCGTTCCAAAACCTTGCGATAGTCGCCATAAGTGTCGGCCTTGCCCGTGCTGAGCTTCTTATTGGCCTCTGCGGCGCGTCCACTGTCGACGTCCGCGATCGCCACCACGTCGCACCACTTTCGAGCAGCATCGGCATTGCCCTTGCCCATGCCACCCGCTCCGACCAAGCCGATCTTCAAGCGATCGTTAAGTGATCCAGTGGCCTGCGCCGTCGCCAATTGGGGACTAAAGAAATAAGGAACCGTAACGCCAATACCCGTGCAAACGGTCGTCTTCAGGAAGCCGCGGCGGGTTGGTTTGTTCTTCGACACTTCTCTCACTCCTGTCAGGACACAAATCATATACACTGGATACGTTAAGACCGGGATTCGTACTTCACATCAAGGAACAAGGCGCCCCACGATCGGCCATCCGTCCCCTGAAACCACGTCTCGAGGTCATACTCTCCGGGCTGGAGATCAACTTCGAGAATTGCCACGTCGTCTTGGGGCTTCATCGGCGCCTCTGCTTCCACCTGTCCGACGCGAATGCGTGCAGACGTTGCACCAATCGGTACGGGGGTTTCTTTTCGGGCGAGCCGCAGCTCAAATCGATATCGCCCGCCTCGCTGAACCTGAACGGCCCACGCTCCCTGGCTGCGTTTGGCGGTGATCGGTCCCTGTGTCCAAGGTGCGTCTCCTTTGTACCAATCCATTGCGCACAGCTGTGTGGTCGGACATTCCGGCGCTCCCAGGATGTGCCGGTTAAGCAATTCTTCCTCGGGCGGAAGGCTATTCCAGAATTTGTCGTAGACGGCGTTCAGGCGGGCGACCACGTCCGGGTGTAGTGCGGCCACGTTTCTTTCTTCGAGCGAGTCACTGGCGATGTCGTACAGCCGATCGCCGTTGATCAATCGCCAATCACCTTGTTTGACCACGGCATTGCGCCACTTGGTGCGTTTCCGATTTCGCGGACATTGCATGACGATCGCCCGCTCGTCCTGCCAGTCTGCGTTGCCCTTGAGAATTGGCACTAAGCTGCGACCGTCCAAATTGTCGGGGATTTCAAGACCGCAGACGTCGAAGATCGTTGGACACACGTCCCGGATGCAGACCAGCGCCTGGTTTTCGCCGGCGACGGTGAGCCCCGGTTTACGCATCATGCAGAACACGCGATGCTTGCCCTCGCCGGCATTGCCCACGTCCTTTCTGCCCTTGCCCGGCCAGACCGGTTTCGGCGAGCCCTCATCTCCAACACCCTGATCACTCATGAAGATTACCAGCGTGTTGTCGCTCAAGTTCCATTCGTCGAGCTTTCTCAGCAATCGTCCGACGTTGTCGTCGATGTTTTCAATCATTGAAAGCAGACTCAGGCTGGCTTCCTTGGGCGTGACTCCGCGCTTGCGAATTCGGGCGAGCGCCACGGGTTCAGCCTGCACGGGAAAGTGAACGGCGGGGGTCGGAATGTAACAAAAGAATGCTTGATCTCCGCACGACTTAATAAACTGCGCTGCACGATCGAAGAGTACATCGCTCGAATACCCGGTCGTCGGCACCCACTTCCCGTTGTGCTGGAAATGTGCATTCATGTGGTTGTTGCCAAGGTAATCCTCCAGCTGCCCGATGCCGCCGCCACCATTGATGAAGACTTCATCAAAGCCGCGGTACATGGGGTGAAACGGGTACGACATGCCGAGATGCCACTTCCCAAAGATCCCGGTTTTGTACCCGGCAGCTCGCATCCGGTCAGCAATCGTGACCTCATTCGCTGCGAGAAGCGAAACGCCGCCGATTGTATCGTGAACGCCGTATCGCATGGGTTGCCGGCCGGTGAGCAATGCTGCGCGACTTGGAGAACAGAAGTTCTCGGCGTGAAAGTTGCAAAGATCGACACTTTCTTTCGCAAAGTCGTCGATGTTAGGCGTTTTCAAGTATGGGTCGCCTTTGCAGCCCAGCTCAAAGTAGCCCTGATTGTCGGTCATAATCAGCAGCACGTTCGTCGGAGTCGTGGGCTCCGCCGCCGTGGTCGCGCGGACCGCCAATAGCCCTAGCGCAAAGGTGAGCAGCACCAGTTGATGAGCAAGTCGTGCTGGCGTTGCAGACCGGAGACATCGGTGGAAGTTCGAGAAAGTCAATGGTTACCTCGTACGTCTTTTTGTGGCTTGCCGCGAGTCCGGCGACGAAGAAGCCGTTTAAGTCCGCGAGCAATCGCGTCTCACTTCGGCACAACCCAAATATTGCGATAATAAACGATGTTGCGGTGGTGTTGAATGAAAATCGGCCCTGGATCCGGCGTGATCGTCTTCACCGGAGCAGCTGTCGTCGTATGCGGCAGCGGTTGCTCGTTCTGCACGAGAACACCGTTGAGCCGCACGGTCATTTGCGCAGGGTGAAGAAGCTTTCCACCGCCGCCGAACCGCGCGGCGGTAAAGTCAATGTCGTAAGTCTGCCAGCTGAGTGGTGGGAAGCAGGCGTTCACTTCGGGAGCTGCGATTGAATAAATCCCACCACATTCGTTCTTGCGGCCATCCAAGCCGAACGAATCGAGCACTTGAGCCTCGTAACGACCCTGAAGGTAAACGCCGCTATTTCCACGACGCTGCCCGCGTGCGTATGGCTTGAACGGCGTGCGAAATTCGAGATGCAGCGAGAAGTCGCCGAAGGTTTGCTTGCTCGTGATGTCATCGTTGACGAGTAGACCATTCGCCATGCGCCCATTGATCCAGGCATCGGCAGAGGTCCCGTCGAAGAGCACCACGGCGCCTTCAGGCGGCGCGGTGCCCAAGGTGGGACTCTTGCGCTCAATCTTCGGCAAGTCGACGAGGAGTCGACCCTTTTCAAAAACCTTCGCTGCATGGTCTTGAATAGTTGCCGCGTACGCCGCATCCGGCGAGTCGAGTTTGACGATGCCGTTTTGGAGAGTGCCGCTCAGTTTGATTCGCTTCTTCTGGCGAGTCCACCCGGCGCCAGGCAACCCTCCCTCCAACAGATAAGCATCGAACTGGCCGCCTCCCAGCGCAACCACCTGGAGCCCCCATGCCGCGCTTGGGCGATCGTCGCCATAATCTCCCTGGACGAGAAAATCAGGATCATCAGCGGCGGCCTGGTTCGGGTCGGTCCACGTGAGGTCCTCGCGGCCGCCTGTCGCAGCCGGCTCGGCCGCAAGGCCGAGTTGCGCATGGACCAAGACGATTACGAGGAGCAGACGTGCAATTCGCAAACCTGGCGGGACGGTCAAATGGTCTGGTGCATTCACGGATAAAAATTCATCAAGGTCATCGTCCCCCGGAAAAATCGCTTCCCTTGGCTGAAAGCTCGATGGTACGCTCGTTGCAGCAGGAAAATTCATAGTTGGAGTGCCGTTCGAATATGTGCAACCACCTGCTGTGCAAGCTCCCGACTACCGGCTTTGGTTGGATGCACATCTCCACGCGGGAAGAACTCATTGATATGGGGCAGCGCGAAACCATACAGATCATCGATTGCGACTCCGTTGCGCTTCATGATTGGGATCGCAACCTCGTTGTATTTCTGCGGCTGATCGGCGTCACGCCACGGTCCGCCGGGGTTGGCGAGGAAAGGGGTCGTGGTAGCAAAGATCAACTTGGCCTTCGTGGCGACCAGCTTGGCTACGATCTGCTGCAAATTCTTTTCGTATTGGTCTAAAGTCGCTTGCTGAGGGTCCTGAGGATTCCTGCTATTTCTGCCTGTTTTCCCATCCACATGCTTCAAATCGTGGAGCCCGAAATTGAAATGGATCACATCCCAGTCGCCGTTGCCAAGCCAATCATCGATCTTGGCGATGCCCTTGGTGGTTCCTTCACAATTCTCGTAGTTGCCTTTGGGGTTCAAGGGCCGGGCAACCGACACCTTTCCCCACAACATTCCGATCACGAAGTCTGTGTAGCCGATCGAGATGGAATCGCCGAGCAGCAATGCCCTTGGCAACCCGGTGGACTCATCTGCCGATGCCACCCGCGTAATAAATCCCGCCGCGAGACAAAACGCCCCGGTCTCTAAGAACTGCCGTCTTGTCGCCATAGTTGCCCTAACGTATGTGCGATCGGACTGACCAACCCAACTCGCGGAGCGTGACGGCGGCCCTCGAAACCAGGTGCTTACAAATCGGAATCGTTAATCGGCTCGCCGTCTTGTCGATTTCCCAGATTTTTGAACAAAACTTCGTCCACGTCATAGGAAATGGTATGCACCGATCCATCGACAAACACGAATTGGCAACCAGTGGGGTGGGCCGAGCCAAACGCACGGTATCTGAGCCAGCCGTCGCTGTTGGTGTCGGGGATGTCGTTGCCACTTGCGTCGACCCAACGAAACGAATCGGGACGAGGCGCGAGAAATGTCCATCGACAGTTGTCAATGTCCCAGCCTTCATCCCAGCCCTGATCGTTGCCCTGGTTCAAATCGCCATACCCGGTGTCGTACTTGTCTGCAGGAATATACTTCTCGCCGGCAAAAATCGTGTGCGATGCGCCGTCGGTGATTTGTGCCAGCTTAATGATACTAAATGCATGAACCACACCCGTACCCCCTTCGACACCCGCCGTTCTTCCGAGTCCTGGCGCGTCAAAGTGCGCTGGTTAGCGCCGTAATTGCTGATGTCGGGATTAACAATCTGATTCCCTTGGAGGCCCGGTCCCGTATTGGCCAAGGTGCTTGCATTGTACCGGTCGCCGGTGTTCGCAGCGTAATCGTTCCGCCCGACGACGGGCGGCTTTTTGTTGCCCACCGTGAGATAACCGCCTGTCGCCGGATCCAAAGGATAGACCGCCGCGCCGCGACGGCTCGGGCACATAAACCAACTGACTCCCGTTTGGACTGCTTCGTAGGTGCCGTCAATCTGCTGTTGGGTCAGCACATCTGGTTGGCCGTCCTTGCCCAAGTCACGGATGGGTCCTTCCTCAATGAACTTCAAAATGTTGTAGTACCATCCGCCGGGTTGATCCAAGCCATAGCCCCGGTCGGGATCGCCTGTCCACTTCCAACCCCACCCGCCCGTGGGCAAAAATTTGAAGGCGCTTTCGTGATTTAAAGCACCGATGCCGAGCTGTTTGAGATTGTTTTTACATTGAGCGCGACGGGCCGCCTCGCGTGCGGCTTGGACAGCAGGTAATAGCAGCGCCACGAGAATGCCAATGATGGCGATTACCACCAACAGCTCGATCAACGTGAAACCACGACGGCCGGTATCTCGAAATCGATCGGAATTGCACTCTTTCATCGCTTCCCCGCAAAGTGTCGTTGTGCCGTGGTGCTCCGCCATCAGGGACTTGATTTTAGATCGAAGTTGAACACGTTTGGGCCGGGCTTGACTTCTCGGGAGAGTTCCGATTTGGAGTTGTACCGGCTCGGAAGTAGCTGGTCCGCTTGTCCCCCATTCTGCTTAAATAATTTGATCTTTACGACGTGCGTCCCGACGGCGGCGCCTTTGACGTCGCGGATGTAAATCAGTTCGTACCGTCCTTGGCTGTCAGTCTTGCCGACGGACGAGCGGAAACCAGGCTGGGTGAATGAAACGCTCGCATCCGGGAGTGGCGCGCCATCGAGAGTTACCACGCCAGTGACTTCGCCGAGGTCCGGCCTGTCGCCCGCGCCGGTACGGCAACCGCCGACGGTCAGACAGCCGGCGAATACCACCAATGCGACGCAGCAATGTCGCCAACCGCGGCTGTTCTTCGCGGCACCCACTAGCGTCGCCCTCCACCTGGACCATCACTCGGGGGCGTGAACAACGCTTCGAGATCGACCGCGATGTTCCCCACGGCCCCCTCGTCGGACGCCAGTTCGCCACCGGCTCGCGTCGTTTCCGCCATCAAAATCAGCGGGTCGACGTTCTCACTGACGAAGTGAACCGAGCCATCCGCGTAAGCGAGATGGGCCCCTCCTACGTGGTCGCTGCCAGGGTGCTCGAAAAACCAGTCATTGAGGCCGCCGGGCGAGTCTCTCGTATCGCCAACACCGTCGATCGTCGTTGTGACCGACGTCGTGAACATCGTCGTTGACCCACCGAAGACCCAACCATCATCACTGCGTCCCGAGACAACCCCCGCGTCTCCGCTCTGGCCGGCGAAGCGGGGGTCATCGTCCGCCGCCCAAATCCTCTGCAGCTCCCCCAGCATAAGAGTATGGCTCGTCCCATCGGTTACCTTTGCCAGGCTTGACCCTTCGCCCCGGCGAAGGGGAGTCATCGGACTTGCCGCAGCGCCGGTCACGCCGACACACGCGTATCCGATCAGGGGATCCTTGCTTGTGTTTCCCTCGCAATTCCCCGCGGCAATCGCCGCCCCGTAATCGGTTCCGCCGACCGTAATATTAAGTTTCGCGAGGTCGTCGTTGTCTTGGCCGGGCCCGCGGAAAGTCAGCAACATATATTGCTGCTCCGGTGTTTCGACCCCGTGCCGCCGCGACGGGCAATAGAGTCCAGGGATATCCACGATCTCGAAGTTGTTCCGCATAATGTTGTGCAACGGGCTGAACTTCTTGTCGTAGCGATCGGCGAGGCCCTGCTGCTCGATCTGAGGAAGTATTTCGACGATCCAACTGTGGCCACGCTTGCCCTCTTGGTCCAAGGTCATCATCTCTTTCTTCAAGCCGTGGCCCGGTGTCTTCCCGTTAAGATTGAAATCGGCGTCCATCACCATCACGGGCGGGAGGTATTTGTGGGCCGATTCGAAGTTTAGGCACCCTAATGCCAGCTGTCGAAGCTGATTCGAGCACTGGGAGCGGCGGGCGGCTTCGCGCTGCCGCCTGCACCGCCGGCAGCAGCAAGGCAACCAAGATGCCGATGATGGCGATCACCACCAACAGCTCAATAAGCGTGAAACCGCCGCCGCTCCGAGGATTTCGCAGTCTGGTCATTTTTGCCATCTCCTCACCGCTGAACGGATAACATTGACCCATTGGCAATTCGCCGAAGAATCGATCGACTGGCCGTTGTGTCCATTGCCCAAAATTACGGAAGATCGCCTCAGCCACGTCCTATGCAAATGATATGCACCGAACCGTCCACGGACACTATCTAGCAGCCAGCCGGACAGGCTGCGCCAAGCGTCCGCTACTTCAACCAACCACCATCGAACTTTCGCCAAGATCACCGTCGCCCTCCAGTTGGATCACTGCTCGGGGGTGTGAACAGCGCTTGGATGGCATTCTCAAGGCCAGCAGACGAATCACCGGAGACAACTTCGCCCCCGGGCGCGACGCCTGTGCCATCAAGATCAATGGGTCCAGGTTCTCGCTGACGAAGTGGACCGAGCCATCCGCATAAGCGAGATGGGCACCGCCCGGGTGCTCACTGCCCGCGTGCTCCCAGAACCAACTGTTGAGGCCACCCGCTGTGGATCTCTCTTCGCCAAGACCACTAATCACGGTCGATACCTCGGCACCAAAAGTTGTCCCGCCGCCGCCAAAGACCCAACCGTCACTACTGCGCCCGGCAATGAAGCCCGCGGGACCAGACCCGCCCGAGAAACGGGGGTCGTCTCTTTTCCGCCCAGATCCTTTGCAGCTCACCGAGCAGCAACGTCTCGCTCGTGCCGTCGGTAATTTTGTTTATGCTCGCCCCATTGCCCGGCCCGAGCGGCGTCATCGGGCTCGCCGCCAAACCACCATTCCCGACGCTATTACGCCCGAAGTGGAAGCTTGTCTTAGCCTGATTGGCGTAACAGTTCCCCGCGGCGACCGCCGCCCCGTAGTCGGTGCCGCCGACCACGATATTCAGCTTCGTAAGGGGGTCTGAACTCTTGTCGGGCGCCTCGACGGTCATCAGCATGTACTGTTGTTGCGGCGTCTCGACGGATGACCGCCGCGACGGGCAATAGAGCTCGGGGAGATCGGTGATCACGAAGTTGTTCCGCATAATATTGTGCAGCGGGCTGAACCTTTTGTCGTACCGGTCGGCGAGGGCCTGATGTTCCATCTCCGGGAGAATCTCGACGATCCAGCTGTGGCCACGCCGCCCCTCTTGGTCGACGGACACCATCTCGGCCAGCAGTTCGGGTGTTCCGGGCGGTGGCTAGGAACCTAAACCGAAACCCATCACGGCGAAGGGCGGGAAGTACTTGTGGCCCGACTCGAAGTTCATGCACGCCAACGCGAGTTGCCGCAGCTGATTTGCGCACTGGGTTCTGCGTGCCGCTTCGCGCGCCGCTTGCACAGCCGGCAGCAGCAAGGCCACCAAGATGCCGATGATGGCGATCACCACCAACAGCTCAATAAGCGTGAAACCGCCGCCACTTCGAGGATTTCGCAGTCTGGTCATTTTTGCCATCTCCTCACCGCTGAACGGACAACAATAACCCGTTGGCAATTCGGCGAAGCATCGATTGCCTTGCCGATGTATTAGCTCCCCACGGTGCTGAAACATCATATCATCTCCCTGTCCTTGGAACCGATTATTCCCGAAAGCAGGCCCGGACATCACGAATTCGATTTCAAATTGAAATTGATGACATTTTGGCCGGGTTTCACCTCTTGGGTGAGCTCCGACTCGTCATTGTATTTCCTTGGGACTTGTTTAACGTGCTGCCCTGGTTCCGCGAAACACTTGATCCTTACGGTGTGCGTCCCGACCGCGGCGCCCTTGATGTCGCGGATGTATATCAGTTCATACCGTCCCTCACTGTCGGTTTTGCCGACAGAGGAACGGAAGCCTGGTTCGGTAAACGAGATACTCGCATTCGCCAATGGCTCTCCATCGAGGGTTACCACGCCGGTGACTTCGCCAAGGTCCGGCCGGTCGCCGGATTTGCTGCAGCCGCCAGCCACTAGACAAGCGGCCAGGATCGCCGAGCAACCGCAGAGACGATTCACTATCGCCGCCCTCCCGTTACGGTGGTGAACAGCGAACTGAGCGTTGCTGTAAGGTCGCCGGCCTCCAATTCGCCACCCCCTCGCGTCGTTTCCGCCATCAGGATCAGTGGGTCCGCATTCTCGCTGAGGAAGCGTATCGACCCATCAGTGAACGCGAATTGGCGCCGCCCGGGTGCTCGCTGCCGGCGTGCTCAAAGAACCACGAGTTCACGCCGCCGGCCAAATATCGGTTTTCTTCAAGGTCCGAAGTAACGGAGATCTGACCATCGAAACTCGTCGGGCTGCCGCCGAAGAGCCAGCCATCCACACTCCGCGCCGAGGGGTACCCGTCGCGCCCGTTGCCAGGAAAACGCGGGTCGTCGCTGGAGGCCCAAAGCCGCTGCAATTCGCCGAGCAGAATGGTATGACTCGCTCCGTCGATGATGGCCTTTAACTTGGCTCCCCTTCCTTCCTGATCAGGCATCATCGGCCCCGCAGCCGCACCGGTTACGCCCACGCAGATGTACCCGAGGAACATTCCCTTGTAACCCAAATTGTCGTAGCAATTCCCGGCGCCGATCACCGCCCCATAGTCCGTCCCGCCGACAGGCGGCAGATTGAGTTGGGACAAAGGATTTGGCCCTTCTTCGGGCCCCTGGAACGTCAGCAGCATGTATTGCTGATCCGGTGACTCGACCCCCCGCCGCCGCGACGGGCAATAGAGTCCGGGAATGTCCACGATCTCGAAATGGTTATCCACAATGTTCTGCAGCGGGCTGACCGTCTTGTCGTAGCGATCGGCGAGGCCCTGCTCTTCAATCTGAGGAAGAATCTCGACGATCCAACTGTGGCCGCGCTTATTCTCGGCGTTCCGGACCAGGATTTCCTCCGACATCAAGTCGTAGCCCGCATGACTTTCCGAGGGCTTCATGCCGGGGCGCATGACCGCGATGGGCGGGAGATACTTGCGGGACGACTCGAAGGTCAGGCATCCCAACGCCAGTTGCCGCAGTTGGTTCGCGCACTGGGTCCTGCGTGCCGCTTCTCGCGCCGACTGCACCGCAGGCAGCAGCAAGGCGACCAGGATGCCGATGATGGCGATCACCACCAACAACTCAATAAGCGTGAAACCGCATGAGCGACGTGGAGCCCGAACCGTGAGCGAATTGCGTTTCATCACCGCTCCCTCAGCCGTCAAGCTGTCATCAACCGGTACAACTCGCTCTGTTCCCCATTCGCGCCGGTCGCGACAGCTTCGTGCAGCCGGCGCGACTGGCTCGGGCGCTGCCCCATGCGTCTTTCGACCGCCCCCGAGCCAACCGCTGCCGACTCACGATCTCAGGCTTCGAGGAGCCTTCCGTAGCGGCGGCTCCCCACCAGAACCGCAACTGCCGCAACCACTGCCAACATGCAGCCTGCCGGTTCCGGAACCTGCCCTCCGGCCAACGCACCGGCGCCACTAGCGGCAGCCAATCCGGTAACATACACGCGGCCGGAAAAATCACCCGCAACCTCAAAATGGACTGTTGCGCTGTTCACGTCGAACCCACCAGTGGAACTGAGCACGACGTTGTCGACCAATCCAGACGTGCTAGCGCCTTCGACCGTACCGTTAATTGCGAAATCATTGTTGCCGTCCCAGGTCAGCAGGTCAAACTCATCAGACCCGCTGACCAGCCCTGTCATGTCATCGAGGGCGTCGAGCACGAGATTCCACGTTTCGTCGGTGGCGAGGCCCAACTGAATCAAACCGATCTGGTTGGTGCACTTGATGTCAGTCGTGTCATGCTTTACCCCGCCATCGTTTTCAAACTCCATCTCGTAGAAGGAGCCATTTTGGAACCGAACTTCGCCGGCGCTGGGGTCGTTCGGCGAGGCGGTGAGGTCGAACGTCAGCTTGCCAACTTTGTCGAAATCGGAACCGGGGTTGAGCGTGCCCTGAATTTGGGCCTGCTGGCTGCCGCCGCCGGTGTCTTCGTCGTCGATCATCTTAATTGTCCCGCTGCCGCCGAGCGTGTTGCCAACTCGGTCTTGGAGTAGGTTATCCACCGAAGCCGTCCCGTTGACAAAGGCGCGAGCACCAGAGATGTCAAGGCTCATGTTATTGCCAACGAGCATGGTTCCGTTGATCTGAGCATTCAGGACGCCGTCAAACGGATTGTCCACCAGGACCAAGTTGTTGCTCATGCTTATATTGCCGTTCAATTCCACCACGCCGTCACCGTCAACACGGAAGTTACTTGCACCCGTGTAATTGCCGGATATGACCACACGGTCGGCGTTCGACAGTGGATTGTCGAAGGTTTCAAAATACTCGACGGTGTTGCTAGCAGAAACGTTGTTGGTAAACGTCGTCACGCCGGTGGCCACGTTGGAACCGAGTTGAACGATTGAGGATGCGCCGTTGAAGCCGGTGTCGGGGTCGGCCCATGTCAGATCGGCCCCTCCTTCGAGCGTCACGGTCAAATCGCCACCGACGGCCGCGAAACCGCCAGCCCCATTCGCGCCCCACTGTACCTCACCAGCGCCGGCGCCAATGTTGCGATTAAACGCGTGCCCGTTGGCGGCGTTGCTGGTGGCGAAGACCGCCGGCAAACTGCTCGTCGTGCTGGCCCGCAACACCAGGTTTGCCGTGGATGGCAGACCCACGCTATCGACGGCCTGCACCGTATTTTCGCCGATCTGCAGCGTATGGAAGGTGTTGTGACCCGACAAAACTAGTAAGCCTGCCACTGGGAAATCCGCCTGTCCGCGGATGGTGAGGTTATCGTCCGTGCCCGTCGAGGTAGATATCACCCCGGAAATCTCGGCGACGTCCGTATCTACATCCGGGTTGTCGGTAAGTTGGATAAACCGCTGGGCGTTGTTCAAATCGATGTTGTTGGTCAACACCACTCGGCCATTGGCCGTTCCGGATCCGAACTTCAAGTTTTGACCGTTGAAGCCAGCCGTGGCGCTATCCCAAACCAGGCCGGCACCCCCTCGAGGGTGACATTCACCGTGCCGCCTCCCGCCGCGGCAAAGCCGCCCGCGCGACCCAGTTCACCTCCCCCGCCGCGGTACCGATATTTCGCGCAAAATCGTGACTGGTTTGCAGGACCGCGACTTCAGTTACGCCGCCGCCCTCGAACTGCAGCAAAGAAGCCGCTGGCAAGCCGCTCCCGCCGCCGGAATTGCCCTGATGGTCACGCCAGACGGTGTAATCGGCGGCGTCCACGACGCCGTTGCCGTTGCCATCGGCACCCGACCCTGGGGCCACGGAACTGCCAAAGCTCGCTTTCCAGGCGTCGTAATCGGACGAGTTGACGACTGAATCACCGTTGTAGTCGCCGGGTAGGGCGGAATCGGGAATCAGCGCCTGCGCAAGATCCTCGTGGTGCCCGTGTAACTATTCGAGCTGTTAGACAGCCTGAGCGAGCCGTTCACCTCGCCTTCGAGAACCACACCGGCGCCGCCTCCCATCGCGAAGGTCGCATTCATGTCGGGTGTCGTTGCGACGGGTACGAATCGGAACGCTTCGCCGGGCACGACGCCGCCTCCAACACCGACGTTGCTAATATCTCCTCTGAAACCGACGTATTTGGTCGTCACCGACCCGGTGAGGTTGACCTTGGCGCCGTCGCCGATGCTGAGTGTGCCGTCGCCAGACGCGGGGCCCGCCACGTTCATGGTGTAGCCGTCCAAAGTCCGCAGGATAACCGTTTTGTCGGTCGCAATGGTGAAGCTCTTGGTACCGCCGAGCGTCACGGTTTGGCCGGCCAACCCACCGGTCACCTGCGCGGCGTGGATCTCACCCGACTCGTTGGCTGCAATCGCCGAGTCGAAGGCCGCGGAACTACCCGCACTGGCGCTGAGCGTCAGATTGCCGCCGTTGAGACTGATGCTCGCCGAGCTGAACGCGTTGTGGGTCGCATCGTTCACGCCGGCGACGGTGCCCTTCTGCACGTCGATCGCCGAAGTGGCTGCCAAGCTGTTGGCCCCGCCGGACTGGCTCAGAATGAGCGTCCCGGCCTCGTTGCTTGAACAGCGTGTCGCCTGCGCCGAGGGTTGCTTGTCCAACGCTCACTTCGCTGGCGTTGGACACCGTGGCGTCGCTGGAAGTGGTCAGCGACGCGAACGACCCGTGATCAACGCGCAAGGTTCCGTTCGCAAACGAGACGTTGCCGGCGCCGCCGATCGTGGGCGTGATGAGAGTTCCGCCGAGCACCAAATTGCCGCCGCCCAGGATATTCGTGGCACTATTGGACTCGTTTTCAATGATCTCGAGCGTTTTGCCGCTGGCGATATTGGCCGTGGCGCCGTTGTCGATTTGCAGCGTCCAGGCCCCTTGGTCGGCATTGACGTGGACCGTGCCGCCGACCACTTCCGCCGCATCGGCGGCTGCGAACCGCCGTGACTACGATCGGATGGCTTGTCGTATCGACACCGCCCTTCTTCCAGGCATCGGTGTCGCTCCAATTGCCGCTATTGTTTGTGCGCTGGCCCCAGGTGAACAGCTGGCCTGAGTAGTCGGCGTCGCGCTGAGGCGCATCATCGACGTAGATGCGGTCGATCTTGATATCTGTGTTTTGTCCATTTTGTCCATCAAATCCGTCGGCGCGAACCGACGTCCAAGGCCGACAGGTCCGTGATCCCGGCGTCGGCCCAAGTACCGGAAATGTCTGCCGGCAGGACGGCGCTATCGTCACTGGAGAAGAATTTGAGGCTATAGCCCGTCGAATTTGCCCCGAGTTCTGCCCGAAGATCAGAAACGATCAGGTCCTGCGGGACGCGATCGCTCCGCAAGCCGGCTGCGAGCTCATCCTCCGCATAATTGAAAAACCGAGCGGTCCCAGGTCCAGCTCGCCAACAAGTTTGGCGTAAACGTCGATCCGTCATACGTAGTGTAATACAAAGCCCCCTGATCACCGTTGATGGGTATCCCGAAATCGTCCGAGCGCACTTTAAAGGAGACATACAAGCCCGATCGCTGGCCCGCGTTCGCGAATGAGTCAAAGCCGTCCGGAGTCGGGGTCTGAACTGTTGTCGTAGAACCCGGACGACCACCGAGACGTGCCGGCGTTGTTGGAGGCTCCGGCCGAGCGTCAGGACGGACCATCTCGGTAAACGTGAATTCGCCGTACATGGTTTGAGCGCCGTTGGCACTGAACGTCTCCTTCGAAAGCAGTGCGCCTGCGTTGGCACTGTTATTCAGGCTCAAGTCGAGCACGCCGCCGGATTCGGTGAGGATGCTGCCGCCGAATCCCCGGCGATTCCAGCCCGAGCCGTTGCCTAAGGTGTTGGTGGTCACATCGCCGTCGTCAAATTTGTCGTCTATCAGTGGCTGCGCCACCGCCTTGTTTGCCGCAAACAGGAGGCACCCGAGAAGAATCGCAAGTCGCAAGTCAAGGAATCGCATGTCCGCCCTCACTTAGTACTGAAAGTTTCGGTCGATCGTCGAGAAAAGAGTGAAGTACTTTCGTGTACCAGACAGAAGCCACAGACGTTGAACTGATGGGCGCTGCGGCAAAACGCCTTTTTGTACCGCTGCCGAAGGAAATTGCTCCGCTGATCAGCGCAAGCAAGACCGCCATCGTCGACGATACGCAACCGACCTCCCGCAGCTGCACTTGCTGAAAAGTTGGATCGAGGTGCTAACCGAATCCTTTCACCGATAGCGCATCCGGCTAAAGTCACAACATCAGCCGCCCATCGCCCCCCGCCAGCGGCAGCGCACCCCCTGATCAAAAGTAATTTGTCGCCGAATCTCAAGGCAGTGCCAACAAATTCACCTGATTTGTCCAAAAAAGCGATCCGACACTGATTGTTACCCCCAAAATGAGCCAAGCAAGTCCGGGACCAAACGGGATAGCCTATTGTGAGATTTCGAATTTCGTCGTCCACGAAACCCGCCCGAGGAACTTGCATGAAACCCGCCATCTGGTTCTTCGACGCCGCACGCGTGCATGCAAATTCGATTGCTAGTCACTCGACCGCAAACGACGATCAAAAACTGTGCCGTACTTTTCATATCCGTGGTAGTGAACGGTCATCTGCTTCCACCGATCCACTTCTCGATCGTACATGGCGTGCATCCGTTGCAGGGTGTCGGCATAGCGCCGGTCGTGGGAAAGTTCCTTAAGCTCCAGCGCATCGTCCGCCAAGTTGTATAGTTCTTCACAGGGGACGAAACCACGCTCTGAGTACGGCCAGTAGATGTACTTCCAGTCCTTGGTGACGACCGCCAGACTATGAACTGCCGCGGGCCCCCACACGTTGATCAACGGCAGCGACTCATGAATCGATGACGTCGGATCGTCGATTAGCGACAACAGGCTCTGTCCATCCAAATCGTCCGACACTTTGATCCCCGCGAGGGCCAGAATGGTGGGCGCTATGTCGACGTTGCCGCACAAAGCGTCGCAACGACCCCCCACGTTCTTCTCCGAGTTACGAAGATCCACGACAATCAGCGGAACGCGGGATGCCTCTTCATAAGGAAGCACTTTCGAGCCATACCCGTGAGAACCGCACATAAATCCGTTGTCGGACGTGAATATGATCACCGTGTTTTTCGCCGCGCCCGACGCTTCCAGAGCACGACGAATCATTCCCACCGCGACATCGACGCCGTAGACCTGCTGGTAATAGGTCGCCATGACGCCGTTGTAATCGTCGTTGTAGTGCCACGTCACAAAGCGCTGGTACTGCCTGCCTTGTCGACTCTGCGGAGAAAAGTGTTCGCCGTTTCGGCGGCCAAAGTTGGCCGGCTTGGCGAACACGCTTCCCGCATAAACCGCGTCGAAGCGAGGGTCCGGGGTCGCTGGCCGATGGGGCGGCTTTGAAGCTGATGGACAAGCAAAAGGGACGATGTCTGCTTCGCCGCATCGCGGATGAAATCGCTGCCGAACGCACCGTAGGCCAACGTCGAGTGAGGAAATTGCTCGGCATACTTGGCCAGCGCCGGGTTGTCGGCGGTTTTGTAGGACGTCTGTCCCGGACCGCCAGCCCAGTGATCAAAGTCCTCGCTCGGCAGAGAGCCCGTTCCCCGGGGACTGTCGGCAACCTCAAAGCCGAACTTGCCTGCGAATGCCGTCAAATAGCCGGCCTTTCTCAGTTGGAATGGGTACGACCGGCTCCAGTGTTCGCGAAGCAACGGACCGTGCGTGAAGTTGCAACCCGTGCGATACTCGACTAGGCCTGTCATGACCGTCGCACGACTGGCCATGCAAATAGCAGTGGTCACATAATACTTGTCAAACGTCACTCCGTCCGCGGCCAATCGGTCAAGATTGGGCGTTTGCACGTCCCGTACGCCGTAGCATCCTAGCGAATAGAAACACTGATCGTCGGTCATCAGGAACACAATGTTCGGCCTCGGGCCGGCTTGCTCCGCGGCAAACACCGGCTGATACGCAAACAGGCACAGGCCGACCGCGAAACCGACACGCGCCGCAATCACTGAATTCCAAGCCGGCACGATTCGGTGCGATTCGCAAGGACGGTCGTTTCGGCAATATTGGCCCGAGGCATTCATTGCATGCTCAGTTCGACGGCGTGGAAACCAACTCGAAATTGACATCCCGGTTCGTCCCAGATCCGATTTCTGCCTTCAGACCTGAAGTCTCCGGTTGAAGATATCGCTGGGGGATAATGAGATTCGGTGCGCGTTCGCCGCCATTCTTTCCTTTCGCATATGCCGCGACAGTGACCGAGTATTCCCCCGGCTTAATTCCCTTGGTGCCGCCAGTTTCGACACGGTACTTGCCGTCCTGATTCGTCTTGGCAGTCGCCATCGGCATGTTTGGCGATTGAAACATGACCGTCGCGTTCGCCAAGGGCTCGCCGTCCAATGTGACGACTCCCTCGGTCGACGAAAACCCGGACGATCCACAACCAAGCAAACCCGAAAAACCAAATGAGACACTAACGCAAAGCGCGACAACCCATTTCTTCATCTTTGAGCCTTAGTTGATCGCAATCAAGAACACAACTCGCAGCCGGCGACAGGATGGCTGCGGCCAGTCTAGCTAATTGTCCGGCAGTACTTCCTGTAGGGCGATGGTGCTCTGTGCCTTGTACAAATCGAAATCAATGTCTTCCTGGATGAAGTGCACCGACCCATCGGCCATCGCAAAGTTGGCACCGCCAGGATGGTGGCTGCGAAATCCCCGCATGTCCCACCATTGCTCTGGGTCTGGATTGTTCAGAGTGTAATTCAATGGGGCATAGGTGCTGCTGGAGTCACCGTTGGAAAAGGACCACATGGTGTGCCAGTCGTGCGAAGGCAGGTCTTCGCCAACCATCATCGTCTTGCTCGTCCCATCGATGACTTGTCGAAGCCTTACGGGAAACTGAGCGCTGGTGCGCCAGATCAGGCCGTTGCAGCGAGCCCGCCCATCGTTGCAGAATTCTTGCAGGGGCAGAATGATCGGAAAGCTGTGGGTGTCCGAGACCATCTGATTCGACCCCATCACTCCGCGGTAATTCGTGGTGGCCACTGGTATGTTCGGCCACTGATATTGCGTCGTGATCAGGTCCCGCGCGGTCGGATCGGAGGGGCACACAAACCCGTCGGGCTGAATCTTCACCGCCTCCAACAGCTCGGGCGGTTTTTTATACACGTTTGAATCGAAATCAAGATCACGAAATGGTGCAAAGACGTCGCTCAGCGCTTGGAGCTCGATGTACGGTAGAATTTCTACAATCCATCCTAGACCATTGTAATGGGGCGGGATGATCGAGTACGCCGGGCCCGAGCTTCCACCGCGTCGTCCGCCGGAGGTACCTGTGTCGTCGTCCGGGCTTCCAGAAAACCCCGTACCGCCGGGCAAACGCCCTTTGGCGGACTCGAAGTTTGCCGCCCCGAGGCTAGCTGCCTAATCTGATTTGTGCATTGCGTCCGGCGCGCCGACTCGCGCGCCGCTTGAACTGCCGGCAGCAAGAGCGCCACCAAAATGCCGATAATGGCAATAACCACGAGCAGTTCAATCAGCGTAAACGCCTTGACGCCTCGCCATTTCGCCTGCATACGATTGCCCTCACGAGATGTGGCGTGATCCCGTTGGCGATGTCTCCCCTTGTAAGGCACGCTCGATGCCGTGCCGTCAGGGATGCTCGCTCTTGGTGATAATGCGGATTTGGTCAGCAGTCTTATTTGCTTGGAGATTGACGATCAGAGTCCTATGATCAGGACTGAAGGACACGAAATCGCGGTTTTCCAATCCCCTCGGTGCGACACCCTTCTCCCGCGTGTATCGAGTTTCGTTGCTCTTGAACTGCTTATCCGATGCGTACAAACCGACCGCTGTCGAAATACACGCCGATGATTGGCGAACGGAACGTGATCGTGCCCGAAACGCGATGCAGACGATCGTTACTACGCTTCGTCGTCGGGTCAAAATGCAGCAGGTAACTGTTAACCCGCGCACCGGCGGGAATCTTCATGTTGATATTTCCCTGCACCTTGGCGATTTCTCCGAAAGAATTCCGGTCCGCATAGATCGTCGGGCCGACCGAAATATCACTCTGCTCCAAGAACAGGTACATTTGGCCGTCATGCTCGAAATCCCCGACGACAACCGAATTTGGGGGATGGTCCAGACACCGGATGTCGCCTGTTACTGCCATGGGGATCGCGCTCAGCGAGCTGGTTCCGCTGTTCCCGTGAAGCTTCAGTTGCTCACCCACAAAATTGATCGCATCAATTCTTCCATCATCCCGGTTAAACCGGATCGCTTCTCGTTCCGTGAGGTAGAGTAGGCTGTCGTCCTTTCTGTCAGCGGCGTGGTGCGTTCCGTGTGCGACGACGGCTCCGTCGATGACGTGTACTTCGGTACCACGATCGGCAACCCGCACCTGAAATGCCGTCCCCAAATCGGCGACTGCGCATCTGGAGTATGAACCGTGTACCCCGAAGCCCGAGGTCCCACGAATACGGAAACTGTTCCCTTTTTGACGAGCGCCTCATTTGCCGAGACAATCTCCAGCAATGACGGCCCCTCGACAATCAATCGCGTGTTATCGCGCGAGCGTGATCTCGGCAACGCCGCCCAGCAAATAGTATTTCCCCGGATCAACGGACATGCCGGTCGTGAGCAAAGCATGTGGCGCCGCCCACTGGGCGGTCGCGGACTGGGTAATTCTTCCGACGCCACCCCAACTCGACCAAGCGGCGAGCAACAATCCAATAGTTGCCACCGCTGCGAGTGAGCCTGCAACAGCCAACGATGCAACTCGGTGCCGACGGAAGCCGTCGCGCAGAGCGAGGCCAATCGGCTGCGGCAACCAACGAGCCCGATCGGGCAGCTGGTCTCCGATGCGCGAACTCACGACCTTGGATTCCGTTTCGGCCGCCCCGTTTCCAGCCGGTTCCGATCCGATCTCCACCGGATTGCTGCCGGAGGCCTCCAAGTCGTGTACCGCAATAGCCTGCGGTTGCATCCCGCCACGATACGCCCACCGCAAGTGGGCATCGAGGTCTAACAACGCCAGGTATTGACGCATGGCGACATCGTCATCTCGAAGCGTTCTCTCCAATCGATCGAATAGCTCCGGAGCTAGCTGTCCGCTGTCGAGCATCGTTGCCACGACGCTCACGAAATCTCGCAAATCGCAAGAATCGTGAGCTTCCGGTGATTGATCAGTACGGTCCATTGACACCCCCTTTAGCTTCCATCGCTTTCGATATGCAATTGAGCAGACACTCCCTTATCTTTTGAAGTTTGCGGTAAAAGGTGCGCAACGGAATACCTTCCGTTTGGGCCATTTCTGCTGCTCTCGTCTCCCCGCCGTAAAATCGCTCTATTCGCTGACGATCCGATGGTTCCAGTTTGCCGATGCACAACTTCAAGACCGCTTGCCGTTCGCGCAAGTTGTCGTCAAGCGCCTGCCAATTCTCCGCGATCCGTTCCATAATATCCGGCGCGAAAAGCTGTATCCGGTGATCGCGGACCTTATGCCGATTGAAATTGCGGATATGGTTCCTGGCGATCCCGATTGCCCAAGCCCGAAACGTACCTACGCGCCGGATCATACGTCTCTCTTTTTCGCCACAATGTCACCGCGACCTGTTGGAAGATCTCCTCCGCGTCCGCAAAGTTGGGGACCAAGCTCCGCACGAAGGCGTAGACCATCGCTTGGTCCTCAACAAACAAGTCCATGAAATCGATGGAGGGCTCCTTTTTCACAGTCACACTCGTATACGATGCCTCATATTCTGATTTGTCGCCCGGCTCCGCTCGTGCCAAAAAATGCACTATTTTTAGAAAAATAGCACCTTTTGCCTGACCGCCTGTCACGGGACGAACCCCGCCGACAATTGTTGAATAAAGGCTCTCGCAACAAGGTTAAAGGTTACCCGAAGCCAGCAAGGCGAACAAACAGCGGCCGGCCGCTGCGACGATGAAAGCGGGCTTCCCACGGCGGAAGTGCCACCGGCTGCATTGTCCCCGAGGCCGGGACCCGGGGGCATCAGCGGAATTGTTTGTCGAAAAACTGGTAAAAGGCTTCCCAGTATTTCGTGCCGCCTGCGCGTGTGAACACATGTCTTTCGCCTGCGAGCTCAAGGTATTGATGTGAGACCCCAGCCCGGCTCAGATTCTGGTCGAGCTTACGAGCTTGTTCGACCGACACCACAGAGTCTCGTTCACCATGAATGGTCATTACCGGGGGGTCATCCGCGGAAATATAGTTGATCGGACTCGCTTCGACGTAACGGTCGCGATGATCGTGAAAACTTCCCAGCAAGTCTTCCAGGAACGGCTTGACTATTCGGTCGGCATGGCAGGAAACCAAATCGGTGGGGCCCGACTTATTGAACACCGCCTGGACTCTCGTATTCGTCACGACAGGAATCGCAAGGTTCTCCTGGTTGGGCATCTTCACGTCTCCCTCCAGTCCATCGGATTCATCGGTCAATCCCAACAGCAGTGCCAGATGACCGCCGGACAATGCGCCCGTCACGCCAATGCGTTGAGGGTCGATATGGAACCGGTCAGCATAAGTCTTGAGGAAGCGGACGGCGGCTTTACAATCATGAATAGCCGCCGGCCACGGATAGCGGGGATGGCCGGTTTCGTCTTTGTCGGCCGTCAGGCGATGGGAGATCGTAGCCGCGACATAGCCGCGCTCTGCCGCCTCACAGATCCGGCCGTTGTAAGCAGCGCGATTCCCCGTCTGCCATCCGCCGCCATGGATAAAGATGAGCAAAGGATACCGCTTCGCCATGGAAGCCGAGTCGCGGGGCAGTGCGATATTCAGTTTGAGCTCAACGCCGTTGGCGATTCCATAGGTAACGCCGGTAAGAAAAACAGGTCCCGGCTGCGATTCGCCGGCGGGCTCCGCGCCAGCGCACGGCTGTGAGAAAACACCAATGCCAGCCAAATCGCATAGTGGAAGCGAGCGCGGTAACTTGATATTGAAGTCATGGGGCACCATTAGGGAGTACCGAGATTGCGCAGCGTGCGCCGCACGGACGTCGTTGTCGTAGGACAAACTGGAGCAAACCAGCAATGAAGATATGCTACTTCCGAACTTTACCGATCTCGTCTGCCGTTGCAGCGTGTGGGTGCCTCTCGGCGTTGTTCGTCGTCGCCGTGCCGAGTGCCTCGGCGAACGAGAAGCCGCTCACGTTTCAAGAGGTATTGTACTCCGGGCCTGTGGGCGGTGGGTACTTCCGGCGTTCCCCGTCGTCCACGGATCCAGTGCTGCAGCGCCTGGTTTCCAGCGAGTTGCTACCTCCGCATGAGGGAGATGTTTCGGGCAAGGGCTTCCGCGGCGGGGAGCAGCATTGGAGAAAGCTTGCGATCGACGACTCCGGTGCGATTACCGGCGGCGATTTGCGAGGGGGATATCTTTATCTGACTTGCACTGTCAATCAGGACGAAACCGTCGTTCTATCCCCGGACGGCATCTCCGAAATGTTCGTCGACGGCGTTCCCCGCGCCGGGGACGTTTACGGAAAGCACCGCATCCTCCTGCCGGTCAAGCTCAACAAAGGCCGCCACGAACTTTGGTGCAAAATAGCCCGTGGCAAGGAGAAGAGCGTGGGCGTCTCGACGCCTCGCAAGCCAATCTATTTGACGACGATCGACCCGACGCTCCCCGACCTATTGACTACCGAGAGTGATGAAAAGTGGGCGGCCATCCGTATCGTCAACGCCACCGACACGACACTCGGTAATCTTAAGCTTCGCGCGGAAGTCGCCGGACGTGAAATCACCACGCCGTTCACCGGCACGGTCCCACCGATGACCACGCGAAAGGTCCCTTTCAAGATCCAGGATGCTGCCGATGCCGCGGGCGACCAGGTGGTTCACGTGGGTCTCTTTCAGCGTGACGAGCTCATCGACGAGGCTGACTTGCCCATCGAAGCGAAAGAGCCTTCCAAGAATTTTCGCCGGACATTCCTCTCCGACATCGATGGAAGCGTGCAGTATTATGCGGTGCGGCTGGGCAAGCCTGAGGCAGGGCGCAAGCCGGCTCTGTTCCTGTCGTTGCATGGAGCCGGCGTCAAGGCGATCGCCCAGGCGGGCTCATATCAATCGAAGGATTGGGGCCACGTCGTAGCACCGACGAACCGACGTGAATTTGGATTTGACTGGGAAGACTGGGGGCGCCTGGATGCGCTGGAAGTGCTGGCGGACGCCGAAGCATGGCTCGATACCGATCCCAGCCAGAACGTTCCTGACAGGTCATTCCATGGGTGGTCACGGCACATGGATTTTGGGGGCAACGTATCCGTCGCGCTGGGCAGCCATCGCGCCACTCGCCGGATGGCGGTCGTTTTTCTCCTACGGAAGAAGACAACAGGCCGAGGATAGCACCCCAATGCGGGAAATGATGAATCGAGCGGCCAATCCCAGTCGCACGCTCGAGCTGGCCCGAAACTACATTCATCAGGGCGTCTACATCGAGCACGGCGATAAGGATGAGAACGTACCGGTAACGGAGGCGCGGTCCATGCAAACTTCTCGGCACGTTTCATCCAGACTTCGCGTATTTCGAGGAACCGGGCGCAGCACATTGGCATGGCGCCGATTTCGAAAAAATCTTCAGCTATTTCAAATGGCACGAGCGGAAGGATCCACGCGACCTACCGGTGCTTGAGTTTCGGACCGCCTGTCCCGGCATATCGGCTAACAGCTACTACCTCACGCTCTACCAGCAGGAGCAGCCGTTCGAGTTTTCTGGCGTCGTCGCCAAACAAACGGTCAGATCACGCCGACAACGCCGAATGGGTGAACACATCAGCCAAAGAGAATTTGAGATCACTACGGAAAACCTAAGCGAGTTCAAAGTCGATCTTGCGCACTGTAAGGATTTGCAGAAAGTTACGATGGAAGTCGACGGGCAACCGATCGCCGACTTGCCCTGGCCGAAGGAAGACCAAGTGTGGCTCAAGAAGCAAGATGAGACTTGGCATGTAATTGACGAACCTAACGATCCTGCGGAGAAGAATCCTAAACGATACGGCGGTTTCAAGGATGCGTTTCGTCATCATGTCGTATTCGTTTACTCCACCCGAGGAGACGATGAAGAGAACGCCTGGTCTTACAACAAATCACGATTTGATGCGGAAACGTTCTACTACCGGGGCAACGGCTCCATCGAAATCATCCCCGATAGCCAATTCACTTTGGACGATTACCGAGACCGGTCTGTCATCATTTACGGCAATGCCTCTACGAATGCGGCCTGGGAGCCGCTGCTTGCCGATTGTCCAGTTCAAGTCCGGCGAGGAGAGTTGAAAGTGGGCGATCGGACGTTGAAGGGCGAGGATTTCGGCCTCTACATGATTCGGCCTCGCAAGGACAGCGCGATCGCCTCGGTTGGCGTCGTCGCCGGCACCGGCAAGCTTGGGAACCTAGCTGTCTATCCCAATCTCTATTTCGCTGCCGGAACCGGCTTTCCCGATCTGATGGTCGTCAAGCCGGAGATTTTTTCTCAGGGATTGGATGGGATCGAAGCCGCCGGCTACTTCGGGAACAACTGGTCCATAGAGAATGGCTCATTCGTCTGGCAAGATAAGAGAGCTGCCGCCGCCCCCGGAGCTGCAAATGGAACCGCTGGCGGCGGACAGTGAGATGCTACCGCTCGTTTTCGGCGTGCTCGATCGAGGCAAGAATTTTTTTCAAACGCCGGACGATGTCTGGGCGTTCGCTGTAGAGGTTCTTCGTTTCACCGAGATCGGTCGCCAGGTTGTACAACTGACCGGCGGGCTGACCCGGTTGCGGCTCGATCTTCGCGGGCTGGGAAAACCCGCCCGAGCCTAGTCCATCGATCAATTTCCACTGTCCGTGGCGGACGGTCATCAGACCGGCCGACGACTTCATCACCAGCGAAGTGCGGACGCTTCCCACGGGCGATTCCTTTCCTAGCAGTGCTCCGGAAAAATCCATGCTGTCCGGGCCTTCGTCGTCTGCCAGACGGTAGCCGACGATGCTCGCCAGCGTCGCCATCACGTCGGTGAAGCAAACCAACCGATGGCTGACCGCACCGGGAGCAACCTTGTGCGGCCAGCGCACGATGAAGGGCATGCGATGTCCGGCTTCCCACGCATCGCCCTTCATGCCTCGCAATCCGCCGGCCGAATCATGGCCAAACCGCTTCACGTCGCTGTCATACCAAACAGGCCCGTTGTCGGAGGTGAAGATCACGAGCGTGTCGTCCGCCATCTTAGCGGCCTCCAGAGCGGCAAGCACGCGACCGACCATGGCGTCGACCATCGATCACGAAGTCGCCGTACATGCCGACTTTGCTTACGCCGTTGAATTTGGCCGTCGGCAACCAGGGGGTGTGGGCGCAGGCAATGCGACGTACAGCATCAGCGGCACGCGGCGTTTGCCATTCTTGGAGGCTCGCGGCGTGCTGGCGTATCACCGCAACGGCTTCGTCCGTGATTGTTGGCAAGGCATCCGCCAGCTTCATGTCCGAGGCAATCAGCCCGCCCCGCCAGAATTCACCCTGGATCGGCGACCAGCCCGCACTGTGATGGGCCGCGATTGGCAGCGTGGGCGGGGCAACGACTCGGTTGTCGCGAATATAAAAGTAGGGAGGAATATCCGTCGAAGCGCGGATCCCAAAGAAGGAGTCAAAGCCAACGTCTACGGGCCCCCCGGTCCAGGGAGCGTCGTAACTGGC
Organism: uncultured Planctomycetota bacterium; assembly: GCA_963840025.1. Lineage (GTDB taxonomy): Bacteria > Planctomycetota > Planctomycetia > Pirellulales > Lacipirellulaceae > JABDGM01. The sequence goes on along the minus strand of CAWIXI010000019.1, from coordinate 56,907 downwards.
CTCTTCAAAGCCCAAGTGCCATTTGCCGACCATCGCCGTGTGGTATCCGCGTGACTTCAGCAGCGAGGCGATTGTGGTTCGACCCGATTCAATGGCGGCGTGCTTGGGCCACCGGCCAACATCCGCCCGAAAGGGATATCGCCCCGTCAACAGGCCGTAGCGCGAGGTATGGCAGAGAGGAGCCGGCGCGTGGGCGTCGACAAACCGCATGCCGTCTCGTGCCAAAGAGTCGATGTTCGGCGTCGAGATCCGCGACTCGGGATTGTAGCAACCAGGGTCTCCATACCCCATATCGTCGACCAACAGGATCAAGACATGAGGCAGAGTGATTCGTCGCTGCAATTGTCGCAGCCTGATCCTCCTCAGCAAAGCTGAAGCTCGCCAGAGCAAGGGCCAAGACAATCGCGTAAGCCGGCTCAGAGTTTTGCATTGGTCAAATGCCGCTACTTTTCGACGATTGACACCCCAGCCACCGCCTTTGAATTGAGCAAAGTATATTAGCGCCGCGAAGTGAGTGGGTTGGGTGTCCCCGTTGCCTGGTGGCCGACAACTCCAGCCCCGTTATGATCGCTCTCAAGCGGAGGCTGGTCCCAAAGGCGATAGGGATCGTCCCATCGTTTTTCCTCGGAAAGCAGCAATTGTTCGAGCTCGTGTCTCTTGGCAGCGTACTTCGGATTTTCCGCCAGATCGACTTGATTTGCTCGCGGCTCGTTGCCCGTCAATGCGATTACCGCGGGCGTGTGGTGTTCGAGAATCAATTCGTTCGGGTTCTCCCGAAGATTGAACAATTGCGTCTCGTGCACCATGCCGTCCAACGCGTCGTACTTGATCAATTTCCATCCGTCCTTCTTGACGGCTCGAATGCCCGGCTTCGTGCCGCCGCAGTAGACGCCATACAGGACGTCGCGGATGCGGTCCTGTTTTCCCTCCAGCACCGGCCGGAAACTCTTGCCGTCGATCGTGGCAGGTATCTCAATTCCCGCCAGGTCGCACATCGTGGGAAGAACGTCCATCAGATAGATGTACCCTGATGCTCTGCTTCCCGGACTGATCCCCGGTCCACGCACCAAGAACGGAACACGCCACGTGTGCTCGTACAGGTTTTGCTTGCCCGTAAGCCCGTGCCGTCCGACGGCGATACCGTGGTCCGCCGTGAAGAATACGTAGGTGTTGTCGAGCTCCCCCATGTCTTCGAGCATCTTCAAGACGCGACCGATTTGGATGTCGATGTTCTCGATACACGCATACTCGCGCCCTAGTTCATTGCGAATCGTGGCCTCAGACCGACTGCTCAATACTCCGGAAACGGCGACCTCGTCCCGCAAGTGGGGATGGCCAAGCGGAAACGGATGAGCCGGCAGATAATTGATTTGCAGCGGCGGCGCCGCGGGATTCACGGTCACGGGAGGCGTTTCGCAATTCACGGCGCCATATTTCTTCAACAACTCGGGCGTCCCATTGCGGGGATCATGCGGATGGGAAAACCCGAAATACATCAGAAACGGAGCGTGATCGCCGGACGCTGCCCGTTTTCTCAGGAAGTCCAGCGCTCGTTCGGCGTGCCATGCGCTGCCTTCCTCGGCGGTGGCACCGCGTTTTTCTCCTTCCTGATTGACATCAAAAAGTTGATTCGCGGCCTGAAAACTGTTGCTCTTCTTGCACGTTCGAAATGTTTCATATCCCGCCGCTCGGAACAGGGCGGGCATGCTCGTCTTTGCGACTTCTGTCGCTTCCGCCTCCCGTGCTTCTCGAGAAGCTAAGTGGCGCGCACCCGGGATGTGCCAAACGGAGCGCCCGGTCATGATCATGGTACGTGACGGCGTGCAAACCGCTCCCGACCAGGAGCCCATGTGATGGGCGTCGTCAAGCACCATGCCCTCCCGCGCGATCCGGTCGATATTCGGAGTCTGGCAGACCTGATTGCCGTAGGCGCTGAGTGTATAGGGTGACTGGTCGTCGGTGAGGATGAACAAGAAATTGGGGCGATCCGCCGCGGCCGCACTGCCAACCAGTAGCAGGGTGGCCAGTACACCTCGAGTCAAGTTGTAGGAAAACATGAAAGTCACTCTGTTAAACTTGGTAGTCGGACTAATCGGTTCGGATTGTTAAGCACACAGCTCGACGGACTCATCTGCATCACCGCTGGCGACTTGTCGCCAGGCAACGGCCCCGCCATCGGCGGCGTTTCAAAGAACTTGCCGTTTTCTGTCAACCGCGGATCGTCGGTTCGCGCTCAATTCGTCGAGCAGGCGATTCCGGAGCTTGCCAGCCACCAAAGCGTACTTCGGGTCGGCAGCCACGTTGTGCATCTGGTGCGGATCCTTTTTCAAATCGTACAGCTCTTCACGAGGACGTTTCCCGTACGCACGATCATAGTAACGCTTCACTTCGGGGTCGTCGCGGCGGCTGACGATATATGCCTTGGTCGGGCCGGCGTCTTCGTCCTGCAATGTGACAAATAGATTCTCCCGTAGTTCCTCGGTGGTTGGCGGGTCATTTCCCTGCAAGCGATAGGGATCCCCGAGCGGATAACGTTCGGGATGAAAATTGATGATGAACAAATAGTCGGCCGTACGGATTGCACGTTGCGGATACGGCCGGTAGTCGGCTCGCGCCCCTGCGACATGCCGCTCGCGGCCGACATAGACCGCATCGCGGGTCGGGTCGACCTGGCCCGTGCGGTCCGATTTGAGCACCGGCCAGAGGCTCCTGGCCGTCATCACGACGGGAACCTTCACACCGGCGGCTTCGAGAAGCGTCGGTGCCAGGTCGGGAAGGCATACGAAATCGTCCACAATCCGTCCACCGTGCACACCCGGCCCTGCAATGGCTAGCGGAACACGGGTACCAAAGTCATACAGGTTGCACTTGCCATGTGCAAAGCCGGCCGGACCGTGGTCGCCACTGATAACGATCAACGTGTTGTCGTACTGTCCGGATTCCTTCAATTCGTCAAGCAGCACTCCCACGGAGGCGTCGAACGCTTGAGCTTCTCCCAGGTAGTCGGCCATGTCCTGCCTGACGACAGGCACGTCGGGGAGAAACGGCGGCAGCTTTCCCGTGAGCTCGGCCGGGTCGATCCCCCACAACGCCGTACCGGACCCTTGCACCCACTGGCGATGGACATTGGTTGGACCGAACCAGTAGCAGAAAGGTTGGTCGCCCTTTTGGTCGGCGAGGAACATGCTGAAGTTGGCGCGGACTTCGTCCAACAGCTCTTGCTTCGCCTCGTGCACCGATTTGCCAGCGGCCACGAGCTTCGTCGCGTTTTGAGAGAAGCCGTTGATGTGCCCGCCAGCTTGCTCATAGGTGTATTCCTTCCGCCCGTACGACGCATCGGGCGGCGTTCCTGGTCTCCAAACCTTTCCCGTCCTCCCGAGCTGATAGCCGTTGTCGCTGAGCAAGGCCGGCCAGTTTGGGATTTTGAAATCCCACACCGCCCCCTGCAAAATGGCGCCGCGGCCGGTGCGCGCAAAAATACTGTCCAGATAGCAGCGAGCTCCGGCACGGCGTGCAGGAAGGTGCGTTCACGAATGCATTGCGAAACAACACGCCTTCAGCAGCAAGGCGGTCGAAATTTGGGGTGTTGATTGCATCGCTGATCCCGCCCGGTCCGTCCAGCTCGGCGTAGCTGCTCGCTTGTCTGCCCCAGTCATCGGCAAACAGAAAGACGATGTTTGGCCGGTCCGCGGCCCAACTCCTGCCGCCACTCGCCACGGAAACGAGAATAGCAATCGCAACTGCGGCGACTCGCATGAGGCATCTTCTCAATGTTGGCATCAGGTGCGCCCGCGTATTTTGCAACTTCGTCGAGCAACTTGTTCGCGTCGAATTGACTAAGGTCACCTTGCGTGAGGCTTGAGTTTCACGTAAGATTTTAGCTTCCCTGACAAATCCGCGACAACTGCTGCGTATGCTGGGTCGCCGGCGAGGTTGGTAACCTCTTCTGGATCCTTGGCATGGTCATATAATTCGCAACCGGCTTGCCCTTCCAGCCATTCCGTATAGCGCCACCGCTCGGTGCGGATCGAGTAGCCCCAATTATTCGGGTTGAACCAAACCTCCGTCACGGCGGGCTCAGTCCACTTGGCCGTGGTGGGATCCGTGAGTAGCGGACGTAGCGATTTCCCCTCCAGGTTATCAGGGGGCGTCAATCCACACAAATCGGCAAGCGTCGGATAAAGGTCCAACAGCTCCACCGGCTTGTTTACCGACCCATTCTTTGCGATGCCGGGGCCGGCGATGATCAGCGGCACCCGCGCGGCTCGTTCAAATGCTTTGCGTTTAAACCAGAGCCCCTTTTCGCCGACGAAGTATCCATGATCCGACCAAAAGACGATTAAGGTTTTGTCAAGGAGTCCATGTTTCTGCAAGGCGTCTAAAAGCCTCCCAACCTGGGCATCGACGAAAGAAATGCAGGCGTAGTATGCCTGCTTGCACCGTCTGGCCTGGTCCACCGTGATATTTCCAAAGTGATAAGGCCAATGTCCGCGGTCCCAGTAGGTCGCCATCGGCGGCACATCCAACATATCCGCCTTGGCTTCGGCTAAGTTAGGAAGCGTAATCTCGTCGAGCGGGTACTGATTGAAGTATCGTCTGGGAGCCACGTACGGACAGTGTGGATTGAAAAAACCGCACGCCAGGAAGAACGGCTCGTCCTGGTGCGCATCGAGCAAAGCGACGACGGTCGAGGCCACTTGCCCGTCGGTATGTTCTTCGTCCTTGCTCACGGGATCCCACCAGGCCATTGAACATCCGAGCCCCCCCTTGCTGTAACGGACGATCTTGTTTTCTTCAATTTTGTCAATTCCGGCAGGATTGTAGCGCTCGTCCCAGGAGATAATGTCATCGTTGCCGTCGGTGCCGATTTGGCCCGGATTCCCGTAATGGAAAATCTTTCCGGCGCGGGCGACGAAATAGCCGTTCTTTCGAAACATTTGAGCCAGCGTGACGACGTCCGGATTCTTCTTGCGCAACTCGTTAGCCAGCGTGTGAATATCGAGCGTATCGGGCCGCAAGCCGGTCATGATGCTCACGCGGCTGGGGGCGCAGAGAGGTTGCTGGCAGTACGCATTGTCGAACTTCACCCCCATCCTCGCCAGACGTTCCAGGTTCGGGGTCTGGACCTGCGGATTTCCGTACGCACTCAGGTCGCAGTTCATGTCGTCGGTCGCGATGAAGAGCACGTTGAGCCGCGCGTCGGCTCCATTCGCGCCAACGGCAAGAACACCTTCGGCAAGAATCGCCACGGCGCAGATCGAAATGCGAACAAACTGGAACCACATGTTGTTGTCATCCGCGGAACGGATTTTGAGCGTATTCTACGAATTGTAAAAGCCGGCTCGTTCGCTTGCGACGGTCATGCTTGCGCCCGGCGATACGAATATCCTCCGAGAATTCGCACAACGACCGCACGCGTTGCCGAGCCTCTTTGCCGAGGAGAGACTCGTTGCGAGATTGTTGGCAAAACTCCACCCAAAGGCACTTGTCGCTAGGCGCACATCTGTGCCACATAAAGTCGGCATTCGACCTGCCTTCTTCGTTACGAAGGTTGAATTGCTTCGAAGAGTGGAACTACTGCCCGTGCGTCGGCTACACTGCAGAAGCGGACACCGTTGGTCGGGTAATTGACCCGAGACGATGGTGCGCCGCGATAGAGCCAATAATTCGGGGCATCCGCGTTAGTCTCATGTGTACCTGGGAACGATCGATCGAACCTACGAAAGAACGAGCACGCGATGATTCGGCAACCAATTGACAACGCTCCAAGCCGGCGCGATCGCGACGCCTGCCGCCCCACCGTCCACTTTCCAACTAGAACGAACGAATACGCCACAGTCGGAGTGAGGAACCGACTTGCGCGCTGCGGACTCGTCCTGATGGCGTCGCTCGGCATGTTCGCCGCGCGGACCGCCGTGGCTGGTCCAGCGCCCCAGCACCCCAATATCATCATTCTGTTCTGCGACGATCTAGGGTACGGTGATCTGAGCTGCTACGGGCATCCGACCATTCGAACGCCGCAACTCGATCGAATGGCCGCCGAGGGTGTGAGGTTCACTCAATTCTATACGGCCGCGTCCGTATGTTCCCCTGCCCGCGCTAGTTTACTTACAGGTAGATATCCTCCCCGGCACGGCACCCTCGGCATCTACACGCATCGTCTGCATACTGGGATGGATCTCAAGGAGATCACACTGGCTCAGTTGCTGGCCAAGCAAGGGTACGTGTCGACCTGCATCGGCAAGTGGCATCTGGGGCACGTTCCCAAGTTCCTCCCGCAAAATAGAGGATTCGATTCGTATCTCGGTGTCCCCTACAGCAACGACATGCAGATTGATCCCGAAATGGCGTTCGCGCCGGACGCCGTCTTCAGGAACGGATGGACCCTGGAAAAGGTCCGGGCGCTGAGCTTCTCAGGACCGAACAAGCCCCAACGTGAACTCGTGCCACTCATGCGAAACGATGAAGTCATTGAATACCCTACTGACCAAAGACTGTTGACATGGCGGTACACCCAAGCAGCGCACGCCTTTATGAAAGCGAATCGGGCGAAGCCCTTCTTTATCTATCTTGCGTACACGATGCCGCACGTTCCCCTATTTGCATCGAAACCTTTCCGGGGGCAGAGCCGGCGCGGGCTCTACGGAGATTGTGTGGAAGAAATCGACTGGAGCGTTGGCGAGATTCTCTCTAATTTGAAAAAGTATGGACTGGAAAAAAACACGGTCGTTTTCTTTACCAGCGACAACGGACCTTGGCTCACTTACAAATGGGACGGTGGCTCCCAAGGCATTCTGCGAGGAGGTAAATTCACGACCTGGGAAGGCGGCTTGCGTGTTCCTGCCATTGCCTGGTGGCCCGGAAAAATTAGGCCGACCGTGACCACTGAGTTGGCCTCGACCCTCGATCTATTCACGACCTGTCTGCATTTGGCCGGGGCAAGTCCCCCTGCAGATCGTGTGATTGACGGCGTCGATTTGAGCGACCTCCTATTCGCCGGTGGCAAATCACCGCGTATGGACTTTGCATATTACCGAAGGGATGAGCTACAAGCATACCGTCTGGGAAAATGGAAGATTCACTTCCGAGTACAGCCGGAAAGAGGGGGTGAGCCCGGCCCATGGCTAAAGACACCACTTTTGTATCAGCTTGAAGAGGACCCCGGGGAACATTACGACGTGAGTGCCGAATATCCAGAAGTACTCGAGGAAATGGTCACTCGTGCAATGCCGTTCCGACACCTCAATTGATCGTTCGGAAACTTAAGTAATGCATTTCTCCTGGTTGTTCCTCCCATAGGCCGTCTATCTCAATTCCAATGACGAGACTTTGGTTTAAGAGTTGCTAATACTCGCTCGTCCCTCCGAATTGCAAGCGTTCCCTTCCGTCGATGTGGCCCTGAATGCAGTGACAATTTGGCAATTATCGAACAACATGCTTTTTCGCGCTGAGTATTTAATCGTCTTCCTGGGAGCCACCTTCGGTTGGCAGGGCCAGCAATCCTCCGGCCTCACGATCAAGAACCAGCTTGTCGCTGCGACTTGGAACGAGAATACCCACCGATTGTCGATCGTTCATCAGCCTTCGAATCAGACGTTCGTTCGAAGTGCAGCATTCCCAGAAGAGGTCCAGGAAGCAAAACGTATCCCGATACAACACGCTACGTTCGGCAAAGGCCAAGCGATTGAATTTCGAGTCGGTGACGATTGTTGGCAAGTACAAATCTATCCAAGATTACCGTTTGTCCTGGTGAGCGGCGAGTTGCACAATTCCAAGTCGTCGCAGTCCAAGATAAATCACTTCCCGTTCGCCACACTGGAAGTCGATTGGGGAGTCTCGCCAAGTCAACTCAAGACGTTTGGTACCGGCGGTCTGCTCGCCCCTGCCAAGAATCCAGGCAGCTATACGTGGCTCGCGGCCGTAGAGCCTGAGGGTCGAAATGGGATTGTCGTTGGGTGGCTAACTCACGACAAAGGCAGCGGGGTCCTCTTCAGTCGAGTGGACCATGACACGCTCTTCATCGACGCTCGCCTCGACTACGGACAACTGACAATCGCACCAAGTGAAGCTGCGCGGCTGGAAACGCTGGCGATCGGCTTCTTCGACGACGCCCGACTCGGCTTGGAAGACTGGGCGGATGCCGTGGCTAAAGTCTACAATATCCACCTTCCTGAGCAGCCGACCGGGTACTGCACCTGGTATTCCAAGCCGCACGGTGGTGCGTCTGACGAAGAACACCTTATGGACCTGGCGCATTTTGCGGCCGATCAATTGGCGCCGTTCGGTTTCTCGTTCGTTCAAATCGACGATAAATGGCAAGCCGGGATTTCGTCGAACGGCCCCAGGCGAAACTTTTCAACTCATGATCCAGCGGGTCCATATCCCAGCGGCATGCAGGCGATTGCCAAGAAGATCAAGTCCCTCGGCTTGACTCCTGGGATCTGGTTCATGCCGTTTGCTGGCACGTACTACGACCCCTATTTTGCAAACCACCAGGATTGGTTTGTGAAACACCTGGACGGTAGCCCTTATGAAACGAAATGGGGCGGCACGTGTTTAGATCTGACTGAGCCCGGGGCGCAGCGCACCTGCGATCAATTGTTAAACGAATTTCCAAAGAATGGGGGTTCCAATACTTCAAAGTCGACGGCCTGTGGATGGCTACGGGCACTCCGCTTCGCTATGTCAATAGTGGGTATCGAGACGATGGAATGGGTGATGCGTTGTTCCACGATCGCAGCAAGACGAACATCGAAATCTTTCGTGACGGCTTGAAGTTGTTGAGACAGACAGCCGGTCCACAAGTATTTATCCTGGGCTGCAACGCCCCGCAAAATATGCGGAGCTATGGCGCTGCCATGGGGTTGGTGGATGCCATGCGGATCGGGCCAGACAATGGCCCTGACTGGAAGCAGTTGTTGAAGGGACCGACATTTGGATCAAGGCATTATTTCTTGAACGGCCGCGTCTGGTACAACGACCCGGATCCCGTCTATGTGCGTGAATCGGTGCCGCTCAATCACGCTCAACTGATCTGCTCATGGGTAGCGATTAGCGGTCAACTTTTTGTCTGCAGCGATTGGTTGCCAGGATTGCCGGCCGAGCGGCTGAATATTTTAAAGCGGACAATGCCCTCGCATGGACTACATGCGCGACCTGTCGATCTGTTCGCACACGATCCACCGCGGATATGGTCCTTGATCGACTCGCGCCGGCAACCGCACCGGAACGTCGTGGGACTCTTCAATTGGGATGATCAAACTCAGTCAATCAGTTGCAAACTATCGGATCTGGGGTTGGACGAACACTCGGTTTATGTTGCTTATGATTTCTGGCATGATGTGCTCATCAAGGGTGTCCGAGGTACTCTCACGGTTCCTGTTCCTCGCGAGTCCTGCAAGATACTAACGTTGAAACCGGTTAGCGACCATCCCCAACTATTGAGCACGTCGCGCCACGTGACTCAAGGAATCGTCGACGTACTTGAAGAAGTGTGGGTTGAAGCCGATCGCACGTTGCGCGGAAAGAGCCGAATAGTTGGCGGCGACGACTACGAAATCAGGGTAGTCGTCCCTGTTGGCTGGTCTGCAGCGTCAGTCGCCGTTACGAATGCAAACGGTGAAGTGCTTCCCGCATCCGTTGACCAAAGTGGTGAACTTATTCGGATTCGGATTCAGCCTGCGGCGAGCGGCGAAATCTCATGGTCCGTGAGATTTTAGGAACGACCTTCGCCTCAATGGCCTGATGGCGTTGACGGCGGAGCAATGGACCGGAAGGCATCGCAGTTGCTTCTCAAATCGCCACGTTCGTGCGGCGACGAGTCGGAAAATCTCCATCAGGTTTCAGTCAGTGCCGCCGCCACCGTAAATTAATCCTCGATGGTAGCGGCGTGCGCGAGGCAATCACTTCAATTGGTCCGGTGGGACTTCCAGCTTGTTCTGCAGCGACGCGAGTTGTTGCTTCAATCGCGTCTCCACCTCGGGGTGCTCTTTGAGATACTCTTCGGAGTTCTTGCCGAGCTCGAGTGGGTCGACGTCCAGATTGAAGAACTCCTGCTCACCGGTAGGTATATAGTGGATGAGCTTCATGCGGCCGTCGGTGATGCCGTACATCCGCGGGACGTGGTGAGGGCCGTTGAGGCCTTCGTAGTACTGATAGTAGAAGTCCTTCCGCCAGTCGGACGGCGTGTGGCCCGTGAGGACCGGCACCAGACTGCGACCCTGCATGTCCGACGGAATGTCGGCGCACAGCGACGTCCAAGAACGTCTCTGCGAAGTCGACATTGGAAACAATGTCGCCGCTTGCGCTGCCGGGCTTGACTTTGCCTGGCCAGCGGACCAAGAGCGGCGTCCGCAATGATGGTTCATACATCCAGCGTTTGTCGAGCCAGCCGTGCTCGCCCAGGAAGACGCCTTGGTCGCTGGTGTAGACGACGATCGTGTTGTCGGCCAGGCCGCTCTGGTCGAGGTAGTCGAGGATCCGGCCGACGCCCTCGTCGACCGCGTCGACGCAACGGAGATAATCCTTGATGAATCGCTGATATTTCCAACTGGCGAGTTGTTGGCTGTTGAGGTTGGCCTCGCGCAGGCGGTCGTTTTTGGGCGTGTAGGCCGCAATAAAAGCTTCCTGCTCGGCAGGTGTCAACTGACTGAATATGTGGTTCCACCAAGGATCTTTCTTAACGTCCGTTTCATCCATGGGAAACCACATCCGCAAATCGGAGCCTGGAAGCAAATCGCGGGCAATCTCCATCCGCTGACTGCGGGCCGTGCTGGCGCGGTGCGAGTAGTCGTCGAAATATGTGGGGGGCTGCGGAATTGTCTGGTCGTCAAACTGATGCAGTTTGCGAATCGGCGGCAACCAACTGCGATGCGGTGCCTTGTTCTGATACATCAGCAAGAAAGGCTTTTTGGGGTCGCGCTTCTTCTTGAGCCAGTTGAGCGCCAAATCGGTGATGATATCGGTGACGTAGCCCGTGTGTTTCAACTTCGTGCCGTTGTCGATCAGGACGGGGTTGTAATACTCGCCCTGCCCCGGCAAGACGTTCCAGTAGTTAAAGCCTGTGGGGTCGCTTTCCAAGTGCCACTTGCCGACGATCGCGGTCTGATAGCCGACGGCTTGAAGCATTTTGGGCATGGTGGGCTGGGAGCCGTCGAACTTGTCGCCATTTTTGTAGAATCCGTTCTTGTGGCTGTACTTCCCGGTCTGCACGACCGCGCGGCTCGGTCCGCAGAGTGAGTTGGTGACGTAGCAGCGGTCGAACCGCATCCCTTCCTCGGCGATCCGATCGATGTTCGGCGTTTCGATCAGCGTTTGTTGTAGGCGCTGATCGCCTGGTAGCCGTGGTCGTCGGAGAAGATGAACACGATGTTCGGACGGCTGTTGGTTCCAGCCGCTAGAGCATCAGGCGATCCGAACAGAAGCGAGCTACCAAATGCAACAAATCCGATTAGAAGCAGTTTCAAAACCGCCGGGGACTGTCCCAATTTTCCGAGCTTGCGAGGAAAACGGGACTGTCCCCCTCTCCGCCGCGGCTTTGAAACTGCTTCTAGCAAAAATGGGATGATTCCGACGTATTGTCTTTTCATGGATGGTGCTCCTCAGGTTCAAACTTCCGACCTGAATGCTATCAAGTCTGGTACATAAAAGAATAAGGAAACTGTCTTGGCTCGGTGCTCAAGCGGAATTGCTGGGGCTGACTTTGTGAGAGGGTTCGATCAGATTTTCTGGGTCCTTCTGGGGAACAGGAGGAGGGGCTTGCCCGGGTCTAGGGGCACCAATGAGCACCCTGGTCGCTCGCACGACGCCAGCGAAATCCTGGCGGGATGCCCTCGTCACGCCGCAGCCTCCAGCGTCTTTTCCAACTTTGCATAAGTCAAGGATGGGGAGACGACGCAGCCGCCGACGGGGCTGGTCGTTCACTGCATCGGATTGATGACCACACATTGATGGGCGGCATTTGAAGTTTGACTCAACAGGTCGCGTAGATCCCTAGCGACGTAAACTCTGGGCCCCCCACTGTCCGAAATCGGTGGGCGATGGCACCTGACGTGTGGCAGGACACGCGCGGATCGTATTGACGAGTGTCTCCGCTGTCGACGAGCGCCCAGCGCAAGCAGCCCCAAGCCAACAAACAACGAACTGGGTTCGGGCACAGCTACGTTTCGGAAGTACGACGCGGCAAACGCCTCACCCAGGGCCAGCTGGCCCTCCGTAGTGAAATGCGCTGAATCATTGGCCACCTCAAACGCGTCGGTGTCGATCAGAAACGTCAGCGGATCATTAGCAACAACGGCTTCCTGACCGGTGCGAATGCCATTGAGACCGTACCCTGGAAGGGCCGGATCTGCAGGGCACGTAGGCGTATCACGTCCGACTCGGCACGAGGGTACCGTGTACCCGTCCGCCGCAACGCTGGCTGTCGTCATGTTGATGGACAGGCGACTGATGAACACTGGCAGATCGGCGCCGTAATTCGATCGCACGTCAGCGATCAAGTTTTCCAGGTCCGCCTGATACTGTGTTGCATTACGACCTTCTCTGCCATCGCGGATGCCCTGCGTCCACAACATCCCAACGATCTGATAGGTATCGCCCGCGTCGGTCAGGGCTTGCAAGGCTGCGTCGACCGTGGAGCGAAATTGGGTGTAGAGGTTGTCACTAATATCCGGGTTCCAGTCCTCATAAACGTCGCTGCCGCCCCGGGAATATTTGATCAAAGCGTAGTGACCGTCGGGATCGGTCGCGTTAAGGGAATGGCCGAAGGGTAGCTCGGGGCCGAAGATGTTGCCAGCGCCCGCTTGCAGGTCCAACCAGGTGTTCTGTGGGAGGACGTACGAACCTTCGGGAGAGCCAAAATAGAGCCGCACGTCCGGCAACGGAACACTCAACGGCGGCTCGGGAATGTGGGTGCCGGTACCGACCATGTTCGACTGACCGCCAAGCAAAAAGACCTGCCGGTGTTCCGCGCACACCGACGCAGTCAGTACGCCGAGCAACGCGGCGACTGAAAGTACCAAGGTGAAGAAACGCTGCAACAAAGCACGCGACTCAAATTGGAACAGATGCCGTGGCGTGGATGCCCACATCACGTATTGGATATCAGTACTCGGAGCATGCGTCATGCCGCGGTCGCAAATAATTGTCCACTTAATCGCAGCGACAGTACCAACCAAGGTGATCGCGCTGACACTGAAATCAAGCCAGCCCGCTACCCAAAGTTATTTGTCGGCCGGAAAGCTTTGTGCCACCAAAACCCGAATTTTCCCGGCAAAATCACCGTATTTGCCCGCATCCGTACCATGTGTGCTCGTACGCCTGCCTGACCTTACCCTCGTCTATCTGCAAGCACTATTCTCCTCTGCATCTGCACGCGAGAGCGAAAGATGCTATACATGTCTGCGATAGCCCAGGACTTTCGGACAGCGGCTCGATCTGCCGCAAGAATGCGTCCGACAATTGCCAACTCGACCCACAAGACTTCATCCTCACCTGCGTCACTTCCGTGCCGTTGTGAAAAACTAACCGCGCGAGGATGCATTCGTGTGCTACCGATCACAATAGTTCGGGGACAGCTTTTGGTTTCTTAAGTTGGCGAGCGACAAATCTCTTGACTCCTTGTCAATAGCGACTATTGTAAAAGATGTTTTCCTTAGCACTCCGGATTCTACCGGTGGGGGGTTGGTGAGGGGCAGACGGTCGACCAACAATTATCAGGGGACCCGCTAATGATCCGCATCGTTGCTTCGCTTAACTTGGTCTGCGCAATTTTGCTACTCGCATCTTCTTCCGCCCAGGCTGTCCTGATCGACACGGTCCCGATCGGAAATCCTGGCAACTGCGCCGGATACCCGCTACAACAGCATGTCCGTCGGCGAGGTGGACCACAACTACGCGATCGGCAAGTATGAAGTCACTGCCGGCCAGTACACCGAGTTTCTCAATGCCGTGGCCAAGGACGACCCCAACAATTTGTACAACCCAATGATGGCCGATCCTGTTTCTGCGCTGGCGCGAACATCCAGCGAACCGGCTCTTCTCCCAACTACATGTACGCCGTTGACGCCGACTGGGCCGACCGGCCGGTGAACTATGTGAGCTTCTGGGACGCGGCACGATTTGCCAACTGGCTCACCAACGGTCAACCCACAGGGGCACAGGGTTCAGGAACAACTGAAGACGGAGCGTATCACGATGTGGGCAACCTTGCGCTGTTTGGCCGCAACCCCGGGCGAAGTTCTTCGTCCCCACCGACGACGAGTGGTACAAGGCAGCCTATCACGATCAGAGTGCCGGCCTGGCCGCCAGCTACTTCGACTACCCGACAGGGACGGATTCCGTGCCTGGAACCGATATCTCCGAGACAACTGACCCAGGCAATAACGCGAACTATAAGAACGTCAGCTACGCGATTGGCAACCCATACTATCGCACGGTTGCCGGCGAATTTGAGTTGTCCGAAAGTCCTTACGGCACATTCGATCAAGGAGGGAACGTCTGGGAATGGACCGAATCGGCTGTGAGTAGTTCAGCCGTTCGCTTGCGCGGTGGGTCGTTTCAGGCCGACTCGAGCAATCTTAAGGCGTCCTTCCTGTTCTCGAACGACCCCGCGAACGAGTACTTTCATGTGGGGTTCCGCGTGGCAACTCCTGAGCCGACCAGCATCGCGCTGTGTTTGGCCGGAGTGGTCATGTTCGCGCTGACGGGACACAGGAGATAACAACCGCTGTTCTGTATTTCCGTTACAGTATATCCTGTCGGAGACTTTCGCAGCCGACGTGTGATTCTAATGTGCGAAGCGGGTACAGTGGTTGCCCTCAACCGGTGTTGCGCAGGCTGCGGTAGCTCGACTGTCGGACAGTGGCGGGGCTTTGGTTTGCGTCGCGATGTCTGGGGCGTATTCTGCGCCGAACACGTCTGGAGCTTAGCAGTCGGGTATCTGGTGCAAACGTTTGATCTCGCAAAAGGATTCAATGTGGCCAAACACGCTCGAATGAGCTGTGGCCTGCCCGTGAATCTGAGTCAGTCTTGATGAAAAGATTCGTATCCGGGCGTAGCCCGGAATGGACTCTCAGACGATGAAGAAGCGCTCGTCTCGCCACAGACCAAATGATCGAGAAGCTTCGGCAAGCGGGTGTGGCCCTGGATAAGGCCTAAAAGGTCCCCGAGGCCTGCAGGGCTCTGGAGATCACGCAACAGACGTGCAAAGGCTGGCGTCCGAAATGCGGAAGCATGGCTCCGGAGACGGCCAAGGAGATCAAGGCCTTGCAGAAAGGGAACGCCCGGGTGAAGAAGCTGGTGGCCGACCGGGCACTCGACATGGAGTTCCTCAAGGAGGCCCCCAAGGGAAACTGGCAAGCCCCGAGCGACGTCGCCGCACCGTGAAAGACGTCCGTCGTCGCTTGGGGCCTGAGCAAGGGTGAACAGGCACTGAAATTTCGGCGGGAACAGTTGAACTTGTTGTGCGCCGGCCGCAAACCGAGGACGGTTGATGACGACGGTCTGACAGGGCATCGGCTAAGCCTCCAACAACTTCTTCGTTCCCGCAGTGCAGCGGAATCACCCTGGTAACCGCATAACGCTTGGTACGGGAATTCAATGCTGGTCAGCCCCACAGTCGGCTCGAGTCTGATCCGTCACGCCGACCTTCGCAATGTGCTGGACATGCACCCAAGACATCACGAGGTGATTACGAGCGGAGCTATGTGGCAATGTGCATGACGTACGGCGTGCCCCAGTTGGCTGCCGCAAGAATGCTCGAAAGTGGGGCTGGATTCGCGTTTGTTGGCCGTCCGCTTGGCGCGGGAGCTTGGCCTCACCTTTACGACTCGGGAAGAATTAATAGCGTGGCTTGATACGGTGTGCGAATCGGACCCGATCACGTTCTCCGATAGCGAGCGTGTCGCATGGATACGCTTTGTGCAGCGATACGATCGTTCGTATGAAACATGGCACCGTAACCAGTGGACGTTCTCATTCCGAGAGGCGACGGATTCGAGATAAGCCCAGGGGATGGTGTCCGACTTTTTCGGGAAGAGGATAAACCCACTGAGGTCTATACATCGGACTTCGAGCTGATAGGAACGAGCGATTTCGAACTGCCGAAAGATCGGCTCCTAACAGGGAAAGTTACTGATGACGGGGTGCGCCGGCCTAAGCCGGAGGAAAGTTGCGAATGAAAGAGTCGCACGAGGTAAGACCTAGCCAGTCGCCTCGGCCTCAAGTGATGCGTCGCGTCGAGTAATCGACGGGGCGAAGCGTTCACCGAGGTACAGTCGGGCCGTGTTATTGAACTCCGAAAACATTGATTTGCGGTGGCCGACCCTGTCCCGTCAAGGGGAAGGCAACAGTGATGTCGAACGATCAAGGCAAGTCTGGCGTCACCCCCACGGAGTCTAAGACCACGTGCACGATTGGAAACTTTTCTCATGGAAGCCGGGAGACCCCGGAAACTTCCGCCTCTTTCGAGGCGGACCGCTCGGAAAGCGAGAGGCCGTAAGTCCGAACGGCGCGTTTCCGGGGAGTCAGACAGCTTCATAGTACCTGGGAAGCAAGCGAACAACGACGGCGTGCCGCCGTCCGCGGAGCTTGTGGAGGGAAGGGAGCTGGCCGAGGAGAACGATCAGCAGCCGCGACTGGACCGGACACAGTGCCGGGCGCCCAAGTTGCGCGGACTGCTGGGCGTACGAGAGGCGGCACGACGTGATCGGACGATGCGGTTAACAATTTGCTGCACCATGTCACGCCCGAACTGCTCGAAGCGAGCTTCTTCGACCTGAAGAAACATGCCGCGCCGGGCATTGATGGAGTGACTTGGGCTCAGTACAGCGTGGATATCGAGCGGCGGATCGATGATCTGCAGCGGCGAGTCCAACGCGGCACGTACCGAGCGCAACCGTCCAAACGCGGCTGGATTCCCAAACCAGATGGTCAACAGCGACCATTGGGAATCGCAGCGCTGGAAGACAAGATCGTCCAGCGGGCCGTGCGGACGGTGTTGGAATGCATCTACGAAGAGGAGCTTCGAGGGTTCAGCTACGGCTTTCGTCCCGGACGAAGTGCGCATCGAGCCTTGGACGCCCTCAGCGTAGGCATCCCGACGCAGAAAGTGAACTGGATTTTGGATGCGGACATTCGCGGCTTCTTTGACAACATCGACCACACCTGGTTGCTGAAGTTTCTGGAGCATCGAATTGCCGATCGCCGGGTACTGCGGCTGGTGAAGAAATGGCTTCGAGCCGGAGTCTCGGAAGACGGCCAATGGCCCCGACGAAAGTCGGCACGCCGCAAGGAGCGGTGATCTCACCGCTGTTGGCGAACGTGTTTCTGCACTACGTCCTGGACCTCTGGATGGAGCAATGGCGGAATCGCCAGGCACGAGGACAAGTTATCGTCGTACGCTATGCAGATGACTTCGTGATCGGGTTCCGCGAGGAATCCGATGCGCGGCGATGCCTAGCGGCTCTTCGGTACCGCTTTGACAATTCGGCCTGGAACTGCACCCCGAGAAGACACGGCTGATCGAATTCGGACGCTTTGCGGTCGAACGGCGGTCGAGACGCGGCGATGGCCCCCCGGAAACCTTCGACTTTCTGGGCTTCACGCATATCTGCGGAAAGACCCGGAAAGGCGACTACATCATCCGACGCATCTCAGCGAGCAAGAAGCTACGCAACAAGCTGCGCGAACTGACGGCGAAACTGAAGCGGAACATGCACCGGGACCTGACGCAGGTCGGGGCCTGGCTGTCGAGAGTGTACCGGGGTTGGTGTAACTACCATGCGATCCCGGCAACTCAGTGCGAGAACAATTTCGCACAGCTTTACAGAATATCCGGCTGCGTACGTTGCGGCGAAGGTCGCAACGCGGACGCCGGATGACCTGGGTCAAGTTCTCGCGATTGTGCAAACGGTGGCTTCCTTACGCAACAATCTTGCATCCCTATCCCAGCGTGCGGTTCTATCGTTTGCATTCAAGGTAAGAGCCGTATGCGGTAGTTCCGCACGTACGGATTTGTGCGAGGGGCGGCCCGCAAGGGTCGGCTCTATCGCGATAGAATCACTGTGGGCGCCTTCGGGCCCCTGGAGGTTCCTGCCTGGATGAGGAAGTATCTCGCTGACCGTTGATACCAGCTGCACCTCATGGGCTGCTCGCTACTAACAGTCTATCCGAAAATGATTCGCTGGTTTTTCCGGGGTTTCAGGCCGCGCGGGCTCTGTAGCGGAATTGGCGGTCGTTAGGCTGGCGCGAGCCGCCGGAGCATGAGATGCGATTGGCTGACTTGAATCATGGCGGTGCTCGAAGCGATCGTGCGTTCGTAGTCCTTGCTGTTCCGTCGGCAGCGACCGTTCCAGGCGTTGGTCCGTTCCACCACCCACCGCTTCTTCAAAGGCGTAAAACCCTTGGTCCCTTCGGGACGCATCTTCACCTCGATGTGCCAATTAGGTCGATCCTTCTTCAGCCAGGCTTCGAGTTGATGGTTGTGATACTTGTTATCGCCGAAGATGGTGGTCAAGCGCGGAAACTCCGACGGCGAAACCTGCCCGAGCAACTGCGGAGCGGCGGTGCCGTCGTCGACGCCTGCTGCGGTGATCAGTACCGCGATCAGCAGACCGAGCGTATCGACCAGCAAATGCCGCTTCCGGCCCTTGATTTTCTTGCCGCCGTCGTAGCCCCGCTCCTCGCCGCCGATCTCGGTCGTCTTCACCGACTGGCTGTCGATGCAGGCGGCGCTGGGCGTCGGTTCTCGTCCCGCTGCGACGCGGACTTGCGTCCGCAGCGTGTCGATGATCTGCTGCCAAGTGCCGTCGTCGCGCCAGTGGGCAAAGTAGCCGTAGACGGTGCTCTTGGGAGGCAAGTCGTGTGGCAGCATGTCCCACTGGCAGCCGCTGTGATTGATGATACAGAATCGCGTTCACCACCTCCCTCATATCGACTTCCTGCGGACGCCCGAGGTTTCCCTACGCGGAGGCGACAAACAACGGCTCCAAAACTGTTCCATTGCTCGTCCGTCAGGTCCGAAGGATATGCCTTGCGAAGCGAGTTGTTTGAACCGCATGATCGTGCTCTTCACTGGCCAATGGGAAAAGCACCAACCTACGGTGAATTCACGATTTATGACAATGCCAGTATTCGGATAGACTCTGAGTGAACTTGAGCTTGGGAATGCGCTTCTTTCGGCGCTTAGACTTATCAGCCGCCATCGATATCTCGCAAACTTACGCACTGAAATGTAGAGTGTTCGTCGGCGAAATAATTGTAGTGCAAGAGAAGGAAAGTACCGTTTTCTCCGGGATATAGAAGACTCATTCTGCGTCCCGAACCAAGCGCTCTAGCCAAGCTGAGCTACAGCCCGAAAAACGCCGCATTGTGCGCGGCGACCGGGGACGGCACCGGCGGCGGAACAGGGCACTCTATCAGATTGGCATAACAGCGGCAAGACTCGGAAGTTACTGCGGTCTCGCAATAGCCAGCTAGCGGGCCGGGGCAACTGGCCTGGACCCGTCCGGGAGAATTGCTACCGTTCCGCTTGCCAGCGGGACACTTCCGCCTCCTTTTCGCTATCGCTCATCTTGCCATGAACTCGTTCCAATGCACGTGCCATGGCATGGCACTGGCAATCGTTGTCTTCGCCGGCGGGTGCGCGTTGATCATCAGCGGGCGGACGGCGACGGTGCAGATCGACAGCAACCCGTCGGATGCCCAGGTGGTGATCCGCGACAAGCACAATCGCGAGGTGCTCACCACGCGGACGCCGGCGACGGTCGAGCTGCGTCGGAAGGACCATTTCATCTGGCCGGCCCGCTACCTGGCGACGATCAAGAAGCCGGGCTACAAGTCGGCGACCGTGCCGATCGACTCGACGATCAATCCGTGGATTCTCGGAAACGTGGTGTTTGGCGGCGTGATCGGTTTGGCGGTGGACAACACGACCGGCGCGGCGTGGAAGCCGCGCATGGCGTCGGTCGAGCGCGATCTGGAGCCGATTTGCGTGGCCCAACGGCCGAGGCCGTCGGCAGCCGCTGACCAAACCGGGGTGGACGAAGAGTCCGTCGAACAGGCGACGGCGATCTACTAGGTGGTGCGATCAAGCCGAGGAACGAAGGCGACAGTCGTGAGGCTATCACCTTCGCAGAACCTCGGGGATTCGTCGAAGGCGTCACGACTTCACGGTGTGTGTCTGCTACTTGCCCCGAAACGCGATTTGCGCGCATCGCTAGCGCGTCCGTCCGCGTTCTGGCGATGACGGTTTTGCAGTGAAGAGCCCGCAGAGTTCAATTTGCCAAAGAGCAAGTTGCCCGGCCCGATCATAGCAGCTTAGTGAACGTGTGTGAATATCCCGCTTTTGGCCACTGCCGGCAAGATGGGGCTCGACGTAAGGGGATCCCGTGGCGCAAGAGCGCGGCGTCCGGCGAGTCCGCCCCGTGTCGATCTGACCCTGATCAGATATGGGTTCGTGCCGTTTGTGTTGTTGGTGGGGCGAATCGCTCCAATGACGCGGATTGCGGGCAAGGCAACGCGATTGTATCGTGAGAGTGAATCGATGGCACGAGGAAATCGATAGTCAGTAACTTTGACAAAGGGGGTAACAAAATGCGTCAGTTGTCGATCCGAAGATTGAGTGCACGTGGCTTAGCAGTTGCAGTTCTGGTTTCGGCGGTGCCGGCGGTTTGCCGAGTTGCAACCGGCGAGGTTCCGTCTGCGAAGGAAATAAAACAAATCGGCGATCGGGTGGCGGACTGGCGGCTTTCACACCCGCGTCGAGCGGATCGCAAAGATGATACGCGTGGCTGGGTCATGGGCACGTTTTACATCGGCCTGGCAAAATACGCCGCCGTGACGGATCAGGAACGTTACTTTCGGCGGCTGCGGGACATCGCCGAGAAAAACGAGTGGCGACTGGGCGATCGTGAGCGTCTCGCCGAGGACCATACCGTTGGCTACTGTTATGGGCAATTGTTCAAGCGCTATGGCGATCCCAAGATGCTCGAGCCGATGCGGCGGCAGTTCGATCGGCTCAACAAGCTTCCCTACGATGAATCGCTCGAGTGGACGGATAGTATCCGCCGGCGGGAATGGGCGTGGTGCGACGCACTTTTTATGGGTCCGCCCACGATGTTTCAACTCAGCGAAATCACCGGCGACCCCAAGTATGCCGACCAGGCAGATCGTCTCTGGTGGAAGTCCAGCGACTACCTATTTGATAAAGACGAAACACTTTTCTATCGCGATTCGCGTTACTTCACCAAGAAGGAAGCCAACGGACGCCCCGTGTTTTGGTCGCGCGGCAACGGCTGGGTGATAGCCGGCCTGCCGAGGATCATGGAGGCACTTCCGGAAAATGACCCGCGTCGACAAAGGTATGAAACGCAGTTTCGTCAAATGATGGAACGGCTCCTTGCGCTCCAGAAGCCGGACGGTTATTGGCCGTCCGGGTTGCTCGATGCGAAGACTTGGGACCAACCCGAGACGAGCGGCACGGCATTTTTCACTTACGGGCTGCTCTGGGGCATTAATCACGGCGTGCTGGACCGCGATACCTACCTGGTCCCGGCGCTGAAAGGATGGGCGGCGTTGGTGGCTGCGGTTGAGCCGTCCGGCAAACTCGGTTGGGTGCAACCGGTCGGCGAAAAGTCTGGTCCGTCAAAGCGGGAGCTGAGCGAACCCTATGCGACAGGCGGATTCTTGCTCGCCGCGAGCGAGCTCCACAAGATGTCGCGCGAGCACAGCGGGCAACAATAGGGCAATCGGCTTGTAGATAAGTTCTGTTCGCACGTTGGCCATGCACATTCCGCAGACATGGACGAAAGCGACCGGTGATGCCCTGGCTCCCGATGGCCGCGCGTTTCCCGTCTCCGTGTGGGGCTGGGGGGATGATGAGCGGAGTGCCCGGGCGGGCGCGGCGGAGCGGCTGCGGCGGCTGTTGGATCGGATTCGGCGGGGCGAGCCGTTTCCGGATCGGTATGGATATGGCGCAGCGTCCGCTGAGGGAGGAAATCCTCCAAACGTTTGAGGGCAGCGTGGCCGGCGAGCCGGCGGCGATGCTCACGCGCAATGGCTACGGCGCCCAAGTGCTTAATACGGCGACGCAATTGTTCTTGGACGTTGACCTACCGCCGGTTGGTTTCTGGCGGCGAGTGTTGCGGCTCTTTGGAGTGAAGCCGGCAGTTTCCGAGGACACGCTGCTGGCCGGGCTCCGTGACGTGCTGGGGCAGTATGGGGGGCCACTTTTCGGATTTACCGAACTGCGGCCGGGCTGCGCGTGATCGCCGTGGACCGCGAGTTCGATCCCGCCGGGCGCGACGCGCAGGAGCTGATGCGCGCGACGGGCACCGACCCGGCGTTCTCGCGGTCTGTGTACGGCCCAGCAGAGTTTCCGCGCCCGGCTGACGCCCAAGCCGTGGCGCTGCAAGATCGCGGTGCCGCCCGGGCGAACATCCACGAGTGGACGCCGAGGCACAGCGGCGGTTCGCGGCCTGGCTACATGGTACGAACAGGCGGCTGCGTCGTACGCCACCTGCCGCTATCTGGAAACGATCGGCGACGGCGAGGCACGCGGAGTCGCCGCCAAACTCGTGGAGATGCACGATCGCGTCA
The DNA here is from genome assembly GCA_963840025.1 of uncultured Planctomycetota bacterium. Classification (GTDB taxonomy): domain Bacteria; phylum Planctomycetota; class Planctomycetia; order Pirellulales; family Lacipirellulaceae; genus JABDGM01. Next base: position 34,311 of record CAWIXI010000019.1, on the reverse strand, counting down.
CCCGCTGCGGTGAACGGCTGCCGCTGGCTTGAACCTGTCCCCGAAACGACCGGCTCGACCATTGCTCGCGACGGAGCATGTTGCGATACTGGCAGGCGACGGCTTGCCGTGCTCGTTGCTCCTTCGGGAAGCGTGGAAGGGTTCCTACGATGCCCGACGATTCGGCTGAACTCAGAGAAAATCGACGCCCTCGAGCGGGAAGTCGCCGTCCTCAGAGCTCGTGGCGCTGGCGAGGCATTCGCAACCGGTCAGCCCTCTGCCTCGCCGGTCTGCCGCTGTACGACATCGCGGTGGGCCCCAATCCAGAAAATGATGAGTTTTTCGGCCACGTGCGCGGACTCATCGCCATCGGGGACGTCGCGACCGGCATCGTGGCGATCGGTGGCAGACTCGCAGTCGGAGTCTTCGCGCTGGGCGGCGTGGCTGAAGAAGTGATCGGACTCGGCGGTTGTTCGATTGGGTTGCTCGTTGCCCTGGGCGGTGTCGCTATCGGCGCGTTTGCACTCGGGGGTGTGGCGGTTGGCGTCGTCGCATTCGGCGGCGTCGCGATCGGAATACTTCGCTGGCGGCGAAGGCGCCTTCGGCAGGCACATCATCGGCAGCTTGCAACACAATGCCACCTTATCGATCTCGTCGCAAAATGGCTTCCCGAAGTCGACCAAGTCGGCCACGGCCTGGCGGCGGTTGAGCTCGGCTCGAGGCGCAGCGCGCACTTGCAGGGCGACGGGCGAGACTGTTCACATCGCTTCTTGTATGAGGCGGATGCGATCTCCGGCTTGCGGGGCCGAGTTCGATCTCCATTCGTTCAAGCCGTAGCCCCAGCTCCGAGGCAGCCTCTTGAAGCTGCTGCAGCTTCTTAGGCCCGTAGTCAACTCGGCCGATGTTTTGCTGCGGCTGCGAATGCGTTGTTCAAGTTCCTTCTGACGCTTGTGAAGCTCGGCAATGCGTGCTCATAGAACGACAGATGAGCGCGTTCCTTGGGCGAAACCTTGTCTTGCTGCTGATCGGCATATATCTTGGCTTCCAATTGCTCGTCTTCCAATCGCAACAATTCGGTTTCGATACGTTCGAGGCGTCGGATGTCCAAGTCCCGCATCACCTGCTTTGGCCGTTGCCATCGGCGACATCCAGCATGCTGGCGAGGTCGTCCTGCGATTCTGTCTTTTACGGATCTCCCTGGAGAGTTTGTCGAACGAGGCTTGAAGTGCGTCCCTCGTAAGAAGAGCTTCTTGCCGATGATGAAAGACGACCTCACCAAGGTAGGCATGCGAGACCGCATTGACGATCTTGCAGAGCTGGTCGTATTGGTCGGGTTTGCCAACCAACGAAATGTACATAATCTCGCTGTCGGAATAGAAGCCGGCCACCAGGTTGTCGCGGAGCCAGTTGAGCGGGTCTTCTTGCGTCTTGATCAGTGGTAGCTCCGCGATGCCAGCCCAACGGAGCGCAGCTTGGAGGAAAAGGGGGTTTTCAGATACGCAAGCTGCGTTTTGCAAAGGATGTCCCAGCTTCGATTGGCGAGCGGTTGGGAATTCGCGTCGAGGACATTCGACGGCGTGCTGGAGACCCGAAACAGGGCCGTCGCAGTGCACCGGTTGCTTGACGGCGGAAAGTGCGGCGGACCAGCCGCTCGCACAACTTCGGGCTTGTCCACCGATTGCGCCGCGGGCTGCCCGCAATCCCACAGTTATCAGGCCGGTTGCCAGCAGGAGGCAGGCAGCGGCAATGCTGGCGAAGCGGGAAGGGCGGTGGCCGTTCTCGGTTGATCGGCGCAACATGGCAATTCTCCTCATCAAGAGCGGACGGGACATGAACAGGCCGAGGCTGGCGTATGCGGCCGTCCTGTGATTGGGGCCGAGTGCCAGGCCGGCGAGGCTGTGAGCATACGCGCGACGGTTGCCGAAGATTGTGACGGCCAGCTCGTCGGCGGCGAGCTCCTGTTCGAGGCGCAGGCGGCGGCCCAGCCAGTGGACCAGCGGGTGGTAGAAATGCGACGGCGACCGCCAGTTGGCCGACTGAGCCAGAGTGGGTAAATGCCGTTGGGCGACGTGGGCCAGCTCGTGGGCCAGTACGGCGCGGCGTTGGTCACTGCGTCCATTTGCGCCAGGCAGCGGGCAGCAGCACGAGCGGCCGTCGCCAGCCAAGTGTCGCTGCCACACCCAGCGACGTGGCTTCGCGGAGCTCCACGGGGCGGCGTACTTCAATCGTAATCGCAAAGCCGTTCGAATTCAGCTGCAATTCTGGATCGACCATGGGCGAGCTATTCGTCGATAGTGGCGGACGAATAGCCCAGACCGATCAGAAACCGCGCGACGCCGATCGCAACGAAGAGCCAGGCGGCAAATAGCAATCAGCTGCCACGGGCCGGCGGTTGGAGCGACGACGGGCGCGGATTGCGGCTTTGCGGCGACGGCGAGGCGTGGGCATCTCGGCTGGGATTGGCGTGTGGCGTGGCACGTTTAAGCCGGGATCGCTACGCGTGTCGCTGGGTTTTTCTGGCATGTCGCCCGGGGGTGCGAGGTCCGTTGTTCGTGGTGACGGAAGTGCAAGCTGGTCGGGTCGGCCGCCGATAAGGCCCCAACGCGGCCAGGGCGAAAGAAACGCCAGTGTCATCATCGCGACGATTGCCAGGCTGCCGGACAAGCAGCAAGACGTTGCGACTTGGCGATCGACGCTTGACCACCGCATAGATTGCAATCGCCGCAGTGGTGAACAGCGTGACTTGCAGGATGCACCAGGCGTAACTTGCGGCGATGTGCGGCGGCCAGATGGCGTTCATGACTTGGCCTCGCGGACGATTTGTTCGAGGAGTTGCCGCTCCTTGGCGGTCAGCCGGTCGCTCTCCATGAGCTGGACGAGGAACTGGGTGGGTGAGCCGCCGAAAACGCGGTCGACCAGGTCGCCGACGATGTGGCGCGAGACTTCGTCGAACGAGCGGACCGGGCGATAGACGAACGGGCGGGTGCGGTTGGTCAGCTTCAAGAAGCCCTTGTCGGCGAGGATCCGCACGAGCGTGGCGACGGTCGTGTAGGCCAGGTCGCGGCCGCGGTCGGCCAGGTGCTTGCGGATTTCCGCGGCCGTGAGTTTTCCGTGCTCCCAGCAGACGTGCATGATTTCGAGCTCGCGCTCGGTGAGCTGTTTGGCGGGCGGCCGGGCCATGTCGCCACCTCCGTTGTCGGGACCAGAGAGAGGATTTGTTTGGTTTTATAGATTTGGTTTCATAGTAGCGAAGCGTGCCGATCTGTCAAGCGATCTGGCCGGTGCGAATTGGGTTTGCTTGGGCCAGGGGGAGTCGGTAAGATAGTTTTTGACTAATCAAAAACTGCGGCCGCTCCCTGGGGAATGGCCCATTTTCGGCGGTAGCCCCGGCAACGCAGTTCGCTCCCTCGCCATGACGACAGACCCACCTAACCCACCTTCCGACGACGCAGGTAAATCCCCGTCCCGCGGGGATGTTCGCGCGGAACCGCCCGCTCGCACCGGCCATGTCTCGCTCGAAGGCTTGCACGGCACGGTGGACGTGCCGCACCACCAGATGGGTTTCTGGCGACAGTTTCGGGCCTACACGGGCCCCGCGATCTTGGTGAGCGTCGGCTACATGGACCCGGGCAACTGGGGCACGGATCTGGCGGGCGGCGCGCAGTATCAGTACGACTTGCTGTGGGTTGTACTTGCTGGCGAGCGTGATGGCCATTTTCTTGCAGGTGGCGTCGGCACGGCTTGGGCGTGGTGACGGGCAAGGACCTGGCGCAGGCCTGTCGCGACTGGTATCCGCGTTGGACGCGCTGGCCGAATTGGCTGCTGTGCGAATTGGCGATCGCCGCGTGCGACCTGGCGGAAGTGCTCGGCAGCGCGGTCGCGCTGAATCTGCTGTTCGGCATCCCGCTGTTGTGGGCGGTGCTGATCACGGCGGCCGACGTGTTTCTGCTGTTGGCGCTGCAGCGGTTCGGCATGCGGACGATCGAGGCGGTCGTGCTGGTGCTGGTGGCGACGATCGGCGTCTGTTACTTCATCGAGATCTTTGTCCTGCCGCAGACCAAGCCCGACTTTGCTGGCGATGGGCCATGCGACTGCTCACGCCCGGCCTGCGTCGTGCGGGGATGGCCTACGTGGCGATCGGGATCATCGGCGCGACGGTGATGCCGCACAATCTATATCTGCATTCGGCTTTGGTGCAGAGCCGCAAGCTTGCAAGATCGGACGATGACGACCACACCCGCACGCGCGATTCGCTTCAACACGATCGATTCGACGCTGGCATTGAGCCTCGCCTTCTTCGTCAATGCGGCGATCCTGGTGCTGGCCGCGATGGTGTTCTACGGACGCGAGAGCGTGACCGTGGCCGGCGGCGAGGTGGTCCATTTCGGCGCCGACGCCGACTGGATTCGCGTCGCCTACCTGACGCTCGCGCCGCTGTTGGGCACGGCGGCGGCCAGCATCCTGTTTGCCGTGGCGCTGTTGGCCAGCGGGCAGAGCAGCACGATCACCGGCACGCTGGCCGGCCAGGTCGTGATGGAAGGGTTCATGCACTGGCGGCTGGCGCCGTGGGTCCGGCGGGCGATCACCCGCGGGCTGGCGATTCTGCCCGCCGTGTTGATCATCGGCATTCGCGGCGACGAGCAGCGTCAACGACCTGCTGACGCTCAGCCAAGTGGTGCTGGCGCTGCAATTGCCGTTTGCCATGTTTCCGCTGCTGCACTTCACCAGCAGCCGTAGCCGGATGGGGAAATGGAAAAACGGCTGGTTCCTGCTGGTCGCAGGCTGGACCAGCGCATTTGTGATCACGGCGATGGACATCTACGGGCTGCCAGATTCGCTTTCCAGCGCCTGGCAGATTGTCACGGGCGGCTGATTCGGGAAGACCTGCTACCAGCGGCCCGGTGCGGCCGTGAGCTATTGGTGCTCGCGGCGTATTGGGTAAAATGAGGGCGATGCGCCGGTACCGGTGATAGGATCTGCGTTCGAAGTCGAGGCTGTGGCCGGATAGGAGGGCGGATGTACAAGACAATTCTCGTGACGCTGGAAGCGACGCCGACCGACCGGGCGATCATCGAGCACATCAAGCAGCTGGCGCAGCAGATGCACAGCCGCGTGGTGTTGCTGCACGTGGCGACCGGTGTGCCGGCGCAGGTTCACGGGCCGGACGCGGCCGGGCACGAAATCGACGAGGATCGGGCCTATCTGACCAAGGTGCAGGGGGAGTTTGAGGCGGCCGGCGTGAAGGCCGAAACGGAACTGGTCTTCGGCGACCCGGTGACGGAGATTTGCCGGTGGGTCGACGAGCGAGGTTGCGATTTGGTGGCGATGAGCACGCACGGGCACGGTTGGTGGCCGATTTGTTTCTCGGCACGACCGCCAGTCGCGTGCAGCACAACATCAGCGTCCCGGTGTTGCTGCTACGGGTGCGCTGACGGCAGCAATTGCCGGGTGAGAGTCGCGGCGGCAAGCGAGCGGTTTTGCCGGTTTCCATCCGCCGCTTCCCTAAGGTAGGATGCACGTGGCAAGGCATCCCATTTTGAGATCTTCTCATGGCGAAATGACGGACCAATGGTGCTCTACGCCTATCTGACGATTCTGACCGGCAACCGGGCCGGGACGAACTTCCCGCTCGACCCGGCGCGCCGAACGTGATCGGCCGGGGCACGGACTGCCACATCTCGATTCCCGATCCGATCTCGTCGCGGGAGCATGCGGCGATCGCGCGGCGGGACGACGGCTGGACGATCCGCGACTGCCGAGAGCCGCAACGGCACGACCGTCAACGGCCAGAAGATCGACGAAGCACGGCTCGCCGACGGCAACACGATTCGCATCGGCGGGACGGAGTTTGCAGTTCCACGAATCGGAGGAGCCGCCGACCGCCAAGGGCGACGATCCGCAAGTGATGCAGACGATCGTGCAGGACATGCCGATCGCCGTGCAGCAGTCGCACGAAGAGGCGCTCGCCGGGCTGCCGAGCGTCGAGCAGGTGAAAGAGTTGATGCTGCTCTACCAGTTGTGCATCAAGCTGATGGGCAGCGGCGATCCGAACCGCGTGGTCGAGATCGCCCTCGATCTGTTGCGGAAGCGGACCGGGGCGGCGGTGGTCGGCTTCCTGGCAGTCAACGACGAAGGTGGGCTTGCAGCCGAAGCTGGTGATTCCCCAAGACGCGGCGGGCCGCGTGACGCTGAATCAATCGCTCACAGAGCTGGTGTCGCGGCAGGGGCATGCGGTGTGGATTGCCAACCAATCGACCGGAAGGACGCGGCCAGCAAAGACGCGCACAGCCTAGGCCCATTTTGCCGACGGCGTGTGCGCCCCGCTGGTGCGCCGCACCGCGGAAGGCGAGCGGATCGACGCTCGGTGCGATTCACGTATATCTGCAGGCGGGCCGGTTCCGGCAATCGGATTTCGACTTCATCATCTCGGTGGCCAACCTGGTGGCGATTGCGCTGGTGCGAGCCCGCGAACTGACTTCGCTGCAGACCGACTATCAGCAGCTGGTCGAGAAGTCGCCCGGCTATTCGGAGCTGATCGGCGAATCGGCGCCGATGCACGAGCTGAAGTCGAAGATCACCCGCGTGGCCAAGGCCCCGGGTTGTGTGCTGGTGCGCGGCGAGAGCGGCTCGGGCAAGGAGCTGGTGGCGCGGGCGATTCATCGCGCCAGCCCGCGGGCCGACCGGCCGATGGTGTCGGTCAATTGCGCGGCGATCCCGGCCGACATCATGGAGAGCCAGCTCTTCGGCCACAAGGCGGGCGCGTTCACCGGCGCCGATCGCGACCACATCGGCTACTTCCAGCAGGCCGACCTGGGCACGCTGTTTCTCGACGAAGTGGGCGAGCTGACGCTCGAAGGGCAGGCCAAGCTGCTGCGGATTCTCGAAGGGCATCCGTTTCTGCCGGTCGGAGCGACGAAGGAAGTGAAAGTCGACGTGCGGCTGATCGCCGCCACGAACCAGGATCTGCAGAAGTACGTCCGCGAGAAGCGATTTCGCGAGGATCTGTTTTACCGGCTGAGCGTGTTCGAGCTGCACTTGCCGCCGCTGCGCGACCGGGGCGAGGACATCGACCGGTTGGTCGATTTCTTCCTCGATCATTTTCGGCGGCAGCATGGCCGGCCGATGCTGACGCTCGACCGAGGCGGCGCGGGCAGAAACTGCTTGGCATACCGCTGGCCGGGCAACGTGCGGCAGCTTCGCAACGTGCTCGATAGCGCCGTCGTGCTCGCCGAGGAAGACGAGATTCGCCCGGCCGATCTGGCCCTGCGCGACTCGGGCAGCGGCGACCTCGACACGCTCGAAATCGAATACTGGGAACGAAAGCTGATCGCCGAGGCTCTCAGCCGGTCGGGCGACAACGTGCCCGATGCGGCCAAGCTGCTGGGCATCGGCCGGGCGACGCTCTATCGGAAGATCGAGCAGTACCACATTGAACGGTGATGCGAACAGTCTCTCGCAAAGGCGCGAGAGACGCAAAGAGGCAAAGATTGTGCAATAGCGTCTGCGATTTACTGAATCTCAGCGAAGTTTCATTCGCGATTACTTCGCGACTCTGCGCCTCCGCGAGTCGGCATTGGCGCATGCTCGTGTATCGGGCGGCTTGTCTGTTGCGGGAGCCGGCGCAGGCCGAGAATTGGGATCGGTTTCGTGGGCCCAACGGTGACGGGCAGAGCGATGCGGAAGGGATTCCCAGCGAGTGGACGCGAGGCGAACTACTTGTGGAAGAAGTCGCTGCCCGGCGTCGGGCATAGCTCGCCCGTCGTCTGGGGCGATCGGTGTTTGTCACGTCGGGAGATCCGGACTCGGCCGAGCAGATTGTGCTCGCGTTCGACGCCGAAAGCGGCGCAGCCGCTGTGGGAGAGGCGGTTCGCGTCGCACGCCTATTCGATGCACCGGACAACAGCTACGCCACGAGCACCCCGGCCGTCGACGCGGATCATCTCTACGTGCTTTGGCTCGACGGCGAGCGAGTGACGCTGGCCGCGCTGACGCACGACGGCCACGTTGTCTGGCGGCAGCAATTGGCCTCGCGTGTCGAGCCGCATGGCTTCGGCACTTCGCCGATCGTGGTGGGCGACACGGTGTGCGTCGCCAACGAAACGGCCGACGCCGAACGCAGCACCGTCGATCGGCATCGATCGCACCAGCGGCAACATTCGCTGGACCGTGCCGCGGTCGCCGGGAAAAACGGCCTTCGCCACGCCTTGTGCTCCGAGAGCCAGCGGACGCGATTTGGTTGCTGATGGCGAGCATGGGCTCCGGCGTGACGGCCTACGATCCGGCGACCGGCAAGGTTGTCTGGCAAGTGCTCGAAAACGATTTGCCGGACCGCTGCGTCAGCTCGCCGATCGTGGCAGCGGGGCTGGTGTTCGTCTCCACCGGCTCGGGCAACAACGGATTGCACATGATTGCGTTGCGTCCGGGCGAGAATGGCAAGCCGCCGGTGGAGGCTTATCGCCTCAAACAAGGCGTGCCGAACGTCCCGACGCCGGTCGTGGCCGGCGATCTGCTGTTCTTGTGGCACGATCGCGGCACGGTGTCTTGTCTCGACGCGGCCACCGGCGAGCCGCCATTGGCGAGAAGCGCGTGAGCGGCATGTTCCACAGTTCGCCGGTGCGGATCGGCAACCGCATCTTCGGCCTCTCGAAGGATGGCGACGTGACCGTGCTGGCGGCCGACAAGGAATACAAGTTGCTGGCCCACAACTCGCTCGGCGAGCCATGCCAGGCGACGCCAGCCGTGGCCGATGGCCGGATTTATTATCGCACCGAGTCGTCGCTGATTTGTATCGGCAACCCCGAACGCGAGTAAGAAAGACAAGGAGATCGGGAGACAAGGAGACGAGGGGGACATGGAGCCGGTTCCGGCCGATGCCTCTTTGTCGCCAATGACGAATGTCGAATGTCGAATGTCGAATGAAAAAATTTCGTCATTCGTCATTCGGAAATTCGTCATTCTCTTCCTTGTCTCCTTGTCTACGACAGATGAACGAGCTTTCTTTCGATCAACGGCGGGACCTCGAAGCGCTCGACCGCCGCGCGCTGGAGGGGTTGCAATTGGGGAAGCTCAATCGGTTGCTGGCGGTGCTCGCGTCGGAACGAGTTTTATCAGCGGAAGTTCGCCGGCTGCCCGCGCGCAATTGGCGAGCCTCGACGGAGTTGGAGGAATTGCCGTTCACGATGAAAGACGAGTTGCAGCCGGAGGGCGGCGAGTCTTTTGCCGCGAATCGCACGTTTCCGATCGAGGCGTACACGCGGTTTCACGAGACGTCCGGCACCCACGGCCGGCCGCTGGCGGTGCTCGACACGCCCGACGACTGGCAGTGGTGGATCGAGGGCTGGCAGTTCGTGCTCGACGCGGCGGAACTGACGCCCAGCGATCGGGTCGCTGTTGGCGTTTTCGTTTGGGCCGTTCATCGGGTTCTGGAGCGCGTTCGACGCGATCGTAGCCCGCGGAGCCCTGGCGATTCCCGGCGGCGGGATGAGCAGCCTGGCGCAGGATCGAGCTGCTGCGAACGACACGGGCGACGGCGCTGTTTTGCACTCCGAGTTACGCGCTGCGGCTGGCGGAGGTCGCGGCGGAGCATAAGATCGATCTGGCCACGCTCCCGGTGGAGAAGATCATCGTGGCCGGCGAGCCGGGCGGCAGCGTGCCGGCCATTCGCGAGCGGATCGAGCGGGCGTGGGATGCGGCGGTCGTCGATCATGCGGGGGCGACCGAGGTCGGCCCGTGGGGTTTTGCCGACGCCGATGGTCGCGGGCTGCACGTGAACGAGGCGGAGTTCCTCGCCGAGTTCCTCTCCGTCGAGACCGGCGAGCCGGCGGGCGAGGGCGAGTTGGCTCAACTGGTGCTCACGCCGCTGGGCCGCGTCGGTTCGCCGTTGATTCGCTATCGGACGGGCGACTTGGTGCGGCCGACCTGGCCGGCGGGCGGATCGAATCGCTTCGTCCTCTTGAAAGGCGGCGTACTCGGCCGGATCGACGAGATGATGATCATCCGCGGTGTGAACGTGTATCCCAGCGCGGTCGAGCAAATCCTGCACAGCTTTCCCGAAGTGGTCGAGTATCGCCTTACGGCCCGCAAGCGCGGGGCGCTGGACGAGTTGGTCGTCGAGGTGGAAGATCATCTTCAACAGCCGGGGCGGATTGCCGAGGAATTGCGGCTGCGGCTGGGACTCAAAATCGACGTCCGCGCGGTGCTGCCGCTGTCGCTGCCGCGGTTCGAGGGAAAGGGGAGGCGGTTTGTGGACCAGCGCAACTCATGATCGAACAACCAACACAACTTGAAATGACACCCTCCGGCCGCTTACGGATCGTCTGGAGCGACGGGCAAATCCGCGAGTACGCGGTGCGCGAGTTGCGGGACAAATGCCCGTGCGCGACTTGCCGCGAGAAGCGTTCGGCACCGCCGCCGGCGACGTCGCTGCCAATTCTCACCCCGCAAGAGGCGGCGCCGCTACGGATCACGGCGATGGACCCGGTCGGCCGCTACGCTTATGGCATCCATTTCAGTGACGGCCACGAAACCGGCATCTTCACGCTCGAATCGCTCCGCGGATGGGGGAGCAGATCGCGTCTTAGGGCCGGGTACAAGGCTATTTTCCGTCGACGCTCGGCAGCGACGGCAGGCCGGGGATGGCGGCGCCGGGAGTGCCGGCGGGCCCCGATTTTTCGGTCGTGGCCTTGTCGGCTTTGGCGTCTTTCTTCTTGACCACCTCGTCCTTGCCGAGCCGAATTTTCTTGAAGGTGTCGTTCGAGACGACGAAGTACCAGTCGCCAAAACGGAGGTTGAGGTCTTTCACCTCCTTGCGGCCTTTTTCCACAAGGGCGTGGTACTCGTCGAGCTTGCGCTTGTTTTCCGTTTCGATTTGCTTCCGCTGGGCCAGCACACGCTCGTAGTCGGGCGAATGTTTGGGAACTGATTTTGCCTCGGCGCCTCTTTCTGCAGTGCCCTTATCCTTGGTGGCATCTGCGTCCTTGGCGGGTTCGGCGGTGGAGGGCTTCTCTTCATCGCCCGCTCGCTGAAGCGAGCTCGCCTGGTCCGACTTCTCGACGGCTGGTTGTGCTTCGTTGGTTTCCTCTTCCTCTTCCTCCTCTTCGACGGGCTCCGCCACCTCCTTCGATGAAGGCGCCTGGGCGGCCTCGGGCTTTTCAGGCTTGGCTGCTTCAGGCTTTGCTTCGGCCGGCTGTGGAGCGGCCGATTCCGCGCCGGGGGTCGCGGGTTCGTCTGCCGGTAGTGGGGGCAACTCCTGGAGATCGGGCTTCTTGATGGCGTCCTCGTTGAAGCGGGCCATCGCGAACAGATACCGCTGGACGTTCTTGTCGCCGGCCTTGGCTTTTTCGGCGGCGGTCGCGTCGGCGGCGGGCTTCTCGGCCTCTTGGCCGCTGGTGTCCATCCGCAGGTCGCCGAACCGGAGCACGTACTCGACGCCGTCCTTCATCGTGACGATCGACTTCGCCTTCGCTGGAAATCAACTCCTGGCCGCCGCCGCCGTCGCGGGCCGGCACCGCCGCAAAGCCGAGCGAGCGGAGGTCCTTGCGGGCTTCGGCATTGTCAAGAAAGTCGACGCCGGCCTTCAGGTTGGCGCTGAGCCCGGCCGGTTTGCGGTCCACGTCGACGATCGCACAGATCGTCCAGCGCCGTCTTCAGCGCGTTGAGCTTTTCGGTGTTGAGCTCCTCGTCGTCGGCGAGCTTGAATTCGTTGTAGCTCCTCGGCGCTCTTGTCGTACTGCTTGAGCTCCTTGGCCGTCCACTTCGAGTCCTTGTCGTCGTAGACGAGCGTCAGCTCGCTACGTGGGTCCCAAGCGACCTGGATCGCGACGCCTTGCGGCGTCATCACCGGCTGCAGCTCGGCCGAGTAGTCGTTGATCTGCACGCTCTTGAATGTCCCAGGCGTTGAGTTTCAAGAGGTCCTTCTCGATCCAGTCCTCGAAATTGGTGGACAGCTTGCTCGGGATCGACTTCGATGACGTACACGACGTCGCGGTTCGCCTCGCGGACGTAGTGCTGATTGTTGGTTGGTGTCTTTCACTTCGTGGCCGATGATCAGGTCGACCAGCGGCTTGTCGTGGATGTCGGAGATCGTGACGCGGGTGCCGACGCCCTTCTCGCCCGCTTCGAGCTTGGGCGAGAGCGGGATCGATCACGCCGTACTGCTCGTGGTCGGCGGCGCTCTCGCTGGCGATCGCGAGGATCTTGCGATCCATCAGCGACGTAGCGGCCTCGGCCATTTGCCGCTGGGCGTCGGCCGGGTAGCCGTTCTTCGAGGGAATCGTCCACAGGCCGTCTTCCTCGGCGACTTCGAACTCGCGGAGCGTGGCCGAGGCTTCGTTGAACTCGACGATTTTGAGCCGCTTGGCCTCCGCCGGGTCGGTGAAGCTTCTTGGTCAGGTTCTTGCCGACGAGCGAGGCGACGTCCACGTCGACCGACGTCGGCCGAGTGGCCCAACCGGCCACCAGCGCCACCGCTGCCACGGCGAGAAACGTCGATGTCTTGGTGATTCACTCATGATCGAAGCTCCGGAAGGATCACCACAGATAACACAGAGAACACGGAGATGATGAATTAGAGTCACCGCTAATTGTCGCTAATCGACGCTAATGAGGAATCGACTGATCCAGTCTTATTTCTTATTAGCGACGATTAGCGTTCATTAGCGGTTGTTTTTGTTCGTTACTCTGCGAGCTCTTTGTCCTCCGTGGTGATTGCATTGTTATGAATTGTTCAGGCGGCCGCTTTCTTCTTTCCGAAGCGGAGGCGGCGGGCGTCGACGCCTTCTTGCTCGGCGCGGCGGCGGTGGAAGAAGACGAAAAACGCCAGCAGGATCGGCGGGATCGGCGGCAGGATCACCGCGTAGAGCTTGTACCAGTTCTGCACGCCGCTGATTTCCGCCGCCAGTTCGCGGTCGGTTTCCTTGACTTGTTTGTCGCGCTGCTTCTCGAGCCGACTGATCTTCACGTCGCCGTTCCCGTTCGGACTTGATCCGCTGCATTTCGATCTGCTGGGCCTTCGTGCGGGGATCGAGGTCGGTGCGGTTTTGCAGCTCGGCGATCTTCTGGCGGAAGTCTTGCCGCACTGTTTCGATTTGCTGCGACGCTTCGTCCATGAACTTGGTCGCGCTCCTTCAGCGCCTTGGTGCGGTACTCCTCGGTCGCCTCTTCGACCTTGGTCAGGATGCGGTGCGAACGGGTCCGCTTGCGGATGTCGATGAAGCGGTCGTCGCCGGCCAGCGAGTCAAGGATGTTGAGCACGAACGGGACGTTCTGGAACTTCCAGTCGACGAGCATGTCCTGGTTGTTGCCCATCTCGCGGAGCTGGAAGATGATCGGCGCGATCCAGTCGATGTCGGCGACCAGCACCACGTCGATGTTGTTCTTCTTGGGGCCGGCCTGGTTCGGATCCTCGGCCGGGTCGACCGTTTCGGCGGAATCCGATTCCTTCTTATCCTTTGCCGAGTCGCTGGATTTGTCCTCTTTGTCGGTGTCCGTGTCTTTCTTAGCGGCGGCTTCGGAGGCAAACAGGTCGTTGTCGTCGACGACCGTGCCCTGGACGCGGGCGGCGAGATGTATTGCTGCTTGGTCAGGCTGCGGCGCGGCTGCATCGTGCCGCCCGAGCGGTTCCACATGTCATAGTCGCGGTAGCTGATGCTGCCCGTGTTGGGACCGGTGTGGGCCAGCTCGGTGAACTTCAGCTTGGACGACTTGTCCTTCTGCCAGGAGCCGGCCACCAGGAACAGCACCTGCTGCATGCCCGCGGAAATGGGATCGAGCCGATTGAACGGATCGACCGCGTTCTGGGCGGTGAGCCCTTCGTCGATGAAGATCCATTCCTTCGGGATGTCTTGGAACTTGGTCTCGGGATTGAAGTCTTGCCAGATGATCGTGTTCGGCGTCGAACTCGACGCCGAGCAGTTTCCAAAGTTGGGAGATGTCGCCTTTGGCTCCGGGCGGCTGCCCGCCGAACATGCCCATCATGCCGCCGGGCGGCTGCTTGGGCTGGCCGGTCCCGACCACGCCGCCAAACGAATTGAGCCAGGGCATGGGGTCCTCAAAAATCGCGGTCGGCTGGCCGGACTTAATGCATTGGACGAAGTTCTCCATCGCCTCGGGCGATAGCGACGACGGCTGCACGGCCATCAGCACGTCGAACTTCTTGGTGATCGGCTTGGCGGGATCCACTTCGAAGACGTCGTACTGCTTCTTCAGCTCGGTGATGATTTCAGACTCCTCGGTGGGCCCCTGCATCGAGAAGCCGCCGAAAAGCTGAGCGTCGGTCTTGAGCACGCCGAGCGTCTTGCGCTGCTGGCCGGCGACGGTGCAGATCGAACGTACCAACTCGTACTCGATCGGGATGCCGCGATCGATGAACGGGATCACGACCTTGTCGAGCCCGGAGCTGAATGCGACGCCGAAGAAAATCTCCTCAGTGCCCCGGACGCCGCGGTCGAGAGTCGGCACTTCATGCGGCTCGATGCCGTAGGTCTGCTCGGCGAGCGAGGCTTGCTTCGCTGAAGTTCTCAATTTCGTGGACGTCGACGACGATCTTGCCGCCGCTCATGCGACCCGCAGCTCGGAGAGCGTCGAGAGCAGGTTGAGCTTGTGCGCGGCGTATTCGGCCGGCACTTGCGGACTGACGTAGGCGTCGATCTTGATCGTCTTGACGTCCGGATTGTCGCGCAGCTCGTGAATCAACTTCACCGTGCTGGCCAGAGAGCGAGTTGAGCCTCTGGCTGGTGATGTCAACGCGCAGCGCGTTGTGGTGCGAGAGAAACATGTTGACGCCGACTGCCAATAGCAGCAGCGCCACGGCGCGGGCCAGATAGTGGGCCCACATCCGGCCGCCGTCGTCGCGGCCGGTCCAGTGGCGGCGGCCGATGAGCACCATGCTCACGTAGAGCATCACGACCGCGATCAGCACGAAATAGCTGATGCCGCTCAGGCTGATCACGCCGCGCTCGAAATCGCCGAACTGCTCGATCGGCGCTCCACTGCTTGATCGCTTGAGCCAGTGCCGGACTCTTGATGATCCAGTCGGCCACGCCGAACATCGCCAGCGGCAGGTTGAAGATCATGCCGAGGATGAAGCCGACCGTCAGGTTGTTGGTCAGGAACGAGGCCACCATGCCGATCGACAGCATCGCCAGGCCGATGAACCAGTAGCCGACGTAGGTGCCGATGAACAGGCCCGACGTCGGGCGAGCCGAGGCCCCAACTGAACACCAGATAGATGGCGAACATCGAGAACAACAGCGAGACGGTGTAGATCGCCACGGCGGCCAGGTACTTGCCGATCACCACGTCCAAATCGCTGGCCGGCAGCGTGAGCAGCAGCTCGTCGGTGCCCTGGCGGCGTTCCTCGGCCCAGATGCTCATCGTGATCGCCGGGATGAACACCAGCATGATGAACGGCAGCCACCGTTGAGCTGGTCGAGATTGGCCAGGTTGTTGCTGAAGAACTCCGGCGGCCAAAACGCGGCCAGCGAGCTGAGCACGACGAACACGCAGATGAACACGTACCCCGTCGGGTTCGAGAAATAGCTGACGAAGTCGCGCTTGAAAATCGACTTGAGAACGGTCAAGTTCATGGGAAGAGGTCGGAGGTCGGAGGTCAGAGGTTTGCGTCGGCGGCCATGTCCGAATCGACTGGCGGGTGCGTCGTTCCAACGGCAGATCGTCTTTTCATTCCGCCCGGTAAGTTCGTGGAATCGCTCGTCGAGGTCCTGATCGCTGCCGGCCAGTTCTTCGGACGGCCCGTCGAATACGACTCGCCCCTCGTTGATGAAGATCACGCGATTGCACATCGCTTCGACTTCCTGCAGGATGTGCGTCGAGAGCAGGATGGTTTTCGTCTCGCCGAGCGGCGGATCGTCTCGCGGACCTCGCGGATTTGATTCGGATCGAGTCCCGCGGTCGGCTCGTCCATGATCAGCACGTCCGGCTCGTGCAGCAGCACTTGGGCCATGCCGACGCGCTGGCGGAAGCCCTTCGAGAGCTTGCCGATCGGCTTGCCGATCACGGTGCCGAGCTTGCAGAGATCGATCACGGCCTCCATCCGCTCGCTCGATTTGCTCGCGGGTCATGCCGCGGGCCGCGCCGAAAAACCGCAACAGGCTGCGGGGCGTCATGTCGGGGTAGAGCGGGCCGTTTTCGGGCAGGTAGCCGAGCCGCTGGGCCGCTTCGAGCCGCTCGGTGGCGACGTTGAACCCGGCGATCCGCGCCTCGCCTTCCGAGGGGGCGAGATAGCCGGTCAGCAGCTTCATCGTGGTGCTTTTGCCGGCGCCGTTGGGGCCGAGGAAGGCGGCCACTTCGCCCTCGTGGATTTCAAAGCTCACGTCGCGGCAGGCGGCGAAGTCGCCATAGAATTTCGACAGGCCGATCGGCCTCGATCATGGCGGTCCGGGCCGGATTGGCCGCGGCGGGCGAGGAGGAGGATTCGGTAGCTAAGCGCGTCATGGATTCGTGGCTCCGCTAGCGTTGAGCAAAATTAGGGAAGGCTTCAGCCAGCGGCGGCGCGCCGGCTGCCCCGGGCAGAGGGCCCACATCGGTGCTGCCCGGCAAGGCTACCAGGCCACCCGTACGCAGGTAGAAAGCGTACCCGGTGTCCCCGGCGGGTGTCTATACCATACGGGTACGACCGCCACCGCGGGGCGGTTCGACGGCGTGCGCCAAATGTGGTTTTTGCCGCCATTTTGCTGCGACTTCGCTGGGTGCTCCCTGTCGACCGCGGCCCCCCGGCGATTCCTCTCGCTCCTCGGTTGTCAGGCCTATAGATTAAGGGGAATCCCGAACGGCGCGTTCACTCGAAGCGGTGAGTGCGCCGGTCTCGAACCGCTGGAAAAGGAATCTCCATGCTAACGTCTCTGCTCCTGCGGCTGACCTATCTGGGGGCGGAGTGGATCCTCTGGCTGTTGGCGGTGCTGAGCATCGTCAGCTTGGCGATTATTGCCGAGCGCTGGTTGTATTACTGGCGGACGGGCGTCGATGCGGAAGAGCTGGGTGGCCGGTTGCAGGACGAGCTGCGGAAGGGCAATCTGCCGGGGGCCTGGCAGTTGGTCAAGGACCGGCATACGTCGTCGATCGCCTGCGGCGTGGTGGCGGCGGGATTGGTCAACCTGCGCAGCGGCGCCCACGCCGCCAGCGAAGCGATGCTCAGCGCCAAAGCGCGGATGCGGCCGGCGCTGGATGCCAACCTCTCGATCCTGGCCACCATCGGCAGCAATGCGCCGTTCATCGGCCTGCTGGGCACCGTGCTCGGCATCATCAAGGCCGCTCACGAATTGAACGCCGTGGCCGGGCAGAACAATCCGAGCGCCGTGATGGGCGGCGTGTTCGAGGCGCTGGTGGCGACGGCGGTCGGGCTGTTCGTGGCGATTCCGGCCGTCGTGGCGTACAACCTGTTCGAGCGCAAGGTCCGCACGCGGCTGGCCGAGGCCGATTCGCTGGCCCACCTGGTGCTGGCGAACACGCCGGCCGACGGCCGCCCGGCTGAACCCGCGCCCGCCGCGACTTCCACAAGGACCGTCTAATGGCCGGCAGCATTTCTTCCAGGCTCGACCTACGAAGACGAAGGCGGACCGCTGAGCCAGATCAATGTCACGCCGCTAGTCGACGTGACGCTGGTGCTGTTGATCGTGTTCATGATCACGGTGCCGGCGATCGTCGGCACAGCGCCGGTGAAAGTCGACCTGCCGGAGTCGGCCAACATCCCACCCGAAGTCGAGCCGACGCCGCTGGTGTTCACGTTGAAGCGGGGCGAGGCGGGCGGCGTCGAGCTGTATCTCAACGATCGCCTCGTCGACGAAGCGGCCGTCCGCCGCTATTTCCAGGACCTCGGCCCCGAAGCGGCGGCCGACCAGGACGTTTCGCTCTCGGCCGGCAAAGGCCTGTTGTGGGACGACGTAGTGATTGTGATCGACCTGTTGAAGTCGCTGGGCGTCGAAAAACTGCGGCTTCCTACGCGGCACGTGGAGGTACGGTAGCCAAAGGCTTTGTTGCTAAATCATGGAACCAAAAGCCGGTCTTGTGCGTCGAACCCGGGGCACGAAATCTCACTCTCGCGGGAGAATCACAATGAAAAGAACGATCGCTTTCCTTGCCATAGTGGCCTTCTGTGCGATGTGTTCCACCGTGTATGCGGTCTATTTGTGTTCCGATGAGGGCACCTGGCCCAAAAGCTGGCCGAAGGAAATGGAGCCGCTACGACCGCGTTCTCGCACGCTGGTGGGGCCAATTTTCCTTCAGGAGCATTATCAAATCCCTTTCACCAAGCCGGAGGAGTTTGAGGCCGCCTGGCGGCACTTCCTGAAGGTCAAAAGCAAAGGAGCCCATCATCCTGGTGCGCGGCCCGAAGACGGATTTTATGGAGATCAAACCCGCGGGCGTTCTCATTCACTCCCCACCGCCGATACAGACAAGCAGGCGAACCCTGAGGAGGAGCTTGCCGGCAACCGACAGAAACCCGAGGGAACGCTGGATGTGGACCACGTACATCGAGCTGGTGGTGGATGGCCAGATTGTCGATTTGAACCGCATCCCGCTGCCAGCCGATACGCCGATAATCGACGAGCGGTTCAAGACGGCAGACAACCAAACGCCCAACCGAAGCAGCGCGACGCCGCCGAAAAAGGATGAGCGCTCCTGCGGCGGCCCGGTGACGCGGGCTTAACACGGAGCATGTGGGGGTGCAGCGGGCGAATTTGGCACCTGCTACCAACATGTCTCAAATCCAGCGGCGCGAAAGTGATCGTCGTTGGTAAAAGCTTGCGTGATTTCCAGCCGTCGCATGACAACAAACGAAACCTGGTCGACAATCCCAGCCTGGCCAGCTTCGCCGCGATCGAACGCGGTCCATGCGACTTCAATGTCGTCCGGAGTTGGCTCCACGAGCAGATTGGCATCGCGAGATGACCGCGCAAGGCATTGACGCGGTGACGATACGGACGACGCGATGCCGCATTGCCGCATTCGAGCAGAACGTAGCTGGTCGTTAGGAGAGGCGGCTTCTCTTGTAGTAGGGCGTTGAATACGTCCGCGGCTTGCCGGTGCCATTGATCGCTGGTGTCCCACACGGCGATCAGGCCGACCGTGTCAAGAAACACGCCGTTCATGGCTGGTGCTCATTGTGACGCGCGGCGGTATCGGAAAATCCAGAGGCGTATCGCTCGCTCAACACCGCGTACACGGCTTGGAGAGCTTCTGGAGCGGCGTCACCGGGCGTGTGTTGTCCATTGAGTACCGGCCGCGGTTCGAACTCGACCTCCGTGCGGTCCGGCAGCGCAACCGCGCGACTGGCCGAAAGATCCCATTCTCGTAAATCGCGTGGACGGTATCCATTGTGCGAACCTCCGGAATTATAGCTAATGGGAACGCTGGACGCCAATCAGGTTAGTCGCTTGTTGCGTTGCCGCTACGCACCACCGCCAAATGCCTCCGCCACTGGGCGTCGTCGGGCTCGGGAAAATCGCTCCGCAGGTGGACGCCGCGCGATTCGGTGCGCTCCAGGGCCGATTCGACCATCAGGCTGGACACGGTCAGCATGTTTTGCAGTTCCCAGCCGGCCGGGTTGGCGAACTGCCGCGCGAGCACGTAGCGGCACCAACGGTGGATCGTTTCGCTGCGCTTCGGCCAGCTGCTGGCCCGTGCGGCGGACGCCCGCCGCGCGCCACATCAGGCTCTTGAGCGAGTTGCGGATGTCGGCCAGGTCGAGCGGCTCGGTGGGCGAGTCGACCGGCGGGTTCTCGAGCGGGATCACCTCATAGGAATCGGGCTGCTCGAGCGCGGCCGCCGACGCGCCGCGGCCGGCGTGGGCACCGTAGACCAGCCCTTCGAGCAAGCTGTTCGACGCCAGCCGATTCGCGCCGTGCAGGCCGCTGCTGGAAACTTCGCCCGCGGCCCACAGCCGGTCGAGCGTCGTGCGGCCCTCGTGGTCGACCGTGACGCCGCCGATCATGTAGTGGGCCCCCGGCCGCACGGGGATCGGATCGCGCGCGATGTCGATGCCGAACTCGGCGCAGGTGCGCGCGATGCCGGGGAACCGCTTGCGGACGAACTCCGGATCGAGGTGGCTCAGGTCGAGATACACGCAAGGCTGCCGCGTCTTTTCCATCTGGGCGACGATCGCCTGGCTCACCACGTCGCGCGGCGCCAGCTCGCCGCGCTCGTCGTAGTCGGGCATGAAGCGCTGGCCGGTCGAGTCGACCAGCCAGGCCCCTTCGCCGCGCATCGCCTCGGTGATCAGGCTGCGGCTCGAGCCGGCGATGTACAGCACGGTGGGATGGAACTGCATGAACTCCATGTCGCGCAGCTCCGCGCCGGCGCGATAGGCGATGGCGTGGCCGTCGCCGGTGGCCACGGCCGGATTGGTCGATTCGCGGATAGATCTGCCCGGCGCCGCCGGTGCAGAGGATGGTCTGCTTGGCCCAGACGAACGTCTTGCCGTGGTCGGGCGTTCCAGACCAGCGCCCCGCAGCAGACGCCGTCGTTGGTCAGCAAGTCGATCGTGAAGGTTTTGGGCCAGAACTGGGCGCCGAGCTCGGTCTTGCGCCCGGTGGATCATCGCCCGCATCACCTCGTGACCCGTCGCGTCGCCCAAGGCGTGGACGATGCGGTCGATGGCTGTGCCCGCCTTCGCGGCCGAGCAGCAAGCTCGCCGTTCTCGACGTCGAACTGCGTGCCCCAGGCGATCAAGTTGTGCGAATATGCTCGGGCGCTTCGCGGACGACCATCTCGACCACTTCGCGGTCGCAGAGATTGGCGCCGGCGACCAGCGTGTCGTCGACGTGGTCCTCGAACCGGTCTTCGGGATCGATCACGCCGGCGATGCCGCCCTGGGCGTAGGTGCTGTTGGATTGCTCCATCGTGTCCTTGGTGATCACCAGCAGCGACAGCCGCGGATCGACTTCCATCGCGGCCCGCAGCCCGGCGATGCCGCCGCCGATGACCAGCACGTCGACGAAGTGGTGCGGAATCCGCTTGGGATGGAACGGCACCAGGTAGCGCGGGATGGGGCTGGACATGGGCGGCGAGGAAATGACAAATGACGAAGTTCTAATGACGAAGACGTATCAAAATGTTGCTTCATTCGGCATTCGACATTCGGATTTCGTCATTCATCCCCCATTCTACCCGTCCGCCCGCCGCCGATGCGAGACGTGCGGCCGCGGGCTTTCCGTGCTGGTCGACCGGCGACCGGCAGGTGGTGATCGAAAATCTCATCCACACGCACCGGTAGCCCAGTTTGCGTCGCTTGCCGCGCGAATTTTGGATTTTTGGAACACGTTTGGAAAACACGATTCACCGTTCCAAAAATCACCTCTTTTGTCACACCTCGGTTTGCGATCGGCTCAGAAAAACAAGGCGATTTCTGAGCTCCCGTGTTCCAAAAGTCCTCGAATTCGCGCCTGATGGGGTAAGTTCCAAAAATCGCTCCGGAGGGTTGGATGGTGACTGGTGACTGGTGCAACCTGGTCCGACTGGACGACGGGTGACAAACACCGGGTTTTTGCGAAGGCGACAGGTGCGACGTGATAAATCTTCGTGGTTTTCTCGAAGGTGACACGTTTCTCTCGAAGATGACATGTGGTTTGCGCTGCCTCATTGGCCACGGTTGAGCTGGCTTTTTGGTCGGTGGCGATGCGACGTGACGTTCGTCGAGCGAGTGGCCACGAAAAGGCACAAGAGGCACAAATGAGCCGCTTGCGACTTCTCGTGCCTTTTGTGGCTTGCTTCTCTTGGGCTCTTTCCCGCGTCCTCGGACACCTTGTTTCTACCAGATAGTGGACAGGTGTAAAGTCCCCAGAATTGGCCACCTGGAAGGCCGAGAGCCGAGCGTGGAGTGCCGAGAGCCAAGCCCTGGGGCAACGATGGCTGGGCAACACGTAAACCCGGAGGCCGATGCCGAGGGTTGGCGGTCTGCGGCTGCGCCCTGGTCCGACGATACCGCGTCCGACTACGTCACCGTGGCGGGCGAGGCGGGCTGCGACACGCCTGAGGCCCGGCGGCTCTACGACCAGGCCCGCCGGGAGATGCAGAAGCACCTGGAAGGCAAGGAGTGTGACCTGGCGAAGGCCCAAAAGCTGCTCGAGCAGGCGCTGGCCGCGGACGTCCGCTTCGGGCCGGCGCATCACAGCCTGGGCGTGCTCTACTTCTGGCAGCACAAGCTCTACCTGGCCGCCTGGGAGTTCGAGTACGCCGCCCGGCTGATGCCCGACCGGTTCGAGCCGCTCAATGACCTGGGGCTGGTCTACGAATCGGCCCGCAAGTTCGACCAGGCGAAGATGTACTACGCGCTGGCCCGGGGGAGGAAAAGGGACATTTACTTTCCAATGAGTAGAATTCCCCTTTTTCCTCCCGCGTCTTCTCGCGTTTTCGCCGGGGCCGGCCAAACCGAAACAACTGCGCCATGGGCAACGCTCTTCTTTGGGCCCGGCATTGATCCATTGATAGATCGTCTGCCAGGAGATCTGCCGCCGGGGTTCGCCGCGAAAATCGAGCTGCGAGCGGCCGGCGATTTGATCGGGAGCCCAATAGCGCTTGAGGCCCTGACAAACGTACTTGCGGACGACCGGGTCATCCATCTTCCGCACGCGATGGTTGACCACGGCGTACGTCGGTTCGCTGCTGGGCCTCCTCGGCAATATAGCCGAGTGGACCCGAGTTGCGGCTCAGCTCCCGATAGATGGTTGACCGGTCCTTCTTGAGACGCCGGGCAATTTCCGATTGGGGAGTGTTCATCGAAGGCAATTGCGCTAGGACCGCTCGGTCCTCCGAGGTAAGCTGTTTGGACATCGCTGGGACTCCGTTCGAATGTCGTTCGTACACAACCCGACATTCGGACATCCCAGCGATGTTTTCTCCAAGATCAGTTACGCTCCGCTAGCTGTTGCATTTGGTCTTGGAACCTGCCACTGGATCGCATCAAAGAGTCCTGACCCCTTTGATTTGTCCTTTTCCGCGCCCGCCTTGCTTCTCCGGATCGAGTTTTTGATAGGGACAGGGCGTTCACGGAACTTCTGAGCCACCCCCAGCCAAAAATGGTTGAAGCATTGCATGTTCTACAGTAAGCGTTCCGCCGGTCGATATCACATCAAGCGAAATCGCGTAATCTGTCCACGGGTGAAATGCCAACTCGTACCCACCTAGCCATAGATACGTTTCTTGTGCTTACAGCGTGGTTCCATTCATGCACTGGCTTCTGATGATCATACAAAACGTCGCCGGATTCGGTCTGAATTCTGAGACGAAGCACAGCATTCGACGGAATTGCACTAGCTATATCGTCCGCTGAGCCGTCGTTGGTTGGTGGTCTCGTCACAACAACGCCAATGCCAGCAAGCATCTTGACCGGCGGAATTCCTTCTGCGTGGTACGTTCGCGTTGCTCCCACTTCAAACTTCAAAGGAGGGAATTCGATTCTGTATCTTGGATAAGACCACGCTCCACCGTCCTTTAACACTCCGTCACCTGTATATCCTGCAGACCAATAAACTAGCCATGCCGGAACATTAAAGATCCAAAGAACAAGGAATGCCGCGGCGATAGCCGCCAGGATAGCAACCGTGTAACTTCGCCGCCATCGGAAAGCTAAATTTTTGCGCATCATATTCTTTATTAGCCGAAAACGTGGAGCTGTAACCGCCTCGCCTGTTTAATCATTATATGCGACGTACTTTATCACATCGGTACGTGTACGACTAATCAGACAATTGCCCAATCAAAACCATGACAACCATGGAGGCACTACTGGCAACGGCTTGAATCTACACTTTGGCCGGTTGCAATGATCCCATCCCCAGGCTCTATTAGGTCGTCCTGGATGCTCTCCACAAGAGCCCAAGAGTGAGTTAGCAAAATAATTCGAATTGCACTGATTCGCCTTATATGGGTAAGGTTTCGAATTGGCGATAAAGTTCGCCAAGATACAGCCGCATTTGTCGGCGCGCCTGCGCGACAACCCATCCTCGCCCTTTGTCCGCAGGATCATCAAAAATAGGGGTGCCAATGCCGTTCTTTTTCAGAAGACTGAAACTGTGGCCATCGCATTCAACCCAACAATGCAGCTGAAACGTCGGGTACGCAAATCCAGTCACACGTCGAGGGGCCGGAAAAGGGGACATTCTACTTTTCTAATAAAGTAGAATGTCCCCTTTTCCGGCCCTCCGGACCGAATTTTTGATAGAAACAGGCGTTGTAGTCGTCGGTGTAGCGGTACTCGGTGTCTTCATCCACCGTGCCGCCGGCGGTTCAGTTCGCTCCCGCTTTCTGCTTCCAAATTAGGATGTTATAAGGTGCTACCACTTTTCGCATCTGGACCACGCGATCGTCCGATGTGTAATCTCCTAATGCCAAATTGATAACAATTCGATGGCTTTGAGGATACGCTGCGACGAGTCGCCTTAGCCTCGCATCAGTCAGCGGAGCGTCGAACCGCACAACAAATTCTCGGCCGATGGGCCACCCGCCCACAGAATAGGCATGACCGCCGAATCGATTAGATTCCTCACGAACCGTTTCGCATGCACTTTCGAATCGCACCTTATCAACAATAACAGCAGCAATTGCGACGCCAAGGACCGCAATTATCACTACGATAGTGCGTGCCGAGGGGTAGAATCGCCTCGTCATATCCATCCTTTTCAATTCTCAAATCGAGTACCGCTACTGAGAGCAATGACACATTGACGGTGGGAAGTCAGCTTAACACCGGTGTTAGATTACGAACCCTTGTGCATTTCACGAGGCCGCAATCGTCCTGTCTGGCGAGTCGCCCAACTACCGATTGCTCATACTTTTGCGACTGAATTACCACCAGTTCCCACCGGCACACGTCTGTACAAACGGTTCGAACAGCCTGACGTTATCTCAAGTTCCAAGTGATCAGCATTGAATTCTGGAGCACTTGCGGAGCGTCCACGTTAGATCACGGAGGCTTATTGTGAACAAGGTACCCAATGTGTCCAACAAAATAGTTATGTTGTTTCTCGACCGTAATATTATAAACAGTTGTTGAACGCTGCTCAGTTTCAACACTTTCGATCGCGTGATACGAGCCATCGTAAGTCAGCAGTTGATCTTGTTTTGTGAGCTTCTTCGCTTGAGTCCAGCCTTTAGAAATAACATAAAACGGATGTTCATCCGTTGTAACAATTTCCTCGCTGTCAATGGTAATCCGCAAAATGCTATTCGTCGTGTGCGTCATGATCTGACTCACATGAGCATCCGTGAACGATTTTTTCTCAACATCAAATGTTGCAACAACGTCGCCCACTCCGACTCGTTCGATCGCCTTTAAACTACCATCGGGTAATTTGACAGGTGTCCCTTCTACAAAGCAAAAAACCGGAGGTGGCATAGGCATCGGCTTCGTTGGCGGCTGTATATCGTTGGAACCGATTGCCCAAAACGGGAAATTCGCATTTCCTTTGCAATGCCGAATGATGCGGGTGAGGAATGTATTACTATTGTCGATGTATTGATTATAGGGAAAGTTTCCCGATAAATGCTGAGCATAATCCCGTGCATTTTCAGGAAGTCGCAGTCGTCCTGTCCAACTGGCAGTCCAAAAGGAAATGTGTCATGATCCACCGTCTGTATCGCGTCCAGATCCCACTGGGCACACCCCGCGCAAACAGCTGAGATAGTCATACCTTCCGTAGGGCTACCACCTTTGTCATCAGCTATTCCAGATACCGCTTCAATATAGTTACCGCCGGAGTCCTTTACGGCAAGAAAGCAATGGTAGAACATGCCGCTTGGATCTGACGGCATCTCCCTGCAAACTAATTCGATAGTTATCGTGCAATCGCCATCTGGGCCTCGATAAGGGCCGTTTCCCAGGATTATTTGGGTAGCCGGGTGTGACTCCCTGCACGCATTGCGAACCTGCAGCTGAAGCACAGGCACCGGCAGCACCGGCAGCAGGAATACAACACGCCGTCCCCGTCGGATCCAGCAGCTAATACGTTGGATTTCCTCTGACATAATCGTACAAATTTGTACCACCTTTGTAGCCAAAGCTTATCTCGCTGGTTGAATCGCCCCAATTTCGCCCGCCCCTGTAGAAGCGAGTCCGATAGTTGTGCAAACCCGTTTCCGGGGCCCGCTCCCTGCCAGTATACAGGTGCGTGTTGCCGTTACAGCGCCGTGAGCTGGTCGTCGCTGACGTCGAAATTCGAGTACAAGTTCGTCGCCCTCGCCGTCGGGGGAGTATAGGTATCGCTCCTCTTCAGCACCGTGGCGGCGGCGTTCACGATCGAGGTCACGTTGAAATTCGCGTCCTGCAGGTAGTAGTGGGCCCCTTCGTTCGTGTCGTCGTAGTCGCCGTCGACGTTGCTGTCCCAGTAGCGGATCGCCAGCGCATCGATATAGTACGGATGCCACACGTACTGGTTCAATGGATCGGTGTCGGCATCCTTGCGTTCTTCCAGCAGTTGCCAGTTCTCATTGTAGTAGTCATCGTAATCACGTCCGGATCGGCGTCCTTATCGGTGCGGACGATTCGCCTTCCCAGGCCATCGTACTCGTTCGTCTCACCACGTTGTTTGAAGTGTCCTTGACCTCGACCAGCCGGTTCCAGGCGTCGTACTTGAGATTGAAGTGGGAACCCCAGTTGTCGGGCTTGGGGACCTTGGTCATGTTACCGGCCGCGTCCTCCGCTACGTGGGTTGAGGAAGAATCGATCTCCGTCAGTTCATTGACGGCATTGTGATCCCGGTCCTGGTCGAGCGTCGTCGACGTGCCGTCGGTCTCGGTCAGGTTCGACCAGTTGCCCAGCTGGTCAAGCGTCCAATCCTGCGTGAGACTCGTGCTCGTGATGCCGTCTGTTCGGAAACGTACCGGTCAGGTCACCCGGTCGGCACTGGCCAGCCGCTGCAGGCCGTCGTATTCGTAGAACTCGTCAGCCCACTTGGCGAGGACGTTCTCCCGCCACAGCCGGTTGCCGGCGTAGTCGTAGCCGTACTTGAAACGGTCGCGGTCGATGTTCCGCTGGTGTAGTTATACCAGTATTGATCGACCGGTGCGGCCGAAGCGGTCGCAGCCGGCGTAGGTGCCGGTGGTCGTCCTGGTACAAGTCCAGCGTCACTTGGGCGCAGGTAGTCGGTCAGCACGTGCCGGTTGATGCCGTTGTAGGCATAGGTGCTCAGCTGGGTGCCGCTTGGAATTGGTTTCCCAATCTCAGCCACCCGGTTGAGCCGATCGTTGGAAGTCCGTCGACGTCCCCGGTATTCCCGTATCCGGTCCAGATGACTCGGCTCGTGGCTGGATACGTGACTGTCTCCAGGCGTAAGCCATCGTCGTAGACGTCGTCGGTGTCCGACGCGTCAAAGGCGTACTGGACGGCCGGTGTGGTACCGACCACCCCCTGGTGGCTCTGCTCACTCTTCACCAGCAGCCCATGTTTGGCCGTTGTGTCGTCGTAGGTGTTGACGACTTGGTTCTCGACGTCCGACGTATCATCGGGATCGCTACGTCGGCGTTGAATTGCCGTGGCTGGTAATCTTCACGACGCGGCCCAACTCGTCGTATTTGCGAGTAATCGACGTGACCGTATCGTCGACGATCCCCGAGCTGCCAAAGCTCGTGACCCGCTGGGCCTGGAGCCGCCGGGCGTCGTCGTAGTCGAATGTAAGCGTCACTTGTCGCTGGTCGGTCCGCGTGGCAGGCGTGCCGTCGAGGTTGTAGGTCATTTTCACCTGGTCGGTCCCGCTGCTGTTGGTATCGCTCGAATCCGGGTAGATCGTGTTGGTCACGAGCGAGGCGTTGAAGGGGAGGAGACAGGTTCAAATTCCAAATGCAACATCTCGGCGATGAGCCCAGAGTTGGAGGACTTCGCGGGGAGTGCGATAGTCGAGTCGCTTGCGGGGGCGATCATTCAATGAGGATTGGATGGCGGCCACCGCGCGGTGGCTGGTCGCCGTGAAGTCAGTGCCTTTGGGCGTGTATTGCCGAACCAGGCCGTTGGTATGCTCGTTGGTGCCGCGTTCCCAGGCGGCGTAGGGATGCGCGAAGTAGATGTCGATGCCGGTCGCTGTGCTCAACTGCTCATGCTCGGCGAATTCCTTGCCGTTGTCAAACGTGACCGTGCGGCAGAGTGCATCGGGCAGCGCCGCGAGACGTTCTTCGGCAGCCGCGCGAACTGTGGCGGCGCGACGATCGTTCACGCGGGCCAAGAGGGTGAATCCCGACTTGCGTTCGACCAGCGAGAGAAGTCCGCCGCGATGGGCGCGTCCGACGATCGTGTCGCCTTCCCAATCGCCAAAGCGCCGACGGGAAGCGACGACGGTGGGGCGCCCATCGATTCGCACGGCGTTCGGCAACCGGCCCGCGTCTGCTCGGCGTTTTCGCCGGGGCCGGCCAAACCGCAAACAACGGCGCCATGGGCAACGCTCTTCTTTGGGCCGGGCATGGATCCATTGATAGATCGTCTGCCGGGAGATCTGCCGCCGGGGTTCGCCGCGAAAATCGAGCTGCGAGCGGCCGGCGATTTGATCGGGAGACCAATACCGCTTGAGGCCCTGACAAACGTACTTGCGGACGACCGGATCATCCATCTTCCGCACGCGATGGTTGACCCACCGGCGTACGTCGGTTCGCTGCTGGGCCTCCTCGGCAATATAGCCGAGTGGACCCGAGTTGCGGCTCAGCTCCCGATAGATGGTTGACCGGTTCTTCTTGAGACGCCGGGCAATTTCCGATTGGGGAGTGTTCATCGAAAGCAATTGCGCTAGGACCGCTCGGTCCTCCGAGGTAAGCTGTTTGGACATCGCTGGGACTCCGTTCGAATGTCGTTCGTGCACAACCCGACATTCGGACATCCCAGCGATGTTTTCTCCAAGATCAGTTACGCTCCGCTAGCTGTTGCATTTGGTCTTGGAACCTGCCCTTAATCAAGTGCCATTCGTTCCTGACACCTTTTCCGGCCTCACCTTTTCCAGCCCCGCCGACCAACACGCCGGCCCATCCTCCGCGCCACCAAACCCGCCCCGGCGCCGCGCTACCACCGCCACTCATCATTTTGTATCCCCGGCGAATCCTGCTATACTCAATCCAATAGCTGGGTCTCCCCGTGTATGACCCGGAAATTCCGGCTGGAAGCCGGTAGGTTCCAGGATTTCGTGAGCTACGGACTGAAAGTCCTTCGCTCACGAGGGAGTTACCGTAAATTTGTCGTCGCCGTCGCTCGGCTCCGTGCTGTCTTGTCCCCGGATATACTCCGCGATCGCTTCATCGGTCACGTTGCCGCTAGACGCGACGAAGTAGCCCCGTGCCCAGAAGTGGCTGACCCAATACTTCTTCTGAATGTGCTTGAACTCCATCATCAACTTGCGAGACGTTTTGCCCTTCATGTACTGCATGATCTTGCTCGGCGACAACGTCGGTGGGCAAGACAGCAGCACATGCACGTGGTCGGTGGACACCGCCCCTTGCAAGATTTCAATATCGTTCTTACGACACACCTCCCGGACGAGGTCCCGAACCCGTGCCCCCACGGCCCCCGTCAGCACCTTTTTCCGGTACTTCGTCGCCCACACGAAATGGTATTTGATGTCGAAGCGGCTATGCGCTCCAGTGCGGTAGTTCTCCATCCCACCAATATATGAACCTTAAGGTTTCGCCTGAAGGCGAAAGTTTTACACCCATCGATAGAATAATTTAGGCAAGGATCGAGTATCGTGGAATCTAAAATGCAACTATTTGATGCGCTCTACCGCAATGGTTCATGGCGACTACTTTTGTGCTTCGTACTTCTTGCGCTGTGTGAGCTGAAGGAAGTCCAACGGCTGAGTGCTCAAACGCTTGACGATCCTCCCGACCCTCCTCCCGAGTGGATAGATCTCGACTATCCTGCAAGTATTCATATTCTGGGGATCCAGTTCGACAAAGATACCCGCCGAACGAAGGCGCATGGAAGCGATATTTGGCCCATCACTTGGGCAGCAGACGACAATCAATACAGTGCCTTTGGTGATGGCGGCGGATTCGGAGGGACAAACACTGATGGTCGCGTCAGTATGGGTGTCGCTCGCATTCAAGGCAAATTGACGGACTACAGTGGAGTGAATGTTTGGGGAGGCAAACATTCGGAGCATCGATCGCAGTTTAAGGGTAAGGGAACCGGTATCATAAGCGTGGATGGAGCGCTCTACATGTGGGTTGCTCGACCCAAAAAAATTACAGCGGAGACCGGCTTGGCTGTTTCTCACGACTACGCTCGCACTTGGCAACTGGCCGATTGGCATTGGACAATGAAGGATCGCATCTGCGCCGGAGCTTTTCTAAACGCCGGGCGACAACGCGGAAGTCGCCCGACGAATACGTATATGCCTACTTTACTCGCATTGAGACGTCCAAAGTGTCCGCCCGGCCCTGGATTTACGAACGACCGGGACGAATCGACTTGGCGAGGGCGCCGCACGACCAAGTGCTAGACCAATCCGTTTGGCAATGGTACGCCGGGACCGACGATCAAGCACAACCAAAATGGACCTCGGCGATTGAAGATCGGCGGCCTGTATTCGAGGATCCAAATGGCATCAAAGTCGTTAGCGCCAGTTTTCAACCGGCGTTACGGCGTTATTTGCTTTCTTATAGTCCGCGGGACAATTCCGGGAACTTCGCCCTGTTTGAGGCGGAACACCCTTGGGGACCTTGGAACGAGATCGCTTATTTGAAACAGGAACCCCTGTTTATGCCGCCTGCACCGAACCGTCGAATCAGCACTTTCCATTTCGCACCAAAATGGTGGAATGAAGACGGTACTGAATTCGGCATGGTCTTTGTCGTCGGAGATGATGCGTGGAATACCGTGCAAGGACATTTATTACTGAAAGCAAAAAAACTCGGGGGGACAAAAAACCCGGGGGACAGCCAGCCTTCATCCCGGGAAAAAGTTTTCCACTAACCCTTGAGGGAAAAGGGGTCAGGGTGCGCCGGGATAAACCGGTTTGGGATTGGGAATGGAAGAGTCCTGCGGTGAAGACCTAGCCAGTCACACTGGCCTCTCGCGGAGCGTCCACCGCAGCAATGCGGTGGGCGAGAGCATCGGTAGAGAGGGAAACGCAGGCCAGCCATGGAGCTCCGAAATCATCACTTTCGCAGGCCGATTTTGTCCTGACAAGGAGAAGGCAATATCGCCAGCGCCGACAAGGCAAGGCGCGGGCGGCTGCGGCGGAGTCAGAGAACCTGAGCATGCGTGGAAATCCCAGCCGCGAGAACCGGGAGATCCTGACAGTCTCCGATGGGGACCCATCGGAGCGGTCCGCGAACGTCGATGACGGCACGGCGGACGTGTACGCTGCCGGGAAGTCAGACGAACTCGTAGTACCAACGACGCAGGCGAATAACCGCGGGTGCGACCCCTGCGGGCGGAGTCTGCCGAGGGAAGGGGTTCGACCGAGGGGAACTCGCTGCGGGCGCGCATGGCCGGACACTGTGCCGGAACCACCATGCGAGGCGCAAGCGGATGAGTGCGCGAGACATTGTCTCGACGTTCGACCCAAGGTAGGAGCCGTTTGAGGTAGTTCTTCACGTACGGATCTGTGCGGGGGGCCGCCGGCAACGGCGTCCCTACCGCGATCCACTTTTTCAGAAAAGCAGAATATCTCCTTGTCCCTCCCCACTCACGTGGCGACCCCCAGGCTCGACGGCAAACACTCCATCTTCGGCCGCGTCATCGACGACACGCAAAAAGTCGTCGACGCCGTGAAGCAGGGCGACACGATGGAGAGCGTCACGGTCACGGACGAATGAGCCTCCGGACCGACCTTGCCGACCGCATGCGGTTCAGCTCTGCGACGCTTGCGGTTACCGCCCAGTCGCGAATTCCGGCCGCTTCGGCCGCCAAATTCCCCGCTTTCCGGCCCCAAAATTTTCTAATTTGACACCTCGTGATATCACGATATATTTATATCGGAGGAGCACGACCATGGCCAAGGCACGCAAAGCCGCCGAAAACCCAACCAGTCCCTGCAGCCCGGCGACCATGGCGGCGTTCGGCCAGGCGGCCGAATGCCTCCGCGTGTTGGCCCACCCAGTGCGGCTGCGGATGGTGCAGCGGTTGCTCGGCGGCCGGTACACGGTCGGCGAGTTGGCCCGCGACTGCCGTATTCCCGACAACGTCGCGTCGGAAAACTTACGCCTGATGCAGCGGTGCGGCTTCCTCGCTAGTCAGCGTGAGGGACGGCGAGTCTACTATCACGTCGCGGAACGACATCTCAAGGACATCCTCTCGTGTATCGAGGACCGTTTTTTGCGGAACAGTCAGCAGACGTAATTTTTTTGAGAAAAATATCGTAAGGTCACGATCTTTTGATGCGAGTGGAGGAAGGAACCATGAAGACGATTTCGCCGACACAACTGCACGCTCTCTACCAAGATGACGGAAGCGTGAATCTGCTCGACGTGCGTACGCCGGCCGAATTCCGTGCCGTACGCGTCGACTACGCACGCAACCAACCGCTCGAATCGTTCGATCCGGCCGCAGTCCTTGCCGCTTGCAGCGGCAGGTCCGACAAGCCGATCTACGTGATCTGCCACAGCGGCGAACGCGGAGAGAAGGCCTGTGACGCGCTGCGGGCTGCCGGGTGCGACGAGGTGGTCAACGTCGAAGGCGGCACGGCGGCCTGGCAGCGGCCGGGCTGCCCGTGGCTCGCGGCCGGAAGATGATCTCGCTCGAACGCCAGGTGCGGATCACGGCGGGGCTACTGGTCCTGCTGGGCGTCGCATTGGGGTATTTTGTTCAACCGGTTTGGCTCGGAGTCGCCGCGTTCATCGGCGCAGGCTTGACATTCGCCGGGGTTACCGACAAGTGTGGCATGGCGATGGTGTTGGCCCGGATGCCGTGGAATCAGGTCACGACGACCACGCCATCGGCCCACGCTTGCTGCCAGGGGTGAGCGTCGCCAGCCTCCTGCGTCGAGGTGAGGTCC
The DNA here is from genome assembly GCA_963840025.1 of uncultured Planctomycetota bacterium. Classification (GTDB taxonomy): domain Bacteria; phylum Planctomycetota; class Planctomycetia; order Pirellulales; family Lacipirellulaceae; genus JABDGM01. The sequence continues at coordinate 1,408 of CAWIXI010000019.1, read as the reverse complement.
ATCATGTCTCGGTCGCCAAACTCTATCGGCGTAACACGCGTGATTCTGCTGGCCGTGGGCATTCTGGCGGCGGCGGCCGGCTTGATCGCGCTGCTGCTGTACCTGGCGGGAGTGTTCCAGCCGAAGGTCAGCAGCGAGCCTCCCGCGCCGCCGCCGGCGGCCAGCCCGGTCCAGGGTCCGGTGGTGGAGGTCCGCCTGGTGCGACGCGCGCGGAGGGAAACGGCGGTCGGCACGGTCCGCCCCGTCCACGAGGCGGCGGTCGCCTCGAAGCTGCTGGCGCGCGTGGTCGAGGTGAACGTGAAGGCGAGCCAAGCCGTTGCCAAGGACGACGTGTTGGTGCGGCTCGACGACGCCGAGCTCCAAGCGCGGTTCAAGCAGGCGGAAGCGGCCGCGGCGGGCGCCGAGTCTCGCTCTGAACGCACCCGCAACGACTACCAGCGTGCGAAACCGCTGGTCAGCTCGAAAACCATCTCTCGTGCGGAGTTCGACCAAATCGTGGCCGACCTGAAGTCGGCCGAGGCCGAGGTGCGGCGGACGAAACAGGTCGTCGACGAAGCCAAGGTGTTGCTGAGCTACGCCACGATTCGTTCGCCCCTGACCGGCGTGGTGATCGATAAACGGGTCGAGCCGGGCGACACGGCGACGCCCGGCCAGGTCCTCTTGACCCTGTACGAGCCGAACCGAATGCAGCTCGAGGCGACCGTCCGGGAATCGCTCGCGCAGCGGCTCAACGTGGGCGACGAGATCGCGGCCCGGCTCGATGCACTCGGCCACGAGTGCCTGGCCACGGTCAGCGAGATCGTCCCCGAGGCCGAGTCCGCCAGCCGATCGTTCACGGTGAAGGTCACCGGTCCCTGCCCGCCCGGCGTATACAGTGGCATGTTCGGCCGGATTTTCATCCCCGTCGAGGACGAAGAGGTGCTGGTCATCCCGCCGGCGGCCGTGACGCGCGTCGGCCAATTGACGATGGTCGACGTCGTCGAGGGCCACGAGGTGCGGCGCCGGAGCGTGCAGTTGGGCCGCACGTTGCCGGAGGGAATCGAGGTCCTATCCGGGCTGCGGGCGGGAGAGAAAGTCGTGCCGCCGCCCTCGGCAGCGGTGCGAGGGGGTGACGCATGACTTCCGCCAACGCGTCGGATGGCTCCCCGTCTCAAGCGGCGCCGCACGACGCGCTGTCGCGGTTCATCCAGATCTTCCTCGATTCCAATCTGTCGGCCTTGCTGATCATCTTCTCGGTGCTGATCGGCGCGGCGGCGCTGCTGATCACGCCCCGCGAGGAGGATCCGCAGATCGTCGTGCCGCTGGCGGACGTGCTGGTCAACTTTCCCGGTCACTCGGCCCGTGAGGTCGAGCAGCTCGTGGCGACGCCGCTCGAACGGGTGTTGTACCAGATCGACGGCGTCGAATA
>CAWIXI010000018.1:0-1498626 GCA_963840025.1 uncultured Planctomycetota bacterium | reverse complement strand
CACTTCGACATGGGTTAGGTCATCGATTCACGGATGTATGAATCACTAGCGAGGACAATTTTTGGATCTAGCCAGACAGCATCCGCCGGCCGTTCTCCGCGCTCCCGGAAAAGAAGATCGCGACCCATGCGCTAAATTCGTCAATGATCTTCGTTGGGCTGATGAACGACTCCCCTTCCGCAGCGGCTGGAGTCAGATGAACCGGAATGCCGTCCGGCACTCCCCCTTTCGGATTTGTGCATTAATGATTTGCTGGTCAGCGTTGCCGTCGCGTCAACATCTCATCAGTTGGCATCGGGCTTGCTAGCATAGCTAGCTGACGGCGACAGTTGGAAAAAAGCAAATATTTTTCGCTGCATCGACTTTCGCCTGAAGGTATTCCTCGTTCGCTGTACCGGCGGGCCCCCGCAGTGCCACTTTGGCACACCTGTCCGCCGACCCGTCATGGTGGGCACTTGGAGAGCAAAGATCATGTCGCGTCCGATTTGGAAGGGCCAATTTCGTTTGGACTCGTAAATGTTCCCGTCGTCCTTTTCTCGGCGGAACGTCGTTCGGAGGTTCACTTCCACCTTATCGATAGCCGCAATACGGCCCGCGTGCGGTACGAGCCAGTTAACGAAAACCGGCGAGGAAGTTCCGTGGGACAAGATCGTCAAAGGCTATGAATATGACGGCGGCAATTACGTTCTTATGAGCGAAGAGGAACTGGAAAACGCTTCACCGGAGCTGACCAAAACGATCGAAATCGAGCAATTCGTCGACTTGACCGAGATCGATATTCGGTATTTTGACAGACCCTACCTGCTCGTTCCCGGCAACAAGGCCGAGAAAGGGTACGTGCTGCTTCGCGAGGCCATTGTCGAGTCTGGCCAGGCCGGTATCGCTAAGGTCGTGATCCGTGGCCGCCAATATCTGTCAGCTATCATTGCCCAAGGCAACGCGCTGGTATTGGAATTGCTCCGCTTTCACCAGGAATTGATCGGCCTCGACGAATTGGAGCTGCCGAGCGCCGACTTGCGCGAATACAGGATTTCGAAGAAAGAAATCATTCTCGCTTCGAAGCTCGTCAGCGGTATGACTGCCAAATGGCACCCGGAAAAGTTCCACGACGAATACCGCGAAGCCTTGATGAAGCTGGTTGAGCGGAAGATCAAATCTGGCAAGACGGAGGTCATCGAGGAAGTGGAAGAGGGAGAAGCCCCGAGGCGCCAGACTATTAACTTTATGGATGTGCTCAAGCGGAGTGTCGCGCATGCGGAAAAAGATCGAACCAAGACGGCTCGCTCGGCAAAAGCAAAGCGAATGTCCCGTCGCGCCCACGCAAAAAACGCGCGGGCTAATTGTCACTTGTCGCTTGAGGTTTAGCTTGCCAATCGCATGAGTCTGCAAGAGTATAAACGAAAGCGCAATTTTCGGAAAACGCCCGAGCCGAAGGGCAGCCGCACAGGCACCACGTCGGGACTGCGGTTTGTCATACAGAAGCATGCCGCCAGCCGGTTGCATTACGACTTCCGCATCGAGCACGACGGAGTGCTCAAAAGCTGGGCGGTTCCCAAAGGCCCTAGTCTCGATCCATCTGTAAAATCGCTCGCCATCCAAGTAGAAGATCACCCGCTTGAATACGCCACGTTCGAAGGTGTTATTCCTCAGGGCGAATACGGTGGCGGCACCGTCATGATTTGGGATCATGGCACCTGGGAACCGGAAAACGATCCCGGCAAAGGTTTGTGGCGGTCGATGGCATCGACCAGCCCTGTCTCCAGGGCCAACTGGTGGACCAATCCGATGCCGCCGTTACAAATCGCTCTCGCTTTGTCGGCCAACTCGACGCGGATGCCTTCGGCTCCGAACATGGGTTTCCCATGATCTTCCCGGCCACCGGCCAGTCTCCGCTCGATTCGCCGCTTGCCATTCCGCAGACGATTCTTAATCATAGCGTTCACTCGAAATCCTCCTTGCTTCGGGGGCAACGGGTTACTTCGTTACCCATTAGACGCCTGAAAACACGGAAGGTTTCGAGCTTTTTTGTGCGATCAGCGAATGATGTTCGCTTGGTTAAGGACTAGCTTTGTTGGCGTCAAGCCAAGAGGCCAGTAGTGACGCATCGGACGCGAGGTGACGTCGCCAACAGTACGCAGCATGTCGGCAGTGAGGACCAAGTGGCCCTCAACGCCGGTTGGCGTCACCTTAGCGGCCATACCGACCGGCGGGCTGGGGGCGAATTCGGGCAGTTACTCTCTGTCATGCCGATAGCACCGCCCCTTCGCCCTGAAAAGTCGCCCACGATTCTGCCAATGAGCGGCGCATTTGAGAACGGGCGTTCGTGAACCGGGCGACCCGGCGAACATCCGTCTTCGCCTTCACGTTCTCAACGAGCGTCAATGAGCTTAACCGCAAATGGTGTGGCGTGTAGTGACTGCTTATCGGCGGGGTTGAATCTTCTCTGGTCGTTCCCTAGACTTCGCCCTCGCAAAGCGGCCGCCGTAGACAAGGGCGTCTCGCATTCTTAGAGGAATTTACTTTCATTGGGAGAAGGAGGCCGGCGTGGACTATCGCCGCACGACCTATTATTCGTGTGCTATCACTGCCGCCGCTGCTCTGGCGTTGGGATGCGTTGGACAGATGGCATTGGGCCAACCGCCGGTGGGGAACGGAATACAACTGGCGCATCCGGAAGCGGGCGCGGCCGACTCTTCGCAATCCACGCCATCTTCTCCGGTGCGCCAAGCTTCTGCCGAGGAGCCGATATCAGCGTCCGCTGTTGGCGCGGGCGCCCCGGACGCGAAGAAGGGGAACGCCCCGGCAATTGCGCCGATTTCGGACGCAAAACGAATCACTCAACTCGAGCGTGCAACAGAGGACGGCCAAAAGCGCCTTATCCAACTTAAGAAAAGGCTTTCTGATTCGCAGGCGGACTACACGCATGCCGAGACCGAATTCAAACAACTCGACTCGCTCTTGGAAGAATCCCGCAGGAAGCTGCAGAAGATAACAGCAGAAGGCACAGAAGCGGATATCGCCAAGGCAAAGCAAGCCGCGCTCGATGTTGAGCCGCGTTGGAATAGGGCCAAGCAGCGATTCGACGTTGAGCTTCAAGAGCGCCGGACGCTCAATGACAACATCAAGATTATCGAACAAAAACTTCAAAGCGATCGGGAAGCGAGTGAGAAACTTAACGGCGCTGGGCAGGAGACGGAGACGAGTGCGGGTGCAACGGTTGCGCCTCAAAATGCAACAGCGGCGGCCCCGGGCGCATCAACGCCAGTTGCGGCAGCTCCGCGAGACGTTCCGGCTGCCGAGCCGAAAGAACTGAATGAAAGCGTAAGTGCCTCGAATGCGGCCTTGCCATTGCCCACTATGGTTCCGTCAGTCGCACCAACTGACGCGACGAAGAACGCATCGGTAACGGCGCCGGCAGCACCGGAGGTTTCAAAAACCAAAAAAGCACCGAGCAAGGAGCTCGTCGAAGCGACACAGATAGCAGAAAAGAGCGCCGCAGAGGCGATAGCCGCGGAAAACGAAGCGCGTTCGATCACCGAACGAATTTCGCTTTTGAAGAAAAGCATCCAGATGGAGCGCGAATTGCGCGACGCGGAGCGTAAGAAGGTCGACATCGCGGAAGAGACGCTCGAGAGCCTCGATGCAGAGCTGTCCTTGAAAAAGGACAAGCATGAGGATTTAAAGCAGCTTCAGGTCAGAGTGAGCGAGACGAAGCGACAACTGGCAGAGTCCCGAGAAGAAACGCGGCGCGTGACTACGCAATTAGATAAATTGCAGTCTGAGCTCAGCTCATTACAAGCTGAGCAACTGGCGGCTTTCGAGCAAGCGGAAAAGAAACGGACGCTTGCGGAGGAGGCCCAGCAGAAAGTGAAGCATCTAAACAATCCGTTTACGGCGCAATTTGATCCAGTGGTCGCTCGACCATGGGCCGAAGATTTTGTCGATCTTCCTAGCGATGGCGGCTCTATTGTGGGTATCGCGTATGATGCAGTCGCGGTTGGTGCGGTTGATGGTGGGGCATGGCCTGCGAGGAAAGCGTGAAGAGCGTGAGAATAGAGCCCGGACGCTGGTCAGTGTCTTCCACAATGCCGCGAATCTGCTGATTATCGGCGGCGGCGCGATCATGGTGCTGGAAGAAACGGGGATTCCGATTGGTCCACTGGTGGGCGGTGCGGCCGTTGTTGGCTTGGCCATTGCGTTCGGGGCCCAGAGCCTGATCAAAGATTATTTTACGGGCTTTATTCTGTTGCTCGAACAGCAGTACCTGATTAACGACGTCATCCGCATCGGTGATGTTGCCGGGCAAGTCGAAAGCATCTCGCTGCGAATGACGGCACTCCGCGATTTGGATGGGCGAGTACACTTCATTCCACACGGCGAGATCCACAGCGTCACAAACCTAACGCATGGCTGGTCGCGAGCGGTAATGGAAATTGGCGTAGCGTACAAAGAGAACGTCGATCGCGTAATGACCGTGCTTCAGGAGCTGGGACGCGAACTGCGAAGGGACGAGCAGTTTAAGAAACTGATTTTGGAAGACCTGACGATGTTGGGGGTCGAAGCCCTTGGGGCTTCAGCCGTCGTTATCAAGTTGTTCTTCAAGACGGAACCACTTCAACAGTGGACGATCAAGCGAGAGTTTCTGCGACGCGTGAAGAACCGTTTCGATGAACTTCGCATCGAGATTCCATTCCCACACCGCACCGTTTACCATCGCCGGGAGAATCTGGCGGAAGATCGCGCCGTCGAAACCATATCTGGCGATCGTCGAAACTGGTCGGCGGATGAAGCCGCCTGAGCGAGCTGTCCGATATGTGACTGGTTCACAGGAATCTCCAACAACATAGCGATTGCGCCACCTGTTACACCCGTGGACGCGACTAACGAAACTGAAACTGCGCTCAGTCAATAGCATCCTGCGATAAGCATCGTGACGGGGATGAGGCCGTCTACCACTGCAACCAGTCTGGCCGAAAGATCATGGCAAATCCAAGGGCGAGCACGACGATGCCACTGATCAGCTTGAGCCAGCGGCCCTCGGTTTCGCGCATCTTCCGATGTGAGAGGGTAATCACAAACATGATAACCATGATGCTGTCGTCGAACATGTATCCAATGTTGTAGAGACCGAGGTAGGCATAATTCTTCCAGGTGGGAAGGTTTTGGAGCGTGAGGATTTGGGTGTAGAGGGCGGGGAGGCCTGCCGTGCATAGCAGTTCTACGACGTTGACGATTACGGCCAATACGATGGACAAACCAATTGCGACGTAGATGTAGTCTGCCGTAACAATGCGGCGGACACGATCGTAGATCCCTGGTTTGGGAGACTCAGGAATCGACATCGTCACGCCTTTTTTGAAGAAGAAAAAGTCTTTGACGTTGACGGCGCCGATGAATAGTGCCAACAGACCCAATGCGATTTGCAGCGGCCGCGCGATACCGACGAGCATGAAGAGACTTAGCCAGGCGGCCATGAAAGCAAAATACGCGAGCCCACTGACCACGACAAACGTTCCGGCGATTGCCGCGATTTTTCGACGGTCTTTGACGTTCACTAGCACCGACAGCAGGAATACGAGAACCCACATCGCGCAAGGATTGAATCCATCGATCAACCCGATGAACAGCGTGAAGGCCGGTAAACCGAGGTCCTGAACGCGTACGTAGCCTATCCAAGGGAGATCGATACCTTCAGGTGATTCAGCCGGAGCAGTATATGTTTTCTCGGCAGATTCTTCTTGAGCTTCTTGAGGCAGCAACGGCAAGTCGGTGTCGGGATTGACAGGGGCACTCGCGCCGTCGTCGGCAGCAGGCACGCTCGTCGGCAAAGGTAGCGAATTGACAACAGAGGTCAATGCATACTCGGAATAATGTGACCGACCAGGCAGATTCCACAGTGCCGGGAACAACATCGTGGCGTGGTGAGATTCTGCTTGCTCGGGTTGAGGCTCGATTGCCTCACCCTTTCGTTCATTTACCGATGCTTCGATCAGCAACTCCTCGATCTGTCGTCCGGTCGTCGCGTCGGTGCGGTAACCAGAGATAACTTGGCTGCAAACGTAAATAATCGGAAATGAAGGCGCATTGATGCCGCGTTGCTTGGCCAACTGCGTCATTTCCTGAAAAGCCCCAGCTTCGTTATCGACATCATGCAGAACGAGCCGTATGCCCTTCCAGCGTTGTGCCAATTCAGTGAGAAAGCGTTTGGCATCTCGGCAATGCTGGCAAGTGGGGCGAATATAGGCATGGATTGCAAACAGGTTTTCGATCGCAGGAGCACTTTTTGTCGCGTCGCTGAAACCAACCTTCAGGCGGTCACAGGCATAAAAAGCCGGCACACGCGGCTTCTCTACATGGAAACGGCGGACTAACTGCCAATAGCGGTCGAGCCCCTCTTTATCGGCCAGTGTGTCGATCACTTCTAGACAGATGCCCTGGCGACCTTTACTAAAGGTTTCCGCATATTTTTGCGCATCTTGGCAGAGCGCAGAATCGCTCCGGAGATATAGCTGCAAACGAAGACACGTCTCCGCTTTTGCCGCAGGTTGCCCCTGAACCTGAACGCTCAGCGCAAAAACTGTCGCCATTGCCAAAGCAATCAGCGCGGAAAACGCGACCGCGAAGCGTTCAAACCGGACCATCGTTCTCGGGAAGCTCGTTTCACCGCTGGCGGCAAGGCGGTGCGGACATTGGAACCTATTGCATGCAAACCACGGAACCTTTAACTATTCCAGCAAACGACGTGCCCCGAGTTGCTGGGTGGATACAGAAGGGTTCGAAGCGATGGCTCGTTGTGACGTGTGCGTTTTGTGGCACGTCGCGCGCGGTCTCGCACAGTGCGATTGGTAAGCACCCTCCGTTCGATCGCATCCATCGAAAAACGCTTTGTTGTGGGACCGCCTTTGCGAAGACGGTATAGTTTGCGATTGCGATTAAATTCGGATGAGGGACAGTCGTTCTCTAGCGTCGATACTGCTGAAGTGTTTGACAGGAGCAACAGAGACGACGAGGGCATCGTCAGAGGAAGCTAAAACCTAAAGGTTGGCGCGAACGCGTTCTTGTTCGTCTAAGGCATAATCGACGAGTCGATCGGCGAACGGTTCGAAGGTTTTGATCGGTTCTCGGACCAACGGTTCGACGAGGTACGCCAATTTCAAAATATCGCCAGCAGTGGAAAAGTGCGGACCGATTCCGGTGAATCCAAATCCGTCGGCCTCGAGGGCTTCGCAGACGTGAGCGGCGGCCGTATCCACAAGCGGCAATTCCACGAGCACGGCTTTGGCGCGCGAATGCTCGACCAGCTCGCGGGCGGCGTGGCGAATGGCGCGGTCACTGTCTTTGCCCAGTCGCGGAGCGTGGATTGTCGCCAGCGAAGCACGTCGTTCAAGCTTCACGGTGAGCGTGCCATGTTCCAACGTCGGCCTTGCCGATTCGCCAAATGAAACAGGGCACTGTAGGTTTTCGTAGATCGCCCCAGCGATTTCCTGATGCCGCGCCGGCAGGCAGACACTCCTCACTTCCGGTCGATCTAACCAATGGAAATAAAGTACGCAGCTTATGCGTTGTTGCTGCTTGGCGGCAAGTTTGCGAAAGGCTTCGGACTTCGGTGAGACGGCTAAGTCGACACCACAGACGTGACCGCCGTGGTGAGCGTTCGACTGCTGCGTAAAGGTGTGAACGGTCACCGCGTCGGCATACCATCCGGCAAGGCCTAACTTCTGGGCCTCCTTTTCGAGCGCGGCCTTCATTTGATCCAGCAGTCCGCGGCCGCGATGTGCCGGGTCGACCGCGGCTTGTCCGATTTCGGCAACGCGACCGTCCTGATTGCGTTCCAGCGCACAATGACCAGCCACGCGTCCATCATCTCCAACGGCCACGATCGAGATCAGCGTATCGTGGAGGTTTTGACTCGCGATTCGAGCGGGATAGTAAACATCCTCATTAAAATAGGTGGTTCCATACGTGCGATACATGAGTTGCGAAACCTGCACCGCCTCCTCCGACAGCATTCGTCGCACCGTGTATTGCTGTTTAGGAGCGAGAGGAGTATCCGCCGCGACGCTAGTGATTTCTTCTGCGGATGTACTGGGGGTGCTGGATGCGTGGAGCCATTTGACCAGCCGCAATTCCTTTCCATGCGGCCCGAACGAATGCCAATGCATTTGGTCGACTACTTCCGCTGCGTTGGAGCCATGTAACGAGGCCGCATCCAAACCAGCTTCACGTAACCGTTTTTCCAGAACGCTAACCTCCTGCGGCAGGCCGAAGTCGCGGATGCGAATTTCTAGCTTCTCGGCTTTCTCCTGAATCGTTAACTTAATCAGCCCCTCTTCGCCAACGGGATAGGCCGTCGCCAGAACATTTTGAATGCCGCTCGCCACAAGTTCCTCGAGCCGGTCGCGTTCATCCGCCGGCAACGGAAATACCTTTAGAGCGCTGTGGACGAACGCTTGCAGGCTGGGAAGGACACGTATTTCATTGCTGAATTGCAATTCCAGAAGCATACTGGTCAGCTCTCGTGCAAAACTGCCTGCTGTGAGGCGGCGATTTCTTAATGCGCGGTATCCGCAAGCGGTTTCGTCTCGACCTCGAATTTATAATCCCATTCGTCGAAATACAGGTTGTGGCCGTCGATCTCGACTTCTCCCCGCTGGAAGTCGGTGGGCTCGCTGCGGAAGCTGGTCTTGGGTGGCTCCAGCGGTCGGCCGTAGTCGAGATTCACAATCATGCGGTAGGGGTCCAAGTGACCGCAGAAGAAGTCTTGGACTCGCGGGTCGCTGTGTTTTTGCACGCCATACGAAGCATCGGCAGGCAGCCAGCCCCAGGGCTCGATGTAAATCTCAGACCAATCGTGCATGTTCCAGTCGCCGGGCTTGGTCTGCCAACCGGATTGCCAGCGGGCCGGGATGCCGGCTGCGCGGCAGAGCGTGATGAAGCTTGTGCCTTGGACGCCACAATCACCGCGGCGGGCAGTGAGCCCTTTCATCGACAAGCTGGGGATGGTGCTGTACTCCAATTCGGCGCACCACGGTATTTTGTTGGATACCCAGCGAAAAATGCGCCGCGCCTTTTCGAGCGGGTTTTTCTCGGCGCCGACGATCTCTTTGGACAACTGCTGCACTTGGGGCGTGAACACGATGTGTGGCCGCCGCTGGGCGGTGTATTCGCGATACGGTTCGCTATCCACGTCGTAGGGTTTAACTTTGGCTGGATCGAGCTTTGGGCAGTAGGCGCTGGTTACGAATTCGACTTCCATCCGAAACCGCGGGACTTGGCTTGGATCTCGAATCGCTTGCTCGAAGTAAATGCAGCGCTGCAGTGCGTCCGTCGAGGCAATTTTCGCCCCGGGCGGGTCGCTGCGAATCAGCTTGACGTCGTGCTGCTGTCGATACTCCTGCGGGAAAGGCAGCCATGCCCGCACGATGGCGCCGGGTTTTATGCGCGGATTGTTAGCGTGGATGTCGATCTCATATTTCAAATGATGCTGTACGGGATAGATAAGTGGACTGTCGGACGAGCTGGAGAGCTTCACCAACTCTTCGACAAGCGCTGTCGTGTCGAATTTCTGTTTTGGTTTTGCGTTTATTTGCCGGCGCTTCGCTTCTTGGTTGAAACGAAACAGGTTCGAGACAGATCGAGTGAAGTAGCGCGGCTCGCTATCGATCATCCGATACTGCAAGTCGCCGGCTTTGCGCCAGCGGTCGACGTCATCCTGTGTGGCGTCCGGAATACTTTTTTTGATTTCGGCAAGCACTTGTTCGTTGGTGAGAGCGAAGTCGCGCCGGGTGCGCCGCAAAACCTCCAATTGAACGGCCGGCCCATTGGTGATTGGCGCAGTCGGGTCGGCGATTTCTGCCTTCAACAGTTTTTCCGCATCAGAGAACTGGCCCCCCTCAATCAGGTCATTTATTTTCGCGTTTCGGTTATTCTTCGACGCCTTAGAGCCTATTCCAGAACCGTTTGCAGAAAGGGGGACAGGCTCATTTTGCTCCGCAGACTCCGCACGACCATCGCGGCGATGGTGCCCGGCCTGTCCCCGACGGTTCTGGGATAGGCTCTTGGTTCCAAGCAAAGACATGATCAACAGTCCACAAAACATAAATTGTGCCGGGATGGGAAGAGGCCGAATACTCATCTGTGCAACCTTGAACCTTGCCGACCGCCAATTGAGGATGGATCCCGTAACATATCGAACCTAATCGCAGCTGACCAGCAATCACTGCAAATCCGAAAGGGTTTTCTCCTTGAGTCGCCGGCCATAACCCCCGTATCGCGGCGGTGGATGGACCGGATCGGGGGATAGCTCGCGAAGTTCGCGCTTGATGGGAGCCGCGCTCGTCCAAATTGTCGAGCGAGTTCCATGCAGCGATGGAAAGAAACGCGTTGGCCTGCGGGCGGGCGAAATGCAACAGCATCTTAAGAGCTTCCTCGGTGTCCTGCTCGTTGCCAAATCTCCCGAGCGCTTCGGCCGCCGTGATCTGCACAATTGGCGATTCATCGTTCAGCGCCGCAACTAACTCGCTGTGCCCGGCGGCGGTGCCTCGCTTACCTTGAGACAGCAAGCCGACTGCGCCCCAATAGCGGATCGCGCTATTTTCGTCGTGTAGCATCGCTACGATCTTCGGTAAATCAGAGCTTCGGAGTGAAGTCGCCAAATTGGCCGCGGCGAATATCGCATCGAAATCGTACTTCTCCGGGTTGTGCCCGATGTCGTACGGCGTGCTTTTTTTGGAGCGCTCGTGCATTTCCCATTCTGCCAGAAAGTCAACGTCTCGAATCCGATGCTCCCATGCGTTTAAAGCGGTCCGCATCCGCGTGAGCTCTGCCGAATGCTTCGGCGAATCCGCGAGATTGATCACTTCGTCGCGATCGGACGACAGATCGTACAGCTCTTCCATTTTTTTCGGCTGCCAATAGAGCGACTGCACGGCATTCAGCTTGCCTTCGTCGAACAATTGACGCCATACGCGTGTAGTGGGCGTTTGAAACATGTAGGCGTTATGCTGTCCGTGTGGTCGATACGGCATGTAATTTCGCACATACATGTAACGCTTGTCGCGCACGCTCCGCACGAGGTCATTGCGTTCATCCATTCGACCGCGAAAGCCGAAACTAAACTTTGGCTCGGGCACAGCGTACGGCCCACAGAATGCGCCGCCCTGCATCCATTGCGGCGGTTTGATCTCCGCCAAGCTCAACATGGTGGGAGCAAGATCGATAAAGCCGATCAGACGATCCGATAAACCCCCGGTTTGATAATCTTTCGGCGCGAGGCGTCGCCACTTCGGCGGGAAGTAAACCATGAAGGGCACGTTCAAGCCCGATTTGCATGCCGAACGTTTACTCCGCGGCATTCCCGAGCCGTGGTCGCTGAAGAAGAAGACAATTGTGTCGTCCGCGAGGCCAGCTTGCTCTAGCTCTTTGAGCGCGGCGCCGACCTGTTTGTCCATCATCGTGATGCGGTCGTAGTACTGGGCCCAGTCATGGCGTACCTCGGGCGTATCGGGATGATACGCAGGTAGCCGAACCTTGGCCGGATCGTGAATGCGGTTCGCGGGATCAATTGCGTTGCGGATTTGCGACTCATGAGAGATCGTGTAATTAAACACCGCGAAAAATGGCTGGCCGCTTTTGCGGTTTTTCCAATGGGCATGTTTGCTCGATTCGTCCCACACGCGGCCAGACTTTTCGAGGTTGTAGTCCTCTTTGTTGTTATTGGTCGCGTAATAACCGGCGTCTCGCAGGTATTGTGGGAACATGCGAAGTCCCGTTGGATAAGGCGCGAGGGAGCGCATGTGTTCGGAACCCGTCGAAGGGGGATACAGCCCCGAAATGATCGTCGTCCGAGCTGTGCACAAACCGGCGCGTTCGAGCTCGCGTTCGTATATCTCATGGCACGCGCGGCCAGTGCATCCAGGTTGGGCGACACTGCGTAATTATCGCCATAGCAGCCAAGATTGGGGCTGATGTCCTCGCAAGTAAGCCACAGGATGTTGGGTCGCTCGGCTATGGCGACCGCTGAAAAAAACAATGCCGCGACAATGGTTAAAGCGACTTTGTGCATGGTCTTTTGGAGAATGGTCGATTGCAGCGTTAATGGAACAGACGAGTGGTTGATCGGATTCGCGTGTCAAATATCATGGGAATGTGCAGCCGCTGACCGAAAGGAATCAAGCTCGCGTGGTAATCCGACCACCGATTTCGGAGCCACACAGACACAGCCATTATTGCATAACGGAGCACACTTTGAAAAACATACTACTCTTTTGCACATGCTTCCTAGGATTGGCGGCCGGACCTCTTGCCCGTGCCGAGGACGCCGCGACGGTGCGCCGCGAGGCACTTTTGCATTCCTATGGCACGTACGCCGGCAAATTGCGCGCGCTCGATGGGCACATGGACACGACGCGGCTGCTCAACGAGCTCGCTGAGATGCACGCCAATAGTTACAACTGGTTGATCGCACGTGCGAAGACGGATTGGGAAGATTTGCACACATTTCTGCCCTTAGCCAGGCAACAAGGAGTCCGAGTCTGGGTAACGTTGTTGCCGCCATCGGAATCGTCGCCGAAACATAATTCGGGACCGTTCCGACAGAACTATGAGAAGTGGGCCACTGAGTTGGCTGGCTTGTCGGTCCGTGAGCCGGCGCTCGTCGCGTGGAGCATCGATGATTTCGCCTATAACCTAAAGACGGCATTCACGCCGAAGGCGATGCGGAAGATCGTCACCGCACAGCGGGCCAAGAATCCCCAATTCGCGTTCGTGCCTTGCGTCTATTACAGACAGGCGACGACGGCGTTCGTGCGACAGTATCGCGAACTTCTCGACGGAATCCTGTTCCCTTATCGCAGCGAGTCGACAACGGCCGGTTTCACTGATGCCAAGTCCGTGGTTTCTGAAGTGCACACGCTGAAAGAGCGATTCGGCCACGATTTTCCAATTATTGTGGATATTTACGCCTCGCGCCACAGCAGGCTGGGCTCCTCGACCCCCGAGTATGTGGAGCAGGTGATGAAACTCGCTTATCCAGTGGCCGATGGCGTGCACATTTACCGGCATCAGAATAAGCGTGATCCAAAACAGCGCGTTAAGTACGAGATTATCAGGCGGGCGATGAGTTCGTGGGACAAGCAGTAGCAATGGATGTGGTTATTCAGTCGTGCGCTTGATCATCAAGCTGTTTTAACAATTTTTCAAACTGTGCGGCATACTGCGGGTGAACCGCGGCTAGATGCTGGCGGATTTCGTCGATTCGGTCCTGGTTTTCCCGTGCTAGTTCGACCACATCCGCCTCATCCCGCAAACGGCCAGCCGCCAACTTCAGCTCAATGAGCGACGGCAGTGAAATGTATTTCAAAACTCTTGGGATCGCGCCCATTTCCTTAGGATGCGGAATTGTGGTCGGCGCCGGGCGGGTTGCCGTGCCGGGGCGGCCGCCTTCTGGCAGAATATCAATCTCGATACCCGTTTCACGATGGAGTAGTTTGGGCCAACGTCCCTCCAACTGCTTCATCACTTCAAAACCGCTGACTGAAGCGGCTCGCAGGAATTCATCCACGCTTGCTTTAGGAAGTGTGGTATCGATGCTCTGAGTAACTCGCCCCACGTATCCGTGCCGCCACACGGCCCAGTCGCCCCCGACCACCGCTTCGCAGTCACAGGCAGCCAGCACCTGATCCAGCGCCCGCACGACGTGCCCATACCGCCCCGGCAAATCCTGCGGCGACAGCATCCGATCCCTCCCGGCCAACAAGATGTCGGCCAGTTCAAGCTGCCGCGTTAACACATCCATTGAGAGTTGCATCGTAACACTTGCTTAAAGAGGTCGTACTACCACACGTTAATTACCAGGTCACCAGTTAAACGGGAGCGTGCCCTCCGCATCCGCTAATAGAATGCGAAGGCGTAAGATACCCGCCAATACTGGGTCGAGTGTATCAACTACCGTTTGTTGCATTGTCGTTGGCAAAGCCAACCAGTATTCGCAGTTGCGATGCATTGCACGCTGGCGAAGTAGGTCCCTGAATTGGTTTACGCTAATACCCAGAGGTGGAGTGAAATGAGAGCGTGCTTCTAGGTGAAGATAACCAGCGTTAAAGCGAATTCGCTTTACGATCGACCCTAAACAATTGACAAAGTCAGAACTACGTCCGACTGGAGTTCCTCGGTCGCCCTTCGCATCAATCAGACGGAATTCGCCGAGTCGGGGATTGAAAAGTATAGCATCTACCCCCGCAATTGCGCCGTCCGAGATTGGCCGTGTCTTGTAACCGAGATGCCAATTGTCCTGCAGCAAAGTATTGATTGCGGCGTCTAGAATTTGGTCTTCGGTCATATCGCCAATATACCTACAAGAGCAGTTCCGTCATCACGCGTGCGGGGTCCACACCAATCAGCCGTTGATCGAGCCCCTGGAACTTGTAGGAAAATGTAAACGGATCGAAGCCCAGAAGATGCAAGATCGTGGCGTGCAGATCGTGGACGTGGACGCGGTCCTTCGTGGCATTGAAGCCGAAGTCGTCGCTCTCGCCGAGCGTAATGCCGGGTTTGATGCCGCCGCCGGCTAGCCACATCGTGAAGCAGTTCGGGTGGTGATCGCGGCCATCGTTGCCGCCGCCCTGCACCATGGGCGTGCGGCCGAACTCGCCGCCCCAGACGACCAGCGTGTCGTCCAACATTCCGCGCTGCTTGAGGTCCTTCAGCAGGGCGGCGCAAGCCTGATCCGTGGTCACGCAATTCTCTTTGATGTCGTGCGTGAGATTGCCGTGCTGATCCCATGCCTCGTGGAAGATCTCGACGAACCGCACGCCGCGTTCCACCAACCGCCGGGCCAGCAGGCATGTCGCGGCGAATGAAGGCTTGCCGGGCTCCGCACCGTACATTTTGAGAATGTGTTCGGGCTCCTTTGAGATATCGATTGCTTCGGGCGCTTGAGCCTGCATGCGATAGGCCATCTCGAATGAGTTGATCCGCGTAGCGATTTCAGGATCACCCATCTCGGCAAGATGCTGGCGATTGAGCGCGTTGACCGCGTCGAGCGAGTCGCGCTGCAACTCATTGTCCACTCCGGCTGGATTCGAGAGGTACAGCACGGGGTCGCCGCTGGTGCGAAACGTGACGCCCTGGTAAACCGTGGGCAGAAAGCCGCTACCCCAGTTCGAATTGCCGCCGCTGGGGCCTTTCTTGCCGGTGCTAAAGACGACAAAGCTGGGCAAGTTTTGCGTTTCGCTTCCCAGGCCGTACAGTGTCCAAGCGCCTAGGCTTGGCTTTCCGAACTGCTGCGACCCAGTGCTCATTAGAATTTGGCCCGGGGCGTGATTGAACGCATCGGTGACCATCGACTTTACGATCGCGACGTCATCAACCACCTCTGAAAGATGGGGCAGAATCTCGGAAAGCTCAGCCCCACACTGTCCATGCTTGGCAAACTTGAACTTTGGCCCCAACAGTTTCGAATTGGGATTGATGAATGCGGCGCGATACCCTTTTAGTAACTCAGTGGGCGGGAGCGTGCCGTCGAACTTGGCGAGTTGTGGCTTGTAATCGAACAACTCCAGGTGACTTGGCGCACCGGCCATGAATAGGAAAATGACTCTCTTTGCCTTCGCCTGAAGGGGCGACTGCTTCGGCGAGAGTGGATTGCTGGCCGCGCGAGCCACGTTGGCGCCAGCCAATTCGCCCAATGCAATTGCCCCTAAGCCGACGCCGCATTCTTTCAAGAACCACCGCCGAGCAAGCGCCCGTGGAGGCATGTTTCGGTAGATATGGTCTTGGCAACTCATGGTCTCATCGGAGTCGTGAGTTTTCAGTCAACAGTATTCAGTAAAGGCAAGTTACACATCCGTCAAACGAGATCCACTGAACATTGAAAACTAAAAACCATGGCTCTCACTCCTTTGTAATCGTTTCATCCAGGTTCAAGATGACGCGCGCTACGGCAGTCCAGGCTGCCAGTTCGGGCGGTGCAGCACGGCCGGAAAGCTCGGTTATCACTGTTTGCTTTGCTTTCTCGTCGTCAGCCAACAACGGCCATGGATCGGCGCCAGGGCGGTTAAACTGCTGCCGCTGCTTGTTTAGGAATCCTTGCAATACCTTCAATTCATCGCCTTTTGGCTCGGCGCGAGACATCGCTTCACCGCTGCTGTTAAACGGTCGGTATCGGTCGAGCCTCCATTCTCTAACAGCGAAAGCGCCAGCGCCCTGCGCACATTCGACGAACAATGGTTCGTTAAGCGTCGTGAGTGCCTGGAGCGGCGTGTTCGAGTGCGCCCGACGGGCACATGCTACTTCACCATTTGGCGCGTCAAAAGTCTGCAACATGGGGTACGGCACCGAGCGAAATCGGAATGTGTAGAGCGCTCGTCGGTAGCGATCGGGGCCTGTATCGACGATCCACGACTTCGGACCATAGCTCGCCGGCGGCAAAAACAAAAATGCCGGTGCGGGTGGATAGACGCTCGGTCCACCGACTTTTGGGTTCAACAATCCGCTGGCCGAGAGCGCAATATCACGCACGATTTCAGCATCGACGCGGATTCGTGGCCCTCGTGCAAGTAAGCGATTGGCAGGATCGCGCTCCTGCAATTGCGGCGTGACCACGCTCGATTGTTGATAGGTGGCCGAATTCACGATCAGACGGTGGATGTGCTTGAGGCTCCAGTCGTGGTCCATCAACTCGACGGCGAGCCAATCCAATAGCTCCGAATTCGACGGCGGCTCGCCCTGCGTGCCTAGGTCCTCGGCAGTTGCGACCAGCCCGATGCCGAAGTATGCCTGCCAGATGCGGTTGACGATGGAACGGGCGGTCGTCGGTGACCGGCGATCGACCATCCAGCGGGCGAAATCGAGCCGCGTGGCCGGTTTGTTCGGGTCACCCGCTTTGTGGAGCGGATGCAAAAAGGCAGGCACGCCGGGTGTGACTTCTTCGGCGGGTGCCAAAAAGTTGCCGCGCTCCAAGCGATACGTTTTCCGCAACTTTTTTCGCTCCGCAAGCGTGAGCTGGGTCGTGCCTTGCGGATGACTCTGCCACAGCGCCTCGATGCGGCGATTCTCTTCGCGCCACTCCGGCACGGTTGTGCGCCAATAGCTGAACAACCGATTCGCTTCATCGGCAGTTCGATCTTCGGCTTTCTTATCGATGATCGCTCGCACATCCGATGGCAGGGGATCGGCCATTGGACTGTCGGCCGATGTCACGGAAAAGCGGAACCGGCCCAAATTGTTGTTTTGGTTGTCGTCGCTGGTCCAGCCGCCATGGTTTTGCACGAGCTTAAACGTGAGCCGCACACCTCCGCTTGCTTCCAATGGTTTATCAAGCACGAATACAGCCTTACGCGGCACGTTACTGCGGCCGGGGCCGACGTCGATTCCCCAGGCAGTCAGATCGTTGCCATCGTTGGCGAATTTGATCGGGCCAGTTACCCGCCGCTTTCCGCTGCGGTCATCGAAGGCCGGATCCAATTTGCGCTCGGGCGGATTGGCATCCGCGGTCACCTTGACAAATTTCAGCGCTGTATGCTGCTCCGGATGGTCGAGCGGCGACGCTTCGACCTGAAACTCTGAGAGCGCACAAGTTCCGAAGATCGAACGACCCGGACCCCCGTGCGGCAGATTCGGATCGTTCATCAGCTCCAGTCGAATGGCGGATATTTTCGGCCGCTTTACTTCCGCCGAAAACAGGGTTGTCGTTTTCGTCGGTGCGTAACCGGCGGCCAAGATCGAGCCGTCGTCCAGCAAATAATATTTTTGGCCGCCGGAATCAATGTCGCGGGCACGCACCACGCTCCACTTCACGGGCCGTTCCTGTCGAACGCTTTGCTCCCAAGCTGCCATTCGCGGTTGCCAATCGGGATTGGCTTCGCGCAATCGTTCTTCAATCGAGCGAATCACCGCTTCGGTCGCTTGCCACTCTTGGCGCTGCTGAGGCGTGTAGACCGTGATTTGCGCCTCATCGCAGTCATTGATGAATGCGAACATTCGATAGTATTCGGTCTGCGTCAGCGGATCGTATTTGTGGCTATGGCACTGGGCGCACTGAATCGTCAGCCCCAAAATTCCTTTGCCGATTGCGTCCATTCGGTCGTACATTGCCTCCATGCGAAACTGCTCGGGGTCGATTCCTCCTTCTTCGTTGATCATGGAGTTTCGCAAAAAACCGGTCGCCACTCGCTGGTCCTGAGTCGGGTGCGGCAATAAATCGCCGGCGATTTGATCGATTACGAACTTGTTGTATGGAAGGTCCTGATTGAGGGAATTGATGACCCAGTCGCGATACATCCACACAAACCGCGGCTTGTCTTTCTCGAATCCGTCTGAGTCGGCATAGCGGGCCGCATCCAGCCAGATGCGCCCCCAGCGCTCGCCGAAATGAGGCGACGCAAGCAAACGATCGACCGCTTCCTCGTACGCGTGCCGGCCGCCTTCTCGATCGTAGGCGTCAAGCTCTTCGAGCGTGGGCGGAAGGCCGATCAAGTCCAACGATAGACGGCGAAACAACGTATTCGCGGGCGCGGGCGGCGACGGATCCAAGCCTTCTCGTTCAAGCCGAGCAAGCACGAACGCATCGATCGGGTTATGGACCCACGCCTGATTTTTGACGGCTGGCGCCATTGGCCGCTGCGGGGCCACGAACGCCCAGTGCGCCTGATACTTCGCCCCCTGCTCCACCCATTTGCGCAGCGTCTTGATCTGTTCAGGCGTAAGCGACTTACCCGAGTCGGGCGGCGGCATGTGAACGTCCGGATCATTGCTGGTTATTCGTTTGATGAGCTCGCTCTCAGCCGGCTTCTTCGGATCAATAACTGTTTCGGCGCCATGAATATCCTCGCCCGCGCTTTTCCACATATCCAGACGCAAATCTGCCTCTCGGTCCTTGGGATCGGGGCCGTGGCAATGAAAACAGTTGTCGGACAGAATCGGGCGGACGTCGTGATCGAAACTAAGGGCTGAAGTCAACTCCGCAGCCCGCGACATACTGCTCACCACGACTGCAAATGCAATCGCCAAACAATGCCAAAGACTATTGCGAACTTGCATCATCTGCCAAAT
Organism: uncultured Planctomycetota bacterium; assembly: GCA_963840025.1. Lineage (GTDB taxonomy): Bacteria > Planctomycetota > Planctomycetia > Pirellulales > Lacipirellulaceae > JABDGM01. Next base: position 1,479,576 of record CAWIXI010000018.1, on the reverse strand, counting down.
ACCTCGATCGGAAGCACTTCATTCACTGGCCGATTCGACCTCCGTGACGAACATTTCGAGCTGTTCAACACATGCGCCTCCATCAAACATCGCCACCGTCCGTCACGCGATCACATCCATTACGGGTTTGCCTTTGCCATCTTTGGTCACGTAGAATGGACGTCGCTCGACATCGAACGCAGTTTTTGGACTAATGCCCATCAGGTGCATGATGGTCGCGTGCATATCGGCGACCGACACCGGATTCTTGGTCACCAAGCACGGTCGCTCAGCGGCCGTTTCACCGTATAAGTAGCCGCGCTTCGTGCCACCGCCGAACATCACTACCGATGCCGATCCCGTGAAATGCCGATGCAGGCCATAGTGAATCGGCAGTTTGAGAACATCCGTCTTTGCACGCGATTGGTCTTTCGCGGTGCTGCCGGGCACGCCTTCGATCAGCATGTCGCGACTAAACTCACTCGCCAGTATGACGAGCGTGCGATCCAACAGGCCGCGATCCTCGAGGTCGAGGATCAGTTGGGCCACCGCTTGGTCGATGTCGCGTTTCATCTGTACAGTCGTTGCGTGACCATTTTCGTGTGTGTCCCAATGCTTGAAGGGAATATACTCGGTTGTTACTTCAACATACCGCGCCCCCTCCTCCACCAGCCGACGGGCCAACAAACAACCCCGGCTAAAACTGCTGTCACCGTACCTTTCGGCGGTTTCCTTCTTCTCAAGGGAAAGGTCAAAGGCCGATTTGGATTTTGAGTTGAGGAGCCGGTGTGCGGCATCGATCGAGCGTAACATCGATTCCTGCTGATAGTCGCTCGCATAGCGTGTCTGCGGGCTTTCTTTCACCATCTGCTCGTACATGCGGTAGCGGTTCTCAAACCGTTTGCCGGTCATACCGTTCGGCGGCCGCACGGCGAGCATCGCGTCCTCCGGCACCGGCAAATTAAAGGGGCCATATTCCGAACCGAAAAATCCGCCGGTGGTAAATGCCTTCAATTCTTCCGACTCGCCGTTGCCTTCAAGGCGCTGGCCGATGTTGATAAATGGCGGCATCACGGGATTCAGTGGCCCCAACACGCGGGCCATCCAGGCGCCGATGTGCGGTGCCGCCACCGTTTGCGGCGGCACGTAACCCGTGTGCCAATGATATTGATGCCGTGAATGCAGAATGTGCCCAAGATCGGGCAGCACGTGCGAACGAATTAGCGTCGCGCGATCCATCACGCTCGCGATGTGCTCCAAGCCTTGGGAAATTTTTATGTTGTCGACGGCCGTATCGATTGCCGGAAACGTGCTCATCACTTTCTCGACCGGCAGCCCGACTTCGAACGGCTGATAGTGTTTGGGGTCAAACGTTTCGGGCGCGGCCATGCCGCCGGCCATCCACAACAGAATGCACGAGTCGGCCTTGGGGATCGGGTGCTCGATTTTGCCTCCCGTGGAACTCGCACGAAGGAGCTTCGGTTCGCCGGCCATTAAAGCGGCCGCGCTGGCCGCGGCCATTGCCTGCAAAAACTCGCGTCGTGTGGCGGGCCCCTCGCCTCGCTTCGCACGTTGTGAATTATTGAAACGCGTCATCAACACCTCCCGTGCGAATATCTGTCATATCTTCAGCGAATGATCTGATACTCCGGTAGCATGATCACGACCCACAGCAAATCCTCGACACCTTGCTGCGTCGGTGCCACTCCCAAGATATCAGTTGCAATCTTACGCTCCGAGGCCGTCGGATGCCGCGAAAGGGCCGCCTCGTATAGCCATGTGGTGAGCGCTGCACCATCCTGTCCGGCGAATTGTTTGAGGATGTTTGTAGCGCCTCGATTGAGCGTGGTCGCCAACAACTCGCTGTTCGATAAATCCAACGCCTCCAGCGTTGTCAGCATCGACGGTCGGTCCGTCACCACCTGCTCGCGGTTCGGGCGACCCAAGGAGCGCATCAACGGATCGCAGGCCACAAGCGAGGCCCGGTAAAATCTCCGGTCGCGCTTTTCGTCGGCGGTGAGGAACGCCTCGACACTTTTGTGCGGTTCCGTCGGTCCGGTGTTCGTGAGCTGCCACAGCGCATCGACGAATTCCTCCGCCGTCATACGTTTGGCGATCGGCCCCGTGTACACGAAGTCTGGCCCGCCCGGCTGAGCATCCAGCGCCAGCGCCTGCGATTGATAGGCACTTGAGGTCACGATCAAACGAATGGTGCTCTTCAGATCATAGCCGTGGTCAGAAAGATCGACTGCGAGGTAATCCAACAGATCGGCGCTCCACGGCGGGCTTTGCATGGCGTCCACCGGATGCACGATCCCGTGGCCCATCAACCGATGCCAAATGCGATTGACAATCGTGCGCGTGAAGCGGCCGTTTCGGTCGTCCGTCATCAACTCGGCCAACCGCTTCAGCCGCTGCTCTTTCGGCGCCTTTGGGTCGAGCTGCCCCAATTCCGGAAACAGCCAGGACGCTTTCGCCATTTTTCCGGTCGGTTTATCGCAGCGATTTATCTCGAGCGGCCGATCGGCGTAAATCGCCGCGAGCCCGTAGGTTTCCGAGAGCTTCCAGCGATCGATGAAACTATCGTGGCAGGAGGCGCACTTCATATTCAAGCCCAAAAAGACCTGTGATATGTTTTGCGCGAATTGAACCTCCCGCTTCTGGCTGGCATTTACATTGCCGCGCCATTCGATGCCGCGGATAAATCCCTCCGACTCCGATGTCGGAGCAATGAGCTCGCGTACGAACTGGTCGTACGACTTATTTTCCAACAAAGAGCGATACAGCCACGCGCTGATTTGCTTGCGGCCGCCATCGATGTAACCCGTACCTTGGTAGTCATTTCGCAACAGGTCGTTCCAAAACGACAACCAGTGCTCGGCGTACGCGCGGTTGTTTGCAAGCAGTTCATCAACAACTCGCTCACGTTTTGTCGGATCTTTGCTTTCCAAAAACGCGTGCAACCGATCCGGCGTCGGAAGTAAGCCAACAATATCTAGGCACACGTGCCGCAGGAACGCAGCGTCCCCCAATGCCGCCGGCCGCTGAACCTTGTGCTGCTCCAAATAGGCATCCAAGATGCGATCGACCGGATTCGCTCTGCCCTCCTGGACGTGGGGCAATTTCGGCCGACGCGGTAGTAGCGGCGGCTCGTAATCGGTCGCCGCGAACGTTAACCCGGCATCCCATGGTGCGCCCGCATCGATCCATTCCCGTAAATTCTCGATGTCTTCGGCCGACAGCGGCGGCTTTTTCTTCGGCATCCGCTCGTCTGGGTCTTCGGAGGTAACTAAATCGATCAAGTATGAATCCGACGATTTGCCGGGCGAAACAGCTTCAGCCTCAAGCAGCGTTTCGCGCGTATTCAGCGAAAAATCGCCTTCGTGCCGGCGACCACCGTGGCACTCGATGCAGTGTTTCTGCAGAATCGGAACAACCCGATGGGCAAAATCGAATTCGTCCGCTGAGGCAGTCGCCGATACGTTCACCTGCAAAATTGCATAAAACAAAGCGATTGCCTCCGCGGCATTCCTCCAGCGATAATAAGATTCTGCCCTCATGTCGTTCCCTGCCTGTACGCCGCGGTGAGCCTACATTATAGGTCCCGTCACAAGTCGACGGCAACCAAGCCGATCGGCCCTTCATGCTCCCCGGAACCAGCAAAGAAACCCCAACCAATTAGCGATGAACAGGCGTTTCGCAATCCTGATCGCGACAACTAGTTGCCTTTCGATGGCGCAGTTGATATTCGCCGAGACTCGACCACCCGTATCCTACGATCGCGACATTCGCCCGATTCTTTCTGATAAATGTTTTCGCTGCCACGGTCCCGATGCCGACTCACGTCAGGCGGATTTGCGCCTCGATACGCGCGAAGGCATCACCAGCGAGGTCGTGGTGCCGCATCATCCGGAGAAGAGCGAAATCGTCAGGCGCGTCTTTAGCACTGATGACGATGAGCGGATGCCGCCGCCCGATTCAAACCTCTCGCTCTCGACCGAGCAGAAAGAGCTGTTAGGCCGCTGGATCGCCGAGGGGGCTGTCTTCACGGAACATTGGGCGTTTCAACCGTTGCCAACCAAAGTCGAAGTCCCGCAGGTTCGCGATGCTTCGTGGCCGCGGCAGCCGTTGGACAATTTCGTGCTCGCCCAGTTGGAGAGCGAGAAACTTCGCCTTGCGCCTGCAGCCCCGCCGCTCCGCTTACTGCGACGAGTGACGCTCGACTTAACCGGTCTGCCGCCGACGGCCGAGGAATGTCGCGAATTTGAAGGCACGGCCCCGGCGAAACTGGAATCGGCCTACGCAGTCTGTCGTCGACCGCTTGCTCGCAAACCCCGCCTTTGGCGAGCACATGGCGGTCGCTTGGCTGGACGCCGCCCGCTATGCCGATTCGTACGGCTACCAATCCGATCAGCTCAATACCCAATGGCCCTATCGAGATTGGGTCGTCCACGCGCTGAACGAGAACTTGCCGTACAATAAGTTCCTCACTTGGCAACTTGCTGGCGATTTGCTTGCCAACCCCACCCGCGATCAGATTCTTGCCACCGCATTCAACCGCCTTCATCGCATGACCAACGAAGGCGGCACGATCGCCGACGAGGTGCGCTTCGAGGGCATTGTCGATCGCGTCAACACCTTCGGCACGGCAATCCTGGGCCTGACCGTGGAATGCTCCCGTTGTCATGATCACAAATACGATCCCATCACGATGCGCGATTACTATTCGCTGTCGTCGTTCTTTAACTCGATCGACGAAAACGGAATGTACGATCATCCGGCAAAGGTGCCGGCGCCATCGCTTTTGTTGCCGACGAAAGAGCAAGCTGCACAGCTTGAAACTGCCCGCAAGAAGGTCGAGCAGGACGAGTCGGCACTCGCTAATACAATTAAGAACGGCGGTGAGCGCTATGAGCAGTGGCTCGCCACCGCCAAACCAACCGCGGACGCCGATCTTGCGGCCTATTTTTCGTTTGATGGTGACGCCCCCAAACTTCGCAATGAATCGCCCAGTGGAAAAGGCGAAGGAACAGCGGCTGGCCTGAAACTCGTGCCGGGATTCCGTGGCCAGGCAATCCACTTCGATGGCGACAACGGTGTTGCTTTTTCGGACTTATTTCAAGTCGATCGCTGGGATCCATTCACCATTGATTTCTGGATGCTCGATAACGCCGCGAACGAGCAGCCAGTCGTCGTGCTACAGCGCACATTCGGAACCGACGTCGGCTACAACGGCTTCGACCTCATGCTGCACGGCGGCATCCTCGAAGCACGTTTCTATCGCGTCTGGCCCGGCAATGGGATCGGCATTGAATCGCGGACGCCGGTTGCCTCTGGAAAGTGGCAACATATCGCTGTGACCTACGACGGCTCAAGTACCGACGCCGGGTTCAAGCTATTTCTGGACGGCAAGGAGTTGTCGACCGATATACTCCGCGACCACATCTACAAAAAAGCATCGTTGTCGACCTACGGCTCCGGTCAACTGACGCTCGGCCAGCGATTCCGCGACCGGGGATTTAAGGATGGCGACCTCGACGAATTGCGACTGTTCGACCGTGCCCTCTTGCCGATTGAAGTTCAGAATCTACACGATGGCACCGCTCTGAAAGATGCTGCTGCCGCTCCCAAATCACATCACGCTGAGCTCCAGGCCTACTATTTTTCGGCCATTGATAAGGACGCCCGCAAAGCCACGCATGAGCTGCGTGATGCGCGCCGCGAACTTGTCGAATTAGAAGAACCGCTCCAAGAAATCCCAGTAATGCAGGAAATGCCCGAACCGCGGCTTACGTACATTCTACGCCGCGGCGCCTATGACGCCCCCAAGACGGACGCCAACCGCGTTGGCCGGGATACGTTCGCAAAAATTCTGATCCCCTTCCCGCCGGACGCTCCACGCAACCGATTAGGTTTAGCCGAGTGGCTTACGGACTCGCGCCATCCGCTGACAGCCCGGGTGTTTGTCAATCGTGTCTGGGCGAATTTCTTCGGCCGTGGGCTGGTGACCACGCCTGAAAACTTCGGCCAGCAAGGCGCGTTGCCGACGTACCCGAAGCTACTCGACTGGCTTTCGCGCGACTTCATCAACCACGGTTGGGACATCAAGCGACTCTGCCGCATCATCGCGCTCTCCTCAACTTACCGGCAAGATTCGCGGGTCGACACCGAGCTGCGTGCGCGCGATCCTGAAAATCAGCTCCTCGCACGCGGTCCGAATCAGCGGTTGTCGGCGGAAGAAATTCGCGATGTGGCGCTGGCGGCCTCCGGCCTGCTCGACCGCCGCATGGGCGGCCCACCCGTGTCGCCCTACCAACCAGGACAGGATTTGTGGCGCGAAGCCAACACCATGTCGCCGGCATACCACCAGTCAGTCGGCAAAGATTTGTATCGCCGCAGCATCTACTCCGTGTGGAAGCGAACCTCCCCGCTGCCAAATATGCTGGCCTTCGACGCCCCCACGCGCGAAGTTTGCACGGTAGCTCGTAGCCGGACCAATACACCGTTACAGGCGCTCGTGCTGCTCAACGACGTGCAATTCGTCGAAGCGGCCCGCACGCTCGCGGCTTCCGTTTCCAACAATCACACCGATCTAGATGCACAAATCGATGAGGCCTTCCTGCGTCTCACCGGCCGACATCCGGATGCGACTGAACTTCCTTTGCTGACAGATCTCTATAGGGAACAAGTAGTATTCTTCGCCAACGGCGCGCAGCAAGATGCTGCACCATTTTTGAAGGTGGGAGAGTCCCGACAAACGCCGAAACTGAACTCGGCCGATTTCGCGGCACTAACGGTCGTTTGCCAAACGATCCTCAACCTCGATGCCACGATCGTCGAGCGATGACACGTGGATGGATGTTGGAATCAGGCAGGAGTTGACTATGTCGCATTTTGAAAAACGCAGCGATCTGGAGCGCGTCACGCGACGCCATTTCTTCGGCACCTCGGCCGCCGGCATTGGCAGCATCGCGCTCGGCTCAATTTTGACGGAGTCCCTATGCCGCACGGCTCGTGCCGCGAATACCCCGCTGGGCAGCACATCCAACCTGCAGTTCCCGCCGCGCGTGAAGCGTGTTATTTATCTGTTCCAGGCGGGCGGCCCGGCCCAACAGGATCTTTTCGACTACAAGCCACTGCTCAACAAAGAAAACGGCCAACAGTTGCCCGATTCCGTTCGCAGCGGGCAGAGGCTCACCGGCATGTCGGCCCAGCAGGCATCCATTCCCCTTGCCGGCTCGATCTTCAAGTTTGCCCAGTACGGTCAGTCCGGAGCGTGGCTCAGCGATGCGCTGCCTCATCATCGCCGCATCGCAGACGACATTTGTATCGTGCGGTCGATGTTCACGGAGGCCATCAACCACGACCCGGCGATGACGTTCTTTCAAACAGGCGCGCAAATCGCCGGCCGGCCTTCGATGGGCGCCTGGCTCTCGTACGGGCTCGGGTCGTTGAATGCCGACCTTCCCTCGTTCATCGTGCTCGTATCGGCCAACCAGGGCGGCCAGCCGTTGTACGCTCGGTTGTGGGGCAGCGGGTTCTTGGATTCGAAGTATCAGGGCGTACAGCTCCGTTCCGGCAAGGATCCGGTTTTGTATCTGAGCAACCCCGACGGCATCTGCCGCTCCGGCCGCATGCGCCATGCTCGATAAGCTGAATATGCTGAATCGTCACCAGTTTGACAAAGAGCTCGACCCGGAAATCGAGTCTCGCATCGCGCAATACGAAATGGCGTTCCGCATGCAAACCAGCGTGCCAGACGCCACCGATCTTTCTTCGGAATCGCAGTCGACGTTCGACTTGTACGGCGCCGACAGCCGTACGCCCGGCACATTCGCGGCCAACTGCTTGCTGGCCCGCCGGCTCGCCGAGCGTGGTGTGCGGTTCATCCAACTGTATCACCAAGGCTGGGACCACCACAGCGACCTGCCCGCCGGGATGCGTAACCAGTGTGGTGAAACCGATCAGGCCTCGGCAGCACTGGTCCTCGACCTAAAGCAGCGCGGCTTGCTGGACGACACGCTCGTCGTGTGGGGCGGCGAGTTCGGCCGCACATCGTATTCGCAAGGGCGCTCACCGCCACCAATTATGGCCGCGACCATCATCCTCGCTGCTTCACGATCTGGCTCGCCGGCGGCGGCATTCGACCGGGCCTCACGTACGGTCGCACCGACAACTACGGCTACAACATCGCCGACGGCGACGGCAACGCCATCTCGCCCACGAAAGACACGTTAACGCCCGGCGCCGTGCACGTCCATGATCTACAAGCAACCATCCTGTACCTCTTAGGTGTGGATCACACACAACTCACGTTCAAATATCAAGGCCGGCGCTTTCGGCTAACGGACGTGCACGGTCACGTGGTGAAGGATATACTTTCTTAAAAGTAATCTGAGCCACAAATGCTTGAATCCGGTCGTTTAGCGGCGAATACGCGTGAGAGTTTACGACTCGTGGTCCGCCGAGAATATCTTCTTTCGCCCGTCGCGCAGGACTTCATACTCGCGCTGAATGCCGAGTTAGAATCCCGCTATCCAGAGGACGGGGCCAACTTTTTCCGCTTAGAGCCCCACGAGGTTAGCGACGGCCGCGGCGGTTTCTTCATCGCCTATGCCGACGGTGAGCCCGTTGGCTGTGGTGCTGTGCGTCGCATCGAACCGACGGTCGCCGAGATCAAACGCATGTATGTTGCCCCCGATGCTCGTGGCCGTGGCGTCGGCGGGCATATTCTATGCGAGCTTGAAGCAGAAGCGGTCCGGCTGGGCGTGCGCCGTATCGTCTTGGAAACAGGACCCAGGCAACCCGAGGCGATAGCGCTCTATCGGCGGTCCGGCTTCGACGAAATCCCGCTGTTTGGCGAATACGTCGGCTCGCAATTCAGTGTGTGCATGGCTAAGAATTTGTAGCCTGCTTGATAGCTTGCTATCTCGTCTAATCTCCGTGAGCCGAACTCGCTGCTAAGCAGATTCTACGATTTCTCTAATCTAAGCTGCGATAACCTGCCGACTGCGTCTGAAGCGGTCGCATTGCGCGCTTTCACATGCCCAGGGAGGGGCCTGTGCCACGTTCGTATTCACTATTCTTGATTGCCCTACTGTCTGCCGGTGGGTGGTATTTCACAAAAGGGCCCGGCGCGGGCAGGTTCGGCGAAGTGCTGAGCTCCATCGCCAAGGGCGATAACGGCCAAATCGGGCAATCCCAAGACGGGCAAAACCCACCCACGGCCGGGTACGGCAATTCCCATCCGCAGCCTGTCGCCACGACACCTGTCACTTCCACGCCTCCGGCCCCTATGTTCGGCGGCCCGGCCATCCGTATTGCTTCATTCAACATCCAAGTATTCGGCGATGCGAAAGCTTCGAAGCCCTATGTGATGGCCACGCTGGCAAACATCATTCACAACTTTCATATCGTCGCGATTCAAGAAATCCGCACCAAGGACGACTATTTCATCGACAACTTCTTGCGGACCTATGTGAACGTGAGCGGTCGCGTTTACAACAAGGTGGTCGGACCTCGCCTCGGCCGTTCGGTCAGCAAGGAACAGTACGCCTATCTTTACGACACCTCTGCCATTGAGGTGAACCGCAACAGCATTTACACAGTTAACGACCCGGACAGTTTGCTGGAACGCGATCCGTTAGTGACAATGTTTCGCGTTCGCGGCCCGCCGCCCGAGCAAGCATTTACGTTCATTCTTGTCGATGTCCATACCAAGCCCGAGAAGGCCAAAGACGAATGCAACACGCTCGCGCAGGTGTACCAGGCGGTCCGCCGCGCCTCCGGTGGAGAAGACGACATCATTATGCTGGGCGATTTTAACGAGGACGACAAACACCTCGGTGACCTTGGCCGGTTGGACGGCGTGCGGCCCGTTGTGCGCAGCACGTTCACCAACACCCGGCAGAACAATCAAGAGGACAACATCATTCTGCACCAGCCCTCGACCACTGAATTCACGGGCCGCTGGGGCGTCTACGACGTGCAGCGGTTCAACAACCTCACGCTCAATCAGGCCCTGCAGGTCTCTGACCACTACCCCGTGTGGGCTGAATTTAGCGCCTATGAAAGCGCGACCCCCGGCCGCGTGGCGGCAAGGAACTTGGGGGTACGCACGCAATAGTCGGTCGGTCATTGTTTCGCGGGCATCGATTCATCAATGATCCGCTTCAACTCATCCGACGGATCAAACTTCTCCGGCTCCGCAGCGACTCCCGCTGCATCGGCTTGTGCCTTTGCTTCGGTCAATGCAGCTCGCAGGTCGGCGTCGCTTACCTGCGGCCGTAGCTGCCACGATCCGTTTGTCTGACGATCGGCAACGTGCGACATTACTGCGTCGATTCCTTTCTCATCGATCTTTTTATCAATGACGCCTCGTGCAAATCGCTTGAGAGTCAATCTTCCCTGCGTTTTCTCGTCGTCGCTCAACCCCGATCGTTCCAAGTACTGTTTGTCGACGGCCGCCACCACCAAGGTCGGCATCAACGGCGACTGCATGATTTTTTGGATAATAGTCCCGGCTTGCGCCATCGAAATCTGGCCGTCGCGAAACGCCTTATGCACTCGTTCCGCTTGCTCTTTGAGCTCGACTTTCTCTTGCACCGGGACATCGGACGCGTCGATCGCCTGATTGAACGCCTGCGAGCCAAAATCGGCTGCCCAGCCGCGCCAATTTCGCCCGACCCATATGGCAATGATGATGAGCACCACCATGACCACGCCTAGTGCGGCCAAACATCCGATGAGGCAACTCGCCCATTTGCTGCGGCGTCGCTGCGTCTCGCTGTAGTCTTCCGGCAATACGTCGAACCGCGGATCAGTTGCCATCGCGCCGTTCCTTTCACGGTGGATGAGGGGACACAGAACCTAATGCCATTTCTTGGCCGAATAGCGTCATTATCCGTATCTGCCAGCCAATTCCAACCCGGCGTCGGCTGGTGTACCATGCACTTTCGGGCAAGTTCCGCCGATTTTTCCGGGCATTGCTATGACGGTCACCAGCCGCGGTCTTTACGCTTACCTGACGATCCTCACGGGGAATCGCGTCGGTACGAACTTTCCGCTCGACGCCCGCCGCAATACGCTCATCGGCCGCGGCACCGATTGTCACATATCGCTGCCTGATCCGCTCTGTTCGCGCGTCCACGCCACGCTTACTTTCACGCCCGATGGCTGGGTCGTTCGCGACGCCGAAAGCCGCAACGGCACGCTCGTGAACGGCCAAAAAATCGACGAGGCCACCGTCATCGACGGCAACACGATTCGCGTCGGCTCCGCCGAGTTCGAATTTCATGAATCCGAGGAGCCGCCTACGGCCAAAGGCGACGATCCCCAACAGATGCAAACAATCGTGCAAGACCTGCCGATCGCGGTGCAGGAATCGCACGAGGACGCGCTAGCCGGTTTGCCCAGCACCGAGCAGGTGAAAGAGCTAATGCTGCTCTACCAATTGTGCATTAAACTCTTGGGCTGTGGCGAACCGAATCGAGTGCTTGAAAGTGCCCTGGACCTGCTGCGAAAGCGAACGAACGCTTCGGTGGTCGGCTTCTTGTCGGTCAGTGACGAGGGTAGCTTGCAACCTAAGCTCGTGATACCGCGCGACGCCGCCGATCGCGTTACCCTCAATCAGTCGCTCACCGAGCTTGTCTCCCGCCAAGGCCACGCCGTGTGGGTGGCGAATCAAGCCTCTCAAGAAGACACGGAACACCTGGGCCACTTTGCCGATGCCGTGTGCGCTCCGCTCGTTCGCCGCAACGAAGATGGCGAACGCACTACGCTTGGCGCGATTCACGTTTATCTCGAAGACGGCCGTTTCCGACAGTCCGACTTCGACTTCATTATTTCCGTGGCAAATATCGTTGCCATCGCACTTGTGCGGGCCCGCGCTCTCACCACGCTTCAAAGTAATTACCAACGTTTGGTCGAAAAGTCGCCCGGCCACGACGAGCTCATCGGCAACTGCCCCTCCATGCGCGATCTCAAATCGAAAATTACGCGCGTGGCCCGGGCACCGGGTTGCGTGCTCGTGCGCGGTGAAAGTGGTTCCGGCAAGGAGCTTGTGGCGCGCGCTATTCACCGCTCGAGCCCGCGGGCCGATCGCCCCATGGTTTCCGTCAATTGTGCCGCGATTCCCGGTGATCTCATCGAAAGCCAACTTTTCGGGCACAAGGCGGGTTCATTCACCAGCGCCGATCGCGACCACATCGGCTACTTTCAGCAGGCTGATTTAGGCACCCTCTTTCTCGACGAAGTTGGCGAGCTCACGCTCGAAGGCCAAGCAAAACTGCTGCGAATTCTAGAAGGCCATCCCTTTTTGCCGGTCGGAGCCACCGACGAAGTCAGCGTCGATGTCCGTGTTATCGCCGCGACAAATCAGAACCTGCAGAAATACGTCCGCGAAAAGAGATTTCGCGAAGACCTATACTACCGTCTTAGTGTTTTTGAGTTATATATACCACCACTCCGCGACCGTGGCGACGACATTGGCCTGCTCGTTGATTTCTTTCTCGATCACTTCCGCCGGTTACACGGGCGACCCAACGTCGGGCTAGCTGATGCCGCAAATGCGAAATTGCTCGAATACCGCTGGCCCGGCAACGTGCGGCAATTGCGCAATGTTCTTGATAGCGCTGTCGTGTTGGCCGACGAAGATACCATCCGCCCACATGACCTGGCCCTCCGTGATTCGGGAAGCAGCGAACTCGAAACCTTACGCATCGACGAGTGGGAGAAGCGGCTCATCATCGAAGCCTTGAACCGCACCGCCGACAACGTGCCGGAAGCCGCCAAGCTGCTCGGCATTGGCCGGGCCACGCTCTACCGCAAAATCGAACAGTACCATATCGAGCGTTAGGCAAATGATAAGTTTCACGCAAAGGCGCAAAGAGAAGAGTGAATGCGATGTCTAACGAAAAGTCCCACCAGCATCTGCAAAACAGATATCTATCTCTCTGCGCCTCTGCGCCTATGCGTGAGTTCTTATTTTACGCCATTCTCCTACTGGGCGCGACGTTTCCACATATGCCCTGGCTGAACATTGGGACCGCTTCCGCGGCCCAAATGGCGCCGGCCAGAGCGACGATAACTCCATTCCTGCCCAATGGGAACCTGAAAATTTTCTCTGGAAACAACCCCTTCCCGGCATCGGACATAGCTCGCCGGTGATCTGGGACAATAAGCTGTTCCTCACCTACGCCGACGCCGCGACCGGCTTTCAAATCGTTTCCGCCTTCGAGGCTCGAACCGGTAAAGCCCTCTGGAAAAAACAAATCGATGCACCCAAATACCACATCAACCAACTCAATAGCTATGCGTCCAGTACGCCAGCCGTCGATGCCAACCATCTCTACGTGATGTGGCTACAGGAGGGTGAAGTCATGCTCGCCGCTCTCAGCCACAAGGGCGAGGAGATCTGGCGGCGCGATGTCGGACCTTTCAAAGAAATTCACGGCTTCGGCATTTCGCCCATTGTCGTGGGCGATGTCGTTTGCGTTGCACACGTCAGCGGTGCGGAGAGCGCAATCACCGCCTTTGACTGTGCGACCGGCGCGGTGCGCTGGAATCTGCCCCGAGAGTCCAGCACCACCGCGTTTGCTACTCCGTGTTTGCTAGATCCAAACGCGGCACAAAAGATACTCCTTACCGAGAGCACAACCTCAGGGCTCGCCGCCATCGAGGCAGCAACCGGAAAAGTCGTCTGGCAAGGCTTTTACGACGACTTGGACGAGCGGTGCGTCAGCTCACCGATTGTCGCCGGAGGCTTGGTTTTCGTGGGTTCCGGCCAGGGCGGCAGCGGCAAGTCGCTACTTGCTGTGCAGCCCGGTGACCACGGCGAAACGCCCCAAGCCGCGTATCGCCTGCAAAAAAACATGCCACAAGTACCCACGCCAATCGTCGCTGGAGATCTGTTGTTTGTCTGGAGCGATCGCGGCATCGTGTCGTGCTACGATGTGTCGACGGGCGAACAACATTGGCGTCAGCGTATCGGCGGTGATTACCATAGTTCGCCCATTCGCATCGGCAACCGAATTATCGGCTTTTCTCGCCAGGGCGACGCCGTGGTTCTGGCCGCCAGCAAAAAGTTCGAGGTGCTCGCGCGGAATTCCCTCAACGAACCCTGCATTGCAACCCCAGCCGTTGCGAACCATCGACTCTATGTACGGACCGAGTCGACGCTGCTTTGCATCGGCGAGCCGCGAAACGAACAATAGACTCGGCATTGCACACGCGATTCGTCGGCTTCCTCTTTTGTCCCCACCATGATGACCGCAACCGCTGATGAACGTCACCGTATCGCACAGCTTGACCGGCCTGCGCTAGCTGCGCTACAACTATCGAAGTTCAACCAACTGCTCTCGGACATTCTTCCAAACAACATCTTCTACCAGCGAAAACTGGATGGCTGTCCAACACAACTGTCGAACCTTGAGCAGCTAACCTCCTTTCCATTCACGACCAAGGAAGAGCTGCAGCCGGCGGCCAACGACGAACCGTTCGCCGGCAATCGCACTTTTCCTATCGAAAAGTACGTTCGTTGCCACCAGACCTCCGGTACGCGCGGCCGACCACTCGTCATCGTCGACACGGCCGACGATTGGCGCTGGTGGATCGATGCCTGGCAGTATGTGCTGGATGCGGCGGAGGTCACGCCGAGCGACCGGGCGATACTCGCTTTTTCGTTTGGCCCCTTCATCGGTTTTTGGAGTGCGTTCGATGCGCTCGTTGCTCGCGGTACGCTCATCGTCCCTGGCGGCGGCCTTGGCAGCCTGGCCCGAATCGAGCTAATGGGCAATACACACGTAACGACGCTTTTCTGCACGCCCACCTATGCCCTGCGGCTAGCCGAAGTCGCTGCTGATCACCAAATTAACCTTTCGGAATCGGCGGTCGAGAAAATCATCGTGGCAGGCGAGCCTGGCGGAAGTATTCCTGCCATGCGCCGGCGCATCGAAACGGTCTGGGGAGCACGCGTTGTCGATCATGGCGGCGCGACGGAAGTTGGTCCCTGGGGCTTCGCTGATCCGGATGGTCGGGGACTGCACGTCAACGAAGCCCATTTCATTGCCGAATTCATCTCCGTCTCCACAGGCCGGCCAGCCGAATCGGGCGAGCTGGCTCACCTCATTCTTACGACACTCGGCCGAAGTGGCTCGCCCATTATCCGCTATCGCACAGGGGACCTTGTGCGGCCGATCTGGCCAAAAAATCCTCCTCTCCTTCCGGGAGAGGGCCGGGGTGAGGGTGAATCGGGGGCAACCAAGGCGCCCTCACCCTGCCCTCTCCCAAAGGGAGAGGGTTGCAACTTTGTGCTATTAGAGGGCGGCATCCTCAGTCGTGCCGACGACATGATGATCATCCGCGGCATGAACATCTATCCGACCGCGGTTGAGCAGATCCTGCACAGTTTCCCCGAAGTTGTCGAATACCGCCTCACGGCCCGCAAAAAAGGAGCGATGGATGAACTGGCTATCGAAGTCGAAGATCATCTGCAACAGCCAGCGCGTATTGCCGAAGAGCTACAGCTAAGACTCGGACTGAAGATCGATGTCCGCTGCGTGCCGACCCTGTCGCTTCCCCGTTATGAAGGCAAAGGCCGCCGATTCATCGATGATCGCTCGCCGCAATAATTTAGTCGCGTCGTTTCCGACGCGCGACCCATACTATGAGTTTCCAACCCGCCAAACTCGAACTCACGCCAGACGGGCATCTTCGCATCACCTGGAGCGACGGCCAAGTCCGCGATTATTCGCCACGCGAGCTGCGCGACAAATGCCCGTGCGCCACCTGCCGCGAAAAACGCGGCGCCCCGCCGTCCTCCCCGCTCCAACTCCCCATTATCTCCGCGGCGGAAGCCCAACCGCTCAGAATCACAGCGATGAAGCCCGTGGGGAATTACGCCTACTCGATCGAATTTAGCGACGGGCATAACACTGGCATCTATACCCTCGCGTCACTACGCGAACTGGGCAACGAAATAGCCCTGGATTGACAGCGTCTATCGGCACATCGTGTGTACCGTGAACTCGATCCGTCTTTACTGCGTAATCTTCGGTCCGGATCCGTTTTGGATCGTCGAGCAACCGTGCACAAAAAAGCCGGCGAGTTCGTCGCCGGCTGTTGAGTTCCGGGCTCAACACTACTTGGTCGCGTCTGGAATCGAAGGCAGCCCCGGGATACCTGCCGCTGGCGGAGACTTGCTCTCGGGCGTTGCGGCTTTGTCATCCACCTTCTTTTCCTTCTTCTTAATGATCTTGTCGCTGCTCAAGCGAACTTTGTGAAACACGTCGTCGTTGACGATAAAGTACCAGTCGCCGAACCGCAAATTCAGATCCTTAGCGGTCTCCCGGCCTTTCTTCAGCAGCGATTGGTACTCATCCAGTTTCTGCTGGTTTTCCTTCTCGATTTTTTGGCGCTCCGCGATGACCTTCTCGAGCTCCTTGTCCGGTGCGCCATCCTTCTTCGCAGCGGCATCGTCCTTCTTTGCAGTCGCATCTTCTTTCTTCACGCCTTCAGCAGGCTTGGCCGCGGTATCGGCGGGTTTGGCTGCAGCGTCGGCCGCTGGAGCCGACTCTTCCTTCTTCGTAGCGTCAGCACCCTTTTCCGGGGTTGCCGGCGTATTTTCCTTCTTTTCGTCCTTGGTGTTGTCTGCCTTCTTCGCGTCCACTGCGGCCGTGTCCTTCGCCGGCTCGTCTGTTGTTGCCTTGGAATCGGCCTTAGCTGGCAAGTCGGGAAGCTTCACCAACTCTGGCTGCTTCACGACGTCTTTATTAAATCGCGCCATCACGAACAAATACCGGTGTACACCGGTCTTCGCCGGCTTTTTGTCGGTTGGTGCGCCAGGCTTATCCGCCGCCTTCTCTTCTTTGTCCTGACCGCCGCCGGCCACATTCGTCAGATTGCCGAATCGCAGCACGTACTCGGCGCCGTTTTTCAACGTTGCGATCAGTTCGCCGTCGCTGGAAATAAGCTCGCGCGATTTGCCGTCGGGGCTCGCTGTCGCCGCGAAGCCCTTGGACATTAGATCCTGCAACGCCTCGCGATTGTTCATGAAGTCTTCACCCGCCTTCAGGTTTTGACTCAACCCCTGCGGCTTGCGTTTCACATCCACAATTTTCAAGTCGCCCAGCGCGTTTTTGAGCGCGTTCAACGAATCCGCATTCAATTCCTCATCGGCCGCCAACTTGAAGTCGACATAACCGCCGTTCTCACCCTTCTTCGGATCAAACTTCTGCAACTTCACGGGAGTCCATTTTGCGTCGGCGTCGTTGTACGCCAACGTCATATCCGTCCGCGGATCCATTGCCACGCCAATGGATGGCCTCCCCTGCGGGCCCAGCATGACCTGCATTTCAGCGGAATAGTCCTTATTTTCAACCTGTTGCAGATCCCAGGTTTTCAGCTTCAACAAGTCCTTTTCGATCCAATCTTCAAAATTCGTCGAAAGTTTTGCAGGATCGATTTTGATGATATAGACCGCATCCCGTCCGGCCTCGCGCACATAGCGCTGCCCTTCGGCGTCACGCACCGGCTTCCCCACAATCAAATCGACGAGCGGCTTGTTCTGAGCATCCGACATGGTAACGCGCGTGCCGACTCCTTTCTGTCCCGGCTCGAGCTTGGGCGACAACGGATCGATCACACCGTACTGTTCGTGGTCACCCGCGTTGTTGCTGGCCAAAGCGAGGATGTTACGATCCATGAGCGACGTGGCCGCCTCGGCCATTTGCTTGGCCGCATCAGCCGGATAGCCATCCTTCGACGGGATGGTCCACAAGCCGTTATGCTCCGCGACTTCAAATTCGCGCAGCGTGGCGGTGTCTTCATCGAACCGCACAATTTTCAGGCGCTTGGCCGCATCTGGATTGTCGAATGCTCTTGTAAGATTCGTACCAACGAGTGAGCCCTCATCTACTTCCGCCGCGGATGGTGCCGAAATAATCCCAAGCCCAATCGCGAGCAGCCCTACCACAACAAACGTTATCGTTTTTGCGTTTTCACTCATAATCGAATGCTCAATTTAATGCTTACCAACCAAATCCGCGTTCACTGCCAGCCGATATAGATGAATTGCTCTCGGCCAATCGTTTTGTCATGCGCTCTACGGATTAGTTCGCTTAGTGGTTTGCAGCGTGTGTTTCTACAGTCGCCGATTGTTCGTGCGAACGACCATACCTGAGCCGACGCGTATCGACACCTTCTTGCTCCGCCTTGCGGCGGTTGAAGAAGACAAAGAACGCGAGCAGAATCGGTGGAATCGGCGGCAACAAGACCGCGAGTAATTTATACCGATCTTGCACGCCACGGATTTTGGACGCCAACTCGCGTTCGCTTTCTTTCACCTTGCTATTGCGCTGCTTCTCAAGTGAGGCAATCCGTACGTCACGAACGCGCTCCAGGCGAATCCGCTCCCGTTCCATCATTTGGTCTTTGACGCGCGGGTCCAGGTCCGTGCGGTTTTCCAGGTCAGCCATCTTTTTCCGAAATTCATCCTGAGCCGCCTCGATTTGCTGGCGGGCGTCGTTCACGAACTTATTCTGTTCATCGAGCGACGCCTTCCGTTGCTCCTCGGTCGCTTCCTCGACTTTCGTCAAAATCCGATGTGACCGCGTCCGTTTCCGCAATTCGATGAACCGATCGTCCTTCGCCAGCGAGTCGAGGATATTCAGCACGAAGGACACGTTCTGAAACTTGAAATCGATAATTGAATCCGGATCCTGCCCCATCTCGCGGAGCCGGAAAATAATCGGCGCGATCCAGTCGATGTCGGAAACCAATACGACATCGATCTTCGTCTTCTCGGGCGCTTTTCCGGCAAGTGCATCGTCCTCGGCCGCTTTCGCTTTGTCGCCCGATTTCGCCTTCGCATAGGCTGCTTTGTCCTTCTTGGCGATATCGGTGCTTTTCGGCGCTTTGTCGTCGTTGTCGGTCAGATGCCGCCCGGTTTCCGCCGTAATATCGCCCGTCACATGGGCGGCGATAATATACGGCTCGTGGGTCGTCACCCGGCGAACTCCCAGCGAATTGCCCGAACGCAGTGACATATCCACGTCTTGATAGCTAATCGTGCCGCTGTCCCGGCCCGTTACTGCCAACTTCTCAAAATGCAATTTCGAACCATCTGCCGGCCGGAACGAACCGGGCCAGAAGAACAGCACCTGCTTCATGCCGGCCGAGATCGGGTCATCCGGATCGAACGGCTGTGGAGTGCCATGAGCCGTTAGAGCTCGGTCGACGAAGATCCATTCGGGATATATGTCGCCCAGCTTCGGCTCGGGGTTGAACTCTTGCCAGACGACTTCATCGCCATACATTTCGACGCCGAGCAGCTTCCACAGTTCCGAAATGTCACCTTTCGGTTCGGCCCGACCGCCGCCGCCGAACATGCCCATCATACCGCCCGGTGGACGATTGGGTTGCGCCGTGCCGACCACGTCTGGCCACAATTGCGGCCAAGGGAATGGATCTTCAAACACTGCGGTCGGCTGCCCCGCCTTCACCGCCGCGACAAAGTTCTTCATCGCCTCCGGGTTTAGCGAGGAGGGTTGCACCGCAAGTAGCACGTCGTACTTCTCCGTGATCGGCTTCGAGGGGTCAACCTCGACCACGTCGTATTGCTTTTTCAATTCGGAAACGAGCTGCGATTCTTCGCTTGGCCCCTGCATGGAGAATCCGCCAAACAACTGCGCCGCCGTTTTCAACACTCCCAGTTTCTTTCGCTGTTGCTGAGAAACGGTGCAGATCGAACGCATCAACTCGTATTCAACGGGGATACCTTTGTCGATAAAGGGAAGAACGACACGGTCCAACCCCGAACTGAATGCCGCCCCCAAGTAGATCTCGTCGGTTTTGCGGGCGCCGCGATCGATCGTCCGAACTTCATGCGGCTCGATGCCATACGCCTTCTCGGCGTTCGTGGCCTCTTGGCTGAAGTTCTCGATCTCGTGCACATCCACAACGATCTTTCCGTCGCTCATCGAACTCAACTCATTCAGCGTCGATAGCAAGTTGAGCTTATGCGCCGCATATTCGGCCGGTACTTGCGGGCTGACATACGCGTCGATCTTGATCGTTTTGACCTTATCGTCGTGCTGCAGTTCATTCACTAATTTCACCGTTCGCGGAGAAAGCGAGTTAATCCGCTCGCTCGTCATATCCGCCCGCAGCGAATTGTGATGTGAGATGAACAAATTGATGCCGATGACCAGGCACACAAGCCCGAGCGTTCGGGCCAGGTAGTGCGCCCACATCGACTGGTCCTCCTCCCGACCGCCCCAATGCCGCCGGCCGATGAGCACCATGCTGATGTAGAGCATCACCACGGCAATCATTACGAAGTAACTAATGCCACTTAAGCTGATGACGCCGCGCTGAAAATCGCTGAATTGTTCGAATGCGCTCCAACGCTTGATCGATTGGGCCAACTGCGGATTCTTCACAATCCAATCGGCGACGCCGAACATCGCCAGCGGCGCGTTGAACACCATCCCCAGAATGAACCCGACCGTCAGATTGCTCGTCAAGAACGACGCCACCATACCGATCGACAGCATCGCAAGACCGATAAACCAGTAGCCAATGTACGTGCCAATAAACAAGCCCGTATCCGGCGTGCCTAACCCGTAACTGAATACCAAATAAATCGAGAACATTGAAAATAACAGCGCGACCGTGTAAATCGCCACGCCGGCCAGGAATTTACCGATGACCACGTCGGTATCGCTCGCCGGAAGCGTGAGGAGCAATTCATCCGTGTGCTGCCGCCGCTCCTCGGCCCAGATGCTCATCGTGATGGCTGGGATGAACACCAGCATAATGAACGGCAGCCATTTATTGAGCTGGTCGAGGTTCGCGAGGTTGTTGCTGAAGAAATCCGGCGGCCAGAAAGCCGCCAGCGCGCTCAGCATCACGAACACGCAAATGAAGACATATCCCGTCGGGTTCGAAAAGTAACTGACGAAATCACGGCGAAAAATCGCCTTAAGAACGGTCCGGTTCATACCAAGATTTCGGGTTCGGGGTTCAAAAAGTAGAAAACCGTAAGATTAGCTCGCGGCCGACAATTGGTAGAATCGCTCGTCCAGATTATTCTCATCAGCAGCGATTTCTTCCGGGGTACCATCGAACACGAGCCGGCCTTCGTTGATGAAAATCACGCGGTTGCACATCGCTCCCACCTCTTGCAGGATGTGCGTCGACAACAGAATCGTTTTCGTCTGGCCAATTCGCCGAATCGTGTCGCGCACTTCACGAATCTGATTCGGATCGAGACCGGCCGTGGGCTCGTCCATGATTAGCACATCGGGCTCGTGTAACAGCACCTGCGCCATGCCGACGCGCTGCCGAAAGCCCTTCGAAAGCTTTCCGATTGGTTTCCCGATCACGGTGCCGAGCTTGCATAAATCGACAACCACCTCGATCCGCTCTTCCACCTTCTCTGGTGCGAGACCGCGAGCTTGTCCAAAAAACCTCAACAAGCTCCGCGGCGACATATCAGGGTAGAGCGGTCCGTTTTCCGGCAAATATCCCAAATGCTTCGCGCCCTCTAGCCGGTCGGTGGCCATGTTGTAGCCGGCAATTCGTGCCGTGCCGGCCGACGGCGCCAAATAACCGGTGAGCAACTTCATCGTCGTGCTCTTGCCGGCGCCGTTCGGACCGAGGAACGCCGCCACTTCGCCGCGATTGATCGTGAATGTCACGTCGCGAGTAGCTGCGAAATCGCCATAGAATTTGGACAGGTTGTCGGCCTCGATCATTGCGGCCCGGTCGGAGCCGTTTTCAACGGCTGGAGTCTTCGTCATTGCTACGGGCGCTTTGGGTGCCATAGTACTCATTGGTTGAAAGTGGTTCTGTGAACCGGCTAAAGCATGTGCGGTTACTGAAAACACTTAGCTCAGGCACGGGGGTGGGAATGGCCTGAGGTCGCAGTGGGCATCGCCAACGGCCGCCCATGGGCAGAATTGCGAATGGGATCGGCAAGCCCCCGGCCATACCGGAGGCACCGCCAAGCCGCTCCCCGCTGGTAGAAGCGTAACCGGTTTGGCAGTTTGGTGTCTATACCCGCTACGCGAGCCGGCGACCGTGGGTTCGATAAACCGCGGATGAATTTTCGCCGGAAAATGGCATTATTTACTTCGCACTAGCGCTAAATGCCGACGCCAGTGCGAGTCGTCGGTTTGCGGAAAGTCGGTTCGCAAGTGCACGCCTCGCGACTCTTCACGTGCGAGCGCCGCCTCCACCATCAGGCTCGCCACGGTAAGCATATTCTGCAATTCCCATCCGCTGGGATCGTTCAACTGCCGTGCCAGCACATAACCGCACCAGCGGCGAATTGTCCGAGCCGCTTCAGCGAGCTGAGGCCCGGAGCGCCGCACTCCCGTGGCTCGCCACAACAGGCTTTTGAGCGAATTGCGAATATCCACCAGGTCGAGCGGCTCACTGCTCATCTCCACTGCCGGATTTTCCAGCGGAATCGGATGAAACATGTCATCCTCCTCCAACGACAATGCCGACGCCCTGGCACCAGCGTGAGCGCCATATACGAGCCCTTCTAGCAAACTATTCGACGCCAAGCGATTCGCGCCGTGCAGGCCACTGCTCGTCACCTCGCCCGCCGCCCACAGCCCGGGCACCGTGGTGCGACCCTCGTGATCGACCGTCACGCCTCCAATCATGTAATGCGCCCCTGGCCGCACCGGAATCGGATCCGTCGCAATATCAATCCCAAACTCGGCGCATGTGCCGCGCAATACCAGGAAACCGTTTCCGTACCCGCTCAGGTTCCAAATGGCTCATGTCGAGGAACACACTCGGCTGCCGCGTCTTTTCCATTTGCGCGACAATCGCCTGGCTCACCACATCGCGCGGCGCAAGTTCCGCCCGCTCATCGTAGTCGAGCATGAACCGTCGACCGGTTGAATCGATAAGGCGCGCCCCTTCACCACGCATCGCCTCGGTAATGAGGCTGCGGCTGCCGCCCGCGATATACAGCACCGTCGGGTGGAACTGCATGAATTCCATATCGCGCAATTCGGCGCCGCGCGATAGGCCAGTGCGTGCCCGTCACCTGTGGCCACTTCAGGGTTCGTTGTTTCGCGATAGATCTGTCCTGCGCCACCCGTACACAAAATCGTTTGCTTGGCCCAAATAAATGTGCGGCCATGCCGCGCATTCCAAACTCAGCGCCCGCGGCAACGCCCCTCGTACGTCAGGAGGTCGATCGTGAATGTATTGGACCAGACCTGGGCCTCGTTCTTGGTAAGAATCCGCTGGATGATCGCCCGCATTATTTCGTGGCCGGTCGCATCGCCCAGTGCATGTACGATCCGGCGATGACTGTGCCCACCTTCGCGGCCGAGCATCAGCTCGCCTCGTTCGGTGTCGAAATTCGTGCCCCACTCGATCAATTGACGAATATGCCGCGGCGCTTCGCTCACCACCATTTCCACCACGTCGCGGTCGCATAAATTGGCCCCGGCGATGAGCGTGTCCTCGATATGGCTTGCGAAGTTGTCGTCTGGATCGATCACGCTCGCGATGCCTCCCTGGGCATACGCGCTATTGGACTGCTCCATCGTGTCTTTGGTGATCACCAGTAGCGAGAGCCGGGGATCGATTTCCATGGCGGCCCGCAGGCCAGCGATTCCGCCACCAATGATGAGCACGTCCGCAAAATGGTGCGGAATCCGCTTCGGATGAAAAGGAACCAGATATCGCGGAACGTCAGACACAGCCTTAGCGTCGGCCGCCAGGCCGAACTCCCACGATCAAATGCTGCACCAAGATTGCACAGGTGTCACCCCCGACTCGCTATATTCTACTCGCCCTCCTGCCGCGCCCGCGAGATGCCCTGGTTGTAGGCCCGCAACCGATCCTTGTATTGCGCGGGAACCGGCCCGCGATAGCCCTCATGCAAGTCCCGCATCGTATCCTTCTGCACCGCATTTTGTTTGAGCTCCCCTGGATGCAATCCCAGACTGCGGAGCGCATCGTCGAGTTCGCGCTTGGCGGCCTCACCGGCTTCGTCATTTCGCTCGGCCGCTTCCTTGCGCTGCTGCCAGCGCTCCACGAACCGTTTTAAATCCGCTTCTGACCAGCCTAAATCCTTGAGCAAACCATCGTCCATCTGCTTTCGCTTTAGCTGGTCTCCCAATTTCTCAAGGACCAAGTCCGTCTGCTTGCGGGCATATTCCAAATTAGCAGCGTCGCCAGGCGGCGCCTCACCGGTGATGCTCGGCTGTGGATTGACTGCGTTCCCCGGTTGACCGCTGCCGCCGGAGGCACCGCCGTTTGTTGTGTCGCTGTTGTTCGTATTATGTTGTTGCTGGGAATTCTCACCTTGTTGCTTCTCAGCAGACTTCTTCCCTGGTTTTTCTCCCTGCTGCCCCGGCTGCCTATCTCCTTGTCTTACCGTCTCCTTGTCTCCTTGCTTTGGCTTCGCACCCTGTTGGTCACCTCCGTCAGACGGCTGCTGTTGTTTGCTATCCGAATCGTCGCCGCTCCCCGTCTTCTTATCACCCGACTTCTCCAAACCGGTCTTGCCGCCAGCCTTGTCTCCTGCTCCTTCGCGCTGCTGACCCTTCTCTCCCTGTTTCGTCTCTTCCGACGCGCCGGTTGGATGGTCCGATTTCGTATCCTGACCGGCGCCTGATGACTTTTCACCGGCACCCTTCTCTTCTGATTTTCCACTACCCTGGTCGGCTGGCTGGTTCTGTCCAGCGCTACCTGTCCCGTCGTGTGGCGATTTCTGACCGCCGCCTTCCGTGCCGCCGCCCGACTTGTCGCCACCCGCGTCGCCGTGTGAATCACTCTCCCGCTTACTATTCGCGCCCGCCGGCGGCTCCTGTTGATCGGATTTACCACTCTTCGACGATGACGGCTCGGGCTTCTCAGTCGGCTTTGTTTCAGGTTCTGAGTTCGGTGCCCCCTCATTCTTTCCTTCATTTCCCCCGCCCGCCGAACCTTTTGGCGCTGTCTGCTCGCCACCGGGCGATTTCTCTTGGTTCTGCTGATCGCTTGTCGATTCTCCTTTTTGTTTCAAATTGTCACGACGCGTTTCCGCGCTCTTTCCATTTTCGCTCCCGCTTTCTTTCGAGTTCGCCCCCTGAGATAGTTGGGAGTTTGTGTCCTGGTTTTTCTGTGCTGGGTTTTCCGTTGAGTCTCCTTGTCTCCCTCTCTCCTTGTCTCCCCGTCCCCCTTCATCGGATTGCTTTTCACCTTCTTTCGCGCCGCTCTTCTGATCGTCTTTATCCCCCTCTTCCTTTGCCGAGTTCTCACCGCTCTTCAACTCGCCATTCTGCTGCATATGCTTTTGAATGCGATGAAATGCTTCGGCATCGTTGTCGCCCTCCGACGAGACAGGAGACTGGTTCTCGTCGGCCTCATGCTGATCCTGACCGTTTTGCGGCCGAGCCTTTGCTGATGAACCGTCCTTTTGTCGTTCGCCGTTTTGCTGTGCGCCGGAAGATTTATCTTGTTGGTTGGCTCCGTGCTGGCCGTCGCTGGACTGTGCGCCGGTTTTTGATCGCTCGCCGTTTGCGCCTTTAGTGCCGGATTGTTGTCCTTCCGTCCGCTGCTGATCCGCCTGGTTAGGCGACGGTTCATTCGACACGGACTGGTTTTTACCCTGTCCTTGCCCACCATCATGTTGCTTCGCGTTGCCGCTGTGGCCCGATCCCTCTTGATTCTGCTTCAAATCGCCGGACTGATTCTTCTCGTCTGCTTTACCCGCCTGCTGGTCACTACCTGACCCACCAGGCTGCGTGTTGTCACTTTGTCCCTGACTATTGTTCTTCTTCTGATTCTGCTCGTCTGAGCCTTGCTGCCCCTGCCCATTCGGTTTGCCGGTATCGTTGCTACCTGCATTGCCCCCCTGATTGTTTTGGCCCTGATTGCCATTCCCCTGCTGATTATCCTGCTGTTGGTTCCCTTGCTGCCGATCGCCTTGCAGTTGCTGATGCTGTTCGTCCTGCTGCGGTTGCTGGCGATTCTTCTTCGCAGCCTGCTCTCCGGGTGGCTGCTTGGCCGGGTTGGGCGATATAATTCGCAGCGTCTTATGCTCGCTCACTGCTGTGTTCGGTTTTGGCGCCCGGTTATCGTCCGCCTCTACCCAGAACTCCAACACGTCCCCAGCCTTGAGGTCTCGAGCGCTCGGCACCAGTGCATAGCGGTCGTCGAATTGCCCCCGATGTTCACCCTTTAACAGCGGCTCGTCTATTACATGCCGCCCAGCGACTTCACCTCGCAATCTCACTGCCGATAAGGCGAAATCCGGATCGCGCGCCTCGACCTCAATTATCACCTTCTCATCCGCGCAGCATCGCGCAGTTTCTCCTGCGGTAATCGAATCGCTACCTCCGGTTGCAAGTCGGGCTCTACATCGATCGAGTGCTTAACGGGGTCGTGATTAGCACGGCCTTCGTCGTTCGTGAATCGCAATACGTAGCTTGCGTGCAGCGGTGTCTGACGGTCCTTCCGCAGCCCCAGATCAAACGACGCATGGGCTTTTCTCTCGGCCGTTGTCATTTGCAAATCGGGCCGACCGTCTGCATCGAAATCGACTTGAGCATCGCGAATAATCCCGTTCGTGCGGGCATGAATGGTTATCCGCGTACCTTCAATCGCCCGAATATCGCCAATGCCATTTACGCTGTGATCCACGTACCCAGTGTACGCTGGATAGTCGTAGTCCACGCGGTCCACCAGAATCGTCGGCGCCGGAACAACCGTGATTGGATAATCAAGCGAGCGAGCGTCACCGGCCTCGAGCCGATACTTCAAATTGCGCGTCACGCCGGTGATCGAACTTCCGCCGTTTTCGTCTGACAACCGACAGCTAAAACGCAGTCCATCGTCTCCCAACCTCATTGGAATCGCCCGGCCGACGATTTGGCCGTCGTCCGTGGTGTAGCACAACACAACGGATTCATCTTCGCTCAATCCCCGTATGTCGGCCGAAACATCGACGATCTCACCCTGGGAGATAGTCGCCGCGCCAGGTTTAATATCCGTGATCGTCACCCGGCTCGCCGGCACGATATGGGCCCACGGCATCAACACCCGTTCCGCCGCCACTAGTGGATCCTTGGGCGAAAGCACTTTGTAAATCGCCGCCACAGCCACAATCGCGATCAGCACGTAACCCAGATGAATCAATTCCGAGCGGTCCACTGCCGTATCCACCGGCACCCGCGTCAATCCGTGCGCCGCCTGCTCCTCGAGCGTATGGTACACCGCGTCTGGTATTTCCGATCGGCGCTGACGAAACAACAGTAAATTGATCAGCCCGTTCTTGAGCGTCGGGCTCCCGTGCTCGATCGTTTGAGCCGCATAGACGGGATTGATCGCTCGAATGCACAGCGGCCATAGCCGCCGAATCGCAAAATATCCAATCCCAGCGACAAGGACTCCAAACAACACAACGCGCACAGCTACCGGAAACCCGCTGGGCACCAGCCAATGCTCAACCACAACGGCAAGCAACAGAAACAAGAGGACCGCAACGGTTAGCTCTACGAGCGACGTCGCCAGGTCGACCACCTTTACCATCCGGCGAGTGGTCTCAATCTTCTGGTCGATATAGTCGTGGTAGCGGACAACTTTCGCGCCATCCGGAGCGCGTTTGGCAGGTCGCGATGGAGCTTGATCGACAGGCATTAAATAGACAGCTGAACGATTTCAGGATGGCCGCAACGGTAATTCCGTACTCGCAGCATGTTGGTCGCACAAACCATTATACGGGGCGACCGTCACCTGAGACTCCGCGGAACCCCGACAAGTTCCTCAAACCGTAAATTGGGCGGAATTTTCCGAATTTCGCGGCTTTGCTGGCACGCTTGGTACGTATTCCCTCACACTTTCAGCCCGTCCCAAACCGCCGTTGTTCCTTTGCATTCGATCGGGCATGATTTCACTCTGTATGCTGAGCCCCACCGAATTTCGTGAACTCGTAAGTGGCCATCGCCGGGGTCCTGACGCCACCGCACTCCGCGGTCTGCTGAGAGCGGCGGAGCTACCGTACACGCTTGCCGTCCGATTTCGCAATCATCGCTACGATCGTCGCCGAACAGCCGTTCACCATGTGAGCGTGCCCGTCATCAGCGTGGGAAACCTGACCCTGGGCGGCACAGGCAAAACACCCATGGTGAAATGGCTCGCCCGCCGAGTGGAAGACTTGGGTGCCCGAGTAGCGTTGGTCAGCCGCGGCTATCGAGCGGCCTCCGGGGAACTGAACGACGAAGCCCGCGAACTGGCCCAAGCACTTCCCACAATACCTCACATCCAAAATCGGGACCGAGTTGCGGCCGCCCGCTTCGCGATCGAAAAGTTCAACCCCGATGTGCTGCTGCTCGACGATGGCTTCCAACACCGCCGCCTGGCCCGTGACCTCGATGTTGTCTTACTCGACGCTTTGGAACCCTTCGGTTTCGACCACGTCTTTCCGCGCGGCACGCTCCGCGAGCCGCTTGACGGCTTAGCGCGCCGCTGTCGTGTGCCTCAGCCGCGCCGATGCAATTTCTCCCGCCGAGCGCGACGCGATTAAGCGCCGCGTCACCAATCTGGCTCCGAACGCTGTGTGGTGCGAGCTCACCCATACGCCGAGCTGCCTTATCAATTCCAAGGACGAGCGGCAGCCACTGACAACATTAGCCGGCAAACGAATAGCCGCCTTTTGCGCAATCGGCAATCCGATCGGCTTTCGACACACGCTTTCCACGACAGGCTGCGAAGTCGCGGCATGGCGCAGACTTCGCCGATCATCACACCTTCACTCCAAATGACCTTGCCTCGCTAGTCAAAGCAGCGCAAGCATGCGGCGCTCAAATGATTGCCTGCACCCAAAAAGACCTCGTGAAAGTTTCGCAGGAAAAACTCGGCGAAATCCCGCTCTGGGCCCTGGCGATCGAAATGCAATTCCTCGCGGGCCAAGAGCCGCTCGAACAAATTCTCGAGCGCGTCGCCCGCAAAAGATGAAGCGGTCAGAAATTCAGCATCGAGTGTCAAGAACGGGACAATAACGCTGGCTCTTGACCCCCGACTCTTCACTCTCGACGCCACTATTGTTCCACGCTCACCACAATTGCATTTTCTAGCTGCTCGTCTTCCAGAACACCCATCGCGGCATGTTGGGCAAGCTGCTTCGTATAGAACGTGGCGCACTCACCTTCGAGTATTACCAAAGCAGTGTACGCTCGAACATTCAGGTTCCGCACGCGCCCGGGTAAGCGGCCCACAATTCGCTTCTTAATGATAGTTTCAAGGGCTTTTTGCCGGGGGCCGCGGTGCGACGAGTCGTCGATACGAACGGCACCGCCCGCGCTTCGTTCATCATTGCGCTCATCCGCCAAGCACCAGAAACTGCGGCTGGATTGCGAACCGGCGACATCAGCGCTGTCGCACGAATCGATGGGCTTCGTTGGTGGCCGGCACGTTGCATGGGCTTACATCCTCGGCGATATGGTTGCTGCGAACTCAATCGCAAATCGCCTGCCCCAACCAATACCGTGCATCCCTCGAGAAATCAAAACTCGTCGCGGACTGCCGCTTAATATCAATCGAAGAATGTTCCGTGATGCTCCAAGCGACAACATTGGCAAACAACAATGTATGCCCCACACACCGCCATTGTCAACTGGAACTCAACAGATTGGGGGTGTAAGGGTGCAGCCTGCACTTTGCACTGGCTGGGTCGATCGTGTAGAAGTGATGGCAGGAATTGACGGCAGGTGGGCGTACCGGCGAAAAGCTGGAGAAACGAGGGAGCCACGGATGGCAACTACCCAGGAGATCAAGGAGCGGATTGCGGCCTTCGCACGTGAATTAGCCGTTGATTTGGGCGATGTCGATGATAGCGATGCGCTCAGTTGGCTCGACGCCATCGAGACGCGCGCGGTCGAGATCGGCGACGCGATGTATGCGGAACTCGTGAAGCAGACCTCGGCCGACCGTTCCACCGATGACGAGTCGACCTGCCCCACATGCGGCGAGCCGGGCCGATACCAGGGCCAGCGCGAGCGGGTATTGATTGGCCGGCGAGGTCCGGTGACGATCACCGAGCCGGAGTATTTCTGCCCCGCCTGCCGGCGGGCTTTTTTTCCCGCTGACCAGGGCGATTGGAGTTGAGGTCGATTGCCCCTTCACGCCGGCCATGCTGCGGAAGGTGGCGTACGCCGGCTCGCAGTCCGCATCGTTCGTCCAGGCAACGAAGGATCTGATCGCGCTGGCCGAAACCAAGGTCTCGCGCGAGCGCGTGCAGCGATGGACCAAGCGGGTCGGAGAAGAGCGCGTGGCGGAAGCAGAACGACAAGCCGAAGCGTATCAAGCGCTGCCGCTTCCCGAACAACAAAAGAGCCCCACCGACCAGCTTCCGCAAGTGGTGTGCGTGATGATGGACGGCGGGCGAATTCAAGTCCGCGATCGCCACGAAAACGAGCCTAACACCCAAGGCTATTGGAAAGAATCGCTGGTGGGCTGCTGCCTGAGCATGGTGAGTGAAGAACAGACTGCGGGACCCTTGTCCGACCATTCCCAAGACGTTTGTCGATCCCCAGCGGATGCACGATTTGAGCCGGGAAATCAAGGGATCTTCCGCTTCCACGGAAGGCGCCGCGGCGCCTTCGGCGGAGTTTCCCGACGATCGCCACGGCCGCCCCGAAGTGCTGGTGCGAAGCGTGGTCGCTACCCGCGGCGGACAAGAAGTGTTTGGCAAGCGGTTGGTCGCCGAAGCGCACAGCCGCGGCTTTCACGCGGCGCGGCGCAAGGCGTTCGTGGCCGATGGATCGGCCAGCAACTGGACGGTGCATCGAAAATACTTCTCGCACTACACCCCGATCGTCGATTTTACGCACGCGATCTGCTACGTGTACGCCGCGGCAATGGCCGGGCGAAGCGGCCCAGCGGCATGGGACGACTACGTGTGTTGGGCGCAGTGGCTGTGGGAAAGTGCGGTCGACAAGGTGATCGCAGCGGTCGCCGTGCGAGCGGAACAGCTGGGGCCTCCCCCCGACAGCGACGAGACTTCCCCCGCCGCGATCGTGGCCAAGACGTGGGGCTATCTTCAGAATCAGCGGTCACGCATGAAGTACCATCAGTACCGACGGCTGGGGCTGCCGATCACCAGCAGCCACATCGAGTCGACGATCAAGCAGATCAACCGTCGCGTCAAGGGAACCGAAAAATTCTGGGACCAGGGCGCCGAGCCCCTCCTCGTGCTGGCGGCCGACCACCTCAGCGAAACCAGTCGCCTCGACCAGTTCTGGAAGCACCGGCGAAAACGATTGAAGTCCATGCGGTGCTACCAAACCGCCGTCTGAAAAAATACAAACCGCGGGCTGCACCCGGGGTGTAACAGTGTAACTTGCAGGCCGTTTGCTAGCAAATCACCTCGGTTAAGAATTGCCCTCAATACGCGATCCCAGCCAATTCACAGAGATTCGCCGTCGCCACAGGCTGCGGGCAGCTCCACACCAGAAAGAACAACGCCTCGCGACACCATCGCCCCGCGGGATGCCCCACAACATAGCCCGATCCCTTGGCAGCCGATAATGCTGCCTGCGTCGCACGCAACACCAAACTATTGGCCCGCTGACGGATTGACTCCTTCGTGCAGGCCGACTCCCCACGCACCACACGAAGCAAATCATCGAGCAGGCTGGCATGCTCGGAGTCCAGCGCATTCATCGGTCCCAAAAGCTCTTCGCGCTTAGCTGCTTCATTCGCTAAAAAATCGATCGCCGCCCGCACCAGACCAATTGCCAATGTCGATGTCTCATATCCTCCCGTAGTCGCGCCCAAACCGCTGGCCATCACGTTCGCCACTGGTCCGGCGATAAGCCAGTCGTTGGAAACCTCAACCGAATTCAAATGGACCGGCCCCGTGGAACTCGCACTTACGCCAACCAGCGGCAACGGCTTCGCTACCGAAACACCCGGCAAGTTGGTTGGCACTGCGATCAGAAGCTGTCGTTCAGTCACCTCGTCGCCTTCTACGAGCGTGGCCGCCATTACGATCACGTCGGCCGCCGCGCCCCCGGTTACCCACGGCGACATCCCATTCAGGCGAAAACCATCTGTGATCGCCTCCGCCATCAGCACCGGCTTGCTCAAATGCCGCCGGCTCGTCGTCAGGTGCGAAATGCCCACGGTCGCAAACAGTTCGCCGCTGGCCAGTCCCGGCAACAGCCGCTGTTTCAACGCCTCGTTCTGGCATCCCTCGATCCGCCGACAGGCGCCTGTCCGTTGCGTGAGCACAAACGTCGTCGTGATACACGCCGCACTTAGGGCCAGATATCCCCGCACGATCTGCTCCTCGTTCCACCCGCTTCCATCCCACATCGGGTCGAGGAACCACCCGAACACACCTGCCTCGCCGCACATCCGTAGTTGTTCAGTCGGCCATTCACCATTGCGGTCCATTTCAACCGCCAATTCAGCCAGCCTCTCGCACAACACGGCCAGCGCAGGCTCATCCGGAATTTGGATGCGGTCGCTCAGCATAGTGCCATTCATTGTGACCGATACAACCACATCCATAAAGCCGCGATGGACGCCACCTACTGGGTGGTCGGTCGTGACTCTGTGACTATCGCCGGTTCATTTCCGAGCTCAGCCCACCGGCGGCCACCAAATAGCATTTGCGCACGTAATCCGTCACCATTCGATGCGCACTGAACCGCGGCGCCAGCGTAGCGATGGACTCCACCATCATGTCGATCCACCGTCGGGGCAGGCCGTCGGCGTCGCGGTCATAGAAAAGCGAAATGACCTCGTCGCGCAGGGCGATGATGAGGTTTTCCGCGTCGCGGGCATCCGTGATTTCATCGTCTACGTGTTGTCGACCATCGCCGATGGCAAAGCCATTCTTCCCGTTGTACGCCTCGGCCCACCATCCATCGAGAATCGAAAGATTGAGGCCGCCATTGAGCACGGCCTTCATGCCGCTCGTACCTGAAGCTTCCTTCGGTCGCCGTGGCGTGTTCATCCACACGTCCACGCCTTGCACCAGATGCCTGGCCACATTGATGTCATAGTCCTCGATAAATACCAGCCGGCCGGCAAATCGCGGATCGTGCCGCAAATTCGCAATCTTTTGAATGAGCTGCTTGCCCGGCTCATCGGCCGGATGCGCTTTGCCGGCAAAGATCAGTTGAACCGGTCTCTGCGGGTCGTCCACCAATTCGGCCAGTGCGTCTAACTGGCGAAAGAACAGGTCGGCCCGCTTATACGTCGCGAACCGCCGCGCAAACCCGATCGTTAGCGCATTCGGATCAAGCATGGCCCTAGCTGCCGTAACCAATTCATCTGGCTCGTTCCGGCGACGGCTTTGTCGAGCAGCGCGGCGCCGCACAAAGTCCAAGAGCCGATTCTTAAGGTCGCTATGTGTCTCCCATAACTCGCCTGGATCGACTTTATACAGCGATTGCCACACTTTGGCGTCGCCCATCCACTCTTGCCAGTCGCTCTGCAACACGCGGTCATACAGCAGGTGCATCGGGTACGCCAGCCACGTAGGAATGTGGACGCCGTTCGTAATATGTCCGATGGGAATTTCCTCTTCCACGCGCCAGGGCCACAAATGCGCCCACATCCGCCGCGATACGTCGCCGTGCAACGCGCTCACGGCATTCGCTCGCCGAGATAACTTCAGCCCAATCACCGTCATGCAGAACGGCTCGTGTTCATTTTGCGGCTCGACCCGCCCGACCCCCATGAGCTGCGCGGGTGAAATGCCCAGCTTGTCGCGGAGCGGACCCAGGTGTTCCTCCACCAAATTCGCCGGAAATCGATCGTGGCCCGCCGGCACCGGGGTATGCGTGGTAAACACCATATGGTGCGCCGTCTCTCGCAAAGCCTCATCGAATGTCAGTCCGTCATCCGCCATTCGCTGCCGAATCACTTCCAATGGCGCAAAGGCGCTGTGACCTTCATTCAGGTGATACACGCCCGGCATGATTCCCAACGCACGCAGCGCCTTCACGCCTCCCACGCCGAGCACCAGCTCCTGGCGGATCCGAGTTCGCATATCGCCGCCATACAAACGCGAGGTAAGATCTCGGTCCTGAGGACTATTCCCGTCCACATCGCAATCCAGCAAGTACAACGGCACGCGGCCCACTTGCAACAGCCAGACCTTGGCCATCAAGCGGCCATCGCGGCGTTTCGATCGAGATTGTCACTTGTTTGCCATCGGTGCCGATTGCCGGTTCCATCGGCAAGTTTTCGACCCGCGTATCTTGATACTCCTCTTGTTGATAGCTATTCCCATCGAGGTGCTGCTTGAAATAGCCTTGGTCGTAGAACAATCCTACAGCGACCAATGGCACCGCCAGGCTGCTACAGCTCTTCACATGGTCCCCGGAAAGCACTCCCAAACCACCCGAGTAGATTGGCACCGACTCGTGCAATCCAAACTCGGCGGAGAAGTACGCTACCGGCTTCGAGCCCAACACGCCCGTCTCGCGTGCACCCCAGGTCGTCCGCGTGTTGGACATGTATTCTTTGAGACGACGATGCGCCTGATTGATGCGGGTGTAAAGCACCATCTCCGCCGCCCGATTGGCTAGTTGCTCGGGCGTCATCTCCGACAACAGCACAACTGGGTTATGGTCGATCTTGCGCCATTTGATGGGATCAAGGTCGCGAAAGAGATTCACAACCTCAGGGTGCCAACTCCACCACAGATTTTTGGCCAGCGCAAGGCACTTATCATAGAGCGCCTGCGGCGTCATCTCCGTCCAATTCCGTCGTTCAACGTTTTTGCGTGGTGCCACCGTTACATGACTCATAGAGCTCGAGGTCCTTTTGGGGTTCGCTGAGAATGGAGGCCACGAGTTTGATCTCTCGACTCTCCGTTCTCCATCCCGCCCTACTGCGTATAACCCTGTAAGTCTGCGCCAAAACTTGCGTCCACGGCAAGGCCCAATTTGTGTAGCCACGGAAAAGTTCGCACGTCTTGCGATTTCGAAAGCGTACAGCAGGGGGCCATGTTCACGCGGCAGAAATGGGTGCGGAGCCAAAAGGGAACGATTCGGAGCCTCTCCGTGGCTTTATCGAAATCGCTTGAAATGACGGCTAATACCCACAATCGCTGCTTATGCCGGCCGCACCGATGACGGTACATCGTCACTCTGACTACGATTCTCCAGAAACTGGCGCAGCTCTTTGCACGTCTCTGCTAATGCCGTCGAGATGGTCTGCGCGGCAAATAGTTGCCGAATCCCGGAGACCCGTCGTGCGAAGAACCATTTGTTGGGGGCTTCTCCGCATCGGGAGAGTTGATCAGATCCACCAGCTTGGCTGCGGTCCCCGATGGCGCTGCATGAATCTTACCGTCAGCCAGTCGGGATTCAGCCCCATCATGAGCGAATGCACAATTTCGCCCAGCCGCCTTGGCGGCGTACAACGCTGCGTCTGCCCGTTGGATTAATCTTTCCACTGCCTCGTTTGGTTGAATCGTTGCCAGTCCGCCGCTAACGGTGATCGCGATCGCCGTTTGGTTATGCCGCACCGTCGCATGAATTGCCGCTTCGCGCACTTTCTGTGCCACCAGCGATGCTTGTTCCAACAACGTGTTCGGCAACAGAATTGCGAACTCCTCCCCGCCATACCGCGCTATGGCATCCTCGCGGCGGATCGCTCCACGCAGCGCCTCCCCAAGCGCTGCCAACACCTGATCTCCCAACAGGTGACCGTACACATCGTTTAATTTCTTAAAATGATCGACGTCAAGCAAAAGCAGCGAAAACGGTTCCCGCCGTCTATTCCAAGCGCTCATCCGCTCTTCCAACCGCTCGTTGAACTCGCGTCGGTTCGGCAACCCGGTGAGTGCGTCGGTCAGCGACCGTGAAATGTGTGCTTCAATCTCGACCGCCTGTTCCTCCAACCTGCTTTCAGCGGTATCGAGCTTCGATTGCAGGCTCTGATTCGCATGTACAATATTACCGATCACGTTCATCACGAGATTGGCTATTGATTCATCGCGCCGCACTCCATCTACGGTGAGCAATTGGCTGGCTTGTTCCAGTTCACTACAGTGCTCGTCGACGATCGATGACATCTCGCCGGCCAGTGTTTGCAGTCGCTTGGCAATCGCTCCAGCCTGTTGCATCTCGTTTCGGTCATACTCGTCCGCAGTCGTTTGCGGCCGACGAACCCAAATCCCAATCGCAATCCCCACAAGAAGTTGGACCGCGCCTAACAGGCAGCCACCAAACACCAGTAAAAGGCTGTTGCCGAGCATTACACGTGCGCAGAACGATGCCACTGCGGAACACCGACGCCAATTGAGGCATCCGCGTAGTGAAAAACATGCGTCGGTGAAAGTCTAGCTCCTCCGTGCGGAATCGTCCTCAGCATCGCCACTTATGCCGCCCGACCCGACAAAGCCGCCGCCAACGAACGGATCGCACCGGATATACGGATCTTGCCACCAGAAGACACGAATTTGCCAACAAACCGTCTGCAAGTCCACAATCGCCATTCCCCCCGCTCCCTTCCTCCGGCCCCTCTGCTAAACTGAAAAGGCCACTACTTTTGCATCACGACGATGATCATTCATGAAGCTTTCCGCCGCATACGGACCGGGCAAATTCGGCCTCTCGTTTGAGCTTTTTCCGCCGAAAACGCCACAGGGCGTTACGAATCTCTTTCAACACGTTTCTCGGCTAATCCACTTCCGCCCCAGCTTCGTCACCTGCACCTACGGCGCCGGCGGATCAACCCAGGAATTAACGCTGGAAATCGTCGCTCGCGTCCACCGTGAATTCAAGGTGCCCGTCGCTACGCACCTCACCTGCGTGGGGCGCACAGTGGATGAGCTCCGCGAATATCTACGGTCCGCGTGCGATCTAAACGTCGAAAACGTCGTCGCATTGCGCGGCGATCCACCGCGCGGCGACACGAGCTTCCGACCGGTCGATGGAGGCTTCCGCTACGCCAATGAATTGGTCGGACTTGTTCATAGCGAGTTCCCCCACCTCGGCATCGCCGTAGCCGGATACCCTGAAAAGCACCACGAGGCACCCAGCCCGGAAGTGGATCTCGCCAATCTCAAGCGCAAAGTGGACGCTGGCGCCGATGTAGTCATCACGCAACTGTTCTACAACAACGAAGACTTCTTCCGCTTCCGTGACCGCTGCAATACGTTGGGCATCCACGTGCCGATCGTACCCGGTCTGCTGCCCGTCACCAACTTCGCCCAAATCAAGCGCATTACTTCGCTCTGTGGTGCCCAACTGCCGGCGCCGTTTGTCCGACGTCTGGAAGCCGCCGGCGATGCGTCCGATGCGCAGTTTAAAATCGGCGTGGAGTTTGCCACGCAGCAAACGCGGGAACTTTTGGATGCCGACGTTCCCGGCATCCATTTTTATGTCCTCAACCGCTCCGAAGCCGCGGCAGAAGTACTGAGGAATGTTCAGCTACATCAATAAGACAACCGGTGTATAATTAGCCGTTATGGAAATTCAAGGACATTACGAGAACGGTATGATCGTTCCGCATCATGGCCTCTCTCTGCCTGACGGTACGGAGGTTACGATCATCGTGCCAGAAAAATCAAACACGGTC
The DNA here is from genome assembly GCA_963840025.1 of uncultured Planctomycetota bacterium. GTDB lineage: Bacteria > Planctomycetota > Planctomycetia > Pirellulales > Lacipirellulaceae > JABDGM01. Next base: position 1,442,037 of record CAWIXI010000018.1, on the reverse strand, counting down.
GCTCGGCTCATGATGCCCGAGGAGCGACGCCGCTATCTCGAGGCCCTTGCCCGCATCGATGCTGTTCCAGATGAAAAATCAAGTGACACATTTAGCGGTGCTGACCACGACCGCGTGTTGTATGGAGAGCAACCATGATCTTTGTTGACACGGGCGTATGGTTCGTGCGCTTCGTGCCCAGAGATCCAAATCACAAAGTTGTAGCAACGTGGTTTGCAAATAACCAACAGCCATTGCTGACCTCCGATTACTGTGTTGACGAGGTCTTGACGCTACTATCCGTTCGAGAGAGGCCCGGTCTTGCCATCCAGGCCGGGCACGAGCTGCTCCAGCAGAATATTGCCCGCGTTTATTTTCTCAGCCCTGCCCAGTTTAGCCGCGCTTGGATTCTGTTCCAGCAGCGGGCTGCGGCTGGTTGGAGCTTTACCGATTGCACCAGCAATATCATCGTCGACGACTTAGGTTTATCGTCTTCCGCAGCACTCGATCAACACTTTCGCCAATTCGGGGTCACCGTCGTTCCCTGAATTCATAGGCAACACCGGCACGCGTCTCCATGTCCGACCTCGTTGGTAAAAAACTGAAAGACTTCTTCGTCCTCCGCCGGCTCGGCCGCGGGGCGATGGCCGAGGTCTATCTCGCGCAGCAGCTGTCGCTCGGTCGACAGGTGGCCCTCAAAGTGCTGAATGCCGAGCTCGGCGCGATCCCAATTATGTCCGCCGCTTCGACCACGAGGCGCGGGCCGCCGCCGCACTAATCCACGGCAGTATCGTCCAAATTTACGAAGTCGGCGAGGAAGAGGGCGTCCACTACATCGCTCAAGAATACGTTCCGGGCCGAAATCTCGGCGAACTCATCCGCAGCAGCGGGTCGCTCGCGCCGCAGCTAACGCTCGACATCATGCGCCAAGTCACCGCCGCACTCGCCAAGGCCTCCAGTGAAGGCATCGTCCACCGCGACATCAAGCCCGAAAACATCATGCTTGCCCGCAGCGGCGAAGTGAAAGTCGCCGATTTCGGCCTGGCCCGCGTTCAAGGCGATGCCGGTGCAAACCTCACGCAGATCGGCGTCACGATGGGCACACCGCTGTATATGAGCCCGGAACAAATCGAAGGCCGCCCGCTCGATTCTCGCTCCGACATCTATTCACTCGGCGTCACCGCTTACCACATGCTGTCCGGCCAGCCCCCTTTCATGGGCGACTCGCCGCTCTCCGTCGCCGTCCAACATCTCAATCAGTCGTCAACTCCGCTCTCGATTCGCCGTCCTGATGTGCCGCCCCGACTTGCTCAGGTTATCGAACGAATGATGGCCAAGAATCCGGCCGACCGGTTTAACGAGCCGACGGCACTCATCGCCGAACTACATGCACTCGCGGCCGAGGGTGCGCAGCAAGGGTGGGCAACTGGGCTCGATCAGGTGTCCCTCACCAACATTTTGCAGGCCGCCGACCAGCGCTCAGCCGCCACGAATCGCCTCGACGATCTAATGAAGACCACGGCCCTCGTGCGACCAAAAGCTCCTTCCTATCGCTGGTGGGCCGCAGGAATCGTCGGGTGCGCGCTTTTCGGCGCTATATAGCGGCGCTTACCGGCCCACGATCTTTGTGGGCGGGCGAAAATTGGTCCGCCGGCGCAAAACTGTCTCGGCGCAACTTTATCAGGCTAAAGACGTCGATACCGAGGCCGCCTGGCAAGCCGTACTCACCAATTTTCCAGAGGCCAGCGCCTATGCCCACAACCTCGCCAAACAAGGTTTAGCCTACCACTACATCAACCGACAAGAATACAACAAGGCCATCCAGCCGCTCGAGGAACTTTCTCGCCAACCTAATTTTCAGGCATTCGGCATCGCCGGATTGGTAGTTGCATACACTGGCCTTGGCGACGACGAGCAGGCATTCGAAGAAAACCAGCGTCTCACCACAGATATGCGCGCTGCTTTGGAGAAAGACTCGCCGACAATGGCCGGAATGCTTAGAGACGCGTTCGATGAGCTTGCCGACCGCGCATCACTCTAAATCGCTACTTGCTCCAGCTTGTTTCACGTTGTTTCACGTTGTTTCACGACGCGAACCGCGCTGCTTTGCGCCTTGGCCGCTTCAGCGTCGAACGATGTGACGACGCACGCGATGCACGGTGCATCGAGAGCGGCAAGATCGCAATATCCGACTCGACTTCGCGCTGCGCAGCAATCTGGCTGTCACGGAAGATCATTCCGCCGATGAATGCCCAGATCAAAAAGAAACACACACCTAGTGCGGTGGGAATGAGAAAGAATGGCATGGAACTCCTCGCAGTTGCGAGCCGCCCGGCCCTAGCGAGCCAAGCTGCGGCGACCGACGTGTCAGGCGGCGCACTCCGTACGCCCGAGTCGGCACTCCATGCCTTACTTACGGTTATCGGCCCCAGACCGTTCCCAACTTCAGCCAACCCTGCGCCAGCATTCCACTAGGTGAAAAGCTCTCGAATTTGCCGGCTGCGCAAGCTCGGCATTCGCTGACAGCGGCGGTGCCTGAACCCGGCGACTGTCATGGCTGACGCCAGTGGAGAACGTCCAAACGCGATCTCCACCCTCAGTTCAGAAGGATGCCGATGGGGCCTCTCGTCTCGTGTCTCTCAAGACCGGGATTTTGGAGGTTTCGCTCGTTTTTTCGGGCCGCCAGCATAAAACCTACAGAAATAGTGAACTAATGTATAGTATTCGGCCACTAGTTGTGTTAGTTTTCTGCGCCGACGCTGGCAGTAACTTCCGACTGCTCGCTGTCACGTTCCACGCCCTAGACGTTGCGAGAAACAAACCATGCAAGACAGCCAAAACAAGCAACTGTTCGAAAACCACGATGACCCCGACGGTTCGGAGCGTTGGGACGACACAGATGACACAAGCGAGCTGGACGAAATCGACCCCGACGACCACCGCTGGAACGCATTCATCCCCGACGACGACGAATGCGACCCGCAGCCAGAATACGGCGACTATTGGGTCTACGACGGCAACTAATAAATTCTCAGCTCCCGGCCCCCAGCCCCGTATCCCCGCGATGCTCACCACCGACCTCGTTCATGAAATCGATCGCTTGCTGCGCGAAGGCGAGCTCTCCCAGCGTAAGATCGCCGTTCGGTTAGGCGTTAGCCGCAGCACGGTCAGTGCAATTGCGAGCGGCCGCCGAGGACTATATGGCAAAGATCCGTTTGAAACCTACCTGTCGCTGGTTCCAACGTCGCCGCCGGTGCGCTGCCCCCACTGCGGCTATCGAGTCTACATGCCATGCATTATCTGCCGAGTACGAGCACACAAGCAGCGCCAACAGCTTTTGAAGATTTTAGCGGCACAAAGACAGAGGAGTTTGCAAACTGACGCTCGCCACTTGTATCGACCGTCTATTCCAAAAGGATCTGCCTAATGATGCTGCGTTACTTCCGCGCCTCGTACACCAGATGACCGATCTCCGGCACGATGAGCTTTTCCATCGCCAGCTGCACCGCCGCCACCGAACCCGGCATCGTCAATACGACAACGTTATTGAGCACGCCTCCCACCGCCCGGCTGAGCATGGCCGCCGGTCCGATGTCCGCATAGCTCAGCATGCGGAACAATTCGCCATAACCCGGCATCGCCTTAGTGAGAAGATCGCTCACCGTTTCGAACGTGCGATCACGCGCAGCGATCCCCGTACCGCCAGTCATCAATATCGCATCAGTGGCAGATGGTTCGGCCAGTTTCCGCACCACCGGCTCGATTTCACGCGGATCGTCACGCACGATATACCGCGACGATATTTCGTTGCCCGCCTCGGTCAGCAGCTTCACAATCAGCGCGCCTCCGCGGTCCGTTTCCAACGTACGCGTGTCGCTGATCGTAACCACGGCACAACGCACAGATTTCGGCGATTCACAACGATGCTGCTTGGTGGATTCGCTCATGCTGATCGATTGTAGCAAAAAAACCGGAAAATCCGCGCGATTCGCCTCTGACCGAAGCCAGTATAATAGAGCGTACGCAAACTCACTGCCACCAAACGCAGGCCAAGACACAAAATCGACTGACTTCCGGTGCTTGTATGTTCGAGCGCTCTTTCTCTCCAACATGATCCATCGTGCTCTCACTCACCGAACGTCGCGCTATTCGGCGTTCGCACTACTTTGCGTGTTTAGCACAGTTGCGGTGTGCGCGGACATCATCGAACTCACGAGTGGTGGTCGGCTCGACGGAAAAATCATCCAGTCAGACGATTCGGACACTTCAACTTTTTTAATTGAACTCACCGCTGGCGGACGACTCGCCATTCCTCGTTCGCAAGTGACTCGTATCGATACCATATCCGATGCAGAGGCCGAGTACAGCAAGCTCGCTTACACTTCGCCCGATACAATCGTCGCCCACGAGAAACTCGCCGAATGGTGTCGCGAACATAAACTCACCAACGAATACAAGCGGCAGCTTGAGCGAATCGTAGAACTCGACCCCGATAATGCTGAAGCTCGCGCCGCCCTTGGCTTCCACCGAAAAGATGGCCAGTGGATGGACCGCGACGACGTGATGAATTCCCGCGGCCTGGTGATGTACGAGGGCCACTATCTCGCCCCGCAACAAATCAAGCTCATCGAGCAGCAGAAAAAGGTCCGCGTGACGCAGGCCGATTGGAACAAGCGGATTGGGCAACTCCGACGCTGGATTACCGGCAGCCGCCAGGATAAAGTCGCCCAGGCCCACGCTGAAATCCTGGCGATCAACGACCCGGCAGCCGCCGGCGCGATCGTCGCTGTGCTGCGACACGAAAACGTCCCCGATCTCAAGCGTCTCTGGATCGAAGTCGCCTCGCGCCTCAACAGCCGCTCTGCGATCGATGCGCTCGTCGACCTCTCGCTAACCGATCCGGATGAAGACATCCGCCATTTGTGCCTGGAGTACCTTATTAAATCCGGCCGGCCCGGCCTATCGACGCCCTATGTCCGTGCACTCAAGGACCGAAATAACGAAGTCGTCAATCGTGCCGCCGAAGCGCTCGGGCAGATCAAAGATCGAGACTCACTCGGTCCACTCATCGACGCTCTCATTACCAAGCATCGATTCAAAGTCAGCGATGCCAATCCCGATCAACACGCCTACACGTTTTCAAAGGACAGCAGCGCCTTCAGTTTCGGCGGGGGCGGTCCTCAATTCGTCACCCAGGCGGTTCGAAACCGCGCCGTGCTCGATGCACTCCTCACCATGTCCGGCGGCATCAGCTTCGAGTACGACCAGCAACAGTGGCGCGGCTGGCTAGCGGCCCAAACTAAAGCCAATGCGGTCGATATCCGCCGCGATAAGTGAGACGCGAGAGCAGCCGAACAGTAGAACAGAAGAGGCGTAGATATAAGGCCGCGTAGAAGTTTTGCCTTCTGCCGTTCTGATACTCTTCTGCTCTGCTGCTCTCCTTTTACCGCACCACCGCCAGCGCCACGCGGTCTTCCAAATTCGGCCGAAACATCGTCAAAATCAACAGCGGAAGATACCACGCCAGCGCCAGGCCCCCGCTGTGCGCGTACCAGAATTGCGTGCCCAACATCATGGCCGCCGAGTAGGCCACTAGCGTGCCCAAATTCTTTTGCGCCGGCCAAAGGGCTAAGCTCAAGCTCAAACCCACGTGCGCAGCAATAAGCGGATAACGATAGATAGGACGCCAGAATTGTCCCCACACCCCGGAAAGATCTGTCGCAGTCGGTATTCCCAAATTGAAAATTTGCTGTATATGGGCAACGAACTGCTGCATGTTTTCCGACGTACACGCATCGGCAACCAAGACCGCGGCCACCGATACCAACAGTCCGATCAAAAACCTGGCTAGACCCCGCTGCCAATAAAAGCTGACCCATAAAGGCAGTAAAAATATCGGGTAATAAATCGTACCGAACGCAAGGCCGATCATAGTGCCTGACAACAACGGCCACCGATAAAAAACGATCGCCCAAACCAACAGCGCGCCCGGCAGCGCATGAGTGATGCTCCCCGTCCACATCGCCGTGTACGGCAATAACAAATACAGTGTCGCCGCAGCGATGCCAGCCTTCAAATTGTCGAAGTGCCGCACCCCCACCAACACCAGCCCGATCACAATCGCCAATTGCGAAAGGATCGCCATCACCCGCGCCGTAACCACATGCACCAACGATACTACCTCGGCCTTTGTTTGTTCTTCATTCGTGACAACGGTTGCTTTCTGAGCATTCTCGCCCAGGACCGATTGCGTCGAGATCTGCGGCAATAAAAAAATAAGCGGGAATCCCGGCCCGTGCGTCCGCAAACTGTTCATTTCGTCTTGCGACGATTCGCGCTGCCGCAAGCCAGCCGCCCTCTCCGACCCGGCCACATCCGTCAAGTTTGGCTTTCCCGTGATGACGTTGGCCATTAAGAAGACGAACAACGAAATTCCCAAAAACGTGAGCCCACCGGTTGAAAGATTCGGCTCCAAAAGCGGCCTACGAACCATCAGGGCATCCAACAGTAATCGCAGCATGAACAGCCCACTGACGACAAACAGCCAGATATAGCCGGCATGTTCCACTGGCGCGCTATCGGCGTGTTGCCTCCCATATTGAACCATCAGCAGCGCCGGGGCCAACGCAATCATCCCCATCAAGTCCAAGTTCCGCACGCTGAAAAAGCGGTTGAACTTGAAATACACCGCGATCATCAACAGCGATGACAGATATGCCCACGTCGTGGGATTCACCGGTTCGTAGTTTACAAGAATTTCGCGCATTAAAAATTCCGGAACGACGAGGAGAAGCAGGGGCAATAGAGACCGGCGGCATGTCGATCTCTTGGTCTCCCTGTCTCCTTATTTCGCCTTTTCAGTCTCCGCCTATTCGCTCGCGCGCCTCATCCGCCCAAGGGCTCGCCGGCGCCAGACTCATGAACAACCGCCAATGACACACCGCTTCGGCCGATCGGTCCTCGCGGTCAAGCAGCCGCGCTAAATGATAATGCGCATCCGCGTAATCCGGATGATATTCGAGCGCACCACGGAATGCAGCCTCAGCCAACCCGACTTCTCCCAATTCCGCCAGCACGCATCCTAAGTTCGACCGGGCCTCCACAAAATCCTCGTCCAATTCGATTGCCACATAGTATCGCTCTCGCGCTGCCGACAAGTCACCCTCCTGATACATTAATTCAGCTACGGCAAAGTGATCGTCGGCCTTAGCCTGTCCCGAAAAAAGCACCGCCCGATACGCCTCCACGGCCTGCTCCGGGTGCCCGGTTCCAACCAATTCCGCTGCCAGCGCCCGCAAATCGTCCGCCGCATACGGATGTGCACCTCGCGTTTGCCCGGTCGGCTTGTGCAGCGCCTCGGCCCCGACGATCGGGATCGTCGTAGGTCTACACCCGTCTACACCAACCTCCGCTTGCGGTCTAGCTTCCTCAAAATCAATCAACAATTGCCCAGTTGGCTCCGAAAGGCCTTCACCGCGGCGAATAAACAAGCAACGTCCTTCGACGACGACTGACGGATCCGCAAGTGGACGCGCCATTTCCGGTAGCAACCGCGCTAAGCGATCCAGTTGTCGATTGACGGCCGCTAGGCTGCACCCAGCCGACAACAATTGCGCCAACTTCCGCGCAATTCCTACTTCCTCGAAATCAAAATATGGCAGCCGCTTGATTTCTCGCGTCGCAACGATCGCGCCGCGACGGTGCCATTGACGAATTGCCGAGATCGGTGCGCGAACGAGTTCGGCCAGCATAGCGGGCGTGTAGAGACGCGCGATGCCTTCTCCAGCGTCAACCATCCCGAGCCGAGCCCACAACTCCGATTCGCCCAGGAGTTCCGCTTTCCCATTGGCTACCCGCTCCCGCAGCCCGTCATCCAACCGGTCACTGCCCGCCGCTAATCGAGCGAGATCTCCTCCCTCGTCACTTGCCACGATCAAGTCGACCGATTCGCCGCCGCGTTCCACCAGCATTCCGCCATGTTCGCGAATGAGACGCTCCGCTTCGCGGCGCGGCATACTCACCAGCTTGCCGACCAGCATCACCCGCCGCCCGGCAAACGATCCTTCGCCCCGCTGAATCGTCGTATCGCCCACGCCACTGCCTTGCTGACGTTGATCCTCAAACCGCCAAAGCAGTTAGTCTCACCGGCTTACTGCCGTGTGTCAACGACATTCGCGACTAGAAACCGCGCAGCTCCTCGCTTGCGGTTTAGCTCTGATTAGAGATGTGCGCTGCCTCCGGCTCCTCGCCCGCCCTATCCTTCACAAGGATTCACCGGCACGCGAACCGTCACTGTCCGCGGCACGCGATAGGTGTACGTGACCGGCACCTGCTTGTGCACAACGTGCGGCACCTGAACCGTCTGCTTTTCACACACCCACTTGCACACGCGCACCTGATACGGCTCGACCTTCTCTTCTTCCACCATGCGGCACGTTGTCACCGGCACTTGGCGAACTCGCTCTTCGGTGACCATCCGGCAGACCTGCACAGCTTCTTGCTGTGGCACACGCTCCACTACTTGCCGGCAAGTTTGAACCGGCACTTTCCGAACGTGCTCTTCCTGGATCATGCGGCACGTTTGCACCGGCACTTGGCGGACTCGCTCTTCGGACACCATCCGGCAGACCTGCACCGGCACTTGCTCGGTCACTTGCTGAGGGCAGTAGTTCACCGTGGTATACTGCTGCGCGACGACGTTCGGCCGCCATACGCGCTGCACGACCTGCTGCGGCGGCGTATAGCCCGTCGTCCACGCCAACCCGCCGCTTTGCACTTGCGTAATACCCGTCCGTGGATCGCAGACCTGCGTCGGCGGCACCCAAGTCAAACTGGGCCATGTCGGCCGGCCTGGCACGCACGATACTTGGTTAACGTAACAGCCCTGATCGACGTATCGCGTCTGGCATTGCGTCACCGGCCGCAGCACCGTACGAACCTGCGGTTGATAGGCTGTTTCCGTCACCGGACGCTGCACTACATACCGCTCTTCCCGCATCGAAGTTTCGTACACAGGCTTCTGCACCATGTACCGTTCTTCGCGCTCACTGGTTTCCACGATATTTCGGACCACGTTATAGCTCGTGTCGCGCATCACCGTTTCATGCACCGGGCGCTGCACGGTGTACCGCTCTTCGCGCATCGACGTTTCCTGCACAGGGCGTAGCATTTTGTACCGCCGCTCGCGCATTTCGGTTTCCCATGTCGGAACCTGCCGCGTTATTTCGCGCGGTTCTATCACCGTTTCACACTCGTCGCGATAGTACGTGACTTGTCGCTCCTCGCACACCGTCTTGCATACCAGCCGGTAGCAAGTATTGCAGCACTGCGCATACAAACGCGGCACCTGCGTGGCAAACAGAACCAGCAATAACAGCCCGATACCCAAGCGAATTCGATTTGTCATGACCCCAGCGATCTCACGCAAGATGAGTGAATTGAGCCGCATCCTTGCTTGGACCCATGGGACGACCCTGTCGCCCGAAACCCCTCCACGATAAGTCTGGCGAACGAATAGCCGCCGGGCAAACGCCAGCAATGCATCGCTGCGCCGCTATCAAAGGATGAACTACGCTCCAGACAATGCTTTAGAAATTTTAAAAAATCTCAAAGCTCAGATCATTCTCTGCCGACATGATGCACGAATGCAACGGAACAGTTTCACATCGTTGCAATTCGGAACAGGCCCCGCATCACCTAGCCACTACAACCGGCATAGAATACCAGATCGCTCAGCAACCTTGGCCACTTTGCAGCACGGACTTCAGACCGTGCTACGAAGCTCCGTCCGAACCGGCTAAATTCGGTCTCCGGCCAATAGTCTTGGACGCATGTAGATAGAGATCATCGTGCTTCGCGGGTAAGGGATCGAGCTTTGTCCGCGAGCTCATTCAAATGAGCCCCACGCCCAAGTACAACGACCTTACTGCTTCGCCTTCAGCAATTCCAGTACGTGCTGAGCATCAGAAACCACCCGCGTCGGAATATGGGCCTCCGCAAGCTTCTCGGGATCGGTTTGGATGAATTCCCCAATCGATTCCGTCACCATCGACAAATCGGCTTGCGGATTTTGCCTTGCCAAAGCATGCGACGCGTCCAGCGCGCTCCCCACAATCAACGCCGGCCTGAAGTTCGAATTATCTTTCCCACTTTTGTCGGTCGACTTCGCCAGTTCGGTAATATTCAGCATCTCTGCCAACGTCTCGATCGACTTCGTATTGCCACGGTGGGCGAGCGCGAGCGCCGCGTTGTAGCGCGTGTCAGCGTCAGGATCGTTGACCAGCACCTCCAGCCGCTTGACGGCCGCCGGCGTTCCCAGTTGGCCTAGAGCGTACGCGGCCGTTGAACGAATCGTGGCATCCTCGTCGCCGCTAAGGCGAATCAGCGTGGGCTCCAAATTTGCGTGCTTGAGTTGCTCAGGTGGATCATGCTGCTGCAAATTATAGGCCCGCACGGCCAGGGCTTCGATCGCGCCGTGACGCACTAGCTCATCGTCCGGAGTGCGTTTGGTCTCTGCAGCTCTCAGCAACGTGCCTGTACCGTCGAGCACTTCGAACTCGCCGAGCGCTCGAGCCAAAAAATACCGCAGCGTCGCAGATTGCTGCCCGTCTTGCCCATCTTGCGATTGATCGATCTCGCGGTCGAGAATCTGTGCCAAATGGCGTGCGGACTCGTGGTCGAGTTTGAGACTGGCGTACCGCCTATTATGCAGCATGTCGGCCAGCTCGCTCGCCCGCTGCCATCGCGCGACACTCGGTCCTTTTTCCACACCTTCGATGAGCTTCTCCGGGCCGATCGTCGTACTCCGCACCAGCCAACTAAACGACAGCCAAACGCCGACAATAGCCAGCACGATCAACGCCGGCACGACAAACAACTGCATAATGAACTTGGCGGATGGTTGCTCGACCGGCGGCAACAATTCTTCGCCGAGCGGCGGCCGCGAGGGACCGCCCAGCCGTTCGTCAGGAAATCTTCTCAATTCGTTCATAGTAGACAATTCTATGCGGCCAGCGCCCGAAGTTCAGGTTTTAGCCTGACAGCCCTTGGCCACCCGCCGCATGTTAGGCCAAAGCCTGACCTACGCCCGATGCCCGATACCTAGCACCCCTCATGCTAAACACTTCCGCACAGCGTGTCACGACCTTGCCACACGGCAGCTACGTGTGCGACAACAATTTTATGCTGCGCCTGAACCTCACGCTCCCGGCCCCCGCCGAAAATATCGCACTCGACGAGGCGCTATTAGAAGCCGCAGAAGAACGTGGCGGGCGCGACGAGTTTCTTCGGATATGGGAATCGCCGCAACCGATGGTGGTGGCAGGACGATCGACGCGAATTTCTCAGGAAATTAACCGCGACCAATGCGAAGCCCGACGCATTCCCATCGTCCGGCGTTCCAGCGGTGGAGCGGCGATCCTTGCCGGTCCGGGCTGTCTCATGTACGCCGTTGTCATCAGCTATCAAAAGCGGTCCGAGCTGCGAGACATTAGTCGCGCTCATCGATTCGTTCTGGGCCGAATCATCAATGCACTAAAGCCACACCTTGAGGGTGTCGGCGATGTCGAACATGCCGGCACGAGCGACCTCGCGCTTTCCGGTCGATCCCCTGCCGCCTCGACACGCAAGTTCTCCGGAAACAGTATGCGCGTTAAACGCACCCACTTCCTGTACCACGGTACGCTACTTTACGACCTTGATCTACCGCTTGCTTCGCACTGTCTGCTGATGCCGCCGCGTCAACCAGAATATCGCGACCGGCGGCAGCATCTGGACTTCCTGACGAACTTGCCGCTTTCCCGTCAGCAGCTTACTCAGGCCATCGATGCTGCCTGGGTTACAACCGATGAATTGACGGATGTGCCTTGGCACCGCGTGAAAGAATTGGTCGCAACTCGATTCGGCCAAGCGAGCTGGAACTTTGAGTTCGCATAGCCATCGTTCGTTACGAGCCCGATTTACGCCGCGGCTTCCGCCGTCGATCGGTCTGCTGACGCCGCTCTGGCTGCTTTGCCGCTTCGCCGCCCGCCGTATACCGGGATCGCTTCCGCCGCTCCGTAGCGCGCCGATCTTTCTCCTCGTCGCGCTTCTCGATCAAATCCTCGAGTTCCGTCGGCACCGGCAACCGTTTGCTCATGTTTCGCCCTTCGCATTAGTACGTTGACGGGACATTATTGATCGCTGATGATCTCGCTATCGTTCAAACCATCTTCCGCCGATGGCGGCGGCAAATCTTCGCTCGGTAAGGTCGGCCCCTGCGGCGCCACGTCCACGGGCGTGGGCCCCCACGGCATGCACGAATCGTCCCAAATGTCTTCCATCGGCAACGGGTACGGAGGAATGTCGTAACGTGATCCAATGTCGTGAAAGTAACCAGACGGTGGCGGCCCGTGCTTCTTCTTCGGAATCAACGGGTAATACACTCGCTTGCCGTCCGGCAAAATCGGGTCCCACGACCGATCCGTGCGACACAGCGGACCGTGGTAGAGCGGCACGCTCGACCTCACCAACTCGCCTTGTTCGAAATCGTGATACTGTTTGTCATACGGCTGAATCCGCGGCACTAGAGCGACAATGATTTCATGGCGCTCCTTCTCTACGATCGATCTGCGGAACAAGAAACCAATGCCCTTCACGTTCCCGAGGTAAGGGATCTTCTTCTGATCGGTACTGTCTTTCTCCTGGATCAGACCGCCAATCACCATGCCTTGATTGTCGTTCAGCATGACATCGGTCACGAGCGTGGTCGTGGATGTATCGGGGGGAAGATCCGGTGTTTCCCTTTGTCCGGGTGTGGAAACCTCTGGCGCCACGTGGAGCAGCACGCGATGGTCTCGTGTGATTCGCGGCGTGATCCGCAAAATCACCCCGGTCTCTACAGAGCCGGCACCTTGCTGGGTACTTGTCTCGGTCGTCGTGGTTTGCGAGTAGTAAATTGTCTCTCCGACCTGGATGCGGGCTTCCTGTTCATTAAGCACCAACAGTTTGGGCGAGCCGAGACTTTTTGCGTCGGTTGTCTCTTCGAGCAGTTCGATCACCGCCCCCAAACTTTTGTTTCCTAGCGTTGCCACAAACGCCGGGGATGCAGCAGATGATGCAAGTCCGTTTGTCGCCACTCGAGGCACATACGACGATATTGTTCCACTCGAGTCGATGATCCCATTAAGGCCGAAGGCGTTGAAATCTACACCGCAACTATTCTTATCGTTCAATTTGACATCCAACACGTGCGCTTCGATGAGCACTTGCCGCGGAGGCTGGTCCACCTGCGCAATATAGTCTGCGATGCGAGCCAGCGTTTCCGGCAAGTCTTCAACGACGATTCGCTCTTGTGTCAGTTTGTTGTTGGTCGGATTGCTTGCTGCGATCGTTGCTATACCGATGGGCGACAATAATTTATCGACCATCTCCTTGATCGACGTAGCGGACGCGAAATCGAGGTCAAAAACCTGGACCTGGCGTCCTTGCACGTCGGCCGGCAATTTGGTCGCATTGGTCAACGACGTAATGAGTATGATGTTGTTCTGCTTCACCCATGTGTAGTTTGCGACCGACAATATCGCCGTCAGGGCCTCTTCGATCGGCACGTCGCGCAGTGTAATCGAAATCAGCGCATCAATGTCGTTCGACGCCACGATGTTCAGGTCCTGCGTCTGAGCAATTAACGCCAGTACTTGGCTCAACGGCTTATCCCGGACGACCAGGGTAATCAAGCCTTGATTGTTCTTGGTCAGTTGCAATCCGGCGCCGGCGTCGGAGCCGGCCAGCGGCAACTTCCCAGCTAACGGCGGAATCGGCAAGGACTCGATCGTTGCCTCCGAACCGCTTCCGGTCGTTTGCGGCGGAACAATAGCCGGCGATCGTCGCACGCGGCTTTGCGTTGCCCCCTTCTTGGAATTGGCCGGTGGAGTCGTTTTCGGTGCTTGCGTTGCCGTATTGGGGCTGCTCGCAATCCTCAACTCAGGGGCGAGGAACTGTTTATCCGTGGCCAGGTTCTCGTGTGCTTCGTTAAACGCGGCATGCAATTGAGATGATTGAGACGGTTGGGCCGACAGCCGCTGCGTGCACACGCAACATGCGACGAGCGCGCATGCTAGCTTCATGCTCCACTGCGCAGCATCTGTCGCGCATTGTACCTTCACCAGACATCGTTGCCGGATGCTTCTCATTGCGTCGCTTTCCTTTCGACGCGCACGCCACTACCTGGATCGATGCTCGTTACGGTAAAGCCATTGATTTCGTCGCCCACATGCACGAGGCGATCGCCAATCATCGCGGCGTATTGATCACGCTCTCGTACGATCACCTGTACGCCTCGTTGCTTAAGCTCTTGTAGCTGCATTTCCAACTGCGCGACGGCCTCCGCCAGTTTCTTCGCATTATCCGCTGCTGCCGCCGCGGCCAACTGTTGGCTACTCCCATTGGTGGGCTCCATGGCCCGCGGTTTGGGAAACGCGGCCGGTAGGGCAAACGGATCATAGTCGACCACATCTTCTATTTTCGGCGATTTCCAACGCGCCTCATCGACCGCCGCCGCAACTGCCTTTGGTAATCCACTATCACTCTGATTCTTCTTCACCATCGTGCCTGGAGACCGCTTCGACGTCGGTCGGGGCCGGGTTCGCATCGCCCGTGAGGCGGCGGCAGAAGGCTCGCCGGAACGCCCGTACTGCAAATACAATACAGCCACGAGCATAACAGCCAGCACACCGATCAAGGTTGCTTTGCCGCGCGACAGTCCGCCATGTTGTAGTGTTTTTCCCGTATCAGCCACGGTGCCCCTCCCGGACCGATGCTGCTTCCTCACCGCGCAAGCCGAAGTAAATCACCAGCGTTGCCGTCATCGGATACTCATGCGAATTGTCTTCTGCCTCCATCGTTAAATCTTTAATCTTCGACAGCCTCGCCAGCTTGTTAAGCCGATCTACGAACGTACAGATGCTGCTAAATCGGCCCGACCCTTTGAGAATCACGGCCATTTCGGCATAGCCGTTTTTGATTTCAGGCTTCTCAGGGTGAAAGTCGCTAATAGCAAGTTTTTCACTCGTTGCGAGCTGCGATAGCTGCTTCAAAAACTCACCCGCATCGGCATCTTGCGGTACACGACGCTGCACGTTGGCAATCCGCGTTGTCACGTCGCGCAGTTCGCTGGATACCTTCTGATGCTGTTGACGAATTACCGGGGCGTTCTGCACTGATAGATTCAATTCGTCGATACGAGCTTCCGTTTCCGCGATCCCGTCCATCGCGGGCGCATGCAGGAGAGAATACGCGGCGGACACACACACGACCGTCACGAGCACGCCCGCGTAGTGCAGCAGTCTACCAAATCGTCTAGTTTCTTCGTCGATTGCGCTCATGTCCGTCGCTAACCGTTCAAAGCTCGAATGCCTCTTAGCTTCTTTCCTAGAATTCGCATCGCACTTCATAGTCCCGCAGATCGGCGCTCTTATCCGCTCGCTCTTTCAGTTTGAATTCCACATGGCTGAAGATTCCTGAATGCTGTAGACCGTCTAAAAACTCCGCCACCGAAGCGTTGTCGAGCGATACTCCCGAAAGCACGAGTCCTCCTGGAGGCGGTGCCGCCGTACCTGACGATTCAATAGCAATCGTATTCTGAAAGTTCGTGAGTTCCATCTTTGTGACTCGTAAACGGCCCTTGGTCTTCTGCGCCGTATCACTAATCACTCCCAGCAACGTGAGCGCATTGCGTTGGGTTTCCAACTCCTTTGCCACCCTCTCTTGTTCTTCCAACTCTTTGAGCTGCCGGCGCATTTCCACGATTTGCTTGAGCATTGCCTGCGTGGCGCATGCTCCCGCGAGAGCACATCAAGTTGTTGCGCCAATTGCGTTTGTTGGCGCATTTCAATCCTGTGCCAGCACCAGCCTGTGCCCAATACGATCGTCACGATCGTAGCCCACTGTACCGAACGTTTGCGCAACATCTGTTGCCGTCGGTAAGAGGCCGGCAAAATGTTAATCGTTGTTCTCATGCCGCCCTCCAAGCCAATGCCGAAAGGGCCGCGGCGCTGCCGAATATCGACGATCGGCTGCCAACTGCGCACGCGATCGCTTCTTCCGCGGGTGTTAACGTCACGATTTGCACAGGCAGCGATAGCGCATGCGACAGATAAGGGGATACGTTCTTCAATGTAGCCCCGCCACCCAGCAGCCAGATTGTCGCTGGCTGCAAATGCCGCCGTTGCATTTCGGTGAATTGAAGCGTGCGATTGATTTGTCGCATAAGCTCGTCCAATACACTTGTTGCCGCTTCGGTAATAGCGATTGCCGTATCGGATGTAGAGAACGACGTCGTGTCAGCGGTGGCTAAACCTTCACTTTCCGCCAGGTGCTGCGCCTCATCGAGCGTCACGTCAAATCGCTCCATGATCGACTCCAACACCTTCCCAAACGCGCAGTTTTGAATTCGCCGGCTGTATAGCGGGCGCTCATCACCCACAATGCACAACGTCGTACTCGAGAACCCCCAATCGATCGCCAGCGCTCTCCGTCCGCCGCCTAAGCCGCCCACCATTCCGACGGCTCGAGCCATCGCCAGTGGCACTCCGTCGATTCCCCAACAGTCCATCCCGGCTCGCCGGCAATCGCGCCACAACTGCCCAATCCACAACCGAGACGCACCGATTACGCTTACATTGAATGAGTCGGAGTTCTTGTCGCCACGAGCCGTCTCCATCTCCCAGAAATCAAACTCCATCGGATCGTGTGGTTCGGCCCAATCTTCCGTGAGCTCATCAGCGATCATAGTGCGTCGCTCTTGGTCGCTGCCCGGCGGAATATTGAGGGAGCGCAATTGGCAGACGTTCATCGGCAGGGTGCACATCGCATCTCGCCCCTCGAAGCCCCCACATTCGAGCGCCGCCTTGATCTCAGGATGCGACGTGATTGGCTGCTCATGCGCAAGCGCATCATCACCGCTCCACGAGGCCGGACGCTGAATGACCGCCGCTCGATGGAGACGCACGCTGGCGCCGTCGCGCACTACTTGCGCGAGCTTCACCGTGTGCGTGCCCACGTCGACTCCGATCCAGCCTCGTTGCGAGAATCCCACCACTGACTGTTCCCCCTTACCAATTTCTCCAATCGCTCCCGGAGGCTATTTCGCCTCTGGCGTATCCACCTGCGCGGCGTTGGTCACCGAATTTCGCGCCAGCGCGATCTGCATCTTCTGTGCTACGATTTCCATTCGCGACAGCCTCCCGTCGATCTGTCGCAGCGTGGCAGAAATGTCTCGCAGAATTGGCAGAGCGATTTGATCGCCCCGTTTGAACGATGGCGGCTCCGGTCCGTCACGCATCTCCCCATGCGCAACGTTCGACGTCGAAATATTCGTCCCCACAAATACGCCCGTTGCCCCAATCGCAATTGCCAGGATAAGTCGCCGCAGTTTTTTTTGATTCATGATTCTTCTCCTGTGTTTTTATCTTGCCATGGTGGCAATATCGAACATCGGTAGCATGACTGCCATGACGATCGTGGCCACAATGACGCCCATCATCACGATGATGAGTGGCTCCAAAACTGTGGCTAGCTCGCGCAGCTTCGATTCACCCTCTTCCTCGTAATGTTCACCCATCAGCTCGGTGACCATGCCAAGTGTCCCGGTTCGCTCGGCGGTGAGGATCATTTCGGCCGCTACTGCTGGCACGAACCCCGCGTTGATGAGCGATGCCGCCAAACCGCGGCCATTCAAGATCGACTCCTCCAGTTCGTCGAACAGTCTTCGATACAAAATGTTGCGCACCGAGTTTCTCGTGAGCTTGAGGCCTTCCAGCAACGGCACACCGCTTTCAATCATCAAGCCAAGCAACCGAAACGTGCGACCGATGTAGAACGCCCGCGTGATGTCCCGCAGGATCGGCGTGTTGAGCATCGCATAGTCCCACTTTTTGCGCCCGGCTTCCACATTCCGTGATACCGCCAGCCCGACAATCGTTGCCAGCAACAACGGCAGCCAGATAATAATGTAGTGCCGTAGCGTGTCCGAAATCGCCACTACAACTTGAGTGATCACTGGCAGGCTGACATCGAATTGACTGAAAATATCGACGAATTTTGGCAGTACGAACGTTACCAATCCGATCACCACCAGCGACGATACGCCCGTGAGCAGCAAAGGGTAGGCGAGAAGCGCGCGCACCGTTGCCCGCACGCGCATTTCCGTTCTTTGGAATTGCGCGAGCCGTCCCAGAATCTCCGGCAATTTTCCGGCCGCCTCTCCCGCCGCAACACTGGCCACATACGCGTCGCCGAACACAGCCGTCTGCGCCTGCATCGCATCCGAAATACTCTTGCCGCCGGTCACGTCTTTGTGCACTTGGGCCAAAATTCTTCGCAGGGCAGGATTGCTACACTGCTGCGATAGCGATTGAAACGACGAGGCTAAATCGACGCCAGATCTTGCCATGATCGCTAATTGTGTCGTCACACTCAGCAAGTCTCGCTTGGAGAGTGCACCGCGATCACGCGGTCCGAACAACGCCGTGAACGGCGAATTCGCCGCTTTCTTTCGAATGTCGATCAGAAATAGACTCTGCTCGCGGAGTGCGCGCTTGGCGGCCTCAATATCCCCGGCGGATATGTGTCCGTTTTGGATATCCCCGACTTTCGATTTGGCGGTGTAAACAAATTGCATATTGGGCTGCTGGCTGTCTGCTATCAGCAAATCCAGGATTGCTTCGCCTTAACGGAAGGCTTCGTCACTCGAAGTAGGCAACACGCATCACCTCTTCGAGGCTGGTCTGTTCCTTTTCGGCCAATCTTATTCCTTGTTCGAGTAACGTTTTGCCGCCTGCGCGGCGATAACAGTCGCGGATTTCGTCGGTGTTTGCCCGAGCAGAAATGAGTTCGCGAATTTCACGATCGACCGTCATCACTTCATAGATGCCGGTGCGACCAACGAAACCTGTGTCGTGGCACTTTGTACATCCTTCGCCACGGATAAAGCTCCGCCGCCGGTCCCCTTGGTAGTGAATCGTCTCTAATAGTTCGGCCGACGCGTACACAAGCGTCTTACAAGACTGGCACACGGTGCGAATCAACCGTTGAGCCACTACGCCGACCAATGCCGCCGCTATCTTGAAGGGCTCGATGCCCATATCCGTGAGGCGGTGTATGGCGCCCGCACAGTCATTGGTGTGCAATGTGCTGAGAACCAAGTGTCCGGTGAGCGCCGCTTGCACCGCTATTTGCGCGGTCGGCACGTCGCGGATCTCGCCGATCATGATGATGTCTGGGTCTTGCCGTAATATGGATCGCAACGCCGCGCTAAACGACAACTGGCGTGACTCATCCACCTGCACTTGATTGACGAGTTCGACCTGATATTCGACCGGATCCTCGACCGAGACCACATTGCTGTGCACACTCTTGATCAGCTCGAGCGCCGAATAAAGTGTTGTCGTCTTGCCGCTGCCCGTCGGCCCCGTGACGAGCAACAGGCCATAGGGCTTGGCCAGCAGCGCTTTGAGTTGTTTCAGCATGTCGGGCGGAAAACCGAGCAGATCGAGGCTGAACGTAAGGTTCTCCTTGTCGAGAATACGCATCACGATCTTCTCGCCGAGGACCGTTGGCAGCGTCGACACGCGAAAGTCCACCTCGCGGCCTTCCACCGTGACTTGAAACCGGCCATCCTGCGGTTTGTTGTGCTCGGCGATATCCATTTTGCCCATGACTTTGATGCGCGAAACGAGCGCCGGGTGCATATCGCGCCGCGGCGCAGTGCTTCGTACATCTGCCCGTCCACACGGAATCGGACTATTGAAAACTTGCGGCTCGGCTCGATATGAATATCGCTCGCACCAGCGCGGATCGCCTGCACAAGTAGATAATTGACGAGGTTGATGATCGGACTGCCGTCGACCATCGACTCAACGTTTGTCAGGTCGACTTCCGCGGCGTCGGCCTGCAGTTGCACGGTGGATTCGTCGAGGTCGGCCGTTACCGTATCGACCTCAAACCCCTCTTCGTAACAGCGCGGAAGCGTCCGCTGAATACTGCTGCGGAACGCGAACACGGGCCGTACCTGCAGGTTTGTTACCCGCTCGATTTCATCCAGTTGTTCCAAATTATGTGGGTCCGCCATCGCTACGCATAACGTCTCGCGCACTTTGAATAGCGCAATCGCATCTAATCGCTCAGCGATTTTGCGCGGCAAGAGACGCACCGCAACCGGGTCGATCATTCCATCGCGGAGCCGGACGGCGGACACACCTAGATGGCCTTCAATGAATGGCAGGATCGCGTCTTCCTGCACCATACCCATCTCAACAAGCGTCTCACCGAGCCGCAGACCCTTCTGAGAGCCCTCGGCCAACGCTTGGTCCAACTGTTGCGGCGTGATGATGTCGGCGCCGACCAACTGCTGACCGAGCGTTGCCCGACCTGGTCGTAGCGCAGTACTTACAGCCGCGTCTTTTTGAGGTGCGGTTGGCGATTCCCGGGCTTCGACCAGCTCAGCCGAGCGAAGAGGTTCGTCCACAAGTTTTTCACTAGTCGCCGAGGCACTCACTGTACGAAACTCCGTATTGCACCGCCCGAATCACGATATACCTCGAACCGCGCGCCGACGCCTGTCGCTTTCAAGACTTCGCGACACAACGCACCGGCGTTGGCCAATTTCAACACGCCGCCCATCCGCTGGCATCTCTCTTGGAAATCCAATAGCAACTCCAAGCCCGCGCTGTCCATCAACGCCACGCCTTGTAGATCGAGCACAATTTGCGGCTGCCCGCGACCTAATCGCGATTCCAACACAGCCGATAACTCCGCCACATGCTCGCCGGAGATGCGATCTCCGCCGCCAATGACATCTACAGCGCCTTGTTGTTTGTGTGTGAACATGTGTGTTGATTGTTAGTTGCTAATTGTTGGCGTGAACTAGGATTTCCGACAACTAACCACACTATCCATCAAGACAACGGCAAATGCACGGTGAACGTGCTGCCTTTGTCGATTTCGCTTTCCACCTCGATCTTGCCGCCATGAAGTCGTACGACTTCGTGCGCGAGTGCGAGACCCAAACCAGTGCCGGTCTGCTCCTGTACGCGCGGATCCGTGCTGCGGAAGAATTTCTCGAAGACCTTCGGCAATTCGTCTGCGGCAATACCCACTCCTGTATCTTCGATGCTGATCTCGATCTGCTTGTCCGTGATATTGACACGGAATACCACCCGCCCTTGCGCAGGCGTGTACTTCACCGCGTTGCCCAACAAATTGACCAACACTGCGGCAATCTTGTCCTTGTCCATTTCCGGCTCGGGCATTTTTTCCGGAAAAACGACTTCGAACGTAAGCCGCTTTTCCTCCACTTGTGGACGAATTTTCGTTAGAACCTCGTTGAGCATTCGGCTCAGGTCCGTCACCTGTTTGTTGAGCGACAGCGATCCTAGTTCCATGCTGCTGACGCTGAGCAGATCGTCCACAAATCGCGCCAGCCGCGTCGCCTCCGAATTGATCGTATTGAGAAACTGCTTCTGCTGCTCGACATCGATCATGTCGGCCAACGCGAGCGTTTCGGCATACGCCTTGATATTAGCCAGTGGCGTACGGAGTTCGTGGGTGGCGGTGTCGACAAACTGGTCGCGCATTTCCTCGGCTAGCTTTTGTTGTGTGACATCGCGAATCGTCCACACGTGCGCATCCTGAGTTCCATGGTCGCCGCCGATTGGATGGTGCGCTACACGCGCTATTCGCCGCAGACCATTTTCTTCCCGCGTCACTTCCGTAACCACGGGGCGGTCGCGATTTTCCGCGGCCAATAAGGCATCTGTTTCAGGCAATTGCCATCGATCCATCAATTGGTCGGTCAGGAGGGGCGCAGTGCCTGCTTCGCTCGCTCCGTCATCACCGGTAGATACGCCCTTCAGTCCTAAAATTACGGTCATCGGCAGGTTGGTATACGTTAGCCGTCCGGCCGCGTCGGTAGTCGCCACACCATCGGGGATGCTGTTGAGCACAGCCTCCAACCGCCCCTGCCGTCCGCGCTCGAGCGATTGTCGAATCCGCTGCTGCAGCGATTCACCTTGGCCGCCAACCAGCTTTTCATGCACGACGCGATTCCAGCCAATTGCTGCCGCCCCCACGTTCGGCACTTCGCGCCACTCGCAACCTTCAAGCGAAGGGCTCGTCGCCACTTGATAGAGTTGCTGTTCGATGTCAGCCACCGGCCGTACCATGCGATTGAGCAGCACCGCGCCGGCAATCATGCAGCACGCGGGGCCAAAGAACGCTAGTGGCACGAATTCGGCGCTGGTGCGCAAATAGCTCCACAAGTTGCGCTGAGCGATCCCTAGTCGCAACGTGCCAAGCTGTTGCCCCCCGCTCGCAATTGGACAGCGATATTCGTGAATCGTGACGCCGTTATTTGTCACGTATTCGACTCGCTCGATGTCTCCCCAGCGCTCGGTGATTGTGCCCGCTTCCAGTGCCGGCTTGCCGGCTAATTCACCGTTAGAGTGAGCCAGGTACTCTCCCGCCGGCGCGACAATTGCACAGTAGTCTGCACCGCTTTGCGATCGAACCTCCGCTAGCACCGGCTGCAGACCGGATGCTTTCTTTTGCAAGTAAGCCAGGCTGATGCGGTCGCTTCCGCGACCTAATGATCGCAGCGATGCGCTCTCAGACCGTCCTTCCGTTACCGAACTGGCGACGTACACCGCGCCCACCGCCAGCCACACCAGGGCCGCTAGCCCAAACAGAAGAAAATACGCCGTGATGCGACGTGGCAATTGAATTTGAAAATTCTTGGCAAACATCGGAGTCCATTCCGTGTTCGGTCTTTAGATCGTTCGATGAGTCAGAGAGCGCGAGCAAAGAGTTCGCAACAACGGACCCATCACCGATCTTCTATGTGGCTTTACAACCGACCGCCAGCGCTTCTTCAATACAATTAACAAGTTCACTTGGGCTGAAAGGCTTGGGTAGTGCCGCCGAAATATTCAGCTTTTTCTGCACGCGCGGGAAATCAATTTCCATGCACTTGGCCGTCAGCAGAATAAACGGCGTATGGCGGTGCATCGAAAGTTGCCGCGTGCTTTCACACAACTGCATGCCCGTCATCATGGGCATCTGCTGATCCGATAGCACTAAGTCAAACCGCTGCTTTTCGAGCGCGTCAAGCGCAAGCCGCCCGTTTAGGACACTCGTCACTTCAAAACCGGCTCGCACGAGGTTGAAGCAAATGACGCCCGAAAGCGCCACGTTATCCTCGCAGACAAGGATTTTTGCTTTCTCGTTTGCCATGGTTAATCCAATCCGCGTTTGCGCGCTGAAGTTTGCGACCGGATGTCGCGCATCATCTGATCTCGAAATGCTTATCGACCGGCCGCAAGCCCGATCTTTGTCGCGATCAGAACTATCTTTGTAATCAGCATGCCGACCTTGAACTATGCGAATTATCCACTCTACCCATACTGAAGGCGTCGGGGGGTGGCGTGTGCTTGGCTGCGTTTATCTCTTTCACCTACCGCGAAATCCTGCAGTGCTGGCAACAGCGCCAGTCACGGCAGGATTTAGCTTCGATATTGCTATCAATTCACCAACCATGTTTGTGTTAGAGCTGATCGTACGTCACCGATGCGTCGCTCTTCGTCGTATCTTGTGAATTGCAGATGAATGTTCCATCCGCCGTGCTGTACTTCCACGATTTGGTTGGGGCCGCGTCACCCGTTGGGGCAGCGGTGGCCACAATCGACACGAGATTGTCCTGGGTAGACACCGGACACGTCGGGAACGAGCCACGAATGTATCCGTCCGTCACCAAGTCATTGGGGTCGGCCGGCAGCGAGCCGCCATGTTCCGCGGCGTAGCGCTCGATCCCATCGCGCACCACACTGAGTGTTTGTTTCAAGCCGTTATCTGCGGCCGTGCTAGACGTGTTGAGCAGTTTCGGAGCGGCTACGGCCGCCAAGATGCCCAAAATCATAACTACGACGACGAGTTCGATTAGCGTAAAACCCTTTTGCTTTCGCATGTGACTATCCCCCAACTCCCAAATGAATTTTTGTTGACCCGGAGAGGCGCCCCGCAATCGAGTGCGCCTGAGCCATTCGATTGAGACGTTTCTGCAGCCCGGCACTCGCGATAATGGAGGCCGCTGCTAACGAAAGCGTAGGGCGCAAACGACAAAGTGCGCCCCTTCGGTGAAAAATCCGATTTGATGCGGTCGCAATTGCACGACTGTGGCCGCTACAGCCGTCATAACGCGCATACCTGCCAGAATGCCCCCGCCAGCGGCTAATTCAGACGTCGCCAATCAGCAGCATTGGGTCACAACGACGGACTCATCTTCCTTAATTCTTAATTGGCAGCAAGCTATCCTTTGATTGAGTTTTGTCGACGACGCGGCTCGCCGCATTTACGCTATGCAAACCGCCAAACGAAGATCGGCGCCAGATTCTAAGCACGCGCTTAGCCGCAGACCGTCTGATTTGAGCCGTTGCGCATTTACGCTCATCGAATTGACCATTGTCGTGCTGATTATGAGCATTTTCGGCGCAGTCGCGGCTCCAAAGTTTTTCGACTCGCTGCTCTATCATCGTGTCGAGTCGGCAGCCCGGCGCGTCAAGGCCGACATCGACTACGCTCGGCAGCGCGCCGGCTAACGAGCTCGGCCCAGACTCTGACCTTCGCCGGCTCAACATATACGTTGGGGGGAGTCAAAAGTCTTGATCACGAATCCGATGCTTACGCCGTTGACCTTCAAGATTCGCCCTATTCGTTGGATTCCGCCACCGCCAACTTCAATGGATCGCAAACACTCACATTCGATGGATATGGCTCGCCGACGAGCGGCGGCACCGTGATCCTCTCGTCAAAGTCACACCAATGCACTGTCACCCTCAACGCCACAACTGGCACGGTGACTATCACGAGCAACCATCCCGGCGGTGGCTCAGCGGCAGTAGTCGGTGGTTGATGAAGTAGCCATGAATTCGATTCCTCAAGAGACTCGACGACGCGGGCACACGCTCATGGAGCTCATGACTGCCATGATTGCCAGCGCTTTTCTGCTGGCTGGCATGGGCTCAATCATGTTCATTGCCCGCCAAGTTGCCTATACGCCATCCGACGCGACGCATCGTACGGAAGCCGAGGAAATCGTTAGCCAGATTTGCGATGAGCTACGCTATGCGACAATAGTTTTCCAACAAACGCCGCAGGTCCTCGAATTCGTGGTCGCCGATCGCAACGCCGACGGTGCCGCCGAAAAGATTCGCTACGAGTGGTCGGGCACTCCGGGGGACCCCTTGCGCAAATCGATCAATGATGGTGCCAGCGTGAACGTCTTGAACTCCGTGAACGCCTTCGCGATCACGCTTCAACAATCACAAAAAACAACAACGCTTACAACAACAACTGACTCGGCTGAGTCCGTATTGCTGAGCAACACGACCGTACAAAGTGCTTCCTATCAAGACATTCAAGACAACACCTGCATGGCACAGGTGATCAACCCGGCATTCTTTTCCTCTGTGCCCGCTAACGCCTTATCTTGGAAGGTAACCAAGGTCGACTTCTATGCCAAGCAGAGCGGTTCTTCGACCGATATCCTTGGAGTGCAAATTCGTTCGACAGGCAGTCCGAACGACGAGCCCACGAGTAACGTACTCGGCCAAGCTAGCATCGCGGGCTCTTCGACCGTCGATGGTTGGAACACTGTCACCTTTACCAATCCCATTGGTGACCTTTCACTCAGCACGACTTACTCACTTGTATTTCAGCAGCTCAGCGGTAGCGGACGGCCAGGCAGAATTGCATACAACGATAATTTCCCCACTGGTGTCAGCCTTTCCTCGGATGGAGGCGCAGCGTGGCAGCTTTCGACGACGCGACAAATGTGGGGTCGAATTTATGGCACATACACCACGCCAGGCGCCTCGTATGACTTGACTCGAAACTACGTTTCCAGCGTCCGAATTGCACTTCAAACGGGCAGTCAGAGCCACTCCCGTATCGATGCCAGCGCTCCGCTAGAGAATCTGCCAGAATTGCTATCCGCCTACTGGCGGACGGACTTCGACCGAGACCCTACGGCCACGAATGCCAATGGCGACTCAGTGGCGGATTGGGCGCTCGCCAGTGGTGGGACGTTCGACTCGACCAAACTCGCCGACGGAATTTGGACCGCGACCGGCGCCATCGAAACGCGGCCGCTTGCCGATTTCACCACGACCACGACCGTGGAAGTGTGCTGCCGCAACACCACCGTCGGCGGCAACGGCGCCGTGCTCTGTATCAATGCCGATCGACAGGGCGGAGGGTACGCACCACTGCTTGTGTACCTGCAGCTTCAGTCCGATGGCACCCAAACACTTACGTTGAATGGAAAGACATCCGACTCAGCATTCAAACAGCTCTTTACCCGGACGAATCTCTCAAGTGGTTTCGTTCGCTACAAGCTTACGATCCTGCCGGCAAACAACCTCGTGAATCTGCAAATCAACGATGACGACCAGGGCACGTATGCCTATCCGACGTACACGCCCTCCGGAACTTCCGATCGTTATCTTACGGTTTACGCCGACACCAGCGCCGCGGAATTCGACTACGTCGAGGCCCGAGTGGGGACTAATTAACGGCAAGGACACTCGATGTTTAGGCTTCCGTCTACATCCCAGCAGGGCATGTCGCTCGTCGAGGTCGTGGCCTCGACGATGATCGTCAGTTTAATGGCCGTCGCCACGCTCAACGCGCTGGGAGCTGCGACCAAGTCGTCCGACTCGATCGGCAATCGCGCCATTGCAGCGGGCCTGGCAGACGAGTTGATGTCTGAAATCCTTCAACAACCATACAGCGATCCCGATGGCACGAACCAGTTCGGCCGCGAAAGCGGCGAATCCTCTTCGCCGCGGTCGGCTTTCGACGATGTCGACGATTACGACGGATGGAGCGTTTCGCCACCTCAATATAGCGATGGTACTACGATCCCAAATCGTACGGGGTGGCGGCAACGCGTCTCGGTCACTCGCGTGGTACCTAGTGATCCCACGCAAACAACCAACACGGATCAGGGCGCTAAACGAATTCGCGTCGCCATTGAGTTCCAAAACCATGTGCTGGCCGAGCAATCGGCGCTTCGCACCAACACGGACGCGAACTAAGCAATGATCCAGCGCCGCTCCAAATCTCTCCGCACCGGCGGAATCTACATAGCCGTATTGGGCACTGCGCTTATTGTCGCGCTGTTAGGTATGTCCGCCCTCATTGGTCAGCGGCTGCAAAACCGGATGCTGGTTGCCGAAAGTGACATTCGGCAAGCCGAACTGAACGCGAAGTCGGCTGTCGAGCTTGGCCTGTTGACGATGAAGCAAGATACCAACTGGCGCACGAACTTCTCGAATGGTGACTGGTTCGTCAAACGCGGCACCAACTCCGGCACCTGTACGCTAAACGTCACCGATCGAATCGACTCCAGTTTGTCGAACGACCCTGATGACCCGTTCGTCATGCTGGGAATCGGTTACAGCGGGCAAGCTGTTCAACGGTTCGAGTTGACCGTCGATCCACGCCGCAGCCCGACCGATGTGCTGAGTAGCGGTGCGAGCGCTGGCGGGCTTATTGCCGGGCAGAATAGCTCCGTCGATTGGAACACGGTTATCAACGCGTATTCGAGTATCGGAACCGCCATCACCTATAGCAGCCTGCCCACTGCGGACCAGTTTGAATTCGGCCGGAACGTAAGCTTCAATTCGAATCTCGATGACTGGGAAAATCAGCCACCGGGATTGCCGCAGTCGTCCTTTAATGGACCGGTCAGCTTTTCCAGTCACTTGGCGTGTCTGCGCGTCGATCGTAGCGACAAGAGAGCGGCGCAGGCAACCGGCTGCAGGTGGGGCTATTGAAACCCGGCACCGCGTATCGAGTCAGCATCGAGGTCCATCCCGATTTGTCGTTGTTTCAGTCGAACCGGTTCAAGCTGTTCATGATCACGAAATACTCCGATGGCAGTTATGTTGAATCATCTGGCAGCACTTTGACGATTAACTGGCTGAGCAACATCTGGACCACGCTTTCGGCGACGATTACCACACCATCGTGGACACAAGAACCAGCCAACGTCTACGTGGTCGTCAACAGCGATGATCCTTCTGGACAAAGTTATCGCTTCTACGTCGACAACGTCCACGTTTATGAAGACACAACGGGCAGATTGCTTTATGGGCAAGCACTCGGTCCGACGGCCGGTAATCCGAACGGCATTTACTACATCGATTGCGGAGGCGGCAAACTGCTAATCGAGCGATCCCGCATCCTCGGTACGCTCGTTGTGCTCAATCCAGGGACCGATAGCGCTATCGCCAGCGGACCAATCAACATGTCGCCGGCCACACCGGGCTACCCGTCGCTCTTGGTCAGCGGCGATTTTCTGATACGCGCCACAAATCGCGCTTTAAGCGAAGTCGAAAGCAGCGCGAATTTCAACCCCGACGGCATGCCGTACCAATTTAATAATCCCGCCGTGGGCTCGACCGATTCATCGTCGAACGACATCTATCCTTCGGAAATTCGAGGTTTGGTTGCAGTATCCGGGAACCTGGTGTTCGAAAACCAATCTCACATTGGCGGCGAGATGATCATCGGTGGGAGCGTCAGTGGCTCGCCCACCCTCACGTATCAATCTGACTCTATAATCGCTCCTCCGCCACAGTTCTACACATATCGCTATGACGCTCGGCCTTCCTCCGGTCGTAAGGCCGTGACTCCGTAGAAGCCATAGAAAATGCAAGCGTATCGGACATAGGTTTCGGTTGCCAGCCGGTGGTCTTACCTCAGATAATGGATCAGGTATCGACTCCCATCACCCGAAACCTTGCGCTTATTCCCCCATGTCCCGCTGGCCGCTTCTCGAAATGCTGGCCCGCTACCGCGAAGTTTTTCCGACGGAAGCCGCCGTCGTCGACCGAATTCATGCTCTCGTCGACACGCGCCAAACTGCTTTGATCGCAGCTGCCGCCCCGGCCACATCACCGCTGCCGCCTGGATCCTCTCCGCTGATCGCCGCCGAGTTTTGCTAACCCACCACCGCAAGCTCGACCGCTGGCTCCAACTTGGCGGCCATGCCGAAGGCCAGTGGAACGTTGAAGAAGTAGCCCTCCGTGAAGCCCGTGAGGAGTCAGGCCTCGCTCATTTTGAATTCGTGCCGATTAACGGCATCGTCATGCCGTTCGACGTGGACGTACATGAAATCCCCGCACGCTACGATGCCCATGGCAACCTCATTGATGACGCCCACGAGCACTACGACATCCGCTTTCTACTGATCGCCGCCTCGGATGACGGAATCCAAGTCAGCGACGAATCGCACGATGTGAAATGGTTCACGCCCTACGAAGTGAGAGAAGTTACGCAAGAGGAAAGTGTTCTGCGGATGCTTGAAAAGGCCTTGGATTTAATCGGTTGATTTTTCACCTCTGCTTTGCGCCCGGCGTGCCCTTGTGGTGCATCCGCATTGCGGCCTGCGCGTTTAACAACGCGCCGCGCCGCTAATTTCTCGGAAAAACTTCGTCCTGCGTGCGCCGTACTTGTCGACGGCAGACGCTGGAACTGAAACTCTCGCTCATCGCTCAATGTCGAGAGTACATGCCGCCGAAAGGCCGTCTCCGCTTTTTGTCCATTAAAAAATACAGAATGAATATGTCCGTGCGTCCGGAAGAACCAGACAAAATCGTTTGGCGACTCCGATTCCTCCTCAATCGCCGAATCCAGACTCCCCTCCCGGTAGCACTCTCGCAACACATCCCATACTGCTACCCCGCTCTCGCGCAGGCGGCGCTTCCGTTCCTCATACGGAAGCTCCCGCTCGGCACCAAACAACCGCCCCATGATCCGCCAGAATGCGTTCCGCGGGTGGCCGTAATACTGCTGCTTCGCGAGCGAGGCAATGCTGGGTATTGTGCCGAGCACCAATACGCGTGCATCGGGCGCCGCAATCGGTGGAAAGCTGCACACCAACGGCCGATTGGTGCTTTGTTTACTTGACATGGCGTCTTATGATGTGGGTCGGAACGCTAAGCGTCACCAATTCCGATTAGCGTTTATTAGTGTCGATTAGCGTCCTTGGCAAATCGATGCTCGCAGCGTACTAGCTCCGCCGCGCGCATCGTGCTAAGTTAGCCGAAGTATCCACTGCGTCACAGGATTTGTCACCATGGCCACCGCCCTTATCTCGCCAAAGCCACACCGCAAACAAGTTCCCAAAGACAAGGTCCTTTGCGACTACTGCACGGCCAAGTGCTGCCGCTACTTTGCACTGCCGTTCGACGCTCCGGAGGATTTTGCCGACTTCGAGTTCATCCGCTGGTTTTTGTTACACGAACGGGCCACCGTGTTCAAGGAAGGCGAAGACTGGTACTTGCTCGTCCACACTACTTGCCGGCATTTACAGGACGATAATCGCTGCGGCATCTACGAAACTCGCCCGCAAATCTGCCGCGACTATTCCACCAAAGACTGCGAATACGAAGACGACTGGACGTATGATTTCTACTTGGAGGCGCCCGAGCAGGTCGCCGAATACGTCGAAGCCATCCTGCAGGATGAAGGACGCAGCATCCGCAGCTCGAAGCCACCTATTCTGCCGATCATTTCATAATACTGGATGCTCGATGCGAGTCTCTTAATCCAGCATCCAGTATCAAGTCTCCAGCTCGCAACAAATGGCCGCTGAACAGTCTGACGATGATCGTGAGGAACGGCAGCGCCGCATTCCTCCCCGCACGCTCAAAGGCTTCCGCGATTATCTGCCGCAGGTAATGCTGCCGCGCGAGCAGATCATCGACACCGCCCGCCGCGTCTTCCGTTCCTACGGCTTCGCGCCGATTGATACGCCCGCTCTCGAATACCTAGAGATCCTTCTGGGCAAAGGCGGAGCGGAAACCGACAAGCAGCTCTATCGCTTCCAAGATCATGGCGGCCGCGAAGTCGGCCTGCGGTTCGACCTGACCGTCCCCCTCGCCCGCTTCGCCGCCCAGCACATCAACGACCTGGGTACGCCCTTCAAGCGTTACCACATCGCTACGGTCTGGCGAGGCGAAAACACACAACATGGTCGCTACCGTGAATTTATGCAATGTGATTTCGACACGATCGGCACCAAAAGCAGTGCCGCCGATGCTGAGATTGTCTTGGTAGCACACGACCTCCTGCACGCTATCGGCTTTGAGCGGTTCACGATCCATATCAATAATCGGATGGTGCTTACAGGCTTGCTAGAAAAAATCGATCTGGAAGGCGCGTCGACCAATATCCTCCGCGCACTCGACAAACTCTCCAAGGCCGGTCCCGCGCGCGTCAGCGAAGAGATTTGCCAAACAACGAGCGCTTCCTCTCAACAGGCAAATCAAATCGTAGAGATGGTTCAACTCACGGGCACGACCGGCGAAATTCTCACGCAACTTCGTCCGCTTGTCGCAGACAGCGCACATGGCGCGGAAGGCATCGATCGCCTCGCCGAGTTATGGAATGCGGTCCGCGCCGCCGGCGTTCCGGAACACCGCGTGAAGCTCGATGTCTCGATCGCCCGCGGTCTCGATTACTACACAGGTACCGTGCTCGAAACGACGCTCGACGATAAGCCAGAAATCGGCAGCGTTTGTAGTGGCGGCCGTTACGATAACCTGGCCGAGCTTTATACGAAGCAACAATTACCCGGCATCGGTGCTTCGCTAGGCCTCGATCGTCTGCTCGCCGCGATGGAAGAGCTTGGGATGCTTCCCAAGAACCAAACACCAGCCCAAATTTTCATCCCCTATTTCGACGCCGCCCACCTCGGCGAATACTTCCAATTGGCTTCCGTACTTCGCGCCGCTAGCTTGTGCGTCGAGGTCTATCCGGAACCGATAAAGCTCGGCAAACAACTTCAATACGCCGACCGCAAAGGCTTCCGCGTTGCGGTCATCGCCGGCCAGCGCGAATTCGATGCCGGCGCGTGCCAGGTGAAAAACCTCTCCACTGGAGAAAGCACCACAGTCTCGCTCGCCGACAACGCTGTGGAGCTCGTCCACGAAGTCGAGCGCATCTTGGCGACCTGTACAAAATAGTGTACAAAGCGGCTGTCCGCTACTGGTTCTCGGCTATTCGCTAAACACTTTCTTGCGAGAGCCGAAAGCGGACGGCCAACAGCCCTTCCATGAAACGCGACAACCATTACGAAGCCGCCTTCGAAGAGTTTCTTCGCTCGCGGCGACTGCCCTACATCGCGGTGGACGAGGCCCGCCGCAGTCTGATCGCCGGCGGTTCGCTCAAAAGCCTCGACTTCATCGTCTCGCCACCTGGCCAAATGTCCTGGCTGGTCGATGTGAAAGGTCGCCGCTTCCCCTCTGGCGATGAACACCACCAGTATTGGAAAAACTGGTCCACGCGCGACGATCTCCGCAGCCTTGCCGCCTGGCAAAACCACTTTGGCCTCAGCTTTTGCCCAATGCTGGTGTTCGCATATCACCTCGTCGCTCGGCGGTCACCGCTACCGCGCGAGCAACTCTTCGAATTCCGCGGCGAACATTTCGGCTTTCTCGGCGTTCGCTTAGCCGACTATTTGCCCCATGCCCGTCCTCTTTCTGATAGCTGGGACACGGTTGCGATGCCGGCAAGCCTTTTCCGCCGCGCCGCACGCTCACTTGATGACTGGCTCCGCGGCGAACTCTTCGCCGCACCTGTCGTTTCTGCTGATTGGCATGAGCTTCCCTCTCATTTAGAATGGGAAGGGTAGCACCTCACTTCATAAGCCCTGGCCGCAATCCTGAGCCATGCACCTTTTCGATGCTTTGATACTGGCGGCGCACTCATCGAGCGCTTCAAGTGTCTCCGACAGTAAGAGCCTTAGCCTTTCGTGGGCCATCGTGCTCCTCGGCGTGATCGTCGGTCTCCTTGTGACGCTCTCACCCACGAGGCGCACGTCCGAGGTCAAGAAGTCGAACGACGAGTAGAAGGCGAGAGCTAAGCATCGAGAATCAAGAGCCAGCAGGCTGGAGGCTTACTACGTTTCAATCCGGCTCTCGACTCCTGACTCTCCGCTCTTGACTTTATCTCACGCCGCCACGCGGCCCTTGGCCTCACAGAATTCTGCAATCGCGCCAATCACCGTTCCCTGCTCTTCCGTGGTCAGCTCCGGATACACGGGCAACGACAATACTTCGCGGCAAGCCTGCTCCGTCACCGGCAGGCTGCCCTCTTCGTAGTCCAATGCCGCAAAGCACTTCTGTAAATGCAGCGGCACCGGGTAGTAGATCGCCGACCCGATCTTGCGATCCGCCAGAAACTTCTGCAGCTCATCGCGCCGGCCACTCTTCACGCGGATCGTGTATTGATTCCACACGTGATAACAATCCTGTGCCGTCGTCGGCGCCACAATCTCCGCCCCTAAACCGCGCTGAGCAAATTCCGTTTGATACCGATCTGCATGTCGCTTACGCGCCGCAGCCCAATCATCCAAATGCGGCAACTTCACGCTCAGCACGGCCGCCTGTAGCGCATCCAGCCGGCTGTTGATCCCGACCATGTGATGGTAATACCGCGGCTGCTGGCCATGATCGCGCAATACGGCGCAGCCGCGCTGCTATTTCGCTATCATTCGTTGTAATGACGCCGCCGTCGCCGAAACCACCGAGGTTCTTCGTCGGATAAAAGCTAAAGCAAGCGGCTGTGCCCAGCGCACCCGTTCGCGCACCATGATACTCGGAGCCGATCGCCTGGCACGAATCCTCAACGATCGGAATATCGTGCGCCGCACTCGAGATCTGGCGAATTTCATTGATCTCGGCGCACTGCCCAAACAAGTGCACCGGAATGATTGCTTTTGTAGCCGTGCTGGTCTTGTATAGTACGTCGGCCGGATCAAGGTTGAATGTATCCGATTTGATGTCCGCAAAGACCGGTTTCGCGCCCAACCGCCACACTGCGCTTGCCGTCGCAAAGAACGTGAAGCTCGGCATAATCACTTCATCGCCCGGTCCAATACCCAGCGCCATCAAGACGAGCAGCAATGCGTCGCTGCCCGATGCACAACCAATCGCATGTTGCGCCCCGCAGTACTTGGCGATTTCCGATTCAAATTTGTGGCAAGCCGGTCCGTGCACGAATGCACCTGAGCGGCTCACCTCTGTCATGGCGACGTTCAACTCTTCCTTGAGTCGCGAGTTCTCACGACGAACGTCCAACATCGGAACAGCTAGCGGCGGCGCATTCTTAGCCGTGTGCATCGTTAATTCCTCGGGAGAAAGTGCTTGGCGCGGCGCGGAGCTTAGTTCGATCCGCTGCACCGGTCAACGTCAGACCTCTCGTGCTGGCAGTCACCACCCCGCTATCGCAAGCGCTCACGCCAGAGGCCCAAATCGAATGCGCGTAACAGGCTCGCGGTTCCTCGTATGAGATTACGGACAGAGATCTCCGTTCCCCAGAGGTGCCCCATGTCTCGTATCAATTCGACCTATCTTGCAGCCTGGTCAATCGTCGTCGCGCTGGTCGCCGCTACAGGTTTCGCTCAAACGCCGGAAGATTACATCAACACTCCACCCGGTCCGTTTCATCGACCGGTGAGCCCCTACCCTATCGAACTCGGTTACACGCAACACCATGCTTCCACCGCGACCGAAGGATTCCTCCGCGGCAAAGCGGAGTTAATCCAAGCCTGGGGCAACTTCCACCTCAGCACCAGTCAAGCAGCGATCTTACAGCAACAGGCTCGTTGGCTCGATCGGGAAAACGACTTGAAGCAAACGCAAGCACTGCTGGCCCAAAAGAAAATGTGGAGCGATGCCCGCGCTCATGCGCAAAAAGAACGTCAATTGCGGCGCATCGAAGGACAGCAGATTCTGGCCGTCCGCCAAGCCACCATATATCGTGAAGCCTACAAGCTTTCCGCACAGCAACTTGATCCATCCACTGGCGCTATTCATTGGCCGCCGGCCCTGCAAACGGAAGAATTTCGCTCTGACCGCGAACATATCGAACAGCTATTCCAAGAACAATTCGCATATGGCGATCCACAGCCCGCAACCGCCAGCGATATCGCCCACTCGGTCGAACTGTGGTCTCGAAGTCTTGGGAAGCAGATACGTTCCACCCCGCGAGACGAATATGCCGCTGCGCAAAAATTCCTGATGGGACTGAAATACGCATCGGCTCCGACGGACCAGGAAAACGTCGCCGCGCCTCCTGTAGTGCCGAGAGCCGTTCCCGGCACAACGCTGGCCGATCAATAGTGCACAACCAACTTAGGCCGTCGGTCGAAGGGCACTCCGACCGTACGACTA
Source organism: uncultured Planctomycetota bacterium (assembly GCA_963840025.1). GTDB lineage: Bacteria > Planctomycetota > Planctomycetia > Pirellulales > Lacipirellulaceae > JABDGM01. The sequence continues at coordinate 1,406,788 of CAWIXI010000018.1, read as the reverse complement.
GACAATCACGGTCGCCATCGCAATGAATTCCGGGTCGTTCCGGAGCGGATCGAAGTCGACCTCGTCGGAAAGCATGTCGCGGTAATTCGCGTCGATGTCCAGCGCCCGCGACAGGTATCGCAGTGCCAACTTTCGATTTCGCGCCAGGCTCCAATAACAGGCCAGGTTATAGTGCAAGATGGCTTCGCTGGGATCGATCTTCACCGCCCGCTCAAGCACTTCAATCGCCCTGGCCAATTGGCCCGTGCGTTTGTAGCACCAGCCCAGCGCGAGCAGCACATGAATGTCGTCGGGCAACAGGTCGGCGCTCCGCTCCAGCGGCACCAGCGCCTCTTCGTAGTGCGCCAATTCCCGCAGTGCCTCTCCCAACAGGTAGCAGGCACGCCCGTTACCATGGACCAATGACCCCCGTCGTTGCAGCGCCCGCAGCGCATGCTCCAACATGCCGAGTTCTGTATAACCCTCGGCTTCTTCCATCGCCCGGCCCAAAAGAATGCGGTTGCGTTTCACGCTCGGAACTTCCGTCGAATTGTCACGCCTGATGAGAAACCGCGTTCGGAAACGCTGCCTACTTGAATTGTACTCAGTCGTTCGGCAAGGCCAAACGATTGACGCCAAAAACAGCCTGAAATTTGAATCGCGCACGCCTATCAGTGCCTGTCGGGAAAGCCTCGCTACGCGCACCGATAGAACCGTCCACGAAGACTATATGGGCACAACAAAGACCGTAAACGCCGTCGTTTCAACAGTTTCAGACAGTTGTATTGCTGCATCATTCGCGTCCTGTGGACGTTGACCATTCGCAACACGCCGATTTCCGTAGCAGCTCCCGCACACCCTCGACTCGTCGCAAACCTCGGTAGGCTAGACGTTTTCGATTTTCCGTCGAGCGATTGGGCACTCGCGGCATCCGCATTGCGTTGCTCTCGGTTGTGCCGGCACTCGTCGCTGGTGCATCCACTCTTCCTATCCCCTTTCGTTACGCGCTCGGCCCCGTCAATCGCGCCAATCCGTCAGCTTCACGCACGACCACTCACTCTCTCTTGGCTCACCACCGCGCGGGATGCGCCGCCGCACCAAGTCTCTGCTCATGCGTCCCATCGTCGCCATCGCGTTTTTGCTGCTTAGCGTTGGCATTCTGTCGTGCCACATGCCGGGAACGGCGCGAGCGAAACCGAACCTACTTCCCCCGACGTGGGTCCGAACCTGCGATGGTTGGGAACGCCCCGGTTCGTGGAACGCAAAAACGGTTGCGTCACCGACACTCCACCCACTGGTTGTCGCCACAGGCCAAAGCCTCGTTTCGATCCTGGCGCTGATCGCTTTCCAACGTGATGAAACGCAGCGGCGATAATTCGATTCACGGCCTTCACATTCCCTGTGTCGGTGTCCGGAAAATAGAATACCTCGCTCTTCGTGAATCGTGACAGCGATGCTTGCGGCCGGTGTTTTCCGGCATTTTTCGAAAATCGACGCTTCTCGTCACTTTTCTTGTACGGCCGCTACGCCGTTCCGCCACTATTACTACAGAAGAGCTCTGATTTCTTGCACCCAAAGATCGACGGATCATTTTCTCCCTAACTTCACGATTCCAACCATGCGACTCACACTCCGCACGCTGCTCGCCTACCTAGACGACGTCCTCGATCCAGTCGATAAGGAGGAACTCGCTCAAAAAATTGAATCCAGCGAGTTTGCCGAGGATCTGGTCCATCGCACCCGCGACACCGTCCGCCGCTTACGGCTGAGCGCTCCGCAAGTCATCGGTGCCGGAATGGGTCTCGACCCCAACACCGTCGCCGAATACCTGGACAATGTCATGCCGCCCGAACAGGTCGGCGACTTTGAGCGAATCTGTTTGGAATCCGACGTCCACCTTGCTGAAGCCACTGCCTGTCATCATGTCCTCACGATGGTGCTCGGCGAACCCGCCGACGTCGACCCACTCACCCGGCAGCGCATGTACACCATTGCGTCCGAAGCCGGAGATCGCAAGCAATTTCGCGTAGAGCCGGCGCACACAACGCCTGGTGGCGTGGCCGCCGCCATGACTTCGGGAGAGCCGACCGCCGCTTTGCCGACCGCTTCTCCGCCGCCGCACGCGATCGAAATCCCGGATTATCTGCGGGCCGGTTCCTGGTGGCGATCGACGACGGCCGTAATCGGCTTGGCAGTGATCGTTTTGATCGGAACGACCATCCTCCTTGTCACCGGCTTGCCTGGTTGGTTCGGTAACAAGACCGAGCTTCAACCACTGGTTGCTCAGAATTCGGCGCCCGCTGCCGATGCCGGTAACGCATTTCCGTCAACGGAGCCACCCACGGCGACCGAATCAGTCGATGCCCCATACATTCCGCCAGTCGAGAGTGAATCACCGAATAAGCTTCCCTCTCCGCCGCAGCCAATGACGCCCAGTCTGCCGCCGCTCGCGGCGACAGCGCCCGCACCGTCAACATCAATATCGTCAGCACCGGTGACCGAACCAGACCGCTACGCCGTCCCGCCAACTCCAACCCAACCTTCGGCGGCTCCACCACAGCCGGCCGTGAGTGATCCAGCCGCCGCGGCCTTAGCCTCCCCCGAGCCGGTGACTTCCAGTCCGACTCCTTCAAACTCAGCGGCATCGTCGACCACGGCGAGCTCGAACATTCCGACGACCTCGCCCGACTTCTCCGCACCGCCGCTCGAAGCGCCACCTTCTTCCAGTGTCCCGGCGTCAAACAATTCGCCACCGGAAACCGCTGGCTCGACAACTCCGCCTGCGACGAGACTGGCCGCCGCCAATCCGAATCTACCGCTCCCCGCGCAACGGCGCCAGCGGCCGCAAGTGAAAACCCCGAACCAAAGGCTGCACCCGAAGCGCCCGCGCCCCCACCGAATTCAGGCATTTATATGGGCGGCAAGACCGTGCTCCTGCGTTACGACGTCAAAGCCAACACGTGGTTCCGCGTTGAACCTCGCGCCGCCGTTGTTCCCGGTGAACGGCTGTTATCCCTCCCAGAATTTCGCCCAAAGATCGCTCTTATCTCTGGTGTCCAACTTGATCTTTCGGGTGGCACCCAAGTGGTAATGGGGGATCGGAGCGAACCCACCAAAACGGATCAAGCGGTCGCCGGTGAAGCAATTCCCACCATTGAATTGGTCTACGGCCGCGCCGTATTCATCAATCCGACCGATGCCGATAAAGAGGTACGCTTAATACTCGGCCCGTCGAGCGGCGTCGCCAAGCTTGCCCGTAATGCAACGTTCGCGGTAGAGGTCGAACGTCAACACGTCCCCGGGGAAGATCCCCGCGAGACCGCTGCGCCCGTCGACATTCAATTGTTCGCACCCGACGGCGGCATCGTGTGGCACGACGCCGCGGGTGATAGGACCGCCGACAAAGCCTCGCGCTGGACGGTTACTAAAGCCGGCGCCTCCGACATGATCGCCGACCCGTCGCCGCCGGAGTGGATCGACCATGAGCCGATCGTGCAGCTTAGCGAACAGCGGTACGGCGCACCCGTCATTGAAAGCACGCTGGTTTCTAACGTACCCGCCGAAACCCAACTGCTTGAGCTCTTCCAGGGGAGCAGCCGCAAGGAAGTGAAGTCCCTGGTTGCGCAGCAGCATCCATGTCGGCCTATTCCTGCCGTTCATCGACGCTCTTCGCGATTCCGAACAGCGCCCCAACTGGAAAACACACATCGAGACGCTCCGCACTGCCATGTCGCTGAGCCCCGAATCGGCCAAAAAGGTGTATCAGGCGCTGGTGGATCAGCGCGGCAAGCCGGCTGCCGCCGATCTGTACGAAATGCTCTGCGGCTACAATACCGAGCAAGTCGGCCAAACGCCCGAGCAAATGAAGACCGGCGCCATTGCCAAGCTGATCAACTGGCTCGAGGACGACAGCCTCGATTACCGTGTGCTCGCGGTTCAAGATTTGTGGGAAATCACCGGAAAACGGTTGATGCCGAACCCAGCAGCCAGCCTGGCGGAGCGGCGGGGAAACATCAAGGTGTGGCGATCGCGTTTGGAGTCCGGTCAATTGACGAAGTTACCCTCGTCCCCAAAAGCTGACTAACGCCCACGCCAAATTAGAGGCAAACTGGTCGGCGAGTACCAATGTGTCGCTTTGCGCTGTCGTCTCCTTGATTCTTGCACCCTCCGGACCGGGCTGAACTCTTGCCAAACGGCATAAAAATACCCGGTTTGTCTGCCAAGCCAAATCAGGCTAGAATGGCCCGTTTGCAACGGTGATCGCGCAAAGCCTTCATCGCGAAGTGCAACCTCGGACAAGGCAACGGGGACACGTTGGTGCAGATCCAAGTTTCCACCCGACACGGTCAGCTCAGCGAAGCATCGCAGAACAAAATCGCTGCGAAAGCGGAAAAACTGTCGCGGTTTCACGACCGGCTGACTGCCATCGAAGTGATCGTCGATCTGACGGATGAATCCGCACCCCGCGTCGACCTCAAGGTTTCCGCCGAGCACAAGCACGATTTTGTGGCCCATGACCAGTCGGACAACCTGATGGGGTCCGTTGACACGGCTGTCCACAAATTGGAGCAACAACTTCGCAAATACAAAGAGAAAGTTCAGGAGCGGCATCGCACGAACGAGCCACGACGCCGCGAGATTACCTCTAATCCTGATACGGATGTTGAGTAACGGGCTCGCAGTTCACACGTGGAATTTGCCGGCAAGCATGGTATAACGGCCGCGTACCGCGTGATGGTTTTGGATAAGTCGATCCTTGGCAAACGAGCAGTGACCGAAGGTGCGCTCCTGCGCCGTCGCAAACTTCGGTTGGCGTTGAATGGGCAGGGCCGACAGTTTTACGCCCAGGCTGGGCACCAAATAGGCGTTATCAGTACTCGGTCGACGAGGCGAATAGAGCGATGAAGTTTTCTGATTTTATTTGTCGTGAGGCCATTCGAACCAACTTGGAGGCCGACGAAAAACAGAAAGTGATTCGAGCCATGGCCAGCTCCTTGCTCGAAGCTGGGAAAATACAGAAGAAAGACTATGAAAGCATTGTGGAGGCGATCCTCAAGCGTGAAGAGCTCGGCAGCACCGGCATTGGCCGCGGCGTCGCCGTGCCTCACACCAAGCACCCTTCCATCGAGAAGCTGATCGGTACCGTCGCCGTCAGCGCCGACGGCGTCAACTTCGATAGTCTCGACGGCGAAAAGGTGCACCTCTTGTTCCTGCTTGTTTCGCCGCCCGACCGACCAGGCGACCACCTGCGGGCGCTCGAGAACATCTCCCGCCAGCTCCGCGACGACACCTTCTGCCGCTTCCTTAAACAAAGCAAGAAGCCCGAAGATGTCTGGCAGCTACTGGAAGAGGCCGACAACAACCAATTTTCATCGTAAAGGAAACCATTGCACGCAACGTTTCGAAGCGTGCACTTAGCCGCGTCGCTGTGAATTCGGCGACCCAGTCGAACCGCGATGTGCTCTTCTACCGCGCCGCGGCTAAATGCAAACTTCCCCCGTCAACCGCGTCATCATCATCCAAAACGAACAGGGATTGCACGCGCGTCCGGCGGAAATGTTCGTGCGGCTCGCCAGCCAGTTCGAATGCCGAATTCAACTGATTCGCGACGACCGCCGCGTGGAAGCTCGAAACATCATTGATTTATTAACGTTAGGGGCGACCCAAGGAACTCAGCTCACCTTAGAAGCCGATGGTCCAGACGCCCAAATCGCTGTCGATGCGCTGGCCAAACTCGTGGAAACCGGTTTTCCAGAAGAAGACGCCGAAATCGACTAACCGAAGGAGGAAGGACAACGTCCTAAGCATCGCGCCAAAGCACGATCTGGAAGCAGGCCACGACCCTTTGGGTTTCCAGATTTCGCACTGCTTAGGCAATTGTCGCCTCCAAATGTATTCGAATCATTTAACAACATATTTTGGTGACTCGTAACTCAACGCGACGGCATTCGCGTCGCACGACGATTCGGCTCCGCGGCCCTCTTCATACCGCCCGCGGGTCTGTGCCAATCGGCGATGCGACCCTTGCCGTGTGATGGTTCGCATCGAAGCCGCCCTCGGTTGGCCTGGTTCAATTCGGAAGAACCGGCGCCGCCCGGCGCACTTCGCCTCGCGCACTGGAGTAACGGGTCGGCACGCGAAACAACATGGAACGTCTGCAAGGGATTGCCGTATCTCCCGGCGTGGCGATCGGCGAAGTGCTTGTCATGGACAACGAGGGGTTCCGCATCCCTCGGCGGTTTCTTCCGCGCGATGCCGTTGAAGATGAGCTTGAGCGGCTCAACAAGGCCTTCGAAGCGGCCATTGCCGAAATCGAACGGCATCGCGTACGCGTCTCCGAGCAACTCGGCAAGGATTCGGCCGCCATCTTTTCGGCCCACATCCAAATGCTTAACGATCGTGGCCTCCGCGCGAAGCTGGAGGAAATGATCCGCCAACGGCACTACTCGCCCGAATACTCAGTCAGCCGCGCGCTGCGCCATTATGCGAAGGTGATTCAAGCTCTCGACGGCGACTACATGCCGGAGCGGGCTACCGACATCTTCGACATCGAAAAACGTCTCCTTCGCCACCTCTTCGGCAAACGCCGCGAGGAGCTTGCCCATATCAATGCCGAGGTGCTTATCCTCGCGCACAATCTAACCCCTAGTGAAACTTCGAACATCAACCCTAAGTACGTGAAGGGCTTCGTCACGGAAGTCGGTGGCGCTGGCAGCCACACCGCTATCGTAGCTGAGGCCCTCGGCATCCCTGCGGTCGTCGGCACGGGCCCTTTTCTCACCAGCGTTTCCGGAGGCGAAACGGCGATCATCGATGGCTACCAAGGCCTGGTCATCCTACACCCCGATGAGGAGACGATTGCCCGCTATCGACACGAGGTCGTCCAGTACCGCTCGCACACCGCAAAGCTCGAAAAGCTTCGCGATCTGCCCGCCGAAACTGCCGACAAAGTCCGCATCCAACTCCTTGGCAATATCGAGTTTCCCTACGAAGTCGAGCAATGCCAGAAGCGCGGGGCCGATGGCATCGGCCTCTATCGCACCGAATTTCTGTTTCTCTCACGCGACACGGAACCGACCGAGGAAGAGCAAGCGGCCGCATACTCCGCCGTCGCTACCGCTTTGCGCGGCCAGCCGGTCGTCATGCGCACCATCGACCTCGGCGCCGACAAACTACCCACACTTCCCTTCCCCGAGGATGAAGCTAATCCCTTCCTCGGCCTTCGCAGTATCCGCCTCGCACTCAAAAATCCCGATATGTTTCGCACGCAATTGCGGGCCATCCTCCGCGCGAGCACCGCCGGCAATATCAGCGTCATGTTTCCGCTTGTCAGTACCGTGCTCGAGCTCAAACACGCCAAAACGCTGCTCCGCGAAGCCCGCGAAGATCTTGAAGAAGAAGACGCACCGTTCGACCGTGATATCAAGGTCGGCATGATGGTCGAGGTCCCATCCGCCGTGATGATGCTCGACCACTTCGCGGAAGAGGTCGATTTCTTCAGCATCGGCACGAACGACCTCATCCAATACGCGCTCGCCGTCGACCGCAGCAATAAAGACGTGTCCGGCCTCTACACGGCCGCCGACCCTTCCGTGCTGAGGCTTATCGACATGTCGGTTCGCACTGCCCACGCGCACGAGGTCCCCATCAGCATGTGCGGCCAAATGTGCGGAAATCCGCTGTACACCATGTTGCTTCTTGGCCTCGGCCTACGCAGTCTCAGCATCACGCCCGCTGCCATACCCGAAGTCAAACAAGTCTGTCGCCGCGTCCCGATCTCCGCATGCGAACGCGTGGCCAAGCGAGCGCTCGAACTAGAAAGTGCCCGTGATGTGAAAACCTATTTAAAAGAGGAACTATCGAAGGCCTTGCCAGAGTTGCCAATGTGATGCTGGACAAATCATTTAACACCTCAGCACATACGAAAAGCGTCGAGCATCTAGCATCGCTTCGAACTATCTCGAACAAACATATTCCCCGGAACCAACCCCAAATGAAACAAGAAATGTTAATCAACGTCGCCCAAGCGGAAGAATGCCGCATCGCGATCGTTGAAGACGGCCAGCTCGAGGAGCTTTACCTCGAGCGCATGAGTCAACAAAACTTCGTCGGCAACATCTACAAGGGTCGCATCGTCAACCTGGAGCCCAGCATCCAAGCCGCCTTCGTCGACTTCGGCGTCGGCCGCAACGGATTCCTCCATATCAGCGATGTCGAACCCCAATACTTTCGCCAAGGCGGCTACGATCCACGTCAAGCGAATCTTCCTGGCGGTGGCCAATCCCGTGGCAGAGACGAACGTGACCGCGATTTCGATGGCCACGAACGTGGCAACGATATCGACGACGAACCTCGCAACGGCGACCGCGATCACGGCCATGACCGCAACCACAGCCACCGCCGCAACGGCGGCGGCACTAAGGTTGCCCGCTATCGCACTGGCGTCCGCCCGCGCTTCAAACCGCCCATCCAAGACATCTTCCAACGCGGTGACGAGGTCCTCGTTCAAGTCATCAAAGAAGGCATCGGCACCAAAGGCCCCACGCTTTCCACATACATCAGCATTCCAGGCCGCTACCTCGTTCTGATGCCGGCGCTTGGCCGCATCGGCGTTTCGCGCAAAATCGAAAGCGATGAAGACCGCCGCCGGCTTCGCGACATCCTCCGCGAGCTCAACCCGCCCAAGGGCGTTGGCTTCATCGTCCGCACCGCCGGCACCGACCGTACGAAGAAGGAACTCTCGCGCGATCTCGCTTACCTTTTGCGTCTGTGGAAAGTCATCGTCCGCCGCATTAAAAAGACCACCGGCCCCGTGGACATCTATGAAGAAAGCGACATGATCATCCGCACGATCCGCGATATCTTCACCGGCGATGTCGATACTATCTACATTGACGAACCCAAAGCCTACGAGCGGGCGAAAGAGTTTTTGCAAATCGTCATGCCGCGCTACGTTAGCCGCCTCAAGCACTACGAAGGCCGTGAGCCCCTCTTCCAAAAGTACGACCTCGACCAGGAAATCGCGCTCATCAACCAGCGGAAAGTGCCACTCAAAGGCGGCGGATCCCTTGTCATCGACCAAACCGAGGCCCTCGTCGCGATCGACGTCAACAGCGGCAACTTCCGCACCGATGGCTCCGCCGAGGAGTCGGCCTATCAGCTCAACCAAATCGCCGCGAAAGAAATCGCTCGTCAACTTCGCCTCCGCGACCTCGGCGGCGTCGTGGTGAACGACTTCATCGACATGCGCAAAGAGCGCAACCGCCGCGGCGTCGAGCGCACGCTTCGCGACGCGGTCCGCCGCGACCGCGCTCGGACCAAAATTCTCCGGACCAGCCCGTTTGGCCTCATCGAAATGACGCGCCAGCGCATCCGCCCGAGCATCAAGCGGAGCGTCTACAAAGAATGCCCATCCTGTGCCGGCACCGGACTGGTGAAATCGGCCGAAAGCATGGCCATCGAGGTCGCCCGCAAGCTACAGCTTGTCGCGGGTTCCAAGCAGGTCGCACGCATCATCGTGACGGTCGAGGAAGAGGTGGCCAACTACCTCAACAACAAGAAACGTCGCGACCTGGTGCAATTGGAGGCTGAAAACAACGTGGAAATCCAGGTCATCAGCGGCGAGGGCCTTTCCCCCGAGTATTTGAAAATCGATTGCCACGACGCCAATGGCCGCGAAGTGCGGATTGCAGAAGCCTGAAGAATTCCATAAATTGGAGGACTTGCTGCAGGCTGTCCAGGAGCGGCGGGCAACCGGAGCCGAACGCAGCGAGTTCATTGCAGGTGCGGCTGCCATCATGGAGCTCAGCCTTACGCACTGGGCAATTGTCACCATCATTGTCGTGATCCTTTTTGGTAAACGGCTGCCGCCAATTTTCCGCTCACTCCGAAAGTCAATGGCCGCCTTCAACGAAAGATTGGCGGAAAGCGGTCGTCGAGGTCGAACACCACCACCACGAATTGAATTGGTAATCGGACAAAGAGACTCAACCATGACGGAACGATTCAAGAAGTTTTTGTGGACGCCGCAATTCTGGGCCGTGCTCGGCATCCTCGGCTGCACGACCGGCTTGTACTTCCAACGCGTTGCCGCCAACGGCACTGGTTTGTGGTGCCTCGGTCTCATGTTTTTCGGCGCGGCTTACCTCGAACAGAATCCCTAGCAACGCAAACGGGAACAGTTCTCAGCAAAGGCGCGGAGACGCAAAGTATTTGTTGGATACTATCTATGCGGCTTTAGCGCCTTGGCGTGAGATCCGAACGAGCCAATCCATTTCACAACTAAGGCAATAGCCATGTACGCAATTATCACCGACTGCAATCACCAGTACAAAGTCGAAGAAGGCCAAGAAGTCGTCATCAACTACCGCGACGTCCCGGCCGGCGAAAAGTTCAACTTCGAATCCGTGCTGGCCGTCGGCGGGGATGGCGACGCCAAGCTTGGCTCGCCCTTCGTCGAAGGCGCGACCGTGGCGGCCGAGGTCCTCGGCCCCGAGAAGGGCGAGAAGCTCGTCGTCCAAAAGCTCCGCCGCCGCAAAAACATGCGCCGCAAGACGGGCGAACGGCACATTTTCACCCGCGTGCGGATCGGCAAGATCAGCGTTTGACGCCGAGCGGCTTGGTTACGATCGTGTTGTCGCAGCCGTTTTTTGGGAGCATTGGGGTTTACTGGCGCATTTTTGCGCAATCCGGCCGAGCATCGGCCGGAGGGGCGTTGGCAATAGGTGCGCAAAATTCCTCCCCAGGATTTTGCGCACCTGTAGCGATTTTGACACACCTCTCGACGGGGGCCGGGAGTATGCCGTGCGCAGGCCGAGCATTCCTGCCCAATCGGTGCACGTGGGCAGCGGGGGGACTTTCTGACATATCAAAGAGCGTGTGCTATGATGTGGCGTCCAGCGTAGCATGTTTGTATACGGATGTCCACACCTATTTTTGGACACTTGTGAAAAAGTTTTTCGAGTGCGGCAACCACCGGCGAGCGCTACGGCAGCTACGCCCGGTCGGTAATTTCTATGGATGCGAGCCTAGCACGAGTCGTGGCACAATTTCTTGCCGGTGTGCGCAAGAAATTTGGTCGCCAAGAATTGGGTGTTGACGGGCTAAGCCGCACGCAGTGGGCGGCGCGGATTGCGAGGCACGAATCTTCGCCGTGCAAACAAACCGCAACAGACGATGGCCAGCACACGGATAGACGACGGTTCGGGAACAGGTGCAGAAGCAATGCTGCCGCTGCTGGTGGTTTGGCCAAATTGTGCACGCCATTCGTCGTATTGTGCGTGGCCGATGGTGCCGCCAATTGAGTCGTTGGGCAAAACGTTGTTCGTACCTTCATTCTTACGCCAGACAACATAGTCGGCAGCGTCGACGATGCCATTCTGATTGTAGTCGCCGAGGAGTCCGGGGCTGGCGACCGAGAGCACGCCGGTGGTGTAGAGCTGCGACGTGTTCCACTCGAGTCCGCCGGAGAGGTCGGGAAGCTGGATGGTGTTGAAGGCACCGCTGAGGGTGCCCCAATCGAGGATATCGAATGATTGATTGGCTGCGGGCGTGAAACCGCCCGTGAGCGAGACGTTCAAAAAGCCGCCGAGCGATAGTGCTCCGGACACCAATAGCTGATCGTATTCCGCGCCGGGATCCGTGCCGCCCAGCTCAATGTTGAGCGTACTTGTGGTAGCGAGGACGGCATTGCCAGCGAAGCTTACAGCGGCCGGACTGTTGCCGGGCGAGAAGCCAGCGAGGTACACCGCCGTGCCGGCGCCGGTGTAGTTGCCAGCGCCGTCCACGTCGCCATAGAAGTAAGCCATGCGAGCGCCTTGGATGGCGACCGTGCCGTTATTGGTGACGTTTCCAAAGACATCCAGATCACCGCCGCCGATGTTGATCGCGCCGGTGCTGGTGAGGCCACCAGTGCGGACGATGCCGGAGCCATTGACGATGCCGGTGTTAGAGAGCGGGTGATTGTTGTTGTCCAGCGCGCCGCCGGTGAGCGAGATGCTGCCGGCGTTGGTGACGAGACCTTGCAGGAACATCACGGTATTTCCGTCGGCGGCCTGCACCAATCCGCCAACTTCGTTGGAATTGTTCGGGCTGCCCAGGCTGAGCTGCCCGCCGGATGCGCGAATGACGCCGGTGTTCACAACACGCGCGTTGAGGCTGCCGGCGCCCTGGATGGTGCCCGTGTTGTCGATCGGGTTGATATTGCCGGCGAGGGTGCCTCCATCGAGCGTGACCAGCCCTGCGTTGGTGAAATCGCCGGTGAAAGTTCCACTACCGCGGACGGTTCCGTAGTTGGTGAAACCGCCGTTAAAGGCTAGCTGGCCGTCAATCGTTAGCAAGCCATTGTTGGTCAGCGCAGGGTTGATCGTGCCGTGCGCTGGAGAGTGCCGCCAAAGTTGTTAAGCGCGGGTCCATCGCCGGAGAGGGCGCCGCCGGCGAGCGTGAACGTGCCGCGGTTGTCGAGGCCCGAGCCGTTGGCGACGAGAGTTTGCCCCGCGGCGAGTGTAATCGCGCCGTCATTCTCGACACCGTCAGCCGCGGTGAACGACGGGCCGAGGCTCACGGTGCCCTGGTTCCACAACCGGCCATTGAACAATCCGCTTTGATACGTGAATTGACCCTGGTTTTGCAGCGTGCCATTCACCGTGCCGCCGGCTTGAACGAACGTGGCCGCGTAAAGGGTGCTGCCGTCGTTTTGGGTGATTGTGCCGGTGGGATTGAGCGTGAGCGTGCCGGTGACATAGTGAGTACCGCCATCGTCGAGCGTCAGGAAGAAACCGCCGGTGCCGCCGATTCCTTCATTGCCGGTGACCATAAGGGTTTGATCGGTACCAATGGTGCGCGAAGCGCCAAGTGCGGCTTCGGTGGTGGCGATGCCGGCGGCCGAGTCCCAAGTCACATCGGACGTGATGCTCAGCGTGCCGCCCGTCCAATTAAGCTGCTGCCAGCCGCCTTGGAGATTGAGCGCCTTGGTATTGATGCGGCCGCCGCTGAGGTTAATAACATTACCCGATGGAGCGGAGACGAGCGTTCCGACGTTGGCGGTCAGTTCACCGGTTCCGCTGACGTTCAACACGCCGGTGCTACCGGCGCCCGAGCCCAATACGCAACTGCCGCCGACCGTCGCGCTGCCGGCGCTAAGGTCAAACGTTCCATTGGAAAGAAAGCCGACCGCCAAATTCACTCCGACGATCAGTGCGCCGCCCGACTGCGTGTAGCTGCCGGTGGAGTTGGCGTGGTAGCCGATGTACAAATAGCCGGACACGTTGTGAACGCCGCCGCTCTGGTCAAAAGTGCCCGCGCCATCGTAGCCTAGGTACTCATGACCGCCGACTGCAAGGGAGCCGGTATCGCTGAGCGTGTAGCTGCCGATCGAGCCGGCGTTGTAGCCGACGTAGAGTGGACTACTTCCCCCGAGATTGTTTGTGCCGCCGCTCTGAATGAAAGTGCCAGTGCCGTATTCGCCGACGTATTCCGCGCTGTTCGCGGTGATCGAAAGTGAGCCGCCAGTGAGAGTGTACGTGCTGGTCGGCGCGCCCGTGACAATGGCGATCCTGAGTTTCGAGGCGATTCCACCGTCGGCACCTAGCGTTACGCTGCCACTTGACTGGAAGAAGTTTCCTGACCCCGAGGCTCCGACAACCAGGTTGCCGCTGCCGTCAATGTTACCCCCTTCCAATAAAAGTGAGCCGCCACTTAAATTATAGTTTCCGGTTGGATTTGCACTGTTCCAGGCGATTCCGATTCCCTTTCCCGCTGCGATGACAACATCTCCACCAGATTGATTGAACGTTCCGACGCTTCCGTTGTTGGCGCCAACGAACAAGGTGCCGTTGAGATTCAGCGTCCCAGTGCCGCTGATGTCATAGCTGCCATTCCAACCGTTTTGGCCCAAAAGCAGGTTGCCATTGAGTGCGTGGACACCGGCGGACTGTGTGAACGACCCTGTCCCAAACAAGCCAATTTGTTCGTCGCCGCTGGAATTGAGTGAGCCGCCGCTGAGCGTGTAATCGCCGGTGCCGCCGTTGAAACCGAGCGTCAGTCCATCTGAGCTGTTGATCACGGCCGTGCCGCCGGTCTGGTTGAAGTGGCCCGTGCCGAAATCGCCGACATAGAGGGCAGGCGTGGTGAGTGAACCGCCACTCAGGTTGTAGGTTCCTGTGGAACCGGCATCGAAGACACCCAGGTCGAGGAATTTGCCGACGCCGATCGTGTGCGTGCCGCCGGATTGGTTGAACGTGCCGGTGCCGTCGTAGCCCACGTATTCGTAGCCGTTCACGTTCAGCGTGCCCGTGTCGCTCAGGTTGTAAGTGCCGTCGGCGGCTGCGTCATAGCCAAGGTACAAGTCGCCGGCGCCGACGGTGTGGGTCCCGCCGCTTTGCGTAAACACGCCCCGGCCATACAGGCCCACGGCTTCCGCGGTCGCGGTCAGCGTGTTGGCACTCATCATGAGCGTGGTGGCCTCGTCCACGCCGTAATTGGTCAGATCGACGCGTAGCGCATTGAGCGTGATCGCCGCGCCGGTGTAGTCGTACGTGACGGTGCGATCCACGCCGTCGGCGGGCATGATTTGGGCATCATCGCCTGCGCCAGGTACACCGGACGGGCTCCAGTTGCCGGCGGTGGCCCAGTTGCCGCTGAGAGCATTCCAATCCTTTACGGCCGCGGTAGTCACGCTTGGGTACGTCAACATCACGATTACAACGAAAGCCAGATGGCTGTGACGGGTGGAACAGGTCATGATAAATTTCTCCATTGGATAAACCGCGGGCGGAGTGCCTTGGCACCATCCGACTAGTGTTCGCGTGGAATCGCTCGCCTCACGACGCTGGTGCGATCAACTGCTCGTAGGCTGACTATTGTTAGTGTGGCTAAATACAACAGAGCGATTGTCGCCGGTTCGGGCACAGCGGCACTGGTGCTTACGCTGCTGCCGATGGTCGCGCCGAAATTCGACCGCCAGGTGTCGTACCCTTGTTGACCATTGATGCCGGTCTTGCGCCAGACGACGTAATCGGCCGCATCGACGCGGCCGTCGTGGTTGAAGTCGCCGGGAAAGTTCGCCTCGCCAACTTGCAGCATCACCTGCCCAGTTCCGTAAGCGAGGTAAACGGTTTGGCCGTCGAAGGTGGGGGCCACGATGCTTTGGAACGTGCCGCTGATCGAGCTGATCGCACCGCCGAAGATTGCGAACGATTGGCCGAGCGAGGGGATGTAGCCATCCAGCAGCGAGAGGACCAGGGTTCCACCCAGCGTGAGATCGCCATTGACATCGACGCGATCCGTGGCGGTGGGGCCGATCTCGAAATCAAAGAAGGCGCCGTTCTGCAACGTGAGGCCGCCAACGGTGATCGTGCCTGGGCTGTCGCCGGGGGCGAGGTGGCCACCGGGTTCGACGGTCGTTTGACCCAAAACGCCCGTGCCGGCGAGCGTGGCGCCGCTCTTCACGACGGCATCTCCGGCGACCGAGCCGTGCACGGACAGGATTCCGTCGGCGACGGTGGTCAGCCCGGTGTAGGTGTTTGTTCCATCGAGCGCAAGCCTTCCAGCGCCGACCTTGGTGAGCGTGCCGCCGACTCCTGCTGTGCATCGGGCCGGCCCAATGTAGTGCTGAGATCGAGTCCACCGACGGTGAGTTGCGAATTACCGAGGTTGATGTCGCCGGCGCCCTCGATGGACCCAATGCCGTAGGTTTCATGGTTGTTGTTGCCGAAGGTCGCGAGCGCCCCTTGCTCGACAATCAGCCGGGCGGTGTCGCCGGTCGCGCCGGTAAAGAATTGCACCCGCCCCCCCGCGGCGCCGCTGACGCCGCTAGCCGCAAGCAGCGTCGCGCTGCCGGCGTGACCGCCGTTGGCGAATTCGATCTGCGCCCCGTTGGCGCCGCTGACCGCCCCGCCGTAAGCGGTAATCGTGGCGCTGCCCGCGCTGCCGCCGTCGAAGAGCACGTAACCGCCGCCGGCGCCGCAGCGCGGCCGCCGGCGAGGTCAATCGTGGCGCTGCCCGCCGTGGTCCCGTTGTAGAAGAACAGGTTACCTGCTGGGCGCACATTGAAGCTGGCGTTGGCGGCCGTCGAACTGCTAAAGAACCGAATCCTGTTGTCGGGATAAGCGGAGCCGACGACGAACGTCGCATTGGCGGCCGATGAATCATCCCAGAACGTCACCCAGCCGGCGTGCGTGTCGTTGAAAGGATAATCGATGTTCGGGTCGCCGATGGTGAAATTCGCCGTGCCGGCGTTGGCGCGGTTGTGGAAATCGATCGCGCCATTTGCGGTCGGCTGGATTATGAATTGGGCCGCGTCCGCGGTGGAGTCGTCGGCGAAATCCACCTTCCCGCCAGTGCCAAACTCACCCGGCGGATTGCTGACAATCGTTGTCACGCTGTTCTCGGCGGTTGCGTGACCATAGAGCTCCATCCGGCCGCCGTCGCCATTGGGCCGCAGACTGATCGTCGCGTTGCCGGCGCGGCTGTCGTCGTAAAACTGAACGATGCCGGCCCAGGCGAAGGCGCCGCTGAGGCCGTCGTTAATAATGACCGCGTTGGCGGCGGTGGAAGTGTTTCGAAATCGCGTATAACCACCGGCCGCGCCCGGGCTGCCGCTCTCGTTGTAGATCGTCGCTGAGCCGGCCGAGCTGTTGTCGATGAACTCGGTACGGCTGCGTTGTCCGTAGGCTACGCCCTCGTGGTTGGTGATCGCTGCGTTGCCGGCCGTGCTGTTGTTGGTGAACCACGTGGCTGCCGCCCGCACCTTGCGTGGCGGCGAAGTTTTCGATGACCGCATTCTCGGCGGTGGAGCTATCGAAAAACTGCGTGTACGCGCCGGTGCCGCCGTGGTATTCGTCCTCGCCGTAGTTGCGAATATGCGCCGTGGCGGCCGACGACTGGTCGTAAAATGTCACCTGTCCGCCGTAGCCACTGGCGGAGCCGGAATTCGAGGGGCCGATGCGGCCGCCGTGCACCGTGAACTCGGCGCTCGCGGCCGACGAGTTGTGACGAAACCGCACCTCGGCGTAGGGGTCGGCCATTGCCAGCGCCGCCGTCCACGTCAAAGGAACCACTCGCTGCATTGGAATTATCGTCGAACGTGATCAGCGCCGGGATCTCGCTCGAAGATGGAGCCGGTCCAGAAAGTGCTGCCGCCGCTGAGATAATAGTTGGCGTTGCCGGCATTTGCCGCGTTCTTAAACGTCAGGGTCGCCGCTGGAAGGGACGTATCGAAGGTATCGCCGTACTCGCCCGGTTGCAAAATGATCGTCTGGTGCTGGGCGAGGAGTTAATGATCCCGGTTCCGGTCAATTCCAGATCGACGTTGGCGGGGAAACGCAAAGTGTAGGCGGGCGCAGTGGCGGGAAACGAGATTCCCCGCAGCGCACCCAAGAGTAAATTCATTTGGACGTCCGTGCTGGGAGAATCGTCGAAGACCAGGGTATCGCCTGACCACGGAAGGTTAGGGCTCCAGTTAGCTGCCGTGCTGGCTTTGTTGTCCGCGCCCAGGCCGGTCCAGTTGACGGAAGGATAGCGAACATTCCAACCGACGACATCCAGCGCGATCAACTCGTTGGTGTTCAGATCGAGTTGGACGCCGGGCGTGGAGTAGGCGTCCTGAACCTGTGGGAAGGCGTTGGGCGGGATGGTGGCCCAGTCGGCGTAGTCTTCGCTGCCGTCCCGGCGGTACTGGTTGAAGAACCTGAGGTTGGTCGCGCCGCCGTCGATGGAAAAGTAGGCGGTGGCGGCGGGATCGGTGGTGTAGCTGCGCGTGCCGTCGGCGCTGTAGCGGAACAGGTCGAGCGAGCCGGCTTCAGGCCCGCCGCCAATCGTCGAGCCCGCGCCGCCGGCGCCCAGGGCTTCGGTGATCTCGTGCATGACGACTTGTTGCAGGTCGTACTTATCCGAGTCCTGCGGGCCGGTGCGCAGGTAGTTGGTAATCGACAGCTTCACGCTGATCGTGCTGTCGGATTCGGCGACGGCGTTGAAGCCCAGCGCTCGCTCAAGGGGGGCAGTGATATTCATGTTCGCGTCGCCGGTGGCCGGGTTGTTCGGCCCGGCGGGGAGCGTGGCCAAGGCCGCGGTGTCGTATGACGACAGCATCTGGTTGTTCTGGAGGCGATTCAGGTAGTTGGTGTACGTGGGCAAGAATTTGACCGTGTTGCTCATGGCCAAGCCGATGCTCTCGTCACCCTTGAAGGTGATGTTCACGGTGACATTGTTGAGCAGGTAGCTCTCGAACTCCTCGATGGCGTTGTTGATGCCGGTCTCGATATCGGCGGCATTGGCGTCGTCTGTGATCGAGCTATCGAACGTGGGGATGATGGTCAGCGCCTTGGACACGGAGGTGACGCCCGCCACCCAGACCACGAGAGCTACCCACACGAACATCCGAACGGACGCACGATTATCGCTCATGTTATCCCTTTCTCCAGAACGTAAAAGATAATTTGAAAGTACGCGTCCATGCACTCCAAGAGGGACTATACCGATGGCATACTCCCTAAGCTGAGAAAAGGGGACATTCTTGGGATATCATTTATTGTTGGCTCCCCTCCATATCCGTGATGTCGCCTTTTCACTACGGCAATGCTCCGCACGGACGGATACCTGTTGCGGACTGGCGGAAACATCCCCATTGTGGCTAACATAGTGGTGGTTCCAGAGATCACAATTCCCCTAAACAGTGGAATGGCCGCGGCGGAGGTTGCCGCTGTATCGGTCATGGATATCCCCGCCCAAGACGTCTCCCGCGTGATCCGGCTGGTCCTGGAAGTCTGCGACCGGTGGGACGACCCGCGCGCCTGGCGCGAGCATCTGTTGATGGGAGCTTGCCGGCTGCTCGATGCCCATGTGGGAACCATTATGAATGTCGAAATGCCGGCGCCTGATCGAACCGGCTGTGTGCGGGCGTTGGCCAATGTCGGCTTTCCTGCTGAGGTCCAGCGACAAGTGCTCGATTCGGCACTCGTCGACGCCTCATATCGCACGCTCGAAGATGTTGGGCAAAGCTCATTGGCGGGCATTGATCTGTTATTTCGCCAGTTGGCTCAGAACGGCTGGGCGACAGCGGCGGGACGGGAATTGGCAACCGAGACTGAGTTTCACGCCTCGGCGATGTATCAGAATTTCCGACGGCCTATGGATTGCGATGACTATGTGCTTTCGCTGCGGACTGTGGACATTCCAACGCGAGTCGAGTTGATCGATATCGATCGTCCACACAGTGCCCCGCCGTTTGGTCCCCGCGAAGCGACCCTTCTGAAGCTGCTGCACGATGAGATCGCACCCTTGGTGGGAGTACGGCTGACGACTGAGGAGCACCTGTCTCGCGACGGCCTATCGAAACGATTGCGGGAGACGCTTTCGCTGTTATTGGAGGGCCGCAGCGAAAAGCAGGTGGCCGAAGCTGCTTGGCCTGAGCGCCGGCACCATCCATGACTATGTGGCCATGCTCTACAAGCACTTCTGCGTTTCGTCGCGGGCGGAACTCCTGGCGTATTTCATTCGACGCAGTCCAGTGCCGCGCGATAGCCGCGCCGAATAGTGCCGACTGTTGCGGCGGAACGGGGCAAGGCTGTCGGGGCGTGCGAGGCATATGTGAGGATCGTTATTAACGGAATCGGCATCGCCGGGCCCGCGCTTGCCTACTGGCTGCTGAAATCGGGGCACGAGGTACTGCTCGTCGAGGAGTCGCCGGAGCTGCGCAGCGGCGGGTATATCATCGACTTTTGGGGTATCGGCTACGACATCGCCGAGAGGATGGGGCTGATTCCACGGATTCGGGAGTTGGGTTATCAGGTGCGCGAAGTGCGGTTTGTGGATCGGCGGGGGTGGAAGAGTGGTGGGTTTGCGGTCGATGTGTTTGGGCGGATGACGCAGGGGCGGTTTACAAGTGTGCGGCGGTCGGATCTGGCGGCGACGATCTACGGTGCGCTCGATAATCAGGTCGAGACGATCTTTGGCGATTCGGTGGCGGGGATCAAGGATGACGGCAAATGCGTGCAGATGAGTTTCGAGCATGCGGCGGTGCGCGAGGTCGATCTGGTGATTGGGGCGGATGGGTTGCATTCGCGGGTGCGGAATATTGCGTTCGGGCCGAAGGAGCGGTTTGAGGTTTCGCTTGGGTATCACGTGGCCGCGTTTGAGGTGGACGGGTATCGGCCGCGGGATGAGCTGGTTTATCTCAGCTATGGGGTGCCGGGAAAGCAGGTGTCGCGGTTTTCGATGCGCGAGGATAAGACGCTGTTCTTGTTTGTGTTTTTGGACGAGTATTTGCAAGGAAGGAGAGCGGGAAGGGGACAGGCACATTTTTGCTCCGCAGACTCCGCAACAATGAGCCAGTCCCCGGTGGCCGAACGCAAGGCGGCGTTACGAAGCGTGTACGCCGATGTGGGGTGGGAGTGTCCGCAGATTCTGGCGGCGATGGAGGGCGTGTGCGACATTTATTTCGACCGCGTCAGCCAGATTCGGATGGACCGCTGGACCAAGGGGCGGACAGCGCTCATCGGCGATGCGGCGGCGTGCGTTTCGCTACTTGCCGGCGAAGGGACGGGGCTGGCGATGGCCGAGGCGTATGTGCTCGCCGGCGAACTGCACGCTTGCGGCGGCGATCATGCAGCGGCGTTTGCGCGGTACGAGGAACGGATGATGCCGTTTCTGATGCGCAAGCAGGAGTCGGCAGCGAAGTTTGCTTCGTCGTTCGCGCCGAAGACGGCATTCGGCATTTGGTTCCGCAACCAGGTGACGCGGTTGTTACGGATACCGGCGGTGGCGGATTATTTCATCGGGCGGGATTTGCAGGACGATATCGAGCTTCCCGACTACGGATTCTAGTGAGGGCTACACAGTAATTGGACGGTGGTCGGCCTCTCCGAAACCGTTGACGTATCGGAATTTGTAACCTCTATCGGCGTCAGAGACGCCTCCTACAGGTTCGTTTCCTGTCCAGTCACCAAGAATTGCCATACACTATGCTTGATGAATTTCCGATAGAGTCGCATCACATGAACGCCAACGGTTACCAGCCCTTCCCACGACACCGAATCGCAGTCTGTCTCATTTCATTGTTAATGATCATGCCTGCATTGAACGCTTGCGCTGAAGCAATGAAAGCCCCGGTAAAATTTTCCAGCGGCCACGAAACGGACCCGCGGGACCACGGCCGGCCCGTCGTGTTGATCGCGGCGGCGCTTAACGTGAAGCCGGAAGTCTTTCGCAAGGCGTTCAGTGGCGTCACACCGGCGCGGGGCCGCGGCCCGACACCGACCGAAGCGCGGCGCAACAGAGCTCGCTCATGAAAGTCCTTGGGCCGTACAAAGTCACGAACGAGCGGCTCGACGACGTTTCGGACTACTATCGCTACCGGCCGCAAAAAGGTGAACTCTGGCCGACGACGCCGGCGAAAGCGTACGCAGTCGTGGATGACGGCAAGATCAAGAAGATCGTCGTCACGCAGCCAGGCTCCGGCTACAGTTCGCCGCCCACCGCAGTCGTGAAAGGCTTCGAGAAAATCCGCCTCGCAGCGAAGGTCAAATACGAAACCGACCTCAAGAAAAACGGCGGCGTTGAATCGGTTGAAGTCGTCTCCGACAAGCCTAAGCCTGCCAAGAAATAGCGGCTGCATCTTTTTCGCCGTAGCCGAATTCTTGCGAATTCGGCTACCGAAGAAATGCAACCACGAGGAACCGCTTCTATGAACTACATCCGTCTCGGCAACAGCGGCCTCAAGGTCTCGGGTCTCTGCCTCGGTTGCATGAGCTATGGCGTGCCGGAGCGCGGTGCGCATCCGTGGTCGCTTCCCGAAAATGAAGCTCGACCGTTCATTCGTCAGGCGATCGAAGGCGGCATCAATTTCTTTGACACAGCGAACGTCTACTCCGACGGCACGAGCGAGGAGATCGTCGGCAAGCTGCTCAAGGAGTTCGCCTCTCGCGATGCGATCGTGCTGGCCACCAAAGTCCACGGCCGGATGCGGCCCGATGCCAACGGCGCCGGACTATCGCGCAAAGCCATCCTCACGGAAATCGACCATAGCCTGCGTCGTCTCGGCACCGATTACGTCGATCTCTACCAAATTCACCGCTGGGACTACGAGACGCCGATCGAAGAAACGCTCGCCGCGCTGCACGATGTGGTGAAGGCTGGCAAGGCCCGCTACATCGGCGCGAGCAGCATGTACGCCTGGCAATTCACGAAGGCGCTCTACCTCGCCGACCGCCACGGCTGGACACGGTTCGTCTCGATGCAGAACCACTACAACCTCATGTACCGCGAGGAGGAGGCGCGAGATGATGCCGCTGTGCCAAAGCCAAGGCATCGGCGTGATCCCGTGGAGCCCGCTCGCCCGCGGACGTTTGGCGCGGCCGTGGCAAAAGCCAGCAGCGACCGCTCGCACCGAAGGGGACGAATTCGGCAAAAAACTTTATGCCACAACGGAAGACGCGGATCACAAAGTGATTGATGCGCTGCAATCGCTCGCCGCCGAACGGGGCGTGGCCGCGGCGCAAATCGCACTGGCTTGGCAATTTACGAAGCCGTATGTGAGGGCACCGATCATCGGCGCGACGAAGCAGAGGCACTTGAGCGATGCCATCGCTGCCTCTGAGCTCAAACTGTCGACCGAAGAAGTCGCACGGCTTGAAGCGCCGTACGTGCCGCATCCGGTGCTGGGATTCAAATGACCGATGGCTTTGTTAAGTACAGATCAGATTTGCTTATGTATCCGCAGATGACGCCGATTAGCGCCGAGGAATGTCGGATTATGTTGCTATCAACGGCGTAATCTACACGTCGCAAGCAAAAATCGATTACCATTTACCTGCGATCATCTGCGCGATCTGCGGACTGATCAAAACTCATAAAGAGCCGCTGGCTGTGATATCTTTATGAAGCAGGAATTAGGACATAACCAAAGGCAACATGCATGACTCAACTTCCCACCCCACAAACATTCAAAGACGCCTACGCCGGTGAAGCCCCTTGGGACATTGGCCGGCCACAAGCGCCGTTTGTCACCGTTACAGATCAGGTGAAGAGTCCCGTTCTCGATGCGGGCTGCGGCACCGGCGACATGGCAATTCACTTTGCCGCAAAGGGGCGCCAGATCACCGGCATCGATTTCTTGGAAGAACCAATCCGCCGCGCCCGGGCCAAAGCCGAAGAGCGTGGCGTGGCCGTCGAATTCCGCGTTGCCGACGCACTCACGCTCGACGAAAGTGACGAACGCTTCAATACAGTGGTCGATTCAGGGCTTTTTCACACGTTCTCCGACGACGACCGTCGCCGCTATGTCGCCGGTCTTGCGCACGTCCTCAATCCCGGCGGACGGCTGTTCCTGATGTGCTTTAGCGATGCCGAACCCGGCACGCAAGGCCCGCGGCACATTACGCGCGAAGAGCTAGAAGCCGCATTCGCCACTGGCTGGCAAATCAAATCGATCGAGGCAACACACTTCGATGTTAACCCCAAATTCTCGGGCGCCACGTTCTCGGAAGGCGGTCCGAAGGCCTGGTTTGCCGCAATCGAACGGCGCTAACAAAAGAAAGGCTACCATGCGAATCCTGCTCAAAGTCAGCATCCCCGTCGAAGCCGGCAACGCGGCCGCCAAGAGCGGCAAGCTCGGCACGAAGATCCAATCCATCCTCGCCGAGCAAAAGCCCGAGGCTGTCTACTTCACCGACGACGGCGGCCGACGCGCCGCATACCTCTTTCTTGAATTGAAGGAGGCTTCGCAAATCCCGGCGATCGCCGAGCCTTGGATGCTGGCATTCAATGCCGCCATCGAGGCTCACCCCGTGATGACTCCCGACGACCTCGCTAAAGCCACACCGGCCATCAAAAAAGCCGTTAAGAAGTACGCCTGACCGACTTCCTGATTCTTATGTCTCGCCGAATACTTTACTACCAAGTCGCCCCCGACGCCGTGAAGGCCCTCCAGGGCACCGAACCGTACATCAAATCGGCCAACATCGAACCGCGCCTGCGGGCACTCGTCGAGCTGCGCACTTCGCAAATCAACGGCTGCTCCTACTGTGTCGACCTTCACTCGCGGCAAGTGCGCGATGCCGGCGAGACGCAGCAGCGCCTCGACTGCTTGTCCGTCTGGCGCGAGACGAGCTTTTACGACGACCGCGAACGCGCCGCCCTTGCCTGGGCTGAGTCGGTCACGAATGTCTCCCAAACCGGCATTCCGGATGCCGTTTACGAAGAAGCGAAAAAGCACTTCAGCGACAAGGACCTCGTCGACCTCACGCTCATCATCTCGATGATGAACGCCTGGAACCGCATTGCCATCAGTTTTCGACAGGGACCAGCGAAACATTTGGATAAGAGCGGCGCGTAGAAACCAACTGGGTTGCCGCCGCTAACCAGCCTTTCGCGCGACTAACACCGCCCAAAGTTTTGTATTCCACGATGTCGTGACTTCGACAAAGCCGACGTTTCGCAGATACTCCGTTTGGGCTGCAATTGTCTCATGGCAATCGTCGCCGCTTTTCTTCGGCTCGCCGAAGCGGCGGATGTTGCGATCGTGCCAAAAATCGAGCGTCGCCTGGAACGACGCTAGGATCCGGCCATTGGCGATTGCCGTGCTCATGTGCGCCGACCACTTTTTGAATAGCGCCAGATACTCCGCATCGTCCTCCGGCCGATACTCATCGCCGTTGATGAACATGCCGCCCGGCATGAGTGCCGCATAGCAATGGGCGAAAAGTGCCCGCTTTTCCGCCGGATCCAAGTGATGAATGGCCGATGTGCTGACGATCACGTCCACGTAGACGAGTCTCTCCGAGACCCGATCTTCGCGTCTCGGAGAGACGCGGCCACGTGAGAGACAATCCTGCAGCCGTTGCTCGACTAACGTCACCCGCGGCGCGAATCGCGACAAGCGACGCTCCGCCAGTGCCAAAAACGGCTCCGATTGATCGACGACCGTCACCCGCGCGCCCGCAAACCGGTCGAGAATCCGTTCCGCTAGCCGTCCCGAACCGCCGCCGAGGTCCACCACTTCAAATGGTTCCTCCGGCCCGAAGGGCAATTGATCGAGGATTTGATCCTGAACGACCACGTAGTACGGATGAATGACCGGCGCTGCCCGATCGTATGCCTCCGCGGCATCCGATGTATTCCACCGATAGCGTTCATGCTCGCCGGTCATGATGCAGCAGAGACACCGGCAACCGCCACAAGTTCACGCTGTTTGCTCGATTCCGCCGCAATCGCCGTCCGCTCCAAAATCGCCACCATCCGCCGCCATTCGCGCTCGGGCATCTCCTCACCGCTCGACAAAAACACAATCTCATCCAACCAGGGCGCCAAAGATGGCTCCAATTCTGCGGCGCCATTCGTTTGCGGCACCACGACGAGGCTTGAGGTGGCCGTGGCATCGAACCCGGCCTCCCGCAATGCCGCGATTACTTCTTGGCGATTACCAACCCTCACCGGCAGAACCCAATAGGTGTGTGTCGCGTTTTGCTCACCGATCACCATTCCCGTTGGCAACGCACGCACTAACTCTTCGCCACGCGAGCTTCGCTTCAACAGTCGCGCCATCCCGCGCTGGTCGAACTTATTGATGCGCCGCTCGAGCATCCGCACCAACGGCCTAGATGGCTGTCTGCGAATCTGTGCGAAGAATTCTTGCGTCCGAAACGAGTGAGCCGCGTTGCCCAACGCCTGGTCGTAATCGATCCCCAGCCACTGCAAAACTCGCACGAGCAACTCATAAGCCGCAGGCTTACTTAACACATAAAAACTCGTGTATTTCGCTAACCGCCGTAGATATGCCACGCGACTTTGAGCAGGGTATTTCCGCTGCAGCTCCGCCATCCGCGCCCGCACCGCCGTATCGCGCACCCGCACGACAGCCCCGCCAAGCGCCGTTACCGTCTTGATTGGTCCGAAGCTGAATAGGGCGCAGTCTGACTCCGCATTCCCTGCATACGTTCGACCGACAAACGCCTGTGCACAATCTTCAACCACGAACAAGCCGTGCCGCCGCGCCACATCGATAATCGGCCCCATTGCGACGCGGCTGCCAAACAAATGCGCCACAAGAATTGCCCGCGTCCGCGGCGTGATCGCTCGCTCCAAATCGTCAATGTCGACCTCTAGTCGCTCCGCATCCACATTCACCGGCACCGGCGCCAAACCGTGTTGCTCGATGATTCGCACCATGTCCGGAATGGTGACGGCCGACGTGATCACCTCGCTCCCTGCCGGCAATTTGAGCGCTGCGAGCAATAAGTCCCATCCTGAACGGACCGAAAGCGCAAGAACTACTTCCTCCGCCGGCACCCATCCATCGCCCACGACGGCGGCTGCCACGGGCGGCCTTCGCGCCGCAATGGTCTGCCACGCACCGAATAGCAGATCAGTCCAACCGATGTCCAACTGTTTGCGAGGCCACATCGTCTACGTTCCATCGAAAGATAGTGAGCAGACCACACCACACCGATCGCATCCACCGGCGCACGTCCTCCGCGCTTACCAGACTTGTCTATTTAATCGTCTGCAATCGCCTGCTCCGTCATCCTAGCACTTGGCCACCCATCTTTTTTGAAGAATCTTTGCCCACGAAGCTGCGGATTGCTTCCTCCAACTGATATTCGACTTTCACCGTGTTTTATAGTGTCTTATGCGTCTTCATCACTCTTTCATGCTGTCACTGCTAGAATTTAACAAAGGGCACAAGCCCTTGTATAGCAGCAGCTTACAACACCCCAGGAATTGCATTGACGAACGGAGCGAAGCGCGTATGATCTAAGACCCCTGAACCGCAGTATGTGGTATTCGCAAGGGCATTAAATACAATATATTGTGGTTTCAGCGTGGCTAGCAGCCCGTTTTTTCGGGTTTTGGGCATTCGAGGCCCAAAATCTGGTGCCGCTGCCGCCGATCAGTCGATCTGGTAGCGTGTGCACAAACGTTCACTTAGGTAGGATGCCCATTCCTTGCGAGGAGGTGCCTACCACCGTGACCATTTTTGTGAATTTGGACATTGAGGAGATACGGACGATTCTTGGCTGGGCAGCGGTACTCGCGCCCTCGTGCTATGCAATCAAAAGAGTTGTGGTCGGTCGCAGCCGCCACAATGACATTGCGAATCAGACTCACGAGGCAAAATGTGAAACGCTGCCTAGGCAACAGAATGAGCTCCCAAAACTCATTCGATAGCTTGGGAACACCCTGCTTCACGCCGTAGTTGATTGCTGCGGCGAGATGCAGGAATTTAACCTTGATCATGAACTTAAAGCGCAGGAGGTGCTAAAATGACCACAGCAAACATTCAACAGCCTATTACAAAGAACAAACCAACGTCGAAAAAATTCCACGGCCGGCTGAAAGTCGACGCCGAATTCTGCCCGGCTGATATCGAAGATTTGTTCAGCACCGTCGATTGGGAAGTTCGCAGTGCCCAAATCAAAGGCGAAAACGGCGAGCTGATCTTCGAGCAAACCAACTGCGAAGTGCCGTCGTTCTGGAGCCAATTGGCTACCAACGTCATCTGCAGTAAATACTTCTACGGCGAAGTCGGCACGCCGCAGCGCGAATACAGCGTGCGGCAGCTCGTGCACCGAGTGGCCCGCACGATCGCCGATTGGGGCCTCGAAGACGGCTATTTCGCCACCACGCAAGACGGCGAACGTTTCTATCGCGACTTGGCGTGGCTGTGCTTGCATCAGCATGGCGCGTTTAATTCGCCCGTGTGGTTCAATGTCGGCCTGTATCACCAGTACGGTGTGAAGGGCGACAAATGCAATTGGCGTTGGGACGAACAATCGCGGAAGTCGTGCAGCCCGAGAACCCGTACGAGTTCCCGCAAGGCAGCGCGTGCTTCATCCAGCACGTGGCCGACAACATGGAAGACATCATGGAGCTTGCCCGCAGCGAGGCGATGCTCTTCAAATTCGGCAGCGGCACCGGCACCGACCTTTCGACGCTCCGCTCGCATCGCGAAAAGCTCGCTGGCGGCGGCAAACCCAGCGGCCCGCTCTCGTTCATGCGCGTGTACGACCAGGTCGCAGCCGTCGTCAAGAGCGGTGGCAAAACGCGCCGGGCCGCAAAGATGCAATCCATCAAAGTCTGGCACCCCGACGTGATGGAGTTTATCGAGTGCAAATGGAAGGAAGAGAAGAAGGCCCACGTGCTCATCGAGAAGGGCGGCTACGAGTCGAACTTCAACGGCGAGGCCTACAGCTCGATTATGTTCCAGAATGCGAACCTCTCGGTGCGCGTCACCGACGACTTCATGCAAGCCGTCGAGAAGAACGAAGATTGGACGACCCACTGGGTCACCGACCCGAAGCGGCCTGGCCCCACCTACCCGGCCCGCGAGATCATGGATCGCATGGCCGACTGCGCCTGGCACTGCGGCGACCCCGGCGTGCAATACGACACGACGATCAACCGCTGGCACACCTGCCCCAACAGTGGCCGGATCAATGCGTCGAACCCGTGCAGCGAGTACATGTTCCTCGACGACACGGCCTGCAATCTCGCCAGCATCAACCTCATGAAGTTCCGCAAGGCCGACGGCATGTTCGACACCGAACGCTTCAAAGCCGCCTGCCGGATCTTCTTCGTCGCTCAGGAAATCCTGGTCGACCACGCCAGCTACCCGACGCCCGATATCGCCCGCAACAGCCACCTGTTCCGGCCGCTCGGGCTCGGCTATTCGAATCTCGGCAGCCTGCTGATGAGCGCCGGCATGCCGTACGACTCGCACGAAGCCTATGGCGTGTGCGGCGCGGTCACGGCGCTGCTGCACGGTGCAGCGAACCTCACCAGTGCCGAGCTCTCCGAAGCCGTTGGCCCGTTCGAGGAGTACGACGATAATCGCGAGCCGTTCCTGCATGTGATGCAGATGCATCGCGACGCGGTCGACGAGATCGACCCCGACTGCCCGCCGTATTTGAAGGACGCCGCCCGCTGCGCGTGGGACGATGTCCTCGCCGCCGGCCGCGTGCACGGCTTCCGCAATGCGCAAGCCACCGTGCTCGCCCCCACCGGCACGATCAGCTTCATGATGGATTGCGACACCACCGGCATCGAGCCCGATATCGCCCTCGTGAAGTACAAGCAGCTTGCCGGCGGCGGCATGCTCAAAATCGTCAACCAAACCGTGCCGCTCGCGCTCACGACGCTCGGCTACGATCAGCCGCAGATCGGCTCGATCCTGGCCTACATCAACGAGCACGACACGATCGAAGGCTCGCCCGATCTCAAGGAAGAACACCTGCCCGTGTTCGATTGTGCGTTCACGCCGCGCAACGGCAAGCGGTCGATCGCCTGGCAGGCACACGTCCTGATGATGTCGGCCGCCCAGCCGTTCCTGTCGGGCGCCATCTCAAAGACCGTGAATATGCCGCGCGACACCACGACCGAGGACATCGCCAAAGCCTACTTCGACGGCTGGAAGCTCGGCCTCAAAGCGCTTGCCATCTATCGCGACGGTTCGAAGGAAAGCCAGCCGCTTGGCCACGAGCAGCGAAGGCCAGCGCCGGCCGCCGCGGCCGCGTCGTCGCCAAGCCGCGCCGCGAACGGCTGCCCGATACGCGGCAGAGTGTCACGCACAAGTTCAGCGTCTCCGGCCACGAAGGCTACATCACCGTCGGCCTCTATCCCGATGGCCGGCCGGGCGAGCTGTTCATCACCATGGCCAAGGAAGGCTGACGATCGGCGGCCTCATGGACGCCTTCGGTACGGCGTCTCGATGAGCCTGCAATATGGCGTGCCGCTCGAAGACTATGTCCGCAAGTTCTCGCACATGCGGTTCGAGCCGCAGGGCTACACCAAGAACCCCGACATCCGCATCGCCAAGAGCCTCATCGACTACATCTTCCGCTGGATGGGCATCACGTTCCTGCCGGCTACAAGGAAGCGAGCATGGGCGTCCTCCCCGCCGCCGAACCCAGCGACGATCCGACGCCCCCGGCGGCCGGGGTGCAGACGATACGGAAGCACAGCCCACCGCAAAGGGAGGTCAGGGGTCAGGGTCCAAGAAGGTCAAAGCAAATCCATAAAGCCGCGACGGGTACCGGCCGAAGGCGGGTCGGTGCAGCCCGGAAACCAAGGCGGAGGGGGA
This sequence comes from uncultured Planctomycetota bacterium, assembly GCA_963840025.1. Taxonomy (GTDB): domain Bacteria; phylum Planctomycetota; class Planctomycetia; order Pirellulales; family Lacipirellulaceae; genus JABDGM01. Next base: position 1,376,739 of record CAWIXI010000018.1, on the reverse strand, counting down.
AGGCGGAAGGGGGAAGGCGGCATGACCGGACAGCCCCCAGCCCCAAGTCCCCAGCCCCTCGCCATCCAACATCCAACGGCAACGGCCACACACGCCAACGGCTACGCCAATGGCCATACCAACGGCTCCGGCACTGCCGGCGGCGACATCAGCGCCCAGCTCCTGGCCCGCGCCGGCGTGATGCTCAAAGACTGCGGCCCCACCACCGCCCGCAGCGAGCAATTCGCCGACTTCCAATCCGACGCCCCGGCCTGCGACAACTGCGGCGCCATCACCGTCCGCAACGGCAACTGCTACCTGTGCCATAATTGCGGTAGCAGTATGGGATGTAGTTGATAACGAGTAACGCAGCATGAGGAACGAGCAGACGATCTCGCTCCTCGTGTTTTATTAGACCAGAAGTAACACAAAAAACGCATGAAGCGGGATTCCGGATGCGGGGAAGGCAGGAGGCCAGACTTCCCGTATTCGGACCCCTAATTGTGCAACCCAGGAAATTGAGTCATAAACCACGAGCATTTTTTTCTTAGGTTAATATTGACGCTAATAAGCTAACTTGCTAAATTCTGGTCAAGGCTGTGGGAGGTAGGCAGCCAACTAACTGGCGCGAGGTGGCTATATGGCTGGAAAGAAATTTGGGGCTGAGTTCCGACGTTCGAGAGTTGAGGCAGGAAAGACGATGGCCGATGTCGCGGGAGCACTCGATTGCAGCATTGTTTACATCAGTGACATCGAACGAGGTAGGAGAAATCCACCGACACGGCAGAAAATTCGAAGGATGCTTAAGGCGGTTGGAAAAGAGGAATGTGCACTCGAGTTTTTTCGTCTTGCCGCAAAATCAAGGCGCTCGATCGAAATAACTCTCAAGAGCAATACCGGTGACAAGGTGACAAATATGCTTGTGGCCTTAGCTCGCCGGGCAGACAAGGGTGAGCTTGACGATCAGACCGCGATAGAGATTGCCAAACTCTTAGCTAAGGGACGGAGAAAGTCTCAGGAGAAATAGCGATGGTTGGTTTTGTCCCAAGTGTAAGGCCTTGCTCAAAGCGAGAGTTAGAACTCGATGCACGTCACCTTGCCGCTGAGTACTATCCGTCCCTGCTTACATGGCCGGGTGCCTTTCCGATCCTGCCGTTCTTCGAGCTGATACTTCCAAGAGATTTCGATTTAGACACCGGCGTCGCATTGCTTTCAGATGGTGTAGAAGGAATTACTTTGCCGGACGGTCAGGTGCTAGTGAGCGAAGAAACATATCGCCGAGCCACGCAGCAGAATGGCCGAGCCAGATTTACCATCGCACACGAAGTGTGTCATGGTATCAAACACCGCACCCAAATTAAGCGGGCGCTTATAGAAACTGGTGGACTTGTATTCCACCGACGAGGCGACCTCGAATCTTTTCGAGATCCCGAGTGGCAAGCAAACTATTTTGCAGGCACTTTGCTGATGCCTGAGCCGTCAGTGCGAAAGTTGTATGAATCGACACTACGATCAGCATTAGTTTCAAAGATGGCAAGAATTTTCCAGGTTTCGCAAAAAGCTGCAGAAGTTAGATTGTCAAAACTAGGACTCAACTAAACGAAAAAAGCCGAATCGCAGATCACTTTGAGCGGCGAGCTGCGAAACGGCCCTGTTAGGCACCGAGGGGTACCCTTATGGGTTCCCGCCGACGCTTTAGCTTTAGCTTAGCACCCCTCGGCGGCCATAACAATTAGAAGTTCGGCGGCGAGTGACACGAAATTGTCACAAAAGGAGTGCTTCAATGAGCACCATTCTATCTTCGTCGACCCGTAAAAAAACCGGAGAAACTTGCGAAATCGCGGGTGACTACGAATTTGACGGGTATACCGACGGCACCTGGACACCAAGTCCGACGTACGACGAAAAAGTGATTCCCCTGCAAGTGGGGGAAACTTTTCCACCTGTACGGTCCTGTGACAAAGCTTGCTGGCGGAAACTGATTCGTCGCAGGTAGTCCGGTAACTGGTCGTGGCATCGGCGCAGCCTAAGTTCGCCGATGCCGCGTCAAATCCCTCTTTGTGCCATCCGCCAACATCCGGGACGGCGGGGCGTGGGAGTCTTTCCGGTTCACCTTCGATCGGAGTTGAGATATGTCCAAAGGACGTTGCAAAACTACGAGCCGAAAAGTGGCAAGCACAGCTTCACGACTTCTGCGTAGCCCGAGCACCAGCAAGTCCGTTAAATCTGTTGCTGCCTCTGATCTGTCGCAAGCCAGACGGCGAAAAGGCAGATAGGCAATCGAGCGCCTCAGGAATCTGAGTAAGTCGCGAAGTTCAGAACGTGAATAGCGTTTTCGGTCCGCGTCAGTTATGACGCGGACCGACTGTTCCATTCGAATTCCGTTTTTCAATTACGAGGTTTTATTATGGCACTTGCACCCCATTGGTTGGACGATATGTTTGAAAACGTACGTGACGAAGAAGAATTACTTACTGTCCTACTGAACGCGCCAGAGATGCGAGAGATCGCGTCAAAAGCGTTTCAAGCAGGGGAGAAGCAACGACGCGCGTACGAACGCGACCCAAAGCTCTGCGGCCCCGGCGTTGCACAAGCAATCCGCGTCGAATTCCTTCGTCGATTGGAAGAACCGGCCCGCGCAGAAGCAATTGCGTGAACCATCGCGCGGCAGACTGGCGATGCAGTATAGATACTGCTTCGCCAGCTTCTTCCGTCCAGCGCCGCTGGTACCGCCAGTACTATTGCGGCGGCTATTGCCGCTACCGCTACAATGTGCGCGACCCCGCCGTGTCTGGGGAAACGGGCCCATGACCCTGTAACGCCGAAGGCGTTTCACTCCACAGCCCAGCGTCGCGCTAGCGCACGCTGGGTAACCAGTGCGCTTGAATCAACCAATGAACCCTGTAAGGGTTCCACACGGTAGCGGGCCACCACATGCGACCATGTGGAACCCCGTTGGGGTTCGATGGCCTTGTTGGGTGGCAGTCCCAGGGTTCGATCGCGGGGGCGATCGAAAGCGTGGGCTTTGGTGTGGAACGCCGTTGGCGTTCGGCGGAGGTCGAGGCGTTCTCGCCTCGCCACGGCGAATTCGGAGCAACCCCGGCGGTTGTCCCTCCCTCAATCCCTTTCCATCGAAGGGGGAAACCAAGGCACCCTCACCTAACCTCTCCCTAGGAGGGAGAGGAACTCAATGCACCTCACCTAACCTCTCCCAGTGGGAGAGGAATTGTGAGCCGCGATCATCGCTGTGGGACTAGCGGCGGCGCGGTGGTTGGTTTGGGCGGCGCGACGGCCAGGTGGTCGACGACATCGCGGACGCCCACGGTGGTTCGCGCGAGCTTCACTGCGAGTCGATGCGTTTCCTCGCTGGGCAGCGAACCGGAGAGGACGACGACATCGTTGTCTTGCACGTCGATGTTGATCGGCGCGCCGTTGATCGACTTGTCCCAATGCAGCCGGCCGTAGACGCGGCCTTGCACGCCGAGCTCGTCGACGGAGCGCCGGACCTCGGCCCAGCCTTTTCGCAATTGGCGGCCGAGCTTGGTGAGGCCGCGGTCGAGTTGCTCGCCGAGTTGCTCGCCGATGCCTTGTTGGTCCTGCTTCTGCGGGGCCGTTGGTTCGGCGGCGAGCGTTCCGAATAACACGAAGACGCCGATCGCGATCGCCATGAGAGTACGCATCGTTCCCCTCCTGTTGCTGGAAGTTGTAGGAATCTCCAGCGGGAAGGCGTGCAAATGGCGGGCCAATGGGAGGGGTGAGGAGCGAGGCGCGAGGGAAGGGGGATTTGGCTTACGCTCTCGATCCTTAGACTTTACCCCTCGTAGCGCACTGGGGGCTCGGGGGCCGACGCTTTGCGTCGGTGGTCCGCTCGAGCCCGGGCATCCTGCTCGCGCAAAGAAACTCGGCCGGCGGAAAGATTTCCACCGACCGAGGATCGTTGCATCCAATTGTCTGGCTAACAGTTAAGAGCTACTAGCGGACAGCTTTTTTAGTACATGCACTCGGCGCCGATTTGCACGCCGTGGATCACCAGGGAGCTATCCGCGTTGATCTGGGCGACATCGGCCCGGCTACTGAAGTTGTCCGGGATCTGGCCGACGGAGGTCGCGATGCCGGTCATCGCCACGGCGCGGTAGGCCAGGACGCCTCGCCAATGGCAATTGAAGGCGTACGCGCAACCGGCACGCAGCTCGCCGAGGAAGGCGATGTCGTTCTTATGGCTGCGGACGTTGAAGTTCGAGCCGTCGGCCAGCGTGATCGTGCCGCCGCCGCCGCTCCACATGCGTTGCCATTGGTTGATCTGGTTGTCGAAGACGCCCATCGTGCTGTTGAGGAAGAAATTCCACCGGCAGCCATAGCAGTAGTTGTTGGTCCAACCGATCTGCGGGCCGATTAGGTTGTTGTCGATGTTGATGTCGTAGCACAGCTCATTGCTGTTATCAAAGCCCCAGCCATCAAAGGTGGGATGGTCGTAGGTGCCACCGTTCCATTCGCCGAACTCGGTGTCGTACCCGAAGTCGTCGTCGATGCGGAAGTAGCGGACGCCGCACGAACCGTACATTGAGAAGCAGCAGCTCGGGCCCTGGTCGCAACCACAACCGCTGTTGCAGCCGCCGGCATCGTATCCGCAGCCACAACCACTATCGCAACCACCGCTGCAGATGTTGCAGGCGGGGAACCGGATGATGTTGAGCTCCAGGTTCTGGGCCTTGAAGTTGGTGTACACGCGCTGGGCAAGAACGCCGATGTAGTTACCGCCGTCCGGCTCCGGATTCGTTGAGGGTCCCGGAATCGGAATGTTGTAGCCGTAGTAGTAGTTGGCATTGCGGGGGTTATACGTGCCGCCGGCGCCGTCGCGATCGTAGGAGAGGCCAGCGAAGTTCTTCATGCCGTAAATCCGGGTGTTGCTGGTAACATCGTCCCATCTTGTTAAGGAATTTCCGTCATCGTCGAGGCCCCACCAGGCGAATTCCCAAGCGTACATGGTTCCGCCGCACGAGCCGCAACTGTTGCAGCCGCAGCCGGGATAGCCAGAGCCGCTGCCGCAGGCGTCACAGGCATCGCAACCTCCGACGGTGAACGTGCTGCCAAGGCGAACCTCCAGGCCCGAGCGGAAGTCGTAATCGACGTCCTGCGACGACACGACCGTCGTCCGTTGCGGCGGATAGTACGGATCGGGGCTGGTCGGGTGTTGGAGCTGAACCGTCAACCGCGCGTCCTCGGGACTGTCGCGATTCATGAACAGCCAATACACGCCGCCGAACCACTGGTTGTTACTGCCACAATTATCAAAGTAGCCGCTGACATCGGGATACGCGCCGCTGCATCCAGCGGTTGTGCAGCCGCTGGTGCCGCAGTTGCAGCCGGTGGTCGGGTAGCCGCTCATCGCCGGATCAGCCGTGGACATGCTCTGGCCAGCCGGGGCCGGCATCGTTTCGGTGGTGGTGTTGGCGGGCGTTTGCGGCGCCGGAAGGTTTGCTTCAGCCGGTTGCGCCTCGGCGACGCGAGGATAGGCCGCCGGATAGCGGGCCGCCGTTTGCGGATACGCCACTGGCGCCTGTGCATACGGAGCGACGGCTGGCTGATAGGGTGCGACCGGCACTTGATAAGCGGTCGTCGGTGCTTGGTAGCGCGACGTCGGCGCCTGGACTTGCGTTTGCGGATAAGCAGCGACGGCTCCGTATGGCGCTGTTTGCGTCGTCGCCGCGGTAGCCGGAGCCGGAGCCGTAGCGGCGGGCGTCACGGGTGCCGGCGGAAAAGATTTGAACGGTGCGTACTGCGCGCTCGCCGGTTGTACGCTAATACTGGCGACCAGGGCCGCGGCCGCAGTGGCTCGAATCCATGCCAGATGAATCTTCATCTGTAGTTTCTCCTGACCTGATGGCGGTTCGTCGTTCGGGTCGCGATCCTGCTGTGAGGAGCGCTCGCCCACGAGAGAATTCTGGTGGGAACCGGCTGGCATCGGCCGAGTCGGCATCCGCTTGGTAGGCGGGGTCATTTCCGCTTAATCCGCCACAGGCGGCGCATTTGGAACGTGTCCCCGTCTTACCCATCGGCGCTCAATTGGTTGCAGTCCGCAGAATCAGCACAAAGCGACGTGATAATTCGCTGCCGCCAGCGTTGCGACCGGTGCGGTGGGAAGCGGCTTCGCGATCGGTCGGCTTTTTGCAGACGGAAAAGTTTGCCCGACGCGAACGGCTGTGTGCGTGCTAGCGGGTGGGAAGCGCGATCAATCAGTACCAGCTTTATTTTGTGACCGAGATGCCGGTCGCGGCGCCGGAGATTGTGAGCGCGAACGGCAAACAGTACATTGCGGCACTTCTGCTGAGTCTAAAAGGAATCCGCGTGGCGCGTTTGGGGTGGGGAGAGAGTGAGGAATGACGAATGACCAATGACGAATGTCAAACGTCGAATAGCGGAGAACGATCGAGGTGCTGTTGCTTAAGCGGCCGCCGCTGCGAGAAGTTGCCGTCCGGCGTAGTAGGCAAGCACCTCGCCACCCAGCGCCGGTAATCTTCAGCGCCGGGCGAGCTCGGGGCGTATTGGAAGATCGATTGGCCGAAGCTGGGCGATTCGGCGAGACGGATGTTGCGGCGGATGCGGGTTTCGAACAGCCGCACCGTGCTCCAGGCGCGATTGCCTTTGCGAGCTTCCTTGAAGAATTGCTCGACGTCGCGGCTGACTTCGGCGGCTAGCTTCGTGCCCGATTCGTACAGGCAGAGCACAACGCCAGCCAGCGCAAGCCGGTCGTTGAGGCGTTCGTTCACAAGGCCGATGGTTTTCAGCAACTTCGACAAGCCGTGCAAAGCGAGGAAATGCGGCTGCAGCGGCAGGAAAACATCGTCCACCGCGGCGAGGGCGTTGATCGTGAGAATGCCGAGCGACGGAGGGCAATCGATGAGAATATAGTCGAAGTCTTTTTCGGCTGCGGCGAGCTTGTCGCGCAGGATTACCTCTCGGCCGACGACGCCGGCAAGCTCGACTTCGGCGGCAGCCAGGTCGATATGCGACGCGGCAACCCACAGATTTTCTTCCTGTTCGGCGCGAGCCGGCATTGCCACAGGTCGGCAATTGGGATTTCATCAGTAAGCAGATCATAGACCGTCGGCACGCGGGCTTGTGGGTCGAGACCAAGGTGGAGCGAAGCGTGTGCCTGCGGGTCGATGTCGATAAGCCCGACACGCTGCCCGGCCCGCGCGAGTGCGGCGCTCAAGTTGACGGCGGTCGTGGTTTTGCCGACGCCGCCCTTCTGGTTGATGATGGCGATGCTGCGCATGGGTAAGGAGTGAGGGGTCGAGGGTCAGGGGGCAGGGACAAGACTTGAGCGGCGGATTATAGAAGACGCTGCTGCTGCGCCTAGCGCGAGTTGGCAGGAGTGCTGGCGATGCTATCGCGAGGGATTCGCGGCGCTTAGGGTCGGCTCACCTTTGTCTGTATGTGAACGTGCTTGAGGCGAATTGGCAGAGAACTCTGAGAACATTTCGCGCAGACCAGCGGCGATGGGTTCAGTTGAGATCGCTGTACCTTCGGATTCCCCATTAGGACGCGGAAAGAGTCTCGCCGTTTGGTTACAATCCTGGTTGAACCAAATCGTTGTGCTCCCACCGGTTTTGGGGTCGTGAAAATTTAACCACCAGTAGCCGATATCGCTTGCGGGATTCGGCCAGTCGTTGTCCTTTGCAGGCCAAATGAAACTATGATCTTCCAAGAGTGCGTTTCGAAGGTGAATCAGACCATGAGCGTGGGAGACGTCGATAGCAGAGTCGTCAACGTGTTTCTGAAACGCCGCCTTCGTTGCGGTAATTTCCTTGAGGTCCGTGCCCAAAGAATCTGTCGGAACCATCGGCTTTCTATACAACGTGACTTCGGGTGCATCGCGAATTAAACCTGCGGCTTCCGGGCCCCAAAACTTCGCTGCCCGGTGCGTCGAGTGATATCGAAACCACCAACTTGCCCCGGCGGCAACAAGCGCGACGCCCACGATGCCGAAGATGACGAGCTTGCCCGAGTTATTGGCTGCAGCGGGCTGAGGTGGCTGCTCTGAGCTATCGGCTTTTGGAGACATGCTGGGTTCATTATACTGGGGCCGTGCGTTGGTGAGTAAGTGAGGCGGCGACATGCGACCGGCTCCGATTTCACCTGCTCACTTACTCACCGATTCACTTATGACCCAGACCATGGCCGATCAATTCGATCCTTATCGCGAAGCGCTCATTGTTGAAGTTGAGACCCAGTGGCCCGAAGAATATGACGATTGGGAACCGAGCGAGCGGGCCCGCGTGGAGCGACTGTTGCACGAGTCGCCGGAGCAGGCGTCCCAGTTGGAATACGTGCGCACGCACACGGGGTTCTGCCGGCGGATTATTGTGACGCCGGAGGACATTGCCCGCGTGACAACGTGAGGGGGAGTCAAGAGCTGAGAGTCGTGTGTCAGACGTCAAACTTTGAAGCTCATACGGTTGGAACGCCTTCTTCAACAATTGAACTTTTGCGCCTATTTTTCACAACGCAACTTTGCAACTACAACATCTGAATTCTAGCTCTCGACTCTAGACCCTCCACTCTTGACCCTGTCATGCCCACCGTTCACGTCCATCTCGGGCCGCGAAGCTACGACATTCTGATCGGCAGCGGCAACTTGCGCGAGGCGGCCAAACTGTGTGACGCCGAGCAGGATGATGCGCATACCGTCATCATTACCGATTCGAATGTGGCCGAGCATTACATCGACCCACTCATCGAAGCCCTTGAAGAACTCGGTTGCGAAGTGGCGGCGATCGAAGTGGAGCCCGGTGAGCCGAGCAAGGCACCGGACGTCGCGGCTGAATTGTGGGAGGAGCTGCTCCACCACGGCGCCGATCGCAAAACAGTGGTCGTAGCGCTTGGCGGCGGCGTGGTGGGCGACCTGGCCGGTTTCGTCGCAGCAACGTTCACCCGCGGGTTGCGGTTCGTGCAGATTCCAACGACGCTCCTCGCGCAAGTGGATAGCTCTGTCGGCGGTAAGGTCGGCGTCAATTTGCCCGGCGGCAAAAACATGGTCGGCGCTTCTGGCAGCCGCGCGGTGTGCTGATCGATGTCGCCGTCCTGGCGACGCTGCCCGAGCGCGAGTACCGCGCCGGTCTGGCCGAGATCGTGAAATATGGCGTGATTCAAGATGCCGAGTTCTTTGCGTATCTGGAGAAGAACGTAGAGCAGGTTCATGCCCGCGATGCCGGCGTGCTCACGCACATTGTCGAACGCTGCTGCCGGCTGAAGGCCAACGTGGTCGAACAGGATGAACGCGAGGAAACCGGCCTGCGGTCGATCCTTAACTATGGTCACACATTTTGTCACGCGTTTGAAGCGGCGACCGGCTATGGGACGCTACTGCACGGCGAAGGTGTAGCGATCGGCATGATGTGCGCCGCGCGGCTCGCGGAACGATTGGGACGCGTCGATGTGGAGTTCGTCGAACGTCAGCGCAAACTTCTCGAAGCTTTCGGTTTGCCGCTCGATGTGCCGGATGTCGACCGCGAGGATCTTGTCGAACTTATGTATCGCGATAAAAAAGTTGAACGCGGAAAATTGCGGTTCGTTCTGCCTACGCGACTAGGGCACGTGGAGCTGGTGCGCGATGTGGCGAATGAAGAGGTCTTAGTGGCAATTTCTGGGCCGTGAGCTGCTGTCGATTGCTGGATTCCGGCGTATTATAATTCAGCTATGAGCACCACGACTGCAATGACTGCTGATGAGCTGTTGGCTCTTCCGATGGGGATGGGCAAGCGCTATGAACTCGTCGCAGGAGAACTTCGCGCGTTGCCATCTTCCGGTTGGCAACATGGCGAGATCGCGGCAAACATCGCCGCTCTGCTTGGACCATTTATCCGTAAGCATGATTTGGGCCGTGGTTTTGGAGCGGAAACTGGATTTCTTTTAAAGCGTGATCCAGATACGGTGCGCGCTCTGGACTATGCTTTCATTTCCAAGGCCAACATTCCGTCGACCTTTCCCACAGAAGCATATTGGCCGGGAGCGCCGGATTTAGCAGTGGAGGTGCTCTCGCCTGGTGATACCTCGGGCGAGGTCGCCGAGAAAGTTGAAGAGTGGCTCGCCTCGGGTTGTGGTGCCGTTTGGGTCGTTGATCCCAAGCTGCAGACGGTAACCGTTTATCAATCGACGACCAATGTGCGAATCGAAACGGCCGGTGAGACACTCGTCGGCGACCCGATCGTGCCCGGATTTTCCTGCGCGGTGGACGAATTGTTCCGCTGACAAAGCTTGGCCATCATGGCCTGGAAGCGTTTGGCACAATTCTTCACACTTGTGCCAGCAGGCCGGCCCAAGATGGGCCGATGGGCCGGCTGAATAGTTTGCGATGCTTTCTTCGTCGCGCACGTGCCGGTAAACTGAGCGTTTACCTGGGGGTAGCGCATGGCCGAAACGACTTTCGCCGACGAACTTCTTGATAGCGTACGGCTGTCGCTTGTTTCTGGCGTCGGACCGCTGTTGCGGAAGGCATTGTTGGAACGGTTCGGTACGCCGGCGGCCGTGTTGTCGGCCGACAAGTACGAGTTGCAATCGGTCGATGGAATCGGCCCGAAGATCGCGGCAAGAATTTTGACGGCCCGCGACGAAATCGATGCGGAACTTGAGTTGCAGATCGCCGCGGAACACGGCATCGAGGTGCTCACGGAATCGAGCGATGAATATCCGCGACCGCTGCGCAAAATTCATGATCCGCCGGGTGTGTTGTTTCGCCGCGGCAATCCAAATCCGCAAGACGAACTGGCCGTGGCGATCGTCGGTACGCGGCACGCCACGCGATACGGCTTAGCCCAAGCGGAGCGACTGGCGGGCAGCCTGACCCGGACCGGCTTCACGGTCGTAAGTGGCCTCGCGCGGAATTGATGCGGCGGCGCATCGCGGCGCGATGGCGGCTGGCGGACGGACGATTGCCGTACTCGCGAGCGGCCTGTTGGAAATCTATCCACCGGAGCACGACAAACTCGCTGCCGAAGTTGCCGAGAACGGCTATCTGTTAAGTGAAGCGCCGCCGCGAATGATACCGCTCAGCGGCGCGTTCCCGCAGCGAAACCGCATCATCAGCGGCTTGTCCGTCGGCACCATTGTAATCGAAGCGGCCGAGCGTTCGGCGCGCTCATCACGGCCCGGCATGCCTACGAGCAAGGCCGTGAAGTGTTCGCTTTGCCTGGGCCGGTCGATAGCCGCGTGTCGCGCGGTTGCCATGCGCTAATTAAAGACGGCGCAAAGTTGGTCGAATCAATTGACGATGTATTGGCGGAACTAGGGCCGCTTGCAGACAACATCCAACGCGACGATGGCACCACGTTATCAAGTCCGGCGGAACTGACACTCAATGAAATCGAGCAGCAAGTGCTGGCAGCGGTCGACGGCGCGCCGACCTCGATGGACGAGATTGTAAAAGTCAGCGGACTGCCGATTCACCGCGTACTTTCGACGATCAGCGTGTTGGAAATGCGACGGTTGGTGCGGCGAGTGAGCGGGACGCAGGTGACTCGGTTTTGAATAGTTTTTTTCTGACGGGTATCTGGAAGTGCGCAAGCAATGGCGTTCTGGAGCCTTGTTCTAAGGTAAGTGATGCAGTGGCTTGCGATAGCGTGTTCATGCACATTATGTGGGAGCACAAGGTATCAGTCCGCTATCGCCAACCGTTCACCAATCGGCGGGTGGCTGTAAAGCAGCAGCACTTCGAGCTAATGCGGCTCGGTGCCGGCTTTGTTAAGGCAGGCTAGTTTCCAAAATGCCGAGCAGTACGAGGTTCTGTTTTGCTTGCCTGCATTCGGATACCAGCCGATAATAGACGATAGCACGGTGAATTCGATGATAATTGTAAGTGCCGCCTGTACGAAACAAGCGATTTGCCATGACTCGATTTTCTGACATTCTTGACGCAGCCGATGGCCTGTCGGTGGATGAGCAGGAAACGCTGCTCGAAATCCTACAGCGGCGTATCGCGGAGCGCAACCGCGCCGAGTTGGTCCGCGAAGTAGCGGAATCGCGCGCTGAGTTTGGGAAAGGCGCAGCCAAGGTCGGGTCGGCAAAGGACATCATGGACGAGGTCAACGGTGACGCATGAACTGATTCGCACCAGCGCATTCGTTCGAGCCGCAAGACGTTATCTCAAGAGGAATCCACAGTTGGCGGATGACGTGGAAGCGGCTCTTCAATTGCTTGCAATCGATGCGTTCGACTCGCGGCTCAAGACGCATAAGCTCAAGGGCGATCTTGCCGGCGTGTGGGCATGCAGTGCCGGTCATGATCTGAGGATTCTTTTCGAGTTCGTTCAACACGAGGCTGCCGAAGCCGTATTGCTTCTCTCGATGGGGACGCATGACGAGGTATATTGAGCAGCCGCCGATTCGAACCTTGCATGGATCGACTTTTCTCAGCGTTGTCTTTTACATTCCGTAATCGGCCATCGCCAATCGCTCACTAATCGGCGGATGACTGTGCAGCAGCAGCACTTCGAGCCAGTGGGGCTCGGTATCAGCCTTGTTGAGGCGAGCGAGTTTCCAAAACGCTGAGCGATACGCGGCGGGGTTGTGCGTGCGCACGCAGCGCGTAGCGATCGCTTTGGCGTTCGTAGAAGCGGCTAATGGCGTTTTGCAGTGGAGAGAGGACGAGCGAAAACGCGGTAAGCGTGAACATCACAAGCGGCAGGCTCGCGGTCGGCGCAGCGGCGGCTGTGGGGATGCCCGCCCACCAGATGAGAATTCGGTCGATGAGCCAGAATCCGGCAAGGCTCACGACGACGCCGGTCGCGATCATTTTCGGGATGTGCCGATGGACGTGGTGGCCGAGCTCATGGGCGAAGATGACATCGATCTCGTCGGACGTGAACTTCTCAAGGAGCGTGTCGCCCATCAACACGCGGCGCGTGCGGCCCAGTCCGGCAAGCATCGCGTTGGCTTTTTGGGTATCTGCGTCGAGGCCGAGGCGATAGACGCCTTCGATGGTGAGGCCGGTGCCCGCGGCAAGCGCTTTCATGCGGGCGTCGAGTTCGGGATTCTCAATCGGCTCGACTTTATAGAAAAGCGGCACAATGACCACCGGCGCGAGTTGGCCGAGAACGATGCTGACTACGAAGAACGCCGCCGCGGCGATCAGCCACCAGTACGGGCCGGTGTGCCAGATGATCCAGAACAGGCCGACGTTGAGGGCGATGCCGAGGGCGATCGTGAGCGCGTTGCTAAGCGACCAGTTGCGTAGCCAGCGGCGCATCGATTGATTGCTGAGCCCGAACTGGTGCTCGACGACGTAGTGGGAATAAAACGACAGTGGTAGCGAGACCAATATGTGCAGCAGCATGACGACGCAGAACAGCGCGATGAGGCGGAGCATCGATTGCGGTCCGGCGAGAGGTGAGAAGCCGGCGAGCCAGCCGTCGAGGGGACGGGCGAAGACAAACGCCATCAGACCGAGGTAGGTCAGGTCGATCGCCATGTCGGCCAGCGTGCAGGCCAACGAAATATGGTTGTAGCGGCGGGCTTCGGCCCGCTGCTCGGGCGTTTGCTCCTCAAGCTGGGTTTCCGGGGCCGTGGCGGCTGAAATTGCGGAATCGACAGTCGAGGGCGGATTTTCAGCGGAGGTGGTCATAATCTCCGTAAGTCGATGGGGTTAAAGGGGATTGGGCGGCCGTGACAGCCGACACGAGGTCCTATCTATAATAGTACCGAGTGTGACATCGCATGGCGGGGCGACTTTTTCCACAAGACGGATTGGACGACCGGCATCATTAGTACGGTCGCCCGACGGCGGGCAGCCATCGCGACGTTTGGGCCACTTTTCTGTCGCGGTTTGGATCACTAGCTTGGTTCAATCCGCTACGCTGGCAAGTAAGACGGACCTACGACAGATGCAATATTGGCAGGTATTCAGACCCCGGCAATCGACCCGGACTACCAAGCCACAGAATGCATTTGTTTCCCTAAGTTGTTTACTGATTAAAGTTTACGACTCCATTATCATCCTGCTAGCGACGACCGCTAGAGTCCTTCGGCATGGCAATTGCCTTTTACATAATTTGGGACGGTGGAACCGGCGAAAAGCCTGTTTTGGCTGCTCATCCGCAATTCTGCTCCCCAACCGGCGACCCAAGGACGCGCAAATCGTTATAATGCGAGGGTTTCCGGTCCCTAATCACCTGACGACGGAGAAGAGGGAAAACTTCTCCCTGTGGCGTCGAACTCTCTATCCAAGAGGTTCGTAACGATGACAGAGCACACCACGGAAGATCGCGCGAAAGTAACCGTTGCAGCGGCCGACCTCGGCAGCTGGACCGACGAAGAATTGCTGATCGAGTACCGGATGACCGGTCGCTCGGCGGTATTCGAAACATTGGTCAAACGTTACGAGCGCGAGCTCTACAACTACTTGCGCCGATTCCTGAACAATCAGGTGTTGGCCGAGGATGCGTTTCAAGCGACGTTTATGCAGGTCCATCTGAAGTGCCATCTTTACGATGAACAGCGGAAGGTGCGACCTTGGCTTTATACAGTAGCGACCAACCAGGCGATCGACATCCAGCGCCGCAACAAGCGGCATCGGTTGGTAAGCCTCGATCGGCCGAACCGAGTTCAAAACGATGAGCTCGGCTCGTTGGTCGATGTGCTGAGCGGCCGCGAGAGCGAGCCGGTTAGCGATTTGGAACAAGGTGAACGGAAGGAGTGGGTTCGTCAGGCGGTGGCCGCGTTGCCCGAGCAACTGCGTTCAGCCGTAAAGTTGGTCTACTTCCGCGGTATGAAGTATCGCGAAGCAGCCGACGAATTGGACGTGCCCGTTGGAACGGTGAAGAGCCGGCTCCACTCCGCCGTCAAGCGGTTGGGCAAGGCTTGGGAAGAGACCCAAGTCTCGCCGGAGAATTGATTGAAGTTTTTCATATCGTTGAGCTTCGCACGAGCCGATTCTAAAAGCAGTAGTTGACCAACGAGACTAACGCAGAGTTGCACCCCCGAAGAGCTCGCCGAGTGGCGGGCTCTTCTTTTGAGCACTCTTCGCAAGGCGCGGCAAGTTATGCGCGAGCAACTGATTCGCTATCTGTTAGGTGAGCTCGACGACGAAGAGCGCCGCGAGCTCCGTCGGTTGCTGCAGGAAAATCCAGAACTGCGCCAGGAATTGGCGCATTTGCGGGAGTGCTTCGCCGCGAACCAGGATGTTGGCGGCGAACCGTTGCCGCCGCGGCAGTTGGCCGAGCGGACCGCCGAACGTGTGACAAACAGCGACGATGAAGAGTTGGAATTGGTGTCGCAGCGGGCGATGGCGATGAGAGCGGCCGGCGAACCGCCGGCGGGTGTGCTGGGATGGAGCTTGGCGGACTTGGCCGTGGCGTTCGGTGTTATGTTGGCAATGAGCATGCTCGTGTTTCCCGCATTGCGAGATAGCCGTAACGGTACGCGCCGGACTGTTTGCCAACACAACCAAGCTGAATTAGGCTTCTTAGTCTTTCAGCATGCTCAAGACCACGGCGACTATCTTCCACAGGTAGGTCCCAACGAGAAGGGCGGCATTTACGTCGTGCGGCTCGTTGAGGAAGGATATATCCAACCGGATGAATTGGCGAAATTGCTGATTTGTCCCGCGTCGCCTGTTGCCAATGAGATTCGCGCCGGTCGTTTGAAGATCCAAATACCAGATGCAGAAACGCTGCGTCGCATGTCGCCCGCCCAATTGACCGAGTTCGCTGCGACCGCGTCACCTTGCTTCGCCTATCGATTTCCGTACCAAATTGGTGGCGAGTACCGATATATTCGCAATGAACACTTGGCACTTTCGCCAGTGATTAGCGACACTTCGGGTAGCATGCAGAACCCAATGACCCCGAACCATGGCGGGGCGATCGTTCAAGTTCTATGCCAGGACGGTAGCGTGCGAACGTTTACGACGTACAAGCTGCCCGGCTTCGATGACGATGTCTATCACAATGATTTGGGCATTGTGGCAGCCGGCCTTGGGAAGCACGATGTGGTGCTCGGTCCGAGCAATGCTTCGCCGGGGCTGGGAATCGTTTCGCAGGGGAAGTAGGGCGAAGCGGCGCTTCCATCTTTTCGCATTTTGCGGCGGTGTCGGTAGCGTTTGATCAACGCGGTCCCTTGGCCATTGTTGACCTAACGAAACATCTGCGAGGTCACGAACCTGGCTGGAAAGTCCGTCGGATATGCGTAAGTGTTGTGGCACAAATGAGTTGGACGATGTCCGCCTCGTCTGACTGAAGATGTGCCCTGAGTTCGGCGCGGCCATTGCATATCTCGCGGGCAGCATCCTCCCAATCGGCTCGTAGCCGAAGCTCTCCACTTCGCGGCCGCGGAAGTCTTTGTCCCCTCAGGCTTCCGCGGTCTTTTTTTGCGCCTTGTGGCGGCGATCTCCACCACCTCTTGTGGCATCCAGAGCCGCCAACTGCGGCAGTTTCGGCATCGACTGCCACGCTAGCAGTTGGTACTCTCCGCACTTTCGCGATCCCAGGAACTTCTTCGTTTCGAGAGTGGGTTCATGCCGGCGACTCGTGGATGGTTAAAAGCAGTGATCGGCGTTGTGGGCGTATTGCTCCTCGGATTCGCCGTCTTCAATTACTGCCGCGTGTATTGCCGCGCGCCGATTCACTTGACGCTCAGCGGGGGCGATGTGGTCCCGTTGCACTCCGAAATGGCCCGTACGATTTGCAGCGAAGTTCACAACGCTGGAATCGCGCTGGAGCCCGTGCGGCGAGCCGATTCGGAAGACATCTGCGCGGCCGTCGACAATGGTAAGCTCGACCTGGGGTTGGTGCTCGGCGGCTTTCCTTCGGGCGTGCATCCCAACGTGCGGCAAGTGGCGACGTTCGGCGTCGAGCCGCTGCACTTGTTGGTTCGCCGCGAGCTCCTTCAAGGCAAACCATCTACGCTCGAGATCCTGCGCGGGCGGCTCGTGTCGCTAGGTGAACTGGGCACCAACAGTTCGCTGCTTGCGGAACACTTGATGCGGTTTGCAGGGCTGAGGCCTGCGACGGCCACGACGGCCGGCGATTATCGCGCCGCCCACTTCCGTAACCGCGACTTGTACATCGCGCGACGGTCTCTCGTCAGCGCATCACCGGATAGCCGGGCAGCGTTTGAAGCCATTCTTCCGGATGCGGTGTTTGTGGTCGATAGTCTGCCGTCGCGAATCGTCGACAAACTGGTAGGCATCGGTGGATACCATTTGGTGCCGCTGCCGTACGCGACTGCACTGCACCTCGATAGCCGTCGCAATCATCGTGAGGACGAGGACCAGTTGGAAAACAGTCGGCTCGAAGCGGTCACGATTCCCGCCTATACCTACGGCATCAACCCGCCGATGCCGGCTGCTGATTGCGAAACGTTCGGTCTGCGGTTGATGTTGGTCGCGAATAAGAAGGTGTCGTCGATGGCGGTGCTGCGGGTCCTGCGGGCCCTCGACAGCGGCGTGACGGACCGGTACCACATCGATCTGACCGTTGCCGAACAGTACAGCGAGTTCCCAATTCATCCCGGTGCGACTGCGTTTGCCCAGGGGCGCAAGCCGCTGATCGTAGGCGAACTGCTTGAACCACTGGGCGATTTGTTGAGCGTGATCGGCGCCGGCGCGGCCGGACTGTTCGCGCTGTGGGGCTTCCTCCGCGGCCTGCGGGCCGTGCACCCGGACGTGCACCTGCGACAGATCGATCGCATCGAACGGCTGCTCCGCGGCGAGGAGCAGGATGACACGGCCCCGACGTTGCCGCGCGACTTCATTGATTTTCTCGAAGCGCGCTTGGTTGCCGTGAAGCAGGCGGCGATCGAAGACTATGCCGCGAGCCGGCTGCAAGGCGACGAGGCATTTATGAGCATCCTCACGCTCATCGCCGACACGCGACACTTGCTCGTCCAGCGGCGGAAGCAACTTGGCCAGCAGGAGTTGAGTGCGCCGGAGCAACCGGACCGACTGGCGGACGCGGCGTAGAGGGCGCACCACGCGGCCGATCACCGCAAAGCGGTGAAACTCCAAAGCCCAGAGTGCGGTCGCCGCGGCGACCGCACTCTGGGAGCGCGCTAAATCGAGTGGCCGCAAGTCCAGGCTAGCTTGCATTTATCGACGCGCCGTTGAAGTGTATAGAGTGCTTCTGCACCACATTATTGATTGCGTTGGGATCGACGGCGGGTGGGCGTCAAGAATCCGCGATATGCAGCAATGATAGGCGAAATCAAGTCTGCCACCGGTCTAAAAAAGAGTCGTGCAAATAGGAGGGACCGTCCTCCCCGCCACGGCGCGTTGTGATGACAAGTTCTCAATTTCGCCAAACAGCCGTACCAAGTGTCCGTCGTCGATTCGATTGGACGGCAATCCACAAACCGTTATGTAGCAGTAAGTTGCGGGGCGAAATTGGGATTTGCCTAATTTGACGGAAATGCTGGCGGTGCAAGAGTTTTCAAATAATCTTGCACCGCCAGCAGCCCACCTTGAAGTCGTAAGTGCCGTAGCAAACGGCACTTACGACTTCAAGGTGGTTGGCCGAGCCGTTATGGGCGGCCAGACGTCCTTGTTGTAATTGTAGCGCCAGACGATAGTATTTAGTCGTCCCTGAAAAACGGTCTGCTGGCTGAGTCGGCTTGATTTTCAGGTGCGAGCTGGGGCGAAGCAAGCGGGCATCGGCAGGTGCGATGCTCGGCGGGGAGCGACGATGGCGGCCAACTTGGCCGCGAGCCGCTGCCAGAGCCAGAAAATTGGCGCAAAAACAATCCATCGCAACAGTTTGCGGAGGTTGTACCCGGCAGCGCTTAGCAGGGCGTTGATTTTGTCGCCTTCAGTGCCGGTCAGATAGTTGCGGTCCAGGCGGTTGTCGCTTTTCAGGTGACCGATCGTGGGCTCGATGGCCGCCCGCCGTTTGAGCATGCGACGTAATGCTCGCGTCGCTCGCTTGGGAATCGAGCGGACCACGTGGATGCTGGCCGAGCCTTCGTAACCGTGTCCTCGATAACCTTGGTCCACCATCACGTCAGCCGGCGTGTGGCCTGTCAGCCGTTGCACTTGCTCGATCGCGCCGTGGAGCGTGTGCCCGTCGTACGGATTGCCGTGCAGCACGTGTGTGCCGACGATCCAATTATTTTTGCTCGTGGCCGCCACACTCGCCTTGCAGCCGAACTCGTAGCGCTGATGCGCTTTGCCTTTAGCGATGCATTCCACCTCGGGGGCATGCACGCTGTAGACTTTGTTTTTGCTGCTGCGTGTTTGAGCGAGCAAGCGCTCTGCCAAGGCGACCAGCTCGCCGAGCCGCTCATCAGCGATTCGGCCTTGAATGGCAGGCGCTTTGCGCTGGATGTCCCGCAGCACGCGGCCCAGGATCGTCTTCAACTGGCGGGTCATCTTGGCGGCCCGCTTCATCTGCCGCGCTGCGGCGTAGCGGCCCTGCCTGGCCAGCAGCTTCTGGCCCTTGAAACGATAGTTCTGGCGAAGTGAGATGCCCAGCGAAGCGGCCCGGCGGACTAGCGCCAGCCGCATCTTGTGATACAGTCGGGCATCGGTCGGAAAGGCGATCGCCTTTTCCTGGACCGTCGTGTCGACGTTCACCTTCTGAAACTCTCGGGGCCTGACCGCTTTCATGGCCAGCGCGGTGTGGATCGTCGCCTCCAATAACTTCTCCAGCCGCTCGGCGCCGACCCGCTTCCGCCAGCGGCTCAAGCTCGAAGGATCGATCGGCAATTCGTGCTGCATGTAGCAGAGGCCGCAGAAGAACTGCCAGTACGGGTTCTCCACCCAACGGGCCACGACCGACTCGTCGCTCTCGTCAAAGGCGTGCTTCAGGTACAACAGGCCGACCATCAGCCGGGTGTTGACTCCCGGCCGGCCAAGCTCGTCGGCGTAGCAGGCGTCGATGGCCGCGTCGAACTCGGACCAGTCGATCCGCTCGGCCAGCACGACCAGCGGGTGCTCGGGGTTCAACAGTTCGCTCAATCGGGCCCCAAACAATTCACACTGCGGAGGGCGGGCTTTGGGTTGCATTTTTTGCCAGCTTTCGGGACCGTGGGAACCAAAACTTGGCAAATTTTAGCGCCATCGAATGCGTAATGCACCCTCTATTCTTAGCGATAGAAGAATTTTTCAGGGACGACTAGTTAATAGAGCCTGGAGCGCTGGCCGAGGGTTTAGGTTTCACCTGATCTCCGATGACAGCCAGCCCATCTGGGCTCTTTTTATGCGCCGACAAAAAATCATCTATCGATCCCGACGTCGCTTGCCAGATTGCTGGCTTGGTCGCCAATACCACTCGCTGAATTTCGGAAATCGTTGACGCAAAGTAGTCTGGGCGAATTGGCGCCAAAATTTGCCATCTAGCCGTTCAACACCAAACGTCGCCAGTTTCGTTTCAAGATAATTGCTTGCGGCAAGCTTAAACTCATTCGTCGAGGGTTCAAGTCTCTGATAGATCGATCCGGTCAGCAAGTCACATAATTGAAGGCACTGATTGGCGTCCCGCCAGGAGTCAGTGTGTTGAAATGAGTCAATAAAGGGAGATTCTCCACGGTAGTTTTCTGTGAACCGATTCTGTAAGTGATCAAGAACGTCGTATCCGCGCATTGCCGTAAGCTTGTCCAAGTAAAATTTCGCGTGATAAAAACGAGGTTCGCCTTCTGAATTCCGTAATTCGGGTTGGATAAGCATTTCCGCCCACTTCTTGTAGGCGCGTCGTCGCTTTAGGGCGTCAGCTTCAAATGCGTCTCCAAAGTACTTTCCGTCCCAAATCGACCAATCGACTATCACGGATCGAAAATAGCAATCATGGATCAACGCTAAGACAATCCACCTTTTCGCAACGCTCACGTCTCGATCAGATCGAAACTCTGAAAGATGCGTTTCTTTGTATTTGGCGTTTCGCTTGGGCGTCTTATTGAAATATCCAATCTCATCCTTGGCATTGCAAAGGGCGACATGGAGCGGTTCATGGTCCGGTACAAACAGCATTCCGATCACGAGCCACTTGGGGCTATTTGTTCCTGATTCATCAATGTAAATCCCAAACCCCGATTAGCGCCGATTAGCGAAGATCAGCGTTCCCTCCGCCTTCCCCCTTCGCCCCGCGCCCGGTGCCACTGGCAAATAGCCGGAAGCTGTAGCCCTGCCGTACCACCGACGGAGCCAGTGCACTTCAAGACAAACGTCAGCCGCCATTCCTCCTGCTTCCCATTCTCCTTCAGCTTGAAGAAGGGTCGAGAGTCAGAGAAAGTCGAAGGTCGAGAGTCGAGAGCCAGAGAAGCTGCGCCATCAGCCGTCAGCTCTCAGCCGAAAATAGTCGAGTGTCGAAGGCCAAGAGTCGAGAGCTAGAACCATCGGCTGGCCGACGCCGGCCACCTCCGCTGTGTGCAAAGTGGGAAGCGGGACCGGAATTCATCGCCAAGCGGCCGTTTGCTCACGCTTTCCCCGATATTCACTCAATCTTTCAAGATTTCTCACAGCGAGCACGGCAGCCCAGGTAGAATGAATCGCGGTCGGGAGATCTTCTTTTCACTGTCCGACGGCGGCCTCTATGGTCGATTCCCCTTCCGGACGCCTGCATTTCGCACGGCGGACCGCTCTTTTCTCCTCGCACGAAGGGATCGAACCATGTTCGGCGGAAGCGACAATTCGGATAAGGCCCTGCAGAAGTTAGTCGATCGGCGGTTGCAACGCTCCGGCGGCGGCGGGTCGGGAGTAAGGGCCGTCGTGATGCGCGGAAGCGTCACGCTCTCGGGCAACCTAAAATACGAGAACCAGCGCATGCCGCTTCTGAAAGCTCTTCGTGGCGTGGCTGGCGTGCGAAATGTTCTCGATCAGCTAAAAGTGCTGCCGAAGCAAATGCCGTACAGCCCGAGACAGGCCGACGGCTGATTTGGTCGACCGCTTCACCGTGTTCAATATTGCGGGCAATGATTACCGGTTGATAACTTGCATCCATTTCGATCGCAGCAAGATTTACATCCGTCACGTCCTCACGCATGCCCAGTACGATCAAGGAACATGGAAACCAAGACGCTGCTCGCCGAAAAAACCCGAGCTCACTGGGCCGCGATCGCGCCCATTCTGTCGATTCGCAATGAGCGCGAGTACAACCGGGCCATCAAGCGGATGAACGCGCGCTCGTCGACGAAATTGGCGGCGACGAGCGGCACCCGCTGTACAGCTTGCTCGATACGCTCGGCACGGTGATCCACGCCTACGAAGAGCAGCACTACAAAATGCCGGACGTCAAAGGCGGCCAGATTCTGCGCCACCTCATGGAAGAGCACGGCCTGAAGCAGGCCGACCTTCCCGAAATCGGCTCACAAGGCGTCCTTTCCGAAATCCTTCGCGGAACGCGCGAATTGAACACCCGCCAAATTCGCCTGCTGGCGAAACGATTTGGCGTTTCTCCAGGCGTGTTCGTGTGATCCTGGTTGTGCGCGGGTCTCCTTTGGGTGCAGCCGTGCTGATTCGCTTTCACGTTGCACGCGAATGCGTCATCTCTCCACTCCCTCCGCCACTTCCTGTCCAAATCCAAACCATTCGAACGCCCGTCTTCACGAATCCCCACGAATCCCGATCAGCGAAGATCAGCGTTGCCTCCCCCTTCCGCCTCCCCCTTCCCCTCTGGCTCTTGACCCTCGACTCTCGACTCTCGACCCTCACACAGGTGGCCGAAAATCGCATCTAGTAATCCGCGGCCAAGATGCTAGACTCACACTCCCCACTGAAAATCCCGCTCGATGGCGTCTTCGAAGTGTGCTAGCCCCGCGCACGTCGAACGTCCAAGGACGCGCTGAAAACCAGCGTGGAAATACAGCCCGCTTACCGCGAAGCGCCGCTACCGGTGCGCGCACCATACGACCGCCGCCTGCCTGTGTCAAATTCGCGACAAATGCGCAAAACCCTGGGGAGGAATTTTGCGCACCTGTTCCCCTGTCCACCAATTCCCCACTCCACATCCCTAATTTCATCTTCGGCCCTCACAATTCCTTAACAGCCACTCGTTAGCATTCCAGCTATAATCAAAGCCCCACCTGATCTCTCAACCCTCCCAACCCCCTGACCCCTCATGCCTTCCTCACGCATTACCCGCCGCGAAGCGCTTCGCCGCACCGTTTTATTCAGCACGGCTGCGCTGGCCACCGGCGGAAAAAGCATTCTCCGCGCCGCGCCTGCCGAAACCACCTTCGAGAGTGGCGGCCTGCATCTGCTCGCCCTCGGCGACTACGGCACACGAGGCGACGCCAACCAAACTGCCGTCGCTCGCGCGATGGCCACATTTGCCAAGTCGCTCGACCAGCCGCTTACCGGCGTGCTGGCCATGGGCGATAACTTCTACAAAAAGATCACGCCCGACCGCTTCGAGAACCATTTCGAGAAGATGTACTCGACCGACGGCCTCGACTGCCCGTTCTACGTCTGCGCCGGCAATCACGACTACGGCACCGCTCACTACGACAGCCAACATGACAAGCTGCAGATGCAGCTCGACTACGCCAAGAACAACCCGCACTCGCGCTGGAAGTTCCCAGCCAAGTGGTACACGCTCGAGCTACCCAACTCCAACAAGCCGCTGGTGAAAATCATCGTCCTCGATGGCGACTACTGGGAAGGGCGCTCACGCCGCAAGAAAAAATCGCCCAACGACACTTCTTCAAAGCCGAGCTCAGGAAACCAACCGCCGCCCCGTGGCTCTGGGTTGTCAACCACTTCCCGCTCTTCAGCGATGGCGATGGCCACGGCGACAACCAAACGCTCATTCGCGAATGGGGACCGCTCCTCAAGACGCACCCCGTCTCACTCTGCCTAGCCGGCCACGACCACACGCTGCAGCATCTACATGTCGAAGGCTACTCGACCAGCTTCATCGTCTCCGGCGCCGGCGGCGCTGCCCTCTACAAGGTGCAACCGCAGACTCGCGGCTTCGTCAACAATCAACACCTCGGCTTCAGCCACATCCACGTCACGCCCGACGCGCTTAACGTCCAACTCATCACCGCCGACGGCGACTGCCTCCACCATTTCCGCCGCTCCCCCGCCGGCCAAATCAAAGTTTTGTCCTGAGGCTCCCTCGTCCGCTGGGAAAGGGCTGGGGTGAGGGCGACTTGCTGAAACGCCTGAATTCTCCGTCCTCCTCACACAACAGAGCACACATTTATGTAATCTCGGTTCGCAATCTCGCCCGGTGTCTGTTAAGATTCCGTCGCGATGACCACCGACCCGCCCCCTAGCGACCGCGACCGTATCATCCCGCTCGCGCTCTTATCGCTCGTCGTGGGCGTTGCCGCCGGATTCGCCGGAGCACTATTCGAAGTCAGCTTGAATTACGGGAACGACCTGCGCGACAAGCTGGTCCACTGGTCGCATGCCGAGGGCCTATTCGGGCTGTTGCTCGTTGTCGCCATTTGTGCCGGCGCGACCGCCATCGCCGCGTGGCTTGTCCGCCGCATCGCGCCGCACGCCTCCGGCAGCGGAATCCCCCATACCGAAGCGGTGCTCGAGGGCGAGCTCCATCCCGCGCCGTTCCGGCTGATCCCCGTGAAATTCGTCGGCGGCATTCTGGCGATCGGCGCCGGCCTCGCGCTCGGCCGCGAAGGGCCCAGCATCCAGATCGGCGCCAGTCTCGCGCACCTGGTGGGCAAAATCTTCCGCCGCAATTGGGACGATTGCCGTGTGCTGATCGCCGCCGGCGCGGGTGCCGGACTGGCGACCGCGTTCAACTCGCCGATTGCCGGCGCGGTGTTCGTGCTGGAGGAGCTCGTCCGCCGATTCGAAACCCGCATCGCCGTGGCAGCGCTGGGCGCTTCGGCCACCGCGATGGTCGTCGCCAGATTTTTTCTCGGCAATGCGCCGGAATTCCACGTCACGCCGCTGCCCTATCCGTCGGCGGCAACGGAACTGCTGTTCCTCGTGCTTGGTGTGATCGCCGGCGTGGTTGGGGTGGCCTACAATAAAGCGCTCCTCGGCGCCATCGATGCCGCCGAGCGACTCCACCGCTGGCCGGTCGAGCTGCGGGCCGCGATCGTCGGCGCCGGTGTCGGGCTGCTGGCCTGGTGGACGCCCCGGTTTGTCGGCGGCGGCGAAGCGCTCACGCAGTTGACTCTCGATGGCACGCTAACGCTCGGCGTTCTGGCGGCCGTCTTCGTCATGCGGTTTGGGCTTGGGGCGGTGTCGTACGCGGCCAAAACGCCCGGCGGGCTGTTTGCTCCGATGCTTGTCGTCGGCGCGCAACTCGGCCTGCTGTTCGCCGCCGTGTGCCAGTTCGCTCTGCCTGCGCTCGACACTCCGGCCAACACGTTTGCCGTGGTCGGCATGGCCGCGTTCTTCACGGGCGTCGTCCGCGCGCCGGTGACCGGCATCGTGCTGATCACGGAAATGACGGGCAGCTTCACGATGCTGTTGCCGATGCTCGGCGCGTGCTTCGCCGCGATGCTGCTTCCCACGTTCATGGGCAACGCGCCGATCTACGATTCGCTCCGCGAGCTCGACGTCAAGCATTTCCTCTCCCTCTCCTCCTTGGGCAAAGGACCAAAGTGAGGCAGCCTGGGTTCCTCTTTCTTGTGGTCGAGAGGTCCATGGCCAGAGGGGAAGGGGATGGCGGAAGGGGGAGGGAACGCTGATCTTCGCTGATGGGGATTCATGGGGATTCGTGGAGAGGAGCGTTCGAAGGTTTGGATTTCGACAGGAGGTTGCGGAGGGAGCGGAGAGAGAATGCATTCGAATGCAAGTTGAGCACGAATCAGCACTGTTGGACGAGCCAGCAGCCGGCGACCAGCGGAAATCACCATGCCGAAACGTGAGCGAACGATCAGCGACGTCGTGCGAGAGATCATGGCCGCGTTGCCAGAGGTCGAGGAGTTTGAGTCGCATGGGTTGCCGACGTTTCGGGTGCGCGGGCGGAAGGTGTTCGCCACGTACACGATCAATCACCACGGCGACGGGCGGGTCGCGCTCAACCTCATGGCGCCGCCCGGGCGCAGGGGGTATTCGTCAAGTTGCGGCCACTGGTGTACTTCGTGCCGCCGTATGTCGGGCCGTCGGGCTGGCTGGGCATCGAGCTGGATAAGGGCCTCGGCTGGTCGACCGTTTGCGAGCATGTGCGCGAGGCGTACGCGATGGTCGCGCCGGCCGAGCTGGTGCAGTCGCTCGAGAAAGATTTCCGCGTGCGGCCGCCGACGCGGAAATTTCGGCCGGAAGAAATCGACCGGTTCCAAAGCAAGGCGGCCCGGTCCGTGCTCAAAAAGCTGGACGCGATCTGCCTCCGACTACCGGAAACCGAGTGCGGCACGCGGTTCGGCTCGCCGACGTGGCTGGCCGGCGCCAAAGTGTTCGCCACCGCCCACTACTACACGGGCCGACTCAAGCTCTCGTTCTGGGTCGGCGCCGCGCGGCACCGCGAACTCGTGAAGGACAAGCGGTTTGCCATCTCCAAGTACACCGGCCACAACGGCTGGATCGACCTGGACGTGGACGAGGAGCTGCATTGGCCCGAGATCACCGCGCTCGCCCTCGAAAGCTACCGCCACTTCGCACTGAAGAGGATGTTGAGGGAGTTGGATGAGGGATGAGGAGTGAGGAGCGAGGAGCGAGACTGAAGAAGCGGGGTGTTGAGCAGCGGCAGGCCGATGCGAGGGTGCCACTGGCTCCGCCAGTGCAATTGACGATTGAAAGCTTGCACGGTGGTGCTTGACAATGCGTTCCAACATTCTAAGCTTCGACCATGAGTGCGACCCGTCCGCATCGAAAGCTCGTCAAGCATTATCATGAGCCAGGTGATTTACATGAGCTGACGTTTTCCTGCTACAAACGCCAGTCCCTCCTCACGAATGACGTCTGGCGGCGGCAGTTGGCTTGCTGTATCGACGCAGCTAACGAAGAGCTGGCAATGCAGTTGGCCGCGTTCGTGCTCATGCCGGAGCACGTGCATCTGCTTATTTTGCCGATCGAGCCGGAGCCGGCCATAAATCGGTATCTGGCGCACGTCAAGCAGCCAATGTCAAAATGGGTGAAACAGCGATTGGTGGAAATGAACTCGCCGCTGCTGAAACGGCTGACCGTCGAAGAGAGGCCGGGAAAGACTTGCTTTCGATTCTGGCAAGAAGGGCCAGGCTACGATCGTAATCTCACGACACCGGGCGTGATCGAGGCCGCGATCGAATACATCCACGTGAACCCCGTTCGTCGCGGGCTGGTGAAACAGGCCGTCGATTGGAAGTGGTCGAGTGCAAGCTGGTATGGTACTTGATCGATCCGCCCCGACAGCAACTAACGGGGCTACCGTGCATTCACGGTTTGCCGCTGGGCGCTGTTGATCGAATTTGAACGCACAACGCAATGGCAAAGCCAGTGGCACCCGGCGAGAAAAAAGGCTGCAATTTATGGTGGGATTGATCAACATGTTGCGTAGTATATATACTACGCAACATGAGGAACAAATCAAGGGACGCCTTGGAAATACAGCTCTAGCCGCTGTGGTCACACACCAGTGATATCGTAACTGGCTGTGGGATAACAATTTATGACCGACCCCGGCTTTCAATCATTATGCTATCCATAGTAGTATATATACTACTATGGATGGCACAGAAACAGCCTCATCGCTGGAAAGGCAACAAAATTGCTGCATTCAATATCTGCCCGCCTTTAGTTGATGTTCCATGTAGTATGTATACTACATGGAACACCAGCTTCATTAGTGACGCAAATGGCCGGACGCTCCCGACTTAGCATCGCCAAGCCTGACATTGTTAGGACTTTCGAGGAAGCCGAAACACGGGTTTTCACACGCTCAGGTATCGAGCACGTGCTAACGGCTCATCGAAATTTTTGGCGGCTGGCGACTGCCACAACCACCAATAAATTTATTGCGTACCTGCTCAAAAATACCAAACTTGAGCTTCACAAATTCAAACTTCCTAATCGCCCAACGAATCGCTACTCCTGGGGAAACGTCGAAACTCTTGAGATTGTGCAGTCGTTACGCCCCGAAGGCTATTTCACTCATTTTACAGCCCTGCAACTCCATGAGTTAACCGAACAGATACCGAAGACGATCTACCTAAACTTTGAGCAGCCCGCATCTGGGGGCGATGGCGAACTATCGCAGGGCAGTATAAACCGGGCATTCAAAAACAAATGCCGCGTATCGAACAACGTCACAACATTTCGTGAGCAGCGAATCTGCGTTCTAAACGGAAAGAACACCGGCACATTAGGTGTTATTCCCCGCGATAGGATTCGAGTTGCCGACCTCGAACGCACGCTAATAGATATTGCTGTGCGACCTATCTATTCTGGTGGTGTCCACGAAGTTGCACACGCTTATTTAGAGGCCGAAGGCAAGTTCTCCGTGAATAAGCTGGTTGCTTATCTTCGCAAGCTCAATTACACATATCCCTACCATCAGATAATCGGTTACTATCTGGATCGTGCAGGCGTATACTCTGAGACGCAGTTGAGCTTGCTACGTCAGTTTGAAATGGAATTCGATTTCTACCTGACTCATCAAATGAAAGAAACCGACTACGTGAAGAAGTGGCGGCTATTTGTCCCAAAAGGTTTCTAATTCCTTGCATCTCGCCACTACAAAATCGACGTAGGCATCGTACGGTTCAAGCTTGACGCCTGCCTTGACATTATCTTGCACCGATCGAAAATCTTCGCGGTGATACTCGCGATACTGTTCAATCTCTTGCAGAAGTTCAAGCGGCACCTTCTTAGCCACAAATGTGTGTTCAATGATCTTTCGAAATGACGGGTATCGAAAGTCAATTTTGAATTTATCTACGATAACCTTGATGTCCACAAAGTCGCGTGCCCGTGCTCTACGATTCATTTTGACTTTTTTGGCATAGCTCGGCATTTGTTGGCAAATTGCTCTTAGCTTCTCAGCCACGATCATCGAGGGCGAATAGCCATATACGGTGAAGCCGTCGATGATCCAAGGTTCTTTTTCTTGGCAGTATTCGTGATTGCTTATATCAATAGTGAACGTAGTTGACCCGCGTTTACCAACACGAATCGCCTCCCTCCGAAGTCGTTCCAAGTCACCGCTCAGTTTCGTATAACGCTCACCCTCAATGATTTTAAAGCGGATTTTGTAACCTCCCCAAAATGATTTCATGTCGGCAGACAAGTTTGGCGGAACCGCTTCAAATCTGAAGTCAAATGGCGTAAGGCCCTCCGGCTCAAACGTCGCGACAAGTGACTTCTTGAGACGTTCTTCGAGATTGGCCACTGAATCCAAGACCCCGTCCACAGAAAAATCAATGTCGACAGACGCACGAGTTGAAATTCCATACGCAATATCCAGTAGATTACCGCCTTTGAGCACAAGTCGCTCTAGCAACTCGTCGTCTGTCACCATTGCAATGATGACAAGACGCTTTATGCGTTCGGTGATTTCTAGGTCGTTGCTCACGGGACTTCCTTTGACGAAAACGACACGGCGAACATAAGCGTAGCCAATTCGCCGTCTTTCTGCGAGGCAAACCTTGTTGCGAATGGAGCAGCGAGCCGGCATGAAAAAGCCACTGAGGCTAGTCCCCAGTTGAGTAGGATGGGTTCGCCGCGAAGCGGGAGCCCATCGAGTTTATGCGGGTGGTGCGATTGATGGGTTGCCGCAGAGCGGACAACCCATCCTACTCATGGACGTCGTAGCATGAGATGACGTCGCCTTCGCGGACGTAGAGGCGGCCGTCGAGGAGGACCGGGTGGGACCAGCCTGGGCGGTCGCCGCTGGCGGGGAGCTCGAAGTGGCTGACCGCCTCGAAGGCCTCGGGGGTAGCCTTGACGAGCGCCATCGTGCCGTCGGCATAGTGAATGTAGAGATGGTCATCGGCTGCGACGATGGAGGCCGAGTTGCGCCCCGGGCCGCGCGACTTCCATTTCACGTCGCCCGTCATCAGATCGGCGCACCACACGATGCCGCGGTCCTCCGAATCTCCGTAGAGATAATCGCCCACGAGCACGACGCCGCCATGCTTATTGCTCAACTCGGTCTTGAGCGGATACACGACCTCGACTTTCACGTCGCCATTGCCGCTGGGCACTTGCTTCAAGAGCGCGCCGCCGCGCCCGTAACCGGCAACGTAGAACACCAAGTCGTCGCGAACGACGGGCGTGGGTATGACAGCCGTGGTGCGGTCGATGTCGAACGTCCAGAGCAGTTTGCCATCGGCGGCCCGCACGCCCATGCCGCCGCTGCCCGTGGATTGCACGTACACTTTGGTGCCGCCGACGTTCGTGATCACGATGGACGAATGGCCCGCGCCGCGGTTGTCTGGCCATGAGGCTGCCCAGCGCTTGTCGCCGGTTCGTTTGTCGAGCGCGACCATCGTGTTCTTTGGGCCGCCGGGCGTGCAGAGGAGCAGGTCGCCGTCGATGGTCACCGATTCGCTGTATCCCCAGCCGTCGGCCTTCTTACCGTCGAAATCTTTTTTCAGGTCTTTGCGCCACAGTTCCTTGCCTGACGTCTGGCAGCAGATTAGCACGCCGTGCGGCGTGATGACATAGACGCGATCCCCGTCTACGGTCGGCGTGCTGCGCGAGCTTTGCCAATTGGGCTGGCCTTCTTGCCAGGGCGCGCCGGTCTTCGTTTTCCACAGCGGCTTGCCGTCGGCTTGGTTGAAGCAGAGGAGGTATTCGTCCTGGTCGTCTGCCGTGGAAGGTGCGTCGCCCAGCGTATAGATCCGGCCATCCACGATCGCCAGACTCGAGTAACCGCGCCCTGCGCCGGCCGTTTGCCAAACCAGCTTCGGTCCACCTTCGGGCCATTCGGTGAGCAAGCCCGTGTCGGGGGCCACCGCCGTGCGCTGCGGCCCGCGAAACGTCGGCCAACTCTCGGCCCCACGAGCCACCCCGGCCAACACCAACCCAGCAACACACCACGCGAGAAGCTGTTTTGCCATCGAGGAGGGGGACAGTCCCATTTTGCGCCGCGACCATCGCGGCGATGGTGCTCGCCGCAAAATTGGGACAGTCCCCGAGCGCTTTGGCGCGACAAATTGCAGCAGGCGGTTTGACATTCACGGACTCCAATATCTCTTCGCAATCAAATTGCACTGCTCCCAAGCGACGAACTAAGGATACGCCAACCAGCCAGACGGAGCAACGGACGCAGTTTGTAGGACGCCGTGGAGCGGGAACCCAGCGGGTTTTGGGGCGGTTGGATTGATGGGTTGACGCGGAAGAACAACCCATCCTCCTTTATCGATGGGTTGTCGTGGGTGGACAGCTTAACCTATTTGTTACGTTGGCTCCGATGTGGAACCCCGTTGGGGTTCGGTGGTAATGGGTACCGATACCCAGGGTTCGACCGCGGGGGCGATCGAAAGCGTGGGCTTTGGTGTGGAACGCCGTTGGCGTTCGGCGGAGGTCGAGGCGTTCTCGTCTCTCCGCGGCGAGTTCGGAGCAACCCTGGCGGTTGTCCCTCCCTTCATCCCTCCCCATCGAAGAGAAGGGAAAACAATCAGTGATGTGGCTCGGCGGGAGCCTCGCTCTCCGTTAGGACGGCTTTCGTCCTGCGCGCTCTAACTGGCGAAGCCGCGCTTGGTTGGCCCGCTCGCGCTCTTGTTCGGCGATTTTCTTGCGTTCCAGGGTGTCTTGCGGGTCGAGGTGCGGGGCCCAGGGGTAGCTTTCGTGTGTCCATGTTACGCGGTCGCCTTCGCAGCGGATGATGGAGTAGCCGGGATCGGAGCCGGTCCAACTGCCGGCCCACCAGGCACCGCTGGCGGCGGCGCTCGTCGCGTACCAGATGCCGTTCCAGAACGTGTCTTCGACGCGATGGCTATGGCCTTGGAGCAGGAGCTTCACGTTGTGGCGCTCGAGGATTTTTCGCAGCTCCTTGGTGTCCCAGATGACCATGCTGCCGTCCATGGCCAAGTGCTTGGGATCGCCGCTGATCTGGCCGACGTTGCAGAAGGCGGCGATGTGGACGACGGCGATCTTCGGTCGGTCGCCCGCGGCGCCCAGGTCGTAGGCGAGCCATTCGAGCTGTTCGGGGCCAAGACGCGGCTCCTGGATGATGCGACCGTCGCGTTTGGCGGGATACGCGCTGTCGAGAACGGCGAAGTGCCAGCCTTTGTGATCGAAGCTGTAGTATGGCTCGTGCCATTCGAGGGCGTCCATGAGCATCTTCTTGCCGTAGCCGGGGTCGGTGGGCGCGACTTTTTCGCGGGTGTTCCAGCCGAGCACGTCGTGGTTGCCCAGGCAGGGGCGCCAAGGGTATTTCAATTCGCGCGTGATTTCCTTGAAGAGGTGGATTTGATTTTTGTAGTCGTCTTTGGCGGTGTAGCCGCCGTCGAAGACCATGTCGCCGCCCATGAGGACGAAATCGGGCGCCGGTTGGAGCGCGTTGATTGCGGCGATGCATTGGTGGTAGCCCTGCGGGGCGTGTCGGCGGTGCGTGACGTGCTGGTCTGTCAGGTGGACGAAGGTGAAGGAGCCGGGCGAGCCGGGCGGCACAGCCGCGGCGGGCGGATCGGAGGACGGAATGGTGTCGTGAGCGGCTTTTGCTAGTGCTTTTTCGGAGCGCGTGGTCAGCAGGCCAGCCGCACCGGCAGCACACGTGCCAGTCAGGAATTCACGTCGAGATACAGTCATTTTGCGCTCCGGATAGGAAAGTACGAATTGATTTGAAGCGTGCAACAAAACGACCTGAGAGAGGGGGACAGTCCCATTTTGCTCCGCGACCATCGCGGCGATGGTGCCCGCCGCAAAATTGGAACACAGTCCCCGGTCGTTTTGTCAGGCCGTTAGGCTTTGGTTGCATCGAACCCATGCAACCAATTTACCGAGATGGTGCGGAGACCGCTAATCGGTCATACCGCAGTGGCTAGTCGCGGGAGCGGGAGCGGCCTATTATGGCGGCGTCGGTGGTGCGCTTCATCGCGGCTTCGTAAAACTGGCGGGTTTCCATCTCCATCGACTCGGCTAGCTTGCGGACGCGGTCGATACCGAGCGGTTGCATGAGCCAGACCGGCCGGCGGCGGATGAAGCCACGAACGTCCTGTTTGCGGATGAGCGGAATGTGTTCGCCGAAGCGAGCGCGGTAAGTTTCGATCAGGCGGCGGCGGTGCTCGTTCTCTTCGCCAACCATTCGGTGGAAGATTTCGGACGTGGCGGGGTAATCGGTTTTGAGGTTCTCGGCCAGGTCGGCGTAGATGTGGGCGTCTTCCTCCTCCTGCGAGATGGCGAGGGCGAGTATTTCACGTTCGCTGAGGCTGTCGAAGGAACGCATGGGGAGGGGCGAGGAGCGAGTGGGGAATGACGAATGGGGAATACTAGTGACTAACTGACCTTTTGCAAATTGGTGTTTCAAGGCCGAATGTCGAGTAGTGTTACGCGGCCAGGGCCATAGGTTGTGTTGGGCATCGAGAGGCTGCACGACGGATTGGTGGATGCAGTGCTAGCTTATGGAATTTTCGGTGGAATTTGAGGTCAATAGGGCATGGCGCAACGACGACCCGGAGGCCCTGACCATGCCCGCGATCGTTGACTTTCCCGAAGTGATTAAACAAGCCCTGCCGGAATTTGCGGACCTGTTTCACGGTGAGCCACAGCGGCGCCACTTGGCTGAATATTTGACGGGGCTCTTGGTCGCGGCCAACAAGACGGTCAGCGGGATCAACGGCGAGTTCGCCGAAACGACCGACCAATCGTGCCTGAACCGCTTTCTCACGGAGGCTGAATGGGACGCCGAAGAGCTCAACGAACGGCGTTTGGAACTGCTGCAGAAAGACCCTACGACGCGCTATCACGACCAGGGAGTCATTGCCGTGGACGATGTGCTCATCGACCACGATGGCAAGCGGATCCAAGACGTCGGCTGGTTTTGGGATCATGCCGAGGAGCGCTATAAAATCGCTCACGACTTGTTGTTCGCCAATTACGTGACCAGCAACGGCAAGCACTACCCGCTCGACTTCCGGCGGTTCAAGAAACGCGAGCAGTGTGAAGCCACCGGTGAGGTGTTTCTTGATCACGGCGTATTGTTTCGCCAGTTGGTGCATTGGGTGTGTGAGCGAGAGATTCCCGGCGACTTCACGTGGGACAGCTATTTTTCCAGTGCTTCCAACATGAACTACGTCCACTCGAAACACGACCGCTTCGGTCAGCCCCGCGCTTATATTGGAGATTTGAAGAGTAACCGCAAGATTTGGTTCCGCGGCCGGGAAGTGCGGGTCGATGAGTTTGCCGCTGCTATCCCGCCGCAAGATCGCAAGGAGCTTCGCCGCGGCGATGCGCGCCAATGGTATCTCACCTGCACTGTGCGGCTGCCGCAAGTTAATCATCCGGTCCGCATCGTGATCTTGTGGAACCATCGCCGCGACGACGCTCCGTGCAAAATCCTCGTCACCAATCGTACACGTTGGGAAGTGACGCGCATCGTGCGCGGCTATCGGTGCCGTTGGACAGGAACCGAGACCTACCATCGGGACGGCAAGCAACATTTGGGCATGGGAGATTGTCAGCTGCGCAGTGGCCTGGGCCAGACAAGGCATATGTACCTGGTCATGCTCGCGTACAGCCTCTTGGTGCTCCAATTGAAGCAGAACCGTGCGAAGGAATGGGCGCTCGCGCGGCTGACGACCATCGGCCAGGCCTGTCGCGCCGTGGCTGCCGAGACGCTGCGGACCACTCTCCAGTGGGCCATCTGCCAAGTCACTAATGATTCGAAAAAACCTCAACACGTCATCGCCCAATTGGGGTTGATTTAACGATTTGCAAAAGTCCAGTGACTAACTAATTCGATGACGTGGTTGTCGGGGTCGTAGAGGTAAAGTTGCTTGTAGCCGTCGGGGCGTTGTTGGAGAGGGGAGGCGATGCGGATGCCGTGGGCTTCGACGATCTCCAACGTCTTTGCGACGTCGTCGACGGCGAAGGCGAAGTGGTGGCCGCGGGATGTGACTGTGCCGGCTTTGGCCCAGCCTGCTTGGCCTGCTTCGGGGCTTTGTTGGGTAGCATGGATTTGGACGCTGCCTGTCTGGAACCAGAGGCCGGGAAATTTGAATGAAGGGCGCTGGACTTCGGTCATTCCCAGAAAGTCGACGTAGAAGCGACGCGTGGCGTCGAGATCGGCGCAGATGATGGTGACGTGGTCGAAGGAGGTGACGTTGATTTTGGGTGTGGCGGGCATGCGGCGATTATGCCAGAAGGACCGAGGAGTAAGCAATTAGCTTTTAGCTGTTCGCCAGAGGGAGCAACCATCTCCTAGCCTTTCCCTGTAAGGGGAGGGGTCGCGGGGCATTGCTGGCGCCCAGAGCGTACCCGAGCGGATGACGTCAGGCAATGGAGACGCTGACGGCGGCGTTCATGATGGCTGGCGACGGGCGGAGCGCTTTTTCTTGCGAACCGGCGGTCCCTTTTTGAGATCCTCCAGCTCATTCGCTAAGCGGAGGTGCAACGGACTCTCGCCGCTCAGACCTTCCAGAAGCGCCTCGGCTTTGGCCAAGGTTTCGGGCGTCGTTGGATTGCCATGGAATAGATCACGCCACGTACGCAAGACTTCACGTTCGTCCACGATTACCTCACTTGGCATGCATGCCGGCGACTGCATACGCAATCGACACCTGATCGCCGGCAACATGGAACCATTCATGATTTACGGCCGCGAGAACGTCGGTCGCGTCGCAAGCGGTTTGAGACGCGATTTCCGTGATTGATTTGGGCGTTTTGCGCGGAAGAGATCTTCCCAGATAGCGTCGCGCAATTGATCGATGTTCATAACGCTGTCTCACATCGTCGCTGGAAGAAGTTCACCGGGAGAGCGTTATCGTTCAGCAACCGGGTCTGGCTTCTCGTCGTTTGCGGGGGCAGCCGTTGAATTTTCATTTGCGGCGGCATTTTTTTGTGCTTGTCGGCGTTTGCGTTTGTCTTCGGCTTTGCGCTTCTTATCGAATTCGCGTTGTCGCTTTTGAAATGTGTTCGGGTTTTTCCCCATTCGAAGTCCTTTCGTTTTGTGCCCATGCAAAGGCAACGTTCTGAATGGTCCATACACGCATGACTACTTCTGACGGAATTGATGTCCGCATTTGCAGGATTTTCGGCTTACGTGAGATTGAGTGCCACATGCAGGGCATTGTTTTTGCCAACTCTGACGAGTGGGCTTCTTCGCTTTTGATTCGGCGGCTTTGGCGGCTCGAAGCCGGCCCAGCCGGGGTTCATCGGCTTGTTGAATAGCTCGCATTGGGGATGGACACCGCCCAACGAATAGGAGGGCTTGCCACAGACGGGGCAGATTGGTTTCGGAGGCGGAGGTAGGATGACGACTGATTTTTCGCTGCTCATGGTGCTTCCAAAGGTTGAAGTTCCTGGCAACTCCGTTGCAACTGCCTGCGAGGCGGCGTCGTCGCACACTTCGCCTGGTTCAAACAACCCGGCCGCGAGGGAATTTGCTCGCGGCCGGTGCTGGCTCGTTTATTTCGGGTCGGGATTACCGCCGACCATACGCGTGGCCTCCGCGGCTGCCGCCGAATCCGCCACCCCGCGGCTCCTTCGGACGGGCCTCGTTGACGGTCAACGGTCGGCCATCCTGCTCGTGGTCGTTCAAGCCTTCGATGGCCTCGCGAGCGGCGTTGTCGTCTCCCATCTCGACGAAGCCGAACCCTTTGCTACGGCCCGTATCACGATCCTGAATTACTTCGGCGCTACGCACATGGCCATACTTGGAAAACAATTCCTCAAGTTGGGAGCCATCAATGCTGTAGCTCAAGTTGCCGACATAAAGTTTCTTACCCACAACCATACTCCTACCAACAGTCCTCACTCAGGACAGAGCCGACCCCCATAAAGACTTCCTGGGTCGAACCGAAAGGAACCAACGTGGTGGTCCACCAAGTGGGCCGGCGAAGGAGAAAGAAGCAGGCCGAATTCAAAAGAGTGCGTGCTACAATCGCGTCGTCAATCCAACTGATTCCATTGTACCACAAATGCGGTTGGAAGATACCGCAACGGAGGGCTAATCTTCCGATTCGCTGTTCGCTAGCGGCGGCCGATGCGCAAAAAGTGCGTGTTTAGGAGGGCATTAACGGATAGGCGACAACAATTTGGTATTTCGAGTTGGTGTTCTCAATTGCTCGATTCACACTGACGCACGCACTCTTCGAGGGAACGGAATGTAGGGGTGGCGCGGCGCCGGCGCGTTCACTTCGAGTTGGCGAGGTCAAGAAAGACAATGCTCGAGGGATTGCCGACGGGAGCGTAGTGGCCGGTGAAATGAAGGCCGCCTGTTTTGCGATCGACTTCGAAGACGGCGATGTTGTCGTCGCGCTGGTTGCAGGAGTAGAGGAAGCGGCCCGTGGGATCGAAGTTGAAGCTGCGGGGGTAATCGCCGCGGGTCCAGGTTTCGCCAGAGTACGTGAGATTGCCATCCGGGCCGACGGAAAAGATGGCGATGCTGTCGTGGAGGCGGTTGCCGGCGTAGACGAAGCGGCCGTCGGCGGAGACGAGTATTTCAGAGCAGAAGTTGCTGCCGGCGAAGCCCGTCGGCAGCGTGGAGATGGTTTGGCGCGGAGTGAGCTGGCCGGTGCGGGCGTCGTAGTCGAATCGCACGATGGTGGAGCCTTCCTCCTGAATGGAGTAGAGCCAGCGGCCGTTGGGGTGGAAATCGAAGTGGCGCGGGCCGTCGCCCGGCGGCAGCGAGACGGCGTGCGGGTTATTAGGCGTAATCATGCCGCGGGCGGCGTCGAATTTCCATACGAAGATTTTGTCGAGGGCCAGGTCGACGTGCAGGACGTAGCGGCCGGATGGGTCAGCGGCGATCATGTGGGCGTGTGGGTGATCATGTCCGCTGATGGCGAAGCTGCCGAGTGGTGCGTTAGTTGCTTTGGTGGGGCCGATCTTGCCGTTGTCAGTTTTGATATCGGTGGGCTCACCGAGGCGGCCGTCGGTCAAGATCGGCACGACCGCGATTGAGCCACCGTGATAGTTCGCGATCAGCAGGAAGCGGCCGGAGGGATGGATGCTGATGTAGGTGGGGCCGGTGCCTCCGGAACGGACCGTGTTGAGCAGCATTAAATTGCCATCGTGCCGATTGATGGCGAAGGCGCTGACACTGCCTTCGTGGTTGTCGCCCACGCGATCTGTTTCGTTGGCGGAGTAGAGACGCGTGCCCGCGGCATTCACAGCAAGGCAGTTGGGGCTAGTGCCAAGATCGAAGATACCGATGGGCGTCAGCGCGCCGGTAGTGCGATCGACGCTAAAGATGTGGATGCCGTGACCATTGCCGGGTGGCAGGTCGACCTGGGTGGCTGGCACATCGTGAAGCGGCGAGCTGTAGGTTCCCACATAGGCGATGAGCGGCGCGGCGGCGAAGGTTGGATGCGCCGGTAGCAAAGCAGCAAATAGTAGTATTGTGGCCAACGAGGGCGATGTTTTCCGGAATGATATTCGCAAATAGTTGGAAGGGCACATGGTGGAACCGACTTACATGAGAGATAGAATCATGGGGTGTTTGGGATGAGGAGTGTAGTTTATAGCGCTGTGCGCTATAACATCAATGTATAGCGCA
This sequence comes from uncultured Planctomycetota bacterium, assembly GCA_963840025.1. GTDB lineage: Bacteria > Planctomycetota > Planctomycetia > Pirellulales > Lacipirellulaceae > JABDGM01. The sequence continues at coordinate 1,338,284 of CAWIXI010000018.1, read as the reverse complement.
TTGGCGCTATGTTCTGTCGTACGGATTCGAGTGCCCGCAAGCTTCGAGGAATTCTACGTGGCGGCGGCGCGGCTCTTTTCGCGTTCTTCAACGCGGCGACGGATGAGGTCGAGATCGTCTTTGGGCGTGGCATCGATGAGACGGCGAGTGTAGGTCTCGCGAGGGTTCTTGTAGATATTTTCCGAGGGGCCGAACTCGACGATCTTACCATTGTTCATGACGGCCATCATATCAGCCATGAACTTGACGACGCTCAGGTCGTGGCTGATGAAGATGTACGTGAGGCCGCGTTTGTCTTGCAGCTCTTTGAGGAGGTTCAGCACTTGGGCCTGCACACTCACGTCCAGTGAGGAGACCGATTCGTCGCAGATGATGAACTCGGGGCCGGCGGCCAGGGCCCGAGCGATGCAGATGCGTTGGCGTTGGCCACCGCTGAACTCGTGCGGGTAGCGGCGGAGGAAGTTGGAGGTGAGGTCGACTTCTTTAAGGAGTGCCGCAGCGCGGTCGCGGCGATCGGCGCGGCTCGTGCCGATGTGTTGGATGACCATCGGCTCAGTGATGGCGGATTCGATCGTCATCCGCGGATTGAGCGAGCCGTACGGATCTTGAAAGATGATTTGCATATTGCCGCGCATAGAGCGGAGCTCGCGACTGCCGAGATCGGAGAGGTTTGTGCCGCGATAGAGGACTTGGCCGCCGGTGGGTTCGATGAGACGGAGGATCGCGCGGCCGGTGGTGGTTTTGCCGCAGCCGGATTCGCCGACGAGACCGAGCGTTTGCCCGGGGTAGACGTTGAAGCTGATATCATCCACCGCGCGGATGTAATCGACGGTACGGGCCAGGATGCCGCGGCGGACTGGGAAATAAACCTTTAGGTTTTTCACGGCCAGCAGCGGCTGCGTGCCTTCGGCGACGGTTTTCGTATCGGGAGCCTGGTGGCCTTCTTCCCAGGGATGGCCGATAGCGGCGAGTTCGGTTTTTGGGTGAAGGAGGCGGCCACGGCCTTCCGTTTCGAGGTGCTTGAGGCGCTCCGGCGTCATCTTTTTTTCGATAATGCGGAAAGTGGCACCGGCAAGCGCAGGCTGATTCGAGTCACTACCGACTGGCGTCGCGGAGGGTGGGATGGGCGAAGCACCGGCAGAGCCAGTGGCGCCCGATACATTCGCACTGCTGTACGAGCCAGCAGGGACACCCGAAATGTCGCTGTCCTTCAAGGGAACGGTTTCCATGAAGTCGTCGACAGTGGGTAGGCGGCGATATTTGGTTTCGAGGCGAGGACGACAAGCGAGGAGGCCCTTCGTGTACGGGTGCTTGGGATTACTGAAGATTTCGAGAACAGGGGCGTACTCGACTTCCTCGCCGCGGTACATGACGAGCACGTCATCGGCAATTTCGGCGATCACGCCGAGATCGTGCGTGATGAAGATGATCGACATGCCGCGGGTGTCGCGGAGACGGCGGAGGATTTCGAGGATTTGGGCTTGGATCGTGACGTCCAGCGCGGTGGTGGGCTCGTCGGCGATGAGGAGCTGCGGGTTGCAGGAGAGGGCCATGGCAATCATCACGCGCTGCTTTTGACCGCCAGACATCTGGTGCGGATAGGCGTCGACGCGATGCTCCGGGTTCTTGATGCCGACTTCTCGCAGCAGGTCGATCGATTTCTGCCGGGCTTCAGACTTGCTCACGCGCTGGTGGAGGACGATGGCCTCCATGATTTGTGCGCCGACGGTGAAGACCGGATTGAGCGATGTCATCGGCTCTTGGAAGATCATGCTGATGTCGCGGCCGCGGATGGATTGCATTTCGCGCTCGGGAAGGCCGACAAGGTCTTGGCCGAGTAGCGCGATACGGCCAGTTTCGATGCGAGCGTTCGACGAGAGCAGGCGCATGATGGAAAGCGACGTGACGCTTTTGCCGGAGCCACTCTCGCCGACAATGCCGAGCGTGCGGCCCTCGTCGATGCGAAAGGTGAGGTCGTCGACGGCGCGGATGACGCCTTCTTCGGTGTGGAAGTAGGTGCGGAGGTCGGAGACTTCGAGAACAGAGGGCATGGTTTTCTCTTTTTTTACCACAACGACACGACGGTCACGACGTTCAAGACGGAAGTCAGAAGTAGTAACTGCGTAATCATTCGTCGTGCCCGTCGTATCGTAGTGGTTACATTCTGTATCAATTGATTAATTGCCAGGTTGGCGAAGGCGTGGGTCGGTGGCTTCTTGGAGGCCTTCGCCGATGAGGTTGTAGGCGAGGACGGTGAAGAAGATGGCAAGGCCAGGGAAGACGATGAGCCACCACATTTGCAGGTTGCTACGGCCAGCTTCGAAGAGCGCACCCCAGCTTGGGTTTGGGGGCGGGGCACCGAAGCCGAGAAAACTAAGGGCACTTTCGATGAGGATTGCGGAAGCGATGCCAAATGTGATTGGTACTAGAACGGGAGCGAGGCCATTGCGGAAAATGTGGCGGAACATGATGCCGAACCAATCGACGCCCAGCGCGCGAGCGGCGGTGACGAAGTCGGCCTCGCGGAGGCGAATGAATTCGCTTCGCATAAGGCGAGCGATGCCGGTCCAACCAGTGAGGCCGAGGACAGCCATGAGATACCAAATGGTGGGATGCTCGAGCACAGCAATGAGTGCGAGTATCAAGACCAGGGGTGGAATGCACATCACGAATTCAATCAAACGGCTGAGCAGCATATCGATCCAGCCGCCGAAGTAACCGGCGAGACCGCCGAGCGTCATGCCGATCAAGCCGGCGATGCCCATCGAGACGAAGCCGACCAGCATGGCTGTGCGGGTGCCGTGGACCATTTCAGCAAAGACATCGACGCCGGCGCGGGTGGTTCCGAACCAGTTGAGACGGCTTGGACGGCCCAGGTCACGCGTCGGATTGGCCGGGCGGCCCTCCCACTCACCGGAGCGCACGCGGCGGTACGGGTCTTGATAAACGAGAGGCCAGATGGCCCAGCTGTTGGGATCTTTCTTTTTTAAGTTCCCCCGATAGATGCCGCGGAAATGATCGGTGCGGAAGATTGGGTTTTCCCAAGAACGGTGGAAGTAGCCCAGAGCAGGAAAATAGATATGCCCTTTGTATCTGCAAATGATGGGTTTGGTGCCCGCGATGGCGGGAGAGAAGATGGCCACGAACGCCATGCAGACAACATAGACCATCGCAAGCATGGCCAATTTTCGTTGGCGATAGCGGTGCCACGTTTCGGCCCAGAAGCCACGTGTGCTCTGCGCGTGCGATTCGATCGGGCCCTCGATGGGGGCAGGAGCCGATTGGAAAGTGGGGACGGTGCTCATACTAGGCGCGATTTTCGAGGAGCGAGTGACAACAACAAATGTGTGTGGCGCTATTCATAGGTGACGCGGGGATCAACGAGGGCGTAGCAGATATCTGCGAGTAGTTGCCCGAGCAGGGTCAGCACGGAGAACATGAGCAACAAACCCATGAGTACTGGGTAGTCGCGCATGCGGATCGATTCAAAAAACAGCTTTCCCATGCCGGGCCAACTGAAGATTTGTTCGAGAATAATGCTGCCACTGAGGAGGGCGGGCAGCTCGAGACCGATCAGCGTGACGAGCGGGATGAGCGTATTGCGGAAGGCGTGGTGGAGAAGGATCCGCCAATGGCCGACGCCCTTGGCGCGGGCGGTGCGGATGTAATCTTGGCGGATGACCTCCTGCATGTTGGCCAAAATAAAGCGGCTGTAGTATGCCAGTGCGCCATAGGTAAAACAAGCGACGGGTAAGAACGCGTGACGGAACAAGTCGACGAACTGTTGACCGAAGCTCATTTGTGCAAAATGGTCGCTCGTCATGCCGAAGAGCGGCAATTCGAACACGGTGCCCTGGAGCCGAATGGCGAAGAGAACTTGAAGCGCGAGTGCGGCGACGAACGAAGGCAGCGAATACAGCATGTAGAGCAGAACGCTGACAGTGCGCTCATCCCATCGACCGTTGCGGGCCGTGGCGTAGAGGCCCAACGGGATCGCCAGAAGGTAGGACAGGATGAGAGACGAAAGGGTCAGCAACAGCGTGGGACCGATTCGCCGGCCGATGACTTGTGCTACGCTTGCGTGCTGCGTGAAGGATTCACCCAAGTCGCCGTGAAATAGACTTCCGAGCCATTTGGCATAGGAAATATACCAGGGATCATTGAGCCCATACATCTCGCGCATCCGGACGAGATCCTCGGGGAGAACATGTTTACCGGGCTCCATCATCTCCAGACGTACCAGAAGCGGGTCACCGGGCATCAGTCGGATGAGGCCGTAAACAAAGAAAGTGATGAGCAGCAGCGTCAGCAGCCCCAACAAGATTCGGCGAGCGATGTAGTAATACATGGGGCTGACGTTTCTTGTTCGTCGCTGAATTCGTGGGCCGAATTCTTGCGAATTTAGCTACTCATCACGCTTTCCGAAATTATCGCGTACCGCGTTAGGGGTGGGCGGGCATCCAAAGGGAGCCAAAACCGGGACTATAGGAAAACGGGCCGCGGGGGCTGAACCGATAGCCACGGAGTGATTTATTGAAACCGTAAAAGCTGCTGCGGTTGTAGAGGAACAGGTAGGGCTGTTCTTCGTAAATGATATTGGCTATCTCGCCATAGATTTCGGCGCGTTTTTGACGGTCGAATTCTTTCATGCCGGCTTTAAATAGCGCGTCGACCTGCGGATTGGAGTACGATCCAAAGTTGCGATCTTCGCCGGTGCCAAACAAATTTTGATTTGTGTACGGGTCGGTACCTGTACCCCAGCCGGCCATTTCAGCTTCATACTTTTTGTTTTGCACGCGTTCCTGGAAAACGGCGGCTTCCATCGGTACGACGTGGCAAATAATACCGATGCTGTCGAGATTCTCGCGGAACAGGTTACAGATGTCGATGCGGTCGGGCTTTTGACTGACCATCAGATCGAACTCGAAGGGAATCCGCTGGCTGTTGATCTCTTTGTCGCGGATGCCATCGCCGTCGCTGTCCATCCAACCTGCTTCGTCGAGTAGTTGTTCCGCCTTATCGAGATCCTGATGGAAGAGAGGGAGCGGGTGTTTGGGATACATCCACGAATCGGGGGCAAAAATGCCGTGGCACCGCGGATAGAGGCCATAACATAAATCATCAATCATTTCTTTGTAATTCATGGCATAGGCCATAGCGCGGCGGACGCGCGTGTCTTGAAAGAATGGTGCCTTCAAGTTCCACCCAATGTAGAAGAAGGTCCATTCGTTGCCATAGGCCTTGGTATTGTTGGCGTAAAAACCATCGCCGGACGTTTGCGTTTCCCACTGTTCGGCTTCGAGCTCACCTGTGTCGATGCGGCCCGACTTGAGAGCGAGCAAGCGAGTGTTGCCGTCTTCGATGATATGGAAGCGGATTTCTTTGAAGTAGGGCTTATCGCGAACTTGCTTGCCGTTGTGCATGAAGTAACTATCGCGAAGTCGCAAAACAATTTCGGAGCCGCGACTCCATTTCGCCAATTGATAGGGCCCACCCACTACCGGATGCAGTTCTTGGCGGACATTGTAGGTACTTGTGGTGAGCGTTGGATCGTCAGCGATTGATTTTTCGTAAATATGCTGGGGGATGATTGGAAAGTTCACATCCCATACGCCGGTAGCCAAAGCAGCTTTATGGAAGTAGACGATGGTGTGGTCATCGTAGGCCTCAACCCAACGCAACTGATCGGTGCCGGAGCGGACGGCGGGCACAGGGACCTTCGAGCTCATGATCGCCTTGAAAGAGAACGCAACATCGTGTGCGGTAATCGGCTTGCCGTCCGACCAGGTGAGATCGCCGCGCATGACGACTTTGTCAAGCATGTGATCTTTGCTGGTTTGCCATGACACGACTGAATCGGAGCTGGCGAAAGGCACCATGTTCCAATCGAATCCAAACAGCCCGAAACTTGTTAGATCCAAAACTCGCACCTCTGCGATGCTGCTTTGCAGGATGGGATTGGTAGTGGAAATATCCATGGGCAACCCGCGGCTAATGGGGGCATCGAAGTTGATGCCCTTTCCATCTGGCGGGGCGAGCACTGAGAGTGCGCTGAGGATTTTTTTATTCGCTTCCGGCGAGTCGTTACGCATGCGGAGCGCTTCGGCGACGGATACCAGCGGCGGCTCCTTCTTCTTGGCCTCGCGCAGTTCAGCAAGACCGTCGACTACCGGCTGGTCTTGCCAGTCGGCTGTCTTATCTAGTTCCGCTAAGGGCGGTGGAGTAAATGGCTCAATGAGGTCTCCCAGTTTGAATGGTTCTTTGCCGGTTGAACTTGCGGCAGTAGTGGAGCCGGGCTGTGGAGCTTCCGACGGTTCGGCGCGGCAGCCAAATGCGAGTAGCATCACCGCCAACAGGAGAAGCACGCATAAACGTCGAACGTAAGTGTTCACGATCTTGATTTCAAAAGCGGTGAGAAATGGGTGGGAACCTGGCGGGGCGAAAATGCTAGATCGGCCGCTGCTGGAATCACAAATATGATATAGGTGGACGCTGCCCACTCAATCCGCTAAATCACTGCCAGCAGTTTGACGGAACCTAACGCTACAGAATGATTTAGATCGCGTCAACGACAGCAAATTGTCGCGCTGTCGCGGGGTCGGCGATAGTCCCCCTTCACTTGTACTGCTAGCAACTGGATTTGGTTCGCAAGAGCCGTTGCTCTGCTGGCCGTATGACTGCTAAGCTGCCGCCCCATTTTCTTCGGCCCCCCTTCCGTCGTTGAGGTAGCTATGGCGATTCGGCGCATTCGGCTGGTGTTTTGTGCGTTGTTGGCGGTGATGCTGGTTGAGATCGAACCGTGGGATGCGGCGGCGCAAACTCGGGGGTTCAACGCGGCGACGCGCGGGCGGACCGTACAGCAGACGGATCAACCACGGAAGCAGGCAACTCGCACGGCGACGGAACCTCGAACGGGGACGACGACTAAACCGCAAGCGACGGTTCAATCGGACACGAGTACGGCGCCCACGACGGTTGAGAAGTTAGATCCGAAACAGCGTGCCGAGTTTCTGAAGCTGATCGGGGCGAATTGGATTTGGTCGCCGGCGTACCAAAAGGATGACGTGCCCGTCGGCGATTGTTATTTCCGTAAAACATTTGAGTTGAACCAGGCGGAATTCGGGCAGGTGCACGTGGCCTGCGACAACCAATACGAGCTTTACGTGAACGGACACCTAATCGGCAAAGGCGCCGATTGGCGGAAGATGGATGTCCATGACGTCACCAAATTGCTGATTCACGGGACGAATGTCGTGGCGATCAAGGCCACGAATACTGATGCGGGTGCGGCTGGGCTGGTGGCGCGGGTGATTGTAAAGGAGAAAGGCGGCACATTTGAGAGTTACTCGAGTGACGCAACATGGAAAACGAGCGTCAAGCCGGCGGCCGATTGGGCGCAACCGAAAATGCAGGACGCTGACTGGCTGGCAGCGAAGGTTTATGGACCGATGGGCGGCGTATTGCCGTGGGGCGATGAAATCGTGATCGCGGACGAAGGTTCGCGGTTTATAACCGACCCGGAATTCGTGGTCGAGCGATTAGCGACCGACGAGCAAGTCGGTTCGCTCATCGCCATGACGTTCGACGCAAGCGGCGACGTTTTGGCTTCGCGCGAAGGGGGCGGACTGCTACTGGTGCGCGACAAAGATAAAGACAGCAAATTCGAAACCGTCGAGCCGTACTGCGCCCAGGTGAAAAACATTCAGGGCATTCTCTCGCTTGGCAATCGCGTGTACGCGGTGGGAGACGGGCCCGAAGGTGGCGCGCTGTATCAAATGACCGATTCCGACGGCGACGGACATTGCGACAGTCTCACCGCCCTCTTGAAGTATCGCGGCGTGATTGGCGAGCATGGTCCTCACACCGTGCGATTGGGACCGGATGGACTGTTGTACGTGCTTTCGGGCAATTTCGCGCAGATTGCGACGTCGATCGATCCGCGTAGCCCGTATGTCACCACTTACGAAGGCGATCTGGTTCAGCCGCGATATGAAGACCCGAAAGGCCATGCCGTAGGAGTACCGGCGCCAGGCGGGTCGTTCATTCGGACCGATACGAATGCGAGCTTTGTGGAAATGGTCGCCGGCGGATTCCGTAACCCGTACGACTTTACGTTTAATAGCGACGGCGAATTGCTCACGTACGATGCCGACATGGAATGGGACATGGGCTCGCCATGGTACCGGCCGACGCGGCTTATTCATGTAACGCCCGGCGGCGAATACGGCTGGCGGAGCGGTTGGGCGAAGTGGCCGGAGTATTATCTCGATAGTTTACCGGCAGCAGCGGACATGGGGCCAGGCTCGCCGACCGGCATGGTGTATTACGATCACACGGCCTATCCACCACGGTTACAGCACACGCTATTCGTCGCGGATTGGGCGTTGGGCCAGATTCACGCGATCAAGCTCGAGCGAAATGGCGCTAGCTACAAGGCGACACAGTCAACCTTTCTGAAGGGTCGACCGCTAAACGTGACGGGGCTCGATGTCGGCCCGGACGGCTGTTTGTACTTCTGCACGGGCGGGCGCGGCACAGATGGCGGAATCTACCGCGTGCGATGGACCGGCGTTGGGCCGCCACAAAACATCGATTTTGGGCAAGGAATTCAGCAGGCGCTCAATCAGCCGCAATTGCAGAGTGATTGGGCACGGGCGCGCGTGGCAGCGGTGCGGCGAAACTTGGGTGATCAATGGCAGACCGAGTTGGAAAAGATCCTCACCGATCAACGTAACACGCCGAAGGATCGTTTGCGGGCAATCGAGTTGCTAACGTTTTTTGGCCCGCCGCCTTCGGCCGCACTCTTGAGCGAATTGACAACCGACCAAGATCCGGCGATGCGTGCGCAAGTGGCGCGGCTGATGGGCAATCGCACCGAACGTGAACTGGGCGAGCCGCTGGTGAAGATGCTGAGCGATGCGGACCCATGGGTGCGTCGCGTGGCCTGCGAGGCGGTGGCCCATCGCGGTACGGAAGCGGCCGTGCCGGCGCTCATCAGTCTTTTGGGTGACCAAGACCGCTTTGTGGCTTTCGCCGCGCGGCGGGCCCTCGAGAAGATTCCGGCCGATCAGTGGCAGGGACAAGTATTGTCGATCGTGGCGCCGCGGCCGTTCTTGTACGGGGCGACGGGGCTGCTAGTCGCGTATCCGTCGAAGGATGTCGCGAACGCGATTCTCACGCGCTGCGAAGCAATGACGCGCGGCGACGTGAATGAGCCGGGACTACAGCCGGGACAATTGAGCGATGCGAACTTTCTCGACGTACTGCGTGTAGTGGAGCTTGCGCTATTGCGCGGCAAGATCGCGCCGGAGGAAGTGCCGACGCTCTCGCAACAACTGCTGAGCGAATATCCCACGCGCGATGCGATGATGAATCGCGAGCTAGTGAAGCTGTTAGTGTACTTGCAACCGCCGGGAACGGCGCATGCGCTGACACATCAACTGGAGACGAACATTCCGGAAATTGAAAAGCTGCAGGTAGCCGCCTACGCGCCGCGTATCGCCAGCGGCTGGCAAACGCCCGATAAGCTGCTCATGCTGCGATTCTTGGAATCGGTGCGCGACGTCGAAGGCGGCCACAGCCTGTCGGGGTACATCGAATTCTTTGCGCGATTTTTTGCGCAGCTCACGCTGGCGGATCGGCGGCAACTGATCGCGGTAGGTGAGGAATATCCTACTTCAGCACTTTCGGTGCTCGCAGGCCTGCCGGAGAACCCGGGTATTGATGTGCTCGCGGAGGTTCGGGCGCTCGACCAGCGACTTGAGGGAAAGACGGGTGAGCCGATCGCGCGCTGCGCGTGGGCATAGTCGCCGTGCTGGGCCGCAGCGGGGAAGAAGAATCGCTCCGATATTTGCGCAACGTGTATTACCACGATCCCGAGCGACGCGCACCGGTCGCGATGAGCCTTACTCAGCACCCGGAAGGTGACAATTGGGCGATTTTGGTCGATTCGTTGCGAACCATCGATGGCGAGGCTGTGCGCGAAATCGTCGCGACCCTTACGAGGGTGGATCGCCGACCGGAGACCTCGGAGCCGTATCGCAATGCGGTTCTACTCGGGTTGCGGATGCAATCTGAGGGTGGTGAACTCGTAATAAAACTGCTCGAGAAGTGGGTAGGGCAGACGCCCTACAAGCCGGGCACGGAACTCGCCGGTCAATTGACAGCATGGCAGGCGTGGTACGCGACCACCTTCCCTAACGAACGGCCAGCCGAGCTACCGACGGCGACGGTGAAAAACAAATGGAGTTACGAGGAGCTGCTTGCCTATTTGGAAAGCCCCGAGGGGAAAGCCGGCAGCGCCGCGCGTGGAGCGCAGGTGTTCAAAGAGGCTCAGTGCGCGAGTTGCCATCGGGTTAACGGCAAGGGCGAAAGCATCGGGCCCGATCTGACGCACGTGGCCCAACGCTTCCAGCAAAAGGAGATTTTGGAATCGATTGTTTACCCGAGCCAAGTTGTGTCCGACCAATACGCAAGCAAATTGGTAATCGCGGGTGGCAAGACGTACGTAGGCATTGTCGCCCGCAACGGCGACGGCACCACGACCGTGCTGCAATCCGACGCACGCAAGGCCACATTGAGAACCGACGAAATTGAAGATATCAAGCCGAGTCAAGTCTCCACCATGCCGGAGGGGTTGGCGAATCGGTTAACGCTCGAACAAATTGGGGACTTGTTTGCGTATTTAACAAACGCGCCCGAGCCGAGCGTGGCGGGGCGCGGGACAACAAACGTGCGTTAAGCAGTGTTGGGAAAAGCACTTAGCACACGTTCGCGACAAATAGCTACACGCAAAATCCGACATTTCGGCGAATCGAATGCGAACGAATTCGTCACTTGACCGGTTGGATCAATCGATCTAACCTCAGGCACGTAACGTCGCTGGAGCATTTTTTGTGAGCGGATACCGCCATGCTTAGACTGCTGCAAAAAACTATGCCCCACCTACGGCCGACGTTGCTGTCCGCGCTAATGGTGTCAGTGGTGGGCAGCATGGCCGGGCCGCTTATGGTTTTCGCCGACTCACGGTCGAGCGAATCGCAAGAAAATGCGCCCCCGATCGAGCGACAGGAAGTCGTCACGACCGTTGGCCGTCACGACCACGCGCGGCATATAAAGCTGGAACAACGCCGGCTGGCGATCATTTTTGAAGTGCCGGCTTCTACACAACTGGGCCACACGCAGAACGCCGTGTTGCTCGCTCCCAGTGGCCATCGTTTGTCAAATGGCCTTCTCGCGCCACTTACGTGCTGATTTCCGCACTGCGGAATCGGGTTGGTTTTGTGCGTAAGTATCTGCTGACAAGCTTCGCTTAAATCGTCTTGGGCTTCGCGTTGCATCTTCGTTGTGTTGCAAGCTGACTTTGTAGGTCCGGCTGCATCGCAGGCGGTATGGTCAACTGCGCAAAGCTACAAGCGAGGGAGTTCATTATGCATCGGCTTATCCATGGCATTCGTAATTTTCGTGAGAACGTGTTCCCGTCACGGAGGGCGCGGTTCGAGGAGCTAGCTTCCGGGCAACAGCCTTCGTCGCTCTTCATCACCTGTTCCGATTCGCGCATCGTGCCGCACATGCTGACGCAATCAGAGCCGGGCGACCTATTTGTACTACGCAATGCCGGAAACTTAGTGCCGCCATTTTCGGCGACCGCCGGTGGCGAGGCAGCGACGATCGAGTACGCCGTGCAAGTGCTCGGGGTTGAAGACGTGATTGTATGCGGCCACTCACATTGTGGTGCGATTGCTGGACTGGTACGGCCGCAAATGGTTGAAGGCCTTCCCGCTGTAGAGAACTGGCTCGGTCATGCAGCACGGGTATGGGAAGAGATATCCGAACAGAAATTGGTTGCGGAGGACGACGATGATGTGCTTACGACTGCCATCAAAGCAAACGTGCTCGTGCAACTCGGTCACCTCCGCACTTTCGCCGCGGTTGTGGAGGCCGAAACTCACGGCGAGTTGCGGTTGCACGGCTGCTTCTACCGCTTTGAGACCGGCGAGGTAACTGTACTGGACGAGGAGCGGCGACGATTTGTGCCGATTGCATCCTTCGTTGAGGCAGAAGCGCCGGTGCCGGGATAAGTAGCTTCAGTATTCGAGGGTGCTGTAGCCCGCAGTGGGTGGCCTCGGCGTCTTCCAATACGAGCCGGCAAACCAGAAACCGGCTCCACGGGCAGGCGAAACACATACGAGAGAGAATTGGAGATTACTGTGTTAGCATCGCAAGAATCCTTCGTCGGGAGATTTTGGTCCACGCTAAAGTTCGATATTCCGTCGTCGATCGCTGCGTTCTTAGTAGCGCTGCCGCTATGCATGGGCATCGCGATTGCATCGGGAGTGCCGGTTGCGGCTGGTTTGATTACGGGGATCGTGGGCGGCATCGTCGTGGGTGCCCTCGCCGGAGCGCCGCTGCAGGTGAGCGGACCTGCGGCCGGGCTAACGGTGGTGGTGTATGAGATCGTGAACACTCACGGAGTTGCGGCGCTGGGCGTCATCGTGCTGGGGGCCGGATTGCTGCAGATCGTGGCGGGAACGTTTCACCTGGGACAGTGGTTTCGCGCGGTGTCGCCTGCGGTAATTCACGGCATGTTGGCTGGCATAGGTGTGCTGATTTTAGCTAGTCAGTTCCATGTGATGGTGGATGACAAGCCAAAAAAGAATGGGATTAAAAATCTGATTACAATTCCACACGCGATCGCCAAGGGATTGCCGCTTCCCGCGAGGAGCACGTCGGAGCAGCGCCGGATTCGAACTGAGCTATTGAAGGATGTGGGTTCATTGCACGCGCGGCAAACGGCGCTTTGCGACTTAATCGCGGCGTCTCGATCAGCAACATCGGTCGGCGTTGAAAAATCTCAGCCTCTGCTCCCGCCGCAGTTTGCCGAGCAGCAGGCGGCAATCACTGCCAACCTACAAGCCTTATCGGACCACATAAGGGCAGAGGATGCGGAGCTACCTAATCTAGCTCTCGCAGAAGAGGCCGTTCACACAGCGCTGGAGCGCAGTCATGCGGCGCTCGCCAAATTACAGACATCAACTGTTGAAGCAGACCTAGAATCGCAAGAGGCGGCAGCCGCCAGTTTGGATTCATTACTCGGCCAACTGAAGAATCACCGCTGGGCCGCGAAGGTCGGCATTCTGACGATTAGTGTATTGCTTTTGTGGCAAGGCGTAGCGCCGCGACGGCTAAAGGTCGTACCGGCTCCGCTCGTGGCGGTGCTGGTCGCCGCCGCCGCGGCGTTTATATGGAACCTGCCGGTGCTTTACGTGGAAGTGCCGGATAGCTTGTGGTCGACGATTCATCTGCCATCGTTCAGCATGGTGCAGCATGGCAGTATGGCGGCATTCATTGAAGCAATTATCGTCATGGCCCTCATCGCGAGCGCAGAAACGCTACTATGCGCGACGGCGGTGGACAAAATGCATGTCGGTCAGCGGACCAACTACGATCGAGAGCTCATGGCCCAAGGGGTGGGCAACTCGATCTGCGGTCTGATCGGCGCGCTGCCGATGACGGGCGTGATTGTGCGAAGTGCCGCCAACGTGCAGGCGGGCGCGCGGACACGGAAGTCGGCGATGCTCCACGGCGTGTTGCTTCTCGTGTTCGTGTGCTTTTTGACGCCGGTGCTGCGGACCATCCCCGTTGCTGGCCTGGCGGCCGTGCTCGTGTACACGGGTTATAAATTGGTCAATGTGCGGCACATCGTTGAGCTTCGCAAATATGGGTGGAGCGAAGTGGCCATTTACCTGACGACGTTGGGGACAATCGTCGCCACGGACTTGCTGACCGGTGTGATCATCGGCATTGGTCTCTCGGCGGCCAAGCTGTTGTACACATTCGCTCATCTGCAAATTGAAATGCGGACGGAGCCTCAGGCGAATCGCGTACGACTGGCGTTGAACGGCACGGCGACGTTCTTGAGGCTGCCACTGTTGGCCGCAACACTCGAAAGGGTGCCGGCAAACGCGGAGCTGCACGTCGACCTCGAGCAGCTGCACTACATCGATCATGCGTGTTTCGATCTGCTATTGAATTGGGCCAAGCAACACGAAGCGGCGGGCGGCAGGCTCGTGATCGACTGGAATTGTTTGCACGCACAATTTCGCAACGACGTGGCGCCGTTTCTCCGAAAATCGGTGGCGTAGTGTGAGCGTACCGGGCAATATGCAAGCGACCGAAACTGTCACGCTGTCCGCGAACCGGACGCTATAAGCTCTTTACGAGGAGCCCGAAGTCGCTGATGTAGAGGTCGTCGATCATCAGTTCCGGAACGGTGCGATGAAGACGCACGAAAATTCGGCGGCGGAACCTCTTGAGATCTGGTTCTTGGTATACGCCAAGCGGAGTTAGCCGCGTCGCGGTGATGACTTCGTCGCGGAGCTTTTCGCGATGTTCATCGACAATTTCTTCCATTTCGGCGAAATGATCGCCTTTCACGGCGGCGAACAGTACAAAACGGACTGTGCTCTTTTGGGCTTCGGCCGGATAATCGGAGCGGATTTTGAAATCGCCCAATTTGATGCCGTGGATTTCGGGCTCGCGGCCATCAGTTGGAGCTACCGAATCGGAACGATCATTGGATTTGGGTTCGTGCGTAGCCGCGTAAACTCGGCCACCAGGCGCGAAAATCGCAACGGAGAGCAAAATGCTCATCGCGATTCGGCGCACGTTGTCGGTAACGCTATCCATCACAATTCCTGACTCGCGATATCCGTGATCAACAGTTGCCGAAGCCGTTTCTCGCCGAGTTGCGCTGCCAACACATCGGTCAGCCGAGCCTTTAGCGTTGCCAGCTCGGGCTCGCGGAGTTCGTCGATCGTCGCCCTGCGGCAAATGCTAATGACCAGATCGCGGATGACTCCTTCGTGCCGATCCCAGGCAGCTTCAAACTGCGATTTTTCCTTGGGAGAAACGAGGGCGTACAGGTCGAAATCGAATCGTAGGCGATTGCGGCGGGCCAGCTTGTCGGTGCTGCTCCGTTCGGCAAGCGGAATGGGAATTTGATATTCGCCGAGAGGGAATTCCGAGAGTTCCTCCTCAGCCGGAAGTAGGTCCATTTGATCGAACTTGAACGCCGGCTTGGAACTGCAGCCTGAAACGAGGCAGCAGACAATCGCCAATGCGCCCAACACAAGCAAACGACTTACGCGCAACAACACCGAATAGCCCCTCAAAAGCATATGCTCTCGTGGCCGCTAAACGCGGCCTATGTTTTTTTAGTCCGTTCTTACACGGTTTAGTGACGTCGGGTTGTAACGAATCTGCGGGCTCGACACCCGACAAAAATGATCGCAAAGACGAGCTGCCTTATGCCAATCATTACGCCATCATTAGAGATTCGCGGCAGCCGCAAATTGTGGTGGCTGTTGTTGTCACTTGCGATTGGGCTCCCCAGCGGTTGCTACGACGGCGATGCTCTGTTGAAACAGGCCCAGTCGACGGCACTGAGCACAACGTTGGCTGAGGTCGATTTAGGTACGTATCAAACGACATTGCCGCGTGATCCGAATACAGGATTGTTTACATCGATCGACCTCCACGTATTCGGAACGGTGCCGCGGTCGCGGCTTTCGGCAGTTCAGCGGCAACTAGAAACGGATGAGTATCTGGTACGACACAAGACTCTGACGGCAGTTCGCCAAAGCACTCGCGAGGAACTGACCGACCCTTCGTTTGCTCAGCTGCGGGCCCGTATTGAGCACGTTGTAAATCAGGTGTTAGCGGACGCGCCACTGAAAGAGGTCGGGTTCTATCAACTTACGTTGAGGTAGCGCGGCGTTGGCGGCAATCATTCGTGGGTGGCGGGGGTGGAGCGAAGCGACCCCCCAGCGTACTGTGAATTCCCTTCGGTCGACCCGAGCCACTTGCTCGAACTTTGCGAGCGTCTGCGGAGTTGACCGCAGGCAGCATCGATCGCGTCGCCCTTGCGATGGCGGAAGTGAACGTTTAGGCCGCGCGATTCCAGAATTTGGCGAAACGCCGCGCTGCGCGGCGTGTGACGGCGTGGTGTAGGGAAGCCCGGCCACAGGGTTATACGGGATAATGTTGAGCATCGCCGTTCGACCGGCGAGCAGATTGGCTAGTTCTGCGGCGTGCGCGGCGCTGTCGTTGATGCCAGCGAGCAGTACGTATTCGAACGTAAGTTCGGCGCCCGAACGCTCGAAATAATTGTCGGCTTCGGCGAGTACGTCTGTAAGTGGAATTTTGTCGGCAATAGGCACGATTTGTTGCCGCAGACGATCGTTGGGCGCATGGAGTGATACGGCCAAACGATAGCGCGGCGTGGTTTCGGCCAACCGCTGCATCGCTTTTGTGAGACCAACCGTTGAAATGGTTATGCGGCGGGCGCTAATGCCAAGGCCGTCGGCGCGTGTGGCTTGGTCGAGCGCAGGAAGGAGTGCATCCAGATTGGCGAGGGGCTCGCCCATGCCCATGACGACGATATGGCTGAGCCGCTCTTCGGGTCCGAGCAGGAGTTGCAACCGCAACATTTGCTCGATGATTTCCCCCGTGGTGAGATTGCGTGCGAGCCCTTCGAGACCGCTGGCACAAAAGACGCAGCCCATACCGCAACCTACCTGGGTGCTGATGCAGATGGTACAGCGGGAGTATTGCGCAGCTACCGGTCTCGGCTTTATGGAGTGGTTGTCGCGCAGCAGGACGCACTCGAACTGTCCGCCGTCGGCGAGCGTGAGGAGCAGTTTTTCGGTGCCATCGTCAGACTGCGTGTGACGGGCGATCGACGAGTTCCAAATGGAAAAACCAGCGGCGAGCTCGTCGCGAAGCACCTGTGGGAGATCCGTCATTTCGGCGAGGTTTTGCGCTCGCCGTGTGAACAGCCAGCGCCGCACCTGTCCGACGCGGTAGGCGGCTTGGCCATGTTCTTTCATCCACGGCGCGAGCTGGTCATCGATTGAGTTTAAGAGGTGCCGCACAGATGAGGTTGCGAATATGGACTAGGAACTCGAAGGAAAGTGTTTACAAGACACTCTCACCCCGGCCCCGCTCCCTGAGGGAGAGGGATTCTCATTTGGGACTCGACAGGGCGGATGGCAACCAAGACCAGAGGTAAAACGGGCGTGGCGTTGTCAATTCCACCAGCGCGGAAAGATCGATCCTCCCCCGGCCTGGCGCCAGTCGCGAACTCGCTCCTACGAGTTCTCCAAATAGGGTCGGACGCTTTTCATATTTTACGCAACGGACCGTTTCGGACGATTCGCCGGCTAGTTCCGTGGCGCGGGTGATCGCTGCTTCGATGAAGCCAATTCTATCGACGAGTCCTTTGTCGAGCGCTTGTTGGGCGGTGAAGACCTGGCCGGTGGCGACGGCATCGAGCGCCGCTGGATCCTTCTTGAACTTTGGTCGACCATTCATGACGACCTCCTTAAAGCCTTTGAAGCTGCTGTCGACCAGCCCCTGGAGAACCTTACGCTCCGCGTCACTCATGGGGCGAGTGGGAGTGCCCATTTCCTTAAGTGGCCCGCTCGCAATCGAGTCATCAGTGATACCCAATTTTGAGAGGCCACCGGAGATATCGAAGTGCGGAATAATGACGCCGATCGAGCCGGTCCAAGTCGTCGGCTCTGCGAAAATCGCGCTTGACTGGCTACCGACGGCCATCGCAACATAATAGCCACCGCTGGCACAGACGCTTCCCATGCTGACCACGAGCGGCAGCTTTCGCTGCTCCACGAGATCGCGCAGATGATGGTAGATATAGTCGCTGCCGGTGACGGTGCCGCCGGGAGAGTTAATTCGCAGTACGATGCCGACCACATCCTTGTCATCGCGGACGCGGTCGATTTGCTTCATGGCGAAGCTATCTTCGCCCTCGATGATGGCGCCGCTCACGTCAATGATCGCGATTTTTTTTGTCGCATATTGGGCCAGAGAATGGTACTTCTCCTGCGGCATGTCCGGCGGGTTGAAGTAACTGTGATAACTGCTGTACAGCCCAATGATGAACATCACCGCCACAATGAGCGCGGCGATGAGCCACTTGCCGAAGCGGCCGAAGGCGGTCGACTGTTGCTGAATGATGATTTGTGGGGGTGGTGTAGGCTGAATTTCGTCTGCGGCCATGGAAATCTCCTTGCGAAAGCGCGTGCTAGCGGCCGTCTCGCGCCGTGGCGTGTAGCGCTATTCTATGGCAGATGGTCGTGGAAACAAACTGGCGGCGGCTATGAAAAGTCAGGGGCAAGGAGAGGCAGAGACAGGAAGACACACCTGAAAGTGTAAACCTGCAAATCTACTTGTCTCCGAGGCTCCTCCTCTCCCTGTCTGGTACGTTGCTGCAGTTGCCAGAATTGGGTCAAGGTCGGTAAAGTGGACGCAGTTTAATTGTGATTAAGTGATACGAAGGAGCGCACGCGTGTTTGTTGCCGCATCGACTGAATGCTTCCCTGATTTGTCGCCGCCCGAAGCGCTGGAACTGCTGGCCGACCTGCAATTTACGGCTGTTGAAATCCCGATCCATGAATCGGGCCGCGGGCTGAAACCCTCGGAGGTGCATGCTGATCTGGAGCGTTCGGCCCGATTCTGCCGCGATACGCACCGCCTGGATATCGCCGCGCTGAACATCGAGTTGGCGCCGGGGCCGGACTATTACGAACACTTCACTTCATGCTGCAAGCTAGCCCGGTTAATTAAGGTGGTGACGCTCGTCGTGCCTTGCTCCGAATTGGGAACGCCGTTTAACGAGGAAATCGAGCGACTACGGAAGCTGGTCGCGATTGCGTCGTTGGAAAGCGCGGTGGTCGCCCTGAAAACGCAAATTGGTCGCATGACGCAAGACCCCGATACAGCCGTAGTATTGTGCGACACCGTAAAGGGTTTGCGGTTGACGCTGGATCCGAGCCACTACATCACCGGGCCGCATCAAGGCAACCCGATCGACAAAGTGATGAAGTACGTGCAGCACGTGCACCTGCGCGACTCGACGAAGCAGAAGCTACACGTCCGCGTGGGACAAGGCGAAATCGACTACGGCAAGTTGATTCAGCAGCTTGAAAAGGTCGGCTATGATCGGGCGCTATCCGTCGACATGCCGCCGTTGGAAGGCTTCGACCACCGTGCCGAAATGCGAAAGATGCGGCTGTTGCTGGAAAGCTTGTTGTAGTTGGTTTGGCATTCTTCAAGCGCTGCACTGGAAATGCGTCCGTTAGACTTGCAATAAAGCAGCGTGCAGCTGGATGGCGTGGGGCGGACCGCTAGCGCGCCCGGGGCTCATCTGACCAACGTTTCCGCGTCCGTGCCCGCTTTCCTCGCTAACCAACATCGAAACCAGCGATTGTTGGCGGGGTTATATTGTTAAGGTGCAGGGCTTGAACACTGCCAGCACTACGCGGCTCGCCGTTCGGTCTGGCGAAGTGTAAGCTGGAAGTATTGGGACATCGATCTGTCCGACGTCGTTGCGCCGGTGCCATCTGGCCCGGGCTACACTGTTCCAGCACCTTACGAGCATCGAGCAACCGTTGTCGGTTAGCGAATCGACTGCCGAAAAATATACACTGGCCGATCCCGACGTTCGGCTCATGCTGCAAGTGCGCGATGACGATGCTCAGGCGTTCGAGGAACTAATGCTGCGCTACCAGAATCGCGTGTTGTCGCTGCTCGCTCATTTGGTGGGTGGACGCGATCTGGCCGAAGATTTGGCACAAGAGGTTTTTTTGCGTGTATATCGCGCGCGGAAACGATACGTGCCGGGTGCGAAGTTTTCCACGTGGTTGTTTACGATTGCCGGAAACGTGGCCTCAAATGCGCTGCGGACCAAAGCGCGGCGCAAGGAAGTGCGTCTTGCGCCGCGGCCAAACGATTCGGCGGCGCAGTCGCTCGAAGCGATAGCGCTGGCAGCCAGTGCGCTGATGCCGACGAGGCAGCTCGATAAAGCCGAGCTGTGCTCCGCAGTACAACAGGCAGTGGGCTCGCTCAGTGACAGGCAGCGGATGGCGGTGCTGCTCGCCAAATTTGAACACATGAGCTATGCGGACATCGGAACGGTGATGGATATGTCGCCGCAGGCAGTGAAATCGCTGTTGTCGCGAGCGCGGAGCAATTTGCGCGAATCGCTGCAACCATATTTAGAACGCGGTGCACAGATTAGCGGATTGCCGGCGGACTTAACGGAGGATACTCAGCCGTCACCCTCCGGAAAAGCTGATCTTTAACCGTATTCAATTATGACATCGGTCGCCAATCCACAATCCGAGCCGCCCTACAACGACGAGTTGGTTGCCTATCTCGATGGCGAGCTTCCGCCGGAGGAGTGCCGCGCTATTGAGGAGCGATTGGCGAACGACGCTGGATACCGGCAGCAGTTGCACGACCTCGATCAGGCATGGGAGGCACTCAACGCGCTGCCGCCGGCGACGGTGGACGACAGCTTCTCGCGCACGACGATCGAGTTAGCCTGCGTGGCTGCGGAGGAGGATTTGTCGCAGCGAAAATCGCTTGTGGAGGTCGAAAACCGAAGTCGCACGTGGTGGTGGATCGCGGGCGGTGTGGCAGCGATGATGGTCGGTTACCTCATGGTGCGGGCGCTGGCCGTGCATCGCAATAATATGCTGCTGGCGGAATTGCCTGTGATTCAACAGGCAAACGTACTGTCCCACGTCCAGAACGTCAACTTCTTGCGGCAATTGGCCAAGGCCGTGCCACCAAACGAATTTGGCAAGGAAAGTGCGGCATTCGAAAAAGACTTATCCGACTTCCAGAAGGCCAACTCCTCTTCGCTCGATGAGCGGCGGAACTGGGTAGAATCTTTGTCGCCCGAGGAGAAGGCCACGTTGGCGGAACGTACCCGCGCGTTGGATGAATTACATATAACGCTTGCGGAAAGGGGCCGGATGCGCGAGCTCGTGAATGACGTGCAAGGCAAACCGGAGCTGGAACGGACGTTGATCGCCTACAGCGAATGGCTAGGGCGCCTAAGCGGAGCTAAACAGGAAGATCTGAGACAGGCGATTGCTAATCATTCCACTAAAGAGCAGATCGCGATGGTTCAGAAAATGGTGCATCAAGAGTATGAACAGGAGGCGCACCATTTATCTGATGCGGATGCCACAACTCTTCGGAATGAAATTCTCGCACTAGCCAAGGCAGAAAAGGAAAAACGACAAGAGTTACCGGCGGGGCGCAACGGTGATTGGATCGCCAAATTAGATGATCCCTCACGACCAAGGCCGGCAATGTTAATTCTCCTCCACGCAGCAAATCCGAATAACAAAAAGGGGAAAGAGACCATCGACGAGCTGATCAGCAAGTTGAGTCCGGAAGCACGAGAACATTGGAGTAAATTGAGCGAAAGGCACGAACGATTCGTTCAGCTAGTGCAATGGGCTCGTGATGCACTGCAACCGAAATGGGGACCGGAACAGTTAGAGGACTTCTTCAGCGACAAGCTCACCCCGGAGGAGCAGCAGCGACTCCTCGACTTGCCACGGACCGAAATGAAAGACGAGTTGGAGAAGCTATACTGGGGCTCGGAAGAGGGCATCGATATCCGGATGATGCCGTTCTGGCGAGAGTTCCGCGATCGCGGACGCCGGAATGGACCAGGCACATTCGAACGGCGAGGACCTGATGATCGACGACCGAGATTTGGGCCAGACGGTCCGCACGACCAGCCATTCGGGCCCCCGGGGGGTCCTGGGTTCCTAGATCGGCCACGTGGGCCGGCGGAAGGCCCGCGCGAACCAGGGCCAGACGATGGGCCGGAAAACGAAGGATTCAATCGGCGACCGCGCCGGCCGCCTCCCGGTGGCCCCGGGCCGGATCGACAGCCGCCACCTCCACCGCCAGAGAATTCGCAAGCGGTTTAGGCTCAGACGAGGCGGGAAACCTCAGCAACAGCGTGCCTGGAGCAATGCGCAAATGGCGATTTCTGTGGCACTGCCATAAGCCTCCCCGGTGTGCGCACAAAAAGAGCGTCGGGTATGAAACCCGCCACTCGCAATACACTTTTGCGAATTGTACGAAATTAGACTTCGTACCCATCACGGAATGACGGATGCACGATCTTCGCCAGCGATGGATCATTTAGCGGTTTGAGGTTCACCGGATCCCATTCGACCTTGCCGCGTTTGTATACGGCGAGGTTGCCTAGCAAGATCGTTTCGGTCAGCGGTCCCGCGTAGTTCGGGAAGTTCGACATGGCCGGCTTCTTTTTCGGATCTCTCATGGCTATGAACCATTCCTTTTCATGGCCGGGGCTGCGTGGGTAGTCGACGTCGAGTTCTTTCACATCACCGACAATCTGAATACCCCGTTCCGCATAGTCGCCGGCCGCGTACATGGTGGCCTTATCACCGATGATGAGCACACCGCTCGCACAAGGTGGCGGCACTTTCTTGCCGTCGTCTTCGGTCGTAAGCGTGACGCCCTTGAACAGTCCGCGCGACGGCAAGTTGCCGCCGTCGTACCAGTGCATCGTAAAAGCAGCCCGGCCGTCGAGCTCGGGGAATTCGTATTTGATCTTCGACCGCGGCGGATAGCTATCGCGGTTGTGAGGCGGGCACTCGGCTTCCACAGAAACCGGGTCGCGCATGTTTAGCGCCATGAACGGCAAATTGCACGTATGGCAGGCCATATCACCGAGCGCACCGGTGCCAAAATCCCACCAGCCGCGCCACTTGAATGGGTGATACCCATCGGCATAGGGGCGGAACGGCGCCGGTCCGATCCAGACCTGCCAATTGAGCGTGGGTGGCACGGGCTTGGACGGCGGACGACTCTCGCCCTGTGGCCAGACCGGACGGTTCGTCCACACGTGCACTTCCTTCACGGTGCCTAACTGGCCAGCGCGGATTTGGTAGGCGGCTTTGCGCATCGGGTTGAAAGCGGTGTACTGGTTCCCCATTTGTGTAGCAACACCCATTTCATTGGCTATCTCGCCTAACCGGTGCGCTTCCCAAATGGAGTGCGTGAGTGGCTTTTGGCAATGCACGTGCTTACCCATCTTCATCGCCTTCGCCGCCGCGACAGCATGGTTATGATCGGGAATGCTGACGGTGACCGCGTCGATGCGGTCGCCCATCTTGTCGAGCATGTCGCGGAAATCGGAGAAGTTGTGTTCGGTTTTGTAGGCGTGGACTTGGCCTTCGAGCGTCGTAGCATCAACATCGCAGAGGGCATAGATTTGCCCAAACTTGGACATGTTTTGCACGTCGCTTTGACCCTTGCCGCCGACGCCGATGCAGCCGACTTGGATCTTCTCGTTGGGTGAACGGCTTTCGGCCGCTTCTACGCTGCCGGTAACCCAATAACCTAGCCCGGCTACCGCCGTTGTTTGAAGAAACCTGCGTCGATTGGTTGTAACTGACATCGAGAATATCTCCGGCATCGAAGGAAATCAGGCCACGTCCGCCCGATGAAAATTGCCCCATCAGGCCAGATCGCCTGACAACGGTACGTTAACAGCATAACGCTGGGTCGAACGGGAATCAAACGTCCCAACCACGAAGTCGTATGTCGTGCTCCGGGGCAATTTGCCAACGGTGGATGCGGAAACTAGGCTATCGGAAGCGCGAGACCAAGTTTCGCGATCCCCCTATCCGGTTTATGCACGATTTGAGGAATTGTTCGATGCTGTTGTTGAAAAAACTTGCTTATGACACCGGTTTGTGGCTAATCGTCGCCTCTTGCGGTCTTTCCGCAAACGCGGCACAGCCTGACCAAAAAGAGCTCCTCCAACGCGTGGAGCAACTAGCCGGACGGGTGACGCAGGATCCGTCGGGCGACATTATCGCAATCAATTTAGAAAACCGTCCCACCCAAGACAAAGACCTCCGCTTGCTTGCCGCAGCCCCCAATCTGCAAAAGCTGATCGTATGGGGCGCTGGGATTACCGACGCTGGGATCGATTGCCTTTTACCGCTGTCGAAGCTCACGAGCCTCGAATTGCAGAACACCCTAATCACCGATGCCGGCTTGGCCAAGCTCACCGCCATGAAGCAACTAAAGCTGCTCGACTTGCAGCGCTGCACCGGAATCTCCAACGATGGCATGTCGCAAATTGCGAAATTGCCGCAGATCACGTATCTGACGTTGTTGTACACGAAAATCGGTGATGCCGGTTTGGCGCCACTGTCCCATTGCAAAAAGTTGCGACTGCTAGACCTGCGTGGTTGTTTGATTACCAATGCCGGCTTGGCCCATTTGGAACCGCTAAGCGGTTTGGGCGCGCTGAAGCTCCGTTCGCCCGGCATCACTGACGAGGGCCTCAAGTATCTAGGGGGCATGAAGAAACTGCGCGGCTTAGCCTTGGAAGACGCGAAGGTAACGGACGCCGGCATGCACTATCTCGCCGGCCTCACCGAGCTCGACGATCTCGACTTGATGCGCGTGCCTATTAGCGACGCGGGACTGGCCCAGTTTAAAAAACTTACCAAGCTGCGCATCCTCTTTCTACGCGCCACATTCATCAGCGGCGACGGCTTGGTAAATCTCCGCGACATGAAGCAACTTCGCAAACTTGATCTGAGCGAAACGCGAGCCAGCGACGACGGACTTGCGAACCTTACCGCCATGAAAGAGTTGGTGTGGCTCAACTTGTGGAACACGCCGGTCGGCAACGCGGGAATGGATCACGTGGCGAAGTTGACGAAGTTGAAATATCTGGACCTAGATAACACGGCGGTCGACGACGATGGTCTCAAGGCGATTGCCACTTTGCCGGAGCTCGGAACACTGATGCTCAATCAAACGTCTGTAACGGATGACGGCCTTGAGTATCTGAAAGAGTGCAAATCGCTCAAAAAACTCGAATTACGGCTCACCGCCGTGAGCAAAAAGGGGGTCACGAAGTTGAAGGACGCGATTCCCGGTTTAATCGTCGCCTACGACGAGTAGCGATTATAACGGCCGAATTTGGTGAGCGCTCCCCCCTTGAATTAGCCTGGAGGAATGGATTCCGACCAGACCCAATACACGCTGTTAGCACATTTCGATCGGCCGAAAACAGCGGATATACGCGAATTCGCCTGGGCCGAGGTCGAGGACACCGATTGCGCAGCGCCCCTGGTGGCTCGCTACGTTCGACCCCAGCCACCCGCTGTCACGCGCGGCATTAGCTGGGTGTTGCTGTGGGCTATGGCGTTCGCAGTTCTTGCGATCGCAGCGAGTGTGCTCGTCGAGTTCAGCTACGTACTTGTGGGAGAACATTCGCTAAGATTGGCTGCACGCGCAGTGCCACCGAAGCGACTTTGCCACGAGCGACATACCAAACTATCGCAGCAGCAATTGAGCGGAGGCTGACTTCCTATCCACAATTAGTAGGTCAACTGCAGCTCACCGTGCTACAAAACGGGCGGCCCGTTGGCACGCGATTTCGCGTGGGGGACGGAGACCGCGTCTCGATTGCGCTCACGGCACCAACTTCCATGGTGATCCCCGGCTGGCTGCAAAAGTTCTCGCTGTGGCGTAGTGATGCGCCTCTGAGTGCTTATGCCGAGCGCCAAGCTCCAGGACGGAAGCTCAAGTCTTCTCGAATTTAAACCGCGGCCGAGAACAGCTCCGCATAATCCAGCGCCCACGTCTCAATCAGCTCATGAAATGTTTGCAGGTCAACATCAGCCAACCTTTGGTAGTGATTACGGCTGAGGACTTCTTTGTTTCGCACCGTGCCCTTGGCCGTGATATCCAACACGTGGTATCGGCTGTAAGGGCTGACGACGATTCGCATGCGGCTGAAGTAGGTATTGCGCCGTCCGGAATCGAGGCCCAAGTCATCGCGGTTGACGGCGGTGCCCCAGCCGGATTCATCGATGATCGTCTCGGCACGAAAGCCGGGGAAGTTATCGGCCAATTCGCCCAAGCACTTTTCAATGTGATCCGTAAGTGCGAGGCGATATTGTGAGTGTAGCCGCCGGCACTCTTCTTCGCTGAGCGCTTTTGCCGCCGCCTCATCGAGTTGGGCAGCACGGATTTGCTTGCCGCGACTCGGTGGCTCGTTGCAGGCGCTCGCGAAAGTTCATAAGGCAGAAGGGGCGGGTTGAGAGTCAAGAGCCAACATGTTGCTCCGGCTCTAGAGTTTTGTCATTCGGCTCTTGATTTTGCGTTGTACCGTTTGATTTGTTGGGCTTCGTGGACTGGTCGTCCGGCTGTGACTCAGCGCTGTCGTGTTCCTTTTTCTTTTGATGGAACTGCAGGAGGTCGCCGAATGAGCGGAGATAGGCTTTGCCTTCTTCCATCTCCTTCGAAATTGGGGCCTGTTGTTTGGGCGCGCGTTTTTCGTACGTGCCGGAGCGTGGCTGGCGTTGCGGCGGCCCACGGCGATCGCGACGTGGCTTGCCGCCCCGGCGCGGTGGAGTGGTCGTTTTATCTTTACCTGCCGGCGATTGTACACCTTCGGCACGTGGCGCCTGCGACCGTTGCGGCTGCTGTCCATCTTGTCGACGTCGTCCGCCGCGCCGCGGTTTCGTAGGCTGGGGCCGCTCGGTACCGGGGGCGATCATCGTGAGCGCCACACGGCGGCGCTGCTGATCGATCGACGACACCCACACACGCACCTGGTCGCCCACGGCCACCACGTCGTGCGGGTCGCGCACATAGCCGGCACTAAGTTGGCTGATGTGTATGAGACCGCTATCCGAAAGGCCGACATCGACAAACGCGCCGAAATCGACCACATTCAGCACCGTGCCGCGTAGCTCCATGCCCGGCTGCAGGTCCTCGAACTTCACCACGTCCTTGCGGAAGATGGGCGGCGGCAGATCCTCACGTGGGTCGCGCCGGGACGGCAGAGCGCTTCGATCATATCATCGAGCGCCAGTTGGCCGACGCCGAGTTCGGCGGCGAGAGCTTGACGATCGAGCGGAGCAACCATTTCACGAATTTTAGCCGCACTCGCACCGCCGACCACTGCGGCAGGTTCAATTCCCAGCTTTCCTAGAAGCTTCTTGGCTGCTTCGTAGTTTTCGGGATGGATCCACGTGGCATCGAGGGGCTCATCGCCACCGACAATCTTTAAGAAGCCTGCCGCCTGCACGAACGTGGCATTTCCGAGGCCGCTTACTTCCAAAAGCTGTTGGCGGGACTTGAAAGCGCCGTTCTGCTGGCGGTGCTCATACACTCGACGTGCGGTGAGCTGGTTCATACCCGAGACATATCGCAATAGCGGTGTACTGGCGCTGTTGAGCTCCACGCCCACAAAACTAACACACGACTGCACGACTTCATCGAGCGAGTCGCGCAGGTGCTTAGCACGGGCATCGTGCTGATATAAACCCACGCCAATGCTGGCAGGATCAATTTTCACGAGTTCGCTGAGTGGATCCTGTAATCGCCGGCCAATCGAGATTGCGCTGCGTTGAATCGCATCGCACTCCGGAAACTCTTCGCGGCCAATTTCGCTCGTGGAGTAAACGCTGGCGCCGGCTTCGTTGACAACGACGTAATGAACGTCCTGGTCCTTGAGCTCGTTACCGAGGATTTCGGCGATCAACTGTTCGGTTTGCCGGCAGGCAGTGCCGTTGCCGATGGCAATAACGCTAAGATTGTGCTCGGTAATAAACGTGATCAGTTTAGCACGACCCGCGGTTTTCTGTTCGTCGCTGCCGACGACGTACATCACATCATGCGTAAGTAGCTTGCCGAACTCATCGAGCGCTGCCAGCTTACAACCGTTTTTGTAACCGGGGTCGACTGCCAGCACGCGCCTGCCCGGCAACGGTGGCTGTAACAACAGATTCCGCAAATTACGGGCGAAAACTTCGACGGCGTGCGTTTCCGCCTTTTCCGTTAGCTCACGGTGCGCCTCACGCTCGAGGCTCGGCAGAATTAGCCGCGTCAGTGCGTCGTGCACACAGCCTATAAGAAACTCCTTGTGGACATGCTCGGGGGGCACCAGTTGCTCGATGCCGAGCTGCTCAATCGCTGCCTCATCGGCCTCGATTTGTACGCGTAGCACCTTTGCTCGCTCGCCGCGGTTGATGGCCAGCACACGGTGTGGCGGGATACGGCCCAGCGGTTCGCGGAAATCCAGGTAATCGTGGAACTGCTGGTTCTTCTTGGGATTATCCTCGATCTTTGCGCTTACAAGCTTGCCTGTTTTGCGGTACAGCTTGCGGACCTTCTGGCGGACGTCCGAATCTTCGCTGAATTGTTCCGCAAGAATGTGGCCGGCGCCGAGGAGAGCCGTCGCGGCGTCAGGAATGCCCTTGTCGGCGTTGATGAAATCGACCGCCCGCGCGTTGAGGTCGGCGGCCGTCTTATCTTGCGACCGAATTTCCTTTGCCAGCGGCGCGAGGCCCTGTTCGTGAGCTTTTGTGGCTAGGGTTTGCTTCTTGGGCCGATACGGCAGGTATAAATCTTCGAGTCGCTTTACGCTATCGGCCCGAGCGATCTGCTCGCGCAGCTCGTCAGTAAGAGCATGCTGCGACTCGATCGACCGTAAGATCGTTTGCTTCCGCTCATCAAGCAGGCGGAGCTTGGTGACACTCTCGCGAACACGGGCGATTTGTTCTTCATCAAGACCGCCCGTTTGGTCACGGCGGTAGCGAGTGATGAACGGCACCGTATTGCCATCGTCCAGTAGGGCGACGGCGCGGGCGATTTTGTCTTGTTCGATGCCCAGCTCGCGCGTCAGGCGGCCGAAGTCAATCGGAAGCGCGGTTGCCATGAAGAAGCCGACGGGGACTGGTGCTGGGTGCGAGATGCTTAACCATGGATTTTAAATGCTCGATACCGATCTCGAATAGCTAGCAGCGGCCATCCAGTATCCAGCATTATGCATCTAGCTTGCAACAGTCTTATTGTGCCAATTGCCGGAAGTTTCGGCCACTTTAGTGCCACCATTCCAGTTGGCACACGGCAAAAAATGGGAGTTGTCCCGAAAAAAAGTCAATCCGTTACGGCTGGAATGCCGATCCCTGCCGATGCGAATCCAGAACGCCGCCGTTCTGGATAGGCGGCACGATGCTGCGCTCGCTAGTGCGAGTCGCACGGACAGGTAGCGGTCGCGACGTGGTGCTTTTGCCCGCGTTTCGCGATTAAAAGCCACTGCAAGAACGTGTGACGCGCCAGATCTCCCCCCACTGGCATGTAAGGAAGCATCCGATGGCCCGCTCGAATTTGCGAATCTATCACGGCCCTGCCGAAAAACAGCCGCCTGCCGCCTCAGCTAGCACCAACAGCCCGACCACGGTTTTAGTCGAACTCGGCGAAGTTTTGCCGCTATTAGCCGATGCGGTTGCCAGTCAGCGCACGTGGCTGAGCGACTTCGAAGACGACCAAATCACGATTTCGGCCGATCTGTACGAGGTGCTGCTAGCATACCAATACTATCGCCACCCGGCGGCGTAAGTGAGTGACTCGGACGGCATGCCTCGGTTCGGAGCGGGCATTCACTAGAAGCGCTATGGAAATGCTGGCGCTGCGGCCTCGGGAAAGCATGGCCCCGCACCCCTGCGAGGAAATCTGTGACGAGCGACAATGGTTCCGGATCGCTCCCCAACGGCGACATCATATTGCCGGACCACCGCCAGCAAATCGCCGAGTTGATTCGACGATTGCGACACGCGGCCGATCAATTGCCCGCCGAGCGGACGACGCAGGAAGACCTCAAAATCCTCAGCCAGACGCTACGCGAGTTGCGCCGGGCGTTCACGGTTTTCGCACCGTACCGGTCGCAGCGTAAAGTTACCATCTTCGGCTCCGCCCGCACTCCGCACGATGCACCGACCTACAAGGCGGCGGAGCAGTTGGGCAAGGCGTTGGCAGAAAACGGCTGGTTCGTCGTGACAGGGGCTGCTACCGGTATTATGGAAGCTGGGCACCGCGGCGCCGGGCGGGATCGCTCGATGGGTGTCAATATCGCGCTGCCCTTCGAGCAATTAGCGAATGAGATCATTCGTGGCGACAATAAGCTGGTGACGATGAAGTATTTCTTCACGCGCAAGCTCATGTTCGTGAAGGAATGCGACGCCGTGGTTTGTTTGCCCGGTGGCTTCGGTACGCTGGACGAGGCGTTCGAAGTGCTCACGCTTCTGCAAACCGGCAAACGCGAATTGATGCCGCTGGTGTTTCTCAATGCGCCGGGAGGCTCTTACTGGGAGGACTGGTTGGCTTACATCCGCAGGCACTTGTTCGACGGCGAAATGATCTCGCCGGAAGACATGTCGCTATTTCGTGTGACAGAGAGTGTCGAGGAAACAGTCGACGAGATTTTGCGGTTCTATCGTGTATTTGACAGCATGGAATATGTAAACAACCGGCTCGTGCTGCGACTGCAGAAGCCGATCTCGGAATCGATGCTAAATTTGATCCAGCACGACTTTGCAGAAATCCTCACAGACGGCGCGTTTCAGCAAGAAGTCGACCAGCCTTCAAACGGTGCGCCGAGGAAACCGGACCACGAGCGCGGCTGCTTTTTCATTTCAACCGCCGCAGCCTTGGTCGGTTGCGAGAGCTTCTCGACACGATCAATAGCGGCGCGGCCTAGCGGCTGTTACGAGCCGAGGTTGGCCAACACCCACCGCGCGATTCATCTGTCGGGGCTGTCCGCCCTACAAAATCAGATCCGCTACCGCCGCCGCTATCTCATTCTGAAACCGCGGATGTCGTCTTGATGACATCCCACTGCGTGCTCTTTGTCGTCGAATCGACTCTTCCGCTGCACGATTAGTGACGCAACTCATTGCAGCAAAGGAAATTACGTCTTTCCGTGCCATCAAACGGGGTACACGCTGGCACGGCCCATGCGTTTAGGAATGGCAAGTCCGGACAACCCAGTAACACCCAATTTCACCGCACTTGCCTTTCAAGGAACCCTGCCATGACCACGCTCACCCGTAAATCCGTTTTCGCCCTGTCCACCAGTTTAGTGCTCGGCGCCATGATAGCCCTGCCGGCCGCCGCTGCCCCGCCAAAGGCCCTTTTGCTTGCTCCCGGCGGGTCGTACAGCCTGCCGAAGTTCGGTTTTTCCAGCTCGACGATCTACGGCTTCGGTGAGCGAGTGGCTTACGTTCGCCCCGGCAGCCGGTCATGGCACCTTGGCCTGGAACCCGGCGACGTGATTCTCAGCCTGAACGGCTACGACTTAACATATAGTGGCTCGTGGAACGACGCCCTCTCGCGTGCCCTGTACGACGGAAATTATGTCCGCTTGAAGGTTCGCGACGTTCGCACCGGCAATATCTACTTCCGCGAAACATACGTCGATTACAACAACGGACCAGTCCAACACTACTACAAGACGGCTAAAAAGTTTGACTCACACCCGCATGAAGACTTCCACCACGGCAACCCCACGATCAAGACGATCAAAGAGATCCAGAAGCTGTTCGACTAACACAACCGTAAGATCGCGATGACCGATAGCGACGCAATCACAAGACGCGTTGCACTAGCCCCCGGCGGAAGCCGGGGCTTTTTTGTTGCGCAAATAGAAAGCGATCGCTCACCATTGAATGTTGTCGAATATTTCGCGTAAGCGATTGCCTCGCTCTGGATTGATCTGTGAAACAAACGCAATTCGACCATGCAAGTGTGCGCGGAAGTCGGGATATGAGTGACGGTTCTGGCCGCTGACGCCGCTTCGTAAACAGTTTACGAGCGTTGCTTTAAGTCGATCGTATTCGGAACGGCGTAGATTGATCCGTCGATTCACCACTACTCCGGCCAAATGCTGACGCACGCCATCACGCATGATCCGCGTCTTGCGATGATGCACGACAAAGCCCTCCTCCGCCACCGTTGCCGCGACGTGTGTAAGAAAGCGCTTCACTCGCCGCGCAAAAACGGCGCCGCCGGAGAATGCTAGATCATCGGCGTAGCGGGTATAGTTCGCACCCGCTGAGCGGGCCAAGCCATCCAAACGGCTATCAAGCCGATAGGCACAAAGATTCGCGATCGATGGAGACGTGGGGCTCCCCTGCGGTACATGAGGCACCCCATAAAGAGATCGAGCATGCTGGAGCGGTTCCCTTAATAACGGCGGATCGTAGTCACCCCAAACGCGCGAAGGAGTTGTCGTCGTGCACAAACCGCTTAACAATTTCGCTACTTTATTCGGGTAGCCAATTGCGCGAAATAGTGCGGCGACGCGCGCATGTGTGAGGCGCGGAAAGAAATCCTTCAAGTCGAGCCTGGCAACTACAGCATGGTTGACATGTGGTGTCGCAAACGTAGTGATTGATCGGCCTAGGCGGAATCCGTGCGCCGCGTTGTGAGGCGCGATCTGATCAAGGATTTGACGTAGTATGTGTCGCTGAATAGCCATTAAGCGCGGCTTGGGAGATTCGATCAGCCGCACTGCACCAAATCGTTTTGCCAGAACGCGGTAGCGATAGTGCCGCAATTGTTCCGACTTAGCGTGTCGCGAAAAGCATTTCAGGTCTGCAAACCAATCCAATTCCGAGATTTTAAGACCAAGCCACGTGGCAAGTTCGCGCGTTGTACACAGCGATGGCGCGTTCACTTCTTCTGGAAGAACCGATCGCATTTCACCGGTCGGACCCACAAGCCGGTAGTTTGGACTTCGTCTGATCTGCGCGCGCAGGAAATCTTCGTCGCCAAGAACAAAAGCAGTAAGCGTAGCGGCAGAGGGCCGTTCGGGAAAACTAGCCACTAGTCGCTCAACAAGCGGCTTGCACCAACGAAAAGTCTTTCCAAAAACAGAGTTGCACCGCTCCAGCAACGCTGATTCGTCCCACCGCGAGTCCGCGAACACCCGCGACAAAAGCTCGGCCAGCAATCTGCGATCAACCATATCATTAAAATGCAGCAGAGTATCTCAACGAGTCGTGTCTGGCGTGAGTAATTCTGCGCAAGGCGAGCTCGACTCAGCGCCGAAAAATCAATCCTTCATGATCCCCCGGGGTAACCCCGGAGAGGCGTGATGCTCGCGAGCGAGCTGCACACCGGCTTGAGATACTCTGCCGCACTACGAAGAGACAAAGTGTTCGCTCACGAACATTTTCGAAGGAGAATTCGACTTTTGCAATCATGAACTCGCCTCATGCACAATATCGACCAATGCACGAGCATTATCGGGCGGTGTTTGCGGCAGCACGCCGTGGCCCAGGTTGAAAATGTGGCCGGGGCGGCCGGCGGCTTGTTGCAAAATGTCAGTGGCGCGACGGCGGAGCTCTGTGGTGTCGGCCAATAGTGCCATCGGAGCTAGATTGCCCTGGATCGCATGATCTGGGCCAATCATTCGCCACGCTTCGTCAAGTCGCACTCGCCAATCGGCACTTATCACGCCAGCACCGCTTTTGGCCATAAGGGACAGCAGTTGTGGGTTGCCCGTCGCAAAGCTGATCACTGGGATGCCCGGAGTAATGCCAGCGATCACGTTCTGCACGTGGGGCAAAACGTAGGTACGATAGTCATCAGGACCAAGAGTACCGACCCAACTGTCAAAGAGCTGCACAGCCTGCGCGCCGGCTGCGATTTGGGCGTTTAGATACACCACTACAGCTCGGGCCAAGCGGCTCATGAGTGCGTCCCACGCGGCATGGTCGCGGTACATGAGCGTCTTAGTGTGGAGGAATTCGCGACTTGCCCCCCCTTCGATGGCGTAGCTCGCGAGCGTGAACGGCGCCGGCGAATCCAATGAGTGGGACGTGGGACGGCAGGTCGGCCCGCGTTTGTCGTACTGCCTCCATTACAAAGTGGAGCGATTCGGTACTTTCTAATTCGATGACCCGATCGACATCGGCCGACTCGCGCACCGGATTATGAATCTGCGGCCCTTCACCTTTTGCAAATTCCAGGTCCATTCCCATCGGCTCGAGGATTGGCAGCAAATCGGAAAACACGATCGCGGCATCGACGCCGAGCATTTCGACGGCGGTGCACATGATTTCGCTGCAGAGTTGCGGATTGCGACACAAGTCGAGAAAGCTGTGCTTTGCGCGAATGCGGCGGTATTCAGGCATGTAGCGGCCAGCTTGCCGCATGAGCCAAATGGGCGTGTACTCGGTTGATTCGCACCGGCATGCGCGGAGAAACACCGAGTTGCGAAGCTCGGCATCCAGCGGGAATGAGGACTTGACTGTTGGTACTTTTGCTCTGATATCTCCCAGTTGCTTCGCAATCGCTTGTTTGCGCGAGCAGCTCCCCTGCTCTTTCTGCTGTCTCGGCGACCAAGTGTCCCATCTTTGGATGCGACGGCTCCAAATCGACGGGTAACTCTTCGTTACGCAGCATCTCACTCGTGGTCGGACCAATGGATGCTACGACAAGGTTGCGAAACCTGGTGCGAAGTTCCTCCAGCAAGTTCAACTCATCGGCGAGCTTCAGCAGATTGAGGACCTGGTTTGCCGACGTGAACATGGCCACATCGATTTCGCCCGCGGCAATCCGGCGGATGTTTTGCTCGAGCGGCCCGCTATCTTCCGGCAGCGCCCAATCGTATACGTGTACTGTTTCCACAGTCGCGCCACGGGCTTCCAGTCCGGCAACGAGGCTGCGATTGATTACGCCATATTCCTGCAGGCCGACGACGAGGTTCGCGATCGGCAGTTTCTCATCAAATGTGGCCAGCAGTTCGCGCCAGGTATTCGGCTCGGGTACAACAATTGTGGGCGTGATGCCGAACTCCTTGAGCACGGCCAGCGGCTTCGGGCCACGAACAACCGTCTTCACATCGCTCACGGCCGCCAGGAATTGTGCTCGGTCGACATGCCGTTCGATCTGCTGCACTAAAATTCGAGCGCCGACGCCGGTGAGAAATATCACGACGTCGATTCCACCGGTAATTAGCCGGTTGGCGAACTCAATCGCCTGCCGATTGTGTCCGACGGAAATCTCGCGCATCGACGGGCTGACGAACGGCACGCCGCCAAACTTGGCGATCATGCGCCCCATATCTTCCGTGCGCCGGCTTTCAAACGACGCTACACGGAGGCCGGCAAAATCAGAAGTTTCAGAGCTCACAGAACAAGACCCAATGGCGCGGTAGTCCCACCGGGGACAATTTGAAAGTGAACGCTGACCTTCACTAATCTCCACTAATCGGACTTAGTGGAGATTTGCGTTGATACGTGTTCTACGAATCGCTTGCTTCGTTCCGATTCATGCTATTCTCGATCATGCGGGTAAGATAGTAGCCACCGCGGCAAAAAACTGACCTGCGCGTCTAACAAATTGTGCGTCGCGCCGATCGCGTGGAACAGCGCACGATGGTTTTTGCAAGTGGGTATCGCGCCACAAAATGTGGTCGCAAAAAAATGTGCTTGACTTTGTTCGCGATCCGCAGACAATGGCGTGCTGTTGACGCGACCGCGCCTCAACTTTTGTGGTGTCTGTAGGGGAACTCCTGTCGTCGTGACGGGACGGCCGCATCCGGAGATGGGCACGAGGCTCGCTGCCGAGAAGCGGCAACGCAGACAAGGACTCGTTCGATGAACTGTTTCGCTGTGCGCACGATGCAGCGCCAGTTCTCAATGGATAGCGTTCAGCTGGCCGATGGATGGGTACTAGTGTTCAAGCACTCTAGCTGAGCGACGAGTTATCTTCGCTTGATTGAAAGAGGCAGTGCAATTTAGCGGATATCTTGGGAGGCGCGACCGACGGACCGAACGCTGGCGACTCCGGTCGCGTACCTGGATGTCCCTCCCAGACTTTTACGCTAATTCGCCGCCTGAACGACACTGCAGGACGAGTACCCAGCTCGTCCTGCTTTTTTTGCGCTCCTTGAATGATGGGGCATTAAAATAGTTGTTCCTCAGGCGCAACGGCGCTGAGACGTGGTATCTGGAGCGGCCTTCTTTGCGCTCGAGCGACTTTGCGCGAGAATCTAGGAAGCCACCAGTTTCAGCGTTGGTTCTTTCGCGGAGCTAGCCATGCGGACTTGCCTTTTGGGCCTGGGGTCGAATCTTGGCGAGCGCGAGGCGACGCTCCGGGCAGCGATCGCCGAAATTTCGGCGTTGCCCGACGTACAGCTTGTGCGCCACAGCACGTGGCATCGCTCGCAACCTGTGGGAGGGCCGCCAGGACAATTTGACTATATCAACGGCGCCGTCGTCGTTGAAACCAGGATCGCACCGCTCACACTGCTTTCTGAGTTGCAACAGATCGAGCATCGGCACGGCCGGGTGCGTACTGAACACTGGACTCCGCGCACGCTCGACATCGATCTACTGCTCTACGGTAACGATGTGATTGAGACCGAGATGCTCACACTGCCGCATCCACGGATGAGTTTCCGCCGTTTTGTTTTGGAGCCCGCCGCCGAAATTGCCCCCCGGATGTTGCACCCAGTAATCGGCTGGAAGATCGAACGGCTACTACTGCACCTGCAAATGGCGAGCGACACACTAGCGGTCTTATCGCCAAGTGAGTTACTGAGAATCCAACTTGCTAAGTTACTGTCGGAGCACCGCGACGCGCGACCGACGGACCCACCGAAGTTCGAGGGAGCGGAGCACCATTGGCCCTCCTCGTGGACGTCTTGGCTGGAAATTCCCAGTCGCCCGCGGCAGACGGAAACATCTGTCGAGAGAGGTACCCGTCTTAAATACTCAGATTCCGTGTTTCCGAAACTTAGCGTATTGCTCGATGGCGACATTGCCCACCGCGGGGCCGACAAACTGAAATGGTCGACATTGGTAGGACAACCTGGCCGCGGTCCGACACTTCGGCTGCAGACGACAAATCACCAAGAGGTCGAATCGGAAGTGCTAGCCGCAGTGGATGCAGTGTGGGCTTGACCTAGGCCCGAAGGGCGTGAATTGCGTAAAATCACAGTAGCAGGCGCGCTCCGCGTGGCGTAGCGTAAAAGAGTCCATCGTTCCGGCCACATTTCTGGGCGGACGGGCCGTTTCATCGCAGCAAAACAGGCGACGGCACGCGGAGCGTGCCTACTACATTCATCCATGCAGCCAGTTACTTCCGAACCGGCGCAAGCAATGCATCGCAACGAGCGCGGCCGTGGAAATACGCGGCCGCAAATGTTGACCGATAGCGAAGCGGTGCGACAGGTTGTGCTCAAAGCGCGACAGGCCGGTAAGAGCGTTGGGCTCGTGCCCACGATGGGCGCACTGCATGACGGCCATTTGAGCTTGGTTGAAACTGCGCGAACCGAGTGCGATCTGACGGTTGTTTCGATTTTCGTCAACCCGACGCAGTTCGCCCCCCACGAGGATTTTCGCGACTATCCTCGCGACCTGGATCGGGACGTAGAACTTTTGGGCCGCTGTGGCTGCGATATTGTTTTCGCCCCGTCCGATGAGACAATGTACACCGCAAACCACGCCACGTTTGTCGATGTCGGGCCGAATGGCCAGGTGCTGGAAGGAGAATATCGACCCACGCATTTTCGCGGAGTGGCCACCATTGTGCTGAAGCTGTTCCAACTGGCACCCGCAGACGTCGCTTACTTTGGCCGCAAGGATTATCAGCAAACGATCGTCGTCCGCCAGATGGTCGCCGATTTAAATATGCCGATCAATATTCGCGTCTGTCCGACTGTTCGCGAGCACGATGGCTTGGCAATGAGCTCTCGCAACGTCTACCTATCGTCGGACGAGCGCCGCCGCGCCTTGGCACTATGGCGGACGCTCCGATTGGCGGAACAACTGGCAACCGAAGGTGAGCGGGACGTTGAAACGATTCGCCCGCGAATGCAGCACGAGATTGACGCCGTCGGAGGAATCAAAGTGCAATACATTGCGTTCGTGGCCGATGGCACGCTGACGCCCATCTTACGCATCAATGGCCCCACCACGGTGGCGCTGGCGGCGCTCGTCGGCGACACGCGGCTGATCGATAACATTTTAATAGGATAATCCCACCCTTGTTTTCCACGCTCCGCGCGGGAACACATGCCCCTGCTGCTCGATGGGCCGCGATTCCAGATTTGACGGAGAACGTCTCAGCCTTGGGTTCCTACGCAGAGCGTGGGAATAAGCGGTCTCATCCACACCACTCATTTACTCACCCACTCACTGACTCACCTTCTTTAGTCTTCTGCTCCCATGTGCAGCGAGCTTTTCCGCATCCCGTATTCCTGGGGCAGCGTGCCGATCTTCGGCGTCGGCGTATTGCTCGCGGTTTGGGCAGTCGTGACCGCCGCTACATTGTACAGTCTGGTTCGGCAGAGTGGCTGGGGTGCCGATACACTCAGCTCGCTGCCCGTGTTGCTGCTGCTGGGCGCGGCCATTCTATTCTTACCGCGCGTGTTTCCGGACGGTCTCCCCATCCGCGGCTATGGCGTGATGCTGCTCATTGGCATCACGACAGGCGTCGGTTTGGCAATGTACCGCGCGCGGCAAGGAGGGCTCGATCCCGAAGTCATTGTGTCGCTCGCTATTTGGATGATCGTGTGCGGGATTATCGGAGCCCGGTTGTTCTACGTCGTCGAGTATTGGCACGAAAGCTTTGCCGGCAGGAACTTGCGCGATACGATCTTTGAAATCCTCAACATCCCCGCGGGGGGCCTCGTGATCTTCGGGGGCTTCATCGGCGCGATGTTCGGATTCGTTACGCTCGTACGCAAGCAGCGATTACCGCTGTTGGCGATGGCCGACCTCATCGCCCCGAGCATGGCAATTGGTCTGGCGTTCGGTCGTATCGGCTGTCTGCTCAACGGCTGCTGCTACGGTGGACAGACCAACCTCCCCTGGCACGTAACGTTCCCCGAATTCAGCTCGCGCTACGAACACGGCAAGGCAACCGATTCGCAGCGGTTCAGTCCCCCGTACGCCGATCAGGCGTCGCACGGCGAGATGCATGGTTTTCGTATCGATACGGTCGGTGCTAATTCCGCGGTGATAACGCGTGTGGATCCACATTCGCCTGCCGAAACGGCAGGCTTGCATGTCGGCGACGTGATCGAAGACATCAATGGCACACGTATTGAAAGCACGCGTGAGGCCACGTCTCAGCTCTTCGAGCTGTTCCTGTCGCAACAGCCATTGCGCCTTGCGCTGCGATCGGGCAAATTGGTCGAAGTCGCGGCGGTGCCGCCACCCAAACGCAGTTTGCCAGTGCATCCGACACAGCTTTATAGCGCGATCGACGCCGGCCTGTTGGGATGGTTCTTGTGGGTCTATTTTCCGTTTCGCCGGCGCGACGGTGAACTAATCGCGCTCTTGCTCACGATTCACCCGATCACGCGGTTTTTGCTGGAAGTTATTCGCACCGATGAACCGGCCGTGTTCGGCACCGGAATGAGCATTTCGCAGAACATCAGCTTAGGGCTGCTAGCATGCGGCGTAGGATTGTGGTGGTATTTGTCGCGGCAGCCACGTGGTGTGGAGTGGCCGCTGGTAGCTCCAGCTAAGGGCACTCCCACCGGAGGCCGGCGCAGCGAACCGGCCCGCATTTAACTCGTTGCCGTAATTGTACTTGCGGCGGACCATTCCGAGTTCAACATTTTTTGCCGCAAGTTAAGCAGCGACTACGGTAACTATCTTTCAGCCATGCCCAGCGATGATTCGACTGTGCGGCCAAGCGAACCGTCAGCCAATGTAATCGATTGGCCGACAGAGCTCGAGCGGCATGGCGCTGGCTGCGAACAGTGGCCCTCGCGCGAGTGGGCGATGCGACGGCTGCCGACGACGTGATGCAGGACGTGTCAATGACGGCGCTGGAAAAAGGGCACCAGCTACGCGACTCGAACCGCATCGCGGGCTGGTTGTATCGACTCGTGGTGGTGGCGGCGCTGCAGTATCGGCGGAAACAAGGTCGGCGAAAAAAACTGCTTGACCGTTATGCCGATCGGCAGCCAACCGCCGAAGGCACCGCCCGCGAGCCCGATCCACTCGGTTGGCTGTTGGCTGATGAACGGAAAGCAATGGTCCGGCAGGCGCTGGAAACACTTCCGCCGCGCGATGCCGAAATCATGCTGCTTAAATACAGCGAGGATTGGTCCTACCAACAATTGGCCGAACATTTGGGGCTGAGCATAAGCGCCGTGGAGGCGAGGTTACATCGAGCACGACAAAAAATGCGGCAGGCATTGCATAAGCTCGACCCAAGTTTGAAGGCAACAAGAAAGTAGAACGTTAATCGGCGCTGATATTCGCTAATCAACTCAGACATATGAATTAGCGGTTTTTAGTGCCCATAAGCGTTCCTGTTACTACGATGAACAACGACTTTGAAAACGACATTCTGTTCGACCGCTTGATCGACGGCGAGCTTTCCGAAACCGAGCAGCGAGCGCTGCTGGAATCCCTTGACTCGCGGCCGGAAGGTTGGCGGTGCTCTGCGCTGGCGTTTCTTGAATCGCAGTCGTGGCGGAACGAGTTACGATCGATCGTCGCCAAACCGCAAGTGGAAGTAAAGAAAACTACCGCACCAACATCCCACGCGCAACGTATCAAATTGCGGATCGCCGCGCAGTGGTTGGCAATGGCCGCCGGATTGTTGGTGGCGTTTAAGCTGGGCGCTTTGCAAAGCGGCCCGGCTGCAACGATTACCGGCGGTCCCGCCAAAACGAGCGAACAGCTTGTTAGCGATCCACCAGCGGCCGGTACGATTGCACCGAGTCCTGTGAAACCTGGCGACGCACTGAATCTATGGGTTCGCGACGACGGCGGCCAGATGCGTCGCGTTCGCGTGCCACTTGTGGATGCCAAGACGCTCGATCAGGAGTACGGCACGATATTTCAAACCGGCGTGCCCGACAATGTCCGCAACCAGTTGCAAGACCAAGGCTACGCCGTGCAATCGAAACGTCGATACGCTCCGCTATGGCTCGACAATGGCCGACCGATGGTAGTACCAGTCGAGGACACGAAAATCGTACCTGTTAGCAACAAGGTGTATTAGGTAGGTAAGTAAGTGAATAGGAGAGTAGGTTCAGGAAGCAAAATCTACTCACGTACTCGCCCACTTACTTATTCACGCAATTCTCAACAACAAAAAGGAGAAGTGGCTATGTCAAGGAGTCCTCTGCGAGGTCCTGTCGCGTGGGCGCTGATGGCGGCGCTCACGTTGGGAGTCGGAGCGATTGCTCAGGCTCAAAATAATGATAATTCGGATGGCGACATCGTGACGATCGGTCGCGCCGATAGCAATCAGGCGCGGCCCAATTTGCCGCCGCCGGACGATAGCGCCGGCGCCAGTGATCTTAGCGTCAAACCGCAAATTCAAGTGCCTCAACATTGGATCGGTTTGCTGGGCGGCGCGATACAGGCCGACAACCCTCTACGGGCCCAACTCGACTTGCCGGAAAACCAAGGCCTCATCGTCGAGAATGTTGTTCCAGATAGCCCGGCAGCGAAAGCCGGCTTGAAACAATATGACATTTTACTCCAAGCCAATGGCAAAGAACTGCATGAAATGCAGGATCTGGTCGAGCAAGTGCTTGATGAAGGTGCAAAGAAGGGCGCCATCAAGCTGGATGTTCTGCGTCGTAACAAACACGTAACGGTAAGCGTTACGCCGGCGGAGCGACCAGCCAATGCGTCGGTGCCGCGAGTTGACAATTTCGGCAACAATATAAACGGATTTGGAGATCCTCGCGACCTGATCCAGCAATTCGGAGGTCACTATCCGTTTGAGTTCCGCAACTTTGGGCCCGGCGTGATCGTCGGTGGCAATGGTGTTGGCAGCGGTATTGCCAATATGCCGAATGGCGTTTCCGTCAGCATCCAGAAAGAGAATAATGAGCCGGCTCACATTACCGTAAAGCGCGGTAACGACACTTGGAACATCGTCGGCGATGATCCGGAATCGCTCAAGCAGTTGCCCGAGGACCTGCGTCCGTTTGTCGAACGTATGCTGCAGGGCAACGGCATGAACGCTCCAATGCCGAAATTCGACCATCAAATGGGTGGCCCTGGCTTTGAAAATCGGTTCCAAG
This sequence comes from uncultured Planctomycetota bacterium, assembly GCA_963840025.1. Lineage (GTDB taxonomy): Bacteria > Planctomycetota > Planctomycetia > Pirellulales > Lacipirellulaceae > JABDGM01. Next base: position 1,296,532 of record CAWIXI010000018.1, on the reverse strand, counting down.
ATCGAATGCAGCGCATGGAACAACGTCTCGAACAGATGCAGAAAGAGTTGCTGCACGGTTCGACCGGCGTGCCGGCCAGCCAGCCAAACAACAAGCCAGAAGCCACGAAGTAGTCGAAGCTAGGTCGTTGCCTTTGTCACAACTTTCGGGCCGGGCCGCGTCACGATACGTGAGCGGCTCGGCTTTTTTTGTAAGTTGCTGTAGGGTGTGTGCCGGGGAAGTGAACTCTATTTCTTGGTACCCGGCACTTGGCCATCCGCTTTGAGCCGACCGTGAAGACTCTGATAGTCGAGCTTCTGTACAGGCACATGCTCGTCGATTGCGAGCGCCGCCGCGGTCGCCGCAGATTGCCCCAGAATCATGAACACCGGTTCCATACGAATCGAGCCGTAAGCGATATGTGAGCTCGACAAGCACACCGGCACGAGCAAGTTTTCACACTCACCTTCTTTTGGCACGATCGCCCGATAACTGATGGGATACGGCCGGAAGCCGCCCACCTGCACATCGCCCTCATTCTGCACGTGCCCATCCTCCGTGACATACCGCTGGCAGTTGTGACTATCCATCCCGTAGGCGGCCATCCCGATTGAGTCATCAACATTTTTTTGGCCGCGGCAATTGTGCTCGGTCATCACATACTCGCCCACCATCCGCCGCGCTTCGCGAACATACAGTTGCGTAGGCCAGTTGTCGTTATCAACAAATTCGTCTTTAGCGAGCCCCAAGCGTTGGAACTCCGCACGGACTTTAGCCGGCACGCGCGGATGATTGGCGAGTGTCCACAATAGGCCTTCCTGGTACGAACGATGATCAGCGAGGATCTTTTTCCGCGTGTCGTAGTCGGCCTCCGGGTATCGATAATTGCCACCGATGTAGTCAGTGGAAAACGCTCCGTTATTGTTCGTATCGGTCTTGCGATTGGGCATCCAAATGGGATGCCACGGTGCTCGCTCGTCACCGGACTCGAAATTGCGCAGCAGAAGTTCGTATCTCGCTGCATCGTAGTATGCAGGTTTTGGCCAAGGACGGCGGTTCTCAGAAACATCCGTGGTGCACAGACGAAAACAATAGGCCTGCACCGTGCTATCGCCACTGCCGGTCGGCGACAAATGAGTCGTTTGAATACCGGGCAGCAATCCCGACGCCGCATCGCCCGGACTTGCAAACGGATCTACCGGCTTCAAGAAGCGGTGGTTTTTCACGTTGAGCTTCGGCTCGACGCCATTGAGCGTTTCGCCGTAAATCGAGTTCGCCTCGCGGCCAACGTGATACGACACTCCGGCCGCGGCCATCAGGTCGCCTTCGTACGTCGTGTCGATAAACATTCGGCCGGAAAACACGCGGCCTGACTCCATGGCAATCGACTGGATGCTCTGCCCTGCTTTGTGGACTCCTTGCTGCCGATCGAGCCGCTCGTTGATCACTGGCGCGACGTGAGCTTCCGCCAACATCTCGGAGTACACCTTCGTCGCCACGTGGGGTTCAAATGTCCACATCGTTTTTCCGCGGCGGTCGAAGCGCGGGTTGCGGGCGTCGTACGCATCGCGCTTATCGTGTGACCAAACAGAGTCGTTCTGGTAATATTTCCAGATGCGATGGTAGAATTCTCGCGCTATCCCACCAATCGCCTGTTTGTTGCCGATGTCCGTCGCGCCAAGTCCCCCAGTTGTTAGACCGCCTAAATGTTTTGACGGCTCGATTAGTACAACACTTTTGCCCATGCGGCGCACTTGGATTGCTGCCACGATTCCCGCCGAAGTGCCGCCGTAGACGATGACGTCCGCACTTTCGGTCGCGTGGCTGAAGTTACCGCCAAACACAAATAGGGCGGACATCGCTGCTACCAGTACCAAACAGATGCGCATGGCAAACGCTCCCAATTAAGTTGACTTTGACCACAACTCAGATTGTAACTTGCTCGCTCCATGAGTAGGAATTTTCATAGGGAGCGACAGGGCTGCCTTCCGCTAACTAGTCGTCCCTGAAAAATTCTTCTATCGCTAAGAATAGAGGGTGCATTACGCATTCGATGGCGCTAAAATTTGCCAAGTTTTGGTTCCCACGGTCCCGAAAGCTGGCAAAAAATGCAACCCAAAGCCCGCCCTCCGCAGTGTGAATTGTTTGGCGCCCGATTGAGCGAACTCTTGAACCCCGAGCACCCGCTGGTCGTGCTGGCCGAGCGGATCGACTGGTCCGAGTTCGACGCGGCCATCGACGCCTGCTACGCCGACGAGCTTGGCCGGCCGGGAGTCAACACCCGGCTGATGGTCGGCCTGTTGTACCTGAAGCACGCCTTTGACGAGAGCGACGAGTCGGTCGTGGCCCGTTGGGTGGAGAACCCGTACTGGCAGTTCTTCTGCGGCCTCTGCTACATGCAGCACGAATTGCCGATCGATCCTTCGAGCTTGAGCCGCTGGCGGAAGCGGGTCGGCGCCGAGCGGCTGGAGAAGTTATTAGAGGCGACGATCCACACCGCGCTGGCCATGAAAGCGGTCAGGCCCCGAGAGTTTCAGAAGGTGAACGTCGACACGACGGTCCAGGAAAAGGCGATCGCCTTTCCGACCGATGCCCGACTGTATCACAAGATGCGGCTGGCGCTAGTCCGCCGGGCCGCTTCGCTGGGCATCTCACTTCGCCAGAACTATCGTTTCAAGGGCCAGAAGCTGCTGGCCAGGCAGGGCCGCTACGCCGCAGCGCGGCAGATGAAGCGGGCCGCCAAGATGACCCGCCAGTTGAAGACGATCCTGGGCCGCGTGCTGCGGGACATCCAGCGCAAAGCGCCTGCCATTCAAGGCCGAATCGCTGATGAGCGGCTCGGCGAGCTGGTCGCCTTGGCAGAGCGCTTGCTCGCTCAAACACGCAGCAGCAAAAACAAAGTCTACAGCGTGCATGCCCCCGAGGTGGAATGCATCGCTAAAGGCAAAGCGCATCAGCGCGACGAGTTCGGCTGCAAGGCGAGTGTGGCGGCCACGAGCAAAAATAATTGGATCGTCGGCACACACGTGCTGCACGGCAATCCGTACGACGGGCACACGCTCCACGGCGCGATCGAGCAAGTGCAACGGCTGACAGGCCACACGCCGGCTGACGTGATGGTGGACCAAGGTTATCGAGGACACGGTTACGAAGGCTCGGCCAGCATCCACGTGGTCCGCTCGATTCCCAAGCGAGCGACGCGAGCATTACGTCGCATGCTCAAACGGCGGGCGGCCATCGAGCCCACGATCGGTCACCTGAAAAGCGACAACCGCCTGGACCGCAACTATCTGACCGGCACTGAAGGCGACAAAATCAACGCCCTGCTAAGCGCTGCCGGGTACAACCTCCGCAAACTGTTGCGATGGATTGTTTTTGCGCCAATTTTCTGGCTCTGGCAGCGGCTCGCGGCCAAGTTGGCCGCCATCGTCGCTCCCCGCCGAGCATCGCACCTGCCGATGCCCGCTTGCTTCGCCCCAGTGCGCACCTGAAAATCAAGCCGACTCAGCCAGCAGACCGTTTTTCAGGGACGACTAACTAGCCGCGAGTCCCGAATTGTGAGAACCGGTTGCGTTTCGCTCCGACCCACCGCACACTAATGTTTGGCCCCTGATCATCGGCCCGGAGACAACAATGGACTCGTCCGCTCTGGATTCGATTCGCTCGGTCCGTCGCACCCGGCAATCGTGCCTGCGACGCAAATGAACAGTATGTCCATCAGGTCGTGCCGCTTCGTGCCGATCGATGCGCGGTTCGTCCACGCCCGAGAAGTATTCCTTGAAATCTAGCGACGGCGACAGCATTGATAGCCTCCATGAGTCGAGTTACCCGTCCATGAAAGAACCTTTCGCTGCTAGCCTTCACTTTGGCAAGACTCGTCCGAATTATTGGATGTCCATTTGATGCGATCGTCGTGCCGTCATCCGCCACACCACACCTGATGGAAAACCCTGCCAGGGACACATGAAAGTAGGGAAACAGCGGGCCGGTCAATCCAGACATTCGCCCACTGAACCGTCGCCGAAAGTGTTTAGCCACCAGCAATCGCTCCCACCACGAGCAGCGGCTCCGCCCCGATAGCAACTCTTTCAGGCAAAGGCACGTCGGGCGGTTCGTTGGAAAAATCCTCCTCGCATGCGAAAAATCGCAAGAACGCCCGCCGCTCGCCTGTCACTTGATCGCGAATCGTTCCGCGGAGCATTGGGTAGCGCGCCTCAAGCGCATCGAGAGCAGTCCGAATCGTTATCGGTTCGGCAACTTCCAACTCAACTTCGCCGCTGACTTTCGCGAGCAGCTTCAAGTGGTAAGGAATGACAACGCGGATCATCACTTCACCACCTGCACTTCCACCGATAGCACCGCCGGTAGATCGCGTACGATCGCGTTCCACCGTTCACCGCCGTCGGCCGACGCGTACACCTGTCCGCCCGTGGTGCCGAAGTACACGCCGCAGTCGTCCAGCGCATCGACGGCCATCGCGTCGCGGAGCACGTTGACGTAGCAATTCTCCTGGGGAAGGCCGCGCCCGAGCGGCTCCCAGTCGTTGCCGCCGGTGCGGCTGCGATAGACGCGGAGTTTCCCTTCGGGAGGATAGCGCCCGGGAAAGGCATTCATCGGGACTACGTAGATGGTTTCCGGCTCGTGAGCATGTACGTCGATCGGGAAGCCGAAATCGGTCGGCAGGTTCCCATTCACCTCCGTCCACTGGTCCCCTGCATTATCGCTACGGAAAACGCCGCCTCCCTGGTGCAACTGCATGAAGACGTCTCCGGGCCGCGACGGGTGTAGGGCAAGGCGATGCACGCAGAAGCCGATCTCGGGCGTCGGCTCGGGGAGATAGAGTGATTTGAGGCCGCGGTTGATCGCTTTCCAGCTCTTCCCTCCGTCGTCGGTGCGGAACGCTCCCGCGGCGGAAATGGCGATGTACATCCGGTTGGCGTTCGTTGGATCGAGAAGGATGGTGTGCAGGCACATGCCGCCGGCGCCGGGCGACCATTTCGGTCCCGTGCCGTGGCCACGCAGCCCGGCCAATTCGTGCCACGACCGGCCGCCATCGGTCGTGCGGAACAGGGCCGCATCTTCAACCCCAGCGTACACAGTGTCCGGATCGGTCAGTGACGGCTCTAGATGCCACACACGCTTGAACTCCCAGGGATGCTGCGTGCCGTCGTACCACTGGTGAGTAGTGATCGGCGCGCCGTTTCCTGAGGACGTATCGTAAACGAATTTGTTGCTCTCGCCTTTAGGCATTCCATCCGGTGAAGTGAGCTCGTCGGGGGAACTTCCGGGAGTGTACCACGTGTTGCCACCATCGTCCGAGCGCTGAATGATCTGCCCGAACCAGCCGCTTGTTTGCGAAGCATAAATGCGATCGGGGTCGACGGGCGAACCCTTCAGGTGATAAACCTCCCAACCACCAAAGTGCGGGCCATCCACGCTCCACCGCTCGCGCTTTCCGTCGGACGTGAGGATAAAAGCCCCCTTGCGCGTACCGACCAAGACTCGAACCTTACTCATGGATTTCTCCCAGATCTCTAAATTCCGCTGTTACTTTCGCAAGGGGGCCAGCTCACGAATACGTGCATCGCGAAGATACAGCCCCAGCCAGAATACAACGCCAATCGCGACCGGAATCCAAAAATGGCCATAGTCCGCAATTCGAACGTGCGTGGCGCATGCACCACCCAAATAGCCGGTCAACAGGATCGCTCCGAGCACTGCGGTTTGTGGAATGAGATAAAGAACCAAGCTGCCTAATTCCGCAATCGCGAGCGCCAACGCCACGTTCGTCGGCCAACCCATATCGCCAAATCCTTTAGCGACCTTTGGCGAAAGCGTTATCTTCGATATTCCGCTCATAATGAGCAGCGGCACCGGCAACAAACTCAAAATCCACCCGGCCCACATCATCCACTTCGATGTCGGCGCCGCTTGCTGACTTGTTGACATAACGAAATTCTCCATGAGTCAACGACCGACTGCCAAATGTTTACAGACAACTTTGAGCAATCTCGTCGCTATGCACCGCTGGGTTGTGTTGACTTAACTTCTACGATCGCCTTCATGTTCGCCAGCCCCTTCTCGAACTGGTCGCCGACCATTTTATCGCAGTTCATGAACAAACCGATGGCTTTTGTGACAAAGTTCATTTTGCCCGCCATGCTCCAGGTGAGCATCGTCCGCTCACCCTTCGGCTCGATTTTCATCAGTACGTCATTCGTTCCCGTGAACGGCTTTACGAAATCGAGCTTAATACGAACGTGATCATTCGGATTGCTCTCAATGATCGTCATGCTCCCTTCGCCGACGTCGCTGTTGCCGGCCCACGAAAACTTTGCCCCCTCGCCGCCTGAAGGACCTTCGAACGTCGCCTTGGCGTTCGGATCCATCTTGGCCCATGGCGACCAAGCGTCCCACTTGTGGAAATCATTGACTTGCTCGAACACGGCGGCCGGCGATGCCGCCATCGTCGCGGAGCGTGAGACTTTGAGGTCGTCAGGCCGCGAAGCGATGATCAGACATAGCACCGCCACAATCGCAGCGAACCCGAGCAACACGTACAGCAGCACCGACTTCCAGCTCCGTCCTGCTGGTGCCGCTTCGGCAGGAGCGTTTTCCTTCTCATTCGCATTCGTTGTTGATGTTGCCATGGTCCCCTCCGGATACGTGTGTCGAAACGAACATCGGTGGCTCAGTCGAATTAAGCGCAAAGAGGCACAGTGATTTCAGCGCCGAGATGCAACTACTGTTTACCTGCAATAATCATCCACGAAACGCCGAACTTGTCCGCCACCATACCAAAGCGATGCGCGAAGAACGTCTCGGCCATAGGCATCTGCACCTGTCCGCCGTCGCTGAGCGCCGCAAACAACTTGTCGGCATCAGCCGGATCTTTGGCGTTTAGCGTGAGCGCCATGCCCTCGAACTTTGGCTTTCCTTCACAACGGCCATCCGACATCATGATTTGCGTATCACGAATCGTCACGTTTGCATGCATTACTTTTTCTTCCGAGCCCGGCGCACAACCCGCCTTGGATTGAGGATCCGGATTGTCCTTGAACCGCATCAGCATCGTGACTTCCGCGCCGAACGCGGCACCGTAGAACTTGATGGCTTCATCGCAACGGCCGTCAAAGAACAAATACGTTTGTACGAACATGATATCTCTTCCTTTGGTTGATTGTATCGAAGGCAAGCAGTCGTCGAAAAACGGTGTAAACAGTTATTTTTGCGGTAGCCCCGGAATTTCCAATAGGGGCCGAATTTCCACGGTGCCCACTCGGACACCCGGATGTCGCTCGGCAATTTGAATCGCTTCGTCCAGATTGGCCACGTCCACGATGTAGTAGCCGCCGAGCACCTCGCGCGTCTCGGCAAACGGTCCATCAGTAACGGTTTGCTTGCCATCGCGAACGCGAACGGAAACTGCAGTGGTCGACGGCTGCAACGGCGAAGCCGCCACGTACTGGCCTTTGGCATCGAGCTCATGCGTAAGTCCAACGGCTTCCTGCATTGCATCCTTCAACGCAGCCGGCCCGGCTTGTGCCCAGGCCTGTTCATCGTCGTAGCAAAGCAACATGTATCTCACGATCATCTACTCCTTCGTCGCAGTGAATAGCCACGAGAAGTCACAAAAAACACAATAATAGATAGTGCGTCGCAACGGATGCGTTCGGCTCTATTCTCAAGATTGGTTGCGAACCTCTGCCTTTTTTGCGATTTTTGTGCCTTTTTGTGGCTATGCTCTCTGCACAACCCCGGCCGTTTCGCGCCTTTCTGGCAATCCCGTCAACTCAACCACCGGCCGCACCTCGACGGTTCCCTTTCGCGCGCCGGGATCCTGGCAGCGATGCTGATCGCCTCGTTGAGATCCGTCGCCTCGACCAAGAAGTAGCCCCCGAGTTGCTCGCGCGTTTCCGCGAAAGGTCCATCGGTCACAAGCCGTTTACTGTCCCGCACGCGCACGCTGGTCGCCGTCGTTACCGACTGCAGTGGATTGGCCGCGATGTATTGGCCGCGCGCGTTCAGATCGTGCAACAGTTCCGTCGACTCCACATAGCACTCCTGCCGCTCGCCGTCCGAGTAGGAATTCTCGTCCGTATAAATCAACAACATGTATTTCATCAGCGCTAGTTCTCCGAATACGAGTGAAAGTGCGAGATCGCTGCCCGGTTCGTCGCCTCGACCTCTCGGAAGAGCGCTGCCAGGGCCGAGGCGAGCATCTTTCTCGGCTGGTCCGTGGCACAGATGTAATTCGCGAGCGGCTCGACCATCTGTCGCAGGTCGCCGCCACGCGACCGATCCAATTTGTAATTGATGTGGTTCATCGTAATTCTCTTATCGGAATGGTTGTTTATCAATTCGTCGAGTGAAAACAGTCGAAATCGACACGCCCGCCGAATTTTTCGAATTTATTTTTGCTCGGCGGCTCGTTGACAGGCGGCGATGTCGATCTTCTTCATCTGCATCACGGCTGCCATCACGCGTTGCGACTTTTCAAAGTCGGGTCCGCTCATCAGCTCAATCAGCCCCGTCGGCACGATTTGCCACGAAAGCCCGAATTTGTCCTTAAGCCAACCACACTGCTGAGCTTTCGGATCGCCGCCCTCGGAAAGCCTTTCCCAGTAGTAGTCCACCTCTTCCTGCGACTCGCACTTCACTTGAAATGAAACGGCCTCGCTGAACTTGAACTGCGGCCCGCCGTTGAGGGCCGTGAACTCCTGCCCGTTAAGCTCAAACGCAACGACCATCGCCGAACCAACCGGCTTCTTATGGTGTTCCTTGCCGGCCTCGCCGTAACGAGAAACGTGTTTGATCTTCGAATTCTTGAAAATCGACGTGTAAAACTTCGCCGCCTCTTCGCCTTGATCATCGAACCACAGGCAGGGAGTGATATTTTTCATGACTGAGTGCCTCGTGTTTTGTTTAGGTGGGTCGTATGAAAGCCATTGAACAGGGGACTACTTCTACTTCGTCTCGTTCGCCGCACCTTGTTTCCGCACTTTTTCTTCTTGCTCGCGAAGTTCCGGCGTCAGCTCGGCCCCGAAATCCTCGAACTCAAAGATTTGGCGGATCTCAATCTCGTTTTCACTGCCCGGATGCGGATTCGGACACCGCTTTACCCAGTCAATTGCTTCCGCCAGCGATTTGCATTGCCAGATCCAATATCCGGCAACAAGCTCCTTCGTCTCAGCAAACGGCCCGTCGATGACGGTCCGCTTGTCGCCAGAAAAGCGAACGCGAGCACCCTTGGAGCTCGGCTGTAAACCCTCACCTGCCAGCATCACGCCGGCCTTCGCGAGCTCCTCGTTAAACTTTCCCATCGCGGTGAGCAGTTCCTGGCTCGGCATCACGCCGGCTTCCGAATCTTTCGTCGCCTTTACCATGACCATGAATCGCATCGTCGTATTCCTTATATCTCGCAATTTTTGAGCGTCGTTTTTTTGCAGCAGCTGCTCGTAACACCCTATAGTCGCGTGGCCGGGGCCGATTTCGACAGGCACTGATAAAAAATTTCCAGGCTTCGGGAGGAAGCTGCTTTTGCCGCTATTTTTCACGCCAATTCAGCCAACCGGCCTTCTAGAAATCGCCGTTCCGGCTCCTGTCGCACCAACGCCAGTGCCTGCTCGTAGGCCTTCCGAGCCTCGGCAGTTTGCCCCAAGCGCCGGCACAAGTCGGCACGAGCGGCATAGGCTAAGTGATAATCCGACAGATCGCCGCGGGTCAGAATGGCGTCAATCTCGGCCAATCCCGCAGCCGGACCGTCGCGCATCGCGATCGCAACGGCTCGGTTCAATTCGACCACGGGTGACGGCACGACCCGGGCCAGCAGGTCGTATAACGACACAATTTGCGCCCAGTCGGTTTCTTCCGGTGTATTTGCCGCCGCGTGCACCGCTGCGATCGCAGCTTGAATCACATATGGCCCGATCTGCGGCGATGCCATCGCCTGCCGCACGAGCGCCTCGCCCTCCGCAATTTGATTGCGGTTCCACAATGATCGAGCCTGATGATCGAGCAAGACAAGCTCACCACTCGGCGACGTGCGCGCCGCCCGTCGCGATTCGTGGAGCAACATGAGCGCCAGAAGTCCGATCACTTCTGCTTCCGGCAGTAGTTCCACAAGCAGCCGTCCCAAGCGAATCGCCTCGCCAGAGAGATCAGGCCGCGTCAGTGTCTCGCCCGAAGATGCCGAGTACCCTTCATTGAACACGAGGTACACAACCTGCAGCACCGTTTCCATCCGTTCCGGCAACTCCCCGCGCCGGCACCTGGTACGGAATCCCCGCATCGCGAATCTTCGCTTTCGCCCGCACGATCCGTTGGGCCAGTGTTGACGGCGTTACCAGAAATGCACTAGCGATGGCTTCGGTCGTCAGGCCGCACACTTCGCGCAGCGTGAGCGCCACTTGGTGCTCCGGCGCTGACGCCGGATGGCAGCACGTGAAGATCAGTCGTAGCCGATCGTCTTCAACACCGTCGTTTTCTTGCGCAGTGGCCGCCTTCGTGCGCGATTCTAGCCGTTCTGCTAGCTCGCCAAGCGAGGCATCGAACCGCGCCCGCCGCCGCATCCCATCGATCGCTTTAAACCGCCCGGTCGAGACCAACCACGCCCGCGGATTTGCCGGCACGCCCTCGATGGGCCACTGCTTGAGCGCTGCTGCAAACGCATCGTGCAACGCTTCTTCCGCCAAGTCGAAATCGCCCAGCAATCGAACGAGCGTCGCGAACACACGCCGCGAATTATTGCGGTAAATCTCATCGATCTTGGCTTGCACGTGATCGGCCGTGTTCTCGCTCATCGTTCGGATTTCCGCACCCAGCCGCGGCGGTTCACTGGGACTTGCCGCTTACTTTTTCGCAAAGTGCTCCGCAAGGCGAGCCAGGGTTTGCGTCTTCCGGCGTCGAGACACGCCGCAACGCGACTGGATTTGATCTTCTGATGTCGCCGCTTCAGCGTGCAAAGCGCTCGTCGAGCCGACAGTTTCGGCATATCGCTCCCGGATACGTGAGATATACGTCCTTTTGCGATGGGTGTCTTTCGTCGTGATGAATGGCAGCGCCTCGTAGTATTTCGTTGCAATCGCCGAACTCGGCGCTTCGGTGCGAAACCGCTCGTAAACTGCGATCAGCTGCTCTGCCATTTTTGCCGGTAGTGGTATCGCGCGAGAACGAAATCGGCTGGACAACCCCCCTTCGACCGTAGCTCGCGCGGTGTTGCGCAAACCGTTCGACCAACGGAAAATCGCCGTGCCCGTGGTTATATGCAACGATGGGTGCTTCTGAGTATTTGAACGGCATCTCTGGTGACATCCACCTAGCCTCACAGGTACTCGCCCACTTCTTCAACGTTATAGGGGGCGTGAGAAGCACCAAACGGGAACCGCTATGCCCGCCTTGGACAAACGCCAGCCTTGCACCTTCGAGTTCTTCAGCGTGGCGCAGGATGAAAAAGGTTTGTGCAGTGGCACTTTGTACATCCAAAGCTACCAAACTCGTAGAACGGATCGTCTCGCGAGTCATTCTTCCGCGGGCGGCGTAGATGGACGAGGAAAACTTTTGGTACGACCATGTCAATTGTTCCTGGGAAGAAGTTGGACTGCTTGCTTCTGCAGCCAGTTCAGAAATTTGGCTGGGTCATTAAACGATGGTGGCACGGCATTCCGCTGGATGAAGCCATTCTTCACAGACAGGCCGCCCCACGCATCGAGTATATCTTGCCGAACCCGATACGCACCGTCTCGCCGCTCCCCGATGCAGATACACCGGTCGAACCGACCGGACACGTTGGGCTCGGCTCGCACCACGATGTCAGTTTCACCTCGCTTCACTTTGCGAACATGGGCGTTCTCGTACCACTGCTGCTCTCGCACCCTGTCGACAGGCACCACTTCCTGCACGACGTATATACCTAACAGGGCATAGATCAGCTTGTGTTCGCAGCGATGAACCGGCCGCAAACCGCCATAGAATACGAGCAGGTCGCCTTTGCTCATATCGAGCATCCCAGCACCACGTCGGCCACCTTCATCGCCGTAGGTCATGCACTCGAAGTCCGGGTCTAGGTGCATTGGATGATGAAGTAGATCTTGCGGAAAGCGGAGGTCGTCGCAAAGATCGCAGTTATTTTCGCCACAAAATCTGCTTAGGGCCGGCAAGATTTCACCGTAACGGCGTTCAAGTCCCGGATGGAACGGCGTACCGATTTTCTCCGGTATAGGCACGTAGACGAATCGCCCGTCGGCATCGACGGGGGCATTCCAGCCGCCGTATTCCTGGTCGACTCCGATCCTGACGAGTCGCGCCTTCATCTTTGCTCCGCAAGACGGGCAGGCGTTTCTTCCCGCCCTCAATGGCCTCGAATGCGTAATTAACCTCGCCGGTTAGATGCCGCCGCTATCTGGCAGATTTCTCAGCCTGATTATAGTCGCAAATTCCGCAGTCGCAGCGCGTTCGCGATCACCGAAACCGAGCTAAAGCTCATTGCCGCCGCGGCGATCATGGGACTGAGCAGCAGTCCGAAGACCGGATAGAGAATTCCCGCGGCGATCGGTACACCGAGTGAGTTGTAGACAAACGCGAAGAACAGGTTCTGGCGGATGTTCCGCATCACGCCCTCACTGAGGCGGCGAAAGCGAACGATCGCCCGCAGGTCGCCGTGAATAAGCGTGGCGTCGGCGCTTTCCATCGCCACATCCGTGCCGGCCCCCATCGCGATGCCGGCGTTCGCCTCAGCCAGTGCCGGTGCGTCATTAATGCCGTCGCCCGCCATCGCCACAATGCGACCCTGTGACTTCAGTCGCCGCACGATGTTGAGCTTCTCCTCCGGCAGCACTTCCGCCTCGACCGAGCGCACTCCTAATTTCGCAGCAACCGCTTGGGCAGTCGTCCGATTGTCGCCCGTCACGATCGTGATTTCGAGACCTTCGTCGCGCAGCGCTTTCAAGCGCCTCGGGAGTGCTCGATTTGATCGGATCCGCGACACCCAACAATCCTGCGAGTTTGCCATCCACGCTGACAAACATCACCGTCTGCCCTTCTTTCCGCAGCGATTCGCTTGCGCCTTTGTTCGCCCCGACGTCGCCCCCCTGCTCTTCTGCAAACGTGCGATTACCGACCGCCACCCACTTGCCGTCAACTTTTCCGCGTACGCCTTTACCTGTGCTCGACTCGAAGTCAGTGGCATCAACCAACTCAATGCCGCGCTCGACCGTCCCCTTGGCAATCGCGGCTGCCAGCGGATGTTCACTCGCGCGTTCCACGCTGCCCGCCAATCGCAACAGATCCTCTTCCGACCAACCGACTGCCGGCTGCACGGTCACCAATCGCGGTTTGCCTTCCGTAAGCGTGCCTGTCTTATCCACGACAAGCGAGTTGACTTTCTCCATGACTTCTAACGCTTCGGCATTCTTCACCAACACACCGGCTGCCGCGCCGCGGCCCACGCCAACCATAATCGACATCGGCGTGGCCAATCCCAGCGCGCACGGGCAAGCAATGATCAACACCGCTACGGCATTGATGAGGGCGTACGCAAATCGTGGTTCCGGGCCCAAAATCGCCCAGGCAACAAACGTAACCGCCGCCGCCAGCAACACCGCAGGGACGAAGTACGTGGCAACCTTGTCTGCCAGGCTCTGAATCGGCGCGCGGCTTCGCTGAGCTTCGGAAACCATCCGCACGATTTGCGCGAGCACCGTGTCGCTTCCCACTCGCTCGGCCCGCAGCACCAAGCTGCCCGTGCCATTGACGGTACCGCCAATCAGGCGGTCACCCTGCTTCTTTTCAATCGGTACTGGCTCGCCCGAGATCATCGATTCATCGACATAGCTGCCGCCTTTCTCAACGATGCCGTCCACCGGCACCTTTTCACCAGGCCGCACGCGGAGCTTCTCGCCGACCGCCACCTGATCCAACGATACGTCCTCTTCGCTACCGTCGTCGTTGATTCGTCGCGCGGTTTTCGGCGCGAGCCCCAACAAGGCGCGGATTGCCGCGCCGGTACGGCTCCGCGCCCGCAGCTCCAGCACTTGCCCCAACAGCACCAGCGTCACAATCACCGCGGCCGACTCGTAGTACAAATCCACTCCACCGTGCGGCGATTGAAACGATGCCGGAAACACTCGCGGCAAAAACGTGGCGATCACGCTGTAAACGTATGCCGTGCCCGTGCCGATCCCAATCAATGTGAACATGTTCGGATAACGATTCACGAACGACTGCCACATCCGCACAAAGAACGGCCAGCCACCCCACAGCACGACAGGCGTGGCCAAGATGAACTCGACGTAGCCCAAGCCGCGGCCACGCAACCACATGGGGAAGCGCTCCGCCCAAACCATGTGCGCCATTGCCAATAGAAACACTGGCACCGTGAACGCGAGGCTCACCCAGAACCGTCGCGACATGTCGGCCAGCTCCGGATTCTCTTCCTCGACCGCGACGTTCCGCGGTTCGAGCGCCATACCGCACTTCGGGCAGTTCCCTGGCGCATCGCGCACGATCTCCGGATGCATCGGGCACGTGTATTCCACCCGCTCCGTCGCGGCCGGCGGCGTTTCCGGTTCCAGCGCCATGCCACACTTCGGGCACGCCCCCGGCCCTGCTTGCCGAACCTCTGGGTGCATCGGGCACGTGTACGTCGCTCCCGATAGCGCCGCCTGTGGCGGTTTGTGCTCGTGGTGTGCACAGCAAGCGTGCGTTTCGACACCCTCTCCCTCTGGGAGAGGGAAGGGTGAGGGTGCCTTGGTAGTCTGAAAATTGCCTCTCACATCGTGAAGATAATGCATCGGATCGGCGGCAAACTTTTCTCGACACGCTCCGCTGCAGAAGTAATACGTTGCGCCGTCGTGCGTCAGCGTATGTTTTGCGGTGCGTTTGTCGACCTTCATGCCGCAGACCGGATCGATCGCGACATCCGGTGATGCACCCGACGATGATTCACCGCCCGTGACTATCGGTAAATGATGCGATTGGTCCATCTTGGTTCACTACGACAATTACGCCGCACAAGAATATTCAACGGCCTACGTACCGCATGGCTCGATCAGCGCTGTGGAAGCCGTATCGTTTCCACTCAATTGTAGGAACCAGGGCAAATCGACTGCTAAAGCGGCTTCACGTCGCCGGTCCACACTCGCGCGGTGCTCAACCATAACTCACGCTGCCAGCAATCGCCACCGCGCCGCATGCCAGGCAAAATAAGCCCCCAGCCCCAACCCAAATATGATGTGGGCCACCAGTGTCACTACCACGAATCGCGGCGTAACAGCGACGCCGAAAAACGCCGCATAAGGCGACGCCAGCAGACAAAGCTCGATGCCCGCAGCCATCAACGTCGCCCAGCCAATCGCTTTCCATTCGCCCCCTTGCACTTGGCCGTATGCTTCGCGAGCGCCCGCATACAGCGAAGCGAACATCACGCCGAACGTCGCACCGTTCGAAAAATGGTATGCCCATCCCAACAGGTTCGCCGTTAACGAATAGCTCGGCTGTTCGAGTGGCTCACCCAACAGCAGTGCACCGAATCGTGGAAACACTTTGAACAGCGGCATTTGCGGAATGCCAAATCGCCCCAACCCCCAGGCGTCCGAAAACACGAATGGCAGCCGAAAGATATCGTACGCCACTGCCCCAACCAATCCGCCGATCGTGCCGATCACCACGGCCCGCCACATCCGGCCGTCGCCTCGCGCCCAATCCAGCACCGCCATGCCGTACAGCAACGTCGTGGCTGGCAGCAGGATACTAAAGAAAAACGTCCGCATGTCCAGCCAGCCGTACATCTCGGCCAGCAGACACCAGATCGATGTCGCAGAGAGCACGAACACGACCGCGCGGCCCGGTCCCATCCATTGCAAGAAACTCGGCAAGCGCGACTTGGCGGCAGAAGCATCGGCCATCCCCACATGATACCGTCGTGTGGCATAGTTCAACAGCATTTGAGGGGCAGATATTCCTGCCGTTGCCGTCGTTGGGCTGCCGTTCGCCACCTCCTCAATGTGCGTTGTAGATTGGAGCTTCCGCGGCAAGGTGCGTTTGCGCGAGCACAGCTATTGATTATCCTTCTCCTTCGTCTTCTGGGAGAGGATCGCCAGTTTGGGTGCCGTGTTGCCGTAGCCGAATTCGCAAGGCTTCGGAGGCTCCGAGCCACCGAACCAGATTCTTGCGAATCCAGCTACATCCGCTTTTTTGTGACGCCGAATAGTGCGCGGCGTTTTTCAGATGCACTGGTAAGATTAAGCGGTAGAGAGATTATTTTTTGCCAATCGAAAGCCTGGACACGTAATTTCCTACCAGACGTCAAACAAACCGGTCACCTTTCCGCGTCGCGTTTATCGTTCATCGCGCGGACTTGCTTCCAGTTGACGATCTCGACGCCCGTCGCCTTTACTTCTTTGATGAATTCAGCGTCGGTCGCGATGCGACGATCCGTATCGCGAAGTTTGCTGCTGTTGGTGATTGCCCGAAGTTCTTCGTTGTCGTACCCACAGTGCAAAATCAAATACTGAACACCCGGTTTGCTCTTGGCGATGGCTTGCAGGTATTGGGCACGCTTGTCTTCAAAATTGCCTTTTGTGTAGAGCTGCGTTAGACGATCGAGTACAGGCAGCCTGTGACGGTCGAGTGTCTTGATCAATTGCCGGGCCCGGGCGCGAATCCGTTCGTCGGGCACTTCGTCTCCTAACTCACGCAGCATGAGCACCGGCAAGTTGAACTGCAAACCACAGTTGACGTACGCCTCGATCAGATCGGGTCGGCTCGCCAAGGCGCCCATATGCGTGTCCAGATGCGTCACTGGCACTCCGAAATCCAGTGCTCGTTGAACTTGCGCTCGTAGTTCAATCTCCACATCGGCGGTCTTGGCATTCGCGACGACTTCCGCCACGTTGTCCCAAAGGTATCCCTCATTATCAACCAAGCTGGGCACCTTATTTTTGCCGGCAACGGGTCCCCAGCGATAGTTGTCCCATTCACTGTTCAGCGTGAGGTGAACGCCGAAGTCTCGATCCGGGCCTCGCCTTGGCGTATGCCGCGATTTCCTTGAACCAAGGGCACGGCACCATGATGCTGGCCGAAGAGACAATCCCCCGCTCCATGGCGGCGATGGTGGCGCGATTAACCGAGTGCGACATACCGGCGTCGTCAGCGTGAATAATGACGTAGCGCTTGCCACCGGTCTCGGCGCCGGCCGCTGGGCATACAACGGCGCCAACCACGGCGCTCGCCCCGATGAGGATGCAGAACCATAGACGCATCATCGAATTACACTCTCACTTCCAGATTATTAGGTTTCGTTGTTTCGCTCTCACGCACATCTCACGTCAAAAGAACGGTCGGATTGGAACCTATTCCGAAACCGAAAAGCGGTTGAACTCCTAAGCCCAGGCTCGCCCCCCGAGGCTGCCGCGGGGCGCACCCTGGGCACTGCTTAAATGAACAAAGGTTCGGTTCCCTCCCCTCGGCGGGGAAGGCTAAAGCGCATTTCGCATAAGTGTAGCGGATATTTCGTCGTTTGAGGCTGGAAAACCCAGCACGGCAGACGCTACACACCCGTGCGGCTCGCACTAGGGAGGGGGGAACGCACTGCATACGCACCCACACCGCCCATCGATCAATCCATTCACTTCCCCGTCGCTTCCTCCACCAACCAAATCTTCTCCGACACATTTCCTCTCCCGCTGGGAGAGGGCCGGGGTGAGGGTGCCTTTACTTTGTCGCCTCCTCCACGATCTTGATTTCCTCCGCCGTCAGCCCGTACAACTCGTACGCCAACCGATCGATCTCCCGATCCGTCGACTCGATCTGACTCTCGAGTCCCCACCCGCTCATGGTCGGTCCTTGTCCGCCTGCGCCCGACCGCGAAGCGGTTCCACACCGTAGCCCAGGGTTCGCCGCGACGCGGCGTACCCTGGGTAAACCAACCCACCACGCGCCCGTTACGCCGTAGGCGTTAAACATCTCGTTACGATCGGACCGCGCGCCGCCACTTGTTAAACCCCGTTGGGGTTTGGTTTCATGTTGTATGCATTACCCAGCGTGCGCTGCGCGACGCTGGGCTACGGTGTAAAACGCCTTCGGCGTTCAAACAAATTTCCCTCCCTTGCAGGGAGAGGCTAGGAGAGGGTTCCTATCCGCCTTCACCCTCTACGTCGTCGCCCCTTCCACCAGCGCAATCTCCTCCGCCGTCAGCCTCTACACCATCCGATCAATCTCCCGATCCGTCGCCTCAATCTGACGCAAAAGAACCGCGCGTGATCGGTCGTCGCGCTGGAACAACCGCAAAGCGGTTAAACTCCAAAGCCCAGCGTCGCCCCGGGCTTGTCGCGGGGGCGCACGCTGGGATCATGAATCATAGTTCCCTTCTTTACGCTGAAAGCGTTACACAACAACCACGTTCGCTCGGCGCTCGCGATTGTAAAACCCCGTTGGGGTGTGCTGGTTTCCCGGACAGATCTACCCAGGGTGCGGTCGCTGTGGCACCGACCCTGGGCTTTGGAGTTGAATGCCTGTGGCGTTCCACCAATCTCTCTCTCCCTCTGGGAGAGGGCCGGGGTGAGGGTGCCTTTACTTCGTCGCCTCCTCTACCAACCGAATCTCCTCCTCCGTCAGCCCATACAGCTCATACACCAACCGATCAATCTCCCGATCCGTCGCGTCTATCTGCTGCTCGATAACCATTTGCTTTCTCGTGCATTCGCACGCGCAGCAAAAAGCACACGAGGGTTTATTGTCCACGCCATTGCCTTCGTATGGCAGCCCCGTTCATTGCTCGATGGCAAGATTGCCTTGACAATTCGGCCCGGTGGGGCAACATTTATCAAATAGCTGGTGGACGAAACTCGGCTTCATGCCGTGTGGGTGTCTTCGGACGCCCCTATATCTGCCGGCGATCTTTGAGCTTCAAGCTGCTAGCGCTTCGCGAACGGACTCACGCTGGCTCCATAGTACGGGTACAACGCCGTACGCCTCTAACGCATCTGTTACCCCAGCGGCCGGAAGGTTCTCTGAATCGTTTAGAAGTGCATAGCCTTGCGCATCCGCAGGCCGCGTAGAAGCGGTATCCGACCAGGAAAATGCAAGCCGAGTTGCCGCTTGCTTATCCGCAGTGGCGACAGCTTGGACGATACGTTCAGGCTGATGTCGCGATTTGGGGATCACATAATCGAATAAGTGATCAAATCCGCTTTTGCCGGTGAACTTCGCTTGCGGGACAAAACGGACATCATTGGTTTCCAGCCATGATGTGACATCCTCTTTGAAAAGGCTGATAACATGGCCTTGCGCAACATAGAACAGGTCATTAACGGCCAACATTGCCTGCACGAGGTTGTGCTTCTTTACGGGAAAATCTTGAGCTGATGCGTGTACCACTAACGCGTCGTGCTCGAGCCGAACACCGAAACCATTTAGAGTCGTGTGTAAAAGTGATTGGCGTTTCTTCGTCGAAACGTCGCAACCCGAAAGCTTCAGGTCGCTAAGCACGTAACCGCCATCCGTTAACTTGAATCCGCTGTTGTCGCGCTGCACGTATAGTTGCAGGTAGTCGTTATGTCGATCAATAAACGGCGTCGTTATCTCGACGTGTTGGCCAACTTCGCGCAGCTTCGTCCGATCCCTCAGCCACGCGAGGTATTCATCGACCAGAGTTTGCGCCTCGGCAATCATGTGAATAGTCCCCGCTGGATGTTGGGCGATTCGACAATGTTACAGTAACGCATGAAATCCCTGAGAGTCTGCCACAGGTCAGCCAGACTTCGAAACGAGCGCGTGGGGACTGGGAATGCCCATTTGTCCATGAATCCTTCTTGATACAGGTGGAGATGCGGGCATGCAACTTCTTCCCCATCGGGGTTCCGATGTGGTGGCCCGTTTAGGTCCAATCGGACCAGCGGAAACACTTGCCTTGCTCGGTTCTGATATGTGACTTTATCGAGATTAATTCGGCCCCTATTGATATCCAACATGAATCGTTCCAAGCCATCTTGAGACTGTAGAGGCATTGATATCGAGCATCCGCCCTGCGGATATATATATTCTATATCGTCGGCGCGAACTTTCTCCATCGGAATCTACGCGTCTGCTTCCACCTGCGTAAGCACATCCGCTGCCATATTCGCCACCTTTCGCTTATTCGGGCTCCGTCCCTACTCCGTAGCAACCTTTTGCTTGTTGCTTACTCGACCAACCGAATCTCCTCCTTCGTCAGCCCGTACAACTCATACACCAACCGATCAATCTCCCGACCCGTCGCCTCGATCTGACGCGATTGGAAATCTCCCTCACTTGAAAAGTGGAGATACCCACGCCAGCAGCAAGCGTATCATCGTGATGTAGCCGACGAGCGCTGGCAAACCTACGAACACTATCCACACGGGTGCGGACCACCATTTACTGCGAAACCAACGCTCGAGCTCCTTGGGGTAGTCGCGCTCGTCCGGTGGCGGGGAGCGCAGTTGATCCGCGACACCTATCAACTGCGGTTCGATGCTCCAAAAGTCGCCGCGAGTCACGCGAGATACCATACTGTACCGAGCGAAGCGTTCGAGAATGGCATTGACCTTACCATGAGGCAAGCCGGTCGTGCCCGCGATATTTCCGCCCGTTACGTGGGAATCATGCTGGTCGAAGTGTTCAACCAAAAACCCAATCACCATGGCGTCGTCTTGATCGAAATTTACGGTCTCGCCGATCACTTCCAATCGCCGTTCCGTTTCGATTATTTGCGTTTTCAATTGGTTCCGCCTGTTCGAGACTTCGCGTATGCCATTGCATGAGCAGATAGCGATGCAGCAAATTTGTGGAAACCTAACTCATCGCACGGACAGTGATAACCACCAATCCGCCGCTCGGTCTTTGAAGTGAGTAGCAAACTCGTCCCGTCATATAACCGTTCCCGGAGAAGCTTCATCAGCAGAATCTCGTATCGTTTCGCATACGATGCCTCGCGAAACTCGGGAAACACGCGAAAGTGCGGTTCGTTGACCTTCACGGGCAGCTGTGATCTTGGACAGTCCTCAAGAATGAAAACGTATCCTAGCCACGGTCTCGCCGATGGCTTAAATGCTCCCTCACGATAAGCCGCCCAAAGGTCAGTTGCGTTTCCGACTGCTTCCTCCGTCCGGTTATTGAAATTATTTCCGAACGATGGGCCAACTTGCGCCTTAAACTCAATGACGGCCAAAAGCGTGCCATCTGCCACGACAACCAAGTCCCAATTTTTCTCGGCGCGAAAGAAACCAGGCAGTTCCCGACGCGTCCGCCAGTATACATGCGCGTCCAATACTCCGGCTGATGCAAACAATTTGCGACAAATGTCATTGAAGCCGTCTAAATGTTTTCCGCCTGTCACTGCCGCGCGAAGCCCAGCGTCTTTCCGGCCTGTCTTTGCGCCCTGCCGCTTGCGTTGTTTCTCGCGAACCGCCCAAAACAGCTTAATCGCCTCACGGACACTGCGGTCGATGTCGTCATGCGTCAATCGTCACCTCGGCATTTGTGAAAAAATCTCTTGTTCCTTCAATTCGGCGCCGCGCCTTGTGCAAATACCCCGCGTCGATTTCATAGCCAATGCTGTTTCGACCGCATTGCATCGCCGCAACTGAAGTCGTGCCACTGCCAAGAAACGGATCGAGCACTATATCGCCTACAAAACTGAACATGCGTATAAGTCTTTCAGCCAATTCGACGGGGTACGGCGCCGGATGATCGCGAGTCGATGCGCCGGTCAAACCGGTCCAAATCTGCTGAAACCACGTCCTATGATCCTTTTCTGCGATCAGGCTTAGCACGCGCGTGGCGATTGATGGACTACGGTAGCCTCCTGGCTTGCGTTCCATCAGAATGAACTCAATGTCGTTTTTTATTACCGCATTCGGTTCATAGGGTTTCCCCAAAAATCCGCCGCCGTTGCCACTCGCCTCGTATACCGCATTTGCAATTTTGTGCCAGATTATTGGTGCAAGATTATCAAAACCAACCTTACGGCAATGCTCTTGAATCGACGCATGCAGCGGAACCACAGTATGGCGGCCTTGATTTTTACGCCGCGATAGGCATACGTCTCCCACCACGCATATCAGCCTCCCGCCCGGAACCAATGCGTTGTAGCAACGTTGCCAAATACGATCTAATTCGTCTAAAAATCCTTCGTAGTCGGCGTAGTGCCCCAATTGGCCATCTACGTCTTCATAACGTTTCAGTGTCCAATACGGCGGCGATGTTAACACTAATTGAACCGACGTATTCGCCAAGTTCATATTCCGCGCGTCACAATGCACTAAACGATGACGTGTCGGGACTCGCTTAACGGCCTCCCCTATTATTGTCATCGATTTGCTGTCCTTTGAAAGGGCAGGCAGTGCTGTTTGGGGATCCTCCAAGCAGGCAAACTCCGCAGGAAGATACGATTCTACACCGGCTTTATCTAGGGATGCGCTCATGCCATTAGTCTACGATCTTGTGCCAAAGCGTCAAAGTGCGCGTCTTACAATCGCGATTGAATTACGTCGTTGAATGGCTTAACAAAGAACTTCGCGGTTCCACCAATGCGAAAGCAATAGTCAGGGGCGAGTACCGATTGCTCGACCTTGAGTCCCTGTTCCAGAATCACGTCGCGATACGCTTCCGCGAATCCCTGCTGATTGAACACGTCCCAGCCAAGCGCCACAAAGAACGGATCCAGAAAATCCTGCCGCAACTGCGTCTCGTTGTAGCCCGTGCGGCGGTAAGTCCCCGATACTCGGCAAACTTCTCCACAAGCTGGCCAATCACTGGCGGTGCGACAACGCCGGCTTCCGCCGTCAAGACTTTCTTTTGGGCCATCGAACGTTTTCCCCCAAATCAAGTCATTCCGATGCAGCCAATTTAACCTCCCCTTGGCGCTCGGTGTAGGTCGGGCTTTAGCCTCGCGAATCAAGTGCACGGCCACGCCTCCAACCCCCATTCCGCAAAGTGGCCGATTTTGGCGATTGACTTGTCCTGAAGTAGAGTTATACTGAACGCCTGTTTAGTATCTGCCGTGAACACCGATCGCCGCGGCTCACCGCGGTATCGGCCCGCGCTCATGCTAGGAGGTGTGAACACATGCGTCCGCTCGTTGGCGATTTACAAGCGACATTCCGCTGGCTGATCGCTGATAGCCGACGGCTGAAAGCCGATAGCCCACCCGAGGTGTCTCAAATTCGCTACAGGTGCGAAAAACCCCAGGGAGGAGTTTTGCGCACCTGTACCAGTGTTACCACTGTCGCCGCCGCCCAAGGGCAAGGTGCGCAAAAACCCCAGGGGGAATTTTGCGCACCTTGCACAGTATCGCCGAAATCGCTTGGTTGCGTTGTCATTCCCTCCAGTGGTCCACGCTGAGTAATTGCCCAAACGGCCCTCCGATGAAAATCATCCATTCCAAACATTTCCCTTGCTGACTACGCTGTGAGAGAGATGGCACAAATACCGAACATGCGGTACGACATCAGAACAACTAAAGATTCACTGCCAATGCCCCCTCACCGAGCCGCCGCGATTCGTTTGCGGCGACCCGCCCTCCCGCAAACCAGGAGGCTGGTAAAATCTACGTCAGCGATTTTGTCTCGCTGCTTGTTCTGAAGACCGAAGTTGCCTATCCGCCCGGAAACGTGTTCGTCGTCAGCTCGAACGGCGATGCCTGTCCATTACCCTTCAAACTCACACTTATTAACACATTTCAGAGTCCACACAATGAACACTAAGCCGCGAGAAAAACAGACGAAATGTTCACGCCGAAACTTTCTCGCCGCAAGTGGCGCCGCTTTGAGCTTCGCGTTCGTGCCCCGGCATGTGCTCGGCGGCCCTGGATTCGTTGCCCCGAGCGAAACAGTGAATATCGCCTCGATTGGCGTGGGAGGCATGGGAGGCGCCGACGTCGCCACGCTGAGCAACCTCGGCGTCAACTTTGTAGCGCTGTGTGATGTCGATGATGAGCGGGCTGCTGGATCCTATCAAGCTCACCCGCACGCCAAGCGATACAAAGACTTCCGCAAAATGTTGGATCGAGAAGCAAAGAACGTCGATGCGGTCACCGTTGGCACTCCGGATCATATCCACGCCGTGGCTGCGATGGCCGCGGTTCACGCGGGAAAGCACGTCTATTGCCAGAAGCCACTTACGCATACGCTCCGAGAATGTCGGGAACTAACCAAGGCCGCGCGGGCTGCCGGTGTTGCCACGCAAATGGGAAATCAGGGTCACGCCAGTGAAGGTTCACGGCTCACGAACGAATGGATTCAGGCGGGCATTATCGGCGACGTTCGCGAGGTGCATGTGTGGTCCGATCGGGCAGGAGGTATGTGGAAGCAAGGAATTGGCCGACCGACTGAGACGCCATCGGTTCCCGCGACGCTCGACTGGAATCTTTGGCTGGGCCCAGCGCCCGAGCGGCCGTATCATCCAATCTATGCGCCTTTCGGTTGGCGCGGATGGCGCGATTTTGGCACCGGCGCGCTTGGCGACATGGGCTGTCATATTATCGACCATCCGTTTTGGGCGCTGAAGCTTCGCGCGCCAGTCATGTGGAAGCGCGCGTAACATTGGAAGGATCGATGCTCGCAAACAACCAGCCGAATTTCGAAACCTATCCCATCGCGTCCATCATTTATTACGATTTCCCGGCGCGAAAACTTGCCCGCCGTGCACATGACGTGGTACGACGGAGGCCTGATGCCGCCTGCCCCGCCGGAGCTCGCCGCGGGCGAGCAACTACCTGCCAACGGCGTACTCTACATCGGCAGCAAGGGCAAAATGTTTCACACTTCGCACGGCGGCATGCCGCAGCTTCTGCCTCGGACGCTGCATGAAGAAGCCGCCAAGGTGCCCAAAACCATGCCGCGATCGCCGGGTCATTACGAAGAATGGATTAGTGCGTGCAAAGGCGGGCCGCAAACCGTCAGCAACTTCGACTACGCAGGTCCCATGACCGAGGTTGTCTTGCTGGGTGTACTGGCACTCCGCGCCCCAGGTCGGCGATTGGAATGGGACAGCGAACACCAAAAAGTCACGAACGCCCCCGAGCTCAACCATTATGTCCACTCCGAATACCGAAGCGGTTGGACGCTGTGAGATCAACTTATGAGAATTCGTTTATTAATTGGCTACCTCCTCTTGGTCTGCGTGGCATCCGTTCGTGCCGAGGGCTCGTCCAACACGCTGACAGATCAAGAAAAGCAGGAGGGTTGGCAACTCCTGTTCGATGGCCATACGACCAAAGGCTGGATGACCATCAAAGGTTCGGCTGTTCCGGAGCAACACGTTCAAGAGGAAGCCTTGAACCCGCATCCATGCGACTACATGCTCGTCTACGATCGGCCGTTGAAGAATTACGTCCTATCGCTCGACTTCAAGATCAGTCCGAAATGCAATAGCGGGATCTTTGTGCGCACGTTTCCATTGAAACCCCGAGCGGGCAAGGACGTCGGATACAACGGCATCGAAGTGGCGATCGACGATACGAAATCCGCCAGCTACCACGACACGGGAGCAATTTACGATTTGGTGGAACCGACGAAGAACTCGATGAAACCCGTCGGCCAGTGGAATTACATCGCGATCACAAGTGACGGCAATCTGCTCACCGTCGAGCTCAACGGCGAACGGGTCTCGCGTATGAATTTCGACGAATGGCCCGAAGCGAACAAACGTCCCGATGGCAGCACGCATAAGTTCGACGTGGCCTATAAGTCTCACCCTCGCCGTGGGTACATCGGCCTACAAGACCACGGAGGTAATTGCTGGTTCCGCAATATCAAGCTCAAGCAGCTTCCATAAATTCGGAGAGCAGCGAGATACGCAGGTTGTTCTTATCGAGGATAGCTTATGAGGACCGCTTGGATTAAAGGGCTAAGCGATGTAATAAGTTTTTCTGATATCGCAAATCTTGAAATACGTGGCCAATAGCCGGACCTACGCTCGTAGGTCTCGGACCGTGCGGCGGTTTGGCTCAGAATGATCTGACCGTTTTTCGCGTTTCATTTTCGCCGTCGCGGGTCGAGCATGCGCGTCGCCAGCGCAAGTCCGAAACTGCCCAGCCCGAGGAGCATCATCGTCGAGGGCGCCGGCACAGCGATAAGCGTTAGGTTCGGGCCACCGGACGCGAACATCCGGGCTTTCGCGGAATCGGCAACCAGCGGATTCGGCTCCGGGTCGAGGCGCAGGTACAACAACGGATCGATGCCCATCTCGGCAGAGGCCACTCCTCCTCCTCCCGCGTTGACCGCGGCCGAGTCGGGCGGCGTCACCGTCTGCGAGGGCTGGTTGGTGCCATTGGTGGCGAAGGCCGAGAGGCGCGTGTTCGCCTCGACAAAGCCCAAGGCGAGGTTGGCACTGGAAAGCGGATCTCCGTTGGGCAGCGTGATCGCCGTCAGGCGCAGCCCCTGCTCGCCTCCGCTCCCGAGGAGCGAGCCACCCCAGGTGATTTGATTCGTGAAGTCCCACACCAAACGAATGCCACCCGCGTTAAAGTCCACGTCGAACTTGACGCTGCCACCAGTCGGGACGTCGAACGGCGCGGTGAAGTCGAGGTCCACGATCCGCCAGCCGGTACTCGGCACCGAGACCGCGGAGAAGATTCCCGACTTCGAGGGCCCTCCGCTGCCTACGGCGAAGCTCATGCCGCCCTGCTGGACGACGATATCGTCGACTTTTACCTCGATGCCGAGGCTGCCGAAGCCGAGC
This sequence comes from uncultured Planctomycetota bacterium, assembly GCA_963840025.1. Taxonomy (GTDB): domain Bacteria; phylum Planctomycetota; class Planctomycetia; order Pirellulales; family Lacipirellulaceae; genus JABDGM01. Next base: position 1,269,856 of record CAWIXI010000018.1, on the reverse strand, counting down.
GTATTCAAGCGGTTGACCTCACCCAGCAACGAGAAGTGGGCGAGCAGCGGTGTTGCAATAGCTGCATCCGCCAGAAACTGGGGTGCAACAGCCATCGAGACGAGAAGAGCGGCAACAATCCGGGTGCGATGCATTAGACAGTCCTCCCAGTGCGTAAGAGCGGCGACCGAGCTGCCGTTCGCAGGCGATCCGGTCCAACTCACTGCCCTCAACGACTAGGAGCATCCGCTCTTCCATCGGCGTCTAAGAGTCGCCGCAAGTTGGTCGAGTCTTGCTCTCCCCTCCCTTCCCCGGGTCCATCTCAGCGGCCCATGATGACCAGTCTGCGATAGCCGCGTCAAGTATTAAAGTGCCTAATTTTCCCCAGGAGAGACTGGCGGGAAGGCCCATATCCAGTGCTGATTTGACATCGGTTGGATGCCACCTAAAACGCTGCGGGCATTTCCAGCGCAAACTGCGATGTCGGAGTTTCGACTCTACCGTGAAGTTGTCGCGGTTGGGAAGCGTGAAGTATGTTGGCTACTGAAGCACAACTGATAAACTATCAATAGACATAGTGAAATCCAAGCGCCAACACAACGCACACCAACTGAAGATGCAACATTCAATCAGACTCTTTAGCCGACGACGGCCAATGTCGCTTCAGCTTGGCTTCTCCCACAGGGCGAGTGCGTTGAGCCTAGTTGTTGCCAGTTTGTTTTCGCTGCTTGGATCGCCAATCGCATTCGCCGCTGATCATCCAGGCAACGTCTTTGTCGCCGGCGAGCAAGTGAGCGTTCCTGTGCCTGCGCAGTGGTCCGGTTGGCGAGCGGTCGACATCGAGGGTAAGGAGGTTGGCCATGGTTCGTCGCAAGGCACGATGGCCGAATTGGGGAAGCTTCCAATCGGTTACTTTGAAATTCTCGAAAAGGGTGGCCCCGGAAAAATCACGGCAGGAGTGGTGGCGAAGAATGAACCCGTCGAGAGCACGCCCATCGCGCTCGATGCGGCGATGTCTTGGTTTTACGCGGATCCGCAGCAGGTCCACGACGCCTGCACGCTCTGCAAATTGGCGGGCGTGCGATGGGTCCGCGACCGGTTGAGTTGGCCGGAGATCGAAACGGCGCACGGCACGTGGGCGGGCGATACCCGCTATGAGCGCACCATGCGAATCGAGCGTGAAGAAGGTCTAAAGATACTCCAGGTGAATCACATCTCGCCGGCCTGGGCCGCCAAAAAGACGAACCACTTTCCAGACGATCTGCGCGACGTGTACACGTTCTATCGCGGCCTGGCAAAACGCTGGCACGGCCTGGCCGACGCGATCGAGCCGTGGAACGAACCCGATATCCAACTGTTCGGCGGCCAAACCGGCTGCGAAATCGCGTCGTTACAGAAGGCGGCCTATCTCGGTCTGAAGGCGGGCGACCCAAAGGTGCCGGTTTGCGAAGCAGTGTTCGCGATTGATCGCCCGCAGACGCTCGACGAGTTCGGCGCGAACGAAGTGTATCCGTACTTCGATCGCTACGACTTGCACCACTACGTCGGACTCGATGCGTATGCGCGGGCGTATGGCCGGCATCGCGCCGTGAGTGGCGGACGCCCTATGTGGACGACCGAATTCAACCTGATGGTGAACTGGGCCGACCCCAAAACGTTCGAGCCGTCCGATGAGGACCTGCGCATCCAGGCCTTTCGTGTGTCGAAAGTTTTCGCCACCGCGCTCAACCAGGGGTGCGTGAAGGCGTTCTATTTCATCCTCGGCCATTACGTCGAACGAAATCTGCAGTACGGCCTCGTCCATGCCGATATGACTCCGCGGCCGGCGTATGTCGCGTTCGCCGCCGTCGGTCGGCTGCTCAACGGCGCGAAGCCGATCGGCCGTGTGGATTTCGGCGATGAGAAACTGAAAGCTTACGTTTTTGCAACGCAAGTCGACGGCGCTGCGCATGAAACGATGGTCGCATGGAGCGAGACGAAGCCGACCGTCGTCCGCGTTCAGCCGACCGAAAAAGCATACGACTATCTTGGCCGCGAGATGACGAACACGAAGAATTTCAAGCTCACGCGCGAGCCGGTGCTTATGGTTCTTGCGTCCGGAGGCTCGCAGGAATTACAAGTCAAACCACCGCCGCCGAAGGCAAAGTGGCTTGCCGGCAAAGCGTGCCCGGTCGTACTGCAACTGGTCGGCAAAACCGATTTCAAACAGAGCGCGTTTCAACTGGATGACCAGCGACAACTGCAACTGGTCGCCTACAACTTCGGCAGCCGCTCCGCACACGGCATTCTCAAGCTAGAGGGGGCAATCCTCGATGCGAACGAGATCGAGATTGCGCCGGGCAGCCGAGTGGAACGGAGGATCACCGCGAATGGTTCGGATCAAGTAACGGCGCGACTCGACCTGGGTGAGCTCGGCCATGCGATCGTATCTGCTCGCGTGCGGAAGCTGACGCACGATTCGGCCAACTAGCGGTCAGACATAAAAGTTTTGCTGTAGTGATTCTGCCGAAGCTTTGAATGCCCGCGCTCGCGTAAAAGCTTATTGGCGTGAGGCGCGAATCGAAGTATGGGGTGTGAAACGACAACTTCCACTGTCGGCATCCCGGAACTTCTTTTCGAGCTGCAGATGCCCGATCGCCGCTACGCGCTGTAGCAGTTCAAAAATACTGGCAGTGATCTGCTTTCGTCGCCTTCTCCTGCAAAAACCACAGCGCATCGACAATGCCATCTGCCTCTCCAACGAGTTGCGATTGCTGCACGTCGAATGTGGCCGCTGCAAGACGGCACCCGTAAAAACGGACGTTGCCCGTCTGTTTCAAGAGCTTGATGAATTCATCGATCGCGACTGGATCGCCATCGCGCCGCAACCGCTCCTTGAACCACCAATCGTCCGCAGCGTGCTGAGGATCGATCGTGACGCTTTTAGCGCCTTGTTCGGTCAAGACACGCACTGCCCAAAGCACAAACAACATATCGACCTGTACGCCCTTCGACGCGGCGACATACGCAAATGTCAATGGTGTATAGAGCCGATCGAAAGCATCGTCTCGAACAACAATGGCTAGTCGGTTCACAATTAAGTTCTCCTTTGAATTTCCGATGCTCGTCGAGAGCAGCCGGTATTAGATTTGAACGGCCACAGGGTTAAACAAGTGCGGATTGACCGAGCGGCTCCAATTCGCCAACTGCCCCGTCGCCTTGCTCGGACAGCAGATTCGAATCGATTTCTTGTTGAGACATGAATGATGCCGCCGCATTTCTCCGCGGAATAAACATTGGCACAGTTCGGCGGTAATCTTCGTATTGGCGTCCGAAATGGGCGATTAAATCGCGCTCCTCGACCAAAGCGGCGAGGCACATGTAGCCGGTTAGCACGCCAGCGAAGAGCAAATGCCCTGCAGTCATCGTCGGTGTAGCCCAAAATGCGATCATCCAACCGATGTAGAGCGGATGCCGCACGTGCTTGTACAACGACGGCACCCGAAACGGTAACGCCTTGTACTGACGGCCGCGCAGATGTAACCAGACCTGTCGTGTCCCGAACAAGTCGAAGTGGTTAATCAACAGACTTGCCAGCGGCACGAGCAGCCAACCAATCGCGAACAAGCCCCACAGAAAACCGCGGAGCATCGGCTGCTGCACATCCCAAACGATCTGGTCGATGCCGCGCCACTGCCACAACAGCAAAAACGTCACGGCACACGAAACCAGGACGTATGTGCTGCGCTCGATCGGTTCTGGTATGATGCGCGTCCAGACTCGCTTGAAGGCAGGCCGAGCCATTATGGAGTGTTGTGCGGCAAACACACCCAACAGCAACAAGTCGATCACAATCGCTAGGCTAATTGGCCCGGCAGTCGCCGAATCGATCGATTTGGAGACGTATAGATTGCCTACAAAACCCGCCATATAGGTGAACGTCGCCAAAAAAAGCAAGTGGTTCGCGACCCCATACACAAAGAATAGCCATCGTCGCATTGCAGAACCTTTCGAGTTGTGAGGTGACTGTAAGAGCACAAGGAAACGTGTTTGTTTGCTCGGACGAAGTACATTATCGTGCGATGAATAAGACGGCAAAGTTGACTTGCAGTACACTTTAGGTTGACTTGCAGTAAACCTGGCTGTGGTTGCCGGTGAACTGATGAAGACGCCCACTCGACAACGACTGATCGATGCGGCTGTTCGCCGTTTCTACCGCGACGGCTTTCGCAATGTCGGCATCGACCAGATTCTTTCAGACGTGGGAATCAGCAAGACCGCGTTTTACAAGCACTTCGAGAGCAAAGAAGACCTGATGCTTGCGGCCCTGGAAGATCAAAACCGCTGGCTCCAGGTAACCTTTCGTGCCATGATTTGTGAGCGCGGCGGCCCGACGCCGGTAGGCCAACTCTACGCGCTGCTCGATGTCGTCGAACACGTTGTGGAATCAGACAGCTTTCAGGGTTGCATTTTTGTCAACGTCGCCATGGAATTTCCGCTAGCACATGAACCGGCCCACGTTGCGGCAGCGCAAAATAAACAAGCGATCGAGGATATAGTCCACAGTATTGCTGTAGAGGCAGAGGCGTTCGAACCGCGCTCGCTCGCCAAGGAGTTGTGCCTCATCATTGAAGGTGCGTATGTCACTCGACATGTCACGGGCAACAAGCAGACGGTGGAAATCGCTCGCCGCGTGGCCGATCTGGTGATCGCTTCGGGTTGCCCGCAGAAATCGCCCAATTGCTAGGCGTAAACAGTTACTGGGGAATGATGCGTCAGCAGCCGCAATCCAGCTCGTGGCCAAAAATGAAGTGAGCCCTTTGTTCTCGTAACAAAGGGCTTTTGTCGTCAATGCAGTGGAGGCGGCGGGAATCGAACGAAAGCGCAATTCTGATTGAGTGCCCGTGCTGCAATCCGTTGCTCGAACTGTCGATTGATTCCGCAGTGACTCAGCAGGGCGAAGTTTTGCGGACGATGACAATAATCTGTCGCTAAGGCTAACTTATGCGGACCTACGACCGAGCCTTAGTGGTTACGCGCCTCTCAATTTTTCTTCCTGCTAAATTACTTGCCCAAAGTGGAAAAGGCCCCAAAAATAGGCACATAATAGGTTCACACACGACTGTCATTGACTGAATTCTCCCGGCCACCCATGATACGCGCTGCCAGTTTGACGAGCGGCAATGACGAAGGGAATCATCGTGTCAACCATTGCGGAACCGGCGAAGCGCGCTAAAAAGATCAATTTGCGGCTGTTTGTTCCAAAGCTGCTTTTTTGGCCCGTGATTGCTTTTACGCTCGTTTCGCAAAGCGTCTACACGGATGGCGGCTTCTGGGACACGACCTTGGAGGTCGTGGCCTTTCTGATCCTGCTCGTGGCGGCGATGGGTCGGGTCTGGGTTTCAGCGTACATCTCCGGTCGAAAGAATACCGAACTGGTTACCGACGGCCCCTACTCGATGACACGCAATCCATTGTACTTTTTCAGCTTTCTGGGGTACGTTGGCGCTGGATTGGCGTTCGAGAAAGTCAGTGTCGCCATTGCATTCGGCGTGGCGTTTTTCCTCACGCATTGGGCCACCATCCTCGCCGAAGAAACAAAGCTGCGCGAAAAGTTTGGTAGTGACTTCGACGAGTATGTGAAACAAGTACCGCGTTTCTTTCCACGCCTGCAAAAATTCTCCGCTCCCGAATTCGTGACATTCAGAGCGAGCGTCTTCAACCGCGCGATCCTCGATTGCGCTGATCATGTCGGTGTTCATATTGGCCCACTTGATCGAGTATGGGCAGAATGCTCACGTGCTGCCAATTCTGATTAAGGACGTGCCATAGCGACTGCACGTTTGAGATGAAGCTGCCCGTTGGAAGGGATCACCGACTTTTCCAAAACAATCTGGTTCCGCCTCCGTAGACCAATGTCGACCGACTTCGGAAGAAGCCGACGTGGCCGCTTTTTCATCCTTCGCCTGGATGAGGCACGACCTCGACCGGGTATTCATCGGGCAAGCCGTAACCTCCCTTGGTGGCAACGGTGTCGCCTTGCGAAAGGCCGGAGAGGATTTGGGAGCGACCCTCGGCTTGTACGCCGACGGTAACCTTCGTTTCCTTCGCTTTGCCCTCGCGAATCGCCGTGACGACCGTCGTTCCGTCATGGTCGGCGATGGCTGAGGTAGGCACCGATAAAGCATCGGCAATTGGCGGCAACCAGACTTGGGCTCGGCAACTAAGCCCCGGCCGCAGGCGGTTCTCGGGGTTTTGGACAGCGACATACATGTTGAGGTCGCCGCTCAACGGATCCGCTTCACCACTGCGGCGCGTAACCTTGCCGGTGAAAGACATTCCTGGAAACCCGGCGACTCGCACGTCGACGGGCGTACCAACGTTCACTTTTGCCAGCGCGTCACTGGGTATGCGAAGCTGAACAAACATGGTCGACAGATTGGTGATGGTCGCTAGCGGCACGGCCCGTTCGACATACTGCCCGAGCCGCGCTGATAATTGAACCACGGTACCGTCAATCGGACTACGAATCGTACACCAATCGACCGCGAGTTGAGCGGTTTTCACATCGGCGGTCGCAGCATCCACTTGCGCTTGTGCTTCGGCAATCGCTTCCGGGCGTGTTCCGTGCTCCATGAGGCGCAGGTTCGCGTCGGCAGACGCCAAATTTGCCTCAGCCGCCTGCAAGGCTTTTTGCTTGGTCTCAAATTGCACTTTTGAAACTTCGTGGCGATCCAACAACTTCTGGAGCGCTGCAACCTCTGAGCGCAGCGAGTCTGCATTGGCTTGGGCGCTCTTGCGTGCTTCTCGGGCAGCGTCGATTTCCTCGGGCAAGTAGCCTTTTTGGAGCTTCGCCAGCGTGGCTTGCTTTTCGGCGAGTGTCGCCTTGGCTCGCAGCAAGTCACTATTGGCCAGCCGCGAGTCGAGCTTTACTAAAACAGTGCCCGCACGAACCGACTGTTCTTCAACGATGTTGACGGAGGCAATCCAGCCGCCCGCCTGCGATGAAACCACCGCCGTACGCTCCGGCACAGCGATGATTTGTCCCACCAAATCCACGGACGGACGCAATGTGGAGAGTTGCGCTTTCGCGGCTTCCACTTGGACAGGATGATCGCTTTGCGTCTCGGACGATTCGCCGGAATTCGCGGAGGCGGGATTCAGCAACCTCAGTGCTGCAAAAGCAATCACGCAGAGAACGGCGAAGCCGCTCGCAATCGCGATGATCCGCCACGCATTTCGCATTTTTCCGTCGCTCATTGTTATTCCCCCGCGCCTTCTACCGCTGCTGAAACCGGCGCGGATCGGACCATAAGGTAAAAACCGAGGGGCGTGGCCAATAGCGACATCACCATCGACATGAACAACGAACCGATCACGGCGATGGCCATCGGTCGCAGCATGTCTGCACCGGCGCCGACTCCGTACGCCAGTGGCAACAGTCCTAAAAACGCCGTCATGGAGGTCATGAGCACGGGCCGCAAGCGGCGTGCCCCGGATTGAATCAACGCGTCCACAAGCCGTAGCCCGCGCGCTCGCAGATGCTCCACGTAATCGAGCATCAGAATTCCGTTTTTCGCCGTGATTCCTAGCCCGATGATTGCGCCGAGTAATGATATTATATTCAACGTGGTTCCGGTCAGCCAAAAAGCGATCACGGCGCCGAAAGCGCCAAAACGGAGCCAATCACAATGGCGATCGGCTCCGCGAACCGGCGGAACTCGATAAGTAAGACTCCAAAGACCAAGAGGATTGCGAGGAGCAGAACCATCGCAAGATTTCGAAAGGACCGCTGTTGCTGCTGATATAGCCCACCAAATTCGATCTCTGCCTCGGCTGGAATTTTGGTGTTCTTCGCCAGCCACTGTTTGATGGCACTGATGCCGTGCCCGAGATCGATTCCAGAGAAGCGGGCCGAAACGGCCACCAGTTGCCGCAGGTCCTCGCGATGCAGCTCAAGCATCCCTGGCTCGCGATCGATCGTTGCCACGTCCTGGAGCGTCAGGGCCGCACCTGTATTGGAACGGATGGGAAGTGACCCGAGGCTTTTTTGGTTTTCGTGCGCCGCGGACGGCGCGAGGACGCGGACGTCATACTGACGATCTCCCTGTAGCACGTATGATGAAACCTTCCCTAGGATGTCTGTCTGGACCTCGGTTGCCAAGCCGCGGGGAGTAAGACCGGCGCGGGCGGCCCGAAAAACATCGGTGCGAATTCGCATCGACGGACCTGCCACTACAAGGCCGTCGTTGACATCGACAACCCCCGGTATGGATTCGATGGTTTGGGACACCTCCTTGGCTGCCTGTTTGAGCACCGACTCATTGCTTGAGAACAACTTGATTTCGACGGGATTCGGGGACCATGTCAGGTCGCCGATGAGATCGCTAAGTACGCCGGGAAACTCGAACGACAGCGCGGGCTCGGCTGCGTTTACCCTCTCGCGGATGTCGTCGATGACCTGGGCCGTGGTGCGCGTTCGACTTGGCTTGAGCTTCACGAGAAAGTCGCCGGTATTGGGTTCCGCAATTGCAAGTGCGAGCCGTGCGCCAGTTCGGCGAGAAAAGCTGCTGACTTCCGGCACTTGATTCAGAATCTGCTCCACGTGCATGAGCATCCGGTTGGTCTCGGTGAGGCTCGTTCCGGGGCGAGAATAATAGTCGATCACAAAAGCGCCCTCGTCCATTTGCGGTAAAAAGTCGGTGTCTAGGCTGCGAAACAACCAGATGCCCGCTACCGCGAACAGCGCAAATGCCAAGCAGGCGACGAGAGGAAAACGCAAGACTTTTCGTATTGAGAACGAATACAATCGAATCGCAAGTCGCAGAACGGGCCCTCCCTGTTCCAGTTCGTCCACCCTCGCCCCGCGCACGGCGCATGAGCAGTGAGCTTACAATCGGTGTCCACGTCACGGCGAGCAGCAAAGACAGCAAAAGTGCGATGACGATCGTGAGGGCTAGCTCCCGAAAGAAAACGCCGGCGACACCATCCAAGAAAGCGAGCGGAATAAACACCACCACAGGAGTCATCGTACTGCCGACTAACGCCGAACGAACTTCTTTGATCCCCAACGTCGCCGCCTCGAACGCGGAGTATCCAGCCTGCACTTTGGCATAAATGGCTTCAACCACGACGATCGCATCGTCAATAATGAGCCCCACTGCGGCAGCAATTCCGCCCAACGTCATCAGGTTAAAGCTCATTCCCAGCTCACGAATTGGGATCAGTGTCATCAATACAATGGCCGGAACCACGCTTGCGGCGGCAAAGGTCGCGGTGCCGCTCTTCAGGAATAGAAACAGCACAACGATCGCCAGACCCAAGCCGATGATGATCGCCTCCCAGACACTTCGCACACCTTCATTCACGAACTGCGATTGGTCGTAGAAGAACGCGAGCTTTGTACCGGGCGGCAAATCGCGTTTTAAGCTCGCTAAGTCCTTCTGCAGGTCTCTGGCAATCTGCACCGTGTTGCAATTCGGTTGGCCATAGACGTTGAGCAACACAGCTTCTTTTCCGTCGGCCGTCACGCGATTAAATGCGGGGGCCGGACCGCGCTCGACGACTCCGATGTCGCGAATTCGGACGGGCGACGACCCACTCCAGCCAACGACGGCATTTTCAATATCCTGTTGCGTACGCAGCCGGTCGTCTACCACGACCAGATAGAGCTGATAATTTTCCTCCTGCATGCCCGCAGGCGTGAACTGATTCGTTTCTGCCAGTGCCTTGTCGACTTCGACAAGCGTCATTTGATGGGCCTTTACCCGGGCAGGGTCAACGACGACGTGAAACTCGGGAATCCTGCCGCCCACGAGACTGACGCGGGCCACGCCGGGGATTCTCAGAAAGCGCGGATAGATGTCGTAGCGTGCAGTTTCCCAAAGGTCAGTTGGGCTCCGACTGGTGCTCGTGAGACTGATGCCAATGATGGGAAAGGCGGTAAACGTTAGCCGATGCACTTGCGTCGTAGCAGTAACTGGCAATGTGGAGCGTATCTCCGCCAGCCGGCCCAGCACGTACAGCTCGGCTTGCGGCATGTTCGTCGACCAGTCGAAGAACACGTTCACTTCCGCCGAGCCGCGCGATGTAGCCGAGCGAATGTTGACCGTTCCGGGAATGTCCTTCATCGCCTCCTCGACCGGTCGCGTGATGTTGGCCATCATTTCGTCGGCCGGCATCACACCGTTGTCGATCAGGATCACGACACGTGGGAAATTCGTCTCCGGAAAGACAGACGACGGCATCGTGAGCGCAAGTACACTCCCGCCAGGCAGAGCACGAGCACGACGAAGACAATCGGCTTCGCGTAACGTACAACTCCGCTCGTGCCGACACGATCAGGCACTGAGTCGTGGGCCGAGTTGGTGGGCGGGCTCGTCGACATTATGGCTGCGGCGCTGGGGACGGAAGATCCAATGGCGCTTCGATCAACCTGTCGGGATCGACGGCCAGCGCACTAACCACGTCGACGGCTGCTTGTGATATTTGATTCAGCAAATCGAGATACGCTTGCCGTTCCTGGATCAAATTCTCTCTCGTCGTGAGGACCTCAAGGATCGATGCCTGTCCGTTTTCAAACGCATCACTGATCGTTTTGAAATCATCCTTTTCTGCATTGCCACTCTTCGGCGCCTCTAACCATAGCTTGCGCACTATTTGATAGCGATCCGCGGCAGCGCTGGCCTCGGAGACTGCCCGCAATTGTGTCTGCCGCCAGGTGATGTGTTGCTGCTGCAACTCGGCGTCGCGCTGGTGAACCAGCGGTCCGCCCGTATTCCAAACGGGGAGGTCCATTTGAGCCTGAAGACCAAAAAAGACGGTGCCGGATTCGTCGCGTTCGTACGATGGCCCCGTCGTCAAATTGGGAATTTTGTTTGCTCGTGCTAAATCGCGGTTTGCCTCGGCCACCGAAACCCCGAGTCGCGCGACTGCGACGTCAGGCCGATTCGCCACATCGACGAATACGGCATCCTTTGGATCGGCCATTGCTTGCATGGGATTCGAGCCATCGGACGGCTGGCCCAATACCTCCATAATTGGCAGCCACTGGTAGGCCTGCAAGTTGTTGCTTGGCGCAATGGATTCGTCCCCAGTCAGATTGAGCGCGGTTCGCAATGATTGGAGTGCAGTTTGGTACTCGGCCTCGGCCAATTCCGCGCGGCGCCGTGCTTGTCGCGCAGCCACATTCGCTGTGATACGCTCGGCAGGAGTGGCGATGCCCGCGTTGAATCGACGGTCTACCACCCCGGCCGTGTCGTCCGCCAGCTTGCTACTTTCTCGCGACAGATCGAGCAGACCCTTCTTGTACAGCACGTCGAAATATGCCCGCATCGCAATCGTGACGGCGGTCCATTCCGATTGGGCGAACTTGGCGCAGCGTTTGATTCCAAGCCGCGAATGCCGCCTCTTCCCGGTATTGCGTCTGGTGCGCAAGTTCGAATGGTTGCATCACCGCCACGTTGTTTTTTACCCTGAGCAAGTTGCCGGCCGAATCGCGCACATACGGGAAAACTCCTACTTGAACCGATGGATTCCACGGATAGGTGGCCGCCACGCCGCGGGTCGCCCATGCCGCCGGCATCGCTGCCCGCGCCGTTACCACGTCCGGGTTTTGCGTTAGCGCGATATCGATCGCTTCGTGCAGCGTTAGTTTTCGCCGGGCACTTGAATCGGGCGGCGATGGAATGCCTTCCGGAATGGTCAAACTTGCTAAACGGCCGTTGCCAGGTTGCGGTTTCGACTCGTCATTCGACCTCCAATCGACAACCGTAATGCTTGGACCCCGGGCCTTTGAAATCTCATCACCAACTAGCTTTTCAACCTGATCGCACGATTTTGGTTGCGCGGAAGGTGTAGCTACTGACTGCGGCTCGCATTGGATGCTAAGTACGCCGTCGGTGGACTGTTTCGCCGCTGGCCTGAAAGGCGAGCAGCAACTTCGCCAGGCGCAGCGCGCAGCGCTTACGCAGCCTGGCAGCGCGCTAACGCTGCAGACTACTGCCAGCCACCTGAGATATCGCGGGGCGCAGCGTACGATCATTCGAGAGTGTATGGATGGTATCTTGCAAGCAGGTCGTATCTATTTTATCGCTTTCAACGATTCGTCCGGTGCACCTGCACTAGGCCGGTTCCGGTTGCAACAGTGGTAGCGATAAAATCGATTTCGCGGGGCCTGTAGCTAGGTCTTGCTGACAAAATCGCAAGATGTTTCAGAACAGTGGTTTACGGCTGTTTCTTCAGGTTGAACCGCAAGGTTATTGAGGGGGGAGGGTTCAAATCCTTGCGGCTGAGCACCGAGGTTTTGGGCTCAATGGCAAAACGGGGAGTTATAGAACACCACTTTGCTTTCTCAGACATCCAATTCGCTCGCCCAGTTTACTACTCCCGCGTCATTGTCTAAATCAGCAAGCCCTAGCTAAGCCTTGGCCACAATGGAGTTTGAAACGCCCAATTAGGAACGTCGTCCCGGCACGCCTCTCGATTCGCCGCGAAACGTTGAATGGCGGCGGGCAATGGCTAGCGAGATGCGGGAGGCCGTGTCGTTCATTGGACGAGAAACCCCAAAAGCTCTCCATAGATCATTCCGCCGGATGAAAAGATGACATCTGAGACTTATAACCGAAACGGTTGTGGCCGATGGGAACGAGCATCCAAGCAATTGTTGGACAAATGCGGCACGTGAAACTTAGAATCAGCCCTGTGGAAGTTTAGAATCTGTTTCGCGTTCACTTCATTCAGGCTCGTCTTCCAGCTACCCCTTACCATTTATGAGGTCGTCATGCGCACCTTGTCATGTTGGATCGCACTGTTAACGATTCTCGCCCTCGAGGGAGCGCTGCCAATTGCCTCCGCAGCCGACGATGCGTTTTATGACGTGCCGCTCTCAGAATTAAAAATCACTTCCGGCCAACTGCCCAAGCGTGAAGGCCAAGCCGCGTTGCACCAGTTCGATCCGCGCCGGATCGCCATGCGCCCGCGCGTTTATTTGGATGGCGCAGGCGAGGCGTATGTAAAGTTGGCAAACGACGATTTTTGGAGTCTGCGATTTCGGAACTGGCTCGAGTGGCCCGACTGGTCGATGAGCCATGTACTTGTGCGCGCCCATGCTAATCGTGACATTGCTGGGCAACTGATTCTGCCTCGCGAGGACGCGATGGGGATGCAGCGCGTCGAATTCACGATTCCAGCTTCGGCCGCGAAAGAGTCGTCACGCGAGGCCTTCTACGAAGCGAAGACGTTGCATTATCTGAGGCTCGCGCAGGAACCCATCGCCGGCACGGCATGGTTTCGCCACGAGGCCGCCCAGGCCGAGCGCAAGCTGAAGGAGAATAATCCCCAGCGGATTTCGAGAAGCGGGGCCGCATTCACTTGGCCCGCGCCGAGTGTAACGGACGCCTATGACCTATTCTCGGGCGGACGCGCGATGAGCGAAAGTTTGCAGTTGGATCGCCTGCTGCGTGAACAGTTACAATCCAGCCAGCCGACGGTGGACATCAACACGCTCCAGGGCATCACCACGGCCGCCATCGACTGGAAGCCGCTGCTGAAGGGAGCGAATCCCAAGCTCGATCCACTTTCGCGCTACATTCCGGCGGATCAGCATGCGGTCTTTTTCCCGTCCTTCGCTGGTGCCGTTAAGCTTTCCGATCAAGCCAAAACAAACGACGCGCTGCTAATGCGCGTGGCCCAGCCACGCAGTGAAGACGCCAACGTGTTTGTCCGCTACGAGCGGCAATTGGGGATCAGCATGACCACGGTGGGCCGACTGATCGGCCCAGCCGCGATCAAACGCATCGCGCTCACGGGGTCTGATCCCTACTATGCCACGGGCACTGACGTGGCGGTGCTGTTCCAGACGGACCATCCCGATGTCTTGGCATCGCTGCTCAAGGCTCAAATCGTGGCGACATCGGCCAAGTTCCCGCACGTGCAAGCGCAGAGCGGCGAAGCCGGCGTGAAGTATCAACGCTTTCTCTCGCCGGATCGAATCGTCTCTTCCTACGTCGCGCAGCTCGACGGCACAGTCGTGGTGGTGGCGAATTCGCCGGCACAGTTACGACGGCTGGCTAAAGTCGGCAAGGGCATTGACCCCATCTCGTCGCTCGATGAATACAAGTTTTTCCGCACGCGCTACCCATTGGGAGACAAAAACGAAACGGCGCTGCTGTTCTTAAGCGATGCCACGATCCGCCGCTGGTGTTCGCCGCGGTGGCGCATTGCTTCGGGCACCGCACGTTCACGGCTGCGGCGCTGGCGGAACTGACCGCCGATCATGCCAAGGCCCTCGCCACAGGCACCGCCAAGCATACGGCGCTGCACACCGATTTGGCGCTCATCGATGCGGGCGAGTTGATACTCACGAGTTCCGGCGTGTCATCTTCCACACAAGGATCGCTGGTGTGGATGACGCCGATCGTCGAATTGCCGATCAAAAAAGTCACCCAGGCCGAAGCGGACGCCTACACCAGATGGCGCAACGGCTACCAAACGAACTGGCGCTGGGCATTCGACCCCATCGCCCTGCGGATTGGCATCTTCGACGAGAAGCTTGCGGGTGATCTCACCGTCATGCCGCTCATTGCTCGCAGCGAATATAACCAGTTCATTGCCGTTTCTCGCGGCGCGAAAATCGCCCCCGATGCCGGCGACCGCCACAATGCGCTGGCCCAAATTGCGCTGGCCATCAACGCGAATTCCCAGCCGATGAAACAATGGAGCAACATGGCGGCAGCCTTCGTGCCGCAGGCTCGCATTGAGCCGTTTTCGTGGTTGGGCTCGTCGGTTTCGCTGTATCTGGATGACGATCCGTTCTGGAAGGAACTGAGCGAAGTGCCACCGGAAAAACTGGGTGAGTTCCAGCGTGATGCGTGGGCGCACGTTCCCGTCGGCTTGCACGCCGACGTGTCCAACTCGCTCAAGCTGACCGCGTTTCTTGCGGCGCTGCGGGCGTTCATCGAGCAGACCGCGCCGCGAATGACTGTTTGGGAGTCGCTCACTTACAACGGCCAACCGTATGTGCGCGTGAAACCGACCGAGCAAGGTCGGCGCGGGCTGGGCGAGGAGGCCACCAATGTCGCAATGTACTATGCGCCATCGCCTGATGGATTGACCGTTACGATTAACGAAGCCGTGCTCAAACGCGCCATCGATCGTCGCATCGCCCGCACGGGAGGCGACCAGAAATCGTCCGCCAACTCGACGGATGAGCATACGAAGAAACCGGGCAATCCGGCCCAGCTCCCGTGGCTGGGCGAAAATCTTTGCTTCCAAGTCGATCGTAAAATGTTCGACCTGCTGGGTAGCCCGGCATTCCGCATTCTCGAAGGTCCCGAATCGCTTTCCGATACCGCCATGCAACGGCGCTCTTGGAGCAACCTGCCGATCCTCAACGAATGGAAGCGGCTATTCCCCAAGGAAAACCCTGTGAAGGTTCATGAGCGGCTCTGGCATGTCACGCTTATTTGTCCCGGCGGCGGCAGGTATGTTTGGAACGACCGATGGCACACGATGGAATCGACCGTGTATGGCCATCCGGGCCAGCCCGAGCCCGGCCCAAAAACCCCGCCCCTCCTCGGGAAGTTTCGATTCGCCAACTTCGGCCTCACGTTCGAGAACCAGGGCCTGCGCGCACGACTAGAGCTGATGCATGAGCAAAAGAAATAAGTGCTTGAGATTATCGCCGATATTCCCCCGCTGAGGTCTGCAATTCATAAGAATCCAGTCGCGTCATTGGCTTCCAATGAGTGGAATGAGCGCTCCAGTTGGCAACGAGTGGCATAAGTGGCGGCGGACGCCACTGGAACTTTTTCTTGCGGGAATCCGCTCCTGGAACGACAAGTTGCAGCATCTAATCCATGTCCACAAGCCGCAAGGCGAGTTGCTGTCGGGAACGGAAGAAGCAATGCCGCCTGGTCAGCTACGCAAAGTTGGCCGCCTATCGCAGGTTTTCCTCCGCGTAGAGCAGCAGTTCGATCATTCGCTCCACGAGTTCGTCCGCGGAGTAGCCCGGAAAGTTTCGGATCACGAGTTCCTTGGCGAACAGGCGGCAGACGTAGCGGAGCTTGAGCGACTTATTGCGGGCTGCGTAAACGAAGTCGCGGTGCCCGTTGTTGATGACGATCACATTTTGGTCGGCGTCGAATCGGGACCGCCACAGATCGCCGGGGCGTTTGTCGAACGTGTACTCGGGCAGGCCGCCGCGCCCCTCCGGCCGGGGTCGTTCCGGCAGAATCGAATCGGTGACGGTTATGAGTGATTCCGCGGTGGTCGCAATCTCAGCTTGCCGAGCACAGACCTGCACACGGACCAATTGTGGCTCGCCCGGGGCGGTCAGGGTGACGAATTCGCCCTCAGCGCCCGAGAGCTGTGCTGTGCCTTCGACGACCGCCCATCCGTAATTGACATCCCGTTCGATTTGCCGGCCGCCGCGGTCGCGGGCGATGGCGCGAAGTTGCCGGGTGGTGTTAACCGGCATCGTGCACGAGGCCGGAGAGACGCGGACGCTGAAGAGCGGGCCGGCGTATTCAAAGAACTCACGCTGCGAGTCGCCGTTGGATGGCGTCGCGACTGGAGCCGCCGCTTCACCGGGTGCAGCGATGTTCAGCGACATGCCGGAGCGCGGGCCGCCGTATCGCTTGCGCCGGCTGCCATTCATGCCGTAAGCCTCAAACCAATCATATTCTTCCTCCGGCAAAACAAGCAGCGCCTCGCGAAAGGCGCGTTGGATAGCGCGGAGCGTGTCCTGATTGCTTTTTTCTTCCGCGGCATGCTGCTGCTGGCGAATCACTTCGCCAAGGGCCGCTTCGAGCTCGCCCAGGGATTCTACAAATGCGGCGAACCGCTCGTCCTGAACCACCCCCATCCGCGATCCTGGCGTGAGATTGAGAAACGGTGCATCGATTACACCCTGCACGTAGCCCATGGTCCAAGGCGGTCGTTGCAGGCTTTCGAGGGTAGTAAAGCTTTCCAGAACCCGCGTGCCGGATCGGTACAAATCGACATGGTTCTCAACACCCGGCTCGGTGAGGTAAAGCTCAAGGTAAACGTCGCCATACTCGGTGGCGGGGGTGGGTAAGTGATGCAGCAATTGCCCGCTAAAGGCACGAGGCTCCACCCGGTATTCGGCTCGGGCCTGTCGATCGACGATACGAATTTCTACTTCCGATTGACGAATTCGGTCACGCAATTCCGACGCCAAGTACCACTGGAGCTTTTCGCCGCTGAAGTGGCGGATCCCCGGCAAGAGCGGCTGGATTGTCAACTCGGTGCCGCCGTCAGGCAGCAATCGCCGTACCTGAGAAACCGAGTAGTTGGGCGACCCCTTTGCCATCCGCATCTCATACGCTTTGCCGTCGTCCCCCGGTGAAACCAGCGTGAGTGCTTCGCCGACGGTCCAGAAGCTTAACAGCCCGATGCCGAACTCGCCCTGAATGCCTTGCTGCCCGTGTGCCTTCATCTGCCGCTTGATCGAATCACAAATATGCGTAGCGACATACTTGAAGTTCGGCCTGCCGTCGGCATCCAGCGGCACGCCATCGCCGTCATCCACAACCTTGAGATACGACTGGCCACGGGAGCGACCTCGAGTGATTGTGACGTGCTGGGCATGAGCATCGATGCTGTTCTCGACGAACTCAGCCACGGCCTTCAGTGGATTCGACTGCGAAAGCGCAATGATATTGATGGCGTTCCAGTCGTCGCCGATGCGGAGCTTGCCGGTTTGCTGGCGTGCGGGTTTTCGTTTGGATGACGTAGACATCGGTTGTGATTCCTGTTGATCCGTCAACAGGGTCGGCGGGTAGCGCATAGTGCAGTCCTCTCGCTCCGCGAGAGGAAAGTGAGTCTCGCGGAGCGAGACGCCTACACTAAATCGAAGTCCCCTTGGCGCGGACACGCTGGCTATTGCATGATGTGATTTGACCAAATTCGCGGCTTGGCCGGAAGGAGGAAGATGTCATGACGACCAAAGCCAGCCATCGATTGACGCTCAAGGACCGGCTTTCGCGGCTCAATTTCACCCAAGCGTGTAAGCTGCTTGGCGCCCAGGGGCGGCAGCTCATTCAGCGTGGCGGTAAGTTCCAGATCGATCTGGATGAACAGGTATACCTGGAAGGCGATTTTTTCCGGGTGAAGTTTGACGACGCGATCGTCACGATCACGCTGATGGCCGGCGCGAAGGATCGCCTGCACTGGAACTGCACGGCGTGCCAGTGGCCTTGTGAACATGCGGGCGCGGCGTTTTCGTTGCTGCTGGAGGAGAAGACCACGTTGGGACTGGCTGCGCCGCCTCCCGAACGAATTCCGGTCGAAAGTCTCAGTGAGGAAGAGCTGATTCGTCGGGCGCTGGCGGAGCGTGAAGAACGCTCCCGAAAGGAAAAGTTCAAACTTCAATCGCACGATCCTAAAAAGCCCTGGACCGATTACACGATCACCAGCGCCGCATCAGGCAAAACGTATCGAGTTGCCCTGCGTGGCCGTGAGCGTGGCATATCCTACTGTTCGTGTCCCGATTTTCGCACCAACACGCTGGGCACGTGCAAGCACATTATGTGCGCGTTGCGTCGGGTGCAGGCGAAATTCCCGAAGGCGTCGCTACGACGCTCCTACCGCCGAAGGAACTTAAGCGTTCACCTTACGTGCGGCCCGACATTGGCGCTGCGGTTTGGCATTCCAGAACAACTCGATGACCGGGCCGCGGCGATCGTCAACCCGCTGGCCGACCGCGATATTGTCGACGTCCACGATTTGGTCGAGCGGCTCACGAAACTGGAGCGGCTAGACCAGAAAGTGACGGTGTATCCCGACGCGGAAGAGTTCATCCAGCGGCGGTTGTATCAGAACCGCATTCAGGCGCTAGTGAATGAAATCCGCCGCGACCCCGCGCGGCATCCGTTACGCAAGTCGTTGCTGACGACGGAGCTGCTGCCTTATCAGTTGGACGGGATCGCTTTTGCCGTGGGCGCTGGTCGGGCCGTGCTGGCCGACGACATGGGACTGGGCAAGACGATTCAAGGCGTCGGCGTCGCAGAGCTATTGGCTCAGCAGGCGGGCATTCGCAAAGTGCTGGTTATCTGTCCTACGTCGCTCAAGTCGCAGTGGCGGAACGAGATCGAGCGGTTCTCGAGCCGCTCGTGCCAGTTGGTGTTGGGTTCGCAGGCCGAGCGGCCAGCCCAGTACGACAACGACGCGTTCTTCACGGTTTGCAACTACGAGCAAGTGCTCCGCGATCTGCTGGCCGTCGAGCGTGTAAATTGGGACTTGATCGTCCTGGACGAAGGCCAGCGGATCAAGAACTGGGAAGCCAAGACGACAAATGTCGTCAAGCGGCTGAAATCGCCATTCGCACTGGTGCTTTCGGGAACTCCGCTGGAGAACCGCATCGATGAATTGTACAGCGTCGTGCAGTTCGTCGACGATCGGCGGCTCGGACCGGCGTTTCGATTCTTCAACCGGCACCGCGTCACGGATGAGAAGGGCAAGGTGCTGGGATATAAGAACCTTGACCAGCTTCGCAAACATCTGGCGCCAATTCTACTGCGGCGGACGCGCGAGCAAGTCCTGACGCAGTTGCCCGACCGGACGACCGAGGTGGTGCGGATCGAGCCAACGGAAGAACAAATGGAGATTCACGCGGCCCAGATGAAGATCGTCGCGTCGATCGTCCGTAAGCCGTTTATCAGCGAGATGGACTTGCTGCGGCTGCGGCAATCGCTATTGATGTGCCGCATGGCCGCCAACAGCACGTACCTGTGCAACAAGCAAGAGCCGTCGTATTCCAGCAAGCTTGAGCGGTTGGAAGAAGTTCTGGAGCAGAGCTTTGCCGAGAATGGCCGGAAGGCAGTTCTGTTCTCCGAATGGACCACGATGCTGGGGCTGGTCGAGGAGATTCTCGCGCGGCTGAAGCTGAAGTATGTGCGGCTCGATGGATCGGTGCCGCAGAAGCAGCGGCAGCAATTGGTGAATGAGTTTCAGTCGAAGCCCGATTGCCGGTTGTTCATTACGACGAATGCGGGCTCGGTGGGCCTCAACCTGCAGGCGGCCAACACGGTGATCAATTGCGACCTGCCGTGGAACCCGGCCGTGCTGGAACAGCGGATCGCCCGCGCCCATCGCATGGGTCAGAAGCAGCCCGTCCATGCGTTCCTGCTGGTGACGGAACAGACGCTGGAAGAAAGCCTGTTAACGACACTCTCAGCCAAGAAGGAATTGTCACTCGCGGCACTGGATGTCGATTCCGATATCGACGAGGTTTCGCTCGTGAGCGGCGCGGAAGAGCTTCGCAGCCGGCTAGAGATATTGCTCGGCGCAAACCGCAAGCGCCACTCGATGTCAGTCAGCAGGTGAGTATCGCTCCGGATGTTGACCCGATGTTGCATCGCGAACGAGTGGCGGCGGCTGGCGGCGAACTGCTCGGCGCGGTCTTCAATTTCCTCGGCGAGCTGGTCAGCCAGCATGAATCGGCCGACTTAACCCCGCCGGATACCGTGGCCAAATTGAAACTTCGCCTTGCCGAATGCGTCGAAGAAGACGCGCAAGGCCGTCAACGCCTGTCGATTACACTCCCCAACCAGCAGATGCTCGACAACCTGGCGACAACGTTGGCACGACTGCTGGTAACGAAACCGCAATAGCCGTTTTGCGCCGCGATAGAGGTTTTCGGCGCGACCGCCATTATGCTGCTTTTTCCGAAAGGAACGTGGACGAGCCGAAATCGGACCGCATTTCCCGCCCCGCGCGATGTGAGATGGGTCGCCGGAGGTGTAAAGCAATTCATGAAGCGTGGTCCCGCTCTACGCCTATTTGTAGACACGGCGCTGCGCCGCGAATGGTCCCAAGCAGGACTACTTGATGATCCGGAATCCGAGGTCGTCGGCTGCGGCGGCGGGCAACGCCACGTCGCGATCACGCCTATTGGTGAAGTTTATCCGTGTTCGCATGCCCGCCGGGCGAATCTGTACATGGGCAATTTGTTGCGGGACGAATTGGACGAAGTATGGCCTGCCGGTCGTGGTCAGGCGGCGAGGCGACACTTTGGCAAGCTTTGTTGCGGCATGGCATGTCCTTGCAGCGGCAGCAACAAATGATCGCCGCTTACCAAAAAAGTTCGATTTCCCATTGCCTTGTTAAGCCGCAAAGTATTGGCCAGCAATGGGATCTGAGCAAATGGAGGCGGCGGGAATCGAACCCGCGTCCCGCAATAGATTCACGAAAGCATCTACGTGTGTAGTCGACTGTTTAATCTCACTGTCGCACTCCCCTGTCGACCAGGTCGCACGGCAGCCAGCCCGGAACTTTTTTAGCCGTGCACGTACCAGGCGGTGACGCACGACGATTCGGATTTAACGACGAACTTTTGAACCACTCCGACTACAGTTCGCAGTCCGGGCTACCGTTTATTAGGCAGCCAAAGCGAAATTGCCATTGGCAATTGAAATTGTGATCAGCTTTTAACGTGGCCAACTGATCAACCACGACACGCCACTTGCGCTTCACGTATCCGGTCGAACCCTGTTCGCCCCCGGGGATAAGCCAGACTTGTCTTTTTGGCCTAACGTCCTCAATTATAGCACGGCGGGCAAGTTACGAAAACGCGGCGAAAATGACCGGCGGTTAACTGTATTGAGTGGGCCGCTCTGAGCTTGCCCGCGCAAAGCGCAGCCAGTGGGCAAGCAGTTCGGCGCGGCTCTGCACTTGAAAGTGACGATAGATTATCCCGACGTAATAGTGCACTGTCTCTTTGCTGATCCCCAGCCGATAGGCTATCTGCTTTTCCGCATCTCCTTCGAGCAGACATTGAAGAATCTGGCGCGATCGGGGTGATAGCTCGAAGGCAGAAGGCTGCCGTGTCGTGGCTAGCGACCGGCCGACGAGCGGCCCCAATTCGCCGTGAAACAGTCGCAGAATCCGCACGTCGCGCAGTGAGAATGGTCGGTAGCCCAAAGGGCGATGCAGCGTGACCCAATCACTCGTCTGCAGTGGATCCCCCGGGACCGTGTAGAACGACAGCAGGACATAGTCGATGCGGCTAAGCCGAAGATATTCGTTGAAATCGACCGAGCAATACCATTCTTGGTCGTCTACGAGTTGTCGACGCGAGCTGGTCCGCAGGTGGCCGCTCAATGCTTTGGCGCCACGGAACATCGGACCTATTTTGAACCGTTCGTTCATGTACGGGGTCCAGATGGACCGTTCGTCGGTATCGCCCCAGCCCACATCCATTACCTGCATCGAGTCGTCGGTGTCGCTCCACAGGCGCGGCGCCTCTCCGCCAATCGCCATGCAGCAACAGAGTATCTGGCAAAGGCCGGCGAACATGTGCTCGCGCCAAGCCCACGAATCGGCCCCGAGCTCTCGGCATTCGCCGATCAGGTGGAAGACGCCCCGGGTATCGCGCAATGTCAGGCGTTCAGATTGGCTCATGCCGCGGTTTCCACGATTGACCCGCTTAATGTAGGTAGGTCCCTTCTGCCGGAAGGGACCTCAACGCCGAGCGACTGTCCTAAGGATTACCGAAGTCCCGCTCGGCAAGCGGGACCTACTTCTCGGACAAAGCCGGCCGGTAAGTGGAAACCAGTATATCACCTGTTTAGGCGAATTGCTCGCCGGGCTTCCAAGTAGCTACATTTTAATTTTTCCCGCTGTTTTGCGAGGCGGACACGATTCGCGAGGAACGGAGCAACAGACAAACGGAACAAAGAGCCAATCTCAGAACCGCCTCAGAGGGGAACAGTCCCCGACAATTCCCAACCGGAGGTGCTCC
Source organism: uncultured Planctomycetota bacterium (assembly GCA_963840025.1). Taxonomy (GTDB): domain Bacteria; phylum Planctomycetota; class Planctomycetia; order Pirellulales; family Lacipirellulaceae; genus JABDGM01. The sequence continues at coordinate 1,247,136 of CAWIXI010000018.1, read as the reverse complement.
ATGCGTTCAGTCTGTGTGCCAAGACCAGACAGTAGCCGGTTGTGGCGCGGTCGTCGTTTCTGCCTGCACATTGTCCGCCGGTCTTGTTTCACATTCTCGTTGATCGGCGCGGCGGCGGGCGTGTTCGGTTGGCGGGGGCCGGCGCGAGCCACCGATTATTACTGGATTACTCCGGCCGGCGGAGTGTTCACGAATTCCGCTAACTGGAAATCGGACACCCTCCAACCCGGGCCGGGTGGCGCACTGGACACGGTGAACTTCAATCAAAGCATCCCCGTCTCTAATCGTTACACGGTCACTGGCGTTACGGGGCAGAACCTACAGCTCTCGGTCCTTGATGATTCGCTCACGCTTGATTTGTCGGGCAATTACACCTTGCAGGACTTCTTGACCGGCATCTCCGCTGGTGACACGGCCGACGTGATCCTGACCGGCAGCGGCACGCTGCAAACCACGTTCGATGGCCGAATCGGCGACGGGACAGGCAGTGTCGGCGTCGTCACCGTGGACGATCTGCAATGGATCGATAACCACGCGTTGATCGTTGGGAACTTTGGCGCGGGCACGCTCACCGTTCAAAACGGCGGCAGCGTGTCGAACACCGACGGAACCATCGGATTTGGAGGCGTGATGGGCGATGTCACTGTCACAGGAACTGGCTCCACGTGGACCAACAGCGCAGAACTCCAGGTCGGCGGTGCTAATCACAGCGCTGGGACGCTTACGATTCAAAGCGGCGGCAGCGTCTCCAGCGACACCGCCATCCTTGGTCGCGACAACGGCTCGGACGGCGCGGTCAACGTCAGCGGCGCAACCTGGAGCAACAACGGCGCGCTCACTGTCGGCAAATTTGGCCACGGCAGCTTGATAATCAACTCCAACGGCGACGTCTCCAGCGCTGGCGGCACGGTTGGCTTCAACTCGCAGTTCGGCGGCGATGGCTTCGTCAGGGTCAGCGGAAGTGGCGCGACTTGGACCGACAATGGCGATTTGACGATTGGCGACGCCGGAACGGGCAGCTTAGAGATTTTCACCGGTGGCCATGTGTCGGATATCAATGGCTTCGTCGGCAAGCAGGCTGGCTCCTCTGGTACGGTTAGTATCGTCGGCGCAACTTGGACCAACAGTGGGTCGCTCGAAGTTGGCGCCGCTGGCATGGGAACGCTGAATATCAATTCCCGCTCCGTTGTCTCCAACACGGGCGGCTTCATTGGCAACGACGCAGGTTCCATGGGCAATGTCAACGTTTCGGGCGCTAACGGGAAGTGGCTCAATAGCTTCGGCCTCAGCGTCGGATTTCATGGGATCGGTACCTTGGATGTCACGGCCGGCGGCTTTGTCTCCAGCCTGAACGGTCATATCGGCTCGGAGAGCGGGTCGTCCGGAACGGTCACCGTGTCGGTGCCGGCTCCAAGTGGTTGAGCACCACGATGGACGATTTCGATTTCAACGTTGGCCGCGACGGCACTGGAACGCTAAGTATTCAAAACGGCGGCGAAGTCGAAAGCACGAGTGCAGTGATTGGCTTTCACATTGGCTCTGAAGGCACGGCGACCGTGGAAGGCCCCGGTTCCACCTGGATTAATCATGGGCCTTCGTTGCTTGTCGGCTTCGCCGGCGCCGGCTCGCTGAACATCCTAGATGGCGGTGCGGTTTCAGACGGAAACGGCTTTCTCGGTGCGGCCGGTGCCGCAGTTGGTAATGTGACCGTCGACGGCAGCGGCTCGACATGGACCAACAGCGGCGACGTTGGTGTAGGCGGCGACGGCAGCGGCACACTCGCCATCACGGGCGGCGGCGCGGTTTCGGATACCAATGGCTTCGTCAGCGCACTTGTCGGCATCGACCATCCGCCGGCCGAAGCGACCATCGATGGGGAAGGCTCCACATGGACCAGTAGCGATTCGCTCGTGGTCGGCGGCATTCTCTGCCCGGACTGTGGTGCGCCCGACTTTGAGGGCCGGCTCACGATCCAGAACGGCGGGCAAGTTTCGGATATCCATGGATTCATCGCTTCCGATCCGGGCAGCGTCGGCACGGCCACCATCGGCGGCCATTCGTTTGGACCGCCCCCGCCAGCGTCCACGTGGACCAACCAGATCCTCTCGCTCGGAGGGGACGTGGTGTTCGGCGGTGGCGAGGGCGGGGTCGCTGAGCTCACTATTCTGTCGGGCGGTGTGGTCACGGTCACGCAGAGCACCGTTCTGTTCACTAACTGTAACCTCCGGCTCTTGGGCGGCACACTCGACAGCGCCGGCATCAGCGATCAGCTTGGAGGGACGTTCGATTTCCTCGGCGGCACACTGCACGTGGAGAACTTCCTTGGCGACCTGGTAAACCAAGGCGGCAAGCTCGCCCCCGGCGGCGCGACAAGCTTCACCACGAACACGACCATCAGCGGAGATTACACGCAGCAAGCCGGCGCCACGCTCGCCATCGACATCGGAGGCACGGCATTCGGCAGCGAAGTTGACGAAGTTGAGGTGACTGGCTCGGCCGCGCTGGATGGCCTGCTCCAGGTTTCGCTGATCAACGATTTCGTGCCCGACGCCAGCAATATCTTTGTGGTGCTTACGACCGCGAGCCTCTCCGGCGCCTTCAGCAACATCGCCAACGGCGACAGGCTGGACACCCTCGACGGTCTGGGTTCATTTATTGTGAGCTATGGCCCGGGAAGCATATTCAATCCCGACCGGGTCATCCTCAGCGATTTCGAGCTCGCCGCCCTGCCGGGCGACTTCAACAGCGACGGCAAAGTCGATGCGGCCGATTACGTCATGTGGCGCAAAACCGACGGCACGCAGGCTGGCTATGACCTGTGGCGAGCGAACTATGGCGCAACGGCCGGCAGCGGTTCCGTTGCCGTTACCACGATTCCCGAGCCGGCATCCCTGATGCTCGCGGCAGCGGGCGTTCTCCTAATTGCTACAGTACATCAACTGACGCGAATCCCAATCTCAGGAGGCTCCAATAATCGATAACCCGGAATGTTGATGCTGCTGGGCCCGAGGTTCCTTCATCCTGCTGGCGAGGGAACGGGCTGGCATGGCTGGAACTTCGCGTATAATGTGCGTCAGTCTAACTAACGTACGTTCGGGCGCCCGAGGATTGAACGATGTCATTGCGCGGTAGCCTGTACATCGCCGCAGCCAGCCTGCTCGCGATGGCGGCAAACTCTGTGGCAGCGGACAAGTCCGTCGCCTTGTTCAATGGCAAGGATCTCACCGGTTGGATGTGCCACCTCGCGGACCCCAAGGTGCGGATGGAAGACGTGTGGTCGGTGAAGGACGGAGTGTTGCATTGCAAGGGAGAGCCGGTCGGCTATCTCGTAACAAAAAAGAACGACTTCGAAGACTATGTACTGACGGTTCAGTGGCGGTGGCCCGGCAAGGGTGGCAACAACGGCGTGCTGGTTCACGTTACGAAGCCCGGCGCGCTCGGCGTGTGGCCACAGAGCCTCGAGGTGCAATTGCAGAGCGGCGAGGCGGGTGATCTGTGGGTCATCGGCACCACGCTCAAAATCGAGCATCCCGAAGGCCGCATCGAAGATCGTCGCCACATAAATCTCACCGATGGCAGCGAGAAGCCGATCGGGGAATGGAACACGATGGAAATCACATGCCGCGGCGACGAGATCACCGTGAAGGTAAACGACAAACTGGTGAATCACGCCACGAAGCTTAGTCAACATCGCGGCGCCATCGCGCTGCAATCGGAAGGCACGCCGATTGAGTTTCGCAACATCAAACTCGTGCCTCTGAGGAATTAACCACCGAAACACAGAGGGTACAGAGTCGTTTTGGATAGAGGTCCATTGACGGGTAACAATCCTCGAATTGTTGCCTCTACGAGTACTGCTGTCGCTTATTTATCCTCCGTGCTCTTTGTGCCTTTGTGGTTATTTGCGGTTTTGAAGACTGCTGTCAGTGTTTCCCGCCGCAACTTTCGCCGGATCCACCAGTGTGGGTCGTAAGGCTCGTTGCAAATGGCAGCGGGCTGACCGAAACCGGGCAGGTTATCGAACTCGCCGGCTTCGATGGCGGCTCGGATTTTGTTCTCCGCGATGATTCGAATAGCACGATCGGAGAATAGGATCTGTTGTGCAGGCATACTCCACTATCCTCAGCTAAGCTGTATTTTACCCCCAATCCTCGCTGGATGGCATGGTCCGATAGCGCGGGTCTGACGCTAGAAAAGTCGCACCGACCAGATTCGAATCCACGTTGGCATGGCAGAACACGCGAAGCAGGCATGGTCGTCATTAAGCGACTCCATCGTCCGTGCTTGAACGGTGCGACGCCTTCGCCTTGCGGTTCCACTTTGTCTGGTTCGGGCATGCGTGTTGTGCCATTTAACCGACATTGGCCGCATTGCCGCAGATCGCTGTCCCCTTCCTCGCCTCAGTCGCGTACAATAACGCGACGCGCGTTCGGTGCATACGCCGACCATCTTCGCTCTCTGACTTCGCTTTGCTATGGGCATCTACGACCGAGACTATCAACGTGGTGATTACTATGGCCGCTCCCCGGGTTTCCACCTGGGCGGCTCGCGCACGCTCACGACGAACCTCGTGATCTTTATGTTTGTCATTTACGGGTTTCAGATGCTCACCCGGGGACACTTTCCAAATGACGGGTGGTTTACCCAACTTTTTTCTCTGCACGGCGACGTCGTCAAACGACCGTGGCTCATCTTTGAATTTCTGACGTATGGCTTCCTGCATAGCCCGTGGGACCTGAAGCACATCATTTTCAATATGATCGCGCTATGGTTCTTCGGTCGGGTCGTCGAATTTCGTTACGGACGGCGAGAGTATTTAACGTTTTTTCTCGTGGCCATCGTCGTCTCGGGTGCGACATGGGTGTTAGGCGAATTCGTCGCCAATCGCCAATGGCTGCCGATGGCCATGTTGGGTGCTTCGGGTGGCATTTCGGCGGTGCTGATTCTGTTCTGTCTGAATTTTCCGCGCGAGATGGTTTACATTTGGGGCGTCCTCCCCCTACCGGCCTGGGTGTTTGCGGTTTTGTTCATTGGGCTCGATCTAATGGGCGCTTCTGGAAGATCCATCAATGGTGACGTCAACGTCGCGTATACGGCCCATCTCGGTGGCGCGTTTTTCGCTTTCTTGTACTATCACTTCCATTGGCGAATGGATCGCTTCCTGCCCAGCCGTGACTGGTTGGAGCATCTGCGTCCCAAGCCCAAACTACGCGTCATCGACCCCGATTCGCCCGATAGCTCGGCCGACGATGAAGTCGACGCCATCCTGCAAAAAATCCAGGAACACGGCCGAAATAGTCTCACGCGGCGCGAACGCCGCATCCTGGAAGAAGCAAGTCGCCAGTATCAGAAGCGAAGAAGGTGAGTGAGCAAGTAGTTTAGTTACGCAAACACCTACTCAATTACCCACACCTACTCACCACTCACGCCTATGATCATCGCCGTCACAGGATCGAGCGGACTTGTTGGTAAGGCGCTTGTTGCCGCGCTCGAAGCCGATGGCCACCTCGTGCGTCCCGTGGTCCGCCGCGCCCCACTGGCTGATAAACACGAGATCTGCTGGAACCCAGCGGCCGGTACGATCGACGCCGCCGAACTCGCCAATGTCGATGCCGTGGTCCATCTCGCCGGCGAGAATCTCGCCGCCCATCGCTGGACGGAAGCCTTCAAAGACAAAATTCGCGATAGCCGAGTCCGTGGTACGAAGCTACTTTGTGAAACGCTGGCCAGCTTAGCTTCGAAACCCACCGTGCTCGTCAGTGCCTCAGCCATCGGCTACTACGGCAACCGCGGCGAATTACCAGTGGACGAATCGTCGCCCGCCGGCTCCGGCTTTCTGCCTGATGTTTGCCAACAATGGGAAGCCGCCACCGCACCTGCCCGCGACGCCGATATCCGCGTCGTCAATTTACGGATCGGCTTTGTCCTCGCTCGCGAGGGAGGCGGCCTCGCCAAGATGCTCACGCCGTTCAGTCTCGGCTTGGGCGGCGTCATCGGCAGCGGTCGCCAATACATGAGTTGGATCGCGCTCGACGACTTGGTGCGTGCCATTCAATTTGTACTTGCCGCGGCTGCTCTCAACGGTCCTGTGAATGCCACCTCACCGCAGCCCGTCACTAATCACGAATTCACCAAGACGCTCGGCCACGTTCTGAAAAGGCCGACCCTCTTTCCCATGCCGAGCTTTGCTGCCAGGTTGGCGTTTGGCGAAATGGCGGATGCGATGCTGATTGGTGGCGTCCGTGTCGAACCGCATGCGCTAGCCGCGGCACAATTCCAGTTTGAGTATTCGCAACTTGAATCCGCCTTGCGACATATTCTCACCCGCCCTGCGTAACGCGAAAGTCCGTTCGCTCCTCGCTTTACGATGCGCTGCCCCCGATGCGACTCGACAGCGGGATGCTCCCGGCCGTATGCCGCCATTGGCCAGTTGCGGCAAGCCGGGTAAACTTATATGTTTGGCGAACTAACTGGCTTACCAGCAAAAGAGTTATGGCGATTCATTCCCAAGTCGTAGTCCTCGGCGGCGGCCCCGGCGGATACGCAGCCGCTTTCCTCGCCGCCGACCTCGGCCTGGAGACCGCGATCGTCGAGTATGACCCACGCCTTGGCGGCACCTGTTTGCTTCGCGGCTGCATTCCATCAAAGGCTCTCCTACATGTCGCTAAAGTGATGAGCGAAGCGGCAGAAATGGCCGAGTGGGGTATCGAATTCAACAAGCCCAAGATCTCGATCGACAAAGTCCGTGCTCGCAAAGAAAAAATCATCGACACGCTCACCGGCGGTCTTGCTCAGCTTGCCAAGCGCCGCAAAGTTCGGACCATCAACGCCCGCGGCATCTTCGTCGATTCCCAAACGCTGCAGCTCGAAGGCGGGGACAAAAGCACCTACGACAGTGAACGCCTCACGTTCGACCACTGCATCCTGGCGACCGGCTCGGTGCCGGCCATGCCCAAGATGTTTAAGATTGATTCTCCTCGCGTCATGGATTCGAGCGGTGCGCTTGCGCTGGAAGATGTGCCTGAATTACTCCTCGTCATCGGCGGCGGCTACATTGGCCTCGAAATGGGTACTGTCTATGCCGAGTTGGGCTCGAAAGTCACTGTCGTGGAACTCCTCGATGGTCTCCTACCTGGCGCCGACCGTGATCTGGTGAAGCCGCTAGACAAGAGGCTTCGAGATAAGTTTGCCGGTATTCACCTCAACACGAAAGTGGTCGAACTCAAAAGCGCAGGCGATAAGGTCGACGTCAAAACGGAAGGCGCCGACTTTGACGGTGTCCACTCGTTCGACCGTGTACTCGTTTCCATTGGGCGACGTCCAGCTACCAGCGGCATCGGACTTGAAAACACGAAGGTGAAAGTCAACGACAAAGGCTTTGTCGTCGTCAACGAACAGCAGAAAACCGCTGACCCGCACATCCTTGCCATTGGCGACGTGGCTGGCGAACCAATGCTCGCCCACAAGGCCTCGCATGAAGGAAAAGTAGCCGCCGAAGTTCTCGCGGGCCGGCCCGCCGCCTTCGAGCCGCAAGCGATTCCCGCCGTCGTGTTCACCGATCCCGAAATCGCCTGGGCAGGTCTTACCGTCAATGAAGCGGAACGCGCCGGCCGCGACTTCGCCACAGCAGTCTATCCCTGGCAAGCCAGTGGCCGTGCCATCGCCAATGGTCGCACCGACGGCATGACCCGTTGGGTCATCGATCCGACGTCCGATCGCGTGCTTGGTTGCGGCATTGTCGGCGCCGGCGCCGGCGAGCTCATCGCTGAAGCGGTCGTTGCCATCGAAATGGGTTGCACCGCTCGCGACGTGGCCGACTCGATCCACCCCCACCCCACACTTAGCGAAACACTGTCCTTCGCAGCGGATGTCCACCTCGGCACCGCGACAGAAGTGTATCGCCCTAAGCGTAAATGAATCGCAGGAATAGAATTAACCACGGAGGCACGAAGAGCACAGAGAAAAAGTGCTAGGTGAAGAATGCGAACGCAAAATGTTCGATGAAAAACGCAAAATCCCGCGGTGCCGACGAGCGTCTGATTTTTCTTTGACCAATTTGCGTTCTGCATTTTTTGACCTGCTCTGTGCCCTACTTGCCTCCGTGGTGAAATAATCGTTTAGGACACTCACCATGGCTCAAGCTGAAGTCACAAAAACAACCTCGCCCATCCCCAACGACGCTGACCCGGCCGAGACTTCCGAGTGGCTCGAATCCTTGGATTACGTCTTGGAGCGCAAGGGCCCGGAGCGCGTCCAGCAGTTGCTCACCGCGCTCGAACACGCCGCTATTCGCAACGGTGTCGAGCTGCCCTTCACAGCCACGACGCCGTACGTCAACACGATTCCGCGCGACAAGGAGCCTCGCTACCCCGGTAAGCGCGAACTGGAACGCCGCATCAAAAGCTTTGTGCGCTGGAACGCGATGGCCATGGTGACACGGGCCAATCGCGATTTCGCGGGCATCGGCGGTCACATCTCCACGTATGCCTCCTCGGCGAATTTGTACGAAGTGGCGATGAACCACTTCCTCCACGGCCGCGGCGAGAGCGGTTACGATGGCGACCAGATCTACTTCCAAGGCCACGCCTCGCCTGGCATGTACGCCCGTGCCTTTCTTGAAGGCCGCCTCACGGAACAAAACCTCATCAACTTCCGCCGCGAGCTGCAACCCGGCGGCGGATTGTCGTCCTATCCGCATCCCTGGCTGATGCCCAATTTCTGGGAATTCCCCACCGTCTCGATGGGCCTCGGCCCGATCATGGCCATCTATCAAGCGCGTTTCAATCGCTATCTCACCGACCGCGGCATTGCGGACCTTTCGCACAAGCGCGTCTGGGCCTACATGGGCGACGGCGAGTGCGACGAGCCCGAGTCGCTCGGCGCGATTACGCTGGCCGCGCGTGAACAGCTTGACAATCTCACCTTCGTCATCAACTGCAATCTGCAGCGCCTCGACGGCCCCGTGCGCGGCAACGGCAAGATCATTCAAGAACTCGAAGGCGCGTTCCGTGGCGCGGGTTGGAACGTCATCAAGGTCATCTGGGGCAGCGATTGGGACCCGCTTTTGGAGGAAGACGAAACCGGCCTCCTTCAACAACGCATGATGGAAGTGCCCGACGGCCAGTACCAAAAGTATGTCGTCTCCAGCGGCGACTACATCCGCCAAGATTTCTTCGGCAAGTACCCCGAATTGTTGGACTTGGTGAAGACGTACTCCGACGAGAAGCTGCAAAAAATGCGTCGCGGCGGACACGACCCCGAAAAGGTCTACGCCGCGTTCAAAGCGGCCGTCGAGTGTAAAGGCAAGCCCAGTGTGATCCTTGCCAAAACCATCAAGGGCTATGGCCTGGGCGAAGGCGGCGAAGGCCGCAATATGACCCACAACCAAAAGAAACTCAACGAGGACGAACTGCGCGAGTTCCGCACGCGGTTCGGCATCCCGATCTCCGATGAGCGCGTGGCCGAAGCGCCATTCTATCGCCCGCCTGAAGATAGCCCCGAGATGGTCTATCTGCGTGAGCGACGTGAAGCACTCGGCGGCCCGGTCCCCTCGCGATCCACTCAGCCTGTCACCATGGAGGTCCCACACCTTGCCGACTTCGAAAAAACGATGTCGAAGCTCGTGAGCAAGGGCCCCGGCAAAGAGATGTCGACCACGATGGGCTATGTCCGGCTGTTGGGTGACTTGCTCCGCGATAAAAAAATTGGCAAAAACATTGTCCCAATCGTGCCCGATGAATTGCGCACGTTCGGCATGGAAGGCCTCTTCCGGCAGGTCGGCATCTATTCGCATAAAGGGCAGCTCTACGAGCCGGTCGATTCCGATCAGCTCGCGTTCTACAAGGAGGCCAAAGACGGCCAGCTCTTCGAAGAAGGCATCACTGAAGCCGGCTCGATGTCATCATTTATTGCTGCCGGCACCGCATATTCATCGCACGGATTGAACATGATTCCCATGTTCATCTACTATTCGATGTTCGGCTTCCAACGCATCGGCGATCTCATCTGGGCCGCCGCTGACGCCCGCGCCAAGGGCTTTATCCTTGGGGGCACCGCCGGTCGCACCACACTCAACGGCGAAGGCTTGCAACACCAGGACGGCCATAGCCTTCTCAATGCCATCGCTTTTCCAACCGTGCGAGCGTACGATCCTGCCTACACCTACGAAATCGCCGTCATTATCTTCGACGGTCTCAAGCGGCTTTACGAAGACAACGAAACGGCGATGTATTACATCACGTTGGAGAATGAGAACTACGAGATGCCCGAGATGCCTGCCGGCTGCGAGGAAGGAATCATCCGCGGCATGTACAAGGTTTCCTCGGTTGATGTCGCAGGACCACATCGCGCACAGCTGTTTGGCAGCGGCGCCATTCTGCGGCATGCCCTTAAAGCGCAAACCATTTTGGCCGAAAAGTACAAAATCTCGAGTGACGTCTGGAGTGTCACCAGCTACACCGAACTTCGACGCGACGCGCAAGAATGCCAACATTGGAACCTGCTCCATCCCGCCCAACCGCCGCGCGCCTCGTATCTCGAAAGGGCGCTCGAAGGCATCGATGGACCGTGTGTTGCATCATCGGATTACGTCCGTGCAATTCCGGAGCAAATTAGCCAATGGGTTCCCGGTGGTTTGCTCGCTCTCGGCACCGACGGCATGGGTCGCAGCGAAAGTCGCGGCGCTCTGCGCCGCCACTTCGAAGTAGATGCCGAGAGCATCACGCTGGCCACACTCTACCAGCTCAAGAAGCAAGGCAAGTGCGACGGCCAATGCGTCGCCAATGCTGTGAAAGACTTGGGGATTGACCCCGAAAAACAGTCGGCTCTCTATGCCTAATAAATTCCCCTCCCTTGTAGGGAGGGGCCAGGGGAAGGTTCGATGACGATTCGCCCACTCAAACGTGTTACTAATCCGACGCGAAAGCGCGCCATCGACCTGCGTCGCAACGCAACGAACCCCGAACAACTACTTTGGTCCATTCTCTGCCGTCGCCAGCTCGGCGGTCTCAAATTCCGCCGCCAACATCCTATTGAACCGTACATGGTCGATTTTTATTGTTCATCCCCTAATATCGTCGTCGAGTTAGATGGCGAGAGTCATGAAGGTCGTCAGGCGTACGACAAACAGAGAGCCGATCATCTAAACAAGCTCGGACTGAAAATTCTCCGCTTCACGAATGATGACGTAATCCATAATTTAGAGGGCGTCGCTCAAGTAATTCTTCGCGAGTGCGGCATCAATCCTGACGAACCCTCCCCTAGCCCCTCCCTACAAGGGAGGGGGATATGATTATGCCAACCCAAATCAAACTTCCCAATCTCGGCGAAAACATCGAATCCGGCGACGTGCTCACGATCTTCGTGAGCGAAGGCGACACGGTGAAGGCCAATCAAGATCTCATGGAGGTCGAAACCGACAAGGCCACGATGCCTGTCCCCTCACCGCAGGGCGGCAAGATCACGAAGATCCTCGTTGGCGAAGGCGACACCGTGGAAGTTGGCGCGCCGATCGTGGAAATCGAAGCCACAGGCGCCTCGGAAAAACCGACCGCATCCAAGCCTGTAGCACCCAAAGAACAGCAACAGACTGCTCGTCCCAAACCTAAACAACCGGCGCCGAGAGAAGTGGAGGTGTCCAAACAAACGGACACAGATGACGACGGCCTCAGAGAACCGGCCTCCAAAACACCTTCAAAGAGACCCAAAGACGAATCTGAGACCGAGGAAGACGAAGTTCCGGTGGCACGGCCCGTCGCCACCCGAATCAAAGCGAAAAAGCCCGCCTCTGTAGACGAAGAACCTGAAAACGTCCCCGGCGACGGCCACGCGTCCGCCGCGGCCGGTCCTGCCGTCCGCCGTCTCGCACGCCAACTCGGCGTTGATCTTCGCCGTGTTCGCCCCACCGGTCCCGGCGGCCGTGTCACCGTCGAAGACGTACGTACCCATGTTCGCGAAACCAACGAGCAAGTCGCCGCCAACATGCCGCGCGGTGTTACGCCGCCCGGCGCACCCGACACCGACGACTTCGGCGGCGTGCGGATCGAAAAAATGTCGCGCTTGCGGCAGACCATCGCTCGCAACATGGTCGAGTCGTACACGACGATTCCACAGCTTACCAACTTCGACGATGCCGACGTCACCGAACTCGAGGACATGCGCGAGCAGAGCAAGGCCGACTACGCCGACCGCGGCATCAAACTCACCTCCATGGCGTTTGTCATTAAGTCAATTGCTTCGTCGCTCAAGCGACACCCCGTGCTGAACGCGTCCGTCGCTATGGAATCGAATACGATCATCTACAAGGAGTACGTTAACATCGGCATCGCCGTCGATACCGAACGCGGACTCGTCGTGCCCGTTCTCCGCGACGCCGACCGCAAAAGCATCTCGCAGATTGCCGCCGAAATCGAAGACTTAGCGGTAACCGTTCGCGAGGGCAAGTTCGACTTGGAACTCCTAAAAGGCGGCACCTTCACCGTCAGCAACATGGGCTCGATTGGCGGCGCCTACTCGACGCCGATCATCAATCCGCCGCAGGTGGCCATTCTGCTCGTCGGCCGTTCGCGCATCTTGCCGCAAGTGGTTGATGACGAAATTGTGCCTCGCCTGATGATGCCGCTTTCCATCACCTACGACCACCGCTTGGTCGATGGCGCCGCCGCCGCCCGCTTCACGAACGAAGTGAAGAGCTTCCTGGCAGCCCCGGGCCGGCTACTTCTCGCGCCATAAATCCGATAAGAGCCGCCGCAATGAAGCCCGCAAGTATTCTCACTCGATGTTTACTGCTGGCATTGCTCCTAATCTTCGCTCAAGTAACCAAAGCATTCGCCGACCGCAAGCTCGACGAAGAGCTTTTAAGCTGGTGTGGCTACGGAAATGTCGAGCGGGTCGCAGATCTTCTGAAGCAGGGCGCGAATCCGAACGCGAAAAACGAGTTTGGCGTCTCCGCGCTACACTTGGCGTTGCGCAACGGCAAAACAAAACTGATTCGGCTCTTGATCAAGAGCGGAGCGAAAGTCAATGTGAAGGATCGCAGCGGGGTCACGCCGCTCGTCAACGCCGCCGGGTCTAATCGCGCAGATGCTGTTAAAGTGCTTCTCGATGCCGGAGCCGAACCATCGCCGGATGCATTGGGAATGGCGTGCATCACCGGCAATGTGGACGCCGCACGCTTGCTGTTGGAACGAAGAATCGCACCCGATGCCGGGCTTTTGAGTGCTGCTCAGAATCGGCACGTCGAATTGGTAAAGCTGCTGCTAAACAAGGGCGCGAATGTCAACTACAGATCGAAAAGCAGTAACACCGCGCTCCATGTCGCGGCGCTGCAGGGCGGACCCGATACGGTCCGCCTTCTGTTGAAGAAGGGAGCCGATCCAAATCTCACAAACAAGAATAACGAAACTCCGCTGCATCTCGCGATTGTTGGCGACGGCGACATCGAAGTCATCAAGTTGCTCCTGGCCGCTGGTGCAAAGACGAATATCGCCGATCAGGAGGTGGCTACCCCTGTCCGCTTGGCTGGTATGCGCGGAATGAAGGAAGCATACGACGTCCTATTGAATGCCAGCGGTGGGAAGGAGCCAGCGCCAGAAAGAACCAAACAAGCCAAGTCAACTAAGCAACTTATTAACGAGCTCGCTTCAGATAAAGCAGGCGTCCGCATCGCGGCCCAACGAGATTTGGCCTCGCGCGGCAAGGAGGTTATGCCCGAAATACTGCAAAGCATCAACTCCGGAACCGAAATCGAACGGTTCTATGAACTTTTCGCAGCAATGGGCCCGAATGCCGATGCCGCGCTGCCCAAGCTCAAGGCAGAATTAGGCGACAAGAAGCACACAGCGTCGGCACTGTTGACCCTTGAGCAAATGAAACCTGGCGCAATTGTTGCGCTCGATGACGACACCAAACAGAAAGCCGCCGAAGCACTTTACGAGCCAATCGTTGATCCCAAAACAGATGTGGCCGTCGGAATTCATATCCGCTTGCTGTTGAGATTGGACGAGCCAGCCGTGCCCACGATTTTGCACCTTTTGCGGCACGAAGATCCGCGGATACGGGCTCTGATGGCGCGTGAGCTGGAGAGAGCCTCGCTTTCTAACAAGGCCATCCGCGATGAATTGATGAAACTTCAATCCGAAGACAAGTCTCCCGAAGTTCGCGCAAAGGCTGCGCGTGGCCTGCGAAATCCGAACTTTAGGTCCGCCGACGCCAAACAAGCGCTCATTGAACGGCTCCGCACGCCTCCAATTCCCATTGAATCCCTGCCGTCTAAATCGGGACCCGAACGCGAAGCTGCCTTCGCCAAAAAAAGGGCAATCGATGAAATGCTGGATGAAACTGCTCGATCACTTGCTTCGTATGGACCTGAAATGGTCGATGAGTTGCTGCCGTTAATCCGGACCAACGGTGGTGATCCAGCATGGCAACAATACAAAAAAGTGTGGGACAATCTAGGCACGGACGCTGTTCCCAAGTTCCGAACATTGCTCGATAACAGTGACGAACGAATACGCGGCACAGCTTATCAAGAGCTCGGTCGCCTCGCGGCGACGTCACCAGAAGCCCTTAGCATATTAACAGCACGATTGGAAAGCGCCGAACCGCAACAGCGGCAGCTTGCAGCAGACGCACTTTGGGATATCCATGGAATCTCGGCCAAACCAATTCGTTCCAAACTTTTACACGCGTTTGAGCGACGACGCCATTAATTTTCGCGCTCGGTTGCTTTTGGTGCAGGCAGCACTGCGGTTAAATGCGAAGCAGACAAAGACCGCCAAAGAAGTCCGCCAGTTCCTGCCCCGGATCGTCGATACCGCCACAAACGGCGAGTTCCTTGACAAATGTATTGCTCTGGAGACCCTCGGATCACTCGGCGCCGCAGCTAAGGGTGTGCTACCCCAATTACAAGCACTAATCGATCAAAAGCCGAAGCCTCGGTCAGGGCCATTACCGTTCGATGTCAATGACATGACTCCCATGCAGAAGAGAGAAGCAACGGAGCGTTCCCATGCTCAATTGATTCGACTTCGTGTCCAGGAAGCAATCGATGCAATTAAGCAGGATATTGATGAATCAAATTAATAGCGTCTCGCAACAAATCATCGACGACGAGGTCGTCCCTCGCCTGATGATGCCGCTCTCGATCACCTACGACCACCGCTTGGTCGATGGCGCGGCAGCCGCCCGCTTCACGAACGAAGTAAAAAACTTCCTGGCAGCCCCGGGCCGGCTACTTCTCGCCCCGTGAACGCTTCATTCCCGCTAATAGGGAAAGACACCCTCGTCCTTAAGTGCTTCCCGCATCATCAACATGTCCGGATGGTTCAGACGGAAGACTTCGATGGTTGTGCGACCTATAGAACTTTTACCATCAACGCGCACGGATCGCCACTGAAAATGGTGGTCCCAAATATCCTTTCTTGGGTCGAACAGTCGACACATAATGCGCGTTTCAGGATCAAATCCAGCAACATTTGTTCCCTTGTAACGATTGCAATAGAAACATGCCAAAGCGAGATTGTCTTCCACAGTTAGCCCGCCGTGCTTGCGGGATTATGTGGTCGATCTCAAATGGCATGAGTGAGAGTGCAGTGGGTAACAGGCACTACTCGCAGCGTTCCCTCGCACGTTGCCAGATGATTCGAGTAAGCCCTTCATCCATCATCCATCGCCCGATTGCAGCGAATGTCTGGCTTTTGATCGAACGAGATCGAGAAAGCGACCGACTCGGCAATAATTTTCCAGTTCCGCATCTTCCCCTGAAGTTAAAGTGCCGGCGCGATTCTTCTCAAGGAGTTCTTGCATGCGGATCCTGTCGCGCGGATCCAAATCCAGCCGCAAAATCGCTTCTGCTGCCGGCTTTGGCAGATTCCCATGATCGGGATCGATTACTCGTCGCAAGATCGACAATTCATCCGCGGCTGCAGTGCTCATAGCTGCATTATACTGCCACTAAACAATCGCAGGAATGTCGATTGTGATGCTGTTAGGCCGTCGGGTGCAGCCTGCACTTTGCACTGGCTGGGTCGATCGTGTAGAAGTGATGGCAGGAATTGACGGCAGGTGGGCGTACCGGCGAAAAGCTGGAGAAACGAGGGAGCCACGGATGGCAACTACCCAGGAGATCAAGGAGCGGATTGCGGCCTTCGCACGTGAATTAGCCGTTGATTTGGGCGATGTCGATGATAGCGATGCGCTCAGTTGGCTCGACGCCATCGAGACGTGCGCGGTCGAGATCGGCGACGCGATGTATGCGGAACTCGTGAAGCAGACCTCGGCCGACCGTTCCACCGATGACGAGTCGACCTGCCCCACATGCGGCGAGCCGGGCCGATACCAGGGCCAGCGCGAGCGGGTATTGATTGGCCGGCGAGGTCCGGTGACGATCACCGAGCCGGAGTATTTCTGCCCCGCCTGCCGGCGGGCTTTTTTTCCCGCTGACCAGGGCGATTGGAGTTGAGGTCGATTGCCCCTTCACGCCGGCCATGCTGCGGAAGGTGGCGTACGCCGGCTCGCAGTCCGCATCGTTCGTCCAGGCAACGAAGGATCTGATCGCGCTGGCCGAAACCAAGGTCTCGCGCGAGCGCGTGCAGCGATGGACCAAGCGGGTCGGAGAAGAGCGCGTGGCGGAAGCAGAACGACAAGCCGAAGCGTATCAAGCGCTGCCGCTTCCCGAACAACAAAAGAGCCCCACCGACCAGCTTCCGCAAGTGGTGTGCGTGATGATGGACGGCGGGCGAATTCAAGTCCGCGATCGCCACGAAAACGAGCCTAACACCCAAGGCTATTGGAAAGAATCGCTGGTGGGCTGCTGCCTGAGCATGGTGAGTGAAGAACAGCTGCGGGACCCTTGTCCGACCATTCCCAAGACGTTTGTCGATCCCCAGCGGATGCACGATTTGAGCCGGGAAATCAAGGGATCTTCCGCTTCCACGGAAGGCGCCGC
Source organism: uncultured Planctomycetota bacterium (assembly GCA_963840025.1). Lineage (GTDB taxonomy): Bacteria > Planctomycetota > Planctomycetia > Pirellulales > Lacipirellulaceae > JABDGM01. Next base: position 1,230,191 of record CAWIXI010000018.1, on the reverse strand, counting down.
GGCGCCTTCGGCGGAGTTTCCCGACGATCGCCACGGCCGCCCCGAAGTGCTGGTGCGAAGCGTGGTCGCTACCCGCGGCGGACAAGAAGTGTTTGGCAAGCGGTTGGTCGCCGAAGCGCACAGCCGCGGCTTTCACGCGGCGCGGCGAAGGCGTTCGTGGCCGATGGATCGGCCAGCAACTGGACGGTGCATCGAAAATACTTCTCGCACTACACCCCGATCGTCGATTTTACGCACGCGATCTGCTACGTGTACGCCGCGGCAATGGCCGGGCGAAGCGGCCCAGCGGCATGGGACGACTACGTGTGTTGGGCGCAGTGGCTGTGGGAAAGTGCGGTCGACAAGGTGATCGCAGCGGTCGCCGTGCGAGCGGAACAGCTGGGGCCTCCCCCCGACAGCGACGAGACTTCCCCCGCCGCGATCGTGGCCAAGACGTGGGGCTATCTTCAGAATCAGCGGTCACGCATGAAGTACCATCAGTACCGACGGCTGGGGCTGCCGATCACCAGCAGCCACATCGAGTCGACGATCAAGCAGATCAACCGTCGCGTCAAGGGAACCGAAAAATTCTGGGACCAGGGCGCCGAGCCCCTCCTCGTGCTGGCGGCCGACCACCTCAGCGAAACCAGTCGCCTCGACCAGTTCTGGAAGCACCGGCGAAAACGATTGAAGTCCATGCGGTGCTACCAAACCGCCGTCTGAAAAAATACAAACCGCGGGCTGCACCCTAGGCCGTCCACTTCACTGCTTCAGCGCCTGTAGCGGAAAGCACAGCACCGGGATTGCCATCGAGGCCACTCCCAGGATCCAGCGGAAGTCGTCCAGCTCCACGCTGTCGTCGGCCGTCGGCGGATGGTGAATTCCCAGCAGAATCACCAGGATAAGCATCGGTGTCCAAATCGCCGCTTGCTCCAAATTCAAGATCACGTACGCGATCGCGATGATGATAAACGCCCGTGCGATCTTGTAAGCGTCGCGGCCAAAGAGCGCGTAAATCGTGTGGCCGCCGTCAAGTTGACTCACCGGCAACATGTTGAGTCCCGTGATCAACATACCGACCCAGCCCGCCATAAAGTACGGATTGAGCTGTGAGACCGCTACCCACGACGCTTGCGCCTTCCATTCCGGGTGCATCCACTCGATCAACCACCGCACAATGACCGGATTGTAAAGCTGTATGTCGTGCGGCGCCGGAGCGACCGACAGATCGAGCTGCTGGACGCCGTAATACAAAATCGGCGCGGCGACCACCAAGCCGGCCAGCGGTCCCGCGATGCCGATGTCGAAAATCTGTTTGCGATTGGCCCGCATGCCATCCATGCTGATCACCGCTCCCATCGTGCCGATGAGACTGAACGGCACGGGAATGCACAGCGGATAGCTCGCCGGAATTCGATACCGCACTGTTTGCAAGAAATGTCCCATTTCATGGGTGAGCAAAATCGCGAGCACAGCACCCATATACGTAAGGCCCTGCTGCCAGTTGTTGGCGACTGCGGCCCGAATGCCCTCGGTCGTTTCGACAATCTGTGGGCGCCAATCTGCCGCTCCCACCCAGAACGTCGAGAGACACGTCGCGATGAATAGTATTAGCGGCAGCGTGACCCGTCGCTGAGGCCGCGACCGAAGATGCGATTCCTGCAGGTTGAGGAATGCTGGCGGTGCGGCGCTCCGGGCAATGGGGTGGGCGGCGGCGGATCCGCACCTTGGACTAGGGAATGACTGTTTCCGGAACCCACAGGAGTACCCTTCGGTGGCGACCCGGCAACGGGCGGTGTGGCGGGCAAATCAGGGGTGGGTTGCGACTCAGAAGGGCCTGGCGTGCTCATGGGGAAATAATACCAGCGCAAGCCGTTGTGGCGTAGTGGAGTGAATCAGCAACTTCGTGCCTCGGCCCTTGCCAATCACACTTCAATGCTTTTGACGGCGCTGATCCCGCCCGCGCGGGCGGCTGCCAGACAACGCATCGCACTCTCTACGACGCGCGGCGCATCGAAATTCTTCGGCACGACACTTACCGTGGCCACACCGACACCAAGGGTGGTCGCCAGGCCGTCAACGTTTGATACACCTGACGAGGGAGTTGCACCAAGCACTGCAATTGCTTCGTGAGCGACCGACAACGCGCTCCGACGATCGCAGTTTGCCAGCAACGCTGCGACTCGACCCTCCGCTAGCGGAATGATCTTCGACCTCTCGTGGTGCAACGTATGGCAAGCCATTGTTAAGGCCCGACCAACTTGCTTCCCGACTTCGTCCTGCGCCGGCACGGCATCTGCATTCGTTCCGCTGCATTCGGCCACTAGCAGGCTTAACTCCTGCCGTCGCTCGCGGCAACCAATTGCAAACGATTTAAATGTTTGCAACAGCGCCGCACGTTCAACAGGCTCCTCCGTTTTGCCTACGATAAAGTCGACGCCACTTAGCGGGCCGCTGTGCGCTGCATGGGATCTAGTTTTTGGGCGGCCCCCGTTCGCATTCATTTTCCTTCCTGCCAAAAACATTTGCATAGAGTCCGTCAGTTCGCCTGTTTGCGCCAGCAGCTCAGCGTATATCTGCCCGTCGTCTGGCACGGCCGCATCGCTGGCGATCTGCTCGCCTAACACGGCCATCTGCCGCTGTGCGTCCACGAGCATCTGTATGTAGTCTCGATCCTCCGTGAGCTCCAGTGATAAGACTTCCGCCAACTGATCCACTTGCGGCTGCAAGCCCTCTACCAGCGTTGTAAGTTTCGATTTTGTCATTCCGCGATACAGCTTGCCTGCCTCAAGCAATTCGGGAAGCACGCTAAGCCGCCGCTGCCCCACAAGTTCCATCAACATTTCGGCCAAGTGGAGTATTTGCGGCAGGTCGCCTTCCGGCGACGACATCCGTTCCAGCCGCGAGGTTCGCTTCGGCGTCTCAATCGCGTCGACCAATCGTTGCGGCAACTGCCACCGTGCCAAGAGTGCCGCGCTCAATTGCAAATGATCGAAGCCCAACGTGTCCTGCTCAAGCAGCACTAGATGGCATTTTTCTTCGATGACGCCGGTTAAAAAGCGAACGTAGGGTTCACCCAATTCGCGCAACAGCACCAGAACGCCAATATCTTGTAGCAACCCCGCAATGAATGCCTCGTCTCCGGGTTGATTCCAGAGCTGCTCGCTCAGCATCCGTGCCGCGACGGCCCGCGTGAGCGTATTTGTCCAATACCATTCGAGCTCGCGGGCCGCGACCTCGGCAAACAGTGAGTCCGGCAGGCTGAATCCCAGGACCAGCAACTTCAATGGCTTGATGCCCAACAATCCGATGGCCTGATTCAAATCCGCCACCGGTCGGTGCAACCCAAACAGCGAACTGTTGACCACACGCAACAACTTGCACGTAAGCGCGGGATCCTGTGCGACGCAATCCTTGAGCGCCTTCGCATCCGTGTCGGGTTCCTCGGCTAGTCGCACTAATTCCAACGCTACAGTCGGACGAGTGTAAAGCGTTACCGCGCGCGATGCGAGTTGCTCGACTTGGGTCGCGGTCTCGTTCATGGAGGGCAGACCTCGTCGCCGCACGGCGAATCGCGTGTGTATCAATGATGGAGCGTACAGCCGGCAACCCGCGCGGCGTCCCAGGCCGGATGCACAAGTCTAGCTCATGCCGAGCGCGAATCGCACTGCTAGCACATTCGGCACCGCCGCCAAAATCGCTCCGCCAACGCGACCTTTGACAGTCGATTTGCCTAGGTCCCGCCGACGCAGCGGTTTAGAATGTCAACCGCGAGCTGGTGACTGGTATCAGACAGGAAGGATCCCGACAATGGATTGTCAACTCTTTAAGCGGATGCTGCTCTGCATCGCGCTGCTCTGTGTTCTTTCCTTTCGTTCGACAGTTCTGCTTGCTGAAGATCCGCAATCTGCCGCCGCTACAGCCTCGCCTGTCTCGGCACGCAAATCGGAACAACCAGAGACACCCGCTTCCGCTATCGTTCGCGCCATGCGCAATGACGCCGCATTGAACGACATTTTCTTCATCGCACCGTCCACAGGTTGGGCCGCTGGCGACCGCGGCGTCATTTGGCATACCGAGGATGGCGGCGCAACGTGGCGCGAGCAATCGGCCAACACGACCTGCAATCTGAGTTCCATCTTCTTCGTCGACGCGCAACACGGCTGGGCTGGCGGCGGCGAATGCCTACAGGGCCGAGCGGCCACCCGCGGCATCGTCCTACGTACCGACGACGGCGGGAAGTCCTGGACGCCGCTGCCGCATCTCGTGCTGCCGACGCTGGCCGGCGTCAAGTTCTTCGACCGCAATCGCGGCATCGCTTTCGGCGATAGTGCCTCCTACGACCCCTCCGGTGTCTTCGCCACGCGCGACGGAGGCAACACCTGGCAACCCCTCCCGACCGACAAAACTGGCAACTGGTTCGCCGGTGATTTTCTTGCGCCGACCTCGGCGCCGTCGCGGGTCCGGCCGGCCAACTCGCGACGCTCCAACGCGCAAAGATCGTCCACTCCCCCTTAGCGGCTTCATCCCGCCGCGCATTCCGCGCCATGCGGCTCGTCCCTCCGACCGGCGGTTGGGCCGTCGGCGACGGCGGCCTCCTCATGACGACTCACGATCTCGGTCGAAGTTGGCAAACGCCGCCAACCGACTTGCCCGCATTTGTTTCGGATTGTTTCAATTTCCGCGCCGTTGCCGTTCAGGGTACGCACGTGTGGGTCGCCGGTTCTCCGGGCACGCGCATCTTCCACTCGCCCGACAACGGCAAAACTTGGGAATCAATCACGACCGGCCAAACCACGCCCATTCGCGCGCTGACATTCATCGACAATGAACACGGCTGGGCTGCCGGCGACCTGGGCAACATCCTTGTCACCGGCGACGGCGGCCACACCTGGAAACCACAGCGCACCGGCGGCCGACGTGCCGCCCTTCTCGCCCTGCTCGCCGCTCCGACTGATGTACCGCTGGAATTGCTGGCCGATTCCGGCGCCGCCGATGGCTACATCGCCGCCGTCAACATCCTCTGCAGACCGTCCGATACTGACGGCGCGGTCGCTTCAGCGACCATCGCACGCACGCACGAAGCGATGCTCCGCGCCGGCGCCGCTTCGTCCGACACTGCCTGGCGATTTCCTTTGCCCGCCGCCGACCTGTCGCTCGCCCCCTCCGACCTCATGCAAGCGCTCAATCGCGAAAACGACGGCCGGGCCTTGCAGCAACTCGAAAGCCACATCGTCCGCCAGCTTCGCACCTGGCGACCCGATGTTGTCGTCACCTACCACTCACACGATGTGAGCTTGGGTGCCACTGCTGGCTCGTCCACCAGTGCTCGCTCGGGTGCCACTGGCTTCCCCAGTGTTCAGCTTGCCAAAGGCTTGCGTCTCGGTGCTACCGCTGGCTCTTCCAACAGTGCTACGACCACAAACGAGTGGACCAACGATTCCGCTACACCTCGGGACGGACATACGAACATCAACGCCCTCCTCGAGCAGCTGATTCTCCATGCCATCGACGCCGCTGCCGATCCAACCCAACACCCGGAACTGGCCAACGACGCCGGTCTCACTCCCTGGTCCGTGAAAAAAGTCTACGGCATCTTGCCGCCTGGGCAGCGCGGCGACGAACTCCTTGCCACCGGTCGCTTTTCCCCCTGGCTCGGTGCTACGCTCTGCGACTTCGTCTCGCCCGCGCAATCTGCTTGATCCAAACCGCAGGTCGCCGCCAGACACCTACGAGCTGAAACTGTTGCGCACGACCGTTCCTGACACAGGAAATACTCGCGGCATTTTCGCTGGAATCTCGCTCGCCCCCGGCAGCGAGGCCCGCCGACCGCAGATCGATCTCCCCACGCAAGATATCGAAGCGCTTCGCCGACTCGCCACTCGCCGCCGCCATCTGCAAGAGTTAATGGAGCGCACCGAAGGCAACGCCGCTTGGGCCGGCCAAGTCGCGACCATGATTGACGGCCTCAGCGCCGACGACGCCGGCGGCCTCCTCGCGCAGCTCGCCGATGGCTACCGCAGCACAGGCCGCCTCGACCTCGCGGCCGACACCTATTTCCTGCTCGCCCGCCGCTACCCCGATCACCCGCTCGTGGGCGAATCGCTCCAATGGCTCATTCAATTCTACGCGAGCAGCGAAATGGCCCAGCGCGTCCAGACACGCGCGACCACGAATGTTCGCGGCGGGAGCGCTGTCGCTGCCCCTAATCCCAGTGCAAGTGACGTCCGCCAAGCCAGCGCCGTTGCGCCGATTCGATCAGGTGCGCCGCCCACCGGCGGTCTCACCCGCGATGATCGCCTTCACCGCGCCGAACAACTCGCCGATTATCTGAAAGCCGATCGCCCCGCGCTCTATGCCGAGCCCTGCGTCCGCTTCGCCGAAACCGCCGCCCAGCGCCAGCTCGGCTTCGCCAACCCCGCCCTGCGATACTTTCTCACATTACGCGCGTTGCCCGAGTCGAACCCTTGGCGGCAATGCGCCGCAACCGAAGAGTGGCTCGCCCAACCGGCCGATCAGCCGCCCATCAAAAAGCTCGCTACCTGCCGGCGAACCACCGAGCCACCGATCCTCGATGGCAAGCTCGACGAACCGTTTTGGACTAAAGCCGACCGCTTATTCCTTCGCAAGGGTGTCAAGAAACTCCCTCTCCCTCTGGGAGAGGGCCGGGGTGAGGGTGCATCGCCGCACAAAATCGCCGCCGAAATCCAACTCGCCTACGATGCCAAATTCCTCTACCTCGCCGTCCACTGCCAACGATCCCCTAACCTCGACTATTCGACCGACGACACCCCGCGCACGCACGATGCCGACCTCACCCAACACGACCGCGTGACGCTCCGCCTCGACACCGATCGCGACTACAGCACCGCCTTCGAGCTCACCGTCGACAACCGCGGCTGGACCGACGACTCTTGCTGGGATGACTCAACGTGGAATCCGACGTGGTATGTCGCCGCCGCGAGTGACGAACAATCTTGGACAATCGAAGCCGCCATCCCACTCACCGAATTGGTCAACAAACCGCCCACCTCACGCGCCGTCTGGGCCGTCTCCGCCCAGCGCACCATCCCCCGCCTCGGCTACCAATCCTGGGCCGGCACGCCGTCCTCATCCAACACCCCCGATCAATACGGCCTCCTCATCTTCCAGTAGGTCAGGCTTCAGCCTGACACACCAATCCCGGCCACCCACATAGTCCAGCCATCTCGGCTGGGCCGCATTTCGCACGGATGCCACGCGGCCGACGACGGGTGGCTGGGGTCGAGCGGGCACCGACGCAAAGCGTTGGTCGATGCCCCCAGGGCTAATCACTTTTTCAATATGGAGAAGTAAGTGTGGGAGGCGTCTCCGACGCCGATTTCGCTCAAACACCGAGAAAGGCTGAAGTGGCGACATCGCATCGGGGTCGGTGACCCCTCCCACAAATCCCCCCAACTTCAAAAAGTGATTGGCCCTGTCGATGCGCCCCCAGTGCTTTCTCACCATCAAAAAATCGCCCAGCTCTATTGACACAGTATTCTAATTCTTTAGAATACGAATCGTTGCACGACGAGAATCAATACACGCAAGGAGGATCCATGCCCCGACCCCCCAGCCTTCATCCCACCGACGGCGAGCTCGAAATCCTCCGCGTCCTGTGGGAACACGGCAGCTCGACCCTCGGCACGATCTGCGAAGCGCTCCGCCGCGAGCGCGATGTCGCCACCACCACGGTCGCCACGATGCTTCGCGTCATGCTCGATAAAGGCCTCGTCCGCCGCAAGCAAGCCACCCGCGGCCAGCAGTGGTCCGCCGCCATCACCCAGGCCGCCGCCGCCAAGTCGATGGTCGGCAAACTCGTCGACGGCGTTTTCGATGGCTCCGCCGGCCGACTCGCCGCCCACCTCGTCGAAGCCGGCCAGCTCTCGAATAAAGAACTAAACGAACTACGACAGATTATCGACGAAAGCGTCAAAAACAACAAACGCTCACGCAGAGACGCAGAGGCGCAAAGAGATCAAAAATGAATCGCGATCGCAAATTGTACGGTAATATTCCTCGTTGCGAATTTGCAAAACGATTAACTCTTCTGTTTATTCCTCCTCCGCGCCTCTGCGTCTCTGCGTGAAACTTTTTATTCGTGAGACATTAGCATGAACGCCATTCTCTTCGCTAACTCGACAACTGCCTGGCTCGTCGCCGGCTGGACGATGGTTCATTTCCTCTGGCTCGGCGCGATCGTCGCCGCAGCCGCGTTCATCGCCCGCGCACTCTTGCGACGCACTTCGCCCAACCTCCGCTACGCCGTCGCGCTCGCCTGCCTGGCGATACTCGCCGCGCTCCCCGTCGCCACCGCCGCCTGGCTGCTCGAATACTCCCCTCCCTTGAACGGAGGGGCCGGGGGAGGAGTTCTTGCCAGCATTCCAACGCGACTACCCGCAACACTCGACGCAAACTTGCCGTCGGCGCATCCCAATCAAATCATCGAGTTGCACACCCCCAGCGACGCTTCGGAGCCCGTCGCCGCTGACCAACCGTCATCTCCCGCCTCCGTCGCGGGTTCCCCGATCGCCAACCTCGCGCCGAATTCGCCCAACGCCGTCCGGCCCTCGACGCTCGACCCTCGACTCTCGACCCTCACCGCCTGCATTCCCTACCTCCCCTGGTTGTGGCTCATCGGCACGCCGTTCACGTTCGCGCTGCTGGTGAGCGGCCTCGTCGGCACGCGCCGCCTCGGCCGTGCAAGCCGCCCCGTCCACGACGGCCCCATCGCCGACATCCTCGCGTGCCTCACCGCCTCGCTCCATATCACCCGCCGCATCACGGTCGCCGTGTGCGACCGCATCGCCGCCCCCGTCCTCATCGGCATCGTCCGGCCGATGATCCTCCTCCCGCCCGCCGCCCTCACCGGCTGGAGTCCCGACGAAATCGAAATGGTCCTGCTGCACGAGCTGGCCCACGTCCGCCGCTGGGACAACCTCATCAACCTGCTGCAGCGCTGCCTCGAATCGCTCCTCTTCTTCCACCCTGCCGTGTGGCTCATCTCGAACTGGGCCCGCCGCGAACGCGAAGCCTGCTGCGACGCCGCCGTCGTCGCCCGCACCAACCACCCGCACGCCTACGCCGAACTGTTAGTCAACATCGCATCGCAAATTCAACCCTCTCATTCCGCGAGAGGACGCGAATCTTCAGAACCCTCTCCCCCTGGGAGAGGACAGACCTCGTTAGAATCCTCTCCCCCTGGGAGAGGGCAGGGTGAGGGCGACTTGCCGAATCGCCGCACGACGTGGTCTCCACCTTCAGTCGCTTCCGCGATGGCCGCCGGCCCTTTACGTTCCCGCATCCGCCGCATCCTGCAATTGGAGGACGATCCCATGCTGATCTCCGGTAAATCGTTCACGCTCATGCTCGCCGGCGTCATCACGGCTGCGACACTTGCGATCTTTTACCTGCCCACCATCGGCCATGCCGAACAATCTGACACAGAGGGCACAGAGAAGCAAACCGACGCAAAGATCGCGAAACAAAAGGCTCAGACTCAAAACAATTTGAAGAAGCTGGCGATAGCATTGCAGAACTATCACGACACCAATAGTAACTTACCCCGTCATGCCATCTATGACGAACGCGGGAACCAGTTATTGAGCTGGCGCGTTCTCATTCTCCCGCTGCTGGGAGAAGAAACGTTGTACAAAGAGTTCCATCTCGACGAACCATGGAATAGCGAGCACAACCGCGCGTTCATCGCGAAAATGCCCAGCGTTTTCAAGGACCCCAAAATCAACAAACCCGGCATGACCAATTATTTAGCTGTGGTTGGGAAAGAATGCGGATTCGACGGCACCTCCAAGGGACTTGGTTTTGTAGATATTACCGATGGGACTTCCAAGACAATTTCGATCGTTGAAGCAGATCCCGACCTCGCCGTCGAGTGGACCAAGCCGCAGGACTGGAACTTTGACCGAGCCCATCCGACCAAAGGCTTAGGCCACCTCTGGCCCGATTGTTGGTATGCCGCCTGGTTCGATGGCAGCGTCCGCCGCGTCGAAAACAGCGAGCCAGCGGACGTGATTGGCAGCCAATTCACGCGCGCTGGCCGCGAAATCAATAGTTTGAAAGAAAGCGCAGCCCGTGCCGGCAAAACACGCTCTCTCAGAAAGGGGATTGACGCAATGGGCGGCGTTGGTGAACTGCGGCGCGAAGAGGCCATGGGAGGACCGGGTGAAATGCGACCCAGTCCTGCGCGTGGCAAATTCCCGTCCCTGGAAGAACAAAAGCTCGCCGACTTGGCTGGCGACAAGTCGCATGAGAAGAGCCAGACACCCACCTCTTCCGAAGAGCGCGTATTTGCCACACTTCCCTCGCAATCAAACAACCCTCAAGACTTCCAGGAATTCGCAAAGGCATTCGCCGAAGCCGAGAAAAAGAACCTTCGCCTGGAGTTAGTTACGCGAGACGGAAAGCAGTTGCTCGTCGCAACTCCACAGCCGACTGAAAAGGATTGGCCAGCCGTACTAGGCGCACCGCCTCGCAAGGAACGAGTCATTGCTGAACGCGCGTGGAAGCGTCTCGGATTGAAACTCGTGCCACTTTCTTCGGCCGAAGTGACATATCGAGAACTCATAGCTAACAAACCAGTCGGCCTTCTGATCGTAGGAGGGAACCTGCCGAACGGTGTACCAATACCATCATTACTGACCAGAGTTGACGGGCACCCGGTAGAAAGCATGGATGGAATGCTCTACTGGCTCGACAGCGAGTCCGGACGATCTCAAAAAACAGTCAGGTGCCATGCAACAGCCAATGGCAAGCAATACCTATTCGATGCAGGACCACTGGAAAGTACAACGTCGGTGCAGAGCGCAACGTCAAATCAGCGAGCGGAGCCACACGAAGTTGCACCCGAACGTGCACGCGACAACGCAGCACCGCTTCCCCACGCTCGAAGACCAAAAACTCGCCGACCTCGCATACAAGCGCCTCGGGCTAGAACTCGAACCGATCGGCGAAGCCGACCTCAAGCGCGTCAAAGCCCTCGGCTACGACGGCGGCGTAAAAGTGGCGGCGAACGATGGCCATTCCGTTGCTTGGGAAGGGCAAAACTCGATTCAACCGAACGATATCCTCGTCGGCCTGGGCGTGTGGCCCACCACCAGCATGAAATCCGTCGCGGAAATTCTCTCCAGCAACGATCTGGCCGAACTCAACCCGGTCAAGTTCTACGTTGTTCGGCAATTTACCGAATACTCTTCTCCAACCGAGCCGCCTAAAACACATGACGAAGTCCAGACGGGCCGCATCAGCGTCCAACTCGGCGGCGCCTTCGGCGGATCGTCGACGTATCGGGGAACACGCCCCTCAACCGTTCCAGCCGATTCTTCTGCCACAAAGCCGCGACCGCCGGTCGCGGTGGAATCGCCCACAAATGCGAGCAAAGCTCTTCCGGACGATCGAATCGTTGTCGGCTACGATATCCCGGCGGAACTCGTGGATGACGTCAAAAGAATCCGCGATTTGCCCGACATGCGTGGCGAATTCGACGGTCACGGACGCTATGCCCTGCAAGCCACCGCGGAACGCCAAAAACGGTTCCAGCAACTCTTAGACGCGACGCCCAAGTGGCGCGATCCCGAAGCCGCGAAGTCGCGCCCGCCAAATCTACGTTAAGACGGAGAAAGATGGTCAAGGATATTTGGAGTGGCGGCCAGCCGGCCTAACATTCACGAGCCTGTCGAATGCCAAGTTTGTCCACGCAAACCCTAGCAATTGGCGCGGCGTCGTTGTTGCGGAGGTTGCCCCTGGCAGCCCGGCCGACTGGAACGGCATCGAACCGGGCGACATCATGACCGCCGCGGGTAGCTTCGAAACGAAGAGCCTCGCTGAACTCGAATCGCTCCTCAAAACACAGGGCCACGATTATTCGACCAAGATCGTGGGGTGCAATATCGTCCGATTTTCGCCGCGAGGCATGAAGCAACTCCCAGCACAACTTAACTTGGCCGTTAATGCGCAGCCGAAACCATCCGGTCCAGTTAGCGACACCACGGCCGCTCAACCAACGAAAACGCTCCAAACGAATACTTCACCCCCCTCCGCATCCACCGACAAATCCGCCCTCCGCTACGACGGCAAAACATTCGACGAGTGGCGCAACGAGTGGCGCACGGAGCTCAGCACGGAAAAACGCCTCGAAGCGGTAAAAGCCCTCGCCGCCTTCGGCGCCAACGGATACGGCCGCGAAGCCGCGGCAGAGATTCTCGATATCGCCGGCGAGTATGATTGGCGCCAGTCCGGCAACCCGCTTAGTGCACCAGAGGGTGAGCTACAGAAGACCATCTTAGCGGCGCTGACGGGAGGCGACCCGGCGATTCCGCAAATTCCCGTGCAGTTCTGGTTACCAGTTTTGCTCGAACGGGGCGATGCAATTGGTGAGTCTGCACGTCTTAAGGCGCTGGCGAAAATGGCGCGTATTACGCCAGAGATTTCAACCATCGCCTGCAGTTCAGTTTGAACCCTGGCTGAAAGCAGCCCGAGACAATTCGTCTTCCGTACATGACGTCGCATTACTGGTGCTCGCGGCAGTCGATCCGAATCATAAGAATCCGCAGATTACGTCGTTTTGGGAACAGCAGCTCAAAAGCGACGATCCCGATCGAGTCGCTACAGCAGTTTCGGCACTTGCTTCTATGGCGGCTGCCGATTCCTTAAAGTTTGGCTGGCTGCCGCTGCTGCTAAGTTCGAATCAGCAAGTACGTGCTGTGACGCGGCGGGCCTTGGACTCCCTCCATAACAACGATCCGGCGAAGGCAAAGTCACTCGCCCAATCTCTACTGCAAGTCCTAAAAGACCCACAGCGAACTGGCGATCAAATTGCCGCGATTCGCGGCCTGGGCGTGCTGGGGAAACAAGCGAATGATGCGTACAAAGACCTCGATCACATGATGATGAATCGCAACAATCCGTTGCGTATTCGAGTCGCTGCGATGAAGGCCTTAGAAAAAATCACGTTAGACGGCTCCATTGAGAATCGATTGCGCGAAGATGTCATTAATGCGAACAAGGAACGACAAGGAACATCGCAATTTCGGACCGAATTTAATCAGCTCGAACGAGCGATCCGAGAGGAACCGTAGCAGTGCCACTACTGGTCATGTCCGACCGACCTCGATCGCCGCGGTCGCCGCACTTAATCGCATTCTGAACCCGCGCGAGTACGCCAAGCTGATCTATGAAGAACTTGGAAAGCGATTCAATCTTGGTTTTACCGGCGATGCCCTGGTATATCCGGCCAGCGAAAAGCAAGATGCAATCAATGCGTTCGAGCGCACCGTCCAAGCCGAGGAAAAGCAACTGTTCCCGCGATAAGCGGGCCGCAGACCTGCCATTCGTTTTATGCCAGAGGATCAACCTTTCCAGGCGCTTGGGAATTGGCGGCCCTTGAAAACGCCTCGCGTAGTTCCGCTTGATGCAGCGCCGCCCATTCGATCACCAGGCCTAGCGCTCGTGCCGGGAGTTTCCCATCGATGACACTCAGGGTATCGAGATCAATCTTCGCTTTATGCCCCGCGTACCGAGCATGAAAATGCGGCGGCGGATGATCGCCGAAATACATCTGCACGACAATGCCGTAGAACCTGGAAATCTCAGGCATGAGAGAGACGGTTCCGCAGGGACGGGAACAAATCTTCCGGCTTCTTTCCGGTCATCCGCAAATATAGCGCGTCCGGACACATATCCAGCTCGCCCGGCCATTCGACCGCCCCTTCGGCCGTAACCCTTACTTGCTCGAACACACCCGGCTGTTCCCACGCGGCAAATACGCCTCGGCCGACGAACTCCGATAAATCGACAACTCCACTCTCGCCGTTGTCAAATCGCAATTCAAGCCGGTATCCGGGCAGCGATTTAGCTTCAATGATTTCCATATTGATAGGATAGCATTGTCGGCTACCTAGGTCGATGCGGCCAGTTCAATCGCATTGGAAAATGGCGCGAATTGACTATAATCGAGTGGGAGCACACACCCATGTTAAACATCCAACTACCCGACAGCCTGCTCGCGGAAATCGAAGCCGCGGGCGTCAGTGGCAGCGCGGTCGACGCCTTCGTCCAGCAAGCCGTGCGCGAAAAGCTCGACGAAGAAGAGCGCCGTAAGGAATTCCATCGTCTCACCGCCAAAATCCGCGAAGCAATGCTCGCTAAGGGTCTCACTGAGGAAGAGATTCTCGCCGATTTCGAAAAGCATCGCCGCCTTCCGTTAGCTCGTATACAATGAAAAATGTCAACGAGCCGTGGCTCAATCGGAATCGTTATGCAATCTCTCGATCGCATCACCCACGACCCGGCCATCATGGGAGGTAAGCCCTGCATTCGCGGTATGCGCGTGACCGTGGGCACCATCGTCGGCTTGCTTGCCGCTGGTCGCACACAAGAGGAAGTCTTGCGAGCGTATCCCTATCTTGAACCGGCCGACATTCAAGCGGCTTTGGCGTATGCCGCCTGGCGCAGCGAGGAAATCGACATCCCACTCCACTCCCCATGAAGATTCTGATCGACATGAATCTTTCGCCCGAGTGGGTGGATGCCCTGAACCAGGCTGGACACGATGCCGTTCATTGGTCCTCCGTAGGCAACGCAACGGATGACGACCCGACGATTTTAAGCTGGGCACGCCAAGAGGAACGATTGCTGTTTACTCACGATCTGGATTTCGGCACGCTGCTCGCCTCAACGCGCGGTGCCGGTCCCAGCGTATTGCAAATACGAACTCACGACGTCTTGCCGGATGCAATCGCCCCGCTCATCCTAACGGTCCTGCAAAACCATGCTGCTGCCATTTCCCAAGGCGCGTTGATTAGCGTCGATGAAACTTCCGCTCGAGTGCGGATCCTTCCCATCCAGTAGCGTTTACATATCGTCTCGCCGCGCTCGTCAGTCCGCCGCTCAAAACTAGCTCCCTCGGCGAAAATCACAATTCCGCCAGGTGGCCGAAAATGAGTATTGAACTAATGTTCAGTATTTGCTAAGCTCGCACCCGTGAAATGACCGTCGTGGGCGCCGCTGCCCGTTGTGCACGCCGGCCGTTGTGGCGACTCCCGTTGCGACAATCGCCGGCCCTAAGGAAGCAGCACCGTGCGCCCACGCGGTTGAAGTGAGGACCAGGCAAAATAGCGCGCGTCATCAGATAGTCGCGGCCAGGGCGAATCGCGCCAGCCGTGGACGTTCGCTAGAAGTGTGCGCTGTTGGTCCGCTGATCGGGGCCCTGCATTTCACTTTTTTACGCGACAATCAACGACGAACCCAACAGAAACAACATTGAACCAACCATTTTGAGACTGCCAACAGGAGTACATTCCACCAGCGACGCTCCCCACGATGCGTAATTTAGCCTGAAATTTACGGGCAAATCGCGCCGCCGCCGGAGCAACAACAAGTCGAATTTTGCAATAAAAAATCACCTTTCGCGCGCGAGGCAACATGACCCGCCGCGGACGCGCTCGCTTCATGATGCATTCCGCGGTTGCGGTTGAGCTGCATCTGCGCTCCCGGTGCGCTCCTTGCTCACTCCGTCAATCCGCCACGTCATTCCTCCACAACCCGTTCGCTTGCTATACTACCGGCCATGGGAATTCTCATCGGCACGGATGAAGCCGGCTACGGCCCGAACTTCGGCCCCCTCGTTGTTGCCGCCACCGCGTGGGACGTGCCCGACTTCGGTCCCCCTCTTCCTCTGGGAGAGGGTCGGGGTGAGGGTGCCTTGAGCACAACAATTGAATCATCGCCAATCCCATCCTCACCGCTAAGAAGTTGTGGCTCTGCTTCCGTCCAATCTGCAACCCGAAATCCGAAATCCGAAATTGACGACCAACCCGATCTTTACCGCCTTTTTCGCGGTGTCGTTGTGAAAAAACCAAGCACCCACCGCATCGCCATCGCCGATTCCAAGGCACTCTACACGCCCGGCCACGGCCTGCGCCAACTCGAACGCGGCCTGCACGCCGTGCTACGGACGATCGGGCAATCGCTCTCCTGCTGGAACTCGATCATCGAATACTGCGAAGCCGATGCGGACGGCCACCACAAAGCGACCTGCTGGCCGATTGGATTCAATTGCCCGCTGCCGATCGACGCGACCGCGGATGAGCTCGTACGCCTATCGGCGCGATTCGCCAAGGCCTGCGAGGCCGCCGGCGTGCGGCCGCTCGTCATCCGCGCGCGGCTGGTGTTCCCCGCCCAATTCAACGACCTGGTCGACCACTACGGCTCCAAAGGAGCAGCCCTCTCGCACGTGACGGTTGGTTTACTTCGCGAAGTTATGAACTGCATTCCCGCGCTCGCTCCTCGTTCCACGCCCCTCGCTCCCACCTTCGCCGTCTGCGACAAGCACGGCGGCCGCAACTTCTACACCGCGCTCCTGCAACATCATTTTTCCGAACATTGGATCGAGCCAATCCATGAAAGCCGCGCGGAAAGCCGCTACGAATGGGGCCCGCCCGAATCGCGCATGCGCGTCGCCTTTCGCATGAACGGCGAACGATTTTTCCCGACTGCCCTTGCCTCGATGACAGCCAAATACCTGCGCGAGCTGGCCATGCGGGCGTTCAACGAGTTCTGGGGCACCCAAGTACCCGACCTCCGCCCCACGGCCGGCTATCCCAAAGACTCGCACCGCTTCCGCAATGATATCCGCGCCGCCCAACGCAAACTCGGCATCGACGACCACGTTCTCTGGCGGAATCGTTGATTCACCACGGAGACACAGAGGACACGGAGATTTGTAATACTCTGACAATCGCAAGTTAACTCTCGTTCCAAAACATCAAGCATGTGGTCAACGTTGATTTGCACCCACGAGCAACTAGCCCGCATAATCAGTTCCTGTTAATCCGTCCCCCGTACTCTCCGTGCCTCTGTGATTAATGAATCCGGGTTCAACTATGTTTGTTTACATCGTCCGACATGCCTGGGCCGGCCAACGCGGCGACCCCCGCTGGCCCGACGACTCGCTCCGCGAGCTGACGCCCGACGGCATCGAGCGCTTCACCAACGTCGTAAAAGCGCTCGCCGACCGCGGCTTTGAGCCCGATCGCATCGCCACCAGTCCCTACACCCGCTGCCGACAGACGGCCGATATTATCGCCAAATATGTTGCCGGCAAACCAACAATCGAAGAGCTCGAGGCGCTCGAACCGGGTTCAGAATTGAAGCCGCTGATCGAGTGGACCAACCGACAAGGCGGCTGCGACGTGTGCTGGGTCGGCCACAGTCCGGATGTGGAAGACCTCGCCGCGGCGCTCATTGGCGACGGAGACGCATGCCTCCGCTTCGCCAAAGGCGCCACCGCCGCGATCGCTTTCCCGGAACAAGTCGTCAACGGCGCCGGCGAACTTTATTGGTTGGTGACCGCGAAGTCGCTGGGTGTATGAGTGAGTTTATTGATCACTTGCGTCGTCGGCGCGTGACATTTGCCGTTGCAAACAGTACCAGCGCAACACCTACTAGGCATGAGTTCAAACCCGCCGGCTCGGCCACAGTTGTTGCATTAAAATCGAGCGCAAACGAGTCGAATCCAACACCATTGAGCAACCAAATCTCAGTCTCGACGTGCAAGTTGTGCTGGCCAGCAAAATCAACAGTTGAAGCTTGCTCGCCCACTAAATCGATCTGTGGTGGGGGGTAAACGCGAAATGGGGTATTTGCGTCCAATCTAGTAGATGCAATTTCACCGTCACCTGTGGAAAGACGCGTTGTCAGCCAATACTTTGAGGTTGAATCAGCCGGCACTGGAAATCCAGAACCCGACAAATATGCTCCCTGCTTGGACGAACTTTGATGTTGGCTTAGCTGGTTGATGACGGTATCCGGATTAAGTGTCGACACGTCGAAGCTGATAACTATTTGCTGCGCCTTGTTCGCATCGGCAAGACCGTCAATCACCGCCTCGGTGAATACTTGATCTGAATAATAGTCTCCGCCAATGATAATCCAATTATTACCGATGGGCACCAACGGAGCATTTGGGTATACGCTGATATAGTTGCCCTTTCCAGCAGTCATCCCGATGTTTGTGGCATCAGGAATGGTGCCGCCGAGGTCTGGAGACAGGAGGTTAAATTGAAAAAGCGATTCAGGAGTCGCACAGACGTCTGGAATAAAATTGCATATGAAGTTGGCGCTGGCAGTATCATATTTGTAATTCGATGTCTGAATTTCAAGATTTGAATACTGTAGGTCGCCACGAACTAAGATGGATCCACCAGGGGCATAATCGGCGACCAGGAAGTCAACGACGAAAGGATAGCCCGGCTGTATGAGCGCAGCTTCTTCGAACGTAAGTCCGCTTGTTAAAATCCACGACGCCACGGAAGTATTTGCTGCATCCGGGACATACACCAGATCATTCGTTCGTGCAATCTCGGCGACTTTATCGTCCCAACCACTCCAGCGCATAAGCTGACCCACAGCGCACGCCGTATTGTGCCGATCGACGAAGATCGGCACCGGTTCGTGCGATTGACCTTCATTAAGTGGAAAGCGCCCGCGATCACGATAGTATGCAAGGCGTTGCATTTGCACGTAACGATTGGCAAGAAGTCTTCGCTGCCATTCCGCCGCTCGGCATCGGTCCAGGGATGATTGTCGGCCGCTTCCAAGCGAGACAGCGCCGTCTCAATGCTCCGCGGGGTTGAAACCAGTAGTAGCCCGATCACCACGTTGAAGTGTCGTTGAAGCTGCGCGAGGATCGCGTCTGGTGAATTAGAAATTGCATCGTAGCGCACGATGCCGGCGCGAAGCAGATAGGCCGAACGCAGATCGGATAGCTTGAGAAGATTTGCGTTACGATGATCATTTGCCGTCGTGCTCGCGGAGGCAGATAGAGGAAGCGCTGCCATCAACAGGAGAGCCGCGAAAGTGTAGCTAGACATTGGATCACTCGCGTGAGCTTAAGGGGCACCCATCGGACCTTGAGTTTACCCCCTGGCGGGGAAAACGCAAACAAATATGGTGGCGGAAGGACAACCGGCTTAGTTTGGGCTACCTGCCGTTATATTTCAGCGACTGCAATGCTATAGTTCGCGCATTATCAACACCACCAGTCCCGAATGCACCCAATGAAATCCCCAACTAAATTCGACGCTATTGTCATCGGCGGCGGACATAACGGACTCGTCTGCGCCGCGTATCTTGCCAAAGCCGGGCACAAAGTATGCGTGCTTGAGCGCCGCCACGTGCTGGGCGGCTGTGCAACGACCGAAGCACTTTGGCCCGGATATAAAGTGTCGACTGCCGCGTATGTCATTAGTTTGTTCCTGCCGCAGATCATTCGTGAGTTGAAGCTCAAGAAGTATGGCCTTACGATTCTGCCGCGCAACCCATCGTCGTTCACGCCGCTGCCCGATGGCCGCAGCCTGCTCATGGGCGCCGATGCGGACTTGTGCCGCCGGGAGATCTCCAAATTCAGCACGGCCGATGCCAACGCATATCCGAAATACAACGCGTTTCTTGAGCGCGTGGCTGCCGTGTTGGAGCCGGTATTGAGCCAGGCGGCTCCCGACCCGTTGCCCTTGCCAGAGGCTTGGCGCAACATCGGGCTGGGCAAACGCATCCGCGACGGCAAGAAAATGTGGGCCCTGTACTGTGCGATGCGCGAACTCGGCGCCGACCTGCCGCCGGCTGTCGAACTGCTCACGGGCGCCGCGCGGCCAATCCTCGATCGCTGGTTCGAAAGTGACGTGCTCAAGGCCACGCTCGCGACCGATGCGATCATCGGTGCGTTCCTCTCCATCAGCTCGCCCGGCAGCGCGTACGTGCTCTTGCATCACGTGATGGGCGAAGCCGGCGGCGCACGCGGCGTATGGGGATTCGTGCAAGGCGGCATGGGCGGCCTGGCCGACGCGTTGGAAAAAGTCTGTCTCGATTTGCATGTCGACGTCCGTCGCGAATCGCCCGTGCGACACATCGTAACCAGTGGCGGCCGCGCCATCGGTGTGCGACTCGAGGACGGCACGCATATCGATGCCAAAATCGTCGCCTCCAGTGTCGATGCTCATCTCACGTTCGAAAAGTTCCTCACGCCTGAAGAGCTTCCAGAATTTTTTCGCGACGAGGTCGCACGAATCGATTACTCATCGGCGTCGGCCAAAATCAATCTCGCCCTCTCCGAGCCGCCACGCTTCACGTGCATGGACGATGCGCCTGGCGTCGTCGGACCGCACCACCACGGCACGATGCACATCGGCCCATCGCTCGATTACTTGGAGCGGGCGTATGACGACGCCAAATATGGCCGGCCGAGCGAGCGGCCCATTCTGGAAATCACAATGCCCACCAGCGTCGATCGCACGATTGCGCCGCCTGGCAAACACATCCTCAGCATGTTTGTGCAGTATGCACCGTATCGTCTTTCCCCTCCCTTGATGGAAGGGGCTAGGGGAGGGTCACAAGCCGCTGCGGAAGAACCCCTCACCCAACCTCTCCCCTCGGGGGAGAGGAGTATTTCGTGGGACTCGATCAAAGAATCCTTCGCCGACCGGTGCATTGAAGCGCTCGCTGAATACGCGCCGAACGTGCCTGGCGCGATCGAACACCGTCAGGTTCTCTCGCCGCTCGATTTGGAGCGCACGTACGGCATCACCGGTGGCAACATCATGCAAGGCGCGATGAACGCACACCAACTTTTCTGCTTCCGCCCCGTGGCGGGTTGGGCAGACCACCGCACGCCGATCCGCGGTCTGTATTTGTGCGGCGCGGCCAGCCACCCCGGCGGCGGCGTCCTCGGCGCCTGCGGCAAAAACGCGGCGGAAGAAATACTCCGCGACTTGTGAATACTCAATCTCACTGGAACGGAAAGCATAATGTCATGGAATCGCGCATCAGCATCATCACGTTAGGCGTGAAAGACTTGGAGCGATCCTTGCAGTTTTATCGCGACGGCCTGGGTCTACCGACGACGCGCACAGCAGAGCAGGGAATCGTCTTCTTCCAAACGACGGGGACTTGCTTGGCGCTGTATCCGTATGAAGAGTTGGCGAACGATGTTGCGCCAGAGTTCAATGCGCCGAGGTCGAAATTTCCAGGCATCACGATCGCGCACAATGTCCGTGTGAGGGGAGACGTGGATCAGATTCTGCAACAGGCGGAGCGCGCCGGAGCGAAAATCGAAAAACAAGCACAGAACACGGAATGGGGCGGCTACAGCGGCTATTTCTCTGATCCAGACGGGTACCTGTGGGAGGTGGCGTGGGGAGCTTTCGAGATTCGTGACGATGGCAGCCTCGTGGTCACATGAGCTAAGCTTGCGGCCGAAGAAATTTTGCCGATTGTGATTCACCAAGGAGGACACGGAGGTCGCAGAGTAAATCTGAATTAGACGCGGATGCACGCAGATCGTTGCGATTCGAAACAATTGATTCCGCTTTTCATCCGTGTTCATCTGCCTGAATCTGCGGTCCCTTTTCTGTAAACCACGAACCAGCGCCAACTATTCGGCGCGATTGAGCGCGAGCGGCGGGGGCGGTTTGCTGAGAGAGCCTGCGCCGTTCTTGCGCGTGTGGAGTTGGCGTTCGGCTAGCTCCACGGCGAGTTGCTGATTTTGCTTCCTTAAATCAGCCGTAAGCTGTCGGGCCTTTGCCAGGAGCTGCTCAACTTGGGCCAGGTGCTTCTCGATCGCTTGTCGTTCCTTGGTGACGCCCGCCAAATCGGCCGTCAGCTTTTGGCGTTCATCGGTGCGGAAGGCCTGCAATTTTTTGGCGATCGCTTCTGCCGCCGTGAGCTCGGCGATATCATTCTTCACGGCATCGATCTGGGCCAACATGCTAATTCGCCGGCGAGCCAACTCGTCCAACTCGAGCGCATAATCGTGAAGCCGCCGCTGATAGATCACTTTGGTTGCCTTGCCAATTTGATCGGGCGGAAGTCGGTTCCCATTTTCGTCGAAGCCGACTTTGCGCGAGGGGTCGTCATCAGCCGTTGCCGGCTTGCCGTTGCGCAAGTATTCGTTCACCGATTCCTTCGGCAACAATTGCTTGAGTTGATCGTCGGTCATACCGGCAAAAACTTCGTAGCGATCGGCCGGCATCGATTCGTACATCACCCATGGCCCCTTGCTAGTCGCGAGCCGGCGAAGTTCGAATTCGCTGGCGGAGAGCGGTTGCGTGGGCTGCAGCGTCACTTGTTGCCCGGCCGCTTGGGTAATATTGAACTCGCCCAGGTATTGCGGCCCGCGCGGCGCACCGTTCGGAGCAGGTGGTTGCGGCGCGCCTTCCTCGAACAGGAAGACGACGGTACTGGGTTTGATTCCCACCGGGCCCGGCGCGGGGATATTCGCTTTGACCGTGCCCGTTTTGGGATCGATGCCGGCCGGCGTGACATTGCGCCACACGCGACCACGACGACGCGTGGCAATCAGTAGTTCGTGGTTCAATTGCTCGATGCTGTCGATCGAGTCGGCATCTTCGGCCATTTTGATCGGCGTTTCGCCGCCGCGGAGCCGATTCAAAACGGCCGAGTTGGATGTACCGTTCTTCAAGCCTTCGACATCCGCCGTGGTATCAGCGAGCTGTTTTTCAATTCTATTAACTTGGCTGCGAAGCACGGCGTTGATGCGGAGCGTTTCGGCAGCGAGCACGAAGAAGCCAAGCGTGGCAAGGAAGATAGCCTCGACCAGCAAGACATAGCCCCAGTGCCAAGTGCGCGCGCCTAAGAAGGCGAACACGAACGAGGCCAGAACAAGGACGATCAGAACGTATAGGATCATGCTGCGGCGCGCGGCGGGCTTAGCGATACGGCGGGGAAATGGCTGCAATTCCTCAGTTTTTATAGTAAATGGGCGGCAATGGGGGGTCAAGCAAATGCCGGTAGTCTCCTGATTTGCTGCACAGCAACCTTGTGGGACGGACTTCAGCCCGTGCCGTGATTCTCGTACGGACTGAAGTCCATGCCACGAAAGACGCTACTCCGCCTGCGGCGCTAGTGCCGGTTGAAAGGGCTATATGGCCTGCTCCGCGGTGCGTTGCCGCTTAACCAAGGGTCGCGATTATAAACGTGGAGTTTCAGTATTGTCCGTTGGATTCCTCACCGGCGCGCTGCCTAAGGCGACCCATACTTTCGGGTCGATGTCGTTGTTGATGGCTTGGACGCTGCCGTCGGCAAACATGAAATGAACACCCTGTGGATGCTCGCTGTTGGAGTCTTCGACGTGGTCGAGCGAATTATTCGGTACCCGATCGTCCTCCACCGTACCGGTGTTGGTGAGGACAAGAATAGGTGGACCTTCCTCTGGGTAAGCGGGAATTAACGGCGGAACAACCGCGCTGGGTAGCGCACCGACCCAGGTGGTTTGCGGCGACTTCTTGCTGTCGCGTTCGCCAATCATGATTGTGTGGCTGAGGCCATCGGTGATTTGCTTGATCGCGATCGGCCGATTGCGGAAGAGAACGCCGGTGCCTTCGTCAGGAAAGACACTCACTTCGTACGTGCCGGCCACACCGACGTAGTTGCTGAACGCCACCTGCGTGAGCGTTTTGCCAGAGCCATCTTGCACCGGGAAAATCGGCAACTCCACGGAATCGGATGGGCAGCGGAAGACGGGGAGCGTCAACGTGCGGATTTGATCGTAAAGCGGGTCGGTGACTTCGCGCTTAAAGTCGATCTGAATCGAGGACTCTTCGAGGTACGGCAGGATGTAAGAGCCCCAGCTCCATCCGGGACCGGTGCCGGGGGCGTTGGTTTGTGTGGCGGCCGATGTGAACCCCGGCGGGAACGTGTGGTGGGTGCTTTCGTAATTGTGAAGCGCCAGACCGATCTGCTTGAGATTGTTTTTGCACTGGGCCCTCCGCGCGGCTTCGCGGGCCGCTTGCACGGCCGGCAAAAGAAGCGCAATGAGGATGCCGATGATGGCGATAACCACTAGGAGTTCAACAAGCGTAAAGGCGGACTTTCGGGACATGATGGGGGCCTTGAATTGAGATACAGCGCGGATGTACTGGAATTGCGCAGCAAGTCATCACACGTTTTGCGATCGCAGCAGCGTGGCCGACACCGCTAAGCACCGCGACGGTGCGCTATCGCAATTGATAACATGGCTCGAACGTGTCTGTACGAACGCGCAGGGAGGAAATCGCAGCGCAAAGGCGCGCTGCACGCAGCAGGAACTAGCCAAGAAGCTGCGGCGGGCCGCGTGGAGAGTAAGGGGCGAGCGCGACCGCGGAGTAAAGGCGTTGCGGCTGGCAAGAGATGGCAGCAACGAGAATATGTGGGTTGGGTGTGGTCGCGATTTGCGGAGGTCGACTAACGGCCTGAGCCAAGAATTCGCAGATCGCGCAATCGTGCGCGTCGGCAGCGGAGTCGCTGGCAATTACTTGTCTACCAAACGGCACTCGCTCACTGACCGCGTGGTGCGCGGCATGCTCCTCGGTATCAGTCGTGTAAACGACGATGCCGCGGTCATGGTGATGGCCATCATCGGGCGTGAGCAAGTGCAAACCCTGACCGAGAAGCGAAATGCCGGCGTAAGTGGCCAGCAAGGAGCAAGTCAGGAGTTTGCGAAGGGCTGGACGCATGGCGGAAAGCTTGCCGCTCAGGGGATGGGGTTATGGCGCGTAGGCGGCGATTTGCATTGTAGGTTCGGAACACCGTGCGGAGCAAGAAGAATATTTGGGCCGTCGACCTAGGTTTCTTCATTTTACAAGGAGATTCAAACGCTTATCACGCAAAGCTACAGGCCCTTCCCAAGTGGCGGGAAGGGCCTGTGCTAAGGAACGGCTTACGTTACGCGGTGATCAACTACGATGCCGGCGGTGCGACTGGGCGAGACCCAGCAGCCCGCAAATCATCAATAGACAGGCGCCGGGTTCCGGCACTTGGACCGTGTACAACTCGAAGGCGAGGTCTTTCGAATACTGTCCAATGCCAGCGGTGCCGGGGATCGCGCCGCCAGGACCATCGATGTTGTCGAGATAAAACGTCGGCAGCATGTTGTCCTGAACGATGATCGGCCCCGGTTGTGCAAAGGGCAAAAACCTCAGATCGCCCTGGACGGCGTCGTCCTGAAAATGCCAGACCTTGGTTCCGTCCACGACACCCTCGACGTACTCACCGGGCACGGGCACATTCGACGCGAGCGTGTCTTGAATCGTGTAATCACGATTGTGCCATCCCCATTGGGTCGCAAACGTCGGTGGTTGATTGGGTGGGAACATGATGCCGGCCGGCGCATCGACCAGCGCGGCGATTTTCAGCCAGTACACGGTGTCTTGCTTTTCAAGGAATTCGCGATTGAGATGCAGCTCGGCGTTGTATTCGTAGAGCGATTCACCGAGGATCGGGTCGGGGCCGCGGATGAGCTTCTCGGTAAATGTTCCGGAACCGGGTGAGAGCGGTCCTCGGCGTACGATATCGAACTGCTGTACCTGACCGGGAGTGCTGAAGTCTGGCGCGGGACCGGCCGGCACGTCGGACTCGAAAGCGATGAGAAACTTATTCACGGGCATTTCCGGGTTGATGACATCATTGTGATAGGACCCCCACCACTTCACGTGCACGACCGGGCTGGTGAGCTTGTCGGCAAAATCATCCGCCATGAACCGGCCTGCATATTCTTGCGGCGGGTCCGCTGCGGTGCCGAAGCCGTAGGCCGTGCTGAACTCGTCGTGGCCGCCGTAGACGCCGACGTTCACACCCGATGGGTCGGCAATAGTGGTTTGGATCATCGGTAGTTGCGAGAACTTCAACAAATCGCGGCCGGGCAGCGGATCGGCTTGTGAATGCGCTGCAAAAAGTAAGTTGATCGCCGCAATCGCGAGCACCGCGAGCATACGTGGAAACATAGTCTTCATGAAACTTCTCCTGGATTTGTAAATAGCAAATGAACTCGAGTTTGGATTGGGAACCGAATCATCATTGCGAATCGCACAGAGCATTGAGCTTCCTCCATCGAGTAGAGCGGCTGGCTACGAGAAACAGACCGACCAAGAAAAGCATCGAACCGGTCGGCTCGGGCACCTGAGGTGTATAGAACGCCCAGCCGGCGCCACCGCCGCCGATCGCGTTGTTACCCGTGCCGCGTTCCATATTGAACGCGATCGTCTTTACGTCTTGCGTCGTTTTGAAAAGCCACATGCCGACGTCGAAGTTGTAGGTGACGCCGAACATGTTGTAGACGCCTCCCACCGGCCCCGTGAGGGTAGGGTTGGGAATTAGCGAACCCTGAGGAATCATGGGCGCGTTCATATCGAAGTACCCATTGGGTCCGTTGATCCATGCTGTCGTAATGACGCTGTTCGACGCATCCGTGGCAGTGATCCTGCGGTAGTTCTCGACGATGTCGAGATCGATCAACGCGAAGATCGAGCCGGCCGGCAGCACGCCGCTGCTGGAGCTACTCGTCGTACCACCGAAGTCAATCACGACGTGATACTTGTCGCCCGCGTCGTTGTATGGCGTGCTGATCAATGTGACGACGTTGCCCGGGTTCGGCGTGAAATTCGTCGCGATGTAGTCGGCAGAGAGCGCGGGGCCAATGGAAAAAGGCGTGAGGCCGATAAACGGCGTCGACGCATTACCATTGATAAAGTTGCTGGCGGTTGCCGTAACGGTACCGGAGAGTGCGGAGCCGGCAGGCCACGTGCCGACGGAAACGACCGGTCCGCCGGCAAATTGCAGCCACTCGGCGTGCGCCGTGGCGGCGGATAACCCGAACAGGACTATCCACGCGCACAGTAAACGGGAAGTGTGCATTCGTGATCTCCAAATGGATGAAAATGAAGCGGTGAAAAGATTCGGTACCCGCGTAATGGCACTTAGCGAAGGGTGGCCCACTGTTTCCCGCGACCGCGGCGATTAGCCCCGTTGAACGAGCGGGCTTTTTGGCGCGAGGCGGACGTGCCGCGGCCACGCATCTTGGCGCGCGAACGGGAGGCGTGGGAGCGAACGGGGAAGTCGCCTTCGTGGCGATAGGAAAAGCGTTCGAAGCGATCGTAATCGGCGTCGGCGTCGAACTGGCAGTCATAGCGATGCGATGTGTTCGTGGTAGCGATCATGAGCGGACTCCTTGTGGATGTGGTTGATTGAGAGCAACGTTGAAGGTTGAGAGTTGATCGTTGATAGTAGTCTTTCGGATTCGAGATTCACGTTCACGGCGGCCGCATTAGTGTCGGTGACGTGCGGATCTTGGGTCTGCTGATGGCGATTGGAGCTTCCTCCACCGACGCCTGCGGCGTACGGACCGATGCACGCTGCGGTTCCATGAATGGCAAGAGCGCCCTTTCGACGAGCGCGCTGATATTGCCGGACGTGGCGAGATACGTGTGTACGCCGGCCGTGCGGAACGGGTGCTCGACTTCGCCGGCGAGGGCGTGGGCGACCGCAATTCGATAGGGTCGAGGTCCGCGGGCTCGTAATTGAGCAATAAGTTTCGACGCGGATTGGAGCTCACTGGACGCGTCGAGCCAAAATATGAGGCACAACGGCCGCGTGAATTCGATTTGTTCTATGAGCTTGCGCAGATTGGGTTGCGTCACCACCGGCCAGCCGCACAGCGCAATGAATTCATCGAGCAGCTCGGACGGGAGCAGGCAATGGGTAACGATCAAACCAAGCGTCGTGATTTCGTTCACCATTAGACAACTCGAACTAAATTGAACGTGCGATACGATGACCCGCCTGATGCGAACGAAGTGCCAAACGAGAGTGGCGCCGGGAGATCGCGGCGTAAGACGTGTTGGCGCAAAGACGTTGCGATCAATCGCGCGTTGAGAGAGGGGGCGCGACCTTCGCGGCGCGGTTTGGTGCGCTCTATTCCAATTTCAACTGGGAACGCTGCGCAACTCAAAAGCGGAAACTGGCTTCGTCCCGTCATGGAAGAGAATGTTCCAATGGAATGTTTTGTGCCATGGAGGAAGAACATAAAGTATCTCACGCAGAGGACGTGGAAGGTGCAGCGGATTGGCCCAACATGTGGTAATCTGCGATCCCTGCGCTTCTGCGTGAGACTTTTCTTACCGCGGGCGAATGCGAGCCAGATGCTCAAGGCCGTGCAGGACGATCTTGCGGCGGAGACGGTGCCGCTCGATGTCGAGGAGCCGGGCGGCATCGGATTGGTTGCCGCCGGTGACTCTAAGAACGCGGGCGATGAGGAGTCGTTCGGCGTCGGCTAGTCGAGGAATCGAATCGCTTTCGAACGCGGGACACGCCCAATTTTCGGTAACGCTCGCCTTATTAGTCGCTTTGCGAACTTCCGATGGCAGGTGGCACACATCAATCGTGCGATCTCCGCAGAACAGCACGGCGCACTCCATGGCGTTGCGCAGCTCGCGGACATTGCCAGGCCATTCGTAGCGAAGCAGCGCGTCTTCGGCCGCCGGCGACAATTTTTTTGGCGGTTCAGCGTAGGCGGTTGCAATCTCATCGATGAAGTATTTGGCAAGTGGCACGATTTCGTCGCGCCGATTGCGAAGCGGCTCGATGTGAAGCCGAACAACATTTAGTCGGAAATAGAGGTCCTGCCGGAATTTTCCTTCGCGGACCATCGCGGCGAGGTCACGGTGCGTGGCGGCGATGACTCGCAAATCGACAGGAATCGGCTCCACGCCGCCGACAGGCACCACCGTCCGCTCTTGAAGACAACGGAGCAGCTTGGCTTGGACGAACAGCGGCAACTCGCCGATTTCGTCGAGAAACAGCGTGCCGCCGTCGGCGCAGCGGACAAAGCCCAGGGCGGCGGCCACCGCGCCGGTGAACGCGCCTTTCACATGACCGAATAGCTGCGATTCCATCAACTCGGTGGAAAACACCGTGCAATCGACGGGCACGAACGGTCGAGCTGCACGCGGACTAAGGGCGTGGATGTAGCGAGCGGCCACTTCTTTGCCAACGCCCGTCTCGCCCTCGATGAGCACCGTGGCCGAGGCGGGGCGACCACCTCGATGTGAGCGCGCAGATCGGGCGAGCCTTGATGTTCAAAAGACGAAGTCGTGGAAGCAGTGTTGGCGCACCACGGCCCGGGAAGAGCTTCCGGATTCCGGCCACGCACCGCCGATCGTGCCGTCATTAGCCCCCCAGTTCTGCGCGTCCGCGATTGGGACTTGCGAAAAGGCTCAGCGTCTCCTCGCTCTGTCAAATTGACCGCAGTATGAGATTCTCGTTTTAGGATGTCAACCGAATCACTGGAAAAAATCACGATTTTGCGCACTCTTGCGTTCAAATGGCGGATGAATGCTTCCCCGCAGCGAAGCGGCTTTAACGGGACGACAAGCAGCAGCCGCTTATATGCCGCGAATGGGAACCATAAAATACGACCTTGAATTGCTCCCTTTGGACACGCTCCAGACTGCTCAAAATCACGCCCCATTTAATTCGATCGGAAACAAATAAACTAATGCAGACGAATTCCTTCCGCCGGATGGCGAACGTTAACGGCGAGATCACGCCGCTGGAAGAGGCCCGGATTTCGATTCTCGACCGTGGGTTTTTGTACGGCGACTCCGTGTACGAAGTGTTCCGTACGTATTCGGGCGTGCCCCTGTTTTGCCATGAACACTTTGACCGCATGGACAACTCGGCGCGGTTGATCTCGATGACGATCACCCAGTCGCGAGACGAGATGCTCAATGAGATGCGGCGAACCGCCGCTGCGGCAAATATGCCACAGGGGCAGGACGTTTACGTGCGCTGGCACGTGACACGAGGTACGGGCGCGCTGGATTTAATTCCGTCGGCAGACCTGAAGAGCAGCTTCGTGATCATTCTGAAGGAAGTACCGAAGTGGAAACCGGAATTCTATTCAACCGGCATGCGCCTGGCGGTGACGCGCGTGCGACGGAATCCCGTCGTGGCATTGAGCCCGGATATCAAGAGCGGCAATTATCTCAACAACATTTTGGGCGTCGCGGAGGCGGTGAAACTCGGGGCCGACGATTGCTTAATGCTGAACCCCGATGGCGTTGTGACGGAGGCCTCGAATAGCAATGCTCTATTTGTCATTGACGGGCAACTGGTGACGCCGAGCGTTGAATCGGGTGTGCTGCGCGGTATTACGAAGGGAGCGATTGCGCGGCTGAGTTCGGAGTACGGATTCAAGTTGCATGAGCGTCAGTTGAAGGCGAGCGAGCTCACGAAGGCCACTGAAAGTTTTGTGACCAGTGCGACGCGCGAGGTGATGCCGGTCGCAAGCATCCGGCTCGAGAGCGGCGAATGGCACGAGTTGCCCGCCGGCGGCGGCGAAATGACGCGGCGCGTGGCAATGGCTTATAAAGAGTTCGTAACGCGATACGTTGAGGAGCATGCTGCGTTAAGATTGTTGTAGATTCAAATCCAACCGCAAACGAATATAAACCCCACAACGAGGGCGCGAGTTGAATGAATAAGGCCTTCGTGCGTGAGCCGGATGACGACGGGCGGGCATTTTGCCCGCAGTGCGGAACACTAGGCGTGCCGGTGAATAGCGGGCCGCTTGATACGCACATTCGGCCGGAATCGCGGGCCAAGATGCTTGATGCCGCGTGGTTTTGTGGATTCTATCGGTGCGACGTGGCGTACTTCAACTTGTTTGGCAGCATTGTGCTGGCCAGTGAGTTAAGGACATTGGTCTATCCACTCGATGCGAACGCGCCGATTTGTGCATGTTTCGGCCTAAACTACGACGATGTTGTCGCAGACGTGGACGAGGGGACGCCGACACGCATTCGGAGCGTACTAGCGCGGCAAAAAACGGGCGAAGCGCAGTGCCACGTGTTGGCAGCGGATGGACGGTCGTGCATGGGGGCGCTGCAGGAATTGTATCTGCGATTGAAGTCGCAAGCTTAGTGCGCCAAGGCGACGAAGAGCAGAATAGCGAAGAAGTGGCAGGTGCTGCCGGCGATTACCAAGAGGTGCCACACCGCGTGGAAGTGTCGCACGCGGCGGTCATTGACCCAAAACACAAGGCCGAGCGTGTAACAGGCGATACCGAGGATCATCCACCACAGTGCGGCAAGTGAGATGACGCCCAGCAACGCGGGAACCGAGATAAACGGAATGCCGCCGAGAACGATACACGGCCACATGGAGACCGACTCGAGCCGGTGCGCAAAGAGCACCTTGGAGAAGAATCCCCAGAACGCGATGGCCCACACGATGGCGAGTAGGATACACCAGAATGTCGTATGCAAATACGCCATCGAGAATGGCGTGTAGGTTGCGGCAATCAACAGGTAGATCGTGCCCTGGTCGAGCGCTCGGAAAAAAGAACGGGGGCGCGGCGATTCGAACGTATGCGAGAGCGTCGACATCAGGTACACGCCGATGAGGCTGGCAAGATAGATGCTGCAGCCAGCGATGCGCCAAGTATTCTGGCTACCGAGCACGGAGGCCATAACGGCGACGCCGGCCAGGCTCAGAATGAAGCCCATGCCGTGGGTGACGAAATTTGCGAATTCTTCGGCGGGCGAAAGTTGCGAGGGGAAGATCGCGGTTGCTGTCGGGCTGTTCATCATAAATCCCCTGCTCTGGCTGTTTTCTTGGTTGTCGGGGGGGCCTCTCGATGCCGACGCCAACTTCTCATACGAGGCAGTTGAGCAAGTGTTACAACGCGGAGCAAAACTTTATCTGGAGGGGCTTTTCGGCGGGTTTTTGGGGGGCCGGACATCGTGGATCGGCCGAGGAACGAGCCCGGTCAGGGGACCTGAGCGGATAAAGCGGGGCCGTGGCCGCTAAATGGCGGGGGGCGGGGGGAGTTGTTAAGATATGGGACGATCGGTTGTGCGCGAGAACTTCCCTTTCCTATCGATGGATCTACGCGATGAAAACTCTCTGCTGTTTATGTCTGAGTATTGTAATCCTGGCGGCTGGCTCCGCAACCTGGGCCGCGGCACCTAAAGTGAAAAAAAAGAAGCACGCCCCCAAGCCGAACGCAGACGGCTGGTACAGCCTGTTCGACGGCAAGGACCTCAAAGGCTGGAAAAAATCGGAGGATAACCCCGATACGTTCCAAGTCATCGACGGCGACATTGTGGCCCACGGAAAGACGTGTCATTTGTTTTACGAGGGGCCCGTCAACAACGCGAACTTCAAGAACTTCGATTGGAAGTGCGATGTAATGACCAAGCCGCATTCGAACTCGGGGATGTACTTCCACACGAAGTACCAGGAGGTTGGATTCCCAAAGACGGGCATCGAAGTGCAGGTCAACAACTCGCATGGCGACCCGATTCGCACAGGCAGCTTGTATCAACTAAAGAACATCATGAACGACTCGCCGGCGAAAGATAACGAGTGGTTCACGCAGGAAGTGATCGTCAAGGGCAACCATATTACAGTGAAAGTCAACGGCAAGGTTGTGAACCAGTACACATGGAAGGACGGCGAGACGCGTAGCGGCGGGTTTGAGCACAACGTGCTGGGCTCGGGCACGTTCGCGCTGCAGGGGCATGATCCCGGAAGCGAGGTTCACTTCCGGAACATCATGGTGAAGCCGTTGCCGTAGAGTAGCCATCGAGAGTAGCTCGACGGTTCTTTGGCTTCGTATTCCATGTTCACCATAGGAGCAACAGCTTCTTGTGGAGGGTTTCTGCGCCTATCGCAATTGCGCGAGTTGCTGCACTAGCGCGTCGATCATTTCCGGCGTGTGATGGTAGCACAGGCTGAGACGG
Organism: uncultured Planctomycetota bacterium; assembly: GCA_963840025.1. Taxonomy (GTDB): domain Bacteria; phylum Planctomycetota; class Planctomycetia; order Pirellulales; family Lacipirellulaceae; genus JABDGM01. Next base: position 1,197,606 of record CAWIXI010000018.1, on the reverse strand, counting down.
ACGAGCGACTCGCCTTCGGGGACAGTAGGCGGGCGGATGCCAGGAACGAAGAAACCGGCTTCGCGGAGTTTGCCCGCAAGTTCCATGGTGCGTTTCGCATCGCCGACGATTATAGAAATGATCTGGCTTTCAGAGCGGCCTGTGTTCCAGCCGTCTGCGCTAAGCCGCGAACGGAGATCGGCGGCGCGGGCGAGCAATTGTTGACGGCGATGGGGTTCTCGTTCGATGATCTCCAATGCGGCAATGGCGGCGGCGCTCGTGGCGGGTGGTTGGGCAGTGGAGAAAACGTATGTGCGGGCGCGGTTCGCAAGCCAGTCGATGAGCGATTGACGGCCGCAGACAAAACCGCCGCCGGTGCCGAGCGCTTTGCTGAGCGTGCCGATGCGGATGTGGGAGGCAAAGGGGTCTGTCCCCCTTTTCTCAGAGCCGAAAGAGGGGACAGGCTCCGCCGATTCGGCCACGCCGCGGCCGTGGGGGCCGAATACGCCGGTGGCGTGGGCTTCGTCGAGCATCAGCATGGCGTCGTATTGATAGGCGAGTTCGGCGAGGCGCGCGACCGGGGCGAGATCGCCGTCCATACTAAAAAGCGTATCGCTGACAACCAGCCGGCGGCGGAAGCTGCCGCTTTCACAAAGCAATCTTTCGAGCGCATCGCAATCGCAATGGGGATAAACGAAGCGCGCCGCCTTCGAGAGCCGGCAGCCATCGATCAGGCTGGCATGGTTCTTGGAATCGCCGAAGATGGCGTCACCGTCTTCGATCAGCGCGGGAATAATCCCGGCGTTCGCGGCGAAACCGGAAGAGAAGACCAGCGCCGCCTCGGCGCCTTCGAATTGGGCGAGGCGACGTTCGAGCTCGGCGTGTGAGTTGCTTCGACCGCTAACCAGTGGGCTGGCGCCGCTGCCCCAACCTTCACGCTCGGCGGCGGTTCGAGCTGCTTCGATTAAGCGCGAGTCGGAAGCGAGACCCAAGTAATCATTCGAGCCGAAGTTGATGAGCTCGCGGCCGTCAATGATGATGTGTGCGGCTTGCGGGCTACTGCGGACGGTGAGACGCCGGCGCAGGTCGCGGCGCTTGAGGTCTTTGAGCGCGTCGTCGATCCAACCGAGTGGGTCGTGCGTAGAGGACATGGGAGCTAAACCGCAAGTGGCTGGACCGGTTTGACAAGCGCCTTGGCGACCTAAACAATGACTTGGAACAGCGTTATTTCAGGCCCCCCAGCTCGGTAGTGGCGGCGGGGAACTTTTCTCGGCGGATCAGCGTCTAAAATTGTGAGCGAAGCTTGAGCGACGACGCCTCTCTCATCGCGGCAACTTTGGCTGGGGATACGGCGGCCTTCGGCCAATTAGTGGGGTTGTATCAAGACCGGCTGTACAATTCGTTGTTGCGCGTGCTGGGTTCGGCCGAGGATGCCGCGGATATCGTTCAGGACGCCTTCGTGCAGGCGTACACGAAACTTGATACGTTCCGTGGGACGTCGGCATTTTACACGTGGTTGTATCGCATCGCGTTCAACCTGGCTATGAGCCATGCGCGGCGCGGGCACAAAACGGCGTCACTGGATGGAAGGAAGTCACTCGCGGGAGAGGAACCGATGGACGGCCAGCCGACTGCTGAGGCGGAGGTGATGCAACAGGAGCGGGCCGAATTGGTCCACGCCGCGCTCGCGGAGCTGAGCATTGATTATCGACAAATTTTAGTGCTGCGCGAGATCGATGGTTGCCGATACGACGAAATTGCTGAGATTTTGGATCTGCCGGTGGGAACGGTTCGAAGCCGACTATTTCGCGCCCGGGTGCAGATGCGCGATCTGTTAGCGCCGCGACTGCACTTAGAAAAGACCGTGGACACGCGATGAGCGAACAAGAGTTTCAACACGAATCGGATGACGAGCTGCTGAGCGCGTATCTCGACGGCGAGCTCACGGACGAGGAGCGCGCCGCCGTCGAGGCCCGTATCGCCAACGACCCGGATGCACAGCAGTTACTACAACAGTTGCGCGGTGTGTCGCAAGCGGTGCAAAAACTGCCGCTTGAACCGGTGGGTCGCGATTTACGCGACGAGATTTTGCGGCGTGCGGAGTCGGTGAAGCCAGATCGTGGTGCTCCGGGTCTCGGATGAGTCTATACCGGGTTTGGGAACTTTCACGCCCAAACCGACCATTTTTCAAACACGGCGGTCCTGGTTCTGGGCGTCGCTGGCCGTGGCGGCTGGTCTCATGATCATGGTGTTGCAATCGGGTAAGGAGGAGGGAAAGAACGTGCCGGGGATGGCGCCGCCTAATGGTGGCTTGGCCGTAAACCGGCAACTTAAGGAAGCGCCTCCGCCGATGGTAAATGCACCAGCAAGGTCGGACACCGCGAAACTTGCGCAAGACGGATCGGTGCGCCCACCTGCAAGTGCACCCTCTCCGTCTCCAATGGCCGCTGCAGGAGCACTTGCTGCTCGCGAGAAAGTGCCGGCAACACCTAAGTCGCCATTAGCGCCGCTCTCGGTAGATGGCCTTGCGCAAAACGAGATGCCCAGCCGTCCTAATGCATCGATTGCTCAGAGCGGACCAGAACTCAAAGGAGAATTCCTTTCACGGACGCCGGCTGAAGAGGCCCGCGCCGGATCGACCGCCACGGCAGGAGCGCCTTCGCCCGCACCTGCCAGCGTGGCGATGGGGGTACGTCGCGAATCCCAATTGGCGGCGCGTAAGCTGACCGCAATACCGCCAGAGGGAGGTGCAGCACCAGCAACTTCCGCCCCGGCACTGGTGGGCGGAGCGTTGCAGCCAACCCGCAGTGAGCCATCGCGAAGAGAATCGCAACCGGCGCCAGATTCACTTGTGGTTGTGCACGTGGTTGCCAAGCCAGCGGCGTTTCGAAGCGGCGCGTTCGACCAGTTGTTGGTGCGCAACGGCATCGCGGTTGAGCCAGCGTCGGAAAAGGACGAGCTTGCAAAAGCTGCAAATCGCCCGGAGAAGACGGGCGAAGCCATCCATGCGGCAGACAAAGCGGATGCCAACGCTGCCGGCGGCAACATGGACGTGCTACTCGTGGATGCGCCGGAACCCGCCGTCGTTTCGTGCCTGGCGACGCTGCAGCGGGATTCGACAAACTATGTCGGCGTGGAGGTCGATCAGCCGCCAGCAAGTCGAGAACGAGCTGATGCGAAGGCGCCGCTACAAAAGAAACTGGCGGTTGATTTGGGGCAATTCAACCGAGGGGTTGTTTCGGAGAAGCAGAAGATTCTCGACCGTGATCAGTACCTCTTTTACTATGAGGCTGATAAGTATTACGGCGCGCGTGCTGGAAAGTTGCAAGATCGTTTCCGAGCCTCGTATGACCGTAGGCCGCAACAGGAATCATCGCAACAATCACCAGAGCAATCGGCTCGCACCGACGACCGCGGCAGGGCGAGGCGGATCTCCCAATCAAATCGGGAAAAGGAAGGGGCGAATGCTCGAACGGCGGACGGTGGCGGGACAGCCGGCGCCGACGAGTCGTTAGCGCATTACGGCGTGCTCAAATGGAATTGAAATCAGCGAACCGCGCGTCGACGGACAATCTGCAAGTGTTATTCGTGGTAAGCCCCGCTTCGGAAACGGCGGCTAGTGCTCCGGCGGAAAAGTCGGCAGAATAGCGGCTGGTGCCGAGGTGCAGTAACCTCGGCGTTTGGACACCGGCCGCGCCGAAGCCGGCTGCAGCGCACAGGAGCACATCATGGCTGACGTTACGATTCGCATGCGCCCGAACGGGCCACTCGTCATTGAAGGCCCGTTCAAACTGGTCGATTCTCGCGGCGCTGAATTTGAAATTCCGGCGAATAAGCCGGCGATCGCCTTGTGCCGCTGTGGCCAATCTTCGAAACGGCCGTTCTGCGACGGCTCCCACAAAAGCTGCGGATTCGTCTCCGACGAAGCGCCGACGCCGCCAGCGGTGGACTAGCTTCAAAGTGGTTGAGTAACCAATCGTCGGGCGAAGTTCTTGGTCACCACATGAACGGTACGAGGCGATAGTGGACTTTCTGGGTGTAGGCTTCGTAGCCTGGCAATTCGCGTTTTAGGAATTGCTCTTCAAAAACGATTCGTATCGCCAGTAGACCGATTGGAACGAGCGTCAGCAGTGCGGCGGCGCAGGACTCGAGCCACAGCGCCATGCCGACGTTGAACAGAAAGATGCCGGCGTACATCGGGTGCCGGACGACGGCGTAAACGCCCGTATCCACAACGTGGTGCTGACGTTCGGATTGATGTCGCACCACCGGGGCAGCGAAAGCGTTCTCTTTGAACACCAGCGAGATGATCGACCAGCCCACGACGGAGAGCACAATTCCGAATGACGACACGAACACGTTGGGCTTTGGCAAGAGGTGAAGTCGGAAAACGTCCAGCGGTATAAATGCGATCGATGCAGCGTACGCGACGAGGAACAGCAGCACGATCACCCGATCAACTACTGGCTGGCCCTTTTGAATGAGCCCTTTGAGGCGTTCTCTCAGCAAATCTTGGCGGGTGCGAAACACGCCGACCATAGTGACCACGGTACCGACAAGCAACACGGCCAATAAAACCCAAGCTCGCCACCAATCGAGCGTGCCTGCTGGTAAGAAGAGGAGGCCACCGAAAAATGCGGTGTTCCACACCACACCGAGAACCAATCTACGCGTAAACATCGTGCGGTCGCCTTTTCAGCCGTTGCGAGTCGATTCTTAGATTTCGCCGTGAGGCACCGGATCAGTTTATCGAGGCGTAATAGCCGTCACAACGCGGCGTGCGCCGGCGAATGGTGAAGTCGACGACCGTCGTTGCAATCGTAATGGTACGAACGGTCGTAGCGTCGCGTATGGTCGACATGGCCCGTTTGCTCGCTACGTTGCGTTCAGACGGACGAATGTCGGGGCCGTTCGTGCAAGTTCAGCTTTCGCCGTTTCAGGTGGCCGGCGCGTTTCGACGATATTGGCGAATGATAGCATTGCAATCGCAGCAGGGTTCGCAGTCCGTGCCTTTTTAGCGTTTGAACTTTGCGCGCGGTGATCCAATGCGTAGCGAGGGCTTCAGGCCGTCGGGAAACGTACTAAAGTCCGTGCTACGGAGATTTGGTCCCTCGGGATTTGTTATAGGGAGCGTATCATATGTGGCGTTCGTTCTTCTTAGCGGTCGGCGCATACTGCTGTTTACTTGGCGTAGAGTCGCTCGTTGTTGAGAAGGCAGTGCTAAAACCAACTCCCAACTTCGTCGCCATATCGTCGCAAGAAATCGCGCCGCCCGATTGGGCGCCTTGGAGCCTGTTGGGGGCGGGGACCGTAGTTCTGCTGTATTCGTTCACGGTGCCACAGCGCGTGGGGGGCGGCGGGAGCGGCGGCTAGTTGTCGCAGGTCCGTTTTTGCGATTCCACGAAGCTTATTCAGAGCAATAGCTGGGGCGTCGCAATCTGTGCCAGGCGCATCTCGCGAAGTTCGCTGGCAGACGATCGGTTGCTGTTGACCGCAAAATCGGCTTCCCGCCGGATAGGATCGCGTGGCGCCGTGGTCGATCGATTCTTGAGCTGCGACCCTCAACCGCTTATCATAGATAGGTTTACGGCGCGGCTGGCCGCGAACCTGAACCAGCCGGTTGTGTCCTACGTGCCCAAGCGCAATTCACGCTCCTTGTATCGAGGTAATCGCCGTGGCGACTGTTACAAAGCCCAAGACCAAGACCGAGCTCACGAGCGGGGCCGACATTCTGGTTCAATCGCTCGTCAACCACGGCGTGGACACGATTTTCGCCTATCCGGGTGGGGCGAGCATGCCGTTGCACCAGGCGCTGACTCGGTTTTCAGACGAACTGCGGACAATTTTGCCGCGGCATGAACAAGGCGGCGCGTTTGCGGCGCAGGGTGTAGCCCGCAGCACCGGCAAAGTCGGCGTGTGCATGGGGACCAGCGGACCAGGGGCGACCAATTTGGTGACGGCCATCGCGGATGCCAAGCTGGATAGCGTTCCGCTAATTGCAATTACGGGGCAAGTGCCAACCAAGTCCATTGGCGGCGACGCTTTTCAAGAAACGCCGATCGTGGAGGTATGCCGCGGAATTACCAAGCATCACTACCTGGTGACGGACGTCAACGATGTCGTGCGCGTCGTGAAGGAGGCGTTTTTGATCGCATCGACAGGCCGGCCTGGGCCGGTGCTGATCGACATGCCCAAAGACGTGCAGCAGGCGAAGACGGTGCCGGACTACGATGTGGCGACGGACTTGCCCGGCTTTCACGTCGAGAATCCCCAGGCCAAGCCCGAACAGATTCGGCAAATCGCGGCCGCCATCAAATTGGCCAAGCGGCCGGTGATTTATGCCGGCGGAGGAATCATTAGCGGCAACGCGAGCGAGGAGCTGCGTACGCTGGCGAAGAAGACGGGTATTCCCGTGACGATGACCGTCATGGGGCTGGGTGCGTTTCCGAGCGAGAGCGATCAGTCGCTCGATATGCTCGGCATGCACGGCTCGGTGTATGCGAATTATGCCGTGGAACAGGCCGATTTGTTGATTGCGCTCGGCGTGCGGTTCGATGACCGTGTGACGGGGAAGGTCGAGGAATTCTGCAAGCACGGCAAAATCGTGCACGTGGACATCGATGCTGCGGAGTTGAACAAGAACAAGCCGGCCCACATCCCGGTGTGCAGCGACGTGAAATACGCACTCACGGAGCTCAACAAAATCATTGAAGCGCCGGAGGATATTTCGGCGTGGGTCGAGCAATGCAAAAAATGGAAGCGGGAAGAACCGTTTCACTACAATGAGGAGTTCCCTGGCATCGTACAGCAGCATGCGATTCGCGAGTTGTGGAAGCTGACGCATGACCGCGATCCAATCATTACGGTGGGGGTGGGTCAGCACCAAATGTGGGCAGCCCAGTTCTACAAGCTTTCCAAGCCGCGGACGTTTCTCTCCAGCAGCGGCTTGGGCACCATGGGCTTCGGACTGCCGGCGGCAATGGGCGTGCAAAGCCAATTCCCGGACCGGCTCGTGGTCGATATCGACGGCGACGGCAGCTTTCAGATGAATATCCAAGAGCTCGCCACCTGCTATTGCGAGAACCTGCCGGTGAAGGTCCTACTGCTCAATAATCAGCACCTCGGCATGGTTGTGCAGTGGGAAGACCGGTTTATGCAAGGCAATCGGGCCCATACCTACCTAGGCCCGATTCATCACCCTGAAGCGCGCGGCCAAGGCGACGGACTGGGACCCAGCGAACGGTATCCCAATTTCGTGGCCATCGCCAAGGGCTATGGCTGCGGCGCGGCTTACGTTCGCAAGAAGGCCGACCTTGTGCCGGCGCTCGAGGAAATGATCGACTATCTCGGGCCCTACGTGTTGGACGTTGAGGTGCCCTATCAAGAACACGTCCTCCCGATGATCCCCGCCGGGCACACCGTGCGGGATATGATCAAGGAGTGATCAAAATACCCGACAACTGTCGGACGTTACAATGCTCGGGGAATCGATCGTCATGCCCGAAGCGCCGAAGGTTTATGTCGAAACGACGGTCATCAGTTACCTGACTGCGTGGCCCAGCGCCGAGGTAGTCACCGCTGCTCATCAGCAGATCACCAAGGAGTGGTGGCAGAATCAGCGTGGAGACTTCGAACTGTTCGTTTCGGAGCTCGTTGTGAGGGAGGCTCAAGTGGGAGATCCTGATGCCGCCAAACAACGCCTTGAGGCAATTGCGGACCTTGGCGTATTAACAATCGACGACGAAACCACTGAGCTTGCCGAAACCATTTCGGGTGAGCTTCACTTGCCCGAGCGGGCGTCGGCCGATGCTTTTCATATCAGCCTTTCGATTGTTCATGGTATGGATTATCTGATCACCTGGAATTGCCGGCACATTGCCAATGCCCGACATCGAGAGAAAATAGAAAATATTTGCGACTCGTTCGGTTATGTGTCACCGGTAATTTGCACTCCAGAGGAATTATCTTAGGAATAATGCCATGTATCGAGATCCCATTGTTGAGGAAGTCCGGAAGGCTCGCGAAGATTACGCGAGACAATTCAACTTCAACCTCCGTGAAATCGCTGCCGACCTGCAGCGACGCAGCCAAGAACGGGGCGTAAAGACCGTAAAGCTCCCCCCAAGCGCCGCGCGCCGGAGGAAACGAAGAAATGATCAACTATCCCGGCCCGTACGTGCTGGATGTCGAGGTTTCCTACCAAGAGCACGTGCTGCCGATGATCCCCGCCGGGCACACCGTGCGGGATATGATCAAAGAGTGAGTGACCGGGGACTGGCTCATTTTTGCGCAGTCCGCGGAGCAAAAATGTGCCTGTCCCCCTCTGGATCGCGCCGCGATGGTCGCGGAGCAAAAATGGGACTGTCCCCCTCACGCTCAATCGGGGACTGTCCCAATTTTTGCGAGTCCGCGAGGAAAAATGGGACTGTCCCCCTCCGCGCCTCCCTCTCCCTCTGGGAGAGGGCCGGGTCGCCGCAGGCGACTCGCCGTGGCGAGGTGAGGGTGCCTTGACCACAGTACCGCTAAGCTCCTCGATAACGAACGCCTAACGCCTAACGCCTAATACCTTACGCCTAAAGCCAAACGCCTTACGCCTTCCTACTCACACAAAAACCTTCGGCGTAAACGAATCGATTTGTCTTCGCCGCGCCACCGCTCGGGTGCCACTGGCTCCGCCAGTGATTCCCAACCGAAGGCTTGCACGAAGTCAATAAGCAGATAGGTCCAATACTTGACACTTTCGGCGAGCTTTCTCGACCAGTCTTTCCCGCCGCCGTCCCCGCTCAATGCGCTGCCCCTTCCGACGAACGCTGAACCTCACGGATAGCCGATTAGGTTAAACCTGTCTCTTAGCTCGACTGAGCGCAATCCGCCTAGTCGATAATCCGGGCGATATCGGTAACGCTGCCAAGCCGTTGCTCAAATATCAGGTCGAACATTTCTAGACATTCGCTCAAGATGGCTGAATTTCTCTCCTCAGTAGCTTCCTCATATAAGCGCATCAACATCGGCAAGACTTCGGACAAGTCGTGCATTGCTCCATGTGATGGATCTCGCGTGTTTTCGGCCAGAGGCCCAATAAATTGTCGACAGATTTGGAAGAGTAGGTCGGCAAATGGTGTGATACGCCCTGTATACTCACTAAGCGCATAAACCAATGGGCTGGGATCATCTTTGAAAGCTTGCGATGAAACGAAGCTCATGACGAGGCCAATATCTTTGGTATTACTTAGAACTTCCGTCGAAGTGACGACGCCGCGCAAGGCCTTTCGAACATTCTTTTCCTCATCATTCAGCAGACGCTCAATTACGCCGCGGCACTTATCAAAATATTCTGGCTTATGCACTAGGTCCGCCACCACGTGTGCGATTCCCGTTCGCTGTGGCACTGTACCAGTTAGGTAGTTCTCAATTTCGCCAGCAAAACAGCCATGAAAAATCCAGCGAGCCATCAATTCGGCGGCACCTTCCTGGGCAACCGTATCCTGATCGGACTTCAACATCTCGAATATGATCGGCCCAAGTTGATCGAAGTGACTTTCCATTCCGACGTTGAAATAGTAAACCGCGAATCGTGACGCGGCCACGCGCAAATCGTCGGAAACGGCTTCGCAGAAGCATTTGATGGCAAAGTCCATCTCCGAATTTAAAAGTGTCAGACAAGCCTCAATGCCCGCTATACGTACGGCTGGGTGCGGATCGTTACACAAGTGCTCAAGCGCTGGACAAACTCGATCAAAAAGTTCCGCGCGATTTCGCAGTTGCTCGCCAATGGCTAAACCTGCGACGCTGCGGACAGAATTTATCGAATTTTGTTCGAGATTTGATACAGTTGAGTGCGCGACGTCAAAGCCTTTCTCATTTCCAATGACGAGCGTGTTAGCCTCAGGATTTGGATGGCTGCACGCATAATCCACAAGCCGTCTTAATGCGTCGTCCGACCATGTCTCAGCGGCTCGATGATACATTAACCAGCAGAAATTCATCGCTAACTCTCGGCTAGAATCATGGGGGAAGTGCGCGAAGACCTGTTCAATCAGCGCGATGGGGGCAGGCTCCCAGGTAGTTTGTTCATGTTCTGGAACTTGCTTCGGATTCGTATTGGTCAGGCCATCGAGAATTGCTGCTCGATACTCTGGAGCAATTTCATCGGGAAACTTAAGTGCGAGATCGCCAAAGCGTTTCGGAAAACGTTTAGCAACATTGGCTAAACTCCGCGAGAACATTCTGACACTCGATTCTGCAATATGGTCGTCATGCCAGTGCTTAATCGGATCGCCATCGATTGGAACCGTTTTGCTGGTAACAATTTCCAACCAAGCTTGGTCCGAGATATCTTCAGGAGAACCGCCCAACGTTGATCCAACGAATCCTCCCCTCCGGTGCGATCTCCGTAGGAACCTTTCTGTCGAGTACGATTCGAATTTACGACCGAGCACTCCAATAAGTCCAATTGTCTCATTACTTCGCCGCTTTGAATCCAATGCTGGCAACAGGAAATTCTGCGCACGGCCCCAATAGTCACCGAAGTAACCATTCTTCCAGGTCGTCAACCAATACTCCGCGTCGCGAAGCTCGTTGGGAGAGTGATAGTGAATCAGCGTCCGTTCTAGCTTCCGAAATACATCATCCGAACAATTCGGCGACAATTGTTGGATCATTCGAGCGGCTGGCGACCACTCTGGTTCATTTTCGCCGGTTCCAATCGAAAGGCGGTTCAAATCGGCAAGCAGCCATTCAATTGCCTCCGTTGCGCAATTGGCTGGAAGCGCTGCGTACGTTTCAATTAGGACGTATTGCACGACGGGTGATTCATGATCGCGAAGGTCTTTTGTCATTGCCCAAAAACCTGCCGGATCGCTACCGGCAAGCGTTTTGCCACATGCTATCAACAGCTCGACTAGCCCGTGCGGCACTCCTTCCATGCCCTGCCGGAAATCGAAACGATCTCCTTCTATCCACTGCTGGAGGATACCGTATGGCTCATCTTTAACTGGCGCGAGACGCACGACATGTCTGATGAGTCGTTCCCATGCTTCCGACGGTTCAGACTGAACTGCCGCAGTCAACCTGACAGCTTCGTCTCGCGACCAACTTTCAAACCGAGACCTCTGTTGTGCACCTCTATGGTGCGCCTCCGATATATCATCAGCGGTCCACGTCGATGCCACGGCGTTGAGTAACGCTATCGATCGATTAGCATCTAATTTCGTCCAATCGACGTGGTCGCGATACACTCCGAGACGTGCCAAATGCAGCCGAAGCCCAAATAGTTTTTCAGAGTCGTCCTCTGCATGCCATGGAATGGTGGCCAGAATCCATTCATTCCATTCCTCACTTCGTCCCAAGTAGGGATACAATAAGTCTACCACGCCGTCGGGAATTAATTCCGAAACGCCGCGAAGTAACCAAAGCGCATAGTTTCTCCACGAATCCGATTCGAGCCACTCGCCCATCCTGCCTCTGTCAATTAGGGACTGGATATACGGCACATGACGGAAATAAACTGTTCCAAGTACGTGCTCTTTCCATTCATCCTTTTGAATTAGTTCCTCAAGAAAGTCGAGAAGCATTCGCTAGGACTATCAAGTTGACCAAGCACTTCAAGGCAGAGATGTTTCAGATGAAAACGAACAGAGTCGGCCGATAGAATAACTTTGACGCTTTTTAGAAAATACTCAAGCGACTCTTCGTATTGTAGGCAGAGTGCTTGTCGCAACTGCTCTCTGCGAAATAAAGTCTGCTTGTTGCAGTCACCTAACCATCCGAGGATATCAGTTTTGGAGTCGTAAATTTCACGCACGACTCGGCTTGCAATCTGAAAATCCAGGTAGCTTTGGTGGGTGAACGTGATTTGCCCGCTATCGCGACTCAATAGACCAACAGCGCATAACGCATCGAGCAGTATGGGTTCATCGACGATACTCTGAGGCGCTGCGATGGTCCCATTCTTTTCCATGTAATTGACGATAATTGCCAACGCCGAATTTGCGCGGTCCCCCATGACATTTCGATCGGCCAGTTCGCGCATTCTGTCCCCCCAAAACTCACGCAGGAGCTGTATACGATTCTGAAATTCGAAAGCTCCTCGTTCTCGAGTGATGCGGACCCACATTGCCAAATGCTGCGGCAATTGAAGAATTTGAACCTGGCGTTCCGTTAGCTTGACGGACTCTTGTCCAATTCTCCGTGCAACCTCTCGAACTTTGTCGGCGGTCAGCGGTGACACGGGAATTTCAACCGATTGATCCTGCTTTTGCTTCTCAGCGTTGAGCCAACTCTTGATTTGAGGGTCATTCTGCAAGTCGTACGTGCGGCATGCCAGAACTACGCTGATCGGACCGCCTAAATCTCGTAGGCTTCTAACTTCTCTAACCAGCGATTTGCAGACCTCCATGGCATTCAACGAGTGCCTTGATGTCCACCGAATTGCATCGAGTTGATCTAGTATCAACACGCCTCGCCGAACATTGCAAAGCGCTTTCAGACAGCAAACGGGAGACTCAGGCAAACCAAGATCGACGCCGAATTGCTGTGTGGTATGTCTTGGTTCGTTCCGATCCAATCGAATCGGCAAATATGCAACATCATCCTGTTCAAGTTTCTGCACAAGCTCATAAAGCACCCCGCTCTTACCCTGGCCCGGTTGGCCGTGAAGAACGACGACCACATGTTCGTTCAGAGCGCCAACAAGCCGATCAGTCTCGTCTCGATGGATTAACTCACCCCCAATCAAGTCTGGTTGTATTGATTCTTTGAACCGGCCTTGCAGTTCCTTAACAGCGGGAAGAACGCGTTCGTCATTCTCGAGCCGACGTGGACGAAGTTTATGCGATTCCAAATGCTGCCAAATTGCGGTGGCGTCTAATGTGCTTCTCAGGCTGTCCTGCGCGAAATCCGCGAGCACTGAAACGACGATGCGAGGGTCGCCGTTTACGAGCGTGATGGCATTTTGTAACAAGTCATCACGAGACGTGCTACTGTCTGGCCATAGCTCGACAAAGAAACGCGCCAAATAGGAAACTGCGGTCGCGCGATCTGACGACGTTCTGACATCCAATCCAAGCCGCGTACAGAAGTCGGCAAAAGCTTGCCGCCGTTCATTACTTATCTTTACTACTTGATAAGTATAGTAGGATTCGGGGTCGCCCCCCGACGCACGCGCACTTTTACAGAGGTCGTGCAAAACAATTGAAGGTAGGGTAGTTACAAACGAAAACTCGTTCGTTGCATTCTTGTCGAGAAAGGACCGCATCGCCGCCAGAATTCCACGGCGATCGAGATCAGCGATTGTCCATTTGTCGTTGTTCAGATTTCGAATTTTGCACTGCTCCGCTCTTTGAATGCCACTCGGCAATTCGACTAGCATGTCCACGCCGTCCTGGTCGTCGCCGATTGCTTCGACCGCCACATTTTTCAGCGTCTCGTTCAATACGCGCAGGAGTTGCCGAACAATCCATCGACCCTCATACCGATTGCCGACTTTATCGGCGATTCCGCCGGGCTCAAGTGACATCGCTATGAGGTCCTCATCGGGTTAGGTGGAATCGAGGTTGTGAGGCGCGAGGACGCTTTTCCGATAATGTATCTATCAACGAGCGCATGTTCGACGATGTCCAAAACAAGGGATAGTTGTTCGGTGGTTGGATGATACCCCCTGTGCGAAGCCGCATGGCCAATTTCAACCGCTGTTTCAATCGTTTGCTTTTGGTCTTGGGTGATAAAACCGTTTTTCGCTGCTTCGTCCAGTTTCTTAGCGAAACCGCCGACGTCGCCCACCAAGTCGTTTAACATCGTATCTACCAGGGCGCGGGTGCCCATCGTAGAAAGGCGATGGCATTCGGCATTGAGTGCAACGTAGACTTCACGAATTAAATCGTGGAATTCCCACGGCAACTGGGTCGCCCATTTTGGCACGTGTCGAAGCTGAATTGTCGGGTAATGGCTTTCCCGCGGACTCTTAAAATCCGTCGAAGTTTCAACGATACAAACTTTGATCGATTCGCAGCCAAGGCACTGAAGAACGGTCCATGCCTCTTCAATCACTCGCGGATACTCGCCGTCGTTCTCCCGCACCGTTCGGCTGTGGTTACTAAGTGGTTGGTGCCGCGTGGTGCGCTGGCAGCCATTACAAAACGAACGGATTTCTGCAGTGGACGACGTCATTGTCGAAAAACCTGCGTTTTGTACATGAAACGGCAACTACTTGGTTGCTACTCCGGAGGTGGCGCAGTATTGGACACATTGTAGCTAACTGCTCCGCTCGTCAACACGCGTGATTGGCGACCTAATTTGAGCTCACCATGGCGGACGCGCGGCGCCCTCGCGCACCATTCCACCTCAATCCCAATTCTTGGCCACTCACATCACTCGCACCTCGCCCGCAAGCGCATGTCAATCCACGATTCCAGGCCACCCCAGCCACATTTCCCCCTTCCCCCGTCCGCCTTCCACCGCATCCAACATCTAACATCCAACATCACTCGCCCCTCGCTCCTCGTTGCTCGCTTCCCAGCGAATAATTGACATCTGTACACTATTCTGTTATAATCCCCTCTACGCGACACCTCAGCGTACGTTCCTTGACATCTTCGCCAGCAGCCTTCGCTCGCCGCGGCAACCGCGGGACGAGGTATCGTTCGCCGCCGCTCCACCACCACCACTTCAAAAATGCCGGGCGAGAGGCGTTCGACAACTGTGCTTACCTGGCCGCGGACTAAGTTGTCCTGCGGCGATCAATGAAGGGGACAGTCCCTGGCGACCTCGAGAAGTTGAATCTGCTCTGCCATCGCTCATGCGTTCAAACGACCGCCCGTGCATGAGCGATTTCGCGTGGTTCGATGGCGCGAACTTGGTCGGGGCGAAGGGAGACAACGGCCAGCGTATCGCCGTCCAGCGTGACGAATTCCACTTCGTAGCCTTCTTCGCCATGCACCAAGACGATCATGCCGATTTCGCACACGCTTAGGCCGCCTCCGGCAGATCGGCCGTAAGAACGACGCTGTCAAGATCCTTCAACATTCGGCGCCTCGACGCATCTTATCGGCGTTTGATGGGAAAAGCCGTCATAAACCGTGGAATGGTTTCGCCAGTCCATTTTCCGGACCGCCTCCCGAAAAACGTAAAAGCGCTGTCGAGTCAGGCCCCCCTTTTCAGCTTTTACGCCGCCCTGCTTCACGCGCTACTTGACAGACGTACACTATCCTGTTAAAATCCTTCCACGCAACA
This sequence comes from uncultured Planctomycetota bacterium, assembly GCA_963840025.1. Classification (GTDB taxonomy): domain Bacteria; phylum Planctomycetota; class Planctomycetia; order Pirellulales; family Lacipirellulaceae; genus JABDGM01. The sequence continues at coordinate 1,182,399 of CAWIXI010000018.1, read as the reverse complement.
CCTCAGCGTACGTTCGTTGATATCTTCGCCAGCAGCCTTCGCTCGCCGCGGCATCCGCGGGACGACGATCGCTCGCCGCCGCTCCACCACCGACGGCGACCACAGGGAAGGTGCGCGCCTTCGGCCAACCTCGGCAAGACAGGAGAAAGTGCGCAAAAATACATAGGGGGAATTTTGCGCACTTCGTGCGCAAACTCGCCGTCAACTCTCGCTGAGAGCCCCGGCGCAACCTATCCCCGTGCGGCTCGCACTTGTCGATGGTTCCGACTTTAGCGATTTTCGCGGCTCAGACCCTGCCTCCGAATTGGACTTCCCGACAGGCATCGCATCTTGTGCATTCGTCTCAAGCATTGCTAGCGGCACTTCCGATGACAAACTATGCCTACTGCAAGAAGTGGGCAAACGGCGTTAATAGCACCGGTTATTGACGACCGTCACGATTGCGACGCGTTGTCGGAGAATCTCAGCATGAACGGCCCATCTACCATCGACGAATTCTTAAAAGCGACAGCCCGTGATGCAAGCCGTACCACGAACGCGTTGCAAACCCATTCCGACCGTAATCGCACAAGAAGTTTCCATCGCCTTTCCGCGGCAGCTAAGGCAGACCGGCTCGCTACACTCCCGACAATGGCCGCTGCCGGCACACGCCAGAGCGCTCAGATGCCGTCGTTCGCCCCCTTGTTGGAAGAATTGGAGGTTGCCGGCTGGAGCTCGCATCGGCGGATGTTGAGCGGTAATTTTCACGACTGGTCGCTGCTCGAAAACCGGATGCTGATGGTCATGGCGGGTCAGGCCGTGGCGAGCCATCCGAGCGACGTCATTGACCCGATCGAGGCGGCCCTCGTCGCGCAGGGAGCGTGGGCATCGATTCGGTCGCATGCCGAACACGCGGCCGACGCTGGGACGCTCCTATCGTTGGTGGCCCGAAGCTTGTGGTCGCACATTGGCGGCGAGCTACGACTTGCGCTCGCCATCGCACTCGTTGATCTGGATGGCGGCCATACAAGCGTCGCAATCGCCGGCGACTGCCTGGCGATTCGAATTCGTGCGGCGGGCTGTGATCAAGTTGCGGGACAACAACCGGCGCTGGGCGCGGTATCTGATTTCACATATTTGAGCCATTCGGTGACGCTCTCTGTCCGAGATCGCGTCGTACTGATGGCGGACGACCCAATGCAGCGGCCGGCTAAATTGTTTTCGCGGATTGCGGTGAACTTTTCAAAACTCGACGCCGAATCGCATCGACGCATGATGGCAGCGGACGCGATTGCGATGGTGCGGCAAGAGTTTGAGACCGCGTCGGATAACAACGGTCGACGCTCTGCAAGCATCGTGGCCGTGCGGCGGCGGTAACAGCGCCGGGTAGTTGAATTCCAAGAATGCAGCCGCACATCGAGCGGCGGCAGCCATGCTCTTGCGAGTTCAACTATGTCCGTGTTGAGGCGCCATCGCTGCGCGGCTCTCGACGAGTGCGTCGTGGGCGGCTTGCAACAAGCGGTCGAGGCCCTGCCCTGTCACCGAAGAGAACAACAGCACATCGCGGCCGGATGCCGCGGCAAGCTTGGGTCGCAGTTCGGCGGCACCGGGAAGTTCGGCCTTACTAATGGCCAGGATCTCGGGGCGAGCGGCTAAGCCATGGCCATATTGTTCAAGTTCACCTCGAATTGTATGGTAGTTTTCGATCGGATCGGTGCCATCCATCGGCTGCGGTTCCACCAAGTGAATGAGCACGCGCGTGCGCTCGATGCGGCGCAAGAATTCGTGACCGAGGCCGGCGCCGGCGTGGGCGCCTTCAATCAAGCCCGGAATATCGGCAATCACGAGGGTGCGGTCGATGTCGAGGTGCACGATTCCTAAGTGCGGGATTTTTGTGGTGAACGGGTAATCGGCAATTTCTGGATGGCGCGCGAAATCCGGCTCAGGAGTGTGCTCTTTCCGGCGTTTGGTTTGCCGATGAGGCCAACATCGGCGATGACTTTGAGCTCGAGCGTGAGATGGCGCGATTCGCCCTCTTCGCCGGGCGTGAAATCGCGCGGCGCCTGGTTCGTAGCCGACTTAAATCGTGTGTTGCCCTTGCCCCCTTTGCCGCCACGGGCCGCGACAACTCGCTCGCCGACGGCAGAAAGGTCTTTCAGGACGAGGCCGTGCTCGGCATCCATAATGACGGTGCCCGGCGGCACGCGTATGATAAGGTCTTCGGCGCTGCGGCCGTGGCAGTTCGAGCCTTTTCCATGTTCGCCGCGGCCAGCGCCGGCGCTTGCGATGCGAGAGCGCCGCGAGGCTATCGACGCCTGGCTCGGCAACCATGATGATGCTGCCGCCATCGCCGCCGTCGCCGCCATCGGGTCCACCGCGAGGCACGTATTTCTCACGCCGAAAGCTCATGCAGCCATTGCCGCCGCGGCCGGCTCCAACTTCGATAGTGACGCGATCGACGAACATCGGAACAGTGCTCAAGTGCTCAGCGGCTCGGGATGTGGAGGTCAGGGAAACAAAAACAGGGATGCCTGACGGCATCCCTGGGGTGATTCTAGCACGTTCGGTCGGGGCTAGTTTTCCGAAGGGACAACGTTAACACGTCGGCCTTCGCGGTCGAATTTGACTTCTCCGTCGACCAGAGCGAACAGCGTGTAATCTCGGCCCTGGCCTACGCCCTTGCCGGCATGAAACTTTGTACCGAGTTGTCGGACGATGATATTGCCGGCGACGACTCTCTGTCCGCCGTAACGTTTGACACCGCGTCGTTGGCCGTTGGAATCGCGGCCGTTGCGGCTGGAGCCTTGACCTTTTTTGTGTGCCATGGGAATGCCATGCCTTGGGAGCTAAGCCGCAAGCGAGCAGAAACTTCACAAGCAAACGGCAAGTAGTTTGGATAGGCTATCTTGTAGCCCGTCTATCCTATCGGTAAACCCACTGGTAGGCAACCCCGTCGGACACGCCGTAGAAGTTGGATTTGCCGAGTGGCGCACCGTAGCGGAATTCGCGTTCGTTGGGCTCCACTTCGTCGCCGGGTCGCCAGAAATTCAGCTCGAGCATTTTATGGGTGAAGCGGCGGCCGCGGCCGGGGGTATCGCCAACGTGATAGGCCGCTGGATTATCGGTCCAGCGATAGGCATTCGTCAGCCCACCGACGAGGATCGAAAAGAAGTCGATGCGCGGATCGACGTCGACCCAAGTGGCCACGCCCCAAACGCCGCGGTCGATGCGGCCTTCGCTAACCGGGATCGGCTGCTCGGCCATTTCTACGCTGTTCAGGAGGGGGTATCCGACCTTTTCGCGTTCGCTAATTGCGGCATCCGCGGCGGGAATCACGCGATCTAAATACGACTTGGAAATCGGTTGACCATTTGCCTGGCGATCGTGGGACACCAAGACGAATTGCGGCAGAAAGCGAACAGGACCGCCCTTCACGAGCTCCGTCGTAAAAACGCCGTCGTCTTTTACGGTCGGCTTAAGGACCTGGCCCGTATTGCGAACACGGTAGACGAGATACCAAACCAGCTTGTGCACCGTGCCGCCCGAGGCGACGGGCACATCGACTTCGATCATCCGTAGCGGCTTGAACGAGAATTCCAAGCAGTAGATTTCGCGATGAAACTTCACTTGCTCGGCCATGCCGAGCAAAGTCTCATTGCCTGCCATGAATTCAGGCTTCCAATTCAAGGCGGGATTCGCCTCGAGTTCCATGATGCTGTGGGTGCTGACGGTGTCGTCCGGCTCGAGACTCGGCTGGATCGTCGTCAGAACTCCTGGCGCAAGTTGCCGTTCGGCGGCCGGCGCGGCGGGAGAACCAACTGTAACGATGCAGACGAACAGCCCGGCCGCGAGCAGAAAATAAGCCCGAAATGTGTTCGCAATGCAAAGCATGGGTTGCCCACAGGTGCGCGTTGAAAAGGGGCAGCATGAGCGGCCCGTCCCCTCGGTTCCAGTATAGATAGAGGGATGCGCAGCGGCAACAATTGCCGATTTTGGGGCACTGTCTTAATTTGCGGGACAGCAACCTTGTAGCACGGACTTCAGTCCGTGATTCTCGTACGGACTGAAGTCCGTACTACGAATTTCCGGACACCACCCGATTTGGGCGTCAAGGGCCAGATGCGGCGGAGTGACCGTTATAATCCTTCGGATTGCCGGAAGGCAAAAGCGAACCCGGCCCCGTGTTGGCTGGGATAGAAATGCACGGAGCCGGGCGCTAACGAGAGAGATCAAGCGGCCGATTCGGCCTTGTCTTTATCGCTGTGCTCGTCGTCGTCCTTGTCCTTATCCTTCGCATTATCCTTGTCGCGTTTTGGCGGACGGCGGCCGAAATCGCCGTCGCCCGGCGGGCCATGGTGACGGCGAAATTCACGTCCGCGTTCGCCGTCGCGAGGGGGTGGCGGCGGACCATCGGGACCACGAAAGCGACGGCCGGGGCCATCTTCGCCGAAGCGCGGGCCATCGGGACCGCCATCGATGAAGCGGCCTTCCATGTGACCTTCGAAGTGGCCTTCAAAGTGGCCTCCTGGCGGGCCCATCTTCGGCCGTGGCGGTGGCGGCGGCATGTGCTCGTGGACGTAATCGGCAAGTGCCATAAATTCTTCTTTGCTCAGCTTCTCGTCTTTGTCCTTATCGAACTTGGCGAACAACTCTTCCGGCTTGGGCAATTTCGGCGGGCCTTGGGCACGGCCATCGGGCCCTTGTCCCGGTCGGCCTCCCGGACCGCGAAAGCCTTCGCGGCGAGGACGCCCTTCGCCTGGTCCGTCTCGATCGCCGTGACGGTCGCGCATGAGTTCGCGCATTTTTTCGCGGGCCTGGGCTCGCTCTTCATCGCTGAGCTTACCGTCGCCGTCTTTGTCGAACTCTTTTAAGATTTTTTCGCGCATTTCAGCGCGTGCACCGCCATCGTCTTTTTTGGCGTCGTTATCGTCTGGAGCGGCGATGGCGGACGCCGCCAATAGGCCGATTGTCACGAAGACAAAACTTGAGAATAGATAGCGCATGTTGATGTCACCTCTTTCCGTTTGGTGTAGTGCGGATGACTGATAGCAGGCTTACGCCACAGACCCTCCGCTTCGAAACATGGAACGACGAGATCGGTTCAAACTATTGCCGTAGGGGAAGCTCCTAAGCAATAAACCCCGCTAGATTGGCTGGGTTTCGGCGGTTTCGCGCCAAAGTTGGACATTGGTGCGTCAGATTTTAATTTCGAGGCACCAAAATGCGCGTCTGCAAACCTGGCGGGCCACTTCTCAAGCACTACGACAGGGAGCGGCAGGACTACACCATGGCGTAAAGCTGGCGAACTTGTCGCAGGAGACGGGCTTGATCTTACTAGCCCAACCGGGCTGCAGCGGAGGACAGCGAGAGGATTCTTATCGTCGAAGCCGACCAAACTCCGTCAAGGCTGCGTCGCGTCCGCGAAGGTGTTGCTCGGCGGGAATTCGGCGAGCCGAATGAGAATGAGCTTTTGCTGTGGGCCGTCGACGGAATCGACGCTGTGAAAATAGTGACCGAGGCGGCTACCGGCATCGGGCATGCTCATAAGCACGAGCATCTCGCCGGGAGCCAACTTTACGGAAAGGCGCAAGCGATCGAATAGGGCATGGTCTTTGAGCGAGGCCTGTCGCAGAATGCCATCATCACCGCCGGTGAAGCGAAGCCGAGGGGCGCCATAATGCACTTCAGGCGTGAGCTCTACGATCGCGGTACGGTCTGGCCGGGGACTGACTCGCAGCGCGTAGATAGCGTCGGCTTGTTCATACGTGCGGCCGGTTAACTCGGCACCGTTGCTCACGAGTAGCGGCATCGATGCGTAGGTCTCCGAGGCCTGGATTTCAAACCGCTCGTTGCGACGTAACCGACGGATACGCCCGTGAACGATCGGCTCTGTGAGGAGCTGTGTGGCTTTCGATTCGTCGTGGCCTGGAGTGCTCTCCTGGCCCTCTTCGGTGGAAGAATCCGCATCCGACTGTTGGTGTAAGACCTTTTCGATCGCAGGTGGCATGGAGCCAGAGATGATGCCGGCGCGCAGGCCGTTGTTGACCAATTCGCGACGAACTGCCGGCTCGATTTGCGTTTCGTCGATATCACGCCAGTCCGCATCGTCCAACACAGGGTCATTCGCAGGAAAGCGAGCCCAGATGATTTGCATTGCGACGCTATCGGGCGACGGGGGTGCCGGCTTCAGGGGCGAGCGGCCGTGCAACATCGGATGATTCGACGGGAATAACTGGCAGCCGCTCGCCATGCACGCGAGCAGCATCAACGCAGCACCGAGATTGAAGGCAGTTTTCATGCAGTGCGGCGATGTAGGCCGGGAGCCGCACGAATGTTCGGCGGCAAGAAGAGTATGCGCCCGCTTTGGCGACGGGCCACGAAGACTAGCGGCTATCACGGTCGCGGTCAACGCAAGCTAACGATAGCAGCGCGGCGTGCAAGCAGGCTTAAATGGCGGGAGACAATTCTAGGCTTCGGCTGCCGCCGCGGGTTCACCTTCAAATGTCGGGCGGACGCTGCGTTCGATGACGCGGTCGCGAACGCCGACAAACTCGATCACGGCGCGGGTGCCAGCATCGCCGAGGCGCGGCTTGGCAAGACGGAGGATGCGCGTATAGCCGCCAGGGCGATCGGAGAATCTCGGAGCGACTTCGTCGAACAGGACACTCACCGCTTGTTTATTGCCGAGCAATTGCAAACAGCGACGGCGTGCGGCGACCGCCGGCGCGATCGCTTGATTCCACTTATTCCACCGTTCGCTCTGGCGCCACGATTTCCAACTATCGCTGCCGCGGTCGGCGTTGGCGCCAAATTCGTTGGCCACTTCCTCAGCGGCGAGGCCACGGCGTGCCACGGTGATGCACTTCTCTACGAGCGGCCGCACTTCTTTGGCCTTCGAGATCGTGGTGATCATGCGGCCTTTGACATTGGGCTTGTTGTCGTCGAACTCCGCATCGCGTTCCGTCAGGAATAGTGCGCTGGCCAGGCTGCGGAGCAGCGCGCGTTGATGCTTGGGACTACGACCGAGTTTTCGGCCACGTTTTCGATGTCGCATGGTCGCACCGTTAAATTTGCAATTCGATGAGGCGTGTCCGGCCTCATGTTGACTAGACAATATCTCAGACGCCCGCCGGCACCGCCGGGAGACGCATGCCCAAATGCAGGCCCAGGTCGCGCAGCTTGTTGCGAACTTCGGTCAGCGTGGTCTCGCCAAAGTTGCGAACTTCCAACAGTTGATCCTCGGTGCGCGTCACAAGATCGCGGACCGTCATAATGTTTTCCGACTCCAAGCAATTGCCGGCTCGGACGGAGAAGTTCAACTCCGCTAGGGTCATCGCTAATTTCGCTTCGAGACTGGCGTCCATTGTGGTGACCACGGTGTCGCGAGCCGGCGAACGAACTTGTGGGCCAAGCTCGGTGTATTGAACGAACGGGTTCAGGTGCTTGCGCAGAATCTTTGCTGATTCCACCAGCGCCATCTCCGGCGCCACCGAGCCATTGGTCCAGATCTCCATCGTCAACTTATCGTAATTCGTCTTCTGTCCGACGCGTGTTTCTTCGATTTCGTACCGCACACGGACGACTGGGCTGTACACGGCATCGATCGGGATGATGCCGATCTCCTGGATGTTTTGACTGTGCTCCGTGGAGGGGACATAGCCGCGGCCGTTCTCCACGACCATTTCCATAATGAATGGCACATCGGCGGTAAGGGTCGCGAGGACATGCTCGGGATTCAGAATTTCGACCGCCTCGTCGGTTTCGATCTCGGACGCCAGCACCGGACCGGTAGTGTTCTTCTCGACGCGAAGGACACGGGTCGATTCGCTGTGGTTCTTGACGACGAGCGCCTTGACGTTGAGTACGATGTCGGTGACGTCTTCAAAAACACCCTGCATCGTGGTGAATTCGTGCTGTGCGTTATGAACTTTGATTTGCGTAACGGCGCTGCCTTCTAAGCTGGAAAGCAGCACGCGGCGGAGGCCGTTGCCGATCGTCGAGCCGAAGCCACGTTCAAAAGGCTCGGCCACGAACTTGCCGTAGGTCGAGGTCAGGGTAGCCGCGTCGCAAGTTACGACGCTGGGCAGCTCTAGTCCGCGCCATCGGATATGCATGTGAAATCTCCGTTGTAGGATACTGAAAGTACGCTGCCGGACGATCGATTTAAGACATCGGACCGAACAACCAATGAATCTGAATCCGATTATCCGGCGTCGCGGAGTTATCGCGAGCAAAGCTCGACGATCAGTTGGGTTTGTACAGGTATGGATACGTCATCGGCGGCGGGTAGGCGACCCACAATGCCTTCGGGAATTTGTGCATCGCTGCGAGATAGAAAATCGGGGATGTCTCGACTGCCTTCGGCCAATGCGCCTCGGATAAGGTCGAGGCTCTTGGCGCGATTCTTGACTCGGATTACGTCACCGACGCGGATCCGGTAACTGGGAATATCGACGCGGCCGCCGTTCACCGTGATGTGGCCGTGCCGAATCATTTGGCGAGCCTGAGCTCGGCTTTGGCCAAAACCGATGCGGTGGACGACATTATCCAGTCGGCGTTCCAGCAAAACCATCAGAGCGTCGCCCGTGTTGCCTTTGCCTTTTACAGCTTCGTGAAAATACTTACGAAATTGTCGTTCTAGCACGCCGTAATAGTGCTTGACCTTTTGCTTTTCGCGAAGGTGGGTGCCGTAGTCCGTGAGCTTTCCGCGGCGCGACTGCTGTTGACCCGGGGGCGATTCGCGACGCTCGATGGCGCACTTCGGCGTATCGCAGCGTGTGCCTTTTAGGAACAACTTCAGTCCATCGCGGCGGCAGAGGCGACAAACAGGTCCGGTATATCGTGCCATGTGAATTTACAGAGGTTAGTTCGTGAATCGATAATCGACGCGGTTAGACGCGGCGTTTCTTACGTGGCCGGCAACCGTTGTGTGGCAGCGGTGTGATATCTTCGATCGACTTTACTTTGAGGCCGGCGGCCTCGAGCGCGGTGATTGCGCTTTCGCGGCCGCTGCCGGGCCCCTTCACTTTCACTTCGATTTCTTTGACGCCATGTTTCTTGGCCTTGTCGGCAGCTTGTTGGGCTGCCATTTGTCCGGCGAACGGCGTGCTTTTTCGGCTGCCCTTAAAGCCACTGGTGCCGGCGCTGGCCCAGCAGAGCGTATCGCCTTTGGTGTCCGTGATTGTGACGGTCGTGTTGTTGAACGTCGCTTGAATGTAAGCGATGCCGACAGACACGTTGCGACGTGCTTTCTTTTTCGACTTGGAAGCGGTTGCCGCTGGATTTGCCATAGAAGTTAGAAATTATTTGAATCGGTTTTGTAAGTAGCTAAGCCGCAAGCGGAATCCGCAGTGGCGACGACACAAAAAACATAAATAGTTAGCGTAGATCTTTGACGCCCTTCTTACCGGCGACGGTTTTCTTAGGTCCCTTACGGGTGCGGGCGTTGGTGCGGGTGCGCTGGCCGCGAACCGGAAGGCCGCGACGATGGCGTACGCCGCGGTAGCAAGTAATGTCTTTGAGACGGGTAATGTTCTGATTGACTTGTCGGCGAAGCTGACCTTCGACGACGTAGTCCTTATCCAACAGCGCGGCGATGCGAGCGACTTCGTCTTCGCCCAACTCGCGGGCATGAGCCTGCGGGTTGACGCCTGCTTTGTGGCATAGCTCGCGCGCCGTTTTCGAGCCGACACCGTAGAGGTACGTCAGCGAGATGACGGTGGGGCGATCGTTCGGAATATCAACACCCAACAAACGCGGCATAACTTGCTCCGGTTCTAACTTCGGCCTTTTGTTTCGCTGAGAGAACTCCGCTGCACATCGCGACCAGACGGACGGAACTCCGCAAACGGATACTGATTCTTAACCTTGACGTTGCTTATGGCGGGGGTTGCTGCACACGACGTACACAACACCACGGCGGCGGACGACCTTACACTTATCACAAATTCGCTTAACGCTGGCTTTGACTTTCATCGCTCCACCTAACTCGGCCCAAAAGAACGTGGGCCGACTCACCGCAGCTAGTACGAAATGGCGGGAAACGCTTAAATATAAGCCCTCCTAGCCAGGTTGTTCAAGGGCTGAATTTGCTGTGTAGTATCCTAATTTGTGGCAGGCACGCTCCACCGTGCCGTAGCTGCACTAGTGGTGACTTTATTTAGCCCCGTTACGGCACATGGAGTGTGCCTACTACATGCTGGGCAAATTAGGACACCACCAATTTCCCAGGGTTTGAACCACCCTGACAGCGGCCGCACTTTGTGAAAAGCCCTAAAAGAAGGCCGTTTCGGCTCGTCCCCCGCCGCTATCTACCGGAAGCCACCGTTTTGACCGATTTTTCGGCCGCCGCGAAGTCCCACGGGAGATTCGCAAGCTCATCCGGCGATGGAGCCGCCGTCAGAAGCCTGGGACCGTCTTTCGAGACGGCGATCGTATGTTCGAAATGTGCGCTGAACTTTCGATCAAGCGTGGATTGTGTCCAGTGGTCGCGGAGCATTTTCACGCGCTTGGTCCCCATATTCACCATCGGTTCCACAGCGATGACGAGGCCGGGCTCGATCCGGAAGTCCCCGCTGCCGCGGAGCGATCGGCTGAGAAAATTAGGCACTTGAGGCTCTTCGTGCATTTGCCGGCCGATGCCGTGACCCACAAAGCACTCGACTGTCGAGAAGCCGTGGTCGCGAACGAAATGGGCCATCTCGCGCGCCACTTGGCTCCAGCGACTTTTCGTGTGCATGAGTTCGAAGGCGAGATTGAGCGTACCTTTCGTGACTTCGAGCAGACGCTGCACGGCTGGAGAAATACGCCCGGCCGAGTAGGTAACGGCCGCGTCGCCGCACCAGCCGTTGATGCGGCAGCCGGTGTCGACGCTCACGATGTCGCCTTCCGCAAGCTTTCGGTGCGTAGGGATGCCATGGACTACTTCTTCGTTAATGCTCGTGCAGGTGGCGGCGGGAAAGGGGGGCCGGCCCTGGTTTTGATGTGGGTAGTCCTTAAATAACGGCTCGGCGTCGCAGAGGCGAAAGTGCTCGGCAATGACGGCGTCGATTTCCGCGGTGGTGATGCCTGGCGCGATCACTTGCGCCACGAGTTGATGCGCTTGCCACACGCAGATGCCCGCTTGGCGCATCAAAGCTATTTCACGTTCCGATTTGAGTTGAATCACAGGCGCAAATGTGGGTTGGGGCCAGCGTTCCGCAATTTTATCAGAAGAGGCGGGGGCTGGCGAATGTCAGCTCGTAGCGGCGTCTACAACTTGCCGGATTTTGGCAAACACGTCGTCCGGCGTGCCTTCGGCTGTAATTTGCCGCAGAATGCCGCGGCGGTCGTAATATTCCAACAACGGCTGCGTTAGCTGATTGTACTGGCGGAATCGCTCTCGAATGGTTGCGAGATCGTCGTCGAGGCGACCGCGAGAAAGGAGCCGCTCGACAAGCACTGATTCTTCAACTTCGAGTGCCAGCACCAAATCGAGCGGTATGTGCCGCTCGGCAAGGACGCGATCGAGCGCCTCGGCTTGTGGCACGGTGCGAGGGAAGCCGTCGAACAAACAGCCGCCGAGGCAGTCCTTGTCCGCAAGACGATCGACCACGATTCCCACCACGACGTCATCCGGCACGAGTTGACCGGCGTTCATGTACCGGGCGGCCTTTTGACCAAGCGGCGTGCCTGACTCGTAGGCATTGCGGAACATTTCGCCGGTCGATAAATGCGCGACGTTTAGATAATCCTTTAGCCGTTGGGCCTGTGTCCCCTTTCCTGCGCCAGGTGGACCAAGGAAGACGATGCGCATGGATGCTGTTGATTAGTAAATGAGTCAGTGAGTAGTTGAGTGCGTGATTTCGTCTCGATTCTAGATGAACTAGTTGTGTTACTCACCTACTCACCCACTAACTTGCTTTTTACTACGTTTCCAGCAGCCCCTTGTAATTGCGCATCACGAGGTGGCTATCTATTTTCTGGACCAGGTCGAATGCGACGCTGACGGCGATTAGCAACCCGGTACCGCCATAAAAGCTGGCGATCGTGTAATCAACGCCCAACGAATTCGAAATTATGGTCGGGATAATTGCTACTAAAGCCAAAAAGCCGGCGCCGACGTAGGTGATGCGAACCATCACCTTCTCGAGGTAATCGGCCGTGCGCTTGCCAGGCCGGTAGCCTGGAATGAACGAGCCGAAATTCTTGAGGTTGTCCGCCATATCCTTGGGGTTGAACGTGATGGCGGTCCAGAAATAGCAGAAGAAGTAGATCAAAATCAAATAGAGAATGTTATAGATGAAACCATGATCGCGGCCAAAAATGCTCGACAGCCAGTGCATCGTGGCTCCCCACCAAGTGTCTGGGGAAGTAATAGTGGCAAGATTGGTGAAGACGATCATCGGGAACATCAAGAGGCTGCTGGCGAAGATGATCGGCATGACGCCGGCTTGATCGACCTTGAGCGGCATGTAGTTCTTGGTGCCCCCAAAGACGCGTCGCCCGCGGACGTGCTTGGCGCTTTGCATGGTGATGCGCCGCTGCCCAAGCGTGATGAAAACAATGCCGGTGACCACCGCCACGAACATCGCCGCCAGCACGATCAGGCCTGCGATGCCTAGCTTTCCACCGGCGCCGCTCAGCTCGAGCGACGTTTGCTGCAACAACTGGTAACCGGCATAAGGCATGCGGGCCAGAATGCCGGCCATAATCAATAAGCTGATGCCGTTGCCGATGCCGAACTCGTCGATTTGCTCGCCGAGCCACATGAGAAAGATCGTGCCGGCGGTCATCGTCAGCACGGTCGTGATTTTCCAATACCAAATTAGATGGTTTGGATCGCCACTTTGAAACGGCGTGGCCACCAGCCCCTGCCCCTCCACATAGGAGGCCAAGTAAAACCAGCTTTGAATGATGCACAGAAAAAATGTCGCATAGCGGGTGTATTCATTGATTTTCTTGCGGCCGGCCTCGCCTTCTTTCTGTAGTTCTTCGAGTGGCGCATAAACGCTGCCCAATAACTGGAAAATAATCGAGGCCGAGATATAGGGCATGATGCCCAAGCCGAAGATGGTCACGCTCCTCAGCTGGCTGGCGCTGAGCATGGCGACTGCTTCGAGCATATCGCCCATTCCGCCGTGTTGATGGCTCAGAGCTTCGACTTTGGCTTGATCGAGCACCGGAACTTGGATCTGAAAGCCGACGCGATAGATGGCGAGCATCAACAGCGTGAGCCCGATCTTGGTGCGAAGCTCTGGAATCTTCCAAAGGACGGAGATTTTGTCCCACATGGTTTCCAACCATAGTGAGCCGGTGAGTAGGTGAGTAAGTGAGTAGGTTGAATCAAGATCGCCTACTCACTTACTCACCTACTCACTTACTCACCCTTTTGAGGTTTAGCTCTTCGAACCAGCCTTGTCTTTCTTTTGGTTCTTGGCTACTGGGGCATTTCCAGGCAGCACAATTGCCTCGCCACCGGCAGCGGCGATTTTTTCGGACGCAGTTTTGCTGAACCGGTGGGCTGATATCTTGAGTTTCTTGGTGATTTTGCCGTCGCCGAGGATTTTAACTTCGTCGTAATTGCCCTTCACCAGATTGGCTGCAACCAACGCTTCTGGGGTAACGTGGTCACCCGACTTAAAGTGTTCGCTCACGTCGCCAAGATTCACGACGACGACATTCTTGGCCCAGCGATTGTTGAAGCCTCGCTTCGGGATACGGCGCACAAGCGGGCTGGTGCCGCCTTCGAACACGGCAAGGAATGAGACGCCGTTACGCGCCCATTGCCCCTTGTGGCCACGACCGGCCGTTTTGCCGTGGCCGGAGCCAATGCCTCGCCCGAGCCGCTTGCGTGGCTTCGACTTGTGGATGCCACGATGAACATCGTTGAGATTCATGACAAGGGGACCCCTCGTAAGTTGACGACGTCGGACTTGGGCCGCAGCTGCTCAAGGGCGGCGAACGTGGCCTTGACGAGTGAAATGGGATTATTGGAGCCGAAGCTCTTGGTAAGGATATCGTGAATGCCGGCTGCTTCGCACACGGCCCGGACGGCGGAACCAGCGATGACACCGGCGCCAGGCGAAGCCGGTAGTAGGATCACGTGGGCGGCGCCATAGTGGCCTTTGACAACGTGCGAGATCGTCGAGCCATCAAGCGCAACGGTCACAAGGCTGCGCATGCCCTCTTTACGGGCCTTTTCCACGCTAGGCGGCACCTCGTTTGCCTTGCCGTATCCCCAGCCGACTTTGCCTTTGCCGTCTCCAACGACGACCATTGCGGCAAAGCTGAAGCGTCGCCCGCCCTTCACGACGGCGGCGCAACGTTTGATCTTGACGATGCTTTCGGACAACTCGCCTTCGACACGTTCGCTGCGATCGCCGCGGTCACTACGATTGCCGCGGCCCCCGCGGCCGCCGCGGGGGCCCCGTTCGGTTCGTTCGCTGGTACCAGCCGACATAGATATACTTTCTCAAAAAATTAAAAGCTCAATCCGCCTTCACGAGCCGCATTGGCCAAGGCAGCCACGCGACCATGATAGCGATACGGCCCCCGATCGAAACAAACCGCCTTGATGCCAGCGGCGAGGGCTCGTTCCGCGATCGCCTTGCCGACTGCCTGCGCTGCATCGGCGTTTCCGCCCGACTTCAGCTTGCCGGAAAGCGTTTTATCCTGCGATGAAGCAGAAGCGAGCGTTTTGCCGGTCTGGTCGTCGACGACCTGCACCGAAATGTGTTTGTGACTGCGCGCCACTGATAAACGCGGCCGATCGGGCGTGCCGCGCATACGCTTGCGGACGCGGAAAGCCCGCCGCTGCCGAAGCTGTAGAAGTTGTTTGGAATGTTCCATGGTTGGTTGTAAGTCGAGGGTCGAGGGCCAAGGGTTGATGGCCGGCGAATTTCCGGCCCTAGACCCTCGTCCCTCCGCCCTCGTCCATTACGTTGCTGTCTTGCCGGCCTTGCGGCGAACTTGCTCTCCTTCGTATCGGATGCCTTTACCTTTGTAAGGCTCGGGCTTTCGCACGGCTCGCACTTCGGCGGCGAATTGACCGACCTTTTGCTTGTCGGTGCCTTTAATCACAACATGCGTTTGATCCGGGCAGGTCACGGTCAGTCCCTGCGGAATTTTCTTGTGGACTTCATTGGCAAATCCGACTCGCAACTGTAGCGTGTCGCCTTGCACCGCGCCCAAATAGCCTACTCCCTGAATCTCCAGCTTCTTTTCATAGCCTTCGGTAACGCCAACCAGCATGTTGTAAATCAAGGCGCGGGTCAGGCCATGATATGCCCGGATTTGGCGTTCCTCCGAATTACGCGTACAGACGACCGCCTTGCCATCGTCTTCCACTTGGACGCCAATTTCGGGCCGGTGAGTATATGCGAGTTTGCCGAGCTTCCCCTCGATGGTGACCGCGCGATTGGCGACGTTCACTTTCACGCCACTGGGGACGGCTATCGGTTTTTTACCTATGCGAGACATGTTTGTTCGTTGATTGTTGATCGTTGATAGTCGTGATCGAAATGCGATTATCAACTATCCACTAACAACTATCCGTTCACTGAGTTAATGTTCAATTCTTCGGCGTATTCAATCACCACACCTCGCACAACACTTCACCACCCAGATTTCGTTGCCGAGCTTCTCGGTCACTGATTACACCACGGCTGGTGCTGATGATCGAAATGCCCAAGCCATTGAGTACGGGGCGGAGCCGATCGGCACCGCTGTATACGCGGCGGCCGGGCTTGCTCACCCGGCGAATGTGACGAATCACGCGTTCACCATTGGGACCGTATTTGAGCTCGATCGCCAATTGTTTGTTCGGGGCACCGGCTTCCTCTTCTTCGCTCCAATCCCAGATATAACCTTCCCGCTTGAGCACCTCCGCGAGGCCGCGCTTCACTTTGGAAAGCGGCATTTCGACACGCGGGCGCTCTATTCGCACGGCATTGCGAATGCACGTAAGCATATCGGCAATCGGGTCGGTCATCATATTCGTTGTTGTCCGTTGTCAGTTGTCCGGGGTCAGTTGTCAGAGGATCCATTGCAACGGACAACGGACCACACCGACAACTGACAAATACTCACCAACTCGCGTTACGCACTCCAGGGATCAGGCCTTGGTCGGCCAATTTGCGAAAGCAGATTCGGCAAATGCCGAACTTGCGATATACGGCCCGCGGCCGACCGCACAGCCGGCAACGATTTTCGCGGCGCGTGCTGAACTTCGGCTCTTCTTTTGCTTTGGCGATTTTTGATTTACTGGCCACCGAAATATATATCCTTTTTGAAACGGCTAACTATTAGCCAAACTGTTCGCTTCAGTCGATTCACGTTTCGGCGCCTTCGCGGCGGAAAGGCATGCCGAACGCTTGCAACAGATCTCGCATCTCGTCATCGGAACTCGACTTTGAGCAGATCGTAATGTTCATACCCTGCACCCGCGTGTACTTATCCGGATTAAGCTCCGGAAAGACGAGCTGTTCGCTGAGGCCAAGGCTGTAGTTGCCGTTGCCATCCAGCGCATCAGGATTCAGGCCTCGAAAGTCGCGCACCCGCGGGAGGGCAAGCGAAACCAAGCGATCCAAAAACTCGTACATTCGCGCGACGTAGCGTGACTTTGCAGCCGACATCCAACCCAGCCCGCAGGCGGAACGCAGCAATACTCTTGCGCGCCTTGCAGCGGACAGGCTTCTGGCCGGTGAGTTCCGCCAGGGCGGAGGTCGCTTCTTCGACATGTTTTTTATCGGTTACAGCGCCGCCGACCCCCATGCTAACGACGATCTTTTCCAACCGCGGCAACGACAGCCGGTTCTCGCGTTTGAGTTTCTCCTTCAATTGCGGGACGATCTCTTCTTCATAGAGCGTTTGCAATCGAGGCGTCGGCGGCGGGGCCGAATCCTTTTCAGCGGGTTTTTCTTTCTTCTTCGCCATGGTTGGTAGGGTGGGTATTGCCACCTTACATATCATTATTTGCTTGTGGCTTTAGCAGATTTTTTCGACTGGTCAGTTGCCGCAGCGGAATGAGCTTTCTTGGCCGGCGCGATTTGCCCGTGCTCGCACCACACTTTTTGCAATATCTTTCCTTGCTGCCGTCGTCGAGGAATCGGGCACCAAGCCGGGCAGCGTTGCTGCACGAAGGACAAACGTATTTCAAATTCGAGAGCTGGACCGGCATTTCTTTGCTCAGCACACCACCTTGCGGGTATTTCTGGCTGCGGCGGATGTGCTTCTTCGCGCGATTGACGCCTTCCACAATCGCCTTGCCGGTCGCGCGATCGACCTTGATCACGCGGCTCTTTTGGCCGCCGTCGTTGCCCGCAATTACTTCAACGGTATCACCAGTGCGGATTAACATAGCTATCAGCTTTCAGTTATCAGCCCTCAGCCAAACCGCTGCAAGCCACTTCTGGCTGACAACAAATAGCTGAGAGCTGACAGCTATTAAACCACTTCACTTGCCAAGCTAACGATCTTCATGAATTTACGTTCGCGGAGCTCCCGAGCGACGGCGCCGAAAATGCGCGTGCCGCGCAGGGTTCCGCTCATTGTCGATCAGCACGACGGCGTTCGAATCGAACCGCACATAGCTGCCATCGGGGCGACGGGTGGGCTTTTTGGTTCGCACGATGACAGCTCGCACGACAGCCTTCTTTTTGACCTCACTCGTCGGCATTGTGTTTTTAACGCTGCAAATGATCACATCGCCCAGGCCGGCCACACGCCGTCGGCTGCCGCCCAACACCTTGATGCACATGACTTCTTTAGCACCGGTGTTGTCGGCGACGTTTAATCTGGTCTGCATTTGAATCATGGATCAAACCCGTCTGCGTCGTCGTGAAGCTCCGTTTGCATTCGCCGCTGTTTCTTTTCCGTTCCCGCGAACTCAGCGGCTTTGTAGTTACTCCGACCCGTCCTCGCCCGTTTCGCTATGTTTCATTTCCGCCGCCGCCCGCATGGCTGCAATGTCCACTTGCTGTGACTGCGACACGACTCGCAACAGATCCCAACGCTTCAGCTTCGACCGCGGTGGAGCTTCGATGATTTCCACAGTATCGCCTTGGTGCGACTCATTGTTTTCGTCGTGCACGTGGCAGACGGTGCGGCGACGCATGAACTTGCCATAGCGCTTGTGCTGAACCAGGCGTTCGATTTCCACGCGCCGCGACTTGTTCATTTTGTCGCTCGTGACCACGCCGATGACTTGTCGTTTGGGCATGTTAGTTAGCTCTCAGTTACCGGCCATCAGCTTTCAGCCAATCACTCTCTTACGGAGAGCTGACAGCTGAGAGCTTCTTACTTTGCTTCCGCTAATTTCACTCTCTGCGTTTGGAGTGTTTTGATTCGGGCAATCAGGCGGCGATTGCGACGCAATTCGCTGGGGGCATCAAGCCGTTCCGTTTGCTGCTTAATGCGCAGCCGGAACAGGGCTTCGTTGGCCTCCTTGAGCGTCAGCCCAAGTTGCTCGTCGCTCATGTCTCGCAATTCAGTAATTTTTTCCATCTAACCGTGTCTCTTCACCATGCGGACGCGGATCGGCATTTTGTGCGCGAGGCGGGCCAAACACATCTTTGCAGCCGCCTCAGCCACGCCGCCCAACTCGTACAAGATCGTGCCGGGTCGGACGACAGCCGCCCAGTATTCTGGCTCGCCTTTGCCCTTACCCATCCGGGTTTCGAGCGGGATCGAGGTAACCGACTTGTGCGGGAACACGCGGACGTAGAGCCGCCCTTCGCCGCGGATGTATTGCGTGGCCGCAATACGTCCGGCTTCGATCGTGGCCGCGCTTATCCAGCCACCTTCGACTGCCTGCAAACCGAACTCGCCAAAGACGACGCGCTGGCCGCGCGTGGCGTCACCTTTTATACGCCCTCTTTGGCTTTTTCGGTGCTTGACCCTCTTGGGCATCAGCGCCATCGGTCTCGTCCTCGTACATGCCTTGGTTAATCCAAACCTGGACGCCAATGTGGCCTTGGGCCGTTTTGGCTTCCACAAAACCGTAATCGATTTTCGCCCGCAACGTGCTGAGCGGAATCGACCCGGCAATTTGCTTTTCGCAGCGAGCCATTTCGGACCCGCCCAATCGGCCGGCCAATTGCACTTTGATGCCCTTGGCGCCCGCCTCCATAGTTGTATCGAGTACCCGCTTCATGGTTCGGCGGAAACTGGCCCGCTTGGCAAGCTGCTCCGCGATTTCTTCTGCGACCAGATGGGCCTGCAGTTCTGGCCGCGTGATTTCCTCGATCTTGATGTTGATCCGCCGACCCACCAGGTTCTGCAATTCATCCTGCAGTTGATCGACCTGCTGACCCTTGCGGCCAATGATGACACCGGGCCGGGCCGCGTGCAGCACAACCTTCACTTCGTCGCGTGTACGCTCGATCTCGATCTTGGGAATGCCGGCAAACTTGTATTTCTCGGTGACGTACTTGCGGATTTTCTGATCTTCCAATAGCAGGTCGGCAAACTCCTTCTTGGAGGCGTACCAGCGGCTTTTCCAACCGATCATGATGCCGGTGCGAAAACTAATTGGATTGATCTTTTGACCCATGTTTCATCCCATAGAACCCTCGGCGAATCGCACGGGGGCTAATTGAATCATTCCACCGTTATCGATATGTGTGCACTTCGCCGCGCCACCACGTGCGCCATGCCGCGAGCTCGGGGCCGCATTCGCTTGAACATCGGTCCGCCATCGACGCGTGCGTCTTTCACCACCAATCCGCCGACATTCGGCGCTCGCAAATCTTCAGCATTTCCCAGCGCGCTTTTGATCAACTTCTCGAGCATTCGCGCGCTGCGCTGCGGTTGGTACCGCAGGATGGCGAGCGCGTCGTCGACAGCTTTACCACGAATCAAATCGGCCAACGGCCGCACCTTGCGAGCGCTGATCCGAGCATGTCTGTGAATTGCTGTATACGCCATGGCTTAAACCCTTGCCCCTTACTTCTTGGCCTTCCCCCCGTGGCCGCGGAAGCTCCGCGTGGGAGCGAACTCACCCAACCGGTGGCCGACCATGTCTTCCGTGACAAACACTTTCAGGTGCATCTTGCCGTTGTGGACCATGAACGTGTGTCCGACGAATTCCGGAATGATCGTGCAGGCCCGAGCCCAAGTGGTAATCGCCTCTTTGAAGCCGGACTGATTCTGTCGATCAACCTTGCCAAACAGTTTGGCGTCGACGTACGGACCTTTTTTTAACGATCGTCCCATTTTGTTGTTCTGTCGTTTTTGTTAGTTGATAATGGTTAGTTGATCGTTGCAAAGAAAAAACTACATGCCATTCACAAGCAACCAACAACTATCCACTATTCCACCAGCTATTTAGTCACCAGTTTCTGAACCCCATACCGCTTGCTGCGCCGGCGGCGGACGATCGCTTTGTTCGACGGCTTACGGCGATCCCGCGTCATGCCACCCTTTGCACTTTTGCCGGTGGGACTAACGGGGTGACGGCCGCCTTTGGTGCGACCTTCACCACCGCCGTGCGGATGGTCGATCGGGTTCATCGCCGTACCGCGATTGTGGGGCCGGCGGCCCAACCAGCGCCGGCGGCCCGCCTTGCCCCATACGATTGCCATACGGTCAGGATTGCCAGTGGCGCCGATCGTCGCACGGCACGCGGATGGAATACGCCGAATTTCGCCGCTTGGCAGCGAGATCTGCGCCCAACCGGCCTCGCGCGCCATGAGCGTGGCACTGGTGCCCGCGCTACGGCAGAGCGTCCCGCCACGACCCGCCTGCAATTCGACATTATGGATCGACGTCCCGAGTGGAATCTTCGTGAGCGGCAAGCAATTGCCGACGTTTGGCGGCGCATCGTTGCCGCTCATCACAGTGTCGCCGGCTTTCAGCCCGTGTGGCGCCACAATGTACCGCTTTTCGCCATCCACATAATTGAGTAGCGCGATGCGAGCCGAACGATTCGGGTCGTATTGGATCGAAGCCACCTTGGCCGGGACGCCATCTTTGTTCCGGCGGAAGTCGATCATGCGGTAACGACGCTTGTGCCCACCACCCCGGAAGCGGGAGGTTGTCTTGCCTTGGTTATTGCGGCCGCCCGTCTTGGTCTTGGGGCGCAGGAGTGACTTCTCCGGCTTGGCGCCCTTCGTCAGCTCTGCAAAATCGCTGACGGTGGCGCTACGTCGGCCCGGCGATGTCGGTTTGTACTTGCGGATTGCCATGATTCAACTTTCAGCCGTCAGCTTTCAGCCAAACACTCTGGCTAATAGCTAGAGGCTGATAACTGACAGCTCTCCTAGAAGAAATCAATCCTATGTTCCGGGTCCAACGTCACAATCGCTTTTTTCCAGGTGCCAGTCAGGCCGGAACGGAACCGCATGCGACGCGGCTTCCCCTTGCGGGTTTGCGTATGCACACGCAGCACCTTCACATTGAATAACTCATGCACGGCGCGTCGCACATCGGCCTTGGTGGCCAGCTTGTGGACCTCGAACGCGTATGCATTATTCCGCGTGGAGCGGTGCATACCCTTCTCCGTCACCAGCGGCCGCAAAATAATTTGATGCGGCTCGAGGAAGATTTTCGTCGTTTGTGGCACGGCGCGTGGCATAGTTATTCGTCACTCAATCGAGGCTGTGGAAACTTCACGCTTTCGATGCTGGTTCCACTTCACCTTTGTTTTTCTTGGCTGACTCCACAAGTGCATCGAGCGCGGCCTTGGTGACCAACAAACGTCGCGAGGAAAGCACGCTCAGAGCATTGAGGTCGCCGGCGGGGGCCACTGAAACGCCTTCGATGTTGCGGGCGCTGCGGTACACATTCGCGTCGTGCTTCTCGATGGTTACCAGCAGGGAATCGCCCTGCTGGTGATCGAGATGCTTGAGGATCGCGACCATGTCCTTGGTGCGAGGTTCGGTGAACGCCAAATCATCGATGACCGTCAACTCGTCGTCTCGAACTTTGGCGGCGAGCGCCATCCGCGTTGCTTGCTGCAGCGCCTTCCGCGGCAAACGGTAGGAGTAATCGCGGTTATGAATGCGATGGATGTGCCCGCCGCCGCGACGGATACCGCTGCGCTTATGACCAGCACGGGCATTGCCAGTCCCCTTTTGGCGATACATTTTCTTGGTGGAGCCTGCCACCATGCCGCGCGATTTGGTCTGATGGGAACCTTGTCGCAGGTTGGTCTGGTACATGACGACCGCATCGTGCAGCAACTGCTTGTTGATGCGCGGAGCGAAATCGGTGGGCTCGACGTTGTACGTCCCCACTTTTTTTCCTTTGCGATCGTAAACAGTAAGCTTGGGCATATTACGTTTTGTAGTGCTTTAGCGTCGGCGGCTACGCCGAATTTATTGGTGGGCGTTCGGCGTGGCCGCCGACGCTAAAAAGTACATTCTTACTTCACCATGTTCGTTTCGCGGACAACGACAAAACCGCCGTTCGGTCCTGGCACCGCACCACAGACCAACAGCAAGTTGTTTTCTGCATCGACTTTTACAAGCTTTTGGTTGCGAACCGTCTTGGTGACGTTGCCATATTGGCCCGGCATCCGCTTCCCTTTAACGACGCGGCTGGGGAAGGCGCTGGCGCCGGTGCCGCCGAGCGCTCGGTGGCACTTTTTAACACCATGCGTCGCGCGTTGACCACCGAAATTATGGCGGCGGATGGCGCCGAAAAGCCGCGGCCCTTACAAATACCGGTGATATCCACCGTTTTCACATCAGCAAGGGCTTCTACCTTAACCTGTCCGCCAACAGCCAGCTCGCCCGCGGGACCGCGAATTTCGCGGACGAAACGCTTGGGTTCGCAACCAGCTTTGGGCAGCAGCTCGACGCCGGCAGCGGAGCGCTTTTTGGATCGCTTGCTGTCGAGCTTGGCAACATGACCACGTACACTTCGACCCGCGAGACGCCGCGACTTATCGCCAAAACCCAATTGGACGGCCTCGTACCCATCTCGTTCGACGGTGCGAACTTGCAGCACGTCGCACGGGCCGGCCTGGATGACCGTCACCGGGACCACCTGCCCCGACTCGTCGTAGAGTTGCGTCATCCCGACCTTCCGGCCGAGTATCCCAATTGCCATCGGAGTGTACCTTGTCAGTTGTCCTGCGGGAGAATCGCGATTCGAATTCGCGCCTTGCCCGCCGGGCATCCAATCATCCGTTGTTCATTGATAGTTGTTAGTTGATGATTGATAGTTGCCGGTCGGGAGTTGATGCCATCCGCCACTAACGACCATCAACTAACGACTATCTATCCACTTGTTGCCTTGATCTTGATATCCACACCCGCAGGCAGGCTCAACTTGTTGAGTGCCTCGATCGTTTTGGCGGTGGCCTGAACGATATCGATCAACCGCTTATGCGTGCGGATTTCAAACTGTTGACGGGATTTCTTGTCGACGTGCGGGCTGCGGAGCACGGTGTAGCGCTCGATTCGCGTCGGCAAGGGAATCGGCCCGTGCACGATGGAATTCGTGCGCTTCGCCGTATCGACGATTTCCGCCGCACTTTGGTCCAGCACCGAGTGGTCGTACGCCTCCATGCGGATGCGAATAATTTCCTTTGAAGTTGCCACGCGTGAACTTCCTCAGCCGCCACCGGCGCAAGTTATCAAACAGCCGAAAACCGCTTCCCCAGCGACAAAATCGCGATTTGCTTCGCCGCGCCAAATCGTGGGGAACTGGTGATGATACCGCTCTTAGCAAAACGCTGTCAACGCCATCGATTGAGATGTGCAAGAATTCTTCCTGGAGAGTTTGACGATGATGGTGCGGGATGGCATTCTTTAGATCACCCCCTGTAAGGCACCGCAGCTATTTATTCAAAGTCAACCAATTGACACAGATGGTCTAGTGTATTACTATACTAATACACATGGACGATACCCCTGGGATTTTTGAGATTAACGCCTCCTCCGGTGTGCCGATTTACCGGCAGATCGTCGATCAGGTGTATGCCATGGTGGCGGGCGGCCTACTCCGCGAGGGCGACTTGCTGCCGAGCGTGCGGCAGGTGGCGCAAGAGGCGACCGTGAACCCGATGACGGTCAGTAAGGCTTACTCGCGGCTGGAGGCCGAGGGCGTTGTCCGCCGTGTGCGTGGAATGGGGATGCAAGTGCTCGCGCCCTCCCATAACGGATCGCTGGAGGAGCGAAAGCAGCAGTTTCGCGCGACCATTGAGCCGGCGCTGCTCCGCGCCCGACTACTCGGCCTGGCGCAAAACAAATTCGCGAGGTCATTTCCTCCCTGCTACAGGACCAACAACCATGAACGATGCCGTGCTCCGGGCCGACCACTTGCAAAAAAACTTTGGCGGCAAACAAGTGCTTCGAGGGATCGACCTCGCCATTGAGCCGGGAACCGTCCTCGGTCTGTTGGGCGCGAACGGCAGCGGCAAAACGACGCTTATCAAGTGTGCGCTGGGCTTGTTGCGTCCGACTTTTGGAAACGTGACGGTCTTCGGTGAGGACTCGTGGAACCTATCGGCAGCGGCGAAAGCCCGGCTCGGTTACGTGCCGCAAGAGGTAACGAGCTATCCGTGGATGCGCGTGCGGCAGGTAATCGCGTACACGGCCGCGTTTTACGAGCGGTGGAATCATGCGTTTGTGCGTACGTTGTGCGAGCGGTGGCATGTGCCGCTGGAAGACCGAATCGGTGCGCTCTCAACCGGCCAGTTGCAGACGGTGGGCATCGTGCTGGCTCTCGGCCATCAGCCCGAATTCCTGGTGTTCGATGAACCCGTGGCCAGCCTCGACCCTTCGGCCCGGCGGCAGTTCCTGCGGCACGCTATTGGAACTGCTACAGGACCGTTCTCACACGATTCTCTTCAGCACGCACATTACGAGCGACCTGGAACGGGTGGCCCAGCGGGTGGCCATCTTGGGCGACGGCAAAATCCGCTTCCACGGCGAACTGGACGAGCTAAAAGACCGCGTAAAACGCCTGCGAATCACGGCCCGGCACGAGCTGCCGGCCAGCTTCGCCGTACCAGGCGCATTGCGGTGCGAAGTGGATGGCTTACACGCCACGGTGAGCGTGACCGATTTCGACGAGCGGCTTGTGGCCGAAATGCGGCGAACCTGGGATGCCGACGTCGCGGTGAGCGATCTCAACCTCGAAGAGATTTTTGTGGAGATGCACGATGGCTCGACTTCTTGCAGCAAATGAAGCAGGTCGCCATGACGTATGTCACGCAGCGCCTATCTGTGGATTGGGATGGCGTTCTTTGGCCTAATCGCGGTGCCAAACTTGTTCGTGTTGATGGGCCCCCAGCACGGGAAGCCCGATGCCGCCATGCCGATGCTGTTTGTGGTCGGCATGCCGATGCTCGCGCTCATGCCATTCCTCGTCGGCCTGGCTAAATCGCAGTTGGCTCACTGTCGCGGGCGAGGCTGACACCCCAGCTTTCTACCAGCTCACTTGATTGTCTTTGGCGGCATTCTTCTGGCGCTATCTGTACTGTTTCCGCTGAGCGCGGCGCAGATGGCGGGTTTTACGCCGTGGGGCGTTCTGGCTCTGGGGGCAGCGATCGGAGTGCCAGCTTTGTGGGGAGCTCATCTGAATCGCTTCGCGCCGATACTCATTTCGCTGGCCGTGTTTTACAGCTTGCTGACGAGTTGGGGGCTTGTTTGGTGGGTCGTCAATTCGCCAGAGCACGTGGGAATCCACGCTGCCATTGTTGCTATAGGCGCGATTCTGACGGTCGCTTGGTTATGGCGAATAAGCCAATTACGCGAGGAAATGAACGACTACAAAATCTCTACCAAACGATCGTTGCGTGGCATATAGGATCGGAAGCCGTTGAACAGCGGCGACTATCATCGCGGCACAGATGTGTGCAGCCGATTCATGGGTACCGCTCGGCGACTGGTGGCATGCCCGATTAGGCGGTTATTACGGCAATAGTCCAGCCAGTCTCGTCGACTGCTTCAGTATGGATTCGGACGATTCCCGTCCGACATGCAAGGTCTATTCTTCGTCGCAATCATGCTCTTTGCCGCATCACTTTACGCACTTTAGCTTCCATCCAACGAGTGAAGCAGTCACTTCGTCTACTTTTTCTTGTTTCGTACAGTTCGGCATCATCATGCCGGGCATGATCGGCCGGGGTAAGCTAGCCAATCGCCTATCTCGCGTTGCTACCGAACTGCTACTGCCCGTCTCACGTGAACAACTTATCAATGGTTTATTCGTGGCATCGGATTCGAATGCTGCACATACTGGTTTATGACTCACGCAGCGATGGGCCTTATACTTTCGATGGTAGATTGCCAGCGTTTGCACCAAGAAGCGTCCTCACGTTTCTGTTACTGTCGGTTGCGTCCACAATTACCGTAGTGGGAACCAGCTTGCGGTATTCGGTCTGGTCGTCCCGAGCAAAACGATTATTCGTGACAATGCTATCTTGGATAATCTTATTGCCGCCGTTGTTCTGGTGGGTGAAGACCGACGGCAATTATAGTATTCGCCGCATCCGCATCGATCACCGCCGTCTTGGCGGCCATCGGCCTGTGGGCCCTTCACTGTGCGCGGCGTGCTTGGTTCAACCTCGAATTCGTTTGACGCCAAACTTACGACTTACCCATTTAGCCCCCGGTCAGTGACCGGGGGCTAAGTATCGCACTTTGTACGCGGTCGAAGAGAACCACCGTCATTTCGCCGACCGACTGCCCGCTTTTTGGTGGACGATGTCCGTCCGCCGGTGTCGTATGATGGAGGCATGAAATTCCTTCGCGTCCATCAAAAGCTGGTTTCAAACCCGATCGGCGATATCCGCGCGGCTGTGCGCGTCCAGTTGGATAGCCTGGGATTGAAGGTGCCGCAGGGCGATGTCGGCATCACGGCGGGCAGCCGGGGCATCGCAAATATCGCGGAAATCACGCGGGCGGTCGGCGATTGGCTGCGCGACCACGGTGCCCGGCCGTTTCTTTTCCCCGCCATGGGCTCGCACAACGGCGGCACGGCCGAAGGCCAGCGGGCGATGATCGAGTCGCTCGGCCTCACCGAAAAGGCGATGGGCATGCCGATCCGGGCATCGATGGACGTGGTGAAACTCGGGAGCGTTCGTGGGACGGACTTCAGTCCGTCGAACAAGGACGGACTAAAGTCCGTCCCACCAGAATTGGCGATGTCTGGATGGACCGCCATCGCCTACGAGTCGGCCGGCGTGCTGGTCCTCAATCGTGTCAAGCTGCATACGTGTTTTTCGGGACCGGTGCAAAGTGGGCTCACCAAGATGATGGTCGTCGGCATGGGCAAAACGCCCTCGGCCACCACCTTTCACTCTGCCCCCACGCCACAGATGAAGGAAATGCTGCTAGAGATGGGGCAAGTGGTGCTCGACTCGGGCAAGATCCTGGCTGGCCTGGCGATTCTCGAAGACGGCTTCGACCAAACTGCCGAGCTGCACGCGGTACGCCCCGCCGATATTCTGAAACGCGAACCGCAGCTGCTGGAGCGGCACCGGCACTATTTTCCGCGGCTGCCGCTCGATGACATTACGTGCTGGTTGTTGACGCCATTGGCAAAACCTACAGCGGCACGGGCATGGACACGAACGTCATCGGCTACCGCGGCGTCCGCGACGGCGAAGATCTCACAAGTCCTGTCATCCACATTATCGCCGCCCTGTCGCTGGCTGAGGCGTCGCACGGCAACGCGATTGGCGTCGGCCTAGCTGACTTCATCACCCGTCGCCTGCGCGACGCGATCGACGAGCAAAAGACATTCCTCAACACTTTCACCACCGGCCACATGGGCCGGGCGAAGATCCCCGTCGCGTTTCGAGACGACGAGGAGCTTTTCGACAAGTTGGCCGCTCGGTATGGCGACAAAGGTTGGCTGATCATCCCCAACACGCTTCACCTAGAGACGCTCTACGCGAGCGAAGATCTCGGCGACGTGCTGGCGGCCAATCCCAACTGCACGATCGACCAGGAGCCGGTTGAGCTAAGTTTCAAGAACGGTCGGCATCAATTGGTCTTTGACAATGTCTAACGGATGTGAGCTGGGTTTCAGCTCGGCACTTGTTTGCTCGCCATCCGCGCCGACGTCACTCAACGGCCCCGAGCACGAGCGACAGAATCAGCAGGCAAAAAACGACCATCGTGATGAGCGTATAGAGCCGGTCGTGCTCCTGCAAAAAGGCGACAACCGACACCAAAACGCGCATCACCGGCGTGGCGATCAGCACTAGCAGGCCGAGGGCCACGATCGACTGGCCATTGAAGTGACGCAGGCCCGCCGCCACGCCCCTCAACGAATGCGGGAACGGGGCGCTGCGGGTGAACGAGCTGATGCAGCTCGTCGCTCGACTTCCAGTAGTCCGGGTGGTGAATAAACGAAACAAACGTTCCGGCCGCGATCAGAAGGACGCTCAATGCTACTCCGACGCGAAGCAAATTGCTGATTAAGAGCTCAACGCGGCGGACATGCTCGCTGACTGGCATTGGTTTCCAATCAGGCGCCGGAGGGATCGCAGAGTCACTCATCCGTGAATCCCTTTCCAGAGCATTTGCAACGACACCCACAACAACACGACGACGAACACCGTGCGAATCGTCGAGCCTTGCAGCCGGCCCAACAGGTGCGAGCCGATCATTGCTCCCATTAAGACGCCGACGGCGACGGGGGCAGCAATAAACGGCACGATGTCACCCCGCATGAAGTACACGCCGGCGCTGAGCGGCCGCGGTCACACCAATCATGAAATTGCTGGTTGCCGTCGATACCTTGATCGGCAAATGCATTGCCAAGTCCATTGCCGGCACCTTGAGCGAACCGGAGCCAATCCCCAACAGTCCGCTAATTGCGCCGGCCATGTACATCAGCATCAGCCCGACCCGAGCGCGGACAACCCTGTAATCGACTTGTGTGTCCGTCGCCGCATCGTAATACGTGCTATGAAGCTGCAAGTAATCGGCCCACGGTGCCGGACGCATCTCGTCGGGAGAAGGGAATTGGTCGTGGCGTTTACGAAACATCACTAGCGCGGAATACGCGAGCACGACGCCGAAAATGACGTATAGCCAATTCCCACTGATCCTTCCAGCCAGAAACGCGCCCGTGATCGCACCCGATACGGTGGCAATCTCCAGCACCATCGCGACGCGTAAATTGGTCATGCCCTCGCGGACGTAGGCCGCCGCCGCGCCGCTGGAAGTGGCAATCACCGAGACGATCGACGCCCCAATGGCATAACGAATGTCGATGCCGAATAGTAGTGTAAGGGCAGGAATTACGATGACCCCGCCGCCGAGCCCCAGCAGCGAACCAAGCAGGCCCGCCATCACAGAAACCAGCAGCACGAGTACGTCGAAGGTGATCGGAGTCATGGCGCGACCAGATTGGCACGGCACGCGCCGCCTCTCTCGAAAAGTCGCGGAAGCAACTGTCGGTGGCGGGACGTGCGCAGCCCCAATCTAACGGACGAGCCGGACCAAGCGAAGGCCGTGGTCATTCGCTCTATAAACTGCGTCGACGAGCACCACCGACACGGCGCCGGCGTTGATGCCGCTTCCTTGGTTGGCCGGTGGTTCCAGTAGCGCTCGCCGCGACTGCGAACTCGCGATCCGGCTGGCGCGACTTCGACTTGCTCCCACGTTGCGGGCGACCAGCCGATCTTGCCCGGAATGTTTTTGCGTACCCCTCGGTCGTCTGCCCGTCTTGCGTTGCCGTGACCCTTTGGTACGTAGGCTGGTCCTGCTCGACCGTCAGCGTGAGGTGTGTGAGACGTTCGATCTGTCGCAGTTGGTCACGCTCGTGCCGGCCGCAGAACGACGTGGCAATTCCCGTTGCGCCGGCTCGGCCGGTACGGCCAATGCGGTGGACGTAAATCTCAGCCACCTCGGGCAGCTCGAAGTTGATGACGTGCGAGATACCCTGCACATCGAGCCCGCGGGCCGCGATGTCGGTCGCCACCAACACGGGCGGGCGGTTCGACTTGAAGGCATCCAGCGTGCGCTGCCGCACACACTGACTCTTGTTGCCATGAATAGCCGCGGCGCGGATGCCGGAGCGATCCAAATGCTTCACGATCTTATCGGCCCCGTGCTTCGTGCGGGCAAACACGAGTGTCCGAATATACGCCGTGTTCTGCAAGTAATGTACAAGCAGTTGCGGTTTGTGATGCTGCTCTACGAAATACACCGAGTGCTCAACGAGCTCGGCCGGCGTGGCCACTGGCGCCACCTGGACGTGGACCGGGTCCGTGAGCCATTCAGCCGCCAGCTTGCGGATTTCCAGCGGCATCGTGGCCGAGAACATCAGCGTCTGGCGAGTCTTCGGCACGGACGCCACGATTCGCCGCAGGGGCACGATGAAGCCCATGTCCAGCATTTGATCGGCTTCGTCGAGAATCAGAATCTCCACGTTCCGTAGATTGATGTGGCCCTGCTCCATCAGATCGAGCAGTCGTCCGGGCGTCGCGACGAGCACGTCCACACCGTTCTGCAGCGCCTTCACCTGCGGACCCTGACCGACACCCCCGTAGACCACAGTGGATCGTAGGCCCGTGAATTGGCCGTAAGTCTTGAAACTCTGGCCAATTTGGGCAGCCAACTCGCGCGTGGGCGCGAGAATCAAAGACCGAATCGGCCGGCGATCGGCCCGCGGATACGAGCCGCGTTGCTTGCCGCGCGGTTTGTGTTTTGGCGTCGCGTCGTTGGCGAGCGCCCGGCTGACGCTCGTGCTCAAGCCGTGCAGCGTCGGCAGCGCGAACGCCGCTGTCTTACCGGTGCCCGTTTGAGCGCAGCCCATCAGGTTGCGCCCGGCGAGGACAGGCGGAATCGCTTGCAATTGAATCGGCGTCGCCGTGTGATAGCCTTCGGCGCGCACCGCACGGAGCAGTGAATCGGCGAGGCCAAGTTGTTCAAAATTAGTCACGAAATGTTCTCGTTCTTTCCCACTTGGGGAAGTTGTCTCGCTCGCAACGAAGACCTCGCGCGGAGGTATTGTCACAGCGCGGAATGCGGAAAAGGCTCGACCGCCAAACGTTAGCGGGAACCCTGAGGAGCAAGAAAATCAATCGCGGTCGTGAGCAAGAGATATCGGAGCGATATAAGTAAACGCCCCGATGGCCGCTGCAATCGAATTTGAATGAACCTAGTCCGGAAAGTCGCCGGCACTGGTCTCGCACCTATGTTGTTAGTGCAAGGATAGCACAACTGGGGGGCGTGTCAAGAGCAAGTGGGCCTGCATGCACATGATGCTGCCTGGAGTGGGAGTGGGGGCCAAGCACATTTTGCTCCGAAGACTCCGCAAAATGAGCCGGTCCCCATAGGTTCTGCGATAGGCGCTTAAGGCAGCGAGGAGCTTTGTCGTTCCCACTCCGCCTTCTCGGCAAGTACCATTTGAGCCACTTCGTCCCACGTGCTGGCTCGCGGCCCGGCCAGATGCTCATTGGTGGAGTTCGTGAAGACGATCGTCTTGGCGCCTTCGGCGCGTAGCCGTTCGATGTTTGTGGGCGAATCTTCAACGTACAAGTCGGCCCCCACGGCCGTTTTCTGTTGCATGAAGCACAGGTCCCAGTAGGGAATATCATGGCGATCAAGCCATTGGATCGTCTGAGAAACAGCGACCTGGTGGAAGTACTTGATGAACAGCCGGTGGGTGATGATGCGGATGCGAACGCCTTCAAGCGAAAGTCGACGCAGTGCCTGCGGCGCACCGGGCATCGGCGGCATCGTGAGGAACAGTTCACGCTGCGTGACGGCAAAGCGATGCAGCTTGTCGTAGCCGCCCGGCGCTTGGGCGACGCCCCACTCAACGAGCCCCCAAGAAACGTGCGGTGTAAGCGTCTCCAACGCAACGCCCAACCACTCGGCCGCAATCGGCCGCAGCCCGCCGTAAAAATCGGCGACGACGCCGTCGAGATCCACGCCGAAGACAAAGGAACGGTCAGTCATGACAGTAAGGATGCGAGATGCAGGGGGGAGGGTTCGACATTCCAGTGCCTTGCCCCTCCCTGCATCCAGTATCCTCAATCCTCCTCTTTATGACTCGCCTAGAAACTTCTGCAGCACGTCATCCGGCGCCGGAGCATACGTGCTCGGTTCCATCGAGCAACTCGCGCGGCCTTGGCTCAGCGAGCGCATTGCGCTGGAGTAGCCAAACAAGTTGGCCAACGGGGCCTCCGCATGCAGGACGGTGGCCGTGCCGCGCGATTCCGTGCTGTGGATGATCGCTCTTCGCTGCTGCAGGTCGCTCACCAGGTCACCGACATGCTCGTCGGGCGTGCTGATTTCCAGCTTCATGATCGGCTCCAGCAACACAGGCCCGGCGGCGCGGAGGGCCTGGTCAAACGCATGATTCGTGGCGGTGCGGAAGGCAATTTCCGAAGGGCCGGTCTCGGCCACCTCCCCGCCCAGCACGGTTGCCTTTAAACGCATGAGCGGGAATCCCAGTAGCCCCCCGCCCTGCCCCGCGCTTTCCAGCTCTTCGAGCACCACGCCGAGCATCTCGCTCGGCAGGCCGTGTTCCAGCACATTCGTGACTGTGACCGGGCCAAAGCCTTTTTCAAACGGCTCGACACGAACCCGCACTTTGGCCGCGTGCTGTGCGCCTTGAATCATGCGGCTACATTCGCCGACGGCTTCGGCCGATCGGGCGACCGTTTCGCGATAGCTCACCCGGGGCTTATGGACCTTGACGTTCAAACGAAAGTCCCGCAACAACCGGTGTTGAATGACCTCCAAGTGCAACTCGCCCATGCCGCTGATCAACGTCTGACCGGTTTCGGGGTTCTCTTCGGCCCGGAACGTGGGATCTTGTTTGCGGAGCATCGCCAGCGTCTCAGCCAGCTTCTTGCGGTCCTCGGTGCTCTCGGCTTCGATCGCCATCGAAATAACTGTTTCGGGAAACTCGATGGATGCCAGCAAGATCGGCTCTCGGGTATCGCAGAGCGTGTCACCGGTGATGGAATCGCGGAGGCCGATGACGCCGATGATGTCTCCGGCCCGGGCCGATTGAATTTGCTCGTCTTTCTTACTGGCGTGGATCCGCCAAAGCTGGGCGACGTTTTCTTTCTTGTCGCGCGTGGAATTCAACACGCGCGAGTTCGGCTCTAAAACACCCGAGTAAATTCGCACCCACGAGAGGTCGCCCGTTTTGTAGGGCTGAATCTTGAATACCAGTCCGCAAAATGGCTCCGCGGGATCGGGCTTGCGTTTGATTATCTTGGCCTGTTGAGCTGCGGCTGCTTCTGCCGCTTTGCCTTTCCCCTTCTGTTTGTGCCCGACGTCTGTGCCTTCAACCGGCGGCACGTCCGCCGGATTGGGCAGGTAGGCCGCCACCGCATCGAGAATCGGCACAATACCCATTCCGTGCAACGCCGAGCCACACAGCACCGGTTGTATTTGGAGGTGAAGCGTGGCATCTCGCAGCACTTTGTGGATGAGCGGCTCGGGAATTGGTTCTTCCGCCAGAGCCAGCTCCATCAATTCATTGCTGTAGTTGTAGAGCGATTCGAGCAGCCGTTCGCGCCAGAGCTGTGCCTCGCTCGCCAGGTCTTCATCAGCAATGTCGGTGACAACGATCTTGTTGCCTTCCTTTCCCTCCGGAAAGGCGAGCACTTTCATGCGCACCAGGTCGACGACACCGCGAAACGGATTGTTCGTGTGTGCCGGTCCCTGGCCCAGCGGAATTTGTAGCGCGACCGGATGCGCTCCGAGCCGCGTGCCGATTTCCTCGAAAACCGCTTCGAAATCAGCCCCTTCGCGGTCCAACTTATTGATAAACGCGAGCCGCGGCACTTTGTACTTGTTCGCCTGCCGCCACACCGTTTCACTCTGGGCCTCGACGCCTTCACGAGCGCTAAACACCACGACGCCCCCATCGAGCACCCGCAGGCTGCGCTCCACCTCGGCCGTAAAATCCACGTGGCCGGGCGTATCGATGAGGTTGATGACGACTTCTTTCCACGGAAATTGGACGCACGCCGAGTAAATCGTGATGCCGCGCTCAGCTTCTTCGGCATCGTCATCCGTCGTGGTGGTGCCCATGTCCACTTCGCCCGCTCGATGCTTCGCGCCGCTCGCAAAGAGCATCCGCTCGGTGACCGTCGTCTTGCCGGCATCGATGTGGGCAATGATGCCGATGTTGCGGATGCATTCGAGGGAGGTTGCCATGTTTCTA
The DNA here is from genome assembly GCA_963840025.1 of uncultured Planctomycetota bacterium. GTDB lineage: Bacteria > Planctomycetota > Planctomycetia > Pirellulales > Lacipirellulaceae > JABDGM01. Next base: position 1,148,340 of record CAWIXI010000018.1, on the reverse strand, counting down.
AGTTACGTTCACGCGGATGATTCTCACGCAAAGGCGTGAGGCGCAAAGTGGCGAAAAACAAAGCAAGGAATACTAATAATCGTTGTTAATTGAATGTCAACACGATCTAAACTTCGCTAATCCTCTCTATTAGAATTATTAGCGATGATTAGCGAAGATCAGTGTTCCGAATTTCGTTTTACTTTGCGCCTTAGCGCCATTGCGGGAGTTCCTCAGCGCATGAAAAATGCCGCGGCTTTTTTAGGCCGCGGCGTACTATTGATCGGTACTACCACGCAAAGTGGGCGAACGCCTTATTGGCATCCGCCATGCGATGGACGTTTTCGCGGCGGCTCACGGCCGCGCCTTCGCGATTGAATGCGGCCACGAATTCATCGGCCAATTTCTGGGCCGTCGGCCGTCCCTTCTTTTCGCGGATCGCCAGCAACATCCAGCGAATCGCCAGCGACTGTTGCCGGATGCGATTCACCTGCATCGGCACCTGGTACGCGGCGCCGCCGACGCGCTTGCTGCGGACTTCGATCGCTGGCTTCACATGCTCAATGGCCTGCGTGAAGACCTCGATCGGTTCCTTATCGGGAACGCGCTTCTTCACGATATCGAGCGCGTCGTAAAACACGTTTTGCGCGACACTCTTCTTGCCGTCGTGCATCAGCGTGTTGATGAACTTCGCAGCGAGCAGCGACCCGCACTTCGGATCGGGCTTCAGTTGCTTGCGACTTGCGGTAATTCGACCCATAGGGAAGCCTTCGGCTATTGGCTGTCGGCTATCAGCCAGAGTTCATAATTCATAGTGTTTTGGATTGGCTGGCAGCCGAGAGCCGAAGGCTGACAGCCTCGTCTCAACTCTTCTTCGCCCCATATCGGCTGCGCGACTGCTTGCGGCCCTGCACACCTAGCGTATCGCGTGCTCCCCGCACCACCTGATAGCGCACGCCCGGGAGGTCGCGAATACGACCGCCACGCACGAGCACAATGCTATGCTCCTGCAGCGAATGGCCTTCGCCCGGAATGTACACCGTGACTTCTTTGCCGTTGGAAAGCCGCACGCGGGTAATCTTCCGCAGCGCGGAGTTCGGCTTCTTCGGCGTCATCGTCCGCACCAACAGGCACACACCGCGCTTCTGCGGGCATTTGTCTAAGACAGGCGACTTCGAAAACTTCCGCTTCGCCTTCCGCCGGCTGCGGACGAGTTGGTTGATGGTCGGCATGAAACGCCTTCTAACGGGGCAATCGAGCAAAACGCGTAGAAACCAATAAGTTTACGCCTTTGCAGGGGTCCGTCAAGGGCGGGAAATACGCGTTGATAGCCAATCGTTAAGCGACGATGCGCTTTCACCACTGCGGCGGCCCGCCAGCAGCCCCTCGACGCCGATATGCTCGTCCAAGTCGGGCCATTCGATGGCGTAGCCATCACCCAAGAGTTGCCAGTTTTGGCGTTCCTTTTCCGTACCGTGGAAGAGACGGGGATACCATTCCAGGGGCACAAGAAGGCTGCGTCCATCCGCCAACTCGACCACTAAATGATGGGAGTCGAGTGAAACCCTCACGGCAACCGGCTCTTGCTCAAGTACCAAAGTAGTCATGCCACGCCTCAATGAATTTCTGTTGATATTCTACCACGAGCCGCTCGAGTTGGTTAAGTTCGTGCTCGCGAAAACCGCAATTCTTGGCAAGTGAGACCGGCTCCAGCCAATATTTCGCAACGTCGCGGTCCCGCTTCACATGTATGTGCGGCGGCTCTTGGCGATCGGAACTGAAGAAAATGAAGCTGTATGGACCGACTCGAAGAACAGTTGGCATAGCCTAATTGTCCGAAGTGCAACTACATGAACTTGCGGCGCCGTTTGAATGCCGCGACGTCCTTTGGCGCAATTCAAACCATTCACCGTTCATTCGACTCGATTCAAACCGCTTATGCCAGTATGCTTCGATGCCCGTTGGGTCATCGGTGGTAATTACATGGACCATCTTGAGTTTCTCGGGCAGTTGTAGCGCAATCTCATACTCGCGTCGGCCTACCGAATTGGTCTTTCCGATTTTGTAGTACCGTCCTGATTTGGCGAGGTAGACGGAACCTAACGACGTTGCATCAGTTTTACCGTCACACCGTTCCTCGCTCGCGTCGGCAGGACGTCGGGACAAATAAGCGTCGCACCAACTTGCAACATCGTTATATTTCGATTCGCTTCGGCAATAATCAGAGACGAAGCGGATCAATGCGTACTTGCTGCCAAATCTTCGAAATACACCGTCGCTAGGAAACGACTTGTCGTTACGTCGCTTCATCCTCAACTCTGCTTCGACGGGTAAAAATGTCCAAGTTCTTTTGCCAGTTAAACGTATTGCCGCGCTAATTCGTTGTTGGCAGTTGCGGCTGTGAATTCATTAGGATTGAAGCCAGCCTCAATGAGTGCATCGCTCCAGCGGACCCAATGAACACCCTGCCAATCAGCTTTCTTAATGCCAGTTTGGCTTCGAAACGCAGCAACGCCCAGAGCTCGACTGTCGTTTTCTTTGGCCGTTCTACGGATTTCGCCAAGAATGAACGTTTTGTCCATAGTTGTTAATGACAACCTATCAGTGGAAAGCGTTGAGGATTCCCATTGAAGAGCGAGGAGGGATTCTCAGTCATTCTGGAAAATTAGCGATAGAGACTACGAGCATTATCTACGCAGCTGCTTAGCCATCGCAAGTTCATCGGAGCCAAACAATACCACTCCGCCGTTTCCCAAGAGGGAGAGGGAGGGTGTCGTACACTACGGCGTAATGCTGTTTTTTGCCTCGCGGGGGGATTTGTTGGTGTGGCTCGTAGTGTCGATAAATACATCCACTTGCTGCCCCACATACAGTTGCTTCGCGCCGCCCTCCACGGCGTAGATCACTTGCAGCACGCGGGTATCGACGCGCTCGGTGTTGTCTCCCGTCAGCGATTTCTTAGGGATCACGAACGGCTCGATTCGCACGAAACGCAAAGGGAAGAACCCGGTCGACTGGCCTTTGAGCACGGCCCGGGCCGGAGCATTGGGTACGAACCGCGGAATGTCGTACTCATCGATATCGACGCGAACATTAAGTTGCTTTGTGTTCCCAAGCACGATCAAGGCCTGCCCCGGCGGTGCCCCCACGAACTCACCAGGCCGCACGTTGACCTGCAGCACTTCGCCATCGACAAGCGCCCGCACGACCAGCCGATCGATGTCCGTTTGCACCTGATCCACTTGCGACTTCTCGCGATCGACGGCAGACTGGGCCACGCGCTTGTCGACATCCCAAGCGCCCGCTCTAAGAAGATTGTAATCGGCAATGGCGCGGTTGTAGCGCTCGCGGGCTCCGATGGCCGTCTGCTTCCGTTCTTGAAATTCCTCTTCAGACATCGTCTTATCCGATACGAGTTTTTCACCGCGCGCCCATTGTTGTTCCCAATTATCCCATTCGGCCTTGGCCTCTCTGACTTTTGCTTCAGCAGCGGGCAGCTCCTCTTTGCGCGGCATCGCTTCTAAGCGTTCGAGCGCGGCTTGCGCGTCGGCCAGCATCGCTTTGCGAACGGCGAGCTCAGCCTGGCGATCGCGATCATCGATACGGAAGAGTGGGGCACCCGCTTTCACACGCTGGCCCACTTTCACAAATACCTCTACCACGATGCCGGGTAGCGGGGTGCCGATCGAAATGTTCTCGGTCTCCGGCTCGACCATGCCCGCGCCGGCAACCGAATTCGGAAACGGATTCGCGGCCGGTTGGACCGGCGGCGGCACGACGGGCACTCGCTGCTTTGCCTGAGCCATGTATCGCACGGCAAAAGCTATGAGCGCGATGGCCAGCACTGGCAAACCGATCTTGGTAAGCAGATTTAGAATTCTAGTAATCATGGATTTGATGCCGTTATTAACTCGATTCGTAGCACGTCAAACGACTCCTATGCGATCAACGCTTGATCCGCGGCACGTTGTTTTTCGACCGATTCAATGTGCCCATCGTCCATGCTTGCGAGCGTATCGGCAAATTCGAAAATGCGACTATCGTGGGTGACGATCATCACCGCGCGATCGCCTTCGATCGCAACCGTTCGCAATAGTTCGAGAATCGAGTGGCCCGTGCGATGATCCAGTGCCGAAGTCGGCTCGTCGCACACCAACAGCCGCGGGTGATGCACAAGCGCCCGAGCAATCGCGACGCGTTGCTGCTGGCCGCCGGACAGTTGACCGGGCAGGTTGTTCACACGGTCGCCCATGCCCATCTGGCCCAATAGATCTTTGGTGATCCGCAAGGCCGCGCGTTTGGAGTATCCCTGAATCACCAGCGGCACGGCCGCATTTTCGGCGGCTGTGAGCGCAGGAAGGAGATTGAACTGCTGAAACACAAAACCGACATTATTTCGCCGAAACGCGGTACGTCGCCACGACGACAACCGAGTCAGGTCTGTGCCAAGTGCTTGAACACTTCCGTCAGTCGGCCGCAGAATGCCGGCCACGATCGAAAGCAGCGTCGTCTTGCCGCAGCCGCTGGGTCCGACAAGCATCGTGATCCCGCCCGGATAGATGTCGAGGTTCACACCGCGCAAGGCATGTACTTCGGCATTGCCGCTGCCGTAAACTTTCGTCACGTTACGGCAGGCGATCAGCGGTCGTGAATTGTTGCCGTTCATCCGCTTATCCTTGAAACACTACGGCCGGCTCGACAACCATCACGCGCTGCATGCTCAGCAGGCTGGACAAAACACTGATCGCGCCGACGGCAAGTCCGGTGCCGATAAACACTTCCGGTGGCATGTAAAACGCCAACCGCGAACCAGGCGACGTCGCGATCGTGCCAAACCAGCTTGCGGCTCCGATTCCCAACCCGAACCCAATTAAACTTACGAGCATCGCCTGCAACAGGATCATTCCCATCAACGTCCAATTGCCGGCGCCCATTGCCTTTAGTGCGCCGTACTGCTTGATGTTCTCGATCGTGAATAGATAGAACGTCTGCGCAGCGATGGCCGTGCCGACGATGAAGCCGAGCGCGACCGTGATGCCAAAATTGAACGGGATGCCCGTCTTCCGCATGAAGTACATCATGGTGATCCACTCAAATTGCTTACCTGTAACGGCCCGCAGCCCCGTTTGATCTTGGATCCACTTGCAGACATCGTTGACCGGAAGCCCGGGTTTGCCCTGGGCCAAGATGAATGACAACACCTTACGTTCGGGCGGCACGAATTCCAGCGCTTGTGTATAGCGCGTATACACCACTGGAAAAGTTTGAAATGTTCGGCTGGCCTTGCAGATCCCCACAATCTCGGCCACGTGGTCGTTCATTTCAAATCGCTTGCCGACGCGCGGGTCCTCGCCCGGCCAGAGCAGTTTGTACCCCTCCAAATCCATGATCACGGCATCCGGCTTGCGCAGGTCGAATACATTACCCAAGATCATTTTTGGCGGAGCGCCGACGAGAGTGGCGTCATCCAATCCCAATAAGATGGTTTGTTGAAAGTTGCCGTCTTCCAACCGAGAGCGAGTGAGGCCCTTGTACAGCCGAACGGCCCACGACACGCCTGAAACGCCGCGGACACGGTACAAATCATTTTCGGAGAGAGGTTTCACGTCATCCGAAAATTGCACGTTGGGATCCATCACCCAAATATCGGCGCCTTGAATATCGCGAATCTGGCCGCTTGTTTGCAGCATGAGCCCGCAAAAGATCGAAGCCTGCTGAGCGATCAGCAGCGATGCAAACGCGATTCCTAGAATGATACCCAGGTACTTGCCGCGATTGCCCGTGAGCATCTTGAGCGCAATCCAGCTCATTGCATGGCCCCCGTGCGCCGGGCACCCGATCGTTGTCGTATCGATGCCAAAGAAAAATCGGTGATGTGCCGCGACAACGCCTTGATATCCAACGACCGATACTCCTCAGCGCTTAATAGATTGCGAATGACGGGGTCGGCGAAATGATAAAACAAACACTGTCCGACGATGCTGAATGCCGTCAGCCGAAACTCCTCGGGCGAGGCATCGGACGGCATGAGTTCGCGCAGTATCTGCAAAAGAATTTCAAATTGCGGACGGATCGACGACTGGACGAGTTCCGCGCACGCGGCCGTGGGGTTGGCCATCTCGCGCATCATCAGCTTTGAGTGCCACGTACCGTCCGGACCACTGCGGACGCGACGGATAAATGTTTTGATGAAGTCGAACAGTTTCGTTTCCGGCGAGGTGCCCTCTTTCCAAGGCGGCAGTGGAAATTGCTCCATCCGCCAGCGATGTGCCTGGCATACCGCCTCGACGTACAACCGCTGCTTGTCGCCAAAGTAATAGTTCACGGCGGCGACATTCGCCCCGGCACGTTGGCAAATATCGCGTACCTTCGTGCCGTCAAAACCACGCTCTGCGAAAATCTCGCCGGCTGCGACGGCGATTCGTTCCCGCGTATTGTCCGTGTCGATTGAAGACATGGTCGTTGCCAAATCTTGAAAAACATCCGTTTCAAACAATTGTTTCAATCAATTGTATCTGGTTCGCAGTGCGAGTCAAGACGTTCCACATATCCATGAGAAAGGTGGGCTCCTTCATTTGAAGCGAGCCCACCTAAGATGTTTGCGGGTCTTGAATTGCGACGAATGCCCCGCTGCTACTCAGAATCGTCCGGCAAAGGCGGCATCGGGCTGCCCAGAAGATCGTCTAAGCTGGTACGGGTCGGTTCTTGCGGCGGGGGCATAGGTGCACCATCGCCGTTGCCGCCGCGGTCTGCCGCAGCGGCCGTCTCGAGCAGCGGGAACGCCCGCTCCAGCACACGGCCCTTCTCGGCGGCCAGCGCTTCGAGCGCTTCGGGCCTGATGCGGACCTCCGCCTCGTGAATGTTCCGGAAACCGGTGCCGGCCGGAATCAAGTGGCCGAGAATCACGTTCTCCTTCAGACCAACTAAGTGATCGGTGCGGCCGGCCAATGCAGCTTCCGTGAGCACCTTTGTCGTTTCTTGGAAACTGGCGGCCGAAATGAAGCTCGAGCTTTGCACCGACGCCTTGGTGATGCCTAAGAGTTGCGTGGCCGCCGTGGCTCGCTTCGGCTTCGTACCCTTCGCGATTTCGCCGCCGAGCGCTTCGATCTGTGCATTGGACTGATCGAGCACCTCCTTCGGCACGATTGATCCAACAGCGAATTCGCTGTCGCCCTTCTCGGTGATCTTCAAGCACTGCATGATTTGTTCGTTCGCCTGACGGAAATCGAACTTATCCATCACGCTGCCGGGCAACAGGTTCGTATCACTCGCATTCTCGATACGCACCTTACGCAACATCCGTGCGACGATGATCTCGATGTGCTTGTCGTTGATCTCAACGCGCTGACTGCGATAGACGTTTTGAATTTCGCGGGTGAGATACTGCTGCACGGCTTCTTCACCGGAGATGCGGAGAATATCGTGCGGCACGAGCGGACCATCCACCAAGGCGTCGCCGGCTCGCACAACGTCTCCCGAGTGCACACGCAAGTGCTTGTTGTGCGTGATCAAGTGCTCGCGCTCGATACCGCTTTCGCTGCGGACGATAATCGAGCGCTTGCCGCGCTTCTTCTCGCTGAGCAATTCGACGGTCCCGTCGATTTCCGCGATAACGGCCGGATCCTTTGGCTTGCGGGCTTCAAAGATTTCGGTCACCCGGGGCAGACCGCCCGTGATGTCCTGCGTGCCGGACGCCTCGCGCGGAGTCTTGGCGACGAGTGTGCCGGGCGAAATCATTTGACCTTCATCGACTTCCAAGTGGGCCCGCTCGGGCATGTAATAGAAGTCGAGAATCTTGCCGTCGGCTGGGTCTTCCACGACGACCTGCGGATGCAAGTCGCCCTTGTGCTCCATGATGACGAACCGAATATGACCGCTGGGATCTTTTTCGGAACGCATCGTCTGCCCATCGATAAGGTCTTCAAAGCGGACCTTGCCACCCGTTTCGGCCAAAATCGGGATGCTGTGCGGGTCCCATTCACACAAGACCGAGCTGGCGGGAACCGTGTCGTTTTCGTTGACTTTCAGAATGGCGCCGGCCGGGACTTCGTACTTTTCCACTTCGCGGCCTTTTTCGTCGACCAACGAAACTTCACCATTCCGCGCCAAGACGATCTTTTGGCCTTCGTCGTTCGTCACCACTTTAAGGCGCGTGTACTTCACCAAACCACCGCGCTTGGCCTTGATGTCGCTCTCTTCTACGTCGTGCTGCCCCACACCGCCGATATGGAACGTTCGCATTGTAAGCTGCGTGCCGGGCTCGCCGATGGATTGGGCAGCGATAATGCCGACAGCCATGCCTTCTTCCACCAGCGAGCCGGTCGAAAGGTCCATGCCGTAGCAGCGGCGGCAAATGCCGAGCGGCGCATCGCACGTCATCGCGCTGCGAACCTGAATCTTCTCCAGGCCGAGCTCTTCGATTTTGCGGCCGATTTCGGCCGTAATCAGCTCATTTTCGCTAACAATCACTTCGTCGGTAATCGGGTTCACAATGTTGGTTCGACTCACACGACCGCGAATCGAGTCTGCCAGGCCAACTTCGACCTTTTCGCCCCGGTAAATGATGCCCTTCGTGATGCCCTGCGTCGTGCCGCAGTCCTCCATCGTGATGACCACATTCTGGGCAACGTCCGCGAGCTTACGAGTCAGGTATCCCGAGTCGGCTGTCTTGAGGGCTGTATCGGCCAAGCCCTTGCGGGCACCATGCGTCGAGCTGAAGTACTCGAGCACGGTGAGGCCTTCGCGGAAGTTCGCCTTGATGGGCGTCTCGATGATCTTGCCGGAGGGCTTCGCCATCAGGCCACGCATACCGCCGAGCTGCCGCATTTGCTCAACACCGCCACGAGCACCGGAGTGGGCCATCAGGAAGATTGGGTTTACGTAACCGCCCTCACGATAGTCGCTTTCCAGCGCGTTCATCATTTCCGTCGTGATTTGTTCGCGGGCGTGCGTCCAGGCGTCGAGCACCTGGTTGTAACGTTCGCCCTCGGTGATGATGCCGCGTTGATAGAGCTTGTTCTTCCGCAAAACTTCCTTCTCTGCGGTCGCGATAATCCGCGACTTTGCTTCCGGCGTGATTAGGTCATCGGTGGCGAATGACAAGCCGCTGCGTGTGGCAAGGCGGAAACCGAGTTGGTTCATGTCGTCGAGCAGCGCGATCGTCTTGCTTCGGCCTAACATCTGATAGCAGTCGCTGATCACGTGCGCGAGCTGCGAAGACCGCAGTGCAATGTTGTAGAACGGCATGCCCTTCGGCAGCACCATATTGAAAAGTACGCGACCCACCGTCGTATCGACCAATTTGCCAAAGCCCGTCTTAGCTTCATAGTCTTCCCGCATGCACCGGTACTTCGGTAGGCGCACCTTGATCTTGGCGTGCGTGTGGACCTTGCCGGCCGCATAAGCCATTTCAACTTCTTCGAGCGACGAAAACACCATGTCGTCGCCGGGCGCTTTGGGCACGCCCATCGTCAGATAGTAACAACCCATAACGACATCTTGCGACGGGCTGATAATTGGCGCACCGTTAGCCGGACTGAAAATGTTGTGTGTGCTCATCATGAGCGTGTGCGCCTTGACTTGCGCCTCGATCGAAAGCGGCAAGTGGACGGCCATCTGGTCGCCGTCGAAGTCGGCGTTGAAGCCCTTGCACACGAGCGGATGGAGCTGAATGGCGTTGCCTTCCACGAGCACCGGCTCGAAGGCCTGGATACCCATACGATGCAGCGTCGGAGCGCGATTCAAGAGCACCGGATGATTGCGGATCACCTCTTCCAGGATATCCCACACCTCATCATCCTTACGCTCCAACATTTTCTTCGCGCTTTTGATCGTATCGGCGTGACCCAATTCCTTGAGCCGGCGGATGATGAATGGCTGGTATAGCTCCAGCGCGATCTTCTTCGGCAGCCCGCATTGATGCAGCTTCAAGCTCGGGCCGACCACGATCACGCTGCGAGCAGAGTAGTCCACTCGCTTACCGAGCAAGTTCTCGCGGAACCGGCCCTGCTTGCCCTTGATCATATCCGTCAAGGATTTGAGTGGGCGATTCGATGAGCCGAGCACCGGCCGCTTGCAGCGGTTGTTGTCGAACAGGGCGTCGACGGATTGCTGCAGCATTCGCTTCTCATTGCGAATGATGACTTCCGGCGCGTTAAGGTCGACCAATTTCTTGAGCCGATTGTTGCGATTGATGATCCGGCGATACAAATCGTTCAAGTCGCTCGTGGCGAAGTTGCCGCTATCGAGGAGCACCAGCGGCCGCAGATCTGGCGGAATCACCGGAATTACGTCGAGCACCATCCACTCGGGCTTATTGTCCGAATCGCGGATGGCCTCGACTGTCTTGAGACGATTTATGAGATCCTTCGCCTTCTGCTTCGAGCCGGTTTCCCTAAGCTCTTCGCGGAGATCCACGGACAACTTCACCAAATCCAACTGCTGCAGCAGTTTACGAATGGCCTCGGCGCCCATCGACGCTTCGAACGCGTTCTCGCCGAACTGATCCCGGGCCTGTCGATATTCTTCTTCCGTTAAGAGCTGCTGCGGTTTGAGCGCAGTATCGCCCGGATTGACGACAACGTAATCCTGAAAGTAGATAACCTTTTCCAAACTCGTGGTCTTCATGGCAAGCAAGCTACCCAACCGGCTCGGCATCGCCTTAAAGAACCAGATATGGACCACAGGTGCGGCGAGCTCGATGTGCCCCATCCGCTTGCGGCGCACGCGGCTGTGCGTCACCTTCACGCCGCAGCGGTCGCAAATCATGCCCTTATACTTCATGCCGCGGTACTTGCCGCAGGCACATTCCCAGTCCTTTTCGGGACCGAAAATCCGCTCGCAGAACAGGCCGTCCTTTTCCGGACGGTAGGTGCGGTAATTGATCGTTTCCGGCTTCTTCACTTCGCCGAACGACCAGCTACGAATATCGTGCGGTCGCGCCAAACTAATTTTTACCGACGCGTAATCGTTAATGCGATCGTAACTGGCGGTATCTAAAATGCTGCTCATATTTGTCGCGCTCCAGTGATAGGGAAGCGATTTCTGACTCTTGTTCTGTTCTTATATCCGCCGTTTTTCCAATTGCATGTTGAGGCCGAGGCCGCGGATTTCGTTCGTGAGCACGTCGAAGCTGGCTGGCGTGCCGGCTTCCAGCGTGTTCTCGCCTTTGACCATCGACTCGTAAATTTTCGTGCGGCCTTCCACGTCGTCGCTCTTGACAGTGAGAAGCTCCTGCAAAATGTACGCGGCGCCGTACGCTTCCAACGCCCACACTTCCATCTCGCCAAACCGCTGACCGCCAAACCTCGCCTTCCCACCGAGCGGCTGCTGCGTGATGAGCGAGTACGGCCCGGTGCTGCGGGCATGAACCTTGTCGTCCACCAAGTGATGCAGCTTGAGCATGTAGATGTAGCCGACTGTAGTCTCCTGCTCGAACGCATCTCCGGTACGGCCGTCGAATAGGCGGGTCTTGCCGTGCTTGGGCAAATCCGCTTCATCGAGCGCCGCATTGATATCCGTCTCGGCGGCCCCATCGAACACAGGCGTGATCGCACGAAAGCCAACCTTGGCGCCGGCCCAACCCAAATGTGTCTCCAGAATCTGGCCCACATTCATGCGGCTCGGCACACCCAACGGGTTGAGCATGATCTGCACCGGGGTACCGTCTTCCAGATACGGCATGTCTTCAACGGGCAAGATCTTGGAGATCACACCTTTATTGCCATGTCGGCCGGCCATCTTGTCGCCAACGGAAATCACGCGCTTCGTGGCGATGTAGACCTTTACCATCTGCAGCACGCCGCTGCGGAGTTCGTCGCCACGCTTCATTGAATTCAACTTCCGATCGCGGGCGTCGATGGCTTCTTCCACATTCGGCCATAGTTGCTTGAAGACCTTCTCGGCATCCTTCTTTCTTTGTGGGCTGCGGATATCGAGCGAATCGAGCTTGAAGCTCGCAGCACGCTCGGCGACATAGACCGGATCCTGGTCGTGAATCATCGGCACGCCGTCGTCATCGGTGATCTTTCGGCCAATGATCTTCTCGACTTCGCTAATCAGTTCGCCGAAAACGGAAGCGATTTGCTCGTTGCCCTCCTTCTCGGCCGCCTTCAGCGAGCGTTCGAATTCTTTGCGCTGATCCTCGGTTAGGCTCATGCGGCGCGAGAATCGCTGCGTATCGATCACAATGCCTTCTACACCCGAAGGAACCTCGAGCGAATCATTCTTCACATCCTCACCGGCGCGTCCGAAGATGGCGTGGAGCAATTTCTCTTCCGGTGTAAGCTCCGTTTTGCTCTTCGGGGAAACCTTGCCCACAAGGATATCGCCGGGTTCGACGTACGTTCCAATCTGAACGATGCCGTTCTCGTCCAGATTGCGGAGCATTTTTTCGCTGACGTTCGGAATATCGCGAGTGAACTCCTCGCGTCCGAGCTTCGTTTCGCGAATTTCGACGTCGAACTCCTCAATGTGCAGCGACGTGTATGTATCGTTCTTCACCAGCTCTTCACTGATAATGATCGCGTCTTCAAAGTTAAATCCCTCCCACGACATGAACGCCACGAGCACATTGCGGCCAAGTGCAAGTTCACCTTGGTACGTGGCGGCGCCATCGGCAATCACCTGGCCTTTTTCGACTTTGTCGCCAATTGTTACGATCGGCTTCTGGTTTTGGCAGGTCCGTTCGTTCAGACCCACGAACTTCCGCAACCGATGCACCTCCGGCCCGATCTCGATCCGATCCGCGTCCACATACGTAACTGTGCCTTTGTGGCCGGCGCGAATAATCATGCCGGAGTGGAGCGCGACATCGATCTCTAAACCAGTACCCACAATTGGCGGCTCGGTGACCAACAAGGGAACCGCTTGCCTCTGCATGTTGGAACCCATCAACGCGCGGTTCGCGTCATCGTGTTCAAGAAACGGAATCAGACCGGCGGATACGCCAATCATCTGGCTGGGCGTGACGTCGATGTACTGAATTTGATCGATCGGAATCAATTCAAAGTCCGCACGATGTCGAGCGACGATCGTTTCTCCCTGAATCTTATCATTCTCAATTGGAGAGTCAGCCGAGGCCACAAAGGCTTCCGACTCCTCGTCGGCCCGCAGCCAAACAACCTCATCCGTCAACTTGCCCTTCGTCACCTTGCGATACGGCGTGATCAAGAACCCGTATTCGTCGACCGCCGCATACATCGCCAAGCTGGAAATGAGGCCGATGTTGGTGCCTTCCGGAGTCTCAATCGGACAGATGCGACCATAGTGTGAGATGTGAACATCGCGCACTTCGAATCCCGCTCGCTTGCGGTTTAGGCCGCCAGGGCCAAGTGCCGACAGCCGACGTTCATGCGTCAGCATTGAGAGCGGATTTGTCTGATCGACGACCTGCGACAACTCGCCACGGCCGAAGAAGTACTCGATTGCCGCTGAGATGCTCTTCGGGTTGATGAGGCTCCGCGGCGTCATGTCCTCAATATCTTTGAGGCTCATTCGCTCCTGCACCGTGCGGCGAAGCTTCAAAAAACCCTTTCGCATTTCGTCGGCAGCGAGCTCGTCGATCGTGCGCAAGCGGCGGTTACCCAAGTGATCAATATCGTCGACGTGCGCATCCGAATCGCCCGCCACGAGCCGCATCAAATACTTCACCGCGTTGATGAGATCTTCCGGCCGCAACACCATTTCATCTTCCGGAACAGAAAGGTGGAGCTTGCGGTTCATGCGGAAGCGACCCACGCGACCCAAACGATAACGATTTGTATCGTAGAATTTTTCGTGGAAGAGCGCCTTTGCTTTTTCAAGCTGCGGAGGGTTGCCAGGCCGCAACCGCTGATAAATTCGCAGGAGCGCTTCCTCGTGGCTCGACGTGCCGTCGTCGACTAACGCATTGAGCAACAGTGGCGTCGGCGGCGGATCCATGATTTCCACCGACTTGAGACCGGAGTCTTTGATCGTTTCGGCCACCGTCTTGGTAATACGCTGCCCGTTTTCGATGATGATTTCACCGGCACGATCACTTCCGACTGGATAGACAACGTCGCCCACCGGAATCTTGCCTTCGATTTTCGCGATGCTACGGGAATCGGTAATTTTCTGCTTCGTTGTGTCATAGAACGTGCGCAGAATATCCGCATCCAGCCCGTACTTGGGATCCATGCGCGCAAGAGCGTCACCACCGAGAATTTGCCGCTCTGATCGATGCGGACGGTGATACTGTCCTTTTTGGTGGTATTGATTTCGATCCAGCTTCCGCGCTCGGGAATCACACGGCAACTGTAAAGCCGTCGCTCCCCAGCTTCCATCTCGGAAACGAAATCGATTCCAGGGCTGCGATGCAACTGACTCACCACGACGCGCTCGGCCCCGTTGATGATGAACTCGCCACCGCCCAACATAATGGGCAGGTCGCCCAAATAGACTTCTTCCTCAATCGGCTGCTCTTTGTTAAGTCGCAGCCAAATGCGGAACGGTCGGCCGTAGGTCAAACGTAACTGGCGACACTCGTCCGGCTCGTAGCGTGGTTTTCCTAACTCGTAGCGAAGGTACGAAAGCGACAGTTTCTTATCGTAGCTTTCAACCGGAAAGATTTCGCGCAGCACACCTTCCAAGCCGTCGTCTTTCCGCTTGTCCGATGGACTATCGTACTGTAGAAACCGCGCATAGCTCTTCGTTTGAATCTCGGTAAGATCCGGGATGGAATAGGGCGTGCGCCCGCTGCCAAAACGTCGGGTATTGGAAGTTTCTAAACGGCGTCGCGCAGTGACTGCCATAGGAATCGTTACTCCGTCTCAGAGCGCGATGCCGATCGTGCCGCCCACCCGCGTCCGCGCAACTTTCGCGCAGCCGCCGACCGCAGCGTCGACCGACATGCAGAATTAAGAAACAAGCGATTGGAGACGCTCATGCAAACCGATGCCAAACTGGCTGACCGAATGCGCCGCCGACTACCGGAGACGCAACTGGAACCTTCTAACACCACAACGGTGCTGGGCCAGTAACGGCTGACCCCGCACCGAATTCCGCTTCAATCACTTGATCGAAACAGTTGCGCCAGCAGCTTCCAATTCGGTTTTCAGTTTCTTGGCATCCGCGTCGGACAAACCTTCCTTGATCTTGCTCGGCACGCCTTCAACTAAATCCTTGGCTTCCTTCAAGCCCAAACCGGTTGCCTGGCGTACTACCTTGATGACACTGATCTTGTTATCTCCGAAGCTATCGAGAACAACATCGAACTCGGTTTTCTCGGCCGGCGCTTCCTCACCGCCGCCGCCGCCTGCCGGGCCGGCCATCACAACGGCGCCGCCAGCAGCCGGCTCGACGCCGTGCTCTTTCAGACAATCGCGAATTTCAATGAGATCCTTGAGCGTCTTGCCCATCAAGCCTTCGACGAAACTCTCGGCCTCTTTAGAAAATGTTTTAGCCGGCGCTTCAGCAACTGCTGCACCCTCGGACATGGGAAACACCTTTCTTCGTATCAATCACTCGACGAAATACTGAATTGAACGTTACATGTTTTCAGCTAGCCATTGCCTTCACGGAACCAAGCCTTCTAAGGCATTTGACCTTGAGCGCCCGCTGCAGGCGATTTGTTCACCTTTGTAATCTCACGCGGACTGCATCAGTCGCCCGCTTCCTCCATCTCCTTCATCTCAATGAGCTTTTCAATTTGGCTCACAAGCTGCTGGGCAGGGCCGGTAAGCTGGCTGGCAAACTCCGAAGCGACGCCCGTAATTTGGCCTGCCACGAGACTCAGCAGTTCAGGCCTGCTGGGCCATTTGCTGACCGCTTTGACCTGGTCGGCCGCCAACGGCTGGCCGTCCATGACGCCGCCCTTCGGCTTGACGGGCTCGTACTCTTTGTCCTCGCTAATCTGGATGACTTCCTTGGCCAACGAAATGATGTCTTCGCCGCCCCAGACCAAGGCCATGGTGCCTTCGGCATTCTCGAACGCGCGCTCGAGACGCGTGCCCTCCGTCGCCCGTCGCGCAAGGCTGTTCTTCACCACCAGCAGGTGGATGTTCTTTTTTCGCAACCGCTGCCGAAGCGCGACGTTTTTATCATTCTTCAGACCGATCACATCGACCAATAACGCGTCTTCCACGCCCTCGAGCCGATTGCGAAGGTCTTTCGTAATTAAGTCTTTGACGAATTTGCTCATGTTTGTGAGCTATTAGCTGTTAGCTATTAGCTATTAGTCAGAAGGTTTTTGTGTCTGGCTAACGGCTAATAGCTAACAGCTAACAGCTTCTCCCCTACACTGCTAGCCGCACACTCGGGCTCATCGTGGCGCTGATGTGTGCACCTTTGATATACGTGCCCTTCACTGCACTGGGCTTCATACTGCCAACTTTATCTAAAAACGCTTGAATGTTTTCTGTGAGCTTCAGTGCATCGAAGCTCATTTTGCCCATAACGGCTTGAACAATTCCCGCCTTGTCGTTGCGGAATTCCACTTTTCCAGCCTTGTATTCGCTCACTGTTTTGCCGACGTCCGGCGTCACGGTGCCGGCTCGCGGAGAAGGCATCAGGCCGCGCGGGCCGAGCACTTTGCCGAGCGGGCCGACGAGCTTCATCATGTCCGGCGACGCAATGCAGGCATCGAACTCCGTCCAACCGCCCTTAATTTTTTCCGCGAGATCTTCCTCGCCAACGATATCCGCTCCAGCCGCTTTCGCCTCCTCGGCCTTTGCGCCCTTGGCGAACACCACAACCCGCTGCTGCTTGCCGATGCCGTGCGGTAGTACAATCGAACCGCGGACGATTTGGTCGGCCTGTGTGTTATCGATGCCCAACCGGATCGCGATTTCGATCGACTGATCGAACTTCGTGCCCTCAAAACCCTTGAGCGCTTTCACCGCCTCTGGTACGGGTAGTGGTTCGTCGGTCTTGCGATTCTCGGCAAGGGCTCGAAATCGTTTGGATTGCTTTGCCATTTTATTTGCTCTCGGCTGTTTGCTCTCGGCTCTCGGCTCTCGGCTCTCGGCGAGAATTCTCTTCTCGCCGACGGCTGATAGCCGACAGTCTGACAGCCCAATTAACCTTTCACTTCCAATCCCATGCTCCGCGCAGTTCCCGCGATCATATGCACCGCGTTGTCGAGATCACTCGCATTGAGATCGGCCATTTTCGTATTGGCGATTTCTTCCATTTGTGCTCGCGTGACCGATCCCACCTTCTCCTTATGCGGCACCGGCGACCCCTTGGCAATGTTGGCCGCCTTCTTAAGCAGCACTGCCGCGGGAGGACTCTTCGTGATGAACTCGAAGGAGCGGTCGCTGTAAACGGTAACCACAACCGGAATCATCATCCCGCCGGCTTCCTTCGTGCGATCGTTGAACTGCTGCACGAACTGGCCGAGGTTAATGCCGTATTTACCAAGCGACGTACCCACCGGCGGCGCCGGCGTGGCCTGCCCGCCCGGAATCTGGAACTTCGCGCTGCCTACAAACTGTTTTGCCATAAATTAACACCGCTTATCCGCGACTGCCGGTCGCGGCTTTATGTTCTGGCTCTCGACTATTCCTACACTGCTTCAATTTGCCAATACTCCAATTCCACCTGCGTACTGCGGCCGAAGATGTGAATCAACACGGTTACGCGACCACTGGCTTCGTCGATCTTGGCGACTTCCCCTTCGAAGTTCTCGAAGTTGCCTTCCTTCACCTTGATCTTGTCGCCCTCCGCAAATCGGATATCGAGCTTCGGCGTCTCGCTGGTTTCCTCTTCCTCGGTCTGAATGATGCGAGCCACTTCGCTCGGCAACATCGGCGTCGGCTTGCCGCCCGCGCCCGGTGAAGTCTCCCACCCCCGAAGTTTCGCGAACCGCAAACCAGGTATCGTCGTTGATATGCATGTGCACCACGATATAACCCGGGTAGAGCTTTCGCTCGACCACCTTCTTCTTGCCGCCTTTGAACTCCGTCACCTTCTCGGTAGGCACAATCACCTGGTCGAAGTAGCGATCGTAACCCTCGATTCGCATCTTCCGCTCCAATGCCTCGGCGATTGTACGCTCGCGGTTGCTTTGCACCTTGAGGATGTACCAATCCATGTGGATGTCGTCTGGCTCCTCAGACGCCAATTCGACCGGCTGGCGGCGTGCGATCGCAGCCGGTGAGTTTTCATCCTCTTCTTCTTCGGTTTGGGTGGTCTCTTCCTCCGCGTCCTCGCTCTCCGTTACGTCCGTGGCCTCCTCTTCAGCGACATCCACATCCGCTTCGCCCTCACTTACATCTACATCCTCTCGGGCAACGGCATCCTCGGAAGCCGAAGACTCTGCCGCCACTGGCCGGTCCGAAACGGATTCATCGACCAGACCGTGGCCATTGACGTGCGCGACCGCCGCCTCTTCGAGCGCGGTATCGTCACTGCGATTACTCACCGCGTCGTCTGCCACGTTGGTTCGTTCTTCGTCAGTCATTGTTCGGCAGGGCGAATTGCCTAGTGGATATTCGACGAGGGACAACATCGTCGCATTTTTTTACTCTGGCTGCTCGGACCTTAGCCAAAAATCCACGATATCACGTTATCAATGCGATCCATTAACCATCGCAACAACAAGTCGTAACAAAATAAAACCGCCGCCAAAAAAAAGATCACTAAAATGACGACCAGCGACGCGCGGAATAACTCCGCTCGCGACGGCCACGACACCTTATTCATCTCTCCTTCGACGGAAATCAGGAAATCCGCGAAAGTTGGCATTTGGACGACGCGAAAACTGGCCCAAAGTCCAGAGCCAACACTCCGAGCGGGATGAAATACTTCACCACGTTTTGCTGCATCGCCGACCAATTCGGTTTGTCGCTGACATAGCCGCCCATGTAGTTGCTCAGGGACCAGCGCCAAGGCGACAATGATCGCGAGGGCAGCAAAAGTCGCTCGTCGCGCAATGCGACCCTGACTCCGTTTATACCAACCTACGCGAAACAGTTCTTGAACGATGGCTGCCACGATGTTTCATTACTCCATTAACTGATTGCGTCGCAGCAAACTCGATCTCGACATCTTCCGCCACACCCCACCGATCCAATCAAAATGGCAGGGGTGGTGGGACTCGAACTCACAACCCCCGGTTTTGGAGACCGGTGCTCTGCCAATTGAGCTACACCCCTGGGGTCAATGACGAATTCACGAATGACGAATGAAAGCAATTGTTTTCAAACGCATTCGTCATTCGTCATTCAGTAAATTACTCACTAATCTTCGTTACCACGCCAGAGCCGACCGTCTTGCCACCCTCGCGGATAGCGAAACGCACGCCTTCATCCATCGCGATGGGCTTCGACAGCTCAACCGCCAACCGGGCGTTGTCGCCGGGCATGCACATCTCGGCGCCGCCTAATAGGTTGGCCGAACCGGTCACGTCCGTCGTGCGGAAATAGAACTGCGGGCGGTAGCCGCTGAAAAACGGCGTGTGCCGGCCACCTTCCTCTTTGCTTAACACGTACACTTCGGCTTCGAACTTGGTGTGCGGCGTGATGGAGCCCGGCTTGGCGAGCACTTGGCCGCGCTGAATTTCTTCCCGCTTCACGCCACGCAACAGGCAGCCAACGTTGTCGCCGGCCTGACCTTGATCGAGCGTCTTGTTGAACATCTCGACGCCGGTGCAAGTTGTCGACTTCGGCGCCGACTCTAAACCGATGATGTCGACCGTGTCGCCGACCTTGACGACACCACGCTCGATACGACCGGTGGCGACGGTACCGCGACCTTCGATCGAGAACACATCTTCGATTGCCATCAGGAATGGCTTGTCCACTTCGCGGACCGGTTCCGGAATGTAGGAGTCGATGGCATCCATCAACTCGCCAATGCACTTGTTGGCTTCCGGATCCTTCGGATTATCGTACGCAGCCTTCGCCGCACCCCGAATCACCGGGATCTCATCGCCCGGGAAGTCGTACTTGGATAACAACTCACGAACTTCGAGCTCCACGAGGTCGAGCAGTTCGGCATCGTCGACTAAGTCGCATTTATTAAGGAACACAACGATTCTTGGCACACCGACCTGACGAGCAAGCAGAATATGCTCGCGGGTCTGCGGCATCGGACCATCGGCCGCGGAAACCACCAGGATCGCGCCGTCCATCTGAGCCGCGCCCGTAATCATGTTCTTGATAAAGTCGGCATGGCCAGGGCAGTCAATGTGGGCGTAGTGACGCTTATCGCTTTCGTATTCCACGTGTGACACCGCGATCGTCACGGTTTTAGTTTCGTCGCGGACCGTGCCGCCCTTGGCAATGTCGGCGTACGACTTGAAGTTCGCCAGACCTTTGCCAGCCTGGACCGATAGGATCGCTCCGGTAAGCGTGGTTTTCCCATGATCGATGTGACCGATTGTGCCAACGTTTACGTGTGGCTTTTTGCGTTCAAATGTGTCCTTGGCCATGTTAGTTCCTGACTAAACAACGAAAGGGGATCAAAATAGTTTTACTAATTTCGAACTGCAGGGCTGTCGGCTATACGCCTCACCGGATTCACTGACAGCCGATAGCCAACGGCTGACAGACTTCCAAAGCTGCTGATGAGACTTGAACTCATGACCTCGTCCTTACCAAGGACGCGCTCTACCGACTGAGCTACAGCAGCAGCAAAGCCGAGAGCCGCCCAGAGGGCACCCGGTCGAGAGTCAAAGTCCAGAAGTTTCATACGCCTCCTCTGGCTCTCGACTCTCGACTCTCGACTCTTCAAAGCGGGTGAAGGGAATCGAACCCTCGTCATCAGCTTGGAAGGCTGTTGCTCTACCATTGAGCTACACCCGCATCGCTGCTCGAGGGTGGAGGGTCGAGAGTCAACAGCCAGCAAACCTCAGCATCGCACCGTGTGCTTCTGGCTCTCGACTCTCGACTCTCGACTCTCGACTTCTTCTTCATTGGGGAGTGCAGGATTCGAACCTGCGAAGGCAGAGCCATCAGATTTACAGTCTGACCCGTTTGACCGCTTCGGTAACTCCCCGCGCTACAAGTAACTCGCCGCCGAGCCACAATGCTGAGGACCGACGCGCCACAGCCGTTGCCGACGGCGGCCCGACTTCAGCCAGCGCCGACTTACCGATCTTCGACAATCAATCGCGGCTCGACACCGGTTGCGATCGCTCGAAACCTTCATCGGGCACACGGGGCGATAGCGCCTGCCAAGCGCCACGGCCACTCACCGCGGCGCGCTCCACTTTCCATCCAAACCCGCCGCACGCTCCCAAACTTTCACGTCCAATACACGACGAGCTAGCGGAGGGACTTGAACCCACAACCTGCTGATTACAAATCAGCTGCTCTGCCAATTGAGCTACGCTAGCGCAAGCGCTGGGAAACTCGTGCGAATCAGTTAATATACCGCTCTAACGGCCCGCCGCAAGGGCGGCTGGCGAGAGATTTGCTCTGCATCAACAGGCATTTAGACCGATCGTTCTCGGCACTCCCCAAAAGCACAAATAGGCGGACTCTTCCGAGTGCTGTCCGGTTCGCGTATCGGCTGCGTAGTCAACAAAAAACGAATTGTTTTTTATGAAAACATGCCGCAGCGCTGAGAACCCAGGATTCCGCTTGGTTTCTCGCCAATGCTCCTCCTGCCGGCACACTCGATTAGAGCGTGTCCAAGAGAATCTTTTCCTCTTGGGCTGCTTGCCGCAACTTTGAAAGCGCCCGGGCCTCGATCTGGCGAATTCGCTCCTTCGTCACGCCTAGCGATGCCCCGACCTCTTTCAACGTCTGGGGCTCCTGCGCGTGATCCAGGCCGAATCGGCCAATGATGATCTTCTGTTCGCGCTCGTCCAGCCGACGAAGAATCCGTTCGATTTGCGCTTCCCGTAGGTGCTGCGCACCTTCCTCGATCAGCGGATTGCCGCGATGTTCTTGCGTCGCTGCAAACAGCTCATCCTGGCTCGTGCGGAACCGGTCGCGGTGCTTGAACTCGCCCGGAATGGTCCGTGCGAAATTCTTCATAATCGCCCAGCTTGCATACGTGCTGAACTTATTGCCCCGTGCGAAGTCGAACTTCTCGATCGCTCGCAAGAGCGACATATTTCCATCGCTCACCAGCTCAAAGAAGTTTTGATCCGGCGTTACGTGGCGCTTGGCGATCGAAACCACCAATCGCAAGTTGGCCCGAGCAATCTCGTTCTTCGTGGCCACCGCTTGCTGGGAGAGCGATTCGATCTCATCCATCAGGCTCGACTTCGGCTGGGACGGATCGAGCTCGCGGCGAAGTTTCTCCGCCTTGTATTTTAGGAAGTTGTACCTGCGGAACAGGTGTGCCTCCTGCTCGCGAGTGAGCAGCGGCATCTCGTACAAGCTCGCCAAGTACGGCGGCAAACCGGCCGGACGGCGGGCCTTCTTCGTTGGCGATTCGCTGTCGGGCATCGGGCCTAGAATCGCCTTCTCGGCCCCTTTTCGCGAAAAGCGTGGGTTCGGAATGAAATCCAGGGGCAACTCCATTATCCGCGTTGCCCGCACTTCGTTGATGACGCGATAGATTGTCGTCTTGGTGCGGCCGAATTGCTTCATCAGCTTGTCGACTGACGCACCTCGCTTAAAACCCTGATAAATCCGCGTCTTTTGCGCTTCGGTCAGCGGCCCATTGAGATCCGGAAAGATGGCCAGTTCCGGATGTTGCTTGTCGAACTGCCGAATGGTGGAACGAATTGTCTCGACGCTGCGGCCGGCCCGCTTGGCCAGCCGGCGCGAAATCTCCGACTGCCCGCCGCCGGCGCTCGCGAGCCGCCGCGCTCGATCGATTATCTCTTGTCGCTGTTCTTCCGTTAGTTGACTAAATCGCGCACCACGGGCGACGCGCTCCTGATTCGTCTTCACAAAGCGATCCACGCTGCTACGCAAGAAACCCACTCGCTTCCGGCCATCAAATACTAGCCGGCGACTTACCAGGCCCAATTCGCGCCACCGCGAAATCGTCTTCGTCGAAACATTGAATTGTTTCGCCAGCTCTTCGACCGTCAGCACCTGCTCGCCGACATTTTCGGCCGCCATGTCCGCAGAATCTGAAAGATCTTCGACGAACAGCCGCAGGTCATGACGCAAATCTTCGCCCAGGAATTTGGCGGATGCCGATTCGGCTGGCCGATACCCTGTGATTCGGAAGCAGACGTAGTCGTAAGGATACGTCCTCTCGCCGTCAATCTCGGCGATCAGTCGCTCGGCAGCTTCTACTTGCTGCAGCTTCTTGTGCCGGGCGCGAAACGAATCTGCTGATCTCGCAGCGCTCGCAATTCGGGGCTTTGATATTCGTGATGCATGGTCCACCTCTTTCTCTGCTGCGGTCGCTTCCTACGTCATTGTGGTGTTCCCTGCGAATCCATCGCCCACAGTCGTGCCATTCAATTACGCATCTCAGTTCAACAAGGTGCGTGATTGTGGGACACGACAGATCCACTGTAGCGCTGCGTTGTCCGTCTCCTCAATTACGGTGTTTAACCTCTTGGATTTGCGGAATACGACTAAGTTACCTTCACCAATGCCGACTTGGCAGCCTTGCCGTGCACACTATTGAAGAGCAATTTTGATGCCGTGGCGCCAAAGTGTCCAGTTTGCTGAACCCTCGGAATTCGCCCTTTAGGCGGCAATCTTGGTAAGTCAAGGTTCGGCAATACGATCCGTGCTGTCATGTAGTACGCAATTAAGTCGATTTAGATCGAGCAAAAGTTCGCGCATTTGGGTGAAATCGCGAAAGAGACAGCCATCGCCGGAGGGAGTGTATCGGATTCATCCACTTACGGTGTATCGGTTTGCGTCAATTCGACCAGCTAGCTGCCGGCCCTGGATCAGGCCTTATCCTGTGGGCCTGCCGCCAGGACAATCCTTTCCCATTTTTACATTTGGCCTTTCTGTAGCGTTAGCCGCCATTTTCGGTTGGACAGCAGATCGTTTCCTGGACGATTTAGCCGAAATCGGACCAGTGCCTAATTGGCAGGCAGTTGTCCCCAGCTGAGGAAGCACCTATATGTCGTTGCTCCGTTGCGTCGGATTTATAGCGTTTGTGGTGTCACTGACGGGCCTTTCGGCGCGTGCTGGAGAAAAGATCGATCTCGCGCCACGGCACGAACCAAATTCGTTGACGCATGTCGCCATTGAGCTCGATGCAGGTGGTCACAACTTGGTCCGTGGTGAAAGCGACGGCGACGAAAAGGCGGACGACAAGAAACTTCCGAGCAGCGTCGCGGCGAAATTGGCCTACGACGAGCTTCGTTTAACCGATTTCGGTTCCGTCGAGCCCGGTACCGCATTGGCGATTCGCTACTACGACACCGCGGAAGCTGTCATCAAAGTAGACGACAGCGGCCGCACACCAAAGCTGCCCGATGATCGTCGTCTGATCGTGTTGGAACAGGCGAAGCTACGGCCAGTTTTGTCTTGTCCAGAGGCGTCCTTGGATCGCGAGCAGCTCGACCTGATCGACGTTGTAGGCGACTCGCTGATGGTCGATCGGCTGCTGCCTTCCAAGCCGGTCACAGAGGGCGATTCATGGGCCAACGACGCCGCCGTAATGGGACCGTTGCTCACAATGGACACAGTGGCCGTGTGCGAAGTGCAGAGCGTTCTTGATAGTTCGAACGAAAACTACGCCAAGGTCCGACTTTCCGGCACGGTCCACGGTGCGGCCGACGGCGCCGCCGTGGAACAAGAGATTCGAGGCGTGTATCTATTCGATCGTCGGCTGCACCGCGTCACTCGTCTAAACTTGGCTATCCGCGAGACGCGTTCCATCGGCGACGCGACCCCCGGATTGGACATTGTGGCCAAAGTGCAAATAACCCTTACCCCAATCGCAAAGTCCGACCATCTCACCGACCAGGTAATCGCCAAATTCAAGGACCACAGCCGCGTACCAGTCCACGACTTATCCTTTGAGTCGCCCACGCTCGGCTTGCGAATCAAGCACGATCGGCAATGGTATGTGACTGCGGAAGCCCGAGAATCCGTCACCTTACGACGCATCGACAACGCCGATTTGGCCGCCCAGTGCACGATCACGCGGTTGCCCACCAAATCGGCCGGCCGACAGACGTCGCTCGAGCAGTTCCAAAAGGATGTCACCTATGCCTTGGGCAAGAGCTTTGGCGAGCTCGTTTCCAGCCGGCAATGGCAGAACGCGGCCGGGCTCTACTGCTATGAAGTGGTCGTCCGCGGCCTCGTCGAGGAGTTGCCCGTCGAATGGCACTACTACCTGGTAGCGCCGGAAAGTGGCCCGCGCGTCTCTATCGCCGTCACCATCGAAAAGCCAATGCTGGAGCGCGTGGGCCACGCTGACCGCGATCTCGTCGAGTCTCTGCAGCTCTTCCCCGCCATGCCGCCCGCCCAAACCGCCGCGCAGCCGACTGGGAAAAAAGTGAAATAGTCCGCCGCCTGACCGATTCGCGTTTTTTCGTTACAATCGGCACAGAAACCGTGCTGGCCGTCCGGCGAACCAACGCGATTACAGGTTGAGCGATGCAAATCAGAGCGGAAAACGAGCCTCGTTATTCGCGCAAGTTCCTCATCATGGGAATTTGCGCGCTCGGTGCAGCACTTTGGTTCTTAAAGGACGGCCTATTCACTTACCCCGCGGAGCGACAGCAGGCTTTCGCTGAATTCAAGACCTACGACAAAACGTACTTTAAGGACGAGCACCACAAGACGATGACGCTGGAACAGTTCGAAGTCGTCGCCGAACCGGAGAAGTGGCAGGAGTGGGAGGTCTATATCCACGATCGAGGGTTCCATAGCGGGGCCGATGTTGTCATGCAGTTTATCATGACAGCCGTGATGACCGTCGCCGGGCTGGTGCTGATTTCATTTCCGCTTCGTGCCCGCGGACGCTGGATTGAAGCCAGTGATGCCGGCATCACCTCGAGTTGGGGCGAAAGCTTTCAGTTTGACGAAGTTGAGGAAGTTAACAAAAGGAAGTGGCGCAACAAGGGCATCGCCAAAGTAACCTATGTATCCGGGGGCCGGCGACGCACGTTCGTCGTCGACGACTATAAATTCGACCGCTACCCGACCGACGCGATTTTGTATGAGCTGGAACAACGGATCGATCCCGGCCGGATCACCAACGGCCCGCCGGAGCCACCGCCTACAGATCGCGTCGCGGAAGCTGAATCCATGCAAGTCGGGGCGGAAGAGCGAACGTAATTGCCAATGGCCTCGAATTGTCAGACAGATTTGCTAGCAAATCCTGCCTTAGAATTACGGTGGTTTGTCGTGCCCGGCTCCGCGACCAAGATTTCTCGTACTCAGCTGCTTGCTAAGGCAAGCGGACAGTTGTACGATTAACGCCCGTTGCGGATAGGCTGCCTCGAGGTCGGTCCATCCGCACTCTACTCTGATTCGCTGCTCTGCGACCGATTCGCGTCCGCCAAGAAGGTGCCAGCTTATGGCGCATCAAGCGCTGTCTTGTTCTCATCAGCCCGCGTAACAAGGTAGTAGCGATGTCGAACTACGACGAAATCAAGAATGCAATCCAAGATGTAACGACAAGCCCATCCTGGGCCATCCAGGGGTTCTATAACGGCGAAACCACCAAGCGTGAGTTTTTAGCTTATGTGCTCGGAAAGAGTCACGCACACCCCGGCACGCGAGACTCTGTCCTCGGGTACCAATATGACGGGCCGCATACGTCGACCGACGATTCGCTGAAATGGCGGTGCTTCAAAGTAGATTCCTTTACTTCACTATCAAAAACACCATTTGCTCCTCCTCCGACTCTTCTTATCCCGGCTCCGCTAACGGCGGATCAATTGAACAGGCAGAACTGCGTCGATATTCCAGGTGGTCGCATTGTCCGGAGTGCGGCTTATCACCCGTAATTTGATGTTCACAGGAAATAAAGCCTAAGAGGCCGTTTCAAAACCGTCGGGGACTGTCCCAATTTTGCGCAGTCTTCGGAGCAAAATGGGACTGTCCCCCTCCTGAGACGGTTTTGAAACAGCTTCTAAAGAAAAAGTCCTGTGTTTTAGAAATGTGGACCAGTCAACAGAGCCATTGTTCACGGAGTTTTTAGCGCATGAACGGTCTAATGTTCGCTGCGTCGGACAGGTCAATTGCAGAAGAAGTTTCCGCGGTAGTGGCGGCGCGGGACAGGTTGGCCACGTCACGCGCGCTATCAACGCCACAGGGCCCCGTCGAACGCGGTCTATTACCCGCCGACGAGAAACTCGCTACCAGAGCAGTCCATCGACGACATCGACTGCCTCAATGTGCTGGATGCCGTGGTGACGCGGAACCACTATGGCAGCATTGTTTTGAATGCTCGCCACGCGCTCTTCATTGATGTCGACATGCCCGATGCAAGCAGCCCGCCTCAACACTCCAACTCGTTTCGCAGTCGAAACGAGGGACCATGGCAAGCGACGTTTAACGATCTTCGCACTGTTCTAGCGAGCGAACGGCGCACCGGATTTCGGATCTATCGCACCGCTGCTGGATTCCGGGTTCTTGCTACGACGCTCGAGTTCGAGCCGGGGTCAGAATCCGCAATGAAGCTGATGACATCGGTGGGGGCGGACGACGCATTTGTCCGTTTGTGCGGTACTCAAAAGACATTTCGCGCCAGACTCACACCTAAGCCATGGCGCTGCGGCACAACGAGTCCGCCGAATCCATTTCCGCGACGAGTGGGCGTGGAGCAAAGTCGTTTTGCGGAATGGCTCGCTGAATACGAACTCGCTTGTCGCGACCGTGCAACTTGCCGATTCCTTGGTCAGGTCGGGCCGCTGAACACACATCACCGCGTTGCTCCGATTATCGAATTCCACGATCGGGAAACGAAAGCGTTCGAAGAATTAGAACTCGCGTAAGACGCGACATTATCGACGCTTCTCGAGCGCCATCAACTGCTCCTGCGCCTTGAGCCACTCACCCTGAGACAATTGCCGGGACTCGAGCTTTTCATCAATCTGAAAGCCGCTGCGCGCCGCTGCCCAGGCAGAAATTAACTTGCGATCGTCTGGCAACTGTGGTGGGACATCGTAAAGTCGTGCCGTGCCATCGGTGCATCGGAACAGGATCTCCGAACTGTCGGGATGAAACAAGCAGTCGGTTACGACAGCTTCGTACTGTAGGGGCCGGGCCAATTGCTTGGAACTGTAGACGTCCCACAAGAAGGCGGTCCCATCGCTACAAATTGTGACAGCAAGCTCACCATCCGGGCTAAGCGCCGCCTTCATAACCCGGTCCGGATGCTGGAGCGGCGGACCAAGAGAAAGTCCCGTCCGACTATCCCAGAGGCGCGCTGTTTTGTCGTCGCCTCCACTGAGAATTACGCTACCCTCCCGATTTAGACTCACTGCATTGACTACGCCGTTATGCTGAAACGAATTCTTGGGTGTGGCAGCGTGAACGTCCCACATTCGCACTTGCTGGTCGCGTCCTCCCGTGAAAACATGGCGGCCGTCACGACTAAACTTGGCGATCAGGATTTGAGAATCGTGGCGCAGCGGCTTTCCTGCTGCGCTCCCAGATGGAACACTCCAGAGTTGTGCATTCTGAGTTTGTTGCCCTTCGGATTGCCCGATCAAGATTGTTTGTCGATCGGGACTAGAAGCTAGAAGGAGGCTCGAGCGGTCAAATTGAAGGGGTGCAAATCGTCGCTTTCCTGCAGGAACTTCTCGCAACTCGACCGCCTGAAAGGCTTTGTCCAAAGATTGAACGAGCAAAACGGTTCCATCCGCCGAAAAGGCGATTTCATGCACTTCACCCTTGAACTTCCACGGTCCCGCTATCGGCTCAGAAGTCTCTACGCTCCAGCACTGCACTTGATTCGCGCTGCCAGTTACTAAGGTCCTGCCATCGGGACTAATGGCCACGGTCCGCACTGGAGCGTCCTCCAGCAATGGTTTCCCGATGGGCTTTCCAGTACGGGCATCCCAGAGTCGTGCAGCGTTGTCGTCGCCGCCGGTCAGCACGGTGCGGCCATCTTGACTAAAAACCGCAGCGCGAATGTCGGCGTTATGTCGCAAAACTCGGCCGCTGCTGTCGTTTATGTCCCATAGCCGCACCACGTAATCGGCACTGCCGGTCATCACGGTGCGTCCGTCTGGGCTAAATGCCACACTCATGACCCATCCACCATGCAGCAACGGTTCTCCAATCGGCCGGCCTGTCTGCGTGTACCACAGACGCGCCGTGTTATCGTGACTTCCGCTGAGCACCTTGCGACCGTCAGGACTGAATGCCACCGCGTAAACGTCTTTTGTATGTCCCGTGAAATCGACAACTGGCTTGCGCGTTTCGACGTCCCACAATCTGGCATTGCCATCAGAACTGCCGGTAAGAAACTTGCTTCCGTCAGGACTGAATGCCACCGCGTAGGTGGCCCGATCCGAAATAGCAGGACTGACAACCTGAATTGCGGCTCCCAATGGTTTTCGAGACGCCACACTCCACACTTGGGCCGTTCCGCCAAACATACCGGTCAACAAGGAACGTCCATTCGGGTGAAAAGCAATGCTATAGACCAATCCGCTCTGTTCGAGAGGATCTCCGATCGGGTCGCCTGACGGCGCCTTCCACAACCGTGCCCTGTGGTCCCTGCCGCCGGTTGCAACGATTCCTTCCCGGCCGAACGCCACGGCCCAGACCTGTTGCAACTCTCCGTTGCGCCGGTGCTCCATGGGTTTCCCGACCGGAGCTCTCTTTCGTGTATCCCAGAAGCGGGCTGTCCCGTCTTCACTGCCGGTCAGTGCGAGGGCACCGTCGGGGCTGAACGCCACCGCTCGAACCGAACCATCGAGTGACAGTGGGTCGCCAATCGGCATGAGCGTCTGAGCGTTCCAAAAGCGTGCGCGGCATTCCCGGTCGTGCCCGCCGATGAGAATCGTCTTACCATCGGGACTGAAAGTTGCGGATAGAACCGCCCCATTTTGGACGATGGGTTTCCCGCTCTCACGTGACCAACCAGACATTAGCCTACGGATTGAGCCACGAAGCCGAGAATCAGAACCCAATGCGTCGGTATGGCTACCCAAGAGCTCGTACGCACGTGCAAGCAGAGCAATCCCTTGGGCTCCCCGCCCCGCGTAATACTCTTCGCTCGCGCGTTGCAGTAAATTGCGCGATTTCATTTTGAACTTCGATGCGGCGTCGCTCGGATTCGTGTCTTAGTCGACTTTGATGCACCGCGATGATTGGCGCAACGATCGACACCGTAACCAGCACGAGTAGGAGAAGCGCGGATAGCCATGTCGCCTCAGGGTGCCGTTTGCACCATCGCCAGCCGCGCTCGATGCGCCCGACGGGACGCGCTCGAATCGGCTCACCCAGAGAGTATCGCCTCAAATCGTCGCTTAATTCTCGCGCCGTTTGATACCGCTTCTCGGGATCTTTTTCCAAGCATTTTAATGTGATTGTTTCCAGATCACGCGGCACGTTGGCATTGAACTTTCGCAGGCTAGGTGGCTCTTCCTCGAGAATTTGCAAGAGCAGCATTTGGGCCTGCCCGCGGAACGGCAGTTCACCAGTCAGCAGTTTGAATAGAATTACTCCCAAAGAATAAATGTCGCTACGGCGGTCGGCCCAGTGCCCCTCACCACGGGCTTGCTCAGGCGACATGTAGGAAGGCGTGCCTAGTACCTGCCCCTCAACCGTGACCGTCATCTCACCCATCTCTCGCAGTGCCAGGCCGAAGTCGATCACATAGGGCTCACCGTTGCGATCGAGCATGATGTTGCTCGGCTTGACATCGCGGTGTACAACGCCTGCTTCATGCGCATGGTGTAAGGCTTCGGCGATTTTGACGACCATTTCGGCCGCTTCATCGGCACTGAGTTGTTTACCGCTGAGCCATTCGCTTAAATTGGCTCCATCGATGAAGTCGGTGACAATGTAAACCGTTTCGTCTTCTCGACCCACTTCATGCACGCTGGCGATTCGTGGGTGCTTCAATTGGGCTGCAGCCCGGGCATCACGCAAGAACAATTCTGTTTCGTTCGGATCGAGGTGGCGCTGCCGGGGTATTTTCACGGCCACGTTACGCTGTAGTTGCGTATCGCGCCCTTCCATACGCTGCCAAAGCACCCCATGCCAACTTCCCGCAAAAGCTCAAAGCGGCCTAGCACTTGAACGCCGGGGCGATACGAGCAGGTCGTATCGACGCCGGCGAGGCTAAAGCCCTTGCCGCAGGAAGGGCAGGTCATATCAGACCACGACGTTTCCCCGTCTGAAGCGAACGGAACGAGACAATATGGGCAACGAATCTCCATACAGGCCACCAGGTATTGCGAGCCACCATGGAGCGGGGCAATACAACGATTATCAACCGGTGGCTTGATGCAAGCAACCAAGTCATCCCGGCCTGCCCCAAGTCAAAGTGTTGGGGGGTTGCCAGTTCGGACGCGACGCCTTCGCATCGATAGCATGCTCGCTAAACGCGGTTCTTCCGGCAAACTCCGCTGGCGGCAGCGGGCTTATTTCAGTAGAGTTCCCTCCCCTTGCGCCGATAAAGATAAGGGAGTGTTTTGCGCCGATGCGGTGAACAACTCGCCCTCGTCAACGCGCACTCGAACAGAAGAGAGAACTTATCATGTGCTCCATTGAGCTTGGAAAACGTCGCCTGTTTCGTGTTGGGGCTGCTGTCCTTTTCGCTGCCGGCGCCTGCTGACGGCGGAACCCGCCGCGGCACAACAGTACGTTTACCAACCTGCGCCCGACTATTACCACAACGATACCGCCTCGGGCACATTCCTTGGCGGGGCGATGGGGGCCATCACCGGCGCGATCATTGGCGGCAAGCACCACGGCGGCCAGGATGCCCTCATTGGCGCCGGCGTGGGCGCGGTGACGGGCAACATTCTGGGCCGGCAAAAGGACGCGACGGATGAACGCCGTGCCGCGGTCGGCGCCGCCACCGTCAATCAGCTCAACGCCCAAGCGGCGGCCCAAGCCGTATCGAATTACGACCTGTTGCAAATGACACATGCCGGGATTAGCGACGATGTGATCATCAGCACGATGCGTTCACGCGGCGCGCGCATCGACCTGAGCCCGCAGGCGCTGATCGCGCTCAAGCAACAAGGCGTCAGCGATCGGGTGGTGGTCGCCGCCCAGCAATTGACCGCGGCACCCGGCTATTACGCCCCGCCCGGAACGACGACGGTGATCTCCGAAGTTCCGCCGCCGCCCAGCACGGTGATCGTCACGCCCGGTTGGCGCCCGTACTGGTACCCGCGGCCGTACTATCACTCTTACCATCATCCGCACGGTTATGTTCGGGTCGGGTTCTAGCGCCGCTTTTTCACCACGGAGGCACAGAGAACACGGAGAAAAGCAAAGAATAAGCCGCGGATTCACGCAGATAAACGCGGATGAACAGCGGAAATAACTTTTCTCGAATCGCCGTAATCTGGATTCATCTGCGTGCATTGTCGGAATAATAACGGGTCAGAACTATTTATGGCTAAAAATAGTTCTGACCCGTTTTGTTCCCCGCGTGCCGGAAACCGTTCTCGATCATCGACGGCGGTTGATTATGGATTAGTACATGACGCTGAAAGTGCGCAATCACCTGATGGTCGGGACGCCGTATTCAACCGCATAGGAATCGGCCTCGTAATACCCACACTGGACATCGCACGCCAAGTGCCACTCGCTATAAGCCGCGAGGGCTTGTTCTGAATGGGCACTGGCAGAGCCAGTGGCACCCCGCCATAGCCCCCGGTTTTGAAACCGCTGCTAGATGCTCTCGGCGATCATGGGGGCGACGTTTTCGGCCTTGGCGATGACGACGATGCCGCTCGGTGAGACGGTGAAGCCGTTGGCTTCGTCTTCTTCGGGGTCGAAGCCGACGCGGAAGCCTTCGGGAATGGAGACGCCTTTGTCGATGATGGCCCGGCGGATTTGGGCGTTGCGGCCGATGTTGACGCGGGAGAAGAGGATTGACTCTTCGATGTGGGAGTAGCTGTTCACGCGGGCTTGGGGGCCGACGATCGTGCGCGAGACGCGGCCGCCCGAGATGATGGCGCCGGCGCAGACGACACTATCGTGCGCCTCGCCGCACCGCTCATGAGAATCGAACACGAATTTCGACGGCGGCAGGTTCGGCTGGTAGGTGCGGACCGGCCAGTGGTCATCGTACAGATTGAGCTGTGGCTCGACCTCGGTCAGCTCGATGTTCGCTTGAAAGTAGGTGTCGATCGTGCCGACGTCGCGCCAATAGGCGTCGCGTTTGCGGTTTTCATCGAGGAACGGAAACGCCTGCACGTGGCACGTGCGAATCATGGAAGGGATGATGTTCCAGCCGAAATCGTGGCCGCTATCCGGCAGTGTGGCGTCTTTGCACAGCTCGTCGAACAAGTAGCGGGCGTTGAAGACGTAAATGCCCATCGATGCCAGGCAGTACTCGGGATTGCCGGGGATCGGCTTGGGCTCGACCGGTTTTTCCTCGAAGCCGATCACGCGGTTGTTGGTATCGACCTGCATGATGCCGAACTGGCGGGAGGCCGCTTTGGTCGTGACGCGGAGGGCGCCGATCGTGGCATCGGCGTTTGTCTCCTGGTGGTAGGCGATCAGCTTGCCGTAATCCATTTTGTAGATGTGATCGGCGGCCAGAATCACGACGTACTGCGGCCGCTCTTTTTCGAGCGTGTAGATGTTCTGATAAACGGCATCGGCCGTGCCCTGATACCACTGCTCATCGATGCGCTGCTGCGGCGGCACGACATCGATGAATTCGCCCAACTCGCGGCACAAATAATTCCGCCAACCGAGCGTGATGTGGCGATCGAGGCTCATCGCCTTGTATTGCGTGAGCACGAGAATGCGGCGCAGGCCGCTGTTGAGACAGTTCGAGAGTGTGAAATCGACAATGCGGTAAATGCCGCCAAACGGCACAGCCGGCTTGGCCCGATCGCGCGTGAGCGGCCCGAGCCGCGATCCCTTGCCTCCCGCCAACACCACGGCCAAAACGTCCTTCATCGTGCCCAAACCTCCCTGGTTGCTGAATCCGTGATTTAGGAGCTCCAACAAAACCGTCACCGAGAAGGGGACCATCCCCTACGGTTTTGTTCGAGTTCCTTACTATGCACTGCTAGCACAACAACGCAGTGATAAGACTTGTCATTCTAACGAACGATAGGGTTGAGCCAAGTGGAAACATCAGCAGGTAGGGTTCGTAAGGGTGCAGGAACGCTAATCGGGCGAGTTTGCAGCTAGCGGGAGTTGTGCTGGCAGAATTGGGCGGTGGTTAGTATTTTGGCGGTGGTGGGAGTGAGTGGCTGACAAGCGAACCCGATAGGATGGGAGAGAACAATGACCAAGGAAGGTTTTTCAGCAGACCAAGGATGGTCGGGTGCTGTACGGCGGAAGTTCCAAGAGTTGGCGGAGTTGATTTCGCAGGAGCGTTTTGGTGAGGCGGGGATTCCCAAGGAGATTACGTTTTCGGAGATTGAGGAGATTGGGCATCAGGTGGGGCGGCTAGCGGCCGGCACGATCGATCAGACCCTGCAGCTTCGCCATGCCGAGCACTTGGCGGAAGTGGAGTCTTGTCCGGAGTGTGGCCGCGGTTGCGAAGTCGAGCGGCGTCAGCGCGCGTTGCAAACGCGGGACGGCACGGTCGTGTTGGACGAACCCGTTTGTCACTGTGGCGCCTGTGAGCGTGCTTTTTTTCCCTCAGCGTCCGCTGCTGAAACTTGACGGGCGTGCGTATAGTCCGCTGGTGCTGGAGCGGATCGTCTCGGCCGGCGGCTTGGCGAAGTCGTTCGTGTCGGCCGCGAAGCTGCTGAAGCTGATCGGAGAGATTGATGTCTCCTCTCGTCAGATCAACAACCTGACGGTCCTGGTGGGCGAAGAACTGGCGCGGGAGCGTGATCGACAGACGGCGGCGTACGCCGATCGGCCGTTGCCGCGGACCGCCACGCTGGTGGAACCCATTCCGCAGTTGGCGTGCGTCCAGGTCGATGGCGGACGGATGCAAACCCGCGCAGGGCGCGGGGCCGGGCGTGCATGAGGCCCATTGGCGAGAGACGAAAACGGCCGGTTTTTTCCGCATGCAAACGACTTCCCACGCCGCCGACCCCCACCCGGACTTGCCCCGCTGCTTCGCCGATCGCCGCGCGATGCAAGGCTTGCTTCCCGGCGCCCAGGACGAGCCAGCGGCAGCCGAGCCGGGCACCGCCCGCAGGGTGGTCGCCGACCATGACCCGAGCTGGCGGCCGGCGGTGCTGTTCCGCACCTGCCGCGCATCCCTGGAAACGAGTGAGCGATTCGGCCAGATGATGGCCGCCGAGGCCGACGCACGGGGCTTCTTTGCCGCCCCCAGGCGCGCGTTCTTAGGGGACGGCCTGGCCTACAACTGGTCGATTCATCGACGGCACTTCCCCACCTTCGAGCCGATCGTTGACTTCGTGCATCCGGTGGAGCGATTGCATGCGGCGGCGCGTGCGGTGCATGCGAAGTACGACTCGGCTTGGTCGCAGTACGTCGCTTGGGCCGGCGCCGTGTGGCAAGGACAGGTCAGCGAAGTGATTCAGGAACTTGCCGGCTACAGCCAGTCACTGGGCCCAGCTCCCCGGGACGCCGACGAGTCGGACCCCCGCCGCGCGCTGGCCGAGTCACTCACCTACTTGCGAAACAACCAGTCTCGCATGGACTACCCACGCTACCGTCGCGCGGTCTGCCGGTCAGCAGCGCGCTCGTGGAGTCGCTGGTCAAAGAAATGAACTACCGCGTGAAAGGGACCGAAAAGTTCTGGAACGACGGCCCCGCTGGCGAAGCGATCCTACAAGTCCGCGCCGCCCTCTTGAGCGACGACGACCGACTCGCCGCCCATCTCCGACAAAGACCGGGGCGTCCCTATGCACGAGCGTCAAAAAAATCACCGCTAGCGACCGCCGCCTAAAAACCGATTAACGTTCCTGCACCCGGTTCGTAATTTGCGACACACGAACGTTGTCGCACGGACTTCAGTCCGTGATTCTTGTACGGACTGAAGTCCGTGCTACTGGTACAGCTCATTATGCTTTTTCACCATGTGCTCTGCGGAAAAGCATGTGGCAATTCGGTCGCGGGAGGTGGTGGCAAGTCGGGCGGATAAATCGGCATCGGTGAAGATTTGATCGGTAAGCCTCGCCCGTGCCGCCCGGCCAGCGCGTGTGCCCAGCGGGATGAGGTAGCCGGTTTTGCCATCGGCGATTAACTCGCGATTGGCCGGCGTGTCGCTGGCGACGACCGGCACGCCGGCGGCCATTGCTTCCAAAATGGCGGCTGATTGGCCCACGTTTTCGCCGGCGTTCCAGAGCACGTCGAGGTGGGGCATGATACGCCACACATCGTTCCCGGCGCCCAAGAACCGGATGTGATCGAGGTCGCTCGCCAGCCGGGCGTATTCTTCCAGTTGCGATCGCAGGGGCCCATCGCCGATCACGAGTAGCCGCAGGTTGTCGTGGAGCACACGCAACAGGTCGGCCGCCCAGATGAGATCTTTGACGCGCTTTTCGGGAATCAGTTGTCCAACGACGCCGATCAACTTTGCGTCGGTGGGTAAATTGAGAGATCGTAGCAGTTCCTCGCGCGATAGGTCCCTGGCGCGAGCGGGTTCAACGCCACTCGGAATCAGGGTGATTTTCCCGGCGTCAATTCCATGGTGCGTGCACCAGGCTTTCACTGCGTTGCTGTTCGTTACAAAGCGAGCGGCGCGGCGTGCAAAACGGCGCTCGACCGCCCACTCTCCGGCCGATTTCCAGCGGTCGATGTGATAGTGGCCGGCGACAAAGCGACAACCGCCCGCGATGGGTCCAAACATGCCAGGGACCGTGTTCCAGGTGTGCACCACATCCGGCCGCAGGCGGCGCGACGTGGCGCACTAATTGCCAGTCGGCGAGGGGATCGAGTGACCACCGTCGCGGAATCACCGTTGTTGGAATCCCGGCTGCGACGAATTCATCTTGTCGTGGCGCGTGTTGGTCCAGTGCACACACATGCACATCGAAGCCCTGCTGCGTTAAGCCTTTCGAGAGGACGAGCAATTGCGTCGCCGCGGCGTGATAGTCGAGCGAATCGATGATGTGCAAAACGCGACGCATCAAATACTGTCAATAATTACCACAGCGACACGGAGGGCACCGAGAAGAACGAAGAATAAACCGCGGAATCACGCAGATAGACACGGATGAACAGCGGAAATAAGTTCACTCGAATCGCCATAATCTGTATTCATCCGCGTGCATCGGCGGTTGATTCCTGAATTGTCCCGCGAACTCTGTGCCTCCTGGTTAACTGGATTTCAATTCCAAATCCTCAGGTTCCAACGCCGCGACGAACGGGAGGTTGCGAAACCGATCCTCGTAATCGAGCCCGTAGCCCACGACGAACTCATCGGGGATATCGAACATTACGAAGTCGGGCCGGATGGGTACCTCGGAGCGGTCGACTTTGCGCATCAGCACCGCCGACCGCAATGATTTGGGCTGATGGCGCAGCAGTTGCGCCAGCACTTCAACCAGCGTATGGCCGGTGTCGAAGATGTCGTCGATGACGATGACTTCGCGATCTTTGAGGTTCGGCAAGATCGAATCGTCGGCTACGGGGGCGCCGTTGGGTTGCTCCGGTGTGCGGTAACGATTGGCTCGGATGAGGGCCACACGCAGCGGCATATCGAGCTGGCGAATCAAGTCGGCCAACAGCACGAGACTACCGGTGAGAACCGCCACGATCGTGATTGGCCTCTCGCCGTAAAGGGCCTTTAACTGGTCGGCCAACTGGCACACGCCCTCGCGAATCTGATTGGAGCTGAGGATTTGCTTCACGCGCCTCTTCCGTCCGTTCTTGCCAAGGGACCGCCATTCTACGCGAGGCGGGGGAGGTCCACTAGACGACAGAAGCCTGAACAGTAAACACTGCGTAAAAGCATACTTTACCTATAACAGGCCTCACGCAAAGACGCAAAGAATTCGGGTTAAATGCAAATAGTTTCGAACGGGAGGCAGCAGAGGAAACGGAGCATTGCCAATCCTCTGTTTTCTCTGTTAACTCCTGTTCAAAAACAACAATGCATTTCCTGCTTTGTAAGCCAGCACTACACATCTTTGCGCCCTAGCACCTTTGCGTGAGTCCTGCTTTATCCTTACAGTTTCAATTAATGATCATCGCCGCCGGAACTTGGAGTCAGATCGAATTGGCCGGCCATGCGTGCCGAATATATGAGCCGGCGTCGCCCAGCCCACACAATTACACGGTCGTGTATCTGCATTGCAGCGAGGGGGCATCGCTCCGCGACTATCCGGCGTTCGTCGAGCAGTTCGATCGATATGGGCTTCGCGTCGTCGAACCCGTGACCGGCCGCAGTTGGTGGACCGATCGCCTGTGGCCCGAATTCGATGCAACGATTTCGGCTGAAGCTTATGTGTTGCAGCATGTTGTGCCGTTTATCGCCGAGCGCTGGAACTCGCGCCCGCCGCGGCTGGCGCTGTTGGGCGTAAGCATGGGCGGCCAGGGCGCACTCCGCATGGCTTTTAAATATCCCGACATTTTTCCGACGGTTGCCGCCATCGCGCCGGCCATCGATTTTCAGAAACGGATCGAAGAAGGCGTCGACCCCGGCCTGGACTTCATGTACGCCGATGTCGAATCGGCCCGCCAAGATTCGGCGTTGCTGCACATCCATCCGCTCAATTGGCCGCGAAATCAATTCTTCTGTTGCGATCCGACCGATACGCGTTGGCACGACTCGGCCGATCGGCTGCGGATGAAACTGTGGTCGCTGGGTGTGCCGTTTGAGTGCGACCTAGAAACCGAGGCCGGCGGACACAGCTTCCAATATGCTTGCCACATGGCAGAGCGGGCGGTCGGTTTTATTGCACAGCGGCTGGAACAGGAGCGATTGCGTGTAGTGTAAGATAGAGCCGACCCCTATTGGGCCGGCGGAGTCCGGGCCAAGATGGCCCGGCTATGTGTCGTTTAACGCACCGGCGTTGGCCGGCGGGCGTTTTGCAGGTCGCTCGGCGTGATTTCGAGGTACTGCAGGCTGTCGATTTTGAAATCGTTGCGGGATCGAAAATACATTAGCTTGCGGGCCTCGACCGGGGGTGCATCCATTCCCGTTGCGGTGCGCCGCCACAGCTTGGCAGGTGTGCGACCGTCACCTTCCAAAATGAATACGTCCTTTGACCGGTCATAGCTCGCTCGATCGGCCTCTACGCTGAATTCGCCTTGGTTGGGCACCTGTCCGGTAATCCGTACGTCTTCTTGAGCTTGCATCTGGATGGGTCCCATCGGCCGCTTTCCGGTACCATTTGCGGCGGCCATCGCGCGGGCGGCGACGGGGTCTTCGTTCAAGCGCAAATGCTCACTCGTGAGCGTGATCGTATCCGGCGGCAACGTTTCAGGTCGCGAGGGGTCAAGTTCCTGTTCCCATGAGTCAACCGGACCGTAGATCGAGCGAACCCGTTCGTGAAACGTCACTTCGCGAGTGTAGATATTGCCCTCGAGCCCTTGGTGAAAATCGACCCGCAGGAAATAAAGTTTGTTGCCAGCCGGGTTCAACGGCGAAACTGCCGCTTGCTGCGACGCAACAGGCTGGCCGGAAATCGCTGCCATGCCGCTGCCAAACTGCGTGGCGCGAATGACGCCAGGCCCGTCGCCGCGGATGGCGCCCGTTTGCTGATTGATCAAGAGCCTCGCAAGCTGGATTTGCTCGTGGGAGGTAAGGCCGCCGGCATCGCGCTGCACGTTTTCGATCGACACCCGGCCGCGGCATTCGATTTCGCTGGGGCTCGTTACCGATTGACCGACGTGCTGGCCAACTTTAATCGGCGCCGCTAATTTCGCCGAAAGCTCGTCACAATTCACTTTGGTATCCGCTCCGTCGATGGAAACGTCTCGCTGGAAAGTCATCGTCTGGCCGTCGAATTTGACCCCACCTTGCCATGTTAGTTCGAGTGGAATCGGGGACGTCGAAGGATTGCCGGCCAGGTCACGTGCCATCAGAAGCGTGGCTTTGCCCGGACCCTTGCTCCACATGCGATTCTCGCCTTGATCAACTTCGACCGTATCGACCAGCATGGTCACGCCGCGGCCCGCGAGTTGGGCAAGAGCCGTGCCGGGCGCTTGGCCCGGCGCAATACCATGCAATGTGGCATGGGGCGATTTCGTTTCCAAGTGGTCGACAAGGAGTTGGCCACCGCGAATCTCGAGCGGCTGCTGATCGGCGGCTTCGAGCGGAATTTCGCGTAATAGAACATGTCCATTACATGCCAGAGCGGTCGGCACGGCCGATTGGCCCGACATCGAGACGTCCAACTGAATTTCGTCCGTGTCGATGTAGTATCTTGGTTGGGGTTGCGCAGAGGCCGGCGCCACATTGAATGAGCTTTTCGCCTCGGTTTTTGTCGAATTCGTTGAAGAAGTTGTCGAAGTAGCGTTTGAGCTGGAAGCGCTCTTGTCCGGCTTGCCGGAGTTCGCCCCGACTGCCGGTCGCAAGTGAAACGTGGCCGCGAGTGACTGCGCTCGCCCGGTAAATTGAGGCGACGCAATTTCCACATGCCCCACCGCGAGCAGCCGATCGGGGGCAAGCCATACCTTTTGTTGACGGTCGCCATTGCCGCCGCTGATCGCGATTCCCACATTACTCTTTCCATCCAGCTCGCGGAGGTACAGGCGAATCTGGTCGGCTGACAGCGACCCAGCGTTGGTGAACGCAATTTTCGGTCGGCCATCGAGCCGCCAATACCGGTTGACCTTTCTCACGACCGAGCTGCACCGAAGTTTGCCACGAGGCGTTCAAAACTTGTTGCGGTCTGGTCGGATCGGTCACGTTCGGACTGGTCACGTAGTGCAAAGTGCCGGGCCCGGTGGCACGAAACAGGCCGATAGCCGTTCCTTCGTCGCGCGTCGGGTGCTGGTAATCGATGACAGGTGCTTGTAACACATTGGAGCCTTCGACCAACATGGCATCGCTCCCGCCGCTGACGCGTATCCGCTGCTCTTTGATGGCGACTTGAATCCGGTCACCGCGCAGCCTGCGCAGTTGTTCGCCGGCGAAGTCATCACGGCCGGGTGACCTTCAGCGATCACCGCTACCGCTTCGAGCCGGCCCAATTCTTGTTGCTGCCGTTTCCCAGGATTCAATATCACAGGCTGGGCCAGAGCGTTTGGTTGCACCTTCGGCGCAAAGTGAATATCTAACCTGCTGCACGCCAATTGGTCGCTCGGACCATTCGGATTGGCTTGCACGAGCTTTACGTCCCGGTCCAAGCTCGCCACGTAACGGACGAAGTCGAACGTGAACGGACCACTGCATGCAACGTCCACCGGCGGTTTGGACGGGGTTGATTGCACTGTGCCCGTATCCGTTACTTGAACGGACGGATGATGCTCCTTTCCAAGGCCCGCGTGGGAACCGGGCCCTTCGGCCTTCCCGCCGGGCAGCAAGCTGGCTGTATCGAGCTGCAGCCGCATCTTCACATTGCGGCGGATTTCGAGCGAATCGAAGCCGGCAATC
The DNA here is from genome assembly GCA_963840025.1 of uncultured Planctomycetota bacterium. Classification (GTDB taxonomy): domain Bacteria; phylum Planctomycetota; class Planctomycetia; order Pirellulales; family Lacipirellulaceae; genus JABDGM01. Next base: position 1,106,940 of record CAWIXI010000018.1, on the reverse strand, counting down.
TTCAGCCCCGGATCGTTCGCCTTGAAATGATCGTCGGCCAGGAAGCGAATTTCGAGATCCGTGCCGCCGCCCACATTCTGCCCCATCCGGAACCGCACCGGGCTGTTCGGCTGGCTCGTGTACAGCAGCTTGGTGTTCATGACGAGGTCGGAAACCTCGACCAGCAAATCGTCCTCCGGCCCCGGTTCCTTCATATCGCTGTGAATACGAATCGGCCCCGGAAACTCGCCCCGCAGAATTTGGCCGATCTTGCCGACTTCCGGCCGAAACTCGTCGAACTCCAAATGGGCCCCTTGCGCCGCTTCGAGAATGATCGCGTCTCGTGGCGGCGTGATGCCCTCCCGCGGCGGTGTGGGAAACATCAAAAAGACAATCTGGTCGATATCAACCAGGGTCGTCGGCGAGCCATCGGCGTTCTTCCCACTACCAGAGCGGCGTTTGAACGCGTCGAACACGAGCATCGCTTTCTCGGTTGAGTTGGCGATTACTTTCGGCGGCCGGGTTTGCGTCCAGTGATTTTTGGGGAAATAGACGGAAAGCAAGCGTTGATACTTGGTGACCGCTTGATTCGCCAACTCATGATCGTCCGCTGCCAAAGGGTGGTGCGTTTCGAGCGCCAGCTCCGGTTCCATCAGCGGCACAGCGAACGTGGTGTACGCCTCGTATGCCGCGATGAGCACACCCAAAACAATCGTGCTGCGAAGGAGACGGTGGAACATGCAACCACAAAAGTCGTACGATGGGTATAATCGATTTCAATTCGCGCCGCTGTATCGCGTCAATACGTCATTCCAGCGGCCCGTATTCTTGAGAATCAGCTCTACAACTTCGCGCACCGCGGCCTGTCCTCCGGGCACGCTGGTCACGTATTGGGCGGCTCTGCGCACGTCTTCGACGGCATCCGCTACGGCGACGCCCATGCCCACGGCTTGGATCGTTTTGAGATCCAACAGATCATCGCCGATATAGCACACTTGCTCGCGTGTTAGGCCGAGCTCGGCCGCCAGTTCGTCCACGGCCGGTAGTTTGTCGTCGATGCCCAGCCGCACCATATCGAGCCACAGATCGGCCGCCCGGCGGCGAACCGATTCCAAGTTTCGCCCGGTCACGATGCCGAACCGCTTTCCGGCCTCGCGCCACAGGCGCACACCCATGCCGTCGCGAATGTGAAATTTCACGAGCTGCTGGCCGTCGTCGAGAATGTGAATGCCGCCGTCGGTCATCACGCCATCGACGTCACTCAGGATCAGTTCGATTTTGGAGCAGACGTCAGCGAGGTTCATTTCTCACGCAAAGGCGCGAGGCGCAAAGATTCTGTTTAAACCACGAAAGCACAAAGGACACGAAGCAGAGCTAGGATGGTCAATTCCTACATTTTGCTTTCGCCGATCTTTGTGCTCTTGGTGATCTTTGTGGTTAATTTTCTTCTTCTGCGCCTTCGCGCCTTTGCGTGAGAACTTGTATCACGCGACTTTCTTCGGCACCGGCGCTGTCTTGAACTTCGCGGCCTCGGATTCAGCCTTCAGTCCCAGCACATCCGTCACGTCGACCAACCCCACCGGTCGACCCTTTTTGTCGACCACCGGTAACTCGCTGAATTTGCGTTGGGCCAATAGGGCCACGGCATCGCCCACACGAGTGCCAGTTGGCACGGTCGTTGGCTGGGGCATCATTACCGTGCACATTGGCCGGTCGAGCGCCGACTCGTCGCGGTTTTCGAACAGCCTGGCCAAATCGCTATCGGTGAATAATCCGGTCAGTCGTCCGGACCGATCGGTGAGCATGATGGCCCCGCTCCGACGGCCCGGCTTCGTGCATTGGACAATCACCTCGCGCACGGAGAGCGAATCACTCGCACAGCGGCACTCGGAGAGCGGCCGCATGATGTCGTCGACCCTGCTGAGCTTGCGGCCCAGTGCGCCGCCGGGATGAAACCTGGCAAAATCGTCGGGCTGAAAATTCCGCATTTTGCTCATCACAAGGGCGAGCGCATCGCCGACTGCCAGCATGGCCGTGGTGCTGGTGCTCGGCGCCAGGCCGAGCGAGCAGACTTCCTCCAAATCGCCGAGTTCGATGACAACACTGGCTGCCCGACCTACTGTGCTCGTACTGGCCGCTGTGATCGCAATCAGCGGCATGCCGAACTCGCGCAGCGACGGCAAGAGTTGCGTGACTTCGGCCGTTTCGCCACTTTGGGTGAGCATCACCACGACGTCGTGGACGTGGACACGTCCCAGATCGCCGTGAAATGCTTCGGCTGGGTGCAGAAAGTGGGCTGGTGTGCCGGTTGAAGAGAGCGTGGCCGCGATCTTCTGGCCGATCAGCCCGGCTTTGCCCATGCCGGTGATGATCGCGCTGCCCTTACACGTGTAGAGGAGCGAGATCGCCTCGCAGAACGAGGAGTTCAAACGATACGAGACCTTCCACACACCGGCCGCTTCGCGGCGTACGATCTCGCCGCGCAGCCCGAAGTTGTTCCTCGGCCGTGAGCGAGCCTAATTTTTTCGGCGCCGTGCGCCGCTTGGGAGCTTCCTTGCTCATCAAACGCATCTTCCTGGGGTGCAAAACTGATTAACCTCACGCAAAGGCGCCAGGACGCAAAGATCGGACGAAGAACCTTTTTCTTGGAACACTAATCTCCACTGATCCACCCTAATTATTAAATGCAAAATAATTCGTGGCGATTAGTGCTGATTCGTGTTCCCGTCTCTTCGGCTGTTTACTTTGCGCCTTCGCGCCTTTGCGTGAGATTCTTTGGGGCGGCGGATTCTAGCGACCATTCGCGATTGGGGCAACGCGCGGTCGCTCTGCGCCAAAAAAAGCTCCCAGAAAAGCACACGTCCCAGGGGGGCAAAGGACGTCGTCACCTTTCCGGGAGCGATTGGACGCAATAACGCTTGCGTGCGGGCGGACTTGCAGCAGGTCGCTTTAGGGGGGAGGAAGCGACTGCCGCGCGTCGGGGAGTGTATCGTAGCGGATGGGCGGCCTCCGTGCCAACGCCAACCGCTGCGGGGTCATTTCCGCCCTTTTACGGGGGGTAGACCCTTCCACGTGGTTCGTTAGTCTCCGGTGCGACTGTTCAGGATGGCCTGCCAGTAGTTCGCCAAAGCGCCGGTCGCAAAGAGTTTCAGATGCATTCCCACGGCGACTTGCCCCACGGGCCCCACTTTCAAATCCCTCGTCGTGGTGCGGAAAGATACGTGACGGCGTGCGAACGGGTCAAGGGGGATTTCTCGCGGCTGCCCGTATTGGGTGCAGCCTGCACTTTGCACTGGCTGGGTCGATCGTGTAGAAGTGATGGCAGGAATTGACGGCAGGTGGGCGTACCGGCGAAAAGCTGGAGAAACGAGGGAGCCACGGATGGCAACTACCCAGGAGATCAAGGAGCGGATTGCGGCCTTCGCACGTGAATTAGCCGTTGATTTGGGCGATGTCGATGATAGCGATGCGCTCAGTTGGCTCGACGCCATCGAGACGCGCGCGGTCGAGATCGGCGACGCGATGTATGCGGAACTCGTGAAGCAGACCTCGGCCGACCGTTCCACCGATGACGAGTCGACCTGCCCCACATGCGGCGAGCCGGGCCGATACCAGGGCCAGCGCGAGCGGGTATTGATTGGCCGGCGAGGTCCGGTGACGATCACCGAGCCGGAGTATTTCTGCCCCGCCTGCCGGCGGGCTTTTTTTCCCGCTGACCAGGGCGATTGGAGTTGAGGTCGATTGCCCCTTCACGCCGGCCATGCTGCGGAAGGTGGCGTACGCCGGCTCGCAGTCCGCATCGTTCGTCCAGGCAACGAAGGATCTGATCGCGCTGGCCGAAACCAAGGTCTCGCGCAAGCGCGTGCAGCGATGGACCAAGCGGGTCGGAGAAGAGCGCGTGGCGGAAGCAGAACGACAAGCCGAAGCGTATCAAGCGCTGCCGCTTCCCGAACAACAAAAGAGCCCCACCGACCAGCTTCCGCAAGTGGTGTGCGTGATGATGGACGGCGGGCGAATTCAAGTCCGCGATCGCCACGAAAACGAGCCTAACACCCAAGGCTATTGGAAAGAATCGCTGGTGGGCTGCTGCCTGAGCATGGTGAGTGAAGAACAGCTGCGGGACCCTTGTCCGACCATTCCCAAGACGTTTGTCGATCCCCAGCGGATGCACGATTTGAGCCGGGAAATCAAGGGATCTTCCGCTTCCACGGAAGGCGCCGCGGCGCCTTCGGCGGAGTTTCCCGACGATCGCCACGGCCGCCCCGAAGTGCTGGTGCGAAGCGTGGTCGCTACCCGCGGCGGACAAGAAGTGTTTGGCAAGCGGTTGGTCGCCGAAGCGCACAGCCGCGGCTTTCACGCGGCGCGGCGCAAGGCGTTCGTGGCCGATGGATCGGCCAGCAACTGGACGGTGCATCGAAAATACTTCTCGCACTACACCCCGATCGTCGATTTTACGCACGCGATCTGCTACGTGTACGCCGCGGCAATGGCCGGGCGAAGCGGCCCAGCGGCATGGGACGACTACGTGTGTTGGGCGCAGTGGCTGTGGGAAAGTGCGGTCGACAAGGTGATCGCAGCGGTCGCCGTGCGAGCGGAACAGCTGGGGCCTCCCCCCGACAGCGACGAGACTCCCCCCGCCGCGATCGTGGCCAAGACGTGGGGCTATCTTCAGAATCAGCGGTCACGCATGAAGTACCATCAGTACCGACGGCTGGGGCTGCCGATCACCAGCAGCCACATCGAGTCGACGATCAAGCAGATCAACCGTCGCGTCAAGGGAACCGAAAAATTCTGGGACCAGGGCGCCGAGCCCCTCCTCGTGCTGGCGGCCGACCACCTCAGCGAAACCAGTCGCCTCGACCAGTTCTGGAAGCACCGGCGAAAACGATTGAAGTCCATGCGGTGCTACCAAACCGCCGTCTGAAAAAATACAAACCGCGGGCTGCACCCGCCCGTATTTCGAAAAGCGTTGCTTTCTCGGCATCTGCGGATGCGCGCACCGTTATTGCTAGCGAAGCTACTTCAATCCCGCAACGAGTGTGAAATACGCACAGCTGAACAACAGCATCAAAGACACGCCCAGCCAATGCATCCAGCCACGTGTGATTTGGCGCAGTACATCCGTAACTGCTGCAACAACCAGACTCAGTGCGATAAACGCGAAGGGCCATTCCGACTGAAAGAGTAAACTCGCAACCGGCATCACGCCCACAAAACCAATAGCAACTTTCCAGGCACGAGTTTCTCCAAAGGAGCGATAACCTTGCTTTACCCATCGTACCCAGGTAAAGAACAGCAACAAGCCAACGACGACGTAATACAGAAAGAGCAATCGGAGTGCGAATGCGATGAAAAATCCCGAAAAGGCTGCGACGTACACCAAACTGATCGTCGCTATAAGCCACATTAACCATTCACCCGGACTTGCAGGGAACCGATAGCCGCGCTCGCGGCGTGCGATGCCGACTCCAGTGAAAGTCCACGCACCGGAAATCACGACTGCGAACACCGTTAAACTTGCCGTAGTGATCTTATTTTCGATCGGCGGGCCATTACGCATAATTCGATCAAAAAACATGCATCCAGAGATCAGAACAGCCATCACCGCCATCCAGATCATGAGATGATGAATTCGAAGCGGCGATGTATTCGCGATTTGTGCGCGCTGGTTGCCGATGCTCATCGTGGCCTCAGTCGTTCACCATCTGCCGATCCACCTCACGCCAGAACTCGGCCATTTGAATCGCGACCTCTGGCAACCGCAGCGATTGGTAGTGATCGTTCGTCGCCGACTGTACAACGAATCGACCCCCTTCGTTGACGAGGAACTCGATTAGTTGTGTCTCGGGATCCACGATCCAGTATTCGCCCACAACATATTTGGCGTACAAATCGAGTTTTTCAACGCGATCTCGCCGGCTGGTTCCTGAAATGATCTCAATGACCAAGTCGGGCGGTCCTTCCACGCGCTGCTTGATGATGTGACGGCGCGACTTGGATATGTACAGCAAGTCGGGCTGTAGGATCGTGTCGTCGGAGAGAATCACGTCCATCGGCGCAAACATTGCCTTCCCACCCGTCTTCCGCGCCGCTGCCGAGAGTAAATCGTATAGGAGTCCGGCGATTGTTGGGTGCAAGACATTCGGGCTCGGTGACACAACAAACCTCCCCCTGATAAGCTCAACCGGCTCCCCTTCCGGCAACTGCCAATAATCGGCGGCGCGATAGGGCCCCACATCGCTAAAGGGCGAGAACGCCTCAAACGATTCGAAATGGAATGTCGTGCTGCTCATAAACGCGAGTATAACATGTGAATCGGGGCGTCTTCACGGCCGCAGCGGCCGCTTCGACTGTTGTCACGCACCGCGTGCCAGGTTTGAACGGCGAATCCAGCGGCTCGCCGCTACTTTTATACTCGGCGCTGTGCCAGTTCTTCGACGAACGCCGCGTGTTCCGGCGTGGCGAGGCCCGCATCAAGGGTTTGCATTAAGGCCGCGTAATCGTAGGCGAAGAGCGCCGGCCCGTTTATCCATAAACCGGGAAATGTTTGCGTGCGACAAATTCCCGATCTGTCGGGCGGCAACTCTTTACCGCCGGTCAAGTCGAACCATCGGAGCATCTTCTCTTTGACGCAGTAGACGAGGTACTCGTGTACGCCGTAGCTTGTATAGTCATCTTTCTTGGCATGCAGGTCGATCGCACGGCTGGTATTGGCAACCTCAATGATAAGCTCTGGTGCTCCTTCGACGATTCCATCGGAGCCAGTTGACGATTGGCCGCCGCACTCTGGCAAGATTCGCACATATAGGTCCGGTTGCGGTTCGCCTTCATCGCCTAACACGATCGTGGTGTTGTCACTCGCGTCCACGCCCGGCGTCCGCGCCTCATACGCCGCAACCACGGACTGAGAGGAGCATGTGAGGCTTGCCGTGAGCTGGATAGAGCGGTGATGCCACGTAAACAATTCCTCCAATCAACTCAGCCTTGAATCCTTCGGGTGTTTGCTCGTAAAGGCGATGGAATTCCTGTTGAGTCATTCGATCGCCATTTTGCAACTCGATGGACGCTCGCCGACTCGTTGGTACGACGATCGCTGGCTCGTTGGATGTTAGATTGGAAGCTGACTCGGTGGACATAGCAACGGCTCCAACTTGTATTCTAGCCGCTCACGACCCCGTCGCAAATCTTTCCTGCAACGACTGCACCTGCATCTCCTCATCGCGCAGGGCTTCAATCGCCTTCACGGCCGCGGTGGCAGCTTCGAGCGTAGTGACGCACGGCACGCCGGCTTGCACGGCGGCCGCGCGAATCTTGCCGCCATCGGAACGGGCGTGCTTTCCGCTCGGCGTATTCACAACAAGCGCCACATCTTGCTTGGCGAAATAATCGAGCAAGTTCGGTCGGCCTTCGGCAAGCTTCTTCACGCGGCGAACCGGCACACCGGCCGCTTCGAGCGAAGCAGCCGTCCCGCCCGTTGCTAACAGCGAAAAATTCAACTTTGCGAGCCGCCGTGCCAATTCGACCGCCGCGACTTTGTGCCGATCGTCCACGCTGACGAAGATATTCCCTTCGCGCGGCAACACCGTGCCGGCCGCCAGTTGGCTCTTCGCAAACGCCATCGAGAACCGCTCGCTAACGCCCATCACTTCACCGGTGGATCGCATCTCCGGTCCGAGCACAATATCGACGCCCGAGAACTTGATGAACGGAAACACCGCTTCCTTCACCGAGACGGCCGTCGGGATCGGGTCTTCCGTAACACCCTGCTCTGCGAGTGAAACGCCGACCATCACTTTGGCGGCCACTTTCGCCACTGGCAGACCCGTGGCCTTGGCCACGAACGGCACCGTGCGGCTCGCCCGCGGATTCACCTCCAACACATATACGACGGGTTTGGTTCCCTCCTCTTGATGGGGAGGGTTAGGGAGGGGTGAGCGCGGCGGTGCGGAACGTTCTCTGCCCCCCTCCCCAGCCCTCCCCGCCGAGGGGAGGGAGCCGGAAGGTTCGTAACGCACTGCAAACTGCACGTTCATCAAACCAACGACCTTCAGTTCGCGCGCAGCGCGACGGTCGCGGCACGAACTTCAGCGACCACGGGCCCCGGCAAACTGTAAGGCGGAATCGCGCAGGCCGAGTCGCCCGAATGCACACCGGCTTCTTCGATGTGCTCCATGATGCCGGGCACGATCACATCTTTGCCGTCGCTGATGCAATCGACATCGACCTCAGTCGCACCTTCGAGGAACTGATCGATAAGCACCGGCTGGCCCTCGGCCGCTTTGAACGCCTCGGCCACGAATCGTTCAAATTGCGCGTCGTCGTAACAAATCTCCATCGCGCGGCCACCCAACACAAAGCTGGGCCGCACCAACAGCGGGTAGCCCACCTTTGCCGCCTCGCGCCGAGCTTCCTCCAAGTTGCGAGCAATACCATTCGGCGGTTGCCGCAGGCCAAGCTTGTGCAATAACTGCTGAAACTTCTCCCGGTCCTCGGCCGCCTCGATCGCGTCGACACTCGTGCCGATGATCGGCACGCCGGCATCCTTCAACCGCCGTGCCAAGTTGAGCGGCGTTTGCCCACCGAACTGCACGATGACGCCGTCCGGCTGCACGCGGTCGCAGATATTGAGCACGTCTTCGACCGTCAACGGCTCGAAGAACAACATGTCACTCGTGTCGTAATCGGTGCTCACGGTTTCAGGATTCGAGTTCACCATGACCGATTCAAATACACGTGGCCGCGTCTCTCCGAGACGCGGACCCGCTGCGGCGGGTGCCCCCGAGTCTCGGAGAGACTCGCCCACGTGGTTCAGTTCCTTCAGCGCAAAACTCGCGTGGCAGCAGCAATAGTCGAACTCGATCCCCTGCCCGATCCGATTGGGACCGCCGCCCAGAATCATGATCCGCTTCGTGCCGGGCTTCTTCGGCGGCACTTCGTCCTCGTCCTCATACGTCGAATAGTAGTACGGCGTGTATGCCTCGAATTCCGCCGCGCAGGTGTCGACCGATTTGAACGTGGCTCGAACCCCCATCCGCAGACGTTCCTGCCGCACGTCTATCTCGCCCGATTCGAAGATGCGCGCCAGTTGCCGATCTGAAAAGCCTTGCCGTTTGGCCGTGCGTAGTAACTCAAAATCCCCCTTCCACCTTCCCCCTTCCGCCTTCGAGCGAGCGCTTCCTCCGTCTCCACAATCTCGTGCAGGTTATCGAGAAACCATGGGTCGATGCCCGTGCAGCTCATATACCTGTGCCACGCTCATCCCGCTCTTGAAGGCATATCGCAAATACCAAACTCGCTCGGCACCTGGCTTCTTTAATTTCGCGACGATTTGTTCCTCGTTCGGCTGCTCGTCCGTGCCCCACAAATCAAGCGCATCGCAACCAAACCCGTCGCTCTTAACCTCCAGCCCCCGCAACGCCTTTTGAAACGACTCCTTGAACGTGCTGCCAATCGCCATCGTTTCGCCGACGCTTTTCATCTGTGTCGTGAGCGTGGCATCGGCATCCGGGAATTTCTCGAACGCAAACCGCGGCACCTTGGTCACCACGTAGTCGATCGTCGGCTCGAAGCAGGCCGTCGTTTCGCGGGTAATATCGTTCGGCAGCTCGTGCAGACGATAACCGACCGCCAACTTCGCGGCGATCTTCGCGATTGGGAAACCGGTCGCCTTCGACGCCAGTGCGCTCGATCGGCTGACCCGCGGATTCATCTCGATAACGATCATCCGCCCAGTGCCCGGATGGATCGCGAACTGGATGTTCGAACCGCCCGTCTCGACTCCAATCTCGCGAATCACGGCCAGCGAGGCATCGCGCATACGCTGATATTCCTTGTCCGTAAGTGTCTGCGCCGGCGCCACCGTGATCGAGTCGCCCGTGTGAATGCCCATCGGGTCGAAATTTTCGATCGAGCAGATGATCACGACGTTGTCGTCCTTGTCGCGCATCACCTCCATCTCGTACTCTTTCCAGCCGAGGATCGATTGCTCGACCAGCACTTGATGCACAGGCGACTGCTCCAGCCCGCGCCGCACGAGGTGCTCATACTCACTACGCTCGAAGGCGATCGCCGAACCGCTTCCGCCGAGCGTAAAGCTAGGCCGCACGACAGCCGGCAAGCCGATCTCCTCCAGCCATGCGGTGGCCTCTTCCACGCTGCGAACCGTCTTTCCTTTGGCCAAATCGAGGCCGATGTTCTGCATCGCCTTTTGGAATCGGTCGCGGCTCTCGGCTTTGTCGATCGAGTCGGCATTCGCGCCGATCATCTCGACGCCGAACTTTTCCAGAACACCGTTCCGCGATAGATCCATCGCCACATTGAGCCCCGTCTGGCCGCCAAGTGTCGGCAACAGCGCGTCTGGGCGCTCCTTCTCAATCACCTTCGCGACGATTTCCCAGGTGAGCGGCTCGATGTACGTCCGATCCGCCGTGGCCGGATCGGTCATAATCGTGGCCGGGTTCGAATTGACTAGAACGACTTCATACCCCTCCTCGCGCAGCGCCTTGCAGGCCTGCGTGCCCGAATAATCAAACTCGCACGCCTGCCCGATGACAATCGGGCCGGAGCCAATGATGAGAATCTTTTTGAGGTCGTCGCGGCGTGGCATGGGCGAGGATCGATTGCGGGCCGGGAATTAATAAGCGGGACACAAAGCGCAGAAAAATAGCCGGCCTCCGATACGGTTCACCAAAGGACGCGGCAAATCGGCAATTGCGGGGCGGCGGCTAGAATCGCTCCAGCGTAGCACGCTGGCCGCTTTAGGTTCAAGGATCAGCCTTGCGGCGTATTCGCGTTCCAGCGCCGAACGAATCCGGCGTAATTCCATATCACGCGGATCGAAAAATCGCTTGCAGGACCGATTACTTTGCAACATACTACTTACAGGCAAAAACTCCGGACTGCTGGGCCAGACCGCTAGGGCGGACAGCCGGATCTACGGGTTATCGCCAAATTGCGGTTACTCTAGTTCTTCCTTCTAATGCGGAGTTCTTCAATGCCCGGTCGTCTGCCGCATGGATCGGCGTAGTTTCGCTTCTAGCCGCCTTTCCTACCCTCGCTCCGTTTGTGGTCGCTCAATCCGTTTGGTCAGGCTTCGACTACAGCTTTACCAAGGCTGAGTTTGTCGATCCGACACTGGCAGCAAATCAGGATCGCATCACGAGCAACGTCTGGATCACACGGAACGTCAACCAGGGAATTTTTAACATCCACGATGAGGCCGGATACACGGCCCCTGGATCTCCCGCGGGCACGCAGTGGGCTACCGAACTGAACAATCCCGGCGAAACGATTGCTGCGACGAACTGGGACAACCTGACATTCACCGATTGGGTTACGGCCTACGGCGGACAGGGCACGATGGGACTTCCCAACAGGCTACTTACTTACAACGCCGTTGTGCACCTGTTGGATGACAACACGTTTCTGGACCTGCAATTCACCGGTTGGTCGACAGGCGGTGGAGGTGGTTTCTCGTACGACCGCGCCGCTGCTCCGCCACCTCCCACTCCCACCGGCGATTACAACCACAATGGCGTCGTCGATGCCGCCGACTACGTCGCCTGGCGAGATACGCTTACCCAAACCGTTTCGCCCGCCGGCAGCGGCGCCGATGGCGACGGCAGCGGCACGATCGATGCCGGCGACTACTCATTCTGGCGCGCTCGGTTTGGTGACGTGGTCGCCGGCGCGGGCGCAGGTCAACTTGCTGTTCCCGAGCCCTCGTCCGTCGGGCTGCTTGCCAGCGGCCTCATCGCGGTAGCACTTTGGGCGCTATCAGGCTCGATGGGTCGACTTCGCACCGCGCCGGGCCGCCGGCATTTCGCGAAGCAAATGCCGATCGCCGCCGGGCTGGCCGCATCCGCCCTGCTGTTCATGGTAATCACGCCAGCGCACGCCTCATTTCACCTGTGGCGAATCGCGGAAGTGTTTTCCAGTACCGACGGCAGCGTCCAATTCATTGAGATGGTCGACAACTTTGCCGGCGAGAACCTCGTCGGTGGCCATCAACTGCAAGCCACCAGCGACGGCGTGACCAACACCTTCACCATCCCAAGTAACCTGCCCAGCTCGGCGACCGCGAACCACCGTTTGCTTTTCGCCACGCCCGGCTTCGGCTCGTTAGCCGGAGGCGTGACGCCGGACTACACGCTGCCGGCTGGGCCGTTCATCGATCCGGCGGCCGTGAATATCTCCATCAACTTCTCGAACGTCGACACGCTCAGTTTCACCGGCAGCACCCTGCCCCTCGATGGCGCCCACTCGCTTGTCGACTCCAATCCGTACGGCGTTGCCAACTTATTGTCGGCCACCAACACACCCACCAATTTCACGGGCACCAGCGGCTCGGTGAATCTCATCACGCCCACCGGTGACTACAACGGGGACGGCGTCGTCGATGCCGCCGACTATGTCGCCTGGCGAGATACGCTCACCCAAACCGTTTCGCCCGCCGGCAGCGGCGCCGACGGAAATGGCAGCGGCACGATTGATGCCGGCGACTACTCATTCTGGCGCGGTCGGTTTGGCAATTCGGCCGGCGCCGAGCCCGGCGCCGCCAATGTGCCTGAGCCGGACACGATGCTGCTGTTCCTGGCCTTCACCGGACTGCGCGTTCTATTCGGCGCCACCGCTAAAAGCATGGAAAAATGCATCAGCATGGCGTCAATTCCCGTATGGTCATCAATGCTGGCGTGAGGCTTCACCCCGTCGGCAAACTTTGCCAAAATCGGACGCCGCAATGCCTTTCGTCCCCGTGCTAGCGGCCGTTTCAACTCACTGACCCCTACCGTTTCGCCGATACGAACTTGTGGCACCGGCGGTACGACCGTTACCCGCCGCACACTTATCGCTCGCGGTCCAGATCCAGACTCTTCTGACCGCGCTAGGGGGGAAATCATGACCTCATGCAACCTTGGCAGCCGGTCCCGCCGCGCTGCTGTACTCGGCTTGTTCTGTGTCTGCGCTTTTGTCACTCACATCGATCATTCGTTCGCTCAGGAAGAGATGCCACTGGGCGACTCCATGGACGGTCCCGTGGCGAGCGACGAAGCCATCGGACCGATGACTTTCGACAACGGTATGCCGTGCGACTATGGCTGCGGCGATTACGATTGCTACGGCGGATGCGATGGTTGCTCGCCCTGCTATGGTTGCTCGCCGTACGATGATTGCGGCACTTGTGGACCACCTTGCAATTCGCGCCGCTGCTCCGGTTGGTTTGGCGCCGAATACCTTCGCTGGCGCATCGAAGGAAACCGGCTACCGCCGCTCGTCACGGAGAGTCCGTCTTCGACTCCCCTCTCCATGGCAGCACGGCTCGACGAACCTACTACAGAAATCCTCTCCGGCCACTCGCATGAAAACGACGACTGGCGCAATGGATATCGTTTATTTGGCGGATTTTGGCTGGATTGCTGCCACACCTGCGGCATCGGCGTCGATTACTTTGAGCTCGGCAACGACGATTACAACTTCACCTCTCCACAAGACACGATCATCACCGGTCGTCCGTTCTACAATATGCAGACCGGGATGGACGACGCCGAACTTGTCTCGGTGCCGAACCAATTGGACGGTACGGCCCACGTTCGCTCGACCGACGACTTCAAAGGCGCGGGCCTCACGTTCAACCGCAGCCTGTGGCGCTGCTGTAATCCCTGCAACGGTGTCAGTTGTGGTTTGACGATGCTCGGCGGTTACCGCTTTTACCGCTACGACACGAACCTGAGCGTGACAGAGAATCTAACCGTTCTTCCCGGCACCACCTCGCCGCTGGTGCCCGGCACCACGATTTACCTTCAAGATCGCTTCCGCACGCGCAACGATTTCAACGGCGGCGAAATCGGAATTCAAGCATACAAACAACGCTGCTGGTGGTGGGTCGATGGAATGGCCAAAGTCGCCATGGGCCAGCAAGTTCGCACGGTGGACATAACTGGCCAAACATTCGTCGACGTTCCCGGCGGCGGCACCGCTCTGAATCAAGGTGGTCTACTCACATCGGAAGTCACGAACATCGGTCGATACCGCAACACCGACTTCGTGTTCATTCCCGAATTCCGCCTGGGCATCGGCGCCTGCGTGACGAAGTGCTGCTCGGTGCGGTGCGGATACGACCTGATCTTCTGGGGCGATGTGGCCCGCGCCGCCGAGCAATTGCCGCCCGGTTTGGCCGTGGACCCGCGGAACCTGCCGCCGATTCAAGCTGGCGGCGGAGCGGCGCCGGAGTTTGCCGGTATTCACGGATCCCAACTCGTCGCACACGGTTTCGATGCCAGCGTGCAGTTCCAGTGGTAGTGTCGCGTACATAGCCGGGCCGTTTTGGCCGGGCCGCCACCACACGACATGATGCAACTACGACCGCCGACGCCGACTCAGCATGAAACAGCATCCGCAGGCCGCCATCAGCGCGTAGAAGAGCGACGCAGGCTCTGCTTGTAGTGGGCCGCCAGGAGGATTGCCTGGCGGGGGCGGCGTCATGGGCGGCAGCGATGCGAAGAAGTACCGCTTCGAGACATATCCGGCAGCTAGCCCGCGTTCGCCGAAGTTGTAAAACTCGCCGCCCACGTCGGCGGTCAACACGATATTGGCAAACTCGTTGTTGCCGGCAGCGCCGGCCGATGTTGAGCCCGAAATCGGCTGGCCGTTCAAACTCTCAAGAACGCCGAGCGTGTCGATCCCGTCGACAAACTCCACGGGCTGCGCCTCTCGCAGCACGTAGGATCCCGGCGTGATATTTTCGAACACGTAGCGACCAAACTGGTCTGTCTGAGTCGTTGCCACGAGCGTTTCGACATTGCCCACGGACGAGAATAAGCTGATGACGACGTCGTCGATGACGTATTCTGGATCGGGGTCCGTCGCAAATGCCAGATTGCCGTCGTTGTTCCGATCAATGTAAGCCCAGCCGCCCAGTTGACTCAGCCCCGAAATTGTGGCGGCGCTTACATTCATCGCGATGGCGCCAACAACACAGAGACACAGCAACACCTGTTTACTATCCGCGAGGCGAGTCCAACGACATTGGCATTGCTTCCTATCAATGGATGGATGCGGCCTTGCAACTTCGAAGAGTGAAAAGAATGTGCTAGTTGCACAAGCACGCCCCTCATCATTAGGCGTGCTTCGTCGGCGTTGCAAGATGTCTATTTGGGCGACATCAAAGAAATATCAATTCCCAAAAACCATCAGTATTCTCCTGATTGTTTATGGCTATATCGCGCAGTTGCCTTGCAACTTCGCCGGAAACCTCAAACCGCTTGCGGCCCAATATCCTTGATCGCAACCAGAATTAGTGGACGACAACACCGCAGCGACGGCAACAAAGGCGCGCAGCAGCCGTCAAAACGCGGTGCCTCTGGCGGCGCGACGAAACATCAACACCGACGTTGTCGTACGGGCTTAACCCCGACGCGAACGTCGCAACAGCCAAGTGCCACAAACCGCCAGCAATGCAAACGCCGCTGTCGCAGGCTCCGGCACTGGAGGATTGAGTGGTGGTGACGAAGCCAGCAGGTATCGTTTGGAAACGTAGCCGGCCGCTAAACCCCGCTCGCCGAAGTTGTAGTAGTCGCCGCCCACGTTCGCCGACAAAATGATATTGCTGAACATGTTGTTCGATACCATGCCAGGCGAGTCGGTCGGTGGAATCGGCTGGCCGTTGAGGCTCTGCAACTTGCCAAGCGTGTCGATGCCATCGACGTACTCGATCGGCTGCGTTTCCCGCAGTACGTATGTAGCCGGAGCAATGTTTTCGAACAAATACCGGCCATAGTCGTCCGAAAGCAGCGAAGACACAAACGTCTCAACGTTGTTGACCACAGAATACAAGCTGATCGACACGCCGCCGATCACGTACTCCGGATTCGGATCGTTCGAGAAGGCTAACTGGCCATCGTTATTCCGATCTATGTAAACCCAACCTCCCAACTGGCTCGTGCCGGGGATATGGGCGGCGGTGGCATTCGATGCAAACCAGGCAATCAGGCCAAAAACCAAAATCGAATGTCCCCACCTCGAAAGGCGGTGAAGTGACATGGTGTATTTCCAACGAGGACTAATTAATGGCCGCGACGTGAGCGACCGTAAGATGACGAACCCGTTGCGCCGCTTTCCGCAGCGCGCTGTTCACCATTAGTCCTGGCCTGCCGTTGGAAATGGGTGAGGAAGGGGGGACCGCAAGCGCGGTCTCCGACGTCTACGGGTACTATAATTACCCTAAAAAGAATTGCAATAAGCTTGACGGAAAATTTTGCCCAACCGTTCGTTTTTGGCTGATCGCCAATCTCAAGCGATCGGCGAAAACGGCGGGAATTTGCGTATTTTCCAGGTGATTCTGGCAGGTCGACTCAAAACAAGAATAATCTCGGCCTCAAACCTTTTAGATTACCCGGTTTTCGTCTTCTTGGCCCAAGATGCGATCCAGCGCTGCGTTGCATTCTCCGGAGGCGAAGCGGCTTCGATGATTTTGGTGATCTCATCGGCGCCCAAGCCCCGCTCAATCATCTCGCGCTTCATCTCGGCTTCCGTGCGGCGTCGGTGGATCGAAACGATTGTGCTCGAAGCAAACACCACGATCGTGCAGATGATACCCGTCAGACAACCGATGACGACAAGCAACACGATGAAGCGCTGCTCTTCGTTCAGGCCGAAGAACTGCTGAGCCCACCAGTCTTGGGCGACGTTTGCTTGGGCAAGGAGCAGGTTGTAGCCGCTAAACATGAACATGGCGCGACTCCTTCGCTGTCGCACAACCCCGAAGTATCTGTCGCAGCAGGCTCTGTTGAGGCGGCGCGGATTCGATAGTCCGCGCGATTTCTTCCGCCGAAAAGCCGCGCTCCACGAGCTCTCGCTTCAATGCGTCGTCGAGTCGATTCTTGTGTATTTTCTGGATCGTGACCGCGATCACTACAATCGTCACGACAACCAAGCCCATGAAGATAACGGCGATCGCGGCAAGATCGCCCCCATTGATACGGCTTAAAACTTCCACGATCGATGTTGGTTCCGCGTGCATGGCTATGCACCCTCCCTCCTGGCCCGCCCCCGTTGTTTTGATTTAGGCACTACCGGCAAAGTACTGCTAGCAGCGGACCGTGTTCTGTTTTTCGCCGCTGACTGGGCTTTGGGCGGCAATGATTCGCTCGATTTCGTCCGTCGGCAGACCACGATCGATCAGCTCACGCTTGAATTCGAGGTCCTGCCGGTGGCAACCGTACTTGCATGCCTGTTTCGCAATCGTGTTGATGACACCCGCCACGCATCCAATCAACACGATCAAGACGATCATGTTGAACGGCGGCGCAATTTCGGTGATGGGCCTAAGCAGTTCGAACATTTCCACGGCTCCTTTAGCACCACCCGATCCCATGATACCGTACTGTAGTCCTGTATTCGCTTGTTTGCTTATTCGCCCGCCGAGGGACCTGCTTGGCAGGAAAATCAAGCTGCGGTGCACCATTTGCTATGGTACCGGTCGGCTATGCCTGAAAAGCAAAGCTTCTCGGCTGCCTACTTATTGGGCGTCCGCTGCCCGCCGCTCATTGACACCTCGCCGTAACACGTTTAGTATAAACATGTTGCTGTATTTTTTGCGTCTGGCGACTTCGGCGGATCGTCGCCCACTCTTTGGTTGGAACACATCTTGGCCGATAAGCCTTGGAGCGGAGTTTTCGATCGGGCGACCGACCGCCGCGTCGAGAAGTTCACCGAAAGCGTGAGCTTCGATCGCCGCCTCTATGCCCACGATATCCGCGGCTCGATCGTCCACGCCCACATGCTCTCCAAAGTGGGCATCCTCTCCGACCAGGAGCGGCACCAGATTATCACCGGTCTCGAACAAATCGGCCGCGACATTGCCGCTGGCCGGTTCGAGTTCCGCGAGGAACTCGAAGACGTCCACATGAACATCGAACGGGCCCTGATCGACCGAATCGGCGATGTCGGCCGCAAGCTTCATACGGGCGCAGCCGAAACGATCAGATCTCGACCGACCTGCGGCTATGGATCCGGGACGAAATCGACAAAATGTCTGCCCGGCTTGCAGGTTTGCAGCGGGAGTTTCTCGATCGGACCGAGCGGGATGCCGGCGTAATCCTTCCCGGCTATACGCACCTGCAGCGGGCGCAACCCGTCCTGGCCGCCCATTACTGGCTGGCCTACTGCGAAAAACTAGAACGCGACCGCGACCGATTGGCCGATTGCCGGTCCCGCGTCAACCAGCTTTCGCTCGGCTCTGCTGCCCTGGCCGGTACCAGCATCCCCATCGACCGCCACATGGTGGCGGATGAACTGGGATTTGAGGGTATCGTCGCCAACAGCCTCGACGCCTCCAGCGATCGCGACTTCGTTCTCGAGTTCGCCTTCTGCCTGGCAACGATCGCCACCCACCTTAGCGGCTGGGCCGAGGAGTGGATCCTTTGGTCGACGACCGAATTCGGCTTCATCCGCCTGCCGCAGGAGTTCTGCACCGGTTCTTCGATCATGCCGCAGAAGATCAATCCCGACGTCTTGGAATTGATTCGCGGCCGTACAGGCCGCGTGGTCGGTAATTTGGTGAGCCTACTGGTCCTCGTGAAGGGACTACCACTGGCCTACAACCGTGATCTGCAGGAGGACAAACAGCGTTTGTTCGACTCCATCGATACCGTGGCTGCCTGCCTCGAACTAGCCTCTCCAATCGTCGCCGGCGCCGAACTCGATCGCGATCGAATCGCGGCCCGAATAAACGAGGGCTATCTCGACGCCACGACACTCATGGAGCACCTCATCGTGCAAGGCGTTCCACAGCGCACGGCCCACGAAATTATCGGACGCTTGGTCGCTGCCGCAATGAAACTCGGTGTCCCGCTTGCTGGCTTGCCGCTGGAGGAATTCCAGCGCGCCCATTCGTCACTCGACAAAACCGTGTTTGACGTCCTCGGCGTCGAGCGCCGGTTGAAGCGTTTTCAAGTTACGGTTCCACCAATCCGGAGCAAGTCGCCCATCAGATCTCCATCTGGCGCGGGCGGCTATCAGAGAACGAGTAGCAACCGATGACACTTTTTCAAAAAGTTGCCGCTTGCAGCGTTGCAATATCCGTCCTCTTTGCGACCACGTCGGTGGCGTGCGCCCAGCAATCGCGCACCACCAATCGCACACGTCCACCGCGGAAAACGCCGACACCGAAAGCCGCCGCCGAGAAAAAACCGCAGCCCGCGCCAAAACCGCATCACACGCCGACGCTTCTCTCCGCGGCCCCACGACCCGCGGCGCCGCCACCACCTGCGCCGGCCACTCCCTCTAGCAAGTCCGCCGTTCCAGCCGAACAGCCGACTGAACTCGTTCAGCCGTTGCTCGAAACTGATCCCGCGGTGCGGTTTGCGCTCGAAATGCCGCGTAAGGAGCCGCGCGACTACGTTCAGTCCATCCTTTTGCTCGTCGATCTCGGTCGGCCTGAGTTGGCAAAACCGATCCTGGCCGAACTCATGAAGCTTAACGTCACGGATGCCCAACGGGTCGCGATCGTCAATGAATTCGGTTCGCAAGGAATGTTGCACCTATCGCGTGCGAAGGAACTGGCGCCTGCAGCCGGAAGCTTTGCCGACGCCTGCATGGCCGCCGCCAATGCCGCTGCCACCAACCCAGAGCGCATCGCGGCGCTCGTGAAACAATTGTCCGACCCATCGCCCGAAGTGCGCATGGTCGCCCGCAACGACCTCGCCGCCACCGGTCAAGCCGGTGCGACGGCTGCATTGGAGGCGCTCGCGCGCGAATCCGATCCCCAACGAAGAGCGGCGATTGCCGCTGCCGTCGAACTCATGCATCCGCTTGTGGATCGTCCTCTGCTTGCGATGCTGGAAACCCGCGACCCCCAGCTGCGCACGAGGTTGCTGCTCTCCTCGAACAACTCAAGGTGCCGCAAGCCGCCCCGCTACTGGCCGGCGATGCAGTCTCCGCCGAGCGAGCCGTTGCTACCGCCCTTTCTAACTACCAGCATGGCACGCCACCTTTCGCCGTAGACAGCGCCAACCAAGTCGAGCTTTGGAAATGGAACGATGCCGCGATGAAACTTTCTTCGGTGCGCGTGCCGGCCGACGAAGCCCAACTGCTTTGGATCGCCCGACTCGCCGGCGAGCTGGCCCGCCTGCGGCCCGAGAGCTATGACGATCAGCGACGGGCCTTGGTACTGCGTCTTGAGGCGGCCGGCATCACTGGCTCGTCTCCAACCGCTTCGGCCAATCTCCAGCAGGCAGACCTACCCATGCTCAGCGATGCGCTCGCCGATGCGCTGAAACACAACTACTCGCACGCCGCACTGGCACTGGTCGAAGCGCTCACCGGTCGCGGAGATACAAGCATTTTGATCACTGCCGACGGCAAGCCCTCGCCCCTTGCCGACGCACTCGCCAGTCCCAATCGGCGTGTTCGCTTCGCGGCCCTCAAGGCGATCATGGCACTCAATCCCGCCACTCCGTACCCCGGTTCCAGCCGTGTGCCCGATGCACTTGTTTGGTTTGCCAATGCCACCGGCGAACCCCAAGCCATCGTCGCGATGCCCACCATCACCGTCGCCGGCGACCTCGCTGGTCAGCTTGCTGCCCACCAAATTGCAGCCGAAGCGACCAACAACGGTCGCGACGTTGTAGAGCTGGCCCGCGCGATGCCCGATCTTCAGCTTATTCTCCTTGATATGAACGTCATCGAACCCAATGCTCGCGAGACGGTGTACGAACTTCGTATCAGTCCCACTACCGGTGATGTTCCGATTGCACTTCTTGCGGCCGATGGTCGGCTCGACGCTGCCCAACGGTTGGCCGCCGACCACACCCGCATCATCGCCATACCGCGGCCCCATACGCCCGCGGCTCTAACGAGTATTGTCGATGAGCTCAAGAAACTTGCCGCCCGCGACCAAGTTTCCGCCGACGAGCGTATCGCCGAAGCGGAGCAAGCCAAAAAGTGGCTCGCCGTACTCAGCTCCGGCAACCGGCCGTTCTACACCTTCCGCCGCACGGCGATGTCTCAAATGCGGCGCGGGGTGGCTGGGGTCGAGCGCAGCGAGCCCCCAGTGCGTCGGTCTGGAGAATCGCCTAACGGCTCGACCCCAACCACCCGGTCACCTCGCGCGACGCGAGCCCCATCTCCGGAAACCATTCCCAACCCATGAGCCGCACCGCGTCGAATATCGGCCCGCTGGTGGAGCCTCTCCCCGGCATCATCGGCTCAAGCCGCGCGATGACGGAGGTCTACCGGCTCACGCGCCAAGTCGCGCGCAGTCGGGCGTCCGTCTTGCTGCTGGGCGAAACGGGCACCGGCAAAGAACTCATCGCCCACGCAATTCATGAACACAGCCAACGGCGCAATCGCCCGTTCGTCCGCGTCAACTGCGGTGCGCTCAGCGAAAACTTGCTCGAAAGTGAGCTCTTTGGCCACGTCCGCGGCGCATTCACCGGCGCCATCGATAATCGCACAGGTCGCTTTGAAGCTGCCCACACGGGCACGATTTTTCTTGACGAAATCAACTCCACGACACCACACTTGCAAGTGAAGCTGCTGCGCACGTTGCAAGAGCGTGAATTCGAGCGCATCGGCGACACGCAAACCATCCGCGTTGACACCCGCGTGATCGCCGCCAGCAATCGCGATTTGTTGGCGGAATCCGCTGCCGGACGCTTTCGTGAAGACCTGTACTACCGGCTCAACGTCGTGCCGATCCACTTGCCGCCGCTCCGCGATCGGCGCGAGGATATCCCCGAATTAGTCGCACACTTTCTCGATTTGTACAATGAACAAAATGACCGCTACGTCGCCCACATCGATCCGAAAGCACTTGCGGCATTGCAGCAATACCAATGGCCTGGCAACGTCCGCGAATTGCAAAACTATGTCGAGCGGGCCGTTGTGATGGCCCCTGGCGACGAACTGACATTAGACCTGCTCCCTTCGGCCGTAACCACCGGCCGGACACCCCGAGCGATCGGCGTCGCGCTCGATTTCGGCGCACTGGCCGAGGAATTGGTCCATTTGGGATTGCGCGAGGCGGGCGACAATGCCGCCGACGTCCATAGCCGCATTGTCGATCCGATCGAGCGCGAGGTAATCGCCCAGGTCCTCGACGAATGCGAAGGCGTCCAGATCAAGGCCGCCAGCCGACTTGGCATCAACCGCAACACGCTCCACAAGAAACTAAAACAATACGGCCTCGACGGCGAAGCTCCAACAAAATAGTTCGGTGAAGCCCGAGCTTTCCCGATTCCCCCGACACGTCTCACTCCGATTCTTCAACGATGCTCTCCGGCATCTCCATCGTCTGTTTCGCCGCCAGCTACGCGATCGCGTTTGTTCTGGAGGTTGTTCGGTTGCGACGCCGCTCGAGCTGGGTATACGTTTCGTTGGCCGTCGTCACTGCCGCCGGCGTGCTTGCGCATACGCTGTATCTGGTGAACACCCGTATCGGCGGAAGCGCACTTCCCATATCCACCGCCGATTGGTTGGTTTGGGCAGCGTGGGTGCTGGCGATCGTGTACTTCACAACAATTTTTTACTTGCCTCGCACGCCGACCGGCCTGGCCCTGCTGCCGATCGTTTTGGGGCTGATCCTCAGTTCCAAATTCGCCAGCACTGTGCCTATGGCCACCGAACAATCGTTCAAAGTATTGGGTACGTTCCACGGCTTGGCTCTGCTTTTCGGCACGGTTACCGTGAGCGTCGGTTTCCTTGCTGGCCTGATGTACTTACTGCAAAGCTACGCCTTGAAGAATACCCGTTCTCCTGCCAATCGGTTACGCCTTCCCAGTCTTGAGTGGCTGGAGCGCGTGAACAGCCGATCGTTGGGACTGTCCGCTGTGCTTATTGCACTCGGCTTCGCCTCTGGCTTGGTTCTGACGATCGCCACGCATCGCGGCGACGTAAGATACGTGCTGTGGACCGATCCTGTCGTGCTCAGCTTGGCAGTGATGCTCGTATGGCTCGTCGGCGCCGAAGTCTTCCGGCTCGTGTATCCCGCCGCCCGCCGCGGCCGCAAAGTCGCGTATCTCACGCTCGCATCATTCGTGTTTTTAGTGATCGCCCTCGCGTCGTTCACGCTGCTTGATACAGTGCACGCAACATCGCGCAAGACAATAATGAGCAACCATACTGAGATACCGCATCTAATGGTCTAATGGGGTAGAACAGAGTAATTCGATGCAAACGGCTAAATACTTGTACTGGGAAGACGATGGAGCCTTTATCGGCTACTTCCTCGACTACCCGGATTACTGGACCCAAGGTACAACGCTCGACGACCTCAAGGTGCATCATCGCGATCTGTTCGAGGACCTTTCCAGCGGCCAGATTCGGGGAATTCGAAAAGTGGGTGAGTTGGTCGTTTCATGAAACGAGTCGATTAATCCGCCAGCTTGAGAAGCTTGGCTGCATGCTGATTCGCCACGGCGCCAAACACGATTGGTATCGCAATCCCGACACCGGAGTCTCGCAGCCGGTGGCCGCGGCATCGAGAAATCAAAGATCGCTTGGCGTGAAAGATAATTAAATCGTTAGAAAACGAATTGTTGGGCTAGTTAAGCGACGTTGTTGATGATCACCTCCGTTCGACTCGCGATGGTCGGCTGCAGCCACAGGCATACCAGCCTGGCGGTTCGCGAGCGGCTCACGTTCACGCCGGAACAGGCGACCGATGCGCTTGCCGCCTGGCGGGTCACCAATCCCGAACAAGAAGCGGTGCTCATCTCGACGTGTAATCGGGTGGAACTATATGCAGCTGCAGATGACCCCAACGTGGCTCTGGCTCCGCCGGCGCTGACCAACTTTCTTACCGATTTTCACAACGTGCCGATCGATGAAGCCCGCCAAGAGTTGATGACGCTGGAAGGGGACGACGTCGTGCGGCACTTATTCCGCGTGGCCGCGAGTCTCGACAGTATGGTGGTCGGCGAAGCGCAAATCTTGTCTCAGGTGAAGCAAGCCTACGAACTGGCCAACAAAATCGGCAGTGCGGGCCCCGTGACGCACGGCTGCTTCCAATCCGCCATTCGCGTCGCCCGACGCGTGGCGAGCGAAACGTCTCTTCATCGTCACCGCGTGAGCATTCCCAGCGTCGCGGTTGCTGACTTTGCTTCACGAGTCTTTGAACGCTTCGACGACAAGCGTGTGCTGGTTATCGGCGCCGGTGAAATGGCCCAGGAAACGCTGAATTACCTCACGGATGCCGGCGCTCGCACGATCATCGTACTCAATCGCGACTTCGCCCGCGCCGAAACGCTCGCCGCCGAATGGAAGGGCCGCGCCGCGCCGTGGCGTGAATTGCACAAACAACTCACGGAGGCCGACCTGATTGTGAGCACCACCGGCGCCGATCGGCACATCGTTACGCTTGCCGACTTCCAGCAGCGTGTCGTCAGTAACCGCCATCAGCGGCCGCTATTCGTCCTTGATCTCGCAATGCCGCGCGATTTTGACCCGGAGATTGGCGATGAGCTCGGCGTTTATCTTTACGGCATCGATGACCTAACCGAAGCCTGTGAGCAAAACCGGCGGGCGCGAGCGGACGCCTTGCCCGATGCGGAGCGAATCATCGAAGAAGAGGTTCGCACTTTCGTAGCCGACACTCGGCATCGCGCCTCCGGCCCCGTGATTGCCCGCTTCCGCGAGGGGCTAGAAACCGTACAAGCCGCGGAACTCACGCGACTCTACGGGCGCCTTCCCGAGTTGGACGACCGATCCCGTCGCGAGATCAAGCAATTTGCCGACCGGCTCTTGGCAAAGATGCTGCACCCACCCTTGGAGTCGCTTCGCGATGAGTCGCGCAACGGCTCCATTCACAGTTTGCTAGACGCGCTGCAGCGTTTGTTCCAGCTTAAAGATGATAAGTAGGTCAGGCTTCAGCCTGACAATAATCAATCAGGTTGAAGCCTGACTTACGAATTACTCCTCGTCCTCATCTTCGTACTCGTACTCGAACTCGTCTTCTTCTTCCTCATCGTCTTCATCGTCTTCTAGGTCGTCTTCGTCCAGCTCATCGTCCTCGACCTCTTCCCATTCATCGTCTTCGAAATCCTCGTCGTCGTCGAAGTCCTCATCGTCATCATCTTCTTCGTCGTCGTCGTCGAAGTCGTCGTCATCATCTTCGAACTCATCGTCGTCGAGCTCGTCGTCGTATTCTTCGTCGTCGTCGTCTTCGAATTCTTCGTCCTCTTCCTCCTCGTCCTTCTGCGCAGCCTGAAGCTGGCGTTCCAACAAGGCCACGGCACGTAATTCTTCCAGACTCATCGTGGGAATCTCCAATACTTCGATCGTTGACCGATTCGACGAATCGCTCGGTGAGCGGGTGAGTACGTGAGTAGGTGAGATAAATCGTTCCCCCAGCAACCTACTCGCCCACTCACTTACTCACATACTCACCTCGATATCGATAACCGCCCCACGATCTTACCATAGATTGCAAAACACACAGCCTATGCAGCTTCAATACCGTCGGTCAAGCCAGAGCCGGAACCTAAAGAATTAGGCGCCGAATCGTCGCTGGTATCGTCGGTCAATGGCAGCCGCCGCAATTGCGATGCCCATGGAAGCTCATCCAAATTGCACAGGCCAAATACTTCCAGAAATCGCTTCGTTGTTCCATAACGGAGCGGGCGCCCTAATTCTTCCGATCGGCCCACGATACGCAAGAGGTCGCGGTCCATCAACAATCGCAGAATCTCCCCGCACGCGACGCCGCGGATGGCCTCCACTTCTGCTCGCAAAATCGGCTGACGGTAGGCGACAACGGCCAACGTCTCCAAAGCGGGGGGGGACAGCCGAATTTCGCGACCACCCCCACCTTGCGGACGTAGCCATTGTGCAAATTCACGCCGGCTCAGCAATTGATATCCGCCGGCTATTTGGGTTACCTGAAATGCGCATCCACGTTCGTCGTACCGCTGCCGGAGCCCATGGAGCAGCGTCCGTGCTTCCGTAGCATCCGCCAAGTTCGCCATTTGGGCCAATTTACGCAACGATAACGGCTCTCTCGCCAGAAACAGGACCGCCTCGAGCCGACTGCGCCGCACGATGGCCACTGTCGGCCGATTAGTCGCAGATGCGCCGGCAAAGGGTAGGAGGCGCTGGAAGCCCGGAAGGCGGCTGTACGCCAGAAACTGATCGGCTGCACCTCGTGGCCGTCGCATCTTGCCGGAGCCGCTTGGATGGCCAGCCATCAACGGATGCCGTAAATTGTTCACACGTCGTGACATCGAATCTCGCGAACCGCAGCTTCGCTCAAACAGCCTACGTGCACCTCTAACAGACATCGAACCGCTAATAGCGAAGCGTTCCGCCATCGCGTTGGGCGACCCGCCACGCCTCAACTTTAGCCACTACCTGTTCCACCGCCAACGATGGCTCAGCGGCTACCGACTCGAAGTGTTGCGTCATCGTCGGCGCATTGGCAAGCGGTGCGCGGCAGCTAAATCGAAACAGTTGCCCTTCGCTGCCCCACGGGGATAAGTGGGTATCCGCCGCACCGAGTTGTTCAAGCCGCTTCATCAATTCCGGCATGCGATTCGTTTCTGCCGCCTTCGGCGCCGGGTTCGTTGCGGGTTGCACAATTTGTGGCTGATTTGGAGGCGTTGCAGGCTTCTCCTCGACACCGGGGAGCAATCTCGGCGCCTCCGCTTGAGCGAGCGGAGCGGCTGGTTGCGCCCAAGGGGCGCCGCTGGCTGCAGATCTTCGCCCGCTGGAGGTGTCGCAGTGCGCGGATCCGGCGGCACATTCGCTGTAGCCTGGCCGCTTCTTTGAATCGCTGACTGCACCATGTCGACGCCTTGTGTCACGAGTGTCTTCAGTTGTTCGTTGGTCGGCCCGTAAAGACGCCAGCCCTCGACCGCCACGGCGCCCACCCCCACCATCACGACCGCTCGAAATATGGTTTGAAACGACGGCATAACTCTTAGTCCTGGGTTCGATGCAATTCTCGCATTACCTGACACGCGCAGATCGTCCGAGCGGAGCGTGCATGCACGTGATGCGGTCGCGAATCATAGCTCCTGGTCTTTCTCCCCCACAATGCCATATGGGCCCCGTTTCGCCGAGGATTTTCGCTCCGTTCGATCGCCGCCTATGATGAACGGATGCCTGCCGCCATCTATCTCGACCACAACGCCACGACCCCCATCCTTCCAGAGGTGGTCGAAGCGATGCGCGCCTGCTGGGCTGAACCTTATCTAAACCCCGCCAGCCAGCATGCATTCGGACGCCGGGCCCGACGCGTGCTGGAAGATACACGGGACCGTGTCGCGGAACTCCTCGGCGCCAGCACATCCCGCTCTCGCCCAGACCACATCCTCTTCACCAGCGGCGGTACCGAGGCCAACAACTTAGCGATCCGCGGTTTACTCCCTCCTCTCCCACTGGGAGAGAGCCGGGGTGAGGATGCTCCAACGCCCCACGCCGTCATCTCCGCCATCGAACACCCTAGCATCACCGCACTTGCCGATCATCTCGACCACTCTGGCTACGAAGTCGGCCGGTTCGGCGTCGACACCAACGGCGTTATCTGCGCGGGCGACTTACCAGGTCTACTGAGGCCAAACACACACATCGTGGCCGCGATGCTTGCGAACAACGAAACAGGCGTCATTCAACCGGTCGCGGAACTCGCCACTGCCTGCAACGCACGCAACATCCCGCTGCACACCGACGCCGCCCAGGCCGCCGGCAAATTGCCGTTGAACTTCCGGGAGCTTGGCGCGGCAACGATGACCATCGCCGCCCATAAATTTGGCGGCCCGCTCGGCATCGGCGCCCTCGTCGTGCGGCACGGTATCAATCTCCAACCTCTACTTTTCGGCGGCTTCCAACAAGCTGGAATCCGTCCCGGCACTGAATCTGTTGCCCTCGCCGTCGGTATGTGTCGCGCCTTAGAAATTTGGCACGCAGAACGAGAGCGTCACATCCGTCGTTTGCGCGACCTGCGGGATCACTTTGAAAGCGCAATTCTCCGGGAATATCCGACTGCCGTTATCATTGGGGCGAAAGCTGAACGGCTTCCCCATGTGTGCAACATCGCCTTCGTCGGCCTAGACCGTCAGCAGCTTTTTCTCGCGCTCGACCAGACTGGCGTCGCCTGTTCGACCGGTTCCGCCTGCGCGAGCGGTTCCAGCGAGCCTTCACCCGCGCACATCGCGATGGGCTGTGAATCGAGCGTGATTACGAGCGCTTTGCGATTTAGCTTCGGGGTAAATACAACAGGCGACGAAGTCGCCGAAGCCGCCGCTCGTATCATCAAGGTCTGCAATGCTTTGCGGCGATAAAAAGACCCTCGATTTTTGGCTGGCAGCGCCTCCCGCTTGAACGCCAAATCGGGTAGAATCTGGGTTCCTATTTAGCGGCCAGAAAATGGTTGCAGCGGACCTGTAAACTCCGCGACAGTTGCTCTCGTGCGACAGACCAACTGAGCCCCTCTTTCTGCCTCGCCCAGGCCACGGTTATTGCTTCTGCGGACGGAACCGAAATGCTGGATTGCGTTACCGAAATCCCCCTGCCAGGACGCATGTTCGCGCCTCCCGACGCGCTCGCGCAAAGCAGTGCGGCGCGCACGCCGTTGCCCGCGTTTGTCGCCGGCCCCGAAAATCGTCTCGTCGCCGGCGCGATCGATCGGCTGTTGCAAGCCACGCCGGCTGCTCCCGAAGCATCGGGTCCGAAGCCCGCTGCAACATCGCCGATCGTCCTCGTGGGACCGAGTGGCACTGGCAAGTCGCATTTGGCATTCGGCCTGGTTCGCCACTGGCAATCGCGCTACGGCGACCAGAGCGCCCTTTACACAACGGCGGCGGACTTTCGCCATCGTCTCTACGATGCGATCAAACGTCAGGCCGAGCTCGAATTCCGCGCCGAAATGCGTGGCTGCCAGCTCCTTGCCATCGATGACCTGCATCACCTGCCAGCCGACGATCACGTGCTGCAGGAACTGCGATACACGATCGACGACTACGACGATCAAGGCGCTGTGATCGTCATCACTTCCACTGAACCGATCAGCGCACTGCCCAATCTACCATCCGATCTCCGCAGTCGACTCGCATGCGGTTTGTTGCTTCACTTGGCTCCTCCCGGCGATGCCGCCCGTATCCGCATCCTGCGCCACGCGGTGCGCTCGCTTGGTCGTTCGATTTCCGATGAGACCTCCGAGCGCTTGGCCCATGGCATCGAGGGCACCGCGAACAACCTGTTCAAAGCCCTATTCGAGCTCTCCAATTCGCCCAACGACACGCAATGCGACTACGAGCGGCACGCTACCCAACTACTCGCCGCGCGAGCAGCCCGCCGACCGACACTGCGTGAAATTATCTCCGTTGTCGCCCGCCACCAAAACGTTCGGCAAGCCCAGCTAAAGAGCAGTTCCCGCCGCCAATCGATCGTTTACGCCCGTGCCCTGGTCGTATTCCTGGCGCACGAATTGACTGCTGCACGTTATGACGAAATCGGCCGCGCCCTCGGCGGCCGCGACCATACGACCATCATCCATAACTACCGAAAGATCGCTGAGGAGCGCAGCGCGATCCACAGACGCAACAGACTCTGGAGCAGCTCCAACGGATGCTGCTCTGCCGATAGGAATATCAGCGCACGTTGGTGGAGAACCTGTCTAAACGACGTCGACAAACAACATCACATTGTAATCGTTCGATACAGAAACGCACCCACTGACGAAACCATCCACTCCCATCAACACGACGCTAACACTCTGCGAACATCACAACAACAGTTTTTCCACACCATTGAAAATATTGTAAACACAACCGCAACAGCAGCTTTCTCCACATCAGCATCTCACTGCCAACATTCAAGGCTCGCACAAGATAACTACTACAAAGATTTAAACAAATACTTTTACTAAATCATCCTTCGCTGCGTCTCTTACAGCGGGCTACAAGCCAGCCGACATTGCACATGAGGAATTCTCAGCGATCAAAAGGAACTTTTTGATGAAGATCACCTGCAACCGCGAAAAGATGCTGCACGCTTTCCAAACCGTGGCCGCCATCGCGCCGGCGCAGCCCCAAGGCGATTCTGCAAAACGTTAAGCTCGAAGTTTCAAAGGACGTTGCCACGTTAATGGCAACCGACTTGGAGGTTGGCATCCGTTACGATGTAAGCGGCGTCGAGGTTGACGTGGCAGGGGCCGCTGTTCTGCCTGTCGCCCGTTTCGGATCGATCCTTCGTGAATCGAGCGACGCCACGTTCCGCATCGAAGCCGGCAACGATGGCACGCAAATCCGCGGCGAGCGAAGCCAGTTCAAGCTTCCCTCGGAAAACCCGCAAGACTTCCCGCCCATCGCTGAGTTTGGCGAACAGAGCTACTTCGAAATCTCCGCGCGGCTCTTCCGCGAGCTGATCCGCCGCACGATCTTTGCGACCGATAACGAAAGCAGCCGTTACGCGCTCGGCGGCGTGAAGCTCGAATGGAAAGACAACGTGCTGACGGCGATCGGCACCGATGGTCGCCGCCTCGCCAAGATGGATGGTCCCTGCCAAGCGGTCGGCGAGCCTGCTCCTTTCGGCGACGTCACGGTCGTGCCGACGCGCGCAATGCAGCTCCTCGAACGGGCGCTCGGCGAAGACGGCAGCGAAGTGCAACTGGCTATCCGCCAGAACGACATTCTCGTAAAGAACCCCCGCGCCACGATTTATTCGCGGCTTCTCGAAGGCCGCTACCCACGTTGGCGCGATGTGTTCCCGCAGCGCCCAACATCGCAAAAAATCGGCCTCACCGTCGGCCCCGTATACGCGGCCGTGCGCCAAGCGGCGATCGTCACCAGCGAAGAAAGCCGCGGCATTGATTTCACGTTCGGCGAGGGCTCGCTCGTTCTTGCGGGCCAAACCGCCGAAGTCGGCCAGTCCCGGATCGAACTGCCCATCGCCTACGACGGCGAGTCGATTTCGATCACGCTCGACCCCCGGTTCGTGAACGACTTTCTGAAAGTGCTCGAACCCGAAAAAGCCTTCACGATCGACTTGCAAGACAGCGATGCCGCTGCCGTCTGCACCACGGACGACGGCTACGGCTACGTCATCATGCCATTGGCAAGGGATCGATAACACAAACCACGCTGGGCGCCACTGCTGACTTGTCCAGCAGTAAAGCATTGACGAACACCTTGCTGCTCAAATACCGATCAGATTTTAAACCTAATTCGCGTTTTCCGATGTTCCGTCCGCAAGGCGAAGTAGCTATCAACACTGCTGGATGAACCCGCAGTGGCGCCGAATACCCACCAACGCACGAAGTTGCCCGAAAACATCCCCGTAAACACCGCCGACTTTGAGTTTCGCCGCCAGCGCCGCAAGCGCGCTACCACGCGCAAACCGAAACCCATCGGCAACATCATTGCTCAATTGATCACCGCCCGCGGCTATGGCCGAATCCAGGCAAACGCCAATTTTACTGCCGCTTGGCGGGCCGCTGTGGGAGACGTCCTGGCCAAGTACACCCTCCCCGGTCGCCTCCGCCGCGGCGTACTCGAAATCACCGTCGCCAACTCGATGACCGTCCAAGAACTCACCTTCCAAAAACAACACGTCCTCAAGAAACTGCGAGCGGATCTGCCCGACGCCAAAATCCGGGACCTCCGTTTCCGCATCGGCAGCATCGACTGAAAGAAGAAATAAAGAACCACAACGACACAAAGGACACGGATGGTTTTTTGACACGATCTACAGGAGTAACAGGATTGAAATACTCAACAGCAGTTCTAGGAAATGGATCATCTTTCCTGTCGATTCTGTAAACCCTGCCTCATTCGGTCCGTCGTGCCGTCGTGGTGAACAAAAACAATTTACTGATCAAGGCGCTTAGAACCACATGGCGAAAGAAAACGAAGAGAACGAACAGCAGAACGCGCAGCCCAATGGCGCACCCGCGGCGGCGACGACTACTCTTCCGAGGACCTCCAGCACCTCAGCGACCTGGAGCACGTCCGCGAACGCCCCGCCATGTACATCGGCGACACCACGCCGCGCGGCCTGCACCACCTCGTCTACGAAGTCGTCGACAACTCGATCGACGAAGCAATGGCCGGGCATGCCACCATCGTCAGCGTCTCGATCAACCTCGACGGCTCCATCACCGTCGAGGACGATGGCCGCGGCGTTCCCGTCGACCGGCACGCCCAACTCTCCGAAGAGGTCGGCCGCGACATCTCCACGCTCGAAGGCGTGATGACTGTCCTTAAATTCGGCGGCAAGTTCGAAAAGGGCGCCTACCAGACCTCCGGCGGCCTTCATGGCGTCGGCGTCACGGTGGTGAACTTCCTCTCCGAATGGTGCGAGGTCGAAGTCTGCCGCGATGGCCAGGTGTACCACCAGGAATACGAGCGCGGCATCCCCAAAACCGATGTCCGCCGCGTCGGCAGCACCACCAAACGCGGCACGAAAACCACGTTCAAGCCCGACCCCCAAATCTTCCCCAACACGAAGTTTATCTATGCCACGCTGCTAAAGCGAATGCAGGAGCTCGCCTTCCTCAACCAAGGCGTCCGCATCTCGATCGCCGATGACCGCACCGATGAAAAAGAATCGTACCAGTACGAAGACGGCCTCCGCCAATACGTCCAGTATTTGAATCGCGCTAGCGACGCCGTCCACGCCGAAATCCTGTACGTCAAAGGCGAGGAGGAAGGCGTTACCGTCGAGGTCGCGCTGCAGTACTCGGCCGAGTACACCGAAAACGTCCACTCGTACGTCAACAACATCAACACCACCGAAGGCGGCACGCACCTCTCCGGCTTCCGCACCGCGCTCACCCGCTGCATCAACAAGTACGGCAAAGACAGCGGCCTCTTCAAAGACCTCGTCCCCTCGGGCGAAGACTTTCGCGAAGGTCTCACCGCCGTCATTAGTTGCCGCGTCCCGCATCCGCAATTCGAAGGCCAAACCAAGACCAAGCTCGGCAACGGCGAAGTCGAAGGGATCGTCAACTCCCTCTTCGGCGAGTTCCTCACCAAGTTCCTCGAAGAAAACCCGAAGGCCGCCAAAGCGATCGGCAGCAAAGGCTTGCTGGCGGCCGAGGCCCGCGTCGCCGCCCGCAAGCAGAAAGAGCTCATCCGCGAGCGCAAGGGTGCCCTCTCGGGCGGCGGCCTGCCCGGCAAGCTCCGCGACTGCTCCAGTCGCGACGTCGATAAGTGCGAGCTTTACCTCGTGGAAGGCGACTCTGCCGGCGGCAGCGCCGAGGGCGGTCGCATGCGCGAGTACCAGGCCATCCTCCCCTTGCGCGGCAAAATCATCAACGCCTACAAGTCGCGCGAAGACAAAGTCCTCGCCAACGAAGAAGTCCGCAGCATGATCTCGGCCGTCGGCACCGGCATCGGCGAGGACCAGGACCTCTCCAAGCGCCGCTACGGCCGCGTCATCATCATGACCGATGCCGACGTCGACGGTTCCCACATCCGCACGCTGCTGCTCACGTTCTTCTACCGCCAGATGTTCGAGCTCGTGAAGGGGGGCCACGTCTACGTCGCCCAACCGCCGCTGTTCCGCGTCAAAAACAAGTCGACCACCTACTACGTTCAAACCGAAGAGGAAATGCGCAACCAGCTCCTCGATCAGGGCCTCGCTGATGCCGTCTTCAACCCCAACGACGGGCGCCTCGTCGAAGGCGACGCCATGACCCGCCTCGTCCGCACGCTGGCCACGCTGGAAGAGGCCATCATCGCCTTGGAGCGCCGCGGCATCAGCCTCAAAATCCACGCCGAACGTCAAGACTCCGCCGGCCGACTACCGATCTACCACGTCTACATCGATGGCCGGGAGGAATGGTTCACAACCCGCGCAGAACTCGATAACTTCGTTGCCACGCAAGAAAAGGAGCACAAGCTCAACGTCGATGTCGGCCTCCCCGCGTCGCCGCCCGGCAGCGAAGCGAGCCAGGAGCATGAACGGCTGGAGCCCAGCACCAACGGCGACGAGCGCCGCGAGAGCTTGCGCATTGTCGAGCTGCACGAAGTCCGCACAATCAACACGGCGCTCGTTGATCTCGCCAAGTTTGACTTCGATATCAACGCCCTCATCCCGCAAGAGCGCACCGGCGAGGAAACGGCCCGCTACACGCTCCGCCGCGGCGAGAACGAAACCGGCCTCGAAGACCTCCGCGGCCTGCCGGCCGCCATCCGCTCCGCGGGCGAAAAAGGCCTGCAGATCACCCGCTTCAAAGGCCTCGGCGAAATGAACGCCGAAGAGCTGCGCGAAACGACGCTCGACCCCGCCAACCGCACGCTGCTGCAAGTCCGGATGGAAGACGCCGGCAGCGCCGACGAGCTCTTCCGCGTCCTGATGGGCGACCAGGTCGAACCCCGCCGCGAGTTCATCCAAAAACACGCGCTGGACGTGCGAAATTTGGATGTGTAGTGCATTTCAGCTATAATTCGATAGCTGCTTCAGCGACGAGTCGTTTTAGGTGACCTATGGAAACAATTGAAGCCATTTACGAACACGGCGTTTTTCGGCCCATCCGTCCGGTGTCGTTGCCTGAAAATTGCCGCGTGCACGTCATTCCCCAAGAAAAGAACGGCCTCCAAGCAGAGAATGGCGAATTGAAGCAAGACTTGGATGCGATTTACGCTGTTATGGCCGAACGATTCAACTCCGGCCAACACGATGTCGCCGAGCGACATAACGAGCATCAGCCGTGAACGCGGTCTTTCTCGACACGGTCGGTATGTTGGCCCTCTGGGACGAAGCAGATCAATGGCATTCGAAAGCAAATGTCGCGTTTGAGCAAATCTGTGCAGCGCGCTTGCCCGCCGTAACAACCACCTTTGTCTTGCTGGAATGCGGCAATGCCGCAGCCCGCAAACCGTATCGGCACACGGTTACCGAGTGGCGCGATATCATGTCGGCAAACAACGGTCTGATTATTCCGACCGACAGCCATTGGTCGAAAGCCTGGATTTCATACGAAAGAGGCGAAGCAGCCCAAGCCGGTATCGTTGATCATGTCTCATTCGCAGTCATGAAACGATTACGAATCCGCCAGGCGTTCACCAACGACGCCCACTTCACCGCCGCCGGCTTTGAAACGCTGTTCTGATTCGCGGTAGAATGGGTGACAAGGTCGAACCCCGCCGCGAATTCATCCAAAACAAGCCCTCGACGTGCGGAATCTGGATGTGTGACATGATGTCTTCGAACCGAAATACACGAGAACGCCTGATTGCGTTGTTACAAACCAACGACATCGCAGACGCCGCTCGCTCGGTAGGCATATCGGAGACGCACGCAAAAACCGTTTGGAAAAAGAGTTGTGAAATCGAAATTGCTTCCAGATTCCTGATCGAACGCGGCATGGGAATCAGCGATATCATGTCCCTAGAAGAATTTGCCGGAGTTGATGGCTGTCCAGACGTTGTAGCCATGATGGATTCAGGGCCGGTTGGAATCGAGCTCACCGCCTATACTTCCAACGAACCGCTGAATCAGTTGAGCAATCTAATGTTGCAAATTAGCGAAGTCGTATTTACCGAATTGGCAAATGGATACTTGGACCTAAACGGGTGTTGCATACGCTATTCGCCAAACAAGGAAAACGTGCTTCATAAACGAGACCTTCGATCATTCGCGATTGAGTTGCTCAACTTTGCCAGATTTGCATGTGGCCAGCACAACTTTAGTGACGGCAATCCGCGCCTTTATCCGGAACTCAATTGCCGAAATCCATTGTGCACCTTCAATGGCTACACGCTTTTACAGCAACACTTAGCAGCAGTTTTTATCGACTTCCCACCTTGGAATGCTGAAAGCCCCGTATACATCTCGCCCGGCGGAATTGCGACGCATTTCGGCACTTCAACGGAAGTGGTCCGAGAAATTATCCTCCGGAAAAAGGGGAAACGAATAAACGCTCACAAGGAGGGCCTCCGAGCGGTATGGCTCTTGGTCCATGCAACCGGGAATCCAATATCAAGCCGGATTGCGCCGATTCGGCAAAACGAAATGCAAAGCTTACTGACGGATTCTCTTGTTGAGTGCGCTACAGATTCCGGGTTTGATCGTGTCTTTGTGTGGGATGGTGTGCGTGGGGGCTCCGTCGAATTGATTAGCGGAGACGCACACTTTGTTGCCCCAGGATAAGCCGTTCCGATTCTCGCTTTGCTGAGATGACCCATCAGAGTCGTTCTTCGGCGCCGGCAGACCTATCCGCTGAGGGAGCCCAGCGCAGTGTAGGCCGTTAGGCTGGCGGGTCTTCAACCCCACGAATCGTGCGAAAGCATTCCGATCCCCGGACCGAGGGAGCATTCCAAATAGGACTGCACCTCCCAACACCTTGCGCAAGAGCCATTCCGCGATGCTTTGGCAGCCGAGACCCTTGAGCCGGTTCACCGAAGGGCGGTCAGGCAAGTACTCAATCTCCGCGCCTGTTGTAGTTGCTCTGGCTTATACTTCACGCTGCGCAAGGAACTCGCGACCGTCCGGCGTTCGAAACCTGTAGATTCCCACATCGATCGGATAAACATGATCGCGTGGCCCGGCCTCCTCGTCCTCAAAGGTCTCTGTCAATTCGGCGTCCGCCGTGTCGGCTCGCTGTATAAGCGCAAGATCATTGAGCGGATGACTCCAAGACATAATCCAAAGCCATAGGCCGATGCCACCGGCGATGATAGCCATCGCCGTCATGATTCGAAGTTGGAGAGGCTGGCTCACAGTACAATCTTTGATGATATAGTGCGATAAGTGATGCAGTACCACAAATTGTATCGTGGGCTAGAACGGCGCCAAAACCGAATACCGCACTACGCGCTGCCCCGCTGTTACGCCGTCATTCAGCAGAATCATCTGCGTCGATTTCTTCTCGTCGATGACGATGTTGAGCTGCGCTTCTGCTTGCGGTGCTAACTCACAACTCTCGGCCAGAGTAAGTATAGTCGCGATTGATCTTTGCGACCTGTATTTGTTGCCTGGTGACGGTGAGGTAGAACAAATCTTAGCGGAATGAGTTATCACAACATCTCCGCTTCCCTCGGCCAACGTTTCACGCACCACACGATAATCGGAATGCTCACCAGCGCAAACGGCGCGAGCATTGCCTCCATGATCCACGGCGATAGCTTGCCCACTTGGCCCGTGAGATACATCCACATTGCCACGGCATCGACGCCGCTCAGGAGTAGGAACCCGTAGCCGAAGTAGATCCACCGCCGCTTGGTGACGGCCAACAGCGTCAGCATCCGCGACGCCGTGTGACACAAAATCGCGATCACGCGTTCCACCGCGGGCGCCAGCGCCGCCGACCAGGTTGTAGCACCCGCGCCGACTACCAAGCTCGCGGCAGCGGCAGCGATCGCCAACAGCGCCGCCTCGAATGCGCCGGCGCCAACGCCGATGGCCGCGGCCCGCTCGGCCGTGGCCGCCAGCTTTCGCCATCGCAGTCCGGCGAGGTACACGAATAGGACCTCGGTAAGGCCGGTCAACGCGCCGCCGTAGATCATTCCCAGCGTAAGGTACGCCCAATGGGGCAACGACGACTTGAGCGCGCCCAGCAGCGGATTGTTTAGCGGAATCGCGACGGCAAATTTCACGATGACCGCAATCGTCCACAGCCCCGCGCCGACCCAGAACCACCGCCACGCCGCCTGCGTCCGTCTGCGACAGAACCACACGCTCACCCCCGCGACCACGAGCATGGCCACGGCCGAAACCAGACTGGGACCGACCGGAGCCTCGGGCGGCGTCGGCCCGCCAAACACGCGCAAACGCCATTCGCCGACGGCATCCTTCGTCGTGACCTCGAGCGTGTACTTACCCGGCGTCGTCGCCCGCGCGATCGGTTGACGCTCGATAGCACAGCTCTGAGCACCAAGCGATTCCAGTCGGCGACCACTCGGCCCTACGATCCGCAAATCAGCCCGCCCCTGTGACATCTGCACCGTGAATGCGTAGTACGGATAGGAATCATCTTTTCCAAGTGTAAAGCTGAACCGCTCCGTCTTCGACTGCGGCGGGCTGGCGATCGTCCGGCTTTCGTTGAGATAGTCCTTGGCAGCGACGGCATCTGGCGCGAGCAACAACGACCCTGCCGTCCATAACAGCGCCGTCCACAATAACGGTGCGCGCGAAAACTTCATCGATCGACTCCCTCTGAGATGCCCAGAATTTTGTCCCGCACCCACATTATGGGCTTCTGGTACGCGGAAAGGGAGGAGCCCCAGCTCCTGCTGGCGTAGCCGGTGTTGAGCGAAGCCGTCGCCAACCGCTATTAAAATTTTCTCGCTTAATCCCCTTCCGATACTTGTGGTCTCGCCCGCGATCTTAAGCAGACCGTCGCCGCGGAAGTGGAAAGTTGTCGTGAGCTTCGGCGACGTGCCACGTGCGCATTCACCACCTCGGGCAGCCGGGTTGGCGCCGCGACGGCGGAGAGTTGATGCTATAATGGTGAGTAGCCGAGTCTCCAAGGAGTTTCCGATGACCGCCCCCAAACTCACCGATGAAATGCGTCAAGCGCTCGCAGCTCATCCGAGCGGTCCTATTCCAATCGAGGACGGTCAAACGCGAGACTTCTAGGTGCTCCTCACCCAAGACGATTACTGTCGCCTACAAGACGATTATCTTCGCCGCGAACTTCAAGTCGCTTTTGATCAGGTCGACCGCGGCGAGGTCAGCGATCTCGATATGTCGGCTCTTCTCGCCGAAGCGCGTCGCCGGCATGCATCGCGGCAATAGGACGCAACGGGAAGCGTTTGAGAAAGACGCCGATCGCCGAACAGGATTTGCTCGGCATCTGGGCATACATTGCTCGTGATAGTGTTACTGCCGCGGATTGCTTCTGGCAACGACTCGACGAGCGCTTTCGATCGTTGCTTAAACAGCCATTGATGGGCGAATCGCAGGATCGCTTTCGCCACGGACTTCGTTCCGTGGTCGAAGGTTCCTACATCATCTTCTATGAGCCGCGCCCGAATGAAATACTCATTTATCGAGTTCTGCACGGCGCGCGAAAATGGGATGATCTACTTTCCGATTTTGCACGATAGCGCATCAAATCGGAGTCACGCGAATCCCATTTCCAGCCAATTAAAGAATCGCAGTAAGTCGCGCAGGATCGCACGAGCCAAACACCGCGGCGATTAAGATGACCAGCAACCTCGCCGTTCCGCCGCCTCACGACAAACACGCGCTTAGCAACCCTTCGCGGGCTCGCACGACGAGCTCTTCTGCCGTTTCGTACAGCATCAGCTCGCAGGCCTCGTGTCGCAGACGGGCGCTGTGCGACTGCTCGAATGTGCTGATCTCGGTTCCGCCGATGAGGGACTCAATCCGTTGCGTCGCGGCGGTTTGCTCGCGCCCGGGCAGCACCAGAATCAATTCGGCGGCGCCCATGGCCGACATGAACTCGCCTTCCTGCAGTTGGGGGCGGATGAGCTCCATCAGCGCCGGCAACGTATCTTCACGCGACTTTTTGGCCGAGCCGTTCGACCCGTTGCGGTCGACGCGCACGCATACGACGGACAGCGGCGTGTTCGCGCGCCGGCTGTCGCACACGTGTCGCGTAAGTTCCCGGTTGAATGTCGTAAACGAGATGGACTGTTGCCGCTCGCCGGATGTCGAATCGTCGGCGACTTCTGCCGCTGCCGGGTGTTCGCTGGACTCGAAGGGCAGAATCTCGGCGCCATTGTGCCAGCGCACGCAGTTCCGGCCGGCCTTCTTCGCTCCGTACA
Organism: uncultured Planctomycetota bacterium; assembly: GCA_963840025.1. Taxonomy (GTDB): domain Bacteria; phylum Planctomycetota; class Planctomycetia; order Pirellulales; family Lacipirellulaceae; genus JABDGM01. The sequence continues at coordinate 1,067,293 of CAWIXI010000018.1, read as the reverse complement.
ACGCCTCGTCGGCCCGACGGATCATCTGCGCCGAATCGTCGGCCGCCATCGCCGTCGCAACGCCGATGCTGGCCGTCACGTGGAAATGTCGGTCGGCCGCTGAAATCTTCGCCTCGTCAATCGCGATGCGAATTCGTTCGGCCACAATGCCGGCATCGCCCGCCGTTGTCGTCGGCAAGATCACGGCAAATTCCTCGCCGCCGTACCGGTAGGCGACATCCATCCCTCGCAATTGGCCGAGGAGAATCTGGCCGATTTCACGCAGAATGTTGTCGCCGACCTGATGGCCGTGCGTGTCGTTGAACCGTTTGAAATGATCGATGTCCAGCATGAGCATTGCGAACGGGATCTGCTTTCGATCCCAGATCGACAATTGTTTCGGCAATTCCTCGTCGAACGCCCGGCGGTTGAGCAGCGTTGTCAGCAAATCCGTGCGGGCCTCGCACTCCCGCGCCCGAAGCTGGGTCGCTTGGACTTCGATGTACTGCTTGGCCCGGGAGAGCTGTTGTTGTAGTTCGAGGTTGGCGGCCAGGAGTCGGACCGGAGCCGTCTCGAACAGTTCCCTGGCCTCCGGCAGTGAATGGTCGATCTCCCGCAGCTCGGCCGAAATTTCCTCGACCTTGTTCGAGTGCGTCGTCACTTGACCAGCGATGCTTTGCGCGCGCGAACAGCGCGGTGGAAAACGTCTGCGCCCGTTGTGCAGTCAGTTCATCCTGACGAGCGTCGGAATCCGAAGGCGTTGATTCGGTGGATTTCGGACGGCGTGGGTACGCGAACCACAGCCCCGTCGTGAATCCGAGCACGAGCATCAGAAAACCAAAGCACAAACTACCAGCAATGAATATAGTGCTGATGTCCATGTTCTCAGTATCCCAGCAGATAATGTACCGACCGACAATTTGAATCGACGTTGGACCTCAAGCACCGGCCCTCCAGCGGGGCGGCTGATAGAGAACTCTAGGCTGCGGCGGACACTCTGTCGTGCTCTTCTGCGGTCCTCCGCGAGACTTTTGCGGGACATGTCCTGCGGGATTTAACGATTCCGCTGGTCACCGACGGCAGTCTCGTGGGAGGAGACAATCCACTGCGGCGGCGCGCGTAACTAAGGAGAACTGCAAAGTCCAAGGCGAAGGGGTCAGATCCATGTTTTCGGCCAACGATTGCACTGTTAATGCGTACCGGGTTGGCCGAAAAATGGACCAGACCTGCTCAGTAGAAAACCCCTGTGGGAGGCCTCTCTGAGGCCGATCACGTGCCGCGTACCTACAAGAATTCGGCGTCAGAGACGCCTCCCACACTAGAGGCCATCCGGGTTTTCTACTGAGCAGACCAGACCCCACTTTGCAGTTCTCCTGGCGGGTTACTGCCGATAGCAGCACGTCCGAAGGATGCGACGGAGAATGTTTGACAGGATCTACAGGATTAACAGGATGGGAAACGGCGAACGATCTTGTTGTGACCTACCCCGCTAAGGATCGCCGGAAAAACAACTTCGGTGTTTCAAGTCGTTCGTTATGAGTCGTTCATACACCGAAGGTGTTCAACTCCGAAGCCCAGGGTCGCTGCTCGCAGCGCACCCTGGGTTGGCGAGCATCATACTCCCCGGTTACGCTGAAAGCGTTACACGGTTGGGTGTAACTCCTTCGGAGTAATCGATCATCATTGCGATCCGCCACCCAGAGTGCGCCGCTGGCGCGGCGACTCTGGGCTTTGGAGTGGAACGCCTTCGGCGTAGAAAATGCCGAAGTTATTTTTCCTGCGATCCTAATCCTGTCGATCCTGTAAATCCTGTCTAGTTCCTTGCGTCACGTCGAGACCGTTGTGGCTCCATAAACATTCGACGAGCTAGCGGGCGTGCCCCTTGGCGCGTTAAAACTTACGTGTACAAACACTTACCGGCACGAATTTCGCGTATAGAATTCCCGAAAGGACTCCCCATGTCCCTCGTCAGCACGACGCCCAATACCACGCCGATGAAACGCGAACTGATTCACAAGCTGCACGCCACGCTCGAAAAGCTGGTGCACAAGGAAACGGCCACCGGCACTGAGTTCTGGCTCGCCCGCGACCTGCAGAAGGTGCTCGGCTATGTCCGCTGGGGCAACTTCGAAAAGGTGATCCACAAGGCGGTCATGTCGTGCGAGCTGGCCGGTTATCCGTCGGACGACCACTTTCTGCCGGTCGATAAGATCGACGACCTGGGCGAGAAAAAGACGCGCAAGGTTCGCGACTTCGCCCTCACCCGCTACGCCTGCTACCTCATTGCCCAGAACGCCGACTCGTCCAAGGACCCGGTCGCATTTGCCCAAACGTATTTCGCCGTGCAGACGCGCCGGCAGGAGATCATCGAAACGCGGTTACGAGATCAGGAGCGCGTCGACGCTCGCCGCAAGCTGAGCCAATCGGAAAAAGTGCTGTCGGGCTTGATTTACGAGCACGTTGAAAACGAGCAGGGTTTCCGCCGCATCCGCACCAAGGGCGACCAGGCCCTGTTCGGCGGCGTCACCACGCGGCAAATGAAGCGCCGGCTGAAAGTGCCCAAGGGCCTGTGCGCTGGCCGACTTCTTGCCCACGATCACGATCAAGGCCAAGGATTTTGCCAACGAGATCACCAATTTCAGCATCAAGCGCGACTACTTGCACACCGAGGCCCAGATCACGCGCGAGCATATCAAGAACAACCGCGAGATCCGCAAGCTGCTCGGTAAGCGCAAGATCAAGCCGGAAGAGCTCCCGGCGGCCGAGGATGTGAAGAAGCTCGAGCGCCGCCTCTCCACGGCCGAAAAATCGCTGCCGCAGGAAACCAAACTCATCGATTCGCCGCGCGAGCAGCAGCTCATCTTCGATCCAGCGGACGAGCAACGCCACCGCCGCAACGGCAAGCGAGCGAAACAGTCGTCTTAAGTAAGGATCTCTGAAAAACCATTTTCAAGGCACCCTCACCCAGGCCCTCTCCCAGAGGGCGAGGGGTTTTGTTAGAGTTGCCAATGCTGGCCGGCTTTTGGGATCGGAACTATTCTGTCATCGTGATTCTCTTTGGGTGTAAAACGTTGCAAAGAAGGGGATCCCCTCCGGATGCAAACTTTCCGGAGCTCCGCGCATGACCTCGGGTCACATGGAACGTCTGGGGCCAGACGACTTATCCACATAGCACGGAGGCAGATTGGATTTTCCGCTTTGGTCGCTTCCGATCCCTAGGGAAGCACCGGCTGCGGCAATCGTTCGAGGATTGCCACCGCGGTGCGGGCCTATCGGAAACGAGCAGTTCCAACCCACCTATAACCGCCGACACCCGGCGATCATGCGAGGGTGACTATAGCAGATATGAACGCATGTTCAATGCTTAATTTCGGCCACCCCTTCTTGAGATGGGGTCTGAAGTTGGGTTTTCCCGATCGTCCGCCTTCAACTTGACCGATTGCCACGCCCGACCCATCAAGCCCCAAGCCGATGGAATTGATCCCGTTCGGCCCGATGGAGTCTTCACTGGCCAACAAGGCACGAGTGGCTAAAAAGCAAACAATCAATGCAAGTACAGTACGCATTGACTGGTCCATCTGAGTTCTCCTGTTCTTAGCGTGCGAAGGTGTGTACCGAGCTGACGTGACTAGTTTTCCATATTTTTCACCTCAAACGAGAACGGCTGTGATATGAACAGGTACGGGGAAGGTTCGAGACGTGACGGAGTCATTGGTATGTAGTGCTTGCCAGCGCGAAGGATGGCCGGTAATTGGATCATGTTCACACGATATTTACCGGAGGATAGTTTGCCTATGGGGATCAACGCCAATTGCATCGTAAGATTTCGCTCCAAGTATTCGACGAAACGGTATTTGATGTCGATGGTGTAATCGTGGCGTCCAACTGTCCGCACTTGAAAATCGATGTCAGCAAAATACGAGAATACAACCAGCGTAACATTGGACTTAGCTGGGAGTGAGTGAGGCGGCTCCTGGCCGCCGACCAGGATTTCGTGGACGTTCTTAAGCGCTAAACCGTCGGAACCTTCAACCGCAAAGCCTGGCTTCGCCAATTTCTGTTTGGCTCTCAAATCATGACTGATTTTGATGAGCGATTCGAGGATCTCATCGACGCTGTTCTTCCCGACCGCAGGTTCTTTCTCCAATTCATAGATGTCGCGCGTGTCTTGCATTCGCCTGGCCCATACCTGATCCAGAGGAGTCCACAGTATTTTTGACTCGGGCGGTTGTGGATGAGCTGATTGCGAATCGGTGGATTTGGTGTGAGTGGTTCCCGGCGCGATCTTCTTTGGCTGTTGGGTCGCTTCATCCGCACCGCATGAACCCACAACGAAAACCAGCAACGCCGCCGCGCCATATTGAAAAAGCTCTGACTTTATTCGCATTGCTGAGTTCCTACTGTTTCATTCACGTCCGTTGCTGCGTTCGCCATCTGGAATGAGAATGCTTGGCAAAAACGTACAATCACGAACATGTTGGCGGTAATGAACGCTGCCAAATCCGTACTTGCCCTCCGATGCGCCCGACCCTATCACCTTCGCCTCGCGATGGCAAATATATTTCGCTGATTCTTAACTGCGGGATGTCCACCCGTCGCATGTGCCTTGGAGTCGCAATTGCCATGCTGTCTACGTCGCGGCCAGCCAGATGTGAACATGCATCAACTACACAAGTGGGGGGTAGTAGCACTAGCCTGTGTAATGCTGGCGCTGGCGCAATAGAAAAGCCCGTCGATGAGTTCGTCGCGCAGGTAGCCAACGCTGGGAGCAATGGTCCCAAGTCGCTTCGGTTTACGCCAGAGGCGTTACACTCAGCGGCAAAGCAATGATTGTGTAACGCCTTCGGCGTAAGCGCGTATGGGTTATGCACTTTCCCCAGCGTGCGCGGCTGCGCCGCAACGCTGGGCTGTGGAGTTGAACCGCTTCGCGGTACAACCCAACCGCCGACTAACGGCCTGCTACCACTTCGACCACCTTGCGACGTAGTAATAGTCGGCATCGAGAAACAATCGATCACTCGGTTTGTCCGTTGGACATGTTTGGCCCCGGCTTGCCCAACAACATCTCGGGCGTTAGTTGCAGCCGGTCGCGGTGTTTGTTGATTGAGCGATTGATTTTGGCGGTCAACTTCGGTCCTGTGAGTTCGTCTTCGACGGCTTCCCGCAGCACGATGCCGATTTCGTGAGCGAGCGGTCCGCGCAGGTTGCTAATCCGCTTCAGGCGAAAGTCGTCGAACTTGATCCGCGCATCGGTGACGACTGGGTCGATGGCGTAGCCCGGCAGATACGACTTGGAAGTGACCGGGTGGATGCCGACGTTGGCGTCGAGCGAGAGTCGAATTCCTGTGTCTCCCTCCGCTTCCAATCCAATGATATGGATGCCGTGGTCGTATACGACCGTTCGCGCCCAGCCGTGCACTTTCGCGGCGATATTGAGCGTGAGCGCCACGCGGCCCGATTCGAGCGTGCGCAGGTTCTCGATTTGCACGTCCAGGTTCTTGTCGGGTTCCACGAGCGTCAACCGATACTGCTTCCACACCCCGTGCTTGACGTCGGTCTTCTGGCGATGGATATCGAACTTGAAGAAGTTGCCGTAGCTGCGCAGGCCGGTTGTGATTTTCTTGGTGCGGCCCCAGTCTTTCTTGCGCTCATACTCGCGGGGAATTTCGGCCGCGATGATATGGGCCGCGATTTGGGATACAACATCGGGCGTCGCTGCGCCGGGCGGGGTGCGGTCGGCGGGTACCGCGTATGCTTTCAGCATGCCCGCAAAAACAACCAAAAACACGGCAGTTCGAATTACCAGTTGGCAGGAACGATCCATCGCAAAGTCCAGCGGGTGGAGTCCGGAATCAGGGCCAATCACTATTGAAGTTGGGGGGATTTGTGGGATGGGGCACCGACCCCGATGCGGTGTCGCCACTTCAGCCTTTCTGGGTGTTTGAGCGAAATCGGCGTCTGAGACGCCTCCCACACTTACTTCTCCATATTGAAAAAGTGATTAGCCCTGAGTCCAGAATAGTTGTCGGAATTCCGAATCGCGCCAATCACAGAATGCGCGGCGGCGCCAGTTATTACGCGAGAGCGACAGAACCAGTTTGGCTGTCAGGAGAACTGCAAAGTCCAAGGCGAAGGGGTTAGGTCCATGTTTTCGGCCAGCGATTGCACCGTTCATGCGTACCAGGTTGGCCGAAAAATGGACCAGACCCCGAATTTGCAGTTCTCCTTGTTTGGCTGCCGAGTGGGCGTGTTGCCTGCAACGCTGGCAACCGTTACTTTCCGAAATATCCGGCAATTTGACGGCCGCGTTCGGCGGTCCTACCATTCGATGCGATGATCTTCTATCTGTTTCTGCTCTTCACGCTGCTGCCGTTCATCGAGCTGGCGATCCTCATCAAGATCGGCATGGCGACGAACGTGTGGGTGCCGATTGCACTGGTGCTATTTACCGGCATGACCGGTGCTGCGCTCGCCCGCTGGCAAGGACTGCGGGTGTATCGGCGCATTCGCGAAGAGACGCTGGCCGGCCGCATGCCGGCCGATGCGCTCGTCGACGGATTCCTGATTCTGCTGGCCGGCATCTTGCTCGTGACGCCCGGCGTGCTGACGGACTTCGTGGGCCTCGCGTTTCTGATTCCGCCGGTTCGCACGCTTGTGAAACGGGGCGTGAAGGCCTGGATTCGGAGGAATGTCGAGGTCCACGTTTCGGGGATGAATGCCGAGTTATGGCAGACCGCCGATCGAGCACGGCAGAACGGCGACGACGAGATCATCGACGCGCGTGTGCTGGGCACGCACGTGGAGGACGCTGATGAATCGCGCTGACTGAGGCGAAGGGGTCAGGTCCATGTTTTCGGCCAACGACTGCACCATTGACGCGTACCGGGTGGCCGAAAAATGGACCAGACCCCGACTTTGCGGTCAGCTCGGAAACACGCAATCGAACAGGAGATAACAGAGGAAAGGGAGAAAAGCCTCCATTGTCTCTGTTACCTCATATTAAACGATGTTTTCACTGCTAGAAGCAATTTCAAAACCGGTTGAAGGAACCGGACGCTAGCGCGTTCCGGCTGATTGGATCACGCTAGCCCCCCGGTTTTGAAACTGCTTGCAGTTATCCGCTTCCGATCCAGGCGCGGGAATGGAACAAAACCTTGTTTAGCTCCGCAGCATCCAATATCTAACATCCAACATCAATTACAACTTCGACCGCAGCGCTTCCATGGCCGCATCGTAATCAGGTTCGCTTGTCACTTCATTGACATACTCGGCGTGCAGCACTTTGCCGTTCGGATCGAGCACGAACACGGCCCGGCATTCGATTTTGAGCTCCTCAATGAGTGTGCCCCAGTTCTGGCCGAAGTTGCGGTCCTGGTAATCGCTGCCGACGCGCAGGTTTTTGATGTTCTCCGCGCCGCAGAAGCGATTCATCGCGAAGGGCAGATCGAGGCTCACGGTGAGGGCGTTGATCTTGTCGCCCAGTGCGCCGAGCTGATCGTTGAATTTTTTGGTCTGCATCGCGCACACGGCCGTATCGAGCGACGGCACGACACTGATGAGCGTGGGTTTGCCTTTAACATCATCCAGCGTGATCGGCTTGAGGCCGCCTTCGAAGTAGAAGACCTTGAAATCCGGCGCGGCTTGCCCCGCCTTCACTTCGTTGCCGGCAAGCGTCAGCGGCGTGCCCTTAAACGTAACGGCTCCTGAGCGCGACATAGCAAAACCCTTTCGTCACTGGCTGCGATTATTCTTTTGATCGCGACAGCATTCCAAAACCCATCGGTAGTATGGCAATTACCGCTAAGTATGCGGTTTTGAGGGCTCGTCGCCAAGGGGCGGCGCCGCAAGGCGGTTGGGCAGGAGAAATAACCACGGGGCACGAAGGGCACGAAGATATGCAAAGAAATCGCACCGCATGCGACCGACGCGAATTCAAAGAATCAACGCAACTGCACGAACATTTGTGAATTCATGATTTCCCCTCCGTGATCTCTGTGGCTCTGTGGTTCAAGAATTATCCGACAGGTCGATGGCATTTCGGTAGCAGTAATCAAATAGCACTTCCCATTCAGCTTGCTGGATATCGAGGCACAGTTCGTGGGCATCCGACTTGCTACGCACTGCGGCTTGGCACATGTCGACGAAAGCGAACGGGTCCCACGCATGTGGACGAGTCTCTCCGAGACTCGGATTCGCGTCTCGGAGAGACGCGGCCACATGGGTTCGCTCGGCGAGTGTTTCGAAGACAGGATGCTCGCCGACGCGGCGGAACCAATACTTGGCGTTCGAGAAGTCGCCTTCGCGACGGTGCATGATGCCGTGCCAGAAGCTGCCGCTCGTGGTGTCGATGCCTTGGCTGATGGTGTGCGATTCATCCAGAAAATCGTGTAGCAGCCACACGCCGGCGATGCAACAGGCGGCCATGTCTGGATCAGCCGGCTGCCGCCGGCCGCTATCGGATGCGTGGGCGAACGGGGTGTTTGCGGAGAGCTGTTTGAGGGCGGCTTTGGCCTGGGCGTCCGGCCTGCCTGCATCGAGCGGCCGACGTCGATCGATCACCAAGAGCGGCGCGAATGCGGGGCCGTAGGCGTTGGGATCGAATTTATCCACGATAAACCAGCCGTTGAAATAATTGGAGCGTCTGTGTGCGAACCAATTTAGCACGCCGCGGCCGAAGGGTCATGGTGCGGTGGCGGTCTGAGAGAGGGGGGAAAGTCCCCATTTTGCTGTTGAAATAACGGATTCGATGCCGTTGCAAAGCAAAATGGGACAGTCCCCGACAGTCAAAAGCGCCGGCAAAAATCATTTTGCACTTTGGCGCGGTGTTTGATAGACTGCGGGCGGTTTGCTTGGGCGGGCCTGTCGGGGCAAACCGAGCGCGAAAACGATGTTCTTAGCCGCGCGATCGAGTTACTTGATCTTGGCCGCTTGTATCTGGGCGGTCTGCTTGCGCATTCTTGGCCGGCGACATGCGGCTGCGTTGTCTCGTTACGTGCCAACCACGGCACCGGTCTCGGAGAGGGGGACCATCCCCGAGCAGATGGTGCCCGTCCCATTTTGCTCCGCGACCATCGCGGCGATGGTGCCCGCCGCAAAATTGGGACAGTCCCCGACGATTTCGATCCATCGCTCCGATTGGAGCGGGGAATTCATTTCTGTATTTCTGTTATTCTTCTGGAGGCAACTCCCATGTCCAAGCGACACTCTGCGCGGCAAACCGCCCGACGACGCGCCCCGCGCGCCGTCAAACGCTCAAATCACTCTATCGCCGCAGCCTGCGCTACGAGCCGCTGGAAGACCGCCGGCTATTGGCCGTCGTAACCGTCAACACGCTGTCGGACACGACCGACCTCAACGACGGCCTCACGACGCTCCGCGAAGCGATCTTCGCGACCAACCTGGTCGCCGGGGCGGATACGATCGACTTCGCGCCGTCGCTTACAGCAAGTGGCCCGGCCAAAATCTTGCTCACGCAGGGCGAGCTGAAGATTACCGACGATCTCACGATCAATGGCCCGGGAGCCAACCTGCTGACAATCCAAGCCTTTGATCCAACGCCCACTCTAAAGAACGGTGACGGCAGCGGCGTATTCTACATCGATGATCGCAGTGATGCGAGCTTGATCGACGTATCGATCAGGGGGCTGATGCTTACGGGTGCCGACACGAATTTCGGTGTTAGAGGCGGAGCGATTACTACTAAGGAAAACTTGACCATTGAAGACTGCATTATCTCAGAGAACAGCGCGAGCTCGCCCCAGGGCGTTGGGGGAGGAATCTGTAGCTACACCTCTCCATCGGGCCTTCCGAACACGCTGACAGTGCGTAACTCCACTCTAACTGGCAACATCGGAGGCATTGACGGAGGCGCGATTCGCAAAGAGCGAGGCACCTTGATCATTGAAGATTGCAATATCAGCAATAATAGCGCCGAACACACTGGTGGGGGCGTTTCCGCGGATTACGGGGCCGTGGCGGTGAGTATTAGCGGCTCTACAATAGCGGGAAATCGCACGACGGGCTTTCACTGGTGGGGAGGCGGTGTTTTCGTAAACGGCGGCGCTTTTGTAAACACGCCTGGAAATCTCACCGTCGCATCAAGCACAATTAGCGGCAACTCGGCCGATAGGGGCGGTGGAATTTATGCGTTTTGTCCTACAACCGTGACCGATTCGGTGATTGCCGGCAACTCGGCTGCGTTCATTGGCGGAGGTATTTCCGGCGGCTACCCGCTTGTGATTACAAGGTGCACAATTAGTGGCAACTCTGCCGGTACAGCAACGGGCCGGATTAGCGAAGGCGGTGGAATCGCCGGCGGGCTGATCTTCGTAACCGACAGCACGATTAGCGGCAACTCGGCCAAGCGTGGCGCTGGAATTAGTACCTTTACGAGGACGATTCCCAGCGAGATTACAGGGTCAACCATCTCTGGCAATATCTCCAGCCTCCGCGGGGGGGAATATACAATGCCGGCGGACCCCTGAATATCCGCTACAGCACGATCACTGCGAATTCTGCTCCAGCCGCTACGGGCGGCGGGATAGCCTCGAAGGGCAGTACTGCGACTGCAACGAATCTCTTCTCGACCGTTGTGGCCGCGAATACCGGCGATGACGTCACGTTTACGAGCACTTTGAACTCGTTTGTGTCGCAGGGTTACAATCTCATCGGCACTGGAAATGGAGTGTCAAACTTCATTCAACCTGGCGATCAGGTTGGGGTGATCAACCCGATGCTGGGCCCGCTGGCCGATAATGGCGGCTTCACGCTGCCGGATGGCAGCCATATCCTCACGCACGCGCTGCTCGCCGGCAGCCCGGCGATTAATGCGGGCGATCTGAATGCGCAGGCGGGCGTCGGTGACGTGCCGTTGTACGACGAGCGCGGCGAGCCGTTCGGCCGCGTGTACGGTGGCCGGATCGACATTGGCGCGTTCGAGTACCAGCAGCCGAGCGATCTCAACCTCGTCGTCGATACGCTCGTCGACGAATCGGACGGCGACTACAGCCGCGGGGATCTTTCGCTGCGCGAGGCGATTGAGTTGGCCAATATGTATCCGGGGCCAAACTATCCAACAATCGTCAACACGATTCACTTCGATCCCGCGCTAACCGCGAATGGATCAGCCACGATTCTTTTGACGCAGGGCGAGCTCCAGATCACGCACAGCGTCACGATCGTCGGCCCTGGTGCGAACTTGCTAACGATTGACGCCAGCGGGAACGATCCGACGCCGGATACGATTGACTTCAAAGGTAGCCGAATCTTCGAGATTGACGATGGTAGTTCGTCATCGTACCTCGATGTTTCCGTTCGCGATCTGTCGCTCGTAGGCGGCGACGTGAACGGCTATGGGGGAGCGATTCTGAATCATGAAAATCTCACGGTTAGCGGCGTTAACATTCTGAGCAACTCCGCAACAACCGGAAGCGGCATTGCACACTACGACGCACACCTACGAGTGCTCGATAGCGATGTCTCTCAGAATCTTTCAGCGAGTGCCGCAATTTTCGCTAAGAACGGAGACGTTGTTATCGAACGCTCATCGATCTCAGATAATATTGATACAGTCGGTATAGGTGTTGTCGTGGCTGACGGGGGAAACGTAGCGATTTCATATAGCACTTTGTCCGGAAACACCGGTGGAAGCGCGGTCAATGCGTTTGATGGATCTCTGAGAATTGATCACAGCAGGGTTACAAGGAATACGGCCGGCATAGTTGCAGGGGATTGTGTCGTCTCCATCTCTGACACAGCAGTTTCGAATAACATCGTGGGAACAGGGCGATCTGAGTTAGGATCGGGCGGAATCGTTGTAAGGGGAGGAACACTGGCCGTTGAGCGAAGCATCGTTTCCGGAAACGTACCGCAAACAGGAATGTATGGTGGCGGAATTGACGCCTCGAAAGCGGAAGTTTCAATCACCGATACATTGGTCGCCGCCAACTCTTCACAGGACGGATCGGGCATTCGAGTCGTGGGCGGAAATACGACAATTCTGCGGTCAAGCGTTCTCAACAATACGCTCGAACCACACAACCCGGTTCCTTCCGGCGCTATTCGAAGCATCGGATCTGTTCTTGAAATTAGAGAGAGCACGATCAGCGGAAACAAGGGGCGCAAGCAGCTTTGGCATTGTTGCAAGCGCCTCCGGAATGGCCGGCGTGAAGATTGTGGACTCGACCATTTCGGAAAACTATTCCGGCGTGTTGCTTATGACGGGAAACGGAACGGCTACGATTACCAACTCCGCTGTGGTGAACAACATTTATTTTGGGGTGTATGCAGGATCATCCAACCATGGAGTCGTCGAAATCGACGATTTGGTCATTTCTGGGAATCACGGAGGAAAGGGTGGCGGGATCTATGCTTCTATGGATTTAACATCATCGACAACCATCTCCGGGAGTGAGATTTTCGATAATGCCGCGGCCTTCAGCGGTGGCGGTATCTACGCCACGGGCGGCACATTGGCCATTGAACACAGTAAGATCCACGATAACGCGGCGATGCAGGTCCTTTCAGGCCTGGGGGGTGGCATCGCAACGAAAGAGTCCTTTACGACGATTACCGATAGCCAAATCTATAACAATACGTCGAATGGTGACGGCGGCGGAGTTTCGGCTACCGTGCCCTTGATCGTGAGAAGCAGCGAAATCAGCAGTAACACGGCGCAGTTTGCCGGTGGTGGAATCCTCGCCAGCGGAAGGATTTTGAAAGTTGAGGATAGCATCATAGCGGACAATACCGCCGATGGTGGTGGTGGAATTGCATTTACTTACTTGCTCGGCGGAACGGCCACAATCGCGAACAGCGAAATTATTGGAAACTCGGCCATCGGCTTGCAGACGAAGTTTGCCAATTCCGGGATCGGTGGCGGCCTCCTCAGCATGAGCAAGCTTCAAATAAGTAGTAGTACGATCGATTCGAACTGGGCGCTCAAAAACGGCGGTGGAATTTGCGAGTGGTTGTCCTCCGCCAGCATTGCGAACAGCACTATTTCTAACAACGCTGCCAATGCGGGCGGCGGTATTTGGGGTTCATCGCAGATTAATCAAAGCACAATCAGCACAAATACGGCAGATATCGGCGGTGGGATCTACGCCCAAACGACGAGCATCGACCATAGCACGATCGTGTTCAACCGCGCGAATGTTATTGGCGGCGGTATTTTTATAGCGTCGTCGTTAGATATTGATCACACAATTGTTGCTGGTAGTAGTTTCTCTTCGGCCGGCGATATCGTAGGTCTTCTCGGAACAACTGTCATTGCCCGGTACAGCTTGATTGGAACGAATCTTGGAAGCGGTTTGGTGGAGGCACCGGTCGGTTCGCCGGATGCGGATGGAAACCTGATAGGTGGCCCTGTTCACGGCACTATTAATCCCCGTTTGGGTGCGCTTACGGCGAATGGCGGATCGACCATGACGCACGCGCTGTTACCGGGAAGTCCGGCGATCGATGCCGGCGACCCGACCGCGGTTGCAGGGGTAGATGGCGTGCCAGTGTATGACCAACGCGGAGTGCCACGCACGCGCGTCTACGGGGGTCGGATTGATATAGGCGCTGTCGAGTCGCAACCGGACGTGCTCCTTGGCGACTACAATCTCAACGGCGTCGTCGATGCCGCCGATTATGCGCTGTGGCGGAAGGCGGAAGGCACGACGGATCTTCGAGCCGATGGCAATGGAGACGGCCAGGTGAACGACGCCGATTACACCGTGTGGCGGGCGAATTTCGGCGCCACGTACCAATCGCTTGGCACTGCGGGCACGATATCGGCGAGCGCCATCAACGTCGACTTACCGCTGGCGCCGGTAAATGAGCAAGCCGTCAAGTCTGTCGACGATGCCACGACAGCACTAGGTGTCGATGTACCTGTGTTTGGGTCGTTCAAGACGAAACCGCAAGCGGTGCATCGCTCGCCTTTGCTGGCTCGGCTGCCGAAGCGAATCGAGCCAGCCGGCCACGACCTGTTGACACTTACATTGACGGATGGTCGCGAAACGTCGCCAAAGTGGACATCCTTCGCTCGCGGCGAGAGTCGTGTCGCCGATGCAATCAGCGGTCGTGCTGCCGACGGTGATCTTTCCGCGCTCGATGAAGCATTTGCAGAGCACGTGGTTCCGCACGAATTACGCGCTGTTTGGTTAACGCGATATGGGCTTGGCTTCGTTCGCCCCCAGCCTATGTGCGTTCCTTGCGAATTCAGCTATCCATGGCCCAAACTATGGCCTGATCTATCGCATGTGGCTTTGGCGGGTTCGGCTGCCGGTTTGGTTATGGCTGAAGTGCGGCTGTTGCGGCTGTTCTTTTGCCGCGCCGGAGGAGACCGATTTAGCGAGCTTTGCATACTTGGCGGCGTTGGTGGTCTCGCCCATCTGCTGGTACATGGCCGACAGGTTGCTGTAGGGCACGGCCAGCGTGTTTTTGGTGAGCACGCCCCCTTGGACGGCCGCTTCCACGAGGCCGACGCCGGTTTGCGTGAGGTCGAGGGCCCGGGACTTATTTCCGGTTTGCCAATAGCTGACGCCCATGCTCACGAGCATCTCGCCTTCGCGGCGTGGGGCGTAGAGCTCTGAGGCTGGCCGCTTACTGGTGAGAAGCGGATAAGCCTTCTTGTACCACTCGACGGCTTTGGCATGATCGAGTTTGTGGACGGCATAGATCGCGCCCATTTGGAAGTAGAGTTGGCCGACCTTTCGCTCGGAAGAATGCACGGCTTGACGCGAGGAGTGCCCACCGCGAGGTTGTCGATCGCGAGCTGGCCATACTTCAGAGCGTCTTCCGTGTTTCGGCGGACGTGCTCGACGCGTAGGGCGTTCAGGTACGCTGTGCCGAGCTCCCACTTCACATGTTGCTGCCACAACTCGTCGTCGGATTGGGCGAGCAAGATTTTAGAGGCCTCTTCGGCCTCGGCAATCCACGGCGCGGGTCCAGCGCCGGCTTGAAGCTGGCCAGTGCGGCCAGCGCGTGCTCGGCAATAAACAGCCGCAATTCGACGCTGCCGTTATCTTTCGCGATGTAGTCCTCCGCCAGGCCTGATGCCCGGCCGATCCACTCCGACAGGTTTTCGGTTTTATCGTTGTACGGCTCACGGGCCACTTCTTCCGCGATGCCCATGTGGGCTTCCACCAGCAGTTGCTTGGCGGCCCGGCGTTCGTGCGCGTCGCTGCCGGTGGCGAGCTTATCGGCGATTTCGATCGCCTTCGTTTCAAATGGAATTGTCTTCGAAACGATTTCATGGTCGCCCAACGATGCCAATCGTGCCATTTGATGAAGCGCTTCGGCGCGATCGATTTGGGCTATGTCCTCACGATCCAAGATGGCTCGCACGGCCAGCACCGCATCGTCGTACTCCCCGAGTAGCTGGCGTGCCTGTGCATGGCACAGTTGGAAGGAGGCGTTCTTGGGTTCGATGTTGCACGCTTCGGTTGCAGCCGCGTCGGCCAGATCGGCTTGCCCCGTAGCCAAATAGATCTTGGCCAATAGCCAATAGGCGCGACCAAACTCCTGGTCGAGCGAGATCGCGGTTTTTAAGTCCCTGATGTTTTGGGCGTAAGGGCCGTGTAAGCGACTTTCGGCCCGGTAGGCGAAGGTGCGCGAGTCGATCGGCTGCACGACGACGTGCAAGACTTGTTTCGCGTCGCTTGCTGCCGGAGCATCGTCATCGGTGGAGTCGGCTTCCTCCGACTGGTCGTACATGAACAGCACGCCGCACTCCGGATAGGCTTGGCAAATCGCGACATCGGCGTCATTCGTTACCGTGATAGGCTCAAATTGATCCAGGCCGAGCTGGGCGGCCAATTTCTCGGCCTCCAGCGGCGCCGCGAGTGTAATTTTAATGGACGCTACAACATCGTTCGCACCGATCAGCACCTCGACCGCGTGAAACGGTACCTTGTGGAATACGAGCACATTCCCTTCGTCGCTTTTGTCGGTCGCGACCGGCTGGCCCCAAGCCGTGAGCAGCTCTTGCTTGGAGGTCTTGCCCACGCTGACATCTTGGAATTTCACCGGCTCGAACGACTTTGCGGGCGCACGCGACGACGATACAGCTCGGCGGGCGTGAGTTCCCAAAGTGCGAGCATCTTGTTCTCGGAATCGATGCGGCTCGGGCTCCGCCGCGGCCGCCCACGTCGTTTGTTTCTTTTGTGCCGGCGCATTGTCCGATTCGTCTCCAATACAAACGCTGGCATCTTCATAGCTCACATCCGTGGCCAAGTCCGGGGTGCGGTCGGACGATTGGGAAATCGGCTCCAGTGTTACGCAGTGTTCTTCTGCACCCGGTGTTCCAGGAATCAATGTGCCGGGGGCGGGTTCGGCCGCTGACTCCTCCGGAGGTGCGACGCGCGTAGCGATGAGCACCGATTCCTCATTGGCGGCAGGCGCATTGTGCGCGCTGTGCCGGAAGGTTTGGTCGGAAAGAACAGGCGACGTCAGGCCCAGGCAGAGCGCTGCAATTGTCAGCGGTCTCGTGACGGCAGCAACATTGATGACAGAAAACGGATGATTAACCCGCTCGAACATGGCGTGTCCCCCTTCAAAACAAGCTAGAAGGCAAGTTTTCGCCTTCATGCCGTCGCCCCCGCGACGCAGTGGTTCGTGATAACCCGAACCATTTGCTATTACCTGCTCATCTAGTCTCACGGTTGTCATCGGCACAATCGGAAAAGATTTCCAGCGGTTTTGCGGAAGGGGGCTCGCGTTACTGGTGTGATAGCGGGAGAAACGTGGCTGAGCTCACGAGAGTGGCAGCAGAATTCGCAAGAATTCAGCTACGATCGTCGGATGCCAGCAGCGACTGCAAGGCCTCGAGTGCCGCAGTGGCATGGCGTCGTTCGACCGCGTTTCGGGCGACGACTAGCGCTTCGATATTTGCCGGCATGAATGGAACCGCCGCTTTGGCCGGCGGTGGATTGGGTACGAGCGACGTAGCAATTGCGGCTGCTAACTCGGCGATGCCCCGGCCCGTCAGCGCGCTCGTGCAGATGATAGGTTCGTGGACCGTCTCGTCGATGTGTTGGGCTCCGTCCGCTACGGAAGGCAATAGATCCACCTTATTCCAAACGTGTAAGTGGCGAATCGAACGGTACTGCAAATCGAGCTGTTGGTCGATATCCAACGCGGATTGGGTCGCGTCTTGCACAAAGACTACCAGATCGGCCGTGGCAAGCGTTGCCTGTGCTAACTCGACACCGGCCGATTCGAGCTCATCCTCGGTCGCGCGCAATCCGGCTGTGTCGGCCAGTTCGACCGGCCAGCCCTCGATAGCCGTTGTGACCGTTACGACATCGCGAGTCGTACCGGGAGTAGGCGCAACGATGGCCCGTTCGTAGCCGGCCAGCGCATTGATGAGGCTGCTTTTGCCGACGTTGGGCGGACCGGCGAGCACGACGCGCCATGGTGATGTTAAATGCAAGCCGAGTTCGCGGCGGTTGAGAAGCTCGCCGATTGCCTTCGCCGTCCGATTCCACTCCCCGGCAGCGATTACGTCCATTGTTTCGCGCACTGCGGTAGCGAGCGCCCCGTTTAGTTGATCGAGCAAGATTGCTGCCGTTCTCGCCGTGACGGCATCGGCTAAAGCGATTCGAGCCGCCGCTTCTATCGGATCCGAATGCGAACGCCGGAGCCAATCGCGCCACGCGACTTCACAGCAGCCGTTGGCGACCAAGGCGTTCATCACCGAGCGGACGGCTGCCGTTCCACCGTGACAATGGACTTCGACGCGCTCGGCACCGCGCTTGCAAACCACGAGTTCCTCGCCGGCCGGCCCTCCCCATCGACCGACAGTGATTCGGTCGACAGGCGAGTCGGCAACCCGGCGTTCGTTTCGTGTTGAGAAACATTTATCGACGGCTTGAATCGCCGTTGGGCCTTCGACGAGAACGACGCTCACCGCCGCGCGTCCTGCCGGCGTTAGCTCGAGAACGCATGTCGTGGGTCCAAGCGATGGTGCGGAAGGCGACATGATGCCCGTCATTCAATCGTTGTTCGCACCGCGGGCCGACAGTTCGACAAGCGCGATCCCCGCCAACACTAAATGCGGAACGTAGCGCACGGGAACCTGCTGGTCGAGAGCCGTCGCCACCGATCGTGCCGCGCCGCCCGTGACGAAGACATCGGGTTGCGCCGATAAGCCTTTCGATAATCGTGACACGAGTTCTCCAATGGCCCCGATGGTTCCCCAGTACAGCCCCGCTTCAATCGCCGCCTTGGTGGACTTCCCGAGCGGCAGTGGCGGCGTTTCCGAGGGCCCCAGCACGACATGTGGCAGCGCATCGGTTTGGTCGGCGAGCGCACGGCCCGCCATGCCGATGCCGGGCAAAATGGCGCCGCCAGCGAACGCACCATCGGGTTCGATCAGATCGACGGTGATCGCCGTGCCTAAGTCGATGACGATCGCCGCCTGCTCGGGCGCCCGCAGCCGGTTGGCGGCCACCGCGGCCAGCAGGCGGTCGATGCCCACCTTTGCAGGCTCTTCGACGCGGATCGTCAGCAGTAAATCTTGATATGTCAACTGACGGATTGGCCAATCGAGATCGAGCTGCTTTGCCCACGCGGAGATGGTTGCAATGAACGAGGCGGCAGCACTGCGATAGACGCTGGCGATGGACCAAAACGTGTGGGACGACAAGTGTTGTTCACACCAGGCGCACAATGGCGTTGGCTCGAATTTGCCGGTTTGTTGTTCGATGGGAAGTTCCAACGTGGCAATTGGTTCCAGCAAGCGACCAGCCGGATGAAGACCGCTCGAAAACTGCCCCAGTTTTATTTGACTGTTTCCGACGTCGACGGCAACGGCGCTTCGGCCACTAGCGAGTTGCTTCGAGATGTGAGGAGCACGATCTGTCAATTCGTCCATGCGCCTGATTTTATCCGAGGTTGCAGCTTGCCCGATAGCGAGTGTTCCGTGTAGTGTCCGAAACAGACTTGTAGTAGACACCGACTATGTGCCGTAAACATGGCCCATAGCCGGCGAACGGCACGCGGAGCGTGCCTGCTACAAAAATGGTGCCACCTCCGTGTTCAAGGCTTCCTTGAACGCTGGCGCAATGGCAGGTAGACTTACGTATTCGCCGTATGCTGCACGCTAAAGGCGAATCGCCGGCTCCAGTCTGGCGGCGAGAATCGGGCTCGTGGCGGAATTGGCAGACGCGCAAGGTTGAGGGCCTTGTGCCCGCAAGGGCGTGCTGGTTCAACTCCAGTCGGGCCCACTTTTGGTCGAGGGTTGAGAGTCGAGCGTCGAGAGCCAGAGAATGGCGACCGCCCTTCGATCATCGGCCCTCGACTTTTTTATTTAATCAGGGACACCGACCATGATACTTAATGAAGCCGTGCAGGAGGCCATCAACGCTCAAATCAACAACGAGCTGTTCTCGATGTACAGCTATTTGTCGATGAGCGCTTATTGTGAGCACAAACAATTTCGGGGTTGTGCCATTGGATGCGCCTGCAAAGCGAGGAAGAGCATGGCCACGCGATGCGGCTCTATGACTTTTTGATAGCCCGGCAGGGGCGCGTGAAGTTGCAGCCGATTGCCCAACCGCAGTTTGATTTTGCTTCGGTGCCTGATGTGTTTCAAAAGGCGTTCGAGCAGGAGCAGCAGGTCACGAAGCAAATTAACGAACTGTATGAAATGGCGTTCAATGAGAAGGCCTTTGCCGCGCTCGTGGAGCTCGAATGGTTTATCAACGAGCAGGTGGAAGAAGAGAAGACCGCCCGCGACATCGTCTATAAGTTTCAACTCGTCAAAGACGACCCGGCCGCGTTATTGGATCTGGATCGCGAGTTGGCGCACGAGCACCAGACCAGGCCGCGGCGACGGAATAGTCAGTCCGCAGCTCGACGGCCGAAATGCGTCCCTTCACGGTGCCGAAGCCGCCGTAGTCGCGGATGAATTTGTACAGCACTCCACAGGCGACGAGCATCGCGCACAGCGCGATGATGAGCAGCGCGTAATAGATGCCGAACTTGGGCTTCGCTACTGCGATACGTACAGTCGGTGGGGTGGCGAGATCGCCTTGGGCCATCGTTGCCTCTACACTTTCGCATCAAGCGTCGCGGCAATTGCCGTCGAACGCATGTTTGCCGGCGGCTTGTATTGAAAGCCGTACTGTGCCCATTCCAAAATCATCATCAAGCTGCTGAATACGAGCGCCAACACGGCGACGAGCAGCAGCACGGTGTAGATGGTCGTCTTCTGCCGGCGAACGAGCACGCCGCGCGGCTCGTCAGAGCTTGATTCGGGTAGCGACACGATCGCCCTCCTGAATCTGGCCTTGTTGGTAGCGGCGGTCGACGCGGCCGACGGACTTATCGGGCGAGGTTTCGATAATATCGAGGCGGCCCAAGTACTTATCGCCGCGGGAAACTTCCAGCGTGTTGCCGGTTTTGAGGCCGTCGTCGGAACCAATCGAGACTTCGACAAGCTGCGCGCCGGGCGTCCGGCGAATTTGACTGACGACGCCTTCGACCGTCGGCACGACCGAATTGGGTTTAGTAGCCGGGTCGATGCCATTGGCACGCATCACGACGTCCTTGCCGGCCACTTGTTTGGCGAGCTGCTCGTTTCGCTCCCGGGTGGTTTGGTATTCACTAGCCGCCTGATGGAGTTGTTCGGTCGCATCGAGCGGCGTTCTTGAACAAGCGGTCGCGGGCCTGTTGCTCATTGCGAATTTTCTGCCGCAGGTCGCCCACTTCGGTAGCGAGTGTTTGGTTGATGGCCTGTGTGGACGCCACGGCTGCGATGTGGTCACGCTGGTTTTGCCGCAGTCCGTCGAGCTCTGTCTGGATCTGTTTGTTCTGCTGATCGAGCGTGACCCTTTCAGTCTCCAGCTTCACGACCTGCTGGGTAGCCGTCGTTTTCTCGCGCTCGAGCTCCTCCACGCGCTGGTTGTGCTGGGTGATGAGCGCGGCCCTTTCGGCGTTGGCCGCCGTGAGCTGATTGTTCAGATTTTCGCTGACTTGCTTCCAATTTTTGTGCGTGGCATACACCGCCATCGAGAGCCCCATAAACACGAGGCTCATGATCAAAATGACCACGACAAAAACCTTACCGAGCCAATTCATGGTGTGATTCCTTGGAGCAATCGATTCTGCGAACGGCGAGCGCGCTCGGCCTGAGCGGCAACGCGCCCGTAACGGGCGAGTGGCAACGCTCGTTCCATCGAAATGGTATCGGTTCACCGCTGAAGCGCGGCAGGGACCGAGTAGCTTGGAGGTAGTTCAATTCAGGAGCCAGAGGCCAATTTCAGTATACGCAGCGGCCAAAATGGGTGTCAATTTTTGGCAGACTCGGCCTTTTGCGGCTGGAGACCAGACACGACCAGCAGAACCGGCACGACCAGCATGCGGGTCGGGAAGCAGCCGAAACATGCGAAATGTCAGGTAAAGCCAGCCACCAACTTATCCCCGGGGATGGCACCCGCAGCCGGCGCCGCAGGGCCCCGGCGGCGGACCGCGTTGCTCGCCGATATCCGTGCCGCGCGCCGGTGCCGCCACAATGGAAAGGAGTCGGCTCAATCGCAGGCTGCCGCAGTGGGGGCAATTCGGCTGCGTACCGCCGTTTACAAGCTGTTCCGATTGTTTCCCGCATTCCTGGCAGGCGTATTCATATAGTGGCATGGGATCACGTCTCCGAAACCTACCAACGATCGCTGGGGCGACGAAGAATCTCGTTGACCAGCACGGCTTGTCGTACGCCTTCAGGATTTGCGAGCAATGCGGCAATTTGGGACGCCGGCGTGTCAGGCGGCGGTGTGGGGGGCGATTGTGTCGTACTTCCACTTTCGGCGAGGGAGCCGAGAACGTGATCGAACTTGGCCTTCAGTTGGGTGTCGAACTGGAGGTCTTCATTGACAATTCGTTGGCCTAAGTGCGATGCCTTTGCCGTCTTTGCTCGTTCCCGGGCGGCCGATTGCTCGGCCATGTGCTCAGCCACGGACTGATGATGTTCTTTCGCGCGGCGCGGGCTCCTCTGGCGATTGGCGGACGGTGGAGTCGGTAGGGTGGGCATTGGCGGCGATTCGGCTGGCCGCAACGATGCTGCCAAAGGCCGCCGTTCCTGCAAGCGCGGTGGTTGACTCACCAGCACTTCGATTTCACTTGCCGGACGCTGTTGGGGCATGTCCGGTGGGGCCGGAGGTTTGCCCGCTTGTGGCGGGCGGCCTGCACGTCTCAAAAATTCTTCCACTTGGCTACGCAGTTGGTCCGCTTGTTGTCCACCAGTCTGTGGCTTTTGCATGGTCGAATCCGACTTCTGCTTAGGCTCGATCCGTGTAGCCGGCGCTTCCGGACGCTTTTTGGCGTTTGCCTTTTTACTCGCATCAAGTAGCTGCTTCATTACGGCAAAGACCAGCACCACCAGGGCGCCAACGACCTGCATCCAATCGGCCACCGCCGCGAGTAATGGAAGTGCGAGTGCCAGAACCATGGTTGTTACGCTGCTAAGGAGGAGAGCTTAATAATTCTAGGCGCGTCGCCCGGCGTCGAAAACGTCGAGCGGCCGTGTTCTGCTTCAGCCCGCCGCGCTGAATTCGGCCGAATTCTTGGGAATTCAGCGACGGTACTTATTTTCTGCCCGGTAGGCTGGCGGTCGCGATGGCGCCCCGCATGTTCGTATCGGCCTGGACGTTTTGGATCTTGTAATAATCGAGAATCCCGAGCTTGCCGCTGCGGAAGGCCTCGGCCATGGCAATGGGCACCGACGCTTCGGCCTCGACCAGCTTGGCTCGGTTCTCTTCGATCATGGCGATATTTTCCTGCTCTTGCGAGACAGCCATCGCGCGGCGGCCTTCGGCCTGTGCCCGCGCGACGCGAGTATCGGCTTCCGCTTGATCGGCCTGTAGCCGGGCGCCGATATTGTCGCCCACGTCGATATCGGCGATGTCGATCGATACGATCTCGAAGGCGGTTTGTGAATCGAGCTTGCGGCCCAGCACCGCTTTGGAAATGCGGTCGGGATTTTCGAGCACCTTGGCGTGCGTTTCGGCCGAGCCGATCGCGCTCACGATGCCTTCGCCGACGCGGGCGACAATGGTTTCTTCGGTCGCTCCGCCGATGAGCTGATCGAGGTTGGCGCGCACGGTGACGCGGGCCTTGACCTTCAATTGGATGCCGTTTTTGGCGATGGCATCGAGCGTGGGGCGTTTGCTGTTTTTGGGCGGGCAATCGATGACCCGCGGATAGACGCTGGTTTGCACGGCTTCCAGGATGTTTCGCCCGGCGAGGTCGATGGCCGTGGCACGCTTGAAATCGAGATCGATAATCTTAGCTTTGCGGGCGGCAATCATGGAGCGGATCACGAGCGGCACATTCCCGCCGGCGAGGTAGTGCGCTTCGAGTCCCTTGACCGTGAGACCTTCGCTATCGTAGATGCCGGCCTGGACGGCCATGATTTTGCTGCGCGTGATGACTGTTGGATTGACTTTACGAAAAGTCATCCGCAGCAGGTCGAGGATGCCGATGCCGGCGCCGGTGGTTACGGATTGAATCCAGAGCCGGAAGTAACGGGCGAAGATGGCGAAGAACGCCAGGGCGACGATCAGTGCCCCAAACAGCAGGACGAGGGCGAGCGTGTTGCCATTGAGTAATCCGTTACCGCCGCCTCCCAGCCCGCGACGTTGCGCCAGCAACGGCATTGGACCAATGGCGAACAATAATTGGTTCGTCAAACTGAGCATCGGCGTCTCCAGGATTTCATTTTCGGTCCGTGAGCAGGAAGCACATAGCCTCGCCCATTATAGTCGTTTTCGAGTGCCGGCGGACGGTGGTTGGGGCGGCCGAGGACGCTCCCAGAATTCACTCGCAAAGCGAGCGCGCCGGAGGAACGACTTTTGTCCATTTTGTCCCTTGAACTTTGGGGTTCGGGTAAACGGCCAACTCGTTGCCGCCTTTGTATTTAGGTGAATAGTCCTCGTGAGTTGTGCAAAAATCGATTATTAGGGGACAAAACTCAGGCGATTTTGGCACTGGTAAGGTAAGTAGTGGGATTCACGTTTTTCTGCGCTGGCGAACCTGGCGAATCACGCTCCACCACTGGAGCGGCAAGGCTACGATTCCTCGCGCAGCAAATATCACGTAAACGAACCGCAGCCCATAAGCGTCGGTCTTCACTAAGCCATTAACAACGAAAGACACCCAAATCACAGTGATACACAGCAGACGGTTCCTGAATGTCTTAAGTTGATGTGTGTTCATCTCGCCGCTCTTTCGATCAGTTCTTTGATCGTCCATACGTGTTCCGTTAGCTTCGACGCTGGGCGCCACTCGCCGCGGCGAGTGCAATATGCTTACCTTATCGAGCGAGCGACCCGGCCGGCAAGCCATGAACTACCGGCAGCCCTGCCAGTTCTTGCCGCGGCAGGTCGAGTATGTACCAGCTTGCACTCGCCCACCTCCAATCGACCGCTCGTTTCACCAATCCTGCTTAAACCGTTGGAAAACGAGATTCAAGCACTGCGTGCAAGCCTTCGGCAACCATGGCACTGGCGGGGCCAGTGGCACCCGCGGGCTGCTTGGTGCCCGGTGACGGTTCCATTGCTTTTACTTTACGCGAGGGGGTCGTCTAGCGATTCGATGCCGAGTTCGTCGATGGGGCGGGAGAGCATGTCTTTGATGTCGGTCGGGCTCTGGTTGCTGGGGCGTTGGTCTTTGCCGGCGGGGCGGACGACGACGCGGTTGCCGCGGACCTCAACCACGACGACGTAGGTGCCGGGCTCGATGGCCTGGCCTTGGCTCATGGCGTCGATTACTTGCCCATCGATTTCCACGGCGCCGCTGGGCAGCATCTTGGATCGGGCCACACCGACGCGGCCCAGGAGGGCCCGCCGCGGATCCTCGGGGCGCACTTCTTCATCCGTCAGGGGTTCGCCGAGGAAGGCTTTGCCCATCGGTGTTTTGGGCCAGTATTTGAACGCGGTCGCGATCACGATTGGTACGAGGATCACCGTGACAGCGGCGAAAATAAGGCCCGTTAATGGCCCTGTCGTCGGGCTATCCCACGAGGCGGTGACAATCGCGGCGATGAAGACAACGGCCGAAAGAACGCTGATGAGGCCGCCCGAAGGGATAAACACCTCGAGTACAACGAGCGCAGCCCGAAACCATCAAGAGAATTGCCCAAGCTATATCGGGAATCACCATGACCGTCGCGGCACTTGACCGCCCGGAGCGGCAGCAGGCAGCGGACAAAATGCGCCCTCAGGGTCAATTATAGCGGGTAAGTCCATAGGTCCGCCATGAATTGGCCGGAACACGAAATCTAGGGGCCGCAGAGCCGGCAGGAACCGTGACCCATGTGAGGACGAGCCGGTTCACGATGTCACCGAGCGCACGATCACGCGATTTCCGCGAGTTTTTACGACCACGATGGCGGTTCCTCGCTCGATGGGTAGACCTTCGGCGATGACATCGACCGGTTGGCCATCGAAATCGGCCTTGCCAGAGGGCATGAGATTCGTCGTCGCCACTCCTTGCTGGCCGATCAGGTGGGAAAAATCGGCTAGCGACTCGCGGTAATCTAAATCGATGAGATCCTCTTCCGGCGTGGGGTTGAGCAGCAGCGTGCGAAACACGGGCGCGCTCGGTAAATAGCGGCGCAGGGCGATTGAGGCGGCGACGACAATCAGGCCTGCCGCGGCGACGATCGTGAGCGAATGCCGCAATTCGACCATCTGCGATTCGGTGCGCGGCAGGACGAACGTTTGAGTGGCCAGCACGAGCGAGGCCAGAATCATCACCCCGCCACCCAAACCGAAAATACCGAAGCCGGGCAACACGAGGACTTCCAGCAGCAGGCAAAAGATGCCACCTAGGAATAGCAGCACTTCCAACCACTCGGCCGTGCCATCCAAAAAATGGCTCCAGAAGAACAAGAGGAAGGCCACAGCGGCGACAAATCCGCCGAACCCCATGCCTGGGCTGTGGAGCTCGATGTAGATACCCACGAAGCCGATGACGAGCAACAGGACAGCTAACGCAGGAGACGACAGAGCTTCGATGAATTCGAGTGCCCAATTGGGTTCGGCGACACGGATGTCGCCGCTGAGCCCGTAAAGCTTTTTGAGTTCGTCGAAGTTGTCGACCACATGAGTTGCCACGCCCAATTCCTGGGCGCGGTTGCTCGTTAAACGCAGCGTCTCGCCAGCGGGCTTCACACGCGCGCCGCGGCGCCAATTGTCGGCGTCAGGTTGTGCCTTGGCCTCTTCGTTGGAAAAAAATCGTACCTCTCCGGTCTTCGTGTTCTGATAGGCATACAGCTCGATATCGGGATCGATGAGCGCCATCAATAGCGACCAACTGTGGGCAACATTTCTGGCTAGCGATTCGCGAATCGGTTCTCGGGCGGTTTCGAGCGTCTTCTGGTCCAACGGCAGCGCACCCTTGCCGCCGACGTGCGCTCGGGCTGCATGACCAGTTGGTCGCAGGCGAGCGCGATCAGCGCCGCGCCGCCGCTAGCCTCCAGCGGTACGTAGGCGACGGTTTGTACGTCGTCGGGGTTTAGGTCGGCTAGCTTTGCCGCAAGTTGCCGGCATTGCTCCAGATCTCCGCCTTCGCTATCGATCGAGATACCGATCCAATTGACTTTCCGTTTCGAAAGCTCGGTCCCGAGCATCGTTAGGAATTGGTGTACTTTGTGCCGCGTGATGGGACCCTCGATCCGCATCATGACAGGACGCCAATTGCCCATCATCGACTGGTCCTGCTTAATTGTCGCTGCCGGCAAGCCCAACCCGCGCGAGCGAGTCGGCGTCACTGGCGAGGAGCAGGCCGAAGTTACGGCCTTCGCGTCCTGTGAAACTGCCGAGCGATCCGGCGGGAACAAGCGTATCTTGTGAAATGATGGTGTGCTTCTTTTTGAGCGCATCCAATTCATCGCCCAGGACGAACTCGGTACCTTGATCGGTTTCGACCTTGAGTACCTCGAGTCGCCGATCCACCATTCCGAGAGCGATCGCTCGCGGCACGGTTCGCTTGGCGTCAACAACTTCCTTGTACGCACTGACGATTTTCGGATCGATTGCCCGGCTGGGATCTTCGTCAACGCTCGCCTCGCCAAGCTCCGCCTCCGGGTTCATGGCGATTTGATCGCAGGCAAGAGCGATCAGCACGCCGTGGCCTTTGATCGTTCTCGGGATGTACGCGACCGTTTTGACGGCCGACATCTCGGGTTCCAGAAGATACTTTGCGAGCGAGAGGGCTCGCGTGAAATCAGTGCCCTCGCCGAATCCTGCGCTGTTGGGCTGGGGGGCGAGCTCGAGAACCAATGTTGGCCGGCGTCCATCGCGCCGCGGCAAGCGTTTCAATTGATCGACCACCCGTTTGATGGCGGCGATGATATGCAAATCATCGTTTCCGGTGAGCGGAAGCCGCACGCGGATCAGCCGACCTTCTCCCAAATCTCCCAAAGTTTCGGTGGCTTGATCGGCCGGAGTGTCTTTTGCCGCTTCGGAATCTGGCTTGGGCGGTGCGGGCGGAGCTTCGGCCGTCTTCTGCTTCTCCGATTGCAACTCGGACGCGTCGGCTGGAATCGCGCTCCCCAGCGCAATCACAAAGAGAGTCGCCAGCCACGCGGCCGCAGATGCGCGAGACAGTGTTCGGCGCTTCATTAAAGCTCGGGAGGTTTGCGACAACATTCCTTGGTCCGCTAGAATTCCCGTTCCCCAAAATCCCCTGGTCTCCATGTCACAGGGCAATTATAGAGCGTTCCGGAAAAGTGGGCAAAAGTCTGAACTATTCGCGGTAATTCCGTGACTATCATTCTCTCTTTCCGTAGTTGGATGGGTCGTTCGTACATGGCCGGAAAAGAGGCACGAATAACCGAAGAACGCCGGCTAAGCTTTCTTTCGTTTCCACTCTGCCAGCATTGGGCCGACATGTCAGTTAAGTCATTTCACGGCGATTGATTCTATGCCCAACTCGTTCGTCGACGCGCCCGGCACGTTTCGCCCTATGCTTCGGCTGACGCTGCCGGTGCTGGCGGAGCAGATGCTGCTCATTCTTGTGGGCTTCACCGACCTGTGGCTGACGGGCAACTATCTGCAGGATGAGTCGTACGTCGCGGCGATGACGCTCATGATCTATGCCTTATGGCTGGTGGGCAACCTGTTCGGGTTCGTCGCGCTTGGTTCCACGGCGGTGGTCGCACGGTTTGCCGGCGCGGGCGACGATGCGATGGCCAACCGCGTGATGAATCAGTCGATTATAAGCGGCCTGATTTGGTCGCTTGTGCTCGTCGTGATGACGTTTCCACTGGCCGGTTACTTTCCTGTGTTGATGGGCCTCAAAGGCACGGCTGCGGTCGCCGCTCAGCGCGTATCTGCAAATTGAGATCTGCGTTTTGCCCGCGGTAATGGTCGAACGGGTGGCGGTTGCCTGTTTGCGCGGCGCCGGCGATATGGTCAGCGGATTGATAGTGATGGCGATCGTGAATGTGATCAACATGGTTACGAGCTATTCGCTTTGTCGCGGCATTGGACCTCTGCCGGAGTTAGGCTGGACAGGCATCGCTCTGGGCACCGCGATCGGCCACTGCTCTGGCGCGGCGATTCTTCTCACATTGTTGGCCTGCGGCCGAGCCGGATTTCATTTGCGGCCTTCGGCGATGCGGCCCGACGTGGAGATGATTCGCCGCATTTTGCGGATTGGCATTCCCGGCGGCTTTGATGTGGTGCTCGTCACAATTTGCCACCTTGTTTATTTGCGCATCGTGTTGTCGCTGGGCGACATGGCGGCGGCCGCGCATGGCGTGGCCATTCAGGTAGAGGCGCTCGGTTACATGCCGGGGGGCGCGTTTCAGATTTCCGCGGCTACGATGGCCGGCCAATACATTGGTGCCCACGACCTGGTCCGTGCTCGCAGAAGCGTGGTGATGGCGTGCGTGGTCGCGACCGCAGTGATGGTTGTCGCGGGCATTTTTTTCTATGTCGCCGCCACGCCGTTGGCGGCCCTGTTTCTTAAGGGTGGTTCCCAGCAGGTCATACCTCTCGCAGCCCGACTTCTGCGGATCGTGGCGTACGCCATGGCGCCATTGGCCCTGGTGATGGTGCTGGTGGGGGCGCTGCGGCGCGGGCGATACGCGTTGGCCGCTGGCCCTGAACCTATTGGGAATCGTCTTCTTTCGTGTGCCGCTGGCACTTTACCTGGCACACTCCGAAATCCACTTGCCGTTTATCGATTACACGATTCACGGCGCTGGCTTGGGCGTCGTCGGCGCGTGGTATGCCGCGGTAACCGATATTGTCGTCCGCTGCATCCTGCTGATGCTCCGATTTCGACACGATGCCTGGCAGCGGATCGATGTCTAAGAATCTCGTCGGTCGAAATGCCAAATTGGTGGAAGGAAGATGGCGAAATTGGCCGCGCCATTCAAGCCACTTCCACGTTCCGCTACACTACTCGCATGATTGGCTTTAACTGGCTCCTGGATGGCAGCATTGTCGGCGTGTATCTGCTGGTGACGATGGCCGCTGGCCTGGCAATGCGGCGGTATGTGGGCCGGGTGGACGATTTTCTTGTCGCCGGCCGCGAGATGGACGTTTTTCTGGGCATCGCGTCGCTCGCCGCCACGGAATTCGGCATCGTCACCTGTATGTACGCCGCGGAAAATGGCTACCGGTACGGCTTCGCGGGAGCGACGCCGGGCATCCTGATGGCGATCGCCATGCTCGTGGTTGGCCTCACTGGCTTTTGCATAAAGCCCCTCCGCGATTCGGGCGTCATCACCATTCCCGAGCTGATCGAAACGCAGTTCGGCCCGCGTATTCGCTGGGCCTCGGGCGTGGTGATCGTCCTTGGGGGCCTATTGAACATGGGGGTCTTTCTGCGGGTCGGCGGCGAGTTTTTAGTGAACGTCGCCGGCCTCGATGTAAAGTATCTCGAAATCATGATGACTGCGCTCTTGGTGGGCGTGGCGGTTTACACGATCTTCGGCGGCATGCTTTCGGTGCTGATTACTGACTTTCTGCAGTTCATCGTAATGAGCGCCGGTTTACTCGCGGTCACGCTCCTGATCTTGGCAAATGTTGGCTGGCAACCGATCGTCGACGCGGTCGAGTCGCATTATGGCGCCGGCGATTTTAATCCGTTCGTCAACGAGAAGCTGGGTTGGTCGTATGTGGTTTTCAACGGGCTGCTGAATTTCGCCGTCGTTCTCACCTGGCAGACCACGATCGCGCACGCGTGCTTTCCGCCCGCGATACCGAAACCGGCCGCAAAATATACACGCGCACGAGCTTCTTCTTTGTCTGCCGCTTTTTGATTCCTGGACTATGGGGCATCGCGGCGCTGGCGGCGCTAGGCCACGTCGATAATTCGCTTCATGCCATGCCGACCTATCTCGGCACAGTTGTACCGGCCGGCTTGATGGGGCTACTCATCGCCGCGATGTTGGCCGCCGACATGTCCACCGATTCCTCGTATATGCTCACGTGGGGCAGCGTCATTTACAACGACATCCTGGCTCCGTTCCGTCGCACGCGGTGGTCGGAGCAAACGGGGCTGCTGGTGAACCGCTTCATTGTGGCGCTAATCGGCGTGTTTCTGCTGTTTTACGGTTTGTGGTATCCACTCCAGGGCAGCTTGTGGGAGTACCTCACGCTCACCGGCACGATCTACCTTGCCAGTATTAGCGTGCTTTTGATCGCCTGTTGCTATTGGCCGCGGGCCAACAGTTGGGGTGCGGCAGCGAGCCTGGTCGTTAGCGCTGTGATCCCGATCACCTATCTCACTCTTCAACTAAATGAAACCACGACGGAATGGGTGAAGAAAACCATAGGCCCCAATTACTCTGGCATTGCGGCGTTTGTGCTCTCAGCCTTGGCGATGATCGTGGGCTCAATGTTGAGAGATTCTTTCCATCGAGACGCCGATCGGGAGACGACGTATGCCTGAGCATATTTTTTGGTGGCTGCTGGCGATGGCCTGCATCGTATGGTACTCGACGGTCACGATTTATGTCGCCATCAAAGGTGCCGCGGACATCCGCCACATGCTGAGCCGTCTCTCCGGCCGGGACAAACGATAATCCAATCGCGTGCCATGCGGAAGCGCAGATTCTCCCTTGGTGGAATTGACGTTAGTTGGCAGTTCGCGTGCCGGCACATCTGTTATATCCGCTACGCGTCTTACGCGAGTGCAGCGGCAAAAACGCTTTGTCCTTCGCCAAGTGGTAGAGTTGCCTTGGATGCTGCGCCATCAAGGCCCCTAGCCGTTTGCAATCGCGCCCTGCCTTGCGACGAGTTTCAGATGACATTCCCACCCTTCTCCGGCATCGCGAGCGGGCCGTTCGCTGCTGAACCGGACGTTGCGCCGATTCCGCCCGCGCCCGCTGTTGTCGGCGTTTCGGGCACCGACCGGTCTGCCGCGCCGCGAAGCAGTTCGTCGGAAACAATTTACGCGTTACATTTGGTGAACGGTGAGCACTATTCGGGCGCCGAGCGAGTGCAGGACCTTTTGGCACGCCAGTTGCCGCGGTTCAGCTGCGAAGTTGGCTTTGTGTGTGTGAAGCCACAGCGTTTTCCAGAGACCCGCGAATCGAAGACGACACCACTCGTGGAAATGCCGATGCGAGGGAGGTTCGATTTTCGAATTGTGAAGAAGCTCGAAAAGCTTTGCCGCGACAACGGCTATGATCTGATTCACGCCCACACGCCGCGGACGGCGCTCGTGGGTCGGCTCACCGCGAGTCGTTTGGGCGTGCCATTTGTTTATCATGTTCACAGCCCCGCCGGGCGCGACTCAACGCGGCGCCTATTTAATTGGGCGAATTCAGCCGCCGAGTGGGTCGCCGTTCGTGGCGCCGATCGGTTGATTGCGGTATCGCCCAGTTTGCGCGATTACATGATCTGCCGGGGCACTCCTGCAGAACGCATCACCTGCGTACCGAACGGCGTGCCGTGCTCAAGTGTTTTCGCGGAACGCCGGCCGCCGGTCGGCGCGTGGACGCTTGGCGTGGTCGCCCTGTTTCGTCCGCGGAAGGGCATCGAAGTGCTGCTTGAGGTGCTCGCCATGTTGCGGTCGCACGATCGCAATGTGCGTTTGCGAGCTGTGGGCGGATTTGAAACACCTGCGTACAAGTCAGAAGTTGTGGGGCTTTCAGAACGGCTTGGTTTGGCCGATGCGATCGACTGGACTGGTTTTACGCGGAATGTGAATCGCGAGCTCGCGAAGATCGACCTATTCGTATTGCCGAGCCTGTTTGGCGAGGGATTGCCGATGGTCGTGTTAGAAGCAATGGCCGCCGGTTTGCCGGTGGTGGCTTCACACGTTGAGGGCGTACCCGAAGCGGTGGCGCACCGTGAAACGGGGCTACTCGTGGAGCCGGGCAGTGTGAGCCAGCTCGCCAAGTCGATCGAAGAGATCCTCACGGGTAGCATTGACTACGCCGAGTTAAGCCGCCGTGCGCGGCAGCGTCACGCAGAGCTGTTTTCCGACACGAAGATGGCGGAGGGTGTGGCTGAAGTCTATCGACACGTGTTGGCTGACCGTGCAGCCGAGAAAGCCGCCGCGAAAGTGTGATTGGCACTTGATCGCAGATTGAGGGGCCGCAGCTCGAGTTAGATTCGAACATTGCCCTTGCTTACGCTGCGGGCTTCGATCAAGCGCGTCGACGGTGGCTATCGCACCTGGGGTTGTTGGGCTGGTTGCGGTGCTTGCGCGACCGGCATCGGAGCATTCTCGACCACATGCTTCCAGCCGAACGGCGTGCGCGGGCGATCAAATAGTGCTTGTTGAATGCGATCGAGTGGATTGTTGATCGAGGCCTTCTCCAGATGGAACATATAGACGTGTCGATCGCCGTTGGGCAGCGTCACTTGCATCGCCTGTGGCAACTGCCGCTTTCGGTCGAGAATCACATCCACTTGGCGGAAGTCGGCGGCCTGCTGCTGAAATTTCGGCAACGCATTTAACCAGATTTGATCCGGATTGTTGTTGCGCCGATCAATTCGCATCCAGTACTTCTGCTTCAACTTCGCCGATTCGGTGCCGAATAGGAATGGCAGAGGCCCGTCAATGATCGATTCGCCCGGCGCGTGCGGCGGCAGGGGGCGTTCGATGACTTGTTTTTGGTCGCTGCGGAATTCGTAAACCGACTTGCCATCGCACACCCAATGCTCGCCGATGGCATCCGGTTGTTCCACCCAATCCGCACGCGGGGCTGCGTTTGGTTGGTCTGCTGGAGGCGGCAAAACTTTGTACGTCGATATCTTCTTAATCTCGAAGCTACCTTTATCGGGTTTGCTGTACGTTAAGAGGCCTTCGCATTGATTAAGAGGCAAGGACTTTCCCTTGACAACGGGCCCAAACGCCATCACGTATTCGAGTCGATCGAACGGGCAACTGAACGTACTAATCTTGCCACTCTGCTGTTGCCAAGCGTCGAGGGTTTGATCGAGTAAACTCTGTTGTAGCGCATTGAGTTGATATCCGGCCGGCACTTGCACCGCGGCCGCTTGCGGTTGTCCATTCGGCTGTTGCTGTGCGGCAACTTGCACCTGCGCAGCCTGCTGTTGCAAATCAGTGGATGGCCGTTGTGCCTCCGACTGCGTCTGCGGATAAGGCGACGGTGTTGCTGGCTGCGAATACGCTTGCGTTTGCGGGTATGGCGACGCGGGCTGCTGTCCCTTGCTGATGCTTGTTGCGATGAGGCCGGAAAGACAAGAAAGAGCGCAGTTTGGACGAGTGCATAGGTTGGTCCATCCGCTTAACTCGCATGGCAAGAGATTTGAAGTGTGTGGTGAAAGGCCGGGAACTATAGCGAGCAGTCATCGAAAGCCCTAGGCCGGCTCTTCTTCACGTACAAGGGCGGGTGCAGCCTGCACTTTGCACTGGCTGGGTCGATCGTGTAGAAGTGATGGCAGGAATTGACGGCAGGTGGGCGTACCGGCGAAAAGCTGGAGAAACGAGGGAGCCACGGATGGCAACTACCCAGGAGATCAAGGAGCGGATTGCGGCCTTCGCACGTGAATTAGCCGTTGATTTGGGCGATGTCGATGATAGCGATGCGCTCAGTTGGCTCGACGCCATCGAGACGCGGCGCGGTCGAGATCGGCGACGCGATGTATGCGGAACTCGTGAAGCAGACCTCGGCCGACCGTTCCACCGATGACGAGTCGACCTGCCCCACATGCGGCGAGCCGGGCCGATACCAGGGCCAGCGCGAGCGGGTATTGATTGGCCGGCGAGGTCCGGTGACGATCACCGAGCCGGAGTATTTCTGCCCCGCCTGCCGGCGGGCTTTTTTTCCCGCTGACCAGGGCGATTGGAGTTGAGGTCGATTGCCCCTTCACGCCGGCCATGCTGCGGAAGGTGGCGTACGCCGGCTCGCAGTCCGCATCGTTCGTCCAGGCAACGAAGGATCTGATCGCGCTGGCCGAAACCAAGGTCTCGCGCCAAGCGCGTGCAGCGATGGACCAAGCGGGTCGGAGAAGAGCGCGTGGCGGAAGCAGAACGACAAGCCGAAGCGTATCAAGTGCTGCCCGCTTCCCGAACAACAAAAGAGCCCCACCGACCAGCTTCCGCAAGTGGTGTGCGTGATGATGGACGGCGGGCGAATTCAAGTCCGCGATCGCCACGAAAACGAGCCTAACACCCAAGGCTATTGGAAAGAATCGCTGGTGGGCTGCTGCCTGAGCATGGTGAGTGAAGAACAACTGCGGGACCCTTGTCCGACCATTCCCAAGACGTTTGTCGATCCCCAGCGGATGCACGATTTGAGCCGGGAAATCAAGGGGATCTTCCGCTTCCACGGAAGGCGCCGCGGCGCCTCCGGCGGAGTTTCCCGACGATCGCCACGGCCGCCCCGAAGTGCTGGTGCGAAGCGTGGTCGCTACCCGCGGCGGACAAGAAGTGTTTGGCAAGCGGTTGGTCGCCGAAGCGCACAGCCGCGGCTTTCACGCGCGCGCGCAAGGCGTTCGTGGCCGATGGATCGGCCAGCAACTGGACGGTGCATCGAAAATACTTCTCGCACTACACCCCGATCGCGGCCATGCTATCGGCCACACTGCGTTCGATCTTGACCCTATTGGCAAGCAAACCGATGATGCCTGGCCCCGTCGCCCACGTTCCCGTTACTTTCCTGCACTTGGCCATAACCATGCCTACCCGCCCGCACCTCGCCTGCGTTCTATTTGCTTTCAATTTGCTTCTAGCGCCGCTACCGTTGCTCGCTCAGCCGCCCGCGACGAGGGATTCAACCGTTCGGCAGGCGGCGTTCAATCGCCCTGCCCTGGGTGATGCCGCGCCGCAAACAGTTCGCTTTAGCCACAAGCCCACTCGCATGGGCGACCGAACCGAGCAGACGTTGGAAATCGAAATGCGGCTCAAGCTTACGATGCGTCGCGGGAACGATTTGCTTGGCGACCATACGTCGACGGTCCGCACCAGTCAGCGACGCGTCGTTACCACTACTGCTATTAACGCCGGCATTGCTACGGCGGTCCGAGTTCAGTATCCCGAAGCGACGAAACAAATCGTTGCATCGGACGCTCCGGCCGCACCGCCGCAATCGAACGGCTCGAATGACGCCTCCAACGCGGTTGCACATTACTCGCCTGTTGCGGAGCCTGTTCAAGGCAAAACGTATCTGTGCCGCCGGGAACCTGGCAAGCAGGGCAAGCTGATCATCACCGATGGGTCCGGCAACCGTCCACCAACCGATGAATACGACATCGTTGCCAGGCAGATGGACTCCGTGGGCCGGCCAAACCCGCTCGCGCAGTTTCTCGCGGGTCGCACGGTGGCCGTGGGCGAGACGCTCAAGTTGCCCAAGGATATTGCCAGCAAAGTATTTAACTTGGATGACAAGTTCGGCGAAGTTACCCGTTTCACGCTGACACTACAAAAGGTGCAAGCTGAAAACGGTGCGACGTGCGCCGATTTTTTAGCGAGCGTGGAGGCGGCTTCAACCGGCGCCTCACAGATGCGGCTGCAAGTGGAAGGACCGCTGGTTGTGCAAGTTGACACCTGCCATGCCGTGCGAATTGACCTGAACGGACCAGTCGGCATGTCCGAAACACGCGGCACATACAGCACCGCTTATCAGGTGATCGGCACCGGCCACTTGCGAACGCAAGTCGCTGCCGTATATCGGTAGAAGCCGCAGCGAGAATCGTGTGGTTGCTACCGTCGCTATCTTATCCGTTGCGTCGCCACATTCGCGTTGATTGATGCGCTAGCACCGTAAACCAACTCGGCTGTGCGTGCGTAGAAATACGGCCGACGGTATCCGGCGCCACTCTGGACGCACAACGCTAGCAACTGAACTTGGCTGCCATCGGTTTGTCTGAACACGGAGGGACGACACCATGCAACGCGCATCTTCTCAAGCAGCATTCGCAAAACGGCGCCGATTCAAGGCCTGCAACACGGGCAGCCGTTATTCTGTGTGTGCACTTGTCGTAGTGCTGGGCTTGTGCACGATGTTCGCAAAACCGGTCTCTGCACTCGCTGCTCCCGGCGTCGAATTCGACCTTGCGCGAACGGTAGAATATCGCGATATCACACCGCAAGAGCGGCTCACGCTGTATCCCATGCAGCGGTTGATTGAGGTATCACTGCCGATTTCGGTTCGCTTTCAAGAAGTAACATTGGAGGATGTCGATGAGCTTGACATCGAAGTGAAC
Source organism: uncultured Planctomycetota bacterium (assembly GCA_963840025.1). GTDB lineage: Bacteria > Planctomycetota > Planctomycetia > Pirellulales > Lacipirellulaceae > JABDGM01. The sequence continues at coordinate 1,030,688 of CAWIXI010000018.1, read as the reverse complement.
GGCGCAGCGGCCGGGCTCCGCGTGCAGGATTTTGCGCCAACGACACAGCTGGCGAGCGAGATAACGCACGATATCGAGACCACCACAACCACAAAGAAAGGCCGCTCGCTCGATGGAACGCTTGGCGGCGCGTTGCCCATTCCGGGCGCTCAGGTCGTCGCGCACTTAACACCTTCGATCACCGCCGGTGTTTCGGGTTGCGAGACGGCCACGGAGAAGATTAATCGCCTGCCGCCGAAGCACGTCGTAATTGTCAGTGGAACGTACGATGAAGGACGCGGTGTGTTCTACAAACTCAAACGGACTTCGCAGACTTCGTTGGAAGGCGTGCATGAATTGGCGGTGACGTTTGTCGCGCCTCGCACGTGGCCTGTCGCAGGGCTGCAGGTTGAGTGCAATGCGATAGGCCAGCGAAAGATGTTGTGGGTGAAGCAGGCGGCAACACTTGGCCATGCGGAGCGCTGACGTGCAACTTGTTCCGGCTGCTCCGGAACCAATTCATCAAGTCGTGCTTAAGCCGCCGACCGGCAAAGAAGCTAGTAACGAGCCTGCAAAGAATACGCCGGTTGGATATCGACCTGCGGCAGCCCCTGCACGGTGGCGACCGCAACGGGACGCTGCCGTTACGCCTGTTGCCGCGAAAGTCGCGGAGACCGAGAACTCGACGGCAAAACAGAGTGGCGCCGTAGTCGCACCGTCCGATCCGAAGGAAGTCGTTCACGATACTTCCGGCGACTTGAAGAGCCACTAAACCTCAAGTCCTGCGTGTCCTCAATCTGACTACACTGCAAATCTACTTGATGCCACTTCCGCACATGCTCGTTGCGCGGCACCAACGGCTGTGCCACCCATGTCGCCAAAAAATTCGGTAAATTCGGCCGTTTCTTGCATCTTTGTTGTATCTGGCGCATTGCTTGCATCGTCTTGCTAGGTGAGTTCGCCGGGTTTCAGGCTTGGCGTTGCGCGTGGCAATTGAATTCGCCCTTGCAAGTGACGGGTATATTCGACGGTGCGCGGCGTGGGTGCTGTACGGAGGTGTCTATTTGCGCGAGGAGCGAACTCTGCGGAGTACGGCTAGCACGTTTGCGCGCTGCGCATTGCGTTCGTATGATTAATGGTAGATTCGTGCCGAACGATTCGTTGCGACGCTCCCCAGGAGAGGCGTGGATCCGATGGATCTTGATCCGCGTTCGGAGAGTTGAGAGAAAATGCGAGTCTTTAGCGTTTCCAAGTGCAGTCTTGTTGTCGCTGTCGTAGCGACCTTCTTCACTGCTGGGGCGGTGCGAGCCGACCATGGTGGCCACGGGAACCACGGCGGCGGCGGAGGCGGTGGAGGTCATTCTTCGTTCCGCTCGTCCAGCGGAGGTGGGGGCGGCGGCAGTTCGTTTCGCTCCTTCAGCAGCGGTGGTCACTCATCGTCTCGATCATTCAGCGTTGGTGGCGGCAATCACTCGTCGTCGCGCTCCTTTAGCTCGGGTGGCGGCGGCGATGATTCATCGTCTCGCTCGTACAGCTTCCGAGGTAATAGTGGTTCCTCGCCGAGAGTATTCAGCGGCGATAGTGGCCGGTCGATCCGCTCGTTCAACGGCGGCCAGCCATCCTTCCGATCGTCCGACGACAGCGGCTCCTCCGGAAGCGTGTCGCGATTCTTTAGCCGTGGCTCACAGGACGATACACCGAATACTCTCCGAGGTTTCCAATCGGATGATAACCGAAGCCGCTCGTTCGGAGGCGACACTGGCGACCGGGCGACACAGACTTCCTTCCAACAGCGCGGCAGCAGTTCAAATGTCGACTCCGCGCGGTTGAATGCGTTTCTCGGTGGTAGAAATAACGATCGCTCTTCGCGGCCGAGCAGCATTCAGTCCAACGGAAGGACGACGGTCTACGGACAAGAATTGCAGTCGGATAGTGTTCAGGCGCACGCAATTTCCGTGCGTTTCGCCCGACGAATGAGCAGGTCCACAACTTTCTGCAACTGCGCGGCAATGAGAACGTGCGCTTCGCTGAAAACGACAACCATAAAGCGACCAGCAACGGTCCCAATGGCAATAGCGGCCAGGACACGTTCCGGAATCGTGATAATGGAAGCCGCGGCAATTTCAACGGAGATGGCAACAACCAATCGCCCGACCTCGGGAATCGTTTCAACGGTTCCAATAACCGTCAAAACGGATCCGGCAAGAATGGTTCGAAGTTCACTTGGAAAGGTGGCGACCATCAGGACCTCAACGGAAAGCAGAACGATCGTTTCAATGGTAAAGGTTTTGGCGATCACAATGTGAACGATGCCATCAGCTTCAATCACAATGGCCGCGGGCGCGAATACCGCGGCAACGAAGCCCACAAGGCCGAGTTCAACCAATGGAGTAATGTATGGAAGGGAAAAGACGGCAACGGACGCGATCATCGCGACTGGTCGGGGAAATGGCGCGACGGCGATCGGTTCCGAGTGGCAGACAACATCCGCGGCAATTGGCATGGGCGGCACGACTATGACAAGTTCCCGTTCCGAAACGGCTGGTGGGGTCATGGACGCGGCTGGGGCTTCTGGGGCGATTATGCGTTCCGATACCATAACCCATGGTACTGGTGGGGATGGACCACCTGCCCGGTGCTGACCTCCTGGTGTAACTTCGGCTGGGCTACGCCGTACTATTGGGACTATGGCTACGGCGAGTACATCTATTGCAATAACGGCGTGGTTTACGTCAACGGCCAATGGTATGAACCTGCGCGGTGTTTTATTCACAGACGGTGCGAATGATCGACCAGGTGCCGACGCTGACGGCGGATGCGGCGGCTCAGGCCGAGTGGCTGCCGCTGGGCGTTTTCGCCGTCACGCCGGACGGGCTGAATGAGCCGAGCGTGCTGGTGCAGCTTGCCGTGACGAAGGAAGGGATCATCGGCGGCACGGCTTTCGATCAGAAGGCTGGGGCCTCATATACCGTCCAGGGCACGGTGGATAAGAACACGCAGCGGGCGGTGTGGTCGTATACGAACGACAAGAACAACCGCATCATGATGGAGACTAGTGTCAATAATCTGACGCAGAACGAATCCACCGGCCTCGTGCACTACAGCCCCACGGACATGCAAACTGTGGAGTTGGTGCGGCTGAAGGAACCGGCTGGCAAACCCGGTGAGCTGCCTACGCCGCCGCAGGCCCAACCGTAGTGCATTGACTCTAACACCGCTCACACGGCGGCGGAAGCGCGGGTCGCAAGGCCCGCGTTTTTTATTTTGGCGTCCCTCAGGCAACGGCAGGAAACTGTTTGCAACTCGGTTCCTCGCCCTCGCGGAGTTGATTAAGCCACTTTCGTTCTAATTCCTTGGAACAAATAATCAAATAAAAATGGATACTTCAATATAATCTTTTGAGACGACAGCTGCGTTTTCTTCTTGTATTTAGTCGTCCCTGAAAAATTCTTCTATCGCTAAGAATAGAGGGTGCATTACGCATTCGATGGCGCTAAAATTTGCCAAGTTTTGGTTCCCACGGTCCCGAAAGCTGGCAAAAAATGCAACCCAAAGCTCGCCCTCCGCAGTGTGAATTGTTTGTCGCCCGATTGAGCGAACTGTTGAACCCCGAGCACCCGCTGGTCGTGCTGGCCGAGCGGATCGACTGGTCCGAGTTCGACGCGGCCATCGACGCCTGCTACGCCGACGAGCTTGGCCGGCCGGGAGTCAACACCCGGCTGATGGTCGGCCTGTTGTACCTGAAGCACGCCTTTGACGAGAGCGACGAGTCGGTCGTGGCCCGTTGGGTGGAGAACCCGTACTGGCAGTTCTTCTGCGGCCTCTGCTACATGCAGCACGAATTGCCGATCGATCCTTCGAGCTTGAGCCGCTGGCGGAAGCGGGTCGGCGCCGAGCGGCTGGAGAAGTTATTGGAGGCGACGATCCACACCGCGCTGGCCATGAAAGCGGTCAGGCCCCGAGAGTTTCAGAAGGTGAACGTCGACACGACGGTCCAGGAAAAGGCGATCGCCTTTCCGACCGATGCCCGACTGTATCACAAGATGCGGCTGGCGCTAGTCCGCCGGGCCGCTTCGCTGGGCATCTCACTTCGCCAGAACTATCGTTTCAAGGGCCAGAAGCTGCTGGCCAGGCAGGGCCGCTACGCCGCAGCGCGGCAGATGAAGCGGGCCGCCAAGATGACCCGCCAGTTGAAGACGATCCTGGGCCGCGTGCTGCGGGACATCCAGCGCAAAGCGCCTGCCATTCAAGGCCGAATCGCTGATGAGCGGCTCGGCGAGCTGGTCGCCTTGGCAGAGCGCTTGCTCGCTCAAACACGCAGCAGCAAAAACAAAGTCTACAGCGTGCATGCCCCCGAGGTGGAATGCATCGCTAAAGGCAAAGCGCATCAGCGCTACGAGTTCGGCTGCAAGGCGAGTGTGGCGGCCACGAGCAAAAATAATTGGATCGTCGGCACACACGTGCTGCACGGCAATCCGTACGACGGGCACACGCTCCACGGCGCGATCGAGCAAGTGCAACGGCTGACAGGCCACACGCCGGCTGACGTGATGGTGGACCAAGGTTATCGAGGACACGGTTACGAAGGCTTGGCCAGCATCCACGTGGTCCGCTCGATTCCCAAGCGAGCGACGCGAGCATTACGTCGCATGCTCAAACGGCGGGCGGCCATCGAGCCCACGATCGGTCACCTGAAAAGCGACAACCGCCTGGACCGCAACTATCTGACCGGCACTGAAGGCGACAAAATCAACGCCCTGCTAAGCGCTGCCGGGTACAACCTCCGCAAACTGTTGCGATGGATTGTTTTTGCGCCAATTTTCTGGCTCTGGCAGCGGCTCGCGGCCAAGTTGGCCGCCATCGTCGCTCCCCGCCGAGCATCGCACCTGCCGATGCCCGCTTGCTTCGCCCCAGTGCGCACCTGAAAATCAAGCCGACTCAGCCAGCAGACCGTTTTTCAGGGACGACTATTTAAGCCACCGTGAAAGATAATCGGGGGGTGTCACCACCAAATTAGGGTACGCCAATGAAAATCGCCAAACAAATGCTGGGCAGTTTGCTATTCGCCGCCGTAATCATTCCTTTGGCTTGCCGTTCCTCGTTAGGCGTAACGCAGACCATTCAATTTGACCTCAAAAACCTGTTTGGAGATGGAACGCCTTATCTTTACTCAACAACAAATGCGCAGATATTCACCGAATCATTTGGTCTGCACGCGACCTACTGGGAACCAGTGATTGACAATACCCCGGCGGTCGTGACGTACAAGTTTGATTTCCCGTTCGCAATACAAAATGCATCTCTCACGGCTTTGACGAACGTCTTTTTTCCCTACGACACGAACGCGTACTCCTATCTCGATGTGTCGTCCGACGGAAACAATTGGGTAAATATCCAAGCAGTAGTACAGGAGGGCGACTCTCCGTTTCCATCGGGAGGTTCAATCAGTAACATCGTCGCAGGGTCACAAATGGTTTTCGTAAGAAATACGTTTGCGGGCATCAACCACGGAAGTTTCAATTCCAGCCAGTTTCTCAGGACGGAAGATGACGATTTGGTTCCGCCCTTTAGTCTTGACGTAAGTGGACCTCCTGCGCGACGGATTTACTGGACGGATCCTGGCGGCGCAGCTATTGACAGTGATGGCATAAAGCGGGGGTATTCAGATGGCTCTGAAATTCAAACAGTTGCTTCTGGTCTTGAAGAGCCGCGTGGTATCGCATTGGATCTTGTAAATCAGCGGATGTATTGGGCTGAACCTGGCTCGCTCGCCATCAAGGTCGCCAATCTAAATGGCAACGGTTCACCTCAAAATGTCGTCGCCACTGGTAATGCTTCGGGAGGAGTCGCGCTGGATGTCGCGAATGGAAAAATCTATTGGACCGATGCTGACAATTTCCAGATAGGGCACGGTGGTTTGAGCGGTCAAATCCGTAGAGCCAACTTGGATGGCTCCGATTCTGAAACTATAGTCTCCAATTTAGTACATCCGGCCGGTATCGCAGTCGATCGAGTTCACGGGAAGATATATTGGACAGAGCTCGAAATGAAATCGGACGGCTTCGGAAGCATCCAGCGACAAATCTGGACGGTTCAGACGCCGAAACCATTGTGACGGGAATTGACGAAGCCAACGGATTGGCGCTGGACGCTATACATGGGCTCCTCTATTGGCCTGATTTGACGACACACCGAATCCAGAGTGCCAACCTTGACGGAACTGGCTTACACGATGTTGTGACCGGATTAGATGCTCCGATAGATGTCGCGCTGGATTTGTCCGCCGGAAATATCTACTGGACAAATTCGGGCGGTCAACTAGTCAATCAAATTCTCCGCAGCAGTCTCGATGGAAGTAACGTTGAGCCGGTCGTTTCAGGTGTCGGCGCTCCGTGGGGAATTGCCCTCGTCCCCGAACCATCATCGCTTTTGATGCTTGCGCTTGCCGTCGTTGCTGGTTTTACCCAAAGGCTTACGAGTCGCCGGGAATTATGGTGATTTTGATTAGATGTAGCTTTGTATATCCTATCGGAATTTTATTACCTTACTGACCTATCTGGGTCTACACCGAATTATCGCGAGTTCTGCAAGTGTTGGGGCGGGCCACTATATGACAACTACGGCAATTCGCGAATGCGGATGTTCTTGAATTCGACGGGCGCCCCCTCGGCTTCCAAGCACAGGTAGCCCGAGCGCGGCTCGCAGTGGTTGCCACCGGAAACTTCTTCGCCATTGACCCAGAGGCGAATTTCACCGTTGATAGCCCGGACGTAGTAGTGGTTCCACTGCCCAACACCCTTGCTCAAGTTTTTACGCGGAAAACTCCGTTCGCCGCTGGGTGAGGTGGGCGGGAAGGGCTTCATCTTTGCCGTGCCAACTGGGAATACATCGCCGTTGGTCGTGAACCAATCGGGCTTCTTGCCATATTTCTTTTCCCACTGTGTGGCGAACCCGTGGTCGAGCACTTGCACCTCGATGCCGCACTTGGGCAAGTTGCCAGGCTGTAAACCCTTTAACGCCGAGGCGGCAGTCCACACGAAAATTCCGGAGTTGCCGCCCGACTCCAAATGCTTCCACTGGGCCACGAGCTCGAAATTCGTGTACTGCTTTTGACTGCGTGTGACGCCGACCGGTTTGCCGGTGCAGAAAACGTGGCCGTCTTTCCAGGTCCAGGTGTCCGGCGCCCCGTTGACGGGAGTGAAGTCGTCGCCGCCGAGCGCATGAAAACCAAAGCCGGTGCCATCGATGCAGGCCTTTTGCAGCGGAGGAGAGTCGTTTGGCTCCTCGGCGTTGACCGAATTCAGAATCAACGTAATCGGGATCAAAAAGCTTAAGCCACACTTTGTAAGCATCATTTGTTCGCCTTTTCGTTCGGTGTGATATCGATCTGGTGCGGATCAATCGGTACTTGTCGGCCATTGATCCGGACGGCGACAGTTCTGTCGCCTGGTATTCAATACGAATAGCTGCTTATCGCCATGTGTCGTCCAAACGCATCGATCTGGACCACCGACGGCCACTGACCCGGTCGAACTTCTTCGCCGGTTCCTGCAGCGAATGCGGGGGCGATTGCGTGAAGCTCGTGGCGGAGATACCCACAAAAACAGCGTACGACAAAGAGGCAGCGGCCCATTCCACTAAACTCCGATCCACGTGCAAAAACGAAGCGTGTCGGCTATCATAACATTGACAACAGTTATAGTGGTATTTGTGCGATGTCAAGCGGGGGGAGTCCGAACGCCGTGCTTCGATACAGGAGGGATGACGAAACCGTCATTCATTATTCGATGAATCAGCCATTTTTTAGAATTCGCCTCGTGGTGGTATTGGCCGCCGCATGTTTCGTGGCAAATTCTGCCGCCACCGCTCGCAGCGCCGACGCCCCCCAGCATACGGCGAAGAAAATGAACGTCGTGCTTATCCTGGCGGATGACCTCGGCTGGACGGATCTGGCCTGCTTCGGCAGCAAGCTGTACGAAACGCCGAATATCGACCAGCTCGCGCACGACGGTATGAAGTTCACGCAGAACTATTCGGCCTGCACCGTTTGCTCACCGACGCGGGCCGCCCTGCTTACCGGCAAATACCCGGCCCGGCTGCACATCACCGATTGGATTCCCGGCATGATGCCCGAGAATCCAAAACTGATCGTGCCCGATTGGACAAAGTATCTGCCGCTCGACGAAGTGACGATCGCGAACGATTTTCACAACGCGGGCTATGCGACCGCGAGCATGGGGAAATGGCACCTCGGCGGCGAAGAGTATTATCCCGAAAAGCATGGCTTCGACATCAACATCGCCGGCACAGAGGCGCCCAACACGAAACACTATTTTTCGCCGTACCAAATCGCAACGATTGCTGACGGGCCGAAAGGCGAGTACATCACCGACCGCCTGACGAACGAGGCGATTCGATTCATTGATGCCAATGCAAAGCAGGACAAGCCTTTCTTCTTGTACCTGCCCCACTTCGCGGTGCACCTGCCGACGCAGGCCAAGAGGCCGATCATTGAAAAGTATCGCGAAAAAATTCGCCCCGGCATGGCTCAAAACAATCCCGTGTATGCCGCGATGATCGACAGCCTCGATCAATCGGTCGGCCGAATTCGCGACGAATTGAAAGAACTGAACATCGCCGACAATACGCTGGTGATTTTCGTCTCCGACAACGGCGGCCGCGTGCCGACGACCTCGAACCTGCCGCTCCGCGTTGGTAAAGGGTCGTGCTATGAAGGCGGCACGCGTGTCCCGCTGATCGTGTATTGGCCGGGTATCACCAAGCCTGGAAGCGTGTGCGAAACGCCTGTCATCAGCATGGATTTGTACCCGACGATCGCCTCCATCGTGGGGCTTTCCGATGCGGCTAAGAATGCCGTCGACGGAGTCAGCCTCGTACCGCTACTGCGCGATTCCGGCACATTGAAGCGAGACGCGCTGTACTGGCACTATCCGCATTATCAACACTACCAATTGGGTGGTGCTACCCCGTATAGCGCGATCCGTAAAGGGGACTACAAGCTCATTGAGTTCCTCGACGACATGCGCGTGGAACTCTACAACCTAAGCGACGACATCGGCGAACAGCATAATCTGGCTGCTGAAATGCCGGATAAAGTGAAGGAACTCCGCAACCAGCTTCATGCCTGGAGGACGAAAGTCGGCGCGCAAATGCCGACGCGCAATCCGAATTACGACCCGAGCAAGCCTGAGCACACGCGCCCAGCGAAAAACAAGAATGCAAACTCCAAATCGGCTGCCTTCCTACCCACGGCGGACGATCTGTTGGACGCTAGAACCTGAGCTTGAACTCCGTTCGGGTCGCTACGTGACGGAAAAACGGCCGTTCTTCGCTCTTCGCTGACTGCGGTTCTGGTGTCAAACGTCGCGAGCAAAAACGTGTGCTCGCGTGTTATAATCGCGGCACGCCGAACCGATCAGTTTTGCACCAAGGCTTGGTTCGCATCATCGGTCAGCGTGCCACACTTCTCGCCACGGCGAGTCGCCTGCGGCGACTTCGGTTGATTGCGGCGCAGGGGGGCATGCTGTTTATATTGGGGCTGTTTCGCATTGGTCCGGAGATTCAGGCATGCATCGTTTGCTCTACTTTCATCGCATCATCGCTGTCACCGCCGCGCTGCTGACGGTTTCTGTGTTCGCTGCTTCGGCGGCATTAGCCGCTTTCACGGAACAAGGGGCCACCGTTCTGGGCGGTGCGAATTATTCGGGCCGCAGCGCTTCTCTGGCTGATATCGATAACGATGGCGACCTTGACCTTCTGTTCCAAGGCGCCACCGGCGCGCAGCAGCTTTTCCGCAACAATGTGATCAGCACGGGAACTCCCAGCTTCACGTTCACCAACGTAACCAGCACGATGTTGCCCGCGGGGCTCAGCAATTCGTGGAGTGCTGCGTGGGGCGACTACAACGGTGACGGCAACATCGATGTATTCATCGGCCAAACGAACAGCAGTTCGACGACTGGTACGCTGTTAAGGAACAACGGCACCTCGGGGTTCACAAACGCAAGTGTCGCCACCGGTCTGAATGATCCAGGCTTCGCCCAGAACGTTGCCTGGGGCGACTTCAACAATGATCACCGCATGGACCTCGTGATTGGCATGGAAGGTCCCGAAAAGCATGAGATGTATATCCAACAACCGAACGGCACATTCACGCCCATGGGTGCTGCTGTGGGCCTTCAAGTCCCTTACGGAACAAAGTCGTACGGCATGGCGATCGGCGACTACGACGGCGATGGCGATATGGATATCTATCTTTCCACCTGTTCCGCCGGCTATATCCGAAACAATTTCTTCAAGAACATGCTGAAGGAAACGGGCACGCTGGACTTTGTCGATGTCGCGGACATGAACGGCACGCAGAACACGCATAACACATATGGCACGCAGTTCGTCGACTTCGACAATGATGGCAAACTCGACCTGTTCGTAACCGGCGCCGACGGAGGCTCGTACAACACGGAGAGCAAGATCTATCGCAACAATGGCGATGATACGTTTACCGATATCGATACGATTACCGGCCATCCGCTGCTAAGCGACATCGGCACCGATCTCAATGGCTTCAAAGCGGTCGATTACGACAACGACGGCGACCTGGATCTTTATTTTCACGACAATCTGTCAGGATCTGGCAACCAGAAGTTGTATCGCAACGACGGCCTTTGGCAGTTCACCGATGTCACGTCTTCGATGGGGCTTGCCGGCGGCCCAAACACAGGTGCTGGTGGCTACGACAGCGCGTGGGGTGACATTGATCTTGATGGCGACCAGGACCTGATCGACCCAAATAACTCTACGTACAGCGGCACTCCGACGCCCGAACGCGTGTTTATCAACGATGCTTCGACGAACGGGAATCACTGGCTCTACGTCAAGCTAGAGGGTCCGAATTGGAATACCACGGGAATCGGCTCCTCGCTGTATGCCACGATGAACACAGGAACACCAGACCAACTCTCGCTCCGCCGCGAAGCGAATACCGACGCAGGCACGTTTAATCAGAGTGATCTCCCGGTGCACTTCGGGCTTGCCGCCGCGGACCAGGTCGACTGGTTACGAGTCGTATGGTCCGACGGCACCGTGCAGTTTCTGCACAATGTGGCGGCCGACCAATTTCTAACGGTTTCGTATGCCGATGCATTGCAGGGGGACTTCAACGGTGATGGGATCGTCGACTCCGCCGACTACGTCGTTTGGCGCGAGAATTTAGGCGCTCCCTTTACGATGGATGATTACAGTATCTGGCGGAGTTACTTCGGAACATCTCTAACACCGGGCATTGGTACGGGATCGGCCGTCCCTGAGCCGGCTGCTTTGATGTTGTTGGCTATGAGCAGCCTTGCTTTTTTGGATCACCGCCGCTAAGTCGACTGCACTAAAGGGCTGTAGAACGTTACCTCGTCTGTCGAGGCAACGGTATTTACCACTTCCCGGCCGACATTCGGTCGACATTCGCACTCTATGGAGCATCGCAATGGTACCGAGACAGCTACTTGCGGCGCTCATTTTGTTCATTGCCGCAATCTGTTTACATGTAAGGTCCGGAGTTGCCGCGCCACCGAAGGTTCCGAGTCTACCGGCGCAGACCGCCGGTTATATGCAGTACGCAATCGCTAACCTTCCCGACCAGTACCTCAATGGGCCAGTGGCTTTAGACAACACACCGGCCGACAACCTGCTGACCGATGCGGGGGCTACGCTCGGCCGAGTTCTCTTTTACGACACGCGACTCTCGCAAAACAATAAGGTCTCCTGCTCGTCGTGCCATCATCAGGCAAACGGCTTTTCTGATACCCATCAATTTAGCGCGGGCATCGATGGCCAACTCACGTCACGTCATTCGATGGGTTTGACGAACGCCACTTTCTACGCAAGCGGAAAAGCGTTTTGGGACGAACGTGTCGACTCGCTCGAAGAACAAGCGTTGGTGCCGATCCAAAGTCCGACGGAAATGGGCTCAACGCTCAGCGAGGTCGTAACGAAGTTAAGTCAGACGCAGTTCTATCCGGTATTGTTCCAGGCAGCGTTCGGCTCCTCGGACATAACTTCAGACCGGATTGCCAAAGCGATCGGTCAATTTGAGCGTTCGATGGTTTCGTACAACTCGAAGTACGACGACTCGCTGACTGGTAAGCAAACGCTGACTCCCAGCGAACAAGCCGGGGAGGCGCTGTTCAACGGCGCGGCGCGATGTTCAAGTTGCCATACGACGGTCGCTCAGATTGGCGACGAAGCGATGAACATTGGCCTGGATCAGGTTGTTGACGACCCGGGCGCTGGCGAAGGCCGGTTCAAAACGCCGTCGTTGCGCAATGTGGCGGTTCGCGGACGGTTTATGCACGACGGTCGATTTATCAGCCTTCAGGAAGTGGTGGAATTCTACAACTCTCAAGTGCAAGATGTTCCGCAGCTAGACGCCCGATTGCGCGATCCACTGCAGCTGAACCTTACGCCGCAGCAAATCGATGATTTGGTAGCGTTCCTAAATACGCTCACCGACCCCGCGTACCTCACGAGCCAATTATTCTCCAACCCTTTTGTCACATTGCCCGGCGATTACAACGGCGACGGCGTTGTCGACGCAGTGGACTATCAAGTCTGGCGCTCGAGCTACGACGATACCACCGCGCTCGTGGCCGATGGAAACGGCGACGGCATCATTGATACCAGTGATTACGTCGTATGGCGCAGGAACCTTGGGGCCACTTGGGAAAGTCTCGCAGTGGGAAGCGGAGCGGGTGTCGCACAGACGGCCGTCCCAGAACCGGCAGGAGTGGTGCTGGGAATACTTGCAATTAGCTTAATCCTACCGCGTCGGCAGCGCCCTAGACGATGAACGGGAAAAAGTGGTCGGATACGCCAAATTATTTTCGGCTGACGATCCTTGCTCCAGCGACTACACTAACAGGAACGTGGAAATTACTGTGGCCGCGTTGCACCGCTGAGCACAGTATCGAATGTCATCGCGACTTTCTATTGCGATCTGTTCTCTCATCGCGCTAACGGTCTACGCCGATCGCGTGCCGGCCGCCGATCCGCCGGTCAGCTTCGCTCAGGACGTGAAGCCTCTGTTGGCGCGACGCTGCTTCCCCTGCCATGGCCCCAATACCCACGAGAGCGGTCTGCGGCTTGACAGGCCGGACGGCGCGATCGCCGAGCTCGATTCAGGTCTGCACGCGATCGTGCCGGGCCAAGTCGACGAAAGCGAGCTTGTCGACCGCGTCAACTCCACGGATGAATCCGAGCGGATGCCGCCCGAAGGAAAGCCGCTCACGCCGGCCGAAATTCAAATACTGAAATCGTGGATCGCCGCCGGCGCGAAATACGAAAAGCATTGGGCGTTCGTACCCCCGCGCCGTCACGCGCCACCTGAGGTAAAGAACGCCGCTCGGATCCAGAACCCCATCGATGCGTTCATCCTCGCGAAGCTTGAGCAAAACCATCTAGTGCCCGCCCCGCCGGCCGACAAACGCACACTTGCCCGCCGCGCGTATTTCGATGTCATCGGCCTGCCGCCTACGAACGACGAGTTGCAGGCGTTTCTCAACGACAACACTCCCAATGCCTGGCCGCGGCTGGTCGATAAGCTCCTCGCCTCGCCTCACTTCGGGGAGCAATGGGCCCGCCACTGGCTCGACCTCGTTCGCTTTGCCGAAACGAACAGCTTCGAGCGCGACGGCCTGAAGCCGAACGCGTGGCGGTATCGCGACTATGTCATTCGCTCGTTTAACGATGACAAGCATTACGATCAGTTTGTGCGCGAACAGCTTGCCGGCGACGAGCTCGATCATGTGACCGACGATTCCATGATCGCCACGGGCTATTACCGTCTCGGCACCTGGGATGATGAGCCTGCCGATCCGCTTCAGGCCCACTACGACGACTTCGACGACATCATCTCCACGACGAGTCAGGCTCTGCTTGGGCTGACCGTCGGTTGCGCCCGCTGCCACGATCATAAGATCGACCCGATCCCACAGGCCGACTACTACGGCCTGCTGGCCTTCTTTGCCGATGTGACTCCCTATGCGGATGTGCACGAGCGCGATCCCGGCCGCTTCAGCCAGTGGGATATGTCGACGCCCGAAGAGCGTACCCGCCGCGCAGCCCTGCACGAGAAAGTGGATCTGATCAACAAAGAGCTGCGGGCGATTGAAGAGGTCGGCGTCAAGCGGATGAGTGCCGGTGAGCAGGAAATTGCCCGCACGCCCGATCGGGCCGAACTACTGCAAGATAAGCTCGAGCAACATCTCAATGTATCCGAGTGGACCCAGTACCAAGAGACGAAGAAGCGCCTGGTTGCCGCGGAAGATGAGATCAAAAAATTGCCGCAGTTGGAATCGGCGCTGGCGCTCGCAAAATGCGACCCCCGCCCGGAACCGACGCACATCTTAACACGCGGCAATCCGCACGTGCCCGGTGCCGTCGTCGAGCCCCACTTCCCTGCTATTTTCGGAGATCCGCCGCCCGTCATTCCGGCGCCGGGAAGGACGCCCGCTCCGCCGGCCGTCGCCGCGTGCTTGCCGACTGGATCACTTCGCCGCACAACATGCTCACTGCCCGCGTGATCGTCAATCGCGTTTGGCAGCATTATTTTGGCCGCGGCCTCGTGCGCACGCCCAACAATTTTGGCGAGCTCGGGACGCCTCCTACGCACCCCGAACTGCTAGACTATCTCGCGCTGTGGCTGGTGGACCACGACTGGCAACTCAAGCCGCTTCACCGGCTGATCCTCACGTCGAATGCTTATCGCATGTCGTCGGCAGGCAATCCGCAAGCATTGGCCGTCGACCCGACGAACGATCTCTTTTGGCGGTTCGACATGCGGCGCCTCACGGCCGAAGAAATCCACGACGCGACGCTCGTCGCCTCCGGCCAATTCAATCCCACCATGTTCGGCCAAGGATATTACCCCAAACTCTCGCAAGAAGTATTGGCCACGCAGTCGCGCCCCGGCGATGGCTGGGGCCAGTCGTCGCCCGAGGAGCGGGCTCGACGCGCCATTTACATGCACGTCAAGCGCTCGCTGCTGCCGCCACTCCTTACGGCGTTCGATTTTCCGGATGTCGACGCCACATGCGAGGCCCGGTTCGTCACCACACAGCCGGGGCAGGCCCTCGCCATGTTCCACAGCGACTTCTTCAATGACCAGGCGGCCAAGCTAGCAACGCGCGTCATCAGCGACGCCGGTTCCGATCTGCGTGCTCAAATCGCCGAATCGATCCGACTCGCGGTCGATCGACCCGCGACCGACGAAGAAATTGCCGAGGGCCTCGATCTTATCCACCACCTCACGCAAGACCGCAGCCAAAAACCGGCCGATGCTTTTCGATATTGGTGCCTGACCGTACTTAATCTCAATGAGTTCGTGTATCTCGACTAACAATATCCTTTTAAACCACAAAGACAGGAAGGGCACGAAGAGGAAAAGTAAGACAGAGAATTCTTTGACAGGATTTACAGGATCAACAGGATTGAATTCATGATGAGAGATTTGTTGCTAGATATCGATTTTTATCCTGTCAATCTTGTTAATCCTGTCTAATTCTCATCCGTCGTGCCCGTTGTCGTTAACTACAGCAAACTCCAGCAATTACCATGTCTAACAAAGCCAAACGCGATTTCTGCGGCCGGACGCGTCGCGAGTTCCTGTGGGAAACCGGCTGTGGCTTCGGCGCCGCGGCACTCACGTCGCTACTGTCGCTGGATGGTTTCTTCACGCGGACAGCCGCGGCGTCTGCCGTCGCCAATCCACTCGCACCTAAGCCGCCGCTCGTGCCTGCCAAGGCCAAGAGCGTCATCTTCCTTTTCATGTACGGCGGTCCCAGCCATATCGACACATTCGACTACAAGCCAAAAATGGTCGGCATGGACGGCAAGACGATCGCCGTGAAAACGTTCGGCCGCGGCGGCCACAAGAGCCAAGGCCGCATCGTCGAACCCCGCTGGAAATTCCGCCAGCGCGGCGAGTGCGGCAAGTGGGTCAGCGACCTCTTTCCTCATCTCGGCGACTGTGTCGACGACATCGCCTTCCTCCATTCGATGACGGCTGCATCGCCGATCCACGGCTCCGGCCTGTTGATGATGAACTCCGGCCGCCTGCAAAGCGGCAGCCCGGCGATCGGCTCGTGGGTCAACTACGGCCTCGGCTCGCCAAACGACAACCTCCCCGGCTTCGTCGTGATGCTCGCCCAGGAAGGAGGTCCCATTAACGGCGCGAAAAACTGGTCGAGTGGCTACATGCCGGCCAGCTTCGCCGGCACGATCTTCCGCGCCACCGGTTCGCCGATCAACGACCTGGCGATTCCCGCCGGCTCGTCGCGGCCGATTGAGCGCGACATGCTCGACACGCTTGCCCGCATGAACGGCCAGCACTATGCTGCCCGACCCGATCAACAAGAGCTCGCCGCCCGCATCGCCACGTACGAGCTGTCGTACAAAATGCAGATGCACGCGCCGGAGGCGGTCGATCTGAGCCAGGAAACCGAAGCGACCAAGAAAATGTACGGCCTCAACAACTCAAAGACACGCGACTTCGGCACCCGTTGCCTGTTAGCGCGCCGCATGGTGGAGCGCGGCGTGCGGTTCATTCAGCTCTACTCCGGTGGCGGACATAACGATGACAACTGGGATGCCCATGGTGACCTCGTGCTCAATCACTCGCGCCACGCCGGTGCCACGGATCAGCCGATCTCGGCCCTAATTAAAGACCTCAAGCAACGCGGTCTGCTCGAGGAGACGCTTATCGTTTGGGGCGGCGAGTTCGGCCGGCAACCCACTGCCGAGTACGGCGTCGGCACGGGCCGCGACCACAACTCGTATGGCTTCACGATGTGGTTGGCCGGCGGCGGCATCAAAGGCGGCGCCACCGTCGGCGCCACCGACGACCTCGGCTCCGCCGCCATCGACAAGCCGTTCCATGTTAAGCGCCTCCACGCTACGATCCTGCAGCAAATGGGCCTCGATCCCAACCGCCTTGCGTATTTCTATCGCGGGCTAGACCAGAAACTGGTCGGTGTGGAGACGGTTGAGCCGATTGGGGAGGTAATCGCGTGGATTCGAACGATCTGATTCCCGCCTTCTCTTGCCGCCGCTGGTGCGGGTCTGAACTACTCAATTATGGCTCGATTCCGTCTGTTTGAGTTTTGCTACTTCCCTGCAAGGTTTCGCCACTGCTGGCGACTATCTTGATGTCGGGCGGTTGTAAGCATGGATGAAAGCTACAACCAGCAAATTAGCGCCAGACGGCACCCGGATTACGTCATGACCGATTGGAATGTCATCGTCGCAGATCAGGGTCCCGCCGTCTGGGTTACCCTGTGGCGACTGTTGGGCAACCGCACCGACGCCGAAGAATGCTTCCAAGAAACCTTCATAGCCGCCTGGTAGTTTGCGTGGGATTTACAGTAGAATGTTGGCCCGCTTAAGGTAGTCTTGGACTGCGCGACCCGTTACCTAACTTCTCACTTGAACTGAATAACATCCAGCGACTCAACCACGCCGGCGGCAAATCACACCCGATCGTTGGCTTATTTCGCGGCAACTTTAACGGAAAATGGTCCGGTTGAGCATGGTTGCAGCGGATTATCAGAGCGACTACGAGAGGCATTGTCTCAGCTTCCCGAAAAACAGGCCGAGTTTTACTGTGTATGTACTCGGTCGACTATATATCCGCGAGGCTCACAATACGTTACCGACAATTCTGTTCGTTACCCTCTACCTGCGAGAGCGATTGTAAGAATTGGTATATGCTGACGGGCCGTGATGTGTTTCGTTTCGATGGTCGTGTTCCCTTTTGTGGAGAGGGCTTTGATGAACGAGCAATTGTCCGACGATCTTGAAGCCGAAGCCCCGGATCAGATTCTTCAGCAAGCCGTTGCGGCCATTCAGGCGGAGAGGTTTCCCGTTGGCCCGCCTCCACAACTAGTCGCTACGACGCTTAATGCCCTCCGCGAATTCTGTGTTGCCCCATACGCGTTTCCTGCCTTTTAAACCAACGACCAAGATCGTGAAGGTGGTTACTACAGCGGCCGTTACCATTTTACGATCGCCTGGTTCTTCCCGCTGGGCTTAGCACTCAATTCACCGTCGTCGGCCTTCGGCCAAGTATTGAAACGAGTGCGAGAAGTACGCCGATGTCGTATTTTCAATCGCAGACGATCGCTGGCCAGCAACGACCGATCACTTCACGCGTGTTCATCGCCGAGAATGGACGACGACGAAGCGAATTGCTAGGAAGTGACAAGACATCCAGTGTCGTGACTATTTTTGATACGACTGGCAACATACGACTCGTACTCATGGAGACCACGAAATCGGCGATCATCGGCGATGCGAAGGTACGACATGGGCATCAATGCTCGGATGATGTTCATGACGTAGCTGCAAGATTTGAAAAAACTAGGTGATAAGCCCGATAAGGAGTTGGGATGAAAGGATGTTATACGGCAAACGCGTCAATGGCTTTGTCGCGACCCAAAGCAACTGTGCCTATACGATTTGGGTCGACGAAGCTACGGGTGTGTTCGCGCTGGATCGAGTATGACTCGCCCACAATGTTGAAGACCAGCATATCGTCATAACCGATTTTCGCTTTAATGATAAACTTACAGATTCGTTGTATTAGTTTCGGTGTCCCAGTCGGATACAGGGTGTTGTGCAGCAATGCCCGAACGCCCGCAGTGCCTGGCGGCGAAGCGAGTATCATTGAAGCACTCCGCGGCTATGCAAATCGAAGCGGCGGTCAATTTCCGCGGAGTATCTCTGATTGGTGCCCTTGGGCGGTGCTGTTTTCTTCAGGAAATCATGACGGCGTGCCGAATCAAGAGTCCACTCGTGTTATGGCTCACCTCGGCCCGTTACACCGTTCCTTCTCTCAATGCCAAGGGGCAACTACGCGTACCTAGGCGAAGGGAAAACGCTGGGACAGAAAGATACTATCGTGTTCTGGTATAAGGTCGGACGGCACCTATCGGCTATCTACGCCGATCTGACATCCATGGACATCACGGCCAAGAATGTTCCTCGCAAGTAAGGCTGATTCGCGGGGGAAAGCGGCGGACCTAACGCAAAGTCGCAATAATAAGTCGTAGCTCACGCTGTCTCGCTTGTGCTATGCCCTTGGCATCACGCCCGCCAACATCACTTCCCCGCATGCCGTGCCGCTTCGCGACGGGCGGCCACGATCCGCCGCGCGAGTTCATCGACGATCACTCCGCCCAGGATCACGCCGCCGATGATCGCGAACTCGATGTTCTGATACGCGGGATGGACGAGGTTGATCGTGTTGCTGAGCACGACCATGACTGCCGCCCCAATGACAACGCCCGTGATGCTTCCCTCGCCACCGCGAAGCGAACAGCCGCCGAGCACTGCCGCGGCGATCGCGTACAGCTCGTAGAAATTGCCGAAGTCGCTCGGCTGCGCGGCGTTGATATCGAGTACGAACAGCATGCCGCCCAGGCCTGCCAATGTGGAGCAGATCACGTACGCCAGCAGCGTGGTGCGATCGACATTGATGCCGCTGTAGCGCGCCGCCTCGGGGTTATTGCCCAGCGCGAGCAGGTAGCGGCCGTAGATCGTCTTGTTGAGAAAGATCGCCGCCACGACCGCGATGATGATGAGAATGAGCGTCGTCGAAGGCAGATGGAAAACGTCGGCTTGCGAGCCGAAGATCGGCAGCTGGCCGATGGCAATTTCTCGCAGACCTTTGAAGTGTAAGCCGAACCCTTGCGATTGGTCGCCGGTGATTCCACGGGCGATGCCGCGATACAACAGCAACCCGCACAAAGTCACCACGAAGGACTGCAACCGCAGCTTCGTGATAAGTAGTCCATGGATGACGCCGATCACAACAGAGAGGGCGAGCACAGCAATTACACCCGCTGCGGCCGACCAACCGTGGTGCACGAGCAAATAAGGCAGCAGCACGCCCACTAGGCAGACGAGCGACCCGATGGATAGATCGATGCCGCCGGTGATGATGACGAACGCCGCACCGATGCTGAGAATTCCGAACAATGCCGTGCGGTGCACGAGGTTCTCGATGTTTTCGACGCGCAGAAAATGATCGCTGGAGAGCGCCGTATACAAACAAATTGCAACCAGAAGACCGAAGATGCCCCAGATCTTTGCTCGCCTGCGGCGAGAATCTTTTCGAGTCTTCTTCCTTGGGAAGGGGGTTGGGCGCGAGCGCATCGACTGCAGCAGTAGCTGGTTTGGCTTCGCTCATCATGCCCCGATCCTTTCGTGCCGGTCGGCGTCGCCGGTGGCTAGTCGCATCACGGCTTCTTCGGTTAACTCGTCGCGCCCGAGCTCACCCGCGATGCAGCCTTCATGCATCACCAGCGCGATCGGAAAGGCCGATGATCTCCTCCATCTCGCTCGAGGCGAACAAAATGGCAACGCCGCGCCCCGCCAGTTCGTCCATGAGTTTATAAATTTCTTCCTTCGCGCCGACATCGATGCCGCGTGTCGGTTCGTCGAGCAGCAGAAGCTTCGGATGGAGACACAGCCACTTTCCCAGCACGACCTTCTGTTGGTTTCCGCCCGAAAGAAATCGCACGATTTGCCGGTCGCTTGCCGCCTTGATCCGTAGAAGGTTCATCATGGCGGACGAAACGGCATTCTCAGCCGGCCGGTTGAGAAAACCTCGCAACACACCCCGGCGCTGATCGCGCCGCAGACTGGCGAGCGACAAATTCCACTTGACGCTCATTGGCAGAATGAGGCCCGCACGTCGGCGATCTTCCGGCGCGAGCATGATTCCCGAGGCAATCGCTTCGCGGGCCGTTCGCGGCGGCCGGCGTAGTGGGCCAACCGTCATGCCACCTCTTACAGCCGGTGTGACACCGAACAGCGTGCTCAGTAGCTCGCTTCGCCCTGCCCCGACCAGGCCAGCCAGCCCGACGACTTCGCCGGTGCGCAGCGAGAAAGTCACGGCCCGCTGTGGAAATATCGCCGTCCGGAGCCGGTTCACCGTCAGAACGACGTCGCCAGGCGTATGCGGTGTGCGGTGATAGAACCGCGAAATCTCGCGCCCCACCATCAGCCGCACCATGTTTTGCCGTTGGTTTTGTTCTCGCGAGAGTTCGCCTGAAAACTTCCCGTCACGCAGCACGACCACCCGGTCTGCCAGTTGCTCAACTTCATGCAACCGGTGGGAGATATAAAGCACACTCACGCCGCGGGAACGCAGGTCGCGCACCACTTCAAACAGTTTTTGCGATTCGTGCTCCGAGAGCGACGACGTCGGTTCGTCCATGATCAAGATGCGAGCGTCCGTACTGAGTGCCTTGGCGATTTCCACCAGTTGCTGCTTGCCGATCGGCAGCGTGCTGACCATGGCTTGTGGCGACACATCGAGCCCGACCATGTCGAGATATTGCCGTGCCTCTCGATCGATCCGCGGCTGATCGATCATGCCAAACCGCAACGGTTCGCGCCCAAAAAGATATTGGCGGCAACACTTAGATTGTCGGCCAGATTGAGCTCTTGATGGATGAGCGAGATCCCTTGCTCAAGGGCCTGGGCCACCGAGTCGAACTCGACCGGGTCGCCATTCACGAGGATTGTGCCGGAGGTGGGCGGAATGACGCCCGCGACGATCCGCATCAAGGTGCTTTTGCCCGCGCCATTCTCCCCGACAACGGCAAGCACTTCGCCGCGATTAAGCGATAGCGACACATCGTCGAGCGCTTGCACGCCGGAGAATTGCTTGCTAACCCCGCGCACTTCCAGCAGTTTCGAGGAGGGGTCGATTGCCATCGGCATGTGGTGAGTGCGAGACGAAGCGACCGTCCATCATTTGTTGCCCAACAGGGCCTTCGCTTCTTGCCAGAATTTGTCTACGTTCGAAGAGTCAATCACACGAGCGGGGATGTTGATAAACTTGTCTTCCGGGATGACCGACTTATTGCCCTTGTGCAGCTCGTTAAGGACCTCGATCGACTTATAGCCATATTGGTAGGGGTTCTGCACGACCGTGGCCACGACGGTGCGGTCTTTAATGCCTTGCAACGTGGCCGGGTTCTCGTCGAAGCCCATCACCTTGACTTGGCCAAGCTTACCCATGCGGTCGAGTGCTTCGAGCATCAGCGGCGGATTATATTCGAACAGACCAACCATGCCGGCAATATCCGGCTGCCGGGTTAACGTGTCCTCGACATTGGCCTTCGCCTTCGGACGATCGAATTGGTCGGTCATCGTTCCCAGAATGGTGAACTTGCCGTCGTCGCTTTTGATCTCGTTGTTGATGTCATCATGGCGAGACGGGTCGGGCTGGCGATTCAATAATCCATCAATGAAACCCTGTCGGCGGCGTTTGGAATTGTCCTGATCCATGCGGCCAATATAAATCATCACTTCGCCACCATCGGGCATCGCCTTACGGAGCGTTTGACCGCACATCAGCCCGGCGTCGTAGTTATCCATGCCTATATACACTTGGCGGTTTGTGTGCGGTGCATCCGAATCGTGGGAGATGAGAATGGTCTCGGCGGCCGCCTTGTTGAGAATTTCCACTTGATTGGTCGGGTCAATGGCACTGATCGCGATGCCATCGGTTCCGCGGGTGAGCAAGTCTTCGATTTTGCGAGTCTGATCCGTCATTGAATTTGGCATAATTACCGTGACGTCGACGCCCAAGTCTTTACCGGCTTGTTTGGCCCCCGCCTCCGCATAGCGCCAAAAATCGGCCACGCCGTTGGTGATGAACGCGAAGCTCGGTTTCGGCGTAGCTTTATCTGCATCGGCTGCTGCCGACGGCTGCGTACCGCGATTACATCCTGAAGCTGTCAACAATGCGGCGACGACTGCCGCACCCGCCATTACCCTGATCATGATCGTATTCCCGAAGAATAAAGCACTTACTTGGATAATAACCCTAAAACTCGCATCATGCCATAGTTGGTGCTGATGTCACTTCGACCGGGTCTTTGGTTAGGTCTACAAATGCGCAGCGCCCGGAATCGCAATCAGGCGCTGTTCCAAGAACCCCTTTGTCGTTTCTCAAGTGAGTACGCCATCCGACGCTTTCTTGGAGAGTTCATTGCTTGCGGATACACTGAGGAATCATGCCGCCGACGTTGTTCCATTTCGCAAGTATTTCGAAGACGTACGGCAATGTGCGGGCACTCGATGATCTGACACTTTCCGTGCCCGAGGGCGCCATCGGTCTATTAGGTCCGAACGGGTCCGGCAAAACAACGATGATCCGTACGTTGCTCGGTTTGATTCCGGTCGACTGCGGCTCGGGCGAAGTGTTGGGCCTCGATTTCGAGCGACGGCAACTCGATATCCGCCGCGAGGTCGGGTTTGCGCCCGAGGACGAGTGCCTCTTTCCGCACGTACAGGGTGTGGAATTCGTCGCCTACGCTGGCGAGCTCGTGGGAATGTCGGCTAGCGACGCGCTGCAGCGATCCCACGAGGTGCTCGACTACGTCGGCCTCGGCGAAGCCCGCTATCGCAAAGTGGAGTCCTATTCGTCCGGCATGAAGCAGCGGCTCAAGCTGGCCTCGGCGATTGTCCACGATCCGAAACTATTGATCCTCGACGAGCCTACCAATGGCATGGACCCCGCCGGGCGAGCCGAAGTGTTGGAGCTCGCTCATGACCTTGCCTACAACAAGGGCATGAACCTCATTTTCTCCAGCCACATTCTGCCCGATGTCGAAGCCGTTTGCGATTATGTCGTCGTGCTTGGTCATGGCAAGCTGCTCGCCCAGGGTGCGCTCGATGAGCTCAAGCAGCTCCACGACCAGATGTTCGACGTGCGGTTGAAGTCGAATTCGCCCGGTTTCATCGAACGACTCGCGACAATGGGCTGCAGCGCCCACCCTAATGGCGAGTTGCTCCGCATACGAATTCCCGCAGGCGCTTCGCCGCAGCTCCTATGGGAAGCCGCAGCCGTGGAACGCGCGCAGATTCGTCACTTGCGACCGCAGCGCAGCACGCTGGAAGAAGTCTTTCTCAATGCCGTGGAGCGACCGTAATGCCGATTATCGATCAAGGTTATCAGCATTGGTCGGGGCAGTTGTCGGGCCATGCCTGGCGGTGGCTCGCGATTACGCGTCGCGGCCTGAAGACGGCCTTGCAAGGACGGCTCGTGCGGCTGGCGCTGTTTGTTTCATGGATACCGGCCGTCGTACTTGCATTCGTGTTGTGTATGTGGGGCCTCGTCGAGCGGCAGTCCGATTTGGTCGAGACGATCAAGCCATTCTTAACGTCGTTGCTCGGCCGCCCGATTCTTTCCGGTCCGCGCGATTATCGCGTCGACATTTGGACGCTGTGCTTTCATTATTTTTTTAAGTCGGAACTGGGATTCGCGATGCTGCTCGTGCTGCTCGTGGGGCCGAGCCTCATCAGCCAGGATCTGCGGTACAACTGCGCTGCCACTTTATTTTTCACGGCCGCTGCGACGAGTCGATTACTTCGCCGGTAAGTTGGGCGTAATCGCTGGTCTGTTAGGGATGGCGATCGTCGGCCCGGCGATCGCGGCCTACTTGCTTGGATTGTTATTTAGCCTCGATATCACCATCGTGCGCGACACCCTGCCTATTTTGCTTGGTAGTGTTGCATACGGGGTGGTGATTGCCGTCTCCGCAGGTTTGCTCATGCTCGCACTCTCCTCGGTCTCGCGCAATTCGCGATACGTCGCTCTCCTGTGGCTGGGCGTTTGGTTGATTACGAGCACAGTTTCGTTCGTTCTCGTTAGAGTCGATCAGGCACAGCGGATGCGAGCGACCGGCCTTCGGCATCATGCGTGGCGGAACGAACAGTTTTTGACCGACGAGTTGCAGGCGGCTAAGTCCGACTGGCGGCCGCTCATTTCGTACACGGGAAATCTACAGAGGATTGAAGAACGCTTACTTAACACGAACGCCGCCTGGAGGAAGCTCAGCGAATTGTCGCCAGCCAGCCAGCGCGGGCCCATCTTGTTACAACTGTTGGATACTCAATATCCCTGGTATTGGTCAGCCGCCGTTTTGTTCGGCCTGGCAGCGATTTCTACATGCACGCTCAGTCTGACAATCAAGTCGCTAGACCGGCTCAAATGACGCCGATCGTTGAGTTCCACGATGTTTCGAAGTGGTACGGCAACGTCATCGGCGTCAACAAGCTGACGGTTCGAATCGGGCCGGGAGTGACGGGCTTGCTCGGCCCGAATGGCGCCGGCAAATCGACGCTATTGCAGCTAGCGACCGGGCAGCTCTATCCGAGCCAAGGAGCTGTGCGAGTTCTAGGCCAATACGCCTGGAACAACGCTTCACTCAATCGAGTGATCGGCCTGTGTCCTGAGCAGGATGCATTCTATGAGTGGATGACGGGTTGGGATTTCGTCTTCACGTGTGCGCGATTAAGCGGCTTGCCGCGCGCGGATGCGCGGTCAGCCGCGATGCGAACCATTGAAGCTGTAGGTATGACGCAGCATCAAGATCGCCCAATCCGTGGCTATTCAAAAGGCATGCGGCAACGCATCAAAATGGCGCAAGCCTTGGTGCACGACCCGCAGGCGCTCTTTCTCGACGAGCCTCTTACTGGGACCGATCCGCTCGCGCGTCGGGAATTGATGGATATCATCCTGCGCCTCGGCAGCGAGGGAAAAAGTGTCGTCGTATCCAGTCACGTGTTATATGAAGTGCAGGCACTAACCTCCAGCATCGTGCTCTTGAATCGCGGCCGCTTGGTCGCTGATGGCAACGTGCGACAGATTCGCGACCTGATCGATAAGCACCCGCACCACATCAAACTCGAATGCGACGATTATCGCCGCCTCGCTGCCCGTATGGTGGCTTGGGATGACGTGGAAGGCGTGCGTGTATTGCCGCAAGAGCATGCCTTGATGGTTGAAACTCACGCCCCAGACACCTTTTACAGCCGTTTGCCGGCGGTTTCGCTCGAAGACGGTCTGGCGATCAAGTCGGTCTACTCCGACGATGACAATTTAGAAGCGGTCTTCAAGTACTTGGTGGAATTGTAATGAACACTGTCGCACTGTCGAACCAGACGCCGCGCAGATCGGCTGCCGCGCCTGCAGTGGCGCCGCGCCCCACTTCGCGCATCGGCATGTGTTGGACACTCTATGTTTTATCGTTGCGCCAACATCTGCACGGCAAGCGCTGGATGGCACTGGTGCTGCTGTTTATGTTGCCGGCCGGTTTGGCGATTCTTATTCGCAGCACGCGCGCCGGCGTCCCCAGCCTGTTTCTGGAGTTCGGGCTGTCGTGGATTCTCATTCCGCAGGCCCTTTTGCCTTTGGTCGCGCTACTGTATGCATCCGGCATCATTCAGGACGAGCAGGAAGACCAAACGATCACGTACTTGCTCGTCCGCCCAATCCCTAAATGGCTGCTGTATGTTGTGAAGATGATTGCAACCTGGACAACGACGGTTGTTCTGGTCGTCGTGCTGACTGCTCTCACGTTCGTGGCGATCTACGCACGAAGCGATGTGCCATTTGATGATGGGCTTCTGCGCTGCTGGAAAGCCGCCGAGATTCACTCCCTTGCCGTCATCGCGTATGCGAGCATTTTCGGCCTGCTTGGCCTGTTGACCCGGCACAGTCTTGTGATCGGCGTGCTGTACACCGTCGTAGTCGAGGGCTTGTTGGCCAACCTTCCGCTAAGTCTGCGGATGGGGACCGTCATTTACTACACGCGATTGATTGCCTACCGCACGCTAGACTTTGTCATTTTCTGGCCACGCGGTGGAAAGGACGATGTCGCGGGTGCCGCTTGGTTTTTCGACACGACAAACGATCCGCATCTGATCGCACATCCGCAGCTATGGACTTGCGTATCGATTCTCGTCGTTGCGAGCTTGATTTGTACGGCGATCGCCGCGATTCTTTGCTCGCAGCGCGAGTTCCACGTCAAGACACCGGAAAATGGTTGAAGTGAAATTCAGACTTGCAACTCGTCGCCCGCCGCCAACCGTGAGGTAGAGAATACGAGGCGGCTATGTCTGCTGCGTGTTTACGACCTTCTTCGCTGCGCGCCCGAACCGAACGCCCAGGCGTTTTGCGGCACGTGGGTAGAATCCAACGGCGTGTTTTCGCCCGCCGATCGTGATCATGTTGCCAAGGTTGATGTATCCGAGGCGATAGCAACTTTTCAGCGACGACCAGTTCGTCCAACTCACGATCGATACGAGCTTGGTGATGCCGCGCTTCGAAAGCTCTTGGAGTGCTAGCCCCATGTGAATTCCATGGAGGCGGCAGCCGCGAAAGTCAGGATGTGTGAGGCCGTACGACATGTAGGCCACGTCGGCGGGAAACGACAGCGCTGCACCCGCAACCTGCTCTGGCGGTGCAAAGCCGACTGTGTAACACCCGAACGCGGCAAGCCGGTCGCCAGCGAGCGCCGCGAAGCACAACTCGCGTCCGTTCCGCACGCTATTGGCGAGTGACGGGTCGAAGTAGAAACTCGGGTCCTCGGCATACTTCTCGATTTCGTCCGCCGACAAAAAGCGAAATGAAAAACGTGGATCGGCGCAACGCACGTTCTCCACCGATTTAAGTTCTAGCCATACAACCGCATGGACCGAGGCGCGAAATACTTTGTGTAGGACAACGTCAAGAGACTTACACAGTGCGCCTTTGGTCCCGTGGCGTTCGCGGAAAGCACTTAAACGATGTATCAGCCTCGGTTGTGGAGCAACGGTCGAGAATGCCATGGAATCTTCCTCGTTAGTGTGAATATCCGGTCACCCGTCGAAGATGTTATGAGAGCCAATGGCCCCCGTTTTGGACTACAGTTGCAGCAACGTTCCGCCCCAAGCCAGGCCGGCGCCAAAACCTACTAGCGCGACGATGTCGCCTGGCCCGGCGCGGCCTGCGGCGAGTGCCTCATTGAGTGCGATCGGGATGCTGGCGGCCAATGTGTTGCCGTAACGGTCGATGTTGATTGCCACACGGTCGAGTGGCAGCCCCAGTGTGTCGGCGGCTGTCGACAAGATATTTCGATTGGCTTGGTGTGGAACTAGCAGCTTGATATCCTCAACTGCCACATTGGCCATTTCACACAGATCGCGTACGGTTTCGGGCAGCACCTCGGTCGCGAAATTCCAGATGGCCTTGCCGTCCATCGTCATTTCGCCACCCACTGGCACCGACAGCGGATCGCTTGTTCCCCGCGAATGCAGCTTGGAAGCCAGCACTCGACCAGCGCCGCGGTTGCCGATGACGACAGCACCGGCGCCGTCGCCGAAGAACACGCTCGTACCGCGATGATGTGGATTCACGAGGCGACTGCCACGATCAACGCCGATCACTAGTGCGTTTGTGAAGTCATCTCCTCGGAGGTAACGAGTGGCCGCATCGATGGCGAATACGAAACCAGCACAGGCGTTAACGAGGTCGAAACCTAAAGCGTGTGTTGCGCCCAATTGACCTTGGACAAGGCACGCCGTCGACGGCATCGTAAAGTCGGGCGTGCTCGTGGCGACCACGATTACGTCGATGTCGTTTGCTTCTAATTGTGCCTGCTCCAAGGCCGAGCGCGCTGCGCCAACGGCCAGATCGGTCGACGATTCCTCAACCGCCCAACGCCGCGAAACGATGCCGATGCGGCTTTCGATCCATTCAGGCGTCGTGTCGATTCCCAACTCGCGGCTAAAATGTTCGTTATCGACGACCAGTCGTGGAACGCATGCGCCAGTTCCCAGGATTGTCGCACGTCGAATACGTTTTGGACGTTGAGAGACTTGGCGAATGGGTCGACCGTGTGTTTGAACCGGCGGAAAGACGGTGGTCATGGACCGGCAACTCGGGGTGTCACTTGACTTGTCAGTCGCGCTTGCCTCGCGGCGACCGACGAAGGGCAAGCGACGTACCGGCGTCGGGTGACACCGTTGTGGGAAGTCACAAGATTGCCCTAAGCCGTTTACAGGAAACAAGTTAAGTGCCGACAGCAGGGAATCCGGTAGTCCTGGGCGAGTGCAAGGACGTGTTGTTTTGGCAGCGTTGGCGTGCAGGATGTCGCCGAAATGAAACGTCGCCGCCGAATTGCCCCGAGTTTGCCATACGCTTGTAATAGATGGAGATGGCTCGAGCGTCCGCGATTGGCGCCGCAAGTACCCATCGTTATGCGCTACGTTTTCGCTGCTTGCCGTTACTCGCTTTAATGGAACGCGAGCGAATCATCTCCACAAACTTCTGGGCGGCTGGTGAAAGATTACGGCCCTTGCGCAACACCAAACCATAGGTCCGCTTGGGAAACCATCGCTTCAAAGGCACAGTGTGCAAATGTTCGGCACCATCGAGGCAATGACTCATCACGATGGAGATGCCCAGCCCAAGCTCGACATACTTCTTGATCACGTCGTAACCGCCGACCTCCAAGCGGATGTCGTAATCGAGAGAGTGTTGTGCGAAGACCATATCCACCGCACGAAACGTCACCTGCTCTTTGGGCGGCAAAATTAGCGGATACTTCGCAATGTCTTTAAGCGTCACGCGCGATTGGCTGGCGAGCGGATGATCGCGCCGTGTAATTAGCATCGGCTCATACGTAACGAGCGGGTGGAACTCGATGTCGGGCGGCGTATCGAGCATGGGACCAATCGCGAAATCGACTTCCGCATCTCGCAACAGAACTAGGCCGGCTTTTCCGGTGACGTTGTGCAGTCGCACATCGACGTGCGGGTGTTCGCGCGTGTATTCTTGAACATACGGCGGCAATAGGTATTGGATCGTCGAGCCACCCGCGGCGATGTTGACGGTGCCGTGCTCGACCGACTCGCGCAGCGAGGCGAAGCTGTCTTCGAGATGGTCGATCGCATCCACCAGCGGCCGCGCGAGCTCCAGCAGTCGGTGGCCATCGTGCGTAAGCTCAATCCTCGGCCCGCGTCGTTCGAACAACTGTGCACCGAGTTCACGTTCTAGCGCTTTGATTTGCAATGAAACCGACGGCTGACTGAGAGCCATCTTCTCGGCCGCTTTGGACATGCTTTGCGCCGAGCGGCGTAACAAAACCCGCGTAACTGTTGAAGTCGGTTCTGTTTATACCGTGTCACTGAGTGTGCCATGTCACGAAGCTCCCGATCTATCATTAGTTTCTTCAATAGTATGCTTAGACAACACGCGAATCCAGTAATAAATGCGTCAATGCTCAGAATTGACATTTATTGGTTTGGCAAAACGGTTTGGCTCGTTACGATTGCTCTCGTGGGCGCGCCTGTTGATTGCCAATTGTGATGTATCAGGTCGCCAGAATGCGAAGACAGCTCTCATCCAACCCCAAAATCGCCATGACCCGTATTGTCAATTCTTCCCCAACTGCTCTTTCACAAAAATCTCAATCGGCGCGCATTGAGTTGCGTGGCCCGGTTCAATCGGGCCAGGCCGATATTCTCACACCCGCTGCTCTGGAGTTCGTCGCCGACTTGCACCGAGAGTTCAACGCCCGCCGCCTAGGGTTGTTAAGCGCCAGGCGCGAGCGACAGGCATGTTTGGATGTCGGTGGAATGCCAGGGTTTTTGTCGGCCACTGAAGATGTGCGCCATGGCGAGTGGCGCGTCGCTGAATTACCGAAGGACTTGCAGGATCGCCGCGTCGAAATCACAGGGCCGGTGGACCGCAAAATGGTGATCAACGCCCTGAACTCCGGTGCGAATTGCTACATGGCCGACTTCGAGGACAGCCATTCGCCCACATGGCTAGGTACCCTCGACGGGCAAATCAACCTGCGCGATGCGGTGGACGGCACGATCGAGTACGTGCAGCGGGAATCGCAGAAGCACTATCAGCTCAACCCGCAAGTGGCGACGCTGCTAGTTCGCCCACGCGGCTGGCATCTGGAAGAAAAGCACGTGCTGGTCGATGGCGAGCCGATCTCTGCCTCACTGTTCGACTTTGGGCTCTTCTTCTATCACAACGCCCGTAAGCTGATCGACAAAGGCAGCGGCCCCTACTTCTATCTGCCCAAGTTGGAGGGGCATTTGGAAGCCAGATTGTGGAACGATGTGTTCAAAGTTGCACAACAAGAACTGGGGATCCCCGCGGGCACGATCCGCGCTACGGTGCTGATTGAGACTATCCTCGCCGCCTTCGAAATGGACGAGATTCTGTACGAGCTGCGCGAGCACTCGGCCGGTCTCAACTGCGGGAGGTGGGATTACATCTTCAGCTTTATCAAACGCTTTCGCAATCGGCCGGAGATGCTGCTGCCCGACCGCGCTCAGGTCACGATGACCACTCATTTCATGCAGTCCTATTCGCTGCTCGCAATCAAGACCTGTCATCGGCGTGGCGCGCGGCGATCGGTGGGATGGCGGCCCAGATTCCGATCAAGGATGATTCGGTCGCCAATGAGCAAGCGATGGCGAAGGTTCGCGCCGACAAACAGCGCGAAGCGAACGACGGCCACGATGGTACATGGGTCGCTCATCCGGGCCTCGTTGAAGTCGCCAAACAGGAATTCGATGCCGTGATGAAAACGCCGAATCAAATCGATCGGCAACGCGACGACGTCAATGTTACGGCTGGAGACCTACTCCAAGTCCCGGAAGGCACCATTACGCCGGGCGGTTTGCGGCTAAATATTCGCGTTGGTGTGCAATACATGGAGGCTTGGCTGCGTGGTAACGGCTGCGTCCCGCTGTACAACCTGATGGAAGACGCGGCCACAGCCGAGATTTCCCGAACGCAACTATGGCAATGGTTGCATAATGTTGCCCAGCTCAACGACGGTCGGAAGATCACGAAACCTCTGTTTCAGAAGATGTTCGCCGAAGAAATGAGCCGCGTTGAAGATGAGGTCGGCCAGCGGCGATTTCGTAGTGGAGAGTTCGAGCTTGCCGCTCGCCTATTTCAAGAAATCGTCGAGCAGCCACAGCTTGAAGAGTTTTTGACGCTGCGGGCCTACCCGTATCTCGACTGATAGCCGACCATCGCAAAGTCATTGATTTATTTTCTCTTAATGCGAGGAATCTGTTTATGTATGCAACTCATCGCCATCACATGCTCGACCCGGAATCCCCCGAAGGTTTAAGAAAACGGTCCGTCGAAACGCTGCGCCGACATTGGCAGGAAGGCGAACGTTGGCAAGGAGTCCGACGTCCTTACTCAGCCGAAGAAGTAATTCGTTACCGCGGCTCCGTGATGGTTGAATATACATTGGCGCGACGTGGAGCCGAGCGGCTGTGGAAGTTGCTGCACGCCGACGACTACGTGCATGCGCTGGGAGCGGTGACTGGCAATCAAGCCGTGCAGCAAGTCGCCGCCGGACTGAAGTCGATTTACGTCAGCGGCTGGCAAGTGGCGGCCGATGCAAATCTCGCCGGCCAGATGTATCCTGACCAAAGCCTTTACCCGTGCGATAGCGTGCCCGCATTGGTTCGACGAATCAATCATGCCTTGCAACGGGCTGACCAAATCTCAATGTTGGAGGAGACGCCGGATGTCATCGACTGGTTTGCGCCGTTGGTTGCCGACGCGGAGGCCGGCTTTGGCGGCGCGCTCAATGCTTACGAGATCATGCGCGAGATGATCGACGCTGGAGCCGCAGGTGTGCATTTTGAGGATCAACTTTCGTCGGCAAAGAAGTGCGGCCACATGGGCGGGAAGGTTCTCGTGCCGACACAGGAGGCGGTCACGAAGTTGGTCGCTGCTCGCATGGCGGCCGACGTGTGCGGTGTGGCGACCGTGCTCATTGCCCGCACCGATGCCGATAGCGCCGGTCTATTGACGAGCGACATCGACGAGCGCGATCGCCCCTTTCTTACGGGCGAGCGCACCGAGGAAGGCTTCTTCCGCATCCACGGTGGATTGGATTGCGCTATCGCTCGCGGGCTGGCATACGCGCCGTACTGCGACCTCATCTGGTGCGAAACGTCCCATCCCGATTTGGACGAAGCGAAAAAATTCGCCGAGGGAATTCATCAACAATTTCCAGGCAAGCTGTTGGCTTACAATTGCTCCCCGTCGTTCAATTGGAAGCTTAACCTCGACCCCGCCACGATTGCCAGCTTCCAGCGTGAGTTGGGCGCGATAGGGTATAAATACCAATTCGTGACGCTGGCCGGATTCCATGCACTGAACCTCAGCATGTTCAACTTGGCGCTTGGCTATCGGGCCGAAGGAATGGCCGCCTACGCCCGGCTGCAAGATGAAGAACTCAAGCAAGAGCGGCAACACGGTTACCGAGCCATCAAGCACCAGAAGTTCGTCGGCACCGGTTTCTTCGACAAGCTGATGACGACCGTTTCCAGCGGCCACACGTCGGTCACTGCTTTGGATGGCTCGACGGAAGAAGAACAGTTCGATGAAGCCGCCGCTTAAGCAAACGTCGGCGAAATCTCGCGGATAACCTTCCGCAACAACTCCATTTCGCGTTGGCTGCCAACGGCCAGCGGCGTGCGCTGATGCAAGCTCGTCGGCTCGATCGACAGGATCGGGCGCTCGCCATCGGTGGCGATACCGCCGGCTTGCTCCGCAATAAGTGCGATCGGGTTCGCCTCGTACAGCAAGCGCAGCTTGCCGTCGGGATAGCGGCGAGTGGGCGGATAGAGGAACACTCCACCCTTGAGGAGCGTTCGATGAAAATCAGCTACTAGTGAGCCGACATATCGCGACGAGTACGATCGGTCCTGGCGCAGTCGAGCAAGAAACGTGCAATACGCTTCGGGAAAGCCAGCCATGTTCGCTTCGTTTACGGAATAGTAGGGGCCCTGTGTCGGCATACGGATCCGCTCGTGCGTCAGCACGTATGCACCAATCGAGGGATCTAGTGTGAAACAGTGGACGCCTTCACCCGTGGTGAATACTAACATCGTGGAGGCGCTATACAGCACATAGCCGGCAGCCACCTGTTTCGTTCCGCATTGCAATACGTCTGAGAGCGGTTCGCGGCTGGAAGTTCCGTGTGTATCGCGACGAAAAATAGAAAAGATTGTCCCAACGCTCACGTTTACATCGATGTTGCTCGATCCATCGAGCGGATCGAAGATGACAACGTACTTTCCGTATTGAGGATCTTGCAGCACAACCGTGGGCTCTTCGTTCTCTTCCGAGGCGAGGATTCCCACATTGCCCCGGTCGCCTAGGCAAGAGAGCAACGTTTGATTGGCGAGCACATCCAGCTTTTGCACGACCTCATCATGCACGTTCGTATGTTCGGCCGAACCCAACACACCGGCCAACCCACCGCGCCGAATATTGGCCGCAATCAACTTCGTAGCAAGTGTGATGCCCGAAAGCAGCCAAGAAAATTCACCGCTCGCGTGAGGGTAGTGTCGCTGCTGCTCGCGTAGGATGAATTGTTCTGCTGTGAGGAGTGACATGAGCGCGTATGCCTGCTTTTCCTGCCTAGTCATCGAGTCACGACACGAAAGCATAACTGGACGAGTCTCAAGGCTTTATGCGTCCGTCGGGCGTAAATAACAGCCGATATAGACGATGCACTTACGTCTCGCAAAGCCCGTGCCGCGCCCATTGTAGTGGATTTGGCTCGTGGACCAACAACTACCCGCCCGTTGCGGAGGTTACGTCTGGCCCAAATGCGCCACACGCAGCGCGCACTTACGCACACTCCATCACCAAGTCAAAGCGGCCACACGAATTCTCACAATAGCTTTCCAGAAGGTTCAGTCAGTGTTCACCTCCGTCCCAACTACTTTGTTTGCAGAAAATAAACCGACAATCAACGATTCTGCCGGTGACCCAAAGTTGTGATGGCCCCGCAACTTCAAGTCGATCCAGCAACCTACCAAGAACGAGACGATTTCTCAAGCAAGCGCGACGTAGCACGTTTATATTGAACTGCCGCGGCTACTTCCCCCATGCCTCTCATATTCGAAGTTGCCCTGCGAAAGAATACTACTGCATATTGGGTCATTTTTCTCGTTGCTTTCTCCGCGACGGGTGCCCGTGCACAACTCACTTCGCCCCAAGTCGGCTGGCAGGCGGAAATCGGCCCCGGTGCGCACAATGTCTCTGGGATCGTCACGATCATCGACGACAACTCGATTCAGGTCGACAATTTCACCTACAATGGCGGCGGTATCAGCGTCTATTTCTACCTCGGCCAAACCGAATCGAGCAGTGCGTTCGCATCCGGCCTCCAAATTGGGCCGCAATTGCTCGGCACCGTGTTCGACGGCACTCAGCCGCCGCTCGTCATCAACCTGCCCGAAGGTCAAACGCTTGAAGGCTGGCACGCCGTGTCCGTGTGGTGCGTGGTTGCAGAAGTCAGCTTCGGATCGGGTACGTTCGCGCCCGTACCGCTGATGGGCGATTACAACAAAGACGGTACTGTCGATGCCGCCGACTACACCGCGTGACGCGACGGTCTCAATATCAACTACACCCAAAGCGACTATGACACTTGGCGAGCCCACGTCGGGGAAACCGCGTCGAGTTTAGCCGCCGGTGCGAATGTGCACGAACCGGCGACAGGTGTAATCGCAACACTGCTCCTTACGCTTATATCGCTGCCGCGGAGAAGTAGAAGTCGCAGTCGCGGACAGATGACACGTGAGGGCGAATTTGCCTGGTTGCCGCCCTGCTTTGGGCAATAGAAGACTCGCTGCTGGCCCTAATCACTGTTGAACGCGAGTTTTATCGGCTTGTTGTGCCTCGGTGGCAGCCAAGGCCGCCAGGCGGTCCGCCTCTGCCGTGCGTTTCTTCTCCCGAAATGCCCACCGCGTGAGGTGGTCGGCTCCGAACACCAGATAGATCGCCAAGCCGAAATAGCCGGCCGTGAACAGAAATTGCAAGTCACCCAAGGCTGGTGGGGCGCCGAGTGGTCGACCCATCGCCGCGTTGCGTGAAAAACTGAGCCAAGATGCACCAAATGTCAGCACGTATTCGAAACCGCGGTAGAAGACCCACACGCCGATGAGACGAACACCCACCGAAAACCAATCACGCGGACGCATGAGCATGATATTTCCCCCCACGCGAAGCGACGTCAAATACCCAGCCGCAGGACGGCAGTATAGCACCTCTTGCAAAGACATGCCGACATAGAACTGCTCGAGGTCGCAGTTTGAAATTGGTGGTGCCTTGGGCAACGCCCCAAAAGGCGCAGCTAGGGGCGCTGCCCCAGGCACCCAAGTCGTGAGCTCTCAGACTGACCACTTCCCTGTTCTAACCAGCAGCGAAATAAAAAAAGCGGCGGGCATATCGCCCGCCGCTTTGACCTTGCTATTCGGCTCGAAGCCGACTCGTCGCTGATTACATGTCGTAATACATGCAGAATTCGTATGGGTGGGGCCGCAGGGCGATCGCGTCCACTTCGTTCTTCTGCTTGTAGCTGATCCACGTGTGAACCACGTCCTCGGTGAATACGTCGCCGCGGAGCAGGAACTCGTGGTCTTTGGCGAGCGCGTTGAGCGCGTCGCCGAGGGAGCCCGGCGTTTTCGGCACCTCGGCCAGCTCTTCCGGCGCCAAGTCGTAGATGTCCTTATCCAGCGGTTCGCCCGGATGGATCTTATTCTGAATGCCGTCTAACGCGGCCATCATGATCGTGGCAAACGCGAGGTACGGGTTCGAGCTCGGGTCGGGGCAGCGGAACTCGATCCGCTTTGCCTTCGGGCTCGGGCTGTACATCGGAATGCGGCAGGAAGCCGACCGGTTGCGTTGCGAGTAGGCCAGATTCACCGGCGCTTCGTAACCCGGCACCAATCGCTTGTAGCTATTGGTCGTCGGGTTGGTGAAGGCGAGAATGGCCGGAGCGTGCTTCAACAGACCGCCGATCGCGAACAGGCCCATTTCGCTCAGACCGGCGTAGCCGTTGCCGGCAAACAGCGGCTGGCCGCCCTTCCACAGCGAAATGTGGGTGTGCATGCCGGAGCCATTGTCGCTGAACAGCGGCTTGGGCATGAACGTGACCGTCTTGTTGTACTTCTTTGCGACATTCTTGATGATGTACTTGTAGAGGCACATCTTGTCGCTCATTTTTACGAGCTCATCGAATTTCAGATCGATTTCGCTCTGGCCGGCCGTGGCAACTTCGTGGTGCTGTGCTTCGACATCGAGGCCGCTCTCGATCATCGTGACCATCATCTCGTTACGGATGTCCATCAGGGCGTCCGCCGGCGGCACCGGGAAGTAACCTTCCTTGTGACGCAGCTTGTAGCCAAGATTCGTTTTGCCCTTCGACGAGTAGTCGGTGCCGCGGTTCCATTGGCCTTCTTCGCTGTCGATGAAGAAGTAACTGCTGTTCGGCGTTTGGTCGAAGCGGATGTCGTCGAAGATGAAGAACTCGGCCTCGGGCCCGATAAAGCACGTGTCGGCCACCCCGGTGCTCTTGAGGTAATTAACCGCCTTGCGGGCTACGTTGCGTGGGTCGCGGGTGTAGTCCTCGCGCGTGATGGGGTCCTGCACGTTGCAAATGATGCACAGCGTGGGGAGTTCGGTGAATGGATCAACAAACGCCGTGTCGGCTTGCGGTAGGAGCAGCATGTCGCTTTCGTTGATCGCTTGCCAGCCGCGGATGCTGGAGCCGTCGAATCCCAGACCGTCTTCGAAGACCTCCTCGTCGAGCTTGGAGACGGGGATCGTGAAGTGTTGCCAAATGCCGGGGAAGTCCATGAAGCGCAGGTCGACCGCTTTGATGTCGCGCTCGCGACACATCGCCAAGACCGTTTGAGGTGTCATAGCCATAATCCAATGTCTCCAATGCCTGAGGGGTGGATGAACTGTAGCCGACCTCTCTGAGGCCGGACATTCTAGCTCCGTGGTCATCGACTCCGGCTACAGTTTTGGTTTGGCCGCCTGGAACTGGTTATGATACCGAATCGGTTTGCCGTTGAAAACGATCTAGAGGGTGCCCTTGATAAGAAATTGGTAACCAGAAGTTTTAGACCGGATTTACTGGATCAACAGGATTGAACTCCGGGAAAAGAGCGGAGCAACACGGAACCGTTCCTTCCTGTCGATCCTGTTAATCCTGTCAAATTTGTCTTAGAAAAAGGAACGGCAGAGATGTCTCGGAACCGGAGAGACTCTCGGTGTCGGGGCGATTTGAGCGCAAAAAAAGCCCGCGGTCGAGCGACCGAGGGCTGGGTAGTTTGGATCTCTCGTTACCGGAGTTTCACCGATTTGATTAGCTTGTGGGCTGAAGCTCCCGCTCCGCCTTAGGCGCCATCAGCCGCATCTGGACGATCCGGTCGTCGGCCTTGGCTTGGACGCCGTTGACCACCGCGCCAATGATCCGGATACCGACGCCGCGAAGCAGCTCGGCCGCTTGGTGAATCTTCGGCATCTGGCTCTGATCGCGGCGGACCGAGAGAATCGCGCCGTCACTGTATTGGCCGAAGATCAAAGCGTCCGACATGCCGAGCACGGGAGCGCCGTCGATGATGATAAAATCGTATTCGCCGCGGAGCTTGTCGAAGACGGGCTGCATCTGTTCGGTCGCCAGCGCGTGGATCGCGTCGATATCGCAGTAGCCGGCGGTGAGGAGCCACAGGCCTTCAGCGTGGGTGGGACGGATAACATCGGCCACATCGACTTCTGCGCGAAGGACTTCGCAGAGGCCGTCTTCCAGCGGTACATCGAACAACGCGTGGAGCGCCGGGCGACGTAAATCGCCGTCGACGAGAAGTGTACGCCGGCCGGCACGCGCCAAGCTGGCCGCCAACTGGCTGGCCACTGTCGTGCGGCCTTCCATCGTGGCGGCACTGGTCACCAGCACGACTTGTCGCCGCTTCGCGCTGGAATCGTGCATGAGAATGGTTCGCACACCGTCGATCGATTCGGTGAGCTGTGCCACGACCGGATGATTCGGATCGAGCGCCTTACGCGATGACAATCCTGGAAGAATGCCAACCACGCGAATGCCGAGGCCTTCGTCGACCTCTTCCGGACCATTCAGCCGACGGTTGCGGAATTCAAGGTAGCCGATGCCCAGGCAGGTCAACGAGAAGCCTGCAATGCCACCCAGCGCCGCGATCGCATAGTGCTGGGCCGTATTGATGTTTTTGGTTGGAACAGCGGGTTGCACCTGATGAATTTGGTCCGGCGCGTTGGCATCAATATCGAGACTTTCAAGCTTGACGCTCATGTCTTTCGCGACTTCTTGCAACTGTGTTAGTTCGTTTTCACGCGTTTCCAGCTCCGTGGACCGCTCAATCCGTTTCTTGAGCTCGGCCATTTTTGCATCATACGACTTGCCGAGGGCATTCAGCTGATTTTGCAATGAGGCCATGGTAGTCCTGTAGCGCCGCATCAATTGCTGGAGTGCGACATTGGGCTTGTTCTGAAGATCGTGCAGAATTTTTGCTTTCTGCTGCGCTCGGTACTGGTCGATTTGGCGATTCATCGCCTCAATCTGGCGGTTCATCGTATCGGTACCGCGAGTCCCTCGCCGGGCGGCACCGTTCGATGCCGCCTGCTCCATCTGCATCTGGGCGACCTGGCCGCGCATCATGAGTACCTGGGGATCTTGCTCGATCGATTGTTCGATCTGCGCTTCGATTAAATCCGAATCGGTGTATTCGCCCTTCCAAATGATAAAGTTGGTTTGCTGTTCGTAAATCTGAGCAGTGAGCTCATCCTTCTTCTTCTGCGTTTCGGAAATGTCCCGAACCAGCAACTGCGTTTCTGCGTCCTGGTCTGCAGCCTGAGGATGGCCCGATTCACGGGCGATATCGAGGTAAGTGTTGAGCTTTCCTTTGATTTCGTCGTTTAGGTTTCCCAGGCTGCGGCTCAACAAGTCGCGTGTCCCTAGATGACGCTGCCGCTGCTCGTCGATGACTTCATCCTTGTATGCCTTGGCAACCGCGTTGACGAGCTGAACCAGGTCTTCGGTGAGCTCATTACCGGAAAGCGAGATGCTTAAAATTTGACCGTTTTGAGGGAAGTCGACATCAAGATTCTCTTGCAACCATTCCACCGGTTCGCCCTTGCCCGCTAAGGCGCTTAGGCTCGCAATGCTCGGATTGCGAATCGCGGCGCTGAGCACGAAGTTACTCTTCAACAACGCAAGCTGCGTCTTTTTGAGCGTATCGTAGTTTTGATCGTTCCGGTGGCTGATGTCGAAGATCGTGTTTTGTTTATCGTCTACCTGGAACAGGGCAGTGGCCGACGACGACTCAGGGAAAATCAACCACAGTGCGATCGCCGCACCACTTCCGATGACCAGGCCCATGCTTAGCGCCAACAACCAGCGGCGCCGCAGAGCGTGCAGCAACGTATTGGCATCCATGCTGCCGCGCAGCACGTGATGCACCGCTGACATGGGACTGCCTGGAATGGCCAGGGCCGTGGTCGGAGCACCGTTGGATTGAACCGCCAAGGCATCGCCCGGGTGCTGCTGTCCAGTCACGAGCGCGTGATGATCGTGATGATCATCGGGAGCGTGAGAAGAGTCGTCGCGATACGTCATGGAAGAATCTCGAATGGTCCTGGTGATGTCGGCGAATGCCGAGAGTTCGAATAACAGCAACGTGAGGAGTGCGTTCAGCTAGCTTCCGCAACTCACACGCCAATTTCCATTGGTTACACCGAAACTCCCTAAGGAACGAACAGTAAACGGTTTTTTTGAATCAAATCTGGCAGAGCACCCCGACCCGGCCGATGCGTTTTTTCAACAGCGGACGATTTTTTTCAACGACACGAGGCACAATCTAGCGGACCGGAACGGTTGCGACTCCGCGCGCACCGCCGACAGGCCGCAACTGCACCGCATCCACGGGTATCGTGATTCTTTCAAGGACCTGCAACTCGAGCCACAACAACGCCAGCGCCAGCGGCATCATGATCACGAGCCCGGCGTAATCGTGGCAGATTTTTTGAACGGCGATATTGTTCGGTCCGGCCGCCATGTACAGCAAACCGGTTACCGTAATGCGAACGATATTGACGATTAACGCAATCGGAATGGCGCTCAGGAGGATCACGAACTTATCCCACCACGGCCGCTCGATCACGAACACCATCGCCACCGCCAGCGCACCGAAAATCGTTGCCATACGCAGGCCGCTGCAAGCGTCGGCAACCGTCAGCGGTTGCGCCATGCCAGGAATGCTGATCAAATTCCCTTGCCGGAAAGCGGCGACGCCAAGCGTTTGCAGTACAAATGTGCTGGAGAT
This sequence comes from uncultured Planctomycetota bacterium, assembly GCA_963840025.1. Classification (GTDB taxonomy): domain Bacteria; phylum Planctomycetota; class Planctomycetia; order Pirellulales; family Lacipirellulaceae; genus JABDGM01. The sequence continues at coordinate 989,651 of CAWIXI010000018.1, read as the reverse complement.
GCTCGCAATCCGTTGCAGCCGACCGAGCACACTAACTTCCAAAGTTGTTGGCAACGGAAACATGAAAATCAGAAATCCCAAAGCGGGCCACGCCCAACGTATCGTGTGGAAACCGCCTACCAACATGAAGACGCCGAAAATCGCCGGGATAAAGGAAAGGCGGTCAAACGTATGGATTGCATACTCAGCGGCAAAGAGTCGCAAGCACAGCCCGCCCGCCAGCAGCAGTAGACCTAGCCAGCGTTCCGAATTGGGAACCGGCGCAAATGGTTGCCAACGAAGCCATAGCAGCCCCAAGGCGAAAACCGGCACGATCCAGCCGTGCGAATACAAGCCTTCGCTCCAGGCAGCACTGGTTAGCGCAAACATGTCCCAATAGGCCGCGACGAGCAGACCAACCAATCCGACCAACAAAATGATCGGTGTCCGTTGCGATGGATCGGTCCAGCTCACTGGTTCTGCCGCTGCAGTGGCCGCAGAAGACCGTAACGAATCCGGGCCCAACGGTACGCTCGATCGCAAAGGATTTTTGACGGGAGGCGGGATCTGACTCATCGACGAAGAAACCTCAGTAGCAGAATAAAGCTCTTGAATGTTGGACGACAAACGTCAGCTACCACCCATCGAAATCCACAACCGAATTATTGCGATAGCCTCAGCCCACGTCATAAGAAAATGTGGTCAACAGCGGCAAGCCGCAAATGCAGTCAATGGACTCTCTGTTCCTACGGACATATCCGACGGCTCCCTGCCGAAACGGAACCCGGTGACAAGTACGACAAGTTCAGCGGCCGACCCACTTGGTATCCCGTGGCCGCCATCTATGTAATCCGCAGCAAGCAAAGCATGCCGCGCCATTCTAATTGGTTGCATCACCGCCGAATCAGCGGCATCTAAGAATCGAGAATACGCGTATTACCAAAATCTGTCAAACACCCGTGCCGAAACGCAACTCCTGAAATGGCCTATGTTTCGGCCGTCCAAGTCCGTGCAATGCTGCTAACTCCCCTAGGCGGAATAGCCCTTGCCATCCAGTGCCAAAGCATCGCCAAATCTGGTTGTATCTGAATTACTGTGCGTGCCGATTAAACGCCTCGCACATGGCTCGCGGGGGCTACTACGCAGCCAGGCAGCAGATTGTTCGCGCTAGTGAGACGAGGGTAGTGGGGCAGTTTGATGGAAATTCGTTTGGTTGGCTGGGGTCGAGCGCAGCGAGCCCCCCAGCCAACCTTAGATGTCACTCGGACACTTCAACACGCCATCCTCTGGACATGCCATTTTCCTCATCCGCCCCATTTCCCCGTTGCTAGCCGCAGGTTGGGAGAAATAGCCGATGTTTTCGGTCTCAGCCTGAAAGTTGTCGGTGGAGTTTACCGATTACAGAGAGCGTACCGGAAATTCCGGTTGCGCAAGTGTTCCTTGCCGCGCAGCTAGCTTGGTGGTCGCCACGCTTCCCGATTACATAACGCGAGTTTCGAGAAACGCCATGTTGCCTCGCATTCGAATCGATGTCATCCGAGCACTTTGCCTGCCAATGGTGATGCTGGTATCCACAGGGGGCTGCACGGCTTTTCTAGAGCCACGGGAGCCCTATCCGATTACGCCGCCAGAACCTTCGCCGGCGAGCGCCGTACCGCGCGAGCTCGATATGGTCTCGTTGCCGCTGTACACGATCGTGCCGCCCGACATTCTGTTCATCCAGGCGGTAAAAATCGTACCCAAGCCCCCGCACAAGCTCGAGCCCTTCGATGCGATTCTGATTCGGGTCGCGAACGCTTTTGCCGATTCGCCGATCTACGATGCGTTCTATGTTAGTCCCGAAGGCACAGTCGATTTGGGTCCAACCTACGGCCGCGTGAAAGTTGTTGGGCTCACGATCGACGAGGCTCAAGCAGAGATTCGTCGATTCTTATCGCAAACCATCCAAAACCCGATTGTCTCAGTTTCTCTGGCAGCGTCTTCGGGCGCTCAGCAAATCTCTGGGGAGCACCTGGTCGGACCCGACGGCCGTGTCAACCTGTCAACATACGGCTCCGTGTACGTTGCCGGTCTCACGCTGGATCAGGCACGTCAAGCGATCGAAAAGCACTTGTCCAATTACCTCGAGGATCCGCAGGTAGCTGTAGACGTGTTCGCGTACAACAGCAAAACGTACTACGTCATCACGCAAGGCGCCGGCCAGGGCGACGACGTTGCCGAGTTCCCGATCACTGGCAACGAAACGGTGCTCGACGCAATCGCACAATTGGGCGGATTGTCGCAGTTGTCGTCGACGCGGATTTTCATTGCTCGTCCAGCTCCCAACGGCGTCGGATGTGAGCAGATTCTCCCGGTGAATTGGGCAGAGATCAGTCGCGGCGGCTCGACCGCCACGAACTATCAACTGATGCCCCGCGACCGTCTGTACATCGCCGAGGATCCGTACATCAAGTTCAACGCGTTGGTATTCAAATACACCCAGCCATTTGAACGACTGTTCGGCTTTGTATCTCTCGGCACGGGCATGGCCAACCAGATCAAACGTTTCGGCTTGGGTTCGTTGTAGTCGAGGATTGCGGGATTCGATATTGCCAGGACCGACAATTGACGTGACGTAGTTGGGCCCGTTTGCACTGCGTATCTTGGCATGGCGAATGCCCGACGACGCGATAATCGGAATCAGGGAGAATGCACGAATGAAACTTCGAATAGCTTCTACCGTAGGATTATTGTTTTTTGGAATCGGCAACACTTCGTTGGCTGTAGCTCCCTGCCCGGACCGCCCCACGCCGCCGCCCTGCTGCGCGGATGGGCGCTGTCATCCAAATCCATTGATGTTCGGTTGGTACGAAACGCGCTGGCGGCAGTGGCCGATTCAGCCCTTTGAACCGGGTGCTCCTCAAACAGGGGAGCAACAACTGCAAAACGAGATTCCGCGTTTCGAGGCGCCCCCGGCCGAAGAGGAGGAACGCAGAGCCCCACCTCCTACGACGCCACGTGAAGAACAGCCAACCACAGCAGTCCCCGGCGGCGGCCCCGCGGCACCGGAAGGGAACGAGACAAGAATGCCGCCCAATACGCCGCAGCCGCCGCAGCCTGGTGTGCCAACGGAGCCGGCGGGACCGCGGCGCTTTCTACCGCCCTACGAACCACAAACGCCCCCCCAGGGCCCGCTGAATAACACGGGGCCGACGGGCGAGTTCGATCCGCCACCGGCACTGCCGTTTGGACCGGCCCCGATTCAACAGGCTGGACCGCTGCGCGAGGCGAATCGATTGCCGGTGACACCGTCGCAACAACAAATGCCGGCGACAAAAGTAAAGTCGTCAAGCGACGATCCGCCGCCAGCGCTGCCGGAGACACTGGCCAAGCTCTCGTATTAGCCTCCCTTGAGGCCGTGCGGGCTGCACACGCGGCAATTCAACAAAAAAACTCGCGAGCCCGCGCTGCACTTGCAACGCGGGCTTTTTCTCCTGTCCCAGATTGCGATAGCCAAAAACTCGCGGATTGGGCTGTGCCGCTTATGCCGGTTGAGCGGATGAGTGTCCTATTATTTGTGGCAGGCACGCTCCGTCGTGTCGCAGCAGCCCTTGTGGCAACGCTTTTTGCCGATTCCGTTACGGCACACGGAGTGTGCCTGCAACAATGCCTAGCTAAATTAAGGACTCCGCCGGAGCTGAAGTTTCTTGACACGTTACCGGCATGAGCCTACCGTGAAATGAGTCGTTGACATGCTATGGTGACCGCTGCGCCGATCCGAACCGAAAACCATTTCCAGGCGTAGCTAACTCGGTTGAGCATCCGAGTCTTTGCGGCCTCGGCCCCTCGTCCACCACGTGGCCGGGATAACATCTGGAGGCATTCCATCGTGACTCGCTATTTGCCGATCCTCTTGGGAATCGTCCTGATCGTGGGTTTGACTATTCCCCAGATACGGATTACCGACCGATTTACTGGCACGAGCTTCAACACCGAAGAACGTGCGGAATTGCTGAGCCTCGTTCCCAAGGATTTCGGCGACTGGCATGGCGAAGACAAGCCCGTGGACCCCGAAGTTCAGAAAACGGCCGGTGCGATTGGTGCTGTATCGCGCCCTATCGCAACTCGCGCACAGGCGAGCGGGTTGACTTATGGCTGATTGTTGGGCATTCACGCAATGTATCGTTTCATACGCCGAATGTGTGCTATCCAGCCTCCGGTTTCGAAGCGCGCGGCAAGGACAACTCTCTCTATCCGCTCGTGATGCCCGGCATTCCCGATACTCCGATGTGGACCAATACGTTCTTTAAGGAAGACGTCACCGGGCGGGACCTAATTCGCGTGTTCTGGACGTGGTACAACGCCGAGTCGGCGGACAATAACGGCGAGATTGTTTGGGAGGCCCCGGCGAATCCGCGGTGGCGGTTTGGCAATTCACGCGCGCTCTACAAGATGTACTTCACGAGCGAAATGCGTGATCCTATGGAGACTGCCGAACAAAGCGCTGCCCTTCACTTCGCGAAAGACTTTTTGCCCATCGTTAACAAGGCACTAGCCGAAGTCTACCACAAGCTGAACGCAAACGATTCAGGTGGCTCGGCAGCCGAAAAGCCGGCGGCAGCGAGGACTAAAACGCTGAGCGAATCCAGCGACGCGACAAAAACGACGCCGGCAGCGGAGGAAAGAACTGACGCAGCCGCTTCAAAAGATCAAAGCCCTTCCACCCCAGCGGCTGAATCTCCGAAGGCTGATCAATAACAGATCTCTCATCACGCAGAAAGATAATAAGGGTAGGCGAACGCCTACCCTTATTTCATTTGCACGACCTTACCGACGCGTTTTACATCACGCCGATCCGGCCATCTTCGAGACCTAACCGCTTCATTTTTTTATACAGCGTCGTACGGTTGATCCCCAGCTGATCCGCCGTAGCGTTGCGGTTCCAGCCATTCGCTTCGAGCACTTCGCGAATGATTTGTCGCTCCGGACCTTCAAGCGCTTCTTTCAGTGTCCTCTGTCCAGCGCCGGAACTCATGATCACCGGGCTCGTACCGCGTACTTCAACGGGTAGGTCGGCGACCGAGATTATAGGGCCCTTCCCGAGTAACACGGCACGTTCGACAATGTTTTGCAACTCTCGCACGTTGCCGGGCCAATTGTATCGCTCAAGCGTCGCCATCGCTTCGTCGTCAAATCCCGTCACTTGGCGACGCGAATCCTCACGGACTTGTTCCAGGAAGCTGTGCGCCAACATTGGGATGTCGCTCGGTCGGCTCCGCAGCGGCGGCAGCTCGATATTGATCACGTTCACGCGGTAGTAAAGGTCCTGGCGGAAGCGGCCCTCAGCCACTGCCCGCGAGAGGTCTTCATTCGTGGCCAATACGACGCGGACGTCCACTTCAAACGTTTTCGTGCCGCCGACTTGTTCGAATTTCAGCTCCTGGAGCACGCGGAGCAGCTTCACCTGCATCGCCGGACTGGCGGTACCAATCTCGTCGAGGAAGATCGTGCCGCGATCGGCTTGCAGGAATTTTCCCATCTTTTCGCCGGCGGCGCCGGTAAAGGCACCCGCCACGTGGCCGAACAGCTCGCTTTCCAGCAGCGTTTCCGGAAGCGCGCCGCACGCCACTTCGACGAATGGGCCCTTCATGCGACCGCTGCGCCGGTGGATGGCCCGCGCGATCATGCTCTTGCCCGTGCCGCTTTCGCCGGTGACAAGCACCGTGGCCCGGGTGTCGGCCACGCTGCCAATCATCTCAAAGACTTTGAGCATCCGCGGGTCGCGGCCCACGATGTTGTCCATGCCGTATCGGCGATCGAGCTGCGCGCGCAAGTTGTCGTTCTCCTGCTTAACGCTGCGCTGCGAGATGGCTCGCTCGATCGTCATCAGCAGTTCATTGTCAATGAGCGGCTTTGTGATGTAATCAAACGCGCCAGCACGAATCGCTTCAATCGCCCCGTCGGCCGTGCCGTAGCCGGTCATGAGAACAACTTGCGACTCCGGCCAATTCCGGCGGCATTGCTCGAGCAAATCAAATCCGTCGCCATCACGCAGCCGCACATCGGCCAGCACGAGGTCGAACGATTTCTGTCGCAGGCGCTCCAGCGCATCTGCATAGCCGGCGCTGGCTGCGATCTCATAACCCTGTGCACGGAGCCAATCCGACATCGACTCCAGTACATGGCGATCGTCATCCACCAGCAGAATTTGCGATTTGATCATGGCTTATTTCAATTAGATCAATAACGAGACGGCTTCATGCGTTGTCGGTGTGTTTCCATTTGCTGTTGTCGTGCCGGCGGGCCGAGCGCGACGTGCCACTGCTGGCCTGTCTCATTTGGCAACCCGTGCGCAGTTATGTCGCCAAATATCTACGTCACAGGTTGTGGCCGGTCAACGAAGTGCGCGAATCGCAAACATCGTGGTCCGATCGTGACGGTTGTGACGTCCTCGGCCACATCGGAGCGACGATCGAAGTTCCGCATTTACGGGCTAAATCGGCGGTTGGAAATGGCTGTGACGGGCGGCCGGATTGGGGTGATCGCTCAGCTTCAGCGAGCCGCTTCGCCGCTGTTTTCCGCCAGCTATAATGAGCCCTAGCTCCAAGAGATGAAGTTCTGATCACTTCGTCCGCAACGGAGCTAAGCAACCTAGATCTGCATCTGCTGAGAGAACCAGTGATGAAGAAGAATCGATCGATTGGCCGTCGTTTGCGTTTGGAACCGTTGGAAGACCGTCGCATGTTGGCAGTGTTTACGGTGGACGGCAGCTTCTCGTCGGATAATGCAGCGGCGCGGCAGTACACCACCATTCAAGCGGCCGTCGACGCGGCCTCCGCTGGCGACAAAATCAAAGTGCGGGCCGGCACCTATGCGGAAAACGTCGTTGTCGACAAGCAGCTCAAGATCGCAGGCGCCAAAGCGTCGCTCTCGAAATACCTTGATCCCTCAAAGGCATCGATTGTTGACCCCGTGGACAATGCGACGTCCAGCGATCCAGCCGTCGCCTTCGACCTCCAAGCGGACGGTATTGAAATCAAAGGCTTCACGATCGGCGAGTTCGACTCCAACACGGATGCCGACGGCACGATCGGCGTTCGCACCTCTGCTTCACACGCCGGCTACGAAATCGAACACAACGTCATCGAAGCGAACACCATCGGCATCTATTTGAATTCCGCCACGTCTTCGAGTTCGACGCCGAGCGAAACTGAAATCGAGCACAACGTCATCCGCAACAACGATCGGGACGGAACGAATTCAGGTAACGGTATCTATTCTGACCAGGGACTACAGAACGCCAAAATCAAACGCAACAAGTTTACCGGGACAAACAGCGAAACCAGCATCCGGATCGTGGGCGGCAGCGGCGAAAACAGTACAGAGCAAACTGGCATCAACGTCAAAAAGAATAAGTTCACCGATCTTAGCGGTGCGGGTATCTACTTCGAGAACGTCGTCGATTCATTGATTGACCACAACGATCTTACGAACATTGCCCTCAGCAGCATCCAGCTCAACGGCGGAATCGAGCGGGTGACGATCAAACACAACGACCTCGATAGCCCCGGTACACAAGATCTGTACGGTATCATTCTCAGCGACGAATTGGAGATCGGCGCAAATAAAAACAACGTCATCAAGAAGAATCACATATCGGATGCCGGTTTGACCGGACTGGTGATCCGCGACTCGTCGTCGAATACGATTGAGCGCAATAAAATCAAGCGCAGCCAAGGCGGCAGCCTGGCGAATGAAACGGACGGCAACGGCATCAGCCTGGAAAACGCCGACAACAACACGCTCACCCGCAACAAAACGGAAGACAACGCGCGGCACGGCATCTATATCGATTCCAGCTCGACCGACAACACGCTGACCAAGAACAAGAGCAAGGATAACAATACCGGCGACGTCGACGGATTCGATTACAATGACGATACGACCGGCGGCAGCGGGCCTTCGGACACGCAGAACACGTATCAAAAGAACAAAGGCCGCACCGAGAACGTGACCGGCCTGATTGCGAAGTTCATTTAATCGGGCCTTGCCGCCGCGAATGGAGGCGCAGCACGTTGATGAAGCCCATTCGTGTCGTCGTGAACGACAAAATGCAGCGGAAGTACATCTACTACCGGTCGGAGCCGGTGGGCAAAAACTTCCATCCTGATTTCAAGCCGCAGCTAACGCCGAAGCAACTGCTCGAGCTCGGCATCTTCGGCGGCCGCTACATGACCGATTGCACCGAGGAATTTCCTGCCAGTTGGTTCGATGACGCCAAGCTGTGCTTGGAGAAGCACGACCCCGAGCTAAATTTTTTCGGCGTCAATGCCTCGCAACCCCTCTCGGTGTGGCGCGAAAAAGGCTGGCTCTACAAAGACGATCCCCGCGGCTGGTTCCAATGGTATTGCCGTTACTATATGGGCCGCCGCTGTGAAGACGACGAGCGACAAATCAAACGCTGGAAGGCGGTGAAACGACACGTCGCCCAGATTCAAAAGAACTGCAAACGCGGTGATCTAAAATGCCGCCGCCGCCAGCGGCAAGCGCTGCTGCATTGGGCGTATGATTCGCGGAAGATTTAAGCTGCGGCCGAAACTCGTGGTCCTGTGAGTCTTGCAACGGTGATATAATTGGAATGTCACGCAGGAAACTTACACGATGCCGCGAAAGATTCGTGAGCTGATCCGCGATTTGGAGCGTGCTGGTTTCACGAATCGCGGTGGCAAGGGTAGCCACCGAAACTTCGAGCATCCGAAGTGCATTCGTACGAGTGTATCTGGTAAAGTGGGTGACGACGCCAAACCTTACCAAGAACGCGAAGTGAAGCGAGTCATCAAGGAATCAAAGTCGTGAACGATAGCGCTCGATACATCAAGATCGTCGAATGGTCGGACGAAGATCAGTACTTTGTCGGCCAATGCCCGGGTGTTGTCGGTCCATGCTGCCACGGCGATAACGAAGCCGAAGTTTATGCCGAGTTGTGCGAGATCGTCGACGAGTGGCTGGAAATTCTCAAGCAAGATGGCAAGCCGCTGCCACCGCCTACAGCCGGACAGGGAATTGCCGAAAAGATTGCGTGATCTTGCCATTTATTTCAGAACAGATGGTGGCAGAGCCACGGTGGTTTCGGTTGGTACGCAAGTAATAGTTTACGTGACGAAGTTATCTTCTGATCTGTCGAGAAGCCGATTTCGCTTTAACCTGAGCGAGCTTCTCGCGGTCATGGCACTGGTGTCATTAAGTTTGGTGTGGCCGTTGATCCTCGTCTTTGTGGTGCCGCTGATCGGCACCAAAGCCTGTAAGCGAATGGGATACGGCAGTTATGCACCGGTCATCGCCACGATCGGATTGTCAATGGCGCTTGGCGTACTGTTTTCCTTCTCTTATTGGCACTATCCGTTCGAGCAGCCTTCAACACTTGCCGAGCTATGCAATATCAAAGCTGTCGAGCAGCTTTCCTGGGTGTCTGGACTGGACTCCGCAGGTCTATCGGATCCTCCAGCCGCGATTGTGAATCTACCTGCGGGTACCCTCTATTGGAATAACGCGAGAGAGCTCGATGCCGTGGACCGCATTATTGCCGAATTTGCGAACCGCCACGTCGCCATTCGATCATCGACTCCGATTCCGATAGAGGTGCTAACGTCGATCTGGACTGCGGCGGACCAGGCCGGGCTTTTGATCTCTGGCGAGGGTGGTTATCCGGATACAAAATCGTTACACGGATACATCGGAATTGCACACAAACATAATGGCAGCCGATTTGCGTTCGCCGCTCTGATGGGAGGACAACAGTCGAACGACCACTATCCTTACTATGAATTCGTCGTTCCGATGGATCAAGAAAAGCTAGCGGTGGAAAGTTCCCATTGGTTTTAAGTCGACATAGCAGGCATCGAAGGAACGAACTGGTTGGACTTTTCCATAATTGCATTTATATTGATGTTGCCGATCACCATTTTGCTGCAGCTTTCGTGGGTGATCTGGCAGCGGAAGACTGAGCGGCACTCGCAGGGTGCCACGAATAGTTGCTGCGGCCAAACAGCATGCAGTGCCGGTACTCCATTGGCTGGTGCACCTTAGCGTTCCCGCGGGTGCGTCTTTTCGTAAGCCGCCCGGAGGTTCCCGGTGCTGACGTGCGGATAGATTGGGGTCGTGACGAGGCTCTTGTGGCCCAATAGCTCTTGCACGCTGTGGATGTCGTCGCCGTAAAATTGTCTCAGGTCTAGTCGTGACCCACCTGCAAATACAATCGCGGTTTAAGGTTAGAGGCGCACTTGTAACGGCTGAAAGCTGGGAGAGAGCTGTGTTTCGTGTCTGGCATAGCAAGGTCCCTTGACGCGATTTGGGGCGCAAGCAACTGACGGACGCGCGTAAACTCCTGTAGGGCGTAAGGGCTTGCTCCAAGGCGGCCTGCATTTCGGATGTCCCCCCTTAATTGCACCCTTGGCGGTGAACGGACGCGCATTTCCAGCCAATGGCCCACGTTGACCGAAAAACGTAATCTTCCTAAGCTCCGCGGTCCATCCTTCCTCCATTTTTTGTGAATTGGCAGCGATGCCGGGATCAACATTCCTCATTTAACCATTGTCAACGGTAGAGTGGGGCGGACACGAGAGCACGTTTGTTCGCGCAGTCGCTGTCCGTCTCTGTAGGACACGAGGGACGTTAGTTCTTCCAACAAAGCATCACGTCGCCAAGCGCGCGCCTTCATGGAGATTTGATTCGTGTTGCATCCTGTGATTCGATTGCGTTGGATCCTCTGCATCCTTGTTGTATTCTTGGCCATGTGCCTTTCGGCGCCGGCTGCTCCGCCGATTCGGCTTGCCGGTGTCACTGGACCCACTGAAACTAAAACGCCAGCATCCCCCGCGGACATTCAGCCGGAGGATCTGCAAGCGAAGCGCCAGGACGTGGCACAGCGGATCATTGTGGCGCAACGGGTGTTGGATTCCGTTCAAGGCGAGGCGGCGACCGAGCCAAAGCCCGCCGAGCCGTTGTCGCATGAAGTCGAATTGCTCAAACAACTCGATATGCTCTATGCACAACTCCTGTCGGCGCAAGCGCAGCAAAAGGAGATCGAGTCCAATAAGGCCGAAGCAAAAGAAAAGCTAGCCAGTCTTCGAAGCAATGGCCCTGTCGAAAAACGTCCTTATTCTTTTTTAACATTGGATAGTTTGCGCGATAACCTTTTCACACAACAAAGCCGGGCCACCACGATCGAAACGGCGCTCGCTGCCACTGCAGACAGTTTGGACCGTGCGAAAACAAATTACAACCAGCGTGAGGCCGAGCGGCGGCGTGCGAAAGAGACCGCCGAAAAAAACAACGATCCGGCAAAAGCCGGTGAACTGGCCAGCCAACTAAAGATCGCGGAACTTGAAGCGAACGTCGCCAAGCAGACGCTCGCTGTGCGGCAAGCTGAGTTATCCAACGCGAAGTCCACGCAGCAACTACACGACATCAATCTGACTCTGCTTCAGGAAACGCTTACTTCGATGGAAAAGGATGTTGTCTTCTCTGAGGATGACCTGCACAGCGCGCTCGTCGATGTCGAGAAGCAGGAAACCAAATTGAACCAAGAACTGCGGGCGGCAGAGTCGAGCTTGGAGTACTTTGACCAACAGTGGGCGGAGACGCGTCAAAAGCTGGATACAGTCTCCCAAAGCACCCCGGCGCTGCGCGAGGAAGAACGAGCCCGCCAACTGGCACGCGAATGCCAAAATCAGCGGAAAACACTCATCCAGAAGCAGCTTGAACGAATCGGACCGCTGAAGGATGCGTGGCGTCGGCGTTTCGACATCGCTTCGGCGCAAGGCGACCGCGCCGAGCTAACCAAATGGAAGAAGGAATGCGAAAAGAACCTCGAACAGCTCGATTTGGAGCGGCGGCTCGAGGAATTACAAGTCGGCGAGAATCGCAAGGAGCTTGCCGATCTCGAGAAGCGATTGCAACAGGCCAAGGACCAAGAACCTGAATTGGCTCATTGGTTGCATAACGAAATTGGGCTCTATCAACAAATGATTGAGACGCTCAGCACGAATCTTGTCCGCCTGGAAACCCACATCAAGCTGCATTCCCGCCTCCTCGATGAGATTCGCGAGAAGACGGAGCGCCACTCGTTGAGTGATTGGATGCAAGCCGGTTGGCAAGATGTCCTTGCGATTTGGCGCCAAGAGCTTGGCAGCCCCGGTGACAGTCCCGTAACCGTGGGCAAAGTTTGCACCGGGCTGGCGTTGCTGTTTTGCGGCGTATTTATTTCTCGCCGGGCCACGAAGGTGTTTTCCCATCGGGTTTTGCCAAGAGCCGGGATCCACGACGGCGCGGCAGTTGCAGTCGAGTCGCTGGCCTTTTATGCCCTAGTGATAACCACGGTCCTGATGGCTTTGCACCTGATCAACGTGCCTTTGACCGTATTCACTTTCATGGGCGGAGCGGTGGCCATCGGCGTCGGTTTCGGCAGCCAGAGCATTCTGAACAATTTCATCAGCGGCGTGATCCTCTTGATCGAGCGGCCCATTCGCGTGGGAGACATGATCGAGGTTGGAAGCCTTCACGGAACGGTCGAACACATCGGCATGCGCAGCACCCGTATCCGCACCGGAACCAACTCGGAGATCATCGTCCCCAATAGCTCCTTTCTAGAGGGGAATGTCGTCAATTGGACGCTTTCCGACTCGACGATACGATGTTGCGTCCAGGTTGGGATCGCCTATGGTTCGCCGACACGAGATGCAGCCCGCTGGTTAAAACGAGCCGCCGATGAGCACGGTTTGGTGCTAAAGAAGCCCGAGTCGTTTGTCTGGTTTGCCGATTTTGGAGACAGCGCGTTAACGTTTGAGCTTCACTTTTGGATCGGTGTTCGGACGCTGGGTGACCGTCGCCGGATCGAAAGTGACCTGCGGTTCATTATCGACCAGTATTTCCGTGAAGCGGGCATCGTTGTCGCGTTTCCCCAGCGTGAGGTTCATCTCGACACGACCATGCCGCTGGAGGTGCGCATGCTTCCCATTACCGTCAGCGACTCCAACCAGGAGGCAGTCCCCAAAAAGGTGGCTTAGTCAGCGTCCAGTTGTTATAGATAGAAGGATCCTGGACACTGGAGACTCTTTCCGTGACGCTGCCGCGATTCATCCTATCGCTCGTCTTTGCGCTGGCGCTGACCGTTCAGACTGCCCACGCGGATCGGAAGCCAAACGTCGTATTTCTCTTTACCGACGATCAGCGTGCGGACACCATCGGCGCTTTGGGCAATCCGGTCATTCACACGCCGAACTTGGACCGGCTGGCCCAAACCGGATTTGTGTTTCACAACGCTTACTGCATGGGCTCCACGGTTCCCGCCGTTTGTAATCCCTCGCGCCACATGCTCCTCAGCGGTATGTCTCTCTTCCGCTATGACTCGAAGAAGAAGGAAGGCACGCTGGCCGATGTGATGAATAAGGCCGGCTACGTAACGTGGCATGTCGGCAAACGAAGCAACACGCCCCTTGAGTACCACAAGGCGTTTCAGCACAGTACGTATGTGAACGAGGGGAAAGAGCGAATGTCTGGCGAGCCCGGTCGCGCGGCCGCTGATTTGGCGGTTCGCTTTTTGAAAACGGGCTGGGACCGCGAGAAGCCGTTGTTCATGTACGTGGCTTTTGAAGGCCCGCATGACCCACGCGTAGCCGCCGACCAGTGGATGCGTCTTTACCGCGACGCTCAGATTCCGCTGCCGCCCAATTACAAGCCGTTCCATCCGTTTAATAACGGGGAACTACTAATCCGTGATGAGCGGCTCGCACCTTGGCCAAGGTCGCCGGAAATCGTGCGGAAGCATCTGGGCGACTACTACGCGTGCATCTCGTGCCTCGACTTCCAAATCGGCCGAATCGTTGCCGCCTTCGAGGAACTGGGCGAAGCAGACAATACGGTATTCGTGTTCTCATCGGATCACGGCTTGGCAATCGGCAGCCACGGTCTGTTCGGCAAGCAGAATCTCTATGACCACAGCATGAAGGCGCCGCTAATTTTTGCAGGACCAAGTGTGCCGACAGGCGAGAGCGATGCGTTTGTGTATTTATTTGACATCTTTCCGACGATCGCCGATCTCGCAGGGGCAAAGGTGCCGAGCGGTTTGGACGGGAAAAGTCTCGTGCCAATCATGCAGGGTAAGGCCGACCACGTGCGGGATTCGCTATTCCTCGCGTATCGCGATGTCCAACGGGCCGTTCGAAAAGGCGATTGGAAATTGATTCGTTATCCGCAAGTCGATGTGACGCAGCTCTTCAATCTGCGCGACGATCCGTCTGAGCTCACGAATTTGGCCGCGGAGCCGTCCCGTTCCGAAAAGGTTCATGAGATGCTGAAGCTGCTTGCGAAGGAGCAAGAGCATTATGGCGACACGGCCCCGTTGACGATCAAACATCCCATGCCCTCAAAAGTAGACGAGGCGTTTTTCGTACGGATGACGCAGCAAAAGTAATGTCCGGCACGATTCGTAGCGGCTATTGAACTGCCGATTGCGGGGCGACTTCGCGAATATACTTCACCTGCGGCCTGCCACCGCCGGGCGTGGGCAACCCGATCAAGAAATCTGAGGCGTAGCGGAGCTTTTCCCTACGCTCCGGCACGCGGAAGTTGTCACCCTTTTGCAGAATCGTGCGCGCCAGCGGCATTTCGCCAAATGCCCGCGTGCCGGCCGATTCGCACGGGTACCAGTGCCCTTCTCCCTCGGCATGCTCCAGATAAAACTCCGGGTAACAGTGTCCATGGACCCATACCATGCGGGCGGGGATCTTGTTCACGCGGCACAGGGCGATGAACAGCGCCGAACGCCCTTGGCAGTCGGCCTGCTTATCGTGCAAGGCTTCGGCCGCGCTCTTGTCGGGGCCTTCCACGTAGTCGACTTTCTTTAGCACCGCGTCGTAAATCGCTTCGATCTTGTTCCAGTCGTTGGTAGAATCATCGACGGATTCCATGATCTCTTTGTTGAACGCGTGAATTTGCTGATGCTTGATTTCAATGTAGGGGCTGGGAAGGACATACAACCGCAGGTTTCGTGGTATCCTTTTCGGGATTTTCAGGTCATCCGTTTTCTCGGGCGGCAGAATCGGGCGAGTTGTCACTTCCGTGGTGAGGATCGCGTGGGCTGTTGCACCGGCATTCAGCCGCGGGATTGAGATAAGCATTTGTTTCACCTCGCCGCCCGGCAGTGGACGATATGTCACGGCGGCAACTTCCGGCGAAAAATCTTCCTCGACAATAGTCACCTTCTGCTCCGGGCAATTGAGCGGCACGGTGACCATGGCCGTAATTCCGCGGCATGCTCCACGGCTGGCCGTGATCTCGGCGCCCACGCGAAAGCGAACCGTCTGCGGGTCGCCGTAGCGCGGCGCAGTGGGATCGTCGGAATTGTCGGCGGTTTCTTCCGCTTTTTTCTCAGTCGTGTCGGTTACTTTTAGCCGTCCCGACTTCTTTTTGACCGATGCGGCGGCAAAGGACGGTAGAGCAACCAGCATCGCAATCGCGATGCTCCAGCGGAATAGGGAGGTGGGATTGTTCATACTTCCATTGTAATTAGCCAATCGACGGCCGTGTGGCCCAGATGAACTGCAAAGTCCGAGGCGGAGGGGTCAGGTCCATGTTTTCGCTCAACGATTGCACCATAAAGGCGTACCGGAGTGGCCGAAAAATGGACCAGACCCCGACTTTGCAGTTCTCCTGCCGTGTGGTCAAAACGCTTGCGGGTGCGTGCTCCGAGTTCTTCTGCGGATGTGAGCAAGGAGCGCAAAACTCCCCCTCGGGATTTTGCACTTCTTGCCCCCTTGGGTGCATCGCATTGGGACAAGTGCGCAAAATTCCCCCTCGGGTTTTTGCGCACTTGTAGCGGATTGGATACACCTCGGGTGGGTTGTCCGTTGTTAGTCGTTAGTTACTAATTGGCGGAGCGTTCTTGGAAAGGTAACCGTGAGCGGGGGCCGTTCGCTGCGCATAGCATGGGCGCAGGCTAGGGCACGGTGAGCGGCCAACACTGGCCTTGATTCGTGTACTATACAGACGATCACTATACCAGAATTTGAGGACAGGTCAAGCATCGGAATCGGCCACCTTGCCGAATGGAGAGAATCCAACAATTCCGTCGCTCACCTAATTCCGATGGGTTCCTCTCCCTTGCGGCGAATCGATCCTACGAACTCTTTGACATAGCCGTAGCGCCACCCGCGAATCAGGTGTCATCAGCGTGCGAAACGGCAGCCACGCCACGGAAGCTCATTTCAGTGGTGTACGTTGGCATAGAAGGTGGCAAAAAACTAGGAAGAGGATGCGGACAGGATGCGGAATGCAGGGGACAGGGAGTGTAACGGTGGCCGGTAAACTGAGTTGTTGACGGTGTTTTTTCGAATTTGTGCGGGACTGTTCATGCCTTATAATTTAGCCATGAGCACTCCCGATCTAATTCAGCAAGAAGTGAAAGAGTTACCTGAAGCGCTGCAACGCGAGGTTTACGATTTCGTCTGCTTTCTCAAATCGCGAACGGTCGACTACGCGTTTGATGGTTTGATGGCAAGCGAGTCGGTGCTCGCGCGCGATTGGAATACTCCGGAAGAGGATGCCGCGTGGGCAAACCTGTAGCGAGGGATGTTGGGATGCTTTCGCGTCTCGGAGAGACGCGGCCACGTGGGGCACGCGAGCGATCGACGGGACTAGGGTGGCACATTCAGCACTGCTGGACAAGCCAGCAGTGGCACCCGCGCTTCCACACCACCGGAACCTACGGCGCATAGGGCACCGTGCCGTTCGCATCGACCTTGTAGCCCCATTTTGCAATGTACTTGTCCGCGGGCAGGAACTCATCGTGATGGTCGTGAAGTTTCTGGGTCAGCAGGGCGTCGAGTTTCTTCTGCACGTCGGCGGCGTCGGGCTTGTTGATGAGGTTGTGTTGTTGATACGGGTCGGCCTGGTTGTCGTAGAGCAGCCAGGGGCCGGTCAGATCGCGGACGTAGGTGTAGCGCTCCGTGCGGACGCCGCGGTATTCGCGGCCACCGTTGCGGCGCGTCCATTCGCCGAATGGGGCGGGGCCGGAGATTAGCGCGTAGTCCTTCGGCGGATTCTTGCCGGTGCGGATGTAGTTGCTGTAGTCGAGGCCTTCGACGGTGTTCGGGCATTTGACGGCGGCGAGTGCGAGCAAGGTGGGCATCAGATCGGGCGTGTTGATCGGCGCGTCGAGTTGGCGGCCGGTGTGGCCGAGGGCGGCGCGGGTAGCGGATCAACAGCGGCACACGGATGGATTCATCCCACGGCTTCTGCTTGCGGTGCTGGGCCTGTGAGCCGAGCATCGCGCCGTGGTCGGCGCTGAAGACGACGATGGTGTCGCGTGTGAGGCCGGCGTCGTCCAGCGTTTTCAACAAGTCGCCGAGGCAGTCGTCCAGCGCGGTGCAATGCGCGTAGTAGCCGGCCAGGTCCTGTCGCGTCTCTTTCTGCATGTTCTCGGGCACGTTCGGGCGCAGCTCGAGCTTGTCGGGGTCGTACATGGCGCGGTACTTCGGCGGGGCTGTTTGGTAAGGATTGTGCGGCGGGCCCCAGGACAGGAACAACACGAACGGTTTGTCGCCGCGCGCGTGGTCCTTGATGTATTGCATCGCGTCCTGCGTCTGGGCGATCGAGTCATAACCGGGCCAGGTGCGTTTCGTCGGATCGTTGCCGGCGTAGTAGAACGAGTGATTGTAGTCGTGCGTACATTCGAGCACTTTCCAGTAGTCGAATCCCTGTCGCGATTCGGGCGGGATGTAGTTGCTTCGCCCGCGGCCGTTGAGGTGCCACTTGCCGATGTAGCCGGTGTCATAGCCGGCGGCCCGGAACACTTCCGCGAGGCAGGCGGCGTCGTCGCGCAGGTGCAGGTCGTTCAGGAACACGCCGTTCGTGAGCGGGAACTGCCCGGTCATCAGGGATGCGCGATGCGGGCAGCACACCGGGCAGCCGGAGACGGCGTGGGTGAAGTTGACCGACTGATCAGCGAGGCGATCGAGGTGGGGCGTCTTGACATTGGGATCACCGGCGTAACCGGTCGCCGCGGCGCGCCATTGGTCGGCTAGCAAATACAGCACATTTGGCTTGCGCGGGTTCGGCGGCGCGGGCGGTGCAGGTGATGAACATGAGCAACACGACCGAAAAACACGCAGCGTTCCGGCCGACGGATTTCAATGTCTTGATCATGGCGAATCACATCCACGAGGGTTGCAATGGTGTTGGGCACTGTTGTGAAGGGTCCGCTGCCGTTGTGCGTTGCAGCCATATTCTACTTGAAGCAGCCGTCGGGCTGCATCTCTTCAACAAAGAGCCTTCCGTTCATCGGAACCATGCACCGCTCGCCACGCCCCGTGCGCGAATCGCGGTCTCCGAGCATCAGATCGAGCCTCACCCAGCAAGGTGCGCGCGCAAGGGTGGCCCGGAATCGCTCCCAGCCGCAATCTCCACCCGCACCCCCGGCAAGAATAACGAAAGAGCCCTGCCCGGCTACCTTCAGGATGGCGTAGCCGAGCAGGGCTTATGGGTGGGTTGAATGTCCCGGACGACTTTCAACCCATGTGCGACACGAGCTGCCGTAGTGGGAGGGCAGGGGAACCGGCTCGCTCGTGGTCGCGTCCTTGGTTTGTGTGGATGTCTCGATCAACCCGCGGCAGGAACCGGAACAATCTTATCTGACGGAGCCGGAACCGGAGGCGGTGGAGGGGGGCTGCCGCAGTTGCTGCATCCGCCGTTGCACGAGCTGCATTCGTCGCATGATCCGCAGGAACCGCATTCGCCGCACGACCCGCAGGAACTGCATCCGCCGCAGCCACTACAACTATCACAGCCGCAGTCGAACACGGGACCGTAGCTGACTGCGCCGATGTAAGGCCCACCGCAGCTGCTACATGTCGGCACAGCCGGGTAGCAGCAACTAGGCTGCGGCGCAGCACAACAGGCAGCGGCAGCCGGTGCGGGGTAATACATGGGTTGGGGCTGAGCATGCGTCACGAGGGGCGCGACTGGCGGGGCCACACACTGCGCCGGCGGAGCCGCACATGGCGGGGCCACGTACTGCGGCATTACCGTGGCGGCTAGAGGCGAAACTGCCGTCGGGGCCGGTGCACACGTTGGTGCACATGGTGACGGCACATACGTGGGCGGTGCGCAGGGCGACGCTGCCACTGGAACGGCGTAGGTTGGAGCCGGCGCGCATACTGTGCCGCGATTGAACCAATTGCAGGGGCATAGCGGGCACAGCGAACACAGCCGAGCGCAGCAGCATCCCGAAGCACCGGGAAGCGTCGCTACGGCCAGCAGAACCAGTAACTTTTTCATATTCTGTGTCTCCTGACAAAGCAGTCGGGGGATTACTGCTTGGGTCGCAACGTCTGACTATCCGATTCAGACATTAAGGGCGGGGCTTCGACTTGGCGCGGTCGTGCAGTTGGCAAGCAGCACGTTGCTTTTTGCCAACCTGCCACAGCTAGCAGGTCGATTTGATGTATTGCTCGTACCAGGGCGGTCGAGACGGCAGGCTGAGTAACTCTACATTGCGCGGCGCGATGTGCAAATCAACGTGCTGATTTTTTTCCACAAACATCAGACGGCAGTGGTGACTAGTCCGCACACAGCGCTCATTTTTTGCAACACGCACATTTTTCCATGTGGTAGAGTTCCAACGCTGCCCTATAACCCGCGAATGCTAACTTGCGAATAGGTTTGGAAGACTTATGCCAACTTTTAGCTTAATAACGACTGCGGCGAATTCGCCGGTAAGCCGACGCTATCAATTCTTGCGGTGTGTAATCGTCGCGACTTTCATTGCAAGCTTTGCGGCAACCAAGGCGCGCACCGACGAGAATCGCAGCCAGGTGGCCACTGCAGACCACGCCGCTATTCAGGCAGCAGACGAAGGCGAAGTTCTTGCGACGTCTGCGTCGAACGCCGCAGGTGAACGTGGTAACGCTTTCTGCAATGGCATCCGCTTGCAGGATGAGATCGTGGTCGTCAACGTCCGCAATTTATGCGGGTGCTGCGATTCCGGCAATTTTTCCGATAGGCTGATCGTCGAAAACTATGCCGTCTGTGATGAGACGGGGCATCGACGTTGGCAGCCGAGCGACCTGCAAAGCTTTCTCGCATTCGACTCGTCCGTACCGACGGTGATCTTCGTCCACGGCAATCAAATTACGCCCGGTGATGCCAAGTGCGAAGGGGTCGCGCTTTATCGCCGTATTATTCTGCACGGTTGCGATTCGCCGCGCATTCGATTTGTCATCTTTTCCTGGCCGTCATCGAAGATCGGCGGCCTGTTGCGCGACGTGCGCGTGAAAGCAGCCCGCACGGGCCCCGCCGGCTTCCAATTGGCTTGGCTGGTGAACCAGATGCCGACGGAAACGCCGATTTCCTTCGTCGGGTTCAGCTTCGGCGCTAGAATCATTACGGGCGGCTTGCACGTTCTCGCGGGCGGCAGCCTCGGCGGACTGTGCTGTTTGAGCGAGCATGTCCATGCCGATCGCCCGCCGATGAGCATAATTATGATGGCCAGCGCCCTCCACTCGTACTGGCTTGCTGCTGGCCAATACCATGGCCTGGCGATGACGCAAGTCAGCCGCATGTGCTTGATTAACAATTGCGACGATCCCGCCATGAAGTATTACGACTATATTGAGCCCGGCTTCGGCGGACCGCAAGCGCTCGGGCTTTGCGGCCCGACGTGTATCAATCGCGATTATGCCCAGAAGATAATCAATCGCGATGTGAGCTGTTACGTCGGCAACCAGCACGACCTCATGCGCTACGTTTGCGCCAGGAGACGCCGGATTGATCTGGGACTACACGGCCGGTTCCGCCGTAAAAGAAGTTCCAACAACGGCTGAGGCACATTCAGTATGCGCCCCCGTCGTCTCGAGCCGCTGACCCGCGTCTTACTCGGCCCTATACTGGCTTCATGTCAAGCGCGCTCGCGTATTTGAACGGAGAGTGGATTCCAAGCTCCGAACTGCATATCGCCGTCGACGACGTTGGTTTTCTGCTTGGCGCGACGGTTACCGAACGGTTACGCACGTTTCGTAGTCAGGTCTTTCGATTCGACGAGCATGTGGCCCGATTGCGCACCTCGCTCGAAATGATCGGGCTCAACAGCTCCTTCATTGCGGAAGAGGTGGCGCTAGCGATTCCAGAATTCGTACGCCGCAACCGAGATCAAATAGAACCCGACGACGACTGGACCATCATAGCGTTTGTTACTCCTGGCCAAGGGGGTGTTAACCGGCCAACCGTTTGCGTTCATGGTTTTCCGCTGCCGTTTGGTCAGTGGGCGTCGCAATTCGAAACGGGCTTGCCGGTGGTTATCAGCCAACACCGCCAAGTACCCACGAATTGTTGGCCGAGCGAGTTGAAGTGCCGCAGCCGCATGCACTATTACCTTGCCGACCGTGAAGCGGCAATGCAGAGAGCCGGCGCGGGCGATCGTGCTCGACCAGGATGGTTACGTCGCCGAGGCCACGTCGGCAAACGTTGTGGTGTATCGCGAGGGCGAGGGACTCATTTCTCCGCCGCATGAACACATTTTGTTCGGCGTCAGCCTTGGCGTCGTAAAAGAGCTTGCGACAGCACTTGATCTACCATTCACGACGCGGCCGTTAACGGTCGAGGAGTTTTGCACCGCTGATGAAGCGATGCTTGCTAGTACCTCGATCTGCGCGCTGCCGATCGTGGAATGCAATGGACGGCCCATTGGCGATGGTCGGACTGGCCCAACCTATCGCCGGTTGCTCTCGGCGTGGAGCGAACTTGCAGGCGTAGATGTAGCCGCACAAGCGCGGCAATTCGCAAACCGATGTTAGTAGATCCGCTGTCCGTGGCGCAAAGAGCGTTACG
Organism: uncultured Planctomycetota bacterium; assembly: GCA_963840025.1. GTDB lineage: Bacteria > Planctomycetota > Planctomycetia > Pirellulales > Lacipirellulaceae > JABDGM01. The sequence goes on along the minus strand of CAWIXI010000018.1, from coordinate 967,814 downwards.
CCGCACCGCGAGTCGTCCGCTCGGCGAGGACTTGGTTTTTTAATGCCGACAGCGTCGCAGGCTGGCCGCTCGGATCGCCGTCGGTGCCGAGTTACGGCATACACAGCAAGAATACCGATTCCAACGGCTGCCAACGCCAGTGTTGTAGGCTCTTTCGGAGTCATCAGCGGGTTGCTGGCCTGTTTTGGGGCAAGGAGAAATCCTGCCGGATCGAAGTTGCTGGCTTCGGAGAGGAACCCGGATGCGAACCCGATGAGAGCGTTGAGCATGACGGAGAGTCCTTGAGTGGTTTCAGTTCTCGCCCCAGCGCGGCGTGTTCTATACCGGATCGGCGTAATTCCTCCCACACCAAAGTCTGAATTTGCCCTTTGAACCAAAGCGCTGTTTTGCTACTAATCGCCCCGCAGTGCTGCGCGCCCGGTGCGCCGCGGATCGACGTTTCGAACCTGTTTGGCAGGGCAAGCGATCATGGCTGGTAAAATGCGTGTCGTCGCGAAGTTGTTTCTTGGTACGTCTGTGCTAGCTACCGCCGGCGGCGGCGCCTATTACTGCACGACGCATGGCGTGACGCTGCCCAGCTTCGTGCAGCGCAGCAAGCCAGCAGCTACGGCCGATCTCGACGCTGTGGCCAGCGCCTGGGCGGAGCCGTCGTCTTCACGTCTCGACAATCCAGAAGAATCCAGCGCGATCGCACGCTCGGCAAAGCCTGAGCACGCAGAGCTGCACTCGAAAGTAGGCGCTGCTAGCGGCGATCGTTATGCGATTGTCGCGCCACCGAAAACGGATGTAGCTGAAGACACATCCTCGCCCTTTGTGGCGTCGAAATCCGATACTACTCCGCACGAAAAAGCAGATGCTGAAAGGCCCGTCGTAGCAAAGGCGGAAGGCATGTCGTCCGGCGCAGCAGCGTCGGCGCGGACACCGAACCGACACCAGCACCGACCGTCGATGATCAGCCTGTAAAACTGGCATCTCATAACGATACGTCGAGTGACGCCGATTCGAAACCGCAACATGTCGATGAGACTGAACCCGTCGCCGCCACTCCATTGGAGAGTCCGATCGCACGCGGACAAGAACCCAAAGACGCTCCGGCCGTGAAAGCGAGCGGTACTTCGGAGGCGCTCGAGTCGGCGTTTGATGACTCACAGGGTGGTAGCAAATCGCTTACCGAGCCAAGACCGCTCGCGGTGCCTGTTCAACAGACGAAAATAGAGGATGCATCCGAGCGTGCGAAGCAGGCGTTCAGCAACTCGGCACAACCCTCCGCGAGCGATCGATACAGCAATGCGGCGCCGCCCGCCCGCGAGAAGTCTGCCCCGACCGGAAGTAGCGCTGTCACAAATCCATTCACTGCGAGCTCAGCAGCAACGCCCTCCGCGCCGCCCAAGTCCGACCGGATCGAGCCACTTTCTCCCGTACCAATTCACTCAGATATTCCGACCCACGACTCCGATCAAACACATGGTTTACGGCAATTGGAAGGTGCCGGCACCCCGACCGCCAGCTCGATTAATCGAGACACGCCGACAAAGGCTTTCATCGGCCAATCCCCGCAGCAGCTGAACGAGCCCAGTCCGTACAACCGTACTCTCGCGGTGCCGAATAGTCTCGGCCGAAATGACGACATTACACCCATTGCTACCGGTGAAGGCACGGGAAAGCCTGGGGAAAAAGCCCTCGAAGGGCCGCAACAGCCAACGCTCGTGATTCAAAAATTCGCGCCCACTGAGATTCAAGTGGGCAAAACTGCCAAGTTCGTGCTTCAGGTTCGCAACGCCGGCGCACAAACCGCCGACGGCGTTACGATTCACGATGAAGTTCCCCAGGGCACCAAGCTGATTAGCACGTCGCCCAATGCCACGACCGAGGGGAGCCATATCGTCTGGCAGATCGGCAAGCTTTCGCCGGGCGAAGACCGTACTGTGGAGATGCAACTCATGCCGACCACGGAAGGCGAGATCGGCAGCGTGGCGACGGTCTCCTATGCCGCCCAGGCCTCCGTAAAACCCGCTGCACGATGCCCCAGTTGGCGATCCGCATGACAGCCGCCGAGCCAGGTGCTTGTCGGCCAACAGCAGCACATAAAAATCGAGCTCCGAAATCCGGGAGCGGCGACGCAACCGGCGTCATGCTGTTTGAAAACGTACCGCAAAACGTCAAACACGTCGCCGGGCCCGCGCTGGAGTTCGAAATCGGCACGCTGCATCCTAACGAAACACGCGATCTGGACCTGGTGCTCACGGCCGAGAAGGCCGGCAAAGTGGTCAACACACTCACGGCAAAAGCCGACGGCAATCTGCAGGTTCAACAGCAAGTTGAGTTTGAAGTCATCGCACCCGAGCTAACGGTTGCGGTCGACGGGCCGGAACGCCGTTATCTTGAACGCCCGGCCACCTACGAAGTAACCGTCGAGAATCCAGGAACGGCCCCCGCGCAACGATATCCAGATTGTCACCAAGCTGCCCAAGGGCATGCAGTTCGTCCGCGCGAACAACATGGGCGAATACGACGCGGCCACGCACGCCGTCTACTGGAGCCTCGCCGAACTGCCCAAGGGCGAACACGGCACGGTCGAGCTCGTGGCCATGCCCATCGAGACGGGCGACACAACGCTTGAAGTGGAAGTCACGCCCAACACGGCCTCGCCGATCACAAGTCAAACACGAAATCACCGTCGAAGGCTTGGCCGCGATCATGTTCGAGCTCCACGACAGCCAGGACCCGATTGAGGTCGGCGGCGAAACCGGCTACGAAATTCGCGTCGTGAACCAAGGCACTAAGGCCGCGACGAATGTTCATGTCGTCGTCGACGTGCCACCCGGACTCAAAATCATTTCTGCCGATGGCGAGGTCGGCCACAAGATACAGGACGGCCGGCTGATTTTCGACCCTGTGCAGCAATTGGCGCCCAAGGCCGACACGGTGTTTCACATTCGTGCCCAAGGCCTGCAAGCCGGGGATCAGCGGGTGACCGTAGAGGTCAATACGGATGATATTGAGCAACCCATCCGCCGCGAGGAAAGCACCCGCGTATTTGGGGATCAGTAGCATTCCTGGCGATGAGGAAGTCTGCACCGCATAGAAATGGGGGCAACGTGGGATCGGTTTTCTAAAATTCCGTACGCAGCATGTGGCCCCAATCAAGTAGTGCAGACTTCCGTTTGTCTGTAGGAACGGACTGAAGTCCGTTCCACTGCCCTTCACGTCATCAGGCATCCATTAAGCAGCGCAAGTGCGTTTCGACGCATCGTGCCAGAACCGGCGGGTTATACCCCCCTTCCAAGCTGCTAACAATCCGGCCGTCGGCATAGGTCGCAGCCACTTCTTGAATGAGCTTCGTAAGATCGCCGAAATCTTCCGTTTCTAATCCCAACGATCCGATGGGATCGGCGCGATGGCTATCGAAGCCGGCGCGAACGAGAATTAACTGTGGTCTAATTCGCCGCGCGAATTGTTCCAGCGCGCTGGCGAACTGGTCGCGATACGCTGCTCTGGGCGTGCCGTACGCGATCGGCAAATTCAACGTTGCCCCGAGTCCGTCGCCCGTCCCGGTTTCATCGGCGTCACCTGTTCCCGGGTAGAAAGGCCAGCGGTGCGCCGACAGAAATCCGACACGGCCGTCCGCGTAGAATGTGTCCTGCGTCCCATTGCCATGATGCACGTCCCAATCGACAATCAACACGCGGTCTAAACCGTATTCATCTCGAGCCACGCACGCCGCGATAGCAATGCTGTTGAACAAGCAGAATCCCATTGCCCTTTCGGGAAGGGCGTGATGTCCAGGCGGCCGAACCAGACATACGGCATTCTTGGTTTCACCCTTTAGTACGCGGTCCACTGCATCGCACGCGGCCCCTGCGGCCAGCAGGGCCACGTCGTAGGATGCGGGACTAACAATCGTATCCGGATCGACATGTCCGCCACCACGCGCGGCCAGCGCCGCTATCCGATCGATGTGACCCGCCTCGTGAACGAGTTCAAGGCGTTCGCGGGAAGCGGGTGTCCACGTCGGCCTGACACACTGCGGCATAATTTCGGCAGCCTCAAGGCGGGCCGTGACACAACGCAGACGTTCCGGTTGCTCGGGGTGAGTACCGGTGTCGTGGTCCAAGAAACGGGGGTCGAAATACAAATAGGTCACGGCCAGCCAAGTCGCAAAACACAAACAGATTGTTCCGTTGAGGCCTCTATTCTAGCGGTAGATAGGGATGCCTGTCCCCGTGCAATATTCGACCCGCAGATTGTCGAAAACTTGAATGCGGGGACTGCCACTGCTAAAGTAAGAGTAGCTATAAGTCCAATTATTGGTATGCCTTATCTTGTTCTCGTCGCGGTTTGCGACGCCTTATTGTCGCCGCTTTGATTCCAGCAGAGGGAGCTCACGATGCTGACCGCGGGTCGATTTCGCAACTGTCCTTGTCGAATCGGCAAGGTTCGTCGCTGCCATGCGCTGGTGATTGGGCTTGCTTTCGTCAACGTAGCGGCCATAGCCGGTGCCCAGCAGTATCTGACCTTGCCCATCGACGAGAAAGCGCGGCCCAACCGCACGATCGCGCAGCAATGTTTGCGAAATCCACAGTTGTACGCCGCCAATAAGGACAAGGTTGCTGACTACTTTGTCAATTACTACTTCCCCTCGATGACTCGCACGGAACCCGATAAGCTCGGCGAAGTCGGAAAACTTCGCGAGGAACTCTTCAAATACTTTTTGTGGAAGACCACGAATGCTGAGCTGCAGCACGATTTGACCGATCTGGCGTATAAGCAGGCGGGTCGCATTGTGACCGCCGACGTTCCGCCTTGCCATCCGGCCGCACGTTACAACGCGATTCTCGTTATTGGGCTGCTCGACGATCAGTACTCGCCGGATGGTCGTCAGCCGCCAAAGCCCTACGCGCCTGCAACCCAAGCGCTCACGGGAGTCGTCAATCTGGCAACCACCGACAATCGTTTTCCACCGCCGGTGATTCTTGGGGCCGTGATCGGCTTGGAGCGGCACGCGCAGCTTCACAATGCGCTTGCGCCGAAGCCGTGAGCGCGATGCAAGCCGCGCTGTTGAAGCTGGTGACGCACAAAGAACCGATCCAAGAAATGGATCGCGACGCCTATGCCTGGTTGCGATTGCGGGCTGCGAGTCGCACTGGCCCGTCTTGGCGCCGTCGGCGACAAAAACAGCGTCCACAATGCCATCATGCAACTCGCGGTCACCAATAAGTCCCTCGACGACCGTTGTGAAGCCGTCAGTCTGATTAGCGGAATCGATTACAAGGGCGCGAAGCTGGATGATGCGGGTACGGCAGCGCCGCTCTTCGCCTTGGCGCGAGACATCGGCGCCACTGAGGACCAAAGGGCTCGGGATTTTCAAGAGCATGGCGCCGCCGGCGGCGGCTTCTCCATGCCCCTTCGAGGCCCGGAAGGTTACGGTCCGGGTCCGGGTTACGCGCCGGATACCGGCATGACCGACCCCAATGCGTTTCCCCGACGTCGAACACTGACGCGATTGACGGAGCTGCGTACAGGTTTAAAACAAGTGAAGCCGGCGCTGCCGGCTGAGACGCAAAAGAAGGTGGACGCGGTCTTGGCAGCCATCAATCCGGTGATCACCGCCGCGTCGAGCAAGGATACGGTCGACCTTCGTCTGGCGGAATCCATTCGCACGATGGCTGGGGCGATCAATAAAGCTGTGCCGGGCCCTGCTAAGGCCGAAGCGGAAAAGGCCAAAGACGCTAGCGCAGTGTTCTAGCTCAAAAGTGCCGACGCAAGACCCTGTGATTCTAATCAGCTCTTTGCACGACGAATGGGGCTTCGTCGAGAACTGCTACAGACAACTCTGCTCGACACTGCGTCCGAATACGGCATTCGATGCGCCTGCGATCGCGAAGCACGCGAACAGCAACGCAAGGTAGAAAATGTCGCCGGCCAGCATCCACCGAAAGAACGGCACCGCTGCCCAATAACATTGCGCCAGTCCCGCCAGCGATTTTTCATAGGTGCTGTAACACGCCCAGACCGCAAAATTCGTAACAATGTAAAACAACGTGGCTGGCACAAAGGCGGCAAGCACCCACAGGAAGGTGGCGTGAAGCCGCGATTGGGGGCGACGCTGGAGCCGTCCGAGGACAACGGGCATTGTCATTACCGCATACGTAACGAGCAGCACCGGGATGCTGTCGTACGCCGGCAGCAGCAGGTCACTAATTGCGAGGATTGAGAGCGGCACCATTGCCGCAACCGCCCAGCGTGAAAAGTACCAACCCGCAAAAATCGCGGCCGCCGCTGTCGGTGTAAAGCACCATTCCGGCTGTCCCCATCTGCCGGCCACGCCGATTCCGATCAGCAGAAAAAACACCAACAAGTCTTGCAAATTGCGTTGCCGGTTTTGATTCATCTCGAATGCTCCCAATCCTAGTACACCAACCGCGCTATTCTATCGTCTCGGTCCGAATGTCCACAAGACACGATCACCTGGGCGCAATTCATACAGGGCAAAACTTCGATCTCCGCTCTTCCCATTTACTTCATACGTCCAGTTATTGCCGTCCGCGCCTTCATTCCCGACGCCGTCGATAGCGGTTGCGAATGCGCCGGCACCAGATCCTTTCTGAGCGATGGAAACGCCCGGCGTTTTTCTCATTACATTGGCGACCGTCATACCTTCATGCCAATCGACAGCGGCAACATCCTTTCGCCGACCGTCGCCAAAATCGATCGAGAGCGAAACCGCCTGTCGAACAGGAGCCGTGGTTGAGCTGGTCGCAGACTCGCTATCCGCGATGTGTTCCCCCTCCCAGAGTTGGCGGCCACGCGACAGCAGAATAGCCACGAGCACGAGCGCTAGGAGCAGCGGCAATCGCCACCACGACCCACATGTTGTGCACGAGTTAGTATGTGTGCTGTCCATTTGCCGTCTTATAGCGGAAAATTCTCGCTGCGCCATCAGGGCTGCCACGCCGTTGCATTGTACGGTATTCTGGTCCCATGGCGGCCACCAAGCTTACTTTGAAGTTCCCCGAAACCGATATCGCGGTCCTCACGCTCGACGACCCCGATTCGAGCGCCAACGTGCTATCTCGGCACGTGCTTGATGCGCTCGAACAACAGCTAAACGACCTCGACCAGCGACCCGACCTGGCCGGCCTCATCATACGATCGGCCAAGCCTGGCATGTTTATCGCCGGGGCGGATTTAAAGGAATTCACCACCTGGCTCGATGCGCCGAAGACTGAAGTCGCGAGTTACTGCCGCCGTGGCCAGCAGCTTTTCGGCCGACTTTCGCAGGGCAAGTATGTCACGGTTGCTGCGATAGACGGCATGTGTATCGGGGGCGGCGCCGAACTCGCCACGTGGTGCGATCGCCGTGTCTTTACCAACAGTGAAAAGACCGCCTACGGTTTCCCCGAAGTGAAACTGGGGCTCTTCCCCGGCTGGGGCGGCACCGCCCGCACTCCGCGAATGATCGGCTTGGCGAACGCGATCGAGCTGATTACCGGTGGTGAATCTATCAATCCGCGCACAGCCGCTCTAATGGACTTGGCCAATGACGTGGTTGCCCCGGGCGAACAGACCGGCGACGAACTTCTTGCCGCCGCCATTCGCATGATTCGCGCTGAGCAAACGTCGAACGGTTTCCGCCGCGATCGGGAGCGATGGGCTGGCCCAATTTCTATCAGTGACACCGAGCTCGGTTTCCTCGGTGCAACAGCGAACGCATACATTCAGCAGCAGACGAAGGGTCACTACCCCGCACCGCTGGCCGCACTGGAACTGATGCTCGGCGCCGCCAGCGTTGATCTCGAGGCCGCGTGTCAGATGGAGGCCGAAGAGTTCGCCAAACTATTTGGTTCTCCGGTCAACCGTGCCCTGCTCAACGTCTTTTTTCTCAACGACCGCAATAAGAAGGCGGCCGGTATTCCCTCGGAGCCAAAACCCCGAAAGATCTCTTCGGCGGCGATCGTCGGCGCGGGAGTTATGGGACAGGGCATTGCTGCCGCAAACGTGAAGCGCCACATTCCTGTCGCGCTGATGGATACCGATCAGTCGGCCATTGCCCGCGGTGTTCGGGGTGTGCTGAACGAGGTCGCCTACAACAAGCAACTCAAAGCACCAGATGTGAAGCGTGCCGTCGAACTGGCCCCCCTAGTAAACGGCACACTCTCGGATGTCGAACTGAGCCGTGCGGACATCATCATCGAAGCGATCATTGAAAAACCTGATGCCAAACAGAAGCTATTTGCAAGGATCGAACCACTTACCAGCGATGACTCGATTATTTGCTCGAATACCTCCACGATTCCCATTACGCTGTTGGCCAGCAGCCTTGAGCGTCCCGAGCGCTTCTGCGGGTTACACTTCTTCAATCCGGTTCGTCAGATGCCACTTGTCGAAGTGATTCGTGGCCGCAAAACGAGCGATGCCACCATCGCGACAGCGGCCGCCTATTCTCGTTCGCTCGGCAAATCGCCAATTGTGATGAACGACGGCCCCGGCTTCCTTGTCAACCGCCTGCTGCTGCCTTATATGAACGAGGCCGCCCTGCTATTGTGCGAAGGGGCCAGCATCGAAGAGGTGGAGCGCGCGGCCAAAGGATTCGGCATGCCGATGGGCCCGATCACGCTTTACGACGTGGTCGGCATCGACGTGGCCGTCCATGCTGGTCGTACCATGGTCGAGGCCTTCCCCGACCGCGTCGTAGCAGCGCCACTATTGGACGCGCTCTTCAAGCGCGGCCGCCTTGGCCAAAAGGTGGGCAAGGGCTTTTTTGATTATGCGCCAACCAAGGGCGGCAAGACGCCACGTGGCACCGATAGCCCAGAAGTCGCCGAGTTGATGAACGAGTGCCGGACCGGTGCAACCCGAAAGTTCTCGCAGGACGAACTAACGGACCGCTTGTTCCTGCCCATGCTTGTCGAAGCCTCACGCGTGCTGGAAGACGAGATCGTGCCCGACGTCCGCGACGTGGATCTCGGCCTGATTATGGGAATCGGCTTTCCACCTTTCCGAGGCGGCCTGTTCTTCTGGGCTGACCAAATCGGCACCGCGAAAATCGTCGAAAAGCTTCAACAATACGCACCCCTCGGCAATCGCTTTGCACCAACCGCGATGCTAACCAAGCTCGCCGAAAGCAACTCCCGCTTCTACGATTAGGGGTGAACCACGAAGACACAGAGGGCACGGAAGAAAAAACCAACTCACCACGGATGATTCGACGGCGAGCCTAAATTGCGTACCCTAATCACTTGCGGTTGTCTGTCCACGTGACGGAGTTTACCAAATGTATGACACAGCTATTCTATGGGGCATAATGCCGTTTGTGTTCTCCGCATTCGCAATGGGTGTTGTTTCGATACAACGCATCAAACGTTTACAAGAGCGCATCGACGAGCTTGAAGGAAGGTGAAACCTGGAGCAGTGAGAGGTTCATATGTTTTCTTTCTTCTCCGTGCCTCTGTGGTAAATAAAAAGAATTAGCTCAAGATGAAGACTGCTGTTATCGTTGAAGCCTGTCGCACACCGATTGGCCGCGCCCACGCGGAAAAGGGCGTCTTTCGCGACGTCCGTTCCGACGATTTGGCTGTTGCCGTTGTCCGCGCGATCGTCGAACGCAGCGGCATCGATCCCGCTGCCATCGAGGATGTCGTCCTCGGCAACACGCAGCAACAACGCGAGCAGGGTTTCAATGTGGCGCGCTCGGTCGGCCTGATGGCGGGGCTGCCTGTCGAGACGGGCGGCGCCACCGTCAACCGGCTCTGTGGCAGCAGTTTGCAAGCGCTGGCTCAGGCGTCGCATTCGATCCTGGCCGAGGCGGAAGACGTGCAGATCGTCGGCGGCCTGGAGCATATGCATCACATTCCGATGGATGCCGGCCTGGATCTCAACCCAAAGCTCTTCACGCGAACGAGCAAAGCCGCACTGATGATGGGCATCACCGCCGAGTTCTTGGCCCAATCGCAGGGCATTTCGCGCGAGGCGCAAGACCGTTTCGCACTGTCCAGTCACCAGAAGGCCGCGAACGCGACAGCCGCTGGAGAGTTCGCCGCCGAAATTGTCCCCGTTTGGGGACGTGACGAGTCGGGTAACCGCTTTCTCGTCAAACAAGATCAATGTATCCGTCCTGATACGACCATGGAGGCGCTAGCCGCGCTTCAGCCGGCGTTCATGCCCGGCCTCGGCACCGTCACCGCCGGCAACAGCTCGCCGCTCAACGATGGCGCTGCCGCCCTGCTCGTAATGAGCGAAGAGAGTGCCCATTCGCTTGGTCTTACGCCGTTGGCGAAGGTCCGTGCCACCGCCGTGGCCGGCGTCGATCCGGCCGTGATGGGCACCGGTCCGGTCCCTGCCACGCAAAAAGCGCTAAAGCGAGCCGGCCTCACCCTGGCTGATATCGACCTCATTGAATTGAACGAAGCATTCGCCGCCCAAGCCCTTGCTTGTATTCAGATGCTCAAGCTCGACGAGGCCAAAGTGAACGTCCGTGGCGGTGCGATTGCCATCGGTCATCCGTTGGGCGCTTCCGGAGCCCGCATTGCGACGACCCTCATCCATGCTATGAACGACGGTGATGCCTCCCTCGGCCTCGCGACCATGTGCATCGGTGTCGGCCAAGGCATTGCCGTAATCTTCGAACGCGTATAGACGAATGTGCCAATTTGTCTCACGGAGGCACTGTATTGCTGTCGATGGGCGTAACCTCTCCACGGCGGATAAACAACGGAAATCTCTTGACCCTGCACATTTGCCGCCTTAGAGTGGGCGATAGAAGCAAGAACGATTGTCGCTCATGCGGCTTGAAATTCGCCGGCGTGGATCTTTGTCGGCCTTGTCTCATCCAATTCGCCGTCGGTCGTCGGTCGACAGGATTTGAATTCTGATTGAAATGCAGTGCTACGCGGGGCGCGCAGCTTCACTGGGCGGGAGGCAATTATGCAATTAGGCAAGTCGCTCTTGGGCGGAATCATTGGCGCAGTAGTGGCCATTGGCCTTCTCATGGCTACGTACTTATTGTTCGGTGTCGACCACGTGTCACTGGCAATTCCATTCGCCATCATCACCGGCTTGGGTGTACGCATGTTGGCGACGACCTCTGGGCATGCGAGCTACGTAAGGGGCGCATTGACAATGGTGCTGGCCTTGGCAGCCTACATCGGCGGCTGGCTCCTTGTCGCCCGCATCGCGACGGCCCGCGCAAGATGAACGCCCATAAATCGCCACCAGCGGTAGCGCAGCCGGCTGAGAACAAAGATGCTGCCGAAGCCAAGGAAACCGAGCCGAAAGAAGCCGCTCCCATGCCCGAGGTGCCCGCGCCTACCATGCGCGGCGAAATGGGGAAGATGCGACCTGCTGTAACCCAGCAGTTCTCGACGTGGAACTTTATTTGGCTAGCGATCGCCGCCTTCATCGCCTATGAACTTGGCCGCGGCTCGGAAGTGGCGCGCGTCTCCACCAGCCCGCCCGCCGAGACAGCTCCCGCCGACATGCCACAAGACACAGGAACGTAGTTCGTCAACGCAACACCGTCCGCAAAAACTGTCCCGTGTGGCTGGCTTCGCAGGCGGCAATTTCTTCGGGCGCGCCCGTCGCGACGATCTGGCCGCCGCCCGCACCGCCATCCGGACCCAGATCGATCACCCAATCGGCCGTCTTGATCACATCGAGATTGTGTTCAATTACAACCATCGAGTTGTCCTGATCGACAAGGCGATTGAGAACCAATAGCAGCCGACGAATGTCGTCGCTGTGCAGCCCGGTTGTTGGCTCGTCCAGGATGTAAAACGTGTGGCCCGTATTTGGCCGCGCCAACTCGGTTGCCAGTTTGGTCCGCTGCGCTTCACCGCCGGAAAGCGTCGTCGAAGGCTGACCGAGCGTGAGATATCCGAGGCCGACATCGACCAGCGTCATCAGCACGCAGTGGATGGCTTCGTGGTTCTCGAAGAACTCGGCCGCCTCACGAATATTCATGGCGAGCACGTCGGCAATGGATTGCTCGCGATAGCGCACTGCGAGCGTCTGGCGATTGAACCGCGCCCCATGGCACACGGGGCAGGTAACTTCCAGGTCGGGCAAGAAATTCATCGCCACACGCCGTACGCCCTGCCCTTCGCACGCGTTGCAGCGGCCCCCCTTGGTGTTGAAGCTGAACCGTCCCGCGCTATATCCCCGCTGCCGCGCCTGCTTGGTGCCCGCGAACACGCGGCGAATGTCGTCCCACACTCCCGTGTACGTGGCCGGATTGCTACGCGGCGTGCGGCCAATCGGCGATTGGTCGACTTCCACCAATCGATCGAGGTGATTCACGCCCCGCAAGCTACGATAATGAGCGGGCCGAACTTCCGCACTGTACAGCTTTCTCGCGAGCGCCTGCGCCAATGTATCGACAACGAGTGAACTTTTCCCCGATCCGCTGATACCCGTGACGCAAACAAACAATCCCAGGGGAATCTCAACATCAATCGCTTTCAAATTGTTGGCCGTGGCGCCGCTGAGCAGCAGCACGCGCGATTTCGTCGTCGGCCGACGCTTCGCCGGTACAGGAATTTCCTCTCGACCTGATAAGTAGGCGCCTGTGAGGGAGCTTTCCAATTTTGCTATAGCGCCAGGGCTTCCGTGCGCCACGATGTGGCCGCCCAGGTGTCCCGCACCGGGTCCCATATCGATCAAGTAATCGCTGGTGCGCATCAGTGCTTCATCGTGTTCGACCACAACCACCGTGTTGCCCTGCTGCTGCAAGTCGCGCAAGGCCGAAATCAGCCGCTCGTTATCGCGCGGATGCAAACCGATTGACGGCTCATCGAGCAAATACAGCACGCCAACCAGCCCAGAACCGATACCGGTGGCGAGCCGCACGCGCTGCCGCTCGCCGCCGCTAAGCGTGTCAGTTGCCCGATCCAGCGTCAGGTAGTCCGTACCCACGTGATCCAGGAACGCGAGCCGCCTCAGAATCTCGGCAACAATCGGCCCCGCCACGGGTCGCTGATCGTCGGCAAACGCTAATTCGCCGAAGAATTTAAGCGCCGCGGTGACCGAGAGCGCCGTGATTACATGAATCGCCAGGCCGCCGAGCCTGCACGCCCGCGCCTCAGCCCGCAGCCGCGAGCCGCGGCAATCTGGACAGACCGACGCCTCTTCTGTTCCTGTGGGTGGCTGGGGTCGAGCCGAAGGCGAGCGGCCAGACCGCGATGCTGCCCGGGGCTCGCGGGGGTCACCACCAGCCACCCTATCCTCGGCCGTAATCACTCCCAATCCATGGCATGTGGGACAAGCGCCATAGGGACTATTGAAGCTGAACGTCCGCGGCTCGATTTCGCCGATACTCGTCTGGCACCGCGGGCAGGCATACCGCGTATTGAGTAGTCGCTCCTGCCATTCATCCTTGGCAGTTCCTTTTGGTTGATACACGATGGTGACCACGCCTTCGCCGTGCCGAGCGGCGAGCCGCACCGATTCTCCAAGCCGCGCTTCGATCCCGTCGCGAATCACGAGCCGATCGACCACTGCTTCGATATCGTGCAACTTCTGTGGAGCGAGCTTCGGGATTTCATCGAGCGAGTATGTGGCTCCGTCGATGCGTGCCCGCACAAAGCCCGCTTTTTGAATGGCTTCGATTACGTCGCGGTGAGCACCCCGCCGCCCCCTTACCAGCGGCGCCAAAATCATCACCCGTGTTTCCGCCGGCAGCGCGCGAATCGTTTGTTCGATCTCGGCCAATGTCTGCTGCGCGATCGGCGTTCCGCACTCGGGGCACAGCACCGTCCCCACCCGTGCCATGAGCAGTCGCAGATGATCATAGATCTCCGTAATCGTGCCGACAGTGCTCCGCGGGTTCGGCGCGGCTGGCTTCTGATCGATGGCAATCGTCGGCTGTAGACCCTCAATGCGGTCGACGTCCGGTCGCTCCATCTGGTCAAAGAATTGCCGGGCGTACAGCGACAAGCTTTGCACGTACTGCCGCTGACCCTCGGCCAGCAGCGTGTCGAATGCCAACGAGCTTTTGCCCGAACCGCTGACGCCCGTAATCACCACGAGCCGGTTTCGCGGGATGTCGACGTCGACGTTGTGCAAATTGTGCGTCCGAGCACCGCGGACTTGAATAGCATCGGGCATTGGGTTTGGCTCCCTTCCCTCCGGGAGAAGGCCGGGTCGCCACAGGTGACTCGCTGTGGCGAAGCGAGAGTGCATTGTCGGGCGGCTTCCCTCTCACGAACAGCTAATACCGCGCTCCGCTTTTGCGGATATGCACCATCGGCTTCGCATCGCCGTTCATCATTTTTCCTCGGACAACCTTCGCGAGAAACACCCGGTGGTCGCCAGAGTCGACGTGTCCTGCTGGCTCACACTCCAAGTGGCCGAGCGAATCGGCGAGGACCGGCACTCCACGAGCACAATGGGTAATTTCCACACCTTCAAAAGCTGGCTTGCCAGGCTCGAAGCCTTGAGCAAAGTGCTTCAACAAGTCCTTCTGACCTTCGCGAACAAGATTCAACACGAATGGCTGCCCTTCGCTTAGCCAATCGCACACGTAGCGGCCCAGCTTGACCGCCACGCTCACCATCGGCGGCTCGAAACCGGCCTGCATCACCCAACTCGCGAGCATGCCGGTCGCTCGGTTGCTGGTACCTACTGTGAGAATAAAGATGCCGCTCGGAATGTTCCCCAGCGCTTGATCGAACGATTTGTTAGTGCTCATCGTCGTTTTATATCATCCTCTGCCAACGAGGCGTTCAAGCATCCTTCGATAAACTGCGTCCCAGTCTTTCTTCGACACTCGCGATTTTGCTTTTCAGCCGTCCTGTCCGCCCCCGGCGAAAATCCAACTTGGCGGCGCACGTTACGCGGTCGCTGTGCGTTGCGACTTGCTCAATGCAGCATTGCATCAAATCCAGCACTGCATCGAGCTCGCCTTCCACAATCGTCCCCATCGAGTGCAACTCGTACTCGAGCCCGCTACGGTCGACGATTTCAACGCACTCGGCCACGTATTGGCTCACACTCTCGCCCTTGCCCAACGGCGTGATCGACATTTCCAACAGCACCATAATGACCTCAGCTTTGCCGGGAAACCGGCCGATCGATGTTGCTCATAACGTTCCTTGGCCATGACAACTTTAGTCACAGCCATGCATTCACTGCTATCGCCATTGATCGCAAGCCGCTCGGAAACCCGATTGTAAGCGAGCGAGCGGCATGCGTCGATGCAATCGTCGTTCCTAGCATCGTCGTACAGCGACACGGCGACATCATGCCGCGTACTCGTCTGTCCTGCGCGACCGACATACGCTAACCTCCCACCTCACTTCGACGAAGGAACGATCGGGCACCTGTTGGCTCGATTTCCTTCCTCCGACTTCGACCCACTTCTGCCGACTCGCGACGATCATGGTTCGTAGCTTCCGTTGCAACTCTGTAACGCGAATGCTGGCGCTTGTGCTCGCACTCGTATTACGGCCACCCATTGAAAATATGCGCGATGTGAGCGCGCAGGAGTTGTTGCCCGATGGTGCCATGGGCGCTACCGTTCCGACCCAGTGGGACGGCGACGTTGTCAACTATCCGCCGCCGGCCGTCCAGCCCATCCCGCCGTCTCAGACATGGATCGCACCACCTCCGTACGAGCAACCGCAATACGCCGCTCCGACCACCAATTACACGGATCCCGGCTGGGGCGGTCCGCCGGTCGTCGTTCCCTGTCCATCGGATAGTTGGTATTCGCAGGTGTTGCCCGACGGTCTCATCTACCACTCATATTGGGCCGGCGTGCATGAGCCGCGCTTAGCAATCGTGATGGAACACATCAGCGGCGGCAATTCATTCTTCGATGGTACCGCCGGCGGCCGCGCCGGGCTGTGGCGCTATGGCACCGGCAACGCCATCATGCCGCAGGGCGTCCAATTGGATGTCGAAGCTGCTGCCCTAGTCCGGCTGACGCTCGACCAAATTCGCGATTTCGAAACCGCCGACTACCGCGTCGGCGTCCCGCTCACCTATGGCATTGATAACTGGCAATTCAAGCTCGAAGTCTATCACTTGAGTTCCCATTTGGGCGACGAGTACGCGATCGCCCATCCGGGCAGCCTCGACGATCGAATCAATTACGTTCGCGATGAGGTCGTCCTCGGCGCATCCTACTATCCGATTCCAATTTGCCGGCTCTACGGCGAAGTTGGCTATGCGTTCAACAGCGACGGCGGCGCCGAACCTTGGGAACTCCAATTCGGCACCGAACTCTCGCAGCCCGGCCCCACCGGGCCCCGCGGCACGCCCTTCTTCGCCATCAACGGGCACCTCCGCGAAGATGTCGACTTCGGCGGCGACCTGAGCACCCAAGTCGGCTGGCTCTGGCGCGGCAACTCCGGCCAGGTCGTTCGCGCCGGCTTCCACTACTTCAACGGCAAGAGTAGCCAGTACCAAACGTTCGACCAGTTCGAACAACAGTTCGGCTTTGGTCTGTGGTACGACTTCTAAGCTGACGCCGCCGAAATGCGCACGCTCCTAGCCTCGGCTACAGCATTTAATCCACGAACTGCCCGGCGCATTCAGTTAACTTTACTGAAAAACGCAGCACCAACTTAACTGTGCATACGACGCTACGGCGATTCACACGGCTTGTCAACGCTCGCAGCAAGAGCCTACGTCGCCATACGGCTATGCAAGCCTTGTTCGTGGCATTGTATCATTTCGCTCGGAAGCATGAGACTCTACGCGGCGAGACGCCAGCAATGGCCAGTGGACTAACGGACCACGTATGGACGATCAATGAACTTATTGAGCGGGCGGCAGAGGTATAGAAACGTACTATGGAAGATTCCTTAGCTGAACCATGGCGTTCGTGCGAACGTGCTGCTGAGGCGATGCGCAATGAGATTTCACCCGATGAATATGCCAATGTGGTTGACTACATCAAGTACAACGAATGGGGGTTGAGTATGGAAACGTTGATCGACTATCTTGGCGACCGAGAGGCCACCACTACACCCGAACAGTACAGGCTAATCTCAGATGCGATGGTTGAGATGGGCATGGAAGACTCGCCCGTCTCGCAACTGCTCGAAGCCTCATTGCGCCGAGAAATGATTTTCCCACCACTTACCTTCACCAGTGCCAAAAGATCTCCGAATTTGGAAATAAAAATCGCGTTTGCATACAAGACGCAAAATCTTCGGCGACGGCCGTCGCCGCGTCAGATAAAAACCGTGACCGCCAAACTGCGTCCAATCAAACTGGCGCGAACGCGAATTCCGTAGTGGCAGCAATTGCGATGAGTTTTTTGCACCGTCACTCGCTGTCAGCCGCACGGAAATCCCCGTAGAATGAACCGCCATGCGTCAACGGTTGGCCGATTATCGTGTCTTCTGGCGGCAGTTCCGCCGAGCCTATCACACCACGGGGGCCGTTGCTCCCAGCGGTCGGCGCTTGTCGCGAGCATTGGCCCATTTTGTTCGCGACGTCGAAGCCATTTCACCCCTTAGCCCGGACGGTGCTTCCTCAACATCAACTGTTGCCAGCCCCCGCCATATCCTCGAAGTCGGCCCCGGCACCGGCGCCGTCACCACGCAAATTATCGGCGACATGCGGCCGGACGATCAGCTCACACTCGTCGAGCGCAACGATGAGTTCATCAACCATTTGCGTGAACAGCTGAATTCAACGCCTGCGTTCCAGCATGCGCGCGACCGCATTCACTTGGTTCACAGCAGCGTCGAAGACTTGCCTGGCGATACATCGTTCGACCTCATCATTTCCGGCTTGCCGCTGAACAATTTCAGCATTGAATTGGTGGATCGATTACTCGCCAAAATGCAGTCGCTTCTTGCGCCGGGAGGAATACTTAGCTTCTTTGAATACGTCGCGATTCGCCGCGCCAGAGCGCTCGTCACTTCGCGCGAGGATCGCAAACGGCTACTCGGTATTGAACAAACCCTCATTGAGCTTCTAGGAAGAGCTGAGATTCGCCGCGACCTCGTGTTGGCCAATGTCCCACCGGCCTGGGTGCATCACGTGCGTCTCACGGCGGCGAGCGGAGCGACACCGTGAAGCTGCTGACAATCGAAACGACCTGCGACGAAACGGCCGCAGCCGTAATCACGGACGATTTAGAAGTGCTCTCGTCGGTGGTCGCCTCGCAAGATGCGCTCCACAAGCGGTTCGGCGGCGTGGTACCCGAAATTGCTTCGCGCGCACACGTCGAGCGAATCTTACCTGTCATCGACGAAGCCCTCCGCAAGGCAAAGATCAAACTATCCGACCTCGATGCCGTTGCCGTAGCAAACACACCTGGGCTGGCTGGCTCGCTGCTCGTGGGGTTAACGGCCGCCAAGACGATCTGCGTTGCCTGCGATCTGCCCCTTTTGGCCGTGAACCATCTGCAGGCCCACATTTATGCCTGCCGATTGGCGAATGGTCGCGACGTGTTCCCTTGCATCGGCCTCGTCGTGAGCGGCGGCCATTCCAACCTGTACCGTTGCGAGGGTCCGACTGATTTCACACCGATGGGCGGCACGATCGACGACGCCGCCGGCGAGGCCTTCGACAAAGTCGCCAGCATGTTAGGCCTCCCTTATCCCGGCGGGCCGTCGATTGAACAAACGGCACGCTCGGGCAATCCGGCCCGTCATCGTTTCCCGCGGCCGTTGCTGGACGACCCCGGCCGGCTCGATTTCAGCTTCAGCGGCCTGAAGACGGCAGTCCGCTACTTAATCACGGGGCCAGGAAGGCCGGATGATCCCTCGCAAATAGCGGCAAGCCTCTCGCCGCAAGAGTTGGCCGACGTGGCCGCCAGCTTTCAGGAAGCGGTGATCGACTGCCTGGTGGGAAAGGCTGAGCTGGCGCTCGAAAGTTCCGGGTATCGCATTCTTTGCGTCGGCGGCGGTGTTGCCGCCAACGGTCGTTTCCGCGCTCGGCTCGAAGAATCCGCCGCGGCCAATGGGTACGAGCTACACGTGCCGCCCCTCTCACTGTGTACGGATAACGCGGTGATGGGGGCGGTTGCCGTCGAACGGCTGCGAGCCGGCCTGTTTGAAGACCTGTCGCTCGACATCAGCCCTGGCCCGGAGCGGGCCGCAGCGCATTAAAAAACGCGGCCCGAACTGAGTGTTCGAACCGCGTCGATGTTGCTTCGCCCATTTCACCAAAAAACTGGTTCCATCCGACGATGTTGCATCCTGCCGTATTTAAGCCGCAACCAGCGGCTAACCATCCAGCGTACGATGACCGCTATTACCGCGGCCTGCTTCAAGAGCTAGAACTGCTGACGCTGGCAATTTGGGCAGAACGGGCGGGGACGCTCGCCGGACTTGTGGCTGGCAAGGATTTGCTTCCACTCGTCTTGGTCGATTTGTCCCGTCTTCTTAAAAATCACCACCGACCCCGTTTTGTCGATGATGGCCACATGCGGGAATTGCTGGGCGTGGAATGCCTTCGCAACCTTTTTCCCGTATTCCGTCGTGACATCCACATGGCACAACCGGTACGGGCTGAGCAGCTTCGATGTGTCGCTGCTCGCGTTCTTCTCGCTCAACAAAGCCGGCTCGATGCGAGCATCTTTGCTGTCCGGCTTGTCGAGCACCACCAACAGCGGATCTTGACCTTCCCGCGTCTCCTTGAGAGCTTTGCCGTAGCTGTGCTCCCACTGAGGCGCCTTCGGGGCAGTCGCTATCATCGTGATCGCCATGGTAGCGGTCGCAAGAACGTTAATCATCATCTAACTCCTTCCTCCTAATTGCTCCGAGCGTGCCTCGTCGTTCAACCAACACAAACTAAGCCATTATGAACCCCACGACGCAGGCATCGCCGAGTCTGTCAAACATTGGGAAACGGAATACCTGGCAGGGCGAAGCGTGCGACGCCAGCGATGGACCTTGAAGCCGTATTCCAAATAAAGGGGAGAGGGGTTCAATCGGCAGGTGAGCCATCCCATGGGTGCAGTCGTGCACGTGGGAGGCACCCTCGCAAATTAGCGGATAAAGAAAGTCCGACAAGGGGGCAGCTAGCGGTAAGTTTGCCGAAAAAGCAAACTGCGTCGACTTGATCGTTCAGGCGTTCCGGAGCCTCGCCTCTACTATACGCATAGAATCCAGGCGTTTTTTGCGCGTCCGGGACTACGAACGCCATAAGGCCGCACGGAAAAATAAATCCTCGTGCCAATCAAAAGCAGCGAGGATTTGGGATGTATGGAAAGAGTGCGAGTTCTGCAGTACCCGCTTGACATACCACAAGCGACCCGCACTTAGTTTGAGCCTAACGTCACTGGCACTTCCATCTGCCGACCTTGGCGCAAGATCGTGAGGACCACTTGCTCACCCGGTTGGTGATCCTCGATCTTATCGACGAACGCACTCGCGCTATCCACTGGTTGGCCGTTAACCGCCACAATGATGTCGGAGCTGCTCGGATCTTGCCGTTCCACATCATACGTCAACGGCCCACGCGTCACTCGGCGGCGAACTGTTTTCCAGCCTTGTAGCCCAGCCTTCTGCGCCGGGCCATTCTTGTTAACTTCCACAATCTGCAATCCTTGCTTAAGCTCCTTGACCGCCACGATTCCGATGTCCGCCCGCACGACTTTACCGTGCTCAATCAACTGAGGAACAACCTGCCGAATGCGATTGATCGGTATCGCGAAGCCGAGCCCCGCGTTTTGACCCGTTTTCGTGGCTATCGCCACGTTCATGCCGATCATTCTGCCGCTCGTATCCAGCAGTGGTCCACCCGAGTTCCCGGGATTCATGGCCGCATCGGTTTGGATAATCGACTTCATATCGTGGCCCGTCCGGCTCGGCAGTGTGCGATTCAAATTCGAAATAATACCGGTGGTAAGTGTTCCCTCCAGACCGAATGGATTGCCCAGCGTATACACTTGCTGTCCCACTCGTAGATTCTCTGAGGTGCCAATCGGAACCGGAAATAGCTCTTCCGGCGGTGCATCGATTTTGAGAACCGCCACGTCGTTGTCCGGATCGACCCCCACCACCTCGCCTTCATACGGATCTTTGCCGCCGGGCAACGTCACCCACACCTTATTGGCGTCTTCGACGACGTGGTAGTTCGTCAAAATATGGCCTTGCTTGTCGATCACCGAACCCGATCCGGCGCCTTCCTCGGGTGAGGGAAGCATGAAGAAGCGATCGTAGGTAACGGTCCGAGTCAGAATGTTGACAACGCCCCGGTTCGCGCCGTCATACACCCGTATATTAGTCAGCTCCTCGGGCGTCAGCGTCGGGTTGGCCGATATTCTGGCAGGTTGAATGGGAGCGGTGATGGGAGTAGAAGAAAGCCCCTGCGCCTGGGCAGGGGCAGCCAGAAATCCGGTGTTATTGCTGACAAGCCAGGCTGCAAACGCCCCCCCGAGCAACGCACTTAAGACGCAGCAAATAAAGGTCTTTTTCATGGCTTCCTTCACATATTCCTGGAATGAAAGGCTGTGGTTGGCGGTGCTTTGATACGGCCGCATCGATTAGGGGGCCGACATCCTAGGTCTTTCCGGGCAGTCCGCAAACGGCCCTCCTTGAATACGATATAAACATCCCAATCGTTCGCAAATAGCACGCCAACCACGACTTACCGGGCAAGAGGCGGTAATCGACCGGGAAGAAATAAGCGACATGGCCGCGAATCGACTCTGGGGCTGTAATTTAGCTCAGACGTCTAGGGCTCTCCCAGTGGGCACACCGGGGCCCGTATAATCGTGCCAATACGTCGTCCCGTGCCGCTCAGCGGCTGCCAGGCGAGCCTGGAAAACTGGGAAAACTATTGGCGTTTGCCATGGGGCGTGAATAGACTGAAAGTAAGTAGTTTCGTCAGCTCATTTTACGGGTTTTTTGCGAAGCGCGGTGCTCTGCGCACCGTGTGCGAAAGTCCAGGTTGAGTGGCGGTATGCAAGTTAGACGACGGCGCCGTTCCGGAGCAGTGCCGCCGGCTTATCGATGCGTTTGCGGAGCGTCAAAATGTTGACTCATTGGATTAGAGGCATGTTTCCAAATGTCGTGCGAGGCGCCGCCCTAGTTGGTGTGGTTTCCTCGGCGATGGCAACCGTGGCGCGCGGAGCTGAACCCAAAGGTCCGTCCGCCGAATTGGCAACGTGCGCCGCTGAAGACGGACAGTCTTACTACGCGCTCAGCGTCATGCCGCCAGCGGCTGTCGCTCAACAATCGCAACCGAGTGACATTGTCATTCTTTTCGACACTTCCGCCAGCCAAACCGGCGTTTATCAAGATACTGCCTTCGCCGCGCTTGAATCTTGCCTGGCCAAGCTCGATCCGAAAGATCGAGTGCAATTGCTAGCGGCCGACTTGGAAGCGCGTCCCATCACCAAGGGATTTTTGGCGGCGGGTAGCTCGGAACTGAAGGCCGCCCTCCAGGCGTTGCGCAAAGAAACGCCGCTAGGTTCGACGGATATGGAAAATGTTTTGCGCACAGCCGCTAGCAAGTTCGATAAAGGCCGTCCGGAAGGTCGAGTGATATTCTATATCGGCGACGGAGTGAGCAGTGCCAACCTGCTGGGCACCGATTCATTCCACTCACTCGTCAGCGATTTAGCTACGGCGCATATCCCGGTCAGCAGCTACGCCATCGGCCCGCAAACAGACGGTCGCTTGTTAGCAGCGTTAGCAAATCAGACGGGTGGGAATCTCTACATCGCCGAGCCGACGGCCACGCCCAGTGATGCGGAAAAAATAACTGCGGCGCGGGCCAGTGAAGAGAACACCCGTCGTGGCTCGAACGTCGGAATCATCATGGCCGATTGGGCACATGCTACCGTCTGCTGGCCGACGAACATAACTTGGCCGAGCGAATTCAGCCAAGTCTATCCGAATAAATTGGTTCCGCTGCGTTCCGATCGAGATACTGTTGCGATCGGCACGTCTTCCGGACCATTAACCAAGGCGGTAGAAATCAAGGCGCAATTCGTCGTTGGCGGCAAACCAGTGAGCTTGCATTGGACGGCAACGCCGAAAAACGGCGGCGATAGTTACGCTTACTTGCCCCAAGTCGTGCGGCTGGCGAAAGCCGACGACGGCCTCACGCTGCCAATCGTAGGTACCGCTGGACTTGCTGAAACGGGTCGCCTCGCGGAAGCAAGCGTGGACGGTCTGACAGATTTAGCCGAACGCGCCGTCGCCACTGGTGATGTGCAAGCCGCGACAGTAGCGGCACAAGCCGTACTGGCCCGCGACCCCGGCAACATCAAGGCCAAAACGGTGCAACAAGTCGTCGAAAAACGGCGCACCGGCGCCAAGCTCGTGGCACAAGCGACCGGCCCGGCTGCGCCGGGGCCAGCGGTCGTACCTCCGCAGTCGTCCGGTGCACTTCCTGCCCCTGCCCCGGCTGCCGCGCCAGCTCCAAACAACGATTTGAATCTCGTTCGCCCACCTCAAGTCCAACCGCCACAGACTGCGGCTCCGGTGCAGGATCTTCCCGCCCCAGCGCCCGCTGCTCCTCCCGCACCCGGTTCACTCACTGATCAGTTTGCCGCACCGGGCGCACTGATGGACGAAGTTCAGCAGCAGCGACGTGTCTTTAGCCAAATGTTGCGGCGCGAAATTGAGAACACCGTCATCGATGCCCGTAAGACGATGAGCAGCGATCCACAGACGGCCATGCAGGATCTCAAGCTCGCGTTGCAAAACGTCGAGCGTGCGCCCGAGCTCACGCCGGATGTTCGTGCGCAACTGACCGACAAGCTGCAGACCGCACTCCGCGAGGCACAGCATGCGGCGGTTGTCAAAGACGAGCTCGATGCGCAGCGGGAAGAGGAACTCGCGGCGGCCCGCGAACGTCGCTTACTCAACGATCGCATGGCCCACAACCGTGAAAAGGAAAAGCAACTCGTAGATCGCTTTAACGCCTTGGTCGATGAGCGACGATACGACGAAGCCCTCGAGGTCGCCAGTACGCTCAACGAAGTCGATCCGAACGGCGTCACGCCGGTGGCTGCACTTGTCTCCAGCGAGCTTCGTCGAAACGACTATCTCATGCAGGTTACACGAGCCGCGCGGTGGACCAACTACTTCGACACGCTCTATGAGGTCGAAAAGTCGTCGGTGCCGTTCCCGGATGATCCACCGATTGTCTATCCAGCAGCACCGATTTGGGAGGAACTTTCCAATCGCCGCAAGGATCGCTACGGCTCAATGGATTTGAAAGCCACTGGGGAATCGGAGGCACGTATTGAGAAGGCGCTTCGCTCTCCGTTACACCCCGCTGGCCTCGATTTCGTCGAAACTCCTCTGAAGGACGTCGTCACGCAGCTCCAAGACGACTACGGTATTCCAATTCAGATTGATACCCCAGCGTTGGACGAAGTCGGCGTCAGTGCGGATGAACCTATTACCGTGAACTTGCATAACGTTTCACTTCGCGGGCGCTCCGCTTAATGCTTAAGAATTATCAGTTGACCTACATCATTCAAGATGAGGTGCTGATGATCACGACTCCCGACGCAGCCCAGAAAGATCTGGTGGTAAAGGTCTACCCGGTAGCCGACCTCGTAAT
This sequence comes from uncultured Planctomycetota bacterium, assembly GCA_963840025.1. GTDB lineage: Bacteria > Planctomycetota > Planctomycetia > Pirellulales > Lacipirellulaceae > JABDGM01. The sequence goes on along the minus strand of CAWIXI010000018.1, from coordinate 943,331 downwards.
ACCGATCGACGCCACGTTGCTCGGCAACAGTACAGGCGGCGGTGGGATCGGGGGCGGAATCGGCGGCGGCGGCGGCGGGTTGGGCGGTGGTGGTGGTGGCGGCTTCGGTGGCGGTGGCGGCGGCTTCGGCGGCGGTGGCGGCGGCTTGGGTGGTGGTGGCGGCGGAGGTCTCTTTAGCGTTCCGGACGACACCAATGAGGCCCAAGCTGTTGCTCCAGCTAAAGTTGCTACCTTGCACGATGCTTCCACGACCCTGTCCAGCAAAGCAGTCGAAAAGCCCCAAACTTCCATTACTCCCAAGCAAGCGAGACCTGTTGGCGCAATTGCCGTAGATTCCTCCAAAAAACCAGAGGATTTCTGGAACGGCTACTTTGCCAACCATCGGGCCGACGCGGCCTCCGTCCGCGAAACCGCCCGTCAATTGATGGCCAAAAAGCAGGTTGATCAGGTCATCGCCTTAATCAACGGCGCGTTGCGGAACGGACAGCCTCAACCCTGGATGTACGAATCGCTCGGCATCGCCATGGAGCTCAACGGCAATTCGAAGTCCGATATCGAGCGCGCGATAATGTCCGCCGCCGATTTCAGCACGTCGGCCGACGAGCTTATGTACATCGCTCAATACTTGTCGCGTCTTGGCCTCGACCGACGTGCCATGCTCGTGTGCCAGCAGGTGACGAAGGTCGAACCCCTGCGCAGCGAAGCCTACATTCTCGGACTACACTCGGCCGAACGCACGGATGACATCGCTGGTATTCGCTGGGCCACCGTGGGCATTTTGAGTCGGGCATGGCCTTCAAAAATGGCCGACATCGAATTGACCGCTTCGCGCATTGCCAAGGCCACCCTCGAGCGACTGGCGAGCGAAGGTCACACCAGTGATCACGCCGCCTACTTAAAGGAGTTGCAGGACGCCGTCGTTCGCGATTGCGTCGTTCGCGTTTCGTGGACCGGCGACGCTGATATCGACGTGGCGGTCGAGGAACCAAGTGGCACCGTTTGTTCCGCTTCCGATCCCCGCACGATCGGCGGCGGCGTCCAATTGGGAGACGGCTATTCGGTCGAAGGCAAACCGAACGAGGGGGCTAGCGAAGTTTATGTCTGTCCGAAGGCCTTTACGGGATCCTATCGCGTGCAGATTCATCGCGTTTGGGGCGAAGTAGCGGCTGGGAAGGTCACTGTTGATGTTTACACGCACCTGCGTTCCGGCGACATGCAGCATGAACGCCAACAACTTGAGGTCGGGGACAAGGATGCCTTGGTCATTTTTGACCTGAATCATGGTCGTCGCTCGGAGCCGATCGAAACCGCTCAACTCGCAAACGCCGTCAAGCGGCAAGAAACCATCAGCCGTACGGTCCTTGCACAACAATTAGATACCGGCTCTGATCCGTCGGTTGCCCCTGGTCGCTTCTTCCCAGGCTTTAATCGGCGTGCCGCCTTCTTTGGCGCAGAGGAGCAGTCGGCTTCCAGCCAATTGTTCAAACGCTGCCCGAGGGCACGATAATGTCTATGTTGGGCGTCGTGTCTGCCGACCGTCGATATGTTCGCGTTGCCGTGCAGCCGAGCTTCTCGACCATCGGTGACGTGCAAACGTTCACGTTCGCTGGTTCTTCTCAGCAAACGGGCGGTGGCGGTCTGGGCGGCGGCGGCGGCGGCCTGGGCGGCGGCGGTGGTGGTGGTGGCGGCTTTTTTTAGCCGTTACGCCTGCGCGGCTAACAGCCACACGAGTACGCCCTTTTGCACGTGCATTCGATTGGCGGCCTGAGCCACCACTACGCTTTGCGCACTGTCAATCACTTCGTCGGTGACTTCTTCCCCACGGTGTGCCGGCAGGCAGTGTAGAAACACTGCTTCCCCGGGCGCAAGCGACATCAATTCCGCATTCACCTGGTACTTCGCAAAATCCCGCTTCCGCTGCTCGCGTTCGCTTTCCTGCCCCATACTGGCCCAAACATCGGTGTAGATGACCGACGTGTTGCGGACCGCCGCACGCGGATCATGTGTCGTGGTCACGTTCAGTTGCGGAAAGTCCTGCTTAGCGTCCTTTAAGAACCGCGGCTCAAACTCATAGCCCGGCGGAGTGCAAACGCAGAGCCGCACTCCTAAGTGACCACAGCCTTCCACGAGGCTGCGTGCTACGTTGTTTCCGTCGCCGACCCATGTTATTTGTAGGCCCTCCAATTGGCCGAACTGTTCGCGCAACGTGTACAAATCCGCCAGCACCTGGCAGGGATGCGCTAAATCCGTAAGGCCATTGATCACCGAACACGAGGAATGGCGGGCAAACTCCTCGACCGTTGTGTGCAGCTTCGACCGAATGACGATGATGTCCACCATCTCACTCAGCACACGTGAAAAATCCGCAATGCTCTCGCGTTTCCCAAAGCCAGCGTCCTCCCCCAGCATCAAGCTGCTGCCGCCCAAATGCGCCATGCCCGCTTCGAAGCTGACCCGCGTGCGCAACGATTGTTTCTCGAACAAGAGCGCCAGCACGCGCCCAGGCAATAATGCTTCACGAAGTCCCTGCCCGAATTTGCTCTTCAAGTCTTCGGTGATCGAAAAGATTCGTTGAATTTCAGCCGCGGAAATATCCGCCAATGTCAGTAAATGTCGCATCGCCGATCGCTCTCAGCGCCTTCTTGAAGTATTCAATATCCAACCTGAACGCAGATGCAGCCGCAATCCAACGGATTGCGAGACCTCACCGACTCGCGCTGCGGAGCACTTCCACCAGAGTGGCGCAGCCTTCATCCACTTGCTCGTCGGCGAGCGTCATCGCGGGCAACAGCCGAATCACTGTCTGCTGGGTGCAATTGATCAGCAGCCCGCGCTCCAAGCATCTGCTGACAACGGAAGCACCCTCGATACTAAGCTCCAACCCGATCATCAGCCCGCACACGCGCAGTTCCGAAACGATCGCCAGCTCGTCTACCAACGGCGCAAGCCGCTGACGGAATCGCTCACCCAATTGCGCGGCACGATGAAGCAGCCCTTCGTCGTCAATCATCTCGATCGTCGCGATTCCGGCTCGAGCGGCGATGGGGTTGCCGCCGAACGTTGCCGCGTGCATGCCCGGCCGCAAACTCGGAGCAATCTCGGGTGTCGCGAGAAGTGCCGCGCCCGCGATCCCGCCGCATAAACTCTTGGCGAGCGTCATGACATCTGGCGTCACGTCCGAATGCTGATATGCAAACCATTTACCCGTTCGACCACAGCCACTTTGTACTTCGTCAAATATGAGCAGTAGTTCGTGCTGATCCGCTAGCTCGCGTAATCCCTGCAAGAAACCATCCGGCGGTATCCGAATCCCGCCTTCGCCTTGCACGGGTTCAATCAGAATCGCGCACGTCTCGCGATCGACCAGTTTGCGGACCGCGTCTAGGTCACCATATGGAGCATAGGAAAAGCCGGGCAGTACGGGCCCGATTCCTTCGTGGTATTTGGGCTGCGCCGTCGCGCTCGTCGCCCCATACGTGCGACCGTGAAAACCGCCGCGAAACGTGATGATCTTATAGCGCCCGTCCTTGGCGTGGAGCCGAGCCAACTTAATTGCCGCCTCGTTCGCTTCTGCGCCCGAGTTGCAGAAGAAGGCCTTGCCGCCGAAACTTCGTTCTGAAAGCAGCTGGGCCCAGCGTCCCTGTGCCTCCGTGTGCCACGTGTTCGGCACATGAATCAACTGCGCCGCCTGCTCTTGAATCGCCGCCACCACGCGCGGCGGACAATGTCCCAACAAATTGCAGCCCCACCCCGGGAAGAAATCCAAATACCGCCGCCCCTGGTCGTCCCACACATAGGAGCCCTCGCCGCGCACGAGGCAGACGGGAAATCGTGTGTAGTTGGGAATAACGTACCGCGCGAAGAGTTCGGCTGTTTCGGGGTTCATGCTAGTTGTTGAGGTCGCCATGATCGCCTTCGTTATTTCTTGTGCTTTCGCGATTGACCGCTACGGCAACTCACGAGGCCACAATTTCAGTCCCAATACCTTGATTCGTATAAATCTCAAGCATCAAGGAATGCCGAATTCGCCCATCGATAATATGAATCTTTCGCACGCCCTTTTGTAGGGTTTCCAGGCACGCTTCCACTTTCGGAATCATCCCGGCTTCTATTGCCCGTTCCGCAATCAAACGGTGTGCATCCGTTGCCGTAAGCGAATGGATCAGCGTAGTGGGGTCATTCTTGTCGCGGCGCACGCCGTTCACGTCGCTCAAGAAAACTAATTTCTCCGCCCCCAATGCTTGGGCTACTGCCGTCGCTGCCGTGTCGGCATTCACATTCAGTCGCTCACCCGATTCGGTTTCGCACATTGAGGGAATCACCGGCACCTGCCCGGCATAACACAAATTTTCAATCGTATCGCGATCCACACTGGTTACCCGCCCAACGTGCCCAAGGTCGATCGGTTTACCATCCGCTCCAGATAGTGAAATTCGCTCGCCGAACAGCACGTTGTTGTCCTTCTCGCCGGCGAAGTTCAATGGCATCGCCCGGCCACCAAACTCCTCAATCCGCGCCGCGATCGATTCGTTGATTTCTCGCGCCAGCACACGTTCTACAATTTTCAGTGTCGCGTCATCCGTATATCGTCGCCCCTGGATAAATCGCGGTTCAATCTTCGCCTCGGCCATGGCCCGAGTAATTGCCGCACCTCCGCCATGGACCACGATCGGCCGCATTCCGACCGTTTCCATGAACACGACATCGACCAGCAAATGGCGCAGCGCCTCAGGATCCTCCATCACGCTGCCGCCGAGCTTAATGACCGTGATCTTATCCCGAAATTGCCGGATCCAGCCCATCGCCTCGATAAGCAGGTCCGCTTTCTCAATTGCTTCTTGGACCACGGGCTTCTCAATGCTCAGCAGGGACAGAAGAGACGCAGCCGACATCAACCAGGTTCGCTCTCCTGAGAATCAACGAAAAATCTGGACCAATCCCACATTCTAAAAACGCCGGCAGACAGGGTCAACGAGCGGCGTATCAATAGCACTGGTGATGCCGCGGGATTCGTGGGAAGATGTGACTGCGCGAGAGTTCCACTTCCCCCGTGGTTCTTCCCATGACCGAACCACTTGCGATTATTTTGGCTGCGGGCAAAGGCAAGCGGATGGACTCCGAACTGCCCAAGGTGCTTGTACCTGTGTGCGGCCGACCGATGATTCATTATGTGGTCGACGCTGTACGGGCGGCTGGTATCGAGCGGATGATTATGGTCGTTGGCTTCCGTGCCGATCTGGTCCGCCGCGAGCTCGCCGGTGAACAGGGAATCCAGTTTGCCGTCCAAACCGAACAACTGGGCACTGGCCACGCCGTCATGATGTGCCGCGAGCGCCTGGAGGCTCACGAGGGCCCCGTGCTGATCGTCGCCGGCGACTCACCGATGGTTCAGCCGTCGTCCTTAAAAGCCCTCCTAGCCGAGTACACCGCCCACCGCCCGGCTTGCCTCATCGGCACGGCTAGAAAGCCAAATCCTGCAGGCCTTGGCCGCGTCGTAAGAAACAAAAAAGGGGAATTTCAGGGCATTGTGGAAGAGCGAGACGCTTCCCCCGAACAGCGAGCGATCACCGAGGTAAACCTCAGTACGTACGTCTTTCGAACGGACGCATTGCTCGCCGCGCTTGAGCAGTTGACCGCCGACAACGCCCAAGGGGAGTATTACCTGACCGACTGCCCCGGTGTCTTAAAATCAGCGGAAGAACGCGTTGAGGCCCTTTGCGTCCTCAAGCCGTGCGAGGCGCTTAGCATCAATACTCCGGAAGAGTTGGCTGCGGTGGAACACGAAATTAAGAAAACAACGCATGACGACTGACGATGTCTTGGCTTGGGCTCGTCATTCTGTCGTTCGGATTTCGTCATTCAACATACTTTTCGCCATGAATGATTTAAAAATATTCGCTGGAACTGCCAACCAAGCGCTCGCCCGCCGGATCACTGATTACCTCGGCGTTCCTTTGGGCGACATCGCGCTTGGCAAGTTCCCCGACGGCGAAATTTCCTGCAAGATCAATGAAGACATCCGCGGTCGCGATGTATTTCTTATTCAGCCGACCTGTCCGCCGGTGAATGAGAACATCATGCAGCTTTTGGTGATGATGGATAGCTGCGCTGCGTGCGAGTGCCGAGCGCATCACTGCCGTTATTCCCTATTTCGGCTACGCGCGCCAGGACCGCAAGGATGAGGGACGTGTACCAATCACGGCGAAGCTTGTCGCCAACCTCATCACGCGCGGGCGCCAATCGCGTCCTGGCGATGGATTTGCACGCCGCTCAGATTCAAGGTTTCTTCGACGTGCCCGTCGATCACCTGTATGCGGCGCCCGTGCTCAACGAGCACTTTCTTCATTCCGGCATCGACCTCTCGAACGCCGTCATCGTGAGTCCCGATGAAGGCAGCATCAAACGGGCCCTCGGTCACGCCAAGCGCATCGGTGGGACCGTGGCGATCATCGATAAACGACGGACGAGTGCCGAGACCACGGTGCAGGCGCATATCTTGGGAGGACAGGTCGAAGGCAAAGTGGCACTGATGTTCGACGACATGATTAGCACCGCTGGATCCATCACAGGTGCTGCAAAGACGCTACACGAACACGGAGCAAAAGAGATCCACGTCGCGGCCACCCATGCCGTCCTTTGTGGGCCTGCGATGGACCGCCTCAAGAGCGCGCATCTTGACAGTCTTGTCGTCACGGATTCGATCCCTCTTCGCGAAGATCAGATCCTACCCCAAACCCAAGTACTCAGCGTCGCGCCATTACTAGGCGAGGCCATCAAACGCATTCATCGCAACGAATCGGTCAGCCGGCTGTTTCGCTAGATTCCCTTTTTCATGATCGTCGGTGGCAGGTAGCTGGGGTCCGAGCGTGTAACCGATACGAAACGTTTGTAGGCCGGCACCAGTGCGCTGGGCCATAGCCAGCGCACTGGTGCCGGCCGCCATCCGTCCTATGGCCGCGTTCCGCCCGTCGGTGGGCAGTGGGGCCAGTTTGAAAATCACGAGTCCGGTGCCTGGGGCAAATCGCCAGAACTCGGTACGCTAGACACGCATCCCCATGGTCGAAATTGCCCCACTACCTTCGATCACTTGGGCTTGTCGATGCATCCTCGGAATGCCACAATAAATGGTTTCCCCGCGGCGGATGCTTTTCCATTGGCGTCCCTGCCTTCCGCCTGAATTTCATTCGGACCTACCGCCATGTCGGACACATTAACCGTCGAACAACGCAAAACACACGGCAAGCGCAACAACGAACGCCTTCGCCGCGCGGGTCGGCTGCCCGCTATCCTCTACGGACACGGCGAGGAGCCAGTCAGCCTCTCGCTCGCCTACGACCAAGTCCAAGCCTCGCTCCGACATGGAGCAAAGGTCGTGGATCTCGACGGCGCCGCCACCGGAAAGGCACTGTTTCAGGACGCCCAGTGGGATACGTTCTACCAAGTTTTGTTGCACGTTGATTTGCTCCGCGTTCATGCGGGTGAAAAAGTGACGATCGACGTGCCCGTGGAGCTCCGTGGCGAAGCCATCGGTACCCGCGAGGGTGGCGTTATTGAACAGTTGATCCACTCCATTGAAATTGAAGTCGCGCTCGACGTAATTCCCGAAAAGTTGCACCTCAACATCAAGAACCTTGGAGTCGACGGCCACCTTACGGCTAAGGACATTATAGACCTGCCGGCTAGCGCCACGATTCTCTCGGATGAAGATGCGATGATTGTCCACTGCGTCCTGCCCGCGGCCGAAGAGGAAGAGGCAGCCGGAGAAGCAGGCGCCGTGGCAGAGCCAGAAGTTATCAGCAAGGGCAAGGCCGAGGAAGAAGAAGCCGAGGAGAAGGAATAAACGCGGGAAAATCCAAGTAGCTGAATTCGCAAGAATTCGGCCGGTTCTGAATTCTTGCGAATTCAGTTACCAGCTACGTTATGAAACTGATCGTCGGTTTAGGGAACATTGGGAGGAAATACGAACACACGCGGCACAACGTCGGCTTCAACGTGATCGACCTTGTCGCCAAACGCAACGGCGGCGGTTCACCGAAAGCGAAGTTCGATGGCACCACGATGGATGTCACGATCGGGAGCGAGCGTGGCTTACTATTGTGGCCGCATACTTTAATGAATCGCAGCGGACTGAGCGTTCAGGCGGCGGTTGCCTTTTTCCAGCTACCGCTGACGGAATTGCTAGTCATCTGCGACGATTTTAACCTGCCGCTAGGCAAGCTGCGTTTCCGCAGCCAAGGCTCGGCCGGTGGGCAAAACGGATTAGGAGACATCATCAAACGGCTCGGTTCACAAGAGTTTAGCCGCCTAAGAATCGGCATCGGACCCATGCCCGACGCCTGGGACCCAGCCGATTATGTATTGGGGCGATTCGGCCCCTCCGATCGCACAATCATTCGCGAAACGATCGATCGAGCCGCCGAAGGCGTTGAATGTTGGGTGACGGAGGGAATTGAAGCCGCCATGAATCGGTTTAATTGAAAGCTGTTAGCCGTTAGTTATTGGCCAGAAATATTTGGCTAATAGCTAAAAGCTAATAGCTACTTACAAGGAGTATCCACTTGTCCGAACGAACCAATGTATACGAAGCGATGATCATCTTCGATTCGAACCGCTACGCCCGCGAACGCGCTGGCCTGGCGGCCGAAGTCGAAAAGATGATCCAGGCCGAGCAAGGCGAAGTGCTCGTGAGTCGGTTATGGGAGGAGCGGCACTTGGCGTACCCGATTGGCGGTCAGCGCAAAGGCGCTTATTGGCTAATATACTTCCGCGGCCCCAGCTCGGTGCTCACCGCGTTGAATCGCCAATGGGAACTTCACGAAGCCATCTTGCGGCACCTCGTGCTGAAGATTCATCCGCACATCGTTGATGCTGTGCTCGAGCACGCCAAAGCGGGGCCGGCGGCGCAGGCCGTGCCGGCAGCTCCCGTAGTAGCGGCTTCGACGCACCGCGATGAATCCAACGATGACTCCAGCGACGAAGCGTAGCTTATCGCAGGTCGTATCGACGCGATTTCCCCGCTGTGCTGGCTGGTATGTGCGAAAACGCCGCAAATTAAGCAGCGTTTTCGCCGCGGGAGCCAACATTGTTGCGATGAGCGGCTGAATCTGATAGGTTCGACGAATCAGAACGCGTGTTCAGTAATTGTCCAGCACCTGAACGTCGCAGCCAGCGTCCCGCCGATAAGAGAAAAAACCATGGCAAGTTTTAACCGCGTCATTTTGGTCGGCAATTTGACTCGCGATCCCGAGCTGCGTTACATCCCCAGTGGCACGGCCGTTTCTGATATCGGACTGGCCGTCAACGATCGCATTAAACGGGGCGATCAATGGGTCGATGAAGCCACGTTCGTGGATATCACGCTCTGGGGCCGAACCGCCGAAATCGCCAACGAATACCTGAGTAAGGGCTCCCCCGTGCTCATCGAAGGCCGCCTGAAGCTCGACCGCTGGGAAAAGGACGGCCAAAAGCATTCCAAGCTCAAAATCATCGGTGAGCGGTTGCAGATGCTCGGCTCTCGTGATGGTGGAGGAAGTCGTGGCGGTCGCAGCGGCAACGCGGGTGGTGCTCCGCAGTACGACGATTCCGAGCAATATATGCCTGCCGGCGGCCCGCCGCCGAACGACGATATTCCGTTTTGACAAACCGTTTCACGATTCTGGGTGCTAGATGCTGGATTCGAGATCAAAACCGAGAATCCGCCATCCAGCATCTAGTACCCAACAGCAATCCCATGAAAACCAAACAACGCAAAATTCGCCGCACGCTGTCGACTCCGTACAAGCCATTGCCCAAAGGCGAGCGGGGCGGGGTCGAGTTGCTTCTCATCCATGCGGTCGAGCATGTCGGTAAACAGGGCCAAGTCGTCGAAGTGCGGCCCGGATACGCCTACAACTATTTAATTCCGCACGGCCTCGCCACGCTTGCCAGCGACCATCACAAACGGATGGTCGAAAAACACAAGGTGAAGTTGCAGCAAATCGAGCTCGCCCGCCAGGCCGAGCTCCGCAAGCAAGCCGCCGAACTCGCCAAGCAAAGCATCACGATCGAAGCCAACGCCACCGAAGACGGCCACCTCTATGGCAGCGTCGGTGCGATCGACATTGTGGCCGCCCTCAGGAATAGCGACATTCACCTCGCGGCAGATCAAGTTCGCCTCGAAGGGCCGCTCAAAGAGCTCGGCCTCTACACGGTGAAAGTTCGCTACTCGAGCGAAGTCGAAGGCGAGCTTAAAGTCTGGGTCGTGCCCTCCGTGGCCGCTGAGTCGTAAGCTGAGTAGGTCAGGCGTCATCCTGACACGGTGCGATTGTGGTGCCCATTGCGCAAGTTCGCGATAAACCGTCAGGCTAAAGCCTGATCTACGAACGACGGATCGAGTCATGGCCACGGTAGAAAAGCGGCCGCGCGCAGAAACGAGTTCCAAGGGCATCGGCGAGCTACTTGATCGCCAGCCGCCGCGCAGCATCGAAGCCGAACGGCGCTCATCGGCAGCTTGCTTCTCTTGCCCGAAGTCTGTGACGAAGTTGCCCTTATCGTCCGTCCCGATGACTTCTATGACACTGCCCACCGTACAATCTTTGCGCCACATGCTGGCCCTGCACGAGGGCGGCCGACAAATCGACCCTACGTTGCTCAGTCAACTGTTAAAGGACGCTGGCCAATACGAATCCGTGGGCGGCGCCGCCTTTTTGCTCGAGCTTTCACAGGAAGTAGCCACTGCCGCCCACGCCGAATACTACGCCCGCATCATCCGTGACAAGGCCGTCCTCCGCTCGCTCATCCACGCCAGCACCGACATCATCCAGGAGTCCTACGAAACCGGCACCGACGCCCGCACGATGCTCTCGCGCGCGAGGAGCGCGTGTTCCGCATCCTCGATTCAAAGGGCGATACGCAAGTTCGCGTCATTCGTGACGTACTTCACGAATCGCTTGCCCGCATCGATGCCCGCCTGCAACATCAACATTCGTACGGCGGGTTGGAAACCGGCTTCATCGATTTCGACGAGTTGACGGGCGGTCTCCATGATTCCGAGCTCGTGATCCTTGCCGCCCGCCCCAGCATGGGCAAAACCGCGCTCGCCATCAATATCGCTGAGCATATCTCGATTGATGGTCCCGACGGCGGCAAACCCGTGATCGTCGTCAGCCTGGAAATGTCCGCCCTTGAGTTGGGAGACCGCTTGTTGTGTTCGCGCGCTCGCGTCAACAGCCACCGTTTGCGCAACGGCCAGCTTTCCGCCGAGGACAGCCGGCGCCTGATACAAACCGCCGCCGATGTGAGTTGCGCCCCGCTTTATATCGACGACTCTCCTAGCCGCAACATGACGGAAATCGCGGCCACCGCTCGCCGACTCAAGCGATCTCCCAGCGGCTTGGCCCTCGTCGTCATTGACTACCTCCAGCTCATCGAGCCCGATAACTCCCGCGACCCGCGCCAGGAACAAGTCGCTCGCATTTCCCGCCGCCTGAAAGGCCTCGCCCGCGAGCTCAGTGTGCCGGTGCTTTGCCTTGCCCAACTCAATCGCCAGGTAGAAGCGACGCGCGACAACCGCCCCCAACTGAGCCACCTGCGAGAGTCCGGCGCCATCGAACAAGATGCCGACGTCGTCGCCTTCGTGCACCGCGAAGAGTTCTATCAATCGAACGAGGAAGATCGCGAGCGCGTCAAAGGCCAAGCGGATTTGCTGATCCGAAAACAGCGCAACGGCCCCACTGGCGATATCAAGCTCACTTGGCTGCATGAATTCACCCGCTTCGAAAACTTCCAGCAGCCCGAATACGACGAGTTCACCGATTTCGGCCCTGAGACGTTATAGCGCTGCCGAAAAGAAGCCCACATCACCGCAAAAGAAGCACGAAGAGTCGCAGTATCTACTGCCATCGACAGCACCGCAAGCTGTCTCCTTGGCCTTTTCGCTGTCAGCGGTTTGAACAGCGGGCACAGCGTTTTTGCAGCAGATAGTTGCCTGCATTTCTTGATCCGCTTGCGGCGAACCTGCCTTGTCGTGAATTCGCGATTTCGCTATCTCTACGCCGCTTTTGCGCTCCGCCTCCCGCGGCAAACACTCACGATCATAGAGGGGGTCGCCTGCGGCGCGTACTATGCAAAACCTTGTCGAACCGCTGTCTCGGCGATAGGCGATCCGTATTCCGGCGCACCAGCGGCATCAACATATCGGAACATCCACCTTGGTTCAGCGCGCTACGTACCAGTACGCATTTCTCCTAGTCGTGGCGATTCTCGTCGCGTCAACCAGCGCGCCGTCGTGCGCCGTCGCGCAACCAGGCGGCCCTGGCATGGGCAATTTCCCATCCACGCCGAACTCGATCTTCGGCAAGAAGAAGGAAAACCGCGAGGTCTCCGGTCCGACATTGTCCGCCACCGACGAGCCCGTCGCCGACATCCGAATTATCGGCAATACCACGATTCCCACCTCGCAGATCCTCAACCAGTTGCAGACGCGCATCGGCCGGCCGTTCGATCCAGCACTCGTTCAACGCGACGTTCGCAAGCTCGCGGCGCGCGGTTGGTTCGTCGACGTGCAGCCGTCCTATGAACAAGCCGCCCATGGCCGTGTCGTCATCTTCAAGGTCGTGGAGAGGCCCATCGTTCGCTATGTGGAGTACCTCGGCAACTATGCCGTGCGAACTAAGAAACTCGCAAAAGAGACCGACCTGAAAGTTGGCGGCCCCGTCGACCCCTACGCGGTCCAAGAGGCGAAACGCAAGATCATCGAACTGTACCATCGCAACGGCTTCAACAACGCTCAAGTTAGCGTGTTGGAAGGCGACAAGCCGACCGATCACGGCATCGTGTTCGTGATCAATGAAGGCGCCGCACAAAAAATCTGGAAGATCGAATTCATCGGCAACGAATTCGTCAGCTCGCGCCGCCTTAAAACGAAGGTCGATTCCAAACCGCCGATCATGATGCTCTTCAAAGGCTTTGTCGACGATGAACAAATCGAGGCCGACAAGAACAAGTTAACGGCGTACTATCGCTCATTCGGCTTCTTCCAGGCCGTTGTCAGCCCGATCAAGGAGTTCGACGAAAAAAATAAGTGGATGACGTTGAAGTTCGTCATCCACGAAGGCCCGCGTTATCAAGTCGAGAGCGTCGCCTTCATCGGCAACAAACTCTTCTCCAGCGATTCGCTCACCACCGGCGTCGAGCTCAAGCCTGACCCTACTCCCGGACCCAATGCTTTTGCTCGAGCCTACCACTACTTCCGGCCTCTGTCTCCCGGACCGCAGCCCTTCGAGCAGGCCCGCATGAACGACGACGTCGCCTGGCTCAAAGAGCTCTATGGCAGCCAAGGCTATATCTTCGCCGATGTCCGCGCCGAACCCATCTTCCTGGAAGAGCCAGGTAAGCTGAAGCTGCTGTATCACATCGAGGAAGGCAAGCGGTGGCGCGTCGGTAACGTCTACGTCCATATCAACGGCGACAATCCGCACACCAAGATTCAAACCGCCCTCAATCGCCTCTCGCTCCAATCCGGCCAAATCGCCGATATCCGAGAAATTCGCGCGAGCGAGCGCCGGCTGCAGGCCAGCGGCCTGTTTTTGACCGACCCAGTCCACGGCGTGTCGCCCAAAATCTCATTCCATATCCCTGAAGTCGGCGACAAGCAACTGGCAAGCGGCGGCTCCGGTTTCCGCGGCCAAAGTCCCGACGACGCGGCGGATAAAACGGGGCCCACACTCCCAACACCCAACTCTCTACTTCCTATCTCCGAAGGACCGCAGCTCATTCCTCCGCCACCTGCACATGGCAAGTCAGCAACGGCAGTGCGGATGCAAACTTTCAAACTTCCGACCCCCGCCGGTTATGTGCCGGGCGACGATGCGGTCGACATCGACATCTACTTAGACGATCCGGAACCATCGACCACAAGAGATGAGTCAAAGCCGTCGGCCACTCCGCCCACACCCACGGATCCACAGCGGTACGAAGTCCGCCGTCCCCCTTACGACGATGCAGCCGACGCTCCCCAGCAGATCCCCGCATCCGCGTGGGGTCGCCGCCCGTCGTATCCAGCGAGCCCGAGCGCATACAACCGGCCCTCGCCGGCACCGACACAAAGCGCTTACGGCCGGTTAGTGGTTCGTACGCAAAGTCCGTACCAGGCAACAACCTCGCCGACGTACTCCACCAACGGCACGACATCCGGGGCGACCGCCCCGAATTACCCAACCACGTCCTATCCGGGATCAACCGCGCCTGCCACTGCCGCCAATAGCTATTCATCAACCGCTTACGGAGGTCAAACCGTGGGCGCGACCGGCCCCGATGCCGTGGCGCCTGGCACAACGCGCTACCCAGTCCGCCAGGCGACGATCACCGAGCCTCAAATTCCGCCGACACAATACGGGGCTACAGCGCCCGTCGTCACCTCACCCCAACCAGCATTCGGTCCGCCTCCCATCGCAGCGCCTTCGACCGTAGAAACGCTCCCCGCTCCGCCGGGATATGCGCCTCCCCAGGTCGCACCTGGCATACCAGGACCGGTCTATAACGGCCCACCGAACTTTGCACCACCCCCGTCACTCGCACCGCCGCCAGCATCCCCGAATTCTCTTGCGCCAAGTCCGAACATCACGCCGCTCCTGCCGGTGCCAAACACAACGGGGCCCACCGACCCCTTTACGCCCATGTTCACCGACCCCGCCGTCGATATGGACGTCGTGCTGAGCGAAGCGCAAACGGGCCGCCTTATGCTCGGCGTCGCCGTGAATTCCGACGCTGGCCTTGTCGGCCAAATCTTGCTCGATGAACAAAACTTCGATTGGACCCGCTACCCCACGAGCTGGGACGACTTCGTCAGCGGTCGCGCTTGGCGCGGCGCCGGCCAGCACTTTCGCTTGGAAGCCGCACCCGGTACCGAAGTGCAGCGTTACTTGGCCAGCTTCACCGAACCGTACTTGATGGATACGCCCGTCAGCCTCGGCCTCAGCGGCTCGTACTTCACGCGCCGATATCGCGATTGGGACGAGCAGCGCACGGGCGGCCGCGTCTCGCTCGGTTACCAGTGGGTCGAAAACGACCTTTCCACCGCCCTCTCCTACCGTGGCGAGGTCGTAAACATCAGCAATCCTTCAACTACTGCGTTGCCGGAACTTAACGAAGTCCTCGGTAACAACACGCTCCATGGTTTCAAGTGGAGCATCGCCAACGACACGCGTGATAGCGCCTTCCTCGCCACCGAAGGTCACTTTTTGCAATTGGAGTTGGAGGAAGTCATCGGCAGCTTCCAATATCCTCGCGCTGTGGTCGATGGTCGCCAATACTTCCTGCTCAACGAGCGGCCCGATCACTCCGGCCGACACGTGCTCACCTTAGCATCCCGGCTCGGCTTTACCGGCACCGATACTCCCATTTTCGAAAACTTCTTCGCCGGCGGTTTCTCAACGCTTCGCGGCTTCGAATTCCGTGGCGCGTCGCCCGTCGTCGACACCGTGCAAGTAGGCGGCGAGTTCGAGTGGATCAACACCGTGGAATATCTGTTCCCCCTCACCGCAGACGACATGATCCATGGCGTCGCCTTCTGTGACTTCGGCACCGTCGAACAAAACGTCTCGCTCAACGGCAACAACTTCCGCGTGGCCCCCGGCTTCGGCCTCCGCATTACGGTCCCCGCGATGGGCCCCGCGCCGATCGCCCTCGACTTCGCCTTCCCCGTGGCCAAAGCCGACACCGATCTCACTCAGGTCTTCAGCTTCAACATCGGGCTGCAACGCTAAACCAACTACGCAGCTGGAATGGTAGATCCTCGGCCGACGATTTTGCCGACCTGCTGTCGAGTTATTCCGAGTGCTAATAAAGAACGCACTAGGAGATCGATGGATACGCTTGGGTCCGCCGATTCCAATTTGGCAACCCGCGATTGACTCGACCCCAGTTGCCTTGCAAGCTGGCTTTGCGTGAATCCCTTGGCGATTCGTAGCTTCTTGAGACTTCCAGCCAGTGAAAGCTTCATCTCGATCAGCGCCTCCTCTTCTGCGCTGAGGTTTAGCAGTTCCCTGGCAGTGCCGAGTTTCCATCCAGCCGCCTTAAGTCGGCGAATCTTTGACGAATTCATTGAAACCTTCCCGTCAGCCGATCGAGTCATACCGCTTCAGCCTAAGTCTGCAGTTTTTAACAAGATCAACCGGTGTTTTGTTCGTCTTCTTGGCAAAAATCTCGACAACCACAATCGCATCGGAATCATTGCGATAAACAATCCGCCAGTTGGCGTCTCGGTCGCGGATACGAAGCTCGTGGCACCGTGGCCCAATGGACGGCATCGGCCGCGAGTGTGGCAATCCGATGGTTTCTCCACGTTGTAACCGGCGGAAAAAGCGTACCGGCTTCAAGTCTCGCGCTCTTCGTGAATGGCGGCGTTTTGATTTCGCCCCGCAACCAGACCAATGGCTTTTCGTTTCCGCTCACCCGCTTCATTCTATGTCAAATCGGACATATTGACAATAGGGTGTCGAATGGCAAAAAGAGCCAGCCGTTGATGGTGACATCCCCCATCGTGGTTCAATACCCATTCCGATACGCCGTCCGCAGGCAATCGCCGTAGTATCCCTGATGCCAAATAACACGCGGATAATGCCGCTCCGCGCCAAACCAGCCCCACCGATAACTCCGCATTGGGAAGCCGTAATCGTACCAGCCGTTCGCCTGTGGGATGCAGCCCATCTCGATGGCCGACCGCATCGGCTGCAGCGCTATCGGCGGCTGTCGATGGTAAGAGTATGACTCGTCGATGATGCCTCCCGACCGCACGATCGTCGCAGCATCGACCTGTCCCATCGGTGGCAATGCAGTATCCTGCGCCCGAGTGCGGCCATCGGCAAGCAACATCGCCGCGGCAACCATGCCACAAACAAGAATGCGCGACCCCATCCTCCGCGCGAGCTTATGTACAATGCCATCCATCACTGCCTCCCTGCAACTTGTGCTGTATGACTTTTCAACTCCCTCTCCCTTTGGGAGAGGGCCGGGATGAGGGCACCTTGGCCCTCGTCCGCCACTGTTTGGTGCGCTTGGCGTTACTGGCTCCGCCGACGAGTGAGCGCACTGTCTACTGACCCGGCACCGGCAAACTCTCGTTCCCCGACTGCTGTTGTTGTCCTTCGGTGCCACTGCTGACTTGTCCAGCAGTGCTCCCACTTTCGGGCGCTTGCACGGTACTCGATGTAGTCGCATCTTGTCCCTGCTGCGGAGGCGCGTTCATCATCACACCCGGCGGATAACCGCCTTGGTACCCAACCGCCTCATCAACTCCTTGCGGCGGATACCCGCCGTATTCTGGCCCCCAACCTCCAGGACCGTAACCCCCATTCACCACCTGCGGTGTGCCAAACGGCGTGCCGTACAGGTTCCCGAAGTACGGCGCATAACTCCCACCCCACCGCATCTTGTAGTAATCCAAGTGATAAGGATAGGGTCGCTGAAACCAACCACTCGAAACCTGCGGCGACGCGAATGGCGTCCGCCGCCGAAATCGATCGCGCCGCCAATCGCGTTCTCCATGCTTCCAATCAAACGCATGCCGCTGATACACCGGCGGACCAATCTGGTAACCGCCATTCCCACCTTGCGGCGACCCGATCTGCTGACCCCCATTGCCATCCTGCGGCTGCTGCGCGTGTACCAGCCCAACCGCGACCAACATCGCCATGAGAGCACCCAAATTCAAACACACGAATCGGACGGATGCGCGGAACACGCCACTATCTCCCTGTTTTCGGCCAGATTACTACCCAGCTTTCATGCTAGACAGGGATCGCGCCAACCACCAAGAAAATAGGCCAACTACGGCAACTGCGTGCCCGTCCCACGCTGCTTGCGCCTGCACCAAACCCTACAGTCGCTACAAAAGATTACGGTCATGCTGGTCCTGATGAGAGGCGTCTCCGAGACCGATGGGCCTCGCTCCGGCACTCAAACTGCTACCCAACCCTCAACGGTGCTCGCCCGGCACAACTCTTACCAGGCCAAGCGTCGCCCAGGAGCTGGCAGCGCACGTGATCGGCGTCAATAGCTTCGCGCCGCCGGGTTTGCCATCCGGCGACGCGCGAAGTCATCGGCCAACTCCCGTCCGGCTTTTGCGTCCCCACAAGGAACTCAACCGCCCGCTCGATCTCCGGACGATCGCGCGTGTAACCCGCGAGAGCGAGAGCGTACAGTGCCTCGCCGGTAGCAAAGGCATCGCTCGACATTTCGGCCAATTGGCTCCAACCGCCGTCCCTATGCTGCAGCATCAACAACTCATCGACGCTCGTTTGCGTCTCTTCGGGCGATTTGCCGCGGCGACTCGCCAGCAACAATTTCAGCGCCTTGTCTTGGTAATTCGGAAGCTTGGCACGTGCCAGCCAGGCAACTCCTTTCGCCAGCGCCGCCCGCTGGGATGGCGGCGCGTCCGATCCGCCCTGCAACGCCAATAGGATCCACACCGTATCGGTCGTCTGGCTTTCGTTAATGGGCGGCCGACGGAGAAAGAACTCCCACGACCCATCATCGCGCTGCTTCTTCACGATGTCGTCCACAATCGCCTGAACGCTTTGCTTTTGCCCTTCGCTCAGCGAAGGCATCATCCGCGCAGCTGCGGCCATGAACACCTGGCCCATGTTCGCACCCTTGGCAAGTGGGCGCGGGTCGGGCGGATCGTTCGGACCCGCCAGCAATTTCGAAGCAATCATCTTTTCCCGACTGCCAAGTGCCGACTCGAAAGTATTCGCGACGAATTTCTCGTCGATCGTATATCCCTGCCGCTGGGCTTCACTCAGCGACCACAGCACCAGCGGTACATGATGGCAGGCGGCACACTTCGCGCGTCTTCAACCAACCCGCTCTCCCCTTGCAAATACACGATAGCCCGCTCGACTGTCTGCTGAATCCGCTGCGGCGAAGCGGCAGCATTCGAGGCCGCCTCACTAGTCCAGCCAATCCGCAACAGGCAACCCACTGCAAGGTATACCGCCAACAACGAAGTGCGAGCCATGGATCGTTCCCTCAAATGAAACAATCACCGCGTGCCAATCGCGCCTCGATTTTACACTGTAACCACCTTCGTTGCCAAAGTAGCTATCTCGCTCCGCGAGACGATTCCACAAGTTGTGCGTAGGTCTCTGTTCGGCCGAGCTCGCATCCGAAGCCCGACTTCGTACATCGCGCTTCGTCGCCTTCCCTCTCCCTCTGGGAGAATGGGCAAAAGTGAAAGCGCCTTCCTTCTAAGCCCAACGGGCTGAGTGTGAATAGCAGGGAGCGCCATCCCCCGGGCGAATTCCATCATCCCATTATCCTATGAGCCTATCCTGGAACCGTTGGGGACTGGCTCATCTTGCGGAGTCTTTGGAGCAATATATGCCTGTCCTCCTCAGCGTCTCTGCGCGAGAATCCTCTGCCTTATAACGTCAAGCCACAATTCTTGCGCCACCCCGCACCTCACATCTCGCATCTATCTTTTGGCCGCGCACTGTGCTAACGTCGATCCCGCGTTCACTTGCAATTGTTCTTTGATAACTCGAAATAGACGTTGGCTTCTCCGCAAACTCAATCCACGCCTAGACAATGCACCGCCGAATACCGAGAGCTGAAAGCCGATCACCAACCTGCATGTGTCCAAATCGCGACCGGTGCGCAAAACCATGGGGCGGGGTTCTGCGCATCTGTTCAATTCCACCACAAAAAAATCCTCGTTTTCCCCATACCCGCACTCCCCGGCCCGTCGCACTCACGACAAGCCAGCGGGGGCAAGCACTGCTATTGTCCGCACTTAAACGACAACGCTAGAATTGCGCCCGATTTCCCCAGTTTAGCGTCGCACCGCGCAGGCAACTGCTTGCCAATTTAGGAACTTCGAACGAGAGACTCCGATCCCATGCTGGCACGCCGACACGTCTTCACTTCGGCACGGCTGACTAAGTTGGCCGTGGCAATCATCGCGCTCTGTATCAGCAATCCGTCGGAAGCTAGCGTTACTTCGATCGGTTCCGTCAACCCCGTTCCGCCCGCAGTCGGCGGATCGTTCTCGTCCGCATGGGCGGTCGGCGATCAGGACGCCACTAACGCAGACTCCCGCGCGTGGGTCAGCATCACGAACGGAACTCTTCTGCAGTACAGCTCTCTCATTATCGGCGACGAAGAAGATTACCTCGGCGTAGTCAATGTCGAGGGAGACTTTCTCGCCGGCCAGAATACAGCTCTCACGTTATCTGCAAGTTCAGCTGGCGGCGGTTCCGGCAACTCGACACTTCAAGTCGGACGCGATGGCACCGGCTACCTTAACATCTCCGGCGGGATAGTGAACTTATCCAGTAGCTTCAGCGATATGGCGATCGGCAATCTAACAACTGGCATCGGATATGTCACAGTTACTGACCCATTCGCCATGTTGTCGCTAAGCGAAGATTTGCTGGTGGGCAATGAAGGCATCGGGCAGTTGGAAGTGCTCAATGGCGCGCTGCTCCGCACAACGAGCACCAGCACGTCGCACTCGATCTCCATCGGCGCCACAGACACTGGTGTGGGTACGGTCATTGTTGACGGCATTGGGTCTGTGTTGAGCGCCGGTAGCCGATTGTTCGTCGGTAATGTGGGCGCCGGCACACTCACGATCAGTGACCAGGCGATCGTCGATGTCGACAATGTCACGGGCGCTAGAGTGACGGTCGGTCCCTTTGGCCGCGTGAACCTTGCCGGCGGCATGCTGATTGGTCAAACACCCACCTCCGGTGTCGGCACCACGGTCAACGGCATCTTCGGCGGCTCGGGATTGGTCCGCGGTAGCGTTGCCTTTGGCGCGACCGGCACGCTCGAACTCGGTGCCGACGATCTGCTGCAGTTCACCGGCGATGTATCCAACCAAGGCTCCGCCACAATCGATGGCGGCGAACTGCAATTTCTGGCCGGCTTCACCAACAACGCGGCCGTCGCCGGCTCACCCCTCACCCCCGCCGGCCGGATTTCGCTCGAAGACGCCACCGTCCGCTTCTCCGAAACACTCGCGAACGATGGCGTGATAAGCTCGGCGCACGGCACAAACAATGTGCACGGCGAGATTACGAACGCCGGCACGATCGTCGTCGCCAGCGATACGGTTGCCACGTTTCACGACACAGTGAACAACACCACGGGGACAATCGATGTCCTGCCCCGCGGCAATGCCTTGTTCCTCTCCGACCTCACATTCACGGCCTCCAGCGCCCTAGTGCTTTCTGTGGCTTCCGATGGCGCCACGAACTCATCGGCTCAGATCGGCGTTGGCGGCGGGGCCGCGCTGGATGGAAGCTTGACCGTCAACGTCGGTGGCAGCTTCGTACCGACCCTTGGTCAAACGTTCGACTTGATTACCGCCGCCGACGTTTCGGGACTTTTTAGCAGCGTGACTGTGCCTGATATCCTTGGCACGCTCGAATATCGCATCATCTATAATCCGGGCAGCGTGCAGTTGGTGGTTGCCGACGAACTTACTTCTGCCCCCACGGGCGATTTCAACGGCGACTTCGTCGTCGACGCCGCCGACTACGTCGCTTGGCGGAAAGGCCTGGGCACAATCTACACACAAGCCGATTACGACGCGTGGCGTGCTCACTTCAACCCGGCAGTCCCCGCCAACAGCGCGAGCACCACAGCCACGGCTCCTGAACCAACAACTGTCGCACTATTGGTTCTAACGATAGCGATTCTTGCCCCATTGCAAAGACGTTTCACTTCGCGATGAGACTCTTTGTTGCACCAGGGAGTTCCAAACCTCGCATACATTCCCGCTGCGTCTGATGAGTCGCGGCGCCAAACTAGTGCAGAGAAACTTTCACGCTCCGCCCGGCGTTAGAGAACGCCAGCTTATCCTCCCGAGCAAGCCAGCCGATCGCGGCCACAACGAGGTCGCCCGGGGCATGGACTTCTTTCTTGATCGCGGAAACCGTGAGCGCTCCCTGCCGGCTGAGCACGCCCCATACGTCGCCCGCCACGTGACCGATTTCAACGTCTGACATCGCCCCCACCGGCCGCTCCGTTTCGACACTCAAACCGGATCGCACGGCCTCCAACGCTGAAGCACCCTCAAGCTTCGAATCTCGCGCCTTCCCACCGCCTCGCTTCGCCGAACGAGGCTTTACAGCTTTCGTAGTTTTCTTCTTTCCCATGGCTCTGCTATTGAACCCTCCTCGCCTTTACAACGGAAGGGGTGACGATCGGCTGCCTATGGTTTTGAGGCTCCCTCCACAGGCTTTTAATGAGTGCGGTGGGGCATTCGTTGGGCTCGCTTTATTTCGTGGGCCCTCTATTCCGACTACATCGTCCCTACCGTTTTTCTAGCCTGTGTCGGAGCCGTCGACGGGCTACGCCCGTTCGCAGCTACAGGCCGCGACGCAGCGCCCAACAACTTGAAGTTTCCTTGTCCCAATAGATCATTCACGCGTCGACCCAGCTCCGGGTCAAGCGTGACACGACTGCCGCACATCATTGTCACGCAACTGCCGTCCGCCAGTTCGAGTCGCAAGCGCAACGGCTTCGTGCCAGGATAGCCGCGCACGATCTCCCGTAGCGGCGTCAACACATCTGTGCCGTGGACATCTTCTCGCACGCGGATCAGCACGCCATTCGAAAAACGCGCGGATAACTCTTCGAATGGGATCAGCTCTTGCACGATGAGGTTGATCTCTTCCGCCCCCGGCCGACGGTCGACATTCGCACGCAGCGCCAGGATCGCATCGGCTTTCACTAGCTCGCCAAACTCCGCGAATTGTTCTGGCCAAAGGATGCATCGGACGATGCCGTCGAGGTCTTCCAGGTCCCACATCGCGTACTTCGTGTGCGTGCTGCCAGGCCGAGGATTTTTGGTGTGCGAAAACTTGATCGCTGCGAGCAATCCGCCAACTAGCACCTCGGTGCGATGTTCGAGATTCGCCAGTTGTGTGCTCGTGTGCGAGCAAAACGTGCGGAGTGTCGCTTCGTGTTGCGAAAGCGGGTGACTCGTGAGGTAGAAGCCCAGCACTTCCTTTTCCATCGCCAGTTTTTCCTTTTCAGGAAACTCCGGCAGGTTCGGGAGAGCCACATTGGTCGCGCTGGCAGAGTCGTCGCTGTCGCCCTCGAACAACCCGCGCTGTCCGCTTTTGCGATCTGCCAGCACGGCCGCGCCACTTTGCATGGCGCGGTCAATCGCGGCCATCAATTGCGAGCGCTGGCGCCAAGCGTATCAAACGCGCCGGCTTTGACAAGCGTTTCGATCGCTGCCCTGCCGCAATGCTGCGGATCGACTCGCTCGCAAAAGTTGAACAGGCTGGTGAACGGGCCGTCCTGCCGCCGAGCCGCGGAGATCGCCTCCGCGGCGCCGCTGCCACAGCCTTTGATCGCACTGAGTCCGAACAAAATCTGGCCATCTACGACCGCGAAATCAACTTCCGATCGATTCACATCGGACGGCACGACCACCACTTCCATCCGCTTGCAATCTTCCAAATGCTCAACCAATGTGTCCTTGCTCTTGAAATTGCGGCCCGGAATATCGCCTGAAAGGAGCGCCGCCATGAATTCCACCGGATAATGCGCCTTTAAGTAGGCGGTTTGATACGCAATCAGCGCATATGCGGTGCTGTGAGACTTATTGAAGCCATAGCCCGCGAATTTTTCGATCTGGCTAAAAAGCTCCTCGGCCTTCTTTTTTTCAAGGCCTTTCTCACGTGCCCCTTCAATAAACGCCTCGCGGAACTTGGCGATCATCTCGAGTTTCTTCTTGCTGATCGCTTTGATGCAGCTATACGCATCGGCGAGCTTGATTCCACCCAGCAGGTTCAGAATCCGCATCACCTGCTCCTGAAAAACCATCACGCCGTGCGTTTCCTCAAGTACCTCCTCCATCACAGGGTGTGGGTAATACGCCTGCTTGCGGCCGTGCTTCACTTCGATATAGTCATCCACCAATCCGCCTTCGAGCGGACCAGGCCGATACAGAGCGTTCGTGGCGATGATGTCGCGGAAATGGTCGGGCTTCATCCGCTGCAACAGATCGCGAATGCCGCCGCTTTCAAATTGAAAGATGCCTTTCGTCTCGCCGCGGCAAAAAACGCCGAATGCCTCGGCGTCGTCGAGCGGAAACTTGTGCGGAGCGATTTGCTCGCCGCACGATTGTTCGACCAGCTCGACGGCCTTCGCGAGAATCGTGAGGTTGCGCAGCCCGAGAAAATCCATCTTCAACAGACCGGCCTTCTCGACGTCTCCCATCGCCCATTGCGTGATGACTTCCGTTTTGCCTTTCACGTATTGCAGCGGCACGTATTGATCGACCGGCTTCTCTGCGATTACCACGGCCGCCGCGTGCGTGCCGACATTGCGCGAGACCCTCGACCTTCATCGCCAGGTCGATGAGCTCGTGAATTTCGCCGTCCGAGTCGTATGCCTTTCGTAGCTCGTCGCTCTGCTCCAGCGCTTCTTTAAGCTCAATGCCGAGCTGCTCCGGCACCATCGCCACAATTTGATCGACGCGGAAGATCGGCATTCCCAACGTACGGCCCACATCGCGAATTGCCGCCCGAGCGGCCAACGTGCCGAACGTCCCGATCTGGGCCACGTTCGCTTCGCCGTATTTGTCCTTTACGTACTGGATGACTTCGCCGCGGCGATCCTTGCAGAAGTCGATGTCGATATCGGGCGCCTCGCGACGGTTCTCATCCAAAAACCGCTCGAACAGCAGTCCATACTGTAACGGGCAAACATGACTGATCTTGAGCGCATAGCAAACCAAGGAGCCGACGCCCGAACCGCGGGCGGTGCACGGGATTTTCTGCTCGGTCGCGTAGCGGACAAAATCCCAAACAATCAGGAAGTAATCGCAAAAGCCGAGCTTTTCGATGACATCCAACTCGCGCTCGATCCGTTGCCGCACGTCATCCGCGAGTTCGCCCGATTGTGGATCACTATTCTGCCAACGCCGCGGATCGTGCGCATAGCGCTCGCGCAAACCCGCTTCGCACAATTCACGAAGATGCTGCGCCGGGGTAATTCCGGCCGGCGGCGCAAATGCCGGGAAGTGCCGCTTCCCGAGCTCAAGCTGCAGGTCGATGCCGTCGGCAATCTGCTGGCTACGAGCGACCGCGTCTTCAAGCCCGGCAAATGACGCATACATTTCTTCCGGGCTGCGCAGATAGAACTGATCGCCTTCCATCCGCATCCGGTTCGTATCGGTGCGGAACTTGCCCGTGTTGATGCACAGCAGCACGTCCTGTGCGACGGCGTCCTCGCGACGCACGTAATGGGCATCGCTCGTCGCCACCACCGGCAGACCCATTCGTCTGGCGAGCGCAACCGACAACTCCTGTGCCTGTCGCTGCACTTCCAGCCCGTTGTTTTGGACCTCGACGAAGTATCGGTCGCCGAACGTGCGATGAAACCACGCCGCCAGTTCCTCACCCCGCGCCAGCGCTTCATCCGCTGTATTGCCGGAGAGCAGCGCACGGCTCAACTCACCCGAAACGCAACCGCTCAAGCAAACAATGCCCTCACCATGGGCCGCCAATAACTCGCGATCGATCCGCGGCTTGTGATAAAAACCCTCCAAAAAAGCCTTGCTAGAAAGCTTCACGAGGTTCTGAAAGCCTGTGCGATTCGCCGCAAGCAACGTGAGATGATAACTGGTTTCACCTTTCGAGCCCGTGCTCTTATCGAACCTGCTGCCGGGCGCCACGTATGCCTCGTAGCCGATAATGGGGTTCAAACCCGCGTTCCGACAGGTGGAGTAAAACTCCAGTGCCCCGTACAGATTCCCATGATCCGTGATCGCCAGCGCATTCATCCCTAGCTCTTTGGCGCGGTTAACCAGAGACTTTATGGGGCTGGCTCCGTCCAGCAGACTGTAGTGGCTATGGCAATGCAGATGAGCAAATGGCGGCGTGGTCACGGCGATTCCCTTCTCAAAAAATGCGCGATTCGTGCATCATTTTAACGTTTCATACCAGCACTCGCCACGAGCCGGCGCGGATTGTGAGCGGACCAAAAAAATGGTATATTCCAAGCTTAGAATTGCTCTTAAAACGCTGTGTTTGTCGCGGATAAGTCTTATGCAGAAGCGCAGGGAACACGGAGAAGTTTGTCTGATCGATATGGTTTGTTTTGGAACACTAATCTGCGCTTATAGTCGCTAATCAAGGCATTAGTGAATATCAGCGTTAATTAGTGTTCCTCTCTCTGCGACCCCTGCGCCTCGGCGTGAGACATTTTCCTTCGGCAACTGCGTTCGCAATTGCTTGTTGAAAGGATTTTGAGTGTCCACTGGCCCTACCGACCCCACTCCGCCCGAAGACCCCCAAGCCCAAGCGATCGCCGCGCGGCTCATCGACCTGCCGATCGAAGACGAGCTCAAGGACAGCTACCTCACGTACGCGATGAGCGTCATCGTGAGCCGCGCGCTGCCCGACGTGCGCGATGGCCTTAAGCCTTCGCAGCGTCGCATCATGGTCGCGATGAACGACCTAAACCTCTCGCCCGGCGCTGGTCGCGTGAAGTGCGCCAAAATCTCCGGCGACACCAGCGGCAACTATCATCCGCACGGTGAAAGCGTTATCTACCCCACGCTCGTCCGCATGGCCCAGGAGTGGAACATGCGGTGCCTGCTGATCGATAAGCAAGGCAACTTCGGCTCAATCGCCGGCTTGCCTCCAGCAGCGATGCGGTACACCGAAGCGCGCTTGTCGCCTTTCGCGGCGACCATGCTGGAAGACATCAAGCTCGACACGGTCGACTTTGTCCCCACTTACGATGAACGGCACACCGAGCCCGTCGTGCTGCCGTCGAAGTTTCCCAATCTACTGGTGAACGGCTCCGGCGGTATCGCGGTGGGCATGGCTACCTCGATCCCGCCACACAATCTGGGCGAAGTCTGCCGCGGCATCATCGCGGTCATCGACAATCCGCACATCACAGTGCCGGAGTTGATGGAGCACATCCCCGGCCCCGATTTCCCCACCGGCGGCATCATCTGCGGCAAAACCGCCATCTGGAAAGGCTACGAAACAGGCCGCAGCACGATCGTCGTTCGATCCAAGACGACCGTCGAACAACGCAAGGGCGATCGCTACCGCATCATCGTCAACGATATTCCCTACCAGCAAACGCGCGACCCGGTCATCAAGAAGATCTCCGATGTTGCCAACGAAGGCCGCATCTCAGGCATTTCCGGCGTCCGCGACGAGAGCGACCTTAAAGAGCCGGTGCGGATTGTCATCGATCTCAAAAAGGATGCCGATCCGGATATCGTCCTCAACCAGCTTTATAAATTCACGCCGCTGCAAGATTCGTTCTCGATCATCCTGCTCGCGCTGGTGGACGGCAAACCCCGCACACTCTCATTGAAAGAGATGTTGCAGGAGTTCGTACGGCATCGCTTCACGGTTATTCGCCGTCGCACGCAGTTTCTTCTGGCCCGAGCCCGCCGCCGCAAGCACACTGTGCAGGGCTTGTTGCTGGCCCACGCCAATATCGACGAAGTGATCCGCGTCATCCGTGCCTCCAAAACACAGATCGAAGCCAAAGAACGGCTCATCGCCATCAAGACACCCGCCGCCATGCTTCAGCGGCGCTGGGCGACGTGGGCTTCCAGCAATACCAACAAGAACGCGGCGTCGCCGAAGAGTATTCTCTCACGCCCGTGCAAGCCGACGCCATCCTGAAAATGACACTCGGCCAGCTCGTTAACCTTGAACAAGAAAAGCTCGTCGACGAACATACGAAACTGCTCGAACAGATCGAAGAATACCTCGGCATCCTCGGCGACGAGGCGAAGATTTACGCCATGATCCGCGAGGACTGCGAAGAGCTGTCTCGCAAGTATGCCGACAAACGCCGCACTGAGCTCAGCAGCGAGGAAATCGGCGAGGTCGACGTCGAGGACCTCATCGAAGAAGAAACGATGGTCGTCTCGATCTCACACAACGGCTACATCAAGCGCACTCCGGCCAGCGTTTACCGTGCCCAGCGCCGTGGCGGGAAGGGCATCAAGGGCGCCAAGGCAGATGAAGAAGATCCGGTCGAACACCTATTTGTCACGAGCACGCACGATTACCTGCTCTTCTTTACAACCAAGGGAAAGGTCTACTGGCAAAAGGTTTACAACCTGCCGCAACTCTCGCGCGAGAGCAAAGGCCGAGCCGTCGTGAATCTGTTGAATCTGGCCGAGGATGAAAAAATCGCCGACTGCCGGGCCGTCCGCGACTTCGAACAGCCCGATCATTACCTCATGATGGCCACCCGCAAAGGCCTCGTGAAAAAGACCGACCTCAAAGCGTACAGCCGCCCGCTCAAGAGCGGCATTATCGCCATCAAGCTCAAAGAAGATGACGAGCTGGTCGATTGCGTCATTACCAAAAAGGGCGACGAGATTGTGCTCGCCACCGCCCACGGCATGGCGATCCGCTTCGACCAAGCGGACGCCCGACCCATGGGCCGCAACACAAGCGGTGTCAAAGGTATCACCCGCACTAAGGACGACACCCTCGTCGGCATGGTCGTCGCCGACCCCGACGCAACGCTTCTCACCGCTTGCCTCAATGGCTACGGCAAGCGCACGCCCTTCGGCCCAAACGCGGCTACCGTCGAAGGCGAAATCGCGGAATCAGCCCCTAGCTCCACCAATAGTTCGGAGGACGAAGGTGAAGCGGAAGGCTCGTCTTCTTCCTTCCGCTACCGCACGCAGCGCCGTGGCGGCAAGGGCCTCCGCGACATCAAAACCACCGACCGCAACGGCCCTGTCATCGGCATCGTACCCGTGAACGACGATGATGAACTGATGATGATGACCGCCCGCGGCAAAATTCAACGCGTGAAGGTCAGCGACTTCAACTCCATCGGCCGCAATACCCAGGGCGTCCGTATCATGGCCCTGGACGAGGGCGACACGCTGGCCGCAATCGTCTGTGTTCCGAAAGAAGAACGCGAAGAGGAAGATGACCTCAGCGAAGCTGCCGAATAGCCGTGGTTCGGTGAACGAGGCCGGCCTGCCACAAGCAATACGGTAGAGGATGTTCTGCGAATAAGACTTATTACTGACCTTTTGCAAATTGGTGTTTCAAGGCCGAATGTCGAGTAGTGTTACGCGGCCAGGGCCATAGGTTGTGTTGGGCATCGAGAGGCTGCACGACGGATTGGTGGATGCAGTGCTAGCTTATGGAATTTTCGGTGGAATTTGAGGTCAATAGGGCATGGCGCAACGACGACCCGGAGGCCCTGACCATGCCCGCGATCGTTGACTTTCCCGAAGTGATTAAACAAGCCCTGCCGGAATTTGCGGACCTGTTTCACGGTGAGCCACAGCGGCGCCACTTGGCTGAATATTTGACGGGGCTCTTGGTCGCGGCCAACAAGACGGTCAGCGGGATCAACGGCGAGTTCGCCGAAACGACCGACCAATCGTGCCTGAACCGCTTTCTCACGGAGGCTGAATGGGACGCCGAAGAGCTCAACGAACGGCGTTTGGAACTGCTGCAGAAAGACCCTACGACGCGCTATCACGACCAGGGAGTCATTGCCGTGGACGATGTGCTCATCGACCACGATGGCAAGCGGATCCAAGACGTCGGCTGGTTTTGGGATCATGCCGAGGAGCGCTATAAAATCGCTCACGACTTGTTGTTCGCCAATTACGTGACCAGCAACGGCAAGCACTACCCGCTCGACTTCCGGCGGTTCAAGAAACGCGAGCAGTGTGAAGCCACCGGTGAGGTGTTTCTTGATCACGGCGTATTGTTTCGCCAGTTGGTGCATTGGGTGTGTGAGCGAGAGATTCCCGGCGACTTCACGTGGGACAGCTATTTTTCCAGTGCTTCCAACATGAACTACGTCCACTCGAAACACGACCGCTTCGGTCAGCCCCGCGCTTATATTGGAGATTTGAAGAGTAACCGCAAGATTTGGTTCCGCGGCCGGGAAGTGCGGGTCGATGAGTTTGCCGCTGCTATCCCGCCGCAAGATCGCAAGGAGCTTCGCCGCGGCGATGCGCGCAATGGTATCTCACCTGCACTGTGCGGCTGCCGCAAGTTAATCATCCGGTCCGCATCGTGATCTTGTGGAACCATCGCCGCGACGACGCTCCGTGCAAAATCCTCGTCACCAATCGTACACGTTGGGAAGTGACGCGCATCGTGCGCGGCTATCGGTGCCGTTGGACAGGAACCGAGACCTACCATCGGGACGGCAAGCAACATTTGGGCATGGGAGATTGTCAGCTGCGCAGTGGCCTGGGCCAGACAAGGCATATGTACCTGGTCATGCTCGCGTACAGCCTCTTGGTGCTCCAATTGAAGCAGAACCGTGCGAAGGAATGGGCGCTTGCGCGGCTGACGACCATCGGCCAGGCCTGTCGCGCCGTGGCTGCCGAGACGCTGCGGACCACTCTCCAGTGGGCCATCTGCCAAGTCACTAATGATTCGAAAAAACCTCAACACGTCATCGCCCAATTGGGGTTGATTTAACGATTTGCAAAAGTCCAGTTATTATGTCCTCTGACGCACCTTTCACACCGCCGAAGAAAAAACCCAGCATTTTTTGGTGGATCGGCGGTGCGTTCCTCCTCCTCCTTTTGCTCTTCGTATTCCAGCTCTTCGGTCCCAGTCCGCGGATCATCGTCTCTCCACAGACCACGTACATCACGGGTCCGCTCGGGCCCGATGGTTTGCCGGACTACGAAAAATATGTCTTAGACCTCTATCGGGACGGTGTGACTCCCGAAAACAACGCAGCATCGCTCATCTGGCCGGCGCTTTGGCCGGGCGAACTAGACCCGTCGCAATTTGCCGCCATCGCTACGGAACTTGGGCTCGATCACATTCCCACCGGCTCCGAAATCCTTGTTCCTATCTATAAGCGCATCCAAGTCTTGCAGCGCGAAGCGTACGGGGCAGTTCACGACGACACCCCTGGATCACACTCCAGCGATGACACGGCTAGCGACCAGGCCGAACTTGAACGTAATACAGACCAACTCTTCAACTTTGTCACCGAACAGCCAT
Source organism: uncultured Planctomycetota bacterium (assembly GCA_963840025.1). Classification (GTDB taxonomy): domain Bacteria; phylum Planctomycetota; class Planctomycetia; order Pirellulales; family Lacipirellulaceae; genus JABDGM01. The sequence goes on along the minus strand of CAWIXI010000018.1, from coordinate 912,342 downwards.
GGACCAGCGACCAGCTACCCGTGCTCGCCAAATGGGCCCGCGATAATCAAGAGCCGCTCGATAAGCTCGTCGAAGCTTCGCGGCGGCCGCGTTGCTATTTTCCATCACCCTCCCTTATCGATCAGAAGCCGGAATCTCTCGTGATGATGCTCCTGCCCGGCGCACAAGGAGTCCGTGAAGCTGGTCGTTCGCTCCGTGCGAGGGCGATGTGGCACGTCGGCGAGCAGCGACTCGATGACGCTTGGCAGGATCTCTATGCCGCCAATCGCATCGGCCACTTGACGGCTCATGGCCTCACACTCGTCGAACAATTGGTCGGCATGGCCATCAGCAGTAGTGCGTGCGACGGCACGATCACGATGCTGCATCACGGCGCGCCCACCGCCGAACAGTCACGGAAAATACTGCGAGACCTATATAAGCTGGAGTACTTTTCCGGTATCGGTGACTCGATCGATCACATGGAACGCGCATCGTTTTTGAATTCGATTATTCTCTTAGCACAGGGCAAAATGGATGAGCAAAAGTTCCGATCCGTCGGCATCGAGAACATCGTATTTGCAAAGTATATCGCTATTGACTGGAATGCCGTCCTACGGAAGGGCAATTCCTATTATGATCGTTACGCGGCGGCGGCTCGCCTGCCGACCCATGCCGCTCGAAAGCAAGCTGTGTCGCAACTTGATAATGAACTCGGCCGCTTACGCGCGGATTTGGAGCGAATTCTATTGTTGCCGCCGTTCTCAGTCGTTCAGCGCGCAGCGACGCGGCAGCCACAATCATGATCGAGCTTTTTCTGCCCGCGCTAAATGCGGCGCTCACGGCCCAAGACCGCCAAAACACGAATCTCGATCTCACTCGCCTCGCTGCGGCGCTCGCCGTGTATCGCGCCGAACATGGCAACTACCCGGAAAAACTCGCCGACCTTGCGCCTACCATCCTCGACCAGCTGCCAGTCGATCTCTTTAATGCCAAGCCGTTCATTTACAAGCGCATTGTCGACGGCTATTTACTCTATAGCGCCGGCGAGAATGGCGCCGATGACGGCGGCAGCAATGACCAAAGGAATATCTTTGAAGGCCAACCATTCGATGATCTCCAGAACCTTAACTCGTCGCAGCCCCCACAAATCCCGTCGGGCGCCGACGACCTCTCCATCCGCGTCCCGCGCTCGCCAATAAGGCTGCCCAAATAGTGCCATCTGAGGTGCACTAGGTTCCGAATGCTAATCTCCGCTAGTTGTCGCTAATCCTTATTAGCGGTGATTAGTGAGGATTAGTGTTCCCTTTCCTCACCAATTGCCTTCTTGAAACGAAGACTATTCCTCAGCCAAAATTTATTTGTTGAAATTGGACCAACATTTCGTGTATACCGGGTGGCCCAGTTTAACCCCTACAGTCTGCTACGTGTTGGCAAATGACGTGCTGCGGTCATATTGCGCGGTGGGGTGCGAACAAGCTCGCCTGTGATACTTTTGCAACACTTAGCAAATTGCTAATTTAGTAAACGCTAAACATATTCCTCCGCTCGATCTCATAAAAGGCCTTGTTTTACCGCCTCAACGCCCGCTCGCGTGGCACACAGCACCGGGGATTTTGCAATCAATAACCGCGTTTGCACGTGCGCTCGAAAATTCTCGCCACCCGGGCGGTAGCGACCCTTCGACGCTGATCGGCTGGCTAATTATCATGAAAGTTCCCCACAACCATTACTACTACGGCTCTCCCTTCCGCCACCAGCCGCTTAATCTCCATGAAAATCGCAGTCATTGGTACCGGCTACGTCGGTCTCGTTACGGGCACCTGTTTCGCCGACAGTGGCAACAATGTCACTTGCGTCGATATTGATCGTGCCAAAATTGATCGCCTCAAGGCGGGTGAAATCCCGATCTACGAGCCCGGCCTCGAAGAGATGGTCCGCCAGAACCAGACGGCCGAACGACTGAGCTTTACGACCGACCTCACAGCCACGGTCAGTACCGCCGAGATTGTCTATCTGGCCGTCGGCACACCGCAAGGTGATGATGGCTCCGCCGACATGAAGGCGTTGTGGTCGGTCTTGGATGGTATCGCTCCTCACCTCCGTAGCGACGCAATCGTGGTCACCAAAAGCACCGTGCCAGTCGGCACTTGCGCCAAGATCTTTGCCCGCTTAAAGGAACACACCGGGCGCGATTGCGATGTCGCCAGCAACCCCGAATTCCTCAAAGAAGGCTCGGCGATTGAGGACTTCATCAAGCCTGATCGCGTTGTCGTCGGCGTCCGCCGACCGGAAGTAGGCGAGGTCCTGCACGAGCTATACAAACCGTTCCTCCGTACCGAAAAGCCGTTTCTCATGATGTCGCCCGAAAGTGCCGAGCTCACCAAGTATGTGGCCAATGCACTTCTCTCGACGAAGATCAGCTTCATCAATGAGATGGCGAATCTGTGCGAGCGAATGAACGCCGATATCAACGACGTTCGCCGCGGCATCGGGCACGACAGCCGCATCGGCTTCGCGTTCCTGTTCCCTGGTGTGGGATACGGCGGCAGTTGCTTTCCGAAAGACGTTCGCGCGCTCGTGCGGATGGCCGAGGAACATGGCATCGAGCCGCAAATGATGCGGGCTGTCGACTCCGTCAACCAAAATCAAAAACAGATCATCGTCGACAAGATCAAAACACATTTTGACGGAAAGCTTAAGGAAAAGACGGTCGCTGTATGGGGTCTCGCCTTCAAACCGCGAACCGACGATATCCGCGAGGCGCCCGCACTCGTGCTCATCGACTGGCTGGTTTCGGAAGGCGCTCAAGTGCGCGTTCACGACCCCGAAGCCATGGAGAATGTGCGTCGCATCTACAACGACAAGCTCACGTATTGCGCCAAACCAATGAAGGCGATCGAAGGTGCCGATGCCCTGGCAATCATGACGGAATGGGGCGATTATCAGCGACCCGAATTCAAGGCCATGTATCAGCAAATGAAGTCCCCAGTCATTTTCGATGGCCGCAACTTGTATGAACCTTGGGCGATGGAACGGTTGGGTTTCACCTACCACAGCATCGGCCGCTCGGCAGTAGAGGGGAATACGTAGCATCGACTGCCAAGCCGGACATAGCTCGAATGCGGCCCACACTCCGCAAATTCATTGACCGCCTCAACGCTTGCGCCTACTCTAAAAGTTGAGGAAGAGGCCATGACATTCTGCGGGCGACGACTCTTGGGGACAGCGATGGCGTGCTTTTGCGCCTGTTATTTGCCCCTCGCGCCAAGCCACCGGCGTCCCCATCAGCGGCTTTTATCCATTTGCCGGTATCAGTCTCACGACCAAGCACGATACAGATGATGATCCGACGTTTACGTTCTATCAGGCCGATTATGAAACGTCGTACTTGGGAACGCCGTTAGGTGTGGGTGGAGCTGCTCACTTCGAATTGGCGTTGGTCGATACCGGCGCGGCTACAACCCTGATCACTACTGCTGCCGACACCGCATTCAACATTCAGGGTGCCGGTTATCGTGGAACACATGAGCTCCCGATCGGCGGTGCCACCGGAGGCTTGGTAGCCATTACTAACGATCCGATGGCCATCTACGCTTCAGGGGTCGGTCCGTCCAACCGCACGAGCACTAGCCCGCTTACGTTGACCACATCGTTGATGGTCGGGCAGTCGAGCGTGTCGCTAGCGACGTTGCCATCCGAATCGGAACTGCCGAACGTATTGGGCATTCCATTTTCGAGCCAATACTCGATGTACATTCGCAACGACCAGCCACAAATGTTCTCACTCGATGGCAAAACGGTTCGCACGCCGCAGATCCAGTTTTTACCGCTCGGAAGCGGTGGGCGGGGAATTACGCGGCGCGTGCCGATCACGCTGGACGATCCGAACGCCTTTCTGACTCCTCCGCAATATACGTTTGACTTCAACAATATATTCGCCGATCCACCGGTTCCATGGACTAACGACCCACTCTACCCCACACTGCGATTAGGTTCGAGCGGTCAGCCAGCCGCGGCGCTATTCGTGAACGTCAATGTTAGCAACGAAGGCAATTCACTCACGAACACGCCTTTCCTGCTCGATACGGGCGCCGACGTTTCCGTTGTCTCGGAAATCAACGCCGTGAACCTGGGATTCGATCCGGTGCTCGATACGCCGGATTTCACGGTGTCCGTTCTCGGCTCTGGCGGCCAACTCGATGAGGTACCCGGTTTTTACGTGGATCAATTCACGATTCCAGCCGTGGGTGGCAACATCACGCTGACGCATGTGCCCTTTATTGTTTTGGACTTTCCCGATCCAGCCCACCTCGGAAATGTCGCCCAGGGATTGATCGGCATGAATGCCCTTGCGGGCCGGAATGTCGTGATCGATCCAAATCCAGCAACGGGAGGAGGCGGTAGTAACCCCAGTTTGTACGTTAGCGATCCGGTGACCGCGAATCACAACTGGTCGAACGCGACGGCCAGCGGCACTTGGAACACCACCGGGAATTGGAACGCCGCTGGCACGCCCGATATCCTGTGGATTGCAAACGTCCGCAATGTCTCGGGCAGCCCAAGAAGCCGTCGTCTCATCCAATTCGACCGTTTGGGAACTCAACGTCTCGGGCGCGGGTCCGGCAACAATGACCGTCCGCGTTTCCACCGGAGTAACGTTCTCGACATTTTCTGGCGCCAACGTCGAAGCAGGCGGCAAGCTACAGCTAGATGGCGGCACGCTCGATGCGCAGTACGTCGATATCCGCGGCGGTACACTCACCGGCACGGGCACGATTGCCACCGGCAGCGGGCCGATTGCTGGCCAAGTCGAAAACCATGGCGGCATCGTCGCGCCTGGCAATGGCGTCGGCACCTTGACTATCGACGGGCGTTTCGCCAATGCAGCGGACGGCGTTCTCAATATCGATTTGGGCGGTACGATGGCAGGCACCCAATATGACCAATTGCTCGTAACTGGCGGGACTGCTCTCGAAGGCACACTAGCCGTTTCGCTTGTCAACCTCGGCGGCGGTACGTTCGCACCCGCGGTAGGCAACAGCTTTACAGTAATTACCGCGACCGACGGTGTCGGCGGCGACTTCGAACACATCCAAGGCCCAGACGGCTATAATTGGCAAGCGAATTATCTTGCCAACAGCGTGCAGCTCGTCGTCGGCAACCCGGGCGACTTCAACAATGACGGCGTCATAGATGCTCGCGATTACGTCGTCTGGCGCAACGACGGCCTAGGCCCATTGAACTATTCAGCCTGGCGCAGCCACTTCGGCATGACCTACGCCGGTAGCGCCAGCCTTGGCATGGGCGCAGTGCCCGAACCAACAGACTTCCTCTTATTCCTTGCCGCCGCTTGCTGTATTGTGCTTACTGGCTATCATCGGCCCGTTCGGTCCGTAGCGTCGATTCGCTATGCAGCGTCGTCTTCGATGTGAACCGCGGCAATATTAAGCCGTTGCTCTTCAACGGAACGTCCACATCGACCATAACTTCTTTAGTCGAAGTCGTGATCGTAGATGGAGTGATGGTGACTTTCGCCTTCCGTGTACCAACGATCTTAAGAATGCTGTTGGCCTTAGCCGTTGCGTCGGCCGCCGTAGCGCCGGGCACCATCGCGGCCCGGGCGGCTTCGTACGCAGCATTGTCGGCCGTGTGACGCAGTACGTTCATCCACCCGAACTCAAACGAAGCCAGCAGAAAAAGAAAGAATATGGGTGCCGTGATAGCAAACTCGACCGCCACAGCACCGGTACGGCACTGCTTGTGTTGGGGCAACATTGTTTGAACGATTGTGCTCATGTTGTCACCCGATAGTGGTGAATACGGCAACTTCTGCCGATTAGTCCGTCAACAACACTGGCAGCGTCGACGCGATCTCTTTGAAGATTCGCGACAAATCTTCGGCTGTCGGTGCGTGAAAGTGTCGCCCGCCCGTGGCCGCGGCTACATCTTCCATCCGCTTAATATCCGCGTCGCTGCTGAACGTGATTGTGTGGATCACGATATCCTTTTTTGCCGCGGCCCGCGCCGAAAGAATCGGTTCAGGGCCAAGGTTGTGAATGCCATCGGTCATCACGATCATGGTTTTCACCGCGAAGGGCCGAATCCTTTTGCCAGTCAACACTTTGATGCCGTCGTCGATGCCTGCGGAAATCGACGTTGATCCTTTCACAGGTCGGCTACTTAGATCGGCCATTTCGGATCGAATGACCGAATAATCGCTGACCAAGTCGGAATTGATATCGGAGATGTTGTATTTGTAGCCGCATTCACGTGTGTTACTGGAGTAGCTTACCAGACCGACGTGCTCGTCTTGCGGGGTGTTTTCAAGCTCATCCAGGAACACTTCTACCGCTGTATGGAGAGCGCCCCAGCGGCTACGCGTCGGATCCGGCGGCCCGCAGTTCGGAGCACCCGGCGGGAGCTGCGAACCTGTAAGCATCCACATCATCGACCCTGAACGATCGACAACCAGGCAGATGTCGCGGTCAAGGAGCGTTGAGGTCGCAGTTTCCACCGGCTGAAATTGTCGCACGCCAAGTACCCCGGCGAACAATAAGTCGACCGGCCCAGTCAAAGAGCCCTTTGTGCGCCGTCCGGTGACCTGCACCGAATTCGGTTTCGTGCCTCCTGCAGTGAATATAAAACGCGCTGCTTCATTCGCCTGCACTCCATTGCCAAATACAATGTCTTTGTTTGATAGGCGCAGCGGTTTTCCCGCCACCAGATTTCGTTTTGCGGCGGCTTTGGCTGCCTTGCGAGCCGTTTTGATATCCTGTGCGAGGCTCAATTCCTTCGCCCCGGCTCGAGTCGGCCGCGTCCGTCGATGTTCGCAGTTCCGTCCGCACCAATTGCATCCAAGCGACATCGATCGCGAATGCCGCCATGATAACGCACAATGGCAGACACACCGCGATCAACACCAACATCGCGCCGCGGCGACTTCCGCTACACACTGTAGGATCACTTGTTTTCATAGTTGCCCAATTATGTCTCTGTTCTTCCCATCTCTACACAACTGCTAAGCTAGCCGATCATACAGCTAATTCTCAATCATCATTGATGCGGTGACCGAGAGCTTTCGTCCCCGGTAAAATATCGCCGGAACCAACGAGTTCGAAGCGCACGGAGCGTTGACAGTGACGTCGATAAAATCGCCCGGGTTCAACGAAGAAATATTCGACGGATTGATCGTCACCTTGGCGCCACGAATCTTTCGATCCGCCAGGAGCTGATTGCAGGCAGCTTGTACGTTGGAGGTTGTCGTTCCTTGTTCGATCGCCGTTCGCACGCCTTCGTACGCCGCAGCTGTCAGTGATTGCTTCAAAAACAGTGCGGAGCACGCCTCGATCGTTGCAAGCACAAGCAGCACGACGATCGGCAAGCAGACCGCCAACTCGGCAGCGGCCACACCCCGCATTCTTCGCCTACGCTGCGGGTTCCGCGTTGTGCTGTCACCGCGATGTTGAGTTGTATCTTCCATTGCCCGACCATTATTCGCTTAAAACCGCTTGCGCAAGTTGCATCTGTAACGCTGAACCGAGTTCGCTGAATTCTCTAGGCGTCGACGACTGCTTCATTTGAAGCGGCCACCGATTGTTCATTATTGGTTGGTTGTTCCTCGATTGCGCCCAGTCGCACCAGCATGGCGTTGTAGTCTCCCGCGAGATCCTGCCAAAAATCACGCCGTCGGAACTTTACTTTTCTCGGCGGCTTCCCTTCTACAACCTCGCGCATCGCACGCCGCAAATTAAAGATCGGTCCTGCAAAACGATGGCTGAGCTTGATCGTGTCGACTACATACGCTGGCAACATGAATGCAACGACCACTAGAAACGGCCCGTGGGTCCACCACAGGTCTTTGAGGTGCGCCGTCATTGGCCGAAAGGGGTTCGTCAACACCTGCAAAATAAACGACACGACAAATGCTACGAGCAAGAACGCCAGCCAATGAAAAATGATTCGGTGCGCTAGCGACCCTTGTACATTCGTATCGATGAAATGCTTTGTGCGTCGCGGATAGGCCATGTGTGAACCCCTAAAGCGTGAGATAACGTTAGCGCTCCCGAGAGTCAGCGTGAACTTGCCGCGCCCCGCCACATCAAACGTTCTCGGAGACCCATACCCTGGCGGTAACCTTAACGAAAGCTTAGGTCGCGTGTGCAAGTTCGCAGCATTGTGGGCACATCAAACCGAAGAACCGGCGACGTATTTTTGATCGACATAGCCGGCAAAATCGGCAGGATCAGATGAGCGGCACGGCCAGCTATCGCTGCCGCACCTTCGTGCCGTCCTCAATCTGGTCGCTCGGATGGAGCACTACTTCGTCACCTTCCGCAAGGCCGTCCGTGACTTCGGCCTCGAGCCCATTCTGCCGCCTCACTTTTACCTTGCGTGTCTGGACGATTCCATGCTCAACGCGGAAGACGGCCGGTTCTTCGCCGACGCGAAACAGTGCGCTCGTGGGAACCCGCAGTACGTCTTTTGCTTCGTCGATAACAATTCGCGCCTCGACTCGAAAGCCATCACCCAGCGTCGGCCGCTGCTTGGGCGTCTCCAAAAGGTCGGCAACCACCCACACCCGCTGCTCTTCTACACCTAGCGTCGAAATCTTAGTGAAGCCAGACGGCTCGACCACCCGCACCCGGCCATGCAGTGGCGTTGTGCCTCCCCAATGTTCCAGGATTACTTGATTGCCAGGGTGAATCTTCACGGCATCGCGCGACAAGACATCGACTTCCACTTCCAAATCCAAGGGGTCGCCTAACTCCACAAGCGGCGTTCCAGGTGTCACAACTGCGGAGCTTTCCTGCATCACGCGAAGCACGCGACCATTTATGGGAGAATAGATCGGGAAATTCCACGCATTATCCTTGCCGTCGCCGGAGTCGTGCCCACTCTCTTCTTCCGATGCGTTCCCATCCCCTGGCAGCACGGTTTCATCAACCGCCAGTTGTGCAGCGTTTGGTTCTTTCTGCGGCGGCTCCTCGGGACGGGGTCGCGAACGCATGAGAGCGGCCTGCGCTTGTTCCAATTCGAACTGGGCAATTTTTTCCGAGAGCTTCGCGGAGCGAAGTTCTTCATTGCGTTGACGAAGAAGAAGTTCCGCATTTTCGAGATCGGATTGAGAAACTCCGTTGCCCTGAAACGCTTTGCGAACTCGAGCCACTTCGGCCTCCGCATAGGCTTGTTGGTCCCGCACCTTTTGCAGCTCGGGCTGCATTTGCTGCAAAGATGCCTCGGCCGCTTTCACCCGCGCTTCGGCTTGGGCGACGCTCCGCGCATCGAGCAACTCCGGATCACGCGGCTCGATCATGGTGAGCAACGTTTTGCCTGCTTTCACCTCGTCGCCGGGATCCATATCGATCCGCAGAATTCGGCCATTCAACGGAGCGGAGACAACGTACTTCTCGCGGATACGCGTCTTTCCGTCCTCGTCGACGGTAACGCGCACCGTACCGCGATCGACCTTCACCAAGTCCACGTCAACCGGCCGCGGTATGAACGCATATGCGAGCCCGGCGGCAATCGCGGCGACAACGAGGATCACGAATAGTTTGCTGCCGAGGTTGCGCATGAGGAAGGATTCAGGATGCAGGATGCGGGGAACGACGCACGAAATGCACGACTTCGTGCCTCAAACCGAACGTGCATTTGATTTCGGACAAACGACTTTCCAATTTTCTTTCCTCGCAAAATGCAATCTGCTTTGTGATCCTACCTTGTTACTCACGCGACTTCAGCACCGCGATGAGATCCAAATCGTCCAACTTGCGTCGCACCAGCAGGGCCGACGCGATTGATGCCGCCAGGACGGTGGCCGCCGCCAGGCCGTAGGTCGAATTCGCAATTACAAACGGGAAGCGGAACACTTCTTGATCCAAAAACAGTGTGAGAGTGTACGCGAACCAGTAGCCCATTACCAAACCGAACGGTACGCCCAGTAGCGTGATGGTGCCGATTTCGCCCAACAAGATGGTCGAAATCTCGCGCCGCGTGAAGCCGATCACCCGCAACGTGGCCAACTCGCGGCTTCGTTCAGACAGCGAAATCCTCGCTCCATTGTAGACGACGCCCAGTGCAATGATGATGGCAAACGTCAGGTTGATCATCCGCATATGGAGCATGTTTTTGGCCACGGTGTTGCGAAAACTATCGACCGATGCCTGCCGAATCGTGACACTGGCGACGTGCGGCGTTTCTTTGAGCTCCTGGTAAATGGCGGGCAGAAACTTGGGGTCGGCCGTCAACATGGCGCCGCTAATTTGTGGCCCTTCCCGCATGAGTCGATTGAGCGCGTCGATATCCATATAGGCGTTGAGCCCGGTGATGTCGTCCAACAAGTCGACGACTAGGATATCGACACTTGGCCGCTTTTCTTGAAGTGCTTCGACCCGCACCGTTTGCCCGGCCTTTATGCCAAGCACACTTGCCAGTTTTTTGGAGATAATTAATCCATCGGGCGGCAGGGAAATAAAATGCCCCGTCTTCGTTTTGAGGCGCATCAGCGACGCATCCCGCGGCAAGCCCATGATGCCCACTCGGCGCGAGTGGTTGCCTGCCCGTAGTCGTGCCGCCACAATCCGTCTCGGTTCACATTGATGAACTCCGGGTAGGTCTGCCAGTTCGTGTATGGCGTCGATCGAAACTGGTTCCACCGTCGCCAGCGACAAATCGTACCGCTGCACGTCGTAGAACTGTGTCTGGATCACTTCGTCGACGGAATTGCGCATGAAGTTGCCGACGACCACGATCGCGACGGACATCGAAATCGCCAGCAACGAAAAAGTTGTTTTGACAGGATGCCTTTCGAGCTGCCGCAGCACCATGCGGGCTACGTTCGGCACCAAGCGGCCCAGACCTATCCGCTCCAAGAGGGTTGGTCGGTAATTGGCGGGCGGCTCGGGCCGCATCGCTTCCGCGGGCGGTAAACGTACGGCCAGTGCGATCGCGCCAAATGCACCAAACGTCGCCGCGCCCCCGGCCACCAATACGGCATTGGCCACCACATTCGCCCGCACCTGGAAAACCAATTCTGGGTACTGATAGACGCGCAAGAACAACTTTGTGAAGTCGTGAGCCAACCACATGCCGCCAAGTGTGCCGATCGAACCGCCGGCGATCGTGATCAGCAGCACGAACTTCATGTAATGCCAGGCGATTTGCAGATTCGTGTAGCCGAAAGCTTTGAGGGCTGCAATCTGTTCGCGCTGCAAACTCGTGAGGCGTGTGAGCACGACATTGAGCAAGAAAGCGGCCACGCATAAGAAAATCGTCGGTGCGATCATGCCCGCGGTGCGCAATCCTTGGATATCGCTCTCGAGCAGCAAATTCGAGAGTTGGTCCTTTCGCCCGTATGCTCCCAAGCAGCCGTAGGGCTCCATTAACTTGTCGACGTGTTGGATCACGTCTTCAACAGAGGCGCCTCGCGTGAGCGCGATCGAGATATCATTGAATCCGTCGTGCATATCGTAGGCGGTGGACAGCGCCTCCTGTTCCATCCATAGAATTCCAAAGTGTTTTGGGTCGGGCAGCATGTCGCCGGGTTTGATTTGAAACACGTACTCGGGAGAAAATGCCACGCCCACGATCCGCAGTTCCTTCCTCCGCCCATTGATGATGGCGGCGATCGTACCCCCAACGTCGAGCTTGTTCGCCTTCATGAAGGCTTCGCTGGCGAGTACTTCATCGTCGCGACCGACCGTGAGTTGCCGTCCGCGCCGCAAATAGAGCTGGTTCAGCCGTGGCGGACGGGTCACCGGTAGCGAGATAAGTTGACCAACCGCAGGTTCTGCCAGCCCGGGCACGTCGAGCGTCACTTGTTCGACGATCCGCGTCTCGACTTGCGCCACACCAGGTATTTCCGCCAAGCGATCGGCCATCGAGTCGGGTGCCCGCTTTACCTTGGCAAAAACATCGGCAAATCGATAACGCTCGTAAAAAGTGGAGCGGGTGAGCTCGAGCGAATGCATAATCGTCCTTGAGTTCACAAAAGTCGCCACCCCCGCCGCGATCACGATCGCAATTGCGAACGATTGCCCCTTCATCTGCGACAGGTCGCGAACCAGTTTGCGGTCGAGGGAGCTGATCATGTGAAGGATGCAGAATGGGGGATGCGGGGACGAGGGAGACAGATGCGAACCGATAGTCTTGACAATCGGCAGACGAATTTATCTTTAATTCTATGCCCCCTACCCAGCATCCCGTATCCTTCTTTCCTTACCAAGTGAGCTCACTTGCTGTGCGCTTTTGCTGATTCGAATGGACATGGCTGATCTTGCCATCGGAAATAGAAATCACGCGGTCAGCCATGTCGGCGATAATTGCGTTATGCGTAATGACGGCCGTTGTTGTGCCGAGTTCTTGATTGATTTTCGAAATCGCTTCCAAGACCAGGATGCCGGTGTGGACGTCGAGCGCCCCGGTCGGCTCATCGCACAACAACACGGAAGGGTTTTTCGCCACCGCACGGGCAATCGCCACACGTTGCTGCTCCCCGCCAGAAAGTTGCGCAGGAAAGTGGTCTTGCCTTTCTACGAGATTGACCATCCGCAATGCGTCGGTCGGATTCATCGGACGCGCCGCAATGTCCGTCACCAGCGCCACGTTTTCGCGAGCCGTTAAGCTCGGGATGAGGTTGTAAAATTGGAAAACGAAGCCTACATGCTCGCGGCGGTAGCGCGTGAGAGCCGCATCATCAAACTTGGTGAGTTGCTGACCTCGATAGTAAACTGTCCCGTCAGTGGGAACATCTAAGCCGCCCAAAATGTTAAGCAGAGTGCTTTTTCCGCTGCCCGAGGGCCCTAGCAGGACTACAAATTCACCGGCATAGAGTTCAAGATCGATTCCGCGGAGCGCATGTACCTCGACCTCGCCCATGTGATAAACCTTGGTCAGGTCGCGGGCCTCGAAGACAAGGTCCGGCCGCATGGAGGAAGGCCGCGAAGTAGAGGCGTCTAAAGAAAGCGGATTCATTCGAGCCAAAAATTCTTGTGACTGGGGACGATATTTTGCCAACATTATCCCCATGGGATGCGTAAGAATAAAGTCCCCGGGTCCGCGCTGCGCGCCTTAGGCGAAGCGATCGCTCAGCCTGAGTTGTCGCCAAGTACGTTTCAACGTACAACGAATCAACGTCATCCTTCTGCTGGTGAACCGTCGTTCTTTCGAGGCTGTTTTGTTTAGCCGAACACCGTCGCCGAACTCATTGTATTCGTACGTTAGGAGTGCACACCGCAGCCGTGCGGGCATTCAACAGTGGCGTTGGTTGTTTTTGTTTTCTATCACAACCATCTTCGCTGGAGCAGCCCCAGCCCATGCCGGGGGAGGTCCTGAAAACGTCCTTCTTGTGGTGAATTCCAACAGCGAATCTTCGAAAGCGATCGCCAACTTTTACATCGAGCTGCGAAAAATACCGCCCAATAATGTTTTGTATCTCGATTGGAAGGGCAACCTCGAGTCGGAATCTGGCAGCAAGTTTCGCGATAAGATCTTGATGCCCATAATCGACACACTCGATGGGCGGCATCTTACGCCGCAGATCGACTACATCGTATATTCGAGCGATTTTCCCTGGCGCATCCCACTTCAGTCGATTTACCCTGATCACAAATTCAAGGGGCCATTCAACCCGATTGCATCCATCACCGGCGCGACCTATCTGCTGCCTTTTATCATCAGCAAGAAGCCTGAGATCGTGATGCCGAATGTCAATTGGTACGTCCCCGGACCCACGGCTCCGAACGCGTCCCGGTGCACTCAATTGGCGCACGTGCCGTCGCGTGGCTTTCGCTCGCGCTATATTTGGGATCCCGACGGTAAAAAAGTAGCAGACCTGACAAAAGGTCAGCGGTACTTATTGTGCACAATGCTGGGCGTAACCCAGGGCCGCGGCAACACGGAGGACGAAATTCGCTCGTACCTTCGCCGCGCAGCCTATGCAGACGGTAAGCGCCCCCAAGGGACAATCTACTTTATGTGGAATAAAGACGTCCGCAGCTCCACCCGTGACAAGTGTTTTGAATCCGTGGCTTCCCAAATCAATGCACTAGGAGTCCACGCCAAAGTTCAGCAGGGCCGGGTTCCGAACGGCGCCAAGGACGTCGACGGCATGATGGTCGGAACCGCTGACTTCAGCCTGGCGGAATCGAACATTGCGATCCGCCCAGGCGCCATTTGCGAGCATCTTACAAGCGCCGGCGGCGTTCTCACTGATACCAAGTTTCAAACGCCGCTCAGCGAATTCCTACGTTTCGGCGCGGCAGGCGCCAGTGGAACCGTGGCCGAACCGCACGCGATTCAGGCCAAGTTCCCGCTTCCCTCCTTGCAACTACACTATGCACGCGGCTGCTCGCTCGCTGAAGCCTTTTACCAATCTGTCACGGGACCCTATCAATTGCTGATTGTCGGCGACCCGCTCTGCCAACCCTGGGCCGCCTTTCCGAAGATCCTAGTAGAGGGGATTAAAGCGGACGACCAAATAAAAGGAACGATGGTCTTTACGCCTTCCAGCGTTGCCCCTGCAGCACGTCCTATCGCGATGTTTGAAATCTTCATTGATGGCCGGCTTGTGGCGCGGAACGTTCCGAAGCACAAATTCGAGATCGACACGACGCATTTGCCCGATGGTTACCACGAGCTGCGAATCGTCGGCACGGTGGCCAACGCCATCGAAACGCAAGGGAGGCTGATCCTGCCATTTTCGACAAAGAACCACGACGGCAAGCTGGAGGTTAAAGTTGCACCTTTCCGCACGAATCTCGACGGCAAATTCCGCGTGACCGTGCGGCAGCCAGGAGCAACCGCCGTCACGATTCGACAGAACAGTCGCGACTTGGGCTGCGTACAAGGCGAAGCAGGCGAAGTCGAAATCTCGGCAGCGACACTTGGTCGCGGCACGAATATGTTGCAAGCCTTTAGCGAAGGCGGCGTGCCGGTCGTTTCCGCACCAGTTCGCGTTCAAGTCGACTGAGCGCAGCGGTAATCGTTCCGAGCGGCGGCATTTAACGCGATGGTCGCCGCCGAGCATGTGGAGCGACTCCGTCGTGAAGTTCATTGCCGAGCGCACCAATTGGCGTTTCGGACGCTTATTCGGATTCCAACAAGTCAACAGGGGTAGGGGGTGCAGATTGTAACGAATAGCGGGCTGGAAAACAGGGCGAGATCGGCACCTTCGTTGACACGCCGGGCCATACAGATACGATAAATCAAGGCCGTTATTGGGTTCGTCGTTCAAGTCCTTCAACATTGGTTTTTGGCAGGCTGTCCGTTTTTTCGTGGTTCACGAACTCGAACGCGATCGCTGGCCATGTGGCCGACATTTGACGTCGGATAGGTCGGTGCTTTCGAGGTAATTCAACTGCGACCTCGTCGTTCAGGCACAGAGGGTTTTTTGCGGTCCGCAGAGCACGTAGCTTCCGTGAGGTCGTTGCATTTTAGGGGCCCGCTTCTACCCAAATGCCGTTAATGCGAAACTCATGAATAATGCCCGTCGGTCGCGAGTTGTCTCGATCCGGTGGTGTTTCGCCGCTCAATTTCAGCGTAGGTATCGATCATGCAACAGTATCGCGTCAATTACTCACTCCTAATCGGACTCATCGTCGGTACCTTTATCTGCTCCGGCGCTGTTTACGGACTGTGGCGCTTCCAAATCGAGCGTAAGTCGGGTTGGCTAATAAGCGAAGCAGAAAAATCTGCCGGCGACGGCGATCTTCGTGACGCGACGCAGTACTATGCTCAATACATGTCGATTCATCCTGAAGATGATGAGACCCGCTTTAAATACGGCAACGCACTGCTGGACCTAACTCAAAAAGACGATGCGACGTTGCAAGATATCGGTACCGCGGCACAAGTCGTGGAGTCCACGCTGCGCAACTACGACGACGGGAAAAAACCGGAAGCCAAAAAGCTTCGGCGTCGGCTGATCGACCTCTATGGAAGAGTAAATAACCCTAACACCGCGATGGACCACATTGACCTCTTGATCGAAGCCGACCCGAACGATGTTGAGTTGCAGGCACTGCGGGCCACCTACCTTGCCCGACAGAACAATTTCAACGAGGCCGTCAAATACTCTTACAAATTAATCGGCTACGATCCACAGACGGATAAGTTCGATCTCAATAAGGCCACTGCTCCGCATCAGCCTGAGGTGTACACAACGTTGGCCAGCATCTTGCG
This sequence comes from uncultured Planctomycetota bacterium, assembly GCA_963840025.1. GTDB lineage: Bacteria > Planctomycetota > Planctomycetia > Pirellulales > Lacipirellulaceae > JABDGM01. The sequence continues at coordinate 896,181 of CAWIXI010000018.1, read as the reverse complement.
CAGCAAGCAGGGCAAGCCCGAATTGGCTGAGCGAGTTGCCGATCAAATGGTCGCGAACAATCCGAAATCGGCGGAAGCGTACGTGCAGCGTGGGCGTCTTCGTCAGGCTTGGGGCAATGCCGATGGCGCTCGTGCCGACGCGGAGAAGGCTTTTCAGCTTAAGCCCGATGACACGGACGTGTTGTTGTTCGTTGCGGATACCGCGTCTCACGACGAGAAATATGACAAAGCGCACGAGTTTATCGATAAGGCAAAGAAGCTACATCCGGATGACGTAAGCGTCTATCGATCCGCCGCGCTCCTCAATCTGAAGGAGCAGCACTATGACAAATCCTTGGCGCAAATCGAAGAGGGCCTGAAACATGTGAGCGGCTCAAAGACTATGGAGCTGTTGTTCTTCAAGGCCGGTTTGCAAATCCAAGCCCAGGACGTCAAGGGGGCCAAACAAACGATTGAAGACCTTCAGAACATTCGGAACCTGCGCCCAGAGGTCATTGACTACTTTGACGCTCGAATACTGCTGACCGAAGGGAAATGGTTTGAAGCCAGCGAAGCGTTTAATAAGCTTCGTTCCACTATCAGCGATTTCGGCCGTGAGCGTGTTCTGGAAGTCGATTACAGCCTCGGCCTCTGCTATGAACGGCTTGGCCGACCAGACTTGGCCAAAGAACAATACAAGCTCGTGATTCAATCCGATCCCCAAAATGAGCCGGCGCTTGCTGGTGTCAAGCGCGTCGACGCTCAAATTGGCGTCGAAGCGAACGATCAAGGTGGCGACGAGTGGTCGGAATTCGTCACAAAAGAATTGAAGAAACCGAAAGATCAGCAGGATATCGCAAAGCTCAATTCAATGCTGGAAAAAATTGCCAAGGAGCGCAACTTGGAACCCACCACGGTTAAGCTAATTCAGGCTCAAATTGCCATGACGCGCGAAGATTTCGACTCCGCTGGCAAGCTGATCGCCGAGGCAAAAAAGTTATCGCCTGAGAGCTTGCCGGTGATGCGTGCCGCGATCACCTTTGCCCGTTTGAACCCTAAGTTAGGACCGGCCGCAGCGATGGAAGGGCTCAAGAAAGTGGTAGCCCAATTCGGAGATCAACCCAGCTTGCGGCTCGACAAGGCGGATATTCTCATCCAGCAGAACAAAGACCAGAACGACAAAGAGCCGTTAAAACGCGAATTGGCCAACCTGCTCATCGGAATCGACCAATGGACGGTGCCGCAAAAGGTAGAGCTATGGCGAGGCATGGCTCAGCGCGATCTCAGCCTCAATATGATCGATGAAGCCCGTCAGTACCTAACGATGGCTGCCGATAATCAGCCGAATGATCTCCCGCTGCGCTTGGCCCTGTTTTCCTTGGCATTGGAAGTAGGCGACGACGCCGGAATGAAGGACGCCCAAGACAAGATTCTGGAAATCGTCAAGGATAAGAACGACAGTGCATGGCTCTATGCTGAAGCACGTCGTCGTTTGCTCTTGTTGCGCCGCGGTCGCCTCGGACCCGAGGCGCTTCCCGACATTCGCAGGCTCGCCAACCAAGCGCTTCAGCAGCGCCCCGATTGGTTTGAGCTACATGCGCTTCTGGGTGAAATCGAGCTACTAGCTAACAATAATGCTCTTGCTTTGCAACACTATGATAAAGCCGAAGAGCTTGGCCGTCCCGCGGCTGGCGCGGTTGTGCAGCACATTCGGCTGCTTGTTTCCTACGGCCGCTTCGCGGACGCCGGCAAATTGCTCGATCGCATACCTGAAGCGGCGCGGCAGAGCCTTTTAGGACCGCTCTATTCCGAAATCCTGTTCCGCACCAATCAAACCGATTCGGCACTCAAGCAGGCTCGCGCTGCCACTGAAGCCGACCCATCGAATGCTCAAAACCAATATTGGTACGGGCAACTGCTGGCACGCTCGGCGCAAGCCTCGGACCTGAAGCCCGAGCAACAGAACGAAAAGATGGCGGACGCCATCAAGGCGATGCAAAAGGCCACCGAGTTGCAGCCGGAATTTCCTGACGCTTGGTTCGCTCTCATCAATTACTACGCGATGCAGAAAGATGAAAATCAAGCGCAGAAAACGATGCGCGACGCACAACTCGCTTTGAGCGGCGATAACCTCACCATATTCCTGGCCCGCAGCTATGAAGTGCTTCACCGCTGGTTCGACGCGGAGACAATGTATCGCGAACTCTACGAAGCCGCTCCCGACGACATCGGGTGCGCCCAACAATTGGCCGCGTTTTATATGGGACCCCTGTATCAACGGCCCGACAAGGTGCAAAAGGCGACGCCCCTCATCAATCAGATTCTCAAAGCCGGGGCGGATAAGAAAATTCCTGCCAGCGACAACAATTTGCTGTGGGCCAGGCGCGTTGCCGCAAAGGTATTGGCCAGTACCGGTGAATACCAAAACCTTGTCAAAGCCGAGCATCTTCTCGCTTCAAATTCGCAAGACAGCAACCTCTTGATCGAAGACAAGTTAGCCATGGCTGAGATCCTGGCTCCCAGACCAGAGCCGGTATCCAAGCTGAAAGCCATTGGGCTGTTGGAAGATGTCGCCAAAGTCCAGTCGCTCAATGCTCAAGCGGAAACGCAGCTTGGCGAGCTGTATCTTGCAGTCGGCAGCAATTGGCAAAAGTACGTCGATCAAATGCGCGAAACTATCGGCCATTATCCGTCGTCGGTAGAGGCTCGCCAGGCGTTTGTACGCCACCTGTTGGATAAAGGCGATCAGCGGTCACTCGAAACGGCGGCAAATCAGCTTGACAAGCTGCATCAACTTGCGGCGAACAATCCAATCACATTCCAGCTGACCGTCCGCTTAGCCGCCAAGCTTGGCAAACAACAACAAGTTCGTGCCGAGCTTCTCCGTCGTATTCCGAAAATGCCGGATGCCAAAGACTTGGATGCTGCCCAAGCTCAACAATTCGCCGCGTACGCCAATCTGCTGATCGAACTAGGCGATCTCGACTCGGCGGAGAAAATCTATCAGGACCTCGCCGCGCGCAATCCCGCAATGGTCTTCGAGCTAGCTAAGTTCCTCGGTGAGCACCGCAACCCTGAACAATGCTTCGCAAAGTTAAATGAGGCCTATAGTCCGACTAAAATTCCCGATATCTTGACGGTTGCCATGGCTGTCGCACGCGCGAGTCGCGACAAGATTGGCGACAAACACGACGCCCAAATTCAGCATTGGCTCGATGCCGGCCTACGTGAAAACCCCGATTCGATCCAATTGCTGATCATTCAGGCCGATCTCTACGACTTGCAGAAGAAGTACGACGAGTCTGCCGCCGTCTATCGCAAGCTGCTTGCCCGGCACGACTTAACCGGCCTCCGCCGCGCCGTTGTGCTCAACAACCTGAGCTTTCTGCTGGCTTTAAGTGGTTCAAACGCGGCAACCGACGCCGATCCCCTCAAATGGGTCGATGAAGCTGCTCAAATTATGGGCCCAAATTCGGATATATTGGATACCCGGGCGGTGGTCTTAACCGCTGAGAAGAAGTACAAACAAGCGATCCAAGACTTGGAGCTCTCGGTCACCGATAATCCGACGGCTTCTAAGTACTATCACTTGGCGGTGCTCACTACTTGGCAAACGAGATGCACGAAGCAGTCGAAGCGTGGAAAAAGGCCGAGTCGCTCGGTCTTAGCCGCGATTCTTTAAACCGAATGGAACTCGAACAATATGAGGACTTAAAGACCAAAATCGACCAACTTCGCAATCGTTCGGTAACGCAGGCAGATGTTTTGCGCAAAGCTGGGTGAACGAGCGATTGCTACGTTGGCAACACCACCAATGATAAGCAACTTTCGAGGTTCGAAATCGCTCTGGATTTACCTTGCATTCTTCGCAAGTCCGCTCACTGCATGGGCGCAAGAGCCACAGGTCGCCAAACTGTATAACCAAGGTGTCGATGCATATTTTGGCGGGCGGACCTGCCAGGCCGAAGCACTCCTGTCCGAAGCCATTCAGTGGAATTCCCAAGACCCGCGCGCTTACTACTTCCGTGCGTTCAGCTTGCTGCGGCAAGGACATGTGGCCGAAGCCCGTGGCGACATGCTCGTCGGCGCGATGCTCGAGGCCCAGTCGCCGCACCGCTACGCGGTTGGCTCCGCGCTCGAACGTATTCAAGGCAGCGATCGTTTGATGTTGGAACGGTTCCGCTGCAATGCCCGGCGAAACGTCGTTTTGCAGACCTCAGCTACGGAGCAACTTCCACCGCACGCACGCACGCCACGACCGCAAACATTCAATAAGTCAGAGTCATCCGTCCTGCGCGAAAATCGGATCGTCCCTTTGGAAGAATTGCTTCGGCCCGGTGGACCGCGCTCGATCGTTGAGGAGCCGACCAGCACTTCGCCGCCGATTCCCCCGCAGAATAGCTCGCCGGCAGCCCAACCAGTCTGAGGAACCCGCTACGAAAACCGCGGCCCCTCCCGCGCCCGGCAGAACGAATCCCTTTGAAGACGATGCTCAAAAGGCTCCGGAAAAATCGAATAAACCTGCGGCCATGCCGCCCCAAACGACTCCTCTTCCGGTGGTTCCGGCAACTCCGCCCGCCCAACCAGGTGAAAACCCATTCGGCTGAAAATGAGCAATACTTGAGTATCGTTTTCGCACGACAGATTCAAACCACGGCTTTCGCAATGCGAAGTCCCGAAGTCCCATCGTCCAGAAGTTCACTGCAAGGTCTCACGTGATATGAAACGGATCGGTATTCGACTGGCGTATTTGGCAGCGTTACTCGGCGTAGCGGGGACTTGCGTCTCCTGCAGTCGTCAGACATCCAAAACGCCGACGGCGGCAATTAAGAAGGACGTAAAGTCCGGCCCCGAAGAAAGCTTCCAGGTGATTATTGAAACGTTCCGCCGCCGCATGGAACAAACGCCAATCGGCTTCGTCGTCGACAATCCAAATGGGCGTAGTTCAATGCGGGGCAAGAATGAGGTCAGCTATGAGCTCATCCGCCCCGCAAAGGCAACCGATCCCTACAAGGCCATCATCACCGTCAAAAGCCAGTCTTACTATTCCGTAAAGCTTTCTGCTGATGCCTCCGACGAGACGTCCCAGAATGCAAGCAGCAGCAAGAACAACAGTTTGCTGCCTGACAGCGATGATAACGGCACTCAGTCCTTCGATCCGACCCTTGGCAAAGCATCGGCGGACAGCTCAAAGGCAACCTCAACTCACGCCGGCGACGAAGTCATCCCTCGGGAAGAAAAAGAAGAGCGGAAGTACGAGCTATTGTACCGCGATGGCCGCTGGTCCCTGGTGACCAAGCTGGATCAAGAGACCGAGCAGGCCACCCAGAACGCCTTCAATAGCGCCCTTGATACGCAGATCTAAGGGGGTGTTTTTCGGCTCAGGCGCGCACCGTTGCGCAGCCGTTCCAAATTCCCTTTCCGGAAAGCGTCCGCCATCGCTCGCGGTACCTCGGCTTCCGCGAGAAATACACCGGCGCGGTTCAGCGCTACTTCGGCTTTCATTTCTTGCCCACGTGCAATCGCATTGGCACGCCGCTGTTCGGCGAGCGCTTGCGCCTTACGCGTATCCGCTTCGGCCTGATCCGCCTGCAGGCGAGCGCCGATGTTCTCCCCAATATCGATGTCAGCGATGTCGATCGACACAATCTCAAAAGCCGTATGCGCATCCAGGCCACGTTCCAGCACCGCTTTGGAAATACGGTCCGGGTTTTCCATCACCTCTAAATGATCCTCGGCCGAACCGATGGACGTAATGATTCCCTCCCCCACGCGAGCGATAATCGTTTCCTCGGTCGCGCCGCCGATCAACTGCGTAAATTCGTCCGCACGGTCACCCGCGCTCGCACCAACAGCTCGACGCCGTTCTTGGCCACCGCGCTTAGCGTCGTGCGGCCCGACTTCTCTGGGTCAGGGCAATCGATCACTTTGGGATATACGCTGGTTCGGACCGCATCCAGAACGTCGCGCCCGGCGAGGTCAATCGCCGCGGCTCGGTCGAAATCGAGATCAATATCCGCCCGATGCGCAGCGATCAGGGCATGAATCACGCGTGGCACGTTGCCGCCCGCCAAATAGTGCGCCTCCAGCCGCCGTGTGGTAATGCCCGTGTGTGGATCGTTCCCGACCGCGGCCTGCATGGCCATGATTTTCGCTTCCACGATCGTACGTGCGTGCACCTGCCGCAAGCTCATGCCCACCAAACTCGGCAGGCTCACGTGGGCGTTCGACATTACCGCTTGCACCCACAGCTTGCCATAACCGAAAAGCACGAGCGCCATGACGAAGGCGATCACCAGCACAATCGCAAACGCGACCATGTAGTACACGGTCCACCCGCCACCGGCATTGCCCAGATTGGCCTGCGCCAAGAGCGGTAGATGGCCGCACCACTTTGTACCTTGGAATAGCAAGTCGCCAGTCATCTTGAATTGGCTCCTCTCGTCGAAAAGTGGTTGACCCCGAATGCCTGCTCCATGATAGCTCAACCGCCATCGACCGAAAAGCGAGCGTATCGGTCTCGCTGAGTGTATCTGCAACCGCAACCTCTCTCGACGAGCCTGTTTTCTAGGGAGAAAATGTGAAGTTGGCCGCCGGCCTTCCCGTACTGGAGTCGCCCCAATGCCGCCCAATCGTGTACGTTGTTAGGCATCGGCAACCGTTTTCACGGCATTCCGCATGAAAGGACAGAACCTATGAGGGCTCTCACTCGCCGCGCCGCAAGCTGCTCCGTCGTTGTCTTGCTGTTGACCGCTCCCACCGCACTTGCCGCTGATTTGTACACGATCGATGCAGCCCATACCTCTATTGTCTTCAGCGTTGCTCACTCTGGCTTCAGTTACACGTATGGATTTTTCCGTAAGGCGAAAGGCACCTACCTCATCGATAAAACGAACCCCGCAAACTGCCGGTTTCGCCTGCAAATCGACGCCGATAGCCTGGACACCAATAACCAGGAGCGCGACAAGCACCTCCGCAGCTCCGACTTCTTCAACGTGCAACAGTTTCCAGATATCACGTTCGAGACCATCCGGTGCACTGCTCCCAAAACGCAGGGCGGAATCATTTATCAGCTCGACGGGAATCTGACGATCCACGGTGTCACCAAGTCGATCACGGTTCCGCTCCGCATGTTGGGCGAAGGGGAAGGCCCTTACAAAGATCACCGCACCGGCTTCCTCTGCCAAATCGAGCTCAAGCGAACCGATTTCGGCATGAACAATTTGCTTCAGGATAATCTCGTGGGCGACGCGGTTGGCATCACGGTCAGCTTCGAGGGAGTGCTCCAACAGCAACGCGCCAACGTCGCGCAATAACTTAATCCATTCGTGGCTGCCGGCAGGCAGTTGCGACTTCCTTGTTGGCCGCCCCTTCGTGCGCCTTCAAACGCCCGGTCCGGGTCCCACTCTGCCCATGTTTACGACCACGTTGCTCTACGCCGGCTTGCTGCCGATGGCGGCCGCTGCACTTGTCGCCGTCGTAGCCCGGCAACTTCGTTGCGCCCCGTCGGCAACGTGGGCCTGTAGCACCGCCCTTGGATTCATTGCCGGTCTCATTGGCCTGAAGAGCCAAGCCGGTCTGGCCTTCGCCGTAAGCTCAATTGTCCAACCCCTTGAAGCTGCCGATTGGTTGCCGCTTATCATCTTGTTGGCATTAGGCACAACACTTGTGCTTCTGGCAGCACCGCTCGCCTATCGCCAACTTGCGCTCGCAATTGCTGCGCTGTTCGTGTTTGCTGTCCCGATCCGGTTGCTCAGTGGGAATGCGCGACTGAATAGCTCTTGGTCCGGGTCTGAAAAAGTTGCAGGTGCCGTGCTTCTCGCAGCGACACTTGGCATCGTCTGGCGGCTACTCGCTGCCGGAAGCGAACCTCAGCGAACGGCATCGCGTTTGGTCTTCCTGGTGTTTGTTGCCGTCGGTGCCGCCGCTGTAGCAACTCTGTCCGGCGTCCTGGTCTACGGCCAAGCGTGCGGCGCCCTTGCCTCCGCCCTCACCGGCACTGCGTTGGCAACTAACGCCTGGAAATTTCTCCCTCTCCCTCTGGGAGTGGGCCGGGTCGCCGCAGGCGGCTCGCCGTGGCGAGGTGAGGGGGCCTTGATGTCCGGCGCCGGCACCGCTGACCCTGCCAGCGCAAGGCCACGATTCGCGTTCGATGGCCTCACCGGCGCCGCTGGAATCATCACGTTCTCACTCGGCAGCCTGATCCTCCTCGGTCGCTTCTTTGCCGAGGTGAGCACAGCGAATGCACTCCTCTTGCTGGTGGCCCTTTCCGCCGCGGGTGCGCCGCTACCCAACACCATCCTCGGCCAATCGCAGTGGCTGCAATTCACCCTCCGCGCCGTGTGCTGTCTCGTGCCATTGACCGTTGCGATCGCATCGACGATCTAGCATTTCTCACAAAAATTAACCACAAGGCACAGAGTGCACGGAGAAGAAGACATTGGGAACACTAATCTTCGCTAATCTTCGCTAATCGACGCTAATCGACAGGAGCAATACCACTTGAAGGCACGATTGGTTGACCATTGTCTTCATTAGCGACGATTAGCGTTTATTAGCGTTCCTTCCTAAATTCTCCATGAGGTCCATGGCGAGAAACTCGGCGTTTATCCGTCAGCTAATGCTTGGCCGGTGCCTCGCTGATTACCGCAATAAATCCGCTCATTTGCTTCGACTATTTGGGAACACTGGCAATTTTTGCCCCGTTCGGCGATAATTACGTTGGTCCGGTTCCGGCCCGCGCGCTTGCGCAACAGAACAGAGATCACGGAGAACTAACCATGGCCACAAACACTCGTCGTCGGCTCGGCTTTAGCTCTGTAGCAGGCATCGGGGTACCCGCGCAGCGGGTCGGTATGCCGTCTGCCGCCCCTGCCAAAACACGGCGTCGTTTTCGCGCTTCTGTTACGGCACGCCGACCCGGTGCCCGGTTTCGCCGTCTTCCGGGTGCCCGGTGCCTACTTCGTGGTGGCTTTACCCTCGTCGAACTCTTGGTCGTGATTGCGATCATCGGCACGCTCGTGGCTTTGCTGCTGCCTGCGGTTCAAAATGCCCGCGAGCGCGGACGCCAATTGCAGTGCCTGAACAATATCAAGCAACTGTCGCTGGCGGCCGTGAATCATGCCTCGTCAAGGGGCGATCAGTTTCCGGGCCTCACACAATTCGTAAAACAACAAAGCACGGGGTCGGGGACGAATTACGCCAACGTCGGCTATGATGCAGCCCAAGGTAAATTCACCGTCAAGACGACAAATGTAACCAATGTTGCGCAGCTCTCTGGAGTTGCGGGACTAAGCTGGGCAACGATCCTTTTGCCCCGCCTTGAACGATCTGATATTTGGGATCAAATCGTGCAGCCGCCTACTTCGAAGCCAATCCCCATGCCGGCGATCGCGACGTTTATCTGCCCCTCGGATACAGATGCTCTCTCGCAGCCCGATTTGGCCGCCCTGAGCTACAGCGCGAACAGCGGCGGCTGGGATCGCGATAAGAGTGGTAACTTTCTATTCCCAACAACTGCAAACCCCAATGTTGGCGATACCACAGATAATGGAGTGTTCTTCGATCTCGCCGAATATGCCCGCCAAAATGTCCAGGCCAAGGCACCAAAGATGCGGATGAGCGCGATCAAAGATGGCGCCGGCACCACACTTATGTTGGCTGAAAACATTAGCAAATCCTACTTTACACCGCCACCGTCCAACGCACCGCTTTTTTCTTGGGTCGCCGGCAGCGAAATGCTTAGTTCGCCTCCCTACCCAAGCGAACAACAATTGGGCTTTGTCTGGGTGGTTCCTAGTAATGGTACAGCACCTGTGCCAGGCAACTCGATTAACGATCAAGAACGGATCAATGGGAACGGACAAGGCTTGGTGGATTTCGATCCATCGATTCCGCGGTTCGCTCGGCCAGCCAGTCCCCATGTTAGCGGCGTTAACGTCGCCTTCTGCGATGGCCACGGGCAGTTCCTGCGCGATACCATCGACTACGTGGTCTACCAGCAATTGATGACGCCCAACGGCCGCAAATGCGTGAATCCCGCCGACCACACCGACCAGGGCCCTGCGATGACCGCCTTCTGGACCGCCCCGCCGCTTGCGGAAAAGGATTTCAACTAAGAAGCTGACAAACCCACGGCCTTTTGTCGACCGCGGAGGGGGCTAGGTCGTGTAGCCAGCGACGTTGGTCCTCGAATTCCACAAGGTCGTTCACGACCTTTCTCCGCAATACTAGCCCCGTCGTTCACAGGTGCAGGTGCAAACCGCGAAGCGGTTAAACACCGTAGCCCAGGGTCGCCGCGATGCGGCGCACCCTGGGGGACAGGATCAAGAGCCATCGTTTACGCCGAAGGCGTTACACAACCAATCGAGGGCTTCGTTTTGTTTAACTCCATCGGTGTAACCGTACGTCTGTTGATCGCCAACCCAGGATGCGGTCGCGACGGCGACCGACCCTGGGCTACGTTGTGTAACGCCTTCGGCGTTTGTCGTGACAGTACCTGTATAATCCTGTTCACGACAGGGTAGACTTAAGCCGTGGCAGCGAGAACCCCCTGTAAACAGGGCAGTCCCGCCGTCAACGACGGGCCTATTATGCGAAGGGCCGTGAACGGCCCTCTTCCTCGAATACCTACGTTTTCATTGCCCGCTCCACGCGGGCGACAAGCGTCGAAGCGGGTACGCCGAGTGCCTTGCCAAGTCGCAACACTATATCCAGCGTCGGTGACATCTGATCGTGCTTGAGCCGGCTGATATAGGTACGTTCCAAATCAGCTTCAAAGCATAGCTTTTCTTGCGTCATCCCCGCATTTTCACGCGCTCTGCGTAGCACTGCCCCAAAAATAGGTATGTACACATGTACAAAACTGTGCTAAACTTACCCTCGGCTGGCTCCCACAGCACCTGCTCTTTGAAAACCCAATTGGCCGCATGATTCCCCTTGCCGGACCGCGCTGCCGCTGCGCGCGTGCCGAACCGCATGGCACAGCGCCCCAAAGCCCTGGTAAGACTGACCGGAGTTTTGTCCCGTCTTACGGCAGCAAAACGTGTTCGAAATGGACAAAAGTCCGATACTTTTGTCCCGAAAAATCGATTTCTGCAAAACGGCACAAAAGTGGTCCCAATCGTAGGTGGCCACAATAGGTTGTGGGTATGCGGATTTCCCATCTCTGCGTCGGCCTGGGGGCTCGGTCGCCGCAGCGACCTCGACCCACCCAGGCACCCGAACAGAATTCCATCGAACTGCCCCACTGCCAATTCCTGGAGTTAACTCGACGGCATCGGGTGCGCCCTTTATTCTGAGACTGTGGCGAAACAGGCAAAAAAATCGAAGAAAGCGGGCAAAGCAGCCAAGAGTAGCGTTGACGACAAGAACGAGCGCGTCATTTCCGAGAACCGCAAGGCTCGCCACAACTACACCGTGATCGATACGCTCGAATGCGGCATCGTCCTTGTCGGCAGCGAAGTGAAAAGCTTGCGCAAGGGGCAGCTTTCGTTGGATGAAGCCTACGGTCGCGTCGATAAAGACGAGGTCTGGCTTGTCGGCGCGAACATTGCAGAGTATTCGCACTCCCATGCGCTCAACCACGAGCCCAAGCGCCGCCGCAAGCTGCTCATGCACCGCCGCGAAGTCCGCAAGTTCGCGAACCAAGCATTCGAAAAGGGTCTTACCCTCGTGCCGCTGAAGATGTATTTCAAAGAAGGCCGGGCCAAAGTGCTTCTCGGCATCTGCAAGGGCAAACAAAAGCACGACAAGCGCGAGTCAATGAAAGAGCGGGAAACGAAGCGTGACATCGACCGGGCCATGCGCCGCCGATAGTAGCAGGCACGCTCCGCGTGCCGTAATCATATTACCAGTGAGTGCTGCGGACGGCCCGTGGAGCGTGCCTGCTACATGGCTTCTATAACTACCGCCGCCGCCTGGCCCGTCGCGTTGTGATTCAGCTTCACAAACGTCCGTTTCTCCGTCGTTTGTATCTCTGTCGTCACATTCACCGGGCACTCCGGGTCGGGCGTTTCATAATTCAGCGTCGGCGGCACCACGCACTTTTCGAGCGCCATGATGCTGACGGCCAGCTCCACCAGGCCGCTTCCTTGGCCGAGATTGCCGAAGTAGCTTTTGAGCGCTGTGACCGGCACGTTGCCCAACGCCTCGTGGATCGCACCAGCTTCAATCGGATCATCCTCACGCGTGCTCAAGCCATGCGCATTGACATGGCTGATCTCTTCCGGATCAGCCTTTGCTGCAGCGAGGGCGGCCCGGATTGCCCGTCGAATCGCGTCGCCCGTCGGTTGCTGCGCCACGGCTGCCGATTCGGTCCGACTCGCAACACTCGCGACCCGTACCAGCGGCTTCGCGCCGCGCCGTTCGGCGAATTCGCGGCTTTCCAACACAAGCTGCGCCGCTCCCTCGCCGCAGACCATGCCGCTCCGATCGGCGTCGAATGGGCGGCAAATCTGGGCGGGGTCCGCTTTGCCGTTCGTACATGCCAGCCGAGCGCCGCGATGCCACATCATATCGGAAAGATTGATTCGCGAACCCGTTCCGCCTACGATCATCACGTCCGCGTGTCCCCGGCGAATTACGTTGGTCGCCTCGCTCAACGCCAGCAGCGACGAAACGTCCCCTTCCGCAATTGTGTTGTTCGGCCCGCGAGCGTCATACCGAATGCCGATGTGGCACGCGGGCATGTTGGGCAGGTACTTCAGCATCCACAGCGGATAGAGCTCACCCATCGCACTTCGCGACCAGCGGTGGATGTCGAAGTCATCCTGCTTGATCCATTCTATAAATGGTATCCGCAGTTCTTCGAGATCGCAGTACATCACACCGGCTGCGCCGACCACGCCGAATCGTTCGGGGTCGAGCGTGGCTTCGGCGAGCTTCGCATCCTGCCAGGCCAACTCCGCCGCGGCAGAGGCCAGCTGAATATCGCGAGACATCACCTTGATGCTTTTGCGTGGCTGAATTAGCGCTTTCGGATCGAAGTCGGCAACGGAGGCACCGAAGGGCGCGAGCCAACCGGCCGCCGCTAACTCGGGCTGCACCCGCACGCCACTCCGCCGCGCGGCGATCGCGTCCCAAACCGCGTCACGCCCCACACCGATTGGCGAAACGATGCCTAACCCAGTGATGACAACTTCCCGCTCGGTCACGGCGCGCTCGACCAATCCTGGCGATTTGAAATTAAAAAACCACGGACGTTCGAAAAACGCGGAGAAGAAGGACGGTGCGTGGTGGACAGCGACAAAGGGCTGAATGCGTCCCGCGTCCTGCTTCACCCAACCTGAACCCTTGCTGCTCCGTGCTCTCCTAGCCTCCGTGGTTTACTTATTCGGCAAATCTAGTCTAGTTTGCAGACAGAAAGTCGACAACGTGCGTCAGTTTGCCGGCAAAAAAGCGCCTAGATATACCACATTGGCTCGCGCCGAGTCGCTCGTTCCGCCAAGTCGCCCAGTGTCGTATCCTCAAGCCGGTCGCGCTGAGCATCGCCCAACTCGTGGCAAAGACTCAGCAACGCTCCGACCAGCGGCGTCCGTTTGTCGGCGTTCGTCACCGGCCGCACGTCGCCTTCCATCGCGTCGATCACTTCGGCCAGCGAGATCTTTTCCGGCGGTCGTGCTAATCGGTAACCACCAGCAGCCCCACGCGTACTGGCCACCAGCGAGGCACCTTTCAATTGCAGCAGAATCTGTACTAGAAACCGCGATGGAATTCCCTGCTCATCCGCAATGCGACGTATCTGAAGCGGTTCCCCGCTCGCGTACCCCTGTGCCATCTGCAGCATGGCCAGACAGGCGTACTCGGTTTTGGCGGAGAGTTTCATGAAATGGTCTAGGGCCGAGTGTCTAGGGTCGAGGGTCAGAAACCCTCAACACGCAACCCTAAACCCTCAACCGTCAAATACCGCTGCCATCTTGTTCGCTGATCGAGTGCAGGCCGCACTCCGTCTTCTTCATGCCGCTCCAGCGGCCGGCGCGTTCGTCCGTCTCGCCAGCAGCCACAGCTCGTGTGCATGGCCAGCAACCGACACTTGGATAACCTTGATCGTGTAACGGATTATACGGTATGCCTTCATCCGTAATGCGTTTCCACACGTCTTTCTTTGTCCAATTCGCCAGCGGGCTGATCTTGACCAGTCCAAATTTTTTATCCCAACCGACCACCGCCGCCTGTGCACGGTCGGCGCTTTGGTCGCGCCGAATGCCACTCATCCAGGCGTGCATTACTTCCGAAGCCCGCTGCAATGTTTTGATCTTGCGATCAAAACAGCACTGATTCGGGTTCGTGCGATAAAGCGGCCCACCATGGACCGCCTCGTACTCATTCACCGGCAGCTCGGGCGCGAGCAGATCGACTTCAATCCCGTATTTGTCCGCGATCGAATCGCGGAGGTCCAGCGTCTCTTGGAACTGGTAGCCCGTGTCCAGGTTAAACACATAAGTTTCAGGGGCCACCTTGGCCAACATTGACAAAATGACGCACCCTTCGGGGCCGAACGCCGTTGCCATCGTCAAATACGGCGCATCGCGCTCCACGCCCCAGGCTATGATTTCCTCGGGCGTGGCAGTCTCAAAGCGGCGGCTGGCTTCCTGGAGCTCTTCCTGCAGTTCTGCCGTGTTGTTCAATCGACGGAAGCCGGGTGCCGGTTTAGGCAAGCCAACGGCCCCAGCACGCGGTCTCTCTGCAACGGAACTCTCGAACATGGCTAGTTTCAGCGGGTTAGCGGCATTGGCGGCAACTAGCGCAGCATCGCCGTAATGATCCAATCGGCTCGGTAGCGCAGACATCGCACTCAATCTTACGTAACTTGGTAAACAAAGTCAACAATCGATCACCTTCTAAGTATCGGCAGGGCTGCGCTTTTTCCTGATAGGGCTTATAACGATCCTACTGTGTGCAAGTTGTCGTGCTTGCACCAGCGCGTCGGTTCACCTCAACCCTAGCTCACACGACGGATAAGCAGATTACGTAGTCTCTGCCGGTGGCCTAGGCGTCCTCATGCCGTATCCGGGAGATCGCTTTGAGAAACTGCGTCATGCTTTGAAACCTCTTCTCGGGGTCCGCTTCCATACACTTGTGGATTGCCGCCTCCAAAACGGAATTGATTTTTGGGTAGTATTTCCGCAATGGTGGCGGGTCGTGAATTCCATGCGTCATGGCAGCCTGCCCGGTATCGCCGCGTTGCCAGGGCAACTCAAACGCAAACAGCTCATACATTGAAACGCCGTATGCGAATATGTCGAGCCGCTGATCGGTCGGCTTTCGCCGAACCACTTCCGGCGCCATGTAGTTGGGGGTCCCGGTACGGTTGCCGGGTTGCATAAACTCCTTTTCTGCAGGCAGGGTTAGCCCGAAGTCGATCAGCTTCAACGATGTCGCGTCCTTTGAACAAACGAAGTTCCGCGGGCAAACGTCCCGATGGATGTAGCCCGCCATGTGCACGGCCTCCAGTGCCTCGGCAGCTTGCCGAGCCAGCGTAAGTCGGTTCCCATCGAGTAACTTGCTGCGGCCAATAATGAGCGAGTTCAAGCCTGGCCCATCCAAGTACTCCATTACGAGGAACTGCTCATCATTCGTCGTAATCCCGTGGGAGAAGGTCGTCACAATCCGAGGATGGTTAAATGACGCCGCGATCTCTCCCTCAGTGGGTTTTTTGAGGCCTTTGAATCGAGCCTCTAAAGCGTCGGTCTTCGCCTTATCAAGAATCTTGAGCCCGACAATTTGGTCGGACACGCGATCGCGAGCCATGTGAAAGTCCGACATCGTCCCGGAGACCGCTTCGCGCAGGATCTCGTACCGGTTGGCGACATCGACTTTGCCGCTATCGAGAAGCGACTTTAAGAATTGACCAATGCCCAAGGCAGATCGACGCCTACTTGTTCGCGACGAAACGACTACATTCCAACTGGCTGCTAGGAACACCCTTTGCCCGACCGGTGCAGCCCTTCAGTATACGTAAGCGGAAAAAGGCGGGCTACTTACCGCAATAGTCGATTGCCCGGGCGATTTCGCTTTTGAGGTCGGCCCGCCGAACGATGCGATCGATGTAGCCATGCTCCAGCAGGAATTCGCTGGTCTGAAAGCCCTCCGGCAACTCGACTCGGATGGTGGCCTTGATCGTCCTAGGCCCTGCAAAACCGATCAGCGCTTTTGGTTCGGCAAACACCAGATCGCCCAGCGACGCAAAACTCGCTGCAACGCCACCCATCGTGGGATTTGTGAGCACCGAGATAAAAAGCCCGCTCGCTTGGCTGTATTTCGCGAGCGCCGCGCTTACTTTTGCCATTTGCATGAGCGACAAAATGCCCTCGTGCATTCGAGCACCGCCGCCCGAGCCGCTAATGATGATCAGTGGCAGGTCATCCTTCGTCGCTCGTTCGACGAGTCGTGTCAGGCGCTCGCCGACGACGGACCCCATACTCCCCATGATAAAGGCGGAATCCGTAACGCCAAACGCGACGCGACGGGCTCGAATCATTCCCGTGCCGGTCAGGGCCGCGTCGCGCATCCCGGTACTCGCCTGCTCCGATTTGATGCGCTCGGCATACGATTTCTTATCGCGGAACTCTAACGGATCAATCGGTGACAGATCGGCATCCCATTCCTCGAACGTGCCTTCGTCGAGTACCCACTTCACGCGAGCCGGCGCCTCAGGTACATGTGGTACCCGCACTGCGGGCAGACGTTCATTAGCCCTTCGGCCTCTTTGCGAAAAATCGTTTCGCCGCACTCGTCGCAGCGAATCCACAGCCCACCGGGCACACCGCGCTTTTCACGCGTCATTTTTGTCTTCCCAGTAGTTTCCGATTCGCTGGTGGCCATCTACGAGGATCGCGCCGAGATCGTTTCGACTCCGCCATTCGAACACCGAAGGGCCGCTCGGTCAGAACAGACCTCGATCATAGCACGTCGCCGAAATCGACTCTACGTCGAGCGAACGGCTAAGAACAGGCGAAACTCACTTTGCCGCCGCCGTTTCTGGCGCTTCGATAAGCTGCCAACGCGGAGTCCCGGTTGCGCTTCGCCAAAGATCGCCCCAGGCATCTTGCCGTACCACGTTACGGACCACGCTCGCTAGCGGCTCCGGCACGACAACGGCAAACAGCCCATCCGCCTTATGCTTTTTTAGGAGTTTTGCCAATGCCGCAGATACTCGTTGCTTCGCTGAACTGAGAGTCTCGCCTTGCGGGGGACAGACGATTTCCGGCTGTTCCTGCCACTGTCGATAGACCTTCGGTTGCTTGGCCTTTACATCCGCCACAAGCATCCCTTGCCACAACCCTTGGTCCAAGTTTTCGAACTTGTCAATCGTCTTGACCTTCAGGTCGAGCGCTCGGCCAAGGCACTCAGCCGTCTGCTCGGCCGACTGGCAAGGCCCAGCGTAGATGGCCACAATTGGCTGGTCGCGCAATTCGCCCACCATTGCCTCGACTTCTTGCCGGCCATCCTCGCACAGCGGAATGTCGAGCGTCCCTTGCACCCGACCCTGCTGGTCAAACTCCGTGGTCCCCGGACAGATCAAAAGTAGCTGTACCATAGATAGATCGCGATCCCTTCGCTTAGATTGCCTGTGTAGCGGCCTGGGCGTCCGCCCGTAGCCGATGAATCGCGTCGGCCGAATCCTCCGACTTAAAAATTGCCGTCCCTGCCACAAACATTTCAGCGCCGGCTTCCGCACATGGTCCTACCGTCTCCGGCCCGACCCCGCCATCCACTTCTAACAAAGCGTCGCTATTCGACCGCCTGGCAAGTGCGCGAAGTTTTCCCAATGCCACATCGTCAAACTTTTGTCCGCCGAATCCGGGCATCACGCTCATCACGAGCACCACATCACAGTGTGGCAAACTTGCTTCAATGGCGGACAACGGCGTCGGCGGATTGAGGGCCAAGCCCGCGAGCGCACCAAACGACCGAATTTTGTCGAGAAGCGGCCGGGGCTCCGGTACCGCCTCGATGTGAATCGTCATGGAGTCGGCACCGGCTAAGCGGAACGGTTCCACATATTTCGCTGGTTCCGAAATCATGAGGTGCACATCGAGCGGCAGCTCGGTGATCTGCCGCACAGCTTTCACGATGGGCACGCCGATACTTATGTTCGGCACGAAATGTCCGTCCATCACATCCAAATGCAACGCGGGCACGCCGGCCGCTTCCACTTTGCGGACCTCGCGCCTCCAAATGCGCGAAATCACATGCCAACAGAGACGGCAATATCCCTGGGCTGGCGGCGCAAAAGCGCGCTTTTAAATCTTCGCGACCTAATCGGCGAGCCATACGAGATGCCAGCGACAAAAGGATGCAACGAGAACAAACAGCCGATCCTACGTTCGGCGGTCAATTAAGTGTCGTGCCTGTAGCTATAAACTCGTTGCCTAAATGAGCGTCATTGTAAAAAGCGTAATCGCTCATGGCCGACCGTCGTTGAACGCGTCATCGGTCAGATGCCCCGGATACACCCGGCGCCGATTCGTCAGCCACTATTATCGTAATCCCCCTAGTCAAGATTCAGCAACGCCTTAAGAAAACCTCATTCCTTTATTTCCTGCTAGTCGGCAACGTAACCTACGCCAAATACGAGGTTTGTGGAAATCGTTACGAAGCCGAGTTGGGGAGTGATTGTTCGATGAGCGAGCGCTGAAAAGAACTTCACCAAACGGCCACCCCGCCTAGATATTCTCTAGCTCCTCACTCCGCGGCAGGGCCGCAAGGCTCTCCAACCCAAAAAGTTTCAGAAACCGCTCTGTTGTTGAGTAGAGTGGCGGCTTTTTTGAACTTGTCTCCCGATCCAACCTCACGAGCTTCCGCCGCACGAGCGTTGCTAGAGCGGCACCACAGGCAGCGCATCGCAACTCATTCAACTGCTCGATGGTCGCCGGCTGATTGTAAGCCAATACCGAAAGCACCTCCAACGCGGCGGGCGACAGTCGAGCTTCTTTCACTCGTCCATAGAATTTGTTTCGTGCTCGCTCAAATTCCGGACGCAGTGCCAGCCGATAGCCGCTGCCGGATTGCTCGATCAAATACGGCGCTTGGTCGGCATCATACAACTCATTGAGATCGTTTACAGCCGCCTTGATTTCCGCGGGGCTGACTCCTCGCATCGCGCCCGCGAGCTCACGAGCTGAGATAGGCCCGTTGTCCGGCCGACCTACGAATAACATCGCCTCAACCACGGAATGTGGATTGATCTCGCAAGCAGACGATAAGTTAGAGTTGGAATTGGAAGGTTCATTCTCACCCTTCGCCGTTTCGTCTCGATCCTTGTATTTGGCTGCTGGCTCCCCCAACATCGCGGCAAACGCTTCGCGAAGTCGGCTCAGCGACAACGGAGATTCTCGCGACGGCTCCGCCGATTGATGAGCAGTTTCACGTAATGGCTGATTGTCGTGGGGCATGGCCGCGGAAGATAGCAGTCTACTAGGCCAGCCATCAAGATGGTTCTTCTGCTAGCGAACGCTCTTCAAGGCCACGCGGCCAACGCTAAGAACCGGCGTGCTGCGGACCGCGCAATGATCCCCAGATCTTGTTTTGTTCCTGATTACGATAAGGTGTATTGCCCCCGCTAGCGCTAATTCCCAAATGGGTTCTCGCTATCCGGAACGCCAAACGGGCCAGCCGGTTTTTCCGGCTTTTCGCCCGCTGGTTGCCCACTCTCTTTCTTTGCCGGGGCGCTTTTCTCAGCCGGCCGTGGTTGTGGTTGTTCCGCCTGCTGCTGCGCGCCTGCTTCCGGTTTCTTCATCTCCGGCTCTTTGGGACTGTGGTATAAGGGCTCTTTGGCATCGATCTCGCGTAAACACTGAATAACACCGTCATCGGAAATCAAGTACACTCGATCGGTCTGTTCGTTAACCAGTGACTGAATCGGATGATCGGTCGCGATCCGACCGACGACGGAACCCTTCGCGGCATCCAGAACAACAAGTCCCCCTAAGTCGTCCACGCCATAGACGCGATTCTTGCTTTCGGCCGCAAATTGAAGAACGTGCGGCGCCTTCCAGAGCATGCTGCCCGTCTTCGCATCGATGCAGTGCAAAGCCGGTTCCTCTGAAGTTACATAGACGTGGTCGCCAACCGGCGCTGGCGTTCGCGTTACGGGAAAACCGGTCCCGTACTTCCATTCCCGCTCGCCCGTCATTTCCTGCATTGCAAAGACCTCGCCCGATGCGGCCGCCACAAGCACAAATGGCTTTCGATACGCGGGGGGCGCTAAGATTTCACTACCTGTTTCCAATCGATATCGCATCTTCGGATCTTCACTGTCTCCCACATAGAGATTACCCATCTCGGTTGTCCAAATGATGCTTTCTGGTGTGGCGAGTGGGGCGACCATCGTGCGACCCATCGACTGGTAGTACCAGGGCGTCAGCTTCTTATCATTCTTGTCTTTCGCCAGCGAGTAACCTTCGATCCTCCCATTAACGAGCGGTACAAACACGTACTTCTTGGAAAGCGCCGGTGCCGCACCAGGCGCGCCCCCACGCGGCGGATATCAACTGGTCGGCCGTCAGCACGATCCAGAACGTACAGCGTTGA
The DNA here is from genome assembly GCA_963840025.1 of uncultured Planctomycetota bacterium. Classification (GTDB taxonomy): domain Bacteria; phylum Planctomycetota; class Planctomycetia; order Pirellulales; family Lacipirellulaceae; genus JABDGM01. The sequence continues at coordinate 875,667 of CAWIXI010000018.1, read as the reverse complement.
GCCGTTCACGAGTGCCACAAATTTATCGCTGCATGTTGGCCCCAAGCTCGGAAAGTCCTCTCGGCCAATTGGAGCTGTCCAAAATATGGCGCCTGTCAGTGCATTGAAGTCTTGCACTACGCCTGCAGAGGTTAACACCGTCAGCCGGTCCGCCTTTAGCACGGCGCGATCCAAGTGATTGCGTGATCGATCCAGCTGCGCTTGCCCAAACCAAGCCCGCGTCAAACCCACTCGATAGAGCTCTTCTTGCGATATGAGCCGCGTCGCTGAGAATGCGATGCTTACCAAAGCAGTGCAACTCAACGCGATCGCGGTGAAGGCCATTGCCACGCGGATCCGAGCTCGCCGAGAATAAAAACCGAGATATCGATTCATCGACGCACACTTCCCATCTGAAGATTTCTGTTCCGCTTCGTCGCCCGGGGGCGTCACGTTTTGGTCGGCTAGCGATTGCCGACTTGGGGCCCATGTCAAGGGCCCCCGCTAAATTGTATCCGCACGTACTGCCAACAGCACAGCGCATCTGCGCTGCATCGTGAAGGGAAGTTCATTGGCCGAACATTGGCCCAGTTTCACCCCATGGACCGCTTGCTTACCCATCCTTTACATTACACAGCGGAAACAATTTGTGCAAAACAGCAACGCTATTCCCCAATGATGACACCATGTGCAACGAGTGGATTTGTGGGAGTCTGTTTTTTGCCGACGGTATAGTGCGGCTGAGTTGTATTGCAGGTGTTCGGGACACCCACTGCAGCTCAAATGGGCCACCATGCAAAATCTCCCTCTGGGTCACGCCGATTTCCGCTGGTGAGGCGTTTGATTCTGAGTGTGATTCGCCGCCACTTGGCTGATCACTTTTCAAAGTCAACTCCTCCGCAATGATCACAGCAACCGTGAAACCAGCCGATAAACAGCTTGCGCTACTCGACGAGGCGGTTGGCTACCTCAATTTTTCCAACGGCGCCTCCGACGCGAAATTTCTCCGCACGCTTAATACCCTCTACGACACGATTGAACAACGCTGCGACGCGAGACAACAACCGCTCACGATCTTTTCTGAATGGATTGAAGCGCGAACAAAATGCCTGTCAGCCAAATCCGCGGCATTCGGAGATGTGACGCAGGCCTGCGCCGTCCTCAACATTCTCAACAAACACCTACTGCCCGCGTATCGGGCCTTTCACCGCGACCTGCTCTGGCATCAATCCGATCGCGAGTTGTGGCGTCCTTTATTCATTGGTCGCGCAGTTGAAGCCATTTTGTCACAGGGGCCTCCCTGGACGGAAACCGATCGCATCGTCAATCGCACTCTCGAAGTGCTGAACGATTACATCGGCTACAGGCCAGTCGCCGTCGTTGAATCCGATCGTCACATGGAACCGTACGCTCACGAGCGGGTGCGGCCGACTCCGCTTTACGTCAAAGATGTTGGAGTTGCGCCGGGCATATATCACGAACTTCTGGAACGGGCCCTCGCTATCCTGAACGCAACCGACCCCGAAATCCGTCAGCAAGCGTGGTTTGACCCGCAACTCGTCGAGGAATTGGCGCTGGATCCGCGTGCGTACGACTTCGATCACCCGGCCAGCAAACGCCCAAATCACCACTTCGGCCAGTGGGATCTTAACCATATCGACAACCGCGGATATTACCGGCGCTTTGTGTTGCAGCAGATTACACTCGATTCGCTCCTCTCGCGGCTAGATGCGCCTAGCAACGGCAATGGCAGTAAAGAACGTGGGACCGCGGTTACCCGCGACGAGCTGATGTTCGAGGCCGCCGCTGTGCTCGCGGGCACAATTCTCATGGCTTCTGGCACTACCGGCAACGGCCCCGGTTGCCACAACTCCGATGTCACGCTTTCGAGCTTGCTGCCCCACATCGCCGCTTACCGAGATCAGTTTTACGAAGAACTGCTCACCCGAACCTCCGGCCGGCACGGGGAACGGCTCCGTGCTGAATCACAACGCACACGGCAACCTTTTGGCGGTGCGCGGCAACACTTGAATCACGAGTTGGCCCGCCGCCGCGCGATTCAAATGCAGCACGTGCACTTGGCTCAACTCTACGCCCGTATGGGATATCCAAATGCAGCTCTTGCTGAAGCGAACGGGGTCCGGATCGCGTCCGCCCGGATGTTGTGCCAAATCTATTGCCTTCTTACCGCAGGGCATCAGGCGATTGACGCCCATCAACTCGACACCGTGGCCCGCACGCTCCCTGAAATTGAGCAGCTAATCCAACGCGGAATCGAATGCGGAGCTCTGGTTGACCCCTGGAACATCATCGGCTTCGGTGGCAACTTCAGCCTGTTCCCTGCCCTTGAAAATACTGTCCATGATTTTCGCGTGGACGACCTCATCGACCTCGTTGAGCAAATCCTGGACCTGTGCGCTCGCGCTTGGACCGAAGCCGCCGCGCTGGACGACGCCCCGCGCGAAGCCGAGTTTAGTGCCGCCCTCAGCCGAGTCGCCTCCTGGTGGGATCAGTACGCAACCGCCGGGGTCGGCGGTGTCAAACGCCTCGTGGGCAAAGAAATTGAAATCTCCACCAATCTCGTCGCCGGCGCCCTCTCCGCCTGGCACAAAGCGGGCGCCGCTGCCGGCGACGTCAAGTTCTGGCGCATGTTCGTCGACCAATTCGACTCGCCCAAGGCGTTCCAGCTAGTCATTGAAGCACTGCTCGACCGCGGCGACCGCGTGGCCTCGATGGCCCTCATGCTGCAATGGGTCAGCCAAGTGGAATACACTCCGCTCGAAGACGGGGATGCCTCGTTCCACCCGCTTATCCTCCGCTGGCTGCGGACTGTCGAGGAGTACGAGAACGCGACTGACACCGACCAGTGGCCGCTCGTCGCCAAGTTCTTGCAACACTTGGAAGCCAGCGCCGACATCTACTGGCAGGTTCCGGAATTCGAACTTTCAAGCTATGCCTCCGCCGAAATGGATGAGGACGACGCCGATCTCGACGCTCTGGAAGCCGAGTTGGAGGATATCGCCGATGATGAATCGGAGGCTGATGAGGCCTGGCAAGATGACGATCCCGACGAACTCTACGGGGCAGCCTATGAAGAAATGGTCTATCGCGACAGCACGGATGACGGCTTCGACACCGACATCATCGACGAATACACCGACGGTACCGAATTTGAACTGGAGGAGGAAGCCCAACGTCTCGGCCAGCGTCTCGAATTCCTTTCCACCATCGCCCGGCTGTGGCGCCAGATCGCCATTGCTTGGAAGCTGAACACCCACGACCCCGATCATCACGAATTGCTCCAAGACTGGTGCGAACAGGCGATATCGCGGAAAGAAAAACTACTTCAGTTGGCCGAAGCCGTTCGTCGCTTTCCCATCCCGCAACCTGGTGGCTCGCATGAATCGATGGTCGAGTTCGATCGCCAACGGATGGTGAAGGACTCCCTGCTCGAACACATCGTTGGCACGTGCGTCGAAACCGCCACTGCCGGCCGATTGATCGTGGCTACGGCCGCGTTTGCTGATGCACCCGAGGAGAAGCGGTGCCAATTCGACGATGGCGCCTCGGTCGGCGTACTTCGTGGCGTTTTGGCTGGTGACGCCGCAGCTGTCACGAAACATTGGCCCGAATTCATCAAGTGGCTCTCCGCTCAAGAGCTGCTTTACGTGCCTCTCTCCAAAGGTGGAAAAGCTCGCCGGATTGTGCGCGCCGCACGCTCGGCCAACTGCTCGACGACTTGCTGAGTTGGCTGCCGCGCCTCGGCCTCATCCGCGAAACGTGCCAACTGCTCGATGTCGCTCAGGCGATGGAGACCGATCATCCGGTCGGTCCCGGAGCAGTGACCGAATACGACCGGCTTTTCACCGAAGGATACCAAGCTATTGTTCGCGCACTTGTCGCTTCAGCAGAAAACTGGGATGACGAGCGCGGCCCCAAGAATTCGACGGAGTATCAACTGTCGCGACCGTCAGACACGATGCTGATCGAAGCCCTGCAGGACCTTACCGAAACGCAGCTCAACCGCTGGCTCGCTCACAGCCGCACGCTGCGTTTGAGCGTCGTCGAGCGACTTTTGCCCGAAAGCGAATGGCCGCCGTTTGTGGCGTTCGTTGAGCGCGATGGCGCCGATCTGTTCACGCAAAAATTTCTGAACCTTGGTAATCTCCGGGCAATCTTGCACCAGCGCCGGCGTATGGCTATCGAACCTCGAAGATGCTGCAGATGCCTCTGAAATTCGCCTCGTGACCGAAATAGGGCAAAACATCCCACGCGAAGAAGCGGCCAAGTGGCTCTCGCTCGCGATTGAAGCGATCGTCGAGAATTATCGCGAATACCGCGACTATAACACAACCACGACCCAGTCCGATCACGGCGAGCTCCTTTACACGCTCGTCGATTTTCTGCGCCTGCGAGCCAATTACGACCGCGTGGCCTGGAACCTGCGCCCGGTCGTCATGGCCCACGAAATTTTGGTGCGCCACAATCGGGCCTCTGCCGCCGAGATGTGGCAACAGGCCCTCGCCGAACGCACCTCCGAAACCGCGGACGCCAACCTCGACCGCTTCGAACAGCTTTGCAACCAGTATGGCATCCGGCTGCCGAGTATCGCGGAGCGTCTTTGCGAGCGCTTCACGCGGCCACTCGCCATCGACCGCGTCCGGGCCCTCGTCGGCGCAGCCATCGCCGCAGCCGACAGCACTGACCGAGGTCCCATCGCCGCCTTGGAAGAGGAAATCGCGAGCCTTGCTCAAGAACCGGCTGGCGCGGGCCTAGACCTGCCCGATTGGCTCGCTGCCTTGGAAGAAGAAGTTTCCATCGTCCGCTGCCGTCGACAGCATCAAGCGCTGAATGACGCCCCGCGCCGCATCGAACAGGTGCGACTCGCCTGGGAGGAATGGCAGCGTCAAATCGCCGACGATGTGGGCTGAACGCTGTTTAATAGTTTCCTAATCCCGGTCCATTTTCGCGGGCAGCGTTTCAAGGAGCGATACACGAACTTCGTTGTCGGCCCGCGGCGTGAGTTGATATATCCGATCGGCGTATTGCCGCAAATGCGGACGCATCGTGGTGACTTATCATCAATACCTGAAATCCAAGTGCCTTGCCCGCATCATGCACGATCTTAACGAGACGAGGAACAAGGTCCGGCCGCAGCCAGCAGTCTTGCTCGTCGAGCACCAGAAATCGACGGTGAATCCTTTCGTCGAGCGTCGTCAGCGCGAATAGCCGCAGCCCGACCGACAAAATGTTTGTTACCGATCCTCCTTGCCCTTTCAGGATATCTTCGCGTTTCCCATCTCGTTCGACCCAGAAGTCGACAGTCGCCGCATTGCGACGCCATTGCACTTCCGCTTTCAGCCGAATGGGTTGCTCGAGCACTTCCTGCAGCGCGATCGAAAGCTTTTGTTCGATGACGTCGAGCAGTTCGCGAAAGAGTTGATGACTTAACGATTCAAGCGCAACCGTTACCTTTTCGGATAACGCCAAATAAGCCCGAACCTCCGATAAATCGCGCTCTGTTTCCGACAAATCGTCCATGTCGCGTTTTTGCCAGCGCACAGCGTGGTCAATTTCTCTTTCACTTTTGTCGGCGACGTCAAGAGATCGCTGGTGGTCGCGCTCATTTCTGATCTTCCTTTACGCCTTTTGCCACCGCGTATTTCTCATCTGCGTTCTTTAGATCAGCCTCGATCTTTTCGAGATTTCGCTGATACTCGGAGCGTTTTCGTTCGTTCTCCGCCTCCATCTTCTGCAGCTTCTTTCGGAGTTCGTCCACGTCGTCCGTTTCGTACTCTTTCAGTGCCTTTGCTTTTAACTTCTTCAGGTCCTTTTCCGCATTTTCCAGATTCGCCTCAGCTGTGATTTTTCGTGTATTCAACGCGTTGTAGCGTTGCGTCAGCTCTTCAATGGTCTGCTTCTTTTCGGGATCCACACTGCGCACCGTCCACCAAATCAGATCCATCAGCCGATTCCAAAGACTCTTTTTCGTCTCGCACGTTAACCATTGCTAATTACCTCCTCGGCAAGTTTTCGAATTTCGCTCGTCACGTCGCCTTCGAGCTGGTGCAGATTCCGCTCCAGAAAAGCCATTAATCCTTCGCCCGTTTCGGTGCGATACGACTGCAATTCCGCCAGTCCCGATACGAACGCTGATGGTGTGGCAATGGCCGCATCCTCGAGAATTGCCTCGTGGAAGACTTCATCGAAAGGCTTATGTGGTACCTCTACATAATCATGGCTCCAGCCCTCGCGTGAAATGTCGATCCTCATCACCGATGGCAAATGATCCCGTGTGGCATCGCAGCTCCGCTCGCCGGCTGATATTGCCCGGCGTAATCCACAGTGTTTCGCCTGCCCGCACCGTCTCCAGACGGCGATGTAATGTGCCCGTTAATCACCGCGTCGATCCCCGGCAAATGGCGAGGCTTGAACCGCCCCAGTTCCTCATAGCCGGGCAACACGATGTCGTGGTGCGTGAGCCAGAAAACCAGCGGCAGCACACCCGAGCTATCCGCGGCAACCTCGATGCCGTCCGGCAACCGCTGCCCCCACGCAGGTTCCGCCAACAACCACCGGCCGCGAGCCAATCACGCAGTGATATTGCGTCTCACTGTCCAGAAGGCGGAGTTGACCAGCCTGCGTGAGGATGCTCAGACTATCGTTCTCGCTAATTTCGTTTTCATGAACGTCGTGATTTCCGTAGATCGCGACGATTTTTCTCCGCTAAACATCTCCATTAGCCGGACCAGCAGCCAGTTCGGATTGTCACGCGGGAGATGAAAAAGATCGCCGAGTATCGCCGGCAATAGACGTCCCACTTACGGCGTAATTCAGGCACCACCGGACTTTTTCCAGAACGACGTTGGGGTAATCGTCCTTGCGAAATCCAGGAACCCGGCCTTCCAGATGCGGATCGCCGATAATCAACAAGCCTTTGTAGTTCGTTTCAACGTACTTGCTTGTCACCACTTCCCCCCATCCGAAGCAAAGAGGTTGTAACGAGTTCTTCGGCGTCCACCTCCTGGCCACAAAGAGGGCACGTGTCGAGTTCCTCGACCAGATGACGCAGATCGTGTTCCACGTCGGCAAGCGCTTCCCGGTGCTGCTGGACCTCCGACTCGCTCACATCTATGGACTCATTCAACTCAGCGAGTCGACTCACAGTGCCCTTGAGGCCTTCCAAAGGCAGCGGCGCCGGCGGCAGTTCGAGCCGGCCCAATACCGCCAAGTTCGACCGCTGATCCTGAGCCGTCCTGTATAAGGAATCGTGCGAATCAATTAATTCAGCGATTTGCTCAATATCCTCAATCACCGGGGTGCCAAAGTAACATCGCCCAGCGACGCAGCCTGCTCCCGTATTGAGGCGAGCAACTCGCCCTTCCCCTCAAGCTCTTCAATCGCTTCATCCATGCGCCGTGTCTGGGTAGCTCCGGCGGCTCGCCTATCGAAGCACACTTGGACGCGACTTCTCGGTTCAATTCCATTTCACGTTGGTCTGAAACCAATCCCGATATCAATCCATAGATATTGCTCGTGTCCAAAATCTCGGGCGGTTCGGAAAGCACTTCCATCGCCACGATCGCGTCGTCGCATCTCGCTACGTCAGTCGTCTTTTCATCGATGCCCTGAATCAGGTCGCTCAAATCCTTCGTGCTCTCAGCGCCGGCGGAACCGCAATCGGGCTCAAAGCATCTACCTTGGCTCTCCAGCTTTCCACATCCGCCGCAAAGCTCTCCGTCGTCTGAATTAATTCACGCAGATCCGCCGCGGCCCACAACTCATTCTGAATTGCCTCGTAACACTTCTCCAGATCAGTAAGTTGTCCCGCCAGCTCTCCCACGCCAGCGAGCTTCCAGTCGCGCTGTAAGTTTGCTTTGGCCTTCACTAACTCCGTCTCGCGAAGCTTGGCTTCCTGGATTCGTCGGCGATGCATATTTTGCATCTCGATCAACTTGATGGCATCGGACGAAGAAGCGAAAAATGTTGCCCGGCGGCTCGCGGGCGCATTCAGCAGAAAAATGGGCTCTTTCTGCTCCGCGAAGTGGATGTAGAAATCGCCACCCTCCGCTTGCACGCTGGGTAATCGCAACAATTTGTGCAGCTCATCCGGCACCGATCCTTGCAATCGGTGCACGTCGCGCCCGTTCAGCCGGTAACTCACCGTGCTACCCTTCCGCCGCCATTCAATGACGTGACCGTCGTCGGTCTCGGCCGTTACGACGCATTCACGCTCGCCGTGACGAACCATATAGTCGCCCGTTGCATTCCCACTCAGAATCTGCACGCCCACACAACGGCGGACTTACCGCAATTGTTCTGTCCGGTCAGGATCGTGAGCCCGTCTGCCGGCTCGATCACCGTGTGGCTATGAGACATGAAATTGACGAGCGTTATGCGTCGGATCATGTGTCGTGCTCAATGAAAAGTGGGCTATCTGTTTGCGGGTTCCTCCTACGTATCAAGAGTAAAAAATAACACGGAACGGGTGTATATGCCATGCTCCCGCAGCGTAGGCGAGTATTTTAGAAAATAGGGCTGAAGCCAGAAAAAGTAAGCAAGTGATGACGACTAGGCCAGTTTGGCCGATATCCGGCCAGCCGCGATTTCCTCGTTCGCTGCTTCGGACAGCTCCCCGCGTCGATCGTTTCAACCCCCGCTGCCGACCCGGCCAGCAAGGCGTAATCCGCCAACCGCGTCACTAGCCGCGGTACGCCGCCCGAAAGCTCATGCAGCGCCGTCATCGCGCTTTCCTCGAACACCGGTTCGAAACGGCCTGCTTCTACCAGCGATGTCTGTATGAAACCGACAGTGTCCTCAGCGACCCACGTACCAACTTCGATACGCAGATCTACCGCACTTCGCAGTGTTTCATTCCATCGCGCGGCTTGCGCCGCTTCCGCCGTGAGCACTATCGTCCACCGTGCAGAGGGCGACATATCAAGCCGCACGAGTCGCACGAATTGCGTCATAAGGTCCGGCCCAGCTTGGCCCGCGTCATCGACTAGCAGGACGCTCGCCACCTGCTGAATCCGGTTTTCCGCAACGCGATCGATAATTTGCCGCCACAGCCAACTTGCATCCGCATCTTCGCGCGGCGGCGTCTTCAATCCGCACGCGATATGCCACAGTACTTCGCGTGTCGAGGCCCCGAGTACGTCGAGAATGACGACAACACACCCCTTCCGCGCCAGGCGCTCGGCCGCCACTCGCAGTAGGAGCGACTTCCCGGCGCCTGATTCGCCCAACAATGCGCCCAGTCGCCGTCGGCTGTCCACCAGATATTCGATCCGCGCCAGCGCTTCGTTTTGGCCGGCGGTAGGATAAAATTGTCCGGCAGCGACCGAGCCGCGAAAGGGCCATCGCTCCAATCCCCAAAACTCCAGCGGCAGCGATTGCTTGTTTTCCATGTTGCATGTTCCAACAGGGGTCGAATAGTTTTCGGTGCGGGCCGATAGTCCAGCACTTTCGTCATCGTCGGCCCGATCACCAGTAGCACTTTAATGGGGAGTAATAACTATCGGCCTTTGGCCTGATGTTGTGCCGATAGCTGATAGCTAACAGCCGATAGCTAATTCGATGTCTGTACGTTTCTTTTTACCGCACCCCATTACGACCGAGCATGTTACGCTCGGTGGTCCTGAAGCGCACCACTTGTTGCACGTGATGCGAGCTGCGGTCGGTACGGCAATAACGCTTTTCGACAACTCCGGCGCTGAGTTCGCCGCGATTGTTGAAACACCATGTCGTACCGAGGTCGTAGTGCGTATCGTCGAACGCCGTGAAGCAGATCGAGAGTTACCGTTTCATCTGACGGTTGGCGTCGCGATTCCCAAAGGCGATCGGCAGAAATGGCTCGTCGAAAAGCTCACCGAGCTCGGCGTCACCACGCTGGTGCCGCTCATCACGGAGCGCGGCGTAGCTCAGCCAAACAGCAGTGCTATCGGACGATTGTCCCGTACTGTCATCGAAGCGGCAAAGCAATGCGGCCGGAATCGGCTCATGCACGTCGCCGAACCACGAGAGTGGAATGCATGGACTGAAACCGCTGGATGTCTGGAGTCGAGGGTCAGCCAGCCCCCAGCCGCTATACGACGCCTCTTCGCCCACCCCAGCGGCATACCATTTCGAGAAATCGACCTCCGCGAACCACTTCCCACAGCACTCGCCATCGGTCCCGAAGGCGGCCTCACGGATGGCGAAGTCGCTGCCGCGATTGAGGCAGGCTGGCAACAAGTCTCGCTCGGCTCGCGCATCCTCCGTGTTGAAACCGCTGCGATAGCGCTCGCGGCGGTCGTGGCGCTTGCTACGGAACGCTAGATTGGCCCGACTACTCGAATGCGGCACCACCCCCACGGCTCGAAGACCTGCCGTCGACCAGGCCGTGGGCCGTAAATTGCGATACGCCGTAGGCCCCGTTGGGCGACGCTTTGCCGGGTCGAGCCACGTACGGGCTGAACTTCGCGTGCGTTAGCAGCCCGACGTTCGGCTTCGTCAGCCGTTCCAGTGCCTGGTCGAGCGTTTCGCCGTTTTGCAGCCAAATCGTCACGCGCGGTTCGGCGACGAATCCTCGCCTCCACAAAACTTTGCCCTTCAAAGACATTTCCAAATATGTGGCGTGCGGCGTTATCGTGCGTTCCACGATGTCTTGAGGGCGCGGTGGGAAGCGGTTATCGACTCGAATTCTAATCGTCTGCTGCGGCTGCGGCTTGCAGACTGCCTTCACGATCAGGTCCGAGTGCTCGACGACCTTCAAACCGGCCTCCTGCAAAGAATTCGTGAGCGACCGGCGAATGATATCATTTTGAGCGCCGTTGGAATTCAAGACGACAATCTTGCCGTTGTCGCCCCCGATATTCTGTACGGACGCGCTGAGAGATTGTCGCACCTCATCAGGTATTGAAACGCGAGGATCGATGTCGACATCCAGTGCCACGGAATCGCCAGGCTTGACGACGAGCAGGCTCTCGGCGGGCGGCAGGCTCTTGGCCTTCTCAATGGCCGCCGCGTTGGGGATCGCCACGGAAGCAAGGACAACCCTCCCCTTGTCACCCATCTGCTTGGCCAAGGCGTATAGCCGACCGTTCTGCAGCTCCGCCGTCACGCCCGTGCCCGGCGGATTCTGATACTCCCAAAGCAAAATGCGACGCTCGACGTCGAATAGGTAGCTGCTATCGGCCAGCAAGTATTCGCCCGCCCACTGCAAGACCGAATTCCACCCTATCGCATTTGTATAGAACTCGCTCATCACCTTTCCATCGGTGAGGCTCCACACAGTTACGCCTTCGTTCGAGAGGCCGGCCAACCGCATGTTGTCGTTGCGGATCGCAACTTTGTTGTAATGGCGTCCGGTGGAAGGAATCGTGGCCACATGACGCCCGGCTGCCAAGTCAATAATCGCAATTCCATCCTTCATGATGATCGCCAGCAGTTGACGATCTGGGCTGAGCGCGGGATACAAATCGAACGATATACCCACCGGGATATTTATCAGTGCTTTACACGACTGGACGTCCCAAATCGTTAGCGCTTTGCCGTGACCATTGATGGTCATCACCCGGTTGTCGCCGAGGAACCACGCCTTATCAATGTCGCGAGACGGCGCGAAATCCTCGTCGGCATACGGTTCCCATTGCTGAACCGGCTTCACTTTACCGCCCTCGATCCGCGCGATCGTCAGCATGCCGTTTTCACCGGCCCCAAACACGGCCGGACGGAGCATCACCAGATTCGCATCCGGATTCACGCCCAGCACGGAAGTGGTGTCCGGCAGGCGAATCAATTCGCTCCCCTGGCGTCGCCCGATATCAACGATTTCCAGGTAACCCTCCTTTTGATTCGACACTTCGCCTTTATTCCGGCACACGAAGACTCGTTGACCATCGCTGGAGGCATAAATGCCTTTCACTTCCTCGAAAAACAGCTGCGAGTCGGGTATTGGCGCCAATGTCACATTCGCGTTGGCGATGTGCGAAGGAGCTGTTGTTTGCACCTTCGGTGCCGGTGGCGTAAAGCTCCATTGCTGAAAGCTCTTTGGCTGGACCAGCTTCGCGCCGTTCCAATTGGCCTTATTGGCATGTGCTGCTGCCGACGTCGCGGATCCTCCGGCGGGTCCGCCCTCAACTTCGTGAAACGGATTCGCGCCTGCCTCACTGAGTTCTTTCAGATAACGGCCGTCCTCGTCCGAAAGTTTGTCGATCGGCACCTCGATCCGCTTGCCGCCCGCTCTCTCGAGCGCAACCTTGTTGCCCTTCATGCTTAGGTAGTGCGCCTCGATGCTGAATCGGCCGGTCTTGTCAGTCCATTTGCGGAGCGGCGTGTCCGGCGCCGCGGTTGCGACGGTTCGGCTTGCCCGCACGCTGCTCGGCGGAAATTCCTGCAAGCTGGCCGGCCCGCGGAATTGCGCCGCCCCTGGCGGCAAATCGGGCCGAGCCTTGATCCAACCCGAAAAACCGTCGACGCTCTCGATGGTGGCCGGCTTCCAATCCAAACCGACTCGCACTTCCACGCGGTCGCCTTTTTTGTATTTCGATTTTTCGCGTTGGGCCTCCGACGATCCGCACAAGCAAACCATGACAACAACTGTCGAGACCGCCGTCACACGCCACTTGAATGGTCGAGAGCCCATCGTTTCGCCTCCCCAAAGGACTGAGACCAGAAAACTCGCGAGAAAAGATGTACAGTGCCTCAAACTAACATGCACCTGGCGGAAAAACAAGTTTCTCCGCCGCCCAAGCGCCGCATACCGCCGGGCGTTGTCGCTCGTCGCCAGCGAACGTAGACTACCTTAAAGGTAAACCTGCTGGCTTCTGTTTCCTCAAAGCAATGCCCGTCGACGAAGAAGAACTGTACCAAGAACACATCCTCGATCATTATGAGGATCCGTTCCATCGTGGGCATTTGCCGACCGCGACACATGCGCACGAAGATAACAACCCGCTCTGCGGCGACGTCGTCCGCATCGAATTAGATGTCGATAATGACGGCAAAATTCGCGATGCCTATTTCACCGGCCAAGGCTGCGTGATCAGCCAAGCATCCGCTTCGATGCTGCTTGAAAAGATGCAGGGTAAGACGGTCGAGGAAGCCAAACAATTCTCTGCCGAGGATATGCTCAAACTTTACGGTGCCCGCCTGACCCCGAACCGCCAGAAGTGTTGCTTGCTCTCTTGGAAGGTGTTGCAATCCGCTGTCCACTCTCCAATGAATGGGAATGGTTAACCACGGAGATACGGAGAGCACGGAGAAGAGCAACCAATTATCGAAACATTGTGGCAGATGTGGTTCCTACGACAACTATAATTGTCCCGGCAGCATTTGCTGCCTTTACTTCGAGATATGTCTTGCAGTGTTAATAGCGGCGGTTTTAGTAATTAGTGGGTTTCTCGCCAATCAAAGATCGGCGGAACGAGTTTATCGGATAAGTCTTCGTCAATTGCTAATCCTACCGACAGAACTTGCCTTGGTGATTGGATTGCTTATGTCCAACATGCGTTGGATCAACCACTAAGATCAAATATGCACACGTATAATCTCCAGCATAAAAGAAAAGTTTTATTGTGACGCTTTCAGAATTAATCGGTGAGTTTTGTGACCTCTGTAGTTAACCAATCTCCGACAAAGCCAACAGCAGGCATCGACCACTCGAAGCTGCTGCCAGAGTCGTTGCGCGAGGATTATCCGATCCTCCAGCAAACCGTCCACGGCGATCGGCCGCTTGTGTTTCTGGACAACGCGGCTAGCACGCAGCGGCCGCGGCAAGTGATTGACGTTCTTCGCCACGTGTACGAGCGCGACTACGCCAATGTCCACCGCGGTATTCATACGCTCAGCGAACGCAGTACCGAGCAATACGAAGAAGCTCGCGAAAAGGCCCGCGCGTTCATCGGCGCCGAGAAAGCTCTGGAGATTGTCTTCACCTCCGGTACGACGGCTGGAATCAACCTCGTCGCTCGTAGTTGGGGCGATGCGAATGTGAAGGCCGGCGACGAGGTTCTTGTCACCACTATGGAGCATCACTCCAATCTCGTGCCCTGGCAGCAACTCGCCCAGCGCACGGGCGCGGTTTTAAAGCACATTCCGATCACCGACGACGGGCTGCTGATTCTCGACGAGTTCGAAACTCTTCTAACCGCTCGTACCAAAATCGTCGCGATGGCATCCGTCTCCAACGTCCTCGGAACGATTAACCCGATTCGCCAAATTGCCGACCGTGCCCATGCAGCAGGCGCAGTCGTGCTCGTCGATGCGGCCCAGAGCGTGCCCCACCTACCGACCAACGTCCACGAATTGGGTGCCGACTTCCTGGCCTTCAGCGGCCACAAAATGCTCGGTCCAACTGGGATCGGCGTCCTCTACGGTCGCGAAGAATTGCTGGATGCTATGCCTGCCTTTCTCGGCGGTGGAAGTATGATCAACCGCGTCTGGCCTGATCGCTTCACACCTGCCGAGTTGCCGGCCAAGTTCGAAGCGGGTACGCCGCCAATTGCGCCTGCGATCGCGCTCGGCGCGGCGATCGACTATCTCAACCTGATTGGCCTCGAAAATGTCGCCCGTCACGAGCACGAACTCTGCCGATATGCGTACCAACGACTACTCGAAATCGAAGGCCTTCACATCCTTGGACCGTCGCCGGAATACCGCGCCGGCCTCGTGAGCTTCACACTTCCCGAGCCACACGCCCACGACATCGCCCAACTTTTAGACGAGCAGGGAATCGCCGTGCGTGCTGGCCACCATTGCACCTGGCCTCTCCACGATCGGCTAGGAATCCCTGCTAGCACCCGAGCCAGTTTTTACCTCTACAACACGCCGGCGGAAGTCGATTTGCTGGTCGAAGTCGTCGCCAAAATCCGCGAGCGCTTCCGCCCCCGAGGCCGCAAACGCCGCCGGGCGACATAGCGGCACGTTGCACCGTCTAGCGCCCGCTGCCAGGTTGGGTTCCCTGCCGCCAGAGATGGGTGCAGCCCGCGGTTTGTATTTTTTCAGACGGCGGTTTGGTAGCACCGCATGGACTTCAATCGTTTTCGCCGGTGCTTCCAGAACTGGTCGAGGCGACTGGTTTCGCTGAGGTGGTCGGCCGCCAGCACGAGGAGGGGCTCGGCGCCCTGGTCCCAGAATTTTTCGGTTCCCTTGACGCGACGGTTGATCTGCTTGATCGTCGACTCGATGTGGCTGCTGGTGATCGGCAGCCCCAGCCGTCGGTACTGATGGTACTTCATGCGTGACCGCTGATTCTGAAGATAGCCCCACGTCTTGGCCACGATCGCGGCGGGGGGAGTCTCGTCGCTGTCGGGGGGAGGCCCCAGCTGTTCCGCTCGCACGGCGACCGCTGCGATCACCTTGTCGACCGCACTTTCCCACAGCCACTGCGCCCAACACACGTAGTCGTCCCATGCCGCTGGGCCGCTTCGCCCGGCCATTGCCGCGGCGTACACGTAGCAGATCGCGTGCGTAAAATCGACGATCGGGGTGTAGTGCGAGAAGTATTTTCGATGCACCGTCCAGTTGCTGGCCGATCCATCGGCCACGAACGCCTTGCGCCGCGCCGCGTGAAAGCCGCGGCTGTGCACTTCGGCGACCAACCGCTTGCCAAACACTTCTTGTCCGCCGCGGGTAGCGACCACGCTTCGCACCAGCACTTCGGGGCGGCCGTGGCGATCGTCGGGAAACTCCGCCGAAGGCGCCGCGGCGCCTTCCGTGGAAGCGGAAGATCCCTTGATTTCCCGGCTCAAATCGTGCATCCGCTGGGGATCGACAAACGTCTTGGGAATGGTCGGACAAGGGTCCCGCAGCTGTTCTTCACTCACCATGCTCAGGCAGCAGCCCACCAGCGATTCTTTCCAATAGCCTTGGGTGTTAGGCTCGTTTTCGTGGCGATCGCGGACTTGAATTCGCCCGCCGTCCATCATCACGCACACCACTTGCGGAAGCTGGTCGGTGGGGCTCTTTTGTTGTTCGGGAAGCGGCAGCGCTTGATACGCTTCGGCTTGTCGTTCTGCTTCCGCCACGCGCTCTTCTCCGACCCGCTTGGTCCATCGCTGCACGCGCTCGCGCGAGACCTTGGTTTCGGCCAGCGCGATCAGATCCTTCGTTGCCTGGACGAACGATGCGGACTGCGAACCGGCGTACGCCACCTTCCGCAGCATGGCCGGCGTGAAGGGGCAATCGACCTCAACTCCAATCGCCCTGGTCAGCGGGAAAAAAAGCCCGCCGGCAGGCGGGGCAGAAATACTCCGGCTCGGTGATCGTCACCGGACCTCGCCGGCCAATCAATACCCGCTCGCGCTGGCCCTGGTATCGGCCCGGCTCGCCGCATGTGGGGCAGGTCGACTCGTCATCGGTGGAACGGTCGGCCGAGGTCTGCTTCACGAGTTCCGCATACATCGCGTCGCCGATCTCGACCGCGCACGTCTCGATGGCGTCGAGCCAACTGAGCGCATCGCTAGTCGTCCCTGAAAAATTCTTCTATCGCTAAGAATAGAGGGTGCATTACGCATTCGATGGCGCTAAAATTTGCCAAGTTTTGGTTCCCACGGTCCCGAAAGCTGGCAAAAAATGCAACCCAAAGCCCGCCCTCCGCAGTGTGAATTGTTTGGCGCCCGATTGAGCGAACTCTTGAACCCCGAGCACCCGCTGGTCGTGCTGGCCGAGCGGATCGACTGGTCCGAGTTCGACGCGGCCATCGACGCCTGCTACGCCGACGAGCTTGGCCGGCCGGGAGTCAACACCCGGCTGATGGTCGGCCTGTTGTACCTGAAGCACGCCTTTGACGAGAGCGACGAGTCGGTCGTGGCCCGTTGGGTGGAGAACCCGTACTGGCAGTTCTTCTGCGGCCTCTGCTACATGCAGCACGAATTGCCGATCGATCCTTCGAGCTTGAGCCGCTGGCGGAAGCGGGTCGGCGCCGAGCGGCTGGAGAAGTTATTGGAGGCGACGATCCACACCGCGCTGGCCATGAAAGCGGTCAGGCCCCGAGAGTTTCAGAAGGTGAACGTCGACACGACGGTCCAGGAAAAGGCGATCGCCTTTCCGACCGATGCCCGACTGTATCACAAGATGCGGCTGGCGCTAGTCCGCCGGGCCGCTTCGCTGGGCATCTCACTTCGCCAGAACTATCGTTTCAAGGGCCAGAAGCTGCTGGCCAGGCAGGGCCGCTACGCCGCAGCGCGGCAGATGAAGCGGGCCGCCAAGATGACCCGCCAGTTGAAGACGATCCTGGGCCGCGTGCTGCGGGACATCCAGCGCAAAGCGCTGCCATTCAAGGCCGAATCGCTGATGAGCGGCTCGGCGAGCTGGTCGCCTTGGCAGAGCGCTTGCTCGCTCAAACACGCAGCAGCAAAAACAAAGTCTACAGCGTGCATGCCCCCGAGGTGGAATGCATCGCTAAAGGCAAAGCGCAGTCGGCGCTACGAGTTCGGCTGCAAGGCGAGTGTGGCGGCCACGAGCAAAAATAATTGGATCGTCGGCACACACGTGCTGCACGGCAATCCGTACGACGGGCACACGCTCCACGGCGCGATCGAGCAAGTGCAACGGCTGACAGGCCACACGCCGGCTGACGTGATGGTGGACCAAGGTTATCGAGGACACGGTTACGAAGGCTCGGCCAGCATCCACGTGGTCCGCTCGATTCCCAAGCGAGCGACGCGAGCATTACGTCGCATGCTCAAACGGCGGGCGGCCATCGAGCCCACGATCGGTCACCTGAAAAGCGACAACCGCCTGGACCGCAACTATCTGACCGGCACTGAAGGCGACAAAATCAACGCCCTGCTAAGCGCTGCCGGGTACAACCTCCGCAAACTGTTGCGATGGATTGTTTTTGCGCCAATTTTCTGGCTCTGGCAGCGGCTCGCGGCCAAGTTGGCCGCCATCGTCGCTCCCCGCCGAGCATCGCACCTGCCGATGCCCGCTTGCTTCGCCCCAGTGCGCACCTGAAAATCAAGCCGACTCAGCCAGCAGACCGTTTTTCAGGGACGACTCGCTATCATCGACATCGCCCAAATCAACGGCTAATTCACGTGCGAAGGCCGCAATCCGCTCCTTGATCTCCTGGGTAGTTGCCATCCGTGGCTCCCTCGTTTCTCCAGCTTTTCGCCGGTACGCCCACCTGCCGTCAATTCCTGCCATCACTTCTACACGATCGACCCAGCCAGTGCAAAGTGCAGGCTGCACCCGCCAGAGATCCTCTGGCCCATCCCGTCTTGCCTTGCCCGGACCTTTGTCCTAAACCACTTAATAGAAATAACCGTTGAAGCCAACCGAACAGCCGGCTATAATCCGTAGTTCGCTATTTCCCCCAAATCTCCAAGCCAAGCTCACTGCGATATTGGGTGGCGGGAGGGAACAGCACCGGCTTATCCTTGCCGTTCGAGTTGACCTTTTCGAGGCGATTTTTAACTGCACACGTTAAGCCATGCGTTTTTGGTTGCTCGACAAAATTCGATCCTTTCAACCGGATCAAGAGCTTGCAGCGGTCAAGAATGTTACTCTTACCGAAGAGTATATGGCCGACCATTTCCCGGAGTTCCCCGTTTTGCCAGGCGTGTTTATGCTAGAGGCCGCCACGCAAGCGGGAGCTTGGCTATTGCGATTAAGTGAAAGCTTTGCCCATAGCGTGATCTCGTTAAAGGAAGCCAAGAACATAAAATACGCCGACTTCGTGGCGCCCGGCCAATCGCTGGATGTCACCGTGTCGATGTTGAAGAAGGACAACCGGCTGGCCACGTTTAAAGTCGATGGCCAAGTCGGTGGCCGCCAAACCTTGAGCGGACGGATCGTGTTGCAACGTTACAACCTGATTGATCGCGATCCGGCATTGCGCGACGTCGACGAAAACATCATCAAACATTTCCGCCGCGCGCAGAAGTTGATTTTGCCCGCGGCGCTTTCCGCTTCCGTCGGCTGACCCCACGGACTGCGAAAACCTATTCGGAGGAACATACTGCGATGTCATCGGTTTCGTCGAAATCGGAAATTTTTTCCAAGGTGCAAGAAGCGCTCGTCGATGCGCTGGGGGTTGATGAGGATGAGGTTACGCCACAAGCCACGCTCCAGGGCGACTTGGGCGCTGAATCGATCGACTTCCTCGACATCGTGTTTCGCCTCGAAAAAGCGTTTGGCATCAAGATCGAACGCGGTGAGCTCTTCCCCGAAGATATTCTTACGAATACCGAATATGTCGAGGACGGCAAGGTAAACGCTGCCGGCCTTTCGAAGCTCAAAGAACGGATGCCCTTCGCCGACCTGTCGAAATTCGCTGCTGATCCCAATATCCAAGACCTTGGCAAACAGCTTACCGTGCAAGACATGTGCAACTTTGTCGAGCACAAGCTGGCGGCCTAGCGGCGAGGTAAGTAGGTGAGTGCGTGAGTAGGTGAGTAGGATGCCTACCCCGTAAGTTGCCTACTCACTAACTCACCCACTCACTTACTTACCGATCTCATGCGTTGGTTCTGGATCGACCGCTTTACCGAGTTTGTCAGCAGCTCGCACGCTACTGCCGTGAAGTGCGTCTCGCTCAGCGAGGACCATTTGCAGGAACACTGGCCCGGGTATCCGATCATGCCCAATTCGCTGGTGGCAGAGGGCATGGCCCAATGTGGCGGCCTGTTGGTGAGCGAGATCTACCGGTTCAGCGAGCTGGTTGTGCTCGCCAAATTCGCTCACTTCAGCGTGGAAGGCGAAGCCCGACCGGGCGACGTCATTCGCTACCATGCCAAGATCGAACAAGCCAAGGATTTCGGCGCATCAGTCATCGTGACGGGCGACAATGACGGGCAGCCTTTTTCCTCGGCCGATATCTTCTTCGCCCGCTACGACGCCGATTCGTCCGAGAACACGCGCGGCCGTGTGCTGTTCAATGCCGACGATCTCCGCGCCTGGATCCGGGTCGTCGGCGTATTCGATGTAGGCGTCCGGCCCGACGGGACCCGCTTACGTGTCGAAGACTATCCGCATTTCTTTCAAAAATACAGCAGTGCTAACCACGGAGATTTGAGAACAGGAGTATAGCAGTAGAACAGTAGAGTAGCAGATCGATTTCATTTCTGCTCTCTCGGCTTCTTCTGCTCAGTTGCTCTACCTCTCTTTTGCTCTCCAAAAATACCATGAGAAGACGAGTAGTTGTTACCGGCGTAGGTTGCGTCACGCCCCTCGGCACGACGGTGCCCGAACTGTGGGCAAACCTCAAAGAAGGCAAGTCGGGCGTTGATTACACGACGCTGTTTGACGCCAGCAATTTTCCCACCCGCATTTCCGCTGAGGTCAAAAACTGGTCGCTTGCCGACTCGGGTGAAGATCCCGCGCCTTGGGAAAAGCGCGGCCGCCACACAAAATTCGCAATTGGTGCTGCCCGCCAGGCTGTGAACGATGCCGGCGTGCTTGGCACCGTCGACCCCGACCGCTTCGGTGTCTATCTCGGCGCCGGCGAAGGCCAGCAGGATTTTTATAATTTCAGTCACATGATGGTCGCCGCACTCAAGAACGGTGAGCTCGACTTGGCTGCTTTCATTCAGGAAGGGCTCAAACGTCTCGATCCGCAACTCGAGCTCGAACAAGAACCTAACATGCCCGTGGCTTATGTCGCTACGCACTTCGGTGCCGAAGGCCCCAATTTCAACTGCCTCACTGCCTGTGCGGCAAGCAGCCAGGCCGTTGGCGAAGCCACCGAAATTATCCGCCGCGGTGAAGCGGATGTGATGCTCTCCGGCGGCGCTCACAGCATGATCCATCCGTTTGGTGTCACCGGCTTCAACTTGCTCACGGCCCTTTCCGAAAGCAACGCGGAGCCACAAAAAGCCTCGCGGCCCTTCGACCTCAACCGCGATGGCTTCATACTTGGCGAAGGCGCTGCGATCGTCGTTCTCGAAGAGTTTGAACGGGCCAAGAAGCGCAGCGCACCGATATACGGCGAAATCCTCGGCTACGGCACCACCGCCGACGCGTTCCGTATTACCGATACGCACCCCGAAGGCCGCGGCGCGATCACCTGTATAAAGATGGCTCTTCGCGACGCCGAGAAGAACCCGACGGATATCGACTACATCAACGCTCACGGCACGAGCACACAGGTGAACGACCGGGTCGAAACGCTAGCCATCAAAGAAGCCTTCGGCACCGACGCCGCCTACAAAGTGCCCGTTTCCAGCACCAAGAGCATGACGGGCCACCTCATTGCCGCCGCTGGCGCTACGGAGCTGATCATCAGCCTGATGGCGATCCGCGACGGTGTCGTGCCGCCGACGATCAACTACGAAACGCCCGACCCGCTGTGCGACCTCGATTACATCCCCAACGCTGCCCGTGAAAAAAAAGTCCGCACCATCCTTACCAACAGCTTCGGCTTCGGCGGCCAGAACATCGCGCTTGTTGCAGGAGCAATCTCGTGAAACTTGCATCAGCGTTACGAATTGTGATCGTTGCTCTTGCGATAGCTATAGAGGCCTCAATGTCACTCCACGCCGAGTCGATTGGCCCACTTCCTTACAGAAGTCTCGCCGATAGCCCCTTCAAATTAGGTGGTCTCGGCAGCACCTTTTTCGTCGATGACTTTTCTAAGCCGATCGGCGTTTTCTATCGCGAATTGCCGCCTTATGGGCTGCGTTTTCCATTCGCGAAATTATCCACGCCGGGTGTTGAAATTAGCGGCACGGTGGGCTGGACTGGCACCAGCATAGGCACAGTCGGTGGATGCACCGACTCGATTCCGCCCTCTTGTTTCTCTGGCCTGAGTTTCCAGTTCGATTCAACCGAGTTGGGTTTCTTGCCACAAGCCGTGGGATTCTCGGTAAGCGGTATCGGCAGGTTTAGCTTGTCGGCCTACGATGCTCAAGGCGTGCTAGAGGAAGCTACGACGGTCGAACCTGATCTCTCGGGATACGTTTTCGATCCACCGCCGGGCGAAATAATTGCGGTATCGCCTCCGCCAAGTGTTTTTGTTGGTGAGATTTACACCGGAGGTATTTCACGGATCAGCATTGGCTCGAATCAGGTTATGTTCGCGATGGATGATTTCCAATACGGGCAATTGGTGCCTGAGCCAGCGACAATGTGCTTGGCGGCAGTCGCATTGTGTCTTGTCGCGAAGAGACGCGGGCGAACGCGCTAGGTGTTTCACCAAATCGCGGACAGCGCAACAAGTTCACCAAGCCCGTTCACGGGTGAACTGTCGCTGCGGCGGCTTGAGCAGCCGCAGAGGATCGCAATCTTGTACCTCGTCGCTCGCTCCTCACGCCTCAAATCAAAACCAGCCGCCCTGGCGCGTCCGTGCACCGATGGCGGCTGATGAGGCGCGAATCCTTCCGCGCAGGTCGAAATGCGAGACACAACGCAGAAGGTGGAAGTAGGAAATCCTTCCTCCTTCCACCCTCCACCTTCCCCCTTAGCTCAATACGGTCCTATCGAGGGCGGATTGTTCAGCAGGTAATCCCGCGGCCCACGCAGCGTGTAGTAAGGATACGCGGTCTGCGCGACGGGTGGGCCTGGGTTGAAGTTGTAGTTCTGGTCGCCCGACGGACCGCAGCCACAGAACGGGCAGCACGAGCACCCTGGCGCCGGACCGCTGCAACAGTAGTCGTGACCACAATGTGCGCAGTGCATGCATGGGCCAGGTTGGCCATTCGCACAAAGGCACTTGTGGTTGTCGACATAGCCATGCGGATGGCGATAGCCGTTGCAGCCCCAAGCCGGCGAGCAGCAGGGCGAGCAATCGTACTGGCCACACGGGTAGCCTGGCCCGCATTGGCTGCCACAGTACCGATTGAACACACAACAATCGCCACCGGGGCAATCGGTTTCCAAATTGCCCCCCCGGCTGCACGAGCCCGCGTAGCCTTCACAGCACCCGTCGGGCCGGGGCGCATTCTGGGCCACCATCATGTGGCACGGCTGGCAACATGATCCACACGAATCGCAACAAGGCTGACCGCATTTCGGACTGATTGCTCGGCAGCCAGCAGTCGACAACATCGCTAGCGCGAGCACGAGAAGTGCGCGTTTCATCTTTCCCCCCTAATGACCTGAGTCGTCGCGGCGCACCGAAAAGAGCGAGAGTGCGCGCACACGGCCTGGTCGATACATCTGGTATCGGCGGCATAATCGGCAGAATCCAACCAATTTGGTCGAGGGTCGAAGGTCGAGAGTTGAGGGCGATTAGCGTCGTCCGCTAGGCGACGCTACTCGGGCCAAATTGAAATCGAGTCTTTGACGCACCAATCCTACTCGCCGGAGCTCAGATGTGCCACGGGCTGCTAGCATCCATGCCGACCTTGGACTCCTGCCGCCTCTCTGCTACAAACCTCGCCCCAGCTATCCAACCGCAGTCGCCAGCAATGCCAGCGGCAATCGCCGCTGAGTTCTTGAGTCATGCACAACTTCAAACGCGCGCTCAAAATCGCCCTCGCACACCGCGTCAATGTGGTGGCCTGCGTCCTCACGTCGGCGATTATCGCGGTGCTGTGGGGCGGCAATCTTACCGCTGTCTTTCCGGTCGTGGAAGTGATCATGAACGATCATTCGCTTCCCGACTGGATCGACCAAAAAGTCGATGAAGCGAAACGTGAGGTCAAAGACTCACAACGCTGGCTCACGCAACTCGAAAAGCTGCAAGGCAGCGATGCCGCCGAGATTCAGGCGCACATCCGGGCCGAAATCGCCAACCGCCAGACCGAGCTTGCCGCGCACAGGAAGAAATCCGCCGGCACCTGGGATGACGTGCAAATCGCCGAAAAAACCCGGCTCGAGAACGACATCAAACACCTCCAATCCCTCGCCAGCTTGCCGGCCGACCGCATCGCGGCCAAAGTCGAGCAAGAGATTGTTGAAACCAAGCACCACGAAGATGTCTACCGTGCCCGCATCGGGCGGTTCGCTTGGATTGCACCGGCCGCTCACCGCTGGATGCCCACCACGCCTTTTGGCACCTTGCTGGTCGTGTGCCTGTTTGTGGTCGTGTGCACGATTGTTAAAAACCTGTTTCGCGTCTGGAACAGCATCGTCGTTTCGCGGCTGGGAAACCTGGTCGGTTACGATCTGCGGATGGATTTCTACCGCCGAGTGTTGCGGCTCGATATGGCCAACTTCACGGAGGCTGGCCGCGGCGATCTCATGAACCGCTGCACGTCCGATCTCAACTCGATCAACCAAGGCGTGCAGCGACTCTTCGGCCAAGCCCTCCTGGAGCCGCTTAAGGTCGTTGTCTGCTTCGGCATCGCCGCCTGGATCAGTTGGCGGCTACTTTTGCTCACGATCATCATCGCACCCGCCGCCGGCTACTCGATCCACTGGCTGGGCAAGGCCCTTAAGCGCACCCACCGCAAAGCGATGCAGGAACTCTCCTCCATCTACGAGACGCTGGCCGAAACATTGGGCGGTATCAAGCTCATCAAGGCCTTCACGATGGAGCCGGCCGAACGCAATAAGTTTCACCAATCGTCGAAAGTCTACTACCACCGCCAAATGCGGATCGCCACCTACAGTGCGCTCACCGGCCCCATCATCGAAACGCTCGGTATCGCGATGGTCCTGCTGGCCTCCGTCATGGGCGGATATCTGGTCCTTGGCCAACACACGCATATCCTCGGCATCAAAATTAGCGAGATCGCCCTCACCCACGGCGATATGAGCATCTTCTTTGCCATGCTAGCCGGCATGAGTGACCCGGCCCGTCGGCTCTCCGGAGAATTTAGCAACATTCAACAAGCGGTTGCCGCCGCCGATCGCGTGTTCGAGATACTCGACCGCGAACCGACCATCATCGACTCGCCGACGCCTGTGGCACTGCCGCGTCTCACAAAATCGCTGCGTTTCGAAAACGTCAGCTTTGAATATCATCCGGAAAAGCCGGTCCTCCGCGGTGTGAATTTGGAAGTTCGGGCGGGCGAAACGATCGCCATCGTCGGCCCCAACGGCTGCGGCAAAACCACACTCCTGCAATTGCTGCCACGGTTTTACGATCCCACTTCTGGCGGCGTCACGGTCGAAGGCACCGACATTCGCGACGTCCGCCTACGAGATCTACGGTCGCGGTTCGGCCTCGTGTCGCAAGAAATCCTAATGTTCAACGACACGGTTGAGAACAATATCCGTTACGGCAAACCCGACGCCATGTCCGCTGAAATTGAAGAAGCAGCCCGTAAAGCTCACGCCCACTCCTTCATCACGGAAAAGCTGCCCGACGGGTATCAAACGCTCGTCGGTCCTAGCGGTAGCCGCCTTTCCGGCGGGCAACGGCAGCGCATTTCCCTCGCCCGCGCAATCCTTCGCGACCCCGAAATCCTGCTCCTCGACGAGGCCACGAGCCAAATCGATATCGAAAGCGAGCAGCTCATTTTCGAAGTGCTAAAAAGTTTCTCGCGCGATCGCACCACGTTCATGATCACGCACCGCGTGAGCATGATCTCGCTGGCCGACCGCGTTATCGTCATGGATCACGGCAAAATCGCCGACATCGGCACGCACGACGAGCTGGTCGGCCGTTGTGACATCTATCGCCGCCTCTGTCACTTTGAATACCGCGAAAGTGCGTAGAATTGGCGTCCGCCCTTAGCGTTGCCCACTGGCCGAATCTACCGCTGGCAACATCCAAGAACTCTCGCCACACCTCCGCGCGAACCCCGCCACTTACGAATACGTCCCTCGACTCGTCTAGCTGTGCACCTATGATAGTATTGGCCATTTGCGAATCCGGTCCCTGCCCTTTGCCTCCCTGCATTCTGTCCCATGTCCACTCTCCCGCTCCATACCGATCACGCTCGCCTCTTCGAGCACAATCGGTTCGTCTACCCGGTGCTGAGCCGGCGTAGTGGCGGCGTCTCCGTGGGCGTGAACCTCAACCCGGACAAAATCTGCAACTTCGACTGCATCTACTGCCAGGTCGATCGCCGCAGCCAGAGTGAAACGCGCTTCGTAGAAACCGCAGCGCTGCTCGATGAACTTCGCTCCACGCTCGACCTCGTAATCTCGGGCCGCATCTACGACACGCCCAAATTCGAGGGCGTGCCGCCCGGCCTCCGCCGCCTCAACGACATCGCCTTCTCCGGCGACGGCGAACCCACGACCTACAAGAACTTCGACGAGTTGATCGAACAATGTGCAGCAGTTAAACACGATGTTGAGAACCGACTCTGGCCCTCGACCCTCGACCCTCGACCCTCGACCAAATTGGTTCTCATCACCAACGCCAGCATGTTCCACCGGCCGCACGTGCAGCGCGGCTTGGCGATCCTCGACGAGAACAACGGCGAAATCTGGGCCAAGCTCGAAGCCGGCACCGACGAGTATTACCACCTCATCGAGCGCACACCGATCCCATTCCGCCAGATATTGGATAACATCACCGACGCCGCACGTATGCGGCCACTCGTCATCCAATCCCTCTTCATGCGCGTGGCAGGCGAGCCGCCTGCCGCCACGGAGTTGGAAGCCTTCTGTGACCGGCTCAACGAAATCACCGCCGCCGGCGGCCAACTGAAACTCGTGCAAGTTTACACCGTCGCCCGCCGCCCCGCCGAATCTTTCGTCGCGCCACTGAGCGACGCCGAAGTAGACGCAATCGTCGCGCTCGTCCAACAGCGCACGCACCTAAATGCGCTCGCCTTCTACGGAAACAGCGCCTATTAGCCCTGCCTCGTTTAGCGTCGGCCGCCAGGCCGAATCTACCACCAACCCGCACTATCCCACATACGGAACCACAAAGGACCACCGCTGCCGCTTCAACCCAGCCCTCACCGGATTTTCCACCACATAGCGAACCGCCCCCCGCATCTGCTCCGGCGTAAACAAAATCACATTCCAACCACGCGCCGCCCAAGGACTTGGCAACCTCCCATCCGCTCGCGGAAACGTGCGCATCGGATTCAGCCGTTCGTCGTTCATCCCGCGAGTCGTCGCGCGCTTGAGGCACGCGATCAGTTCATCACCATCGAACGGATGTTTGCCAACAACTAAGTGCACATGATCCGGCATAATCGCGCACGCGTGAACGACCAGCCCAATCTTCGGGCAAACTGCGGCGATGCCATGAGCTGCGGCCCGCGCCTGGTTTCCCGTCAACTCGACCGCCGGGTATTTGAGCGATTCCTTGGCCACTCGCCGAAGTTTCCCATCATGCGGATGATGAGCCACACTGCGGGTCGTGTGCACCTTCGTCGCCTCGCCGCCGGCGTCGTAGATGTGCTGCGCCCGCACGCGCTTCGACCCACTGCCGCGCGGATCGTTTGGTAGCCAGAATCCGTACGTCGAGAAGATAACATGCCAGCCCAACATGCGGCCCAATGTATCGAATTTGACGCCCTTTACAACTAGATTCGCCGTCGCCGCCGACGCTAATCAAATAATCCGCCGCTTAGCGTCGGCCGCCAGGCCGAATCTACCGCCGCCAACCGCCGCCTACGGCTTCGCCGCCGACTTCGGCGCATCCGACGACGCCCCTGGCTTTTCCGTCAAACGCAATCGCCGCGGCGCGACACCAAAGTCCGCCAAGCCCGTAAACTCGCCGCCGTCATCGATGCCATTGACCATCACCGAATAAACAATCCACCCGTCCTTCGTGTGTTTGAGCTTGAGCGGCTTGCCATCAAACGGGTCGATCGTCGCCTCCTTCGGCAAACCCAAATCCTGCAATCCGCTCGCCTCATGCCCATTCTTCCCCGCATATTGCCGCAACGCATTGAAAATCCGTAGTGCTCGAAGCTGCGCCGTGCAACGCGCATCAGCATCGAATGCCGCTTGCGTGGCCGGAATAAGCAAATCGGCAAGTACGCCGTGACCAGTAAGCGTTTTTGGTGCCTGATGGCGCCCGACGACCTGATGGGCATCCGTCCAAGGCTTTTTAAGCGATACAATTTCAATGTCGTAATAATCGAACACGCCAAAATATAGCCGCTTCATGGGCCATCCGATCAGGCGAAACACCCACGCGGGCGGTTGAGGCCCGCAGTCGGGCGGCAGCGTTCTGATCACATCAATCGAATACGCCCGTTCCGTTTTCACTGTCCTCAGCATACGCTGTGGATCTTCTTGTAGAGCCAATTCCCGCTCCAATGCGGCATGGGTTTCGGGCGAAACTGGACCCGCGGCGAGTGCATCGTAAATCGGGTTGACGGCAATTCCGCGCAATGCAACCGCCAAGAGCATGTTGACGACTAACGGCTCATGATGGTCATACAACCGAGCGAGCTTCAACAGCTCGATGCCCTGCTTCACCGCCTGATCGCGCTGTCCAGCCGCCGTAGATACCTGCATTTGCCAATCCAAGAATCGGGCCGCCGTGCGAATGTTCACCATTGGCCCTTTTAACACGCGATCGAGAAACTTTGGACCGCCGACCGAAAAATCGACTACAGACGCATATTTGTCGCAGGCCGCAGCCGCAGCCAATCCAGCATCGATGTCCGGATATTTGTTTAGGATCTTTTCGATAGCTGCGATTTGTTCCGGCGTTGCCGCATCGCCGCGGTCGCTGCGCTCGTCGTAATCTTTTCCCAATGGTGTCTTATCAAGGAAGTGCCAGTGGTCCTTTCCAAATTCGTCGAGTCGTGGTGCTAGCTTGGCAAGGATTGCGGCCGCATTCTCGCCGTCCGGAATCGGCTTTGGCGCCAAATCGGCAATCGAAGCCGGATCGCCCGCCGCGCGTATCGCTGCGATCCTCCGCTGCAAGCGATAGTCCGTCCACCACGCCATGAAACCGTTGGCGATAAACGCCAGCGCCAGCAGGATCACCAGTCCTAGCCCGATCCGCTTCCACACACGCTTCGTCGGCCAAATGCGCATTGCATTAACCCCTGTTGTTTCTCGGTTCCCCACCCGGCGACTGCCGCTGCACCGCCGCGCCGATCGCCGCGGCTTCATCGGGCGTCAGCTCACGGCCCGTCATCGCCGCCAGTTGCCGTGCGAATTGCAGAGCGGTCGAGGCATCCGTGGCTTGACCGACTACGACCGCCGTCTCTACGAGCGATTGTCGCGATTCGCCCGGACGATGACTCGCCACGTGGCCACTCGGCGAATCGCTCGACCGCAGCCCCATCGCCGCATTCATACCCACACCCACCACAAGCAGCACAACCGCCGCCCGCGCCAACCGCCGATCCCACCGCGCCGCCCGCAACTCGCGGTGCACATCTGCCAACACGTTCTCACGGAGATCAGATGGGACTCGACGCGAGCCGAGACTCTCCAGCCGCCGTTCAACTGCCTCCACTGATTCGTTCATACCAATAACTTCCTCTCGCAGAGACGCAGAGATCGCAGAAGAAAGGAACGCTAATCTCCACTAATTACCACTAATCGAATTAGCGCAGATTCAGCGCTGATTAGTGTTCCTTTTTTCTGAATTCTGTGCCCTCTGCGCCTCTGCGTGAGACGCCTCCATTATCGCATTTGTTTCGCCAGCCACGGCCGCAGCGACTCCAGTGTCCGCCTGTACCGCGTCGCCACCGTTCCCTGTGGCAGCCCCATTACGTCTGCAATCTCGCGAAATGTCAGCCCCACAAAAACCTTCAATTCCACCAATTCCCGGTCATCTTCCGATAGGCGCGAAAGTGCCACGGCCATCACGTCTGCGTCCTCCGCATTTCCGCCTGTGTCCGCGACAAGTGCAAAAACGTCCTCGGCCGGCAGCGGGCCAACGTTGGCTCGCCGCTGCTTCGCCCATCGATTTGCCTCGTTTCTGGCAATCTGGAATACATACGCCACTGGATTCTCGACGCCTCGGAATCGCTTCCGCGATTTGACAACACGCAGAAACGTCATCTGCAGCACATCACTGGCCGCGTCGCGAGAGCCCAACCGCACGGCCAAGTAGTGATGCAACCGATCCGCACACGCGTCGTACAAGTCCGTAAACGCGGCTTCCTCGCCGCGGGCCAGTCGCGCCGCCAGTTCGTGCATGCTCGCTTCGCTCATCCGCGTTTATTATAAAGACCCGCGGCACGCGCAGATTTATTCACAATTCTCGATTAGCGTCGGCCGCCAGGCCGAATCTACCGCGGCAAATGGCTGCATTTAGACGCAAAAAGTCGGCGTCGCCGCCGACGCGAAACCCCGCGATGCGATACTGTTCTACCGATGCAGAATTTGCATCATCTGATTCCCGCCGCGTTGAAATTCATACGCCACCCGTTCGATCTGCAGTTTCCGCCCCAATCGCTCGACAGCGCGAATCACCGCACCAACATGCGGCGACGGCACGTTATTCAAACCAATCAGCGGAAAAATGCGAACCTCCGCCGCGACACGACACAGCTCGACGACCGCATCCACATGAAACCGCTCGCTCAACTGATCGCCGTACAAGAACAAAAAGTGTGAACACAGCGCCAATGAAAACGAGCCATGCTCAAACGGCAACTTCGGCAACTCGGCCGCCACGTAGCGCCCGGATTCCCGCCCAGCGGGGTAGTCCGCCAGGAACGACACCATCGCCCGCAACCGCGCCCGGCCCAGTTCCTCAATAGATTTGAACTCCCGCCACACAAAGTCGTCGCGATTCTGCTGCGTCTGCTCCAGCACCTGCGGGCACACGTCTTTAATTCGCCGCCGAATCTCATCCGCATCAAACCCATAAATCGGATCGACCGCGACCACATTCACGCCTTGAGCCGTCGCTTCCGCATTAAAGCTCGCTGGTCCGTCCGCACAGCCGATGATCCGCCGCTCCAAGTCGTCCGGCGTCAGCGCAAACATCCGCTCATACTCGGCGAACGACCGCCCCCACGGCACAATTTGGTCCAACGAAAATGCCATCCAATCAGGTCTCCCCAACTCTACTCCGCGTCAAAACATAAAAGGGTACGGCATGTCGGGGCCCGCAAGCCACCGCTGATTTCTTCCCCTGCCCTCCAAATCCTGCATCCTGTATCCTTAGCAACATGTCCGACCTTTACTTACAAAAATTGTTCGCAGAACGCATTGGCGGCGCCAACTACGGCAAAGGCACCGCCATTTACAAGTTCGAAAAAATTAAGCGCGCCAAGCGCAAAGCGGCTCGCTGACCATCCCGAACGGAAGCTGCTCGACTTCGGCATCGGCGAAAACGACTCGATGGCCCCCGAAGTCGTCCGCCGCCGCATGGGCGAGGAAATCAACAAACCCGAAAACCGCGGCTACTCCGACAACGGCATTCCCGCCTTCCGCGAAGCGGCGGCCCGCTTCATGCAGCGCGAATACGGCGTCGACCTCGACCCGGCGACCGAAATCTGCCCTTGCATCGGCTCCAAAAATGCCCTCGCTATGCTGCCAGCCTGCTTCATCAATCCGGGCGACATCACGCTGATGACCGTCCCCGGCTACCCCATCGCCGGCACACACACCGGCTACTACGGCGGCGTCGTGTACAAGCTCCCACTCACGGCCGAGAACGACTTCCTCCCCGATCTCGACGGCATCCCCGCCGACGTCCGCGCCAAAGCCAAGCTCCTCGTCCTTTGCTACCCCAACAGCCCCACCGGCCGCACCGCGCCTCCCGAGTTCTACGAACGGGCCATCGCCTTCGCCAAAAAGAACGACATCGTCATCATCCAAGACGCCGCCCACGGCATCCTCAGCTACGACCGCGCGCCCAACAGCTTCCTCGCCATCCCGGGCGCACGCGATGTCGGCGTCGAAGTCCACTCGATGTCAAAAGCATTCGACATGATCGGCTGGCGCATCGGCTGGGTCTGCGGCCACGCTTCGATCGTCGAGCGCCTACGGCAACGTGAAAGACAACTTCGACTCCGGCCAATTCATCGCCATCCAGAAAGCCGCGATCACCGGCCTCGACGATCCCGACATCCCAAAGCGCACCCGCACCAAATATAAGCGCCGGCTCGAAAAGCTAGTCGCCACGCTCGGCCGCTGCGGCTTCCAATGCCGCATGCCCGGTGGCACGTACTTCCTCTACGCCCCGGCCCCGCACGGCTTCGCCAACGGCGCCCCCGGTGGCGGAGCAATCCACTTCGAAAACGCCGAAGCCGCGAGCCAATTCCTTATCACCGAGCAATCGATCTGCACGGTCCCCTGGGATGACGCCGGCCCCTTCCTCCGCTTCAGCGCCACCTACGAAGCCGACACAGAAGGCGCCGAAGACGTCCTAATGGCTGAAACCGAACAACGGCTCAAAAACATTCAGCCAGTGTTTTAGTCCGGATTTCCAAGTGGCTCGCGGCCGCGAAAGCATGTCTTTCGGTGCATGAGCGTATACTTAACCGGTTTTTGCTTGTAAATGATGCGCTCAAGATGTTTCGAGGTCTCGATTTCGTCGATGAACACATCGCCAAGATTAGTCGAACGAGTAGCCGGCAAAGTAAATCTGCTTCGGCTCTTCGTTCTCGTACAGTATTACATACCGGGCCATACCGCGATCAAGGTCGTCCCAGAATTCATCCGACTGCGTGATCATCGCTTTCGTCGGTTTGTCCGTGCCAAAGTAACGCTGCAGGTCGTCGGGCGTGAGCGGCGCGGCACAAAAGAACTCAGGGGTCTCGCTAATGCGGCTGATGTCCAGAATCGAGCGCGTACCGTCCGCTTCCGTCATCTCCAGCGCCTCTTCGGGCGTAGACGGATTCAGTTCCGCCCCGTTGAACGCGCCGCTCGCAAAAACCTGTTGGCGAAGTTTGGCGAGCGCGGCCTGTATATCGGGCTCATAAGGGACGGTGTAATCGTAGGGTTCGGCGCCCATCTGTGCTCCCTATTGTAGCTTGGCCGCTTCACGCCCGAGCCTCAGCCCCCGGGCGTACATTGAATAGCGGTGAGATTCGTGACCTTGGAGCCGACCTCCGACTGCAACTGAGCCATGCTCTTGCCCTCCGAGTGAGCAGCGAAAGCAGCTGGGTTCGCATACAACTCATAGAACAGTAACTTCGTCAAATCCTCCACGGGAACGAGCACCTCAAAAGCCAGAGTGCCCGGCTCTTCCTTCAAGCACCGTTCGCGATTGGCCAGCGCTGCCCGGAGAACTTCGTTTCTCGTGCCAGGCTGGACCACAATGGTTCCGATAACAGCCAATTTGCTCATCATGCAACCTCCTCCATGTACACCGAGTGATTTGTGTTGCCTGCTGCGTAGCGCTAGGGATCACCGGCGCCGCTTTTGGCGTCCTGTGCATCGCCTCGTTGTATTGCTCGCTTATCGAAACACCACGAGAAACCTGCAGTATTAGCAAAGGAATTCAGACTTGTATGTTTGCCTGGATGTTCGAATGACGAAAAGTATGCTCCGTAAGCTTTGTTCTTCATCAAAACTGATTTCGCATCGGTAAAATGGCGAATCAGTTCGCGCGAGCCAATAAAACCCATCGGCGCAGACTTCCGAAGACAAAAGAACCAACCACCGAGCAAACCGTCCATCCTCGTCGCGATCTCAATCGCCCAAAGACGTTTGCTCTTTTCTTCTCTCCGTGTTCTCTGTGTCTCCGTGGTGAAAAAATCGGGCTAGCACGCTGAGAGCCGATAGCCCGCAAGTTGGCTCATGCTCAATGCAACCATCAATCAATCTCCCACAAAATCCCAAGTGGCCGAAAACGGTATTGAACCTATGTTCACTATCTGCTATCCTCGCACCCGTGAAATGACCGTCGTGGGCGCCGCTGCCCGTTGTGCACGCCGGCCGTTGGAGCGACTCCCGTTGCGACAACCCCCGGCCCTAAGGAAGCAGCACCGTGCGCCCCGGCGGTTGAAGTGAGGACCAAGGCAAAATAGCGCGCGTCATCAGATAGTCGCGGCCAGGGCGAACCCGCGCCAGCCGTGGACGCTCCGCTAGAAGTGTGCGCCGTCGGTCCGCTGATCGGGGCCCTGCATTTCACTTTTTACGCTGAAATCAAGGAGAACGACGAAAAACTGTAGCTCGACCGCATTGTAGTAGGCACACTCCGTGTGCCGTAACGGAACCGACAAAAGCGTCGCCACAATCGCTGCTACGGCACGGCGGAGCGTGCCTGCTACAAATTAGGATGCCGCGCCTGCGCTCCCGCTGCGCACGCGCATCAAACCTATCCCAACGCCAACTCAAAACCATTTTGCAACGCACCCTCGAAGTAAACCCCTTAAACCGCGAGTCTCCCCAAATGACGCAAACCCTTCCGCCATCAGATCAAAACACCAAACCGACGCTCTCCGCCTCACCGAATTTGGCAATAAAAAATCGACTTCGCACACGCGACTCAAAAATCCGATCGTGGGTCACACCCCGACGATGATGGCAATCGAGCCCGTTACAAACCGCGCGACAATCGCCAAAACAATGAGCAAAATGAACGAGTTGAGATCGCACTGCGCATCTCGCTACAGCCGACGAACTACCGTCGTCACCATTTGGCGTGGTTTCGTTTACACACGATGCTTCGTCACGAGTCATACGCCAACAATTCTAGTACTACCCAAACAAAAAGCCCTTGGGGAAAACCCAAGGGCTCTTGCTTCTACCTGTCGGCAATCAAATCAAGCGGCCAACCTATTGCGGTGTCCACGTGCTGGCATCGTCGCCAGCGCGCGTCACCAGGGCCCGCATCGAGATCGGATCAATGTCTTCCGAAAGAAAATGGGCACTTCCATCAGCGAAAACCGCAACAGCTCCACCGGGATGGAATGAAAAAATCTCGTCGTTCGGCCCACAGTTATTGTTCGACCACGGGCAATCGGGCGGTCCTAGTTGTGGTGTTTTGTTGTTATTGATAGGACTTTTCAGAGCACCAGCCACAGAATTTGGCGGCCCAGAAACGCCATTGCCGGTGTCTGGCTCGGCCCAGCGGTCGATAGCTCGATTGCCGCTCGGCGTTTTGGCATCGTCAGCAATGTTCGCGATGTCCGGATACTTCGACTTTGTGTAGGGTTGCATCGTTTCAAAGTTTCGCGCGGAGTCTTCCGAAATGGCGATCGTCTTACTGGTACCGTCGCTAATCTTGCTGATGCTGACAGGAAACAGAGCAAGTGCCCCGTCCGCGCACGAATTGCGAGCCGTGGGCGTCGATGCGTCACGCACCCCGGTTTGTGGATTGATATCGGTATACACGGTAGGCATATAGTCGGTTGTTCCGTAATTCGCGGGATCTGGCTCAAACATCGAATTCGACGGACAACGAAAAGTCGTAATGTTGGTTTTGGCTGCCAATTGGTTTTGTGGGTGATCGCGGTCGTCATACGCATACTTGTAGTCGTACAAATCGGCAGCAGTGGATTCTTCTAAGTAGGGAAGCAACTGCGTGAACGTCGATGTGGTTCCCATTCCAGTACCGTTCATCGTCCAATCGGTGCCTTCGCCGCCGGATGGCAATTTACCTTTGGAGGATACATGGTTGTGAATCCCGATACCCAGCTGTCGCATGTTGTTCATGCACTGGCTTCGACGCGCCGCCTCGCGTGCTGCTTGGATCGCCGGCAACAATAGTGCAATGAGAATGCCGATGATCGCAATAACCACCAACAGTTCCACCAACGTAAAAGCCGCAACCCTTCTTTTTGGCCATGGTAGCCCACACGACGATCCACAATCCATGCTCCGCCTCCTTTGACTGATTGAACCCGTGTTGCGCTGCAACAACGCACTTGCATAAAGAAAGCAAGCAACCTAGAGATGGCGTGTGAAGGATGCGTGAAGAGATTGTTAAATACTTGCTTCACACGCCGGCGAACTTGCGAAGATCGACTTCCATCCGATCGAGCCGGCCTAAAAGCTGCTTTTTCGACGCGTCCAAATTAGAAAGCTGCTCGGGGGGCGTATACGCGAACATATAAAACTTGATCTTCGGCTCGGTGCCGCTTGGGCGGCAGGCGACGTAATTCCCCTCCGTTGCCAGGTCGAGAAACACAAGATCGCCCTGTGGGCCGGAAAGCGATTGGGATTGGGTTCCACTGGTTTTGCCAGAGCCACATTGAATTTGAAGTTGTCGCTCGTAATCACGAATCTGTACGACCTGGTCGCCGCCAATTTCCGCCGGCGGCCCCGCTCGGAACGCCGCCATCACCTCCTTCATGCGAGTCATCCCCTCGCTTCCCGGCATCTGCACCGAGACGGTTCTTTCCATGTGTACGCCGTGCTGCCAGAAAAGCGCATCGAGTTTTTCGTGAAGCGTTTGCCCTGCGGCTTTGAGTTTGGCGGCCAGCTCGCACAGCAACAGCGAGGCGACCGCCCCATCCTTATCACGGACGTAGCTGCCGGCCATGTAACCGTGCGATTCTTCCGTGCCGAAAATGAACAGGTCCGGGCCATATTGGTCGACGGCCTGTGCGATCCACTTAAAACCGACGAGCAAATCGCCGATCGTCCGCACGCCGTAACTATCGCCGATGCGATGGACCATTTGCGTGGTGACCAGCGTTTGCACGATGAAATGCTGTGGAGAGATGCTGCCCGACGTGCGACGGTTTTCGAGTACGTAATCGGCCAAAAGCGCGCAAAGCTGATTGCCGGTGAACGTATGCCAAGGCGCATCCTTCGCGAATGTGAGGGGCGCCGCACAGCCGATGCGGTCGCAATCTGGGTCGGTCGCGAGTGCCAGGTCGGCCCCGGCTTCGCGCACCGCGCGATGATCGCGTCGAACACCTGCGTGTTTTCGGGGTTGGCGACGTGGCCTGGTACGTTGGGAAAATCGCCGTCCGGCTTTGAATGCGGTCCAAACAACTCGACTGATTGAAAACCATCATCCGCCAGCACGGGTAATACGGCCGTTGCCCCAACGCCGTGCAGCGGCGAGTAAATTACCTTCAAGTCGCGCGGCCCGGGCGATGCCTGCGTCAGCACCGCCTGTTGGAACTTCGCGTCGATCTCGTCTTGGCAAGAGATGATCTTGCCGGCGGCGAGCATTTCTTCGAAATTTGTCCGTTGAATATGCTGCGTGTTCATCACGCGCTCGATGATTCCCTTGTCGTGCGGCGGCAGGATCTGCCCGCCTGTGGACCAATACACCTTAACAGCGTTGTCGCTTGGCGGATTGTGACTGGCCGTTACCATGATGCCACACGAGCACTTCTTCTCGCGTACGGTGAACGACAACTCCGGCGTTGCTCGAAACTGAGCGAGGAAGTACACGGTGAAGCCGGCGGCCGTCATGATTTCCGCCATAGCCGGGCGAAGTGGTCCGACCGATGGCGGGTGTCGAAGCCGATCGCGCACGACAGCGGAGCACCTCTCCCCAACGTGTCCTTTACGTAATTCGCCAATCCTTGCGC
The DNA here is from genome assembly GCA_963840025.1 of uncultured Planctomycetota bacterium. Classification (GTDB taxonomy): domain Bacteria; phylum Planctomycetota; class Planctomycetia; order Pirellulales; family Lacipirellulaceae; genus JABDGM01. The sequence continues at coordinate 838,546 of CAWIXI010000018.1, read as the reverse complement.
ACTCTCGCCAATCGTGCGGTCGTTGATAGCGTTCGAGCCGATGGGGTACATCTTGCCGCGTCGACCTCCGGTGCCGAACGGAATGACCGTCCAAAACACGTCGTCCAGCGTTTGCCACTTGCCCTCGGCTACATGCGAAGCGACTTCGGCGGCGTAATCTCCGTAACGCGGTTCCGTGAGCCAGGCTCGCATGTTCTCGGCAGCAGACGCGGTGAGCTTGCCATTAATCACCGCTTGTTGGACTTTTTCGAGAGTCAGTTGCAGTTGTTGCTGATTCATTTCATGGACGACTTGAGCGATTAGATGGGCACCGTGAGAAGCGCTAACGTAACACACACTTTGGCAGGCCAGCTAGGCCCCGTCGGCGGGCGTTCGCCCGACTTTGCCACGTAGCCGAATTCGCAAGAATATGCGACCTACGCAGGCCGAACTCTTGCGAGTTCAGCTACAACGTAGCTCCTCGCTCGTTACTGCTACTGGTAACATTTCACAGGGGCCGAAATATGAGCGATAAGCCTCGGCACTTGCTGCCAAATCACGAGCGGCTGATAATAAGATGCATCGACCAGAACTCGGAGCTTTGCGTGTGAATCGACGACTCACAACTACTCTATCGATCTTCGCCAGCACGGCTCTCGTGCCTTTCGCCGTAACTTCAAAGGCGAAGCAGCCGACTGCTCCGCACGAATATGCCCGGCCGCCTAAATGGTCGAACGATGTGTTGGACGCATTTTTCCCCGATGCAACCGCCAAGCTCGTCGGCAAACGGCCCAATTACGAACAAGCGGCTGCCGTGGCGAAGACGGCTGCTCCGGCGAATGCCGGCGACACAGATGCCGCCTCGGTTGCCAACGCCGGTTGGTCGAAGCTGATCGACGCCGAGACGATTGAAACGGAAGTCAAACGCCTCGCGCAAGAGGTTGGCAAGGACGTGACTGCGCCGGCCCAATTCAAAGGCGGCGGTTTCAAAGAATGTCGTCGTGAATTCACCGTGCTAGCCGCGCTGTTTGCGGTGAGCGCCGAGTACGATGGCGATGTCCGCTGGAAAGAAGCCGCGGCACAGCTTCGCGACACGTTCGCCCGCGCCGGCCGCAATTGCAAAGTCGGAACCGATCAAACGTTTCAAGAGGCCAAACAGCTTAAGCAGGAGTTGGCTGATTTGATCGCCGGCAATCGGCCTCCATCGTCTCAGGCCGAAACCAAGGCGGATTGGGCCCAGGTCGCCGATCGGCCCCCGCTCATGCAGCGGCTGAACATCGCCCAACATGACCGGCTAAAAAAATGGCTAGCAAGCAAAGAGGAATTTACAGTCCATCGTGATGATATCAAGCACGAAGCGCAATTGGTCGCGACGATCGCGGATATCATCAGCCACAACGGCTTCGAGTATTGGGACGATGAAACGTACGCCCAATACGCTCGCGAGCTCAAACAGAGCGAAAGCGAAGTGGCCGCGGCCGTTGAACTCGACAATTACGAGCAGGCTCGCCAAGCGCTCGGCAAGGCCACAAAGACCTGTGCTGATTGCCACGACGGGTATCGGCAGTAAATACTGCCGACATCTTGCATCCAACCAACAATCCTTAATCTTACATCTTCAAATCTCTTCATGTCCGACCAACTTCGCCAACGCTTGTTTGCCGAGCTCGATTCGATTCGGCTCATCGATCCCCACTCACACATCGAGCCGAAGGCCGCGGCGGCGAAAACGCTAGCCGATATTCTCGGCTACCACTACTACACTGAGCTGATCCATTCGGCCGGCATGCCACGGACGGAGATCGAGGAGTCGGGGCTCGATCCGAAGGAAAAAGTTCGCCGGCTTGTCGCGCGAATCGAGCCGCTGCGGAATACGGTGCAATACGACTGGCTGTTAGAGTTGGCCCGCAAGTTCTTCGACTTTCCAGCAGATGAGCAATTCACGACCGCGAATTGGGAATCGCTGTACGACGCGGCAGCTAAGAAGATGGCCCAGCCCGACTGGGAGCAGCAGGTGCTTGATCGCACCAAGCTGGACGCCGTTTTTCTGACGAATAACTTTGACGACCCGCTGGAAGGATTTGACACCAAACGCTATGTTCCGTGCCTGCGGACTGATGACTTGGTGTTTCATTTGGCGAAGGGAGATGTCCACGAACGGCTGCAACGCACAACGAACACCCACGTGCATGACGCCGATTCGCTACGTTCAGCCATTGGCCGACTGTTCGAACACTTTACGGCGAAAGGCGGCGGGCGTGTGCGATTTCTTTACCGCCCATCTTTACACCAGTGAGCGTTGGGAAAGCTGAAGCGAATGAAGCACTTGATACGGTACTGCGCGGCATGGACACGATCTATACACGTTCGGACCACACCTTTGAAAAGGACATTGTGACGGCCGCCAATTATGTGTTTTGGACACTCGCCGAATTTTGCGACGAGTTTCGTCTGCCGTTCGATCTGATGATTGGCGTCAATCGCTCGGTGTATCGCGACGGCGTTTATCAGGGACAGGATTTGTACGACAGCCGCGTGTCGCTCATTCAGTACCAAGAGCTGTTCAATGCGTTCCCACGGGTCACGTTTCCCATTTCGGTACTCGCGAGCGTCACGAACCAGGAGCTGGTCAGCTACGCCTGGATTTTCCCCAACGTGGTCACCAACGGCCATTGGTGGTACTCGAATACGCCGGCCTACATCGAGCACGACGCGGCCGCACGGCTCGAAGCGGTGCCGCAGACCAAACAAATCGGCTACTACAGTGACGCCTACAAGCTCGAGTTCTGCCTGCCGAAGTTCGCCATGTACAAGCGAATCCTGGCTAAGATTCTGGCCGAGCGGTTCGTCATCGAGCGCGGCTGGACTGAACAGCAAGCGCTGGAGCTGGGTCGTCGCGTGCTGCGCGGCAACGTAGAGCAGATCTTTAACATTGCCTAGCTCAAATCATGTCGATTTGGAAAGTAGCCGCAAAAAAAGGCACAAAAGTCGGAAGATGTTGCGGATTCTCAACGTTACGAGAAGGCTCTTTTCGCTGCTTTTCCGTGCCTTTTTGAGGCTATCGAACGATCAATTGCGACACGTCGCTTGGCCTATTCCCGAATTCGTTGTGTCCCCCGCAATCGCAGGTAAAATAGAAACTGCGATTTGCCGTCGTTGCGCGTTGCGCCGGCTTGGCCGTCGGCAAGGGGACAGACTTCTCCGCGCACGGTTTCGCGCTACCTTCTACTTTTTCGAGTAGTTCTAATGAATTGGAAAACTCGGCGCGATACGTCTCGTCGCGCACACTCTGCGCCGGCATCATGGCCAATTGCCGTACTGCTAGGTGCAGTGACCCTGCTCTTCGCCGCCTGTCAATTGGCCGAGGCCCAAAGTGGGCAGGATTTGGGCCACGCCGACCTCTATCTCGTGTCGGGCTCCGGACATCAGCAAGGACCGTACATTGGCGCTTACGACCTGAACACACTCCTCGGTGCCGATCGGTTTTATAATGCCGGTTTCACCGGCACGAACGCGGTGATGGCTAATATCGAGGCTGGCTACATGTGGAACGGCCACGAAACTCTCGGTCACGTCACCTATATTCCAACCAGCGGCGCTGCGGGTGAAGTCGATCGTCATGCTACGTGGGTTGGCATGATTATGGGAGGTCGGCCGGGCGGCTCGAATCCGGGCGAATACCAACGCGGCATGGCGCCCGACGCACAGCTCGCCTCTCGCGCAATCGCCACCAGCTGGCCGGCTGGAAATTCCTCGTATCCCCGCTACACGACGTCGTTCTATCTCAACTTCAATGGCATTTCGACGTTCGGCCCGTATCGCGCGGCATTTATCAGTGGCGTACCCACTAACACGGGTTTGCGGACGGCCGATGTGGTCAATTCGAGTTGGGTTGCTGGAACGGGTTCCAACGAGCTGGCCGGTCGCGACAACTTGAGCGGCACGCTCGACGCGCTGATCAACGAGAATCCGCACACGCTCTTTACTTCGGCCGCCGGCAATACCGTACCGTCAGGCGTAGGACCGAATCGCGTCCCATCACCAGCCAGTGCTTACAACAATTTGACGGTGGCGGCCCTGGGACCTGGTAGCGGCGCTACGACTTGCCCAGCTACTTCACCAACGGTGGGCCGAACGACTATTGGGATCCGGTCCACGGCACCGTCAGTGGCGTGCGGCAGGTCGTCGATATCGCGGCCCCCGGCGAGAACTTTTCCACAGCCTATTACGGCGGTGAAACCGGCGGCAACGGGCCGAGCGTGTATGGCTCGGCCAGCGGCCCCGCGGGCGGCCCCGATTGGTACTCGCGGAATGTCAACGGCACGAGCTTCTCCGCGCCTACCGTGGCGGGCGGCGCCGCGTTGTTGTACGACGCAGCCTATGCGGTGCTCGGCTCCACGCCCGATGCCCGCGACTCACGTGTGATCAAGGCCGTGCTCATGAACTCGGCGGCTAAAACACAGGGCTGGGACAACGGCCAGGTCGCCAATCCGAACGGCCTCGGTGGCGTGCTCACCACGCAAGGATTGGACAATCGCGTGGGCGCGGGCCGCATGGACCTCAACAAGGCGTATGATCAGTTTCTCGGCGGTACGACTGATGTGGCCGGCCTCTCGCACGGCGCCATGGGCAACGTCGACTCGACTGGTTGGGACTTCGGCGAGGTCGCTGAAGGAGTCACCAACGATTACCTCATCAACGATCCGCTGCATGCCGGCTCGACCTTTACTGCCACGCTCACCTGGTTCCGCGACCGTACGACGATTGGTACGACCGCTTACCTGGATGCCAGCTTCGATAACCTCGATTTGGAGCTATGGAATGCGATCGGCGGCGTGCCACAGGATTTGATCTCCGCTTCCAACAGCCGTTACAACAACACGGAACACTTCGATTTCGCCATTCCGACGACCGGCGAGTACATGCTCCGCGTACGGTGGACGGAGGAAATGTTCGACAACGTGGGCGACCTCAACATCGAGCAATACGGCCTCGCGTGGTCGGGTACCACAGTTCCCGAACCGGCGGCGCTGGTGCTGGCAATCGTGGCCATCGCGTTTGGCGCCAGCACCCGCCGATTCCGCTCGGCGGCTTAGTAACTTCCCGTTCGCTACTGCTCGCAGCGGATGCTAGGGATTGAAAAGCTGCCTCCGGCACTGCTTGCCTCTGGCGTTTAGTAACAGTAGACAGCGAGCTGTGATTATTCACGTCTCACCAGTAACTGGTCTTTTGCAAGCAGTGGCGCATACCAAGCGATCGCCATAATCTGCACGATCGCTACAGTCGTCATCGCATCGCAACAAATGTTGTTTTTTCTCAACGGTCGCGTTTGCACATCACAAGCTATCGGCTAGGGTTGAGTGGCGAATTTTTTATTCGCGTGCGCCCTCTGCCAGCACCGAACTGCGGCGCGGCATCGCCGTAATTGAGACAACGGATTCGCTTCCCCCGTAAGGAGACATATGCTATGACGCGCACATCGCTGGCCATTGCGCTTCTTGCAATCACCACGACGAGTGCTGGATGTTGCTGCTGCAACTGGCTCCGCCGCACCTGCTATCCGGCACCGGCGACTTGCCCACCTCCCGTTGCCGCTTGCCCAGCGCCCGCCTGCCCGGCTCCATGCAATCCCTGCACGACGGCCCCGGTGACGTATGGCGCGCCGGTACCAGTGGCGCCGTACACGCCGCCGCCGCAGTGGTGATGGGTAGGTCAGGCTTTAGCCTGACCGAGTAAAGTGGGTACGGTCCACCAACAATCTTGTCAGGCTAAAGCCTGACCTACGGCAGATTTCTGTAACAGCGCATTTCCTTCCCGTAAGAGATGGCGAATGGGTCGTGTGACCCGCCTCCAACACGCCATTTTTCTGAACGAGAAGGAACGATGAACGCATTCTGCAAACTTCGAACTGTTCTGTTTGGCTCCGTAGCCGTCCTGGCACTCAGCTTTTTCGCTGCGCCTGCGCTGGCAGGTGGTCCGCACTGCAAGCCGCACGTCTGTAATAACAGCTATAGCAGCTACCTGTGCTGTCACACGCTACGCTGCTATCCGAAAGTCGGCTGCTACGGCAATTCCTATCACACGACGTGCTATCCGCCCTGCTTCACATATGTAAAGCCTGCCTTCTATCCCGTCACGGTTTACGACTGCTTCGGTTGCCCGCACATCGTGTATCGCAAGTCTTTCACGACTTTTGTGCGCTAGCTGAACTCGACCCACGAACCCGACGTATTCGACATGCGTCGTGAATAGATGTTCGTGGCTCGTTTGCAAATCACACCTAAATCGACGGCGCAGTGGCGGACCAATTCGGATAATCCATCACCGACGCTGCGACTCGCTGTGCCACGCGAAATAAAAAGCCGATTAATCTTAAAGAGGAACACAAGCAACTTTCTGGCTTTCAGGACCGTCCTTGCTCGGCCGACGTGGATTCGCAGACACCGCTTGTCCGCAATCACACGCTCCGCGGACCTGGATGGAAGAAGGAGCCGGTTCGGCGGGCGAACCTCCGATGGCCGTGCTTACAGCAGTGCGGCTGGCCGACGTGTGACCGACCATCGCGGTCGACGTCGGGGAGATTCGCCCGCCGCTTGGTTTTTTTTAAGACAGGCTGGGGCATGCAGCTGGATTCGCAAGTTTTCAGGTTCGCAGCATCGGAGTTCTTGCGAATTCAATTGGCGCAGCTGTATGACCGCTTCCTTTATCTCGTTGCTCACCCCGCAACTCAGTGCTCGACAGACAATCGCGAACGATCGACCGTTCACTCTTTCACGTTGATATAAAACTCGCCCATCTGATAAAGGTAAACCCAACTGTACGTATCGACCGATTTGCCGATGCCCGATAAATCGGTGCCCGCCAGCATGCGGACCGCGTTATTCTTTGCCTCGCCCACAGGGCAGCTAGGAAAGTCGCTACCGCGTAAATAGTTTGTCAGATCGCTCTTAAATGTCGCCTCTAGGCCATTGGCCCCGGGCAGCGTGCCGTTGTGCTCCGCCGCGAACTCGTCAATCGCCGTGCGAATTACGCTCAGCGATTGCTGAGCGGCGCTGTCCGCTGCCTGTTGTGACGTGCCCAACACGCGCGGCGCGGCAATCGCCGCCAGGATGCCGAGGATCATCACCACGACCACCAGCTCGAACAGCGTGAAACCACGTTGAATCCCGCCCCTGCCGTGCATCACTGGACCCCGAAGAAAGACCTGTCAAGAAAGTCTAAGTCGGCGGTGTGAATTCCGCGGCAATAGAGGACAGGTTGGCGAAAGGCTGGGCTCAGGAAGCCGGACGACAGAGCGACCCCGCGCCGAATTTAACGCTTATGACGAACGCCGCGGTGAAATCGCTCACGAAACGCGATCGGTCCGCTTACATTGTCGGCCTCTAGGATGTGAGCCGCAGGTCGGGAGACTTTCCACCCCCGCATCCATCTTCATCTACTTTTTCTTCCCTTCCTCCTCCCCCGTTTCCAGCACCGCGAGGAAGGCCTTTTGTGGGATATCGACCTGGCCGATCGATTTCATTCGCTTCTTGCCTTCCTTTTGCTTTTCCCAGAGCTTCCGCTTGCGGGTAATGTCGCCGCCGTAACACTTGGCGGTGACGTTCTTCCGCATCGCGCTGATCGTTTCGCGGGCGATGATGCGGCTGCCGATCGCCGCCTGCAGCGGCACCTCGAACATGTGCCGCGGAATCTCCTGCTTCAGCTTCTTGATCACCGCCCGGCCACGGACATCTGCGTCCCGCCGGTCGCACACGATCGACAGCGCGTCGATGCGGTCGCCTTTTACTAAGATATCGAGCCGCACCAAATCGCCCGGCCTATAGCCGAGCACTTCATAATCCATCGTGCCGTAACCGCGGGTGGCGCTCTTGAGCTTGTCATGCATATCGTAAATAACGTCGGCTAGCGCCAAGTCGTAGGTCAGCATGGCCCGCGTCGGCGACAGATACTCGGTCCGCACGTATTCGCCGCGACGATCGGTACAAAGCTTCATGATCGGCCCGATGTATTCGGTCGGCAGCACGAAATTCACGCGTACGATCGGCTGGCGAAATTCTTCGATCTCGCCCTGGTCCGGCACCTTCTGCGGCGTGTGAACTTCAAGATTCTCGCCGCGAGCGGTCGTGATCTCGTATGTTACGTTGGGCGCCGTTTGCACGAGGTCAATGTTGGCCTCTTGCTCCAACCGCTGCTGCACAATTTCCATGTGCAATAGGCCCAAGAACCCGCAGCGGAAGCCGAAGCCGAGTGCATCGCTCGTCTCCGGCTCGAATTCGAAGCTGGGGTCGTTGATCGAGAGCTTGTCGAGCGCGTCGCGCAGCTGCTCGAAGTCCTGGCCATCGGAGGGATATAGCCCGCAGAAGACCATCCGCTTCGGATCCTGATAACCGGCCAGGGCAGGAGCCGGCTCGCCGTCGGCAACGGTAATCGTGTCGCCAATGTGGACGTTCCCCAGCGACTTGATGTTGCAAATCAAATAGCCGACTTGCCCGGCGCTGAGCGCCTCGCGGCCCACGCGTCGCGGCGTGAACTGGCCGAGTTCAATCACGTCGTGCGTCGTGGCAGCCTGCAGAAACTTGATCCGCTGCCCTTTGCGGACCGTGCCGTTGATGATCCGCACGTATGTCACCGCGCCGCGGAACTCGTCGTACACCGAGTCGAACACCATCGCTTGCAGCGTGCCGTTCGGATCGCCCTTCGGCGGCGGCACCCGCTCCAGCACGGCTTCCAGCACCGCCTCGCAATTGAGTCCTGTTTTCGCGCTGCAACCGATCACCTCGTCCGAGTCGATCGCCAGCGTGTGCTCGATCTCTTCCTTAACTTCATCCACGCGGGCGTGGGTGAGGTCGATTTTGTTGATCACCGGCACGATTACCAGATCGTGCTCCATCGCTGCATAAGCGTTGGCCACCGTTTGGGCCTCGACGCCTTGAAATGCATCAACCAGTAACACCGCCCCTTCGCAGCAGACGAGCGAACGCGACACCTCATAATAAAAGTCCACGTGCCCCGGCGTGTCGATGAGGTTCAGCTCGTACTCGCGCCCGTTTTTCTTGTACTTCATTGAAACTGGATGTGCTTTGATCGTGATGCCACGCTCGCGCTCCAGTGCCATATCGTCGAGCAACTGCTCCTTCATCTCGCGCCGGCTCACCGTGCCCGTAATTTCCAGCAGCCGATCGGCCAACGTGCTCTTGCCGTGGTCGATGTGCGCGACAATTGAGAAGTTGCGAATGTACTTGGGGTCCATTGGCTGTTCAGCAAAAGTAACGTCTAGGGCTCAGCAGCAAGCGACTACAGCAATTTATCGCGTCGAATGGGAGTTCCTGCTGTCTTCATTGCCGTATCCAATCGGTATTGACCACAGCTTGCAGTATACAAGCACGCCAGATATACAACTGTACGGAGCTAGCACGCGGCGATCGCAGAAACGTTTAATTGTGCCCGCGTTTGAGAAGGATAGCGAAGTGCACTTTACAGCATGGGGTGAATCGCTAAAACCGATGATCGACATAGTCCAAATACTGGCGGGGTTGGGTGTCGTAAGTGTTGCTCTCGCCTTCGCCAAATATGCAGCGGAACGGCGTTGCTGGCGTCGTTTCAAGCGACGAGCCAATAGTTGGGTCGATCGCCAAGTCGGCTTAAAAATTTGGCACCAGGAAGACCCCAATGCTGAAGTCAAGGATACGTATTTGACCGTTTTTGAAAAAGACGTGTTGATTGTCGTTGTGGAGGACATGCTCAATGATGCCGGGTTCGCTCCCCTCCATGCGCAACAGCTGTTGGAGATGTCACTACTGCTTGTCAGGGGAATGGCTGCCGACAAATTTCTTATTTAGGATGTAATCTTAGGAACGAAATTGCTATGCAACAGCCATCCAAACGTGAAATAGAACTCGCTCAAGAGCAAATTGACGAGCTCAAGCTTGAGTTTCGGCGAAAGCGCACGATTAGCATCATTCTAGCAGGGCTGTTTTTGGTCTTGTCCGTAATCTTGGCCACCGCTATTCGGCTGCCAATGATGGCGTTTTGCGCATTTGTTGTATTTGTCATTCTGTTATTGAGATACTTTGACGCAAATGGCCAATTGCACGATATTGGCCTGCGATCCACGAAGACACTCTCTCCTCGTTTGTCAATCCTCGAGCGGAAGTCGACGATAAGCCGATCGACTGATTCTGGCATATCCAACTAGCTTTGTCGCCGCCTTCGAATCCCAGTCTATCCGTCAGTTGATACCCCTAGCTAGCCGAAGAGCGATCCGCCGGGCCTGCTGAAACTCGGCAATATCCAGTTCTTCAGCCGTCGTATGAATGTTCCGCTGACCACATCCCAGCGTCACCGTCGGAATCCCATGGGCGGTGAGCCAATTGGCGTCCAGCCCACCATTTGAGATGCCAAGTTCCGCTGGTAAGCCTTCGGCTTCGATCGCGGCGACCGCCGCGCTGACACAAGGCTCGTCCGACGCGAGCCGAAACGACTCGTAATCGAGCCGGCCGTCGAACTTCACGCTGCCATGCTTACCTGCTGTGTTCCGCACGGCAATCGACGCTCGTTTGAACGCCGATTCGATCTCTTTCACGATCCGCTTGCGAAACTTCGGGTCGTGGCTGTGCGCCTCTGCTTGAATCTGCACACGATCGGTGACGACATTTGTAGCTTCGCCGCCTTTGATGACGCCGACGTTACTCGTGCCGATGCTCCCATCCTTGTGGATCAATCCATGCCACCCGTTCTGCACCAGGTCCGCAATCGCTAACGACGCAATCGCGATCGCGTTTACGCCCTCCTCCGGATGATTGCCGGCATGGGCGGCGACACCTTCAATTTCAATGGTCATGCGGTACCCGCCCGTGGCGCCAATTCGCAAAACCACCGGCGAACTGCCGTCGAAATTGAAGGCAAGTGCCGGCTTGGCAAGCTTCGACAGACGAACATACCGTGCGCCGAGCAGCCCGACCTCTTCTTCAATCGTCCACAGAAACGTTAGCGGCGGGTGGGGCAACTTCTGCCGCAGAATGTCCAGTGCCGCCGTCAATACCACAGCCGCTCCGGCGCGATCATCACCCCCCAAGCCAGTCTTTTTGTTGGAGCTAACTACGTATTTTCCCTTTCGCACCGGGCGCGAACCCACGCAAATGGGCACCGTGTCTACATGAGCAGACAGCATCCGCCGCTGTCCGCGAACCGTGCCTGGCAGTTTCAATACCAGATTGCCGACTTGCCCACCCAGTGGTGTACGGCGATGAGCGTCGTCCATCGTGAGAGCACCGCTGGGATGCCTGCGGCCGCGAGCTTCTTGCGAATAAAATCCATGATGACCGCTTCCTCGCCGCTGCGGCCTGAAATCGCCATCATCTCCATGACCATCGCCAGCGCTTCCGCATCTCTGACTGGTTTTCTTGCGGCACGCTCGGCCATCGTGGATCATTCCCCTTTTTCGCAGTAAACTAAAACGCGCAGTTATTTGTCCGCAGATGATTGCAGATTGCCGCAGATAAACGAAGGGGCCCTACAGCGCAATGTGTTACTATCTGCGATCATCTGCGTAAATCTGTGGACAAAAAAATAAGAGTGAGGGTGGTGGCTCGATTGTCGGTTCAAAAATGCGTTGCAGTCAATGAGGCTTTAGTTTCACCGTGATCTTGCTCATCGATAATTACGACTCGTTCACCTACAATCTCGTGCAGAGGTTGGGCGAGATCGACTCGTCGCTCGACATTGAAGTCCATCGCAACGACCAGATCTCGGTTGACGAAATCCTGGAACGCAAACCTGAGCGAGTCATCATTTCCCCCGGCCCTTGCACGCCGAGTGAGGCCGGCATCTCGGTGGAATGTTGCCAACGGCTGAAAGGCCGCCTGCCGCTGCTTGGCGTATGCCTCGGCCATCAATCGATGGGCCAGGCGTTTGGGGCCACGATCGTGCGGGCTAAGAATCTCATGCATGGCAAGACCGACATGATTCATCACGATGGGAAGCGGCTCTTCGCCGGCCTCGAAAACCCGTTCCAAGCCACGCGCTACCACAGTCTCGTGATTCAACCAGAAACACTGTCCAAGGAATTCGAAGTCACTGCCTGGGCCGAGGAGCCCGGCGGCTACCGCGAGATCATGGGTATCGCCCATCGCGAATATCCGCTCTTCGGCGTGCAGTTCCATCCTGAAAGCTTTTTGACACTCTCTGGATACGACATCCTCCGCAAATTCCTGACGGCTTGATGTGGAGAGGATTTACGGGATGGACAGGATTCATGAATGCCGTTCGCCCATCCTGTCAATCCTGTTGATCCTGTCTAATTCATTCTGAGCAACTAGAGATGCTATCTGTCGAAGCAGCACTTGATCTTGTGGCTAAGCACTGCGCGCCGCTTGCGCCGCGGCGTGTTCCATTGGAAGAAGCGATTGGGCTAAATCTTGCTGAGGACATCGCGAGCGATATCAATTCACCGCCATACGATAAGGCAATGATGGATGGCTACGCCGTCCGCAGTATCGATCGCGAGCCGGAACGTCGCATCTTGGAAGAAATCGCGGCGGGCGACGTACCGCAGCGGCGCCTCGAATGCGGCAATGCTTCCCGCATCATGACGGGCGCGCCGCTACCGGATGGCGCAAACGCCGTCGTTCCCGTAGAACGGACCGAACTCATCAGCGACGGCATTGTCCGCCTGCTGCAAGTTGATCCGTCAGCAGGTCAGAATGTATTGCCGCTCGGTGCTTCCATGCGGGCCGGCGACATCGTGATCCGCAGCGGTGCCGTCGTGCGCCCCATTGAGATCGCCATTCTCGCGGAAACAGGCCACAGTTCCGCGCTTGTTGTACCACGGCCACGGGTCGCGATCTTGCCTACGGGAAATGAACTGGTCGCCGTGGAGGAAAAGCCTGGCCCTGGACAAATCCGCAACAGCAACGGGCCGATGCTGGTCGCCGCGGCCAAACGTGCCGATGCAGAATCCATTGAGATCCCCGTGGCTCGCGACACGCAGGCCGACCTCACAAAGCGCGTACAACAGGGTCTCGATGCCGACGTCTTTGTCCTCAGCGGCGGCGTGTCGGCCGGAAAATTCGACCTCGTGCCGCAGGTGCTCGCAGCACTCGGCGTCGAACAAGTGTTTCACAAAGTCGCGCTCCGCCCGGGAAAGCCACTGTGGTTCGGCATCAAGAAAAAAGCCGATCGGTCGGTGCTGGTTTTCGGCCTGCCTGGCAACCCGGTGAGCAGTCTCGTGTGCTTCGAGCTATTCGTGCGACCCGCCATTGCTGCGCTCGCCGGACGGGGATTCTCTCAGTTGTCGTCAGTCCGAGCAAAATTGACGGATGCCTACGCTCATGCGGGCGGCCGTTCGGCCTGCTTACCCGCCCGACTCGACGATGGCGGTTCCGACAAGCTCGTGGAAATCCTGCCTTGGCAGGGATCGGCGGACCTGGCAACACTCGCCCTGGCCAACGCTCTGGTTCGTTTGCCCGCCGAAAGTCGGCAATTCGCACCGGGTGCCACGCTCGACGTGCTGCCCATCTAACGGCGGCGAATGACGCGGAACCGCTCTCGCTCGATTCGAGACACCAGCCGTGCTGCCCTAACCCTTTTCGCCGCTTGACTCTAGCGCTCCAGACACACCTCCGAAGGCCATCCACACAAGCCTCGAAATAGTTGCATTTTGCGTAAACCTTGGCGAAGATAGAGGTTGCCGGAACATCTGAGACGGATTGCGCGCTAGGCGGCACCGATCCGAATGCGCATTGATCACTTAACGTGCCGATCGGCAACGTCAGCGTTTCGATTGGTTTAGCGAACAGAGGCAACGAATTGCGTCGCAGCGGCGCGGCCAGCGTGCGGTGACGAGGGGCAAGCGTGTCTCGCTTGAAGAGCGAAGAGGATCGTCCATGAGTCTTCATCGGTTTATTAGCATCATTCGTCGTGTGTTCGGTCGTGAGCGCGCTTTGGTCCGATGTGCCGTATCCATACGGCGGCGGTTGCCGGTCGTCCTGTTTGTCTTTTTGTTGTTTTCGGTTGCTCGCCTGGCTTCGGCCAGTATTTTGGTTTCGGGCGATGTGACGCCGACGGACAATCCATTCACCACCGCTATTAATGAAGGTCTACCCTCCGATGGCAACTTCGTTAATCCATTCGAAGACCCCGATAAGCAAACATATTTCGAAGGCCGCCATCTCGACAACAATGTGGCTGATTTGACTGACGACACGAACGAAAACATTGACGAGATCATCGTCGGCCAATCGTCCTATGGCGTACTCCTTATCTCAGGCGAGTCGGCATTGCGCGATCAGGCATTAACCATTGGCGCTAGCGGAACGCGTGGCCCGAGCGGAAGTGGCAGTGGGCAGGTTTACGCGGGCACCGGCGTCGTTCGCATTACTGGTTTTGGCTCGTTGTACAACAACGATCCGAGCATCATTCCGCCTGGCCTTCCCACCAATTTTTCCAGTCAGACTCCTCGAGATCCCAATGGCGCCGACGGCAATGGCAATGACCTGTTTGTGGGGCGAGCGGGAACCGAGACGACTCCTTCTAGCGGCACGAGCATTGTCGGCGGCACGGGCACCCTGGAAATCAGCGCCGGCGCCAGAGCGGAGATTCAAGACGCCGTGGTCGTCGTGCGCGATACGAACTCGACCGGCAGCATCATCGTCGATGGCTTCGATTCATTTTTAGGAAACGGCGGGTTCCAAGCCTCCGGAGCGACGGCAGAAGACCATCAAATGATTGTCGGGAAGTTAGGCGTCGGCTACATGACTATTACCAACGGCGGGTCTGTTCGTTCTGACGCGCCGGTCGGGAGTGGTGGGTCCACCAACGTCGGTCCGGTTGGCGCGGTAATCGGCAGTCCCTCGTTTGCTGCAACTGTCGGACAGATGCCGGATCCCGGTGGTGTCGGCACTGTGACCGTAAACGGGACGGCGTCGAAGTGGGTTATCGGTGGCTCGCTACAAATCGGCGGATTTGACATCGGGCTTCAGGGCATGACCCTCGGCAACCAAGCGGGGGACATGCTTCAGTACAACAACGAGGCCGGACGCGGATTTCTTTACGTGCAGGACGGCGGCTTAGTCAACGTCGTCAATGCACTGGACGCGGATGCGAACGACCCGAAACTGCTGCTCGCGGTCGGGCGTTTCGGCAGGATCATCCTCAGTGGCGGCCTGATCAATGTCGGCGGCGTGACGGGGCAGAATAACGAAGCGCGAGCCAACAGTGTGCAGTTGATTAACGACGGCGTTATTAGCGGCACTGGCCGTATCGAGACCGGCGTGTTCAACAATCGCTACCTTGGGGAAATTCGGGTGGATGCCGGCCAATCGTTGGTGATCGACGCGTCGGCTGACGTAACGGGCGTCGTGAATTCGCCACCACTGACAAATTACGGCGTGATGCAAGTCATTGGTACAGTCGAATCGCGGGCAGAGCTCGAATTCGATCGCGCGCCGGCGGCCCCATTGGCTCCCATCCAGCCGTTCCAAAACTTGCGTGTCGACCGCCCCATGGGCGCACCGGTCGGCGATTTTTACGGAGGTTTGATCTCCGCTCAAAATGCTACACTCCGCTTTCGCTCCGGCCTTCAAAACAGCGGCATGATGGCTTTCACGGCCGGGAATAACTATGTAACCGGTAACGTGGTGAATATGGCCGCTCCCCCTGCGATGCCGTTAGATCCAGGCATCATTATTATATCTGGTCCCAACACGAAGGTTACCTTCGAAGAGGATCTCATCAATGCCGGCACGCTTACCATCAGCGGTGGGGCGACTCTCGAAGTTCTTGCCCGTCATAGTTTTGTCACCACAGGAAATCTGAACTTCACGATTACGCCTAACAGTTCAAACCAGATTTTCTCCGCTGGTGATGCCGGCATCAGCGGGAAGCTCTCCCTGAATCTCAGTGGCTTTTCCTTTGGTTCGCTGAATGTCGGCGACGTTTTTCCGATCCTCTCGGTCAGTGGTAGTTTGGGCGGCGTCGATCTCAGCGATCCCAATTACCCAGTGCCCGATCTCACGGTACCGCCGTCATTCGACCTGGTGTCGTTTCCAAACATGGTGGCATTCGGACTTCCGGCAACCACCGCGTTGGTTCCCATTTACACTTCCAACAGCGTATTGGTGTCGGTCGTATCGTGGGCCGCGGCATCGGGACCCGATTTCAATGGGGACGGCGTCGTCGATAACTTGGACCTCCAAATCTGGCTCGCCAATGACGGCCTCACTTCCGGTGCTTCAGTCGTCCAAGGCGATGCCGACGGCGATGGAGATGTGGACGGTGTCGATTTCCTGATCTGGCAGCAGAATTTGGGACCGTACCCCGGTGCGGGCGCCGGTTCCGGCAGCGCCCTCGCGGCGGCTGTTCCCGAGCCGACCGGATTCGTGCTGCTGTTAATCGGCGGGTTGTTCTCGGTGCCGATTCGCCAGCGGTATCGCGTGCGACAGCACTGCTAGTTCCTGCTCTTGGCGGCAATCACCAAGTTGCCCACAAGTCGTGCGGCAAACTTTGACGATTAGGTAGACTATAACGCGCCGAGCTGCGCCGCATCGCGCTAAAAAGTCGCGTCGCACTTTAAGCATGGAGGCTGAAATGCGCTCACGATCCGCAACGTGGATTACATACGCTTCAACCGTAAGTCTCGTGGCTTCGATTGCTTTGCGAGCTGCCGCGCAAATTGAATTTGGGCAATCCACATTCCAACTAGCCTCCGCGACCGAACCTGTGCCCGCCCCGCCGCCGCACGACACGATGGCTGTGCCAAGTTCAGAGTTGACGTTCGAGCAATCGTCGCCAATAGCGGGTGCTGGACTGCCTCAACGGCCAGCGCGTACCGTGCCCCAAAGGGCCGTTCGTCCCGCCTACTACGCCGCGTCGCCGGTCGAACCGCAGTTTGGCAATCGTCCCCACCATGAGGCCAGTGCCTACGCGAATGCGTCGGCAGAAGCGACGCTTAACAGGGTACCCCAACCGATGCAAATACAGCCCGCGCCGACGCCGACACCCCGCCGCCCGCGCGGAAAACCGTTTGAAGCCATTCAGTCGGACCCCGCCATTAGCCCCTACTTGAATCTCTATCGCGCCGACACGAACCAGAGCACGCTGTCGAATTATTACGCGTTGGTGCGTCCGCAGCTTGATCAGATCGAAGCCAATCGCAAACAAGCCGCCGATTTGCAACGGCTGCACGCGCAGCTGCAAAGCACCGCCCAGCGAACGGCAGCGCCGCAACCGGCGGGTGGCGCGATGGCTGATGGAATGACAATGCCGGCTCACTTCATGGACACCGCCCAATTCTATCGCCGCACACGCAGGTAAGCGCGAGCGAACCGTCGCGAGAAAAAAACGGCGACGGATGCCGCGACGCCTCGATTCGTATAAACTGTCGAATGCGATGGTTAATACGCTTCAATCACGAGGAGTCGTCCCATGGCAAACACTTCGCGTCCATACCACATTTCGTCGCTTTTCATTGTAAGCTCCGTGACGCTCGCAATTGCTGGCCTTGCCGCGCCCGTCGCTGCTCGGGCCGACGATAAATCGCCATCCGCTGCAGCCGCGAGCGAAGCCGATAAACAACAAGCAGCCCTCGAAGCGGGCCTGTCGAAGATGCTCAGCGGCGCGACGCTCGAGGGCAGTTTCACCAGCTCCGGTCCTGGCAGCGACGGATCGAAGCTCAGTCGCGAAAAATACACGCTCGGCGAAGTGAAGAAACTGGCCGGCGACATTTGGCAGTTTCCGACTCGCATCGAGTACGGCGGTAAGGATGTCACGCTGCCGATTCTGCTGCCGATCCGCTGGGCCGGAGACACGCCACTAGTCGTGGTTGACCAGGTCAATCTACCCGGCTTCGGCACGGTCTCGGCACGCGTGTTGTTCTTCGACGGTCACTACGCCGGCTACTGGAAGCACGGCGAACACAGTGGAAATCTTTTCGGGGAAATCCATTCGGCGAAAGCCAAACCGCCGACCGCTGCGAAGCCTTCCGACAAGCCGGCCTCAGGGAACGATTCGCCCGCTGGAAAGCAGCCACAGTAGCACTGCCGCAATCAGCAGGCGATACACGATGAACACAAACATCGTGCGCGTCCGCAAATAGGCGAGCAACCAAGGAATGGTCGCGTAACCGACCACGCCCGCGAGCACCGTCGCAACGATCAGCTTCGCGGCGTCCTGCGAGCTGGCCAGCAGCTCTGCCCGCGCTTCGAACAATTCGAAAATGCCGGCCGCGAACACCGCGGGAATCGACAGCAAAAACGAAAACCTCGCTGCCGCTTCGCGCGAAAGACCGGAAGCCAAACCGCCGAGGATGGTCGCCCCGGAGCGGGATGTTCCTGGCACGAGAGCCGCCGCTTGTGCGCAGCCTACGACGATCGCGTCGGTCCAGTCCACCTGTCCCACGTTGCGCCCGTGGATTCGCGCCGCTTCGCGACGACGCAGCCACCATTCCGCCACCGCCAACAACACTGCCACGCCGGCCAACGCGGCGCTCATCACATACAGCGATCGGAAGACCGTTTTGATTTGATGCCGAAACAGCAGGCCCACGACGACGATCGGCAGCGTGCCAACCGCGATCATCCACCCCAGCAGGGCATCGTGCGTGGTGGCGAGCTTGCTGCGGCGCAGGTCCGTCAGCATCGCGGCAAAAATCTGCAAAATGTCCCGCCAAAAGTACGAAACGACGGCTGCCAGCGTGCCAATTTGAATCACGGCCGTGAACGCCGCGCCGGGTCCGGCCAATGAAAAAGCGCCGGTACGATCTTCAAATGCGCGGTGCTGCTGACGGGAATGAACTCCGTCAGCCCTTGCACGACTGCCAGCACGATAATTTCAATCCACCTCATAAATGCATCCAGTTGTGTGATACGATAGGTATCGGCCCACTCATGTTCCATTACGATGCCGGACTATTTCTGACCGCCGCGCAACTGGGTGTTGACGTGCGCCGGCGGCAACCGCGTTCGTTCGTTTCGCACGCGCACGCCGACCATATCGCTCGTCACCAACTGGCGCTCGCCACGCGCGGCACCGCCTGCCTTTATCGTCATCGGCTCGGCCCGCACCACCACGTGCTGGAAATGTCGTATCGCACGCCGCTCGAGTTCGGGGCCTGCAACTCACGGCGTTTCCTGCTGGCCACTGCCTGGGCTCGGCCATGCTACTGGCCGACGACGGCCACCGCTCGCTCCTTTACACGGGCGATTTCAAGCTCGGACCGTCGGCCACTTCCGAGCCGGCCGAACTGCCGCGGGCCGATCTCCTTATCATGGAATCGACATTTGGTCGCCCCCACTATCGCTTGCCGCGACGCGAAACGGTAGTGGCCCGGCTGCTGGAGCTGGTCCACGCGGCACTTTGCGATGGAAAAACGCCGGTCGTGCACGCCTATCCGCTCGGAAAATCGCAAGAGGTGACCAGGATTCTGACGCAGAACGGCGTGCCCGTCTTGCAGCATCAGGTGGTGTTCGAGATTAGCCAAATCTACGAGCAGTGCGGCGTCGACCTCGGCAACTTTTCGAAATTCGACGGTCAGCCGCACGCCGGCCACGCGGTCGTCACGCTCCCGCGCTCCGCACGCCGCTTCCGCCTACCCAGCCTCGGCCACACCGTCTCGATCGCCGTCACCGGCTGGGCCGTGGACCAGAACGCCAAGTACCGCCTCGGCGTCGATCACGCCCTGCCGCTCTCCGACCACGCCGATTATGACCAGCTCATCGAAACCGTGCGGCGCGTGGAGCCGCACGAAATCTTCTGCACACACGGCCCGCCCGAGTTTGCTGACCACCTCCGCGCTCTGGGTTTCAACGCGTACCCGCTCCAACCGACCCTTCAGCGGCGATTGTTTTGACAGGCAGGACGCGTTCATCGCACAGTGTGGGACTATCGAAAGCGTCCGCATTCGTCGGCTGCCGCAATTTCGGATTCATTTTCGGTGACGGGTTCCCGCTCCAATTGGGTTTTCTCACCTCAGAGGCACGGAGAGCACGGAAAAGAAGACAGGCAAACGATTTTGGGCGATTGGCGTCGCCATGAAGATCGGCGGTTTGCTGGATGGTCGATTCTTTCTTTTGATTTCTCCGTGTTCTCCGTGTCCCAGTGGTGATTCTTATGGGAATTGCGGGCTAAGAGCGAGCCTATCCCAGAACCATCTGCGGAGAGGGGGACAGGCACTTCGTATCTCAGAAGCCGATCAACGACACCCAAGTTGCCACCATCTCAAACAAAAAGGGGGTGGCGTGTCGAAGTCCTATTCCCCGCCAATACGAAGAATTATCCAAATCACCAATGCATGATGTCCGGCGGCATCGGTTTAAGCCGTTTTCGCCCCTAATGCTGCTGTCGCTCTGTGACGGGCATCGCGCTATAATTCCACTTCTGAAAAAACGACTCTGGCAAATCAAACACCTGGTTAGGGAATAGAGACTCATGGCGAAATCGCAACGAAATTTAATCCTGTTTGCCGCGCCGTTCGCGGCGCTGCTTACTTGGTTTGTCTATGGCTCGGGCGTGCTGTCACGTTCTGCCGACGGGCAGACGCCGGCTACGGGCGATGTCGAGAAGCACCTGGAGCAAGCCGCTGACGCGCTCGTGGTGGCTGCGAAAGACAGCGTGGCTGCAGCGACTGATGATGATGAGGCCGTTCAGCGAGCCCAATTGTCGTTCGAAGCGCTGAACATCATCGGTCAACTCGGCGATTACGATGTCAACCCGCAGATCGACAAACTCATGGGCGCTTTGCACGCGGCCGGTCGGCCTGCTGTGGTTGAGGCGCTGATCCAACTGCGCTTCACGAGCAAGCTTCGGCAATGGAGCCAACTTAACGACGCTCAACGTGCCGCCGCGTTTGATACGTTCGTTGCCGATGTGAAAAAGACGAGCCTCACGCGCAGCCAGGCGGAGATGTTGATCCACGTGACCAACATGCTGGGCGACGGCAATCAATCGAACTTGGTGGCGAAGGCAATATCTCAATTGTTGCCGACGGCAGAGAAGTCGAGCGACCCAGCCGTCAAGCGCATGACGCCGCTCCTGCAAGGCATCGTGCGGCGACTCGAACTACCCGGTAAACCGCTGGAACTTTCCGGCACGCTACTCGATGGCACGCAGCTTGATTGGAGTTCCTACCGCGGCAAGGTCGTCCTCGTCGATTTCTTCGCAAGCTGGTGCGGGCCTTGCCGGGCCGAGGTGCCAAACATACTCAAAAACTACCGCGAGTATCACGACAAGGGCTTTGAGGTGATCGGCGTCAATCTCGACACCGAGCGGCGGCTGGCAGAGCAGTACATGACTCAAACTGGGTTCCAATTTCCCACGCTCTTCAGCGATCAACCGGGCGCGTCGGGTTGGGACAATCCGATCGCCCGAAAGTACGGAATCACCGGGATCCCGCGCGTGATGCTGGTCGGCAAAGACGGCAAAGTGATATCGACAATGGCCCGCGGCGAGCGGCTCGGTCAACTTCTGGCGCAACTGCTTGGCCCAGCCGACACGTCGGCCGACCTGAGGTACAACACGCATGCGGAAAGCGCCGCCAAGTCGCCGCGCGAGCCGTCAGAGAACACGGGCGGCGTTATCCCCGCCTCCGCTACCGAGGAAGCCGCCCCATCCGTTCCCGATACCGAAGCTACGCCGGAGGCAGCACCAGATGACAAATAATTGTCTTGGTCAATCGTCTGTCGGTTTAATCGGCGTCGCGCCGGCCGGCGGCGTGCCCTTGCCAGCATGCACGTAGCTCGTACGACCGCGGGCATACTCATCAGCCGTGGGTAGATCGTCCGCTGTCGGATTGTTGGTCTGGGCGGCTTGAAAAAGCCGTTTGAGAAATGGCCGGCACCAGCCGCAACCTGTCCCCGCACCATGGCATTCCGCGAGTTGACTCTCGCGCTGCGGTCGCTCCACGCGCAGGAAGTTAATCACCTTGCGCTTCGTTACATGGAAACAGAGACACAGTTCGTCGTCGAGTTCCATGTTGATCCTTGGTTACGCGTTACCGACGCTTTAGATGTTCTAAACGTGCCAAACCGGCGGCGCCAATGTATCCGGCGTCACCACCGAGGGAGGCGAACTCAATTCGCACGCTCTCGCGCAGCGGTTCCAAAAGCCGCGGACGGACTTCGTCGCGAATGCGTTGCAAGAAGTCACGGCCAGCCGTGGTGTCGTAACCGCCGAAAGTCATCGCCCCGCCGAGCACGACTGCGTCCGGGTCGATCGTGTGGATCAAAGAGACGATCCCGATCGCCATCCAATAAGCAGTTTCCATAATCACGCGGCGGGCGACTTCGTCTCCCTTCTCTGCTTCTTCGGCGATAAGCCGCGGCGTGATTTCCTCGCCGGCCGCCCGGCGCCTGGCAAGCGATGTGACGGTTACACTTCCCAGCGCGGCCAGCGCCGGTCCATCACGGCGGTTGCGTTGCAATAGCTTTCGAGCGAGCCACGTTTGCCAAGCGAATCCATGGGGGCGTTTTCGGCCGGATTGACGAGAATGTGGCCGCACTCACTGCCGCAACTGTGTTCTCCTTCGACGAGCGTATCGCCGATGATGATTCCACCGCCGATGCCCGTGCCCAGCGTCAACAGCACGAGGCTATGAAATTGCTTGCCGGCGCCCGACCAGAACTCGCCATAGGCTGCAGCATTCGCATCGTTCGCAAACGCCACGGGCAGACTGAGATGATGACTCATGCGGTCGCGGATGGGAAAATCCCACCAGCCCGGCAAGTTGCCCGGTCGCAGAATCATGCCGTTGGC
This sequence comes from uncultured Planctomycetota bacterium, assembly GCA_963840025.1. GTDB lineage: Bacteria > Planctomycetota > Planctomycetia > Pirellulales > Lacipirellulaceae > JABDGM01. Next base: position 815,824 of record CAWIXI010000018.1, on the reverse strand, counting down.
GATGTCCATTGGTCCAGGAGTCGCAATTCCGGCACGGGCGACGTCCTTCGAATCAATGTTGTTTTCGGCCAAGAGCTTCTTCACGACGAGAGCCATGCGCTCGCAGGCATCTTCAGCCCCTTTATCCTGCTCCGTCCGAATTGATTCATACGCCAGCGCCTGACCCGTATCGTCCACGATGCCGATCTTGATGTTCGTGCCACCCACATCGAGGCCCACGAAGTAGGGCTTCTGGCGATTGGCGGCACTTGTTGTTGAAGTTGCAGTCGGCATAGGTATGACAGAAGTTGTGACTGAAGTCGCAAGACTTCGGCAGCGAAGCGATATAATGGTAGTAGTTCGTGCGAATTCCGTTACGATGATTGACGAAACTATTGAGGAGTGCGCTACCAATGAGCTAGCTCAGATCGGCTTTCAGCTGTCAGCTATCGGCTGTCAGCCAGAAACGTAGGCTACATTCGCTGCGCAGGGATCAATAGACGAGTATAAAGTCGCTTCAGAACGTCGGCAATCTCGATAAGTGGGTTAGACGTTACGAAGTTCGGTCGATGAGACGTCTTCACGAAACTCACTTTCACAGACCTCGTCGCATAGCGTTCGCAGTGCAGGCGGAATATTTGCGTCCGACAACGAACAAAACGTCGACTCAGTCTTACGGCCGAAGACGAGAAAACGGCAACCTGCGGCGGCGAGTGTGGCGATGGCGGCATCGCGCTGAGTGGCGCCGCCGTCGTAATACTTCGAGTCGCCGATGCGGACAATCGTGTCGATGCCGACGACAAAGGTGCAGCCGGGGGCGATTTCGGCCTTCTCAACGAAGTGGGGTGCGCGGGTGAGTAGCACGCGCCCTTTCGAAAACTGGCGAAGTCGTTCGGCGGTCTCGACGAAATCAAGCGGCGGCTTATCCACGTTCGTGATCGACATTTCGAACGTCACCGGCTGCCCAAATCGCTTCGCCGCAATCTGCGCCATGCGGCGATGCGCGGAGTGAATGGGGTTGAACGCGCCGGGAAAGAGAATTGTTGGCGACTCATCGGCAGCCGCCCCGGGAATGGCTACATATGTGCGCTCGCCGAGTAGCAGTTCTGTCCACGATTGTGGCGCGTGCTGTGCGCGACCGGTAATGACATCGCCTGTCCCCAGGGCGGGCGCAACCGCGTCGACGCCGCAAGCTTCCGCTACCGCATTTACAATCAGTTGCGTGGCGACGTTTTCTTCTTCCGCGCACGTGCGAGCCCCTTTTTCCAATTCGCAACATACGACCGCCGTGTCTTCTGCCGATTGCCACGCGACATAGACGCGGTGCAGTCCGCGTTTGGGCCGGTTGGACGCCAAGCTCGCCGTGGCGCCGATGCCACGGAGCGCGCGCGGGTCGGTGTCGCTAAGATGTCGTGCCCGTTCGAACGCGGCCATCGCCATTGCGCGGGCCGTGCGTTCGCTGCAGTAATGGTCAATCGGACCGCCGAACCACTCTTGGAGCGCGCGGGCGGAGTACGGGACGACTGCTTCCAGCACAACCGCCGAGCCCCCGGGCACTTCCAACAGCGCGGCAATCGCACCACTTCCACCGCCTGCGAGCGACAATACAAGCGGCTTCCCCGCGGTGTGGATCTGTTCGATAACCTGTGGATCGTTCATAAGAGCTCGTTCTCAGTTTACTCCTTATTAGAATTCTCCGGATAGTCTCACGCAAAGGGGCGAAGGCGCAGAGTGCCCAAAAGTAGCTTCTGCCACCTGATACCAAACACCGAACGGTTGGATACGATCATTCGTTGTTGAAGATATCCCTTGGTTGTCGTTTATTCTCGATGTCCTCCGCGCCTTGGCATCTTTGCATGAGTCTCCGGAATAGTTCCTGCGCGAGCTTCTAACGTTTGGTGCATTTCTGCATCATTGCCCAGCGGCAAGTTCAGTGCATGTTGCGTTCTAGCAACGTGATTTTGCAGTCGGCCGCCTGAAACGCGGCAGATATCCGCGATCAGGCGGCGGGGCATGCGGCTTGCAAACCTGTTTACCAAGCTGAACGCAAACCGATCACCCCGGAACGTTTCTCGCCCATGGTTGAAATTGTCGAAATCAACGATCTTGAAGAACTGGCACATTATCGCCTCGTGTGGAATTCGTTGTTCGCCGCAACGCCTGGCGCTTCCTTCTTTCTCACGTTCGACTGGTTCGACACCTACTGGCGACACTTTGGCCACGATCAGAAAATGCGCGTCCTCGTGGTCTACGCGAGTGGCGAGCCGATCGGCATCGTGCCGTTGTGCGTGCGGCGCGAAGCGTACCGCGTGAGCAAGGTTCGCGTGCTGACATATCCGCTCGACAACTGGAGCACGTGGTATGGCCCAGTCGGTCCGAATCCGGCAACCACGATGCTGGCCGCTATGCAACACATCCGCCGCACGCCGCGTGACTGGGACATGATGGAGCTCCGCTGGGTAGCGGATGAAGGCGTGCAAGGCGGCAAGACAGCCCGGGCGATGCGCGTCGCCAATATGTTTAGTGAGAAACAAGAATATCTAGCAACTTCACTGGTCGATTTGCCGGCAACGTTTGACGAGTTCCTGGCCAGCAAATCGCATTCGATGCGTCGGCAGTTTCGCCGCACGATACGCGACCTATTCGGCGACGGCAGCGCTGAATATGTTCGGCATCGGCCACAACCGGCGAGTGAAGGCGATGGCGACCCGCGCTGGGATTTGTATGCGGCGTGCGAATCGGTCGCCGAGGCCAGTTGGCAGTCCCACGTGGTGCATGGCAACACGCTAACGCACGATCGGGTGCGTGACTATTTCCACGACGCCCACGCGGCGGCCGCCCGCATCGGCATGGTTGACGTGAACGTGGTGAAAGTCGATGGCCAGCCAGCCGCATTCGTGTATGGTTATCAGTGCCAGAGCAACGTGATCGCGCTGCGGACCGGCTTCAACGCTTCGATCGGCAGTGGGTTAGGCTCGGCACTGATGCTCAAAATGATCGAAGACAGTTGCCGCCGCGGCGATCGGTTAATCGATTTTGGTCCCGGCGAGCGCGAGCACAAACGCCGCCTGCGGACGCGGATGGAATCGACCTATCGGCTCACGTATACACCGCTGGATTCGTGGCGGTCGCAAGCTGTGCGGCTATCACGGTGGGCGAAAGGACAATGGCATCAACGACGTGCGCACGCGGCACAAGCGACGTCCGTCTCGGCGTAACATTGATTGCCACCACAGTCATACATCGTATTGACGTCGATTTTACAACAATTCCGCTGGATGATGAGGAAGATTCTTAGCCTCCATTCGGTTGACGAAGCCCGGCAAGCTCGGCGCTGCGCCGTAGTTGTTCGCCGACAGGGGCGGGGGCGTGAAAGAGGTTGCGGATGACGTTGGGATGTTTTTCAAGTTCCGTGATGGCGGCGGACCACGCGGCGGGCGAGTCGGACCTGAGCTTCTCGGCTTCGCCGAGGCAGATGGCGAGGTAAGCGGCGCGGACACGGGTGACGCCAGGGGTCGTGAGGTCGCGTGCAAGTTGAGGCGAGAATTCTTTTCTTGCGCGGGCGAATTGGTCGGGCGTGGTGGCAAGCGGCTCGACGTTGGCGGGCGATTCGGTGGGTATGCGGTAGGATTTTATGGGAGCCAAGGCACCCTCACCCTGCCCTCTCCCCGAGGGAGAGGGTTCCAAAGACCCGGCCCTCACAGATGAACGGGAGGGAATTAATTCGCCGCCGTTTCTTTGGATCGTGATGCGGGCGGCGGCGATCAACGTGTTTTCGAGGCCGGTGAGAGTTTCGTCGGTGGGCAATCCGTCGCGGGTCGTGTTGCGGTAGATGTCTTTGATCATCCAGCCTTGGTCGTTCATCCAGCTACAGCCTTTTATGACGCCCACGATTGTGGCAGCGGTGGCGGCGTCGCAGTCGGCGTCCCAGCCAAAATTGAACGCGGTGCGGAGCGTTTCGGCAAAATCACGGTGGCCATAGAGAAGGGCGGCGATAACGCAGGCGGTGTTGAGCTGGTAGCCGTTGCGTTCGCGCATGATACCGCCTTGTGGTTGCCAGCGTGCTTTGAACGCGCGGCGGGCGGCTTGCCAATCGTCGGGGTATTGGCGGTGGAGCGCACGGACCGTGGTGACGACATTCGCGATGTCGCTCTTGGGGTCGACAGCCACCAAACCGGCATCCAGGATTTTTTCGAGGTCCGTCTCAACGCATGCGCTGGCAATCATCGTGGTGAAGAGCTGCGTGGCTTGGGCGGGTTCGCCATCGATGGCGACGCGCGTGTAGTTCAGACCGAGCTTGGAGGCCGTTTGTGGCATGCCTGGGGCCATCAGGCCGAACGACTCGCAGACGAATTGGCCCGAGATGTTGAAGTCGGACCACGGATTGAGCGCGGCGTTGCCCGTCCAGGGCGGCTCGATACCGAGGTTCATCAGGTCGCGAGCATAGCGGTTCGCACAGAAGATGTGGCGGTTAATGTGCTGCTTCCACAGCGCAGTGATTTGCCGGGGCGAAAGGAAGATAGTGCGCGTGCGGACGATCTCGCGCAGGTAAACCCATTCGATATCGGTGTCGTCGTCGGTAAAAGCACCATCGGGCAGGCTGGGCGTGTAGTGCTCGACGTTGCCGGGATGGTTGATGTATTTGAACTCGTGCGGCAGACCGTTGAGGTTGCCTAGGATCTGGCCGAGCATGCCGCCTCGGAGGTGATCTTCCAAAACGTCGACGGGAATTTCGACGACTGGGTTGTGTTCAGAGTAGACGCGCGTGGGAACGGCGAGAGTGAGCAAGACAATTAGAAGTGAGGCGCTAAGCTTCATGGTTGTTTATTATCGCAATGGGGGCGAGAAAACGCCAGTTGCGAGGCAGTGGGGTGCTGCGAAGAGCGACGGAGCCCTCCCGCTAGGACGCCCACAAACCACGCGAGCGTTCGAACTGAGTCCGTTTACTTGCCGAACGCCCACGGATCGTACGAGCCGAAGTTCCAGATGTGGCCTTCGAGGTCGCGGCATGTGAATCCGCGGCCGCCATACGATTCAGTCTTGATGTCAACGAGGATTTCCGCGCCGGCCGCTTTGGCTCGTTCATACACAGTATCGGCATCGTTAACAATCACGCAAGCTGCTTGCGTTTCGCAGCCGCCGATCTCGTCCGGCTGCTTGATATGTCGCCAAAACGGCGTGTCCTTGATCGAGCCGCACATAATCATCCCGTTGCCGAAGCTGAGTTCGGCGTGCATGATCGAGCCATCGTCGCCGGGATACACCGCGTGTTTCTCGAATCCAAAGACTCGGCAAAGCCACTCGATCGCCGCGACGGCGTCGCGATAGCCCATACAGGGTATTATCGTCGAGCGTGTATTTTTCGCGAGTGAAGACATCGTTTCAGCCTCCCGCAATTATCAGAAGCCCCGTTGTCCAAGGAGGCGCGACGCCTTGCTCGCCTCAATTTGTTAGCCGCCGAAATCACAAGTATGCGGAAGTCAATAGACCCGTCACCCGGCTGATCGCATCCCCTAGGACGCTGGAGAGGCGGTCGCGTGTCTCGCCGTCCGCTCCGCATTCTCTTCGCCTAGCCGTGCAGCAGCCAGTGATGCTTCCACGAATGCGCGGCGTGCGCTCGGCCACACGCTAAGCTTCTCGGCGAAGGCAATCAATTCGTCGCGTCCAGGGCGCCCTGGCTCAGCAAGCGCTAACAGTACAACCACTTTGTCATCCGGGGTAAGCGCGATATCCGTCAGCTTTGGCATTAGTTCCGTCAAATCAGCCGGTGGTTGTTGTAACCACTGGGCAACAATTCTTTGTTCATTCGTGCCAGCGGATAGTTGGCTAATCGCTCGCTTAAGCCATTCCTGCGCTAGTGTTGCTTTCTGCAAGTTTCTCCAGCCAATGCACAGGCAGAGCCCATTGATGCCGCGCAATGTCAGGGGCCCCGATTCGATGTCACTAGCCGCCTTTTCCGGATCTCCCTGGCATAAGTGCGCCGTAAAGCTCCAGGCTGAGCGCGCCATCGAGTCCTGCAACGCAGTGATGGATGCCTGCAACTCGTCGTACTTCTTAGCCATCAACAATGTCACGGCGCGACTCGTAAGTTTCAATTGCAGCGGATCCTGCGGCCATTCGTTGTCGATTACCTGAGCAAATTCGGCTTGCATACGAGCGGCCTCGGCGAATTTGCCTTGCAGGGCAAGCGCATCGATGAGATCAGAATAATTCGACCAACTCGGCCCTTCGCCGGACTTCACCTTCTGTCGCAACTCTTCGACGACTTGGTCATGGCGACCCAGCGCTTGCAACAGCTTGACGCGCGCATCGCTGAGTTCACCACGCTCTTGGTCGGCTTGAACTGCTTTTTCGATGGCGGCGAGCGCCTCATCGAACTGGCCGGCGCCACCGAGTAAGTAGGCTTTGGCCGACCAGGTGAAACTATGATTCGGATCTCTCTGCAACGCCGCATCAAAGAACCGCGTCGAGTCGGCTCCAAACGGCTCGATGCGCCGACGCAAATACAACAGATCGGTATTGCCGGGTTCTTTTGCGAGCAGCGCGTCATACTCGGACGCGAGCAATGCGCCCTCACCGGATAGTTCCGCGGCCGACTGATAGACGCGATGCCAATCGACGTCGACTGGCCGGGCGCCTAGCGACCTTTTCAGATAATCACGGCAACGTGCAATTCGTTTCTCTTCAAGAGCCGCTTGCCAATAATATCGCAGCAGCACGTCGCGATTTTCAGCGGTTGCCAGATGTGCTTCGATATAATCCAGCTTAGCGGCGCCAGCGAGCGTATCTGGCGCGTTCACAAGCAACTCCAGCGGCGTCAATTTCATGAGGCCGACGCGGTGCTTCGTCACCGTTTTTGAGCTACTGTCCACTTGGATGTGATTCGGAAACTCTTGGAATTTGTAGTCGATATCGTCGAGCTGCAGGAAAGGCTCCGCAGCGTGCAATCGATAGTCGCCACGCCGGTCGCCGGCACGAGCGGCGTAAACCGATTCTTCCCAAACGACAATCGCTGAGTGTGTCGGATCAGCGATACAAACCTGGTTGCCGCGCCAACGCCCTAGGACGCCCCCATCGATCGAGAACTGCTCATCGTGTGCGAGCACCGCCGGTTCGACTAGCGATATTCTATGCGATCCTTCGGAAGCAAGCAGCTTCAACCGTCCCTGAGCTGGAACTTGAACTACACCGCCATCGTCGAGGTGGAGCTTCAACGGTTGCGTTAAGCCGTTGACGACGAACAGCTCTCGGCTCGCTGCAAAATACCGGTCAGCCGCCACCAAGGTGACGAGCGCGATCGAGGCGACGGCCGACCACAACACGGCCGGCTTCTTGTACCACGTTATGGGCGCGAGCACGCTGCCGTACTGGCCCAGGGCCGCTTCGCTCTTGCGAACGGCCTGGCGAAACTTTTTCTCTTTTGCTGCCGACGGAGTCGTATCAGTCACTACCTTGAACAGTCGGAGTGCCGCCTCATGCTCGCCGACATTTTGATATGCCTGCCCGACCGCGAAGAACAACGTGGGATCAAAATGCTTGGTGTTCGGCTGCAGCGTGGCCAGTTTCAATTCGGCTTCGCGCGGCTTATTCTGTTGAGCCAGACTGACGGCTGCCGCCCGCAACGCGCCGGGGTGCTGCGGATCGGCCGTGAGCGCGCGGTCGAAGCACTCGTCGGCTCGCACACTTTGGCCGATTCGTTCGAACCATCCGCCGAGATACATCAGCACGTCGGCATTGTTGCCAAAGCGACTCGACATCGCCTCGGCGTATTTGGTGGCGTCTTCGCGTTTGCCACAGGCGGCCATCGTCGCATGACATCGCACGGCGTGTTCCGGCGAATCCGGGTTGGCGTCGACATCGGCAATCGCTGACCCGATCGCTTCCGCTCGCACTTCGTGCCATCGCTCGAGGGGCATTACCTGGTGCCGCCGGCAACGCGGGCAGTAGTCAATAACTTGCTTCCTAGTCAGCGGGATAACCGGAACAAAGAAAACCGAAAACCACAATCGCGTTTCATAACTCGAGAGCGGGCCGGGCCGGTGGCACGACTCGCAAACGCCTTGCTGAACTCGGAGATTCTTTTTACCGAAGTAAGTTGTGCCGATGCCATTGATTCGGGCGGGCATGAAGGCGCTCCTCAACGTGGGGCGAACTCTGTGAAACGAAAGGCGGCGCCCAGTGACCGTTGGAAAGCCAGAATTGTGGACGAAGACCCGCCGCGAGCTTTGCTGAGTATAACAAGCAACTGCGAAATTACGAGCAGCAGTTTTTGATAGATCCCTTCTGCCAAATGGAGCCTCGGCGTTCTTGGCAGTTGTACTACTTCTCCATCGCTTTCTCCGCCTCATCCACATCCTTCTGCGCACGCTCAACCCGCTTCTGCTGCCGCTCGTACGCCTGCACCTCCGGCATCGACTTCAGCTTCTCCTCGAATTGTTTAGCCTCTGGCGTGCCAGGCGTCCGGATTTTTGCCATCACCTCGTTGGCCTTCGCTAACGGCGCCGCGAGGGCGGCTTGTTTCTCTTGGAAGTTCTTCTCTCCCGTGATCAACTTGTCGATCGTCTGATCGAGCTCATCTCCCTTCGTGCCGGCGGGTTTCTTGCCTTCCTCTGCTTTCCTGCCGTCTTCTGCCGGCGGGAGAGCCGCTTGATTGAGCGCATCGCCCAACCCTGCCAGCGCCGCACTCGCGGACTCCTCCGGCGTCACGCCGGCAATTTCCCGGCAGACCGCATTGGCCGCGGTCATCCGCGCCGCATCGTACGCCGGTCGGAGATTATCGAGCCGCGCCTGTGCCCGCTCCAAATCTCGCACCGCCTCATCATATTTCTCTTTCGGCGATTGACCCGCGCAGCCCACGATCGTCAATATCAATAGCAAGAGAGGCAAAAAACGCATCGTCATGGAACGGCTCCTTGTGGATAACAGCGCGGCAGGCCCCTGCATCCGGCCAGACTTTTTCTTAAGACGTTAGTAGGTCCGTTCCTGGCGAAATGGACCTTCCTCGACATCCGAGAGTGCATCGTTACTCAAGCCTCGCTTTCGTAGCGCGACCTACCTCTGAGACAGGAAACCAGTATAACAGCCGCGCCCCCATTTGAATGCCTCCCATGCGCCGTGGCCTCCTCCGCCGCTTATTTGCGCCGCTCTGCTACCCTTGTTCGGAACGCGCATCTTGTGTGACTCGTACAGTGTTCTACGCAGGAACGATTCGCGAACGATATTGGTTCGCGTCCGTCTACTTAAGCTCCGCGCCGGAAAATGTGATTTGTGCCGGTCGCATCGTACCTCGTGGCGACTAATTAGGCCGATAAAGCAATCTTGCCTCGGCACGAAATCGGAGGTATAATATTTGCAGGTGCAAAGGTTGCATCTGCACTGACACATTTCCGAGTTAAGCAAGAATGACGATTTCCATTACACGTGACGATTTCCTGGCTGACCGCCAAGGTAGAACTTTCGCCGACGTCACAACCAGCTCAGCCCAGCCATTTGACGCCGCGTTGGCATTTTTTAACGACGACGACCGTCAGCGGCGCATGGAAGAATCCGAGGTTCATCACGATCGCGCGCCGCTAGCGGGTGTCGTGCGAGAATTGGAATCCGTTCCAGCGATCAACCGGTTTTTGGGCCGCATTCATCCCCGCCGCAGTCAGAGGTTTCGACAAGCGATCGGTGTCTTGATTCGCATAATTATGGAACGGAGAGGATGGCAGAAAACAGGAAAAAAAGGTTCACTCGGGGTGCGAAATACGGTCGCGGCCGGGCGGCCTCGTCACAACACCGGCGGTTTGGCCTTTTGGTTCATTCGCGCCGAGCGATATAAGCACCCACAGCGAAAACTCTTTGCCTCCACTCGACAGCGGTGCCGAGCTTTGGCCGCCGCACAACCGAACTCTTCACGCCACAAAACTTCCAGAAAACCCAAGAGCGGCTCCAAACAGTCTGCAAGTAAGTAGCAGTTACGCTACCCCGTTCGCCGACGATTGAAGCCGTCACATCGTAAAGTTCGCTTGATCACCCGATCGGCGCTCGCATGAATCTCTTCCGGCGACTATTTTGGCCACGTTCGACCCGTAACCAATCCTTGTCGCTTTACAAACATGGAATGGCTTGTGCCGAACGTGGCGACTCGATCGGCGCAATGGAAGCTTACGCGGCGGTCATTGAGCACGCTGACGCACCGGACGACGTCAAGGCGATGACGCTTTACAATCGGGCCCTCGTTTTCGCGGCCGAAGGAAATGTGGATCAAGCTCTTGTCGACCTGCGGGAAGTGATGGAAATGCCGGTGCCGCTGCGGGATATCAAGCTCGCAGCGAAGCGTCGGTTGGAACGGTTACACAACCGATTTGGTGCGGCGGCACACACCAGTCGTCAGTCAACTTCGTGATGCCACTGGGTCCAGGCATCGCCTTGGTTCGAAAGGGCGTTCAACGCCACAGGGAAGGCTATCGTGCGTATCTCACCACCGGATTTCAATCCGAGCTCAAATGATCACTTGTTGTTGGCCTACGTCGCGGATTTGGAACTAGAGGTCGACCGTCTGCGAAAGCAGGGGCAATTCTTCCGGCACGCCGTCAGCGAAGAATTGACCAGCATCCGAAGCGCTCTTGGCCAGGGCGATTTTCCCGCCGAGTCAACGACGAGCGTATCTCACGCTCTCGACGAACTTACCGCGGTTATGCGCGATCTGGACGATTCGCCCGGTTATCACCCGGCCCACGATCAAGTAATTGCGGTCGCGGTGCGTCCGCTCATCGAGCAAGTTTTCCGGTGGCAACAGCGACTCTCGGGAGCGTCGCATGCCATCTTGCATCTGGAACTATCGACGGAATCCATCAATTGGTTTCCCGCTCGCTTTCGGCACATTCTCGATAATTTGATTTCCAACGCGCTCAAGTATCGCGATCCAGACAAAGGCGAATCACGCGTAACGGTGCTGCTTAATCATCGGGCAGAGTCGATCGAAGTGCGCGTCACCGACAATGGCTTAGGAATGCCCTGGGACAAGCGAACCGAAGCATTTGAATTGTTCTATCGTTCTGCCCCGATACGCGGTGCTGGCTTAGGCGTGGGCTTAGCCGTCGTCAAGCTGCTGATCGAACAGAGCGGCGGTTCGCTCACCATTGAATCAGGCGAGAGCAAAGGTTCCAACTTTATCGCTGTGCTGCCACGCTACGACGTCGGCGACTACTTAACGTGATCGCGCATGCAACGAACAACAATCCCAAGCGAGGTATATTTTGGACGAACGTGAAGTCTTACGCGCGTGGCGCGATCTGTTTCGTAGCAAGGAGTCGACGCCCGACACCCTGACCAAGGCTGAGACCCTCCTCAGCGGTCTCAGCGGCGAAAGCCCGCTGCATCTACGATTGGCAAATGAGCTTGAGGATCTTAAACAGCTTCCGACAGCCGGCAAGAAAAAGCGATTCGTCCGTAGGCAGGCAACATAAATGCGGCGGTGTGCCGCACAAACACTTCAAGAACAACAATGGATACTTTTAAAGTTTGGACAAGTCGAATGGACGGTGCAACGTGCCTTCGTGTCGATGGTTTAGAAAACACGCATTGGCTACTTTGCCGCCTCAGTGATTACTTCGTTTTCAAAACTTGCGAGCCGCTTCGCGATTCATCGAATTCTTCTGCGTATACATTTCGAGTCGCCCACAACTCGCAACTTTCTGGACCGCGGTTTGAGAAGTTGCTGGCTACGATCTCCGAAGTAAACCTGATCGTTGTACCAGCGCCGAGAGCTGGCACGATCACCTTGCCCAGTGCCGTCATGTAACAAACGCGCTTCTCGACACGTGGCACTGGTTCCCCTAAGGGACGACTCAAAAATAACTTGGCAGTTTACGTTGGGGCGATGACATAGTTGTAAGCCGACAAGAGTTGATCGCGACGGGTTGGTTCGTGTTGGGTGAAATCCGGGTGCGGCTTGATTTTGGGTTGATAGACGTGACGAGCAAGTTCGACCACGACGCGGAGTCCGGTGGAGGTGGTCGTGCGGGCGAAGGCGTCCCGAATCACCTCGACACTTTTGAGCAGCAGTCCCCGAAGCGATCGCGTCAAATGGCAAAACAAACGATGATCGATCGGATTGTGCTTGGAGCAGAGGGAGGAATGTGGCAGACGCGGAACGTCAGTTCGAGTTCCTTGGCGAGCCAAGAGAGCCGTTCGCGGAAGAGCGGGACGCGATAGCCATTGCTCCCGCCGCAATCGGCGAGCAGCAGAATCGGGTCACGCCGACGATAACGCCCTTTGCCCAGCCGATGCCACCAACGACGAACCGCAGCCGCCGCCAGTTCCCCCGTGTCGGCGCCTTTGGCCAACATGACGAGTGCTTCTTGTTGGGCCAGGTCGTACACGCCATAGGGAACCACCTTGCCCGTCGCCAAGCTGGTGAAATCATGATCCAAAGCCCGCCCCGGAGTTTCGCTCCAAGCGCGACCGGGGCGATAAAAATCGCCCAACAGCTCCTTTTTCTTCGTGTCGATCGACAGCACAGGCCAGCCCTTTGCCAAAAACTCCGCCCGCAACTCAAGCATCCGCGCGAACTGCGGTTCGCGGTCCACGCTGGCCCCGGTCGGCAACGTCTTAGCCAACGCGCGATGCGACAGCCCCAATTCCTCACGCAACAACCGGCCGACGGTGTTCGCCGAGATCGGACTGCCTCGCTCGCAGAGCTCCTCGGCAATCTCACGCGGCGAGCGATTGGTCCACAGGCGGCCCAGCTCGATGGGCGATCCAGCCGTGTGGCCTTCCACAACTTCCTTCAGTTGCTCCACCAATTGCGGGTTGGCGAAGCTAGCTTGTTTTCGTCCCCCCTTTTTTTCGGACACGCCCGGCGGCCTGATCCTCCGGTAACTGCTCCACATCTTCTTTGCCGCGCTCGATCGTATCAACTTTGCAGCCAAACAACCTGGCGATGTAGGCCGAGCCGCCATGTCCCAGCTTGGCCGCCTCGACTGCCGCATACCGCCGTCGATCCTTCTCCGAAAGCGACTGGAAAAAGAGAACCATCTGCCTTTCGATCGTTGCGTGATAACCGACCACAGTGGCGCCTCCGGAAGGATCGTGGAACACCACAGTCTACCAAACTACCAAGTTGTTTTTGAGCCATTTCTAAGCGAGATGCGAGGTGTGCGAAGCAAGTGGCTCAAAAATCGAGTCGTGACGTGCGAGAAGTCTCACGCAAAACCACGGAGGCGCAAGGAAGCCGTGGGTGAAACTCCCCTGCGGGTGAAGGCCGAGTTGCTGGGAACTCGCCGTCGCGAGGAGAGCGTGCCTGGGAAACGATTTTATTGCAATTCCTAAAACGACGGATCAGGCCGGCGGGTGGATGCAATCGTCGGTGATGTGGAAAAGGTCGGGTGGGGTGCCACGGGCGACGACGCTCTTCAGTATTGGTCGAGTTCGGCCGACTTGAAAGACTACTGGATATGGTGCAACACGTACATCAAATACAACACGACACCGATGATACCATCGTACCACGCGTGGGCGACTATGCCTGGTCGCAAGCTCTTTCGCCAAGCCGCCAGCGAACCGAACAACATTCCGATTATCGAAATCGTGATTTCCGCAAAGAGTCCCTGGTAAATGTGAACGAATCCGAACAACAGTCCCTGCCCCACGATTGCCACGGGCAGGCTTCGGCTCATGGCCAGAAACTGTTGTTGCAGATAACCGCGGCACATGACCTCTTCGCAAAAGCCAGCAGTGGCGGACAACCCGATCCACAGAGTGAATTCCAATCCGGTGCGGGGCAGCATCGCTCGCACAATCTCCGGTGTTCGGTGCCGCGGACCGCTGAGCTTTGCAAAGACCATTAGCGCAACCATCCATAGCAGCCAGAATGCCAGACCGGTGCCGATATCCCTCGCAACATCCCACACGGACAGCCATTTACCGCCGATGATCGCCCGGAGAGAGACCCCAGTTTTTTTCATCCCTAGCCAAACAAAGTAAAATAAGCTCCACTCCCAAGCCAGCATCAGTAGATAGCAGCACACGAGACGAACGTGAAACGCGTTAGGATCGGTCGTCGAAAAGACCCACCGCAATATGCTTGCTCCACTGGCTGCCATCCAAATCTGAATCCAGAGAAATACGGCTAAATGCAAGCGCGGCGCAACCAATCGCGATTGACCGTTGCTTACGTGTGGTTGCATCAATTGGCCTTTAGCGGAGTCGAAGAAGTCACTCGTCGGGAATGTCGACCCTAGGGTTTGCCGCTTCGCATTCGATCGGCGACCGCTTACGAACTTGCTTGAATATCCACGTTTGCTGATGGAAAACAAGGCGCGAGGCGACGGATGTAATTCGTCGGTGAGCAAAGGTGCTAACGCCGTTGCTTACCTGCTATAGGACGTGGCCCAAAACAGAAGGGGCGCCCGAGTGGCAGGCGGAACCAACTCGAGCGCCCCGGGGCACAAAGGGGTGGAACAAGTTTTCAAACTGCAGCAGCGGTTTCCAGTTGCCGAGCGAGCCGCTTCCGAGCGACATGCAGCCGGCGCTTGATCGTGCCGATCGGCGCGGCGAACGACGTGCTCATTTCAGCGAGCGACTGACCCCGCACATAAAACGCTTCGAGCGTGGTCCGATCGAGCTCGCCGAGCTGCGCAAGGCCTCCGCGGACTTGTGTCGCCCGCTCGTTCGCCAGCACAGCGTCAAGCGGCGTGGCCGACTCGAAGCAGGTCGCATCGAGCACCTGCGGTTCGGTTGCCATGACCGGGGCTCGTCGGACTTGGCGGTTGATCGCCATCCGCACCGTGATTGACCGCAGCCAACCGGCAAATGCGGCCGGCACCTTGAGCTGCTCGATCTTCTGCATCGCCTTCACGAGCACTTCCTGGCACAGCTCCTGCGCTTCGCTGTGGTTACCGAGCCGGCGCACGGCGATAGCGTAGACCATCGGCTCGAACCGTGTGGCCAGTTCGCCGAACGCTTCCCGGTCGCCGGCCTGTGCGGCCTCAACCAGGAATTCGAGCGAGGTTTCTTCTTCGGTTTCGTATTCGTAAAGGGCGGTGGACATGGTTCTCTCGACTTTCGGAAGCGATCGTCGGGGGCGGACGATCGGGGAAGGCTGGCGAACGGCACGCGACCCGCGGTGCGTGATGCGAAGGCGAAATGCGAACGCATCAGCGACTAGGTGGCTGGCTCAGTCGGCGGCGAATGTTGCTTGCTGATTAGGTTGCGTCCCGGAGGACGCGCCTATCAGCAGACGCCGACTGTGCCGGGGTCTACGACGACGCCCGACATCCAGCGCTGGTGGCGCTGACAGCGACTGGCCCGATAACTCGGACACGTCGCCATGGCGGGCGTCATTCCCATAATGGCGATCTCGCCCCATGGGAGTGACCCGACTAGCGTGCGCTTGAGCGAACGCCAACGGCCGCGCAAGGAAAGACGGTGCGCGAATTTGGCAATGAGGGTACGCAACGTCGTCCGATGCGTCGCTTCGACGGCATTGACGGAACCTTGGCCATTGAAATGGAAGCCAAGAATCGTGCTGTCGAAGTGATTGGATCGCATCGTTGCCTCGCTGCGCCTGCGCCATTTGAAAGAAAACCAATGTAAAAAACGGTCAAAATAGGTGTGACCGCCGAAAACGGCGGCGACTAATCAAGCTTCTCACGGCTACCTGAGGAAGTCAAGCGAACTGGTGGATAGCGAATCCGGCAGCCCTTTTAGCTCGACTTTCCCCGCTGTCGCCCCCTCAGACACCCGGTTCGGCCGTCCGGTTCGCAGCATTTGGCAAAAAATCGGAAAAACCCGAATTCGGCCCGAATCTACGAGAAACGGGGGAAGACAAGGCTAACAGCCCCTGGCTCCGCCGGGGATTCCGGGAGATTTTCAAGGGGCTCGCGATTTTAGGTCGCGTCGCCATAGAACTCGGGGTTGAAGAGCTTATCGAGTTCGTGATCTTCAACCTCGCGGTTCTTCGCTGCCTGGTAGATGTCGTTGATTTGCACGCCGGGCATTACGCGCGGCGACGGTTGATGAGCATTAGCGGTCGGCGGTTGGATGCCGGGATTGAACGTTGGGCCACCCACGCTCGGCAAGAAACCAGGGATTTGATTCGGAAACATGTCCGCTCCCGCTAGCAGCGCAAGCACGATTGTATCGACAGGCATTGGAAACCATCGACGGCTTCGTTTCCGTTAATGGCCCAAATTTTCCGATTGCGGATTGCACGAGTTATTCAGTTTGAAGCAGCCCGGTGATCATTGGTCGAATGCTAGCAAATGCCGGTCCGCACTTCGCGGGACATAAACGAGCACTTTGATACCATGCGTCACCATTATGGTGCCCAGTGATTCTATCAAAGCTGACATTGACTGCATTACTTAAACGGGTTTTCATAACCACTTGCAGGCCTACTCGGGAAACGAGAGGCGCATTTTGGTCAGGCTGCGACAACTCACTGGGCCTCCGGAAGTTTCGCAAACAACCGCCATTCGCGAACGGAGCGCAGCATTTGATCGGAAGTATTCTTCCATCTGCGTCTTACCGTCGTCGACTGGCCCTTTGGAAGGAGTCTGCGTTATGGCATCGTCTACTTTGTTGGAACGTGGTTCATCGGCCGCCGCGCCGTTCTCGAATCCGGTCCAAGGTATCCACCCCGGTTCGTTGCCGTCTGGTTCGCCGGCCAGCGCGAACTGGTGCGTGCTGCCGCGCTGCACGGTCGAATTCGAAAAAACCCAAAGCGGCTGCAAGATTCATTGCCGCTGCGACGATGAAGTCGCTCGCGGCACACTGCAAAACCTTTGCCGCATGCTGTCCGACGGCCTTTGCAGTTGCAGTTGCACCTGGAACGGCATTGCCTGCTGCCAATGCAATTTCACGTGCGGTCAGTGCAAGTGCGAGTACACGAAGGACGGCTGCTGCATCAGTTGCTCGAGCGGCGACAAGTCGTGCTGTGCGATGATTCAAGCTTGCTGCAATTGCCTGTCGCAATGCTGCGAAAGCGGTTGCTGCTGCTACATCTGCTTCAACAACACGCCAGTCTGCTGCGGCACCAGTGCATAGTGACCGCATCGACCGTATTCTCGCCGACTCGTGGGCGAAAGCATGAAGCTCAACAAAACCCCGGACGATTGATGGCGGAGCCGTCAATCTCGCCCGGGGTGGTTTGATTTCACGCAGAATTCTTTTCCGCAATAACTGCGCTATCGCTGAGTCTCACGCGAGGCAGAAGGCCGCTGCGCTTGAGCAGCAGATCTTTCGCCGCTCGTTAGCTGCTGCCAAAGCTGCTTGGCTTTCTCCAGGTGTTGTCGTACGGTCGGCTGAGCATTCTGAGCGATCTGCTGTAGCTGGCCGTGAGTATCCTGCGAAATCACTTCCAATGCTGCAAGCATGTGGATGTGGCCATTAATCTGGGCCCCGACGAAAGCCTCGTCGAATTGAGCGCCGGACTTCTGCTGCAATGCCTCGCGGAGGGACTGATTGCAGCGCTGGTCGATCTGCCGTGCCATGCGGGCAATTTGGTGCAACGCGGCATCGCCATGCATTGAAGTGCTCCCTGTCGACGTGAAGGCCTCATTTGCGTTGCGATCCGTGGAATTGGTATTCGATTCGACGGTCCTTTTGGTCGCTGAATTGTCCGTTCCGAATGTTCCCGGAGTCCTTTCCACCGCGTCGCTCGCTTCGTGATTCGATTCCAATCGGGCTCTCTCGCGCAGCGATGTGGAGTTGCCGCTTCGCGCGGACGCTTGCTTGCCCGCGATTTGTTGCAATTGCTGCACAAGTTTTTGATGATCCTTCACGAGCTCCTGGGCGAATTCTTTGACTTGCGGATTCTGAGCCTGCTTAGCTCCCATTTGACCCAATTCAACTTCGGCTTGATTGTTTAACAACATGCAATTTGCAAAGAAGCGATCGACTGCCGCGCTATGCTCGCCTTCGTTCGCCTGCGTGCCACGATAGTTTGCCGTGTATTGGCGATTCGTCTGGGTTGCGGCGTCGGTCCGGCTGTTTTGTCCGGTGCGACTGTGATTGTTTCCGCTATACTGCGTCGGTTTGTCCTGACCTTGGCCGGCGTTCTCTTGCTGCGCGATGGCGACCCCTAGCAGCAAGCAAGACAGCCCGGCCGCAACGGCACCAATTCTCAAACTGACAATTGCGGACATAGTAGAAACTCCTTCGATCAATTGTGGGTCCGCTTGTTGGGGAAACACGACGTTGCCCCGATGCGGCTTCGATTGAGCAAAGGGAGTGCCGCGATAAAGAAAACGGCCTGAACAAACCGTGCTCAGGCTCCACGACGCTTCGTCGTATATATTCTGTCAGTATGTCCGCAAGCGTTGGCGATCGATTGATTAACGGCTTCGCCCACCGTTGTTGGCCTCGGCGTTTAGATTGTTGCCGGCACCAAAGGTTTTCGCGCGTTCGCCCATTCGTGCGGCGAGCGCCTGAAATTCGCCTGCATCGATGAAACCATCGCCATTGGTATCCCCGCCGTTCAGCATCGCCCTGCCTTGAGCAGGGACTTCATTTGGCGCTAATCGTCCGTCATGGTTGCGGTCATACTGGAAGAATCGCGCCATTACCGCATTGCCGCGAGCTCCGGCCGGGCCGTAACTGCCGGTGCCGCCAAACGCGCTGCCAGCACCCGGCGCATTGCGGCTATTGACGGCGGTTGTGAGTTCTTGCAGATCGATCGCACCATCGCCATTTTGGTCGGCGCCTTGGAGCATCTGCTTTTCATTTTCAGAGAGCTCATCCGGCGTTAATTTGCCGTCGTTATTCTTATCGTTGGCCATGATGCGGTCGACCCATTGCATGGCATTGTTCGTGGTCGCTGGGCCATTGGTTGCGTTGGCATTAACACCGCACTCCGCCATAGTTAGAGTACCGTCTTTATCCGTATCGAGTTTTCTTAGCGAAACAATGGCCTTGTGCAACTCGGTCTTCGAGATCGTTCCGTCGCCATCCAGGTCCAGGGCGGCGAACAAGCCGCTCGACGCGCCGGCTGCCTGATCCGCAGGAGCGACAGGATTCTTAGCGGGTTTGGCCGCGTCGGCGTCAGCCGGTTTATCGGCGCCGCGAAAGGCCGCAGCACGTTTGGCGAATTGGGCCGACGAGGTGGTCGCGAAGAGCAAAACCAACGATGCACAAAGTAAAGCTCTCATCTTCTGTGTTCCTTTGTCACGGGCTGACGAGGGGTAGCACCGATCTTCGACACCGGATCATGCTGCTAGCCCAAACGAGCCAACTGCATTGTACCTTCGTCGTGCCAGCAAATGATAGAACCCGCCACTTCGGCCCTGGGGACCGGAAAACCAGGCAGATTTAGCCCGCTAGTCGCAGCGACAAGAAAGCGAATAGCTCCGCCGGAGGATGAACGGAAGAATTTCGGCCGGAAAGTACGACTAACAAGTCTGGCCGACGGCGGTTCGTTCTGGCTAGTGGCCCGGTGCACCTTGAGGCTGGCTCTTAACCGCTTCGGCCTGCTCTTGCATGGCGGCGGCTTCGCGAGCCAGTTTGAATTCAGGTCCCGGCGCGTAGTATTGAATGTCGTCGGTCAGGTACCACGGGCTGGGAAGTGTCTGACCAGCGACATCAATCTGGCATCCGGTGAAGAGCGTAACGGCTGGCCATAACAGGACGAGTACCAGTTTCCATGCTGTGTGCGTTCTTTTTTGTTGGCTCATCGTCGTGTCTCCCTGCGAATAGCAGGGGAGGCTCAGGATTTATAGCCGGACCGCCGGCTCGCTGGGCTCCACCGTACAACCGTTATCGTCCGCATAACCGGAAAAGCTTTGCGAAGTTTTAAGATTTGCCAGGATTTGGCCCATCGCGGTTGCCAGCTTGAATGCAATGGCGGCGTTTGTTGTTAGCCGTGGGCGGAAGCCAGTGGTTCTTCGGCGGCTCGACCGCTGGCTTGCGCCCGCGGCTAGGCGCGATGGAAACAGCGTTATTCTCGAGAGAAATCACGATGTGAAGGCCGTGCAAGCGTGGATTTGGTACAATGCAAGGATGCGTCGGTCGGCGAACTGAGAGAGGCACTCTTCGCGGAGGACTCGACGCCATTCTGCCGTATCTGCTGGTCGCAAGACGAGGAGGCCGAGCAATGCGTATAACAGTGCGCCAATATGTCACTAGCGCGGTGCTCGCACTGCTGGCGGCGATACCAGCAACGGCCCAGTTGATGGATCAGATTCCACACGCCAGCTACTATGCCGGGGTTCAGTCGTTCTATTCCGGCGAGTATCGAAGTGCGGAACGCGAGCTCCGTCGCGAAACTCAACACGGTGTGCGGACATCCCAATCAAGCTGGATCGATTCTATCTGTTATCACGCCATGCTGGGCGAGGTGCTGTACCACGAAGGCCTCAATGCCGAGTCACTGGCTGAATTCGATCAGGCATGCCAACTCTATCTCGCGTACCCGAACTGGTTGCTACAGGTAAAGTTCCAGACGGGGGCAAATGGTCCGCGACCGGAGCCGAATCGGGCTCGCCGTATGCCGCCTTGGGGAAAGAGTTCACGAAACTTTGTGCTGGGTCAATTCCCGCAGTCCGAAAAAGTCCTGATCGGTGATTTGGATGCGCAGCGGGCTTATCAGCAGGGAGGCGTCGTCCGTGAACCAATGTATTGGCGGGTCAATGTCGTCGAAATCATGCGGATGACGGCGCTCGCCATTCGCCGGCGAAACGAGCTCCTGGGACCACTCGCTATTCAGGATCCCATTTCAAAAGAGCTGTCAGTAGTGCTCTCGCGGGGGAACCTAGCGCCAGCCAATCACTGGTCCGCCGTGTGGATTGATTTGCTGCGCGGCCTGGCGGAAGAAGGCATGGGGAAGCTCAATGAGGCCGATATGCTGCTCGGCCGCTCGATTGTCGTGAATGGACAACTCGATCACCCGCTCACGTGTGTGGCTTTGTTGGAGCAAGGTCGGATCGCGATGCGTCGCGGCGATACGCGCCGAGCCGCGCAGCTGTTGGCCGAGGCGGGTTTCTCGGCGTTCTATTTCGATAATCCAGGCGTCGTGACCGAGAGCGCGATCGATGGCTGGATCAATCACATGGCGTCCGGCGCTGCAGGTATGTACCCACTGTTGGACTCGATTGCCGCGTGGGCTCAAGCGAATCGGCTGCGACATACGGCGGTGACGGTGCGGCTTGCGCAGGCGGAAAGCTTGCTTTGGCAGGGACAGGTGCCGGCGGGAGCCGCATTAGTGGAAGAATCGGGCCGGCGATTAGGGGAAATGCGCGGCTGCGTGCCGGCAATCCATCAGTTGTACCTGCAGGCGGTTGTGCGCATTTTGCAGGGCAAGGCGGAAGCGGGTGGTGAAATCCTAACGCGAGCATTGGCAGCACAGTCGGGAGCTTCATTGCGGAACTTTCAGATTGAGCGCACGAATCAAATGTACGATGCACGGACTGCTTCACCGCGGTTAGCGGTTGACTTTTATAAGTCGTTGTTAGCCGATCCGACGCTGGCCGATTGGGCTCGCAATTCGCTTGATGCGATGGCTGTGCTGCAAACGGACCAAACCGCAGCGTTTGACCGTTGGTTTATCGCCTCGCTCGAACGGAAAGACGCGGCACTCGCACTGGAAATTGCCGAGCGCGCGAAGCGCAGGCAGTATTTGGCCAGCCAGCCTCTCGGCGGCCGGTTGCTTGCCCTGCGCGCGATCTTGGAATCGCCTGTCGCGAGTCTTGACGCAGAGGCGGTTCTCGAGCGGCAACGCATTTTGGCAGGTTTCGCTGCGTATCAAACGCTCGACTCGGTAGGGCAGAAAATCCACGACCAACTCGTGGCCAGTCCAATTCTTGCGAGCAACCCGAGCGAAACAAAAATGCTCAATGCGCTATACGATGCCTGGGAGCGCAACGCAACAGATCGTCAGCAGATGCTGCTTCAGATCGCGGTACGCCGGTTGCCCTCGTCCTGCGAGTTCCCTCCGTTTTTCACGACCGCCGAATTGCAGAAGTCGCTCGGTAAGCGAGAATCGCTTATTGAATTCCATACCGCAGCAGGCAACATGTATGGATTCGTGCTGACCGCGACCGATGTCCACATTTGGCAGTTGCCCGACGCGCATCGGCTTAAGGCCGGATTGGCAAACTTTCTCAAAGCCATTGGAAATTATGGTGCGAACCGACAGATTTCGGTGGCCGAACTTAAGGGGGATGCGTGGCGTGACGCCTCGAAGGAAGCAGACGTGGCGGTGTTTGGTGATGCGCGGTTAGACCTTGCCAAAACAACAAGCCTCATCATCGTGCCGGATGATCTTCTCTGGTACGTGCCGTTCGAAGCACTGACACCAGGTGGTGCAAACGGCGATAGGGTTTTAGGTGATCTGTTCCCGATCCGTTACGGCCCCACAGCCGCACTCGCAGTTGCCAGGCCACAACCGTTGCGGAGGGTGCAGCATGCCGGGATTGTCGCCAACGATCTAAAATTCGCTAGCGATAGTACTGCTCGTGAAATGTTGCTGCAGGAACTTGAGAGCGATTTGGCCGGGCCACTCGTTTTGGGCGAGACTCTGTCGCGGCCAACAAATTTGATTTCGCCGCTGTTGGATCAATTGATTGTGATGGATGACCTCGCACCGAACGCGGGAATTGGCGAATCGCCGTCACTCTTGCCACAGTCGCGCGGCGCGAAGAACAACTCGCTCAACGCATGGATCACGCTGCCGTTCGGTGGACCGGAGCAAATCGTGTTGACCGGTGTCGCGACGGAGGCGGAGCAAGGACTGAAGACGACCAAGCGCGGTGCCCATCGCATGCGGCCGGGAGGCGAGGTTTTTCAATCGCTGTGCAACCTGATGGCCGGCGGCGCCCGTACGATTCTGATGACGCGTTGGCGCACAGGTGGACGCACGAATTTCGATTTAGTTCGAGAATTCGCCAAAGAGGGCATGAAGATGCCGGCAGCCGATGCGTGGCAACGCGCCTGTTTGCTCGCGCGAGAAGCGCCGCTCGATGTGTTTCGCGAACCACGCCTCAAGAGGTCGGACAACACGGGCGAATTACCGACCGCCGATCACCCATTCTTTTGGGCCGGATATTTGCTGGTCGATACAGGCCCGCGGCCAGAACCGGTAGAACCGCAGGAACCAGCGGAAGTCGCCACGAAAGATACGGCCAAAGGGCACGCGTTGCCTGCGCCGGCTAAGTTGAACAATGCAGCCTCAAAAACGCCACCCGGCGACGATGCCAATCCAGACGTCGAGACAGCGAAGAGCGTGCCGGCCAAAGATGCGCCGAGTCCAAACAAAAGCGACGACTCGCCGAAGCCCGAAGGCGAACAGGCAGGTTAATCGCACTGGGTCACGCAGTCCCCAGACGAGTAACTCTTTCCGTTTGCAAAGGACCGAACTTATCTAGCCTCACCTTTGCGCGGGCTGCGCCATAGTGCGGCTAGCATCACATCGCGAATCGCGGGAAACTCACGCGGCAAACGATCGAACAGTTTGAAAAACAGCGCATCGTGCGAAGCGACCTCTTGAATGCGTTCCCCGCGGTCGATGCTCATCAGCTGGTTGAACTGTTGCTTGCTGAAATCAAGGCCGCGCCAATCGAGATCCTCGTATCGCGGCATGAAGCCAAAGGCAGCTTCCCGAGCCGACGCGGTGCCATTCACACGCCCGATGATCCACTTCAACACGCGGAAGTTATCGCCGAAGCCCGGCCAAAGGAATTGGCCTTCCGCATCGCGGCGGAACCAGTTGACTTTGAAGATCAGCGGTGGTTTTTCAAACCTGCGGCCGAAATCGAGCCAATGGCCGAAATAGTCGCCCATGTGATAGCCGCAGAAGGGCAACATGGCGAACGGATCGCGGCGGACCTGGCCGAGTTGGCCGAACGCAGCAGCCGTCATTTCCGAGCCCATCGTGGCAGCGGAGTACACGCCGAAGGGCCAATTGAAGGACTGTGAGATGAGTGGCACTGCCGTGCTGCGGCGGCCGCCGAAGATAAACGCCGAAATCGGGACGCCGTTGGCGTCGTCGTACGCCGGGTCGGCCGACGGGCATTGCGGCATCGGTGCCGTGAAGCGGCTGTTCGGATGAGCAACTTTCTTGTCGCTCGCCGGCGTCCAATCGTTGCCTTGCCAATCGATAGCGTGCTCGGGCGGTTCCTCTGTGAGACCCTCCCACCATACGTCACCATCATCTGTAAGCGCGACGTTGGTGAAGATCGTGTTCTTCGCAATCGAGGCGATTGCATTCGGGTTCGTCTTCTCGTTCGTGCCGGGGGCCACGCCGAAGAAGCCGGCCTCGGGGTTAATGGCGTACAATTGGCCATCGTCGCCCTGCTTGAGCCAGGCGATGTCGTCGCCGACGGTTGTCACTTCCCAGCCTTCATCGCAGAAAGGCTTGGGCGGAATGAGCATCGCAAAATTGGTTTTGCCGCACGCGCTGGGGAAAGCACCGGCCACATAGGTTTTCTCGCCGGTAGGGCTCTTCACACCCGTAATGAGCATATGCTCGGCGAGCCAGCCTTCGTCGTGCGCCATGCAAGAGGCGATCCGCAGCGCGAGGCATTTTTTGCCCAACAGTGCATTGCCGCCATAACCGGAGCCATAGCTCCAAATCATCCTATCTTCTGGGAAGTGGACGATGTACTTATCCTTCGGATCGGGGCTACACGGCCAGGGTACGTCCTCCTGACCTGGCTTAAGCGGCATGCCGACCGAGTGCAGGCAGGGGATGAAGCTGCCGTTTGTGCCGAGAACTTTCAGCACGGCCTCGCCCATCCGGGTCATGATCCGCATGTTCACTACAACGTACGGCGAGTCCGTAAGCTGCACGCCGATTTGCGCGATGTCCGACCCGATCGGCCCCATGCTGAATGGAATCGCGTACATTGTCCGGCCGCGCATCGAGCCTTCGAACTTCGGCGTGAGAATCTCTTTCATCTTGTCCGGCGCCATCCAGTTGTTGGTGGGGCCGGCATCATCCTGATTCTCAGAGCAGATGTAAGTGCGATCTTCAACGCGAGCGACATCACTAGGGTGGCTCCGCGCCAAGAAACACCCTGGGCGGAGTTCCTGATTCAGCTTGATGAATGTTCCGGAAGCCACCATCTCGTTGCAAAGGCGATTGTATTCCTCTTGTGATCCATTGCACCAATAAACCTGGTCCGGCTTGCACAAAGCAGCCATCTCACCGACCCAGTTCAATAGCTCCTGATTCCGAGTAGGGGTCCTTGCATGTAGGGTTTGTGTGGACATGTCGTTAACCATGGAAAAATGCCGTCCGGCTTGTCAGAAAATTGTGCATCGGACAGAAGACCATCGAACCGCTCCAGGCGCCAATTGCAACAGTATCAAGATGTATAATTGGTGCGCCAGCTGGCTTGCGTTTAACGATATCCGACGTCTTTAACGTGCCTTGGTCTCCCGTCGTTTCTACCGATCCATACTAACATTGATGAGGGCCTCGTAGTCGGCTGCTGTTCCTTTGGCCATACAGCATTCGATAATGCAGCGGCCCAAGGGATCCAAGTCATCTTCGAGAAACTCGGCCAATTGGCGGCGGAAGAAATTGTACAGGATTTCGGCACCCCGGTCGTAGCCGTCGTCCCCCACCTCGGGTTGCGAATTGACTTCCAGGAACCAATGCGGAATCGTTGTTCCTTCCACTTGCATCGATTTTATTGCATGGCCGAGCAACGGGCACCTGGCTGGCACGATCTGCTCGGCGCGAAAACGGGAGCTGCCGCGGCGGGCCAAATAATCGCGCATCAGCCATTGGGGCATAAAGCCCACCGACCACGCGCCAATGTGTTGATTCGGCACCAGCACGAAGCGAGTTCGAGGCGTGTCGAGAATCTGTCTTAGAAGCAAGTTTGCCTGGGTCACTTTCCTTCCCGTCGCGAATGGCCAGAAGGAACCCACTCCTTCGCTGCTCATGCCAACCGTTTCGCTGATGCTGGGATTATCGTACCCGCGCGGCGCCACCAAGCGCCACAGCCAGGCCAGAGCGGGCGATAACACATGAAATAAACCCACGATGCCATAGCTCGGCTGATCGCGCGTGCAGACCGGCGTGCGAATTCCAAAGCTGCGGATATCGACCGAAACTGGGTCGTTCACAACGTCAGGCACCAGCCGCCGCGGCATCACCACGCGTGGATTCGGGCAACGAAGCCCAGCGCATCCTCGATGTGTTCCCAGATCAGGCACGTTGCATCCGGCTTGCCATCCATATTGAGCATGATGAGCGGTTCTGGGGGATGACAGCAAATCGATTCCCAATACGGATCGGTTCCGTAATGCGCGATATGGTTAAATCGCAAGAACCACGCGTTTTCCGCGTCGATAACCGAAAGCCTTTCCGGCATTCGTGGCAGCGAAGGATGGCACAAAGCCATGTCATCCGTCACCGGACGCAACTCGCATGCCCGCGGAAGCGTGAGATGACGCTTTTCGTTGGTGATTACATTGCGGCCTAAGAGCAACTGCCCGTCGGGTTCGCGATGGACCGGCTCCAGCATTTCGCTTTTGCCTCCGCCGCTTGCGCCTTCGTGGAGGATCGTCACGACGTTGTCGTACGGCGTAACGACCTGCACCGTCGAAGCGTGCGCGGTGATCCAGCCTTCCTGTTCGCCCTGATGGATGAGAACGCCGTAAATCCCTTTCTTCGCGCTGGGGCCCGGGTACAGGTTGTAGGCGAAGATCTCGTGCAATTCGGGCAAACGGTGATGAACGACGATCTGGCGGCCGTCGAAACGTGTGTGCCGAAACGGGGGTGCCAAATAAATAATCGCTTGAGGACAAAAATCCAACGGCACCTGCGGGCCACCCAGCATTTCCTGCAAATCTGCGAGTGCGCCGACGAAGAACGCGGCGTTCCGCGGAGCGACGAGCAACGTCGGGTAGCCAAGCTCCTTACCGCCCGTGTAGAGCGGCAGCACAATGAGATCGTTCTCCTTCAGCCACTTGAAGGTTTCTTGCCGGAGCGCTTTGAATGGCCCGCCGAATCGCTCGTCGAATCGTTCTTTGTCGGAAGGCTGCTCATCCGCGATGACCATGCAATCGGGATCGCGCCGCCGCATACACGGATCGGTATAGTTGACACACAGGCCGTTCTTGCAACGCGTCACTGTCGCTTCGACGACCCGCCCCCGCCCCGGAATATCGTACGCGACCTCGAACACCGGTTGGTTCTCGCCGCCCAACGCCAACCGCAAAATGGACGACCGGTCGCGCGGAACCAAGAATGACGGGCACGACGCCAAGATGTCTTTGAGCTCTCCCGGAAGTGGCATATCCTTATAGCGATTTTCCAGCATCGAAGGCTCTCAAAATGTCGTTACTTCGCCTGCGCCATGCACGAGGGGTCACGCTACTCGTCGAGTACTTCGCTGCCTGCGGTGCACATTCCCAAATCGTGGAGCAGTCCGTTGTGGACGCGCTCCCAGGCGCCGTGGACGATCGTCGTGCAGGCAACATTGACCACCCGCTCGATGAAGTTAAGTTCGCACAGTCGCCGCATATAGCGGATTCAGGAACGAATCTTCATTGTCGCATGAATTCTTACCCCGTCCAAGGGGCAGAAACCAGCGGCAGACCGCACCTGGATGTGTCTATGATCTTTCGATTTTCCGACGGGCGGTTCGTGCTGGCGTATCGACAGCATTACGGTCTCCCGCATGAGAACCAGATCGCGATCAATCACCTCTCTCACGGTACCGTGCGCTCACACAGACGAACTCATCAGTACCGTCTCGGAAAGGCATTGCTGTGCTTGCGCGAGCTTTACATCCGTTCGACGACTTCAATCCCCAACAGATTCAAGCCAAGTTTAATCGTGCGGGCCGTCAATTCGCATAATAGCAGGCGACTCGTGCGCAGCGATTCGGTCTCGGCCTTCAGCACCGGGCAATTCTCGAAGAAATCGCTGTAGCGGGTCGCCAATTCGAACAGGTAGGCCGTGAGATGATTCGGCCGATAATCGGCGACGACACGGTCCAGTGTTTCGGCAAATTGTAGCAGTGCAACGCCAAGAGCGGCGCTCCTGCGGGGTTGTCAACAAGATTTTCGATTGCGAATCGCGGATTGCCGTTTCATCCAAACCGCCCTTCGCAAAGATGCTTCTCACGCGAGCGTAACTGTACTGCATGTACGCCGCGGTATTGCCGGTCATCGCCAGCATCTTGTCGTAGCTAAACACGTAGTCGCTCGTGCGATTGTGTGCAAGATCGGCGTACTTGATCGCGCCGATGCCGATTTGCTCAGCGACTTGGCGACGCTCTTCTTCGGAGAGCAGAGGCTCCGGTCGGTTGTCGTCGTTTTGTGAGACGATGGCGTAGGCGCGTTCGACGGCTTCATCGAGCAGGCCGGCCAAACCGACCGAGGTGCCGCTGCGCGTCTTGAAGGGACGCCCGTCTTCGCCCAGCACAGTGCCAAAGGCGATGTGCTGTAGCTCCACGTCGCCGTATCCCCACAGCTTTGCCGTGGCGAACAGTTGTTCGAAATGGAACGACTGCCGATGATCGACGACGTACAAGATCGTATCAGGCTGCCACTCCTTCATGCGATATTGAATCGTAGCCAGGTCAGTCGTGGCGTAGAGGAACGCTCCATCCTGCTTCTGAACGATCATCGGCACATCGTAGCCATCTGAGGAATATGCAGATGGCGCGGTCGCTTTCTTGAGCTAGTCCTTTGTCGGAGAGATCTTTCACGACGCCGCGCAGTCGGTCCTGATAAAAACTCTCGCCGAGAGTGTGGTCAAACGTTACACCGAGCCGTTTGTACATAACTTCAATTTCAGCGAGGCAGGCGGGCAGAAACTCGCGCCAGAGCTCCACATTCGTCGGATCGCCGCTGTGAAGTCTCGCCGTTTCCTGGAGCACCTGTCGGCCAATGTCAGCGTGGGCAACGGCGCGTTTGCTCAACTCTGGGCTGTCATCGACAGCAGCGACCTTCATGTACAAACCAACTAGCTCGCCGCGTAATTTGCTGATTTCGGCTGCCTGCTCTCGCTGCCGCTTGGCTGCTTGTTTCGACTCCTTCGCTCCCGAAGGTGGTGGTGCGGACGTCCAGCCTGGATTTTCCCGCTCGAGAGCAGCGATACGATTTTCGAGCGCGGGGATTTTTTCATTCTGCGCGTCATGGTATTCGACCAGGGAGTTCACGAACTTGTAGAGCCGAGTGAGTTCTTCGACCGCGTTACGGGTCAGAGCTTCTCGATCGACAAAATGCTTGAAGCCGTAAATGATCATCCCAAACTGCGTACCCCAATCACCGAGATGATTGTCGCTGATTGCGTGGTGGCCCAAGAACTTGAGGATGCGGTACAGCGCATCGCCAATCACCGTCGAGCGGATGTGGCCCACGTGCATGGGCTTGGCAACGTTGGGGGAAGAATAATCGACAATCACGGTGCGCGGTGACGCCGCTGGAGCAACTCCCAATCGCTCGAGGTCGCGAAACGTCTCAAGTAATTGTTTTACCAGCCAATCGTCGTTGAGTCGTAGATTGATAAATCCCGGCCCAGCGATATCGGGCGGCTCGCAAAAGTCGGTTGCGTCGAGAGCAGCCACAATCTGATTCGCAACCTCGCGCGGCGGCTTGCCGAGTCGCTTGCCAAGCGGCATCGCGCAATTGGCTTGGTAATCGCCGAACTTCGTGTCCTGCGCTGGCAGTACCAAGGCGGTAAGCACCGGTAATTCGTCTGCCTCAAGGCCTAACGAGGCCAGGGCATGGGCGAAACAGTTACGTAGTGTGGCGAGGATATTCATACAGGCAATGCGAAGTCTATTGGCAAGCAAGAGAAACGGAGGCCAAAACAGGTAGGCTACAAGATTACGTCCTCCTCTGTAGCTGATCTTGCAAGGGATTCGGAAATTACGGTGCCGAAATCTTGCGGATTCAGGTACTTTTAGTTTCCTTATCTCCCGTCTAACCTTTCTGCCATGGTAGCGGCACGCGGGCAGCTTGACCCCATAAGTCCTCGAGTGCGTAATAGGAACGGGTTTCGCCATCGAACAGGTGCATGACGACGGTGCCGTAATCGAGCAAGATCCAGCGGCTTTCGTTGTAGCCTTCGATTCCCATCCGGTGGTCGCCGAGCTCGCTCTCCAGCACGCGATCGATTTCTTCGCTGATGGCGTGTAATTGCCGGCGGCTGTTGCCGGTGACGAGTACGAAGTAATCGAACTCGGTTGTCATGCCCCGCATGTCGAGCACGACGATATCTTGGCCGCGGTTGTCCTCGGCGGTGCGGGCAGCGGCGAGCGCGAGCTGTTTGCTTCGTTCCTGTCGAACGGCGAGAGTGGCAGATGTATCGGCGATGTTGCGAATCCTCCGGATGTGCGACGTAAAAAGTTGTGGTCCAATTTTAACCACGGACCTTACTGCCGACGAGGGGACGGCAAACTAGACAAGGAGACAAGGAGAGGAGGAGACAATAGGATTCGGCGCCGTCCGTCGCCGTAGCTGAACTCGCAAGAGTTCGGGTGCACCAGTTCCAATTTCTTGCGAATTCGCTACTAGCTGTTCCACGTCTCCCTGTTCTCCTTGTTCCCTAGTCTTTTCTTCCCAATCTGGGCTGGCGGGAATTGCGATCGCATGAGTATAACCAACATAACTTTGAGTGCTCGGGATAACGGCATTCAATTCGGCGCTCGCGCGACGCCGGCGGGAGGGAAAGTGCGATGGACTGCGATCAGGTATTCATGATTCTCACGCGCGGTCCATTTCCGACCGGCGAGCCGTGGGATGAGCAGGTAGAGACTCACCTCGAACGGTGTAGCGATTGTTGGCGTCTCGCCGAAGCGCTGCGGCCCGCATTAGATGTCTTTCAGGAGGCGGTGCCGCCTGCCGAGGGCCGCGATCTGCCCGGCTATTGGGGTGATGCCCGCCCGGCATCGGCCGCCATCGCCGAGCTGCAACGTGGCTGCACGCGAACAGCGCTCGTTCCCGGCGTGCAACAGATTGCCCGCCCGTTGAGCAAAGCCCTAAGTCCGCAATTGGCGAGTGAACTATCGACGGGCGTTTTTCGTGCCGTTTTCATCGCCACCACGATGGTTGCGGCTACTTTGGCCCTTGTTTCCATGCTGAGTGGCTGATGCGCCGGCTCTGAAAATTGCCTCTCGGCGATTTGTAAGCTACGGTTTGGATGGCGGACCAGACCACAAATTCAGCCATTGGCTCGTCTGTCTGACCAGCTTTTCTACGTCTCGGCGTTTGCCGCGTTATTGCCGCCGAGTTTGGCCGCGTTTTATCACTCGGCACCTAATCGTCGTTTGTGCTTCAATCGTTGCCACCGCTGCGACCTGCCACATGAATCAATTAGCCGGCGGCATTGCCGCTGTTGGATCGGACCGTACAACCCTTGCAAACCAAATCGGGGACCTGGTAGAGCGAGTTCATCCCAAAGTGCGCCGTGAACGCCGGCGGGATGAGCGAATCGCGCTACCAGTCTTATTTCAGCTCACGCCCCTCGACGCCGACCGCCGGCCCTTTGAGCAGGACGCGATTATCGTGGTTGGTAAAAACATTTCACGTCGGGGCCTGTGCTTTTTTCACGAGCAGCCCATTTCGCAACGCCGAGCTTTGATCGAGCTTGCTCAGCCGGAGCTAGGCCGGTTCGCCGCTGAGATCGATGTAAGCTGGTGTCGATTCACCAAGCCCGGCTGGTATGAGAGCGGCGGTCGGTTGGTCCGCGCCGTTTCGCCAACGAACCGCGATGGGGCGGGGTTTTGGCCTGGTTTCGAGTTGTCGCAACTGGTCAGGCTGTTTTAGGCTACTACGACAATCGCGTCCGGGCGATTTGATGGTTGTAACGTTTCTGAGTGTTTTGGCGACTCCCTGGGACACGCTTTGCCGCCCCAGCCGTGAGCATTTTCAAACCACATCGCCGGCCTGACATATTCTTTCATAAGTGGCTATGTAGGAGCGTCGGCGGAAGACAAATCCGTCGCGTGTCGAATTGATGAAGTAAATCAATCCTCACTGATATATCGTCATGGGATACGACGCGATCCAAAATGCGTTAACGACCATCGCCGAAATTAATGCGCACGGCGATTCGCTAACACAACAAATCCAAGGCCTGATCGACGACGCCGGTACGACTGCGCTTGTCGACGAACGGCGTAGCCGCGACCGCTTCCCGATTCCGTACACGTTTCGTCTCACGCCGGTTGGCAACGACGGAAACCTGCTGTTGGACGAAACAACGACCGTCGTGGGCAAAGATCTGTCGCTCACAGGGATCGGCTTCTCGCACGATCATGATCTTGGTTGCAGCCGGGCAATCATTTCGCTCGACCATCCGAAAGTGGGGCGATTTGCCGTGGAAGCCGAGGTGGTTTGGACTCGGCCGACCCCGATCGGCCTCTTCGAGAGCGGCTGCCGGCTAATTCGCACGACGGACTGCCACACGGTGCGATCCAGGGATTAGGTTGCATGGCTCAGCCATTCTGGCTGGGATGCTGCCGCCGGCCTTCTCGCTCGAGCCATTTCGCCATCCAGCGACGTGCGAGATCTCCTCCTTCACGCCTGTCGCCCCAGAATAGGTTGGCTTAATATCGGCGATTGCGTTCCGGGAATAGTTTGCCCCTCTGTTGGCGAATCGGCTACCATTATTCCACGCGCCGGTGGGGTCGGATTCCCGCCGTGCGCCGGTCGCCGTGCCATCGTTTTCTCTTCCGCGGGTCCAGTCATAGGAGGCAGAGGTATGAGTCGTACATCGTGGGCATTGAGTTTGGCGCTGAATGGCAGGTTGGGTTGTTGGATCGTTCGGAGCAGAACCGGCAGAGGACCTCTTTGGAAGTCCGCCGGCGAGGGCCAATTCGACGAAGCAAGGGTCCCATCCGGACAAATCGGTGCTGATCAAAGACGGGCAGCCAGCCAAAGGGAGCTATGATTCATACAACTTTTGTACCTGCGCCGACAATGAGAATTCGGCGATCATCGCCAAAATCAAGCGAGCGTTGCACGCTCCGTTGCATTCGCAGGGGTTAGATTTCCGTGAGACTCCGCTCAAGGACGTCGTAACGCAACTGCAAGATGACTATGGAATCCCAATTCAGATCGATACGCCCGCATTGGACGAAGTTGGCATCAGCGCCGATGAGCCAGTAACCGTCAAATTGCACAACATTTCGTTTCGGTCGGCTCTTGAGCTAATGCTTAAAAATTATAATCTGACGTACGTCATCGAGGATGAAGTGCTGATCATCACGACACCCGACGCGGCCGAGAAAGATCTAAAAACCTGTGTCTATGACGTTGGCACCATGGTGGGCAACCGTGGCGTGCATTTGGATGCACTCGTGGATGCTATCCAAGCGTGCGTCGCCTCGGAGACCTGGGCGGCTAATAAAGGTGGGCAATCCGAGATTCGCGCGATCGGGCCTGACCTCCTGGTGATTTCCCAAACGGCGGCCGTACATGATGAGGTGCGCGGTCTGCTTGCCGCTATCCGGAAATCGCTCAACAAGGATGAAGAACGCTCGGCGTCGGCTTCGAACGCAGCAAAAGCACCGAACCATGAAGTCCTCACGCGTTGGTACCGGCTGCAGCTAAATCCGACCAACGATGTGAATGCCATGCGTTCCCAGGTTCGCGAACTCATCACCAAATCACTCCCGGATGAAACATGGTCGGGACGGCTAACCGATGGGCAGGGCGTAGCGCTCACGGTTTTCCAGGACCGGGTCATCCTGCGGCAGACGCCTGCCGTGCAAGAAAAAGTGAAGAGACTCCTAGAGGATAGCGGCGTTGCAACTTCTGCGCAGGTAACCGCTGGCGCACCGGGCATTCCAGGTTTTGGTCAGATGGGGGTCGGCGGAGGCGGCTTCTTCCGCCCCGGCTTTGATGCTTCTCCAGGCGCGATGCCGGTTGCGGCGAGACCTGGCGTCGGCTTCGGGCCAAGTCCAGGTGGTCCCGGATTTGGTGGCGGAGCCGGTCGATTTGGGCCAGAGTCGGACTAGAGCGAATAGGGAGCGTTAGCCGGCATTGGTGGATGAGACTGGGCGACTTCCGCAAAAGGCGCTACAATCACGCCATGCGCCTTGGATCCACAGAAATTCTCGACACATTCGCCGAAGCATTCGGCACCCGGTATACACGCCTGATCGTCACGGCGGCCGACAATGATTGGCTGAACGCCGCTCTACAGTCGATCACCGGCTATGGCACGAGCGTCCTCGGTTGCGATGCGGAAGCTGGCCTCGAGCGCCGGCTTACGAAAGACGAATCGCCCGACGGTCGGTCCGCTGCCGCCGTGCTTCTCTTTGGTTTCACCGCGGAATCGGTCAGCCAGGCGGCCCAGCACCGCGTCGGTCAGTGTATTCTCACCTGTCCTAGCACGGCCTGCTTCAACGGCTTGGAAGATGCCGCCGAGACATACTCGCTGGGCAAATATCTGCGCTATTTTGGAGATGGATTTGAAAGTCGAGAGTCAAGTGTCAAGAGTCAAGAACCAGAGGAATCGCTTAGCTGTTGGTATATCCCAGTGATGGACGGCGAATTCTGCATCGAAGCCACAGCCGGTGTTGCCAAAGGTGTCGCCGGTGGCAACATCATTCTTCAGGCCGGGTCGCAATCAGTTGGCCTGGCGGCGGCCAAACGGGCCGCTGATGCCATCGGCCAGCTCCCAGGCGTCATCACTCCGTTTCCTGGCGGTGTCTGCCGCAGCGGCAGCAAAGTAGGTTCGAAATACAAGGCGCTGCGTGCCTCAACGGCCGACGCCTATTGCCCGACACTTCGCGAGCAAGTGAAGTCGGAGCTCGTTGCCGGAGCAAAAGTTGCCTACGAAATCGTGATCGATGGTATCGATCAACAGGCAGTTGCTGCTGCGATGCGGGCTGGAATTGAAGCAGCAACCGGCGAAGGCGTGCTCGCGATCGGTGCCGGCAACTATGGCGGCAAGCTCGGCAAATTCCCCATCAGGCTATATGAACTCTTTGCGTAGCACCCACCAACTTGTAGGCCAAGCAGGATTGTGCATCTTACTGCTGAGGTTCGTTCCGTTTTTCGACCGCTCTGGCACGTTTGTCGCGATTGTCGTCCGAACAATAGGCTTGGTACACTAACAAGTCTTATCGAAGTTGTTTGCGTTCCGCGAGGCCATTTCTAATGTCGTCTGATTCCCCCGAAGTCGAGCAACCACAATCTGTTTCCGAAACCACGGAGTCGAAACCGGCACCTCCGGCGCAGCGAATTCTGATCGGCTCACAACGGCCCGGGCACGCAGCGGAGGACATCAAGGCGAGACCCATTCCGCCGCTGTCCGTCTTGGTGGCAAAAGCAAAGCCTACGCCGGCAATAGTGCCTGCGACGAGCCAGCCGGTGGAGGCATCGCCGGAACCTGCCGCGGCGGCCCCGCTGTCTGTTCCACCCGCTCCCGCAAAACAGCCTGCTGATAAGTCGGTGCCCAAAAAGGAGCGGCAACATTATCCGCCGCCGAACATTCGCGACCAGCTTTCACCAGAACTGGAAGCCGAGTATCAAGCCGCGCTGGGCGAGCTGTCTCTCGACACACTGTTGAGCGAAGAAGCCGGCAGCATCACAGCAACGGAGCTTGCGCCGAAACGCGCGTCACAGGCCTTGTGGCCAAAATCCACCGCGACGATGTATTTGTCGACCTGGGCGGCCGTAACCAGGGAGTTGTGCCGCTACAGCAATTCGAGGCAGCGCCGCCTGAAGCAGGTCAGCAAATCGAGCTCGTCGTCTTGCGGTTCGATGCAGACGAGGGACTGTACGAGCTCTCGCTGCCTACGGCAGCGATCGACGTGGGCAACTGGGACGAAGTGAGCGAAGGGCAAATCATCGAAGTCAACGTGACCGGTGCGAATAAAGGCGGATTGGAATGCCAGGTGGCCGGCATTCGCGGGTTCATCCCGATGGGGCAGATTTCGATCTATCGCGTGGACAACCCGGAGGAGCTAGTCGGTCAACGATTGGCGTGCGTGGTTACCGAGGCCAACCGCGACCGCCGCAATTTGGTGCTTAGCCACCGCGCGGTAATGGAGCGCGAGCGGAATGAACAACGCGAAAAGCTGCTTA
This sequence comes from uncultured Planctomycetota bacterium, assembly GCA_963840025.1. Classification (GTDB taxonomy): domain Bacteria; phylum Planctomycetota; class Planctomycetia; order Pirellulales; family Lacipirellulaceae; genus JABDGM01. The sequence goes on along the minus strand of CAWIXI010000018.1, from coordinate 779,860 downwards.
ATGAACTGGCGCCGGGCCAGCTTCGCGAGGGCGTGGTTCGAAGCCTCAAAGATTTTGGCGCGTTTGTCGATTTGGGTGGCGTCGATGGGCTTGTCCACATCAGCCAGCTCAGTTGGGATCGCGTGAAGCATCCCAGCGAAGTCGTTGAAGTGGGCCAGAAAGTGAAAGTGCGCATCGAGAAGTTCGACAAGGAGACTGGTAAGGTCAGCCTGTCGTATCGCGAAGTCGGAGCCAACCCTTGGCAGAATGTGGAATCAAAGTACCCGATCGGCGCCCGCGTCAAAGGAACTGTTTCTCGGCTAATGGACTTTGGCGCGTTCGTGAAGTTGGAGCCGGGAGTTGAAGGGCTGATTCACATTTCGGAGTTAGGGCACGGACGTGTGTTTCGAGCCCGCGACGTGGTAAGCGAAGGACAGGAAGTCGAAGTGAAGGTGCTCTCGGTCGACGCCGAAAAGCAACGCATCAGTCTGTCTCTCAAGGCGCTGCTCACGCCACCGGAAAAACCGGGGCAACAGAAAGTCGCGGACGAAGATATGCCGTTGCCGGACGACGCGCCGAAGCCGCCGCGCAAGCAACGCCAAGATTTGAAGGGCGGCATCGGCGGCCCATCAGGCGGCGAAAAGTTCGGGCTCAATTGGTAGGATCCCGGCGAATCCGTCGCGGTACCTGCGGCCGACGGTCGTAGGGGCGCTTTGTGCAAAAATAAGCCCCGGGTAAATCACCCCGGGGCCAAATTGTCGGATCGCATTTAGTGCTGTCTCAAATGCGGCGGCGCAATGCAAGACCTCCGAAGAGAGCCGTCGCGATCAACACCATGGCGGTCGGCTCAGGAACGGCTGTCGGAATCTGCCGCAACGTGAATGTTGCCAGACCCCCGGTGACGTTCAGGTCGGGAATATCAAGTCGAAACTCGTAGGGTTGCGCCCGGATCCTTGGCTCCCGCCCGAAAAATTCAATTCATCTGGGCCAAGAGCGACCAGTGGCATTGCGGGCGACCCTGGAGGCGACAAAAACTCTGGGGCATCGAAATCCAGTCCGTCCGCCGGTCCCGAGAGGGTGAACGCCGCCCCCGTACCAAACCCTAACTGCATTTTGTAACTGGACCAATTGATACCCGTGTTATTGTCGACGAACTCGGTGACCTTATACTCCGTTACGCCATCACTTGGGATAACGGTAAACAACAAGTCGATGTAGTCATTCGAATCGAATCGCTTGAGCGGGATAACGAGATTGTTGTCGTCGAGTTCTCCGCCGAGTCGATTGTCGTTGTTAGGATTGGGCGTCACGATGGCTGGGACGACGACGAGTCCCAACCCGGGGCCGCTAGCAACAGGGGGCGGAGTCACGGCAATTGTTCCCGCTGAAGCCGCGGGAGTCAAAGCTACAAAAACTAAGAGTAAGAAGGCCGCGACAATGCAATCCATCCAATGAATCTTCATCACTAGCACCTAATTGATATGGCGAGGTTGTGACTCACGAGCATCAAGAATCAAGGCACAGAATGTCGACTAAAGCTGAAATTCGATAAACACCACCCTTTGGGTGGAGGATTCCCACAATTCGGTTATACGGCGAAGACTGCCCAATTGCAATAACCAGCCCAAGAAAAATTCCAAAAAATCCTTTTCAAGTGGATCGGATTCCCAACCGACACCACCTCGCCGATAGCGGTTTTCTCTTTCGAACTCTATACTTAGCGACCGGTTTCCACCTGAACCCCTCGAACTCGCCATGTGACTGGCCTGTTGTTGCCGGTTTGCCGTCGGCCTGTCGGTACGTTCGTCACGCAGCCAATACCTAACTCGTTTCAGCGTTCATGCTTAACGTGATCTTGCCCGACGGAAGTCGGAAACAATACAACCAGTCGGTCACCGCATTCGACGTCGCCCAGGAAATCGGTCCACGTTTGGCCAAGGCCACGGTCGTGGCTGAAGTCGACGGCAAGCAAGTGGATTTGCACAGCCAGTTGCCGACTTCCGGCGAAGTCCACCTGCGGCTGCTCACGAAGAAAGATCCCGAAGCCCTGGCCGTCATGCGGCACAGTTGCGCTCATGTGATGGCTCAGGCCGTGATGCGGCTGTTCCAAGGCGTACAATTGGCTTTTGGGCCGACCACCGGCAACGGATTTTACTACGACTTCCACCTACAGCACCCACTTACCGAAGAGGACTTCCCGCGGATTGAAGCGGAGATGCAGAAGATCGTGAAGGCTGACGAGCGGTTCGAGCGGCTCGAAATGCCGCGCACCGAAGCGGTCGAACTTTGCCGCGAGTTGAAACAGGATTTCAAGGTCGAGCACATTGAAACGGGATTGGCGGACGAGAAGAACCTCTCGTTTTATCGACAGGGCGAATTCATCGATCTCTGCCGCGGCAAGCACATCCCCAGCACCGGTCACATTGGCAACGCGTTCAAATTGCTCTCGGTTGCCGGCGCGTATTGGAAGGGCGATGCCGATCGCGAGCAGCTTCAGCGGCTCTACGCGACCGCGTTCTTCGATAAAGCCGAGCTCGATGCGCACCTAGAACAGCTCGCCGAAGCCAAACGCCGCGACCACCGCGTGCTGGGCAAGCAGCTTGAACTATTCACCATCAATCAAACCGTCGGCTCCGGCCTCATTTTGTGGCTGCCGAAGGGCGCTATCATCCGTCAGACGTTGGAAGACTACATCAAGGGCGAGCTCCGCAAGCGCGGTTATGAAGCAGTGTACACGCCGAACATTGGCCGCGTTGAGCTGTACGAAATATCGGGCCACTTTCCGTACTACAGCGACAGCCAGTTTCCGCCGATCGAGTTCAAAGACGGCGAGCGCTATCTGCTCAAGCCGATGAACTGCCCACACCACATCATGATTTACCAGTCGAAGCCGCGGAGTTATCGCGATCTGCCCGTGCGACTGGCCGAATTCGGCACTGTCTATCGTTTTGAACAATCTGGCGAGCTCTCCGGCATGACTCGCGTCCGCGGCTTCACGCAGGACGATGCCCACATTTTCTGCACCGAGGAGCAAGTTGCCGACGAGTTCCGCAACTGTTTGGAAATGACCCAAACCGTGCTAGCCGCGCTCGGGATGAATGATTACCGCGTGCGGCTCGGCTTCCGCGACCCCAAGAGCAACAAATACGTCGGTGGCAACACGGTCTGGGAGCGAGCCGAGGCCGCGCTCAAATCGGTGTGTGAGTCGATGAACCTGCCCGTGACAATCGAGCCCGGCGAAGCCGCCTTCTACGGACCGAAGGCCGACTTTGTTGTCACCGACTGCATCGGCCGCGAATGGCAACTCGGCACCGTGCAACTCGACTACAATCTCCCGAGCAAGGATCGGTTTGGACTCGAGTACATCGGTGCCGATAACCACCCGCACCAACCAGTGATGATCCACCGCGCCCCGCTCGGCTCGCTGGAGCGGTTCGTCGGCGTGCTGATCGAGCATTTCGCCGGCGCCTTCCCGCTATGGCTTGCTCCAGAACAAGTCCGCGTGCTCACCGTCAGCGAAAAGTCCGACGCCTACGGCCGCGAGGTTGAGAAGCTGTTAGCCAATGCTGGGCTCCGTGTGACGGGAGATTATCGCGGCGCCAAACTCAACGCCAAAATTCGCGATGCCCAGGTACACCTCATCCCGTATATGTTCGTCGTCGGTGAGCGCGACCGCGACAGCCATACCGTTTCCATCCGCGATCGACTGGAGGGCGACTTGAATAAGCCGTTCCCGATCGAAGCTGCCATCGCCAAACTCCACGACGAAATCGCCGCCAAAACCGTTCGCCAAGTCGCAGCCCGACAACCCGTCGCCGTTAGTGACCGCGAAACCCACAATGAATATTAAACGTGCGTCCATTACCGGGAAATGCGTGCTATAGTTGACGAATCCCCACTGCGCAGCCAAGATTTTGATGTTGGATAGTTGTTAGTCGATAGTTGATAGTTGCAACGGTTCGGTGGCCAACAACTATCCACTAACGACTAACAACTACCCCTAACCCCAATAGGAGACCTTGCCATCGCCCTCGATCGTAAAGCTCAGCGGATCAATGAGCAGATCCGCATCTCACCAGTCCGCGTAATCGCTCAGGACGGCGCCATCTTAGGCGTCATCGAAACCCCCGAGGCCCTCCAACGGGCTCGCGAAGCCGGCTTAGACCTGGTGGAGGTTGCCCCGCAGGAAAAGCCGCCCGTTTGCCGCATCATGGATTACGGCAAATTCAAGTACCAGCAAAAGAAGCGGCAGCACAAAGGCCACACGCACCACGGCAAGAACAAGGAGCTCCGCCTCCGTCCCAAGATTGGCGACCATGACCTCATGACGAAGGTCAACCGCGCCAAAGAGTTTTTAGCGGATAAGGACAAGGTTGTGTTCTCGGTTATCTTCCGCGGTCGCGAGAATGCCCACGTCGATGAGGGTTTCAAGCTCGTGCAGCGGCTCACGAAAGAGCTGGAAGAGGTCGCTAAGCTCGAGCAGAATCCTTCGATGCAGGGCCGCCGGATCGTGGTGATCTTCGCGCCGAAGTAGTTGATTGCGGCTTGAATCTTAGTTTGGTGGCTTGAAGGGGGTCAGGTATAATATCGAACGGAAATTGATATGAAACTACAAGTTACCCTCTATCGGTCGGACGAAGGCTTTGCAGTTTGCGTCCCAAGTTTGCCAGGATGTTGGTCTCAGGGTGCAACGGCTGAAGAAGCAGTCGAGAATATCAAAGACGCTGTTCGCGAATACTTAGAACCTGGCGACGAGCCACCTAACGGTGCTGCAAGTGTCGTCCGTTCGGGACCGGGCGATAGCACAGCCCTTTCGGAAGCCGCTGAAGTCCGCGAAGTTGAGCTGACGGACTAGCGAATATGCCCAAGCTTCCCGGGGTCAATCATCAAGACGCAGTGCGCACCTTGCACAAGGCAGGTTTCCGTATTCTGCGACAGGGCAAGCACATCGTCATGGCGAACAGCGGCCGAAAACTAACGATCCCTCGGCATAATCCGATCAACGCAATCACGATGGGCGGGATCATTCGTGACGCCGGCCTAACGATCGACGAATTCAAAAAACTGCTGTAGTTGCTTATCTGCCTGCCTTCGCGCCGAAATAATCCCCTTTCCGGCGCACAACTTGGGTGGTAGGATACTCGATTCTTACCAACTTGAGATTCAAGCTATGCCCAAGCAAAAGACACACAAAGGCACGAAGAAGCGGTTTCGGCTCTCGGCCAACGGCAAAGTCAAACATCGTCCGGCCGGTACGAGCCACTTGGCTACGCGCAAAGACCAGAAGCGGATCCGCAAGCTCCGGGGCACCGAGACGCTCGCCCCAGGCATGGTCAAAGCCGTCAAGCGAGCCCTCGCAGGGAATAGTTATTGAGCGGTTGCTTATTTAGCCCCCGGTCAATGACCGGGGGCTAATTACGCCACAACAATTCACAATCCGAACAAGCCCGCCGGGCACCAAATAACTCCCAACGCGATTCGCCGCCGCGGGGGCCTGGGCGCGCACCATTAGCGAAGGGTTCCCTCGATGCGAACCACGATCGGGCCGGCGCGGAAACGCAAAAAGAATCGGCTTTTCCAAAAGGCCAAGGGCTACACCGGCGGGCGACGCCGGCTGTTGCGGACTGTCAAAGAAAACCTGGTGCGGGCCGAGGCCTTCGCCTTCCGCGACCGCCGCAGCCGCAAACGCGAATTCCGCAAGCTGTGGATCATCCGCATCAACGCGGCCTGTCGCGAGCGTGGCCTCCGCTACAGCGAGTTCATCAATGGACTCAACAAAGCCAACATCGAGCTCGACCGCAAGAGCCTGTCGGAGCTAGCGATTTTCGACCCCGCCGCATTCGACGCCATCGTCGAAAAAGCCAAAGCCGCCATCGCGTAACGCACAGCAAAACGTTGCCCCGCGCCGTCGATCCAAGCCGCGACCTCGGTCGCAGCCAGCATGACAAGCCGCGAAGCGGCGCCATCAAGTAACCGGCGGCGTTAGCCGCCGGACAAAGTTGCGTCAAGAATCAAAGCCCCAGCGGGGCGACATCGTTCGTTGCCATCATGCCTGATGTCGCCCCTTCAGGGCTTCAATGGTAGATTGATTGCCAGTTTTCCGGGGGCTTACGCCGCCCGGCTACACGCCCTGGCCCCTCCGAGGCCACCCACGCTCGGTCCACTCCCAATGCCCGACGAAATCCTCCTCAACGAAGCCGCCTACGCCGTTTGGCAAACGGTAAAGGAGCAAGGGCCGATCGAGTTGAGTGAGGTTGTTGAACAAACGGGCATCAATCAGGCCCAAGTCTCCGCTGCTGCCACCGAGGCCGCACGACAAGGCTATTTCAAAATCGACGAGCGCGAGCGCGAGGAGTTAACGGTCAGTGAAGGAGCGAAGGATCAGATCGAAGCAGGACTTCCTGAATTCAGAGCACGACAATTTCTTGTCAATGCTGGTAATGAAAGTCACGCATCCGAGTTTTTTAAGTGGGCGCGTTTCTAACGGATTGGCAGTAAATGAAGTGCTCAAATGGGGAACACTTCGTCGATGGTTTGAGCGCCAATTCGAGAGGACGGTCATTTTCTTGTTTTGACGGATGATGGAAAGCGCGCAATGTTGTCGCCCGACGCTGACTTGCGCTTGCTAAATAAACTGGATTACCAAGGCAGCTGTTACTTAGATGACCTTCCTGAAGGAGAGGAGCCAAAGCGAGTCATCGAGTTGCTCGCGAAGCGGCCAGAACTCGCAAAGATAAAGAAGCGAAAGTCACGACAACTTTCGCTCACGGATCAAGGACGCACGGTATTACAGCGTGCGAGGAAAGTCATCGAGCGTAACACCCTCACTCCCGAAGACCTCGAATCCGGCGCCTGGCGCGAAATCAAGCTCCGCCCCTACGACGTCAAACTCGCCGCCAAGGACATTTACCCCGCCAAGATCCACCCGCTCCGCAAGATTATCGAGCAGACCCGCCGCGCGTTCCTCGAGATGGGCTTCACCGAAGTCGCCAGCCCGATGATCGAATCGGCCTTCTGGAACTTCGACGCCCTCTTCCAGCCGCAAGATCACCCAGCCCGCGACATGCAGGACACGTTCTACATGCACGACCCGGCCGAAACGCCGCTACCCGATGCCAAGATCGTCGAACCGGTCCGCCGCACGCACGAAGACGGCTGGGAAACCGGCAGCGAAGGCTGGGGCTACACTTGGAGCCCTGAGCGCTCCAAGCAAGTCGTCCTCCGCACGCACACCACCGCCGCCACGATCCGCGCACTGGCCGCCAACCCCAACCCGCCCGGGAAATTCTTCTGCGCCGGCTGGACGTACCGCAACGAAACAATCAGCTTCAAACACCTGCCCGTATTCCACCAAGTCGATGGCATCATCATCGACGAAGAAGCCAACCTCGCGTCGCTGATGGGCACGCTGCAAGAGTTTTACTCCAAAATGGGCTTCGGCCGGGTGAAATTCAAACCGGCGTTCTACCCGTACACCGAGCCCAGCGTCGATGTTGTCGTCTACATGGAATCACGCGGCAAATGGATCGAAATGGGCGGCGCCGGCATTTTCCGGCCCGAAGTCACGCTCCCCCTCGGCTGCAAATACCCCGTCCTCGCCTGGGGCCTCGGCATCGAACGCCTCGCCATGATCCGCTTCGGCCTGTCCGATATCCGCGACCTGTACGGCACCAACCTCAACGAACTAGAAAGGGTGCCCCTATGTCGCTGATGAATGCCGTATGGGTGGCACGCCCTGAGTCTGCGAAGGGCGTGGTTGAACAATTGTCGCATGTAATCGCTCCCTTTGCCGAACCTCAGGGCGTGCCGGCCGGGGTACCGGAGGCGCCGCCATGCCCATAGTCAACATCGACCTACCTTGGCTCAACCGCCTGTTGGGCAAACCGTATCCGACCGAAACGCTCCGCGAATCGCTCGAGCAAATCGGCTGCGACGTGGAAGACGTCGTCGATATCGAGCGCAGCCGCTGCCCGCAATGCGGATCCCTAGTCGAACACCCGCTCGGCCAGGACGAAGTAAAAGTCTGCACCATCTGCAGCTTCGAGTCCGAAACACCGTTCAAGCGCGCCGGCCACCAACAAGTCATGCGGCTCGATCTATTGGCCGATCGTCCCGACCTGTTCGACGTCGGCGGCCTCGCCCGCGCCCTCCGCGGCACGCTCGGCATCGAAACGGGCTTGCCGAAGTACAGAACGAGTGGATCGAAGCTTGAAGTCCATGTGGATGCGTCCGTACGCAACGAAGATAGCTATCGACCATTCATCGAATGTGCCGTGATGACGCTGCCGCCCGTGGACGAAACGAGCCTGGTGGCCATCATGAAGCTGCAGGAGAACCTCCACTGGGGCGTCGGCCGCGACCGCAAGCTGGCCTCGATCGGTGTCTACGATCTTTCGACAATAACTGGGCCGATTGTGTATCGAACGATGGACCCAGATAAGGAGAGTTTCGTACCACTTGGTGTGCCCGGCAAAAAAATGAGTGGCCGGCAGATTCTCGAATCGCACCCCAAAGGGATGGCCTACGCCGATCTCCTCGCTGGTCACAAGCGCTACCCCGTGCTCGTCGATGCGAAAAACCAAGTCCTTTCTATGCCGCCCATCATCAACAGCGAAGAGTCAAAGATAAAAAACGGCACAACACAAGTCTTTATTGATGTGACTGGGATAAGTCGCGCAGCGGTAAAGAAGTCGTTGGATACGTTGGTTTGTTCGCTTTCTGAAATTGGCGGAAAAGGCGAAAAAGTCACGATCATCGAGCATGGTGGCGATAAACGAGTCACTCCTGATCTAAGCGCAAAGACCAAAGTGATCGATCTTGCGGAGGCCAAACGCTGGTTGGGGTTACCGCTCGATAGCAACTCGCTTACCAAGTCACTTCATAAAATGCGGTTCGATGTAAAGACAGATGCAAAAGGAGCTGGCCAGTTCGAGGTATCATTTCCCGCGTATAGAACAGACATCCGCCACATGGTCGACCTGTTTGAAGACGTCGCCATCGGCTACGGCTACGCCAACATCGAGCCGCGCCTCGTGCGCTCCATGACCGTCGGCGCGCCACGACCCGAAGAATCGCTCAGCGACCGCGTCCGTCAAGTGCTCATCGGTTTGGGCTTCAGCGAAATCATGAGCCTGCCGCTCACGACCGAGGAGCACCAATTCGAGCGACTGCGAATCCCCGTGCCCGCTCATTATCCGCAAGTCTCCAACCCCAAGCTGAAAGCGTACAACGTCGTCCGTACGCACCTCATGGGAGGATTACTCGAAGCGCTCCGCGAAAACCGCCGCCGCCCCATGCCCATCCGGCTCTTCGAAATCGACAACGTCGTTGACCTTGATGACTCCGCCGAAACCGGCGCCGCCGAAAAGCGCAACCTCGCCCTCGTCGAAATCGGCCGCGAAAGCGGCTACGCCACCGCCCGCAGCACCATCGACGCCCTCCTTCGAGAACTCGGCTGGAACGCCGATTACACAGCCATCGACCACCCCACGTTCGTCCCCGGCCGCGCCGCCTCGTTCACCGTCAGCGGCCAACCCATCGGCATCCTCGGCGAAGTCCACCCCGAAGTCCTCACCAACTTCGGCCTCGCATACCCCGTCGCCCTCGCCGAATTCACACTCCAGCGTGTGTTTTAGGAGTTTTCTCACGCAAAGCCGCAAAGCCGCCAAGACGCAAAGACAAGACAGGCAGAACGCTAATCGACGCCGATCTTCGCTAATCGAGTAGAAAATCTGTCACCCATTAGCGACGATTAACGCAGATTAGTGTTCCCAAAATTCCCTCCCGAACTTTGCGCCTTCGCGCCTTAGCGTGAGACTGCCCAGTCTCGTCTTCCATTTGCATCCACGCTGCGCATCCGAGATCATATTCTCATGATGGAACCGACGGCCCCACAAACCATCGCCGAATTCTTCACGCGCACGGTAGCTGACCGCAAAGATGAGTCCGCCCTGGGATTCATCCGCGACGGCAAATTGCACTGGCGCACGTGGCGTGAAGTGGCCCATGACGTCGCGAGCCTAGCCGCCGAAATCCGCGCCGCCGGCATCGAACCCGGCGACCGCGTCGCCAACGTTTCCGAGAATCGCTACGAATGGATCATTACAGATCTCGCGCTACATTTGGCGGATGCCGTTCACGTCCCCATTCACGTCACGCTTTCCGGTGAGCAGATCACCGAGCAAATCACCCACTGCGGAGCAAAACTGGCGTTCGTCTCCAGCGAGGAACTACTGGCCAAATTCGCCACCCGCCTCGACCACCAAATTCCCTTTTGGCTCCACGATGACCGCCCCACCACCGCCCCAACCCCGACATCGGCGTTCCCCGCCACCCACATCCCGCATCCCGCATCCTCGTCGCTTGCAACGATCCTCTACACCTCCGGCACGACCGGCCGGCCGCGGGGCGTCATGCTCAGCCACGCCAATCTAGCGTCGAATGCGGCCGCGACGGCCGACGCTTTCGGCGATCATCAGCACGAAACACGGCTTTGCATTTTGCCGCTCAGCCACATCTACGCCCGCACCTGCGATCTTTACACATGGGTTTATCGTGGCTCGCAATTGGTTGTGGCCGAAAACCGCGAGACCTTAGCACGCGATCTGCAACTCGTCCGGCCGACCGCCATCAATGCGGTACCCTACATCTATCAGCGCATCGCGGAACAAATACGTGCGGCCGGGGGCGACGAAACTGCGAATCTGCGAAGCTTTTTCGGAGGCAATATCGAAATGCTCAACTGCGGCGGCGCGCCACTCGCGCCCGAAATCGAAGCCTGGTATGCGAGCCACGGCATGCCGGTCTTAATTGGCTACGGCCTGACGGAAACGTCGCCTGTAATTGCGGTCTCGACGCCGCGCGCTAACCGAGCGGGTGCCGTCGGCCGACCGCTGCCCAAGGTCGAAGTCCGCATCGCCGAAGATGGTGAAATTTTGGCCCGCGGTCCGAACATGATGCTCGGTTATTGGCGCGATGAAGCGGCAACGGCTGAAATCAGCCGCGATGGTTGGCTCCAAACGGGCGATTTGGGTGCTTTGGATGAAGACGGATTTCTCTTTATCCGCGGGCGCAAGAAAGAGATGATTGTCCTGTCAACCGGTAAAAAGGTTACCCCCACTCGGGTCGAACTCTTACTCACCGCTTCGCCGCTCATCGATCAGGCTGCTGTTTTCGGCGACAACTTATCGGGGCTGATCGCGCTCGTCGTCCCCTCCGCTTGCGGTTTAGGTCCCTCTCCAGAGCACGCAACCACACATGCTCGCTTCACCACGGAAATCAATCGCTGCCTCCAATCGGCCGCCCATGAAGAACAGGTCCATCGGTTCGAATTGCTCGATCGGCCATTCTCTATCGAGCACGGTGAGCTTACGGCCAAGCTCAGCTTGTGCCGCTCGGTCATTGCCCGCAGCTTCGCGATCGAGCTCAACCGCCTGCAAATGAAGGAATCGCAGCCAGCTAGTGCCGCCTCCAAAATGCTTGAATCAGAGTTTTAACGCTACATCCGGCATGACCGTTACGCGCGGCGCTCATCGCCGATCATCTTTTGACCCAAGGTGCGTGGCGGCGTATATACCGTTGGGAATATCCCGGCGGATTCGCTAGACACTTGTTCGATTTCGCCTGATTTCGCCGCCGTTGGTCGTGCGCACGCACCACGGCGAGCCGAAGCGGCTCGTGGTTCAGCCTGCGTAAGCCGCCGCACTTGAGATACGCATGGAAGAGCACGCCTCGTCACCGTCCCCACTGGAAACAGCCTCGGCGCTGTCGGCTGGCGTCCTGCGCGAATTACAGCAGCGAGCGCAGGCGGCCCTCTCGGCCAGTCGCGACCAAGCCGCTCGGTTGGAAGCCGACATCACCTGTCAACTCGACGAAATTGCCGCGACGCTAGGCGAACAAATCGATGCTGAGACCCAGAACGCTTCGAAAAATGAACAGCATCAAACCGAAGTTGTCCGGCTGACAGAGGAGTTCAACAAAGCTCAGGAAAACTGGCGATCCGAGCGGCAGTCGCTCGAAACCGAACGCGAGGAATGGAAGAAACGCGCGGAAGAGCTCGAAGCCCGCCACCGCAGTTCGCAAGGCGAGTGGCAAAACCAACTACTCGATTTCGAGACGCGCCTTCAGGACCAACAGAATTCCTGGAACGTACAGCGCACTGAATGGACCACCGTACGAACGGGAATTGAACATGAGCGAGATGAACTCCGCCAAAAGTTCGAGCTCGCGCTGCAGGACGTGCAGCGGTTGCGCGAACGCGTGTCGGAATTGGAGCACGATCTCGCGCGTCGGCCGTCGGCAGAGCAGGCCGATTCGACCGAGCTAGTCGCTTTGCGCACGAGCGCAATGCGCTTTCCCGGCAGCTCGAAGAGCTGGAACAGCGGCCGGCAACGCAACTGGATCCCGATGTCGAACAGCAGCTTTCGGATCTTCAGCGGCGTTTTGAGCTGGCGGTCGAGGATGTGCGCGAGCTTAAAACCAAGAACGCGCAGCTCGAATCGCAATTGGCCGCGGCGGGTTCAAAACCGACCACTCAGATCGACGCCGGCGGCATGGACTGGGAGTCGCAAAAACGCCGACTACTGGCCTCGCTCGCGGACAACGACGAAGATCAAGACGATCCCGTCCGGCAGCAAGAGCGTGTGACGATTGAAGGCACGATCGAAATCACCGACGCGGTCGTCGCCGAAAAAGATCGTCGCATCGCAGAGCTCACGGCCGAGTTGGAAACATCTCGGACCAATCCGGCGGCCGACGACGAGGCCCGCAATCAACAGTTCAACGACTTGATTGACGCCGACGCGGTGATCGCTGAGCACCGCGAGCGTACCCAACAGCTCGAACGTGAAATGGAAGGGAAGCTCCGCGCGGCCGAGCTAGAGATGTCTGTCGAGCGGGCAAAACTGGCGCGGCAAAAGGTCGAGCTCGAAGAACTTAAGGCCAATCTCGAATCACAGCGCCAACTCTACGAAACGACGGGCGGCCCGCCCGCGCCAGGAGCACCCCGACGACGCTGGCTCTCCAAGCTAGGAATCGACAGCAAAGACAAAGAGTAAGCCAATCCAGCTTCTCTTCACAGATTGCGATTTAGCGCTACCGCGCCGACTCGCCATCCATCTGATAAATGGCAAGATATTTGCCGTCCACGACGAACTCGCGAAGATTAAACGTCCCCTCCACGGCAATCGGCCGGATCGTAAAATCAGCCATGATGCCCGGCTTCATCTCCACAAGAATGCAGTCGTAGAGCGCGGCCCCCGGCCCGAAGCAGCATTCCTGGTTGTCACGTACCAGCACGAACTGCTGGATGCCATGCTTTTGCGGCGTCGGCAAAATGTAGCCGCGGATGCGGATCCTTTGCCCGTTGAGCGCCTCGATCTCCTTCGTGAGCATCGATCGCTGAAACTTTTCGCCGGGCGTCATGTTGAAGCGAATATCGTCGAACGTCTTATCGTACGGACTATCCCCGGCGCGCGCGAGGGCTACGGTTTTCGCGCCCGGCCGCAGCTTCGGCCGAGGTTTTGCCGCGCTGCTGCTCGCTGCCGTTGCGATCGTAACGTGCAGCTTGCCGCCGCCGGCCTCTGGTCCGGTGCTCACGTCGGCCTCCTGTGCTTTGCAACCGGCGAGCAACATTGACGCCGACGCTGCAATGGCTAAGACAAGAGCGCGAACGGTCCAGGCAAAGCGACGCTTCATCATGATCTTCGGCCCGCAAGTGCGTCGCGATTAGTTGGAGTAATCGGCCTTCATCGAAAACACGGGCTTCGGAGCCCCCGCAAATGCGTATTGCGGCTCGATATGCAGAACGCCGCCGATACGTATCACTCCCTGCGAGTAATCGACCTGATGGTCACCAACCATCGTCACCAGAATTTGGTCATGATACTTGATCTTCGACAACGCGCCAAAGCAGCATGTGTTGTTGTCGCGCACCAATAGGAATTGATGGATTCCCTTGGGAACAGTAATCGAATCGGGGCGGATATACCCTTTGAGAAAGACCCTTTTACCTTCCAGCGCCGCGACATCGGGCGGCACCGACACGCCGCCCCGCTCCTGCAGCTCATCCGGCTTCATAGTGTTGAACGACAGCCGCGTGTAGCCGTCCGGAACCTCTGTGGTGTACACATACCCGCCGTACGCGATGCCCCCAATCAGAAATACGAGCGACAGAACGAGCCCCGTCTTTGCTAGTCCGGAGCCCGTGTACTGATCCGGATAGCGTCGGATCTTCGCCAGCGACCGCAGCCCCAGAAACATGCCCAACGCCGGAATCGGCGCGGTTACCAGGCACCATTCGAAGCTCGTGGCAGCCGTTATCACCACGAATACGGAAACAATTCCCAACACCAGCGATAACAGCGCTCCCGTGTGGAGGGCACGATATTGGATTCCTTGCTCATAATCGCATTCAGAATCGATATCGATCGTAGCTATGCTCATTGAAACACCAACGATTGTCTCTTCGCTTGCGGTTTGCTCAAACAGCTCTTGTCCGCAGGATTAACCAATAAATACCCATCAACACCACGGCGGCTCCCAGCGGCAACCCGGCGACCAATACGGGACTCATCGGGCGCGACTCGGCGACGCCCGCATGGCTCGGCGCTTCCGATGCGTTCCCCGCCGATGCTGCGACAGCGCCGTCAGCTGCTGGAGCGCTTGCTGCCCGAGATTTGTCGCCCGGCCCTGCCTGCGCGAACGTGGACGGGTCAGGAATTGTACTCGCGTCCGTCTTTTCGTCCTCCGGCGACGCGCCAAAGGCCTGTCCTGAATCCGCCAGGGCTGCTGCCGTCGAAGTCGCCGCCGGCGCTGATGCCGCGGACGCTTCTCCGCCGCTCTTGGCTGCCGCTGCCCCAGCCGCCGCGGCCGTACCGCGGGCTCGGGCAAGTGCCCCGAACGCCATCACGCTACGGGCTGTTTTCACCGTCTCCGGGTCGAGCTTTTCAAGCTCGGCGAGGGCGGCCTTCGCCCGCGTGCCCACATCGCCCGGCTGCTCACTCGCCACCGTGAGGTAGCTCACCACCGGTTGTCGCACGTAGCCCTTGGCGTCCGAGTTTTTGAACATCTCCACCATCCGATCGAGGACCGACCAATCTTCCCAACGCGAAAGGTCGAGAATCACCTGGTCCGCAAAGTCAGGGTTGACCAAGAGCAGCCGCATGGCTGCCAACAGCCTTACTCGTGGCAGAACGCCTGTGTCTTGATCACCATGAAAGCGCAACGCCATGAGCGTTGAATACACGTGCGTGTACTCGGCGTGTGGATTTTTGAGAAAACGGTTTTCGATCAGGTCCAAACCGTCTGGCCCGCGCAGGGTCAGATAACACGCCACAAGTGCATCGAGTCCCAGCTTCTTCCGCCGCTCGTCCTGCTGAACCGCTTCGATCCAGACGGGCATTCCAATCGGCCCGCCCATCGTCATTCCAGTACCGACGAGTCCCACCAGCACAGGTTTCATCGCCTCAAAATCAGAAACAATCATGCCTTCCAGCAGCGGCACATCCGCTGTCGTGCCGCACACGCCCAGCATCGTCAAATACAGCCGCCGCCGCGTCGGACTGACTTCGGGGTCAGCGACCCACTTTGCGATCCAATCGTGCTTCATGTACGGCTTTAGCTCGTGCAATTCGGAATACGGCGCCCGCCCAAATTCATCGTAGGCGTCTTGTGCCAATAGCGGATCGGCGTGCTCCAAATAGTCTTGGAAAAAGACGAGCCGTTTGGGACCGGCCGGCGGCACCGACGGCAGCTTCTTCACATACACCACTGCCACGTCGCTCAGTGGCAGGGGCGTGGTCCAGTCGATTTTCTCCTTGCCGAGACCCGTGATCATGAACGTCTTCTCGAGATCGGCCTCGCCAAAGTACACGACTTGGATTTCCTTTGTTGCACCGAGCGCCTCCTGCCCTTTCATCGTCTCCACGATGCGGAATGTCGCCATGCCGGAATTCGGATCACTGGTATCCGCCGTTGCCGGTGCTTCCTTCACGAGTTTCGCCAATACGACCGCGTCGGTGCCCTTGATCTCCTCGCTAAGTGTCTGCGATTCAACACTGCAAAACGGGCAGGCCCGAGCACTCCCAGCCAACAGCAGTAGAATTACTGCACAGGTCGCCCGCATCGCATGGAACCGTAAACTCATAAGAACACCGTAGATTGGTTCAGGGTGGAATTGGAAACACTAATCCTCGCTAATTTGCGATAATAAAACATTAGCACAAATTAGTGTTCCTTTGCTTCGCGACCTGTGTGAGAAGCTTCCTCACATTTTATCCAACGCCCGTCTGTTCGCACACGCCTACCGGCTGCCCGAGAGACTCTTGGCCACATCCGTCCGATACGCCGCCAACGCCGGCAAAAAGCCTACGAGCGATGCCAAGAGCACCAATCCAGGGATCAACACTAACTCCTGCCAATCGAACTCGAACGAGCTCAGCGCGATCCCGGTCCGTTGGACGACATAAGGGCTTGCCAGGCCGAGCATGCCGTGCCCCATCAGTATCCCAATCAGGCCTCCACCGAGTGACAACAGAATCGACTCCATCAGGATGATCGCCATCACCGCGTTGCGGCTGGCCCCCAGCGCCCGCATCACGGCGATATCGTGGCTTCGCTCCGTCATCGAATTATAAATGCTCACCAGAATGCTGATGCCGGCCACGATCACGACCAAAATCGTGAGTACCAGCAGTACGAGGCGAATCGGCCCCACAATGCTGTTCATCAGCACGGCGACTTCGCGTGCTGGAGCTACCGCTTGAGCGACACGGTTTTCCCCCTTGTTGATCTTGAAATCCAGATATTGGGGCCCAAGTGCATTATTGCATAGCACCAGGATCGACGTTATCTCGCGCTGCTCAGTCGGCAGCGGTTTCGCCGTTCCCTGCGCCAATTGACGGTCGAGCTCACGCTCCTGTGCATGTTCCTCTGCTTCCTCCTTCTCTTCACGCTCCTTTTTTGCCTCCGCGCTTTTCTTGGTCCGCTGTTGTTTCCGCCGGCGTATTATCTTTGGCTTCTCCCGACTCATGACCGTGCGGCGAGAGCGCGTGGCCCGGCAACAGATAAAAGCCTTCGATGTTCATGAAGAGTGCGCGGTCGTCAGCGGTCCCCGTCGGCTTCAAAATGCCAACGATCTTTACCGCGTGGTGCAAGTCACTGCCACCAGCGAGGCCGTGACTCGGCTGAAAGGTGTCGCCGACTTTGAGGCCGGAACTGGCGGCGACCACCGAACCAATCACACCCTCGAAGAAAGCGTCGCTTTTGAAGTTTCGTCCACCCGGTTCGAATTCATAGTTCTTGAGCGATCCATCGGAATTCGTGCCGTAATGAATCTTTACAAAGAGTTCCGGCGTCGTGGCCACAACGCGGAACACGGAGCCATCGGGTGATTGGTAACTGTCTCCCAGGCACTCCGGAATTGCTGCTTCCGTGACGTCCGCAAATTCCCCACCAGGAAGAAATTTCTGATAGTAGATAAACGGGATCGGATACAGCGGCTGACCAATGTGATACACCGTGCTCAGCACGAGCTGCAGCGAACCGCCCTTGCCGCCCACGATCAGGTGATAGCCTTGGGCATTCTGTTCAAATTGCCGCACGGCGACGGAATAAATCACGATCACCGCGATCATCACCGCCACGCCCAGCGCCATCGAAAACGCCGTTAGCGCCGACGCCAAGCCGCGCTGCTCCATATTTCGCCAAGCTATCTTCCAAAACGGCATCGAGTGACTTTAGGTAGCGTTGCTTAAGATTCCGCGCGGTCCACCGCTTGCGGTTTAGTTCACCGTTGCAATAACCCGGTTCAATTGTTCCAAATGCTCAACTCGATCGAACTGCCCCGTAACGTCGTCCGAGTGCGTGACCAACAACATCGCCACATTCTCCGCCCGGCAAACATCGCGCATCAGATCGATCACCTGCTTCTGGTGCGCCGGGTCGATATTCGCAGTGGGCTCATCGGCCAGCAGCAGTACGGGCCGATTCACCAGCGCCCGGGCCACCGCCACGCGCTGCTGCTCACCCACAGAGAGTGCCGCCGGTTTGTGAGAAAGCCGATGTCCTAGCCCCACCCGCTGCAATAGCTCCGTTGCCCGCCGCGGGTCGTTATGCTGTCCGGTGAACGTCATTCCTAGTAGCACGTTCTCAAGCGCGGTGAAGCCCGCTAGCAAGTTGAACGTCTGAAATACGAACCCGATATGGCGCGCCCGAAAACGATCGCGGGCTGCTTCCTGCAAGCGGGTTACATCCGTCGTTTGGATGATGATTTTGCCCAAGTCGGGCGTGGCCAGCCCTGCGATCACATTGAGCAGCGTCGTTTTGCCGCCGCCGCTGCGGCCACGAATCACTACTTGCTCACCGGCCTCCAATTCGAGCCGCGGCACATCCAGAATCGGCAGCAACTCGCCGTCCGGCTCCCGATAGGCCTTTTTGACATTCTCAACCAGGAGCATGGGCGTGGTTCGATGCCGGCGGCCGGCCAAAGGCGATTGTCACAAAGCGTTGGAGTTTAACGCTTTGTGACGGAATAGAATAGCCACGTTCCCAACGGAAAACGCGAATTCACCGATTGCGGTTTAGCCTTCCGCAATACGCATTGGAACCGCTCCTAGTTCGCTAGCATTGCTGGTGTCGGCACTTTCTACAAGCTCCGATGGAAGCTTTTACACGTCGTATCAATGAGGGCATGAATCCAGGGACTACGCTGGTCGGCGGTAACGAAGCACTCAAATCGTGTCCTGTCAAGCAGTTCGGAACAAGTTCCAGAATTCGTTGGCCCGCCCGAAGGTCATTGGCACGGTCTGTGCTTTATCTACGCGACGGTAGAAGAGTGGGACGGCGGCCCGAGCCAACTTGCGGGCGGGTGCATCGAACCGCGACCGTTCGGCCGACGTCCAGCAGATGAGTTTCCGCCTGTAACAAACCGTTGGGCTGTTCGAAAACAGCCCGCATTTTCTCCCCGCCTGAGGGCCGACGAGGATTCCCGCACCTCGCCGGCCCTTCTATTTTTGTAGAAAGGCTGGTGCGTCTTTAACGCTTCACAATCGTCCGACTGAAAGATCGGACCCTCATTCACGAAGTTCAAATTATACCCTGCGCGGTGATAAATGATCTGTTCCCTGGAAACTGATTTGTTGTACAAGGGCCTTCTGTCGCCATCGAGGAGGATGGCGTGGTGCTGGCAAGGAGGTCTGTCATGGCGTGGTTTCGGGTTCATTTGACGGAGGACGAACAGCAGATCGTGGGGGCCGAGCGGGAATCTCATCCGCATTCGCACGTCCGCCGCAAGATGCTCGTGTTGTGGTCGCTGCATTGCGGTTTGAAGCGCTCCCAGTCGGCGCAAGTGGCGGGGGTCGGACTGGCGACCGTCGGGCGGTACGTCGCGGCCTATCGGGACGGCGGGCTGGAGGGGCTGCGGCGCTGGAACGTGCAAGGGCCCGTGAGCGACTTGGCGGCCTATCGCGACGTGATCCGCGCGTCGTTCGAAAACCAACCGGTCCGTACGACCGCGGAAGCCTGCCAGCGCATTTACCAACTGACCGGCCTGCGACGGGGACTGTCACAAACTCGCAAATTCCTGAAAGACATGGGGCTCCAGTGGCAGCGGGTCCGGGCGCTCCCCGTGCCGCCCAAAAAAACTTGGCCCAGCACGTCGCCGAGCAGGCCCTGTTTCACGACGTCGAACTGAAGCCTCGCCTCGATGCCGCCGCCCGAGGACGGGGACACGTGTTCTTCGTCGATGCGGCGCACTTTGTGTTCGGGACGTACCTGTGCTGCTTGTGGTCGTTCACGCGAATCTTCGTGCGGGCCGCCTCGGGCCGCCAGCGGTTCAATGTCCTGGGGGCCTGGAACGCCGTGACCCGCGAACTGGTGAGCGTGACCAACACGACGGTTGTGAACACGGAAACGATGTGCGAGCTGTTGCGGAAGATCGCCGCCCTCGGCCTCGCCGGGCCGATCACGTTGGTGCTGGACAACGCGCGCTACCAACGCAATGCCGCGGTGCAAGCGTTGGCGAGGCAACTGAACATCACGCTGCTGTTCCTGCCGTCGTACTCGCCGAACCTGAACCTCATCGAACGGCTCTGGAAGTTCATCAAGCGCCGGGCCGTCTACGGGCGTTACCATTCAGGATTCCAAGAATTTCAAGCCGCCATCCAAGAAACAATCGCCGGCATCACAGCCCGCCACGCCGAACCCCTGAAATCCCTCATGACGCTCAACTTTCAGCAATTCGAAGATGTCTCATTGCTGGCCGTGTAGGATATAATTTCTCAACTCGACGTAGCTTGTTAGCCGCAAATCCAACGCTACGCTGCAATCGGACCGGATCCAGCGAGTATTTCGCCTCGCACTCGTCTCGCTCCACATGCACGTGCGGCGGCTCCTCTCGGTCTCCCGCATAAAAGAAGAAGCGATACGGTCCACTGCGCAACACCGTCGATATTAGGCCATCATACGTCACCCTGTCCGACCAAACAATTGCGATCACGGCCACACGGCGGTCTAATAGACGTTCCGCCACCTGTTTCTCACCACCAGCGTCGAATTCCTAGTGCCCCAATCTTTCTCCCGCGTCAAAGAAGTCTTCGATCAGTGGGCCATGTACAACGCGGTCGTCGAGGCCGACTACATGCACCACGCGGAGTTGGTAGCGACGCTCGCCTCTTGGGCACAACACCAATCGCAACCGCTGCGAATCGTCGACCTCGGCTGCGGCGACGCTTGGCTAGCCACGCATGCCTTTCGCGATGCCAACGTCGCCAGCTACCGCGGTGTCGATGTGTCAGACTCCGCAGCCGAACTCGCGCGAGCACACCGCCGTCTGGCCCGCTAAAGCCGAATGCGTCGCGGCTAACCTGGCCGACTTCCTCCACGGCTTGCCCGATGCCTCGGCAACCGTCGTCCTGGCCAGCTACTCGCTACACCATTTTTCGAGCGACGCCAAAGACGAACTCATCAACGAGTGCCACCGCGTGCTCGCATCCGGCGGCACGCTGATCTGGATCGACGCCGTCCGCCGCAACGACCAATCGCGTGACGCCTACATCGAGGACCTCACGCACATCATGTACGACGACTGGACCGCCCTCACACCCGAGCAGCGCGAAAAAGCCTGCACCCACGTGCGCGAGTCCGACTTCCCCGAGACGGCCCAATGGATGCTCGACCACGTCCACGCCGCCGACTTCGCACCGCCAATCAAAATCCTTGAGCGCCCCTTCTTCGACGGCTGGGCGTTCACGAGAACTTGACGCGGCCGTGCTGCACCTCAAAAGCCCATGGGCGGCTGTGGCCGTGAAAAACCGTACTATTTCTGATTGAACTTTTGAGTTGCTTTCGCCTGCTGCTCATAGCACCCGCCGCAGCACGGTCAGCACCGGCCGATGGTCGGACGCGATCGGTTCATTCAGCACGCGCACTCCGATCACCTGCCAGCGATCCGCCGGCCGGCACATCACATAATCGATGCGGCGATTCGGCTTGTCTGCGGGAAACGTTAGGATCGCCTTACCCGTTTGCGGTTTAGCTCCCGCGCCATTTTCGCCCGCGATCTTCCATTCCTTCGCCAACTCGTGAATGGGCCGGCTGTTGGGCGTCGCATTGAAATCACCCGCGATGATCGCCGGTTCGTCACCGCGTTGCTCCACCAACTCGTTGATCGTCCGCGCGGAATTCATCCGTTCGTCATCCGGCGGCCGATAGTCCAAGTGCGTGCATAAGAACAGAAGGCCCGCTTCGCCCTCATCGCCGAGTTCCAATACCTGCACGCCGCGCTGCTCCGCATGTTGAGGCGTGCTCTCGTAGAACGATTTTAGCTTGATGCTCTCGCTAGACCGCACCGGCAACCGCGTCAGCACCGCCGTGCCGTAACCGCCGCCATCGTAGTCGATGTTGTGGCCGAAGAAAGCCTTCATCCCGGTAAGCCGGGCGAATTCCGCTGGCTGGTCGACGCCACCTGACCGCCGCGTTTTTTGATCAACTTCTTGCAACGCGATGATGTCCGGCTTCTCCACCATCACTATCTTTGCAATGTGCGCCAAATCGAACTTTCCGTCCGTGCCTTCACCATGGTGGATGTTGTACGTAACGACCCGAATCTCCGTCGGCAACCCCGCCAGAACACAGCATGGCAGCGCGGCCACAAACAAACCGGCCAGCAATGCGCTTCTAAACAACCATCGCGCCTTTGCGATCATCTCGTTCCTCGCAACTCGCTCTTCGCCCCTAGTCCAGCGCCTTCTTCGGCTTTGCGTCGTTTTTGCCCGTCACCGCAAAGTGACCATATGGTTTCGAAGTGCGGTTGAATTCGCTGGCGAACGCCTCAGCGTCCTCCGGCGTGAAAGGTCGGTCGATCGTCCGCTTGAATTTTTTCTGTTCATAGACGTGGACGACATAGTTCGCCACCGGCTCCGGCCGGCCATACTCGTCCACCGGTTCCTCCGCCTCGTCTACCGGATCGTCCGCCAATTGTTCGGCAGGCTCCGAATTTTCGGCAGACGCTTCTTCATCCTCTGCCGAATCTTCGTCATCTTCGTCCACAAAATCGAACTCCTCATCGTACAAATCGTCATTATCTTCATCCCGAGCCATGGCGACTTTCCTTCGGCGAAAAATAGGTTCAAAATACATCCCGAGTATCAACCACTATTGGTGAGTCGTCAACCAACTCCAATCGCAGCAACCATTCGCTCGCGGTTTAGCTTGCATGTCTGAACGCCCCTTCCTCACTGCCCGTTGGACCGACCTGTTACTGCTCAATTTCGCCGTGCCACCAGACGTCGTTGCGACCCTTGCCCCGCCCGGCACCAAACCTGATCTGCACGACGGCCAAGCCTTCATCAGCATCGTCGGCTTTCGCTTCCAAAGAGTGCGTGTGTTCGATGTACCTATCCCCGGCCACACACGGTTCGATGAAATTAACTTGCGCTATTACGTGAAGCGGGTCGTAGGCGACGAACTTCGTCGTGGCGTAGTCTTCGTGCGTGAGATCGTTCCGCGTCGCGCTGTCGCGATCGTCGCCAACCGACTCTATCACGAAAACTACGTCACCCGTACGATGCGCAGTGCCATATCCTTAGCCGGTTCACAATTGAGCACCAGTGACACGCTCGAATACTCGTGGAAAGTTCCTCTCAATCGCTTGGGGCGTAAGTCATATCGCTGGAACCGTCTCGCTGCCCGCGTCGCTGCACCGCTCGAACTGCCCGGCACTGGCTCACTCGATGAATTCATTGTTGAGCACTACTGGGGCTACGTCCGCGGCCGAGACGGCCGAACACGCGAATATCGTGTCGCGCATCCATCCTGGCGCATCGCGCCTGCCGACGACGTGATTTGGGATTGCGACCTTCCCGCCACCTGCAATACGCCGTTGGCCAATTATCTAGCAGTTCCTCCAACGAGCGCCCTGGTTGCCGATGGTTCTGCTGTTCAAGTCTTCCGCGGCCGGTGCGTATAGTGTCAACCTCTCACTTTTGGCGCTGGCAATGCGACCGGGCGATTAGCGCACATTTTTCACATCGAGCGGGTGAGATACGGTGCGAGCATCGCCTTCGATTGGCCGACCGCGGCTGATCATGTGCGTCAGCTCAACCCTACCGCTGCCCCACTGGGCTCTGGATTTATTTTTTAGAGGGTATGGCCCGTTCGGAAAAAAATGTAACGTCCCAGCATCGCAAACTGCCGCGTTTTACGAGGTTCTCCTGCCTCTGGCTGTATCATTTTTTATGGGACGGTCCATAGCCAGAAGGATCGCGACCGTGAATTAGAGTGTGTGCTCTCCAACCGCATGCGGTTTAGCCGCGATGCACAGCAGTGCGCGAAGAACCATGGCCACAGCGCCACCCTTACAGTTTCACGGGCGGCAGAGCCTTGGCCACGCCTATCGCAATGTCTAGTGCCCGTTGCTTATCCGATATTGCCGAGGCTGCAGCTTCCGCACCGCTCGCCGCTGCGCTATTGGCCATCGAGGCACTAATGCCATCGGCCCCCCGGAAACCGACCAGATAGCTGTTTGCCGGCACTTTTTGAACGTCGATGTCGGGCGTCACGCCGACATTCGCAATCGGATGACCCAGCGGTGAAAAGAACTTCGCCGTGGTCACACGGGCGCCAGCGCCATTCTTGCCGAGGGGGAAGATGCCTTGAACAGAACCTTTGCCGTACGACCGGGCACCGACGATTTTGCCGCGGCCGGAGTCTTTGATCGCGCCGGCGAATATCTCGCTGGCACTCGCACTGTCGCTGTCGATCATCACCACCAGTGGAACTCGCCACGTGCCAGGGCGATGGGCACGGTAACTGAAGTTTTCCGGCTCACTGCGGCCACGGGTCGAAACAATGCCGCCGTCCGCAATGAACTTGTCGGCGATTTCGACGCTGGCCGTCAGCAAACCGCCGGGATTGCCGCGGAGGTCGATGATCAGACTTCGCATTCCCTTCTTCTGCAGGTCCCACAGAGCGCTTTCCAAGTCGGCCGGCGTGGTCTTCTGGAACGCCGGGATGCGGAGATAGGCGACGCCTTTGGCGGAGTCGACGATCTTGACGTCCTCCAAGCTCGGTACATCGACGCTGGCGCGCCGCACCGTTATACTGCGTGGAGCGTGACCTGGTGTCTCCACCGTCACGCGAACCATACTCCCTTCTTCGCCCGTGAGGAGCGATGCCGCTTCGTCCGTCGAAAGCGGTTTTGTCGCCCGGCCGTCCACCGCGGTGATGCGATCGCCGTCGTGGATGCCAGCTTTTTCAGCGGGGCTGTGCGGAATCACGTGCACAATCAGCAGCGCGCCCTCGTCAGCCTTCAGCTCGACGCCGAGACCTACAAAGTTGCCTTCGATCTGCGAATAGATGTCACGGAGCTGATCCGCGGTCAAAAACGCCGAATAATGATCCAAACCGCTTCCCGCAGCGGCCGTGAATTCCAACAGCGTGGCCGTTTCGCTCACTCCGACCCGCTGCCGAACCAACCGAGCGACTTGCGCGGCCACGGCCGCTGAATCGCGGGCCGAACGAATCGCATAGCGACTGGGGAGCTGCTTTACCTCATTACGGAGTTGCTCAAGTTGTTGACCGCGAACCCGAACACCCTGATTGCGGAGAAAATCCTCGTTTGCCAGCGCGATGTCCATGGCGTTGGCGCCCCGTTGCGTCAATTGTTGCCAGGGCGGATTCGTATAATAGTGAGCGTCGATCTTGCCCAACAGATCGGTGAACTCTTCGAGCGACTGCTGAACACTGAGCGTGCGGAGCGAATCGCGGAAACTGCGATCCTCGTAA
The DNA here is from genome assembly GCA_963840025.1 of uncultured Planctomycetota bacterium. Taxonomy (GTDB): domain Bacteria; phylum Planctomycetota; class Planctomycetia; order Pirellulales; family Lacipirellulaceae; genus JABDGM01. The sequence goes on along the minus strand of CAWIXI010000018.1, from coordinate 754,600 downwards.
CGCTGCTCCAAACTGTAGTGCAAGCGGGCAATGTCGAACCGCGCCTGCAGTGATCGGTCTTCCGGATACTCGTGCAGTGCTTCCTCGTACTGCGTAAGTGCATCGGCCCAGCGGCCGCTTTGCTCGAGCGTGTGACCGCTTTCCAACACGCGGGCAATCGTTGCTTGTACCGGGTTCGCATCCGCCGCCACCGGCTGCGCCTGCAGGCGCACCACCTTCAATTGGGATTGGCCATTTGCCGCCGCGACGAAAACCGCAATGACTGAAAGCGTGACAATTCTTGCCAGCAAAGACGAGAAAGCGGGTACCCGTTGTTGCATCGATATTTCCTATAGTTTGCCGTCGGGCTGCTGCCGTGCAGCGCGCCGAACAAGCGCGCGTTCGGTGGGTCTGTGCTAGATGGCCAAGTGAATATAGGACACGAATTGGGCACGGTCAAAAAAGCGAGGAGGCTTTTTCGCCGTTCACGCGTCGCCTGCGCGATAATCCCGTTACACATCGCGCCAACCGATGCCGAGCACGCCAATTACTCGACAATTGCCGCTAAAACCTTCCCGTGCGGTTTTAACGTCCAGCGCTGTCTGCAGGGTTGTGACTGTTCCTCCGCCGTGCGTGCGATTGCCGCGCAAGCCGGAAAAACACTACAATCGATCATGTTGCGCTGGTGGGAGGTTGTCAAGCAACTCGTATCGTCGCCAACTGCTCCAAACCGTTTCGCAAGGTCGCCTAGCTTCCGTGCACAAGTCGCAGCGGACCTGGCCAGCGAGACCATAAAGATTGGCGTCCTGCCACCCAGATACCGGTCCGTCATATTGACCGGCGAACGATGGAATCGAGTTCGCAGACTTCCTATCCGAGCGATTCTGATCCGCACGGTGTTGTTTTCTGCAGGCCGCATCCTCGACCCACAACAACTACGCACCGGTCATCGAACAGGTTTTAGCTAGTAAGTATTTTCTCTATCCGAGCCTGGGTACTTGTCGCGACGGCTAGCTGGGCTCGAGCGAAGCGAGCCCCCAGAGCTGCGTGAGTATCACTGGCCCTGCGGGTGCCGTTCGCCGACTGCGGAACACTCAATATTACGGTGCGCCCCTTTGTCACAGCCTCAGGCGCAAAAAACGCCGTCCCTTTGTTACTCGGCCCCGGGTTGAGGGGGGGACGGTGGCCCGAGGCGCACGTTGAAAGGGACGGCGAGAGGTGCTATTGTGGCCGCGGCTGGGTGCTTACCGGCCCTAATAGCCCGACGACGACGGCTAAATTGGGCGGGGACCGTCGTCGTCATTTCATGCATCTAACTGGGATACGCGGGCAGGTTTCGGAAGGTTCACTAGCCGGAAAAGATTTTTTAATGCAATGTAATTGGACGAAGGCGGACAGCGGGAGGAGCGGATGAACTCCCCCAAAATCGAGCGGGCGCTGGTCAGCGTTAGCGATAAATCAGGCTTGGTGGAATTCGCCCAAGGCCTTGTGGCAACGGGAGTTGAGATTTTCGCCAGCGGCGGATCGCGGAAGCACTTGGAAGAGGCCGGCCTGCCAGTGCGGGAGGTTGCGGCTTACACCGGTTTTCCTGAAATGATGGACGGCCGGATCAAAACCCTGCATCCGAAGATCCACGGTGGCATTCTCTGCCGCCGCGACAACCCGGACGATATGTCGTCGATCGTCGCTCAGGGTATCGTACCATTCGAGTTGGTCGTGGTGAATCTGTACCCCTTTCAACAAACGGTGGCGCGACCGGATGTGACAGTTGAAGAAGCGATCGAAAACATCGACATCGGCGGGCCCACTTTAATTCGCGCGGCCGCGAAAAATCACACGTTTGTAACTGTTGCCTGTAGTCCCGACCAGTATGCAATGATCCTCGAAGAAATCCGCAACGGTGGTGCTACGACGCCAGAGCTACGGCGCGAACTCGCCGGTGCGGCATTCGAACACACCGCGGCGTACGATACTGCAATCGCATATTACTTCGCCAAGCTGATCGGAAAAGCACCGAAGCCGCGAGCGCCCGCCGACCTAGCCGTTGGCGGCTTTCCAGACATGATTGAAGTCTCGCTGCGCCGCACAGCAACGCTGCGCTACGGCGAGAACCCTCATCAAACCGCCGCTGTGTATGCAGCGCATGAAGCGGACGCTGGAACCCTGCTTAAAGCGAAACAATTGCACGGTAAGGAGTTGTCATACAACAACCTGCTCGATCTTGATAGCGCGCTCGCCATGGTGCGGTCGTTACCGATGCCCAGCGTTGTGGTTGTGAAGCACAACAACCCTTGCGGCGCGGCCGGTGCGGAAACGATCGGTGATGCTGTGCGGCGCGCGTGGGAGGGCGATCCACTGAGTGCGTTCGGTTCCGTGCTGGGATTTAACGAACCGGTCGACGCTGAAGCGGCGGGGTATCTCGCGGGGCCGGATCGATTCGTAGAAGCCATCATCGCTCCTGATTTTACGCCTGAAGCGTTCGAGATCCTCACGACCAAACCAAAGTGGAAGGCAAACGTGCGACTATTGCGGCTGGAGCAAATGATGGTCCACGACCGTGGCCAACGCGAGTTTCGGCAAGTCAGCGGCGGCATGCTCTGCCAAACAGCCGACAACCTGCGCGACGACGATGCCGAGTGGAAAGTCGTTACCGAAGCCCAGCCGACCAAGGAACAGCAGATCGATCTGCGGTTGGCGTGGTCGGTCTGTCGGCATGTGAAGTCGAACGCAATCGTACTGGCGAAGGACCTGATGGTGGTGGGCGTCGGCGCCGGTCAAATGAGCCGCGTCGATTCCGTTGAAATTGCCATCAAAAAAGCCGGCGACCGGGCTCGTGGTTCTGTGCTGGCTTCGGACGCGTTCTTTCCGTTCGAGGATTCAGTCCACTGTGCTGCAGAAGCCGGCGTGGCGGCCATTATCGAACCAGGCGGCTCGCGACGCGACGCGGAAGTGATCGCTGCCTGCAACCAGCACAACATCCCCATGATATTTACCAGCCATCGGCATTTCCGGCATTGATGCTATGCAGCAGACTCCATCAAGCCGGCAAGGAGGCAGGATTCGCCAAAGTAGGTATCGAAATAATGTCGTATTTCTTGGCGTTCTTCACGTGCTGGGCGGTTTAGCTACGCCGGTTGCGAAGGGTGCTTTTATTGCGCAAAATGGAATTGTGAAGAGTGGATGCAGGGGAATCGAGGGACGGTTCGCGGCGTCGGTAATTTGCGCTCCGTGATTTCTAAAAGCGATGCTCTAGGTCTTATCCGGCAAGGATCGCGCAACGTAGGCAGGCTCGTTCGCCTGCCAGGCTGTGTAATTATTTCGATGGCTGACGTAACGTTGCGAATTCTGGATGGGGCCGATCGTGGTCGCGTGTTTGAACAATTGTCGACTCCCGTGACGATCGGGCGCGAGGAAGGCAACACAGTTCAACTCAACGACGAGCGGATCAGCCGATTCCACATCAAGATCCAAGAGGATCAGGGAAAGCTCGTGCTCACCGATCTGGAGAGCACAAACGGCACGCGGGTCAACGGCGAGGATGTGCAATTGCGCATTCTCCAATTTGGCGACGTGATCGCCGTCGGCCGCAGTATTCTGCTCTATGGCACGAAGAATCAAATCGTTAGTCGTCTCGATGAGCTGCGCGAGAATGGATTGAGCGTGACCGATGATTTGGATCCGGCGAAGATGTCGCGGCATCTGGATCCAGACGCCATGGACTTCGAACTGCGCTGGGCGGCATCCGACAGCTTGCACAGCACGCTGCACATCCCGACGGCACCGGAATTACCGACCGGGTTAAGCCCCGGCCAGGCGGCGCAGCTTTCTGAAATCTATGAGTTTCTACATTTACAGAGCCGTACGCTCGTGCAATCGGCGTCGCTGCCGGAAGGTGCCTCGCATGTAAAGCTTGATATGGCCCAGTGGCAGCAGCTCTTGGATCTGCAAGCACAATTGGCCGAGTATCTCCGCAAAATCGGCGAGCCGGAAGCACACTGAGACGGTGGGTGAACGGTCTCGCCAAGAATCGTTGAACCATAGCGAATAACGCATTGAATCCGCGAGACTCGTTGATTCGCCGACCAGAAACTGGCCTGGAACTAGCGGACGAGTGCCCTAGAATAAAAGCCCCGGCAAAGCCGAATTCTACGCGGCGGCCGTATTCATGTATTTGCCTTCACCGAGCTTTTGCTATGGCCAAAACGGTAACTCACGCCAGCGACGAATCGACGATCGAAATCAACTTGAAAGACCCTCGGCTGGCAGCTTTTTTGGCGTGGTTGATTCCGGGTGTGGGGCACATCTATCAAGGCCGCACGGGCAAAGGCATCCTGTTCTTTGTGTGTATCCTCGGCACGTTTGTCTATGGCATGTACATCGGCAGCGGGCGAGTGGTGTACGCCTCGACGGCCGATGTGTTCTCGAGGCCGTTTCTCGATCGCTGGCAATATATTTGCCAAGTCGGCGTGGGGCTACCAGCGCTGCCGGCGCTCGTGCAACGCGAACGAATGCGCGACCATAAAGAGCCATTGTGGGGTGGGTTCATGCGGCCACCGTACGATTTTCCACCGCCAGACCAGGCCGGCGGCTTCACCTCGAAAGACCAGACAGACCCTACTCACATTGTCCAGCACCCGGATGAGCTGGCCAAATGGAATTACGACTACGGCGAATACTTTGACATGGGCACCGTCTTCACCGTAATTGCCGGGTTACTGAACGTGCTTGTGATTTTCGACGCCTATGGGGGCCCGCTGATCATTCCCTCGGCTGAGGAACAAAACGAAAAGGCTGAAAAAGCCTCATGATGGAACTTCTGCACATATCGCCGGTTTTCTCGGCATGCCTCTTTGCTGCAGTGGGTGTGATGCGCATGTGGTATGCCTTGCCGCTTTTAGTAAGCGTGAGTCTCGTGTGCGCCGCAACGCGCCATGAGGAAATGGGTCCGATTCTCGTTCACGCGGCTCGGTTCGCCGTATGGATCATCGTGTTCATGGCGATCGTGTTGGGCGTCATTCAATTGCTGACGTGGATGCAATAGCGGCACTAATTGCCCGAATTCGCTGCGATGGTCCAGCCTTTTATCGGCTGCAATTTTAGGGTGGGGGCCATGGGATGCCGGCATGTGCCTGGCGTGGCCACGACCGCCAACGTGAGCTTGCCGGATTCCGGCGCAGTTGCTTCGAACGCCGCCATTCGTGTGTCGGGGTTCGGCGTATCCCATTTGTGTGGCGGCCAGGCCGTATCGATTTGTATCCACTCGACGCTTTGCGGCATCACGATCGTCAGTGTCAGTTGCCTACTTTTTTGACGAAGCACGAGCTTGCGCCCGCCGAGGTCGTCTGGCTTGCCATGGGTGATCATTCCCCAACGCACGCGGCTTCCAGGGCGCAATCCGGCGAGCTCATCTTGAATCAGCACTTCGTGCGACGGGAGGAGCATGACGCCCCGCTCGGCGGATGCTACTTGATTTCGATAGACTGGCGTCATATCGAGAATCGAGAACGGGTGTGAAGGAGCGTCGGAGAATTTGATGATCGGCGCGTCGGCCGTAGCGAGTTGTAGCTGGTTGTCGATGACGAGCGTATTGTGCCCGAGGTTGTTGAGTCGAAAGATGGTCCAGCGATCCGAGTCTTGAGTGCGATGCCACAGGTCCATTCCTCGCGATTCGATTCCGTTGTAGTTCTCGGAGCCCAAGTCGGTAGCCCAGCGGATACCGTCGCTATCGAGCACGAAGGAGCCAATATCCATGTGACCATGGTTGCTAGCCGGCGACCCGGCTTTTAGGCCGACGAACACGGCGTCGCCATCATTCCACGAGGTACGATGAACGGCGATGGGAACGCGGCCTTCGCTCTGCCAACTAAGCGGCATCCGCAGTTTCACGTTGCTTTCTGGCGGCTCCATCCACAGCAGCGCTAGAGGACCGAGGCGTCCCAAACTGTATGTTGGCTTGACGAGTGAGCGCTGCCACAACTTGCGTTCGCCGTGCAGCCAGTCGGGGCGATGGTAGCGAGCGGCGAACCAGAACCGCTCGGGTTCGAGGCGGCGTCGGTCACTTCCATCGGCGTAGTTGAAAAACAACCCGGAAGGCCCACACATCAATGCGGGGAAGGCACCTGTCTCATTGAAGCCCGGGGCTTGTGAGAGACCGAAGTCGGTGCCGAGCACGCTTTCGAGAGCGCTGATCAGCAGCACATTGTAACTGGTACCGTACGACCAATAGCTCGGCCCTTCCGGATAACTGCCGTGCGGGGCGTACGCGTCCATTGAGGGGACGACGTTCATCAGCGAATCGTGGACGGTGCGAGCGGCAAGTTCCGGCTTATCCTCTAACACGGCGAATGCGCCAAGCGTGAGCCCGCCGTGGCAGACCTGGCCCCAATTATTGTCTTGCCGTTGCCAATGATTAAATTTGGTGACGTACGGCACGCGTACGCCCTTTTCGACGATCGCGTCACGAATTTCTTTTCGGCTGGCATCGTCTAATTTGTCGTAGAGCCAGTCGTAACCAATCGCAAGGGCGCAGGTCATTTCTGCCGTATCTAAAAAGTGCTGCGGGTGCCAATCACTGAACCGTGCCGCAGCAAGCATTTCTTGCTGGCAACGATCGACGTACTTGATGTCCCCAGTGAGGTAATATGCAGTTGCCAAAATGAGCACGCGCTCGACACACGTGCGCGATTTACTGAGCAAGCGGCGGCCGATGAGTTTGCGTTCGATCGGCGGCACATCGCGCAGGCGATCGGCTTCTCGCACGATCGCGTCAGCCAGCTCGCGGCGGAGAGGATCGTCGTCAAGCGTTTTGGCGAGACCGGCCAGTTGCGCGCGTGTAGCGAGCAGCCGCGGGTGAGCGCGCGAACACGTGCGAATATGACGCTGAACTTCGTCCAGCGATATTTGCGGCGGGTACGACAGCTTCGCATCCGCCGCAGAACAAACGTCGGCGCGCATGACCACCACGATCATCCACGCGGCGACCGTTAGTTTGAGAATGAAATCTGGCACTCGTGCGTCTGAGGTCATCGAGCCTCGCTATAGAGGTCGCACGACGCTCACACTGCGCCAGTAATCGAACAATGTCTCGGGAGAGTTGACGCCGCCGCCCATGCCTGATTTGCCGATGCCGCCGTAGGGCACGCCGTGCGGGAATAGGTTGTGGGCATTGATCCATGAATTGCCGGCCCGCATCTGTTCGGCAACGCGAGCACAACGGCCGAGGTCAGTGGACCACACGCTATTGGCGAGGCCGTAATCGGTGGAGTTCACCATCTTGAGAGCTTCATCCTCGCTTTTGAACTTCGCCAGATAGGCGACCGGTCCGAAAATCTCCTCGCGGGCGGCGACATTCTCCAAAGTTCCCTCCATGAGCGCGGGCTTCACGTAGTGCCCAGATTTGCCAGACACTTCCGCTGGCCCGCCTTCGACGATTATCCGAGCACCCTCTTTGACGCCGTTCTTCAGATATCGCAGCACGCGCTCACGCTGCTTTTCGTTGACGACGGGGCCCATCTGCGCTGCGCCATCCATTTGATAACCGACTTGCACCTGTTTCAGGCGCTTGCTGCATTCGTCGACAAACTTATCGTAGACCCGTTTGTGGACGAGCCAACGAGTCGCATCGCAGCAAACTTGGCCCGTATGGAACGTGATCGCGCCGACCAGCTTCGCCGCCGTGTCCGCAACGTCGACATCTTCAAATATCACTGCAGCACCTTTGCCGCCGAGCTCCAGCTTCACGGGAACCAGGTTGCGACCGCAGGCCTCGCCAACCAACCGACCAACTTCCGGTGAACCGGTGAAGCTCATCCGCCGGAAGCCCGGATGTTGCGAAACGGCGGCACCGGTCGTTTCACCGAAGCCGGTGACGACGTTGACCACGCCATCGGGCAGGCCGACTTCTTGTGCGAGATGGCTCAAGTAGATCGCCGAGAGCGGTGTGTCCTCGGCCGGCTTGATGACAACCGTATTGCCGGCGGCGAGCGCCGGTGCGATGCCCCAACCAATCAGCAGAAACGGAAAGTTCCAAGGGAAGATAAAACCGCAAGGTCCCCAGGGATGACGCATCGTCCACGCCTCGTAGCCTTGGACGGCGAGCACGTTACGTCGGCTAATGTGCTGTGCCATGTCGGCGAAGTAGCGAATTGTTGCCACGAAATTTGCGATATCGCCCTGCGCCTGCGCCTCGATTTTGCCGGCATCCAGCGATTCGATCTGAGCGATGATATTGAGTCGCTTCTCGACGGCATCAGCCAGGCGATGCAGCATGACGCCGCGTTCATTCGGTGGCAGCGTGGCCCAACCCGATTTGTCGAAAGCTTGCTGCGCGGCCTTGACGGTGGTATCCACATCCTTGGCCGTGAAGTTCGGGACGGTCGCCAGCACGTCGCCGGAGCCGGGATCGTGCGTTTCAAACGTGCCGCCGTCGGACGCTTCGAACTCCTTGCCACCGACCAAGGGGTGCTGGAGCGACTTTTCCAGAAATGCATCGACTTCAGGATGTAAGTTGGACATCACGGTAGCCATATCGAACCTCGTGATTGAGTTGCCAGAATGGTATTCGCCAATGGCGGCGATGGACCGATCGATGGACCTTCCGCGTCGCGGACTTGAGGGGCGCTAATACCGCCCGACGATTCCACCTGGAGTGCCGCGAAAGACACGGCCATTATAATCCAGCCGCAGTTCAGAGCGGTAGGCATCAAAAAAGGTATGAGTGGCTCTGTAGAAAACCTCCCATCGTAAGAGAATCATGACGTTAGGAGTGAGGACTTTCAAACGGAGCTCGTGGTGTTGGCTCCAGGCAGAGCGATCTCCGACGAAGGCTTCGAGGCGGCGTTTGACCACCGAGACGAGCGTTTCAACTTGCACGCAGCTATCTTGGTGCAGAGCAACCGCCTCCCATCGAGCCGAAAGACGCGGACTTCGCTCCTGCGGAAGAACGGCCGCCTGTTGCCCTCCATCAAGGCCCGTAGCTCGATTGCCGGGAAATTTGCGTACCCGCCTTGGAACTGTCGGTAACAGACCGACCTCTTGTCGGTAGTTTGTTGACGCATTATGCCAGCTCCTCCATTTGAAGAGGCGGAAGCGGGGCTGCTTCCGGGCAGACTGGTCCGGTGCGGCGTTCGCGATTGACAGTTGACATGTCGTGAGGAAGTGCGATACGGTCGGTTTGCAGAAACCAATCAGCACTCGCACACGACAGTCAGCCACCGCAGACTCAGCGGAAGCTGCGGAAATCCGTTCGCTTTCGCATGCTTAGCTCATAAGTCACTCCCTAGGATGGCTTGGCGACGCGAATCGTCGACGTACGCAACAGTGCAACCCTAGCCCGGATTATTCATGAATCTGAGCGAAAATGGATTTGGACCTGAAATACACGCCATTTTTTGAACGCCCCCCAAAGGCACTATGCGCACCGTCTGTTCGGCGTCGGCCATGCTTTCATGCTCGCAATTCGATCGCCGACGATTTGTGAATAATTCGGGCTAGGCGGTACTGAAACAGCGGCTGAGCCGGTTTTTCTTCTGCTGTAGGCTCAATGCGAAACTTCGTGGTGCAATGGTAAAGTTGACCGAGGAACTCTTCAAGATAAATGCAGCGATCTTCTGCTCAAGGCGGCAGAGCCGATCTCCAACTGTGCTCAAGCTGTTTATTCATGATGGCTATTTGACCGCGCCGTTTTGGTTCGGCGGCGAGATTCTCGTATTCCAGGGGGTCGCTGTGATGATCGTACAATTCCTCACTGCCATCTGGCCAAGCCGTGTAGCGCCAACGACCATCAAAGACAGTGCGTCCCAACGAAGTAATGTCACCGAATTTTGGATCGCCGGGCTGCAATTTTTGGCGGGGCGCGAGACGACGGTAAACACGGCCTGTTTCCACGGTCGAGTGGGATCATCCAGTAGAGGTTTGAAACTCGTGCCTTCAAGGTCTACTGGCGGTGGCAGTCCACAAAGGTCTGCCAGTGTGGGATACAGGTCCACGGATTCCACAAGCCGCAGCGAAGTACCGGGCTTGTTCCCGGGCACGGCAACGATCAATGGAATGCGGGCGCATTCATCGAAGAGGCTCAATTTGTGCCAGAGTCCACCATGTTCACCCAGATGATAGCCATGGTCGCTCGTGAATATCACGATCGTCCGGTCCGTAAGTCCAAGGCGGTCGAGGGCATCGAGTAACAAGCCCACCTGCGCGTCCATGTAGCTGATGGCGGCGTAATAGGCGGCGATGGTGTCTCCCGGGCGTTTTTCCGGAAATCTTGGGTTGACGCCGATGCGGTAGGTGAGTGCCAGGTCTGGTATTTTTGCGAGATGGTCTGCCGGTCCAGAGCGTGGTCGGAGCTCATCCGGATGATAGAGCGCGTAATACTTTTCCGGCGCGATGTACGGTGTGTGTGGCCTCCGGAATCCCGCCGCGACGAAGAACGGCTTTCCACTCGTGGCCGCTTCCTGCATTAGTTCGACCGCCCGGCGGGCGACGAAGCCGTCCCACGTGTCTTCATCCTTCGCCCGCAGCACGATGCCCTTCGGTCCCTGCCGACGCAGAACCTGCTCGGCGGGCGGGTTCTTGGCCTGCTTTGTCTCGCGGATATCCGTATCCCAGGAGCGCGGGTCTTCGAATTCGTCGCCCGTGTGAAAAATCTTTCCAACCTTGATCGTGCGATATCCATGTTGCAGGAAGAGCTCGGGCAGGAAAACCGCGTCTTTCAAATGCGATCGGGTTGGCGTGGCGTTGTCGAGGACGCCTGTCGTCTCCGGTCGCCGACCGCTCAGGAAAGAGGTGCGAGACGCATTGCAGACCGGGTAATTGCAGTAGGCGCGTTCGAAGCGCATGCCCCGTGCTGCCAACCGGTCAATGTTCGGCGACTTGACCACGGGATTGCCATAGCAGCCTAAGCTGTTGTTCAAATCGTCGGAAACGATGAACAGAACATTCGGACGGGCCAGGTCATTCGCGCTGGCCGCTTGGTCCGCCGCCTCAGCAGGAACGTTCCAGATTACGGCTGCACCAAGCGCGACAATAAAGCATCTGCTGCGCATCATGATTGGTGAAAATGGTCTAAACGGCTGTCGTACGTGGGAATCCGACTGTCTTCTCTCGGTAGTCACACGCGAATGGACAGCACATCGGCAAACACGCTTTGCCGACATTTCCCACATGGGTAGTTCATCGAACCGGTCAATGCTCTGAACGCCAGGCATTCTAACAAACTGAGTAAGTACGGGTGGTAAACGCGACTTGATTCTTTTTCATGTTGCAGGACCGTCTCCTCGATTCTCGGTTCAATCGGAATGCGATATTTTTCGTTAAATTGCATTTTTGAAAGGAGGATCAAGGAACCATGAAACGAAAGCGATATACGGAAGAGAAGATCTCATTCCGTCTGCAGCTCGTATCGCCTAACAATTCACAACAAGAATTGGGAAAGGCGATCTGATTCAAAGTTTGATCATTACTTCGATATCGCTTAGGGTCGCATTCAAGAGGGCTTAGCGCTGCCCATGCTGTGTCGGATTTGTGACACATGATCGACAACCAGCCCATCCAATTCGACGCTGCAACCGTGCGATGCTCATGTCACGCCGGTAGAAGGAGGTGAGGCCTGGTGGCTCGCAGTGCACATTGATCCTGCCGAAAGTTGTACCATGAATCACTCTATCCTGAGTACGGCGAGGACGCTGAGGGCACTTTTTTCCTATTGTGGTTCCCCTACCGGTAAGCCCCTCCTACCTACGGTTCTACCCATTTACCGGATAACTCTTTTAAGCCGCGACTTCCGTCGCAGGATAAATCGCTAATCACGTAATGCGAGTGAAAAGTACAAGTGGTTGGCCTGATGTCATCATATTAGTTTTCCAATCGCACGAACTGCCAGCGTTGCTCACCGCCGGGGAGTCGCACGGTCATCGTGCCGTACGGTTGCAAGAGCCGCATAATGCTCGCGCGGAACCGCACGAACTGATTTTTGTTCAGCCAGAATTCCACGCGTTGGGACCTGCGATCGACCTGGCCTGAAATGCTGTGGTTGGAATCGGTGATCATATCGAAGTAGTTGCCGGCGATGCGGCCTCGCCGATCGACCGCCAACTGTACCACGCGCGTGCCCACGTCGTCGCCACCGGTCATCAGCGAAAATACCCCCAGCGGATACCACTCACCGTATCGCGATGGGTCAAACCGCTCGAAGTTCCCGAAGTTCCCATACTGTGGCGGGGGGCTGCCCCAGCCGAGCCAGGAGTACACGCCCGGCACTGTGGCCACGGCCCACACGTTCGACCTGTTATTATCCCATTTCCAAGCTTGCGGGTGGTTCTTGTACCACTGCGAACTAAACGGCTGCTGATTGTTGCCGAAAACCTTGACCCAGTTGTCGATCTTTCGCGTGCCTTGCCACGTGTCGCCCTTCCAATAGCCGAGCTTCTTGTTGGCCAGTTCGATACTGCCAGCGCCGCCCGGAAATCCCGGCTGATTCGGTCCAAAGAACTTGTTGGAGCCGTTCTGCTTGGACTTGTTATCGTCCCGATCATCCTTGTCGCGGTCATTCTGATTCTTGCCGCGATGAATGAAGGGTTGGAACTGCGGCTGGCCGTTGGAGTTGTCCGACTTATCCGCGTTGCCGCTCTTGTTGTTCTTGTCGTTGTCCTGCTTGTTTTTGTCCTTATCGCGTTTTCGATCCTTGTGATCGTTGTCGTCGTCTTTGTCCTTGTCCTTGGCGCTCGCACTCCCGGTGCCGCTGACAAAAACTCGTTGCCCCATAGCAGTTTGTGTACCCAAGCTGGCGACACTCGCCGCCGCCAACACAACCACGCCCAGCCAGCAGGTTTTGCTCATCGCGATTCCCTTAAAAGAAGAGTGGAACCTGAATTTCGAGGTCTGGTGCCATCCACACCGCATTTATCGCCCGGCCTAAACAGAGACAGTGTCGGCGGAGATGTCAAGCGGCAGTCGATTCGTGTAACAGGCACGCTCTGCGTGCCATCCGCCCGTGCTGCTTTCGCCGCGTCACTTTGTCGATGAATCACGTCCAGCCGCCCCGTTCAGCACTTGCGAAAACCCGCTCGATCACTTGCATGTTGGCGATCGCATCGGCGAGGGGTGTGGGCACCGGCCGGTCCTCAAGAATTGCGTGACCAAACGCATCGGCCTGCAGCGTGTATTGGTTGCAAACTTCCAGATTGATTTCTTCGGTTTCGTCTGTGTCCGCCTCACCCGAATGCAGCCACATGCGACACGGTCGATCGGGCGGCGCGTTGAAGGGAATCTCGATTTCGATGCGACCCGAAGTGCCAAAAATATTCACGCGCTGATACGGCACAAGTTGCGTAGCACACGTGAACGTGGAAGTTCCTGCCGTAAATTCGAGCAGTGCGGACGCTAGCCGATCGACACCCGTCGTCGGATCGCACTCGATTTGTCCTACGACGCGCGTCGGCTCTGCGCCGAAAATGAACCGCGACAACGAAATCGGATAACAACCGATATCCATCAGCCCGCCGCCGCCCATGTCGATTCTGTTTCGGTAATTTTGAGGATCGATTTTGGAGTATGAAAAAACACTGTGGATGGTTCGCAGCTCGCCGATCCGGCCTTCTCGCACCAATCGACGCGCCGTTTGCCATTGCGGATGGAAGCGATACATGAAGGCCTCCATTACTTTCAGTCGTGGATGGGTCGCGGCGGCTTCCGCGAGCTGTTCGGCCTCCGCCACGGAAAGGCCGATCGGCTTTTCGCATAGCACATGCTTGCCCGCCGCGATCGCATGCAGTGACCACGGCACGTGCAAGTGATTTGGCAACGGAATGTAAACCGCATCCACATCGGCGTCCGCTAGCAACTCGTCATACGAGCCAAACGTTTTGTCGATGCCGAGCTGCGTTGCAAGCGTTTTTGCACGCGCTAGGTCGCGCGAAGCGATTGCCGTCACGACGCCCGTCTCGCTCTCCTGCGTCGCCGGAATCACCTTCTCACGGGCAATCTTCGCGGTGCTCAACACACCCCATCGAATTTTGTTCATGCTGTGCACTTCCTTCACCATGATGCGATCGCTCGAAAATCAGTAGCCGCCGGCGGAAGCCGCCGGATGAAATTAGCATAATGGCAAAGCACTATCGGTGCGACAGTGTCGTTCTTCTTCATTTGGCGGTTGCTACAGCTTTCAACAGATTGACGACGCCACGCCTTGGTTGATCGCATATAATTCTTGCGGACCAGACGAATTCTTTTCTTCTCCGCTGACTACAAACAGGGCCATGCCAAACCACGACCACGAAGGTGCAGCTCTATCGATTGGCGATTATCTTATCCGCCGCTTGCAAGATTACGGCATCCGGGATGTCTTCGGAATTCCCGGCGACTACGTCCTGTCGTTCTATGCGATGCTCGAACAAAGCCGCTTGCGCGTCGTCGGCTGCACGCGCGAAGACTGTGCCGGCTTCGCCGCCGACGCGTACGCCCGTGTCAACGGCATGGGCGCACTCTGCGTCACGTACTGTGTCGGCGGACTCAGCGTCTGCAATTCGATCGCCGGAGCATACGCCGAGAAGTCGCCCGTGGTGATGATTACAGGCTCCCCCGGTCTCCGCGAGCGGGTGCACAATCCACTGCTGCACCACATGGTCCGCGACTTCCGCACGCAGTACGACGTATTCGAAAAGCTTTGCGTCGCCGGAACCGAACTGACTGATCCTCTCATTGCTTTCAGTGAGATCGATCGTGCGCTGGCCACATGTGCCCGCTACAAGCGGCCCGTGTACATCGAAATCCCGCGTGACATGGTACATGTACGGCCTGAAACTTCGCCGCCCTACAAACAGGTGGAAGTACGCAGCGACTCGCGGGCCCTCGCCGAGGCAATCGACGAAACGGTGAAGCGGATCGAGAATGCTCGTCAGCCAGTGCTACTGTTGGGCGTCGAGCTTCACCGCTTTGGCCTGCAGGAGGCTGCGATCCGGCTTGCCGAGGCCTCTGGCATACCGATGGCGGCCACCATGCTTGGTAAGGGCGTCGTCGCCGAAACGCATCCACTCTACATGGGTCTGTATGAAGGTGCGCTGGGTCGCGACGAGGTCACCAAATATGTCGAGGCCAGCGACTGTGTCCTGATGCTCGGCACGTTCATGACGGATATCAATCTTGGCATCTACACTGCCGAGCTCGATCTAGGTGACTGCATCTATGTCACCAGCGAAGACTGCCGCGTCCGGTATCATCATTATCACGACGTGCAACTCGCCGACTTTGTTCGAGGCCTCGCGGCCCGGCATCCGCGGCCGATAAATTCTCCGCCCACAGCACCCACCGATTTTTGGAAAGAGCCCTTCACGCTTCAATCGAATGATCGCATAACGGTCACGCGACTCATGGACCGACTAGATGAGCAGCTCTCTGATGGCACGGTTGTCATCGCGGATGTCGGCGATTCTTTGTTTGGCGCCACCGACCTAACTACGCGCGGCAAGACCGAATTCATCAGCCCGGCTTACTACACGTCGATGGGCTTTGCCGTTCCGGCAGCGCTCGGCGTCCATGTCGCCCGGCCCGATGCGCGTGTTGTCGCGATTGTGGGCGACGGCGCGTTCGAAATGACGGGCATGGAATTCTCGAATCTAGTGCGACATAAGTTTCCAACGATCGTGATCGTGCTCGACAACAAGGGCTATGGCACCGAGCGCTTGCTGCATCCTGGCGATTGGAAGTTCAACGACGTCCCCCGCTGGCAATTCCATCGCCTGCCCGAACTCGTCGGCGGTGGTAAAGGGTATCTCATACGCACCGAAGGCGAGTTCGACGCGGCTCTCAACGTCGCCTGGAGAGAACGCACCGCACCGAGCATCTTGCAGGTGATGATCGATCCCGCCGATTGCAGTCGAGCACTGGCTCGGCTGGCCGAACGCATGAGTAAAACCGTCGTGCAGAAGTGAGCGCTTTAAATACTACAATTGCGATTCCATCCCACCAGGAATGCCCGCGGCCTTTGTAATGGCATTGTTAAGCTGTGGCATCCCCTGCAACTGTAGTAATAGATTCACCTCAAGCGGTGTGGACGCGAATAAGGTATGTCGAGGCAAATCCGCTGAAAGAGGGTCTCCCGGCGCAGTGGTGGCCGTTTGTAGTGGAGTATGACAATTGGCAGTTTCACGGGAGACGGAGCTAAATCGCAAGCGATGGATCGTCCGTGTTGGATGGATGATCGCTTGCGGTTTAGCTTTCGTCCACCAGTTCCAACACGGCCCAGCAGGTGGGGTTATCCTGAAACGGAAACGCAGGCCCGGTGGCGAATGTTTGCAAACCCAGCTCGCGGTCGTACACCGAGTACGTGAAACCAAGCTCGCGATGCTGGAGGGGATCGTAGCCGCCCAGTGCGACCGCCGGCAGGAACGCCGACAGCCAATAGCCCGTCTTCGTGATCTTCGCGGCTACTTGCAATTCCCGGGGCCGAATTGGCCGTGCATTTTCGCGGGCGCGGTTGATAAGAAGTTGATCTGCTACAGGTTCCGTATTGTTCCGACCGCCACCGGCCGGCAGGAAAGCGTAGCGATGGCAAAAACGGCTCGCACGATGGATGTTTAACGTAGCCCGCGTATCAATCCAGACTTGCAGGCCGTCACTATCTTCGAGCCGTTCGTCACGGCACCAGACAGGCTGGTCCTTACCGGTGATGCTAACGTTAAAAAACAAACCTCGTGGGTTCCAAGCCGCGCGTACGTCGGCGATTTGCCGTTCGCGGTCGGCGGTGTTCGAGTCGAGCTCAGCTAGATTCATTAGCCGGTGCGACTCGCCGAGCTCGATCCCGTTCGCTTTCCAGTTGCCATCGTAGCGTAGCAACGGCACCGAGAAGCGGAACAAAAACCGCGGCGCCAGCATTGTGTTGTCTTGTGTTTCACCCATATGCATACGTTACGCTGTCAGCGAGTGTTGGGTACCGAGCGATTCCAAGTGCATCCGCAAGAACACGGCCACATTCTCAGAGTGTAGCTCATCCGTCGTTACGAATCGCAGCTTCACCTGGTCGCGATCATCGGCATCAGTTTCAAGTGAGCGCGTCGTGCCCAGTTCGGCAACACTGCCAAGTTGGAACGCGCCTTTCGGGCCGTTGAGGATGAGATCCACGCCGGCGAGCCGTTTCGTGTACACCGTGGCCCATGGTTTGTGCACGCCGGGCACCATCAGGTACACAACGTTTTGATTGTTCCACAGGAACTGTCCGCGAGGTACTGTTTCGGCCAGCATTTCCAACAATTCTTCGAGCACTTCCGGCTTCCACGCCGTTTTCTTGCCGGGCGGGAAACCTTTGCGCGACAAATGCCACTTCTGGCCGAGGACTTTCCAGGGCATTACGTCTTCCGGTTTCATTTCGGCGCGCTCGGTGAATTTCTGGAAGCCGGCGACAGCCTGCTCCAAGAACGACCAAAATGCCGGCGTCTCGATTTCCTGCCACGAATGCGCGTCGATCTGCACTTCCTGCCAAGGTCCGCGAAGTGTTTTGCACTTCACGCGCGGGCCACGGCCGTACGCCTCAATTTCATCGATGTCGTTTAGCGGCTTAAGATTCAGATCCGCGACGAGCGTGTCGCGCGAGAAGGTCTTTTTTGCGGTGCGAAATTTTAATTTCACAAGCCACCGCTCGCCGGTAATTGCATGGAAGAACCAACCGTCGGACTTTTTCGCGCCGGTGATTTCCACGATCGTGCGGTTGTTCCAATTCGTCGGGGAAAAATCGCCGATCTCTTGGATGCGCTTCTCGATCGCGTCGAGTAAGCGGCCATCCCACTGACAAGGGCGGCCATCGCGACCGACGCGACTTTTGGTGTGCCAGCCGCGGCCATCGATTTCCCAGGGCATTCGCGTATCGCGACCGACATCGTCGATCTCTAACTCATCGGCTGTGGTCGCGTCAGAAAGGTCTGGATTGTATGACTCTCGCTCGACGAATGGACCTGCGGCAAGGACGGGAGCGAGAGCGAGCGCAGTGTGGCTGACGAAGGCGGAGGGAGGAAGGGGGGAGGAGGAAGATCGGGCCCTAGATTTCTTCCTTCCACCTTCCGCTTTCCCCCTTCCCCCTCCAACAATCTGCTCAGGCGTACCGCAGGCTACGACGGTGCCGCCATCGGCGCCGGCTTCGGGGCCCAGATCGATCACCCAGTCGGCCGTTTTGATGACGTCTAGGTTATGTTCGATTACGACGACCGTGTTGCCGTGATCGACCAGCCGATTGAGCACTTCGAGTAGCTTTGCCAAGTCGTCGAAATGCAATCCGGTTGTCGGCTCATCGAGCAGATACAACGTTTGCCCCGTATCGGGCCGGGCGAGTTCGGCGGCAAGCTTCACCCGTTGTGCTTCGCCGCCGGAAAGCGTCGGCGCGCTCTGGCCGAGTCTGAGGTAATCGAGCCCCACGTCGCACAGGGTTTGCAGGATGCGGCGGATCTTCGGAATGTTGGCGAATAGCTCCACTGCCTGGCCGCACGACATGTTGAGCACGTCGGCAACGCTTTTGCCGTGGAATTGAATATCCAGCACGTCGCGGTTATAGCGCTGGCCGCGGCAAGTGTCACACTCGACCCACACATCGGGCAAGAAGTGCATCTGAATGCAAATCTGGCCGTTGCCTTCGCAGGTTTCGCACCGTCCGCCGGGCACGTTGAAGCTGAATCGCCGCCCGGTGTAACCGCGGAGCTTCGATTCCGGTAGTTGCGAAAACAGCTGGCGGATGAGATCGAACACACCGGTGTACGTAGCCGGATTCGAAGTGGGCGTATTTCCGAGCGGCTGCTGATCGACGCGAATTACTTTGTTGATGAGCTCGATGCCACGGATGGCCTCGTGCGCTCCAGGCACGGTGCTCGCGCGATGCAGCGTCTTGGCAAGTTGATTGTAGAGCACATCTTCAACCAGCGAGCTCTTGCCGCTGCCGCTTACGCCGGTGACGGCCGTGAGCGTGCCGAGCGGGAATTGAACATTGATGTTCTTGAGGTTGTTGTGGCGGGCGCCGACGATTTCTAGGAAGGGGGAGGGGGAAGAGGGAAGGGGGAGCCATCGCGTGTCTTGCCTTCCGTCTTCCGCCTTCCGCCTTCCACCCTCCGATTCTTCGGCACCCCAATCGACTTCTTGCCGCTCAGGTACGGCCCCGTCACGCTGCCGCGTTTGCGAGCGACTTCGGCCGGTGTGCCGGAAGCTACGATTTGTCCGCCGAGGCGGCCAGCACCAGGGCCGAAATCGAACAGGCCGTCAGCCCCCGCCACCACTTCGCGGTCGTGTTCGACGATGAGCAGCGTGTTGCCGAGGTCGCGCAGCTTTTGCAATGCCGCGATCAGCCGCGCGTTGTCGCGTGGGTGAAGGCCGATCGTGGGCTCGTCCAGCACGTACAGGACACCGCACAGGCCGCTGCCGACTTGGCTCGCAAGGCGAATGCGTTGGGCTTCCCCGCCAGAGAGCGTCGGCGCCGCTCGACCGAGCGTGAGATAATTGAGTCCGACATCGACTAGGAACGTAAGGCGATTTTCGATTTCGCGAATTAGTTCGCCAGCGACTTTCTTTTCATTGGCGGCTAAACGCCACTTCTTTACTTGGGAGAGCAGATCGCTGAGCGGGGTGCGGCCGATTTGATCGAGCGTGCGGTCGCGGAAGCGCACGGCGGCGGCAACATCCCGCAGCCGACTGCCGCCGCATTCGCTACAGTCGATCTCGCCGATAAATTGCTCCAAGATCGCCCGCAACCGAGGCGAGAGTTTGGAGGCTTCTTCCAGGGCGGGATAAAGGCCTTTGAATTGAAAGTGAAATCGTGGGCGGTTCGATTTCGGATTTCGGGTTTCGGATTGCGGATGGGTTTTTCCCTTAATTCGCAATTCGTACACGTTTATCCATTCATCGCCGGTACCGAACAATATCGTCCGCCGTTGGCGCGGTGAGAGATCGTTGTACGGCACGTCGATCGGCACGCCGGTGTGTGCGGACAGCGCCGCGAGCATCGCCTGTGACACTGGCAAGCTAACATCAGGCCACACCCACAATGCGCCCTTCGCCAGCGTGAGATTTGCATTGCGTAGCAAAGCTGCGGGGTTCGCGCCGGTTTGTGTGCCGAGACCTTCACACGCGGGGCACCAGCCGAGCGAGCTGTTAAACGAAAAATTGTGTGGATTGAGCGTGTCGAAACTGCGTCCGCACCTTTCGCAGGCGAGGTGTTGGCTGTGAATCCGGACTAGCCAGCGCGGCTCCGGAACGTGGTCGTTGGGATGTGCGACGAGCACGACCCCTTTGCCCAGCGCCAACGCGTTTTCGACGCTGCCGGCGATGCGTGAACGGGCGTCCGGCCGCACGACAATTCGATCCACCAGCACTTCCACCGCATGTTTGCGGCGGCGGTCGATGGTCGGAGTTTGATCGAGTGTGTGCGTTTCACCATCGATCCGCACGCGCACGTATCCAGCTCCGCGGAGCGACTCCCATAGGGATTCGTATTGCTCACCGACTTGCACTTCGACCGGCGCCATGACATAGAGTTTCGTGCCGGTCGGTTCTTCGAGCAGCTTGTCGACGATTTGGTCTGACGTCTGCGTGCCGATTGGGATCTCGCACTCTGGGCAATGCGGCTGGCCGAGCCGGGCGAACAGAATGCGGAAATAGTCATAGATTTCGGTCACCGTGCCGACGGTCGAACGCGGCGTGTGTCCAGTGTTACGTTGTTCGATGGCGATCGCCGGCGATAGACCGTCAATGTGATCGACCTGTGGCTTCTGCATTTGGCCGACGAATTGCCGCGCGTAGGAACTGAGGCTTTCGACGTAACGTCGCTGCCCCTCGGCATAGATCGTATCCATCGCGAGCGAGGTTTTGCCGGAGCCGCTGGGTCCGCAGAACACTGTCATCTGATCGCGCGGAATTTTCAGATCGAGGTCGCGTAAATTGTGTTGCCGCGCGCCGCGGACGGTGATGTGCGTGGCCTCGCGAATCGGCTTGCCGCTTTTGGTCCGCCCGTTCTTCTGGAATTTGCCAATCGCTTGCGGTTTAGCGCGGACTTCCAGCAGCGGGGCGAGCGCTTGGCCAGTGTAGGAGTCGGGGTTCGCCGCCACTTCCTCCGGCGTGCCGCACGCCACGATGCGACCACCGCCCTCTCCACCATCGGGACCGATGTCGATGACCCAATCCGCCGTTTTCACCACGTCGAGATTGTGTTCGACCACGAGCACCGTGTTGCCGGCATCGACGAAGTCGTGCAGCACCTTGAGGAGTAGTTCGATGTCGGCAAAGTGCAAGCCGGTTGTTGGTTCGTCGAGCAAATACAATGTGCGGCCGGTCGACTTCTTTACCAACTCGCGGGCGAGTTTGATCCGCTGTGCTTCGCCGCCAGAAAGCGTCGGCGATGGTTGGCCGATCTTGATGTAATCGAGGCCGACATCGTGAAGCGTTTTGAGCTTGTGATAGATCTGCGGAATGTTTTCGAAGTGGCTGAGCGCTTCCTGCACGTCCATTTCGAGAACTTGCGAGACGCTTTTTTCTCGATACATCACCTGCAGCGTTTCGCGATTGAAGCGATGGCCGCCGCATACGGGGCAAGTGACCCATACGTCGGCCAGAAAATCCATCTCCAGCCGATTGGAGCCGTTGCCGTCGCACGCCTCGCATCGACCACCCTGCACGTTGAAGCTGAACCGGCCTGGCTTGTAGCCGCGGCGCTTCGACTCCGGCAACTGTGCGTACAAGTTGCGGATGTCGTCGAACAGCTTGATGTACGTGCCCGGGTTCGAACGCGGCGTGCGGCCAATCGGCGATTGATCGATGACGATCATTTTGTCGAGTTGATCGACACCCTCGATGCGATCGTGGTCGCCTGGCTGCCCTTTACCGCCCATCAAATCCCGTAGCAGCGCTTCGGCGATGATGTCGTTCACCAACGAACTCTTGCCCGAACCGCTCGCGCCGGTGACGCACACGAACGCGCCAAGCGGGATCTCGACATCGATGTTTTTGAGGTTGTTGTGGCGGGCGCCGACGACTTTGATAAATGACGACTTCTGAATGTCGAATGCCGAATGTTCCTTATTTTCGTCATTCGTCGTTCGTGCTTCGTCATTCTTGTCGCGAAACAAGAGACGGCGCTGCTGCGGAACTTCGATTCTTCGTTTGCCTGAGAGAAACGCCCCTGTCGCGCTCCTCGGTTCTTTTGCGACTTTGTTGGCGGGGCCAATCGCGACGACTTCGCCGCCGCGGACGCCTGGGCCGGGACCGAAATCGATGAGATGGTCGGCGGCCCGCATGGTGTCTTCGTCGTGCTCGACGACGACCACCGTGTTACCTAGGTCGCGGAGTTCGGCCAGTGTATCGAGCAGGCGCTGATTATCGCGCGGGTGCAGGCCGATCGAGGGTTCATCGAGGATGTAGAGGACGCCCACGAGACCGCAGCCGATTTGGCCGGCCAAACGAATGCGTTGCGATTCACCGCCGGAAAGCGTCGGCGCCGTGCGGTCGAGCGCGAGATATTCCAGGCCGACGTTTTGCAAAAAGCCGAGCCGGCCACGGATTTCTTTGAGCACTTCGGCCGCGATCAGATTCTCGTTGCCTTCGAGTCGCAGCTCGCGGAAGAACTCGGTCGCATCCGACACTGCCAGATGGCAAACTGCCGGCAGTGAGCGCTGCGGCAGATCAGCGAACTGAGGGTTAGCGGTTTCGATCGTCACCGCCCGGGCCTGCGGATTGAGCCGCTCGCCCGCGCAATCGGGGCAGCGAACGATGCTCATGTACTGCTCGAGTTGGCGAATTTGCGGTTCGCTGCGGCTCGTGCGATATTTTTCTAGCAATTCGGGGATCAAGCCGTCGAAAGTTCCACCGTACTTTTGAGCGGCTTTGCCGGCACGCCACGTGTAGGTGATGTGCTCGTCGCCGGTGCCCCAGAGCCAAATGTCGCGTTGTTTTGGAGTAAGCTCGCGCCATGGCGTTTCGAGGAGTGTGCCCTCCGCCAGTCCGAGTTTGCGCTCCATCGTTTCCGCCACCCCGCGGTAGATATGCCGCTTCCAACGCCCCAAATCTTTCCACGGCCCGACGAGCTCGATGCAGCCTTGAACAAAAGACTTCTCTGAGTCGGCAATGAGCCGCTGCGGATCGAAGCTAAAGAATTCGCCCAGGCCATCGCAGGTGAGGCACATGCCCTGCGGACTGTTGAAGCTGAATAACTGCGGCGTCGGTTCGTCGAAGCTGATGCCACACTCGGTACACGCGAAGTGAGAGGAGAGGATGAGGTCGCCTGGTTGCGTGCTGGCGGCGCGACGCTTGGCGGGAGTTGCGAGTTGCGAGGATCGAGGATCGAGCGACTCGTCCTCACTTCTCGTGCTTCGCTCCTCGCACCTTTCCTTAAACTGCGTCGCGACGATCAGGCTGCCCTTCCCCACGGCCAGTGCCGAGTCCACCGCCTCTGCCAATCGCCCGCGTATGGACGGGCCGGCTTTGAGCCGATCGATCACCACTTCGATGTTGTGCCGCATTTGGCGGTCGAGCGACAAATCATCGGTGAGAGAGACAACTCGCCCGTCGACGCGCGCCCGAACAAACCCTTGCTTTCGAAGGTTTTCGAACAGGTCCTTATACTCGCCTTTCTGGCCGCGAATGACGGGCGACAGGACGGCGAACTGCGTTCCACTCGATAGCGCCAGAATGCGAGAAATGATTTGCTCGCGTGTTTGGGCGGTGATCGGCCGACCGCATTGCGGGCAGTGCCCATGGCCCACGCGAGCGTACAGCACGCGTAAAAAATCGTAGATTTCGGTGATTGTACCGACGGTCGAACGTGGGTTATTGCCGGACGATTTTTGGGAGATCGAAATCGACGGGCTGAGGCCGCTGATGTGATCGACCTCAGGCTTGGGCATCTGCCCGAGAAATTGCCGGGCAAACGTGGACAGACTTTCCACGTACCGCCGCTGGCCTTCGGCATACAGCGTGTCGAACGCCAGCGAGCTCTTGCCCGAGCCGGAAACTCCGGTTAGGCAAATCAACTTGTTGCGCGGCAGCACAACATCGACATTGCGAAGGTTGTGCTCCCGAGCACCTTTGATGACGATATCGGAAGCGGGCATTGGTGCGCCGTTCGTTTCAGTCCGTTGCTGCCCGAAGCGTGCCCCCACGCAAGAAGCGTCCGCTGGCTCGAGCGCAAACCATCAATTCTACGGCCGATCAGAAGTACCGAAAAGGCGGCGATTTTATTTAGAGCCTATCTAAAAACCGTCGGGGACTGTCCCAATTTTGTGGAGTCCTCGGAGCAAAATGGGACTGTCCCCCTCTCCGAGACGTAGGATAGGCTCTTAGCCCCCGGTCACTGACCGGGGGCTAAATGTGTGTGGACTATGAGTGCTAGTACCGGCGATTACGAGTTCCTCGACTTCGGCGACGGACGCAAGCTGGAGCAGTTTGGGGCCGTGGTTTTAAACCGACCGTGCCCCGCCGCTGAAGGTCTTGTGAAATCAAAGCCTGAACTGTGGGCGCATGCAACTGCCTGCTTTCGTGTTGCACGCACGGCGATGGCAAGTGGACGCCCGTCGCGAAGCAATGGCTTCCCGAAAGCTGGCGATTCGCGCACGACGGCGCTAGCTCGTTTCAATTACAGCTCGACGCGCTGCCGTCAGGGCAGGTTGGGGTTTTTCCGGAGCAGCACGAGAATTGGGATTGGATTGCGCGGCAGGTGATGCGCGCCAAATTGCAAGTCGCAGATGGTACGTCCGTAAAGGTTCTGAATTTGTTCGCGTACACAGGGGGGAGCACGCTGGCGGCAGCGGCGGCTGGGGCGGCGATCGTACATGTGGATGCGGCCCAAAATATGGTAGATCGCGCGGGCGAATGCGGCGCTCTCCGGGTTGGCCGATCGGCCGATTCGGTGGATTGCCGAAGACGCGATGAAATTCTGCCTGAGGGAAATCAAGCGTGGCAATCGGTATGACGCCGTGATTCTTGATCCGCCATCGTATGGCCACGGACCAAAAGGCGAGCCTTGGAAGATTGGCGAGCACCTGTTGCCACTGCTGCAGCCTGTGCGGCAAACTCACGGCGGAGAATCGAGCGTTCATGCTGGTGACGTGTCACTCGTCGGGGATCGGGTCGGCGGAGTTGGGGGCGTATGTGGCTGACGGCATCTTCGGCCATTGCGGCCAACCGCCTGCGACGGGAGAGTTGTTCTTGAAGACAGCGGATGGCCGGAAGTTGCCGAGTGGGGTTTACGCGCGGTGGCCGGCGTAGTTAAGCCCCCGTCGAATTAGCCCCCGGTTATTGACCGAGGGCTAATGGGTCATTCATCAACACGTTTGGGAAACCTTGGCGACAAATTGATGATTGGTGCGCCGCCGCTGCGTAGCTCGTCCAGCATTGAGCGCAAACGCAACGGGTCAGATGGATCGAGCTCAATGAGCGTGGCAACGATCTCTTCAGCCATCTGCGGTTTGCCGAGTTTTTCGAGCGACCATACGAGCCCTTGGCCCGCTTCGAAAAACGGTTGGTTCGCAAGCTGCAAATACAATAGCGGCTTCGGCATTTTTGCACGCCTCAGGGTTTGCAGGCCGAGTTGGTAGCCGGCGCCATAGTGCCCACGGGCGAGAGGCAAATCGTCCCCGGCACGCCGACTTTGCCGAGCAACACGTGTGCCGCGATGAATTCGCCGCAACCGGATAAAAGCCAACGCAGCTCGTCGAGGGCGACATCCATTTCGCCCGCTTCGATCATCAGCAGGACTTCTTCGAGATCCTCAGCTCGATCGCGAACGCAGCGCGGATGAACAAAGACCCAACTGCGGCCATCCGTTGCGCGGCGCAGGTTGAGGCCGCTTGATGATGATTGTTGCGGACCGCGGCGTTGGGGTTTGCGTTTGGCCAAGGGACGGATCAAGCAACCACGACGACACGACGATCAGGACGGAAGAGCAACCGACGAGCGAAGCCCAATGACCAACCGAGTTTCGCCCTCTTCGTTAGCGATGGAATTTATTGATCGTCATGCTCGACGTGTCGTCGTGGTTCAAAGCGAATTGCTAAGATTGTATATTTCTTCGGCATCCAGGACCGAGTCGTTGCTTTCGAATAGCCGGCGAATCGCGGCCTTGTGCAGTTTCATTTTGAGGCCGCCGACGCCGATGGCGCCGTAGCAGATTTGGCCGTCGTGGTCGGCCGCCTTGTCCTGTGGGCCAATGCCGCCAATGCCGGCGGGCGGTACGGCGTTAACGTCGATTGCCACTTTCAAACTTTTGGATTCGCGGCGAGTCTGGTTGGAAAGTAGTTCAACTCCCGGCACCCGGCCGCAATCACGACAGACGCATTCGCAATGGACGCACGGGTGGAAGCTTCATCACACGTTTCGTATGGAGTGAGTTGGGCGTCGTTGACCAGCTTTTTAACACTCTCGCAAACTTGTTCGGCCCGGTTCTTCCGCCGCGAGGCGACATTCACCTTGGCCCCTTCGCGTGCCAAAAGCCGCACGACGCGTCGTCCGACCGAGCCTGTCGCACCGAGTACCGTCACTGCCGCGGCTGCCGCGGCGCCTAGCGGCCCATGCTTGCGAGCGCACAGCACCGCCGCGGCCGCGGTGGTGTTCGCGCCGTTCGAATCGAGCATTAGCGAGACGTGCATCGGGCCGAAGAAGCACTCCCGGGCCTTTGCAAGCAGCTTCTCACCCGCTTCCACATTGCTGCCGCCAATGAACACCGCAGTGTTCTTGAGGTCCGCCGGTCCGCGGGTGAAAATCGCTCCGTATACGAGGTCACGCACCGCATCCGGCGACACGCCGCCGTGGCGAAATAAATGGTCGACGCCGGCGTCGACCGCGACCACGCCATCGAACACGCTCGGCTGCGGATCGGTGTCGAGACAGAGTAGGATTTTGGCGAGGGACATGTTATGGTCGAAGGTCTAGTGCCGAGAGTTTTGGGCCAGGTGGTCCGGCGTTTCAAACCTTCTGGCTCTCGACCCTTGACTCTCGACCTTTTTCAGAATCCACGAAACGGGTGTGCGGCCTTATCCTTGCCGGCAATGATTTCGTCGACGTTCGGCTTGCTGCCCATCGCGTTTTTGAGCGATTCCTTCGTGGCCTGGTAGTTGTAGTCGTAAATTTTCTTATCGTCCGCGGCATCCCAGTGGATGAACACGCCGCAGACACACACGAAATCTTCGGCCTGCTTTTTTGAGATGACCCCGTCGGCGACGGAATCGGCGACCGCCTTCGCCACCGCGGCCTGGGCGGGACCGAACATCTGTACCGCCTGTTTCGCGCCTTTGATCGTTACCTTGGTAATCATCACCGTGGCCGGCTTGGCCAACAAGTTGGGCGTCAACACGGCCAGCAGGTTCGAGTGTCCCTCGCTCTGCCGGGCGAGCGCGTTGGCGAACGCGTAGCCCACCGGGCCGTCCTTGTCGCCGATCAACAAATCGATGTGGGCTACCTCGTTGCCTTCGCCCGCGAGGGCCTCTCCAATGAACATGCTCATGCGTATGGGCTCCTGTGTAGGTCAGGCTCTGCCTGACCATTTTGCCTAAATTTGCCAGGCAGAGCCTGACCTACCGTGTTTCCGGCTGCAACAATATGCGGGCCGGAAAGCGAAGAATATCACACTGGGGCTGCATTGCAAGGACTGCCGCGCAGGTGCTCAGGCTGGCGCTTTTCCGTCGTGAACCAACCGGAGGGGCAGAGTTTGCCGAACAATCGCGATTCTGGACAAAACCCGCGAATTCTGGAACAATAAAGGGGTATTGTCGGCGGATTCTGTGCGTTGAGTCGCACGAGGATTTGGCCGCGCTTGTCGTTATCATTCCCGACAGGGTCAGGAAGAAGTCGGGCGCGAACAGAGGCATTGGGCGTACGCTCACCATCATCGGAAGGGGATTGTATGAGGCACACACGTCGCGGCTTTACGCTCGTCGAGCTGTTGGTTGTGATCGCGATTATCGGCACCCTGGTCGCACTACTGCTACCGGCCGTGCAATCGGCCCGCGAGACAGCCCGTGGCAACACGTGCCGGAACAACTTGAAGCAGTTGTCGCTGGCGCTGGCGAGCATGGATACACAGGTCAAAAGACTGCCTGGCTATGCTAACGAGTTGTTCAATCCCAACGGCACTAAGTCGGGTAATCCTCTCAACTACACGATCGACTATGCGCGTCGCGCGAGCTGGGTAGTAATGTGCTTTCCCTATATGGAACAGCAGAATCTCTGGGACCAATGGAACGACTTTACAAAGGCTCCTCAGGCTCCTGCCTTAGCCGGCCTTACGTGCCCCAGCGACCCGCCGGAAATTCCCGGGCTGACCTGGTTGAACTATGTCGGCAATGCCGGTTGGGCGTTCTCGGATTCGACTCGAGGTGGGGATACGCTTGAATACGCGGCGAATGGCGTTTTCTTTGATCTCAATAAGAACAAGAACATTGGGCCTACGGATAACCGCGAGTTGGCGCTGCCGCTGCAAATGTCGATGGCTCAAATCAGAGACGGCACGACAAAAACGATGATGATTACCGAAAACATGCACGCCTGGTACTGGACGTATGGAGAGTCCGACAAGGGATTTAACAATGACAAGGGTACTATCAAAGATGCCAAGCATCTGTTCGGGTTTATTTGGAAGACTCCGGATATATTAACTGATATTGAGCGGATTAATGGCGACAAATTCTACGACAAACTGTCGTCCGGTCCCCCTGCTACGATGGACGACTTTGCAAACGATCCAACAACGTACGAGAGTTACGCTTATCCATCCAGTGCCCACCCGGGCGGCGTGAATGTCGCGTTTTGCGGCGGTCAGGTCGATTTCATGCGTGAAACGGTCGACAAAGTCGTTTACGCGCAACTAATGACGTCCAACAGCAAGCGATCGAAGCTCACGGTTGGCGGCGTCCCCGACCGCAAGCTGCCCCAGCCGAGCGACGACCAGTATCAGTGATGTGGTGGGCATGCGCACTCGGCCGAATTTCTTGCGAATTCAGCGACGAGGCGGAGTAGTTGGCTCAACGCGCCGCAGATCGTCGCGGGTGAGCGGTTCGTTGATGGGTACGTCGTTTTCTGCAATCAGATAGTGGATAACATTCGTTCGCTCGTCCCAAAGAATCTCGCGAATGACGCCGGTTCGCGGCTCGTTACGCAGGCCGCGGCTGAGCACTTCGACCCAGTCGCCTAACTCGAAACCTTCGTGTTCGACCTCTTGCCACAGTGTGCGGCGGACGCGGAGCGTGATATCGCCGTAGTGCATCAGTAAAAATTCGCCATCAGTGCCGTCACGTCGAAACACGCGCCCGCTGGGAATCATCGCCCGGGCTTGGGCGACGTCTTCCGGATGAACCCAGTCGTTGCCGTCTTCCGGCCACCAGGGAAAGCAGCCGTACTTGGGATCGGTTTTGAGTGGATGCAATGTCACGATTCCGTATTGCCGTGAAACTCGAATGGTCACTAAAAGGCGCGAAAAACATCGTACTTCTATCGCGCACGAGTTCGACGGCTCTAAACCTGTCGCCCGACGTTCTGCGGTGCCGCCCGATCAGGGTTGCGATTTCCGTGTTTGATTTCCCCTTCTTATTCAAGAGGCATAGGAGCCGTCGTTCCTCAAACGTAAGATGACTTGCCATCGCTGGGCCTCCGTGCGAACGGCACTGCTATGAACAACCGCGACATTCAAACGACCCAGCGATCCTTTCAACAAGATCAGTTCCTAAAACTGTCGCATTTGAAGTTTGACATCAACACGCTGAGAACACCCACATTTTAGACCGTTTTCGATTTTTGAAGTCGGATTTCAGTAGACACAACGAAAATCCAACCCCATGCACTCGGCCCTGATTGAGTGGCGCGACAAAGAGCCGCCTCAATTCGACTTCGCGTCAATTGGTCGGTGGAGTATCGCGGGCGGAGCGCGTAAAGAGACAGATGAACGTATCGACGTCGATGTTGTCGTTGACGAACTCTACTCTCCCGTCGCCGTAGGCGAAGACGGCGCCGCCGGGATGGAAGCTGTAGATCTCCGCGGAATTGTCGCAGTTCATCAGCGTAGTGATTGGGCACGGATTTGGGGCCAAGGCACCCAGGATCTCGTGTGTCCCGCTACTCGCCCATTGATACGTGGTCGGCGACAGGGGAGCCGCATCTTGCTGCAGCACCCCCTTGAGATAATGATTCGGCTTGCCGGCGCTTTCAAAGAACATAAACGTGTTTGAAAGACCGTCGCGGACGTTCGCCATCTTAAGCGGCAAGTCGCTCAGCATTCCCATCAGTTTATCTACGGGCCGCTTTTGTTTCGTCAGGCCCTTCGATTCTATCTGTGCAATAACTAAGTTCTTTGATCTTTGTAAGCGTTGTGTAATCGGTAGCAAACGCACCACGCCGGGTATCGGCGGAGGGGCAAAGAAAATCGGCAATGTCTTGCTGCGTGGCCGTGGCATTGGAGCCGGCATTGTAATCCATATTGAGCTGAATCTGGTCAGCAAGACTTTGACGATCCATATAGCCCAGGATAAAGGTAAGCACGAAGTGCTTGTTCAAACCATTAGCCGAATTGCTCTTGGTCGTCTTGGGCGGCAACGGACCATTGCAAGGACCATAAGGTTGGGGACTCGAGTCGTTGGGTGTATATGCGAGCGGGAGCACCTTGTGATTCGTTTCGTAATTATGAATCGCCAGCGCGATCTGCTTCATGTTGTCGATGCATTGGCTGCGGCGGCTAGACTCCCGAGCAGCTTGGATGGCCGGAATTAGGAGCCCCACCAACACGCCGATAATGGCAATCACCACCAAGAGTTCCACCAAGGTGAAACCAATTTTAATTGCTCGCCTGCGTTTCATCGTCTTAGCGTCTCAATTCTTCCACCGAGAAATGGATTGAGGGTCACTAGGGCTCTCAATTCACCCATTGGCTTGTGTCAACTGTCTGCCCGTCGTTGCGATTGCCGAGCTTATTGAAGACATCAGGGTCGATATCGTAACTAATTGTGCGAACAGCACCATCTCCGAAAACGCCATTGATACCTGCGCGTATGCGCAGAGCCGAAACGTATTCGATCGGATTGGCGCAGCGACGCCTGGTTGTATTCTGAAGCGGGAACTGCCTCATCCCGCTTTGGCGGCACGCCAGTCGAGCGAACGATATCAAAGTCCCAGCCATCGGACCAACCGCGGTCGTCGCCCTCGAATGCGAGAATAGATCCGTTGTAGAAGAGGCCGCCACCATCGTAGTTATCGAGTGGCAAGAATTTCTCACTGAGGAGCAATGTTTTGGACGTGCCGTCCTTGACGTCGTTGAATCCAATCCGCGAGCACGATTTGGTCCCCACCACCATTCCCATGAACTTAAAGTCTTTGGAAAGGAGATCAGCTTGCGGTCTGTTTCCCCAAAAGTCCTTCATGGCTTGCCATTCATCGAGAGTTTTGCTCGGCGTCGCACTGGCATAATCCATCAGGCCATTTAGATATCCGTTATCGGTTTCCCTGATGTTGTGTGTTGGACGGCGGCGCGATGGGCAGAAATAGAGCGAAAAGACCATCTGTTTAACCTTTTCCCAGTCTGGCTCACGCAGCGCATTTCCCTCCTCGATGTACGGCAGAATTTGGAAGGGCCAACCCACCGGAAGGTCTTCCGCCGCGGGCAAATTGCCGGGTACGTACCACGGTTTATTCGGATCGATTTCTATTCCGCAGTAGCTCTTAATATTGTCGTCGCCCGCCCAAGAACACATCCCACCCAGCGGCAAAAACTTCAATGTGGTGACGTGATTCTGGAACGCCTGGCCAATTTGTTTCAGATTATTGATGCACTGGTTACGGCGACCTGCTTCCCGTGCAGACTGCACGGCTGGGAGCAGCAGCGCAATGAGCGTTCCAATGATGGCGATCACTACCAACAGTTCGACGAGTGTAAAGCCGCGATTTTCGCGAGAATTGGTCATGCTAATTGTCATCTCTTGTAAAGGCGGAGATTGCATGTTCGTTGACAGTCTTACTGTCCTCGTTTCACTTGTGGTGGCAACAACTTTTGAAATTCTGCGTCGTCCACGTACCGGGTGACTCCACCCAAAAAGGCGATGGCTCGTGAACCATTCTTTCCTTCTGTTTCATACAGCACGACCGGCGGTGGCTCGCCTGCAACCATTTGCGGTAGCTTGTCATACGATACCATCTTGAACGGCTTATCGTCGCGTGGCGAGACAAATAACTCTCCGACGGTCGCGACTTTAAGGAGCGTGAGCCGCTCTGCATCCGTTTTCTTTTCCACGAACTTCCGAAGGTCATCGACCGTTTTGGGAGTTTGACCTTGGTTTTGGCTAATGTACCTGCCGTACATTTGGCCTAGCCAAGAAAGATTGGTTTTTTCCTGAGCAAGCGGTCCGGAGTGACGGCGGCAGCCGGTCGACAAAACCGCCAATATCATAGCAAGCGATATTGCGCCAAGCAGCCATGAACGCCGCAATATCAAACTAATCTTCGCGTACTTGCCGGCAACAACGGCTCGGAAGGTCTTCCTAGGACTGCTCAAACAATTGTACCGCGCACCCAAACAGTGGTGTCCTTGAACTCCGCCACGACGGGGCCTAGCAAGTACACCAGCGACCGCAAAGCCTAGCAGCAAGAGCAGGCTAGCCGGCTCCGGTACAAGCTCGACGACACGCAAAGCATCAAAGGTAATGATTCCGTCGTAAAACTGCTGGTATCCAAGATAGAAATAAGGATTGCCGCGACTCGGATTGATGTGAAATGCGGAACCGCCGTCGGCATTGAGGTCCGACTGTGGACCCGGCCCAAGCTTGAGCCAGCGACCGCCGAGTTCTGGATCGAATTCGGGTGCGAACGGATCTTGCGGATCGGCTTTCAGCCACTGTTTGTTCGTGCCATACTGCCCCGCCCAATCGATGTCTTGAATGAAGTCTTCCGTGCCATCGCCGGCGGCCTCGACGACGTGCCAACTCCATGTCACGTCCGGCATCCACGCATAGACGTTATACAAGTGATCGCCGGCGGGCCAATTGATGCCGGTAGGCAGAAAATAGAACGCTCGGCCACTGCGTGCGTCGGACCCGTCCTGCGTCAGTCCTCCCCAATTCTCAATGAAGTGGTAGCTTCCGCCGTACGAGTCGTTGCCGGCAGCGGATTGGAGCGTGCCCTGAAAGAGCGTGAAAAGAGCGTCCGAATCATCGATCGTGACATCGAATCCCGCCGTACTTTGTCGTGCTGCACCGAGTACGACGATCGCCGATAACGCCAATGCATTCGGCCATCGGAAGGTCATGAGCTCATCTCGTGATGCTAAGATGAAGCCAAGTTGGTGTCACGTCGAACGGAAAAAACGCTGCTAGCGCACCATACCAAGCCAGCCAGACCGAGCAAGGAGAGCGTCGCTGGCTCTGGGACGGCCGCCAAGCTTCCAACGGAACTGCCAGTGCTGGCGGTGTTGCCGAAATCGGAGCGCCAGATGAAATAATCAATCTCGTCGATAACTTCGTCGTTGTATCCATCGGCCGCGAGATCCGGACCCGTTTGGCCGAACGTATCTCGCCAGACGACATAGTCCGCGGCATCCACGACGCCGTTGTGGTTATAATCGCCTTCGATGGGCGGACCAGTAATCGGAGCAACCTGCGTTAGCCGCAGTGCGCTCCACGTTCGATCAATTGCAAAGGGGAAATCCCACTTGGCATATAACCATGATCCAGCGGTCAACCACATCATGGTGCCGTCGGCAGGTGGATTACCATCCGCTTGCGGCCCAGGGCCAAGCACATGCCAAGCCCCGTCGTCGGCCCCGTCGGCTTCGATCCACTGGTGGTTCGTGCCGAACTGACCGGCCCAAGGAATATCTTCATCAAACGGATAGTCTTCACCAACGATTCCGTGAAACTGCGACTCGACCGGCTGATAACTAGTATTGTGACCGGGTTCAGTCGTTCCATATAACTCAACGCGGTAGAGCTCAGTGGTGGTGGGAACAGGAGTGCCGTTGTTCACCGAGTCGCCGCTCAGTTCCCAGTAGACTCGGTTGACGCCGACGGCGCCGGTGCTCGCGTAGCCGTAAGCATTTCCATCATACTGCGAGTCGCCAGACGACTGCGGCCCCGAATAGCCCGCACCGGCGTACGTTGTGAATGGCGTCTCATTTTGACTATTGATGTGATGGATGCCCAGAATCCATTGGTCACCTGGTGCTGCCATGGCGGGCAACGCAGCCACCGCCACGATTGCCAAGCTAAGTGCCAACCGTCTCATTGAAGCCTCTCTCTGGGAATCAAAACCGCCGGAGCAGAAAGCAACAATTGCACTCCGCAACGCGACGAGCGCAACCGCCTACGAACCGACGCGACGAGCGCTTACTGCTTGATTTGACCTAAATGTATGGTAGCAGTCACTTTCCATTAAAGCAACTGAGTTGCGAGTCCCCCAGTATGGCCGCGGGCGGCAAAACTTTTGGCACGACACCGCTAAAGATCGCCCCGCAGTGGGGGCCGCATGGATGAATAAGCAACCCCGGTCCGTCATCTCTGCCGAGCACTAGCGGCGCCGTGTACACGGCAGCAAGCCGACTAAGAGAACAAGAATGGTAATAGCTAACGTCGGTTCGGGTACGGCAATCGCACTTCTTCCCAGGCTCCCAGCTACAGATACAGCTCCGAAGTTAGTGCGCCATGTGTCATATTGATCCATCGTGCCGCCGGCGTTACGCCACAGGACGTAATCGGCCGCGTCTGTCACACCATCGCCGTTGTAGTCACCATTTGAGTTGAAAACCGAAACATCGTCGTACCAGTAGTTCTCGTACGTGATCTTCGTTGAGCCCACCATAACCCACCGCAGGTCCGGTCCACTGCGGTACGAGGTGCCTACGAGCGCATCATTAATGTAGAAGCGAGTCTCTCCGCCATCGGCCATGGAGTCGGCTTCAATCGTAAATTTCATCCACGACTTCTCGCGCCCTACACCGGTGTCAATGATTCCCAGCCCGTGGTCGTCGTTGTACTTTGTTTTGATTCCATAGGTAAAATGATCCGGCAGAGGGTTCCCGGGCTCATCAAGATCCGGGTATGTTCGAAGCTCAAGGTAATCTGTGTTGGTGATTGAATCGCCAAGTGCATTCGAGGAGTTGTCTCCAAACAGCGAAAACATGGCGCGGACTTCGATGTAAGGAATCTTCCATTGCTGATTCATCGGGAGATCGGTGTATGGTGGAACATAATTCATGTCGTCGTACACATAGACGGTCGCTTTCAGCCCTGCGCCAGTTGCGCCAAAGTCGGCGAAGCCGTTCCAGTGCGCTGGGTCCGCCTCCCAAGCGCGGGCCGATTGCATGCCGCTCAAGGCGTGACTCGTGTCCGTCGTGACGAGATTATCAAAACCGTTCGGCGTATGTGAGTCGCCCGAGGTGTTGCCCCACGGTGCCCAGACCATGTCGCCCCCGACACCGTTCTCGAAGTTGTCGTAGAACAACGTTTGGGCCTCAACCGGACCAGCCAACAGCAGCCCACATGCGGCAAGCAAGCAAGAGGTGAATTTCATAACCGCCTCGATGTGTTTCTCAGGCCTGAATTTAATTCCTTTTCCGCAACATAGCAACGAAAATTGGTCGTGCGAGTACAAAGTTGAAGTAAGTGGACTGTCCTTGTTTGCTGCGGGCGTAGCTGAATGTACAAGAGTTCAGATGCACCGGGAATGACTGAATACTCGCGTGTTCGGCTAGGATCATTTCAGGCCTGAGAGACCAGAGACATGCGAATGCACATCAGTGCGTTTTCGCACACCCATATAAGGCGGTTTCATTCTGCCCCTCGTTGGGATCGCCGCGAATCCACTCGAAAAACGCTCTTTCCGGCCGGAAATTCCTTGCATTGGCGGAGGTGGTGGCTTAGCATAAAACCGCTTATGAAGGCGTGAGGCGGCTCTTCGTGCGAACTGCCGTGAACCAACATTGACGAGTTCGATCGTCCGCTCGTGTTGTGCGGCAGTCCTATCAAGAAACCGGGGGCTACTGAAAGGAGGTCTCTTTAAAATCTGTACTTTTGTATGATAGTCGATTTTCGGTATTCCAAGATAGAGAAAGCTAATGAAGGGAAAGTACTAATGAAGCTGAATTTCTTGCCTGTCCTCGCCTTGGCGTGCGCGCTGGGGCTTGCGGCCGTGCCCGCCTTTGGCGATATCATTGTCACGCCCGACCAGTTCACGTTTACAACATGGAATAATCTCCAGTACGACACCACTGGCGCCTACCCGGGAGATGACGCATCCGGGTATGCGTATACGAACGACTACAGTCAGTCACCATCTGGCTTGGTTAATATTCCATTAAGTGGCTTGGCCCCGGGGTGGAATCTCTACAGGATTTACGAGTGGAATCCCGTCGTAACGAGCCAGTACCATGCTGTGAACGTCATCAACAATGGCATTGGTTATGGGACGTCAGTTGTACCCGGCGAGCCTTGGGCGGGCCAATTCGGCACCCAGCAGCAGTGGCTCGAAATCCATGGCAGTCCCGCTCCCGGATGGGTGCAGGCAGGACCCGGCCCGCAGTCGGATCCAGCTCTGGGCGGGGACCAAGTTTGGATCAACGGCAGTGGCGCTCCGTCCTACCTGCAGATTCACTACTCCGGTTTCGAAAACACTAAGGAAACCTTCGATGCCTTTAAGGTGGTGCAGGTGGTGCCCGAGCCAGCGAGTGGCTTGCTCATGCTCGTGGGCGGAGTACTGACGGTAGTACGGCGACGCCGTCGCACCGCGTAGTTTCATGATTATGGTTCGCCACCTTAAACAAGGGCTAACTCTTGCCCGCCCCGTCGCCAAGTCGGGGCGGGCAGTTTTCTTGTTCGTGCCGTGGCATTTCTGTTACGTTTGTCTGTCGCACGTGGTCAAATAGAGGCTGACGGAAGGGGCTGCCGGCGCGGCTCGCTTTATTCCTCACGGAAGGCCCTTACCAGCTTGTTTCGCGGAATCTGTGGTGATGTCGCTGGCAAAGCACTTATCCGCCTGGTTGATCGCAGGCATCGCACTGGGG
Source organism: uncultured Planctomycetota bacterium (assembly GCA_963840025.1). Taxonomy (GTDB): domain Bacteria; phylum Planctomycetota; class Planctomycetia; order Pirellulales; family Lacipirellulaceae; genus JABDGM01. The sequence continues at coordinate 717,645 of CAWIXI010000018.1, read as the reverse complement.
GCCGGCACCGCCAGTGCGACGCAGGTGGTCACAGAACCATTCTTGGGCGTCCGTCGCATACATCAGATTGAAACTTCTCCCAGGCCTTTGAATATCAACGTCGTGGAAATTGACCTGACCGCTCCGGGCATCAGCTTCATGATGTCGCCTCGCGCTCCGGGCTATCCTGGGCCAATTATCAACGGATCGCCCGCCGAAACGATCCGACAGACCACGCGGAGTTTCACCAATGCAATCGGAGCCCAGATCGCCGTCAATGGCGCGTTATACGCTGCGAGTGGCAGTTGGGCCAACAACCTGGGAATTACCGCCTCGAACGGCGATGCCTATTCGCCATGGGAATCGCCCTTTGATCCTGATTTCGACGATGCGCTGAACATCTCGCAAAATAACGAGGCGCTGATCGTCAAAATGCCAGCCAGTATTCCCACTGGGTTCGAAACCAATCCACCCGTGACGCTCTATAACACAGTCACGGGCAGTCATCGGCTGGTCCAGAACGGCGCTAATGTTGCGCCAGGTTCTTGCAGCCTATGCGGGCTCAATCCCCGCACCGCGGTCGGCCTCACGGACGGCAATACGAAACTGCTCATGATGACCGTCGACGGACGGCAAGCGGAGTTCAGCGAAGGTGTGACGCTCGCCGAGCTCGCGAGCCTGATGATCAGCCACGGGGCCACGAACGCGATCAATCTCGACGGTGGTGGTTCAACCACGATAGTGATGGATTTCTACGGGGATGCCTTGGCGACGCAGGTCTTGAACTCGCCTTCAGACGGGTCGGAGCGCGCGGTGGGAACTAGCCTGGCGGTCTTCGCGCTGCCCAACGGCGACTATAACCAAGATGGGGTAGTCGATGCCGCCGATTATGTCGTCTGGCGAGATTCGATTGGTGGACAACTGGCGTATGACGCGTGGCGAGAGAATTTCGGGGCAACGCCCGGAACCGGCAGCAGTCTGGGCGACACTTCGTCCGTTCCCGAACCCGTGACGTGGATGCTCGCGGGGTTGGCCTTGGGTGCCATGTTGGCACGCCGTTGGTAAAAATCTTGCGAGACAGCCCTATTTTTGTTTACATCGTCGGGTCGCCGTGTGATAAAGTGGATACGTCGCGTAAGCGCGGTAGCCTGCAAGGTCTTTTATGACCATCCAATTGAAATGAACATTTAGAGGATAGCTCACGCAGGTTTAATCACTTTTTTGGCGGAGGGTCTAATGATGCGATTTGCTTTACCACTTCTGTGCGCAGTGCTGCTCTGCGCCGCGCCCGCACGCGCAGTCAACTTTTACGATGACTTCGAAAGCGGCAACATGAGCAACTGGACGCAATATCCAGGTTCGGACGCAGCGCTGGCGATCTCCACCGATCACAACAAAGTGCCTGCTGGCGGACAGTATTCCGCGAAGCAAGACGCGCGTAGTGGCAAGCGGCGCCGGCATCGCGTCCTACCACTATTTCGGACAAACATCGGGCTATCTTGCAGCCGAGACTTGGATTTTCGATGATTTCAACAACACGGAAGACCCAGTCCAAGGCGCCATCACGTTGCAGACGGACGATGGCAGCGGCGTGCCGAACTTCGGCGATTACTTGCGGCTCGGTATGCTGGGATTTAACAGTAATACCAATTATTCGTTTCGGACGGCGTCGGGTGGATTCACCGACACTGGTGTCGCTCGTAAGTCAGGTTGGACGAAACTGGGAATCCAAGTGGATGATCCCGGTGCTGGAGGTCAGGCGCGCTTTTTCATCGATGATGCACTAGTCGGTACTAGCAGTCGCTCCGATTCGTTTTTCTCCGTGATCACCATCGGCCAGAACTTCAACAATCAGCAATATTTCTATTACGATGGCGTCAGCGTCGTTCCCGAGCCAGCGAGCGTTCTCCTGCTTTGTCTTGGGGGACTTGGTCTCGTCGGAGTCTCGAGTCGCCGACGCCGTGGGGCGTAATTCGCGCCTGAGCGCGATCGCGTAAAGTACCAGAAAACTTGAACCAAGCTGGCCGCAGCGGATGTTTTGCAGTCCGTTGCGGCCAGCTATTTTGCCGACAGGCATCCTTCCATCGAGCGCCGTCATGATGCGAACCGGCTTGTTCGCTACGTGCTTGTTGGCGGCACTTGCTGCGCCGGCTTCCGCCGCGTTCTTTTCCGATAACTTCGAGAACGGCGTTCGCGGTAGTGTGTGGGCCCCGTGGCCGCCCGCGAATCCGAGTGGGATCAACAACCTCGTAACGACTGATACGACGAACAATCACACGCTCGGAGGAACGCAATCGGCCCGCGCCTGGGAAGCGGACCCCGCCGCGTGGAATGGCTATGCCGACTTTGGCGCGACCGCTGTTTCCATTCGTGCCGACGCGTACGTGTATGAAGACTTGAAAGTGCCAGGCACGGATCCCGCCAAACCGGTTTCCAACATGCTCGCCCTTATTGGCGACACGTCGTCCGGGCCCGAGGCCTTCTCCGATTATTTGGAGTTCGGCATTGTCCCGTATTATCCCGGCGGTAGCCAAACGTACGGCATTCGAACTCGCTGTGCCGACACACTCGCCGGAGGACTGGCCGCAATCGATACGGGAATCCCCCGAAAATCCGGCTGGACGAAGCTCAGCATCGAAGTGGACACGTTTGCCGCGGGAGGTGCGGCAAGGTTTTACATCGATGATGCATTGGTGGGAACATCATTTTGCGCCGGAGCGAACGGCGGTGCCGGCGGATTGTCGCCGGTCGATCTCCGATGGGTTCGGATCGGCAATAACAACAAGTCGTACGAGAACTTTTGGTACGACGATGTATCGGTCTTCTCGCTGAACGGCGACTACAACGAGAACGGCGCCGTTGATGCAGCCGACTACGTCCTGTTGCGAAATTCGCCGGCTGGGCCGGACCAATACGACAACTGGCGGCATCATTATGGATCAATCGTTGCTAACGGCAACAGTCTCAGTGCGCTCAGCGTCGTGCCGGAACCCGCATGTTGGCAACTTGCCCCGGTTGCGCTCGTCGGCGTATTTTCGCTCCTCATACGCCCCGAACGCAGTCGCCGAAGCGAACCTGAGTCGAAGCTCCGCTAGACGGCCTACTTGGATTTAGCCTTCAGTTCGAGCAACACAATTGAATTCGCCAACAGCTCTCGATCGTAGGTAAACGCGGCGTCGTTGATGGTTCCGCTGTTGGTCGTTTCCAATTCGCAGCGATTCGCATCGGTAAAGACATTGCTGTGCAAAGAATCAATTGTCTGTTCTTGCCACGTACCGTCAGCCAGAAATGCTGGAAGTCCATCGATTTGTAAGTGCACGTGCCGGCGAACCGGATAACGGTACCGAAAATTCACCAGCACAATTGCCAGGCGGTCTTGGCTGGAGTCCAGCGCTGCTACCGCGCAAATGTCATCATCGCCACCGTTCACTTTGACCCACTGGCCGCTGAGTGAATTGAAGATGCGAGCCATGTTGAACGTCGGCTTGGGCCGGTTTTCCTGCATCAGAATGCTGAAATCTCCGCGGAAGTTCATGTCGCCCTGCTTCACGTAGAATAGGCACGGCCGATCGATCTTCTTGGGAATCATGGTGCGGATCATTCCATTAGCGCACCATGCCGCTCCCAATTCATGGTCCTGGGGCCGATTCGCCCACCAAGCTTCGTTCCACTCGGTGATCATGAAGCTCTTGACGCTTTTTTGCAGCTTCGGAAATGCCGTCAGGTACTCGCGGAAGGCGTCGGCTTCTTTGGCAATTACATCGGCGGGCTGGAAGTACTCGTGCCAACTCACAAAGTCCAAGGGAAGCTTCTCCTTCTGACACCAGAGCATCAGTCCGCGGGCAAACCCCTTGCCATGAGTGCAACTAGAAAACACGTCACTTTCGAAGGGGCCGCTGGCAAGTGCCGGCCCACCAACCTTCGCTTCTGGGTCGGCGCAACACACCGCGCACCGTTGCTCGATAGAGCTTCGCATAGGCTTCAAAGCGGCGAACTACCTCGTGATCCGGCTCTACTTTACCGATCGCGCCGTCATACAGCTTCTTGAACTCTTCAGAACCGGTGTCATTGGGGCCTGGCTTGAGCCAACCGGCGTTCACTTCGTTCCACACTTCCCAAAACGGCACTCGCTCGCCGCGCTCGAGACTGCGTTTTGCGGCTTGGTAGCAGAGTTCCTCCCAGGCGTCGTAGTTATTTGGCGCACTCTGGCGATCACCATTGGGCACAGCATCCAGCACTTGCGGCATGTACGATGCGGCTAAGATGGGATCCGCGCCGACCTTGTAGATAAAGTCCAGCCGTTGATCGAAGGCGCTCCAGTCATAAACCAGCTTTCCGTCCGCATCCTTTTTGAGCGCCTGAGTGAGCACGTTGTCCGTGCGAAACCACTTGAAGCCGCCCTCTTTCAATTTGGCAGCGGTCGCGTCTTCATAGTCGGACATGCCGCCTCCTTGGCTCAAGCCGATCAGCCCGTCTGGCACAGGCCCCAATTTGGAGGCCAAGTCAACAGACAACCTGGTGGGCTGCGTACGATCGCTCGGTACCAAGACCAGCTTGGCTTCGTCCAGCTTTCCTCCGCCCTGCACAGTGCCGAACACCTGCACCGCGACCGGCTTTTTTTGTCCTGGTGAGGCATTATCAGTGAGTATCACGAGGATGGGATGATCATTGTCGTAGCGGCCTTGCAAGCGGCCATCGACGTAGACTTCGCCGCCATCGCCACAATTAAATTGAAGGCCAACCGTTTTGCCCGCTGTTGGCTGATTGTCGATGTTCTCGGGAACCTCCAAGTCAGCCACCAACCAACGAAACTTCTGATCGTGCGGCCACTCATCGCCGACTTTGTATTCCTTGCCTCCACTGGGAAATTTGCCAGGCAAGCTTTGGTGGCTATCTGAGTCTGAAACGACCCGCCACTCTCCGGAAGCCGAGGAGGTGAACGAAATAACTGCACCAACCATCACACAGATAGCAAACTTCATCGGTTTCCTTTGTTATTCAAATGGCGTTGTCGAATAAATCACATTTTTCCGCAACCTGTTGTGATAGCCCTTGGGTGTATTCATCAACAGGTCGTATATATTCGACAACGCCTATTCAAATTAATACACGGCTCGACACCACCACATCCCGGAGACGTTCTCAGGCTAGCCGCTCGAACGTACACATGCAAGGAAAAAAGCAGCTGGGGGCCCAGCGAGGCACTCTCTTGACTCGCAGTTTAACTGGAATCGGCCGGGCTGTTTTTGTGAGAGATTTTGATCGCGTTTTCGTTTTCCTTTTTACGAACACGAGAAGGGGCTAGCCGCTCTTCCAGAGGCGGCAATGAGTTCCCTGCCAAGCGCCGTTCATTCGCCAGACGTTGGGCTGCTTCGGTCGATAGCCTCGCCGACCCGTGTTGCGGCTCAGTTCACGACATTCCGTTCTGCGGCGCCGCCCGATCAGGGTTGCGATTTCCGTGTTTGATTTCCCCTTCTTATTCAAGAGGTATAGGAGCCGTCGTTCCTCAAACGTAAGATGATTTGCCATCGCTGGGCCTCCGTGCGAACGGCGCTGCTATGAACAACCGCGACATTCAATCGACCCAGCAATCCTTTCAATAAGATCAGTTCTTAAAACTGTCGCATTTGAAGTTTGACATCACCTGCCTTTTTGTGGCAATTGCATTGGATTTACTTCACTTCGAGCATGCGTTCTAGCGCCACGAGCGCCCAGCGGGCCGTGTCTTCGTCGACCTTGATCACATTCACCGGTGCGCCTGCAGCTAAGTTTTCGAGGCTCCAGCACAAATGCGCCAGATCGATGCGATACATGGTAGCGCACATGCACACGACCGGCGACAGGAAGTGTATTTCCTGTTCTGGGTGTTCCTGCTTGAGCCGGTTCACCAAGTGCAGCTCGGTGCCAATCGCCCACTTTGTTCCGGGCGGCGACGATTCCACCGTTTTGATGATCTTGCTCGTCGACCCCGATTCATCGGCCAGTTCAAACACCTCGCGGGGGCACTCGGGATGCACCAGGATTTTGATGTCGGGATATTTCTCGCGGAACATCCGAACATGCTCCGGCCGGAACATCTGGTGCACACTACAGTGGCCCTTCCACAAGATGACTTTGCTTTGCCGCAGTTGCTCCTCGCTGCTGCCGCCGAGCGCGTCGGCGTACGGGTCCCAGATCGGCATTTGGTCGAGTGTGATGCCCATGCCCAACGCCGTATTGCGACCCAGATGCTGATCAGGGAAAAACATCACGCGGCTTGTGCGGGCGAACGCCCACCGCAGGGCTGCCTCGGCATTGGACGACGTGCACACGATTCCGCCGTGACGGCCAACAAACGCCTTTAAACTCGCCGCCGAATTGATGTACGTCACCGGTGTGATGTCTTCGGTATCCAGCACATCGCCGAGTTGATCCCACGCGTCTTCAATCTGGTCGATCCCTGCCATATCGGCCATTGAGCAGCCGGCGGCCAAATCGGGCAACACAACCGCAACACGCTCGCCGTTGCGTTCCGCCAGTTTTCCAGGCCGATTGGCGAGAATATCCGCTGTTTCCGCCATGAAGTGCACACCGCAAAAGGCGATGTAGCGGCACTGGCTGCTATTGGCTGCGTTTTGGCTGAGGCCGTAGCTATCGCCGCGGAGGTCGGCGAGGGCGATCACCTCGTCCTGCTGATAGTGATGGCCCAGGATCAGCAGCTTTGGGCCGAACTTCTTGCGGACTGCCCGGATGTGCGCCGTCAGCTCGTCGTTCGATAGCGACTTGAAGGGCTGAAGCTGGTGAGCAGGTTGAGGTGTTTGAAGTGTTGTGGGCATATTTGACATACCATTCATAACGCGGGTGCAATGATAGCATCGCCGTCACTGCACAATTATAGGAATATCGGGGACCGCAAGCGAACGGCTTGCCAATATGCGGCCTAGGAAAAGTTTGCGGCTGGCTTGGTCGATAAGGCATACGTGGCCGTGTGCAAGCAACAGCGTCGCTCCGAGTGATTTATGGACGATTCGGCATCTGCAACTCCGCCCCTTGCCGCCGAAGCTCCGGCGGCTCTGCCGACCGCTGCCAGCGAAGAGGTAAACGCGAGCGAATCACAGCAGACGCCGCTTGAAGCGGAGCTGCAGCGCTTGCCGACCTACGCCCGCGGACTGCTTCGGATCCGTGTGCCGGTGGAAGTAACCCTTGCCTCGCAGCGCAAAAGCATCCAGGAAATCGTCGAGCTGGGTCCCGGCTCGATTGTGAAATTCGAAAAGACTTGTGGCGAGCCGCTGGAACTTTGCGTCGGCGATCGGCCGATTGCTCAGGGCGAGGTCGTCAAGGTGGGCGACAAGTTTGGCCTGCGGATCAGCGGGCTCGTTCGCCAAGGCGGCAACGCAGGGTAGAGAGCCGGTTACCACAGCACCGTTCTATTTCCAGGTAGCGGCACAAGGGTGACTTAGGGGCGTCAATCTTTCATTTCGAAAGAGTGCGGTTACGCCGGTGCAGGGCGAACATCGCCGCAAACCACGTTAGCAACGACAGTAAAGCCGGCTCGGGGACTGCGATTGAAACATTGCTGGATCGAGTGTAGGCAATGGTCGCACCTACAGCGGCCGTGGCGCCGAAGTTGGCCCGCCACGTGTCGTAACCGGTTTGACTGCCGCCGGTTTTACGCCACACGACATAGTCGGCGGCATCGACGATGCCATCGTGGTTGTAGTCGCCCGCGAGCGCCATCTCGGGAACCGCAGTGACGAAAACTCCCGCCGCTGGGTCCAGATGGAATTCGTCGCTAAGGAATGTGGCGGAGAAAGCGATCTGGCCATCATGATCGAAGCCGTTAGTCACGTTCGTGCCCGACATACCGATCGAGCCGTCCAGGCCCATGAAGTTCAGGAACTCGATTTGTCGAAGATCGCCAGGTGCGACTTCGATCATGTCGTCCTGACCAACGATTCGGTGGAGCTCGCCGCTGAGATCGGTGGCAAAGATAACATCGGGAAAGCCCGGCTCATCCAATTCCGCCATGAATGCCACCTGGCCCAAATCGTTGGCGGTCCAGCGAACGATGTTGGAGATGCTGGCTCCGCCAGAATCGGGGGCGACGGCATCGGTGAGAGCAATGGCGTGAAGTGAGCCGCCGGAATCACTGAACAAGCCGCTGCGTCCGTCGGCTAGCGACGATTCGAAGGTGACGTCACCATTAACTCCAATGGCGAAAGCGTCGGTGCGGATCTGGTCAAACGTGGAGCCGGTGCCGGGCGCGGTTTCACTTTCGAATGCGACTTTTTCGATGCTGCCACTGCGGTCGGCCCAGACGCCGTCGCGTAAGCCGCCACCGATCAATCCAGTAAGCGTGGCGGTGAAGCCGACGTCGCCGTCGTTGTTCTGTGCGACGGTGGAGCCGAAGAAAATGCTGAACGTGGTGGCCGTACCGGGCGCTGATTGACCCGAGGTAGCAACGAGAGAAAGCGCAGTGGTGTTGTCATCATACTGCCACACACCGGCACTACTGCCGCCACCGCCAATCAACGCTGCAAACGCGACCTGGTGATTTTCATTGATGACGGGGGTATGAAAGTCGTTGAATAGTGTTGCGGTGCCGGGAGCGGCATCACCGACTTCCGCAACCTTGGTCAGCAAGCCGGGCGATCCCATCCAGACCCCGCTGGACGGGAAGTTGCCAGGGTTGCCAGTGCCGGTGGGCGGCATCGAGGCTTGAAAAGTGGTTTCGCCAAAGGTGTTGAACCCGCCGACGATTCCAAAAAAAGGTTGGTAGACGCGAGCAGGGTCGTTGGTTCCCGGGGCCGGGTCATCGCCTACGGCGACTTTTTCAAAAGTGTCGCCGACGCCGGTCTGCGAGAATGCTCCAGCCTTCGCGCCGTCGTCGACTGTGTGGCCGATTCCGATCTGAGCGACATCGTTCAGGAAGAAGCTCGAGATCGAATCGAAACTGTCGAACATTGCCCCGCCGGTGCCAGGCGCGACGTCACCGCCGAATGCAACTGCATTGAGCACGAGGTTGTCCTCGACCCACAGGCCACCTGTGAAATTGCCGTCGTCGATATCACCGTTGAAGGCGACATCGCCGACGCCGTTGAGGATTGGCGCGCCAAATTCGCTGAACTGGAACGACGCGCCAGGAGCAACATTGTCGGTCAGCGCAACCGTGCGCAGGTCCGCCTGAGCGGCGGAGTCGGTAATTATGCTTGGTCCGATGGTTGCCACTACTGCAACGACAAGGATCGTTCCAGTTCGCGGGGATCTGTTTCGTCTGTTGGTGTTCATTTGAAAAAAAGTACGAGAGCCGCTCTTTTCCTAATTGCTTTAAGCGCCGCCTTACGGTGACAGCCGCAGGCGAACGCTGCCGCACGAATCACAGTAACGTAGCACAATCCGCTACCTAGTCGTCCCTGAAAAACGGTCTGCTGGCTGAGTCGGCTTGATTTTCAGGTTCGCACTGGGGCGAAGCAAGCGGGCATCGGCAGGTGCGATGCTCGGCGGGGAGCGACGATGGCGGCCAACTTGGCCGCGAGCCGCTGCCAGAGCCAGAAAATTGGCGCAAAAACAATCCATCGCAACAGTTTGCGGAGGTTGTACCCGGCAGCGCTTAGCAGGGCGTTGATTTTGTCGCCTTCAGTGCCGGTCAGATAGTTGCGGTCCAGGCGGTTGTCGCTTTTCAGGTGACCGATCGTGGGCTCGATGGCCGCCCGCCGTTTGAGCATGCGACGTAATGCTCGCGTCGCTCGCTTGGGAATCGAGCGGACCACGTGGATGCTGGCCGAGCCTTCGTAACCGTGTCCTCGATAACCTTGGTCCACCATCACGTCAGCCGGCGTGTGGCCTGTCAGCCGTTGCACTTGCTCGATCGCGCCGTGGAGCGTGTGCCCGTCGTACGGATTGCCGTGCAGCACGTGTGTGCCGACGATCCAATTATTTTTGCTCGTGGCCGCCACACTCGCCTTGCAGCCGAACTCGTAGCGCCGATGCGCTTTGCCTTTAGCGATGCATTCCACCTCGGGGGCATGCACGCTGTAGACTTTGTTTTTGCTGCTGCGTGTTTGAGCGAGCAAGCGCCTCTGCCAAGGCGACCAGCTCGCCGAGCCGCTCATCAGCGATTCGGCCTTGAATGGCAGGCGCTTTGCGCCTGGATGTCCCGCAGCACGCGGCCCAGGATCGTCTTCAACTGGCGGGTCATCTTGGCGGCCCGCTTCATCTGCCGCGCTGCGGCGTAGCGGCCCTGCCTGGCCAGCAGCTTCTGGCCCTTGAAACGATAGTTCTGGCGAAGTGAGATGCCCAGCGAAGCGGCCCGGCGGACTAGCGCCAGCCGCATCTTGTGATACAGTCGGGCATCGGTCGGAAAGGCGATCGCCTTTTCCTGGACCGTCGTGTCGACGTTCACCTTCTGAAACTCTCGGGGCCTGACCGCTTTCATGGCCAGCGCGGTGTGGATCGTCGCCTCCAATAACTTCTCCAGCCGCTCGGCGCCGACCCGCTTCCGCCAGCGGCTCAAGCTCGAAGGATCGATCGGCAATTCGTGCTGCATGTAGCAGAGGCCGCAGAAGAACTGCCAGTACGGGTTCTCCACCCAACGGGCCACGACCGACTCGTCGCTCTCGTCAAAGGCGTGCTTCAGGTACAACAGGCCGACCATCAGCCGGGTGTTGACTCCCGGCCGGCCAAGCTCGTCGGCGTAGCAGGCGTCGATGGCCGCGTCGAACTCGGACCAGTCGATCCGCTCGGCCAGCACGACCAGCGGGTGCTCGGGGTTCAACAGTTCGCTCAATCGGGTGCCAAACAATTCACACTGCGGAGGGCGGGCTTTGGGTTGCATTTTTTGCCAGCTTTCGGGACCGAGGGAACCAAAACTTGGCAAATTTTAGCGCCATCGAATGCGTAATGCACCCTCTATTCTTAGCGATAGAAGAATTTTTCAGGGACGACTACCTAGAAGTTGGTCTGCAATTTCCCGCCATCATAGGCAGCGATCTCACCAAGGGTGTTGTAGCAATGGGACTGCGAATACGCCGCTGTCGATAGCTCAGAGCTGGCCCAAAAAAACCAAGCTGGTCTTCTCCGAGCAGCCCCAAGTCAGTGCGGCGAGCGTAGCAAAACGGCCTGGGGCAAAAGATAATTGGCCAATCCCGCAGCGTCAAGAAATTAGAAGAACAACCAATTCAATGAGGCTGTTGTTGGTATGCCGGAATTCCTTGTTGCATCAGGGCTTAAGCGAATGAAGCAACTGCTCGGTGAACGTGTCTACGTATCTCCTCCGCTGCCACGCTATGCCGGCGTTCCATCTCCTATCGATCGTGTATTCCCCCACCGATTCCCGGTCCATGTAAAGCTGGATAAGAGCATTTGTGGCAAAATAAAAAAACCTGCCTCGAACTTGCGTCCGAGGCAGGCTTTTCTTTCGTCGTTCTTCAATCGCTGAGCGAGTTGCTTAGCGAAGGAAGCTCGTGCGAACCACGTTGCGTTGCTGACCGACCGAGGCGTTCGGATCAGCCATGGGACGCGGCGGAACTGGGCGGATCGAAGCGCCCGCTTCGGCTGGAGCAGCCGGAGCAGCTTCGCTCTTCTCGGCCTTCTTCGCGCCGCCGTTGCAGCCGCAACCGGTCGAGCCGCAGCTACCACAACCACAACCGCAGCTGTTGCAGCAGCTATTGCAGCTGCAGCACGGTTCACAGCACGAGCAGCAACCGCAGCTATGGCCCTTGAACATGCCGCACAGGCTGTCTAGCAGGCAGCATCTCTTCTTGCAACAGCACGAACCGCAGCAGCTATCGCAGCAGCTATTGCAGCCGCAGCTGGGCTCGCAGCAGCAAGACTGTTCGCAGCAGCCGCAGCCGTTATTGCAGCAACAGCTTGGCTCACAGCAGCAGCTCTTTTCGCAGCAGCAGCTGGGCTCGCAGCAGGAGCTGCAGCACGAGCCGCAACGACGGAACATGCCACACAGGCTGTCGAGCAAGCCGCAACGGTTTGAACAACAGCAGGAACCGCAGCTATTGCAACCGCAGCTCGGCTCGCAGCAGCAAGACTGCTCACAGCAGCAGCTCTTTTCGCAACCACAACCGCAACTGTTGTTGCAGCAGCAGCTCGGTTCACAGCAGCAGCTGGGCTCGCAGCAACCGCAGCTTCCACAGTGGAAGCAGCTGCAGAGCTTGTCGAGCAGGCAGCAATGGTTGCTGCAGCAGGAGCTCGAGCAGCAATCACAGCAGTTGTTCTGCGGGCAGCAGCACGACTGTTCACAGCCGCAAGATTGCTCGCAGCAGCACGACTTCTCGCAGCAGCCGCAGCTGGGCTCACAGCAACAGCCGCAGCCGTTGCCGAGCATATTGTCCAACAAGCAGAAGCCGAAGCTTGGGCTTGCTAGAGCGATGCTCACCATGAGCGCTCCCAAAAAGTTTTTCATCGGACATCGTCTCCTATATGTTGGAACCACCCGGGCAGAAGATTGACCGACTTCCGGCAACGCGCGATGCCGCCTCACGCCGAAGTGTGTCGGTCGTGAGTGACGGACGCATGGCTACGCCGTTCGGTAGGCAAGTCCGGCGTAAGGGGCACTTTCAAAGTGCCGGAGGTCGGAATCAGGCGGGCTGCTTCGGAGGGTTCCCACGGTTGGCGTCAGCACCAGTCGAGCCAATCCTTGGCTCGAAAAGTCCGGGCCGGTTAGCCGACGCGCATACTCATTGCCGCAAGGGGGCACGCGGGTGCATCGAATGCGACACCCATCGTATCGACCGCATGCAGAAGAGCGCTTGAGCGAACGCAAGTAATTTTCGCCCGTAGGGTTAGCACAACTGTTACGTAAAGTCTGCTCGACGCGTAAACTGGCAAAAGTTTGCCGCTTCTGCGGGCTGTCTGCCCGAACATGGCCCCCGACGCGCCCGTTTGATATAGTTAGGAAAGATGTGACGGTACCCGGCCGGTCACTGAGTTCCGTTTGCGATTCCCATACTGCACATATGTGCGCAGTCCGCCCGCTCTAGCGCCGAGCCCTCGCCTGCTACCAGCACCTTGCCCGACGGGGTACCTTGCCGATAGGGTAAAGTTTGACGCTCGGACAAGCTTTGACTTTCCCGCGAAGATCTCACTGTTTTCCTTCTAGCACAGCCTATTGGCGGAGCTTCTATCCATGAGCATTCGTTCCCGCATCCATGCCGCCGCGGTAGTCGTCGTTGTTAGCGGCCAATTGTTGTATTCGAGCTTGTGTCGCGCAGCCACCGGCGACCCGATGGATTGGCCGAACTGGCGTGGACCGCAGCAAAATCGGGTCTCAACGGAAACAGGGCTTATCGACCATTGGGATCCCGACGGCGGTAAGGACAGTAATCTGTTGTGGAAGCGTAAGGAGCTGGCCGGTCGTTCCACCCCGATCGTGCTGCACGGAAAACTTTACACGATCGTCCGAGATCAACCCGAGTCGGCGCTCGAAGGCGAAAAAATAGTGTGCGCGAACGCAGCCACAGGAGAAACACTGTGGGAACACCGCATGAATGTTTACCTTTCCGATGTACCGGCCGACCGCGCTGGCTGGTCAAGTTGCGTTGCGGACCCGGAGACGGGCCGGATTTATGCGAGAGTGTATGCGGCTACTTCTGCTGCTTGGAAGGAGACACCGGCAAATTGGTCTGGGACCATAGCTTGCACGAAGAGTACGGTTTGATCTCCACCTACGGCGGCCGGACCAATTTTCCAGTGATCTTCGAAGACAATGTACTCACCAGCGCTGTCGTCGTTGGTTGGGGTGACGCGCCAAAATGGGGCAGCTTCGCACTGCCGGCGCACCGCTTCATGTGTTTCAACAAAGCGACCGGCGCCTTGCGTTGGATCAATGGCACCAGCATCAGCCCTTACGATACGACCTATAGCACGCCCACAGTCTTGCCCCTGGCTGGTCAGGCTGCGGTTGTGTTTAGCTCTGGGGATGGGGGTGTGTGGGCCCTGCAACCGCGAACCGGGAAGGCTATTTGGAACTATCCATTCGGCAGGGCCGGCATCAATGTGTCACCACTTGTGACCTACGACGGTCATGTGTACGCCAGCCAGGACTGTGAAAACCTGTTCGGTACCGGTCGGGGCTCCGTGGTTGCTCTGGATGGCACGGAATCGGGCGACCTAACGGGCAAGGAGTTGTGGAGAAAGCTCGAAATCATGGCCGGTTTCAGCTCGCCGGTCATGCTCGACGACCGCTTATATGTCGTTGATGACAATGCCAAGCTCTTTGTTTTCGATCCGAAATCCGGTCAAACCATCGCAGCGAAAAAACTCTCTAACACAATGCGTGGCACTGGTGTGGAAGGTCCGATGCCGTTCGTGGCCGACGGGAAGATCTACATGGTCACCGGCGGTGGCATGTGGTTCGTGTTGAGCCCCACTGCGCATGGAGTCCGAATCGTCGATAAGATGCGCCTTTTGAACGAAGTCTGCGACGCTTCTCCCATCGTATCACACGGCCGTATTTACATTACGACTTCGGAGAATATGTATTGCGTAGGCAACCCCGACCTTAAGCCGCATGCCGCTCCGTTGCCACCGGCGCCCCCAGAAGATCCGATCCGGGACCAAAAAATTGCCATGGTGCAGATCGTGCCCTTCGATGTGGTGCTGCAGCCCGGCAAGAAGCAAACGTACAAAGTGCGCGTCTTTAACGCTCGCGGCCAGCTCCTTCCGGAATCACTGGCCAAGGAAGCGAATTATTCCGTCGACGGCCCCGGTTCCGTCGGAGCCGACGGCACGTACCGGGCTCCCGCGGAGAACGAGCACCAGGTGCGCTGGTAACCTGCAAGGTGGGGGACGTCGCAGGAACCGCTCGCATTCGCATCGTGCCGCCGCTGCCGTGGAAATTCGATTTCAACCATGATAAGAACGTGCCGCTTACGTGGATAGGTGGCCGGGTGAGATGGGGCGTTCGAGACCAAAACGGCGAAAAATTCATCGCCAAGAAAACTGTGTTGCCGACTCCGAGGAATCCCAATAACAAGCTCGGCACCCGCAGCTATCTTTGGATGGGGCCGAAGGACCTGGCAAATTACACGATCCAGGCCGACGTGCTGCTTAATGAAATCAAAGTGGAAAATGGTAAGCCTAAGATGTCGGATGTCGGGCTGATCGCGAGCGGCTACGAACTGATCATCCGTCCGGGGCTGGAGAAGTTGCGGCTCGATAGCTGGCTAACAAGTGACTATCGCGAATACAAGCAGGCCAACTTCCAGCCTCAAGCAGACAAGTGGTATACACTAAAATTATCGGTAACGCCTGCCGAGGATAAGGCGTTCGTCCGTGGCAAGATATGGGCGCGTGGAGAAAGGGAGCCGGCAGATTGGACCCTGCAATTGGTGGATCCGTCCCCAAATCTCCATGGGACACCGGGGGTGTATGGTAATTCGCCAGACGCCGAGATTTACCTCGACAACCTGCAAGTGACATCGAATTAGCGTGAATGCCCCGTTTGTTTTTCGGCTTTCAGATTTACCTTCGTGCTGCCAAAGCATAACGAGCAAAATGCCGCTGACCGCTCGTTGTATCGCAGGAAACGGGTTGTTAGTCCTTGGTCAAGCAATTGGTGTGCATCACACTGTGCTCATTGATTGATTAAACTTTTTCGAGCAGATGAAATATGAAAAAAAAAGCTGTCTTATGCTCCGTGGCCTTGTTAATTTGTTTCGTCGTCGGATTGCAAGCAGTCGCCGTTGACTCCGCCAGGTCGACGAACACCGCCAAGGCCACTGGAGCCAATGCCGATTGGACGCAGTGGGGTGGTTCATCGGCGCGAAACAACACGCCTGAGGGACACAACATTCCGACCGAGTGGAATATCGGCGAATTCGACTATCGTACCGGCGCTTGGGACTCATCGAACGCGAAGAACATCAAATGGGTGGCCAGACTCGGCTCACAGAGCTACGGCAATCCGGTTGTCGCCGGTGGTCATGCTTACGTCGGTACGAACAACAGCGCTGGCTGGCTAAAACGCTTCCCACCCAATCACGATTTAGGCGTCTTGCTGTGCTTCAACACAGATGATGGCAAATTCTTGTGGCAGCACAGCAGCGAAAAAGTGCCTACCGGCCGTGTTCATGATTGGCCGCTTCAAGGTGTGTGCAGCACGCCGCTGGTGGAAGGCGACCGACTCTATTTCGTCACCAACCGTTGCGAGCTCCGTTGTCTCGATACCGAAGGCTTCTACGACGGCGAAAACGACGGCCCCTATAAAGACGAGCCGAATACCAACAAGGACGAAGCCGACGTCGTCTGGAGTTACGACATGATGAAGGAGCTCGGCGTCTCGCCCCATAACATGTCCGACTGCTCGGTGACGAGCGCAGGTGACACGCTGTTTGTGTGCACATCGAACGGCGTCGATGTGGAACACAATTACATACCGGCGCCTCAGGCGCCGAGTTTCATGGCGATCAACAAGCACACCAAAGATTTGCTGTGGACGGATAGATCGCCGGGCCTGAACATCCTGCATGGCCAGTGGTCGTCTCCCGCGTACGGCATTTTGGGCGGCACGCCGCAAGTGATCTTCGGTGGCGGCGACGGCTGGATCTATAGCTTCGCGCCGGAGGGTGACGGCCAAGGCAATGCCAAGTTGCTGTGGAAATTCGACTGCAACCCGAAAACTTCGCACTACAGCCTCAACAAGGCGACGCGTAACCACATCATCGGCACGCCTGTGATTTATGATGGCCTCGTCTACATAGCGGTCGGCGAAGACCCGGAACATGGTGAAGGCACCGGCCACCTATGGTGCATCGATCCCACAAAGCGCGGCGACGTAAGTCCTGAGTTGGCGTTCAACTCTGCCGATCCGAGCAAGCCGATTCCGCCCAAGCGCCTGCAGGACGTTGTGCCGGAAGAAGGCGACTTTGCCCGGCCGAATCCAAATTCGGCGGCGGTTTGGCACTATAGTGAGGTCGATTCCAACGGCAATGGGAAGATCGACTTTGAAGAAACGATGCACCGTACGCTGGGCAGTGTGGCGATCAAAGACGGCGTGCTGTACATCGCCGACTATAGCGGCATATTCCATTGTCTCGATGCCAAAACAGGTAAACCCAATTGGAACTACGATATGCTCTCCACCTCCTGGGGCTCGCCGCTGATCGTCGATGGCAAGGTCTACATCGGCGATGAGGACGGCGATGTCGCCATCTTCCGTGAGTCCGCCGACCCCAACATCGCAATGAAGAAGGTCGACGACGAGATGAAGCCCTATTACGGCGAAGTCAACATGGGCAACAGTGTCTACAGCACACCAATCGTCGCCGATAACGTGCTTTACATTTCGAACCGCACGCACCTGTTCGCGATTGCCTATCCCGATAAGGGGAAATAGTTCTACCACAAAGGACACGAAGATCGAACGAATGAGTGAGTGAGTGAGTGAGTGAGCGGAACGTATTCTAGTCTTCCGCTCAAGAGTTCGGTTTATGCACTTCTCTTTGTTGGATCCGCCAGTGATTTGTGAGCTGAGATGGGCTTGCTGCCCATTGGATTTTCTTAGCGATCTTCGTTATTGACGGTGATTTGAAAACAGCAATGTTGAAAAAGCGAGTGCTCAATGTGGGTCAGTGTGGGCCAGATCATGCAGCAATTAGTTCTTATCTGAAGCGCCATTTCAACTGTGAGGTGGATGAGGCCGACGCTGCTGAGGATGCACTTGCGAAGCTCAAGTCCAGCCGATTCGACCTCGTGCTCGTGAATCGTAAACTCGACATTGACTACTCGGACGGAATCGATGTGATTCGCGCTCTCAAAGCGGACCCGGCCACGGCTGCCGTACCCGGGATGCTAGTCACCAACTATCCCGAGCACCAAGAAGCGGCGATCGCGGCGGGGGCGGTTCGGGGCTTCGGAAAACTAGAATTCGACAAGCCAGAAACGCGCGATGTGTTAGCCGCCGTTTTAGGCAAGGATTAGGCCACAAGCAAACGGAATTGCAGGCGCCACTTCGACAGCCCTCACTCTTGCACCGCTTCCTTCACCGGCTGCACGAAATGCGGGCTCTTGCCGGAGGCGGTGAGTTCCTTGGCCTTTTTGTCAGCCTCTTTCTTCTCGCTGAACTCGTAGAGCGCGACCCGCTTGAGCGACTGGTTGAACACGCCCCAAAAGGCCTTTAGCCGAACTACTTTCGCGCTTTTCGCCCGGCTCTTACGCTTGACGGGTGCTTTTTTGGCGGCTGCCGCTTTCTTGGGGGCACTCTTGGCCTTGCGCTCAGCGGCTTCGACTTCGGCGCGTTTTTCCTTGCGACGAACAATTTTCGCGGCCATATTCCAACCAGGGGGCAAAGGTTTCAATAGAACGGAGGGCTGACGCCAGGAGCGTCATCCTACCCGATTCCCCGGCTGATGACTACGGGCGGCCGAAACGGGCGGCATCCTGTTTGGCCAGGCGTTGTAGTAGGCACACTCCGTGTGCCGTAACGGAACCGACAAAAGCGTCGCCACAATGGAAGCTACGGCACGACGGAGCGTGCCTGCAACGGAGCCTACGGAGCCGTGAGACAGTTTCTACAGTGTCAAGTGGAGCAGTTTCGCTCGGGCTCGCATGGCTGGCTGAAAGTACACGATCGGCCGGTACTCATGCTCGTTGCGGACCGACGCTGCACGCTGTCTCGCCCAAAAAAACGTCTGGTCGACCAAGCGTTGAGGCAACTCGCCGGCATGCACCTTGGCCGCTACTTTGTCGCAAAAATTGACCTCGGTTTTTCAGTCGCGCCTGCAGTCCAACCACCAACATATCGCGGAGGGTGATCGGCTTATCGGGTTGGGCCGGCGTGATTTTCAGCGGTCCGACTTCCGGCGCAGCAGGTGATCGCAGCGCTGCTCCAATGCTTCCCAATGCGATGAAACTCAATACAGCAAGTGACCGGTAGTAACGCATGGTGCATCCATGTCGGTAGAGTTAGAACGATGAGAAAGTGATGCGAGCAAGTCGCTGAAAAGAGACGGCCTTTGGCCTGTCGCGGGAGGTGTTTAGCAAGTTTTCCTACTGACGGCAAGAGGTCCACTCGTCACCAATTACTATCAACGGAACCGCTTCGGACGGCACACGATTTGCCCTTTGCTATCGTCGTCTCTGCGGTATACGGTTTGCTCCCTAGTATATTTGGAAAACGAGCACAAAAACGCGTGACGCTTGTCTTCCGTGGACTAGAATTATGTTGTATCGTTTGACGACTTGTGGCAGTTTCGACTGCAGCAAGCTCGCGAACCAGCCGATACAATACGCGGCGCAATCGCACGGCGAGGGTGCCGCGATAATGAAATCAAACTCCGGTTGAAATCCGTCGGGAGGACCATAATTACGATTGGCCTGGGTCGATCACATGGCGGTGCGCAGCACCGTCCGACCTCGCCTTTCTTCGAGCGACTCCTCATCGTCGCAATCAACCGGACGTTTGAAATAAAAAGGCCGCGGCCATCGCTTAAAGCGATCGACCGCGGCCTTGTTTTTTCCCTCGTCTGTCAGATTCTCCGGTTGAGCGTTGGAATGCCGTTTAGCTTGGCCGAAACGCAATCACCGTCAAATCATCGGGTTTGCAGGGCGTCTTTCCATCCTGGTTAGCCATTCTTTGCTGGGCCACGTCCACCAGCTCACCAATCGCCTCATCCAACGGTCCACTACGAACCTTATTCACGATCTCATTGGGCAATAAGTTGTCGAACAGACCGTCACTGGCCAAAATCAGGGTATCACGCGGTGCCATCTGGAGGGGCGGGCCGATTTCGATTCGCATCTGATCCGACCCAATCACGTTGGAAATCACGTGTCGTTCCTCGTGATGAATGGCATCCTCTTCTTTCATCAGACCGGCTTCGACAGCATAACCGATGGGCGAGTGAGGAATCGTCTGCAGCTTTACGCGTCCCCGTTGGCCGGTGACCAAAATGGCGGAGTCGCCGACGTGGTAGGGTCGAATGGTTCGATCATGAATTTCGACGAGCGCCAACGTCGTGGCGGCTCCGGTGCCAAGCTCGCGGACCGACTGATTTGCCGCCTCAATGCCATCGAGAATCGCGGCCCGAAGATCGGCCAGTTCGCCGCCGGTATCGAGGTTGGCCGCCGTTTGCAGCGATTTTTGGATCGCTTCAGCAGCAAGCCGGCTGGCTCGCTCTCCGCCGGCGTGGCCGCCCAGCCCGTCGGCCACAGCCAGCACACCGCTCGTGGGGCCAACCGGCCACAATGCTGCGACGTCTTCGTTGGATGTCTCCTTTTGTGGCGAACGGGTGGTGAAAACCGCCACACTGCCGCTAAGAAAATCAAACGCTGCCACTTCGGTCATCTGGGCCTCGAAGAGCATCGCGCCCAGAGGGCGCTGCCGCGAGCGATGATGGCTCACCGCGACCGCGCTAGAACCCGCAAAATGAGCTTCCAGTGGTAGCGTAGCGCCGGTACTCATAATGCCGTGAGACGCCGGGGTGATATGCAAATCCGCCTGCCGTGGGAATTGGCAACGGAGCAAATATGGCGGAGGGAGAGACTTGCGGCCGCAAAGCAGCAAACTAAAGGAACTGCAATCGCGGTGAGTTCCGTGGCCGAAATTCAAAAAACCTATTGCATAATAGGGGAAAAACTGCGTAACACCAACAAAAATTGTCGCGTAGCGCGTCGCTAGCTCTGCTGGCGGAACGAATCTAAACCACTGTACGCAAAGGACATAAGTCAGTTTTCCCAATTTGGTAGCGAGACGGTGTAGCTTAAGCGACTCCGGCGGAATAGCGGGATTCTGCCGAGTTTTGCACTTTGTAGTGCATGCGCGGCTCTACGTCGCCAACCGATGCGCAAGATCGAGCAGTGTCATCAAAGTCGAGCGCGTCGTGGTCGAGCACCACTTCCATCTCGCGTCCGAAGCCGGTTCGGACATAGTTTTTTTGCACACGCAGCCGGGATGGTGTGGTCCAGAATATCGACTGTGCAAGTCCGCCGGCAAACATGCCACACGAGCGTTTGCAGCCGACAGTTCGGCAACCGTTTTTCCACCGTCGACGGGCGTGATCCAGAATATCGATGTGGGCCCTACGATCGCAATTGGCAGCAACCTGCAATCGATGCGGAACGCTTCGTTCCAGGACCATCAGAGTGAGAATTCACTTACTGCATTTGTCGAAGTTGTTGGATCGTGCTCAATTCGCGTTCCACCCAAGATTCCGCCCTCGATACGGTCGGAATTTGAATCACGAGCAGCACGGCGAGGGCAATGCCAATCAGCATCGCGGTGCGCTGATGCTCCAACAAGAAGGCGATGGTAGCGAGAAATGCTCCACCTTCAATGAGCGCCGCGCCCACAATCGCGCTTGTTTGATACGTTGCCATAAGCGGGACCACGTCGCCTAACTCGCCGCCGTTGTGCATGTTCTTCACCAGACCCCACTGCGATGAATCGCCATGAATGATCGAATGCCGCATTCGACCGGCGATGACGGCGGGCACGACCAACCACATCGCGATAACGACGATTGCCATGCCAATGGAGATATAGGTGACAATCGGAACTTCGACGGCGGGGGCAAGAGCATTCTGCTGCACCAGATACAGAACGACGCCCAAGAATGCGAGCACTCCGGCGGCTAGAGACGCCACAATGATCTGTATTGTGCGCGTTGCCTTGCGGATGTACTCGCGCTGTAAATCGGTGAGCATTCCAATACGAGAGCCAAATCACGGGACGGCGTCAACGCCAATCGGTATTACCGAGTTGCTTGTTCCAGTTAATGAATTCTCGGTTCTCGTACGCAATTCCAGCAACCGGATCGCCGCCCGTTTGTTGGGCATCGGGTGACCACGGGTGAGGCAAGGGTCGCTGTGAATGGCCGGCGGAATGCTCGGCTCCAAATTCTGATCCCTCCAACAACTATGCCTCAACGATGAAAAGCACTCCTCCCGCGAACTTCGGCGTAGGTTCGAGTTCTTTGCGCAACAAGCCGTTTTCATCCTACACGCCGCAGCCAGCCGTCAGTCCGTATCTCAACCTGTTTCGAAATGACTTGAACGGGCAGAGTCAATTCAACTACCAAACCTTGGTGCAGCCCCAATTGCAACAGCAACAGTTTAACTCGCAAGTGCAGAAGGAGGCTCTTAAAAACGAACGACGTCTGCAAGCAATCTCAGCGCAGCCGGCTTTCAACCCGCAAGGCTCCAAGGAGCAGTACCCGACAGGCCACCAGACGGTGTTCAACTACATGGGGCACTACTATCAGACACCTCGTCAGCGTCCCAAGAAACAGGCCGCCATTCAGTAGTAGCGTAATAGCACTGCCTGCGTCGCACCGTCAACCCGCCTTGCTTTGCCCCAGCGGCTTATGCTAAAAACCCGCCGCTCATCTGCCTCGCAATCTTATCTGTAAATCGCAGCGAGTAGGTTAATGCGCTCGTTCGCGGATGGATCAGCCGCTGGAGCGGCAAGCCTTCCGCGACCATATCGAGCTGCTCGCTGCAACGACGGGACAATGCCATGTCGTACGACCGTACTCTTTGGCTTCGCCAAATTTCTGCGATCTTCTGTGCTCTCATCGGAATTGGGTCGGCAGAGGGTGTCCATGCTCAAAGCGTGCAATGGCGCGGCTCAACAACACCCCAATCCCGTGTCAGCCAACAGCACTTTTGCGAATGCTTTTTCGCAAACTACTGCAAATCAACACCCACTTTCGCCGCGGCAAGCACCCCTGGCATGGCTGATTGAGAACCCCGACCAAACTGATGGAACACCGCCTTATGCGCTCACCGACCAAAATGGCGCCGTGCAGCGATATGTGGAGCCCGTGCCTGGAATCGATTTGGCGGCTTACGTCGGTCAAATCGTTTCGGTGCGGAACGATTCGGGCCCAACGCTCCTAGCCTCGCAACTTGATTTGCCGAGACAGCCGCTGCGCCCACTGGTAGGCGAAGCGATGGGCCGTGCTAACAGGGGTGGGCTTTCGCCGATCGTTCCAAATCGCACCGCTGATTACAGCGGAATTATACAAACGCAGTTCGTTGACAATGATGATTCGACCGTTCAGCTCTTGCCCGACGACGTTCCCATGCCAGATGCTCAGGCCGTCGGGGCAGGCGAAATGCAACCGCTCGAAATGCTTGGTGGCGGACCGGAATATGGATATCCTGGTCAATTAGCGCCTTGCCCAACGTGCAGCCCGGGGTGTAATCCGCAATTCTGCGAGCCCATGCCGTACGGCCCAGGCATGATGCAGCCGTACCCTGCCCCCTATGTCGGACCTTGCCCCCAGTGCGGAGGCTACGATGGCGGCGTCGGTTGCGCCCAGAATAGTTTCGATACTGCCCTTTCGGGCGTCGATTCGCAACGGACGCAAGTGTATGCCGATGTCGATTTTAATTTCTTCCGGACGCACCTCTCCGAAGACGTGGTGGGAAAACTTTCGGAAACGTATGAGCTTTCGCCTCGGTACATCCTCGGAGTACAGAACCTCGGTAACAGTAATCTTGGCGCACGAATCCGCTATTGGCACTACGGCCGCACGACAAATGTGCTCGGCAACAGCAACATTAGGCTGAAGCTCGATGTTTTGGACATCGAAGGCGTACATTGCTTCGCAGGTCGTAACTCGCAGCTTGACGTTTCGGCCGGCATTCGCCTGGCCGATTTCAAAATCAGAGACACTGCCGGTGACAAATCCAGCAGCGACATGCTCGGCCTCACGATGGCCGCCGACGGACTGACCACGTGCAACCTCTTTTCCGTCGGCTACTTGGGGTGGGCGTACGGTGGCCGCGTCTCAATTCTAGGCGGCGACTGGGGTGGCGATAGCGACTTCGTCGACCATCACGTCAGCGACGACAACATTCTGGTAACCGAACTCTATGCCGGTGGCCAATTCGGCCGCCGTTTCGGCAATGTCGATCTTCATGGCCGTGTGGTCTTTGAGATCCAGAACTGGCGAAGCGATGTCCTCGCCCAAGATGGGGCCATCGAATCGATCAGCTTCCTCGGTCCTGCCCTACAGATCGGCGCCGAGTTCTGACACGTGTCGCCGTGCATTTTGTTTGCTTCATTGCGGAAGCGCACGCTTAAGGTTGCCACCCGAGATGTTAGCGTTTGCGCCGCTTTAATACAGTTAGCACACTTTCAACGGCGCATCTCCTAAAAACTGCACGATCCGCGCTCTATTTCTTCAAAATGCGTGCGCCTGGTCGGGGAGTTGGAACTAGAGTTTTAGTTGGATAGAGAAGTTATTGACGCCACCCAAATTTTGGCGAAAGAACTTTGGAAGTCCGACCCCTCGTCCCACACGTTTGGCATCCTCTGCCAAGCAAAAATGTGCCCGGAAGATTCGGGGGCAGCCGCAAGGCCGCCACTTTTCACATAAGTAGTTTGTTCAACGCATCCCAAGCTCGGTGCCGTTTCAAGCGCGGAGTTGACCTTTTCTGAAATTGATTTAGGGGGTGGATGATGAGACGCGTGGCATGGCTTCAATCTGTGGTTTCATTATCGGCCTTTGCGACGGCGAGCCTCATCGCCACGTTCGCCTTGGCTCAGTCTCACGTCGTCTCTGTCGAGGAGCACTGGGAACTGCAGGTCTCCCAGCCAGACATCGACCGCAGTGCGCCCCAAACCACGATGGTCATGTCGCCTACGGGCAACCTGGACGGCGTGCACTTCCTGGTCACGTTGAACCATGCGGCCGCGCCCGAGTATACGCCCGGCGGCGTCCAAGTTCAGCTCTGGGATGGCGATGACTTTGTAGAATCGCACTCCGCACACGAAGGCACCTCACTCGATCACTCGGACGAAGTCGTGACCTGGGTGCAGAGAATCTCGTTACAGGATAACCACCTATCGTTTCAAATCGTTGACGGAAGCTCGGATTCATGGGGCACTTTTGGCGGCGATGCCCTATCGCTGGATGTTACCACGTCGCTAACGTCGCTCAATAACTACCTCCCGGGTGTCTCGCTTACCGAATCCCAAGTCGGCTACGCGGAAAATCGCGTCACTTCCCTCACGCTAACCAAGCTCGTGTGGGTGACGGACGATGGCGTGGTTCACGAGCAAAACGCACCGATTCCTATCGACACCAGTCTCGACAACTGAGCTCGCATCTAGCATCTACCGAACCAAACTGCACACGCCGTCATTCGGCATTTTGTGAAACTGAGGGCAACACCATGACACGCAACAGAGCCAAACACCGACGTCCACGCAAAGGGGCCATCACCATTCTGGCCGCGCTGATGTCCATTGTGCTCATTGGCATGGTCGCGTTCTGCGTGGACATCGGATATGTTCTCTCCGCGAAAGAGGAACTGCAACGTTCTGCCGATTCGTCGGCCCTGGCCGCGTGCTGGGAATTTGGCTCGCAGTTAGCCAAGGGGAATAGCACGACAGCGGCAGCCGGCTACGCCCGGACCACGGCTGCGCAGTACGCCGCACTGAATCGCGTTACCGGCAGCCCGATGTCGCTCGATGCGAACACCAGTAATGACCCGAACGGTGACGTGGTGCTCGGCTATATCGCGGACTTCAAAAACTCGCAAAGTGCATTTCAGACCGATGGCACGAATGGTTACAACGCTATCAAGGTTCGACTACGTAAAGACTCGTCGACCAATGGGGAAGTGCCATACTTCTTCGCACGCGTCTTCGGATTGACGGGTCAACAACTACATTCAGAGGCGATCGCCGGTTTGGTCCACGACGTGAAAGGCTTTAAGGCGCCGCAAGACGGCAGCAACATCGGAATTCTGCCATACGCGCTCGACGAAAATACCTGGAACGACCTGATCGCGAACAGTGGTTGCGACCACTACAGCTACGATGCCACCACGCAAACCGTACAAGGCGGCTGCGACGGATTGGTCGAAGTGAATCTTTTCCCACAGGGCACCGGCTCGCCCGGTAACCGCGGCACCGTAGATATCGGTAGCTCCAACAATAGCACAAGCGACATAGCTCGCCAAATCTTGGATGGGATATCTCCTTCGGATCTCGCGGCACTCGGTAAGCCACTAGAGCTTGGCCATTGCGGTACGCCGCTAACTCTTAATGGCGACACGGGGATCAGCGCAGGCGTCAAAGATGAATTGGCTTCTATCAAAGGCCAACCCCGATGCATCCCGATCTTTTCCTCTGTCAGCGGCAACGGCAACAACGCGCAATACACAATCGTACATTGGCAAGGCATCCGTATCATGAACGTCAAACTCACGGGCTCCATGTCGCAAAAGAATGTGATGATCCAAGTCGCGCCCATAGAGATAAAGGGAGTGGTTCCATCGACAACGACTGGCAGCAGTAGCAATGTTTTCTCGCCCGTGGTGTTGGTCCGATAGTCGGAGCGATTCCAGCAACTCGCCGATTCGTTTAAACGATAAGCGCTGAACAGGACCAACTCGCTATGGCCAACTTAAATTCAAACGAGAGACCGCGATCAAGCGCGGCGGCGGCACCTCAGGATCCGACACCACTACGGCAGGATCGCATTTTCTGTGGCCGGAACGCCAAGGCTCGGCGCGGTGCAGCGGTCGCCGAGTTTGCGATTGTCGCCCCCGTCTTCTTCCTGATGGTGATCGGCTTCATCGAATTTGGCCGCGCCCTGATGGTGGAGCAGGTGCTCGTAAACGCATCGCGCGTCGGAGCTCGCATGGCGAGCACCACCGGCTCCACAACTTCCGCCGTGCAATCGGCCGTGACCGACTATGCCACCAGCGTCGCAGTGCCCGGTGTTTCAGTCACAGTTTCGCCGGACCCCGCCAGCGCCGCGGCCGGCGCCACCATCACCGTTACTGCGTCGGTGCCTTTCAGCAACGTGAGTTGGATGAGTGCGCCGTGGTTCCTGGGCAGTAAAACTCTTACTGCGAATTCGGAAATGCGCAAGGAAGGGTTCGAATAGCGGGCTTGTCGTGCGCCTGAGTCAATTCTAAGCGATTCAATTGTTTGGTCACCGCTTCTGGCCCTTGGTGCATTTATCGTTTGCACCGGCCACACCGCCGACGTTCCGCTAAATCGCGCGGATTCTTCGGGTTAGTCGCCAATAATGCTGTCGCATCGTTGAGTTCTGACCTAGATTTTAGATGGCGGGATTGTGCTATTGCTGAAACAACTCGCCGAGTCCTGAGGCATCACGCCTCCGGGACGACCTTTTCCTACATCTTGTCTTGACGCTCGCCGGTGTTCCTCTCGACCGCGAGTGGCACGCGTCCGCCTACCGCCAAGTTTCGCAATCGTGGCTTGCGACCTGTTCCTACGACGTCGCGCACGGTCGCGGCTTCCAATCGCCTAATTTCCCCCTTGCCACCAACATCGATGCTCGTGTCTTTTCGACGAGCACCCTTAGGCCGCCGGCCTGACCCCCCGGCGGCCTCCTTCTTAAATTGACTGCACGACAATGGGATTGTGGGAGGCCTCTCTCTCCGAGGCCGATGGCGTGCCGCAATTTCCGAGTTCCATCGGCGTCGCCTCCCACAGTAGCGTTTACAGCGCAGCTCTCAATAATCGACCCACACTGTCGGCGCCGCATTGCACCCTCTACGCAACCAAATCGCCCCTCACCGCCTCGGCAGCATAGACCGCCGCATGCTGAGTTTCATACACTTGTCCCATCGCAGACAATTCCCAGCCTCTGATCGCGTGCCATCATGTCCATTCTCGAAAAGCTTACACTGCCCGAAATCCGCGAGCTCATCGAAGCGAGCGATGCGGAGACACTCCACGAAGTCCTTGCGAATTGGATGCCGCAGGACCTCGCCGATTTATTGGATGACCTGCTGCCCGACGAGGCTGTAACCGTTCTATCCGCGCTCGACCCAGACCTCGCGGCCCGCACGTTCGAACACATCTCGCCTACCGTTCAGGAACAGCTTCTACGCGATTTACCCGAGTGGGAAGTTACGCGCCTCCTCAACGGCATGTCGCCGGACGATCGCACGGCGATGCTCGAACGCGAGCCGCCGGACGAAATCGAGCGCCTGCTTATGCTGCTGGGTCCCGAGGAGCAGCGGATCGCTCGAAAGCTGTTGTCGTACAGCGAGGGCACGGTTGGCCGCTTAATGACGCCCGACTTCGTCGTGATCAAACGCGATTGGACCGTCGAGAAAGTGTTGGATCACATTCGCCGCTTCGGCAAAGACAGCGAAACGCTCAACGTCGTCTACGTCACGGACGAGAACCACCACCTCATTGACGACATCCGCATCCGCGAGGTCCTGCTCGCCTCGCCCGAACGCCGCGTTGAAGACCTGATGGACGAGCAATACATCGCCCTTTCGGCCACCGACAAAGAGTCCGATGCCACCGCCATCTTTCGCAAGTACGACCGCACCGCCCTCCCCGTCGTCGACGGACGTGGGATCTTGCTCGGCATCGTGACGGTCGACGACGTGCTCGACGTCGCCGAAGAAGAGGCCACTCGCGAAATCCAGCGCTTCGGCGGCCTCGAAGCCCTCGATGAGCCGTATATCGCGACGCCCGTTTGGGAAATGATCCGCAAGCGCACAACCTGGCTTGTGGTGCTCTTCCTCGGCGAATTGCTCACCGCCTCCGCGATGGGGCACTTCGATGCCGAGATACAAGCGGCCACCGTGCTGGCGTTGTTTGTGCCGCTCATAATCTCCAGCGGCGGCAATTCGGGTTCGCAGGCCGCCACGCTCATCGTGCGTGCGCTCGCCGTCGGCGAAGTGAGCCTGCGCGATTGGTGGCGCGTTATGCGCCGCGAAATCTTTTCCGGCCTGATGCTGGGCATTCTATTGGGATCAATCGGCTTTTTGCGCATCGTTCTATGGAGTGCCTTCAGCGACCTCTACGGGCCGTACTGGCTCCGCGTTGCTTTCACGGTTGCCTGCTCGCTGGTCGGCATCGTCATGTGGGGCACGCTCTCCGGCTCCATGCTGCCGTTTTTTCTGAAGCGTCTCGGTTTGGATCCGGCCACCTCATCGGCGCCGTTCGTCGCCACGCTCGTCGACGTCACTGGGCTGATCATCTATTTCAATGTCGCGCTTATAATCCTTCACGGTACGCTTCTTTAGTTTTTACCCCAGGGCCACGTTGGGCGACCTTGCGCTTTTGGAGTAGAACGACTGCGGCGTTTGGAGACCCACGGTCGATTGAATGTGCGGGGTCGGGAGACCCGCGCACAACGGATCGAACGGTGTGCTGCGGTGGCGTGGCATCAGGGAGATCAAGCAAACGACGGCTCGGACGGTATGCGATTGGTTGGAAGTGCTGCGGGCGTAGTGGTGGAGCGCAAGCCGGTGTTTGGCTCGATATGCGATGGGGCGTTGGAGATGATTTAGCAAGCGCACTGGCAAAGCCCGTGGCACCCGGCGCGGAGGCGCACTGTTAGGCGAGCCAGCAGTGGCACTCCGAGGCGCAGTTTTTGACAGGATTTACAGGATCGACTGGATCTATCAGGACGGTGCGATGGTTGTCGGTGGATCACATGTTGTTTTTCGTTGTTCCTTTAATTTCGGCGGAAAAGTGAAATGCAGGGCCCCGATCAGCGGACCAACAGCGCACACTTCTAGCGAACGTCCACGGCTGGCGCGATTCGCCCTGGCCGCGACTATCTGATGACGCGCGCTATTTTGCTTTGGTCCTCACTTCAACCGCCGGGACGCACGGTGCTGCTTCCTTAGGGCCGGCGTTGTGGCAACAGGAGTCGCCACAACGGGCCGGCGTGCACAACGGGCAGCGGCGCCCACGACGGTCATTTCACGGGTGCGAGCTTAGCAAATACTGAACATTGGTTCAATAC
The DNA here is from genome assembly GCA_963840025.1 of uncultured Planctomycetota bacterium. Lineage (GTDB taxonomy): Bacteria > Planctomycetota > Planctomycetia > Pirellulales > Lacipirellulaceae > JABDGM01. Next base: position 687,970 of record CAWIXI010000018.1, on the reverse strand, counting down.
TCATTTTCGGCCACTTGGGATTTTTTGAAAGATTGAGGTGGTGGCCGATAATTGGGGAATGGCAGCGAGGAGCGGGTTACGAAGGGCGAGAGTCGGGATGCGAGCGGGGGACTGCTGGATGGATGGCTGAGGAGGTGCTCGCCGCGGCGAGTGGCCCACGGCGCGTAATCAGCCCCCGGTCATTGACCGGGGGCTAAATGGGAGTGTCGGGTTGGAAAGGAGCGGCATAACTCAGCGGAGGATTTCGCGACGGCAAACGGGGTGGCAATGGCTTTGTGCAGAGCGGTTCTTTGTGCGAATGGGAGGCGGGTTATTAGGTGCCAGGTGCTAGGAGGAAAACCACTTCATGCCGTAGATCAGGCACGTGAAAGCGCAAGAAGACGTTAGCGGAACCAGTGACAGCCGCGCGTCGAACAATCCAACCATCGATTGACCATCTATTGCTGCAGACTTTCTTAGCCACGGGTAGAATGGTCGGCATGGACGTCATCCGTTGGCCTGAACTGTTCGCACAGACGACTCTGTTCTACACCCACCACTATTATTTGAAACTTGGTGGTGGTCGGATGATCGAGTTCAATCCGTTTACTGTTTTGGCGTTCGTCGCACTCGTTACAGGGGCGCTGGTTGCTGTGACGGTCGGGGTATTGCTCTATCGAAATCGCCGTGGGAAGTAAGTCATGTTCAACAGTCAACGCCTCGAACGAGTTCATCCTGTGCTTCGCGTCGTGCTTTGGATTGCCGCCCTCTGCACGGTGGCGCTGGATGTCTATTCGGTGGCTGTTGAGAACGTGCTCATGGCCGGTGTCTTCACGGCCGTTATCGTGGCGACGCTGGTTTTTCTCGCAGGAAAGCAACTCTTCAAACGAAGACCGAACGACGTGATTGGTCGCCGCTGAGACTTGACGTGCAGTTGCGTGGTGGGTGGTGGTCAAATAGGTGTTGGTATCAGAGCACAGACACTGGCAGGTTAGCGTGTGGGACTCACTTGAATAAGAAGTGCCGCAAGATAAGTAGAACAACCAGAAACACGACAAAACCAATGAGAGTTGGTGCGAGCCCAGCTCTTCTGGAAATGTGAACCAATGGTCCCAGGGGCCATGCGGTCCATCGTTGAAGGAATTCATGGCTCGTTGCCGGGATTCATTTCTTCGGCTTAGTGCCAAGCGACATAGCAATTGCGAGCACTAGGGCCACTAGAATCACGGCAATGACCAGCCAACTTAGGTTAAGACCAAACATGTCGGCCATTCTACCGCGGATGGAAAACAAGCGCATGGGTATGCCGCCCAAACCGGCCAGCGAGCGTTAGACGGCTCGCCTAGAAATCCGTATGACGGAAGCGGATTTAGAGCTAATCGAGCGAGCGGCTAAGGGAAAGACCTCTACGTGGGCTAGAAACGTGCTTGTACGGACCGCTAAGCGGGCGATATAAAAGCGTCGGAAGGTCGGAGAATCGAACTCATCCGACTTGCGCCAGTTCCCTCAGGCGGCGTATAAGGCCGTTGTAGGGCCAACCTACGGGACAACCTTCCGATGGCACAGTTAGACGGACACAACGGGACCGGTGGAGGTTCGATTGATCGCTATGACGATTGGGCGCGATTAACAGACAGATTTTCCGCTGAATACTCAAAAGTGGGAGAATATGGTACCGTCGTACTTCTACATCGCTGGATCGACACGACAGTGACAAAAGCGATTCAGGTCCAATTTGCACCGGGGACAAAAACTGCCTCGTCGAGATTATTCAAATATCCTGGAGGTCTATCATCGTTCAGCGCACGCGTTCACCTTGCGAGATGCTTCAATCTTTTTGGCTCAGTCACCTACGGAGACCTAAAAATAATAAATGACATACGCAACGAATTTGCGCACCCCAGTGAGGAGCATGTTGATGGCATGGAAGTACTTGGATTTAACAATCCCCAAATAAATGAACTTTGCAAGAAACTTCAGTTTTTGAACAACTCGGAAATGCCACCCCCAAACTATCGACGATTAAAGGGAGAACAAAGGTTATTCAACACGGCCAAACAAATCGCTATCGGCATCTGGATTGTCCATCTAACCGAAATGCGCCATTCATCTACTTGGGATGATTTTCGCAACCGCACTCTTCCTTAGACATCAAAGACACCGGATTCTTTAAGGTGTCTGCTCGCCGCAGAAGCAGTCAAGAAGACCGCCGCCCTGACGAATGGGTCGAGAGTCTCCCAATGAACCCGCAGATCGTTTTCCACAAAAAACGTCCAATAAAACGGATCGTCGACCCATCTTAGGTTCCGAATATCAGCCGGTGGATTATCAGCAATGCTCTCCAATAATCCCTGTTTAGTTTCATTCTCGCCCTTCACGGGTGATGTCTCCAATTAGGGCGGTCGGCGTTAAGCTGGGCGGGCAATTCAAAACCTGCACACTTAATCACAGACCACCATAGAGACCCACCACCTGATTCCGGCACGGGTTGTGCATCTCTTCTGGCCGTCACCTTGACGGGGCCTTTTGGGCCGAAGAGCAGAGGTGCTCGGGGCCGGAACAGACAAGAGGGGCCGGTAGGGTGAAGAGGCACAACAGCACGTGAACGAAATCGCCTATCAGAACAGAAGTTAGCGAGATCTGCCCACCTCCCACAGAAGCTCGCAAACTGGGCGATTTAGGCACGTTTCGGGCGAGTCTGGGTCCCACGTAACCCGTGGAAGCCAGGCTCGCCCATCTTTTTTGGGGTGTTGCAAAATTGAACAGTTGTTGCGGAACGATACAGCTTTTCGGTCGCAGTTTGGGCCTGGGACGCTGCGGATTGGGTGGCTGAAAAAGATTTTCGGGAATTTTTCCGGTCGCCAATAAAGGAGGGTGATTGAACCACTAAGAACACAAAGAGCACGACGGGAGGCATTTGCAGACCGGTTCGCTGTGTGTCGTTCGTGAACTACGTGGCGCAAAACGAAAGGTCGATCGCGATTTTCATGAGCGGGTGGGGTTAAAATACGAGGGTTGGCATTCGCCTGGATCTAACCAAAGGAACGGCGATGTTTGGACGGCGCATGAGCGGACGGCCGAGCGGAGTTGGTCGCGAAAGCTTCTCGCTTTGGGGCAGGAGAACTGCAAAGTGCAAGGCGAAGGGGTCAGGTCTGCTCAGTAGAAAACCCGGATGGCCTCTAGTGTGGGAGGCGTCTCTGACGCCGAATTCTTGTAGGTTCGCGGTACGTGATCGGCCTCAGAGAGGCCTCCCACAGGGGGGGGTTCTACTGAGCAGGTCAGGTCCATGTTTTCGGTCAGCGATTGCACCATTCACGCATACCGGGTTGGCCGAAAAAAGGACCAGACCCCGACTTTACAGTTCTCCTGCACGGTGGGGCCGGTTGTTTGCGGTTGTGCGGTTGGAATTCACCTATCGTCGTGTGTTGGAGTTCCAAGGCACTGGAGGAGCCGGTGGCACGCGGGCGGAATTCCGGAGCGCTGGCAGAGCCAGTGGCACCCGAGGGATGTCGCTTCTTTTCGGCGGTGCCGTTGTAGCCGCCATCTGGTTCGCGGCTTCGCAGGCGTTGGCGGAGCCGGCGCTGTTGGCCGACGCGGCGAAGAGCCTATCCCAGAACCGTCTGCAGAAAGGGGGACAGGCACATTTTGCTCCGCAGACTCCGCAAAATGAGCCAGTCCCCGACGGTTCTGCGGTAACGGCGACGGCGGTAGTGCCGCGGGCCCATTCATCGAAGCGGGCGTATGACTTTGGCTCGCCCGAAGTCGCGATGATTAACGACGAGATTCGCAAGGGTTGGGCCGACAATAATCTCGTGCCGTCGAAGGCGGCAAAGGATGGCGAGTGGTGCCGGCGGGTGTATCTCGATTTGTTGGGCCGCGTGCCGAAGGTGGAGGAGCTGAAGGCGTATCTGGCCGATCACAAGCGTGACAAGCGGGCCGAGTTGGTCGATCGGCTGCTGGGCGAAGAGTACAACGACGAGTACGTGCGGAATTGGACGACGGTGTGGGAGAACATTCTCATCGGCCGCACGGGCGGGATGGATCGCCGGTCGCTTGTCAGTCGCGAGGGGATGCGGCAGTACCTCGCGGACACGCTGAAGTACAACAAGCCGTACGATCAGATGGCGAAGGAGCTCATCACGGCGACGGGAAGCGTTCGGCCGGGGGATGACGACTTCAACGGAGCGGCGAACTTTCTGGCCGACAAGATGGCCGACAACGGTGTGCAGGCGACGGCCCGCACATCGCAGATTTTTCTGGGAATGTCGGTGCAGTGCACGCAGTGCCATAACCATCCGTTCAACGAGTACAAGCAGAACCAGTTTTGGGAGATGAACGCCTTCTTCCGGCAGACGCACGTCGAGCGGTTGTCCACAGACCAGCGGCGGCAGCGGTTTGTCGGAAAAATTGTGAACCGCGACTTTGCGGGCGAGAGCAATCACCCGAACAAGGCCGAGATCTATTACGAACTACGAAACGGCAAACTGAAGGTGGCCTACCCGGTATTCGTGGATGGGACGTCGCTGGCTTCACTGTATGCGGCCAAGGGCGAGGATTTTGGTGATCACGGGGCGCTGGCGGATGTCAACCGCCGCGAAGAATTGGCGAAGCTGATTCTGACATCACGGAAGTTCGACCAGTCGGTGGCGAATCGGATGTGGGCGCACTTTTTGGGGCACGGGTTCACGAAGCCGCTCGACGACATTGGACCGCATAATCCGCCATCGCACCCGGAACTGCTGGATCAGTTGGGTAAGTCGTTCCGCGACTCGGGTTTCGACCTGAAGAAGCTGATGCGGTGGATCGTGCTTTCCGAGCCGTATGACTTGAGCAGCCAGATTACGGCCCATAACCAGGATGATGACCCGACGCTGGGCGTGACGCCGATGTTCAGCCGGTTTTACCTACGGCAGATGGAGGCCGAGGAGCTTTACGAGTCGCTGCTGGTGGCGACGGCGGCGGACAACACGTACTCGCGGAAGCAGAGCGCCGACATGAAGGAGCGATGGCTGAAGCAGTTCTCGACCGCGTTCGGCACGGATGACAACGCGGAATCGACGACGTTCAACGGCTCGATTCCGCAGGCCCTCGCGCTGATGAACGGCGAATTGGTGCGGCGGGCGACGGGCAACCAGCCGGGGAGCATGCTGGCCCGCGTGGCAATGGATCCGAAGCTCAACAATGCGGAGAAGATTCGCTACCTGTATATGGCGGGTTTATCGCGGATGCCGACGCGGCAGGAGCTCGCGATCAGCAATGAGCTGCTGGTGGCGCGGAATGGAAATGTGGGGACAGCGCTGCAGGATATTTGGTGGGCGGTGCTGAATACGAATGAGTTTATCCTAATCCATTAGCGTGGGATCAAGCTGTGGCTAAGAGTCTATCCCAGAACGGTCTCAGAGAAGGGGACAGTCCCATTTTTCCTCGCAGACTCGGAAAAATTGGGACAGTCCCCGACAGTTCTGGGATAGGCTCTAACAGTAATGACTAATGATCAAGCACCAATGACCAAAAGGGATCGGTTGGTCATTGCGACTTGGTCATTGGTCATTAAGACACGCAATAGCGGATTCAGAGAGAGCTGAGGTGACTATGTCTCAATTCTGCTGCGATGCTCCTTCCGGCATGTCGCGCCGGCACTTTATGCGTCACTTGGCGGGTGCGTCGGCATTTTTGGGCTCGTCGTTTGCGCTCACGCAGACACTACGCGCGCACGCCAAGGCGCTCAGCAAGGATCACAAGTCGGCGATTCTGCTGTGGCTCGGGGGTGGCCCGCCCTCGATCGATATGTGGGACATGAAGCCGGGGGCGCCTACGGCCGGCGACTATAAGCCGATCTCGACGACGGGCGACTTTCAAATCTGCGAGCTCATGCCGAATCTGGCGAAGCAGGGGAAGCACCTCTCGATCGTGCGGTCGATGAGCACGCGCGAAGCGGATCACCAACGCGGCCGGTACTACATGCACACCGGTTATGTGCCGAGCGCCAGCGTACAACACCCCAGCTATGGTGCGGTGGTGGCGCATGAAATGGATGCGGCCAAGAAGCTGACACAGCTCGAGATTCCGCCGTTCGTTTCGATTGGCGGGCCGAGCGAAGGGCCCGGCTTTTTGGGCATGACGTACGCGCCGTTTCAGGTGGACGCCAACGGGAAGGTGAAGGACGTGGAAATGACCGTCCCGGGCGGGCGGATGGCCGACCGGATGAAGCTGCTGGGACTGCTGGAGCGGCGGTTCATCGAGGAGCGCCGCGGCTCGGCAGCGGAGGAGCACGCGAAGGTGCTGCAGAAAACGCAGGACCTGCTGACGAGCGAGCAGATGAAGGCGTTCCAGGTTCGCAGCGAGCCGAAGGATATGCTCGACCAGTACGGCGACAACAATTTCGGCCGCGGCTGTTTAATGGCCCGGCGGCTGGTGGAAGTGGGCGTGCCGTTTGTCGAGGTGAACTCGGGCGGTTGGGATTTGCACAAGGGCTGCTTCACATCGCTCAAAACGAAACTGCCGGAGCTGGACAAGGCGTTTGCAGCTTTGATCGAAGATTTGAAGCAGCGTGGCCTGTTGGAGAGCACGGTTGTGCTGTGCATGGGCGAGTTCGGCCGGACGCCGCGGGTCAACGGCGACGCGGGCCGCGACCACTTCGCCCGGGCGTGGAGCGTGGTGCTGGGCGGGGCCGGGTTGCAGGGTGGCCGGGCCATCGGCAAGACGAGCGCCGACGGCACCGGCGTGAAGACCGACCCTTATTCCTCGGAAGATTTGATGGCGTCCGTCTGCCAGGCGTTGGGCATTTCGCTGAAGACGGTTTTCACGGCGAAGAACGGCCGGCCGATGAAGATCGCCGGCGGCGGGCACGTGATTCAGGATTTGTTCGCGTAGGGAACAAAGTAGTAGGCACGCTCCGCGTGCCGTGACCATGCCGATGGTTCGAGGTTCTTGGGGCTCCATTTTCTTGGGTTCCGCGGCTGGCAACTAGGATAGGCTACGGCTCGCGGAGCGAGCCTGCTACAATGGCGCCATGAGTGATAAACCCGAACACACAGCGACGCTGACACGCGTGCCCAGCGAAACGGAAGCGGCGATTGTGATTGCCGCACTAAAAGAGAACGGCATCCATGCCGAGTCGGACGAGTACACGTCGGGCCTGCGGGCCGGCCCGTGGAATTGGGTCGATATTATGGTCGGTGCGCAGGATCTGGAGCGGGCCCAGGAAATTCTCGCCGAGGTGCAAGAAGAAAACGACCACATCAATTGGTCGCAAGTCGATGTGGGCAAAAAGGAAGACGAGTAGCGATCGTTCCAACCGCGGTCGCATCCGATGACGCACGATGAAGGCAACTTGGTCCGGCTAGCTTCCGTTCGTACGGAAATGGAAGGTGGGATCATTGTGAGCAGCCTGGAGGAACACGGAATTCCCGCCACGATGACGGGCGTTTACACGGCCAACTTTCGGACCGAGGCGCCTGGGATGGTGCACGTGCTTGTGGCTAGTGCGGATTTGCCCCGGGCGGAAGCGGTGCTGGAAGAAGTGCACCGAGAGCGGGGCGAGATCGACTGGTCTCAAGTCGACGTGGGCGAGCCGGAAGACGAGTAGACGCTTCGATGCGTAGGTGGCTCGACCCCAGCCACGCTGATTCATGGGCGGATTTCCGGTAAGATTCCGCCGGGGCCAGCGAATTACTCTTAAATTCGCGGCCGTTTCCTCAGCGGTGCAGCCGTGGGGCTATACTTGCAGGGCTCTTGCGGTGACTGCTTGTCTTTCGGGCTGCTTCGCAGCGAGGGACCACGAGCGTTACAATGAGCGGCGTGGGGCGGTTTGTTCGTTGACGGCAGCGCGGAGTGAGCGATGTTCCTCAGCATTCTGTATCTTGTCGCGGCAGTAATCGGTGGCACGATCCTAGTATGCCAGTTTGCGCTAGCGATCCTTGGTCTGGGGCATGGCGGAACGGACTTTGGCGATCATGTGGGAGGAGGCTTCCACGGTGGTGATTTTCATGGCGACCATTTCGACGTGCATGCCGATCATCCAGGCGACGCACATGGGGAAGGCGATCAGCACGCCGATAGCACCCACTTGTTCGCGGTGGTTTCGTTTCGCACGCTCGTGGCAGCTTCTGCATTTTTTGGCGTGACGGGCCTGGCTACGTGGAACGCGGGTTTCCCTGCCACGACTACGCTAGTTTTGGCGACCGTTGCGGGGTGCTTGCCATGTACGGGATGTACGGGTTATTGCGATTAATCACGGCGATGAGTTCCACGGGCAATGAGCGTATTAGCAATGCGGTGGGTTTGCGGGCCACGGTGTATATCCCGATCCCGGCTAGCGGCACGGGAGCTGGCAAAGTGCAGCTTTCGATGCAGCACCGCATCGTAGAATATCAAGCCATTACAGACGACGCGGAGCCCTTAAAAACTGGCGAAAGCGTCGAGGTTGTTGGCATTCGGAACAGCGACACGCTCGAAGTGCGTCGCTCGTCGCAACCGGCTGAGAAGCAACCGGCGGCGTGTTAAGAAGGCGCCGTTCGTTGATTACCTAGCTGCAGGGGAACACCGGCAGCACTGTGGGAGATAATGTCATGTCAACGCTCATCTTGTCTGCGGTTAACTCATCGTCTTCGCTCGTCGTTGGCGGGCTGATCTTGGCTTTCTTCGTGGCGATGGCTTTTTTTACGTTGCTGATCGTGCTGAAGACCAACTACAAGCGTTGCTCCAGCAATCAGGTTCTGGTGATTTTCGGCCGCACCATCAAGGGTGAAGCTGCCAAGACCGTGCATGGCGGGGCGGCCTTCGTGTGGCCGCTCATTCAGGACTACAGCTATCTGAGCTTGGAGCCGATCCAGATCGAGATTCCGCTGCACGGCGCACTCTCGATGGAAAACATCCGCGTCAACGTGCCGAGCGTGTTCACCGTGGCCATCGGCACGCAGCCGGATGTGATGACGAACGCCGCGATTCGCTTGCTCGAGTTATCGACCGACGAAATTCGCAAGCAGGCCGAAGAAATCATCTTCGGTCAGTTGCGCCAGGTGATTGCCTCGATGCGGATTGAGGACATCAACCGCGACCGCGACACGTTCCTGCAGCACATTCAGAACTCCGTCGAGCCGGAGCTCAAGAAGATCGGCCTGGTGCTGATCAACGTCAACATCACGGATATTCAAGACGAGAGCGGGTACATCGACGCGATCGGCCAGAAGGCGGCGTCGCAAGCCATTCAACAAGCCCGCGCGGACGTTGCCGATGAGGTGAAGCAGGGTGAAATCCGCGTGGCTGGCGCCAATCGGGACAAAGTGGTTCAAGTCGCCAACGCGACGAAGGAGCGCGAAATCGGCACACGTGAAGCCAGCCGCGAGCAGGCGGTGCGGGTCGCCGAATTGGAAAAGGAGCAAACGGTAGGCGAGCAGACGGCGGCGTTCGAGCGTGATGTGCAAGTGAAGCAGGCCGAACAGGAAAAGCGCGTCGCGGTGGCGAACGCGAATGCCAAGGCTGTAGACGGCGAAAATATCGCGGACGCGAAGATCGCCCAGTCGCAGGCTACGCTGCTCGAACAAAAAGCCGAGGCGTATCAGCGCGGTGAAGGCCGCAAGCGGGAGGCCGAGGCGGCCGTTATCGAAGTGCAGAACCGCGCGATGGCCAAAGCGGCGCTCGCCGAAGCGGAGCGTGTCGAGGCCGAACAGCGGGCCAAGCTCGAAGCGCCGGCCAAAGCCCAAAAGGCGCGAATTGTCGTCGATGCCGAGGCTGAGGCCGAGAAACGAAAGCTGGAAGCCCAGGGTGAAGCGTCGGCAATTTTCGCAAAGCTGGAAGCTGAGGCCCGCGGTCACTACGAAATCCTCGCCAAAAAGGGGGAGGGTCTGAAGCAGATCGTCGAGGCCTGCGGCGGCTCGCAGCAGGCATTCCAACTGATGATGCTGGAGCACCTTGATAAGCTCGCCGAGACCAGCGCGAAGGCGATCAGCAACATCAAGTTCGACAAAGTGATCGTCTGGGAGAACGGCGGCGCGAACGGCCGCTCGAGCACGGCCGACTTTCTGCACAAGATGGCGGGCACGTTGCCGCCCATGCTGCAGGTGATGCGGGACATCGGCGGCGTCGAAATTCCCGCTAGTTTGGCGAAACTAGCAGGCGAAGAAAATGCGACTGCCGACGCAAATGGCCGTGCAAGCAGTGCCGAACGCGCGGCGGCGGATGAGGGCGAGGGCAAAGGGCCGCCGGCCAAATCGCGCTTAATTGGCGCAGGCAGAGCACTGGCCACCCTACAAGAAGTCGCACTACGCCTTCGTATCGTGCTCGCGGCACCAAGCCACCATTTCGTCGATCGACATCGATGACTTGTCGATCTTTTCGGTTGCTTTAACGGTGGAGGCAACCGCCTTTTGAGGAGGCGCAGGAGCACTTTCTGGTTCTGCCTCTTCAGCCGGTGGAGCGGTTGGCGCGGCTGCTGGCGGAGTTGCGGCAGGTTCACTACCGGCAGCGCCTCCGGTGCGCGCAGCGGCAAGCATGTCGGCGACGCTCATTTTCGAACGATCGACCTTGGGGGCGGCGGGTTTTGCCGTGGGCGGCGGCGATTCCGGCTTTGCCTTGGGTGGCGCAGCCGCAGCGGGCTTCGCGCTGCCAGCGCGCGCAGCGGCGAGAATATCGGCGACGGACGGCTTGCCAGCTTTCGCGGCGCCCGATGCCGCCGCGGGCTTGGCAGCCGGTTTCGCTTTAGCTGCCGGCGCCGCCTTGAGGGCGGCCTTCTTCGCTTCGGTCTTGGGTGGCTTGGGCGGTGGCTTGTCGACGACTTTTAGGAAATCGGGGTCGATGTCGTACCAACCAATGTTGAGATGGTAGTCGTCGAACTCAACCAGTGCGCGGCCGCTCATGTTCACGGTCTTCACGCGGCCCACGAGATCGCGGAAGCGGGCCAACTCTGGCTGCGTCCCGTCGACAACCACGTACTTGTCCGTGTAGTCGCGCTTCATCTTTTCGATTTGCTCAACAAACATCGCGCGTTCGATCTCCAATTAATTGAGCGGCGACTAGGCCCACAGCGTCCAATGAAGCTTGGCCAAGAACAGGGCAGCAGATGCAAAAAGTGCAGAACCGCAGACCTAGCCAGTGGCTCGGACAGACGACCCGCCACAAGTGATCCGCCATTTTCGCCCAAATGAGGCAGGCCGGCAAGGACATCTGTGCTGGTTGCCCGACACCAAAGCCCAATCCATAATCACAGTTTTCCGGCCTCCAGGTCGCTGGTTGGCGAGACACGTTCTTACACGAGGTATTCCATGATGCTCAAAACACTAAGAAACTCGAACAATACTGTCACCGAGAGGACAGTCCCATTTTTCCTCGCGGGACCACCACAGGTGGCACCCGAAAAATCGGGACAGTCCCCGACAGTAGTGTTCGCGTTCCTAATTGTAACGACACTCGCCACCATCGGTGCGACCTTCCTTGCCACACCGCAATGTTGGGGGGACGAATACCTCAACGGTATTAAGTGGCAGGAGCCGCCGATCGTTACGCCGGGCAAAAAGTGCGGCGATCCGCCTTCCGACGCGATCGTTCTGTTTGACGGCAAGGATCTGTCGGCCTGGAACAACGGCGACAAGTGGATCGTGAAGGACGGTGTCGCGATCGTGAAGGACACCGACATCAATACAAAACAGAGCTTCGGCGATTGCCAACTGCACGTGGAGTGGTCGGCGCCGGTGCCGGCAACCGGCACGAGCCAGGGTCGCGGCAACAGCGGCGTGTTTCTCCAGGATCGCTACGAAGTACAGGTGCTCGATTCGTATAACAACAAAACATACTTCGACGGCCAGGCGAGTGCGATCTACAAGCAAACGCCGCCGATGGTCAACGCCATGCGTCCGCCGGGCGAATGGAACGTGTACGACATCATCTGGAACGCGCCGAAGTTTAAGGGTGATGGCTCACTTGAGTCGCCGGCGTACGTCACGGTGCTGCAGAACGGTGTGTTGACACTCAATCATTTCGCGCTACAAGGGATGACGCCATTCAACGAGCCGCCGCACTACGAGAAACACGGCAAGGCGCCGATCCATTTGCAGAATCACGGCAACCCGGTGCGGTATCGCAATATCTGGGTGCGGGAAATCAAGCCACCGGTCGGTGTGCGGGTACGTGCGCCTTATATGCACAACGATGAAACGGGTAAAGATACACCGGTGAAGAAGACGTCTTAGAAGCTGCGTCATCGATCCGTCGATAACCACTCAGCGACATGAGACCGTAATGATCGATCGCGCTATTTGCAACTGCGTGCGCTTTTCGCTCATTTGTTGCGTGTTGCTGGGGGTGAATCGTCGATGTGCCGCTGAAAACTCTACACCGGACTTGGCGCAGGACATCCTGCCGATTTTCGAGCGACACTGTTTCGAGTGCCACGGCCCGAATAAGCAGGAAGGCGACCTGCGGCTGGATCGACGCCGATCTGCGATCGATGACACGACGGTGATCGTGCCTGGCAACGCAAAGGGGAGCGAGATTTATCGGCGGACGACACTGCCGGCCGGGGATGATGATTTCATGCCGGCCAAGGGAAAGCCGCTTACCAAGAGCGAGACAGATCTGCTGCGGCGCTGGATCGACTCGGGAGCGATCTGGCCGCAGACGGCCGCGCTGGCAAAGCACTGGGCGTATATCGCGCCAGTCCGGCCGGAGTTGCCCAAAGTCAGCAACGCGGCGTGGGCCAAAAATGGCATCGACCGGTTCATTCTTAGCCGCCTGGATAAAGAAGGGGTAGCGCACGCGCCGGAGGCCGATCGCACGACGCTCATTCGCAGGGTGTACCTCGATCTGATCGGCTTGCCGCCGACTCCCGCGGAAGTGGATGCTTTCCTGGCAGACCAGGACGGCGACGCTTATGAGAAAGTCGTCGATCGGCTGCTCTCCTCGCCACAGTTCGGCGAGCGTTGGGCGCGCCCCTGGCTCGACTTGGCCCGCTACGCCGATTCGCACGGATTCCAAAGGGACGACTTGCGCGACATCTGGGCCTATCGCGACTGGGTGATTCGCGCCTTGAACGCCGACATGCCGTTCGACCAATTCACGATCGAGCAGCTTGCCGGCGATTTGCTTCCTGGCGCCACTGAGGAGCAGAAGATCGCCACCGGTTTCAACCGCTGCACCATGACGAACGTCGAGGCCGGCACCGAACCGGAGGAAACGCGCACCAACCAGGTTATCGACCGCGTTAATACGACCGCTACCGTCTGGCTGGGCACGACGCTGGCGTGTGCGCAGTGCCACGACCACAAGTACGATCCATTTTCGCAGAAGGAGTATTATCAGTTCTTTGCGTTCTTCAATAACACGGCAATTGAAGCCGAGCGGACCAAGCCCAATGTGCCAGGATCGATTCAGTTCATGGGTCCGACCATGCCGCTTCCCGACATCGCCGAGGGCCACAAGAAACATCGGCTTGATACGGAACTGAGCGAGATCGATCGGCGAATCGCCGAACGGACGGCGAAGCTGCGAAGTGGAGCGGTCGCTTGGGAAAACAAGTTGCGTGCATCGCTTAGCGATCGACCGCGAGGACATACATTGGAGCTAGTGGATTTTGAATCGGCCGAAGGCGCCACCTCCGAGAGACTCGACGACAAGTCAGTGCTGTTGTCGGACGATCCGCCAGACACCGACACGTACACGTTTGCCGCGACAATGGACCTCACCGGCATCACCGCTTTGCGGCTAGAAGCACTGCTCGACGATTCTTTGCCAGGGGGCGGACCCGGCCGGGGCGACGACAAGCGGCCCAATTTCGTCGTGAACACCTTCGCCCTCGAGGCGGCGCCGCGCGGGAGCAACAAGTTCATACCCATTCGGTTCGGGCGAGCCACGGCCGATTATTCGCAAAAGGTGTTCGATGTCGCCGGCGCGATCGATGAAAATCCGAAAACGGCCTGGGCCATCAGCCCCAAGTTCTTTGTTCCACATTGGGCCCAATTCCAACTGGAACAGCCGATCGGATTCGCGCAAGGCACTAAACTACGGTTTCGTATCGTTCAGAACTATGGCGGTGGCCGGACGATCGGTCGGCTGCGGATTTCAGCGATCACAGGCAACCCCACCGGAGAGCTCATACCGGCCGAGATCGCGGAAATTCTTAGTTTGCCTACCAACAAGCGCTCTGACCGAGAGCGTACGCGCTCGATGCCTATCACTTGAACCAGGACGCGAAGATCATTGCCTTGCGTAAGCAACAGGCGAACGTCCAACGCCGAGCTCGAGAGCATCCATGTGCCGACGACCCTGGTGATGCAGGAACTGCCCACACCGCGTCGCACAACCGTCTTCCGACGCGGCGACTATAAGCAGCCCGGCGAGGTCGTCGAGCCGGGTGTGCCAGCCGTTTTGCACCCGTTCACGGCAGTCAAGAAAAATCGCCTGGCGCTGGCGAAGTGGCTCGTGGACCGCCGCAATCCGCTTGTAGCGCGGGTGACCGTGAATCGGTGGTGGGCGGAGATATTCGGGCATGGCATCGTTAAGACGGTCGAGGACTTCGGCATCAAAGGAGAGCCGCCGACGCATCCGAAGCTGCTCGATTGGTTGGCTGTGGAGTTCATGGACAATGGCTGGTCGATGAAGAAAGTGCTTCGGAAGATCGTCACGTCGGCCACCTATCGGCAGTCATCCAAGATTACTCCCGAGCTGCTGGCGCCGATGACCAGAACAGACTTTATGCGCGGGGCCCGCGCGTGCGGATGGATGCGGAGATGATTCGCGACAACGCGCTGGCGATCGCCGGCCTACTGAGCAAGAAGCAATTTGGGCCGCCGATCCGGCCGTTTCAACCGGAGGGGCTGTGGGTGAAAATCGGCGGCGGCAAGATCGATTACGTCGTCAGCCCTGGTGAAGATAAATATCGGCGCGGCATTTACGTGGTGCTCAAGCGCAGCGCGCCCTACCCCAGCTTTGTGAATTTCGACGCAACTGCCCGACTTACGTGTACCGCCAAACGATCCCGATCGAATACGCCGCTACAAGCGCTCACGTTGCTCAATGATCCGGTGTACGTCGAGGCGGCTCAGGCGCTCGCTGCCCGTGTGCTCAGCGAGCGTCCCAATGCTGGGGTCGAAGGCCGCATCCGCTATATGTTTCGGCTGTGCGTGAGTCGTCCGCCGAATCCTTCGGAACTTCTGCCGCTTCGGAAATTGTACAAGGAGCAGCTACAAGCGGCTCATAGTGACCCCAAGGCTGTAGAGGAGTTGGTTGGCACGTTGACGATGCCAGAAAGTGCTGCGCGCGACGAGCTCGCCGCATGGTATGCGGTGGCATCTGCTCTCTTGAATTTAGATGAGACGATTACAAAAGGCTGAGCAATCATGAATCCGCTGGAAGAACTCGCGATAACGCAGTCGCGCCGCCAATTCTTGCAAGGTTCGGGAATCGGGCTGGGAGCGTTCGCGCTCAGCACGCTGCTCGCGGAGAGCCTCGCCGCTCGGCCGAGCCAGGTTGTGGCGCGATCGAACCCGCTCGCACGGCGGCCGCCGCATTTTGCACCCAAGGCAAAGCATGTGATTTACCTGCACATGATTGGCGCACCCATCGCAGCTCGATTTGTTTGATCCCAAGCCGAAGCTCATCGAGCACGACGGCAAGGTTTGCCCGCCGGAATTGCTCAAAGGCAAACGGTTCGCCTTCATTGGCGGCCAAATGACGTTGGCCGGATCCCAGTTCAAGTTTCAGCAACGCGGCCAAAGTGGTCAGCAGATTTCCGAGCTGTTGCCGCACCTAGCGACAGTTGCCGACGAAATCACGATCCTCCGAGGACTGCATACTGAGCAGATCAACCACGCGCCGGCGCAAATGTTTCTGCACACGGGCTTCGGCGCGGCGGTCGGCCGAGCATGGGGTCGTGGGTGATTTACGGACTTGGTTCGGAAGGCCGCGACCTGCCGGCCTACGTCGTCATGCTTTCCGGACCAGCCGGCGGCGCGGGCACGGCCTTGTGGTCTCCCGGCTTTCTGCCCAGCGTGTACCAGGGCGTACAGTTCCGCTCGAGCGGTGATCCGGTACTGTTTCTTTCGAACCCTCGGGGCCATTCCGCTGCCGACCGCCGCCGAGTTCTCGATACGATTTCCGAACTCAATCAGTCGCGCTTGGTCGATGTCGGCGACCCGGAAATCGCCACGCGCATCAACCAGTATGAGATGGCCTTCCGGATGCAAACATCCGTACCGGAGCTAATGGACCTTTCCGCCGAATCGCAAGCAACCCTCGATTTGTACGGTGCCCAGCCTGGAAAGCCTTCATTTGCGAATAATTGCTTGTTAGCTCGGCGGCTCGTGGAGCGTGGCGTGCGGATGATTCAGCTTTTCGATTCCGACTGGGATCATCACCAAGATTTGCCGAAGCGACTGGGGCAGAAGTGCAATGACGTCGACCGGGCAATGGCCGCCCTCATCATCGATCTCAAACAGCGCGGAATGCTGGAAGATACGCTGATCATTTGGGGCGGAGAATTTGGTCGGACGCCTCTTCGGCAAGCAATCTCGGGCAACGGCGCCAAAACCAGCCCCGGCCGAGACCATCACAAGGACGCCTACACGATGTGGCTGGCCGGCGGCGGCGCCAAGCCGGGCATCACCTATGGTCAGACGGACGCTTTTGGGTTCAACGTCGTTGAAAACGGGATTCACGTTCACGACTTGAATGCAACCGTGCTGCACCTGCTTGGCCTGGACCATGAGCGGCTGACGTTCACCTACCAGGGCCGTGAATTCCGGCTGACTGACGTGCACGGCCGTGTCGTGCACGACATCCTGGCGTGATAGTTCATCGACGGTGCAGGCTGACAACTACTGTCGCACTCACCACGGGCTTGCGCGGTTACTCATCGTCGTCCGCGATAGGTTGGCCAGCGCCACCGCAGCACCGAATCCAAGAAACCTTGGATATCGCCGTCCATCACAGCGTGGAAGTTGCCCATTTGGTACTTTGTGCGGGCGTCCTTCACGCGCTGATCGGGGTGCAGGAAGTAGTTGCGGATTTGGGAACCGAAGCCGACTTTCGCCTGCTGTTGGTATTTAGCAGCCTCGGCCGCTTCGCGTTTTTCTTCTTCCTGCCGAGCCATACGGGCGCGAAGCATCTTCCAAGCGGTGGCACGGTTTTTGTGCTGCGACCGTTCGCTCTGGCATTGCACCACGATGCCTGAGGGGGCGTGCGTAAGACGAATAGCGCTCGACGTTTTATTGACATGCTGGCCGCCGGCCCCGCTGGCGCAAAACGTATCCTCGCGCACGTCCTCGGGGTTGATCTCGATCTCGACGGAATCGGCAATCTCGGGCGAGACGTCGACGGCGGCGAAGCTGGTTTGCCGTTTCCCTTCCGCGTTGAAGGGGCTGATTCGAACGAGGCGATGCATCCCGGTTTCGCTTTTGAGATAGCCATAGGCCATGGGCCCGCGAATCGCGATGACTGCGTGGCTGATTCCGGCCTGCTCGCTGTCTTGTCGTTCGAGCAACTCGACCGAATAGCCGTTTTTCTGCGCCCATTGCGTGTACATGCGGAGCAGCATATCAGCCCAGTCATTGGCGTCCGTGCCGCCGTCGCGAGCATTGATCGACAGGATGGCGCCGGTCGTGTCGTGTGGGCCGTTGAGCAGGGCCTTCAGTTTGAGTTCCTCGACGACCTCTTCGAGGCGCGCGACCTCGGCGGGGACCTCGGCGGCGAACGATTCGTCCTCTTCCGCCATATCGATCATGGCGGCCAGGTCGTCGCTGGACCTAAGTGCGTTATCGAGTGGAGTAACGACCGAAGTGAGCGATTTTCGCTCGTCGACGATGGCTTGAGCCCGGTCCTGATTGTTCCAAAAATCCGGATCGGCCATCTGGGCATCGATCTCTTGGATGTGATTGCGTTTAGTCTCCCAGTCAAAGAGAGTCCCGCAGTTGCAGGATTCCCTCGCGGATGGCCTTCGCACGATCGACGTATTCTTTTTCCATGGCTGAATTATAGGGGTCGAGCGGTGCTACGACCAGCGTAGCAAAGTATGGGGTACATCGCTTCGGACGGCTTTTCAGGCGCTTCGATTCCTACTGCAAACAAGCAATGTCAGGGATTGCACACTGAGCAATAATAATGAGGCAGGTTCGGGAACAGGCGTTCCAGTAATGTAGTAATTGATGTTACCCCTTGGTTCTCGTATGCAGGCAGGGGCCGCGGCAGGCATGCCGGCAGAAAACGATTGTGAAAAGTACGCAAATGGGGGTGCTGTTTGACCCGGAGCGGGTATTCGAGTGCGTGGATTAGCATTGCTTTCGTACAAACCCATCATCCAATATGTTCCAGGCATGAGAACCGGATGAGAGCTAAATTCAAAGGAGTATGTTGTGGTTGAACTCACTGCAATCGTATCCGTCTTCGCAATTAGCACCCCTGGATCTCCGCCTAATCCAGTAGCGTCATATAACGCATATATAGCATTTGATGACAACGGAGTCTGAGGCTCGGGTGGTCCGTATATTACCCCAAAGCTATCCAGCTGTAACTCCTGGGGAATGAGCACTTCGATCCCTAATACGAAATTTGGTCTGAAGAGCGAGCCGTTTTCAAAAGGCGTCGCATTTCCATACGTTGCACCATAACATGGCAAGCTGAAGAGACCGGCCGACAGCAGGGTAATGGCATACAGCATTGAAAATGTGTGCTTCACTAGCAACTCATATTTTTGGAGCAGGGCAGTAATGACCTAGTAAATTGTATAGATTTCTGCGGAAACTGCTAATCCATGTTGGCACTTTTTTATTCGATTCCCCAATTCGTTTCTGCACCAAACTTTCGAGCCGGGTTCCCTGGACAACGTTCAAGATTCCACGGCTGAGGAGGTTCCCAGGCACGCCTTTTGTCTTGGCGGCGAGGACATGCTTGCCGCCCATCGGCGGCGGCCCTAGACTCGCAATATGTCGCGCATTGTGCTGGCCATGAGTGGCGGAGTTGATTCCAGCGTCGCGGCCCATTTGCTGATCGAGCAGGGTCACGACGTGATCGGCGTTTTTATGCGCCATGGCGAGCAGTCGCCGGCGTGTGAGGCGCGAGGAACGAGGAACGAGAGGCGAGAAATCAGCCCACACTCACTCCTCGCCCCTCGTTCCTCGCCGCTCCACCATAAACAGGGCTGCTGTAGCGCGAGCGATGCTGAAGACGCCCGTCGCGTGGCGGACAAGCTGGGTATTCCATTCTATGCCCTTAATCTGCAGGCGGAATTCACCCAGATCATTGATTACTTCGTTTCCGAGTACACGGCTGGCCGAACGCCCAACCCCTGCGTGCAGTGCAACAACTGGATCAAGTTCGGCAAGCTGTTCGACTACGCCGACAGCGTTGAAGCCGAGTATGTGGCCACCGGCCACTACGCGCGGCTCGCTAAGAACTCGGACGGTTCAACGTCGCTACTTCGGGGGATCGATGCGGCCAAGGACCAATCGTATGTGCTGTTCGGCATTCGGCGCGAATTGTTGTCGCGCATGATGCTACCTATCGGCGAGTTTGAGAAACTGACGATTCGGCAGATGGCAACGGAGCTTGGCCTGCGCGTCGCTGAGAAGAAGGATAGCCAGGAGATCTGCTTCGTGACACGCGGGCGGTACGACGAGTTCGTTCGCAGCCGTGGCGTCGGCGGGGAGGCAGGTGAGTTGGTAACGACGGATGGTGCCGTGGTCGGCGAGCATGAAGGAATCGAGAGTTTTACGGTGGGTCAACGAAAGGGTTTGGGCGTCGCGCTCGGCGATCGAAAGTTTGTCGTACGCGTCGAAACCGACAGCCGTCGAGTTGTGATTGGCGACCGCGCGGATTTGAATCGCACTGAACTTACTGCTAAGAATTGCAATTGGCTCGATCGGGATTCAACCGCGCCCGTGGACGAGCCGCGACGGTGTTTTGCACAGATTCGGTACAACGCACCAGCTCAGCCCGCCGTGATGACGTGCCTTGATGGCGATCGGCTGCACATTCAATTCAATGAGCCACAGTTCGCAGTCACGCCGGGGCAGGCCGTTGTTTGTTTCGATGCCGAGGAGAACAAGCGAGTGCTTGGCGGTGGGTGGATTGATTGACCCGCGGCACTACTCGCTTCACGCTCTGTCATTTTCCAGCCGCTCGGCAAGCCTAGCCACTTGCAGTTCGACTCGCTTGATTTCTCTTAGAACGGTGTAGCGACGCATCTCTCCCCAGTACCATATCTTCATCATCGAAATCGCAATGGCGAAGTACAGGAAGCCGGTCGCCCAGCCGATTTGACCGCGTGCAGTGCTAGCGGCAAAGAACTGGTAGCCGCAGGCAAACATTAGGACGACAAACACCATCATCAGCAGAAACACCAGGGCGACCAGCCAGCGTTGCCGGCTGCGAAACGTTTGCACCACTATTTCCAAAATCGCGGGTTCGTCGCGATAGGGTTCGATTTGCTTGTTGTCCACTTTTCTCAATGCTTCGCGAATCAGCTTGTCATCATCGGTATTCATGTCAGTTCCTTTGGACCACTATTGGTTTCGTCGTTCAAGTTTTCCAGGACACGTCTCAGCCGCATTAGTGAATAATGCAGCCGAGATTTGACCGTTCCCATAGGTATGAGAAGTGCTTCGGCAATTTCCTGCAGCGACATTTTTTCCAGGTAGTGCATCGCCAGCATCGTCCTATCCTGGCTGGCCAGCTTCGCCAGCGCTTGCTGCAATAGGGCGATTCGGTGGTCGGTTATTTCCGGCGTCTCGACTGCGGCGGGTTCTTCAACCAAGTTAGTGATCGTTGCCCGCTGGCGCTGCCGCGCCCGCACCCAATCTGCACAGCGACGGCTAACGATCTGATAAGCCCAACGCCGAAAGCATGCCGGATCATTGAGCTTGCGCAAGCCGCGGACAATCGCTAGCCAAGCCTCTTGTGACACGTCGGCCGCAGCGTCCGCTTGACCTGTCAGCCGCAAGGCGTGCCGCTGCAGTCGGAGGGACCATCGTTCGACAAGCCGCCGTAGTGCAGCCTCGTCGCCTTCCTGAGCTCGTAACACCAACCACTGGTCGAAGGTTTCTTCGGCAGTATGCAGGTCGACTCGACTCATGGGGCAGCTACTATCCTGGTCCGTCGCATCAGTGAAAGGTTCAAAAAACTCGTCCCAGATGGTCGGCTAACTACTCAACACATTGTGTTACGATACAGAGACTTACCGTCGCGGACGAATTGGTAACGGCCAACTTTTTTTGATTCCCACGCTATCATGCCCAATCGCCTTGCTCACGAAACCAGCCCCTATCTCTTGCAGCATGCCGAAAATCCGGTGGATTGGTTTCCGTGGGGAGAGGAAGCAATCAGAGAGGCGCGGGGCTACGACAAGCCGATCTTTCTTTCGATTGGTTACTCAGCTTGCCATTGGTGCCACGTGATGGAGCACGAAAGCTTCGAGAATGAGTCGATCGCGCGCGTGCTCAACGAAGATTTCGTCGCCATCAAGGTCGATCGGGAAGAGCGGCCTGACCTGGATCAAATATACATGAACGCCGTGCAAATGCTTACGGGCCACGGCGGTTGGCCGATGAGTGTTTTCCTCACGCCCGATTTGAAACCGTTTTACGGTGGAACATACTGGCCGCCGCACAGCTCGCGCGGCATGACGGGGTTTGATCAGATTTTGGCCGCAGTGATCGATGCCTGGAAGAACCGACGCGAGCAAGCGCTGAACGCAGCGGAGCAGTTGACCGCGGAGCTACAGAATATTGGCACTGCCGGCAACGGCGACAATAACCAGAACGACTTGGACTATCGGTTGATCGATGCTGCTGCCGCCCAGCTGCGGCAAGCCTTCGACAACACGTACGGCGGGTTTGGCCAGGCACCTAAGTTTCCGCACCCAATGGATCTGCAATTGATGGTGCGAGTGGCCAGTCGCAACGGTCAGCAAGGCCCTCTCGATATGGTGCGGCTTACGCTCGACCGGATGGCGGCGGGGGGAATCTATGATCACCTCGGCGGCGGATTTCGCGCTATTCGGTCGACGCCCGTTGGCTCGTGCCGCACTTTGAGAAGATGCTGTACGACAACGCTTTGTTGACCAGCGCGTATTTGGACGCCTACCTCGTCACCGGCGATGAAAACTATGCTCGCATCGTTCGCGAGACCTTGGATTACGTGATTCGCGATATGACCGATCCCGCTGGCGGCTTCTACAGCACGGAAGATGCCGACAGTGAAGGGCACGAAGGGCGCTTTTACACTTGGACACCTGGTGAGGTCGAAGCTGTGTTGGGCCAAGAGCACGGGTCGACATTTGGCCGCGTCTATGACGTAAGCGACACGGGCAACTTCGAAGGTCGCAATATCCTCAATTTGCCGAAGACGCTCGAGCAGTGCGCAAAATCCTCAATCGAAATCCGGAAGAACTTGGCACGGAGTTGGCGGAAAGCCGCAAGAAGTTGTTCGCCGCGCGCGAGAAGCGAGTTCGACCCGGCCGCGACGACAAAGTGATTGTTGCCTGGAACGGCCTTTTGATTGAGGCAATGGCGCGCGCGGGCACGGCACTCGAAGAGCCGGAGTATGTCATCACGGCCGATGATGTGGCAAGCTTCATCTGTTCGCGAATGTGCCGTGAGGACGGCCGGTTGCTGCACACGTATCGACACGGGCATGCGAAACTCGACGCATACCTCGACGATTATGCATCGTTGGCTAACTCACTCGTGAGTTTATATGAGGCCAATTTTAAGGAGCGCTGGATTGATGAGGCCGTGCGGCTGATGGACATCGTGCTCCAAGAATTTGCCGACTCCGATAGAGGAGGGTTCTTCTACACGGCTGCGAACCATGAGACGCTGATCGCGCGCAACAAGGAACTGACGGATAGCAGCACGCCGAGCGGTAACGCGCTGGCGGCGACGGCGCTGTTGCGGCTCGGCCGACTGCTGGGGCGCAGCGATTATCTGGATGCCGCCGAAAGGACATTGGCCGTTGCCCTGCCCATTATGCAGCGCGCGCCAATGGCCGCAGGACAAATGTTGCTTGCGCTCGATTGGCGTCTCGGGCCAACATATGAGCTGGTGCTCTTGGGCGACATGGCGCACGAGGTAATGAAGCATGCGATCGCCGCCGTTCACCGATGTTACGTGCCACGGGCGGTGTTTTCCGTGCGAGATTCGGCATCAACCGATCCGACTGCGGCCCGATCGGGCCATCTCGATAAGACGTTTGCCGGCAAGCAGTCTTCCGACGGGAAGCCGGTGCTGTATGTTTGCCAAAACTTCAGTTGCCAAAACCCGACAAGGGGGCTCCCGGCGATCAAAGCGGTGCTCGATCAGCTAGACCGTCGCCCCAACGCGTAATCGCTTGGCATCTGTATCGTTAAGTTCTGCGATATGCCACTTCAGCCGCGGCGATCACGGCCGCAATGGGCACTCCGCTCTGATCGGCGATTTTGTGACACGCTTCATACTCAGGGGAGAACCGTTTCGTGCCGTCTGGAAGGAAACAATTCTTACCCTCGACCGGTCCCCACGGAGTTTCGACAATTTGCGCCTCGCGGGCCAACACGGTTCGCTGTACGGTCGTCCGTCGGACGCCGAGCGTCGGCGTGTCTCGAAATAGAATTGCCTCTAGTTTGTCGGCGTCTGCCGGCGATGCCTGCACACTCACGAGCACACCGGGGCGACCCTTTTTCATTTGGATTGATGTAAGGGCGACGTCGAGCGCACCCGCCGACCAAAGCATGTCCACTGCATGGCCAATCGCTTCGCCGGTGGCGTTGTCGATATTCGTTTCCAGCAAAACGATGGATTCCACGTGCGGACGCGCGTCCACCGCTTGCGGCTTAGCCGTCTGTTCCGTGCCAACCATCTCACCAATCAGTAGGCGCAAAATATTGGCTTGCGGGAAGTTTTTTTGCCCGGCCCCGTAGCCAATGTGCTCGACAGTCATTGAAGGGATTGAGCCGAAGCTATCCGCGAGTGAGGCAACGATTGCCGCGCCGGTCGGTGTGGTAAGTTCGCCCTCGACGTCAAGCGACGCCAGCGGTATGTCGCATAGCAGCTCCCCCGTCGCGGGAGCCGGAATTGAGCAACGTCCGTGGGCGATGTCGACGTAACCGTTGCCCGTCGGTACCGGTGAGCAAATTATCCGTTCGATACCGAGCAGGTCGAAGCCGATCGCCGCGCCGACGATGTCGGCAATTGAATCAACAGCGCCGACCTCATGGAAATGCACCTTTTCGATCGTCGTGCCGTGCACCTTCGCTTCCGCCGTCGCCAGATTCTGGAAGATTCGCTTGGCCAACTCCTTTTGCCGAGCGTTCAGCACGCTGCTGTCGATCATCGCCGTGATGTGATGCAAGTGGCGATGTCTGTGCTCGGGTTCGTGTTCAACAATGATTTGGGTCGCGCGAAAACCCTGCTTTTTAACTTCCGTGCGAACAAGCTGGCAGCTCGGGAGACCGAGTGAGTCGATACCGGATTGAATCGCCGCCAGATCGGCGCCCGCATCGACGAGTGCACCGAGCGTCATGTCGCCGCTGATACCACTGGCACAATCTAAATAAGCGATGCGCATCATTTGCTAGCAAACCGTCATAGAACTGGAACATCACCGATTTTACGGCAGTACGTGGGCAGCCGCTATCACCCGCGCCGTTGACCCCGATTGAGCGCATCGCTAAAGTTTGGCCGCCCAATTCCGCGCCCATTTTCGTTTCGCCAGCCCTATGTCCGCGACTAAGTCGGTCCCCGATTCTGCTGTAAAACGGCTGGTCCCCAAGATCTGGGGCCAGATGCCGGCGCGGATGAAAGTGCTCTACGTTACGACACTGCATCGCACAGGCGGCTGGCTTGCCGAGGCCTTCAAATCGGATTGTGCCGCCGAAGTGCTGTTCGTGGAAACCATCGGCGTGACGGCCGGCCTAGCCCATTTGCGCGACGAGGTTTTTGACGCGGTGCTCGTCAGTCACGAGCCAGGCGTTCTCGATGCGCTCGATTTGGTCGAAGGCCTCCGCGCCGGCGGCAACGATGAGCCGATGATCGTCTTGGGAGCGGCGCCGTCGGCGCAAATGTCCGCACTGTGCCACGAGGTTGGGGCCGACGCCTATTGCTGCGTTGCGGAAACCACGACACGGTCCCTACTATGGACGTTCGCACGCGCAATCGAGCGGTGCCAACTGATTCGCGAGCATCGTCGACTCGTACAAATCGAGCAACAGCGACTGGCGCACGAACATCAGGAGGCCGAGCGGCTATTGTCCGAACAGCGGGCGCTGATCGCCGAGCTGGAGAAGATTCGCCAAGGCGACGTCGGCTCAGCCGTTGGTAGGGAGCAGGAAGCAAGGAGCACGGACTCGAGTCCTTCATATTCTCTGCTCGCTGCTCCGGGCTCGCTGTCTCCCGTCGATCTCCCCGAGCGACTTGTTGCTCACTACCGCGAGCTGCTGCGGGCTTACGTCGTCATGGGGGCCGGCAACATGGCCGACGAAATGGCCACGCTTGCCAACTTGCTGACCGACGCGGACGTTTCGGCCCAACTGCGCGATGCAGTTGCACGTTCACGTGCTGGAAGAGTTGATCGGCTCGCTCGGCAATCGTAGTGCTCGGCACGTAATGACGCGTGCCGACCTGTTGGTGCTGGAAATCATGGCCCATCTGGCCGATGGCTACCGCCGGCGTTACCATAACGAGCATCGCCCCGCACAGCAGCTTGCTCTACCGGGCTTCTGAGGGAATGACGAAGCTCGAATGACGAATGCCGAATGACCAATGTGTCACGCTGCTTATTCGTCATTCGGAATTCGTTATTCATTGCTCAGTGGCTATCCGATGACGAATTCCGACTCTACCACCACCGTTGCCGAGTTGCGAAAGATCGTGGCCGATTTTGTCGCCGAGCGCGATTGGTCGCAGTTTCATACGCCGAAGAATGTGTCGATGGCCTTGGCAATCGAAGCTGCGGAGTTGATGGAACATTTTCAGTGGCTCACAACGGAAGCGTCGCGCGACCTCGCGGATGATCCCAAAAAACTGGCCGCCGTCGGCGAGGAGTTGGCCGACGTGATCGGCTACTCGTTCGCGCTCGCCAACGAACTGGGGCTGGACGTTTCGAGCACGATTCGGGCGAAGATGGTAAAGAATGCCAAGAAGTATCCGGCGGATATGTATCGTGGTCGGTACGAGCGGCCGAAAATGTAGGCGGGGAATAACCCGCCAGTTGCGAAGCGTGGAGACTGGTGTGCAAAGTCCACTCTACCTAAGATGACTCCGCCTTCCATAGCCATCGTCGGTGCGAGCTCACGGGCGGCTGCCGCTTCGGCGATGCGAGCCGGGCTTCGATCGATCGCGGCCGACCTGTTTGCCGACGCCGATCTTCGGCAGATTGCCACGGCCACACGGATCGCGCCCTACCCGGACGGCTTCATCGACTGGCTGCGGGCCGTCGAGCCGCCGGCGTGGATGTATACCGGCGCACTCGAGAACCATCCCGAATTGATCGATCAAATGGCATGGATTGCGCCGCTGTGGGGCAACCCGGGCGACGTGCTCGCGCGCGTCCGCTCGCCGTGGGAATTGGCTTGTGCACTGCGAAGTGCCGGCCTGCTGTTTCCCGAGACGCTGCGCTTCGGCCGAAGGTTTGCCCCATGATGGAAGCTGGCTCGCCAAGACGTACCGTGGCGCCAGCGGAAGCGGCGTGAAATTCTGGAGCGGGGAGCACAGTGCGGGGAGCGGGGAGTCGGACGAGTCTGACCGTGTCGTATATCAGCGGAACGCAAAAGGCATTCCATGCGCCGCCGTTTACATTGCCGCGGAATGCGGGGCAATGCTGATCGGCATCGTGCGGCAACTCGTCGGCGAGCGGTGGCTCGGCTCGCGCAACTTTCAATACGCGGGTTCGGTTGGTCCCTGGCCAGTTTCAGACGGAACGCGTGCAACGCTCGCACGCATCGGCAACGTGTTGGCCGAGGAGTTCGACCTTATCGGCCTATTTGGCGTCGATTTTATTCTCGATGATGAGGAGGTGTGGACGCTGGAAGTCAATCCGCGTTACACAGCTTCGGTCGAAATCGTCGAGCGCGTCACCGGCGCAGTGCGCGATCGCACTACATGCTGCGGCATGCAGAGGAGAACAACTTGAGATGCAGCGAGCCGGGGCGTCCCCGACCCCGGCGGACGGCGGGGAAGCCCTCGCGCCCACGAACGCATATGGCAAAGCGATTCTTTTCGCCCAGCGTGATCTGGTCATTTCCAACCAGTTTGCTGCGCTCGCACTCGACGAAGCCTTGCGAACACCATGGCCGAAGTTAGCCGATGTCTCGTCGGCCGGTACGCCAATTGACGCCGGACAGCCGATTCTCACATTATTTGCCGAAGCAGCAGGGTGCGACGCCGTCGAGCAACAGTTACGGACGAAAGCTGTCCAAATTCGTCGTCAATTGGACGCGGGAGTTTGCTCTTGACCAGCCGGAAGGACTCACGCAAAGACGCAAAGTTTCACAAGTGATCTTCTTTGCGACTTCGCGCCTTTGAGTGATACCATCATCCGTTTGGAGGATATAAAGTGAGGGTGGGACTCGTCAGCGATACGCACGGGCATGTGGAACTCACGCGGCCAGCCGTGCGGATGTTGGAAAGCCTTGAAGTAGACGCAGTCCTGCATTGCGGCGACATCGGCTCAATCGCCGTTGTCGAATTGTTTGCCAAGTGGCCGACCCACTTCGTGTTCGGTAATTGCGATGAGAACACCGAGGCATTCGCTGAAGCAATCCGCCGCACTGGACAAACGTGCCATGCTCTTTTCGGCGATTTAGACTTCGACGGCGTCCGGGTTGCCCTGCTGCATAGTCACGAGCGCCGCCGGTTCCGCGAAACCATCGACAGCGGCCAATACGGGCTTGTCTGTTACGGCCACACACACGTGGCGGCGATCGATCGCCGCGGCGAGACGCTCGTCGTCAATCCGGGAGCCATTTATCGTGCCAGTCCGCACTCAATTGCGGTCGTGGACCTACCGGCTGTCGAAGCTACGATCATCGAGCTCTGAACGGAGAGTCAAGAGTTAGCGTCAAGAGTCAAGAGCCAGCAATTTCCGGGCATGCCAACCTGAATCTCTGGCTCTTGACCCTCGACCCTAGACTCTCGACCGTCTTCATCCCGCCAGCCGATCGATCCGGTTCATCGGCAGAATCATCTCCGCCTCCTCCGGCTGGCAGCAATACTGCATGAGGTAGGCATCCTCCGGCGAGTCGTCGTAGAACTCGTGCAGCACGCTGGTAGCCTTGAAACCACCGGAGCGGAAAAAAACTTGGGCCGCGAGGTTCGTCTCGCGGACTTCCAGCGAGATCCGCGTGCGGCGCTGGCTCGAAAGCTTGCCGATCAGCTTCTCGACCATCTGCCGGCCAATCCCGCGACGGCGGACATCGGTCGCCACGGCGAAGTTCAAAATGTGCAGCCGTGTTTTGTGCAGCTCGTAGATCATGAACCCAACGACCCGCTCGCCATGCTCGGCCACCATGCCGATGCAATTGCGTTGCCGCAGGCAGCGGATGAATTCCTCCTCGAACCAGGGGAATTCGAATGCCCCGCGTTCGATTTCCAGCACTTCCGCCATGTCGCGCCGGATCATCCAGCGGATGTGAACTCGAAGCTGGGCTTGATGGTCGACGTTCATCGGTGGCCTCCTTCCATGTCGGCCGGCTGCAGGAGCACTCGCGGTAGCGAGTGGGTTTCAAGGTGAGCAAATTAACAAATGCTCGAAAATGTGCCAATCCGAAGTTGCGGGCATGCTAGCAACAGGGCGTGATAAGGACGCCGGCCAAGATTGCCGGGCTATATACATATGGCTCCAATATATAGCCAACCATCTTTAATGGCTCACGGTCGATCGACAATTTCTTGACCCGCACGGGTTAGATATGCCCGCAGATTGGCTTCGTCGACCTTAATTGGAACCATTTGCACAGATCCGTCGCACCAGGCGACGACAAATTGCTGCCGACCGGATTGCTCAAGGCCACGCCGCGGGTGTTCAAGGTCCACTTCCCAATCGGCTGGTTTGGTCCACTCGACGGCATGTGCTGGATCGACCTCGACTGTCAGGATCGTCTTCACGGTGCCATCGGTAACGTCGTGAAACGTCGTGCCAATTTTGTCGTGAAACACCGTTTCGGCACCGACCGGGACTTCGTATGTCGTCCTCCCAGCACCAATCAAGGATTGCACGTTTGGATCGGGGTCGACATAAATGGCCGGTATCTTTTGGATGAGCGAGCGGTTGTGCGGGCTGTCCCACGGCTCGTCGACGTGGAATTGCTTGTAGAGGTTTCCCTGGTCGAGATATGGCAAAATCGCAACGCGCCAACTCAATAGCGGCTTGCCGCTCTTGTCGTAAATGGCTGCGGGAGGATAGTGTTTATGAACATCGGCATAATTGATCATCGCGAGTGCTAACTGCTTAAATTGCTTTACCCGTTGCCTCTGCCCACGCGATTTTGCGACGGCTTCCACAAATTCTGCTCCTAATTTCGCGAGTTGTTGTGGATCGCCGGTAAGTTGAAGCGACACCCGCGTTCCTTCCACCTTCGCTGGAAGCGAATCGACCAACAGTTGAGCGTAACCCTTTGCTTGTTGAATGGATTTTTCGTTCCCGCCGAACTGCGTAATGGCGGTGGGCAGATCGCACCACAGTTTGACAAACGTAGCGACGGCTTCGTCGTCCTTGGCTTGTAGTGCGATGCGCGGTTTTGGATTCGGCGGCTGGTTAATCGCGGCCGTCAGATACAACCACCGATCGGCCAGATCGCTTTTCAGAGGCGCAAGCACGCCGGGCAGCTCGGGCCACAATTCTCGCACCACACGGCGGAAATCAGGCCCTGGACAGAACACTGCGGCTGCCATGGCATCCTGATCAACCAGCTTAGTGAGCGGTTCAAGGAGGTCGCGACGCGGTGCCGATTTCAGCGCCGCATACCGTCCGACCGTCGGCTTGGTGCCGAGAAGCACGACATCGTCCTTTCGCAAGACGTCAATCTTCGACCGTGCGTCGTGCGGCCCTTTGCCACCGAACTCCCGAATCAAGTCGCGGCAAAACTTTTCCAATTGGGCCGGATCTTGCCCAGGCCGTGTCGTGACAATTCCGACTGGGCCGCCGTTAAGGTGGAGGTCGCCCAATCCGACGACGACGTACAAATCCTTTCCGCCCGCTTGTCGGAATCGCTGAATTACGCTGTCCGCCATCGCGGCGTCCATCAGCCACGATTTCATGTCGCTGGTGCCTTCGGGCAACAATTGAAAAAGCTTGCCTGCGTTCTCGGCGACTTTGAGCGAGCCGAGATCGATATATGCCGCTGCAAACGTGTCGTCATTCACAAACGGCGCGAGCGGCGCTGCGTGATCCAGCGAGTCTGCAACGCATTGATTCGCGAAAGAAGCCGCAAGCGTCGAACAAATGAAACAAACCGTGGCAAACCGATTTCGAAACATGGCATTCACTTTAGGTAAAAACGGTAATGTCTCACGCAAAGGCGCAGAGACGCAAAGGGACGGCAAGTCATTGTCTATCTCTTTGCGTTTGGCGCCTTTGCATGAGGTAATTTTTACTTGTCACTTCTTCGCTGCAATTTGGATCTCAAATCGTCGGCTGTAACCGGGAATGCCATCAGACGGTGGCAGTTCCAGCACTGCCGTTGTGCCATTCAAGTGATAAATGAAAGGCTTTCTGGTGGCCGGATTGTCCGGCACGGGCACCGCTGTGATCTCGTCCAACCTTTCGGGCAGCTTCCCGTTATTTTGGGCCGCATATATCCGTAGTGCTTCGATCACACGGAGGGCGGCCACGTCGCGTTCCAATCGCACTTGTGCTCCGCGAGCCGCGTGCATCGCCGGAAGCAGCAGCGTGACAATCGGCAAAATTTCACGGTCCTCACCACTGCCGAACGGCTTCGCACTAACAAGCTGCTTTTCAAGCGAAGCGTTCGCGTTACTCATATCTGCGAATGGCACATACCACTGGGCCTCGAAGGCGTCGGAAAATTTGCGATAAACACGATCAGTGTAAATCGCGATCACCTGTCCGACGGCCATCTTCTCGACCCGGTTTCGGTCCATACCCTGCGCAATCAGCCGCTCCTTGGCGTGTTCGTAGCCGATGAGGGCCAATCCGGTCGCCGCGATGCCCGCTTTTGCTTGATTTAGTGAGTGTGGATGGTCGCCGCTGCCTTCGCGGTCCATCATTTGGCCCGTCATGTTCGCGAATCCGCGAACGGCTTGCGTAAACAAGCGATTCCACTCCTGTGGCGCGTGCTCCGTCGTTTCGGCATGATCGATGAACGGAAACACACGCGGACCAAAATCCATCTCGAACCGCGCGGCCGGTCGTAAGTTGACTGGCGGTTGTGGCAACTCGGCAAGCACCAGTACATGTTCGGCGAATCGGGATTCGCAATTAGATCGATCAACGTGCCGTTGCTGACGCCGTTGATCGCAATCCCGATCAGACCGCACACCAGAAACGGCACCTTGGCGACATCACGTCCAAGGCGATACTGGTGCTGCATCGTTTCGACCGCGTCATCGTAGCGATGCTCGGCGATCGCCAAACGCGTACGTAGAGCGAGCATGCGTGCGATTTCGCGGCTGTCCTGAAATTCAGGCAAGGGAAAGCTAAATACTTGATCGCCGCGCAGATTTTCGACGCCCAGTTCCCAATCACAGTTTTCTCGCTCGAATGCTGGTCGCAAATAGTTGTTGGAGATCGGATCAAACATCCGACTGGCATCGCGAACTTTTTCCAGTGGCAATTTGGCGATCGGCGTCGCGTCGTCGCCAGTGCCATACCAAAGACTCAGCTCCTTCTCCTCGTCGTACTTTTTTCGGATGTTCTTAATCAATTGGTCCGACTCTAAGAAAGCCCGATAGTAATATGGCATGGCATTTCCTGACCGCAGGTCGATGTCCCGCGCCACGAGGCGATATTTAAGCGCGGGCACAGGCTCCGCCGCGGGTGTGACCGTCATGTGGACAACTTCGATGTAGTTGTCGCCTTCTTTGGCTTTTTCATACGTCACGTCGGCTCGTGCCGACAGGGCACCGCCTCCGGAAATGGCAATCAGGCAAATAAGAAAGTAGCGTCTCATGAATCGACCTTATGCGTCTAAGACCGTGGCGACGACAAAAGCTTGTTGAGCAATTCGCGTTGGGTTACCGGCGCGTCGCTGGTCGAATCAGCCCCTGTTTCGGTCCCGGTGAAGTCAGACTGAAGAGCCCCTACACCGCGCATGAGCGCGATGTAGCGAATGCCTAAATAACCGCCTGTCGGTTGCCGAAGCGCCGGCCAACCCGTCATCGTCCATTCAGATCGTGGTGCAGAGCTGGCAGAGTGGTTGGTGGCCACTTCGTGTGGCCGATCAACCACCGGCGTTGCGGCCGCTTGCGGTTTAGCCGTCGGCACTTGTGCGACGGACGGCGAGCAATTTTGCCGCACGAGCATCGTGGCCAACAAAAGCGACGCTGCCGTCATTACGGCCGTCGCTGCCGGCCAGAGCCGACGACCGAGCCAAGATGGCTCGGCTATATGGCCCAGCCATTTTGGCCGGGCGGCCGCCTTCCCAGCTTCGAACATCAGGCAATCCCGATTAATCCGCGGCGCAGCCGGCGCTAACCGTGCCAGTTGCCGCTCGATGGCCGTCAGCTCAGGGATCAACTCTGGTTCTTCCGATTCGCGTTTGTCGAACATGGCGGCTCCAAAATGTGTCGAAGCTTTGTGAGTGCTCGCTCGTACTGGCGATGGGCGCTGGACGTGGAAATGTTCAGCGCTGCCGCGATCTCCTCGTATTTCAATCCGCTCAAAATCCGCATAACCACCAACTCGCGTTCCGCTATCTCCAGCGTTTCGAGTGCCTCAATTGCCGCCAGCTGATCGTTGCGGTCGAATTCGCCCGACTGTCGTGCCGCGACTAACCGCTCGGCCATCGATCGGCTTTCGCGTTCGCGACGCCGCCTCGCGCCACGCACGGCGTTCAACGCCCGATGCTTTACGACGCGGTACAGCCAGGCGACCACGTGCTCGGGCACCTTCGTCTGTCGTGCGAGTTCGACCAGCGCACTCTTGTACACAATCGTCGGCCGCGTTGGTCCACTGCGACGCGTAGAGCGCTAGTGCCGCCCCGTGCTCGTCCAGGAGCTGCCCCAACAGCTCGGCGTCGATCGGTCCATTCATGCGTGGCTCGCAGGGCCGGTGTTCGTTAGTAAGACACCGCCGGGCAAGTTTTTTCCCGTAGGTCAGTCTTCAGGCTGATAATTCAGCCTTCCCAATCGAGCGTCAGGCTAAAGCCCGGATTATGCAAAGTCAGGTTGAAGCCTGACCTAGAGGCTACAGGCTCGCAATTTTGGCCGTTTCATCGTAACTACGGATGGCCGAGGATCCGCCAAGCCCAGTGATGCAGCAAGCACCTGCCGCCGCCCCAAGCCGACCGGCAAAAGCTGGCGGTAATCCACGTAGCACGCCAGCCAGTACGCCGCCATAAAAGCAGTCGCCGGCGCCGGTGGTGTCGAGGATTGGCCCCGGCGGCTGAATAGAGGAGACTTCTACGAACTCGCCAGGGTTGGGACTGAGAAGCGTCCCTTGGAACCCAGCTTGATCCCGAGCCAGCCTTTTGCGCCCGCCTCGCGATAGGTGGCGATAATCGCCCGCGGCTCAGGGAGCCCTGTTTGGTGTTGCGCTCTGCTTCGCTGGGAAGATAAAAATCGACGTGCGGCAGAATTCTCGCGAGCGGCTCCATTGTGCCGCCATCGCCGGCTGCATCGAGCGCGGTAAGGCATCCGGTTTCTTGGATGGCAGCAAATACTTCGGGCAAGTCGTTTTGCAGCCGCGTCATCAGCGGGTAATAGCCGATGAGCATCGCACGGCTCTTGGCGAACAGATCGAGCTGCGAGAGCATCGCCTGCTTGTCGAGCATTCGCGGCGCTCCGACGCAATGCATAAACGTCCGCTCGCCGCTCGGGTCGATGAGCACAGCGGTCGTGCTGGTTGCGCCGGTCGGATGTGTGATGAGCGCGGAAGTGTCCACGCCTTCCTCGGCGTAGCGATGGCGGATGACGTCGGCCCACTCGTCGTTGCCGACGTAGGTAAACGCCGCCACCCGCATACCTAGCCGCGCGAGCGTGATGCCGGAATTTGAAACGATGCCGCCGGTCGTGAGCAAGAGTGGATCGCTCTCGATCAGCCGACCGCCGCCAATTGGCGTCGTGAGCGGCACCGGCCGCGCAAGCACATCGACTACGCACGACCCAACCACTACGCAGTCGAATGCTTTGTCCATGTGGGGTACACTTGCAGAAAGATAAAAACAGCCACAAAAAAGACACGAGAAGTCACAAAAACCATTTTTGTGACTTTTGCGACTTTTTGTGGCTATCCTACCAACATCACGATCAAATTACTTGCTACTTCGACTTCGCCAGTTCGGTTTCAATCGCCTTGGTGACCTCCGGCGAATCGGGCTGCGTCTTCGGCTTGAAGCGGGCGACCACTTGGCCATCGCGATTGAACAAGAATTTTTCGAAGTTCCACGTGATCCTTCCCGCGAATTCTGGATCCGATTCCTTCGAAGTGAGGTACTTATAAAGCGGCGCGGCGTCCTCGCCGTTGACATCCACCTTGCTCAACATGTCGAACTTCACACCATAATTCTTGGTGCAGAACTCGCGGATATCAGCGGCAGTCCCGGGTTCCTGTTTGCCGAACTGGTTGCACGGCACGCCGACGATGGCGAGCCCCCGGCTAGCATATTTTTCGTGAAGTGCCTCGAGTGGTTTATATTGTGGCGTGTTGCCACACTTGCTCGCCACGTTCACGAGCAACACGACCTTGCCTTTATACTTTTTTGCCAGGTTCACCTTCTTGCCATCCAGCATTTTCATCTCTTCGTTGAGCGGAGACGCGGCGGCGTCCTTCGATTTTGCAGTACCCTTCGCGACGGTGGATGAACCCATAACAAGCACTCCCAAAACAACAAGTGAAGCAACCGAGCAAATTTTCATGGCGTTTTCTCCAATCAGGAAAAATGCGGTCCAGCCAATCCAGACCCGATTATAGAGCGGCAGCCGGTGCATTGGTATGGACCAAATACCGCGTTGGGCACCTAGGCGTTCATCATATACAGCCCTCGACGACTACGTTCAGTTCGCCGGGCTTCGTCGATAAGGTCGCCAACCAAACGCGGATCCTCAATCCCATCCATGATCAGAATGCCCCTCTCCGCGCTCGCTGTGGCCCCGTTTGCCGCCCTTGTCGATTCATCGGTTGTATTGAGAATAATCGTGCCTATGTTCAGCAGGCGATCGATCAACCCTTGCCGCACGGTGATATCATCGACATCAACCAGCAGGATACGATCGTCCGTCCGGCTCAGGATGCCTTTTTCCAAAACCAATCGATGCGTCGTCAGCCGATACTGCATCGACATCCGCTTGTACGCCACGCGCAAACCAAGAAAGCCAAATAGGACCAGCGCACCGATTACGACGGCGATCCAGGCGATCGGCCCGCCGAACGATGCGGCTACCATTCCCGCGATCGTTAACAGACCCGCCAAGATGAAACCGCCCGCCATTGCCTTAGGCGAGTACGCTCCCGCCCACAAATCTTGTTCGGGCGCATCATGATGATTCGAACCGCCGCTTTGCATCCGAGTGCCACCACTGCGGTGATTGGCGGCGGGCGCGTTTTGATCCCCAAGCAGCTGCGCACCACATTGCGGACAGTACACCGCTCCGGCCGGCGCTTCGGCGCCGCACTGATTGCAAGTCATCGGTTTATCCCCTCCTGGTTGTGACCACGCTGCGAGCATTATAGCGCTATTCGCGTCTCGGGTGAAAGGATTGGTCATCTAAACGTGCGAAATGCGGATTGCGCGGCCGTCGCCGCACGGTAGGCGTGACATCAGGCATCACGCCACGACTTCCGCCTCGTTCGGCTCCGGAGGACTTAGATGATCGAGCGCGCCAAGATGGACGAGCTCCGGCCAAATGAGCGACGCCGCACCGACCGTCAATAGCGTCATCACGCCACCGAATACCACAGACGGCACTAGCCCCAATAAACTTGCCATCACGCCCGATTCGAACTCTCCCAGTTCGTTGCTCGATCCAATGAAGATGACGCTCACCGCCGTGACGCGGCCACGCATGGAATCGGGCGTCAGTAGCTGGAGCACGGTATGGCGGATCACCACGCTGATGTTGTCGGCCGCACCCAACACAAAAAGCGCCGTCAATGCCAAGGCGAATGATGCCGATAGGGCGAACACAATCGTTGCCACGCCAAACGTCGCTACGGTGAGCAGAATGGTCCGCCCGGCGCGCGCGATTGGTGGGCGCGACGTCAGGACGATTCCCATTGCAATCGACCCGACGGCAGGCATTGCGCACTCCAACCCAAAGCAACCGCAGCCTGGTCCGGATCACTGAAAAACTCTTTCGCGAAAATCGGTAGTAGGGCAACCACGCCGCCGAACAGGACGGCCACCATATCAAGCGTCATGGTAGACATAATGATCGGCTGGCGGCGAAGGAAATGGATGCCTTGCAATAAACCGCGCCACGATCTCGGCTCGGTCACGCGCTGCTGCGGCCGCGGCCGCACGAACAGCATACAGATGGCCATAACCAGACTCGACATTGCATCGAGCAAGAATACGATGTACGGATTCCACCAGGCCAAGAGAAATCCGGCCACCAAGGGTCCGATCGTAGACGCTAATTGGTAGCAGTTGCTCCGCCATGTTGCCGCGTTAGAAAACGACTTGGCAGGCACCAAGCCGATCACAATCGCCGATGAGGCTGGCCAGCCTAGAGCGCGAAACGTGCCCGTTCCGAATAGCAGCAAATAGATGAGGAGCAACGGCGCGTGCGTCCACGAGGCCCACGCGAGGCCGATTCCGCACGCGGTTAGCCCGAGCTGCGCGGCCAGGATTAGCCAGCGGCGTGAAAAACGATCCGCGGCCGCACCGGCCGGCAGCGCGAACAAAAGCACGGGCAAGACGAGCGTGAGACCTATGTAGCCCAAAAAGAGGGCCTGCAACTTCACGTCGGGCTCGCGATTGACGATTACCCACTGCACCGCCACGATGCGCATCTGACTCCCGGCGTTGGAAATCAAACCACCGATGAGATAGACCAGAAACCCAATGTGCCGCAGCGAGGCAAACGGATCTACAGAGTTGTTTCGTGGCATTCCCTGATCGGTGCTAAGTTGGCGGCGGGAGCCGCGATTGCTCGTGCGGCTGGCAGGAGGTCGGGACGTCAGCAGCAAGACCCCAAATCGCCCCAGCGGGTTCCTGATTTTGAACTTCGAGCTTATCCGAAATGCCTGCGATTTGGCCAGATGGCATAATTTCGGGTAGTGTCCTAATTTGCGCCACAGTAGCTTTGTAGCACGGACTTCAGTCCGTAAGAGAATCACGGACTGAAGTCCGTGCTACGAAGTTCCGTTCCGAACGGTGCCAATTTAGGACACGACGTGATTTTTTGGCGCTATTATGCGGTTACTCTAATTCCGCCCACACCGATGCTTCGCCATCGGCATCGATCTCGACGTGAATGGTGTTGGCCCGACAGCATACGGGGCAATCTTCGACATATTCCTGCTCGTCCCCTTGCGACAGATCGATCGGCACGACAATCTCCTCGCCGCAGGCGCCGCAAACGTAAGTTGCTTCGTCGTTCATCTGGCTATCGACTAACGGTGCAAGATCGTGAACCAACCATCGGCCGTGGTTGTCCGCGTTACATGGCATCTTCCGCAGCAACCAAGTGCAAGTCTACCGCAGCCGCCGAGGCGACGCTGGCTAAGCCGCTTGCGCCGAAGAAATTCGGCCGGGCGACTATGTCACGCCGCTGTTCGTGATCGCCGAGCTGCCTTCATTCTGGTGGTGCACGGACACCTGGAACCATCCGCTGGAAGAGCCGGTGCGGATCCGCTTCACGCCATCGGCCCAGGGGACGCCGCTGAAGGTCCGTTCGGTGTGCCTGCCATTTGTGCTCGTGAAGACAGCTGCCGGCGAGCAATCGACGCTCGATTTGAGGAACTGCCAATTGGCGCGACTCGACGCGGCACATGCCAAACGGGCGTGGAAAGCGTTCAAGAAGACTCACCGTCGGTCGCGCGCGGCGAAGTCCACCTAAAATAGATTCCCAAACCTCGCGGCGCTATAGTGATGTTCCGGACGTTGTGTTGAGGTTCCAGATCACTTCGCGCGGTACGAGCGCGTACGTGCCGCGGGTGAAGTACTGCTCGATGATTTCATCCACTTGTTGGACCGGAGTCTTCGGCACCAACACGATATCTGAGTCGTTGAGCCAAATGTCGTCCGCCGGCACGGGGCGTCGGCCGTAGAGAGCGCCTCGCAGATCGAGCATCGTCGCCATCAGCCTCCAATCTGGGCGCGACGGAAGACGACGACTTGCCTCAAATTCGAGCCGGGCGTCCAGCGCCCGGCTAGCGCGAGGGCCTGCATCACATCGGTCGGCGCCACCAGTTCGTATCGGCCCGGCTGTGTAACTTCACCGAGGACATAGACGAAGCGCTTGGCGTGCTGCACCAATACGATCGTTACATGAGCGCCGGGAATCGCCGCGTCGTACCGCGCATCGATCTCCTCGCGCTTCGTTGGGTGTGAGGTTTTGCACGACCACGGTGCCGACGCCGGGGAGTTGGATATCACCCGCCGGCGTGACTGTGACCTCAATTTGCAAACCGCCCAACGTTCCCGCGCGGCTGTCGACGGTGTTGAGTAGATCTTCGAGCCTGGTATTCACGGAGATCGGCGTTACCGTGATGGCCGGCATGCGGAAGTATTTTTTGTACTTTTCCTCCAACTCGTCTCGGAGCTGAGGAACCGTAAGCCGCGTAGCCCGTACTTGGCCCAACAGGGGCAGCGTAATTGTGCCATCCGGCTGAATGACCAGCTCGCGTGCAATACCGTCGTCGGCTGGTTGGGCCTCGCCACTGGAAGAAGTGCTTGTCGTTCCACGGCCGGCGGTGAGCGATTCCACGCGAATGCGATCGCCAACTTGCAGCTCATAAGGCCGCGAAAGCACATCGCGTGTACGCCGGTAGTACACGGCCAACAGGTCGCCTTCGCGGATTCGGTACTCCGGAACGTGCTGCGTGCGGGCGTGGCCGATATATTCGCCTTGTGCGAATTCTTGCCAGGGGATCATGCCGCGGGCATCCCAGCCGACTTCGTTGCAGCCGCAACCGGCCGCGCTGTCGACGCCCCAAATCGGAAAGGGCGCGGCAAAGTTGATCGGCCGGCAAGGCTGTTGTGCGAAGGCCGCGCTAAAGCACATCGCGATCGCGGCGACGAAACCAATCGCCACGACGGCAAACCATCGGTTCGAGATGAATTGCGTTGTCGTCATTGGGAAAGCTGAGCGCAGCACTGTAAAAAGCCTTTTTAACGCCATGGGTGACGTGGGGGAGCGGTAGGACGTGCGGCCGTCACGGGTTCGGTCGGTGATGTGGGGGTCATCTGGGCGGGCGGTGCAATACGGGCCATTTCCTGTGGCGAGATCCATTCGATGCCCGCACGGCGCGACAGTGTGCCGGTCGATCGCTCGATGGCCGCCAGCCGCTGTGACTCTTGCTCATTGGCTGCGGATTGGGCCGCTAACCCAAGCTGTCTCTGGGCTACCGCCAAGTTGTGGTACGCTGTCGCGCTGGGGACAACGTTGATTGCCCGCTCAAAGTTGGCCACGGCCTCGGCGGGATGCCCTGTGCGGCAGAGCAGCACGCCGAGTTCGTTCGCGGCCAGATTATTTGTGGGGCAGGCATCGAGCGCTGCACAATACATCGTCATCGCTCCGCGCACACACTGCACATCGTCATCGCGTCGTTCTGCCAGCCGAGCGTACACTTTGCCAAGGCCGTACAAGGCCATTGAGCCCGCTTGTTCCTCCTCTGCAGCTTGGGCCAGTTGCATCTGGGCATAACGGTGATACTGGACCACCGCTTCGTGCGGCGAAACTTCTTCCACATGCCCGCTTAGGACCGGTGTGCGGTGTGAAGAAACGACGCTGCGAACATCCAGCTCGGCTTCGAGTTGCACACCCTGCGGCACAAAGTCGTCGGCTTCGTCCATCGCTCGCAAGCCCGCGGCCAATTGACGAGAGTGCTCGTTCGTGCCGGCAGCGGCATCCTTGGCCTGTGCGATACGCCGCAGCACTTGGATAAACTCGGTCCGCGCAGCGAAGAACGCCCCACGCTGGGCCAGGTTGTAACCACGCTGTACGACCGGCAGAAGCTGCGCGGTCAAACCGTTCGACGTCGCCGGAAGGGCGAGCTTCACGGCGGCCTCGACCGTACTCGTTCCGATCGTCGCTCGCGATTTCACCTCCGTGCTTGTCAACGCACCGCTGCCATTCGGTCCGCTATTAAAGGCGACACGTGATGACACTGTAGACGAAGGTTGCTTTGCCGCCGGGACGGAATTGTCCGTGATCCGCGCCTCATCGGCCGGGTCACACAGGCCAATGAGCGGCAAGCGATACGTCGTCGGCACGTCGACATCAACTATCTCGCCGTTTACGGGCAGCGGGCGGGTCGCAGTATCGGCACGTACGACGGTTGCGATCATCGCTGCCGCGAGGCAAATCGTGAGCAGACTCCGGCTTATACCCAAGGGGCAAATCATGCGTCGACAAAAACCAAATGAGAGGCGCCATGGATCGCCCGCGATGCCGTCAAAGCGGGGTACTGCCGTTGCCTAGCGAACGATCCGTAAGATCAGAATTCGACTATCGGCCGGGCGGACAACCAGCAAAATCGGTCCTACCGGCCGCAGTCGCGATGCTTTCACCGGCATAGCCGGTATAAGCGAACCGGGCGCGGCTGAACGACCATTGCAGGCGTTACAACTTGCCAAATGGGATCGACAGGGTCTTGATTTCAATCAGCCGTTCGGCCTTTTTGGGAGTTTTGTCCCGTTGTCCGAACGGTATATTCGGAGCGAAGTTGTTGGAAGGTAATGAGTTGGTGCTGTTGGCTAGTGTGTTGCTAGGGTTATTTTTCTCGCCTGATTGAGACGATAGCTGCGGCGATTTATTATGCGCACGGAGAGACGAGATTACTGCCCCAACTCTTTGATGCGCTTCTTTCGACGTCCGACGTTATACATGAAAGCTCCTGCATGGCCCGTGCAAACAATAACGATTGTCCAAACTCTCTTTTCCTTAGTTTCAGGCAGCTCGTTGTTTAAGCAGTCGATTAACATCCACACCCAGAAAGCCAAGATCAACGTGACAACTAGAGCGGCGATTGTCGAAACAACAAACACCAACTCGTTGACGGCGACCGGCTGCAATTGAGCAAGTAGCATCGGTTTCCCCCACTAACGAAAAACTAAGATCGATTGGTTTTTATTGTACTCCTCAGCGTTTCGGTATTCACTGGTTGTACCACGCCGCGGTCGGTGACGATTGCCGCAATCAGTTCAGCGGGCGTCACGTCGAATGCCGGATTGTAGACCGTGGCATTGTTAGGTGCTGTTTGCCGACCAAAACCGCAGCTGATTTCTTCAGCAGCCCGCTGCTCGATCGGGATGTCGGCCCCCGTCGCAATCGAGAGATCGAATGTTGTGGTCGGAGCGGCGACGTAGAACGGGATACCGTGCGTACGGGCAAGCGTAGCCACGCCATAGGTTCCGATCTTGTTCGCGGTGTCGCCGTTGGCAGCGATGCGGTCGGCGCCGGTGATCACGGCTTGAATGCGGCCTTCGCGCATCACCTGGGCCGCGGCAGAGTCGCAAATGAGTGTGGCGTCGATGCCGCGCTGCATCAGTTCCCACATGGTAAGCCGCGCACCCTGGAGCAGTGGTCGCGTCTCATTGGCGAAAACGTGCGGCCTCTTCCCGCGGCGAGCCAGCTCAAAAATAACAGCCAGCGCCGTGCCATCGCCGCTGCCAGAGACGAGAGCGCCGGCATTGCAATGCGTGAGAATGCCGGCACCCGGCGGCAGGTGAACTAACAGGTCAGCGCCATATTTGCCGATCGCAGTACACGATGCACGATCTTCCGCTTCGATAGCACGAGCCTCAGCGAGAAGCGCTGCGGCTATTTCCCTCACTTGTAGGGAGGAGTGAGAGGAGAGTTCGCCGGAAACGACCTGACCCGCCACCCGGCGCATCCGTTCGAGGGCCCAAAACAAGTTCACGGCCGTCGGCCGACTGGTGGCGAGATAATCACAGACTTCACCAACGTCTCGGCCTTCATTCACGCCCAGGCACACGCCATACGCCGCAGCAACGCCAATCGCCGGTGCCCCGCGCACGCTCAGCCGCTTGATGGCGTGCCACACGTCGTCTGCCGTGTGGCATTCCAGATACACCGTCTCCACCGGCAGGCACGTTTGATCGAGTAAGACTAGGCGACCATCGATATCGCCTCGCCATCTCAGCGTAAAGAATGGTTCAGGCATGACAACGAAAAGAGCTAATGGACGCGGATAAACGCAGATTAAGACTCGAGCGCCGAGGGCCTCAGTTTATTCCTGCATCCGCGTATATCTGCGTGCATCTGTGGTTCCTTCAAGCTACCTTGTACCGCGGCGAATAGGTCAAATCGAACGTTTCAGCCACCGCTTTGTTGGTCACCTCGCCGTCAGCCAGGTTGATCGCGCGGGCGACCGGCCGCAGGTCGCAAGCTGCTGCTTCGATGCCGCGTTGCACGATTTCAATTACCCACGGCAGCGTGACGTTGCACAGGGCGAACGTGCTGGTGCGGCCGACAGCACCCGGCATATTGGTGACGCAATAGTGCACGACTTCTTCCACGATGTACGTGGGATTGCTGTGTGACGTGGGCCGGCTCGTCGCGATGCAGCCACCCTGATCGATCGCAACGTCAATGATCACGCTGCCTGGCTTCATTCGGACGAGGTCCTCTTTCGTCACCAGCATCGGCGCTTTTGCTCCGGGAATGAGTACGGCCCCGATCACAAGATCGGCCCGCGATAGTTGCTCACGAATCGTGTGACGATCGCTAAAGAGGCAATCAACATTCGGCGGCATCACATCATCGAGGTAACGCAACCGTTCCATGTTGATATCAAGGATCGCCACGTCAGCCCGGAAGCCGGCGGCGATTTTTGCCGCATTCGCACCGACCACGCCGCCGCCAAGAATTGTAATGTGCGCAGGCGCGACGCCCGGCACGCCGGCGAGCAGAATCCCGCGACCCATTTGCGGCCGCTCCAAGTACTTTGCCCCCTCCTGAATGCTCATCCGCCCGGCGACTTCGCTCATCGGCGTCAACAGCGGCAGGTGGCCACGGTCATCAGCCAGCGTTTCGTAAGCGACGCAGGTGGCGCCAGTCTTCAACAGGGCATCCGTTAGCTCGCGGTCCGCCGCCAGATGAAAATAAGTAAAGACCACCTGTCCCTTACGTATTTTCTCGATTTCAACCCGTTGCGGCTCCTTCACTTTGACGATCATGTCCGCGCGGGCAAAAATCTCGTCGGGGCCCTCGATCAATTCCGCTCCCGACTGCTGATAATCCTGGTCCGACAGGCCCGAACCGGTGCCGGCACCGGCCTCAATGAGCACCGTATGGCCGCGGCGCGTGAGCTCCTCGACGCCCACCGGCAACATCGCCACGCGGTACTCATCCTGCTTGATCTCTTTCGGCACACCCACGATCATAACAATGGCTCCTGAAGGTCGAGAGCTGAGGGTCGAGAGTCAAGAGCCAGAAAAGCTGGCATTTAACTCATCGACGTTCGCACCGAGTTTCCCGCATTGTTAGCTCGAAGGCAACAAGGCTTTTATGGACAGTCGCACACATAAAAAATGGCTTCCGCTCGCCATCCTTGCCGTTGCACTGCTTCTTTGGGCGGCCATGTTTGCGGCGGGTGCCTACCTACAGCTCGGCGCCGATCAGCCGCAGCACGACCTTCGCAAACCGCTCATCATCATGGGCGCGATGGCGACTTTCCTGTCGCTCTGGGGGTTGGCACTGTGGAATCGCACCCGGAGGTAATTGCGGGCGATTACCATTCACGTCTAACAACAGTTGTCGGATCGAGGTAATTATATGGACGGGACAAAATTAAAGCGCTCTGATCGCACGCTGGAAGCTCAGGCTCCAAATACGTCTTTGGAAGCCCACACGTTTACGTCGTCCACCAACGGTCGTTTGTATATCGTCCTGCGCCACTTGCGACCTAGCGAAGGAAGTTATGCATATTACGTATTGGAGAGCACCGATACTTTTCATTTCACCGAAGTCCAAGTTCAAGCGTCGGCTAAGGCCTTCCTGGGCGTTCAGGAACATACGCCGGATTCGGATTGGTGGGATATCTGGCCCGAACGACTGGCTGATTGATTTTTCAGTTTTTTTAAGCAGGAGACATAGCCCTACCACTACCGCCAAATTCCCGCACTTGTCGCCCCCATCCGCCTGCGGTAAACTATTGGATTCTCGCAATTTCCAGTAGGTCAGGCTATTGCCTTACAATTGAAACTGTTCGGAGTGTCAGGCTTAAGCCTGGCTACAGATACCGTCGGCGGAACACGAATCATGAAAACTTACATGGCCAAGCCCGGCGAAGTCGAGCAGAAGTGGCACATTATCGATGCCACCGACCAGATCGTCGGTCGGCTCGCGAGCCGAATCGCCGTGCTGTTGATGGGCAAGCATCGCCCGCAGTACACGC
The DNA here is from genome assembly GCA_963840025.1 of uncultured Planctomycetota bacterium. GTDB lineage: Bacteria > Planctomycetota > Planctomycetia > Pirellulales > Lacipirellulaceae > JABDGM01. Next base: position 643,333 of record CAWIXI010000018.1, on the reverse strand, counting down.
CGCACATCGATACCGGTGATTACGTCGTCGTCATCAACTCCGAGAAGGTGAAGTTCAGCGGCAGGAAGTGGGAGCAGAAAGAATACGCCTGGTACACGGGCTACCCCGGGCAGCGAACCGTCTCGGCCGCCACGCGCTTAGAACGCAAACCCGAGCTGATTCTCCGCGAAGCTGTCCGCCGCATGTTGCCGAAGAACAAGCTCGCGAACAAGATGATCACCAAGCTCAAGATTTACGCCGGCCCCAAGCACCCGCATCAGGCCCAACAACCGGAAGCACTCGAAGTCGCCGCGAAGTAACACGTCGATCAGGCTTTAGCCTGACGGGAAAGGCATGATTGTCAGGCAAAAGCCTGACCTACACCCCCTAAACCTTCAATCCTCAACCTCTCCCATGCCAACTGCAGAAAAAGTCGTCGATGCCTTGGGAACCGGCCGCCGTAAGACCTCCGTCGCCCGCGTGCGAATTCGTCCCGGCGAGGGCAAGCTCACGATCAACGAGCGTTCGCTCGACGACTTTTTCAAAATCGAGCAGGATCGCAATGCAGTCGTCGCACCGCTCGACCACTCCGGCGTGCGCGGCAATGTGGATGTGATCATTCTCGTGCACGGCGGCGGCACGACTGGGCAAGCCGGTGCGTGCATGCAAGGCATCGCCCGGGCGCTGATGAAGTTCGACAGCGACCTCTCCGAAAAGCTTCGCGAGAAGCATTTTCTGACCCGCGACGCTCGCATGAAAGAGCGCAAAAAACCGGGTCTCCGCGGCGCTCGCCGTGGCACGCAGTTCTCGAAGCGGTAATGCTGGGCTGACTTCACCTGAATGTTACCGGTCCGTGGCGGATTTCGGCTTGCGCTGGTTCGTCGCGCGGAGCCCGGAACAGACGACGACAATGCGCGGTGCCCTCGGCTCTACGACTTCGGTCGGCACGCCGCGCCGCTTGCCTTCCTGCCCCGAGGCGGGGTACAACAGTCGGCCGAAGTACACGCGGCGAACCCCCCTCGCTTTCGCTCCATACGATGGGCTCCACATGAATGTTATCATCGCCATAACTGTCTTTACCCTGGCCCTTTTCGTCGGATTTGAAATCATTACCAAGGTTCCCCCGACGCTGCACACACCGCTCATGAGCGGGTCCAACGCGATCAGCGGAATCACGATAGTCGGCGCGATTCTCGCGGTGCGTAGCGGTGTTGGCTGGCTCGGCGGCGGGCTCGGGTTCATCGCCATCGTGTTCGCTATGATCAACGTCATGGGCGGATTCGCCGTGACCCATCGCATGTTGTCGATGTTTCGCAAGAAAGGTTGACCGACGATGCCTCCTGTCTGGGACCCCCTCCTCGCCACGGCACAAAACTCGGCCGAGGTTGGCTCCGCTGCCAACCTCGTCTACCTGTTGGCAGCGATCTTGTTCATCTTCGGTATGAAGGGAATGACGCACCCGCGTACCGCGGTGCGCGGCAATTTGTTCGGCGCACTTGGTATGTTGCTGGCGATCGTTGTGACGGTCTTGCATCTCCAGATCGTGTCGATTGGAGTGGCCGCGCTCGGCATGGCCTTGGGAGGCGTCATCGGGTTGGTCATGGCCTTAAGAGTCCAGATGACGCAGATGCCGCAGTTCGTCGCGCTCTTCAATGGCTTCGGCGGATTGGCGTCGCTGCTCGTGGCCGGCGCGGAAGTTCTCAAGACCCCGCCTTCGTCGCCGACAGATATAACGCACCTCACTCAATCAGCCGATAGCGCACAACTCTACGAAATGATGCGCGCCCTTGCGAATCAGGTGGATCCGCGCGTGGCGATGATTGCCGCCGCCCTGACGGGACTGATTGGCGCCGTCACGTTTACCGGCTCCATGGTGGCCGCCGGAAAATTGCAGGAGTTCAAACTCTTTCGTAAGCCATGGACCTTTCCGGGCCTTCAGGCCGTCAATGCTTTGCTCTTCGTCGCCTGTTTGGCTTTGGCCGCTCTGATGCTTAACGGCAGCGGCTGGCCATACTTTTTGATCGTCCTTTTAGCCGGCGTGCTGGGCGTGTTGCTGGTACTGCCGATCGGTGGCGCCGACATGCCGGTCGTAATCGCCCTGCTGAATTCATATTCGGGCTTGGCTGCCGCCGCCGCCGGTTTCGTCATCGACAACACGGTGCTCATTATTTCCGGATCGCTGGTCGGCGCATCTGGCATCATTCTGAGCGCCATTATGTGCCGCGCGATGAATCGCTCGCTGCTGAGCGTTCTCTTCGGAACATTCGGAGCAGTCGGCGAAATTGCCTCGGCCGACGAAGTGTACGGTGGTAAGGTGAAATCAACCTCCCCAGAGGAAGTCGCCATGCTGCTCGATGGTGTTCGCCGTGTGATCGTGGTGCCTGGCTATGGCATGGCAGTTGCGCAAGCCCAGCACGCGGTGCGCGAACTATTCAATTTGTTGGAGGATACGGGCACCGAAGTTGAATTCGCCATCCACCCCGTGGCCGGTCGGATGCCGGGGCACATGAACGTGCTCTTGGCAGAGGCCGATATCCCGTACGACAAGCTCAAGGAGATGGATGAGATCAACTCGAGCTTCGGCCAGACCGATGTGGTGATCGTGATCGGCGCGAATGATGTCGTGAATCCGTTGGCCAACACCGATCCCAAGAGCCCGATCGCCGGGATGCCGATTCTCGACGTGGGTGATGCCCACACGGTCGTCGTGGTGAAACGCAGTCTCAGCCCAGGCTTCGCAGGGATTCCGAATCCGCTATTTGCGGCCGATAACACGCTCATGCTATTCGCGGACGGCAAAAAAGCAGTGGAGGATATAGTCGCCGCTATGAAAGAAGCGGCTTAGATTCCCGTTATCAAATGCTGGCTCAACACGGCTCTGGTCCTTTAAATTGAGAATTTGAGCTTCTTCCTTCCGCCGTCCCGTACTGGATTTCGGCCTCTTTTCAGCGGGCTGCCAGCAAAACCGACTTTTTTTGACAACAACCCCGTTGAAAAAGGAGAGTGGCGACCCTAGAATCAGACGATAACAGTTATTGAGAACCTGTCTCAACTAAAACCCGTCTTCTTGGGGCTTCGCCGATGCCCGAGCTTGTTCCTCTTACGTTTCTCCGCCGCGGTCAGTCTGCAGAAATTGGTCAGCTTCTTGGAGCGCCCGACCAGGTGCGCCGGCTCGAAGAGCTCGGGCTGCGAGCCGGCGCTCGCCTGGAGATGCTTCGCAGCGGCGCTCCTTGCATCATTCGTGTAGAGGGAAGCAGACTTTGCTTCCGCGATGACAACTCGCTTCGCGTGCTGGTGCGGACAAGGAAAACGGCATGACACGCTTCGCGGCCGAGCTCGAAGTCGGCCAAGCCGGGCGAGTTGTCCAAGTCCTCGGCACCGATGAAATTGGTCGCCGCATACTGGAGATGGGTGTGACACCCGGCATCGAGATTCGTCGGATTGGCACCGCTCCGCTGGGTGATCCGCTCGAATTTGAAATCCGCGGCTATCGACTGAGTTTGCGGAAACACGAAGCGCAGCAGATTGAAATTGATTCGCATTCCTCTCTCTGAAAGATTTTGAACCTCACAAGGGAGACCGAATTCTAGACGGGATTCACAGGATGAACAGGATAATTTCGATGATCGAATCTAATCCAGTCGATCCCGTAAATCCTGTCTAAAAGTAATCGGTTATCTCACGACTCTGTAGTATTGTCTTCCCGTGCCCATCGCAACAGCGCCCAAAACGATTCGTGTTGCCCTGGTGGGGAATCCCAACACGGGAAAGTCGACGTTGTTTACGGCTCTCGCCGGCGTGCGGCAGCGGGTAGGCAACTATCCCGGCGTGACGGTCGAAAAGAAAACCGGCACGATGCGGCACGGCGGGCAAGTGTTCGAGCTAATCGACTTGCCCGGTACGTACAGTCTTGCTCCGCGTTCGCCGGATGAGATGGTGACGGTGGATGTGCTGCTCGGTCGGTGCGACAATGCCGACCCACCGGACGTGGTGCTTTCGATCGTCGACGCGAGCAATTTGGAGCGCAATCTGTACTTGGTAAGCCAGGTTCTTTCGCTGGGTTTGCCAACGGTGATTGCACTCAACATGCTCGATTTGGCCCGCGACCGCGAAATCGATGTCGATGTGGATAAACTTTCCGAGCGCCTCGGAGTGCCCGTAGTGGCGGTTCAGGCCAATCGCCGCATCGGCATCGAGACGTTGCAAGTCGCACTTACCGAAGCGGCGGCGAGTAGTCCCCAGGAGCGCGAGAATCCTTTTCCACCCCAGTTCCAACAACACACCGCCGATTTGGCCGCTTGGCTGAATGAAGATTCGCCCAACCCGTTGCCGCAGTTTCTGGTCGAACGGCTACTGCTTGATGGCGATGGTTATTTGGAGCGCGAATTGTTAAATGGCAAAGCCGACGTCGGCTCCCAGAAGTTGCGGTCCGCGCGGGAGTCATTGGCGGCCGCCGGTTTCCCTGTACCGGCCCTGGAGGCTATGGCTCGCTACGACTGGGTGGCCCGCATGCTCGACGGCATTACCCGCCGTCCGCACGACCACCGGCTCACGGCAACCGATCGCATTGACGCCCTGCTAACTCATAAGGTGTGGGGCACGCTTATCTTCCTGGCGACAATGGCCGTGCTGTTTTCGTCGATTTTCGTGCTCGCCGTGCCGATCATGAATCTCCTCGACGCCAGCGTGGGAATGTTCGCCGACTTCGTGACAGGGATTATGCCGGAGGGAGCGCTTCAGTCGCTGATCGTGGATGGCGTGATCGGTGGCGTGGGCGCCGTCATCATATTCTTGCCACAGATTCTCATTTTATTTCTATTTATCGCCGTGCTGGAAGACTGCGGCTACATGGCGCGGGCCGCATTCTTGATGGACCGGCTGATGGCCGGCGTCGGCCTCAGCGGCAAATCGTTCATTCCGCTGTTGTCGTCGTTCGCCTGCGCGGTACCCGGTATCATGGCGACGCGCGTCATCGAAAATCGCCGCGACCGGCTGGCTACGATCCTCATCGCGCCGCTCATGAGCTGCTCCGCACGATTGCCGGTCTATGTGATTCTCATCGGCGCATTCGTGCCGGCCCAGTACTACTTGGGTGGTGTGATTGGGCTACAAGGGCTCGTGCTGTTGGCCATGTATTCCGTTGGCGCGACGGTGGCGATTATCGTGGCTTGGGTCTTGAAGAAATCCCTTCTTCGCGGAGAAACGCCGCCGTTTGTGCTTGAGCTACCGTCGTACAAGAGGCCCTCCGCGCAAACCGTTGCGTTCCGTATGGCCGAACGTGGTTGGGCCTTTTTAGCGAGGGCTGGCACGATAATCTTCGCCGTCACGATCGTGGTTTGGGCGCTCTCCTATTATCCGCGAAGCGACGATCGCGTCGCGGCCGATATCGCTACGAAACGGGCCGAAGTCCAGGGGAATGCAGCCGCACTGGCCGATTTTAACGATCCTCAACATCTCGACCATCTCACGGCGAGCCTCCACCAGCGATACAGCTTCTTGGGCTGTGCCGGACAGGTAATCGAACCGGTCGTGCGACCTCTCGGCTGGGATTGGCGGATCGGTTGCGCAGCCATCGCCTCATTTCCAGCGCGAGAAGTTGTGATGGGCGTGCTCGGCGTGATTTACAATTTGGGAAAAGGTGTCGATGTCGGCGCCCAAAGCGATCAGCACCGCTTGCAAGATAAGTTGCGCAGTGCCCGTTGGGACGATACCGGCCAGCCCGTCTACAATTTGCCGGTAGCCCTTTCGATCATGGTTTTCTTCGCCCTGTGCGCAGTGCGCGGCAACACTGGCAGTGATCCGCCGCGAAACGAACAGTTGGCGCTGGCCGGCGTTTACATTTGTCTACATGACGACGCTCGCCTACCTCGGCGCGCTAATCACTTACCAAGTCGGAATCCGCATCCTATCCTGACTCCTGACTTCCCGATGCAAGACGTAGTTGCCATCTTGATCGCCCTCGCCGCCGCCGCCTTTCTGGCCCACCGCGGCTGGAAGCGACTGGCCCAGCGGCGCGCTGGGGCATGCGGCGCGTGTGCGAATTGCCCGTCCAGCTCATCGGCGAACTCTGCCAACTTGGTAACTCTCTCACCTGTTGTGTCTCACGGTAACACGCCAAGCCGCGAAGGAACGGATGGAACCGCAGACAGACGCGGATGGACGCAGATAAAACTGTGATTTTCGCATCTGCCTTAATCTGCCTTAATCTGCCTTAATCTGCATTCTTCTGCGGTAAAAAAGTTCTTGCCCGAACCTTTGCGCCTTTGCGCCTATGCGTGAGAATTGGTGACATGGCCATCGCGACGGATCGCAAACGAAGCAACACCTGCGCAACAGCGCATTTCTTATCAGCACAAAAGCAATCGCTGCATCGTCGATTGTTAGCCTGGTACGCCAAGCACGCTCGCGATTTGCCTTGGCGCCAGTCGCAAGATCCTTACCGGGTGTGGATCAGCGAGATCATGCTGCAGCAAACTCAGGTCGCTACCGTCCGCGACTACTTTGCGCGATTCATCGTAGCCTTCCCGGATGTCCACCGCTTGGCGGCCGCCGAAGAATCTGAAGTGCTGCGGTTGTGGGAAGGTCTCGGCTACTATCGCCGCGCGCGGCAGTTGCATGCAGCCGCCATGCGACTCGTCGCCGACTACAACGGTGAGTTTCCGCAGGAGCCATGCGACCTGCAGACATTACCGGGCATTGGCCGATACACGGCCGGTGCGATCGCTTCGATCGCATTCGATAAACGCGCGTCCTATTCTCGAAGCCAACACGATTCGGCTGCTCAGCCGTCTCATCGCCTATCGCGGCAATCCGCATTCGACCGCAGGTCAGCGCCTCCTGTGGCAGGTTGCCGAGGAGATCCTGCCGCACAAGCAGGTGGCGCGATTCAACCAGGCACTCATGGAGCTGGGCTCGCTCGTCTGTACGCCCGCCGAACCCCAGTGCGGTGAATGCCCGCTCTCCGAAATGTGTGGTGCGAATGCTGTGGGCTTGCAGCGTGAGATTCCGCTTGCCAAACCGCGGCCCGAGGTGATGGAATTGCGCGAAGCGGCAGTGGTCGTCCGCAAGAAAAACGCTGTTCTCGTACGCCACTGCGGCCAGCGAGAGCGCTGGGCAGGCCTGTGGGACTTTCCACGTTTCGGAATCGAAGCCAGCGGTCCCCTTTTTGCCGCCAAAGAAATCATGGAAAAAGTCGCAGCACAAACCGGCATTCAATGCGCGCCAGGATCGTTGTTGAAAACCATTAAGCATGGCGTTACACGGTATCGCATCACACTCGATTGCTATGAGGCGACGTATGTCGCTGGACGCGCAAAAAAATCCCAGCCTCTTGAAGCCCGTTGGGTGTCGGTTTCCCACTTGGCCTCAATTCCGCTGAGCACGACCGGACGCAAAATCGCGCGCCTGATTGAAAGTTGACGCGCGTACTGTATATCGGTACACTCTAGGCGTAGCAAAGAGCTTTTAGCGCGAATCCTATGACACGCTCCATCAAAGGCCGTGGAGCCGCGATACAGCCGGCAAATCCATACCTCAGCGTCCAAATCGAAAGCGATTTCGAGCACGTCGAGTGGGATGATGAATACTTGGCGGAGCTTGACCGGCCGCCAACGCAATATCTGGCCGACAACTCGGAGTCGATCGTCGCCGAGAATGACAGCCCCGATGTCGGATTCCGCTATAGCGTGAACCCCTACCGCGGCTGCTCACATGGGTGCAGCTATTGCTACGCGCGGCCGGGCCATGAATATCTGGGGCTCAGCGCGGGACTCGATTTCGAAACGAAAGTCTTCGTCAAACATCGCGCGGCGGAACTACTGCGCGCCTTTCTTAGTGCGGCCGAGTTGGCGGCCTGAAACGATCGCGTTCTCCGGCGTGACCGATTGCTACCAGCCGGCCGAGCGGCAGTTTCGCATCACGCGTGCTTGCGTGGAGGTAGCTGCCGAGTGTCTCCAGCCCATCGGCATCATCACCAAGAACGCACTCGTTTGCCGCGACATCGATCTGCTGTCTCAATTGGCACAGCATAACGCCATACGCGTTGCCCTCTCGATCACGTCGCTTGATGCAAAGCTCGCACGAGTGATGGAGCCGCGAACTAGCTCGCCCGAAGCTCGCTTGCGGGCCATCCGTGAGCTGACAGATGCCGGCATCTCGACGAATGTGATGGTCGCGCCGATTATCCCCGGCCTCAACGACAGCGAAATTCCGGCAATTCTGAAAGCAGCACGCGAAGCTGGCGCGCAACACGCCGGCTACGTGCTGCTCAAACTCTCCACCACCGTGCGGCCCGTATTTCTCGATTGGCTCCAGCGTAGCTACCCGGATAAGTCTGAACGAGTGCAGTCATTCATCCGGTCCACGCGTGGCGGCCGGCTCAACGATTCGCAGTTCGGCCACCGCCAAGTCGGCACTGGAAACATGGCCGATCTTATTGCAGACACGTTTCGCGTTTGGTGCATAAAGCTTGGCTACGCAGAGGAGCACACACCGTTGAATACCGATGCATTCCGTCCGCCGATGCCCATTTCTGGCCAATTGCGACTTTTCTAGAATGATCTTGGATTATCAGCGGACCAACCGTCCGTTCGCGGAGTTAGTGAAAGAAGCGACGAATCACTCTGATCCCGATGGCCATCGGGGTTACGTACAATTTCGAGTTGGTATTCTATCGCGAGGAAAATCTGATGCGTTGTAGTTTGTTGGCAGTGGCGCTCGCGTTCTTGACGAGTTCGGCTCTCGCGCACGAAGGCGATCACGATAGTAACGCCCAACGCAGTTACGCCACCATCAAGATCGAGGGCAACAAGCGGATCATCGACGCCAATGGACTGCCGGATCATAAACCAGGGCAGTTTCCGAATCGTGGCAACCCAAACTCCATAGGCCCGCAGCATTACCATTTCGAAATGCCGCTCAAGCCGCAGGCGCTCGATGAGCCGAAACCGTTGAGACGATACCTGTTCGGCGTTGCGATCAATGGCGTGGTGTTCGATCCGGGCACGGCGGAAGTCTGGCTGCCGGGCGAGCCAATCGTGAGTCGACCAAATCCCGGCACGCGCTTCGAGCCCGGCATGGATCGCGGTCGCGTGTGGAACTATGACGGGATGGGCCGCATGAATTTCGGCATCGACGCCAACCACGCGCATGTGCAACCGACTGGAGCGTATCACTATCATGGCCTGCCGACCGGACTCATCGAACGGTTACGTGAAAAGCAAGGCAACGATAAAATGCTCCTCATTGGCTATGCAGCCGATGGCTATCCGATCTATGCCGAGTACGGTCATGCGAAGGCCGACGATGCCTCTTCGCCGCTCAAAAAGTTGCAATCGAGTTATCACCTCAAAAAGGGCAAGCGACCAACCGGCGGCGCCGGTCCCGGTGGCAAATACGATGGCACGTTCGTGCAAGACTACGAGTTTGTCGATGGCAGCGGCGATCTCGACCGCTGCAACGGCCGCGAAGGCGTGACGCCCGAGTACCCCGAAGGCACATATTATTATGTCGTGACCGACACGTTCCCATTTGTCCCCCGCTTTTTCCACGGCACGCCCGACTCGTCATTTGCGAAACGAATGGGGCCGCCGCCGGGTGACCCGCCAGGAAGGGGACGGCCCTTCGGTCCCCGCGGTCGACGCGGACCGCCACCATGAGCTAAATAATCTTTCGATATCCCATCGAATCTCTTGTCGTGATTGGCTTCCCAATTCGTTGCGAAAACAACACGCTGCGAACTGGCTGCCTTTGCAGGCTAATCCCACGTCTTCCATTTCTTCAGCGAGTTGAACCATCGCCTTTTTAAATGCGACCGTATCCTCGCCCATCGGACCAACCTCCCAAACGGCGCCGGACCCACCCCACATTCCGCCATCTTGTATCAAGCGAACAAATTCAGCTTCATTTGTGTCCTGCAAATCAATCAGCTTTCTGACATTCTCTGCTTGCCACGGATATCCGCATTTCACGAGCAGTCGTTCTATTTCCGACAGCATTGGAATCAAGCGAGCGTAAGACACCACATTCCCCTTATTTCATAGTGTGTCCAAGGCCCAGTATAGGATTCTCGCCCGTTGCGAGTCACGCTTCAGGCGGATATTATCGAGGTTCCCATTTTTTGGAGTTTTCGCTCAGAATGCGTCACGTCCTTTCCGCCACCGTACAAAACGTTCCTGGCGTGCTGGCCCACGTTGCCGGCATGTTCGCCTCGCGCGGCTTTAACATCGATAGCCTCGCCGTCGGCGAAACCGAAGATCCCCGGCTATCGCGGATGACGTTCGTCGTGGTGGGCGACGACAGTGTGCTGGAGCAGGTCCGCAAGCAGCTCGAAAAAATTGTTACCGTCGTACGCGTGGAAGACGTCAGCTCGCACGACCATGTCGAGCGCGACCTCATGTTGATCAAGGTGCGGATGAAGCCCGGCCAGCGGGCCGAGATCCGCGAGCTGACCGACATCTTTCGCGGCCGCATCGTCGATGTGGCGCCCGAACACGTGACCGTCGAGATCGCGGGCCAGGAAAAGAAAATCGAAGCGTTCATCGATCTTATGCGCCCGTTTGGCATCGTCGAGCTGGTGCGCTCCGGCCGCATCGCCATCGTTCGCAGCATCGACCGCAGCAACAGTCACGGCACCGGATTGCGAAAGTACTCGGAACCAGAACAACAGTAGGTCAGGCTTTAGCCTGACATGAAACAGGATGGAGGATGCGGGATGCTAGTGGGCATGGATCGGAAATCGAATGCCTTGTCCGCGCCCTGCATCATGCATCCCGTATCCTTGATCAAACGTCCAATTCAATCAATTCACCAAAGAGCACACGGAGTTCACAGAGCGAACGAATTTGTCATTTGCCATATCTGAAATCACCAATTTCAAATGACAAATTCCCAATGACAATTCTCTGGGCTCTCCGTGTCCTCTGTGGTGAGACCCTCCGGAGCAATCATGCCAGCCACTATTTATTACGACAACGACGCCGATCTCTCCACACTTAAAGGAAAAACCGTCGCCATCATTGGTTACGGCTCGCAAGGCCATGCCCAGGCGCAAAACTTGCGCGACAGTGGTGTGAATGTCATCGTCGGCCAGCGCCCCGGCGGCAAGAACTACGACCTCGCGATCAGCCACGGCTTCAAACCCGTCAGCGCCGCCGAAGCGACCCGCGAGGCCGACGTCATCAACATCCTGGTCCCCGACGAGCTGCAAGGCGACCTCTTCAAAAACGAAATCGAGCCCAACCTGAAGCCCGGCAACATCCTCATGTGCTCGCACGGCTTCAACATCCACTTCGGCTTCATCAAACCGCCCAAGGGCGTCGATGCTCTGTTGGTCGCCCCGAAAGGCCCCGGGCACCTCGTGCGCAGCGAATTCGTCGCCGGCGGCGGTGTTCCCTGCCTCATCGCCACGAGCGACGGCGCGAGCGACGAAACTTTCAAGATCGGCCTCGCCTACGCCAAGGGCATCGGCGGCACCCGCGGCGGCGTCATCAAAACCACGTTTGCCGAGGAAACTGAAACCGACCTGTTCGGCGAGCAAGTCGTCCTCTGCGGCGGCGTCAGCGCGTTGGTGAAAGCCGCGTTCGAAACCTTGGTCGAAGCCGGCTACCAGCCCGAGATGGCCTTCTTCGAATGCATGCACGAGTTGAAATTGATCGTCGACCTGTTCTACCAAGGCGGCCTGAGCTACATGCGCTACAGCGTCAGCAACACGGCCGAATACGGCGACTACACCCGCGGCCCGCGCATCATCACCGACGAAACGAAGAAGGAGATGAAGCAGATCCTGAAAGAAGTGCAGGACGGCACCTTCGCCCACGAATGGATCAACGAAGCCAAAACCGGCGGCAAAAACTTCAAGGCCATGCGCGAGCGCGACAAAGACCACCCGGTCGAAGTCACCGGGCGGAAGTTGCGGAAGCTGATGAGCTGGATCAACGCCAAGGAAGTGGATTAAGCCGCCTCTCGGACCGCAGTTGCTGGCCATATCCGTCGCGCTGATCCGAGTGCAGACACAACCTTATTTCGGCCGGAAACCTAGAAAGGTGGTAACTCCGGGCCAGTTGATATCGTTTCCGTTAGGTGGCCTGCACTCACCATCCTTCCGTGCGCGTACGCCTTTGAGAAATCGGGCGCTGGGGCATCGCGTGGCAGCAGCACCTTTTCAGCAGGCACCAAGCCTATTAATCGCGCATTCCACCAAAGCTCGTCCCAGCGTATGGTGCGAAATCGTCTCCAAAGATGGCGACGTCGTCCGGGATTAATCCGACACGCGTGCAGGACTTTGCCCTCAAGACTCGAACTTGTGAGCAGTGGTCCGTGGAAAGGCCGACCGTTGCTAAGCGCAAGGTGATCATCGAGCATTCGTTCTAACTCGCGAATGAATTCTTCAGAAGCGTCCGTATGCCCATTTCTCAGGCGGATCTTGGTAATATTCATTCCCTCGTCGATTCGCCCGGCTGCTTCTTTCGAAGTCTTAATACTGAATCCACTTGAGCGCAGAATCCTTCGGACAAGCGACGGCACAAAGGAATGCTCAAGGCTGAAGTGCCCCGACACAGCAATGTCATCAACAAATCGCGTGGGGGTCAAGCGAGGTGCACAAGACTTTTGGCAGAGTCCGAGCAGCCGGATATCGTTTGGTCGAAGTATCTGGTCGGATAGAATCGGGCTGGTTACAAGTCCCAGCGATAAATGGTGCTCGTAGGTGCAAAGCTTTGTAAGTAGCCGAGCCATGGTCGGCGAACAATTAAGCTGCCGACGAAACAAGTCGAACACCCGATCGTTACTTATGCTAGGAAAGAAGTTCGATATATCAGCTATATACAGAAAAGTGTGACCGGCGTGAGCGAGAGCGTTCGTTTTTGGGTCGCGACCGGGGACGCCCCCATGACTTATGGGTGAATGCGGTAGTCGCGGAGCGAATATTCGCCTCTGCAATCGACACTGAATTGTTCGCCACAGTCCTCCTACCGAAATTACATCTCTAGGACGTTTTTCGCGGTCCAGTCTGGTTGGGTCGTAGACTGTTTTTTCAACGACATACTTTTTTGTGTGCTCAGCGACGTCGACTAGGTCGTCGATTGGTATGTCGATTATTTCGCTGAGACGCTTAGTTGTGTACAGATTCAGCATTGCGTCGCGCCTCCTTGCTTCGGCACTCGATTAGGTCATCGATTTCGCGTTCCCAGGCCGCTCGCAATCGTTCAAGTGGCCGAGCAACCCGCTCAGGATATTCTTCCAAATCCGAGAACTTACACACGGCGAACATGTATAAGTCAATGCCCCACGCTTGGCGAAAACGATCGATTACCTCCGGAGATGGTGAGACCTTTTGGTTTTCGATGTTGCTTAAGTGCACATACGACATTCCAAGTTCATCCGCCGCCTTTCGAACGGACAAACCAATTCTACTTCTGAGCTCACGCGCCGCATCACAGAGATTAATCACTTCGCCAACTCCCGAATTTTCCAAGTCTAGAAATTGGGATGTCATTGATTATTGGTTCCGTGCCAGCGGTACAATGCCTCGGCCGTCAAACGCTCCGCCAAGCGGATACTGTCGGGCGAGCCTGATGCGATCGCATCCGTTGCACGAAGTCTCAGGTCCTCAATGACATCCCAAGTGGTCGCACCGGAGCACTCGCCGGATTCAATCGCACACCAAATGTCAACTATGAGTTGGCGTCTAGTGGCGAGCTCCAGTTCGGCGTCCGATAGCGATTCTGCGAAGTGTCCCATAGGGACCTCCTTTCTACTGCGGGTTGCGACCGCGTGGACGACCGTCGTCCACTTTCTTGCCGCTTGCTTGCGGCAAGCAAGCGGCTCCGCGGACATAGGACATGTGGTGCACACGGCTATGCCCGGCAGGAAGGCGACACTAAAAGCATCGCTTTACGCACCGCCGAAGCGGGCAAGCTCCGCCATCGGAGCATGCGCAGTAGAACCGAATCGCATTGGAGGCATGTTAAATGATCGTTGAACACTCTGTCAAGCTGTGTTTCCTGCGGGGAACGAAAAGTCAGAGATTTATCTGGCCAAAGATTCTTGCTGAAATTGGCCGCGCGATGTGCTACGGTCGGATCTGCCGTCGTGCACTTTGTCTTTTGACAATGCGAAAAAGCTCTTAGCTCTCAGCCAGCGGCAAAAAACGCTCCAAAACGGAAGTAAATTCGCCGGAAATTGCCGGCCTGCGCGCGTGCTCTGCTCTGCCTTTGCCGCGTCGCCGTGCGAATCGACCGCGCAACGCATTATCGAATACTTCTGCACGCGTTTTATGGGACCCTCTTGCCGGTGCAATTTCAACTGGCGGCCACCGAACGACTTTGCGCGGCGGCGAACGAAACCGCCGGTGCAAAAGCCACTGACGCTCAAGATTCAGTGACTTTCGGTCCGCGGCTCCCGAAATGGACGAGCCATACTCTTATATTTCAATCTTCGATCTCAAACCCTAAATCGTCGATCTGAGATCAGTCGCGGTTTTCTTCCGCGAGGAGCTTGGCCGCTTCTTCGTCGGAGAGGTTTTCGATCTCGGCCAGGAGGGCTGCGAGCTGCTCATCGTTCGGCGCGGTGGGCAGAGGCGCGCCGCTCGTCGATGAAACGGCCGGGAGTGGTGTCGTCGCTTCGCCGACGCCGAGTGATTGCTCGGCCAAGTAGCGGGCGAGCGCGGCCGGCGTGGGATAGTTCCAGGCCACGATGGCGGGCAGCGGGACCTCGAACTCGTCTTCGAGTTCCCGGCTGAGCTCGACCGCGGTGAGTGAATCGACGCCGAACTCGGCGAACGGCCGATCGCGGGCCACGTCGGCCGGATCCATGCTCAGCCGGCTTACCAGCCACTTGAGGAGCCATTCTTCGATCCGTTCGGCGGCACGATCGACTTCGATCGGCGTCGGCGGCGTGAGGCGTGGTTGCGGCGCCGGTTTGCTGCCGCTCGCCGCTGCGCCTAGAGGAACAGTCGGTCGCGTCCCTTCCGCTGGTTGGTCGTTCCGCTGGCTGGAGACGCCTTCGCCGTGAATCTGCACGTTCATTCGTTCCCCGGCTGGTGATTGCTGGGCCGCTCGCATCGCGGGGTTCGTCCACGAGTGGACGACCTTTAGCTCGTCGGCCAAGTACTGCTCGCGGCACAGGTTGCGCTGCACCTTGCCGCTGGAGGTGACCGGCAGCGACGTCTGGCGAATCAACACGATCGCGTACGGATCGAGCTCGTGCTGCTCGACGATCGCCCGGCGAATCGCTTGAATAATTTGGTGGTGGTCGGCGTCGCGAAACTGGCGATCGATCTGGTGGACGACGACGAGCCGCTCGCCATGCTCGTCGGAGAGCGCGAATGCGGCACCGGGCAGCACGGCGGAATGGGCCCCCTCGGCCGATTGCTCGATATCCTGCGGGTAATGGTTTCGGCCGCGGATGATGATCACGTCCTTCACGCGGCCGGTGACAAACAGCTCGCCTTCGTGGAAGACGCCCAAGTCGCCGGTTCGCAGGAACTTGCCTTCGCGGCCGGGCACTTGGGCGCCGAAGACCTGTTCAGTTTCGTCGGGACGATTCCAATAACCTTGTGCGACCGAAGGGCCTTGAATGAGGATCTCGCCCACCTCGCCTTCGGGAAATTCGATGTCTTTGTCTGGCTCGACGATCACGATGGCGTGATCGGCCACCGGAGCGCCACAGCCGACAAGCCGCTGGACCATCGCATCCGGTTCGCCGCACGCGGTGACCACGCGATGCTTGGCGAGCTCGGCGCGGTTGACGGGCAGGATGTGGGGCTCCTGGAGATGATCGGGCCCCGCGGCCAAGAGCGTCGATTCGGCCAGTCCGTAGCACGGATAAAACGTCTGCATATTGAAGCCGGCGGACTGAAAGGCTTCGACGAAATGCGTAAGCGTTTCAGCACGAATCGGCTCGGCCCCGCAAAAGGCCAGTCGCCAACGGCTCAAATCCAGTTTTTCGCGTTCTTCGGCGCTCGTGCGTCGCACACAATACTCATACGCGAAATTCGGCGCGCCGCTGACAATCGCCTTGTAATCGTGAATCGCCTGCAGCCACCGCATGGGCCGCTGCAAAAACGAGGTCGGCGACATCAGCACGCACCGCCCGCCCATGTAGAGCGGCGTGAGGATGCCGCCGATCAGGCCCATGTCGTGATAGGCGGGAAGCCAAATAACGCCGGTAGCCGACTCCAAATCTCCTTCCGTCTCGCCGAGGCCAAACGACAAGCGGATGCACTCCAGGTTGTTCAGCAGGTTCCCGTGTGAGACCATCACACCCTTTGGGTCGCTCGTGGAACCGGAGGTGTATTGGAGAAACGCGAGGTCGTGCTTGTCGATTGCTGGCCGTTGCCAGAAGTCGGCGAGCTCTGTGTTCAATTCATCGGTGGCGACCCATTGGCTGGTGGCGGCATCGGCCGAGAGCAAGTCGGGGTCGATCGTAGTGAGCGTTTGGGCGGTCGAGAGCGCGACGTGGGCATCGCAATCAAGCGCGATCCGCTGTAACCGCGGCATCGGGCGCTTTGGCTTTGGATACGTTGCCGGGACGGCGACGACACCGGCATACATACAACCGAAAAATGCGGAAATGAACTCAAGGCCAGCAGAATAGACGAGCAACGCCCGATCGCCGGGCTTCAACTCAAGCTGCAGCCGGCCGGCGATCATGCGGGCTCGGCGATCCAATTCGCCGAACGTGATCTCAGTGATACCGTCACGGTCATCGAGAAATGCGTAGGCCGTACGATCGGGTTGCTCGGCCGCTTGCCCGGCCAGGAGATCGATCATCGTGCGGTAGGATGTATCACAACGCATCATGTCAAAATCAGAACGCACGCGGTTTTCGATCATTTCACCGGGCGGCCAAAAAGCTTCACGACCCAGCAGGCTACCGTGGCAAGAAGGGAATCCGATCGCAAACCGGTTCGGGCGGTCCCTCTTGAACCGAATCGGAAAATGCCCGCTATGAACCCAGCAACTTCAATTAGCATGTTAAAGGCACTATTCTAGGTGCTTTCAGGGATGCCGGAAAGGACCGCACACTAGGCACATTCGGCAGGATTTGTTCAATAAAGCTCGATGTTTAGCTCAATTTCACGGTCGCAGTTGGATGACAAAGCGTCACTTCGGCTCGTTTGCCTGCCGTATGCCGGTGGGGGAACGGCTTCTTATCATCGTTGGCGACCCCTGATGCCGGCCGAGGTGGATTTGCTGCCACTCTCCTTGCCTGGTCACGATGGTCGGCTAAACGAGCCGCCCTATACGGACTTGAAGGCGCTTGCGGACGCGTTGCGAGAAGATTTATGCCGGTTCGCACTCGATCAGCCGTATGTGTTGCTAGGCCATAGTATGGGGGCGCTGTTAGCGTTTGAACTTGCCTGTTCGCTGCGGCGGCACAATCACAGCATGCCGCAGCTATTGGTGCTGACAGGCTGTCCGCCGCCTCACTCGATCGTAATCACCGAGCAAATCCATACACTTCCTGATAGCGAGTTGATCAACGTGTTGCAGGAACGATACGGCGGAATACCGTCCGTGGTGCGCGACAATCCCGAAATGTGGGACGTGCTGCTGCCGGCGCTGCGAGCCGATTTTGAAATGATCGAAACGTACACGTACAGTGAAGAGCCGCCGCTGGATGTGCCGCTGCTGGTATTGGGCGGTGCGGAGGACCCGGCCGTCTCGCCAGGTAAGCTAATGGGATGGCGCGGGTATTCCACACGTGACTGCAGCGTTCGCCTGTTCCCTGGAACGCACTTTTTCGTGTTCTCCGGCAGTCCGTCGCCGGAGCGTGGCGTTTCACAGAGCGTCAACGAGCCTACACCGGCGGTACGGATGATCATTGCACGGTTGGAACAAGATCTGGCGGAGAGTAAGGCACCCGACTCCGGCTAACAAAAGTGACGCATGGAATTTCAATGGCCCCTCCGAAACGATCCACCCGCGCTTGCGGTTGACGAAGCGCACGTGTGGGCAGTTCCGCTGGACGGCGGGGAGGCATCCGCAGAGGGCTACGCAGCGATTCTATCGGCGGCGGAGCTGAAACGGGCAGAGGCGTTGGTGACAGGCGGTCTGCGGCGGCGCTTTGTTGCTGCGCATGGAGCACTGCGGAAACTCTTGGGGCTGTATCTTGATGAGCGCCCGGAAATTGTCGAGTTTGTCTACGATCGAGGCGGCAAGCCGCGGCTTGGCGACAAATATGCCGCGGCGAATTTGTTGTTCAATCTTTCGCACTCAGCGAGTCTCGCACTCGTCGCAATCGTGAGCGGCTGCGAGGTCGGCATCGACGTGGAGCAAGTGCGCGAAGTGCATGAGTTGGAGCGGATCGCGCGGCGCCATTTTCATCCGGTCGAAGTTGAGGAAGTAATGTTCGCGTACGAGGACCGCCATCGTGCGTTTTTCCGTTGTTGGACGGCGAAGGAAGCCGTGCTCAAGGCATTGGGGATAGGCATCGCAGAATCGCTAAACTGTTTCCGCGTTCCGTCGGTTGGAGATGTTGATGGTTGGGTCGATCTTTCTTCGCTGCCAAAGACCGCCAAGAGCTCCCAATGCCGGCTGACTCGGCTTGCGCCGTGCGATGGATACGAAGCCGCCGTCGCATTTCTGGGCTCTGAGCCCCGTATCCAGTGTTATCTATTCGAGGCATGAGTTCTGTTATGTCGCACAACAATATTTGCTGACTTCACGGCATCCAGCCACGATTGCTCCCGCATGATTGTTACCGGCACGAGGCCATCAGATCGATTCCCAAGTCGCAAGATGCGGCATGGCATGGCTATGGCGAACCTCAATGCTGGATTGTGGGCGATCGGCAATGGATTGGTCTCGACACTCTTGGTGATTTATCTTGCGGCCGATCTTGGTGCTACCGGACTGGCGTTGAGTTTCATATTGGCAGCCCCACGATTTGCCGGCCTGCTGCGACTCGGTGTGCCGGCGCTGATGGCGCGACTTGTGGCGCGAAAGAGGCTGTGCATCGTGTCATATGCGTTAAGCGCTGTGGTCTTGTGTGTTGTCCCGGTGGCGGCGGTATTGCAGGGGCGAGTATCCAACGGAGTCGCAATCGGGGTTTTAGTGGCCGCTTGGTGCCTGTATCACCTTGCCGAGTATGTTGGGACGGTGACATTGTGGTCGTGGTTGGGCGACTTAACTCCGGCGCGTGTACGCGGGCGTCTGCTCGGGTGCCGCGAATGTTGGCTCACTGCGGGGCGTGTTGTCGGGCTTGTGGCCAGTGTGTCGCTGGCATCGCTATGGCCTTGGTTGTTGCCAAACGCGCCTCGGTGGGAGCCGCTCGCAATTTCGGCGGCGATCGGCGCCGCGATGATGCTTGCTGCCGTTGTGCCGCTAGCAGTGATGCCTGGGCTACGGCGGGCGCCCAGCGCCGTGCCGCGTACACCGTGGCGGGCACTTGCGCGGGCATTTGTGAATCCTGTATATGCGCGGCTACTGTTGTTTGCTGTTTGGTTTTCGATCGCCAACGGCATCACTGGAGTCGTTCAGGAAATCTATCCGATACGCGTTCTCGGTTTTTCGTACACTGTTCGGCAAGTTTTGGAAGGTGCGATGCGCACCGGGCAGCTCAGCATTGCACCGTGGATGGGCCGGCTGGTCGATCGGTGGGGAAACCGACCCATTATGGTTGTATCGCAGTGCATTGTGGCGACGGGGCCATTGTTTTTTCTAGTCGCTACGCCGGAGCGGCCATGGCTTGTCGCTGGTGCCTTCCTTGTTTGGATTGCCTACGCGGGTCTGAACGTGGGGCTCGATAATATCAAATTGAAACTTGCACCGGCGGAAAACAACGCGCCGTTTGTGGCCGTGTATCATGCGGTTGCCGATTTGGCCAACGGCGTGATGATTATCGCCGGCGGCGCGATTCTGGACCATCTTCGATCGCAGGGATGGAAGGACGGCTCGTTTTACGCCGAACTGTTTTTGGTCGGATTTATTGGCCGAGCATTGGCCGTCCCGCTGTTGGCGCGGTTGATCGAACCAGCGCACGGCGATTGCGTGAGCTGGTGTAGGCAAAACACATGAACCGACGAGGTTCGTCAGCCGCTTGTTTGCGCCTGGCGGATTGCCTTTGGTTCGACCCGAGCCACGAGCCACCCGACGACAATCCGGTCGGACATGCCTACGGAACTTACGCGGGTTCATCACGCGGCTCGTCAGCACGCAGGCCCAGATTGCCATAGCGGTGATAGACGTGCGACACGCTTTGTTCGCGCATGTACCACAATAGCTCAATACGGCCATGGCAGGACACCGGCGAATCGGCAATATATTGAAGCGATTCCGCGGCAGCCACGCGAATCACTTCCGGCACGCGCTCTGGCGCCGCATATCGCACGCGAGAGACACGGCCATTGCGGATCGCCTCGGCCAAAGCTGCATCATCCTCTTCGACGAATTCGATCGCGCCGGCCCAGGCATGCGTCAGTTCATCGAGTAGCTCAACTGCCGTAGATGCTGAACCGGAAAGCGAGGGCGGCGAACTGATCGTCGAACGGCAGCCAGCGGCGCGGGCAGCAGCGGAACGACAAAAAATCTCGCTCAGCGAATCATCCGGGTGGACTCGAATTCTCAACGGCTCGACCGGCAGATAACGGCGGAAATTGTCTTCGCCCAACAACCGAAAATCGTCGTGTACCACGTGGAATTCCTCGCGGCTCCGGTGTTCGTAGCTGGCAATGGCCACAAGGATTCTCTGGCGTCCGGCTTCGGTTAAAATCGAGTCGTTTGCAGCCGTCTCAACAATGGCTCGATAAAAATCTCGCAGCAACTCCGGGCGGCAAGTGATTGTGGTTGGCGCTGCAAGGATGGAAGGCGTCGAATGGATCGGCGGCCCAAATTGCTCAGCGTCTTCGGAAGCGACTGCAGGATGTTCAGTGCCGCTGTCGGTGATCTGCATCAGCGGCACCACATAATTCGGACCGCCGGCTTTGATGCCAGGGCCAACACTGCTTTTCCCTATGCCGCCAAACGGCTGCCGCAGCACGATTGCTCCTGTGGTGGGTCGGTTGATGTACAAATTACCGGCGCGAATACGGTTGCACCACAACTGCTGCTCGCGGTCATCGAGGCTTTCGAGGCCGGAAGTGAGCCCGTAACCAGTCGCGTTCACTAGGTTGATCGCTTCGTCCAGATCGCGGGCCTCCATCACGCCGAGCACTGGACCAAATAGCTCCGTGCAATGCGTGAAGCTGCTCGGTTGTACGCCCCACTTCACGCCAGGACTGACGAGGTGAGGGTTGCCATCGACATGTAACCGCGGCATCACCGCCCACTCTTCCCCCGGCTCCAACTCTTTGAGACCCGCTTCCAGCGGGCCGGACGGCGGCCGAATGAGCGGGCCGATTTTGGTCGGCAAATTCCAGGCAGAACCGACGTGCAAACTCTCGACGGCATCGCAGAATGCCCTGCGGAATCTAGCATCGTGGTAGACTTCGCTTTCTAAGATGAGTAGTGACGTGGCGGAGCATTTTTGGCCGCTGTGACTGAACGCGCTGTGCAGCACGTTCTTGATGGCCTGGTCGCGGTCGGAGAGAGCGGTAACGATCGTGGCGTTTTTGCCCCCTGTTTCCGCCAGCAAGTGGATGGTTGGTTTCGCGCGTAGCATTGCTGCCGCGGTGGCTGTGCCGCCGGTGAGAATTACCGCATCGACGCCGGCATTCGAAACCAGCCTCGCACCGATCGTGCCTCCGCTGCAAGGAACAAACTGCAACGCTGTTTTCGGTACGCCTGCCCGCCAAAAGCACTGGCAAAGTTGGTATGCGATCAGCACGGTGTCGGAGGCGGGCTTGAGAATCACGTTGTTGCCGGCCGCGAGCGCGGCTGCTACGCCGCCGCATGGGATCGCGAGTGGAAAGTTCCATGGAGAAACTACGACGGCCACGCCTCGGCCACTGGCTGATATACCAGGCAGGTTATAGAAGTAGTTCGCGCTCTGGGCGTAAAAACGGCAAAAATCGGTCGCTTCGGAAACTTCGGGGTCGCTCTCGGCAAGCGTCTTGCCGCCCTCGGCCAGCATGGCCCCCATCAGGTCGCCGCGGGCGGCAGATAGTTCTTCGGCAACTTGATGAAGTATCGTGATGTGCTCTGATTCGTGCAGGTGCCGCCACCCATCGGCATCGTCCCTTGCCACTTCGACAACGAGATCGACATCAACTTCTGTCGCCTGTCGGTAGCGGGCGACGATCGTGTCAGGTCGCGACGGATCGATTGAGTCGCGAATCGGACGGCCATCCAGAATCTCTTCGCCGCCGATGACGAGTGGAACGTCTGCCGCGTTTCGGCTGCAACGATTCTTCCACACAGAGATGATGGATTCCGCCCAGGCGCTGTTGGATGGGAGCGACCAGTCGGTATCGGGTTCGTTGTGGAAGGGTCGAGGGTCGAGGGTCGAGGGTCGAGAGCCGGAGAGGGACTGCTTGCTGCTCTTCGTTTTTGACGCTTGGCTTCGATTCTGTGTCCTTCGTGGTGCGCTGCTGACGGACTCCCTCGCTTCGAAGGCTGCGGCGAACTGCTGTTCGAGCATGCGCCATTCCGGGCTATCGACATCGATATTGAACGCATAGCGCAGGTAGTTGTTGTCGCCCGGTGTTTTCGTCGAGCCGGCGGACGAGGTAACCGATGGCGTTCGTGAACTCTTCTTGCCGGCAGGCAGGGGCATATAGCAACATGTTGCCCGTGAGTTCGAACAATGCTCGGCGCTGGTGGTTCGCCATGCCTTCGAGCATTTCGAACTGCACTTGATCGAGGGCGCCTGCCTTGGTTGCTAGTACCAAGCCGTAGGAAAGAGTAAATAGATTGTGCGAAGCGATCCCGAGCCGCACCGCCGCTAGGTTTTCGGGCCGCATCCCCTCGTTGAGCATGCGGATGTAGTTCGCGTCGGTCTCGAGTTTGGTTTTGTACGGCGCCTGCGGCCAGCCGTGGAGGCTGGCTTCGACACGTTCGGCCTCCATGTTGGCGCCTTTCACGAGACGAATGGTAACGGATGCACCGCCGGCCGCCATACGCTTCCGCGCCCATTCGTTGATACGCTGTTGCGTGAGGAAGGAGTCGGGAATATAGGCTTGCAGGGCGATGCCGACGCGGGTTTGCTCCAGACCGCCCCGGTCGAGCGTACGCATGAAGACCTCAGCGGTGAGGTCTTTGTCTCGGTACTCCTCCATGTCGAGGTAGACGAATTTCGGCACGGTGGTGCCGTCGTGGCGCGTAAATCGGGCTTTGGCGGCAGCACGGAACAAAAGCTCCAATCGGTCACAGAGGATGCCGACCGTGTGCTCGCGGGCGAGCGCCGAAATCTGCGAGTAGATCGTCGAGATTTTTACCGAGATGACTTCGATTTCGGGTTGCTGCAGCGCTGAAAGATACCCTTGCAGCCGGCGCTGGGCATCCTCCTCGCCCAACAGTGCTTCGCCCAAGTAGTTGACGTTCATCCGGACGCCTTCTTTCCAGCGTGCCCGCAGGTGTCCGGCTAGCAGGTCGCGCTCGGCCGGCTGGATGACATTTGCCGTTTCCTGCTGCATGCGGTCTTTTACGAAGGGCATTGCGACGCCCGGCAAATAAGAGCCGAAGGATTGAAAGCCGTAAAGCAGCGTACGATCGATGGGGCTGAAGAATCGCGGCACACCTTGCACGTCGAGAATATGGATGAGCTGGTCAGCGGCCCGGTGCGGCCGGCGCGCACGAAACGCTTGATCGGTGAGCTGCATGAGTGTCGCCTTGTCGTGCGGCGATTGGATCATGCGATCGAGCTCCGCCTGCTGACGGCGCTCCTGCGGCGTTTGCAGCTTGCGAGCGCGCTGACAGAGCTCGCGGGCGAGATAGATAGCTTGCTGGACTTCGAGCGGCAGTTCCGACAGATCGTCCGCAGAATGTTTTGCCAATAACCGCTGCACAGATTGTTGCAGCTCATGAACCGCATCGCTGGAAGAGATAGGTGGCATCGCAACTAAATTGTCGCCTGAAAATGCAAAGCGTCCATATCGGTTTTACTTCCACGAATCTCCAGCGAAACGGGCCGCCCTCTCACGATGAATACGATGTTTGACAGGGTAACGGTGGTGACCGGACTATTCACGGTGCGGGGCCGGTTCGGGGTCACCGTGTATGTCAAACGGCACGCATCCGATCTTGGCTCAGTGCAGTGGCGCGCAACATCTGATACACTTGTGTCGAAAGCACACCGAAAAATGGCCGGACCATGGCAGACGCATCGAGTTACCCGAAAGTTGCCCAGTTGAAGGATGTGGCCGCGCTGCGCGCGGCTGGCGGCACTCGGGCTGACGCTGCCAGTCGATGAGCGAGTATTGTCAGCGGCAGAGGGGTCGCCGATGGCACAGCCGATAACGGTCGCGGGCGTGGAAGTCGGGAACCGGTGGTGCATTCATCCAATGGAAGGGTGGGATGCGAACCGGGACGGCACGCCGAGCCCACACACGCTGCGGCGGTGGCAGAATTTCGGTCGAAGTGGCGCCAAGTTGATTTGGGGCGGCGAGGCGGCGGCGGTGCGGCCGGATGGCCGGGCTAATCCGAACCAAACGCTGGCGACGGAGGCGAATCGGCGTGGGCTCGCGGCGCTGTTGTACTCGCTTACGGATGCGCATCAGGAGGCATTTAGTTCGCTCGATGGTTTGTTGGTGGGCTTGCAACTCACGCATTCAGGGCGGTTTTGCAAGCCGGACGACCATCACAAAAGCTCGCCGCGGATTGCCTATCATCATCCGCTCTTGGATGTGAAGTTCCGGATCGATCCACGCGATGATTCGATCGTGTGGACGGATGCGGAGCTCGAGAAGCTGATTGACGATTATGTGGCGGCGGCCCGGCTGGCGCACGAGGTCGGGTTTCAGTTTGTCGATGTGAAGGCATGCCATGGGTACTTGCTACATGAGTTTTTGAGTGCGCGGCATCGGCCAGGACGATTTGGCGGCGATTTGGAGGGACGATCGCGGCTGTTATTAACGATCATTGATCGCGTGAGGGAGGAGATTCCGCAGCTTTCAATTGGCGTTCGGCTGAGCGTGTTCGATTCGGTACCGTATGAGACGAGCCGCGAAGTGGGGCGGCCGATGGATTTCGAAACGTATTTGCCGTATGAGTTTGGCTTCGGCGTGGCGGCCGATAATCCGCTGGCAATCGATCTGACGGAGCCGATTGAACTGTTGCGGATGCTCATTGGCGCGGTGTGGCAGCAATCAATTTTTCATGCGGAAGTCCATATTACAACCCGCACCTGCAGCGGCCGGCGATCTTTCCGCCGATTGATGGGTATCAACCGCCGGAGGATCCACTTGTGGGCGTGTGCCGGCAGATCGATGCGGTGCGTCAGTGCAAGACAGCGCTGGAAGACACGGCTGGGCAAGCCACCAGTAGCACTCAGCGAGACGGAAGTGGTAATGTGCCGATAGTTGGAACGGGGTACAGCTATTTGCAGGATTATCTTCCGCACGTTGCGCAGGCGGTGGTGCGCGAAGGATGGACGGATTTCGTAGGGCTGGGGCGAATGGTGCTTTCTTATCCCGAAATGCCTGCGGACACGCTCGCCGGGCGGCCGTTGCGGCGAAAACGCGTGTGCCGCACATTTAGCGACTGCACGACGGCGCCGCGCAATGGACTCATTTCAGGTTGCTATCCGCTGGATGCCTATTACAAGGCGTTGCCGGATGCGAAGAACTGATCGAGATCAAACAGCGCTGGCAGGCGTAAATGCGAATTGGCTGTGTCTGGTGTGTGGATCATTTCGACACACGGAATTTCCGTCGTTTTCCCGACATTGTGTCATGTACAAGCATTGAATGAGGCAGCGTTCGGCACGTGCGCTGCAGCGTTGATCGGATGAGTAACAAGGTGCCATGTTTGTACGAGGAGGGCTTGAAGACAAAAAGTTCGAAGCGACAACGTTTCGGGAGGCAGTCATGTTTAAGCGCATCGCATTAGCATTGACGTTTTTGGCCGCGTTCTCGATGGCCGGCTTGAATTTCGCGACTCCGGCACAAGCGTGGCGAGGTTGGGGTCGACCCTACCGGGCTTACTATTACGGCCCGCCGCGGGCGTACTACGGCAATTACGCACCGTTTCGACCGTACTATCGGTCGTACTACTACGACGGTCCGCGGTTCTATCGGCCATATCCATATTACGGGTACTACGGCACGTACTATGCGCCCGGATACTACTATGGACCGGGACCGGGGTTCTCGGTGTCCGTGGGTTTCTAACGGGTTCGTCGACTTTCAACCGCGTGTGGATGTGTAATCGGTTGGATGAACAGCGCCGTCGATCCGACGGCGCTTTTTTATTACGCTAAGGCGCCGTTGAAGTGAATGCACCGCAATATGAACCACAATGTTTGAATATATGGTTCTGGCGCGATTTGGCATCGCACGTGCGTTTTTTGCACATGGCAAACCAGCCTGCGGATTGCGGGCTATTCAATTCAGAACCCCCGTGGAGGAGGACGCGGCCGCGTCCCAGGAGAAATCGATGTCGAAGCGATTGTTATTGGCAATTACGTTTATTGCGACGTTGGGTGTGGCCACAATCGGCACAAGTGGCGTGGCAACGGCCCATGGTTGCGACTATGGCGGTTACGGTTACCGGGCCGCCTACTATCCATACTATGCGAGCTATGCGCCATACTACGCGCCGCGGGTCGTTTATTACCCTGGTTCGTACGTGAGTTTCTATCGAGGCTTTGATAGCGGCCGTCACCACCATCATCATCATGACCATCACGGCGGCGTAAGGATATCGTTAGGCTTTTGACGGCTAGTGGTGACACGTTGTACGACGGCCGTCGACTGGTGTGTTATCATCAGTCGGCGGCCTTTTTTTGCGCGACGGCCGTAGCGTTGAGCGGCGAATCAACATGGGCGGGGGAGCCATTATCTCTTAACTATTGGCAATTGCTGCAGATGTGGGATAACGGACGCGACTTAACCAGTTCAGTTACCTGCAGCTTATCCGAGTCTCGCGGATTCTGAGGCGCGATTGGAGTGGTCGTATCGGCACGGTTCGCCGTGGTGCTAGCCGTCAATTATACTTGGGCAGGTTTCTTGAGGATCAACCAGCCAGGCCACTATGCGCGTTCAACAACTGCTCGAGCACCACGGTATCGCCGTTAACCCGTTTGCGGAGGAGGATGCGCAGTCGGATCCAGTTTTCAAGGAGCGGTGCCGCGACCTCACGTACCACCCGGCGTGGGACAAGGTGTACGGCGACCCTTCCGATCCCGCGACGTCGATCGTATTCGGCGAAAAAGGTTCCGGCAAAACGGCCATGCGGATACAGATGGTCAGCCGCATTGCGCTTTACAACGGTCGACCAGGGAATGGGCGGCTGTTTGTCATCGAGTACGACGATTTCAATCCGTTCCTGGATCACTTCGCTGATCGACTTCAGCGCCCGCAAACAGCGCGATCCGGCCAAGGTGCTTGGCGAGTGGAAGCTGTGGGATCACATGGATGCGATTCTTTCGCTCGGAGTCACGAGCTTGGTCGATCGCTTGCTAGGCGTACCACAGCCGACGGGACCTGATGCGAACCAACTGAGCGCTGATCGCCTGCGCTCGCTCGATCGCCATCAGAAGCGCGACCTGCTCATGCTGGTGGCGTGTTACGACAATTCGACGCGCGAGAATGTTGTCTCGCGTTGGAACCGGTTGCGTCGAAAACTTCGGTATCATACATGGCTATCTTGGTGGGATCGCGTTGTGGGCGTCGTGGTAACTGCAGGAGTAGTTGGAATCACGCTGTACTCGCAGCGCTGGGACTGGCTCGTTACGCCGTGGCCGTACGTAATCGTTTTGTTAGGTTGGCTGCCGTGTTTTGCCCGCTTGTGGAAATGGTTTTGGGTTGCCCGGCGGATTGGGCACAATGTGCGGGTGCTGAAACCGCACGTAGGATCGTTGCGCCGCCTATTGATGCGTTTTTCAAAGCAAGACATCGATGGTCAGCCATTGCCGGAGACGCAGCGGACGGACGACCGGTTTGAGCTACTAACGAAGCTGCAGGGGGTGCTCAAGTCGCTGGGATTCGAAGGTGTGGTCGTATTGGTCGATCGCGTGGATGAGCCGCACCTGATCACCGGGTCAGTCGACCGGATGCGGGCGCTGATCTGGTCGATGCTCGACAACAAGTTTTTGAAGCAGCCTGGATTAGGGCTCAAGCTGCTGCTACCGCGCGAGCTGGTCGATTTCATGCATCGCGAGGACCGCGACTTCTACCAACGCGCCCGGCTCGACAAGCAGAACATGGTGCCGTCGCTGGAATGGACCGGGCAGGCACTGTATGACTTGGCGAATTCGCGGATTCGCAGTTGCGGCGTCAACGGCAAGCAGCCGACGTTGCGTTCGCTGCTGGATGATTCGATCGCAGACACCCGTCTGATCGAAGCCTTCGGGGCGCTACGCGTGCCGCGGCATTTGTTCAAGTTTCTCTATCGGCTGCTCGTGGCCCACTGCAATGCCCATACCGACGATAAACCGATGTGGGAGATTTCGAAAGAAACGTTTGAGGCGACTCTTGCCGTGTATAGCCGAGATCAGGATGCGGTCGATCGCGGGCTGCAGGCGGGATGACTCACGAGCTTTATGTCGGCGTTGCAACGCATCGGCGTATCCCGGCGACTTTGCACGCGCCTCCAGCGATGCCGATGGTGGCTTGAGCCATCCGTTCATAGTCGAGCGTATCAGGCGTGTCGCTCGCCAGATGATAATTCGGATTGCGCAGAAAGCTTGTATCCGTGAGCATCAGCGCGGGTAGCCCTGGTCCCAAAATGAGCTGTTGTCGGATCGGCGAATCTCCGAAATCGATTCCGGCAGGGCGATAGAAAATAAAGGAAATCGCACAGCCCGTTTGAAGCCGCGGCGAAACTGCCACAACAATCGACAGGAACGCAGGTTCCCCACCGCGGCGAGAAAGTCACCACGTTGCGGAAAAAGTGGATGAAAAACACGCGGAATCGATGGCGGCACTTTCTGACTCCGCGGCTTTGTCGAGTAGAAGCCGACCATTTCCAGGCACAACATTCCGTAAATCCGCTCGCCTTTCGAACGACACTCGCGGGCATACACTTGGCTGCCCATATCGGTGGTGTAACAATACGGTGGCTCCTCGCAAGCAAAGCTCACGAACCGCACCGTCCGCATAGGTTGCAGTCGCCGCATCAAGCGGGCGACTTCGATCAACACCGCTACGGCCGATGCGTTGTCGTCTGCTCCGGGTGTTGTCGGGACCGTATCGTAATGTGCACCGACTACAACAATCTCGTCGGATCGTCTCCCGCCGGGGAGCTCCGCAAGAACGTTCGTGACTTCCTGGCCGTGAACCGTGTACGTTTGCCGAGTGACCGGATAGCCGGCATCGGCGAATTCTCGCTCAACATAGTCAGCAGCGGCCGCAAAAGCACGAGGCAAGCTTAAATGACGTGGTCCGATCAGCCCTGCCAAGCAATCGACGTGCTTGGAAAGAGATTCGGCTAAAAGCGGGTCGAAGTTGGCAACCATTCGAACGATCGTACGCAGGATGAGTTGTTTCCGCTACGTGCTAGCATTTCCGTACATTGCCTCCTGGTGATCGCTTTCTCTGCATTGAGGCTGTGTTGGGATGTTCGATCACGCTTGACCTTGCGGAGCCGTTTTGACAGACTCCGTGCCCCATTTGTCCCGGGGATTACGACGGGTCCGTCGATTGGAACCCAAGAGTCAATGTTCATCGGGGCAAGCTTACCTAGTTTTCGATGCGGAGATTGGCAATGAATTGCATCACGCGTGTTGGCGTTGTTACCGTTGTGGGCCTGGGAATGCTGGCGGGCTGCAGCAAGAGCAGCTCGACGGGCGGCATGGCCACGGCTGATAATGGTACACCAACAATCAAGGAAACAGATCCGGCCACTAACCCGATTGCGAAGGCAGCATACGACTTCCTGGACGCTGTGTTGAAAGGCGACACGCAGCGGGCCAGTGCGCGGCTTACGCCAAAAGCCATGCAGCGAATCGTGGACAGCGGCAAGCAGTTCTCGCCGCCGGGGCTGGAAACAGCGTCGTTCAAGATCGGGGAAGTCCGCTCGCCCTCGGAAGATCAAGCGATCGTGCAGTGTGTGTTGACTGACAATTCCGACGGAAAGCCGCACAGCGAAGAAATGTGCTGCTTGCTGCGTAAGGTTGAGAACGATTGGCGCGTATCGGGAATCGCCTACGGCACGACACCGGATCAACCTTGGACGCTTTCCGATTTCGAAACGGGCCAGAATATGGCAATTCCGCGGCAGACGATGTCGGGCTTGGCAAGCAATCAAGGTAACAGCGGGCAGCAGCAAGCGACCGGCTCACAAGCAAGTACGGGTGTACCGACCGTTACGCCGCCAGTTGCGGCACCGGCGACTCCGATTGTTGCCAGTCGGGGCGGATTAGGAATGCCGGCGGTGGCACCGGCTGCTTCAAGTCCGAACGGAGGTCAACCATCGGCACCGTATACGGCCCAAGAACCACATGACGCTGCACGGCGCTAATGTTTCCTTGTTCCATCGGGGAAAGACTGAAGTTTTGACCCAGCCATAGTGGCCGGGTTTTTTGTTGGCTGTAGAACCTCTCACTATTTTCAAACAACCCACCTTTTCCATATTGCCAATTGGCTTTCTGCCGAAAGAGGCCAGTGTTTCTGTCCTAAACTCTTTTGTGATAGACTCTTACAGCGACTTCCGGGAGTAAAGGATTCAGGCATGTCCTTTGTTTACGGCTATCCACATGAAGCTCCTGCTTCACCTTAATTTCGTCAATTGCCCAATCCATAAACTTTCTTGCTCTGTTGCTGCTTGGGTGGCTTGTGGAACTCAACATCATCGGGTTAGATAGGGGGCATCTTGAAGGCTGCGACTTTGATGATCGCGGGCTTTAGGATATCTGCGACGATAGGAGAGTGTCGTAGGTTCCCACTCGTTGGGGACCATCCCATTCTCACGGACTAGGGCGGAAGGTGAATCGCAAGTAGCTGCGGCTGCCGTGGCGTCGGGATGATTGCTTTTGCCTGGTTCGTCGATCGCATTTCGGACATGAGGTTGAAGTTCCATTTTTTGTTCAGTGTTTTGGAGGAATTGTGATGAAGCGAAATGTGATTCGATTGACGCTTGGATTTGCAGCCATAGCTGCGATCCTCGTCGGACTAGAGGGCCAGGCTATGGCGTTTGGCCATCATAGCTGTGGGTCGTGGGGTGGCTCGAGTGGCTCATGGGGCTCGCGGGGCTCATGTGGCTCATGGGGTGGAGGTGGCTGCTACCATCGACGACACTGCCGGTCATCATGCTGCGAGGAGTCGTCCTGCGGCTGTGAAGAGAAGACGTGCGGTTGCGAAAAGCAGTCCTGCGGCGGCTGTCAGCAGCAATCATGCTGTCAGAGTAACTGCGAAAGCAGCTGCGACAATGGCTGCGGTGGGTGTGGTCACCATCACCATCACCGCGGCTGCGGCGGGTGCAATAGCGGCTGCGACAGTGGGTGTAGTAGTTGCAGCAGCGGTTGCAACTCGGGTTGCAGCAGCTGCAATGAGTCGGCAGCTCCTGCTGCTCCCGAGAAGTCGGAGGATAAGAAGTAATTCTCGGCGTTTGAAGCCCAGCTCGCGTAGTCCGTGGAGTCGGATTCCCTCTTTGATTGAACGCACCGTGAACTCGGAATCGACTCGCGGGCTGCAACGAGCTGTACTGGCCGGGTCTCTCTTACAGAGACCCGGCTAGTTTTTTGCGCGGATAGAGACGATGCTAGCACCGGATTGTAGAGGGATACATTAGAGGTAAAAGCATCCGGCATGCGGAGCGAGCTGACATGTTTGGCGCTTCACTCAGCTCCCACGGGCGGGTGTTCTCTGGTAGAGTTTGCGACCCCGTTCGGGCGCCTTGGCGTTGGCGCGAGGCGCAAGCGGGAATGTCCAAACTTTCAGGGCAAGATCATCATGCACTTTCGCGTCCAACTCGATTTGTATCAGGGGCCCTTGGATCTTCTCCTGTATCTCGTGCGGAAGCACGAGCTGGATGCGATCGACGTCCAGGTTACCGCGGTCACCGAGCAATTCCTTGAGCACATCGCGGTGTTGGAGCAAATCAACGTCGATGCAGTGGGGGATTTTCTCGATGAGGCGAGCATGCTTATTGAAATGAAGTCGCGCTCGGCGTTACCCGGAGACGAAGAGGTCGAGGTGGAGCTAGAAGATCCGCGGCAGGATCTGGTTCGGCGGTTGCTCGAGTACAAGCAATACCGCGATGCTGCCAGCATGCTGGAAGAGCGCGGCCGCGAATGGCGAGAGCGGTTTCCGCGAGTCGCGAATGATTTGCCGGGGCGGCAGATTTTGCCCGAGGAGCAGCCGATCCAGGAAGTTGAGCTGTGGGACTTGGTCAGCGCATTCGGCCGCGTGTTAAAGGCCAAGCACGCGGTGGCCGGTCCCGAAAGTATCCGCTACGACGATACGCCGATTCACGTGTACATGCAACGGATCGACGAGCGATTACGCTGCGATGGTCGGGTGGCGTTTACGAGCTTCTTCGAGTCGTCGGTTCATAAGTCGAAATTAGTCGGTATGTTTTTGGCTGTTCTAGAATTGGTGCGACATCAGCACGCGCGAGCGGCGCAGCAAGCCGCTCTTCGAGGAGGTTTGGTTGGAGCCGGGAGTCAGGCCGCTGCCCGCAGTAGTTGCGGCAGTGAATGATTACGAGCACGCGCCCGGTGAGGGTTGAGAGACGTGGGCAAAGAGGCTCCGTGCGAACTGCCGTTAGTCTAAACACTCAGCCCTCAACTAATTCTGAACACTCGACCCTCGACTTGGCTGCTCATACAATAGCTGCTTCCGCTCTATCGCCTTTTACTCTCGTCTTGCTTCTTCGATGATCAACAACCTGCCGGTCAAGACGCTAAAGCACGGCGATCTGACGATTGAGGGCTATTCGCGTGCAGCGGTCCAGACGTACTGGCGATTTCCTGAATTGAAGCTAGGATTCGACCTGGGCGCGCAGCCATGGTCGTTCATGGGGACGGAAACATGGTTCGTGACGCATGGTCACCTTGACCACATCGTAGCGCTGCCAGTGTACGTGGCCCGGCGGCGGATGATGAAGATGACGCCGCCCGTGATCTACATGCCGGGCGAGACGATCGAGCCGATGCAACGAATCTTGCGGCAATTCACGAAGCTCGATCGAGGGCGGTTGCCGTGCGATCTGAGGCCGATTTCACCGGGTGACGAGATTGAACTATCGCGCGAGTTGATTGTATCCGCGGTGGCCACTCGGCATACAGTGCCGTCGTTGGGGTTCATTGTGTGGGACCGCCGCCGCAAACTGAAGCCGGAATACCAGGACTTAGGCGGCGAGCAGATTCGCGATCTGAGAATGGGTGGGACGGAAGTGAGTGCCGAAGTTCGCCGCCCGCTCCTGGCTTACGTGGGCGACAGTGCTCCCGGCGGTCTGGACGACAACCCGGCGATGTATGAGGCAAAAGTGCTTATCTGCGAGTTGACGTTTGTGGCGCCGGATCATCGCCGCGATAAGATTCACAAGTTCGGACATATGCACTTGGACGACTTGGTGGAACGACGCGAGCGGTTCAAGAACGAGCTGGTGATCGCGGCGCATCTTAGCACACGATATCACGCGAAGACGGTGCGGGCACTAGTCGCCAAATCGCTGCCCGATTTACTCAATGGACGGCTGCTCGTATGGATGTAGCTTCGGTTACACGGACAGCGTGCCGCGATGTACATCGCGGACCCAGTCGGGCGTCTCGGCAACGAAGTCTTCAACGTGTCGGCGGCGCGTGAAGTAGTACAGGGCGGTACCGCCCTGGAAGAGGACGCTAAGAGCAATCACACCGCCATAAAGTACAACAACGATTTGCTGAAAGAGACCTGCCAATCCGCCGGTCGAGCCGAGAGCCGCGTCTAAATCGGCGTAGCCCTTCAGTTCGGTCGAGAGCGTGCTCGTCTCCGCGAAGCTGGCGTGTAGCATCCACAGACAGTAGGCCACGATCATCGCCAAGAAGCCGACTTGATTCCAACCTAACAGGGTTGCTGCCGAGGGATCGAAGTTGAGCAATCGTTTGCGGCCGCGCAGCTCGTTAAATGCCACCAGTGCAAGGCCCAGGGTTAACGCGAGCCCAACGGGGCTATTGAACGCGAATGGCGCCGATAGGGCGGCGATTATCGCGGTCGTCCAACCATTGAAAGCAGCCACACGGGCTGCTTTGCGAATTGACTTTGCACGGTCGCGCGCGGCCCACAACTCGCGGCGATGTTCGTCTGTTAGGGGATTGGTGCCCAAGCGATCTTCAACGCGCGTGATGGGGACGGCGGCGATAGCCATGGGAGTAACTGCTTTTTGGGGATCTGGATTTCGCAGCGCTGTGCTCCCTAAAGGGTACGTCAGGATTGTATGGCGGCAAATGCGCAATAAAGCCTGTAGGTCGCATGTTTATACGCTTCGCAGCAGGATTTGGGTGCGGAATGTACCAATGAAAAAAATTGTGCAAATAAGCTGGTCTCTATGGAACCAATCGCCAATGTGCTGCCGACTCGGTGGTTGCGCTTGCCTAATGCGCATAAATGGGACGAGGGAGGAAAAAACGCGAGACTTTTGCACGGGCGGCGGTTTCGATGTCGCAGTCCCCTTGCTAGGGTGAAGGATTGTCCTGGTGAGATCAACATGGCATCATCCGCGGCATGAGTAAAGCGGCCTACGAGCTTGGCCATCTTCGGCAGCACCCGGTATGGCAACGCACGGATGCTGAAGAATCCATCAATACGCTAACGCACGGGTTTGGCTTTGTGCTGGCGGTGTGCGGCGGGCTGGTCCTGACCTGGAGCGTACTGCGGCATGGCGACATGTGGCGGATTACCGGCTGTGGAATCTTCGCGGCAAGTTTGATGGCGGTCTGCGGAGCATCGACGTTGTCGCACAGCGCGACCAGTGTGCGATGGAAAAGTTTCTTCCGCCGCCTGGATCAGGGATGTATCTATTTTCTGATCGTGGCCACTTATACGCCGTTCGGCCTGGCATATTTGCGGACCGGTGCGGGGTGGATACTGTTGGGCGGACTGTGGACGGCCGCGTTTTTTGGATTCTTCTCGAAGGTCGTCCTTGCACATCGAGTTCACGACATTTCGATGTGGACGTATATCGCGCTGGGCTGGTTGCCGCTGCTTGCGGTACCAACGCTGCGGCACACGGTGCCGGTCGATAGCATGTGGTGCATGTTTGGCGGCGGCGCGTGTTATTTGTTGGGCACGTTCTTTTTGTTCTACGACGCCCGCGTGCGGCACTTCCACGCCGTGTGGCATGTGCTGGTGATTGCCGGCAGCCTCTGCCATTTTCTTGGCATTTGGCATTCCGTGGCATTGGCTGGGAAGTAGCGCAGCTCTATCGCCGGCCAAAATGTTGTCGCCAGAGCCGATCCTTTAGACCAATCAGGCCGGACGTGGTAAGAATCCAGGCCCCTGCCAACGTGCCAGCGAGCGGAAACGGAATGCCGACCAGGATGCCGGCGAAGAAACTCTTGATTAAAGCCGCGGCGTGCGAATCGCGGCCATATTTCCGCTGCAAGTGGTAAGCGCCGATACTGCCGGCCAAGAAACCGACGACGGAGGTAAAGGGAATCGCCACGCCGAATGTTGCGGCTTCTTCGGAGAAAAAGAGCCAGTCGAGACCCATGATCAACAGGCCGGTGGCGGGTAGCATGAACCGGCCCGGGAGCGGATCGGTGAGCCATTCCAGCCAGCCGGATAGGCCGACCGGGCCTTCGGAAACAGGTGGCAGTAGTTCTTGTGTGGCGTTCGTGTTCATTGGTTTCTGTTTGGATATTGCGCGTACGAGTGATGGTTACGAGAATTGTACGCAACTGGTTCACAGGAGGCCAAAACACGCTGTGGCGCTGCGGTTGAGCAGATAGGCGAGCCCCCTTGCGTCGCGGCGCCCTGGCGCTCTCCTACGGCTCGACCCCAGACATCCAAGAATACATGTTCTACTTACTCGCCAAGTGGTCGACGGGCGGGCTTCCCTCGGCCGGCGTTTTGAGCGGCTCTAAGCCTAACAATTCGCGAATTTGGGTGTTGACGACTTCGCCACGTGTGGCAGCCAACGTAGCCCGGACGACCTCGTCCTCAAGGTTCAAGTGGAATTCGCCGCCGCGGGTGATGAGCTTGGCAAAATTCGTGAGATTTTTGGCAAGCATTTGGCTGGCGTGCGTGGGCACTTCGCTGGGAAGGTTGGTGGGGCCGAGAATGGTGACGCCGTTTTCCACGACCGTTTCATCGGCCTTGGTCAGCTCACAATTGCCGCCGCGCTCAGCAGCGAGATCGACGATGATGGACCCAGGGGCCATGCCGTGAACGGCTTCGGCAGTGATGATTTTCGGTGACGGCTTTCCGGGGATTGCGGCAGTGGTGATGCACACGTCGCTGGCAGCGACGGTGCGGGCCATGAGTTCACGCTGCTTTTGGTAGAACTCTTCGCCGAGCTGCTTGGCATAACCGCCGGCGGCTTCAGCGCCAGTCGTTTCAAGCGGTACTTCGACGAATTTGGCGCCCAGGCTTTCAACTTGCTCCTTCACAGCGGGCCGCACATCGTAAGCGTAGACGACGGCCCCGAGGCGGCGGGCGGAGGCGATCGCCTGCAAGCCCGCGACGCCGGCACCGATGACGAACACTTTGGCCGGCGTGAGCGTGCCGGCGGCCGTCATCATGAGGGGAAACATTTTAGGTAGGCGGTCGGCCGCTACTAGCACTGCCTTGTATCCGGCGATCGTGGCCATGGATGACAAAACGTCCATGCTTTGTGCCCGCGTAATACGCGGAATAAGCTCCATCGCGAAGAGCGTGACGCCGCGCTCGGCGAGTTGACGCACAGCAGTCGGATTGCCCAGTGGATCGCACGGCGCAAGGATCACGAGCCCCTCGCGCATCGATTCGAGATCGGCAGCGCCGGAGTGAGGGTTGGCCCCAAGGCCACGGACTTGCAGCACGACGTCTGCGGTTTGAAATAACTGTCGACGATCGGCAATGATTTCGGCGTCGGCTTCGCTGTAGGCGGTATCTGTAAAACCGGCGGGAACACCAGCGTCGGCTTCTATCTGCACGCGAATACCGCTTTTTGCCAGTGGCGGCACACTGGCCGGTACGAGAGCGACCCGGCGCTCGCCGGGATAGGTTTCTTTGGGGACGGAAACAATCATGATGGCAGGTCGGCAGACGTGGAGAGAATTAGGCAAACTGAGTGCCTATCCTACGAACTGGACGCTGGTGCGACCAGTCCGCCGCGGTATGCCGCAGAAGTACGCGGCGTGTTGGATTACCGCCGCGCCCGCTATTGGAGCGGGATAAGCGTGCTCGCGAAGACGGCCTGTGGAGTGTCGCCGGTGTAACCGGTTATATGTTCGGCCGGCTTATCGACGATCCACCCGACGACTGCCATCGGGCCGGAAGAGCCTTTGAGTTGTTCCGCCGCGGACGCGGGCAATAGGACGGGCAGAGATTGGCCGGTTGCGAGATCAGCGTTGACTTCGATGACACTGCCTTTTGCCTCGTGGCCGGCAATCGTGCCGGCAAAGAAGATGCCGCCTTCGTGGCGGTTCGGCGAGGCGATCCACTTCGGCACGATTTGGGCTACTTCGTCGCGGGCGTGTGGCGTAGAAAGCGTGCTGCGGAATATGTTTTCCGCCTCCTGCTGCAACTTGACACTATCCGGCGTCGTGGGGTCGACGAATGTGACTTTCTGCGCGAGGTCTGCCAGAATCGAATAGTTAAAGCCTTTGGTGCGATCGACATCGTGGCCATCTGTCAAATTGCCTTTCACCAAGCCTGCTTCCGCGTCTTTGCCGGCACTTATTGCTGCGGACAGGTCGTTTGCGGTGAAAGACGGCGCACCGGTGATGTGAATCGGCTGGCTCGGAGGTTTGCTCTCTTTCACCGGCATGGCGGGAGGCGCATTGAATGCTGCTGGCTCAGAGGACGATTCGGCAGGCGTTGCCGAAGTCGCATATCGATCATCTTCAGGGGCCGTTGCTTTCTTTGCGGTGTCCGGCTCCGTAAAGCTTGCCTGTTTTTCGGCTGAAGTATCTGCTGACTTCGTTGCGGCGGCGGTCTTCGCTGTTTCGACTGCCGGTGGCGTTACCGATTCGTTACTTGCTGGTTCGGCCGGCTTCGATTCTGTTTTCACTTGGAAAGAGGGCGCGGCCGCTACCAAGCGACTTGTGGACTGGAACGCACTCGGCAGCATCGCATTCGGTAAATACTTGGCGACTTGGAGGAAATCGATGTCTGGGCCGCGAAGCCACAGGAGCGCATAGTAGCCCAACGTGAGACCGACAACTCCTCCGACTGCGGACATAACGAGTGTCCGCGCACGCGATTTCTGGCGTCGCGGCCGATGGGCGCTTGAATTGATCGCGAGCGATTCGTCGGGCATCCAATCTGTGGCGGGCTCCGCAGTTTGATGGCTGACCGCAACATCATCTGGACTGACTGGTTCGGACTCGTCCTTCGATGGCTGCTCCTGGATCTCGGCCAGCAATTGGTCCATGTGATGCGAGTCATCCCACGCTGGGACATCCTGCAAAGGTTCGGAGGGGGTGTGGAGTTCGACGCCGCTGAAATCGGGTTCGATGCCACTGCCCATATCGATCGTGGCATGTTGGGCGGT
Organism: uncultured Planctomycetota bacterium; assembly: GCA_963840025.1. Lineage (GTDB taxonomy): Bacteria > Planctomycetota > Planctomycetia > Pirellulales > Lacipirellulaceae > JABDGM01. The sequence goes on along the minus strand of CAWIXI010000018.1, from coordinate 604,700 downwards.
AGGGCCGGTCGACTCAATTTCTGGTGATCGTGAGCTGCTATCCGAATCGATGGTTGTTGGTTCGAGTGGCGGATCGTTTTCCAGTGTTGGCACCTCTGGGAGCGTTTTCGCGGATCGGAACCAAGCGTCGATCCGTTGAGCGGCTTCCTCGGACGTTTCGGATGGCGGGACGCCTGAATCGAGCGAGTCGTCTTCTTCCACCTGGGCCACGTGCAATCTAGACTTTTCCGGCTGGGGTTCCTGCGCGGTCGATGGTAGCTCTTGGTCGTCGGAAGACTGATGTTCGTCGTGCGACTTGTCTGGATCTAGTAGCTCATCGAAATCGGAAAAACCCAATTCATCTACAGGCGACTGCTCATCATCGAGCTCGTCTGCCACTCGAAGATTGGACAATTCTAAATCGTCTGCAGCGCGCGGTTGCTGTTCATCAACTGCATCGCCGGTCCACGTCGGCATCGACGCGAACTCTTCGACGGTCGGCACCGCATGACGATCGTCATCCGTCGACTCTGCCGTGGAATCAACAAACTCGACGGTGGTTAATTCCCGGGACTTAGCGTCCTTAAATTGAAACAAGGTCCGGCAATTGGGGCAGCGCATCTCCCTTCCAGCCGCGATATCTTCGGGGATTAACAATTCGTGATCACACTGAGGGCAGTTTGCCAATTGAGCCATGGTGATGCGTTCCCTTGAACAGCCGGCACGTGACGTATGGCGGCAGACCAGAAAAATCAGCGTCCGAATAAGCGTTACGACAGTCTACCATTGCCTAGTTGTACGCAACATCCGGCAACGAGGCTCATAATCCGCTTGAATCGTGCCGATTCACATGTGTAATCCGGTAATCGGAATAACCGGTAAAGTCGCAGGAAAAAATGGTTGGGACTAGTCCTTCCAGTGCGGGGTCGGGAGACGCGCGTACAACGTGCTTAGGAAGGCCGCACAGCACCAAGCAAGCTTAACAGCAGACCCCTTCATTAGGCAGTCAAGTCGTACAGCGGGCCGAACTTGTGACGCAGATGCCGCATCAGGGCATCGTGGGAGAGAGGTTGGCCGGTGACGCGGCGGGCCAGATCCGCGGCGGGGTAGCGGCGACCGTGCTCGTGGATGTTTGTGCGCAGCCACTCGCGGAGCGGCGAAAACTCGCCGCGGGCGAACATTTCGTGCACGTCCCCCAGGTCTTGCTGGGCTTTCTCGAAGAATTGTGCCGCGTAGAGATTTCCCAGGGAATACGTCGGGAAGTAGCCGAATGCGCCCGAGCTCCAGTGGACATCTTGCAGCACCCCGTCGGAGTCGGTCGGCGATTGGATGCCGAGGTATTCGCGGTACTTGGCGTGCCAGGCCTCCGGGAGATCGACGACGGCCAGCTTGTCGTTGACCAGTGCGAGCTCCAGTTCGAACCGAATCAAGATGTGCAGGTTATAGGTGACTTCGTCCGACTCGGTACGGATCAGTGATGGCCGCACATCATTAATAGCGAAGTAGAAATCGTCAATCGAGACGTGGCTGAGGGACTTGCTGAATGTCTGTTGCGCGATTGGAAAGAAGAATTCCCAAAACGCATGGCTGCGGCCTACAAGATTTTCCCACATGCGGGACTGCGATTCGTGAATGCCGAGCGACACGGCTTCGCCCGTCGGCAAGCCATAGTGCTCTTTGCGGAGCCCTTGATCGTAAATGCCGTGCCCGGCTTCGTGGAGCGTGCTGAAGAGGGAACCAGCCAGCGTCTCGACATCGTAACGTGTGGTGAGGCGCACATCGTACGGCCCCATGCCGGCGCAAAATGGATGGTTGGTGGTGTCGAGGCGACCCTGGTTGAAATCGAAACCGATCGCTGCCGCACAGCGCTTACCAAATTCTTCCTGCAAGTCGGTGGGATAATGTCCCTTTAACGCATCGAAGTTAGGCCGACGAGAACTTGCCGCGATCTCGGCAACGAGCGGCACGAGCTGGTCGCGGAGGCCAGCGAGCGCGTGTGCTACCTCAGTCGTTTTGGCACCAGGCTCGAATTCGTCGAGCAGCGCGTCGTACGGTTCTTTTTCGTAGCCGATCGCCGCGGCTTCCTGGCGTTTGAGCTCGATCGTGCGTTCTAGCAGCGGGCGGAAGCGGCCGAAGTCATTGGCTTTGCGGGCTTCGACCCAAAGTTGTTGGCCGAGCACAGAGAGCTTGGCGAGCTCTTCAACCAGCGCCTGCGGCAGCTTGGTCTTGCGGTCGTAGTCGCGCTTTAGGTTGATGATATTGGCGCCAATGTCATTGTGATGGTCAGCCGCCAATGGGGTGTCGGCCAATTCGGCTAACCATTCGCCAACTTTCGGAGCCGTCAGCTTCTTGTGAATAACGCCGGCGAGATAGCTTATCTGTTCGGCGCGGTAGTCTCCGCCGGCTGGCGGGAGCTTGGTGCGCTCGTCCCAGCCAAGAAGTGACTCTACAGAATTGAGAATTGCGATTTCGCGGACGTGTGTGCATAGACTTTCGTAAATCTGATGTGCCGCGTCGGCAGCCATAATGGGATGTTCCTTACCTTAGAAGCACGTTTAGCCGTGGGAGTATCACTTGAGATGTCCGTGACAATCTCGCGGATTACGGCTCGATGCCATTAGAGCGGATGGCCTTGGACATTAGAATGGGCTTCTGACGATCGGCTCGGAGCTGTCGAGTCGGTGGTCAATATCGACGGCCCGTTGGTCGCGATAGTGGTCCATGTCCCAGAGATCGTTGTTGAACATGGTGCAGCCGCCACTGGCAAGCAGCGGTAGAAGCAACACTGCCGGCCGGACGAGCCGGCGATTAAGATGGAGGAGTTGCTGGATCACGGCCGGGCTCTAGTGACGAGATGATGCGGCGGCGTGCAGAAATTGGCGACAGAGTCTGGCAGATTAGAGCTGAACCGGCAAGCGATCTTCGATCCATTGACTTGCGATACATTAGATAGCATTTCTTGCACTCAAACCTCGACTCTCGACCCTCAACCTTTGCATGCTCGATATCCTAGTCATTGCACCGCACCCGGATGATGCCGAGCTTGGCATGGCGGGGGCGATTTTGAAATTCGTGAAGGAGGGGCGGCACGTGGGGATTTTGGACCTCACGAGCGGGGAGCCGACGCCGCATGGGACGCCAGACATTCGCCAGCGGGAGACGGCGGCAGCTACGGCAATTCTCGGGATCGATTGGCGGGAAAACCTGGGCCTGCCGAATCGGTTCCTGGAGGCGACGATCGAAAATCGCGCGAAGCTGGCAGGCGTGATTCGCCAGCAAAAGCCGCGATGGCTGTTTGCGCCGTATTGGGTGGATGCGCATCCGGACCACGTCGCGGCGACGCAGCTAGTGGAGGCGGCCCGGTTCTGGGCGAAACTCACGAAAACCGATTTACCGGGTGAGCCACATCACCCGCGGAGGATTTACAATTACTACTGCGTGCACCTGAAAATGGCAGCACACCCAGCGTTTGTCCTCGACATCACCGAGGAATGGGAACGGAAGCTGGCGGTGATTCGCTGCTACGAGAGTCAGTTCATCACGGGCCGGCCGACCGAGCCACCGACGTTTATTGATGCGCTCCGGGATGAAGCAGCCTATTGGGGCAAAACCATTGGTACGAGGTATGGTGAGCCATTTACCTGTCGGGAGCCGATCGGGCTCAACACAATGGCTGGACTTGACTTGAATCGAGCATGAACAAGTTCAAACCGCGGTTATTCACTTCGAACGCTTTTTATCGTTACGACTACTGTGGCGATAGTCACAGCTTTCGTGGCTACCCATGTCAGGATCGTGATCGGGTTTGCAATCGCCGTACTCTGGCTATTGGAATTCGCCGGCGGTCCGGTTTTCGATTTTGTGGACGCTTGGCCGGAATTCAAAAAACCGCGGCTGGCGAAACCGCTTGATGCTAGGAAAGTGCCTGCTTCTGACGCCCACGAAACAAACAAATGAATGACGCTCGCTGGCAATTCTCGATTCGCGATTTGCTGCTCGTTACGACGATTGTGTCGATCTGCCTAGCAATCGGCGTGCACTATGTCGGCGTCATAATTGTTGTTGTGACCGTTGGCTTGATTGAGGTCGCAATCCTGCTTTACGCCGACTGGCTCATTCACCCTGAAAACTGCCGCGCACTCGCGTTCGTTACCGCCTTTTCCTGGGCCACGCTGGGAAGCGGCCTTCTTGCACTTGCCGGACGCGCCGGATTTCAGGCGATTCAAATTACTACGGACGCAAGCGGAAATTGGATGCTTGCGATTGTTCTCATGCTGGGAGCTGTAGTTTCGTATTTGATGGCAGCTTATCGCTGGCGACAGATAGTACCTTAGTGTCAAGCGAATCTGTAGACATTCACCGTTGGATTGAAGTGCACGAGTCATGAATTAGCTTTCTCGCCAAATGTGAAACATGGTATCCGTGGATCACACGAATCAACTGGTATCCGCAAATGTCTATACGAGCCGGTGGCAGCCACGGTTACTTGCAGCGCTTTGAAAGTGCTACAATGGGGGCACGACCGACTCAAATCGACAGCTAGTGCGCAGAACGATGCTGGCCGAACAAGGAAATGGAGACAATGAGGGGCTGAATGTTGTTCCCGACGACTTCGTTGAGCTGGCGAGCAACGAGTTTCGGTCGGCCGAATGTTACGAGCGGAGGCGGCTTATCGGCAGCTTGACCGGGACCACCGCGCACGACGTTCAATTCGAGGAAGGGCGCTTCTCATCCGTTGATTTATCCAAGACGCGCTGGAAGAAGCTTCTCCTCCGAAAAACGTGGGTCGAGAAATGCGATCTCGCCAACGCGCGCTGGGCTGATTGCGTTGTCGAAGGGACGGAGTTCGACCGCTGTCGAGCTACAGGTCTTCAGTTCGTCGATTCAAGATCGCTGAATTCCAAATATCGGCGCTGCAAATTGAATCTGGCAGCATTTCATGGATCGAAGTTCCAGGATGACGAGTTCGAGAATTGCGATCTTCGCGAAGCAATTTTCGAGGGTGTCGCACTAGCAAACGTCAAATTTCGTAATTGCGATCTGCGACTTAAGGGACTCTAACAAGGCTCCCTCACTGCGGCCCTCTCCCAGATGGAGAGGGGGCTTTGTTAGAGTTCTTAAGTTAAGAGTGCGCAGGGGGATTTTGCGTTCCTAGCCCCTAGCCACCGCAACGTACCACGGACAACAAACGACTGCAGTCAAGATTAAAGAGCCGGAGCGCTCTCATGCGGTTCGTCGTCTGCCCCGACCCCTGGATCCCTAAACCCCGCCCTCTGCTATACTTCACGCATGCCCACTACCGCCAAACTGGCCCTCGAAGACGGCACCGTGTTCGCCGGCACCTCGATCGGCGCCGACGGCGAAGTCGACGGCGAAGTCTGCTTCAACACGTCGATGACCGGCTACCAGGAGATCCTCACTGACCCCAGCTACCGCGGCCAGATCGTCACGATGACCTACCCGCAAATCGGCAACTACGGCGTGAATGCCGAGGATGTCGAAAGTGGCCGGCCGCAGCTCGCCGGATTCGTCGTCCGCGAGCACAGCCGCACGCAAAGCAACTTCCGCTCCGAGCGCAGCCTCAGCGAATACCTGATCGAGCACGGAATCGTGGCTATCGAATCGATCGACACCCGGGCACTCGTCCGCCGCCTGCGCTCTCGCGGCGCCCTTAAAGGCGTCCTATCCACGGTCGACCTGGACGATGCCAGCCTGATTGCTAAAGCGAAAGCCAGTCCCGGTCTCGTCGGCCGCGACCTCGTACGCGAAGTCCTTCCCGACCAGCCCTTCGAATGGGACGAACCCCTCAGCGAATGGACGCACCTGAGGCGCGACCAGCGAGCAGCGAGCAGCGTGGAAGAAGCGGAGAATAGTCGCGCCTCGACACTGCACGTTGTTGCCCTCGACTACGGCATGAAGTGGAACATCCCGCGGCACCTGGTCGACCTGGGCTGCCGCGTGACGATCCTCCCTGGCACCGCGACGGCTGAAGAAGTGCTGGAGCGCGAGCCGGACGGCGTGTTCCTCTCCAACGGCCCGGGCGACCCTGAGCCGCTCGAATACGCCATCCGCACTATCCGCGGCGTGTTGGGCAAGAAGCCCGTTTTCGGCATCTGCTTAGGCCACCAGTTGCTCGGCCTCGCTTACGGCGCGAAAACGTTCAAATTGAAATTCGGCCACCGCGGAGCAAACCACCCCGTACAAGACCTGGATACCGGGGCGGTCGAAATCACCTCCCAGAACCACGGCTTCGCCGTCGCCGAGGATTCGCTGCCGAGCCACCTGCGCGTGACCCACCGCAGCCTCAACGATGGCACGATCGAAGGTATCACCCATCGTGACCTGCCGGCTTACAGCGTGCAGTATCACCCCGAGGCATCTGCCGGCCCGCACGACAGCCATTACTTGTTCCGGCGATTTCTCGACTCCATGGAGATGCAAACCGCCCGACGCAGCTGAGCTTGCAAAAGTTCAAATCCGAACTCTTGCGAATTTAGCTACAGCAGCGCTTAGTGGGGTTTTGTCGCCAACAGCGAAATAATCTCTATAGCCGCGAACACTTTGTGCGGCGGGTGATTCGGCTGTTCGCGGAGCGAGTGCCACACCGATTGCGCCCGTCGCATGTATTGCTGGCGCGATTCCTCGATCGCGTTTTCTCCGAGTTCATCCCGCGTTTTCTCCCACGCGTCGGCCGCGTGGTCGAGTGCGACGGGATCGCCATCAATGGCTGCAAACATCAAGTCGTCGAGCCATTCCAGCCGCGTGATCGGGTCGAGGTCCGATTCGGTGTAGCTCAGATAATGAGCGTGCGCCAATTCAATCCCCGCGCCATGTTGCTTTGGCGCAGGGATTGAACCTGGCTGCGGTCGACCTGCATCGACTCGTTCGTGTTCATTCATGCTCATCGGTTCATCGCCCGCACAGCCGAGCGGTCATGCCTGGCTTGTTCCAGTGCTCGTCGAGTTCTGCCATCAGCCATCCAAACGGCTCGATGATGCCATGAGGTTCGATTCGCAGCGGCACCATTTGTCGGCGTCCGTAGCTATCGCGTTGTGCCGTGGCGCCGGTCACCGAGCAAGCGAACACTTCATGCCGCGGGAATCGCGAACGGCAATCCGCCCACAGCGCCGCCGCGTGGGCTTCGGCGAACTCGCGCGGATTCTCCTGCAGTCCATCACACTTGTCGCTCTTGGTGAGCACTAGTGCGAGCGGTCGTCGCTCGGGACCACGTCTGCGCCAGCCATTCGATCGCTCACTACTGAGCTCGCCGATCAGCGACAATAGTTTGAGCGTCAGGAAGTCTTGCGAGTGGTCGCCGGCTTGCAACTGCTCGGCGTCGGCCAACACCATGACACCCGCACACTTCGTCAACAGCGATCGGATCGCCGGATAGCGGTTCGCCCGCTCGGTTTCAGTGGCCAGTGCTTCGCCGGAAATATCCGGAATCACCAGCTCCAGCGGCCGTCGCCTTCGTCGGCAGTTAAACTGACAGTCCACCCAGTGCCAGTGTTCGGGCGTGGTGACCGTCTTTTCCGGAAACCAACCCGTGGCAAGGGCTGTGGTCGTCGTTTGCTGAAGCGAAATCGACATTGGCCCGCGGGCCGTCGAACGCAACAGACCGACTTGCCTGGTTAACAGCTCCATCAGCAACCCGAGATACACGGTCTTGCCGGCACCGCTGGCGCCGATGATGGCTATCATGTGCGGCCGCCTCTTTGCGGATTGCACATTGTGGGCAAGGGACATTGGTGAGTGACAATTTCGGCAGCGAGCCGCCGACACGCAGTTTTCATGATCGCACACGAGGCAGGCGATCGGCGCAGCTTGCTCGGCGAGCAAGTACGCTTCTAAAGGCATTTGCGTGAGTTGGGACATTCGATTTGACGGCGAGGGTTGTCCCCGCGCGTTCCTGCTGGTGCAGTTACTCCGATCGTGGATATCTCAACAGGCCACAATGGTAGTTTCCGATTCAGCCGCGTCGGCAACAGGGGCGCTCGTTGCCTCGTCGGCCGAGTCGTCACTCACGGCTTCCAAATCGCTCATCGGCAGCGCCAGGCGAAAGCCAATGTTTCGCCGCCGCGAGAGCGATTGTTCACCGCTTTGAAAGTGACAGGTGGCCTGGTTTTCAAAATACGTGTCATACGCGCCGCCACGAATGCTCATGACGGATTCGGAAACATGGAGGGTCGAGTCGCTCAGTTCGGCGATCGGCGTACTCGTCCATTCCCACACGTTGCCGATTAACTGATGGATGCCGCCGACACTCGTACCGCCGGGATACTCGTCCACTGCAACCGGGCCCTTTTGGCCTGCACCGTACAAATGTGCTCGGCGGACGTCGAACGACTCCCCCCAGGGATAGCGCCGCTGCGCGATCCGGCCAGGGGCGGACTCAACTGGCCAAGCTCCTGCCTTGGTCCATTCGGCATCGGTGGGCAAACGCTTGCCGACCCAGCGTGCATAAGCCCAAGCTTCATACCAGCTAACGCCGACGACCGGCAGCCGCCCTTCGCTGCTCAGGTACTGACCATCGACCCAATAGCGTGGGCCGGGAGCACCGGTTTGATCGACGAAATCGAGCAAGGCTGGCAGCGATTCCTCATGCCAGAATTCGAGTTGCTCGTACCCACCAGCGTCAACGAACCGCTGATACTCTTCGTTCGTGACGCAAAAGCGATCCAGGTAAACTGGCTCGACGGCCACTAGGTTGCGTTCGATGAGCTTCGGGTCGGTATCAGTCGGGCCGCATGCTGAATGTGACTGTTCGGCGAGTTGGCCGAGCAATACTCGACCAGCCGGCACGAGCGCCATGCTTTCGTCGAGCTGTCGGACAGCCCGCACGATGTGCAACTGGGTAAGGTGTTGCTTAGTTTCTGGGCGGAGGAGTAGCGCATAGCGGCGAGTGACCAGCAGTTCATCGACGAGCCCGTCGGTGCTTTGGGGCGAGGCGTAGGACTGTAGCCGCTCCAAAACGCGTGGAGATTCCTCGGATCGCTGTTCTTCGCGAGTAGTGGGAGTTTCCCGGCGCCGCTCGCGGTTTTCAGTAAACTCTTGCTTCGTGCCACCGCCAAGCTGCTTCAGCACGAGGCAGAGCACTACCGCTCCGGCGCCGAGCAGGCTCACGCTTTGCCATAGCAAACCGCATACGAATACGGTGGCTGCCACGGCGAAGCTAAGCCATTGGGACCAAGAACGCGGATTGTTGATAAAGTTTTTGAGCTTCGACATCTTGCGTTACCTTGACTTGTTGCCCGAATGTCGGTCGGTTGCACGTTGCTGGCGGAGCTTATCGAATTGTTGTACGATCGAGCCAAGGACTGGATTCGAACGTGGAATGACGCGGGAAGCTCCGGTCCCGCTCGGCGCTTGTGGTGGAGAGTGATCTGCCCTAGTTGGCACCGCTTGCGAAGCCATCATCGGTTGTTCGATAGCTGGTGCAGGTGGCTCCTCAGACACTGGTGCTTCCACTCGTTGTTGAAGCAAGTCTCGCAGTTGCCGTAATTCTTCCTTCCAGTGCTGCCTTTCCTCATCCGCCGCTCGCTTCTGCTCGTCGAGCGCGGCCTTCAGCTCCTTTTCGCGGGCACTTGCTAACTCCGCATCCGTTGCGGCTTCCGCACGGCGATTGTCGAGTGCGCGGAGTTCCTCAGTACGGCCAAGCAAGCTGGCTGTAAGTGCGCTGATTTTATCGCGGGAAGCGCTTAGCTCAGCCGCCAGTGTCGCTGAGGCTTCGTCGTGGCCCTGTTTTATGGCGGTTCGATCGCGTTCGAACTGATTTCGCTCTGCACGCAACTCGTCGCGCTCCTGTTCAATTTTCACGCGGGCAGTACGCAGCGCCGTCCAATCCGATTCGAGCTGTTGTTTCGATGTAAGGATTTCACTCCGCTCACCCTCGATTTCACCGAGGACCGACTGCGCGTCACTTCGTTCCGCTGCGAATTGTTGGCGGACGGTCTCAAGTTCGGCGCGATCGCGCTCGACTTCACGTTGTGCCGCGAGCACTTCCTCGCGAAAGCGCTCCAATTCGGCACGCCTAGTTTCGGCCGCACCGAGATCAAGGTCGAACTGCTCCCGCGCTGATCGCAGTTCATCGCGCTCGAGGCCGAAATGTTCTTGGGCGGACCGTAGCTCTTCGCGTTCGCGCGCTAGCTGCTGTTGCCATTCATCGAGATGTGACTGATAAGCGGCGAGCGCTTTGAGCGATTCGCTCAACTGTGCGTCGATTACGTCGCGTTCGGCATGCCAAGCCCGAAACGTTTCGCGAATCGCTTCGCCACTGGTGGAAAGTGTTGCCGTCATCACGTTTAATCGGTAGGGATCAGTCGGCGCGATCCACGCGAATGCATCCGCCAGATCTGTTTGCTAGAAAAGATTGAGTGAAAAGCGAGGAGCGCGTGCAGTCCGCCCGCCATATCGGCGAAGCGAACGTGCCACTGTAAAGGTAGGTTAGGATTTGCAAAGCCGCAAATCCGGCGGAGCATTCCGAAAAACTGAGGATGGCGCCGTAGACCCCACAGGCACATGCGGAAGAATCGACAAAAGCCTACTTGCCTTCACAACTACTCAGAATCAGGAGGATAGCCCGACCCACGGTCGCTACGGCACTCAGAACTCCGCATTTCCCGGCGTTCGCGGGAATGGTATTACGTCGCGAATGTTTCCCATGCCGGTGACGAATTGCACCATCCGTTCCAGGCCTAGGCCGAAGCCGGAGTGTGGCACCGTGCCAAATCGCCGCAGGTCGAGGTACCACCAGTAGTCGTTCGGATTGAGGTGCTGCTCGCGCATCCGCGATTCGAGCACATCGAGCCGCTCCTCGCGCTGACTGCCGCCAATGATCTCACCAACGCCTGGCACGAGTACATCCATTGCTCGCACGGTTTTGCCGCCATCGTTCACACGCATGTAGAAGGGTTTGATGTTCGCGGGATAGTCGAACAACACAACAGGTTCGCTGAACTGCTCTTCAGTAAGGTAGCGTTCATGCTCGGATTGGAGGTCGTGCCCCCACTCGACAGGAAACTCAAACGACTGCTTGCTCGCCTTCAAAATATCGATCGCCTCCGTATAGCTCAGTTGTCTGAAGTCGCGATCCACAATGTTTCTCAACCGATCCAAGACACTCTTTTCAACGTGTTCTGCGAATAGGCGCATATCGTCCTGGCAATCGGCGAGCACATCACGACAGATTCGCTTCAAGAATCGCTCGGCCAGGGCCATGTTGTCGTCGAGCTCGAAAAAAGCGGCCTCCGGCTCGACCATCCAAAACTCGGCAAGGTGGCGAGTGGTGTTGGAATTTTCGGCGCGAAACGTCGGCCCGAACGTGTAAATCTTGCCGAGAGCGGTGGCGTATATCTCGCCTTCGAGTTGGCCGGATACGGTCAGGTACGTTGGCCGATGGAAAAAGTCTTGCGTGTAGTCGACGTTGCCGCTCTCGGTGCGCGGTGGTTGTTGAGGGTCGATGCTCGACACGCGGAACATCGCACCGGCCCCTTCACAATCGCTGGCCGTGATAATTGGTGTGTGCAAGTAGAGGAAGCCTTCCTCCTGAAAGAACTCGTGAATAGACCGGCAAATGCGATTCCGCACGCGGGCAACCGCGCCGAATGTATTGGTGCGCGGCCGCAAGTGGGCCCATTCGCGGAGTTTTTCGAACGAGTGCCGCTTCTTCTGCAGCGGATACACTTCCGGGTCGGACCAACCGTAAACCTTTATCTCGTCGGCATGAATTTCAGTGGCCTGCTCTTTCCCGCCCGATGCTTTCATCTCGCCTCGGATGGATACGCTACATCCGGCCGTGAGCTGCTTGATTTCTGACTCGTAGTTAGGCAGTTGCGCGTCCGCGATCACTTGGATATTGGCAAGGCACGAGCCGTCATTGACTTCGAGGAAGCTAAATCCACCCTTGGAATCACGGCGGGTGCGGATCCAACCTCGTATGACGGCCCGTTTGCCAACGAATTCGGGCTTTCTAGCTTCTTTTACGGAAAGTTGTTCCATGGTTTCAGCCTACGGTTTTCGGAGCCCTGCGTCTGCGCAGGCGGCAAGCTTTGCCAGCGCCGGGCGAAGGGGGGAGTTTACATGGATAGCAGGGGTTGCCGAAGGTCGCCCTTTTGCGGCACAATAATGAATTCCCCAGCAAATTCGTAGGTCCCGCCGAGCCGAGGCGGGCTTTTGGGAATATGAATATTTGGCGGCGTCAAGCCGTGCCGTTCGGCTCGCGGCACCTACCGGAGTGAATTGTGTCAGTTCGTATTCGCATGAAAAGGATGGGCCGGTCGCATCAAGAGTTCTTCCGCATTTGCGCGATCGACAAGCGTGCCCCTCGCAATGGCCGTGTGCTGGAGGAGCTTGGGACGTACGATCCGCGCGTGAAGGAAACCGACGCTCGAGCGATTCTGAAGTCTGATCGCGTCGACTATTGGTTGAGCGTAGCGCTCAGCCTTCGGATAATGTTGCCGTGCTCATTAAGAAGTACGGCACGAACGGCACACACGCTGCGGCGCAGAAGGCCGCGCTCGAAAAACTGGCGCAGCCAAGAGCGGTGCCTGATCCCGGCGAGCCGGCCAGCTTGCCGAAGTCAAAGAAATCGAAGGAAGAAGAGGCACCAGCGGCAGCCGAGACGGAAGCCAAGGCTGAGGAAATGCCCGCTGCGGGTGTTGAGGCAGTGGCTGAAGGAGCATGATCCGTTAAGATAGCGGAATTCGCACGGATTCCGCTGCGAGGTTTTCTGAACTCGTGCGAGTTCAGCCACAATGCGCATTGATGTCTTGACCCTGTTTCCGGAAATCTTCACCGGCTACTTGGGCCAGAGTTTGCTGAAACGGGCCGTGGACGCCGGCATCGTCGATGTGCAAGTTCACAACATTCGCGATTGGGCACAGGGGAAACATCGACAAGTGGATGACCGGCCTTTCGGCGGTGGACCAGGAATGGTGTTGCGGCCAGAACCGGTCGTCGAAAGTGTCGAGGCAGTAAGGAGTGCAGGGAGTGAGCAGGGGCATTTAGTGCTGATGACGCCGCAAGGTCGGCAACTTAACCAGCGAGTTGTTGAAGAACTAGGTAGTCAAAAGCGGCTGGTGTTGATTTGCGGTCGGTATGAAGGCATTGATCAAAGGGCCATCGACCTGCTGCAGCCCGACGAAATTTCAATCGGCGATTACATTTTAGGCGGCGGCGAGGTTGCCGCCATGGTGTTGGTAGATGCCGTCGTCCGGCTCGTTCCAGGCGTGTTGGGAGACGAGGAGAGTAATAAACAGGATTCGTTTTCGGGCGAGCCGCCGTTATTGGAATTTCCTCAATACACGCGGCCCCGAGCATATCGGGGACTTACCGTGCCGGAAGTGCTGATGTCTGGCAACCATCCAGACATCGCCCGCTGGCGCGAAGAGCAGAAACTGAAACGTACCCGTGAGCGGCGTGCTGATTTGCTCGGTGACGACGTGATTGAGCGACGCTCAGACGTTTAATACAAAGCGGGGTGGGAGGTGCCTGCCCCACGAAAGGAAACGAAATATGAGTCAACAAATTCTTGACATGGTGGAAAAGCCAGTCCTCAAGAGTGAAATCCCGAATTTCGCCATTGGCGACACGGTCGACGTGCACACGAAGATTTTGGAAGGTGATAAGGAGCGCGTTCAGATTTTTACGGGCGTCGTGATCGCCCGCAGTGGCTCCGGCAGCCGCAAGATGTTCACGGTCCGCCGAATCGTGGCCAACGAAGGCGTGGAGCGCAAATTCCCGCTCCACTCGCCAAAGATTGAGAAGATCGAAGTAGTCCGCAGCGGCGTCGTTCGGCGAGCAAAGCTGTATTTCCTTCGCGACCGTGTGGGCAAGGCCGTTCGGCTCAAGGAACGCCGCCGGGACTCAAAGGCGTAACTCGTTAGCCAAAATGGCACTTGCGACTCGCTTGCGTGGCTGGTTGACGAAGCGGCTTTTCGAACGAAAATCGCTTGGTTCGCGCGGCGAAGACGCAGCCGCCGGGTTCTTAAAACGCCAGGGCTTCCGGATCATCGAACGCAGGTACGACTCACCGCTTGGCGAGATTGATATCATCGCCGTCGACGGCCGCACGATTGTCTTTGTGGAAGTGAAGACGCGCACTTCTGGCGCAGCCGGTCACCCAACGGAAGCAATCGGCCCTACGAAACAGCGTCGGATGACGCAAGCCGCACTCGCTTATCTCAAAGCGAAACGGCTGTTACGGAACTCGGCTCGATTCGATGTCGTCGCCGTCAAATGGCCGAGCGAGGCAAGTCGACCTGTGATCGAACATTATAAGAATGCGTTTGCTCCCAGCGGTGCCGGACAATTCTACAGTTGAACGTGTCGGCTGACCGTTTTAGAGACCGGTCGAACTGTTTGACCCACTGGGAGTAAAGCGATAGCCTGAAGCGTAGGCTCGACTTAATCCGTCGTCCTAGCCAAGTTTTTTTCTGAAGGAGCTCAGCCATGCCAAAGTTTATGAGCAGCCATACGTTGCCCCCGGTGCGATGAAGCGCGAACAGGTGAACCAGCTCGCCGAGGCAGCGAAAAATGATCCCGTCATTAAACCATACCGCAGCTTCTGCAATCTCTCGGAAGGCAAGATCTTCTGCGTGATGGAAGCGCCGGATAAACAATCGCTCGCGGCATGGTTTGAAAAAATGCATGTCCCATGCGACGCCATCAACCCTGTCGAGCTCGAAGGCGACCGCGGCGCCGTCGGGGATGCCTGAATTGGGCGGGAGCAGCTAAGAGCAAGCCACTGCATATTCAGAGAAAGCGGCAACCTACATCAGGCTGGCAGTCGCAAGATCGCCGATTCTGCCCTGCGGACCGCTCCAGCGCTATCGATTCTCCTAGATTGCATTGCGAACGAGTAACAAACTTGTTTGATGCGTTAGCTACGTGCTATCCTGAAAGTCTGGTGTGCTCGCATGTGGTTTAGCCGAGCGTCACGCGATTGTGGCGGTCATTTTGCAGGACAGGTGGATCATGGCAAATATCAATCGTCGACACTTTTTGCAGCAATCGGCGGCTGTCGGTGCGGTTCTCGTGGCCAAACCGGTTTGTGGCCGGAGTATCAACGAGAAGCTCAACATGGGCTTCATTGGCGCCGGTGGGCGAGCCAATGAGTTGTTGCCGGCGTTCCAGACATTAAATGATGTTCGGATCACTGCCATCTGCGACCCGGACGAGCTGCGGTTGAGCCAAACGGCAGACAAATATCCTGGTGCCAAAAAGTACACCGACCTTCGTCAACTACTAGACGATCGCGAGATCGATGCCGTTGTGATCGCCACGTGCAACCATTGGCACGTACTAGCCGCGATTTGGGCAATGCAAGCGGACAAAGATATATACGTAGAGAAGCCACTTTCCCACAATCATTGGGAGGGCGAGCAGGTTGTGGCCGCCGCCCGCCGGTACGATCGCATTGTGCAGCTTGGCACGCAGCAGCGGTCCGATCCGATGCAAGCCGAGATTAAGGAGTTTCTGCACGACAAGAAAGAACTTGGAGCGATCAGATATGCACAAGTGAGCCGGTTTGGTCCGCGTAAGCCGATCGGCAAGCGTGCGACGCCTCTCAAGATTCCCAAAACCGTAAACTACAACTTGTGGCTTGGACCGGCGCCGACGAACCGATCTACCGTGACAATCTGCATTACGATTGGCATTGGGATTGGAACACCGGCAACGGCGAGCTTGGGAACTGGGGCATACACGTCATTGACGATGCACTGAACGTGGTGCTGCGAGATCAATGCCCGTTTCCCAAGCGGATCGCGGCAGCCGGTGGTCGCGTGGTCTGGAACGACGCGGGCGAGACGCCTAATGTATGCTTCACGTACTACGACACAGGCTCGACCCCGATCCTCTTCGGCTTGAGTAATTTAACCAATGGTAGGGATGGCCACAGCCTTAGGGTCGACGGTGTTCGTACGGGTTACGTCGTCCATTGCGAAGGGGGTTACTATGGCGGTGGCCGTGGCAGCGGTTCAGCTCATGATCCTAAGGGCCGACTTGTTCGAGAATTTAAAGGCGATAGGGGCGCGAGTCATCAGCGGAACTTCGTGGATGCTGTCTTCGCACACGATCGCACGAAGCTGAATGCCGAAGTGCAGATTGGGCACCAATCGACCGCGTGGTGTAACCTAGCAGACGTCGTGGAAGCGCACCGGTCAAAAGTACAACCATGAACAGGCAATGGCCGTGCGCAAAAACTACGAGCCTTGGGATATGCTCGTAGAGCTAATCGAGAAACACCTCCGGACGAACTCGGTCGATTTGAAGAACACCAAGTTCCGGCTAGGACCAGCTCTCGAATTCAATACGGCTCGGCAAGAATTTGTCGGCGACGGCGCCGAAGCGGCAAACCGCTACTTGCGACGCGAGTATCGGTCCCATTTCGAAGTGCCGCTGATTTCCTAGCCGTTGGGGGTGGTGCTGCGCCAGCGGTCCCGCTCTTGTATGAGCTGCGCGACGACGCTAATCGCGATTTCGCCAGGTTGATTCGTGCCCAGGTCCAAACCAATAGGGCAGTGAAATCCTTCCGTGACATCAGCGGGGATGCCGGCCGCAATTAACTCTTTGAGAAGTACGGCACGCTTGGCCTTGCTGCCAATCACACCTAAGAACGGAAACTGGCGGCCCTGTCGAAAAATCTCCTCCAGGATCGGTCGATCGGTAGCGTGGCCCATCGTCATGCAAATGACGAACGAATCGTCGGATAACTGCGCGACGAGTTGTCGCGGTTCGTCGGCGAGGATTTTTCGCAATCGGCTGGCTGCGAGGATGCGATCGAGCCATTCGGCTCGTGTGTCGATACACGTCACGTGGCAATCGAGCCGCCCGAGGCAACTCACCACTTCACTGGCGACATGACCCGCGCCGAACACGGCGATTCGCCAATCGCTATGGTTGTAAGTCTCAAAAAATAATTTGACGGATCCGCCGCAGGTCATGCTGACATCGCGTTTGAGATTCCACTCTACAAGTTCCGTGAGCGCCGCGCGGCCCACAGGTTTAGCGAGCATCTCTCGAGCGTGCTCGATCGCCTTGTGTTCCACGCGGCCGCCGCCGACGGTTCCGGTCACTAGGCCGTCGCTCGTCACCAACATTTTGCTGCCGGCGTCTTGTGGCGTGCTGCCCGCCGCTTCGACCATGGTCACGCACACAAACGACACGCCGGTTTGCGATAGTTTGGCCAGGCGCTCAATAAATCCGTGGGGGGTGGACATGCAAATCGAAAGTCAGCAAATTTTGGCGTCGGCCGCTGGAGTTTACACACCGTGGCGAGCCGAAACTACCGGGACACGGCCACACCATTGGCAACTTGCGAATCGGCCGTGGATGGCTTGTGAACGGACGCCACCGTTAAACACCGCAGTACTTCTTCCCCCGTCGCTGGAACACGCAATTCGGCGGACGCGCGGGGCGACACATACGCTAGTGCATTCTTGGCCGCCGCCCAAACGGAAATTCCCAACATCAACGGCGGTTCGCCTACGGCCTTGCTACGATAGACATTTCGTACGTTATCGTTGTTGTCGAACGTCGCTACGTTGAACACTTCGGGCAGGTCGGTGATCGCCGGGATTTTGTATGTCGTAGGCGAGTGTGATAGCAAATCGCCCTTCGCGTCGTATACAAGCGATTCGGTTGTGACCCAACCCATACCTTGAATGAAGCCGCCAACGATTTGACCACGGTCCACACCGGGATTAATCGAGCGGCCGATATCAATGAGCAGGTCCACGCGCGGTACACGAAGCTCGCCAGTGAATCGGTCGACAAGCACTTCTGCTACGGCGGCCCCCTGCGTGTAGTAGAAAAACGGGGTCCCCTGCCCTGTCTCGCGATTGAAATCGACTCCCGGCGTTGCATAAAATCCGCGGGCACCCAAGTCCACGCGCTCGCGACGGGCTTCGGCACACAGTTGCCCAAAAGCAATTCGCTGTTCCGGCCGACGGCTATCGTACACGTGGCCAGCGCGAAATTGCACGTGCGATGCGGACGGGCTCAAGCCGGCTTCGGCATCCGCTAAACGGCCGGCCGCGAACTGCCGCAGACGCCGCTTAATCTCTCGGCATGCTTTTACGGCAGCCGCGCCGTTGAGATCGGTGCCGGCCGAAGCCGCCGTCGGCGAAGTGTTGATGTTCTTTTCGGTACTGGTCGGCATCAGCGTGACGCGGTTTACATCGATGCCGAACTCGTCGGCTACCAGTTGCCTAATTTTTACGTTGACCCCCTGCCCCATCTCGGTGGCGCCGGTTGAGACCTGCACCGTGCCATCGGTGTAGACGTTGACGAGCGCGTTGCCTTGGTTGAGAAACTTCGTCGTGAACGAAATGCCGAACTTGACGCCAGTCATCGCGAGGCCGCGGACGTGCATGGGCGAGGACTCATTGAACCGGCCTATTTCCTCGCGACGTTGGCGATATTGCGAACGAGCGGCGAGCGTGGAGAAAATCTCCGGCAAATGATTGCGGTCGAACAACTGGCCGTATGGCGAAACGTTGCGTTCTCCCACGCCGTACAGGTTCCGTAACCTCACATCGAACGTATCGAGGCCCGTGTGTTCGGCGATCGACTCAAGAATGCTCTCGACAACAACCATCGCCTGTGGGCCGCCAAAACCGCGGAACGCCGTGTTCGAAGGCAAATTTGTAAAGCACACTTGGCCCGTGAGTTCGACGTGCGGCAGGAAATAGCAACTATCTGCGTGAAGCAGCGTTCGTTCCATTACGGCGAGCGACAGATCGGTTGAGATCCCGCCGTTGGAATAGAATGCGACGCGAAGTGCCTGGATGCGGCCGTCGTCGTCGAAACCAACTTCCCAATTGCTGTGGTACTCGTGCCGCTTTCCGGTGACGCGCATGTCGTCATCTTTGTTGTAGATGACGCGCGCCGAACGGCCCGTCTTGCGGGCTACCAGCGCGGCCATCATCGCCGGGATAGCCGCCTGCGATTCCTTGCCGCCGAACGCCCCGCCCATTCGCTTGCAAATGCACACCACTTCGTGCTGGCCGACGCCCAGCATTTCGGCCACAAGTGCTTGAATCTCCGTGGGATTCTGCGTGGACGAATGAACGAGCATTTGGCCTTGTTCGCCGGGATAAGCGATCGCCGCCTGCGACTCGAGATAAAACTGTTCCTGGCCGCCACTCGTGAACGTGCCACTCAAGCGATGCGGCGAAACGGCTAGGTGATCGTCGACGTTGCCGCGTGCAATTCTCCGCAGAGGACCGATAAATTTCTTGCGGCGGATGGATTCTTCGACATCTAAAATCGGTTCAGCCGCCTGATATTCGATACGGGTCGCCTGGCGGGCCTTTTCCAAGGCGGTTTGGGATTCGGCCGCAATGAGCGCCACCGGTTGGCCTAAGTGCAAGAGCTCGCCGTCCGCCAAAAATGGTTCATCCATGACGACGACGCCAAACGTGTTGCAGCCTGGCACATCGGCGGCGGTGTAGCATCCAACGATGCCCGGGACTGCGCGTGCCGCACTCGTATCGACGCTTAGAAGCTGCCCTGCCGCGGCGGGGCTGCCGACAAACCCTACGACTAGCTCACCCGCCACTGGGCGAATGTCATCGATGTACGGTGCTTGCCCCGTAACGTGACCGAGCGCCTGCGTCGTGAGGTATTGGCTTTCCAATAGAAGGCATATTCCAATTTTCCTGCGCTAAACTGGTACCGCGTCGCTCTGAGTTTCATGATAGAACTTTAACAAAACATTGCGAGTCAATTGATACCGATAGTCGGCGGCCCCGCGGACATCGCTAATGGGAGAGATTTCGGCCGCGGCGACATCGCCCGCTTCGCGCATCGTGTTTTCATTCAGTGGCCGGCCTCGCAAAAATGCTTCGGTGTTAGGAGCGCGAATCACGGTCGGGCCCACGGCGCCGAATGCTATGGAAGCATTAGCAATCGTATCGTCATCGAGTCGCACGCGAATGGCGGCGGTAAAGGTCGCGATGTCGAGATCGCGCCGGCGAGATACCTTGTAGAGACGCAGGTGCTCGTCAGCAGCCGGCAACGGAATTCGGATGCGGGTCAGCAGTTCACCCGGCCGCAGATCGAATTTCTTATAGCCATGATAGAAATCGTTGATGTTGACTTCGCGCATGCCTGCCGCGCTTTGCAGCCGCAGCGTCGCTTCCATCACGTGCAAAAACGGTAGGGAGTCGGCGATCGGCGAAGCATTCACAATGTTGCCGCCGATTGTGCCGACGTGTCGAATCTGCGGAGCGCCAAACACAGCTACGATTCCGTAAAACTCCGGCGCAGTGCTCTTGGCAAATTCTCTCGATCGCCGTCCAACTGGCTCGCGCGCCCAGCAGTAGATCGCCGTTTTCTACATGAACGCCGTTAAGTTCGTCGGCGCGGTTTAGGTCCAATATCTTGTGCGGAACGGCGAGCGTTTTGTTGATTCGCACGCCGATGTCGGTCGCTCCGGCCACAATGGTCGCTTCTGGATGCTCATGTAAGACCCCAAGAGCCCCATTCAGGTCGGGCGGAGCGAAAAAAACGTGCTCTTGGTCGTCCCAAGCAGCGCGCACCACAATCGGTTGCGCACGTCGCCGAGAGAACTCGCCAAGAATTTCCGCGCTGGGGTAGAGCCGTTCAATGCGTCTGTGCTGCGACGTGTCGACGTTCCGGCCAGCGTCCAATATGGGGGAGTAACCGGTGCAGCGGCATAAATTGCCGGTTAATCCGCACCGCATGCTGGTTTCGTCCAGTTGGTCCTGGTCCTCCAACAACCCGGTCATGGACACGACGAACCCGGGCGTGCAAAAGCCGCACTGGGAACCGTGGTGCTCGACCATCGCTTTCTGCACCGGGCTGGGGTTGGTCTCGCCTCCGAGGCCTTCGACGGTGACGATATGCGCGCCGTCGAGTTGAAATAGGAACTGGATGCACGAATCCACCGGGCGATAAATCAGCCGACTTCCATCGGCGGCTGGGCGGCCGATTAGCACGCTGCAGGCGCCGCAGTCGCCTTCGCTGCAAACAATTTTCGTTCCGGTGAGCCCGAGTGCGTGGCGCAGAAAGTCCGACAGAGACAGAAACGCCCCTCGGCCGCGTACTTCATGACGTCGACCATTCACCCAGATCAATACATGGTCGAGCATGTTGGCTCACCTAGTTTGGCCGCCTGACCGCGTCAAGTTGAGAATAGAAAAGCTAGCGCAAACGCCAATATCGGGGCTGTGCACCACGATCTTATATTATGAACCGCTAGCGAATGGGGTCAACCGGAGCGACTTCTCGGTAGTGTCCCGATTTGGCACCGTTCGGACCGGACCTTCGTAGTACAGACTGAAGTCCGTGCTACAAGTTTGCTGTCCTGCAATCTAGGACAACCGGCGCTCCGAAAGGTAACGCCGGAGGCGCGGCGAAAATCATGTTTGCACAATTGCGCTGAAGCGAACGAACGCCTCGTCCCATTGGGAACCTGGCCGTGGCTCGTAAACGAGCAATTCGCTAGAGGCTCCCACGATGCGTCGCAAGTGCGAAAGATCGCGCACCTGCCCCAAAGCCATTGCCTGCACCAATGCGTTCCCCATAGCAGTGGCTTCGTAGGGACCGACAACGACTTGTCGAGCAGTCGCGTCGGCAGTCATTTGCGACAAGAGCGAGTTTTTGCCACCGCCTCCCACGATATGCAACACATCGAATCGCCGGCCGAGAATTGTCTCCAGCGTTCCCAACTTGTCGCGGTAGGCGAGCGCCAGGCTTTCGAGTGCGCAGCGGACGTATTCGCCGGGCGAGCTTGGCGCCGGCTGATTGGTGGCGCGGGCGAAGTCGGCGATTTTCTGCAACATGGCACCGGGTGCTTGAAAAGTCACATGGCCTGGATTCACAATCGATTGCAGCGACGACGCTTGCCCCGCAAACCGCACTAGCGAGACATAGTCCAGTTCCGTACCTTGCCGCGCCAAATCGCGTCGACATTCTTGCACGAGCCACAAACCGGCGATGTTCTTCAAGAATCGAAACGTGCCGTTAATGCCGAGTTCGTTGGTGAACGAGGCGGCTTGTGCCTCAGCCGTCACGCACGGTTCGGAAAGTTCGGCGCCAAGGAGCGACCACGTCCCACTGGATAAGTAACACCAACTCGTATCGTTTGCGGCGGGGACGGCCGCTACGGCGCTGGCTGTATCATGGGCAGCTGGCGCGACAACCTTTAGCTCGGGTGACAAACCGGTTTCTTCCGCGAGTTTCGGCCGCAGCGATCCAAGGATCTTCGCCGGTGCCGTGATCGGTCCCAAAACACTGGTAGGTAGTCCCAAGTCGACGAGCATCTCGCGAGCCCAATCGCCCGTACGGCAATCGATCATCTGGCTCGTCGAGGCGATGGTGGCTTCTATTGTCCGTTCGCCGCTGAGCCAATAGTGAAACAGATCGGGAATGAAATGCAGTGTGTCCGCCGCGGTGAGCGCTTCCGGGTCCGCCTTCCAGTGTGCATACAGTGAATAGAGCGAATTCAGCGGCATGAACTGGACGCCGGTCGTTTGATAAATGCGTTCGGCTCCGAGTTTCGCAACGACCTCATCGTAGGCAGCCACGTTTCGAGGATCGCGATAGGCGTGCGGTATGCCGACCAACTCGCCCGCCCAATCCAACAGTGCCCAGTCCACTCCCCAGGTATCGACGCCGACGGAGGCCAGCTCGACCCGATTGGTCTTCGCCCAGCCCGCTGCTTTTCGCATTCCGGCGACAATTTCGCGCCAAATGCCGCTGATGTCCCAGTGCAGACCGGTCGGCATCCACACGCACTCGTGCAAAAAGCGATGGACCTCTTCGAGCCGCAGCCGGTCGGCTTCCAAGATGCCAACGATGACGCGCCCTGATTCAGCGCCCAAATCGACCGCAAGATAGCCTGTAGACATGCTGCTTATCGTATGCGGCGATCCTGCGATAATCAACGAGAGGGCGGATCGTAGTCCCCCTCGCTCCGCGAGAGGAATTCCGCCTCGCGGAGCGAGACGGCTACACTTTACAATTGAGTAATGCGCGTCGGCCTGTTCATTCCCTGTTATATCGATCAATTCTATCCGCAGGTCGGTTTGGCCACGGTCGACGTGCTGGAGCATTTCGGCGTGCAGGTGGGTTATCCAGAAGAGCAAACGTGCTGTGGGCAGCCAATGGCAAACGTTGGATTGCACAACGACACCCGACCCTTGGCTGAGCGGTTTCTGCAAATCTTCGCCCCGTTTGAGTATGTCGTCTCGCCGTCCGGAAGTTGTGTGGCGATGGTCCGCCATCATTATGAACAAGTGCTCGGCCACACATCAAAACTCGAAGATGTCTCCCATAAAACGTTTGAGCTGTGTGAATTCTTAACCGACGTGCTCAAGATTGATCGATTAACCGGTTCATACCCCCATCGCGTAGGTCTGCATCTAAGCTGCCACGGACTACGCGAGTTGCGTGAAGCCTCTGATAGCGAGCTCGTGGGGCCCGCGTGGAATAAACCGCGGAAACTGCTTGAGTCACTCGAGGGAATCGAATTGACCGAGCTCCAACGGCCCGACGAATGCTGCGGCTTCGGCGGCCTGTTTGCCGTGACGGAGGAGGCCGTATCGTGCATGATGGGCCGCGACCGCATTGTGGATCACGAGCAGGCCGGCACCGAAGTTCTAACGTCCACAGACATTTCTTGCCTCATGCACCTTCAGGGCCTCATCCGCCGCGAGAAGAAGCCAATCGAAGTCCAACATATCGCTGAAATCTTCGCCGCTGCGATCAGCGGACAACCGACTACCGGTAATTGATATTACTTACATGGATCACCCTGTCGCTGCCGCCGAATTCATTGCCAACGACGAACGTGCCCGTTGGCATGATAAGGCGGTGTGGTTTGCACGCACGAAGCGCGACCGGGCGTCACACTCAATTCCAGAATGGGAAACGCTGCGCGAACTGGCATCGCGGATCAAGTTGCACACAATGTCGCGGCTTGATGAATATCTAGAACAATTCGAGGCCAACGCCACGCGCCTTGGTGCTCAAGTGCACTGGGCTCGGGACGCGGCCGAGCACAACGCCATCATCGCCAACATCCTGAAGCGACACGGCGCTACGCGCGTCGTTAAAAGCAAGTCGATGCTTACGGAGGAATGTGGTCTGAATCCACACCTGGAACAACTCGGCATCGAAGTGACCGACACTGATCTCGGCGAATGGATCGTGCAGCTCTTAGGCCAGCATCCCAGTCACATCGTGACGCCGGCGATTCACATCCGTAAAGAGGAAGTCGGCCGGCTTTTTCATGAACGTCTCGGAACAGAAGCCGGCGCGACGGACCCCAATTACCTGGCCGAATCGGCCCGCCAACATTTGCGGGCCAAATTCCTCGGAGCCGACGTTGGAATCACCGGCGTCAACTTCGCGATTGCCGAAACGGGCGGCTTCGTCGTGTGCACGAACGAAGGCAACGCCGACCTTGGTGTGTCACTACCCAAGGTACACATCGCCTGCATGGGCATCGAAAAGCTGATACCCCGCGCGGCCGACTTGGGTGTCTTCCTTCGTCTCCTCGCTCGGTCTGCGACTGGCCAACCAATCACGACCTATTCCTCGCACTTCCACGGCCCGCGCCCGGCGGCGAACTGCATATTGTGCTCGTCGATAACAAACGTTCCGAGTTGCTCGGCAACGGTGAATTTCGCCGTTCGCTCAACTGCATCCGCTGCGGTGCCTGTTTCAACACGTGTCCGGTCTATCGCCGGAGCGGTGGACACAGTTACGGTGCCACGGTCGGCGGGCCAATCGGCTCGATCATCAATGCGGCTCGCGAACCGCGCGAGCACAAAAGCCTGCCCTTCGCTTGCAGCTTGTGCGGGTCGTGCAGCGATGTGTGCCCAGTGAAGATCGACCTGCATCAGCAGCTATTCATCTCCCGGCGACAACTTGCCAATCTTGGGCTAGTCCCCAAAAGTAAACAGTTCGCACTGAAGATCGCAGACTGCCGTGCTCAAGCGACCGTGGTTGTACCAATTCGCCGGACGAATTGCCAGATTTGCGTTAAGGGTTTCACCCCGATCACTAATTTACAGCCGTCTGAACGTTTGGGGACGACAGCGAGAGCTGCCACCGCCGCCCCGGAAAACATTTCGCGACATGTACGCAGCGCGAAAGCATAATAAGTAACCTCAATGTCGACAAGCAAGGAAATCATCATCGAATCGCTACGCCGCAACCGGGCTGCCGATGCCGATTTGCCAACAGTCGCGCATGATTGGACCACGTACGAAGACAGTCGCGAAAGTTTATCGAGATACTGAAGCTCGTCGGCGGCCAGACAATCACCGTCAGTAATGCCCAAGATTTAAATGAACAGCTTTTGCAGTTACCTCAATTCGCCAACGCGCAAAGAATTGCTTCACGCGTGCCAAATGTGGCCGCCGCGAATGTCGATTTGGCATTAATCGCTTCCCCACATGATATGGCCGACATCGATGTCGCAGTTCTTCCCGGCGAATTCGCCGTGGCTGAGAACGCAGCGGTGTGGGTGACTGATCAGGACGTGCCCCTGCGAGTCCTGTTTTTTCTCTGTCAACACCTCGTCCTCGTCGTGCCCCGCGACCAGATCGTTGACCATATGCACGCTGCTTACGACCGGCTCTCGACTTCAAACAACGGCGAATCTGCGTTCAGTTCGCCACGTTTCGGCGCATTTATTTCGGGCCCCTCCAAAACCGCCGACATCGAGCAATCGCTTGTCATCGGCGCGCATGGCCCACGGTCACTGGTCGTTTGCTTCGTAGAGCAATAGTGGATGATAGCACGCCACAAGCTGCGCACTCGCTTCACACGAGATCTTCCGTCGGCAAACTCCTCCCAGCCGCCGCACGTTGACGGCAGAGCAATCCGTGGTACGATCATTGGTTGCGATTGGGCCCCACGGGCTGTACGTGCTTCACTAATCTGCATCAGGGATGGGACATCATGGCATGGTCTTTCTTGGGCAACGACGGGCGTACGAATCAGCAACTTTTTCAACAAGGTCGCAGGCGACGGAAGTGCAAATCGGGTCGTCGTCGGCCGCTCTTTGAGGAGTTGGAGGCCCGCCACTGCCTCACAGTGTTTACCGTCACGAATCTAAGTGACGCTGCTGTCGCGCCGGCCGGATCGCTGCGCGAGGCAATCGACCTCGCCAATGCTGCGCCGGGCGTGGACACGATTAATTTTGCCACTGGTCTGACCGGCACGCTGTCTCTCGCCGCCGGTGCCGGCGACCTGGACATTACAGACAGCGTCAGCATCAATGGTCCCGGCGCCACGGATCTGACGATCGACGCGGCCGCAGCGACTTCCCGCATCTTTAACATCGAAGCCACAAGCGGCGACGTGATGCTCAAAGGCATGACGCTCGCTAACGGTGCGGCTGGTGTCGGCGCGAACGGCGGCGCGGTCTACTTTGACAGCCTCGGAATGTTGACAATCAGCGACAGCGTAATCAGCGGCAACACCGCGGGCGCCAATGGCGGCGGCATCTTCTCTTCGGGAAATTTGATCGTCACGAATACGACAATCGGCGGCGCTTCCGCTGGAGCCGGCAATACCGCCTCGGGAAGCGGTGGCGGGATCTATTCCCAGGGTACCGCGATGCTGCAAAACAGCATTGTTTCGGGCAACGCGGCTACGACTGGCGACGGCGGCGGAGTCTATGCCGCTGGGACTATCACCGTTCAGAGCAGCACGATCGGTGGTCTAACCGCGGCCGAAGCCAATACGGCGGGCAACCGCGGCGGCGGAATATATACCACCAGCTTGATGCTGAATACAAGCACCGTCGCCGGCAACACCGCTACCAATAGCGGTGGTGGAATTAAATCGACAACGGTCATCGTGCAAAATTCCACGGTCTCCGGCAATACCTCGAACACAGGCGACGGTGGCGGGATCGACGGGTTCAATGTCGTGCTTCGCAACAGCACGGTCTCAGGCAATACGGCTTTCGTTGCAACTGGCGGAGGCATTCGCGCCGCCAATGCAACGCTTCAAGATAGTACGGTCGCCAACAACGGGACGTTCGGCACAGGCGGCGGCGTTTACGCGAGCTCGAAGCTCAACATTCAGAACTCGATCGTGGCGAACAACAATGCCCTCACCGCCAACCCCGACTTGCGAACGCCTGCGGCTGCCACCGACACGAAAATTAAGTCTAGCCTTATTGGCGACAATACGGACACAACTCTGACCGCCACGGGCAACGCCGCCATGGATGCAAATGGCAACTTCATCGGCGATGGAGCGGCGATGGCGATTTCTGTCACCGATGCCTTCGGCACAGGTGGTGGGGCGCTGGGCGATAACGGTGGCCCTACGCAAACCATCGCGCTGATGACCGGCAGTATCGCCATCAACAATGGCAGCAACACCTTGGCCGTGAACCCCACGCAGGGCGATCAACGTGGTCTGCCATACGATCGAATCTCACCCTTTGGCGGGGTCGTCGACATGGGGGCGTTCGAAGTCCAGATGGCGACGGCCGGCAACACCCCGCCGGTTGTGGCCAACCCCATATCGGCGCAATCGACCAAGGTCGGCAACTTTTATTCGTTCACGTTTCCGGCAAACACGTTTACGGACGCCGACGGAGATGTGCTCAACTATTCGGCCACGCTCAGCGGCGGCGGGG
Source organism: uncultured Planctomycetota bacterium (assembly GCA_963840025.1). Lineage (GTDB taxonomy): Bacteria > Planctomycetota > Planctomycetia > Pirellulales > Lacipirellulaceae > JABDGM01. Next base: position 577,087 of record CAWIXI010000018.1, on the reverse strand, counting down.
CGCTGCCCACCTGGCTAAACTTTGACGCGACATCTCGTACGTTCAGCGGTACTCCCACGGCAGGCGACGTGGGCACGATTACCATTCACTTGGTTGTGAGCGACGGCAAAGGTGGCTCTGCATTCACCGACTTCGACCTGTCGGTCGTTACCAATCCGCCGCCGACGCTGGATAATCCAATCCCCGACCGAAACGCGACGGTGAACGTTCCCTTCACCTTCACGTTCGCTGGCAATACCTTTAGCGACCCAGATGGCGATCCATTGACGTATTCCGCAGCGCTAACGGGGGGCGGCGCCTTGCCGGCTTGGCTCGCGTTTAACTCGGGCACGCGCACATTTAGCGGGACGCCCACCGCCGGTGACCTTGGCGCCCAGTCCATTCGCGTTACCGCCATGGATAACCACGGCGGAACGGTTTCCGACGATTTCACGTTGACCGTTACGAACTCGGAATTGCCGTTTAACGAGAATTTCGAAGGCCCCCTCGATTTGCGCATCAAGGAGAAGTCTCCTTCGTTCTCCACGACCACAACCGATCCCGTCAATGGCACGAGTAGCTACCTTGCCACGCGTCCGACCGTCGGCAGTCGTCCCGTGGCAACCGTCGATTTCGACGATCCGACCACGCCACCGAACATAACCAATGTGAGCGTGAACGTGAGCACGCTACCCGGTAATGGCAGCACGGTGTGGAGCAATGCGGTAATTGTGTTCGACTATGCATCAACGACGAATTACAAGTTTGCGGGCGTTTTCGAGATCATCAACAAGCTCATCATCGGCGATGTCGTCAACGGCAAAGTAACATACCGAGCCATTCGAAACTTCAACGCGTTGCCGAACACCACGATTCCGCTCCAGCTCGGAATCAATCATGCGTCGGGCGAAGTTACGCTAAGCTCCGGCTCAACATCGTTGAGCCACACGTTTTCTAGCTTGGGAGATGGTACGGTCGGCGTCGGTACGCTCAATGCCAATGCGAAATTCGATATGCTGGACATCAGCTAACATTTATTTAGCCGCCGGTCAACGACCGGCGGGCTGCATCACGCCGCCAAACCACGGCGTGTTCGCGCTTGATATAAATGCATGATTGCCGCCACGTTGCCTTCCATCGGATTTCTCAAGGCAACGCGGCGTGCGGCATTGCTGAGTTGCCCGCGCAGCCGCTCATCAAACAGGGCCTCTACGCGCTCGTACAGGGCTTTTGCCGCTGATGGATCTTCGACCGTCAGGATTTCATTATCGCGAAATAATTCGACGGCTCCGTTGAACCGTCGTGTGGTAACGATCGGCAGCCCCGATGCCGCTGCTTCGAGCAGCACCAAGCTACATGGGTCGTAATAAGTCGGGTGCACGTACGCATCGGCAGCGGCGTAGTATGGCACCATGTCGGGTACCGTGCCTAAGAACGTCACACAATCTGCGATTTTGAGTCGCGCCGCCGCCAACCGCCAATGCTCAATCCGTCTACCGCCGGCAATTAGCACATGAACGCGCCGCCCATTATTTGCGAGCTGTGCCGCGACGCGCAGTAGCTCCGGTACGCCCTTAAGTCGAAAGTTATGCGCGGCCAGTAACAGCAACAGCGTATCCGCTTCGATTCCGAGGCGCTCGTCGTACTGCCACTCGGTGTTCCGCGCGGTGCACAGGTGAAAACCGGTGACAGTCCACGCCGTTATGGATGACGGCAATTCGGCTCGATTCAGTGCCGCTTAGCTTCATGAAATCTTCCGCCACAAATTTTGAAAGGGCAACGACCGTTACGTTGGAGCGTTTTGTTGCCGCACATTGGCGTGTCCAGTGCCGCTCAAAGTCGCGGCGGCGCGGCAGAATCACATCAATCGGCCGCTTCAATGCCCGAAACCAAGGTGGATATACGTCCAGATGCCGCGCCATCCATGCGGCGTACGAACCGCCGTGCGGCTGGAAGACGTCGAAATGCCAGCCAATCCCGGTGTCGTGGATCACGTCCAGCTCCAACTGGCGGAGAATCCCTTCGGCGACTGCGGAGAATTCCAGGCGCGACTTCGTCCGTGGAACTAGGTGACGAACAATTTGCTTCGGCAGCGGATCCTCACCAAACCCCTGCGAGACAACATGTACCTCATGTTCGCGACGTGTCAGGGCATTCACGAACTGCCAGCACCACTCGCTCATTCCGCCGCGGCGTCGATCCAAGTCGTCGATGACAATGCCGATACGCATGCGCTAAGCCGCTCGCTTCCATGAACGCCGCTCGATGAGCGTGGTGTTCCGTCGCCCAAGTTGTGCCAGTAGCCACCGAATCGGTCTTCGGGATGTCTCCCACGTGTAGCGCCGTGTGACTTCGAAATTCGGCTCGTCTGGAAATTCCTCGCCTGCGGTCTTGTTCGCATCCTCGGCAGACGGAATGGACAATGGATAGCCATTCGCTTCGTTGAAATCACGAAAATCTGTTTCCAGCCATTGCAAATCACCGGCTGACAGTCGCGGCTGAGCTTGCTGCACGCGAAACTTCCCAAGGGACGACAAAAGATCCACACCACGGCTATTCCAGAACGAGCCATTGCCGTTTCCTCGATCGGCGATGCACTCTGGCCTTTTCGGCCAAGTAACCATTGATAGATCCCAAGGCAGATTGATGGCGGCGCACGCCTGCTGCAGGGTTGTCACCGGATTAACGATAAAGTCCTCGTACCGCAAAAACGTATCACCAGCGGCGCGCATCGCGCGCCAGTCGTCGATAAATCGTCGTACCCTTAACCGCAAAGGCGGGTCTTCCGCCGTTATGCCGTTACGCCCATACGGCTTGTTGCGCAAAGAGGCCCACACGCCCCGCAGGTCGCGCAGCACCAACAGCGTCCTCACGTTCCAGCCCGCATCGCGATAGTGTTGGGCGATCTCGCTCAGCCGAAAACAACTGATCGTGGTTTTGTACCACGCATATGGCCTGGCCAGCCGTTCGTCGATGGCCGGCAGCAGATCGTTATCTGCGTCGAGAACTCCGTTGGTGTCGGCGCGCTGCAGAAAGCAGTAGGAGACGAGCGTTGTCCCACTACTTTGCAGTCCTCCACAAAGCACGAGCGAACGCCGGGCGGACTTCGTCATGGCAAGTCGATCCATCGAGCCAAGCTTCCCCTATGGATATCTCGGACCTATTCCAGCCCGTGCATCAGGAAAACAAATTACCCCCTACCTAATCGGCCTATTCCGAAAAACAAAAAGCACCGGCTGGTGGGCCGGTGCTTGAGCGATTCGCCTTGTTTGAATGTTTTTTGCTACTTTCGTCAGCTTACCGAGACATTGAGCTCATCGAATCCGCTGAGCACACTATCGCTGACCGTTAGCCGCAACGTGTAGTCTCCGGCCGCGCTGAATTCAGCCGTCGTGTTAACAGCATGGTCGTTTCCGAATGTCACCGTTCCCGGGCCTGAGACTTTCGTCCAGACAGGCTCCAATAGTGTTCCGGTTGGTTGGCCATCGTCGCTGACATTGGCGCCAATCGTAAGCGGCTGCGCGACTTGAGCGGTCAAATCTGGTCCTACATCGACCACTGGCGGTAGATTAACCGGCTGTGGGTCTTCGTAGTTAATAACCAGCTTTGGCCGTTCTGAAGCGGTATTGGCCTCGCTGGTGCTGACAATCACGGCCTTCCTGACGTTGTAGTTCTGGATGATGATGCCGTAGTTGTGGCTAGGGTCATTGATCCACTGCTGAACGGCCGCCACGCCGGCATCGTTCAGGTCGATGCGATAGAGGCCCGTGTTGGCCGCGGCCAGCTCGCCCAAAACGGCTGACCCGTGATCCGCGCTGCCCGAGGCGCCCGAGCCGGACCAGCTGCTGCCGTTGGCGTATTGTTGCCAGGTGGCCGAGAGCTCGTCCCAGGCCCGCTCTAGCGCGTAGAGCTCGTAGCTGTCACTCGTGGTGTCGGTCACGTTGAACTCAATCGCGACCGAAGTGACGACGCTACCGGCGGGAATCGCCGACACATCCCACTTGAACAGGCCGGCTTCGTCCGGGCTGCCGTCGATGCTGATATAGGAGTAATCGCCGTAATTCTTGCTCGATTTCTTGGACGCAATCCTGGTGTCGATCGTGCCCGCATACGACACGTTCGGGAACAGGCCGTCCTGGAACGCCATCTGCTGCGGGGTCTCTCCTACCGGCGGTGGATTATTGTTCGCTGGCGAGACGACAATCGAAACTTGGTCCGTGCCTGTTAGCTGCCCGTCGTTCGCGGCGAGTTGCAACACGTAGGTGCCAGACGCATTAAAGGTCGCCGTGGTCGCAGAGAGTGTACTGTTGCCAAACACGACACTGCCCGGGCCAGAAACGACCGTCCACAATAGGCTCAGCGAGGATGGTGTTGGCAGCCCGTCGTCCGAAACCGTTCCGCTCAAATTGATGGATGTTCCCGCCACCGCCGTACCATCCGGTCCGGCGTTAACGATCGGCGCCGTATTCGAAACGGCCGGCGAAACAACAATCGACACTTGGTCCGTGCCCGTTAGCGCACCATCGTGCGCGGCCAATTGCAATACGTACGTGCCGGCCGCGCTAAAAGTCGCCGCGGTGGACGCCACTGTGTTGTTGCCGAACACCACGCTTCCGGGGCCAGAGACCACCGTCCACAGCAGGCTCAGCGAGGAGGGTGTCGGCAGCCCATCATCCGAAACCGTTCCGTTCAAATTGATGGATGTTCCCACGACCGCCGTACCATCCGGTCCGGCGTTAACGGTCGGCGCCGTATTCGATATGGCTGGGGAAACAACGATTGAAACTTGATCCGAGCCGGATAGCTGTCCGTCGTTAGCCGCCAGTTGCAGCACATAGGTGCCGGCTGCACTAAACGCGGCCGTGGTGGACGCCAGCGCGTTGTTGCCGAACGCGACGCTTCCGGGGCCAGAGACCACCGTCCACAGCAGGCTCAGCGAAGAGGGTGTCGGTAGTCCGTCATCTGAAACGGTGCCGCTCAGATTAACCGCTGTTCCCACGACCGCCGTACCATCCGGGCCGGCGCGTAACGATCGGCGCATGATTGGTGACAGGCGGATCGCTAGTCTGGGATGAATTGTAGTTAATAACCAGCTTTGGCCGTTCTGAAGCGGTATTGGCCTCGCTGGTGCTGACAATCACGGCCTTCCTGACGTTGTAGTTCTGGATGATGATGCCGTAGTTGTGGCTAGGGTCATTGATCCACTGCTGAACGGCCGCCACGCCGGCATCGTTCAGGTCGATGCGATAGAGGCCCGTGTTGGCCGCGGCCAGCTCGCCCAAAACGGCTGACCCGTGATCCGCGCTGCCCGAGGTGCCCGAGCCGGACCAGCTGCTGCCGTTGGCGTATTGTTGCCAGGTGGCCGAGAGCTCGTCCCAGGCCCGCTCTAGCGCGTAGAGCTCGTAGCTGTCACTCGTGGTGTCGGTCACGTTGAACTCAATCGCGACCGAAGTGACGACGCTACCGGCGGGAATCGCCGACACATCCCACTTGAACAGGCCGGCTTCGTCCGGGCTGCCGTCGATGCTGATATAGGAGTAATCGCCGTAATTCTTGCTCGATTTCTTGGACGCAATCCTGGTGTCGATCGTGCCCGCATACGACACGTTCGGGAACAGGCCGTCCTGGAACGCCATCTGCTGCGGGGTCTCTCCTACCGGCGGTGGATTATTGTTCGCTGGCGAGACGACAATCGAAACTTGGTCCGTGCCTGTTAGCTGCCCGTCGTTCGCGGCGAGTTGCAACACGTAGGTGCCAGACGCATTAAAGGTCGCCGTGGTCGCAGAGAGTGTACTGTTGCCAAACACGACACTGCCCGGGCCAGAAACGACCGTCCACAATAGGCTCAGCGAGGATGGTGTTGGCAGCCCGTCGTCCGAAACCGTTCCGCTCAAATTGATGGATGTTCCCGCCACCGCCGTACCATCCGGTCCGGCGTTAACGATCGGCGCCGTATTCGAAACGGCCGGCGAAACAACAATCGACACTTGGTCCGTGCCCGTTAGCGCACCATCGTGCGCGGCCAATTGCAATACGTACGTGCCGGCCGCGCTAAAAGTCGCCGCGGTGGACGCCACTGTGTTGTTGCCGAACACCACGCTTCCGGGGCCAGAGACCACCGTCCACAGCAGGCTCAGCGAGGAGGGTGTCGGCAGCCCATCATCCGAAACCGTTCCGTTCAAATTGATGGATGTTCCCACGACCGCCGTACCATCCGGTCCGGCGTTAACGGTCGGCGCCGTATTCGATATGGCTGGGGAAACAACGATTGAAACTTGATCCGAGCCGGATAGCTGTCCGTCGTTAGCCGCCAGTTGCAGCACATAGGTGCCGGCTGCACTAAACGCGGCCGTGGTGGACGCCAGCGCGTTGTTGCCGAACGCGACGCTTCCGGGGCCAGAGACCACCGTCCACAGCAGGCTCAGCGAAGAGGGTGTCGGTAGTCCGTCATCTGAAACGGTGCCGCTCAGATTAACCGCTGTTCCCACGACCGCCGTACCATCCGGGCCGGCGCTAACGATCGGCGCCGTATTCGATATGGCTGGTGAGACAACAATCGAAACTTGGTCCGTGCCTGTTAGCTCACCATCGTGCGCAGCAAGTTGTAGCACATACGTGCCGGCCGCACTAAAAGTCGCCGTGGTGGACGCCACTGTGTTGTTGCCGAACACCACGCTTCCGGGGCCAGAGACCACCGTCCACAACAGACTCAGTGAAGAGGGCGACGGTAGTCCATCATCCGAAACGGTGCCGCTCAGATTAACCGCTGTTCCCGCCACCGCCGTACGATCCGGTCCGGCGTTAACGGTCGGCGCTAAATTCGGAATTGGCGTCGCAGTATCAATGGTGTAGAGAACGCTTTTGCTATCCGCGAGGAAGATCACCTGATTATTGGAAGTAACTTTTGTTGTCGTTACGTTTTCCAGATTACCACTGATCATTGTCTTCACGGGTGACAAGTCGACCGTTCCCAGCGGCGTTTCGCGGTAGAGGATGTCACCGCCACCTTCTTTCGATTCGTACGCCATGATGACTTTGTTGGCGGCTTCGTCTACGACGATAACCGGTCGCGTTCCATTGCCGTCGATCTCATAAAGGTCGTCCCAGGCGCCGTTTGGCCGACGGACCAACATGGCCATTTTCGGATATCCCGACTTGTCGTAACTTGTTTTCACGGCTGCATAGAGCGTGCCATCAGACGTGACGGCCAAGTGCATGTGATCATCCGCCATGCCGCCGCCGGTGTTGAGCGCCGACTGGCTGGCCGGCACTTCGTCTGATATCCAGTCGGTCGGCGTTGCGCCATCTACGTGTATTCGGAAACCGAAGCGTTCCGAGTTTTGATTCGACCAGAAAACGCCAATCTCGTTGTTCGGCATGGCAACAATCGCGGAGATATCGTCCTTCGTGATCCCAGACGCGATCGTGATCGGTTGGCTCCAATTCGTATACAGCCCATCGCTGTAGCGAACCTCGACCGTCGTCGATGCGTCGGAGGCGATCCACAACCGGCCCGTTGAATCGGCCTCGAGCGTCGCCGTCTCCACTCCGGTGGAAAGCAGCACATCTACCAATTGCGGTTGCTGCGACCACGGCTCAAAACGATTGTCGGCCGCCACATATTGCAGGTTTGCGACCTGCGAGTGCACGCCGTTATATAACAGCACGTGGGCCACATCGCCGACCACCTTTACATCGGCATGAACGCTCGAACTTGTCGTGAGCCGCTGCGTCTGGGTCCAGTTCGTTCCGTCCAAACGGTAGACCCAAGTACCCGTCGAGGTGGGCAACACCGACCACCATTGGTCTGCGTACTGAAACACTTTCGACTGCGGCTTTTCGCCCGTGTTCTGATTGGTGTTGATGCCTTGCAGAGCCGTGATCGATAGCATTTGTCGATCTTCGAGCCTCTCCATCAGCAACGTCCGGCTGTGATGAGGGCCGGCTTTGCGCTTCCGGCTATTCGGACGACTCGATTGAAATAGCGATTCGCGGAGACTTCTCAGCAGATGCTTTGACATGGATGTAATGGCCAAATCCCGGGGGAGCAGACCAATCCATTGCTAGCTTCCGCGGCTTGGAAGAGAAGAGGTAAAGCTTTTGTAAACTACCCAGACTTCCATGCTAATTACTGGCGGGAGATGTCAAAAAGAAAAACCATTGGATAGGGTCTTAAAACGATTTAAGACGACTATGCCGGCTACGCATTGCTGGAAGAGTCGTTGCGACCACTATGAACGTAGTAAACGCAACGTGAGATTGCGGCGGAGACGCAACATCGAAGGCACCTTCTGGGTGCAGATTTCCCACCCCCAGTCGATTAACGGGAAGTAGGAAGTAGGGGAGGGGAGGGCTGGGAACCCGGAGCGTTTAGTCACTATGGGACTGAGGGGGCGCTAGGCCGTCTTAGCCAGCACCTGGGCAGGTGCGGCTTGATCGTCTGAAATTAGTGCGACGTTGCTTCGCACCTCGTCTACTTCCATCACCTTCGGAGCGCGAAATTCACCGGCAAGATGACAGAGCTTGGCGTCTTCAAACACACCGAACGCGGCCCGTACGGCCGCGATTTGGAGTCCTGTCCAGCCACTGCGAACACCGCTCGGTTTCATGCAACCAACGACAAAATCCTTGGCAGCACGGCCAAGCGAGCGAAGCGGTTTTGCTCGTTTGCCTGCGCGAAATCGCTCCGCGGCCGCACGCGAAGATTGTTCGTTCAACGAATGGATAAACTCGGCCACGGTAGCGTATTGGTTCGCTTGGATCGTGCCGAGTAATTGGCCGACGCGGTGGGGGTCTACCGAAATGTTTACACGCTTACTGTTACTGTCGAAACTGGCTAGGCATCTCTCTGGTCGAAATAATCGAATTGGCGGCTCCGACTTCGGCTGCTTGATCCGGCGACCAAAGTAATGGGGCTCAACCACAATCCGCAGTGCGACGTCGGCCTTTGGGTCCGTTATCCGCTGTTGTAACTGCTTAGCTAGAAATGGTGTTGCACACTCATTTTGGTTGAGCAGTAGCACCCATGGATACTTTGTTACTTGCGCGACAATCGATGGTGAGAACAGATCGTTTGAGACCAAATCAGCCCTTATGCGAGGGCATAAATCAATTCGCCTCAACACCTCAAGTCGCCCGTCCAACGTCTGTTCGACAAGCACGATTTCATCGGCGATATCTTGTACCGAGTCGATGGCTTGCCTTGCGTGGTGAACGTTGATGCTGCCGTCGCAGAGGATAAGCGCGGAAAGATAGGCATCACGTTCCGAATCGCTTAATCCCGTCCCCGCTGCCACACGATCGACGCCCGTGCCAGCTAGCCATTCCCGGCTCGGTGTTTGTAAAAACGCCTCCGCAAAAATTGCACGAGCTTCTGGCCTGCGGTGCCACCCGCGCACATGCAAAAAGTTTTGGACGTCAAAAACTTGTCGCTCTCGCTGCCGATTCGGATTTCCGCCGATCCGCGTTTTTTCTAAATCGATCACCCACACACGTACTTCGTCGTCAATGATGAAATTCTCGGGTTTGAAATCATTATGGCTAATGCCGAGCCTTACCATTTGTTGCCAAATCTGTGCGACTTGGCGAGCAAGATGGCGCAGTTCGATCTCAGATTGCGAGCCGTATCGAATGTACCGATAGAGTGGCGTCCCAGCGACATAGTCAGTGATTAAATACGACTGGTATGTCCAGGGTCCAATATGAAAGTCAGCTGTGGCCCGTGGTCGAGGAGTCCGAACCCCCAAACTGTGTAAAAACGTTCCAAGACGTGCACAACTTTGCGCTGCCGATTCACGAAATGCCATTCGCAGTGTTCGAGATAGTCCACCCCAGGTGTGCCGCTTCACGAGCAACGAGTTTGTACCCTCCTCATAACGACCCACAACACATCGGTCCTTAACTTGTAGCGGAACTGTTCCAAAAAGAACGTTATCCACGTCGCCGGTGCACAGAGCCTCGATCAACTCGGAAGGCAAATTTGCATCGTACCAAGCGCAGCGCGTGATCGATCGGTGGCGCAACGAGCGCAGACCTTCTGCCGATGTTGAGGTACTGTTCTGCATTGTCGCCACGAAAGGACGTTGATGAGTCGCGACATACGTCGCAGTCTGTATGATGCCCGAGCCTGGACAATGTGCCGGCACCAAGTGGCGTAAGATACGGACCCGATTCTGTTCGAGCTATATCAAAACTCCATAGTTTAGGGGGTTTTTTGCCAGCAGTGCTGCTGCCGGTGATTCAAAACATCGATCGCTGAACTTCGATGTAGTGTGGATCGTCGTTCGCCACCTTGTTAACGTGCATCCCAATCGGTTTGGCCATAAGCTTACACTCGCCGCAAAGCGCCAGCAAATGCTGCCATGCCGCCGGATCTTTAAGCTTCGCGTCGAGCCACATCGCATAATCGGACGTGGGCCAGCACGCTCGGCATTCGTTCATGCAACTAAGTTTAGGTCCGATGTCGGCTTAGCTCCCCAACTGCTCAGCCAACCATTTCAAATAGGTATCGCCGCCGTCCAAAATTGTCGTGGCGATTAACTCTGGTACTTCGTAAGGATGAATTTCTTGGAACGCCTTCTGTATTTCCTCCAGCCGCCCGCGACTCGTCTTGATGACACACATCCACTCTTCCTCCGTCTCAACCTTGCCTTGCCACCGAAATGTGCTTGCAATTGGCCCACTGATCTGAACACAACCAGCTAACCGACGAGATACCAACTCGGAGGCGATCTGTTCTGCGTCTTGTCGCGTGCCTGTCGTCGTTGTGATTTGCACGAATTCGGTCATTGCAATCTGCCGTGCGCTAGTGCCCTAGCAGCCGATCGGTGGCCGTACCAATGTCGACTTCTCGCATTAATGATTCTCCGACCAGAATGGCATCGACCCCCGCCGCTTCCAGCCGCCGCACGTCGTGGTGCGTTTTAATTCCACTTTCGCCCACGAGCACACACTCATCGGGAACCAACCGTCGCATTCGAATCGTATGCTCCAGGTCGACTTCGAATGTGTGCAGATTTCGATTGTTGATCCCAATTAGTGTCGCACCGGTGTCGAACGTGCGCTGCAAATTCTCCGGCTCATAGAGCTCAACGAGCGGCGTCATGCCAAAATCGCAGATCGTGTTGAATAGCTTGCGCAGGTTGCAGTCGTCCAAACATTCAGCAATCAGCAGCACTGCGTCAGCCCCTGCGGCCCGAGCCTCGAGCACCTGGTAAGGATCCAGCACGAAATCCTTGCGCAACACCGGTAACGAAATGGATGAGCGAATCGCGCAAGTAATCGAGGCTGCCTTGAAAGTACGGCTCGTCTGTGAGCACGCTTACGCAGCTCGCACCGTGTGATTCGTAGATTTTGGCGAGACCAACCGGCTCGAAATCAGCGCGAATCACACCGGCCGAGGGACTGGCCTTCTTGACTTCGGCAATCAGCTTGATCGGCCCGCCAGCCGCGAGTGGCGAGAAGAAGTTTCTCACAGGCGGCGCATCCGCCAGCCGTGCCTGCAGTTCCATCTCCGGTACTGCCGATTTCGCACGCTCGATTTCCGTGCGCTTGGTGGCCACGATTTTATCGAGGATTGTCGGCATCGCTATTGCTGTTGTTGCTGACGTTGCATGTGATGGTCGAACAACAGCAGCGGTACGCCGTCGCTCGGAGTCAGATCCTTCGTCAGCTCCGCAAACTGCTCATGCACTTGAGCGAGCGCCGCATCAATGTGCTCCGGCGGGCACAGTGCCTTGCCAGGTAGTTCCATGTGGTCGATGTTTGGAAAGAGCTCGATCATATTGCCTTCCGGGTCGTCCACCACAGGAATCAAAAATCCCATTGCTCGCGGCTCCAGGCGATGCGGAATGCCGCGCCGCTTCAACTCTTCGCCAATTGTCGCGGCATCGGCTGACACTTTTACCGCCGCGTGGCCATAACTTGTGGGGGAAGGCTGTGGTGCGATCTTGCGGAAGGCCGCCGCGTGACCGTCCCAAACCAAATCCCAAGGCCAAAACTCCAGCAGGCCGTCGAATACTGCCTCTGAATGGTTGATCTTCACAATCACGATTCCCAGGGCAAACATCACTGGATGAATAAAGAATTGCCCTTCAAATAGTTCCGCGTACCACCGCCCCAATGCAAGTGGATCGTGCGCTCGAAACGCAAAATGCAACAGTTCAGACGTTTTCATGATTACTCACGACCATTTCCTGCAACAACCTTAGCGTCGGCCGTCAGGCCGAATCTCTCCGCGGTTCGTTTCGTTTGCCCGGTGCGAAGCACCTGCACCTACACCATCTTAACGTTCCCACACAAAAACGCTATCGTTGACAGCGTGTACTGTATAAATCGACGAAGCAGAATTTTGGTATTCCCATTCCGCTCCACCGCACGCATCGGTATTATCCGCCCGCGATTCTACCTGCTAGCGATTTGACGAAGCACCGCCGCCTAAACTATGCGCGGTACGTCAGTTCGTTTAGATGAATTGAGTAGTAATTATACGATGAGCAGCCACCGATCCGAACGCGACACAATGGGTGAGATGCACGTTCCCGCCGAGGCACTGTATGGTGCATCGACCGCCCGTGCGATCGAGAACTTTCCAATCGCATCCGAATCGGTTCCGGCCGCTGTGATCACCGCATTCGGTTATCTGAAGGCCGCTTGCGCGCGTGCAAACTTGGAGCTAGGCAAGCTCGATGAAACGCGCGCCAAAGCCATCATCTCCGCTGCCGAAGAAGTCGCCGCGGGGAAACATCACATTCATTTCCCCGTCGATATTTACCAAACTGGCTCAGGTACATCCACGAACACGAACGTCAATGAAGTCATCGCTAATCTCGCGAATAAGAAGCTTGGCCATGGCGTGGGCGCTAAGGGCAAAGCGGGTGCAGTCCATCCTAACGACCATGTCAACATGGGCCAATCGTCGAACGACACATTTCCGTCCGCGATGCACATCGCCGCGAGCATGGCCATCAGTCGGAATTTGATTCCGGCTCTACAACACTTGCACGAAGACCTCGCCGCGAAAGCAAAGCAGTGGGACAAGATCGTCAAGATAGGTCGCACGCACCTCATGGACGCCACGCCAATCCGTGTGGGCCAGGTGTTTTCCGGCTATGCAGCTCAAGCCAACTACGCCACGATCCGCGCTAATCGCGCCCTTAAGCGTCTTGAAGAAAATATGCCGATCGGCGGCACGGCGGTCGGCACGGGAATCAACACGCATCCAAAATTCGCGACCAAAGTTTGCAAGGTACTTAGCGAGCAGCTTGGCGGCACTCTCACCGAAGCGGACAATCACCCCGAAGCCCAAGCCGCAAAAGACTCGTTCGTCGAAGCTCATGGCGAGCTGAAGACGATCGCCGTTTCGATTTCGAAAATCGCCAACGACATTCGGCTTCTCGGGTCCGGTCCGCGCTGCAGCATTTTCGAGCTGTCTTTGCCGGCGACGCAACCTGGCTCGTCGATCATGCCCGGCAAAGTGAATCCCGTCATTGCCGAGTCCGCCATCCAGGTTGTCTGCCGTGTGCTGGGGAACGACACGGTCGTCACCACCGCGGCTCTCGGCGGAATTGGCTCACTGTTCGAGCTGAACGTCGCCATGCCCGTCATGATCGACGCCTTCCTCGAATCGGTGAAGCTACTCGCCAACGTTTCGATCGTGATGGTCGAAAAACTGCTTGCTAACCTCGTGGTCAACGAAGAACGGTGTCGCCAGCTCATCGAGCAATCGTTGATGATGGTGACCTCGCTTGCGCCGAAGATCGGCTACGAAAAGGCGGCTGCCTTGGCGAAAGAAGCCTTCAACAGCGGCAAAACCATCCGCGAGCTTTGCCGTGAGCAAAAAGTCCTTCCGGAGGCGGAGCTCGACGACGCCCTTGATCCCTGGAAGATGACGGAGCCTCGCGAATAAATATGTGAAAATGTCGATCGTCCGATTCGCGCTGCCGACTGCAACGCAGCACGGGCGAACTACCACCAGAATGGAGTCGACGATGGCAAGGAAGCTATCAAAGATGAAGTGGTGCACCGCGAGCACGGTCCTCGTCGCAGGTGCAGCATTCGCCGTACAGCGAGCGCGGGCCGAAGGCGACGTTCAGGTTACCCAACCCAACACCGTGGTCGAGAATCCGTTTGTCGCGTCGCAGCCGAAGCCACGTATCGCGAGCGAGGAGCCACAGTCGACCGATCGTGGTCCTATCACCTATCAAAACCCTTTCGCCAACGCGTCAAAAGCTCCACCGATTGATACGTCGATCCGGCCAGGTCCGATTAGCCGGTGGCAACATCCGATCATTCCGCGTTCCGAGCCTTCGGTTATCAAAGCGGCCGTGCTGGATCAACCAATGCCACGACCCGCGGAGCCGGCACACATGGCGTGGGATCAACTCCCACCTGCTGAACGCCTCCGTCAGGCGCAGGCCGAACAAAATGGGACGGACCACGCGGTGCTCCACCAGCTCACGGGACCGAGCCCGATCATTCACTCCACGCCGACGCCCTTGGCCCAACCCACTTGGATCGCTCCGACCGCCAGCGAAGCAAATCCTCTGGACTCCCCACTCCCGCTGATCGCTTCAAGCGAATCGAATGACTCACCGCTTTCCATTCCCTCCGCCTGCACTGCAGGTCCAGATTTGTCCCCCGCCTCGCAACCGAAAGCCACCGGCGCGATTGCCAACAACCACACTGATCAAGCCGCCTTCCCGGCTATACATGCAGATACTCTTCCGACATTCGTTTCCGATTGCGAAGATTCACCGGAAAGTTGGCTGGCACAGTCTCAAGACGCAGCGTCCAAGGCTGAATCATCTGAACAATTAACCGCTGTCATTGAGCTTTGTGATCGTGGGCTTCACGGCAAGCCCTCTGCAAAGTTGCTGTCGTCACTTCGGCGTCTGGCCGCCTGGGCACATAACCGGCGAGGAGAAATATACGCCGACGCCCAACGCTCGGACGATGCGATCCATGATTTCCAAACCGCCATCTCGCTGGACCCGAATTGTTCGTTAGCGATCCACAACCGGGCGGTTACGCTGGCGCAGCGAAACCAATACGCGGCAGCACTGCGCGATTTCAACCGAGTCATCGAGCTGAACCCTGGTTTGGCAATCGCCTATCGAAACCGCGCCGAGTTGCTTGCCGCACTGGGTCGCATGGACGAAGCCATTGCAGATTACAACGAAGCGATCTTGTCGCTGC
This sequence comes from uncultured Planctomycetota bacterium, assembly GCA_963840025.1. Taxonomy (GTDB): domain Bacteria; phylum Planctomycetota; class Planctomycetia; order Pirellulales; family Lacipirellulaceae; genus JABDGM01. The sequence goes on along the minus strand of CAWIXI010000018.1, from coordinate 561,913 downwards.
CCGAGGACGCCTCCTTGCTTCGCGCCCGTGCCCACGCCTATCAACGGCTGGGTGATTTCGCGCATGCAACCAACGATATTGATCGAGCGATTCAGTTATCGCCCAACGACCCAGAATCGCTAACTCAGCGCGGGAATCTTGCCGCGGACCAAGGCAAGTTCGAGCAAGCTCAGGAGGATTTTCGCAAGGCTATCGCCGTCGATTCGAACTGGGCCGACGCCTACCGCAGCTTAGCCTGGTTGCAAGCCACCTGCCCCGATCCGCATTTCCGAGACGTCAAACAGGCCCTCACTTCTGCCGACCATGCTACGGAAATGTCATCCCCCGACGACTACCAGGTTCTCGATACGCTTGCGGCAGCCAACGCCGCCGCCGGTCACTTTGAAAAAGCGGTTGAAATCCAGAAAAAAGCAATAGCAGCCGCTCCGCGCGACATCAGCACGCCCCTTGAAGAGCGGTTGGCCCTCTATCAGCATCGCAAAGCTTTTGCGGAGACGCCTGCAAAGGGCAAGGTCCGAACCGTCTCGCACGAAGCGACTGTCACTCCACGGCCATCCCCTGAATCACAACAAGCTCCTCGCTGATAATTCCATTGCGGCAGAGTTCTTCCTGCGCTGCAATCAACGCTGTCGGCCGAAATTGGCAAGATAGTTAATCTTTGCCGGTTTTGCGGACTTTTCTGATAATTCCAATTAGGTTGTGCCGGACGGCAGGCCGATAGACTCCGACAAGCCACAGCTTGTGGGAGCCAGCGGCTTTGCGAACTCGCGATCCGGCTGCTTTCCCATCCGCTGTTTGCACAATCCTCTCAAATCTAAGTTGGATGGGGTTAGCCATGCGTCTTGCACGCTACTTTCCCGCGGCGATGGTGGGACTTGCCGGTTTCGCCGGCCAAGCGATGATGCCGCAACCGTGTTGTGCATGGGACAGCGTTCCCGAGTCGGTGCTTGCTGAGTCGTCGGACCTGCAGGACACAACGTACATTTCCGACAATGCGGTCATCACCGACAGCGCTGTGCAGCCAGCCGGATTTTACGATTCGCGTCCTAGACACAACACGGCGTCACAACTTCAGACAGAGACCGAGTCGTCGAATGCGGACCGGCCCGGTTTGTTTTACCGCGGCCAGAAACTGCGGCTGCCGACGCTTCCATTTGGTCGTCAAACGAGCTCGAACGACGCCTCCCAGCGCATGCCGCAAACAAGCGGCGCGGCGAACACGCCCTACGGAATGCCTCGCGCCCAAGCGCACTATCACTCCAAGGTCAGCAGGTAAGCCGACCTACGCAGCAGCCCATGCCCTATGGAACACCGACGCACGCGGCGTCGAACGCCAACTACCAAACCGCTCGCGTAGCCGACGGACAACCGCCACAACCGATTCGCCAAGACGCGCTGCCGCACGTGGCTTCTCGACCAACGGCCCGTGCCGCCTACCCGGTAAACCGGGGCCAAACGATTCCCAATTCCTCACCGATCTCGCCGTGGCAGACCACACCGCCCGTGACGCCAAACGCTAAACCAGCCACGTCATCCGCCATGCCGCCTGCCGGCCCCTTATCGGCTGCCGACCGCCTGGTCGCCGAAGCGCATGAGCTAAGCAACCACGCTCAAAGTGAGTGGGACTACACGCGGATCATTGAAACCTGTCGGCGGGCTCAGGCCAGTCAGGCTAGCCCCGCCGCCGCGCAGTATGCCAATCGCCTCATCGGTTGGGCGCTAAACCGCCGTGGCCAATTGAAGGCCGAAGCCGCGCAGGATAAGGAAGCCATTCTCGACTTCAATGAGGCGGTTCGTGCCGACGCCTCCTGTTGGCGTGCGATTCACAACCGCGGCGTATTACTCGCCCAGAGTGGCGAATTCGAGAAGGCATTTGACGACTTTTCGCATACGATCAAACTTAACCCACAGTTCGCTAAGGCGTACTCGAATCGCGCTGCCCTGTTCATGGTGGCAAATAACCTGAGTGCTGCTTTGAACGACTACAATCGCGCCATCGGATTGGATCCAAATATCGCCGTATCCCATCGGGGTTGCGGACGAGTTTGCCAGTTGCTTGGTAAGACGGACGATGCCATGGCGCACTATGATGCCGCCGTTCAGCTCGCGCCGACTGACGCTTACGCTGCCGCGTGCCGCGCTGATCTTTTGACCGACATCGGCCGATACTCCGAGGCGGCGGCAGAGTACAACCGTGCGATTGAACTCGATCCGAAATCCACGCAAGCCCAAAGTGGATCGGCGTGGCTGCTGGCCACCTGCCCCGATAGTTCGGTTCGCAATCCCGATTTGGCCATTCAGCGAGCTCAGACCGTGATCGAGCTTGGCGGAGAGAATGACGCCATGAGCTTCGATACACTGGCCGCCGCTCAGGCGAATGCCGGCGACTTCGAAGCTGCCATGAACTCGGCCCGTAAGGCGATTGAACTCGCGCCGGTCCAAGACCGCGACGCGTACAAGGAACGGCTGGTGATGTATCAGCAAGCCAAGCCGTATCGCATCGCACCGATCGACCGCATGACTCAACAAGTGAGCTACCAAACTTCGAGCAGGGACGAGCGGGTGGAAAAGTAGCCATCGCCTATCATTGCACCCCGTCTCAGAGGTGCCGCCATATTTGGGGGGAGCGTCAGAGCCTGGTCGCACGAGCGGCCAGGCTCTTGTCGCGCGCACCCATCCGGCCGAAAATGCGGGCCGCATGTCGCTAAAGTTCAACTACCTCTACCGGGCCTTTCGCTACCGACTACGGGACGACCGGGCCGAAATGCAATTCCTCTGCCGCAGTTTGCGACGCGGCCAGGCGGCCGTGGATGTCGGTTGCCATAAGGGCGCTTACACGTTCTGGATGCGTCATCGTGTCGGTGTCAGCGGCGCTGTTTACGCCTTTGAGCCGCAGCCGAAGCAAATCCAGTATTTGCGGGAAGCGTTTTCAGCAATGAAGTACGACAACGTCGAGCTGGTGCCCATGGCCCTCTCCGACCAGTGTACGCCAAGGCCTTTACACGTGCCGTCGGGGCTCGGTAAGAGTCACATGGCATCGCTCGAGGACTCTGGTACGAGCCGCGGGCCCTACGCCGCTTATTCCGTCGATGCCACGACGCTCGATGCTTTTTTTGTAGAAAAGCCCCACGGACCGAACTTCCTTAAGATCGACGTGGAAGGCCACGAACTTGCTGTCCTCAACGGTGGGTTGCAAACATTGGAAGCGTACCGCCCGACGATTCTGATCGAATGCGAAGCGCGCCACCGGCCCGACCACGACGTGCGGCCTGTATTTGATTGTCTCACGTCCCTCGGCTACGAGGGCAGCTTCTTCCGCGATCGAAAACGCCGCCCGTTGGCCGAGTTCGATCCAGCCGTTCACCAACGGTTGGACGAACCGGACCCCATTTTTCTGCCGCTCGGCTATGTGAACAACTTTGCGTTTGTGCCATGCAGGTAGGCGAGCTTCTCTAACATTCGCGATTTACAGCTTTGGTGCGAAGGTCGCGTGCCACGTGAGATCCATCGACTCTTGTACCTTCCCGCGACCACCGTTCGCCGCCGCCTTATGGAAGACGTGAATTACCACAGTTGCCATTGGTGCTGTGTGACAACGTATATGCCGAGCAGCAGGTTCGTGACGACGTGAGCCGCCACGCAATCCCAAATGTTCTTGGTGCGGACCATCAGCCAGGTGACGAGGCTGAACCAGACAAAGGCAGCCAGTAGCTCGGCGGGGTGCATCAGCATCGGTACGGCCGTGCCAACCACGATGGCCAGCGGTGTAACTTCGCCGAACGGAACATTCCACCAATCTTCGCGAACAGCCCAGCGCATGATGAATCCGCGGAGGAAGAACTCTTCGATAATCGGTACGACGAGTGCGAGCCCAATGAAGCGGATGCCCAAGAATGTGTCGGCCCACAGGGGCGAATCCTTCAGTTCTGCCAACGGGTTGAACGCCGGACGCTCGCCAAGACCCAATAGCCTGCCTAAGCCAATCGGGGCAAGTAATCTTCGCTCAATCTGCAGATGACAGAGCCAAATCCACAATACAATGCCGACCACCCCGACCACGATCGCCAGCGGTGATACGCGAACTGGAAATCGCCGGTAGCCAGGCCAAACAAAAGCCATCGCCACGACGGTGAGCGCGATCTTAATCGTGTACACGATGGGGTACTGGTCGTATCCGAGGCCGAACCAATTGCGGTTGACGGCGGGCTGCGACGTACCGTCCGGCAAGATGACAGGCGGTTTCGGCGGCGCTGGCTCGAAGGAGCCGATTGCCATATAGACGAGGAACGGTAGAAGGAACGTTTGCCACGGATGGCTGACAAGCAGTGGCTCTCGCTTACCGATGGGTTCTGAGCCCGAGTCGTGATGACGCACGTCACGATCCTAAGTGCAAGTGTCCGAAATCCGTTCGGCAAGCAGTCCTGCCGCGACGCCTTGGGAAATGCGGAAAACAGGGCGTTTTCGGCCCCAATACCGGCGATATTCGGCGAAACCACGCCAGAAATTAACGAAATTGCTCTGGCCCAACCGACCAAACTAATTACTATACATAGTTCTCGCGTGGTTTTCAGGGCCGGTTGTGTTGGCGAAGACTGGGGCGATTTTCCAGTCACCGCGCGGGGCGGCGGCCGATTTCTTGTCAGGCGGTGAGCCTGAGCTACGGGCGAATAGCAAATTCTGGAGATCCGTCCGATGAACAACGTGCTGTAAACTTGGCCGGCGGCTTCGCAGCCGCTGTGCGCTTCGGCGCGTGGTTAGCGATGGATTTTTCCGCCCGGCCTCACGACAGCGATTCAACGCTGTGCGTGTATCCTTCGGTTAGCGGTGGGCTTGTTTTTTAGACAGAGTAGTAACCATGGACCTCAAAAAACTTCGAAACATCGGCATTTCGGCGCACATCGACTCAGGCAAAACAACACTGAGCGAGCGAATCCTGTATTACGCCGGACGCATCCACAAGATCGAGGATGTCCGTGGCGGCGGCGACGGCGCGACCATGGACTACATGGAGCTCGAAAAAGAGCGCGGCATCACGATCACCAGTGCCGCCACAACTCTTACTTGGCAAGGCCACACGGTCAACCTCATCGATACGCCGGGACACGTCGACTTCACGGTCGAGGTTGAGCGCAGCTTGCGCGTGCTCGATGGCGCGATTCTCGTACTGTGCGCCGTCGGCGGCGTACAGTCGCAATCGATCACGGTTGATCGCCAAATGAAGCGCTACCACGTGCCGCGGCTCGCATTCATCAACAAGATGGACCGCACCGGCTCGAACCCTGAGTCCGTCGTTAAGCAACTAAAGGAAAAGCTCGGCTGCGATGCCGTGTTGATGCAGATTCCGATTGGCTGCGAGGAAAAGTTCGAAGGCATCGTCGATCTCGTAACAATGAAGGCGATTTACTTTGACGGCTCGAACGGTGAAAAGGTCCGCGAAGAAGCAATTCCTGCCAGCTTGCAGAAGGACGCCGAAGCCGCGCGTCACCACATGCTCGAATCGCTCTCGATGTACAGTGACAAGCTGATGGAAATGCTGCTCGGCGAAGAAACGATCAACGAAGCGTTAGTTCACGAAATCGTACGCCATGCGGTCATCGAACAAGAATTCACACCGGTGTATCTTGGCACAGCCTACCGGAACAAGGGCGTTCAGCCGCTCCTGGACGCGATCGTCCGCTACCTTCCGACGCCACTCGACTCGCCAAGCAAAGGCAAGGATCCAACCGATCAGGATAAGATCATCGACTTGACGCCCGATCCAAACAAGCCGTTCGTCGGCATGGCGTTCAAAATTGTCGAAGACGAATTCGGCCAGCTCACCTTTACCCGAATTTATCAGGGAAAAGTAGAAAAGGGCGGCATGTATTTCAATCAGCGTACCGGCAAGAAGGATCGCTTCAGTCGGATCGTGAAGATGCATGCCGACAAGCGCGAAGAAGTCGACTCAGCCGAGGCGGGCGACATTGTGGCCATTATGGGCATCGATTGCGCGAGTGGCGACACGTACTGCAGCGAGCCGAAATACTGCACGCTCGAAAACATCTTTGTCGCCAAGCCGGTGATCAAGATGTCGATCACACCACTTTCACGCGACAACTCAGATCGGCTCAGCAAGGCGCTACAACGCTTCCGCAAGGAAGACCCGACGTTCCAAGTGATGACCGACGAGGAGACGGGCGAAACGGTGATCGCGGGCATGGGCGAATTGCACCTCGAAATCTACGTCGAGCGGATTCGCCGTGAGTACAAAGTCGAGGTCGAGGTGGGCGCGCCGAAGGTGAGCTACCGCGAATCGGCTACCAAGCCAGCCGCGTTCGACTTCAAGCATAAGAAGCAGACTGGCGGTTCCGGCCAGTACGCTCACGTCGTTGGCCAAATGGCGCCCATGACCGACGAGGAAGCAGCCAGCACCGAAGGCGAGCTGCTGTTTGTCGATAACGTCACCGGCGGTCGCATTCCCAAGAACTACATTCCTGCCATCGAAAAGGGATTCCGCAATATGCTGGCAAAGGGTCCGGTCGCGGGCTACCCTGTCGTCGGTATCAAGATTGATCTCAACGATGGTTCGTACCATGAAGTTGACAGCTCGGACATGGCGTTCATGGTCTGCGCCCAGAATTGCTTCCGCGAGACATTCCCGAAAATGAAGCCGGCCCTCTTGGAGCCGATCATGCTGATGGAGCTCGAAGTGCCCGAAAACTTCCAAGGCGCGGTCGTCGGGAATATCTCGGCCCGCCGCGGCATCGTGCTGTCGACCGACATGGTTGGTGGCATCACGAAGATCATGGCCGAGGTGCCACTCGCCGAAACGTTCGGCTACTCGACCGATCTGAGATCGATGACACAAGGTCAAGGCACGTTCACGATGGAACTTTCGAAGTACCGCCCTGTGCCGGGCAACATCCAGGCCGACGTCATCGCCGAACGCAAGGCCGAGCTGCAGCCGGCGTAATCACAAAGCCGCGACCGTCGTTTGCGGGACTAGCGAAAATTTAGCCCCAGGCGAATCGCCCGGGGTTTTTTTGTTATTGGCGGCCGTAGCGTCTCTAACCTGCATGCGTATCCGCAGCCCCGTTCGCTTTCTCCGACGGCACGCTTTTGAGTTGCTCGGAGATCAACAGCAAGTTCGCATTGATTTGCCGCAACGTTGCGCTCCGAGTACGCAGCAACAGCAACACCGTCGCCAACCCTGCAAACACGAGAATCATGAACGACGCCGTACCGAAGACCATGCACATTGCGTTCAGCTTGGCCAGCATGAGAAAGGGCGTATTCGGTTCCTCTAGTGTCCCCCATTTTGCGTCTGTTCCGTGATCGGCAGCCGCCGTTTTCTTACTTCCCACAGCGACTGCCGCTTGGTTCTCTTCCATGATCGCTTTGGCGATCGCCGGAAACGCTAAGCCGCCCATGATGAAGATAAGCACCGCCCCCAGAGCGGCCACGATCCACAATGCGACCGCGATCCGAGTCCAGCGTTTAACCCGGCGTTGGTCCGCATCGATAATTCGCTCCACTTGTGAAGATGGTGGATCGGTCTGTGGCGAAAGATCAAGCTTTAATAGCGCATCGCCAACGTTTTTGTCGAGCATCGGAGATACTCCTAAGTGTTATCCAAGTGTTAGTTGTTTGTTCCCGAGTTTAGCAATCGCTGCAATCGCCCCTTCGCGTAATGAATTCGGGAACGCACGGTGCCAACTGGGCAATTCACGATCTGGCCAATTTCCTCATAACTCAGTTCTTCCAAAAACCTAAGTACGAGCACTTCGCGATGCGGCGGGTCGAGCTGATCGAGCGCCGCATGGATCTGCGCCGCTTGCTCGGGTGAGAACGATGCATCCTCACACCGGTCCACGATGTTCTCCACGTCGCTTGTCGCAATAAGCTCCCGTCCGTAACTCCGACCTGCAAGCATCGCCTTCCCGTGGGCGATGCGGTATAGCCAAGTTGTAAATGCTCCCGCATCTTTTAAACGCGGAAGTTGCCGCAGCACGTCGAGCCAGGTCTCTTGCTCGAGATCATCGACACGGTCTCTTCGCGTCGATAACTTGAGCAAGTAATAGCGCAGCCTCGGACCAAAACGAGCCACCAGCTCGCGGTACGCATCGTCATCGCCCGTCTGGCAGCGTAGAACCAGCAATCGCTCGTAAAGCCGCTCGGCCTCGTCGCTCATACTGGTGCCCAGATAGACGCTGCTCGTACTTCAGCAATATGGTTGCGCAGCGATCCGAAAAGTTCAAAGAGTTTCCGGGAATTGCCAGCGTTCCCGCGGCAAGCGGCTTTATTCAAGCCAGATCCCCGACTATTCCGCCCCGATATGCGCGCCTTTTTCGGCCACGGAGCGTCGCATCAAAAGTACGAGAAGAACCAGGAAGACGGCCACGGCGGCCGACACCCAATACACATCAAAATACGCCAGCGACAGTGCTTGCTGGTCACGGATTTGTTTGAGCGAATCGAGCGTCAGCCGTTGTGACGCTGATGGATCGCCGGTCTGCTGCATAAAGAACAAGTGCCCTTGGCGGATCAAGGAGTTGAGATTCGGGTTGAACTGGTCGAGCGTCTCATTGAGTCGAAGCGTGTGAAACTGTTGACGCCGATCGAGAATGATCTTCCCGACGGAGGTGCCGACGCTGCCACCTTCGTTGCGGAGTAGCGCCAATAAGCCGACGGCCGCCCCGCGCAGCTCCTTGGGAATATACAAGAAAGCTGCCACGTTCAATGGCGCAAATATCATCGACAGCCCGGCAATGATCACGACACGCGGCCATACTACCTGCCACGGGCTGATGGCAAGATTCAATCGCGACATCCACCAATTGCCGACTGCCATCGTCAGTAGCCCCGTCGCAATCAAGTACCGCGCATCGAATCCGCGTGTAAGAATTGCGCCCACGACGAGCAGCATTGCCACGGCGAACAATCCGGCGGGCGACAAGACCAAGCCGGAAGTCGTCGCATCGTAGCCGAACAACGTTTGTAACATAGCGGGTAGCGCCGTGGTGTTGGCATACAGCACGCCGAATGCGCAAAAAATGATGATGCAGCACGCTCGGAAGTTTCGATCCGCGAGCGTCCGAAAATTGATCAGTGGATTGGCAATGCCCGTTTCACGTACGACGAGCGCGAACAAACTTACCACGAACAGCGCCACAAGCGTCTGCACACGCCAAAACGGGTCGCCGAACCAATCCCATTCTTGTCCTTTGCTAAGCAGCACTTCCCAGGCAATCATCGCCAAGCTAAGCAGTAACAGTCCAAACGTATCGAAGCGCTCATGTCGTTTACGCAGCTCAACACGCTGGGTCTTCAAGTACTCGGGGTCGGCGACGGTAGCGCTGCACATCGCAAGTGCAAGCAATCCAACGGGCAAATTGAGATAGAAAATCCAGCGCCAGCCGTAATTATCCGTGATGTATCCGCCCAATGTCGGTCCCAGCACCGGGGCCAACAGCGCCGCGACGCCGAATATCGTCATCGCCGCACCCTGCTTCTCCACCGGAAACGCGTCGAGTAGCACCGCTTGGCTCGAGGGCTGCAGTCCGCCGCCAGCCAGTCCCTGCAATACGCGCGCGGCGATGAGCATGTTCAAACTCGTGGACATGCCGCATAGCGTTGAAGCGAGCGTAAACACACCGATCGAGAGTAGAAAATAGTTCCGCCTGCCCAGCCGCATCGCTAGCCAACCGGAAATCGGCAAAATGATCGCGTTAGCCGCCAGATAACTGGTGATTACCCATTCGCTGTCGTTTTCGGGCGCCGAAAGGCCGCCTGCAATGTATCGCAGCGCCACATTCGCGATTGTCGTATCCAGCACCTCCATGAACGTCGGAATAACGACCGCGACGGCCACCAGCCACGGACCCGCCGCCGGACGCGCTAGCGGCCTGTTCAACACTCCGGCGCTCACTGCTTACTCCCGGGCTCATTGCTCTCGGTCGTGGCCGGTAACGGCGATTGCAAGAATTGTCCTGCATTCGGCCCCGTCGGCTTTTCGCGATAATGCACGTAAGGCGTAACCGAAAGGCCAATGAACAGCGGTGCTTCCTGCGGCTTATAGTTCGTCAGATCAATCCGCACCGGCAGCCGCTGCACAACCTTGACGAAATTTCCCGTCGCGTTTTGTGGTGGCAACAAGGCAAGCGTCGAACCAGTGCCCATCGTGAAACCCGATACGCGGCCGGTGAACTCATGATGCCGACCGTACATATCCGCTTCGATCGTCGCTGGTTGTCCAATGCGAAGCTTTTCAAGCTGCGTCTCTTTGAAGTTCGCATCGATCCAGATATCGGTAATCGAGCGGATGGCCATCACACTTTGGCCCGCGACGACGTTGTTGCCCGGGTTCACGTTGCGCCGCGTAATCACCCCGTCAATCTCCGCGAACACTTTGCAGTACCGTAGATTGAGTTTGGCTTCATCCAAGTTGTGCTGCGCCTGAAGCACTTTCGCTTCTGCTTGCTTAACCGCAGGTGCGTCTTTGAGCAATGAAGCGAAAATGCGATCGATATCTCCCTGCGGATCGCGTTTGTAGAATTCAGCCAGCATTTTTCTCGGTGTGAAATTGAACGAGCTCGTGATTCCTAGCGCCGCGGCCGCCTGCATCAGTTTCGCCTGCGCTTCGCGGACGGAGGAAAAGCTTTGATCGAGCTCGGGTGGCACTTGTGTAAGGTCATCACCTGTTTCCGGCGTAGCAGGTAGTCCCAGAGAAACTCGAATCTGATAGATCGCTTGCAGCGCCTCCTGAACTTCCGCTTGAGCGACCAGCAAAGCCTCGGTGTAAGCGTCCATCTCCTGTTGCGTAACCGCGCCGGTGCCGACCAGTGGTTTGTTGCGGTTATAATCCGCCTCGGCCTTGGTGAGCGCCGCTCGTTTCGCCTGCAGCGTGGCTACTCGAAGCTTTAAGGTGGCGACTTGGTTGTCCACGTCCTCGATCGCGTGTTCCAAACCAAATCGCAGGCTGCGCGCATATCCTTCTTCGCCGCGGACGGTCGCCTGTGCGGCAGTCAAATCCGCCTGTGCAGATTTTAGAGCAGCTTCTGCAATATCGACCTGCACTTGATAGGGTTCCGGGTCGAGCTCCACGAGTAAGTCGCCCTTATGAACGACGTTGTTATCTTCGACCAGCACGCGCAATACCTGACCGGCAACGCGCGGCGCGACGAAAGTGACGTGGCCATTCACGTACGCATCATCTGTAGAAACCGTGCTCAGCGTCGTGAGAATCCACGGCACAATGAAGATTGCCACTCCGGCGACCAGAATTAAACCGGCGATCCACGGCCACTTGCGGCGATACTGCCGGTGCCGGGGCTTGGGATTGGCAGGACTTGGCACGTCGCCAGAAATTGGTGATGTGGGCTCGCTGACGTCGGATCCTTCCTCTACCTTGGCGGCGGGCACCGTGGATGGTGGAGGCTCGGCGGAAGACATAGCCATTTCCTGAATGTTTGAATGCCTGTTTGCAACTGCACCACCTCACGCATAGCGTACCGAATGTAGGTCCGGTTTTTAATCCCTAAAGTCACAGCACACGCTGTCCCACGCAAATTATGCCACCAGCGCTTCTTCCGCGTTGGCGCCTGCTGTGGCGTAATGGCGATTGATTAGGTCGTTTTGCAGCCAGAGCAGCTTGCTGAATGCCCGCAGGGTTCGCTGCTCAGTCTCGCGCTCCAAATTCAAGCCAAATATCGTGGCGTTGATTGCGTCCGCTACAAAACCCAACAGCGCATTCATCTGCACGAGCGGCACGTCCACTTCGGCGCTTCCGCGCGATGGCGTATGCATCGCCCCGACGAAATCCAAATACTGCACCATCTTAGCGTCATACGGCTTGGTGACGAGCGCCGCCAGGTAACGCGCCAGGTGTTGCTTCCTAAATTCGATGACTTCGTCGCCCTGCGACAAAGTTTCTACATCGTCCGCCAGTTTCCCAACGTAGCCCTCTTGTGGCGGTACAAAGTGCCGCTTCGTGGCATCGTAGTTGAAGAGCTTCACGTAAACTGCATCGACCAGTGCCGGAACCAGCGGTGCCAAAAGTTCTGCCGATCCGTGAATCGCAGCGATGTCGTCCGTATTGAACTCCATGAACTCCGTCAAATACGCAAACCGATAGTCTAAGTCATTCTCCAGCCGCGCTTCGTCGATGCGATTCATCCTGTGAGCTCCTAAATAAACAGATCAAGTAGCCAACCGAACCAAAATAGGATATAAATATCCTGTTTGAGTAATGTAGTCAGATCCAAAATCGGATGTCAATATCCTAATTAAGTGGAAACTGGCCATGCTATCGCAAACCGTCGAATACGCCTTAAGAGCCGTTGTACAACTCGGGTCAATTGTCCCCCGGGCGAGTACCACAGTTGAGTTGGCCAAGGTGACTCGGGTCCCGCCGGCCTACCTGGCGAAGGTCTTGCAATCGCTGGTGAAAGCTGGCATTGTCGCAAGTCAGCGTGGTGCCGCTGGCGGTGTGACCCTGGCCCGTCCAACCGAAAAGCTCACAATTTTAGACATCGTGAATGCCACGGACCCACTTCAGCGAATCAAAACATGTCCGCTCGATTCGGCGTCCCACGGGACCAAACTCTGCCCGCTTCATCGTCGGCTCGACGCGGCACTGGCGCAAGTCGAAATGGCGTTCCGCAACACCACGCTCGCCGAAATAATCGGCGATTCGAGCAAAGTAAAACCGCTCTGTGACGTGAAAACTCGAGCGCGGCCGGTTCGCGCCCACGGCCCGGCGCCAAAGCGCAACCGCAATTAAAATTTTCGCCTGGAGGGCGAAGGGACTCGCGGTGCACAAGCCCTGACGGTGTATCAACAACCTGACTTCAGCCGACGAAATTAAAACTTGCGATCGCGCCCAAGCTGCCGCCGCAATATGACCCACTGACCGGCATGCAACACCCAGTGCCCGGCGGCGGTCACAAAACAATCCCCGGCACGCTTCACCCATGGCGGCACTCGGCCGCTAACGGGCTTGTCCAGATCCGCCTCACTTAAACTATCCATCGTACGCAGGGCAGCGGCCCGGACAGTTTTCGCCAGTTGCAGGTACTCTTCCTTGGGAAGAAAATCCTTCGGATTGTCGCTCGCGGCCGTATCTTTCGTGTGACGCTCAGCGAATCCTTCCGGCAGGGCCGGCATCGAACCTGGCGCTGCCGCCTCAACCAGCCGCGATTCCGCGGAAATCAAATGGCCCAACTGCCAGGCAATGTGATTCGCGGTAGGAGCAGGTCGCTTGAAAACTTCGTCCGGCGTGAGGTCGGTCAGGTAGCTATCCACCATAAAATCGGCCATGTTGAATTGTGTGCGAATTGCATCTTTAATGTTCATCTCTAGCTCCTATCCCATCCTCAAGTCGTGTCTTCAAGGCCAGTCGATTGCTTTTATTGTTTCAAGCTCACACGTATCAACTCACCGTCGTTGCGGGCAAACACGCTTTGCATCGCGAACGCCGGATGCGACCATACGGTCATTCGTCGTTGGATCGGTTGCGTCGGCGTTATCATTTTTGCCCGGCTGAGTTCCTTGTAGCCCTCGCGCGAGAGTTCGGCAAAAATGATTTCGCCTTGCTCGTTGCAAATTACGACGCGGTGGTCATGGGGCACTAGGAACGCGTTCCACCAGCGGCCGGGACCGGTCGCCTCTTTCGTTTCCCACAGCACTTTGCCAGTTTCAGTGTCGAGGCAGCGCAGCTCGCCGTAGCTGCCAACGCCATAAATGCCGTCTTCCGTAACAATCGGCGTGCAGAGGATGGCGTGCAAGCTGTCGTTGTGTTGCTCCGTGTTGTTGGGGGCTGTCCTCCATAGAATCTTGGGCGACACGCCATCGGCGCCCAGGTCGATCAACAGTGGGCCGTTGTAGAAGCTGGTGACGAAAAGCCGTTTGCCAAGTTTGCGCGGCATTGGGATCGTAAGTCCCGATGTGACGTCGAACGGCACCTGCCACAGTGTCTTGCCATTTGTAGGTTCTAGGCCGACAACCGCAGCTGGGTGCCATACGACGAGCTGCCGCTTGCCGCCAAATTCATAAATAACCGGCGGACAGTAGCCAGGTTCCTTGCCGTCTAACGCGCGCCATCGCTCCTCGCCCGTGTTCTTGTCCAGGCTAATCACCAGCGCGTTCGGTTTGCCGCCGGCCAGCACGATGAGCTGATCGCCATCTACGAGCGGTGCTGCCGCCGTGCCCCATTGTGGCACTTCCGTACCGAAATCCGCAGGCAAATACTTCTGCCAGAGGATTCTCCCATCGGCCACATTAAAGCAGAACAAATGACCAACGGCACCCAAACAATACACACGGTCACCATCGACCGTCGGTGTAGCTCGCGGCCCCAGGGGATAACTGATGGTATAGCGCGCTTCGTACTCGTGCTTCCACAATTCTTTGCCTGTATTGGCGTCGAAGCACAGAACGCGTTCCAAATTCTGGTCGGCAAGCCGATCCGTAACAAACACGCGGCCATTCGCTACCGCCGGCCCGGCATACCCCGAGCCAATCTTCGTCGTCCAAACCCGCGGCAACATGCCGGTGCTCGGATCTGCGGCAGGTAGCCGGTCCACAATTCCCATCTCGTGCCAGACCGCATCGCGCCGCGGCCCACCCCATTGCGGCCAGTCATCTCCCGAAGCCGGACAAGCAACTACGAAAATGGTAAGAATGGAAACGCACCAGATGAAAAGCTTCATACAGAAGTCCGCAAATTGTTCGACGTGGCAAACTCAATGAGTACCCATTCGATACAATTGTGAAGACATCGGCAAGACGCGATGCGGCCCCAAAGATCGTAGGCAATTGCATTTTGCAGCTTAAGCTACGCAGCCGCGCGATGCAGAACAAGAGCCGAGCGCACCTCGCGGCCCGTCCAGCGGCGGAGCGCAACCGCCGCCAAATGACCGCCGAAAGCGATCGAGAGTTTCAGAGCATGCTCGAGCGGCCGCGCTTTACCGACAAGCGGAATGCAATCGAGATCGCATTCCGGATCGGGATCGGTAAGGTTGAGTGTGGGTGGTACAAAACCGTCACGCAAGGCGAGGGCCGTGATCGCCAACTCCACACTGCCCGAGGCATTTACCAGGTGCCCAAGCATCGATTTGTTCGCGCTGACGCACACCGCATCTGCTGCGGGGCCGAAAGCCGAGCGGATGCCGCGGCTTTCGAGTAAGTCGTTTTGCTTCGTGCCGGTGCCATGCGCGTTCACGTATGTCACGTCGCGTGGCACGAGGTGGGAAGAGCGAAGCGTGATCCGAATTAACTCGCTAAGTGAATCGCTGTCGGCATCGAGGCTTGTGACATGACAAGCGTCATTCAACAAGCGTCCGCCAAGCACCTCGGCATAAATTGCCGCTCCGCGCGTGCGTGCGTGTTCCAACGACTCCAGCACGAACATCGCCGCCCCTTCACCCATCACGAAGCCGCTACGGTTCACATCGAACGGCCGGCACGCCAACTTTGGATCCGCGTGGTTCGCCAACACTCTCATATTATAGAACCCGGCTGCGAATAGCGGATGGATCGCCTCCGAACTGCCGGCCAGTGCTAAATCGCACTGATCGTCCTGAATCGCTCGCACAGCTTTCAAAAACGCGATGGTGCCGCTCGCACACGCTGTGGAATTGCTCAGTCGTGGACCTCGCAGGTCATAATCTCGCGCCACAACCGCGCAAGACGTATTTGGTAGCCATTGCTGCCACCACGGCGGCTTGCCCGGCGGGATGAGCGACTCCTGAAGCCCCAACCGCTCGACGACGAAATCGGTGTCGCCCATGTGGGCCCCGATTGAGCAACCGAAGCGGTCGCGGTCGACTCGGCCAAAATGGATTCGGGAATCTGCTAGAGCTTCAGCCGCTGTTTGACGGCAGAGCGGAATATTCTTGAGCTGACCGGGAAATTCGCCCTCAATGTCTACAGTCGCACCGAGCAACAGACCATCGGGAATGCTGGGCACGCCGGTGAGCCGTCGGATGCCGCACTCCCCGCGCTGAATCGCCTGCCATACCGCCTCCCGCGAGTGGCCGATCGACGTGATCATGCCAACGCCAGTTATAACTACACGACGATCGTTCGAAGAAGATTTCCGCACAGATCGATAGTCGTTCCAACTAGGAGAAAGTGGCACTACGTCTACGCGAACGAGACAGTTGACCGCAAATCGCGTCGACAATTACCCAATCAAAGCTGGATTTCGGCCGAGCTTAGACAGAGAAAATCGATGAGGTTTACAGATTAGATCGTCGTTTGAATAGCGCGTTCGTGAGATCAATCGCTGCTAGCACTGCTAGAATGAAAACCGGAAAAAAGCGCCACATCGCATGGGAAATCGCTTGATGGCCTGCGCCTTGTGCCGCAAAATACGTCGTCCACTTGAGATGACGTGCATCTCGTACGTCCATCCAACTTGCAGAGCAACCACATCCAGCGCGGATACGTACGCAGCCAAACCCGCCGTCGTCAAACGGAAGGGGAGTGCAAGTGACATTGTTACGGCTTCGCTGGCATAGTTTGCCAACGGCGTATCGGCTGGATGTGGTTTTTCGCCGCGAAATTGTTATTTGGCGCCCGCCGACTCGTTTGTAACGGCAACAAACAACATTCTCACCTGATGTAGCACGCTGTCGATGAGCTGCTGCTCTTGCGGCGTCAGATTGCCGTTCGTCTTCTGCCGCAGTACATCGAGGGTATCGATGAGGTATTGTGCGTGATTGCGCTGAACCTCCGTCTGATTCGTCGCCGGATGTGGCACCTGCCCGAGTGCCATCAATGCCTCGGTCGCTAGCGTGGTGACTAGCATTTCGAACGAAGCCGGCGGCATTTGCGGATCTCGATCGCCGTTCGGCATTGTGCCGCTCGGCGCCGTAGCGTCGTCTTTTTCAACTCCAGCTTCTGCAAGTTCACTAGCCTCTTGTTTGGCGGCGGCTTCTTTCTCCGCTTGGACTTGGGCCTTCCAGTCTTCGTCGATGATGATCTTCTTTTCGTCGGCCATGGCATGCCTTCGTTTGGTGGAGCGACGATAAGTAATGCGCACTTACTTCGGACGATCCGAAGCGACTGGCGTCTTGTCTTCCTTCAGGACGACTTTCTTTGCCGCCGGCCGCTCGCCGCGACTCTTGTTGCGGGCCACAGCCGCGCCAATGAAGCCCGCAAACAAGGGCTGCGGTGCCGTCGGCTTCGACTTGAATTCCGGGTGATATTGCACGGCGACGAACCATGGATGCGCCGGCAATTCGACTACCTCCACGAGCGAGCCATCCGGACTTGTCCCGGAAAACTGCATTCCATGCGCGCTATATTGTTCGCGATACCGGTTATTAAACTCGTACCGATGCCGATGCCGCTCAGAAATCTCCGGTTTCCCGTAACAAGTCGCCGCAACGCTCCCCGGCTCCAGGCACGTTGGCTGCGCGCAAGCCGCATCGTGCCGCCTTTGTCGGTGATCGTCTTCTGAGCATCCAACAAACAAATAACCGGGTGAGGCGAGTTCTTGTCAAACTCCGTTGAATGCGCCCCTGCCAAATTGCACACGTTGCGACCAAATTCGATGACTGCACACTGCATGCCCAGGCACAGCCCAAGAAACGGAATGCCCTTGGTCCGGGCATATCGAATGGCTATCACTTTGCCCTCGATGCCACGCTCGCCGAATCCGCCCGGCACCAGAATGCCGTCGTAACCGCTCAATAGTCGCTCCGGTCCTTCCGATTCGATATCTTCACTCCGGATGCGGCCGATGCGTATCTGCGCGGTGCGCGATGCCCGCATGATCGAGCGACTCGTAGATCGATTTGTAGGCGTCGTGATGCTCCGCATACTTTCCTACGACGGCAATGCTGATCTCACAATCGGGCTGCCTCAGCCGCCTGAGCAACTCCCGCCAATCCTCCAGGTCAGGCTCCACCGTTTTCAATCCGAGCTGGTCGACGATCAACTTATCCAGCTTGTTTTCCACTAAGCTCAGTGGCACTTCGTAAATCGAAAAGTCCTTGTCCTTCTCTTCGATCACCGCATCGATCGAGATGTTGCAGAACAACGCAATTTTCTCCCGATCCTCGCGCGACAGCGAATGCTCCGTTCGACATATAAGAATATCCGGCTGAATACCGATTTGCCGCAACTGTCCCACCGAATGCTGCGTCGGCTTGGTCTTGAGCTCCTTCGCCGCCTTTAAGTAAGGCACCAGCGTCAGATGAATATACAGGCAGTTTTCTTTGCCGACGTCGAGCGCGAACTGCCGAATCGCCTCCAGGAACGGCAAACTCTCAATGTCGCCGACCGTGCCGCCGATTTCCGTGATAACGACATCCACCTTCCCATGCTGATCGTCCGCCAATTTCGCAATGACGCTCTTAATCTCGTTGGTGATATGCGGAATCACCTGCACGGTCTTGCCGAGAAACTCTCCGCGCCGCTCTTTATTGATGACCGACTGATAGATTTGTCCTGTCGTGTAATTCGAATCGCGCGTCAGCGGGCTGTGCGTGAATCGCTCGTAATGGCCCAAGTCGAGATCGGTCTCGCTCCCATCGTCCAGCACGTACACCTCGCCATGCTGATACGGGCTCATCGTGCCGGGGTCGACGTTGATATAAGGGTCCAGCTTCTGCATCCGTACCGAAAGGCCGCGCTTCTCAAGAAGCATCCCGATCGACGCACTCGTCAGCCCCTTGCCGAGCGAACTTACGACCCCGCCGGTAACGAAAATATGCTTTGCCATCGTCAAAAATACCTTCCTGGTGCTGGAGAAATCCTTTGGAGATGAAGAAGCAATGCGGCCCACGCCATCCTTCTTCAATCATACTGTGAATGCTAGCGACTGAGCAGTCCTGCTGGGGCGGCCCCTAGCGTAACACCGAGATGCCTTCTAAATCGCACCGAAGTAGTTTGCCTTAAACAACTTTTGGCTTCTTTCTGCCTAGGGCTCAAACGCAAGTGCAAGACAATCATTCGGCGGTACAGTGCGCGGACGGACGTAACGAGGCAAAGTGGTAAAGAGAGTCGTGCGCCACGTGTCAAGAATGATTGACGAATTTTTTTGAAGATTTATAATGCGGTCGCACTCGGGCCAGTATTTCACACGCTATCTCAATGATCCGCCGGCTTCACTACAAATTCTAAACTCTATTCCAAGTAGGAGGGGCTAATGATCATGACCACTCCAATGGCTCTCGTGCGGCCGGTCGGTCGCCTCTATCAACTTGCTTTATCGCCTCCGACCGCGTGTATTGCCGCCTCACTCATTTTAGGAGTGCTCTTTGCTCCCGCTTCCGCCGAAGTTGTTACGACCCCGCATACCTATCACTATCAGCAAACCAACTTCGCGTGCGGCACCGCCTCGATTGAAATGATGCTTGACTCCCCCGCTGTGCGCAACAACAACGTCAATGTAGACAACATGTTCATCAACGGCCCAGGCGACTTGGACTTGTTCAACGGCGTTCAGGCCCAGATTTATCAGGCATCTCGCGACCGGCGCGACCTGTTGTTCAACACTTACGGCTACGTCGGCTACCAGCCCGGCACCGATCCCATTGAATTCTCCTACACGATCAACGCCTACGACGGCATCGCCAACGGCCCCGCGCTTCCCAACGGTGTCGCCCAGGGTGGCAACCCCGCCCACTCCTACGGCTGGTACGGCTACTTTCCGAATCTGTACAGCGGCGATCAGGCCATGCGCACCATCGCTTACGCCCTTAAGAACTACCAGGTGCCGGCCGCCGCCGCCGTCAACCACGGCGGCCACTGGGTCGTGGTCGACGGCGTCACCACCAACGGCACCATCCCCACGCCCGCGAATCCGAACTCGCAGTTTAACATCACCGGCGTCTACGTCGCCGACCCCTGGACCGGCTATGCAATAACGCACCCCGGTGCCCCGGGCGCCGACGACCTCGGGATGGGTTTCGGCAATATCGACCCAGTCCCGATCAAGAACCTCTGGAGCTACTTCAGCTACCGCGCCTGGTTCCAAGCCTTCAATCCGGTCGGCGGCGGTCTCGGATATCCGTACCCTTTCAGCGGTCAATACAACATCATGATCGAACCGCCGTCCAACTACGACGCTCCTTTTGATATCGATATGGGCAACTATTCCAGCGAGCCCAACTATACCGATCTGCCGACCCCACTCACGGCCGGCACCGCGCTCAGCGATGCCATGAGCGAGATCGGAGCTGGCGGCGACTTCTCCTTCCTGAGCAACGACCTGTCGGGCAATCCCGTTTTCACCGGCGGCTCCTGGGATTCTGCCGACATTAGCTTCTTCGATTTCCCCGGCGATACCGGCGGCGAGGGCGATTGGATGATTCCCTACCTCGGCCCTGGCGGCGCCAACGACGTCCGCGGCGCTGTCGCTGTGAACTCGATCGATGGATCCGTCGACCACGCCATGTGGTTCGGCGACCAGCCGTTCACGCTCGCCGACTTGACCGCCTATTACAACGATTACTTCAGCCTCAACCTCCCGCTCGACATACCACAGGGCATCCCCGAACCGGCGATCGCCTGCTTGTTCCTCATAGGGTCCTGCGGTTTGATCGCATTTCGTCGACGCTGACGAATTCCCCTCGAAACCTCATTGAGCTGCGATGCGTAGGTCGGCCACCGCCGTAAAAATAGAGGTAACGGCAACCGACGCAGAGCCATGGATTGGAGCCATCGCTAATGAACTCAAATTCGCACCGGATTGCCCCGCTTTACCGCTTGTCTCGCGTTACATTTCCGTTCGCCTTGGCCGCGCTGGAGGTGTTCTTCTCTAGCATGGCCTCGGGCGGGGTGCTTGTACCTTCCGCCTTCGATGTAAATACCCTGCGACCGACCATGCCCGGCGAAGGGCTCCTGGCTCATGTCGCGAATCCCTATGCCCAAAACGCCAACAACCCGGTCCGCTCTGGCGAGGAGTTCACCGGTTGGATCGACGTTCGCAATCCCGCATTGGCTGGCCCCGGCGACACCTTATACGGCTACGACCGGTACGACCGGCAGCTAAGCCAGGCGACCACCGTCCTCGAAGACAACACCGGCAAAAAGCCGTTGTCGATGGATGTCGCTCGCGACCTCTCGTACGCCAACACGCTGTACGCGCGAAGCCGGCGTTTCATTGATCGAGCGCAGCACCCGCACCTACACCTCGCCTGCCGTCGGCCAGCCCGGCTCTTTCGACTTTCCGCTCAGTCACGGCTTGGGTGCCGCCCAAATGGGCCTGCCTATGGAAGAACAAGCCATCATGCAACAAAACGGCGGCGGCGGGAACATCGACGTCTACTACGGCCGCTCGCTCGTCTCCAACGCAAATGGCGAAACCTACTACCCCTCGTTCACTGCCGGCAACAACAACGAAGCCGTCTTCATGACGGATTCAGCCGCGCGGCAAACGCTTACCCATGAAGTCGCCCACTGGATCACCGACGGCGATGCCATCCACATGCCCGACGGTGCAGACCCAGCTCATTCGAGCGATCCGCGCAACGTCATCGGCTCCAAGAACTATCGCCCCGGCATGGCGAAGGACACCTGGGCCCCCGGTAACCCGCCCTGGAACGTGCCCGATAACGACACCGTCGCCGGGCCCGCCGTCTCCACGGTCGATGGCACCGCTGGCGGCGTCCCAAAAGTCGGCGGCATCACGCAATTCACAAGAACCCAAGTGTTCACTACCGGCAAGGGACTCTTCGGCGATACTGATGTTGCTCCCTACCTCAGCAAAAACAACAACGAAACGGCGGCCAACCGCGTCGATTGGAATTTCGCGGCCGACGACTGGATCACCGAGGATCTTGGCGGCGGCGCGGACGTGAAACCCGGCGGCCGCGAATCGCTCTACTTTGCGGCCGGCAACCCTGTGGCTCCAGCCGACCCCGCACCCACCGCCGATAACGGCGGCAAAGACAAAACCGGTCTCGGGGTATTCAACAACCCCGGCGCCTGGGCAGGCACGTTCAACTACGTCGACGTGTTCTCACTCAACGCGATCTTCGGCGACTACGACGTCGATAATAACGGCAACTGGGACGACCGCGCCGCCAATCTGGATTACGACGTCACCTTCGTACTGCCGAACAACACGTTCGTCGCCGGCGTGCCGGTCAAGGTTTACACCGAAGGTTGGTCGCCGGATACCTTCGCCGACGACTGGCTCGCGCTGGATGAGCCCCGCGCCCGCCAAGGGCGTCCTCATCACCGCGCATAAATACTTCGACCTCGTCACCAACCAATTCATCGGCAACACCCAAATCGACGCCGTCATCGCCGCCAACTTCATCCCCGAACCGGCAACCGCCTGCCTGCTGCTCCTCGGCGGCTGCGGCCTGATCCCCATTCGCCGCCGCTGACACTAGAAGCCGTTTCGAAACCGTCGGGGACTGTCCCAATTTTGCGCAGTCTTCGGAGCAAAATGGGACTGTCCCCCTCTCTGAGACGGTTTTGAAACGGCTTCTAAACACTCATGTGCCCTTCTGATCGTGCCTGCAACCGCCGCTTGGGGTTTAGCTCCGGACTCCAACGATCATGTTAATGTGGCAGCCCGAAAACCAACGCGGTTGCGTCCGGAGCGTACCACTCCTCGCTCGGATCGAGCGTATAACCCCCGCTCAATTTGAGTTCGGGGATCGTCGCCTCATGATGCTCGGCGTCACCGGCACGCCTCACCGGTTCGTGGCGAATGAGACGTACATTGTTCGGACCAACACTCCAAAAAAGCGGAGCATGCGCGTCGATCTCCACGACAGAATCCGCGTAACTAGAAAGCGGCGCATCAAGTCCCAGCGGCCTGTACGAGAACGACTGCATCGAATAGGGATCGAGCGGCTCGTGTTTAAGATATGTCGGAACAAGTCCGGCCAGTGTCGCGGGATACTCTCCATGGTCGTGGCGATACATGATGAGCGCGATTTTAATTAGCGTAGCCCGCCGCCAAGTTGCCACCTCGCATTCGCTGCGAAATAGCTCGTTCACCGGCACGCGGGCTTCATATTCTAAGCGCACCAGATAGCTCGTTGCCGCCGCCGGTTGCTCCGTCACCCACGCCGGCTGGTATGTGGGCCGTACCCACTGCTGCACTGTGTTGAAACCATTCATTCGCGGAACGGCGCTGCGGATGAAAGCTTCGAGTTCACGTCCGTCGTGAATGTTTTGTTTCGTGATTAGATCAAGCGCCTTAAAAGCCCGCTTACGCTCCCATGGCAATCGATTGGCAAGAAAGGCCAGATACGTACTTATCGGTACTGGCTTGGCGCTCAACACGAACGGCAGCTCCTTCCCGCTGATTACATCGCCGATGAGCCGCTCGTCTTCAAAGAACCCGCCGAAGCCCAACGAGGATTGGTGGCGGAACAGCTGTTGTAGTTGCAAAATCGCATTTCGGCGTTCCTCGTTCGTCCGGTCTTTCGCAATTGCCCATGCACCGATCCGCTTCAACGCTTTCTGTCCGCTTTCCAGCACGTGAATGCAAATTACGGTCGGCTGCCCCATACGCATATGCGCGCTCATTCGCAGAGCGGCGAGCAACTGTTCGAATGACGCATTGCCGCCGATATTTCCTTTGGAATCGCAATATATCAGCGTGTTAAGCAAGTCTTCTAGCTGTTCGTAAACGTCGCCTGGTATATCTCGTTTGTTGGGAACTTGGTACGACGGAGCCAGTATGGTGCTCGCCGGGAAATCGAACTGACACGTTGGCCTTTTGCTGGCTTCGATGGCAAGTTTTATGGCCTCCTGCCGCTGTTCAAAAAGCATGTCCATTTGCTTTCTCTTTGCGGCGAGGAATGCCTCTCGTTGATCCTCCGGTATGCGATACTCGTCAATGGTGCCAGGATGGCTACCTGCATACTCATACTCCGGCTTAAGCCACTTTTTCAGCAGATCGTTCCTAACAGGTCTGCGAAGCAACGCAGCCGCCTTTAGATACATCGCGGCTGTGGCTTCGTTTTCTGCCTTCCGTTTCTTAAAGAACGCCTCCGCCTCCGGCGACGATGTTACCACTGTGCCGATTCCATCCAGTGGCGGTGGTGGTACGTGGCGAATCTGATTCAGTCGCACTTCCGGCAAGCAGACTGCTACGACTGCCAATGAGAAGGCAACAACGAGCGCCGGCATTACCCAAGCCCGCCATGTATTTCGGCCGACGACCCAAGCGGGTGTACGCAGCCATGTGGCCAGCATGAAGCCAATAATTATCGGCAATAAAAACAACCACCCACTCAACTGCCACACGAACAACAGGGCCACCCATGCGCTCAACACAACGGCGAACACCAGCGCCAAAAACCCAGCGAGAATCTCGCTCCGCAACAACATGGAGCAAAACTGCCCGATTGAGTATGCCGCCAATAAACCGTAAATACCCAGAGACGTAATCAACGTGGCAATCGTGAGCGAGTGAATAAGAAGTCCGTAAAGCTGAAAATACGTTGGTCTGAAGGTAACCCCTATCGTCCGAAAACCCTGCTGCGCCCGATATTGCCACAGACCGATACAGACGACTACCATCAAAAGCGACAACGCCACTGCCAGCGTTACAAGGGTTCCAAGCCAGACAATCTGCCGGCTCATCCACACAAATCGCGGCGACGCTGCATGTTCGGCCAGATATTTAACTTGTCCGCGGCGCTGATCGGCCGAGAATGCCAGCGCACCATAGAGTGCCGGTGCAAAGAAGATCGTCGCGGCGGCAAACCACTCACTAGCGCTTTGAGCCGCGTGCAAGATCATGACTGCAACCAAGCAGAGCGTCGCGAGCACTATCGGCACTCCTAGCACCTTCCACGACTCCCGCCACGTCTGCCACAACAGCCTCGCGAGCATGCTACTCCGACGCGGCGTGTCGGTTGGCGCCGAGGTTCGTGCTCTCAGTGCGCCCATCCGCGCTCGGATCGCGGCAAACCGCTCCCGCTGTGGATGCAATGCCAAACGAATTCGTTCGGACTTGGGCGAAAGCCATCCCCTCGCCACCAACGCACTGAGTCCAAGCACCGCTAAAACGATCGCGCACCGCAACGGCACTGCGTCAATATATGCTGCGGGATTTGCGCTCGGAACTGCCGCCGAGCTTGCCGTATTCACTGCCACGTTGACCCCGATTGCTCCCACCACCAATGTCACAATCGCCGCGACCAGTGGCCGCTTGAGAAGCAAAGAGAATAATGTCCCCCAAGCGGTCGCCTCGAAAATTGACATGCCGAGAATCGCGAGCGCCTGCCACGTATCACGACTATTCGGCATTCGACCGCCACCAGCCAAGAAACCAACACATGCCAGCGCGACCTGCCACCCCAATCGCGCTGAGTGTCGCCACCAGCAACTTGCCAACAAACATCGGCCCCCAGGCCGTCGGCATGCCGCATAAAAAATCGTAGGTCCCCTCTTCGTGCTCCAGCGAAAACAGAATGGCCGCTGCACCCGCCGCATACAGTGTGGCCGCAGCTAGTGCTACGCACAGCCACACCAACGCCAGATTGGATCCCGGCGACAAAAGAACGCCACTCAGCCAGTCCACCAACAGCCCCAACACTAGTACCGCCAGCCAAAAACCACGCAGCGTGCGATATTCCTTCCAAGCAAAACGTCGAACCGGCGCGATAGGATAGGCGGTGCTCATGGTTTTCAGTCCGCGGGGGACTGGCTCATTTTGCGGAGTCTTCGGAGCAAAATGTGCCTGTCCCCTTGCCTCAGAACGTCAAATATTCGTGATCGATTCCATAGGCGAAGGGGCCGGCGCGTCCTCGTCCCTTCCCACGTACGCCACAAAAATTTCCTCCAACGACGGCTTCCGCGCTTCAACCGCGACGACCGCTTCCGCAAACCGCAACCCTTCGAGCGACGGTTCCTCCAAACCGCGAACCAGCACATCCCATTGCCGACCTCGCCGTCGCTCGTAAATCACCATACCGTCGATCGAAGGCCGCGGTGTGGTGCTCTCACCAACGGTAATCGTGAGCTGTTGCGTGCTGCGTTTCAGTTTTTCCAGTGGTTCATGTACTAGCAACCGGCCTGCGTGAACGATGGCCACGATATCCGCCACCCGCTCGACTTCGCCGATCTGATGGCTCGACAACAACACCGTCCGCCCCGCTGCCGCGATATCCACCATGCTCTCCAAAAACTCGCGGCGGACCATCGTGTCGAGCCCCGAAGTCGGTTCATCCAAAATCAATAATTCCGGCGAATGGGCCATCGCCAGCGACAACCCGACCTTCGCTCGCATCCCCTTTGACATTTGGCTCAACCGCCGATGGAGCGGCACATGAAAATCGGCCACCAGCGTGCGGAACCGCTGCTCAAAGCCGTCCGGATAAAATCCCGCTGTAAACCAGCCGATCTCCGCCGCCGTCATCCATTCGTAAAACACCGGCCGTTCCGAGAGATATCCGACCCGTCGCCGAATCTCAAACCCGTCGCGGCGTGCGTCCAGTCCAACGACGTTCACGTTTCCCGCCGTTGGCTCCGCCAGCCCCAACATCAAACGAATCGCCGTGGTCTTCCCGGCTCCATTCTCGCCCAACAGTGCGAAGACTACCCCTGGCGGAACTTCGAACGAAACGTCTCGAAGCGCAACTTGGTTTCCAAAGCGTTTCGTTACGTTCTGCATTTCAATTACAGGCGCCATATTTGCGTGGCCTCCAAAATCTATTCACTTCACTCGATACACGGGGCTTCGCCGGTGGCGTCCCGCGGCTCACTCAAACCATTACGTCACTTTTTCCTCTGTACTGCCTCCAATTCGCCATGCACCAGCGAGGCGATTCCTTCTGAGTCCAAACCGCTGTGCCGCGCTTCTTCCAGTACCAACCGCAGACGCGCACGAATGAGCTTGGTCCGTTCCGACTGGCACTGTCGCCGCGCGGCCGCCGCCACAGCCAGCCCGGTCCCGCGCACAGTTTCCAGCACCCCGTCGTCCTGCAACTGCCGATAAGCCCGGGCGACCGTGTTCGGATTGATTGCCAAATCCCGCGCCAATTCGCGCACGCTCGGCACGAGCTCGCCGCTGCGCAGCGCGCCGTCGGCGATCGCAAACTTCATCTGCCGCACGATCTGGTCGTAAACCGCCAGGCCGTTACGAGTATCAACGCGAAATAACACACAAAGCTCCACGCACGCTTACACCGGCAACTGAAGTCGCGGCAGTCGCCGTGGTAGCTGAATTCACAAGAATTCGGCCCGCACCGCCGTTAACTGTACTACAGTAATAGTACGGTAGACGATGACGCACCGCGTGTCAAGCGAAACGACAATTCGTGGGATGGATTTGTCACGAAGCAAAAATCGATCGGCTGTGATCCGCATATGAAGATACGCTCCCGCTGCCTGATTTCCCGCCAAAGTAGCAGGCACGCTCCGCGTGCCGTCAGCCGAACGACCAACAAGGTTCGCCACATGCTCACCCGTCTTCTCACAAACGATCGCTGTAGTTGCAGCACAGGGACTGTGCCTACTACGCTTCGCGCCTTGGCGTGAGATTTCCTTACGATAAGCGTTGCCTGTCAACCTCTCATTTTTGTACCACTCGCTCCTCGTTTCTCGCGCCTCGCTCCACATTCTCAAAACTTATTTCTTGTTTTTGGCCACCTACTGTGCTAATGTTCACGCACAAGAAATGACCGTCCGGGCATGCCGCTGCGATCGAGAGCTCTCGCCGGCCTCCCACGCGACCACCAGACCGGCTCCTTGCCGTCATAGGGAAACCCCCTGCCCCGTAGCGGGGGTTGGTCGGTTGCGTGATGCCGGTCCCGGGTGCTGCGAGCATGCCCAGGCGGGTGAGGTTTTTGGTAACCGAGCGCGTGTTGCCGTCGTTTTCAACGCTTCGTCGCCGGTGAGGGTGACACAGCGGGAGGATGATGCAGTGCGCCAACTCGATTGTCGGCCCCAATGGGCCCATCATTTCTTTTTTTCACGAGCACGAACACACCACCGAGAACGACTGAGAAAGAAAAAAGAAACGAAAAAATAAGGAGCACAACCGCATGTGAGTTCGCTGCTAAACCGAGAAAGCGAGTAAACCAGTTTGATGGAATTGATCGATCCCGCTCAGCGAAAGAGCCCTTCGCTTCTGGCTATCGGCCGGTAGCTGATAGCTGAAAGCCAACTCGGTTGGTTCATTGGCAGCGTAGTCCACCATAGTTGGGAGGCTGAGGCCCAGCAGTCACCGACGCGAAGCGTTGGTCGACGAGCCCCAGTGTGCGCTGAAGGTGCGCTTACGCAGAAGGTTGGCCGAATAAGAGAAGAAGCTGCGGCGCGGCGCTCCGTTGCTGTGCCGCGCCTAACCAGAAAATGCGTAGCGACTTATATCGCCGTGGCGATGTCGATTCTCGTCCCACCGCAAGCTACTTCGATTTGGCGGGGGCGCGAGCTCGTCGGCTTTCTGGCGGTATTGGTTGGCCAACTCGTTGCGGCCAAGGGCTTGCATGACCTTCGCCATGTGGCGATAGGCCCCGACATGCTTGTTGTCGAGCTCCAGCGCGGTCGCGAACGACTCCGAGGCTTTCTCGTTGTTGTTCAGCATTTCATAGGCGACGCCGCGTTTGAAGTAGTAGTTTGAATCGGTTGGATTCAGCCGAATAGCTCGGTTGAAATCGTCGATGGCTTTGTCATATTCGCCGAGCATCATGTAGGCCAGCGCCCGGTTGGCGTACGCGGGGGTGTAACGATCGCTGGCGGCGATAGCGTTGCCGTAGGCGCGGATGGCGTCGTTGTATTCACCCATTTTGGCGTAGGTGAAACCTTCCCACAGGCTGGAGCGAGGATCGTCGTAGCTAATGTGGGCGGCTTGCTCGAAATCGGCGATCGCCATCTTCTCTTCGTTGAGCTTATGGAAGCAAATGCCGCGGCGAAAATAAGCGTCGCCCATTTCGGGGTTAAGTTCGATCGCACGTGAGAAGGACCGCACCGCGTCTCCGTACTTTTCGAGCATGCGTTCCGCGACGCCGCGGCTGTAGAGTGTGGCAGCGATAACCTGAGCATGTGCGGGGTTCTTCTCGTCCAGCATTTTCAGGAGCTGATCGCAGTCGGCCGCGGCCGTTTGGTAGGCGGCCTTACGAGTCGCAGGGTCGTCTTTGGTCTTTTTGCCGAGCTCAAGGAGGGCGGTGGCATGCTGCAGATAGCCTTCTACATACGGCACATCTTCGCGTCCTTCCTTGGGCTTGTAGTGCTGAATTGCTTTCGCAAATTCTTCGGCGGCGCTTCTGTAGTCCTCACTCCGCATATACACCATGCCGAGCATATAGTACGCGTCCTGGTCATCGGGCTTCAACTCAATGGCTTTCCGTAAGTCCTCGATGGCCTCCTTGTTCTTGAACACGCCGGCGTAGGCAGTGCCGCGAAGTTGATAGGCCTCCGCGTCCTTGGGGTCGGCAGTAATCGCTTTGGTGAGCGGCTCGATGGCGTCGTTGGATTGGCCGAGCGTGACGAGCGCTTTCCCCAAACCGAGTTGCGCTTTGGTATTGGTCTGGTCGGCTTTGACGGCATCCTGAAAATCCTTAAGAGCGGTATCGGCTTGTTGCAATTCCAAGCGAGCATTGCCGCGGCCGATGAGGGCGTCCACATTGTTGGGGTCGTTATCGAGCACTTGTTTGAATTCATCCACCGCGGCATCGTACTGCTTAAGGCCGAGAACGCGCCTTGCCAAGACCGACCTGGGCCCTAACCAACACTTGATATGCCTCGACACTCGCAGCGCGATTGGCCGCATTGGCCAAGTCGTTATAGATTTGGTAGGCGGTCTTGAAGTCCTCCGCCTTGAGAGCGGCTTCGCCCTTGTCCAGTTGCTCCTTCACGTTGACCTGGGTTTGCCCCGAGGTGTCGAGCGCAGCGTCGGTCCCTGGCGCGGCCGATTCGGTGGGAGTCGTGGTTTGAGCCGGGGCGACGTTCACGAAGCCGAAAGCGGCCGAGAGAATCGCAGCCGAACCGAGGGACAACTTGAGCGAACGAAAATCAGAACGCATGACGCGAATCCTTGTAGAAACAAACGGGGCCAGCACTGCGGCTAAAATAATGGGCGTACCACGAGTGCCAGGGAGGAGGAACGCCAGTAGCGGCGGACCCCTCCATTTTACTCTTCGGACGAAAAAGGGGCAGACGGCGAGATCAGCTAAAGAATCGGGACTAGTCGGGCTGTAGCGGGATTGCCGGTGCAGTTAGTCGCAGGGGTTTGGCGTGCCACAAGGGGAAAGTGTCGCCCGGTAAGACACCTTTGTTGCTGTCTCGACATCGTAAGCTCGTAAGAGCAGTACGGCCAAAAATTCGCCGCCTTGTTCAAGCAAGCGGAAATTACTATGATTTCCGCAGGGGTTGGCAGTTTTTCTGGGTTATTTCCTGTTCTCAGGATGGGAAACTTGAATGGGACCGGGCGGACGCAAATATCCCTTAAACCCATCTCGATACCACGGGTGAGGGTGCCGCGGGCAACTTTGTCCGGCGGGTAAGAAAATAGGAATACGACGTGTCGGTTTCGCCGCTGTTGGTCTACATTCTCGTGCTGATTGGGTTTGTCGTTACCCAATTGGTACTGGCCTACGTGGCCAGTCCCCATAAGCGGACGGCCGTGAAGGAAATGCCGTACGAATCTGGCATGGATCCGGTGGGAGATGCGCGGCAGCCGTATGATGTGAAGTTTTATGTCGTGGCTATATTGTTTTTAGTGTTTGACGTGGAGCTGTTGTTTTTGTATCCGTGGGCCGTTGCAGCGTACACGAGTTCAGGATTGCCGACAGAGCTGCGCGGCACTGTGTTTGCCGTGATGTTGGTGTTCATGGCAACGCTCGTGATCGCTTACATCTACGCGTGGCGGAAGGGTGTCTTTCGATGGCGGTAGGCCTGCCGGAAAACGTGTTTCTTACGAAGCTGGACGCGGCCGCCAGTTGGGCGCGATCGAATAGCTTGTGGCCAATGCCGTTCGCTACGGCTTGCTGTGGGATTGAGCTGATGGCGACGGCGGCGTCGCGGCATGATATGGCCCGGTTTGGGGCCGAAGTGATGCGGTTCAGTCCTCGGCAGTGCGACCTGTTGATTGTGGCCGGACGGGTCGTGATGAAGATGCTTCCCGTGTTGCAGCGGATCTGGTTGCAAATGCCGGAACCGAAATGGTGCATTTCAATGGGGGCGTGTGCGTGCACAGGCGGCGTGTTCGATACTTACGCCGTGGTGCAGGGTGTGGACCGGTTTATACCGGTAGATATGTACGTGCCCGGCTGCCCGCCGCGGCCTGAGCAGTTGTTGGCGGCGATCATCGAAATGCAGGAAAAGATTATGCGGACCGGCACGTTCATGGGCCGCGAATTCGCCCAGCGCACCAAGTCAGATGGACCGCCGCCGTTCGATCGAGACGAAGTTCGCCGCTCGCAGGAAGCAGCTCGTGGTTCCCGGCCTCGAAGTTTATCAGCCGCCGGATGTCCGACTGAGCAATGCTGGAAAGTTATGAGCTAACTCCGCTTGGCTCCGCAAATTACACGCCTTCGCCTCCCGCCCCACACCTATGCTCGAATTGAAATCGCTCCACGACCGCTTCGGCTACGATATCACGGAGTCGACGTTTCGCGATAATCGTCGGATCATCGTGCCCAGCGACAAAGTGTATTACGTGCTCGAGCAACTGTGGCGTGAGTGGGGCTTCGACATGCTGGTCGAAATGACGGCGGCGGATTACTTGGAGTACCCGGGAGCGACGGATCGCTTCGGTGTGATGTATTTGCTTCTCAACACGACGACCGGCGAACGGGTGATCGTGAAGACACATTTGAATCCGCCAGAATTGGAGTTGCCGAGCGTTTATCCGTTGTGGCATTCGGCCAACTGGTTGGAGCGCGAAGTGTACGACATGTTCGGGATCACGTTTGCGGGCCATTCGGACTTGCGGCGGATCCTGATGCCGGAGGAGTTTACCGCCTATCCGCTACGAAAAGATTACCCGTTGAAGGGCCGCGGCGAGCGGCATAATTTCCCGGTTATCACTCGGGCAGAAAGTTAATCGTTTGACCACCAAGTACTTGTGGTTCCAAATTGAAGTCTAGTTCGTCATGCCGCTAACGTTAGCCGACACACTGCCCACTGATTCGAACGAGCGCGAGTACTTGTGGACGCTCAATTTCGGTCCGCAGCATCCGGCGACACACACGACGCTGCGGATCGTGCTCACGCTCGATGGTGAGAAGATCATCGAAGCGGTGCCGCACATCGGCTACTTGCACAGCGGCTTCGAAAAGTTGGGCGAGCACCTGGACTTCAACCAGTATGTAACTATCGTTGATCGGATGAACTATGTGTCGCCGGTCGCGAATGAGATCGCCTGGCATCATGCGGTCGAGAAGCTACTGGGCGTTGAACTCACGCCGCGATGTAAATATCTGCGGACGATTCTGGCCGAGTTGATGCGGCTACACGATCACTTGCTCAACGTGGGAACGGCAGCGCTCGACTTGGGTGCGTTCACAGCGTTCTTGTATGGATTTCAGCAGCGGGAGAATATCTACGACATCGTCGAATATGCCTCCGGTCAGCGGTTCCACGCGAGCTACACACGCGTCGGCGGCGTGTTGTTCGATGTGAATACCGCCTGGATCGACCGAGTGCGAAAATTCGTCAAGGAGATGCCCGCCACGCTTGAGGAAGTCGATGGGCTGCTGACGCGCAATCGGATTTTCATCGATCGCACGAAGGGTATCGGCGTGCTCAACAAGGCCGATGCCATCAATTACGGCGCGACGGGGCCGATCGCACGGGCCAGCGGCGTGGTGCGCGACTTGCGTAAAGATGAGCCCTATTTGGCGTACCCAGACCTCGACTTCAAAGTCATTTGTTCCGAGGGGGGCGACTGCTATGCCCGGTACCTGTGCCGGATGCGCGAGATGGCGGAGAGCTTGAAAATTATCGAGCAGGCCGTGGAAAATATCCCGGCTGGGCCTGTGAACGTCGATCCGGGGACGGACGTCGTGCTGCCGGCGAAACCGACGGTCTATCGAAGCATTGAGGGACTAATTCAGCATTTTGAAGTGCTGATGCCGAATCGCGGCTATGACGTTCCGTGCGATGAGGTTTACGCGGCGACCGAATCGCCCAACGGCGAGCTTGGTTTTTACATCGTCGCCGATGGAAATGTGCGAGCGTATCGAGCACGGACGCGGCCGCCATCGTATATCCACTTCGCGATGCTGCCGCACATGGT
This sequence comes from uncultured Planctomycetota bacterium, assembly GCA_963840025.1. GTDB lineage: Bacteria > Planctomycetota > Planctomycetia > Pirellulales > Lacipirellulaceae > JABDGM01. The sequence continues at coordinate 528,771 of CAWIXI010000018.1, read as the reverse complement.
CCGCGGTTATCAACTGAGCGACCTGGTTGCGATTTTAGGAAGCATAAACATCATTGCCGCGGAACTTGACCGCTGAACGGATGATGAAGATTTTAGGAGGAGTCTCACGCAAAGGCGCGAAGCGCAAAGCAAAGAAATAGGGCGGATTTTTTAATCGCTGATGTACGCTAATCATCACCCGTGTGATGAAGACGTGAAGCTTTTTATGGTTAACCATCGGTTAGCGAGGATTAGCCGTTCGACGATAGCTAACTTATCTTTGCGTCTTGGCGCCTTTGCGCGAGACACAAATTAGTATGCCTGTATTAACGGAAGAAATTCGAAATCGCATCCGGGCGGAATTCCCGAAATACCCTAATACACGGGCGGTGACGTTGCCTGCGCTGCACATTGTGCATGAGGCGTTCCGGGCCGTTTCACCGGAGGCGATGAAAGAGATCGCGGAACTGCTGGAGCTGCATCCCGCGGAAGTTGCGGACACGATGTCGTTCTACGGATTCTTCAAGGATCCGGAGCATCCGATGGGAAAGCAGCGGGTATGGGTATGCCGCAGCATTTCCTGCATGCTTAGAGGTGGCGAAGAGCTATTGGCCGGCTTGAGCCAGCGACTCGGCGTGCATGTCGGCGAAACAACGGGGGACGGTCGCGTGACACTCGAATTTGCGGAATGCCTGGGAGCTTGCGAGCAAGCACCGTGCATGTTAGTGAACGATGAATGCCACGGAAATTTGACGGAAGAGGCTGCCGCGGAATTAATACGCAACGGGACTACTTAAAAGTTGATATTCGATAGTCGCTGGTTGAATTCGATCCACTAGCAACTAACAACTATCTACAATCAAATCACCTAACTTATGCCTGCTTTCGAACCTGTACTACTGAAGCGGATCGATAAGCTGGATAGTACGGCGCTAGCGGGCTATCAGGCCGACGGCGGCTACGAGGCGCTGACAGAAGGCGCTCCAATTGCCGCCGGATGAAGTGACGGATCTCGTCAAGGATTCGGGGTTGCGCGGCGCGGTGGCGCGGGTTTCTCGGCCGGCATGAAGTGGAGCTTTTTGCCCAAGAACCATCCCGGACCGGTGTACTTGTGCGTCAACGCGGATGAGAGCGAGCCGGGCACGTTCAATAACCGCATTCTCATGGAGCAGGATCCGCATCAATTACTGGAAGGGATCGCGATTTGCTGCCATGCGATTCGCTCGGAGGCGGCCTACATCTACCTGCGTTACGAGTACGGCCGAAGTTATCGAGTGCTAGAGGCTGCGATCAAGGAATGCTACGCGGCCGGAATCCTGGGCGACAATGTTTTAGGCAGTGGCGAAAAACTGAATGTGTATTTGCATCGCGGCGCGGGGGCCTACATCTGCGGCGAAGAGACCGGACTGATTGAAAGCCTAGAGGGCAAACGGGCGTGGCCGCGCATCAAGCCGCCTTATCCCGCTGTCGAAGGCCTGTTTCGCAAACCGACGATTGTGAACAATGTGGAAACATTGTGCTGCGTAACGCACATTTTGAGGCGTGGCGTGGATTGGTTCAAATCGATGGGGACTCCGCCCGATCCGAACAACAAACGCGACCCGGGCAGTTATGGGCCAAAACTGTACTGCATAAGCGGGCACGTGAACAAGCCATGCTGCGTGGAATTGCCGTTAGGAGTGACGGCTCGCGAACTGATCGACGTGCATGGCGACGGCGTATGGAAGGGCCGCAAAGCAAAGGCAGTTGTGCCCGGCGGAATCAGCATGGGCTTCCTGTCAAGCAATGAGCTCAATACGAAGTTGGACTTCGAAGGCCCAGGCAAGGCTGGCTGCCTCGGATTGGGCACCGCGGCGGTCGTCGTGATCGATGATCAAACGAGCATGGTCGATGTGCTGTATAACTGCTGCCGGTTCATGTCGCACGAATCGTGTGGCCAATGCACGCCCTGCCGCGAGGGAACCACTTGGATGACTAAGATTTTGGAGCGGATCCGCAGTGGTCATGGGAAGTTGGAAGACATCGATCTGTTGTATGAGGTCGCCAATTCGATGGGTATCATTCCCGGCACGACGATTTGTGGGCTGGCAGATGGCGCGGCGTGGCCCGTAAAGAACGCCGTGATGAAGTTTCGCGACGAATTCGAACAGTACATCCGCGGCGGCCAGCAATCGATCACACCGGCCCAGGAATTGATGGCCGCACATTGAGGAACGAGTTACGAGGAGCGAGTACGATCCATTCTCATTCCTCGCTGCTCGGTCCTCGCAGCTACGCATATGCCAACCGTCTACGTAAATAACGAACCGGTCGTGTTTGAGGCCCAGGAGCGGATCAATTGCATCCAGGCCGCGCAGCGCGTTGGCGTGGAAATCCCGCACTATTGTTGGCATCCCGCACTCTCGGTCGTGGCGAGCTGCCGGATGTGTCTGGTCGAGATTGGGCAGAAGAAGCCGGACGGTACCGTGGCGATGCAGCCGAAGTTGATACCAGGCTGTCAAACGCCGGTGACCGACGGGATGGTGGTCGTTTCCGATAGCGATAAGGTGAAGGCCGCGCAGCAGGCCACGCTCGAATACCTACTGCTCGATCACCCGCTGGATTGCCCCACATGCGATCAGGCCGGCGAGTGCTGGTTACAGGATTACAGCTATAAGTACGGCCGCGGTTACAGCCGGTTGCAGGAGCAAAAAGAGCGGCCGCCCGATAAGGATTACATTGGTGAGCAGATCACGCTGTTCACCGATCGCTGCATCATGTGCAGCCGCTGCGTGCGTTTCACGCGCGAGATTAGCGGTACGGCGGAGCTCACGGTCATCAATCGCGGCAATCACTCGGAGATCGACATCTTCCCAGGCGAGCCGTGCGACAACAAGCTAGCCGGCAATGTCGTGGACTTGTGTCCCGTCGGCGCGCTGTGTAGCAAGGATTTTCTCTACAAACAGCGAGTGTGGTGGCTCAAAACCGCGAATAGCGTGTGTCCGAATTGCAGCACCGGGTGCAGCGTGTTCGTGGACGAGAACGAAGATCACGTGTATCGATTGCGGCCGCGCGGTAATCCGCTGGCACAAGGCGACTTTATGTGCGACGAGGGTCGCTTTGGCTGGAAGTATCTGCACAGCGACGAGCGCCTGCTGCTGCCCGAACAGCGAAGCGGCGACAGGATTGTCTCGCGCGATTGGGACGTGGTGCTCCCGGCGGCGCGGGCGGCGCTGGTGGAAGCGGCGAAGCAGGGCGAAGGGGCGATTGCGGCTGTGCTCTCGCCGTGGATGACGCTCGAAGAAGCGTACATGCTAGCGAGTTACTTGAAGTCGCTCGCGCCGAAGGTCGCGCTGGCAATCGGGCCGGTCCACTATGTTGGCGAGGACGATAAGTTTCCCAAAGACATACATGGGCGGCCTGTCGAGCCGACGAAGTTTACGATTCGGGCCGAAAAATGCCCAAATCGCCGCGGCGTGGAAATGATTCTGCGCCACTTCGCGGGCGACGTAGTGCCAATGGGCGACGTGTTGGGCCGCGCGAGCAGCGGAAGTTTCGCAGCGATGTACTTAGTGGGTGGCGATCCCAACGGCTGGATCAACGAGTCACAGGCGGCGGCGCTCGACAACGTGGGTGCCGTGACTGTGCAGGATATCTTGCCTTCGCCGGCCAGCCGCCGCGCCGCGTTTGTACTCTCGGGTGGGTCGTTTGCAGAACGAAACGGTACCTTCGTTAATCACGCCGGGCTCGCCCAAGAGATTCGCAAGGCAATTCGATCGCCAGGCGAAGCAAGGCCGGATGGGCGAATTCTGTGGGATCTATCTGGGCGGCGTGGCTTGTTGAACGTGCCGGCGCTGCGGCGCGAAATGGCGGAGCAGATTGAAGGATTACGGCCACTCATGAGAGAATTGGGCGCGTTTGGAATAAGGTTATGAGTTGCCAAGTCGACGGCTTGCGTCGTCTTGGGATACATCACATTACACATGAACGACTTCATCGTAACGCTGATCACCATCGCCGTCGTGCTAGGACTCGTTCTCACGGCGTGCATGTACTTGGTGCTGGCTGAGCGGAAGGTTTCGGCGTGGATGCAGGATCGGATCGGCCCGAACCGCGTGGGGCCGTACGGCCTATTTCAGCCGGTGGCGGATGGGCTCAAGATTCTGCTCAAGGAAGGCGTGATCCCGTCGCACGTTGATAAAACTTTATTTCTCACCGCTCCGGCGATCAGTGTGTTTACTACTATGTTGGCATTCGCCGTGGTGCCGTTTGGCCCCATCAATCAGGAGCCGAGTTGGCTGCGATTCATTATCGCGCCGAACGTCGATATCGGCCTGGTGTTCATTTTCGCCGTGGGCAGCTTGGCCGTGTACGGCGTGATTTTGGGCGGCTGGGCGTCGAACAACAAATACAGCGCGCTCGGTTCGCTACGGGCCAGCGCACAGGTCATTAGCTACGAAATTCCGCTGGGAATGAGCGTGTTGGGCGTCATTTTGATGAGCGGTACGCTCAACCTCGAAACCATTCTAGAGAAACAAGCGGCCGGTGGATTTTGGCATTGGAATATTTGGTATCAACCGCTCGCGGCGCTGATTTTTTACATTAGCTCGCTGGCAGAATCGAATCGGCTGCCGTTCGACCTTTCGGAGTGCGAGCAGGAGCTCGTCGGCGGCTACCACACAGAATACGGCGGCTTGCGCATGGTGCTCTTTTTCGTAGGAGAATACACGCACCTGATCACGATCAGCTTTTTGACGGCGATCTTGTTCTTCGGCGGCTGGCATTTTCCTTGGATCGCGACGCCGGAAAGCGCTTACTTCGGCGCGTGGTTGGTGAAGATCCTCGTGCTAATTGCGAAGGTGATTTTCAGCATCTTTCTGATCATGCTCATTCGCTGGACAATTCCGCGATTCCGGTTCGACCAGCTTATGGAGCTGACGTGGAAGGTGTTCCTGCCATTGTCGCTCGCAAATGTCGTGGCAGTGATGACCGTGCTGCAGTTTGGAATGCGGCCGATCGTGCTGCTGCCGATTTCGATTTTGTTATTTGTGTTGTTCGGATTCTTCACGGCAACCGCCAAGCGGATGGAAATTAACCGCCGACGGCGGGCGTCGCTGGCAATGCGGTAAGTCAGGCTTCAGCCTGACAGAGATTTTGTAGACACGATTGTGAAGAGTGCCAGTCTTAAAAGCTAACCTACGTCCAATGCCAATTAATCCTAAAGACGTAACCTGGATCGAAGAGCCCGAGCTTGGTTTCTGGGAGGCGACGTTCCTGCCAGCCATCATGAAGGGTCTCAAGACCACGCTCGGCCACGTTACCGACTATCGTCCCGTGACACAGCAATACCCCGAGCAGCGACCAGTGTTGCCGCAGCACTATCGAGGCGTGCACCGGCTCAATCGCGATGAGAAGGGCCGCGTGAAGTGCGTGGCGTGCATGTTGTGTGCAACAGCCTGCCCGGCGAATTGCATTGCAATCGAAGCGGCGCCAACCCCGCCCGACTGGCCCGACCGCGACAAGTATCCGGCGGAGTTTGTGCTGGATGAGCTTCGCTGCATTTACTGCGGCATGTGCGAAGAGGCATGCCCGGTAGATGCCATCGAGCTGACGCACATCTACGACATGACGGGCGAAACGCGTGCTTCCATGGTGTTCAACAAAGAAGGGCTGCTGTCGATTTACGACCAGACGAAAGATAACCCGGTCGACCCGGTGCGAACGCACCGCGGCCGGTTGGGTCCCGCCTCCGAGTTTGAGAACTTGGCGACACTCGGGCCGGCAACGCCGGTGGAGCGAGACGACCGGGCGGCAAAGGCCGCCACGCCGGGCGTTATCGGTGCGCCGCCACCGGAGACCAAAAACGCGGCGCCGTGAGATGGCCCGGGCAGAATGCCTTCCTCAGACGGGCGTGACTGGCAGTGGCGCGAATACGACTCCGCCCATTGCAGACTCAAGGCATGCCCCCTAACTTTGCTCTCCGCGTCGAAAATGGAATTGCTTTGGACTGCCGCTCGGGCAGCGAGTGCGTTAAATTCTGGGAACGTCGAATGAAGCTATTTGGATTGCATGATCGCCGGCGGTAAGGCAGCCCGGCGGGGACATTGTTTTTGAAATGCAGTGGATTGCGGAACATTGGCCGGATGTTGCGTCGTTGGCCCTGATGGCCGGCGGCGTGTGGTGGATGATGCCGCGCCAAACGCTACGGCCAAAAGTCATCGGACTGGTTGTTTCTCTTGTCGGTGCGTATCTGTTAGCAACGCGGATTCGCGCAGTGGGAGGGCCGATCGGCGAGACGATTCTTTTTACCACATTCGCTACGGCGGCGATTGTGTGTGCGATTTTAATGATCACCAATCGCAACCCCGTGTATTCAGCGTTATGGTTTGCCTTGGTGACGCTTAGTGTGTGCGGCCTGTTCTGGCTACAGTTCGCTCAGTTTTTGGCCGCGGCCACGATCATTGTGTATGCCGGGGCGATCGTGGTGACGTTCGTCTTCGTGATCATGTTGGCCCAGCAAAGCGGCGCAACCGCCTACGATCAACGTTCGCGGCAGCCGCTACTGGCAACCGTGGCCGCGTTTTTATTGTTGGGGGCGCTGTTAAGCACGTTGCGCGCCTCTTCGCCCGATGATTTTCGCATCGCAGCGGAACAGACGCCGGCCGCTGCGGCGAACTTGCTCAGTCACCCACCCGAGAACGAGCGCATCAGCCAGCACGCGATGATCGGTCTAGGTCGGTCCTTGTTCGGCGACTATCTGTTCGCCGTGGAGTTGGCAGGAACTCTGCTGCTGATCGCCACCATTGGCGCGATCGCCATTGCGCCGCGCCGCCGCCGGGGGACCCTATGACCGGCGATGTCGAAGGATATTTGGCAGTGGGGGCAGTGCTCTTCGTGTTGGGCGCGCTTGGTTTTTTCACGCGCCGCAATCTCATTCTGATGGTGCTTTCCGCCGAGTTGATGCTGCACGGGGTCTCGCTCACGCTCGTGACGTTCGGCCGGGTGCACAACAGCTTCGAAGGGCAGGCGTTTACGATTTTCATTCTTACGGTTGCGGCATGCGAGGCGGGGCTTGCCCTGTCTTTAATTTTAGCGCTGTATCAAAAATCGAAGTCCCTGGATATTGATTTCTGGACCGAATTGCGCGAGCCCGATTTGCCATCGCCGCGAGTGGTGGAGGAAGCCGAGCGGCGGTCGTTCGTGGAACCGACGCCCGTGCATTACCCAAGGCTCACGCCAGCAGGGCTCGTGCCGGACCTCGAACACGAGCGCGATCCGGCAATCGTCGATAACGCCCGCAGCCAGACGGCAGAAACGCCGCTACAGCCGCCGGTGCCAGAGGAAGTCATCAAGTCGGTTACGCACTAGGTTCCGTCACACGTTTGAATTCCGCATTCGATGCCTGAAAACGTCCAACATTTGGTGATGTGGCTGATTCCGCTCGCGCCGCTCGCGGCTGCGATCGTGACGGCCGTGCTCGGCCCCAACGGGCTGCGCGAGAAGAGCCACCTGCCGTGCTGGTTTGGTCTCGCTGTCGCCTTCGTGTGCGCATACGTTTTGCTGTTTTCGATCGTGCCGACCGGTTTTTCCGACCAGGGGAGCGCGACCATCGTCGCATCGGGTTACGAGTGGACCAATATCGGCGGCATGGAAGTGCGCGTTGACCTGCGGGCCGACGCGATCACCGCGATCATGCTCTCGATGGTCACGATTGTGAGTTTGCTCGTAGCCGTGTACGCGGCAGGCTACATGCACGGCGATCCGGGCTACGCGCGGTTCTTCGCGTGCTTCTCGCTGTTCGTATTTTCGATGTGCATGCTTGTGTTAGCCTCCGGCTTCTTGTTGTTGTTTGTGTTTTGGGAAGGCGTGGGCCTGTGCAGTTATTTGTTAATCGGGTTTTGGTTCCAGCGCCCTAGTGCCGCCGCGGCGGCAACGAAGGCGTTCGTAGTGAACCGGATCGGCGACTTCGGATTTCTGATTGGCATATTCCTGATTTGGACGACATTCCATTCATTGGATTTCACGACAGTTCTCGATCATCCGGATCGGATTGCACAAATCGCCGCCGCGCAACCGTGGCGAATCACGACAATCTGCCTGCTGCTCTTGCTGGGCGCGATGGGCAAGAGCGCTCAGTTTCCGTTACACGTATGGTTGCCGGACGCGATGGAAGGCCCCACGCCAGTGAGCGCGCTGATCCACGCGGCGACGATGGTAACGGCCGGCGTGTATTTGGTCGCACGGTGCACGCCGTTATATGTACAAGCGCCCGTGGCTCAGGTCGTGGTCAGTTGCATTGGTGCAGCAACGGCGTTGATCGCAGCCCTGATTGCGCTTACTCAATTCGATTTGAAGCGTGTACTGGCTTATTCGACGGTTAGCCAATTAGGCTATATGTTCATGGCGCTGGCGCCGCGGCCGCCGGAACAGAGGCCGCTACGCTGGCGGTGACTGCCGCGTTGTTCCATCTGTACACGCACGCCTTCTTCAAAGCGCTGTTATTCCTGTCGGCCGGCAGCGTGATGCACGCCATGGGCGACGTCATCGATATGCGCCGCTTCAGCGGCTTGCGGCGCGCGCTACCCATTACACATTGGACATTTTTATGCGGAGCCTTGGCACTTGCGGGCGTGCCGCCCTTCTCCGGCTTTTGGAGCAAGGACGAAATCTTCGCGGTTCTCTACAAAGCAGGACATATTCCATACTTTGGAATTCACTTCTGGGTCGTCTTTATCGTGGCGACCATCACGGCGTTATTGACTGCGTTCTACACGTTCCGGGCGTACTTTCTGACGTTTTGGGGCGAGGAGCGATTTCCCGAAGAAGTAGGGCATCATCCGCATGATGCGCCGCCAGTGATGGCATGGCCGCTACGTATCTTAGCTTTTTGTGCGGTGTTTGTCGGGGCCATCGTAGGACCGACATTCTGGTTTGGCGGCTATGTCGGACGCGCCACAGGGCTTGAGCAGGTTAAGGAGCACGGCCTCCAACTGGGCCTGTTGTTTTTAAGCGTTTCAGCGGTCGCGGCCGGTGTTGCATTGGCATGGTTGATGTACATTCGCTCGCCGCAATTGCCGGATCGGGTGGCCACGGCACTGGGGCCGCTGTATCGGGCGTCGCTCAACAAATTCTACTTTGACGAGATATTCTGGGGGATTCTAGTAGCACCGTTGCGTGCGCTAGCGTGGCTCTCGAGTTGGTTCGACAAGAGTGTGATCGATTCCATCGTGGATGGCGTTGCCAGGGTGCCGCGGTGGTTTAGCGGTGTGCCCATGTGGTTCCAAAATGGACGACTGTCGTCGTATGCACTGGTGATGTGGATGGGTCTGCTCGTGTGCCTGGTGTTTGCAATGAGGCTGCTGGCGTACTGATTTTGCGATGAACGCGTTGTTGTTATCCATGTTGTTCGTGCCGTTGGTGGCCGCCCTCATCTTGATGGTGGGCCGGGGCATCTTTTCGCAATCGGCGGCGCGGCGTTTCGGGCTCATTGCTTCGGTCGTCACGCTGCTTTTGTCCCTGTCGTTCGCGAACAACTACTTGCAACTACCCGTGAAGAACGCGCCGCGTTTTTCTCCGGTTGAGCCGCGATATAGCGTGGCGTACCACTGGTTAACGTATGAAAGGTCGGCCGAGGCGGATGCCGGACATGTGCCGCTGCAGTTCGACTTTCTGTTCGGGGTCGACGGCATCAGTTTGATGCTCGTGTTGCTGACGACGCTCCTCACGGTTTCAGGCGTGCTAATTTCTTGGGAATCGATTCGCGAGCGTGCCCCAGGCTTCTACGCGTGCCTGCTGCTGCTCGAGGCGGGGCTCATCGGCGTATTTTCCGCGTTCGACCTGATCTTGTTCTACGTCTTTTTTGAATTCACGCTGGTGCCGCTGTTCTTTTTGATTGGCATTTGGGGCGGGCCACAGCGGCGTTATGCGGCCATCAAGTTCTTCCTCTATACGTTTGCGGGAAGTGTCGTGACACTTGTCGGGCTGGTGGCGCTCGTGTTGCTCGCTTCCTCGTCCGGTGTATCGGCGCCGACGTCGTTTTCAACTCTTGCGCGGTGGACGGTCGATCATCCACTGCCGCCAAACGTACAAGTCGCGCTGTTCTTGGCGATCTCGGTCGGTTTCATGGTCAAGGTGCCGGTGTTTCCGTTGCATACCTGGTTGCCGCTGGCGCACGTCGAAGCGCCGACGGCCGGTAGCGTGATGCTGGCGGGCGTGTTGTTGAAGCTCGGCACGTACGGCATTCTGCGACTCTGCTTGCCGCTGTTTCCGTACGCGTGCGAAACGGTCGGCATTCCGCTCATGGCATCGCTCGCGGTGGCCGGCATCATTTATGGGTCGCTCTGCGCTTGCTCAGCGCGACATCAAAAAGTTGGTCGCGTACAGCAGCGTGGCGCATCTCGGGTTTTGTCTGTTGGGATTGTTTGCACTCAATGCAGCGGGAATTTCGGGCGGCATCCTGCAGATGATTAATCACGGCCTATCGACCGGCGCGCTGTTCTTGCTCGTCGGCATGGTGTACGACCGCTACCACACCCGGCAGTTGGATGACCTGGGGGGATTAGCGACTCGGCTGCCGTTGTTGGCTGTCGTGATGGTCTTCATTTCGCTGGCAAGCATCGGCCTGCCGGGCTTGAACGGGTTCGTGGGGGAAGTGCTGTCGCTGGCGGGCATGTTCCGACGCAATCCCATCTATGCTGTGCTGGGAACAACGGGCGTCGTGCTTGGTGCGTGGTACATGCTGACAATGCTGCAACAGGCGTTCTTTGGCCCGTTGCGCGAGCCGGCGCATGGCCACGAAGTAATTGGCGACATCAACCTTCGAGAAGTTGTCGCCGTCGTTCCGATTTGCGCTTTGTGTCTGTGGATCGGTGTCATGCCGCAGTCGCTGATCAAAACATTCCAGCCGGATGTCGATGCTGTTGTGGCCGCCTACGAAGAGTACCACAGCCTCCACGAGAGTGTTGCTAGTGTCCCGCTCCAGACAGGCAAATCTGTTGGAACTGTGGTCGCGAAACAAACCGGGACGGTACGCTCAGAGTCCGTGCTGGACGCAGTTCCGAAGCCCGTTTCGTCGTCCGCCACGCGCACAGCGGGCGCTGTGAATACTACCCGGGAATCACTGACTTCCGCTCTACCGTCTCTAAATCCAAAGTTATAACTGTGCCTGAAACGATTGAACTTATCCGCGGAACTACCTCGCTCGTCGTGCCGGAGATCATTCTACTGGCGGCGGTGTGCGTGCTATTTTTCGTGGGGCCGCTGCTGGTCAGCGACGCGGGAGAAGCGCCGACCGGTGTGCGAAATCGCTGGGGGCTGTTCTCGTTGTTTGTCCTGGTCCTTGCTTGGCTGGTGTGGCACGACCGCGGGCTCCAAACGGTGCAGGGGGGCATATTCCACCTGGATGCGCTCGTGTGGTACACGCGGGGCTTATCGCTTTCCGCGGGGGTTCTGCTGGCGCTCGTGCTATGGAATCAGATCGATGATGCGCACGCCGCCGAGGCGCACGCTTGTTTACTCTCGATCGTGGCCGGTACCAGCCTGGTCGCGGCGGCGAACGACTTGGTATCGTTGTTTCTGGCGTTGGAGCTGGTCAGCATCCCCACCTACGTCATTCTTTACCTTGGCCGGCGCGACCGAATCGGCGGCGAGGCAACGCTCAAGTATTTTCTGCTGAGCGTATTCTCCTCAGCCCTGGTGCTGTATGGGATGAGTTGGGTCTATGGCGTGGCGGGCAGCACGAATTTCGTGGCGATCCGCGATACGCTTTCCAATCGAGCCCCACACGCGGGTGAGGGGCTGCTGGAGATTGGTTTCGCGCTGCTTGTGGCCGGGTTATGTTTTCGCATTGCTGCCGTACCCTTTCATTTTTACGCTCCCGATGTATTTCAGGGCACAACGGCGTCGAACGCCGCGCTGCTTTCACTGGTGCCAAAGATCGTCGGGTTCGTAGCGCTCATGCGCGTGATCCCGCTCAGCGGAGCGACGTACGGCTGGGTTCAATGGGTGCCCGATGTGAGCGCCAAAATGCTGCTCGCAGTATTGGCCGTGGCGACGATGTTTGTGGGCAATCTGATGGCACTGCGGCAGAAACATCTTTTTCGACTGATGGCTTATTCCAGCATCGCCCACGCCGGTTATATGCTGATTGGTCTCGCCATTGGCGACGCATTACCGGTCGGCGGGCGCGAAGCGATCCTGTTTTATTTGGCCGTTTACGGGTTGATGACAATCGGCGTCTTTGCACTGCTGAGCGCGGGGGGCGGTGAAGGATATCCGCTGCATACCGATGAACAACTCCGTGGCCTCAGCCGTACCCAGCCGACGATCGCAATCCTTCTGGCAATTTGCCTGTTCAGCTTGACCGGATTGCCACCGACCGCAGGCTTTCTCGGCAAGCTCAATCTGTTTCTGGTCGCATGGTCGGACGAGTCACACATCGGGAAAGTGCTCGCCATTTTGATGGCGCTCAACGCCGCGATCGGCGCCTACTACTACTTGCGGCTGGTCGCGCTGATGTACCTGGAGCCGAAGTCTGAGACGGAAGTGCCTCCGGCGAGGCCCGCGTGGGCGCCATGGCTGGCCGGCGTCGTTTGCGCACTCGCCTCGATCGCAATTTTTGTCGCACCGCAGTGGCTGTGGGATAGCATTCGCTAAAGGGGCGATTGGTTCACAAAACGCCACGTTTTCGTGACATGATCGTTAGCTGGTTTACGAAAACCGGGCGCACCCGCGGTGTGGTCTGGTAGAATCAATCCAGGCATCCTAAACCGGGGACAGAAAAATGCGTTTTGCAATAAGCGTTCTGGCAATTCTGATTCTGGTCAGAGCAGCCCAAGCGAATGATTCTGACAAACCATGGCAAATCCTCGGCAGGGTCGTCGATGAAAAAGGTGCGCCAGTCGAGGATTTCGAGGCTGCCACGTTCTGGTTGTCGAATGGAAACTGGTGGGACGAAAACGGCGAGCTGCTCAAAGAGGCCAAGGCAGGGAAGCTTTGGACGAACGAGGGCGTACTTGTTGCTAGTCCCAAGCAAGCAGTAAAGCGGCTTCCCGAAGGAAGATTCAGCTTCACCGTCGACGGATACGAGAGGATTACGCTCTGCGCCTCGACAAGCGTCACGAGCGTGGCGGCATTGTCTCGGTCGACCAGAGCGCAGGCCGACAAACCCGTCACGATTACGATTGCCCCGCTGACGCGCGTGACGGCCAAAGTTTATTCTTCCGAAGCTGGCAGAACGCCGGATTGGACGACCGCCGCGATTTGGGTGCCTGGCGACAAAGGCAAAGATTGGAGGTTGATGCGCTGCGGCTCGTTCCGAGGACAGATTTCCTTCCTGTTGCCGCCCGGCAACTACGACTTGTCTGTTGCTAGTCTATCACCGAATGCCGAGCTACCTAAGCGGAAGGGGCAGCATGGCATTCGTGTGGAGATTCCGCGCGGTAAGACGACACTCGACTTGGGTGTGCTTAACGTCGAGCGACTGCGGGACAAGGACGGCATCGCCCGCGACTATTCCCAGTTCTATGGAAAAGAGCCACCGGAACTGACAGTCACCGACGCTCGTGGCGTTCCCAAGGGAGTCAAGCTGGCAGATTTTCGCGGCAAGTGGGTGGTACTCGATTTTTGGGCGTCTGGTGCGGCCCTTGCACGCATGGCAGCCTGCCCGAGCTGATAAAGCTTTATGAGGAGCACGCCGCTGATCGCGACCGGTTTGAAATTCTCGCCATCTGCAACACGGAGCAGGAGAAAGCCCACACGATCGAGGCCTACGATGCCCTTTCAGCGCCCCTCGTCAAAGACGTCTGGGCCGGCAAGCAGTTGCCATTTCCAGTTCTGGTCGATGGTGAAGGAAAAACTTCGAGAGTCTATGGCATTCGTGGATGGCCGACCACGCTCCTGATCGACCCTGACGGTCATCTCGTCAAGAACGGCGAACTATCGCTCCTGATTGAAAAGCTAAAGGAAAAGAAGCCCTAGCGGCCCAATTATCTCGGAATCTCATAGGATTTTCTGAGCGGCCGAACAAGCGAGGCAGTTTTAGAAACGGTACCGACTCTTTCGGATTCCTCGGATGCTTGTAGCGAGCGCTGAAGCGGTGCGGTTCTTGCAACGCTTACCGTTTTTGGCTGTTTTCGCGCTTCAATTGGGCTTATCCGGTACGACGCCCAGTGCTATTCTCGTCGCTCCTTGACGGGCCGAGGTGAGCGAATTGAGCCCCCAGGATCGCTGCGGTTATTGCGATTCAACCTGGCCGTGTTGCTGGGAGCGAGAACACAGATCCGATGCTGACGTCCTTGTTTCTAAGACTGACGTTTGTCGGCGCCGAGTGGGTGCTCTGGCTGCTTGTGTCGTTGAGCGTCGTCAGTTTCGCGCTGATGGTTGAGCGGTGGCTATACTTTGTTCGCACGCGCATCGACGCCGACGAGTTGGCCACGCGGCTGGACGCGCAATTCCGCGCCCGCAATCTGCAAGGTGCGTGGCAATTAGTAAGAGAGACACACACCTCTTGCATTGAGAGTGCTGTGGTGGCCGCTGGATTGATCGCCCTGCGCAATGGCGCCCAGGCGGCCAGCGAGGCGATGCAAAGCGTGAAGGCACGAATGCGGCCGGCGCTCGACGCCAATCTTTCGATTTTGGCTACGATCGGCAGCAACGCACCGTTCGTGGGCTTGCTGGGTACGGTGCTGGGCATCATCAATGCTGCTCACCAACTGACGGCGGGTGCAACGCAAAACAACCCGGGCGGCGTGATGTCCGGCGTCTTCGAGGCGCTTGTGGCGACCGCGGTTGGTTTATTCGTCGCCATTCCAGCGGTGGTGGCGTACAACGTGTTCCAACGCAAAGTGCGCAAGCGACTGGCAGGCGTCGATTCGCTCGCGCATCTGATTTTGTCATCGGCGCGCATTGAAACGCGCCCCGTAGCGCCGCCTGTGCCCACAACACCAAGCAGAGCCGCGTGATGGCAACGAGTTTTTCTTCCCGCTATGCCGACGAGGATGATGCCGCACTCAGCGGCATCAACGTAACGCCACTCGTGGATGTGACGCTCGTGCTGCTGATCGTATTCATGATCACCGTGCCGGCCATTGTCGGCAGTGCGCGATCAAGGTGAACCTGCCGGAAACAACCTCGGTGGCGGCCGATTCGGAGCAAGTGCCACTTGTGTTTTCGCTGAAACGTAACGACTCGGGCCGGCCAATGTTGTATCTAAACGAAAAGCCTGTCGACGAGGCGAGCGTGCGCCAAATGTTTGCCGGCGAGGCGGGGCAGAATGCGGAACGGCAAGTGTCGCTGTCGGCGGACAGGGGCATTGAGTATGGCGAGGTGATGAAAGTGGTCGATTTGTTGGAATCCGTGGGGTTCAAAAGACTGGCGCTCGACACCCGACACGTCGAATCGCGGTAGCGACGTCCGCTCAAATAAGTAGGGTTAGCAGCCCTTGGCCCTATTCAATCTCGCCAAACGGCTCGGCTTGAGGCGGTGCAAACGCATCCGATATACTGGTGCAGTCGAAGTCGCGTTCAACCTATTCACTTTCCCAACAGAGCGCTATGGCACGTTTTCCACTATTGTTGCATCAACTCATGCGTCACGCGTCGCTATTTCTCACAGTAACCCTCGCGATCATCGGCGGCCTGCTTCTAAACGGTTGCCGCTCGAGCAGCTCCGGCGGATCGGCGGATGAGATCGTCATCGGCCATTATGCGACGATGACCGGCTCGGAAGCGACGTTCGGGCGCTCGACCGATAATGGCATTCAGCTCGCCATTGAGGAGATCAACGAGGCAGGCGGCGTGAATGGAAAAAAGGTACGGATCATAACCTACGACGAAAAAGGGGACGCGCGCGAGACAGGAATTGCCGTAACGCGGCTCGTAACGCGCGATGGCGTGGTTGCTGTACTCGGTGAGGTGGCATCAAGCCTCTCACTCGTGGGTGCGCCTGTGTGCCAGGAAAATGGTGTGCCCATGGTATCGCCGTCGTCGACGGATCCTGCGGTCACGAAAGTCGGCGACATGATTTTCCGGGTCTGCTTTATCGATCCATTCCAAGGCTTCGCATGTGCCAAGTTTGCAAGAGACTACGAAGGCCTGAAAGCGAGGAAAGCTGCAATTCTCTATGATCAAACGCAAGCGTACGCGGTCGGACTGCAGCGTGAGTTTGCCAAGTCGTTCGTGAAACAGGGCGGTGAGATCGTCTCGACGCAAACGTACCAGGGCGGCGACCAGGATTTCTCGGCCCAACTCACCGCGATTCGCGCCAGCCAACCGGATGTAATCTTCATTCCGGGTTACTACACGGATGTCGGCAACATCGCGCTGCAGGCGCGAAAGCTAGGAATCAAAGTGCCGCTCTTGGGAGGAGACGGCTGGGACTCTTCGAAGCTTGGCGAAATCGCCGGTGACGCGATCAATGGATGTTTCTATTCCAATCATTACTCGCATCAGGACCCCGACCCGCGCGTACAGGACTTCATCAAGAAGTACAAAGACAAATACGGCAGCACGCCCGACGGCCTGGCCGCGCTCGGCTACGATGCGGCAAGAATCTTGTGCCAAGCGATCGGAAAGTCGAGCTCGTTGAAAGGCGCCGACATCGCGGTGGAGCTTGCGAAGACGAAAGAATTCCCAGGCGTGACGGGCAAGATTTCGATCGATGCCGATCGGAACGCGGTGAAACCCGCGGTGATGCTCGAAATGAAAAATGGCGAGCCCACATACGTAACAACGATTCAGCCCAACTCGGCAGGCTGAGGCATTACGAAGGGCGGATTTCAGTTTACTTTGAATTCTTAAACAGCAAGTGCGAGCAATCTATTCTCAGGCGCTAACCTGCTCGCAGCCCCCTGCTTTTTAATGGCCGACTTCGCGCAAACTCTGATGACGGCGTTGGCGGTGGGTAGCTTGTATGCGCTGATTGCGCTCGGCTACACGATGGTCTACGGCACGCTGCAATTCATCAATTTCGCGCATGGGGACATTGTTGTCCTGCGGCGCATGGTTGAGCTATACGATGGCGCAGCATCTGCTGCCGGCAGTGGGGCTTGACCCTCATAATCCTGCTGTCGCGCCACCGCTGTGGATAGGCATTCTCATTTTGACAGCCGCCATGATTTCCTGCGGTGCGATCGGCTTCACGATCGAGCGGTTAGCGTATCGGCCATTGCGAAAAGCGCCACGGCTCAACGTGCTAATCACAGCCATCGGCGTGTCGCTGCTGTTGCAGAATGTGGGCCAGCTCAATTTTGTGTTCGGACCAAGCCCACAGAAAATGCCGGCTTTGTTCCCGAATTGGGAGCTGCTGCGACTGTCGCTTCCGAGTGCCCATGGCAGCCGGGACGTGGTGGTGAGTGTCCTAGACGCCATCATCATCGGCATGTCGGCCGTGCTGATGATGGTGCTCGAATACCTCGTTTTCCGCACGAAAGTGGGCACGGCGATGCGCGCCGTATCATTCGATATCGACGCGGCCGCGCTCATGGGGGTGCCGGTCGATCGCGTGATATCGTTCACTTTCGTTTTGGGGTCGGTGCTGGCCGCGGCTGCCGGATTCTTGTACGCCCTCAAATATCCCGGCCTCAATCAACCCGCGCACTCAACGTGGGTTTTGTTGGGGTTGAAGGCGTTTGTCGCGGCCGTCATCGGCGGAATTGGCAATGTACGCGGAGCCGTGTTGGGCGGGTTTATCATCGCGTTCGTCGAGCAGTTCGGTGCCTTTTATTTGTCGTCGAGTTATCGAGACGTGTACGTGTTTGCGCTCTTGATTGCGATTTTGCTGGTTCGGCCATCAGGTCTGCTGGGCTCCACCGTGCAGGAGAAGGTATAGCCGATGAGCAAAGTGAAGCCAGTCTCGGCGCCACTGGAATCCGCGGCGCCTCCACGTGAGCGGGCGCTGGTTGGCACAATTGTCAACAGTGCCTGGCCACTGGTGGCGGGCTTGCTGATCGCTGTGGTAATGCATTTCACGCTGCCAAATATCATTGGGCCGTATCCCACGCGACTCGTGATCGATTCCGGTATCGCGATTATTTTGGCCGTGTCGCTCAATATCGTGAACGGCATGACGGGGCAATTCTCGCTCGGCCATGCAGCATTTTTGGCAATCGGCGGCTATGTGGCGGGGATCGTCACGTTTTACGGCTCGCTGCTCATCTGGGGTTCTCACGCGGAACACGGCGGCTTTTTGGGTTCTGGCGAATGGTTGTTCGTGTTCGCATGTTTGGTAGGCGGCGTCATCGCGACGGGGGCTGGCTATGTGGTTGGGCTGCCGTCGCTACGACTACGCGGAGATTACTTAGCCATTGTGACGCTGGGCTTCGGCGAAATTTTACGCGTGATCTTGCAACAGACGCGGCCGGTAATCAATACGGCTGAACAGCTGCACAACGCCAGCTTCTCTCAGTTATGGCCGCCACCGGTCGGCGGGGCTGTGGGTTTCAACGGCCTGCCCAAGTATACGAACCTGTTTTGGGTGTACGCCTTCACCACGTTGACGCTCGTGGTGGCCTTCCGGTTGAAGCGCTCGAGCCTCGGGCGGGCCATGATTTCGGTGCGAGAGGATGAGTTCGCTGCCCAGGCAATGGGCGTGAACGTGGCGCGCGTGAAAGTGCTCGCATTTATGATCGCCGCCTTTTTCGCGGGAATGGCCGGCGGTCTATTTGCCCACGAAGCAGGTGCGCTCATCCGCCCTGTCGATGCCGGCTTCCTTCGTTCGCTCGACTACGTGCTGATGACCGTGCTCGGCGGTCGCGGCTCGATCTCGGGTGTGATGCTCGCAGCCATCATTCTCACCTCGCTGCCCGAGGCACTGCGCGACTTCGAACAATATCGGCTCATCGTCTATGCCCTCTTACTAATTGGCATGATGTTGCTCCGGCCCCAAGGCTTGTTCGGGATCCATGAGATTTGGGACTGGTGGCCGAAATGCCTTTCGTGGCGACGGTCGGCGTCGCTGGAGGCCACCCGATGAGCAAATCATCGACTTCGAACAAAACTGCTGCGAATGCCGGCCCATCGACCAGCACTGTGCTACTGGACGTTGACGGCATCGGCATTTCGTTTGGCGGGTTGAAGGCCGTCGAACAATTCTCGATCCAGTTACCGCGCGGCGGGCTGTATGGCCTCATCGGCCCAAATGGGGCTGGCAAAACGACCGTTTTCAACCTGCTGACTGGCGTCTATCAAACGATGACCGGCCGAATTGTTCTCGATTCGCGCAGCCTCGTCGGGCTGAAGCCGCACGAAGTAGCCGCGGCAGGAATCGCGCGGACGTTTCAAAACATTAGGCTATTTCCCGGTCTCGATGTGCTCGACAATGTGCGGCTCGCCGGCCAGTTGCGGGCACGCGAGGGCCTGGCCTCCACACTGCTTCGAACACGGCGCTACGCGCATGAAGAAGCGGAAATTGCCCGTAAGGCCTTCGACCTGCTCGACCTATTCGAGTTGCAGGATCGTTCGGCTGAGCAGGCTGATTCCTTGAGCTACGGGCACCAGCGACATTTGGAAATTGTCCGCGCGCTCGCTGCCGAGCCAAAGGTGCTGCTGCTCGATGAGCCGGCCGCCGGGTTAAATTCGCAAGAAAAGGTCGAGCTCGCGAAGTCGATTCGGCAGATTCGCGATCACTTCAAAGTGGCAATCTTGCTTATCGAACACGATATGGGCCTGGTGATGGATATTTGTGAACAGATCACGGTGCTCGATCACGGCGTCATTATCGCACATGGTTCGCCGAAGGAGGTCCAAAACGATTCCAATGTCGTCGCTGCCTATTTGGGCAGTGGCGAGGAAACCGTCTAGCTTATGTCGTTACTCGAGGTCGAAGATCTGCGCGTTTTCTATGGAGCGATCGAAGCCCTGCGTGGAGTGTCGTTGCGGGTCGAAGAGGGCGAAGTCGTTACGCTGATCGGCGCGAACGGCGCCGGCAAATCGACAACGCTACGGACCATTTCAGGTCTGTTGCGGCCGAAGACAGGCACTATTAAATTCGACGGGCATCCGATTCAAAACTTGCCGCCGCACAAGATCGTGAAGGGCGGATTGGTGCAAGTGCCCGAAGGGCGCGAAATCTTCGCCAACCTTTCCGTCGACGAAAACTTGCAATTGGGGGCGTTCTTGCGAAATGATCGGGCAGCAATTCGCACTGATCGAGAGCGAGCGTTGGAATTGTTTCCGCGTGTTCGCGAACGACTCACGCAACGGGCGGGAACTCTCTCCGGCGGCGAACAGCAGATGCTGGCGATTGCTCGGGCGCTGGTGGCCCGGCCGAAGCTGCTGATGCTTGATGAGCCGTCGCTGGGATTGGCGCCGCAACTCGTGCGGGTCATCTTCCAAGTGATTCGCGAGATCAATCAAGCTGGCACGACGATTCTCCTTGTCGAACAGAACGCCAATATGGCGCTGCAGGTTGCACACCGCGCCTACGTAATCGAAGTGGGAGAAATTCGCATGGAAGGCCCGGCTGCTGAATTGGCCGCAAGCGATGAAGTGCGGAAGGCTTACCTAGGGGCGCACTGATCATCTGCTCATAGTTCGTTCAGAGCGCACTCGTTCTTCTGACGCTCGCTCAAACGGTGATCTCCGTAATTGGCTTGCCATGGTCGATGTCGAGACGTTTTCGACCGGGTATTTCAAGCCGCCGCGAATCAAGGCCAAGTTGCTTCATGATCGTCGCATGGATGTCGGTGACGTAATGGCGATTCTCGACGGCATGAAATCCGATTTCATCAGTCGCCCCGTGCACGACACCGCCTTTTAAGCCACCGCCGGCCATCCAAACCGTGAACCCGAAAATGTGATGGTCGCGGCCATCTGAGTTTTGCGAACCCGGCGTGCGTCCAAATTCGGTCGCAAAAACCACGAGCGTTTCGTCCAGCATGCCGCGGCGATCGAGGTCCTCGATCAGCGCGCCGGTCGGCTGATCGACGGCAAGTGCCATTGTGGAATGATTAGTTTTGAGACCGGAATGTGCATCCCATGCGCGGCGCCGCCGCCGCCGTGCTGGATTTGGATAAATCGCACGCCGCGTTCAACCATGCGACGAGCCGCCAGAAGTTGCGCGGCGAACTCCTTGCAATGCTGCTGATCGAGACCGTATAGCTCCTTGGTTTCCGCGGTTTCCTGTGAAAAGTCCATGACTTCCGGCACGGAACGTTGCATACGAAACGCCAATTCATACGAGGCGATACGAGCGGCCAAAGCCGGATCGTGCGGATATTCAGTGTCGCGAAGTGTATCAAGCTCGTGAGTCAGTTTCGCGCCAATGGCTTGCGCTTCGTCAGACACCGGTCGTTCAGGGCGACCGAAGTCGAGCGGATTTTTCGGGTCGATGCGAAGCGGCACCGCATCGTGCGCAGGGCCTAAATAATGACCGTCTCGCATATTCCAATACGGCCTGGTGCCAATGGAAATGAACTGCGGCAAATCATCGTTTAGCGAACCGAGGCCATAATGAACCCATGCGCCGAGCGTAGGAAATTCGCCGTCGTTCATGTGCCGGCCGGAATGGAACTGAGTCTGAGCGCCGTGATTGCTGTCAGTCGTCCACATCGAGCGGACGAACGCCAAAAAGTCCACCCGTCGGGCAATTTGCGGAAACCAATCGCTGATCTCGATGCCGCTCTCCCCATGCTTGCGAAAACCTACCTGAAGCGGGTAAAGCGTGTTGCGCTGATTCCCGTTCGCGTCCGGAACGACTAACCGTTCGATGGCGAGCTTCTTGGGATCCTGCACATCTGCGAAGGGCGTTTCAGCGATCGTTTTCCCACCGTATTTGGTGAGCATTGGCTTAGGATCAAAGCTTTCCACATGGCTGATCCCGCCGTTCATAAAGAGCCAAATGACACTTTTGGCCTTCGGTGCAAAGTGCGGCAGGCCAGTCGGTGGCTGCCACGCCTTGTCGCTACCGAAGCCATCGCGATGAAGCATGGCCGCGAGCGCAATACCGCTTAAACCTGCACCCATTTCACTCAGAAAAGTGCGACGGCTACACGAGCTACAGATGTGAGTGTCAGGGTCGCGTTTCATTATCGGGCTCTCCCATCTTTGGGCCTGCATCAACGAACCGTGACGAAATCGTTGTGGTTAAACAAGGCCCAGACAAAGTGCTGCCGGGCTAGGTCCCCCGATCTGCCTGTCGGTTTGTTAGGAAGCTTACGCCAGGCTTCAAGAGCTTTCAAGCTCGCACCGATTTCATCGCCACTCGCGCGGATGCCAAGAATCACGTAGAAAGCCTTGCGCACAAATTCGCGATCATCAGGCGGAATTCCGGCAGTTGCGGTTGGTTGCGAGAGTCGCTCGGCGACTTGTTTCGCCGCATCCAGCACTAAACCACTGTTGCACAGCGCGAGAGCCTGTTGTGGTACAATGCTCTGGTCGCGGCGGTAACACTCCTTGACGAGCGCCTCATCGAACGTAGTCAAGAACAAATCGCGATCATTATTCGAGTGAAAGAAATAGAGGCTGCGCCGGTTTGACTTGGCTTGAGCGGCGGATAGCACGGGTGGACCGCCACGAGTCAGGTCCAGCCGCCCTGCAAGCGACAGAATCGAATCCCGCACCGCTTCCGACTCGAGTCGAATCGGTGGTCGATGCCAGAGCCGAAGATTATCCGGATCTTTCGCCAGGTTGGCATCGCTAGTTGCCGCTGAGGACATGCGGTAGGTCGACGACGTTACGATCAAGCGGTGCAGGTGCTTCATGTCCCAACCACTATCGATGAATTCAGAAGCCAGCCAATCGAGCAACTCCGGATGCGTCGGCGGAGTCCCTTTTCGGCCGAAGTCAAATACTGTCGGCACCAGCGGCGTGCCCAGGTGGCGCGTCCAAATGTGATTGACAGCAACGCGCGCGGTGAGGGGGTTCCGCCGGTCCGTAATCCATGCCGCCAGTGCTTTTCGACGACCGGTGCTGTGGTCGGGAAACTCAATTGCCGGGTCATCTTTGGTGGATAACATATTTCGCGTCGCTGACCATTTTGCGCCGACCAAAGGTGTGTAGTGGTCCGCTGGCTCGATGGGGGCGGCGGCTTTCTGTTCTGCTTTCTTATGTGCTTCGCGGGCAGCGGTCAGTTCATTCTTTGCACTCCCCTTCGCATCGGCCGCCGCACGGCTTAAGTGCAGTTCGGCGTCGGCCACAATTTGGCGAGCTTTTGCCGCTGTGGCTCGCCGCTCCGCTTTGACGGCTTCGACCGCCATTGTCCGTTCGTAGTTCGCGAGATTAGCCTCGCCCTTTTCAGCGTCTCTAGTCCACGCAGCACGCATCGCGGCCGCGCGGCGTTCGACACTGAATAACTCAGCTCGTGTGGCAACGACAGCCACCTCGTCCGCATCCAACTCAGCATTCGCATCTGCAACCGCCGCAACTGCGAACTCTCGCGATTTTTTGTCTGCTGCAGAGACATCATGACTATTGCGCAATTGACTTTCAGCCAACTCTAGCTTCTTACGAGCGACTGATACAGTCGCCTCAGCGCTCGCCAAATTCTTCCGGCAGGCTTTGATGTAGGACTCGAGCACCCAAGGACGCCGTTCAGGCTGCCATGCTCCATTCGGCAGCGATACCGATTGAATTTCGATCTCTCTGAATGACAGGAACTTGGGCACGCCGGGAGTGATTACCTTCGACTTATCTGGCTGAGACTCTTGGCCTCGTTCAAAGCGATAGGTCGGCACGTCGAGCGGACCGTCGAACACGCGCGGTATTCCATCGCGCGTAAGGTCGGGCTCTCCTGGAACCATATCCGTCCGCACCTGATACGGTTCAAAAAACGCGCGCATGCGATAGTAGTCAATCTGTGCGATTGGGTCGAATTTGTGGTCGTGGCACTTGGCACAGTTCATCGTGAGCCCCAAAAACCCTTTGCACACGTGCTCGACAGTTTCATCCATCCAGACGTTGCGGTTAAATAGCGTCCAGTTGCGCAAGGTAGCCTGTGGCTCGTAGTTTTTCTGGCTCGTTGGGATGAAGCTCATCGGCTGCAAGCATCAAGCGGACCATCTCATCGTAAGGCGTATTAGCGTTGAGGGATTCAACGATCCAATCGCGCCAGTGCCAAATGTGCGGCTGGCTGTATCGCAACTGCTCGCCCAAACCCCACCAGTCGCTGTAGCGCCAAATGTCCATCCAGTGGCGTGCCCATCGCTCACCATACCGCGGATCGTTCAGGAAGCGCCCGACCAGGGACTCGTACCAGCCGTTGTTCGTATCAGCGTCGGCTTCAGCCAATTCTCGTTCTGTCGGTACGACTCCAAGGAGATCGAGATAAAGCCGCCTTACGAGTACCTCTCGCGGCGCCTCGACCGGAGGCGCTAGGCCAAACTGCTCTTGCTTTTGTGAAATGAACGCATCGATCGGGTTCCGTACCCACTCGGAGTTAGCCACCTGGGGTACAGCAGGTCTCACGACGGGCCGGAATGCCCAGTGATTCCGTGGATCCTGTTCTGGTTTCTCGTCGGAAGGCGCCTGTGCGTTCTGCCTGATCCACCTGCGTAAGGCTGTAACCTGAGCCGGCTTCAACGGCTCACCTTCCGCCGGCATCCGTTCGGACTTGTCCGTCGCGGTGACGCGTTGGATTAGAAGACTGGCGACTGGATCGCCTGGGACGATCGCCGCACCACTGTCGCCGCCCTTGATCGCGAGGGCGGCAGTGTCCAGCCGCAAACCGCTCTCTTGCTTGAGAGCTCCGTGGCATGCGTAACATCGGGCGGCGAGAATCGGTTTGATTTGCGTCAAATAATCGACGCGGCCATCCGCTTTTGCGCTAAAGCTTACGGGCGCGATGGCAAAATAGAGCGATACAAGAAAGCAGAATCTCATGTCCACTCCAGGTCGTACCGCGCCAGAATCACAGCACGCTGACGGACAGAGAAATGCGATAAAAGCCTTCATCGGCTGGCTAACATTTTGCCGAGTTTCGTTTCCAGCAACCTTTTCGTCGCCAACACGCCATCCAATTTCAGACAGCTTGTCCCCCTTCGTATTCGATACCCAAGTAACTATGGTAACCGGCATTTAGTACGATCTTCAACATCCGGCGATAATCGATCGTCGTTTCGTTGTCTAGTGCATCAGAGCCGTAGCTCTTGGCGCTGGCGCCCTTCGCATACGGCATCATTTCCGCCATGCCCTCGTAACGATCGTAGGCGTTGGGCCCCGCGTTTGAAAGCTGCCGAAATCAGGCAAAGTTCCGCAAGTTGGCAAGTCGACGCCATTCATGACTCTTACCACCCACTTACTGCTTGATGAAAGGCGCTCCGAACTGCCCTAATTCGGGGTTGGCGAAGAAGCGGCTTTGTTGTCCGTCGGCCAATGCTGGGCAATTTTACTTCGCAGGAACGAAACGCTCTCTTGCAACTGCTCGATCCCATCGACGCCGTCTTCGATGCTGATCCAGCCGTTAAAACCGGCGGCGCAGGAGCGTGCCGAAAATTGCGTCGTAGTCGTTGAGGCCGTGCCCGATAACGCCGTGCCGCAATCGGGCGGCATAACCTCGGCTGTCCTCCTCTTTTCGCAAGTCTTCCAGCGTGCCTTCAATCAAGTACCGATCGCTGGCGTGCATCGTGACCACGCGATTCTTGACTCGGTCGAGAAGTTCAAGTGGATCTTCTCCGGCCAGGTAGGCATTGCTCGGATCGTAGTTGACGCCGAAATGCGGCGAATCGATCCGCGAAACCAGTTCGCAGAACATCTCGGTCAATTGCGCAAATTCGGGGTGGTCCCAGTAGTTGTCCTTATAATGATTCTCCAGAACTAACGTGACTCCGCAACTGGCCGCATGGTCGAGACATGCCGAAATGCACTCTGCGGCAAAACTAAGTCCCGCCTCGCGCGACAGCTCAGGACGACGCTGACCGCTAAGCACACGGCAATAACTTCCGCCAAGCTCGGCCGTCATGTCGATCCAATGTTTTTCGCGATCGATCTGCTCGCGACGGAACGTCGGGTCCGGGTGGGTGAAGTCGGGCGAGCAGCACAACATCGGAATTGTCAGACTGTGGTCTTCGGCAATTTTGCGCGATTCGCTCCACGCTTGCGGATCGGCTAGCCCCAAAAACCCCGTGTAGAATTCCAGACCATCGATATCGAGCGTGGCCGCCAGCTCGATCCATTGTCGAACGGTCATGGAACCGTCAACGCATAGCGGATCCATGTACGCTTTGGGAAACGCAGACAATTTCGGCATCACTCGCCTCGCTTCGTGGGGTTGCGACCAACAAACGGATATTGCTCAAGATCGACGACGCTGCCGCTGATCGGCCGGCTCTCATCCGACAGCCAATAGACAGCAGCTGCGGCAATTTCCTCCGGCTTCATGATCCGCCCCGTCGGTGCGTACTGGGCGGGGATGTTTTCCGGCCAATCTGCGGGCAGGCCGTCCTTCAGCTTGTATTGGTATTCGTTGGGCGTGAGCACCCAGCCGACGTTGAAGTGATTCACCCGCACGCCATCGTAACACAGCGCGTCGGCCAGATTGCGCGAGAGCGTAATCAGCGCGCCTTTCGATACACTGTACGCCAACAGGTTGTTTTCGCCCGTGTAGGCGTTCATCGACCCAATGTTCAGTACGCAACCGCGCGCTTTTAGCAAAAGCGGCAGTGCGGCTTGAATCAGCAGCAACGGCGTGCGCACATTGATGGCGATCACCTTGTCGAATAGTGCGGCATCCGTGTTATGAATATCGCTGCGAATAACCCAGGCCGCATTGTTCACTATGGCATCTAGTTTGCCGAAAGCAGATGCCGCGTCTTCCACAAGTTGCCGCGGAGCATCGACTGACGCCAGATCGCCCGGAAAGAATTTCGCGCGTGAGCTCAATTCAGCGGCGATCGCTTGGCCTCGCTCAACATCACGCCCATGCAGAACAACTTTGGCGCCTTCCTGCCACACCCGTCGTGCAATCGCCTCGCCGATACCGGTCGTGCTGCCGGTTACCAGGATGACTTTGTCCGTTAATTGCATGATTGCAGGGCCTCAAGAATAGGATCACGAGCAATTCGATGCGAACACCACCGACTCGCACAATTCCCAATAAATCACAAGACGACGCTTAATCGATGAATCTCGCAAAGCAGTATCATAAACTCATCACGTCTTGTCTGTTAGTCGTTAGTGCCGGAAGAGGAGCGTGCCTCGTAGAGACGATGCTCGGAGACTGGTTTTGGCGAGCCGAATCGAACATCGCCTGTTCGGTCAAGCCGGCTTCAAGATCGCTTTGACCTGCCCCCCAGATGTGGAACCAGAAACAGGGTGAAGGTCACAGGTCGGCCGGATCAAGCATTTCCCGATGGCGCGTTTCAAAATACGGTGGATTGATGGGATTCAAAAGATGCGGGATGGCTTTTGACCTCAGTTCCGGATTACCGTCGTCGCGTCCAAATCCGCTTGAGGCCAATCGCCAACGACATATCCGACATTTCTGTGATCGTTGTGAGCACCAACACGAAGGACGATTAGTTTGACACCTGAGAAACTGTCGCGGAAGATGGTGAACGGAATTTTGATCGCATACCACGATTTACGCTCGGGTTGGGCTACTTGAAGCGATTGACGGAATGCCAGTTGTTGACATAAAACGGCGGTCCCTCGACCAAAGGACCATGGTCGCGCCGCGGGTTTCGCTGGTTTCCCGGAGGTTGACGCTTGAGCCGAACAACGCAGCCCGGCTTTCCGCATGGCGTGCAGTGAGTTACAAGTCGCAAAGTGCAACATCGCGGACTGCGGTCTCCATCGGATGGATTCGACACCGAACTTGGTGTACGACCATTAAATTTGACACGGGCCATCGACCATGACACGCGAAGCCAAAGTAGGAATCCGAGCGCCTGGATTCACGCTGTCCGTGGTCAACGGGTCCGGGTCTGAACGCGGACAGGCTACTCTCGACGAATACCTTGACCGCTGGCTCTTGTTGATGTTCTACCCGCGCGATTTCTCGCTCGTCTGTCCGACTGAATTGACCGCCGTGAGCGATCGATTCGCGGAGTTCCGTGAACGGCATTGCGACGTATTGGCGGTCAGCACGGACACGATCGACACGCATGTGCGTTGGTTGACCTCTTCGCCGTCGCAGAGCGGCATCGGGCCTCTCGCTTTTCCGTTGGCGAGTGATCCAGACGGCGAAGTCTGCAAGGCATATGGCGTACTCGTCGAACGTGGCCATTTGGCGCTTCGCGGACTGTTCATCATCGACCCCAACGGCGTTCTGCAATACCAGGTGGTCCATAACTTGAGCGTGGGTCGCAGCAGCGATGAAACTCTCCGCGTGCTGGATGGATTACAAAGCGGCGGCCTTTGTGCGGCCGAGCGAAGTGTTGGTCAACCGACTTTGGATATCCTCGACCATCTCGGCCCCAACCGGGTGATTGGCCAGTATCAAGTGGAATCGCTCCTCGGCTCCGGAGCATTTGGCGTCGTCTACCGCGCCCGCGACTTGGTGCTCGACCGCCCCGTCGCCGTGAAAGTCCTCCGGCCGGGTACCGTGGCTCGTGATCGAGTCTTGGCCGAGGCGCGAGCTGCGGCCGCCCTCAATCACCCGAATGTGTGCACCATTCATGCGATTGACGATTCCCATGGCGCGCTCATGATTGTTATGGAGTACGTTGCCGGCGACACGCTGGCCGAGCGAATCCAGTGCGGCGCGCTGGCGCCGGACGCTGTGGTTGCGATTGGCCGGCAGATTGCAGCAGGTCTGGCAGCCGCACATGCCGCGGGCGTCGTTCACGGCGATTTGAAGCCTGCGAATTTGATGGTCTCGCCGAGCGGCACGATCAAGATCATGGATTTCGGCTTGGCCCGGCGCGTCTCGGAATCGGACCTCCGCGGCGATACGATCGAGTGGACGGAATCCTCCCACTCCCATCTCAGCGGCACGCCCGGCTACATGGCGCCGGAACAGACTCGTGGTGAGCCGGCATCGGCCGCCAGCGATGTGTTTGTGCTCGGGCTCATCACCTACGAAATGCTCACGGGGAAGCCTGCGATATCTGGTAACAGTATGCTGGAAGTGTTAACGCGGATCGAGCAGTTCGAGGCCGACAATTGTGTCGCAGAGCTTTCCGAACCGTTTGCTGGAATTCTCCGCGATTCGCTGGCACGCCAACCGACGGACCGACATATCACGATGGCCCAGATCGCTGAACGATTGGCGTAGTGATCCATGTCGTGACCGTCGCTGACTTGACTCGACCGGCCATACCCGAGTTGATCATGCGCTACTACCCGGTAACCCTTCGCGATGAAGAAGAGCATTTGCGCAATCCAGTCGTCGGCGCTAGCGGCCAGCCATGGTGGAACACCATCGCTTGCGCGGTTCGGGACTCCCAATCCTTGAAATAGATCTGCGCACATCTTTGTTCACGATCGTACTCATAGGGTGACTCCTTCTGCTCATGCCGCCACCCGCGCGGATGGCCTCTCAAGTCAATGCTCTGCAGGTATGACCATGTCCTTAACGCTGCGCGGATGGACGAGAAACACGATCAATCGCGTGTTTCCGCTTGCCGCAGGGTTGCGCGACACCATATGTAATGCGCCCGACGGCTCCTGAAACGTATCGCCGGCTCTGTAGGTCTTCGTGGGCTGATCATCAATTCCAAGCTCGTACGTGCCTTCGACGACATACACGAACGCCGGTCCGGGATGGCGATGCAAGGCTCCCGCTTGCCCGGGGCCGAACGTCACCTCCACCATTGTCACGGCTCCGTCTTTTCCGTCGAGCTTTTCCTTCAGATCGTAAGTAGCAAGGACATTGACGTGTTCACCATTCTATTTTGGATGCGCGTCCGGTTGCGCAACGCCAAACCACCGATTCCATCGCGACACCAACAATGAGGATCAATGCAATTCGTGTCATGACGAGGACTCCTTTTGAAACTCCATCGCTTCACCTCCCAATATCGCGTTGAGCGAAATTGAAGTTCGTTGTAATGATCAGACAGTTACTGTCGCGGCATTGGCGTGGTGGGCAAGCCAGTCATCGAAGCGCGTGGGGCCGAGCCGAGCGGCGTGGTCGGGCGTGAGCGACGTCTCGCTCACCTGCACGCCGTAATACGGCGCTTTGGCGTCCGTCACCACTTTCCGGGGGACGCCGGTGGCAATTAGGAACCTTCGAACCGCTTCATCGATGCCGAGCGCTTCCGGCCCGGCGATTTCGACGATCTTGTTCAGCGGCGCCCCCACGGCGTAATCCGCCAGCGCCGCCGCGATGTCGTCGGCCGACATCGGCTGCATTAACGCTGGCGGCAGCGTCACCACTTGCCCCTTGGTCGCCTGCTGCGCAATACCACCGATGAATTCGAAGAACTGCGTTGCGGCACGATGGTGTAAGGGATGCCGGAATCGGCGATCAGACGTTCCTGAACCAACTTCGCGCGGAAGTACCCGCTTTCCTGCAAACGATCGATCCCCACCACCGAGAGCGCCACGTGATGTCGAACGCCCGCCTGCGCTTCAGCGGCGAGGAGGTTGCGCGTCGAGGTGTCGAAGAACGTCATCACGGCCGCGTCTTCCCAGTTGGGCGAGTTCATCACATCCGCGACGACCTGCGCGCCCTTCAGCGATTGAGCAAGCCCTTCACCTGTCACCGCGTTGACTCCCAGCGCGGGGATGCGGCGACAATTTCGTTGTCGAGTCCGCGAAGGTTCTTGACCAGCTTCGTCCCGATCAATCCACTTCCGCCGAAAATGACTATTTTCATGTGAGTCTCCCAAAAAAGCTGACGGTAGGATCACTGCATGTCCACATGCCGGGCTTTGATCGACGACGCATGCTAGGCCTGAAATCCCGGTGAGAAATGACAACAAACGCTGATTCTCTGCCAGTGTAAGCCTGTGATCGAGGTTGATATTCTACCCGCCTACCTTCGCCGCGCATCCCGAGCCCACCGAGTTGAAATAGTTTATTTCGCAAATCGGAAGCCATCAAGTCAAGCGAGTCGGACTCCAATCTTGGACAGCCTGTTAAGATTCCCGTTGCCCTAATAAAAGGGCCCTCACATGAATGGCACTGTCGGGATTGAATAGGTGCGCAGGTTGAGCTTGGACTGAGGGGGTGATTTTTGTAGAACCCCCTTCAGCCAGGGTGATCTTTCGCTTTGAAGCCTGCCTTGGTATGAAATTGCAGCCCTCCTTGGTAGTCACTTCCCCGTGAACGACCAAGGAGGGTTTTTCATGGTTCCTGCGATACCAGATTCTCGACGCCCAAACAGCAGCGGTTTTCAAAAAGTTGTCGCTGCGTTTCTGTCTGGCGAGGGACTTCCCTTTGCGGAGATTCTCTCCGCGGCGCGGATCGAACGGATTTTTCGTAAACATGGCGGTCTGTTTGGGCTACATGGCGTCTATACCACAGCGATCGTAGTCTGGTCGTTCCTGTCGCAAGTCCTGCGTGACGGTAAGGACGCTTCCTGCCAAGCGGCCGTGGCGCGCGTGGTCGGCTACTGTGAACAACAGGGACTCGACACGCCGACCGCCGACACGGGCGACTACTGCCGCGCCCGCGCGAAACTTCCCCTTGCCGCACTGCGGGAACTAAGTTGCGATGTGGCGGACCAACTGGAACATGAGGCAGATGCGAGTTGGCTATGGAAAGGCAAGCACCATGCCAAACTGATCGACGGCTTCACGTTCACCATGCCCGACACGCCGCAGAACCAGGCCACGTACCCTCAAGCGAAAACGCAGCAGCCGGGCGTCGGTCTGCCGATCGCGCGGGCCGTGGCGATCGTTTCGTTGGCCACCGCTTGCGTAATGGACCTGGCGATCGGGCCGTACCAGGGCAAAGAAACCGGGGAGCCGGCCTTGCTGCGTTCGATGCTCGGGAGCCTGGCCGCTGGCGACATCGCGGTGATGGACCGCTACTACTGCTCCTTCATGATGATCGCGTTGTTGCTCGCACAAAGGACGCACACGTGCGCCCGCAAGCATCGCCTGCGCCACTCGGACTTTCGCCGCGGCAAGCGACTGGGCAAGTACGATCACCTCATCGTGTGGACACGACCGCAGCGTCCGCAGTGGATGGATGAGGAAACGTACGCGCAGATCCCCGAACAGTTGGTGTTGCGTGAGATTCGGTACCACATCATCGAGCCCGGTCGGCGCACCAGGACGATCGACGTCATCACCACGCTCGTCGACGCCGACGAGTACGCCAAAGAGGACATCGCCGCACTGTATGGTTTCAGATGGAACTCGGAACTCGATCCTCCGCATCAAGTCCAACTTGAACCTGGCTCACGTCCGCTCGAAGTCGCCGGAGATGGTGCATCGCGAAGTCTGGACGACGTTGCTGGGATACAATCTGATCCGCACCACCGCTGCCGGCGCGGCGTTGGTGCACGGCAAGCAGCCGCGGCAACTCAGTTTCACCACGACCTGCCAATATGTGCTGGCCTCGTGGATGCAACTCTCGGCTGGCTTGATTGCTGAATCGATGCTTGAGGACTATTTGATGTTGATGCTCAAGCAGATCGCCGCCTGTGAAGTCGCCAACCGTCCCGGTCGACTCGAACCACGCGTCCTCAAACGCCGCCGGCACGGCTACAAACTCATGCAGAAACCACGAAACGATTTGCGGCGCGAACCTCGTAAACGCCGCGCCTGATAAGATTTACATCTCGACAGTGCCATTCGATCCAGAAGCTGTATGATATCGAGGACCGGGCGTGGGGCATGTCCCACGAGCAACGACTCGCATTGAGGCAAGCCGAGTCGCGGCCGATTGTCGAGGCGATTGGTCAATGGCTGCGGGAGCGAAGTGAGCAGGAGCGACCTCGATCCGCGCTTCGCAAAGGGGTGAATTACTTCTTGAAGCGTTGGACAGCGTTCACACGCTTCCTGGAAGATGGCACGATCCCTATCGACAACAATCGTGTTGAGGCGGTGATCAAAGGTCCCGTGATGGGAAAGAAGGCCTGGCTCTTCCTGGGGAACG
The DNA here is from genome assembly GCA_963840025.1 of uncultured Planctomycetota bacterium. Taxonomy (GTDB): domain Bacteria; phylum Planctomycetota; class Planctomycetia; order Pirellulales; family Lacipirellulaceae; genus JABDGM01. The sequence continues at coordinate 495,892 of CAWIXI010000018.1, read as the reverse complement.
AAGGAGCGGGCGAAACGGCGGCGATCATCTACACCTTGATCATGTCGTGCAAACGTCACTGCATTGATCCCTACGCGTATCTGGTCGATGTGTTGGGGCGCATCAAACACGTTCGTCCCGAAGACCTCGAGTCGCTGCTTCCGGATCGCTGGTTCCAATCTCATCCCGAAGCTTACGTCGAACAACGAGCCATCGAATCGCACGCCGCGGCGAACCGTAAGCGTATGCGTCGGCTCGCGCAACGCGCAAAGTTGGCCGGTTGATTAGCTCAACGCATCACCCAGGACGCCGAAGCACCTCGACCGGGCCTCATCGCTGCACTTCCGCGCCTTGATGCTAGCTCGCACCATGGCACGCTAGCGTGATACGCGCTCGTTGCAAGGGTCACCCCTTGTTCCGCAAAATGACGGCTGGCCTCCGACCCGATTAACCCCGCGGAGCCGGTTACAATTGCAATGCCCATCGAAATATCTCCTCAAAGATAATTTGAATTAATTTATCGCGGCCACAGTTGCACCTTGCGCAAGTTTGAGGCAGAGAAACTCGCAGTGCTGTTTGGCCTAAGACCTGTTGATAGATGGAGATCAGCGTTTGGTAATTGGCATCGGCAGTATAGCGTCGTTCGTACTCACGTCGGGCAGCCTGGCGCATGCCGGCCAGCATGGTGGGTTGGTCAAGCAGCGCGTCGACTTTCGCGGCCAATTGGTCGGCCTGGCCCGGCTCAAAGAACAGCCCGGTGCGTCCCTCTTGGACGATCTCGGCCATGGCGCCCAACCGAGAGGCCACCACAGGGGTGCCACGGGAATAGGCCTCGACAAGCGTGCGAGGGAAATTCTCATAGCAGATCGAGGGCATTACGAGGCAAGCCGCGTCCCCAATGAGCGTTAGGAGCTCTTCCACCGGCAGCCGCCCCAGCCACTGGATGGACGAATGTTGGTGAGCCGCCGCACGGACACGGTCCGCCAGCGGACCGTCGCCGACGATCTTCAGCGTCACGGGACGTTTGAGTCGCGGCCAGGCCGCAAGGAGCGTGTCGATGCCTTTCTCGGCCGACAGCCGGCCGGCGAAGATGGCGTAGCCGCCCCGGCCGTCGCCCGGGCCCGGATCGGGGAATACGAAGTTGGGCTTGATCGAGATCTTCTCGACCGGCAGGCCGTATGTCGCGTACTTCTGACGGGAAAACTCCGTCAACGCGATGTAACGATTCACGTTGCGGTGCCAACTCTCTTAGCGGTCGCAACTTGCATCGCGACAACGACGGCACTAGCGTGCGGCTTTCCACGATAATAAGCATGAACAATCAGCCGGCCAGGCGAAAGACTTTCCCAGACAGTCTTCGCACACGCGGTCGTTTCGCATCAGCAGCGAGTTGCTGCAGAACATGCGGTAGTTATGGAGTGACTGGACGACTGGCACGCCCTCGGCCTGGGCCGCCGAGTAGGCTGCGGCGAAATCAGCGGAAAAATGTTCGTGCAGTGCATCATTTCGGGCCGCTCCCGGCGGATGAGTTGCCGCAGATCGCGGTACGACTCCCGATTCCACAACGTGCCGCAGGCCACCTTCCAGCGGCTCATCTCCCGGATATCGTCGTTGTGACGCGTGAAACGCACCACCTCGTGGCCTCGCGACTCCAGCAGCCGCACTTCGGCCTCATACGACTGGTCCTCCCCGCCCGGCTGCTGGTAATAGTTGTGACACATCAGTATCTTCATCTCACGCCGCCTTGCTTTCGAGACGCTCGCCGCCGCCGTCCATATGGCTACGTGCTTAAAAAAACGTTCTTGCTCGCGAGTCTCATCACGCGACTGCAGTAATTTTTCCTATGCTTGAATGCAGGATATGTCGTAACGATAGGCACCTCATGATCGTCCCCACTGTCGCACCCACGAGGGTGGCAACTGCCGCGCCCAGCACGCTCATTAACGGGATCAAACATACTGCGAGGCCCAATGTGGAAATCAGCGTACAAACGTCGGCGACGAAATTGGCCTCAGGATGCTCAAGGGCCCACAATCCATTGCCGGCGACAATCCCCAGGCTGCGCACCAACACGCTGAGCGCAAAGATAAGAACGATGAGCCAGGTACCGGCATACTTCGCGCCAAAGACGAGCACAACGAGTTGCCCTCCACCGACGAGAAATGTCAGACAGATCAGGCCCACCACCAAAACGTACATGCCATTTGCCCAACGGAGGATGCGGCTCAACTCGCCGATCCCTCCTTCGATGTAGGCCCGCGCAGGCTCAGGCGTGAGAAAGTTTTCGATACCGTTGACAAACAGATTTGCTAATCCCACCAGCGACCAGCAGGCTGCGAGAGTTCCGGTTGCGGCTTCGCCGTGAAAGAACACGTTAAGACAGACGAAGAGAGTATCGTGCCGAGCCACCGAATGAGCTACGCAGCCGCAAGCGGCACTCAACAGGATCAATGCCAAGCTACCGAGCGATACACTGTCGCTGCAACCGAAGTGTCTGAAGCGCCTCAACCAACTCCGTCTGAATCAAATGTTATCGCAGCGCCACAGAATCCTGAGTCGCTTCCAGTGAAAGGATTGGATGGAATAGCGTCGGGCGCCTGCCACTTACGAACTCCAGTTACTTGCCAGCGGAGCCGGAGAACTACTTCTTCCGTTGCGGCGTGAAATGCCCACCATGCGGCTGCAATCCAGGCGGTCCCGGCTGGGGAGCCATACGCCCGATTCCTTGGGAGGCATATGCCCAGGGCGAATACATCGGACCAGCGCGGCTAGCCCAAGTGCCCGTTTATCGGCTTCGTGTCGACGACGAGTTGGCCTTCGTCTATCGCTTATCGGGGCAAGTCGCTAACCAGCCGTACCGACTCAACGTGCGTGATCGACTTCAAATTCAGTCGTTGACCGCACCGGAAGTTGTCAATCGCGAAGTAATGGTCGAACCTGACGGTACGATCACCATGCCCTTGCTCGGTCAGGTTCGCGCCGCTGGAATGACGCTTGAGGAATTGGGCAAGGAACTCGATCGGTTGTTTAAGGACCAGATCAAGGACCCGCGGATTTCTGTTTCGCCTATTGTGTTGAATAGCAATCTAGAGGAACTCCGTTCATTCGTCGATCGTCGCTATGGACGAGGCGGCCTAGGGCGAGATGCGCGGGTTAGCCCGGATGGCACCATTCAGCTACCAGCGATTGGCTCTGTGCCGGTGCAAGGCCTGACACTCGAGGAACTGGAACGCGAAATCAAGGCGCGTTATGCGCGCTTTGTGGAAGGGCTGGAGGTGACCCCAATCCAGGGCAAACTCATCAAACTGGATTGGATTGGGGAAACTGCATTGATGGTAAGATTGCCCCGTTTGGCTTGACGTAAAACCAGAATTCTGTCGCCTGACGCTTGATTGCGACTCGCATAGCAAAACCGTCATGAAGGCGTCAAGAAAAAGTTGGTAATCTGGCTGACGTCGCAGCCTACCTCATCAAGTTCATTTTGATGCGTTTGCCCTGGACCCCAATCCTGCTGGACCGTGCACCACGTTACGTTTTTGTCGTCGGCGAAGTTAAAGTATCCGGCCGCTATACATTGGAAGGCCCCACGACGTTGATGCAGGCGATTTCGCTGGCCGGCAGTTGGAACGTTGGAGCTCAGTTGAACAACGTAATCGTCTTCCGCCGCGACGAAAACTGGCAATTAATGGCGACCAAAGTCAACGTTCGCAGCTCCCTGATTTTTCGAAAGCCTTGTCCATCCGGCGAAATCTGGCTGCGAGACTCAGATATCGTTCTCGTGCCCAAAAGTCCCCTTCTTTGTGCTGACGACGTGATTGAGTTGGTTTTTACGCGCGGTATTTACGGTGTATTCCCGATGACCGCTCAGCTTAATTTTGCGAAGCTGTCAACTCTCTAGAAAGTCGTGCCGACTCTTTACCAAACGATCCATTCTTGCAGCACGAGAATCTCCCCAGCTTAAGCCAGCTTAGGTACTTCAAATCCAGGACGGTAGTCCCGAGTGAGGAACTGATTGGCGTCGCTATCGTGGAACCGCTCGTTGTCTGGATCGAACTCCAACGACCGGCCCAATCGATAGGCAATATTTCCAAGATGGCAGTGAACGCACGATCGGTGTGCGTCAAGCGTCGATACCGACATATCGCCAGGGTTGCGAGAACGCACCGCCCTAAAAAAGTGCTGCCAATTGTCACCTCGATCAACGATTGGCTTATCGACTGGAATCACTTCGCGCTCACTCATCTTACCGCTTTTGTAGGAGAAAAAGCCTCTTCCGCGAACATACAATCCCTTCGTGCCAAAAAAGCTGTTGCCACAATTGCCGGCGTCTGCCTCTTCGAACGAGCCCAGGTTGCGGACCTCGAACGTCAGAATTGAACCATCCGGGTAGGTGAATGTCGTAGCCTGGGTATTGGGTGTTTGGCCGTCGTCGTCCCAGCCGAACCGACCGCCCGAACTGAATACTTTCACGGGTAAGCCCCGGTTGTGCCCCCAGACAGCAATATCCATTTGGTGCACGCCTTGATTGCCAATTTCGCCGTTGCCATATTCCCAGAACCAATGCCAATCGTAGTGGACGTAGAGTCCTGGCTTTTGGCGATCGACGTTAATCAGAAACTTATGATCGCGCGAGGGCCCCTGCCATAACTGCCAGTCTAAGTCTGTTGGCACAGGACCAGGCTTGCCATGGCCGATGGCGTGCCGATTACCGTTCTTGTAGACGTAGCCTCGCGACTCGACGATCTCACCGATGAATCCATCGCGGATCAGTTTCATATCGCGAATGAGCCTGGAATCAGCGCGGCTTTGAGTACCATGCTGAACGATTCGCCCGTACTTCTTTGCCGCTTCCACAAGCTGCCGGCCCTCGTAGATGTTGTGCGAAAGAGGCTTTTCGACGTAAACGTCTTTTCCGGCCTGGCAAGCCCAAACCCCGGCCAGAGAATGCCAGTGATTCGGCGTCGCAATTGTAACGGCGTCAATTCTCTTGTCATCCAACGCTTCGCGAATATCGCGGTACAATTTAGGCCGTTTGCCCTGGACGCTTTCGACAAGTTTCGCGCCCCGTTCAAGCACGTCGGAGTCGACATCGCAAAGAGCGACATATTCGGCTTCATCAGGCAAGTGAAGGATGGCTTTGATGTGCGAAGTCCCCCGGCCATTAAAGCCGATCGTGCAAACTCCGATGCGACTATTGACATCGGGAGTCCGCGCTCGCACGCTGTTTTGAGCGGCCATGACGCCGGCGGCGGTTGCCGCTAAAAATGATCGTCGGGTTAGAGTCATGAGTAGTGGCCTCCTATAAAAAACTCGCCGCTTCACGCCTTGACGCCCCGAAAAAGCGCGATCATTGCGACAACACACAGCTTATCGTAGCTTGGCAATTCATGCTCGACAACATTCGCAACCGCCTCGTCTATGTGAGTAATCGATCAACCAGTTTTGCCTTCGTGATTGCGACGTCAGTCAAACTGCCTGGGCGGCCGTCATGCGGATACGTCAGGCGCACGTGATCGAGCCCCAAAGCTCGCAGAAGTGTGGCGTGCAGGTCGTGGACGGTGAGCCTGTCGTCGACGGCTTTGTAGCCGAAGTCATCCGTAGCGCCATGGCAGTACCCGCCTTTAAAACCGCCGCCAGCCAGCCAGATGGTATTCGCGTGTCGGTTATGGTCGCGACCATCGTTGCTTTGAGAGATGGGCAGCCGACCGAATTCGCCGCCCCACATGACGATCGTGCGGTCGAGCATGCCGCGCTGTTTTAGATCAAGCACCAAGGCCGCGCTGGGTTGATCGGTCCTCGCACAGAGACCCGTCAACGTGGCTGCGTTTTTACTGTGCGTGTCCCAAGGCTGGCCCGCAAGGAAAAGCTGCACGAAGCGAACGCCGCGCTCCACAAGTCGGCGAGCGATCAGGCAGCGTGTGCCGTACTCGGCCGTCGTCGGGTTGTCTAGTCCATAGAATCTCTTCGTCGCTTCGGTTTCTTGTGATAGGTCGAGGGCTTCGGGAACCGCTGTCTGCATTCGCGCGGCAACCTCGAAGCTTGTGATGCGCGCTTCTAGTTCGGCATTGTGCGGATACTGACGGAGCTGTTCGCGATTGAGTTCCTCTAACAAAGTGAGTTGCGCCGCGAGCAGACGAAGACACATCGGCAGGGGTCACGAGATCGGGCAAGCTGGTTTTACCGGGTCGAAACGCCGTTCCTTGATACGTCGCGGGCAACCACCCCGCACTCCAATTCCGCACGCCATCGACGGGTAGACCGGCTGGATCGGACAATACAACGTACGCGGGCAAGTTGTGGCTGGGGGAACCGAGACCGTAAATGGTCCATGCGCCCCACGTCGGGTAACCCGCTTGGAACTTGCCGCTGTGAATCAACCGCAACGCAGATTCGTGGTCGACCGACTCGGTAGTGAGCGAACGAATTAACGTCATGTCGTCGGCGATTCGAGCCGTATGCGGCAACAACTCGCTCAGTACGATGCCCGATTCGCCGTGCGGCGCGAATTTGAATGGCGAGCCGAGGATATTACCCTTCTGGCCGACGAAGTGTACTTCAAGATCGCCCTCGTAAGGCTGGCCATTTCGCCGATTCAGCTCTGGCTTAGGATCGAACAAATCAACATGGCTGGGGCCACCGTGCTGGAACAGGCAGATGACGGCATCGGCCGTCGGCAGGAAGTGCGGAAGAGCATTGATGGAACTGTGCATACCGGCTGCCGGCGCAGCGCTAACGTGCGTCTCATTTAACAAATGGGCAACTGCCATCGAGCCGAGCATGCCCGTCGTGCGACCAATGAACGCACGCCGGCCGAGCAAGAATGACTTATCAGGTCCGACGGTCATGTGCTTTGTAACCTCACCGTGTGCCCATCCTATACAGCTACTCGACATATAAAAACGCATCGCTTGCCAGCAATGTCTGGCAATAGTCTACCCAAAACAACTCATCATCCTTTGGCTTATCGTTGTGCTGCTGAATTTGCTGGGCGATAAAGCGTTGAGCCGCGGCAAACTCGGTCTTGGATGGCGGCCGACCGGTTACGAGCAGGAATGCGTAACGAATTCGTTCCTCTATCTCACTTCCTGCCGCCGCCGCCACACGCTCTGCCAGTGCTTTCGAGCGCAGTCGTACAAACGCGGAGTTCAGTAAATTCAACGATTGAAGTGGCACGGTGGTCGGCGTGCGGAAAGTGCAGCTAAACACGATGGAGGGCGCGTCGAACACCTGAAGCATGTTGGGAACTTGTGTCCGTCGCTGCTGCACGTAAATGCTGCGCCGATGGGTGCCCGGCGTCGATTCACTCATGACGACGGCACCTTCGTCGTTGCGCGAGGTGGGCACATAGGGACCGCCGGTTTGCAGGCCGAGTTCACCACTAATGGCGAGCATGCCATCACGAATTGCTTCCGCATCGAGACGACGGAGCGGGAATCGGCCTAGCAGCTCGTTGTCGGGATCGATCTGCTCGACGTTTCCAATTGGTCGGCTTGACTGACGATAGGTGGCGGAATTCAAGATTAAGCGGTGAATCGCCTTCGCACTCCAACCGCTACGAATGAATTCTGATGCCAGGTATTCGAGCAACTCGGGGTGTGTGGGGGCCGCACCGGAATATCCAAGGTTGTCAGGTGTCGCGACAATCCCCTTGCCGAAATGGTGCAACCAGAGGCGATTGACGGTTACACGCGCGAGCAAGGACGACGCGCGACTGTCCGGTTCCGTCAACCAACGGGCAAATGCCAAACGGCGGCCCGTTGAGTTCTTGCTCGGCGGAACTCGTAGCATCAACGAGGCTGGATGCTGCGAATCGCAAAGAGCATGCGGGCCTGCGATCTCCGCCTTCTCTTTGGGCGACTTGTAGTCACCCCGGTTGAGAACGAAAACCTCTGGCGGGTCGGGAGACAGATCGTACACCGGCGCCAATCGAGGTAGCGGCCGCCCCTTTTGCGTTTCGAGCTTCTTGACGTCCGCTTCGAGTTCCATCCGCTTTCTCTGACGTAGTTCCGTAAGGTGTTTGTGTTCGGCACTCGCTCGCAGTGCGGCGTTGCCGGCTTCGATCCGCACGTTATCGACAACGAAACTTCGACCACAGCAGTACTCGAAGCCAAAACCACCATCCGGCAAATCGTCGGCTGTCAGCACGACGGTGCCATCTTCGACTTCTCCATCGACGACGAGGGCCAACTCAAACTCGTTCTTGCCGCGGCTTGTGATGCGGATGCCATAATTACGGCCGGGGACGCACCCGCTCTGACCAATTTGACCGCGGACGCTGTCATCGCCGCCCGGATAATCGACGTGCACGGCCGCCTTGCCGGCGGCTGCCGCATCGATCAGCACATTTCCACCGTGCGTGCGGCGTGAGTCGTTGAAATCTTGCAATGCAAACAGGAACCCGACATACGGCGCCTTATCGGTACCGGGCAGCAGGTCAAACGTCACTTGGATCCAGTCACCCTGCTCGTTCGGTGACCAGTCGAACACTTGTTTCGTGGAAATCGCGCGGTCACCCGCGTCGGCCGATTCCATAATCCGCAGATGACCATCAAGGCGGTGGGCTCCTGGCGCCGCAGTTGAATCGATCTGTACGGCGGGCTTGCCGGCGGGTTCCTCATCGCCTGGTGCCGTGTTTGACCAGTTGTCGGTCAATCTTGGCCCCGACTCGTCGAAGGCATCCTGAAAGAGCACTTTTCCGCGCTCGCGATACTGGGAGAGCCACTGACTGAATTCTCGGCGCCGCTGGGAAATCTGCTGGTCGCTCCGCTTCGCTTTGGATTCCCAAGCGGCGATGTCGGCGGTAGTTGCTGCCACGATTTCCCGCTGCTTCGGCTTGACCCATTTCTCCACGTTGAAAGCGGGATACAGGATCGCTTGCAGCGCGTAATAGTCTCTTTGCGTGAAGGGCTCGAATTTGTGATCGTGGCATTTGCCGCACTGCACCGTGATGCCAAGCAGCGAGGCACCGATGATCTGCATCGTGCCTTCGAGGACCGCGTACTTGTCGGTGCGCAGTTCGTCGGGATTGCCGTCGCTGCTGTCGGTGCCGTCCGGACTATTTCGCAGATAATGAGTGGCCTCGAGCAGTTCGATCATGTCGGGCGTCACATTGCCACCGGGCTTGTAGCCAGCCATCTCGTCGCCCGCGAGTTGTTCGCGCACGAACCGATCCCAAGGCTTGTCAGCATCGACCGAGCGGATGACGTAATCGCGGTAGCGATATGCCAGTGGCCGATCGGTGTCGGCGTTGAAGTATCCGTTGCTGTCCGCGTAACCGGCCGTATCGAGCCAGTACTTTCCCCAGCGTTCACCATAACGCGGCGAAGCCAGGTAGCGCTCAACCATTCTTTCATATGCTCCGTCACCATGATCCGACAGAAATGTTGCGATTTCGGTCACCGTGGGCGGCAAGCCGGTCAGATCGAACGCCACACGGCGGATAAGCGTATTGCGATCGGCTTCTGGACCGATCTTTCGGCCTGCGGCTTCAAGTCGGTCCTCAATGAAGGCGTCCACGGCCGTGCGCAGCGCGCGACGCATCGCGGATGACTGGTGGCGAGACTGGGCGCAGGATTTGAAACGCCCAGTGTTCATCACCATCGGGGTGCTCGGTGACGCTTGTGGGTAGCCCGGGAACACCAGCCTCGATCCAACGTCGCAACAGATCCTTTTCATCCGCCGGAAGCGGATCGTCCTCGGGCATTTCGTCGGCAGCTACACGTTGCCAGAGCAAACTCTTCTCTGGTTTCCCGGCAACGATAGCTCGACCAGTCTCACCGCCACGCACGACACCGCTCGGCACGGCGAGGTTTAGTTTTGCCTCAGTCGTTGCTGGACCGTGGCAGCGGACGCAACGGTTTTTGAGAAGCGGGGCAATTTCACGCTGAAAGTTTGGCGTCGCCGAATTGCCCGCCATAGCGCGCGTGGCGAGCGCAAGCCAGAACACACTCGCGGTGATTTTCACCAGGCAGTTCATGAAGGAAGACGCATATTACATGAGTGGGCGATTGACGACGAGGACACCCGCTCTCATTCACCATCACACCCGCGGAATTTCATATCCGCGCCTCGGTTGGCGAGCGATAAAGGCCGCTGCTTGTTCGTCGCCGATAATCTTTTCCTGCTCCGGATCCCAGTTGATCACTCGGCCCAGCCGAGCGGCGATGGCTACCAGGTGGCACGTGTTCATCGTCTGCACATGGCTGAATGGATCGGAAACGGGTAATCCGCCTTCGCGTACGCAGCGGTAGAAATTCTCCTTATGACCTTCAAACGGTTTCCCTTTGTATAGCCGCATCAGGTCCTCTTGGCCAAATTGGTCTTTATCCCAATTCTCCTCAATCGGTTTTCCGGTTATCCGTTCACGATTCACGAACATCCGCCCCTAGTCCCCTTCGAACAGCACGCCGTTGTCACCACGACTGGTGACATGCAGTTCAACGCCGCTAGCGAACTTGCAGTTCACGTCGAAATCATGCGACGTGTTGAAGGAGTCGTCCACCGTGGGAAAGCCGTCTTTAAACGGGACGGGGTGCTTGGCATCACGGCCATCGATTTCGATGGGCCCGTGCCCGATTGAATCTTCGCCGAGTGCCCAGGTGGCGATATCGACGTGGTGGGCACCCCAGTCGGTGAATTTCCCGCCGGAGTACTCGTACCACCAGCGAAAGTCGTTGTGACACCGCTTCTCGCGATAATCCACGAGCGGCGCTTGCCCCAGCCACATGTTCCAGTCCAATTCACCGGGCGGCTTTACGACTGGAAAGGGCCCACCGACTGGCGAGCCATTGATGCCCGCGGTGACGCGGTGAATTTTCCCGAGTAGTCCCTTTTGCACCATATTGACGGCACGCAAAAAGCGATCGCGATCACTGCGCTGCTGCGTGCCAACAAAAAATACTAGCTTCGGGTGTGCCTGGCACGCATTGCGAATGAGCTGGTTTTCTTCCAATGTGAGCGTCAGTGGCTTCTGGCAAAAAACGTGTTTCCCCGCCTGCAATGCTTCGATCGCGATCTTGATGTGCCAATGATCCGGCGTGACTACGCTAACGATGTCGATATCCCTTCGGTCTAAGACTTTTCGATAGTCGCCGTACAAGTCGGCCTTGCCTTTGCCGATTTGAGGATCATTCTTAGCCGCCTCACCATGTCGGCTGTCGACATCACACACCGCAACAATATCGCCAAACTGACTGTGGGCGCGGCGCATCGCCCGTGCCCATGCCACCCAAGCCGATGCAGCCAATCCGCGGACGGTCGTTTTTAGACGCGTTGGCAAATACCTTCTCAGTCCAAGGTAAAAACGGCGCCGCCGCGACCGCGGCGCCGACCTTCATGAATTGACGACGGTTTGAGTTCATCTGCACTCCCATATGATTTGCCGGACGTTGAGGTCTCTCGACTGCACCGCCTATCGTACTTTAACCCCGTGCCTATGCAAAATGAAACGATGGCGATCGAATCGACTACTGCTTCATTGACGCGTTTTGAGGTGCGCCGCGCCTCTAACGGCGGATTTCACAATTCGATCGCCCAATTCGGGACCATAGAAGCTCATGCTCGCCTCGTAACCACTGCCTTTAATATACGAATCGGCGGTAAGGATATAGCTGATCCATTCGTTGGCCAGCCCACCAATCACCGCGTGGCGTGCGCCGGTGGCGGCTTGCGTTTCGGCTTTGACTCGCATTCCCAGTCCGGCTGCCATCTCACCGGGGATGCCAACAATCACCAAGTCCCCAAGTCGGAGGGAGCCGCTCGTTGTTTCATTGGGGGCCATTTTCGACAAGACATCACCCATGGCGGATTCCGATAGTCCATATTCTTTACCCCCGGTTGCCATGAACTCGGGATGCCAACGCCGTTCAGGCAGTTGGATGGTCTCCAAATGAAAATCGAACGCAACGTCACGCGAGGTGTCGATCTTTCTCCACACGTTGGTGACAACGGTTCCTAACTCTAGCCCATACTTTTCTGCCCGCTCCCAGGGGCTATCGCCGGAACCGGGGCGGGCAACCGGCGCCTGGTCTCCTTCGGCGCCGTTGAAATACATCGCGGTCACTCCCTCACCTACGTTCGCTTCGATTGGCGCTGGAGCTGTCCGGGCCAGCCGCCGGAAAACAACATCTCGCGCTCGCTCATAAATGTGGGATGGGCGGTGAAATTCACCAATACGACCAGAGGCTTGCCTTCGGTTGTATCGATACGCATCACGGTCAACTCGTCGTCGGTCACGCCACCGCGTTCGCGGCGATTGCGATTCCAACCGGAAATATGCCGACTAGCGGTACCAATCAAGACAGGTTGTAAGTTCTGTTCCGCACGTTGAATGGCATCGACGAACTTCTTGATTGTAAACTCGTAGAGCGCCGGGTCGTGAATGCCGATTTGCGGGATCTTCAACGTATTGCGCAGGATTGAGCGCGTTCATTTCGATCGATGCATGCGAGTGGCTGGCAAGAAGCATTACCTGCTCCGCGGTCCAACCCTGCGCAGCTAGGCGCTCAACAATGTCCGGCTTGAATGGCGGGGCAAAGCCGAGCATGTCTGCTGTCATCAATGCGCACTTGCGTTTGCCATAGGTGATTACGAGCGCCTTCGCGAAGATCCGATCGTGCACCCCTTGTGCGGGTCGGTTCATGTGCGCCCCATAACCGCCCAGAGGCGCCTTCATGCTGAGTGGCGGGGTGAGATCAATCCGGGCAACGCCTGCTCGCAATTCCGCGGCATTCGCGCTGCAACAAACGGTCGCTAGGTAGATCGTCAACGCGACGAACTTACGAATTTGCAATGCCCAAGTGAAGTCGCCACGGAATCTATGCCCCATGATTTCCACCCGACCCTTTTTTTCCAAAACATGTCGATCGGTCAATTACCGACATTTGACTTGATTCTACCTGACCAATGCCGAATTAGGTACAATCACCTCCGACCTGACAGCACACGATCTAGCTGAATTGGCGAGTTTGCGAGATGCGTTCTAACCAACATGCTGGCCAAGTAGTTGAAAATCGCGACGGCGGCTATCACTTTCTTCGCGGCATCGCGGCGTTTTCCAGCGGTGTCGTCTCGAGTCCGGGTTTTGAGATTGTGTATGTCACGCTACAGCAACCAATGCCAATCTCCGAAGCTCTCGGCCGCGTTGCTGACTTTTTGACCCGACAAGAACGGCCGAAAGCAGCGCTCTGTAGTATTTCGCTGCGTTCGCCGCAGCCTTACACATTCCAGGGCTTCGCGGAGTTCAATGCCGGCTATGCCACGACCTTGAAAAGCTGGAACTTGCTGGTGGAAGGAATCAACCCGGTGGCGCGCACCAACGTGGCGCCCGTCATCAATCCGCCCAAGGAGCCGGTGCTGTATGGTTTCGCCTTCGCAAGGTCGTGCCCCATCGACCAGGCCCCCACTTTCGTTGTGGCCGGCGCGGGCGAGCTACAGGAAGGGGTTGCGACTCGCGATGGAATCATCTCCATAGGAGATACTTCGACCAATGGTCTGCATGCAAAATCGCGTTTCGTCATGGATCTCCTCGAAAACCGACTACACGGTCTTGGAGTGGATTGGTCGTCGGCGACTACCGTCAACGTTTATACGGCACATTGCTTGACTCCGATTGTGCCGGAGCTCGTGCTGAATCGTATCGGCGCTGCGGCGATGCATGGCATCTGCTGGTACTACAGCCGGCCCCCCATCGAAGAACTTGAGTTTGAAATGGACGTGCGCGGCACGAGAACGGAAATTCGCTGGGATTGATGCTGAAGTACAATGATCCGCCGCCAGATCATGCTGAAAGGACTTGCGACCACTACGCTCGTGGCGATTGTGGCGATCTCGCCGGCGGAGTTGTTCGCCAGCGACACGCCATTTCGTCTGGCGTGTTTTCGTGCCGATGTGACGGTGCCCATCGGCCACCGCTTGATGGGCATCCTACCGGTGCGAGCGACAAGAATTGCCGACCCGCTCGAGGCCCGGGGCTTTGTGTTGCTAGGCGCCGAGGCGCCGATCGTGTGGGTCGCGGTCGATTGGTGTGAGATCCGCAACGAAGCCTACGATCGATGGCGCCAGACCTTGGCATACGCGGCTGGCACTCAGCCGAATCGCGTCATCGTAACCTGTTTGCACCAGCATGACGCTCCGGTGGCCGATCTCGGCGCGCAGCGATTGCTTGATGAAGTCGGACTCGCCAAACAACTTTGCGATCCTGAGTTCCATGAGGCTGTCGTGCAACGCGTCGGGAAGGCTCTGGGCGAAGCTTGACGTCGGCCCGGACTGTTACGCACATCGGTGTCGGAATGGGCTTGGTGCACAACGTCGCATCGAATCGTCGGGTTGTTTTCAAAGACGGGCGAGTGGAATTCTTGCGCGGCAGCAATAGCGGCGGCGATCCGTTCATGCGCGATACGCCGGATGGACTCATTGACCCATGGCTCCGGACCATCAGCTTTTGGAACGGCGACCAGCCGCTGTTGGCGTTAAACGCGTACGCTACGCATCCGATGAGCTACTACGGACGCGGCGAAGTGAGCGCTGATTTTGTCGGCTTGGCGCGTCGCATGCGGCAAAAAGACGATCCCGACGTTTTTCAGATTTACATGACCGGCTGTTCCGGTGACGTGACTGCCGGCAAATACAACGACGGGTTGCCCGAGAATCGACCAATTCTGGCACAACGACTTCATGCCGCGATGCAAGAAGCCTGGCGAAATACACGGCGCTGGCCGCTGAGAGAGGTTCACTTGCGGTCGGCGGAAGTATCGCTGCCGTTTCGCGGTGGCGAACGATTCACGGCGGCCGCGCTTCGGCAAACGATCAACAATGCCGAACTCGACGAGCGAGCGAGAATTCTCGCCGCCATGGGTTTAGCCAGCCGGCAGCGGATCCAAAGCGGCCACAAGATTTCGATAAGCTGCCTCGATTTCGAACGGGCCCTGTTGTTATCGCAGCCGGGCGAGTCGTTTGTCGGGTTTCAGCTCATGGCCGAGCGACTGCGGCCGGATGTCCCCGTGATTTGCGCGGGGTACGGCGAATGTTGGACTGGTTATATCCCGACACGCGCCGCCTTCGCGGACGGTTTCACGGACAAGTGGCTGTGGGTGGATCGTGGGGCCGATGCGAAGATGAGAACTGCTCTCACGACCTTGTTGAGGATTCCTAGATCACAAATCTTAAAGCAACCCGCCTCGAGTCAGTCGAGTAGCGTGGCGAATGACGTCTTTTCCGCGTCGACCGAACATCCCCGCTACAGTGAAGGCTCGATCTTGCCGCTCCACGACGGGAGCCTACTGTTTGCTGACACTGAATTTGACAAGAGTGCCAGTGATTTCGCCAAAGCCCGCATTGTAGGACGACGCTCCAACGATGGCGAAAAGAGTTGGGGACCTGCGAAAGTCATGCAGGAAAACGTTGGGCATTTGAATGTGATGTCGGCCACGCTGAGGCGTTTTCGCACGCGGCAAGATGCGAGCATCGGCCTGTTCTACCTGGTGAAGAACGGTCCGGATGACTTGAAGGTGTATCTCCGTACGTCTGCTGACGAAGGAAGCAGCTTCGGCGAGCCACAGCTCGTTACCGATGCGCCCGGTTATCACGTCATGAACAATGATCGAGTGGCAAAGCTACTGGACGGCCGATTGCTCTGCCCCGTTGCGTGGACGCGAGATATCAAGACTGACAACCATTTCACGTCGTTCTGTTATTGGTCGGACGACGAAGGAAAAACATGGACCACTGGTACTAGCCGGGTCGACTTGCCGCGGCGAGGAGCAATGGAGCCGGAAGTCTTAGAGCTCAATGACGGTCGCATACTAATGATTGTCCGTACGCAATTGGGCGAAATTTACGCGAGCGTCTCGAACGATCGAGGGGAAAGTTGGAGCCCTGCCAAACCTTGGGGCGTCCGCTCGCCCGAGTCGCCAGCTACACTGCGACGGATTCCCGTGACGGGTGATTTGCTGCTCGTATGGAATCCTGTGTACGACGCGGCGGCTGGTCACGGGGGTAAGCGCACGCCCCTGGTTGCGGCCGTATCGACGGATGAAGGCCGCAGTTGGAGTGCGCCGCACACCCTTGAAGATGCGACGGAGCAAGAATATGCGTACACCAGTATCGTGTTCTACGAACGAAACGTGCTGCTCAGCTACTATGTTGCCGATACCTCCACGGGCCGTATTTCAACGCGGTTTCGTTGTCTGCCGATACAATGGTTCTACGAGTCGATTCCGAAGAATTAACGGGGGGACGGTCCCGCAGTTCAGGGACCGGATACTTCCGAAGTCGCTCGCTACGACAGGATTCGCAACCGATTCAGGAGAGTATACTACGGGTTTCATGGAACGGGTTCGTCAACAGCTCATCCAATCGAGAATCTAGCTATGTCCAGCCACAGTTCAAATCCTGGCTTCACCCGACGGCAAGTGTTACGCAGTGCGGCGGCGGGAATGGTCGTGGCCGGCGCACCCGCCGGTCTGTTGGCTTCCGAAAGTTCGAGCAGCGTCGTCGCCCAGGAAAACCAGCGCCCCGGGACACGCGATTGGATGCTTCGTCAAATAGACATCGATCCCAAGTCTCGCTACCGCTCTCCGACCATTGAGGGTTTCTGTTCGCATCGTACGGCCCGTGCCGGCGACACGATTGCGTTCTACGTGAGCACGGATCCCACCACTCCATTCACGCTCGACATCTACCGGACCGGGTACTACGGCGGCGACGGTGGTCGGCTTATGAAACATGTGGGCGAGTTTCCTGGCATAGCACAATCGGAGCCTCCCGTCGGACAGAAGCGCGTGCGAAACTGCGAATGGCAACCTTGTACGGAGTTGCGGATTCCACGCGACTGGCTGAGCGGCGTCTACGTCGGCAAACTTACGGCGCTGCAGAGCGGTAAGCAGAGCTACATTATCTTCATCATTCGCGACGATCGACGGGCGGATTTTCTCTTTCAGTGCAGCGACCATACCTGGCAGGCCTACAACCGCTGGCCGAACCAGTACGCACTCTACGACGACGGCGAGCACGAATGGTACTGGGGTGGCGGCGTCCAAGTCAGCTTTCGACGCCCCTACGGAAAGTACTGTCAAATTCTCGACGCACCCTTATCGCTGGGATCGGGCGAGTGGCTACTTTGGGAGTTTCCAGTTGCGTACTGGATGGAATCGCTTGGCTACGACGTCACGTACATCTCTAATCTCGACACCCATCGTGACCCTGACGGGCTCCGCCGTGCGAAAGGCTTTCTCAGTGTGGGGCACGACGAGTATTGGACTATGGAGATGTATCAAAACGTGCGAGCCGCCATTTCGGCCGGCGTGAATGTGGCGTTTTTGTCCGGGAACGCCGTGTGCGGACGGATTCAGTTTGACGATTCCTGCGCCGGCATTCGAGCGTGTGGGTGTCTTCGGACCGCCGGGCGGAACTCGCGAATTTGAGCACATGAGCACCCTGGAACATCGTCGTCCCTACGCGAATGAATTAGTCGGAGCGCAAAGCACCGGCCCCGTAACGGGTGGAGCCGACTGGACCTGCCGATTGCCAGAGCATTGGCTGTTCGCCGGCACCGGATTGCGGGCGGGCGACGCTATTCCGGGCCTCGTCGGCTGGGAATACCACGGGGATCCGGCGCCAATTCCAGGATTGGAAGTTGTGGCGAGCGGTCCGACTCAACAAGCGCCCGGCGAGCCAAACGGCGGTACGTTTACCGCTACCATCTATCCAGGTCCAAAAAATAACTTCGTCTTCAACGCAGCCACGATCTGGTGGGGCGATGGACTGAAGCGCGCCGCCCGGTTACGTTCGTCCCAAAGTCTATATTGCTCCGCAAGGGCCCGATGGGCGCCTTCAGCAGATGACTCGAAATCTGCTCGCAGCCATGTCCCGCAAATCAGCAATTCCTAGCTGATGCCGTGTAAACCTGGGCACAGGAAACTGCGCTGATTGTATCGAGTTCTGCACTGCTCATTTACAGTTGGTTCCTGTGGAAGCGGTCTCCCTTTGCTCACCGGCCGATCCAACCGGCAGCAAGGAATGTTCCCAGGGTCGCTCGTCGCAGAAAAGATCGTATCGAGTTTTCGTCGACTTGGCACTAGTGCTTTGTCAAATCTCGAAGTTCGGGTTGGTCTGAGGCGGTAAATCTGCGAAGCTGTGGGCAACAAGGAGGTTGCCCATGAACAAGAAGTATATCGTGCGGTTGTCGGCGAAGGAACGCCGAACTTTGCAGGAGGTCGTTCGCAAGTTTCAGGGATCGAACCAGAAAGTCCGTCGCGCTCAAGTGCTGTTGAAAGCAGACGTGGCGGGCCCGGCCTGGACCGATGAGCGAATCGCCGAGGCATTTGGATGTCGTACCCGGACGGTCGAGAAGTTGCGCGAGCGGTTTGTCAGCGAAGGCTTCGAGCAGACCCTGCATGGCAAGCAGCGCGAGAAGCCCGCCACGCCGAAGCTGCTGGGCGGCAAGCAAGAGGCTCAATTAATCGCTCTGCGGCTCGGCCCGCCTCCGAAGGGCTACGCCAACTGGACCTTGCGTCTGCTGGCTCGCAAGGTGGTGGAGTTGGAGATCGTGCCTGCGATCAGTCATGAAACCGTGCGCAGCACGCTGAAAAAAACGGTATGACCAACCGCAAGATTCAATACTGGGTCATTCCGCCGGAGGCCGACGCGGAGTTTGTCGCGGCGATGGAAAGAGTGCTCGACACCTACGAAAAGCCGTACGATCCCGACCGTCCGGTGCTCTGCATGGACGAGCAGCCGGTGCAATTGATCAAGGAAACACGTCGTCCGATTCCTGCCACGAAGCGGCATGCCAAGCGGATCGACTACGAATACGAACGGGCGGGCACGGCGAGCATCTTCATGTTCACCGAGCCGCTGGCGGGTTGGCGTGAGGCGACGGCGCGGTCGTCCAAGACCAAGGTGGACTGGGCCGTGGAAGTGGCCCGACTGCTCGAAGGGCGCTATCGCAAGTGTTCCACCGTGACCTTGGTGTGCGACAACCTCAACACGCACACCATGGGGGCGTTCTACGAGGCGTTTCCTCCGGCACGTGCCCGCGCGTTGGTCCGCCGCCTGGACTTCTGCCACACGCCCAAGCACGGGAGCTGGCTGAACATCGCCGAGAACGAGTTGAGTTCGCTGACGCGACAGTGCGTATCGGGGAGGCGGATCGGCGAATTGACGACCCTGCGATCCGAAATCGGCGGCGTGGTCGACGGATGTCAACACCACGCAACGCGGCGTCGACTGGCAAATGCAAATCAGCGACGCCCGCTGTAAACTAAAATCCCTCTACCCGAAAATCAGGCTTTGACACAGCACTAGAGGCAAATCAACGTCGATTTGCAATCCAATATTCAATATTTGCAGGTGCAATGGCTAGTATTCGCAGGCTATGTAACCATGGTGAGGGGTATCCCGCAGAAGAACCGGTTTGAAACCTAGCTTCGGCTCGTGTCCCGGTTTACACTGGTATCGTCGGTAAGACTCCCCAAGTTCTATTGGTGGGGGGCCCGCTGTTAATGAGCTCACCTTCAACGCGGGCAAGAAATGGCGGTTAACAGTCTCATGTCGCCAACGTCAATTGTGAACCAGGCTGGACAATCGCTGCTCGTCCTCCTTGTCTGCATTCCAAGCGTCCTGTGTGCAGAGCCGCCGGCTGACGCGACTCGCCCAAAGCCCGAGCAGCCCGGCGTAGCGTCCCCCGGAACCGACGCTCGCTCGGCTAAAGCAGCACCTTCCCTAACTGAGAAGCAGCCACCTGTTAATTCCGCTGCTGTCTCTGCGAGCGCTAAACCCGCAATCTCAGCCACCGCTGAATCGTCCGCTCCCGACGAACAACGGGACAAGATGGTCCAGCTCGATTTTCAGGGTCAAGCATGGCTACCCGTCTTAGAGTGGCTCGCTGAGAAGCGACATCTAAACCTGGACTGGCAGCAACTACCGGAAGGCACGCTGAATCTTGTCAGCACGAAAAAGTATCATCTGGAGGAAGCGGAAGATCAGATCAACATGCAATTGCTCGCTCGCGGTTTTACGCTGCTGCAATCGGGCGAAGTACTGCGCGTGGTGCCACTTAAGAACATCGACGTTACGCTGGTTCCGCGAGTTTCCGCCGAGGACTTGGCGAAATTGCCTCCCTATCGGTTCGTGCGGGTTACCTTCCCGTTGACTTGGATGATCGCCGACGAAGCTGCCACGGAATTCAAGCCGCTAGTTAGTCCATACGGTCAGCTCTCGCCGATGGCCAGTTCCAACCGGTTAGAGGCGATGGATGCGGTCGCAAATCTCCGCGAACTCTATCGATTGCTGACGCAGGCCGAAGGGGATGAAACGCGGCGTGAGCGCGTCGCTGAATTCCGTCTCAAGTATCGCAAGGCGGAAGAAGTCGCAGTCCAGGTGCGTCAGTTGCTGGGATTGCCACCGGATATAACGAATCCGACGTCAGCGGTTCAAACCCAACTTGATATCGAGAATGCGAAGTTCAAATCCGAAGCCGTCAAACAATTGGGGGCGAATGCGAAGCCGTTGCTAAGTGAGAAGCCGACGGTGCATTTGGTGGTCAATAGCGAAGAAAACAGCATCCTCGTGAACGGGCGCCCGGACAAGATCGAAATTGCGCACCAAGCCATTGAGGCGTTGGACCGGCCTGAGTCGCCGCGTGAGTCATCCTGGGAAACACTTAGTCAGATCAAAACCTATAGCGTCGAAGGGTTTGATCCGGCGACGGTAACTCAGCTAATGCAAACCCTGCAACAGAATGGAAACCTCGGGAAAGAA
Source organism: uncultured Planctomycetota bacterium (assembly GCA_963840025.1). Taxonomy (GTDB): domain Bacteria; phylum Planctomycetota; class Planctomycetia; order Pirellulales; family Lacipirellulaceae; genus JABDGM01. The sequence continues at coordinate 475,156 of CAWIXI010000018.1, read as the reverse complement.
ACGCGAATTCAGCACGAAGCCGCATACAACCGCCTCGTGGTGTTCGGATCGCCGGAGGACCAGGTAACAATTGCCGGGATCATCGATAGTTTTCGCACTGAAGGTCGGCGAGCGGAAGTCTTGCAACTCGAGCAGCTCGATACGCAGTATGCGACGAAAGCCGTCCAATTGGTGCTGAAGAACCCCGACCGGCCCTCGGCGACTCCTGGCGACGCAAGCGACGGCAAGTTCCAAATCGAGCCTGACCCAGATCACAATCGCCTGTTGTTATGGGCCACACCCCACGAATTGCAAGAGGTTCGTGATTTCCTGACGGGGTTGGGGGAAACGTTTGCAAGTAGCGGACGTATCGCGCCGCGAATGCACGTTGTGCCGCTACGCGGCGTCAATGCCGCCGCGGTGATGGATCGGCTTAAGCGCGTGTGGAAAGAAATCAGCGATGCGCCGTTGATTATCGAGTCTGGCGTAGAGGAATCGCCCCCAACCGAGCCCCGACCACTGCCGCCTCCGCCGCCCGCCAAACCCGCTACGGGAACGAACCCGCAGCCGCCGCCAAAACCGATGATCGATCGGCCGGCGCTGCGCACCACTGTTCTGCTGGCTGCCCAAGAATCACCCGCTCCCGCAGAGGCTGGAAACCCGAAACCCGTTGCGGCGCCGAAAGCTCCGGCCCCGGTCCTCAAAGAAAACCTCCCGGTACGCGTCATCGCTGAGAAAGACGACAAGGTGATTATCCTGTCGCGCGATCCCAAAGCCGCCGAGGCAGCCAAAGATTTCATCGAGGAGATTGTTCCCAGTGACGGTGAGGTGAAAGTAATTCCACTGAAGCACGCACAAGCGGCGGTGGTGAAGACTCAAATTGAGTCACTACTGGCTTCCTCTCGCACCGGCAGTTACTCCGCACTGAATTCGGAGCTCCCGATCGTGATTGAAGCAGACTCGCGCACCAATCACTTGATGGTTCAGCATGCATCGCCGCGGCAAATCGAGTTGATCAACGAAATCGTGCCGGTGCTCGACCAGCCCGAACAAGGTGGCGAACAACTGGCGCGGAAACAGCAAATTTATCACGCCCAACGAAAGCGCGCGTCGGAGATAGCCCAAATCGTCAAAGACGTGTACCGCGACCTGCTGAGCACGAGCGATAAAGTGTTCGATGCCCGCGCGGGCAACCGGCCGTACGGTTACAATCAGGCGTTGGCGGCCACAAGTAAAAGCCCAGAATATGCGGGTCTTCTGTCCGTTGGGGCCGACGACGTAGACAACACGCTGGTGCTTTCCGCCCCAGCATATCTTATCGACGAAGTCATGCAGATGGTAAAGCTGGTCGATGAGGATGCGAACGGAGAGCGGGTCGTTGTAGTGCCGGTCCGGAAGGCCGCCCGACCCAATGTGGCTGAAGCCTTGAACCGACTGCTCGCCGCCAAGCCGAAGTGAAGCCAGGTGAAACCTCCCAACCCAATCGGCGACAAAGAAGGATACCTGGTCGTCGACAAGAGTCGTGACCGTCAGAACGTCCCCGGATACGCGCCGCCATCAATGAGTATATTTTGTCCGGTCACATATCCTGCTTGGGCGCTGCACAAGTAAGCACAGAGCTGCCCAAATTCATCGGGACCGCCGAATCTTGCAGCGGGAATCTGCTCAATTCTTGCGCACCGTGCGTTGTCGTCGAGCAAGTGCCGCAGCCGGTCGGTGTCGAACGCTCCCGGTAGCATGTTGTTGATAGTCACGTTGTTTGCTGCCAGCTCTCGCTCTCGCGCAAGCCGGCCACGAAACCGGTTAGTCCACTCCGAGCACCACTCGAGAGACCAAGGACGCTGTTCGGCGCTTTAACGGCGGCGGATGTAATGTTCACAATTCTTCCGAAACGCCGCTCGATCATCGCATCAACTACGGATTTGATCATCAAGACGGCTGAAAGCATGTTGGCGTCGATTGCCGCGATCCAAGCGCTGCGGTCCCAATCGTGGAAGTTTCCGGGTGGCGGGCCACCCGCATTGTTTACCAGGATGTCCGGCTCAGGGCAGGCTTCCAACGCGGCTTTTCGTCCAGCGTCGGTTGTGATGTCGGCAGCCACGCAACTCACTGCTACTTCGGTGGAATCGCGAATCTCCTGTGCGGCCATTTCCAAGGGTTTCTTGGTGCGGGCCACCAGCGTCACGTCGACGCCTTCCCGTGCGAGGGCCATCGCGCAACTTTTGCCCAGCCCTCGGCTGGACGCACACACCAGTGCCTTACGGCCTCTAATTCCAAAATCCACGTTGAGTTTTCTCCTGGTGCGGTTCCGTTCGCAACGGAAACGGCGCTGTTATTCGTTAATTCGAGCGATATTTTACGTCTGTGAAAGACGTACTCGCTTCGTCTAGAGAACGCGAGCGAAATACTCATCCAGACTGCCGACCCTCCGACTGCGATACGCGAGATGACCATCGGGACGAATCAGATACAAACAGGGCGTTTCGGCGCCGTAACGCTCGTGCAGTTTGCGGTGAGGATCCTCGATGCAGTGTACTCCAGCGGGCAACGTGGTTGCAGACCGCTTCGTGCATACGAAGAACGCATCGATCCACTGACTGTATTTTTCCATCATACAACCAGCGGTGCCCGCCACCTCTTGCGAGCTCTCGCTCTCACCCGACCCCGCAAACAACAACAAACGGTGCTGAGTACGGCGCAGCAAATCGAAGAAGCTGCACTTCGTGCCCTCGACGACAAGGGGCGCCGCATCGAGAACTTGCGAACCCGCGTGTGGACCACCGTCGAATTCACCCTCCGGCTCGAAACAGATCGGGCTCGAGCGGTAGTCTAAATCGAGCTCCTCGGCGTGGCGTCGAGCACGCGACTTTTCGCTTTCCGGCGCAAACATATGCTCGCATAACTTCACGCGATCGGGCAGTGAAAGCTCGGCAAAAACTTCGGCATGTTGCGTGGCTGACTTCGTGGCCGCGATCACGTCTTCGGCCACCCGGCGACGCTCTTTTTCATACGTATCAAGCCACGTTTCCGGTGCGATTCCTCGCAGCGTCAGCCCTAGCTTCCACGCTAGATTAGTCGTCCCTGAAAAACGGTCTGCTGGCTGAGTCGGCTTGATTTTCAGGTGCGAGCTGGGGCGAAGCAAGCGGGCATCGGCAGGTGCGATGCTCGGCGGGGAGCGACGATGGCGGCCAACTTGGCCGCGAGCCGCTGCCAGAGCCAGAAAATTGGCGCAAAAACAATCCATCGCAACAGTTTGCGGAGGTTGTACCCGGCAGCGCTTAGCAGGGCGTTGATTTTGTCGCCTTCAGTGCCGGTCAGATAGTTGCGGTCCAGGCGGTTGTCGCTTTTCAGGTGACCGATCGTGGGCTCGATGGCCGCCCGCCGTTTGAGCATGCGACGTAATGCTCGCGTCGCTCGCTTGGGAATCGAGCGGACCACGTGGATGCTGGCCGAGCCTTCGTAACCGTGTCCTCGATAACCTTGGTCCACCATCACGTCAGCCGGCGTGTGGCCTGTCAGCCGTTGCACTTGCTCGATCGCGCCGTGGAGCGTGTGCCCGTCGTACGGATTGCCGTGCAGCACGTGTGTGCCGACGATCCAATTATTTTTGCTCGTGGCCGCCACACTCGCCTTGCAGCCGAACTCGTAGCGCTGATGCGCTTTGCCTTTAGCGATGCATTCCACCTCGGGGGCATGCACGCTGTAGACTTTGTTTTTGCTGCTGCGTGTTTGAGCGAGCAAGCGCTCTGCCAAGGCGACCAGCTCGCCGAGCCGCTCATCAGCGATTCGGCCTTGAATGGCAGGCGCTTTGCGCTGGATGTCCCGCAGCACGCGGCCCAGGATCGTCTTCAACTGGCGGGTCATCTTGGCGGCCCGCTTCATCTGCCGCGCTGCGGCGTAGCGGCCCTGCCTGGCCAGCAGCTTCTGGCCCTTGAAACGATAGTTCTGGCGAAGTGAGATGCCCAGCGAAGCGGCCCGGCGGACTAGCGCCAGCCGCATCTTGTGATACAGTCGGGCATCGGTCGGAAAGGCGATCGCCTTTTCCTGGACCGTCGTGTCGACGTTCACCTTCTGAAACTCTCGGGGCCTGACCGCTTTCATGGCCAGCGCGGTGTGGATCGTCGCCTCCAATAACTTCTCCAGCCGCTCGGCGCCGACCCGCTTCCGCCAGCGGCTCAAGCTCGAAGGATCGATCGGCAATTCGTGCTGCATGTAGCAGAGGCCGCAGAAGAACTGCCAGTACGGGTTCTCCACCCAACGGGCCACGACCGACTCGTCGCTCTCGTCAAAGGCGTGCTTCAGGTACAACAGGCCGACCATCAGCCGGGTGTTGACTCCCGGCCGGCCAAGCTCGTCGGCGTAGCAGGCGTCGATGGCCGCGTCGAACTCGGACCAGTCGATCCGCTCGGCCAGCACGACCAGCGGGTGCTCGGGGTTCAACAGTTCGCTCAATCGGGCGCCAAACAATTCACACTGCGGAGGGCGGGCTTTGGGTTGCATTTTTTGCCAGCTTTCGGGACCGAGGGAACCAAAACTTGGCAAATTTTAGCGCCATCGAATGCGTAATGCACCCTCTATTCTTAGCGATAGAAGAATTTTTCAGGGACGACTAGATTATGGGCATCTTGGATGCCAGTGTTCATTCCCTGGCCGCCGATCAAGCTGTGGACGTGGGCGGCATCGCCCGCCAGAAACGTTCGGCCATGCCGATAGTGTGGCGCCAAGCGATAGTGAATGTGGAAGCAGCTTAACCAGCGAGGATCAGAAAGGCGAAACTGCCCATAACTGCGCCGCTTCACCATCTGCTGCATCTGATCGAGCGTAGGCGCTTCGCGGATACTGCTGTTCTTGGGACCAGATGCCACAACAAGACGGCGGCCTTCGTCCAAAACAAAGAAAAACAGGTCGCCCTCATCGTGTAGGTAGACGTGCACGTCGTCGGGTTCAAAGCACCCATCGACAATCGCGTCGATTAACATGTAAGGAAAGGAGTCCGACTCACCGGCAAATTCCTCTGCGATCAAGTGACGCACCGTGCTGTGAGCGCCATCGCACCCGATGAGCCACGGCGTTTCGACTATTTCTTGACGACCGCCGGCATATTCGAGTGTCGCGCGTACCCCCGCGGTGTGCTGGTCCATCGCCGTTAGCTGCGTGCTGCGTTCGACTGCCACGCCCAGATTGTTGAGATGCCGTTCCAGAATTGCTTCAGTCTTGGCCTGTGACAGGGCAACGCCACAAGGAAAAGGCGAGTCGACGGCATCCTCCTGTGACTGGCCGACAAACTTGCCATTGGCGTACAGCCGGATGCGGCGCATCGGTTGGCCGATTTCTGTAACCTGTTCGGCGATGCCGAGGCTGTCGAGAATCTCGAGCGTCCGCGAGTGAAGCAGTGTCGCCCGTGAGTGAGGATCGATGCCCGGCGAACGGTCAACGATCCTCACTGAGGCGCCATGACGCGCCAGCTCGGCAGCCATCATCAGCCCTGTCGTTCGACCACCCACAACCAAAATGGGATCATTCACGTTCGTCATGACGAACTCGTCGTGGTGGGCTGACCAAATAAACAGCGATGCAGCTTAACCGTAGCCCTGTCGTTCGACCACCCACAACCAAAATGGGATCATTCACGTTCGTCATGACGAACTCGTCGTGGTGGGCTGACCAAATAAACAGCGATGCAGCTTAACCGTAGTATGCGGTCATGCGCGTGGGAGCTCAACGGTGCGACGAGGGCCGTGGTGGAGTTGAACATTTACGCGAAAGTGTCCACGCGATGAGCGACCATGTTAGTCACGTCTGAATTCTTCCATCGTAGAACGTCTGCGTTCGTCAGGCTGCATTGCATTGAATGCTAGACCCTCGCTACTGGCCTGGCCGATGCCTCTGCGCGGGCTGCGTCGAGCAGCTCGAGCCACTTACCGACGAACTGCCCATGGTCGTGATAGGTTCGGCCGCTGACAAGATTGCCGTCGACGACGCAGGGTTCGTCAACGAAAGTGCCGCCGCACACTTCCAGATCGAAACGGCACTTGGGCACGGTTGCCATACGCCGGCCGCGGACGCAATCGGCATAGGCCGGTATTTCGACGCCGTGGCATACCGAGCAGATCGGTTTGCCGACGTCAAAGAAGTGACGTGTGATTCGGACCAAGTCCTCATCGTAACGAATGTATTCGGGTGCCCGGCCACCGCTAAAATAGATGCCCAAGTACTCTTCGGGATTGACTTCCGAGAAGGCAACGTCAGCCTGAATCGAGTAGCCCTCCCATTCTTTTGTGATTGTCCATCCGGGCTTCACCTCGTGAAGCACCATTTGGTACCGCTGCCGCTGGGGGCCAGCGACGACCGGTAGGAACCGCGACTCTTGTAGTCGGTAGTACGGGTACAGCGTATCCAACGTTTCCGATGCGTCGCCGATAACGATGAGAATTTTTTGATCGTCTGTGGCCACTGCGGTTCCTTAACGGCTGGGATTGAAAGTGGGAAATCGATTCGGTAAGTGCGGAGGCTGCGACTGAACTTCGATCTAGGCATGCAACTCCGACACGCAATGCTCCAGATAGTTGCGAGCATGTACGACTTCTGAAGTTACCGCATCGGTGGTATCGCGGATGGGCACGCCACGCGGCACAGGGTGCATGAAGATTTCTGTATACCTTCGATAATTGATTTTGCGAAGGGCGGCGAGAAGGGGCACAAAATCCAGTTTGCCGCGGCCGGGTAACTGCATCAGTTCCTCGGCCTTTGGCAGTTTTTTTGTGCAGCCCATCCCGTATTGCCAAGCCTGGAAGAATACGATCTTGTTGCCCAAATCTTCGATCAACCGGCCAATCTCTTGCGAATTCTGCGGGAGATGATACGGCGCGAGCGCGACGCCCAGATTCGGCGACGTGGCATACTCGGCGAAGTACCGCAGGGCGCTGGGCGTACTAAGGATCGTGCCGGCGTGATTTTCGATGCCGAGGGTAACGCCCTTTTCCTCAGCCCTTGCCACGTACGGTTTCATGCTTTCAACGAATTTTTGCACCCGCTCTTTTTCGCTAGCGCCACTTTGCGCGCAGGTCCGCAGATAAGCAGCTTGCCGCCAAGACGCTCCAACAGCGGCAACTCTTCGCATATCCGGTAGGGGCCAAGGTCGTACCGAGTAATGGCGCCCAGCCGAACGCGGTACTTTTCGAATAGGATCTCGACCTGATCCAAGCCCAGGCGGTCGATCTGCTCGCGGTGGTTGCCATGCGGCATCGACCAGATATCGATGGCAGCAGCACCCGTTTTGTGAACCTCCGGCAGAACATCGGCCAAGGGAGTCGTGCCGTACAACGGCGCTGCCAAGATGTAGTTCAGGCGAAAGTCGTCTGATGAAATCGGCGCACTATATGCTGGTCGGGAACTGCGGAAGGCAATACCGGCCACGGCAGCACTGGCCGTGGCACAGAACTGCCGTCTCGTCATCACCGACGATGTGCAGGTTTCTGTCGGTTTAATCCGACTGTTGTAGCTCGACATATCGTCTCTCGTACGGTTCGCTACGCTATTTCGAATCCTGCGCGTTGTTCGCGCCGCAGGTGCCCGTTGGCCTGCGGATCGTCCGGGAATCGCTCGGCCTCAGGATCCCATTTTAGCGGCCGGCCGACCCACATCGCGATGTTGCCGAGGTGGCAAGTCGTCACGCTGCGGTGCTGACTCTCAACGTCAGAGATGGGCTGCTGGCCCGAGTGAACACAATCAAAAAAATTACCCATGTGATTGATAATTGAGTTGAGCTTCGAGCTGCGCGGCGGGCGGCGGAGGTTATCGAACGGGTAAAGGGTAAACTTCTCGCGCGGCAGCGGGTTATGGATCAGGTCCTCAACAGGTTTGCCGGCGAGCGTGCCACGATTGACAAAAATGCGTCCCTGATCGCCAGTAAACAGGATTCCGTTTCGGCCTGTGTCGCTCACGGTCATCACCACGCCGTTGGGATACCGATACGTGGCGCCAAAATCGACGGCCACATTATAACCATTCTTCACGTGGGGCATTTTCGCGATTGCTTCGACTTCCGTGGGGTTTTCGCCAATAGCCCACTGCGCAATGTCCAAATGATGAGCGCCCCAATCCGTCATTTGTCCACCGGAATATTCGTACCACCAGCGAAACGTATAGTAACAACGCTGATAGATGAACGGCACATTAGGCGTCTGGCCTTGCCATAGGTCCCAATTGAGGCCTGGCGGCGGTGCGGCGATCGGAAACGGACCGCCGACCACGTTCTTTCCGAGCACGACGTCCACGCGCTGGAGCCGGCCGATTCGTCCTTGATGGACCATCTCGACAGCCATGCGAAAGTTGTGATCACTCCGCTGCCAGGAGCCGACTTGCACGATGCGCCCCGTCTCTCGCACGGCTTTACGGATGTGTTTCCCCTCATCAACGGTGAGTGTGAGCGGCTTCTCGCAGTAAACATCTTTACCCGCGCGGCAAGCGTCAATGAGAATCTTCGCATGCCAGTGGTCAGGCGTGCCAATCGTGACGACATCGATGTCGCTCCGGGCCAAGAGGTCGCGGTAGTCCTCGTAAATCGCGGGCGTGCTTCCGAAGGAAGCTCGCGCCTGTTCTCGAATGTTGCGATCGACATCGCAGATGGCAACAATGTCGCCGTGCGCCGCGCTTTATCGGCAATCACCGTGCCTTGATAGCGCATGCCGATACAACCGATGCGCGGCCGATCGTTGGGACTGAGCGTCCGCTTCGCGCCGTGAGCGCTTGCAACCGGCCAGGCTATAGCGGCGGCCGTTCCGGCTGCTGCCGTCGTTGCGGTCTTCAGAAAGTGCCGTCTCGAATGGCGCAATCGCGGCATCACTCACCGAGTGGCAGGGTTGGATAGTGGAGTCGAGCGGCAGGAGAAAAACTTGATTCTACCACCACGTGCAAATGAATTTGCCGAACCGAATAGGAATTCCATCAATTGACGTGCATGCCGGCATTTTATGGCATCAAAAGCATCATTGCAATCAATTCTCGTGGTGGTGATTGTCATGACAAACGGTCCGACTGAGTCGGAAACGTATGGTAAAATAATACTTTGCTTCTTCCGATTCGCGACTTACGACTCAGCCTCACTGCCATGTCTCATAGACTCAGAAATTTGCTCAATTGGTTTGTGCTCGGGCCAACACTTGCTGCTTCCGTCGTTCTTGTCCCGCCCGCCTCCGGGCAAACGGTTTCACTCTGGTTATTCGATGAACCGCTCGGACTCTATCCAAGCAGTGTGCTGGACAACAGTTCCGAGAACGATTTTCCCTTGGTAATTGGTCGCGGTGGAGTTTTGGTCGCCGGTAAATTCGGGCACGCTCTCGACCCGGTTGAACGGCCGTCGATTGAGTTTCCTAGGGGTGAGAGCGAATTCGGACTAGGTCCAACCCTGCCGTCAAGCAACGACACCTCGCCCATGACGTGGCGGAATGCGACGTTCGCTGCCCTAATGACGCGCGGCGAAAATCACCTGCGGAAGGAAATCGATTTCGCCAATGCCACGGACAGTCCGCTAAACCTTGGCAACTACGATTGGACCGTCGAGTTTTGGCTGCGATTAGTACGTCCACCTGGCGACGAGGGCGTCGTCTGGGAACTGGGCGCCGGCCCGCGCGGCGCCAACAATCTAGTCACGCAACTAATTCTCGACGCGGATCACCGCAACTTTCGATTGATCAACCGTCCGAGCAATACTTCGCTGGTGATTCCGTCTGCGCTTGTCGGTGAAAATAAACCTGTGGGCGCATGGCGGCATTGCGCATTTGTGTACGATGCCAAGGAAGGTCAGCTGCGCCATTATGTCGATGGAGTCCTGCAACCTCTGCCACCGCGATGCACGCTGCAGGCAGTTCCTCATGGTGACGAAGCGTACTTTACTGTCGGGCGCGATGGACAGTGGAAACACCCTCTGCCGGGGCCAATTGACGAGCTGCGGTTCTCGCGCGGGCAGGTTTACCACGGCTCGTTTGCGCCGCCTGCAAGCTTCGCGCCGCCGCGGCCCCATCCATGGCCTAAGAAGATTAGCCTGCCGTTGCTATGGGGGCCAAATTCGAAAGCGGTAAATCAGGCGAATGATAAACGCCCCATCCAACTTGGAAGCCGAAAGCACGTCTTTTTGGACGACGCGTTGATCGCGGAAATGGAGGATTGCAAGTTCACGGTCAACCCACCGCGTAAGGCAGAACGTGTTATCGACAATATCAACGGAGCGTTCCGCAAGCACTTGACGGTCGTCGAGGATGAGGATGGGCTGATCCGAATCTACTATGGAGTTGAGAAGGATCACTTGGCGGTCCGGGTGTCTCGCGACGGTGTGCACTTTGCGGTGCCGAAACTACCCGCTGACTCTACCAGCAAGCTCCGACCCGAGCGCAACGATTGTGTGGTAATTTCCGAAATGGTGGGCGGACTTGGGAACCCATTTATCGACCCTAACGGACTACCCGAGGAACGGTGGAAGTACTTCAGCGATTACAACCGGCGTGGTATCTATCTTTACACGTCTGCCGACGGTTACGAATGGCAACGCCGCAAAACCGCGACGTTGCCGTTCCGATCGGGGACGCAGTCCTGCACATTCTGGGACGATCAGCGCGCACGCTACGTTGCGTACCACCGGTCTGGCATCTTCCATACACCTGCCTTGGACACCCGGCGCAGTTCTGTGGTGACCGAACACGACGACCTGGCGGTGCCCAGCCAATTTAAGGCACTCAGCCAGGAGGCGTACTGGGATTTGCGCAAGACCTATCCATTGCGAAATCCACTTCCCTGGTATCTGGATAATGGCCCACTGACTCCCGGTGGTTTCGGCATGGAGTTTCCCCACGCTTTCGATCCCATACCTGAGGATCCAATAGGCACCGACATTTACGTCACCAAGGCTCAGAAATACGCTGGTGCACCCGATGCGTACGTCGCGTTTCCGATTGTTTACTTTCATTATGGGCCCGATGGTCCGCCTACACGCCTTGCGCTTGCACAACCGCGGCGCCAGCGCGGATCAGGATCGCTCGAGACGCAACTGGCCGCCAGTCGTGATGGTCTTTCTTGGAAACGATATCCACATCCTGCCTATGTTGGGATCGGACGCCACGCGGGACGCGACGTTGTAACCGCTTACATTGCGGACGGGATGGTGTTTCGAGGTGATGAAATCTGGCAATACTATTTCGGCGAGACGCAGTACCATTCCGCATACCGTACCGACCGAGAAGGACGAGGCGTTTATCGGCTCGTACAGCGGCGCGACGGGTTCGTGTCGATCGATAGCCCCTACGACAAAGAAGGCAGCATTGTCACCAAGCCGTTCGTTTTCGAGGGCAAGCGTTTGACATTGAACATCGATACCGGTGCCACGGGCTACGCTCAGGTTGGCTTCCTCGACGAATCGGGGAAACCGGTGGAGGGATTTTCCGTTGACGATTGCGTCTATATCAACGGCGACTTTATGCGGACCGAAGTTGAGTGGCTTGGCAGGGGCAAAGAACTCGGGGACCTTGCTGGGCGGACGGTTCAATTGGTAATCCGGATGCGTGGCAGCAAACTGTACGCGATGCAATTCATCCAATAGGAAGAATACTGCACGTGGCGCAGAGCTGTTTGCTGGTACGACGCTTCAACTAAAGTGTGGGGAGTTGAAAATGGGAAAGCTGGGTGGGGGAATTGGTGGTTAGCGGAACAGATGCGCATAATTCCCCCTTGGGTTTTTGCGCACCTGTCGCGAATCTGACACAGGCGGACGGCGGGAGGCTTCGCGCGCACCGGTAGCGGCGCTTTGCGGTAAGCGGACTACATCTCCATGCTGGTCTTCAACGCGTCCTTTAACGTTCGACGTGCGCGGGACTAGCGCACTTCGAAGACGCCATCGAGCGGGATTTTCCGTGGGGAGAGTGAGTCTAGCATCTTGGGTGCGGATTACTAGGTGCGATTTTCGGCCACCTGTGTGAGGGTCGAGAGTCTAGGGTCGAGGGTCGAGAGCCAGAGGGGGGAAGGTGGAGGGAACACCGATCTGCGCTCATCGGAGCTGATGGGGATTGGTGGGGATTCGTGGAGAAGAGAGTTCGAAGGTTTGGATTTGGACAGGAGGTGGCGGAGGGGGCGAAGAGAGGATGCGTTCAAGGGCGAGGCGAACGAGAATCAGCACTGCCGGCCAGCCGTGACCGTTGCAACGAGCGCGTCTTTCATGGTTTGCTAGCATGGCGGATTTCCGTGCGAGCAACTCTCGGAGGCCACCATCCTGGCGAAGCGCAAGACAAGATGAAAGAGCGGCATTGGCGACGTTTGTTGCGAGAACGAGAGCATTCGGGAAAATCCGTGAATGACTTCTGCCGCCAGCGACGAATTCCAGTTCATCAGTTTTATTGGTGGCAGCGCCAGCTACGCATGCGCGATGCCGATGTGCAGCCCAGCTCGGACCACAGTGACTTCGTTCCGGTTCGCTTGCCGGTGAATTGGCCGACCATGGAGGTCGTTCATCCGGGCGGCTGCGTCGTCCGCATCTCGGCTGGAATCGACCCACAATCGCTGCAAGCGGTCCTTCAAGCACTCAACGCGGCGGAGGCCTGAGATGTTCTTGCTGTCCCCGCACACGAAGGTGTTTCTCGCCAAAGAGCCGACGGACATGAGAAAGAGTTTTTGCGGATTGATCGCGCTCGCTGAAGTGACCCTTGCACAAGAGCCTGCGTCGGGTCACTTGTTCGTGTTCGTGAATAAGCGTCGCGACATGCTGAAGATCCTCCCTTGGGACGGCAGTGGTTTTTGGATTTGGCACCGCCAGCTGGAGCGAGGCACGTTTCAGCTTCCTCTTCCGGCAGAAACCGGTGACTCCCCGGGAATCGAATTGAGTCCTTCTCAGCTATCATTGATCCTGGCTGGCATCGATTTGAAATCGGCGCGTCAGCGTTTGCGACACCGATCGAAGGCAGGATAGAAATCGGCAACGGGTTGGCAAACCCCCTCAAAGCCCGCTACGTAGTCTCCTGATGTGGCGGGCCGGCTTTCTGAATCGGCTCGCATGGAGGGGAGATGAGAGGATGCCGAAACGACGCAGAAAGCTTCCCCAGACAGTGGCGGAATGCCATCAACTGATCCTGGAACGAATGGCACTGTCGGGATTGAATAGGTGCGCAGGTTGAGCTTGGACTGAGGGGGTGATTTTTGTAGAACCCCCTTCAGCCAGGGTGATCTTTCGCTTTGAAGCCTGCCTTGGTATGAAATTGCAGCCCTCCTTGGTAGTCACTTCCCCGTGAACGACCAAGGAGGGTTTTTCATGGTTCCTGCGATACCAGATTCTCGACGCCCAAACAGCAGCGGTTTTCAAAAAGTTGTCGCTGCGTTTCTGTCTGGCGAGGGACTTCCCTTTGCGGAGATTCTCTCCGCGGCGCGGATCGAACGGATTTTTCGTAAACATGGCGGTCTGTTTGGGCTACATGGCGTCTATACCACAGCGATCGTAGTCTGGTCGTTCCTGTCGCAAGTCCTGCGTGACGGTAAGGACGCTTCCTGCCAAGCGGCCGTGGCGCGCGTGGTCGGCTACTGTGAACAACAGGGACTCGACACGCCGACCGCCGACACGGGCGACTACTGCCGCGCCCGCGCGAAACTTCCCCTTGCCGCACTGCGGGAACTAAGTTGCGATGTGGCGGACGAACTGGAACATGAGGCAGATGCGAGTTGGCTATGGAAAGGCAAGCACCATGCCAAACTGATCGACGGCTTCACGTTCACCATGCCCGACACGCCGCAGAACCAGGCCACGTACCCTCAAGCGAAAACGCAACAGCCGGGCGTCGGTCTGCCGATCGCGCGGGCCGTGGCGATCGTTTCGTTGGCCACCGCTTGCGTAATGGACCTGGCGATCGGGCCGTACCAGGGCAAAGAAACCGGGGAGCCGGCCTTGCTGCGTTCGATGCTCGGGAGCCTGGCCGCTGGCGACATCGCGGTGATGGACCGCTACTACTGCTCCTTCATGATGATCGCGTTGTTGCTCGCACAAAGGACGCACACGTGCGCCGCAAGCATCGCCTGCGCCACTCGGACTTTCGCCGCGGCAAGCGACTGGGCAAGTACGATCACCTCATCGTGTGGACACGACCGCAGCGTCCGCAGTGGATGGATGAGGAAACGTACGCGCAGATCCCCGAACAGTTGGTGTTGCGTGAGATTCGGTACCACATCATCGAGCCCGGTCGGCGCACCAGGACGATCGACGTCATCACCACGCTCGTCGACGCCGACGAGTACGCCAAAGAGGACATCGCCGCACTGTATGGTTTCAGATGGAACTCGGAACTCGATCCTCCGCATCAAGTCCAACTTGAACCTGGCTCACGTCCGCTCGAAGTCGCCGGAGATGGTGCATCGCGAAGTCTGGACGACGTTGCTGGGATACAATCTGATCCGCACCACCGCTGCCGGCGCGGCGTTGGTGCACGGCAAGCAGCCGCGGCAACTCAGTTTCACCACGACCTGCCAATATGTGCTGGCCTCGTGGATGCAACTCTCGGCTGGCTTGATTGCTGAATCGATGCTTGAGGACTATTTGATGTTGATGCTCAAGCAGATCGCCGCCTGTGAAGTCGCCAACCGTCCCGGTCGACTCGAACCACGCGTCCTCAAACGCCGCCGGCACGGCTACAAACTCATGCAGAAACCACGAAACGATTTGCGGCGCGAACCTCGTAAACGCCGCGCCTGATAAGATTTACATCTCGACAGTGCCATTCGTCCCTCACATGTGTCTTCGGTAACCACGATGGACGATCGGCTGCCAGAGGTGTAAGCCAATCCTGGCCAGATACATGACTAACCTCGTTCGAAGAAATCGGTGCCGGCCGGAGGCGATGATTGGCCGAATGCTGTTGTTGTTTGGAATCGCGCGTGACAGACTTTTAACTATCCCGATAACGATTGGTTGTACTAATGGTTTGATCGCAGTTCCGAAAAACGTGTGAGTTTGTGACGCAACCCCGCGATGTCGAGTATTCGTCGTTTACTGACAGATCTCAAGCATTAGCGCGAGTCAGGTTGATGGAACACTTGGGGCAGCATGCACCGTCAGCCAGATGCATCGGTAATCGCATCGGGGGCGCCGCGCCGAAACCGCCTTGTGAAGGGACGTTTTTCACGAATACAATTACCGTTTCCTACGGCAGGCACGAACCCTCCTATAAGAAAACAATCTGCGTTCGGCAAGAGCGGAAGGGACGACGCCCCAAGCGGCACGAGTCAAATCGACGAGAACCTGGAAGGACCGATTATGGGGTGATTCCAATCACCCGCCTTGCACATTCGGATTCAGGTAGCGCTCTTAGCAAGATCATACTGCAGAGCCGGACCTTTTCCTCGTCGTCTACTCGCCGAATCAAGCGATGATAGCTGTAAAGCACCTTGAACAGGTGGCCGAAGGCAACCCAGTAACCGTTTGGATTGTCCGTCTCGTTCCATTCTCGGTTCCAGCGATCGAGGTTTTGCTCGTTCTCCCAATAATTTTCACTCATGACCGCTTCCAACGTCGCGCGTCCCCCGTCGGCGTGAATCTCAGAATCGAATTTCGGGACCGGTGCGCCGATATGAACGCGATGCCCAGCGTAACCGGTTCTGGCCAGGTCCTGATTTCCCATCATTGCGAGGTTCATCAAAGCTTCAGTGTGAGTTACCATGTGCGTGAAATTCGGTCGTCGAATTGAATGACGGCCCAAAAGATCTTTGAATCGCACCAAACTGTCGAAAGTCGCTTCGATCATAGCCTGGGTGTCGGCATAGGCGGCGGCTTCGTGGGCAGGCTTTTCAGGTTCTTTTCTTGCGATCTGGCTGCTAAGTCCGCACAGGCTCTCAATAAGAGCTGGCTGGGCCATTTGGGGCGCGTCACGCAGGGCCCTTGTGGATAGAGAGGCGAAGATCACCGCATGACCGTGCGCCCGCAGGCCACCCTGAATCGCCGGACACAGGGCTACGGCCACTTTCGCAATCAACCTTTCGTTCGCCGGTTCCTCCGGGAGTGGGGCGAATTGCGCCGCACGTAATCGTATTAGGGCATCCAACTGCTTCTTGACAGCAGTGGCCGTTTGCTCGTCGAGGCAGTTTTCTTTGCACAAATAGTAGCCCGCAAGGACGGCGGCTCCCCAGTGGGCGTAAAACCAGCCCTTGGCCCGGGCCATACCAATGAGGCCCTTCTCCAAATAGGAATCGTCCAGGGCGCTGTTCTTTCTTACCCCGGTATCTGCAGCACTTGTGAATCCGCCCAACACACCGGGAATGCTGAGGCCGCCAATAATGCGCGTGGAGAGTTCTACAAATTCTCTTCTATTCATTGCGCACTCCAGATCAATTGGTGAAGGCCGGGAACCGTCCTTCCAATTATAATGCCTCGCGTTTACAGAGACATAGGGTTACCCACGTCCACCATGTACACGGCAATCGTTGGTCGGCGGCGCATATGACTTCGTCGGTGGCAAGGCAAACCTCGCTTTCGAGACGATTCGGACGAACCTTTCGGCGATGCGGCGATATTCACTGTTGTCCGAATGCGTTTGCGCAGCGGTGAAATCTGCCGCAGTAAACGCTCCTTGAGTGGGCGACTCCGCATGCCCGCAGGCGGATTGGTGCTTGGAAAGCCGATTATTGCGGCGCCTTAACCAATTCCTCACTCTTGGCCAGTCGGCAAATCCAAAGAGTTGGATTCGCTTGCAACTAACCCAACTTCCCCAGCGGCGGTCGCTGTCGCGTTTTTTCTGAGATTCTTTTTCGTAGTTTTCGCCGCAAGTTGTTTGGCCATGGCAGGCAGTCCGATGTCGGCGGCCGAGATCGCTGTGTAGCGAAGAGCTTGGACTTGGCGGTGAGAATTCGGCGGTTAGGGGGCATGTTTGTTCGCCCGTGCTTTCGTTGCAAGGATGGGAAGCGCCACGCGTACTGGGAGTCGTATCGTTCCGAGCGTGGTCTGCGGTAGCGCGTGGTGGCATACTTGGGGCGCTTGGACGAAGCGGGTCAGCTGGGGATTCAGCAAGCGGCCGAACCGCGGAGTGATCGGCGACAGAAAAAGCTCTTTGCTGCGCCGGAGCCACAGTGGATCGAAGTCGATGCCGCAGCCGTCCGCGTGGAGAACTGCCGCCGCTTTGGCGGCGTGTGGTTGGCGCTGGAGCTAATTCGCAAGCTGCGGCTGAACGAATTCCTGGAGCGGACGAGATTCCCCGTGGATGAGAAGACGTGCCTTGGTCGGTGACCGCCTTGATTCTGGTGATCGCCCGGCTCTGCGAACCATCGAGCGAACTTTACATCGCAGAGCATTTTTACCGGTAGACCGCCCTGTCGGATTTACTCGGCGTGACACCTGCGAAGATCGATGACAACCGCCTGTACCGCGGCCTGGACCAACTGCTGCCCCACAAAGCGGAACTGGAGACGTTCCTCAAAGACCGGCTGGGAGAACTGTTCGACCTGGAATACGACCTGCTCTTGTACGATGTCACGAGTACGTGCTTCGAGGGTTTGGCGGCAGGCAACCCGCTGGCCCAGTACGGCTATTCCCGCGATAAGCGGACCGATTGCAAACAGGTGTGCAATGGCCTGGTAGTCTCACACTGTGGCCTGCCGTTGGGCTACGAAGTGTTTGCCGGCAACCGCCACGACAGCACCACGCTGCAGGAAATCGTGGCCACCATGGAGGCCCGTTATGGAAAGGCCGACCGCATATCTGGATCGTGGACCGTGGCATGGTCTCGGAGGACAACCTGACGTTTCTCCGCGAAGGGGAGCGCCGCTACATCGTGGACCCCCAAGGGCATGTTGAAAAAGTTTGAGCGGCACTTGTTGGCCGAAAACACCCTGCGCGACGGTTTGGAGGTGAAGTTGTGTGCGGCGCCGGACGGCATGTCCGAGACGTTCATACTTTGCCGCAGCCGCGACCGGCGCGAAAAGGAACAGGCCCTGCACCAGCGGTTGGAGCGGCGTATCGAAGCCGGACTCGAGCGAATCGCTGCCAGTTGCCAAAAGAAGCGTTGTCGTCCGGTCACGATCGCCGAGCGTGTCGGTCGGCTGTTGGGCCAAAACAGTCGGGCAGCACGGTTGTTCGAGGTCGAGGTGCGCGCCGCGCCCGACGGCGGCGCGGAACTCGCCTGGAAGAAAACGGAATTGTGGCGGGACTGGACGACCTTGGCGTCGGTGGCGACCATCTTGGGCAGCGTCTTGTTGGTGGCCGTGCTACTGGGCTTCTGTTGGCACGTGCTCGTGGGTGTTCATCGCAATGACGATGTCGGGCCCGAACTCACGAACCTGGTGATTCAAGAGCTCGTTCCCGAAAAGCCCCCACTGCTTGCCGATGGGGCACCAGAGGCACCGCTACTGCTCCGTGCTCAACCGGCTTCTCCGCCAAATTCCGAATACCGGCTCCGCTATTTTTCAACCACCAATTCTTTGAAACCAGGAGATACACTCTATGGTCGACCTTATTTTGCACTGCGGTGCTCGGCATGTGGAACGCGCTGCCGTGGAGCAGGCACTCACACCACCATCATCCGAGACCTGGGTGCCGGTGCCGCACCACATTCTCTTGGAACAAGTGGAATCCACACTCACTGCAAGCGGCCTGACCGTCGCCAACCAGGCCCATGCCCTCTGGAAGGATGGATTGCGGTATTTCGGTCTCATGGAAATCACCAACGGCCAAACGCACGCTGATTACGCCCTGGTGATTGGACTGCGCAACTCGCACGACAAATCCTTTCCGGCAGCGATTGCGATGGGGAATAGCGTTTGTTGCTGCGACAATTTGGCGTTTCCGCCGAAGTGACGATCGCTCGCCGCCACACGCGCTTTATCGAACGGGACTTGCCGCGAGTGGTGCATACGGCCGTGGGCAGGCTGGCCGACATGCGTGGCCAGCAGGATGAACGGATCCATTTATATAAGGACTGGGCTTTTGCAATTTAGGGATTCAAGATCACTTGGGTTATAGCTCGTCAGCTAGCACTCGCTAGGTGTTGTGGTGCTGGGATGCGTTGGGGCCGATGGGGTAGTGGTTTGAGAGATTCACGTTGTTTCTCGGCGTGAGAGCGTGGTCTGATGCGGCAGGGCGGGTGGTTGTCCAGGGAGGTGATGCAATGCCCGCGATTGTCGAATTTCCGCGCGTGGTCAGCGACGAACTCGAGCGTTTCGCCGATCTGTTTGCCAACGAGCCGCAACGTCGGCACTGCGGCGAGTACTTGACCGGGTTGATCGTCGCCCGCAACAAAACGGTGACCGGGATCAACGCCGAGTTCATGAGCACAACGGATCCGTCGTGTCTGAATCGCTTCGTCACCGACGCCGAGTGGGATGTCGAACGGCTCAATGCGCGACGATTGGAACTGCTGCAGGAGGACCCTGCAACCCACTACGCCACCCATGGGGTGATTGCGTTGGACGACGTCCTCGTGGACCACGACGGAAAATTGATCGAGGACGTCGGCTGGTTTTGGGACCATGCCGAGGACCGTCACAAGATCGCCCACGACTACCTGTTCGCCAACTACGTCTGTCCCGGCGGCCAACATTACCCGCTGGAGTTTCGCCGTTTCAAGAAGCGCGACCAATGCGAGGCGACCGGCGAACAGTTCGAGGACCACGGCCGGCTGTTTCGCCAGTTGGTGGACTGGGTTTGCGAGCACGAGATCCCCGGCGATTTCGCGTTTGACAGCTATTTTTCCAGTGTGGAGGACCTCAACCACATCCACGGTAAATTCGACGGGCGGGGCGATCCGAGCGGACGAGTGGACCGCGTCGATTCCCCGCGAAGAGCGTCGGGAATTGCGTCGCGGCGACGCCAGGCAGTGGTACTACACCGCCGTCGTCCGCCTGCCACAGGTGAAGCATCCCGCGCGGATCGTCCTCTTGTGGCGCAATCGTCGCGATCAAACCGTGGCCAAGGTCCTGGTGACCAATCATCGTACGCGTTGGGAAATCAAACGCATTCTGCACGCCTACCGACAACGTTGGACAGGCACAGAAACCTTTCACCGCGACGGCAAACAGAAATTGGGCATGGGAGCTTGCCAGCTCCGCAGTGGCCAGGGCCAGACAAGGCACATGCACCTGGTGATGGCGGCTTACAGTCTCCTGATGCGACAACTCCGCAACCGCCGCGCAACGAAGTGGGCCCTGCGACGGCTGACGACCATCGGCCAAGCCTGCCGAGCTGTTGCCGACGAGACCCTCCGGGCCACCATCCGGCTTTGCACAAAAACCGTTACGCAAGTGCCAGTGATAGTGGTAACGCAGCCAGATAGCTGGCCGATCTTGTAGCTTGACTCAAGTTTATGTGCAAAGCAGGCTACCTACTGTGCCAATGTACACGCACAAGAAATGACCGTCCGGGCATGCCGCCGCGATCGAGAGCTCTCGCCGGCCTCCCACGCGACCACCAGACCGGCTCCTTGCCGTCATAGGGAAACCCCCTGCCCCGTAGCGGGGGTTGGTCGGTTGCGTGATGCCGGTCCCGGGTGCTGCGAGCATGCCCAGGCGGGTGAGGTTTTTTGGTAACCGAGCGCGTGTTGCCGTCGTTTTCAACGCTTCGTTGCCGGTGAGGGTGACACAGCGCGAGGACGATGCAGCGCGCCAACTCGATTGTCGGCCCCAATGGGCCCATCATTTCTTTTTTCACGAGCACGAACACACCACCGAGAACGACTGAGAAAGAATAAGGAGCACAACCGCATGCGATTTCGCTGCTAAACCGCTAGTGAGTCAGGTTTGACTAAATTTAGGTTGGGTGGCTAGGGTCGAGCGTAGCGAGCCCCCAGAACCGCGCACTGGGGGCGCCTGCGCTCGGCCCCAACTGCTGTAAAAAACTCGTTACAATATGATTTTGCAACTTGGAGGGCTCCGCCATGCGTGTGATCGCCTTAACTTTAGCTATTTGCCTAGCCGGTTTCTTGCCTATCGCGTTGGCGGCACCACGGCCAAATGTCGTTGTGATTCTGGCCGACGATTTGGGCTTCTCTGATATTGGTTGCTACGGCGGCGAAATCGCGACGCCCAACCTCAATAACCTTGCTGCCGATGGCTTGCAGCTACACCCAGTTCTACAACACAGCCCGCTGCTGGCCGACTCGAGCCGCCCTGCTCACCGGCTATTACGCCCAAGAGGTGAACTTTGACTCGATGCCCGGCGTCCCCGACCGCAAGATGCGAAAGCGGCCGAAGTGGGCGCGGCTCCTGCCCGAATACTTACGGCCGCTCGGCTATCGCTCGTACCATTCGGGCAAGTGGCACCTCGACAGCACACCTGTACGCTGCGGCTTCGATCACTCCTACGCGCTCTATGATTACGACCACAATTTCTCACCGCAGCGCCACACGCTGGATGACAAACCGCTGCCGCCGGTCAAGCCCGGCGAAGGCTACTATTCCACCGTCGCGATCACGCAGCATGCGATCGATTTTTTGAAGGAGCATCACGAAAAACATGCCGATCAGCCTTTTTTCGAATACGTGGCCTATGTCGTGCCCCACTTTCCTCTACAGGCGCTGCCGGAAGATATCGCGAAATGCAGAGATCGCTACCAGGTCGGCTGGGACGCAGTTCGTCAAGCGCGCTGGAAACGTATCGAACAAGAATTGAAGCTGCCGGGCAGTCTCTCGGCGATCGAGCCGGCCATCGGACCGCCTTACTACAATGCTCGCGCGCACGAAGAGCTGGGCGATACTGAAGTCTGGCACGAAACACCTTGGTCGGAGCTGAATGAAGCGCAACGACGTTTTGAAGCCGGCAAAATGGCTATCCACGCGGCAATGGTCGAGCGGTTGGATCACGAAATTGGCCGCATCATCGCCCAACTACGTGCGATGAACGCCTACGAGGACACGCTCGTGCTGTTCTTCTCCGATAACGGCGCCAGCGCAGAGATCATGATTCGCGGCGACGGCCACGATCCAACGGCCGCGCCCGGTTCGGCCGGCACGTTCTTGTGCCTGGGGCCAAGCTGGTCAAACGCCGCCAACACGCCATTTCGACGACACAAGACATGGGTGCACGAAGGTGGCATTGCCACGCCGCTCATTGCCCACTGGCCCGCCGGCATTCCCGATCATGGTGCGCTACGCCATGCGGTGGGCCACGTTATTGATATAGCACCGACCGTTCTGCAACTGGCCGGTGGTACCTGGCCAAAGCAATTCGAGGGCCAAGAAGTACCGCAGAATCCCGGAAAGGACCTGTCGCCCACTTTCCAAAAGGATGTCACCGTTGACCGCGATTATTTGTGGTGGTTGCACGACGGCAATCGCGCGATTCGGCGCGGCGATTGGAAGCTCGTCGCGGCCAAAGACGAACCGTGGGAACTGTACGACTTGGCCCACGACCGCGCCGAAAACAAGAATCTGGCTGACGACGATCCGAACAAAGTGGACGAGTTGTCGGTGCTGTGGGAATCTGCGCTGGGCGAATTTCAGAAGCTGGCTGGATTGAATCCGAAGAGCGAGTAGTTCACCACGAGTGCAACCGTCTGATCACCAAAAGCAAACGCTTCGTCCGACTGCCATTTGCGCGTGCTCAATGGCCGCTTTGGAACGTAAAGCCCAGCTCCCGATATTCGTTCCGCAGTTGCTCCAGCCCGCGACGAATAAACTGAATATCGGCGCCTTGAAAAATCAATCTGCGCCTAATTCGAGCGACTCCTTCGCCTGCGCTGCACTTGCAACGGTGCGAGCCCAATTCTTCCCCGTGTTGCGCACGGCGGTCGCCAGCGCACGATGGGCGGCAATCAGCCGCGGGTGATCAAATTCACCCGCAAACCCTTCCAGAATTGAAAAGTCGGCCGGGCCAAGCATCAACACATCGACGCCCGGCACAGCGGCAATTTCCTCAGCACGATCCACGGCTCGCTGTTCCTCCAACTGGATGATGAGCACCGTTTCTCGATTCGCGTGCAGGATATACTCCGGCGGTGAATGACCGGCGTAATCGGCATCGGGATTGGCGCCGTCGAAGCCGCGCTGTCCGAGCGGAGCGAACTTCGCCCAGCGAACGACTTCCTTCGCCTCTTCGACGCTTTCGCAACGTGGATACATGATCGCCTGAGCGCCGGCTTCCAACATCCGCGCCATCCGCATAAATTCGCCCTTTGCTGGTCGGGCGACCACATCCGCGTTACCCACCCGTGCTGCGCGAATTAGTTGGGTTGCCGTTTCGACACTGTGCTGGTGATGTTCCATATCCAGCCAGATGCCGTCGAACCCCAAGATGCTAACCAGCTCAAAGAGTTCAGGAGCGGCGACCGTCAGCGTCGTACACATCGCTGGTTGATTGCGGTTGAGCTTGGCCTTGATCCGACTCGTTCGCAACTTTAGCTCCGATGAAATCCCGCTATTGCATAGACCGTTGCGCGCAGCCCCACCGCCGACAAGCTGTACGGTTAGGAACAACTTCGCCCCAGCGATACTAACACCCTATCCTAGAACCCTCTCCCCCCGGAGACAGGATTATGCAAGTGCTAGCGCTGATGACGTTGCGTCGCGCTAACAGCGTGATACGCCGAAGGCGTTACACTCCACAGCCCAGCGTCGCCCTGAGCTTGGCGAAGGGCGCACGCTGGGTAACTGCCGTGTATAAGCCAGATTACGCTGAAGGCGTTACACGTGCCGGCTATCGAGTGTAACGCCTTCAGCGTAAAAGTTTCCTTTCTTGTCCATGACCTAGGGTTCGGTCGCGACGACCGAAACCTAGGCTTTGGAGTTTAACGCCTTTCGGCGTAAAGACCCAGTGTCCGCTCCGCCTGCGCTAGCAGTTGCATAATCCGGTAGAGGGCAGGGTGAGGGCGCAGTGCTCATCGGCGATTTTCCCTCACCCCAACCCTCTCCCAATGGGAGAGGGAGTATTGTAATAAGCTCTAATTCCGTCTAGCGTTGCCGCCTACGTAGTCACCACGTACTCGCGATCGCGGTTTACGCCCGGCATAGGAATCGGGTATTTGCCGTCTTTGTTCGGCATCACCGGAGCAGGCCCGGTCATCGTAAACTTATCCACGCCGGGCGACATTTCGTGTGGGCAGTTGAGGATCTGATCGAACGTAATCTCCTGCGCGGTGTGCGCGGCCATGCGCCCCATGTTGGAGACCAAGCACGCCTGGATGGCTCGCGGCACTTCGTTGTGCGGCTCATCCTGGATGATCGCCTGGAGCAGATCCTGCCATTCCAGCACGTAGGGATTTTGCTCCGGCTGCGGAGCGGCCCAAACCACCGATTTTCGGACCTGGTGTTGGTCTTTGAACGTGCGGCATTTTCCCGGGAAGTGGCCGGACGTGCTGACGATGCCCGACCCCTTCGTGCCGTGTACAACGCTCGACATATCGTTGCGAGCTCCGATCATCGTGCGGCCATCGAAGAAGAATTTCGTGCCGTCGTCGAACGTGTATTCGACGGAGTAGTTGTCGAAATTCTGATCGATGTAGTTTTCACGATAATGGCGGCCACCTAAGGCTTGGGCCTTGATCGGCCAGGCGTTCTTCATCCAGCAGACCTCATCGATCTGATGCACGTAGAAGTCGTTAAATAATCCGCCGCTGGCCCAAATGAAACTGTGGAACCGCTCGATCTGCCAGGGCAGCTCATCACGGTCTTTGGGTTTGCGATTGGAGAAGCAACTGCCCACCGGGCCATGCATGCGATAGGCCCGCATGGCGATCAAGTCGCCGATCTCGCCGTCGCTGATTCGCTTGTGCAGCTCTTGGCGAGCACGGCAGTGGCGGATCATGAGACCGACGCTGATTTTGAGATTCTTCGCATCCGACTTCTTGGCGAGATCCAGCATCCGCTTGGCAGCCACGGAATCGGCCGTAAGCGGCTTTTCCATGAAGACATGGAGGCCCTTTTCAATGGCGTACTGATAATGCAACCAACGAAACGCCAACGGCGTGGCGAAGATGACGATGTCGCCCGGATTCAAACAATCCATCGCTTTCTTGTACGCGTCGAAACCGATGAATTTTTTGTCGTCCGGCACCGCCACCTTTTCGGGCGTTGCGGCGAACTGCTGCTTCAATGCCCCCACGCTTTCGGCCATGCGATGTTGGAAGATGTCGGCCATCGCGACCAGTTGGATGGGATAGGTGGAACTGGCTGCGGCCATTGCGTCGGCAACGGCGCCCGTGCCACGTCCGCCGCAACCAACCAGCGCGAGTTGCAGCTTGTGGTTCGAACCCACCGAGCCGAACACCCGCGGCACATTTAGCGCTGCGAAAGCCGTTGCAGCGCCGGCATATTTAATGAAGTCCCGACGATCAGCCTGATGATGTTGTTCGCTCACGAGTGAACCCTTTATGTTCGAGTTACCGTTCAATTCCGCTAGTAGCTGTTAAAACTTGCCCGTCGCACTGTTCCAGTAGAAATACATTTCCTCGACCGACGGCACTTGCTGCGGACGTGCAAGGCGAAAGCCGACCCACGGGGCATCTGTAAGATACCAAATACTCTTGGGAAGTTGTGGATCTTGTTGTTTCCAGCTTGGGTCGGAACCAAGCCGGCGGCCCGAACGCAGGGCGTCGGCTTCGTCATTCCAGCTCCCTCCCCGAACGCTGCGGGGATAGAGCGTTTCTGGCCGAACCAAGGGATTCGCGGCATGCCCCGCGAGCCGCTGGAAGTAATCGGGCACGTATTGGTCCGCCGTCCATTCCGCCACATTGCCGTGCATATCGTAGAGATCCCAGGGATTCGGCTTCTTCTGGCCGACCTTGTGCGACTTCTCATCGCTGTCATCAATATACCAACCGTACTGATCAAGTTCTTTGGGGTCATTTCCAAAGGAATACGCGGTTGTCGTTCCGGCCCGGCAGGCGTATTCCCACTCCGCCTCAGTCGGCAGTCGATAGAAATGGCCCGTCTGCGCGCTCAGCCACTCGCAGTATTTGTTGGCGGCGTGCTGCGTCATACAGATGGCCGGACGCCCGAGCTTTCCCATACCAAACGTCATATCAGCATACGGTCGAGTTGGCCCGCTGACCGCATCGACGATCGTGTGCGTCGCCGGGTCATAATCTTTACGGGCTCCGTTCTTAAATCGTTCGAAGCGGGTGATCATAAACGGCTCGAACTCGTCCCAGGTTACTTCATATTTGCCGAGCCAGAACGGTGAAACCTGAACTTGCGTTTGCGGTCCTTCGTCCGGTTGCGCCCGGCCTCCGTTTCCGGACTTCCCATCAGAAATTCTCCGCCCTTGATCGCCACCATACTGTACGGGGCGCCGGTTTGCGGAACCTTGGCCGTGTAATCGACGAATTTCGATTCACCCTCGGCTTTCGCTCGCGTGATAATCCTGTCGCGAATCTTTTGAACAAGCGCCAAGTCATCCGGATTGTATGGACCGACGTATTTCTTGGGTCGCGTCTTCAGAACGACGTCTTTCGGCCAGATGGCCCCCTGGGCAATCCACAGCCGCAAAGTTTCGATATCCTTTTTGGCAAGCGGACCGCCCTCCTTGGTCGGCGGCATCAATGTGGAATCGTCCTTGGGGACGTTGGTAAGTGCGTAAAGTGGGCTCTCCTCCGGGTAGAACGGTTTGATCGCTGGTGGATTGCTGCCGCTCGCGAAGGCGCCCTTACGCGTCGCAAGATTGAAGTCGCCTTGCGGCTCTTCCCCGGAGTGACATGAAACGCAATGTGTTTCGAGGATCGGTTGCACGTTTTTTACAAAATCGATGCGCGGTCGCACTTCGAGCTTGGCCGTCTTTGGCCAGAGCGCACCTTCTTGAATCCACGCTCGCAAGCGGCTGGTCTGCGTTTCGTCCAATGGCGGGCCATCTGGCGGCATGATCTTATCATCCCCGGCGGGCAGCAACGTGAGTGTATAGAACGGGCTCTTGGCGGCATCACCGGGAACAATCGATGCTTCGTGGTCGTCGTCGGCCGTTGCGGCTGCTAATGAATCAAGCCGCAACTCGCCCTCGGACTTGGCTTCGTTGTGACAATGGAGACACGCCGACTCGATGATCGGCTCGATCTCTTTCTCGAAATTAACCGCCGCCTGGGTCGTCGACGTGCAGGCAACGCCGAATGCTCCGAAATAAAGCAGAAGGCGTACTACTTGATGAACGCAGGCTGGCATAGCGGGTCCGAGTGACTAGCGTCGATCCGCGAGCGCAAAGGCGGGATTGATTCGGCAAGCATTTAGGAGGGGGTGCTGCTTCGCTACTATCTACGCTAGAATATGGGTGACGACTTGTCCATGGACAGCCGCAAGATGAAGCTATTGCCGGGCGGGCGTGTGTCCGTAATCTTTGTTCATCCCGTTCGACGAATCGGCCTCCTCGTCCTGGTAAAATGCCTCATTAAGATATTATGACAAGGGCTACGCAGTATCGGGCTCGATGGAACGATTGCCTCTCGTGACCTCTTCGATTGTACCGCCTCAAATAGTCGTTCGTTCGAAGCCACGTCGGCAGCGATTTGTGTTTGTACAACCTGCGTCATCGGTTTCGCGACAGGTCGCGTCGTTGATGCTATAACACCGCGATTTCATGATTTAGGCAATTTAACGACCCACGAACCGAAAGCTAAAATCAACGCATTATGACAACCGATTTAGCAATTGTTAATTACGGCCCGAAGCCCTTCAGCGTTGAGTTGCGCGAAATCCCAAAGCCGGCGATCGACGACGATCAGGTGCTCTTGGAAGTACAATCCGTCGGCGTGTGCGGCAGCGATTTGCACATGTGGACCGCGCAACAGAGTTGGACAGTGAACTATCCAGTCGTGCTTGGCCACGAGTTCTGCGGCATCATCAGTCAGGTGGGAAAAAATGTGCAGGGTTGGCACGAGGGCGACCGCGTAGTTAGCGAGACTGCAGCGGTGATCGACCCCGACAGTCCCTTAACACGCCAAGGCCTGTACAATCTCGATCCAGGCCGGCGTGGTTTTGGCGCGTTGGTCGATGGCGCCATGCGCTCCTACGTCCCGGTGCCCGCGCGAATTTTGCATCGCATGCCCGAGGGAATGGCGTTCGATCAAGCCGCGTTGACGGAACCCTCCTGCGTGGCTTACAGCGCGACGGTGATCAATGCGCGCATCCGACCGGGTGATCGAATTGTCGTGTTGGGTCCAGGGCCCATTGGGATCTTGTGTGCCGCTATCGCGCGGCTGTGTGGTGCGGAAGTCGGGCTCGCGGGGCTCGAACGCGATCGCAGCCGGCTGCAAGTTGGCGCCGCGTACGGCTGCGAACCGCTCGTCGATAATTTGAAAGAGTGGGCGTTCGAGGGCGATGGCCTCGGTGTCGATGGCGTCATCGATGCGACCGGTGTTTCGGCAGCGCTTGCCGCCGCCTTGGAAATCGTTCGGCCCGCCGGCTGGATCAGCAAAGTGGGCTGGGGACCGCAGCCGTTCGGTTGCTCGCTCGATCAGCTCGTGCAAAAGAACGTGACGCTTCGAGGCAGCTTCAGCCACACCTGGGCGACGTGGGAGCGCGTGATTCGGCTCATTGCCACCAAGCAGTTGGACGTGGCGCCGATCACCGGCGGCGCTTGGCCACTCGAAGAGTGGCAGACGGCCTTCGAAAGGATGCACTCCGGTGACATTGTGAAAGCCATTTTGAAACCAAGCCTCGATGGATCGGCGAAGTCACAAGCTGTGCGCCACGCCGAGCCCGTCACGAAAGGGGCTGTGAAACACGCATCGCCACAAGCTCTGGCAACGAGTGCACCCCAGAAATAAGTGCTTGATGGAAGTGCTTTGACAATCGCCATGCCCATTAAGCCTGAAGAGCTCCGCGACGCTATCTACGGCATCGAGAGCGGCCAACTGGGTTGGGCCGAACTTTCGCCGCCCGTCATTCAACAACTGCTGGTGCTAAACTTCGTCAAACTAAACGCCTCGGGCGATCCCATACTAACCGTCAAGGGCCAGAAAGCATTCACCGTCCTCCAAGAGCGTGGCGGAGAAGTGCCGGCGCTTGATGCGTTTGATTACGATGACGAAATCGAGTGGCCAACGCCGATTCCCACGATTGATCGGCTGCCCGATGCAAGCGCACTGGTGTTTGCGTGGAAGCCGATCATCGACGGTTGGGACATCGTCCTTGGCCGGGAAGTCGTCAAATCGCCCGAACAGTTCACGCACTGGCTACCGATGATGCCGAGACCCGACTGACGCATCTGAATCGAGTGGGGCATCTTAAGAAAACGGGGTGGCTGGGGTCGAGGTCGCCGCGAGCCTCCAGTGGCCCTCGGGCCGCTGCTCGTCGACCAATGCGTCGCGTCGGTGGATCGCTCGACCCCGACCACCCAAACAATATACGTTCAATCTACGCGCTACCAATCGCCCGCTCCTCTGCTGCATGCGCCAATAAACTTGCTACAATCGAGTGCCGCAACCAAAGTAGTACGGACTTTAGTCCGTATCTCGGCCGACTGAACTCTGCCCTACGAATTTGCGTACCGTCCGCAAAATTCAAATGGTTAGTCGCCCGCAGAATAAATCAGGCAAACTATTTGGGAGAACGGACAGCGCAACTCGGAGCAACCGTTGGCAGAATGGTCGGTTCGGCCAGTCCTTTTTTCTTCGGGTTTCTCGGTGTCCTCCGTGTCTCCATGGTGATTCTTGCGAGAACTGCGAGCTAAGAACGCGGCAATGAACATGAACACAGAAAGCAACGAAAACTGGGGCACATGCCCCAAGTGCGGCGAACCGGTCTTGATCGACCCGAACACTGGCAAAACGCAGCCCTGCGCCACGTGTGCCTCGCTGGCCGATAAACCGGGAATCGCCATGCGTGCCGTGTGGCTGATCGGCGGATTAGTCGCCGTCGTTGCGCTGGTCTACCTCTGCATTCGCATCTTGCTGTGACAGACTCGCATCGAGGGTCCAATCAGTTCGGGCCTCCGCGCCTGCAAATCGCCACTCCGCTGAAAACTGTCGTGTCGGGCTAATGGTACAATAGTCGGCATCACAACGCTCGCTCGGTGACGAATACGCATACCAATGCCAAAGCCTCGTTCCAAGTTTGCGATAACCGAGTTCGACCGCTGGATGCTCGCGGTCGGTGCGAGCGCCGGCTTCATTCTTGTCTTGAATCTAAGCCATAGCTTCGTGGCATCACTACTTCTTGGCGTCCCAATGGGCATCGGCGGAAACTGCGTGGTGCTCATTTTTTGGAAACTTGCTTTGCCGAATGGCGTAGAACTCCCCGACTTGTTCAAACTCGACCGCAAACAACGCTATGGGATGCTCGCTGTTATCGTGCTCTCGATGGGCTGGGTTTATTGGCAGGCGGCGAACAACCTGAATTCATTTGACCTCCTCTGCATGACAATCGGCGTTGCAGAGTTTGCCGCAATCTTCGGATATGGCTGGTATCGCCACCATCGCTCTACTTAGTTGGCAATGTCCCGCTACCTTCATTACCTCCGCATCGCCTTCACCGCCTTCTGCGGCGTAATGGCGGTGTTGTTGTTGGTGTTCTGGGTGAGGAGTTATTGGCGAAGCGACCTTGTTGCCGCTGTCGTTTCAAAATCCACCTTTTTTACAGTCGGCTCGAATCGAGGTACGCTCACGGTCGGCAAGGGCAAGAATGCTCCTGGATACTTTAATGGTCGCTGGGAGATAGAAGTCAACGTCGTAGTCAATCCACGGGCACGCCGACTGGAAGACTCACCAGTTTACCGAGGCGCGTTTGGCTTCGGGATCGCTCAAGTCCCAACAGCCTTTTTCACGATTGGAATGCCCTACTGGTCTTTTGTTGCCCTGGCTGTCGTTCTAGCGACACTTCCATGGGTACGTAGACTTCCCTGGTCCACACAATTCTCCCTCCGCACCCTACTACTCGCTTGTACTGCTGTAGCCGTGGTGCTTGGTCTAATCGTATGGCTGGCCCATAGATGACCCGCTACCTTTACTACCTCCGTATCGCCTTCTCCGCATTGTGCGGGATAACGGCAGTGTTGTTGGTGGTGTTGTGGGTGCGGAGTTACTCGGTAGCTGATGAGATTCACGGCAGACCGCGAAACAAAAGCTTTGGTTCAAGTTTTGAAATTCGGGCGGACTATGGGTTTATCGGAGTAGTCGGATATCCAAACCTCTTTGAGTTCTTGAAAGCCAAACAATGGACATTGGAGCGTTACGGAACGGGGCAGAAAGCATATTCACAATTAGTCCCGTATTACGACCACGTCGCTAATGGAGTGGTTGAATTGTTTGTCCCGTTCTGGATTGCCACTTCTGTAGCGGCAATCAGCGCCGCTGCCCCCTGGCTCCGCTGGCACTTTAGCCTGCGCACGTTGCTACTTGCGACTACAGCTATTGCCATATTGCTTGGACTGATTGTCTGGTCGATGCAGTAATCCAATGAAGAAGTTCCTTCACTACCTCCGTATCCCCATTACCGCATTCTGCGGGATAATGGCGCTGTTAATGTGTTTCTTGGGGCTAATAAGTTTTTTGGTGTTGCCGCAGGAGGACGATCGTGCCGTTATGTATTTCTCGTATTCGTGGATCTTAGCAGTGTTTGCAACTTTTCCTTGGATTCGCTGGCACTTCTCCCTCCGCACACTGTTAATTGCCATTACGCTGGTAGCCGTGGTGTTGGGAGTGCTAGTGTGGATGGTGCGGCAGTGATTTATGTTGCCGCCCCAGCAGTCGCACGCTCGCGCCCCAACTCTCAATCCTCGCTCCTCGCCACTCGCGCCTCGTTTCGGCCGCCATCTCAATCATTCACAAAAAAATCTCAAGTGGCCGAAAATGAGTATTGAACTAATGTTCAGTATTTGCTAAGCTCGCACCAGTGAAATGACCGTCGTGGGCGCCGCTGCCCGTTGTACACGCCGGCCGTTGTCGCGACTCACGTTGCGACAATCTCCGGCCCTAAGGAAGCAGCACCGTGCGCCCGGCGGTTGAAGTGAGGACCAAGGCAAAATAGCGCGCGTCATCAAAGTCGCGGCCAGGGCGAATCGCGCCAACCGTGGACGCTCCGCTAGAAGTGTGCGCTGTTGGTCCGCTGATCGGGGCCCTGCATTTCACTTTACGCGAAATAAAAGGAACAACGAAAAACAACATGTGATCCACCAACAACCATCGCACCGACCTGATTTCCGTGTCGTGTCCTAATTTGGCACAACTTCGTAGCACGGACTTCAGTCCGTGATTCTCGGACGGACTGAAGTCCGTGCTACATGATTCCTGTGCGTTCGGGTGCCACTGCTGGCTTGCACTGCAGTGCGCCTCCGATGGCACGGGGCGGCAAGCTACGCATGGATTGATCCAGTCAATCCTGTAAATCCTGTCAAAAACTGCGCTCCCGCTGCGCGCACGTATGGAACCTTATCCCGACGCCAATTTGAAATTGTTGCAACACGGCCACGAAGTAAATTCCCTCAATCTCGCCCGACCGGAATGAAAAATACCTCAGACAAACATGGCAAAAACCGCAAGACCCCAGACACAACACGCACCGACTTTTGCAATAAAAAATCGCCTCCACACACGCGACTCAAAACTCCATAAACTGCCCCACACCTACATGCCCCTTTACGCCGCGATTGCCGCTTTCGATAATCAACAATTCGTCGGCCGCTCGCGGCCTGCGGCGGAGTAGCTCAGTTGGTTAGAGCAGCGGAATCATAATCCGCGTGTCGGGGGTTCGAGTCCCTCCTCCGCTATTTTCGTTTAGCATGGAGTGTACCGGATTCCATCGCTTCTCACTCCTCGTTGCTTGCTTCTCATCGCTCCATGACCGACCAATGGTTCTTCGAAATTGGCGATGGGCAAACGTACGGGCCGTTTACGCTCGAAAAGCTGCGTAAGTGGGCTGCCGCCGGCAATTTGATGCCCACGCATCGCGTTCGCCGGGCCGATTCAAACGAGTGGACGATCGCAGCCTACGTCCCCGGCCTCGAACTCACGACTGCCGACACGGCAACCGTCCCCACGGACGACGACGATGACGACGAGTCTCGCGGCAAGCTCGGCGCGCTCGTTCAAGCCCTCTCCCGCAAAAAAGGCAAGGCGACGGCCGAGCACCACGAGTCCGACGTTGTTGCTCTTTGCGATGAACTAATGGAGATCGCCTTCGAGCGCAACGCCTCCGACATCCACATCGACCCGGAAGAGAACATCATCCTCGTGCAATTGCGCGTCGATGGCATTCTCGAAACTCTGCGCAAGCTGCCCAAATCGATCCATGCGGCGATTGTCAGCCGATACAAAGTGCTGGCTCGCATGGACATCGCCGAGCGGCGGATGGCGCAGGACGGACGATTCTTCCAGTGCCTCGGGCCACAACAGCGGCGAATCCACATTCGGGCCGCCACGCTGCCAACGACGCATGGCGAACGCTTAACGCTTCGCCTCCTGGCCGTCGAAACCGAGCAGCTCACGCTCAACAAGCTTGGCATGTCGGAGCTCGCGACGCGAACTTTCGCCCAATACACGGCCCAAAAGCAAGGCATGATTTTGCTTTCCGGTCCGACGGGCGCCGGCAAGTCGACGACGCTCTACGCGGCATTGCGGCATCGCATGGCGAACCACCCTGGGCGGTTCATAACCGTCGAAGACCCGGTTGAATACGACATCGTCGGCGTCGCGCAGATCGAAGTCGACACAGCCGATAAGGTGCGGTTCGACACCATCCTTCGCAACATTCTGCGAAGCGACCCCGACGTGATCATGATCGGCGAAGTCCGTGACTTCGACTCGGCCGACGTGGCGATCAAAGCTGCCCTTACCGGCCACCTGGTATTCAGCTCGATCCACACCAACTCCGCCGCCGGCGTCATCACACGGCTCATCGACATGGGTCTGGAACCGTTCCAAGTGGCCGCGACGGTCCGGTTGTGCATCGCGCAGCGCCTCGCCCGCCGCTTGTGCCCCGACTGCCGCCGCCCGCGCCGCCTAACAGCGGCCGAAGCGGCCGCGGTCGGTCGGCCTGATGCCGGGAACTCGACGGTTTACGAACCGAAGGGCTGCCCAAAGTGTAACGGCCGCGGTTACAAAGGCCGCGTCGGCTTGTTCGAGGTGCTGCCCATCGACGACGACCTCGCCCGAAGAATTGTCGAAGGCGGCAATGAGGGTGACATAACGCGTCTGGCACGCGAGAAAAAGATTCCCGGCCTGCGCGATGATGCGGCGGCAAAGCTTCTGGCCGGCGTCACCAGCTTTGACGAAATCATTGCCGTCTCCGCTTGGTGACGAACACCAGCTACCGGTGAAACAGCAAAAACAGGAACCCAATCACGATTGGAATCGTGATCGCTAAGCCGATAATCATCCCCGGCGACTCGTTAATCAGCCGTTCCTCGCGGCGCCGGCGGCACTGTGAATCGCGGAATTGCTTAGCGGTGTTTTTCCATTGCTCCGCCGCATCATCGAATCGACTGCACGCACGCGCAAGATCGGCGGCCCCAACTTCGGCTTGCGTTTCGATCTGCTTTGCCGCCGTGAGAATCTTGCGGGCCTGCGAGATCTTGAACCGCCGCACGGCAATTTCCTTCGCGGCGCCCACATCGGCCAGCGTGATGCCATGTTCCGGATTGAACTTAAACCCCGGTTCCACTTCACGCCGCCACTGCAACAGTTCCATCACAATTTCCGGATCGATGCTCGGGATGCCATATAATCGCAGTTGTTCCACGTCATTCGCCGATTCGACGCCGAATGATTCCAACATCGCGACGTGGGAGTACGTGATGTTTGGAATCTTTCGAATGGAATCGCGGATGGAAAATCCTCGCAGATAGTCGGCTTTCTGCATCTCGCGCTGATTGACGATCGCGTCTTGCAGACTGGTCTCCGCATTGCGATAGTTCTTGATTTCGTTCTTCAGGTCCTCGGTCGATCGTTCGAAAGCAACTTCACGCAAGCGATGTTGCGACTGAATCGCGCTGGCGAGATTCTCGAGCTGCTGCTTGCCTTTTCCGAGCCAGTCGAGAAAGTCTTGGCACGATTTACGTCGCTCGCGGGCACGCTTGCCGAACAGGAGTGGGAATGCCAACACCAGGGACGAAACGGCGCCCGCACCCAGCGCCATGGTGCCGACCGAACCATGGATGAAAATGGCCGCGAAGCACACCACCCATGAAACGACCAGCAGCGCAGCATTCCACTCCGGCCACGTTCGACGCGCCATGTTCTTCACGACGCGGAATGCAGGCATTTCAGGAAGTGCCAGTCGCTTCGATGGAAGATCGGCAAACTCGATTTGCCGGAGGTCCATGATTTGGTCATCGAGCGCCGCCAACCGATCGGCCGACACGGTCGTTGCGCCGCCAGCTGGGACGAAGAACGACGGGCCTCCGCTGTCCTCGATGCGGCACCAGGGGCAGTCGCTAAGTTGCGCCGGGTAGACGTGGATCGGATCGAATCGGCATGTCTTGCGAAACCTCATCAGCGTTTCGAGTTCCTGTACCCACTGCAGCGGCGTGGGGCGAGCGTTTGCTTCGCCGGGGCTTCGAAAAGCTGCTTCGAACAAATTGCCAAAGCCGGATGGGAAGTCGTCGAGCAGGAGCGACGCCGGCGGCGGATCAACCAGCGTTTCCGCCCGGTCTTTGGAAAATGCGAAGCGTCGCTCGGCGATTGCCTTTTCGATCGAAAGATCACCGGAGCCACGGTACCGTCCGGCGAACGGATGCCTGCCAACGAAGAGCAGGTGAAAAATCAAGACTGCCAGGCCGAAGCGGTCGTGGTTCGCGGTCCGAATGATGTCTCGCAGCTTTTGCGATTGCAACTCGGGCGGCGTGAAGTGGGGCGTGCCGACGGGACAGGAGAATGTGCGACCATTCGACGAGACTTGGAACGAGTCGCAATCGATCATGCGGACGCACATCCCCTTGTCCACCAGCAAGTTGCCTTGATTGACGTCGCCTACCAGGATGTTAGCGGCGTGCAATGTTTGGAATGCGGCCGCGGTGTTGCGAGCGGCGAGCACCATGTGGTGCCATCCCACCTCGGGGAAATGCCGGCGGCGATTCGTCGTACCGTAGAGCTCGTGGAGGGGACGAGCGTCGTCCATGCGGGTCATCAAAATGCCGCACGGTTTGCGACTGACGGAGTCGAAGAGAATGGATCTCGGCCAGGCGGCAATTGTCTCAAGCGGACTCGACCAGCAGGACACCATGGCCTGGAGCTTCGCGATCTGTTCGTCCAGCAGCGGCCGCTTGTGATAGACCTTAGCCACCAGCGACGAATCGCCCTGGATTTCGTAGACGCTACCCTCGCCCCCTCTGCCGATCTGACTGCCGATTGGCACCGACCGGCAGATGGAATCAAGCAGCACCGTCGGCGCATCGAGTTGCAAGGACGAGTGTTTTGTCATCGTCGGTTCTGTGGTGGATCGAATCGGAGCTAAGGAAGCTGCGGAGGCCTTCGTTCAGGCCATGGAGGTCATTGGAGGATTGGAGAGCGCGAAACAATGGGTCGAAAAACGGGACGTGAGGGATTTGCGAGTCAAACCGAAGTGCGAGACGTTCCAGTCCGTCGGTCATCATTGCGATTTTGGAGTAGCAACTGGTCGTCGTGATGAACTCGAGCTGCTGGTGGTATTCGTCGGAAGTAAGAAAGTTGGTCGAATTAGCGTATTCGCCGGCCTGCGGCCAAAAAACTACTCCGTACAATACGTCGTTGCCCAAGATGATGCAGCCGTCCCCGATTTGGAAAAAGACAGAGAGCTCGGGCGACAGGATCGAGGCGCATAATGTGGTGGCAAACTCGCGCGAATTGCAACCTTGTTCATCTGCCTGCTGTTTGATGCGGTTGCGGATGTCGTCGCACCAAAGGAGCGCGTCCTCCTGTTGCATGGCGTCGAGGGTGTTCGATTCCAAAAACCGGGCCGCCTGTTCTAGGATTGTTTCGCACGCGATGGCGGAGCCAACTTGACTATATTTCGCACTGCCGGCGCCATCGGCGACACACGCGATGAGCGTGCAGCGCCCTCCGTCGCCCACGACACGGACAGCGTGGGTGTCCTGGCACGGTATGCCCTCGTCGAGGTGACTCGGGCCTTGCAGGCTCTGGGCAATGTGACGCCACACGCGTTTGCCACCCTATACTGCGGCCCAGCCTTTTGGTCCGGTTGTAGGATCTTCGAGCGGCACTTCGTCGCCCGGTGAGGATCGTGACACGGCCTGTTGAGAATTCGAGAGCCAACTGAAAAGCTCTCGGAATTTCATGCCCTGCAACCATAGCGGTTTGCGGACACAAATTTCATCGAGCACCTTCATGTCCGCGCCTTCGACGCCGACGGCGAAAAAGCAGAACGACTTCTTCTGCTCTCCGTCGTGCACGCGCGAGACGACCGGTTTCCAGTGGTCGTTCGGTTCGCCATCGGTAATGAGGAAGGCCCAAGGCCGATAGTACGCGATGCCATGTTCACGGTAGCTGGCTTTACGCTCTTCGACCATGTCGAGCGCCGTGGTGATCGCTTCGCCCATCGGCGTGCCGCCGATTGCTTGCAATGTCGGCGGTTCGAATTGCGTGGCAGTCGTGAATTCGACCAGCCGCGTGACGCGCCCACCGAACGTAACAATGGCAACTTCCACACGCTTCGACGCGAGCGGATCGGCAAGCAATTCTTGTTTGTAGGATTGGAGGCCTTTGTTCAGTTCATCAATCCGCGGTCCTTGCATCGATGTGGAGGTATCCACGATCAAGACGCAAGGCACGCGGGGCTCCGGGTTCTCGGCGAACTCAACAGCGGCAAAGGCATTTTCAGCGGAAAGTTGTTCCATGATTTCTGGGAGACGTAGTTCGCAACGACGGTACGCCTGAGAAGGACCGGGCCGAAGAGAAGCTACTTTTGTTGTACCACCCGAGGGGGGCGAATGCAATTCGCAGAGTCATTGGGTAGTGTCCTAATTTGCGGGACAGCAACCTTGTAGCACGGACTTCAGTCCGTGATTTTCGTACGGACTGAAGTCCGTGCTACGAAGTTCCGGTCCGAACGGTGCCAAATTAGGACACTACCGGGGTTTTGTTCGAGTTGCCAATATTGGCCGGCTCTTGGAAAATTATATTATTCTGACATCGTTATTCTCTTTGGGCGTTAAGCGCTGCAAAGAAGGGGATCCCCTCCGGATGCAGACATTCCGGAGCTCCGCGCATGACCTCGGGTCACATGGAACGTCTGGGGCCAGACGACTTATCCACATAGCACGGAGGCAGATCGGATTTTCCGCTTTCGTCGCTTCCGATCCCTAGGGAAGCACCGGCTGCGGCAATCGTTCGAGGATTGCCGCAGCGGTGCGGGCCTATCGGAAACGAGCGGTTCCAACCCCACCTATAACCGCCGACACCCGGCGATCATGCGGGAGATACTATAGCAGATATGAACGCATGTTCAATACCCAGTTTCGGCCACCCATCGATAGAGGGGGCGTGTGGATGCGTGGGTGTAGTGTCGTGGGGATTGCGACCGGCAATGACGTGCGACGGCCCGATACTTGGACGCAGCGACGTGAAGATGCTGCGGCAAGTCTACGGCCACTTGGACAAGCACCCGGAGCACTTGAAGAAACTGCTAGACGATGCGGATGGAGCGGCTTAGCTTAGACCATCCGATACATAGAGTCGCTGCGGCAAGCAGCAGTAAACTACTCGGCTCCGGCACTGCGGCTAAGCTGGTGCCGCTGCCAGCGGCGAGATTCTTGCGCCATAGCACGTAGTCTGCGCCATCAATTACGCCATCTCCGTTGCCATCAGCGCCGGTTCCGGGGGTAACAGCGTCACCGAAATTAGAACGCCATACCATGTAATCTTCCGGTCCCACCGTACCATTGCCGTCATAGTCGCCTTCAAGAAACGCGCCGTCTGCCCACCACGCCAGAGCGTAATTCGTTGGGTCGCCGAACTGACTGTCATGCTGATGCACCCAAATTTCATAATCGCCTCCTTGCTGTGGTGGAATTTGAAAAAAGATGTGCTCCAACGTATCGTTTGGGTCTTGTGCGAATGACGATGTAATCGCATCGTCCAAGCTGGCCGAGCCGGCAGGCACCAAGTAAAGATCGAGATTCGTGAAACAACAGTCCGGTATGAACGTATCACCGATATCGTACTCTCCATTTGAATTAGCATCGTTGGCAAAGAATACTTGTCGGTCCCAAGCCAACGTGATTGCTATGTAGCTATTTGACAGTATAGGGTCGCCAATCGTGTATTTGACAATGGATCCATCACCGCTCGTTGTCCCATAATCCCACCCACGGACAGGCACTGGACCCGAATTGGCGTGGTACTCGCCCGGCGAATACTGCATGAGCGCGCGGTTCGCGTTAAGTTGTCCTGCGCCCAATCGCAAATCAAGCGGTACTTCCCCTCTGGTGTCACCCGGCCCCACATCGTTGAAGGCGGAAGTATCGAGCCACGTGCTTACATCATCAATGTCTACAATCGTTTTTTCCATCCCCAGCAAATTTCCGTTACCGATGTCTTGTACCTTGTCGGCCGAGTTAACCAGGACGGCCTTCATAACCTCGTGCCGGTGCGCGTCTGTCGTCCAACGTGGTGCACTTGGGATACGCTGATTCGCATATTGTTGGAGCAGGGCGACAGTGCCTGTCACGTGGGGCGCGGCAAAGCTCGTGCCGAGGTTCGAGCCGATGGCGTTTCCGATTCTCGCAGTGTCGATAGAGTCGCCAGGAGCGAGTAAGTCAGTTGACGTTCGGAGACCAAATGCGTCTACCGACGCACTATAATCATTGATGTCGGCGACACGCCGGTATTGACCGGTTGAATTAATTCTCGTAGAGGATTCAACCGTAATCCCATTGTAATTGTCAGAAGGGATTGGCCCTAATCCACCACCCGTTTCTGGTCCACCAACTACGTATAACACGTCATGAGTGTACGCGGACCAATCTATAAACGACGTTAAGAGCGAGTTTCCATCCATGATGTTTCCGCCAAGTGCATTACCAAAGGACATATTGATAGCGCGAATCGTGCCACCAGAAGCGTCGATAATAAACTGAGCCGACAGAGCATCAGTTTCATCAATATTCGTTGCGGGATTGCCATCTGCTGACGCGTAAAGTTGAGCACCAGGGGCTACTCCCTTGGCTACGGGGTCAGTTGAAATCATAACGCCCGCCACTTGCTCAGCATGGTCGAAAACAGGAGCGGACTCTAGGATGTTTGATTGGCAACGGCTGCTCCATCGCGCAAAAAAACGGCCATTGGCACAACCGTGCTGTTGGAATGCGCCGCATCATCGGGACCGCCGTTGGCTGTCGATTTTCCTGGGCGACTCGGTTCAACTTGTCCGATGGCCACTCCTGCTCCGGTCAATGGTTGACCATCGAAACCAAGCAAGCCAGCCGAATTGATTCCATTAGGTCCAATTGAATTTGTACTCGCACTGGCCGCACTTGTAAGTATCGCACAAAGGGAACACACCAATTTGAAGCTGTGACGACGCATCTTTGATCCTCCTCCGCGTTCAGCCTATTCCGATCCATTCTTAATTTTTGGTGATCGAGAATTTACACGAGTCGCATATTACATGGGTTATTATGGCGTGATCTGTCAACTCATTGGCGTTCGCGGGCCGCTCGTGAGGCACCTGCTGTATGTGAACATCGATTGCACCCTGCGGCAATTTACCGACAGGAATCAGCGCAAAATGCGTCGTAATGTTTAAGGTTCTGTGAGGAATAAACGCATATTGAATCTCTATCGTGTTGCCGCGTAGTGCTACGCTTTGCAATTGCACAGCGCTGCCAAACTGATACGAATAAAACACGACGGACAGTTGATCGCCCGATCGGAATGAACGCAAAGGCTCTTTCTTTTCGACGAGCACTTCGTACGCACGCTTCAAAGCCTCTTTGCCAGTGCCAACGACGGCAAAGCAGGGACCGGCAAGCTTCTTCCTGTCAAATCGCAATGATTGTTGAATCTGTGTTGTTAATGAGCCATGTAGGCGGAGCGCCTTCTCTTCGCTGGACAGATTCCGAACCGCTTCACCAAAATTGTTCGGCTCCAATTCTCGTACATCGCGTGTACCTGCCATTTCGCATGCCCAAATATCCT
The DNA here is from genome assembly GCA_963840025.1 of uncultured Planctomycetota bacterium. Taxonomy (GTDB): domain Bacteria; phylum Planctomycetota; class Planctomycetia; order Pirellulales; family Lacipirellulaceae; genus JABDGM01. The sequence goes on along the minus strand of CAWIXI010000018.1, from coordinate 434,189 downwards.
TGAGTGGGATTATCACCGCACTTGGTCGGTCGTTGGCAGTCTCGGCGAACATTGTCGTCGCGACCATCAAGCTCAATGCGATTCCACCGATAAGCGCTCTCATTCGTCCCTCCGATGCGCCCGACCCTATCACCTTCGCCTGCCGACGGCAAATATATTTCGCCGATTCTTCACCCTGGGATATCCACGTGTCGCATGTACTTTTGATGTTAGGATTGCCATGCTGACTACGTGGAGGCCAAGCGAAAGTGAACGTACATGAACTACACAAGTGGCGCGGAGTAGCCCCCGAGTGCGTGGAACTGGGGGGCTCGCCTGGCGGCTCGACCCCAGCCACCCAGCAAAACGCTCGACCCCAGCCACCCAAACAAAATTCCATCAAACTGACCCACTACCAGTCATTTGCCGACCCGTCATCGATTGTCGATCGCCGGCTTTCACGACACAATCAGCTTTGCCCAACCGGACAACTCCGCAGTTTCGTCGCTACCACATGCACATGAAGCATAAACTTTCTTCTGCGATGCGATCATCACATTTCCCTCTTTTGCTGCTGGCGGTGGTGTGGAGTGGGGTGTTATGGACCGCGAATTCTGGCCTGTTTGCACAAACTCAGACGTCGGTAGCGGCGCTTGAGTTCCCGCGCGATCTGGTGAAGTGGACGCCGTATTCGGGTAATCCAATTTTCTCCGCCGAAGGTCCAGGACATTGGGACGTTAAAATTCGGGAGCGTGGCTGGATTATGCGAGACGGCAATGCCTTTCGCTTGTGGTTCACCGGATACGATGGCAAGCGTGATGCTCGGAAGCTGTTGGGTTACGCAACGTCGACCGATGGTCTTCACTGGACGCGATTCGACAAAAACCCGTTGGTGCGCGACCATTGGATAGAAGACATGATGGTCGTTAAGGAAAACGGCATGTATTACATGTTTGCGGAAGGTGAACACGCAAATCATGCGGAAATGCTTACCTCGCGCGATGGTGTCACGTGGAAATGGGAGGGCGAATTGGATGTGCGTGCGACCAACGGAAAACAGCCCGCAAAACGACCGTGCGGCACTCCGACTGTATGGGTTGAGAATGGCCAGTGGTATTTATTCTATGAGTGGCTGGATCGAGGCGTGTGGCTAGCCAAAACGAATGATCCAATGTCCCGCGTATGGACGAAGGTACAGGAAGGTCCCGTTTTGAGCCCGGGCCCCGGCTCGTATGACAAAGACTTGATCGCGGTGGATCAAGTGTTTAAGTATCGCGGCGTCTACTTCGCGATTTATCACGGCAGCGGAAGTGGAGAAGAATTGCCTCGCACTTGGAATACGGATATTGCGCGTTCCATCGACTTGGTGCACTGGACTAAATACGCCGGCAACCCGATCGTGGACGACAACAAATCAAGCGGCGAAGTTGTGCCGGCAGGAAACGGCTATCGGTTGTACACGATGCACGATCAGATCAACGCGTTCGAATCGCCGGCGAAATGATGGGAATGACGACATCGAACTTGGGTTCGGCGGAACCACGACCATAGGCGCCGTGCGCTCAAAGACGAGGCCTTTTTCAGCCGAGGGTCATTTACCTAGCGCTTGTGCCAGAGCCCCACGATTGCCGGCGGATACTTGCGTATATCCCACTCGGCGGAGTGGCCGGTCGTAGGCTCTGCGTCGCGGAGGAGGTCGAAATCGAAGGGCAGTTCGGCCTCGACAATTAAAATACTGTCCCCCGGCGTGTGCTCCATAATTGCTGTGACTAGCCCGATCATTTCCTGCTGTCGTTCGTAATAGAACTTATAAGGCGGACTGCAGAAAACGAGCCATGGCTTGTCGGCAGCGGCCGCTGCCGCTGGTAGATCACGCCTAACCCACAAAAACGCACTGGTTACGAGGACTTCTGCCTGGTCATCAACGGCCAGCAAGCGGATGTTCTCGTCAACGATGTGCGCCGTAGGGACGTGCCGTTCAATGAATGTGGCGGAAACAGCGCCGCGGCTAAGCGCCTCCAGGCCGAGGGTGCCCGTACCCGCGAAAAGATCGACCGCATGTCGGCCAGGGCAACCCGTGCCGACCAGGTTGAAGATCGCTTCACGAGTCCGATGCTTCATTGGCCGAACTGACGGATCACCATGATAATGCAACCGTCGACCGCGGAATTCACCTCCAATGACGCGAACCTCAGAATCACGGTTACCCGAGGATTTTTCCGGAGTGCGGCCAGCGGATTTGCGTTTTCGGGCCACGATGATCGTCGGCGGAACAGAGAATGGTCGCGCTGGTAGGGTGCGTCACGCATGTGTTATCGTGTGTGAAGTCAATGGCGTCTAGCAGGGAAAGAATGATGAGTTTCGATATGAAGCATAGAATTCGCCGGATTGGGTTATTGGGCTGCTTTATTGGAGCGCTATCAATCGTTGTCACGGCTCGAGCCGAGGAGAAATCGGTCACGGCGGCGAGTCCCGAAGCCCAACAAGCGAAGGCTACCTTCGAGGCGAAGTTTGAGGAGTATAAAGCTGCCGTCCGTGAAATCGAAAAATTGCAGTCAGAATTTCAAACTGCCGACGCGGCCAATCGAAAGAAGCTCAATGAGAAAGTGACCGGCCAGGTTGCCCACACGCAATCACTGGTCAACGAGATGGTCGACGCGGCGGAAGGCGCGTATCGCGCGGCGCCGAATGCGGATCAGCAAATCACGGATGTGCTGACGGCCGTGGCAAAACACTACGTGATCGGCCGACAAATTGGGCCCGGCCAGAAGTCGCACTCGGATCCTGGCGATGTTTACTACCCGATCGATGGCGGTGACCAGTACGAACGCGGCCTCCCGATTATTAAGCTCCTGATCGATGGCGGAACGCAGAACAGCGAACTCTATGTGTGGGGATTTCTCTGCGCGTTTGCGACGAATAACTATGACCTGGCGGAAATCTATATGAACAAAGCCAAAGAAACAGGAGCCATCGATGCGCTCGACATGGCCGCGATGCACAATGATCGCAGCGATCCTCAAGCCGGGTTGAACAAGAACTTGGATCAACTCATTCACACCTGTCTTTCGAATTTCGACGACTACCGCATCTTTTGGAAAAAAGAGGCGGAGATTCGCGCCGCGGAGGCCAAGGCGAATAACTTACCCCGCGTCAAGCTGACGACCACGAAAGGCGAGATCGTTGTCGAGCTATTTGAAAACGAAGCGCCACAAACGGTGGCGAATTTTTTGACCCTCGTGAAACAAGGATTCTACGATGGCAGTCCGTTTCATCGGGTGCTGCCGATGTTCATGGCCCAGGGAGGCGCCAAGACCGATGAAGGGATGGGAGGCCCTGGCTACACGATTCGTTGCGAGTGTTACCGGCCGGATTACCGCCGACACTTCCGCGGTTCGTTGAGCATGGCGCATGCAGGCCGGGATACCGGCAACTCGCAGTTTTTCCTCACGTTTGTGCCAACACCACATCTCAATGGGCGTCACACCGTATTCGGGCGGGTGATCGAAGGCATGGAAGTCTTGGGCGATTTACAACATCGCTCCTCCATGCACCAGACGGATCCGCCGAAGGCGGACCGAATCATTAAGGCCGAGGTACTTCGCGAACGGAATCACGAGTACACATTTGAGAAGCTGAACGAGAAGTAGCAGTCTGCGGGCGTAATCGATACCACTTCTCGCGACCAATTCGGTTGGATTTCTCCAAGCTCGCATCTTTCCTAATGCCGGCAAAATGCTGGTTTCTTGCAATTTTTTATGCGGGTTCTCGTGGGTGGAATATCTTTTCCTTTCTTTTGACATTAGCACTTGTGAAAATCAATGGAGGTCTCTAGGATGTCTCTATTGATTCTGAATCTCAATAGCAATAGATTGGCCCATGTGCCTTATTCGGCCAGTAGGAGATCCACATGCACCCACCCACAAGAACGAAAAAAACCGGGTTTACCCTGGTCGAGCTATTAGTCGTCATCGCGATCATCGGCATTCTTGTTGCGCTCTTGCTCCCGGCGATACAGGCGGCTCGGGAAGCGGCTCGACGTAGTCAATGCGCCAACAATCTCCGGCAACTCGGCCTTGCGCTTCAGAACTATGAATCGAACCACAAGGTCTTTCCCTCCAGCATGTACATCGACCTCACTGGCAATACGTGGGGTGAATGGGGACCACAGGCCCGGCTTCTTCCGTTTATCGAGGAAGCGAATCTGCGAAGCCTCATCGATTTTTCCCAACCGTATTCGACACCAAAAAACGTGACGGCAATTGCGTTTCGAATTCCGGTTTTTATGTGCCCAAGCGAAAACAACGACAGAAAAAGCTTTCAAGACGAGTTAGACCAGTATCCGATCAACTACGCCGCCAACATGGGCAGACTGGATGGTCTTCAATCCAAAGACAAACGTCGGTGGCGAAGGCATCTTCGAACCGAACGCTCGCATTGGCATGAAGAATGTCGAAGACGGCACGAGCAAAACAATCGCATTTAGCGAGGTCAAAGCCTTCCAAGCGGTTCTGAAAACTGGAGGAAGCCCAACCGCCACCCCTCCTGACGACCCATCGAAGCTCGCGAGTATCGGCGGAAGCAACCTAGAGGAGGAAGACGGGCACACCGAATGGGTTGAAGGCCGTGTCCACCAGGATGGCTTTACCGGCACTTTTGCGCCGAATTCCGTGGTGCCCTACAAAAACGGAGGGACGGCATACGACGTCGACTATACGTCGGCCGAGGAGGGCGACTCAACCACGAATATCACCTACGCCGCGGTCACTTCGCGAAGTTACCACGCGGGAAATACGGTAAATGCGGCGATGGTCGATGGGTCGGTGCGCAGCGTGACAAGCGATATCTCACTAGCGGTCTGGCGAGCAATGACGACTCGCAGTGGCGGCGAGAGCTCTGAAACGCCATAGAAGCCGACTCAAGGAATGCACCGCGCCGATTCACACCTTAAAGCGAAGTTTTTGAGCAGTGAATTTCAGTTCTGCAAGGAGACGAGATCCGGTGAGACTGACAAAAGTAGTTTGCATTGTGTTGATAACGTTGCTGGCTCATTCCGAGTTAAGTTCTGCATTCGCCACTGCGCCGTTCATAGAGAATTTCGCATCCAGCGTAGCGAATTGGGCGGACGGTTCCGGCGCTGATTTGGCGACGTTCGTCGGCAGCGGAGGACCGGACGGCAGCGGTTATGTCTCGACCACCTCGACGGCCTTTAATGTCGCCGATGGCTCGGGGGTCGTCCTATTTCGCGGACAGGACGAATTCAATTCAAGCGGCCATGCTTTCGAAGGGGACTGGCTGACAGGCGGGATTAACCACTTCAGTGCCTACGTATGGCACAACGCACCGGTATCGCTTCCGTTTTTCGTGCGTTTTGCCACGGCTAGCAATTTCCCGGGAACGAATGCTGTAGACGTCACGCCGGTGCCACCCAACACGTGGACCCAATTGAATTTCGATATTGTTCCATCCCAAATCAACGTTTCGCTCTTTCCGGAAGGTCCACCGTCGGTCTTTGATGCGACGTTCTCAAGCGTCGGCCACATCCAGATTGGTTACGAGGCGCCGGCCGGATTCGGTGCAGATCCGAACACGTATTCGTTCGGTCTCGATCAGGTGTCGATTTCGACGCCGGAGCCGGCTGGGTGTGTACTGGCCCTTGGATTTGCCGCGATTGGCTTTATTCGACGTCGGTCGCGAGTCGGATGAATCAAGCCATCTGGTTTGCTGTCATGATTGATCGCATTCGTTTGCCCATTGTTGGATTCGTATGTTGCCTTGCGCCGCTTTGTACCAGTCAAGCTTCGCTGGGGGATACTGCGACCTGGAGCAGTTCGGATTTGGACACGTGGGTGTATACAAACGCGGTATCGCCTGGCAGCCACGCGCTCGCGCCAACTTTTTTTGGTGGCGTCACGGTTAATCCCGATACGCAGCAGTTCGATCCGAGCACGTTGACCGATCCTGCCCGGCTGGGGACAGTGTTGATTGCCTTCAATACCGGCTCACAGATTACCACGGGGCTGCCAACTGTCCGTTATCAGATTAACTCGGTGACCGTGAAAGCAACCTGGACATACGATTCGGATCCAAACCAGCTCTTCTACACAGATTCTCTCGTAACTCAACAGGAAATCTTAGCCGAGATAACTAGCGGCAGCCCAACTAAGCAGAAACCCATGGAGTTGTATGGGGCCGACCTGCGGGCGGATTACACAGGTTATGAGTTCGGCAGCGGAAGCGGGGGACCACCGCTAATGGATGAAAGCACGCATCCGTATAGTGCTCCCGATGGAGGCCCCATCGTTTATCCCATCGTCGGTTCGTCGCAGTCCGAAACATACACGGATGTATCGAACAGCGTAACGGGTGGCTACAGCGAAACCGAGCCAACGCACTATACATCTCCGTTCACGCCCACGCCTTGGGCAATTGGACAAGCCAACTTGGCGGTCGGAGATGCGATTCCGGACAAAACCACTTTCACATTTTCTTTGGATATGAATGCACCCGGTGTCCAGTCATACATTCAACAATCGCTGGCAAGCGGCTCGCTTGGTTTCATGTTGTCGACATTGACGTCGACTGGCGAGTTTGGCGGCGGGGGCGGATACCCGCGGTGGTACTTGAAAGAGTCGGCTGGATTTCCATATTACGAGCCGACCTCACGGCTACCACAATTGGAGATCGACTACACGATTTTACCAGCCGGTGTATCGGGCGATTACAACGGCAACGGTGTCGTCGATGCAGCGGACTACGTCCTATGGCGCAATGGTGGGCTGCTGCAAAACCAAGTCGACGATCCGGACCATGTTACCACTCAAGATTATATCGAGTGGCGTTCTCGGTTTGGCAATGTCGCAGTGGGCAGCAGTTTGTTCAGTGCGGGCGGTTCGGTGCCTGAGCCCTGTTTATGTATTCTGCTTTTTGGGGCAGCAGCGTGCGGTGGACTGACACGAGTCGGAAGGATTCACGCATGTGTGGGTTGATGTTCCACTACCGACGGACTTCGAAGTCGTTTGTCAAAAATGGAGAACAGTGCCGCGGATTTACTCTGATCGAATTGCTGGTGGTCATCGCGATTGTGGGCATTTTAATTGCAATTCTAATGCCCGCAATTCAGGGAGCACGCGAAGCCTCTCGGCGCAGCGTGCCAAAACAACCTCAAGCAGATTGGTATAGCGGTCCAGAATTATCACGATGTGATGCACCACCTACCACCACCGAAGGCACTGGTGGCAGGGACTGTATTGCCGTACGACCCGATGCGGCAGAACACGGTGAGCTTCTTCGCAATTATTCTGCCTTATTTGGAGGAATCAGATCGCTACGCCAAATTCGATCTCAACAAACTAGTGACGGACCCAGGTAATGACGAGATAGCGGCGACCCGGCTTGCGATTTACCTTTGCCCTTCGATGCGGTTGCCGCGGGGTGCCTGAAGTTGCGTGTGGCGAAAAGCTTGCGCCCGGGAGCTATATCACATCCACCAGGACGCAATACAAATTTATCAACGCGTTGAAATTTGATGGCGCCTTCACCTGGCCTAATGCAAGATTGGACAGTGGCAACTATATCGTGCCGGTTTACTCGCTTTCGATGAAGCAGATTACGGATGGATTGTCGAAAACGCTGCTGGTAGGCGAGACCAATTACGGTCTCCAAGCATTTAAGTGGGACGATTGCCCGTCGCTAAATGGCACGCCGCGCTGGGGGCGATATATGTGGCGCAAGGTTATCCGGTCGAAAGTTGGGGGCATATGACCGACGAGTTTCCGACGCTGTACAATGATTCCGACCATTTTCTTCCCCCCAATAGCTTAACTACATTCCGTAGCGATCATCCTGGCGGAGTCCAGTTCGTGATGCTGGATGGGTCCGTCCATTTTTTGACGAACGACTCGGATCCAAATGTGCGACAGTCGCTTGTTACACGTGCTGGCGACGAGGTGAATACCCGTATCGATTAGTAAAGAAACCAATGTATCGAGAGGGCAAGGCGAATTCCGTGATGACGAGCTTTATTAAGCTTCGCTCTCCCTTTAGCGGCGGTCGTGGAAAAAATGAATGGTTTGAATTCGAATTGAGGTTGAAAATGCGACTCATGAATTGGCGACAGATTTGTGCAACCTTCTGCAGCCTTGCAGTTGCTGCAGCGGCCTTGCAATGCGAGGCACACTTTCTGTGGATCAAAACAGTAGCCGTCGACGGTCAGCATCAGGGGTTGCTGTTTTTCGGCGAAAGCCCAACGGACGAGGCTTATCACTTTCCCGATAAGTTGGCGAAGACAAAGCTGTGGAGCCGCACAGCCGACGGTAAGCAAACTGAGATCGCGACTAAAACAATCGATACGGACGATCGCGTGGGGCTGATCGGACTGCTGGCTGATGCGACGTCGCCGGTTTTGCAGGCAAGACAACAATATGGAATTTATGGCACTTCCTTATTGGCGTATGACGCCAAGCACATTCGCGGCACGTCCCCAGACGAAATCAACGCGGCTGGAACTTCAAAAGAACTGGCCCTGGAAATCGTCCCCAAGGTGAACGATGGCGACGTCGAGCTAACCGTTCTTTGGAACGGCAAGCCGTTGCCAGATGCTGATGTGACGATTTTTTGTGGCGACCGGGACCCGCTCGAAAGGAAAACCGACAACGACGGCCTCGTGTCGTTGAAGCCCGAGGGCAGCGGACTGGTCGGCGTTTTGGCCAACACCATGGAGAAGGGCAAATCGGGCGAGCTCGGCGGCAAACCGTACAAGGGCGTGTTGCATTATTCGTCGTTGACGTTTCGTCTTCCGGGGGCGGACGTCGAACCAAAGACAAAAGACTCGCCCGTAACGGAGAAGGCTGCGACCGCGGCCAATACCGACGCTGCGGTGCTGCCATCGTTGCCGGAACCAGTGGCAAGTTTTGGCGGCGTGGTATCGGATGGGTGGCTATACGTTTATGGCGGCCACACGGGTGAGGAGCACGAGCACTCGGCGGCGAACTTGTCGAAGCATTTCCGCCGCATTCAACTTGAAGGCGGCAAGCAGTGGCAAGAATTGCCGATGCAGACTCCGCTGCAAGGTTTACCGCTGGTCGCTCACGGCGGAAAGATCTACCGCATCGGCGGGCTAAGTATTCGAAACCCGACCGCAAAGGAGACTGCGGATTTGCATTCAGTGGCCGAGTTTGCTGAATACGATCCGGCGACGAACAAATGGACGGCGCTTGCACCGTTGCCTGCCGCACGTTCGTCGCTCAACGCCACGGTCATTGGTGACAAGTTGTACGTGGTTGGCGGTTGGCTGCTGGATGGCAAAGCACCCGGCACATGGGAACCGGACGCGCTCGTTTACGATTTCACAAAACCCCAGAGAGGATGGCAGAAGCTGCCCTTGCCCGGTTTCAAGCGGAAAGCGCTCGCAGCGGGGCATTGGAAAGGCAAACTGTTTGCGATCGGTGGTTTGGATAAGGTTGCCAGTCCTTCCACGCGCGTGGATATATTCGATCCGCACTCGGGCAAGTCGGCGCAGGGGCCGAATCTGCCTGGCGCAGGAATGGCCGGATTCGGCGCTTCGGCTTGGAACCTGAACGGTAATTTATATGTTTGCGATCTACGCGGCATTCTCTATCGACTAAACGCTTCGGGGACGGCGTGGAAGAAGGCCGGCAAAGTGGTGACTCCGCGCTTCTTTCATCAGCTCGTACCGGCGCCGCAAGGTGGATTGATGGTAGTAGGTGGCGCTTCAAGGGACGGACATCTCGCGACGATCGAGCCGGTCAGGATGGATTAGACACGAGCAGGAGAAGCAGCGGTCGCTATTCCGGCGATTGTGCGGCCGCTCGCTTGATTCGACTCGTGATATAGCCAAGCACGATTGGCACGAGCGAGACGCAGACAATGCCGACGACCACCAGTTCAAAGTGCTCTTTGACAACGGGCACCGTACCGAACATGTAACCTGCGCCCATGCAAAGTCCTACCCAGAGCACGGCGGCGGTGACGTTATAGAACACGAACTGACGATAGGTCATCGCGCCACAACCGGCCACGAACGGCACAAACGTGCGGACAATCGGCAGGAACTGCCCCAGGACGACCGCTTTGCCGCCGTGGCGTTCGTAAAAAGCATGGGCTTCCATCAAATGATCGCGGTTCAATAACCGGTGCCACAAGCTTTTGCGATCTTCTGCAGTGAACACCCTCGGTCCGACGAAGTGGCCGATGGAATAGTTGACCGTGTCGCCCATGATAGCAGCCACCGCCAACAGCGGCGCGGCGATCCGAATATCTAAGACTTCTGTGGCCGCCAGCGTGCCGACCGTAAACAGCAAAGAATCACCGGGTAGAAACGGCGTAACGACAAAGCCCGTCTCCGAAAAGATGATCACAAACAAAAGGCAGTAAACTAACAGCCCGTATTGCGCGACAAATGCCTGTAAATGGGCGTCGAGATGGAAAAAAAGGTCGAGCAATTCGTGCATGGGCTGATCGGCCGCGCTATAGGAAGGGCTACGTGATTGTAGCTCGCCGAAACATTGAAAGAAGCCATGGGGCCGACATCTCTACCGCGAAAAGCTCGGGCTAGCGGTGATTTCTTTTGGTTTTCAGCTTTGCTGGCTACGGAAGGAGCACACTGTCGGGAACAATCGTTGACAGTAGATATCTTGCTAGCTACCTTACTATTCTGGTTTTTAATCTTGGGTCTTGCCGATATTCATATTATTGATAAAATGGCGGCTTAGCTCTTCGGCTTGATCCTCTTTATCAGCTTGTGCGTTGCGAGCGGGGTTCGGCCGTTGAAACCTGGTCAAATACGTCCCGTCCGAATAACGGAATCGCTTTCTCGATTTCCGGTCGGCGTGGAACGGCGGTCATTCGTATCGAGCTTTCATCACTTATGCACCTTCGGTTTCTGAAAATCTACTGCGACATTGTCGACTTGGGCAGCTTTTCGCAGGCTGCCAAAGTCAATAGTGTGTCGCAATCGAACGCCAGCCAGGTGGTCCACCAACTGGAAGAGCGGATGGGGGTCCAACTGATCGATCGTTCAAAGCGGCCGTTCGTTCTAACGCCGGAAGGTAAACGATTCCACGAGGGCTCTCGTGTAATCGTGCAGCGCTACGACGATTTGGAGCGGGAGGTACGAGAATTGCGCGAAGCGACCGTGAGCCGACTGACAATTGCTTCCATTTACTCGGTGGGCCTGGCACACATGAGCGGTTGTATGCGGGAGTTCTTAGCCGCCCATCCCAAGGCCGACGTTCGGCTGGAGTACGTCCATCCGCATCGAGTTTACGAGGAGGTCGATCAGGGGCAGGCGGACCTGGGCCTGGTCAGTTATCCGGAAGAGTCTGCCAGCCTGGCCGCGTTGCCTTGGCGGACGGAGTCGATGGTGTTGGTGTGCTATCCGAAACATCCTCTGACAAAGCACCGAGGTGTTACGCTCGAGAGACTTACGGGAGAGTCCTTCGTGGCGTTCCAGTCGGGACTAAAGATTCGCGACGAAATCGATCGGGCGCTCGCGCTTCACAAGGTGCGGGTGCGAGTTGCCCTTGAGTTCGACAACATCGAGACGATCAAGCGGGCAATTGAGATTGGCGCGGGTGTGAGCTTGTTGCCCGAGCCAACAATTTCCCGAGAGATCGAATCAGGGTCGCTCGTGCAGATTCCCTTGGAAGATGCGGTGCTCGAGCGGCCGCTAGGAATTATTCACCGGCGCGACCGCAAGCTCACTGAAACGGCACAGCAGTTTATTCATCTGCTTCGGTCGCAGACCGCGTTGTCCTTACCGCGTGCAGAGTCGGAACCAAGCGTCACTTCCGAAATGAGTGAGGACGACGAGTGGTGCGCGAGAAAGTAACCGCGGGGCAAGTTTAACTTTAACCCTTGAGAAGAATCAAATTCGAATTGCAACGCCACAAGAATACAACGGTTAACGGCGCAGGCTGGATTATCGAGCATTCAGCGATTGCTCCATGAACAATAGGGCGGTGAACGTCATGAAGCATATTTCAAACGGATCAGCGCAACTTACTGGTTATCCGTCCAAGCAGGGGCTGTACGATCCGGCGTTTGAGCACGATTCGTGTGGCGTCGGTTTTGTTGCCCACATCAAAGGTAAGCGGAGCCACCAAATCTTGATTGATGCGGAGGAGGTGCTTCGCAACATGGATCACCGCGGTGCTTGCGGTTGCGAAGCCAATACGGGCGACGGGGCCGGCATTCTTACGGCGCTGCCGCACGAGTTTTTGCAGCGCGTCGTAAAACAGGAATTGAAGGCAACATTGCCGGCGCCGGGACAGTTCGCGGCGGGCATCGTGTTTTTGCCGCGCGACGAAACGGAGCGAAACAAATGCAAAGAGGCTGTGGCCGAGATCATCGCTACGCAAGGGCAGCAGTTGGTCGGCTGGCGCCAAGTTCCCACTCAAACGGAGAAGGCCGACATCGGTCCCACTGCGAGGGCGGGCGAGCCACACATTGAGCAGTTGGTGATCGCCGCCGGCAAAAAGCTTTCAGGCGATGCGTTCGAGCGGCAGTTGTATCTGATCCGTAAGCAGGCGAGCCACCGGCTTCGCAACAATACATCGCTTAGCCAGGCGAAGATGTTTTACATCTGCTCGCTGTCGACAAAAGTGATCATTTACAAAGGAATGCTCACCACCGACCAATTGTTTAAGTACTATCCGGACCTCGCCGCGCCGGATTACACCAGTCACTTGGCGATGGTGCACTCGCGTTTCTCAACCAATACGTTTCCGTCGTGGGACCGCACCAGCCGATGCGGTTCATGAGTCACAACGGCGAAATCAACACACTCCGCGGCAATATGAACTGGATGCAAGCCCGCCAAGGTGTGGTGCAAAGCAAACTATTCGGTAAAGAGCTGTCGAAGTTGTTTCCGGTCGTGGAGCCGGATTGCAGCGATTCCGGCACGTTCGACAACGTGTTGGAATTCTTGCTGATGAATGGCCGTACGCTGCAGGAATCGGTCATGATGATGGTTCCCGAAGCGTGGCAGAATCATGAATCGATGGCTGACGACAAGCGGGCGTTCTACGAATATCACTCGTGCCTGATGGAACCTTGGGACGGCCCGGCTTCGATCGCATTCACTGACGGCAAATATATCGGCGCCGTGCTCGACCGAAACGGCTTGCGGCCGTCGCGGTATTACATCACGCACGATGATCGCGTCATCATGGCGAGCGAAGTGGGTGTGCTGCGGATTGAGCCGCAGAATATCAAGGTTAAGGGACGTTTGCAGCCCGGTCGAATGTTCCTGGTCGATTTCGAGCAGGGACGGTTGATTCCCGATGATGAGCTGAAGCGCGACTTTGCGAGTCGCCGTCCGTACGCCGAGTGGCTCGGCAACCAGCGAATCGACCTCAAGGATTTGGAGACCGTCAAGGAACCGCACGGATTCGAGCCCAAAACGCTTGTCGAACGGATGCAGGCCTTCGGGTACACGGTCGAAACGATGCAGTTCATGCTGTTGCCGCTGGTGCGCCAACTGCGCGATCCGGTCGGCTCGATGGGTAATGACTCGGCGCTAGCCTGCCTCTCCGACAAGCCGAGGATGTTGTACGACTACTTCAAGCAGCTCTTCGCGCAGGTCACCAATCCGGCGATCGATTCGATCCGTGAAGAAGTGATCATGTCGCTGGAGTGCTACGTCGGGCCCGAACGAAATCTGCTCGAAACCACCGGGGAACACGCGCATCGCCTCCGGATTCCGCATCCGATTCTGTCGAACGAGCAACTGGCCGCGCTTACGCACATGAATCATTGCGGCTGGCGCACCAAAGCAATCGACATCACCTGGCCGCGAGCGGAAGGGCATGCCGGGCTGACTAAGACCTTGGATCGAGTGTGTGCTGAAGTCGAAGCGGCGATCGATGAAGGATATTCGCTGGTGGTTCTGTCCGATCGAGCGATAAGTCACGACCGTGTGCCGCTCAGCTCACTGTTGGCCACCGGTGCCGTACATCACCACCTGGTGCGGCAGGCAAAGCGGACGCGCATCGGCATCGTGGTCGAATCGGGCGAGGCTCGCGAGGTACACCACCACTGTCTGCTTGTGGGTTATGGTGCTGACGCAATCAATCCGTATCTGGCATTTGAGTCGCTGTGGCAATCGCGACGCGAAGGCTTGCTGCAACGTCCAGAGGGCGCGGATAAGTCGGACCAGAGCGCCGAGGGCAAGACTCACCCCGCCATCGAAGCCGGCGCCAACGGCGAGGACTATGATCCCGTCACGAAAGAAGACCACGAGCTGGTCGCCGCCTATCGCAAGGGTGTCGCCAAGGGAATGCTCAAAGTAATGGCCAAGATGGGCATCTCCACGTTGCAAAGCTACAAGGGCGCACAGATTTTCGAAGCGGTAGGCCTTAAGGATGAAGTCATCGAGCGATGTTTCGCCGGCACGGCGAGTCGCATTCAGGGCGTCGATTTCCATGTACTCGCAGAGGAAGCGCTGCGGCGGCATTCGCTGGGATATCCGGAGCAGTTCGTGGATCGTTCGTCCGTGTTACCCAATCCCGGCGAGTTCCACTGGCGGGCCGATGGCGAGCGGCATATGTGGGATCCACCGGCAATCTCCGATTTACAGGTCGCCGCGCGGAACAACAGCGCCGACGCGTACCGTCGGTTTGCCGAACATGCGAACCGTGATGCGAAAACGCGCTGTGCGTTACGAGGACTTCTGCAATTGAAGCCCGACGCCAATGGCGGGCCGATTCCGATCGAAGAAGTGATGTCTGCGAAAGACATCGTGAAGCGATTCTGCACCGGAGCGATGAGCTTCGGCTCTATTTCCGCTGAAGCCCATGAAACACTTGCCATCGCGATGAATCGCCTGGGCGGCAAGAGCAACACCGGCGAGGGCGGCGAAGACCCAGAGCGATTCAAGCCGCTTCCCAATGGTGATTCAAAGCGATCGGCCATCAAACAGGTGGCATCGGGTCGGTTTGGCGTAACTATTTGGTACCTGGCGAATGCCGACGAACTGCAGATCAAAATATCGCAGGGCGCGAAGCCGGGCGAAGGAGGCGAACTGCCAGGTCGAAAAGTTGATACGAACATTGCCCGGATCCGTTACTCGACGCCCGGCGTCGGCCTTATTAGCCCACCGCCGCACCACGATATCTATTCGATCGAGGATCTGAAGCAACTGATCCACGACTTGAAGAACAGCAATCCGTCGGCGCGCGTCAGTGTAAAGCTTGTTTCGGAAGTGGGCGTCGGCACGATCGCTGCCGGTGTGGCAAAAGGATTCGCGGACCATATCCTAATCTCCGGCGATGCTGGCGGCACCGGCGCTTCGCCGCTCACCAGCATCAAACACGCTGGCTTGCCGTGGGAATTAGGGATCGCTGAAACACATCAAACGCTCGTACTGAACGATCTGCGGAGCCGCGTTGTGCTGCAGACGGACGGCGGCCTGAAAACGGGTCGCGATGTCGTAATCGCGGCCATCCTCGGCGCCGAGGAGTTTGGCTTCGCCACGGCGCCGCTGGTAACGCTCGGCTGCATCATGATGCGGAAGTGCCACCTCAACACGTGCCCTGTGGGCATCGCTACGCAGGACCCTGTGCTGCGAAGGAAATTCGCGGGCAAGCCGGAGCACGTCGTCAATTATTTATTCATGGTCGCCGAGGATGCCCGGCAGCACATGGCCGAGCTCGGTTTCCGTACGATCGATGAAATGGTCGGCCGCGTCGATTGCCTCGAAACGAACGCCGCGATTCAGCACTGGAAGGCGGACGGACTCGATTTGACCAAGCTTCTGGCGCCCATCAAAAAGCCGCACGATGGCGTCGGCACCTACTGTCAAAAGGGGCAGGACCATGGCCTCGAGCTTTCCCTTGATCGAACCAAGTTGCTGGCGTTGGCGAAGCCGGCATTGGAAAACGGTACACCGGTGCGGGCGGAACTGGACATCATCAACACGAACCGCACGGTGGGTACGATCCTCAGCCACGAGATCGCCAAGCGCTGGGGCGAAAATTGTTTGCCGGATGACACGATCCACTTCAATTTGACGGGTTCGGCGGGGCAGAGCTTTGGTGCATTCCTCGCGCACGGCGTGACACTCGAACTCGCCGGCGACGCGAACGACTATGTCGGCAAGGGCCTTTCCGGAGGCCGGCTCATTATTTATCCACCCGCAGAGTCGAGCTTCGTTCCTGAAGAGAACATCATCATCGGCAACGTTGCCCTGTACGGCGCCACCGGTGGCGAAGCGTTTTTCCGAGGCCGGGCGGCCGAACGCTTCGCCGTGCGCAACAGTCGGCGCCCATACGGTCATTGAAGGCGTCGGTGACCACGGCTGCGAGTACATGACCGGCGGGCGCGTCGTCATTCTGGGGCCCACCGGCCGCAACTTCGCTGCCGGCATGAGCGGCGGCATCGCCTACGTGTGGGATCCAAACGAGGTGCTGCTCGCCAACTGCAACTTGGGAATGGTCGAGTTGGAAAAGGTCGAAGCGGACGAAGACATGGTCGAGCTGCGCGCTCTTGTCGAAAAGCACCGCAACTTGACCGGCTCAACCGTGGCCGCCGAAGTGCTCGTCCGCTGGGAGGAAGTCCTCCCGCAATTCATCAAGGTGATGCCGACTGATTACAAGCGCGTCCTTGAAGAGCAGAAGCGGCGGATGCTTCACTCCGAGCAAGCAGCAGCGGTCGCGTAAGATAAAATAGTCTCACGCAAAGACGCGGAGACGCAGAGGGAGTAGCAATTCATTCTGTGCGTAATGAAACGAATGCGAATAAACGATGTCAGCGGTCAAATTGTGGATGCGGCGGTAAAGGTTCACAGCGTGCTCGGTCCGGGCTTGTTGGAATCCGTGTATGAAGTAGCTCTAACGTATGAGTTGCGGAAGCGTGGTTTTTTGGTTGATCGTCAACGCCCTGTCCCAATTGTCTTTGAAGAGATTCAATTCGATGAAGGATTCCGTCTCGACCTTTTAGTCGACGAGAACGTGGTTGTCGAAATCAACTCGGTTGAAGAAATCAGGGGAGTTCACAAGAAACAGTTGCTAACATATTTGCGCCTACAAGATAAACGACTGGGATTGCTCCTTAATTTCAATGTTAATCTTATGAAAGAAGGAATCACACGGATCGCCAATAGACTTGAGGATGAGTAAGCAACAGAATCTCTCTCCTCTGCGTCTCCGCGTCTCTGCGTGAAATATTTACGACGGCAGATTTTCCATGGGCAAACCCACAGGCTTTAAAGAATTTGAGCGGCAGGCGGTGCCGTATCGGGATCCGCTTGAGCGAGTGCAAGATTTCTTGGAAATCTACACCGCGCCGGCGGAATTGCCGCTCCGCACGCAAGGCGCACGGTGCATGGATTGCGGCGTCCCGTTTTGCCAAAGCGATTCTGGCTGCCCGATTGATAACCTTATTCCCGAGTGGAACGATCTCGTTTACCAAGGCCGCTGGAAGGATGCGCTCGATCGGCTCCACAAAACAAATAACTTTCCCGAGTTCACAGGCCGCACCTGTCCGGCCCCGTGCGAGGGGGCTTGCGTGCTCGGCATCATCGAGCCGCCGGTAACGATCAAGAACATTGAGAATGCCATCATCGACCGCGGTTTTGCCGAGGGTTGGATAATGCCCCAACCTCCATCTTGCCGAACCGGCAAGCGCGTGGCAATTGTTGGCAGCGGGCCCTCTGGTTTGGCTGCCGCCGCGCAGCTCAACAAGGTCGGGCATCGCGTCACAGTCTATGAACGAGCCGATCGTATCGGCGGGCTCCTCATGTACGGCATTCCGAACATGAAGCTCGATAAAGGCGTGGTGCAGCGGCGCGTTGATCTGTTGACGGCCGAAGGAGTGGATTTCGTGACGTGTGCCCACATTGGCCGCCAAGATGAATTCCCCAGCGGCCACATGACGCAGATCATGCAAGAGCGGCTGCCCGGTAAAGTTCATCGACCCGCAGCAGTTGTTTGCGGAAAACGATGCGGTTATGCTCGCGACTGGGGCCACGAAGTCGTTTGACCCTACCGCGCGGTGCCCTGGCCGCGAATTAAAAGGGATCCATCTGGCAATGGATTTCTTGACGCGAAACACCAAGAGCCTCTTGGATAAGGCGCTGAATAACGGGCACTACATTTCTGCGAAGGATCTGGATGTCATCGTGATCGGCGGCGGCGACACGGGGGCCGATTGCATCGGCACGTCGTTGCGACACGGTTGCAAAAGTATGGTCAACTTCGAGCTGCTCGACCGGCCACCGCTGGAACGCGCGGCCAATAACCCCTGGCCGCAATGGCCGCGAATCTACCGCATCGACTATTCGCATGCCGAGACGAAGTCAAAATTCGGCCGCGATCCTCGAGAGTACAACGTCCTCACGAAGGAGTTTGTGGGCGACGGCAACGGGCACGTAAAGGGGATTAAAACCATTCTGGTCGATTGGTCGAAGCCAGGAGCAAAGGCGCCGTTTACCGAAGTTCCGGGCAGCGAAAAAATCTGGCCGGCGGATTTGGTGCTCTTGGCGACAGGTTTTCTTGGGCCAGAATTGCCGGTCGGCGAAATGCTCGGCGTCGAAACCCAACGGCCGCGTGGCAACTGGGAAACCTTCAAAGCTGAACACGGAGAATTTGCCACGAATATTCCCAAAGTGTTCGCGGCCGGCGACTGTCGCCGCGGTCAATCACTCGTCGTGTGGGCGATCAACGAAGGCCGCGGCGCCGCCCGCGCAATCGACCAATTCTTAATGGGCTGCAGCACGCTGCCGGCACCCGGCATAACCCAGGGCATGTTGGCCAGCATTTGAAGCGCCGACCAACATGCCCTCGACCGACTGGCGCAAGCGATGAATGCTAGCCAACTCCTATCTTCCCAGCATTTTGGCGACGATGAAGATCAGCACTGCTCCACCCAGCCCGCCGCCCAACAGAATGTAAATCAACGAGTATCCGATAGCCGCAAACAAAACTAGTGGCATCAACATCGTATTCCCCACTCTCTGTGACCTGTAACTGAAAAATGCTGAACTTGCGTCAGCACTATCTCTGTTTCTCGGACGCGAATAATTCCACGTGCCGTGCGGTACGCGAGGACGCAAACTCTATGCCGATGGTATTCCACAGTCGATCGGCTATTTTTTACTGTGTAGAAACACGGTGACCCTCTTTCAATTGTGATGGAGAGATTGCCGACCCGCGCTAATCAAGAATTTGCCATCGATTGGCCTGGATGATGGCGAAGTGGTCGCGGAACACTCAGTTCGTGCCGATTGTTACAAGTTCCATACGTTTACCAACCGCATGGGGATTGGCCATCGGATGGCATGTAATGTGCGTCTGAGTCGTACCGGACCGCCAACGAGGTGCGGGCGGATCGTTTTATTTTCTTGGCACAGAGGAAATCATGAATTTGTTGTGGTGGGCATTGATTGCGCTGATCGTTTCCATCATCGCGGGAACTTTGGGATTTACCGGAATAGCCGCTGGAGCAGCGACCATTGCCAGAGTGCTTTTCGGCATCTTTTTGGTGATCGCCGTGGTGCTGTTCATCCTTGTGGTGTTGGGTATCGGCGCGGCCGCTTAGCTTCGCGATACACCGCGCAGTTGTGCGTAAATCACCGCCGAGAATTCTGAAGAAGTGAATTCCGAAGAATGCCAGGAACAAGTGCGTGTGTGGGCTGGCGGGGGGTGATGTCGTGCACTAAGATTCCACGCTCACCTACGAAATACGTGTTGAATTTGTCGACAACGAGATTGTAGGCCGGAGCGTCCACTGCTGGCGCAACACCATCGACTTGTGCTGTTCCAGTGACGCAATGCAACTCCGTGCCATCTTCTAATTCCTTCGTCATTCGCCAGCCAACACCAGGGACCCAAAATGGATGGCCTGTTGTGGCGAACAATGATTCGTCCTCTATTGAGATTTTCATCATTTTTCCGGGGGGACGAATTGTGTGAAGTAGCACCGGCTTGTACTTCAGTTCACCACTACCTACATCTTGCGAAAGCACAAGCTCACCAAGCTCGATGGTCTCAATGGCCTTTTTGCCGGTCTTGGTCCACACAAGAGTGCCTTTAGCAAAGCACGAATGTAGTGTGGGGGTCGGCGGAGGGGGGGCCGTACTGTACGTTTCAAATCTCGGAAACCCGTAATAGTAATGCTCAGATTCTGACGAGTAACGCCGGTCGACTGGATGATCCGACGCGTAGTATTCGTTCTGACTCCTCCACCAGTTCCACCATGCCTTGGGGTTGTCGCCAAAGTCTTTACCGGTGGTAGCGGCCAACACGGGGACAATTCGAGCATTCAATTCTTCAGTCGCCTTGTTGGCACGCGTGATCTGCGTTTGGGTAGCCGCTGCGCTCTGCGCGTAACGATTTTGTGCGGCGGAGGCAACCATGGTCTTCTTCGCCGCGACGACAATTGGCGATTCAGCCCGCTCTCCAACTTCCTTCTTGCCTGTGTACGTATCGAGCCACGTTACGCGGCCGCCAAGATCAAGTTGGTTGGCCGACTTGCGAACATCATACGACCAATCGGTGTCGGCCCCTTCTCGATAGAGCGTGTGGGTATAATGAACATTGCTACTGGCATCAGTAGTCACGCTGAAGGATGTCTCGATAGGCATCGCCAATCCGCCGAGAAGCAGCGGCATATAATCATGCTGATCACGGAGTTTCAGCTTTTCGATGGCCAGTGCCCGCGCCTTATTGCCCGGTGATAGCACAGCATGCCGAACGAGCGATGCCGTCGCCGCCTGATCTGGCATTTTGGCGAGCGCGTCGACAAACGCCAACGCGATTTGTAGACATTCTTCCGCGTGGTCGAGCTTAAATGCGTCACGGCCGAGTGTTATGTTTTCAATCGAGGGGATTGCGTCGACTCGCGTGATGGCGCGAATTTCGGCCAGAGCGGCGATCGTGGGCTTGAATGTCATGGCCCGCAACGGCCCGACGCCATTTGGCGATGATCGGTTCCCAATGCTTCGCGGCTTTTTTCGCGTCTCGGACCTGCTGCTTCTGATCGGCAATCGCATCGCGTCCAACGGGGCGGCCGTCTTTCAATACCATGTCGACCGCGTGTAACGCCTCTTTATTCGTTGGATCAAGCGACAGGACAACCGCCCAGTGGACGTCGGCTTCATCATTCAGCTTGTGGTCGCGGCACCATCGCGCCACCGCCAGTTGGTCCTGCACGCTTCGACCTGCCGCGGCACAGCGCTGGCGATACTCGGCCTGCAAAGGGTCGGAGGCAGCTCGACGCTCCGCTTCCTCTACCGTGACCCACTTTTCATCTTGTTGGACTTGTCCAAGTTGCCAATGCGCGAGTTGGTTGTCGGGATTTGTTCGGACCGCTTCGTTCAAAAGCGATAAGCTGCGCGACGTGTCGCCGGCGATTTCGGCCTGAGCGGCGGCGGCGACAAGATGTTGACCATCCTTCGGCCCGGCCTGGTTGGGTGCGGCAGAAGCGGAGCATATCAACGCCGTTGATAGGAACAGGGTCGTGGTCCCTCGCAAGAGCGTCGAGGCGGAGCGGGCAAAATGTTTGCCCAATGAACGTCGCTGAGTCACCTTGCTGCCCTCCGTTTTTGGGATCGGAATCGCACTCTCCGGCTGTACCCACTCTTCCGTATTTTGGCCCCGAGATATTCCCGATTTCAAGTACTTTGTCCAAACAGTTTTTTGAGTGTTCTATCTCTCTTGACGTAGATCTGTGAATTGGGGTGGAATAAACGATATAGAAACGGGATCAGGCGTCAGATTTGCGTGCCGAAGTCTTTGCTTCGGCATCGTGGAGGGAACGATGAATAGCAGTCAGTCGGTCATTCCTGAGGACGAAATAGCCCGCCGAGCTTATGCAATTTGGCAAGCTCGGGGCTGCCCGCCAGGCGATGGAAGTGAGGATTGGCAAGCCGCGGAAGCAGAACTGGCGGCGACTCGTGTTCGACGCAACGGTTCGACACAAGTGCGCTTGCAGTCGTGGTGGCAACGGGTTCGCGAGAAACTCGTGGGACACGAATAGACGCCGCCATCGAGGTAACAAAAAGCAAGGTAGTGGCCCTTACCGGCCGACTTACCTGTGTTCCTACCTGAGCGACCGCGAGCGTTGAGCGACGCGGTTCGCGGTTTCGGGCCCGACGGCTATACCGACCCAGCCGTCTTCGAGAACGAGCTGCGTGATCATCAGCCCGTCGAGATGGAGGTCCGGACGATCTTCTAAATGGGCGATGGAGAGTTTCCGATCGGGCGAAAACACCGTTTGAAAGATATTGTGCAGGCGGGCGCGTTCACTGGCGGTGAAGCGTCCTTCCACGCCGAGTGCCCCGTCGCGCGTAAGTTCAGCGCTCAACCCTTCCACCGACGGAGTGTAATACGCATGCACAATCACGTTCGGCATGATTTCGCCATCAAGTTCCACATTGTCAAATGCGGCTACTAACTCGAGCCGTCCGTTTTTGATATGAATCTGAATCGCGTTTTTCGGGGCAAACTGGAAAACGGTATCGCGACGAATCTCCTGCGGTTCCTTGCGAGCCACCTTTGGGAACCGCTCGCGAAGCTTCTGCTGCAGTTCGGCGCCCGTCAGCCGTTGCCCATCCAAGCCGAGCGTGACGGCCATGTTGGTCATCGCGGTTTCGTGAATCTGCAGGCTGGCCAAGCTGTCCGAAAGCGCCCGTGGCCGCGGCGTGTGCGAGCCCAGTTGATCCTCGCTGGCTACGCGAGCCCGGGCAACCAAGCGAGTCGGGGATGACTTCATCTCGATGGTTGTCAGCTTGATCCCATACTCGTCGAACCGATCGGTGAAGCGGGCGTAAAAGTTCTTTCGGGCACGCTCTATCGCCTCATGCGTCTCACGATCAAGCGTGTCGCTGGCTTCAGCGGACACTCGCCATTCCATTTCCGACCGAACTCGACTCCGACGGGCTTGGTATTCTTGCATCGCTCGATCGCGGGCATAACCGCCGAACAGCGGCACCCAGTCATAATCGGTCGTGACGCCCACGAGCCGATTGTAGGAACTCGCGTCCACGTCGCTCGATTGCGTGTGAACGCCGTCAGCTCGCACAATCACCGACTTGCTGCCGGAAAAATCGGTTGCTCCGCTGCTGCGCAGACGGACGGACCCGGCATTGGCAAGGGTATTCGATTCCACAACACCGCTCGTTTGCACACGCAGTTGCCATTCGTCGTTGGCGGGCATCAATTCCACACGACTTTGAGAGAAGACCTCGGACTGACCTTGCACAAATGTGCCGGCGATACGATCTCGAACCGGCCGTAACTCGGACCGATCGGATTTGAGCACGCGGTTGATCATTTCAGCCGTGATCGCCACGCGAACGTTGGCGTTACGGTAGTGCTGCTCGACGGCTTCGGCCAGTGCGCGATCGAACGGCGCTGGCGACGCAGCTAGTGCCTTTTGCTGTTTAACAACTTGGCTTGCGAGGTGAGCGTCACACGTCTTCTCGTACGTCTCAAGGTTTTCATCCAGGGCAACCACCTCGGCAGGTGTGGGAGATTCGGTCGGCGCGCTATTGAAATAGGGACTCAATTCTCCGCGGGCGGCGACGCGGCCTTGAACGTGATAGGCGATGCGTTCTTCGTGCATCGCAACCCAGCAGTCGAGCCGGCGGGCAAGCACCAGTGGGCACGCAACAATGCGACACGGAGCCGGTCGTCGTCGGTTTTGTCCGCCATGCGATAGGCTTCCTCGGCCGCGTCGGTCAGGTCGGCCAGGATCGATTGCACATCGTCGCCGACCAGTTGTTCTCGCTCAGTGAGCACATGTAACTGGTTACGCACGTGGCTCGCCCATTGGGCGGAATAGGTATGTTCGGCGAGTTGCTGCAGTTGTTCGTAAAGGACTTGGGGCACGCACCACGGCTTCGGTCGAGGTGTGGCAGGCAGCGTTGCCATGCGACGTCGAGGGCTAACAAGCCGAAGCGACGAGAAAGTCGATGCGCTTGGAGCCGCAATGGGTGTCACATCGACACTTGCGAACAGGTCGTCCGGAACAGCCTCAATAATCCGCGAAACCAAGTTAGGCGCTATATTTGTTGGCGAATATACGGCGACGAAACCGCCAAGTGCTTGCAGGTAATCGGTCACGTAGTTCGGAGGTTTGACGAAGGACATGGTCTTCGCATTTGCCGGTCGGTTGGTCGATTTAGCCGAATTACGTTGCCCCGCGATCGGAGAGAGCCAGTCGTAAGATTGTGGGTGGAACGAGCTTGTGCTGTCGTTTAATTGCCCACTCATGGAATGCGAGGCAATTAGCTCCTCAATCGTGGGAGGCGCCCAAATACTGGAGAGGTCGCCGTTCGGCGCTGTGCCGATCATCCCCAAATGCATGCCGTTCGAATTGGAATGCGAATTGGGCTCGACGCTTTCCGGAGACGATTGGGAAGACCGCCTGCTCGATTCGATCCCCCCTGGAGTGCGAGCTGCAAGACCGGACGACTGGGCATCGGTCGCTTTCGTTTTCGAAGAGTTGTGCTGCCAATAGTAGGGAGCCGCGAGGCAGAACAGGAGCAATCCGGCGAGCATGAGGACGCAAGGCCAGGGGCTCGGCTGCTTCTCAACTTGCATGGGACAAACTCCGGGCGATTCGTGGTGCTTCGGACGACTCGCGCGGTTATATTCGGTCATAGGAAGCGGGCGCGAGAGCTTCGAAGTCGACGTTGCAGTGCAACGCGATCGAGGCTCGGCAGCAAATCTTCAAATCATTAGCGGCAAACGGTTTGTGGTGGGCGAGCGAACAACACCTATTCTGCCCCATCAGCTAAGATCGGTAACATGTGACGCTTCAATAGAATGAGAATTGCCGCTTTAATCCTGCACCTGCTAGCGAGCCGGTCGCGTTTTGGAAACCTTTGACGATTTTAGGGGAATTGATGAAGACGGAAGGTGAAGCGCATCGGCTGCGGGTTTTTGTGAACGAGAGCGATCGGTTCGAAGGTCGACCGCTGTACGAAATGATCATTCGCGCGGCCAAGGAAAAGGGGCTAAGCGGCGCGACCGCCCTGCGAGGGATCGAAGGGTACGGTGTCTCCGGACGGACCCATTCGGTTAAAGTGTTGCACCTATCGGAAGATGTGCCGATCGTGGTCGAGATTCTTGACGCCGCAGAGCAGATCGCCGTCTTTCTGCCGGTGCTCGATCAGATGGTTGCGGAGGGCGCAGTTACGATTGAGAAAGTGCATCTTGTCACGTACCGACGGGATGATGAACCGGCATCTGAAGTTCAATTCGAAGATGAAATTCCGCTCGAATCTGAGTCGGCTACGCCGGCGGGTGTCGCAGGGGCGGGGGCGATGGAGTTCACCGATCGGGCACACCAGATGTTGGTCGAGGCACGTGAATCGGCAGCCAAGGCGCACCACGCATATGCGGACAGTGTCGACGTGCTGTTGGCGATGTTGTGCGAAGCCCGTGGAATCGCCACCAAGGCGCTTCGCAACCTGGGAATCGATTGCAAAGCGGCGGAGCGGTCGCTT
This sequence comes from uncultured Planctomycetota bacterium, assembly GCA_963840025.1. Classification (GTDB taxonomy): domain Bacteria; phylum Planctomycetota; class Planctomycetia; order Pirellulales; family Lacipirellulaceae; genus JABDGM01. The sequence continues at coordinate 408,739 of CAWIXI010000018.1, read as the reverse complement.
CGGGAGACTGTGACACGCGATGAAAGCGCGGTGGGCTTCTTAAAATTACTGAAGTTAAAAAGCGTTGCCGCGGCGAGATGGCTCGAGGACGACTACGCAGGCACGGAGCACCTCCTGCTCGCGCTGTCCCAGATCCGGCCAAGCATGGCGACCGATATTCTGATGAGGCTCGGTGCGCAGCCACGCGATGTCTGCAAGGAGGTGCTTAACATTGTGGGGCACGATGGCGAATGGCAACGGTGGCTAGCGGACCATCCGGAGCTGTGAAGGGGCCATCGCGGCATGTGGCAGAGGTAGGCAGCTCTTTTTGGCTCGTGGGAAAGGAAAAGGGGACATTCTACTTATTCGATAAAAAAGAATGTCCCCTTTTCCGAACCTGGAAGCAGCTTGCCGAGGCACGAGCAGCTGTCAAGGAATAATTTTCCTTGGCCCTAACGCAAATTGATGATTATGAAGCTCATGCCTCCAAACCTTGTTACTTTCGGAGTTCATCGTAGATAGCGTCTAACACACTACTCTGGAAACGCAAGTGCTCGACCATACTGGCACTATTGTTGCGCACTTCATTCGCCATGTTGATTAGTGAATGAAGTCCTAACAGCATCACGAAACTTATCACACAACCAATAGCGAAGGGGATACCAATAACCGTGATGGTAGCCAGCAAAGCCATAATCAAATCAAAAGCCGCCCCTGCCAGGATTACTGCTTGGGCGACTGACAACCAAAAAGGCATATAGCCGCTGTGGCGATCATCAGAGAGAGCTACTTGCCTTCGTTGCCCGAATAACCACATACTGTGCTGGGCGGCTTTGCGTTGGTCGGCGGCTGTTTTTGCTTGCTGCTCTTGCTTTTTGGCATTGGCCGCGGCGAGGTCGGCGGCAGCCTGCTCCCACTGCTTCTTCTCTTTCGCCTCTTGTGCTTTCTTCTGCTGTTGCCGCTTGGCTTCGGCTGCCTCCCGCTCTTTGCGAGCTATCTCGGCAGCCTCTCGTTCTCCGGGTACCACAAACGGCTGTTGGCAAGATGGACACTGCTCGGTAGTCCCAGCCTCTTTGAGATCAGCTACTAACGATGCCCCACAATGTGGACAGTTAAACTTTACGGAGTATCCGCCTGTGATCTTTTTCTTGATCTCGTAATCGGCCATAGCGATAGCCCTTTTGGCAAATTCTGGCCGTTGGTGGAGTTTTACGCAAGATTAAGGTGTCATGCCACAGAAAACATTGACGAGACGGACAGTAAGCCGGGCCTTCTCCATAGTTGAAGCGGCCGACGCCGGAAATAATGAATAATTATTCTTGCTGCTTTTCCGTGGACAATTGAGAGGAATTATTGGTCGTGCACCAGAAAAGGGGTCAGAACTATTTAATTGACGGGGCGCGGCGGTTCTGTTAACCTGTGATCCATGCCCCGCCCTTTGCGACCGATCGACGATGGCCTGATTTACCACGTCATCAATCGTGGCAACAACCAGCAGGACGTGTTCCACAAGCGAGCCGACTTCCAGGCCTTTCTCACCGCGCTGGCCGAACTCAAGGAGCGCAAGCCGTTTGAGCTTTACGGATATTGCCTGCTGAACAACCATTTTCATCTGCTGCTGCGGCCGACCGGCGATGCGACGATCAGCCGGATCATGCAGAGCCTGCTGGTGTCGCACACGCAGCGCTACCATCGCCACCACCGCTCGGGCGGCCATGTGTGGCAGGGGCGGTTCAAGAGCCCGGTGATCCAGAACGACAAGCACCTGCTCGCCGTGCTGCGGTATATCGAGGCCAACCCACTACGGGCGAAGCTGGTGCGGCGGGCAGAGAAGTACCCGTGGAGCAGCTACCGGGTGCATGGACTGGGCGAGACGGACGAGCTGGTCGATTCGCTCATCACTTATGAAGCCCTATCGCCGCTGGCCAAGGTGCGCCAGCGGAAGTGGGCGGAGAAAGTGCATCGGCCCATGGATGAGGCGAACCTCGACGCCATTCGCCGCTCCAGCGCCACCGGCCTGCCATACGGCGACAAAGCATGGGTGAAGCGGTTGGCCAAGCGGCTGGACCTGGATCTCGCCATCCGCCCGCGCGGCCGCCCGCGGAAACACCCCGTGATCCCACAAAAATAGTTCTGACCTGCTCAGTAGAAAACCCGGATGGCCTCTAGTGTGGGAGGCGTCTCTGACGCCGAATTCTTGTAGGTTCGCGGCACGTCATCGGCCTCAGAGAGGCCTCCCACAGGGGTTTTCTACTGAGCAGTTCTGACCCTTTTTCCACCTACGGTTGGCCGAACGGAGACCTTCAACGTTGGCATCACGTAAGATGTAACGTGCGAGTAGAGGTCCCAGAGTTTTTCAGGCTTGTTGGCCATGGTGTTCCGGGGTAATTGAGCTATGGTGCCGTCGAGCACGGGCGAAACAATCCAGCTAGCCAGGCTGCAGCGGAAATCTTTTTGCCGCTGAATTTTAGAACCACTCACCATTGCCGGCAATCTGGTGGGCATGGTTGACGAAGAGGCAGGCAAATTATTTCGCATGCTTCGGTGGGAAGAGCCAACGCCGAACAACCTCCACAACCGCCAACAGCCGCTCATCGCTAATCTGTTCCCGATATAAGGCCGCCATAGATTCATCGACGTGACCCATGATGTAATTCACAGCCACCTGGTCCTTTGATTCGCCTGCGATTGTCGCAAATGTGTGTCGCAAAGCGTAAAACCCTACGCCTTTCCGGTAAATCCTCTTGCGGGGTTTAACGTTCAATTGCTTAGCGTCATCGGCGAGCGCAGCATCAACAGAAGCGACTAGCTTCCGAAATTCTTTGGTGACGGGATTGTCGGACGAGTCTTTGGCCCACGGCTTTTCATACGTGGTAATAAACATCAACTCGTCGTGTTCGTCTCGCCTATCTAAGGGTCGCACCTGTAACGATTCCCGCAAAGACTTAATTGCCTCGGGCCAGAGAGGACAGCTCCGATTAACGGCTGTTTTAGGTCGAGGAAAATTAACCCACCCTCTCTTGAGATCAACGGCTCTTTTGGGCAAAATCCCACAATCGTGATTGCCAAAACCACAGTTGATGCCCAGCAGGATCATAGCCTTCATTGGCTGCCTTGCATTTTCTAGGAGTGCCCGAATTTGCCAGGCTTCGAACAAGCGCGGCTGTTGCTTCTGGCGGTGAGCCCGTATCAGGCGTTTCGCCGGCAGCTTGAATGTTGGTCCGAATCGAAGCGGTTTGTCGCGTAATCCTGCATCGACGGCGAATTTGAACAAACTACGTACCTGTTGCACTTCGCGGCTTAAACCATGCACCCCTAGGCGCTTCGCCAGCTTCGCCCGTAGCGTATCAAAGTCCTCTGGCCTTACATCATTGACAGATCTGTTTGCCAAGTTCCGAGACTACAAATTTGCACGTAGCGTGGTAGTCGCTAAACGTTTTGGATTTAATGTCGCCGACATCCCGCTGCCGCGCCTTGGCGGTCAGGAAATGATTGCACAAGTCGGCAACGGTTAAGTCGTCGCCGGATGTACTGCGGGGTGTACGCCCAGCTAGAAGATCATCCCGCTGATCTAGTCACAGTCGCAAAGCGGCTTCTCCCCTAGGGTCGTCGGCAATCTTGCCAAAGTAGTGCAACTTGCCCCGAACCTTCTTTGCCCAATAGCCTCGGGCATGAGGAAAGAGCGGGAAGTCCTTAGGGGGTTTCTTGGGTATTGTTTGCCGGGTAGAATGAGCGGCCACGGCACATCTCCGGAATAGGGTCTCAGTGCTCCCTGGACGGCCGGGGGGTTATAATCTGCCGGCTGTCAGTTTCGTACCCACACATGGTATCAGGTGTACGATCGGGTGTACGGCGAATAACCGCAATTCCAAGAAGGTCAATACAACCTCTTATTTTACAGTGAAAGCTCCCTTAGCTCAATTGGCAGAGCAACTGACTCTTAATCAGTAGGTTGATGGTTCGAGTCCATCAGGGAGCACTGAAAGCACAAGTGGAACCCGGTGATTGTCGAAATCGCCGGGTGCTTCGCATTCTGTTTCCGACCCTTGCAGCTCTGTTCCTACTGATTGTGGCGCATTTCTGCTGCGCTTTTTTGGTAGCACGTTCGTAGTCGGCATCCGTTACCCGCCAGTAATGCTTGTCAGCGACCATGGTGCTATGCCCGATCCACTCGGCGGCAACGTGGGCTGGGTACTCGGATGCCAATTCCGTCGCCCGGGTGCTGCGCAGATTCTGAAAGAGTCTGGGCCACGGCGTCAGCTTTGCCTTACTGATAATGCGGCAGAACTGCGTCCGAAGATTGGCGTTCGTATCACGATAGCGCGTAATCACCGGCTGCTCGCTCAGTCGCTTCGCCTTCGGGTCGAAATCTTCCAGCAAGTCGTCCAGCACGGCTTGGAGGTAGAGCCGTAGATCAGGGAACAGCGGAATGACGCGCTCACCCTTCCCTTCGTGGTGCTCCGTCTTGGGAGAACGTACGTGATTCTACCATGGTCGAAGTCAACATCGCCCCATCGTGCCGCCGGTACTCGATGACCGGTCGTACGACCAGCTGGTGGCCGAAACCGCCAGCCGCATACCGACGCATAATCCCGAATGGACGAACTATTATGAGAGCGATCCGGGATTCCGGCTGCTCGATTTCTTTCGCCTGCTCGACGCGCGGGCGCTGGACGATTTACTGATCGAGTACCACTAGCAACCGTTCTGGAGCAGTCTTCCGTTCGAGGGCGAAACCTACCGCGGTCAGTTCGCCTACACCTGGCTCGACGCGGCGCTCACGATGGCAGAGGATCCCGCTACTGTCCGACCGGCAAGCTGGCTTACGGATCACGGCATCAACCTAAATTGGACGTTCAACGAGCTGCTGGCCGCCGCGAATGTGACCAAACCAGCGAGTGTCCTGTCGTTGACGAGCGGCATGCTGTTGCTCGGTCGCCGAGTGCGCCGCTGGCGAACCGGGCGGCGTTAATTCCGGGCCTACATTGCAGCAGATGCTTCAATACGGTTGATTGACGACGTACTGAGCCAAAATGTGTAGGATTAAGAGCAGACACAAAACGCAAGCTAGGACGCCAGCCACGCGCAGTTTGCCAAGTGGTCATAGCGAATGACAGACAGGCAATGTGACGGGATCCGTCGACCAGGATCATCTGTCGTCACCACTCAAGTATCACACCGAACAGCCAGCCTCACTTCTCCAATGACACTCAGACGCATTAACCGCCGTCAGTTTGTGGCTGCCGGCGTCACTTCTGGTATAGCCGCTACTTCGGCTATCGAAGGTATAGCTCATGCCGCCGAGAAGCCATCGGAGTTAATCGATTGCCAGAGTCACATCTTCCTGCCGGTGATCGTCAAGATAATGCACCAGCGAAAGCAGGATCCGCGAGTCTATGACGTCGATGGCACGACGTACCTAAAGATGGGCGACTGGTTACGAAAGATTCCACCCCAATACCTCAGCGTAGACGCTAAACTTGCGTACATGGACGCCAACGGCATCGCTACCACGATGCTTAACACCAACGATCCGGGCCCGGAGTGGTTCGGGCAAGACGGTCCCGCGGTCGCGCAGATGATCAATGACTCGATTGCAGAAATTGTTAGCAAGCATCCCACACGCTTCCAAGGCCTTTGCGTACTGCCATTACAGGACGAGCACTCGTCAAGCGATGAACTGGATCGCTGTCACAGCAAGCTTGGGATGAAGGGCATCCTGCTCTACACGAATTTGGCGGGACATTGGTGTGACGAATCGCAATTCCGCTGGCTCTATGCACGCGCGGAAGAACTCGGCATACCTGTGTTGCTGCACCCGGCCAAGCCGATGACGACCGAAGAGGTAAAAGGCTACGAACTCACCAGCACGCTGGGAAACATGTTCGAAAACACCATCGCATTGGCCCGAATCATCGCGTCGGGATTGCTCGATCGACATCCACGGCTGAAGCTGGTGTGTCCCCACCTGGGCGGCACGCTGCCCTATATCAGTGGCCGGATGGATCATCAGCTTACTGTGCTCAAGCGGAGTACTCAAACCCTCGCGCGTAAACCCAGCGAGTATCTTCGAGAGATTTACATGGACATCGTCTCTCCCCTTCCGGAAGCGATGCGCTTTGCGCTCGATTTCAGCGGCGCTCATCGTCTCCTGTTCTCCAGCGACCATCCGTGGGTGGATCCAAAGTTCATCCTCACGACGCTGCGAAGTCTGAAGCTGCCGCCCGATGACGAGAAACGCATCCTTGGTGGCAACGCGCGAGAACTATTCGCTCTGTAGCGTACAGGCTCATTGGCACCGTCTCTAGAGACATTTGGTATATGCCACAATCGGTGATTTGTTGACGTGTCTCACGGAGCGACGAGTTTTAACACTCGTTGTCCGGTCCTTCGTCGGTATGGTTGCTTACAGCCACGCAACCGGCTAGCGGGATGAGATACGCACCCCGCTGGAGAACACTTTTATGGCGAGGCATTCTCAAAAATGAACTCGGCGGCGGCAATCCCCGGCCGGTCACGCATATTCGGCTTGCGTGGCTCCGGTTCCTGCGCGTAAACCGTCCGCGTGCACGCGCACGCCCGCTGCAAGCCCACGCGACTCGCACGCCAGCACCGCATTCTCGCTGTCGACGCCACGCTGCTTGAGCATTACCATCTCTGTCCACGCACACATGAGCCGATCGGCAAGCATCACATCCCCGGGGCGAAAGACGTTCATGAGCGTGCGCAGTAAGACGAGCTCGCTCTGCCCTTTGCCCGCGTAGCGGCAAATCCCGAGATCGATTACGGCTCCGCAGGCTAACGAAAAGATGGCGGCGATTCTCGCCATGGGGCAGCCGAGTCCGGGCCTTTAAATCACTGGTTGAGGGTACGCCAGTTGGTTCTCGTGCGTGTCCGGCATCGTGACGGTCGATCCGCCGTAGACGTAGACGCGGCGTCCCTTCCAAAACCACCGGGTGTCAACCTTTTTCTCCAGGGCTGTTCCCGTGTGACGCGCTACGTCCGAGAAGAACTTCTCCGGCAGCCGCTTCCTGGCTTTGCAATAGGCGCCGGTCTCTGCAGAACACGGCCGCTCTCCTTGCGAGAGTCGATGTGCGATCAACCGGGCGACCGCGGCGCGGCATGAATGGTCGCGCTGAGGATCTGGCCCAACAAGACCCACAGCGTCACCAACGGCGAATATATTCTGTCGAGCCAACAAACGTTGATTGCTGCCAGTGCTTGCGCGACGATTCTTTCGAAGAGAACGTTGGTGAAAGGCAAATCTCCATCCTGCAAGAATTGACGCCGCAGAAAAATCGCCTGTTGCTGGAACCGTCCGTGATTATATGATCGCATCCTTGGGCCTCCTTGCCGCTGATGGGTTGTCACCAACAACCATCTACGCAAGAGAGGCCTCTTCTGCCTATGTCACTTCAGATAATCGACTTGTGGCGGGTGCAGCCTGCACTTTGCACTGGCTGGGTCGATCGTGTAGAAGTGATGGCAGGAATTGACGGCAGGTGGGCGTACCGGCGAAAAGCTGGAGAAACGAGGGAGCCACGGATGGCAACTACCCAGGAGATCAAGGAGCGGATTGCGGCCTTCGCACGTGAATTAGCCGTTGATTTGGGCGATGTCGATGATAGCGATGCGCTCAGTTGGCTCGACGCCATCGAGACGCGCACGGTCGAGATCGGCGACGCGATGTATGCGGAACTCGTGAAGCAGACCTCGGCCGACCGTTCCACCGATGACGAGTCGACCTGCCCCACATGCGGCGAGCCGGGCCGATACCAGGGCCAGCGCGAGCGGGTATTGATTGGCCGGCGAGGTCCGGTGACGATCACCGAGCCGGAGTATTTCTGCCCCGCCTGCCGGCGGGCTTTTTTTCCCGCTGACCAGGGCGATTGGAGTTGAGGTCGATTGCCCCTTCACGCCGGCCATGCTGCGGAAGGTGGCGTACGCCGGCTCGCAGTCCGCATCGTTCGTCCAGGCAACGAAGGATCTGATCGCGCTGGCCGAAACCAAGGTCTCGCGCGAGCGCGTGCAGCGATGGACCAAGCGGGTCGGAGAAGAGCGCGTGGCGGAAGCAGAACGACAAGCCGAAGCGTATCAAGCGCTGCCGCTTCCCGAACAACAAAAGAGCCCCACCGACCAGCTTCCGCAAGTGGTGTGCGTGATGATGGACGGCGGGCGAATTCAAGTCCGCGATCGCCACGAAAACGAGCCTAACACCCAAGGCTATTGGAAAGAATCGCTGGTGGGCTGCTGCCTGAGCATGGTGAGTGAAGAACAGCTGCGGGACCCTTGTCCGACCATTCCCAAGACGTTTGTCGATCCCCAGCGGATGCACGATTTGAGCCGGGAAATCAAGGGATCTTCCGCTTCCACGGAAGGCGCCGCGGCGCCTTCGGCGGAGTTTCCCGACGATCGCCACGGCCGCCCCGAAGTGCTGGTGCGAAGCGTGGTCGCTACCCGCGGCGGACAAGAAGTGTTTGGCAAGCGGTTGGTCGCCGAAGCGCACAGCCGCGGCTTTCACGCGGCGCGGCGCAAGGCGTTCGTGGCCGATGGATCGGCCAGCAACTGGACGGTGCATCGAAAATACTTCTCGCACTACACCCCGATCGTCGATTTTACGCACGCGATCTGCTACGTGTACGCCGCGGCAATGGCCGGGCGAAGCGGCCCAGCGGCATGGGACGACTACGTGTGTTGGGCGCAGTGGCTGTGGGAAAGTGCGGTCGACAAGGTGATCGCAGCGGTCGCCGTGCGAGCGGAACAGCTGGGGCCTCCCCCCGACAGCGACGAGACTTCCCCCGCCGCGATCGTGGCCAAGACGTGGGGCTATCTTCAGAATCAGCGGTCACGCATGAAGTACCATCAGTACCGACGGCTGGGGCTGCCGATCACCAGCAGCCACATCGAGTCGACGATCAAGCAGATCAACCGTCGCGTCAAGGGAACCGAAAAATTCTGGGACCAGGGCGCCGAGCCCCTCCTCGTGCTGGCGGCCGACCACCTCAGCGAAACCAGTCGCCTCGACCAGTTCTGGAAGCACCGGCGAAAACGATTGAAGTCCATGCGGTGCTACCAAACCGCCGTCTGAAAAAATACAAACCGCGGGCTGCACCCACTTGTGGCAGGAGTAAGTGCCATTCGTGGTTGCTAGTGACGATCGCAGAGATCACCTCAATAGACAGCCGGGTTCCGAACAATGGTTGGGCCTGTTGAAAAAGAGCGCGTTGGTTTGATGGGGCAAACTTAAAGTTGCGGACCCTTTCACGTCTTACTTCGACCGGCCCCAGGGAAGCGGGTCCTTTTTCGCCTATATCAATTCGAAGCGACTACTTGCGCGATGTCCAAGTGCCAATCGACGATTTGACCTGAGCGCGCAAAACTGTCGGCGCATTCAACAAACCGTATCCCAACTCGGCAAACACGGCATCCCGATTGGCATCGCCAGTATCCACTTCGTAGTGTTCCAACACCGAATCGGCCGCTGCTGCGATTTGAGATCGATCGAGATTCTGCGACAGCTCCAACAGCTCTACGGTCAATGCTTCCGAACGCGCGGGATGAGTTGCGTATAGGGTCACAGGTGCCCTATTCAATCGATGCGGCCGCCAGGCCTCGGCAAATTCCAAGAAGGCGTGCTGGACTGGAGAATGAATGTCCGCCGGCTGGGAAGCGAGTCGTGGTCGACTGTGTCTGACGGTTTCGGATACGGGCAGATAGCTAGACACTACGCTCGGAGGAAGTATGGCTGCTGCACCTTGAGCAGGCAAGACTGTCTCCGGTATGGTCGTTACAACCGACACGATCAATGGCGCCGGCGATTCTTCCCTCGTTCGTTCATTTTCGTTTTCAGACGTGAGCACTGCGACGCTTCCATCAAGTGGCAGCGTGTTGCCAAAGTTGGCTCTCCACACGTTGTAGTCGCCAGTGTCGATAACGCCGTTGCCGTTGCCATCGGCCCCTGAGAATGGCATAACGCTTTGTCCGAGCGTGCCGCGATAGAGCGTGTAGTCGGCCGCGTCGACAACACCGTTGCCGTTGTAGTCCCCCGGTAGGGCCGGCACGTTATTGACTGGATTGCCAACAAAATTACCACCTTCCGTTCCGTTGTTGTCGCCATCGAGCTTCAAACCTGCCGAGTCGTGGATAGACGTGTTGCCCGAGACGGTCAGGCGGAGCATGCGATTTGGGTCGGCTCCGCCTTCGATGATGAGTGTGACAGTATTCGAGCCAATCGTGTAGTGAGGCACGATTGTGTAGATCGTGTCATCGGCATCATCGAACATGCCGTTGCCGCCGTCGTCTCGCAACTCGTAGTTGGCGGGCGCCGTCGCATCAATTGGATTAATCTCTTCACTGAAGACGAGCTCGATCTCTTCCACGCGATCATCCACAACGGGATTCGTGGAGACGACCGTAGGTGGCGTAACGTCCAGGCTGGAACCACGGAACTCATAAGCGCCGATGTCGGTGAAGCCCGGCTCAATTGTCCAGTGGAGTGAATCAACCGAAGCGAGGTTCGCCTGGCCGTCGTAGGGGGCGAGATCGAAATTGAGGCCGTCGCCCGCCGATATGCCAACGGTCGGCGTCAGGCTGGCGGCGCCGGGACCGTAATGGAATTGAATTTCGCCGGTGTCGACGAGCGTTACGGAGAATTGAACGTCGCCTCCGTCCGCCACGTTGGTTGCGTCCCAACGGATGGTTACCCGATCGGAGATCGACGTATCGACGAAAACGTCGTCGCCCACGCCGAGCGTCGTCAGGTCGTCCCACAACGGCGCGATTCTCCGCTGCGTAAGGAATTCGGCCGCGGTGTTTGTGCCGTCCGAAGCGAAGTTGCTGACGCCGAATTGAAGCAAGCCGTTGGTCGATACGAACACGGAGGAGTAGTTGCTTCCATAAAACGGGAAGCTAAACCCGCCGGGGAAGTTCAACGTAAAGATCAAATCGTTTCCACGCCAGTTTTTCGCCGTGCCACCGGCGACGAACTGGCTCGCGCCGAGGGAACTTTCGACGTACGTCGGTCCGCCGACGTTCGGTGTCCCGTCGTCGTCGCGGCGTTCGCTCCCTTCGTGGTCAGTCATGCCGGCGACCCAATTGTCGGCCGCATCGATCGCTGGCGAGCCGTGGCGGAGATAGAAGTTGTCGTCCGCTCCGTTACCTTCGGGCAAACCCTGTTCGCCCAATACGTTGTCGGCGCCATCGATGTCGATAAACAAGGGATCGGCCGAGACGCTGTGGGCATCGCGCGACGTGAGCGACTGCCAGTCCGCTAGCGTCGGGGCTGTCGTGGTGCCCCACAGACCGACGTTCGCCGCGGGAGTAGAAGGATAGAGCAGGTTGTAGTCGCTGACAAAACCCGCCTGGCCGGCCGCCGCGACGCTCACGAGCATTCCCACGTCGCCCTGCACGATGTTGTTCTTGAACGTTCCGGTGCCGGAGCCTGTGTAGCGGACGGCAGTGCCCACCGGTTGATAGATCGTGTTATTGATGACCTTGTGCGTTCCCGTCGTAATGTCGACACCGATGTTCGTATTGCTGTAAATCATGTTGTTGCGAAATTGAGCCGGCGACGGATCGATTACAAGCAGCCCCGTCGCGTTGGAATAAATTTGATTGTCGCGCACGTCGGAGTTGCCGCCGACTACTTTAATCCCAGAACTCGTGTTGGCGTAAACCTGATTGTGCTGGATGAGGCTATTCGTTGCTTCGATGCCGACGTCGTTATGGTGGACGCGATTGCCCTGGGCGATCGCGTTCAAGCCACCGGCCCCGACCTTGATGCCGATGTCTCCCGTTCCTGATTGGCCGTAAACCTCGTTGTCGAGAATCTCCAGCGTACTGCCAGTGCCCGCGAACGCATTGATCCCTTGGGAGGCGTTGTCGTGGATGGTATTGCCTTGAATCAGATTTCCGGTTCCCGTGATGAACAGATCGATCCCGATGTTATGGCCAAAAATGTCGTTGTCCTGAATAGTCGTGTTTGCCACGCCGAGGCTGCTCCAGTACACACCGCGGACGCTGTTGCGGATTAGGCTGTCGGCAACGACAGTCCCTGTGCCGCGGACTTCGACGCCGGCGTTCGTGTTTTCCTGGATCTGGTCGTTGAGAATTCGCACGTCGCTGGCCGTCGTTTCGATGTAGATTCCGCGGTTGGCGTTGTTCCGTATGATGCTGTCGCGGATTTCGACGTTTGTTGCGTCGGTAACGTGAACGCCGTCTTCGGCACCGAGGATCTCCAGCGAGTCGATCGTTACGCCGGACACGCCACCAGAGAATTCAAAAACGTAGTTGCCGGCCGCCGTGTTGTTCCGGGTCAGCGTGGCCGCGTGGCCGGCGGCGGTCGGTCCCTGAATGGTGACACCGGAGTCTTCTGGTCCGAACACGATGTTGGTCAGCGTTTCGTACGAGCCGGTATCGACAAACACGGTGTCGCCGGCGTCGAGGTCATACGCACGAACGAGCCCCGCCAGGCTTCGCATGGGCGTACTGGGAGACTTGCCGTCGTTCAGGTTGTCGCCGGAGGCGGTCGTGTATTCGTTGTTTGCCATGTCGCCGTCCGACGCAACATTGACGTAGTACGCCGTACCGGCGTTGGCAATCGAGAACGGTTGAGCCGACTCACTTTGCACATTGGTGGGCACGCCGTCGCTGACGGCCGTGATGCGGAAGCGACCCGTGTGGCCGGCGGTTTCCGTCGTGGCATTCCACATGAATGTACCGTCGCCGAAGCGGCCCATCGGCACGTCAGTGGCAATCGTCGTCCAACTCGCTCCGTCATCCGGCGAAAACTCCAGATTGGCGGCCAGCGTCGCGGGAGCGGACGGGTTGACGGACGTGACTTCAATGCCAGATACAAGAGCAGCGTTGGAACTCAGGCGGTTGATCAACTCCAATTGCAGCCCGGCACCTTGCGTGGCCGTGAAGGTGAATGACTTTGCGGTCGCCTTCCGCACTCCACCGGTGTCGGCAAAGATGTCGTAATTGGCCAGCACCGTTTGCCCTTGCAGAACGATGTCGAACTTACGTTGATTGGGTCCGTTGGCTGTCGGTTCGACGAAGAGAAGGCGAATATTGTAGTTGCCGTCGGGGAGTGGCACATCATATTGGATCGAACCGCCGTTCTGACTGATCGGGCTCTGCGAATAGGTTTGCAGGACGGATGACGGCGGCGGGCTGGCGAGTAGACTCGTGTCGATCGTGCCGGACACGGTGCTCGTGCTGCCGCCGGTGCGAAACGCTTCGCTGCTCCAGCGACCGTTTGTCGCATCGAACACGCCCGTCCCGCCGGCATTGATCAGCGCGACAGGGGCAGAGGCGGTAAAACCGGCGGAAACCCAATCGAGAGTAATCGGCTGACCAGTCTCGAACTTGGCCAATCCCGCGGGCTCGACCAGTTGAATTCGTTGCGGCGAGCTTGGTGTGGCGTCTGCCGTGTTGCCAAACGCACCCAGATTGACTCGGTTCCCGCTGACCGGTTCGGTCGAGTAATACGACAGCGGATCGCCGGCGCTGATGGCGGGCGAAGTGGAAGACACGCTGAAGTTGTCGTCTGCACCGAAGTCGGTCGAACTGCCGGTGTCGTAGCCGAGGTGATTGTCCTGGCCGTCGATGTCGACGAACTGCGGATCACCTTCCAAGCTGTGCTGGTCGAGGCCGAGCTCGAAGTACCAATCGCTGCGGCTCGAAACGCTCGCGGCGCCCCACACGCCGACGCTGCCTCCGCCGGTCACCTGCAGCAGGTTGTAGTCGCTGGTGACACCAGCCTGGCCTCCACTGGCAATGTTGAACAGCAAGCCAGAATCGGTGACAAGGATGTTGTTCCGCACGTCGGACTTCGACCCGGCGATCAGGTGGATGGCCGTATCGGCCGGCTCGTAGATCGTGTTGTTGTGGATGTTCACGGCACCCTGTCCGGCGGACGCAGTCACATTCACCTCGACACCGGCCGAAGCGTGGTCGTAGATCTCATTGTTGGTAATCGTCGACGTCTCCGCACCGAACGAGAAGGCCACAATGACCCCGGTCGAATTGGCATAGATCGAATTGCCGGAGACGGTGGCGCCCGACGACGTGATCCGCACGCCAGCCTGCGAGTTGTGATAGATGCGGTTGTCGCCGATGATCGCACTGGATCCGCCGACCAGGATTCCGTCGGTGTTATCGTAGACGATGTTGCGCAGGGCGGCCGCGCCGGTGGAGGCGATGCTAATTCCAGGCTTGCCGTTTCCAAAAATCACATTGTCTTGCACCACGGACGATGCGCTGGCGACGTATATGCCGCCTTGTGAAAACAGATTGGACGCATTTGCATGAATGGTGTTTTGCTCGATCAGCCCACTGGTGCCCGTCAAGAATACGCCTCCGAGTGGGTTTCCAAACATGTCGTTGCCGCGGACCGTAACGTTGGCGGCGGGGTTGTCAATATAGATCGCCTGTCCCGCATTATCGTGAATCGAGTTGGCATCGATGAGCGCATCGTCGCCCGCTACGACCACGGCCGCTTGCACTATTGCAGTGGACGTGTTTGCAAAGATGTCATTTTGCACAAGGACCGCTCGGTCTGCCGTCGAGAGGACGTCGACGCCGATGAAATTGTTCCGCACGACGCTGCTCGACAACATGGCATCGTGGCTCGCGCCGTCGATCTGCAGTCCGGTGAACCCGCCCGTCAGCTCCAGCGAGTCGAGCGTCACATCGGTCGCGTCGATCAGTTGGATAACGTAGTTGCCGGTACTGGTATTGCCGCGATTCAACACGGCTGCGTGCGTGCCGACTGTCGGGCCATGAATACGCACGCCGGACTGGATCGACGTGATTTCAATATTCTGCGTCAAATTGTACGTGCCGCTGTCGACAAACACCGTGTCGCCGGGACCGAGATCGTAGTTGGCGAGCAGTACCGACAAACTGGCCAGCGGCGCGTCGGGCAACGTGCCGGAATTCAGATCGTTGCCGGCAGCAGTCGTATACTCGTTGTCCGTAAAGTCCGTGTCGCCGGCCACGTTCACGTAATATGTGTTCGTTGAGTTGGACACGGAAACGGCCTGCGGCGAGATGCCGGTCACACCGCTCAAACCGTTGCCGACCGCCGTCGCGCGGAACAGCCCGGTGTGGCCTTGCGTGGCCTCGTCGGCGGTCCACGTGAACTCGCCGCCGCCGAAACGGTTTGGCGTCAGATTGGTGGCGATCGTTGTCCAGTTCTGGCCGTTGTCGGGCGAGAACTCGAGGTCCACGGTGAAAGCGGCGGGGGCAGCAACGTCGTTGCGGGTGATCTCGAAGGCGTTGATGATCGCATTGCCGTTGAACCCACTACTGCGGTTGGTCAGATCCAACTGCAACCCGTTGCCTTCCGACGCCGTGAAGCTGAACGTCTTGACGACGGCCTTTCGGACCGCCCCGGCGTCGGCGAAGATGTCGTAGTTCGTCAGCACCGTCTGGCCTTGCAGCGTCACGTCGAACTTCCGCTGGTTGACTACAGAGGACGTAGGATCGACGAAGAACAAGCGGATCTGGTAATCGCCGTCGGCCAACGGGATTTCGTAGCGGCTAAACGATCCGACGTTGCCGTTCGTCTGAGCGTAACTCTGGAGGACCGACGTGGGCGGTGGATCGGTCACGGCAGAGGTGTCGATCGGTTGGGTGATGGCAGTGCCCATTTGCGACGGGCCTCGACGAAACGCGTCGGCACTCCAGCGGCCGGTCGCCGCGTCGTACACGCCCGTTCCGCCAGCGTTCATCTGCAACACCGGCGCCGGATCCGTCAGGCCGGATGAAATCCACTGGATGTCTACCGGCTGACCAACCTCGACTTTTTGATACGTGCCCGGCTCGGTGAGTTGAATCCGCTGGACGCCACTGGCGAGCGCACCGGCGTCATTTCCATACGCACCCAAGTCGGCGACGTTTCCGCTGGCCGGCTCACCCGCGTACAACGCCAGCGGGTCGCCGGCATTCAGGGCTGGTGAACCGGGCAGCAGGTGAAAATCGTCGTCTTCGTTGCCGAGCACATCGTCCGTGCCGTCCGGATCAACCAGCAGCGGATCCGTCTCCAACCCATGTCGGTCGTTGCCGGTCGCGAACTGCCAATCCTGCCAACTCGACAAAGTGGTCGATCCCCACGTGGCGACGCTGCCACCTCCGATCACCTGGAACAGGTTGTAGTCGCTGCTGAAGCCCAATTGGCTGGAATCGGCAATGTTGAATGCGGACCCGGAACCGATCACGAAGATGTTGTTGGTCGCGACGAGTGTGGTGCCTGCTGAGCTTTCACGAATGGCATCTCCCACAGGCTGGAAGAACGTGTTGTTGACGACCGTGCCGCTGGCGTTGTTGCTCTGATCGAGCCCGAACGAAGTGTTGGCATAAATGACGTTGTTACTGATCTGGTTGCCAGAAGCTCCGGCCCGAATGCCGGTCGCGTTACCGTAAATCACGTTGCCCAGCGCCTTGGCAGCGCTCACTTCGATGCCGATCGTCGAATTGTCGAACACTCGATTGCCGCTCGCCACGGCGCCATTGTCCACACGCATGCCTTGCAAGTTTCCATGCACAAGATTATCGCGGGCGTCGGCAAATTCTCCGGTGAGCGCCAAAGCGATCGTGCTGCTCGTATTTCCATAAATGTCGTTATTCTGGACGAGTCCGGGACCTTGGATGTTCACGACGTATAGCGCCGCGTTGCCGTGGACCGTGTTGTCTTCGATAACCAAGCCGGAGGGAACGTTGCTCGGCTGGCTCGTAATGATAGCTCCTCCATTGGCGAAGATGTCGTTTTCGCGAATCAGCGTGTTGGCGGCCGTTGAGGTTACGCTGATGCCCGTTGCGCTGGTGTTGTCGTGGATAACGTTGTTGCGAACGACCGCATCGTCGCCGTTAATCTCAACTGCGGCGGTGAAGGACGCGTTCTGCCCGAAAATCTCATCGTCCGCGATCACGGCGCGGGTGGCGGTGTCCTTGACGTGGATGCCGCGCGAGCTGTTGTTCCGCACGATCGAATTGGTGATCGTGAAATCGTCGCTGGCCAGGTCGACCAACACGCCTTCGTTGGCACCGAAGATTTCCAGTGAATCGAGCGTCACGTCGGTCGCATCTTGCAACTGGAACACGTAGCTGCCGGCGGCAGTATTGTTGCGGTTCAGCGACGCGAGGTGCCCGCTCAGTACAGGGCCCTGAACTCGCACGCCAGAATCCGCCGCGCCGATCACGATGTTCGTCGTGACCGAGTAGCTGCCGGTATCGACGTAGATCACGTCGCCCGGTTCAAGATCGTAGGCATTGAGCACCGCCTGGATCGACGCCATCGGACTAGCCGGGCTGAGGCCGGTGTTCGCGGCGTTGCCGACCGCCGTGGTGTACTCGTTGTCCGCGAAGTCCACGTCGCCCGCGATGTTGACATAGTACGCGTTGGTCGGCACCGCCACTTCAAACGACGCATCGGAGACGTCGATCACGGAGGGCTGATCCTCGGAGGTGATCCGCAAGAAGTAATCGGCCGACGCCGGGAACGTACCGGCATCGACTACCCAATCGAACTCGCCATCGTTCGGTTCGCCAGCTGCCAGAACGTCGAACGGCCCGGCCGGACCACTGCTGGAAACCTCCAACAGCACGTTGCCCGTGAAGCCGTCGGCCCGCCAGCGGATCGGCAGCGTCGAGCCCTGCGGCACAATTTCGCCGCCGTTGGGATCGAGCAGCAAGAGGAGCGGCAACTGACTGAGCGACGCCTGAGCCGTGTTGCCGTACGCGCCAATGTTGATGAATCCGCCGTTGGGCGACGGCTCGTTGGCAAACGAGTCGGACTCCGCCCCGCGGTCGATGGCCGGCGACAAAGATGGGTCGACCGTTTGTGTGATCGCCGGGAACACTGGCAGGCCGGACGTGCCGTCACGAACCGGCGCCAGCGACCCGCCATGGAAGCTGCCGGCCGTGCTTTGCACGTGGAAATCGTCGTCGCTACCGTCGGATATTCCGGCCACATAACCCAGCATGTCGTCTGCACCGTCGGCGTCCACAAACAACGGATCGTTCGACAAACTGTTGGCGTCGCGGCCCGTCGCAATCTGCCACTGCTGAAGTGTTGTTTGATTTGCGCCGAGCCAGCTTCCGACGACGCCGGTTCCTGTTGCCCTCAGCAGATTGAAGTCGCTGGCCAGCCCGACCTGGCTATCGTTGCTGACGCTCAGCCCGACGCCGTCCGCAGCCCAGATGATATTATTCCGTAGTTCGATGTTCTGCGCGTTCGACTCGATACGGATGCCGTTGCCTGCGGCCACTTGATAAACGGTGTTGTTGATAATGTCCGCACCGTTGCCTTGCGACAACTTCAGACCGGTCGAATTGTTGTAGATCAGATTGTTGGCAATCAGAGCGGTAGAAGCCGTGACAAGAATTCCAGTCGGATTGTTGTAGACGACGTTGGAGAGAATCGGCGAGCCGAAATCGGCGGTGATGCCCGTGATGAGGTTACCGTACACGCGGTTCTCGTGGACCGCAGCGCCGCTCGTCACTGTGATTCCCTTCTGATTGCCGAAAACCACGTTCCGCGCTACCTCGACTCCCGTGCCGGAAGTCTGGATGGCTGGATTGAAAATTGACGCCGTGTGACCGTAAACCGTATTGCCCGCCACGAGCACCCGGTTGTTGGCCACGACACCGCCCACGTTGTCGTGAATTAGATTGCCGCGGCCCAGCGAAAGATCGTTGTTGCCGATGACGGTTTCAGTGCCGGTGACGAAGTTCGTCACGTCGATCCCGATCCGATTGCCGGAGACTTCCATCGCTTCGACGCGGGCATCGCCAGAGCCGGACAACAAGATGCCGCGATCGGCGTTGCCCGTCGCGTGGCCGTCGCTGAGACTGGTGAATTCACCGGTGATGACGATGCCGTGCCGCCCGGCATTCTCGGCTACTAGACCCACGAATTGGGCCGCTGGATTGTTCGGAGTGATATCAATGCCGTCGAGCGTTTGGTTGCGGGCCGTGATAAAGCTGGCCGCAAAGTTGTCGCTGCCGCCCGTGACCCACAGGCCGCGCTGCGACCCGATCAAGTCGAGGTTGCTCAGTGTCATGAAATCCGCGTCGCTGAGCTCGATCAACGCCTGTGGGAACCCGTCGGGATAAATCCAACTGATCGTCACGTCTTTGTTCGTATCGGTCGGGCCGCGGAGCGTGAACGCTTCCTCCAAACCGAGGCCGAGATCGACCGAACCCGAAATGCGGATCGGATCGAATAGCGGGTAGGAACCTGTATCGATCGACACAATCGCGCCGGCCGGCAGGTTGTAGGCTCGCAGCAAGTTCACTGGGTTTGGCTTCGGCGCGGTGGCCGTCTTGCCCGTGTTACGGTTCGATCCGACGGCCGTTGGTGTGTATTCATCGTCCGTATTGCTGGAGTCATCGACG
The DNA here is from genome assembly GCA_963840025.1 of uncultured Planctomycetota bacterium. Taxonomy (GTDB): domain Bacteria; phylum Planctomycetota; class Planctomycetia; order Pirellulales; family Lacipirellulaceae; genus JABDGM01. Next base: position 389,359 of record CAWIXI010000018.1, on the reverse strand, counting down.
AAGAACGTGAGGCTGTTGTCAGGAACGGTGAACGGTTCTTGGGCCCGGTCGAATGCAAACGGGACGCCGACCAGCGACACCTGAATCCGGAGTCCTGGCGTATCGAAGTTGACGCCGGAGTTTCCCGGAATCCAGATGAACTCGCTGTCGTCGGGCGTCGAGGCGGCAATCGTCGTAACGAACTCCGGACCGTGCGGGCCATCTTGCAGCAGGTCGATCCGCACCGGTGCATTCGCGCTATTGTCGTACGACTGCCAGCGGATTGTCTTGGCGACGTCGCGTTGCCAATCAATATACAAATCAGGATATCGCAGCGCAATGTGGGGCCCCGCACTCGGCAGTTCTTCGTCCGAATGACCGAACGCACCGTAATCCGGTGCGATCGCCTCGGAGAGCAGGTACACGAACGCGTTGTCAAGATGCGCATCGTTGGTCGTGCCGGTCATGCGGATCGACTCGAAGCGGAAAGTGACCTGCCGCGCGCCGACCGGAACCGCCAGGCGGTCGCCGACCAGATCCCAACGATCGCCAACGTTCGCCGCAGCGCGAGCCTGCGAGGAAATGATCGAGCCGCCGCCATCGCGGAATTCGAACGTGATGGTGGCCGTGTCGATCGGATTTTCCGCCTTCGATCGCACTCGGCCACCGAATACAGCGACCAGGTTCTGCGAATCGAGTTGCGCAGGAGTAAAACCAGCCGCCGTCAGATCGATCGTTTGCTCGGCCACGCCCGTAGCGACCGCACCAGGCACGAAAAACGCTGCGCCGTCGAACGGAGCCGAGTCGGGCGTACCGGCCGTTCCCTGCACGTTCGTCGTCCAGCCGCTGACGCCCGCTTCAAAGCTTGGGTTGGTCAGCAGGTTATCGAATGAAAGCGGTACTCCGACGTCCATCCGCGGATCGGCCCCGTCGACGCTCGGATTCGTTCGCCGCAGGCCGGCCGTTAGGTTCCACAGTTGGAAGTCGTCGCGCGCCACGCTGACGAACGCCGGTTCGGCGCCCAGGGGATTGACCACCGTCGTGCCGATCGAATGCAAGTCGAAGACGTTCACGTCCACCTGCCAGTCGAGGATATCCGCGAAGTCGTGTATCCAATGCACCAACGTGCCGCTGCCGGTCGCGTGCAGCTGGTTATAGTCGCTGAAGAACCCGCCACGGCTGTTGTCAGAAACGAAGATATCGGTGCCGGCTTCGGCCCACAGAATGTTGCCGCGTACTTCGACTTCCTTGGCCTGATTCTCCAGCCGCACGTTGTCGCCGGTGGTCGCGTAGAGCGTGTTGTTGGCGATCTGCACGTCGGTGACGCCGCTGACCAGGATTCCGGCAGTCCCGTTGCCCGCGATGACGTTGTGCGTGAACTGCGAGTCACTCTGTGCTTGGATGCCGATCGTGTTGTCGATGAATTGATTGAACTGGATCGTGCCGCCGAAGTTGGCGCCGGTCGCGTTGTGATAGATCAGGTTTGCTTCATCAAGACTGATCGGCCCCAACACACCGGAACCGGTGATGCCCGTCGTGTTGTCGCGGATGGTCTGATCCCGCATCCGGCCGAACAACTCGACACCCGTTACGTTCGCGTAGATCTGGTTCGTGCCCCGCGTGCCAACGTAGCCGAGGCCGTCGGCAACTTGCGACGCCGCGACCTGGATGCCGACCGTGTTGTTGCGGATCCGGTTGTCGCGCAGTTCAGCGGCGGCGGCGTAATTTACACCCAGTGTTGAATTCTGAATGTCGTTGTCCAGCACGACGCCGCCGACAAGATCGGCCGCTAGATTGAGGCCGGTGCCGCCGGAACTTATAACGTTGTGGGCGATCTCGGTGCCGGTGTCCGTGGCCGCGACCAGCACGCCCCCCATGACGCCGAAAATCGAATTGAATTCGATCACCGCACTGTCGTTGGACTGTATCGTGAGCCCGACCACGTCACTATCGATCCCGTTATTGATCACGCGCGTGCCGGTTGTGGAGTCGAGCGATAAGCCCACTCCGCCGATGCGCGACGAAGTGACGTGCAGAGCGTCGGTCGAAGTTGCAACCAGTCCGCCGGCAAGAGTAACGTTCGAGATGGTTACGTCGTCGGCGCCATCCAGCGTGATCAATCCTTCGATCCGCGACGATTCGACGTTGGTGCCCAGGATGATGATGCCCGAATCGGCCGCGGTCAGCACCGCCGACGCCGTGGATGTGCCAAGCGTGATGACGACAATGTCGCCCGGCACCATCGTATTCGAGTCAAGCACGTCTTGGAGCGAGATATCGGAACTGGTGTACAAGACACGATTGACGGCCAACGTGTCGCCGCGGACGTACACCTGCGGTGAACCGGATTCCGAGTTGCTCCACGTTACAAACGGCTGCCCAGCGGCGTTTACCGCCAGTGAAAATGTCAGCAGGCCGTCGCCCGAGCCGGTAATTCCGCTGCCGATGTCGCCGGATTGGACGAACGCCTCCACAAAATCCGAACCGTCCCAATGTGTGTCGTAAATTGTCGTGCCGGTGCCGACGGCCGAGCTGAGCAGTTCTTCCGTCCAGGCGAGATGCAGCGCGCCCCCGTTGCTGACCAACCGCGGCTGCGACGCCGTGCCGCCAGTGTCCGAAACACCGCCGCCGCTCATCGCGCTCGCGCCGGCCGCAGACCAGGCCGCGCCGTCGAACCGGGCCGCAAAGATTTCGGTTTCGTTCGATTCGGCGCGAACGTGCTGTTGCCACGCGGCGTACAGCGCGCCATCGTGGTAGACCAGCGTGGGCTGAGCGGCCGGAAGCGAATCGGTGCTGATGCCGCTGCCGGATGCAGACCCGGCCAGCTCCATCCACGACGACCCCGCAAACTCCAACGCGTATACGTGGCGCACGCCGGCATCGGTCTGGCTCCAGCCAACGGCCAACTTCGTTCCGTCCGTGGCAAAGGTCAATTCGCTCAGATCGCCGGCACTGGCCACGACAGTGGAACCGACCGCCGCCCACGTTGCGCCGTTGAATTGCTGCACGCGGATTTCGGTCACGCCGCCCGACTCGTTCAACCAGGCGACCGCGGGACCGCTGGCAGTCGTGACCAAGATCGGATGATCCGCCGCACCGGTTCCGCTGATACCGCCCGAGCTGAGCGAATTGCCGAGCGCCACCCACCCGCCTTGCCCTCCATTCGCGGCCGGATCGTACTGGGCCGCGAACACGTCGCCGTCTTCCATCCACACAACTATCGGCTGACCCGACGAATTGATCGTTAGGTTCGGGTGCTGCGAAGTTCCTGGCGTATTGCTGACGCCGCCGTGCTCGCGCTGCCGGCCAGTTCCTGCCACGCCGTGCCGTTCCAATGCGCGACGTAGATTTCGAGATTGCCGTTGCGCCCATCCGACCACGCGGCGTAGACCTCGCCCGTCGGCGACACGGCAATCGACGGATCAATCGCGCCGGCCACGTTGCCGCTCAGGCCAAGTCCGGCGGCCGAACCGGCAAACTGCTGCCAGCGTCCGCGTTCCGTCAGGCCGTCGGGCAACGCGGCATCGGTTCGCAGGGCAGGTTGGTCAGGCAACACCGAGGGCGGTGGAGTGGGACTCGGCGCAACAAAGTCGTTAGGCGTCGCGCCGTCGCCGCTGCCGAAGTCGATCGTGTCGTTGGTCCCGGCGCCGGCGTCGATGAAGTCGTCGTCCGATTCGCCGTACAGGAAGTCGTTGCCGCCGCCGCCGAACAGTTGGTCGCGGCCCGCGGTGCCATCGGCTGCACCGTTGGCAAAGTCGCCATACAGAAAATCAACCGCGTTGTCGTCGCCGGTACCGGACTGATTGTGGCCGTAAAGTGTGTCGTGGTCCGCTTCGCCCACTAACACGTCGCTGCCCCCTTCGCCCTCCAGCAGGTCGTCGCCCCGCCCGCCAAAGAGCACGTCGTCGTCGCTACCGCCGCGGAGTATGTCGTTCCCGCCGTGCCCGAACAGCCGGTCGGCGCCCGCGCCGCCCTCGATCAGGTCCGCGCCGTCGTCGGAACCGTGCAGCACGTCGCTGCCATCTTCGCCGAACAACTGATCTCCAACGCCGCCGCCGCCGAGGATTTCATCGTTGCCCGTGCCGCCGAAGAGCATATCGGCATCGACGCCACCGTCTAAATAATCGTCGCCAGCTTCGCCGCGGAGCGTATCGGACCCTTGTTCACCAAAGAGTTGATCGTTGTCGTCGCCGCCTTCGAGCGTGTCGTCGCCTTGCCCGCCGTAAATCGTATCGCGGCCGGAATTGCCGCGGGCCAAATCGCCGCGGGCACCGCCGTCGATCCAATCGTCGCCCGTTCCGCCATCGATGACATCGGCCCCGCCGAGTCCAAAGATTTGATCGTTCCCTGCGCCGCCCATCAGGAGGTCACCGAAGTAAACGGTATCGAGAAGATTCGGGTCTTCGCCCCCATCGTCCGATCCAATCAACCGGTCGTCGCCGTCGTCGCCGAACAGTTGATTGACGATTCCCCCGCCGGCGACGAGCACGTCGTTGCCCGCACCGCCGTGCAGGTCGTCTTCATCCGCTTCGCCGAACAACTGGTCTTCGCCGTCGTCACCGAAGATGGAATCCGTGCCGTCGCCGCCGTAAAGACGATCGTCGTCGCCGCCGCCGTGGAGAGTATCGTTGCCTTCACGGCCTAGGATGTAATCGTCGCCCGCGTCGCCGGATAAGTCGTCGTTGCCCGTCCCGCCGTCGATGTAATCGCCGCCGGCCCCGCCGTGAGCCGTGTCGTTGCCCGAGCCACCGTAGATTTCGTCGTCCAGTTCTTCGCCAAACAGTTGATCGTCGCCGCCTTGACCGAACAGTTCATCACGGCCAACGGCAGGAGGATCGCCCGCGATTCCCAGAGGGTGCCCGGCGCCATAATCTCCGTACAGCGTATCGGCGGCGTTGTCGTCGCCAGCGGCAGTTTGGCTGTGACCGAACAGTTGATCGTCGCCCGCGCCGCCAAACATTACATCAGCGCCGGCTTCGCCTTCCAGAATGTCGTTGCCCGCGTCGCCGTAGAGCGTGTCGCTGTCCGCGCCGCCATGCAACAAATCATTGCCCGCGTCGCCGTGCAGCGTGTCGGCGCCTGCTTCGCCGAACAGCTCGGTCATCGTTCGCGCCACCATGCAGTTGATCGTCGCCGGCCTGCCCGTGCAGCGTGTCGTTGCCCGCGTCGCCGAATAGGAAGTCAACCGCCGAATCGTCGCCGGCACCGGACTGCGAATGACCGAACAACTGATCGTCGCCGAAGTCGCCGTGCAAGGTGTCGCTGCCCGCGTCGCCTTCGAGCACGTCGTTTTGATCGCCGCCGAAGAGCTGGTCGTCGCCTTCGCCGCCGTGGAGCTGATCCGCACCCGACTGGCCGAATAGCATATCCGGTCCGGCGTTGCCGAAGAGTTGATCGTCGCCGTCTTCGCCGTAAAGCTGATCCGCGCCGGCGTCGTCGCCGGTGCCACTGACCGACTGGCCGTACAACATGTCGTTGCCTGCGCCGCCGTAGATGAGATCATCGCCCGCGCCGCCTTCGATCGTGTCGTTGCCTTCATCGCCGATCAGCAGGTCGTTGTTGAAGTCGGGGGGATTCGCCGGCATTCCGGGAGGCACAACGCCGCTAACCGTATCGCCGCGGATCCAATCGTCGCCTTCCCCGCCTTGGATCGTATCGGCACCGGGTCCGCCGACCAAAGTGTCGTTGCCTGCGCCGCCTTCCAGTTGATCGTGGCCGGCTTGCGTATCGTCCAGCTCGGCGTCGCCGAACACCTGATCGTTGCCGTCGCCGCCGACAACGGTGTCGTTGCCCACGCCCCCTTCAAGCACGTCGTCACCGGCGTCGCCCGATAGGTCATCGTCGCCATCGCCGCCGTATATATGGTCGTTTCCTTCGTCGCCGCTGATCTGATCGTTGCCTTCTTGCCCGTAGATCAAATCGTCGCCCAGCCCGCCAGTCAGTTCGTCGTCGCTGTTGTCACCCGTCTGTAGATTGATGATCGGATTGCCCATGCCATCGTCGGTGATGGTGCCGCGTCCGCCGAGGATCACGTCGTTGCCACCACCGCCATTCAGGCTATCGCGACCATCGCCGCCGACAATCCAGGCCGGAATCGCCAGGTCGGGATCGATATAAATCGCATCATCGCCGCCACCAAAGTCGGCCACGATGCGATTGACCTGCGCACGTGGAAAATCTTCTGCTACGCCGAACATTTGAAACGCGCACCACATCTTGGCCGTTCTTGTCTTTGGCGGCGGAAACGGCCGCCCGTTCGTCCTGGTCGGTGCCGACGTTCAACGTCAGGACACCACCCGACAGCGTCGCCAGTGGCGTGGGCACCACGCAACCGGCCGTGAAGTCCAATAGCGTGACGCGGGCAATGCTCTTCTTGAACAAAGTCGGATCGGGCGCAAGCGGAACACTCAACGTCACCCTCACATTGAGCCCCGCCGTCAATTCGCCGCTGACATTGAGACCGCAGTCGGCCAGTTCGTCAAACCGCGAGCGTCCGTCAGCCAGCGTCGTTTGGTCACCATCGGGCAGGTCGAGGCCGATCTGTGCCGTGATATCGCCGCTGCCGATCGCATGAATGAGCCCGGCATCAAAGTCGGCTCCGAGCGTGATGGTAGCTGTCAACGTCAACTCGTTGGCGTCGGTTCCCTCCAGCGACGGATTGCCCGCCCCGTCCACGCGATCGTAAATGAAGAAGCCATTGGCCAGCTTCGACGGGTCGCTGTAGTCGCCGTCCTTGAATTGGCGAATCCCGGCCGTGTCGTAACCGAACGCCAAGTCGCCATGCAGATCGACCGACCCCGCAAACACTCCGTTGATCGGTGGGAAGATGGGAAACTCACGTTCGAGGTTGAAATGCACATCGAGCGGCGGCAGGACGAGTTTGAACAGGTCCACGTCGCGGCCCAGCAGCAGCCCCATCACGCTGGATGGCTTCTTCAAGATCGGCAGCGAGAACGAGAAACCGCTGGGCGCTTGATTGCTCTGCTGCACGAAGGCGTTGGCGGCAGAAGCAACTGCCGGGTCTTGTCCGTTAAGCGAGTTGATCGCCGCGGTGAGATCGAAGTTGGCGTCGATCGAAGCCGGAATTTGGAAGTTATCCAGACCGCCGGGCACACTGAGGTTTTGCCCCGTAAGGTCCAAGTTCGGCAATGGAATGAGAAAGCCGTTGTTGCCGCCGGTCGCGCTGTTCACGGCGGAAATCGACTGGATCAAGTCGGCGACGTAATCCAGGCTGGAGATCATCCGCGTGTCGACCGTACCGCCCAACAAAGCAGCGGCGTCCAGCAGTGTCACCTTGCCGTCGCCGTCTCGGTCCAGCGCGCTGCGAACGGCGCTGATGTCTGACAATACCGGAATCCTCCGGTTCAGCACGTCGAGCACGGGGCGGATAGGATCGAGGGCCATATCGACGGAGTCGAGCAGACCGCTGGCGAAGCCGGAGAAGAAGCTGCCCACATCCAACCGAATATTGCCAAAGCCGACGGTCGGATTCGTCGGATCGTTCAGGTTCCACGACGCGTCCAGGTCGGCCAGGATCTTCGGCAGACCCACCAGCGGCAGATGTGCAAGTGGCAGACTGCTCAGGTCGTAGTCGGAACTCAGTTCCAAGTCCAGGTGAGCCGCCGCGCTACCAGCCACCTGAAAATCGACGAACTGGTCGATGTTGTTGACTCCCAACCCGGCCAGTTCACTGAGCGTCACCCGGCCATCGTTGGCCGCGCCGCTGCCCGGATCGACCAAGTCGATCGAGAACGAGCCGTTGAGCATGGTTGGACTGGAAGGATCATCCGTAACCGCAAGCTCCAAAAAGCCGAGCGTGCCAGTGACCAGGCTGCCGGGCGCCAACGCCATCCCCAGATTGATATTCAACTCCGGCGATTGCGTGACGTCGAAGAACACGCCATCGGTTAGGTTGGCCCCGATTGTGAAATTGAATGACCAATCGAAATCGACGTCCAGCCCAGCAGAAACGTCCAACCCCAAGGCGCCGAAACCGAGGTCTGCGTCCAGCGGCAACGTCTCGCTGATCGTGTCGCCCACCGAAACGGAGTACGTCACCTCGTTGCTGCCATTCAAATTCAAACCAACCGTGGCGCCCGGGAACATGCCGGCTAGCGCGTTCTCCAGCGCCGACCGCACCGATTCGAACGTGTAACTACCATTCAGTTCACCGCTCAAGGCGGACGAACCCACGCTGGCTAAATCGTCGAGGAATCCAAAGGCCGGGAGCTGGTTCAGACGCACGCCGACCAGCGGCAATTGGAAATCGAGCACCTTGTCGAGCGCGCCGTCGAGCTTGTCGAACAGGAAGTCGAATTGCTGGACCAACGCCTTCAGCACCGTTTGCAGATCGAGCGAACCGATCAGCGAATTGAGGTCCGGCGCGCTGACGGTGACCGTGCCGGAATTCACTTGCCCGGCGAGGATCTCCGTTAGCAGTTGTTTGAGATCAGGTACCGAAACGGTCAGGCTGCCGATGTCGTCGCCCGGCGTCGGGAACTTCAGCGGCAGATCGAGATTCAGCCCGCCGGTCAGATCCACCTCCAGCTGGTTGAGCAGCGTCGAGAGGTCGGACAGGAACAGCCGCTGCGATCCGCCGCTGGCGAAGCCGATCGTGAAAGCCACGGGACTCGTTCCCGCGCCGCCACCGTCGACATCCAGCGCAATCGCGCCGCCGCGGACAAACAGCGACAACAAACCGGCTGCCGTCACGTCAACGTCCAGATTCGAAGCCGCAACCTTCGTCGTGATGCCAAACTGCGAATCACGGTCAATGAACGGCTGCGGATCGGCCGGATTCGACAGATCGATCCCTAAGTCCAGATTGAATGAGAGTGAGCCTTCGAACGGAATCGTCTGATTTGAACTGACCTCCAACAAACTGCCAGCACCGGGAATGTTGGCGGCCGGTCCGAGCGATCCAAAGTCGAGATTCAAGTCGACCGACGTGTTGGCTGTGCGTGTGAAGTCGATCTGAAATTCCAGGGCCTGGTTTTGGAACAGCAGGTTGAGCGTCGGGCTCGCACCGGATAGTACCTGATCGAGTCCAGCTTGCAGTCGCGCTTCGAGGTCTTCCAGCGCATCGGCCCGGTTCTCCGGTTTTTTCATCTCCTGGACCAGATCGAGGAAGTTCTGAGCGAAACCGACCAATTCGCCAGCCGACAAGCCGACGCCCGGAATTTCGACGCCCAGCAGTTTGCTCTTGCCCATTTCGACCAGCGATTGCGCCAGGGATTCGAGCGCCGCCAGCACGTCGTCGAAACTCAGGTTCTGTAAACTGTTCAATCCGGCCAATAGCGACGGATTCAACGTGAGTTGCGGTAGCGACGTGGTGTAGTCATCAATCGACACGCTGATCTGGTGCTGGCCGTTGGGGATCGACGTCGGGAGGCCGAGGTCGAGCCCCGACGCATTGACGGCGATGTTGTCGACGTTGAACTGGCTGGAACCGGTCAACGATGGCATACCAAGCGCGCCGATGTCGTTGGTGATCAAGTCGTACAAATCGAGCAGTCCAGTCTGGCGCCGCCAAGAGGCTGAAACGAGAAGTCGACGTTGCCGGCAGCGCTCAGTTCGCCCGTAATGCCCACGAAGCCAAACGTGGCCGACGCGGCCAGATCTCCCGTCACATTGAAGCTGGCATCCAGCGACTGATCGCGGATGAAGACGTGGTTGGCAATGTTGTCGAACGTGTCGGCCGAAGCCGGTAGATGCAGAGCGGTGACCGCCGGGTTGGCCGGGTCGGCGGTGATATGCAAGGTCGGTGTGGCGCTGAGCGACGACGTTCGCAGTCGGATCTTGTCGCCGTCCCGCTCAGCCTTGACCGCCAACCCCACGGCGACGAGCGCGGCGTTAACGGCGACGACCAGATCGTCGATCGAGGTGTTCCCAGTGCCGAACAGCCGCACTTCGACCGGCGCATCGCTGCCGAGCTGCAATTGGAAGACTGCTTCGCCGGCAAAGTTTCCGTCGCTCGGCGCATCGCCAGTAGCCGTGATGATCGCCGAGACGGGAGAGACATCAATACCGAACGTCAAACCGAAATCGACATCGCCTGCAAGCGACAAGTCGCCCATCGCATTGATCGCCGCCAGCGGATCGAGCCCGGCATCGAAACTGAAACCCAGGCTCTCGTCGATCATCTTGGAATAATCGATCGTGTAGGTCAGTTCCCGCGATACCGGATCGAATGCCGGATTGACGACCGACACATCGATGCCCAGCGCTGCAGCGAGCTGTGTCGCCAACGATTGCGCATCGGAGAACGACGGATCACCGGCGACATTGACCAGCGTATCGACAAAATCGAGCCCCAAATCCAGCGCGTCGCCGAGCCGCTTGCCGGTGAACGGGACATTGAAGTTGAAGGCCGACGAATCGCCTATCTCCTTCAAACGCGAGGAAAGCGATCGCAATATCGCCAGGATCGAACCCGAGTCGAACGAACTGAAGCCGAGAAGCTGATCGAAGTCCTGAAAGGTGACGTCCGGCGCAGTGCTGTCGAATAGTTCGCCATCGCTAATCAGAATCCGCGGCATCGCAGTGGCCGTCGCGTTGAAGCTGCCGATCGAAGCCACAACCGGCAGGTCGGCCGCGAGCGATCCCGTCGCGGAACTGCTGGACAGACCGGCGAGCGATGTGCCGGCAATGTCGCTAAGCGTGATCTTGCCGTCGCCGTCGGTCGGGTCGGTGAGTGCGATTTCAACGTCGGCCGCAACGTTGAAGCTGCCATCCTGGACTCCCATCGACAGGAAGCCCAGGTTGCCGTCAAGATCGAAACTGTCGGAATGAGCCTCGGCGTGAACCAGCAAGGTTCCGGTGCGAACGAAGAATCGGTCCGCCACGTCCAAGTTGTTGGCCATATCGACGCCGAAGCCGAACAGCGGAAGATCATGGTCGGTCGAATCAACGAAAGCGATCGAAGCGCCGGCATCCAGCGCGCCGTCGAGTTTCAATCCGAGTCCGCCTGCCCCGTCATCCAGGCTGAAAGGGACATTGTTGGCCGCAAACGCAGCCTTCAAGTCGTAATCAAATTCAAACGTGGAACCGTCGCCGACGTTCCACGTGCCGTTCGCGGGCGGGATGATTTGGAACAACTCGCGGAACGTAGGCGATCCGCCGGGAATATGGTTTCCGTCGGCGGCGAAGTAATCGACGATCGGCTGCTGCACTTTGGTTTGCACCGCGCCCCGCAGGTCGATCAAATCAGCAATCGACTTGTTGATACCCGGAATGGTGACTTGCAGCGGCGACGAGGACTCGATGGTTTCGGCGAAGTCCACGAGACCGGAGAGGCCGGCGATGATCGCGTCCTCCAGCCCGGCGGGGATCGGAATATCGAGTTGGTGGTCGGGAACAACGGGGCCGAAGGGCGTGGCGTGCGAGGGCAGTTCGACCTTTGCGATAGGTGTAACGTTCGGATCCGGTGAAGTGGTGTCGCCGAGGGCGGGAAAATCGAGTCCGCCATCTGCCCAGTCGGTGAACAAGGCACGGAACGCCGGCCGCAACATCTCGCTTTCCCACAGTGGATCGTTGCCGTTGCCGCCTGCATACACCATGTCGACCCAAACACCGGGAACCGTTTCGGTGTAGGTGCGGTTCGGCGTTGCCACTGGTGCAAGAGTTTCGGGGTCCCGATCGTTCTGAATGCGGAACGTGCTGCCGTCGGAAACTTTCTCGAACAAGACCGGCCCGGCAATCACCTGATGTTGGCCCGTGCCGTCGAGATTGCTCAACGTGACTTTCAGGTTGCCGGCGGCGTCGACGGTGAAGGTCGTGGCTGCGGTAGCGCCCAGTTGCTCGAAGCCCAACCCGCCGTCGTCGCGGTCATTGGAGAACAGGCGCTGATCTTCCTGGAAGGGACTTGTGCCGGCCGCGTCAATCACGCTGTACTGAGCGAATTGCGTCGGCGAGATGAACTGATCGGGGAAGTCCGAGTTCGTCAGATTGTCCAGCTTCTGCGTAACGTTGGCTTGCCAACTCACGTAGATCTTGTACTGGTCGCCGGGAGTCAAACCGGACGCCTCGTACTCGACGAGGCTCGTGGGGCTGTCGGTTTGGGAGATGCGATATAGTGAATTGTTGACCGTGTAGTTGTCCTGACGCCAGACCTCGTCGGCGTCGATCGAAGTCATCCAGATTTTTCCATCGGCCACACCGGGCAGCGTGGCAGTCAACACGTTGCCGCCGTGGTTGCCATTGAGGTTCAGCAGGCTGAAGTCGTAAGGCGAACCGGTCAGATCGGAATACAGTTGGCTCAACTGGCCATCCGCTGACGACGCACCGGCTGTGAGTGGATCATCTTCCATCAGGAGCAGCATCTTCGTCAGCGTGACGGAATTCGCATACGCGGCGAACGTTTCCTTGTTCATCGTCGCGTTGGTATCCAGCCGGTCCTGAGCGCCGGGTAGAACGTGAACACGTGCTCGGCCGCCTCCAGCGTGGTGGGCGATATGTCGCCGGTGTGGTGATCCGGCGGCAGGCCGAGAAGCGCGTCGAGCCGCGCGTGGTCACCCGGCTTGAAGATCGGCACTACGTCGTCGGTAATGGGCAACGTGATAGACGCCAAATCCATCTTGTTGCCCAGCCCCTTCAACGCATCGATCGCCTCGAACGTGATCCCAAGCTTCTTTTCGATGTGGCTCTTGATGAAATCCTTGATATAGGTCTTGATTTTTCCGGCCTTGGACTTGATGGGGTTCATCGTGTCGTCCTGAGGTTTCAGGACTGCATCCAGTTCGTCGCCAAACGACTGCAGCGCGCTGCGCAGCAATCCCAATTCGGCCGGCAAGCCAGCCATCGGCAACAGATGCTGGTTGATAAACGAGTCGAACGTCGATCCGTCGCCGTTAGGATCGTCCAACTCGGCGATCAACACGTCGAGCCTGCCGACGCCGTCTTCGGCCTTGGACCGGATCGAGTTCTTGTCGGCGCTGTCGATAAAGCCCGTCGCATCGCCTACTTTCTGCTGTAGTTCGCGGCGGCTGCCGGCATCGAAGAACGCCTTGGTGAACGCCAGCCCAAACTCGGCCCAATGACGCACCCCCTCGTCGATTTCGTCGACCCAGTTGTAAAGGTAGGCCCGGAACAGATCGTCCTTGAGGGAATCGATCGAGTCGCCGTCGACCAGTTTTTGGATCACTTGCGTGGCCAGGGTCGCCAGCTCGTTGGAATTTCCCCGTGGTCCTTTTTCCGCCGCCTTTTTGAGCAACGCGTCGCGCAACTTGAAGATGTTGTCCAGCAGCGGGCCGCGCTGGCCGATCGCAACAAGTTGCACGTTGGCCACGCCGGCCTCATCCGCCAACTCGCTGAACTCGTCCGGACCGCTACTGATTCCACCGACGACCGTAATCACGGTCGGCGTCACGGTTTTGACGACGTAGGTCCTGTAATTCGCTGTCATCCCTAGCGCGTCGAAACGCATGCCGGGCACGAAGCCGTCTGTGACAAAGCTGCCGCCGGGGTCGCTACGCGTGAAGGTGTTGTCCGCGGCACTGGCCGTGAGCATGATCGGCGAAGTTTTGGCGACGCGGACGACAATCTCTTCGTCGCCGCTGGCCGTTTCGTTGACCAGCGGACCGTTGACGGTCAATACGGTTTCGCTAACGGCGGTGACATAAAAGGTACCGTTATTGGCGGCATTGCTGAAGCCGCTGACGGTGACCTTTTGGCCGACCTCGAAGCCGTCGTGCTTGAACCCGTCCAATAGCAAGCTGACCTCGGACCGGGTGAAGCTGTTCGTCGCCGCATCGGCCACCAGGGTCCCCTTGGACCAATTCATCTCGGCAATCGGCGTCGGGTCGTCAGGGAAGGCTCGCAGAAAGGTCTCGTAAATGAAACGAATCGGGGCGTCGTAAGCGATCGGCCGGCGTCGTGTCGTCGGTGAAGTCGCCGGAACCGGGCACGACTTCGGTGCGGTCGGTCTTGTTGCCGTCGAAGCCTGGCAGCGCGTCGGCGATGTACGCTTCGGTCATAAAGTGGCGCAGCATGTTACCGAGGTCGCGCTGGTCGCCGGGAATCGATGCTGCCGCGGCGCCGAAGCCCGGTGCCACGCCCTCGGCAAAACTGTTGACCAGCGTGTGCGCCCAATGATCGCCTGCCGAGTGAGTGACGAAACCATAGCTCCATGCCAGAATCTGCGACTTCTCGACCGCGGAGTAGCTCGGGTCGGTCTGTGCTTGCCAGGCCATGTCGAGCACGCGCGTGATCCAGGTGCCATTGTCGATTGAATGAATGACGAACTGGCCCATCAGCACATCGGGAAACGCATCGCCGGCGACCGCACCGCCGTTGTAGTAAGGACGCTGATTGTTCAAGGCGTCAACGATCAGCGGATGGACGGTGTATTCTTCGCCATTAATCGTAACCTTGCCGTCTGCTGCGTCGTCGGCTGCATCGATCCCGATCGCGACATGCACCTTCGGATCAAACGCGACGCTGTTCAGTGGCCCGTTGCCCTCATCGTGTTCGTGGGCCATGCCCAACAGGTGCCCCGTCTCGTGCAGTACGACGTCCGCGATCAGTTGTCCATACTCGCCGGCCGACAACCCTGCGGTGGGAATTTCGTCGGTGAAGACCAACGCGTTATCGCTGTGGTCTTGATTGTCCACGTCGATTTGTTCAGCCAAACCATAGAAATGCCCCCACTGCGAGAACGCCCCCTCGCCGCCCCCGACATACACGACGGAGAATTCGCCGGCTTGCGGGTGTTCGGTGGTGAAGACCACGTTCATGTCGCCGGACGCGCTGTTCAGTGTCTGGACCATCGCCAGCAAGACGTCATCTTCCTGACCGGCAAGGTTGCCGTGCGCCACAAACGCGGGTACGTCGATGTCCTCGACGGAGATCGGTCCGTGGTAATCAACGCCGGTCGCGCCATCCAACGACAGAAATACCACTTGGCCGCCGATCGCGCTCTGGCCAATCATGTCGGCTTGAGAACTAAGAAAGCGATTCAAGTCGCCGTCGCTGGTCCAATTCTCGAGTGTTGGAGTCGTGGCCAGCACCTGATCATTGACAAAGTCGCTCAAAGGCGCAGCGGCCAAAAGCCAGCGAGGTTCAAGTGTTTCAAAGCCGGTCAGCGTTCGGCAGAGCAAGTGGCTGGAAGGCCGTCTCTTCTTGCGTCTGTTGCGATGGCGATTTCGGCCGGTCGCTCGCGAGGGCTGCGACTTTCTGCCAAACATACGACCTCCGATACATACATGGCGCTGACCACCGATTGCGGATACATCAGTGTCGGCGTAAGGTATGGTATGATCGTGGTGACGTACCGACTTACCGATTCACAATCTGACCGATTGTCGTTGTGGGCGCATTCGTGTGGCGCACGCAGAAACCGCTTCGGACAATTAAGTTGAATTCTTGCTCGCTAAAGAGGGAACAAGTTGCCCGCGAAAGATACGTCGTCCCGCCAGGTGACTATCGCTTTTGGCTACAAGTATCCCCTGACCGAGATATTCGGAGGGACGGCATGGGCAGCCGGATGCACGTTTCGCCGGACAGGCCAACCGCGAATTCTCGACTGCAGCTATTGTCGTCTGGGAGGATTGTGGATGTCAAGCACCCAGCATCAGGAGACTCCCATTAGGGAATAGCAAGTTTCTACCATCGCACAACGATGGCGACTTTCAGATCACAATCGAGCTGAGTAGCTCTGTTGCTTGACATCCATGAGGAAGCTTCTGTCAAGACCGGAGTAAGACGAGCAGGGAACTTCCCAGACATCCATTCGGCGTCATCCGTGCTAAGCGGAGCGCCATGAGTATTTGCGATTGCTCCCTTTCACACCTGCGGCGTCGCAATGCGCCATGTCGCACCACGGGATGCAATCTGAGTTCCGCTCTCAATCTTGACGTGAAACCTCAATCTTTGACCTCGCGAGCCGCGGCTAGCCGGCTAACGCCGAATTCTCTTCCCAAAAGGTGCCTCGCTTGAGCATTGCCCACATCACGCGTACCAGATAATGCGCGGTGGCCGCGGGCGTGATCTTCCTACGTTGCGGATCGTCGCCTTGGGCACGCTTAAAGTATGCTCCAACTGTAGGCGAGCGCCTTATCGCCTGCCAAGCCGCCTTCGCGAGAAGTCGTCGGACCACGGGTGCACCTTCCCGAGTTATGTGGCCGAGCTGATTCTTGTCGCCCGATTGGTCCTGGCGAGGCACAAGACCAAAGTAGCGCCCGAACGGCCTTGACATTCGCAAAGCGATGCGGATCATCGATAAAAGCGGCCACGGCTTCGGCAGTACGTACACCCACTCCAGGGATACTTCTCAACAACAGCACCGCCGGAGCCTCCTTAAGTGCTCATCTACGCTCCGCCCGGTCGCTTCGTGGGCGGCGGACCGGTATTCGCCCCCTGTATTTCCGGCCAGAGATGCTCTTGGTCGGCCAAGACCGTTGAGGGAGCCACCTCGTAACATCGCCCTGAAAAAAAGCTGTCCGCGGCGTATTACACGGCCAAGCTGCAAACTGAATCCAATAACCCATGCAAAGCCTGTGAGCGGCGAGGCAGTGCCGCCAAGTTACGGCCCTTCCAGATTTCCGTCATCGCATTGTGGAACCGCCACAACGTTTTGCCATCGGCCGCAAACTCTTTGTGAGATGGCGTGCGCCACTCTTGAAGCACCGCCGGTACTTGCGTCACCGGCAGCACATGGGCATCGACCGCACGAACGATGGGGTCATGGGCGGCTGGATCGGAGAGTTCCGTCTCCTAACTGAGCGCTTGCAAAACGCTAATTCAATCCCAATTGGGCGATAACGTGTCGCGGTTTTCGAGATTTTTCAGTGATTTGCGTGATGGCCCATTGGATGGTGGTCCGGAGGGTCTCGTCGGCAACAGCTCGGCAGGCTTGGCCGATGGTCGTCAGCCGTCGCAGGGCCCACTTCGTTGCGCGGCGGTTGCGGAGTTGTCGCATCAGGAGACTGTAAGCCGCCATCACCAGGTGCATGTGCCTTGTCTGGCCCTGGCCACTGCGGAGCTGGCAAGCTCCCATGCCCAATTTCTGTTTGCCGTCGCGGTGAAAGGTTTCTGTGCCTGTCCAACGTTGTCGGTAGGCGTGCAGAATGCGTTTGATTTCCCAACGCGTACGATGATTGGTCACCAGGACCTTGGCCACGGTTTGATCGCGACGATTGCGCCACAAGAGGACGATCCGCGCGGGATGCTTCACCTGTGGCAGGCGGACGACGGCGGTGTAGTACCACTGCCTGGCGTCGCCGCGACGCAATTCCCGACGCTCTTCGCGGGGAATCGACGCGGTCCACTCGTCCGCTCGGATCGCCCCGCCCGTCGAATTTACCGTGGATGTGGTTGAGGTCCTCCACACTGGAAAAATAGCTGTCAAACGCGAAATCGCCGGGGATCTCGTGCTCGCAAACCCAGTCCACCAACTGGCGAAACAGCCGGCCGTGGTCCTCGAACTGTTCGCCGGTCGCCTCGCATTGGTCGCGCTTCTTGAAACGGCGAAACTCCAGCGGGTAATGTTGGCCGCCGGGACAGACGTAGTTGGCGAACAGGTAGTCGTGGGCGATCTTGTGACGGTCCTCGGCATGGTCCCAAAACCAGCCGACGTCCTCGATCAATTTTCCGTCGTGGTCCACGAGGACGTCGTCCAACGCAATCACCCCATGGGTGGCGTAGTGGGTTGCAGGGTCCTCCTGCAGCAGTTCCAATCGTCGCGCATTGAGCCGTTCGACATCCCACTCGGCGTCGGTGACGAAGCGATTCAGACACGACGGATCCGTTGTGCTCATGAACTCGGCGTTGATCCCGGTCACCGTTTTGTTGCGGGCGACGATCAACCCGGTCAAGTACTCGCCGCAGTGCCGACGTTGCGGCTCGTTGGCAAACAGATCGGCGAAACGCTCGAGTTCGTCGCTGACCACGCGCGGAAATTCGACAATCGCGGGCATTGCATCACCTCCCTGGACAACCACCCGCCCTGCCGCATCAGACCACGCTCTCACGCCGAGAAACAACGTGAATCTCTCAAACCACTACCCCATCGGCCCCAACGCATCCCAGCACCACAACACCTAGCGAGTGCTAGCTGACGAGCTATAACCCAAGTGATCTTGAATCCCTAAATTGTAAAAGCCCAGTTAGAACGCGGAATCTCGCTGAAATTCTCGATTTGAGAAGCGATCGATTAATTCATCGAAGACCTCAGATGGTTCCTTACCACCAGCTATTCTGCGCACAAATGCATCGGCCGAGAATTTGTAAAAGCAGAACCGACAAGCAGGGAGCCGCACAATAACCGCGTGGGCTCGCCCAAGATGCCGATGACGATTTCAAGGATCCCTACGGCCCCGACGATAACAATGCTGGCGTTCATGCTTCGGCCATTCTACTGGTCTGTCAGCCCTGAAATGACGGGTAGCCGAATTCGCAAGATTCGGTTTTTCCAGACTCTTGCGAGTCCAGCTATCCATCAAATCAGCTTTGACAGAGCACTACTTCGCCGCGCATGAAAAAGCCTGCCACAAGTGTAGGCAAATCGCCTTGAACAGCGATACGGCCTTATGCTAATGCCATTTCTCTCGCACACATTTGCACGCCATCTGAGTATTTTGGCAGTACTTCGTAGCCCTCACCAGTCACTGGCAGCGTCTTCCGCCGTATCGGACGTAGCGATTAAATAATTCAGCGAAAAACCGCAGGTTCTGCGGTTTAATGAAAGGTAACGGCGTGGTACATTTGTGGTATAGCGTCGGTCAGGACGCCGCTGGGTAGTGCATCCCGCCGAATGTGTTCTCGCGCATGATGTGCACTTGGCCGCCACAGCGGCCTGTGAAGAAGAATTGCCGTGGACTTTCAGCTAAGCCTAGAGAGCGAGGGGGTCGGTTCCGCGTACCCCGATCAGCCGCTGGCAGCGACGGCCGACGACAGTGTCGGCAACGTGATGCAGCTTCTTCGTGCGCAGTGCACCGGCGCCGTTCTCATTTGCGAAGGCTCGAAGCTGGTTGGCATTGTGACTGAGCGCGACGCCTTGGAAGCGATGGCCGGCTCCACCGATTTTTCCACGCCAGTACGAGAGTTCATGTCCGCCCCGCCCGTCACGATCGCGAGTTCCGCGACTGTCGGCGAAGCGATCCGCAAGATGTCCGAAGGTGGTTATCGTCACTTGCCAATCGTCGACAACGAGCAGAAGCCGACAGGCGTGTTGGCGGTCAACGGCATCGTGCATTACTTGGTCGACCATTTTCCGGAAACTGTCTACAATTTGCCCCCTGATTCAAAATCCGTCCAACGGGCACGTGAAGGAGCGTGACGATTCGCGTCCGGCGGCTCAATGTTGTCGCGCGGCTGTGACCATCCAACAATAGTCAATAACCAAGGAACCCCCGAGGCCGGTCGATAGCGCCGTTTTCATGCTAGCGACCGATTCGAGCGTAGGCAGCCTCCGACGCTCGACCCACCTAATTCATTCACCCTCAGCATGGCAACTGAGGTCGAGGATCTGTTTTGAGAAATGTCTACTACCGCAACATTGGATAAACAAGTTCGAACTCTCGACGAAGCCACAGTTCGCTTTTGTGGCGACTCGGGCGACGGCATGCAGTTGGCCGGCACGCAATTCACAAATACTTCGGCGCTTATGGGGAACGATATCGCCACGTTCCCGGATTTCCCCGCCGAAATTCGCGCGCCGCAGGGCACCCTGGCGGGCGTCAGCGGTTTCCAGGTCCATTTTTCGAGCAAGGACATCTACACACCGGGCGACACCGTGGACGCCCTCGTCGCCATGAACCCCGCGGCGCTCGCCACAAACATTGGCGATCTGCGCACTGGCGGGATTCTCATCGTCAACAGCGATGCGTTCGAATCGAAGGGCCTCGATCAGGCCGGTTACGAAACGAATCCGCTCGAAGACGGCACACTCAAGTCGTACCGCTTGCACACCGTGCCGATGACAAAGTTGACCCGCGCTTCGGTGGAAGGTCTCGAGTTGAGCCAGAAGGAAAAAGACCGTTGCCGCAACTTCTTTGCGATGGGTTTGGTGTTCTGGCTCTATGATCGCCCGCTCGATTCCACGCTGCGATACATCGAAGATAAGTTCGGTAAGAAGCCTGAGATCGCCCAAGCCAATACGGCCGCTTTGAAGGCCGGCTACCACTATGGTGAAACAGTCGAGGCCATTAACACCCAGTTCCACGTGCCGAAGGCGAAGCTGGCCCCAGGCAAATACACAAGCATCGTCGGCAACACCGCCTTGGCGTACGGCTTGATGACCGCAGCCCGGCTGAGCAATAAGCGGCTGTTCCTGGGCGCCTATCCAATTACGCCGGCTAGCAGTATTTTGGAAGAGCTCGCCCGGCACAAGAATTTTGACGTTCTGACGTTTCAAGCCGAGGACGAAATCGCGGCGATGACCGCCACGATCGGCGCGGCTTTCGCCGGGGCGATGTCCGTCACCGCCAGCAGCGGCCCCGGCATTGCACTCAAGGGCGAAGGGCTCGGTCTGGCGATTATGACCGAGTTGCCGATGATCGTTGTGAACGTGCAGCGCGGCGGCCCCTCCACGGGCCTGCCTACGAAAACCGAACAGGCGGATCTATATCAAGCGGTTTTCGGCCGCAACGGTGAATGCCCGATGCCGGTGCTCGCTGCCTGCAGCCCAGCGGATTGTTTCGACGTCGCCCAAGAAGCATGGCGTATCGCCGTCCGCTATATGGTACCGGTAATGCTGCTGACAGACGGTTACATCGCCAATGGCTCCGAGCCGTGGCGGATACCGAAATATACAGATCTTCCGAAGATCGAAGTCACGCATCCGGGCCCTGCCTCCAACGGCGACACGTTCCTACCTTACCGCCGCGACGAGCGGCTCTCGCGTCCGTGGGCTATCCCTGGCACCCCCGGCCTCGAACATCGCATTGGTGGCCTAGAAAAGCAGGATATTACTGGCAACGTGAGCTACGATCCGGCCAACCATCAGCACATGGTGAACCTGCGGGCGGAAAAGGTCGCTCGCGTCGCGAATGACATTCCGCCGCAAAAACTCGATGGAGCCGCAAGCGGCGACTTGCTCGTTCTAAGCTGGGGAGGAACCTATGGCGCCTGTGCAACAGCCGTCCACAACGAGCAAGCCAAAGGCAAAGCGGTGACGCACTGCCATCTACGGTGGATCAATCCGCTGCCGAAGGATCTCGGCGACATCATCAAGCGGTTCAAGAAGGTGCTGATACCCGAATTGAACCTGGGCCAATTGCGTATGATCATTCGCGCCAAATACTTGGTCGACGCGATTGGCCTTAACAAGGTGCAAGGGAAACCATTCAGCGTAGGGGAGATCGCTGAGAAGATGGAGGCTGTGCTCCGAGGCGAAACGTCCGATTCTGAAACTGCACCCGAGCCGATCGATCTGAAAGCCCCGCCGAAAGCGATTCTGGAGAAAGTCTCCCACGGCGGGTGACCAATGCAATTCTTAGGAACGCTGATCGACACTTATCTTCACTAATTTGCTTGAAATCTCCATCGGTGGCTGTTAGCGAAGATTAGTGTTCAAAAAAATACAATTCAATCAAGGCATAAAACATTCATGAGCGTTGACCTCCCCCTACCCGTATTGAAACCCACCGATTTTGCCAGCGACCAGGATGTCCGTTGGTGCCCTGGCTGCGGCGACTACGCAATTCTCGCACAAATGAAGAAGGTCATGCCCACCCTCGGCATCCCGCGCGAGAAGATCGTGTTTATCTCCGGCATCGGCTGCTCAAGCCGCTTCCCTTATTACATGAACACGTATGGCATGCACTCGATTCACGGCCGCGCTCCGGCTGTGGCTACCGGCCTCAAAACTGTGCGCCCCGACCTGCAAGTTTGGGTCATCACGGGCGATGGCGACGGCCTTTCGATTGGCGGCAATCATTTGATGCATGCGATTCGGCGTAACCTCGACATCAACATTGTTCTCTTCAACAACCGAATCTACGGTCTCACGAAGGGCCAATATTCGCCCACGTCGCCGTTGGGCAAAAAGACCAAGAGCACACCGATGGGTGCGATCGACAACCCGCTTCATCCGCTCTCGATCGTGATCGGCTGCGAGGGCACTTTCGTCGCCCGCAGCATCGACACGGAAATCAAGCACCTGGGCGAAGTGCTCAAACGGGCAGCCCAGCATCGGGGTACGTCATTCGTCGAAGTGTACCAGAATTGCAACGTGTTCAACGACGGCGCCTGGGGGTATGCCAAGGATCGTGGGACAAAGGCCGATACAACGCTCGAGCTCGTTCACGGCAAGCCGCTCATCTTCGGCAAAAACCGCGACAAAGGTATCCGCCTCCATGGCATGGACCCCGAGGTCGTCGAGCTCGGCAAGGGTATCTCCGAGGACGACCTGCTCTTCCACGACGAGAAGGCCCCGGAGCCCAGCCTGGCTTACTTGCTGAGCCGGATGGGCTACGAGGATGGTTTCCCCGAACCGATTGGCGTGTACCGAGCCGTCGACCGGCCGCGGTACGATATGATGATTAACGATCAAATCGAGCAGGCCACCAACGAGCGCGGCAAAGGCGATTTGGACAAGCTCTTCCGAACCGGCGACACCTGGGACGTGGCGTAAATGACGAATGGTCAAATGACAAACAAGTTTATTGACATTCGCCATTCTGACATTCGATATTCGTCATGAACAACAAAGGTGATGGGACCGACAAAGTAGTATGAGCTCTATCCTCTGTCCCTACTGCGAAGCCGAGAATATCGAAGGCACCGACGAGTGCCAAGCCTGCGGCGCGGCGCTTACCGATCTCAGCCGCCGTATTCCCGCGTCCAGCGTGGAAGCCGGATCTGCTCCGCGATCGCATTGAACGCCTCTGGCCCAAGTCTCCCTCGACCGTCGCTCCCGATGCCCCCGTCGGCGACGTTCTCAAGAAGATGGTCGATGAAGGAATCGGCTGCGTGATGGTCGTCGATAAGGGCGAGCTCGTCGGTATCTTCAGCGAGCGCAATGCGCTCGATGAAGCTCAATACTGACGCGCCGAAACTTCTCAACCACCCCATTTCGCAGTTTATGACTTCCGGCCCCGTCACGTTGGAAACGAACGACAAGATCGCCTACGCCCTCCACAAGATGAACCTCGGGGGCTACCGGCATATCCCAATTCTCTTTCAGGGCAAGCTGGCCGGCGTAATATCGATCCGCGATATCCTGCGATATCTTACCGAACGAATCGCGGCGGGATAAGCGTTCGATGGGAGCCGTCCTTTCTTTAATGCTCCAATACGCGGATTCCGTCGGATGTTGCGTAGATTTCATCCAACTTGTTGTTGAGAATATGTCAGCGGCCTGCGCTATCGTTGGCATCTGCCCTTGAGCCGTGAGGGGTGCCATGAAGAGGTGGATATCTAACTTTACCCACAGTGGGTGTCATGCCTTCGCCGCCGAGGAACAGTCAGGATTGCGCGATCGTCCATGTTACCCGTTGAAGCGGAGAAGCATGCTACTTAATTCACCCCATCTGTGCAAATACGTTTGTTCTATGGTCAATTGACCGGATTTCGGAACAGAAAAATGAAATCGTGCACCAAACACTCTTCTGACGGTCAATACGAACCCGCCCAACGATTTCCGCCAACTGTACGAAAGCCAAACCCATTCCAATAATCAATAAGCCCGAGCACCTCGCATTGGTGGGATCCCGAGCCAATATCCAAGGATTAAAAAGGACCTATATTTTAAGGGAAAGGATTGCACGCAGCAGCTAGTCTTCATAGAAGCGTTCTCTAATTCCGCAACCCTCCGCCACTGCGTGAAATTTCTTCCTAGCACAACAACTAACCACGGACCACGGACAATTACACACGGAAGACCAACATGTCCGACACCACGACACCCCCAGCTCCCAGTGGCGCTCGCATCGCCGCGATCGACGTCGGCTCGAACAGCGTGCGGCTGGTCGTGGCCGAGGTGCTGACCTCGGGCGGATACCGCGTGCTCGATGAAGAGCGCGAGAATACCCGGCTGGCGGCCCTCGATGGTCAGCACCGGCGAACTCTCAGAAGCTGCGACCGACGCCACGATTACGGCGCTCCGCCGCTTCCAGTCGATCGCGACCGGCTATGGCGTCGGCCGGATTTCGGCGATTGCGACCAGCGCCGTCCGCGACGCCGAGAACGGCCCCGAGTTTTGCCGAGCGCGTCCACAGCGAGCTCGACCTCGACGTGGAAGTGATCTCTTCCGACGAAGAAGCCCGGCTCGCTTTCTTGAGCGTGCAGCGGGCGTTCGACGTGTCGGGCCGCGAGGTGGCGGTGGCCGATATTGGCGGCGGCAGCACGGAAATCGTCTTGGCGTCGAGTGGCTGATCGATCAGATCTACGACACGCAGCTCGGCGCGGTACGGGTGTCCGAAAAATGCGATGCCGCCGGCACGGCTGGCGACAAACGGTCGCTCGAGCTCCGCAATTTCGTCGACCGTGTACTCGGAACGAAGTCGGCAAGCCGCCGTTTGTGCCCGACATGTTGTTTGGCACGGGCGGCACGTTTCACCGCGTTGGCCTCGATGATCATGGCCCGCAAGGACAGGCCGGCCAGCCGATGTGGGGATTCCGCGTGAGCCGTCCGCAAATCCGCCATCTTGTGGCCGACCTCGCCCAGCATGTCGCTTGAAAAACGCAAGAAGGTTGCCGGGGCTCAACCCGCAACGGGCAGACATCATCGTCTCCGGGCCTGGTGATCATCGAACGCATCATGAGCCACTGCACGTGAATGTGGTGCAGGTCCACACCCGCGGCGTGCGCGACGGGCTGCTGTTGGACAATGGTGCAGGCTATCGTTTGGCGGGCCGCCGAACCGATTCCGTCCGAAGACCGGCGCGGCGGCCGTCGGAGCAATTCGCCAAGAGCTGCGGCGTCGATCTGCCGCACGCCAAGCAAGTCGCCATGATCGCCGGCTCGCTCTGGCAACAGCTTGCCGCACCGCTCGACTTAAGAGCCCGAAGACCGCGAGCTGATCGAAGCGGCCGCGCTCGTGGCCAACGTCGGCTACCTAATCAACTTCGAAGGCCATCACAAGCACAGTTACCACCTGATCGTCAACAGCGAGCTGCCCGGCTTCGAACGCCGACAGTTGCAGATGCTGGCGAATGTCGGCCCGCTATCACCGTGGCACCCGGCCGAAGAAAAAGCATGAACATTTCGCCGAACTTTCGCTTGAGGATCAGCAGCGCGTGCGAGCACTAGCGGCCATCCTACGTCTCGCCCTTGCGCTCGATCGCACGCATCAGCAAAACGTGGGGGATGTGCGGGCCCGCATTCGCGATGATGTCGTGCGGATTTTTATTCAGGCACAAGGCGATACCGAAGTGGATGTGTGGGCCGCCGAGCGAAAGGTCGATTTGTTCGAAAAAGTCTTTGGCCGCAACGTCCGATTTTCCGCCCGCAAGACCAATCAACCCCGCCGTACCCGCCCTCGTGCCGTCAAGGCAAAGAGATCATCAGGGTAACGTGTGGAAAAGAAGGGGGTGCCTAAATTCCGCGAGGGATCTCGTCACCAAAGCACTTGCTCTCGCACGTTGCGCTCATCTGGAGAGGGACTGGATCAGCTAGAAAAACGCATCCCACGCCAAGATGACCAACATAATCGCGCCGATGGCGAGCTTGCCCATGGTGCCCCAGATGCGGCCGGCGAATGCGCCTCGGCCCGCAGCGACGCGGTCTTCCGACGGGCGGCCCTTCCAAGTTTCTCCCAAATAAGCGCCCGCGAACGCGCCGACTGCTCCGCCCAGCAGCGCCAACACAAACGAACCTAACACCGGGACCGATGTACCCACGGTCAAGCCGAGCACGCTACCGGCGACTGCGCCAATCATCGATAGCGCAACACCACGTTTGCTCGCGCCTTGCTTGGCAGCGCCGGCCGCGCCTGCGCCGAATTCGACGATCTCACCCAGAACGGCGAACCCCAATAGTACGGCGACGGACATCCACGTGATGCCACGATGGGCGTCGACCGGAATCAGCCAGGCAAACAATGCGGCGAGGCCGACAATCAACCAATTGCCTGGAAGCGTGACGAGCGTCGTCAGCCACGCGACGCAACTAGCGAGCACGAGCAGCAACGCCCAGATATAATAGACCCACCCGCTCATAGCGACATTGTAGCGGATTGGCACGTGGAGTTCCTGTGGCTAAGTTTTGGCGATCAGTCATGCATCACATTGGCGCGGAAATTCTGCGGCGGCCGATTTGCTTGTTTCGCCGCGGGCAACCGAAAGTACGAGCTCTTTAAACTCGTCTTCGCCTGCCTTCAACCGCATGTCGTTGAGCGCCATAAACACACAGCTATCGACGACCCACACGCCCGTGCACGTATACGTCACCTTCAAGCTCTTCAATGGTGATGTCGGCGAGCTTCAACCCGTCGGCCATGCGCACGATACCTGCCGCCAGCGATGGGGCTCGGCGCGGCTTCGCCGCCGGCGAACTTCGGCGCGATAAAAACATGCGCTTCATCGATTGCTCGCATATCGAAGAGCGAGCCAAGCAACTTGGCACCCCCTTCGACCAGGATATTCGTCATCCGCCGGCGCCCAAGTTCAACAAGCAAAGTATCGATGCGCTGCTCATGACTCACGCCCACACAGCGCATGACATCGGCATCAGCCGCCGCAAGTCGTTCGCAGGATGCTGACGCGGCGCTTTCCGCTACGGCAACTAGCAGTGGCGCATCCGCTGCTGTTTGCACAAGTCGACTGTCGCTGGATAGCGACGCGCTCGAGTCAACAACGATCCGTGTCGCCGTGCGTTTTACATCCGCAAGATTAACAGGTCGAGCTGTCAGGAGTGGATCGTCTGCAGCGGCCGTTCCGCTCCCGACCATGATGGCATCGACGCGCCCTCGTAATCGGTGCACGATCGCTCGCGATGCTTCGCTCGAAATCCATTGACTGTCGCCCGTGCGCGTAGCCAGCTTGCCGTCGAGCGTCATCGCCCACTTGGCGATGACCCACGGCCGACCTGTCTCAATCAGCTTCTTGTAGGGCGCGAGAAACCAATTCGCCTCGGTGCCGCGAATGCCGACATCGCATTGAATTCCGGCCGCCTCGAGTTCAGCAATGCCACGGCCTCCAACTTCAGAGAACGGATCTTGCGCGGCGGCCACCACGCGTTTCACGCCGGCATGGATGAGAGCTTGCGTACAAGGTGGCGTTTTGCCGTGGTGGCAGCACGGCTCAAGCGTTACATACACCGTCGCGCCTGCCGCGCGGTCGCCTGCTTCCATCAGCGCGTTCGCTTCGGCGTGCGATCCGCCGAAGCGCTCGTGATAACCTTGCCCGACAATTTCGCCCTCGCGCACGATCACGCAACCGACCATCGGGTTCGGTTCAACCGATCCCAGGCCTTGCATGGCCAGGGCGAGCGCCTGGCCCATGAATCGGTCGTCGTCGTTCTCGCGGCGTATCACAGTAGGATAGGCTTCAGCCTCTCATTTTCCAATGTTCGTCAGACTGAAGTCTAACCTACGAGGGGGTCCATAGAGCCGATTTACCGCCGGCCGGGCGATCGCTATCCGGAGTCCAAATACGACTCTCCGGCTCGGCCGCGGCTCCTGCCATCGCGGGCGCCGCTTCGCTCCCGCGGCTTTGCACTCAGCCGGTATTTGATCGGGGATGAGCCCCGTTTCATAGAGCAACTGATAGAGTGCGGCTGCCACTTGTGGGTCGTGGCCATGCTCACGCTCGATACGCGCTAAGGACTCCTTGGCTGCATCCACGTTGCCGCTCGCGATGTGCAGCTCGAGCTCCGCCAAATCCCAAATCGCGGTGGTTTGCCCCGCCTCTTGAGCGTGCTGCCGAGCTTCGTCAATCAGCGCGAGCGCTCGCTGTGGGTCGCGTTCGACCGCGATCATCCGCTGATAGGCATCGGCCGGTGGAATTCGATCGGCGAGTGTTGACCGGCGAACCGCCTCGCGTGCCAGCCTCAGCAGTGCTGCTTGTGCACCGACCAAGATGGCTCGGCGATACAGCGTCACCAAATCATCATCCGACACAGTCTCCATCTTCAGCCGTAGCACGCGGACGAGCGGTAAGCTGCTGACGGGCTGGCCAGTCGGGTCGATCGGTTCCGGCTGCGGGAGGTCTAGATCCTGTCGCAGCTCGGCGATCGCGTCGACATCGCGATCGGAGTTGCTGCCTTGCTCCAAAATCAGAACGCTCGCCATGAGCGGGATGCGAAGCTCCGGATCATCCGCCGCTTCCTTCGGCGACTTGTCCCCGAATGCCGGTTGCGGCAGCGTCGGCCAGCGTTCCACAATTGCAACCCGGCGTTCCTCTGCGCTCAAGCGGCGTAGCAAGTCGCGCGGGGTGTCGCGTGGAGGGTTCCAGCGCCAATTGAGGGCCAGTTCGGCGGGAGAAACGCTGCCGACGACTTTCTCGTCCACGACATCACCGAGTGCATCGCCGCCGATCTCTTTCAACGAAGCGACAGCCACCTCGAACGCTGGGCCCTTGTCGATGGTAAGTTCCAGGCGTTCGGGCTGGTCGGTTTGTCGACCGTATATCGCCAAAACGCCCGCCAGCCGCGGCAGTAGTTCGCGAGTGATCCCCACTCCTGATTCGGGCATCGGGCGGTCAAGGAGGATATAGGTGTAACGTGGACGCGGCTGGTCCCGATTCGCGACCGCTTCGGGATTCAATTCGAACGACTGCACGCGCTTGTCGGAGATGAGCCGCGGCACCAGTGCATCCAAATCGTTGATCCGGTAAGCTTGCACCACGGAATCGAGCCGCAGTTCCTTGAGATCGGCGTCCAACAGTTGGGCAATCGCCTCGGCCTCGACGGCGTCGTCCAATGGCACGTCCATCTGTGCGAAGGCGTGCAGGCCCGCGACTCGCGCCCGTTCATCCGCGAGCCAGCCGCCCAGCAGGGCTCGATTAAAGACGAGCGTCGGATCGGCGCCATGCTCGCGCCTAGGCGATCGATGATCGCGACGGCCTGCTGCCATTTGCCGTGATCCGCCAGCCGCGATGCCTTTTCCGCCTCCGCTTTCCACGACGCGTCCTGCGGCCAGGGACGAAAGCGGATTTGATCGCGCAAGAGCAGCGGCAAGCCGGAATAGTGATTGAGCGCGGCTAGCACTTCGCGAGCTCGGGCATCTTCCTCAGCGGCAAGAGCGGCGTGCAACCAGAGATGAGCCTGGGCACTGAGGATATGCCCCGACTCCAATAGCGCGCCACCCACCGCACCAAGTGCCTCGTACACACGCAGCGGCATTTCTCGATCCACGAGGGCGAGTGCATTCTGTAAGGCTTCGATGGCGGCCTGCGACTCCTGCAACTCGGCCGAGAGCAAAGCTTGGCACGCGTGGGCCGTAGGGCTGTCTGAATGAGCCGATACGAACGCGGAAACGGTTTCGCGGGCGGCGTCGATTTCACCCAGCGAAAGTTCCAGCGTTGCCTTCAGATCCAAGAGAGATGCGCGATTCGGATGACTTGCTAACGTTTGTTCTACATGTCGCAAGGCGGCTCGTGGCTGCTCGCCTTCGATCATCCGATGGATCTTTTCGATCTCGCCCACCAGATCGGAGCAGCAAAACTTAAGCTTCTTACCGCTGCCACATGGGCATATTGCGTAAGGATCGACTGGCATACGGTTTATCCATAACGGCTGAAGTTGCAAAGTTGGAAAAGGCGGAAACGGCCCGGCGAACGCCTTGGGCGAAAAGACGCCAGCCGCTCAAATCCTAACAGATTGCCGGCTTTTTGGCGACCCGCGGAATGCTGTGCACAGGGTGCCTAGGGTCGAGCGCCAGCAAGCACCACGCGACTGGCGCACTCTTTCGACTGTGCCGCACGTCGTTCGCTCAGCAGCTTGAGCAGTTCTTTTTGCGGTTTGGCGAACTTTGCGACGCCTTCGCGCATCAGCACGGCTTCCAAGTCGTCGACGTCGACTTTGGAATCAATCTCTGCCAGCACTTCGGCCGGCGGCAATTGGTCTATGGTACGATGGAACGTGCGGCCGCTTTTTTCAACCGCTTCATTCGTGGCCGGCGGATTGGTTTGGATGTCGCTGCCAGCGAGGGCATCGACGTACTTCCACGGCGGATCCTCCGGCTTTTTCGTGCCGGTGCTGGCGAAGATCATTTCCTGGTGGAGTGGCGTACGTCGATCCGACCAGAACTGTTGATTGGCGCGCCAGATTCGCTTAGCGCCCACAATTCCCACCTGTCCCTGCGCGGTCGGTGACAGACTCGGCACGTGTTTTTCTGTGTACACGTCCACGCGAGAAACAAAGATGCTGTACACGCTCTTGAAACGATCGAGTGACGCTCGGCGCTGGGCGCCGCGCCAAACCGCATCTCGAGCCGCTTCGTACTGACGCATCGTGAAGATGAGCGTCACGTTGAGCGTTACGCCTGAGGCGCACAATTCCTCGAGCGCGGCAATTCCCGCCGGTGTCGCCGGCACTTTAATCATGCGATTGTCATGGCCCTTCGACCACTTTCGGCCTAATTCAATGTATTGCGCTGTCCGCTCTTTATCAGATAGTTTTCGTTCTGGATCTTCAAGCAACGGGTCGAGCTCAAAGCTCACGTAACCGTCGTCGCCCTTGGTGCTTTCCCATACTGGTCGAAACACCTCCTGCGCGGAACGTACGACCTGATCGGTCAAACGCCAGGCGACTTCCTCGTTGCTCAATCCTTGTTCATGGAGCAAGCCATCGAGTTGCTTGTCAAACTCGCCCGCTTCGATGAGGCCGGAAATGATGATTGGGTTTGACGTTGCCCCCGTGGCGCCCAGGGCACGATTGGTCTTTACCAAATCGGGATCCACCGAATCCAGCCAAAGTTTGGTTCCGGTCGCAATGAGAGATTTAAGCGGCGATGTCATCGCTAGCTCCTTCCGGCTGTTGCTGTCATTTGGTCTGAGCGATCTGAGCCCGAACGCCCAATGATAGCTCTTCGACTGCACCTAGGAAACTTCGAGCGAAACTGCCCGGATTTCACAGCCTAGGGTGACTGAGAAACACTTGCCAATCGCGTCGGCCACACCGTTTCTTCCGATTCTAACGGTTATTGCTGCATTAACGACTGGCGGCGGTCGATTTAACGAATCACAGGCATCACCCGAGCGATCGTGGTCGTCGTCGGTGTCGACCGATGCGCCGCGATCTTCGGGGTAGACACTTATTCAAACATTGCGTGTTCGGCTGTAGGGAATAGGGGGAGGTCGAATCCATGACCAACTCGACCAAAATGATCGGGCTGATCATGACGGTGGCACTATGGGCTGGCGTCGCGGTTGGCCAGGGGCCCACTTTGCCAGGCGCCGGCGAAGACTTGCCGCCGGATTTGGAGTTGCCGCTGCCGACGATGGACAACGCGGCGCCAATGTCGACCATGCAGTCCGAAGATGGCACAAACGAGTTCCTGGTGCCCGAGTCGTATCCGGCGGCGACGGTTGATGAATACGATCTCAATGGCGAATGCGGTTATCCCGACGCGGGCGGCATGTGGAATCAAATCGCGCCCATCGAAAGCACCGGAACGTGGCTCCGCCGCGGTTTTTGGTATGCCGAAGCCGACGCCGTCATCTTTAACCGGATGTGGAATCGCAATAGCAAGCGATTTGCTGCCCAGGACCCGAACGTGACTATTCCCCCGGTAAACAATAACAGTCTCGGCTTTAACCCTATTTTCCTGAACACGAATCGTATCTTGATCATTAACGGAGCACTGCCAGGTCAAGACGCTTCAGTTCGCGCCACGCTGGGAAACTTTTTGTTCCGCGATTCGCGTAACCGCGATCACACCGTCGAGTTCACGGTGTTTGGCGGCGGCAACTGGGAACAAGACCGCGTGCTTTCGTCCTCGACTGCTAACGGTTTGTTTGTTCCGTTTATTATCGACGGCGGTAATCGGTCGTTCAATGCTTCAACCCGGCAAACGATTAATTACGCCAGCAACCTTGACAGCTTTGAATTCAATTACCGTGTGCGACAGCGTCTTGGCCACGATCAGTTGATCATGGACCCCAACGGCGGCTGGCACCGCGCCGCAAATTCGGGGTTTGAGCGCGATTATTTGGCTGGTTTGCGCTTTTTGCAACTGGGAGAAAAGTTCAACTGGCGAGCAGAAGATATCATAAACATGGGTGACGACGGATCCTATTTAATCCGCACCAACAATAACTTGTTTGGATTTCAAATGGGGGTCGGCTTGACGTACCAGGCATCTCGATGGAGTATCGGCGCGAGGGCCAAGGGCGGCGTCTTCCTCAACGATGCCCTTGGCCGTTCCAACCTCAACTTCACGGCGGATGATACGGATGATGCGGACTTGCGACTGCGAGCAAATGAGCTATCATTCGTCGGCGAGTTCGGGTTGCAGGGCCGATTCCACGTTCTGCCGAACGTCTCCTTGCGGGCCGGTTACGACATGATGCTCATCACTTCGCAAGCGCTAGCGCCAAATCAAGCTACCTTTATTACCGACTACTCGTTTCTTAATACGACGGGTACCCCGTTTTACCATGGGGCTTCGTTCGGCTTTGAATGGTATTGGTAGCCCAATGTGTGCAGGCGCTACATTCCGTTGCGTCTGATTCTTCGTTGCGATTTCAATTGCAGCCGGTTCCCCCTTTGCGCGAGGGCAGTGCCGCCGATTCCACGGCTTTGGCGAATTCAATCGTTGGAATGCAACGGTACGCGTTGGTTTGTAGGGGTTTCTAGCCCGGCGTAATAATAACAAGCCCATTCTGGATCGCCTGAGCGACCGCAGGGCTGGTAAGTAGGTTCCTAACTCATTTTATACAAAAGGGTTACGTGAATTGAAAAATGTTGCGACGGTCGCATTCGCGTCTTTGGCACGTGTTGTGCGTTAACCTCCCCCCGTCGCCATTGGGAATGGCGATTGTTCTCGCCGACGTAGGACGCTTACGGTTCTCCTCGAACCGACCTCGTCATGCCGGGAGCGACGTGCGATCAAGTGAGTCGCACGACTTATCGCAAATCTTTTCACACGAGGACGGGGGGACAATTGCATGGTTGCTATCAATCGAGTTCGTTGCACGGTGTTGGCGGTGAGTGAGTTGGAATTCCAAAAGAACGGCCGAGTGCAAGGTGCGCTTGTGCGAGACGTGCTGCCTTGGGCCGATCCGTACGTGGCTCAACTCATCAAAAAGCTGCAAGATGAGGTGCGCGAGGAGCGACGGCAGAAATCACGCATGAGTCACAATCGCATCACCGACGTGGAAGCCTCCGCGGCATGAGCACCGAGAACGAACGGGCGCAATTCGGCAGCGAGGAAAAACGATCCAGCAATGCAAATACATTCGCCGTTGATCGCAGATTGAATGGCGAGTTGCCAGGCAGCGGCGGGTGGGGTGCATATGCAAATTTCCGTCGCGCGGGCTTCGAGTTCGTTACGGACAATTCCGGCTAATTTTCTGGCCGGAACGGCGCGTGGATTTTCCTGGTACTGCGTGACAATGATCCTTTGAAAGTGTGGTGTCAGCTCACGCACGATGGCAGAGACATCTTTGTCGTGGCTGATGGAAACGATCAGGGTCCGGCGTTTCGGAGACGGCAATTCGGCGAGCGTTTCCACAAGCGCACATGCCGAAGCGGGGTTGTGAGCAGTATCCAACACTACGGTCGGGTTGCCGCGGAAGACTTCGACGCGCCCCGGCAGCGTGGCACACGAGATACCCAACCGCATTGCGTCGGTCGAAATGCACCAGCCCTGGTGGCGTAATTCTGCCACCGTGGCCAGTGCGATTGCCGCGTTCGCGGCTTGATGGGGACCGTGCATGGCGAGTTGAATTTGTTCGAGTTGGAATTCCTGCCCGGCGACTGCGTATTCGAAATCGATTGCACCGCACGAGGCAGTTTCGGATGGTGATTTGTATTGAAACCTAAAATCGCGGCCGGATTGAATTAAGCGGCAGCCGTGGTCACGGGCAACTTCGACGATGACGGCCATTGGTTCGGGTTCTGTTACGCCGCAAATTACTGGCACACCCGGCTTGATGATGCCGGCTTTTTCGCGGGCGATCGCGGCCAGCGTGTTGCCAAGTTGCCGCATATGGTCGAAGCTGATCGACGTAATCACGCTAACCGCCGGCAGGCAGACGTTCGTCGAATCGAGTCGGCCGCCGAGGCCTACTTCGAGCACAGCTGAGTCGACGTGCCGCTCGACAAAGTGCAATAGGGCCATGGCGGTGGTGATTTCGAAATAGGTCGGTCCACCAGCCGGGTCGCCTTCGGCCACGGCTTCGTCATCCATCGACCGCACTGTGGGCATAAGACGATTTGCAAGCGTGACGAACTCGTCGGCGGAACACGGTTCGCCGTCTACCGCAAACCGCTCTTCGATCCGTTCCAAATGTGGCGAGCTGAAGAGACCTGTGCGATAGCCGGCCGCCGAAAGCATCGCGGCGATCATGGTCGAAGTGGAACCTTTGCCTTTGGTGCCGGCAACGTGGATGATCTTCATTCCGGCGTCGGGCTGCCCGAGCCGAGTGAGAAGCTGGCGCATGCGGTCGAGCTTTAGCTGCCGCTCTTGATAGGACACGAACGCCGTCCGTTCGTAGTTGATGCGGCCCATAAGCCAAGCAAGCGCGGCCTGGCGAGCCTGAGTTGGTATTTCGGCTGGAGCGGCTGCGGCGGTCAATTGTAAATCAACGTCTGCCATCGCGAGTGACTAACAAAAACTTCGAATTTTGGGGACGATCGAAACGGCTATAATCTTAACATGGAGCCGAGACGAATATAGTTTCGATTGCAATACATGTTCCTTGCAATGACGGTCGCGGCCGCAATCTTGCTAAGTTTGCTCCACTTACCATCCTTGTATGAAACTGATGGTGGTGTTGGTTCCGGATTTTTAGGATCAGCACTTTTACTTTTCTTGCTGGTTGCTACGATTGGCGTCGCGTGGTGCAAAACCCGTATCGGTGCGCTCATTATGATTCTCTTTGTGTGCGCAGCATTTAGCTACCGGCAATCAACGCTCATGCATCGATTGAGGCTACAAAAAATAGAAGTCGCGAACATCGTCTCGTATGTCGAGAGGTTCAAAATCGACAATGGCGAGTATCCCAAAACTTTATCAAGATACAAATTCCTTCATCCGGAGTTGGAATCGTACATCTCCTATATACCGCGTGCGTGGAACACACCTCAGTATGGGATTCGCTTCCATCCGACGCACGATGACCACATAGGCCATTATTATTCGCCGTCGAACGGGTATTGGTACGAAGACGATTAGGCCGTTTCCTTTCCAATCAAAAAAAGAAATGATGGGCCCATTGGGGCCGACAATCGAGTTGGCGCGCTGCATCATCCTCCCGCTCTGTCACCCTCACCGGCGACGAAACGTTGAAAACGACGGCAACGGCGGCTCGGTTACCAAAAACCTCACCCGTCTGGGCATGTTCGCAGCACCCGGGACCGGCATCACGCAACCGACCAACTCCCGCTACGGGGCAGGGGGTTTCCCTGTGACGGCAAGGAGCCGGTCTGGTGGTCGCGTGGGAGGCCGGCGAGAGCTCTCGATCGCAGCGGCATGCCCGAACGGTCATTTCTTGTACATGAACATTGGCACAGTAGGTGGCCGAAAACAAGAAATAAGTTTTGAAAATGTGGTGCGAGGAATGAGGAGTGAGGGGCGAGAGGTGAGTGGTACAAAAATGATGGGTTGGCAGGCAATGCAAGTCGTGCGGAAATCTCACGCAAAGGCGCGAAGTGTAGTAGGCACAGTCCCTGTGCCGTAACTGCAGCGATCGTTAGCGACAAAACGGGTGAGCATGTGGCGAACCTTGTGGGTCGTTCGGCTGACGGCACGCGGAGCGTGCCTGCTACGTTGGCGGGCGGATGCAGTCGGTGGTGATGAGGGATTGGGGGTCGGGGAAGTCGGTAGGGATGCCGCGGGCGGTGACGGGTTCGCCGCAGTCGATGCGGGCCGCGACTTCGAGGTTGAGGTCGAGGGGTTGCAGTGCTTGATTGTTTCCACAAAACGTGGAACTAGCCTGTCTACTTCCGGCGGCCTTTGGGTGGCAATACATCCGGATACGGTCCTAAGAATCGAATTCCATTAAAATGAATGACGTGGTCAGGTTCAGTCTCTATCCATACCTCTGTTTCCCACGAGATTTGTTCTTGAAATCGCCCGAACGAACCACGATTCTCAAACGCGGTCACGAAGACGAGTCCGGCGCTACATCCGGAGAATAGCATTTTCAGTTCTTGGCGACGCTTTGCATCAATAGTCCCGGCCGAGACGACCGCTTCGATGAGTAGCAGCCAATTCTTTTGCGTGTCATGTGCAATTACGTCGGGCATTTTCGCTGAAGGAGCAATTACGACACCAAGTCCATTTAGATAGGCAACATCAAGATGGAGGAATTTGTTCTCCGCGTCTCCCAAATACGCGATCGACGCTCCTGGCGCGAACCTTGGGCAAAACTCTTCGACGATTGACTTGATTAGTGGGTTTTGGCCTCCCGGCGAAAGCGTCACGGCTTTCCCGCTCGACAATTTTACTGGAATGCGCGGTATATCACGTTGACGTGCAAGCTCGGCTTTTATCCTGGCGCGGTCAGCCAAGTAAGCTTTCAATTGCTTCGGCCACGCCGTGGTCCCAAAGGTCCGGACCAGCGCGAGTGCCGTTGGCTCAACTTGATAAACGGTTTTTCCGCTATTCGTGGGTCTTTCTGGCTTGTCTGGGTTTCGGAGTACGAATCCTTCCTCGACAAAGTACTTTACGGCCTCATCACGAATGGTCTCGCGGGTATTAGGCGCATACTGCTTCCGATACTTTGCTCGAAGAAAGTCAATAATTGGCGTGATACCTCGGAGCGGACTCGAAGCGGCGTCCACGCTTGCGAAGGAGTTATGTCCAATAGCGCCAATAGCACGTATCCTGCCGTATCGTTTGTTTGACGCGGGCCAAATCCAAGCACTTTAAGGATTTCAGTTGCTCTGCGCAATTTCCGACTAGCGTTTGACTCACGACCGCTACGCTTAGACGCGCCCATCAGAAAACCTTCGCGCGAACTAGTTTATCCAGCGCGGCTCGGTCAAACGGGATTCTCATTGCCTTTTTTCCTAGAGCAACAAGGGTTGCGCGGGATGGGTAAGGAATAGAACGCAAATCAGTCGCGTTGACTTGCGTGTGACCGCTAAACTGACGGAAGTAAGCATCGACGGGCGTCGAGTTCAGGAAAGCTGCTAATCCGAACGCCAGGCAATGTTCTATACCATTGCCGTTCGCATGAAGGTAGTTTATATGGTTCTCGAAACCGACTGGATCGCTTTTGATTTTATTTGGATCGTAGACGCAGCCACGATTCTTCGTCGTTCCTCTTTTGCCGAGAATCGCTTCACAAGCACGTAATAGCCGCGTGGAACTAGCAAATCGCGGGTGGCTTGAACGTCGACAATCGCGCACGGCTTCCGCTCATTTACTGTCGGCCACTGGGCGAAAAGGCCGTTGAAATGGCACGGGCGGATCAATGGAACAGTACCGGAATGCGAGGAATAGCGAAATACGTCCGCTGCGCAAAATCGACTACGCGCCCCGTTGAAACGGTGATCCCCAGATCTGCAACCAGTGAGTTAAGGCGCGACATGCCATTTCTGATTCCAACTGCTACCTCATCGTGCACGAGGTGTATGAAGCTGTGGGAATCCTGTGGATCAACTATCTCCGCATAATCGCATTGTCGAATCGCGACTGTGTCGCCGGGTTCTCCAGTGCTTGTCGATACGATTACAGATTTAGGTTTCTTTTTTGATTTAACTGCGTGTAGGATAACATTTTCCTGAAGCACCGAATCGCGAAAAAGCCTGCAGATCGAGATGCAAAAACGTGAATGCGCCGCAACGACATCGACTCAATGAACTGGCGTCGAAAAGCTTTAAAATAAGGACCGTTACAGAAGCTACGTGGCGTTATTGCGACGAGCTGTCCGCACGGACGCAAGAGTTTTGACGCTAAAGCAAGGAACCCAGCGTATAGATTGGTGGTCTCGACTCCAGCATGCCAGCAGCCTCCGCGCTTTCGGAGTCGCTATTAATCTTGCGGTAAGGCGGATTAAGAATCGCAGCGTTGAAACGGTTGCAGTTCGACGAGAACAAATCCTTGCTTACGATACTTGACGCGCACTCAATGAAATCAGCATTTAGGATTGTGGCGGAAAATCGTATCTCCCCTTGACTGCATTGCCTATGCAAACTCTCCAATTCACGGCGAAGCCGTGGGATGATTGTACGGTCAAGCTCGTAGGCCGTGACCTTGATTTCGGTGCCGGGTGCGGCTGTTGCACAAATTCTGCTGACTAACGCCTTAGATAATGCGCCGGCACCGGCGCCGGCATCCAAGATACTCCATTCCCGGTGCGAAGCCGCGAACATCGACGCCATAAAGTCGGCTATTGGAGCGGGTGTGAGAAATTGCCCCAATTCGCGTTTTGACATTCCTTTTCCGGTAACGGTTAAGCCCATATCGCTCTTTTCATCCATCGACACGCTCATAACTTCCTCACATCCTGCTATACTGCTGTATATGATACCGAATTAGGACACGCACCAATTGACGCCTCCTTTTTAGTGCGCGGATGCGGAATTCGGCTTTGCCGGTTTGGAGGAGGCCGGGCTGGCTGAAGGCTTTGAGGAGCCGGTCGAAGGCCCTCACGCTAACCCTCTCCCAGAGGGCGAGGTAACAATGGCCTTTTTCGTCGCCCGTGATGTGCGCGGGCGGTCCACGCGACGAAATCTTGCAAGCGAGATTTGCGGTCGGTGGGCATGGGATTGAGTATGCGGAATTGGTGGTGGAAGGCAACGCTCAAGAACGAGCTGCGAACCTCACCGCTCCTGAGAATTACCTTGTTTTCATCACGTCGACCATTCGGTTGAAATCTCGCCAAATGGACGAGAGTATCTTCCATAGCGAGGCCCATTGCGGCCGAGTAGGGCCGTGTAACGACAGAATGCAACAATCAACTCTTTCCTTCTAACCCCTCTTCCGTTATCATTCTAGGTTTCCCCTTGTCTTTTCCAGGGCGGCTGCGTGGGTCGTTCGGCGTGGGGATGGACCTTTAACTTCTCTGGCGGAGCACGATTCGCTCCCTGGCCGCGCCATTCGCGCTCGTCGGCCTTCAAGCCTTGCTCCTGCCAACACAGGTTTTTTCTTAATGGTTAACCGTAATTTAGTTCGTGAATTCGACGTTTCTGAAGAGGACTGGAATGTAGCCATCGGCGATGCGTTGCCGGAGGATATGGATTGGCTCAAGGGCGGCGACGTCGGACCGAATCAAATCGTCGAAGGCAAAGTCCTGCGGATCGACGACGACTTCATCCTGGTCGACGTCGGCTATAAGAGCGAAGGCATCATTCCCCGCAATGAATGGGAAGAGGACGAGGCCCTTCCTGAGATCGGCGACACCGTTCGCGTGCTCGTCGAGGACACGGAAGACGTGCAGGGGCGACAAGACGATCGCGGCATGATCGTCCTGTCGAAACGCAAGGCCGAGAAGATCGAAAAGTGGATGAAGGTCATGGAGACCGTCCACGAAGGCGACGTCGTCTCCGGCATGGTGACGCGGAAGATCAAGGGCGGCCTGTTGGTCGATATCGGCGTCAACGTGTTTCTGCCGGCCAGCCAGGTGGATATCCGCCGGCCGCACGACATCGGCGAATACATCGGCAAAGAGATCAAGTGCCTCGTGCTCAAGATCGACGAAGCGCGGCGCAATATCGTGGTCAGCCGCCGCAGTCTGATTGAGGCGGAACGGGCCCAGAAGAAGTCGGAACTGCTCAAGCAGTTGGAAGTCAGTCAGCTTCGCAAAGGCGTCGTGAAGAACATTGCCGACTTCGGCGCGTTCGTGGACCTCGGCGGCATCGATGGCTTGTTGCACATCACCGACATGAGCTGGGGCCGCATCAATCACCCGTCGGAAGTCGTGAAGATCGACGATCAGATCGAAGTGATGATTCTCCACATTGACTACGAGAAGGAGAAAATCGCCCTGGGCCTCAAGCAGAAGAGCGCGAGCCCGTGGGAACACGTGCCGGAGAAATATCCGGTAAGCTCGACCGTGAAGGGCACCGTGGTCAACGTGATGAGCTACGGGGCGTTTGTGAAGCTGGAGGACGGCATCGAAGGGTTGGTGCATATCAGCGAGATGTCGTGGACGAAGCGGATCAGCCACCCGAGCGAGCTCGTGCATATCGACCAGGAGGTCGAGGTCATGGTGCTCGACATCAACAAAGAGAAGCAAGAGATTTCGCTCGGCATGAAACAGACGCAGTCGAACCCGTGGGACAAGGTCGCCGACCGCTACCCGCCGGGAGCGCTGGTGAAAGGCCGCGTGCGGAATCTCACGAATTACGGCGCGTTCATCGAGATCGAGGAAGGGATCGACGGACTGTTGCACGTGAGCGATATGTCGTGGACGCGCAAGATCGGCCATCCGAGCGAGGTGGTCGAGAAGGGCCAGGAAGTCGAGTGCAAGGTGGTGAGCGTCGATCAGGAGCGCCGCCGCATCGCGCTGGGTCTCAAGCAGATGGACGACGACCCGTGGGCGACCGACATCCCGAACCGTTATCAACCTGGCCAGCTCGTGAAAGGCAACGTTACGAAGATTACGAACTTCGGCGTGTTTGTCGGGCTGGAGGATGGCCTCGAAGGCCTGCTCCATATTTCGGAGCTCGCCGAGCACAAGGTCGAGAATCCGGAAGATGTCGTGAAAGTCGGCGACGAGATCGAAGTAAAGATCCTGCGGGTCGATGCCGACGAACGGAAGATCGGTCTGTCGCGAAAGCGCGTCGAATGGGCTGAGGATGATCTCGGCCAGGATGAAGAGGCGCTGGCGGCCGCGAACGGCGGCGCCAACGTCGAGCTCAAGGGCGGCGTCGGCTCGGGTTCGGGCCCGCTGTTTAAGTCGGCTACCACGTCATCCGAGGAGAACGCGGAAGAATCGGCAGATGCGGCTCAGAGCGAAGGATAGTGGGCAGCCCGGGTCGGAGAGAGTTCATCGCGAAGGGTGGCAGGGGCCAAGCCATAGGCGAACCCCCAGAGGCAGCGTGCTGGGGGCTCACTTCGTTCGACCCCAGCCACCCTAAAC
Source organism: uncultured Planctomycetota bacterium (assembly GCA_963840025.1). Lineage (GTDB taxonomy): Bacteria > Planctomycetota > Planctomycetia > Pirellulales > Lacipirellulaceae > JABDGM01. Next base: position 348,305 of record CAWIXI010000018.1, on the reverse strand, counting down.
TTAGGCCTCTCATCCCATCCTACGAATCTTCAAACCGGCACAACGGGTACCTGCAACCCGTTGTGCCGTTCTTTTTGATACGGTCCGAACGCGGCGCACATTCCGCCCAGCGCAACGTATCTTGCCCACGATGCAGATGCTAGCAGGCGGGCGTCGATGAGATACCTGGGAGCAGGAAGCTCGGAGCATGGCGGTGGAGCTGCCGAGGTTCAGTCCCGTAGCTGAATTCACAAGAATTCTGGTGTGCAGGCCGAATTCTTGCGTATTCAGCTACCTAGACCCTTCTGCTCCGAGCTCCCGGCTTGCCGCACTCCAGGTCCTGACACCCCTCCCGCTTGCTGCGAGCCCACGATGGCCACTACCACTACACCGAAACGGCGCAAAACAGGCAGCGCCGTTCAAACGCCGCTCGAGACCTATCTCCGCGAGATCAACGAAACTCCCTTGCTCTGCGCTAAGGAAGAGAAGGAACTCGCGACGCGGATCGGTCAAGGCGACACACGGGCGCGCGACCAAATGGTCCGTGCGAACTTGCGGCTGGTGGTGAATATCGCTCGCGGCTACTCAGGCAAAGGCCTCGGGCTGCAAGACCTTATCGAGGAAGGCAACCTGGGCCTGCTGCGGGCCGTCGAGGGATTCGATCCCGCGATGGGCACACGGTTCAGCACGTACGCCAGCTACTGGATCAAGCAATCGATCAAGCGGGCCCTGATCAACACGGGCAAAACAATCCGCATCCCGGCGTACATGGTCGAGCTGTTGAGTAAGTGGCGGCGGGCTACGGCGCGGCTGACCGAGGAGCTAGGCCGCACGCCGACGCCGGAGGAAGTCGCCCGCATCCTCGGGCTGGCGAAGAAGAAGCTGCCGATCATTAAGAAGGCGATCAAAATCTACAACGCCACACCGCAGACTGACCAATCCGAAGCGGGATGGACGCTCGGCGACATGGTGATGGACGAGCGGCAGCTCACACCGGATGATGCCCTCGTCGAAAGCGATTGCCTGCACCACGTGATGGATATGCTCACCACGATGGACCAGCGCGAAGCCACCGTGCTGCGGATGCGGTTCGGCCTCGATAGCCACGAACCGCGGACGCTGAAGGAAATCGGCGAGCAGCTCGGCCTGACGCGCGAACGCGTGCGGCAGATCGAGACCGAGGCCCTCAACAAGATGGCCGACAGCATGGAAGACCCACGCGATAGGCTCGCGGAGCTGCTGTAGGTCAGCAGTTAGCTAGTTGCTGTTAGCCGGGTGCTTTGATGCACGGCGGTTTTTTGAGGGGCCGCGCAAAACGCGTGGGACGCTCGGGGCTTTTCTACTTTAGATCGTGCGTTTCGGACGCGTGGCACTCGGTCATCGACCGTGGCGATTTGGTTTGCGTAGCCGGTTTGTCACTACGGCTGTTATTGCGGTGCTCCTGTCTTTATTGCTTTATGCACTCAGGAATTAGGATTTGGCCCACCTGCAGTGCTGGATGTGTCTTTTTAGAGAGCGGCGTACTTCGTCCATGTGCTAGTGGAAAGGGAGCGTGCTACACTGATGTGGAACAGTTTTTTGCACGCTAGGATTGGAATTAATGCCGCAAATCAACCGCATCCTGGTCACCGGCGGGGCCGGGTTCTTGGGGTCGCATTTATGCGAGCGACTCGTCGACGCAAGGGCACGACGTGGTCTGCGTCGACAACTTCTTCACGAGCCAAAAGACGAACGTCGCCCACCTGTTGGACCTGCCGAACTTCGATCTGGTTCGGCACGACGTCACCCAGCCGCTCATCTCTGGAAGTCGACGAGATCTACAACCTGGCCTGCCCGGCCGCGCCGGGCCACTACCAATACAACCCGATCAAAACGATGAAGACCTCGGTGATGGGCGCCATCAATATGCTGGGCTGGCGAAGCGCTGCCGGGCGAAGATTCTGCAGGCTTCCACCAGCGAAGTTTATGGCGACCCGGAGAGTGCATCCGCAGCCGGAGAACGTATCGCGGGGCAGTAAACCCAGTCGGGCCGCGAGCTTGTTACGACGAGGGCAAGCGGGCGGCCGAAACATTGTTTATGGACTATTACCGGATACACCGGCTCAATGTGCGCCTCGTGCGAATCTTCAACACCTACGGCCCGCGGATGCATCCTTACGACGGCCGCGTGGTGTCGAACTTCATTCGCCAAGCGCTCTGCAGGCGAGGAGATCACCGTTTTTGGCGACGGCAGCCAGACACGTTCGTTTTGCTATCGCGACGATCTCATCGAAGGCATGCTGCGAATGATGGCCGGCCCGGATGGCTTCGTTGGCCCCGTAAACCTCGGCAATCCGGATGAGTTTACAATCCTCGAATTGGCGAAACTTGTCATTGAGCTCACGGGAAGCCGATCAAAGATCGTTCAAAAAGAGCTGCCGGTTGATGATCCAGTCGCGGCGCAGGCCGGATATCACGCTCGCCAAAACGAAGCTCGATTGGATGCCGCAAACGCCGCTTCGCGAGGGCCTCGAAAAAACAATTGCCTGGTTTCGCATGATTCGTTGGGAAGAGTACCGGGCACCGACGCCAAATTATTAGGTCTGACTTGCACCGCCAAGACGCGAAGAACGCCAAGGAGGAAGTCATCTTTGCTCAATTTTGGTAGTCGGGGCGTCCTTGACGGTTGCATAGTTGATTCTCGTACCGACGAAGCGTCGCAGGACGACGAAGAGAAGAATACCTGTTGCGGCGCCGGTTGCGTCGACTATCCAATCCCTATAGTCGCAATCCCGGTGGACGGGAATCTGCGTGATCTCGTCGAGCGCCTCGTAAGCGAGCAATACAAACCAAACGATCCACAAATGACGGCTTGTAAGAATGCCGGCGCTTAGCTGCCATGTGACTGCGACCAAAAACGCCAGCAGCATGAAACCGGAGAAGTGCTCAAGCTTATCATTGACTTCCCGGGGGATCATTCGCCAAGTTGGCGGAATATGCGTGGCCGCAAAGAGCGCCAGCCAATACAAACTGAGCACGATCTTACAAAGGGTCGCGAGTGTTGAGCGGCTGACGGGTATGAGCATGCGAGGTCAATTGATTGCGGAGTTCGACGGCGATAAGTAACTTGATGGGATATCGGGCTGCCGGGGCCGTCAATTCCTAAACCGGTGTCCTTAATGTTACGAGGATCCGCATGAGTATGAGAATGCCCTTCCCCAGCCGGGGAGATGATTTGTCATATCGGCGCTCGGGTGGCAGTTTTGGGGCGCGGCTGGTTATTGCACTTGTAGTCGCTTTGATCGCGATCATATCGTATTACGGCCGGCCGGGCGATGAGAACAAGATTACTGGCAAAAGTGAACGCGTGGCACTCGCTGATGAAGTCGACGAGATGCGAATGGGTATCCAGGCTGCGCCTCAGATGATCCAAATGCACGGTGGGCCAGAACCTGATCGCCGAGCTCGGGCTCATGTGCAGCAAGTGGGCGAGCGACTGCTCGAGGCGCTCGACAAGAACCTGGCCGCTGAAGGACGACAGAATCCCTATCGAAATAATTTCGAATTCATCTTGCTCGCCGATCCGAAGACGGTAAACGCTTTCGCCCTACCGGGTGGAAAGATATTCATGACCGAAGCGTTGTATCGAGACGTGGAGACCGAAGGGCAACTCGCCGGGGTGTTGGGCCATGAAATCGGTCACGTCATCGAACGGCACAGCAACAAGCAGATGGCAAAGAATGAAATGTTCCAGAGTTTGGCGGCGGCCGGAGGTATTGCCGGGGGAGACCAGCGCAGTGCACAGATGGCTCAAGCTGTTGCCCAATTGGTCAGCATGAAATATGGTCGTGAAGATGAGCTTGAGGCGGATCGTTGGGGTGTCCGACTAACAGCGATGGCGGGTTTCGATCCGCACGCGATGATCGGGCTCATGGAAGTTCTGGACAAGGCGAGTGGCGGCAACGCACCCCCGGAGTTCTTTAGTACGCATCCCAACCCTGGGCACCGCGAGGAACGCATCAAAGAGGCGATTGCGGAGGAATTTCCGGATGGCTTGCCGCCGAATCTAGAAAAATAGCAGGCCGATTTTGTCCGCAGATGAGCGCAGATTAACTCAGATGAGCAATTGGAGCCGGTGGCGATCCAGACGACTGGGCAACGAAGGATACCCATCGAAGTGGCTTTAAAAAACTGCGGCCATCTGCGTGTATCTGCGGACAGATTCGTATTTGAATAGCTGGTGAGAGCCGATTTTGTCCGATGACCGCCGCATTACGATTGTCTCTGGCGGCCAGACGGGCGCCGATCGCGCGGCGCTGGATTTTGCGATCGAATTTGGATTTCCGCACGGCGGTTGGTGCCCGCGCGGTCGGTTGGCAGAGGATGGTTGTATTCCGCTTCGCTACAAATTACGCGAAACTCCGTCGCGAAAATATGCCCAACGCACCGAGTGGAATATCCGCGACAGCGACGCCACGCTGGTTTTTAGTATTGCCGCCGAGTCGACAGGTGGGACACGACTGACGCTCGACTTGGCAGAAGGTTTGGAAAAACCCTTGTTGCACCTAAGTCGTGAAAACGATTCGCGTCAGGCGGCAACAGGTGCCGCCGAAAAACTGCGGGCTTTTCTCAGCGAGCACGCAGTACGCACGCTCAACGTGGCCGGCCCGCGTGCATCGCAGGAGCCTGATGTGGTTGCCTTCGTAAGCGAGGTGCTGCGATTGGCGCTTTTGCCAGGCGCACGTTGATAGTGCCGCCGCACCGGCAAATACCTGAGTGTTCTGTCATCTGAATTAGCGATGTGCAAATATCCGGCTAGGTAGTTTGTTCTTGACTGGCAAGCATCCGCAAAATGCGGAAGCAGCGTTGCGGCCGAACGACGCTCATACAACTTCTACGCAGGCATTCCCTCGGTTTAATGTCCGTCACATGAGCAGCGATCGGCGGGGGGCTGTCCCTCGCGTTGCGATCGGGCTAAGGTATTTTGCTGCGGCGCAAAGCGCAAAGCCCAAACAATTCAACGGGTGATCTCAGCCATGGCACTACAAATTTCCCCGGAAAAGACTCGTATTGGCTGGATCGGCACCGGCGTTATGGGCCGATCGATGTGCAGTCATTTGATGACAGCCGGTTACAAGCTCACTGTGTTCACACGGACGAAAGCGAAAGCGGCCGATTTAATCGAATGCGGCGCGATATGGGCCGCATCGCCACACGAAGTGGCGGCTGCATCGGATATCGTCATCGCAATCGTCGGTTTTCCGAAAGACGTGCGACAAGTGATGCTGGGGGACGACGGTGCGCTTGCCGGTTGCAAAAGCGGAAGCGTGTTAGTGGACATGACGACTAGTGAGCCATCACTGGCGGTCGAAATTGCGGACCATGCGAAGAAGCGCGGCGTGGTGAGCATCGACGCTCCGGTCTCCGGCGGCGACGTGGGAGCACGCAATGCGACACTTTCCATCATGATTGGCGGCGATGCCGAAACAGTCGCCGCGCTCGATCCGATCTGGAAAATAATGGGTTCGAAATGGGTTCGACAAGGTGGTCCGGCGCTGGCCAGCATACGAAGATGGTCAACCAGATTCTGATTGCCACAGGCATGATCGGCGTATGCGAAGCGCTGCTCTACGGCTACAAAGCCGGTCTCGATTTGGAGACTGTGCTCGAATCAGTTGCTTCCGGTGCCGCCGGCAGTTGGTCGCTCTCGAATTACGGCCCGCGGATCATCGCCGGCAATTTCGATCCGGGCTTTTTCGTCGAGCACTTTATCAAAGATATGGGAATCGCGCTCGCTGAGTCGCGACGTCTAGGGCTGGCCATGCCTGGACTAGCGCTAGCAGAGCAGCTTTATCAGGCAGTTGCGGCCCAAGGCCACGCCCGTAAGGGAACGCATTCTTTGATGCTGGCACTGGCCCAAATCTCTGGCATCGATTGGCTAAATCGCAAAAAATAAGTGGTGGGCTCTAGGGCGGAGCTAAGCAACGCCCTGTGTGCGAGCCACTTGGCGTCACGAATTGGAGCCGAAATACGCGATCCATCGGGCGGCCCGGCCCTTGACTCCAACATGCCGCCGGGGATGATACGGAAGGTTCCCAGCCGAGGCGGTGGAAGTACCTTTGAAGAGGAGTTTTGATTATGAAGTCTGCTTTTGGATTCACAAGCATCGTCGTTGCCGGGCTAGTCTTGGCCGCTTGCCAGGAAGCAAAGTCCAAGTCTCCCGATTCGACAGCCTCGGCAAAGGTCGATGGTAAGGTCATTCAAACCAGCGCAATCGACGACAGCACACGGGAAGAAAAAGAAATTACGGTTGGTGACAAAGCTCCCGCTTGGAAGAAACTCACCGGTACCGACGGTAAGCGGCACAGCCTCAAGGACTTGAAAAAAGACAAGGCCGTGGCCGTGGTATTCACCTGCAACACGTGCCCGGTGGCTCAAGCCTATGAGAGCCGCCTCATCAAGCTGGCGAATGACTACAAGGACAAAGGCGTTGCGATAGTGGCGATCAATGTCAACGAAAACCCTGGTAACGATTTAGACGCTATGAAGCGACATGCCGAGGAAAAAGGGTTCACGTTTGCCTACCTGAAGGATCCCTCGCAAGAGACTGGCCGCCAGTTTGGTGCAACCTGCACGCCGCACGTGTTCTTGCTCGATGCGCAGCAAAAGATCGTTTACATGGGCGCGATCGACGATAGCATGGACCCCAGCTCTGTGAAGCATCATAGCCTGCAGGATGCGATTGACGCTTTACTCGTCGGAAAGAAGCCCACCGTCACAAAGACCAGACAGTTCGGCTGCGGAATTCAATATGAATAGCGTGGTCGTGCGAGGTGGATCTGGCTGCTGCAGTCTGCCCTGTTGTCAAACTGTTTGTTGCTGTTGGGATGCGGCTCAAATGCCACGCATGAGCCGGCGGCCAATCCTGCGGCAAGGACTTCCGTTGCGTCCGGCGACGCCTCAACAACCCCGATCGACTTGCAGCCGGTCGATCGGGCCGCTTATGATGCGGCGATTGCTAAGCTACGTGGTAAGGTGGTGCTCGTGGATTTCTGGGCCACATGGTGCCTTCCGTGTGTCGAGCAGTTGCCGCATACGCTGGAACTTGGCAGACAATTGCGAGATCGCGGTCTCGAGGTGGTCACCGTCAGCTGCGATGAGTCCGCCGAATCGGAGCGTGTTGCCGCGTTTTTAGCCTCGAAGCACGCGGGTATCGCGACGAACCTCATCAGTCAATTCGGCGGCAGCCCGCAGACGATGGAAGCATTCGACATCAGCAGCGGTGCCGTGCCGTTCTATAAGCTTTACGACCGAAACGGAAAGCTTCGGCAAACGTTCGGGATCGACCCCGCGGCAAAGAAGCAGTTCACGCCGGCTGACGTCAAGGCAGCAGCAAAGACGCTTTTGGACGAGTAATTTCGACGGAGCGATGGGGCTTTGGCGTAAATGGGGCCGTTTTGCGGGCTATTTTGTCACATTCGTGCGACGGGGGGCGCTTTCACCCAATCTCAGACAGACTCAAGCGAATGAAAAATGGGAGTGTCAACACTCCTCACCGCACAGGTACTAGACGCTGTGCCAGCGCGACATGATATTTAATGGACCACCCCAACCGTGGGTGGTGAGTTTGTTCCTATTGTTTCAGGAGACCAAGGCAATGAAAAAGCTATTTGCAGTGACGCTGCTCGTTGCGGCGCTAGGCGTTGTTGGCTGCGGCCAAAAGAAGGCCGCGACACCTCCCGCCAAGGACAACGCTGCACCGGCGGCCGCGCCGGCCGAGAAACCAGCCGAGACCCCAGCTGAGACCCCAGCCGAGAAGAAGTAGTCTATATCATCGCTCCGGTGGTTTGATCGATAGATAGATAGCTAGCCGCGATTGAACGGTTATCAGCCGAAGGGCTGTGCCGTTCCCTCGCGGCTTTTTTAGCTTTTCTCACGTGGCCGCTTGACGAACGCACTGCCAGGCACGCTATACTATGTAGTGCATAGTATGCGAGGCATATTAACCACTGGTTTCAGGTGTTGCCATGAAGTTGGAACGTGAGCTGATGCGTGGCGCGGCGCCCACTGCCGTGATGCAGGTGCTGGCTGGCGGAGAAAAATATGGATATGAGTTGGTCGAAACGCTTTCCCGCCAGTCGAACGGCGTGCTGGGTATTGGCCAATCAACGCTCTACCCCTTGCTATACAACCTTGAAGCAAAGGGGCTTGTCACTTCGCGCCTGGATGAAGCAGGCGCACGGCCACGGCGATTCTATCGTCTCACGCAACGGGGACGCCGCAAATTGGCAGACGACACCAAGCAGTGGCAGGCGCTCTGGGAAGCGTTTCGTTCGCTCGGTCTAGCAGGCCAGCCTGGGGCGACCGCCCCCGGAGGTGCGCGATGACCGGCGGACGACTTGCCTCCACATGGCAGCGTTTATGGTACACACGCCTGCGAGACGCTTTGCGTGGCCGCTTCGATGCCAGCCTCCATTGGCAAACAATCGTTGAACAGGCCGAATTGCCGAATGCCTTAGCGGATGCGGTCGGCGAAGTGATTCGCAGGTCACGATTGTGGCGAAGCGAAAAAGTTGCCGTGGCGAAAGATCTGATCGCACACTTTCAAGACGGCTTGGCGGCCGGCCGAACGCCCGAAGAACTTTTGACCGCGTTCGGTAATCCGCAAGAGACGGCCCAACTCATCCGCCGGGCAAAACGCCGCAACCGGTCAGTCGCCTGGTACATGTGGCACTATGGATGGATGACCATCGCGGCACTGGCGGTTATGTATATTGCGTTGGGTCTGTGGATGGCCACGGGAAGGCCAACTGTAAGCGTTGATTATTTAAAAAGCATCAACAAAATGGCACTCGCTGTGCCGGAAGACGAACGAGCATGGCCGCTTTATCGTGATGCCTTTCTCGCAATGGGCTTTCAGAATAAGGATCTCGGAACGCCGGCCGGGGACTTTTTAGCCAATGACGCGAAGCCAGGCGATGTTAAGTGGGCCGAGAAAGAAAAGTTTCTCTCGGATCATGCGAAATCGATCGCGAAATTGCGTAATGCAGCAGGCCGCGCTAATCTTGGTTTCATCCCTTCTGCGTCGCAAGCCGACTTTACCGACAAGGATCGTGAATTGTTCGGCGTGAAGCTCACCCCGCAACAGTTAGAGGCGGAAAAGCATCAGACGCTCGAAGATCGCTGGCTAATCGCCACGCTGTTGCCCGAAATACAGTACCTGCGCGACGCGGGAACGATTCTAGCCACCGACGCCCGCCGCGCGGCAACCGCAGGCGACCAGGACACCGCTTATGCGGATGTCATTGCAATGCTCGGCGTCAGTCGCCACTGTGAAGAGACTCCATTTCTGGTTTGCGTGCTAGTTGCCGAGGCAGTCCAAAAACAATCGCGGTCTGTGATTCATGACATCCTTACGCAGTATCCCGATTTCTGGACAGACGGCCAGCTTCGCGATCTTGCTCACCAAATGGCCGCTTCGCGAATCGACTGGCGAAGGGGTTTCGAAGGTGAGCGAGCAAGCTTCTACGACATTATGCAGCGAATTTACACGGATAACGGCCACGGCGACGGATGGCTGGCGTTACAAGTAACAAATGACAAAAACGTGTTCGAATTGATCGACTCAATAGCATCCGGCGGCTCCCGAACTATGTCATCGCTCTCCGACACGGGCATCGCCATGCTCACGTTGCCGGCGGCAAATATGGTCGTTGCCTCGCGCAAGAAATGACGGCAATATACGACAAGATCACGGATCAGGCACTGGGCCGGCTCGATATTCCCTATTGGAAGCGATCCGCCAAACCATCGCTCAATGGCGAAGTGCAATCGTTGACAAACGGACCCCTGGCCAAGCTCCGTTACTCGCTTGTTGGATTGCTAACCCCCGCGTATGACACCGTACTGAATTATGTTGTCACCGACGACAGTGAGCGCGATGGCGTGTTTTTGGGACTGGCGTTGGAGCTATATCATCGCGACCACAAAAAATGGCCGGTATCACTGGCAGAACTCTCGCCGCAATACTTGCCCCGAGTACCAGTCGATCCAATCACTGGCAAGCCACTCCACTACAAAGTTGTGAATGGCCAGCCGCTGGTCTACAGCGTTGGCGTGGACGGCGTCGATGACGGCGGTCGGGCAACGGAAAACATCGGCACTGGAGCCCAGTTAGATCACATACCACCAAACTACTTTGAGCGCCAACATGAAGCGGCTCGATTGTCTGGTAGGACCGACGATTGGGTGCTCTGGTCGACGGAAAAGAGTAATTGACAGGTGTAACAACGGGGGGACGGGGACGCCCCGGCTCGCTAATCGCGTTCGATCTACGGCAAACGATGCCCCAGCTTATCGCGTTTCGTCGCCAAATAGTTGACGTTATGCTCGTGGATCGGACCGACGATCGGGATTTGGTCCACCACTTCGAGGTCGAAGCCGCCATAGATGAAGGCGTCGGTCTTCTTCGGGTTATTGGTGAGTAGACCGCACTTTGCGCAGCCCGAGGTCTTTGAGAAGTTGGATCCCTACGCCGTAGTCGCGGGGGTCGGCCTTGTAGCCGAGCGCGAGATTCGCTTCGACGGTGTCGAGGCCTTGGTCCTGCAGGGCGTAGGCTTTGATTTTCTCGACGATGCCGATGCCGCGTCCTTCTTGCGGCAGGTAAACGAGTACGCCGGTGCCTTCGTTCTTGATCATGTCGAGCGCCATGTGCAGTTGGTCGCCGCAGTCGCAACGGAGCGATTCGAGCAGGTCACCGGTAAAGCACGAGGAATGGAGCCGCACGAGCGGCGCAGCAACTTTGGTGGGATCGCCGAGCACGAACACCAGCGGTTGCTGCGATTCGTACTTCACGCCGTAAGCGATAATCGTACCGGTACCGTACTTGGTGGGCAGCTTCGATTCCGCCTCGCGATAGACCAGCTTTTCGCGCACGCGGCGATACGCGATAAGCTGCTCAATCGAGATGATGGGCAGATTGTGCTGGCGAGCAAGTTCATGTAATTGCTGGCGGTTTGCCCGGTCGCCCAATTCGTTCAGAATTTCGCAGAGCACGCCAGCGGGCAGCAACCCTGCCAATCGAGCGAGATCGACGGCGGCTTCGGTGTGGCCTGCGCGGCGAAGAACGCCGCCTTCTTTCGCCACGAGCGGAAACAAATGCCCCGGCCGCGTGAAGTCGGCTGGTTTGCTCGCCGGATCGCAAATCGCCTGGATGGTACAGGCCCTTTCAGCAGCGGTGATGCCGGTCCGAGCCGAGCGATGATCGACTGGCACCGTGTAATTGGTGCCGAGGGGAGCCGTGTTTGCTTCCACCATCGGATGCAGCTCCAGCCGGTCGCTGATCTCCGGCAGAATCGGCATGCAAAGCTGCCCGCGGCCCCTGGTGATCATGAAGTTGACCGCTTTGGCGGTGGCTAACTCAGCAGCACAAACGAAATCGCCTTCGTTTTCTCGGTCTTCCGCATCAACGACCACGATGATCCGACCGTCGCGGATCGCCGCAACAGCCTCGTCGATACTGGAAAACGATTTATTCACGTGAGAACTCCGTCATGCTTGCTTAGGGCGGTGAACCTTCCGAGCTAGGCCGGGCCGCCACGCACTCGTATGATAGGTATTATAGATGCTTGAGCGGATGCAACCAACTCACCGAAATGGCGGCAAACAAAGAATCAAGGACATGCAGGCTCGTCAAATTATCGGACTAATTAGCGCGGTCCTGTTCGCCCTGAGCGGAATTGCGATTGCCGAGGAAGCGCCCGTTGATGTGCTTTATAGCCGCACGTACGTAACGCGCGACACCGGTCCCCTCGATGCCGACGTCTATATGCCGCATGGGTCGGGATCCTATCCGGGAATGCTGGTGGTTCATGGCGGCGCTTGGCGGATCGGGTCTCGCGCACAATTGGCTGGGATCGCGTCGAGAATTGCTCAGCACGGTTACACCGCCGTCGCAATTAGCTATCGGCTCGCGCCGAAGTCCACCTTCCCAGCGCAGATTTACGACTGCGAAGCTGCTGTGCGCTGGATGCGTTTACATGCGAAAGAGTTCAAAATCGATCCGCAGCGGATCGGCGGCTTCGGCTATTCGGCCGGCGGCCATCTGGTCACGCTGCTCGGAACCCTGGCCGATCATGAATTCGACGAATCCGGAGTTCCAGCCGATGCGCCGACTACGCGGCTGCAATGCGTGTTAGCGGGCAGAGCGCCCTGCGACTTCCGCCAGATACCCGCCAATAGCAGGCAATTGTCCTATTGGTTGGGCGGCACACGTGCGGATAAGCCCGACAATTACCGCAACGCATCGCCAGCAACATACATCACGTCGGATGATCCTCCGATGTACTTTTTTAGCGGCGAGGACGATTTTCTAGTGCCGATCGCCAGCCCCCGTAAGATGGTTCGGTCTTTGCAAGCAGCCGGAGTGACTGCGGAGATGTACGCCGTGAAAAATTCCGGCCATCTCCAGGCACTCTTTGACCGCGGCGCCATCGACCGCGCATTGCTATTCGCGGATCATTGCCTGAAGAACAAGGGACGACGGATCCTCGCTGGGGCTGGCGGCGACTTCAGAATCTTCGTCTACGGACGATGATGGCTCCAGCAACGGGGCGCGATATGGAAAATGAACCCAAAACGTCGCCGTTAGCGCCGCTGGGGCGCGAGGAGTACATCGAACAGATGCACTTCTTTCGCACGCTTGCTCGGCGCTTGGAATCTAACTTGCCGGCGCAAGAAGTGTTGGTTTCCGTGCGCGAGGAGGTGCTGGCCACGACCAAGCTACCCCTGGCGATTGACTTTTTATTGGGCGAGCTACGTCACGAGGGCGTGCTTGGCCCGGCAATGAGTTCACTGCCGCACTATTTTACTCCGTTTCAGGCATACATCATTCAAGAGTCCGAAAACGAGCGGCTCAAGTTCGATCTGCGCGTCGGATTGGAAATTCTTCGTCGCGAGGCTGAGTATCGAGCCAACGAACCGACCCACCAAGGATTGTTTCTCTATCAATTTGAAGTGTTGTGCCGCAATCGGCTCGGCTACGACCGCGGGCTCGAAGCAATGGCGAAGGACCCAGCATTCACCGGTGTATGGCGCGATTGGATCCGCAAACTTCGGCGACAGATTGGAATGGTTGATATCGCGGACATCATTTATGTCCACAGCGAATACTATTGGAAGCGCAACACGGGAGCGGAGGCACTGGGTCCGTCCCCGGCCGCGGATAGCAATGCCGTTGTTCTTTTCGGCGAGCGCGAAGGGCGGATCGCGCTGGCAAACCGAAAGAAGGATCCGCTATATCTTTTCTCCTCCTTCAACCGCCAGTTGGGCTACCCGGAAGTGCCCCGCGTCAAGCCGGCCGACAAAGAACAGGCCCTGCTGCCGCAATTAGCTCGCCGCTTAGAGCAGCTTGAAATGCGGCTTAAAATCTTGGAGGAGGAGCAGCGGGGAGGTCTCGATTTGACGAAGTTTTACGAGCGCCCGCCCCAAGCGTGACGCGGAATTGGTTCGGTATGCAAATGGTGGTCCCTGAAAAATGGTTTCTACGCGGGTGCGGAAGATTTGGTGCGGCTCGAATCGCCACATGGTTTCGGTGCGTCGTCGCAAACGGTGCGATCGATATAACGTGACCTTGGAATGGGTTGCGGTTTTGACCAGGGGTGTACGCAGCGTACTCTTTTCTGCGGGGCCAGTTTCCGCCAGCCAAGGGGCTGAGCCCCATCACCGTTCCTCCCACCGATCGTGATTCAGAAACCATTGGTTCCCGACATGCTGATTGGCGCAATTCGCAACATCCTGGATGGGGAAGTATGTCTCGCGACGACCTGAATCAAGAGACGCTTAAACCCGCGAAGACCGTCCTCGTGGTCGATGACGACGCGTTTGTGCGGGATTTACTGCTGCGCTGGCTCGAGCGTGATGGCTGGTGTTGCGTCGAGGCGGAGAATGCGGAACAAGCGCTCGACTTGGTGGAGACAGTTCGGCCGGTGATCGTCGTCTCGGACATCAACATGCCGGGGCACACGGGGCTGTGGCTCCTGGAGCAGATCTCGGAACAACACCCGGGAGTTTCGGTGTTGATGCTGACGGCTTTGAGCAACACGCGCACGGCAATCGAAGCGCTCACGCGCGGCGCGGCCGGTTATTTGCTGAAGCCGATTCAACGGGAGGAGTTTCTGTTTCACGTGCGGCAGGCGCACGAGCGGCAGGAATTGATTGAAGAGCGGCGGCAGTATCTGCGGACACTCGAAAAGCGCGTGTATAAGCAAACTCTCACGATTCGCCAGGCCCACGAAGAAACGATTCACCGACTGCTAACGGCAGCCACCTGCCGCGATGAAGAGACCGGCGCGCACATCAAGCGGACCGGCTTGTTTAGCGAGGTCTTGGCCCGCGCGGCCGGTTGGAGCGCCCACGAGACGGAGCAGCTGCGGTTGGCAGCGCCGATGCACGACGTGGGAAAAATCGGCATTCCGGACGCCATTTTGCAGAAACCCGGTAAGCTCTCGCCGCAAGAGTTTGAGCGCATGAAGCAGCATACGACAATCGGTGCGCGGATGTTGGCGGGCTCTTCGTCCGCAGTGCTGCAGTTGGCCGAAAAGATCGCGCTGAGCCACCACGAGCGCTGGGACGGCAATGGATATCCGCAGAGGTTGGTGGGAGAGGCGATTCCGGAGGCGGCGCGGATTCTGTCGATCGTCGACGTGTACGACGCACTTTCGCACGATCGTGTCTATCGGCCGGCGCTGCCGGAAGAGCAAGTGTTGGAAACGTTGCGAAACGGTCACGGCACGCACTTTGATCCGACGCTTCTTGCGCCGTTTTTTAGCGTGTTCGAGGAGATGCGTTCGATTGCGGAGCTGCATCCCGACACGGAAGACGGCATCAAAAGCGATTACGGGCTGGACGGGCTGGCGGAGGTCCGCAGCGAGGCGTGCTTATTAGGGGCCGTCAATTGATTTTAGAAGCTGCTACAGAACTAGCTGCCGAGCGGCAGTCATATACATACCGGCGTTGCCGGACTTGTTGTCTGGACACTATCTTGTGGATTGAACATGTAGTCTTGATCGCAATCTTTTCATCAGGAGGAGTCTATGGTCCGCCGAACTGCGTTTGCGACGATTTGGGCGTAGGGCGTTGTTGTGGGAAGCACCTTTTCGACAACATGCATCGCCGGCGTGCCTTCGGTAGATGAAGTGCTGAAGATTTGCCGCGAGAATCGGGCGAAGCTCGATCCGCTGCACTTGCAGGCGACGCACGTCGAGGAGCGGACGGCGGCATATGCGAAGTGCGAACAGCCGCAAGCGGCCAACTATGAGATGTTGTTGAAGCTATTGGAGGATCCGAAGGCCGCGGCTGATTTGGAGAAGCAATCGCCCGGAATCAGCTCGCCGCAGTACAAGCAGATGCTTCGGCAATCGGTGAAGGCCACGCGATCGCTCGCGCAAAGCGTGCGGTTCGGGTCCAAGTACGAGTTTTTCATTCGGGGCGAGAATTACCAAGTGCGGTCGGATTTGGAGGACATTGTCAAAAATAAGAAGAGCTGGCGATTTCCGGATGCGCCGCTGACGCCGGCATCGTTGGTAAAGGACTATGCGCGGGTTCGCATCTACTCGCGCACGGCGGGCCGAACGCCGCCGGCGCAAATCTCGCCCGGGCAGCCATCGCCGAATTCAGAGACGTACGCGATGACATCGGCGAAGCACGTCGGCGAGACGCAGGGTATGCGTTTTCCGCCGTTCATGCAGGCGATGCATCCGGAGGCGGTTTACACGCACCCGATCGATACGTTCTTTTCGCCGCCGGCCGAGCGCTACCACGTCGTTGGCCAGGAGGAACGAAATGGCAGGCCGCTGACGATCGTGGATGTATTGGTGCTGCCAGAAGATCAAGGCGGCAAAATGGCCGCCGAGGGGAAAGTAGAGCACTACGAACTGTCGTATTGGTGCCGGGCTTGGCTCGACCTCGAACGAGGAGGCATCCCTGTCGTACTGCAGTTTTGGTACGGCGAGAAAGGCAAACCGTTTGATGAACACTTTCGCGAGACTCCGACGAAAGTAACGACCACGACGGAAATCCGGCGACTTGCGAATGGTGCTTTTTACCCGGCGCGAACCGTGGAAGAGGATTTCAATGCGAATCCCGACGTGCCGGCGCTAAGCGAAGCCGAATGGGCGGAAGTACGGGCGGGCAAACGCAAGCCGCCGGCGAATGTGGTGTACGAGCGTTATACGTGGGAATGCACTACTGTCGATACGAACGTGCCGAGCGACGATGCGTTTTTCGTGCTGAAGTTCCCCGATAGGCAACCGTTCTTTGACTTAGACGCGAGGAAAGACATTGGCGGGTTGGAAAAAACGCCGGCGGTGAAGGCGGGCGAGCGGGCGCCGGGATGGAAAGTGGCGCGCTGGCTGGACGGGAAGCCGCATTCGCTGGACGAGTTTCGCGGCAAGTTGGTGGTAGTCGATTTCTGGGGATTGTGGTGTAGCGCGTGCCGGAGTTCGGTGCCCGCGATGGCAAAGGTCCAGGAGAAATACAAGAACAAGCCGGTGGTGTTCGTGAGCATTCACACTGCGACGAATGATGCGGACACGACGGCGGGTAAGATCGAAAAATTCGCGGCCGATCAGGGTTGGCATTTCCTGGCGGCAATCGACGCCGGCTCGATGACGGAGAATTCGGCCACGAGCCACGCTTACGGCTGCGACGGCTTTCCGACGGAGGTGGTCATCCGCCCGGACGGCCGTGTGAGCTACAACAGCGCGGTGCCGGAGCCGGGTTGGGAAGGAATTATGGGTAAAACGTGCGACGAAATCACGCCGGAGGACCAGGTGAAAATCGACGCGTTTGAGAAAGCGCAGTTCGCGGCGGCGGGGGAAAAGTGGCCGCTGGCCAAGGACGCAAGCGACCAGGAAATCATTGCGGTGTCGAATCGATTGCAAGTATTCGACTTGAGCCGGCGGATCGAGAATGCGCTGGCGGTTAGCCCGCAGCAGGCGAAATAAGATGTTATTCGCTTGGCGTTTTTTGTTTGGCGAAGTGATTTTAGGCTTTTTGGGCTGAACTCAGACGGCCTGTGGTAATGCACCGGCTTCGATCTCCACTCGGTCGACATCAAGTCCTGCAGCCTTGACGTTCTCGATCGCTGAATAGATAGCATCCTCGAGTGTATTCGCGGTGCGATGAAAGTCAATTGAAAGCTCGCCCTTGCATGTGCCGGGTGAACCGTCTTCGCAGCCGGCTGCGAAAAGCTGATCGGCGATCTCCTCGGTGAGTTCGTGGGAGCCTTTGAGAATCAGAGTAAATTCGTATTTGGCCATGCACTTATACCTATATCAAAATCTACAGACCATGAGGACAGCGATCCACGGCTCGGCGGATGTCTTTGGCATGATCTTCTGGCACGCGAGGCGTCGAGTAGACGGCTTTAGCGCATCCAGTCCGATCGCTTTGGGGACAATACAATCGACCCCATACATGCGCTCGCGGGCCAGCTTTATTCAACGTCCAACCATGACTGATTGCATATTCCACTGCGGCGCGTATGTGCTTGTTCGGGTGACTCGCCATTCGGCATCCCTGCGGACTATTCTCTAAATTATAACGCCCTGGTACTGCGACGCACCCGTTCTCGGTAATTATCATGCAGCTTTCAAGCGGCAGTTTTAGCTAGTTTCTCCGATGGTTCGACCGCCGTCGACGGGGAGGCACGTACCGGTGATGAAGTCGTTTTCCAACAGGGCGGCGACGGCGAGGGCGAGGTTTTCGGGGCGGCCGGGGCGGTTGAGGAGGGTGCCGGCGATGGCGCGGCGGCGGTCTTCTTCGGAGAGAGTTTCGGGCAGCAGGACGGGGCCGGGGAGGACGGCGTTGACGCGGACCCTGGGTGCCAGCTCGACGGCGAACATGCGGGTGAGCGTGGGGATGGCGCCTTTTGAGGCGAAGTACGCGCTAAAGTCGCGGTAGGGGCGTTCGGTGGCCCAGTCGCCGATGTTGACGATCGCGCCGCCCGATTCTTGTTCGGCCATGATGAGGCCGGCATGTTGGCAGCAGATGAATGTGCTGAGTGTGTTGATTTCGAAGAAGCGGCGGACGTCGTCGGCCAGGACGGTGCCGAGCGTCGTGGGGGACCAGGTGGCGGCGCTGTTGACGAGGGCATCGAGGCGGCCGAAGTGGCGGCGGGCGCGGTCGATCATGGCTCGCGTGGCGTCCTCATCGCGAAGGTCGGCGCCGAACGCGGTGGCCTCGTGGCCTGCTTGGGTGAGCTCGGCGGTCAATTCTTGCGCGGTCGAGCGACGTGTTCGCGTGAATGGCGACACGATAATTGCGCGTGGCGAGCTCTCGGACGATCGCCGCCCCGACGCGGACAGCGCCACCAGTAACGAGGGCGACAGGTGATTGGTCGGAATCAGTCATTATGATTGCCGTATGTTAGTCCCGGTCACTGACCAGGAGCTAATTGTTAAGTCACGAGAGGCCGTGGAATTTAGCGATTATTTTCCAGGCTTGTTCGGGTGTTTCGGCGTAGTCGATGAGTTTCAAATCGTCGTCGTCGATCACGCCTTCGTCGGCGAGTTGCTGGAAGGTGATGATGGAGTCCCAGTACGCGCGGCCGTAGAGAATGATGGGGATTTGCTGCATCCGCCGGGTCTGGCGGAGACAGAGGCAATCGAACAATTCGTCGAGCGTGCCGAAGCCGCCGGGGAAGACAACCAAAGCGGCGGCGCGAAGGACAAAGTGGAATTTGCGCATCGCGAAGTAGTGGAACTGGAAACACAGATCCGGCGTGATGTACGGGTTCGGCTCCTGTTCGTGCGGAAGGTCGATGTTGAGGCCGATGCTCTTGGCGCCGGATTCGAACGCGCCACGGTTGACGGCCTCCATCACGCCGGGACCGCCGCCGGTCATTACGACCATTTTGGGCTGGCCATCCGTTTGTTTTGCGGTAGAGACCAAGCGGCTGAATTCGCGAGCTTCATCGTAGAAATGGCTCTTGGCCATGATACGTTCCGCCCGCTCTAGCGCGCGGAGCACTTTATGATCGCGTGGGGATTTCTCGGCATTGAGTTTCGCCTCGCGGAGTACGGCCTCGGCCTGGTCGCGAGGCATAATCTGAGTGCCACCAAAGACGACGACGGTTGAATCGATGTGGTGCTCGCGGAGCAACGTTTCGGTCTTGAGGAGTTCGAGCTGCATACGCAGCGGGCGATTTTCCTTGCGGCCGAGGAAGTCGATGTCGACCTCGGCCAACTGATAGCTGGGAGATTCGAGAATGGCGAGACGGTTGGCGGCCACTTCCTCAGGGATGGGTGGCGTATGTCGAGCTTCGGCGCGCTTCAGTTTCGTCGTGGTGTCGTCTTCTATAATGATTGAATCGATGCCAGGACTGGCTTTGCGCAGGGTCTTTGGCAGAAGGGGCGGCATAACCGCGAGTCGTGCTCTTATGTTGATCGCGTTTCGACATCAATCCGTATTCCTTGTCGTAAGTTTGCTCACAGCCACGGGGTTGCCAAGCCGATCGCGATGAATAGCAGGGCGAATACGAGCTCAATCAATGGATGTTTGATGGGTATGCGACTGCCGCAATCGTAGCAGCGGCCGCCGAGTAGAAGCCACCCCACAACGGGTACATTGTGGTACCAGCGGATCGGTCTGTCGCATTCGGGGCATCGGGATCGCGGCAGGATGAAGCCTTCGCCTGTGCCTAGTCGGTCCCACACGACCGTGAGAAAGCTGCCCACGGCCCCACCGAAAAAACCCAGCCAAATGACCGCGCACCACCAAATGCCACTGGTGAGAACGCGGTCAGTGGTTCTGAAAGAAATAGCAAATAGTGCACACCAAGAGGCCATGCTGCGAGTGTACGACATTCGCGGTAGTTACGTAACGGGAACGATAGCAGCATGCGCAAGCGATGTCGCCGATGTGACAAATAGCTCCTGGCTTTGCCCCGGCCTGAAAGTTGGACTCGTGTCGCGCGGCGAGTTAACCTCCGGCAGAGCCGGGGCTAACCTCCGGTGCATTTGTCAATGCTTCAAATTATTCCATGCAATGGGCCGTCAGAGGCGGCGAGTGCATCGACACGACGCGAAATTTCGGGGTCTTCCACGAGTGGCGGCGCGTGGTGTGGTTTGAGTCGGGCGTCGATGACGAGCGGCCCTCTGCAGCCCCAGTGCTTGTCTTCCGTGAATGGATCGATGCCGTGAATATCCGCAGCCGGATTGGTGTACGTAAAGGTAACCCACAGGAAGTTGCGGAGTGATTCGGCGACGAATTGAGTATCGTCGACGATGACAATGATGCGGAAGGGGGAAGGGGGAAGGAGGAAGGGGGAAGTCAAGTTGATCGGATTATCGTAGCGAGGCCCTTCGATCGCGAGAATGCCTGGTAAGACAACACGCGGATTGCGGAAGCCGTCGGGGAGGCGCAAGTCGTTTGGCAACTCGGTTGCGAGTTCGAATCGCGGCGGGCCGACAGCGGCGATGACGACTTTCGAGCCGACGTTGAGCGCGCTGCCGGAGTAATCAAGCGTGTCGATGGTTGTTTGCGTTTGGAAGTGGAGATCGCGGGTCCAGTCGGCACGTCGCAAGATGTGCTTAAGAAATGCCGCCACATCGTTCAAGTCGAGCGAGGGGTCATCCACGTGGTTGGCAATGAGCAGAAACTTTGCAAGCGACAGTTGGCCTTGGCCCAGGATGGCATTGGCCTGCGCGAGCAATTCTTGTGGTCGTTGCGATTCGGCGAACGGCCAGTAGCGCTCGCTGCCGATGGCGAGCAGAAGCGGGTGGACGCCGGCCGCGTCGACGGCATGTACGCCGATTACGCCGGGGAGAACGGTGGGGATAATTGGGCTCGTTAGCTCATGGATCAGTTGGCCAAAGATCGTATCTTCTTGCGGCGGCCGGCCGACGACGGTGATTGGCCAGATGGCGTCATCGCGATGGTAGACGTGCTCGACGCGGAGGACAGGAAAGTCGTGCGTGAGACTGTAATAGCCCAAATGATCCCCAAACGGTCCTTCGGGAAGCAGCTTGTTGGGAATGACGGTACCGCAGATACAAAAGTCTGTGTCGGCGTGGATCGGAAGGCCATCACTTCGGCGGAGCATACGAATACGCCGGCCGCCGAGCGCGCCGGCGAACGTGAGCTCACTCATACCTTCGGGCAGCGGCATCACGGCGGCAAGCATCATCGCCGGTGGGCCGCCGACAAAAACATTGACCCGGAACGGCTTGTCGGCCCGAATCGCGGCAGCGTGGTGAACGCCAATGGAGCGTTGGATTTGGTAGTGCAGCCCGATCTCACGTTCCGGTTCGTACTGGCCGCCGGAAAGCTGAATGCGATACATCCCGAGGTTCGAGTGCCGCCAGCCGGGCTGAGTGACGTCTTCCGTATAGACTTGCGGTAGCGTGATGAATGCGCCGCCGTCTTTAGGCCAACTTACCTGTTGCGGCAATCGGGAAATCGTCGTTTCGTTGGCGGTCACATCGGCGCGGCCGACAAACTTTGGCACCGTCGCGAGTGCACTGAATGGAACTCCCGCATACCGTAGCGGCCGGCGGAAACCGGCCGTTGGATCGATCTTCAGCTCTATCAATCGACGCACGTGATCGAGCGTATCGCGAAACAGGAAGCGCGCGCGATCGATCGTGCCGAACAGATTGCAGACGACGGGGAAGCGGCAATCCTTCACATGCGTGAATAGTAGAGCGGGGCCATCGGCCGCACAAACACGACGTTGAATTTCGGCGATTTCCAAGCGTGGATGAACTTCGGTCTCGATACGCCGAAGGTGACCGTGGCACTGCAAATCGTCGACGCAATCTTTGAGCGTACGATAACCCATGCAGGTGATTGTAACAGGCAGGCTCTGCGTGCCGTAGCTTGAGAGTGGAAGGACGGCACGCGGAGTGTGCTTGCTACTTTAGCGTCGCACCTTGCGTTGCAGCTTCACGCCGTCGATGCCGTGGTACGTGAGCAGTAGGGCGCCGACGGATGCGGTGTCGGCGAACAGGTCGAAGATGACCTGCTCCTCGCCGGGCCAGGGGTAGGCGAAGACGACGTCGAAGTCGTCGGGGTCGAGCTCCAGTTCTTTGTGGCCGTCGATACCGGTAGTGGACAACCAGGCGACTCCGTCCGTCCAATCGACACGCGGGACAACGCCATCGGGTATAAAGCTACCGCAAACGAAATCGGCGGCGATTTCGTGCTCGTCAGCGATTTTTTTGGCGATGGCGATGAGTTTCGGCTCGATTTCGATGCCGGCGGCGTCGAAGCCGACACACGCTGCTAAGCAAGTGACCACGCCGATGCCGCTGCCCCATTCGATGAAACGTCTGCCAGTGGCCAGATTGGAGGCGTGGATTTCGCATAGCGCGAAATGCACCAGTTCAAAATCACTGGGGACGAACGCGGGAATCTCGACGCGGATCGTGTCATCTAGGGCATCGATACACTGTTGGGCGTCGGCCAGAAGCGCGGCGACGACGGCCGGAATATCCATTTTTCGCGGCGTGAGTTCGACGTTGGCAAGTCGCGTAGTAGGCATCGTGTTTGATCCTTATTTAGCCCCCTGTCATTGACCGAGAGCTAAATGCAACACCCGGACACTCAAACGCGAATTGCCCAACCGAGGCGCGACATTACCCAGCACACAAACCACCAGAACACGACGGTCAGCGATGCCATTCCCAGAGAAGCGAGTTTTGGGTCGTGAATCCACGACGCAAACAATGAATGGAAGAGCCATGCGTGGGCAGTTTCGGAGCCGATGTGCACTCGGCCAAGCAGGATGGCCAGCAAGCCGGAGCATACGAATACGAAAATTGCATTGATGCCGACGATTTCGAACGGCCGAGCGAGGCGTCGCCAGCCCCAGATGTCGAATTTCATGATGCAGCCGGCGAGGACGACCATAGCAAGCCCGCCGCTGAGGAAAACGAAACTGCTCGTCCAAAGTTTTTTGCTGATTGGGAACCAAAAGTGCCAACCTTGGCCGAGGACGACGAGAACTAAGCCGCAAGCGGCCAGAACTGCGACTGTGCGGTAATTGATGCCGCGGTGTTGGATAAAAAGGCCAGTCCAGTAGCCGAGCAAGGCGGTAACGATCGCGGGCAGCGTACTGAGCAATCCTTCGGGGTCGGTAACTCGATCCCCCGACCACATGTGTTTGGGTCCGATGAGGGCGCGGTCGATCGCCCCCACAATGTTCCCCTCGTGGGACAGGTTTGCCGTATAGTCGTGTGGATTTGGGAACCACGCCAAAGTTGCCCAGTATCCCAAAAGGATGGCAACGCCGAGTACCATTTGGGCGCGAAGAGGAACGTGTAGCACAATCAGCGACGCACAAAAGTATACGAGCGCGATGCGAACCAGCACGCCAAAGATCCGCAGGTTGCTTAAATCGATGGGTGTGCCCTCGTGGAAGTAGGCGATCGACTTGAGCAGAAGGCTTGGCATCCATCCCAGGAATATGAGCAGCGCCGTGCGGCGAATAATTCGCCAATAGACGGCGGGCGAAATCTGTGTGCCGTGGCGGTATTTTCGCAATGAGTAGGAAAGCGACGTGCCGACGATGAACAGGAAGAATGGGAAGATCAGATCGGTCGGTGTCCAACCATGCCACTCGGCGTGATCAAGCGGCCAGTACTGGTACTCTTCTCCCCACTGGCCGGGGTTGTTGACCAGGATCATAGCCAGGATCGTGAATCCGCGGAAAACATCGAGCGACAACAGCCGGCCGGTGCCTGTTTTGGCGGGCTCGGACTCCGACGACGGTGGTAATGATGTATTGGCCATCGACGTTGTCGAGTATATAGATTCGCCCTCGCAAATCCTAGCTACTTGCGACCGGCCAAACGCTCGCGTTACGCTGTACGGACTGCGTCCATTGTGAACTCGTAGAAAGGAACGACTATGGCGGTGAAGACAGTTAACGTAGCACTCATCGGCACGAAGTTTATGGGCAAGGCGCATTCAAACGCCTACCTGAAGGTGGCCAAGTTCTTCGATGTTGACCCGCAGCCGGTGATGAAGGCGATCTGTGGCCGGCACGCCGATGAGACGGCCGAATTTGCGAAGCGGTTTGGCTGGGAGAGCTATGAGAGCGACTGGCACAAGGTCTGTGAGCGCAAGGATATCGACGTGGTCGATATTTCCACGCCCGGCGGCTTACACCACGACATGGCAGTCGCGGCCGCGAAGGCCGGCAAGCACGTGTTCTGCGAAAAACCGCTAGCCTTCAACCTGAAAGACGCCCGCGAGATGCTGGATGCAGCCCGCAAGGCGGGAGTGGTGCACTTGGTGAATTTCAATTACCGCGTCGTGCCGGCGATCGCGCTTGCCAAGCAAATGATTACGGCGGGTGAGATCGGCGAGATTCGCCACTTTCGTGCAACATATTTGCAGGACTGGCTTACCGATCCGAAGTTCCCAATGAACTGGCGGCTACGCATGGAGGCCGCCGGTTCCGGCGCAAATGGCGACCTCAATGCGCATCACGTGGACATGGCCAGGTTCCTGGTCGGCGGTATCAGCGAAGTCGTCGGCATGAAAAAGACGTTTATCACGGAACGGCCGGCCGAAGGGCGATCGGCGGGGCTTACGGCAACCGCGGGCGAAGGCACGGAGAAAGTAACCGTAGATGATGCGACGCTCTTCCTGGCGAAGTTCAGTAACGGCGCCTTCGGGTCGTTCGAAGCCACGCGACTCGCGCCCGGCCGCAAGAATTACAACCGGTTCGAGGTCAACGGCAGCAAAGGTTCGCTGGTGTTCAACTTCGAAGTAATGAACGTGTTGCAATTTTACAACTGCGCGGACCCGTCGGGCCGACAGGGTTTCAAGTCCATCATGGCGACCGAGGGTGTGCACCCGTACGTCGGCGGCTGGTGGCCGCCGGGCCACGTGCTGGGCTACGAGCACACGTTTGTGCATGCCGTATATGAACTGATGGGCGCGATCAACAAGAAGCCTACGATCATGGCTGATTTCCGCGATGGAGCCCAGTGCGTGGCCGTGCTGGACGCAGTCGAAAAATCGATTGATGAAGGCAAGTGGGCCAAGGTCGAGAAGGTAGAATAACGCGATGGTGAAGCGTTTTCAAATCACTCGACCGTCCGATTTGCCGGCAAAGAGATGCCCCTGCGGCGAGACACGACGGGCGTTCGTCGACGATCCGGATGGTGTGGCTACGCTGCATCTTGTTGAAATTTCGGAAGACGCGCGAACGCACTACCACAAACGGCTCACCGAAATCTATTACATCCTCGAAGGCGAGGGCGAGATGGAACTCGACGGCGAGCGGCACACCGTGCGGCCGGGCGATGCGGTCCTCATTAAACCGGGCTGCCGCCACCGGGCAATCGGCAAGTTACGCGTGCTCAATATACCAGTGCCGGCGTTCGATCCGGACGATGAATGGTTCGATTGATGGATGTCAAGCGCCCGTTGATTCACGGCGAGTGTTCCTCCAACGTTCTCACATCTTCTCTTTGATCCCCCTTGAAAGGAGCCACCAATTCACTGGGTAGCTGGTGACGAATCCGGCCAGCATCGCGATCTGCATCATGAACCAAAAGACGGGGCTGGTTTTAGGGATCTCTTCGCCGAAGATTGCAAACGTGGCGATGGCCATCCAGCCGTACATGCCGACCTGCCACGCGGTGAGCGAGAGGGCATCGGCCTTGATCGCCGCGATGAGCCCTTCTCCCGGCGATAAGCCCTTCATGGGTTTAATTGTGAAGTACTGAAACAGGATGCCGAAGGCGAAGGCTGCGATAAAATCGATGATCCAAGCGGTAAAGATCGTGCGGCCGAATAGTTCCCAATTCCAGCCGAAATACGCAGAAGTGGCGGCGAAGTAAATGAACCACTCGGCGACGAAGTCGCCCAACGTGCAGCCGGCCCCGCAGTGTGTGGCAGCCACGCCTGTGGATTGCCATTGTGGTCTGGCCATACCCGGTGGCTTTTCGCCACGCGCATGTGCCTCCTTCATCACGGCGTGAGTGGATTGCCGGCCAACCTTGTAGTAGGCATAGAGCCCCATTGGCCCGGACCACAGCATCGTGATCGGCCATACCAGGTTCATGATCATCATGTGTTGGCGATGGCCGGCGAGAATGTCGAACGCGCACCAAGCTGAGCACGCAATGGCCACCGCGAGAGAAACAAGCGACAGATAGCTGAGCCAATCTGGCATTGGGCGTCGCACCTGAGTGGGTTGTAATTACGGAGCAAACCGCCGATAACTGCGGCAGTCTGCTGGAGCACATCATGAACTACTTGCAGCATTGTCCGCCAGCTTCGTAGGATGCTGCAAAACTGATGCCCAGAGTTGTTCGATTATCGGTTGGCGGCCATCAAACTTCTCAAATTCGGTGATTTTCCATGATCAGAATCAAGACAGGCATTATCGGTACGGGGTTTATCGGTCCGGCACACGTCGAGGCAATTCGGCGGCTGGGATTTGTCGAAGTGGCGGCCGTGGCCGAACGCGGCGATGAGCTGGCAAAGGCCAAGGCCAAGCAACTTTCGATCCCGCAGGCGTATGGCGATCATCGCGCGCTGCTGGCCGATCCAGAGATCCAAGTCGTGCACAACTGCACGCCGAATCATCTGCACTTCGCGATCAATAAAGAAATCCTTGCAGCAAAGAAACACGTTATTTCTGAAAAGCCGTTGGCGATGACTTCGACCGAATCGCGAGAACTTGTGCGTCTGGCGAAGGAAGCGGGTGTCGTGCACGCGGTCGACTTCAACTACCGCTACATGCCGCTCGTGCAACATGCGCATCAAATGTGCCAGGCGGCCCGCGATGTGGGCCGCATTTACGCGGTGCACGGATCGTATTTGCAGGATTGGTTGCTGCTGGAGAACGATTGGAACTGGCGGCTCGTGCCGGAGCTCAGCGGCGAATCGCGGGCCGTCGCCGATGTCGGCAGCCATTGGTGCGACTTGGTGCAGTTCATCACGGGGCTCAAGATCGTGCCGCGTGATGGCGGACTTGGTGACGATTCACCCGATCCGTAAACGGCCGAAGGTCGAAGTCGAAACTTACGCCGGTAAAGTGCTACGGCCCGAGGATTTGGAAGACGTGCCGATCAACACCGAGGACTACGGCTCGATTCTGCTGGACTTCGATTCCGGCGCGCACGGCTCGCTCACCGTAAACCAATGCGCGGCCGGGCGCAAAAATCGGCTCTATGTCGAAATCGACGGCAGCAAGCTGCGCACTTGCCTGGGATCAAGAGCGGCCAAACGAGCTGTGGGTCGGCCGCCGCGACGGTCCAAACGAAGTCGTCCTCAAAGACCCCAGCTTATTGCATCCGGCCGCCCGCGAGTACGCCCACTATCCGGGCGGCCACAATGAGGGCTATCCCGACGGGCCGAAGAATCTATTCCGCAACGTGTATGGCTTCATCGCCGGAGAGCGCCCGGAGGCGACTTCTCGACATTTGTCGATGGCCACAATGAGATCGCGATTTGCGACGCGGTGCTCAAAAGCTCGCGCGAGAAGCGCTGGGTCGATGTGGAGTATTGACGCATCGTCGACTTGGTATCTGGTCAAGCCAAGTGTGTAGCTACGAAAAGGCACAAAACCACAATGCTTTTGGCGCATTATTGTGCTTTTTTGTGGCTATTGAATGGTATAGACCCACTTTCGACGACTCGCGTACACTTACGCGACCATGTCCGCCAAGCTTACCGTCATTATCCCGTGTAAAAACGAGCGCGAAAACATTGGCGCGTGCATCACTAACGCGCGGCAAATCGCCGATGAAGTGCTTATCGCGGATTCGGGCTCGACGGATGGTACGCTGGAGATCGCACGTCAGCTCGATTGTCGTATCATCGAACGCGAATACGGCACGTCTGGCGATTTCAAAAACTGGGCAATCCCGCAGGCAGTCCATGAATGGGTTTTCATCCTGGACGCCGACGAACGCATTACGCCGACGCTGGCGAACGAGATTCGTGACGAGCTCGCTGACTCCCGGCGAGATGGTTACTGGGTGTATCGACTCAATCATTTCATGGGCCATCCGATTCGATTCGGCCCATGGAAGAACGACTGCTGTTTGCGGCTGTTCAAACGTGACTTCGGGCGTTACTTCGGCCCAACCGATCATGCGGAGGTGCGTTTGTCGAGCGGTACCGCCGGTCGGTTGTGCGAGCGGCTCACGCACTACACGTGCGATTCGTATTCACAGTATCTATCCAAGCTCGAACGCTACGCCGAAGTGCAGGCCCACCTTTGGCAAGCGGAGGGCCGACGCCCCAAGTTACGGCAACTGCTACTGCGGTTTCCGGTTCGATTTGCCCAGGGGTACCTTTGGCGGTTGGGTTTCTTGGACGGTCTTGCAGGACTCCAAGTTTGCATGCTTGTGGCGTATCTCTCGTGGTTGAAGCAGGCTTATCTGTGGCAGTTACAAAGTGGCCGCGATTGGCGCGAAGCCGATCAAGAGGCGTATCGAGTGCCATTGACGATGCCTGTTCCTGCGCCGGAACATGAGGCACCATGCGAAGGCGCTGACGAAATTACGGCTTCACCAAGTGAGTCGCAGCAAAGTGCAGGCACACGAAAGCTCGACCTGCGCGAGATGCGCCACCGCCTTACTCCGGGCTGGCTAACCACGGACGCTCGGCGGTACAGGCGAAATATCCTCTTCCGGCGACTTGGCATCCAGCGGTGCTATACGCCGCCAATCATCACTCGCGAGCCGAAGCTAGCTGTGCGAAGTTGTTTGCCGTTTGTCGCCGCACACGAACTCTTGCGGAACCCACGGCTCACGTTTCTGCAAATCGGTGCGTATGATGGCGTTGGCGATGACGATCTGCACGGATTAATTGTCGCGCATAACCTGCGCGGTGTCCTCGTCGAACCGCAGCCGAGTCGCATTTGCGCGGTTGCAAAGAACGTATTGCAACCAATCGAACGTAACACTACTTCAAGCCGCTATTGCGGAGCAGGAAGGCGTGCGCGAGCTCTTCTGCAAGCGCGACGAGGCGTCGATGGCCGCGTCGTTCGATCGCGAGCACCTGCGCCGGCACGGCATCACCGAAGCCGATATTGTTTCGCTACCCGTCGTTTGTCACACAGTGGAAAGTGCCCTGCGGGCCGCCGGATTTACGCGCGTTGACTTAATTCAAATCGACGCAGAGGGCTACGACTGGGCCATTATTCGCTCGATCGATTTCGAACGACTCCGGCCGCGAATTTTGCGCTTTGAATATCGCAACATGTCCCCGTGCGATGCGGATGCCTGCCTCGCACTTTTAGGCTCGCACGGCTTTCGCTTCATTATGGAAACGCGCGACATCATCGCACATCAATCGACTGAGCTTTCTGCCCTGCTCGCCCCGCCACATCGCCGCAGCGCGTAAACGCAGTTCGGTGAGTATCTCCATAACTCTCCATCCGCGTCTCGGAGAGCCGCCACCACACGGCGATGCTTCGTCCCAAGACGGCTATATTTCGCCGGTGTCTCTATTAGGGCTAATCACTTTTTCAATATGGAGAAGCAAGTGTGGGAGGCGTCTCCGACGCCGATTTCTCTCAAACACCGAGAAAGGCTGAAGTGGCGACATCGCATCGAGGTGGGTGACCCCTCCCACAAATCCCCCCAATTTAAAAAAGTGATTGGCCCTGGTGCCTCAATCGTCGCCTTGCGACGACGGGGGAACTTCAATACCCTAAATGATTCGCATTTTTGCCTAACTTCTACGGCCGCGCCTAATTTCAGCCGCGACGTGTTCAATATTATGAGCGATCTGGCAGCACGAGTGGCCGGCCTCTCGCCGGCTCAGCGGAAGTTACTCGAGCAACGGCTCAAGAACCAACCGAGCCAGCCGGCGGCGGCCGGACCGATCGCAATTATTGGAATGGCGTGCCGCTTCCCAGGTGCGCCCGATCTGCGATCCTTCTGGCGATTGATCCGCGAAGGCCGCAGCGCGGCAATCGAAGTACCACCGGATCGCTGGAACGCCGATGCGTTTTTCGATCCCACGGGCGAAACGCCCGGCAAAATGTCGGTGCGCAGGGCGGCGTTTATCGAAAATGTTGACCAATTCGACCCGCAGTTTTTTGGTATCACCCCGCGCGAAGCGGTGCGGATGGATCCGCAACAGCGGCTGCTGTTGGAAGTCGCGTGGGAAGCGATGGAAAACGCCGGCCAGCCGGCCGATGAGATGGCCGGCACGTGCACGGGTGTGTTCGTCGGCATCGGTGGAAACGACTATTCGAAGGTGTGTATTGGCCAGGATGATTATTATCAGCGGATCGACGCTCACATGGGCACCGGCAATGCCCTTTCGATCGCGGCCAACCGAGTGTCCTATGTATTTGATTTCCACGGGCCAAGTGCGGCCATCGATACGGCGTGCAGCAGCTCGTCGCTGGCGATACATTTCGCGGTCGATAGTTTGCGGCGTGGCGAATCGGACGCAGCGCTTGCCGGCGGCGCCGAATCTCATCCTCACGCCGGAGACCACGATTGCGTTCTCGAAAGCGCGGATGCTCTCACCCGAGGGCGTGTGTCGCCCATTTGACGCGCGGGCGAATGGTTACGTCCGTGGCGAAGGCTGCGGTCTTGTGCTGCTCAAACGTCTTGAAGATGCCGAACGCGACGGCGACGACATTCTGGTCGTGCTCCGCGCGACGAGCGCCAACCAGGATGGCCGCACCTCGGGCATCAGTGCGCCGAACAGCCAATCACAATTAGCGTGCATTCAAGCCGCGTTGAAACAAGCGGGGCTCACGCCGGAGGAAATCGATTATGTCGAAGCGCACGGCACGGGAACTCCGCTTGGTGATCCGATCGAGATGATGGCGCTCGGTCAAATCTTTGGCGCCGAGGACTCCGCCTCGCGGCCGTGCTACGTCACGAGCGTGAAGGCAAACGTCGGCCACATGGAAACCGTTTCCGGAGTTGCCGGACTGATCAAAACCGTGCTGATGATGCAGCACGAAGAAATCTTGCCGCAAGCGAATTTCGAATCACTTAATCCACATATCAAACTCGACGGCACGCGGCTCGTGGTCCCGACGGAGCGCATCGAGTGGCCATGCACAAAACGGCGGCGAATTGCCGGCATTAGTTCGTTTGGGTTCGGCGGCACCAACACGCACTTGATCGTGGAATCCGCCGCTAGGCGAGTTGCAACGCTCGAGCACAATGGCGAGGTTTCGAGCCGAGTGGAAGCGGCCGACCGGCCATTGCATTTACTCAAGCTCTCGGCGAAATCGGAGCCGGCCTTACAGCAACAAGCGGCCCATCTCGCCGAATTTCTGGAGCAGGAACCGGAAAACTCGTTGGCTGACATCTGTTGGTCGGCGAATACCGGCTGGACTGATTTCAATTATCGTGCCGTCTTGACGGCAACCGACTTGAACCAATTGCGGCAGCGACTTAGTTCGTTCTCGAGCGGCAATGTCGCTTCGACGACCGGCATCAAACAGGCGATCGTGCGTTCCATTGGCCGACCGAACGTGGCTTTCCTGTTTACTGGGCAAGGTTCGCAGTATGTCGGCATGGGACGCGGATTGTACGTGTCTCAGCCAGTGTTTCGCCAGGCGCTTGACAAATGCGATATCCTCCTGCGCGAGTACTGGAGTGGCGAGTCGCTGCTGAGCTTGCTGTATCCGACGACTACGTCGTCAGCGCACGCGAGCGACCGAATCCATCAGACGCGCTACACACAACCGGCGCTCTTCGCGTTGGAATACGCATTGGCAGAACTATGGACGTCGTGGGGCGTAAAGCCCGACATCGTGTTAGGCCATAGCGTGGGCGAATACGCCGCCGCGTGTGTCGCGGGTGTGATGTGCTTGGAAGACGGTCTACGGTTGATCGCCGAGCGGGCCCGGCTCATGCAAAGTATTAAACGCCACGGCAAGATGGCGGTCGTGTTGGCAAACCGGAAGCAAATCGCCAAGAAAATCGAAAGTGCCGACGGCGAAGTAGTTATTGCCGTGCTCAACGGCCCCGAGAACACTGTCATCTCCGGTGAAGCAGACGCCGTCGATAAGCTGATAGCGGACTTTACGGCCGATGGCGTGCAGGTGAAGCTTCTCAACGTCTCGCACGCGTTCCACTCACCGCTCATGGATGAGATGCTCGAAGAATTCGAGGCGATTGCAGCCGACATCGAGTACCACGCGCCGCAGGTGCCGCTCGCCGCGAATCTTACCGGTCAGTTAATGACAGAGGCGCCAACGGCTCGCTACTGGCGAGATCATTTACGAAACGCCGTGCAGTTCGCGGCCGGTATGGCTCACGTGGCCGAAACGACCCCTGCAATCATCATCGAGATTGGTCCCTCGGCGAGCCTGCTAGGCATGGGCCGCCGCTGCGAGCCAAAATTTGAAGCGGCTTGGTTGCCGTCGCTGCGCGAGGGGCAAGAGGATTGGCAGGTGATCGCCGCTAGCGTTGCCGAGTACTACGTCCGTGGAGGACGGATCGACTGGCGCGGCTGGGATCGCCCGTGGCGGCGTTCTCGGCTGCCGTTGCCGAACTATCCATTCCAGCGCTCCCGGCATTGGTTCGACATCGACATCTCGCGTCGTGTGCCGACTCCTGATGAGGCTGCGTTCATCGGGGGGACTTCAACGAACGGACATCCGGCGCATCCACTGTTAGGCCGGCCGCTCGCCACGGTATGGACGAACAAATTGTTCGAGTCGCGGGTGAGCATGCGTTCGCCTGCATACCTCGCCGACCATCAGGTGCAAGGCTCCGCGGTCACGCCGGCCGCCGGTTACATCGCGCAGGCTTTGGCTGCAGCCGAGGAGCTATTTGGTTCCGGGCAACATGGCTTGGCAAACCTTTCGATTCAACAGGCGATGTTCTTGCCGGACGGAGTGCGGCGCCGCGTACAAGTCTCTGCGACTCCTGAATCGGGTGGAGAATCGACGTTCGAAGTTTATAGTCTAGTGGATAACGAAGGTGGTGCCTCGACCGCGTGGGCCATGCATGCGACGGGTACGCTCCTGCATGAATCGAAATCAAACGCCGACGTTCAAATCGACATGATCGATCTATCAGCTGCCCGTGACAGGGCAGTAGCTTTTCGCTCGCACGAGGAGTTCTATCAATCGATGTCGGAGCGGGGCCTAGCGTATGGGCCGGCATTTCAAATGCTAGGCGAATTGTACCGCGGTACCGACGATTCGGTGGCTACCGTCGAGTTGGCCGAATCGGTGAAGCGCAAAGCGCCCAACTATCATTTGCACCCCGTGCTCGGAGACGCATTGCTGCAAGCGATTGCCGGCGCGGTGCCGTTGGAAGAAGATGGTTCCTTCAGCCCGTTCACGTATATGCCCGTCGGCGTTCGCCGTGTACGTGTGGCAAAGAAAGTCGAGGACTTCCAGCAGCCTCTGTTTGTTTACGCTCATCGCACGAGCAGCGACTCGAAGCCAAGCCCGGAGCGCGTCGAGGCTGACGTTTTTCTATTAAATGACAAGGGTGACGTATTGGTTGCGTTTGAAGGTGCCCAAGTGCAACGGCTCGGCCGTAGCGGTTCGGAGGGCGCCAAGACGGATACCAGCCAGTGGCTCTACGAGATCGCGTGGCGCGAGGAGCCGTTACAGGTTGAGGCGAGTGCCACGAATGGGCAGGTAGCAAAGCGATCCGGAGAATCATGGCTTATTTTCGCTGATACGCTGGGCGTGTCGCGGAATTTAGCCGATCGATTGGCCGCTTGCGGCGACTCGTGTGTCCTGGTCGAGCCGGCAGCGGAATACGTCTCGCCGTTGAGTAATGGGGCCAATGGCCACCCGAATCGCCACGCTGTGGCGAAGCTCGATCCACTGGATGAAAGTCACTATCGGCAACTGCTAGATGAACTCTATACAGCGACGAAGCAGCGTTGTGCAGGAATTGTGCACCTTTGGTCGTTGAATATCAGTTCTAGCGAATCCACTTCGGCCGACCCCCGAGCTGCGAGGGCAAAAGTGTCTGAGATGGGTTGCGGTGGCGCCCTGCAACTGATCCGAGCGCTGTCGCGGACATCCTTTACCAAGCAACCGTCCCTGTGGATTGTGACCGAGGGAGCGCAAAACGTGCAGTCAGATGGCGGCGCGAATGCCCCAATCGCTATCGAGCAATCGCCGATGATTGGTTTCGGACGCGTCGCAGCCCTGGAATTGCCCGATCTACAACCGCGATTGGTTGATCTCGATATCGCACAGTTCGAACAGCAATTCGATGAGTTAGTGGCATCGCTCCAGGCAGAAGTTCAGAACCTCGGTGACGATGGAGAAGTTGCATATCGCCAGGGAAAGCGATATGCGGCTAGACTTGTGCACAGCGATTTGGCGATAACGACTTCTACCGAGCGGAACACAGCAAAACTCACATTACCTCGCGCGCCGTTCCAGCTCCGCATTACGCAGCCGGGATCCTTCGATGCGCTGAGGTTCATGCCGGTCGAACGAAAAGGACCAGAGAAGGAGCAGGTTGAAATCGAGATTCGGGCGACTGGGCTCAACTTCAGCGATGTGCTTAAAGCGCTCGGTCTTTATCCTGGCATCAAGGACACCATCGTGCCGCTGGGAATCGAGGCCTCTGGCGTGGTCACTTCTGTTGGCGAGGGCGTAACGCGCTTCAAGATTGGGGACGAAGTGCTGGGCGTTGTGCCATATGCGTTTGCGTCGCACGCTCGCACGGCCGAATATGCCCTCGTCCACAAACCGAAATCGGTTGACCACGACGCGGCCTGCACGATTCCGATTACATTCCTCACAGCGTACTATGGCCTAGTTCGTCTCGCCCAAATGCAGCCTGGTGAGCGGGTGCTCATCCACGCCGGCGCCGGTGGCGTTGGGCTAGCCGCTATTCAGATTGCACAGCATATTGGGGCCGAGGTATTTGCGACTGCCGGCAGCGAGACGAAACGCGAATTTTTGCGATCGCTCAGTGTCCAACATGTGTACAGCAGCCGTTCAACGGCCTTTTCCGACGAAATCCTGGCAGACACAAACCGCGAAGGCGTCGATATCGTGCTCAATTCGCTACCCGGCGAGGCGATCGCGAAGAGCCTCTCTATCCTGCGGGCATACGGCCGATTCCTCGAGATCGGCAAGACCGACATCTACCAGAATCGAATGATTGGGCTGCTGCCGTTCCAAGATAACTTGTCGTACTTTGCAATCGATCTCGACCGTATGCTGCGGCAACGGCCGGACTACATTCGCATTTTGCTTGCCGAAGTGATGCAACACTTCGAAACCGGTCACTACCAACCGCTGATGTTCACCCGATTCGAGGCTGAGGGCGCAATCGACGCGTTCCGCTATATGTCTCAGCGGAAGAACATCGGCAAGGTAGTGGTGACGTTTGAGAGTCGAGAGTCGAGAGTCGAGAGTCGAGAGCCAGAATCGTCGGAGCCAGTCGGCAAACAAATTCGTCGCGATGGCACGTACTTAATAACCGGTGGGCTCGGTGCCCTTGGTCTGCGCGTTGCAAACTGGCTTGCCGAGCAGGGAGCTGGCACGATTGCGCTTCTCGCGCGTCGCAATCCATCGCAAGGGAACGAGTTAGCGATCAACGAGGTCCGGTCCAAAGGATCAAAGATCTTATTGCTCCGCGGCGACGTGGCGGTCCTCGAGTCGCTGCGCGGCGCTGGCAGAACTTCCGGACGACGCTCCTCCGCTTCGCGGCATCGTGCATGCCGCGGGCGTGTTGGCCGATGGCATTCTCTCCGAAATGACGCTCGA
The DNA here is from genome assembly GCA_963840025.1 of uncultured Planctomycetota bacterium. Taxonomy (GTDB): domain Bacteria; phylum Planctomycetota; class Planctomycetia; order Pirellulales; family Lacipirellulaceae; genus JABDGM01. Next base: position 312,640 of record CAWIXI010000018.1, on the reverse strand, counting down.
TCAATTGGATCGTGCGATGTCTCCCAAGGTCCAAGGAGCGTGGAATCTGCATGTGGCGACGCGTGACATGCCGCTCGACTTCTTCGTCCTCTTTTCCTCAGTGGCAAGCGTGCTGGGTTCGCCGGGCCAAGCAAACTACGCGGCCGCCAATGCTTACTTGGACGCGCTGGCCCACAAGCGTCGGCGTGAAGGTCTGCCGGCGACGGCAATCAACTGGGGTCCGTGGGCCGGCAGCGGTATGGCCGCCGAGGCCGGGCGCGACGAATCTGTGAAATCACGTGGCATGAATCATATCGAGCCTCAAGACGGTCTCGACCTGCTTGGCAAGCTGATGAAGTCGAGCGCCCCTCAAGTAGCGGTGATGAACGCTCAATGGCCTGATATGTTGAAATTGCTCGGCTCTCGACGGCCGGCAATGCTGGCCGATATAGCATCCGAGGTGCAAGAATCGGGCGGCGGCGTTGGCGCTAGCCGCGTCGACCACGCCTTTCGGCAACAACTTCTCGCAGCGGATATTGCCACTCGCCAATCGCTCGTCCAGGAGTACATTCGCCAAGAACTCGCCCGTATTATGGGTGTCGAACCGGCCGGCCTTGAAACCAACCAACCCCTCAGCACATTTGGTCTCGATTCATTACTCGCGCTGGAGTTGAAGAACAATCTCGAAGGCCGGCTTGATTTCACATTGCCGATGGCGAAATTGATGGAAGGACCAAGCATCGAATCGCTGGCAACTGAGACCGCGAGATTATTGGCTGATGGAGCAGGCGAATCGGCAAGCACTTCGATCTCTACTACAGACGGCGAAAGCGCACTGACATGGACACCGCTCTTGCCACTCCGTGAGACAGGAAGTAGCCCGCCGCTGGTATTGCTTCCTGCGCTGGGCGGCGACTCGCGTTACTACGTCGAATTGGTGCAACAACTTGGCGACGACCAACCCGTTTACGTGTTCCGTCCGCGGGGACTCGACCAGGAGCTGCCGCCGCATCTGACGATTTCCGAAATGATTGACGACTATTTGCCTACCTTGCGCGAATTGCAACCGGTCGGTCCATATTATTTGGCGGGGTGGTCCACTGGCGGCACATTTGCATTTGCGCTGGCCGAGGCGTTGGAGCGTGCTGGCGAGGAAGTGGCTTTGCTCGCGCTCATGGATTCGCCGTTGCCTTCGCTCTGCGATGACGTCGACGTGGACGATGACACGCGGTTTTTCTGCGATCTCATTAACTTTGCCAACCGATGCGCCGGCGCCGATGTCCGCATCGACTACGAAAGACTAGCGAACTTGCCGCAAGCCGACCAGTTTTCCGCCGCAGTTGAGGAAGCCCGCACAAGTGGCATGTTGCCTCCCGAAACACCGGACGAATTCATTCGCAAGTTGGTCGGCGTCGGCGAGGCCAATGTCCGTGTGCTGCAGAGCTACCGCCCGAGCGCACTTTCAGTCACTGCACAATTCTTTGCGCCGGAAACGCGTGAGGCACTGGCTGAACTTTCCGGTCGCACCCCTCCTAGCGACGATGATTTAGGCTGGTCTCGAGAAATTGGCCAAAATGTCGAGCTGCATCGTTTGGAGGGAGATCATTTCACCATGATGGTTGGTGACTCAGCCGCGCGCTCGCGCGCCTTCTGGCACGTTATTTGAGCGGTGATCAGCCGGCAACGCCGCGCCCACAAACCGCATCGAAGTAACAAACTTGCTAAGCGCAATGCATTATCACCTTTGTACTTAGCGTACCGTCAGGATGCCGGACGCGGGGTCGTGGAGGCGATAAACTCTTCTGAACAGGCAATTTCTTTCGTATGGATACAAGTTTTGCACTGCAAAATGAAATAACTATTTTAACCGACACCACTAGATTTCTCGTGCTATCGTTGCTTACATGATTAATGCTCACCTAGCCAGGGCCGGCGCTCCGATTCCTCAATAAGCGAGCTCCTTGGACGCCATTTGTGGCGGTTCCAGCGATCATGCGTCAAGCGCAATTGCCGGACAACGCGTCGCCGTTCAAGCACTCGCACCTTCAGCCGTGCATCGACTTTCCCCTTTACGCATAGGCGAATCCGTGATCGTGCGGTACGCGTATCTGGCGTGGTTGCGGGCGCGGCTGCGCCGGTTCGTCGGCAATGCAGCCAAGGCGCGCGACGTTCAGCGAGAAGCGCTCCTCGCCAAGGTCACCCGCAACGCGAGTAGTCAATTCGGCCGCGACTACGATTTCGCTAGCATTCGCAGCATCGCTGATTTCCGTGCCCGCGTCCCGGTTCTGTCGTACGAGGACCATCGGCCATACATTGCGAAAGTTCTTAACGGCGACGTGACGGCGTTGTTCGCGCAGGGAACGAAGGTGCTGATGTTCGCGATGACTTCCGGCACAACGGGTGACCCGAAGCGGCTGCCGATTACGGCTGAGCTGTTTCGTGAATATCGCCAGGGTTGGCAGCTTTGGGGCGCCGGCATCTACGGCGATTACCCGGATTTGTTGTTCAAAAAGACACTGCAGCTTTCCAGCGATTGGCAACAGTACAGGGCTCCGTGCGGCATCCCGTGCGGACAAATCAGCGGCCTCGCCGCTACCACACGGCCGGCCATTGCCGAATCGATGTTTTTGCCGCCATCCGCCACGTCGCGCATCCATGATGCCGCTGCCAAGCATTACGCGGCCTTGCGGTTTGCCCTGGCTTCGCCCAAGGTGGGAATGATCGTCACCGCGAACCCGAGTTCGCTGGTCGAATTTGCGCGTCGCGCAAATAAGCAGAGCGAATCGCTCATTCGAGACATCCACGATGGCACCTTGACGTGCGAGATTCCAACTGCGGTTCGGGAAGCGCTCGGCCGCCGGATACGTAAACGACAACCACGCCGAGCGCGCGAACTCGATCAGTTGATCGAGCAGCACGGCGCGCTGCTGCCGAAGCACGCTTGGCCGGGACTTTCGGCTATCGCGGTGTGGACCGGTGGCTCGATCGGTATCTTTTTGCCGCGATTAGCAGAACTTTATGGTGACGCTGTGATACGCGACCATGGGCTATCGGCTAGCGAAGGGCGCATGACCATCCCACTTGCCGACGGTACACCCGCCGGCCTGCTCGACTACTGCCACCATTTCTTCGAGTTCATACCCGTCGAGGAGCATGACAGTACTTCCCCGACGGTGCTCGAGGGACATGAACTCGAAGTGGGGCGCGATTACTACGTCCTACTCACCACTTCCGGCGGCCTCTATCGCTACGATATCCACGATGTCGTTCGCTGCGTCGGCTTCCAAGGTCAGGCGCCCCTCCTGGAATTCCTCAACAAGGGCAAGAATTTCTCCAACCTCACGGGCGAGAAGCTAAGCGAATATCAAGTTATCCGCGCAGTCGAAAAGAGCTTCGCCGAATTGTCGCTGCCGATCGATTTCTTCACCGTGGCGCCGATTATGGAGGCCGAACCGCGCTATTTGTTGCTCGTCGAGCAAAGGGTACATCGCGGCCGTGAGGCGGAACTGGCGAGCGCCTTTCAGAGAAACTTATCGCGACTGAACGAGGAGTATGCGAACAAATGCGCGAGTGGGCGGTTGCTATCGGCCCAAGTCCGCGAGGTGCCCCGGGGCACGTGGGCCCGCATGCGGGTTGAAAAAACAAATGCCCGCGGCAACTTCGAGGAATACAAGCACGTGTGTCTCATTCAAGATTTAAACTTCGTCGACAAATTAACAATCGCGTTGCCCAATACCGCTTCCGCTGCCGCAAAGTTATCATTGGGGAACGGTAAAGTACTCGATTCGATGACAGTTGCGTCTTCCGTGGCGAAAAGCAATCAGCAGCTCTCGGGTAGCCAGGCCTAATGTCGGCGCCAAACGTTCTCATCACCGGTGCAACCGGCTTGATCGGGAGAAACTTCGCGCGGCGGGCGACCGCCGCCGGTTATCCCGTCCTGGCTATGGTCCGCCAAAACTCCGATCGATCGGCGCTCAACGGCGTGCCAGTGCGCTTCGTCGAAGCCGATCTATCATCACCGGAAACATTGCCAGCCGCCTTGGCGGAGGCCGACGTGGTGCTTCATGCCGCCGCACATCTCGGCGATTGGGGTCCGCCCGAAAAGTATCGCGCCATCAATGTCGTGGCGCTGGAACACATGCTGTATGCGGCCGTCCGCATCGGTAGACTGCAGCGTTGGATTCAAATCAGTTCACAGGGAGTGTACCCGGCTCGGCATCATTACGGCACCGACGAAACCATCCCAGCCGAACCCCACAACATCGATGGCTACACGCAAACGAAAGCCGAATCAGAGCTAGTTGTGCAGCGGCACATTCGTGAGCACAATCTGCCGGCGGTGATCCTACGACCGGGCTTCACGTATGGGCCCGGTGAACGAAATGCCCTGAAACGCGTTGTTGAAAAAATCGAAGCCGGCAAAATGAAAATTATTGGCCGCGGCGACCGATTGCTCAATAACACGTCGGTCTACAACCTATGCGATGCGATTCTGCTCGCCATCGAAACGCCCGACATCAACGGCGAAACTTTCAATATCCGCGATGAGCGCCTCGTGACCCGCGAGGAATTCGTTCACACCATCGCCGATTATCTCGGCAAACCTCATCCGGGACATGTGCCCGAATGGCTCGTGAAGACGGTCGTGGGTCCAGTTGAGGCGGTTGCTCGTCTCACCGGCCGCGAAACCGCCCCCATTATCACCCGCGGCCAGATTAAATTCCTCACACAAAATCTCGATTACTCGATTGCCAAGGCCAAGCGCATGCTCGGCTACAGACCACAAGTCGACTTCCGAGACGGAGTTGTCGAGGCACTCGATTTTCTGACAGGCAAACACGCGTTACGCGAGCCAGCCGCCACGGTCTCCGTCGGATGACCGTCATGCGCATCGGCCGCCTCATCGCGCACGTTGTTCGGCTACCGCTTAAGCGAACATTCAGCCACGCTTCCGCCACTCGGCACGATAGCGAAAATGTGCTTGTGCGATGTGAATTAAGCGACGGTACGATCGGCTGGGGCGAGGGCGTGCCGCGCAGTTATGTCACCGGTGAAACGCCGGAAGGCTGCCTTGCGCAACTTGCCGCAACACCACTCGCAGAGCAACTCTCCGCCGAATGCAGCACGTGGCCAGAAGTAGTTTCGCTTTGCGAGCGATTCAAGCCCGCCCTCGATCGCGAGGATCCACGCGGTTGCTACGGCAATGCAATGCGGTGTGCCGTGGAACTGAGCGTTCTTGATGCGTTCGGCCGTGCGTTCGGTGAACCTGTGAGTTCGGTCGTCCAGCATTTCGAACCTGCACAGCCAATTTTGGACCGCAAACGCGAAGTGCGATATGGCGTGGTGATCGATGCTGCAAATCGCGGCTTGCGCCGCAAGGCGCTGGTCCGGCGCATCTATGGCATCCGCAATTGCAAAGTGAAAGTCGGCGCTCGGGGTGGCGATGATGGAGATCGCCTGCGTGTGATCCGCCGGTGGATTGGTCCAAGGATGGATTTGCGGCTGGATGCAAACGAAGCGTGGCACGCCAATGAGTTGCTCGCTAAAGTCGAGCCGTTGCTTGAGTATCGAATCAGCAGCATCGAGCAGCCAGTGCTCCATGCCGAGGTTCAGCGGCTGGCGGAGTTTCGAAAATCTCTGGGCGTTGCAGTAATGCTGGACGAATCGCTCACAAGCATGTTAGATGCCCAAGCGGCGATCGCCGCCGGAACTTGCGACCTTTTCAATATCCGCTTATCAAAATGTGGCGGATTTCTGAACAGCCTCCGTCTGGCAGCAGTGGCACAGGCCACCGGCTTGGGTTACCAGCTCGGCTGTCATCCCGGCGAATCGGGCATTCTATCGGCCGCCGGTCGCCACTGGGCCTGCAGTGTCGCGAATATCCGCTACCTGGAGGGATCGTACGACCGCCATTTGTTTCGCCGCCTATTAACGAACGAGGACGTGACGTTCGGTTGGGGCGGCGTGGCGCCACGCCTCGAGATCCCAGGTCTGGGTGTGACCGTGAACGAAGCCGTACTCCATGACCAAACACTATCGCGTCGGGAATTCATTTTGACATAGGGTGCATGCTGGTGCCTGGGGTCGAACCGCAGGCGAGCCTCCAGCACAGCTAGAGGCGCTTTGCTGCAGCCGTCCTAACACCCGACGGCGCACCACTTTTGGTGCTAAACTTGATAAAGCCTGCGCAGTGCGCACTCCCTTCCCTCGCCCCCCTTCCCGCCCGTGGCTGCGATTCTTCCCCGCATCGATTTCTACTCCGCGCACGATGACCGACGATTGGCCGTGCGCGTATGGAACGCGGCGCAAGCGCCGAAAGCACGGGTTGTATTCTTGCATGGCATTACGAGCCACGGCGGTTGGTACGATCAAAGTGCTGCATATCTGGCGGCGGCGGGCTACGAAGTTGCTTTCATTGACCGCCGAGGTTCCGGACTTAATGGCGAAGAAATGGGCGACGTCGCCAATTGGCAAGCTTGGATCGAAGACGTCGAAACATTCGTAGGCGCGGACCGCCAACCGTTCGCAAACAGTGACTCACTAAAACAATCTCCCACTATTCTTTGCGGAATCAGTTGGGGCGGCAAGCTTGCGGCCGCGATCGCACGGCATTCGCCAGGCCTATTCGCCGGCGTCGCGCTGGTTTGCCCGGGGATTTACTCACCTTATATGCCGGGCGTTTTGAAGCGACTTGCACTCGCCACGCCGGCTCCGAAATGGTTGCGACAGCGCCGCCTACGAGTTCCCCTGAGGCGCACCGAGTTGTTTACCGATACGCCAAGGTGGTGCGATTTCATCGACCGCGATCCGCTCGCTCTCCGCACGCTCACATGGCGATTCGCGCAGCAGGATCGCGAGTTGACGCGATATGCTCGCGAGGCGGCTGCATTTCTTCATTTGCCAACACTCGTCATGCTGGCCGACCAAGACCGCATCGTTGATAATCGCCGCACGCGCGAATACTTCGGGCGATTCCCGAGCCGCCAAAAGGCGCTCATCGAATACCACGGAGCGGCACACACGCTGGAGTTTGAGCCCGACCCAACCCAGTATTTTCGTGATCTTGTGGAATGGGTGGAACGGATCGTTGAGGCCCGGAAGATTTAAAATTACCCGACCTTCTTAATCTTTGGTGTTCGTGAGTGCCACGAGAACGCGCGAGAGGTGGTTCGCAATCGTGCTTGTGATGTGAAAGCCGAGGATGCCCAACACGATGAGGGCCGCCACCATCATTCGGAAAGGCATCGTTGCCTTACCGCCTAACATAAGTATCACAATGGCCGCCATAAGTGGAATCAGCACGGCTAGAAACTCAATGCGGTGAAGTTGCTTATTTGCCGGGCGAAGCTCCTCGCGGGCTGTTTCGGTGAAATTCCTGGCATCCCGCCACATGCCGGGATAAAGGCATCGCACCACGATGAATTCAATACCGCATAGAGAGTAGGCCAGAGCGATCAGTCCGGACAGGCAGAATGACGCTAGAAAGTGCGCAGCCATATTAAATTCGAGCGGAGGCGTCGTAAGCTGCAGGGTCAGCGGAAAAATAATGCCCCCCGGAAACCATCCGAACGCCGTCAAGCCAGCAATCCAGCGCGGCAACCGCAGAATCTTCCGTCGAACGATTTGTACTTCGCCCTCAGGCAACCGCCTTCCAGAACGCAGCGCATTCCAACTCCGCCATACGCGTCGCACGACGATCACGAATACGACAACCGCGATCGGGTAAACGATCGCATTATAAACCGCCACGAGCCGCATAAATTGCTGTTGTTGTGGTGCCTTTAGTTGACCAACGATTTGTGTCAGGTTGTACGTGATGTTGACGATACTGCCCGCGATCTGTGGCAGGACAACGAGAACCACCAGCCACAAGAACGGGTGCCGCAACAAAGGAGCGAACACAGTCGGCACTTTGGGAAGTTTGAGTTCCGCCTCCCGCATCCGCCGACAGCCATTCAATTGCTCTGCCAATTCGGCCCCGCTTGCAAAGCGGTCAGCCAAATTCGGCTCCAGGCAGCGACAGATCGAGCGTTCCAGTGTCATTCGGGCACTGGGAAATCCTGCCTTGCATTCCGGCGGTATACGGCGACGTTCGTCGGCCATTGCTCGCAGCGTGTCCGCCATTTTCGCCTTTCGGTCGAACTGCGGAAACTCAGTCCGGCCACACAGCAACTGCTGCAGCACCAGCCCCAACGAGTACATGTCGGACTGCTCCGTCACTGCCTCGTGGCCTGCCGGATCGTCCGGATTGAAGGCATCCAAATGCTCAGGCACCATGTACGCAAACGTGCCGCCAAACAATTCATCGCCGCTGGCTTCGCTGCCCACCGGTTGCGACGAGATATTGAAGTCGGCCAACATCGGCCGGCCGTACGGATTCACAAGAATGTTGGCTGGTTTGATGTCGCGATGCAAAACACCGTGGCGATGCGCGAAATCGAGTGCCTCAGCCAGTCGTGCACCGAACCAGGCCGTCGCCTCGATGGCGTCCATCTTGCTAAGTGCTTCGCGATCATGGAGTGCCGACGGGTCGAGTGCGGTCGGCAGGGAACCGGATTCATCAATGATTTCCAGAAGTTCAGCGCCGGTCCAATTGTATGCCGCGGATGAGGTATTGGCGGGAGGTGTATCCGTCCCTCCGGCTTCCTGCTCTCCGCTCTTCACCTGCTTCGAGCGCAATTTTCCGATCAGCTTATCAAGACCGATGCCCGGTACGAGCTGCATACACAGTAGGCGCTGGTTAAAATCCGGATCGACCTTCTCAGAGAAGACCTGCACGATGTGCTGGTGCTCGAGCCGTGCCATCGTGCGGCCTTCACTGCCGCGATTGGCGGAGATCTTCGAGCGCCACGAGCCGATCGAGCGAGAGTTGGCGGGCTAGATAAACGTGGCCGAATGCACCGCGTCCAAGCAGCCTGACGACTTCGAAATCATCGACCTTGGCGCCGGGCAGAAGCGCCATCGGCGATTTGTCGCGTCTTCCATGGTTCGCTGCGGGTCGCACCTCAGTCGTTTTTGGCGGACCAAGTGGCGGCGCTGGTGCTCGAAACGTAGGTGCTGCAGCAGTCTCCGACTCGGCCAGCTTGACGTCGCTTGCCAGTAGCGATTCGGCCAACTTCACGTCCGAATTGGGATCAACCGGCACGACGTCGGACAAATGCCGCGTTACAGCCGAGGCCCGCACTTGAGTTTCGGACGACTCATGGCCCTTGACCTGATCACCGCCTTGATCAGCCAATGTCGATTTCTGACGTTTAGTCTTTTCGTCGGCCATTTTCGCATCTCATCTCACAGAGGCCGGCTATGGTGAATTCATTTCCCCTTCTGGCGCCGCTTATCGATCGCTGGTCGGCAATACTCGTGTAGCTCTAAATCAATCAGCTCCTGTTCCGCTTCGTCGAGGGATCCACTCGCCAATGATTCGGTAACTTCGTCGAGCAGTAACTCGGCAAACAGCTCACGTGCGCGATGCAGCAAGACACGAACCGCGCCGGCATTGATGAGTTTACCAAGTTCCTCCGATAAGCCGGCTGCCAACTCCGGCGATCGCATGTCCGGGTGTGCGACCCGATACCGCAACACGGTATGGTACGGTTTGCCGGACCTTTGCTCATCTTCCTCCAGTTTCTGCCAGCAACGGGCGAGCAACTCGTCGCGCCAACTCGAGCGAAACATTTCCTCGTCTTCTTGCGTCGCTTCTGAATTTGCCGGCTCAGCCAGATTCGAGTGCATCGCCCCTTCACGGCCGAGTTTCTTGGCGCGGCGCTGGTAGTCGACGATCAGTCGGTAAACAACCGTTTTCACAAATGCGCGAAAGCGACCGCGTTCCGGATCGGCATTGCCAAAATCACCGCGCACGAATTTCAAGGCGAATTCTTGGAATACTTCGTCCGCCGCGTCTTCATCGCGGAGCGCCGACAACGCATAGCGGCGAACGGCGCCGCCATAGCGGTCCAGGAGCCGCTGTTGGGCCGACTGGACGGCCGTGTGATTGCCGTGCGCCTCGCGGACCATTGACCAGGCCGTGGCGATACGACTGATATGCAGATCGTCATCGTCCATTCTAGACTCCTCGACCTTCGGGACGGGAATAAAGGGGGGCAGCCTACTGCGGCCATTGTAACCGCCAGAGCCTCGACCCCGGCATGGGGGATGGGGGCCGAACCGGCTGGCGTAGCCAGCAAAAAGCCCAGGAGCGATACCAAGCACCCTGAAAGCTTGCTAGACCCGCTTCAAAAAAGCCCAGATTCCGCAGACGACCGCTGCTTTTTCAAATTGGGCAAAACTTTCTGCGTCCTGCCGTAACACATGGCCGCCTGCCCGTAAGAGAGGGTGTCGAAAGGACAACAACCTGTCCCCTCACAAATCACACGCATCTCAAAACCTCGCATTTTAGGAGTCAAACCATGAAGACCTCAACCTTCAAAATGATCGCAGTTTTCGCGGCAGTCAGCCTGCTGGCGAGCGTTGCGGTTGCCAAAAATGGCGGCAACGGCAACCACAGTGGCTTCAAGATTTCATTTGGCGGCAGCTCCGCCAAACAAGGCCTCGTTTACAACGGCAACAACGGTAACAACTGCCACAACGGTCACTGCAATAACAACTACCGCAACTGCAACAGCGGCTACTGCAACAATTATTACAACAGGTACGACAATTTTGGTCTGGGCCAGGCTTATGAGCCGTTCCACAGCTCGTATGTCGTTCTGCCTGGCGATACGTTTTACACCGTTTCTCTGAAGGAATACGGCACCAGCGCCAATGCGAAGTACATTGCCCAGTTCAACCGTATGCCGCAGAGCACGGCGCTCACGCTGAACCAAACGCTGATGCTCCCCTCGATCAGTGCCAATGGTGTCTTATCGCTGTCCCGTGCTCCTGGCGCCGAGTCGTTGCAAGGAACCACAACGCCAAACAGCGTTGCGAACTTCAGCACAACGACTAGCAGCACGCCGGCCAAGACAGTCGCTCAGGCCGTGACAGCCCCCTTGCCCAAAGTGACGGTTGGCAGCACGCTCCTGGTTGACGGCCAGACGTTCGGCGAAAAGCAAGGCTCGGCTCGCCTCCGAATCGGTGCCGCTGCCCTGAAGATCGACGTGGTCGAATGGACCGCCAGCTCGGTGAAGATTCGCCTGCCGCAGCTTGACTTGGCCAGTGCCTCGAAGGCTGATATCGAAGTGGTGCGAGCCGACGGCACACTCGCTTCGAAAACCGGCGTCGAGTTGAATCCACCGAGCGAAGTAGCCCTCGCCCAGTAATTTAAACTATCAATGAGAATGATTTGGAAAAAGTCGAGACGATGCCTATGAAGCAACTTACCTCAACTTTCTCCTAACTCTCAATGCCTCCGCGAAATGCCGCCTGACCACGTTTGCCTGGTCAGGCGGCTTCTTTTTTTGAATGAATCAATGACGAATTCCCGAATGACGAACGAAACTCCGTGAATAGTCATTCGTCACTCATCATTTACGCTACGTTACCGCAATTAATTGATCCTGCAATGGCTGCAGCGCGATCGTGTCGATGGTGCCATCCCACGGATTGTTGTCGCCGAAATACAGGTCGCGGCCAGCACCACCCACGAGCACGTCATGGTCGTCATCATCGAACACTGATACGCCGGCTTCCAGCAAGCCGCCTGAGCCGGTAAGCGTCGTCACGCGTGCGTTGTAGCTGTCTGAGGAACTCCAAATCGCCATCACGGCATCGAGCGCCGCCACATTGTCATCGTGAACCGTGACGCCGCCGATGAGCACGTCCTCACCCGTGCCGCCATTGAGAAAATCGTCGTTCTGGCTGCCGATTAGGACATCACGTCCGGCACCGCCATTCAGCATATCGTTGCCATCGCCGCCGACGAGTATGTCGTTGCCGACGCCGCCGAACAGATCGTCGTTTCCGGCGCCGCCGAGCAGGACATCATCTCCACCGGCGCCGAACAAGATATCGTTGCCGCTTCCACCGAGGATCACGTTGCGTCCGCCGCCGCCAGTGAGCAGGTCATTGCCGGAGCCGCCGTCAATTGTCATGGTCTTAGTGACATTTGACGTGGTAACGACGATGTCGTTGCCGCCGCGGGTGCGGACTTGAATTTCCGTGATCGTCGATTCGTCGAATGTCAGCGGGTTACTCGAATTGAACGTCGCCAGAACGACGATTGAGGTGTTGCATTTCGTGATCACAACAATGTCGTTCGAAGTATCGCTGCCCACCACATAAAGTACCCCGCCGATGACAAGCGTACCTTGGCCCAATGTTTGGACAGTCGTCGACGCAAACGTAACGCCGCCGTCCCCGTCGTCGACTTTCAAGTTGACAGTCTGAGTCGAAGTGCCAAGACCGGTTGGATCGTAGATAACACTTGCGCCGACTTCGTCACCGCGGGTGGCGTCTACGCCCGTTTCACCATAATTGCCGTCGCCGTCCAGATCCCACAGATAAGTGAGAGGATCGGCGGCCCCAGCGGGGTCAGTTGCCGTACCGGTAAGCGTGATCGGCGTGTCATCGAATGTCTGGTAGGGCCCGCTGGCATCCGCGGTCGGCGCTACGTTGGCAACACTGACGGCAACCGTGTTGCCGGCCGTAAACATGCCGTCCTCGTCTGTCGCCGTGGCAGATATTGTGTAATTGGAAGTTGCGTTCCCGTCGGCATACACGTGCGTCACACTGGCCGGATTGCCGTTGACGATCTCCGTGCCGTCGCCCCAGTTAATTGTCCATTGGCTAATCGTATCGGTGCCTGGGTCCGACGAGGATAAGTTCAACGTGTAAACTGAACCTTCGTCGACCATCGAGGCACCGCTGATTGCCAGCGTCGGAGCCACATTATGCACGGTCACCGCTACCGTACTGCCGGCCGAGAACGTGCCATCCTCGTCTGTCGCGGTGGCACTAATCACGTAACCGGCGTCGCCATCGGCATACGTATGGATAACGCTGGAGGGATTGCCGCTCACCACCTCGGTGCTATCACCCCAGTTGATTGTCCACTGAGTGATCGTGTCCGTGCCCGGATCCGAAGAGGACAAGCTCAGTGTGTAGCTTGCCCCCTCATCCACATCCGCCGCACCACTAATCGCCAAGATTGGGGCAACGTTCTGGACTGATACTGGAACGGTGCTTCCTGCCGCGAAGGTGCCGTCTTCATCCGTAGCCGCCGCGCTAATCGTATAGCTTGCGTCACCGTCCGCGTACGTATGCGTGACACTACTAGGATTGCCGCTTACAACTTCGGTGCTGTCACCCCAGTTGATCGTCCATTGGCTGATGGTATCCGTGCCAGGATCGGACGACGATAGGTTCAGCGTGTACGTATCCCCTTCGTTCACGCTCGCAGCGCCGCTGATCGCGAGCGTCGGCGCGACATTGAACACCGCCAGCGCGATCGTGTTGTCGGCGCCATAAGTGCCGTCCTCGTCCGTCGCAGTAGCACTAATTATGTAACTAGCGTCGCCATCAGCGTACGTATGGGCGATGCTGCTGGGATTCCCACTGACGACCTCCATGCCGTCGCCCCAATCAATCGTCCACTGGGTAATTGTGTCGGCGCCCGGGTCTGAAGACGTCAAATTCAGCGTATACGTCGAGCCTTCGTCCACACTGGAAGCCCCGCTTAGCGCGAGCGTCGGCGCAATATTGAGCACGTCAATTGCCACAGTGTTTCCAGCGGCATACGTGCCATCCTCATCCGTCGCGGTCGCACTAATGACATAGCTGACATCCCCATCGGAGTACGTATGCGTGACGTTGCTGGGATTGCCGCTCACCATTTCTGTCCCATCGCCCCAATCGATCGTCCATTGGCTGATTGTATCCAGCCCCGGATCGGACGACGACAAATTCAGCGTGTACGTCGAGCCTTCGTTCACGCTCGACGCCCCGCTGATTGCGAGCGTCGGCGCGACGTTGAGCACGGAAACGGCCACGGTATTCCCAACGGCAAACGTCCCGGTGCTGGTGGTGACCGACGCGCTGATCGTGTAGCTGTTCGGTCCGTCGTCATACACATGCGTCACGGAAGAAGGGTTGCCGCTAACAATTTGACCGACTGCGCTGTCGTTGTCCGGATCGCTGCCATCGCCCCAGTCGATTGTCCATTGCGACGTTGTGGGGTCGCCGGACGTCAAATTCAGCGTATACGTGTCCGCTTCATCGACACTCGCCGGACCATCGATCGACGACACGACCAAGCCGGTTTCATAACGGGCGAGGAAGTAATCCGTAATCGTCGGCGTCGCGGTTTGGACAGCCGTGCCAACGACGAGAAGCTTGCCGTCCGGCTGTAAGCTGGCGTCATAGTCGCGCGTTTGGCTCGCAACATAGGACGATCCCAGACTCGTTTGTTGCAGGCCGTCTCCAGAAAAGGTTGTGTCCAACGACCCATCGGGCAGCACGAGATCATCATTGATCAAGCGGGCCAGTCCCATTGAATAGTTCGGGCTTCCGCTGGGGCTCGAATTGATCGTACCCACGACAAGGTACTTGCCATCCGGCTGCACGATCAGGTCCTTGGCAATATCTGCAAACGCGAAATGAATTCGCCGCGTGCCGGCCACGGAATCTCTGCTGGGGTCCGGCGTAAAGGTCGTGTCGAGCGTCCCGTTTGTGTCGTAGCGGGCGACCACCATGTCGGTGTCATTCGACAACCCAATGCGGACGGCCGCGGCGCCGGCTACGACGATCCGCCCATCGGTTTGGATCTTGACTACGTTGGCAGTGTCGTCCGAAAACGTAATTCCAGGAGTTGTGACGATATCGGTCGTAACCTTACCGTCCATTGCGGTTCCGAACGTGGTATCCAACGTGCCGTCCACATTGTACCGGGCAAGCGCAAAGTTGCGTGAAGTCGGGTTTGAGCCGGTGTCTGCAACTCCTGCCGCGACGATTTTGTGGTCACTCTGGATTGCCAAGGAGTTAATCACATCGCGTTTGCCGAAGTAATCGGTGATCACGGTGCCACCCGTGCCAAAAGAATCCCCGACGGTGGAATCGGTCATGGAACCGTCATCGAGAGTGCCGTCGTCGTTGTAGCGCGCCAACGCAAAATTCCCTGCATTGCCCGAGCCCACAAATCCGCCCAGAACAATTTTTCCGTCTGCTTGGATGGCCACCGCTAAGGCATCGGATTGCACACCGCCGAAGCTATTGCTGATCGTCCCGCCGGTGCCGAATGATGCGTCCAGCACGCCAGACGATGTTAGGCGAGCAGCGCCAAATGCAGTTTGAATTCCTACCTGTGCGGATCCGACAACCATGATTCTTCCCGCGCTGTCGATCACGACCTCGCGCACCAGGCTTTGATTGCTCGTGAAGTCGAATGTAGTCGACCCGCCGGTACCAAATGTGGTGTCGAGCGTACCATCGGAATTGTATCGCGAGACAAGCACGTCTGGATTCGACGCGCCATTCACGAGTTCCGTGGCGACAACGATTTTTCCGTCGGCCTGCACGGCCATCGCCGCCCCCTCACCGCCTTCCGAATTCACGCCCGACGGCGGGGCAGAAGTGAATGCGATACCGGGGATAGCGCCACCGGGGTTAAACGTCGTATCTAAGTCGCCAGCCGCGAGCAGGCGTCGGTCCTCGAGCCACTCGAGACTGAGATTCGCGCTCCGTGATTCGAATCTGTGCCGACGGCGCGACATGCTCTTAAGCGTCTGGGAAGTGTGCCCCTGTTTCCGACGATTCCAAAATGAAAGTCTGCGAGCCATGCGTCGATGCTCCGATTATCGATGATGAATTCCCTAGTGCAGAAGCGACGGCAGGCTCGCTTCTTTCCAACCAAAATTGTCGCATGGCCCGAAGGTGTTCGTTGATGCGACCGACAGGTAACAGCGGAGATACAAACTCGTTGAGCGACCGATCCCGCCGGGGCTGGCGCCCGAGTCAGATAAAACTACGCGAAATCGATCGTCTATGGATAGAGAGATATTTGCGATTTCGACCCGCGTTCCTCCACGCGGTTCCGAAAGTAGCGAGCGGAACTGAGAATGTCAAGGAATTTTCGCTAATTCGAGTGCGCAGGGTGCCAGAATGGCAATAGTGCTCTGATGCGCAACTGTCTTGCGGTTTTTCACAAAGATCGTCGTCGCACCTACAGTTCGAGCTAAGTTCACCGCTTCTGCGAATCGTCCTGCTTGCCGCCTAACAACACGTCGGCCGAGACGTTACCCGTGAAAATAGTCCAGATCCGAGCTTCGCTCCGCAGGTGCGTGAGGTACTTTTCCACCTCGGTTTGGAATCGCTGTTCCTTGAGCTTATCGCGAATGTCGGCCTGTACGTCGGTATAGGGTTTTCGGCCGGCCTGCTTTCGCTCCAATACGCGGACAATGTGGAACATCGGCCCACTATCGATGATCGGGCTCATCTGGCCGACCTGCAACGTGAATAGTGCCTCGTCGAGGGCCTTACACTGCAGGGCCCCTTTCGTCGTCCAATCATGCTCTCCGCCTTGTTTCGCAGTAAAGCCATCCGACTTGGCCTGTGCCACCTCGGCAAATGCCGGCCCTTTCACTGGGTTTCGTTCGTGTTGCTTCCACACTTCGTTGCCCATTTCGGCCAGCGCCGCGTACGCCTCGCGCGGCTCCTTGAACCGATCCTTCCGCACGGCCAACTCTTCCCAACGGGCCTGGGTCGGAAACTCGTAGCCGGCGAGATGAGTGCGGTAGTATTCCAACATCTCATCGGGGCTGACTTCCTCGTTGATCTTCACTTTCGAGTGAATCCACTCCGCTGCGATGATCCGCTCGTTGAACGCTCGCCGAACATCGGCCAGCGATGATCCTAGCCGCGCCAACTCCGTCTCCAAATCACGCTGATTGTCGACGTGCAACTGCTTCATCAACTGCGGCAATTCCTTTTCATCAAACGGTTCACGCAAATTCTCGTCAATCCGCGGCAAGTTTTCCGCGGGCACGTTGTGGCGAAACTCGTTGTATAGCAACTTTCGGTCTACAATTGCCATAACCTCGCGCTTCATCAACTGCTGCCGAACCGCCGCGATTTGTTCTGGTGTAATTTGCACGTCGGGGCCCAGTTTTTGTTCTTGGGCTTCAATCACTTGATTCACGCGCCACAGCACGTCGCACGCCAGGATGATTTGATCGTCAATCCGCGCTACGACCTGGCAGCCTTCCAGATTCGCTGTGTCTGCTTGTGTCAGCGGGGCTGGAGAGTACGCAGGTGCCTGCGGCGATTCCGGCAACACCCCCGCTAGTGGCGTCGCGTCGTCTGATGCCGGTCGAACGGCCTCGGGCGGAACGATATCCAAAAACTCTTGCGCGTAGCTCGGCGCACAACCCGGGCCAAAAATCTTACCCAGCGTCAAGAGAATCAAGAGTTTACGAACGACTCGCACTATGCGGCCTGATGAGCTTGGTTTTGGCCGATGGCTGACAGCCGATAGCTGATAGCCAATTTCACAAAAAAGCGGCGAATTCTAGGCCGCCCGCTCCTCCGGCCGCAAGAGAGATTTTATCTCCGCAAAGACCGCGGCCGAGTCGGCAATACTGGCATGAAGCGGCAAATACGCACTGCTACCATCCGCCACGCGCAGCCGCCCTTGCGATCGCTTCACGAGCCGCGTCGCCTTCTCGAGCGAGGCATAATGTAGCACCGCGTACCGATCCTCCAGGCGAATCTCGCGGATGCCCCAGCGATGCGCCCAGATTCGCAGCCGTGCTAGCTCCAGCAAGTGCTCTACGACTTGCGGCACGGGGCCGAACCGATCCGCCAACTCGCCCGCGAAATCCTCGACGGCGGTCTCCGACGTCAACTGGGCGAGTCGTCGGTACAGATCGATTTTCGACCGCATATCCGGTACGTAATTCCGCGGCAGATACGCCTCTCCCGGCAAATCGATCGTTACGTCGACCGACTCCCGCGGCGGCAACTTCTTAAGCTGCCGCACCGCCCGCTCCAACGGCGCAGTACATCTCGTACCCGACTGTCGCGATATGCCCACTCTGCTGCGTGCCCAAAATATTGCCGGCCCCGCGCAGCTCCAAATCGCGCATCGCCAGTGCAAACCCTGCCCCCATCTGGCTGAACTCCTCTATCGCCCGCAACCGGCGGGCCGCTTCCGGCGACAGATGGCGTTTCTCATCAACCAGCAGATAGCAATATGCCCGATGCTTGTATCGCCCCACCCGGCCCCGCAACTGGTGCAAATCCGCCAACCCGTAACGATCCGCATCATCGATGAACATCGTGTTCGCGTTTGGAATATCGAGCCCGCTCTCCACGATCGTCGTCGACAGCAATATATCCGTCTCGCCGCGCACGAAACGAAGCATCACGTCTTCCAGCTGATGTTCCGCCATCTGTCCGTGGCCCACGTCAATGCGCGCCTCCGGCACAATCTCGGCCAACCGGGCCGCAATACCATGTATGTCGTTGATGCGATTGTGCACGAAATAAATCTGCCCGCCCCGATTCAGCTCACGCATGATTGCGTGCCGCACCAACTCGTCGCTGAACCGCGTGACGCGCGTCTCCACTGCCAGCCGATCCGCCGGAGGCGTCTCCAAGTTCGAAATAGCCCGCACGCCCAACAGCGACATGTGCAGTGTCCGAGGAATCGGCGTCGCCGTCATCGTGAGCACGTCCACCGTCGCCCGCAGCGACTTGAGCCGCTCCTTCACTTCCACGCCAAACCGCTGCTCCTCATCGATGATGAGCAAGCCCAAGTTCTGAAATTGCACATCCGGCGACGCCATCCGGTGCGTGCCAATCAGAATATCGAGCCGCCCATTCGCGGCCCGCTCGATAATTTCCCGCTGCTCCTTGGCCGTGCAAAACCGCGAGATGGCATCAATCTGAAACGGAAACTCCGCCATCCGTGCACTAAACGTTCGCCGATGCTGCTCGGCCAACACGGTCGTCGGCACCAACACCGCCACCTGGTAACCGGCATCGATTGCCTTGAACGCTGCCCTGATCGCTAGCTCGGTCTTGCCAAAGCCAACATCGCCGCACAGCAGCCGATCCATCGGCCGGCCGACGTGCATGTCGCGCTTGATTTCATCGATCGCCGTTAACTGGTCGGGCGTTTCCTGATACGGAAACGCCGCGTCAAACTCACTCTGCCACTCGGTATCGGCGGGAAACGCGATGCCCGGCCGCGCATCGCGCGCCGCCTGCAGCTCGATCATCTCGCCGGCCAGGTCAGTGACCGCTCGCTGCGCCGCCTCTTTCTGTCGCACCCAGGCCTTGCCGCCGATGTTGGCCAGCACGACCCGGGCGCCTTTGCCGCCCACGTACTTCTGCACGAGTTCGATCTTCGCGCTCGGCACATAAATCTTTGTGCCGCCCTGGTACTCCAGCTCCAGATGTTCCTCGGCCCGCCCATCCTGCTCCAGAAGCCGCAGCCCCCGATACCGCCCAATGCCGTGCGCCACATGCACGACCAGGTCGCCTTCGCGCAGCTCCAAAAAACTATCGATCGCCCGCGCCTGACGTCTCCGCGTCGTCCGCGCCAAATCCTGCCGATGGAACAGCTCTGCCGCGCTGACCAGCACGACCTGCTGCGGCACAATCCGAAACCCCGCCTCCAAATGCCCAACCACAAACTGCAACCGGGGTCTGTCCCTTTCCAGGGGTTTGTCCCCTTTTTCCGCTCTGGGAAAAAGGGGACTGACCCTCTCAGCGCCATCATCACGCTCGCCAAGGGGGACAGTCCCTTTTTTTCGTTTTGGAGTTTCAGGAGGGGCCGTATCACCCGGCGAGAAAAGGGGTCTGTCCCCGCCCGCTCTAAACAATTCCCTCAGCCGCTCGGCCTCGCCATCGGTTTCGCAAACGATGAACACCTCGCTCCCGACGCTCACTTTCTCCAACTCGTCGCGAACCTTGCCGATTTCGCCACTGAACCGCTCGACCGATTCAAACTCCAAATGCGCCGTCGTTTCCATCGACCCCGCCGGCACGCCGCTGGCCGTTACAGAAGGGAACTTGTAGATTTCCTCCAACGTCGGCCGCACCGAATGAAACGCCTGCGGCCGATCCATCCGCTCCAGATAGAACTTCCCCTCCTCCGCCAACTCGTTTGGCTCAATAAGCATGAACCACGCCCCACATTGCCACGTTTCCTCACGTGGCCGCGTCTCTCCGAGACGCGAATCGGCGTCTCGGAGAGACGCCTCCACGTGCGGCAAATAGCTCGTGAAGTGCGCGCGGTCCGACGCGCTCGGCTCCAACATCGTGACGCTTACTGATTCGAGCGTCTCCAAACTCCGCTGCGTCGCCACATCGAACCGCCGAATCGACTCGACCTCATCGCCAAACAGCTCGATCCGCACCGGGTCTTCCGCATCCGGCGCAAAGATATCCAAAATCCCCCCGCGTAAAGAAAACTCCCCCGGCAACTCCACCGCCGTCGTCGCATGCCCCCCGCGCTCAGCGAGCCACTGCGCCAACTCCTGCTCGTCGACCTGCCCCCCGACGCGAATCTCCCGCGTGGCGGCCGCCAACGCCTCCCGTCCCGGCACCGGCTGCAAGAGGCTCTGAATGGAAGTGACCAGGATCGCCGGTCGGGGTCTGTCCCCTTTTTCAGCTCTGAGAAAAAGGGGACTGACCCCCTCAGCGCCATCATCACGCTCGCCGAGGGGGACAGTCCCCTTTTCTCGTGCTTCATCTACCTGATGCGCGAAGTTTTGCGATGAGAAAAGGGGACAGTCCCCGAGTGCCTTCAGCACCCGCAATCGCGTTCCAAAAATCTCATCATGCACTACCCGCTCCCCCGGCTCGGCCTCCCACGCCGGAAACTCCTCCACGGGCAAATCACTGAAGAGCGCCAAATCGCGCCAATCGCCTCAATCTCGGCCTGATGCGGCGCAACAACGACCAGAAGACCCGGACAACTCCGAGCCAGCGCTGCCGCCACCAGCGCGCACGAAGACCCCCAGACTCCGCCCAAGGTCCCGCCATGCCCCGCTTTCAGGCTGGCAACCACCTCGGCAAAGCCGCGATGCAAACTCAAATTAGCGGCCAACTCCTTCAGACGGCGTCCGGCCTGTTGCCTGCGTTCGGCATCAGTCCGATCCGCAGCCCCTCGCTTTGGCGAGGACGAAGTCGCCGCGGTGGCCGTTTCCATGTGCGGGGAATTATAGGACACCCGCTACCGGCTGCGTAGGTCAGGCGGTCCTCACCGCAAATCCCACATTAGTCCGACTACGTATGAACCCAGCTAATGCAGAGCCGCGTTTGACAATAAGCCCAGGCCATATTATTATTTTTAATAATGTGGATCATCAAGGAGCATCGCGGCATCCGAGACGCGTGTAGGAAAGCGCCTCGAGCGGTGGTCAAAAAGTACGAGCTTTGGAAAAGCATCGTTTTCCGTCACGGTCCGGACAAATTGAGGGAATTTCCAGGCTTTCACGATGAGAAGCTCAAGGGAACAAGGACCGGCCAACGCTCGTCGCGTTTGAGCTTGCAGTACCGCGTTATCTACAAGGTTGACGACAAGAACATCACCATTTTTGTCTTGGAAATTACGCCGCACAAATACTAGGAATCCGATGACAACACGTTCAGCAGATTTTGTGACCGCTCGCGCCCACGCGAAACTCTCCACTGCCGAAGTGATACGCATGTTGCGCAACTTAAAGGGCTGGACCCAGCAGGAGCTTGCCGCGCACTGCGGCATCAACGCATCGAACATAAGCTTGCTGGAAAATGGCCGCGTGGAAATCGGCAAAAAACGCGCCGAACAACTCGCCAAGGCATTCGGCGTTCATCCAGCAATCATCATGTTTCCCGAATACGAAGCCGATTCCATTGGTTCTGCCGCTTAGACGTGATGCCATCGTTAAAGCGTGGCAACCACCTCGGCAAAGCCGCGATGCAAACTCAAATTAGCGGCCAACTCCTTCAGACGGCGTCCGGCCTGTTGCCGACGTTCAGCATCAGGCCGATCCACAGCCCCTCGCCCTGGCGAGGCCGAAACTGCCGCGGTGGCCGTTTCCATGTGCGGGAAATTATAGGACACCCGCTACCGGCTGCGTAGGTCAGGCTTTGCGACTTGCAACTCATGTGTTGGCCCGCGACCGGCAGAAAAGCCCGGGCCACGAATTCTCAAGATGACTCTCCCCCGCTTGTACGGTAAACTAGGATGAGAGTCTTTTGTGGAGTAATCGGCACGTGAGCGAAATTATTTTCCTGGTCGAAGAAGCAGATGAAGGCGGCTATACCGCGCCGCGGTAAATGAATCGATTTTTACCGAGGCCGACACGCTGGATGAGCTACGCCGTAATGTTCGCGAGGCCGTGGAGTATCACTTTGAAGATAACCTGGCGCCGAAAGCAATCCGGCTGCACATTGTGCGCAGAAGAAATCATCACGGCATGAGGCTGCCGCGCTATCTTTCCGGCGACGGCTTGATCGCGGCGCTCGCGAAGTTGGGATATCACCCAGCGCACAGCGCGGCTCGCACGTTCGGTTAACCACTGATCAAAACGGCAAGTATGACATCACCGTGCCGCGATACGACCCATTGCGGGTAGGCCGCTTGCCGCGATCCTACGCGACGTGGCGGCTCATTTCGGCATCTCGCGCGTTGACCTTCTGCAACGGCTTTTCGGCTAAGACTCGGCCTCCTGCGGCACATCGTGGGTAGACGGTTCCTAGCCGAAGTCCAGCAGCTTGCCGGTCGGCAGCCGGAGTCACCGCGGTGGCCGTTCCATAAGCTGCGGAATTGTAGTCCAGCAACCGCGACGGTGGTAGTTTAGATGAGGCCTCAGCGGCTACGCAAACATAGTTCTCTAGTATATTGCTGATGCGCGATTGGCTCACACAAGGATTACTGATTTCGGTGTTGTTGCTGACGTCGTTCACCAGCGTCGGCCTGATGGCGACTTTGGGCCGCAGCATCCCGGCGAAATTGGTTCGTTCGCACGTTTGTCGTTTTCGCGGTGCTACTGCCGCTTCAAATAATTCCGGCTTATGGCATATATCTGGCGTTTGCCGTCGCAATTCTTGCCACATGCTTTAATTTCGTGGCATATCGTTTTGTTCGACAACGACGCGCTAACAAGGAACCCGCATTAGAGTCAAAATCGGTGGCACGCAACTTTTCCTTGCGCACTGCATTGTTAGTTACCGCGGCTCTTGCAGCAGCATCGCTGTCGCTACCCATGTTCCTGCTCAAGTATGGGGATACTGGCCGGCATGGACAATTTCCGGTGGCATTCTAGCCGTGGCGTTTTTGACAGTATGGTGCGCTGCGAATCCTCGTCTTCCGCGATTGCTGCGTATAATTTTGTTCGCCATCGGTTCAGTGTCATCGGGCTTTGTTTGTTATTGGGCGGGCGGCGGCCTCTTTGGATTGGTGCGTTCCGCTCTTCCACCAATTGCAATTGGTCCGCCGGATTTGGGAATAAGCTGGCATTGGTTTTTCCTCGGCGTCGTAACAGCAAGCACGCTTTATGTGGGAATCATTCTCAGCGGACTTCTCAATCGCGTTGGAGCGGGCAACCAAATCGCCAATACGCTGCCGCAGAATAATCGAACGAAGTCGTGCCCAGCTTTGTTCACAGTATTTCTAGCAGCCATTGCATTATTGCCAGTTACTACCATTTGGGAGTTGATGCACCCGCTTCCAATTCCTGACGAACCGCACTTCTCACCGAACGGAATTGCGGAATTAGTCAGGCTAGGACAAAAACTTGACCAGAGCCAAATAACCAAATTAACCTCCGCAGACGTGATCGATTACGACCGGGTCGCAAAGGCCGTCGCTGCTCAACAAACTGATTACGACGAAATCTCTCGCGTCCTACAGATACCAAGTTGGATCCCTGTTACATACGACTTGTCATATTTCGACAACATTGGCGATTTGTCGGCTCGCAGACAAATCGCCCGCCTCTTAAGTGCCAAGTGCCAGGTCGAAATTCGAGCCAAGAGGATCGACGACGCTATCAACACCGAAGCAGCGATGTTGAACCTGGCCGAAATTTATTACCAGGGTGGGTTCGCAGTGGATTTCTTGGTTGCAGTGGCCTGCGAAGGAATAGCGCAAGGCGCAGATCTACCAATCCATCGATCAGTTCGACAGAAAGCAATGCCATACGATGCAGCAAATCGTGGAGTCTGTGGCCAGTCGGCGCCGCGGGATTGATGATGTGCTGTATCGCGAACATGTATTCATGCAACGTAGTATGGGCTGGTTCAGTCATCTGGCTGAGTACATCACTCGAATTACAAACCGGCCGAGCGATGGTTGGAACGTCGACACCAGCGTTCGCGAAGCTTACGACCGTACCCTAGCGATCGAACGACTGCTCATGCTCAAGATCGCGATCCGCGCTTATCAACTCGATCACGGCCGATTACCCTCTCAGTTAACTCAACTTGTCCCAGACTACATCCCGGCCTTACCCATCGACCCGTTCGATCCATCAGGACAACCGCCACGTTTTCAAAACAAGGGCGACGATTACTTACTGTATTCCGTCGGCCAGGACGGCTACGACGATGGCGGCCAGCCTCAGTCGTATCCAATTCCCTTTGACCAGACAATTCCCGACGGCGACATAACCTTGGAGGGACAGTTTCCGCCCGACACCGCAGATCAGAATCAGCCCAAATCTGGCGGCGACGCCAAAGCCCAACCAGAAACCGCACAAAGCCCACTGCCAAACTGACAGCCCCAAGGAACCGAATTCCGACCCACCAACAACATTCCCGCCACGTTGGCAGAATCGTCAAAACGC
The DNA here is from genome assembly GCA_963840025.1 of uncultured Planctomycetota bacterium. Lineage (GTDB taxonomy): Bacteria > Planctomycetota > Planctomycetia > Pirellulales > Lacipirellulaceae > JABDGM01. The sequence goes on along the minus strand of CAWIXI010000018.1, from coordinate 287,951 downwards.
ACGGATCGCGACTCGTCGCACTAACTCTCTGCCATGTCGCTACTTGCGGCATCCAACCAACTCCGGCGCACCGCTTGCTTCTCCACCCCTTGCCAACTGGCTGATTCTGCGCCCCAATGAGGGACTCAAAGAGACTTCAGCTATTAGCTGTCGGCTGTCAGCCAGAAGACGAGGCAAGCGATTCCCACGTCTGGCTGAAAGCTTAGAGCTGACAGCCGAAAGCTCACCCATTCAAGTCAAACGCGCCAGGCGGCGCTCATTTGAAACACGTTCATCAGGAGTAAATCGAATGCCCGCAACCGCTACCAAGTCAAAGCCCAAAACCAAAGTCACGCTCCAACCGCTGGGCGATAAGGTCGTCGTCGAGCGCGAGGAGTCGCAAGAGAAGACCGCCGGCGGCATTTTCATTCCGGATGCCGCCAAGGACAAGCCGACCCGCGGCACGATCATCAGCGTCGGCACCGGCAAGGTCCTCGACGATGGCAGCCGCGGTAAGATGCAAGTCAAAAAGGGCGACCGCATCCTCTTCACCAGCTATGCGCCAGAAGTCATCGAGATCAACGACGTCGAATATCTGCTCATGAGCGAGTCCGACATCCTCGCTGTGATTGAGTAATTGATAGTTGTTAGTGGATAGTTGATGGTTGTCCAAGGCATTCGATTTCGATGTCTTCACAACTATCAACGAACAACTATCCACTATCAGAACTGCCAAACCGCACACATTCCAATACAAAGCTCGAACCGAAAGGAACCCATCCATGGCCAAAATGATCGCCTTCGATCAAGAAGCCCGCGACGCCATGCGTCGCGGCGTCCAAAAACTCGCCCGCGCGGTGAAAGTCACGCTCGGCCCCAAGGGCCGCAACGTTATCCTCCAAAAATCCTTCGGCTCGCCGACCGTCACCAAAGACGGCGTCACCGTTGCCAAGGAAATTGAGCTCGAGGAAACCTACGAGAACATGGGCGCCCAGATGGTGAAGGAAGTCGCCAGCAAAACCAGCGACGTCGCCGGCGACGGCACCACCACCGCCACCGTGCTGGCCGAAGCCATCTTCAACGAAGGCCTCAAGGCCGTGGCCGCGGGCGTTAACCCCGTCCAAATGAAGGAAGGCATCGAGAAGGCCGTCGACGACATCACCGGCGAGCTCAAGAAGATGTCGATCAAGATCAAGAGCACCGAGGAGATGGCCCAAGTCGGCACCGTGGCCTCGAACGGCGACCGCGAAATCGGCGACATGCTGGCCAAGGCCATGGAGAAGGTCGGCAAAGACGGCGTCATCACCGTCGACGAAGGCAAGAGCCTCAGCACCGAGGTCGAATGGGTCGAGGGCATGCAGTTCGATCGCGGCTACCTCTCGCCGTACTTCGTCAGCGATCCGAACACGATGCAGTGCGTCCTCGAAGACGCCTACGTCCTCGTGCACGAGAAGAAAATCACGAGCGTCAAAGACCTCGTCCCCGTGCTGGAAGCCGTCGTCAACGCCGGCAAGCCGCTACTGATCGTGGCCGAGGACATCGAAGGCGAAGCCCTCGCCACGCTCGTGATCAACAAGCTCCGCGGCACATTCAACGTGTGCGCGGTCAAGGCCCCCGGCTTCGGCGATCGCCGCAAGGCGATGCTCGAAGACATCTCGATTCTGACCGGTGGCCAGGCCATCTTCGAAGACCTCGGCATCAAGCTCGAAAGTATCGGCCTGGGCGAGCTCGGCCGCGCCAAGAAGATCATCGTCGATAAAGACAACACGACGATTATCGAAGGCGCCGGCAAGAGCACCGACATCAAAGGCCGCATCGACCAGATCCGCCGCGAAATCGAAAACACCACCAGCGATTACGACCGCGAGAAGCTCGAAGAGCGGCTCGCGAAGCTGGCCGGTGGCGTGGCGAAGATCAACGTCGGCGCCGCGACCGAGAGCGAGATGAAGGAAAAGAAGGCCCGCGTCGAAGACGCACTGCACGCGACCCGCGCGGCCGTCGAAGAAGGCATTCTCCCCGGCGGCGGCGTGGCTCTGCTCCGCACCAGCACCAAGGTCAAGCCGGCCGAAGATGCACCGCACGACCACAAGGTCGGCTTCAACATCGTCGTCCGCGCCAGCCGCTCGCCGCTGATGGCGATCGCCTCGAACGCCGGCCAGGACGGCGGTATCGTCTGCGAACGCGTCGCCGAACGCAAAGGCAACGAAGGCTACAATGCCGCGACCGACAAGTACGAAGACTTGGTGAAAGCCGGCGTCATCGACCCCACCAAGGTCACCCGCACGGCTTTGCAGAATGCGGCCAGCGTCGCCACGCTGCTGCTAACGAGCGACGCCCTCATCGCCGAAGCCCCCAAGAAAGAAAAGAAGGGCGGCGGTGCCGGCCACGGCGGCATGGATGATATGTATTGAAAACCAACCCGGCGCAAACGCGCCGGCTAACACCAAGCCGCGATCGCCGATCGCGGGACAAAGCTGATAGAAACCCCGGGCTGCAAGACCTCCCGGGGTTTCGCTTTTCCACCCACAACGGAGGATTCCGACTTAAATGGCACAAGCGACCGTCTCGACTGTCGAGCAGCAGCTTCAATTCGGAATCGGCGCATTTGTCCTTGCTCGCACGGTTCCGGTTCTCGACCTTGATAAAATGACTGGCGGCACCGGTGTTTTGGTCAATCTCGGTAATCACTTTTCTGTTGCGACGGCGAAACACGTGATTGAGGGGCATAGTCGCTATGCAGTACTGCTTCGCGACTACAACCACACGCTTACAGATTTTGTTGCTAAGCACGTCGACCCTCGTGAGGACGTCGGGATATTCGAATTGAATCCGGGTGCAATCGGCATACTGTTGGATGTAGGCCAGCTATTTCTGAGTAAAGATTACATCTATACAGGCCGCTATCCGCACCCGCAGAGCCGAATTTGCGTCGCAGGATTCCCCGGGCAGCCCGAAATGCGCGTCCGAACATCCAAAAGAATGAGTCGCAACACGGTTCTGCATGAAATCGCGTATCGTTCGTTCAGCTTTGACACAGTGGCGCTTTCCCGATACGAGTGGCCGACGGTAGATTTCAGCGTCCGCCGAAAGCAAAACGCACTTTTCTGCTCGTGGGATCCGGACCTAGATCAATTGACGCGTTTCAGCTTGCTAGATCATTTCGAAGCTGCAAAGTGTTGCCACCTGGACAATTTATCGCTGCGAGGGATGAGCGGCGGCGGTATTTGGGTAACATCTCCGAAATCGAGAGGCCGCATCGCGACACCGGAGGCGCGACTCGTCGGAATTCAATCGATGTGGCCGAAGGATGGTAAGGGCAAATGGCTACGTGGGACTCGGACAAGGGCATTGATGCGCCTTATTGAAAGGCACTATCCAGGAATTAAGGCGTAACAGATTATGACCGCCTCAAAACGATGGTGTACTATGCGCGAGAAACTGTTTGTTTGGATCGTTGCTCTATTCGTCGGCGGTCTCGGCGGTCTTCTATCCAGTTGGATGCCATCCTCAAAGCAGTCCGAAATAAAATCCATAGTGAGCGCAAACGAGTTTTTGTGCATCGATAAGAATTCCGGCGGGTACGCAATCCTAGGGATCAAAGATGGCCAACCAAGACTGACGTTTTATGGAGTGGATAATGTAGTGAAGGGGTTCGTTGGTTTGGAACAAGGTGAACCAGCGCTTTCCTTCAAACGGCAGGACGGCTCGCAGGCGTGGCTAAGTCCAAATGACGATGGACCCGGCTGGCATTTCACACTTCTAAAGAGCTTGGGAGAAGGTAAGGGAGTTTTTATGAGTACACTAACGGCTGACAAGCTCGGCATCTATCAGTCGAGAATCGGCAGCATCGATTTGGGCAACATTGACGGGAAAATGATCGTGAAAGTAGTCGATCCTGCCGACAACATCACGTGGCAGTCTGCCACATCAGGAGAAGGAAATCCGCCAAAGAAGTAAGTTGGCCCTCTACCGCGTACGCCACAGGCTCTAACGACTGGCTCCGCCAGTGCTTTCGCCGCATCATCTCCAACTCACCACCACACCGGCCCAAACACACCTTGCACCACACCAATCTCTGTTGTGCGCGGGTCTCCCGACCCTGCACACCGCGCCCGACCGCAGGTCTCCCATCCGCCTCCGTCTGGCTCACCGCTAAGCCTCGAGCTAGAATTGTGACATGACGATCCAGATTCACGCCACGTACCGTGCCGGGGCCATCCATCCCGATCAGCCGCTCCAATTGCCGGATAATACGGAAGTTGACGTAATTGTGGTGCCCCTCGTCGCAGAGAATGGCGAGAGCGGCGAGGCTGAAGCCGTTCGGCCGCCCGCGCCTCGGATTACCGTCGAGGAGATGCGCGAGCGGCTAGCCAAGTACGCCGTCTCTGTTCCGCCGCTGCCGCCCGATTTTTCGCGGGCCGATATCTATCGAGATCACGACTGATGGCGTATCTCGTTGACACGGGCATTCTGCTGCGGTTCACTAATACGCAAGACCCTCAACATCCGCTGGTGAAGCAAGCGGTTGAATCGCTGGTTAGCGCCCGCGAAGAGATGTACATGACCACGCAGAACTCAGCCGAGTATTGGAACGTCTCTACCCGGCCACGGTCTGACAACGGACTTGGCCTCCCACCGAGCACGGTGAAAAACCTGCTGGAGCAAACGCTCGAGCCAATCTGCACGGTACTCATCGAGCGGCCCACGCTTTACGGCGAACTGAAGCGATTGCTCGCTCAATACGGAGTCATCGGTAAGCAAGTCCACGACGCCCGTCTTGTCGCCATGATGCTCGTGTGGAAGATTGGAAACGTGTTGACACTCAACGACCGCGACTTCCAGCGTTTTCAGCCGGAAGGAATTACGATCGTCACGCCGGCGTCACTCCTTGGGTCCACTCCATAGAGTCGAGAATCGACCGCCCTGCACCGCTGACTCCGCCACTGCTTTCCCCGCATCATCTCCAACTCATCACCGCACCGGGCCAAACACCAGCTTGCACTCCACCACAGACCGCCGCACCGCGAATCGCCGTTCCCGCCTGCAAGCCCCTCGCTCCCCAGCACCGGCCAAACCGGTCGTGCCGGGCGAAACCTAAACAAACTTTCTCACTGTGCCGGCGTCCCATCCGCGACCACCCCCAATTGGTTGACTCGATAAGCCAACAAGCTTATCTTAGATCGCTGTTGGTCACGTTCTCCTAAATGTGCCCTGCATATGTCTGGAGCTGCTGATGAATAAGTCGCCGTTTCTGACAATCGCCGCAACAGTACTCTATCTCGGAGTGCTGTCCAGCAACGCCCGCTCAGCCAGCGACCTGGGAACTCTCGAAGCCACGTTCAGTTTTCATGCCAACAATCTGGCGACCGATCCAATCCGGCCGTACGTGTATGCGACAACATCATCGTCGCTCCAAATCATCAATACCAACACACTCACGGTGGAAAAATCGTTGCCGCTCACGAATGGCGGCTGGGGAATGTCTTTCTCTCCTGATGCGAGTCGCCTTTACGTCGCCGGCGGCAGCTCTAATTCGATATATGTGATTGACCTGGCTCAAGACTCACTAGCAGGGTCGGTCAGCGCCGGTGACTACGCGCGATCAGTAAAAGTTGGGCTAAACAATCGCTTGTTTGTTCTGACCGGTACGCAACAGACCCCTAGCTTCGTTAAGCAAATCGATGCCACAACCGGCGCATCAACCGGTCCGAACCTTGCCGGCTGCTGTTATCCGGCATATCCGCCATTTGACGTTTACAGTGGGGAAATACAGATAAGCCCGGACAGGACCAAGTTGTATTATGCAAACTACGGTCTGTCCCCCGCTTCCCTTTACGAGTTTGACGTGTCTGGTACAAATCCAATTGAGCGTTGGGCCGGCTTGGGAGGCTATAGCGGTGAGCAACTTGTTTTGAGTCCTGATGGTTCATTGTTGGCTTACGTCACCGAGACTGGGTTAAACGGTAAGACCCCCAATTTTTCGACACTATTCCCCGGTCTCGGGATCAAAGGATATCTTCCGACTGAATTCAAGCCGAACGCCCTGGCATATAGTCCAGACGGGAAACTTGCTTACGTCCTACAGTGGCCTGCCGCGAATATCAGCGTATTCGATACGACCTCGTCAGCAAAACTTGCGCAGTTCACAACAATTGACGGTGGCTATGATATGGTCGCCGACCGAACGGGGCAGCATCTTTTTGTGAGTTACAACGGCTTCGTCACAAAAAACATTGTCGTGTACTCGACCGGCATCCCTGAGCCTGGTGTCGTCACGTATATTGCGACCGCGCTTCTAGTCGCGAGTGCTACCGGGTTTCGGAAAAAAGCGTACGTTTACGGTTGAATCTTTCGGCTCACCATCGTGTGCCAGTGGCTCCGCCACTGCTTTTCCCGCATCATCGCCAACTCACCACCGCACCGGACCAAACACCAGCTTGCACTCCACCACAAAGCGCCGCACCGCGAATTCTCAATTCCGCCTGCAAGCCCCTCGCTTCCGCTGCACTGGCATAGCCACTGGCACCAGTGCCCCGGCCGCCACTGCCGCCTCGCCCGGCAACGCCGATCAATGAATTCCACTTCGCGACCGACCTCTCAAACCAAGCCCCGCCCGTGATATAATGCAGCCGGAGGCCCTTTATGTCGTCCGATATTTCACCCGAGCTCGATCGCCTTATCGCCCAGGAAATGGCCTTTGGCCGGTACGGTTCAGAAGAAGAACTCCTCACCGAGGCCGTGAGCTTGCTGCACGAGCGTAACGCGCTGCGCGAACAAATCGCTGCCGGAACGCGGCAACTGGCAACCGGCCAATACACCGACTACGACCCGCAGGCGCTCCGTCAACGTTTCGACGACCTGAAATCCGGCAAGCGATTTAACGCCCAGCGAGACGAATAAATGGGCCTCGTGCGCCTCGCTCATCTCGCCGACCTTGATCTCGGCTCGATCCGCGATTACATCGGCCAACACAACCCGACGGCCGCGAACCGAGTGCTCGACGAAATCTTCGACACGCTCGAACGGCTCGCCGACGCACCCGAGCTCGGCGAACGGCGCAGCGACCTCGCCCAAAACCTTCGCGCATTCGCTGTACGTCTCTACGTGATCTTTTATTATCCGTCCCCGAACGGTATCCACGTCGCCCGCATCGTTCACGGAGCCCGAGACTTCCCAACGATGTTCGGCTGATGTCTGCGGATCACCGCAGCCCCGCCCGCTGCCACTGTCTCCGCCAGTGCTTCCCCCGCACCACCTCCAACTCACCACCGCACCGACCCAAACACACCAGCTTGCACTCCACGACCGTTGTGCGCGGGTCTCCCGACCCCGCACATCCATTCGACCGCAGGTCTCCAGCACAGCACGGGACGACCGTCCAAGATAGACCGAGCTCGCAAGGGTGCGTTAGAATACTTTCATGTCCACTGCCCACGATCAACTTGACGCTTTCCAACAATTCGCTGTCCAAAAAGTCGATGCCGGTGAGGCGCAATCGCTCGAAGAACTCTTCGATCTCTGGCGGCTAGAACATCCGACGCCGGAAGAACAGGCCGAAATTCACGACGCCATTCGTCAAGGCCTTGCGGATATCAAGGCAGGCCGGTATCGTCCGGCCGTTGCGGTGATGCGGGAACTCCGCGATAAATATAACTTGCCGCGAGAATGAATTACGAGCTTCTGCTCGTTGCGCAGGCAGAGACGGCGGTTGAGCGCATTATCAACTATCTCGCGGAACGTTCGCATCAAGGCGCAATTTCATGGTGCGAGCGCTGGGAGCACGTTCTTGATGAGGTGCGCTGCCATCCACTTCAGTATTCCCTCGCCCCGAATCGCACAAGTACGGCACCGAAGTTCGCCAAGTGCTCTTCCACACTCGCCGCGGGCGAAAATACCGCGCACTATTTACCTTCGTCGGCCGAGGTATATACATCATCGACGTGCGCGGCCCGGGCCAGAATTTGGCCAGCGGCAATCGACTTCGCGGACGCAAATAATACCAAGCGCTGGCTGGCGCTCGCCGCGGCTCTCCGCTAACTACGAATCGCGTGAATAAGGCCCATTTCCAGGGCCCGAATCACTCCCCGTAGCCGCAGCCGCGCCAAGCGCCCTGCGTGCCATTTTCTTCCCGTTCTGTTAGGATTACTGTATCCACTTTTGTGAGGAACAGAGAACAAGGGGATGCACGTGCGTCAGTTTCCGTTCGTTGGATTCGTGTTGGCCGTTGCGTTTCTAGTTGCCGCTCGCGCCGATGCGCTCGTCAATGGCATCGACATCTCCGTGTACCAAGGCAGCATTTCTGCCGCCCAATGGCAGCAGATCAAGGCCTCGGGCGTGCAGTTCGTATTCGCTCGAGTCAGCCTAGGCAGCTGTTGCGATCATGACGCGAATTACGTGAACAATCTCAACGGCGCCATCGCCGCCGGGATCCCGATCGGGCCGTATTCGGTCGGGTACCCCCACACCAACATGAGCGACCCGAACGACGCGGCCAACGAAGCGAACTATCTCATTTCCTTGACGAAATCGTATTACCAGGGTTCCGGTTTGATGCTGCGGCCGGTTTTGGATATCGAGTTGCCATCTCCTGGCACCCTAAGTAAGACGTTTACATCTCAATGGGTCGTCAATTGGGCCAACACGATCAAAGCGGGGCTAGGCGTCGACCCGATCATTTACACCTACTCGTACTATGCGGCCACGGAATTTAATAGCTCGGTCACATCGTATCCTCTCTGGATCGCGAACTACAACTACGCGCCACCCTCCACGCTGCCAGCTTCTCAGTATGCTCCCTGGTCGAGTTACAAGTTTTGGCAGTACTCGAGCACCGGCAGTGTCCCAGGCATCAGCGGCAACGTGGACCTCGATGTATTCAACGGTACTTTCCTGCAACTGGTGCAACAATTTTCGCCCAACTACTCAAACGGCGACTACAACAACAACGGCATCGTCGATGTGGCTGATTACGTTCTGTGGCGCAACACGCTTGGGCAATCCGTTAATCCCGGCGTCGGAGCGGATGGAAATTTGAGCGGTATCATCGACGCTGGCGATTACACGATCTGGAGAACGAACTTCGGCAATGCTGTGCCTAATATTCCGGCGGGCGCCGGTGCCGGATTCGCATCCGTGCCCGAACCGGCTTCGTCGCTCCTGCTAATCATTGCGACGTTGACTGCCCTAAGCAGTAGAAGCTCACGGCATCTGCTATAGCGCCGGGTGCCACTGCTGGCTAGCCCAGCAGTGCTGATTTATGGTGGCCACCTTGCAGCTTGAAGCATTTCACGGCTTCCAACCGCTGAGTGCCCCTGGTTTCGCCAGTGTTCCTATCGAGCCCTCGTTCGCTACGGGCGACCGATAGAGTTTGAAGCAGCTTGTTGTCGACGGCGCGGCATTGGAACATCAGCACGAACACTCGGCTACAAGCCTTCGGCATGACAAATCCACTGGCAAAGCCAGTGGCACCCAGCACCTCTGCAGAATGCCAACGGCGTTCCGCTCCAAAGCCCAGCGTCGCCGTCGCCGCGGCGACCACCCTGGGTATGCGAACCGCCCAAAACCAAACCCCGCGGCTCTCGTCGCTGGCATCGTTACAAATCCGTTGTATAATCGCTTCACGGCTAGAAGCGAGCCGCCGGGTCCGCGGGAAGGGTTTAACCCGACTTCACGTTCTCACGTTCAGCGATTCCTCACTCGTTCTTCGTGTCGCCTGTTTGCGGATCCGGGCGCTTCCATGGAGAACTGTTGTGGAAAAGCAACTTCCTGCCCGCCCCAATCTCGATCATCTTCGCCGCCAGGCAAAAACGCTCCTCGCCGATCTGCACGCGGAGAGCGCCCAAGCGATCGCCACGCTCCAAGAACACTTGCCGGCCGCCCGCGGCATGACTGCCGATCAAATCCGCACGGCCAACTTCCGTCTCGCCGACGCCCAATCCGCCATCGCGCAAAAACTGGCTTTGCGAGTTGGCCCCATCTCGCGCGGCACGTCGAACAACTCCGCGCCTCGAGGGCACCTGGGAATTCGCGCGGCTCGAAATCGACGGCAACACCTATCCCGCAGCCGCCCTTTCAACTTCGCGCATCCTCATCGATGGCGATCGCTTCCGCACCGAATCGCCAGAAGCAACCTACGAGGGCATTTTTAACATCAACGTCGAAGCGGACCCGCGTGAAATCGATATCGAATTCGTCGCCGGCCCCGAAGCTGGAAACTGGAATTACGGTATCTTCCGGCTGAATGGGGAGCGGCTGGAAATATGCCTCGATATGACCGGCGAACCGCGTCCGCACGCATTCGCTACTTCCGCCGGCAGTGGCCATGCGTACGAGATTCTGAACCGAATCACCGCGGCACGTCCCGAAAATGTAACGGGCGGCACCGCACCCGTGCGCCAGCAAGCGCCTTTCACGCTGGATAGTGTCGGCTTTGAGTTTGTGGAATCCTCCACGCTCGCAAGGCTTCAGGGTGAGTGGACGCCGGTAAAAATCATTCGAGACGGCCAACCGCTTCCTGCGATGATGCTCCGCACCGGGCTTCGATCGGCCAGGAAGAACGAGGTGAAAATTTCCTTTGGCGGGCAAACCATGATCCACGCGCTCGTTCGACTCGACGAAAGCGTGGAGCCGATCCACGTTGACTATTACAACCTCGACGGAGCGGCAAAAGGAACCATGCAATTCGGGCTGTTGAAGTGGGTCGACGACGAAGCCTGCTTTTGCATGGCTTCACCTGGTGAGCCTCGGCCGACAGATTTTAGCTGCCCTGTCGGAAGTCGGCAGACGCTGAGCCAGTGGCGACGCAAACAGTAAAAGAGCCTTCCGGCCACGCGTTACGGCTTCTACCCAATTGCACTGCTGGATTGTCGCCTTCGCCCAGAACCAATCGCTGCGGCCAGTGCAAAGTTGTTCTCCATCTCCAACCGATTGCTTTGCCGTTCATCCGCGGTCCATACGAATGCACCCGAGTTTGCCAAGGGGGGTGGGTGGAGTAAACAGCTGCTTGTGTATGAACTCAAGCCGCTGGAACATCGAACCCTGTTTGTAGCCGCAAGGCCCAGGCGGTAAGAGCACGGGCCAAGCCCGTGGCACCCTGTCAACCCATACCCTACCCAATCAAACGCCTGGTGCGCGCCTTCTTGTGTGAACCGCCAGGAACGCTTTGATTTACAATAAACTTCATGTCCACCGCCGGGTGCCACTGGCTCCGCCAGTGTTCTTATTGAGCCATCACCGACGCCGCGATCACAACAAGCGAAAGACTAGTGGTCTGTCAGCCCTGAAATGACGGGTAGCCGAATTCGCAAGATTCGGTTTTTCCAGACTCTTGCGAGTCCAGCTATCCATCAAATCAGCTTTGACAGAGCACTAGCTTGCACCTATCAGGACTGCTGGATCACGGATTACCAATTCGGACTGCAAGGCCCTCGCTTCAAAACACTGGCATAGCCAGTCTCGCGCGACATGCGGCGCAAATACAATCTTCCCGAGTAATGAAATTCACCGCCCGTCTCCTCTGGCGCACCGAACGGGATATCGACGACGTCGACCAATCACGAACCAACCCGACAGCACCAACGCGGCGAGTAGGCCAGTTGCCGGCTCGGGGACAGCGGTCGAGAACAGCCCGGCTGAGCGGAGTGCCGCACCGTTAGAGGCCGTCTGGCCAAAATGTCCCCGCCACACGTCATAATCGGTTGGCATGTAGTCGGTCCCGAGGCCTTCGCGCCATGTGACGTAGTCAGCAGCATCAACGGTACCGTCGTCGTTGTAATCACCCATGAGCAGTGCGGGCGCGAATGTACCCGAGGCGAAGCTGACTCCAACAAGCACGCAGCAGATCCACCGGACCGCCGACAATTCCCACTACGAATCGAGCCACACGGTCGATGGCCAAGGCGATGCCCACGGCGGCAATTTCAGCGCCACCAGCCGCTTCGTCGAAACAATGCTCACGGTCATCGAGACCTGTCGCCAGCATCGCCGCAACGTATTCCACTTCGTCACCGCCGCCGTCCAAGCCCACTACGCGCGACAAACCGCACCTTCGCTACCGCCAGGGGCGTGAACGGTTACGTGAAAGAGCAACTCCAATGGGAAGCATACATCGATAAGGACGGCAACTGTCGAATGAACCAGATTTGGGAATCATTTGGCTTATGGTCATACCAAGCCCACAACCCACAATAGATATGCAACGGGTGCGGCGCCCAGTAACGAGTCCAAGAGATCCAAAACACCGCCAAAGCCAGGCATCCACGTGCTTGAGTCCTTCATGTTCGCGTCTCGCTTCAGAGCCGATTCGGCCAGGTCACCTAAGATTCCTGCAGCGCATAAAGCTACTGCATAGACTGTAGTGCGCCGCCAGTCGGCTATAGTCCGTGAAGAAGCTTGCGAAATCACCAGACGCGCCGGTGATATAGTGCGACGCCCAGCCGAACACAATCCAGGCAGCGGCAATAGCGAACACCATTCCTCCAACGGCGCCCTCCCAAGTTTTCCCCGGGCTTACGAGCGGCGCCAGCTTGTGCCGGCCAAATAGGCGGCCCGCCGCATACTGACCGGTGTCGCTCATTTTCACGACCGCGATGAGCGACACCAACGCCAACATGCCGCTACTAGCGTTGTTGCTGAATGGATCGTCGTTTAGCAATCGCAATTGGACGATGAGCCCAAGCGTGCCGCCGACGTACAAAATTGAAAACACCTCGAGCCCCAGATTGAGAGTCGTGTGCCACTTACCGTCGTACCGAGTCACTTCTCCCCAAAATGCCAATAGCAGTCCTGCGATAAGCCCAATTGTCAACCAGCCCAATTGCCCGGGTGGCGTCGTTAGGACAAGCTTCGGCCACAGAATTGGCAGGCCCGCTAGAAGGATGCAAATAAAGACGCCACTGAAGAGCACCCAAGGCAGCGGCATCCGGCCGCGTTTGTTGAAGATTTCCAACAGCTCCACGACACCCATCGAGCCGAGCATCAGCGCCAGCGGCAGCAGAAACGCGCCTGGGTATATCACCTGGTCCAACCAGCACAACATCACCAGCGCGGCAATGAACAGCGTGCCAAGAAGAAAGCGGTAGCGAAGCATGGGGCGAGTTATACCGCAATCCCCCCGCGCGTGCCATAAGAATCGGCACCCTTAGAAAGAGCTTACACTACAAATTCTGCGTTCATTTCAAACCACAGGCCGCGCCGGGTACTTGTGCATTAACTGCAGCACATCATCGATTTGTCCCGGCGTATGGAAACCGATGGTCATCGCATCCAAGAGACCCAACTCTTGCGCGTATTTGATGCATGAATCTCGCTGATCAACAAGGCTTCCCTCGCCAAAGATCTTCATGCCGATGATGGCTTTGCCGTTTTGGCGCGCTGTGCGAAGAACGGCCTCTACCTCTTCACGTGAGCCGTCCATCCTCGCTTTGTCACCCCCCTTCATGTTGATGCGGGCCAGCATGACATCGACCCACGGCGATGCGGCCGCGGTTTGCATCGCCTTTATATTGTGGCAAGAGCAACCCACTGCGCGAACCTGGCCTTTGACCTTCGCCTCGTGGAGAACATCCATGTACGGCCCCATTTGCTTGTCCCACCCTGGCTCCGTCAAGCAGTGCAACAACACGATGTCCAAATAGTCGGTCTCCAGCTCATGACGAAACCGTTCCAGCGTGGTCCGCGCCATCTGCCGGCGATCGGACAGGCCCGTTTGATTCTCGGGACCATCGTAACGCCACCAGACTTTGGTAAGGATCGCCAGCTTGCTGCGGTCCATTTTTTTGCTTTTGAGTGCTTCGCGGAAGTAAATGTGCGTGCCGTAAAGATCGGCTAAATCAAAGAAGCGAATGCCGCGATCGTAAGCGTGGTGCATCAGATCAATCAGCTTGGCGAAGCCCATACGGGTTTGATCCGACCGGCGATTCCAGCCGTGTACCCCGGTGCCCTGGCCAAGGCGCGACATCTCGATCTTTGTTTTGCCGAGCTTCACCATCGGCGGACGAGGCGGCGACTGGGCGACATCAACGGACGGCTTTTCGGCTGGAGAAGCTGCCCACAGTGCCTCGCTTGTCCCCAAAACGGCAGCAGCTCCGGCCGTCGCACTCAAAAACCGCCGGCGATCTATCATGGCAACGACCTCTTGAGATGTAAGTGGAATCACATCAACAGTTTACCCGTCCTTTTATCGCCAAAAACAAGAATCATCCACTCTTGATCTTTTGCTCATACGATCTTAACACGACGCCGCGATGATCAGCAACCAATGATGTCGAGAGTTGTTGAGACGTAGCGATTGAAAGTTTTTTGAGACTTGGTCAACCATTGGAGGGACTAATGGGTCGGAAACTGGTTGTTTGGTTGTCGCTTGCCTTGCTGGTTCTGGCAGGCGCCGACTTGCACGCGCAAATCCGTATTACGGAGTGGATGTATAGCGGTACGGACGGAGAGTACGCCGAGTTTACAAATGTTTCGAATTCACCTATCGATATGACCAACTGGTCCGAAGACGACAACACAGGTACTCCCGGGGTGCACGCGTTTGGAACTACTTTTGGGGCCGTCCAGCCTGGTGAGAGCGTCATCCTAACCGAATCACCTGAAGCGAGCTTTCGGACGGCTTGGAACCTGCCGTCGTCGGTAAAAGTTTGGGCAGGTCCGACTGGCACAGGCTATTCGGAAGACAACCTCGGCCGAAGCGACGAGATTAACCTGTATGACAACTTAGGTAGCTTGATTGACCGTCTGACGTACGACGACCAAGGAAGTGGTAACGTTGACAGTCCGCGCACGCAAAACATTAGCGGTAACATTCCTTTGGGCGCGTTAGGCGCCAACAACGCGTCCCTGGCAACCCTTTCGTTCCTGGGAGATACGTATATGTCGTCTGTCAGTACCGGCGGTGACGTTGGCAATCCGGGCAAGTACACGCCGTTTACACCTGTTCCCGAACCGTCTTCACTCGTTTTGCTCATTGCCGGTTCAGCCATTGGGTTGCTGCGACGGCGACACAATTGATCCCTCACTTCTGTTTGCCTTTATGACACCGCGATTCTAACTGACCTACAGGCAAACATGGGCAGTCGCCCGCTCCGGCGGGCGGCTGCCATATTTTTACGTCCCTCTACGGAATTAGCGGGCCATCGTGCCCGTGGCAGGGACTCGACTCCTGTTAAATCGGGGCTGCCAACTGATGGTGAAAGGGCACTTGAGTCTCGTACCGCGGATATTCTATATTAACGGACCTTACTTTGGTTAACGCGGTTCGGCCCGGAGATGATGGCATGACGATCGACAAGAGTTTGCGAGTAAAGCGCGGGGCCACCCGCAATCGGAGCGTGCTAACACGCGTCGAACGGATTGCCAAGCTGCAGGAGGCTGATCGATGGACCGAGGGCGATTCTCCGCTGGGGTTGCCAAAGGTCCGCGTTCGCAAGCTCACGATGAAGAAAAAGAAGAAGAAGAAAGAAGAGGAAGGCACCGAAGGAGCCGCAGTTGGTACCGCAGCGCCGGCCGCCGCGGCTAAAGGCGCTGCCGCTGCCAAGAAATAGCCCTGCGGCTGTGTCTTACTTCGATTTTTGCCCGACAACCGGATCGTCGCGGAATGGGTTGACGTGCGCATCATCTGTGGACGTCGGCGAATCGATGGCTGGTGTCGGTTCTGGGGCTTTAACTTCCACAGGCGTCGGTTCGATTACCAGTCGTCCTTCTCGCTCAGCGTTTGCTGTAAACATAGGCGACGGCGGCAAGGGTTTGCGTGAACCCGGCATCGATACGCGAATGGCCGCCCGGAGCCAAGTGTTGAGCCGTTCATTGTTCGCTTCGCTTTGCGGTGCCGCGTGCCAGGCTGCGACTACGGCATTCAGTTGTTCCTGTCGATGCTTGCCCTCGGTCGGGTACGAACGATAGGCAAGGTGAAATTGGATCGACGCTTCGGAAACGAGCTTGGCCGAAGATTCGGACGTAACGGCCGCTTGCGCTAATGACGGCAGAAATGAGCTGGCTACGCTTACAAAGGCAAACAGCATGCAAAGGAACGTTATGTGGGACATCGGCCGCTTCATGGCGCTGATCTCCGGCTTTTTGAAGACGTGCGACGGGGAGGCACTTGCCGTAGAATCCTACGTTGATGCTGGTCATCGTCAACAACTGTACAATCGTGCTACGACATTCTGTGCCTCGATTGCGTCGCATCCCAACGCCCCCCGGCGCGAGTGTACCGCTTGTGGCGATTATGGCAGTTGACTCTGTCCCATCAAATTCATGACCTCGCAGCTCGACTCCGAATCACTTTCGCACGAATCCTACATGGAACTGGCCCTGCGCGAGGCAGAGGCAGCGGGCGGCGAGGATGAAGTCCCGATCGGGGCAATTATCGTGCATGAACGTCCTTCCGGCGATGGCCCGCGTCTGATCGCGGCGGCCCACAATCAACGGGAGCAACTGCGAGATCCTACAGCTCACGCCGAGATGCTTGCCATCACGCAAGCCGCAGAAGCACTGGGCAATTGGCGGCTTGAGAATTGCACGTTGTACGTGACGCTCGAACCGTGTCCGATGTGTGCAGGTGCGATGGTGCTGGCGCGGATACCACGGGTGGTTTACGGCGCGACCGACCCGAAGGCCGGCGCAGCGACGACGCTGTATCGGCTACTCGATGACGAGCGGCTGAACCACCGGGCCGAAGTTGTTGCGGGAGTGTTGAGCGAACCATGTGGTCGCCTCCTTCGCGACTTTTTCGAGCGAAAGCGGAAGCAGTGGCCGGACCGCAGCTCCTGATCGCAGCGCCCGCAATTCGTAGCGATAAACAGGCAGATTTAGCGGCATGGCCTTACAACGAAGGGATTCAGCACTCTTTTTCAGCGAATTTGCAAAATTTTTGGAGAATCTACTTGCGACCAGATGACGATTCGTCGTACCATCAAGCCCGGGACGAGCGTCTATTCGGCATTGCATCGTAACCACTTTGAAATTCGGCCCGAGCCGTTCTAGTTTCAGGCGGCGGACCGGGGTTCGGGTTGTGAAGCGATACGTTGGACGCACCTTTTGCGTCGGTTGGCCAGCCCCAGTTCTCAATTCACGTTGGGGAGCGTACTAATGAGCGCGAGTAAAAAGCCTTGGTTTCGCGGCGGTTTTACGTTTGTCGTCGCATGTTCGATCCTGACCTCATTGACCTCGGCCGTTCATGCAGGCACCTTGATTGGCGTCAGCCAGGATCCGCCACCTCCGATGGGGCCGTTTGAAGGCACCGACATGATCATGGTCGGTGACGCAAGCAATCCGGTTCCGATCGTCCCGGATCCGAGCGGCCCTCCCTGGATGAAGCAGTTTACTATCGACCGCCACGGCATTGGCTGGCCGGGACCACCAGCGCCAGGGCAACCGCCGAACCCGGGCAACCTAGTTGGCGTGATGGAAACGATTGTGTTCGGTCCGAGTACATTCCCCGGCTCAACAGCACCGATTATGCCGGTCGATTGGCACGAAGATATTGATCCAACCGTGGGCGACGGGTCGAAATTCAAATGGGCTGGCGGCTCGATTGAGATTCCGGCAGGCAGCGGTACTTCCTACCCGGGCACGGTGGGCCCGGACGGCAAATCCATCTGGTTCAGTTTTCCGCCGGTGCCGCCTGGAGTTCCCATCAAAATCAACAAGCAGTTGATGTGGAACGGTGACCTGGTGACCGGGAGTGATCCTGACAACACCTACATCGTCAAGATCAACGAGCGGCCATCGGTTCCCGAGCCAAGTTCGTTGATTCTTTGTGGCTTGGCGATGTTGGGAATCGCTAGCGGCTGTCGACGACGCAACGGCTGATTTACGACAGCACTTAGAACCTATCCCAGAACTGTCGGGGACTGTCCCAATTTTTCCGAGCGCGAGGAAAAATGGGACTGTCCCCTTCTCTGAGACGGTTCTGGGATAGGCTCTTAGTCGAAATCGGTTAGCCTCAATCCTTTCGTGTTCGTGAGCCGCAGGGGTCGTATGCGCACGTCGCTGCCATACTCCGAGCGAGACGGTCTTTGACATTCCGAGTATTGTGGGGCGGCGCGCACCACTGGGGCCACAATCCTATCAGCACTGATGGGGTTTCGATCGACGCATTGTTTCGCGCTACCCCAAGGGGGTAGGAATCGCCAGTGCTTATTTTTTGAGCGCGCCGATGACGAGGGCGAACCAACCGGCAATCATTAAAAGACCTCCGATTGGGACGATCGCGCCCAGCCAGTTCCACGACGGGTTCGCAAAGGCAAGAACCTTGAGTAGCCCGCTGAAGATGAGGACACCGACCAGAAAAGCCCAGGCGGCGAAGCGCCACCAGTTGGAGTCGCGCTGGTTTAGCGCTAGGCCTGTAAAGCATAGGGCCAGAGCATGCAGCATCTGGTAGCGGACGGCCGTTTCGAAGATCGAGATGCGGCGATGAAGGTCGTCGCCGGTGTAGCCAATTCCTTCCAAATAGCCGCTTAGTCCGTGGGCGCCGTAGGCGCCGAGAGCGACGCCGAGCCCACCGAGTAGTGCTCCGATAGCGATCCAGCGGCGGGAAAGGGAGGACATGACGGAAGGAAGGCCGTTCGGCAACTTTGTTGTGAGGACAGCGCATGTAACGCCAGTCCGAGTTCATTATGTGCCGTGACAAAGCTAAACCGCAAGCTGCGGGAAAGCTCCGCTGGCGACTGGTTGCTAAAAGCCTATGGCGTGGACGGCGTCGAGACGCCGAGGCGTTCTTCCTCCTCTTCTTGGATGATGATCCGAGGTGTGACCATCATCATCAGGCTATCGGTCGTGCGGCCAATGGACACATTGCGGAATAGCCGATTGATGTAGGGCACTTTAGAGAGCAGCGGCACACCGAATTCATTGCGGCCTTCGTTGAGCCGTTTGATACCGCCCAGAAGCACGGTGCCGCCATCCGGCACGCTCACCGTCGTTACGACCGAAACGAACGAGAACGACGGCAATTGTACGGTAACGCCGGTGGCATTGTTGGAGTTGCTGTCGTCTTTCTTTTCCGATTTGGAATCGCCGCTGGAATCGGTCGCACTACTAGAGCTCGAGGTCGATGATGAAGAGCCCTGGAATGTGAACGTATCGACGTTACCAATTTGCGTAAAGAAAGGCACGATAGTCATACGCACATAGCGCCTGTCTTCGGAGACGACAGCCTGGATGGTCATCATGGTGCCCTCGTTAAGCACAACAATCACCGGCTGCTGAGCGGCTGCGAATTCGCCGACGACTGGGATGACGCCGACGACGAAGGGCCGCTGCGTGGCATCGGCGACAAAGGCTTGCTGCCCGTTGAAGAGCGTAACCTTCGGCGCGTTCAGCATGTTCGTGCGCTTGTCGCCCTGAGCAGCTTCAATCAAGAAGTAGGCTTCGATATCGCTGAGGATGGCAAAACCAAAGTTCGCACCGCCGCCGACCGGGCCGCCGAACGGCACGACTTGGGTCAATGTGAAGCTATCTTGATTGAACGGAATGCTGAGATCGGATGTGAAGTCGGGGAAGGACGATGTCCCTGTTTGCCGCTGCAAGCCCACCGTGTTGCTGTGCCCCTCCAGATTGTTCGGTTGGAACTGGTCCTGATTATTCGTATTAACGCCGATGTCTTTGATATTCGCGTCGAAGTCGATGCCGATCCGCTCGAAGAAGCTGTCGTTGAGACGGATGAAGCGGACTTCGATCGTCACCTGCAAGTCCTGCAGTCGACGCAACTGCTGGAGCAGGTCGGCGATCTCTTCGTGCACAGCCTGGGTTTGGCTAATGACGAGGCTGAGGTTCGTGGGGAACGGGCGGATTTCGGCCTCACCGCCGCCGTTTTCAGCCCATGTATCCGTGGCCACGGTCGAAACGATCAAATCGATAAGCGAATCGAAATCGGCATTCGCGCCAGCGCCCATGCCGCCCGGGCCGGCGCCGATCGGCACGGTCGAGGGAGACATGCCATTGGTCGGGGCGGCGTTAAACTGTTGGGCAAGAACGTTGCCGTTGGCGCCGGCGCCCGCTTTTTGGCTACGGTCGTTGACGAGCACGGTCGGGCTGGTGGAAGCGAAACCTGGCTTACCCTGGTTGGTGGCCGCCATCGATTCATTGATCAAGCCTTGCAAGCCGATGTTGTTGCTCGGCACGAAGTTCGGAATCGGGGTTACAAGGTCGGCCACATTGTAGGTATGGGCGTAAATTTGGCCATCGCGAAGCTGTTCGCTCGTAATCTTGAGCACTTCGTCGTTGATCACGTAGCTCAAATGCAAAGGCTCTAGGATCAGGTTCAGAGCGCTTTTGAGAGAAATCTCTTTGGTGAGGCTGATCGTTATGGGCGTATCGCTGTTGATGCCCTCCTGCGTAAGTCCACGTGGATCGAGATGGATGTTAACACCGGTCAGTTCGCTCAAGCCGGACATGACTTCACTGAGCGGCGTTTCCTGGTACTTGAGCAGCACCGGTGTTTTCAGCCGTCGCTCGATCTCCAGCTCGCGCTCGTTACGTCGCTGGATGCGTTCGGAGGAGCCCTTGCGGTTCTTTACGAATTGATCCCAATACTTTTGGTCGCGAACCAGCTCATGGCCGTCATCCGCGACTGGATTCACGGCCGATTCTTCAACGGCGTTGAGCTGTCTCCAAACGCTGTCCTCTTTTTTGTCGGCTAGTTGGCGATTCATCATCTCGCGACGAATGAACTTGGCGTTTTGCCAAACTTGTTGGGCGACGGGATCATCTGGCGCCAGTTCATTGAGCCGGCGCGCAATGATTTCCATTTCTTCGAAGCGCTGCTCATCGCGGAGGCGATTGAACTCTTCCACCATCTCGGCGATTTTCTGTTGCAGTTTAAGCTTCATCTCCTGTTCGCGGTCCCGGTCGTTCAGGACGGCTTGATTTTGCTTATCCAGCGCAATCTCCGATTTGTGGTCTTTCGAGTATTTCTCGACCTTGCTGAGCGTGATGTCGATGCGGTTCAAGAGCTCGCGTTTCGTGGAGTCGGACAGCTTTGAATCGTTCACCAACTGCTGGGCTTCATGGAGTGCGGCGAGGGCGCGCTCCGGATCCTTCTCTCGCAGACGCTGGGCATCCGATTGGCGCTTGCCGACTTCCGTCGATAGCTGCTGGGCGAGCGCTTGCTGCTTGGCATCGGCCGTGTCGATCAGCGACGCTTTGCCCTGCGTTGGCGAAGCGGTTTCCGCCGTCGGAGCGTTTTTGGATTCGCCGGCATCGGGCGACGGCAAGGTTTCGGTCGACGGCGCAGCTCCCGCGGATGCGATTCGGTACGACTCCGGCATGGCGATCGGCGCAGCCGACAAGATGCGCGGCCCTTCGCCGGTCGGTTGCAGGATCGGCGGTTCGGACGGAAGTGCAGTCGACGTCGAGGGCAGCGAAGTAACGCGATTTGACTCGGGTAGCATCGGAAGCGTCATCGGCTCCCCTTTCGGATCGCCTTCATTCAAGCGATACGCGGCAGGCATTGCTTCAGAAGTTTGTGCAGTCGGCGACAGCCCGAGATCGGCCGGATCGCCCGGTTGCGATTCGTAACGTGACGGCGTTGTCGCAGGTAATCGCTCGATGGTTGGCGGCGAGGCGTGCGCGGTTTGTCCCTTCTGTTTCGCGCGGGCAATATCCCAGGCGATTAATGACGGACGGTCTTCGTTGGGCAGATACTCCGATTCGGGAACACCCAAGGCATTTGCGGCGCGCGTCAATTTCTCCGCCTGTTCGACATCGCCGGCCTCGAGAGCCTTGCGCGCGGCAACTAGGTCCGCCTTGGCTTGTTGCTTCGGTGTCGAGCCTTGGGCTGGAGATTCGTCGGCGGTGCGTTCCGATAAAGATCGAGCCGCGTAGGGATCCTCGTCGTGGGCTGGTGTGCCGGCTGAATTGCGGGCACCCGTGGAATCGGCCGCACGGAACGGATTGCTGCCGGCTGAGGCCTGCATTACCGGATACTTCGATCCGTTGAGAAAGTTTTGTACTTCCGCGCTCGAACCGTTAGTCTGGAAATCGGCGCCGGTTGCAAGCCCGCTATAAGGGTTCGCGGTGTGCTGTTGGTTGGGCGAGGCAGATTGCGAAGCCAGATGTTCCGGCGCTGCGATCGTGCCCAATCCGCGGGAGGATGGTTCGGGAGACGACAATGCGGAAGCGGCTGTCGTCATTCCACCGGCTTTCGGCGCGCTGGACATGTTACGCGCCGCAAAGGGATCTTCCATGCTTTCAGTCGATTCCCTCGTGTCGCGCGAGAACGGCAAATGGCTTTGAAGGGCCGTGTTGCCGGATTGGTGCGAGCTTTTTCCGGCCACATGCGCCAAGTGCTGGGCGCGCGAAAGTTCACGACGAACGGACGCGGGAGTGGGGCCCACATGAAAGAACGAGAAATTCACATGTGCTTTCTCCACGCGGGAAAGCAGCTCTTCCGCTTTGTCGAGCCGGCCTTGCTCGATCGCGCCGTGAGCTTCGCGGAGCATGAGCTCGGCGTCCTCACGTGTGATCGGCTTCTGCGGAGCACCTTGCGCGGTTGGCATCCGCTCGGCTGACGTTCCGTCCGGCGTGACGGCACGTGATCGGTGGGTTGTGCCCAACCACACAAGTTGCGTCAGGGCGATTATTACAGCAGTTTGCGTTCGTTTTGCGCTCAACTCGCTTCTCCTTCTAGCGACGGATCGCTTTCGGCGACACGTGGCGCTTGTTCTCAGCGCACTACCCCATCGCGTTCACATGTCGGCGATTGTGCAATTACCCGTGCTAAAACGCGTCGAGTTAGGATTAGTTGGAACGAAACCGCGGTGCGACCGCAACGGTCCGACGCATCTTGTCGAAGCCTGTGAAAAGTCTTGCGGCAGTTCGTTCCTGGCAGATGAGGAGCGGGAAAATATCGAGGGGAGAACAGCGGGTCAAGACCGCTTTCGAGCGAAACCGCGAATAAACGTCACGTGGACTGATACAGCAGCGGTATTGGCGAACTTCTGGCGCTCGGGCACCCAGTGCCCCCGGCGGCTCGCCTGCGGACGAAGTCGCAAGAATGCAGATGGAAGATCGCAATTCTAGCGAACTCAGCTACGCCTGATAGGAGTTGCAATCCACGCTAGCGTTCACCTGCCGCGCGGGAACCGCTGCGGCCGGGCAGGTCCGAAACCAGGACCCTCGGGACCCATACCACGCCGCTTATCCGGCTTTTGGAAGAGCACTTTATGGTATTCGACGACTGGTTTGTCATCGATCTCATCGTGAATGTAAAGCTCACCGGCGGGGCCCATGATGAGCACGCGGCCGGGAGTCGTCATGTCCTTCGTGAGCTTTTGACCGCCGTCGACATCCAGGAGCGTCATACCGGTCATGAATTTGAAGTTTTCGCGCGTATCGATGGCGGTGCCGCCTTCGACGAGGTATTCCGCATCTTCTTGGAAATTCGCGACAAATCCGCGGCGGAAGTCGCGCTCGATGGCCGCTTGAATGGCGTTGTTTTTGTCCCTTTCATCAACGTCGAAAGAGCTGACAAGGAGCTTCGCCGAGGGCTCATCGTTGACCTTATCGGCCGAAGGGACTTTGACATCGACAAGCTTGACGTCGCCGGAAAGCGGAATGCCGACCGTGGGACTAGGATCGCTCCAAATTTCGATGGCGCGAAATTCGGGGCGCTTCTGGGTGGCTTGAACCGCCTTGTGAACCCGGTCCAATACTGCCGGTGCCAGCACATTGTCGGGAATGTTGTAATTCGGATCGGCTAACACAAGTCTCACGCGATACTTATATTTTTTGCCTGGCTCGACGGTGAAATCGAAGAACCGCAGCAAGAGAAAATCGACGCCCTTCACTAAACTTGTGCGTTGGCCGGTAGCTCCGAGACCGGGACCTGCATACGTCATCCGGCCGCCGCCTTCGGGCCCGCCGTACCCGTACCCGCCCTCAAGGCCGCGTCCGTAGGACGGCATTCCTCCTGGACCCATTTCACCCATGCGCCCTGGCCCAAATCCCATCCGACCCAGGCCGCCGAAGCGGCCTGGACCAGCGCCTGGGCCAAAGGAACCGGGGCTGTAGCCTGCGCCCGGTACCGTGCCGGTGGGCCCTGCGGAAAACGGCGAGCCCGAATTGGCCGGAGCGTTTTCGGGCGTGGTGATGGGTGGAGCGACTTCTTGTTCTAAGGGAGGTGTATCCGCCAGCAAAGGAATGCCGGGATGGGTTGCTTCGGCGCCCCAGTCGCGACCGACAAGTGGCGGTAGTGGAAACGTCAGTACGTAATCGGAGAAGCGCGAGTCAATCACGTCGGGCAACATGCCGGCCCAAAACTGCTGGGCCCGTTCGTACAGCTTTTGCATCGTCTTAACGCCCATTGCTCCAGGCATTCCAGGGCTCAGAGGTTCATTGGCGGCGATGGAAGTACGTTGGCCATCGTAGACGGGAACCGGTTTCCAGTCGGCCTCTTTGATCTCTTGGCCGGGGACAACCTCGACTCGCTGGACAAAGTAACCCTTGTATTGTGGGAAATCGCGGGCTGGATCGAAGCCGCCCTTGGCTTTTTCGAAGGCGTCCTGATAGAGCTTCAGTTGCTCGCGGATCGGCACCTTGGCGACGACAATCGCCCAGTACGCCTGTTCGATTCGCTCGCCGCCTTGCAATTGCACGCCGTGCGGCTGTGACATGCCGAGCACCTGCCGGCGCTTGGGATGCTTCGGATCATACACTTCTTGGATTCCAGCTTCAGGGCCAATGCCAGGGCCGCGACCGCGGCGGCTGTTGAAGCCGGGGCCGCCCTCAGTGGTTTGCTTTTGCTGCTTGGCAGCTTCATCCGCCTGTTTTTTTGCAAGTTCCGCTTGCTCAGCGGCCAACTTCAATTCGAGCGCGTGCCTGATTTTTTCATCGGTGAAAGCAAACAGCCCCGAACCGCCATTGGCGCGAACCTCGACGGCGTTGAGTAACTGTGGATCGGTGCGGAGCACCGTGGGTGCGATGACACGCGGGTTGAAGCCCTTGGTGTCCAGCGCATAAGCTTTTGAGCTTATCGGCACATCAGCCTTTTCTTCGACCGGCGGCGCGATGCGGACTTCCGACGACTGATCGCTGCCGGGCTCGGGCCACTGGGCATTCTGCACGGCGCTCGATGTCTCGGTGATTTCCGAATGGAGCTTGGCGGCTCGGTATTTATCCTCGAGCCGCGGCAAGGACATGGTCTTGTAAATCAGCCACAAGGCGACCAGACCAACCAGCGCGATGACCGCTTTTTCTCCATGTTGCAGCAACAGCCCTTTGACGCCTCCCTGGCCTTTCATGTTGCCTGCCATTGCGAGCTCCTTGTTATGGATAGTAGCGCGGTTACATACCCGCCGTTTGATTTGCTGAGTCCGGCGCCGCCAATATATTCAAGTTCGGCTTGTTAAAAATGTAAATGGTTCCCTGAATAATGACCATCTTCACGTGCGGCTGAGCCGGAAAGTACTGGAGGCCAGTGTGGTCGGGAAACAAGCTAGCGCCCGGCCCACGGCTCATGGCGCCTTCGAAGCCGCCGCCAGGTCTGCCTGCTTGCATGCCCGTGCTATCCGACGGGGTGATGCTCAGCTCCTGCACTTCGACACGAAGCGGCTCGTTGGCACAATTCGTGATCAATTGCGGCAACCAACGTGCGTCCATCTCCATCACCATTCGGACCGGCAACCGTTTGTAACCGGTGCCGAATTGATTGAGATCGAGCGGTGGAGCGGGGCCAGGCGCGGGAGCCGCGTCCATCATAGGTGGGCCTGGACCTGCTTCGGCGCCTACAGCCCCGCCGCCCACCATGATCGGCTGACCTTTGTCATCGAGGTAGCGTCCGGATAGCAGGAAAGCTTGTTCTTGGGCTTCGGACATAGGTCCGTTCATGCCACCTGCGCCGGGGCCGAAACGGCCTTCGCTCATCATCTCGCGACCTGGGCCCATTCCGCGACCCATTCCCCCTGGTCCACCCGGCATTGGCGGACCGCCTTCCGGTCCGATTCCGCCGGGGCCCATGCCACCGGGCTCCCCTACTCCTGCGGCCGGTGCAGCCGGAGGTACGGCGAGCTTTCCCGATACATGGCTGTATTGGGCAGCCCCTGGCCCAACGTCCAGTGAATAGATTATTTTCACGGCCGCATTCGACTGTCGTGTGGCGCCGGCGGCCTCGTTGGTTTTGGCGATCACATCGAGCAGCGTGTGATAGACCCACAGATCTTCTTGCGTCACCCAGATACGCAGCTTAGAGGGCCGCTGAGGAAATTCGAGCTCGTCGCGGATTTTACCTTGGTCCTGCCACTCGCAGATGTAGTCGTTGTAGTCCGACATTCCGTCAGGTGTCATTCCTGGCATGCTGGCTTCGGGCGAGCGGTATCGGCTGAAATCTGACATGCCGGGGCCGCCCATTTGATTTGCTTCCAAGGGGCGAGCGCCGATTTGCTTAGGTAGTTCCGGAAAATGCCGCGTGATGTAGTTTTGATAGTTGTTGCGCAAATCCTTTGGAATCTTGTCATTGAACTGCATATTCTCGACGGCGTCGCGAAACTCTTTGCTCAACGCACTTGGCCATTTCAGCACATTCTCGCGCTGCTTGTCGTAAAGGCGTTGCCACAGCTTGGCGACGCCATCCGACAACTTTTTGATCTCTTCACTTTGGCGTGAGTTGATCGCGTCGTTGGCGTGAAATGCGGCGTTGCGCACGGACTCAATTTCGCTAAAGCCGGCGGCGATTTTCTTTTGATTCGCGTCGTACTTGGCACTCGTTTGCTTGGTGGCGCTCCACCAGCAGCCCACGGGAATCAAGACGACGAGGCACGTCAGCACCCAGAAGTGATAACGTTTGAGCCAAGCCAGAGCGGTTCGTAATTGATCCATAGTGCATTAATTCCTAAGAACTCGGCCCCGTAGCGGCTGCTTCGGTGCCGACCGCAGCGGTGCCAGCCGGAGCAACGCCGGGAGGCGTCGCTTTCTTTTGCGCCATCTCTTTGATGCGCAGTGCTGCGCGGTTTCGGCTGCCAACAGAACTGAACGATGAAGTCGTATTGCCGCAACTTCAGCGGCTTCGGCTGCTGCGGCTCACCCGGTGCACCAGGCGCTGTCTGCACTCCTTCCGGCCCAATCGGCCCAGTGGGCATCGATGGCATCGCACCCGTGGTGGTGTCGACCGGTTCGGGCCAGTACGTCACGGCGTTGACGCGCTCGCTGGTGACGATAACGGGATATTTGATTCCCAGCTCCTCAATTGGAACATCAATAAGTTGCCCATTCGGTCCATCGGGCAGCGAGACCTTTCCAGATTCCAAACCTTTAATGAGCGTGTTCCTGACGAACTTTTCGCCCTCGTCGTTGCCGACGACGTTCTTATCTGGCAGATTGTTGTGCAGATGATAACCGCGGAGCTCGATGACCCAGCCTCCTGCCGTGAGACCGGTGCCGCCCGCGCCTTCGGTCGGCATTCCCGTGGCGGGATCGATCGCCGGAGGCACCGCCGCCGTATCGGGCAGGAGCGGCAGGAGCACCCTCTGGGCTTGCCGGCGTTGCGCCCGCCGCGCTACCGTCGGCAGGAGCAGCAGGAGCTTCCGGCTTCGGCAAATTTGGTTCGATGCTGGTGTGCCAATTAGTAAGGTCCGCGAAGTACTCGCACTCCATCGATTGGATGTGTAGCTCCGGACGCTTCGCGATATCTTCCTCTGTCTCCTGGCGCTGCTCGGGGGGACGCGTATCTTTCGGGAGCGCTGAATCGACAGCTTTCAAGAGTTCAAGCCACAGCAGCCGGCCGTCCACGTTGCTCTGCAGGTTGTCGCCAATCGTCTTGATTTTATCAAACTGTGCAGTGAGATTCGTGTGCGTATCGGTCAGCGTTTTTGCTTGGCTCGCGGCAGAACTGGCGGCCGAAAGCTCGCGCGCCATCTGCGGATCCGTAACATCGGCAGTCATTAACGACGAATAGTGGCCGAAGTAGTTGATCGTGAAACCTGCGAGGAGCAACGCGGCCGCGGCGACGGCCCACGGCTTCTTGGCCTTCACCAATCGCGTAGTAACGATCTCATCGGGCAGCAGGTTCGTATGTAGCTGACCAGTTTCGAGTGCCTGCACGCATAAGCCGTAGGCCACGCCGAACGTGAGCTGGTTATCCTTGAACTGCGGGCCGGCGGTGGCGGTGCCGCCCACGAGACTGTTGAAGCTGTCGATGAGCTTGACTTCTTGATCGAGGTTCTGCGACAAGAATCGCTGCAAGCCGGGCAGCTTCATCGGGTTGCCGAGGGCGACCATGTCGCCGAGCTTGGCGTTGCGATTGTTGCTCGTGAAGAAGCCTAGCGAACGCTGAATTTCAGCCACCAAATCGCTGAACACCGGCCGCATGGCTTGGAACACGGCTTTCGGGTTCTCGGCCTTCATGGCGTTGCGTTTCAGGTGTTCGGCCTTGGCAAATGTGAGCTTGAGCTCCTTCGTTAGTGCTTTGGTAAAGTGATTGCCGCCGATGGGGATGCTGCGTTGCCACACGCGGTAGCCATTGGTAATCACCAGATCGGTCGTATCGGTGCCGAGCGAAATGATGACGGTCGACGGCGGTGGATTCGCGGGATCGTAGGCGCCTTCGACATGCAGCCGGTCGTAGCAAATGAAATTGTAAATTGCGAGCGGAGCGAGCTGGATGATTTCGACCGAGATGCCCGCGGATTCCAACGGCTTGAGATGCCGGGCCACCTGATCGCGTTTCATGGCGAACAGGCCGACTTCGGTTTCGATCGCGTAACCCTCGTCCTCGCTGCCGATGAGCGGCTGGTAGTCCCAGACGACGTCTTCGAGAGCGAACGGAATTTGCTGCCGCGCTTCGTATTTGACGATATCCGGGATCTTCTTGCGTTCGACCGGTGGCAACTTAATGAATCGGGCTAAGCCACTTTGACCGGGGACCGCGATGGCGACGCTTTCGCCGGTTAGATCATTGCGCGAGATGAACTGTTCCAGCGCTTCGCGAATCAACTCGTCGCGATTGGCTTCGGGCTGCGTCAGAATCTTGGGGTATTCGATGTAGTCGAACGCCTCGACGACCATCCTCGATTCGTCTTTGTCGTGGGGACGACAACGCAGCGCTTTGAGCGCGCACTGGCCGATATCGATGCCCCAAACGGCATTACTCTTCGCCATAACCGAGAACCTCTATCCCTATTGCCGTCGCAATCCTGACCGGCGGTTGCCTCTACTTCTTTTTATGAAACTCTGTGCGCAGCTAACGACTAGCCAGCGCTGAGCAGCAGTATCGCCGCAGCGACCGCCACAGCCCCAACACTCGTTGTGAAAAGACGTTACGATTCCAAGCTGGCATCCGATTAGAACTCTCTCGAACATCAGCGGAGAGCCAGCAATTTTTATTTTACTCGTGGTTTTGAGCTTGGGTAGCAAGGAACTCCCGCAATCGTAAATTGTGTCTCTACTGAGGATTCGCGGCGATTAGGCTTGAATGTTCCCGAGTGGGTAAAATCGGCGTCGACTTTCGCCTTAAGATGCGGTGAGATATTATGTTACGACCATGACCATCCGACGCGCTTCGCTGATTCTGCCCTGCCACGGCTGGGACGACTTTCCGACTCACCTTGGGGACGAGGCCTCAGCCGAGTTCCTGGCGGCGTGGACTTCGCTTTGGCACCCCGCGATTATGGCCACGACCGGACATCTTCCGGGATGGCATCAGGCCGAGGAGCCGCCTGATCCCGGCGAGCTCGATGGCGAACTGGTGCTCGTCCCGCCGCCCAGCCGAGAGCGGATGCCGAGCGATTGGTGCGACCGATTGCGGGCGACAGCGCCGGCGAACCCGGCCCCCGTCGAAACAGTGGCTTCGCGGGCTGAAACATTGGCGGCTGTGTTAAGCGCGGCGTCCATCGGCCCGATTCAGGTGGACGCGAACGTAGTCGCCGATTTTCTCGCACTCGGATTCGCCTACCTGCAGGTTGAGCTTCTAACGCGGGCCATGCGCTACAGCACGGTGTTGGACACGGAACGTTTTGAGACCGCAACTATTGCAGCGGCGAAAGCCGCGACGAACGGCAACCACGATGGGGCGCATGATGAACTAGTCCGTGCGTTCGATCTGCTGGCGGACGCCCGCAATCACGTGTATTCGGTCGATTTCTATGTCATCGATCTCACCCTCCTCGCGGATACGACACTCGGCGAAAACCTGCCGCGAAACTCGCTCGCGAAAGTCCCACGAGTTTATTGATTGCCGGGGAGCAAATTGAGCGGATCGCCGCGGACCATCCCGACACGCTGAACGAATTAAAGCGGTCGCTTGAAGCCGGTACTGTGGCAATTGTCGGCGGCAAGTATGCTCGCGATTCGATTGGCTACCAGGGCCCAGAAGCAGTCCTGGCAGAACTGCGACGTGGGCAAGAAGCTGCCCAGCGCCATTTAGGTCGTGAATACGAAGTGTTCGGGCAGTTTGACTCGGGGCTTTCACCGCTCTTACCGGAAGCGCTCAAGGGCCTGGGGTTCCGCGGGGCGCTTCACGCGACGTTTGATGGCGGACAATTGCCACGGGCCGACCAACGCAAAACCAATTGGGGAACGGATCCCACAGGTTCAATTGAAGCGCTAGCGATCACGCCGCTCAACGCGGGTCAGCCGGAAACCTGGTTGAGTATCGCTCAGCGAATCAGCGATTCGATCGCTCATGACCACGTCGCCACGATTCTCCTCGCTGGCTGGCCTGGGGTAGAGTGCGAATATTTCGAAGATTTGCGGCGCGTGACGCGATTCGGCACAGTGCTTGGCAAACTACTGACGCTGGACGAATACTTCCGGGTTACGCGAGAGGCCGACGATTGGGTAAAGTTCGTCCCGCGTGAGTACCCAAATCGGTCGCTCACCGATCGACGTTCAAATGCCATTTCAACACAAGTGGACGCGTATCGAGGCGAGGTAGAAGCTACACACGGTCAAATGGCGGCGGGCCTGGCAGCACTTGCCGGGTTGAAATTGAGTGACGAACAAAGCTCGGCGACCGAATCGCAAGTGCTGATTAACGCTTGGAACTTCACGAGCAGTTATCTAGTCGGCGTTGACCCCGTTGGAACCAACAACATCGAGCGTTCCAGAGCCACAAATGACGAGCCGGCGCTCGTTCCCGGTGTGCTGGGCTGTGGGTACCGCACTCCTTCCCCGCGCCGAAATGACGCCGGTTGCGCTGGCCGAGAAGTTGACCCTTCGCAACGAGCGGCTGGAGTTAACGATCAATAAAAAAACCGGCGGCATCCAATCGCTGCGGCTGCATCGCGACCGCAGCACGCGGGTATCGCAACGACTCGTGTTTCGACTACAGCGCGGCGACGAAGCCGTGGAATCGCAAATGGCGGCGAGCCACGTCGAGATCACGCGTAACGACCCGCTGGTTGGAGAGATTACTTCCACGGGGCGCCTCACGGATCCGAAGGGCAGGCAATTGGCCAATTTCACCCAGCGTGTGCGAGTGGTGCGCGGAATCGCACCGATTATCGTCGAGGTCGAGCTGGAACCTCAGCACTTACCCGAAGGCGACCTTTGGAAATCCTACTTTGCCAGCCGATTGGCTTGGGTGGACGATGCGCTCTCGATTCGCCGCGGCTCGGATTGGAGTGCTCACGAAACGACTCGCGAAACAATCGAGTCGCCCGAATGGGTAGAGATCGACGACGTCATCGGCCGAATCACGTGCTTTTCACTGGGGCTCCCCTATCATCGACGAGCAGCGCCGAATTGGTTGGATACGCTGCTGATTGTCGATGGGGAAGAGCGCCGCCGTTTTCAATTCGCAATCGGGCTCGACGCGACTTACCCGTCGAAAATTGCCGTCGGCTTACTCACGAGCGGACGACCGTATATTGCCGAATTGCCCGGTGCACAGAATTCGCCGCAGGGCTGGTTTCTGCACGTCGGCGCGATAAACGCGATCATCACACATGTTGAGCCGATGGGCGAGCCAGCGACCGGAGTTCGCGTGCGGCTACTGGAAATCGAAGGGAAGGAGACGCGTACCAAACTCACCGCGTTCCGGCCTTTTCAGACCGCCAACATCACAGATTTTCGTGGCAACGCGGTTGAAGTATTATCAGTAGTCGACGGCGCCGCCGAAATCGAGCTCGGGGCCTATCGCTGGCTGCAAATCGAGGCACAGTGGTGATAAACGCCGAGAGCCAAGAGTCGAGAGTTAAGAGCCAGAGAAAAAGCGAAGGAAAAACCCTTTGAGCGTCATCCGGCTCTTTACCCTCCGCTTTATGCTCTCGACTGATAAAGCATGATCGTAACCATCGACGGACCCGCCGGCGCCGGAAAGAGCAGTGCAGCTCGCGAACTGGCACGGCGGCTGGGCTTCCGTTTCCTCGATACTGGGGCGATGTATCGAGCCGTAACGTTGGCCGCTCGCGAGCGTGGTCTCGACCTCGCCGATGGCGAGCAGCTCGCCAAGTTAGCAAACGAAATTCGCGTGGAGCTGGTGGGCGACCGCGTTCTGCTAGATGGTAAGGATGTGACAGCGGCCATACGGAAGTTCGAAATTACGACGGCGATTCACTATGCGGCCGATAATGCGGCCGTCCGCGAGCAGCTTGTCACGTGGCAGCGGGCCGCCGCGAACCACGACGACGTGGTTACGGAAGGCCGCGATCAAGGAACTGTTGTATTTCCCGCGGCGCAATGCAAAATCTTTCTCACCGCAGACGAGCAAGAGCGTGCCCGCCGCCGACACGCCGATTTGCTGGCCCGCGGCGAGGACGTTCCGTTTCACGAAGTGCTTGCCAATCAGCGCTTGCGGGACCATCGCGATCAGTCGCGGCCGGTTGGGGCGTTGTTGATGGCAGACGATGCGATTGAAGTCGGAACCGATGGCCTAACACCGGACGAAGTCGTTGCCAAACTAGAAGCAATCGTGCGGTCGAAACTATGAGCCGACGTCAATTTGCAGCCTGGCTGTGGTATGCAGTTTTGTGGTGCCCATGTTATGCCATCAGTCGGGTGTGGTTCCGTTATCGCTTCTTCGGGAAGAATCACGTTCCGCTCACCGGTCCGGTGCTGCTCGTTTCAAATCATCAAAGTAATCTCGATCCGGTGCTGGTGGGGCTCGCCTGTCCGCGCCAGTTGAAGTACCTGGCTCGAAAAGGGCTCTTTTTCTTTCCACTCAATCTGTGGATTCGCGCTGGGAGCAGTGTCAATCGATCAAGAGGGCAGCGCGCTGGCAGGCATTCGGGCGGCACTCGAATTATTGAAACAGAGCAACGCGGTACTCGTATTCCCAGAGGGTTCGCGAACGCCGGATGGTAAGCTACACGAAATGCTGCCGGGATTTTGTCTGCTCGCGCGGCGCAGCCGAGCGACGATCGTGCCATTGGCGTTGGAAGGTGCGTTCGGCGCAGTTGCCGCGCGGTAGCTTTTTCGCGTGGCCGCATTCCATTGGCTTAGCATTCCGAGCGGCGATCCCTTTCGCACAGTATGAAAAGCTCACGGACGCACAACTGACAAAACTCGTAGCGGAACAAATCACGCTGGCGCTCGCAAAAACGCGAGAAGAACTAGCGGGCAGCTCACAGTATCCGGTTTTTCAGCGGCCGAAAGGCGAAAACTCTTTGCTAGCGGGCCGCGTAGAACGTGTCTGGGCGGTTGAGACCGGCATGTGATCTGCCGAGTTGGCCTATATTTCCCGGCCACGAGCGAATAATCTTGGGCGACGCCCTTCGCACTACATTTCCCGCGTCCACGAATCATTCTTCATCATGTCTAAATCGAAGAGTAAGAGTAGTAGCAAAACAATGGCAGCCACCGCCAAGACGCCGTCTCATCCTGCGTCCGCGGCACCAAAGGTGGAATCACATGCATTTCGTGAGACGGTTGAATCGATTGTAATCGCCTTCGTGCTCGCTTTCTTGTTCCGTACGTTCGAGGCCGAGGCGTTCGTGATCCCGACCGGCTCGATGGCGCCCACGCTTATGGGCCGGCACAAAGACGTTGTTTGCCCCAAGTGCGGCTATCGTTATACGGTAAGCGCGAGCGAAGAGGAGAGCGAGGACGGGCGTCAGTTGACGACCGATTGCATCGCTGGCCGATGTCCGGTGTGTCACTACGTGATGCCGATGCGGCCCGATTTGCCGCTCGGCGTACCGGAGCGGAATCAACCGGATATTGCCACGCAGACATCGTACAACGGCGACCGCATTCTCGTGAACAAGTATCTCTACACCTTTACCGATCCTAAGCGGTGGGACGTCGTTGTCTTCAAATTCCCAGGCGACGCAAAGGTGAATTACATTAAGCGCTTGGTCGGTCTGCCCGGTGAGTCGCTCCGCATCTATCAGGGGGATGTGTTCGTCAAACCACCGGGAGCGACGAAGGACACAGACTACAAAATCGTGCGCAAACCGCCGGACAAGGTGCTGGCAATGCGGCAACTCGTGCATGATACGGAGCATGACCCCGCTGAGCTCGACGCCGCCGGCTGGCCGCTGCGATGGCATGTGCCTTCTGGAGAGAAGGATGGTTGGAAGCTCGATAAATCGATTGTTGGCAATCGGGTGCACCAGCAGTACAGTGTCAATGCCACCGGCGATACAACATCGTGGCTCCGCTACGAACACATCGTCCCCACGTACGATGTATGGCAGCAAATCGAAACCGCCAATCAAAATGGCACGCTTCAAAAGAGTCCGCCGTTTGCCGGCATGGACCGCAGCCACCAGCGTCGGTTGATCACCGACGCGAACCCGTACAACGGCCGAGTGGATCGTGCCCGACTTTTCGCGCCAGGCAGTTTGAAAGTCGACCCATCTAAGCAGGGGCTTCACTGGGTCGGCGAATTGATGCTGGAAGCGGATGTCGACGTTCAGTCGCCCAGCGGCGAGTTGTTGTTGGACCTCGTTGAAGGTGGGAGGCACTTCACGTGCACGATCGATCTTAAAACGGGCGAAGCGAAACTGTCGGCCGCGAATCTGGCTGATTACACGCCTAAAGCCAAGATCTCTTTCAAAGGTCTTGGAAAGCACCACGTCGGATTTGCCAATGTGGACGACCAATTGCTGCTGTGGGTTGATGGAAAATCCATCGCGTTCGACAGCGACACGGGTTATGACGCTGAGAAAATCTTTGGCGATCGAAGCAACATCGTGCCTCTAACCAGCGACAAGGATTTAGGCGATCTTGCGCCGGCTGGCGTAGGGGCACGCGATGCGAAACTTGTCGTCACCAGACTGCAACTGTGGCGCGATTTGTACTACATCGCCGATAGCTGGGATCGTATCAGACCGGGCGAGCCCGTGACTGATTTTAGTCCATTCGATTACGATTTGCTGAAGTTGCCAACCACGCCCTCGATGTGGGGTCGTTGGAAGCAGCGGCAACACGCGGATTTCAATCTGAACGACGAGCAGCTATTCGTGATGGGCGACAATAGCGCTGAAAGTTCAGACGCTCGACTGTGGTTCAACGGAGATCCACGCGGCAGTCATCCGGGTGGAGCTTACATGGATCGGCGGTTACTGATCGGTAAAGCGTTGTGCGTCTACTGGCCACATTCATGGAACCGAATCCCCGGCACACCGATCCCGTTCCCACTTTTCCCGAACGTGACGGATATGAGATTGGTAAGATGAGCCGAGAGTTGAGGGTCAAAAGTCGTTCGTCTGGCTCTCGACTCTTGGCTCTAAAGCTCTTGACTGGCAGTCATGGAGGACTTGCGTTGTGGCACTCTTAGAAGTTCATGGACTGGTGAAGTCGTACGGGCGCCGGCGCGTGGTCGACGGCGTAGACTTTGAAGTCAATCCGGGCGAGATCGTAGGGCTCTTGGGGCCCAATGGCGCGGGCAAAACCACGACCTTCCGCATGGCCTGCGGGATGATCGACCCGGACGCCGGCAAGGTGATGCTCGCCGGGCAAGATGTCACCAAATGGCCGATGTTTCGCCGAGCCAAAGAAGGGGGAATGGGATACCTGGCACAGGAATCCAGCGTTTTTCGCAAGCTCTCGGTACAGAAGAATTTACTGGGCGTGATGGAATTGCTCGGTATGAATCGCAAGTTGCGCACGCACCGTGCCGAGCAACTGATGGAACAGTTCGGCATCGCGAAGCTGCGTCGCAGCCGCGCCATATCGCTCTCCGGCGGCGAGCGCCGCCGCCTCGAGATCGCCCGGGCGCTTGTGTCCGATCCGCAAATTATTTTGCTCGATGAACCGTTCACCGGCATCGACCCGGTTACGATCGATAGCATTCAAGCCATCATTCGCGAGCTGCGCGATCGAGGCATTTCAATTTTGATCACGGACCATCAGGTTCGCGAAACGCTGGAGATTACGGACCGCAGTTATGTGATTCGTGCTGGTCAGGTGCTCTGTCACGGCCGACGGGACGAAGTCCTAAATCATCCCGAGGCCCGCAAGCACTACTTCGGCGAAGGCATGCACATCGGGTTGAGCGGCGTGGCATAGACGTGTAGTAGGCACGCTCCGCGTGCCTACTACTCACGCCCGTTTCGCACCCGGCTGGCCGGCTTCGACGACGAACGAGGCGCGGGTGACGGCTGCGTCGCCTGGCTTCGTGACATCCGCCACGGTGCGATAGTCGCTACGCCACAATTTCGGCGTGACAGCACAGCGAACATAACCGCGCTCGCCGTTGTAGAATCGTACACAAGGATTTTCGGCCATATACGCTGTTTCTCGGTCGCGTTCCTCTGCCCCATTCCCTCCGCTCGAAATCGATGTGCCGACAAATTCGGTGGCGATAACGGGCGTTTCAGCGTTGCGATCATCGACCCTGAGGTCGTTCACCCAATTCGAATGGATGTCGCCTGTAAGCACGACAGGATTCGAAATACGGCGATCCGCCAGAAACTGAACAAGTCCTTTTCGGTCGTGCATGTAGGCGGGCCACTTTTCCATAGAGAAATCTTGCGCGGGGCCGCGCGTGAAATCGACCATCGCCATCATCACTTGTTGGGCGAGGACGTTCCACTTTGCTGATGATCGCGCTAGCGAGGACTGGAGCCATTGCATCTGGGGGCGTCCCACGATCGTGGCCTTGGGCGACATTGCAAGGTCATCGATATCGTGTTTTCCGCCGCCGTATGGCTGGTCGGTACGATATTGACGGGTATCCAATACCATGAACTCTGCAAGCCGGCCGAAAGACGCCTTCCGGTACAGTTGCATGTTTGGGCCGTGGGGCAACGACTCCTTCCGTAGGGGCATCGCCTCGTAATAGGCTTGGTACGCGGCGGCGCGACGAACGAGGAATTTCACCGGGTCCATCACCGGTTCTTTCGAAAACTCGCCGGCGTAATCATCGGCTACTTCGTGGTCGTCCCACGTAACGATCCACGGGCAACGGGCGTGCATTCCGTGTAGCATTGGATCGCTCCTGTGCTGCGCGTAGCGAAGTCGGTAATCATCCAACGATTCCAGGTCCTTCCCAACGTTCTTGCGCACCAGGCCATCCGTGGGGCCGTTCTCATATATGTAATCACCCAAGTGAAAAACCAAGTCGAGCTCGTCCTTGGCCATGTGTTCGTAGGCCGTGTAATAGCCATCTTCATAGTCTTGGCATGAGGCAAAGGCGAACCGCAGTTCCTTCGGCATCGAAGCGGCAGCCGGCATCGTGCGGGTGCGGCCCAAGGGGCTTTCAGCATCGCCGTAGCGGAATCGATACCAGTACCAACGATCGGGCTGGAGATGATTGACTTCGACATGAACGGAATGTGCCAGCTGAGGCGTGGCAAGCGTCGTGCCGCGGCGCACCACCTGGCGCATCGCCTCGTCTTCGGCAAGTTCCCACATCACTTCCACATTCTGGGGCTCCATGCCACCGCCGATCTCCAGAGGTTTCGGCGCAGCCGCGTCCATAACACTATGCTGTCAGGCGCGGGGTCTCCCGAAGCCACGCCCACGCCAAACGGATCGACTGCAAACTTCGGCTTGTGTGTTGTGGCGCTTGCGGCGCGACCGAGCCAAGGGATGGCCGAGAGACTGGCACAATACGCGAGAAACAATCGTCGGCTGATCCCACCTTCGTGGCGGATAGCCTCTTCCAACTTCGAAAGATCTAGCACGTTCGTGGCCCTCTGTTTTGCCTTTTGGTTCTTCTTGTTGTTCGGCTGCCCCGTTGTTATAGCGCGTACAGGTCGATTGTACGCGCTGCCATGCACGGCTGTAAAACGACCGACCAGGTGGCATTTTTAGCCCCGAAAATGGCTGATATTGTCGCTATTTGGCCCGTCCGCTACGATCCGAGACCCGATACCCGTCCTCGATTACCTGAGGAAGAACTTGGTCCGCTCTAGCGTCCCGCAACATTCGAGACAACAGACCATGCACAAACGATCAACAACCCTGGGTCAGCTTGCAGATTTAGTGGGAGGCCAGGTTTTAGGCGACCCGCAAATGCCGGTCCGCGGCGCCGCTGTGCTGAGCGAGGTTGCGGATGGCGAAATCACGTTTGTTGATCACGTTGATCGAATTAAGAAACTCAATTCGACGTCCGCGGCCGCAGTGGTTGTTAGTAATGAAGTCGCCAGCGAACTTGCCGGCGGCGACATCACGGCCGGCCGCAACTTGGTCGTCGTGGACGACGTTCAGTCAGCGTTTGCGACAATCGTGTCCCATTTCAGGCCGCAGCGTGAGCGCACCGCCATCGGCATTAGCCCGCGGGCAATCATCAGCCCTTCGGCACGTTGGGGCCATAATGTCAACATCCATCCAGGTGTTACCGTTGGCGATGAATGCTTGATCGGCGACGGTACGACGATCCTGTCGGGCGCGCAGGTCCTCGCTGGGTGTGAGATCGGACGCGATGTGATGATCGGTCCCGGCGTTGTGCTTTATGAGAATACCCTCGTCGGCGACCGAACCATCATTAACGGTAACGCAACGATCGGCGCCTACGGCTTCGGCTACTCGCATGTCGCTGGGCAACACGTACTCTCGGCCCAGCTCGGCTACGTTCGCATCGGTTGCGATGTGGAAATCGGTGCAGGTACGACCATCGATCGTGGTACATACGGCGCGACCTCAATCGGCGAAGGTACAAAAATCGATAACCAAGTGCAAATCGCGCACAATTGCCGCATTGGACGGCACAATCTTATCTGTGCGCAGGTTGGCATTGCGGGAAGCACAAGCACGGGGGACTATGTGGTCATGGGAGGGCAGGCAGGCCTGCGCGATCACGTGCATATCGGCACCGGCGCGCGTCTCAGCGCGATGGCAGGCATCACAAACGACGTGCCGGACGGCGCCGTAATGCTAGGCATCCCCGCCACGCCCGAACGCGACCAGAAACTAAAATTGGCTGCACTCACGAAACTGCCCGAAATGCGACGAGAGTTTAAAGCGCTTCGTCGGGCGGTCGCCGATCTGCAGAAATTGGCTGGCATCACTTCGGAACCACGCAAATCAGATCAAGCGGCATGAGCACCGAGAAACGCATTGGATTACTTGCCGCCTGGGGTCGCTATCCCGTCATCGTGGCTGAATCGCTGCGGCGGCAAGGCTATTACATCAGTTGCGTTGCTGTGGCAAATCTGGCTGATCCTGCGCTCCGCGACATCTGCCAAGATTTTCGCTGGATCGGTTGGTGCAGCTTGGGACGCGGCATCCGCTTCTTTCAGAGTTGCAATGTGCAAGAAGCCACGATGGCCGGCAAGTTTCCTAAATCGCTAATCTATCAGCCGCGCGTCTGGATTCGCCATCTGCCCGATTGGAAATTCATCAAGACGTTTTATCACTACCTCATTACACATAAACGGGATAACAAAGACGACACGCTACTTGGTGCGCTAACGGATGCCTTCGCCGTCGAGGGAATTACTTTCAAGCCCGCAACCGATTTTGCGCCGGAGTTGCTTGTGAACCCAGGGCAAATCGCCGGCCGGCCGCCCGCAGCCAGCCAACTCGCGGATATCGAGTTTGGTTGGGAAATTGCGAAGCAGATGGGCGGCCTAGATATTGGTCAGAGCATTTGTGTAAAGGATCGCGCGGTGTTGGCTGTTGAAGCTGTCGAAGGCACGGATGCCTGTATTCTCCGCGCCGGCGAAATGTGCAAGAAGGGCGGATTTACGGTCGTCAAAGTTGCCAAACCACAACAGGACATGCGGTTCGACGTTCCCACGGTGGGAGTGCGGACGCTCCGCATCATGCAAACCGCCGGCGCTAAAGTGTTGGCTATCGAGGGTGATCGGACTATTCTGTTGGACGATGATGAATTCCGACAATTCGCTGCGCAGCACAAAATCTCGGTAATTGCGTTCGAGAGCCGAACCATTTCCGAAGCAGCGGCGTAAGCAAACTCTGCGGCTGCTACCCTCAGAAGCTGCCTTTTTGAGACTACTTGGACGGCTGCACTGGCACTAGCTGAACAGCAAGAAAAG
Source organism: uncultured Planctomycetota bacterium (assembly GCA_963840025.1). Taxonomy (GTDB): domain Bacteria; phylum Planctomycetota; class Planctomycetia; order Pirellulales; family Lacipirellulaceae; genus JABDGM01. The sequence goes on along the minus strand of CAWIXI010000018.1, from coordinate 247,653 downwards.
TCGCGCCAACAGACCGCTCGGCGAGATAATCATGGATCGGCCCGAAATGATCGATGGCCGGCATGCCGATGCGGCCGCCGAAACCAGCCACTTACAAGTGGCCGCGCTGAACAGCAAGATCGCGGCGCTTCCTCCCGAACTGCCGCTAGTGGTCGTCGGAAATGCCGCCCAACCGGCGGGAGCGCGTCCGCTTTCTCGATGGGCTCTATTTTTCATTGCGATCGCGTGGCTGGTGACATTGGGACTCGGTTCGATCGCGGCGTGCCGCATTTTCTATCATGACGGCGCCAATGTTCTGATTTGGTTAAACGCCTTCACACGCTACATCTATCTACCCGCGTACGCTTGTCTCGCGCTCGCATTGTGGAAGCGTCGCTGGTGGTTGGCTGCGGCTAATCTAGCAATCGTCGTCTGCCAGATCTTTTGGATTGCACCAGACTTTGTGCGCGATCGGCGCTTCGAAGCGATTAGTACGGTCGTTGCAGAGGCCCCGCAAACCGCGAAGAAAGCGAGAGTCTTTTTTGCCAATGTACGATTTGAAAACAGGGAGTTCGCGTCGCTGTTACACGAAATCGAGGAAGCAAATCCGGATGTCATCGTGATCGTAGAATACAACAGGCGTTGGCGTGAGGCGCTTCGCAGTTCACCGATTATGTCCAAGTATATTTATGGCACTGGATTCAATTCCAAGCGGATCCACGATGTTGCCATTTTTTCTCGCCTTCCGCTCAGATCCGAAACAGAAGTCACCGCTGCCGACCGAATTGTGCAATCCGTACTCATTGACCTGGGGTCACAACCGTTGCATTTGATCGGTCTCCACGCGCCCCGACCGATGGATTATCGAGGCAACGACTACGGCGGCTTTTGGGACAAAGTCGTTCCGTTGATTCTTGAAGCGCCGCACCCCTTGGTCGTTGTCGGCGATTGCAACGCCACGCAGTACTCACTCGTTTATCAACAACTGAAGGCGGGCGGTATGCGTTCTGCCCACGAAGATCGGGGCCGTGGATACGCCACCACGTGGCCTAATGGCACAGAACCATTGCCTCCCATTCGGATTGACCAAGCGTTCCTTTCGCCTGAAGTGGCGTGTTTAGGCATTGTGGAAGGAGAGGGGCTCGGTTCGGACCACAAGCCCCTAATTCTTGACGTGCAGATTACGGATCAGCCCTGAGTTCACTTGCGAACGCCGTCACTCGCTTCGCCATGGTCGGAACAACGGTGCCAGTACCTTCCCCCGGCTGTCCGGGGGCCCGTCGATGAGAAAAAGCCATTTCGCGACAGTTTCTTGGCGCAAGTCTTTTACTGATCGTGACTTAACAGCAAATATCGGCAATGCTGCTGCATTCGTAACCTTCGGCGCATCGTGAGGGCTAACCCAAAGCTTCCCCTCCTTTTGCAACCCAATTTATTGAGCTATTCCGCAGAGTGGCTACAATGCAGGGAGTGTTGAAGCCGGTCGCAGCGACGTGACACGGCCGGTTCGACGCACCACAATCCTTAGCACCTTGGGATGGGACGCTAGTGAGACGATCAAGCTCAGATCTCTAATTCGGAACGTACGCATCACTTATGTCGCGCATGGGCTGGCGGTGATGCAGGGGTCTGAGGACGAATGATTCGGCGATGAGGCCCGTCGAAAATATGCACAGAGAAGTAATGGCCAACACAACTGTTACCCCCTCAATTGAGTCTCTGCTTGAGCTTCCTCCGGAAGCCCCCGAGAGTTGGGTCCTCGGATCTAACCCCAAGGTGAATCGCATTGCGCGCCATGTGGAACGCGCGGCAGATGTCGAATGCACTGTCCTCGTTAGTGGTGAGACGGGCACTGGCAAGGAACTATGGGCTCGCCTGCTGCATCGTTTAGGCCCGCGCCGCGACAAACCGTTTGTACCCGTTAACTGTGCTGCTCTCACCGCAACGCTTGCCGAAAGCCAATTGTTCGGTCATGAGAAGGGCGCGTTCACCGGTGCCGCGGGGCGCAGCCTCGGCGTATTCCGTGCTGCGGAGGGTGGAATTGTCTTTCTTGACGAAGTCGGCGAGATGCCCCTCGAGCTCCAGCCGAAATTGCTCCGTGTCCTGCAACAGCATGAGGTGACGCCGGTTGGCTCGTCGATGCCCGAGAATGTGGACGTGCAAGTCGTGGCCGCGACGAATCGCGACCTTGAGTTTGAAGTTGTGGAAGGTGGCTTTCGTGAGGACTTGTACTACCGCTTGAATATGGTTGAATTTCAGGTGCCGCCGTTGCGCCATCGCGTCGATGACATTCCGCACTTCGTCGAGTTTTTCTCGCGAAAGTTCGCGGCACGTTATCAACGTCCCTTGTGGCAGCCAACCGGCGAAACGCTGCGGCAATTCTGCGACTATCGTTGGCCCGGCAATATTCGCCAACTGGCCAATGTCATCGAACAAGCGTATGTGTTGGATTGCGAGCCGCGGCTGCCAGAGCGTCCCAACACACGGAGAATCGCGGAAGCCTCGTTGCCATTCATGGATCTGACTCAACTGCGCCGCGCCGCCGTGCAGCAGGCGTTACGCGCCACGCAAGGGCATAAGAGCCGTGCGGCCCGTTTGCTTGGCGTTCATCCGAATACGATGACCCGATTGCTAGCGCAACTTCGCCGCGAAGACACCAGCGATGCTGTGGAGTGACGCTTGGGGTGAGCCACACTCGTCACGCTGATCGATGACAGATTATTTCGCTGGAGGTTTCATCGCCTCTCGCGCTTTCGCGCGCAGTTCCTCACTGGTCCAACCGCGTCGGTCAGCCTCAATTAACAATCGCTTTTGCATGCTTGAGGGCAGCCGCGCGACGGCCGCATGCGCCGACCAAGACAGCGTTGCTATGCGGTTCTCGATCGGTACTCGCCGCGCCACCGATGCGTAACGATTGAGCATTTCGGCGGAGACGGCTCCTTCACACATTTGAGAAAATGTTTCGCCGAACCGATCCTCACCGGCATTGAGTAAGTCTCCTATCCACCAGGGGCCTGCGCGTTGGCACCACAACGCAAATTGCAAAGGCCCCTTCCACTCCACAACTTCTGGCCTACCGGAAATGCGTACACCGACAGACGTGAAGTGAAACGGACCTACGGAAATCTTCGGTGGCATTGGCGGCATGTGCTTTAGAGTCAAGAGCCAAATGCCTAGAGTCAAGAGCCTGATTCTATGGAAGTGTCTTAAAACTTCCGGCCCTTGACTCTCGACCCTTCGCACTCGACTCTCTCGCCTCGGCGTTGTGACTGCTCAATGTGCCGGATAGGATAAATCGTATGTCCGATTCGCTATCCTCGTCGACACCCTGGGGCCAGTTCCCGCAAACACGGATGCGGCGGCTGAGACGCTACGATTGGTCTCGCCGCTTGGTGGCGGAACAGCATCTAACCGCGAATGATCTTATCCTGCCTCTGTTTATACACGAGGGCAAAAAACGGCGGGAGCCGGTCGCCTCGATGCCCGGCGTAGAACGACTGTCGGTCGATCTGCTCGTCGAAATGGTTAGGCGTGCCATTGAACTAGGAATCCCTGCTGTGGCGCTGTTTCCAGCCACCGAGCCAGCCAAAAAAACGCCGGATGCAGCCGAGGCCGTCAATCCAAACAATCTAGTTTGTCGGGCCGTGCAGGCTTTAAAATCCGCACACGGCGACTCGATCGGCATACTGTGCGATGTGGCTCTGGATCCGTACACCAGCCACGGACAGGACGGTTTGGTCCGCGATGGCTACGTGGTGAACGACGAAACGATCGATGTTCTCTGCCGGCAGGCCGTCGTTCAAGCTCAAGCTGGCTGCGACGTTATCGCTCCTTCTGATATGATGGATGGGCGAATCGGCCGGATCCGCCATGCCCTAGACGAAGCGGACTTCGACCGCGTTAGCATCATGGCCTATGCGGCCAAATATGCCTCGGCGTTTTATGGGCCGTTTCGCGATGCCGTCGGTTCGGCCTCGAATCTCAGCGGCGGCGATAAGCGTACGTACCAGATGGATCCGGCTAACTCCGATGAGGCTCTTCGCGAAGTCGCGCTCGACATCGCGGAAGGCGCCGACATGGTGATGGTTAAGCCCGGGATGCCGTACCTGGATGTTCTCCGCCGCGTGAAGGACGCGTTCGCCGTTCCGACATTCGCGTATCAGGTCAGCGGTGAGTACGCGATGCTCTGCGCCGCCGCCCAAAACGGCTGGCTTGATCGCGATAATTCGCTGCTCGAAAGTTTATTGGCCTTCAAGCGGGCGGGCGCTGATGGCATTCTCACCTATTTTGCCTTGGACGCCGCTCAACTCTTGCAACAGTAGTCGATCTGACTGGTCGATCAACAAGAGTCATCGAGCTTCCCACAGCCGATTCTCGATAGGTGGCCGGCCAATTTTGGCCCTGGCTACTCCACCCTCCCAAAGCTCTGCCATCAATTTGGTGAGGAATCACTAAACCAGTGAATAAGAGACATAAGTCGTGTGTGGTCAATGGCTTATGGATACGTGCTAGTTATTCCTTCACCATCTTTGTGACAGCGACCCCGCAACATTCGAAGCTCTGTATTCGTCTCTGAAGCACGCAAGTCTCTTAGGCGTTTTGCCTTATGTCACGCCCGTAATTCTTTTTACGAGGTTGGTACGACAATCGCTTTACGCAGCGCCGGATAAAAGTGCGGTCGCACGGTGCGGCCAGCTTTCGTTCGAGAACATTACAAGTTCTCGCGGGTTGTTTTTTCGGACGGACTCGAGAAAGGACATGTATCAATGAGCCACAAACAACAATACGAAGCGTACGATGCGGAATACGGGAGGGAAAGCTTCCGGACGAACGAGCGATTTGAATCGTTCCAACGACGTCAGCCAACCATGGACCGGCGTCGCGGTAAGGCTCCTCAATCGTTTAACGGGATTCATCGGCGGCGACGTCGCAAGATGGCTTGGTAGTGCACGGGCTTAGCTCCTCGCTGCGCGCGCAGCTTTATGCGTGCGCCGCTAAGTTTGTGCGCTCAGCTTTCGGGGTGTCGTTTGCCAGTGCTCGGCAAGTGTTGAATGAACCAGTGTGTTCATTCGTGCTGTATGCCGCGCATGCAGATTAGTGCTGGAAGCAGAAATGATGGGAACGGCTTGGAGCACCGCCAGGATCCGGAACAGTCGGTGGTGTTTGTTAAGCCGCCGGTGGGCAGTTGGTACGTGGAGGTGCTTTATGCGGGCAGCGTTTGATTCACCGCTGAGGGTTTTGGTGCGCACCGGATGGCCGTGATGGCGCGAGGCGGGAGAAAGTTGGATGGGCCACATAGATGACTGAATTGCAAAGGTGTCCGCCTGCCGTGCTGGTATCCCCGGAGATGCGCGCTCCCGCGAAGCGCCTGTCCTCCGTGGATTTGCAGACTTGCCTGATTGTGTCGGTTTCGGCTCGTCGCGCGCAGCTGTGGGTGCGGGCGGCGCACGAAGAACGGTGGGCAACGATTGTTTGCACGACAGCGGAAGATGCGAACCGACAGTCGATTCGACATCGAATTGATTTGGCACTGATTGATTTACAGTTTGCATCTGCCGAAAGCGATGCACGACTACGAGGCTTGGTGCAGCAACTAGCGAGTCGTAAGGGACCGTTGCTGGCGGTGTGTGGAAGGCCCGACGACACGACAGGCGAAGTTTGGTCGCGGCAATTGGGGGTGTGGATGTATTTGCCCGGCGTCGACAGCCAAAGCGATATCGCTTTGCTGTGCGGCGAAGCACGAAGAGTTTTGAAAAAGCTTGGCGATCAGGTTGCCTACTCGAGTGGGTAGCCGCCACAACGCCTGGAGGATGGTGAGTTTAGACATGGAACGTGACGGAAGCGGCTGTCGCAGCCCAGGGTTGGAGCGAAGGGCGGTCGGTACGTCACACGCGCACGGTGGGACACCGTGCCGAAAGGTTGAATGATGACGCGATTTGAAGAGCTTGATGAGTTCGATGCGGACGGTCAGTCACCTGGCTCCCCCCGAGGGACGACTCCAGAACTGTCGAACCGCCGCGTTCGCAGCCAGCACGTGCGAAAGCAGGCACGCCGCAATAGGTCGAACGAAGTGGCCAAAAGAGGAATGCACCGACGCCGAAACAAACGCGTTGCATGGTAGACAATCCTCGCCGGCGCCAGCTGGCGAAGGACCATGCGACCCGGTTTTTAATACGCAGACTGAACGTACCAATACTTGTACTTGATTCACTATTTTTTCACCCGACACGTCGCTCCGTCGTAAAGGCGATCGTGTGGCAAGGAATGTTGCCCGAGTAGACCGACTATGGCGGCGCTGTCGACGCAAGAACGCGGCGGCCGTTTGAAAAATCAGCAAAGAGCCTATCCCAAAGGAACCCATGATGCGATCGCACTGTATGACTCATCTGCGAGTATTTGCCGTCATTTTATTGTTGGCTGGAGTGCTGTTCGCAGTGGCGACACCGGCACGAGCCGCGTTTATCGACCTGACGCCGACAAACGGCGTCAACTCCTCGACCTCGGTGCCTCTATCGGATTTAATCTCCGGCGACGTGATGGGCATCACGGTCGGTGACAAGATCTTTTCCGGCTTCAATTATTCGTTCCTCGGCGACATGCCTCAACCCGTCGACGTCCAGGTATTGGGCTTCAAAGACCAAAACGGCAATTGGGGCGTCAGTTTCCATGGCGTATTTCTCGACAACCCGGGTGGAACTGCTTCCGATGCCCTGATTCGATTCGTTGTGGATATTGATCCAGGAGCGCTCCAGCGGGGCAACCGCATCAGCGATGCCCATCTGTTCTTGAACGGCTACGGCGTGGGACCGGACTCGGCGTTCATCGTCGATGAATCTTTCCTGGAATCCAGTCAGAGCATGAACGTCTATACGTCAACGATCAATGGTGGCGGAACACAAAGTAATGACTGGGTTTATTTCGACCCAACGCTGACCAGACTGCACGTAACGAAGGATATTCTGGCCATGGCCGGCGCGGATAGCACTTTGCCGGCTCGCGCGACCGTGATCGACCAATCGTTCTCTCAATCGTTCGTTGTTCCGGAACCGACAACTGTGATGCTCTCGGCCCTTGGCACGCTTGCCCTGGTCGGCTTCGGGCGGAGACAGCAGCGTCGCGTGTAATTCGCTTGGCTCAATGGCCCCCTACTAAGGACCAAGCCTCGCTGTACGGCGACCGCCCCCGAGCGAAGCGGCAAGTTGCTATTTTTGTGCAGTGCGACTTAATTCGAGGTCGCGTGCCTCGTGGCCGGCGGATTGCTCGATTCAGGCCGGTGCAGGTGCAAGAGCGGGTCGCCAAACAGGTGATACATAAGCACGTGCTCGCGCCGCTCTCCGGCCAGGTCGGCGGGTGCTGGGCTCAGGCCCACAGCCATCGCATCAAGCGATGCACGCAATGGGTCATCTGGCGATGGGGCCAACGTTTTTCGTTCTGCCAGCCGAAGCATATCGCCCAAATGCTCGGTCCGCTCGCGAAAGCAGGCCCGCAATAGCTCGCACCCAAACACCGTGTTGCCATAAGGCATCGTAACCCGCGTGGCGGCAATCACGGCGACAGGGCCTTCACTGGCCGCGAGCAGCTCCTCCGCCAAACAGTTGCGCGGCGCGTCCATCGCTCCGGTATAGCAGGCCACCAGCACTGCCAGAGGGCTGTGTTCGCCACATCGCAATTTAGGAACGTCGCCTACCGATAGGATCGGTTCGCTACCTGTCGCTGTTGGCACTCGGTCGAGCTCCGTGGTTCGACCGTGCCCGAGGTAAATCCATGCCAAACTACCCTCGTTCAACTGCTGTCTCGCCCGAGCGGCGAAACTAATCGCCTTTGCCGCCCCTTTTCCATCACGCGAGTTTGGATGAATGTGTTGTGTGATGTATTCAGCCGGCACATTCTGCAGAATTACTTGTCGTGCCGCCGCCTCAATAAGTGCGTCGGTGATCGTGCCGAAACCTCCGCTTCCCGACGCAATGTTCAGTCGCCGCTCCCACGCTCCGTGCTCCGACCTTCGTTCGTAATCCAGCGACTTCTGTAGCACGGTCGCCAGTTGTGCGGAGGATCCAACCGGAATTCGCCCAATCGCCAGGTCGGGTACGTCGTCGCCATCAAAGTCTGCATACGGAATATCGGTCGCGATCATCGGCTCCGATCCCCACCGCACATTGACCTTGGCCGCCACGTAATTCGTCGGCGTCGTATTGTAGGTGCGCCGAATCCACGACGGCTGCAGACGCGGTACATCGCCAATGAGCAAGAGATACTTAAGCCCCCCGGCAGCGCTCGCGCGATGGATCGTTGCACGCAGCTCTTCCGCACTCGCCGGGGAATCGACGACCAGAATCTCGTGGCCCTGCTGCTGACGAAATGCTTTCCATTCATGCAGCCCGGTTCGAAATGCAGCCGGACATACGACGAGCGTATCCGGCGCCGCAAACGCCGAGCTGCAAAGCAGCGCAAACAGAATCGCGCCGTACAACGGCACGCAGCATCTCCGAAAAGATAGGAATTTTTGCCTCATTGGCGCTATGGAAATTGGCAACGTTTGTCTGCTGATTCTACGCAAGCGCTTCCATCGATAGTGGAGAATCCCTCAGGAAGCCCATTTTCTGGCGGGGGATTATGCCAATTCCGCCTATCGGGCTCAACAGGAAAGTCCGACATGTCCCGGAAACGGGGTGCAGGAACGCTAATCGGGCGAGTTTGCAGCTAGCGGGAGTTGTGCTGGCAGAATTGGGCGGTGGTTAGTATTTTGGCGGTGGTGGGAGTGAGTGGCTGACAAGCGAACCCGATAGGATGGGAGAGAACAATGACCAAGGAAGGTTTTTCAGCAGACCAAGGATGGTCGGGTGCTGTACGGCGGAAGTTCCAAGAGTTGGCGGAGTTGATTTCGCAGGAGCGTTTTGGTGAGGCGGGGATTCCCAAGGAGATTACGTTTTCGGAGATTGAGGAGATTGGGCATCAGGTGGGGCGGCTAGCGGCCGGCACGATCGATCAGACCCTGCAGCTTCGCCATGCCGAGCACTTGGCGGAAGTGGAGTCTTGTCCGGAGTGTGGCCGCGGTTGCGAAGTCGAGCGGCGTCAGGGCGCGTTGCAAACGCGGGACGGCACGGTCGTGTTGGACGAACCCGTTTGTCACTGTGGCGCCTGTGAGCGTGCTTTTTTTCCCTCAGCGTCCGCTGCTGAAACTTGACGGGCGTGCGTATAGTCCGCTGGTGCTGGAGCGGATCGTCTCGGCCGGCGGCTTGGCGAAGTCGTTCGTGTCGGCCGCGAAGCTGCTGAAGCTGATCGGAGAGATTGATGTCTCCTCTCGTCAGATCAACAACCTGACGGTCCTGGTGGGCGAAGAACTGGCGCGGGAGCGTGATCGACAGACGGCGGCGTACGCCGATCGGCCGTTGCCGCGGACCGCCACGCTGGTGGAACCCATTCCGCAGTTGGCGTGCGTCCAGGTCGATGGCGGACGGATGCAAACCCGCGCAGGGCGCGGGGCCGGGCGTGCATGAGGCCCATTGGCGAGAGACGAAAACGGCCGGTTTTTTCCGCATGCAAACGACTTCCCACGCCGCCGACCCCCACCCGGACTTGCCCCGCTGCTTCGCCGATCGCCGCGCAATGCAAGGCTTGCTTCCCGGCGCCCAGGACGAGCCAGCGGCAGCCGAGCCGGGCACCGCCCGCAGGGTGGTCGCCGACCATGACCCGAGCTGGCGGCCGGCGGTGCTGTTCCGCACCTGCCGCGCATCCCTGGAAACGAGTGAGCGATTCGGCCAGATGATGGCCGCCGAGGCCGACGCACGGGGCTTCTTTGCCGCCCCCAGGCGCGCGTTCTTAGGGGACGGCCTGGCCTACAACTGGTCGATTCATCGACGGCACTTCCCCACCTTCGAGCCGATCGTTGACTTCGTGCATCCGGTGGAGCGATTGCATGCGGCGGCGCGTGCGGTGCATGCGAAGTACGACTCGGCTTGGTCGCAGTACGTCGCTTGGGCCGGCGCCGTGTGGCAAGGACAGGTCAGCGAAGTGATTCAGGAACTTGCCGGCTACAGCCAGTCACTGGGCCCAGCTCCCCGGGACGCCGACGAGTCGGACCCCCGCCGCGCGCTGGCCGAGTCACTCACCTACTTGCGAAACAACCAGTCTCGCATGGACTACCCACGCTACCGTCGCGCGGGTCTGCCGGTCAGCAGCGCGCTCGTGGAGTCGCTGGTCAAAGAAATGAACTACCGCGTGAAAGGGACCGAAAAGTTCTGGAACGACGGCCCCGCTGGCGAAGCGATCCTACAAGTCCGCGCCGCCCTCTTGAGCGACGACGACCGACTCGCCGCCCATCTCCGACAAAGACCGGGGCGTCCCTATGCACGAGCGTCAAAAAAATCACCGCTAGCGACCGCCGCCTAAAAACCGATTAACGTTCCTGCACCCCCGGAAACGTACTAGGAGAACTGCAAAGTCGAGGTCAGGTCTGCTCAGTAGTAGAAAACCGGATGGCCTCTAGCGTAGGAGGCGTCTCTGACGCCGAATTCTTGTCGGCTCGCGGCACGTGATCGGCCTCAGAGAGGCCTCCCACAGGGGTTTCATACTAAAAACGTGTTTGGAAAACCAAATCCGCTTCGTTTCAAGGCCAACCGCGAGTTGCTAGCTACTGTGTTTTCCCGAACATCGCAGTGTGCTGGCGAAGTCTCGATTTAGTGTTGTATTTCCGGTCGAAGGAATATCAAAACACCTTCTTAGTTCGACTGTTTTAGATTTGTCGTTTGCTTATGTTCAACGGAGCCAAGCGTTTATGCTGCTTCCAGTGATACAGGCGAGCAAGCTCGTTGCGGGTGAGTCGTTGCTCTCGTTCGTGTCGGATGCGGGAGGGTATACCGCATCCGCAGCGCCGTGCAGGATCGAACTGATGCCTTCGCGAATTTGTTGGACCGTGATTGCCGGCGTCCATTTTTTTCCCCTGCCGTGCTTCGCACACCAGAAACCACGTGGCGATGAGCGACAGGATTTGGTGATGATGCCAGCCCTTCCAGTTGCGGACTTCGTAAGCTGCCAAGCCGGCCTCGCTCTTGGCTCTCTGGATGCATTCCTCAACGCGGTGCTCGGCTTTGGCGACGCGCGGAAATTCGGCTTTCTCGGTGTCGGCGCTCGCATTCGACAAGTAGTAATCGGTTTGGACAACGCGTCGGTTGTCGCGATCCCGGAAGCGGATCACAACCAACGTTTCTTCGTGGCCTTCTTGCCGCTTGTCCGTGCGCGCGACCACGCGTCGCTTAGCCACTTCGACAAGGAGCGGTCCCTTCGAGCCGTCGCGCACGTCGATTCGAGTCCAGTCACACTTCTTTATGCGCCGCGGCCCACTGGTCCACTCGCGTCCAAGGCCGTTTGGGATAGCGGCCGCGCCCGAATAGGCGGGCGGGTCCACTTCCAAGTCGCGGATCTGCGTGTTCGACGCCACGGCCAACAAGTACTGCTCGCCGAGCGCGTTCAAACGCTGGCGAAACCAGTACGGACGGCCCATTTCGTCGTCCCCGGCGACCCACGCATGCGGCAGCCGGTCGCCATCCTTGGCGAGCATTTCCAAGCACAGTTGATGCCGCGTGCGATAGCGGATTTCCTTCGGCACGCCTGCCTTCTCGCGTCGAGCCTTGTCCTGCGTCCACTCCTTGGGAAGGAACAGCCGCGTGTCGACCAGCGCGTGCTCCTTGCTCGATGCGTATCCCATGTAAACCGCCACCTGGCAGTTGTCGACCTTGCCCAACCGACCGCACCATTGCCGAGCAACGCCGACCGATTCTTTTCCGGACTTTGGAAAACCCGAGGGGTCCAAGACAATCACTCCGTCTTCCTCGCCCAACTGCTCGCCCACCTGACGCACCAACTCATCTCGCAGCGGCTCGTGATCCCAATCCGACACGCCGACAAACCACTGCAGAGGCATGCGATCCTGGCCAAAGCGATAGGCGATCGACTCCACGTTCTTGTGCTCCAGGTCCGACAGCAGGCCTTGCACAAACGTATGGGCATGCTCTTGTTGTTCTCTGCGAACCAGAGGTTCCACAAACGGTTCCATAAATCGCTCCAACCGGGACAGTACCCGATCCAGCACCTGAGGCGCTACCGTACATTCCTCCAACAATTCCTGCTTGCGTGCTTCGTATTTCGCTTCCATGCGAGTGCTCCTTCCGTGAAACATGGCTTTGTCCAAAACCACGGAAGTCGCTAATAGGAAAAAACTTGTAACAAGTCAATGCAAATCAAACAGTCGAATTAGGGGGAAAACCAGAACCGACAGCCAAGGTAACGTGACCAAGGGCTGGGATCACGATCCACCGGCCAAAGAGAAGCTGGTGCCGTTTGGCGTGCTGATGCTGGCCACGGGCGTTTTGACTCTCTTGTTCGGCACTGCCGAGACGAGCGACTTTGGGGGCGACTGCCTGCGTGTCTGGTGGCAGTCGGTTCGCTCGCCATGTCGCCAGGTTCGGCGTTTGGTCATCTACCTGGACAACGGGCCAAAGAATTCGGGCTCCCGAACTCAGTTTCTCAAACGGATGATCGAGTTTGCCGACTGGTCCGGGCTGGAAATTCGCTTGCTTTACTATCCACCGTATCACAGCAAGTACAATCCGATCGAACGCTGCTGGTCGTCGTTGCACAAGAAGTGGAATGGCGTGCTGCTCACTTGTTGGGATGTGGTGCGAGTCTGTGCGCTGCGCATGAACTGGAAAGGCTGTGTCCCTCACGATAAACCTTGCTCAGTTTAGGATTTAATCAATAACTACCGGCAGAGCCGGTAGTTTGAGGAAGGCCCCTAAAAGGGCAGTCTTTTGAAGCTGTCACTGCGATCGTAGCCAGCGGAGACATGGGAGGCTAGACGTGAGACGAGTTCGTGCGAGACTTCCTTGTTTAGTCATTGTCCCAGTCTGAGGGAGGTCTGGCATGGTTTTTGACGAAGTCTTTGAGCCGTTTATCAATGAGAGTCCCGTGAGCGTCATGTTTCGAGGCACGCTGGAGGCCGCCTTTTCTTCCGAGCGATTGGACGAACTCTTCGAGGATGTCGCCGAAAGACAGTACTGTGGCGAGTTGGCCTTTTCTACTTGTGCCGAATTGTTGAGCGTGGTCGTCACACGGATCCATCCCTCGGTCCATGCTGCGTACCGTAAAAAGCGTAAGGACATCAGCGTGTCCGTGAAATCGGTTTACAACAAGCTTAGCGGAATCGAGCCGGCGGTCTCCGAACGCCTGGTCCGCGAAACGGCTGCCAGCTTGAAGCCCACCATCGGCGAGATGGACGCTGCCTTGCCGGGGCCATTGGCTGGTTATGACGTGCGGATTGTCGATGGCAACCACTTGTCCGGCACCCAGCATCGACTGAAAGAACTCCGTACAATCGGCGATGCACCGCTACCGGGACATACGGTGGCGGTTCTGAATCCTCATGTCGAGTTAGTGGAAGATATTATCGCCTGCCGAGACGGTCACGCCAATCAGAAACCGTTATACGTCCAACTGCTGGATCAAGTGCAGCGTGGGCAATGTTGGATCGCAGATCGTGATTACAGCACGCTGGACTTTTTGGGTGGAATCGCCGAGCGCAAGGCGTATTTTGTGATCCGTCAACACGGCGCCCTGAAAGGACAACCGGTGGGACGTCGCCGATGGTTGGGTCGCATCGACACCGGTGTCGTGTACGAACAAGGTTTATGTTTAACGATGGCGGATGGAGAGGAGCTCACCGTACGGCGCGTGACGTTGAAACTGGATGAACCCACCCGTGACGGAGACACGGAACTTCACCTGTTGACCAACCTGCCGAAGAAGGTGTCCGCTACCAAGGTTGCCGAGACCTATGCGTCGCGTTGGCAAATCGAAACGGCGTTCGCCAAGTTGACAACCGTGCTGAAGTGCGAACTGAATACGCTAGGCTATCCGGAGGCAGCGTTGTTTGGATTCTGCTTGGCTGTGGTGATGTACAACGCCATGAGCGTGGTGCTGGCCGCCCTGCGCGACACATCCAGCAGTCGCTCCGACCGCAGGAGGGACTGGGACTGCCAAGAAGGAGATCACCTTCTCGTTCTATTACCTGGCGGACGAGATCAGCGGCGTTACGCGAGGCATGGCTATCGCAATTCCTGCCCAGCACTGGACAGACGCTTTTGCCAAACTGACGCCCAAGCAATTGGCCAACAAATTGCTCTGGCTAGCGAGACGTGCTGACGTAGAACCATTCCTTACCAACCCTTACGGTCCGCAACAACGAAGGAAACAACGAAAGATGACGACCCGCGGTGGAAATGTCTCGACGCATCGAATTCTCCAGAAACGAAAACTACCAGCCACCAAAAATGTGCACCGATGACAGCTTCAAAAGACTGCCCTTAAAGGGGCCCGTGGGTTAATCTATGTCAAACAGTCCGCGTTCTTGGTCACGCTCGTGTTGCTCCTGGTTTTGGATGTACTCGCGAATCATCGCTTCATCCAGCCCCACGGTGCTTACGCAGTATCCGCGTGACCAAAACGCTCGTCCGTACAAACTTCCTTTCACTTTTCCGAGGTCACGGTTGATCCGGATGGCACTTTTCCCTTTCAAAAATCCCACCGTGTTGGCAACGCTGTGCTTCGGTGGAATGCTCAACAGCAGATGAACGTGGTCCGGCAATGCATTGCCCTTCACCAATCCGATCTCCTGCTGCCGGCAAAGATCGCGGAGAATCTTCCCGATCTCTCCGCGAAGACTTCCATAAAACTTACGCCTCCTGTATTTTGGAACGATCACCACGTGGTACTTGCAGTCCCACTTCACATGGGATTGGCTACGCCAGTCTTTCATTCGGGATCCTCCTGTGCCCCTCGGGGCCTTCCTCAGGAGGATCCTTTTTATGCTCCGGGAACGGCGGAGCCTATTGGGTACTCACCAGCAGAGCTGGTGGTTTACGAATTTGAATTAGGTAGAGGAATGACCTCCTCCTTTTAAGGAGGAAGTCATGAGTGAAGAGCATCTATCTGGGGAAGTGTTGAATCAAGCCGCGGGGCCGCCATCCGGCCCCGGGCTGCCGCCCGAGACGGGGACAGCCGAGCCCGCTGGCCTCGATGCGGACGAGGCGTGGGAGGAGGACCGACCACCGGCCCGGCAGTCGACCGACGAAGTGGCGGGTCTGCCGCGTACCAGAGCCCACGGTCGCGCGCAGGGCGAGCCTTTGGGCCACCTTGCGCTGCTCGTAGCGTGGCCGCAGGCACGGTGCCGCGACTGTCAGCCCTTCTGTTTTCCGCGAGGCTTGCGCTTCATCGTGGCACGCAGCGCCGTATCGATCTTCTCAATGGTGGCGACCGAAGGCGTGTGCTTGCCGGTTTCGATACGATTGAGCGTCTCGACGCGGATGCCGGCCCGCCGCGCCAGCTCCGCTTGCGACCAGCCGATGTGCTCGCGGTCGCGGACGATATCGCGTGCCAGCACCGCGCGCATGGCCGCAACCGCCGGTCGGTTGCCAGCCGCGTCGGCAGGAGGCAGCCCCGCCATCCGTTCGAATTCGGCCTCAGGCAGGATGACAAATCGCTTGCCGTCTAACACGACGGTTTGCACGTTCGCTGCGCTATTCATCGTAAAACCCATCTCGATGACCGATACGTTCCACAATTACAGTGCCGCCCTCGACACGGAATTGCACCCGGTAGTCGCCCGTCCGCAAGCGGAAGTGCCCGGCTAACCTGCCCGAGAGCGGCTTCACGCCGCTTACCGCAGGCCATTTGGCTAGTCGCTCCACAAGCTGAATCACACGCGTCTGAATGGGGCGCGGGAGAATCCTGAATTCTTCCAACGCAGACGCGGCGACCAACACTTCCATCCGCACAATATTGACCCGTATTGACGTGGATGTCAATGTCGACAGTGATCACAGCCAGCGCACCGGCGGCGGCAGCGGCACGATCGATACAGGCCAAGGCGCTGCTGATTCGGCGTACAGCGTCGGCGCACATTCGGAGAGTAACGACAGCGGCTCGACGACGTCCATCACGAAACACTCCGACGACAGCTCGCGGTCCCTCACCACCGTCACGCGCACGGGCACGAACGGCGGCAACCTCAACTCCACCGGCACGCTAACGAGCGGCTCTGGCACGGGTGCCGGCCAGGAGGGCACGGCCAGTGGCAATACCAATAGTGATGCGACAGTCACGGTCACGCAGCGGATGAACGACAAGATCGGTACCGATACGTTCCAGTTCGCCGAAGTCCATGCCACGCTTACCGGGAATGAGGATCTGAGCTTCAGTGGCCCGTGGAACGCGGACCCGGCCGAACTGCATGCGAGCCTCTCGAAAAAGGCCAGCGAAAACAGCCACAGCACAAACGGCACGCGTACCTTCACGATCGACGCTGCTGGTCTCCACTGGAGCGGCGAGACGACAACGGAAACAGTAGACGGCGGGTTGGACAAGTCGGGCAGCGGTGGAAGCGACACGATCCACGACAACATCTGGAGCAAAACAGTCGGCCTCGACGGCTACCAGAGCTCGTCGAGCAACGTCACCTCTTTACGGCTCGTACATGGCAATATCCCAAATTCCGGAAAGCTTAGTGCTACAATTGCGCAATCAATTGCTGCACGACGACGCCTTGTGAGTCAATCGTATTTTGCTTCGAGGAAAACAACGCTGGCACTGCCTTCGGTCATCGGTGAAATAGACAATTGGAGTGAAACGCAACTGTAGTAGTAGAATGGTAGTCGTATGACTCGTGACGATAAATTGCGTGGACGTGAAGCAATGCCAAACGGCGATGATGGTAGTTCGCCGCTAGAATTGCCCAAAACGCAAGCGGAGTTTTTTGCCCGGGCCGCGGAGAAGGTGCGAACGAAGTTCCCTTCCACTCCGGGTGTTTATCTGTTTCAGGATCAAGCGGGCCGAGTGCTCTACATTGGCAAGGCGAAAAACCTTCGAGCCCGTGTGGGTAGCTACTTCTTGGCGGCGGCGGCCGAGGACCAGCGCACGGCCCATCTCGTACGCGAGGCGTATGATGTCGACTTCGTCGAAACGGAAAGCGACGTCGACGCGCTCTTGATGGAAGCGCGGCTCATCAAGGACATTCAACCGAAGTTCAACCGCGATCTCCGCGACGACAAGAGCTTTCCCTACTTGCAGATCACGACGCACGAGGACTATCCGCGTGTCGAGGTGACCCGCGAGCCACGTTCGAGCGGGGCCAAGCTGTATGGCCCGTTCGCCAACGCCGGCAGCTTGCGAGGGGCAGTGCAGGCGATGCAGCGGGTATTCAAATTTCGCACGTGCTCGCTCGATATCGAAGCGGATGATGAGCGCTGGCGGTGGTTTCGGCCGTGCTTGTTGGCTTCGATCAACCAGTGTACGGCGCCGTGCAATCTGCGGATCGGCAAGGAGGAGTATCGGAACGACATCAAACGGCTGCGGATGTTCTTGGAAGGGAATCGCAAGAAGCTGCTTAACCAAATGCAGGCCGAGATGGCCGACGCGGCGGCCAATTTGCGGTTCGAGCAGGCGGCGCGGTTGCGCGATGAAATCGGGATGCTCGAACGCCTGCGCGACCGCGGCGAGCTGGATAAACACGAGCAGCCCGAAGTATTCTTCATCGATCCCAAAAAGGGGCTCGCGGGACTGCAGAAGATATTCAAACTCGCATCGCGGCCGCGGAATATCGAAGGGGTCGATATTGCACACCTGGGCGGCAACGAGACGGTGGCCAGCCTGGTGCAATTCATTGACGGCTTGCCGTTCAAGCCGGGCTACCGGCGATTTCGGATTCGTGACGTGGAAGGCATCGACGACTACGCGAGCATTCGCGAAGTGGTGGCCCGCCGCTATCGCAAGCTTCGGGCGGAGGGCGACATCTTCCCCGACGTGCTGCTCGTCGACGGCGGCATCGGTCAATTGCGGCGGGCGATGGAAGCGTTCGAGAAGCTCCAAATCGAGCCGCCCCTGGTTCTGTCGCTGGCCAAAAAGGAAGAGCTGGTTTACGCGATGGGCCGCAACAAACCGCTGCGGCTCAGCCGGCGGTCGTATGCCCTGCGGCTGCTGCAGTACGTGCGCGACGAGGCCCACCGTTTCGCGCAGCACTACCATCACATCCTGCGGCGGAAGCGGACGCTGGGAGAGTGATCGAGGCTGATCCATTCGGCGCACTTATGGGGGACGTGCCTTGAGGTTTTCCGTGGACTTGTGCGAAGTGCGCGAAATTCCCCCTCGGGAATTTCGTCGCTTCCTGTAGCGATTTGGGATACGCCCGGACGGGGGCTATCCGGCTTTCACAGCCGTCAGCCAGCGGTCGGGGGGATGTCGTTTCTACGTTGTCAAAGAGCGAAGGCGGGTACACGGCGCAGCAGAGTGGGCGCAGATCGGCGCGCGGTGAGCAGCCGATGTTTTGTATTTATGGGAATACTAAACGCGCGTCCACTATACCGGATCTGGAGCTGAAGTCAATAGTCAGAATTGGGCCACTTTGCGAGAGTGAGAAGACGCGGGTGGCAGCGGTTCTTGAACCGGTGCCGCGTGAGTGGTGAGAGGCCGCGCGCAGCGGTGTAACTTCTTGCGGCTGCGCCGCCCTGGTTCAAGAACCAGGGCTACCCGCTTTTCTCTTTCCATTCGGAGTGAGGAAGCGTGCAGGTAGCGTTATGCGGAGCTTGGGCCGAACAGCGTTGCTCCCGTCCCCGTGCGTTGCGCAGCATTGTAAACGTTTCTTGATTAGCGGCAGCGGCGAAAGAAGCCGACGGCAAGGAGCGGTGCTGCCGCAATCGCCAGAGTTGCAGGTTCGCAAACGACAGTTGCGGTAAACTTGGTGATTATCGTATGGTCTTCACTAAAAAATAGCGTTCCGCCGGACGTCTCTACTGGTTTGAAGTTCCACTGGATCAGTCTTCCAATACCCTCAATGGGGCCAATGGAAGTGCGCATGTCCCATGTGGCAAACGCAATGTCGGTTGGTCCGTCGAAAAGGTCAAACCCAGACTGCGTCTGCGAAATCATCGAAACCGAAAAACCGACGATTTGTCGATCTTGATTGACGAACGTTAGTGTTGCTGTAAGGAAGTCGAAAGTTTCAACGCCGTCGATGGCAATTTCCGCCGTGTCGTGGTGGATGCCGAAGAGTCCCGATGCTCTGTTGCCGCGATTGTCCGTATCGCCAAACGCGGTAATCACGAAGTTGATCTCGGGAAAGGCGACCCCACCAACTATCCCCGAACCGCTGCCTTCGTGAATCATCTGAATGGGATTGCCGACGCCGATAGCTGGGGTCACAACGCAAGCTGCAAGGCAGCAAACAGATTGAAGCAGTCGGTTGTTCGATTTCAATAGACTAACTTCCGTTCTCGACTGCCCAAACCATAGCGGTAAGCGGTGTCGCAATACTTGCAACTGAAAAGGTAGCGAGTACGCAGGGCGCGTGTTTGGACACCTGCCATAAAACCTCTTTCAGTTATCGCTGACTCGGGCGGCTTTGCGAGTAGTATACCGGTGTAATACAGAACGCTAACGACCAGCGGGGGTAGAAAAGGGGTCAGAAATTCACGAACCATGCCTATCCCAGAGCGTCTGAGCGTGCCACTCCTTTTGCTAAGGATACCGGGCACATGCCGCGCCGAAGCAGATTCCGGCAAATATGATCCGCCGAAGAGGAAAACAGAGCATCATATTTATGCACGGTTCTTGTCGTTTAAGGAAGTTGTACGTTAAGAAGGGGCTAATCAAGTATTCAAAATGGGTGGCACGTACTGAGCCTTCGAATGGCTTGGTAGCGGCCGGATATCCTCACGAACCATGCCTATCCCAGAGCGTCTGAGCGTGCCACTCCTTTTTGTTAATTTAAGGAATTGATTGGCCCTGGGGGGCGCGTTTGACACTAGTCTATTTAGCCGTTAGTCTAAGTATTATCTAGAGTTATGTCTTTTCTGACCGGATCGGGCCGGGGCCCCAGAGCGCTTTTTCCAGCGCTGAAAAACATTCAGTTTTTCCGGGCGCGGCTCGCCGAATCTAGGGGATCGCAACATACTGCTAGATGACATGCGAACAGATGATAGGACCGGAGCGAAGCAGGTAGTTCATCCATGGCAGATTTAGGCAAATTCTTGGTGGGGCGCGGGATCATCGGTCCCGAGCAATTGGCCGAGGCGCAAGGCCATCGCCAAGAACAATGGCGGCAAGGTTCACGAGGTGCTTGTCAAGCAGGGCTACGCCATCGAGCGAGCAAGTCATGCAGGCGATGGCCGACCTGCATGGCTATGAGTTTTTCGATCTGCGCGACGTGCCGATTCCGCCGCGGTTGTGGAGCTCGTGCCCGAGTCGGTGGCCCGCGAAAACGCCGTCATCCCGTTGGCCGAAGAGGACGGTGCGCTCAAGGTGTTGGTGAGCGATCCGTTCGATTACGAGACGTTCGAGAAGCTGCAGTTCATTCTTAACCGCAAGGTGAACATCGCGCTCGCCACGCGCGAAAGCATTCTCGAAGCGATCAACCGCAACTACGGCCAGATGGGCGACGAATAGTGCCGACTCGATGCTGCAGGAATTTACCGATACGGCGATCGACTTCACCGAGACGGAAGATGAGAGCGGCGAGGGCGGCGGCGATGACGTCGATGAAACGAGTGCACCGATCGTGCGGCTCGTGCAACTGATGATCAGCGAGGCGGTTCAGTTGCGGGCCTCGGATATCCACATCGAGCCGTTTGAGGATCGAGTGCGGATTCGCTATCGGATCGACGGCAGACTAGTCGAACGCGATAGCCCGCCGCGGCGGCTGTTGGGGGCCCTGCTCTCCCGCATCAAGATTCTGGCGAAGATGGATATCGCCGAGCGGCGGCGCTGCCAGGACGGCCGGATCAAGATCACGGCGGGTGGCAAGGAGCTCGACCTGCGGGTCAGCATGCTGCCGACCAGCCATGGCCAATCGTGCGTGATGCGGCTGCTGGACAAGGAGAACATCAAAGTTGGCGTGCGACAGCTTGGCCTATCGGAGAAGGACTTCAAGAAGTTCAGAGGCGCTGATCAAGCGGCCGAACGGGATCGTGCTCGTGACGGGCCCAACAGGCTCGGGGAAGACGACGACGCTGTACGCCGCCCTAAACGAGCTCAATCGGCCAGACCGCAAAATCATCACTGCCGAAGACCCGGTTGAATACTACTTGCCCGGCATCAACCAAGTGGAAGTGAAGCACAGCATCGGACTCGACTTTGCGCTGATCATCCGGGCCATGTTGCGGCAGGCACCGAATATCATCCTGGTAGGCGAGATGCGTGATTATGAGACGGCATCGATGGGAATCCAGGCTTCTCTAACTGGACACTTGGTTTTCAGTACGCTACATACGAACGATGCGCCCGGTGCTGTTACACGCATGGTCGACATGGGAGTGCCGGCATATTTGGTCGCCGGCAGCGTGATTGGCATCTTGGCACAGCGGCTGGTGCGGGTTATCTGCCCGAAGTGCAAGCAGCCACATACCCCCCGAGAGCAGGAGCTGGTTGCGGCGGGCATTACGCCCGAGCAGGTCGGTTCCGCCAATTTCATGAAGGGGCGGGGCTGTAACCATTGTGGCAATAGTGGATATCGCGGCCGATTGGGCATTTTTGAGCTGATGATGATGGGCAGCAAACTCCGGGAACTTGCTTTCCAGGGCGCCAACACCCAGGACCTTCGCAAAGAGGCCATAAAGAACGGCATGACAACGCTTTACGACGACGGCATACGCAAGGTTTTGGAAGGAATTACCACGCTGGATGAGGTATTCCGAGTTGCCAAGAAAGCGACGGAGTAGAGCTGCGAGGCAGGCAAGTGGGTACTGAATTTGATTAGAACGAGATGTTGAATTGCTGCGGCCTGTTCACGGGGTGAAGAGGTCGCCGCGACGACGCGCGATCGAAAACAGCCGAATTTCTTGAGTTTGGAAGTGCCCGGGCGAATAATAGTAGTGCTCGCCGCAGTCGAACGATTCACGACAATCTGCCGCGGCTGTGCTTGTTGGCCCGGTCTTATCGCCAATCGCACAATCGCGGCTCACGGCGGCTATGGTCTTCTTCCATCCAATCCTGATTTGGGGCTCAGGAGTGGTTGCGGGGAAGAACCACGAGAAAGAGGCATTCCCTGGCTGGTGCTCGGCTATGCGCCGACTGGTGTTCGACCGCGCTGACAGACCGTACGCATTGGTTCCGATAGCGAATTGCTACAAGGAATCGGTCATCATCCGTTTAGATTCGTTTTTTGTCCGCGGGTTCGAACCAGGGGAATGACGAAGCATGGGAACGATTCTCATCGATAAGCTGCTCTCGGCATGCGTCAAGCAGGGAGCGAGCGACTTGCACATTACGGTCGGACAACCGCCGGTGCTGCGCATGCATGCGGCCGGCTGCAGCGGCTGAAGACCAAGGTTCTCGAGCCGGCCGACACGCACGGCGCTGATGAAGAGCATCACGCCTGATCGCTGCCAGCAGGAGTTTCAGGAAACGGGCAGCACGCGACTTCGGCTTCGCGTTCGGCGACGCAGTGCCCGGTTCCGCGTTTCGGTTTTCCGCCAGCGTGGCAAAGTGGCGATGGTGCTGCGGCAAATTCCCGTCAAGATGTGGACGCATGGATGAGCTGGGTGTGCCGCAAGTTTTCAAGAGCCTCATCACGCGGCCCCGCGGCTTGGTGATCGTCACCGGACCGACCGGCTCCGGCAAGACGACCTCGCTGGCGGCGATGGTCGACTACCTCAACGACAACTACGACCACCACATCATCACGATCGAAGACCCGATCGAATTCGAACACAATCACAAGAAGTCGACGATTAACCAACGCGAGGTGGGCGTCGACGTGACCTCGTTTTCCGAGGCCATTCGCGGCGGGCATTGCGGCAAGACCCGGACGTGATTCTGGTCGGCGAAATGCGCGACTTGGAAACGATCGAGGCGGCCATTACGGCGGCCGAAACGGGCCACATCGTGTTCGGCACGCTGCACACGTCGAGTGCGGCCGGCACGATCAACCGCATCATCGACGTCTTCCCCACCAATCAGCAGGAACAGATCCGCACGCAGTTGGCGTCGGCCATCATCGGCATCCTCTGCCAGCAGTTGCTGAAGAAAGTCGGCGGCGGGCGCGTGGCGGCGTTTGAAACGCTGGTCGTGACGCCGGGCATCGCCAACCTGATCCGCGAGAACAAGATTTTCCGCATCACCTCGTCGATTCAAACCGGCGCGCAAGCACGGCATGATGTTGCTGGACGACCACATTTTCAGCCTTTGGAGGCGACGGGCTTGATCACCAAAGAAGACGGCCTCGCCAAATGCAACCAGGCGGAAGAGTTGGCACGACGATTTGCTGCACGCGGAGCGCGGCATTTTTGACGACCAACCGGGCGAAGGCGGCGAACACGCTGCGTAAAGCGTTCGAGCGCTAAGCCGCAAGCGACCTGATGACTTACTTATCGACCCACTAACTCACACGTTTACAAACGCACATGGCACATCGCCGCATTGGACAAGTCCTGGTTGACATGGGGTTCATCACCGATGAGCAGCAAGAGCTGCTGGTGGATGAGCAACACGAGCATCCTGGCCAATTGCTGGGCAAAGTGGCCATCGACATGGGCCTGATCAACGACGATCAACTCGTCCCAGGCGCTGGCCGAGCAGTTGTCGTTGCAGACGGTCTCGATCTGGCCGACATCACGATCAAGAAGGACGTGCTTGGCGATGGTCGACGGCGCCGATGGCGCAGATGTATCGGATCGTGCCGATCGAGTTCGACGGCGACACGCTCACGGTCGCCATGTGCGACCCGCAGAACCTCAGCGTGCAGGACGAGCTGCGGACGTTCTTGGGCTTCAACATTCGCGTCGTGGTGGCGACCGAGCCGGCGATGACGCTCGCAGCTCGAGCGCTACTACGGCGAGAGCACCGAGAGCGTCGAGAGCATCGTCTCGGCGCTTGGAGGATGACGCCGATCTGGCCGCCGCGGCCGCCGGCATCAGCGCCGATGGGCCGATCAACCTCGACGATGTCACCGCCCTGGCCGACAGCGCCCCGGTTCGCAAGCTGCTGAACATGGTGCTGCTGATGGCGATCCGCGAGCACGCCAGCGACTTGCACTTCGAGCCGTTCGAAGACGAATTCCGCATTCGCATCAAGGCCGACGGCGTGCTGTACGAAATGGTGCCGCCGCCGCGGCATTTGGCGTTCGCCATCACGACGCGCATCAAGGTGATGGCGAACCTCGACATCGCCGAGCGGCGGCTGCCGCAAGACGGCCGGATCGAGCTCACCGTCGGCGGCCATCCGGTCGACCTGCGCGTCAGCGTGCTGCCCACGATGTTCGGCGAAAGCGTGGTGATGCGGGTGCTCGACCGTTCGGTCGTCGTCGCTCGACCTGAACTCAGGTCGGCATGAACGAGCAGACGCTGGCCAAGTTCCGCGACGTCATTTCGAAAGCCCAACGGCATCGTGCTGGTGACCGGGCCCACCGGGTTCCGGCAAGACGACGACGCTCTACTCGGCGCTCAACGAGCTGAACGAGTATCGAGACAAGCTGATCACGACCGAAGACCCGGTCGAGTACGACATGGATGGCATCATCCAGGTGCCGATCGACGCGGCGATCGGCAATACGTTTGCCCACATTTTGCGATCCATCTTGCGGCAGGACCCGGACAAGATCCTGGTCGGCGAGATTCGCGATCTCGGAAACGGCGGAGATCGCGGTGCAGGCCGTCGCTCACCGGGCACTTGGTGTTCAGCACGCTGCACACGAACGACGCGCCCAGCACGATCACGCGGCTCAAAGACATGGGCGTGCCCACGTTCCTGATCACGGCCACGGTCGAGGCGATCCTCGCCCAGCGGCTGGTGCGCAAGGTTTGCACGCAGTGCCGCGAAGAGTATACGCCGCCGCGACGAAATGCTCGACGACCTGGAGCTCACTCAGCGACATGCTCCGCGGCAAGCGATTCTACCGCGGCGCCGGCTGCGAAGCTCTGCAACAACACGGGCTACAAAGGGCCGCGTCGGACTGTTCGAGCTGATGATCATGAGCAACGAACTGCGGGACGCGATCATGGCCAACGCCCAGAGCGACGAGCTCCGCGACTATGGCCTGCAAGCAAGGGATGGTTTCGCTTCGCACGGCGGGCATCAAGGCCTGTTTCGAGGGCACCACCACGCCGGACGAAGTGGTCCGCGAAACGATTTTGGAAGCGTAAGAGCATGAGGTGTCAGCTATCGGCTATCAGCTATGGGCCGGAAGCTGAAACGTTACGGCTGACGGCTGATCGCCAATTGCCGAGAGCCTTGAAAATGCCAACTTTTCAATTCGAGGCGATGGACTCGACGGGCGCCGAGATCAAGGACGTGATCGAAGCCGCCACCGAGGAAGATGCGCAAGCCACTATCCGCCAGATGGGCTACTTCGTCACGAAGATCACCGTGAAGAAGAGCCGCAAGAAGGCGGAGCGCCGCGGGTGGCAAGAAGAAGCGCGGCTTCGTGTTCGGCGGCGTCGGATCGAAGGACCTCACCGCCTTCACGCGGCAGCTCTCGATTCTGCAAGACGCCGGGCTTGCCGATTCTGCGCAGCCTGCGGATTCTTGCCGGCCAGGCCAAGCCCGGCCGACTCAAGTACTCGCTCGAAGACACCTGCGACGAAATCGAAGCCGGTTCGACCCTCTCCGAAGCCATGGCCAAGAGCCCCAAGTGCTTCAACCGCTCTGTACGTGAACATGATCAAGGCCGGCGAGGCGGGCGGTGCGCTCGAACTCATCCTGCAACGCCTGGCCGACTTCCAGGAACGCGCCGAATCGCTCAAACGCAAGGTCAAAGGCGCGATGATCTACCCGATCGTCGTGATGACCGTCGCGGTGTGCATCTTGACCTTCATCATGATCAAGATCGTGCCCGAGTTCGAAAAGATTTTCGACGAGTTCGATCTCGATCTGCCGCCGATGACGCTGATGCTGGTCGCCGATCTCGAATTGGACGCGTCCACTACTGGTATTTGATCCCCGGCATTCCGATCACGATCTGGCTCACGATCAAGCTGATCCGCAAGTTCAAGCACGGCCGCATCGGCTGGGACCAATTCATGCATCAAGGTGCCGATCTTCGGGCCGCTGATCGAAAAGAACATGTTGGCCCGCACCACGCGCACCCTCGGCACGCTGGTCTCCAGCGGCGTGCCGATCCTCGAAGCGCTGCACGATCACCCGCGACACGGCCGGCAACGCCATCGTTCGAGACGATGTATCAGAAAGTCAGCGAGGCCATCCGCGAGGGCGAGGCGATCGCCAAGCCGATGAAGGAGAACTCCGTCCCCGGCTTCCATCCGGTGGCGGCGTTCTTCTGGTTCTGCTTCGTCGGCGGCCCGATCGGGCTGTTGGTCTATTTGTTGAAATTCAAGCAACGCGATCGTCGACGACATCGTGGTGAACATGGTCGACGTCGGCGAGGAGACGGGCGAGCTCGACACGATGCTCTACAAGGTGGCCGACACCTACGACGAAGAAGTCGCCGTGCTCACCGAAGGCCTCACCAAGCTGATGGAACCGCTGTTGATCCTGTTCCTCGGCGGCGTGGTCGGGTTCATCGTGATCGCGCTGTTCATTCCGCTGGTGAAGCTGATCGAAGGGCTCAGCAAGTAGGGACGAGGCGCGAGGATCGAAGAGCGAGACAAGACAGAGCGGGCATAAGAGGCCCACAAATACACATGGGGACCATGCAATGGATAAAACAGATCTGAATAAGAATCGGGCTCAACTCGCTCCTCGCCACTCGCGCCTCGTGCCTCGGGGTTTTACCCTCGTCGAGCTCTTGGTCGTGATCACGATTATCGGCATCTTGGCCGCGCTGATCACGGTGGCGGCGATCGGGGCGCTGAAGAAGGCGCAGCAAACTCGGATCAAAGCCGAGGTCGACCAAATCGCGACGGCGCTCGAGGATTACAAGAACAAGACGACGGCATATCCGCCAAATTCTCAGACGGATGCAGGCGGCCCACTGGATGAAAATGGAATCTTGAATGATGTGCGACGGCATATTCAGCAGTTGACTGGTCGTACAGCGGAGACAGCCGATCTGGCAAGAGTGTTGACCGGATTACAAGCGTCGGACACGACGAGATATCCGAGACCACTACCGGGTGGTATAGCGGCTGGCGAAGCCGTTGTCTTCTGGCTTGGGGGTTTCAGCGCCGATCCGAAGTACCCGATTTCCGGCGATGGTGGACCGTCGTATGACGTATCGACGATTTCTGCTACCGATCGAAGAAAAGCCGACCCGATCGAATCACGTAAGTGGGTTTTCCCATTTGATGTTAGCCGCTTGGGACCTCGCGCGGCCGATGGGTATTTTGATGATACCAACGGCCGCTATGTCGAATACACCGACCCGAAGGGCGTGTTGCGTCGCATCAATTTCTGGCAATACACGCCTTCCAAATCGGATCAGCCTTATTTGTATTTCGATACCTCGCGACACCCCGGTGGGACATTTAAGCCGGGCTCAACGACGGATTTGATTGGCTACTACGATCCGCCCGCGGCAACAACTACGTCCGGTATCGGCCTCAATGTCTACGCTTTCAAGAAAGTAGCAGAGTCGCTGAATACTAGTACGCCTACGCCGCAGATTCAGTACGTCAACCCCGCTAAGTTCCAAGTAATTCATTGCGGATTGGCGAACGCCTGGGACGTGACGAGTTTCATGCGCATGACGCCGAGCGGCGTCGCGCCCGTTGGCTCGAACAACCCAAGCGATTATTTGCTATTTCCCACCGGGCCGTTCGTGGGCGATATCGCGGATACGATCGTGAACTTTACGCCGGAAACGAAGATTGAGGATGCGCAAAAGTGAGAAGGGTCGAGGGACTAGGGTCGAGAGTTGAGGGCAGGAAACGTGCCATTCTGCTGCGCCCACCGCGACACTCAACGCTCAACGCTCAACACTCCACCATCCCGCCGGAGTGGCGTCACGTTGATTGAGCTGTTGGTCGTGATTCTCATCATTTCGATCCTGGCGTCGCTGATTCTCGGCGTGGCGGCGATCGCTGCGGAAACGGCCCGCGAGAACGGCACCCGCCACACGGTCGAGCGGCTCCACACGCTGCTCACCGAGTTTTACGGCACATTCAAAACGCGGCGGGTGAAATTAAATAACGACGTTACCAATAAGCTCGCACGCGCAAGCTTCAGTCGGTCGGGTGACAGGGGTCAGGCGACTGCCGAGGCGCGGCTATATGCGCTTCGTGAAATGATGCTGATGGAAGTGCCCGATCGCTGGAGCGACGTCGCGCTGGGTCCAGTCGATGGTTCACTTGGTTCGATCGGCAATCCGATGTATCTCGATGGTCGCACGGAGTTGGCGAACGTCTACCTGCGGCGATACCGGTCGCTGCTTAATCGAAAGAATGCGATAACCGGTGCAACGAATACAACGACAGATATCCTGACCAACCAATCTGCCGAATGCCTGTATATGATCATCACGTTGGCTTGCGGCGATGGCGAAGCGCGGGCCCAGTTCGGCGAGCACCTCATCGGCGACACCGACGGCGACGGGGCGCCCGAGTTCCTCGATGGCTGGGGGCACCCGATCAGTTTCCTCCGCTGGGCGCCGGGATTCGATTCGGAAATTGAGCTCAATCAGAATGTGATTGATCAAATGGTCAACGGCGGCCAAACAGCAGACGCACAAATGCAAATCGCCAAGGACCACGACCCCTTTGATGTTTTTCGCGTCGACAACCACGCGTTCCGGCTGGTGCCGCTGATTTACTCGGGCGGCCGCGATGAGTCGACGGGTTTATATGACGGTCAGTCGGCGGCGGACCTTGTTGTGTGGCCGCCATCGACCAAGGTTCAAGTGAATGGCAATAAGCAGCCTTATTTGACGCCGCGATTGACGCCGTACGACATTGATTTTTCGAAGCAGAAAACGTACTTCGGCACAGATCTCCACATCCTGGACCCAAGCACGTATGACGAGACGGCCACTGACAATATCCACAATCACTTGTTAGGACAGAGGTAAAATGAAGGTCCAGGGTCTAGAGTCGAGGGTCGAGGGCCAGAAGCGCGGTGTCGCGCTGCGCTCCCACTCTGGCTCTCAACCCTCGACCCTCGACCCTCGACCATCCTTCCGCGGGATGACGCTCGTCGAGCTGCTGATTGTGATCGTGATCATCACGACGCTGGTGGCGGCGGCGATTCCACTGATGTCGCCGACGAACGATGGTCGCCGGCTCCGTGAGGCCGCCCGGGGGCTCAACACGTATATTACCGGCGCGCAGTCGCGGGCGGTGGCGGCGCATCGGCCGTTTGGCATCGCGCTCAAGCGGCTCAGTTACGACACGAATACGAACCCGAACAAGGACACTGATCCCACCAAGGATATCCACCCGGATAACGGCGCGTGCCTCGAGGTGTTCTATGTCGAGCAGCCGGCGCCGTATGCGGGGTTTGATGCGAACTCGCGGGCGTGTGTGGCGCTGCACCCGAACAAGCTGGGGCTGGTGCTCGTGCGGTTTGTGACGCGTGGGAATGATTACCCGTCGAATGGCGATCGGCTCCCAATTGGTTGGGATCCGGACCTGTTTCCCAACGGCATGATTCGTCCCGCTGACGTGATCGAGATTAACGGGACGCAATTCGAGCTGCTCGCGCCGAGTGAAGACATGTATGAGTACGTAATACTCGACGACAACGGTTATTTCCAGTCGCGGGGTGGATTCCAGTCGCGGGCGGCGGTCACGATCGTGGCCCGACCGATCAACGACAGCGGCCAGCAGATCAATCCGAAATACGATAACACGGGCTACACGCTGGGCGCCGATCGCGAGGCAGCAGCGCCGGCCAAACCTCCTGCACCGTTTTGGACAAATCCTGCACCGTACAAGGTTTTGCGGCAGGCCACTCGTGCTTCGGACGAGCCTTATCAGTTGCCGGAAGGGACGGCGATCGATCTGCGAGCCTCGGGCGTTGGGGCCAATGACTACTTCTATGTGCCGGGCTTCAATGACAACCATTACGACGTCTTGATCATGTTCACGCCGGAAGGCCGGGTGTCACGCGTTTCGTACAGCCAGTTGCCGCTCAACAACCGGGAAGAACCGCCGATGTTCGATCAGAACGTGGTTGATAACGTTTATTTGCTCGTGGGCCGGCGGACCGGATCGCGCCGCCGGATGCAACGACGGCCGATCCCACGCTCGATCCGTCGACATTTAGCCCACCTAAAACCTCAGAAGAAGTGGCCAAGTTGAAGGAGCCGATTAACTGGCTTAGTGGCGATAGCCGGTGGGTTGTCATTGGGTCACAAAGCGGACGCGTGGCGACGATTGAAAATGCGTTTGTTGATCCGCTAGCGATACTGAATGATCCTAATCCCTCAATCGCTGCGAGTCCGCGGACGGAACAAATGCGGACGAGGCAAATCCTCGCGGCCCGCGAGTTCACGCGGGAGATGAAACAGTTGGGGGGGAGATAGGCTTAAGGCGTAAGGTGTTAGGCGTAAGTGTGTGGGGTCCAGGCCAGGGACTAACGACTAAAGCCTAATGCCTAAAGCCTAAAGCCTAATAATGCCTAACGCCTACAACACCAGGGGCACTGGTGACGGAAGGAATTGGAAGATGGTCGAGAGTCGATGCCGCAATGCGGCACAGTCGAGAGTTGAGAGCCGGAGGAATTTCGGATTCCGCCGTGGCATCAGCCTGACTGAGGTGCTGATCGCGATGGGCATTCTCACGGTCGGGCTGTTGGGCGTGGCGGCGGTGTTCCCGGTGGGCGGCTGGTACATGCAGCGCGCCGAAATCGCCGACCGCGGCTCGGCGATCGGGCAATCGGTGATGAGCGACCTCATGGCGCGGGGGATGCTGAATCCACGGTCGTGGTATGTGATGACGCCGTGGAGCAATTTCCAACCTCCTGCGAACGTAATTTTTCCGTCGGATGGCAAGTTTTCACCAATTGCTGGACCAAGGCAAGGCAGTTTTAGTCGACCCTTCGGTTTGGCTCTTACTGAAGCGCTGACGCAATCAGACGCCGCAACAGACCACACACTTATCGGCAGGCAGTTCGGGAGCGCGTTTGTAATTGACCCGTTGGGTATCTCGACTATGGCGTTATCGGGTACAGGTCCCCCACCACCCCAATCATCGGTCCACGGTCCAGCAGCATTATTTCCAGCAACGGCCTATTACGCATTCGGGAACTATGCGAATTACGGCGGGTGGGCTAACTCTCCATGGGCTCCTTGGGTCGGGGGGAACAAAACCGCTAGTTTGGGATTTCAGTGGCCGGTTCGCCGTGTGACGTTTCGACAGCCAAGTTCCGGTTGGCAGTTAGATCCGACGATGGCGGAACACTATTTCCGCGGCAACGACGATCTTGTCGTGGATTTGCCGGCACGGAATGATCGGCCTGCCATGCAGGATTGGGACAAGGCAACCGATAACAGCGGCAATACGTTCCCGCTCGCCCGGCAATGGACGGGCGATTATTCGTGGATCGTCACGGTGGTGCCGACGACGAATGCCGCCCGGGATGGCATGGCATCGAACCCGGAGGGTTTCTCCTACGATGTCTCAGTAGTCGTGTTCTACAAACGTCCGCTGCCTGATAGCGCTGACAACGTCTATCCAACCCTCGGCAGTAAGAGCAGTTCGTATCTGAGCGCCATGGCGCGAATGAGCGTGCTGTGCAAGCGTCGGTCGTTTCATCGGGCCTCAATGGCGGTGAACTTTTATTGACCGATTTCGGCGACTATTATGATGCGGCCGGAACACGAAAGTTTAATGCATTCGATAACCTCAGAACCGGTCAGTGGATCATGCTGTGCGGGCCGCATCCAGCTAGCAACGTAGATACGTCTACTAATCCGCCGACTGGCGAACCGCGATTCGTGCTGAATTGGTATCAGGTGCTTTCGATCGACACCGAAGGGACGGGGATTAAGAACTTTGATCCGACGATAAACCGTGTGGTGGCTCTGCGCGGTCCGCAATGGCCGTGGGTTCCGAGTGGGACGGCGTCCGATGATCTTTGCGTGGCGATTTGTAAAGGAGCCGTCGCGGTACACACCAAGACCATGCGACTGGAAAGTGCCAGTGGGTCGACGGCCCCGGCGTTCGGCAGCAGCGGCAATCCGACTACGAAACAAGGGCCATTTTATCCTTAGTGGGGGTGAATCAGGGGCGACGCATAAAAGCGAGAAAAAGCAGCCGTTGGCCAGAACGGTGATTGCTCCAGAGGCATCTCGCACGAGAGGCAGCGATGGGGAACAGAGAAAACAGGTCGAGGTTCGAGGCCGCCTTGCGGCACGGTCGAGGCCGCCTTGCGGCACGGTCGAGGGCCAGAGGGGGGAGTGCGCGCGAGTCGCGGCGGGGCGTGTTGCTGTTGGTCGTGCTCAGCATGCTCGTGCTGTTCATGCTGATCGGCACGGCCTTCTTGATGAGCAGCAGCCAAATGCAGAAGGCTGCTAATGTAGAGGCCAAGAGCGAGCGCCTCAACAAATCCGCCACCAAGCGGCTGGATAGCGCGCTGTTGCAAGTTCTTCGCGACACGGAGAACCCGCACTCGGTCGTCCGTTACCACAGCTTGCTGCGCGATTTGTATGGGACGGATGGGTTTCAGGGGATTGTGTATAGTCCCGAAAGCATGGATTTGACCACCGCCTTAGGGCAAGTTACGCGCTATGCAGACGGCAAGGTAGGCAACTCCGCTGCTCCACTTGATCCGACCAACGGTCAGTTTATCGATATTTACGTCACTGCTGGCGGATATGTTGGGATCGATTACACGCAGAACTACAACGGAACGACCAATCCACTGGATCTGCGGAATGTCTTGAAGTTGGATCGCAACGTGTATGGTGAGCCGCAGCCGTACCCCCTTCCTCTCACGAAGGGATATTTCAATGGTTGTTTGCTGACGATTACGAGCGGTCCCGCGGCGGGAGCGACGGCGCGGATTCTCGATTACAACTACATTGGCGAGTTAAAGGCAGCAACGACTGCGCAGCCGCCGACGACGGCAACGCGTCTGTTTCGCTTCCGTGTGATGGCGTTCCATCGGGCGGACGGCCAGCCGCTTACGGTCAACCAGAATGCGGCACGGGCTCCGGAGATTATTGAACTTGCTGGTGAACCTGGCGTTTCATCACCCGCCACGTTCATCGTTAACGGCCGGGCGTTTAGCGGCACGGGCGTGGGTTACAACCCGCTGGCGGCGACGGGCCAGCCGCGGCTTAGCGCGGTGCAATTGTTTCAGGTTCCGAATGGCTACATCGGCGCGGAGACTGGCGCTGATGCCGAACTCCGATTCGTTTGATCCACTCAACACATTGGTTGGCGGTTTGTTGCCCAATACACCCGATCCGTTTCTGACGCCAGCTCCGCTTTCCTCGTATCAGTCCTTTCTTTTGAATAATCCAACGCGCCGGCTTCCGTTTTTCAATTACGACGGCGGAGGGGAGAATGAGTCGTACGATGCGGCCGATTTCCAGAATATGTTCTTGGCGCTGCAAACGGTGACGCCACGGGCTCAAGGGCGGGTTGTGCGCACTGATGGAACATTCATCGCGCGGTTGACCCGGTGCTGAATCCACCCGACCCTGCGAAGTTCTTACGGCTCGATCTGGAAGATTTGCCGCTGCCATCGTTCCATCGACCAGACTTGGTGAACTTCTGGTATCACCGTCTATTGAATTGGCTAATTTCAGCGGGCATGTCGCCGGACGACGCGGCGCTGCGCGATTATTCAACCGTACATGCAGGATGGGACGCTCAACCCGAATGCGAATGGGCTCACGACTCAGAACGCGGCCCTTATAGCCGTTATCAAGCGGCAGCATCATGATGCGGCCGACCCGAGAAGATAATCCGGACTTCACGGGCAGTAATCCGCTTTCGGTGCCGTCGAATCTGCCGGCATCAGGACTAACAGTCGGGCACGGCGCCAATCTCAACATCGCGATTCCGTATTGGGAAGCGGTGGGGCCGTGGGATGTGGACAACGACAACGACGGCGTGCCGGATAGTGTGTGGGTCGACCTGGGCGACCCGATCCAGGAGGCCGAGGACGGCACCCGCTACAAACCGCTGTACGCGTTCCTCATCGTCGACCTGGATAGCCGGCTCAACGTCAACGCGCATGGTTTGGCGGATGATGTTGTGCCGCCGACGCTGGATCCCCTGGGAGCAAAACTCACGCGGGCCGACTTCTTCGACTCCACGCGGGCCGGCAATCTCGCGCACGATACAAGTATTGTGAATCCACCACCGAGCCTTGTACGCAGCACGCTGCAGTTGCCGCGTGGCATCGGCTACGGCCCGGCAGAAATCAGTCTGCGGTCGGTCTTTCCTGCTCCGCTGGACGTAACGCTGAGCCCGCGGTACGGGAATCGGAGCGAATCGGCCGGCCCGGTCGACGATTATGCCGCGGTCCTCAACGGGCGACTGCCGGTGGATGGCACCGCCGTGTCCGGCAGGTTCGGCTTCGATCCGAACGTGAGCTATCCAGCGACCTCGTCCGGCGATGCGGCGATGGCCGGCACGAACTATCGATATCTGACCATACCGAATAACGAACCCGCGAATTCTCCACGCCAATTCACCGGCGAACAAGCCACGCCCAGCCTGCTCGCGCAGTTGAAGTTCTTCGATTATCCGTGGTCGTTCTGGAACGCGGCTACCGGCAGTACACAGCGCAACTACCAGTCGGCATTCGGAACGCCGCCGGATTTGAAGGCTCGCTACGCGCTGGGCCTCGATTACATGGGCCAGCCGGTGTACGAAGTGGCCACCGACGTGAATCCGACCGCGATGGCACAACAAAACCAGCAACTGCCCTTCAACTTGCTGGCCAAATCGCCGTACGAGTTGGATTTGAGCAGCACGCAACGGCGCGATGAGTGGGCAACCAGCACGAACTCTTTGATTGCGGACTCGGCCTCGGCATTTAACCAGAGCCTTATTCAGAACGATGATGCGGCGTTTTCGACGTCGGATTTGGAGAAGGTGCTGCGCGCGTGGGACGCGGATGCGGGCACGCTGCCGAGCCGGTTGTGGGACTGCGTGAATGCGTTCGATCCTGCGAAATTGGTGAACCAGCAATACGGCGACCTTTATCGCGTGCAGCAAAAAGCGCAGGCGGAGTTCGGTTCCACAAGCACGCCGGAGCTTCTGACCGCCGCGCAGCAACTTGCCGGCGTCAACCGCCGATTGGTGACGACGGATAGCGTTGAGGTGCCGGTGGCGGGTGGTAACGTGCCGAATCAGGCCGCGCTTGCCGTCGGTCCGGATGGCAAGCCGGGACGGGCGCTTCAGGATGACGACCCCGACGGCTCTGGCCCCCTCACAGCCAGTGGTGGCCAGGATGACGCATCGGAAATTGGCGCACCGGGCTCCGATGATTTCAAAGCCATTATCGGCAAGGATCCGGCCAAGGCGACGATCGTCGATCTCTTGCAGTATCGCGTGTGGACGGAAGCTCGCCGCTATGAGATGCGACGCCAGAGCCTGACGGAAGGCGACGTCGCAAATCTATCAACTGGCAACAACGGAGGTTTCGCCAAATTCATGACGGCTGTCAACGCACGCGCAACTCGTGGTGGCCGCGAATCCGCAATTGGTTTCCGATCTACTTGCACCGGAAGTCATCGCGGGGAACCGGATGGATCTCAATCGGCCGTTCGGCGATGGAAAGGACAATCCGCACCCAGTTACGGGCATCACGGACGGCGTGGTTGACGACCCGTTGGAAGCGGGCGATCCGTTTTTGGACGTGAATGGAGACGGTAAATGGGAAGGTGGCGAGCCATTCATCGACCTTGACGGCGACCGGCAATATTCAGCGCCGCGTGATGGCATGTGGCAACAAATGTGGCCCACTGCTGCCGGCGGGAACGGCACTCTCGCCGAGCCGATTTCGTTCGATTACACGAACGGCCATGCTGAACCGCTTAACGCGGCAATAGCAGCCGCTCTCAACAAGACGATCTTAGGCGGTGTGCGCAATCTGGAATCCCAAGGGCGGCAGCTTTTCGCCCGGCACTTGTACTGCTTGATGATGCTGTTGGCGGACGACAATTACGTCGCTCCCTGGGACGAGAACGATCCGCAATTGATGACTTGGATGGATACGGAGAAAAAGAAGCTCACCGGCGCCAATCCGGCTATTAGCGCTGCGGAAGCGGACCTCATCGTCAAGCGTAAAGCGACGTGCAAGATGATTGCCCAATGGGCGGTGAATTGCGTCGATATGCGCGACCCGGACGTGATCATGACGCCGTTCGAATACGATGAGAATCCGTGGGACGGCTGGGGTGTGTGGAATGATGTGTGGACGGGGGACGTTACAAGCCAATCGCTGGCGACCAGAACTGCGGAATTTGATACGAAGCCCACGTTTATTCCGTTGGATGGCGACGCCGCCACGGATGAGAATCTCGCTGAGGTGATCGACTGGACAATCGTCCCGAAAGGCCCCGGCCCGAATACGAAAAAGCTGACGGCGTTAAAGGATTCTGCCGGTAATTCAATTGTGAGTCACCCACTGAACCAAACCCGCGGTGTTGTATGGGGCGCGGAGCGGCCGGAACTTTTGATTACCGAGACGGTGGCGTTTCACGATCGGCGGACGGAGGACCTTAGTTCGGCCGACTCGGACGGTCATGGGGAAATGCGGCATTACGATAAGTCACGGCCAGCAGGCTCGCGCGATCCGGCTTCCCCCAATAGTCCTTACAATGATCCGGACCCCGACCAGGGGCTTCGGCCGCGCGGATCACTTTTTGTCGAAGTCTATAACCCGTGGTCGCCGGATGGGCAGTATCCGTCCGAATTATATAGCCGAGTGAACAGCTCGGTCGCGGCTATCGCCGCCAATCGTCTGGTAAAGTCCGAAGGCGTGCAACTTGACCGAGTGAGCAACTTCGCGGCTGACTCGAACGGCAAGCTCACGTTGCTACCAACCGATGCGGCCAATGATATCAAGCGTTCGCCGGTGTGGCGGATGATCGTTGTGGAAGAATGGCCCGACGCCCGCAATAGCGATCCCCTCGATGAGCAGCGCACCGATAGGAAGGTAAAGCCAAATAGTGAACCAAAGGCTTACGAGAACATGGCTGTTAAGGTCAAGAATTGGGTACCGAGTGCGGCTGATCCCATGCCGCCGTTCCGGCCTACGGACCCCGACTTTGACGCCGCTTTCGATGCGGGCTTCTTACCGAGCCAAACGGGGATTGGCAAAAACATCTTCAACGTGCAGTACCCTTATGTTGAGCGGGAGTTCTATTTCACAACAGACAAGTCGCCAGCACTGCCGCCGGTGAAACTTTCTACTGCCAAGGATCAGACACCTGATTACGACTATTCGGACAATAGCTTTAAGCTACGGATTCCGTATCGAACGGTGGATATTAGATACCCATCGGCTGGTTTGAATTTCAAACCAGGCTACGTACAACGATTCATTCCAGAGCAACTGGAAACGGACGCAACGATTCCGGCAACGCAGCCGGTGATCGCACCAATTATGCCGGGTCGATATGGCGTTATCGGTTCCGCTGGTACGAAATATACTGTGGCCGATCAGACATACACGACAACGGTGGGCCGTTTCGATCTGGGTACAACAGACTGGAACACCAATGATTCGATGCACAATCCTACAGAAACACGAAGGATCGAGCTTCGTCCGGGCCCCGATCCCAACAAGCAGCAACTCGTCGTCGCGACGAATGGTGGTGATCCGAAGGATCTCAACAACCCGTCGCTCGATAGCAACGGAACCAAGCAGTACGACGAGGCGACCAAGGAAATCGGCCGCGACAACGAGCTGATTAACGATCGTGGCACGGTAAAGAACATTTACCTTAAATCCGACGGGACGCCCGGTGCCGATTTCTATCAACCATGTGTGGCGATTCCTGTGGAGGATATGAATATTTCGGAGCCGGCTTGGGGTTGGTGCCCGCGCGAATTCGAAGCGGCTCAAGAAGAAGCGGCGATCAAAGGCGCCACTACTTACCTCCAGTTCAAGCCTGACTCGTCAAATAAATACGAAGGCCGATATTACGGCGGTCCCGGAAATGCCAACAAAACGTCCTATGACAAGCCACTCGACGGCTACCTCGAGCATCCAATTGCGCCGAACTTATGCGCAACGGCACGACGGCCAACTACCGGACTATCCATCTGCAGCGACTTGCCAACCCGGAACTGCCGTGGAATCCTTCGCCGGGACGGTTCAAGGACAAGAACAACAACGACCTCTACAAGCCTAATTTACCCATCAACCCCTATCGCACTGTTGATACTGCCAGTGTCAATCTCACGGCGTTCAATGGGACGACTAGCGCTGAAGCAAACTATCCAGATCCTAATACACAGGACAAGCTCTTACAATGGCGACCGTGGGTAACGAAAGAAGTTCCTGTACCGGAATATTTGGACAAATACAGGCAAGACCTGCAGGTTTGGTACTTCCGTTCATCGGAGCGCGGTGCATGGGCGCGTCTTAACTTGTTGGGTAAAGCCGCTGGACCACCCACAATGTCGCCGCAGCGCGTGCTGTGGTGCAAGAGCCCGCAATGGTGA
This sequence comes from uncultured Planctomycetota bacterium, assembly GCA_963840025.1. Lineage (GTDB taxonomy): Bacteria > Planctomycetota > Planctomycetia > Pirellulales > Lacipirellulaceae > JABDGM01. The sequence continues at coordinate 209,113 of CAWIXI010000018.1, read as the reverse complement.
AGTTCAAACCCCCCGGCTCGACTGATCTATTCGATTTGCTGACAGTTCGCCAAATGACCATGCGTGCTTCCGAGGTGGATTTGAGCGTCGTTTCGCCGCCGAAAGTCGGGCCGGTAACGAAGATCAATCACGTCGATATGGTGATGGAACATTCGCTCGGGTTTGGCAACAAAAGCTTTGGATTATTGTATGACAAGCAGGGCGCCAAGCAGCCAAACACGCCGCCTGGTTCGCTCGCGTCGTCAGCCTCGCCGAGCGCGGCAGCGGTCGGATGCCGGCCCCCTGCGACTATGTTTGGGATTTGGATAGTACGAATCCCGCTATCGACGACCGGATCAAAGAGGATTCCACCAATCCATGGTTCGCATGGGACAACCGGCCGTTTGTGAGCGCGGAAGAGTTGCTGAAAGTGCCGATGGCGTCTCAGTCCACGATGCTGCGCATGTATTCGACGATCGATCCAAGCGTTCCGGCTGCGAACGTCCCGAATGCGTACGGATTGGCAGAGCTGGGAACGGCAACAACAGGACCTGTCGCCAACGCCATACGGTGGGCCGTGATGAATGCGCCGTTTGGCCAGATGGCCAACGTGTTTGCGACGTCATCGCTGGGTGTTGCGGGTCTGGCGGCGGGTGCACCGGCTGATGTGGTGCGCGATCCGGCGACCGGCGTCCCGACACTTGATGCGAATGGCAACGTGCAACCTTACGGGGCACCGAATTTCTCTCGCATTCTCGATTATGTGCAGGTGCCGTCGCGGTACGTGGGCACGGACACGATGCTGAATGCCGAGACATTTAATGATGTGCCAACATACGTTTCAGCTTCGGAGCCAATTGGCAGCGACATCACTGGTCCGAACGATCCGCGTTACAACTTTCAACCGCCGTTTAATAAAGTGTCGCGCGAGCGCGATCCAGGGAAAGTGAACCTCAACACCGTGACCGGTGAGCGATTGCCGCCTACGTCGCTCGATCCGGTCCCGCGAATCTGGTCCGATGTATTTGACGGCATCATGCACCGGTACGAAGTACTCAACACCGCCACCAATCGTCGCTATGGAGACATGAATCCTCCTGGCCAACTTGGCCAACTTGGCCCGGCTTGGCGCGATGTAATGCTTAGCCGGCGCGGTTACCGGCAAGTTGATGCATTAGGAGCGTCGGTCGACAACTTGGCTAGCAATGGTGCCCCTGACACAATGGAGTTCGGTTTGAATAACAGCTTTCCGACGATTTTCGCGAACCCCTTTCGATCGGCAGACGCAGGGGATCTCGTGCCGGTCCCGCAAATGATGCAGTATGGAGTGGACGCATCAATGGAGCGGGTTCACCCACGCACCCGCGGTCTGCTCACAGACGCGAACGGGAATAAGACTATTGACCCAATTTGGGGAGGGCCGACGTGGCCAGCCACCTACACTCCGCTTAATGACGTGCGGGATGCTGGGTTTGGGAATGATGAGATTTCGTATCGCGCCAACAACGGTATTCCAAATGACAACGTGACCCAACGAGATATTCTGCCACTGTTTAGCGCAAGGCGCGACGATCCTTACTCCGACACGAATCGCAACCCGTACATGATGTACGAGCCGATGAGCCGGTTGGGGAACTTGGTGACCGATCGCTCCGGCGTGTTTGCCGTGTGGATCACGGTCGGGTATTTCGAGGTGGAGAAGGCGCCCGATTGGAATACCAACGAAAACGGCGTTCAAGATCGTATGGGCGGCGACATTAACCTCTACAACCGCGTGTATCCTGACGGCTACATGCTGGGCAAGGAGGTTGGCAGCGATACGGGGGATGTGAAGCGGGCCCGTGGGTTCTACATCATCGACCGCACGCAGCCGGTGGGCTTCAAGCCGGGCGAGGATTTGAATGTGGAGAAGATGATTCGGCTGCGGCGGCGGATTGAGTAGTTGTGGGGTCGAGGGTCGAGAGTCGAGGGCCAGAGGCGTCGGGTGGGCGGTGGCCGGCAATGGCATGACAGGCGTGACGTTCGGAATAAGACAGGATTAACAGGATGGACAGGAACCATCAGGAGAATTGCAAAGTCCAAGGCGGAAGGGGTCAGGTCCATGTTTTCGGCCTACGATTGCACCATGAACGCGTACCGGGTTGGCCGAAAAATGGACCTGACCTGCTCAGTAGAAAACCCGGATGGCCTCTAGTGTGGGAGGCGTCTCTGACGCCGAATTCTTGTAGGTACGCGGCACGTGATCGGCCTCAGAGAGGCCTCCCATAGGGGTTTTCTACTGAGCAGACCAGACCCCGACTTTGCATTTCTCCTGCGCTAGGATGGTTCTCGCTTGACGACTGAATCCAATACCAAAGGCACGAAGCAGTCGACCGGCGACAGCGGCGGGTCCTTCTGGGGACTGCTGTTCGTGGTGGGGGTGGCGGCGGTCATCTTGCTGACGATTCAGTCGCGGCGGCCGAAGCCGGCCAACGTGTATGCGGGGCTGCCGCTGCCGCCGCTGCGTGTATCGGGCTGGATCAATGCCGAGAAACCGCTGACGCCGGCCGACCTGGCGGGCAAGATCGTGCTGGTGGATTACTGGGCGACGTGGTGCGGGCCCTGCGTGCGCGGGATGCCCGAGCTGGTGCGGTTCAATAAGCGGTACCGCGATTTGGGCGTGCAGGTGGTGGGCTTCACGGCCGAGGATGGGGCCGAGGTGCAGCGCGTGAGGAACTTCGTCGAATCGAAGGACGGGATCGACTGGCCCATCGGCTATGGGGCCGGGTTGACGTTTCAGATGATGGGCGTCGAGGCAATTCCGATGTACATGTTGTACGACCGCTCGGGGACGAGCATTTGGGGCGGGCATTCGCTGGACGGAATCGAAGCGGCGCTGGTGCCGGAGCTGGCGAAGAAGTGAGTGGCTGTCCCAAAACCAACTGCGGAGAAGGGGGACAGGCACATTTTGCTCCGCGGACTCCGCAAAATGAGCCATTCCCCGTTGATTTTGGGACTGTATGCGCTACCGATAGCGCTCGATGAAATTCACGGCGTCTCCCACTTTCTTCACTTGGAGCGCCTCCTCTTCGTCCATGTCGATGTCGAACTCCTCCTCGAAGGCCGCGACGAGCTCGACGCTTTGAATCGATTCGGCGCCGAGATCCTCGACGAAGCGGGCGCTTTCGACGACCCGGTCGGGATCGACACGCAGCGTTTCGGCCACGACGCGTTTGACACGGTCAGCAGTATCGGACATGGGCGGTTCCTTTCGACGATTTGTGTTGTTTCTGCGAATTCACGACTTGGGACGGGGGTAAGGGGTTCGTTTTGACGACGCGTGCTTGGGGGCACCACTTAGGAAGTCACACCAAGCTGTTTTTAAGGCTCCCCTCACCCCGGCCCTCACCCGGAGGGAGAGGGGGATTTGTAGGAGGCGGCTATCGGATTGTTGCCAGCTTTTGACAAATCGCGTCGCACTGCGCGGGCAGCGATTCGATCTGGGCATTGATTTGTTGGACAAAGCTGTTTTCAGCAAGCTTGCCGCGCACGGCGGTGAAATCCTGGTCGGCCGATTGGGCGTCGCCATCCATCCCAAAACCAACGCGGCTGGCTTCGTCGAATTCGCGTTCGGCATCAATCAAAACCAGTCGGAGGAACTTCTGCTGTTCCGTGCAGTAGCGGGTGACGCAATCTTTGGCCTGGTCGAGCGTAATTTTATCGAGGTCGAGCTGCAACGATTCCTTCGCCTGATGGCGGGCCCACAACCATATGTCCTCGTTGTAGGCCGCGCGGATATCGAGCAGCGATTGCTGCAGCGAGTCGATCGTATCGATTCGGCCGGTGGAAATTGATTTGCTAAGCGATTCGAGTCGCTCGCGCGGCATGAGCTGGCCGCCGATGTCGAGCCAATCGGGGCTGTAAACGGCGTCGGAGGCTGCAGCGAAGACCTTTCGCAGTGAAGTGTCGCCTTGATCGAGCTGCTGTGCGAGCCGATTGACGATCTGCTCAAGCAGGTACCGCCCCACGGCGGCGGTGTAGCGTTTGACACCGGTCCGCAGCAGCACCCGCTTGATCTCGGCACCGTTTGCGTTGACCGTGCTGACCTTGCGATCGACTGACTCCTGGAGTTGCCCCAGCGAGGCAGCGCCGCGCAGCATTCGCCCCACCGTGAGCGGGCTGAAAACATCGAAACAGAGGATGTCGCGGCGGACGGGACCGGTGCGGCGGTCGCGCTGCGGCCATTTGGCGCCGTCGCGGAGCGTGCCGACGGTGGCGATGTAGTGCCCCGGAATCAGCTCGCAGCGGCCGGCGGCGTCCGCTTCCAAATGACTGAAAGGCAGGTCGCGAGTGTCGAAGCTGCGGGTGTGCTTGCCGAGCACGATCGAGAACGGGCCGACGCGACACGGCCACATCAGATAGGAGAAGGAGCCCGTTTTGCAGCCGCGTTCCATCTTGCCTTCGTGCGTGGGGCCGAGCTTGTAGCGATGATTCGACTGGTTGGTGCCGCTGCCGGCGTTGTAGAAGCTGAACAAGCCGCCGATGAGGAGCGTCGATTTGTGGTGGGTGACGGTGTAGGGCCCAGCGAACACGCTGCAGGCCTCGCCGTGGAATGCCTCGCAATTGGCGAAGAACAGGCTGTTCTCTGCCGAGAACTGATTGCCGACGCGGCAGCCTTGGCCAACGAAGGAGTGGTTGAGCAGGGCGCCGCCGGTTACCTGTGCGCCTTCGGCGATGATGAAGTTTTTGGCGATGACACCTTCGGCGATGGTGGTGGGCGCATCGGGATGGCTCAATACGGTGCCGTTGGTGAGCGACAGCGCGGAATCGATGCGAGCGGCGGGGCCGATGTCGACATCGCGAATTTTGGAGACGTTGACGATGGTAGCGCCGTCGCCAATGGTACCATGATCGTTGGTGGCAGCTTCCGCCGCATTGCGGGCCATGGCGAGGAGCCGTTCGACCAATTCGGGCTCGTAAGGATGGAGCGCCGTGAGATACGCGAATTGAGAGGAGAGGGCATTGAACAGCGGGACTTCGCGTCCGCCCGCTTCATTGACCGCTGCCACTTCGACGCCGTTGCCGAAGCTTGCACCGGGGCCGGATTCCATGCTACCTACGTTCTCGATCAGCACACCACTACCAATGTGATATCCGGCGAGGTGCCCTGCCACGTTGGCGATGCGCGCGCCATCCCCCACGACACAGTTGTGGAGCCGAGCACGATAGATGCCGGCGGGTTTGGCCAATTCACCAGCCGGCTCGACATCGCCCGAGAACGAGCCCAGCAAAACGTTGCCCGCGAAATCTGCCTGGCAGACCCGCTTTGTGAGGAATGGATCCATCACGCGGACATCGGCCCAATCTTGGGCTGTGCAGCCTTGCGCTTTTAGTTGGCGGATTTCGTCGTCCCGCAACGGACGGCGTTTGTCTGGCGCGCCTGCAGTCATCATATGCCTGTTGTTAAAATCTCATTTGTCGGATTGTGCCGTGGCCAATTGGTAGGTGTCGGCGGCGATTGCGCCTTCCTCATCGGTGGGAATCACCAGGACGGCAACTCCGCCATCCTCCGCGTCGATTCGCACTTCTTTACCGACGGCGGCTTCGTTCTTCACGCGATCGACATGGATGCCGAGTGCTTCGAGGCCGGTGCAGGTTTGCTCGCGGACCGAGGCGGCGTTTTCGCCGATCCCGCCGGTGAACACGAGCGCATCGACGCGGCCTAGAACGGCGCTATAAGACCCGATGTATTTTTTAAGGCGATAGCAAAAGAGATCGATCGCCAAGTGTGCCCGCTCGTTTCCCGCGGCGGCTGCGTCGACCAGCGTCCGCATATCGTTCGATGAACCGGAGACGCCGAGGAGGCCGCTTTTCTTGTTGCACAAGTTGTTGAGCTGTGAGAGGGAGTATCCGTTGTCGGCCAGGTAGAACGGGATCGCGGGGTCAATGTCGCCGCAGCGCGTTCCCATCACCAGGCCTTCGAGCGGCGTCAGGCCCATTGAAGTGTCGACCGAATGCCCATCGCGCACGGCCGTGATTGAGCAGCCATTGCCGAGGTGGCAAGTGATGCAATTGATGTCGTACTTGTCGCGCCCGAGAATCGCGGCCGCCCGCCGGGCGACATAACGATGCGACGTGCCGTGGAAGCCGTAGCGCCGGACGCCGAGTTCTTGGTAAAGCTCGTACGGCAAGGCATAGGTGTATGCAACCGGCGGTATGGTCGCATGGAATGCGGTGTCGAAACAGGCTACTTGCACCGCGTTTGGCAGGGCGTGCATCGCGCCGCGAATGCCAGCCAGATTCGGCGGGTTGTGGAGCGGCGCCAAGCGTGACATCTTTTCGATCGAAGCGAGCACGGCATCGTTGATAATTACCGATCCGGTGAACTCTTCGCCACCGTGGACAACACGATGGCCCACGGCACCGATTGCTGATTCTGTTTCAGATGCTTCCTCCGACGAGCTCATAAGCCCGTGCAAGATCTCGGCTAGGGCCTCCTCATGATTTGCCGCCTTGATGGCTCGCCGCTGCTTGCCGTGCTGATTTTGATGAATGATGGCCGCTTCCGGCTCGCCGATGCGCTCGATCATTCCCTTGGCGAGCCATCTTCGTGAAGGCATTACGTATAGTTGATACTTGATCGACGAACTACCGGAATTCAGGACGAGGACATTCATGCGCCGGCTGCTCCTTGTCGCTGGGCGAGACAGACCGCCGTCGTGGCGACGATGTCGTCGACCGAGGCGCCACGCGAAAGGTCGCTGATTGGCTTGGCGAAGCCCTGCAAAAAAGGCCCGATTGCCCGTGCACCGGCTAGATATTGGGTGAGCTTATAGCCAATGTTGCCGGAATTCAGGTCGGGAAAGATGAGCACGTTTGCTTGACCGGCAACGTCGCTGGGCCGTTTGATCTTTTTGGCAGCGACGGCCGGCATCAATGCGGCGTCGAGTTGAAACTCGCCGTCGATACAAGCATCAGAGGCTCGCTGGCAGACAATTTCCAACGCGCGAGTTACATGCTCGACGCATGGATGGGCGGCACTACCCTGTGTCGAAAACGACAACATCGCCACGCGCGGCCGTTCGCCCAGCAGAGTCGCTGCACTGCGCTCCGAAGCGATCGCGATGTCGGCAAGTTGTTCCGGAGTCGGCGCAATATTCACAGCGCAATCGGCGAAGATCAACGGACAGTTGTTGCGCCCTCGGAACTCGGGCATGATCATCAGGAAGAAACTGGAAGCGGTCGCGATGCCGGGTGCGTAGCCTACGGTTAGCGCGCCTGCTTGAATTACGTTGGCCGTGGCGGTGCTGACGCCGGCGACCATCGTTTCGGCATCGCCCAGTTTCACCATCATGCCGCCGAAGACCGCCGGCCGAGCAACCATCCGTTTGGCTACGCGTTTATTAAGGCCACGATCGGCGGCATACGCGGCCACATAGGATTCGAGTTGGTCGGCTTCGGGCGGGTTGACGGTCCTCACTCCCTCCAACGTGACACCGATTTGTTGTGCGGCCTGCGCGATTTCCTCCTCGCGACCGAGGATGATCGGTCGAGCGATCTCTTGATCGACAAGCCGTCGTGCCGCTTGGACCACCCGAGCATCGGCGCCTTCTGGTAGCACCACCGAGTAGCCTCGGCCACGGACGTCGGCCGTGAATTTTTCGATGAGATCCATAGTCATGTACTAACGCTGAGCTGAAAGCCACGGCATGCTCAAATAACGGACACCAAATAGCTGTGTGGCACCGCGACCCCGAGATCAATTCAAGACAGGAGCGCATCACATTTTCGGGGCATCCGGTTTCTTCTTCATGACCCAATCGTAATAGTCGCGCATTTTTGAGTTGGCTTGCCGCCGCATCGTCGAGAAACACTTTGGCCGAAGAATGAAGCTGAAGCGCGGTCGCTGTGATCATAGAAGTGACCGGTCCTTCGACCATTTGGGCGACGGCGTTGGCCTTGTTGGCGCCATTGGCCAACAAAACCAAGTTGCGCGCTTCGAGAATTGTGCCAACACCCATCGTAATGGCGTATATCGGTACGTCTTCAGGGCGTTCGAAGAAGCGAGCATTATCTTCAATAGTCGGGCGTGCCAAGGTTTTTAAACGGGTGCGCGAAGAAAGGGAACTTCCAGGCTCGTTGAAGGCGATGTGTCCATCGGAGCCGATCCCGAGAATCTGCACGTCGATTCCGCCGCAATCTTCGATCCGCTGTTCGTACCAGGCGCAAAACGCTTGATAGTTACTGGTTGTGCCGGAAGGAATGTAGATATTACCCGGCGCGATATTCACATGCTTGAAGAAATTCTCATGCATGAAGTAGTGGTAGCTTTGCGAGTTGGTCGTCGGCAGTCCCACGTATTCATCCAAGTTGAACGTCATCACCTGAGTGAAATCGAGCCCATCCTCGCGGTGCATTCGGACGAGTTCTTGGTACACGCCGAGTGGCGTTGAGCCGGTGGCCATCCCCAAAACGGCGTTGGGTTTCGCATTGAGTACGTCAGCGATGACGGCCGCCGCCGCCTTGCTCATATCGTCGTACGTTGGCAAAACCATGACTTCCATTGAGTTCCCTTTCCGAAGCGATTCGTTTTAGAGTCCGCCGAGCACGAGAGGTGCAACGAGTGCGCGAGAAAAGCAATAATGCTGATGCGCACCCCACGATTGTGGCGGCGAACCGTGTCCGATGCAAGTGGCTAGCGGCCGCGGACCGCCGCGTTCACGGATTCTTCCGTTCGTCGTGCAGTTGGAAAGATTTCATCAACAACCTAGATGTCATTGAGTTCATAAACCCATGCAACTTACTGATTCCGGCTCAACGCGCAATTTAGACTATGACGTTCGCATCAGTTGCCACAGCTCATTGAGCTCGTAGGCGGCGCCACGCGGAATTCGCTTCGAAGCGTAGGCAACATGGCTGTACAGTCGGATGAGCCGGCGTGATTCCGAGTGCATTCGCGTCTTGGGCTCGACCACTAATGCGACCAGCTCCTGGGGCGTGCAGTCGGGCGAGCGAGGCGAGCCGCGGTCGTTCGCCCAGGCCTCGAAGGCGGCGAATGTGTAGCGCACCAGTTCCTCGGGCGAAAGTCTGGAATGCTGGCCGGTGACGAACGGGTCATGAAAATCATGGAAGCTGGGGCGGCGGGCAGCACCGATGGCAGCCTCTTCCTCAGCGGCGGTGCGCGTTTTGGAGAAGCCGCCGAACAGGTCGCGGAGTTGGCGGAGGATGTCGGCGAGCGCCTTGATGATTTCATGGCGATACCGCCAGATGCAGTACGCTGCGATCAGAGCGGCAGCCGCGTAGAACAATATCTTCAATGCGGCGGCGAGTCCGCCCCATTGGGACAGCAGACTTTGAACGTGTGAAACCGCTGGCGGTACGTAGCGGGTTCTGCTGCCGTCGCCATTTTGTGGTGTGTGGCGTTCGGGTTCATTTTGCGACGCAGAACGGGCTTGTGCGTTGGAAGGTTTGGCGGCGTTGTTTTCGTCGGTTTTTACCGATTGCTTTTTATTGCCGCTCTTCTTAGGTGCCTGCGAAGATTCAGTCGCGCGATCATCCTGGTTCGCCGACTTACCGCTCGTGGCTTCGGATTGGGAATTGGTAGGTGGATTCTGCCCCGGTGGTGATTGATGGTCATTGGTTGCATACTGATCGCCTGGCGGAGCTTTTTGGTTCGTCGCTTCGCCGCTTGTCGCGCTGTCGTCACCTTGTTGCGCGCCGCCGTCGCGATGGATGCTGGTTCGCGATGCAGCCAAATCCCCTGGCGAACCCGTCTGCCAAGGAACTCGCGACAGCGCGAATCTCGGCACTAGGCCGCGGGACGAGGGCCGCGAGGAGCATCACTATCACGATCAAGGATGCTCCGACGCCGACCCACGTTCCCGCAATCGGCAGCGGCATTTCCACACGCCGTTGCCGCAAATAGCGGCGCAAATTCAGGAAGCTGGTCGTCACCAGCAGTGCTAGGGCCGCCGCCACGTACACGAGCAAGAGACCGAATACGTATTGCCGGCGGCCCACGTCGGCGATAGGAATCCAATGTTGCCCCACGCCAAACAGCGGGAGTGCCGCCAGTGAAAAATACAACACCCATGTGCCGGGCGAGTGCGGTCCACGGCGCGTGAAGGTTATTCGCTGCCACCACTTCTTCGTCATCGTACGCGGCGCGGACGCATCTTCAAACAACTCATTTGCGTTTGGGCCGGTCGATGCTGAAAACTTGTCGCCCTCCTGATTGGGCGCCGTTCCCGGCCCATCGACACCGATCCGCTGCATCAGGCCCTCGCCCGAGGCATCTTCATCATCTTCGATTACGGTGGAATCCCAAGTCAGTCGGTCGGCACACCACCACACTACTCCCATCAGCAGAAGATTGATCAAATGGCTGTACGGACTGGGGTGCTCGACGAACCGAAGCAGGAACAGGAACATGGCGATCGCTAGCGGCAATGCAAAGAGGGCCGCACGCTCTGAGCCCATCTCAATCGAAATACGGGCGATCAAAACGGTGGCCATCACGAACAGCGCGAACGCATAATCGAGGCGAGCCGAATACTGACCCACGTACAACACTTCGACGAGAAAGAAGACGAGGCTCCCCACGAGCGCCATGATCAGCACCGGGCTGATGGCAATTGCCACGTAATCTGCGCTGCTCATGAAAAGTCGCTTCGCCATTATCGTAAGACGCTGTCCATACAGACGGCGGGGATTGCCGCACGGTCCTTGAGGTGGTGTGTTTCGACGCGTTCGCTCAGCAGGTGCGCAGACATTTCCGCAAAGTGGTGTTCCTCAAATATATTGATGATGGCGGTGACGGCTATGCCGCGGCGGCGCAGATTTCCTAGAGCTATTGCCGTGTCCGGCGTTACGCGGCTCAGAATTGCGATCACCGTGGCGCTCTGCGGTAATTGGCTGCCTGCCTCCGCGAGCAACTGTGCGAACGTAAATCCATCGGTCTTTTCGACGCGCGCCAAGGTTTGCAGGATTTCCGTCAATTGGAGATTGCTTCGCAGCGTCGGGACCACGACGGGACGCAATCGGTCATTCGATTCTTTCATGCCAGTCGCTTGTGCGTCACTTCGGCGGGAGAACTGTTCGTGCTTCCAGCCTTCGGTACGGATACGATCCGCGGCATCGCGGCCGTTGGTGACGAGACCCACTTGCTGGCCCATTTGATGAATGGCGCCGGCAATGGATGCTGTCGCGGTCACCGCCAACTCGGACCGCACGGGTTCATCTTGTTCAGCAAACGACTGCTGATGAAAATCGAGAACCAGAGTGGCCCCGGCGATGGTGGACGGTTCGTAGATTTTGCTGTGCAACACGGCAGTTCGGGCCGTCGCTCGCCAGTGGATGCGGTTCAGCGGGTCGCCGGCCTGATAGGCGCGGACGCCGGCCATTCGTGTCGGATCCTCAAAAAGTCGGTGAGACATTTTCACTTCGCCGATCGGCCGCCGCGAGGCGATGTCGAAGCCCTGCAAGGGGATCACTTCAGGGACTACAAGAAGAAAGCTCGGCTCGCTAAGGACTCGATACCGGCGATAGAGCCCGAACACGTCGCCTGTTTCCGCCACCAGCGGGCCGAGCTGATAGTATCCGCGGCAGTGGCACTTTAGTTGGTACATGATCGTGCGCCGCGATCGACCTCGAAACGAAACGAGTTGCAATCGACGGCCGGTCACCTGTAGGTTCGACGGGCTGTGGATCAGCGCTCGGCGCGGCAACAGATCCTCAACAAGCAGCCAAGGGATAGGCAGCCAACTTCGGTTTTCCAGAACGATCACTACGGCGGTCGAGTCGCCGATGCGGATCCGTTCGCGACTTATTTCTCGCATTGCGGTTAAATTGCCCGACCATCGGTTTACGAGCAATCGACTGACGGTAATGACTCCGATGAGCGCGTACATGGCATACGCGAAGAGGCCGAGGTTCAACACAACGGCCACGATGAGCAATGCCACCGCTGCGATCAGCCAACGCATCGGTTTATGTCCGTCACTCTCAATGTGTCTTATTGCTTCCTTGACGATTGACTCTACGTTTCCCCAACGACATACACTATGGCTCGCGGGCGCCGGTTGTCGTCGCACGACTTTCCAGCATCGGAACCGGAGTTTCATCAAGAATATCGACAACGAGTTCCTCGGCCGTCACGTTTTGCAGGCGTGCTTCCGGCTGCAAAAGCATGCGGTGCGTAAGCACAGATGGAACGATGTGCTTGACATCGTCGGGTTCGACGTAGTTTCGCCCGCGGATGGCGGCGACAGCTTGCCCCGCTCGAAACAGGGCGATCGAAGCCCGTGGGCTGCCGCCCATCCGGACATCATGGTGCTTGCGCGAGGCGTGAACGATCTGGGTGATGTAGTTGCGGACCTTCGGATCGACATGCACCGTCCGCACAGCTCGCTGGCACATGACCAGCTCCTCCGCGGCCATCACCGGCTGCAACTTTTCCAGCGGGTGCTCCCGCTTGAGCATTTCCAGCATTTGCGATTCTTCTTCCAGTGTTGGATAGCCTAGCGACAACTTCATTAGGAATCGATCCAGTTGGGCCTCGGGCAGCGGAAAGGTTCCCTCATGATCGATCGGGTTTTGCGTGCCGACCAGCAAAAACGGCGGCTTGAGCTGATGGCTGACGCCATCGATCGTCACTGAGCTTTCGGCCATGGCTTCGAGAAGTGCGGCTTGCGTCCGAGGCGTTGCGCGGTTGATCTCATCGGCCAAGACCACTTGCGCGAAGATCGGGCCCGGACGGAACTCAAATTCGCTATTTTTCTGATTGAAGATGGCTCCGCCGGTGACGTCGGTCGGCAACAGGTCAGGCGTACATTGAATGCGTCGAAACGTGCAATTTACACTTCGCGCGAACGCCCGCGCTAGAATCGTTTTGGCGACACCCGGCACATCCTCTAGCAGCACATGGCCTTCGCAGAACCAAGCCACTAGGACTTTGATGATTTGTTGCCGTTTGCCGACAACGACCTGCTCGACATTGGCGATGATTCGCCGACTGATGCCCGCTACATCGATCGACGTGCGCGGTTTATCGGACACGCCTTGGTTCCTCTTCCGTTCCAGTCAGCCGAACGGCCACCATCGAAATATTCGACTTTATCCGACTTGTGGAGCGGCCGCGATGGTTGACGATTAGACAAGAGCGCTGCCTTTAGCTTACCACCGGGATATAGAGGTGAATACGTGGCATTCTCCGTGTTTCCTTGGCCATATGCGGACAGAATCCACAGTGGGCGTAGGGCAACAAACTCAGTGATCATCCACTACCAAGGCCCGAATCCGCAAACGAATGGATCGACGTACATTCGATGAACTAAAGCGTTACGATAAGCGTAAGTCGTAAAGTAGCCTATTCTTCCGGTCAGCCGACAAGAACGAAACGGACTGTCGCCGAACTCCCTCTCCGATTAACCAGCTTCAGCGGTGGACAGTTTATTCTCCAAGTTTTTTGAGATTTGCCGCCATGACTAAACGTCTCCTTACACCCGTCCACTTGGCCCTATTTGCAATCTTCGGCACGTCCGTGTGCTTGGCGACGGCACCCGCGACTCCACCTGGTTTTACGCTGCTGCGCAGCGACCGCGATATTTCCGAATATCGGCTCGACGCGAATGGTCTGTCAGTACTCCTTTTGCCCGACCATTCTGCCCCAGCGGTAACGGTGATGGTCACCTATCACGTTGGCTCTCGCAATGAGTCGTACGGTACGACGGGAGCGACCCATTTGCTCGAACATTTGATGTTCAAGGGTACCCGCGACCACAACCGGGACTCTGGCAACGGCTTTGACGAACTGCTGGAGCGGACGGGCGCAATCACGAACGCGACGACCTCGCAAGACCGGACCAATTATTTCGAAACGCTCGGTTCGCAAGATCTTGGCTTAGCCATCTCACTAGAAGCGGATCGGTTGCGAAACCTTCGGCTGCGTGAAGAAGATCGACGGCCCGAAATGACCGTGGTGCGAAATGAATATGAACGTGGAGAGAATGATCCCGCCGAGGCATTAGAAAAAGAGGTTTGGGCGGCGGCGTACATCGCACATCCGTATCACCACAGCACGATTGGCTGGCGTAGTGATATCGAGAAAGTGCCCATCAAGAAACTGCGTGCGTTTTACGACATGTATTATTGGCCGAACAACGCTACCGTTACCATTATTGGTGACTTTGAACCGGCAACGGCGCTAAAACTCATCCAGCAGTACTACGGCAGAATCCCGCGCTCGCCGAAGCCGATCCCAACTGTCTACACCGAGGAACCGCCGCAGACCGGCGCACGGCGCGTCATCGTACAGCGGCCGGGCCAACTGGGTGTGGTAATGATCGCTCAAAAAATTCCACCCGCTACGCACGCGGATTACGCGCCGCTTCGCGTACTGGGCATGATCCTGTCCGACGGGCGAAACAGCCGGTTCTACAAAACGCTTACCGATAAAAACCTCACGACCGAGGTCGACGCCTACCCTCAATTCAATCACGATCCGTCGCTGTTTTTCGTCACAGCTCAGCTCGCACCCGGGGCCAAACATGCTGACATCGAACATCGAATACTCGACGAGATTCACCACATCCAAAAGGACGGGGTCAAACCCGACGAAGTTGCTGCTGCGATCGCTAAATACAGCGCCAATACAGCCTATGAACGAGATGGATCGACTGCGATGGCCTTTGCCCTCAACGAGTGCATCGCTGTTGGAGATTGGACGTTGTACTATCGTCTCGAAGATGATGTAAAGCACGTCACACCGGCCGATGTACAGCGCGTTGCTAAAAAGTGTTTCAAGGCTGACCAGCGCACTACTGGTTGGTACATTCCGCGAAACGAAAAAATTGTGGACGCCACTGTCGTTTCGGAAAAGGCGGCCGCTCCACCTGCTACAGTTGCGGCTGAAAAGCCGGTGGAAAGGGAAGTTTCTGCCAAGTCCGAGCCCAACGCGGCGACCACCTCTAGCGAATCACAGCGAGCGAAAACGTCAGCACAAGATGGTAGCGAACCGGCTACTGCATCGGTTGCCACCACGATCGCTCCGCGAATCGTGCGCTCCCATACCGCTGGAATTGATCTGCTGATCTGCCCAAGTGGTGTGAAGAATGTCGTTACGATCAAGGGCGACTTCCCCGCTTTCAATCCAAGTAACCCGATTCTGGGTGAACTAACCGTCGAGATGCTCGAGCGCGGCACCACCAGACACGATGCCCACGCAATCGCAGCTCTGCTCGATCAGATGGGGGCTCAGATTCAGTTCAGCTATGCATCGGGGAGTATCAACTTTGTGGCGCGGTGCTTAAAAAAGGACAGCTCCCAAGTCATCGCCTTGTTAGCAGAAGAGTTAGGTAAGCCATCCTTTCCCAAAGACGAGTTCGAAAAGCTGCAAAAGCAGAAGTTAGCCGAAGCCCAAGAACTACAGCAAGAGACGGGTGCCCTGGCAATGATTGCGCTTCGCCGGGCCATCTTTCCCCCCGGTCATCCGCAGTACCGGCTAACGGTGAAAGAAAGAATTGCGGCACTAGAAAAAGCAGCGGTCGCCGATGTGAAGACATTTCACGATCAGTATTTCGGGCCGGACTATTGCACGATGGTCGTGGTCGGTGATATGGATGCAGCCGCAATTCGCTCTCAGGTGGCAAGTGCTTTCAGCGATTGGAAAGGAGGTCGGCCGTTGCCGGCAATCCCCGCTGTCAAGAAGCTAAAGGCAGGGGCAGTGCAAACCATTGACGTGCCGGGCAAAGCGAGCGTCAGCGTTTTTATGGGAGCCCCTGGCGGAGTGCGCTATGCGGATGCAGATTATTTGCCCCTCGCCGTGGCGACGAATGTGTTGGGCCATGGTTTCACAAGTCGCTTACTTTCGACCGTGCGCGACACCGAGGGGCTGACTTACGGTATCGGGGCTCAATTGATGGGTGCAGGTCAACTTGATCAAGCTTGGATCATTTATGCTACGTTTGCGCCGTCGCTCTTGAATCGAGGGCTTAATTCTACGCGCCGCGAATTGGCAATATGGCACCAGGATGGTATCTCGGCCGCTGAGTTGGACTATCGCAAAAGTGCCCTTTCTGGGGCGTATCGCGTGAGTCTGGCGACGAGCAGCGGGCTGGCCCAAACGATCCTGAACACGGTTCGCCGGGGACTCGATTTGAGTTGGATCGACGAATATCCTCAAAAGGTCTCTGCGCTAACTCTCGAAGGCATCAATAATGCGATTCGACGTCACGTAGATCCGAACAAGCTTGTGGTTGTTCGGGCTGGCACGTTGAAAAACAACTAATGGCGTCTCTCTCGCATCGCGTTAGCGTACAGCGCTCCGATGAAGATAAGCATTAGGGTTGTCGGCTCTGGGACACTAAAAGAGTAATAATAGATTGGCACCGGGGAGTTCTTGCGCTCGCTTGTCGTATAAAAACCGCTGCCATCGGCAGCCCAGCCGATGGCTTCTCCCTGTACTTCACTCGCCAAGCTGATCGGAATGCCGGGGTCGAGCAAAGCTTCGACGATGCTTTGCCCAGGCGAACGTTCAAAAAGATAACCAATGGAAGCTTTGCTGCGCACGAGAATGTGGCGACCATCGGGCGAAATATCGGCCGCAGTCGGATTTGGGAGCGGTGCGCCAAGACTGCCGACCATCGGGACGACAGTTACATGCGGCGGTGCGTCAAAGGCAGACGCGCTAACGCGGTAAATTGCGGGCGAAGTACTTTTGGAAATGATGTACATATCGCTGGTGATCGGATCGACGAACAGCGATTCCGCGTCGTGTGATCCGTCTTCGTATTGCAGCACTGCCTGAGAGTATTGGGTCGCCGCAATCGTGGCCGACACGCTCGACTGAGGCTCATCAAGTCGGTAAATCGACACCGACGCGTGATTCCCATCATTGTCGCCAATATCACCGAGGTAGAGATAGTTGCCGCCACCCGGTTTTGGGCCGATCGCGATGTCCTCCCAGTCAGTTGCCATTGCCCCTGCGAGCGGGAACGTACCTAGCAGGTAGCCCTGGGTGCTCATTGCAAAGAAACGGGCCGTATCACCGTGATCGTTGTGGACCCAAAAAGTGTTTGGAATCGCGCGGCTGACGGCTATGCCGGAAACTTCAGGAAGCGCGGCGGAGCTATTCGTGCCGACTTGCGCAGGAACGCCAACCGTGATACCGGCTGCACTGCGGACAGCCGATGCCAAGTGGATATTGACTAAACAGACTGCGGCTAGCCAACCGCAGGCGACCGGTGATCTTCCAAACATGAAGAACTCGCCTCTTCGCCAAATGCGAATATGAACCAATGGCTTGGGTAAGGGTGCGGAGCGTTTGGCCTATAGCTGGATCAATGAATTCGGCGGCCAATTCCGCTGCGCATTGCCATGGAAATGATCAGACCGACTGCGACTAGCAGCATCGTTGCAGGCTCCGGCACGGATGATCCGAGCACCACCGAGGCCGCACCGGTCGGAAGCGTCTCGCCGAAATGGTATCTCCAGATGTCGTAATCCTTGCCGTCAATCGTGCTGCTGCGGTTGGGATTGCCGGCAATGCCGCTTCCCGTCGGATCTGTTTGGCCGAGCACACTGCGCCAATACACGTAGTCTGACGCGTCAACAATACCGTCTGCATTGAAGTCCCAGGGAAGAACGGATTGATTGAGCGGATAGTTCGGCACTCCGAGCGTATTGGTCATGTCCGTGCCATACGGAATGTACTGGCTCGACTCGGATTCCAGATATCCTTTACCAAAGCTGATACCGGAATAAGTGGTCCCAGGTGCCGGATCGCGCGGGAGGCCATGCGGATCGCTACCGGATTGAAGGAAACCTTCGTCCGCGCTAACGAAACCGTCGCTCGAATTATCAGTTAGATTCGATGCCAACCAGTCATGCTCATCCGATCCGGTAGAATCACCATAGCGGCCGATGTATTCGATCTCGGCACCGATCCCCACGTATTTCTGGCCGGGTGATAAATTGGGATGAACGGTGTAATCTTGGAAGAGAAGTCCAGTGCTCGCTTCGACAAAGGTAACGACTTGGCCATCTACTTCTGGGCCGAATGTGAGCGGGGAATAGGTGCGGCCAAACTCCATTTCTTTTATTTCACTAAAAACACCAATCGAGTCAACGATCGTCCAGCCAGGCTGACCCGTTGGAAAATCCAAACCATCGTGTATGGTTGCGGAGTTGCTGTCATTGTCCACTGCACCATCAAGAGACAAGCCGAGTGTCGGCGCTATTCCGGAGCCCTTGTCAATCAGCATCGCGGTAAAACCGCTGTTCTCAATGATGCCGCTCGTGGACGAGACGCCAATGGAATTGTTCGCAGGCGAAGTACCCCAACTCGCGGCAGGGCCTGTGTTCTTGAGGTCCGTGGTACCAGACGCGATATGCGTGTAGGGGCTGCCGTTTTGGCGAAGCGTCAGAAAACCGTTGCTTCCAATCGATTGGCCATTCAGGTCGACAATAAATTCCACCTCGCCTGGGTTACCAGTATCCAGTGAGGTGTTTTCATTCTCGAGCAGTATGAGGTACTTGTTATCCAGAGACATGCCAGATGTGCCGCGCAGTTCCATGTATTCCTGATTTAGGTCACCGCTGGAATGCGGAGGATCAAAGTAGATCTCATTGATATACAATTGGGCACGCGCCGAGCCTGCCAAGTACGCCAGAAGTATTACCGTTGCTATTAGCCGCGCTGCGAGCGCCCGTTTGCGTACGACCATGGTGCCGATCTTGCTCCTAAGTTTGCGTGAGGTGCCATCCAGGTTTGCCCGAACAGAACATCTTGCAGAACTATGTGAAGAAACCGTGAAGCATTCATTAAATCACTGCGACAGCGTTCACGGCGAAGATTACATCCGATATCATGCGCGCTCTAACTGGTAGTCGGCGGAGAGTGGTCAAGGACGGAGAATCTGATGCGCGCGGATTACCAAGGAAGTAGTCGGGACGCCAGCTACATCGCGCGCTCGCGGATATCGACACGCCGCAATACGCTCTGCTCGCTCCGTCTGAATCATCGCTTACAGCTTGCATTGGGTTTAGCTATGTAGGGGCCTGTCAAGTGTTGATGGGCTTTTACATGATTACCTCTCTTGGCTGAGTCGTTTGATTCGCGTTGCGCATTTGCAGCGAGGCGAACGATACGACGGACGTTCGTTGTTGGTGTCGACCTCGAAGACGCCTCGGGGGGCGCAATCAGCTATTCGAGCTCTGGAGGGCAGCCTCCGGC
Source organism: uncultured Planctomycetota bacterium (assembly GCA_963840025.1). Lineage (GTDB taxonomy): Bacteria > Planctomycetota > Planctomycetia > Pirellulales > Lacipirellulaceae > JABDGM01. Next base: position 189,924 of record CAWIXI010000018.1, on the reverse strand, counting down.
CCATGAAATCCATGCGCGAGCGACGATGCCCATTCACCCTCACGGGCTCCTAGCGACGTTGAGTCGTTGGCCCAAAAGCCAGCCGAGCTATCGTCCCTCGTACTTCACTCCGAGGTCCCGCGGTTCAATTTCTTCAGTTTCAAGCGCGACCACGCGGCTGCGGTAAGGTTCTCCTTTGGTGACGGCGACCCACATCCAAGTCAGCATTTTGCGAGCGATGGCCACGGCGGCCGCCTTGCGGCCGCTCCGCTTGGCGATCCGCAAGAAGACCCGTCGCACTTGGTCGTCGGTGCGGATCGCGGTCCAGGCGGCCTGCTGCAAGATCCATCGCAGTTGGGGCGAGCCGGTCTTGGCGATGTGGCCGATCCGTTGTTTTCCGCCCGAGGCGAAGACCCGCGGGTTGAGTCCCGCAAAGCGGCCGATCGCCTTGCGATGGGTGAAGCGGCGGAAGTCGCCGACTTCGGCGATGACCGTGGCCGCCGGTGACCAGTCGCCACGCCGGGGAAGCTCGTGAGAATCGCGTACACCTCACGGAACGTCTTCGCGCTCGACCACTTCGCCGATCGCCCGCTCGGCCTGGGCGATCTGCCGCTCGGTGAGCGCCAGCTGATCGACGCACTGCCAGAGCATGGCGACGTGCCGCGGCGGGAGTTTTTCTCCCTGGGCCTTGAGGTAACGAATCAGTCCGTCGCTCTCGAGCCGCGCCGGACCAGGCCGGTTGTTGGCGTTCATGATCGTCTTCACGCGACAGAGCACCCGGGCGTGCTGCCGCGAGAAGCCGTTGCGGTGTCGCGTCAGGTCGCGCAAGAACTGGACGCAAAGCGGCGGAGCGTAGCTCAGGTCGGCAAGCGTCCGGCGGCCAAGAGTTCCGCGATGTTGAAGGCGTCTTCGCGGTCGGTCTTCAGTCGCCGGCCGGCCAGCGCCCGGGCCTGGGTGGCGTCGGCCAGCACCAGTTTTTCCACGAGCGGTTCGAGCATCTCCCACAGCCAGCGATAGAAGCCGACCGTCTCGATGGCCACGGTGTGGGGCCGCGGCAGTGCCGCGAAGTACTCGGCGATCTGCTTCCGACACTTGCAGGGAATCTTTTGAAACGAGATTCGCCGCAGCAGCGGCAGAAGACGCAAGCCGTGAGCGTGTCCTTGTGCAAGTCGATGCCGACGCACCAGTGATGATTGAGCGTTCGTTCCATGCCAAGAATCTCCATGTACGGGGTCGAAGGAAACAAAGAACTTCCGAGAAGCATAACCGCTTCTCCCGGCCCCTACATGGTTTCACTCTGGTCGAGCTGCTGGTGGTGATCGCCATCATCGGGATTCTCGTGGCGCTGCTTGCTGCCAGCGATCCAGGCGGCGCGCGAAGCGGCACGCCGTGCACAGTGTCAAAACAACCTCAAGCAGATCACGCTTGGGTTGTTGAGCTTTCACGATGCACACCAGGAATTCCCCAAGGGCTTGTACAGTGCGGCTCAGCCAGATCCCAACTGGAAGGACTTTGAAGAGGACGGACTCGGATGGGCGACGAAGATTCTGCCGCAGCTCGAAGAGCAGGCCGTATACGATCGACTAATGCAAAACGACATTCCGGACTATGCGGGTGTCCACTACCAGGGCAACCCTTGGCAGCCGGGGATTTTCACGGCCGCGGCCGTCGCCGGCAAGATTCCAATTGCCGGCGGCGATACGGTTCTGTCCACGTTCCTCTGTCCTTCGTCTGCGTTGCCCACAAACGTGCCGGATGGCGGCACGTTCGGTATACCCAACGCGAAACCGGTAAATACGGGTTACGGGACCTCCTGCTACAAAGCTTCCCGAGGCTATTGCGACCGCGGCATGTTCCTACGCAAATCCGAGGCTCTTAAGGCACAGTCCTGGCTGCCATACGATGGCGAAACAGAAACCGTTACGAAACGGGCGTACGGCGAAAATCGCGTGCGCATCAAAGATGTGCTCGATGGCACGAGCAAGACAATCGCCGTGGGCGAAGCCGCCTATTGGGTTGCGAACAAAAGTTACCCCGTGTGGATCGGTACGCCCGTCTATGAAGATGGCGCTGTCCTTTTTAAGACACAGAATCCAATCAACTGCAATATCGGCGGCGTCAGATCTTTCCCCCTAACACCCGGGGAAATTATCCAAATGAGCGGTGGGGATGATGACTGCACATTCAGTTGGCACGTGAACGGCGCATTCTTTGGATTCGTGGATGGATCCGTGCATTTTCTGACAGAGGATCTGTCATTACGAACCTTCGAATTACTTGGCGACCGGATGGATGGCCGCGTCGTGGGTCAGTTCGAGTGATTCATCCAGTCCGATTTTCGGAGCGCTATGATGCCACGGTTTGAGCGAGAATCAAAACCCCATCTGTTGAACCTGAACCAAGCATTCATATTTTCTAATCGACAATCGCGTTTTTCTACCGGTTCGGAGCTGCTGTGGGTGGTCACATGGCCTTTGATTTCCGCAGCGCTGGCCAGCTTCTTTGTCGGCTGCCATAAATCGCCTTACGAGCTAGCGCCGGTGGAGGGAACGGTCACGGTCGACGGGCAGCCCCTAACGCACGCCAAAGTTATGTTTGCCCCCCTTGCCAAGGGTGACGATGCCCATTCGGGCAAAGCGGCAATGGGTGTGCTGAACGCTGAGGGCAGCTTTATTTTGGGCACCTATGGTGAAAGCGACGGCGCCGTGGTGGGCGAGCATTCGGTGACCATCATCAACTCCGAACCCACGGCTTCCGCTGCGGTGGGAAACGGCGGCTCTGTAAAGGCGATTCCTAAGTTTGCCAGAGCTCGAGCGTCAGGAACGTTTGAAGTTGTTGCGGGACAGTTGAATCGCTTCGATATTAAATTAACGCGCCAAGATCTTAGTCGGTTTTCCACGGTGAAATAGCACTCGTGCTGACGGTCCGCTCCGATCGCAACTGCCAGCTTTGCCTTGCGATGCGCCTGACCGAAATCCGGCCGCAGAATTCGATGCTCGTTTTCTTTTCAATTTTTTGATTGGCCTTAATCTATTCTTCATTTGGCCTCAGTACACTCCGGCAGACGTTCGGAGTTTCACGAGTTTTCTTACTACGGAGATGAACTAATGAAGTTACGGTTTTGCGCAACAGCAATCGCTGTGTGCCTTGCCAGCCAGCCAGCTTTCGCCGGTTTGGTGATTACTGAAGTGGCGAGTACGTCGGGTGCACCCTCTGGCGGCCTATTGGATGGTCTCGACTGGTGGGAGCTGACAAACACAGGACCAAGTGCAGTATCCCTGGACGGCTACCTATGGGAAGACAATTCTGCGGCGGGTGGCGTTGCGTCCGGCGACAACGCGGTATTTCCAAATGGTGTTTCGGTCGCGGCCGGGGAGTCGATCATCATCCACGAGAACGACCCATCAAATACTGATATCGCCAACACCTTTCGCACGACTTGGGGTCTTCCCGCTTCCGTCCAGATTCTTCAGGAGTTTCAATTCAGCGGACCGAATACATTTTCTGGATTGTCGAGCGGCGGTGATGATGTCCATTTGTTTGATGCCTCACAAACGGAAGTTGCCTCGGCGTCCTTTGGACCTTCCACCAGTGGCGACACGTTTGAATGGGATACCCATGGAACGAATCTTGGGTTAAGCGTCGTTGGGGAAAACGGAGCGTTTTTGAGCACGTACGGCGGCATTGGCTCGCCGGGCACTGCCGTATCCGTACCCGAACCGGCTGCGATCGCCCTGTTGGCGATAGCCTTTGGTGGCTTGGTCGGCTGTCGTCGGCAACGCATGGACTGAGGGCTAGCAATTGCTTAATGAGTCTTTTCGCGAGCCATCGGTCTAACGGCCGATGGCTCGTTTGCAGTACCTACCATTACGCGTCATGGTGTCGTTTTCAGCAACATGCACGTGTGCACTTATGGAGCATAAGCAGGTTCTTCGGTACGGACGAATTGCTAGGAAGCAGTGAACCGTCGCATAGCAAACGGGCTGTGTACTTGTATAATGCGACACCATCCTCAAAAAGAACACCAAAGGCAGCTTGGCACTCTCCTTTTCGCGGACAAGAAGGTCGTTAGCGAACCAGTTTGATGACAACCGCTTCGAAAAACGCTGCCACTAGGCGTTGTGCGGTCAAGCCGTGTATCGAAGGGCTTTATTCAAGTGATAATAACCCCGGTACCAGTCGATGAAGTGCCGTAGACCCTGGCAGATTGAGGTTGCTGGTTGATAACCAAGGTCTTCCTGCGCGGCGCTGATGTCGGCGCAAGTGACACTCACGTCTCCTATTTGCGGGGGCAGAAAGCGGCGCACAGCGCGCCGCCCTAGGCAGCGTTCAAGTTCTTCAAGCAAGTCAGTCACCATGACTGGCATCCCGCGGCCGAGATTGTACGCGCGAAACCTCGCTTGATCGGTCGACGGTGGATGATCGATTGCAGCGACGATGCCTTGTGCGATGTCATCTACATAGGTGAAGTCGCGCTGGAGCGTTCCGCCCGCGTACAACTCCACCGGTTCATTGGCGAAGATGGCGTCTGTGAATTTGAAGATCGCCATGTCGGGCCGACCCCAGGGTCCGTACACCGTGAATAGCCGCAATGCGCTCACCGCGAGACCGTACTGATCGGCATAGCTGTGTGCCATCAGCTCGCCGGCCATCTTCGTCGCCGCGTATAGGCTTACGGGTCGAGTTGTATCGGCCGTTTCTCGAACCGGAAAAGCAGTACAGTCGCCGTAGACGGAACTCGAAGATGCAAACACCAAGTAATGGTCATCGTAGGCGCGGCAGCCTTCGAGCACGTTCAACAGGCCTGCAACATTGCTCGCGGTGTACGACCGCGGGGCCTCTTGTGAATACCTCACGCCAGCCTGTGCTGCCAGGTGGACGGTGGCATCGAATGGGCCTTTATCGACGATGGCGCCAGTTGCGGCGGCATCGGAGAGGTCAACCCGTTCGAATTCAAACCGATGATACTTCGCTAACTGTTTTAACCGATCCTGTTTCAATAGCGGATCGTAATAGGCATTCAAGTTGTCCATGCCTACCACCTCATCGCCCCGCTCGAGGCAGGCAGCGACAAACATGGTAGCCAACAAACCCAGCCGCACCCGTGACGAGTAGACGCATGGTCAGAAAAGCCTTGTAAGTTCCAGCGAAGCGCTATGCTGCCTGACCTTGATCTTGACTACCTGCTGAGGGGAGGTCGGAGGCATCTAACGATTCCATAAACTCATGTCGTAAAAGCGAATTTCCGGATGAGCTTTCAGTGCGTCGCGCCATCATGATTTTCAATTGACGCTCTGTCCGACAGAAAACCGGCGCAAGGAATCCATTGTGACAGGCAAATGCCCACGTTCCGCCCAACATGGCACCGACAGCGATGTCCGTTGGGAAATGCGCGTGCACGATGACTCGCGAGAGCGCGACAGTCACAGCTAATAAGCCAAAGAACCAACGGCCGCGTGGATAAGACACGCTTAAAATGAGCGCGAGCCCCGTTGCAGTAGCGGCGTGGCCGGAGGGAAAGCTTTGTCCGTGACTTCCAGCGGAAAGAAATGGAAACAGACCATTAAAAGTTGAGCCAAAGGTGGCGGTCGAAAGATCCATGGAATGTGGCCGGCTGCGGCAAACACACATTTTCACGATGTCGGCTGCCAGCCCTGCCCCCAATGACGCGGAGACTAGCCGCGGCAGACGGCTGACTTTCGTACGGTCGAAGACTGCAGCGCCAATCAAAATGAGAGCGACACCCAATCCACCACCACCAATATCGGCGATTATCTCCAGACTTCGAACGATGGGGTACGGCAACGGGTAGGCATAGCACAAACGAGCCAGCCGGATATCGCACGCCGCTATGGCCATCAAGATGACCATTCCGAGCATTGCCAGCTGCCACCAGTGCCAGCGATGCATTCGTGTTCTCGCTTCTGTGCCAATCAGAGTCATGGCGATTTAAGTCTCCTGCACTTCGGCACGATGCATTGGCTAACGGCGATAGCATTCCTAGCCGCGGCATTTTCTCGTTGAATTCGACGCAAGTAGTTCGCCGAAGTTCTTGCCAAATCGGCGCTATTTAACGTCTCAATCCGATTTGGCAAACATCATTATCGTCCTGTGACACCGCTATCGTTGCACTCGACTTGTTGAAGCTGCATAAGCTGCATACACTCTCGCATCCGTGTGTGTCGCAGAATCCTTCGAATGTCGGAAGGCCCTTATTTCGTCGTTAGCTGTTGTAGGCGAATCGCATGTTCCAACATGGGCGTATTACTGTTCTATTGGCAGCAATGGCTGCTGCGAGCTTTTTCATCGCGCTCGGATCAACACGTTTGTGGGACGAGGATGAACCCAAAAACGCCGTCTGTAGTCAGGAAATGTTTGCCCGCGGCGACTGGGTCGTTCCAACTTTCAACGGCGACCTTCGAACCGACAAGCCGATTCTCCTCTATTGGTGTATGCTTGCGGCCTACCAACTTCTGGGCGTAACGGAGTTAGCGGCGCGAGTTCCATCAGCCCTTGCTGGTGCGGGTACCGTCGTCCTCACGTATCACTTGGGACGCCTCTTGTTCGACTCGCGCATCGGTTTGTTGGCAGGCTGCCTGACTACCTCGGCCTTGATGTTCGCCGTGCTTGCGCGAGGTGCAACGCCTGACTCACTCTTGATCCTTTGTATTGCTGCTAGTCTTCTGTCATTCGTGGCCGGCGTCGCGATACGACGGGGCGGTCATTTTACAGGAGCACTCGGCGAGCAAATCGGCCAACCCATTTCGGTTCACGAGCACGGTCTACCAATGCTCGCGTGCATCGGTATGTATGTCGGAATGGGAATGGCTGTGTTGGCCAAGGGACCGATCGGCATTGTCATGCCGCTGGGCATCATCGGATCGTTTCTGCTGTTCTTTGACGGCCCGGATGCCACACCACTAAATATAAACAGGTTGCAACGATTATTTTCGTTTTTTGCGCCGCGACGTGTCTTTCAGGCTGTACAGACACTGCGTCTTGGCTGGGGCTTGCTACTGATCGCGCTCGTTGCCTTGCCGTGGTATCTCCTCGTGGCTTTACGCACCGATGGGCAATGGGTATTCGGCTTTTTGGGTACGCACAACGTTGGTCGCTTCATGCACCCTATGGAGCATCACCACGGCCTACCGATTTATTACTTGGTAGCGATTCTGGTGGGCTTCTTCCCGGGTTCCGTGTTCCTACCCGTCTCAATATGGTCGACGATCAGAGAAGTTCATCAGAACGGCTCTCATCGCTCGGCGGCGGCGTTTTTGTTGTGTTGGATTGGTTGCTACGTCGGCTTTTTTACACTCGCTGCAACGAAGTTGCCGAACTACGTTGTTCCCTGCTATCCGGCACTGGCGATCGTGACGGGCGCATGTTTGAACTCAATGGTGCGCCACGCGACGCAGCGCGATTGGAGACTGTGGGCCGGATACGGGTCGTTGGCTCTGGCCGGCGCCACCATCACCATTGGATTGGCAATCGCGGCCCGAAAACTCTTGAATCTAGACGCAACGGTCGCTTTGCCGGGAGTTGTGGCAACTTTGGGAGGTGTCGCGTGTCTGGCTTTACTCTATCGCGGAAGTATCGGCGTGTCCGTCACAGCGTTCGTATTCATTTGCCTGGCGTTTACATTATCTGCCACAACTTACACAGCATGGCGTGCTAGTTCGGCCCAAGACGGACCGCTGCTGGCGGACCAAATTCGTCGCCATGTCGATTTCCCTTCGAACGCGGAGCCGCATGTCGCGACGTTTGGCTATTTCACGCCATCACTCGTGTATTACCTCGGACACCATGTTGAACGCATCAACAAGTCAATGCCCCTCTCTGGCTTCTTTGGCCAAGGAGGTAATGCACTGCTTCTGTCCCGCGAAGCATACGAAACGCACCGCGATGAGTTACCGCCGGACGTAACCGTACTCGCGGAAGAACAGCGCTTCCTGAAGCCGGAAAGAATAGTGCTCGTTGGCCGACCGAAGAAAATCGCCGGAGACGGTGCTCATACGATGTCTCGCTGATCGCGAGTCGCGGGAGTGGTTTGCATGTTGGGAGCCCCAGCGTTGGGTGTTGGTATAATAATGAGATTGTCCGCTCGCTGGTTGCTTTCTCTAGCACTGATCAGTTGGTTAGCGGTGCATACAAACTGGCACGCCGTCTGGCTCACTTTCCAGGCGGCTCATTTGCGTTGGCTGTTCGTCGCAGCTGGCCTTTACCTCATGTCCCAGTTCGCCAGCGTCGTGCGCTGGTCGCTCATTGTCAGCGCGGCGGGTCTCGATCACTCGCGCCGCAAACTGTTGTCCGCCTATTTTGAAGGCATGTTCGTAAACGTTTGTCTTCCCACGACTTTGGGCGGCGATGTATTGAAGATATTTCGCATCGGAGGTTCACAACACAAACAAGTCGTTGCGAGTACGGTGATGGTCGATCGGCTGTCAGGTCTCGCTGCGCTCGTCATCCTCCTCACCCTCGGATTGATTCTGGGATTCGACGACCACCATGGAACTCATTTGGCGCCACTGCTGGGCTTGTCAGCCCTGATCGGAGTGTTGACCAGCACTCGTTTGTTGCGGGCAATTGCTGCGAAGCGCAACAGAATGAACACCGCTGGTAGAATTTCGGCGCTTCGGAGACTAGGAAAGTGGCCACACCGCTTGGTCAGTAATCTTCGGCAACAGGCAACTGATACTCCGTGGCACTATGTCTTTCTGTGGGCTCTCGTCGTTCAAAGTCTCAACGTTATCGCTGTGGCGGCAGCCGCGCACGCGATCGGACTCAGCGTCCCTATGACACCACTTCTCATTGCGACGACAACGGTAAGCCTTGCGACCGCCATGCCTATTTCTGTCTCAGGAATCGGCGTCCGCGAAGCCAGCCTTCCGCTGCTTCTTGCCGCCGATGGTGTGCCCCGCGAACTGGCGTTCACTCTGGGTCTCGTCTGGTCCATCATTGTGGTGGCGGTCGGACTTATTGGTGGTCCCATCCACTTGTTACGGCAACGCAGCAGTGTTCACGACTCACAACCCCTTAATAGTGTTGACGTGTGCAGGCCGCAGCGCACTGCATGATGGAATCCAAAATGAAAGTCTCCATTGTTGTTCCGCTTTATAACGAAGTCGATAACGTCGCGCGCTTAGTGGATGCCATCGCGTCCTCCCTTCAGGCTGTCGATTATGAATACGAGTTAATTGCCGTGGATGACGGTTCGACCGACGGCACGCACGCAGCGCTTACTAAGTTGGTAGACCAATACTCATGTCTACGCGTCATTGAACTCCGACGCAACTATGGCCAAACTGCGGCGATGAGCGCCGGAATCGAGCATGCCTGTGGTAAGGTTGTTGTCACAATTGATGGCGATTTGCAGAATGATCCCCGCGATATTCCAAAACTGATCGCCAAAATCGACGAGGGCTACGACCTTGTACACGGCTGGCGCAAGGATCGCCAAGATCCATGGCTTTCGCGCCGACTTCCTTCACTACTTGCCAACCGACTGATTTCGGCAGCGACACGATTTCCCTGCCACGATCTCGGCTGCACGCTCAAAGCGATGCGCAAAGAGATCGCGGCAGACTTACGCCTCTACGGCGAAATGCACCGTTTCATCCCGATTCTTGCGCACTGGCACGGCACCCGATGCACCGAAACTATCACGCGACATCATCCGCGCTTGCACGGCCGCTCCAAGTATGGCATCTTTCGCACGTTTGCGGTGTTGCTCGATCTTGTTACAGTTTTGTATATCACTCGCTTTTCGCTGAAACCGATGCGGCTCTTTGGAGGATTGGGTATGATGGCCGCAGTCAGTGGTGTGATATGCGGTTTGTTCGCCTTCGTTATGAAGGTCGGCGCCGGATTCGATCTCACCGGTAATCCGCTGCTATATGCATCGCTTTTCGGCATCATGATCGGGCTCCAGTTCACGCTTATGGGCATGACGGCCGAGATGCATACCCGGACGCATTATGAAAGCCAACAGCGCCGCCCGTATGCTGTGTCGCGCCTCCGTGGTTTTGAATCGGAGTCGGCGTCGTTCGGTGAGAATTCCCGCGGCATTCCCAGTCCAGCGGCGAATGACCAAGCAGCCTAACATGTTGATTACCAGGATGGTGCAATGGACCGGTAACGCACGGCGCCGATAATTATTCCACCAATCGGTCCAACGACGGCATGGCCAAGAAATATGGGCGAAATTCCATCACGATTATGCACCCGCGACTGATAAGTCTATCGTATGTAAACCTCACCAGAGCTCCGCGGAAGCGATCCTCGCGCCGGCGGCCAAACTCCGGAATTTCTCCCACACGACTGTGGGATGGATTTCCGGTTCCGTGTTGGCGAATGATGAGAAACCGCAGTCGCTGCCAGCGATGACATTTTCCTTGCCTACGGTGTTGGCTAGTCGCACGATACGTTGCGCAGACCAACTCAGGATGCTCCACCAAGGGCGTCGAGTGCGAAATGACGCCGGGGATGAGCGTCTTTCCCTCGGGTAAAGAGACATCCTCCCACACTTTCCACTCGTGTTCATGGCGAGGATTGGCCAACTCAAACGAATAGGCCCCAGCATTGACCTTGAGCATGATGTCCACAATGTCTCGAAGATTGAGTTCATGAACGCGCGGGCCAATGTTGATGCCATAGCACGTGTGGAAGCGTATTCGATCGCTCGGGATGTCCCGCAAGGAATAATTGATTACTTCCACCCGCTTTTCAGCCCACCGGCGACAGTCATCGACTTCCAAGCCGGGCCGGGCGTTGTAGTATGTGAGCAGGCGCGGGTCGTCGACTTGCAACACGAGACCGGCGTCCACGATCGTGCTGTATTCTTCGTGCATCGCCTCGGCGATGGCGCCGAGGTATTCATCCTCCGACGCATAGTATTCATTAGCCTGTTGGCCCTCGACGTCGGACGGCGAAATTGCGGTCATGAAGACTTCTTCGACCGCTAAGCCTTCCGTAGCAGCCTTGATATTCTCGATATCCTGCTGAAGTGCTTCGCGACCGGTGTAGGTTATCGGCCCAGTGCAAATCAGTCGTGGTCGTTTTGCGACAATTCCCCTGCGAAAATGGCGATGTGACTGGTAAAACTCCGGGAATGCAAGCGTTTCGCGAGACTCTTTCCAAAGGTCCTCGCCCGCCTTCTCCCGCGGTTCAAAACCGCCCAGGCGCTCCGACACGTATGTCAGGAAGCCGGACTTGCCCTGTTCGCCATCACAAATCACGTCTAAGCCGGCATCTATCTGCCACGCAACGATATCGTTCACCGCTTTTCGCACGGCCGACTGGAAAACGCGCGTGTCGTAAGAATCTCCATTTTCCTTTGCGCATCTATCTCGAGAAGCTCCGCAGGCCGCGCGAGGCTGCCCACGTGGGTTGTCAAAATGCGATCCGTGCTGCTCCGCATACGTCACCCTGACAGATGTGGTCGCTCAAGCTTCAACTCGTGCGGGCGTGATCCCGATGGGATTGTAACGTGTGGTGTCCCTCGCGCAATTCGCTTGACGCCATTCTACTGGGAGATCGCCAGCGCGCGGTTTCATTTCTCGACGACTAGCGCAGCGTCAGTCTCGTCCAAGCAAATCGTCTGTCTGCCTATGGCTTGTGTGATGCTGTTATCGGACCCGAGGCGGAAGTGGATGAAAGCGGGCGCAGCGTGTGAAGTTTTACATTCCGATACCACACTTCGGCGCCATGGTCCGTAAGCATTAGTTTTCCGCGCGTGTTCAATGCGAAATCCTTGAGATCGGAGAACTTACTGTTGGCAACGCGCGACTTCCATTCGTCAGAGCCAATGGTCGCCGAGACGATTAACTGACCATTTAACCAGTGTTGGACATGGTTGTTGGAAACGACAATGCGCTGAATTGAACTCACCCGGCGGGTTCAAGTGTTTTTTCTGGTTAGGCTCAAATAAGCCGTACAATGCTCCGGCGATCGTTCTCGGCGAGACAGATTTGTGGTAGTGCGCATCGTCGAGGATTTGGTACTCGCATCCTCGAGCGCCGCCATCATATTCGCGCACGCGGTACTTCAAGCCGCTATTGCCACCCCGCGCAATCTTCCATTCGAAGGAAAGATCCATGTCACCGTATTCGCGTTCGGTGACGATATGTCCTGTCGGGTTGCTGGACGGTTTCAGATGAATCATGCCGGCGATCACTTCCCAGCCTTTCGTCACCGGCTTCCCGTCCAGCGTCGTCCATCCCTGTAGCGTTTTGCCGTCGAACAGCGGTGGGACGTCTTCATGGGCAACCGCTTCTAACGAACTGAGCGGTGCGACAGCGGAGAGCACGATCACAAAGCCTAACATTCGTGTCCAACGACGGAAGGCCTTCCTTGGTGCATTGTAATTCCGGAAACTGCAGCACCTTTTGCTAAGGGTCGTCATAGAACGTAATAAGGTGATTTGTCTCATAAATTACTGCAGCTCGTCCAAGCAGCTATCCTTGATCGGTCGAAGTGTCTCGCCTGCAAAGACGCGATTAAAAGTTCATTCGCTTTCGCGGCCCGTAGTCTCTCTTGAGCACCCCATCTCTCTACAGACACCGAAATTGGATCGACTGTTTCGTCATCGAATTTGACCGTGCTTTCGCCCCTCGATCGAAAAGTATAACCGAATGGCTCTTAAACAACCAACGATCGGCACACGAATTCCGCTTCATTCCGAAGCCAAGACACACGCACGAAGGATAGGAACGCTCAATAGGCGAGCCCTGACGGTCAACTTCAGCACCCCGGCCGGATTTTGCCACCTGACGCCAACTGTTAAAGACTCACACGGCTGAGCTTTTAGGTCCGCCGCACCCCGAACAGAACGTCCGAATCATGGTGACGATGTCTACCGAGGTCGGCGAAACGCTCGAGTTCGTCGCTGACCACGCGCGGAAATTCGACAATCGCGGGCATTGCATCACCTCCCTGGACAACCACCCGCCCTGCCGCATTAGACCACGCTCTCACGCCGAGAAACAACGTGAATCTCTCAAACCACTGCCCCATTGGCCCCAACGCATCCCAGCACTACACCTAGCGAGTGCTAGTTGACGAGCTAACCCAAGTGATCTTGAATCCCTAAATTGCAAAAGCCCAGTTCCAAAGCGACATCCTGCAGCGGATGCAAGCCCACCAGGAGAAAATACTCTCGATATTGCGGCGGCTGCATGTATCCAACATCGAGTGATTATGTGGTAGTTGCTTCGACTAGGTCGGGGCACGGTGGGTCTATACTTGTACTATCTGATCGTTGCGACGATAAAAGACTCGCTACCTGCTCGTTCAAAAGCCTTGTCGCCGCGTCAAAAAATTGACAATTCTGGACGCGCCTGATAGTGTCGAAAAAGCTCCTCAATAGAGGATCTGTTTTAAGGTGTACTGCGAGTCGCACCAATGGCGCAGTCAACATAAAGGCGGTGTCATCGATGGGTTTGCAGCATCAAATGGCACGACGTTCGATAACTTTTTCAATAGTAAGCTTGGCCACATGGGCCCTCGTTACAGGGTGTATGACGTCACATTCAAGCGCTACGACAGTAGCCCTCTGGTTATTCGATGAGCAAGCTGGGCTGTACCCCAGTTGCCTGATTGCTGACGCGGCGACGAACAAGTGCCCCTTGGTGCTCGGTAGGGGTGGCGAGGTCGTTGCTGGCAAGTATGGCAATGCGCTGGAACCGAGCGAGCAAGCAAAGATCCCACTAACGCTGGCTGCCCGCTACACCGGCTTCGAACAGCCGCCAAAACTGGACCGGTCGCGTAAGTTGCCTCCTATGGATTGGGGAAACGCGGATTTTTGTGCTCTTATGTCTAGGGGCGAAAAGCACTTGCGCAGGAGGTTGGCTTTGCCAGCCCGACCGGAACCCGATTGAACCTGGCCGACTTCGACTGGACCGTAGAGTTTTGGTACCGGCCCACACACGACGCCAAGGGCGATGCGGTCGTATTTGAGATCGGTCAAGGACCGCGCGGAGAAAACGATCATGTCACGCAGTTACTGCTTAATGCCGACCGATCAGGGTTTACGCTCATCAATCAGCCTAGTGGGACGAGACTTGAGATTCCATCAAATTCTGCAGCGCTGGCCGCAAAGTCTGCGGACTGGCACCATATGGCATTTGTGTACGACGCGGCCGGCCACCAGCTTCGGCACTATGTCGATGGTCAGTTGCAACCACTTCCTAAAAAGTGCGAATTAAAACCGCTAGAGTCAGGGTCGGAAGATTATATGAGCATCGGGCGGGATGGGCATTGGCAGCGGCCGCTACCGGGTCGCCTTGATGAAATGCGGATTTCCGACACGCAGGTCTACCGCAAGGATTTCTCACCACCCGAAAGTTTTTCGAGATACGACCGCTCAACGTACAAGCCGCCAAAGTTACAGGCAGGTCCGCCGCTGTTATTTGCGGGCACTAAGCGTACGAACGAAGTCGTCGATCTAGGCGATCGGAAGTACCTTTTTATCGATGATGCGATCGTGGCGAAGAGCAAAAATGTAACGTTTAATGTTAACCCGCCACGGCCTGCTGAACGGGTGTTAAACAACATAGCCGGACACTTAGTCGTTTGGCAGGACGATGCAGGTCTGATCCGTCTCTACTACACCATTGGCGGCAAACACCTCGGCGTACTCACCTCGCACGACGGAATCCACTGGGATAAGCCGAAACTGCGCGACGCGAAAGACGGTGCAACCAATGTTGTCATCGACGATCCCGTGGGGCTGGGCACCATATTCGTCGATCCCAATGCGCCGGCCGACGAACGTATCAAGTACCTGACCGGCTACGATGGCCGAGCAATTTTTGTCTATTCATCGCCCGATGGCTACCACTTCAAGCGCAACGAAACGGCCGCTCTGCCATTTCGTGCAGCCTCTCAGTCGATCGCATACTACGACGATCAGCGGCAAAAATACGTGGCATTTCATCGCACTGATATGCCCGAAACAATTGGCGGCCACACGGAGCGATCGCACGTGATGACCGAGACGACAGACCCGCTGCGCCCGTGGCCGTTTCGGCCGCTGTCGCTGGAAGAACAAGTGGAAATCGGCAAGCATCGGCGGATCGGCAATCTGCTGCCGTGGTATCTCGACAACGGACCTTTGACGCCGCCGGGCTTTGGCGTCGAGTATCCCGTCGTCTTTGGGCCGCAGGATGGATTTGATCCGCTAGCCACGGATATGTATGTGCCAAAGAACCTGAAGTATCCCTGGGCGCCAGACACGTACCTGGCATTCCCTTTAATGTATTTCCATTACCACGAAGATGGTCCGGAAACCCGGCAAACGCTGGGTAAACGCGATCGCGGCCGCGGCTCTGGAACACTCGAAACTCAGATCGCCGTCAGTCGTGACGGTATTCATTGGAAGCGTTACCCACGACCGCCGTACATCAAGATCGGACGACACGATGGATTCGACATCCACAAAAACTATATCGCCCACGGTATGGTTCGCCGCGGTGATGAAATCTGGCAGTATTATCTTGGCAGCGAGCAGTACCATTCCGATTGGAACAACAAGGGCCGCGAGGCCGTATTTCGTGTTGTCCAGCGATTCGATGGGTTCATTTCGGCCGACACGCCTTACACTGGCGGTGAGTTGATTACTAGGCCACTGACCTTCAAGGGTGATCGGCTTGTGCTCAACATCGACACCGGTGCCGCCGGTTACGCACAAGTCGGTTTCCTGGACGAAAACGGCAAGCCAATCGATGGCTTCGGCGTGGACGATTGCGTTTACATCAATGGCGATTTCATCGGCACCGAGGTCGAATGGCTAAAGAAGGGGAGAGACATTTCTTCCCTGGGTGGCAAACGCGTGCAGCTCGTGATCCGCAGCCGCGGTACGAAGCTATACTCCCTGCAATTCAAGAATAAGAACGGATAAGACGCACCCTCAGACTTGCAGAAGGCTCCAGTGGAAGGCTGTGCGCCAGCACACGGCTCTAAACACAGCAACCAGCGCCGGCGCGGCGTTTCGATTCTCAACCCGAATGGCTACGTGCCTCACATACGGCGTCGCCCAAGCACTCCAACCATCGCGCACGCAAATAGCAAAAGGATCGCGGACGTTGGTTCGGGTACGGCGGCCAGAGAAACGCCACTGCCGCTGCCGGACGATTCCCCAAAATGGGAGCGCCACAGATCGTAGTGTGCCTGACCGATAGGCGTACCGAGGCCGCCGTCATTGGCAAGGGCATTGCTCGTGCCATTGTTGTCTCGCCAGAGGACATAATCGGCCGCATCGACTTTGCCGTCGCTGTTAAAGTCACCCGCTAAGCCCCCTAGGGTCGGGGCGAAAACGCCTTCTTTGTACGCAAGGAAATCAATATCCACAGCGCCATGTCGCGAACCCGACGTGAGGCCCATACCGAGGAATGAGCCATTGCCAGCCTCGTTTTCCGCGCCCAATATGACCTGAAACGTTTCGGGAGTGAGCGATCCATCCATGTAAACATTTACTTCGTGCGTGTTACCGTCCACCGGGGCCGACAGCGCCTTGACCGTGATCCAGAATTCGTGCCAATCCGTCATTTCAGCGTTTGGTATTTCCGCCACGTTCAGTCGCTGCGCATCCGTTTCGTTCGTGTCAGGGCTACCCGGTGTACCGGTTCCAAGAGCACGGTTGTTCATCACCAAGCCAGTCGTGCTCGTGGGCACGCCAAAATCATTGATCGAATTGGTATCCAGAAGACTAAATGACAAGCGGCTTGGCCCCTGGGCTCCGATCTGTTGAATCATGACCATACCCCGCCCGCTGCCGGAGATCGGATAGCCGATGCCATCAGTTGGCCAGGGAAACGGGCCGGCGCCGTCTTCGTCGTAGTACATGTCCAACGGGCCGGTTACCGCAGTTGCGATGCGTGCCCGGAACGAAACGGTTACACCAAAGTCGAGGATATCCTGTCTGCCGCTAAAACTGGCATCGCGGCTCATCTCGTGCTCAAATTCGATTTTCTTGTTGCCTCCTTCCTGTTTAGGCTTCGTGGGATCCAATTGACTGTATTTGTCAGGCCAACCATAGATGGCAGGATCCCCCGGATCTTGAATCCGCAGGAATGTCGTTGAGCCTTCTGTAAACGCACCCGCGCCGCCTGGAGCCGCTGGCCCAAGAAACGGCTTATTGGGATCCCAAGGCGGGTCCGGTGTCCCTCCTAATGTGTCTCCCGGCGCCGAACCATCCCAATGGCTGTTCTCGTTCTGCCAAATTGCTTGCGCTGAGCAATCGGCCGGGCAACCACCCGGATCGATCAGGGCAGGCTGGCCGCCCTGGCCGCCCGGCTCGTTCGTTGGCGAGCCGGTGTTGTAGTCCGTGTTGTAACCGTCCGGATCGTGGTAATAAGCAGAGTTCCCATCATATACGTTGTACCAACCTGGATCGGAATACAGCACGCCCACAGCGCGAGCCTCGTTGGCACGTATGAAACTAACCAGGGACACCAAGGCAACAACGGTTAGCGTTGTCACACAACGTATAATGGACCTCATCTGGAAGCTCCTTCTGAGTTTCTGAACGCGCATGGAGGATCGTCGATAGCACTCTGCTGGCAACCGTCCGCAATACAGGTGAAACCGCCCTAAAAGCCTTAAAACCGCGCAATTCGCGCCTGAAAAGAGATACCAATTTATTTTAATCGCCAAGTACAAATTGGGTCAAACAATCCGTCCAATTCTATTTGTTCCCCTTGCTACCATCTGCTTTGAGGACGATGTCGAAATGATTCGCTGACCCATCACCTTTCACCGTAAACTCGAGCGGCGTGGTCTGGATGTTCTGGTACTGCATTGGCACAAGCGAGCGATAATGGGCCATGAGCGCAGGTTTGCTGAACGCTTCCGCTGGGATCTTCGGGTAAACGGCGACTTTGTGTACCCCCGCGACTGCCCCATCGCCCGTCTCGTGCGTCCCCAGACGAAACTTGCCGTCCGCGCCAATGGCTCCCTTTGCCGGCTGCTTGGCCTCCCCGGTCGGCTGGAATAAGACCCGCCCACTCGTCAGCGGCTGGCCATTAGGTTGCTTCACCGTTCCAGTAACGGGATAGGTTCCCGAAGAGCGAGAACACCCAATCACAACGCAAAGAGCAGTTGAGAAAACGGCAGAGCAAAACAGTCTAGTCAAGGAGTGACTCCGGGGCAGAGAAAATGGACCCAATCCCTGCGATGGCGAGTGAAGCCGATTGTCGGAAATGGCCTGATCGAAACACAGTTACGCAGTCTTATCAGTTGACGTTTCCGAAATCGATAACCGAACCATCTTTGATGTTGCAGAGTTCACCCAGCGTGATGGTATCCAACGTGTTGGTGACCGCTCGAGCACCACCGTCACCGAAGAGGAAATGGCAGATCCCCGGATGCCAACTCCCAAACTGAGAATACGGATCATTTATATCCGCCCGTTCATCCTTGGACGTCGCGATTGGCGATAGATCGGAACCGTATCGCGAATGACTGCGATGGTTATCAGGGTTATAGACGGAATTATCGCGGCAACGCGATTTCTTGCCGAAGCAACTGCCCCCGTCTGTATCGCGTTCAGGCACGTGCTTTTCCCCAATAAAAATTGTCTTACTCAGTCCGTCGACGACGTTCTTGAACTTGAGCACGGGCGTGTAACCACCGACGAGCGTTTGATACGCAGCTGCACCATAACACTTGCCGGCAGTTGCCGGGGCACTGCGAAATGCGCCGTTCGGTTTCGTCTTATCGTTGCTCGGGTCAACGCCCGAACTGTCGTCACCACCACCATCGCCGACGTAGTCGTGACCGTCACCTATGCACGCGGCGTAATCGCTTAGCGCCCCTGGATGGCTGACACCCTGTCGGTAATCGCCCTCTTTGCCATCAACACTAATCTGCGGCGGCGCCCGACGCGTCGGGCAAAGATAAACTGAGACTTGGGCCTGAATTACCTGCAGCGGCTGAGCGTAATACGATTGCTCTTTGTCGTATTGGGCGGCGACGCTGCCTTCCTCCAGATAGGGCCATAGCTCGGCTGCCCAAGTGCCGTGATTGC
Source organism: uncultured Planctomycetota bacterium (assembly GCA_963840025.1). Taxonomy (GTDB): domain Bacteria; phylum Planctomycetota; class Planctomycetia; order Pirellulales; family Lacipirellulaceae; genus JABDGM01. Next base: position 170,924 of record CAWIXI010000018.1, on the reverse strand, counting down.
AATCAATTCGCGATGGCGGGATCGCCTTTCGCGTATCATGGTACAAGTGGGTCGCGATGCCGATCTGCTTAAGATTATTGACGCATTGGCTACGCCTAGCCGCCTCTCGTGCCGCCTGAATGGCCGGCAGCAACAGGGCCACTAAAATGCCAATGATGGCAATAACCACCAAGAGCTCGACCAGTGTAAAACCGCCTCGAATCCGCCGTTGCATGGCAACTCTCCTTGACAAGCTTGCCGAGTGCCGTCCCATTTGAAAAGACTACTGATTATGCTAAGCGACCGGCGATTTAACGTCAATAAAAACTTACCAACTATCGGCTCAAATGCGCTAGCATTTAGCCCACCCGGATCTGCAAGATCATTCAGACGTCATTCCACAAACCATAGGGTGCTGGACGAATATCTTTTCTGGAATCGATCCTGGTTTGATCAACAGAAAGCTAAGTGTGTCAACCATGGCCAAAGTATTACTCGTAATTGGCGACGGCGCCGAAGTCATCGATACGATGGTTCCGCTGTATCGGCTATCGGAGGACTTTGAAGTCGTGAAAGCCGCCCCTGCGAAGCGGACCTACCATCTTGTTCAGCACCATCACGATTCAGAATGGGACATTACCGTTGAAACGGCTGGTTACACGCTGGACTCGGACATCGCGTTTCGGGACGTGACCCCGGACGAGTACGCGGGACTGGTGCTCCCTGGTGGGAGAGCACCCGAGTTTCTGCGATTTGACCAGGATCTAATCCGCATCACCAAATACTTCTTTGAGCACGAAAAGCCGGTTGCATCCATCTGTCACGGAATCGAGATCCTTGCCGCCGCTGATGTTATTCGCGGCCGCAGGGTAACAACGATTCCGCGCTGCCGGCTGGACGCCGAATTCGCAGGCGCTACCTACGTGTCAGAGGGATTGGTTATTGATGGGAATCTGTATTGCTGCCGATTTAAAAAAGAATGTGCGCCTTGGATGAAAGCTTTCGTCGCCGAGCTGCACCAGTACCGCTAATGCTTGCGTTTTTTACCGCTGGAATGGGCGCGTCGAATCTCGCACAATCAGCTCGCAACCGAGCGTGATGTGCCGCGGGGCTGCATGAGGACGAGCAATGCGGTCCAACATGGCGTGATAGGCCGCTTCGCCGATAGCCGCGAACGGCTGACGCACCGTCGTCAGCCGCACTCGCAAAAGCTCCGCATAGCGAACATCGTCGACGCCACCGATCATCACATCGTCAGGAACTCGCACGCCTAGTTGTTCGAGCGTGTGCAGTAGATAGCCGGCTGTTACGTCGTTGCCACATACGATTCCATCTGGTTTGTGCTTACGCAGCATGCGTCGGATATAAGCGGCGTCACTCGGATCGCACTCGTGGATCATTGCCACATCAATCGGCTCCCGGCGATTAATGAATGCTTCCGTAAAACCTGCGGTCCGAGCATGTATTGTGCTAGCAGACCCTGGACGCAACACAAAAACGAGCCGCTTGCAACCTGCCGCGAACATGTGTTCGGTAATCGTATGTCCGACACGGCGATTGTTGATGCCCACCAAATCGTGGTTACTCCGGCCCGGATACTTTACGAAATCGCGATCAAGCAAAACGACCGGGATGCCTGCCTCGTCTAGTGCGGCAGCTATGCGGCGGTTGATAAAATCTTTGTTTGGAATCAATTCAAGCGGAGCAAAAAAAACACCACCCACTCGATCTCGGATAAACCGCTGACACAATTCCCAAGCGATGGCGCCCTTATCGGAACCACTGCCGTTCCGATCGGCCACATGTGCAGCACCCCACACGAGAGAGTTCCCCCCTGCTGAGCGACGCGGGCCATTTCCCCGCAGATGGGCTCGAAGACTTCGGTGTCTCCCAAGCCGGGAATCAGTAACCCAAAGTGCTTGCCGCTGCCATTACGTTTCGAAACGTAGGTGCCGGCCCCACGCCGTCGACTGACCAATCCACGTCGCTCAAGATCCTGCAGTGCTCGCGCAACGGTCGGTCGCGACACGCCAAACTCACGAATCAGGAGTGCCTCCGAGGGAATCCGGTCGCCGGGTTGGTAATCGCCCGCCTCAATGCGATTCCGCATGATCTCAAAGACTTGCCGATGCTTAGCCGCGAACGGTGCACTGACGTTCACGTGTGTATATCTCCTGCAATATGCTTAGGTCAGGAAAAGAGCTACGGTCGCTATCATATCACGATACCCCGCGCTGGGTATTCGAATTCACGGCCCTAACAAATGTCATTACTAGCTTACTTACAAATTGTTGACAAGTGCGGCCGCTTTAGTAGAATAGGGGCGCTACTCTTTCCGAGTGGCTGCGCGGCTTTTCTTTGCGAACTCTCCTCTGAACGCCGCGGTATTCGGTTGGGCGTTTCTTCGGGTGGAGAATCGCATGGGTGGAAGCGATTACGAGCTGGCTCTACTTGATCAGGCCGGACAGGCACTATCCGAAGCGCAAAGCTTCGACCAGATCAAGGTCATACGCGATAAAGCGGAAGCTGTCCGCAAATATGCGCAAAGTGCCTCCCTCGGGCTCGATATTCAGAACCGAGCGGCAGAAGTAAAGCTGCGCACCGAACGGCAGGCAGGAAAGTTGCTAGCCCAAATGACGTTGCGGGGTGGCGATCGCCGTTCAAAGCACCACGCTGAGCGTTTGAAGCTTGATGATCTCGGAATCAGCCGCAATCAGTCCACGCGCTGGCAAATGCAAGCGCGCGTGCCGGAAAACGTTTTTCGGGAGCACATCCGCGAAACATGCAAAGCCGGCAAAGAGTTGACCTCGGCGAGGCTGATGCGGATTGCTAAGCAATGGGCCGAAGCATCCGTCGTAAACGGCAGAGTGAACGGTCGAAACGGCCATGGCATCAGCCACAATGGGACGAACGGTGCCCGTTCGGCAACGGACTCCGTGGACTCGCCTGCAAATGCGCTCATTGAAGCTGTTACTGAGCTCGCGAACCACCATCAGCTTCTCGACAACATCCTGAAGCCTATCTACTCGGGCGAAAATACGACGTTGGCGGCCGCCGAACGTAGAGTTCTACGGTATCTGTTGCTCGAGAGTCAGCAGCTCCTACGCGCGATTGGAAAAGTTGCAGCGGAATGCCGCTACTCGTTGCACGTGCAGCAACGACTGGGCGATCCGCTAAGGTGCTGATTCACCTAAACAGGCAAAGCATTACATCGTTCTATCCGCGGTGTTCGGCGCCCAGAGGATGACGAGCATTCCCACTGCGTACACGAGCGCGCACGCCGCTCCAATCGCGGAATAATCGCCCTTAAACCAGGTGAACAGCCCGCCGGCGGCTAGGACTCCACCAGCTGTGGCGAAGCGGCCGATATTCATCGAGAGCCCGGCGCCACTGGCTCTTACACGTACTGGAAACAGCTCTGGCAAATACAGCGGCAACCATCCGAAAAACAATGTGGCGACGAAACCTTGGACAAACACAATTTTTAGAAACGTTGGCTCGAGTGGAGCCGTCAGTTGGAACATCGACCAGGTTAGCGCAGCGGCGCCGAGGCTGACTAGAAAATAAAACAGGCGACGGCCAATCCAAGCGGCCAATGGCGCGCCTGCAAAACTACCAATCGTGGCACCGAGTGCCCACCAGCCTTGCGTCGTTGCTTTGTAACCATCTCTTCCAGCCGCACCGGCCACGTGGTCTGCCCACGGAATCATCCACTTGCTACCTGCCCAGGCGCCGATCAGTGGGACTGACGCGAGAAGAATGCCCAGGAGCGTGGGGCGTAGCAAATCGCCCTGAAACAACTCGCTTAATGGTGGAGCAGGGGCCTTCGCTTCGCCGCGTGATGCCAACCATTTCGGTGATTCGGGAAGCAGCGTTAACACGAGTACCGCCAACGTAGCGGGAATCGCGGCCAAGACAAAAATCCACCGCCAGGAGTCGGGCGTGATCGGGTGAATTCGCACGAGCTGAGATAGTCCCAGAATTCCCACGTTGATGCCGGCACCCAGAACACCCGAAACGGTCGGACGGGAAGCATTTGGCCAGCACTCGGCCACGAGTGCCACTCCATTCGGCCACATTCCGCCCACGCCCAGGCCCACCATGAAACGCAAGAGCAGCATCTGGTGGCACGAGGTAACAAAGCCGCCCAAACCGGCAAACATCGAATAGAACAACACGCTAAAGCCCATAGCCCGCGTGCGGCCGATACGATCCCCGAGATTGCCGAGAAAACTGCCGCCCACCGCCGCTCCGAGCATCAGTGCAGCGGTAAACCAGGCAAACCACTGACCACCTAATGTATCGGTAAATTCATTGCCGAGAAGGCTTTTCGTTACCGAAAGAGAGGCAACCGGCATCAAGCCCAATTCAACGCCATCAAAGACAAGTCCGGAAAATGCGGCGGCTAGAACCGCGATCCGCGCTCCACGAGATAATTCGGTACCGGGCGCCGGTGTCGCCATTACGCTCACTTTCCTGCGAGATGTTGATAATCTTTGTATGCGGCCGCGAAGTCGATCTCGCTATTCTCTGGGCCGGAGTGCACAAGAACGCCGTATCGCAAGCGCAACTTCTTGCCCGGCTTCACTACGACCGAACTCTTTTCTCCTTTGCCGAACGCTTGACGCCCGAATGGATTGGCTTCTAGGAGACCATAATCGCGGGCATGAAACCAACTGGGCCGAAAGTTATCGGGGTGGCAGAAGATTGTCATGCCAACACGCTGACCAGCCATGGTGCCGCTGTAATCGCACCAGTCAGCGGAGTTGCCCCAGATTTCGTCGCCATTCTTTCGATCTTCCGAATCGACAATTGTGCCATTGCCAGGAGGAACGGTGCCGTCGGTTTTTTGTTCAACGCGTAGTGGCGTAGCCACTCGGAAACCCAGTCCCATTTCTTCCTGGTCGCCAAATGCGAATTCGTGATCGGATGAAAACGTCGAGTCCCACAGCAAAAAATACCCCTCGGGGCGGTCAACGAACGTGTAACGCGCAATTTCGTCGCATACCGTTTTTGACGGATCCTTCTGATCGAAATACTTGTTGTGCACCGCAAAGGAACCTCTGCCGGGTCCGCCCTTCGGTTGCTCCACAAATCCAACTTGCCTCACCGGCGCCATGATTCGCCAGTAATCGGAGCCGTTAATATCGCCGAAGGCCATCCAGAGACCAGGGTGAAAAGTGCCATGATCCATCAGATCCTGGCCCTTAATCGGCGGGTGATGCCGCGTTACTTGCAGTCCGTCAAGTGCACGCACATGGGCGAAAAACGGCCGCGTGATCTTGTCATCTTTATAGCAATACACAGCCACTGGTAGTCCATCGATCGCGACAGTAACGTGACCGTCTCCCTGCGCAAATTCGACAGGCGCTTTAGCTGGCTCTGTGGCGAAAACGCAATTCTGCCCCAAAAAGCTCATCAGGGCAGTCCCAACAATTATTAGCTTGCCGACTCTACTCATGGTCTAAACTCCGCTTGGTATCGCCCAATGCCCACCTTGGCGGTAGGTGCATTTCAACAATCGATTAGCCTCGTCGTCGCCTACGATCTGCTCGCGATTGGGATCAAACGCGAGCGAGCGCCCTGTCCTCACTGCAATATTGGCGAGGTGAACCAGCGCGACGCTGCGGTGCGCTTCTTCGATAGGCGCATTGGGGCTTCCGCCCGAGCGTATCGTAGCCAAAAAATTGTCCATGTGTTCCATATTCTTGGCGAATTCGAAGCGTTCCTGCTTAATGACTTTGTTTCGCGGGCCGAGAATCTCCAACTTGCCGCGTTTGCTGAGCATCATCTTGCCTTCCGTACCGATGAACTCGACGCCATTGTCACAATTGTAAGGGTAATTCGTGGACCAAATTCGCATTTCAAAAATGAGTTGGCGCCGGTGCCCCACTTTACCGTCACCTGGGTATTCGAAGATGCACGTCGCCGTATCAGGGAATTGTTGGTCATCGTCGTCGAAATATTTTCCACCAATCGCCGCCACCTTCGATGGCAGCGTATCGACGCCCAGTCCCCAACGAGCCATGTCAATTTCATGCGTGCCATCGTTGCCGATATCGCCCGTGCCGAATTGATACCACCAGTGCCAGTTGTAGTGAAAGCGATTGGCCTGAAAGGGCTCAAACTCGGCCGGGCCGACCCACAAATCGTAGTCCACGCCCCGGGGCGGCTCCGATGGATGGGCATGGCCGATGTTGGGCCGCAATTGGACGTTCCACGCCCTCGCGACGAGAACTTTGCCGATCACTCCGTCGCGTAACATGGCCATCGCATCGCGCGTGTGCGACGAGCTACGCTGCTGCGTGCCATGCTGCACAATTCGATCGCTGTCTCGGCTCGCCTCAAGCAACAATTGGCTTTCACGAAAATTTTGGCTGCACGGCTTCTCAACGTAGACATGTTTGCCCGCTTCCAGTGCCAGCAGCACCGCCGGCGTATGCCAATGGTCGGGCGTGGCAATGACAACTGCATCAATCGACTTATTATCGAGCAGACGGCGCATGTCCGTTACTGCACACGAGGCATCAATTCCAGCTTGCTTGGCGGCCTCGCCAAGCCTCTTGGCGTCGGGATCGCACACGTAATCCGCGTAGCCAAAGAAACGGCGTCCTCTGCCACCGCAGCCGATCAAGCCAACGACAGCCTTTTCGTTGGCCTTGGATGCGCCGCGGATGCGGCTAACCCTGCTGCTGCAAAGCTGCTTGCACCCGCCTGCTTTAAGAACGATCGCCGGGACGATATGGCCATGAAACCGCGCCTCCTGAGAAGATCGTAGGGCTTTATGATTCGCTCAGCAAAGCACGCAGCTTGGGGTCTTGGATAACGCGAATAATCGCGCTGTTATCCAAGTCTCCCAATCCCGCTGCTTCGGCCTGTTCGAGCAGCTCCAAGTGCACGGCCGAAATCGGCAGCGAAACGCCGCCCCGTGCTGCCTCCTCCAACATCAACCGCACGTCCTTGATGTGCTGCGAAAGCCTGGCCTGTGGCGTGAATTCGCCGTTGACCATTTTGGGCCCTTTTGCGTCCATCGTGCGCGAATAGGCTGGACTATTGAGTAGCACTTGCAGCGCGTCTTCCATGCCCAGCCCGGCAGCTTCAGCAAACACTAAGCCTTCGGCCAGCACCGCCCGATTCAAGCCGAGTACGAGATTCGTAACTAATTTCATTTTTGCGGCATTGCCCCAGGCCCCCACATAAAACGTTTTCGCCGCCAGGCATTTCCATAAGTCGCGACAAGCGTTAAATGCCGCACGCTCGCCCGCTACTAGCGCCGTTGCCTGGAGGTTGCGTGTTTGCTCGCTTGATCCCGAAAACGGCGCTTCGAGATAGTGCACGCCGTGCTTGGCTAGCTGCGCACCGACGGCGATGGTTTGCTGGGGATCACTGGTGCTAGTGTCGACGATAATCCTGCCTTCCAGCGGCCGTGAATTCATCTGCTTAAAAACGTCTTCCACCTGGTCGACCGTGTATAGACTAAATATTACCCGTTGGCAGCTTGCGAGTGGATTGTCCGACCAAGTAGCGCCACGGGCCAAGAGAGGCTCGGCCTTGGCGGGCGTGCGGTTGTAGACGACGACTGGAAAGTGATCTTCCAGCAACCGTTCAGCTAAAGCCGTGCCAAAAAGCCCGGTTCCGATAAGACCGATCGGTTCAAGACTAGACAAGAGTCACCCGTTTCTCGTGCGCAGGAATGTGGAATCCAACGACATTGTAACCAATAGTTCACCCTTGTTGATGGCGCTTCTCGATACATTTTTCCAGTCAATCGTTCGCAGCCCCTGAGTTCCATTGTACTGAAATCCATTCACCTGCCGAGCAAACCAGGCACAAGTAATACAAGTAAAGTAATAGCAACGAACATCTAGCTTTGAAACTGACGGAGGGGAAAGAAGCGAACGGAATGCCTCTGACAAGCACCGAAGCGCGGAGAGAACAAAACCCTATAACCGCAATTGCCGCTCGCTTAGTCAAATTCCGGATAATTTCCTTGAAATTTTCGCGCCCCAACCCCATGATGAACACTGAGGGTTTGATGCAACGCAGTTTTTTGTATCTATTCGGTCCCTCATTGATTTCTCTGGAGGGTTGACTAATGAAGCGGACTTTCAGGCGAGATATTCTCTGGGGTGCACTCTGTGTGTCGCTCGCAGTTGGCTTGGCAACCACGGCCCAGGCAGCGAGCATTACTTTTGATGGTACGACGACGAGTTCTAACTACAGTCCCACGGGCCTGAATCTTGGAACTGCCGGGTTTTGGTTCGCGAATTTCGCCGCCTCGACACCTGTCAGTGGTGCGGCCGTCGATAGTAACGACCGAAACTCGTTGCCTAGTTGGGTACTCCCCAATTTCGATTCAGGAGATACTGCAAACTATTCTTTTGCCACGACAGACTCCTCTAAGGGCGGTCAAACTTCGTGGGCGATGTTGACTTTACCCGACGGTGAAACGGGACTGTCAGGTGCAATCGTCGATTCCAAGACGGCCAACAATTCCAACAACACAATCCCGATGTTGCTTCTCGGTCCTGGAACGCCGTCCAAGTTTCGAATGTCTCTTGTGACAGATAACACCAATGGCGACCACGATTCGAAGGGTCGAATTCAGGCGCAGGGGTGAGCACCCCATTGGCGCAAATTTTGACGCCGATATCCAAAACTTTCCATTGACCAACTGGGACACACAACCAGACGTGTACAGTTGGATCTATGATGGCTTTGCATCTGGCGACATCATCAAGATCCGGCTCAATTCGGCCACTGATTTCGTGCCGGCGAGCTTTTCCGGGCTCATGTTTGACGTCGTGCCCGAGCCAACCAGCATGGTACTAATGCTGCTGGGATGCGTTGGTTACTGTGGCTGTGGTGCAGCACTGCGTCGTCGCTGATATCTATTGATGATCTTTGTTGAATCGTGTTCCGGGGCGGTACATCCGCCCGCAACACGACTGATTGGGACGCGAAGGCAGAAATAAGAAGGTCAAGATAGTTTGTTTGTTGTGGCGGAAGATCCGGCATTTATTATAACTTCTTGAGAGTTGACTAATGGCTTGCAAGTTAACGCGAAAACTTCTCCGGTTGGCTTTCGGGTTGGCAATATTGTTTTGCGTGTCAGCAACTTCCAAGTCACAAGCGGCAAACCTCGTGACCTGGGAATCAACAAATACCTTAATAGACACGACAAACTATACCGGCCTTGCCCCATACTATTGGTTCGCCAATTTCGCTAACTCCAGCGCAGTCACCAGTGCGGGAATGGATCAGAACGAGGCAAGAAACCTACCCAATTGGATTCATTTGGAGACGCGGCCGGCGTGCAAAGGTTTTGCTGATGATTGCTCCACCGCTGACGGAACTCTCCGGACCGGCTACTCATTCACCGAAACTGGCGTCGGCGGTGGTTCCTCATCGACAGGCGGACAGCCGGGCTTCAACGACTTGACTTTGCCAGACGGCACGCTTGGCCGCTCTGGACAGGCAGTCGATACGGGTAGCGGTTTTGATACGTCGACCTCGATGATGGAGTTCCGCATTCTCTCTGGCGCTCCGGACGCTTTTCGGATGTGGGTCGTCGTTGATAATGGCGCCGGAGTCAACTTTAACATGGAATCGCGATTGCGCGTCAATTTGAGAGACACGAACGGCCCACCGGACTATACCGGCGACATCGACACATCCGAGGCCGAGGCCAAGCCCGGTGGCTTTAGGCTCATCGAGACGGGGTCCGATCCTCGAGCGAACAACGGAATCGCCGACGCCTGGTCGTTCCTGCTAAGCGGCGTAAATGAAAACGATCTTGTGATCGTCAAGCCAACGTCTACCGGTTTCACCTATGGCGCGTTCGCGGGGATCATGATTCAGCCCATTCCTGAGCCATCGAGCATGGTATTGATTCTGCTGGGATGCGTTGGTTACTGCCGTGTCGCACCACGCCGCCGTTGGGGGTGATTTCTTATGTGTTTGGTTAGGGGGAGGCGAACTCGGCGGGAACGGCTTCGGGCACATCGATATGGCAAATCTCGGTTTAGGCGGCTGAAGTGTTACGATTAAAGTTGATCCCAGTGCTTCTAGCTTTGGATGCCCACTAAAGTCCTATGAAGTACGTAACCACGAGGAACCTGTAGTTGGAAGTGTGGGCTTGAGGATTTGGATGGCTCATGTTGCAGGGCTTGAGCCTCTACCACGAGGACTTACGGACCTTAACTAATGTTCATTTTGTTTTGGTGAAAATGAGAGGACTGACTAATGAGACTTACAGCACGTTTTCTTTTCTTACCAGCGCTGGCTATGGCTGGTTTACTTTTCGCTCAGGCGGCTCAGGCGGCCCCCCAAAGTGTCAGTTGGACGCAGAATTCGAACACGATAACAGCAGTAGTAAATACTGGCACATTTGATGGGGAGCAAAGTGGCGACGCCATCCCAACCGTCAGTGGAATTACTGACTTCAGCAGCTACGGGACTGGCGGTTCTTGGTTCTTTAACTTCGATCAAGCTACTAATACTCAGTCGACAGGCAATCCTGAATTTGGTGAAGTGGACGACCTCCCGTCGTGGATCACGGTGGATAAAACATCGGCGGCGCTCGATCGCACCTTATCCGACGGTGCCACAATTGATACCTCGTTTGGAGGGCAGTCGGGTTGGAGTACGATTACTCTGCCAACCCATGCTGGCGGCGCGACTGGCGTTTCAGGAGCCGCGATGGCTCCAGCTTCCGCTGGTAATTCGGCCAATGTTTTCGAAAGTATGTTCGTCAATCTACCAGCCTCGCAAAGCATATCGTTCACAATGTCCATCGTTGTCGACAACACCAACGGCGACTACCCTACCGACAAACGAATGAAGGTGCGGGCATTGGTTGGCGCTTCTGAAGTGAATATGAGACTCAATAATCTGCCGACGGACAATAACCCTGACATCTACTCCTTCGATTTCGCGAACTTCAAAAATACCGATCAACTCAGATTGCAACTTAGGAACAATCTGTCCGGTGGAATTGGAGCTAGTATCGCGGGCATTATGTTCGACAATGTTTCGATTGTGCCCGAGCCAACCAGCATCGCGCTGTTGATGCTGGGTACGATCGCTTGCGGCGGGCTTCGCCGACGTCGCCTTTAATGCCATTTGTGCCGGCCGGAAACGGCCAATTCGCATTGTAAAGAAACGGACCGTCCGCCCTTGCGAGGGCGGACGTTTTCTTTTCGCGTTTTCGTCTGCTCGCAGCGATCATGCGGAGGATGACGTCGAAGTTCGCCGCGTCGGCAAGCGCATCAGACCGACAAGCCCGGCCGCAACCAGTAATACAACAGCGCTCGGCTCCGGTACGGCCGACATGCTGTCGATCGACACCAAGCCGTACCCGCCGCCGCCGGCGCTTTGGCGGCCGAAGTTGGCCCGCCAAGTCAGGTACTCTGTCGGCGTGCCGTCGTTTTTGCGCCACGCCACGTAGTCGGCTGCATCCACGACACCGTCATCGTTGAAATCGCCGGGAAAGACCGGCGTTGGCGCGAAGACTTCATCGAACAGGAACCCGCCGAAGCTGGCGCCTTCCTTTGGGGCCGGGTCGCCATTTAATTGTAGTTTAATGTAGTCCCCCGCCGCGAAGCCATCGAAGCGAAACGTGTAAACGTCCGCCACGCCATCGAATGCCAGGTCCGCTGTCTGGGGAAAGGTATTCGGATCAATGTTGGCCCCGTCGGCGCTGCCGCGCCCGCAGCCGATTGGTTGGATCATGCTCGAAGTTTGTATTATCGGTGATCACATGGAAGTAGAACGTCGATGGAACGCCGGCGTTGAGCTGAATTCGGTTAATCGTGTTATTGGAATTCTCGATTGTGGCCGGGTCGACAATGGCGCCCGAGAGTCCCGTCTCACCATCCGGAAGCGTGAACGTGTTCCAAGTCGGCTGCCCTCCCTTGGATCGCGCAGGGCCGTCCTGTGAAAAGGTTCGCGTCGCGTAGTTGGGGTCGAGGATACTCGTGGCGTGGTTGAGCGGACCTGCCCACGAAGGAAGCGCTTCACGCACATTTTCGCCTGTGGGCCGTTCTTCGACGAGGGCCGGTGCGTCAAACTGAGGAAACCAATAGCCTGCGTTGCCGACATTAAGTTGGTTGAAGTCAGTCTGATCGTAGACGACACCGACGTACGTGACCGTCGCAGCGGCTCGTACTGAATGTGTGCCTCCAATAGCCATTGCCGCTGCAATGGCTATTATCCGCGCTGGGAACGAATTGCGTTGCGCCATCAGGGTTTTCTGTTCCCAATTGGAGCAGTAATTTTGGGTTCAAACTTTACGTCGAACAAGAGCCCGCCAATGCTCGGCCCTTCCTTGTGAACCGAATCTCCCTTGAGCCGCACCTTGATGAAGTCTCCCGCGCGAAAACCATCGAAGCGAAACGTGTAAACATCGGCGATGCCGTTAAACTTCAGCTCATCGACTTTAGGGGATGTGTCCGCTTCGAGATCGACGCCGTTCGCGTTTCCGCGAGCCTGCAGTCGATTCACCGGATCATGTTCCATGTTCGTATTGTCGGTCACGATGTGGAAGAAAAAGGTCGCCGGCGTTCCCTTGAAGAGCTGGATACGGTTAATTGTGTTGTTGATATTCTTACAGGCGTGTGGATCGACGATTGCACCCGATCGTCCCGTCTCACCGCCAGGCAGGGTGAACTCATTCCACTTCGGCTGTCCACCTTTGGACCTCGCGGGACCGTCTTGCGAAAATGTCCGCGTCGAATACGTGGGGTCTAAAAAACTCGTCACGTGATTGAGAGGCGTAACCCACGCCGGAAGTGCATCTCGCGCGTGCTCGCCGGTAGGCCTGCCAGAAACGGGACCGGCTGCGTCAAATTGGGGAAACCAGTAGCCGGCCTTGCCGATGTTCAGCCGCTCGAAATTCGTTCGGTCGTGAAGGACGCCCATATAAGTGATCGACCCAGCCGCAAGAACGGTAGGTGCCGGCGCTATAGCCATCGTGGCAATCGCTAAGACACAAGTTCGGCAGGAACTATACAGCATCACCCCGGTCGGCCTCTCAGCAGCAAATTCGTGTCTAAGTACTGCTTATCGTGCGCAATCATACGGCCGATTTCCCGCCGTTGAGTCGAGAAGCAAGTGGTTTCTATCTCATCGGGCCAAGCTACGAATCAATTGTTTTTGCGTTGCCGTGCAAGCCACTCTAACGCCGCCGTGGGGATGATTTCGTGGCCGCCATCGAAAATCGTAATGCGTGCCGGCCCTGAAGTGCGGCGGAACAATGGCCGCTTATCGCCGTAGGTTTGATCGGACACAGTCTTGCTCAGCTCTGGAGGGACCGCGGCCTTCTTCACAAAGTAAGTAATCTCGTGTTCGGTGAACTGGTCCTTAGGCGCCGCAACAGCATTGAACGCACGTAGAGAATGGCTGATCGGGACGCTCCCTTCGTGACCGTCGTGAATCCCGGCGTTGATGTCGAGGGCCAAACCCCGCGCGCCGTGGAGGTGCGTCAGCGGTGAGCGTTCGAGGTATTCTTGATCCACCGCCTGACTCTTGCCAGGCGACCCACCGCACGAAGCGGCGATGTCCTCGTAGTAGTGCTTTTTCCCATCCGCACGTTTCGTCTCGTGGTACCACGCCTTTAAATCTGCAATTGCCGCCCACGCTGACACGCCCGCCCAGATTTCCGGTCGTTCGCCCGCCATCAGCAGCGCTGTGTATCCACCGCCGGATGTGCCGAGTAGATAGATTCTCGAATTGTCGATATGCGCCGATCGTTTCGCGTATTCCACAGCGCTAGCGATGTCGCCGATCACCAACTTCGACCCCGTGGCTTCGGGCCGCTTGTTGGGTCCGCGAAAATTTGGATGAATATACGCCCAATCGTGTGCCACACACCAGTCGGCACATGCTGCGTGATATTCCTGTTTGTAATCGCCGGACCAGGTATGCAGCACGACGAGCAGCGGTATGGGGTCTGCCTTGGTGGGCGCGTAAAACATGGCCTTTTGCTGCGAACCGTCCGCAGCACTTTCATAACGGACCTCGTGCGGTCCTGTTTCGGCGGAGTAACCAACCGTCGCCCCCAGAAGCGTTGTCAGCACAAAAATCGCAAGTCGAGTGACGTTTTGAGCGTTCATTTTTCAACCGATCGTAAGTTATTTTTTGCTTCTGCCTTGGCTCGGCGGCGTCGCAATAGGTTCTTCATTTCCTATCATACAACAATCGCTCGACACGATATATTCAATCGATCGCGCTTCGACAAAAGGTCAAGTATGCCAGCAGAATGAGCAACCACGATGCCTTCGAAACGCGTAATTCTGCTATAATCGCACTCGATGATCAGGCCCTCTACCGTCTCATAAAGACCATCGGAGGCAAACAATGCGCAATTCGGTCGTGATTACAGCCTTGGCTTTGGCCTCCATTTCCATGTTTGCCGATGCACACGGAGCGCAACCGGTGGAACCGAATTTCGTAGTGGCAGCAATGCGGGTCCAACCGACGCCGCAGGATAAGGCCCAAAATTTCGCCTTGTTGGAGCATTATGCAAAGCAGGCAGTTGAGCAGAAAGCCGCACTGGTGGTGACCTGTGAGGGCTTCCTAGATGGATACATGTCGAATCCCAAAATCCACCCCGGTCTCACCCGGGAAAAACTTATTCAAAGTGCGGAGCCGTTGGACGGTCCATGGCTCCAACGCGTCGGTGATCTGGCACGGGAGTTAAAAATCTATATTTCGATCGGCTTTGCCGAGCGCGACGGTGACAAGACCCACAATTCAATCGCAGTATTCTCGCCGGCAGGTCGCATCGTATTGCATTATTCGAAAACTCACTCCATCGACGAACCCTTCAACACGCGGGGCAACAATTTTCCCGTGGCAACAACGGATATCGGCACGCTTGGCGCACTGATTTGTTACGACCGCCGGTTTCCCGAAGTGCCGCGGATTCTAGCACTCAAAGGCGCGAGAGTTTTGCTGATTCCAGCGTATGGAACCGACGGAGAACGCAACGAGGCGCTATTACGCACGCGGGCATGGGAAAACAGCGTGTGGGTGGTGTATGTCCGACAGAATCAGGCGCTCGTGATCAATCCCAGCGGCAGGATCGTAGCCCGCGACAAGGGCAAAGGCGACGAACTCGTCGTCGCCCGCATCGACCTGGGTGGCGAGCAAGGTACCGGTGAGATTTATCGGCGCCGTTCGCCGGAGCTTTATCATGAATTGATTGAGCTGCAAAAACCAGCACAACGCTAGAGGCCTAAAGACCGGCCTAATCACTAAAAAATAGCTGCTTATAGGTAAGTTTGCCATGCGCCGATTCATGCAAGGTCTCGCAATACTGCTTCTACTCGCACCCGTCGGCATGGCCACAGCCCGACAACCGAACATTGTTTTCATATTGGCCGACGATGTCGGGTGCGAGGTGCTCAATTGCTACGGTGGCACGTCATACAAAACTCCAAATATCGATCGCTTGGCGACAGGAGGGGTCCGTTACCGGTACGCATACACGATGCCCGTCTGCCACCCAACACGAATAAGCCTCTTGACGGGACAATACCCGTTTCGGCTTGGTCACCCGGAGTGGGGCAGCTTTCCTCGTGCTGCAGAGTCGCGAACACTGGCTGCCGTGCTCAAGCGGGCTGGGTACGCCACGGTCGTTGCGGGCAAATGGCAACTTGCCTTGTTAAAGGACGATCTCGAACAACCGCACCGCATGGGTTTCGACGATTACTGCCTGAATGGATGGCACGAGGGCCCGCGGTACTACGAACCCTATATCTGGCAAAACGGCAAGTTGCGCACCGATGTTCGCGATCGCTACGGTCCGGATGTAGTGTGCGACTTTTTGATCGACTTCATCAAACGACATCAGGACGAGCCGTTCTTCGCCTACTACCCAATGCTGCTCTGTCACGCCGAAACAAATGATCTTGCCAAGCCGGCGCCTTTTGGACCTAACGGCCGATACGACAACTACGCCGAAATGGTAACGAAGATGGACGACCTCGTCGGACGAGTGGTTACTGCCTTGGATCAACTCGGTTTGCGCGAAAACACGCTGCTTGTGTACTTCTCTGACAACGGCACTGCGGAGCGAAACCTTATCACTGTCAAGGGCGATCGTTACATTTATGAAACAGTGATCTCGAAGATGGGAGATCGGGAGATTCGTGGCGGCAAGGCAACACTTACCGATTGGGGCACGCATGTCCCCTTGATCGTCAATTGGCCTGGAACGATTGAACCAGGCGCCGTAAGCGATGATTTGGTGGACGTGAGCGACTTTTTGCCCTCGTTGGCCGATCTCGCTGGGGCGAAACTACCTGAAGATGTGCAGCTCGATGGTCATTCGATACCGGCCCAGTTCCGCGAGGGTGCAGCCCCGAGAAGTTGGGTATTTGCAGAGCACCGAGGTCGGTGCTTTGTCAGAAACCAGCACTGGAAACTATACAGCGACGGAACTTTCTACGACTTACAAGCCGACCCAGACGAGAAACAGCCCCTCGCAAGCGACGCGTTGTCGGCAGCAGCAGCGGCCGCACACCGTGCGCTGAAGCAAGCACTCAACGGACTGAATTACCGGTCGCCAACAAAGGAAAAGAAATAGTCGTTCTTTTATCGGCGTTTACCCTCACTCCCGATGATTGGCCATTGGAATTCCGCAGCCTCAGCATCCGTACCACCGAGAAATCGAGGCGTGACGATGTCGGGTTTTGAACTTCTCCGCGTCGCGTGTTAATGTAGTCAGCATCCTACCTGGCCGATAGCAGAAGGCTATCGCCGAAAACTCCCTCCCCGGTTTGATTTCCTTTCCCACCCATTCGACCTGCCGTTCCCTTGGCGGGTCCGTTCAAGCACTATTCGTCGGTCTTGGCCACGGCTCGCTTCGAGTCCAGTGGTTCGGCACGCGCATGGAGACTGTTTAGATGAAAAGAGAGATTCCGCCAACCCTTGGCTTTACGTTGGTTGAACTGCTTGTCGTGATTGCCATCATCGGCCTTCTGGTAGCATTACTCTTACCGGCCATTCAAATGGCGCGCGAATCCGCCCGGCGCAGCCAATGCATGAACAATCTTCGGCAGGTCGGCGTGGCGGTACAAACTTATCACGACTCCAAACAACAATTCCCTTCGGGCCGTGATCGAGACGACGAGTATGGGACGTCGTGGACATTCCGGCTGCTGCCCTTTATGGAAGAAGAGCCAATATTTAAGAGTCGCGTGGCCGGTCAACCGGCCGATGCGCCGGTGAATGAAATGGCAATGCGGACACCCGTTCCCACGTTCTATTGCCCCAGCCGGCGGGCTCCCGCAGCCGACCGCGACTTTACAGAGGGCAACGCCCCCTCGCCGGTGCAAGGTGTTGCTGCCGGCGGCGACTATGCCGCCAACGCTGGCAGCCAGTCCGTGCAGTATGGCGAAAACGCAGATTCGAACCCCCTTCCCATGATTGATCCAAGGGTCGCTGGTCCGATCTTCACCTTTTCCAGAATCAATGCCCAGCGTGTGACCGATGGGCTCAGCAAGACGATTGCCGCAGGTGAGCGGTATATATACCGCCACCGCCCAACGTCTCGAACGACCTGATGCAAGTCAGACAAGGAGATACGGCTTTTTTTTCGAGCGACTTGCCCGAAACCATTTTCCGCATCAGTAAAGATGGGTTTCCCACCGGCGGCAACGACCCATCCGATGAGAAATTCGGCAGCGAGCACAGCGGCCTATGTCAATTTGTGCTGCTCGATGGTCACGTGCAAGCGATTCGCTATGATCTCGACGTAACGGTGTTTCAGCGGTTGACCACAATCGGCGACGGAGAGGTCATACCGGATAATTTGCTTTAGATCCGCACCGGTGCGTTATAATACGCTTCAGGCGGACCGGCTTAACGAGTAACCCTCGCTCGGGCGTGTGCGTCTCGCTTCGTGCCGCGCTGCTACTTTTTTGGACGCGGCAAGCTCTTTGTTTCTTCGAGAATTTTTGCGCCTTCACTTCTCGCCATGCAAATGACCAATAACACTCTCCACGCGCGTACGCCACTGGGCAGCGCCCGGTTCGCATTTGCGCTGCTCTCGCCCATTGTGGTTCTCCTAATTTCCGCAACGACGCTCCGCGCCGCTTCTACTTCCCGACCAAACGTTCTTTTTGTCGTTGTCGATGACTTGAACAATCACGTCGGTTGTTATGGCTATAACAACGTAAAGACACCAGCTATTGACGAACTCGCACGACGAGGCTTGCGCTTCAATCGCGCCTATTGTCAAAACCCAGTCTGCAATCCCTCACGTGTTTCTTTTCTTAGCGGACTGCGGTGCGACCGAACCGGCGTCTACAACCTCGTAACGGCAACCCGTGCGCATCTCGGCGACTGGATCATGCTGCCCGAATACTTCCGCAAACATGGCTATTACACGGTGATGGTTGGCAAAGTCTATCACACGGGTGACGAACACGAGGATCCGCGCTCTTGGGACGTGGAAATCCGTGAATTTGGCAAGCGCCCTCCAGCAGACCAGATCGTTAAGAAGGGTGAGCCCAATGGGCCTAGCAACCATTCGATCGACTGGGAATGGCTCAAAACGCCAGACGAAAAAACACCAGATGGAACGGTCGCTCGCAACGCAGTCAAGTACATCCAAAAAGCGGTTGACGATAAGAAACCGTTCTTTCTTGGCGTTGGTTTCCGCCGGCCTCATCCGCCGTATGCTGCTCCGCAGAAGTACTTTGAAATGTATCCGCTGGCTTCGGTGAAGTTGGCCGAACCAGCACCTCCCGGTCACTACCAAACCATTCTGCCGGCTGCCATCAATTACCCAGCCCCCGACAAACCGATGTCGGAAAAGGATCAGCGCGAAGTCGTCGCCGCCTACGACGCCTCCACGACGTTTGTCGATGCCCAAATCGGAGTCCTCTGGCAGGCACTCGACCGCCTGAAATTGTGGGACAACACGATCGTGATCTTGATCGGCGATCATGGCTATCACTTGGGCGAGCACAACGGTCTGTGGCACAAAATGTCATTATTCGAGGAGTCCGCGCGCGCCCGCTAATCGTCTACGCTCCCGGCATGAAAGCGGCCGGAGAAAGCACCCCGAACCTGGCCGAGTTCATCGATATTTATCCCACGTTGGTATCGCTCTGCGGCTTACCCGACCGCGCGGGACTCGATGGCATCGATTTGAGTCCGCTCTTGAACGATCCGTCGCAACCGACCAAAGATGCCGCTTACTCTGTGGTCTCGCGCAGCACGGACCCGTCGGCCGATCATGCAAGGCGAACTGATTATCTGGGCCGCTCCGTCCGCACCGATCGCTGGCGATACACCGAATGGGACGGCGGCAAACGCGGTGTCGAGCTTTACGACCACGAACACGATCCTCACGAATGGAAGAATCTGGCCACTGATAAGCAGTACTCCAACGTCGTACGCCGGTTACACAAACTGCTCGCCTCCGAAACGAAGTCGGTCGCTCAAACTAAGTGATGCAGGCGTCCTAATGAGTTTCAGATGGTCTGTTTGTTTGCATGTCGTTGTTCGTTGCTTGGTGCCATCCGCGATCGCTGAGAAGCACGACCCGTATAACTCCGGCCAGTTTGCTCTTCCTACGCCTATGAGAACGGGTCGAAAATCGCCTACTATGGTAGCGAGAACGATCTCACGCGACGTAGGCTACAACCCTGCAGCTCGCATCTCAATCAGACCGAGTCTTAATCTATTCCTCGTGTGCATGCGGAGTGCGAAATGAGTGTATCTCGACGTGATTTCCTAACAGGCGCTTGTGCCGCTGGTGCGGCGGGGATGCTGGCAGGACGCGATGGCGCAACGGCAGCGGAAGCTCCTGGTTCTGATCCGTCTCCCGCGCTGGCCCAAAAGCACGATCCCTATAATTTTGGCCAGTTCGCGCCTCCGGACGCCTTCGAGAACGGTTCGAAGCTCGCCTATTACGGCAGCGAGAACGATTGGGGACCACGACAATTCACGGCCGAGACTGCCGAAGAGCACTACAAGCGATTGGGGCAGCGGCACATTTATCTGATCATGCAGGGTCACGCCGATCAGGCCATCGAATCGTGCAAAGCGCACATCGCAAAAGATCCGAAAGATTTGGAATCGCTCTTCACGCTCGCCGTCGCACAATGCCAGCTTGGTGAAATTGATAACGCGCTTGCAACGACGAAGCAGTCGATCGCCGCCGGCCTGCCCTTCGAGCGATTCCTGGCGGGGCCGCGCGACTTACTCGCGCCCTGACGTCGTCGCCCGGCTTCCGCGATTATCAAGCGAATCATCCAGTTCGCCTGATCCACGGGCCCATGCTCGGCGCGATGACAGACCACAGCGTTCGGGTTTGGGTGCGCACCGCCGACGAAAGTAAGGTGACAGTGCGAGTATTCGAGAAGAAGGCTGGCGGGAAACCGGTCGCCACTTCATCTGCCGACGTCTCCAAGCAAGCCGATTTCACCGCAGTCGTGTCCGTCACTGGACTGAAACCCGATACGCCATATTTCTACGACCTGGTCATCGACGGCAAGCCGGTGGAAAACGACTCTCGATATCCTTTCCACATGTTTCCCGTGGTGGGGGCTCCAATCAAGCTTCGCATCGTCCACGGTGGTTGTGCAGGTTACTACCCGCAGAACGAACGAATGTGGGACACGATCGCGTCGTTTCACCCCGCAGCGATGCTGCTGATGGGCGACAACGTTTATATCGATCTGCCGCAAGAAGTGGGACCCCTGCACCGCTACTCGATGTACCAGCGCCAATCGCGACCAGAATTTCGGCGGCTCGTATCCACAACGCCCATTTTCGCGATTTGGGACGATCACGACGTCGCAGTCGACGATATCTGGCTGGGCCCGTACCGAGACAAGCCAAGCTGGAAACCGTCGATG
This sequence comes from uncultured Planctomycetota bacterium, assembly GCA_963840025.1. Lineage (GTDB taxonomy): Bacteria > Planctomycetota > Planctomycetia > Pirellulales > Lacipirellulaceae > JABDGM01. The sequence continues at coordinate 150,069 of CAWIXI010000018.1, read as the reverse complement.
TTCACGTTGTTCAAACAGAATTGGAACAATCCTTCGTACGGCGCACGCGATTGGCCCGGTTGCTGGTTTAAGTTCTCGATCGGCAACGTCGACTTTTTCATGCTTGATGGCCGCTATTATCGTACGAACCCATTTGCTGAGAAGCGTACGATGCTAGGTCCGGTTCAGAAGGCATGGCTGCTGGACGGACTGAAAAAATCGAAAGCGGCGTTCAAGATCATCGCGTCTCCCGTCGCCTGGGCTTCTGGTGCAAAACCGGGAAGCCGCGACACATGGGACGGTTTCCCCTCCGAACGAGAGGAGATCTTTTCTACGATCGAAAAGAAGGCGATCGACGGCGTTGTGCTGATATCTGCGGATCGTCATCGTAGCGACGCGTGGAAGATCGCCCGCCCCAATGGCTATCCCTTCTACGACCTAATGAGTTCTCGTCTTACCAACACCGAGACTCACGAACTCATGCCGGGAGCGATGTTCGGCTACAACGCAAAGTGCTCGTTCGGCTTGCTGACGTTCGATACCACTCTCGCCGATCCGCGGGTCACGTACGATGTGGTCAACATCGACGGCGAAACCGTCGACTCACTTACGATCCACAAAAGCGAACTAACATCCCCGGCAAGGAAACGCCGGCGCTAAACATTCGCCGGAATGCCCCAAAAGCCGCCCTCACGGTATTTGCGCTTGATCAGCGCGTTCGCTTCTGGGTCTCCGATGATCTTCTCGCTTGCCGGATCGAAATGAAGCGTTCGCTGCAGCCGCGTCGCGATGTTGGCTAAATGGCAGGCGGTCGCTGAGCGCACGGCAATATCCACGTTTGCGTTGGGAACGCCGCCAGACTTAATGCAGTCGAGCCAATTCTGGTGGTTCTCGGACACTTTGCTTTCGGGCACGCCATCGAGCTTGATGTCCATTCGCCGATTTCGCTCGCCGCGAACTTCGAACTTGCCTCGTTTGCTGATGAACATCTTGCCCTTGGTGCCAAAATACTCCGCGCCGCTGTCCACGTTGTACGGGTACGTTGTGGACCACAACCGCTGTTCGTAAACGAACATTCGCCGGCTGCCGACCTTGCCGTCGCCCGCAAACTCAAACGTCACTTGCTGCGTGTCTGGAAATTGCTGATCGTCGTCGAAGAAGTATTTGCCTCCGGCGGCCGAGATCAAGTTCGGATGCGTATCAACACCCAATCCCCACAACCCATAGTCAAATTCGTGAATGCCGTCATTACCCAAATCGCCGCAACCGAAGTTGAACCACCAGTGCCAGTTGTAATGAAAACGGTTCGCCTGGAACGGCATCCACTCCGCTGGCCCGACCCACGTGTCGTAATTCACATTCGACGGTGGTGCGCTGGGATGCATGTGGCCTATATCTTTTCGCAGCTGCCAGTTCCACGCTTTGGATTGCAGCACGTCGCCAATCACGCCGTCACGCAACATTGCCATGGCCTGCCTTATCGAAGGGCTAGAGCGAGCCTGCGTGCCATGAGCAACAACTTTGCCGGTCCTATGCGCCGTCTGCGCAGGAGCTGGCCCTCGCGAATATTATGGCAACACGGCTTTTCGACATACACATTCTTGCCCGCTTCGAGTGCCATCAAAGCGACGGGCGTATGCCAATGATCGGGCGTTGCAATCGTCACGCCATCGATCGACGAATCATCGAGAATACGGCGGAAGTCCCCTTCCGGCTTGCGCCGCCCGACAACTTCACGCCATCCGCCAACCGCGTCTCGTCGATATCGCACACGTACACGATGTCCGCATCCTTAAGCGTGGTAAGCGATCGCAGATGGGCCGTCCCCTGATTCCCGCAGCCGATCACGCCTAGTCGGACCCGTTCCCCAGCGCCGGCGGCGCGGCTTCGCGCGGGAGTTAGCAAAGTCGTGCTCGCCAGACCCAACGCGGTATTCTTCAAAAAACGGCGTCGCGTGGATGATGTCATGTATAAGCTCCTTGTCCGGAACATGCGTCGTATGTTGAGAACCGAATCTATTTGTTGTACTTAAAAACTGCATAATTTCAAAAGCATTGCGCCATATTTGCGGCAAATATTATCGGCAGGCCCGCTTACCCCGACCACTGGGGGTAAATTGTGGCACGCGCTGGACAAATCCGCTATAAAGCGATTCTACTCTTCTTCCTTTTGGGCTACTCTCCCTTTCGCTCTGCAAGTCTTCCTCCATCGCCATGATTACATGCATCCGCTCCCAACGATGGGCGGCTCTTGCCGTCGGTCTCGTGTGGGCCACGTTTCGGCCTCTTGCTGCACAAACGCTGCCGCTGGTTCGCAACGTGGAACTCCAGCCCCTGGCCGCTCAGGCCTGCGCGCGTTTCACAAGCTTTGACCCTTGCAGGTTCTCCACTTTCAAAGGAAGAACAAGCATCCCTCGAGGCGGCCCTGGCATCGAAAGATTCCGCCGCCGGCGTGGAACTAATTCAGAAAATTCTCGATCCGCTTTGCTTGGTAGAAGTCAACATCAATCCCGAAAGCCGCGTTAAGGCCCAACTCGGCCCCGCGCCGAAAAAGCTCGTTGAACAGGGCTGGCGCGTATTTTTGGTGAAAGTTCACAACCAGGCGGGCGTGACCGCTCGATTGCGCTGCACGAGCCCGAACGCAGCGCCGCTGCACGATTCCAACAACTCTCCAGAGCCACCGCAAAAAATCACTACCGGCGATGTTGTCCGCCGCTGGCTGGACCTCAACATCTACGATAAGCCGCCGCTTGCTGAGCGGCTGTCTGGTTTGGAATTGGAATATTGCATCCTCGAATTGTACAGCCGTGACCGTGGTCAGCGCGAAGCCAAGCTTGAATTCGATGTCGGCCAGGGCACGCAAGATTTAGGATTTCGCAACGAAGTCAATCTGCTGTTCGATTGCCAGCCTTGCGCCCACGTGAAATTGCAAGTGTTGGATGACGACGGCACGCCCACCACCGGCCAATTCACGTTTCGTGACGCACGCGGCCGCGTGTTCCCGGCCCGTGCGCGAAGGCTGGCCCCGGACTTTTTCTTCCAGGACCAAATCTACCGCCATGACGGCGAAGAAGTGCTGCTCCCTCCTGGAAAATATCATGTCTCCTACACGCGCGGCCCCGAATATCGTGTCCTGGAACGCGACATCGAGGTGCCAAACCAAGACCAACACACCGAGCAGTTCCAGCTGCAACGCTGGATCAATCTGGCTCAGCTTGGCTGGTTTTCCGGAGACCACCACGTGCACGCCGCTGGCTGCGCCGACTATTCATCTCCGACCCAAGGCGTCGAGCCTGCCGATATGATGCGGCATATCAAGGGCGAGGACCTGGATGTCGGTTGCGTCCTCACCTGGGGCCCATGTTGGTACTACCAGAAGCAGTTTTTCAACGGCCAAGTGAGCTCGCTCTCCACGCCCCGCAATCTGATGCGCTACGACGTCGAGGTCTCCGGTTTTCCTAGCTCGCACGCCGGCCACTTGGTGCTTCTGCGGCTTAAGGAGGACGACTACCCAGGCACCAAGCGAATCGAAGAGTGGCCCAGTTGGGATCTGCCGATTCTTGAGTGGGGCAAAAAACAGGGCGGCGTGGTCGGCTTTGCGCACAGCGGCTGGGGGCTGGCGATCCACGATGAAAAGCTTCCCTCGTACGAGCTGCCTCCTTTCGATGGCATCGGCGCCAACGAATACATCGTCGATGTGACGCATGGTGCATGCGATTTCATCTCAACCGTCGATACTCCAATCAATTGGGAACTCAACATCTGGTATCACACGCTGAATTGCGGCTACACGACGCGCATTAGCGGTGAGACCGACTTTCCCTGCATTTCGGGCGAACGAGTCGGGCTCGGTCGCGTGTACGTGAAGATGCCGAACAACGAGCCGCTCGCCTTCGACCGCTGGGTTGCGGGTGTCCGCGACGGACGAAGCTACTGCTGCGACGGCCGCACCCATTTGGTGGACTTCGAGATCAATGGCTTAGGCGTGGGCGAGCCGGGCGACGGCGGCCGAGTCAGCTTCTTAGCCGCCAAGGCCGGCGAAACGCTCAAGATTCGGTGCAAGGTCGCCGGATTGCTCGAAGAAGCACAATCGTCCGACAAAATATCAAAACGAAGTCTCGATAAAAAACCCTATTGGAGTATCGAGTGCGCCCGCGTGAAAGGCACACGGCAAGTCCCCGTTGAACTCATCGTCAACGGTCAGTCTGTCGACAAGAAACTGATTGAAGCCGATGGCCGCCTCGAAGATGTGGAGTTTGAGTACACGCCCCGGCGTTCGAGCTGGATTGCGCTACGCATCTTTCCTGCCGCCCATACCAATCCGATTTTCGTCGAGCTCGATGGTAAGCCTGTTCGCGCGAGCAAACGCAGTGCTCAATGGTGCCTGGACGCCGTCGAGCGTTGCTGGGAATCGAAAGAGCCGAAGATCCGCGACACAGAAAAGACGGCCGCACGAGCAGCGTATGACCATGCCAAGGACGCCTATCGAAAGATCCTCGATGAGGCGTATGACGACACAAAGAACCGCTCGCAACGCCCCGCCCGTGACTGACAGGCAAAATTGCGGAACGAGGGAGAGCTATTTTGCCCGTGGGTGGGCCTTCTCGTAGGCCGCCCGGAGGTTGGCTGTGCTGACGTGCGTGTAGATTTGTGTCGTTACCAGACTTTTATGGCCGAGGAGTTCTTGGACGCTGCGGATATCCGCGCCGCGGTCCAGTAAGTGTGTAGCGAAGCTATGACGCAACGTGTGGGGCGACGTGCGCTGGTCGAGGTCCGTTTCTTTGAGGTACTTTTCGAGCATTCGCGCCACGCTGCGCGTCGTTAGCCGCGTGCCGAATTTGTTGGTAAAAACCGGTGCCTCACGGCCAGTTTTCTCGCGCGCTGAGAAGTTGCGCTCCCTGAGCCAGCGCTCGAGCGCACCCACAGCGTAAGAACCGATTGGCGCGAGGCGTTCTTTCTTACCTTTGCCTCGGATGCGGACAATGCCGGCGGAGAAATCGAGATCGCCATCGTTGAGGCCGACCAGCTCACTGACCCGCAGACCCGCCGAATAAGCCGTCTCCAAGATCGCACGGTCCCGCAGCGCCGCAGACGCTTCGCCTTGTGGTGCAGCCAGCAGCTTGCCGACTTCGTCGGTCGTCAAAAAGTGCGGCAGCTTGTGGCTCTTGCGCGGGTTGCGGATCGCCTTTGCCGGATTCGCTTTTGCCCAACCTTCACGCTGCCCAAACTTCAGGAAGCTGCGCACCGAAGCTAACCGGCGTGAGATCGAAGTCTTCGCGTACCCCGCCTCATGCAGCGCCGAAAGAAACCCGCGGAGCTCATTCGTCGTGATGCTGCCCGGCGCGGGACTTTGGCCTTCGCCATCCGCCAGATACTCCGCCAGCGCGTGCAAATCTTCGCGATAGCTCTTGAGCGTATGCGGCGACGCGCCACGCTCGACGCGCATGTACTGCAGGAACTGGCCGATCTGCGAACGCATTTGGAAATGTCGAGAGTCTAGGGTCGAGAGTCAAGAGCCTGAAATCTTGTGAGGTGCCTTGGTCTGCTGGCCCTCGACTCTCCGCCCTCGACCCAACACTAAAACAGCTCTTCGCGATCGCTCACTTGCGGCAGGCGGAGTCGCGAGCGCTGTTGTCGTTCTTCCTGACGAATCTTTTGGCTCAGCACGGCCGCATCGTACCAGCTGAAGCTCAGTTCCGGATTCGAGGCATGGCGGCCAAGAATCCGCAACGCTTCAGCGCGCTGCGAATCGTCATAGAGAAAGATGTACCGTTCCTTGCCTTTGATCAGGGCGAGCACGTTGATGTCGTCGTTCACGAGCCAGGACTCCGTTCGGGCAGCGGGGCGGGGAGTTGCCGTCAGTTGCTGGGGACTGATGGCGTGATGTGGTGGGGGCGAGTGGTTCGCCGAGACGGTCCGGACATCCGTATTCCGCGATCCGTCGCAGCTCGACTCTACGACGCTTATCGGCAATCCGACCAGCTCCACACTACTCGCGTTTCACTTGCGCCGCCGCGCGCAGCGAGCATCTCGCAGATGTGCATGTGACAGCAGAAGCGGATGAAGTCATCGCTGCGCTCTAAATAGTTTTGCCAACCGCCGAAGCGAGCATCATCGCGGAAGTGATAGTAGCTGGCGAGCGCCTCGGTGAATTCGCCGTCATTGCCAGAATAAATACGCGTGTGCGTCATAACCGGACCATCATTCGGAAAGCAAGCGGGCCGCACAGGGCTTGGCGGTGGTGGAATAAATCCGCGTTCATCAGGCCATCCCGGCGGCAATGGGCCGCGTACGCCGATCGCGCCGGTCGTATCGCCGATGACACCTGCGTCCGATTGCATCGGTGGTGCTGGGCTAACCGCACTGCTAGCGCCCGGTGGCAACTCCTCATCCTTGCCTGCTTCCTGGTAAAGAGTTCTCACGATTGGAATGCTATCGCCGCGCGGTGCGGACTTGGCCGACGGCTTTGCAGTGTCAGCGCCACCGCCCGGCATGCTGTTATCCTGTGGCTTGTTTTGACCCGAGCCGTTCGACGTTGGCGACTCCATTAGCGCGCCAGGAAACGGCGCTGGTTCCGTCGGCTGCGGCGGTACCACCGGCGGATCGATCGGCTGCTTCCCGCACGCAGGAGTTTGCGTGGCGAGTTGTGCCTTAGCTAGCGCAAACTCCGACTCGAACACCAATGGCTCAGGTATGTATTCTTCCTCCGGTGTGCCCCACGGCAAACCGTAACCCGCCGGAATCTCATGGAAGCCGGGATTTGCCGCATACCACTCAACGCGCAATCCGCATCGCGGCGGATAATAGGGTGTGTAATCCGTTACCGAACCAATCACCACGGCGTCAACCCCAAGGATATTCGCCAACCGTCGAGCCTCCCCCGGTCGCGAAAGATCGACGCGATGCTCGAGAATTGCTTCCTCGGTTACACCGACAGGCACAACTTCGAATCCCGGAATCGCCTGCAGCTCCGCAAAGTAAGCGAGTGCGAACCTATGGCCGTCCACGGTCTTCTCATCACTCTGATTGAAGAATGGCGCGACCGCGACTTTGCTCAGTTGTGGGAACGGATTGTGAATAACCGGCTCATGGCTAACGTCCGGCAGAATCAGCGCGCAGCCCGATGTGCTCACCAGTGCTAAGCACGCCAGCATGGCAGCACAGAGAAGCCGCCGGGGCCTGTCCCCTTCGCCGCTCAAAGATGAGAACCCGCGCAACATCGGCCGGATAGCGAACGCCGATCCAGCCCCCCTGCTAGCAAAACGAGAGGCGCATCGATACACGCGCGCTACGGTTATCGGCGGATGGCGAAAGAGGCTTGAGGGAAAGGCGCTCATGTGACCTTAATATGACAGCTAATGCCTTCTCCTTGCTACCAGCGTTCGCACTGAGACTGGTTTCCCTGCGTCCGCTTTTATATGTCGAACCCGTAGGTAGGCCCGGCAAACGCGGTAAACGCACGTCAGGCAGCACACGGTCATCACGCCCATCGTGATGAAGAGCCAGCTTTCCACTTTCTCGGCACCGACAATAAGAACCTATCCCAGAACTGTCGGGGACTGTCCCCTTCTCTCAGACGGTTCTGGGATAGGCTCTAAGTAGTCGTCCCTGAAAAACGGTCTGCTGGCTGAGTCGGCTTGATTTTCAGGTGCGCACTGGGGCGAAGCAAGCGGGCATCGGCAGGTGCGATGCTCGGCGGGGAGCGACGATGGCGGCCAACTTGGCCGCGAGCCGCTGCCAGAGCCAGAAAATTGGCGCCAAAACAATCCATCGCAACAGTTTGCGGAGGTTGTACCCGGCAGCGCTTAGCAGGGCGTTGATTTTGTCGCCTTCAGTGCCGGTCAGATAGTTGCGGTCCAGGCGGTTGTCGCTTTTCAGGTGACCGATCGTGGGCTCGATGGCCGCCCGCCGTTTGAGCATGCGACGTAATGCTCGCGTCGCTCGCTTGGGAATCGAGCGGACCACGTGGATGCTGGCCGAGCCTTCGTAACCGTGTCCTCGATAACCTTGGTCCACCATCACGTCAGCCGGTGTGTGGCCGGTTAATCGTTCAACCTGCTGGATCGCGCCACTGAGGGTGTGCCCATCATAGGGGTTGCCGTGCAGCACGTGTGTGCCGACGATCCAATTATTTTTGCTCGTGGCCGCCACACTCGCCTTGCAGCCGAACTCGTAGCGCTGATGCGCTTTGCCTTTGGCGATGCATTCCACCTCGGGGGCATGCACGCTGTAGACTTTGTTTTTGCTGCTGCGTGTTTGAGCGAGCAAGCGCTCTGCCAAGGCGACTAGCTCGCCGAGCCGCTCATCAGCGATTCGGCCTTGAATGGCAGGCGCTTTGCGCTGGATGTCCCGCAGCACGCGGCCCAGGATCGTCTTCAGTTGACGGGTCATCTTGGCGGCCCGCTTCATCTGCCGCGCTGCGGCGTAGCGGCCCTGCCTGGCCAGCAGCTTCTGGCCCTTGAAACGATAGTTCTGGCGAAGTGAGATGCCCAGCGAAGCGGCCCGGCGGACTAGCGCCAGCCGCATCTTGTGATACAGTCGGGCATCGGTCGGAAAGGCGATCGCCTTTTCCTGGACCGTCGTGTCGACGTTCACCTTCTGAAACTCTCGGGGCCGGACCGCTTTCATGGCCAGCGCGGTGTGGATCGTCGCCTCCAATAACTTCTCCAGCCGCTCGGCGCCGACCCGCTTCCGCCAGCGGCTCAAGCTCGAAGGATCGATCGGCAATTCGTGCTGCATGTAGCAGAGGCCGCAGAAGAACTGCCAGTACGGGTTCTCCACCCAACGGGCCACGACCGACTCGTCGCTCTCGTCAAAGGCGTGCTTCAGGTACAACAGGCCGACCATCAGCCGGGTGTTGACTCCCGGCCGGCCAAGCTCGTCGGCGTAGCAGGCGTCGATGGCCGCGTCGAACTCGGACCAGTCGATCCGCTCGGCCAGCACGACCAGCGGGTGCTCGGGGTTCAAGAGTTCGCTCAATCGGGCGCCAAACAATTCACACTGCGGAGGGCGGGCTTTGGGTTGCATTTTTTGCCAGCTTTCGGGACCGTGGGAACCAAAACTTGGCAAATTTTAGCGCCATCGAATGCGTAATGCACCCTCTATTCTTAGCGATAGAAGAATTTTTCAGGGACGACTAAGTACCATTCGCGCCGCAGCCACAGCGTACAATCCAAAAAAACGCCCAGCAAAGCCCAAGCTAAAAGCGACACTCGTGGCCGTCGGTCGGACGTAGAAAAATTGGCCACATAAAAGATGGCGATGAGTAGCAGAACAGGCGCTGCAAGAATCAGCACGACGCGGAACAGCATCGGCACCCTGACCGAGAAGGCCAGGACAATCGAGAGGATCGTGGTCAGAGCAAGCAGACTACGAGTCGAGAATTGCCAGCGTTTCATAGGCATAAGATGCCCAGAATGAAGCTGAGATTTATGGTCAGTCCACATCCGCTTCCTTAACGATGAGGCCCACCGTTCCCGCCAAATTCAGTAGCTGCGCCGCGTTGATGCACGTGCCTCGGAGGTTCATAGGATCGATTTGCACGCCCGCCAGGAGGGAACCACGGAAGTCCACACGTTCGAACGCACAATTTGGGAAACGTGCTAAGCGCAGATCGCAATTACGAAATTTGACGTTTGCTAGTTCGACACCCTCGAAAATAGCTTCGCGAAGATCGCAATTCTCGAACTCGTCATCCCGGAACTTCGAGCCATGAAATGCTGTCAGATTCAATTTGCATGCGCCGATATTTGGAATTCAGCGATCTTGAATCGACGAACTGAAGGCCTGTAGCTCGACAGCGGTCGAACTCCGTCCCTTCGACAACGCAATCAGCCCAGCGCGCGTTGGCGAGATCGCATTTCTCGACCCACGTTTTTCGGAGGAGAAGCTTCTTCCAGCGCGTCTTGGATAAATCAACGGATGAGAAGCGCCCTTCCTCGAATTGAACGTCGTGCGCGGTGGTCCCGGTCAAGCTGCCGATAAGCCGCCTCCGCTCGTAACATTCGGCCGACCGAAACTCGTTGCTCGCCAGCTCAACGAAGTCGTCGGGAACAACATTCAGCCCCTCATTGTCTCCATTTCCTTGTTCGGCCAGCATCGTTCTGCGCACTAGCTGTCGATTTGAGTCGGTCGTGCCCCCATTGTAGCACTTTCAAAGCGCTGCAAGTAACCGTGGCTGCCACCGGCTCGTATAGACATTTGCGGATACCAGTTGATTCGTGTGATCCACGGATACCATGTTTCACATTTGGCGAGAAAGCTAATTCATGACTCGTGCGCTTCAATCCAACGGTGCATGTCTACAGATTCGCTTGACACTAACGAACCTCACCCGCAGTCCATCATCCGTCGACCGGCACGGCCACTCGCATCGCAACCGAAAACGCCTCACAAAGAAAGAAAAGCTTTTCGTTATCGCTACCGATACGCCCTCTTGACCACTAAGGCCATATAGAGGTTATAGGTTGCGTTTAGAAATCAACGGCAAAATGCCAACGAAGGCCGTTTGCTTTTGCAGCATTAAGAACTTCGTGATATTCAGTTAAGTCAGCGAGAACTGCACCCGCATCGCCGACCTCCTTTGGACTGGTCACAAGATAATTCTGAAGTTGCGAAACCCAAGTTAGACCTTCGTCCGGCGCAAACCACGTTTCAGGCGGTGGCTCAACGGGTAGCTCAACACCAAGTTCGTCGGCGGTCGCCATAAGATCATCAGGATTGGCGCTCACGAACTCATTGATATCGCGCAGTCCGAGAGTCTGCGTTACCACTGCCAGTCGCTCGCTTTCCCGAGCGACGGCTTTGCCATTGACGAAAGTATCGAGCCCGGCAATCTCCCGATCGAGAACGAGGTAGTATGCAGCACCCATATGTGTGCCCTAGCAACCTAACTGAGGGTGTCCGGGAATTCGCTGAACGTAAACCGCTTGAAAATAATGACGTTGTGTCACTGACAGCAAGAATCAACGAATCGACGTAAGTCGGCAATCGTCGAAACGCTGTCCGTGCGTGATTTCACGCTCTGAATTCCCGGATAGTCTCACCTAACGCCTGAATTAAGCCGCGCCGCGGAGCGGCGTCGGCTTGAATGAATTGTTAAGCCGCACTTTCTGCGCCATATCAGTACCACCCTCAGCACCGCGGGTCGAACCCGAAGACGCGTAGCTCTTGCTCGCACCGGCAGGCCTTCGCAATGCGCGCGGCCCACGCGACGGCCTCCTCGCGCGAGGGCAGTTCGAGCACGGTGAAGCCGCCGTCAAGCGGGGGCGCCCACGGGTAGCCGCCCTCGGCGACCGACCCGTCGGCCGAGACGAGCACGGGCGGCACGTCTTCGTCGATGCCGCCGCCGAAGACGTAAACGCCAGCGGCCTTCGCCTCATCGATCACGGCGTGCGCGTCGCGGCCCACCCCCTCCCACTCGCCCTCGGACACGACCATCGCCGCACTGGGAAAGGAGATCAGGTACTTGGCCATAGTGCGCTTTCCTTAGAGATTGATGACGGTGGTGAAGCGTGTGTGTGCGGCCTAACGGATCAACGTTCAATGGCCTGCACCGCACTGACCGAAGTTGGATTCTACCAAAACACCCGACGCGGTGCCGGTCCATTGCAGCGTTTGGTTATACCTTCTGTCCGTTACGCCGAATCGCCGCGTTGCATCGTCCGAGGTTAGTGGCTCTCGATCTTGAGCGAGATGATCACGTCCGCCTTCGAAACCGGCGACGAGATCGTGCCGCCTTCGTATCCGCCGATCAGGTTGAATGTCCCGTCGCCTACTGCTTCCGGCGATCCCAACGGTCCGCCGATGCCCATTTGTCGTAGCGGGTTGTCGGCCGTGCTGCTCACGAACATGCCGAATCCGACCATCGTCACGCGCACCTTCTGGGCTTCGGAAATGCTTCCGCCGTCGAGCGGGACGATCGCGATCAGCAGTTGACGCTTGGTGTCGGCCATCAGCGGCGTCGATATGCCGGTGCCGAACCCCTCCCGCTGCTTTCCTTTGTGTTCTTGATGAAGGCCGATAGAAACCTGTTTCGCATCGGCGGGGAGAGCAGGGCAACCGCACGTTAAGTTGTTAGCTTGGCGATCTTTGCGAGGGCGTTGTTGTTCCAGGCGGCACGTTTTCGTTTTTTGCGGATACTTCCAGGCGAGGTGTCTTGTTTGACAAGGCTCACGGCGAGGCGTCTGAGCAGGGCGAAGTTTTCCGGTCCGTGATCCTTGCGGATGCGGCTCTGGTCTTCGTGCATGGTAACATCCAGCACCCAATGCAATGAGTTTTCAATACCCCAGTGGCCCCGCACCGCTTGAGCGAACCGCTTCACGCCCAGCGAGAGGCTGCTGATGTAGTACCGCACGTCGGAAACTTCCTTGCCGTCTCGCCATGTAATCGAGATCGCCTGGCCGATCGTCGCGAGTCCCTGCCATTGTTTCACAAAGGGCTGCAACGAATCGGCGAGCGGCGCATGGTAGTAGTAGCGTTGCTCGACGCGACCATGCCCTTTCTCTGTTGTTGTTCGGCGGCGGCAGTCGCTCCCAGAAAACTCCGTCTCGTGCCGGTGATCGAAGTGCTCGGCAATTGCCGCGTGGAGCTTCGGCTGGTTCTCTTTCACCGCCAGCACATAGTCGCCCCGGCCCTCGACAATCTCCCTGGCAATCTCCTTTTGACACCCCATCGCGTCGATGGTCACAATCGCGCCTTGGAGTTCCAGGAGCTTTAACAATTCGGGGATCGCCGTGATCTCATTCGATTTTTCCTCGCACGCTTGTTGGCCCAGCATCACGTGGTTCTCAACGCTCCACGCGCAGACCGAATGCAACGCCGACTTCATCGTTTGCCGATCATGGCTGCGACGCAGCGTCTTGCCGTCAATCGCCACCAGCTTGAGGCCGAGTTCTTTGTGCAACGATTCAATCCAGCGCATAAACCCCTCTTGAAACACGTGAGGCTTGATTTGCCGAAACACCCGGCTGATCGTGTCGTGTGACGGAACGCCGTTGGGAAGTCGCAAAAACTGCTTCAGCCACGCCTGCTTCTGCTTACCGAACTCTTCGATGTCCTCCCAGCCTTCGGCGCCTGCAATGACCGCCAGCACCGCCAGGCAGAGGATATCTGTCAAGTCGTGAAGTCGTGCCTGCTCGCTCCGTGGGTCATCAATCTCTGAAAAACACTCCGCCATCGGCTGCACACGTTTTGCCATCGCTCAATACCTCCGTGAAAGAAACCAATTCCATCCACGGAAATCTTTCGGTGCTAGCCTTCACTCAGGCAACCCGACCGCAAATAATTCAACCTTGTCAGACTCATGCGTTTGCCCTGGCGGGGAGAGAGACCTCAAGTTTCCACACTTGCGCGCCAAGAAGTTTCGCCAGCTCGTCCCCGGTCAGGTCACCGCCCAAACGAACCGTTGCCTGACCCTGCTTGGGCTTGTCGGCTGCTTGCAGTAAGGTCGGTCCAGCCAAGAGGCTCACGATCAGCACACACGCGGTGGAAAAAACCGTGATACGCATAGGACCTCGCTTCAGAAGGCATAACGAATAGCATTTTATCGTCCGCGGCGTTAGCCGTGGGCGATAAAACGTCGTTGAACTGAGCCGCGGAGCACGCTTGGCTCCGCCTACTAGGGATTGTAACGGCGAAAGCCGGGCGAATCGAGCACGGCGCGTGAATGAATGGGCCGCCGGCGAAGCGCCGCCGGCGTTAGGCGAGGCGGCAACTGGGGCCAGGGATGGTGGCGGCCGTCGGCTGGCGTAGTGGGGGACGCCGTTGGCCGCACCGCGAGCGGACCCTCGCCAGGGTGCCACTGGCTAGGCCAGTGCTCTTTCAGCTCGACAATGCGCTCTCTATTCGAAGTCGGTGTGCAGCAGCTTGCGTCTGCGCAGGGTGCCACTGCTGGCTTGTACAGCAGTATTGAATTGCGCCCCGACTCTCGCCGCTCGCCACTCGCGCCTTGTTTCGGCTACCACCTCAATCTTTCACAAAATCCCAAGTGGCTGAAAAAGAGTATTGAACAGATGTTCACTATCTGCTATCCTCGCACCCGTGAAATGACCGTCGTGGGCGCCGCTGCCCGTTGTGCACGCCGGCCGTTGTCGCGACTCCCGTTGCCACAATCGCCGGCCCTAAGGAAGCAGCACCGTGCGTCCCGGCGGTTGAAGTGAGGACCAAGGCAAAATAGCGCGCGTCATCAGATAGTCGCGGCCAGGGCGAATCGCGCCAGCCGTGGACGCTCCGCTAGAAGTGTGCGCCGTCGGTCCGCTGATCGGGGCCCTGCATTTCACTTTTTTACGCCGAAATCAAAAAGAACGACGAAAAACTGTAGCTCGACCGCATTGTAGTAGGCACACTCCGTGTGCCGTAACGGAACCGACAAAAGCGTCGCCACAATCACTGCTACGGCACGGCGGAGCGTGCCTGCTACAAATTAGGATGCCGCGCATGCGCTCCCGCTGCGCACACATGCATGGAACCTACCCCCGACGCCAACTCAAAAACATTTTGCAACACGCCCCCCAAGTAAATTCCCCAATGCACGACTCTCCCGAAATGACACAAACCCTTCCGCCATCAGATCAAAACACCAAATCGCATGCCCTCCGGCTCGCCGAATTTGGCAATAAAAAATCGACTTCGCACGCGCGACTCAAAATTCCGCAGCCGGAGGATGAGTAGCGCTGGGCGGGGACAATTCGTACACTCCGTACAACCCGTCCCGCCGCACCGTACAGCCGTTAAACGCGCGCAAACGCCAACTCCCGGATGAAATTGACGATATGGTCATGGCAACAAATCATTGCCGCGCGATGCACACTTAAAGTTTTGTCACCATTCCGAGAGTGGCAGAGCGGCTCTGTTCGCTCATGGCCGCTTAGACAGGCAAATAATTTGACATTTGGCCGATGCCGCGCTTAAAATCATCTTCGATAGCGAAAAAAACGCCTGCTGCAAGGAGTGATCTCGTGAACCGAACTAGCTTCATGCCGCTTCAGATCGTAACGGCTGTCGTCAGACCATTGCAGCGTGCGATTTTTCTTTCCCTATTTAGCGTCGTTGTTTGCTCGTCGCTTGTCTATGCCGCGCCGGCCGACCTCGACCTGAATGTTATCGCGCTCAATCGAATTATTCGCGGGGCGCAGGTACCAATTTATGCCGACGTCTACAACGTTGCGGCGGCTGGAGCGGATGAACTGAATTATTCACTCTACTTCACGCTTACAGATAGCAGTGTCACCACGCCCGTGACCGATACGCGCGCAGCAGATGGAGGCGCGAGCGCCGATCGATGGAGTCTTAATTTCGACTCTTCGTTCGCGCCGTTTGGTCCGAACAATTTCTCCGCCACGGCGACGGGGCAGGATGGCACCTTGCACAGCCCGAAAACCGTAGGCGTTACCGTGCAAGTCCTGGATCACGTTGCTCCCGCGATGTGGATCAACGGCCAGGAAATCCCAATTCGAGAAGATCCCATTGTCGAACCGCAAATCGCTCCCGAGCAATTCGCGGCCACCGGTGGCGGCGAGTCGTTCGCGGCCGCCGCGCCGCACATCCTCGGCGATCCGATTTATCCAACGGCGAACATGGACTTGGACAGTGTCTCTTCCGTCGGAGACTCCGAAATCGCAACAGACCTTGTCCCCACGTACGGCGTCGTCGCCGATGACAATCCGTCGGCTGGCATCCCCTGGCAAATCTATCTCAATGGCGTCATGCCCGGTCATCACTACAGCAAAACGTTCATCCTTGGTTTTTCCGACGAAGACATCCCCGGCGGCGTGCCGACCGGTTCGATCATCTCTCGGATCTTAGTAACCGCTGACGTGGACGCGAACGGCGCGACCATCAGCTTGGTGCCGCTGTACGTTCCAGAGCCGGGCGCAATCTCGATGATGATCGTGGTGGCAGTTTTCCTACTGCGACGGCGGGGATAGAAGCGGTTGGCTGAGCGTATCAGGCACAGCCTGACCTACTTTTCTCCAACCGACGCCACTTGCGCCGGCCCCACCGTCACCGACCGCTCGCGCGATTCATTCACGCTCGGCCCGATAAGATCGGCGATTTGCGTGTCATCAAGCACTTCATGCTCCAACAGTGCTTCGGCCAGCATGCTAAGCTTGTCCGAGTTCTGCTGAAGCGTGCGCTTGGCCAGGTCCTCGGCCGCATGCAGGATTTTTTCGACTTCCTCGTCGATCACCTGTGCCGTGTGCTCGCTGAACTGGCGTTCGCGCTGGCTGAACTCGCGGCCCAAGAACGGGTGATCCTCGCTGATATGGTAGGCCACCGGCCCCAGCCGGTCGCTCATTCCCCAATGGGTCACCATCCGCCGGGCCAGCCGCGTGGCTTCCTGCAGGTCGTTCTCCGCCCCCGCGCTGAACTGGTCGAACTGCAGACGTTCCGCCGCCCGGCCAGCGAGCAACATCGCCAGCCGCGCCTGCAAATCGTGCTGTGAAATGTTGTACCGTTCTTCCTCTGGCACAAGCTGCGTGACGCCCAGTGCCCGGCCCCGAGGCAAGATCGTCACTTTGTGCACGCGGTCGCATCCACGCGTCAGCCACGCCAACAGCGCATGCCCCGATTCATGATACGCGGTGATCAGCTTCTCGTCTTCCGAGAGCATGTCTTCCCGCGCGCCCATCAGCACTTTATCGCGGGCGTATTCAAAGTCGCTCATATGGACGACGTTCTGATCCTGCCGCGCCGCCCACAAAGCAGCCTCGTTCACGAGATTGCGTATATCGGCGCCCGTCATTCCTACCGTCGCACGAGCCAAGCGATCGAAGTCCAAGTCGTCGGCCAGAGGCACGCCCCGCGAATGCACTTCGAACAATTCCCGTCGGCCTTTGAGCGTCGGCCGATCGACCGTGATGTGACGATCGAACCGCCCTGGCCGCAACAGGGCCGGATCCAAAACGTCCGGCCGGTTAGTGGCTGCGAGCACGATTACTGTGCTGGTCGGGCTGAACCCGTCCATCTCGCTGAGGATTTGATTGAGTGTTTGCTCGCGCTCGTCGTGCCCGCCGCCAAGCCCGGCGCCACGCTGCCGGCCGACTGCGTCGATTTCGTCGATGAACAGAATCGCCGGCGCCGCGGCTTGGGCCGTTTGGAACATATCCCGCACGCGGCCCGCTCCCACGCCCACGAACAGTTGTATAAATTCCGATCCGTTGATCGAAAAAAACGGCACGCCTGCCTCGCCAGCCACCGCCTTGGCAAGCAGTGTTTTGCCTGTCCCTGGCGGCCCCATCAAGAGTACGCCCTTGGGTACCCGCGCCCCTAGTCGCTGAAACTTGGTCGGGTCGCGCAGAAAGTCGACGATTTCCTGCAAGTCCTTCTTCACATTGGTAAGCCCGGCGACGTCGTTGAACGTCGTGCGGGTGGTGTCGGGCGCATCGCGCCGCGCCGGGCTTTTCAGCACGCCTGGCAACATTCCACCGCCCATCATCTGTTCCCGCGCTCGCCGGGCCATGTTCCAACCGCCGATCACCAAAAACACCAACAACCCTAACCAAACCAGCATCAACAGGTCGCTGTAGTTTTTGGGCCGATTGAATACGATCGACTTCACGCCCGCTTTCTGCCATTCGCGCACGAATTCGGGATCCACGTTCTCACTGGGCAGGGTGACCCAAAATTTGCTGGTCAGCCGCTTTGCTTCTTTTGGCTTTGCTTCATTTGTCGGTGCCTCCTTGCCCTTTGTCTCTTTAGCTTTTTCTTCAGCCTTGACGGGTTCCTTTTCTGGCTGTGGAGCAAGCGGCGGGGTGACAAACTCGCCATACGCGACGGCCCCTTCAACGTCGATCGATTTGACGTTATGCGCGTGAATTTGAGCGTCGAAGAACGTATAGTCGATTTCCGACTGATCGGCGCCAAACCATTGCGAAGCAAGCACCGCGAGCAACAGGAGCAAGCCTGCGACCGCCCAGCCGACCGCCGTCGGTGGCTTCATCCGGGGCCGCGCCGGTGACGTTTTCTCTGGCGACGGCGCGGGAGGTTGATTAGGCACGGGCACGATCGATTCGAGGTGGGAAAAAAGGCGGGATTTTAGAGGGCACGCCGCCACCGAGCGGTGGCACGTAAGAATTCTAGCCCCTGCGAACCGTAGCGGCGAGGGCGAAGGTCCTGCCTATCGAGCCGAGATGGCACGTCAGCAGATACGAAGGCCGGGTTTTCGTTATTCTTTCGTCTCAGAAACGAATCGTCCATCCTTGTACTTTTGGACGATTTTTTTCCCATCGGCGAGATTTCGTGTCACCGTGCCGTTCAGTTTGTTAACGCTGTATTCCGCTTCGATAAGTTTTTGGCCTTTATCATCCCACTGGGCACTGACGCCGTCGCGTTTGCCGTTTTTGAACGAGACCTGCTGCTTTAGCTTGCCGTTGGGAAACCAGGTCTTCCAGACGCCATCTTGTTGACCCTGGGAGTAATGTTCTTCCGCCAAAGGTTGCTTGCCGGTTGCGTCGTAGGTAATCCATTCACCATCACGTAGTCCGCCCTTGAAGCTACGCTTCGCAGCTAAGGTGCCGTCTTCACGATGGACTTCCCAACCGCCGTTCAATTTGCCGTCGTCGTAGGTTACCTTGCGATTGACTTGGCCGTTATCGAAGTAGTACGTCCAGTCACCCGTTTGCAGACCGTTGCGGAATTGGCCTTCGATAAACGGCTTACCGTTGGGATAATTCTCGTGATAGGCGCCATCCGCGGCGACACTGTTGTCCGAATAACGGGCAATCTGCCGTTCGACGCGAATCTTACCATCGTCAAACTTCTCGGGCACATTCTCTCGTGTCACTAAAGTGGGCGCCGCCACTTGTTCCTTTTGCGGCAAATAAATTGGCGGGCCAGTATAGGGTTCGATTTTGACACTGTTTTGCGACGCTCTACCGGCCGCATCGGCTGCGAAGCTGTGGCCGACCGCGACGATCAAACCAATCACTATCGCCGCCAACAATTGCCAAGCCAATTTCGAACTGCGAAACACTTTCTGCATAATTGCCAACTCCAATCTCAGTTTCCCCGTCGAGCCAACGGTATCGATATTGTACCAACTGCCCTTAGTCTTATCTTACCCGCGTCCGGTGATTGGTCCACGAACCTGTTTTACGCAGCGCCGATTGCAACGGTTTTGACGGAGGAAACGCAGGACACCGATAAACCATGACCAATTAGGAGCCTTAATGTACGTCTTTCACACGGACTTTATCCTCGGTGCCAGCCGTCTGGGAGCACGGCGTTCTTCCCTACGATCAGCAGCCCATCCAGCATTTCCCAACCTTCTCCGGTGATGCGTTCCAACTGATTTGGGTCACCGATCACGGATGCTCCCGTGCCGACTCGGCAGTTTTTATCCACAATCGCATTTTCAATCGTAGCGCCGTCGCCGATGCCGATCGCCGGGCGTCCCGCACGATGATTGGCTTCTATCTGTTCGGGCGTTTCATAAAAGTCCGCCCCCATGATAACCGAATTGCGTATCGTAACATTGCGGCCGATCTGGCACCGCAACCCCACCACGCTGTTTTCGATGCGCGAGCCAGGCCCGATCAAGCAGCCGTCGGCCATGAGACTCCGGTCGAGCATCACACCGTCGAATCGCGTCGGTGGCAGGGATCGCATCCGTGTGTAAATGGGCGCGGTTTCCAAACCGAATTCGAAGGGTGGTTTTGGTTGCGCGAGACGTAGATTCGCTTCGTAAAATGCTCGGATCGTTCCGATGTCCTCCCAATAATCATCGAACACGTGCAATTGGACACGCCGCGAACGGATCGTTGCCGGGAATACATCCTTCCCAAAATCGGGGTAACTGGTCTTCTCCAAGGCTTCGATAAGTGTGTTGTAATTGAATAAATAGATTCCCATGCTTGCCAGGCAGTCGCGGCCCTGACTCTTGATGCCGCGCTCCTCCAGCCATTGCGGGTCCATGGCTACATCTTTGAGCTCGGCATCGGTTTTCGGCTTTTCCAGAAATCCCACCACTTGGCCGCTGGGATCGATCCGCATGATTCCGAGCGAACCCGCTTCGCGCCGATCGACCGGTTTGCCTGCAATGGTGACGTGGGCGCCGGCGGCTTGATGCGTCGCCAGCATCTCGCGAAAGTCCATCCGATAGAGTTGGTCGCCCGAGAGAATGAACACGTATTCAATTCCCGGCTGCGCGATGTGCCGCAGATTTTTGCGCACCGCGTCGGCCGTGCCTTGGTACCACTGGCGATGTTCGTCCACCTCTTCCATGGTCTGCTGCGCAGCCAGTAGCTCGACAAATCCGCCGTTGAAATTGTCGAACCGATAGGTGCTACGGATGTGCCGGTGGAGGCTTACCGACTGAAACTGCGTGAGCACGTAGACCTGGTTGATCTCGCTATTGATGCAGTTGGAAATTGGGATATCGATCAGCCGGTACTTCCCAGCCAGCGGCACCGCGGGCTTCGCCCGATACGCCGTGAGCGGCAGCAGCCTCGTGCCCCGTCCGCCTCCCAAGACCAACGCAATGACATTTTTCAAGTTTTTGGTCCCTCTTCGAGAAGTGTGCGTGACCAGATGTGCGGTCGATTGGAAGAGTGTGGGAGGCGTCTCCGACGCCGATTAAGGCCACCAGTCGCGGTCAAGCATGTGTCTGTTTGCGGCAAATGCAGACGAGTATGGCCAAAGCTCAGCGGTTGTCACCAGACCCTTGCGCACGGGGTTGTGTTCAATATACAGGCACAATTCATGGAGTTCGTCATCATCGCGGCACTGATGGTCATGAAACCCACCTTGCCAAAAAGTTCCTCGCCTGTTAAGTACCCAGTTCAATTCGTGCGAGGTGAACTTCCCAGTAGCTTCCATGATTTTTGAAATATTTTCGCCGGGCATCAAACAAATCGCAAGATGAAAGTGATCGGGCATAATGCAAAACGCCAGGATTTTGATCCGGTCCCGACGTCGAAGATATTGCCACGAATCAAGTATTATCTTTGCTGTACGGTTTTCCGCCAACACAGGCAGCCGGCGATTTACATTCTTAGTGATCACGTAGCAAGCACAGTCTTCGGAGACGCGACCCTTACGGAGATTTTCCGATCGACCTCGAATGTAAGAACGGTTTGTCATCTCACGCTTCCCATCGGCGTCGGAGACGCCTCCCACAAATATCATCAACCTTTGACAACAAAATTGACCAGCCGCCCTGGCACAACGATCACCTTCGCAATCTGTTTTCCGGCGATGAGTTCCGCTACCCGCTGGTCGGCTTTTGCTGCAGTTTCCAGCTCTGCTGCATCAGCATCGGCAGGCACCGTGAGCTTGGAACGAACCTTGCCGTTGATTTGAACCGGCACTTCAATGGTATCTTCCTTGGCGAGCGACGGATCGAACTGCGGCCACGGCTCGTACGCCAGCGTTTCGTTGTGCCCTAGTGCTTGCCAAAGTTCTTCGGCGATGTGCGGGGCAAACGGCGAGAGCAGTAGCACGAACTTTTCGAGGGCTTCGCGCGGCCGCTCACTCGCCGACGTGAAGTGATTCGTGAACTCCATCATTCGCGAAATGGCCGTGTTGAACGAGAGCGTGCGAATGTCGTCAGTGACCGCTTGAATCGTTTGGTGCAGCACCCGGTTTTCGTCGGCGGTCGGCGTGCGGTCGACCACGGCGGCGTTGAGCTGCATCGATTCGGCACGATCATCAATGATGAGTCGCCAAACGCGATTCAGAAAGCCGAAAACGCCGTTAACGCCCTGCATGCTCCAAGGCTTGGCTGCCTTCGAGCGGACCCATGAACATTTCATACAGCCGCAGCGAATCGGCGCCATATTCGGTCACGATGGCATCGGGGTTGATCACGTTTCCGCGGCTCTTCGACATTTTTTCGTTGTTCTCGCCGAGGATCATGCCTTGATTGACGAGCTTTTGAAACGGCTCGGGCGTGGAAACGACACCACGATCATAAAGCACCTTGTGCCAGAACCGCGCGTAGAGCAGGTGCAGTACGGCGTGTTCGGCTCCGCCGACGTAGAGGTCTACCGGCATCCAGGCTTTCTCAATGGCGGGATCGACCGGTGCGCGGTCATTCTTGGGAACGAGGAAGCGCAGATAGTACCAGCAAGACCCGGCCCATTGCGGCATCGTGTTGGTCTCGCGCTTGTAGCGCTTGCCGTCGATCACGGGATAGAGCCAGTCGTCGGGCGCTTTATCGAGCGGCGGCTCGGGCCGGCCGTGCGGTTTGAAGTCTTCCAAATGTGGCAAATCAACGGGCAAATCCTTTTCGTCGACCGCACGGACGCGACCGGTTGGTTTTCCCTCCGCATCGAGTTCATGCAGGATTGGAAACGGCTCGCCCCAGAACCGCTCGCGAGAAGAGCCAATCGCGGAGCTTGTAGTTGACGGCTTCGCGGCCCAAGCCCTGCTCGGCCAGATCGGTGGTGATCTTCTCTTTGAATTCCGCCGTCGGCAGACCGTCGTATTTACCGGAGTTGACGGCGTATCCAGTCCCCGTGTAACACGCTTTGCCCTCTAGAATCAAGTTTCGCCGATAATCAAGTTCTGCGATTGCGTCTGGTGGTCCAGTAATCTGCGATTCATCCGTGTAATCTGGCAACGCAACGACCGGTTTTATTGGAAGATCGTAGGCATGCGCAAATTCAAAATCGCGTTCATCATGTGCCGGCACCGCCATGATCGCGCCGGTGCCGTAGCTGATGAGGACGTAATCGGCGACCCAAATCGGCACTGGTTCGCCGTTCACCGGATTGATGGCATAGCTGCCCGTGAACACGCCCGTTTTCTCTTTCGCCAATTCCGTGCGATCCAAATCGCTTTTCGCAGCGGCTGCTTCACGATACGCTTTTACCGCGGCCGCGTGCTCTTTCGTGGTCAGGCGATCGACGAACGGGTGTTCGGGCGCGATCACCATGTAGGTGGCGCCGAATAACGTATCGGGCCGCGTGGTGTAAATGCGCAAGACTTCATCGTCGGGTTTGCGTGGAAATCCGGTTTTAGCGCGAGCCGCTTTCCAAGCCGCGTACTTCGCCCCCGGCGAGTCGCCGGGGGCTAAATGGTTATGGCCGATGTAGAAGTCCACCTCGGCGCCGGTGCTTCTTCCAATCCAGTTGCGTTGCAGCGACTTTGATGCCTTCCGACCAGTCGAGTGATTCGAGGTCTTTTTCGAGCCGATCGGCGTAAGCGGTAATTCGGAGCATCCACTGCCGCAGCGGCATCCGCACGACCGGATGCCCGCCGCGTTCGCTTTTGCCGTTCACCACTTCTTCGTTGGCGAGCACCGTGCCGAGCGCGGGCACCAGTTCACGGGCGCTTCGGTTTGGTAGGCGAGGCGGTGTTCGTCCTGGTAAGTTCGGACGGCATCCTCACCTTGTGCGCGCACATCATCGGGAATTGGCAGTTCGCTTATCGGCCGGCCGCGTTGCTGCTCTTGGTCGAACCACGTGTCGTAGATCTTGAGGAAGATCCACTGTGTCCAACGGACATATTCGACGTCCGTCGTCGCCAACTCGCGCGACCAATCATAGGAGAAACCGAGCGACTTAAGCTGTCGGCGAAACGTCTGGATATTCTTTTCTGTTTCCAGCCGCGGATGCTGGCCCGTTTTGATTGCGTGTTCTTCGGCCGGCAGGCCAAAAGAGTCAAAGCCCATCGGGTGCATCACGCTCACTCCCTGCATTCGGGCGGCGCGGCAGACGATATCGGTGGCCGTGTATCCTTCGGGGTGCCCCACGTGCAGGCCATCGCCACTGGGGTAGGGGAACATATCGAGGGCGTAGAGCTTTTTGGCGCCTGGCTTGGGCAGCCGCGGCGTCGCGAACGCTTGATGCTTCTCCCAATACGCTTGCCACTTGGGCTCAATGGTAGCGTGATTGTAGCGGGGCATCGCGAGGATGGTCGGAGGATGCAGGGTCGACGATTTGCGAGGAAAACCAACGATTTGGCGAGGCAACAGAGCAAAGTGCCATTGTGCCGCGAGCCAGTCATCTTACCGGCTAAAGAGCCCCTCGCCAACGCTAGCGTTTTGCGGGCGTCAATTCGTTCGTTAATTGCCGCTGCCACTCGCGGATGAGTTGGAGAGCGTTTTCCGCATCCAGGCCGTCTAGGTCAGTGGCGCGTATTTCGTCCAGAAGCGGGTGCTCCTCGAAGCCAAAGAGGGTCATTTGCCAATGCGCCGAGGAACGGTCGCGATGTCCGTTGGATGAAGGTTTTGGGGTTGGCCTCACTGTTGGAGCCAAACCGCAAGCGGTACCGTCGGCCGCTTCGTGCTGCGCTTCGAGCCACTCCAATACCTCGCGGGCCCGATCATTGACGGCGCGTGGCACGCCGGCAAGCTGGGCGACGTGGATGCCGTAGCTCTTGTCAGCGGCGCCCGGCACAATCTGATGCAGGAAGACAACTTGGTCGTCCCATTCTTTCACGGCCACGTTGTAGTTTCGTACACCGGGGAGATGTTCTCCCAGGTCCGTCAATTCGTGGTAGTGCGTCGCGAACAGTGTGCGGCAGCCGACGCGATCGTGAATGTGCTCGACGATGCTCCAGGCGAGCGACAGGCCGTCATACGTGCTCGTGCCGCGGCCGATCTCATCGAGAATCACCAAGCTCCGCGACGTGGCCGTGTTGAGGATGCGTGCCGTCTCGATCATTTCGACCATGAACGTGCTTTGACCACGTGACAGCTCATCGCTCGCACCCACACGCGCGAAGATGCGATCAGCGACGCCAACCACAGCCTTCCGCGCGGGCACGAAACTTCCCATTTGGGCCATGAGCGTGAGGAGCGCGGCTTGGCGGATATACGTGCTCTTGCCGGCCATGTTGGGGCCGGTG
Organism: uncultured Planctomycetota bacterium; assembly: GCA_963840025.1. Classification (GTDB taxonomy): domain Bacteria; phylum Planctomycetota; class Planctomycetia; order Pirellulales; family Lacipirellulaceae; genus JABDGM01. The sequence continues at coordinate 125,299 of CAWIXI010000018.1, read as the reverse complement.
ATGAGAAGGAGGCTGCCAAATGCCGAATGACGAATGTCGAATGACGAATGATCGGATGGCTTGCATTCGTCATTCGTCATTCGTGCTACCTCATTAAGTCTCGCCGCACACTCTACATCGTTTGGAACAAAGGTCCCTTCGGGCTCGGTGATGTCGAGCACGGGATGCCGGCCGGCTTCGATGTCGAGCACCGGCTCGGCGACAACCATAGGTCGCACGTAGTTCCGCGATCGGGCCAACTCGGCGAACGCGGCGAGTACGTCGGTTTCCGCGAGCGCGTCGGCCGTGGCTTGCAATCGGGCCGCGGCGGCCGCCACCATCTCGCGCAATTGCAAAAAAAGCTCTTGTTCGAGCTGTTTTAACTTGTCCTCGGCGGCAAGTACTTTCTCTTCGTACTCTTTCAATTCCGGCGTGACATAGCGTTCGGCGTTCTTGAGTGTTTGCTTGCGGGTGTAGTTAGCCGGAATTTTTTCGCGGTGCGTGTGCGTCGCCTCCAGGTAATAGCCAAACACCTGATTGAAGCCGACTTTCATGTTGGCGATGCCGGTCCGCTGGCATTCGGCGGCCTGATACTCGGCCATCCACTGTTTCCCGCCCGCCATGAGCTCGCGCAGCGCGTCGACATCACTACGGTAGCCAGCGCGAATGAACCCGCCATCGCGGGCAGTGAGGGGGCAATCGTCGATGAGCGCCTGTTCCAGTGGGCCACGGATATCGGCGCACAGATCGATGCGAGCTTCCATCTGTGAAAGAAGTGTACTCGATCGGCCAGTGAGTTTCGCTTTGATCTTCGGCAAGTAGGCGAGAGTACGGCCAACATGGGCCAAATTGCGCGGCGAGGCGCGGCCGGTCGTGACACGCGCTAGCAGCCGCTGGATGTCGTAAATCTGCCGCAGCGACTCGCGGAGCTGGTTTGAAGTGTTGGGGTCAGCAACCAATTCCGCCACGGCGTCGAGTCGGGCGCTGATTTCTACGACGTTTGTAAGCGGCGCGGCCAGCCAATCCGCGAGCAGTCGAGCGCCCAGGCATGTGACCGTGCGGTCGACGGCTCCCAGCAGAGAACCTTCTCGGCGTCCATCGCGGATCGTGGCGACTAACTCCAAGCTTCGTCGCGTCGCTGGATCGATCGCCAGCCGCTCGTCGCTCAAATAGGGCACGAGACGATCGACGTGTGTGAGAGAAGCCTTTTGGGTTTCCTCCAAGTAGTTGAGCACGGCGCCGGCAGCCCGGAGCGCGACGACGGCCCCGCCGTCCACTTCGGTGTCGAAACCAAAGCCATCTAGCGATTGTGTTCCGAAATGTTTGGTTAGCGTTTCCAGCGCCGTCGTGCGACCGAATGTCCAGGCGGGTCGACGCGTGATTGTCTGTTGGCTTGTCCATTCACGTGGCGGCATCGGAGCATCGTCGCTAATGAGCAATTCGGCGGGTTGGATGCGGGCCAGTTGATCGGCTACGTGGTCGGCGGGAATAGCGGCGGCGTAGAAGCGCCCGGTGGAAATGTCGACCCAGGCCAAACCGGCCAGCGGAGCTGGCGGCTTGGGGATCGGCGTTGAGAATACGATTGCCGCCAAAAAGTTGCTGGTCTGCGGGTTGAGCAGGGCATCGTCAGTGAGCGTGCCGGGGGTGACGATTCGCGTCACTTCGCGCTTGACGAGCCCTTTGGCTTGTTTTGGGTCTTCCACCTGCTCGCAAATGGCTGCCCGGTGGCCAGCCGCAATAATCTTCGCAAGGTAGGCGTCCAACTGGTGATAGGGAAAGCCGGCCATCGGCACCGGGTCGTCGCCCTTGTCGCGGCTGGTGAGCGCGATGCCGAGCGTGCGCGCAGCCAGCTTGGCGTCATCAAAGAACAGCTCGTAGAAGTCGCCCATGCGAAACAAGAGCAGCGCATCGCCCGCGGCCCGCTTGGCCTCGTGGTATTGCTGCATCATGGGCGAAAGAGGCATGAGCACGACTCCGTTGTGTCGTCGTTCATGCTAGCAGAATCGAGGGTCGAGAGTCGAGGGTCTAGGGTCGAGAGCCGGAATGCCTCTGGCCCTCGACTCTCGACCCTCGACCCTACTGCACCAATTCTTCTTCTTCGTTGATCGAATTGATGTCGATTTCACCGCCGTCTTCGAGCTTGCGGATGACGTCGACGATCTCCTGCTGTTTCGTTTCGACGACGGAGCGCTTGGCGGGACCGAGATATTCCATTTCTTCGCGCAATGTTTCCGCAGCCCGCTCGGACATGTTTTTGAGGATCTTCTCTTTGAGCGTTTCGCTCGCGCCCTTGAGCGCCATGGCCCATTGGCTGGTCTCGACGTTTTTCAAAACGGTTTGAATATCCTTGTCGCTAAACCGCGAAATATCCTCAAACACGAACATCAGCCGACGAATTTCGTCGACCAGTTCAGCGTCTTCCACGCCGAGGCTTTCCAGGAGGCCCCGTTCCGTGGCCCGATCGGAGACGTTGAGAATTTCCGCCACTGCCTCGACGCCGCCGGCATTTTCGAAGCTTTGGCTCATGACGCTCGACATCCGTCGCTCGAGGCCTTTCTCGACCTCGCGAATGATTTCGGGGTTTGTGCGTCCCATGGTGGCAATCCGCCGCACGACGGACAACCGCCGTTCCTCGGGCAAACCCGCCAGGATTTCCGCGCCGAAGCTCGCCGGCAGATGCGACATGATGAGCGCAATCGTCTGCGGGTGCTCATCGATGATGTACGTTAGCAAATTCTGGCTATCGACGTTCCGCAAGAAACCGAAGGGTACGGCCTCGATCGACTGGCGAATGTTCGTGAGTGTCGTAGCCGCGTTATTGCCGAGCGCTTTTTGAATCAGTGATTTAACAAGCTCCAGCCCGCCGCCGCGCCCCGCCATCGACGGGTTGGCGTCCGCAAACTCCTTGATGACCTGTTCCTGTTCCTCTGCCGCAATGTTTCGGGTGCGGGCAATTTCGATCGAAACCTGTTCGACCTGCTTCGCATCGAGCTTGGCCATCAACTCGCCGGCCGATTCCTCCGGCAGCGTCATCAATAAGACAGCAGCGTTGTGGATATCCGTCATAGCCCACAATCAAGTGTCGAGTGCTAGCGTGCAGAAGAGATGGACCACGCCGATGGCGCGCAGTTCTTCCGGTCGAAGTATCGACATGGCAATCGGTTCGGCTTGAGAAGAACTACCGGTTAGGTGGAGTTTGCAGGCAAGGGAGCCAATTAGATGACGATCGAGCGGGTTGGATCGGCTTCCCACACTCCGATTTGACCGTCGCATTCATCGAGCTCGATTCGGAGGTGCGCCACACGTTCGCCAGCATCACCCAAGGCGACGAGCAACCGCTCACCGATAAAAGCTGCCAGTAATTCAGAAGTCGTGTTGGCGACCGGTAGCAAGCGGCACTCGCCGCTTGGGAACACCCAGCGCCGATCAGCGAACGTGGCCGTTACTTCCCGACCGTTGTCCTGGACGCGAATTTCGCGGTGTGCGGTCGGCAAGAGCGTGTAGTGGTCGAGCCAAGTGGTGATCTCGAGCAGCTTCGCGCGGACGAGCAAAAAATCGATAACGAGGTGGTTCTCATCAAGCGGGCCGCTGATCTCGGCGGCGACGTGATAATTGTGCCCATGCAGCCGCTCGCACATGTCGCCGAACGTAATGAAATGGGCAGCGCTGAATACGTGCTCAGCCTTCGCAATGCGGACGTGAAACAATTCAGCCACGGCAACCCTGCTTTCTACCAGACTCTCCAATGTAAGCGACCTTCCCGTAACAACACAAACAGGCCGGCCGCGATGAGGTCGGCCGACGTCCCAGGGTTACGACGGTGGCCATCCGCACGAAGCCATTCATCCAGCTCAGAAATTGCGCGTTCGTATGAGGAGTCGCCCGGCATCCCGCATTTTAGGACTTCGGCGGCCTGGGTGCTCGCTTCGTTGGCAACCTGCGACCCGCACTTGCGTTGGATCAGACTATCGGGGTGGGATGCAAGCTGGCGCACGTGGGAGTGAATGATCGCATCGCTGAGTCCTAGGTTGGACGCCAGTGCCTCAGCTATCCATGCGCTAGGTCCGTTGAAGACGTCGAGAAAGCCATTGACGTATTGTCGTGCGATAAGGTCACGGTTGGCGGCTAGTCGCATCGCATCAACCAAGGTCAATTGTGGCGGCGCCTCTTCATAGACATCGGCTTGGTCGGAATGACCGAGTCCACCAGCGCTGGAGATTTGAATCGCTTCGTACACTGCGCTCGTATCGGCGGAAGTAAGTTGCTCTAAAACGCGGCCAATCCCGTCGGTCAGTGTCTGTTCGATGGGTACAGAGGCCAACGGGGCGAGCAACAGGACCATACCGAGGTTGGTATTCGTCCCTACTGCCGTGCGAGTTTCGCGTATGGCCTTGAGCACCGTTTGACCAATCCCGGCAACGCTTGCGCCCCATTATCGGACCAACTACGACAGCACTCTTCACAAATGCAGAATAGGTCGTCGCGTCGTCGAACTTCGCGCCCGGATGCACATTGCCCGGTTTCGGCGCTGTAGCTTCGTAGATGCCGGCGAGCGTGGCAGCGGTGGTTATCGCATCCATTGATCTGCTTCGTTCAAACGCTTACTCCGCCTCGACAGTTCTTGGGACAGCGCTTGACCGGTTGGCACCGTCTTCGCGTTCGAGAAAATCACGGACGATCGCCAGCGACTCATCCGGTGCGTCCTCCACAACCCAATGACCAACGTCGGTTAATCGATGGGCTTCCGCTTCTGGCCAGGCCTCCAAAAACCGCTCCAAGCAATCCGGCCGAAAACACCAATCACGCATGCCCCAGATTAAGCAAGCGGGCCGGTCGGCAATTGACGGCAACCCGCGTTCGATACCGGCTAGAGTTTTCCAAGTTTCCTCGTAGGGCCTCGTCGGAATATCCCTCACGAATCCATAGACAGCCCGGCGGTTCGACCATGAGTCGTAGGGCGCCAAATAACCGGCCGCGACGGCCGGTTCCAGTTTTGACCGTCGCGCCAGCGTCATCCGCAAAGCCGCACGGTTGAATAGGTTCGCACCCTGGACGGCAAACTGTCCAAGTATGGGAGCTCGGCACAGGCCGATTCGCCACGGCATGGAACGCGGCGGAAAGGCACCGGTGTTAAACAGGACGATTCGCTCCAACCGCTCGGGCATACGGAGCATGGCGCCCAAACCGATTGCGCCCCCCCAGTCCTGCGCCACGAGCGTAATGCCGTTAAGGTCCAGTTTTTCGACGGCCGCACACAAATTCGCAATGTGATCTTCTAGTCGCAGCAGCCTGCGTGGTTTCTCGCTCAATCCACACCCAATGTGGTCGATGGCCACACAACGAAATTCGCTTCGCAATTCAAGAATCAACCGCCGCCAATGGAACGACCACGTCGGGTTACCATGGACAAACAATAAGACGCGTTCGCCGCGATGGAGGTGACCTTCATCCAGGTGGTGCATTCGGCCGCCTGGCACGTCAAGCCCCTTCGAAGCAAACGGATAGAGCCGCTGCCAATCACAAGAGTTTTGTTGCGGTTCGGGCATGCTTGGAACTAACTACTGGATTGTGGATACTGGGTGTTACACAACGGCAAGCGATTGCTCGTCCCCCAGCATCCAGCATCCAGCATCCAGCATCCAGCCCCATGCCTAGCCTAACTGTCGAAAACTATGTGAAGGCTATCTATCAACTCGCTCAAGCGGCCGAGGACGGTGCGGTCGCAACCGGGCAGATTTCAGCGGCTTTGGGCGTACTCCCCGGCACGGTGACGAGCATGCTTAAAACGCTTGATGAGAGCAACCTAGCGACCTACACGCCGTACGAAGGCGTCCGGCTTACGCCTCCCGGCAGGGCCCTGGCGTTGCGGGTGCTCCGGCGACACCGCCTGATCGAGCAGTTTCTTAGCCAAACGCTCAATTTGAGTTGGGATGAAGTCCACGAGGAGGCAGAACACATGGAGCATGCAGTGAGTGACGCGCTAGTAGACCGAATCGACGCCTATTTAGGCCACCCCTCGACCGATCCGCATGGCGACCCGATTCCTCAGGCGGACGGCACGGTGGCCGCCGCGGCTGATCGTCCATTGAGCGATTGCGCCATCGGCGATCGGTTTCGTATTCGTGCGCGTGGTCGACCAATCGTCGGAATTCTTGCGTTACTTGTCGCAGGTGGGCCTCACGATTGGCACCCATGGTTCCCTTGTGGCTACGGACAAAGCGAGAGAGCAAATGACGATTCGCCTCGGCGACGGCGAAAGAGCACTCTCTCAAGAAGCAGCCACGAAGTTGATGGTGCGATAATCGTCAGTCACGCCTATTGGGCCTACAACGCAAGCAAGAGACAAACTGCCAAAGCCTTGTTTGCACTGCGGGCTTCGATCAGACGAACGCAAACAGCCTCGAACACACGAAACCCATGTGGAATTTGAGCCGTGGCAGCGGCGATGCTTTGGACCTTTGACGCCCGCCGTCCCGCCGCGTACAACTGAAAATCAGTTCGCGGCACGCGCGATCGCCGGTGAGGGGCCTCTGCAAAGGGGGCCTCGCGAACCTGGTCAGGGTGGAAACACAGCAGCCATAAGCCCGCGTCTCTTTGTGTGGGGGCCTCTCACCGGCGATCGAGGCGGAAAATGATGCTGGAAGCTAGATGCACCGTTTCTGGCATTCTCCACACCCAGGACCCCAGCACTTAGCATCCGATGAGCGACACGATCTTAACGCCGGGGCCTGACGAGTCGATGCCGACCGGCCGATACACCGTTATCGCTCGCCGTTACCGGCCGCAATCGTTTGTCGATCTGATCGGTCAGGAGCACGTCGCACGAGCTCTACAGCAGGCCATCTCTAGCGATCGCGTCGGTCACGCATATTTGTTCACAGGAGCACGGGGCGTCGGCAAAACGTCGGCCGCCCGCATCCTAGCCAAGGCCCTCAATTGCGTTACCGGCCCGACGCCGACGCCTTGCAACGAGTGCGACGTTTGCCGTCGTGTAAGTACCGGTGAAGACGTGGATGTCCTCGAAATCGACGGCGCCAGCAACCGCGGCATCGACGAGATTCGTCAGCTTCGCCAAAACGTCGCCGTACGGCCCAGCCGGGACCGGTACAAAATTTACATCATCGATGAAGTCCACATGCTCACGAAGGAGGCGTTCAACGCCCTCCTTAAGACGCTGGAAGAGCCGCCCGAGCATGTGAAGTTCATCTTCGCCACGACCGAGCCACAAAAGATTCCGATTACAATCCTGTCGCGTTGCCAGCGATTCGACTTCGCCGGCATTAGTGCGGCTTCGATCCAGGAACGGCTTGGCCAAATCGCCGCCGCCGAAGGCGTCGCAATCGACGCCGAAGCCCTCCAAATTCTTGCCAGCCGCGCCGCTGGCTCCATGCGCGACAGCCAATCGCTACTGGAGCAGCTACTCGCCATCGGCAGTGACAAAATTACCGCCACCGACGTCAACAACCTTCTTGGTATAGCTCCGGCCGAGCGGCTGAGCGATCTTGTACGGTATCTGGCCGATCGGGATGCCCCCGCGGCTCTGGCGGAGCTCGACGCCACGATCCAGGGCGGCGTGGAAGTCGGTCTGCTCCTCGACCAGCTCGTCGGATACTTCCGCGATGTGATGGCTGTCACCGTCGGCTGCAAATCCGATCAATTACTATACGCGCTGCCATCACAGGCGGAAGAAGTGGCTGAAATTGGCCGGCAACTGGGTATCGCCACGGTTCTGGCCATCGGCCAGATTCTCGATCAAACGTCAGCCCGCATGCGAATGAGCGTCCACGGCCGCACGCTCGTGGAAATGGCGATCGTCCGCATCTGCCAACTGGGCGAGTTGGACGATCTCGTAAGCTTAATCGCCGAATTCCGTGGAGCGCCCAACGAACAGCCGGAAAACCGGTCGCCTGGGGCGGATCGCCAGCGAGCCCCCAGCGCGGCGCCGCCTGTTCCGACTCGCGCATCAGGCCCCGCAAAAAAAAACGCTGAACCGCCCGTGATGCCCACGCCGACGAATGGTTTGGCGGATACTGTTGCCTCGGCCAGCGCTGCTAGTCCAAGCGGTTTCGTTACACCGCCTCCGCAAAGTTTCGCTCCGCCGCCGAAATCCGCGGCTGGTCCGAAGGCAACTTCAAGAGCGACGCCGCCGGTTGCAAAGAGTTCAGCCGACGTCGCATCGCAACCAAACGACGCGTCTCAGGATGCCAACGAGCTGTTGGCCGAATCCGCTGCCCCGCTCGCTGATAAGTTTCCAGCTAGCGAATCAGTGTTGGCTCAATTCCAGCGAGCCATGGCCGAGGGTGACACGACTCAGCTCAATCCGCCGGCGCCTCGCAAGTCGCGTCGCGAACAATTAGCCCAAATCGCAGAGCAGCCATTCGTTCGCCGTGCTATGGAATTGTTCGATGTCCAACCGGGCCAATTCCGTTACTCGCCACCCGAGGACGAATCCAACTAGAGGCAATATGTTGTTTGCCACAGAGTGAATAGCGGATACCGAGAAATTCACCACCCAAAAAGTGTTCCGTATCTCCTGTACCCTGTGTGGTCAAGAAGATTGAGGTAATAGCAAAGTGTTCAAGTCCCTCGGCAATTTGGCGAATATCGGTGCGCTCATGAAGCAAGCCCAGGAAATGAGTGGCCGTATGCAGGCGCTTCAGGAACAGCTCAAAACGAAGCGTGCCACCGGCGCGGCGGGCGGCGGGCTGATCGAAGTAGACGTCAATGGAGTGGGTGAAGCGCTCGCTGTACGGATCGATCCGTCGCTTATCGAAAAGGGGGAACGCGAAATGATCGAAGACCTGCTGCCGGCGGCGATCAACACTGCCCAATCGAAGGCCAAACAACTATACGCCGAGGCAATGCAGTCGCTGGCCGGCGAGATACCGATGGCCGGCCTGTCAGACGCCCTCATGCAACTCGGCGGCAGCACCGATGGCGATAAATCATAACGGTCGCGCGATCGCGCTAGCACGCCCGCTACAACCTCTTTCCCTTGATTCCGCGGCAGGCAGATTGGTCAAGTTATTCGCACTTGCAGCGCGAAGCTGCATTCCAAAGTCGTTCCGACGTTGCCCACCGGCGGACAAACTTGCGCTTTCCGCGTCGATTTCCGCGTCTTTGGTTCCGGAGCTAGACTACAATTGTATGTGCCGGTTTGACCTCGTTAGAGAACGAACGGTATGCTACAAGGCACTCGGCAACGGCGCGTTTTTGACCGACCGTTGTTTGCCAAGTTAGCCAAGTTCTACCATGCCAATTTAGCGCACGGCGCGCACTCGAGCAATTTGATGCGACTCTCTCTCGGCCAACAGATGCAACTGGCTCAGAAGCAGGTGCTTGCACCGCGGATGATTCAGTCGATGGAGATTTTGCAGTTGCCGCTCATGGCATTGCAGGAACGCATCGAACAGGAGATGGAGGACAACCCCGTCCTCGATCAGGTCGAGGTGGATGAAAACGAGCCGGAAGCCGCTGCGGAAGATTCCGAAACTACCAGCAGCGTTGCCGATACGGAACGTGAGTTGGTGGTCAAAGACGACCCCAACAATGAAGACGACTTCGAGCGGCTCCTCAACATGGCGGAGAATCTGCCGGACGATTATGAGGAGCGTAGTCGGCCGTCGCTCAACCGCATCGAGGCGGAAGGCGACCGGCGTCACGACGCGATGGCCAACATGCTGGCCCGTCCCGAGTCGCTCGTCGATTACTTGCATCATCAGTTGAGCTGGTTTGAAATCGAGGAACCGGTCCGCCGCATGGCCGATCGGATCATTTACAGCCTCGATACCAATGGCTATCTGAAAACGCCGCTGGAGGAATTGTTGCCTCCGCTCTCGTCGGAGCTAAATGGCGAACTCGAAGCGCACCGTGCGAAGCAAATGGCGATTGCGGAAGAAGCGCTACGCGTGGTGCAGCGGCTCGACCCGCCCGGTGTCGGCGCCCGCACGCTCAAGGAATGTCTGCTGCTGCAGCTACAGCCGGGCGTGCCATTCTACGATGAGCTACGGAAGCTGATTGAAAATCACCTTGAGGATTTAGAAAACAATCGTTTGCCGCAGATTTCCAAGAAGACAGGCATGTCGATTGAGAAAATTCAGCAAGTTTGGCATGAGCTCCGCAAGCTCAAGCCCAAGCCGGGCGCCGACTTCAACGAAACCACAGCGCCGAGTGTTACCCCGGATGTATTCGTTGAACGGAACGATGAAGGGCAGTATCAGGTGCGGCTAGAGGACGGCCAACTGCCGTCACTCTACATTAGCCCCTACTATCGCAAGCTGTTGCGCGACGAAAAGACAACCGCCGAGACCCGCGAATATATCAAGCGGAAGGTGAACTCAGCCCAATGGCTGATTGAATCGATCGAACAACGTCGCAGTACATTAACGCGCGTGTCGCAAGCGATCGTTGATCATCAAACCAAATTTCTGGATGACGGTCCTGACCACATCGAGCCGCTGAAAATGCAGCAGATTGCGGATAAAGTCGGCGTCCACGTCACAACAGTCAGCCGAGCCGTGGACGACAAATGGATTCAAACGCCGCGCGGCATTTTCCCGCTCAAGCGGTTTTTCGTGGGCGGCACCACCGCCGCTGATGGGGAAGAGGTCGCCTGGGACCGCGTGCGAATCAAGCTGCAGGAAATCATCGACAACGAGGACAAAACCAAGCCTCTTTCAGACGACGCGATCGTCGAAGAGCTCGGCCGAGCCGGTATCACGGTCGCCCGCCGCACGGTTACCAAGTACCGCAAGGCGATGAACATTCCCAGCTCGCGGGGACGAAGGGATTGGTCGAAGGGGGAGAAGTAATTCTTGCATCCCCATGACTCAGCTTCTTGAACAAGCAATTGCTGAACTCAATAAGCTCCCTGCTCAAGATCAGGACGCGCTGGCAGCCCTCATCCTTGCCGAGATTAATGACGAACGGCGTTGGGAGGCAGCGTTTGCCAATTCACAGGACCAACTAGTAAAGTTGGCAGAGAAAGTACGCGACGATATTCGTGCCGGCCGAGCGCGAAATGGGGATTGACGAGCTTTGAACTCCAAAGTTACGGATGCCTTGTCGCCAGTTTCTCGCCGCTCCCCGACGCGGTCAAATCCCGAGCTCGGAAGAATTATCAGCTTTGGCGGTCAGACCCCAAGCATCCAAGCCTTCACTTCAAGAGAATTCATAGCGGGGAAGGGCCTACTCGGTTCGCGTGGGGATTGGTTGGCGAGCACTGGGGCTTTTGGAGGGTGACGCAATCCATTGGTTTTGGATCGGTTCGCACGCTGAATACGATAACCTGCTGAAACAATTGTAGACGAACCGGCGAAATCACTCACCGTGAGATTCATTCAGCGGCACCAAGTATTTGAAACGTGTAGAGGTCAGCGATCTCTGTAAGTGACTTTTCCGCGAGGGCTGTAAAGCGAGTCACAAAGGCCTGCACATTCTCCACGGCCGATCCCGCCAGCAGGCGGAACTTGTGGTCGAGCAGCTCAGCGAGGTCGGTTGCTTCTGCCCGCGCGTGGCCTTGGGGGTACATCACCAGCCCGCTGGAAAGCGAGCCGAGTTGGCCGTGCGTAAGCTCAACCGTCGTGGGGATGCCGTCGGGATAACGCTGGTCGTACTCCGGCCCGCCGTGGCGAAAGTCAATCCGCTGCATCAGCTTTCGCGTCATTGAATGAAACAAGGCGGTTTCATCCGCGGCATAGTCAGCCGGCACGAGCATCAACCGCCGCCAGCCATCCTGCCCGTCCCAACCGGCTTGTCGCGCCTCGTATGCCTTTCGCAGTAGCGTGGCGACAATGTACAGCATCGAATGATCGGCGCTCTGGCGCGTCTGCGGATCACGCTTCGCCGGGTCACCAATGATGCTGAAAGCCGGCTCGTAAATCAAAATCCGCACGTTGAGTAGTTGTTCTGGATCGTCGAGCAGAGTCGGTTCTGCTGCAATCAAATCGATAACGCCTTGAATGGCGCCTGCGGACTGATGCTCGTACAAGCCCAGCTTGAAGTGCATGCCCATCACGGCAAAGTCGTCGCCTGCGGTCGTGAGCGTTAGGTCAAACGGGCTGGTGTCGGTCACCGCCGGCCTCTTGAACAGGCAAAAAATCGCTTGCGGATTGCGAATGATGTCGGCCGGCCCCACGAAACCGCGCATAGCCCTCCGCATGCTCAGCACGGCCACTTCCGCGCTGATGGCGGCCGACGCTCCTTTCGAGTCCGAAAGTTGGTGACCGTGTCGAATCGCCCGAAACGGTATGTAATGGGCCACGACGAGACCGATCGCCGATTCGATCTGCTCAGTGCTCGCCCCCAGCACCGCACCATACACGGCGGCCGAGGCGATCGCTCCGTGCACGACGTGGTCGATCTTGTGATTCTTAAGGGCAAACACTTCTGCGAGGCGGCCGCGAATCTCGTCCAATGTCACCATTGCTACAAGCAACTGCCGGCCGTTCAATCCTGCCAATTGCGCTGCTGCGACCGCCACTGGGTAAAAATCGTTATGCCCAAATTCGCCGGCCGTCGCGCCCGCGCGGGGTCATAGCCAAAGTTCGTGCCGTTTGCGTCCCACTCCCGCACCGCCGAGGAACAGGCCAGCACCGCCTTTTCTGGCGCCACATGCAGGGTGCTGCCAAACATCGGCACGCCAAGCTGAGGATCGGTAGCTTGATACTCCAGCGCTTCCTGTCGCAGCACGGTTGGCGCATTCGCTCCCGCCGCCAGCGCGCTCACACCGCAGGCGACACTATCTAAATGAAATTGCTCGACCCGGTCGAGTACCGCATCGCTCGGCCCAGGATGGCGACCTTGAACCATATCGAGGGCGTACTGGGCTATGCCGCGCGTTTGGTTCGAATCGCGAGCGAGCGTCGTGATTGGATTCATATCCATAGGGTGGGCATCCGCCCACCAATGCAAAGATGAACTTGATGGGAAGTGCCCACCCTACCAGCTACGGCTTGCGGAGCAAGCCTGCTACAATGCCCCGGATTATCGACGCCAACGGAGCAGGGTCAACCGCCGTGAGCCAGACTGAAAACAGCTTTCCACCAATGGCCGGCGAATTAAACGCCGCGCTTACTGCTCAACAAATCGCGGCCACGTCCGAGCAAATCGAGCTTCTCGATCGCTATCGACGATTGCTCTGGACGTGGAACGAGCGAATGAACCTCACTCGTCATACGACGCTCGATAAATTTGTCGGCCGCGACATTGTAGACAGTTACGAGCTCAGTAAGATGCTCGAGCAAGACGAGCGCGTCCTCGACGTCGGTACGGGCGGTGGCGTGCCCGGCGTCGTGCTGGCAATTCTGCGCCCCGATTTATCAGTAAGTTTGTGCGAATCGACACAGAAAAAAGCCCGGGCGGTTGAAGCAATGGTGGGTGAGCTCGATCTAAACTTGCAAGTTTTCCCAAACCGCGCGGAGGAGGTGTTGGAGATCACGACTTTCGACACGTTGGTAGCCCGTGCTCTAGCACCCCTGTCCAAAGTGCTCACGTGGCTCAAGCCCCATTGGGAGGCGTTCGACCAATTGCTGATGATCAAAGGCCCCTCGTGGGTCGCAGAGCGGGAAGAAGCTCGACGAGCTGGCCTAATGCGAGAACTGGAGCTGCGAAAAGCCGCAGTCTACCATGCACCCGTTACCGGGGCGGAAAGCGTTATCCTAAGTTTGCGACATAAATCGTCGGAGTTGTGAGCGGCGCGAACCGTACGACCATCGCCACAGGCAACGATTCATCAGACTGTTTCCGGACCAGCTTCACTGAACGGTTGTGAAGAGGGTAGTTCAGCACCCAAAAAGGGCGTACATTAGACGGTTGCTCTCGTGGTCGCTATCAACGACAACAAATCTAGCTCGGTTCCAACACATAAAGGGGTTAAATCGTGGCCGAAAAGGAAACGACGGACGGCGAACAAGCCGCCAAGCCAGCTCAGGAACAAGCGCGGACTCACGTGGAAGTGAACGATAAGAATGCGGTTTGCCTGTATGCGAATTTCTGCAGGGTCACCGGTACTCCGGAGGAACTGATCCTCGATTTTGGCCTCAACGCGCAGCCGTTCGGCGTGCCGACCGAGCCGGTTGAGGTCAAACAGCGGATCGTGACCAACTATTTCACCGCCAAGCGGATGTTGCAAGCGCTTCACATGTCAGTTCAGCGGCATGAGCAGGCCTTTGGGGTATTGGAGACCGATGTTCAAAAGCGACGTCGTCGGCAACCGGGCCGGTCGACCACAGGCCAGTCGAATCGGGAGTTACGAGAAAACTCGTACAACGGGCTGCCATTCTAGCGACCGGTTAATGTGCACCGCGCACGAAAAGCTCCCGCTATAGATCCCGCGGAAACAGATGGAGGTCGAGCGCTATTACGTACAACATGATGCCGACGATAAATACAAACCCGGCCGTGTGAAGAGCGATGACAAATTTTTCATTGGCCGGCCGACCGCGAATACCCTTGTAGGCCAGGAATACGAGGTGACCACCGTCGAGGAGAGGAATCGGCAGCAGGTTGATCACCGCCAGGTTCGCACTGAGCACCGTCAAGAAAACCAACAGTGACGACATCCCTTCCGCAGCCGAGTACCCAGCGGCTTTGGCAATGGTCACGGGACCGCCGAGCGCGGAGAGTGGCACCTGCGTCCCCAGCTTCTTCAAGAAGCGAAAGACCATTGTGAGTGAGTCGCTCGTTTCATTCCAGCCGTATCGCAGTTGCTCGGCGAAGGAGCCAGCCGTTCGCATGTGTTCGATCGGTTGAAACCAAAAGCCGCGCGCCGCGACGAAGGCATCTTCCGCCGCAACGGGCTTAAGCGTAACCTTGCGAGGCTCCGCGTCGCCGCGTACATACGTGAGTTCTACCTCTGTACCGTCCGGGATGAATTGAATCGCATCTAACACGGTTGGCCAATTTGGCTCTGGCCGCGGTTCGCGAGTGGTTCCAAAAATTTTCCACAAGAATGCCGCTAACCCTGTCGGTTGATCGGCGATAAGATTGATGACCACGGGTTCGGCCGTTCCGCCCTTCGTGTCTTGGGGGAACATGATTCGGACCGACGTAATTTGGTCGCCGGCTTTCAGGTTCGCCGCGGCGGGCGTGTTTGGTCGTACCGATTCAATTTCATTGCCCAATTGGTAGGCTGCACCAATCGCATTGGCAACCATCGGCGCACCTAACGGCCGTGTTGGGAATAACATGTCGATGGCGATCGGCACCCGCGGTTTTAGCGGAACAGTGATCGGCTGCGATTTTCCGTTTCCAATTTGCCTCTGGACGGTGATCGTAACTTCACGGCCCTCCTTCGCCGCCCGGTTCAAGTAAATTGGAAGGGTTTGCGGCGTCCAGATTTGCGCAGCATTCGTCCCCTCCCCCGTTTTCTTCCCGTCCACGGTTTCAATCACATCCCCGGCTGCCAATCCAGCGTGCTCCGCTGGAGAATCAGTCTGAATGGATGTAATTGGGCCCATTTGCATTTCGAAGTTAAATCGATTGAAAGGCTGTGTGGGCACCTCAAACGTCAATTCTTGCGTGGCTGGAGCGGCATCCTTCTCACTTTGGCCTGCTTTGCCGTCAGCGGATTTGAGTGGCCGGCGCACCGTGATTCGCAGCGGCTGCGACGGTTGCCTGGCAAGCTCCGCTGTGAATTCGCGATAATTCTTTACGGCTATATCGCCCACGCGAACGATCTCGTCGCCCGACTCGAATTTGGCCCCGCCCGCTTGGATGTCCCCTTCGGCCGGCGAGACGAGTTTGGCTTGTGCCGCGGACGAGCTATCGATCACGGGCATAAGGTCAGAAAGCGTGAGCGATTGCGGGCCAGCGATTCCAATCGTCGCCAAGTGGCCGTTACCTTGCTCCGGCTTCAACGTCAACGCCACGACTTCCCCATTCGCAGTGCGCCGCACACGGCACTGGATCCCGTGGTCCAAATCCCCGAGCGTGACGTCGCCCTTCAATTGGGAGAATGTCGGATCGACCGTGTTAGCAATCTGCACGATTTCGTCGCCCGGCTCGATGCCCGCCTTCCAGGCCGGCGAGCCGGGCACGGTTTCGGAAACGATCGACGGTACATAAGGCACCCCCATACCGTAAGCAATCACCGCGAAGATAAACGCAAAGATCACGTTCATCGTGACGCCGGCCGAAATGATCGCCATCCGTTGCGGCACGCTTTTAGCCAAGTAGCTGCGGCGATCGACGTAATACGTTTTGCCATCCGGGCCTGTGATCGAAGCCGCGTCGGCGCTCTCAGCGTCGACCTGTGATTTCTGCATTTGCTCCGCCAAGTGAGCCGGATCGTCATCCTGGCCAAGCATCTTCACATAGCCACCGAGCGGCAAAATGCCAATGCCGTATTCCGTTTCGCCGCGGCGCCAGCTGAGCTTGTAGCCGCCGATATCGAAACCGATCATGAACTTTTCGCACTTCACGCCGCATGCTTTGGCCACCAAAAAATGGCCTAGCTCGTGAACGAAGATGACCGCCCCCAACCCGATCGCGACTTTGAGGATCACGCTGACCCAGCCAAATAGCGACCAACCAAGTGCTGCGAATAGAACAAATGACATCATGCTTCAAAATTGCTGACTAGGTGAGTACGTGACCAGGTGAGTCGATAACGCGCGATTGACCACAGGCCGTATGCACCCACTGACTGACTCACCGACGCGCTCTCATTACGAATGGACTTTCTCACGCACACGCCCAGCGTGTCACCTCACCTCGCGCCCAGCGGTCGAGTTTTTCCAATTGTTCGAGCGTGGGCTCGGATTCGAAGTTGTGAGCCTCCAACACGCTGCGGCAGGCAGGCACGATCTCGGTAAAGTGTAGCTCGCCTTCCAAGAACGCTTGTACGGAGGCTTCGTTTGCCGCATTGACGACAGCTCCGGTTGTGCCGCCGGCACGTGCGCATTCGTAGCCAAGTGCCAGGGCGGGGCAACGGTCGATGTCCGCCGGCTCGAACTCCAGCCGCCACCGCTGACTCCAATCGAGCCGATCGGCAATTCCGGGTTGCCGATGAGGGTACTCCAACGCGTATTGAATCGGCAGTTTCATATCGGGCGGGCCGAGCTGCGCAATCACCGAACCGTCTACAAACTCCACGAATGAATGTACGACCGATTGCGGGTGAATAGCGACCGAAATTTGTTCCACGCTCAAATCAAACAGCCAGCGCGATTCGATGATCTCCAGCGCCTTGTTCATCATCGTGGCGGAGTCCACTGTGATCTTCGGCCCCATCTCCCACGTCGGATGGAGCAGCGCATCATCAACCGTTACCTGCTTGAGTTGATCCAGTGACCGTTCGCGAAAAGGCCCACCGCTAGCGGTCAGCACAATTCGCCGTACTTCATCATGTTGGCCGGCTTTGAGCGATTGAAAGATCGCGCTGTGTTCACTATCCACGGGCAAGATCGTCGCCCCGCGTTCTCTCGCCAACCGCGTCATCAAGTCGCCGGCCATCACCAGTGTTTCCTTATTCGCCAGTGCCACGGTTTTTCCGGCGTCGAGAGCGGCCCACGTGCTCCGTAGCCCGGCACTCCCCACAATCGCGGCCAGCACGACGTCGACGTCATCCGCTGCCGCGACGCGTGCGAGCGCATCGGCTCCAAAGACTAATTCCGTGCTCGGCGGCAAATCCGCCCAATCAAAGTGTCGTGCCGGCTTCTCGTCGGTCGCCACCACCCACCGCGGCTTGAACTGGCAGGCTTGTTCCAATAATCGCGGAAGCCTGCCATGTGCTGAAAGGGCTGCCACTCGCAACCGCCCGTCGCTCGCAGCAATCACGTCCAGTGCGTTCGTGCCGATGCTCCCCGTTGAACCAAATACGGCGACGTTTTTCGTGGCAGCAGGCATCGGCCCAAGTCGTGACGTAGGTATGCGAATCCGGCCGAAACACTCGAAAGTGGCGCCTGATATGTCAATTAGACACGATCGTGACGCCTGCGCCGCCGATTTCTAATTCGATCATCGCCCGGCGTTGCAGGGTATGGTTGTGATGGTGGTAGTGACCGGAAACCCAGCAGCGCCTCAGGCAGCCTCGGCAAAATGCGGCGAACAGGCCATTCTAAGAGCCTCGGTCGCTGGCAGCAAGCGGAGTCTGCTCTCGCCGACAGGCCTCGTACCGACTGCAGTTCGTTGTTTTTTCCGCCTTCGACACCTACCATAGAGTTTGTTGGTATTTTTCTCAGGATTGTTGCTGGGCAACCGTGGCAGGCAAGCGTTTTTGCCCTGCTGGCAGACAGCAATGTCTACGCCGCCATGGAAACGGCTTCGAAACTCAAATTCACTAACGCACCGCCTCACCGTTCATGGACAAAGACCAAAAACCGCAACCATCGAGTGAACGACCCTCCGAGAAAAAGCCCTCCCAGCAAGGAGGGGGCAATCTCGTTTGGTATATGCTGGGCCTCGGCGTGCTCTTGCTCCTGATGGTCACCATCTTCAACAAGGACAGTCAACCGGCCTTGGGTTGGAGCGACTTGGTCAAATTGGTCAAGGCAACCGGGCATGACGGACCCGGCTACATCGACATCGTCGAAAATAGCGGTAGCCAACCTACGCGCACAAGAATCTCCGATCTATCGGATATCACGATCGGAACCTCGACGGTGAAGATAAAGGTCTCCAAACAGCAGTATAAAGCAGAACCAGTCGGCGGAACCCAAGGGGAAGTGGAATACAAGCCCGTTGGCGAAAAAGAAAAAAACATCTCGCTTACCATCGACCGACTGCCCGAGGAAAAACAGCTCACCGATCTGCTCGCGCAGGAGGGTCTCCCGTGGCGCGTTCAGTCGCCGCCCAATCCCCTTCTAAATTACATCCCGCTGCTGTTGATGACGGGCCTCTTAGTTATGCTCTTCATCTTCATGATTCGTCGGATGGGCGGAGCTGGGTCGCCGATGGCCTTTGGTCGCAGCCGCGGCAAACTTTTTGCCCAGGAAGACATCGAGATCACGTTCGAGGATGTTGCCGGCATCGAGGAAGCCGTCGACGAGCTTCGCGAGGTTGTCGAATTCCTCAAGACGCCCGAGAAATACCAAATGCTCGGTGGCCGCATCCCCAAGGGGGTGCTTCTCGTCGGCCCGCCGGGAACGGGCAAAACGCTCCTTGCCAAAGCCGTCGCCGGCGAAGCGGGGGTGCCCTTCTTCAGCCTCAGCGGTTCCGACTTCGTCGAAATGTTCGTCGGCGTCGGGGCGGCCCGAGTCCGCGATATGTTCCAGCAGGCGGAGCAGAAGGCGCCCTGCATCATCTTCATCGATGAGCTCGATGCCCTCGGCAAGACTCGCGGCAGCGGCAATATCGGCGGACACGACGAACGCGAACAAACGCTCAACGCGTTACTCGTCGAAATGGACGGATTCAACTCCAACAGCGGCGTCATCGTGATGGCGCGCCACGAATCGCCCCGAAACGCTGGACGCCGCCTTGTTGCGCCCGGGCCGCTTCGACCGCCACGTGCTGGTCGATCGGCCCGATGTCGCAGGCCGCCAGGAGATCATCGAGGTCCACCTGCAAAACATCAAGGTCGACGCGGACGTCGATGTAAAAGCCCTGGCTGCCATCACGAGCGGCTTCGTCGGCGCCGACTTGGCGAACATGGTGAACGAAGCGGCCCTGCTTGCCGCACGTAAGGGGCGGAAGGTGGTCACGATGGCCGACTTCAACGAGGCGGTGGAGCGATCCAGCGCCGGCCTCGAAAAGAAGAGCCGCATCATGCAGGAGGACGAAAAACTCCGCGTTGCCTACCACGAAGCGGGCCACGCGCTGGTCGCTTCCTCGCTCCCGAACACCGACCCGGTACACAAAGTTTCCATCATTCCTCGCGGTCTGGCCGCCCTCGGCTACACGATGCAACGGCCCGAACAGGATCGATTCCTGATGACGCAAAGCGAGCTTGAAAGCCGCATCCAAGTGTTGCTTGGAGGCACGGTTGCCGAGGAAATCACGTTCAACGACATTTCCAGCGGCGCTCAAAACGACCTGGAGCGAGCGACCGAAATCGCCCGCAGCATGGTGATGGACTTCGGCATGAGCCGTCTCGGACGGATCAATTTCCGCGATTCCAATCGTAATCCGTTCCTGGTCTCGGCGCTCGAATCGCCGCGCTCGCAATACCACAGCGAGCAAACGGCCCGCGAAATCGACCAGGAAGTGAAGCGCATCCTGGATGAAGGTCTGCAACGCACTCGGCACATTCTGGAATCTCGCCGTGCGGCACTCGAAGCCGTCAGCCGCCAACTCATCACGCAAGAAGTGATCGACGCCACCGAGCTGAAGCGCTTGATCGAAGAAAACTCCGCCAGCCCAATGATTGTCCCCGGCACTGAGGTCGACGGCAAACGCCGCGCCACGCCGCCCCCTCCAAGCCGGCCAAAGACATCGATGCATCCGACATGGAGCGGGCGGAAGGGGAGTGAAGCCCGGCCTATTTTCGTGCCGTCCTTGTTTGACAGAACGGTCGAATCGAGACCTTTTCTTTAAATCGAACGAAGACCGTTTTTTCAAGCAGCGCCACGATCGCTTCGCGGTCTTGGGGCGGCACCCTCAACGCTATATTGCTGCGCGGTTGACATGAAATCACCGCAACGTCCTTGTTGCAGGCTTCCCAATACCAACGAGAACAAGCTTCCCAGGGAATGAAACGGCTGCGCAGCACGAGGCCGTTCTCAGCCAGTCGAACTCGTCGCCACCAAAAGTAGGTGATGCCGGCGCCCGAAGTGGCGACACACGCCGCCGTGGCGTAGATGAATTGCCAAGACGACAAGTGCAGTGGGCTTCCGATCGCGATGGAATAACTTCCATCGATCCATACCACTGGAGCAGCGAGCAGGCTCACTATGCCCACAAGAGTTGTTGCCAAACGAGGAGCGTTCGGAAGGAAGTAGCTATGCCGAACAAGCTCGAACAAAACTCGTCCCGCTTTGGACTCGGCCACGTATCTACGACGAGCATGATAGGCGAATAACGCTAACAGAATCGCGGCCAGAAAGCCCCAATATATCGCCAATCGCAACTGCACTTCCGTCGGAAATTGCCGAATGAACGCGCCTAAGGCTGTCGTCACGACGGCCACCACCGCCATTGCAATCAACGCCGAGCGAATGCTGAAACGCACCTCGGTGGCATCGCGCGGTGAGGTTGCATCGGCTGTTTTTTCGGAACTGCTCATCGCTCTCGCGTCAATGACCGAAAGGAACGTCGCCATTTTATCACCACGTTGCTGTGGACGCACGCATCGACGCCAATCACAATGGAAAGCATCTCTTCCGAATTCCACCCCGCATTTGCCGCTATGGGGCGTCCAAATCGTCAATCGCCAAGCCCGCAATGGCCGAACGCAGCCGGCTCGCTGCTTATCGCCATAGGGATTGCAGCCTTGCTCGCGTCGATGTGGCTGCCCAACATGCCGGTTGTAACTGCGATGGCGGTCTTAACCCTCGGTGCCACAGATGCCACGCTCGCCCGCTACCGCCGCTCACCCGCGTTGCCGGTGATTACGCTCACGCACGCTGCCGTCTATTTGAGTCTCTACTCGATGTTTATTGGCGCCACGCTGCACGTGCCTTCCGTCGCCCTTTCGCACGGCTTAGTTCGGGGCGCAGTGATTGATCTGGCTGCGAGCATTCTGCCCATGGCAATCGCCGTGCAACACATGGCGGGCACGCTGCATCTGCACGTAGATCAGCAGCAATAACCGCTGCATTCGCTTTAATTGGTAATTCGCTCAAGAATCAGGCCATTGCCACAGCCCCCGGCGTTTGACCCTGCCCGCAGCTGACCTACCTTTTCCAGTAGAGGGTCCACGCGGGCGCTCCATCATCGATTGCGACAATCGCAGGCACGGGCACGAAGCCGCCTCCGTCGCGCGATGCTCCTCACATTGCCTCTCGTCCATTGCTCCGCGTCAGGCGGAGCCTTGTTCCTGTCGCCGCGCCCGCTTGCCGGGCGTGTGTCAGAGGGGTCGCCGTGAGCAAGTCTGCGCAAAGCTCTGCCGCGCCGCCTGCAATATGAGCCGTTGGAGTCGCGCCAGATGATGGCCGTTACAGCGGGCCTCAGTAGCGGTCTTTTGACCGCCAAAGGCACTGACACGGTCGACACGGTCCATGCCAAGCAGCAGGACCTGCTATTCAACACTGCAACTCACCAACTTCTGACAAGCTCTACAGAGACCATCGATGGCAAGATGGTCAACTCTGCCGAAAAGGTGCAGGCTTCTTTCAAGAACGGCGTGTTAACCGTCACCGGCACCGGCGGCGCCGACAGCCTGCGATTCCTCCAGTCCAATGGCTGGTTCGGCCTTCAGGGCGGTGCGATCGGCTGGTTTTCGGCCTCGAAAGTGAAATCAGTGGTCGTCAACTTGGGCGGCGGCGACGATTACGTCTCGCTCGACAGCGTCTCCAACGGCGGCCAACAGTCGCTTAGTTCGAAATATACGGTCAATTCCGGCGCCGGCAATGAGACCGTGCACTTGGCCAACGGCAACGATGTCTCATTCAGTGGTTCTGGGCACCAGCTCGTGACGAGTTCCACGGGCACGACTACTCTCGATGGCCAGGAAGTGGGCGTCGACGAAAAACTACAGGCCTCGTACAAGAATGGCGTGCTGACGGTCACCGGCACCAGCGGCGACGACGATCTCCGATTCCTACAGTCCAATGGCTGGTTCGGCTTACAGGGAGGCGTGATCGGCTGGTATTCGGCCTCGACTGTCCAGTCGGTGGTTATCAACCTGGGTGGTGGCGACGATTACGTTTCGCTAGCCAGCCTCTCCAACGGCGGCCAACAAGCGCTCAGTTCGAACTACACGATCAATTCCGGCGCCGGCAACGAAACTGTCTGCATCCCCAACGGCAATGAGGTGGTATTCAGTGGTACCGGGCACCAACTTGTGGCGAGTTCGCAGGGCGCGGTCACGCTCGATGGCCAAGCGGTGGGCGGCGTTGAAAAGATACAGGCTTCGTACAGCAACGGCGTGCTGACGGTCACCGGCACCAGTGGCGACGACGATCTCCGATTTCTGCAGTCCAATGGCTGGTTCGGCCTACAGGGCGGCGCGATCGGCTGGTATTCAGCCTCGACCGTCCAGTCGGTGGTTATCAACCTGGGTGGTGGCGACGACTACGTTACGCTTGAAAGTCTTTCGAACGGCGGCAAACAAGCGCTCAGCTCGACCTACACGGTCAACTCCGGGGCCGGAAATGAGACCGTACGCCTGGCCAATGGTAACGACGTTTCATTCAGCGGCACCGGGCACCAACTCGTGACGAGTTCCACGGGCACGACTACTCTCGATGGACAAGTGCTGGACTTCGGCGACCCCAATCCACCGCCGGCAACCAACTGGTTCGATGACCACGTCAACGACGCAGCGCTTCGGGCCCTGGGGCACGATCTGTACCTCGATAATCTGATCGACCGGGACGACATGATCGAGCTGTTGCGCAACACGGAGGACGGCAGCGTGATCGACGCCACGGAGCTCGCCGATCTGCGCAGCATTGTGGCTGCCACGTCGCTCTTCGGCTCGCTCGATTACGTCGACGCCTTGGCCAGTTACATCGCCAATGGTTCGGTAGCCAACGCCAAATACCAGGGCAGCACACTGGGCAACCTGTCGGCCGGCTCCTCGTCCGCGCAGCTCGAAAAACTGGTCAACAAATGGTTCTTCGGCCTCGACCGTCCCACCGCAGGCGGCACGTATCGCCAGGCGGCCGGCCAGCTCTTTGTCTACGGCGCAGCGTACACCGACATCAAGCAAGGCATGGTCGGCGATTGCTACTTTATGATGTCGCTGGCCGAGACGGCCCTCAGGAACCCGTCGGCCATCACAAATATGTTCGTTGCCAATGGCGATAGCACGTACACCGTGCGGTTCTACAATAATAGTCACGTGGAATACGTGACTGTCGATTCCTATCTGCCAAGCAACAATGCCGGCCAACTGATTTATGCGAATATGGGCGCGATGTACAGCAACTCGAACAACGAGTTGTGGACTGCTTTGGCCGAAAAAGCGTATGTCCAGATGAACGAAATGGGCTTCATCCGCCCCGGTCTGTCCGGTAACGGTCAGAACTCGTATGCAGCAATAGATAGCGGCTACATCTATGCCGCGCTCGGACAAATCACCGGCGAGGCGACATCTGCATTTTCGATGACAGATACAAACCCGCACGTCGCCAACTACAACTTCACGACGTTCGTCAATGCCTACAACCAAGGCAAATCGATTGGGTTTGCATCCAAAACCGCACCGGCGTCCAGTACGGTCGTTGGCAGCCATGCGTATGCCGTTGTGGGTTACAACTCGGCCAACCAAACCATAACGCTCTTCAATCCCTGGGGCACCCAATACCCCCTCGTCACCATGACGTGGTCCGAGATCCAAGGCAGCTTCTACTATTTCGACCGGACCGTGTAAGCACACGTGCGGTTAATTGCGTCGGCAAAGCGGGAACTTTAACCTATTCGCCCCAGAGTGTCAGCACGAGTCGCCGTTTCCCGCCGTGCCGTCTGTGTTCGCACAAATAGATCCCCTGCCACGTTCCCAGACGCAAATGACCCTCCGAAATGGGAATCGACAGGCTGCTTCCCAACAGAGCAGCCTTCACGTGGGCCGGCATGTCGTCCGGTCCCTCGCACGTGTGCCGGTAGGGGAAGTCCTCCGGCGCGATGGCGGAAAACGAGCTTTCCAGGTCCGCGGGCACGGCAGGATCGGCGTTCTCGTTGATCGTGAGGGAGGCCGACGTATGCTGAATAAACACGTGCAGCAGCCCAGTGCGGATTTGTGCCAGCTCTGGGATGGCGGCCAGGATCTCTCGGCTAATTAGGTGAAACCCTTGCGGGACCGCCCGCAGCGTTATCGTGCGTTGAATCCAGGGCATTGGTACACTTCTTACTTAAGCTCTTCGGCCGGTTGGTAGGCCCCGAATCGGGTCGGGCCCAATTCCAAAAGCACTCGAAATTGAATAAAAATTCGCATTTCGCGCGAACCTTGGGCCGCTGACCAACATACTAACTAATGGCAGGGTGTGAAATGTTGGCCCAGTAAGTGCGGGATTTTGCCCCCTCAGATGGGTCTATTTGCCTAGGCCGCAAGGTTTTACGGCAATTGTCGGTGGCTCGCAAAATTGCCGCTTTGTGCCGCATTAAAAAGCTTGACTTTGATTTTTGGTCGACAATAATCGTTTGTTCAAGGCTGTGTCAAAGCTGCCTGGGCCGGCCGCCTATCATGACGCATCCCACCTGAGTTTTCGTTTGGCCGGCAGGATTTAAATTCTCCGATACGCGGCGTTTGGAAGCCCGCTCGCCTCGCGTTACAGACCGCGGCGAACTCGATCTACAAGCCTAAGGAGTTGAAATACTATGCCCGATCCGACCCTCAAAAACGTTTTTGAGGCGATCCTCAAATATGGCCATGATGAGGATTTCGCCCCAAAATCCGATGAAGCTTTCAAGGCCACGCAGGCACCTGCCGGCACTCGCGAGAAGCTGGAAGTTCTGGCCGATCGCGTCCGCCGTGGTGAGCCGCTCTGGCACGACGATGATCGTGCAGATTATAGCGGTCTTACCGGCGCGATTCGTCCCCGCGACTAAGCGGCGTGACGCCAGTTTTGGCGTGGGCCTCAAAAAGGCACTAACGCCATCGCAGCCTCACATTTGGCTGCGATGGCGTTGTTTTTTGCAGTTAGAATGATCAACCGAAGCGAATGCGTCGGGCCCGGCGAGTCAGGCCGACTGGCGCAACGCAACTCCCTCGTCTGCTGGTGACAGCTCCTTGACGGGGGCTTGGCTCTCATGCACCTCTAACTCGTCTCGCAAGACCAGTACATCTCCAGGCGCATCAATGCCGACCCGCACCTTATCGCCCGAGATTTTCACGATCGTGATGACAATGGAATCACCCAAGCGAATCCGCTGGGATTCCTTCCTGGATAGAACGAGCATGGCCGACCTCCGTGTATCTAAGCAGGCAGTGTAACTATGTATAGTAATTCTCTGCCCGTTTGCCATTCTGGTCAAGGCTAGCCCGGGTATTGACGTCCTGGGCCAGCATAAGTCATTCTAACTCCAATCGAGGCACGGCTGAACGCGACGTTCGAATGCCTCATCAGTCTGCTCCGATTTGTTGTCGCGAGCCAGGCACCCCGTCGATACGCGGCGGTGCTATCAATTGCGTTTTGCGGAATCGCTCGCCGCGAGATCCGTAAAACAAGATTGTGTTGCCATCGGTCTCCCAAATTGCCGTAAGATACAGCGATCGCGGACCGTAAAGGCAGAAGTAGACGCCACATGGCGCTCCGCCTCGCACCAGCACTTTTTCGTACAATGGAAACAAATTCGCTTCGAGTTGATCCTTTTCGCACAGTGTTTCAGTTACGTAACGTCGTATGGCATGTAAGTCATCAAGCCGCTGAGTTTCCGTCGGCATGAGGAACTAGGCCCTTATGTTTATGAATTTCGATAATGACCGATAATCCTTCCTTTGCGGGATGTACGGCGCGTACCCGCAGCCTGAAAGTGGCCACATGGTTGCAAATCCGTTTGCTGGTCAATGCCGGGATAAAGAACGCGACAATCGAACTGCCAGATTCGTGTCGCTGTTCGCTCAAGGGGATTCCGGCCCCAGTCTTAGAGATAGCCGCACCTTACCGTCCGCACAAAATATATCGGTCAGCAAACGGACACACTTTCAGTGGACTTGGAGATTTGCGAAGGCCAGGTGAAGCAGCACGCGCCGTTTATGACGACGCCATCACTCGTGACATAACAATCAATCGCGCCACGTGAATCGTGTGCGACGCACGCACTCGTCCATCCAAGATTTGGGGTCAATCGCGCCGTACACGCACACCCGAAAGGATTTACGCCGCATTTCATTCGGGAAAGATGCCTGCGCCAAACGAATCAGTGGGTGTGGGCGGCACATGAGTTGGCCCACGACCGCTGCTTGCTTCCTCGCGCTGAAACTGCGGTTTGCCCACATTTTCCGGTACTTTCGGACCCTTCGTGCCATGTTGCACGTGCGGTTTCTCGGCGATACGTGTATGTGCCTGATCGAATCGGGCTGGCCGGCTCCGCGGCGCATCGCTGTACTCGAAATCGAAATCATCGTAGCGCGAAACGTAACCTGGTTGCTTGCGCGCTCGATCTCTTCGTAGTACTCGCTAACTACCACGTCTTGGATCATCTCGCGACAGAACGAGTTGATGGGGTGTGCGATATCTGCATAGAGCTTCGCGCGACCTTCCGCGTCCTTCGGCGCGCGGGTATCACTTAGCTTTTTGCCGCACTGGTTGCAGTACTGTGCACGCAAATGGTTTTTCATGCCACAGCCGGGGCAATGGGCAGTAAGCTTTCGGCTTGGCATCGCGACAAAGGGGCCATTCGAACCGTCGATGATCTTCAAATCCCGGACGACAAAGCAATTATCGAAAGTGATCGAGCAAAATGCTTTCAAGCGTTCTCCCGGCTCCTCCATGAGCTTGATCCGAACTTCAGTAATTTCCACGGTCGTTCTCCTTGCGATAGCGCACGACCTACTGACAACTGTGCGTGGCGTAGACGAACCCCAGTTGCCTCGTTCGAAGGATGTTTGCCAATCGCCGTGCGTGCTGCGCGTGACGACAAACGCCAAAGTACGCTGAACCGCTGCCGGAAAGCTGATGCCCCAGGAAATCAAGTTGAGCGAAGGCCATCCGTAACTTATCAACCCAAGGCGACAGCGAACTCGCGGCTTTCTGTAGCCCATTCTGCATCCAATGCCCCAAGTCGTGCGCTCGCCCGCAGACCGCACTATTGAGAACGTCGACTAGTCGGCCGCGAGACACGGCGCGATGTTCTAGTTGACCAGAACATATGTTGTACGCTCGGTAAACTTCACGCGTATTGAAGCCTACTGGCGGCTGAACAACGACGACATGTATTGGCTTCATGGCCGATAGCGGTTCAACACGCTCACCGCGCCCGCGGCAAACGGCCGCGCCGCCAAACAAGAAGAATGGAACATCGCTTCCAATTTCGGCCGCCACCTCCGCCAGTTGCTCAACCGGCCAATGCAAATTCCAACCAAGGTTCGCAAGCCGCAGCGCCGCAGCGGCGTCGCTTGATCCGCCCCCCAGTCCGGCGGACGATGGAATTCGTTTGACTAGTCTGACGTGGGCTCCCTGCTCGCAGCCACTTCGCTGCCGCAGCAATTCCAGGACGCGCACAACCAAATTCTCCGCCCCGATTGGGACCGGCGTGATCGCTTGGGGGGGGCGGAGCGGGCCACACATTCGGACGTCTAGACGAATTTCGGCCGGAATATTCCGTTCGCTGGCCCCTAGGGACTGAAACTCCAGCGAATCTGAGAGCCGAATGGGCACCATCAGCGTTTCCACTTCGTGGAAACCATCATCCCGCCGGCCCAACACGTCAAGGAACAGATTGAGTTTGGCCGGTGCGCGAACAGTCCGCTTGAGATTTTCCCTGCGGAGGTTCATGCTTCACACCGTGTGGGGTTCGAGAGAAGTAGTCGGTCGGCAATATCGATTCGGTGCCTGTCCTCCAAACTGTTCCCTTTAGACTCGGCCACACCGTAACCACGGCACGATCGACTTCCTTGGAAAATCCAGTGGTTTGCGGCTCGTGACAGGGTCAAGCCCACCGATAGGCCTGCAACTTGTCACTCGTGAGCCTAATCGCCGTCATTCGCAGCGGCTGGCCAGAAATTCTAGTCTTCTCCGAAAAATACGTCAATCTTCGTCAGCGACTTGCCGTGAGGCTGTTTGTGCTCCAATCGCGCGGGCGGATTCCGAAGCAGGCTTGCGATTTCGCTTGATGATCCCAAAAGGCCCTCGCAAATGTGATATTGGGAGGGTGTACAAGCTTACGCAATATCGAGCAATTTAGCGGCGATTCGCCAGATTTCACTTTGTACGGCCTCGACCGGCTGATCCGCCGCAATCACGTGTATCCTGTCGCGTCCCATTGCCTCTTGCAAAAAGCCAGCCCGCAGTCGCTCGCGAAACTCGTCACCTTGGTTTTCCATGCGGTCGAGTGGACGATTCATCCGCTGCCCCGCCCCGTCCGGCGCCATATCTAATAGAAAGACGCAGTCCGGCATGAGCCCCTGCGTGGCTACGCGGCCGACCTCCCAGATTTCTTGCGGGTCCAGCCCGCCTGCGTGTCCCTGATAGACGACATTCGCCAGCAAATATCGGTCGGCGATTACAATTTTTCCAGCATCCAACGCGGGCCGAATTACCTGCTCTACCAACTGAGCCCGTGCCGCCATATAGAGCAGCATTTCGCTGCGTCGGCAGATCGGGATGCCAGAGTCGCGCGCTAGCAAAACCGTGCGAATTCGCTCCCCCAGTGGCGTACTTCCGGGGTCCCGGCAAATGACTACCTCGCGTCCTCGGGCGCGTAACGATTCGGATAGCAGCTCGACCTGCGTAGATTTTCCAACACCATCGATACCGTCGAACGAAAAAAACATGTATGTCCGTGGTCAACCAAGTCTTAACGAATCGGCCTACTTATATCTCTTCTCAACGACGCGGGAACGACTTCCAAAGATTCGATCTCTTTGCGATATGTCACCGCCATGTTTCGTACCCGCCGTGCAATGCGCTGCCTTAGTTTATTGGGGCTTTTGACTTCTGCCTGATCGCCGTAACCCAAGATCCACCATTCAATCTGATCGAAACCCGAAACCGTCGCTTCGTAGATCAACGATCCATCTGGTTGAAACGTCGTCCGCTGTGTCTTGTGCCATCGCACTTGTGCCACATTGTGTGCCACGAACGAACCAAACTTTACTACGACATGACTATCGGGACCAGAACCCGGAATCAGGGCCCAGGCGCTCCCGATTCGACGGTCCAAATCGAAACTTTTCGGAATTGAGAAGCGCTCCTTCAGCATTTTTAGAGATTCAATCCGCACTACATTGAAATTTCGGACCTCGCGATGCATTGAAGAGTAACCAACGATATACCAGCTATGTTCGTAGAACATCAACGTATAGGGACGAACCTTCGTTTTTATTCGCTGATATTCCTTCAGACTCGAGTAGTCCAACTCAATCGTTCGTCTCTTTTCGATTGCGTCGACAATAGCGTAATAGGTCGAAGATTTCGCCGCCAAATCCGAGATTTTAAGAGGCCGAAAGGTAAACGATCGCGTCATTTTCCGGAATTTTTGCCGGACTGTTTTCGGCAACTGGCGCTGTAACTTTGTTACCCCTGTGCGCGCCGCATTGTGAAACGGAATTTGCGGGTGGTTTCCCACTGCATTCGAGAGTGCCCAAAGAGCAAGGGCCTCCTCAGCCGTCAAATCGCTGGGAGGCCCGAAAGTCCCACGTTGTATCGAATAGCGTTTCGTCCGTGTGTCAAACTCGACCGGTACACCCGCTGACCGCAGCGATTCCAAATCGCGAAAAACCGTACGCCGGCTGACGACGCAGGCCTTCGCCAGCCCATCCGAGTTTTGGCCGCGCCCGCTCTGCAGCATCCACAGGAGCTTGACGAGGCGAGTAATACGCTTGTCTTTCATCGGCGTCGTGCAACGCATTCGCACCCGCGCCTGCTGGTGGAACTGTGCCCGCTGGCCTGCTGGCAGGCGCCGGTAGAGACTCTTCGGGGACCTGGCCCTCCGGCATCACCTGTTCCGGCGATGCCGTCGGCGCTCCCATCGTCGGTCCAGCGCCCGATTCGCAGTCGGTCGAGCAGCCTTGCTGGATTGGGCCGCGACTCACGACGTTCGGCCGCGTGTACCCGTAGTCCATATATAAGCCGGCATCGCGCTTCCGAGCCTGGCGCATCGCATCAAAGTACGCCTTTGCCGGCCATTCGCCTTCCGTCAAATACACGCCGTCGTAATCGAGCAGCGACCCTTTGCGGTAATGAACGTTCATTATAGACCGATTGTAATCGACAAGCGACCGATAGTAGGCCGATTCCGCCTCCGCCCGTCGACTCTGAGCTTGGAGCAACAAATCGAGCGTGACCCGGTTCGCTTCATACGAAGCATTGACGGCCTGCACTTCCGCTTCTGCCGCTACCCGGCGGTTAAAGTTCGTTTGCATTAAGCCGTAATTCAAATCCACGTCCCGGATGGAGTCGCCCAATTGGTGCGATACTTCCAGCTCCAAGTCCTGTAGAAGCGCGCGCTCACGAGCCAACAACAATTCCTGATGTCGGACGCTCGATAACTCGCGTCGAAAACCGATTGGGATCGAGGCCTCCAAGCCAAGCTGCCATTCCTGGAATTCGCCGCTCGTGAGCACACCGAACGCCGAAGAGTCAGGTTGGGTGAAGTCGAGATGATTTTGATTGATTAATTCGTCGCCTAATCCCAGCCACCGGTAGCGGCCGACCGCATCAATACGCGGCAATAGCAAATTGCGGGCGGCGATCAATTCCAGCTCATGCTGCTTGATTTGCCATTTCTCTTTGCGGACTTCCACGCGCCGCGTGAGTGCTTCGCAATGGATTCCCGCCCAATCAAACGCCACCCGTGCCGTTGTCGGTTCGTCGGCGGGGCGAATCAGCTTTCCATCCGACATCGACAAGCCCATGATATACCGCAACCGATTCTCGTCGCGGAAAACGTCCGTAAGAGCTTGCTCCACCTGCGAGCGGAACAGGAAGTACTGCGAACGGGCCTCCGCCTCGCGGTCAGCACTGCCGCCGCGCGAACCAGTTCGGTATAGGGCGGCCGTTTTCTTCCACGTTTCGAGAGCGCTATCGCGGCCCATCTTGCGGGCTTCCAGGTCGCGATACGCGAAATAGAGCTCCCAGTAGGCATCTTCGACGTCGTGGACGAGGTTCCGCACGCCACCTTCAAAATCGGCGAGCGACTCATCCGTGCGAACGCGGGCGATCATCACGCCGTCAATCGGGTTCCCCAAACCGGCCGCATACTGATCGAATGAGTACGGTCCCGCGATGCGGTTGTACTGAACGCCGCTGCCTTGGAGTAATGGCTTGCTAAAGGTTGCTTCGATGTTCGTCTGCCAATCGCTCGCAAACAATTGTGTTGCGCCAGGATTGCCGCCAGCCATTGCCGACGGGTACTGCGAGAACACGTTGTTCGCCGAATAGTTCGTATTGTTACGAATGCCCCATGTTGTGCCGTCCGCAGACGTTTTCGTAATGCCGATCGTACCCGTGCCAGTATCCTGTGCAAAAATTTGCGGGAATAGATTGCCAATCGAAACCGTTCGGTTTTGTGGTTCTCGATTTTTCTCCCAAAACACGCTGGCATCGAGCTGTGCATCGAACTCGCTCAAGGCGGCTTCCGTGCCCGAGCCATTGAACGGGTCGCCGACCGAGAGGCCGGTGGTTGAATCCACTAGCGCCGGATCGTACGTCGTCGTGAGAGCAACGGGATTGATGATCGTGCGCGAAATCGTAT
This sequence comes from uncultured Planctomycetota bacterium, assembly GCA_963840025.1. Lineage (GTDB taxonomy): Bacteria > Planctomycetota > Planctomycetia > Pirellulales > Lacipirellulaceae > JABDGM01. Next base: position 92,923 of record CAWIXI010000018.1, on the reverse strand, counting down.
CGGGAGCTGTCGACACGATCCGACCGCCCAACTGCCGCATCACCTGGCTACGGCACAACGTGATCTGCACCGCCTCATTGAGCGTAAGATCCCAGATTTGGTAATTGTCCGTATTCTTCAGAGTTAGCGGTGGGAGGGCATTGGTGACTTCGCAGGAAGGAGACTCCTCGACGTCGGGATATTCGATCTGCGTTGCCACGCCCAAATAGTGCGAAAGGTCGCCGTCTTCGCGGCAATAGAAGGGCTGCTGCGGAGCGCACCCAGTGGCGAGCATCGACGCGATGAGCACCAGCGACCAAAACTTGCGACTCTGCCGATTCATGCTGTTGCTTCCTAACCTCGAAGCGGAAATTCGCAACTCGAGCTTCGCACTATGGCGAGGCACGATTGGCGGCGACCGGGCGACAGTTGTCGCAGCCGCACTTTCGACCCGATTCCCCCCGGGCCGACGCTCGCCGGACCCACCGCGTACGGCGAGCCGGGAATCCAAGCAATCAGCAAAAATGGTATCGTCGGCTCAATCGTTAAACTTTGACCTATCTCGCTTGTTTAACCGCTGAGCCACCTTTCGAGCACCAGCATTGCTAGAACTGAAATGCGCTATCAGAAGAACGAAGCAGCCAAAAGCACGCTCAAATGCGATTCGCGCCAGCTAGCAGCACGGGGGGTTGCGATGGGAATCAGTTTTTCCGAATCTGTCCCTCGGTGGGACGATTCGTAGAACGCAAAGGAAATCTCAAGTGCTTTGGATTCGGCGTCTCTTTTGGATCGCGGGAATTTACGGACTCTTGGTCCTCGTGCCGCAGTATTTCTTAGAGCATCGTGTCGGCCGCGACTATCCGCCGGCAATCGCACATCCGGAGTACTTTTACGGATTTATCGGTGTCGCCCTTGCTTGGCAGGTCGCGTTCCTTGTGATCGCCACCGACCCCCGCCGCTATCGCCCACTGATGATCCCCTCGGCACTCGAGAAGTTTTCGTTCGCCGGCGCAATGGCCCTGCTACTTGTATCTGGACGTGTGCCAGCCGCGTTATGCGCCTTTGCCGTGATCGACTTTGTGCTCGGCGTGCTCTTTCTTGCCGCCTTTAGGCGATTAAAGACGCAATGAGACAACGGCATCTCATCGGCTATTGGAGCTATTCTGAGTGCATGAGGCGGCCAGCGGGGCGAATCATAGAACTCTTTACAATCCCATGCCGGCAAATCCACAGAGGGAGTTCAAATTGTTGACTGTGCCCAGCTCTGCGACCCGCGCCGCCATTTGGCCGGCGTCGATGAAGCGGTCGAACTCTACCAGGACCGCACGCTGCACGATCCCGTGTAGCCACTCCAGTGCCTCCGGCGGCACGCCGCCGCACGTTTCAGCCACCAGCACGATCGCCAAGTCGGCGTAGTCTGCCTTGCAATCGCTACGGTCGGTCAACACCGTGCCATCGAACGTAAACCGCAGCATGTTGGCGATTTCAGAGTTCGCCAGGTGGAAAGTGCACTGCGTGTTGTAAAGGAAGTACGCGTTCCGGCTGCCGTGCGTTTCGATCGCTTGCTGCAATCGCTCACGTTGCGCCCGAAACGCCGGTGAGGCATCCAACGGTACGTCCACCCGCCCAATCGATTTGAGCGGCAAGCAATCGAATTCAATGTCAACAACAGGCTGCATCCCCACATTTTAACATGGGGCAAGCACTCATGCTTGCCGGCAGAATCCAAGAAAGGTCCTACCTCACGGTCCAAGGCGAAGGGTCAGGTCCATGTTTTCGGCCAACGATTGCACCAGGAACGCGTACCGGATTGGCCGAAAAATGGACCAGACCCCGACTTCGCAGTTCTCCTGCATCGTCAATTAGCTTGCTTGCTCTGCCGATCCAAGCCGATTACTAGCCAACCATTGTCGGCGCTGAATTCACGGTATTCCAATGGCCCCGCATCAGCCAGTTCGCCCTCCGGTTTTACCGGATCGAATTCAATTGTCTTAGGAAAGCCATGACCTTGAGCCGATCGTTTATCGAACTCTTTTTCCAGATTGTTTCGCTCAGCCGTTTGTTGCGCATCCAGCTTGCCGGTGAAATCAGCCGGAAGCACCTCGAGCTTGCCTTCCCGCTGCAACAGCACCTTTCCATCAGCTAGCTCGTTTGTGTATGTACCGGTGACATTCCAATTCGAGAAATGATTATCACCGGATTGCATCTCCGCAATGTGGAGCGTCATCTCCACATTTTTGTTGCTCTTGAACTTAATGGTGATTGGCTGGGTGTCGCTGAGCGTCATCGAGAAGCCCTTGAACGGTTCTTCCTTCGCAGCTTGATCGTGCGTCGATTCCGTTTTGCGGTTTTCCCATAACCGCTTCATCCACTTCGGCAGCTCGACATCGAACTTCACGTCTTCATCCGGCTTGGTCTGCGTGGCCGTGGCCCCGGCGAGCATTGCCGTCGAGTAGTTGTTCACTGCCGACTCGTGCAGGCGCATCGTCATGTCATGCTTCCCGGGCACGTCCGGTGGTGCTCCTTGGGCAGCGAGCTGAAAGCGGTTCGCTTGAGTCACTTCCACTGCCAAATCGGTCTTCGTCGAACTGAAGCGAATATGATCGGGCACTTCACCTTTCCGTTCGAGCGGGCGGCGATATTCATCCTCATATCGATCGCGGGTCTTCGCCAATCGATCGTCCACGTCGGTATCGAACCGCCGTTCGATGCGGTCTTCCGCATGATCGGCCGCGATCGCCTCGGCCTGTCCCTTGCTTTGCATAGCGCGGTCCCAACCGATGCGCGACACGAGCCGGCTTCCCAGCCCGCCGCCTTGCTTGGCCACCGAATGAATGTGCGTATCAGTGGTCGCATCCGCTTGAGCCGGCTTGGAGGTAAACTCCGGGTCGGTGAACACCACTCGCTTTGTGGCTGTGTAGTCAGTGTCGGAAGTGCTATGAATCACTGCAGGGCTGTTGTAGCCGGTATTTTGTGACCACACATGTCCGCGAGAATCGAATTCTAGCACCGCTTTGTTATCCGAGGGAATCGAGGCAACGCCCACTGTGCCCGTCGTGTGTGCATCGCCGTGAATGTTTGTTCCCAAAATGCAATCGGTTACTGGCTCAGAACGATCGATCGGGTCGACTCCGGCAGCGATGTAAGCTGTCGAGATCGTCACAAACGCGTTCGGTTGAGCCAGCTCGCTTCGCACCGCCTTCACGAGTTCGGGTGCCTGGTCCACGCTGTCGAGGATGCGAATTCGCTGACTGAGCGCCGCCTCGTTTTGCGGCGTTGGTTTTTCGCGATATGCTTTGACGTCCTGTTGCAAGGCGTCGAGTTGTTTGTTGTATAGATCGCGCGGATTTTGCCAGCTCGAAACAGCGAGCGTGTCACGGTATCGTCGCAATGCTCGCGCCAATCGCCGAAATTGACGGCGTTCCAGGCCATGCACGTTACGATTCAATTTGCCAAGCGTGGCGTCCAATGGCGAGAGATTCTTGGCATCGTTCGACGCCACCTGCTGCCTCAGACCTTCCCAGTGCAAATAACGGAGCCATCGACGTCCGTTTTCAGTCGCAGGCTGCACGAAATCCTCAATGTTTTGCATTTGCATCTTCAGCTCAGTTCGTGCCTGGGAAACTTGTTCCTGTGTTACCGGCTGGAAGCTCTTCCTGGCTTGATCGACATTCCCTGCCAGGTCCTGTTGAGCAAAGAGCAGTGTGCTTGGCAAAGCCCAGAGAATGCTGGCTGCCGCCACCATCGATTTAAAAATCAGCCTGGTCTGACTCCGAGAACCCATTGAAAATTCCTTTCCGTTGCGACAATGGCAATGTTCGCCGCTCAACCTTTAAAGCGGCAGGCGGTCGTGGGCGGCCACCTCAATTGAATGCACAAATGCCGATGCCAATGTCGTCCCATCAATAAACTCACTCTATTGGCGAAGAACCGGAAAACCCGGCCCGCAGAGTTTCACCACTCTACGCCATCTTCCAATTGCCTGTCCAGCGGCGGCAAATGGTCCTAATGATGCGCAAGTGGCTTTGTGCTCTAGATTTAGAAGAATCCAACCAATTGGCCGCCAAGGGTTTACTTACCCTCACGCAACATCTGGAAATACTGCTCCGCCTGTTCGCGGCGGCTCTTCGGCAACCGATCGCTGGTGAGGGGATCCGCCGGCTCGGCACTGAGCGTGGCCATTTCTTCCTTAATGCTTTGGCCTACGTCGCCTTTGATGTTTGGTCCATCGACGAGCCCGCCGAACGTAGCCGCCCCATGCCGCGGCTTCATCCGCACTTGGCTATCGCGCAGGTTGGTGTTGGTTCGATCTTCCGGCCGCGCACCGATGCCAACACCTGTGCCCATCCCGCGACCTGGCTTGCCGTCCAAATTATTCATGTTGAAATTGTTCGCCATGCTGCCCATGCAATGCTCACAGCCTTCACCGTTGCAGAATTTGCAGGTCATTGCATCCTTGGCCATCTCGATTTGGTCCATGGCCATGTTGATGTTCTCCAACTCGTTCATGTCCTGCTGCATCTTGTCGAGCTGTTGCGCCATTTGGGACATGGCATCGGCGGCCTTCTGGCCATCGCCCTGCTTGAGCCCCTGCTGGATCTGGCCCATCTGTTGCGCTAACTTCTGCAGTTTGTTCATTTGCGACTGCTGTTTTTGCAGTTGATCGAGCTTCTTCTGCAACTCGCCGGCTTTGGCGAGATTACCCTGTTTTTTTTGCTGCTCGATCTGCTTCTTGAGATCTTCCATCGCCTGCTGGTGGGCTTGAACGGTGGCTTGCAGCTTTTCCTTCATTTGTTCGAGCTGCTTTTCGAGTTGTTTTTTGGCGGCGGCATCCAGCTTTCCCTCGCGCAGGTTCTTCGCCAGTTTTTCGACTTCCTCCAGGGCCTTCTTCCAATCGCCCTGTTTCATTGCCTCGGCCGCTTTATCCGCTGGCCCGGCGCCGAGGTTTTTCATCTTCTGGAACTGTTCTTTCATGCCTTCCTTACCGCCAAGTTGTTGGCGGCGCTCTTCTAGTTGCTTAGCCAAGTCGTTGAGCTTTACCGCGGCCTTGGTCGGATCCATCTTCTGCTTTTCCGTGAGCTCGCGTGTGCCTTGCTCGATCTGTTTGAACAAGCCGTCGGCTTTTTCGAGGCCCTTTTCCTTTTCGAGCTTCTTGCGCTGCTCTTCCATCTTCTTGCGGAGGGATTCGAGCGCAGTTTTCGTGTTCTGTGCCGTTTTCGCCGCCGCTACGGCATCGACGCTGCTCGAGGCCTGTCGAATATCAAAAAACGAAACGAGTACGAACATGAACATCGCGGGAACAAGTGGCCAAAGAGCGCGCTTGCCAAGTCGGATCCGGAACTTGTCATCGACATCGATTCGCCCGACGGCGCAGAGCATCGTTCACCACGGCGCGGCCGGCCTGACTGGATTGCTCTTCGGGGGAAAGCGACAGGCTGCTGGCAATCCGTTCGCGCAGATCAAATCGGCGATCGATTTCGATCGCCGCATCGAGAGAGCTGCGGTTCGAGAAGATAGTCCAGGCAATTGTCCACACCAGCGCGCAGACGAGGCTGCCGGCCAGCCAGTTTAGATCCCAGTTTTCCGGGAGGCTTCCAATAGCCACGATCCGAGGCACCGCCACCGCAATAGCCGCAACGACGAGCGCCGCCAGAGCACTTGAGACGAGACGGGTCAAGAACTGCTCAGTAATGAGCCGCCGCCGAGCCCGACCGACTTGCTTGCGAAGCTGATCCATGACTGCCTCCTAAATAGATCGGGCACTAGCCTGACCAGAAACTTGCCATGACTTCGACCGAGATGGAAACTGCCATCACGATTATATCGTAATTTCGCGTCCGGTGTATTGGCGGAAAATGGCCGGTGGAATTGGTTCTGGGGATAGGTGTCGCGCTATATGCTTCCTACGGATTAACTTAGTTTCGGCATTTTCAGCCTGGCGGCGGATGCTAACTCGACCATATCCGGCTCCACCCGCTATGATTCGGCTATGGTGACTGCCGCATCCACTGAACAGACTTCCGCTGCTGACTTGCCCACCCCGGCCGAGCACCGGAAAGCGATGTCGTCATCTATGACGGCCATTGCCGGATTTGTACGGCCCAAATCCGTAAGTTGCCGTGGTGGGATTGCCAAAGCAAGCTCTCCTACTTGTCGCTACACGATCCTGAGGTGGCCCGCCAGTGGCCTGATCTCTCGCACGATCGCTTGATGCAGGAGATGGTCATTGTCGACCGCTATGGCAAGCGGCACTGGGGGCCCGAAGCGATCCGGTATTTATCGCGACGGCTACGGCGCCTGTGGTGGGCATCGCCGTTCCTGCACTTTCCAGGCAGCATGTTCCTGTGGCGACCTCTCTACCGCTGGGTAGCGCGCAACCGATATCGCCTCGGCGTCGGCCGAAAGTGCGACGAGGGAACGTGTGCGGTGCACCGGCGTTAGATAACCTATTGCGAAGGCGGAACGCGGGCTACTCGTACCCATGCTCTTTCGCCGGGAATGTGCCGTCGCGGACTTCGTCGCGGTATTGTGTGACGGCACGCGTGATTTCCGTTTTAAGATCCGCGTACGGCTTTACGAACCGCGGCATGTAGCCGCTCGTGATGCCCAACAGATCGTGCAGCACAAGGACCTGGCCATCGCAATCGGCGCCGGCTCCGATGCCAATTGTGGGGATGGCAACACTTTTGGTGATCTTCTCCGCTAAACGCCGCGGGATACATTCCAGCACAATGGCGAAGGCCCCGGCAGATTCGGCCGCCTGGGCGTCGGCGATGAGTTCGGGCTCGTCGCGTTGCACCTTGTAGCCGCCAAGCGTATGAACGCTTTGCGGCCGCAGACCGCAGTGGGCCATGACGGGGATCCCGGCGCGGACGAGCGCCGCGATCGTATCGGCCTGTTCGACGCCGCCTTCAAGTTTGACGGCCTGGCAGCGGGTTTCCTTCAAAATTCGGCCGGCGTTTTCGATCGCCCGGTGCGTGCCGAGGTGAAAGCTGGGGAAGGGCATATCGACGACCACCAGCGCGTGCTCAACCGCTCGACCCACCATTTCGGCATGGTAGATCATCTCGTCGAGCGTGACGGGCAGCGTACTGTCGTGGCCCTGAACGACCATCGACATACTGTCCCCGACTAAAATGCCCTCGACGCCGGCCGAATCCACAAGGCGGGCAAACGCAAAGTCGTAGGCCGTGACCATCGAGATTTTGCGGCCAGCAGCCTTGAAGCCGGTGAACTCAGGAACCGTGATGCGAGCCATATCAGCAAGGGTGGCCTGGGCGGAGGAATTGGGATGAGGGCACACGTAGCATTCTGACCGCCGGCCGGGGGAGTGGCAACTGCCGGCAGATTTTGCTTGACGTGCCGCCCGGTCAATCGATCGGCTTATTCTTGAACGCTGGCGACGAGTTGATCGACTTGCTCGTCGGAGAGGTTTTGCCGAGTTTGCAACAGCATTTTGCGAAGCCGCTTTTTCCCTTCGATGCCGCTGGCGCAACCGATGTTGCCTAGCGGTCCGACACTATCGATGAGCATTTTGCCGCTGGCGTCGAAGATGGCATGGAAAGGTATGGAAAACTGATTGTCGCCTACTACTCGTTTGGCCACGCTCTTCCCATTTACATCATGGAAGTCATCAACCTTAAGCAGCACGTAATCATTGTCGAGAAGCTTATGATGATCGTCGAGCCATCGAGAAAGCTCAAAGCATGGTCCGCAATACCGCTGGCTGACGCGAACCCAGACGCGGCGGTTGGTCCGTTTCGCTTCGGCAAACGCGGCGTTCCAGTTGGCTTCGGCATCGGGCGTCGCGGGGGCGTACTGGTGAATGAATTCGGCCGCTTTACTGGACGAATCCGGTTGACGGATATCGACGTCGAGCCGGCCTAGTTCCTTTCCATCAGCAGCGAAAGCACAAACCATTACGTGGTTTTCTTCGGGTAGCGACAAATCGTGCGCTTTCAGAAATGTCACGTCGGCTGGCGCGAGCGATTCCGCACTGCCCGACACCGTGATTTGCATGAACGGGTACAAGTCTTTGTTCTTCTCACTGTTGATGTAGTTCTGGCCGATGAATGCATCGACGTCGTCGCTTTTGTTAGCGACGATTAGCAACGGGCGATAGCCTGAGACCGCACAATTGCGAAGCGTCGTCTTGAATCGATCGGCCAGCGGTATGTTTTCGGGAGGTTTTGAACCTCCGCCGAGATGACTGACCACGCGCGGACGCGATTCATTGGGTTCCAGGGAGAATTCGCCGACGTAGGTGTCGGTGGACTCATTGTCGATCGAATTTGTATGGAGAGTCGTTACCACCTGAGTTGGGATACCGTGAAGCGTGAAGTTTCCTTGCTTGTCCGTTCTGACGACAATTCGCTTTACTTCAAGATTCTTAGGGTACTTTGAATTGAGGCGCTCTTTTGCTTTGACAACGACAATCGCTCGGACCAATTGATTCTTCAAAGGTTGGCTATCCGCTCCAAGTAGTTGACCATTGTAGTCCAATGTTCGCCGCAATCGCAGTTCGATGGGAGCGGTCGCGTTTTTGACAATCACCGCACCAGCAGCCGAACCGTCGCGAGTGCTGGCGAAAACGCCGACCTGGCCCGCAAACGTGCTGAAGGAAAAAGAACCGTCCTTATCGCACGTCAATGTTTGCTGATCTTCGTAAGCGCCGTCCAAGGAGCCGACCCGGATTTGGGCATCCTGGAAGTTCGCGGTCAGGCCATCGTCGGGCACGAGCCGGACGGTGACCGTACGCTTGTCGCCAATTTGCCGGTGCAGCTCGACTCTTGTGGAATCGGCCTTTTCGATGGTGACTTCTTTGTGAGTGTTCCACCGTGGCGTGTAGGCGGAGATCTCCATTTTGCCGGGAAGCGTGTGCGATCGGGCGATTCCTAAATCGTCCGTCGTTACCCACCATTGTGGTCCGGACGTTCCGCTGCGGGTTCTACCGGCTTCTGTCCAAGTGAAGTCGTGGTATCGGCGGAAGCTGACGGTCAGGCTTGGGACTGGCGTCTTTTTCGGACCGGATGTAACGAGCACTTCCAGGTTCTGACCTGGTTCAACGGAAAGTTCGGGCGAATTAGCCTGGCGGGACGCTGATTGGTATGGAATCAGATCGATGATCTTACTGACCCAACGCGAGTCGCGCACGTACGCGCAATAGGTAGCGTTCGGCAGGACGTCCATCGAAAAAGTTCCATCGGGATTCGTGAACGCCGAAATCTTATCAACATAGTGTTCTCGCTCGGACTGGAACGAAAGCATCTCGACCAGAAACCCGCCGGCATCGGTGCTTTGAGCAAGAATGTGTCCGGGGACCGTTATTCGCGGCGCGGATTTCTTCAGCGTATAAACGGCTACCCCATCGACGAGTTTTCGTTGCTCGGGCTCAAGCGACCACCGGCCCTGCTCGTTATCCGGATAGTACCAAACCTTGTCCCAGTCAGGAAACCACCGGCAAGTTGCTTCGCCGGAAGCATTCGTGGTCATGCAGAAGGAATCGATAATTCCAATGAAATTGTAGTTCGGCGGAGGAGTCGCGATTTGCAGGACGAAATTCACGCCGGCAACGAGAGCCCCGTCTTCGCCAACGAATCGCACCTTTTGATCGCGGCATTTACTTAACTGGATCACATGTTCGTTGGTGTCCGGGTCGCGCGGCGGCTCTCTATCGAAACTGTAGCCGCCTATCCTATGGTCGTCCGTCCACGCGGTCAGCCTTTCCAACACCTGTCGCGGCAACAGACCGAAGCGAGCAACGCCTTTGGCGTCCGTGGTCGAGTGTAGCCGGATACCAAATTCGAGTGTGACCTGGACATGCACTCCAGAGACGGGCTGACCGCGATCGACTACTTTCACACTGACAGTTCGCGTCGGAGGTTGGAGCGTGAGCTTGATGCCATCGATGGCAGCCTGCCGGAATTGGTATCGGTTGAACGTCTTGTACGCAACCTGGCTATCGGTGGTAGATTCGGCTTTGAGCCAAAGCGAATACCAATCCTGCCCGTTGACCGGAAGCCAAAGCTTGAATTGATTACCGTGCATGTCCGCCGCAAGCTGTTGCGGTAAACCTGTTCGGTTGAAGTGGCAAGTCACCTTCGCATGGTCCGTGGGTTGGCCATCCGAATCGAACACCTCGCCTCGCAAGCAGAGTTGAAGATCCTTGCCGGAACCTCGTAACCACGTTGCGGACGATTGCTCGGTGGCTATTGTGCTCGAAAGGGCCGCAGTCAGAATAAGCGTACCGGCCAAGAGCGACTGGATGCGTCGGTAAAATGGCATGGGAGTGCCCTCGCTTCGTGCAATGGTAACGCTGCGTGCGACTTACTGCAAACATCGTCACCAAACAGCGTGATTATTCCCGCGGCACATCGACGGCCAGTTACGGCGGCCCCCGCCGACGCCAAAGTGCCTCTGCCAAATAATTTAGCCGGCCGCATCGGCCGAGTCGTAGCCATTGGCATCGGCACGTAATTCCGATGAACCAAGGGTGAAGCGCAAAGACGCCGTGAATTCATCGATGCCTGGAATCAAAGTGACAACTGCGCGAGTATCCACCATAATTGGCGCGAAGACTACAAAATCGGTATCGTGTATGAAATCCACGCTATTTTTGTGATTTTGGACATCCTGTGATGTTGACGCTGCAAATCTCCACAATAAGAGCCCAACTAAGACTCGCGGCTGGCAACGTGGCCGCTGATGTCGTTTTTCTGGCGACCCTCGTTATTGTTTTTGCCCTTTGCGAATCGGTCGTCGCTGACGCGATAGACGTGACAGTCTTCAAGGCGGGGAATGGCGGTTATCATACCTATCGCATTCCGGCTATAGTGCGCACCAACGACGGCGATCTACTCGCGTTCGCGGAGGGACGCAAAAACGGGGCAGGCGATCATGGCGATATTGATATCGTTCTGAAACGCAGCAGCGACAGTGGCCGGACGTGGGGTCCGATGCAGCTTGTGCAAGACGAATGGAGTAATCCAACCGCCAGCATTTGGATCGGCAATCCAACACCGGTCGTCGACCCACTCGACCCGCAGCACCCTGGCCGGATTTGGCTGGTTTTTACCCTTAGCAATCGGCGGATGTTTGTGACGTCGAGCGACGATAAAGGCCAAACTTGGGCAAGGCGGCGTGATATTACCCAGTCGGCGGGGAAAAAAGACTGGATCTGGTATGCGGCGGGGCCTGTGCATGCGATACAACTAACGCGCGGCCCCCATGCAGGGCGGCTCCTCATTCCCTGCGACCATCGCAGTAGTGAGGAGGGGAGCTGGGGCTCGCACCTCGTGTATAGCGACGACCATGGCGCCACCTGGAAACTGGGCGCCGCCGACACCCACTCTGCGGCCGATCCAATTCACCCCAATGAGTGCGTTGCGGTCGAGCTTGTGGACGGCCGCTTGTACGTAAATGCCCGTGACCAATTAGGGTCGGACCCAGCGACGCGAGCCATCGCCTACAGTAGCGATGGTGGCGAAACATTTGAAGAACGATTCGCCGCAGAACCGCAAATCACTTCGCCAGTCGTACAGAATTCACTAATTCGTATGGCGGCGACCGACCAGGGCGACACGGAAAACCTTCTGGTTTATTGCGGTCCCGGCGATCCCAAGGCGCGCCGCGACCTCACCGTGTTGGTGAGCCGGGATGAAGCCAAAACATGGACACAAAAAACCGTGATTCATTCCGGACCCGCGGCCTATTGTGATCTGGTAAAGTTGAACGACCACAAGTTCGGCATTCTCTATGAGGCGGGGCAAAAGCTGTACGGTGAGATCGATTTTGCGACCGTCGGATTGGACGAGCTGAACGCGGAAGCGAAATAGTTCGCTTCAAGGTCGTGTACGCGTTCGCAACTACTGCAACAGCTGTTGGATGGTATGAGCCAACCGATAGCCGGCTTCCATCGCGCGGCGTTCGGAAACCTGTTCGGCGTTCGCCTTATACTGGGGCGAAAGATCGAGCGGACCCAAGTGAGAATGGCCCTCGCGGTCAGCCACTTTCTTTAGCACCTCCGGCGTATAGGCGTACTGTCTGGCTAGAGCGGTGCTTTCATCGATCCATTTGTCTGGATCTAATGTTTTGGCAGCGGTTTTGCCCGCAGTTTGGAGTCTTTGGTTCTCGCTTAAGTCGGTCGCCAGGATCCGGAGCGTTTCATACGGCTCGTCGTTCGAGATCTGTTCATCCCAAAAGGCATGCAGCGCCCATCTGTGCTGAAAATCGAGATAGTTCCCGCCGTGATCGCCTCCGCGGAAACGATGCGTCGTGAAAAGCGCGACAGAGTGGAGCGGCTGATGCGCGTCGCCCACCAGGTGCATGACCCAGCACAAGTGTACCGCTCGCTTCTCTTTCGATTCGTTCTTGTCTGCGACGATTCGTTCCGAATTCTTAAGCGCCTGGATGATATTCATGTTCTTATCATCCGAATCTTGCGGTGGTTCGCGGCGCAAGTTGATGTGGATTTCGCCCCGCAGCTGCCTGCGTTCCGCCTCGTTCAGAAAAACGGGCTCGTCAATAAAATGCCACCATGGGCGACTGAACTGAGCCACATCCTGGTGATTTACACCGCGTTTGGCATCACGGACCTGGTCTGGCCAGGTGGCCGCGTGGACGAACACCCATTCGTCCTTGTCACGTTGATCGCCACGCGAAATCTCACGGGGCATGTCGCCCTGAAAGTGCGCGCTAAACCGCGGATGAGCGCGAAGCAATTCAACTGCCTTGGCCTGCGTGGCCGGATCCAACTGATCGTACGCAATAAGCGCGACGATTATATGGCCTGGCGAATTCCAGGCCACGCCAATAGACGGACTCGCAGCAGAACAAATGAACAGGCCTGCAACAAGCAAAAGACGACGCAGGCTCATGAAAAAGGCAAAAAAGGGAATCAGTGGGCGTGACAGAACTCGAATCTGTGACCTCTTGCATGTCAAGCAAGCGCTCTAACCAACTGAGCTACACGCCCGGATTGTGGCTGTTGGCGGAAGGATTTCGGCCATTGGCGAATTCAAATCGAATCGACCACGGTTTCGTCGATCTCTGGCATCGCCAAGCAAGACAGCCTTGTATGATAGCAGGCAGCGAATTTGGTGACAGGGGTCGTTGCTTGTGCTGTTTCACTACGGCGGCACGGATTCCCGCGTTTGCGCACTCTACGCAAATTACCTCCTGGTGCGTAATTCCGTGAGCTGCAACGACTTCGATTAGCAGGCCGGGCTTGCCTTCTAGCCGTAGTTTCGTTGTAATCTCTGGTTCAGGCGGACGGCAAATGCGGGAAACGTGCCATTGAGCAATGGTACTTAACCAACACTTCACGGAACGTTCATTGAAGATTCGTGTTCTGCTAGTCCGTGAAGAGGCTGTGGTAGACGCTTGATCTGGCACGATCAGGAAAACATACTTCTCTGTTTGCAATATGTTCGGTACGACACTCACAACTCGTTGGAATTGGCAGAAGCTGTTTTCCTACGGCGAAGTCGTGTGCTTTATATCGGCTTGGGCCGTGGGACTATTAGTCGCGATGCAGGGTGAACAGCCGCATCACGACCGCATCCACACCCGCAACTTTGCTTCAGCGACGGATTCGTTGGCCATCAACACGAATCTACAGCGCTAAGCGAGGGCGGCCCTACCGGTAGCCAAGAATACTCGTGGCAGATCGAGTTTGGACAAGGCTTTAGGCCGATTCCGCGTCTGCAGCGATACGGTCCGTCGCTTGTCCGTCAGAATTGGGCCCGGATTTTTCGTTGTGGCCGGTAAGATCGTCGCGCAGATCTGCCGGGTGTCGCCGCCGGAGGTAGAGTTTGATCGGCACTTCATCGAAGGTCAGCTCGTCGCGGAACTTGCCGAGCAAAAATCTTTGGTACGGTTTTGAAATGAGCACCGGGTCGTTCACGAACAGCACGATCGTCGGCGGCTGGATACCGACTTGCGTTGCGTAATAGATTTTTGGTTCTCGATTGCGGCCGGAGGGGGCGAATTTTGCCGAACCGCATCGCGGAGCATACGGTTGAGCTGACCTGTGCCGACCCGGGACCGCGACTGTTTGAAGAGCATCTGGCCGTGATTGATGAGGGCCTTCACGTTTTTACCCGTCTGCCCAGTGATGAACGCAATGGGGACATACCGCATCGTGCCGAACGAGTCTTGCAGGTAACGCACCCATTTGCCGGTGGGCATCGTCTCAATCAATTGGTCCCATTTATTGACGACAAACACGCATGGTTTGTATTGCTGGGCAATGTAATCGCACAGTTGTTTGTCGACCTTGCTGATTCGCTGTGTGGCATCGAAAAACAAGAACGCGACATCGGCGCGGCGGATGCTGCGCTGAGCGCGGTGGGTGCCGTAGAAATCGATGTCGGTTTGACGGCTCTTGGCGCGGCGGATGCCAGGGGTGTCGATGGCAATGAAGGGCTTGCCGTCGAGCTCGAATCGCACATCGACGCTGTCGCGCGTCGTGCCGGGCACTTCGCTGACGATCATCCGCGGCGCACTAACGAGCGTGTTGATGAAGGTACTCTTGCCAACATTACGCCTACCAACGATTGCTACCTTCATTTCTGGTTCGACGCCGCCGTCGTCCGCCTCCTTTTCCAGAGGCGGCGGGAGCTTCGAAACGATCGTATTGAGGAGCACCGCCCGATTGCGATTTTGAAGCGTGCTGATCCGCAACGGCTTTCCCGTCCCGAGGCGATAGAACTCATCTGCCTGCGAATCCATTCGCTCATCGTCTGCTTTGTTGGAGATCAGAATAATGGGCACGCTGACCGAGCGCAACCGACGTGCCACGTCTTGATCGAGCGGCAGCATTCCTTCGCGCGTATCCACGACGAATAGAATCACGTCGGCCGAATCGATCGCGAGGTTGATCTGGTCCTCGATGTGGCGTGTCAAATTGTCCATGTCCGCGATGCCCATCCCACCCGTATCGACCAGTTCAAAGTACCGGTCGTTGTGGCACATGAGGTGGGTGACACGATCGCGCGTGACACCAGGCTTGTCATCGACGATAGCGATCCGCACGCCAGCGAGCCAATTTACGCGCTGCTTTTGCCGACGTTCGGACGGCCCACGATGACGACTTGCGGTACACTCATGGAAATACAGATCAAGCGAGGTTTCAGCCGGGATCCGCTCGAGGCACGCGCAGCAACTCTGGGCTCGACCGATACTGGCCTCCCACAGCCATTGTGACGGCCGAAAGCGTGTTATGCAGGAACCGCCCACAGGTTCCTCGACACCTATCATACTTAGCCGCCGTGTCGCGGAGTAGCCGCTGGGGATGGGGGAGAGTGCCGAGGGTGATTGCACCGCAACTGGTTGGGGCCTCAAAAATTCTTGTGGGGTCGCCCCTTTGCTCCGCGGACAAGTCGCCTAAACTGGCAGCACAGTCCATTCGGCTTTCGCCAATCTGGACTTTTCCAGCCGCTATTTCGGCCCCTGGAGATAGGCTTTCAAGGAATTTGCCATCATGCATTCAGTTGACGATATTCGGCTGCGGGGCATCGTTGCCGACCGATTAGAGAGCTTGCAGCGGGCTGGCGTCTTGCAATTACCCAAAGTCTGCACCAGCATTGCACGAGTGGATGATGCCCAGGATACCCCGCGCCCAACGCCACGCGAGCCAGCCATCACTCCCGCTGAGCAGCACGCCGATGCTGAAAGTCTGAACAGTTCGCCAGCGGCAGCGGATTCGAGCGGTTCCAATCCGGCGAAACACACGGGTTGGCAGCCTGTGCGACCCGCTTCACTATTCGATGCACCCACGCAATCATCACCACCGGATGCGCCAGCGATTACACTCGAAATTCTTCAGCAACAAGTTGCTGCTTGTACGCGGTGCAATGAATTGGCAAGCACGCGAACGCAAACCGTTTTTGGCGTTGGAAACCCAAACGCCCGGTTATGCTTTTTGGGCGAAGCGCCGGGGGCGGATGAAGATAGAACAGGCATTCCATTCGTGGGCCGTGGCGGGCAATTGCTTACGAAAATCATCGAGGCTTGCCGGCTGAAGCGGGAGGATGTTTACATCTTGAACATGATCAAGTGTCGGCCGCCAGGTAATCGCAACCCGCTGCCGCATGAACTGGAAAACTGCCGGGGTTACCTCGAACAGCAACTCGACTTGATCCGGCCGGAATGCATTTGTTGTCTCGGGGCGGTAGCTTCGAAAAACCTGTTGGGAACCACCATGTCGATTGGCAAGCTTCGCCGCAAGATTCATTCGTTCCGAGGTGCAAAAGTCGTCTGCACGTACCACCCCGCATTTCTGCTCCGCAGCCCGTCGTTTAAAAAAGAAACCTGGGAAGACATGAAGCTTCTGATGCGCGAAATGGGAGTGGAGTTGTAGGTCAGGCTTTAGCCTGACGGAAGTGTGTGATTGTCGGGCGAAAGCCTGACCTACTTATGGTTTGGGAAATTCTTTTTATTCTGTTGCTGGTCCTAGCAAACGGGATGTTCGCGGCCGCTGAGATTTCGTTTATTGCCGCGCGTAAAGGCCGGCTTGAGCAGCGTGCGGAGGAGGGCAACCGCAAGGCGCGGCGGGCCCTCGAGCTGGCCCGCAATCCAGACCTGTTCCTTCCAATTGTGCAGATTGGCATAACACTTGTAAGTGCGCTCGCGGCGGCCTACGGCGGCCACCAAATCGTGGAGGAAATCAGGGCATTCTTCGCCAAATCGCCTATCCCGTTCATCGTTGCGCATGCCGATGCCATCGCACTGGGATTGTTCGTCGTCTGTTACACCTACGCCACGCTGATACTCGGCGAGCTCGTACCGAAACGGGTGTCGTTACGTCGGGCCGAGAGCCTTGCAATCTTCTTCGCGCCCATAATGTACGCGATTGCTGTAATCACCCGGCCATTCGTATGGTTTCTCGGTATCTCCAGCAATACGGTGCTGTGGATGTTGCGAATGGAGGCAGCAAGTGGGCCTACGGTGTCCCTGGACGATATCGAGCATCTCATTGATACAGGTACGGCCGAGGGCATTGTCGAGCCACTCGAACAAAAGTTAGCGCTCGGCGCACTGCGGCTGGGCGACCGCACGGTACGCGACATCATGCGCCCCCGCATCGATTTGGACGCCATGGCTGTTGATACCCCGGCTGATGAGATCCTCGGCACGGTGGCGATGGCGGGCTTCTCGCGGCTTCCCGTTTATGAAGGTGACCTCGACCATGTGATCGGCTTTGTGCATATCAAAGACCTGTTCCGACAGACCTACTTAGGTTGGCCCATCGAGCTCCGCAAATTGCTGCATCCCGCGCTTTTCGTGCCGGAAAACATGGCGCTCGATCGCGTCTTGGAGCTCTTTCAAGAAAAGCACAATCAGCTCGCAATCGTGCTCAACGAATATGGCGGCACAGAAGGAATGGTTACGTTGGAAGACGTGGTCGAAGAAATCGTCGGGGAAATGCGCGACGAGCACCGCCGGCAGGAAGAGCAAAAATTCGTTCAGCGCGACGACAATACATGGCTCATCGATGGCACGATGAGTATACCGGACATTATCGACCGGCTTGGTTTGGACGATGATGATTCGTGGGAAGGCCGCGGCTTCAGCACAATCGCCGGTCTTATCCTCGATCGACTGGGGCACATCCCATCGATCGGCGACAAAACCGAGTGGAACAAACTGGATTTAGAGGTCGTCGATATGGATGGACGGCGGATCGACCGTATTCTCGTAACTCGAAAAACGTCAGAGCCATGATTCCGCCGAGTCCAGCGTGGAAAAGCAAATCGATTCCAATCTGAAGTCAGCCCTTTTTTCCGCTGGTTAGCTCCGACTTTAACGAATGCGCAGACTCTTCGGCACGACCTTGCGGAGTTTAATGGTCGTGATTCTGCCAGCACGGAAACTTGCATTATCTACGTGGACCAAATGCTTTTAGTTGGTGTCGCCAGTTGTTAAAGTCAAGATTCAGGAACGCATGTCGACCGCTCGCGGCGAGGATTCGCGCGGCTGGCGGCCGATCGTTAGGAAATTCCCCCTCCGTCTCAGCCCAATTGATCGGTCGCGCGTGACTTACATGTTCGCCCCTGATTCGTCTAAGTCGGAAGATGTCGATCACTTGCTGCGCAACGCCCAGCTTCGCGATGAGCTGGAGCCGCTGTTCGATGAGTCGATCGATCGCGTCAATCCGACGGCGATGAGCACCCGCAGCGAGAACGAGTTCCTCGAATCGATGCTCGAATGGGAGCGGGCGCCCATGCTGCCGATCAGCCAGTGGTTCGAACCGCCATTGGTGCTGCCACATCCAGATCGGTTAGGACAACATCAGTTGTCGCTCGTATTGCGGGCAACGATCGAAAAGCTATTCGAAAAGCGGATCGTATTGGATTTCACCGACCACCTGAGCGATTATCAGCTCTACGGCCTCGTCTTTCGCGATATTCTGCCCTCGCACGAGAAGAAGCTCGATCGGCGGACGAACTATTTGCACTGGGACTGCGCTAACATCGAAGAAAACCCAGACGTCTGGCTGCGATATTACGCCACCGCTACTGAGCGCAAGATGTGGGCGGAGGAAAACGACCAGCCGTTGCCGCTGCGCGATGAACCGCCGTTCCGCCGCGAATTGCCGCGGGCGCCGCTGTAGAGTTTCCCAATTTGTGTAGCCGTTAATCCGTCGAATGATGCGAGAGATGAATGTGGTATTTTCCGCTACATGTCAGAGCGACTCGCTCTAGTCGATGCGGACGGGATGCCGTCGTCCCCTACAGCAGTTCCGGCCAGATCGCATCGCTGACGAAAAGGCCCTCGCGCGTGAGGCGAATCCTCTCGCCATTGTCGACCAAAAGCCCTAGCCCGATAAATTTCTGGAGCGGCTTCCTAAAGAGTTCATCAGCTTCGTAGCCTGTGCGTTCAAGGAACCAACGGCGCGAAACTCCCTCAATCCGCCGCAGGCCGAATACGAACAACTCTCTTGCCCGTGCTTCGGCTGTTAACTCTTCGCGTTCGGCATTCGGCGACTGCCTGTTGAGGATGCACTTCAAGTAAGTCGTCGTGCTGCGGTGATTGGTTTCACGGACTCCGTTGATATAGCGCGAAGCTCCTGGACCCGCGGCGAAGTATCCCTCACCGGACCAATACACTTGATTGTGGCGCGACCGACAACCAGGTAGGGAGAAATTCGAAACCTCATAGTGCTCAAAGCCTGCCGAAGTGAGCCGATCGATGGCCAGAGCATACATATCGCGCTGCAACTCTTCATCGACTTCGACCAATTCGCCGTGCAGCCGACGCGACCAATACGGCGTGCCGCCTTCGAATGTAAGGCCGTAGGTCGACACATGATCGGGCTCAAGTGCGTTCGCGGCGTCGAGATCGGCCGCCCACTGGTCGAGCGTTTCCCCCGGCGTTGCAAATATCAGATCGAGCGCGATATGCATACCCGCACGCCGAGCCAATCGAATGGCTGCGTGGATGGCGTCCGGATCATGATCGCGCTCCAAAAGCTGCAGCTTTTCCGTGCGGAACGATTGGCCACCGAGACTCAAACGGTTTACGCCGAGCTCGGCGAGCGTGTCGATGAGCCGCGATTCGATGTCGGCAGGGTTGGCCTCAACCGTCCATTCACAACTGCTGGCCAGCGGATGCCACTTCAATACCGTCGTCGCAAGTTGGCGAAACTGATCCCGCAAAAGGTGCGTTGGCGTCCCACCACCAAAGTACAGTGTGTCAACTTCCCGCGGTATCGAGAGCATGGAAAGCTCGGCTTCGATTGCCCGCAGGTAGTCGCCAATCAAGTCGTCGCGCCCGGCGATGAGCGTGAAATTGCAGTAGCCGCAGCGGTGCCGGCAGAAGGGCACGTGAATATAGGCCGCACGGGGTGGCTCGCAAGGTTTTTTTGCCTCGGCGTGTTCAAGTTGGCGCGAAAGTGCTGCGGTCATCTCTTCGATTCTACGAATGAACCGCATCCTCTGCTATGATCGTGCCACGGAGACCCGGCTCATGCACGACGCTCACGAAATCCTCCCGACACTGGCGGTCGTCTTATGTACAGCCGCAGTGACAACGGTGGTATTTCAATGGCTTAAGCAGCCGGTTGTGCTCGGTTACTTGCTGGCAGGCATGTTGGTGGGACCACGCATCCCTGTGCCCATTGAGGCTCGCTCCGATGTCGTCGGCAACCTTGCAGAATTGGGCGTCATTCTGTTGATGTTTTCGCTGGGGCTTGAGTTCAGTCTGTCCAAGCTACTCCGGGTCGGCCGAACAGCCGGTTTCGTAGCAATCATCCAATGCAGTCTCCTTCTTTGGCTCGGATACGTGGTGGGACAATTCCTCGGCTGGTCTAAGCTGGCCAGCTTCTACGCCGGCGCTGTCGTCTGCATTCCCAGCACGACGATCGTCGTCAAGGCATTCCAAGAGGAGCGGGTCAAAGGCGATTTCAAACAACTGGTTTTCGGCATCCTGATCGTGGAGGACCTGATCGCCATTCTTTTGATCACGATTCTCATGACTCTTTCGCGCGGCGAGACTCTGAAGGCGGCTGACCTTGGCGCGATGGTCGGCCGACTTACGGCCTTTCTAACAGCCCTCATCGTTATTGGATTACTTGCCGTACCTCCGTTGATTCGTCTCGTAGTGCGGCTCGATCGACCCGAGACGACCGTGGTTGCCAGCGTGGGCTTGGCGTTCGGTTTCGCCCTGTTGGCGCAACTGTTTAATTACTCAGTGGCGCTGGGCGCGTTTCTGGCCGGCGCCCTGGTGGCGGAATCGGGGGTCGAGAAACAGGTCGAGCACCTCGTGCAACCTGTGCGCGATATTTTCGCGGCCATTTTCTTTGTCTCGGTGGGAATGCTGATTGATCCCTCGGAGATTCTAACGCATTGGCCGATTGTTCTCACGTTTGTCGCAATCGTCGTGGCCGGCAACATTGTGGCCGTCACGACCGGCGCCTTTTTCATCGGCGAGAACGTTCAAAACTCGCTCAAGACGGGGATGAGCCTCGCCCAAATCGGCGAATTTTCGTTCATCATCGCCGGCGTCGGCATCGCCACGAACGCCACCGACAGCTTGCTGTATTCGGTGGCCGTTGCGGTTTCCGGCATCACCACGCTGCTCACGCCGTGGTTGATTCGTGCGGCCGAACCGACCGCTGCCTGGGTCGACCGGAAGCTCCCCCGCGCGTTACAGACATTCGTGGCCCTTTACGGTTCGTGGATCGATAATCTTCGCGCCGGCGCCGCCGAGTCCAAGGCGTCGCGCATTCGAGGGCTGATACGCTGGCTTGTGGTCGATTCGTTGATACTCGCTGCGATCGTGATTGGTGCATCCATCGACGGACGGAAAATTGCTAGCGGACTGCTCAGCCAGCTTCGTGCGCCAGAAAAATGGACAAGTGCAGTCGTCGTTGCCGGCGCAGCCTTGTTATGCGCACCTTTCGCAATCGGTTTGATCCGCATGGCCCGGGCACTGGGTTACGAACTTGCGCTACGGGCATTTCCGGTCACCGAGGGCACTCAACTCGACTTGGCGGCGGCGCCGCGCCGCCTGCTCGTCGTGACCTTGCAGTTGGGAATCATCCTACTTGTTGGTACGCCGCTCGTGGCAATCACGCAGCCGTTTTTGCCGCCGCTACGCGGCGCCGCGGTCTTGCTGTTTGCGTTATGCATGCTCGCCATCCCTTTCTGGCACGGCGCAACGGGCCTGCAAGGCCATACGCGTGCCGCCGCCCAAGCGCTCGCCGAATCCCTCAGCCGGCAGACGCGCAAAGGGCGCGCCGCCAGCGAAGCGATCCAACATGACGAGTTGGAACAGATCCTTGCCGGTCTCGGCTCGCCGGTTCCCGTCGCGTTGCTGCCGGACAGCCCCGCGATCGGTAAGACGCTGGCCGAAATCAAGCTACGCGGTCTCACGGGCGCCACAGTGCTCGCCATCCAGCGTGGTGACCATTCCGTTCTCGTCCCGTCCGGCCACGAACGGCTCGCGGCCAAAGATGTGCTGGCAATTGCCGGGACCAGCGATGCCGTGAACGCGGCCAAACAGATGCTGGCCGCTAAGACGTGAACAGCGATAAGTGGAGCGGAAGGGAGTCGAACCCTCGACCTCTGCATTGCGAACGCAGCGCTCTCCCAACTGAGCTACCGCCCCAGACTTAACTCAGATTTTAGAGGCCGAATGGGCAACTGTCCACCGAACCTCGCTTAACGAATTGTGAAATGATGCGGAAAACTCTCGGCTCACGCAAAGGCGCAGAGACGCAAAGAACTCAAGCCATCAATAGAAACAATTTGAGAGCGAACTGCTCAGTCGAAAACCCGGATGGCCTCTCGTGTGGGAGGCGTCTCTGACGCCGAATTCTTGTAGGTTCGCGGCACGTGATCGGCCTCAGAGAGGCCTCCCCCAGGGGTTTTCTAAGCAGAACTGTCGGGGACTGTCCCAATTTTTCCGAGTCTGCGAGGAAAAATGGGACTGTCCCCTTCTCTGAGACGGTTCTGGGATAGGCTCTAAGCAAGAACGAACCCAATTGAACGTAGTCTCGATCCGTACCGCTGCCGTCGAACTTTGCGCTTTGGCGTCTTTGCGTGAGATTCTCAAAAGCGTCGGCCGCGGCTATCGCGGCGCCTTCGGGCTTTCGCCCAGCATCGGCCGCAGTTCTTCGAAGAAGTCATACACGTCGTTGAATTGACGATAGACACTCGCAAAGCGGACAAACGCCACGGCATCTAGATCGCGCAAGTAACGCATTACGATTTCGCCCAACTCGCGGCTTTCGACCTCGCTATCGAAGTGCTGGTAGATGTCGTTCTCGATCGCAAGCGTCGTGGCTTCGATTTGCCGCGTGGTGATCGGCCGCTTCCAACAAGCACGTTCCAGGCCGTGCTTGATTTTCTCGCGCTCGAAAGGAACTCGTGAGCCATCCTTCTTGATCACTTTGATCGTCGTCTCTTCCGTCCGCTCGTAGGTGGTGAAGCGGCGACCGCAATTCACACACTCTCGGCGCCGGCGAATGGCCAGCCCATCCTGGCTGGAGCGGGAGTCGATCACACGGTCATTGTCCATGCGGCAGTAAGGGCATTTCATATCCGCTTACTATACAGCCCCGCGGCGGGACGTACAGAAGCCGAAAATAGTGAACTCACCCTCAACGGTCGGCGGCGATGATACCGCGCATGGACACGCCGTGATTCCTGTCGACAATAAAACACGATGGCGACTCACGGAGTTCTCAACGTCAAAAAGCCTGCGGGCGTCACGTCGCGGGACGTCGTCGACCACGTAGAGCGGCTCGTGCGGCCCGCGAAAGCCGGGCATGCCGGCACCCTCGATCCGCTAGCATCCGGCGTTTTGGTAATCTGCGTGGGCCAGGCAACCCGCCTGATTCAGTACGTGCAGCGGCTGCCAAAGGCGTACCGCGCCACATTTTTGCTCGGACAACGCAGCGAAACCGACGATATTGAGGGCGCGCTCGTCCCAGTCGTCGGTGCCCTCGAACCGACACGCGAAACCCTCGATCGTGCCGTGGCCCAATTTGTCGGCGAAATCGAACAACGACCGCCGGCCCACTCGGCCGTCAAGCTCGCAGGACAGCGGGCCTACCACCTGGCGAGGCGCGGCGTCGATTTCGAATTGCAGCCGCGCATCGTCACGATTCACAAAATCACCGTCCGCAGATGTGCCTATCCGGAGTTGGAACTCGATGTTGAATGCGGCAGCGGCACGTACATTCGAGCGCTCGGTCGCGACCTCGGACAAACGCTTGGCACGGGCGCCGTCATGTCGGCGCTGGAGCGCACAGCGATCGGCGGATTTCGAATTGCAGATGCTGTGGCGCTTGAGGATCTCACGGCAGAATCACTGCCGCGCCATTTACGGCCAGCGCTCGCGGCCGTGGCCAATCTGCCGCATGTTTCGCTTACCGAGGCACAACTTCTGGAGCTACATCACGGCCGGCCGATCCTTGTCGATTGGCTTTGTGGTGCACTTCCTCCGCGGAGCCATGCCGATGAAATAGCAGCTGTGGATTCAGCGGGCCGACTTGCCGCAATCCTTCACGAAAAACGTCCCGGCGAGCTCTGGCCGCGGATGAACTTTACCGATTCGCCAAATCGCTAATCTAAACCGATTGTAACGACCGTAACACGGCCCATTCGCAATTCTCACTCGCGACTGCGATTTCTACCGCCCAAGGGTGTCGATCCTTCGGATGGCGACGGAGATACTTCAAATAGCCAACGCGTAAAGCGTGACGCCGCAACGACCTAATGTGGCCATGCTAGCAGCTTTGGTCGAAGACTATTGATGTGCGGCCAAACTGCCGAAAGGCGTTGCCGCGCACCCGTCCGTTACGGATAGCTCGTCGGGCATGGACGTGCCCAGGCAACATTTTCGCCCAACAAATAGATCGGCCACTTGGTTCCGCTTGTCTCGCAGCCGGTCTGCCGCACGTCCACGATGTTTGAAGAACGCAGCCTGAAGATCGACTTGGTAGCGCTCGCGTTGTTGGCAGTGGTCACGTTTCTGGGCGTGGCGTTGTGGACCTACAACGCGACCGATCCGCCCAGCACGGTCGTTTGGCCGCCGAGCACTGTCGTGCACAACGCGTGCGGACGCGCCGGGGCCCTGACGGCGCACTACTTGTTTGAATGCCTTGGAATTGGGGCCTACTATCTCGCCGGCTCGTTGGCCGTGCTTACGTTCTTCCTGCTACGGCGTCGCGAGATCGATCAACCGATTATTCGGACGCTGGGATGGGCAATCTCCGTTGTCGGTCTGACGACTTTGGCGGCGATTGCATTACCGAACTGGACGCCCGGTCCGATTGTCGGTGCCGGGGGCTACGTCGGCGCGATGGGCCGCAGCTTCCTCGAATCGCACTTCGCGGTTGCGGGTGCCTACATCTTCACGGTCAGCGTGCTATTGGCCGGCCTGTTGCTCTCGACCGATTACTTCTTATTCCGCGCCGCAGCGGTGACGACCGCGGTCACCGGCCGATCGTTGTTGCACGTGGGCCATTTCGGGCACGTCGTCCGCAAAGTCGCTCGCGTTAAGACGGACCTCGAACGTGCGGAAATTGATGATGAAGAGGACGACTACGACGAAGAAGAAAGCGAGTACGAGGAGGACGACGAAGAAGACGCGGAAATCGAAGAGTCCGAGGATGAAGCGGCCCGTAAGATCAAAGTTCGCACACCGGGCGATGCATCAAACGCCGGTGCTGTCGCGAACAACGGCGAGGCCGCTGTAGCGGGCGGACAGCCTGGTGCTGCTTTCAAACTCGCCAACGGTCTGAAAGCCGCCCTCGGTATCGCCAGCCGCAATCAAAAGCCCGCCGCTACAGTTGTACCGGTGACCAAGCCGAAGACCGAACGCGAAGTCGTTATCGAACAACTGGAAGCCGCCGAACAATCCGTCGAAGAAACCGACTACGAGTTGCCGCCGCTCGAATTGTTGCTGCCTAACGAGGATGTTTCCTACGAAGAGCACGAGAAAGAGGTCCGCCGCAAAGCGAAGGTCCTGGAAAAAACGTTCAAAGACTTCGGCTTCAACATTCGTGTGGTGGAAATCGAAACCGGCCCGGTCATCGCTCAATTCGAAGTCGAGCTGGAAGCCGGTTTACGGCTCTCAAAAATCACTGGCCTGGCCGACGACCTCGCCATTGCCCTCCGCGTTCCGAGCGTCCGCATCGTTGCTCCGATTCCCGGCAA
The DNA here is from genome assembly GCA_963840025.1 of uncultured Planctomycetota bacterium. Taxonomy (GTDB): domain Bacteria; phylum Planctomycetota; class Planctomycetia; order Pirellulales; family Lacipirellulaceae; genus JABDGM01. The sequence goes on along the minus strand of CAWIXI010000018.1, from coordinate 67,277 downwards.
GAATACGGTCGGCATTGAGGTGCCGAACGAGAATCGCCAGCTCGTGCGTCTCCGCGAAGTGATTGAGGAGACCAATGGCAAAGCAAAACGGATGAAAATTCCCGTTTACCTGGGCAAAGACGTCTCCGGCAACCCGATGGCCGTTGATCTCACAACGTTACCGCATCTGCTCATCGCCGGCCGCACCGGAACCGGAAAGAGTGTCTGCCTTAATTCGATCATCGCCTCAATTCTGATGATGCGCGGACCGGATGAAGTCCGCATGCTCATGATCGACCCCAAGATGGTCGAGCTCAGCGGCTACCGCAAGCTGCCGCATCTCATGCACCCAGTCGTTACCGACATGCGGAAAGCGGAGGCGATCCTGGCATGGGCGGTCGACAAAATGGAAGAGCGCTACCAACTCCTCTCGCGTGCCGGCGTGCGTCACCTGAGCGTTTACAACCAACTCGGCGATGATGAACTGCGCGACCGCATCCGCCCCGAATCGGACGACGAATGGCGGCAGATACCGCGTCACTTGCCGTACATCGTGATCGTGGCCGACGAGATGGCCGACCTCATGATGACGGCCGGCAAAGATGTGGAGCAGCACATCATCCGCCTCGCCCAAAAGAGCCGCGCGGTCGGCATCCACCTGATCCTCGCGACGCAAAAGCCGACGGTCGATGTCATCACGGGCCTTATTAAATCAAACTTGCCGGCGCGGATCGCCTTCCAGGTGGCAAGCCGCACCGATAGCCGTGTCGTGCTGGACGAAATGGGCGCCGAAAAGCTATTGGGCAACGGCGACATGCTGTACCTTTCGCCCGGCACCAGCACCATGCTCCGCGGTCAGGGGACGTTCCTCTCGGATGACGAGATCACACGCGTCGTCGACTTCGTCGGGGTCGATGACCCGCAGTTCGCCGGCGAATTGATGCAGCTCAAGACCAAGGACGAACTCGAAGCGGCTGCCAGCGGTGGCGGCAACTTCCAAAGCCGTGATGACCTGTACGAAGCTGCCGTCGACATCGTTATTCGCGAGCGGCGCGGAAGCTGCTCACTGCTGCAACGGGCGCTCGGCATCGGGTATGGTCGGGCGGCGCGGCTTATCGATTTCATGGCCGAGGACGGCATCGTCGGCCAGTACAACGGCTCACAAGCGCGCGATGTGCTGATCTCGCTCGAAGATTGGGAATCGCGAAGCCAGGCAGTAGAACAAACCGATGCGGCAACTTCTGGGACGATTGGTGCCGCGGTCGGTGCCGGCAGCGTCACAACTCGTGCAACGGTCGCGCCGGTCCATGGCACCACGGCTATCAGCGTCCCATCCCGCCGACGCAACAAGATCGTTCCCGAACCCGATGAGCCGAGCGACCTCGAAGACCAATTCGAAGAAGACGACGAGATCGCAGACGACGAAGCCGTAGAGGAAGAAGACGACGAGTACGACGACGATCAGTGGGACGATGAGGAGTCGGACGCCGCCGCCGCCGAGGAACCGGCGGAAGAGGAGTTCGAGGAGGACGAGGAGTGGGATGAAGAGGAATCGGACGAAGACGCCGATGAGGACGACTCCGAGGAAGAAGACCTGAGTGAAATGGTCCCAACCAGGTCGAAACGCTGACAGTAAGCACGGAAACTCGGCAATTTCAGCCTGGGTTTTTTTCTTTTCACGCAAAATCTCTACGCACGTTCCGGATATTCTTTTGCCGGCACAGATGTTGCTCGGTAGACGAAACCAGGGCCATCTGCTGAACTATAATCGAGATGAGCACCTCGTCGGCCGCGGCCGGCATTTCGGACGGAGGGATTTGCGATGACATACAAACGGAACATGCTTGCACAACTTTCGGTATTGGCAGCAGTTTGCTCGCTCGCCGTATGGATTGGAACGACAAGCGCCAAAGAAAAAGAGTCCTCGGTCTTGGTGAACAAGCCTGCTGACACGTCCGCGGAAACTCAATCCGGTCCCGTACTTCCTCCGCCACAGGATCCGAACGAGCACGATGCCGCTGCTTCGGACAACAACAGCGAAAAATCGGCGCCGATCACAAGTGCTCCCAAGCAAGAGCTTTTGCCGACCCCGCCACAAACGTCGCAGCCATCGAGTTCATCGGTCAAACGGCCATTCTTGCGACCGGCCGAACCGCGGAAACCAGCCAAGGGCAAGCTTGTCGGCCAGGAGCCGATGCCCAACCCCGACAATGCCGCGCCAACGAGCGAGGGAACTCTTTCTGTCGCGCCTCTGCCAGATGACATCCATGTAAAGCCGGCGCCGCCAATCGATTACCACGCCGATCACGATGCGCGACGCATGTATCGCAGTGGCAGAGTCAACATCACGATGGTGACCCAGGATCCTTCCGATGGATGCTATTACGAAATCCCGATGTGCATTCCGGCCTGTTGCACGGGCGAGCCACGCGTTTCAGGCGGTCGTGGGATTTTCGGCCGCGGCATCGTCGAGTACTGCTGGCCCTGCGGCTTCAGCGCCAAGGTCAAGTTCCGCCACATTCTTGGCAATGTGAAAGTCGAATACGAAGGCGATTGACGCGGGGATTCGCAAAGCTCCATTAGCGTCAGTCAGCCGCCAGGCCGGATCAACTGCCTCCCACCGTGGCGCGAGCACACTCGCGACTCACTTAGCTCCGTCCCACCACCAGGCTTCGGCCGCAAGGTTCTTCGGTGCGGGGCCGCCACGTTCGATCGCCGTGCCGCTGCTTTCCATGGCACGCGCCTGATGCAGAACGTCGCTGGGGGCGACGAGCACGCCCCCACTGACGCCCGCCAAAATCGTTCGCCGATTGATGACGCGGTGATTGATCACGGTTTCCACCTCGCGCGGTACGCTACCGCGTGGTAATCCTAATTTGTTGCCGTTGGCGAAAATCGTCGGCTTCCAACCTGCCTTTTCCGTCAACCCTTCACTTTGAATGATCGCCGTGGTCATTGCCAAATCGAAGATATTTCGCAGCTCTCCGTAGGCAGGGTACTTTTTCGCGAGCTCCTCGAAATGCGAGGTGAACGATTCCGCAAACTGCCGGTTTAACGCATCGCTGTGGCCCGTGTGGACGCGCTGTCCCTGAGTGGCCAACAGTTCGTTCTCGCTCAGCACTCGCACGCCTTGTCCTACGAGCTCGAACGCATCGCTCGCTTCCGACCGCGCGATCGTGTCGTAATTCATCGTGAACCACCACCGCAGCACCGACATTGCCGGCGGCGATTCACCGGGCCGCAAATGAATCGAATCCAGATAGCTTTCGACGCCGTCGACTCCCTCGGCCAGTCCCATACCGATCAGTTTCATGTGGTAGTCAGCCGCCACAAGAATTCGGGCGACGCGGCTGGTGGGGTCGACACCGAAAATCTGAATGTCCTGCCGCCCCACCGTGTCGCGCAAATCGCTAAGCCATTGCTTGCGTTGGCTCGGTTCAAGTGGCTTCGTACTGGAGGCAGCCAAGAAAGCCTGCGTTTTGGCCAGCGCTGCCTGCCGTGGGTTGATCGAGCATCCGAAGTGGCTGTTAGCTGCATCGGCGCCCCGTCGAAACAGCACCAGCAAATCATCCAGGCGCACGACGGGCTCGTTGGTGGCTTTCGACAAGATGCGGCCATCGTCGTTCACATACCAACCACTAGCCGGCCCGGCGAGCACCAAATCGCCGGATTCCGGATACACAAACACATATTCAACACGTTCCAGACCTGCGAGCGTGAGCATGGACGGATCCAAGCGTTGATGCGCCGCCTGTCGCCGAGCAATTTCGCGTTCCAACCGCGGCAGAGAAACATAGCGCAAGCCGCTCGGGTTGGAAGCTCGACGAGGTTTGTCAAACAGCCGGGTCGGTACGCGGCCCCGTTTGGCCGCGAGTTCATTTGCCGATTCAGCGGCTTTCACGGCTGCTTTCAACTTCAGCATGCCGCCGGCATCCACAAGCACGCCGCCTGGGAAGGGACGAATTTCAGCCTCGCCGCCGCCGTTCTCGCTCCACGTTTCAGTCGCGACCGTCGATTGGATAAGATCGATCAGCGAATCGAAATCAGCGTTCGCTGCCGCGCCGCGACCACCTGTGTTGTTGACGTTGTTGTTGATGTTCGCATTGGGTCCGAACAGAAAACCATTCTGGCCGCCCGGGATGATGGCCGCGTTCTGAAAATTCTGGCCTTTCTGTGGTGGGGCCTGATTGGGCGCTTGCGCGAACGCTTGAGCGGAGAACACCACCGCTAAGCCGCAAGCAACGAATAGAACGCTTAGAGAGAAATGCTTGGTGCCCATGGCTGTTCCTCCGGAGTGAGGTCTCTGCCTTAATCGTAACCTTTGGCAGTCGTTATTCCCAGAATTCACGAGAATTAAGGAACATTCGAATTTGGCGCGGTCAGACCGGAACCTCGTAGCACGGACTTCAGTCCGTGCGGGAATTACGGACTGAAGTCCGTGCTACAAAGTCTTGGTACCGCAAATTAGAGCACTACCCCCACATTTCGTGAGCCGAAAGCCTCTCAATGCGTGAGGCCGCCGTGTAATGGCTCTTTTGCAAACGCATTGATTTTTAAGGTGCAAATTCGATCTGATACCGTTACAATAAACCACGCGAAGTCCAAGGACATTCACGCCCCCGCCCCCTGCCCATTCAACATGATGGGCCGAATGCCTCGCGATGGACCGCCTGTCGGTCGATCGATTCGCTCCCGCCGATTTCAAAGCTCAGGCGCGATTTCGTCATTTCGTTCTCGCAACGAAAGGTGCCCGATGCCGTTCGACAGGTTAATGCTCGTGCAAGCCGCATGTCTGCTCCTCCTTGGCGGAGTAGGGGCGGCTAGCCGAGCGGCCCCGGCTGACGGAGCTAATCGCGCAGGCATTGAATTCTTCGAAACGCACATCCGCCCAGTGCTCGCTGAAAAATGCTACGGCTGTCATTCGGCACAAGCCAAGAAATTGAAAGCCAACTTGCGGCTCGATACGGCCGAATGCATGCGCACGGGCGGCGATTCGGGCCCGGCGATCGTGCCCAACAAGCCGGACGACAGCCTGCTCATCTCCGCGATCAAGTACGAGTCGGAAGAGATGCCGCCCAGCGGAAAGTTGCCGGACGCCGTCATCAATGATTTCGTCAAATGGATTTCAATGGGGGCGCCGGATCCGCGAACCGGCGGCGCAGCCGCCCCGGCCACGAAGACGCCGAGCAAAAAGGTGGACCCTTACCAGCACTGGTCCTATATACAGCCCAAAAAAGTACCGCCGCCGAACGTGGCGCATGGCGCGAGTGTCCGTTGCGATATCGATGACTTTGTAATCGCGAAGCTCGAGCAGGCCGGTTTGTCGCCCTCGCCGCAAGCGCCGCCGCGGGTGTTGCTACGACGTTTGTACTACGATCTGATCGGCTTACCACCGACAGCCGAGGAACTCGACGAGTTCGCAGCTGATCCTAGTGACGCCCATTTTGAGGCGATCGTGGACCGGCTGATGGCGTCGCCGCGCTTTGGCGAACGCTGGGCGCGTTACTGGCTCGATGTGGCCCGCTACGCGGATACCAAGGGGTACGTTTTCACAGAAGATCGCAATTACAAAGGCGCCTATACCTATCGGGATTGGGTCATCAATAGCTTCAACACCGATCGGCCCTACAACAAGTTCATCGTCGCCCAAATCGCGGCTGATCAAATGGGCGATCCATCGTGTGCACCGGCGACCGGATTTCTCACGCTCGGTCGCCGCTTTCTCAATGTTCAAGCCGACATCATCAACGATCGCATCGACGTCGTAACGCGCGGCATTTTAGGAATGACCGTCGGCTGTGCCCGCTGCCACGATCACAAGTACGACCCTATTAGCTCGGCGGATTACTACGCGCTGTATGGCGTGTTCGCCAGTTGCCAGGAAAAGCCGCGCGATGATGCGCCGCCCGAATTGGTCGACGCCGAAAAGCCTTTCGATCCTTACGTGTTCTTGCGTGGCAGTCCCGCCAATCGCGGGCCAAGCACAGAACGTCGTTTTCTCACGTGTCTCACGCCCGACCACCACCCTAAGCCATTCCAGCAGGGCAGCGGTCGCCTGGAGCTCGCCGAAGCGATCGCCAGCCGCGACAACCCGCTGACGGCACGGGTGTGGGTGAATCGCGTATGGGGGCATTTGTTCGGCAAGGGGCTGGTTGACACGCCGAGCGACTTCGGTGAGCGGGGAACGCCGCCAACGCATCCTGAATTGCTCGATACGTTGGCCTGTGAGTTGATGGACGACGGCTGGAGCACGAAGCACCTGATTCGGCGCCTCGTGCTCTCGGCGACCTACCGGCAATCGAGCTGCGCTCCGCGAGGAGTGTGTCGCCGCCGATCCCGAGAACCGTCTGCTATGGCGGGCCAACCGCCGCCGCTTGGACCTGGAAGCGATGCGCGATTCGCTGCTGGTGGCTGCCGGCCGGCTTGATACGAAAACGGGAGGCCCCTCCGTGTCGCTGACCGACGCACCGTTCTCCACGCGCCGCTCGGTATATGGATTCATCGAACGTCAGAACTTGCCGGCATTCTTCCGCACATTCGACTTCGCCAACCCGAACACGCACACGCCCCACCGCGCACAGACGACCGCACCGCAGCAAGCGCTGTTTTTGATGAATAGCGGGTTTGCGATCGAGCAAGCGAGCTTCCTGGCAAATCGTAGTGAACAAGCAGCCGTCGGGACGCCCAACAATGTGCAGGGGCAACAGGTCAGCGCACAGCAGCAAAGCCCGGCAGCTGAGCGCGTCCGTCGTATCGAGCGGTTGTTCCGTTTCGCGCTTGGACGCGAACCGGCGATTGACGAGTTGACCGACGCGCTGGAATTTATCGACCATGGCGATCCCGCCGGCACGACTAAGGCAATGGACCAACTTGCGTGGCAGTTCGGTTGGGGAAACTACGATGAAGCTGCGTGTACGGTGCAGTTTCAGCCGCTGCCACGGTTCATCAACAAGGCTTGGCAGGGCGGCGACAAACTTCCCGACCCGACGCTCGGTTGGGTCATGCTAAGCGCGACCGGTGGCCACCCCGGCGATGCGGCCCACTGTGCAATTCGCCGTTGGATCGCGCCGGCTTCCGGCACGCTCCGCATCGAAGGGCTCTTAGCCCATCCGGCAGAGCAGGGCGATGGCGTCCGCGGTCGCATCATCGCGAGTGGCGGCCACAACTTGGGCTCGTGGGCTGTCCACCATCGCGAGGCCGTGACGAACGTGCCACAGCTCGCCGTTCAGAAAGGCGATACGGTCGATTTCATCACAGACTCGCGGAGCGGTGTTGATTTCGACGCGTTCAACTGGGCAGTAACCATGCGTTTGAATACCGCGCCGAATGCTCCCGAGCGAGTGTGGGAATCGGCCACCGGTTTCCACGGGCCCGTGACGCCGCCGCTCACCCGCTGGCAGGAGTTGGCCCAGGTATTGTTAATGAGCAATGAGTTTACGTTTGTGGATTAAGTGGGAGGTTCGGCCATGCTCCAGCAAACTCAATTCGATCAACTGGCCTTCACGCGTCGTGAATTGCTGCATCGCTGCGGCATGGGGTTTGGTGCGCTGGCACTGGGGAATTTGATTGTTGGCGCACAGAACGCCTCGGCCGCGAGCACCAATCCGCTTCTGCCGCGAGCGCCGCAGTTTCCGGCCAGGGCCAAGCGCGTCATCCACCTGTTTATGAACGGCGGTCCGTCGCATGTTGATACGTTCGACCCCAAGCCCGCGCTCGATAAGTACGCCGGCCAAGCGCTGCCGGGCGGTACATTGCCCACGGAGCGCAAAACCGGCGCCGCTTTCCCCTCGCCGTTCAAGTTCCGCAAATTCGGGCAAAGCGGAATCGAAGTTAGCGACCTCTTCCGCAATGTGGCGGGCTCGATCGACGACATCGCGGTGATTCGCTCGATGCACGCGGACGTGCCCAACCATGAGCCGTCGCTGCTGTTGATGAACTGCGGCGACGCGCGGCAGATCCGGCCCAGCTTGGGTTCCTGGCTGTGTTACGGGTTGGGGAGCGAGAATCAGAATTTGCCGGCCTTTGTGGCGATGTGTCCGCATGGCTACCCAATTCAAGAAACGCAGAATTGGCAGGCCGGGTTTTTGCCCGGCATCTATGAAGGCGTCTATATTGATACGCAGCACACAAAAATCGAGCAGCTGATCGAGCATATTCGCAACGACCGCATCTCGTTGCCGGAGCAGCGGCAGCAGCTCGACTTGCTGGAGCGGTTCAACGACCGCCACGCACAGGCCCGGCACGAGGACGCCGTGCTTGAATCTCGCATCCGCTCGTTTGAATTGGCCTACCGCATGCAGACGGAAGCGGCCGAAGCGTTCGACGTTCGCCGCGAGCCGCAATACATTCGCGACATGTACGGTCCCGGCGTGCAGGCTCGGCAACTGCTCATCGCCCGGCGGTTGGTCGAACGTGGCGTTCGCTTCGTTCAGGTGTGGCATGGGGCTGGTCAGCCGTGGGATAGCCACGATGATCTTGAAGTTCGGCATCGCGAGTTAGCCCAGCAGTGTGACCAGGCGATCGGTGCGCTCTTGGTGGATTTGAAGCAGCATGGCCTGCTCGATGAGACGCTCGTGATCTGGGGAGGCGAGTTCGGTCGGACGCCATCGGTCGAGTTGCCGAAGAAGGGCGCGAACCAAGGCAAGGTGAATGGCCGCGACCACAATCATTATGGTTTTTCGATGTGGATGGCCGGCGGCGGCGTACGCGGCGGTTATGTGCACGGGCGCACGGATGACTTCGGCTTTAAGGCGGTCGAGGACCGCGTCCACGTGCACGACCTGCACGCGACCATTCTGTACCTCTTGGGCTTCGATCATGAAAAGTTCACCTATCGCTACGCAGGGCGCGATTTCCGGCTCACCGATGTGGAAGGCCACGTGGTGCATGAGTTAATCGCATAAACTCCTTCGGTACCTTCTCTGGCGGGTTTGATCTTGTCTCGAAGAGACGGGCGACCATGTAGCCAAATAAATAAAACGACTCCTGCCGCCTGGGGCAGGAGTCGTTTATTTTTGAGCCGTGCTTATTTGGCTGACCGCGAGACGCGGGTCGCCTAAATCGCACGCTTCTATTTAGTTACCGCAACCGCAGCTGGATTGGCAACCACAGCTCTGCTCGCAGCAGCAGCTGGGTTCGCAGCAGCCGCACGAGCGGTGACGGAACAGGCCGCGAATGCCGTCGAGCAGGCAGCAGTGGTGACCGCAACCGCAGGACGGGGCACAGCAGTCTGTCGCAACCACAACTCGGCTCGCAGCAGCTTTGTTCGCAACCGCAGCTTGGCTCACAGCCACAGCTCTGCTCGCAGCAGCAGCTGGGCTCGCTGCAGCAGCAGCTACGATGGCAACGGAACATCTTGCTAAGACCATCGAGCAAACAGCAGCGGTGGGGGCAGCACGAGCTGCAGCAGCTCGATTCGCAACCACAACTGGGCTCACAGGCACAGCTCTGCTCGCAACAACAGCTCGGCTCACAACAGCCGTTGCCGTGGCCGCACAGGAAGCCGAAGAACGCGTTGGCGTTTCCGGCCGAGCTGAGCACCAGGGCGACGCTAAGCGCCGCAAAGGCAACACAACGTTTCATGGGGTGGGACTCCTGCAATAACGGGGAGGGAAAAACTGGCGCGTTGTCGCGGGCGCCGGCGGGTGAGAGATCGGAGATGGAAGGGCGCGTTGCCCCGTCCTCCGACCTCGGACCTCTAACCTGGGCAGGCCGAGGCCACGACGCTTTCAAACGTCGTTGGATGCTATCGTCGCGGCCGGAATGCTAGCTGCAAAAAGTCCCAGGGAATTCCCCTTTACGCGCGTTTAACGGCTGTACGGTTCGGCGGGCACGGATTGTACGGAGTGTACGAATTGTCCCCGCCCAGCGCTGCTTACCCTTCCGCTGCGGAATTTTGAGTCGCGCGTGCGAAGTCGATTTTTTATTGCCAAATTCGGTGAGGCGGAGAGCGCTCGGTTTGGTGTTTTGATCTGATGGCGGAAGGGTTTGCGTCATTTGGGGAGACTCGCGGTTCAAGGGGTTTACTTCGAGGGTGCGTTGCAAAATGGTTTTGAGTTGGCGTTGGGATAGGTTTGATGCGCGTGCGCGCAGCGGGAGCGCATGCGCGGGGCATCCTAATTTGTAGCAGGCACGCTCCGCCGTGCCGTAGCAGCGATTGTGGCGGCGCTTTTGTCGGTTCCGTTACGGCACACGGAGTGTGCCTACTACAATGCGGTCGAGCTACAGTTTTTCGTCGTTCTCCTTGATTTCGGCGTAAAAAGTGAAATGCAGGGCCCCGATCAGCGGACCGACGGCGCACACTTCTAGCGGAGCGTCCACGGCTGGCGCGATTCGCCCTGGCCGCGACTATCTGATGACGCGCGCTATTTTGCCTTGGTCCTCACTTCAACCGCCGGGGCGCACGGTGCTGCTTCCTTAGGGCCGGCCGTTGTCGCAACGGGAGTCGCTCCAACGGCCGGCGTGCACAACGGGCAGCGGCGCCCACGACGGTCATTTCACGGGTGCGAGGATAGCAGATAGTGAACATTAGTTCAATACTCCTTTTCGGCCACTTGGGATTTTTTTGGAGATTGAGCGAGGCGCGAGGGGCGAGATGCGAAGGGGGGAAGGCGCAAGGGGAAGTGTGGCACTGTGCGGGGTGGGTAGGAAAGTCTCACGCAAAGGCGCGAAGGCGCAAAGGAAGGCGAGGAACGTTTCGGCATTTTTAACTTTGCGCCTTTGCGGCTCTGCGTGAAATTCTACTCGGCTGGGAATTCGAGTCGGGTATGCCTTGTGCGGCAAGCCGTTTGACGTCCGAACATATCGCCGCCGGAATGTATGCTCAAATGATCCGTCGTCATTTTTGGGCGGCTTGGCGTTTTTTTTGCGGCGGCTATACTGCGTGCAATCCCGTCACTTGATTCCGGCGAGCAACTGAGATTTCGTTAGGCGGCATAGTCGGTGCAATGCGTGCACGTGCAATTTATAAATGGCTCGCGTTCAGTGGCGCGGCGTTCTTCATTGTTGGCATCGTCCTGCTGTTCACGGTGGGTCAGGCAATAACGTGGGTCGGCCACACCGACCTAGAAGTGCGCTTCGTTGTCACCGACGCCAACAGTGGTCAGCCGATTCCGAACGCCACCGTTCACGTTCGTGCTGAGCCGGGTGGATTCTGCGAAAATAGCGACCCGAAAGAGTTCGAACTCACGACAGATGAGAACGGTCATGCAACGCATCTCTGCAAGAATTGCATGTGCTTTGGTTCCAATAGCTTATTCGAGGATACTTTTGCTGTTCATCTTCCGTGGTGGTGGTTCCGCGTAATGGCCGATGGCTATGCTGGCACTGATCCGGAATACTTGGACATGCCACAAAACTTGCGGCAGAGTTCAGCGCCTCGAGTGTTCTGCAACGATTGCGGTTCCCGTCCCGTTGCGAAAGAATGCTGCCTAACATCTATATAGCTCTCCGTGTCAAGTAGCGCGGACTCTGAGCGCTGATCGGTTGGAATGAGGGGTTTATCACTTCCGTCCGACTTCGGTTGAGGTTATCGTCGTCCGCTCTTGGCGACTCTGCATACTGCGTGAGGGTTTCTACCGACGGCTTCCGCGGGGGTCTGCGTGGAGAGACCTGCGGCGCCAAACATCTATCGAGGGTCGATCCAGGCGCTGCAGTCGACCCACCGGCAACGCGGGCAGGTTTGGCGGTTTGCCTCCGCCACGCTATAGTTTACGTGAGGCGGATGTGTGACATCGTGGGAGTGTGCGATGCTAAAATATAAGGCAGGTTACAAGTTCGTCGATGGAGGCGTGCATGCACAGGTCGTCGACTTTCCAGCGGCCATAACCTGCGCCAGGGATTTAGCGGAGGCGCGGCGATTGCTAACCGGGGCTCTGCTTGATGTTGCTGAAACGCGTTTGGAGCTTGGCCAGCCGCTACCGACGCCGAATGCCAATGCAACGGATCCCAAAATGGATGTTGAGGAATCGATCTATCTCCATTTGAGCGCAAGCAGCGAGGTGGAGCAGCTACCAGCGGGAGAGGTCGCTTCGTGAAGCGAAAGAACCTCGTATAGCATCTTCACAAGCAGGGCTGCGAACTGTTGCGCGAGGGGCGCAGTCACTCAGTGTGGGTAAATCCAGCCAATGAGCAGCAAGCTTCAGTGCCAAGGCATCGCGAAATCAACGATTACACTGCCCGCGGCATTTGCCGTCAGCTTGGCATTTCGGAACCCTGATTCCGGTCTCTGCCGCCGAACCTCTATATGGCCTTTGTAGTCAAGAGCGCGCAGCAGTAGTTTTCGAAACAACTCTGATTTCTGGGCGAGGTGTTTTTTGCTTGTCAACCTGCCTTGGTGAGAAGATGCGGCATCGACTGCGGGTGTGGTTCTTGACCGGGGAGAGTCTCACGCAGAGGCGCGGAGACGCAGAGGAGGATAAGGGACGTTTCGTATTCGGAGTTTTCACTTTGTGGCTTTGCGCCTCTGCGTGAAATTCTACTCGGCTGGGAATTCGAGTCGGGTATGCCTTGTGCGGCAAGCCGCTCTACGTCCGAACATGTCGCTAACGGAATGCAACATACGGGTTGAGCCGTCTTCATTACCAAAGTCCAAGGCGAAGGGGTCAGGTCCATGTTTTCTGCCAAGGATTGCACTCTTAACCGCACCGCGCTGGCCGAAAAATGGACCAGACTCCGACATTGCAGGTTACCCAGGGTAGGCCGCGGGCACGGCCGGGCACCACGGTCGCCGTGGTCCTGGGCTATGGTGTGTAACCGCGTTGCGGTACCGAGCTTAAAAGGTTCAACATTTGTGATGCCTATTGTGGCGTTGGTCGCCGCGGCGACACCCGCCGGCAACGGAGGCGGTTTGGCGTTATCGATGTATAACCGCGACCAGCGGTCGCGGCTTTATGGTAGAATGGCGGGCAACTGAGCTTTGGTGTTGTGTTGCCAACCATCGATGCCGATTGAGGCCACAATTCGCACTGCCACGATGGACGATTACACCGTGGTTAGTCGATTGCTTTGGGAGCTCATCCTATCCGGGGGCGCGCTGGGCGGATGGTGCGTCGCGGGTTATTCGCCTTTGATCCATTCGCGGGCGGCGTCAATATCTTTAACGTCGAAGTAGCGAATCGTGGCCGTGGTGAATGGCTTGCAGAAGACGGACATTCCTTGTTCCCATTTACTCTCGCCCACGAGGGCCAGCCGCTCGATGTCGCGGAAGTGTTTCATGTCGAACTTGATGTCTTCCCACAGGGCGCCGGCTTCCCAGCCGTGGAAATCGTGCATTTCGAAGAGGACGCGGATTTTTCCCTGCTCGCCGATGAGCCGCTCCATGATGGGGACGAAATGCTCGTAGTCTTGCTTGCTGAGTTTGCCGGAGGCGCGAACTTCGACGAGCTTGCCACCTTCCAGTTCTTGAACTTCCACTGCCATGTTGACCTCCAGTTTTGTAGGGGCGAATTATTGACGCTCAAATTGATAAAGGTTGTGCCGTTGCGGGCTCGACCAGCAGCGAATGATTTGTGCGTGGTTCACACTGCTGGACAAGCCAGTAGTGGCACGCGCCTATGGGGAACTGCGTCCCGATGGCCGAGTGGATTTGTATTTTCGCCAGTGGGTAATATGCGTTTGACCAATCGAAACGACACTCGCCGCTTCGGTATACTGACATTTAAGGACGTGAAGGCGTGGTCGTCTAGGGCTGAGGATACCATCCGGCGTCGACCCATAGTTCGCCGCTCATGGCCGATTCGGAGATCATGAAGCAAATCGCCCGCGCGACCTCTTCCGGCTGAATCAGGCGGCGGAGTTGCGTTTGCGGCAGGATTTTCTTTTGAATGAAGTCGTCGCCCAGGGCGCGTACCATCGGCGTATCGGTGAACCCCGGGTGGATTACGGCGCATCGCACGCCGTGATAGATGGCCTCCATCATCAGCGTGGCGGCAACGCCCTCAAGGCCGGCCTTGGTGGCCGAGTAGGCGATCTGGCCTTTGACGCCGTGGGAGGACACGGAGCCGATGAAAACGACGGTACCCTCGATACGTTCGGGCGGGCCCCACTGTTTCAAGCTGCGAGCATTTCGACTCTCGGCGATCTTACCGATCATCTCCATGGCCCAATAAGCCGGGGCCACGAGGTTGATCTGCAGGACCCGCATGAAATCTTCAACTGGGTATAACTCGATCTTTTGCGTTTCCTTATTGAGACGGACGGCGAGTTTGTCGCCCGTGATTCCTGCTGCGGGCACGCAAATGGCAGGTACACCGTAGTTTTTGGTAACGTCGTCGAACACCTCGCGTCGGAAACCGGCGTTGGTGACGTCGCCAACATAGGCCATGGCTTGCACCTTGCCGCCAGACGATTCGCTAACGGAGGTTGCGGTTTTCTTGACGGAGTCGGAGCGGTCGACCATGGCCACGGCAGCGATACCCTGCCGGGCCAGCTCTTCGGTGACGGCTCGGCCGATGCCGCTCCCCGCGCCTGTGACGACGGCCACCTTCTTTTCGATGATCATGTTCGCTTTCCTTAATTCTTTGAAACTCACGGCACAGGCCGTGAGATGAGGACTCGCTCGAATATGGCTGCGTTAGCAAGCCGTGACACTCAAGCGATTAGTGCGTCGAAGTGAGGTTATATCACATCGGGTAGGGGGCTCGCTTATGCGCGCATCGACCAGCCAAACATGAACATTCCAATGGCGGCGATCCAACTCCCGGCGACACGCAGTACGATTCGCGCCCACGGGGCCCGAATCGCTGACACCTGCCCGGCCAATAACGATACTACGATAAAAATGGTTACCGCTACGCCAGTCGCACTGAGTCCGAAGGAGGGCTGGCCAAGCAGTGCGGCGCCGTAAAGTCCGCCGTAAAGCAGGCCGATCGCGGCGGCGCAGGCGACGACGATCACCCATGGCAACGCGATATCGGCGGCGACGAGGGCACCAAGTGCGAAGGTGACGATGGCCGATACGGCTGGCAGGCTTTGCGGCACGGCCAACCACTGTCCGACAAACGTTCCGATCAACCATGCAAGGGGCAACACAAACAGAACTGTCCGGCCGCTTGGAGGTCCGCGCAGTCCGGCCAACAGGGCAAGCGCGATCACCGGTATTAGATCGACCGGCGAGAGGAACAGATGCTCGAGTCCATCGTAAAAGGGGCCCACGCTAGGATTGATCGATTGTGCCTGGGAGGTTGAGGGTGCGGCGAGCCACAGCGCCAGGATGATGAAGAAGGTCCACTTCATGCTAGTGCTCTCCACAAGAAAAGGCAGCCGCCGGCCATGACCACGCCGCCAGCTGCCCGCAACACCAAGCGTCCCTTTGGCCAGAAATGGATCGTGCCGATTCCAATCCCCACCGCGTGGAGCAGGCCAGTGGCGACCACGAAGCCGATGCTATAGAGGATCGCGCTTTCTCCGGGCGGCAATTCGGCCCCGTGCGCGTGACCATGAAATATGGCGAAGAATCCGACGAGGATCGCTGCTATCCAAAGATTCGGCTTGGCTTCGCGAAGAACCATAAAACCCAGCGCGACGGCCGAAAGCGCGATGCAAACTTCGGCGCCAGGCAATTGCATTCCCATCAAGCCAAGCATTCCTCCGAAAGCCATAACGATTGGAAACGTGACGGGCAACAACCACAAGGCAGGGGGACCGAGCTGTGCGGCCCCATAGTCCCACTGCCACCATCGCCAAGACGTGATCGAGCCCGGAAATCGGGTGTTTCAGTCCGCTTAAGAATCCGATAGATTCGCTGCCGCCTGTGTGCGCGAAGAGGACCGCGGGCCAGAACATGACTAGAAGCATGGGCACAACGCGTTTGATCATTGAATTACTCCGAGCAAAAAGGCTGTCCGCTCGATGGCCCAAAACGCGCCGAGCGAACCAACGGTATAGCCGGGCAGGGCCTCGATCCAACGCGGCCAGCAGATTTGAAGTTGGTGGAACGAGCGTTCGAGCAGCACAATCAGCAGGATGACGCCCACCTGTCCAAACTCGATGCCGGCGTTGAAACTGAGCAGCGCCAACAGCATGTGGCTTTGGGGAAGGCCGATTTGTGTCAACGCGGTGGCAAACCCAAAGCCATGAAAAAGACCGAATGTGAACGCCATCACCCAGGGGTGCCGAATCGTGAAATTGGTCTCCCCGCGCCGGGCGCGGACAATCTCCGAACCCAGAAACATGATACTCAATGCGACTGCGGTGTTGAGCGGCACGAGCGGTACGCTGGCATAGCCGAGCGTGGCCATGGCGAGTGTGATTGAGTGCGCCACAGTAAATGCGGCGATCGTCTTCAACAGCATCCACCAGTCGTTCGCGATGAGTACCAGCCCCAGTACGAAAAGAAAATGATCGATGCCGAAGAGAATGTGCCGGGCACCCTCCACAAAGTACGTATTCGCCACATTCGTCCAGCCTTGTGTAGCGGCCAGTTCGACCCACGGCTGGGACGGCCGGACGACAGTCGTCCAGTTCCCACCATCCAACGTCTCGACGCGAACGAGGACGTCGGTATAGGTCGCTTGAAGTCCCGCGAAATCGATTCGCATTCCGGCGAGACCGCTCGGACCGACGTCGATCCACCGCTGTTCGACGCGGGAGGCCGGCAGCTCGAAGACGCTGGGCTCCTTCAGCATCCTCACATCCGATGGAAGCTCCAGCACAACTGGGATGCGGACACCCGCCCAAACCGGCGTGCGCCAAACCAGCCTGAATCGGCCGGCGGCCGTTTCACAGATCTCCAAGGAAGCGGGACGTATCTCGTGGGCCGACGCTGCCGGAGCGGCCAGCGATAAAAAGAAAAGCGTTGCAGCGAGAAGCGACGTGCTATGGCACTCGAAACAACTCACAATGGCTCCTCGCCCGGCGAAGCGGGCTTTTTCCCTGACTTGGGCGATGCTGCCTCGTTCGCTGCCTCTTGAGTGGCAGCGCCTGGCAACCGCACCAGGTATTTCGCGCGGATCTGATCGTAGGCCTGTTGCCAGGCTTGGGATTTCTGATCGTCCATCCAGGCGTTCCTGATCTCCGTCTCGATCTCGTCGAAGGCGGGAACAGGGCCGGGAGTGAGCGAGTCAAGAAAGAGCAAATGCCACCCATGGTCGGACTCAATCGGTCCTTGCCACGAGCCGGGCTTGAGCAGGGAGATCGCCCGGCCAAATTGCGGCCCGAAGTCCTGGTTCAATTTCTCCGGTGTCGCGTCGCTGTAGCAGTCCTGGAACATGAATGGATCCGCCAACGAGGCCGCAAGCTTCGAGTCTTTTGGTTCACCTGCCATCCTCGCCAATACCTCTAGCGCGTCGCCATGCGCACGCGGCCCGCGGCGGTCGGCGGAAAAGTAGAGATGGCAGAAACTCACGCGATTTGGTACCATAAATTTGTTGCTGTGTTGCGCAAACCATGCTTTGAGTTCCGCGGTCGTCGGCTCGCGCACTGCGGAATCTTCTTTGGCCAGATATTCCATCTTCTCTGCGAGGCGGCTTTTGATGATCGCGTCCTTCTTGTCGAGGCCCATCTCCAATGCCTCGCGATAGAGGACTTCTTCCTGGACAGTCTTTTTCACCAGTCGATTGAATTCCTCAGAAGTCGGTCGCCGCCGCTGCTCCAACTCAAACGACGCGGCCAAATGGCGCAAGTCGTCTGACGTGAGGACGATCTGTCGCGATGATTCGGCACCTCGGGTGCTGCGAGGCAGGTAGTCGTATGCGGCGAACAGCGCCAATCCTAACAGGAGAAAGTGCAACAAGGGCTCGCGCAGCAAACACTTTATGGAGGACAGAAAGGATGGGCGCAGTCCTGTTTGCTCCATCTGAATCTGAGCTCGCTGCGCATCAGGAACCGGCAAAGTCATCGATTGCTTTCAGCCCTTGTTGACCCGGTGGCTTGTTGCTGAAGCATTAAGCGCAAGGGGCTCGCTGACGGTGTTAGAGTAGGCGCATTATAGCGGTTGCGTTGTCGTGCGCGAACAAGTCTTGATTGAGTGAGAAGTTCGATGAAATTCCGGATCGTTCTACGGCATTATCGAGGTGGCGAGACATGTGCGGTGATCGATTGGTTATCGACGTGTTCAATCCGACTCGAGATCATGAGCCGATCAATGCTGCCTCGACAGCCCCGTCATTTTGGTTACCTGAATAATCCGCGGCAGAATGAGCCAAGTTGTACGCCTCCAATGCGGAATAACCTCACGAAAGTTTCGCGTTTTGGTGGCTCGTCGGTGTACTTGGGAGCGTGGTAGAATTGCGGTATGAGTACGGGTTCGCAGACGTTCTTGCCGGAGCACTTTATCAACCGCGAATTGAGCTGGTTGGAGTTCAATGCGCGGGTATTGGAAGAGGCGGAGGACGGGGGCAATCCGCTATTGGAGCGGGTGAAGTTTCTGGCCATCTTTGCGTCGAACTTGGATGAGTTCTTCATGGTGCGGGTGGCCGGGCTGCGCGAGCAGGCGTTTGGCGATATGTTGCCGCAGGACCCGCCGGTGGACGGGCTGAAGCCGCTGGAGCAGTTGCAGCAGATCGCTCGGCGGACCGAGCAGTTGGTCGCGCAGCAATACGGATGCTGGAATGAGGCGATCGTGCCGGCGTTGGCGGCGGCGGGCATTCGCATCCACGCGGTTAAGGATTTGGACACGAGCGCGGTGAAGTCGCTCGACAAGTATTTCCGGCAAGTGGTGTTTCCGGTGCTCACGCCAATGGCGATCGATCCAGCGCACCCGAGCCCGCGGTTTCATAATCGGGGGTTGTATCTGGCGGCCATCTTGGAGCGCGTGAGCGGGATTGGTCCACAGAAATTGTTCGCCGTCGTGCAGGTGCCGCAGGTGTTGTCGCGGTTCGTGGCCGTAGTGCCGGAGGACAAGCAAAACTTCGTGCTGTTGGAAGACTTGGTGGCAAGCCGCCTTCCCGATTTGTTCGGCGGCTACAAGATTTCTGGCCACGCCACATTCCGATTGACGCGCGACATGGACGTGAACCTGTTGGAGCAAGAGGCGGATGACATGCTGCGGTCGATCGAGTCGCGGCTGCGGGCGCGGCAGCGGACCGAAGCGGTGCGGCTGGAGATTTCCGCGGGCATGAATCCCACGGTCCTGAAGATGCTTGTGACGGAAGAAGAGCTGCACTACGACACGAAGCCGACGGATGACGCGTACAACGAGGTGTACGAGATCAATGGTCCGCTGGATATGACGTGCCTGCACGAGCTCGTGCAGTTGGTGGATCGAAAGGATTTGCGCGATCCGCCGCTGGTGCCGCGGCCGCCTGTGAATTTGTACGACTATGATGATTTGTTCGAGGAGATCGCGGACCACGATATTCTGCTGCACCACCCGTACGATTCGTTCTTGCCGGTGCTGAATTTCATCGAACTGGCGGCGCGCGACCCGCAAGTGCTGGCCATCAAGCAAACGCTTTATCGTACGAGCGGCGGCGACAGCCCTGTGATTCGAGCGTTGGCCGAGGCGGCCGAGAACGGCAAGCACGTGACGGCGCTGGTGGAGCTCAAAGCCCGGTTTGATGAGGCGAACAACATTACGTGGGCGCGGCATTTGGAACGCGCCGGCGTGCATGTGGTGTTCGGCTTCATGGGCCTCAAGACGCACTGCAAGCTCGCGATGGTTGTGCGGAAGGAAGGCAAGAAAGTTCGCCGCTACGTACACCTAAGCACGGGCAACTACAATTCGAACACCGCGCTGTTGTACACCGACTTGGGCCTGTTCACGGCCGACAAGGTGATGGCAGACGATGTCTCGGCGCTGTTCAATTTCTTGACCGGTTATTCGCAAAACCACCAGTGGCAGAAGCTCGTGATCGCGCCGAGCGATTTGAAGCGGCGGACACTGGAGCTGATCAACGAGCAAACGCGGCGGGCACGCGAAGGGAAGCGGTCGCGGATCATCGCCAAGTTGAATTCGCTGGTAGATGGGCAGACGATCGAAGCACTGTACGAGGCTAGCCGGGCTGGGGTGCCGATTGACTTGCTGATCCGTGGGATTTGCTGTTTGCGGCCGGGATTGCCGGGCATTTCGGAGAACATTCGGGTCATCAGCATTGTCGACCGGTTCCTGGAGCACAGCCGGATTTTGGTGTTCGGCGAAGGCGCCAAAGAGCAAGTGTTTTTAAGTAGTGCCGACTGGATGCCACGGAATTTTGAGCGGCGCGTGGAGGTGATGTTCCCGGTCGAGGCGGAGGACATTCGCCGGCGGATCGTCGAAGAGATTATTCCCACGTATCTTTGTGATAATCAGCGGACGCGCATCCTGCAGCCGGACGGCACGTACACACGAGCGAAAGTAGGCGACAACGCGACGCATCGGGCGCAGGTGGAGTTGCTCGCTCAAGCGGCATCACGGGATGGGATCGTTAAGGAAAAGGACCGGGGGCGGCTGGCGGTTGGCCGGTTCGCGGAGTTGGGCGATACCAACGGCGAAGCGAAGCGGGACGGCGTCAAGCGGAAGGGAAAGAAGAGCTCAACCGCGAAGTGACGCGGCCTTACTACGCGGCGCGGCGATACGACGACGGATAGGGTGTCGTCGCGCGGACGGGCCGGATGGCGACTCCTTCTTCCTCCTCGACGGCAGCGCGGATGTGGTTCACGTACTGCACGATCGAGTGATCGGTGAAGGGTTCGAAACGGTGCTCGCGCAGACCGCTCAGGAAGCCGCGCCAGCGATCTTTCACACGCTGCCAGTAGGTCAACTGGCGGATTTTGCCGTAGGCGTTCAAGTAGATCTCTTGGCCTTTGTGGCAGAATCCGAGCCAAGCGGGCGGTACGCGGGTGACGATGTCGTTGTTGTTGACCCAGCGGTAGGTTTCGAGTTGCACATAGTTCACGTAACGGCGGCTGCCGATGCGCGGACTGCCGTACGTGAATAGGGCGCGCGGACTGGATCTGATATAGGACAGCCGGCAACGGCCGGCACAAATGGCAGCCATCGCGGCGCCGAGCGAGTGACCGGTAAACCACAGCGTGCGAGTGTTGTTGATCAAGGCTTGTTCGACGCGAGGCCAGAGCTCGTCGACCTCGCGTTTGAAGCCGCGGTGTACCCAGCCAACGGTTTCGGACACCGCGCGTTTTAGGTCGAGATCGGCCTTGATGTCGTTCCAGTCATCCGGCTGTGTGCCACGACAGGTGACGACTGCATCGTCGGCATTGGCGAAGATGTAGGCCTGTGCGCCGTCGTTATCGTAATAGCGGATTTCGGGAAAGCCGATGCGATTGGCCAAGAGGCCGGCTTCGCAGCGAGAGAGGTACGACAGGTTCGAGAGTTCGGCAAATAGCAGCGAGCGGCGGAGGATGCTAAGCGAATAGATAGGGCCGTCAAGCTTGGAGTAGACTTTGGTTTCGGCGTCTCCATCGAGAGCACTGACGAGGTTGTAGGTGAGCTGACCCATTGAAAAGACCCGATTCGGAGACGAAGTAAGCGATTGCCCTGCGGCATTTGCTAGCGTCCACGCGAGTGCGTATTGTAATGAATCTTAATCGGCAAATCGGGGGGTGATTGGTGAGTTTGCGGTTAATGTAGCTTGAGGAGTTTTGTTAAGCTCGGGCGGAAGGTGCTTGCAAAAATCAGCGCCGCTACAACCGCCCAACCGCCCAACCGCCCGACTCTGCGGTCCGGCCAGGATGGCCGAGCTCTCCGAACGTCACTCGGCGTTGGCGCGCGACAGCAACTCGGTGAAGAATTTGCGGACAGCTTCTTGTTGTGCTAGCTGGTTTGCCAGTTCTTTCTTGGAAAGCTTGGGGATTTTGCGGGAGTGGTTCTCGGCGTCGTCGATCCAGTCGAGGAAGAATTGCACACTCGATTTGCTGATCCGCGATTGGCCAGCCTGCTCGACGTAGTAAGGCCCGGTCGAGGCGAATTGATAGGTCTGCGTGTTGTTGGTAACGGCTCGCACCAGAAACCAACCGCTGGCATCGAACGTAACTGGAGGCAACCTGCCCTTGCGGTTTTTCCAGTCGGCGAGGCGGACGTCGGCCTCCACCATGCCATTCTTGATGATTTGCAGGTATTCGACTGGCACGCGGGTGGCGAGATTGAGGCCGATCTCCAGCGTGAGTGGGCGGCCGGGTTCGATGTGGAAAACGTAGCCAGGCGGTTCGCCTTCGACGGAGGGGCGGAGCAGTGGGCCATTGGTGACGAACACGCGGCCCGCCTGCAGCCCTTCCCACCATGCAGCAGGTGAGAATTCGGAACCGCAGTGGACATAGACTCGATTTGTGCCGACTGGATTATCGTTTTCGCCGGAGCCGCTGCCGGCAACGGGCGGCAGGCGAAAACCGCAGTTGAGGACGTGGTAGTAAACGGCTTCCGACCACCGACCGTTGCCACGAGAGCCCGGATAGATGGATTTGTCACGCGGGCGGCCATCGTTTTCGTTATCGACGACGCCATCGCGGAGCGAGTGGCGGTGGATTAGTTCGATCGCGTCGAGCTTTCCGCTGGCGAGCCAAACAGGCAAGTTCCAGGCATAGGGGACGGAGGCGATGGCGATTTCGGATTTCGGATTGCTGGTGGCTGATGGATTGGGGGCATTGGAAAGCAGATGAGCGAATTCGGGAGTGCGGATATCTTGAAGGCCCTCCGCTTGGAGGATGAGCGGCAAGTCTTTTGGATTGCGGTTGAAATCGACGTCGCCGCCGTACCAACCTTCCTTGGCGAGATCGACGAAACGTCTCATTTCGATGCGTTTCGAGTCGTCAGCATGGCGATCGATTTGGAATTGGCCAGTTTGGCTTAGATATTCCGGCGTGGCTTCGAGTTCGAACGTGTACTGACCGACTTTGAGCGGCAGCGTGACATCGCCATCGATGTAGAAGTGGTCACCGAACTCGGCAGTGCCGGGAAGGTTTAATTTGACGGGGCGTTTTGGGCGGGCTTTGGCGATCGGAGCTTGACGGCCAGCACTCAGGTGCATGCGAGCGGGAATCGGCTTGCCCGTGGCGCCGTCGACAATCTCGATGTGCAACTCACCATCAGGGTGCGAGGCGGCAAGCACCTGCGCACAGATCAACGCCTCGCAAATTCCTAGGAAGCTACAAAGGCGGATGACGGAAGAGGCGAACATTTGTGAGTTATCGAATTATTAGAAAGTTCGGACGGGGTCTTTTGGGCGGACGAACTGGCTATCTATCAGTTTAGCTCACCGCAAAAAGGCTGTGCGAAACAGTGGTCGCAGTGGATTTTGCATGCTGGCTGTATGCCGTAGAATAGTAAGGCAAACAACAAACGCGTGTTATTGGATAACAATGGCGACAGATTATTACGCGACGCTGGGTGTTACGAAGACCTCGACGTCGGAGGAGATTCAAAAGGCTTACCGGAAGTTGGCACGGAAGTACCATCCGGACATGAACCCCAACGACGCGACCGCCAAAAAGAAGTTTCAAGAAGTGCAATCGGCATTCGAGGTGCTAAGCGACCCGGAGAAGCGGAAACGCTACGACCAGTTTGGGGCGGATTTCGAATCGATGGGTGCGGGCGGCGGCGGTCCAGGACCACAGTGGCGGTATACGACCTCCGGCAGACCTCAGACGTTCCAGTTCGATGCGAACGATCTGGGCGATTTGTTTGGCGGCGGCGCCGGGCCAGAAGGTCCTGGTGGCTTTGCCGATTTGTTCAAGCAATTCAGCCGTGGGCGCGGGGGTGGGCGGCGAACGGCACCGGCAGCGCGGGGGAACGATCTGAAGCACGACCTCACGGTGCCGTTTGCGACGGCCGTTTTGGGAGGCGAGGCGGCGCTCAGCGTCCAGCGACACGACGGCGAGGTCGAATCGATCCGGGTAAAAATCCCGGCGGGCATCGACGATGGGAAGAAGATTCGACTGCGTGGTCAAGGCGTGCCAGGTGTGGGTGGTGCGCCAGCCGGCGATATTCTGCTTACAATTCACGTCAGCCCGCATCCCTATTTTCGCCGCACCGGAAACCGATTGGATGTGCGGGTGCCGATCACACTGGCCGAAGCGGCGCTGGGTGGGAAAGTTGATGTGCCGACTCCGCACGGCGAAGGCGGTAAACCGGGTGTGATCACACTCACGGTGCCGCCGAATACGTCCAGCGGAAAGCGGCTGCGGATCAAGGGGCACGGCGTACGTCCAGCTAATCAACCGGCTGGCGACTTGTTTGCGGAAATTCAAATCGTGCTGCCCGACAAGTTGGAGGAAGCCGAGCGGCAGCACTTGGCAGACATTTCGAATCGCTATCCCCAGCAACCGCGATCGGAGTTGCGATGGTGACGGTGTGCGGAAGCTTCGTTTCGATTGCCACGGTTCTGTTCGGTGCGGAGCAGGCCGCCGGGCCCGTTTTGGAACGGCTCGATCCACCGCGGCGAGCGGCAGTTGTGATGGCACTCTTGGCGCTCACGCTCGTCGGTATATTCCTGATAGTGTTTGTTATGATTGGCGGCCATTGGGTGCGGCGCATGGCGAGGCATCGCCCAGGAAAGGGACGAAGGGCCTCTGGAAATTCGGCGATCGAAGATCGGCAAGTGCGGCAGTCGTTAACAACCTTACTGCCCGAGGCGAAAACGGATGACACCTTGCATTTGGGAAAGTCGCCCAAGGATACGAAAGTGGGACGGTAAAGCGTTGGCCGAATTGCGCAGCCAGTTTGATGAGTAATGACTTCCGATTCCCGAAACGACTGCGGTTGCTACAGAGGAGTGAATTCGAGCGTGTGTTTGCGGCACGGAATTCGGCGCGAGATTCGAATTTTACGATCTATGGCAAGGGGAATGATGCCGGCCATGCGCGGCTGGGGGTCACCGTGTCACGCAGAGTCGGCAATGCCGTGATGCGCAATCAGTGGAAGCGCCTCGTGCGTGAGGCGTTTCGGCTCACCCAGCACGCATTGCCCGCCATGGACCTGGTTTGCGTTGCCAGGGCTTCAAGCCCGCCGGAATTGCCGCGGTTGATTGAGTCGATTTCGGTGCTGGCAAATCGCCTTCATCGTAGGGAAGTGCGGAAGACGCGAGAACCGGAGTGATAGCACGCATGAATCGGCTGGTTCATCAGCTCTGGAGGTTGCCAGGAATGTTGCTGATTGCGGCAACGCGCGTGTACCAATGGACTCTGAGCCCGTTGATCGGCCGCCATTGCCGGTTTCAGCCAACGTGCAGTGCGTACTTTATTGAGTCAGTGAATAAATACGGTGCGGTTCGCGGGGCGTGGCGTGGCGTGCGGCGGATCTGCCGTTGCCATCCGTTTCATCCAGGAGGGTACGATCCGCCGTGAGCCTTGGAAAAACATGGCGTTTTTGCCATTTCTAACCGGGGAACCGGCAGCTTCCGCCTCCGCCTCCGGCTCGGGTGGCCGTGCCAGTTTTCATATACCAGCATTGCTGGCCCGAGTCGTCCTGGTGTGGGAGGGACGCAGGTATTGCAGTCGACCCACCTTGACCCTTTTTAGCCGAGCCACTAATCTCCGCCGCTCGAACAAGGCGCCGACCGTTCGCCAGCGGCAAACCGGCTGTTTGTCGCTACTGTACGCGAATGAGCTTAGCATGAAGCACCGCTCACGATCGGCCGCAGCGGCGGATGAAACACGATGACGTTGCCGAGGGAGCGATCAAGGATGACGCCTCGCATTAAGAACGACCACGCCCGCCGCGTGATGCGCTCGTTTGCCGTCGTCATCGTGCTGTGTTGCGGATGTAGTGGACCGATTCTGCGGCCACAGAGCCCGGAGGCGCGCATTGATTTGCCCCCCATGCCGGAAGTGAAGTACATATCGGCGTACACGCACCCGTACGGCATGAGTTACGTGAAGGTGGAAGCGGTATCGCTCCTGACGGGCCTCGACGGCACAGGTTCCGATCCGCCGCCTATGCCGCAACGGGCCATATTGCTGGACGAGATGAAGCGCCGCGAAGTGGCGAATCCGAACGAAGTGCTCGCTTCGGCGAACACTTCCATGGTGCTCGTGCGAGCGTTCTTACGACCCGGTATCCAGGCGGGAGACCGCTTTGACGTTGAAGTTCGCACACCAACCGGAAGTGAGACGAAGAGCCTGCGCAATGGTTGGCTGCTGCCGACACGTCTTACGGAAATGGCGGTTCTCGATCAACAAATTCATGAGGGCCATGTGCTTGGCATGGCCGACGGCGCTGTTCTCGTGGATCCGACGGCCGACCCGAAAAAAGACGAGGCGCTCGCCACGCGTGGCCGCATCCTTCGCGGCGGCGTGGCTACGAAATCGCGGCCACTGGGGCTGGTGATCAACCACGAGCACCAGTCGATTGGTGTCAGTCAAGGCATTGCGAACGCGATCAACCATCGATTCTATGCGTTCGTAAACGGGCGCAAACAAGGGGTGGCAACACCCAAGACGGCGGAGTTTATCGAAATTGTGATGCAACCACGATATCACGACAACATCGGCCGTTACATGCAGATACTGCGAAGCATCGCGTTCGGCGAGTCGGCCAGCGCACTTCAGGCGCGGATGATGTTTTTGGAGCAGCAGCTGGGGGATCCGCTAACCAGCGCCAACGCGGCGATGCGACTCGAGGCGATCGGCGACGAACAAGCCAAACAGATTCTCAAGGAAGGCATCGGATCGAACGATCCGGAAGTGCGGTTCTACGCATCGGAAGCACTGGCCTACCTGGACGATACGGCTGCCGTTAGCGTGCTAGCCGACGTGGCCCGCAATGAACCTGCTTTCCGCATCAACGCATTGGCTGCGCTCAGTGCAATGGACGATGCGGCAGCATACGACGCACTACGCTCGATGCTGGAAGTGAAGAGCGCCGAAACGCGCTATGGTGCATTCCGAGCGTTGTGGGCGATGAACGAACACGACGCATTCCTGCACGATGAGAACCTGTCCGATCAGTTTCACTACCATGTGCTGGATGTTCCTGGCCCGGATATGGTGCACGTAACGCGTAGCTACTTGCCGGAAATCGTGCTCTTTGGCAAGGACCAGAAATTTCAATTGCCGCTAATGCTCGATGCCGGCAAGTCGATTTTGGTCAACGGCATGAAGGGCGACAAGATAACAGTCAGCCGCTTTGCGGCCGATACGAAGCCGGAGCAACGGGTCGTTTCCACAAGTATTGACGAAGTCATTCGCGCGATCGTGGCGCTGGGCGGCACGTATCCGGATGTCGTGCAGGCGCTGGAACAAGCCAAGGCGGATGGGGCGCTGGTGAGTCGCTTCGAAGTCGATGCATTGCCGCAACCGGGCCGAGCCTATGACCGCGTCGCCGCCCATGCGAAGGCCAAAGCCGACGGCGGAGCCGAAGATGAAGCGGGCCAGGAACCGTCGCTCGAAGTGGCGACACCGCTGCCAGAGTTGTTTGCGCGACCGCGGTGATTCAGTCAAGGGTTGAAAGCCAAGAGTCGAGAGCCAGTGGGTTCTCGGCTCTCGACTCTCGACTCTCAGCTCTCGACATTTCTAATGCTCAAAGCCCTAGAACTCTCCGGCTTTAAGAGCTTTGCGGATCGCACGCGGTTCGATTTTCCGAACGGAATCTGCGTCGTCGTCGGGCCGAATGGGTCCGGCAAATCGAACGTCGTCGATGCCGTGAAGTGGGTGCTCGGTTCGCAGAGCGCCAAAAGCTTGCGCGGCAAGGAAATGACGGACGTCATTTTCAATGGTTGTCCAACACGGCCGCCGATGGGGACCGGAGAGGTCACGCTCACGCTCGAAAACGCCGACCGGCGACTGGCGATCGATTCGAACGAAGTGCACGTCACGCGGCGTGTATATCGTAGCGGGGAAGGCGAGTATCTCATCAATCGGCAACCGTGCCGATTGCGCGATATCCGCGAATTACTTGCCGCAACTGGCATGACGACCGAGGCCTATTGCATTATCGAGCAAGGCAAGGTCGACGCGCTTTTGCAGTCGTCGCCGCGCGATCGGCGGGTGATTTTCGAGGAAGCGGCGGGCATCAGCCAATTCAAAGTGAAGAAAGCGGTCGCGATGCGACGGATGGAGCGCGTCGAGCAGAATCTTCTACGCCTCTCCGACATCGTGGACGAGGTTGAGAGCCGGCTAAGAAGCGTGCCGCGCAGGCCGGCAGGGCGCGCCGTTACCGCGAATGCACGGAGCGCTTACAGCATCTTCGCACCGAGGTGGCCCTTGTTGACTGGCGGCACCTTACGCGGCAGATTGAGTCACGACAGGGACAGTCGGCGGAATTGAAACGCCGAATTGAAGAGCGCACGGCAGGTGTGGAGCTTGGCGACGCAGAAATTGAGGATTACGAGCGAAACCTGGAGACGAGGGCGGAGCGAATCCAGGAAATCGAATCCAAGATTTCCACCATTCGAGAGCAACTTGCTTCTCTCCAGGCGACGATCGACAACCAAACGCTGCGGCGTGCCGATTTGCAGCAGGAGATCGCCAAGATTCGAGAACAGTTGACGGCGATGGACGAGCAAGCAGCGGATGAGAATCACGAGGAGCTGCGTGAGGCGGCGTCGCTCTTGCAGGCTGCTGAGGTGGAGCTGATAGCAATTAACAGCGAGTGTGCAGAACGTTCGTCGCGGTCTGATCAAGCGGCGCACGAGCTGGAAGCATTACGCATCAAACAGGAGCCCATGCAGAATATTCTCCACGAATGCTTAAGTACAGTAGCACGACTGGAAGACGAAATCGCCAAGCTCGAGGCGGAAAACAGCGCGGCAGAACAAAGCTCAGAACGGATTCGCCAACAACTAGCAGACCTGGCCAACCAACGGAATGCTCGAACGTCTGACTTTGAACGGGATCAACATGCCGAAGCCGAACAACATGCCAACGCGGAGCGACATCGGACAGAATTAGCCACTGCGGAACGCCGCCTAGTCGAGGTTCGGCACGACCTGGGCCGGGCCGATGCGCAGCATCGTCGCCTGGACGCCCAGCTAACACGCGTGCGAGAAAGAATCGCTGTACTGTCGGAATTGGAAGGCCGATTGGAAGGTTTGGATGGCGGTGTTCAGGAGATACTGCGCGTCGCGCGCGAGGACAACAGCCAACCCTTCGGAGATGTGCGGGGCGTTATCGCGGATCTGTTTCATGTGGATGTGGACTCGGCACCGCTGGTGGAGGTGGCGCTTGGCGAGCGGCGCAGTTCGTCGTCGTCGCGTCCACGGATCCGCTGCTCAAGTCGCTGCACGAGCGACCGTTGAAGGTGACAGGACGGGTCGGCTTTTTGGGCCTGGAAAGCCGCTCCGCACAGACAGCACTTGACCATGTTGACCTGTCGGAAGAACCAGGTGTGATGGGCCGGGCCGATCGTTTTGTTGAATCGCTGCCTGAATACCAACCGCTTGCACGGCGGCTGCTGGGGCGAACATGGCTGGTGGATCGTCTTTCGACCGCGCTGCGATTAGCTCAATCGATCGGTCGCGGCCTGGAATTCGTAACGAGTGACGGCGAGCTCGTTTCGGCGGACGGAAGTCTGATCGTCGGGCCACGCCAAGCGGCAACGGGCGTTTTGTCGCGACGCAGCGAATTGCGGGCTTGCCAAGAACAAGCGCGAGAATTGGAGCAACAGCTTGCGCTCCACGCTTCGACACTCTCTCAATTGGATCGGGAGCGAGCGCGGCAAGAAGAATTGGTCGCATCCTCCGTGACCGCATACACGGCAGCGGCTAGTCAGCTTACGGAGTGTCATCGGCGCACTGCCGCTGCAGCGGCACAATTGGATCGGGTGGTAGAAACGGAACAACGGCTGACCACCGATCTGCAAAGCATCGACGAGCGAAAAACAAATTACCAATCGAAAGTGGCGGCTAGCGTTCCCGAGCTCTCAATGGCTCAAACGAGGGCTGCGGAGCTGAAAGATTCCCTCGAGGCGGACCAGGAGCGGATTACGGTACTTCAACAACATCAGACGGAACTGCGCGCCGAAGTGACCGAATGCAGGATTGCCGCCGCCAAATCCGAGCAGCGCGTGGAGATGCTGCGCCAGCAAATGCAACAAGCACAGCGGAGCCAACACGATCGTGATAATATGCTCGCCGAAATGCGAGAGCGAGTCGCCGGCCGAGAGCGGCAAGTCGAGGAGATTGAAGTTGCGTTAGCCGCCGAGCAGGAAACTCTGGCGGAGCTAGGATTGACTAAGGAGCAATTTGCAGTCGTTTTAAAGGACCAGAAAGCGGCAGCCGATGAGCTACGCCACAACCGACAAACGATCATTGAACGAATTCGGACCGAGCGTCAGGAACTGGCCGCGATGCAGACGCAGCTCCACAAGCAAGAAGTCGTCACGACGCGTCAGCGACACGAACGTCAAACTCTGTGCGAACGCATGCAGGACGACTATGGCATTCATCTGGAAGAAGCAGCGACAAAACAAGACCACAGCGAAACCGATGCTTCGCGCATGCCACGAGCTGTCCTTCGCCCGGTCGAACGCGAAACCGTAGAACGGGAAATCGCGGAACTGCGCGACCAGATTAACAACATTGGCGCCATTAACCTGGAAGCGCTCGATGAATTGGAACAGCTCGAGGGGCGGTTCGCGGCGCTTTCCGGCCAATATCGCGATTTGGTCGAAGCGAAAGCTTCGCTCGAACGGATTACGCAGCGTATCAATGCGGATAGTCGTGAACTGTTTTTGACGACAGTGGAGACTGTTAGAGGCCATTTTCAAGAATTATTTCGCCGACTGTTCGGTGGCGGCGAAGCGGATATCATCGTCGATGAAGCGGAAGATGTGCTGGAGAGCGGCGTTGAGATCGTCGCGCGGCCGCCGGGAAAAGAGGCGTGCAGCATTTCATTGCTCTCCGGAGGCGAGAAAACACTTACCTGCGTGGCGCTGCTGCTAGCGGTGTTTCGCAGCAAACCGAGCCCGTTCTGTATTCTGGACGAAGTGGACGCGGCACTCGACGAAGCGAATATCGGTCGGTTTACGGCGGTACTGAAAGAGTTTCTCTCGTTCACCCAGTTTGTCGTAATAACGCATTCGAAAAAGACGATGTCCGGAGCGGATACGCTCTATGGCATCACGATGGAAGAATCGGGAGTCTCGAAACGCGTATCGGTGCGTTTCGAAGATGTGTCGGAAGATGGCCACATCATGCCGAGTGCGATTTTTCACGCAAAAGGGCCAGAGCGGCCGGCCACCGAATCTATTTCCGACGCCTCGCAAAGGTGCGCTGCATAGAGGGAAGGGTTTCTACCAAGAGGACGCGGAGGTCACGGAGAATGGAATGTGTGATGCAAACCATTGTTGAAGGCGATCCCGCAAACTTTTTCACGGTCATAGAGCAAAAGTAAGGTTAGGTACTGCTCGTTGGCGACATTGCTGTCAAACGATTGTGAACCGCCTTTTAAATCGCTCTTATTTGATCAATTCTCCGTGACTTCGTGGTTGATGCCTATTTCCAAGCGATATTGAAGGAAGCGACGATAGCACGTTTTCGGCATCCCCCCGGCTCTTTCGCTACGCCAATTAAAAGCGTTGCAATCCGATCTGCCGGCACGACTAGCGAAACTTTCTAAAGTTCGTTGGCCCGTCTTATCGAAACTATCTATCGGATGGGCTGTGTCGCTCCGCGCCACACGACAGTGTGACGCAGGGCGAGAACAGTTCGCAGGGGGGAGCCTGCCTACATTGTCCCACCATTGGAGACTTTGCGCTCGGCGAAGTTGTGCAAGCAACATCGCCCGGCAGCAAGCTTCTCCCTGCGCATCCTTGGCCGGACTGTGCGACCAGCGCGCAGCAGGGCCGGCGGGTTTGGTTACACCGCTTGTGACGATCGAATCGGGCCGCTTAGTCCGCTTCGGAAAAATCAAACGGTTTTGACCGATCTCCGCCTGCACTGCTAGCCGATGCCAAAAGTACGAGACGGAGCGGATCAGAGGGACCTGACCCGACCCAGAGGAGCTGTTAGCGGTTAGCTGTTATCCCTTCGCCAGAAGGTTTGGTCCCTTCTGGCCAGCGGTTAACAGCTAATAGCTAACAGCTAAGACAGCCCCAACCCAGGTATTTGATAACGGCCATAAAGCGCGAGGGAACCGCGTAAACCGTGATGCAAATGCGGGGCACCTAACGTCGGTCGCGGCGGACGTCGCCAAGCGACCGAAAACCCAGCGGACACTTAGCAAGTGAAATTGGAGAGCCCGATGAAGGTCTTTACTACTGGTCAGGTCGCGAAGATCTGCAAAGTGGCCCCGCGCACGGTCAGTAAGTGGTTCGACTCAGGCCGCCTGAAGGGATACCGGATTCCCGGTTCCCAAGACCGACGCATCCCGCGCGAGTATTTGATCAAGTTCCTCAAAGAGCATGGTATGCCTCTTGGGGACCTGGAAGACGAGGCCATGGCGAAAGTGCTGATCGTCGCCCAGGACCAGGTCTTGATCGAGAATCTCAAGCGCGAGCTGCCCGTCGAGCGGTCGTTCCGCACCTCGACCGCCGCGAGTGGCTTCGAAGCAGGCATTCAGGCCGAAAGTTTCCACCCGGACTGTATTATCGTCGATTTCTCGATCGGCCAACTCGAAGCGCTGCAGATCTGCCAGAACCTGCGCCGCAACACCGAGTTCGGCGAGACGATTCTGATCGCCCTGCTGCCAGACGATAGCTCGACCGGCAATTTCGATCGGTCCAGCATCAACGAAACGTTTAAGAAGCCATTCGATGCTGCACTATTGGCTGAACGTTTACGTACGCTGATCGGCGCGAAGAAGGAATTGGTATAACAGGCAAGGATTCAGCTCCTTGCCTTTAATATAGGGTCGGTCGAACGATTCGACTGCCGCGGCGGCGGAGAAATCCCGTCTCTCCGTCGTCCGCTACCCGCCCAAAAGGCCCGCCGCCATTAGCGGTCGGGCCTTTTTAATTGCGCTTTGCTCGCAGGTATGACTACGTTGCGTTAGACTTTCGGCATGGTGCCGAATCAAGAGTTCGCAGAGCCGCCGGCCGAATGGCTTGCTGAATCGGGCAAAGGGACGCCTACCGTATCGCGTACGCCTTCGGTGGAAGAGCTCCACGCGATGGCCTTGCCGCTCGACGATGACCAGCGATTGCGGCTGGTGGCACGGCTATGGAAATCGTTACCGGCCGACCACCGAGCAGCGCTGCTGACGTTGCAGCTTGAGGACAACCACGACGAAAGTGGCCGAATCGAGCCCACACCGCAGGAACCGTCAAGCGATACTGGTAAGCCAACGTTGTACGGGCTTCTCTTTGACAGACGCCATGCATCGGACCTGTATTCGGCGCCGCGACGATTCGATCTGGCAACAATTTTCGTTGTGACGGCTGCCTATTCGATGTTGTTCGGGGCGATGAGTACGTTCAACGATTACTTTGGTCCTGTCACACAAGTGGCTGTCGGCGTGTTGGTAACCACCGTGGCTGTGACCCAGGCCTTATACAAGGACGCCGCGAATCCACGAGGGGTATCGGTCGTGACCGGTTCGATAACACAGACCGTGATTCTCGTCGTCCTACGCGTCATCTCGCCTTATTACCTCCCTGGTCC
Organism: uncultured Planctomycetota bacterium; assembly: GCA_963840025.1. GTDB lineage: Bacteria > Planctomycetota > Planctomycetia > Pirellulales > Lacipirellulaceae > JABDGM01. The sequence goes on along the minus strand of CAWIXI010000018.1, from coordinate 33,894 downwards.
GCTTTTCCTGGTTATTGTCCTTTACGGAATTATTGGCGGAGCTATTTCCGGTTACCTTTCTGGCACGCTGGTGGGCGGTGTGTTTCTCGTCGCCGATATGCTGCGGGGTAAATTCGAGGGGCGGAATGCGGATGAATCTCCCGATGAACACACGCTAACAAATACGACAACTGCCGACGAGTATTATCATGAGTGAACTAAGCCACTTTGATTCCACCGGCGCGAGCCGAATGGTGGACGTCGGCCAAAAAGCGATTTCGCGCCGCATGGCGCGGGCCAGCGGCTTGATGCGAATGCATGAGGAAACGCTCGCTCTGGTGCGAAACAAACGAGCAACAAAAGGGGATGTTTTGGAAGTCGCCCGGCTAGCAGGAATTATGGCGGCGAAGCGAACCGCCGAGCTCATTCCGCTGTGCCATCCATTGCCGCTGGAATCTGTGATGATCGATTTTTCTTATGTCGATGAAAAAACGCTACGGATTGAGGCAACCGTGCAAGTGGAGGCTAAAACCGGCGTCGAGATGGAAGCCCTTACGGCAGTGAGTGTTGCAACACTCACGGTGTACGACATGTGCAAGAGCGTGGACCGGGAGATTGCGATTGGCCCGATCCAACTTGAGGAAAAGTCCGGCGGCCGCAGCGGACATTGGCAGCGAGCAGATAGTTGATAGTGGATCGTTGATAGTTGCTGGATCGACCGGCCAACGAACAACCAACGACTATCCACTATCGACTAACAACGGCACTCGCGATTCGCCCGGACACGTCGGCTGGGTCCACATCGCCTCCAACATCCACGAATCGACACTCACTCAAGCTGCGGAACCACGTCCCCTGTCGCTTGGCGAAGCGGCGGGTACGGTAGGTAATGCGGGCGATCATTTCGTCTTCGTCGTACTCGCCGGTGAGATATGCGAGCGATTCGCGATAACCGACGGCCTGTCGGGCGGTGCGGCCGAGGTCACAAATCGAACCCTCGCCCCTTGGGAGAGGGCAGGGAGAGGGTGCCTTGGTGATCGGCGATTCACCCTCACCCCGACCCTCTCCCAGAGGGAGAGGGGGAATTTCAGTCAACCGGCGCACCTCATCGACCAAACCACCGGCTACCATCGATTGAACTCTAGCTTGGATGCGGCGATGCAATTCCTCGCGGCGGCGGCGCAACACAAACACCCGGCACTCCTCGGCCGGCCGGCCCTCTTCGAATTGCAACTGCTGATGGCTGATCGGTTCGCCGGTCGCCCGAAATACCTCCAACGCGCGGATCAGACGACGGGTGTCGTGCGGATGGATATGCGAAGCAGCGACGGGATCGAGCTGCGAAAGGCGGTCGAAGAGCGCCTGCTGGCCGACATGCTGGAGCTCGGCCTCGATCTCACGGCGCAATTTCCAATCCGCGGGAGGCCCATCAAACAGACCGCGGAGCAAGCTTTTCAAATAGAGCGGTGTGCCGCCGACAAAAAGCGGTTCCTTGCCGCGGGCGCGAATTTCGTCGACAGCAGTCGCGGCCGCATCAACGTACTGGGCAACGCTGAATTCGTCAGCCGGATCCACAATATCGATAAGGTGATGAGGCACGAGTTTTCGTAACGCCAGTGGCGGCTTGGCGGTACCGATATCCATCCCACGATAGATCGCCATCGAATCGAGCGAGATAATTTCGGCGCCAATGCGTTGCGCGAGCGCGATGCCGACTGCCGTTTTTCCGACGGCGGTGGCGCCAGTGAGAAACCAACAATCATGAAACGTGGATGTCATCTGGCACTGCCACCGATGGTCGTGGCCTAATGGATACGGCTTCGCTTGCGGATAGGCGTTGGGACACCTAAACTGTGACCAAGACTATTGTCGTGAACGAATCATCCGATGGGAATACGACACCTTATGAACCGTGCAGCGCCACCCCTCGAAAAGTTGGAACGCACGATCGCGTCTCGGTCGGCCAACCCGAACGAAAAATCATACACTAGCCAACTACTGGCTGGCGGTATCGAAAAGATCGGGGCCAAAATCACGGAGGAGGCCGCCGAAGTGGTCGAAGCCGCAGGAGAAGCCGGCAAAGCTGGCCGCGAGCATTTTGTCCGTGAAGTTGGAGATTTGGTCTACCATTTGTTGGTACTAATGCGGCACCGAGATTGCTCCTTGGCGGATGTAGAGGCCGAACTTGTGCGCCGGTTTGGGGTCTCTGGTTTGGAAGAAAAAGCGGCCCGAAAAACAGCCGTCTCAAAAGTCAAGGTTCGGGACCAACATAAGAAACCGAAGTCCAAACGCTGAACCTCGAACGCTGGCACGATCCCATGCCCGAACACCTGCGAATCGGTATCCCGAGCAAAGGCCGACTGGCCGAGATGGCTTCGCAGCTACTGATTGAGGCCGGCCTTAAATTCCGCCGCCAGGAGCGGAGCCTGTTCGCGCGCGTGCGCGACATGCCAATCGAGATCACGTTCCTGCGAACCGACGACATCCCTGTGTTGTGCGCCGAAGGAGCCATCGACATGGGAATCACTGGCGGTGACCTGATCGACGAAACGGGCGTTGAATTGACGACGCGGTTGTCGCTGGGCATGGGGAACTGGCGGCTGGCGATGTGCGTACCGGAGGAGAGCCGAATTAAGAAACCTGCTGATTTGGCTAACCGGCGAATCGCAACCAGTTTTCCGCGTATTACCCAGAAGTATCTTGATCGGCAGAAGATCACGGCCCACATCGTGCAATTGACCGGCTCTGTCGAGGTGATGATCACGCTGGGAGTTGCCGACGCGATTGTGGACCTCGTTGAGACAGGAAGCACACTCGCTGCGAATCGACTTAAGGTTCTCGACGAATTGGGGCATTACGAAGCGATGCTCGTGCAGAATAACACAACCAAGCAAACGCAGTTGGCGGACCGTGTCGTGCGGCGGCTGGAAGGCATCGTTATCGCCCGCAGTTATTCGATGCTGGAATACAACGTACCCGAGGCGAAACTCGCCGAAGCCGAGGAAATTACGCCGGGCTTCGAATCACCCACAATAACCAAGCTTGAAGAGGCAGGCTGGTTCAGCGTGCGGGCCATGGTCAAACGTAGCGAGGTAATTGAGATTATGGAGAAGCTCGACTCGCTTGGTGCCACAGCTATCCTAGAAACAGCGATCACGAATTGCCGGTTGTGACGATGTCGGGACATCCTTTTGACGCAGTCTCGAAGCGATTTAGCCTCTATACATTCTTTGTCGCGACGACGGCAGTTTGTGTATTGGTTTGGTTGGCAACCTTTGAAACTGGCCGCCAAATGCTAGGCTTTGTCGCAACAATTGCTTGTTGCGTGTTCATGATCGCTTGCTCGACGTGGACCTTGGGCACGTTTGGAGAGCGGCAACGACGTTTGGAGAAATCACAAAATACCAGCGTGGATTGCAGAGAATCTTGGTCGGAAGAAAGGGCAGCAAAACCAAACAAATCGCTGTAAGCAATGCTATCATGCCTCGCGTGTCAAGGGTTCGCCGCATTGTCGCGAAACTAAAAACTGACTAGACTTCGCTGCTTTTCTACCTCTTCTACGGCAGTCAGCCGAAGTTCGTTCGTGCGCGCTCGACGCCCTCAATTTGGTCGTGGTCGAATTCTCTGCGCTTGCGTTGCGCCCGCGATGGGTCTTTTCCTGTTCCTGCTCTCCGGTTGCGCATCCGTTGATAAGCGGTTGGCCCCGTCGAATTTCCGCGATTGGACGCCCGAACAAGCGGTGTTGCCGACGGCCGAATTCCACGGCAACGAGGTGACCGTGCGAAATGTGCGGAATTGCAAGTATTTCGCCAACGATGTGTACATGGTGGATTACTACAACAAGACAATCGACCTGAGCCGCGTGAGCGGCGTCGACTACATCGTGGTTCCGTTCGATGGGATGCCGGCGCTGGCGCATGCAATGCTCAGCTTTCAAATTGCTGACGCGGATGGCAAGCAGGATCATATCGCCGTCAGTGTCGAAACCCGCAAAGAGAGGAACGAGAAATACAATCCCTTGAAGGGGAGCGTTAACCAGTACGAACTGATTTATGTTGTGGCCGATGAACGCGATGTGATTCAATTCCGCACGGTTTACAACGGAGAGCAGGTTTATCTGTATAACACGACGGCGACGCCCGAAGCGGCGCAAGAATTATTGGTGGACGTGCTCAACCGGGTGAACCAATTGGCCGTTTCGCCCGAGTTCTACGACACGCTCACGAACAATTGCACGTCGAACATCGTGCGGCACGTAAATCGCATCCGGCCGAATCGCATTGCGATCGACTATCGCACGCTACTGCCGGGCTATTCCGACCAACTAGCGTATGACGAGGGATTGATCGAGCACCACGGCTCGTTCGCGGAGACCAAGGAACAAGCTTACGTGAATCCGCTGGCGCAGCGTTATGCGGGGCGTGAAGATTTTTCAGAGTTGATTCGCCGGCGATAAAGCATTACCGTGAGCAGCGGCGTTGCGAAGAGTAACAAGTGATTCATCGGCTCGGGCACGATGGTCGCTTGCGCGTTCGAACCCGGTGTTGCGAAACTACCCACGGCGGCGATAGTTTCACCGAAGTGGGTGCGCCATATGTTGTAGCCATCCTGCGTGCCATCGCTTTTGCGCCACAGGACGTAGTCGGCGGCATCGACCACACCGTTGGCGTTGAAATCGCCCGGCAGCGCGGGAACGACAGCGAGCATCACCGAATTCGCGTCGTAGAGGATTTGCAAAGCCAAGAGCGAACCTAGTTGGGGGAGCGATTCGGCGGCGAACGTGCCGTTGACGCCGTCGCTGGCTCTCAGGATCTCAAACACCTCGCCAAGCGTCGTCGTGAATCCGCCCACCAAAGTGACGTCGAGTGTGCCGTCGAGCAGCGCGGTGCCGGCGATCTCTAAGGCGTCGTAAGCGGCGCCTTTGTTCGTGCCGCCGATCTCGATGTTCAGATCCGTCAGTGGACCGAAGTGGACGTCGCCGCCGAACTGGGCCAACGCCGGGCTGAAGCCAGGTGTGATGTCGGCTTCGAGGTATACATCGCCGGCACCGGAGATGCCCGCACCGCTAAACGCGCCAAAGAACGTGGCCGAGCTGCCGGCTGCTACACGGAACAGGCCGCTGGTATTGGTCACGTCGTCCCAAAACGTCACGTCGGCGTTGCCCGAAACGGTGATTCCCACCGAGGAGACGCCCGTGTTGTTGGTGACGTCCCCGAAGAGGTCGGTGATACCATTGGACAGAGCGACATGCCCTTTGTTCACCAAGCCGCCGCCTCCGAGCACCAGAGTGCCACGGCCGGTGATACGGCCGGCCGGTGTGTTCGACAGCGCATTGGCCTCGACGAGTCCTCCAAGCAGTACCATTTGACCATTGTTATCGAAGTTCGTGCCGGTGAAGACCAGCGCATTGCCGCTAGTGGCGCGAACCTCGCCAAAGACGTCGTTCGAAACCGGTCCGCCAAGCGTACCATTGCCGGTGATCAAACCGCGATTCGTGAGTCCCTGTTCGATGTTGATTACCATGTCGGGCCGCAGTTCAAGCCGTTCGCCGAATGTGCCGCCGGCTTGAACGTCAACGGCCTGGTTGGTGATATTGAGCGTGCCGCGCTGGAGATCGAGTAACGCGCCGCTGGCAAGCTCACCGACGGTCAGTGTGCCGCCGTCAAGAGTCAGCTGCGTCAGCAGAGTGGCAGCTCCTTGCACCACCAGCGCTTTGCCCGATGGGATCAAAGGTGCCGCGCCGAAGAAACCATCAATGACCGGATCGAGCCCGATGTCGCGGTCGCCAGCGAGCTCAACGGTGCCCGCCAGAAAATTCAGTGCCCCGGTTGGCTCGCGGTAGTAACCGTCCGAATCGAAATGGATCGTGCCGCCAAGCAGTTTGACCGTGCCCTCGTTCCAGATCTTGAGGGTGTCCCCAACGCGAACCGTTCCTCCTGGCTCGATCGCGAGCACTCCGGGTCCACCGGTCGCCGTCATGCCTCCGCCGATGAAGAGTGAGCCGCTGTTGACCCACTCGGAGTTGGCACCGGCTACGGTGACTTTGCCGGCAACGAACGGCGGATTGTTGTCGAAGCCGAGGAAACCGTTTGTGTTTTGAACTTTCCCGCCAGCCTCAATCCTCAGTATGCCATTACCGTTGTCACCGACAATGAATTCACCGCTGTTGGTCCACGTGGAACCGTTGCCGGTGACGGTGGCGGTCCCCGTTGACCCTTGCGCTGCAGCGATGAAGCTGTCCGTGGCATTGACACTGCCCCCGTGTTCGATCGTTAGCGTGCCATCGCCATCGTCGCCCACCTTAAGCAAAAGGCCGTTGACAGTCCAAGTTGAACCGGGACCCCTGACGATGGCGCTGCCGGATGAGGACGCCAAATCGGCAATGACGCTGAGTCCACTCTGGACGTGGCCGCCGTCCTCAATCGTCATTGTACCGTCGCCGATTACACCGACGTCTAGCACGCGTGTGCTGTCCAATAGGAGTTCCGAGCCAGCGCCGGAAACTGTAAGTTCCCCCTTTGTGTCGGTGGAATTCGCAATGCGCCAATCAGTAGCGGCAGAGGCAACGACCGTGCCCCCATTGGTCACCCTGAAGTGTGGATTTGCACCGCCCGTGCCGCCGTAATCGAACAAATTGAAACTGGGTGAGAAGGTGCCGCCTTGCACATCGATCACGCCGTCGGAGAAGGTGAGGTTGGCCATTGCGGGCAATGACCAGTTGCCCCGCACATTGAGCCTGCCGTCGTTGATGATTATCTGGCCGGTCGCGTTGACGGTAAAGCTCCCCGTGCCGGTGGTGACCGAGCCATCGGAGACTTGAAGTGCCCCGGGCCCGCCGCTGGCGCTGACCGAGTGTGAGATTGGCGCCAACGAGCGTCTGTACGAACTGCGAGCCGTTGCCAGCCACGTTGATCACGCCGATTGCGCCGGAAGTGTTCGTGCCGACCTCAACATGGCCCATGTTAAGCGAACCACCACCGGCGACGATGATATCGCCGCGGCTTGCGGAATTGCTCGACACGCCGACTCGCAGCGTGCCCCCCTGGGTGCCGATATTGGCCGTTGCTCCGTCCTGGACCGTCAGGGCGCCATTGGCGCCGGAGAGCCCCACACTGTGATTTGTGTTGCCGAGCACGTCGAGCCGCGAATTCAGTCCTGCGACGGTTACGAAGCCATCTGCGCCGCTGCCGATGTTCATCACGCTGATGTTCAGCCCGGCGCTGGAAGTTGTATTGGGGAGATTGAGGAACAGCGGGTTGGTTGCCGTGCCGATCTGGAGCGTGCCACCGCTGATGTTGGCGTCGGCCGCGCCGCTGGAAACCAAGTACTCCCGCAAGGTCGTGCTGTTGCTAGCCAGCGTGACGTCGCCGGCGCTGACGTGAATCTGATCGCTGAAATGGTCGAGCGTCAACTCGATCATGTACGCGCCCGCCTCGTTGAATTCCACGTTGTCGCCGACGTCCGGCGGAGGAGTTCCGGCACCGCTCGTCAGATTCCACTTGGCGGCCTCCTTAAAGGAACCATCGACCGGGTCGGCCCACTCGAATGTCGCCGATTCGACCGATGCGGTAAGTGATAACAGCAACAACGCCGCTGCCGGCCCGGCGAACTGGCGACCAAGGAAATGGGAACGGGAAGCGGACATTGGACATCCCTTCTGCTCGAGTTCGGTTCACTCACAGAGAATAGCGACGTTTTTGCCGCCGCCCACTGCATAAGAAAATGGCTCTCCGAACGTTTAGCTGGGACACCACCGCTCGGACTCTTGCCCTGCCAGCCGACAACCGCTGTAGCTTGCGGCGCAAATCGCCGCAAGAACACGAAAATCCGGTACGAAGACACGAAAAGCGGGGGAAACATCTATCGCACCAGCCGTCAATTCTTGATTGTTCGATCCATCCCTGACATACTCCTAAACAGGAGTATCGCGCCGAGCCGCACGTTTCCATCTCGTCCCGTACCATTCGCATGATCCTATGAGCCGATGGGTGAATCCGCAGTGCTGCGAGCGAAAGATTATCGAGCCCTCCACCAACTGATCGGCGACTGCCGCGACTTGGGTGCCGATCCGATCGCTTGGCGTCTACATTTACTGGAGCGGCTATGTGACTTCCTACATGCACGGGTCGGCATTGGTGGCGAGGTCCTAGGCATCGATCGCGGACAATTTACTCCACTTTCCATCGTGGAATATGGCTGGAATAGCGACGCCGAGCGCCGCGCAATGTTCGAGTGGCTGGAGCATCAAGCGTCCACGGGACATCGAACGGGATTGTTGCCGACGAAGCTCGCGCCCACCGACCGCGGATTGACGGTCTCTCGTGCCGACCTTGTAGACAACCGCGTGTGGCACAATTCGCCGCAATACGCCGAATATCTGCGCCGTTCCCAACTGGATGACCTGGTGGTTTCGTTTCAGCGGATCAAGAGTGCAATGGGGCAATTCTGTTGCATCACGCTATTTCGCGCCCCTGGCGAGCCGCATTTCGGCCGCCGCGACACAAATTTCCTCCGCACGTTGCACCGCGAGCTTGCGCCAATGATTGGCCGCCTACTGGCGGTCGCCAACGAACCCTCCGCATGGGAACTCTCGCCTCAGCGACGGCGGGTGCTCGACTGCCTGCTGGAGGGGAGGAGCGAAAAGCAAGTCGCTGCTCGCCTCGGACTGACGCGGCAAACAGTCCACCAGTACGTGAAAGCCATTTACCGTCACTTCCGCGTCAGCAGCCGTGCCGAGTTGATGGCCCGCTGGATTCGCCATGGCCGTTGTCGCTACCAACCGCAACACCCTCTCCAGGCGCCACCTTCGGCATGCTTCACTCACCGATGATTTTTACCAACACGCGCTTCTTCCGCCGGCCGTCGAACTCACCGTAAAAGATTTGCTCCCACGGCCCGAAGTCGAGTTTGCCTTCGGTGATTGCTACAACCACCTCTCGACCCATGATTTGGCGTTTGTGGTGAGCATCAGCATTGTCCTCACCGGTGCGATTGTGGTGGTAACGCTCGGGCGACGGATCGAACGGCGCGAGGTCCTCGAGCCACTTTTGTAATCGTGGATCAAGCCAGGCTCATCATCATTGATGAACACACTGGCCGTAATGTGCATCGCATTCGCAAGACACAGACCCTCGTGCACGCCGCTGTCCCGGACACATTTTTCAACCTGCGGCGTGATGTTCAGGAACTCCATTCGCGAAGGCAGGTTGAACCAAAGCTCTTGGCGGAAGGATTTCATCGGTGGTTCCTACCTATTCAAATCATCTGACAACGAACCACTGCTGCCGGCCCGAAGCTCCGCCGGCACATCGCGCAGCGCGTCATCAGGGAGCACAAACGAACTTCCGATAAGCTCCGAATTGTCGTTGATGAGATCGGGAAAGCGGATGCCGGGCAGCAGGCAAACGGCGAAGATTTCTTGCACGGCTTCCTCGAATTTCAAAAACGCGACGACCTGGCCGCGTTGGATGTCTACGACCCAAACGCCGCAGGTGCGTTCGGTTTCCTGCAAGCGCTCGGTGATCTGGATACCGCTAAAGACGGCCGTTTCGCGGACTTGTGACAAGCCGATGAATGCCAGATTGCCGACCATTTCGAGGCCGCGGGTGAAGCCGTCGAGGTGGACGATTGGTTCGTAGCGGCCCGCGTTAAGCTCGACATAACCGAGGCTGCCGGTACCGGATTCGAGAAGCCACAGCCGGTCGGCATGCCAGCGCGGCGAGTGGGGCATCGAAAGGCCGCGGGCGACGATTTCGTTCGATTCGATGTCAATCAGAATGCCGCCACTCTTTTTGTTCTTGCGCCAGCCGCCGCCGGAATCGGTTTCGCCCAGCGCCGTCGCCCACTTGGCCTGGCCACCTTTGAGGCCCAGCCCATTGAGATGGCAACGGTCGTCGGGCGTGAGTTGCGAAATAAATCGCGGCCGCCAAACGGGTGCGAAGCTGTGGTCCGGGTCATGCGTCGCCAGGCAGGAGAACCGTGTGTTGACGAACCATAGTTGGTCGCCGACATAAGCCATTTCGTGAATCTGCACGTCGCCCGTCACATGCGCTGATCGCGGCAAATAGCATGCATCGTGCTTTCCCGTTGGTTCGAGCTTTGCGGCCACGGCGGGCACATTGCGAAATTCCCAGACATCGACCGCGGTGCCTATCGCCAGACAGTTATGTCTGACGGCCATACCCATCGGTTTGTTGAATGCACGAAAATGCGTGTTGATCACGCCAGCATCGGATCGCACGACAACAAGCTTGCCGGCCTGATAGGTTGTTACCAGAAGCGAGATACCGAGCTGATCGAGGATCGCCGGGAAATTAGTGGTGTGAACACTGCGCAGCGGCGAGGGGCCTTCTTCGGCAGCAGACTCACCGTTGGTCGCATCACTGCTCATAAGGCATCAGGATTGCATCGGCTTCGATACCGGCGATGGAGCTAAACTCGCCCTCTGCGATGGCAGTGCCCAGTGCCGTCACGCGGCGGAAATAATAGTTCGAGAGCCGGCGACCGAGCAGTTTTTGGCGAAGTTTTCGCAGAGAATATCGGCCGCATCCTGAACGAGAGGATCGTCGCTACGGGCGCCATACAGGCTTGTTGTAAGCATCGTAATCACATCCTGGCACCGTTGCGAAAGCTCCGCCATGCGACATTGGCGGTCGGCCAGCTTCAATTGGAAACGGCTCATCGTACTGGAGATTTCGACTCGCCATGCGCTGAAGGCGCTCGCAGGCAAACGCAGCGTGCTCGCGCAGTGCCTTGGGCATAGGCGGCAATTGGGCCGCAGCCACCGGCCGCAGCCGCCGCGCCGCAACCCATTTCATGTAGGGAACCGCGACACCTTTCAGCGCCCACATGTGTGCCGGGTTCAACGGGTTGGGCTGGCGGATACCGGCGGCGGCGAGCGCCTTGCCAATCGGTTCGAAATAAGTCTTACCGTGGTGCTTCACGAGCGACTTGAAGAAGCCCATGCCAAGCATTTCGCCCTCGCCCTCGTAGATGCAAGGCGCCAGGTACTCGTGAATGTTGTCGCCGAAGTTGTGGCCGTGAAGGAAGGAGCGGCCGCCGTGGGTTTTCATAAAGTATTCAATGGCGGCGTGCTTTTGGGCTTCACTGCCGAATATCTTAGCGACAACGCACTCCATTTCGCCGCGGTAGCCGCGGTCGATCAGCCCGGCACACCACGCGACTAGAGCATCGCAAGCGACGATGAGCCCTGCAAGCTCGCCCAGCCGCCGCTGCACCAGTTCGCGCGAGGCTATAGGGGCCCCGTATGTACGGCGGAAGCGGGCCCAAGGGATGATGTCGGCCATCATCAGCCGCATCGTGCCGGCGGCGTTGGCACAAAGCGCAACGCGGCCAAGATTGAGGCCATGGTACGCGATCGTAAGGCCATCACCGCGCGGCGGCGTGAGTAGGTTCGCGGCCGGGACACGGAAATCGCGGAAAACAATTCCTTGATTGTACGTATGCTTGAGTGCCCAGAGGCCGTAATTGCGAAGCTGAAATTGTTCGTTCTCTTGCGGCGGCAAGTCGACAATGAGCACGGCGGGTTTGGCGTCGATCAGGCAGACCAAGCCAATGGTGCGGCCGGGCACAACATTGGTGATGAATAGTTTTTCGCCGTTGACCACGTAATCATCTCCAACGAGGTGCGCCGTGGTTCGCAGCGCGGTCAGATCGCTGCCGGCACAGGGTTCGGTCAGCGCGAACGCGCGTAAGCCGGGAGCCGTCGGCAAGGCCTGGAAGGAATCGTTGTTTTTGCTCGGGGCTACCAAATGTTCGCACAGGGTCGACCGCGCCGATGCAGCCATGGACGGAAGCCAGACCGGCGACAGTGGGGTCGATGAGCGCCATTCGCGTTAGGAATGGAGCAAATGAGCTAAATGGAGCACCGGATCCGCCATAGTCTTTGCTAACCAAGAGCCCCCAATAACCAGCGGCGCCGAGGTCACGCAACACTTGCTCTGCGACTTTGCCTTGCTCATCGAGCAGCGTGCCGGCAGCTTTGTAACGCTGGGCCACGGCCACGGAGTCGTCCATCACCTGTTGGACGTCGGGGGGCGTTTTCGGCTGCTCACTTTGGAACAAACCAACCGGCACGCCGCGGTCCCATACCGCGCGATGCGCTGGGCTGTTGACGGTTTGATACTCCGGCGCAAACAGGGCCTCGACCTGGTCGTCGGCCGTGTCGATCGCGCCCGTGCGGCGTGCCTCGTCCGCACTTTTGCCACCAAGGGCGAGGGCAGTTTCGGCAAATGATTTGCCTTCTGGAGGGTTGGCGGGGGGTGATTCAGTGGTCATCGCGAATCCTTGGTGTCGCTGAGAATATCTAAATTCATTATAGGCAACGGCGATTGGACGGCGGTTGTTGGTGTGTGGCAATCAGCCTATCATGGTTGGCCGCGTCGGCCCATGCGATTTCTTGATTTTGATGGCTGATCGTGGAATACAATCTCGCATCGGCGACCAATAGGGCAGGGCGGATCATCGAACTTTAGTTTGGAATTAGTGACTCAGCGCCATGTACGATCCACGAATCAATCAACTTGCCGATTTGTTGCTTGACCACAGTTGCTGTATTCAGAAGGGAGAGCGAGTGCTGATCGAGGCATTCGATTTGCCAGACCCTACACTCGTATGCCAACTGATAGAGGGTGCAACCAAACGTGGTGCAGTACCGCTGGTGTCGTGGAAATCGAATGCCGTGCTGCGGGCGCTGTATCGCACGGCCACTGAGGAAAGCATGAAGCTCGCGGGCGATTTAGAGAGTGCCCGAATGGAAAAGGTGCAGGCATACATCGGTGTACGCGGGGCGGCGAACAGCAGTCAATTCGCCGACGTGCCGCACGATAAGATGGACCTTTACCAGCAGCATTGGTGGAAAACGGTCCACACCGACGTACGAATTGCGAAGACCAAATGGGTTGTGCTTCGCTACCCGACCGATTCATTTGCCCAGGCCGCCAGCATGAGCACGCCGGCGTTCGAGGATTTTTATTTTTCGGTCTGCACCGCTGACTATGCGGCGATGGCGAAAGCGCAAGAACCGCTTGTGGCGCGGATGCAGAAGACGGATTGCGTACGGATTGCGGCCGTCGGCACGGAGCTGGAGTTTTCGATCAATGGCATTCCAGTCATCCCCTGCTCCGGCGACCGCAACATTCCGGACGGCGAGGTGTTCACCGCGCCAGTGCGCGAGAGCACCAACGGCCGGATTCGCTTCAATACGCCGTCGCGCTACCAGGGAACGGTATTCGATAACATTGAGTTCGAGTTCAAGGCTGGAAAGATTGTGGATGCGAAAGCCAACGAAACCAAGAAGCTCAACGAGATTCTTGACTCCGATGAAGGCGCCCGCTACTGCGGCGAATGGGCGATCGGCGTGAACAATCGTGTTCGGCACCCGATGCTCGATACGCTGTTCGACGAGAAGATTGGCGGCTCATTCCATTTGACGCCCGGGAACGCCTACGAAATCGCGGACAACGGCAACCGCAGCCGTATCCACTGGGACCTGGTGCAAATCCAGCGCCCCGATTACGGCGGCGGCGAAATCTGGTTCGACGGAGAACTCGTGCGCAAAGACGGCCGCTTCATCCCCGTCGACCTGCAAGGCCTCAACGAAGGCCTTTAGTGGCTGCGCACGTGCCACCAGACGTCGAGGGCAGCCAAGAGCACTTCAGTAAGCCCCACGATGTGCGAAGGTGATTCGGGGGTACTATTTGCCGACTTGGCATGCCGTCGATAGAGCTCATCGCTCATCGTCGCGCTTTTGCCTTCCAGTGTAGCCCATCGGCGAATTGCATCCGGCGGATCGATGCGCGCGTGGTATGAGTATGGACGGTCCATGGCCGAACTCTCGAAGGGCGAAAGCGGATCGGTGGCGAGGCACACGCCAAGAGACAGAAGTGGCCGAGCGGGGTTCGCTACCCGCCCAAAAAATATGCGCCGCCTTGGTGCGCGAGATTGAGTAACCGTCAGCGCTTTACCGCACCGGTGCCGGGCATTTTGATACCAGGTATATCCCGGCCATTTTGATGCAGGATGAGCTTGTTAACGCGGCCGTCGTTGCCTTTCTCAAAGGTGATTGTGGCGTCTACCACTGTATCGAACTCTAGAACGGGAGTCGAAACTACCGCCGGCTCTGCAGTATGCGGCTTTGCTCCATGGCATCTTCAGCAAACCGGATGTATTGCGTGTTGTTCGTGCCGGCGAAGGCCCTCTGGTACGTTACGCTCAGCGCCGTAAAGCTGAATGGATCGTTCGGTTCGATCTCGCAAACCCGTCGTGCGTGCTCGACGGCTTCTTCATGTCGGCTGAGCTTTTGAAGTATCACGGCTAGAGCAGAATGGGCCAGCGCGTAGTTTGGGTCGGCCTGAAGGGCTTCATTAAGCTTGGTTACGGCTTCTTCAAGCTTGCCGTCTTCTTTGAGCTTTTCAGCTTCGTCGTAGAGGGCAACGGGGTCGGGCATCACTCATCCTCCGAACGCATCGAGACTGCTAGCAACAAACGGCTGCTAGCTTCAACCCCTCCGAGTGTAACAGGCAACGACGGGGCTCGCCCATCCGTTGATTTGGCAGGCGAGCGAAAAATCCTCACCTGCGGCTAAGCCGGCACAAATGCTACGCCCGATAGTGATAAAGGCACCGCTGGCCTCCGACGAAAAAGCGTAATTCGTTGGTTGGCCGGTTGGCGCAGGAATCCCGTAGCTCGCCCCGGCGACTCTCCTGTGTTGGCCTACCGTGCCCATCTCGCCATCTCGGAAAGGACCCGCCTGTGTCGATTCACCCGCTCGCTGTCGTTAGTCCGCATGCTGAACTCGGAAACAATGTGAGGATCGGGCCGTTTTGCGTCGTCGAAGCGGGAGTTGTGCTCGGTGACGGCTGCCATTTAGCTGGCCGCGTAACGGTGAAGTCGGGAACAGTTCTGGGACGCGACAATCTGGTGCTGGAAGGCTCCGTGCTGGGCGGAATGCCGCAACACCTCCACATGCCAGAGCACCCCGGCACGACGGAAATTGGCGATGGCAACGTGTTTCGCGAAAACGTGACAGTTCATCGGGCGCTCGCGGCTGGTAACGCCACGCGGATCGGCAACCGCTGCCTGTTCATGGTGAATTCGCATGCTGCCCACGACTGTCTTGTGCATGACAACGTCGTGCTGACCAACGGCACCATGTTGGGTGGCCATGTCGAAATTGGACCGCGGGCATACTTGGGTGGCGGCGTGGCTGTGCATCAATTCTGCCGCGTCGGGCGGCTGGCGATGATCGGCGGAATGGCCCGTGTGGTGCGCGATGTGCCACCCTTCATCATGCTCGATGGCGATTCGAGCATGGTCGTCGGGCTGAATCGCGTCGGGCTGCGTCGGGCTGACTTCACGTCCGAAGAAGTTTTGGAGCTCAAAGCCGCATACCGTGTGATCTATCGCACAGGCCTGACTTGGCAGGAAATGCTGGATACGCTGCAATCGAAGTTCGCAACCGGGCCGGCATCGGAGTATTCGCCGTTCTTCTTGAGTGGCAAGCGCGGCTTCGTGCAGGAGCGCCGGACACCGCCTGGTGCGATCGTTCGCTTGCACCGTGACGATGTCGAAGACTACGGCGACGAGCTGGCCGCGGCTGAGCGGAAAGTCGGCTAAGCAGTGGTCCTTGGGCATCGCTAAGAAAAAATAGCCCGGCCATCTTGGCCGGGCTTTTCGTTTCATTGCACCAGTCCTGACCAAGATGGCCAGGCTATGTGACGCTCATTCACCCTTGGAGCCGGTTTCAGCACCGGTCTACTTGAGAGCGGCCTGGGCTGCCGCCAGTCGCGCAATCGGCACGCGGAAAGGGCTGCAGGAGACGTAGTCGAGGCCGACCTTTTGGCAGAACTGGATCGAATCGGGGTCGCCACCATGTTCACCGCAGATACCGCACTTGAGCTTTTCCTTGGCGCTGCGGCCTTTCTTCACCGCCATTTCGACCAATTGGCCAACGCCGCCCGAATCGAGCGACTGGAATGGGTCGCGTGGCAGAATTTCCTGCTTCAAATAATCAGGCAGGAACGTGTTGATGTCGTCGCGGCTGAAGCCGAACGTCATCTGCGTAAGGTCGTTGGTGCCGAAGCTGAAGAAATCAGCAATTTCGCCAATTTGATCGGCTACCACACAGGCCCGCGGCACTTCGATCATCGTACCGACGGTGATATTGAGCTTGCCTTTGTACTTCTTTTTCTCCTGCACGTCAGCCATCGTTTGACGAACCTGTTCCCCTAACATTTCAAGCTCGCGCCGAGCCTACGAGCGGAATCATGATCTCGGCCTGAGCATCGATGTCCTTTTGCTTGCAAGCGATCACGGCTTCCGTGATCGCCGTAACCTGCATCTCAAGGATCTCAGGGTACGTAACCGCCAATCGGCAGCCGCGGTGGCCGAGCATCGGATTCATTTCGTGTAGCTGCTCGACGCGTGCCTTGACATCGGCCGCCGTGATGCCGAGCTCCTTGGCCGTCTCAGCCTGGGATTTTGGAACGTGCGGCAAGAATTCGTGCAGGGGCGGATCGAGCAGGCGAATCGTGACAGGAAGGCCGTTCATCGCCTTGAAAATGCCAATGAAGTCCTTGCGTTGCACTGGCAGCAGCTCTTTGAGCGCGGCGCGGCGTTCTTTCTCCGAGGTGGCGAGGATCATCGCCCGCATCGCTTTAATGCGGTCGCCTTCGAAGAACATGTGCTCCGTGCGGCAGAGGCCGATGCCTTGTGCGCCAAACTCATGCGCCCGCTTGGCGTCGGCCGGCGTATCCGCATTTGTACGGACCTTCATGGTGCGATGTTTGTCGGACCACTGCATAACGGTGGCGAAGTCACCGGAGAGCTTGGGTGTTTGCGTGGCAATGGTGCCGGCCATCACTTCACCGGTGGAACCATCGATCGAAAGCGTATCCTTGTGGGTAAACGTCTTGTTGCCCACCTTAATCTTGCGAGCTTTTTCGTCGATCGCAATTTCACCTGCGCCGGCCACACAGCAACGCCCCCAACCACGGGCCACGACCGCCGCGTGGCTCGTCATGCCGCCGGTGCTGGTGAGGATTCCGACCGCCGAGTGCATACCCTCAATGTCTTCTGGATTGGTTTCCTTGCGGACGAGTAGCACTTTTTCGCCGGCGAGCGTGCGGTCCACGGCTTCGGCCGCCGTGAACGCCAACTTGCCCACGGCAGCACCGGGCGAAGCTGGCAGACCGAGCGTTAGCAACGCGCCACCTTTTTTCGCCTGTTGCTTGGCCGCAGGCGCGAAGCTCGGAAGCAAAAGCTGGGTAAGGTCGCCCGCTGGGATGCGCAGCACCGCGGTCTTCTCATCGATCAGCTTCTCTTTGACCATGTCGCACGCAATTCTTACGGCCGCCGCGCCGGTTCGCTTGCCCGTGCGCGTTTGGAGCATGAAGAGCGTGCCCTTTTCGATCGTGAACTCGATGTCCTGCACGTCATGATAGTGATGTTCGAGCGTGTCTTTAATCTCTAGCAATTGCTTGTGGACCTGCTTGTTCCACTTCGGCATTTCTGCCACGGGCAACGGCGTGCGAATACCCGCAACCACGTCCTCACCCTGAGCGTTGACCAGAAACTCTCCGTAGAATTTGTTTTCGCCCGTGGCGGGATCCCGTGTGAACGCCACACCGGTGCCGGAATCATCGCCCATGTTTCCGAAGACCATCGACTGGCAATTGACGGCGGTGCCCAGAAGGCCGGTGATGTTCTCCACCTGACGATACTTTACCGCCCGTGGCTGCATCCAGCTTTTGAACACAGCTTCAATCGCGAGTTCTAATTGCTTGATCGGGTCTTGCGGAAAGGGTTTTCCAAAGTGTTTCTGAAAGACCTTTTTGTAATCGTCACAAAGCTGGATCATGCCTTCGACCGGCACGTCGGTGTCGTTCTTGACTTTATACTTGGCTTTGACTTTGTCGAACGCCTGTTCGAAGTGTTCATGATCGACGCCGCATACGACGTCGCCGTACATGTTGATGAGCCGGCGATACGCATCGTAGGCGAACCGCTGATTACCGGTAGCATTCGCGAGACCGACAACCGCCTCGTCATTGAGACCGAGGTTAAGAATCGTGTTCATCATGCCCGGCATGGAGACGGCGGCGCCGCTGCGGACCGAAACTAACAGCGGATTGGCGTTATCACCGAATTTCTTGCCGAGTTCTTTTTCGAGCATCGTCACATTGCGAGTGACGTCGTCCATCAAGCCCGCTGGCAACTTGCGTCCGCTTTTGTAGTACAGGTCGCACACCTCGGTTGTGATCGTGAACCCTGGTGGTACTGGCAAGCCAATACTCGTCATCTCAGCGAGGTTGGCGCCCTTGCCGCCGAGAAGCGGCTTCTGCTTGCCGCTGCCCTCAGTCTTGGTGCGGCCAAAGTAGTAGGTCATCTTCGGCGGCCGTCCGTTCGAGGACGAACCGTCCGATGCAGCGGCCGATGATCCGGGTCTTGTTTTGCGCGTTAATCCTGCTGTTGCCATAGGAACACCATCCGAACAAATGAATACTGTGGACGAACGGTCCTGCTCGTCGCTGATTGATACTCTAATTGACGGACGTTTCCGTCCGGCATACGTTGAGGCCGCGGGGACGGCAAAGTTCTCCGAATTGCAGAGCTTGGAGAAGATGCGGCGATTGCGAACCAGCCAATGTAGCCCTATCTTTGGCGAACCGTCAAGGTGAAGATGAATGCACGGCGTAAGCCGCGTTTCTTGCGTTACTCTTTAGAGATCCGGAGCGAAATGGAACCTGCCGTAGAGCGTACCGACGGTTTTGCAATGGCCGTCGTGGTCGAGGGCGGGTTGGCCCTCGCCGCTCTCGGATTCGCGTGGTTGTTTCACGTTTCATTGCGCGACCAATTTGCCCCAATGGGCGGGCCTTTGGCCATTGCGGTCGCGCGCGGTGTCGCCGCAACACTGCCCATGCTGTTGGTCTTCTGGTGGCTGGTGAATTCAAAGCGACAGGGGTTACGGCAACTGCGGGAACAGGTCGAATGGCTCGTGAAGGAAATGTTTCCGACGGGCAGCATCGCTCAATTCGCAATGGTTGCGACACTGGCCGGAGTCGGCGAAGAGTTGCTATTTCGCGGCGCTATTCAAGCAAAATTCGTCGCCTGGACGACACCCATTGTGGGGCTCGTGATTGCCAGTTTACTGTTTGGTTTGGCCCACGCACTTTCAAAGTTATACTTTGCTTTTGCAGTCGCGGTCGGCGCCTTTCTGGGATGGCTCGCACTGCAGTATCATGACCTTGTGGCGCCGATGATTGCCCACGGCTTGTATGATTTCGTCGCGCTCGTCTATCTGTCGCGATCGGCAGTTTTCAATGGGCGCCGCGATGCCAGCCCCGAACCCACGTCCCCACCGAATGAATCACCAACTCCTAATGAACAGCCAACCGACCGTCAAAACCATTAGCTGCGACGAGCTGTATCGCGGACTTCGAGCCAGCGAGTTGAACTCATTGATGTCCGCACGCCGGAAGAGTTCAGCGAAGTTCATGCTTTTGGTGCTCGCAACGTGCCGCTCGACCAATTGAATCCCGCCACATTGTTGCAGTCGTGTACGACCGCCGACGAGCCGCTCTATTTCATTTGTGCGATAGGCGGCCGCAGCGCTTGGGCTTGCGAACTGATGATGGCCGCTGGCTACAAAAACGTCGTGAATGTCGAGGGCGGAACTCAGGCCTGGTGTTTGTCCGGGCTACCAGTAAAACAAGGCTCCTAACCGCGGCCTCTTGCGCTTTAACGCAGTTGATTAAAAATCAACAAATCCGACACGCGCTCTCCCATCTTGGTAAGGGATTCCGAATCCCCGTTAACCTCGCCGTTGAGCTGTATCAATACCGCGGCCTGCCGTTTCGGAAATCGCTGTGCACACTGTCGGAAACCATGCGTTTCGCCATTATGGTGGATCCGCGGCTCGCCTCGGTATTCATCGATAAACCAGCCAAAGCCGTAGTAGCTGTCCTGCCGATCGGTACGCACTTGCGGCGAAAACATCGCCTGGTACGAGGCCTGGCTGAGTAGTTTTCGCTCGTCGATTCCTGCGAGCCACTTGCGGTAGTCGTGCAGTGATGTATACACGCCGCCGTCGCCACGCACCGCGCTAGTAAGACTCTGGTCGGACGCACCCAATCGCCGTTCTGCATTTGGTGCCCGTATGCGCGGTGCGGAACCTCGTTCAGCCCTCGCTGGTACAGCACGCTCTCGTTCATGCCAAGCGGCTTGAATATTTCGTCGGCCATGAAATTCTGAAACGGCTTCTTCGCTACGGCCTCCACGATCAGGCCGAGCAGCGTGTAACCTGAATTCGAGTATTCGAACTTCGCACCCGGCGTGAAGCGAGGTGCCTTGGTATCCATCAACAGGTGCAGCACATCGTAATCATCGAGCTGCAAAGTCGTGCCCGTCGGAATCAAATCCTCATACGCGGGCAGGCCGGACGTATGTGTCAACAGGTGCTTGATTGCTATTTGATCGCCGTAGCTCGGAAAATCAGGAAAGAACTTAGTTAACTTGTCGTCAAGCGACAGCTCACCTCGATCGACCAACAGCATGACCGCCGTGGCCGTAAACTGCTTCGAGACGCTCGCCATCCGGAAATTGGTTTTGGGTGTGCAAGGTGTGTGCGCCTCCGCATCCGCCAAGCCGTAGGCCTGTTCGAAAATCACTTTCCCGTGGTCGATTGCCAGCACGCATGCACCAACGTGCGGCGGCAAAGTTTTTTCGACTTTAGCTGTAAGGGAATCATCTTCTTTTGCCATCGCGGTCGCCGTGGTGAAGGAGCCCAATAAGACGCAAATAAGAATTTCTTGTCGCATTCCCTGATGATAGACCAGCCAGAACGGCGCGACAAACAGTCGTACTTATATTGGCCATTTGCTAGCGGCAGACATACCGCGTAACAACTGATCTTGTATTTTTCTCGCCGTACAAATTAGAACGATTAGCGTAGTTGACGCGAGATCGGAATGGACTCCGTTTGTCGATCCCTCGAAGGAAGACACTCGCCATAAATTCGGACACAAAGCCGTTGCGCTCGCCGACCGCTGAGGCTCGGACGGCGCAGAGCAAGATGCTGCTACGCCGCGCTGTCGAAACGATTGTCGAAGTGCGCCGATGGATGAATTCAAGGAGTCCAGTCATGTTGGTACTATCTCGTGGTCGCAACGATAAGGTCGTCTTCCCCACGCTCGGCATCAGCGTCGAAATCCTCCGAGTGGCAGGCAATAAAGTTCGCCTTGGCATCGAAGCTCCGCAAGAGATTCCTGTCCATCGGCATGAGGTATCGGAACGGATCGAAGCGAATGGCGAAGCTGGAGCGCGAAAACTTCCGGTGCCGAAAGACACGTTATCAAACAGGCTGAGCCATACAGCCCGCAATCGACTGAACGCCGCTGCATTGGGACTACACTTGCTGCACCGCAAAGTCGAAATTGGAGATCTTACGGACGTCGAATCGACGATCTTCCAAATCTTCAACGAACTGAAAGCGATTGAAATTGAGCTCGATGGCCCGACTAATCACCAACCGGCGGAGTTTCGAAACTCGATGCCGAGGACTTTCGATACTTATCCTCGGGCGCTGGTCGTTGAAGACGATGAAAACGAGCGCGAACTCTTAGCAGGCTGCCTGCGAGTCGATGGCTTCGAAGTCGAGACAGCCGCGGATGGTCTACAAGCCATGATACGGCTCACGGAAAAAGCTCCAGATGTTGTGCTACTCGATATGCGGATGCCGCGTTTCGACGGCTGCAAAACCGTATCCGCAATTCGCGGCAACCCCGACTACCGCGGACTGAAATTGTTCGCCGTCAGCGGCTTGCGGCCTGAGGAAATGAATGTCAGCCTCGGACCCGACGGCGTTGATCGTTGGTTCACGAAACCTCTCAATCCCAAAGTGCTACTCGACGCGATTCACGACGAGCTCCACATTGAGCGTCTACTGGCGTAAGCTGGCAACGAGCAGTGCGGCGGGCGCGCCTCCGCGCGCATCCCACGGATCGGGATCACTGCCCGCAAGGAGCGAACCTGCTTGTTGCTTGCCACCAGAGCGGGGGCCACGTCTGCACGCGGCCCCCGCTCTACGCTTTTTTTCAAACTATCGTAACTCTTGATCGCCTACTTCGGCCTCGCCAACAAGCGCACAAGGACATTGGGATCGATCGGTTTAACGAGATGGGCATCGAACCCGGCTTGGAAGACGGCCGCCCGATCTTCGCTTTGACCGTAACCAGTTACGGCGATCAACTGAATCGGCATGTCGCACAGTTCGCTCCGAACGCGCCGCGCAACTTCAAAACCGCCTATTCCTGGCAAGCCGATATCAACAATCGCAAAGTCGGGCTTCCACCGCGCGATTGCTTCAAAGCCGGCTTGGCCGTCAGAGGTGGTCATAACTTCGCAGCCGTAGAGCTGCAAAAGCTTCTCCAACGTGACGCGATTGTCGCGCTCGTCTTCGACAATTAATACGCGAGTTCCAAGAGTCGTCGGTTGCTTTTCGGCTACTGGAACTACGGCGTGTTTTTTTCTCAACGAGAATCGCATGACGACACAATTAATTCTATCTCCGACACCGCGAAATGGCTCCGACTAAGATGGAACATGGCATGGAAATATACATGACATTGAACTGCCACTCTCTTGCCTATGCAATTTGTGGACCTCTTTGGGTTTGATTTCATGGTGCTGATCTCCGGCAGCTCCACACAATCGGCGACAACGTCTCGCTTGAAGCGCAATTGTCAGGCTAGCGCTTTTCGGGCGATCACGTTGGCCAAATCTCAATCGGTTTTCGCCGAGGCAAACAAAAAGCGGGCCGGCTCGTAGGAGCCGACCCGCTTGTGGGTTTCAATTGACCAGCCACATTTCCCCACACGGGGAGGAGGCCTGAAGCCAGCTAGTTGTTGCAACCGCAGCCGGAACCGCAGCCTTCATCGCAACCACTGTCGCAACCGCTGTCGCAACCGCTGTCGCAACCGCTGTCGCAGCCGCAGGCTGGGACAGCAAGTCGTGATGGTTACCGGCACTTGCTTGCACACGCAGTGGGGAACGCAGCGGGTCACCGTGTACGGCACGCAACGCGGCACGCACTTGTAGACCTTAATCGTGCGTTGGTAGCAAACCGGCTTGCACACTGTATAGCACACCGTGCGGGTCCGCTTCTCAGGCACCATGTGGCAGACCTTGTAGCAGCAGGTCCGCTGCTCGGGCACCATATGGCAAACCTTGTAGCACACCGTTCGGGTCCGCTTCTCGGGAACCATGTGGCAAACCTTGTAGCAGCAGGTCCGCTGTTCCGGCACCATGTGGCAGGTCTTCCAGCACACCGTGCGGGTCCGCTTTTCAGGCACCATGTGGCAGACCTTGTAGCAGCAGGTCCGCTGCTCGGGCACCATGTGGCAAACCTTGTAGCATACAGTGCGGGAACGTTGCTCTGGCACCATCTTGCAAACCTTATAGCAGCAGGTCCGCTCTTCTGGCACCATGTGGCAAACCTTGTAGCAGCAAGTCTTGGTGCGCGGTTCGCACACCCACTTCGTGCAGCAGATTTCTTTGTCCTTGCAACCGCACACCCAATGCTTACGGCAGCACTTACGCGGAGGGCATTGCACACACTCGGTGTGGCAGCAACCCGGCGTGTAGCAGCACTTGCATCCGCAGGCGTCATACGTCCAAGTACCTGGCTCGTGGACGACCTTGTGGATCACCGGACCCGGGACTTCGTACTCTTCCGTTTCCCAGTGCCCGCACGGAACTTGAATCGTTTTCGTGTAGGTTACTGGCTTCATGACGTTGTAGCAAATCTCGCGGGTCTTGGTTTCCCAGCACGGCTTGCACACGGTGTACGTGCGGGTCCTGGTTTCCCAGCAAGGCTTGCAGACCGTGTAGCACACCTCGCGGCTCTTGGTTTCCCAGCACGGCTTGCACACGGTGTAGCAGCGCGTCTTGGTTTCCCAGCACGGCTTGCACACGGTGTAACAAACTTCCTTGCTGTGGTTTTCCCAGCACGGCTTGCACACGGTGTAACAGCGCGTCTTGGTTTCCCAGCACGGCTTGCAAACCGTGTAGCAAACCTCACGGGACTTGGTTTCCCAGCACGGCTTGCACACAGTGTAGCAGCGCGTCTTGGTTTCCCAGCACGGCTTGCAGACCGTATAACAGACCTCGCGTGAGCGAGTTTCGGGCACGTATTTCACGCAATTGATGACGCGATCTTCACATACCCGGTCCCAGCACGTTTTGTAGCAGGTAAATTGTTCCTGCGTGTATTCCATACAGTGGACTGTCTTCATGCAGGTGTGAGTCTGCATCTGACATCCACAACAACTGTAACGCGCGACTCCGCAGAAACCGGCATTCGCTTGGGCTGGAGCAAGCGAGAGTGCGGTAGCCGCGGCAAGCGCAACTATCCATCCTTTCATGTTTCCTTTGCCTCCTGTGACTCGATCGTGGGGAGATTCCGATAGGGCTGGTCTGGACGGACCTCACCATCCGAAAGCATGGTCGGTCCGCCACTACCTAATTCGGGCCAACAAATCCACGCACCTTAACTGATCTGTGCAAATTCGCTATTCTCATCCATCCTCTCACATTCGCAATTTGTTGAATCTTCCATTACCGTAACCCTTTGACACAAAACACCTTTTGATGAGGGACACTGCTGCCAGGGCGATCTTTGCCGCTTGTCAACGTAACGGATGCAACGGATAGAAAGGATGCGACAACAGGTGCTAACAATGCGCTTAGAGATAGGCCTTGCCGAGAATGCGGGCCCGCTAAATCCCCCTTGCGGAAACATCGCGCCAGTCGATGCGACCCAGCCGCCGACGGTGGGGGCCGAATGGCATGGCCCTAGCTCACTACAGCAAACCAGCGAACTTCCCGTCAGACATGCGGCGGCTTGCCGCTCTTGCATCCTTCTTTTAGAGTGAGATTGGCGGCGGGAAGGCGTATTCGCGACAACTCTGACGGGCCCAAATTGCACTCTTCCAAGCAAAAATTGCCCTCAACCCCGCGCGATGTGCCGGCCGTTGTTGTTAGCCGGCTCAGCCTCTATTTGCGCGAACTCCAACATTTGGTACGGGCCGGTCGGGCCACGGTCAGTTCGAGTCAACTCGCTGAGCTGTTTGGGTTTACAGATGCCCAGGTGCGAAAAGACCTGGCATACTTCGGCCATTTTGGCCACCCCGGCATCGGCTACCGCTGCGACGAGCTAATTGCGGAAATTCGCCGTATCCTGGGAACCGATCGCCAGTGGACCGTGACCATGGTGGGCGTCGGCAACATGGGGCGGGCTCTATTGCGCTATAAAGGATTCGCTGCCCAGGGCTTTCGCATCGTGGCGGCGTTTGATCGCGACTCCCGTGTCGTCGGTACCGAAGTCGAGGGCATCCCTGTTTACGACGTAACCCGGCTTGGCGAAATCGTGCGGCAGCAGCACATTCATTTAGGCATGATTACCGTGCCGGCCACACAGGCTCAACAAGCCGCCGATCAGTTGGTAGCTGCCGGAATCAGTGGAATTGTGAACTTCGCGCCCGTGGCGCTGTCCCTTCCAGATGGCATTGGTCTAGTGGGGGTCGATCTGACCACCGAACTCGAGCAGCTCGCCTTCTCCGTTGCCAATCGCTGCCGTTCGCGCTAGACTGACCCCGGTATTGAGATTACCCGGTAGTGTAATGGTAACACTAGGGATTTTGATTCCCTCATTCCAGGTTCGAGTCCTGGCCGGGTAGCTTCTGTAGGTCGGGCTTGAGCCTGACAAATTATCGTTTCAACCTCAAGTTTTTTCAGACGGAAGTCTGACCTGCGAATTGCCGATGCTCGACTCCCCAGAGGCCCAATTCGCCGTCGAGGCCGTTCGCGAGGCTTCGTTCTTAGCACGCCGCATCCAACGGGAAATGGTAACGGCGGCGCTCACAAAGGATGACCGTTCACCAGTAACGGTCGCCGATTTTGCCGTTCAGGCGCTCGTGGCCCGTCGACTGGCCGAGCGATTACCGGGATCGACCCTCATCGGTGAAGAGAATGCAGAAACCCTGCGTCTTGAGGAGGGCATTGAGACTCTTGATCAGATCACGAGTTTCATTCGTTCGGCGGTAAGCGATGCCACACCCGAAGAAGTCTGCAACCTCGTCGATCGTGGCAGCGGCAAGCCGGCAGAAACTTTCTGGACTCTCGACCCGATCGACGGCACCAAAGGCTTTTTGCGGCGCGAACAGTATGCGATCGCACTCGCACTTGTCCAAAACGGTAAAGTCGAACTCGGCGTCCTAGGCTGCCCCGAACTCAGCAACTCGCAGTTGGGCGGCGGCCCTCAGGCGTCGGCGGAAGCCGGCGGTTCGCTCATTGCCGCAACGCGCGGAGCGGGTACTTGGTGCCGCCCCCTGACTGAAAATCAAAGCTGGCAGCGGCTGGCAATATCAACCCGATCGAAAGTTAATTCCGCTCGAATCCTTCGATCCGTCGAAAAGTCCCACACGAACGTGGATGAAATCGGGCAGCTCGTAGCGAAGTTAGGGATCACTGCAGCGCCAGTCCCCATGGATAGTCAGGCAAAATACGCGGTCCTAGCCGCTGGACAAGGCGACGTATTACTCCGATTGATTTCACCTTCGCGACCCGACTATCGCGAAAAGATTTGGGACCAGGCTGCTGGCTCGATTGTCATCGAAGAAGCCGGGGGCCGTATTACCGACCTCGACGGCAAGCCGCTCGACTTTTCTCACGGTCGCACGCTTGCCAAGAACCGCGGCATCGTAGCAACCACCGGATTGCTGCACGACACAATTCTGAGCGCGCTCCGTGAGATTGGCGCCTAGAGCCGGCGTATTCTGACTCAAAAGCGGCCGTTGACCCACATCGCTCTAACCCGTTATCCTACAAGGCTCCCACAACCTCGAACGGCCCGAGGTCTCGTCGGGATTCATTACCCTTGGCCGGATCGTTATTTGCCAACGCCGGACGCCCAGTCGTAGGTCAGGCTTTAGCCTGACAACAAACGCCCGCAGCTTGTCAGGCTAAAGCCTGACCTACCTTGGGACATAGCCGGTGTGCCACGAAGGAGTTGTTTGTGTCCGAACTCGTTAAAGAGCTTGTTGAAGCCGGAGTCCACTACGGCCACCGCGCCAGTCGTTGGAATCCCAAGATGCGGCCGTACATCTACGCCCGCAAGAATCTCATCCACATTATCGATGTCCGCGAGACGATTCGCGGCCTGCTGCGCGCGAAAAAATATCTAACGCAGATTTCGTCGCAGGGAAGCTTGATCTTGTTTGTGGGCACCAAACGGCAAGCGGCCGAAGCCATTAGCCACGAGGCGCAGCGGTGCGGCATGCCGTTTGTCAACGATCGTTGGTTGGGCGGCACGCTCACCAATTTTCGCACGATTCGCAGTCGGCTGGGCCGGCTCGAAGAGCTCGAAGAAATCAAGAACAGCGATAAGATAAATTCGTATTCGAAGAAGATGCAATCAGCTCTCACGCGCGAGTATCGCAAGATGTTCCGCAACCTGAACGGTATCCGCACGATGAACCGGCTGCCCGAGTGCCTCGTCATTGTGGACCCGAAGAAGGAAAAGAACGCCGTCAGCGAGGCGCAGAAGCTCGGTGTGGCAACGGTTGCACTGATCGACACCGATTGCGATCCCGACTTGGTCGATTTGCCAATTCCAGGTAACGACGACAGCATGCGGTCGATTGAGCTGGTCATCAGAATGTTGGCCGATGCCGTCCTGGCCGGAAAGAATCAGGCTGCCATCGAAAGTCAGCACGCTGCTGAAGGCGCCGAAGTGGCAATGGCGTAATCGAACTTCGTTACCGCACTCCATGCGGGAACGGGTGCTCAGTCGCTCCGCGATTAGCAGATTACAACCGACGCAAAGCGTCGAGTTCTTGTGTTTCCACACAGAGCGTGGGAATAAGAAGCATATAGGAGTCATCCGATGGCAGAAATTACAGCCGCCTTGGTCAAAGAACTTCGCGAAGAGACGGACCTTCCGCTGATGGATTGCAAACGCGCTCTTCAACAAACAAGCGGCGACAAAGAAGCCGCAAAAAAGATGTTGCGCGAGCAAGGCAAGAAGTTTATGGATACGCGCAAGGAACGCACCACGGAAGATGGCCGAATCGCCGTCTATACCAGCCTTGAGCCGGGCGCAGGCGCAATCATCGAGTTGCAAGTGGAATCGGCGCCCGTGGCCAAGAACGAAGAAGTCATCGCGTTGGCCAACGATTTGGCCAAACAATTGGCCACCGGACCGGGCGCAAAGTCTCCCGAAGAGTTATGGAAACAGCCGGCGCCGAGCCGCAAAGGTCGCACGCTTCAAGAGTGGAAGGACGAGCTTGAGAACAAAATTCGTGAAGTGTTCCGACTCGCACGCATAATGCGCGTCGATGCGCCGACCGGCGGCTATGTTCACCACGACGCTAAGAGCGGCGTACTGCTGGTGGTTGAAGGCGGAAACGACGAGCTGGCTAAAAACGTCGCGATGCACATCGCAGCGATGAAGCCCAAGGCAACCAATACGGCAGAGCTCGATAAGTCTCTGGTGGACAAAGAGCGAGCGATCCTCACCGAGCAAGCGAGGAAAGAAGGCAAGCCGGATAATATCATCGAGAAGATGATCGAAGGCCGGATGCGAAACTTCTATGCCGAGCACGTGCTGTCCGAGCAACCATTCGTGAAGGACGACAAGCAGACGGTCGGCAAAGTGGCAGCCGCCGGCGGGATGAAACTGGTAAAGTTCATCCGGTGGCAACTTGGCGAGACGACCGATGAAAAACCGGCAGCGTAGGTTAAATCCTCACAGCCCCGGCGAATGCCGGGGCTTTTTTTGTGGGTGGCGATTGCACGATGGCCCAAACAGATTGAGAATTGTAGGCGACGCTCGTCTTGAACTTCGCGAGTCCCCGACCGGTTATGCCCCATGCCCGCCTCTCCTTACCACCGAATCCTATTAAAACTTTCCGGCGAGAGCTTTGCCGTACCCGGCCAGCGCGGCATTAGCATGCAGGAAGTGGTCGATATCGCGGCCCAAGTCCAGCGCAAGGCGCAGCTTGGCGTCGAGATCGCCATCGTGATTGGCGGCGGAAACATCCTTCGCGGAGCTCAATTCACCGCCGGAAATTCCAGTATTCAAGAAGCCACCGCCCATTACATGGGTATGCTTGCCACTGTCATCAACGGACTTGCACTGCAGGATGCGCTCGAGTCGCTTGATTGCCAGACGCGGTTGATGTCGGCACTCCGAACCGACGGAGTCGCCGAGCCGTTTATCCGTCGCCGCGCGCGGCGACACCTCGAAAAGGGCCGCATTGTGATACTGGCCGGCGGCACCGGCGCCCTTTCGTCACCACCGATACCGCCGCTGCCCAAAAGGCGATGGAGGTCGAGGCCGACATCCTCATGAAGGCCACTCGCGTAGACGGCGTGTTCAGCGCCGATCCCGAAACCGACCCCACCGCAACGCTGTTCCGCCAACTCACGTTTAAGGAGGTCCGCGACCTCAATTTGAGGGTCATGGACCCCACCGCGATCGCCCACTGCATGGAGCACGACCTGCCGATCCTGGTGTTCAACTACCGCGTCGATGGCAACATCGAGCGCGCCGTCCGCGGCGAAGACATCGGCACGCTGGTCAACAGCCGGGCCACGGCGAAGAAATAGTTTTTACCACAGAGACACAGAGGGCACGGAGAGGAAAGAGAACAATGGAGATCGTGAATGTATCACGAACAAGAGTTGACGAAGGAGATCATTAGTGCAGCTATAGAAGTTCACCGCGAGCTTGGGCCAGGACTGCTTGAATCGGCCTACGAAGCGTGCCTTTGTTACGAGCTTAATCTCCGTGGCATCCACACCGAATGCCAAGTGCCGCTGCCCGTCAAATACAAGGAAATAAGACTTGAATGTGGATACCGCATCGATGCCTGTGTTAAAGATCGAGTGATCGTTGAATTGAAAAGTGTCGAAGGAGTGACCAATTTGCACAAAGCTCAGTTGCTAACGTACCTCCGCTTAAGCGGTAAGAAAGTCGGACTATTGCTAAACTTTAACGTGTCTGTACTGAAAGATGGAATCGTTCGGATGGTGTTGTAATTTGCAATCGGCCATTGATTCTTTTCTTTCCCTCTCTGTGCCCTCTGTGTCTCTGTGGTGAACTAACATGAGTGTTGAAGAAATTCTATTCGATGCCGAAGAGCGGATGGAAAAGGCCCTGGCAAAGCTCAAGCAGGATCTGACCGGCATTCGCACGGGTCGAGCTAACCCAGGCATGGTCGATTCATTGCGCGTGGAAGCCTACGGTTCGCCGGTGCCGATTAAGCAGATCGCGAGCGTCAGCGCGCCGAGCCCCAGCAGCTCGTCATTCGGCCGTTCGACCCGGGAACCATCAAAGACATCGAAAAGGGCATCATCGCCAGCGATCTCGGCCTCGCGCCGCAGAGCGACGGCAAGGTCATTCGCCTCAACATCCCGCCGCTTTCGGGCGAGGTTCGCCGCAAGATGGTCGCTCGCACCAAGGAATTGGCTGAAGAGACGAAGGTCGCGATCCGCAATATCCGCCGCGACGCCAACAAACAGGCCGACCAGGAGCAAAAAGACAAGCAACTCACGGAGGACGATTGCAAGAAAACCCAAGATGATGTCCAAACCCTCACCAAGAAGTTTGAAGACCGCGCCAACGAACTCGCCAAGGCAAAAGAGGCGGAAGTGATGAACGAGTAATAGTTTTTTGCGCGAACCACTTGTCTTTTATGTGCGTAGAGGCACTGACTTCTCTCATCCCCCCCATTGGAGGTGCCGTATGACTAGTGAACGAAAATGTGCGCCGCCTAAGGTTTCTCATCTGGGCAAAGTACTTGCACTCTTGCACTGACTGTAGGCCTGCTTGTTGCTCCTGTGCTGCTGCTGGGTGCAGGCCCGCCCCATCAAGTGACAGCCACTGCGCTATTCCAGGTTGAGCCTGTTGCCCCAAGCTGTTGGAACGGCGTAACGAACTCCAAAATGGACCGAAGCGAATTCGAACTCCTGAAGAAAACGCAACTGGCGCTATTGAAAAGCAACTTTGTGCTCTCATTTGCATTGTGCGATCCGAAAATCAATTCGCTGCCTTTGATTCATGACCAAGCGGATCCAATCGAATGGCTCCAGGAGCATCTCGCTGTTCAATTCCCCGAAAATGGCGCAATTTTGTCCATCAGTTTGTCAGGTAGCGAAGCCCAAAGCAAAGAGCTGGTTCAGCTAGTCGACGCTGTGGTAAAGGCATACAAGGATGAAGTTATTGTCGAAAGTCGGGTGAGAGTGCTCGGTACCCGAGATTTGCTCGCGAAAAATTTGGAAAATTTCGACAAAGAGCTTAAACAGAAGAAGGCGACGTATTTAGACATCGCCCGCGAAGCCGGAAAAACAGAAGCTTACGGTAGCAACATTGCACAGCAACTGACTGCAAAGCGCCTGGAACTCACAGAGGGCGAGATTATGCGGTTAGAAACCGAGCTGGCCGTGGAGCCGAATGCTGATGGAACCAAACGCAAAGCAATTCAGGAACGCATCAGTCAGCTTAAAAAAATACAGGAGAAGTTAATGAACGAGGTGCGCACTCTGTCCATGCGGTCGTCCGAGCTCGAATCTCGCAGGCACGATTTACAACGATTACAGCACATTGCCGATGAGCTGTCGGCCACGGTCGAAAAAATGGACATTGACGCTTCGTGTCCCGACAGAATTCACCAAATACAAGCCGCTGCCATTTCCCAGGATTGAACTCTTCCTAAGTTAGATCGTAATCGCTGACGGTTTTGCCGTCGTGCTGGCATCTCATTAGCCTGGCGACAGCAAATAAAGTTCGTTTGGCGCTAGCGTCCGCTTTACGTCTCTTGTCCCCCTCTGCCGGCTTTGCTATCCTCCGAGGCCCCCAGCCGGTCGCCTGCCAGAAGGTACCGGCTGCCTGCCCCTTCCGCGTACTCGTACGCTCTTACGGTTTATGGAGAAACCGCAATGACTGCCGTGAACACTCCCAATGATAAAGCCTCGATAAAATCCCAATCCGCAAAGTGGAAACGCCGGCTCGTGTTCATCGCGAGCGGCGTGGCCGTCGTTGGTCTTTGCGTGGTGTTGAAGCTCATGGTCGGCAGCAAACCGGCCCACGCCGAGTTTCCCAACCCATTTCGCAGGAGCCACCCGGACGAGCAGAACGAACAGAAACCGGACCAACAAACGGCCCAACAGGCCAGCGCCGAATTGCCCAAGGCCGAGAAAAAACAGCAGGATGTGATGGCCGTCGTCAACGGTCAGGAAATCCGCCGCGACGCACTCGCCGCTGCCTGCTGCGAGCGATACGGGAAAGATGTTCTCGAAGGCCTCGTCAACAAGCGGCTCATCGAGCATTACTGCAAGAATCGCAACATCGAAGTAACGGACCAGGATGTTGACGCGGAAATCGACCGGATGGCCAAACGCTTCAAGATCGGCCGCGAGCAATGGCTGCAGATGTTGGAGCGTGAGCGTGGAATCAATCCCGAACAGTACAAGCGCGATATCCTCTGGCCGACGCTGGCGTTGCGCAAGTGCGCGGCCAAGGACCTGGTCGTCAGCGACCAAGAACTTCAAAACGCCTACGAAGCCCAATACGGACCGGCCGTAAAATGCCGCTTGATCGTCGTCGGCGACCGGCAAAAGGCCGAGCAGCTCCATCGCGAGCTGGTGGACAAACCGAGCGATTTCGCGCGCTTGGCGATGCAGGACTCGGTCGACGTCAACAGCGCGAGCATCGGCGGCCTCATCCAGCCAATTCGTCACCACGTCGGCGACCCGGCTATCGAACGAGAAGTATTCTCCCTGAAACCCGACCAGATCTCCCCGATCGTGCCCGTGGGCGAGCAATTCGCCATTCTCAAGTGCGAAGGTCAGATACCTGCCCGCAATGTGCCAATCGAGACCGTCCGCGATGAGCTGATCGAACGCATTCAAGAGGGTAAGCTTCGCGAGGTCGCCGGCAAACTCTTCAAACAACTGCAAGACGCCGCCACGGTGCAAAACGTCTGGAATAATCCCCAGCTACGCGCCCAAATGCCGGGCGTTGTGGCCACAATCAACGGCGAGCAGATTCCCTACTCGGAACTGGCCGAAGAATGCCTGCTTCGTTACGGTCGCGAAGTGCTCGATATTGAAATTTCGCACATGCTACTTCAACAAGCACTCGCCAAGGCGAATCTGACGGTGACCCAACAAGATCTCGACGAAGAAATCGCCCACGCCGCTAAGCTCGCCGGCGTTGTCGACAAATCCGGAAGGCCCGACTTGGAAAAGTGGATGAAGGCCGCCACGGAAGAACAGAGTATCACCAGAGACCGCTACATGAGCGATTCGGTATGGCCCTCTGCCGCGCTCAAAAAAATCACGGGTAGCAGCGTCCAGGTCACCGCAGACGACCTGAAAAAAGGTTTCGATGCAAACTATAGCGAACGTGTCCGCTGCCGGGCGATCGTGCTTTCCAACATGCGCCGCGCCCAGGAAGTGTGGGGCAAAGCGCGGCAGAATACCTCCATGGATTACTTTAGCGACTTGGCGGAAGAGTATTCCGTCGAGCCCAGCAGCAAGTCGCTTCGCGGCCAGGTGCCGCCAATCCGACGCTACGGCGGGCAGCCCCAACTGGAGGACGTCGCGTTTGACCTTAAACCCGGCGAGCTTTCGGGCATCATCCAGCTCGGCGATAAATTCGTAATCCTGAAATGCGAAGGCCGCACGAAACCGGTCGAGGTGAATCCGCAAGAAGTACAACAAATCCTGCGCCAGGACATCTTTGAGAAGAAGCTCCGCATGGCGATGGGCAAGAAATTCGACGAGATTCGGACCAAAGCACGCATCGACAATTTCCTGGCCGGCACATCTCAATCG
>CAWIXI010000017.1:0-5081 GCA_963840025.1 uncultured Planctomycetota bacterium | reverse complement strand
CCGGTGGAGCCGATTGCGGAGGTCATCGCCTAGGACTTCGCGAACCGATCTGATTCGCGTCCTTCTCTGGCCGCCGCTGGTGCGGGTCGTGAACCCATCCGTCACTAACGGCTCCAATTCGGTCGTTTTCATAGTTTTGCGACTTCCCTGTAAGGTTTCGCCACTGCTGGCGACTATCTTGATGTCGGGCGGTTGTAAGCATGGATGAAAGCTACAACCAGCAAATTAGCGCTAGACGGCACCCGGATTACGTCATGACCGATTGGAATGTCATCGTCGCAGATCAGGGTCCCGCCGTCTGGGTTACCCTGTGGCGACTGTTGGGCAACCGCACCGACGCCGAAGAATGCTTCCAAGAAACCTTCATAGCCGCCTGGAAGTTTTCGTGTCGACAGACAGTAGAATGTTGGCCCGCGTTATTGTGCAGTCTTGCGACGGCGCGAGCCGTTGACCAACTTCGCAAACGCTATCGGCATAGCAGCCAGCGACACAACCACGCCGGCGGCGAAATCACACCCGATCGTTGGCTAATCGAGGCAACCTCAACGGAAACTGGTCCGGTTGAGCATGCAGTTGCAGCGGAGTTATCAGAGCGACTACGAGAGGCATTGTCTCAGCTTCCCGAAAAACAGGCCGAGGTGTTTGCTCTGCATGTTCTCAGCGGCTGGAGTCATCGTGAAATTGGCGAACGAATGCGCATGACCGACAATTCTGTTGGCGTAACCCTCTACCGCGCGACAGCGATTGCAAGAATTGTTGCATGCTGACGGACCGTGATGCGTTTCGTTTCGATGGTCGTGTTCCCTTTTGTGGAGAGGGCTTTGATGAACGAGCAATTGTCCGACGATCTTGAAGCCGAAGCCCCGGATCAGATTCTTCAGCAAGCCGTTGCGGCCATTCAGGCGGAGAGGGTTCCCGTTGGCCCGCCTCCACAACTAGTCGCTACGACGCTTAATGCCCTCCGCGAATCTGTGTTGCCCCATACGCGTTTCCTGCCTTTTAAACCAACGACCAAGATCGTGAAGGTGGTTACTACAGCGGCCGCCATTTTATTGATCGCCGGTTCCATTACCCTGCTGGGCTTAGCACTCAATTCACCGTCGTCGGCCTTCGGCCAAGTACTGAAACGAGTGCGAGAAGTGCGCCGACTGTCGTATTTTCAGTCGCAGACGATCGCTGGCCAGCAACGACCGATCACTACACGCGTGTTCATCGCCGAGAATGGACGACGACGAAGCGAATTGCTAGGAAGTGACAAGACATCCAGTGTCGTGACTATTTTTGATACGACTGGCAACATACGACTCGTACTCATGGAGACCACGAAATCGGCGATCATCGGCGATGCGAAGGTACGACATGGGCATCAATGCTGGGATGATGTTCATGACGTGGCTGCAAGATTTGAAAAAACTAGGTGATAAGCCCGATAAGGAGTTGGGACGAAAGGAGTTAGACGGCAAACGCGTCAATGGCTTTGTCGCGACCCAAAGCAACTGTGCCTATACGATTTGGGTCGACGAAGCTACGGGAGAGCTGCGTGCGATCGAGTATGACTCGCCCATCAATGGTGCAGACCAGCATATCGTCATGACCGATTTTCGATTTAATGATAAACTTACAGATTTCGTTGTTTAGTTTCGGTGTCCCAGCCGGATACAGAGTGTTGCAGCAACCCCAAGCGCCGGCAGTGCCTGGCGGCGAAGCGAGTATCATTGAAGCACTCCGCGGCTATGCAAATCGAAGCGGCGGTAAATTTCCGCGGAGTATCTCTGATTGGGGCCCTTGGGCGGTGCTGTTTTCTTCAGGAAATCATGACGGCGTGCCGAATCAAGAGTCCACTCGTGTTATGGCTCACCTCGGCCCGTAACACCGTTCCTGCTCTCAATGCCAAGGGGCAACTACGCGTACCTAGGCGAAGGGAAAACGCTGGGACAGAAAGATACTATCGTGTTCTGGTATAAGAGGTCGGACGGCACGTATCGGCGATCTACGCCGATCTGACATCCATGGACATCACGGCCAAGAATGTTCCTCGCAAGTAAGGGCTGATTCGCGGGGGGATAAGCGGGCGGACCTAACGCAAAGTCGCAATAATAAGTCGTAGCTAACGCTGTCCGCTTGTGCATATGCACCTTGGCATACAAGCCTTACACCCTTACCGCCCCGCGTGCCGTGCTGCTTCGCGCCGGGCGGCCACGATTCGTCGCGAGCGTGCCGACGATTACGCCGCCGAGGATCACGCCGCCGATGATTGCGAACTCGATGTTCTGATACGCCGGATGGACGAGGTTGATCGTGTTGCTGAGCACCACCATCACCGCCGCTCCAATGACGACGCCCGTGATGCTCCCCTCGCCGCCGCGGAGCGCAACAGCCGCCGAGCACCGCCGCGGCGATCGCGTATAGCTCGTAGAAATTGCCGAAGTCGCTCGGCTGCGCGGCGTTGATATCGAGCACGAACAGCATGCCGCCGAGGCCCGCCAACGTCGAGCAGATCACGTACGCCAGCAGCGTGGTGCGATCGACGTTGATGCCGCTGTAGCTGCGCCGCCTCGGGGTTGTTGCCCAGCGCGAGCAGGTAGCGGCCGTAGATCGTCTTGTTGAGAAAATCGCCGCCATGACGGCGATGATGATGAGAATGAGCGTCGTCGACGGCAGGTGGAAAACGTTGGCTTGCGTGCCAAAGATCGGTAGCTGGCCGATGGCAATTTCTCGCAAACCTTTGAAGTGCAGGCCGAAGCCCTGCGATTGGTCGCCGGTGATTCCGCGGGCGATGCCGCGATACAACAGCAACCTGCACAACGTCACCACGAAGGACTGTAACCGCAGCTTCGTGATGAGTAGCCCGGAGAATAACGCCGAGCGCGATGGACAGGCCCAGCACGGGCAGCTATGCCAGTGACGGCCGGCCAACCGTGGAGCCCCAGGAGATAGGACAGCAGCACGCCCACCAGAGTCCCGCAGTGATCCGATCGATAGATCGATGCCGCCGGTGATGATGATGAATGCCGCACCGATGCTGAGAATTCCGAACAATGCCGTGCGATGCACGAGGTTCTCGATGTTTTCGACACGCAGAAAATGATCGCTGGAAGATCCGCCGTATACAGGAAAATCGCGACCAGCAGACCGAAGATACCCCAGATCTTTGCTCCCTGCGGCGAGAACCTTTTCGAACCCTCTCCTTTGGGGAGAGCGTGGATGCGGGTGCATCGGCAATGGGAACGGTCGGCTTCGCTTCGCTCATCACGCCCCATTCTTTTCGTGACGGTCCTCGCCACCAGCTGCCGATCAGGTCATCACGGCCTCTTCGGTCAACTTGTCGTGCCCCAGCTCACCCGCGATGCGGCCTTCGTGCATCACCAGCGCGCGATCGGAGAGGCCATGATCTCCTCCATCTCGCTCAATGCAAACAAAATGGCGACGCCCCGCCCCGCCAGTTCGTCCATCAATTTATAAATCTCCTCCTCTCGCGCCGACGTCATCCCTGCGCGTCGGTTCGTCAAGCAGCAAGAGCTTCGGATGGAGGCACAGCCATTTTCCCAGCACGACTTTCTGCTGGTTGCCGCCCGAAAGAAAACGCACGATTTGCCGGTCGCTTGCCGCCTTAATCTGCAGGAGCTTCATCATGGCGGTCGAAACGGCATTCTCAGCCGGCCGGTTGAGAAAACCTCGCAATATGCCCCGGCGTTGAAAACTGCTGCAAACTGGCCAGTGACAGATTCCACTTCACGCTGATCGGCAGCACCAGTCCGGCTCGTCGACGGGTCTTCTGTCCTGAGTATGATGCCCAGCGCATCGACTGTACTGCCGTTCGCTGGCTGCGGACCCAGCGGATTAATTTCATGCCGCCGCCTACGGCCGGGGTGACGCCGAACAACGTGCCGATTAGCTCGCTCTGCCCTGTGCTTATCAGCCCCGCCAGCCCCACGACTTCGCCAGTGCGCAGCGAGAAGCTCACCGTCTGCTGCGGAAACATCGTCGTCCGCAGTTGATTGACTATCAGAACGATGTCGCCCGGTGTATGCGGGTTACGGTGACAGAACCGCGAAACCTCGCGGCCCACCATCAGCCGCACCATGTTCGGTCGTGTTCTGTCTCGGAGAGTTCGCCCGAGATTCTCGTCGCGAAGCACAATCACACGGTCGGCCAACAGCTCAACCTCGCGCAAACGATGCGAGATCTAAAGATGCTTACGCCGCTGGAAGGAGATGACGGATCAGCTCGAACACCTTTGGACTCGCGGTCGAGAAGCTACGATGTCGGCTGTCGATGATCAGAGTCGGGCGTTCGCACGACAGGCACTTTGGCGATCTCGACCAGTTTCTGCTTGCCGATCGGCCGCGAGCCGACGATAGTCCGCGGCGACACATTGAGGCCGACCATATCGAGATCGCCGGGCCTTGCGATCAATCCGCGTTTGATGATCATGCCGAAGCGGAACGGCTCGCGGCCGAAAAAGATGTTGCGCGGCGACGTCGAATTATCCGACAAATTGAGCTCCCGATGGATGAGCGAGACGCCCTGTTCGAGTAGTCTGCGCCACGGAATCGATCGCGACAGGATTGCCGTCGACGCGAATCTTGCCGGACTCGGCGTAATGGACGCCGGCCACGATCTTCATCAGCGTGCTCTTGCCGGCGCCGTTCTCTCCGATGACCGCCAGCACTTCGCCGCGGGCGAGCGTCAGCGACACATCGTCGAGTGCTTGCACGCCGGAGAAAAGCTTGCTGACCCTTAAGGACTTCCAGCAATTTAGGGGTCGGATCATTTGCCATCGGCATGAGGTGTGCGTTATACGAAGCGACCGCTCATCAATTATTATTCAGTAGACCTTTAATTTCTTGCCAGAACGCATCCACGTTCGAAGAATCAATCACACGGGCCGGAATGTTGATGAACTTGTTTTTGGGGATGACCGACTCATTGCCCTTGTGCAGCTCGTTAAGGACCTCGATCGATTTGTAGCCGTATTGATAGGGGTTCTGCACGACCGTGGCCACCACGGTACCGTCTTTGATGCCTTGCAATGTGGCCGGGTTCTCGTCGAAGCCCATCACCTTTACTTTGCCGAGCAT
>CAWIXI010000016.1:0-284906 GCA_963840025.1 uncultured Planctomycetota bacterium | reverse complement strand
CCAATAATAGGAGGAATCAACAAGTTATCTGAATTTTAGCCCTACTAGTACAAACTACCTATCCAACTTCCACGGATGGCCGTCAAAATTCCAAGCTACTTATTTCGTTCTGCGTCAGGTACTTACTACTACAGACGAAATAGACGGTCATCCGGAGGGAGGGATAAAAAAGTGTCTCTGAGGACTAAAGATAAAAGGGAGGCGATAGCTAAATTAAAACTATTACCCGATGACTTTGATGTATCCCTGGATTACTACCGTATCGAGTTAAAAAGGGGAGATGCATCGGTAGTAATCGATCGTCCCGAACTTAGCAATACGTCGTAACCGAAGGTAACGGCACAACGCATCGGTCGAAGAGCGCCGGCCGGCGACGACGTCATCGACCTGGGCATGGGCAACCCGTCCGACCCGCCCGAAGACTTCGTCGTCGAAAAGCTGGCCGAGGCGGCCCGCGACCCGCGCAACCACGGCTACAGCAAATCGAACGGCATCCCCAACCTGCGCCGCGAAGTGGCCATCGAAATACTTCAAGCGGTTCGGCGTGCGGCTCGATCCCGACGAGGAAGTGATCGTCTGCCTCGGCTCGAAGGAAGGCTTCAGCCACATGTGCCTGGCGAT
This sequence comes from uncultured Planctomycetota bacterium, assembly GCA_963840025.1. Classification (GTDB taxonomy): domain Bacteria; phylum Planctomycetota; class Planctomycetia; order Pirellulales; family Lacipirellulaceae; genus JABDGM01. The sequence continues at coordinate 284,285 of CAWIXI010000016.1, read as the reverse complement.
GATGGGCCCCGGCGACACGGCGATCGTGCCCGCGCCATACTTCCCGATCCACGTCTATTCCGTCGCGCTCGCCTCGGGCAACGTGATCGCGTCGAAGTGCGCGACCACGACAAGTTCCTGTCGAACATCGCCTACACGTGCGAGCATCTCTATCCGCGGCCGAAGGTGGTGATCCTCAACTACCCGCACAATCCGTCGACCGCCTGCGTTGAGCAGCCGTTCTTTGACGAAATTGTCAAGCTGGCGCGAGCGATACGGCTTCGCCGGTGATCAGCGACTTCGCCTACGCCGACGTGGCTTTTGACGGCTACAGCCGCCTAGCTTTCTAGCCTCGCCGGGCGCGGCCGACGTCGGCGTCGAATTCACCACGATGAGCAAGGGCTACAACATGGCCGGCTGGCGCATCGGCTTCTGCTGCGGCAACCGCCAGATGATCCAGGCCCTCGCCACGATCAAGGGCTACTACGACTACGGCATGTTCCAGGCCGTGCAGATCGCGGCCATCATGGCGCTGCGGCAGGGCGACGCCGGCATCGAGCACCAAGCCGCCGATCTACCAGAGCCGCCGCGACGCGCTTGTGCGAAAGCCTCGCCCGCATCGGCTGGCCGATGACGACCCCCAAGGCCAGCATGTTCTGCTGGGTGCCGATCCCCGAACCGTGGCGCAGCCGGATGAGCACCATGGACTTCGGCATGCTCCTCCTGGAGAAAGGCAACGTCGCCGTCAGCCCCGGCAGCGGCTTCGGCCCCGCCGGCGAAGGCTTCCTACGAATGTCCCTCGTCGAAAACGAAGCCCGCCTGCGGCAGGCCGTGCGGCACATCCAACGTTGCCTCCGCGACGAGGAGAGCAAACTACCCGCCTCGGCCACAACGGCGGCGTCTTCTGCCTCCCCAGGCTCGCCTATCTCGACGGCGTAGAAGCGGCCTTGCTTTGGAAACGTTCTTGGCAACAGCTTGACACGCCCTCTGACAACTGTTACAATACTGTAGTCAGTTGCGTTTCACCCTGGTTTTCCGCATGTTTTTACGCATCGAAAAAGGCTCTGCGGTCCCCATCTCGCGGCAAATTGCCGATCAGATCGCCACACTCTGCGCCTCTGGCGGCGTCCGTCCGGGCGAGCGATTGCCATCCGTGCGCGAGCTGGCTCGCGAACTTGCCGTCAACCAGAACACGGTGCTTCGCGTCTACGAGCGCCTGTGCGGCGAGGGCCTTCTTGAAATGCGCCACGGCCAGGGGACGTTCGTCGCCGGCCGTATGTCAAAAACGCGCATGGCCGCCCACCGCACACGGTTGATCGACGAACTTCGCCAAATCGCGCGGCAGGCCGTGGCGCTAGGCTTATCCACAGACGAGTTGCACGAGCTTCTGGCCGAGGCCGTTGACGGTATCGCGGCGCCCGAAGCAGTCGTCGTGGTTGAGGAATCGAAGTCATGAACGAACCGGCCATCGATCTACAGGCAGTCTACAAATCTTTCCGATCGACTCAGGTCCTGCGCGGTGTCACGCTGCAAGTTGCCCGCGGCAAAACGTTCGCCTTCCTCGGCCGCAACGCGTCCGGCAAGACGACGACGATCCGCATGCTCTTAGGCCTCTTGAAACGCGACGATGGGGCGATCCGCGTGCTGGGACTGGACCCGCAGGTCGAGCCGCTCGAATTACGCCGTCGCGTCGGCTACTTGGCCGAGGACCAGACAATGTACGGCTGGATGCGCGTGGAGGAAATCGTGCGCTTTGTCGCGCCGTTCTATCCCACGTGGGACCACAACCTCGCGCTGAAAGTATCTGCGCGATTTCGAACTGCCCTTTCGCACACGGATCAAACACTTGTCGAAGGGCCAAAACGTGCGGCTCGGCCTCGTGCTCGCCCTCGCCCACCGGCCGGAACTGGTGATCCTCGACGACCCGGCACTGGGCCTCGACCCGATCATGCGCAAGCAGTTCAACCGCGATCTCATCACACATTTACAGGGTGAGGGACGCACAGTTTTTTATAGCTCGCATCTGCTGTACGAAGTCGAGCCGGTGGCCGATGAGGTGGCCATTCTCGATCAGGGCCGCATCGTGCGCCACGCGGAAACCGAGGCCTTGCGTCGCGATGTGAAACAAATCGTTTTGAGCCACGAAGTCTATGCAGCGTTGCAGTACGATTTGCGCGTGCTCGATGAACGTGAGGACAACGGCCACGTGGCGGTTGTTGTGGAAGGGGCGGAGAATGCGCTCCACGCCTTAAGTCGCGAAGGAGTCGACCATCGCGTCGTGGATTTGAATCTTGATGAGATCTTCGAAGCGTATGTTGTGGGGCATCGTGGCGACACACCAACCGCTGAATCACAACCGCAACTCCAGCCCTCGTAATCCCTAGCACATTTAGCCCCGGGCGAGTCGCCCGGGGCTAAATGAGAACGATCATGCGCACCATCTGGCACAGCCTGGCCTGGAAAGAATGGCACGAGCACAAATGGAAGCTCGTAGCGATCACGGCGATCCTCTGGGGCGTCGCCGCCCTTCTGCTATGCTCCGCCGAAAAGCCCGATGCGTTCTCGATGGCAATCATGTTTGTTAGGATGTGCATCGTTCCGTTATCGGTTTTTGTTGGCTTAAGCGCCGCCGCGAATGAGAGGTCTCGCAACACGTTGCCATTTCTACAATCGCTTCCCGCGCCGATGTGGCGGCCCGCGTTAACGAAGCTTTTGATAGGTTTCGCAACGTTATTCGTGTCAATCGTTCTGACAGTGGGATTCCTCTATGTCTGGTCGATCGGTCTCGGTTTAGCGGGTGTCCACTACCCCCGTGCAGTCCACGTATTTGAAACGAATTCCCTCACCGGTCGGTGGTACGTCGACTGCATCTTACTTTGTGCTCCGGTTGCTGCCAGTTTCTTCATTTGGGCGGCTGCAATGGGCGTGAATCGTAAGGATGAAGTAACTGCGGGAGCAGTAGCACTCGCGGCCATCGTCGGCTGGTACATGCTCCTAGTGATTCTTGGCTCTGTATTATTCTTCGATAACGGCCCTCCCGATTGGCTCGAGGCTGTGGCCCTTTCAACAGCGCCAGGGGGATTCCTCCCGTTAAGCTCCCGGTGGGTACGCTACTACTTGCCATGGGGTGTCGTTGTTGCGACGCTCACTTATCTCCTGCTGGCCACCTGGTACGTGCGCCGGTTTGGCCGCGTGGCGAATCTTGAAATTCGTTCGCACCAGACCGCATTGTCCAATGCGTCGCATCCTGGCTGGCTATCGCCGCCGCGCCGGTCGGCATTCACGGCCATCGTGTGGAAACAGTACCGCGAGAGTGCGCCGATCGCACTCACCGGCTTGATAGGCAGTGTAGGAATTACAGCAGTACTTTGGAGCGACGAAGTTTCAGGAGCACACTGGAGAGTTGTTGAGCTGCTCGGAGAAGCTTATACCCATATCGCAGTAAACATCGGTATGTTTGTCGCGCTGGTCGCCGGTATCGGCATTTGCCTAAACGATATGGAACCTCGGCTCAACACCTTCTGGCGATCGCGGCCCATCCAACCAGATGCTTGGTTTTGGCTCAAATACGCGACTGGTCTGCTTGTGGTGCTTGTGTCCATATACGGACCAATTGCTGCGCTGGCCGCTTTCCAAATCCAAGTATTTCGCACTTGGAGTTTCCGAGACGCGTACACGACACCTCTGATACAATTGGCGATATTCGCCGCGGCAGTCGCGATGGCTTGTCTAGTACGACAAGCAGTTTACGCCGCGATTTTGAGTATCTCTGTCGTCTATCTCGGCACATTGGCGGGTATTAGTCTGTGGTTTCTGGCCGGTCTGCTGCATTTGGTCCCACTCAATTTGATCCGTTGGTGGGAACCAAGTGACGCTCAAGTCGCGTTTGGAGTGACGCTAAGTTTTCTCCTCAGCACGCTCATTGCCTGGCTCGCGGTACGCAACGATTGGGGCTGGAAAAGCTGCTATTGAGCAATTTAGCCCCCGGTCAATGACCGGGGCCGAATGACGACTCACGTCTCATCGCCAATCAGCGGCACAAAGCCAAAACTGCCCAGGTCTTCTCGTTCGAACGCATCGCCGCGGCGGCTGAGGCGGATCATTTGTTGGCGCGAAGGTGGGCCAATGGGAATGAGCAGGCGGCCCCCTTCGGTAAGCTCCTCTTGATACGCGGCGGGCAGCGTTTCGGCCCCGGCCGAGCAGATAATCGCGTCGAACGGCGCTTCTTGCGGCAGACCGTGCGTGCCGTCTTCAAAATAGCAATGCACGTTTTTGTATCCGAGTCGCGCGAGCCGGCTTCGCGCGGAATGAAACAACGCTTCCAGCCGCTCGACCGTATGGACTTCACGGGCCAGCAGCGAAAGGACCGCCGCACAATAGCCCGAGCCGGTGCCGATCTCGAGCACCTTGTCGTCGGCCGCGAGCCGCGCCTCCTGGCACATAAAAGCAACCGTATATGGCTGCGAAATGGTTTGCTCGCACGCGATCGGCATGCGCCGATCTGCATACGCTAAATCGAGAAGCTCCGGCGGCACGAACTCGTGCCGCGGCACCCACTCCATGGCTTCCAACACGCGCGGATCGCGAATGCCGCGACGCTCAAGCTGCTCGACCACCATGTTGTGCCGCGCGAGTTCAAAATCCATAGCGTCATTCTAGGCTATTCGCTGGCAGCCAAAGTACCACCCCAGAACCAGGCATCCACTTGACGGCTACAAATTGGCCTTCATACTCATCCTCATCGCGATTGTAAGACTTTCTTTTACCACTGCTGTGCCACCCCAGGCCCTGCCATGAACAACAATAATACTCCCGATCTACTGCTCTCGGGCGACGAACTGCCGACGTTCAAATTCGAGCTGGAAAAGTCGAGCGGCAAGGTGATCGGCGGCAGCGTCGGCCGCGAGGCGACCGTCGAGCAATTGCCTATCTCCAAAGGCATCGCCGGCGTCTCGATGATTCTGGAGCCGGGCGCCATGCGCGAGTTGCATTGGCACGCCACCGCCGCCGAGTGGGCATTCGTGATCAGTGGCCGCGTGCGAACAACCGTCATCGATCCCCAAGGTTGTGCCGAGACGAACGACTTCGAGCCCGGCGACATCTGGTACTTCCCGCGCGGCCACGGACACATGCTCTCCTGCTTGGGCGATGAGCCGACGCATTTCATCCTGATCTTCGACAACGGCTACTTCTCCGAGTTCGGTACGTTCAGTATCACCGACTGGATGGGGCACGCACCCGCATCGCTACTGTCCAAGAACTTCGGGCTGCCTGAGGCGGCGTTCGAAAACTTCCCGAAAGAAGAAGTTTACTTTGCCCGCGGCCGACATCCTTCTTCGGCCCAGCAGCCCAACTTACAAGGCCGCGAGGAGCCGCCGCAGTCGCACAAGTTCCGCATGTTGGCCGAACCGCCTCGCTCCGTTTACAAAGGCGGCCGCGAATGGCGCGTCGATTCGAGCCGCTTTCCGATCTCCACCACGATCACCGGTGTCGTGCTCGACCTCGAGCCGGGCGGCTTGCGAGAGCTGCATTGGCATCCCACGAGCGATGAATGGCATTACGTGATCGAAGGCCAAGTGAGCGTCACGATTGTTCGGCTCGCACGGACGCTTCCGAACCGAAACGCTCCATCAAGGCGATGTGGGCTACATTCCGCAAGGATTCGGCCACTCGGTCGAGAATGTCGGCAGTACGCCTTGCCGCGTACTCATTGGCTTCAACACGGGCCAATATGCAGCGATCGATTTATCGCAGTGGATCGCGGGAAATCCGGCGGAAGTCTTGGCAACCAATTTTGGCCAGCCCGAGTCCGTTATCAAACAGTTCCCGAGACAGCGCGTCTTTATTGCGCCGCGTTAAACGGCGGAACCATTTCAAATACTGCGCTGTGAAAATGCCGTCACATGCAAAAAGAATTCGTGATGGCAGGTCAGCTAACAAAATTCTTCGGCAGTTTAGCTGAATTCTTGGCATCGTGGTTACTCCAAGAATTCATCACTAAGCGCCATAAACGATTCTCAGAAACCTGGTTAGCTTTGGTTGCCCCTTGTCTTCATCCAAGTGACGCACCAAACAGTATAGCCCAGCAATTGCTTCAAGCGCGTTTCGCAGGTTGGCACTTTTGAAGTGTGTATTTCGTTTGTGCTTGACGTCGTTGTAGGCCTGCCACCAATCGGGACTCGACGAAGTAGGCGGTTCCCAGGATTTCCAGGGTTTCAGCCGCACTGGATTCCATTGGATTCCCATTTGCATGTTGGGAATCGCTGGAAACTTCGGAACGATTACCTTTCGGTAGTCGTTGATGTTCTTATGCGTACCAGACGTGTCAATTTGAAGGCAGAGCTTTTTCGCGACAACATCAACTTCAGACGCAGCCGCCAGCAACAATCGAGTGAACTGTGTGGAGTAGGTGTCGAAATTGTCTTTGCAAATCTCGACGTACCGGCTTGTCTCGATCAAGTCATCCTCGAGCGAAACATAATATGCCCAGTGTGGAGGATGCGACAGCACAACACCAGCTTTGTTGGTCATTCCATCGTTCTCGCCCAGCTACCGTGAACCGGTATGATGTCTGCTTTGGCTGACATTAGGTCCGAGACGTTAAAATCCCGTCGCCGGAACTATCACAACCGACGACGGGATTTACAAAAAAATCGGGGTGACACGATTTGAACGTGCGACTTCTTGGTCCCAAACCAAGCGCTCTAGCCAGGCTGAGCTACACCCCGTACATACCGGACCGCCAAAGGGCGAAATCGGTTCGGTAGGACACTCTATCGTAGTCGCCTGGCCGCCAATCGACAACGACAAACGGGTCGCTGGAACAAACCTATTCCAGCGGAGTTACGCTGGAATTCGCACGTGCGGATTATCGAAGCCGCCGTGGATAATTGCGGCTCGCTCAAGCGCGGCGTCTAAATGCGGCGCCAGATTTCGCCGCCCGATCAGTTTAATCAACTTCGACCGCCCGATCAGTGAGGTTGGTTGCGGCGGGGCGCCACACAATACGAGTGATTTACCGGCTTCAATCAATCGAGCTGCCAGCTTTTCGATCGCGTGAATTCCCGTGCCGTCGATTGCGGACATGTAGGTCATCTTCAATACAACAATATCGCCAAACTTCGAGACGTCGGCCGTGGCATGTTCGAGCTTCTCGGTGGCGCCGAACAAGAACGGCCCGCGAATGCGAACCACCGAGCAATAGGTCGGAATGTAGCGGTCGGTTAGAACGCGCGGCTCGCCATCGCCCAGCATGTCGTCCGTCACGGAAGCCACCGTCGTCGTGGTCGCGACGCGATGGATAAAGAGCAATGCCGCCAGCAGCATGCCGACTTCAACTGCCACCGTCAAATCGGCGAACACCGTGAGCGCGAACGTGGCGGCCCAAACGGCTCGGTCGGCAGCAGACAGGTGAAGGATGGATGGGATCTCGTGCCATTCGCCCATCCGATAGGAAACGACGAGCAGGATCGCAGCCAGTGTCGGCAGCGGGATGAACCGCGCCAGCGGCGCGGCCACCAGGATAATTGCCAACAGTGTGAGCGCGTGCACGATTCCAGCGACCGGCGACGTTGCGCCGGAGCGAATGTTCGTCGCGGTGCGCGCGATCGCTCCGGTCGCCGGGATGCCGCCAAACATCGGCACGACCACATTCGCCACGCCTTGAGCGAGCAACTCAACATCCGGTTTATGACGATCGCCGCTCATGTTATCGGCCACAACAGCCGACAACAGGCTCTCGATCGCCGCCAGCATCGCGACGGTGGCAGCAGACGGCAGCAACGGCAAAATCAAATCGGCGCGAAACTCGGGTATCGAAATCGCGGGTAGCCCGATGGGAATTCCGCCGAATTTACTGCCAATCGTTTCCACAGGAATTGCAAACAGTGCGCACGCGACCGTGGTGAGAATCAGACCGATGATCGATCCTGGAACTTTTTTGGAAACGCGCGGCCAAAGAAGAAGCACGATGATGAGCGTTGCGACGGAAGTGAGCGTCGCCGCAGGGCTAACTGTACCCGCCGCTTTCGCGAGCGCCGTCATTCGCGGGACGAATTCACTCGGCACATGATTCAGAGTAAGTCCAAAGAAATCCTTGATCTGCGTCGAGGCGATCAGAATCGCAATGCCGTTCGTGAACCCGATCGTCACGGATCGCGGGATAAAACGCACGGCGGTACCCAAGCCGGTGATCCCCATCGCGATGAGCATGACGCCGGCCATTGCGGTGCACATCAAGAGGCCGGACACACCGAACTTGGCCACGATGCCGGCGATGATGACCACGAAGGCGCCGGTTGGTCCTGCAATTTGGCAGCGCGAGCCACCCAGCGCCGATACAACGACGCCCGCAATGATTGCTGTGTAGATGCCGGCTTCCGGTGTGACGCCGGATGAAATGGCGAATGCCATGGCGAGCGGCAGGGCCACCAGGCCCACCGTTACGCCGGCAATCAAGTCACTGAACAGGCTCTGTCGGTTGTAAACTGGCAGCGTTTCCCATAGCTTCGGCAAAAGACGTTGCGGAATGACCCCGTTCATAGAACGTGATATCCTGGCAGTTGTTCATTTGCGCGGACCCAATCGGCAAAGAGCAAATGGTGTCGGCAAAAGGGCCCAATGCTACAGAATGTTTCTCCGGAGTGCAATGTAGGCGTCCCTGCGGTCAGGGCCGATTACTTTTTGAAGTTGGGGGAATTTGTGGGAGGGGTCACTGACCCCGATGCGATGTCGCCACTTCAGCTTTTCTCGGTGTTTGAGCGAAATCGGCGTCGGAGACGCCTCCCACACTTATTTCTCCATATTGAAAAAGTGATTAGCCCTGTCCCTGCGGTAGCGCCCTAATTTGGAACCGTTCGGACCCCGAATTACGTGGCACGCACTTCAGTCCGTACGAGAAACACGGACTAAAGTCCGTGCTACATTGCACTACCTCTCGTGAAGAATCGGTCGTGGATTGACGCCGTCGCATTCTGCAAGTAATACAAGCTGTGTCGTAATGGCACGTTTGCTTTCACGAGATTTGCCGATAGCTCCCGTCAAAGTTTGGTTAGCACCTATGAAATTTCACCGCTTCGCACATTCGCTCCGAATCATCGGCATTTGCATCGCAATTCTCACGGTGCGCGTTGTTTTTGCTGCGACGCCGACCGCTCTGGAAGACAAGGACCGAATCGTCGTCCTGATGAGCATCGACGGTTTGGCGAACTTCTATATGGATGATCCCTCGGCCGAAATGCCCACGATTCACAAGCTAGCTGATGAAGGTGCGAAAGCTGCGAGCATGCGCGTTTCCAACCCGAGTGTCACCTGGCCGAACCACACGACGCTGGTGACTGGCGTCTCGCCGGCCATACACGGAGTCGTCGGGAACAACTATTTCGATCGCGTGACGGAAAAGAAAGTAACACTCATCTGGGACCCAGTGTACAACAAAGACGAAGTCGTCAAAGTGCCGACCGTTTACGACCTTGCGCAAGCGGCTGGACTTAAAACGGCGGGAATTCGCTGGCCAATGACTCGCGGCGCCCATGGCCTCGATTGGGTCAGCCCCGATGTGGGCAAAGATCAACTTGTGCTCAAATTCACGACGCCCGCGCTTCTCGAAGAGTGCAAGAAGGCGGGTTACACGTTGACCCAGAGCCCCGATGGCACAGGTAGAATCGGATCGCAAACGCTTGAAGAGAGCATCGCCCAGGACATCAAGTGGACCAATGTGTTCAACATGATCCTACACACACATCGCCCTAATCTTGGTCTCGTACATGTCGTGGCCGTAGACCACACCGAACACGCCGATGGCCCGCGATCGCCGGAAGCTTATGAAGCGATCAAAGCCGCCGACGATCAAGTGAAAATGGTATGGGAAGAACTTCAGAAGGATTATCCAAATAAGGCTACGCTCATCGTTGTCGCTGATCACGGGTTTTCCGCGAACAAAACAGGCATTCTTCCGAATGTGGTCCTGGCGATGCCGGGCTGGTTGAGACCACTGGAAAACGCGTCACGGGCGGCCTGGTGCGTGTCTTGTCTCAAGGCGGGTCTGAGTTCGTTTACATTCTGGATGAGGCCAATCGCGACTCAATCATCCAGCGAATCAAAGACGCCTTCGCGCATGTCGACGGTATTTCGAGCGTGATCAGCTCGGATCAATTTCCAGAGTACGGGATTGCGAATCCACGGCGCGACTCCCACGCGCCAGACATGGTGCTCTTCGCGAAGATGGGATTCTTCTTTGGCGATACGGCAGCCGGCACGCTACCGCATGACACCAAGCCGGAACGCAAGGGTAGCCACGGCCACGACTCGCATTTTCCGGATTTGCACGCGGTGTTCGTCGCTTGGGGCGCCGGCATCAAACCGGGCGCACAGCTCGGCGAAATTGATAATCGTTCGGTCGCGCCGACGATTGCCAAACTGCTAGGCATTGAGATCCCGAACGCTGAAGGAAAGCCGCTGGCCGAAGCGCTTACAGAATAGATAGCCGACCCGTCTCGGGTCGGCCGGTGCTCTGTGATCGAGTAGCAGTAGATCAGGCGGAAGCCTGACCTACAGTGCCCGGTGCGCTCATTGTCGGCGTCGTCAGCAATTGACGAAGCCGTTCGAACTCTTCATGGCTTTGGAAGTGGATCGTGATTTTGCCTTTGCCTTTGGCCGTCTGGCTCAGCGCCACCTTGGTGCCTAGTGCAGAACGGAGCTCCTGCTCGAGTGAAGCGACTTGTTCATTGCGTGGTCGCTCAATAGGTCGCGAGTTGCCTTCGGCGTCGACGATTCGTAACTGATCGCCGTCCAACGAGTGAATGCGGTCGTGTACGCCCTGCTCCGTTGCGCGGACGGAGAGCCCTTCTTTTTTGATCTTACGCGCGAATTCGATTTGCTCGTGCTCATCGCCCAGCGGCAGCAACGCACGAGCGTGACCTTGCGAAATCTCGCCCTCTTGCACCATTTGCTTCACGTCTGCCGGCAGCTCCAACAGGCGGAGCAAGTTAGCAACCGTCGACCGGTCGACCTGCACGCGGCCGGCTAGTTCTTCTTGTGTGCATTGGTACTGGTCGATGTACCGCTGGAACGATTCGGCCTTTTCAATCGCGTTGAGGTCTTTACGTTGGACGTTTTCGACAATGGCCAACTCGGCCATTTGGCGATCGTCCACCTCGCGAAGTTGGACGGGCACCTGCCGCCAATCAGCAGCCAGGGCGGCACGCAACCGGCGCTCGCCGGCAATCAATTCGAAGCCTTGGTCAACGCGGCGAACGACCAGCGGCTGCAGGATGCCGTGCGTTCGGATACTGTCCGCCAGATCGGCGATCTCAGCTTCTTCGAACGTTTGCCGCGGTTGGTAAGGGTTGCGACTGATCGCGTCGCAATTGAGCCAAACCTGGCCGTTTTCATCGCGCGAGATGCGATCGTCGCTTTCGGCTTCAACCAGACCGATGGGAGCGGCTGTGGACTGAGGATCGTCCCAAGCACGGCCCAGCAAAGCTTCCAAACCACGTCCTAAACGTCGCTCTTTCGACACGGCCGATTCCTCCCTGATTCGATGTAGGGCAGCTTCGGAGAAACTGCCAAACCGAGCTTCGCAGAAACTCGGCTACGTGCTGGGCGTCCTTGCCCAAGCGGTTGCCAGCGATGCGCCGGATTGGCTGCAGCGCTAGCAATGTCCGTAAAACTAATGCTTGTGCCCGCAACTCGCCGCCAAACATTCATCGGCTATCTGGTGGCGACGGTCGTATCGATTCGGCTAGCGTAGACAGAGTTTGCTTGACCGTCGCTGCTTTCCTTTACCAGTCGCGATTGTATCGCCGACTGCATTTGATTCACTACCAGCAATGCCTTTGCGCCTAGTCCGCTAAAGTGTCGATTGGCCGCAAGATGCATCGGTCGTGAATCCGCAACGAGGGCGTGTTAGGGTTGAAAACCCTCGACTTTTTGCGTCTACAACGCTATAATAAGGATGGAGAGGATCGGCAAGCAGGCCGAACTTCTCGCTTGATTGCCGGCCCTCCCCCTCACAAGAAAGGAGGGTAGTGGCATGACCCCTCCAGTCTCATACGCGGCAAGCGGTGATCGCGACACTGCAGATCTCTCGCCGCACTTAAGAGCGTTTAAGGGTCGTGGTGCTCCTGTTCTGGAGTGGGGCGAAATCGGCGTCCGGATCGCATTGGTCGGTGCACTGGTGCCCTTATTCTTGCTAGGTGGGTTCTTGCTGACCGCTACTAGCCACGTCTTGCTAGGCGGCACCTACCTTAGTCGTCCACTTGTCGGGGTGCTGACATTCTCGGCAGTGGGTTTCCCTTTCCTACTCTTTATATGCTTTGTGTTTTCCACATTGGCTACTCTGCCGATTGTGAGTGGCTTGGAATGGATTACCAAGCGCATCAAAGTCGAACTCTCACCGGCGTGGGTGATCGCTTTGGGCGGAGGACTCGTATCAACAGCTTGGACGATACTGCTTGCGGTCGTTTATACGCTGGTACGCTAAAGTCGTTTCACGTGAAACAATCGGCAAGGTGGCCCACAGTTTGTGCGTTTCACGTGGAACACACAGAACGCGAATGACTACCAAAGGCCGTAGGCCGCGAAGTCGTTTCACGTGAAACAGGGAGTCGAAGGTCGAGAGTCGAGGGTCGAGAGCCAAACCCAATTACCAGGACAGACTGCTGCACTTCTGGTTCTTGACTCTAGACTCTAGACTCTTGACTCTCGACTATTCCAGCGGATTGATCACCAGGCCGCTCAGAAGCTTGGGATAGAAGAACGTACTCTTAGCGGGCATGCGCTCACCATGGCTGGAGATCGCACGGATGTGCTCCACAGTGGCGGGCATGACGAGGGCGGCCAGTTCGAAACGACCGCCCGTACCGGTTTGGCCTGTGGCGTCGCGACCGGCGGCATCGCCGAGCTTCAGACCTTGGATTATCTCTTCGATGTCACGGACGTATTTGGGTGCGGGCAAGGTAGCAGGCACGCTCCGCGTACCGTTCGCTTCATTGGCTGCGGCACACGGAGTGTGACTGCTACTGGGAACCAGCAGTGTTTCGATGATGAGACGGTGTAAGATGCTCACGCCCAGTCCCTGCCAGTCGGCAGAGTGTTCGCCCGCTACTTCGGCAAGCCGCTTTCTACCAGCTTCGGTCATACGCGCGAGCGTCCATTGATCATCGGAAGCGGTGTATAGCCCGATAGTAGCTTGATCGTCTTCGAGCTCGATCGCTTCCCACAAGGAACGTGCTCGTTCCGGGCCGCTGCCCGCCGGCTCCGCAGTGAACGAATTCCCCAAACGCTCGCATAGCTGGGACGCGGTCATCGAGGGCAGGCCGCGGAATAGGCGGTGCGTTGGCAGGACCAACATACCGGGGTCACTCATCGAGACGAACATCATGAGCACGAAGTTGGCGGGGTGCTCGGAGGAGAGTTTCTCTCTTCGGTCGGCCAGTTCAGCGGCAACTTGATCGCGCAGGTTGCACGCGGTTTCGTAGCGGTGGTGACCGTCGGCGATGTAAACCAGTTGGTCACCCATCGCGGCAATCACGGAGGTAATGGTCGACACGTCGGTAACTGGCCAAATGCGATGGACGACTCCGAGGTGGTCGGTTGCTTCGAGCGGCGCCAAGCCGGCAGTGGCGGCCTCCAGAATCTCTTGCACGTGGTTTTGTGGATCGGGGAAGAGGCTGAAGATCTGGCTCAGATTCGCTTTGCACGCACCCCAGAGCTTGAGTCGATCGGCCTTCGCGGCTGCCGTGCGTCTCTTCGTGGGGGAAGATACTGCCTTCGCCGAACCGCTCCAGCCGCACACGGCTCATGAAGCCGCGGCGGGTGTGCTCGACGCCGACTTCGGTAAACACCTGATGATAAACATAGATCGCGGGATCGGCCTCGGTGAAGAGCACACCATCGCGAAGCCAGGTGCGCATCTGCCGCGGCGCGCGTGTAACGGTTGTTGTGCTCGTCGTCGCCGGGCTCGTCCTTGTTGAGGATCAATCGCACGACATTCGCCCGGTGCTTGTCGTAAAGCTGCTGTTGCAGGTCGGCGTCGATCACGTCATACGGCGGTGCGACCACGTTCGAGAGCGAACCGACATGACCCAGGTCGTAGCGAATACCGCGAAAGGCTTGGATGGCAGGCATGGCACGTTTAAGTCTATGGCATCTTGCCAAACGACAAAATAGCTATACTGGCACCGACGACCAGAATATACTTAAACAAGAGTCAGCCGTTGTCGGTGCCGCGCAAGCCAATGAGGCATCCGAACAAGTATATTCGCGAAGCGCTCAAATATGCTCAGCAACATGGCTGGCGGATTGTGATGTCGAGGGGACATGCGCATTGTCGAATCTATTGCGGCTACGGCCACCGCGATTGCAGAAAGTCAGTCTGGTCAACTCCCGCAGTTCCGAAGATCACGGCAAGGATATTCGCCATATAGTAGATTCATGTTTAGGAGCAGCAAAGCCATGAATCCGGAATTTTATCTCATCCTTGATAATGACGACCTTACCGAAGAGTTGGAGAACGCGGTCTATGAAGCCGGCTTCGATGACTCCAGTCTGACAATGCGCCGAGGGAGAGCGGCTATCTGGATCCGCCATCGGCCCGGGGAATTCAAGCAAGTGGTTCATCAAGCCTTGAAAGAAGCACGGCAAGGGGGCCTGCGCATCTTGCACGTTGAGATGGAAAGCGAAGCTTTTGCGTAGCAAACAGCGATAATTGGACCGAACGCAATCACTATGCAGTTCAGTCTCAAATACTTGCTCGCGATGGTGACTCTCGCCGCGGTGCTGATCGCCGGAGTGGTGTATGCATCGCGATTAGACGGATTAGCGCTACTCATCCTCGTCGTTAATCTACTAATTTGGGTGGTGCTTCCCGCTTCCATTATTGGAACCATAGTTGGAATCTGGCGCGTTAATAATCGTCTGGCAATCGTCAGCGGCGCGACGCTGGGGGAGTGCTCGGCATAGTAATGGGCGCCATTGTCGCGATAGCGCCTGGGCCACTGCATTGAACTCCTCGACAATGCCGGCTTTGATTGGCTATGGGAGCACCTGACGAACGAGACGCTCAACCTCGTCGTAATTCCCCCAATCACCGTGCTGGGAATCGCGAGCGGCTACTGGTTAACCCGCCGAATTCTTGAGCGACGAGTTTAGTACCGGTAGTATTCCGGCTTGTAGGGGCCGTCGACTGGGACGCCGATGTAGTCGGCCTGCTTCTGGGTGAGCTTCGTGAGCTTGACGCCGAGCTTCGCCAGGTGGAGCCGGGCGACTTCCTCGTCGAGCTTCTTGGGCAACACGTGGACGCCGATTTCGTATTTTTCGGTGTCGTTCCACAGCGCCAACTGGGCCAGCACCTGGTTGGTGAAGGAGTTGCTCATCACGAACGACGGATGGCCAGTGGCGCAGCCGAGATTCACGAGCCGTCCTTCGGCCAATACGAGGATCGAATGGCCGTCGTCGAAGGTGTATTTGTCCACCGCACCCACGGTGTTCGGCTTGATGTTCTGTTTTGTAGCACGGCCGGCTTTGACCTCGCCTTCGATCCACGCCATGTCGATCTCCAAATCGAAGTGACCGATGTTGCAGATGATGGCGTCGTTTTTCATAAGCGACATGTGCTTGCCCGTGATCACGTCGCGGCATCCGGTGGTGGTTACGAAGATGTCGCCTTCTTCGACGGCGTCCTCCATGGTCGTCACTTCGAAGCCTTCCATAGCGGCTTGGAAGCGCGATGATCGGATCGATTTCCGTGATCACCACGCGGGCGCCGAGGCCGCGCATCGACTGAGCGCAGCCCTTGCCGACGTCGCCGTAGCCGGCGATGACCACGACTTTGCCGGCGACCATGATGTCGGTGGCCCGCTTGATGCCATCCGCCAGAGATTCACGGCAGCCGTAGAGATTGTCGAACTTGCTCTTCGTGACGGAATCGTTGACGTTGATCGCCGGCACCTTCAATTCGCCGCGTTCGTGCATTTGGTAGAGGCGGTGGACGCCGGTGGTGGTCTCTTCCGAGAGCCCACGAATTCCGCTGAGCAGCTCGGGGAATTTGTCGTGGACCATGGCGGTGAGGTCGCCGCCGTCGTCCAGAATCAAGTTGAGTGGTTCGCCGGAGGGGAAGAACAAGGTTTGCTCAATGCACCAATCGAATTCCTGCGGCGACATGCCCTTCCAGGCGTACACCGGCACGCCGGTCTTGGCGATCGCACATGCGGCGTGGTCTTGCGTTGAAAAAATGTTGCAACTGCTCCACGTGACTTCCGCACCGAGCTCGCGAAGCGTTTCGATGAGCACCGCGGTTTGGATGGTCATGTGCAGGCAGCCAGCAATGCGCGCACCCGTGAGGGGCTTGGTGCGGCCGTACTTTTGGCGAAGGGCCATCAGGCCGGGCATCTCGTTCTCGGCCAGCGTGATCTCTTTGCGGCCCCATTCGGCGAGTCGGTCGAACTCGGCGGGCGAGCAATCGAGCACCTTATACGGCAGTTTCGTGGCAACTTGCGACACAGTGTTCTCCTAATTCTGAAGCGGCAGCTATCGAAACCTTGATTGTAAATGGCAAGCAGTAAATGGGGCAAGCGCACCATGAGCGCAGGCGTGGGGCGTTGATCGCCACGCTTCGGGGTTTGTGGTGCTTGGAATATGGTCTGGGTTATGTTTTGACGCTAATGCGCAAGCGGAGGGAAGCGGCTATACCGCAAGCGGTTGGCAAGGCGTTGTCATGTGGTTATCCTTTTCATGTCTTTTGAATGGATTTCGGCGTCTTCCGAAAAAAGAAATGCTGGGCCCACTCGGTGCACGATCGAGCGGCGGCGCGCACGACCAACCATGCCCGGCCATGGCATTGGCCGGCAGCCGTGTGGTGCTACGCAAACTCGATCGCAAAGCCGAACCACCCGCGGTAAAGCGTGCCTGCCAATGGCCCGGCCGCATTCGTCGCAGAGCTGCCAACACGCAAGCGGGAGGTTGGAAACCTATGCAGGCGTGAGGACAGTTGCGGCGCGCGACCGGCGTGAGCTCTACGGGCACTCGCCGGGAGTGGTCATTTCAAGGCACGGGAGCGTATCACAAGCCGTGGTACAATTTCTAGTCACAGCGCACATAAAATATCCAAAAATTCAGGTGGCTAAAAACTGGCGCTTGACTTCTCGCTAAGCCGCAAGCGGTGGAACAATCGTCAATTCGTTTCGAACGATTGTCGAGCGGCGGTGACGAAGCGTCGCACGAGTTCGTGGTCCTTGATGCCCGGCTGTCGCTCGACGCCGCTGGCGACGTCGACGGCAGTAGGATGGACGTTCGCGATTGCCTCGCTGACATTTTGAGGAGTCAGGCCGCCGGCGAGGATGAGGGAGAGCGCGCCGAGCTCCGCGCGGTGGGCCGCGATTTGTTCCCAATCGGCGGTGCGGCCTGTGCCGCCGAATTCTGTGCCGGAGTCCGCGTCGATGAGTACGGCGTCGGGAGATCGTCCCAGCCACGCGGCATTCTTCTAAATAAGAGAGCAGGGGCGCGAACGCTTGTTGGTCGAGACGGTGGGCACGGATGACTTGGAGATTCTCGCGGAAGTGCGGCAAGAAGCTCAGGGGGTTCGTCGCCGTGTAATTGGATGCAATCGAGTCCGACGCGACTTGCGATGGCGGTGGTTTCAGAGGCTTGGGGGTTAACGAAGACGCCTACCTTCATCACACCAGGCGGTAATTTTTCGGTAATCTCGAGTGCGGCTTCGGGCTCGATAAAACGACGACTTTTCTTAAAGAAATTGAAGCCGATCGCGTCGGCGCCGGCATCCGCAGCGACGAGCGCGTCATCAATGTTCGTGATACCGCAGATTTTGATGCGAAACATAAGGTCATCATACGTTGGAAAGTGGTGGGTGGGCTAGCATTGAAGCTAAACCGCAAGCGTGTGGAGACGTTGCGCGGTGAACGGTGCTTGCGTTCAAAGTTTCTATCTGAAGGCGGTCTTGGCTTTGTGCCGATTTATAGGATGGTCCCCTGGTTTTGGCCTGCGCTGAGGTTGCGCGAAGGCGCCACGGTTGCCCGAGGGCCCCTCGCCGATCACTGCATAACGGGACAATGCCGCCGATGCCAAACTCAACAACAGATTCGGGTCTTTCGCTTCGCCAATTGATCGAGTGCAAAGAGCGGGTATTTCCAAGTTATCCACAAGTTGCCCGCTACTTTCCCGCCGCGTCGATTGAAGATGCGCGCCACCGACTGGGCCGCGTTATCGAACGGGGCGACGGACCAGGACTCGTGATTGGCGGTCCCGGAACGGGGAAGTCGCTGCTGTTGCAGGTGTTGGCGTCGCAATACCATGAACGGTTCGACGTGGTGTTGCCGGCCTGCGCCCGGTTGTGCACACGTCGCGCGTTGTTGCAAGCCATCCTGTTCGAACTCGGCTTGCCGTACCGCATGCGCGACGAGGGTGACTTGCGTTTGAGCTTGCTCGATCATTTACTTTCGCGCGAGGAATGTCCGACCGGGTTGTTATTGCTTGTGGATGAAGCACAAACGCTTTCGATCAATTTGTTGGATGAACTGCGTGTGCTGACAAATCTAGTGCGTGGGGGCTTGCCGCGCGTACGATTGGTCTTAGCCGGTTCTTCCGCGCTTGAAGAGTGCTTCGCACACCCTGAATTGGAATCGTTCAGCCAGCGCTTAGCGGCGCTGTTACTTGGGTCCGTTCGGTCGCGAGGAAACGGCCCAGTTTGTTCGGGCTGAAATCGCGGCCTGCGGTGGATCGCCAGAAGTGTTGTTTACTCCCGACGCCTGGGATGCGATTTTCGAAGCGACTGACGGTGTTCCTCGACTTGTCAACCAGCTTTGCGATCGGGCGCTTATGGACGCCGATACAGCTAATCGGTCGCAGATTGACCGTTCGGTTATTCAAAGCGCTTGGGCGGATATCCAACAGCTTCCGGCTCCGTGGGATACGCCGGCCCCGACTACGGCTCCCCCGGCGCCGTTGCAGGTTGTCGAGTTCGGCCAGCTCGACGACGATTTGGTCGTGGGTCGCGATCGGATAGGCGAGGTGGTCGTTGCCGACCAATTTGAGGACGAGGTACTTCCCGACATCGAACCGACGGAGCTTGATCTATCGGATGACGAGGTGACCACAACGACCGAGGCAGCTTCCACGAAGAGCGATTCCGCCCAGCCCGTAAGGGATTCTTCGAATCCATTTGCTGAAGAGTTTGACGAGGAAGAGGTAGTGCTCGATAACTTCGCGAGCTGGGACAACATGTTCCACAGCGATGCGCTGCGCGTCGAGAATCGTCGCGATCCGGAATTCGCCGCACTTGTCCAGGCGGCGGTTTCCGAGGCGGATGTCAACGAGACGGTCGCTTGCGCTTCCACCGGAGCTGCATTACGGATGCTCGAAGAAGATTCGGAGGAATACGATAGTACAGCAACAGAACTCGCGGTCAGCAAAGTACCGGATACAGACGTGGCATTGGATTGCCAACGGCCGCGGCTGGCAATCGTCTCTGATTCGGCCTCGGAAACACGCGAACCGACGTCGTCCGTCGATGATGCGGCATTTTCATCCGACGACTGGAATGCTTCGAATTCTGAGAGTCGCGAAGTGGCGTCGTGGTCGCCTGACGATTGGTCTGACGGCGAACACTTGGCCAACCAAACGGCGAATCATCACGAGGAGCCCGTGCTAATCGTCGAGGACGACACTGCCGCGCCAAAGCCACCGGTGCGGCGGGAAGAATATCGCAATTTATTCTCCCGGCTGCGTAGCGGCTGAGCCGTCCGTGTTGTATGTTTTCGTCAATGGGCACCTACCTAGTTACCGGCGGCGCGGGGTTTATCGGTTCGCACATTGTCGGCGCGCTAGTGAAGCGCGGCGACCGCGTCAACGTGCTGGATAATCTGTGCACGGGGAATTCCGATAATCTGACTCCGTTCAAAGACAAAATCAAATTCATCGAAGGCGACCTCGTTAACTCGCACGCTGTGGAGCGAGCATTGGAGGGTGTTGAGGTCGTGTTTCACGAAGCGGCACTGGCCTCTGTTCCGCGGAGTGTTGCTGCTCCGCTCGACACCAATGCCGCTTGCGTAACAGGCACGGTTACGTTGCTGGATGTGGCACGGCGAAGCGGCGTGCGAAGAATTGTCTACGGCGGCTCAAGCAGCGCCTATGGCGATCAGCCCGTCCCCGCCAAGCACGAGGGATTGCTGCCTGCGCCGTTATCGCCGTATGCGGCGGCAAAACTTGCGGGTGAATACTATTGCCAAGCATTCACGGCCAGCTATGGCCTGGAGACGGTGACGATCCGCTACTTTAACGTATTCGGTCCGCGACAAGATCCCAAAAGCCAGTATGCGGCGGTAATTCCCAAGTTCATCACCGCGATGTTGGCGGGTCGGCAGCCAACGATCTTCGGCGATGGCAAGCAATCTCGCGACTTCACGTATATCGACAATGTGGTTCACGGCAACTTGCTCGCGGCCGACGTGCCGGCAGCGGTTGGCCGCACGATCAATGTTGCCTGCGGCACATCGTTCGATTTGCTCCAGCTCGTCGCCGGTATTAACCAAGAGCTCGGTACGAGTATCAGCGCCGTGTTCGAGGCGGCCCGTGCGGGCGATGTGCGCGAGAGCCTGGCCGACATCTCACTGGCGCAAAAAGTTCTGAAGTACGAACCTGTCGTCGGGTTTGAAGAGGGCCTGCGGCGGACAGTTGCGTACTATCGCGATCTGGCGGTTTCCCAATGAACGCGGTCGGCCACGAAGCGGAAGGCCGCCGCATCGTCGTTGCCCTTGCCACGTACAACGAAATCGAGAATCTACCCGGATTGGTAGATGAGATTCTTCGCGTCTTGCCGGAAGCTGACATCTTCGTTGTTGACGATAACTCGCCGGACGGCACCGGCCGCTGGTGCGACGATCGGGCGGCCACGGCACCACGACTGCATTGTCTACATCGCCCGGGAAAGCAAGGCTTGGGCTCCGCGACGCTCGCCGCGATGCGCTGGGCGCTCGACCATTCGTATGACGTAATCGTTACGATGGATGCGGATTGGAGCCATGATCCAGGCTATCTAGCCGAATTGGTAAGCGGCACTCGGGCAGCCGATGTAGCGGTTGGATCGCGGTACTGTGAGCACGGCGCGATCGAGGGCTGGCCGCTTCCGAGGCGAGTCATGAGCCGAGTCATGAATAGCCTAAGCCGTTTGCTGCTGCGGTTACCGGTCCGTGATAGCAGCGGAGCATTTCGAGCGTATCGTGTCGCGGCAATACGTTCGATCGACTTATCTCGCGTTCAAGCTGCCGGGTACTCTTACCTGGAAGAAATTATTTGGCATTTGCATCGAGCCGGCGTCACGTTTGTGGAAGTTCCGATCACGTTCCATCAACGACGGGCGGGCGAATCGAAAATCAACTTTCGTGAAGCACTGTCGAAGATGTCAACAGTCGCGCGACTCACGGTGACGAGAAGCACGGACGGTATTCGATGAGATCCCATCCCTTCACCCATTCCGCCTCGGATGGTTGAAAAGCTATACAGGGGTGCTGATTGTATGGTTGAAGTTGACGAATCGCAACTGTCTCCCTCAATCTGGGAATCCAGTTTGGCGAACTGAAGCCGGGCCGTTAAAATCGACCGCGGTTGATCAAGCATTTATTTCGCAAGTTCAGCGGGGAATTCACCATGGCGGATCGTTCGGCATCAGGCAATCAAATTGACACGGTGATGCAGGAAAAGCGGCTTTTTGCCCCGCCGGCGGATTTTGCGAGGCGGGCCCGCGTCAAGTCGCTGGCCGAATATCAGAAGCTATGGGACGAAGCCGCCGCCGATCCGCCGAAGTTTTGGGCCGATTTGGCGCGAGACGAGTTGCATTGGTTCAAGCCATTTGAAGAAGCGCTCATTTGGAAAGAGCCGTTTGCGCAATGGTTTGCGGGCGGAGAGACGAACGCTTCGTATAATTGTCTGGATCGGCACCTGGCCGCCGGGTGGGGAATCATACTGCTATTCTCTGGGAAGGTGAGCCGGGAGATGCGCGAAAGTTGACCTATGCTGAGTTGCACAAGGAAGTTTGCAAGTTTGCGAACGTGTTGAAGGAGGTCGGCGTCGAGGCGGGAGATCGCGTTTCGATCTACATGCCGATGGTGCCGGAACTGGCGATCGCGATGCTGGCCTGTGCCCGCATTGGCGCGATTCATTCAGTCATCTTTGCGGGCTTTTCGGCCGAGGCGATTGCGGAGCGGAATCGCGATGCAGCGGCGAAGTTGCAGATTACCGCTGACTTCGGTTGGCGGCGCGGTAAGGCGCTGCCGCTCAAAGAGACTGTGGATGAAGCACTCGCGAAGAGTCCTACGGTTGAGAAGTGCATTGTGTTCCGCCGGGGTGGCACGGGCGGAGCCAGTGGCACGGGGGCGAACAGCGGCCCTGAAGTAAAGATGCAAGCTGGCCGCGATTATTGGTGGCACGAGCTTATGGAAAAGGCATCGGCCGATTGCGCGGCTGCTCCTTTGGACAGTGAGGCTCCGCTCTTCATCCTGTACACGAGCGGCTCGACCGGTAAACCGAAGGGCATCAAACACACGACGGCTGGCTACAATCTTTACGCGAAGAAGACATTCGAGTGGGTGTTCGATCACCGAGCGGACGATGTCTTCTGGTGCACCGCCGACATCGGTTGGGTTACGGGGCATTCGTATGTGGTTTATGGGCCACTTTCGGCCGGCGCGACGGTTTTGATGTACGAGGGTGCGCCCAATCATCCCGATGAAAGCCGCTTCTGGCAACTGGTTGAGAAGTACAAGGTCACGATTTTTTACACGGCTCCGACAGCGATTCGGGCGTTTATCAAGTGGGGCGATCAGCATGTGAAGAAACACGATCTTTCGAGCCTGCGTCTGCTAGGCACGGTTGGGGAAGGCATCAATCCCGAAGCGTGGATGTGGTATCACCGAATGATCGGCGGTGAACGTTGCCCGATTGTGGATACATGGTGGCAGACGGAAACCGGCGGCATCATGATGAGCCCGCTGCCTGGGGCCATCTCCACCAAACCGGGAAGTTGCACGAAACCAGTGCCGGGAATAATTCCCTCGATCGTCGGTCACAATGGGAATTCGGTCGGTGACAACCAGGGAGGATGGCTGGTGATCACAAAGCCGTGGCCAGGAATGCTGCGCGGCATTTGGGGCGACGATGACCGGTTCAAGGAAGTTTACTGGAGCAAGGTGCCCGGCAATTATCTCGCCGGCGACAATGCCCGCTGCGATGAGGATGGCTATTACTGGATCATGGGGCGCATCGATGACGTGCTCAATGTCTCCGGCCATCGGCTGAGCACGATTGAGATTGAAAGCGCGTTGGTATCGCACCCAGACGTGGCTGAGGCGGCGGCGGTCGGGCGGCCGGATGATCTGAAAGGGGAAGCGGTCGCTGTATTTGTCACGCTCCGACACGGAGAGCCGAACGATGCCTTGCGAGAAGAGCTCAAAAAGCATGTGCGGCACGAAATCGGGGCGCTCGCACAGCCGGATGACATTCGTTTTACGGGTGCTCTGCCCAAAACGCGCAGCGGTAAAATTATGCGACGGCTTTTGCGGGATATCGCGGCTGGCAAAGAGACGGTCGGAGACACGACAACTCTCGAAGATTACAGCGTGCTTGCTAAAATCAGGGAGAGTGAGGAATAGCGCGAGGGAGAGACTAGGCGATGAACGAAAACAGCAATGGTCGGAGTGGCCCCACTGCCGGCGAAGCCTGGGAAGACTTCATCGCCCAGGCCGTCTATCCTGAGCCGAAAGCCAAAGCGCGCGAAGATTACCGGAATTACGACACGCCCGCTCGTGCGACGGTGCGAGAGTTTTATCGGCAAAACCACCGCTTTCAGACATACGACTTCGTCCAGGCCAAAAAGCGAGAGTTTTTGCAGTTCAATCGGCGGCGGATGAGCATTCTCGAATCGCTCGATTACCTCAACACGCTCGTGGACGATTCGGATCCGGACATTGAGCTTTCGCAGTTACAGCACCTGCTGCAAACCTCGGAAGCGATTCGAGCGGCTGGCCATCCTGATTGGTTCGTACTCACGGGCCTTGTTCACGACCTCGGCAAGATGCTGTGCTTATTTGGCGAGCCGCAGTGGGCTGTAGTCGGGGATACTTTCCCCGTCGGCTGCCCGTTTAACGAGCGCATCGTTTACAGCGAGTTTTTTTCCGAGAATCCAGATTCAAGTGATTCCCGCTTCAACACAGACTTGGGCGTCTACGAGAAAGGTTGCGGGCTGCGAAATGTGGCGCTATCGTGGGGCCACGATGAATACATGTATCAGCGAGTGCAGGGGTTTTTGCCAGAGACGGCGCTGTATATGATCCGCTTTCATTCGTTCTATGCCTGGCATCGTGAGAATCAGTATGATGCTCTGTGCGACGATCATGACCGCGAGATGCTGCCCTGGGTGCAAGCGTTCAACCCGTTCGACTTGTATTCCAAAGCGCCGACGCCGCCGGACTGGAACGAACTGCGTCCGTACTACGAACGGTTGATCGAAAAGTACCTGCCGCCGGTCCTGGCGTGGTAAAAGCGGCTGCGATGAATTCCGAAATCGGCCGGCTCGTGTTCTTGGTCCAAGTCAGCCGGCCCATTCTTTGGCCCGTTCTGCCGCTCGTGTATGCATTAGGACTGCACGCAGCACACGCGGAATGGAGTGCCATTGCGATTTCGCAAATAGTGCTGCTCACGTTTCCGATGAATCTCATCGGTTGCGGGCTCAACGACATTTATGACTACGAGTCGGATCGACTGTCCTCGCGGCGAAAGGCGATTTGGGGCGCGGTGATTCGACCCGAAGAGCGGACGTTCGTGCTTAGTGCCTGTGTGGCGATGATGCCACTGGTGATTATCGGAGCGTGTTTGACGCGGAATCGCGACAACTTCATGGCGACGGTTTCGCTCGTGCTGATGGCGTGGGTGTATTCGGTTCCGCCGTATCGACTGAAGGAGCGGCCGCCGCTCGATTCACTGGCGAATGGGCTCGGGTACTTTCTTTTGCCGCTGATGATGGGATTCAGCTTGAATGCGGATCCGCGGGAGATGCCGCTACGGTATTATCTGTTGGCGCTGTGCGTGGCGGGCGTACACGCCCTGGCCACGGCCGCGGACTATGATGCCGACCTCGAAGCAGGACATCGCACGCTGGCGGTCGCGTTCGGGCGTCGCACGGCGGGAGCGTTTGCTTGTGCCGCCTTTGCAGCAGCGTGGCTCGTCGGCGATTTTCAAAGCAGCGCTGTCCACGCGTATCTGGCAGTGTGTACGATGGCGACAGCAATCACCGTGGTGCTGCCGCGAAATCTTGTCGTTGCGGCGGCGTGTGTCGTGACTTTCGTTGGGTTCATTATTGCAGCACTTTTTTACCTTGCCGGCTTTTAGCCACTTGTTCGGCTGACCATCCCACGATATGCGGCCGTTTGACCTCGTTTGCTTTCGGCCGATAATTAGTCGCGTCTTCGTGCCCGCGAAACTTTTGCAGGAGATTTGCCATGGCCGTTCAATCGCCCGAACAATTGGTTCATAAGAAGTGCAAACCGTGCGAAGGTGGCGTCGAGCCGTATTCGGCTGAAGAGGCGCGCGAGCAATTGAAGGAGTTGCAGGGCTGGCGGATCACGCACGACGGCCAGCGGATCCGCAAAGACTGGACGGTGAAAGACTTCATGGCGGGGATCGATTTCTTCAATCGCTGCGCCGAAGTTGCCGAGGCGGACGGGCATCATCCCGATCTGCACTTGGAAGGCTACCGCAACGTGTCGGTCGAATTGTGGACTCACGCGATTGGCGGCCTGTCGGAAAACGACTTCATCCTGGCGGCGAAGATCGATGAATTGCCCATCGAGTTGAAGAAGAAGTAAATGACAGGCGGTGAGCAGTGCCCACCGTACTCGCATGTCGCATTCAGAATCGTTTCCATGCTACATGGTTCGCAAGGATGCGGTCGGCAAAGTGATTGCCGAAGTGGAGCATATCGGCGTGAGCGACTTGCCTCCGGGGGAGGTGCTCATCCGCGTTGCCTATTCGTCGCTGAATTATAAAGATGCGCTTGCCAGCCAAGCACATCCGGGGGTGGTTCGTTCGCTGCCCCACGTTCCGGGAGTCGACTGTGCTGGAACGGTTGAGGCAACTTCTTCGGCTGAGTATCAGCCAGGCGATGAAGTGCTGGTCACTGGCTATGAATTCGGCGCCAGTCATTGGGGCGGGTTTTCCGCATTCGCGGGTACCGGCGGAATGGATTGTGCCGTTGCCCCCCGGGCTGTCGGTTCGCGACGCCATGATCTACGGCACCGCCGGCTTCACGGCAGCGCAATGTGTGACGGCGATTGTCGATCGTGGCATCGGACCGGAGCGCGGACCGGTTGTGGTCACGGGCGCGACAGGTGGTGTGGGGTCGGTGTCGGTCGCCATCCTCGCCAAACTTGGCTATGAGGTTGAAGCGGTTACGGGGAAGCGCGAACAGCATGACTGGCTGCGATGCTTGGGCGCAAAAAAATGCTGGGACGCAACGAAGTCTTGGATCAAACGGATCGTCCATTGCTATCTGCTCGGTGGGCGGCGGCGATTGATACGGTCGGTGGGCAACCACTTGCCACCATCCTGCGTTCATTACATCATCGCGGCTGCGTCGCTGCTTGTGGGTTGGTTGCAGGCACCGAACTAAAATTGACGGTCTACCCATTCATCCTGCGGGCGCCACGCTCGCAGGAATCGATTCGGCGAAGTGCCCGCGGCGGGAAAGGCTCGAAATGTGGCAGAAGTTGGCGGGACCATGGCGCGTTGCCCAACTGAACGACATTGCGGAGGAGATTACACTTGACGAACTGCCGGACCGCATTCAGAAGATCCTGGGGGGAAGAATAGTTGGTCGAACGATTGTGGCGCCGCGGGCGAATTCGTAGTGAGGCAACGCCTACCCCACGAATCACCCGTCTGGATATTGGCGGCAGTATTCATAGAGGGTCATCATTGTTGCCGTGGCGACGTTGTAGCTGTAAGGCAGACCCCACACAGGGATTTCCACAACGACGTCGAGTTGCCGCAGAATGTCTTCGGTGAGACCGGTGCGTTCGTTGCCGATCACCAGCGCGGTTCGGCGGGCGAATTTATAGTGATGCAAATCCTGGGAATGGCTCGTCTGCTCCAGGCCGACAAGGAGGTGACCTTCGTCGCGCAACTTTTCGAGGATTGGCTCGAGCGTGCGATGTGATTCGATCTGGAGCCTATCGGCGGCGTCGCGAGCAACTTTGCGATCGAGCCGGCCGGGGCCGCAGCACACGAGACGCGTCAAACCACAACAACCGGCGGCCCGGGCGATACGCGACAAATTGATGTTGCTCCGCATCGGCGCGCAAACGACGACTAATTCTCGCGGCCGAGCGAGTTCTCGCGGCGGTTTATGACGCTGGTGCACAAAATCTGGCATGTGGCCCACCGGAGGGGATGACCCAAACTCAATGCGTTGCGTACCGAATTGTAGTTGGCCCACGCTACCTTGTCCCGCTAGATTACAGTCATGCTTGGTCGAATGTGGTTTCTTGTGGTGATGTTCGTGGGCGGCTTGGGCGCTGTGTCCTGGGCTGTTTACGGGAGTCGTCTCCCGCCGGCCGACTTTACGTTCGTCAACGAAACCGAAGTACAGTCGATCGACCCGGCGCTGATCACGGGCCAGCCGGAGGGTCGCATCGTCAGCTCTCTGTTCGAAGGCTTGGTTCGGCTGCGAGCCGACAACAACCAAGCCGAACCGGGTGTCGCCGAGAAATGGGAAATCTCTCCGGACGGCCTGACCTACACGTTCCATCTCCGCGATAATGCCCGGTGGTCCAACGGCGAGCCAGTCACCGCTCATGATTTCTATTATTCGATCCGACGGTTGATCGACCCGCTCACTTTCTCCAACTATTCGTATCAAGGCTGGTACATTGAGAATGCCAAGCGCTACAACCTCAGCAGTTCGCTCGCGCCCGGCGAACCAGTGGAAGTCGAGCTTAATCCGCCTGCGACGGTCCAGAATACGGTTCGCGGAAAACTGCTATTGGGCAAACTCGTCCGCATCGATAAGCCGGGGTCAAACGATTCGTCGTCGGAGTCTCACGAAAGCGCGATATACACGGTTAACATCGATGGCCATGAGCGGCGCTTCCAACCAAAGGCCCCGGACAAGCAGACTGCGGAGGGCGTAGAATACTGCCGCCAAGTGTTGTTGGATTTCCGACAAGTCGGCGTCCGCGTGATCGATGACCACACGCTCGAAATCCGGCTCACTCATCCTACGCCGTACTTTCTCGACTTGCTGGGCTTTTATCCATTTTGTCCCGTCAATCAAAAGTGTGTGGAGAAGTACGGCCGCCCCGATTGGACGCAGCCCGAGAACATTGTGACCAACGGTCCCTACAAACTCATCGCGCGGCGGATTCGCGATCGCATTCGCCTCGTGCGGAACGAAGACTATTGGGATCGCAAGAACGTTCGCCTGAGAGTTGTGGACGCATTGTCGATCGACGACCGCACGACGGGGCTGAATCTATACATGACCGGTAAGGTGGATTGGGTCACCGTACCGCCTCCCGAGGTACTTCGTGAGTTTCTCAAGGAGAAACCGCCCCGTAACGATCTGAAACCGGCGCCCCAACTCGCCACGTATTTCTATCTGCTCAACAACACACGGCCGCCACTGAACGACAAGCGCGTCCGCCAGGCGCTCTCGATGGCGGTCGATCGCGATGAGATCACACGCGTAGCGACCGGAGCCGGAGAAATCCCAGCGCTGAGCTTGGTGCCGCCATCGATGCCCGACTATAAACAGCAGCCATGCAAAGCGTACAATCCGGAAGCGGCTCGAAAACTGCTGGCCGAGGCTGGGTTTCCCAATGGCCGAGGCTTTCCCAAGCTCGAAATCCTTTACAACACGGACCAACAGCACCAGGCGATTGCGGAACTTGTCCGCAAACAATGGCAGAACAATTTGGGGATCACCGCTTCGCTCCGCAACGAGGAGTGGGGCTCTTACCAAGCAGCCGAGCAACAACTCGATTACATCGTCGCACGGCGAGCCTGGGTGGGCGACTATCTCGACCCGAATACGTATCTCGACATGTTCGTGACAAACGGCGAAAACAACTGCACTGGGTTTTCAAACGCCGAATACGATAAGCTGATTGCATCGGCTGCCAATGAGCCTAACGCCGAGAAACGCATGCATACGCTTGAAAAGGCAGAGCGCCTGCTGATGGACGAAGTGCCGATTATCCCGATTTACTATTACGTGTCGCGTAATTTAGTCCGGCCCCACCTCCGCGGGTTCTACAACAATCTGCAGGATACGCATCCACTCTCGGCGCTGTGGATTGACCCCAGCATCAGCAATTCGGATCCACACCCCAAGAATGAGTACATGGAGCCGGCGAAGTGACGTGGTTCATCATCCGGCGGATGCTCGGGCTGGTGCTCACGCTATGGTGCGTGTTTACGGCTACTTTTCTGTTGGTGCGGGCTGTGCCCGGCGGTCCCTACTCCAGCGAGCGGAAGTTGCCTCCGGAGATTGAGGAAAACTTCAAGCATCGCTACCGGCTCGACTTGCCGATCCGTCAGCAATACCAGCTCGCATTGCGCAGACCTCCTGAGTGGCGACCTGGGCATGAGCATGCGGCTCTATGATTTCAGCGTGAAGACGATCATCGAGCAAGGCCTGCCGATTTCTGCAAGTTTGGGTATTCTTGCATTGTCGTTCGCGCTTACTCTGGGGCTGAGCGCCGGCATCGTGTCGGCAATGTATCGGGGCTCACCAGCCGACCTAGTGCTGATGTCGCTGGCGACGATTGGCATTGCTGTGCCCAGTTTCGTGATCGCCGGCTTGGCGATCATCTTATTTGTATTCATCATTCCGATTTTCCCTGCAGCCGGATGGGGCACGCTGCGCCAGCTCGTGCTGCCTGCAATATGTTTGGGGACGCTGTATGCGGCCGAGATTGCTCGAATCACTCGCACGGGGATGCTCGATGCGCTGTCGCAAGACTTCGTTCGCACAGCCCGGGCGAAGGGACTGAGCCAGCTCATGGTCGCCCTGCGCCACGCCCTGCCGTCGGCGCTGCTGCCGGTTGTTTCGTACTTGGGGCCGGCTGTAGCTGGCATTCTCACCGGATCGGTCGTCATCGAGAAAATTTTTGCCATTCCCGGGCTAGGCTGGCACTTTGTGCAGGCCGCCCTGCAACGCGACTACACGCTCGCGATGGGTCTCGTGCTACTCTATACGCTGCTCTTGTGCGTCATGAATTTCCTAGTAGATCTGTCGTACGGTATTCTCGATCCGCGCGTCGAATTGAAGTGAGTTATAGAAATTGGAAGGCAGTCATCGACGCCAACAGAATGTCCAATAGCAACGCCACATCGCCTCACGAGGGACCGCTCGAAACGCTGAAAGGCGTCTCGCTGGGCCAAGACGCTTGGCGTCGGTTGCGTCGCAATCGCATGGCGATGGTGTCGCTCGTGTCGTTGATCGTCATCGCGGTGCAGGCTCTCTTCACACCACTTTTGCCGCTCGCGCCGCCGGATAGGCACCACACCGACCTGCAATACGAACCACCCAGGGTTTCGCCGCTGTTTATCAAAACCTTCACGCTGGATTGGCCGGCGATTGACGAGACGCCGGGTCGTCTCCGGGAGATTTACTCAACACTGGCAATTGCGCAACGGCAAGAGCGCGCTTGTAGAGAGCTGCAGAGCTACGCTCAAGGGCTGATTGACTACTGGCAGCCGCTGGCGGATTTGTTTGGCTCGAAAAATCGCGGCAAGAAGTTGGCCTTTGCCGAGGTTTTGAAGCCGATCGATGAGGGGGCTGCGGCGGCGAAGGTGGAGATTGGACGGCTGCAGAACGAATTGCAGAATATTTTGTTTCGGCCCTATCGCGAAGCGGGATTCCCCGATGTCGGGCCGGTAAGCCGTTGGATGATTCGGATGCGGTCCCGCGTTTTCGGCGAATGGACGCTGGGCCCCGTCGCCGGCCGCGACGAGTTTGGCCGCGATGAGCTGTCGCGCGTCTTTCGGGCGCCCGGATCTCGATCATTGTCGGGATCGTCGCGACGTTCGTGTCGCTGTTGATCGGCGTCACGTATGGCGCGCTTGCCGGGTACGTCGGCGGCTGGGTCGACGACATCATGATGCGGTTTGTGGATATCCTCTATTCGATCCCGTTCATTTTTGTCGTGATCTTCATCATCACGATTCTTGGTGAGGAGCATACGAAAAGGCGGCTCGAAGAATGGGGCATCGACCGCATCACGATTTTCTATTTCGTCGTGGGCGCCATTTATTGGCTCACGATGGCCCGTGTCGTTCGTGGCCAAGTGATTTCGCTGCGCACGGAGCCATTTATCGAGGCGGCTCGTTCGCTCGGCGTGCCACAGGCGCGCATTATCTGGCGCCATATCCTGCCGAATTTGCTCAGCGTCGTGATTGTGTACCTCACGCTCACGATCCCGCGGGTGATGCTGTTTGAGGCGTTTCTGTCGTTTCTCGGTTTGGGAGTGGAGCCACCCGATGTTTCCTGGGGCCTGTTGGCAAATGAAGGCATCAAGGTGATTACGCCGGTGAAGATCTATTGGTGGCTGATCGTGTTCCCGAGTCTTGCGCTGGCGCAACGCTGTATGCGCTCAATTTCTTGGGGGACGGTTTGCGCGATGCGCTCGATCCCAAATTGGCGACGCGACGGACGTAGTGGCATCGGGGGGGATGGTTGGGGTCGAGCCCGTCAGTCGAGCCCTAAAACCGCCACCCCGGTGGCACTGTGCTCGACCCTACCCACCCGACACCTAATCATAGAACCTATGTTGGCAGCTCCACGGCGTGCGGCAGGTAGAGCCGAACCGCGACGACCAACTCGTCGGCGTCTTCGGGATACGGCACGAATAAGCTCGATGCCAGATCGAGCGCTGATGGGTCGGCGCGCTGAAAGAACGCGATGCCTGTCGAACGCAATTGATAGGCGCGAATCGTTGGCCACAGCACGATCCGGATTTGCCGCAGCGCTTTGCGGCGTAGCCCCATCGACGTGATCTCGAATGTAACAGGCAGAAAAAATGACCATATCGCAATCATCATTGCGGCAATGGCCGCGATTGCGATAATCCAACTATCACCGACCGCATCAACGAAAAGCCCAACGAGCAGCACTCCCAGGGGTACAATCCATGACCACATCGGATGATCCACGAGGGGCCAACTCCGCCAGCGAAGCGAGCCAGCCGTTGATAGCTGGGTCTCATTTGGTAGAGTCGCGCTGCGGACGGTTGAACCCATGGGAAAATCGGGTGAGTAAGTGAGTTGGTGAGTAGGTTGCACGGCCGTACTTTTTTGATCACGTACTGGTTCCACGCACTGCGCCTGTAACAAGCCACGCCATAATCCAATAGAGCATCGACGTAAAAAAGATGGCTCCCGCTAAAGAAACAACGAAATAGTCTCGCATCAGGATAAGGGCCGGCGGCTCGTCGCTTTTGGGCACGCGTCGCTTGACAGGACCGGGATTGGCTTGCCGCTGCCGCACGTCCTGACGCCAAGCTTCCCAGTCGGCTAGCGAATCGGGAGTCGATAGGTCGGTAAGAACTGCATGTCGTTCCCAGACCATGCTACCCACAATCGCCGCCACCAGCACGACATAGCCAACTAGCCACCATATCAACCAGTTTTTCCGAGGCGACGATCCCATAAACCGTAGACGACTATCGCCCTCCCTGCTGCTTGGGCAACAGTTCAGTCACACACGTGACCATGGCTGGAACGCCGACGGCGAGCGTCTCTTCGATATCCGGATAAAATAGCGCGGAGTGCAACGAATCTGGCGGCACGTGCTTGGCCGCGAATTCGTCCAAGCGCTTTTGACTCACGGCCCCGAGCCGCAGCATGCAGATGGGGACGCCGGTCGAGCCAAAGCGGCCGAAGTCTTCGGCCCCCATTACCGGTTCGCCTTTTTTGATTTTGTCGTCTCCAAACCGCTTTTTGAGCGCGGTGGCTAGCCGTTGCGTCAACTGCGGGTCATTGAACAACGCGGGTGTTCCTTCGGAGATTTCGATGGTGGGCTCAGGTGCACCGGCGCTCGCGGCTGCGGCTAGTGCTTTGCGTCGAACTGCATCTTGCAATTGCTTCCGCACTTGCGGCGAGAGGCTACGCATCGTCAACTGCAGCCGGCATTCATCGGAGATGATGTTGTGCTTTGTGCCGGCGTGGATGGAGCCGACTGTCACCACCGCTGGATCAGTCGGCTTCACTTCGCGGCTTACGATGGTCTGCAAATCGAGGACAAGCTTGGCAGCGATCACGATTGGATCGATGGTTGTCTCGGGGCTGGCGCCGTGTCCTCCTCGCCCTTTGATGACGATATCGACGCTGTCAACATTCGCCAGGGCGAAGCCGGGAAAGTAGTTCATCTCGCCGGTTGCCACGTCGGCGGAATCGTGGAACGCAACGGCGAAATCGGGCCGTGGGAATCGTGAGAAGATACCATCCTGAATCATCGCTTGCGCCCCAGCCCCGACTTCCTCGGCCGGTTCGAACACGAACAGCACGGTGCCCGACCACTGATCGCGATGGGCCGCCAAATAGCGGGCGACGCCGATGAGGTTGGTCATGTGCACGTCGTGCCCGCAGGCGTGCATGACACCGACGGTTGCGCCGTGAGCGTCTTCGGTGTGGACTTTCGAGGCATACGGCAAGCCGGTCTTCTCGGTGACGGGTAAGGCGTCCATGTCTGACCGCAGCAGTAGCACCTTGCCAGGGCCATTTTTCAAGACACCCACAACGCCGTAACCGCCGACGTTGGTCGTCACCTCAGCGCCAACGTTGCGCAGCTCCTTCGCTATTAGAGCTGAGGTCTCTTTTTCCTTCAGCGACAGCTCGGGGTGTTGATGCAGGGAACGATACAGCTCAACGAGCTGCGGCATGTTTTCCTTCACCCAGACGGCAGGATCCGAGAAATCGGCAGCGAAGCTCTTTGGGCTGGTCTGCAGAATTATCCCAACAAACGACGCTAAGAACGCTGCCTGAAGACTGGCCTTCGCAGCACATTTGCAACGGCGCAACTGCCTAAGAACGAAAAATGCGTCGGAATCCCGCTTGCAGAATTTGCAGGGTCGTATTATTTTCTGCTTATTCATTTCTCTCTCTCATTGAGCCTGGACCGGCAATCATTTCTGCCGCCCAGGCTCTTATTGTAGCAGGCACGCTCCGCGTGCCGTAGCTTCTGCCGCAAACTGCATTTGTGCAGTTTGCTTTGCAGATGCGTGAATGGAACTCAGGGCGGATGTGGGACAATTCTAGAGTTTAATCCGTCGCTAGAACTAAACGACGGACAGGATTGTCCGCCGATTATCCTACTGCCGTTGCGGCACACGGAGTGTGCCTGCTACGTTCAGCAACATAGGGACGATCGCCCGCAACGCCCGCGAACGATGGCTGAGCGCCCGTTTCACGTGCGGTCCGAGT
Source organism: uncultured Planctomycetota bacterium (assembly GCA_963840025.1). GTDB lineage: Bacteria > Planctomycetota > Planctomycetia > Pirellulales > Lacipirellulaceae > JABDGM01. The sequence goes on along the minus strand of CAWIXI010000016.1, from coordinate 249,824 downwards.
TCGCCGAACGTGCTGTGGTATTCGATGACTTCAAATAGCGGGTCGTAGCCGAAACCATTCGTGCCGACCGGCTCAAAGCGAATGCGGCCGTGGCACACGTCGTGGCTTGCAGCGCGGATGGCCCCGGTGGGATCGGCCACCGCAACATGGCAGACATAATGGGCAGTACGCTTCTCGGCAGGCATGCTGCCAAGATCAGCCAGCAGCCGGCGATTGTTGTCTTCGTCTGTGGCGTTTGGGCCGGCAAATCGTGCTGAGTAAACGCCGGGAGCGCCGCCAAGCGCGTCGACCGCCAGGCCGCTGTCGTCGGCCAGCACCCACTGACCCAAATGCAGCGCCTGTTGCGATGCCTTTAATGCCGCGTTGGCCGCGAACGTTTCGCCAACCTCAAGGACTTCTAGCGCGTTTGGAAAGTCATCGAGCGTGAGAACGCGAAATCCCCGCGGCGTAAGTAGTTCGGCGAGCTCCGCACCCTTCTTGCGATTATGCGTGCCGATAACAAGCGGGAATTGAGAAGCGCGTATCAAAATTCGGGTGTCGCAGGCGGTTAATCGGATGCGGCGAGCGTTTCCAGCAGCTTAATCCGCCACTCGCGATCCGAAAACCACTGTCAACCCGCATAGTCGCTCGAAACGCTGCGCTTCGGCACGTCGATCGCTTCAGGATGCACGTCGATGGGAATAATTCGTTCGAGTTTCAGATTTATGCCGTGACCGTGCGTGATCTTGACATGCTTAGGATTCAACCCGGGGACGATCTGGGCTTGTCTGCTGCTGAGCTGCATGCTGATTTGCTGTTCTTCTTGCTCCACTCGCTGGCGGGTGGCAGAATCGTTTCCGATGCCGCTGAGCGGATCCGCCGGCGTATCGTAGCTTGCGTCGAATGTCTGAACGATTTTCTGCACCTGCGGAATAACTACGACTCGACCATCAGGCAGCTTCTGGGCGACTTCGGCAAACGAACCGATGGTGACGATGCTTTCTGTGCGGTCATGGAACTCATAGGCTTCCCAGCCGTGATCGCGCAACGCTTTTGTCAGCAGATGGGCATTTTCCGCCGCCTCGACCAGCGCGCTACTTTCGTCCTTCTTATGGCCCCAAAAGGACTTACTGGCTTCGTCATCCTGAGCACTGGTTTGAAGTATCGATCTGCCGCGGAACGTCGCGACTTTGATTGTCTTGCGACCCGGACAGTCGAGCAGACTGTGCTCGACTCCCTCGTTCATCTTAGCGACGAAGGCATCGACGCCTTTTGGAACGAAGTACTCGCGCGGAAGCAGTGGGTTGCGCGTAAAAAATGCTTGGGCCATCGGCCCCCGTTTTCGCGGCTTGCCAAGCTTTTCCATCAGAGCGTCTTCGAAGTTGCGTACTTGGGCCATCGCTTGCGCCGTCTGACTCGGGTCAACTTTTAGCGCATTCGGGTCGAGCGTTTTTACCCGAGCCAACATCTGTTGGGCATCGGAGTCGTCGATGGACTGAAAATCGCCCACGAGGACTGCGACTTCACGAGCTTCATCGCCACGACGATAGTGTCGTCGAATCGGTGCGCCATAGTTGTCCAGACCTTTACCGGGATTGCTGTCGCCAAATTTGAAATCGATCTCGTGCACATAGGCTGCCATCCGATACCGACTTCGCAACTCTGCAGCAAGTTCGCTGGCCTGCTTTTCCGCGCCGGCGCCATCAAAACTCGCCGCCATAACCAGCCATGGACCGCGATCTTGAGTGAGCGCAAAGTCGCCGCCTATTGGCGGCCTCTTTTCCGTCGTCGTATCATTACCTGACGACGTGTGCTGTGCGAGTTGGATCTCGCTCCGCTGTGCATCGTCCGACTTGGATCCACCGCTCGTTGGTAAGAAGTGTCGCCATAATTGAGGCGCGAGTTGGTTGAATTCCCACGAAAGACACACCCAAACATACGAGTCCAGCAAAATGACTCCACGGTGACCGCATCCTGCGCACCTCTCGAATGTACGGAGTTTGAGGTTAACCCTGCCCGAAATCGGGCTCGTCGGCAGACGGCCGGCGAGTGAATAGGGTGGGGAATGTAGTAAACTTTCATGCTTGGAACCAGACTAAAAGCGGTGTACGCAAGGGTGGAAGAACCCAACGAGTACGGTAAAATGGGTGGGCTGAACCGACTCTATCGAAGTTGAGGAATCACTTATTGTGGGCTGTTCCGCCAAATTACTTGATAGAGTCTCCACCCCGTGTCCCATGTCTCTTAATTCCACTTCTGTGATGAGAAATAAACTCATGCATGCCGATTACAAGCCTTGCTTGCGTTCAAAATGGACAGTCACCGGGCTTATCGCCACTGTCAGCTTTCTTATCGCATCGGTTGCTGTTTTCGCGGATAGTGCCCCGCCGACTGCTCCGGCGCCGGCACCTTCTTCTCCTGTAAAGGAAGAGAAAGGCAAACCAGCGCCGAATCCAATACCTGCACAGCCAGCAAAAGAAGCACCGGCGCCAGCCGCGGCCAAAGCCAAAGAGGCGGTGCCGGCGAAGGAAAACAAACCGAGCAGCAACGGTGTAAAAGACAGCGATAAAGACAAAGCGCAAAAAGCGACAAAGCCCGAAAAGAAATCAGACGAGTCCAAAGCCAAATCGGATGAAGCTACAAAGCATGAGGCGAAAGCTAAGTCGGAAAAGAACCATGCCTCGAAGCACGAAAAAATTCGCCTTGCGATGCTAACGCTCAAGAGCTCGTTGCCCGAGAGCGCTGGGCAGGTCGGGCTGTTCGGCGAAGCGCAACTCGATTCGCGCGAAACCATAAAGCGGTTCGAAAAGGCTGCGAAGGACAAATCGGTTTCGGGCCTGGTGCTCGATATTCAGAGTCCAGAAATCGGCCGAGCTAAGATCGAGGAACTGCGTGGCGCGATTGCGCCTTTCGCGAATCGGGCAAGAAGGTCTACGCCACGATGGATTCGGCCATGCCAGCTGATTATCTCGTCGCCTGTGCGTGCGACGAGATCGTGATGCCCGAGACGGGCGAGCTGATGCTTCCCGGTGTTCATGCAGAAGCGATGTTCTACAAGGGCTTGCTCGCCAAGCTAGGCATTGAGGCGGACTTCATTCATATCGGTGCGTACAAGGGCGCCGCCGAACCGATGACGCGCGAAAGCTTCAGCGAGCCGGTTCGCGAAAATATGAACTCACTAATTGATAGCCTGTACGACGAAATGATCACCACGATTGTCAAGAACCGCCCCATTTCGATCGCTCAAGCGAAAGAGGCCGTCGACACGGGTCTCATTTCGGCCAGGCGTGCCAAAGAACTCGGCCTTATCGACCGTGTCGCCTACCGCGACGAACTCCGGAAGGATCTGACCGAAAAGTACGACGCGGATTCGCTCGTGTTTGTGAAAAACTATGGCAAGAAGGAAGTTGATACTGACTTTTCCGGTCCGATGGGGTTCCTAAAGCTGATGCAGGCCATGCTCGGCGGAGGTTCCTCGTCAAGTGATGGCCATGGCAAAAAAATCGCCATCGTGTACGCTGTCGGCCCCATTACTTCGGGCAAAAGCAAAACGGACATGTTCGGCGACCAAAGCATGGGTTCGTCGACGATCATCGAAGCACTCCGGGATGCCGACAAAGACAAACGAGTGGCGGCTATTGTCCTCCGCGTCGATAGCCCCGGCGGATCGGCACTGGCGAGCGACCTTATCTGGCACGAAACGCAAATCATCAAGAAGCCGATTGTGGCCAGCATGGGTGACGTGGCCGCTAGCGGCGGTTATTACATCTCGATGGGCGCGGATAAAATCATCGCCGCGCCGGCCACGATCACCGGCTCGATCGGTGTCGTCGGCGGCAAGATGGCGCTCCACGGATTATACGACAAGCTCGGAATTACGACGGAAACGATTGAGCGCGGCAAGAACAGTGGCCTGTTCTCCTCCAGCGGTAAGTTCACTGACTCCCAACGCGAAGTGATCAAGAAGATGATGGAGGAAACGTACGATCAGTTTACCGAGAAGGCAGCCAAGGGACGAAAGATGCCTCTCGATAAGCTCCGTGAGCTTGCCGGTGGTCGTGTCTATTCGGGACGACAGGCCAAGGAGATCGGGTTAGTCGACCAGCTTGGCACGTTGCACGACGCGGTGATTGAAGCCAAGAAACTCGCCGGCCTCGACGCCGACGCCGAAGTGCGGATCGACGTGCTTCCCGCGCCGACCAATTTCTTCGAGTCGCTCTTTGGCGACCTCGACGCTGAGAAGGAAACTCGACTGGGGAGCGGTATCGCGGGCCTCTCTCCAGAATTGGTGAACATCGCTCGCAAAGCGGCGTATCTGCGCGAAGTGTTTGAGCGGCCGACAGCTTTGATAATTCCATTTGAATTGACGGTCCGCTAAATTGTCGGCGGTTTCACCAACCCATGCCGCACGCTACAATATCTGGGCTTGAGCGCAGCGTGCGCCCACGCATGCCCTCTCGCTTCCCTAATACCAAACCATGTCAGGCACTTGCGTTATCGGTCTGCAATGGGGCGACGAAGCTAAAGGCAAAATCGTCGACCGACTAACTTGCGAACACGATTTCGTCGTCCGCTATCAGGGTGGTGCGAATGCCGGCCATACGGTCGTGGTAGGCGATCAGGTTTATAAGCTCTCGTTGCTGCCCAGTGGCATTCTGACTCCCGGCGTCACGTGCGTGATCGCGACGGGAGTTGTCATCAACCCGTGCGCGTCATCGAAGAGCTCGATGAACTCGCTAAGCGCGGCGCCGGCTATCCTGATAACCTCCGCATAAGCGACCGCGCTCACGTCATCTTCCCCTGGCACTTTGCCGAAGACCACGCGCTCGATAAGAGCACTTCCGATGGCGAAAACATCGGCACGACAGGTCGAGGCATCGGGCCGTGCTATCGCGATAAAGTCGGTCGTTCCCACGCGATTCGGCTGGGTGACGTGTATCGTTCGACGTTCCGGAGCCAAGTGGAACACATTGTTGCCGCCAAGAATCGCGTGCTGGAGGTACTCTATCCGCCGAGCGAATTTCAGCTACTCGATGCCACAACGATCTTCCGCGAATACTCCGCCTATGCCGAGCGCCTCCGGCCCTACGTGTGCGACACAACGGAGCTCTTGCTCTCGGCTGTGGAGGCGAAAAAGCGAATTCTGTTCGAAGGGGCACAGGGAGCTCTTCTCGATGTGGACCACGGCACTTACCCATTCGTCACCAGCAGCAATAGTTCCGGAGTTGGAATCGCGGCGGGCTCCGGCGTGCCGGCAAAACATGTAGACCGCTGCATCGGCGTAGTAAAGGCGTATTCAACCCGTGTTGGTGGCGGCCCTTTTCCGACCGAGCAAGGCAATGCGACCGGTCAGTACTTGCGAGATCGCGGCAACGAATACGGGACGGTTACTCGTCGCCCGCGACGCTGTGGGTGGCTCGATGTGGTCGCCTTGCGTTATACCAGCCGACTCAGCGGCGTCGATACAATCGCCGTCATGTTGCTCGACGTCTTAAGCGGTCTCGACGAACTAAATATTTGCACTGCCTACGAGATCGACGGCAAGAGTTCCATGTGCTTTCCCAGCCATGTCGAGGACCTCCGCCGGGCCAAACCGCTCTACGAAACGTTGCCAGGCTGGAAAGAGGAAATCACCACCTGCCGTTCGTACGACCAGTTGCCCGAAAATGCCCGCTCCTATCTCCGCCGACTTGGCGAGCTCGTAAAGTTACCGATCGGCATGGTGTCCGTCGGTCCGGAGCGTGATCAAACGATTGTTGTCGACAAATTGTGATGCAGATGGCCGGAGAAGTCGCACCGCCGACATCGGAAGTCCCGCCCGAGCGCCGCCCGCGGCATATCGCAATCATCATGGATGGCAACGGCCGCTGGGCCGAGCGGCAGCATCTGCCTCGGATTGCCGGCCATGAGCGCGGCGTCGATTCCGTCCGGCGAACTACTGAAGAGTGCGCAAGCTTAAAATCCAGCATCTTACGCTCTATTGCCTGTCGAGTGAGAACTGGAAGCGCCCCCAGACTGAAATCAACTTTTTGATGCACTTGCTCGAGCAGTACATGATCGAAGAGCGGGAGACGATCATGGACAATAACGTCCGTGTGCGGATGCTCGGGCGCCGCGATGAAATCCCGGAACAGGTGCTCCGCGAACTCGATAAGACGGTGGAGCTGAGCAGCACGAATACCGGGATGTGGCTCAATCTGGCGATCAACTACGGTGGCCGCGCCGAATTGGTTGACGCGGTACAGGCGATTGCGGAGCGTATTGAAACTCGCGAGTTATCGCCCAATCAAATCGACGAGTCAACGATTGCGCAGCATCTCTACACTGCAGGCGCTCCAGATCCTGACTTACTAATTCGTACGGCCGGCGAAATGCGGATTAGTAATTTTCTCCTTTGGCAAATCAGTTACACCGAAATCTGGGTTACTGAAAAATGCTGGCCCGAATTCGATGAAGCCACTCTGCACGACGCGATCCGTGGCTACGCCGCACGTCAGCGACGCTTTGGAGGATTGGCAAAGTAGCAAGTGAAGCGCAACAACTTGCTAAGCGAGCGTTTCGTTCTTAACTTGCTCTGCCATCTTTTGGTGGTAAGCCGCCAGCTTCTCGCGCAGCTCCGGCCGCGAATTAGCCAAGATTCGAATCGCGAGCAGTGCCGCGTTTTTCGCCCCATGTGAACCAATAGCGAGCGTCCCCACCGGCACTCCGCCCGGCATTTGTACCATGGAAAGCAGTGCATCGAGGCCACCCACTGCATTGCTATGCATCGGCACACCTAACACCGGCAACAGCGTTTGTGCGGCGACAACGCCCGGCAAATGCGCTGCTAATCCGGCCGCTGCGATGATCACCTCGAGCCCACGCTTATCAGCAGTTGTCACATATTCCGTCACCAACTGAGGCGAGCGGTGGGCGGAAGCCACTTTGGCTTCATTTGATACGCCAAATTCATCCAATATCTTGGAGGCAGCCTGCATTGTCTCCCAATCGGATTTTGAACCCATCAAAATGCCGACGAGGGGGGTTTTTGTATTTTCGCCCATTGAAGATCGAATAACTCCTCGGAATTGTGCAGTACCGGCACCATTTGCCCATGCACTTGCACGTTGTATCGATTTGCGTCGCCGCGTCAACCGCTCGCAAAACGGAACAGCAAATCTGCATGGAACTCTACGACGCAATCGCTTGCTTCAGCGAGAGTCGTCTCGGAGCCGCAATCAGCGCTTCCCGTTGCAGTGGTATTACCAAGTGGTCATCGAACATTACGCCGCCTTCGGCCGCGTTACGCTGCTCCCGAACTCGGGCGGTTATACCTGCCAAACACCATCCGACCGGCGCTTGTTTGGAGGACACTTGTCACCACGGCAAAAACTTGCTCGCCGATATGGTCGCGGCCACCTTCGATGACCACCATCGTACCGTCTTCCAAATAGCCAACCCCCTGCCCCGCTTCCTCCCCGGCCTTGACGATCCGAACGTCGACCACTTCGCCCGGAAGAAACACGGGCTTCAGCGAATTTGCGATGTCGTTCAGATTGATTACGCCAACACTATGAAGTTTGGCCACTTTGTTGAGGTTGTAATCGTTCGTGACCACTTTGCCTTCCAGATGCTTCGCCAGCAACACTAGCTTCTGGTCGACTGGCTGTCCGGCAAACTCCGGAAGCTCGCGATCGTAGATCATAAGATCGACCTTGGGATCGCTCCGCAGCCGATTCAGAATATCCAACCCGCGCCGACCACGGTTTCGTTTGAGCTTGTCGTTCGAGTCGGCAATGGCCTGCAACTCTGCGATCACGAACTGGGGCATCACCAGTTGATTATCGATCACGCGCGTTTCGACGACGTCCGCGATGCGTCCGTCGATTACCACGCTGGTATCGAGCACATAAGGTTTGAGCCCCTTCACTTCTTTGGCAAACTCGACGTAAGGGATGATGAAGCGAAAATCGTCCTTGGTCTGTAATAGAATGCTAATGCACGAATAACAGACAACGGCTGCTAGCGCGAGTCGCAACCAATCCGCCAACCAACTGTGTGGATTGGGCGCTAACGGCGTGAGTGCGAGCTGGAACACGTACGTTAGAAGCACCCCAATAATCGTTCCGAAATACACGGCGGTGATTGTGTCCAGCCGTTTTTTCCGCATGGCAATGTCCGCCGCGAGCACCCCCACGGCGACAATCATCACACCAAAAAAGCCCATCCACGGCAGCCATTTGTTTTCGCCGCTAATCAGATCGGAGCCCGACAATTGGAACCCCAGCGCAATGGCCACGGCCAAAAATACGCAACGCAAGATCACCAGCGCCATTTGATTTGGAACTCCGGCTCACGAGGCCGCTTGCGCGACGCCACTACGTTCACGCCTCTGCACAGATTGCAGAGTCTGCCAGTAATACGCGAAACTGTTATTCTACCAGCCCGCCCGAGGGGCTACCAATGCCCTTACCGGCTCGGTCGTGTCCAAATTTGGCACCGTTCGGACCGGAACTTCGTAACACGGACTTCTGTCCTTACGAGAATTACGGACTGAAGTCCGTGCTACAAGGTTGCTGAAGCGCAAATTGGGAAACTACCTATTGCTCGACCAAGCGCTTGTGTTCTTCAAATGCAAATCGATCGGTCATTCCGGCCAGATAGTCCCCTACGGTCCGTAGAAGGCCTTCGCTTTCGGCGAGTCGCCGAAATTTCGACGGCAGCTTTTGGGGTTGTTTGACGAGAAATTCGAACATTTCCCGCAACAAGCGTTGAGCGGGTCGGCGCTTCGCCAACAACTCTGGGTGACGATAGACATTGTCGAACAGAAATCTCTCGAGATTCGTCTTTTTTTCGCTAAGGTCTGGAGAAGTAGTAATGATGAGCGGTTGCTGTTTCACGTCGTCGAGGCTTCCAATGCGCCGCTCCTCCAACGACCGCGCCGAATACTCAACGACGTCGCTTACTTGCCAATCGATCACCTCATGGACGATTGCCCTCAGTAATTGGCGCTCATTTAACGACGGAGCCTGGCCTACAACATGATCGTGCGCCTCACGCCATAATGGTACTTCCAACAACTGTTCCACATCTAAAAGCCCCAGTTCGAGTGAGTCATCCGCGTCATGTGCATCGTAGGCGATGCTATCCGCCGCATCGACCACTTGCACTTCTAAAAGAGGACTATTTGTGGCTGAACTGGATTCGACGCTCGTGCAATCATGCCTGTTCTTGCGTGCGCGTTGCCGTTGCCCATCCAGCACCTCGGTGGTTAGGTTCAAACCCGGAAACGTGCGGTAACTCGTTTCCAGCAACTCGCAAATCCGCAGCGCTTGTGCGTTGTGATTGAACCCACCTACATCATGCAAACACTCATTCAGGACGTCTTCGCCCGAGTGTCCAAAGGGCGGGTGCCCTAGATCATGCGCCAGCGCCAGTGCTTCGACGAGATCCTCATTCAGCCGCAGCGCGCGGGCGATTGTCCGGGCGATCGAGGCGACTTCCAATGTGTGCGTGAGCCGTGTGCGATGATAATCGCCCATTTCACCGGTGAAAACTTGTGTCTTTTGACTCAAGCGGCGAAAGGCCGCACTGTGCAAGATTCGATCGCGATCGCGCTGATAGGGACCGCGGTACGGATGATCAGCTTCCGGATGACGTCGCCCCTTCGAATCGGCGCTGTGCATGGCGTAAGCGCAGTCAGCGCCTGCTCGCGTTCGCTGGTAGTGTTTGTGCCGACTTGGATTCGGTCAGACTTCACTTGCGCTCCAATACGCCAACCAGCATTTCCCACAATGCCTCGAGGGATTGCGGAATCACGCGCGTATTTGCCAATACGGGCATAAAGTTGTTATCGCCCGCCCAGCGTGGAACTAGATGCCAATGCAAATGCCCAGGCAGCCCGGCCCCGGCAACCCGTCCTAAATTCAAGCCAATGTTAAAACCTTCCGCATTGAGACGCTCTCGATAAACGGCCGTGAGCTTCGACAAGGCTTCCATGCATTCCCAATGCTCTTCGCGCGTCATTAAGCTGAGATCTCCTACATGCCGCTGCGGCGAGATTAGCAGATGCCCGTTGTTGTACGGGAACCGATTTAGCACGACTACCGAATATGCGCTGCGTGCAACCACCATCAACTGCCGCGCGGCGTTGAAGGCAGGCTCATACGTTGCCGCCGCCCGACACAGGAAGCATTCTCGGTCAGCGGCCGGATGCCATGTGAGCGGCTCAGGGGGAGCGTGGGCATCCGCCTCGCTGCCGGTAACATACTCGAGCCGCCATGGTGCCCACAGCCGTTCAATACTCACAGTCGAAAGATCCTTGTATTGTCGCGGCTGAACGATAAATGAGGGGATCGTCTGAAGCGACGAGTGTTGACGCCATAGCGCCAGAAATGATCGCTGCAGCTTGGCTAGCCGGCGCAGAATTCAGGTTGCGCCGCAGCACCCAAATCAACACACCGGAAAGCAACAAGACCAAAATCAGCAGCGCAACGGCAATCCTGACCTGCTTCCGCCGATAACGCTCCCGCCGCAAATTGTACATCCCTTCGGATGACATCGCGACTGGACTTGCGACTTCACCCGTTGGACTTGATGCGACCGCGGTCGCCTCGGAGAACGGCGACTTCTCCCTCGACTGACTCGGTGTAACGGTCACAGGACTCTCGGAGGTCGGCGGCATCGCCACAAAGGTTTCAGCACCTCGGTCAGTCTCGGGAGGCGATGGTGGGTCTGCCAAGGGCTGAATTGGCGACAGAGCAGCGTCGACCGACGCAGCATCTTCACTTGCAAGCACGTTGGCCGCTTGCTCAGGCAAATTCGGAACAACCACCTTTGCCCCACAATCTGGGCAAATGGCGCGTTTGCCTGCTAGAAACGATTTGACGTTGAGCTTGTGTCCGTTTGGGCACAAGAAGCGAATACCCATGAGCGGACCCAACCGATCTTGCTAGCTGTAATCATGTCCGGATGTCATCATTATAGGCGTGGTAATAGCCCTCGAAAAACGCTCAGTTTGCCGTGGCGTGGGCGACGTCGACAGCAGTTGCACCTGGCTTCGAGAGTGGCCACCTCCGACCCAATGTAGGAATGAGTTGCGAATCCTTTCACTCAATCTACACGGCAGAACAGCCAGCAAGACCGGCAAGTCTGATCGGGTCGTAGCGAAAGCACTGTTTTTTCCGACTACAATTTGCAGCTTGCCGGCAAAATAGGCTCCAAAAACTAGCAAGTTTTTGGCATCTTTCCTAGAATAAGAGGCGTGTCGCCCACTGGGTCGAAATTTAAGGTCTCCGGCAACGAACTGTTCGCGGCGATTCCATCTTGGGTGGGAACCAGGGGCACTCCTGTTTCATAAGGCGTTTCGACATGAGTGATTGTGCAGACGACGACGGACCGGTTGAAATTGCGATCGTCGGCGATCTGACCGATAGTGAGTCGGAACTCACGGACCGGCTTCTTGGAATCGAACCCGGCGGTGAATGCACGATCTATTTCGATTCCCCCGGGGGCAGCCCCTATTGTGCCGTTTCGTTAATGACACTGATTAAGCTCCGCCGCCTACGAGCGACAGGCATTGTCACCGGAGAGTGTTCATCTGCCACTCTGTGGCCCTTCGCCGCCTGCCAGCGCCGCATTGTCACACCTTTCAGTGTCCTGCTCTTTCATCCGATGCGGTGGCAGAGCGAGGAAAATGTCGGATTAGCTGAAGCCTCAGAATGGGCTCGCCATTTCGGCCAACTCGAACAGGACATGGACACGTTGCTGGCCCATTTATTTGGCGTGCCGACGGAGTTGATGCGAAAATGGATCATCCCTGGCCGTTATGTTTCTGGTCGCGAACTAGCCGAGGCCGGCATGGCCGAGCTGGTCGAACTGGATCAGATCCATTTAGTGTCAATAAACGGGGCCACTTCGGAGAATCGCTCGGAAACTACCAATGGCCACAACACGGCGGGAACAGCTCGAAGGCCGACAAAAGTTCCCGCGCGGCGCCGCAATCGTCGACGATCGTGACGCGTCCGTTACGCCGTTTATGCCGTAAGTGGTAGTGGGAAGTGCTCGATCGCGGCACAGCATTCGATTGCCAGTTCGATATCTTTCTCGGCCGGCAATAGCGCGGCGTTCACTCGCGCTCGGCGAATCACGCCCTTCTCTAGAAACTCGGAAAACAGGTGCCACGTGACGGATGCCGTTCCGTCGTCATTAGAGCTGACCGTCGCCTCACAAAAATCCGATGAGGCGATGACCTCGATGTAGCTGAACGATGTGTTTGGCAGCCGCCGAATGACGCAGCATGACGCGCCGGTCGGGTACCAACATTCCTCTGACCCGATTGGCTTAACACTGGCTTTCCCACCCCCATCCATCGCGATCTGCATCAATTCCGCTGTTGGCGCTCGGGAAACCACACTTATTTGTGGCCTAGTATCGAGCAGTTGCGTTTGCAGCGACACCAAAAGCGACAACGACGCGGCCACACCGCCGACGGAACCCGGCAAATCCGCTTGCCAATATAGTTGTGGCGAGTATGGCCATTCGTCAATCGACTGGTAGCTCGCCACCAGGTCGTTGCCGCGTACGTATGCATCAGCAACGGGCGATCGCCACGATGTCGAGTCGCCACGGTCTGAAATTGGGTTCGATGCGGGCATCCCACGGATCACATTAAGATACGATCCCCGAATCAATTCGTGGCGGAACATCACGTCTTGAAGGCCCAAATCCGGCCGGGACACATCTATTGTACCTCCGAATGGACCGCGCTGAAGTTGGCCGATCAGTCCGTAGAGAGACCAAACTGCTGTCACCTCGCTGGCTTCTTCCATGACTCAAGCCCTATGTCGTATCCGAAAACGCCCGAATACGCCCGAATACGCCGTCACTGAATCGCATAGCACATGGGTTACCAAATAAAAAACCCCGTCGAACACCACAAGGATGTTGCGACGGGGCCGGAACAGAGAAGAGGCCGTTGTTACCGAGTGGGGAATAAAGAAAATCAGGCAATCGCCTTCCACAAGCGTGGATGTGTATGTCCCGGTGAACAGCGAGCGAACACTGTCGTTCCACTAACGATGATACCCATTTCGATTGTCGTGTCCATAGTTTGCTCCTAAAAAGTTAGAAGTATTTCGCCGGCAGATCGCTACATTGCCGTTAACCCTTACGATTTAGCAGTTTACGGCGATAGCGTGGAACCCTTATAAAAACAGCGGCTTAAGCTCATTTGAAAACGGAAATTCACGGCTGCAAGCCGACACCACAGGAAACGTACATCCCCGGCTCGTTGCTTGGTTCAACCGACAATTACGATCACTCTCTTGAGTTCCCAACTCTCGCCACGGCAGCACCTTGTGTCCCAAGACCTAATCCATGAGTGGCTGGCAACCTGCGAAGCGGCAGCACGTGCCGGCGCAGAACAATTAGTCGACTGGCGCGGCCGCTTCCAAACTCGCGAAAAAGGATTTTGCGACCTCGTAACCGATGCCGATCTCGCTTCGCAACGAGCAATCCAGCGGGTCGTCGGTGAACGATATCCAGACCACGCTTTTCTAGGGGAGGAGCACGCCGGCAATTCTTACCCAAATCACCCAGACCGATTAGTGTGGATCGTCGATCCGCTCGACGGCACGACGAATTACGTTCACGGGTACCCAAATTACGCGGTTTCGGTGGCCATCGTTCAGGGCCAGCGTATCCTAGTCGGCACGATCTACGACCCCGTTCGCGACGAATGCTTCACCGCTGCCGCGGGTAAGGGTGCCCATTGCAACGGCGTGCCCTTGAAGACGAGCACAACCGCCAGTCTCGCAGATTCACTGGTGGCCATCAGCCTGCCACCTCGCGTACGACGCGACTCTCCCGACCTCCTCGATTTCATCGAAGTCACACAGGTTTGCCAAGCCGTACGCCGCTCCGGTTCCTCTGCCCTAAATCTAGCGTATGTCGCTAGCGGAGCACTGGACGCGTTCTGGGCCACTCACATCCATCCGTGGGATGTCGCCGCCGGTGTTCTCCTGATTCGAGAGGCGGGTGGCATTGTCACTGCTCGAGATGGAGCCGAATTCGATTTGTGGAATCCACACTTCGTCGCCGCTGCAGGCAACGGTTTGCATGCTGAGTTGCTTCGTGCATTGGGGCCTTTTTCCGATAAAGAAAAATGAGCATTTGTCCCGTCAACCGGCAAAGTGATGCTGTTTCGCCGCCGTTTTAGATGCCTTGTCCGAAACGGGTAGTGGGTCATTTTGAGGATGGCTGAGACCGAGCGTCAACGCATTTGCGTTGGTGCCGCGCCGCCGTTGCGGCCGGATCTGGGGAGTTGCCCCAGACACCCCAGCGAAAGCACAGCAAACAGCCCACAACTCCGAAAACACCCTTCAGTTTTGCTTATCCGAATTTATGAGTAGAATAAGGGATATAGATGCCCTACGGCCAATATACTCACGGCTTTCGCGTCTTTGCACGCGATCCTCTCTTCACTTTTCTTGTTCCAACGCGTTCTAACGCGTTTAGCTTCGCCTCGTGCTGTGAGTCCCAATGGAACGATGAACCCTAAATTAAACACGAGTGCGATCGACTTTGCAGCACGGCGACTCGGTGCTTGGTATGCAGCAATTGCGTTCGTCGTCATTGGTTTGTTCAGCTCGGTTCTCCTGGCCCAAACGCCCGATTCTGCGAAGCCGCCGGCTTCCTCGAAAAACGAGGCCGAACTCCATCAACAGTCTAGGGATGATCTGCCGCCTGGCCCAACTACTGGACATGTCCAATACGTCGGGCCGGACACCTACATCCTTCTCGATTCGTCCGGCAAGCCGCAACCGATGCCGGGTATGAGCTACGAAGACTTCATGGCAGCCTGGCGGAAACTGAACCAGCGCAAGACCTCAGATAACCAACCCAACTATTCAATAGAAAGCATCGTGTTTAACGGTCAGGTCGTCGGACAAAATGCCGAATTGCAGTGTGATGCAACCGTCCAACTTCTCGCCGATGGTCCCATAGAAGTTCCCCTCGGTCTGGTAGGCGCCATTCTGCAAGGCACGCCACGCTTCGGCGCTATTCCACATGCAGACGATTCGAAATCGTCGGCTGACACTATGCCCAAGGCGAAAACAGAGTTAGGCCGTTTAACCTATGATCCGGAACACGGGGGCTTCCAGGCGACGTTTTCTGGGCATTCCGGCGAAAAGCGCAGATTATCCCTCCAACTGATCGTGCCGCTTCTGCACGACGGCGCCGAAACAAGCTTGCCTATAAATTGCCCGCGGGCGGTCTCCTCGCAACTGACTGTAAACATTGGCGCGAAAATATCCGAAGCACGCACAAATGCGGGCACGCTCGTTTCGCAAGACGCGACACCGAACGGCGGCACGACCCTTAAAGTAGCAGGCCCAGCTGGCCTATTCCGCCTATCCTGGCAATCCGTTTCCAAGGATTCGCCGGCTTTTACATCGGTCCTTAACGCGCTCGGCACCATTCAGGTGACGATCGATGGCCGCGGTGTACGTAGCGACGCTCGACTTACTGTACGCAGCTATGGCGGTACTTTTGATCAATTCCGGGTGCGTCTCCCAATCGGAGCGCAGCTTGTAAGGCCAGATAGTTCAGGAGTGCAAGACGCCAAGTACCATATTCGTGTCGAACCAGACTCCACTTCATCACCAAAAGGTAACACTGATACTCGCCGGCAAGTCGTTGTCGTAGAGCTTCTCCAAAAGCAACAAGGTCCGGTCGTTGTAGACTTGGCCACCGAGCAATCGGGCGAACCTGCTAGCCGAGATCAGGCAATCAACCTGGGGGGCTTCGAAGTAATCGGCGCCGTTCGGCAATTCGGCGACATTGCGCTATCGGTCGCCAATGATTGGCAAGCCCGCTGGGAAATCGGACCGTTCGTGCGTCAAGTCGATCCTAGTGAGCTTGACCCGACACTGCAAACTTCCAATCCGACGGCAGCGTTTCAATACGACCGACAGCCTTGGTCGCTAAACGTGCGAGTCGCCCCTCGGCAACTCCGCGTTCAAGTCACTCCCAAGTACGATCTCGAATGCCTCCCAGACGAAGCTCGCCTCACAGTACACCTGGGTTATCAAGTTTTTGGGCGCCTGCGTTCGAGTTCCGCGTGGACCTAAAAGGCTGGAAAAGGACCGGCGACGCCATTGAATCGGGTGGTCTGGTCGATCAGGACCGAGTTGACGTTCAAAAAGGCATACTCGTGCTCCCGCTGGTGCAGGCTTCATCGCACCGCGCGGAAGTATCTTTCTCTTTGCGACGCGCGACCACTCGCGATCCTTCGCGTCTTCAATTACCACTACCTGTACCGTCCGCCGACTCGGTGGGCACCGGCGAATTGGCGGTCCATGCTGCTCCCGGCCTCGATTTGTTGCCCGACCTGTCGAACTCTACTGGCATCAGTGCTGCGCCGGTTTCCCAAGAACTGAATGTTTCAACAAGCGATGGTGGTACCGAACTCCACTTTCGCACTTTGCTTCCCGCCTCCGTTTTTGTGACGGATCGCGTCAATCGGGCGCGGGAAATCTCGACTCGATCCACCACGCAAATCGACATTGCTCAGAACACGGCCCAAATCGAGCAGCGCATTGAGTATACCGACCGTTTTGAACCGGTTACTGAGTTAGCCTTTGACGTGCCATACGACGTGCCATCCGGCTCAGGTGGGCCTGATATCGTCCTTCTAACCGCCACTGCCAATACCGATTCTAAGATAGAGGAACAAGGTACACCGCTCCACCCGAACCTGCCTAATGACGAGCCGACCACTTCGTCTGAGTCTGAAACTCACGAAGTTCGTGTGATGTTACCTCGACCACAAATTGGTACGTTTGTTGCCCGAATTCGCTATCGCTATCCGATGCCCAAAACGACTGTGGCTGATACGAGATTGGCAATTCCACTCATTCATCCGGTCGACGGAGACTTGACCTCGAACTACTTTGCAATCCATGCCCCGCGCAACCTAATCATCAACCTCGACAACGACGATGAAAGTGCGTCTTGGAAACCTGCCCGCTCACCGACGGAAAACAACACGCCGAGCACAAAACTTGCTCTTGTCGCCGATAGTCCAGAACTTTATTTGCCACTGCTCATCCGTTCTGGCCGGCCGGACGTGCCGTCCTCAACGATTGTTGACCGCGTGTGGCTTCAAACTTGGCTATCTAACGACACGGAACAGGACCGGGCCGCTTTTAGATTCCGCACAGCAGGAAGCCAAATCACCGTCGAACTGCCATATGAGTTGCCGACCGATGAAATCGAGCTGCTCGTGGATCACCAACCTGCGGAGGTCCTCTCACAAGCCCACGGCCGCCTTGTCGTAAGCCTTGGACCTTCAGCGGCAGGCGTGGTCTCGGAAGCAAATTCTCCTGTTGTTGCGCATACACTCGAATTACGCTCACGTCATTCGTATCGGCACAATGTCCTCACATGGCATCGTCTCACGCCACCGCAGATCGAGGGCTCGACAGCTCTCTCCCAGCTATATTGGCAAATTGTCCTGCCTGGTGATGAGCATGTAATCGCCCCGCCTGCACAATTAGCACCCGCTAGCCAGTGGCAATGGCTCGGTACCTTCTGGGGCCGTCGTCCGCTTAAGTCGCAGGCGGAACTCGAAGAGTGGGTCAGCGCGTCCTCACAACTCACGCCCGCAGATGCACAGAATCAGTATTTATTCACTGGACTGATGCCTGCTTCAACGATCGAGTTGGCGACGGGACCGCGATGGATGATCGTTTTGGTGGCTTCGGCCGTGGTTCTTGGGTTTTCCGTTGCCTGTTTGTACGTGCCGGTCGGGCGGCGGACATGGCTATTAGCGGCGATAGCTCTTGTCATCGTCGTCGCAGCGATATCCTTTCCTGCCGCCGCACTGATACTTGCGCAAGCCTCGGTCATTGGGGTCGCACTTGCCGCACTTGGTCTGATCCTGTCGCGGTTCGTTGGGCGACGCGGTCGCATTCCAACCGCCCCCGTCGTCTCGCCAAGCTCACAGAGAGTGGTGACACCGCGCGCCGATTCGTTTCTTTTGTCCCCTGCAATCGCGGCTTCGAGCACTTCCCCTACAACTACCTTGCGTTCTGCGGATTCCGAGCGATGAGCAAGATCACATTGATGGTGGAGGCGCACCAGAACAAGAACAACGTTGCGCATGGACCATTGCTGGTAGGCGTTGCATGGCTTCTATTGATCGCATTCTTATCTCAGGGACAAGCACTAATTGCAGCGGATTCAGAACGAGCGGCCGCTAGTTACGCGCCGCTTGCCTATCGCCGCATCTTTGTGCCGGCTAACGACGTCGAGGCTTGGCCCCACAACGGCGAAAAATTCATTCCAGTTGAAGCCCGCGATTTTGAAAGCTGGGTCGCTGCGGCAAACGAAAACTCCTCAAGCAAGAACCTCTCACCCGTTATCCAGGCCGCCGAATACGTAGGTCGTCTTGAAAGTAGCGGTCTGTTACACGGACATGGCCAGTGGAAAATTTCTACATCCGCAGGTCAACCAGCGTTTCTTGATCTTCCGCACCTTTCCCTCACAATTCGCGACCCGCGTTGGACTGGTGCAACGAAGCATCCCGTGCTTTTGGGTATGTGGGGAGCCTCCGGCGGCGAGCCACGCAGTTATGGGTTGACTGTGCCGGAATCGGGTACCGTCGAATTCGACTGGAGTGTGCAATGCCGATCACGGAATAACGAACTGAAAGTTTTTTGGCACGTACCGTCAGCCATCACGAATCGCCTCACTTTGGATCTTCCCGGCGACAGACAACCCGGTCTGGCGGATGCGGCCGTGCTCAGTTCCACTCCGATCGCACCTGAATCTGGAAGCGAGCTCATGTCGCGCCGCCAATGGGTTCTCGCGTTCACGCCCTCGCGCAATTCCACCCTGCGGATTACAGGTTCCGGCCCAAACAAAGAGATCACCGCCGATCAACTCACTTTACGCGAGGAAGTGAATTATCAAGTACAACAACGCGGGCTGCAAATTACTGCGGTCTGGCGTATAGATGGCCCCCTCGATAGACAACGAGAATTGATACTGCCACTTCCCGCGGGCGTTCAATTGCTTTCCGCAAAGACAGAAGGACACGAGCTGCACTGGCACGTGGAGCGCCATGGTTCGACCAAGCCGGATAATGTGGTTATCGCTGTTCCCAACGAGAATAACTTGCGTTCGTTACTCATTGAACTCACCGCATGGCAGCCTTTGAAGCTTGATCGATTGTGGCGATTGCCAATACTGCATCCCAACGGTGTCTTCTGGAGCGCGGGGAAATTAGGGCTTTCTATTGCGCCTGAATTCGAGTTGCGCAGTATGACTCCAATCGACTGCGAGCAAACGGCGGTCTCTCAGTTCGGCGCTGGTGCTGCAACCCCAGAATATTTCTCACTTGCCGCCTATGCGCGACGTTTATTGGGATTTATATGTTGTGGGATAGTTTTAGCCCAGAATATTTCTCGCTTGCCGCCTATGCGCCGACGGGTACGCTCAAGATCCTCATTTCGCGCCGCCAACCCGACGTTTCGGTTCGCGTCGGCTCGTCGCTTGCACTGGCCGACCCTGATCTCACAGGTAAGCTTGTTACCGAATGGGATGTCTCGCACAGCAGCGTGCATCGGTTGGTGGGAGAGCTCGCGCCGGGATGGAACGTCGAGGCCATCGAAACAATTCCCAGCGACGCATTGGCCGAATGGTTCCTCGATCGAAGCGGCAGTCAGCTCAGTATTGAAATACAACTCACGCGCGCTGTCAGCCAGAGCCATAGCGTTACCGTGATTCTGACCGGACGATTGCAGCGATTCGGCCTCGACGAACCTATTTCCGCCGGCACGCTGCGAATGGTCCATTGGGCCGGTGCGCGTGTCACCAAGCATCTGTTATCGTTTCAATCCACGGAACCGTTCGTCGCGGAAAACGTTGGCGAACTTCCAGTCGTTCCGCACGATCAAATCAGTGATAGCGACCGCGCGCTACTCGACGTAGCCACCGACGCGAATCGCATCTTCGATTTGGCCCATGCGGACAAAAGCGCCGGCTTACAACTGACGCGCAAACATGGGAACTATTCGGCAGAAGTGGAACTAGACGCTGGATACATGAACGGTGAACTCCGTTCAACTTGGCGGGTTGCTGCCCGCCCGACAGCGAACCCAATAGACCAACTTTTGATCTATTCAACCGCGCCTCTCGGCGACGACGTTCGTTGGATTGAAGAGTCTACCAAGACACCGGTCGTGGCCAAGCGCTTGCCCACGAGTGATCCAAAGCGAAAAGACTTACCTAAAACCGGCGAGTTGTGGCAGCTTTCGCTTTCACAGCCTACTGGTCAACCTATCGAAATCTCGATCGCGGGAAGTCTTCCTCATGCCCAACGTATGAACTTGCCATTGCTGGCTCTGCCGGAAGCAGTTGCGCAGCACGGGCTCGCATTCCTACGCGGTGGACTTGACAGTTCGCCATTGGTTGACAACGAAGGGCTAGTTCCGATTCCGCCACCGGTGGCTGATTCCAACAACACTCCTGAAGAATTACGCGCGCCAATTCGAGCTGCCTTCCGGTATAGACCCACTGAATGTTTTGATGCCTCACGCGTCCCTCACCTGTGGATCGAGCTACCGGCTGAAAATGCGGCCGCGCCACTCATAATTTCCTATCTGCGTTTGGAATCGTTTATTTGGCCGTCCGGTCGTGCTTCACACCGCGCAACATACGAGTTGCAAAACCTTGGCGCCAAAGAATTTGATCCTCCTCTACCAACCGACGCGCAAGTCACCTCGGTGTTTGTCAACGGTCATTCGATCAACGCTCCGATTCCTGGCAACGCAATTCAGCTTCCGCAAGCTCAAACGTCGTCAGAACCACAGTCAATTGATGTCGCGATTTATTTCGAAACTCATCAATCTCGATTGTCCGCAACATCCACCGTAGCTGCTCCTCTTCTTGAAGGTGGAGTTCCAGTTTTAGCTGGGGAATGGACCGCATGGTTACCGGAAGAATTTACGGTGAAAAATGCGTCGCAAGCCGTATTTGGCAACTTCAATTGGCGCGAACGTTTGTTCGGACCGCTCGCCCGACCTAAGCCGTCACCGCCATTTCGACCGCTGCAAGCTGCCGATTGGGCGCATCTAGTTGATGGAATCCTGGGTCGGAAAGAGACCATCCGGCAGACCTCACCATTACGAAGTGCCTCGCCGTTACCATTGATTTCAACTAGGGGGGCGCCACAACCATTCCCACGAACAAAGCGGCCACAGCGGTTTCCACTGCGTCGATGGCGTCTCGTACTGGCAATGCTCCAAACGAATCAAGCTACAAACTTCCGGGCTGGCATAAGTTCAAGCAGTCATTCGTGGCGGTTAGCGCACCGGATCCCATCATCGTTTTTCATCCAGCAATCATTTCCTCCTGGGCAGTAGCCGCCCTGCTCACGAGTTTCTTACTCGGCCATCGACTCGGAGGAGCGCACCGCCGCATTTTGATCGGTTTGATCACAACTGCTGCGTGTTTCGCACTCGTACTTCCTGCCGAATTGGCTCCCCTTGCAACAGCTGTTTTATGGGGTCTCCTATTATCGATTTGCGAAATCTATATCCACATCCACGCTTCGACTACTACGCAAAGCCATTCCCGATCCAGTTTCAAGCGAGCTGCCATTACTGGTTGTGAGATTGGCATCGTGGCACTTGCCGCTGCAAAGTTATTGCGTGCCGATACAAACCCGGCGACAATACAGTCGAATGAAATGGGACAAGCCACCACAATTGAGCGCGTGCTGATTCCCGTCGATGCAGAAAAGCATCCAATCGGATCGAAGTATTTCTTGAGCGAACGCTTCCTGCAGAAATTGCTTAACCCGCCATCGGGAGAAAACGGCGTTGAACACCGATGGCTATTGCGTGACGCCTCCTATGCAGGCGAGTTGACCGAGACTCACGGCAAATCCGAAGTCGTTGCTGGAACGTGGTCGCTCGCCTTTTCGATCGAAACGATGGCTCGCAGCACCACCATTGAACTTCCACTCGTGCAGGACGAGGCCGTTTGGCAATCGGCCGCTATGCTGGACGGCGTTCCGGTGCCGATCTCCTGGAGCGCCGACGGCAACCAATGTGCAATCGACGTCGCGGAACCCGGTCGTTATACGCTAACTATCTTCGGCGTTCCGAAAACGAAAAACATCAATGGCAGTGGTCAATTTAGCTTATCCGTTCCGCCGCTCATTTCCGCTAATATCCAGCTACATGCACCGGAACAATTGAAAGGCATCACCATTGCCAATTCAACGGTCCTTCCTACTACGAAGGACGTCCCTGGAATTCTCGAAGGTGAATTGACGAAAGCCGCCCGCATTGCCGTTCATTGGCCACGTGTGGAACAAAAGGACTCCAGCCAAGACCTTAATGTCATAGAATTGAATTGGCTGCATGTCGGAACAAGTGGGACGGAGCTCGAGACGAAATACGTCATAGGGGGCGGGGGTCGTCGGCCGGATTCGCTGACGATAAACTACGATCGCCGCTGGGTGCCGATCGTCAACACTGGTCGACCAACCACTGATACAACGACAAGCAACGACGGACATTTCCGATACCTCCACATTCCGCTCCCGCCGGACAACAATGGTCGCCAGGAAATCGCCGTTCGTTGGAGATTAATTGATGCTCCTGACGCTGGCTTCGTTCGACTGCCGCCGATTTCCCTTGCCAATCTCTCCATTACTCATCGTTGGTTCGCTCTGTCGGCCGACTCGATGCTGGACTGTGCATTTGTCGACAACAATACTTCCGCTGCGACGGGAAAAGAGTTTCTCGCCCAGTGGGGAGCCTCCGATGATGCTTCTCCACCACAGGCCGTATTTGCCAATTTCGATGCTGACCGCCTCTGGACGCTTGCCATCCGCCCACGCGAGTCCGAATCAGTCGTCCGTGAAGTCCTCCACGTGGCGGCCGGACTCCGGACGGCCCGCGTTGTCTATCAGGCCAATGTCACGCCTGGCAATAACGACCGATTCCAATTTCGGCTCAATGTTCCAGCGAATTTTACGATCGATGGAATTGATCTCGCGGAGGCTGATCGGCAGATTCCAACACGCTGGACAAGAGACGCTGAGAACCACGTCAATATTTTTTTCGGAGACGCGGCGCGTAGTGACTTTCGGCTTACTCTAAGCGGTGCAGTGCCCGTCGACGCGAACTCATCGTTTGGCTTGCCGCACGTATCTGCTATTCCCTCCAGGTCCGCCACGCAGCAAGTGCAGCTCTATCGAGACGACGACGTTGAAGTCAATTTGCAGCACGGATTCTCCTCCGCCGCCGACACGGACGCTGGACCTGCGGAGCTGCCACCTATCCAGTGGCAAGTCCGACCCATTGGCACCTATCACCTGAACGAGTCGGCGCTTCGCACCGCTCGCCTCTCCGTGAAACCGAGTCAAGTGGAGATCCGTGGCGATACATTTACCGCTATTTATAGCGAAGAGAGCACGTGGTGGGCAACATTCCATGCACGTATCTCGGCCAGAAGAGGCACCCTCGATATCCTCCGACTTCGCGTCCCGACCGCATGTGCTGGTCCTTTCGAAGTGGAGTCAAGCGTACCTGTTACAACCGACTTGCTCTCTCTCGACGAACACCATCAAACCCTGGCAGTTCGTTTCACCTCGGCTGTTGATGAGAGTAGCGACGTAGATCTACACATACGCAGCCCGCTAACAATCCCATCTGGTTCAGCTGTCTCGGTTCCCAATATCACTTCGCTCGAACTATCTCAAGGACGCCGTTACATTGGTGTTCCCGCCGCGCTCGATAATCAACCACTCAATTGGTCTGACACCGGTGTGCGGCCGGCTCAGGCGCCGAAAAGCTTGTTAAAAGGAGTATCAAACGCGGCAGAGCTAACTCAGTTCGAAGTCGTCCAAGACCCGGTCCATGTCGCTATTCAATCGCAAGCTACGAAACTTCCCACGCCGCGAATTCGCCTTGCGGACATAAACGTCTCGGCGAGCCGTAGCGGTGGACAGGTACTGGTATCACGCTTCGTCATCGCACCGGAAGGCCTCAATCATTGCACGCTTCAACAGCCGTCCGATCAACAGCTACTGTCGGTCGAGCTCGACGGTCAACCGGCGCTCACCACCGCACAAGGTTCGCAATGGCGCATTGCGCCTGAACGCGCCGCAATTGCCACAAATGCTGGAAGTTGTTTCATGGGCCTCCGCCAACGGTCCGCAAAATCTTCTTCGCAAGCTGCAACGCCCAGTCCTTTTCGACGGTGACAAACCAATACCCACCGAAGTCAGCCTTTGGTCCGTTTCCCAACCTCTCCAACAAGCTTTTAGCCGAGCCGACAACGCCTCGTCGGTAAGCGCGATCGATCAGGCCGCATTGCGATTTGACCGACTCGTAAGCATTGCCGAAGCCGCCAGTTCCGCTGCCGCTGAAGCCCCACAACCCGACGGTGCTAATTGGTTCCGGCCATGGTCGTACATGCTTCAAGAAGTACAGAATCAAACTCGACGAACCATGGGACAACCTACCACGGCCACATCCGTCGCCCAACTTTCACGTTCCTCCGAAGAACAAATCAACCGTGCATCGCAGCGGCTCGCCAAGTGGCTTGATGCTTCCACCGAACTCTTTGGCGTTGCCGACACCGCTGCCTTATCACCAGCCGCTCGCGCTCCGCAAGAACGAGTGACTTCGCAACCTGCCTCTACTGGCGACGCCTTGAACCGCCAGCAGACTGCCTATTACGTAGCCGAAGGCGGCGCTGACCACCTGATCCTTGAACCTGTTTATTCCAAGGCACCCCCCGGGCAAGTGCGGCTCTTGGCCTTGCTCGCAGTTGTCATCCTAACGTCTGCCGGCCTATGGCTAACTCATGCACCTGCCGCGGTCGACTTCTTGCATCGGTGGCCGCAGATTCTAGGTGTCCTAGTTGGTACCGTTTATTGGGCTTGGCTGTGGCCGAGTTGGTTCGGCTTGCTGATCGTGGCGGCGAGCTTGTGGCTGACTCTCCGCTTCAACTGGCCAGGCCGAACTCTTCATCCTGAAGCAAGCACTGTTCTTCGTTCGACGCGCACCCAGTAAGCCGTCACGGGAATGGGCTGTATTGGCGCGCGATGCCACAATCTATCGACTTCGGTCGCCTACCGTTCTGCCGCTAAAAAAACCGCCAAGGCACGCGCGATGCGCGAAGCATGCATCGGCGGAAATGATGGCCCTATGCTGTCATCTCAGCAGTTGAAACATTTCCGTGGCGATTGCATCGACATCACACGAACGCGGCGTGCCTTGGCGTGTGCCGCTTGAACTAAATCATCGCCCGCCACTCTTTTACGACGCATGATCCCCGAACAGCGAATCAGGCAGGGTCCGTTCAGCCGTTCGCCCTAGTTCGTTCGGCGACCGGCGTTGGCCGACCGAATGCCAAGCCGACACGTCCTTGAGCTCCGGCATCACTTCCACCAATTGCTGCTCGAGCATTGCTGCGAACCGTTGAATGGAGCTACTCGTGGCCGTCTCCTCAATCGCTTTGACGGTCTTCATAATTCGCAACAGTCGTGCCCGCGTCAGAACCGGCTCGGAAAGCGGCGCCTCACTCTCCACAAGTAGATCGCTCACCGGAACTTCCAGTGCCTCTTGCCAACGCAGCAGCTCTGAGAGCAGCATGTCGCAACAGGGTTCTTCCTGCTGACGGACCTGGTCAATCGAAGTGTGCATCCGCCGGGCAGCACTTCGCACTGAAATGCCTTGACGTTTTCGCACGTCGGCAATCCGGTGCAGCAGCCGCCGCGCTCCCGCCGCCGGCAATTGTGGTACCGGTAAATGCCCTAATGTCGAATCGAATTGAATGTCATGGGCGACGTTCATCGAAAATGCCTCCTTGTGTCCGCCGCAACGGACACGACCATGAAAGATGAGAATGGTCGAACTGTTCCCGCGATGAGAAACTGCGCACGAACTATCCGAACTGGCAGCTACCTAAGTCCCTGCGAGATACCGCGGGTAGATGGCAGACATACTCCACAGCGCCGCGTCCCCACGCATCCCGCGAGAGAATCGTCCTGCTGCGCGAAAAACCTCTGTCGAATAATTCAACAGAGACTTTTCAACCCCATTGTTCCGGCTTCAGAGAAGTTAAGCTGAAAAGGTTGGCCCTTGCCTGTCACAGGCGTTCGAACTGTTGAGTCCTTCGCCCGGACGATCACATACTATGCCTCAAATCTCGTAAAAGCAAGGCCTTTGTCACAAGAATTTCATCGTCCACGCAAACATCCTGATTTGCTAAATTTGGCTGTAGCAAAGCGATACAAAGAATTGCCTGCAACTAACGTGTTTAACCACGTCATTGCGCACTTTTGCTGCGCGGCAACGCGCTATCTTGCAACAATATGATTTATTTCGCGATGGTCTCCGACCGAGCGGACGGGCGCGCACAGAAATCGCTTTCATAGCAACAAAGGGTGGTTGAAGATTGGGTGATGCGTTCGCTCTGCCTCAGGCATGCTTTGAGTTTATATGATTCACTACCAACTACTTGCCGGTTTCATGGGTGTACCGCCTACGTAAAGAGATAACACTCGCAGCACAATCGTCAGTTCCGTTGTTTATTGAGCCGGTGCCCATGTAGTCCAGAAATCTTGAAACGCTACCAGCTTCGGAAAGTTCTCCGACAATCCAATTGCTGCGCAGTCCTTCAATAAGTGCCATTCCACCAGCTGACTGAGAACATGCGCAGAGCGATTCCTCTCCGCTTTTCGTATCAGTCATTCGCTTTGTTGATCGATTGACGCCGTGCCGGTTGCGATCTTTTAGGCGACGTTCGTCTCAGCCGGAAGGCAACTAATGCAATCAGGACGCCAGGAGCAATAGCAGGTTCTGGAACGAGTTGTGCCGCACTCAACTGGATCAAATCGAGATAGAACGTCGTCCCCACACTCGCGGAGATGCGGAAGTCGGCGCCGTTGTTCTGACGATTACCAAAATAAGCGTCGGTGAGATAGAACGTGAATTGCTTCCACGTGTCCTTGTTTCCCAGCGTGAACGAGCCGGCGGACTTATATGCCCCGTTCCCTATCGAATCGTATTCCAGCGTCAGCGTAGTCGACCCAAGGTCGTAATAATCAACATCGATCGCCACGACAGGACGGTTGCCCTCAAATGCGAACGCGTCGTCCAAGTTGAAATACATGTAATAATCACCGCCAGCCGCGTTAGTGTTTCTGCGACAACTCCGGCTGGCTTTGGTGTCCGGCGTCGTGTTGCCGTCGGCCACCGTGACGAGGTTCACGCCATTCACAATATCCGTCGTGCTGAGGTTGACCGAGACAGTTTCTGGTGCGGGATGAGCGAGTGTGTAGTCACGGTAGGCATACCAACTAGGTTTCGGCGTTTCGTTTTGATAGAGCAGTCCGGCCCGGTCCGTAGATCCCTCCCAAATCTGATACCAAAAGAATTTCTTCCACCACGGGCGCGCCGAAATGCCATCCAGCATCGCCACCAAATAATCCGCCTGCTTTTGCTCGCCGATGTTATCCGAAGCCCAGCCGCTCTCCGTGATCCAAATTGGCTTATTGGCATAGCCGGCCGCCACGATAGCGTTGTGCATACTATCGATCCCAGCGAGTCGGCCGGAGGGGATATCACCGCCGTCGTATTGGTGATAGGAAATGATATCGATCTTATCGCCGGCCTGTTGCAGGACGTTGGTCATCCAACTGCTGGCTGAACCGGCACTTGAGAGCTCTGGGGCCAGCACCATGCAATCGGGGTCGGCGGCGTGGGCAGCATCGGCCCCAATCTTGAGCAGATTGATGTACTGACCCTGGGTACCGTTCCAGAATTGCTTCAAGTTGGGTTCGTTCCACAATTCCCAATAGTGGATTGAATCCTTATAGCGACTCACGGAAGCAAAGACATAATCGTACCAATCCTGGAGATTAGTTGGAGGATCGTATGAATTGCCGCCAGCGGAGGCCCAGGTAGGGGAATATCCGAGTCCGGCATAAATGTGCAGTCCGCCGCGCGTTGGCTTGAGCCACCGCATCATCCGTGACCGCCCAGTTGAATGCACCCTTGCTAGGCCCCTCGACGCTGCGCCAGGAAAAATCGCAGCGAGCCCAGGCAATGTTCGCATCCTGGATTGCATCCCACCGCGTCGGTGAAGGGATGAATGCGGTCACCCCATAAGGCGAATTCGTATCGTAGGCCCGTGCCGATGACCCAGCCCACGCTGTCGTTACCACGACAAGCCCGATAACGGTAAAACGCATCTGCCCAACGCAACGCATGATCAGGTGCTCGATCAGATTAGTAGCTTACCTCGACAGAACCAGTATACACACAAGAATCAACTTCATTTCGGCAGGAACGAAGGCTCCTTAATGGACGGTACTATGATAGGCGCCCCGTCCTTGCTGAAGACTCCAGCCAGCGGCCGATAGAGTCACCAAAGCTATAGTTACCGGCTCCGGCACCGTCGCTCTGGACAAGGATCCGCTGCCGGACGTAGCGCCGAATTGCTCGCGCCACTGATCGTACTGAGCCTGGCCGATCATACCGCCGATCAAATCATTTGGTAGATTATTGTTCGTCCCTTCGTTGTTGCGCCAAACGACGTAGTCGGCTGCACCGACAATGCCATCGGCGTTGTAATCGCCTGTCCATGCCACCGGAGTGCCAAAGTTGTTCCGGAGATGGACCATCAACTCCTCTAATGTGACTACTTCCACTTTTGTGGGGTCGAGCCACTGTACGAGTTGGTTCAGGTTGCTCATAGGGTCTCCGGTGCCGCTCCCGTTAGGTCCCTGCGTGGACCATGGGTGGACGTTGACGACGCTGAACGAAGCTGGATCATTCAGAGCGTCGCGGTGAGGGCTCGCGTTGAGAGCATCAGCAATCGATCGGGCTGTGTCGGCGCCGTCCCACAACGAATACTTGACCGACAGGATCGGCTTGCCGTTGTAGAATTCCAACGCACCGTTGCGGCCTTCGTAGTAATTCGCATAGGTTTTAAACATCATCCCTAGCACTTGCGGATCATTCAAAATGGCGTGCAACTTGGCGGGGTCATAGCTCGGATCAAGGACTGAGATGACTTTCTGGTCTGCCGCCTGCATGGACTGCGAAATCGAATGCACCAGACCGCTTATATCTGAATACTGGCTGGGAAACGTTATGCCGGCGCCGGAGGGTGTTACGAAATTGTCTTTATGGGCGCCATTGGAGGCATGCTGATAGATGTAGTCGAAGGCAACTGGGTTCATCTCGGCCAAGGTGGGTGATAGATCCCAAGTCATATCAAAGTTGCCACGGTACGGGGATCCGTACCACTTCGGATCGGATGTGAAACCGCTAGTCAGCCATTGGCAATTGTCCCCGTCACTCATTACGAACGCGACATAGTGTTTGCCGGGCTGGGCCGCGACATTGGGGGAAGCGTGGTACTGCTGTTCGGCCAGCGGCATCTGCCACTTCGATGTTGTGGACGTGCTCCAGGACCAGTCGCTGGCGACGATTTGCTGATTGCTCAGCGAGGCCTGACTAAACAGTTGGGACTCGTCGGGCCCCCACCCAAAAATGCGCCCCTGATGGTTCTGATTGGCTGCGTACGGATCGAGAGACGTCGGATTGGTATAGTACACGAAGCCTCGGTTTAGAACAGCGAAGTCGCGAAGTTGCTCGTTCTTGGTCGTGTCTTGGTGAAATAACATGTCGCGATTGAACTGCGAGCCGTATTGCGAATAGGCTTGACTGTAAGTCATGCTGCGAGCGTCGGCGATCTGGGATAATCCCGCGGCCGTCGCGTACGAAAGTGTGGATGGGTCGACGACCAGCCCACCAGTGACCCCAGCGATGCTCGTGGCGATATTAACGGAGTCGGGATTGACAGTCCGATCGTACAGCACATAGTCGGTGCCCATACTCTTGTAGCGGTTGATAAAAAACGTCGGGCTGCTCTGGAACTGCGAATTCACCTGGGGATACGCTGCTTGTAGTTAATTCAACCAGTACAGAGGATTCGGCAGCGTGCTATTGTTCGGCGAGAGCAGCAGTTCTCCGTTCGTGTTTCGGTTCACTATTCCCGCAAGGCTCGCCATCATTACGTTCTGCGACCCATTGCCCATCGGCCAGACATAGACCGCCTGCGGAAGCTGCTGAGCGAAAACTATCTTCTGCAACACCGCGATAACTAAGAGCACGGCGCAAAAGCGTTTTCGTGTCACTGGTGGTCGAGACCGGCCGATGGAAGAACTTTCGCGAATCCTGTTCGACTCTTTGTTGCCTGCGACCAGTGAGACCAGCGCGGTGGTGCAAGCGTATCACGATGGCCGAATCATTGCAAAAGATTTACCAATGCAAGAATTCCAAGCTGGGACTGCTACGTGGCGTATGTGTCCACCACAGCCTTCATCTCGCCTTGGAGTTCATTTCTTGGCGTCGAAAGCCGAGCATCTCGGTATTGACCACTATGCGGGATCGCCAGGAGATGCAAAGAGTAATCCGCGGCGAGAACGATAATTGTCCGGGAGGGATTCGATGCGGTTTCTGTAACCGCTGTTCCCGACAGCAGTTTTTACAGCAATCGCCAATTCAAGGCGAAGCAGAATCCGAAGCAGTTTTGCCTAATTCGGCCCCAATGGACCCGAATTGGCGACCGTCATCGAAGCGTGGCCGACCTTGCCGGAAGCGATCAAGGCAGGCATCCTGGCGATGGTGCAGGCGGCCAGTAGCGTCGGCTGAACACCACGTGGCGCTCTCACAATTCCCGGAATAGGTACGCGGCGTCACGCGATCGGCAAGCAAGTCCAGCCTGCATCCCGGACACAGTTCGCTTTGCTTGGTGGCGAGCGAAATGTCCAAGTCATCTTGCCGAATTGTCGGAGCACGATATCACAATGATTTTCCGGCACGCCCTCGTTTGGTACGCTTGGCTCACTGATGGCTTATCCACCAAGGGGACCTGAGCCGTGGACTCTGTCAATCGCACCGCCGTTGTTGTTCGCCCCAGAACGCCGTTCTTCGATTGGGCTCGTTCGCTCGAAGGTGGATTGCCGGAATCCGCCAAAGAGTGGATATCGGTCTATCTCGTCGAAGCCGGCGCTGGCGATAACCCATGTAATAGGGATCGCTAAGCAGTTCCGAGTTATCGGTACCGACGTCAATACTCACCGGCAAGCAATGCTGGGGATGCAGACCTGCCGCGGCGCAATATAAGGCAATTTTTCCCACCGGTATACCCATGCCCCCCCCGCGTCTTGGTCCCCGAGTCCCAGAATTCGCTCGTTATCCGTGGCGACGATAAGTCGAAGATCAGGACAGGGAGAATTTCGCAGAACTTCCTCCATGCAATCAACATCGTCAGGCGTAATCCAGATGCCGCGCGGCTGGCGGAGAATATGGCTTAGCTGCTGGCATGCATAGCCCACCGTGGACGTATAATCGATTGGCAGCAATTCCGCCAAATTCTCTGTCAGCACTCGGTAGAACAACGTCTCATTGCGATCCTGTAAAGCGGCCAAGCCGATATACTTTTCCAAGTCGTCCGCCTTGGCACGCAGATGCTCCAATTCTAACGCGACTTGTTGGTCGATCGTCAGCGGTGTCGGCGGTATCAGCCCGCGAAGCCCGAACCTATTGCGTTCTTGCGCTGAGAAAGCGAGACCCTTGTTGAGCAGTGGATTTCGCAGGAGAGATAAGCTACGCTCACGGTGGCTTTCCGGACTGGGCCGGTCGCCTTCGCTCGACATATTAGTCCTAATCCATTAAGGGACGGCCACGCCCAAACCGGTCGCTTGAAGTGGCATCCGTCTTCCTCCAGCTCGCCAGACATTCACCCGCTTATTTTGCATCGAAAGCCACATGGTCCTTGTGACCGTTGCGAATGTGGCATTGAATGCAAGTCGCAGCCGGTTTTCCCTTGTCGATCGAATTTCGCGCCGACTGCTCCAGCTTCGGACCCAACGGCGGACTGCTGATGAACTGCTTCGTGAAACGTACGTGCTTCAGCGCCGGACCGTGGCAGGATTCGCAGGCGACGCCAATCCACTGGTTGTGCAAATCGACGGCCAAGATTGACGGTTTTGGGGCTGCATTCGCCGGTGGATGGCACGTTAAGCAACTCTGGTCATTCATGTATTTGGCCGGCAGCATGTGCGCCAACGCCGAGTGCCCTCCAGTCGACCACTGTTTGTACTGAGCATAGTGGCAGCCACCGCACGTCTTGGTCGTATATCGAGACGATACGAACACTGGCGCTATGGTATACGCCGGACAAGCGGCGATCGTCGAAGCGGCGTGACGTGCGGCACCAATCGAATTCGTCTCCTTAACGGCTGACGCACTCATAAAAGTCGGGTGCTTCTGATGCGCTTGCGTTGTGTGGCAGGCGACACACACCGTATCCGGCGGCGTTTTAACGACTGAACTCCGCATCTCCTGCTCAATTTTTGCTTCCTCCCCAGGGCTGGCCAACACAAATCGCTGGGCCGCGTCAACATGCTGAGCGCCTGGACCATGGCATGCCTCGCAGCCAACCATGAGGAGATCCTTGTCCGTTCCCGAAGCGTAGCCGCCCGCTTTGCCAAAAGCGGTCACATGGCACTTGAGGCACGCGGAATCATTTTTGTATTTTTCCGGCAGATCAGTAAACGCGCGAGCATGTTTGGTATCGGACCATGTGTTCGTCTGCGGGCGGTGACAAATAAAGCACTTGCTCGTGCCTACGTATGATTGCGGTGCGCCACTTGGCACAGAATCATCCTGTGAAACATTCGCTGCAGAAGCGGCGTTTGTAGCTTTATCCGGAGTAACCCCTTCTGTTGCTGTCAAAATCAAAATCGGAGGCTTTCCCAATGCGCAAGGTGCAATGCACGCAGCACCGCAAAGCGCGACCGCCGCGCCGGCACGAGCAATTCTACGTAAGCATGGTCGCAACACGGCTATGACCCTGGAAACTTTCGCAACCGCTGATTGAAGTGACTGTCGCAATGCGAACACTGAGCGATGTAATGGAAAGTCCGGACAATACAATAGATTTGAACCGCCCGTCCTTCTAGCTATAGGCTACCACACATGCTATCCATTTTTCAGGCAGTTGCATTCTAATAAGTCTCTAGCAGATTTCCACACTTTCATCGTGTTTCGTCCAATTCGACGGCTGTCCGCAGCGCCGGGATAGGGGGCGTCGCCCTACTATTTGTCACAACACTCTGGGCTTTCATGCGCGAGTTCTGGTCACATGTGCTCGTTCGGGCTCATGGTCGGAGGTTCGATAGATCAAGGCCAGGATGCCGGCCCGCTTGGGGCTCCCAAACGGTGTTCGAAGCCTGTCACTAGCGCAGCTTCCCCCCCTCAGTAAGAGCAACGTTCGTGGTTGACGTCGTGTTCAATTCGTGCCCCCGGGGGCTGCTTCGCACGCCCCGCAGATTCGGTTGCGATTGGCCTCCACCCCGGATCGCCGGGCAAATCGATTGTTGATCCGTGAGCAGTTGGCACATCCCGCGCGATGCTGTATCCGTGCCGGGCTCCATCGGGCAGTGTGACAAGTAGGGTTCGACCCACAAGCCCATCGCTGGCGGCCAAGTCTTCCTTCACGCGAAAGTCGAACTATTTACCACCGCGGACGACACCCACAATGACTCCTTTGGATGCGCGTTGCGACGTCAACTTCACTTTGCCGCACGACGAAAAATCGTGCCAAACATCCGCAGAATCCTGCGGAGTTGCCCTCCAATCGAGCCTCAACGAAAGTCGACGCCGATCGGTTCAACTGCACGAGACCTTCCCCCAAAGTATCGAAACCTTGGTTTGCCGGAACACGCGGCCCAACCCCTCATCGCCGTGGTATGTGCAGCGCGAAAGTCTCTAAACTCATACCGGAAATCAAAGTCCCATCAAACGCAGTTTCTGGCACCCCACCGATCGTCGTACCTGGGATACATGACCATGTTCGACTTGCGGACCAGTCAGTACTATGAGCGACGGGCTGCGTTCTCCCACAGCAGCAAATTCCCGATCGGGTAGCCTTTGTACATCGAATCGAACAGGTTCGATCCTTGGCGTTCTTCCACGCGAACGGGCGCTGGATGTCGGGTAGTCCGATCACGCCCCGTTCGACGAAGTTCACGAGCTTGCCCTGGTCGTAGCGGGCTTCTTTAAAGAAAGGGGGGAGGGTTTATCGATAGCATTGGCTCGAGTTAGGTGAGTGTCCGGCCGCTGGAATGCGGTCAATCCCACCTGTATCCAATAAGTTTGTTGTCGCCGCAATTGGCACTCTGAAACTGCTCACGCACGTGAAAGGTCAGCACAGTACGTTTGGTTGAGGGCCGTGTTTTTGTGGAACTTCAGCTGTCGGTCCAGGTCCTTGTCCCCTAATTGAGACCGTTCTTGAAGCTTCGAATTTTTTGCGCTTTCCTATTGATCCGTTCTCGCTACTTGGTGGCGATATCGTGAAATGCTTTTTGAGTGCCGATGCTGTCGTGCCGACCCGGCGGCGTTGAAAGTGACGATTGACGAGCACTCCTCAAATCCCGCAGATCGATCCAAACAATCTGTCAGTAGATTTGTGTCGATATACCGACGTCAAAAAACGCCGCACATTTGCACTGATCTTTGTCGAGTCAGCGCTCCGGGAAATTTTCGAAATCCATGATGGCGGCGGTAGATAGTGGCGGGTTGGAGTCCGTGTCGATGGTGACGATCGGTAACGTCGCGCCATGAACTAACGATTCTTCCGTCTCGCTGCTTCACCGTGCTTTACCGAGCTCAGCACTGACCTACACTTTCTCGGCGGAATAGTGGCACACGATCCGCTGCCGCCGTTTCATCCGAGGGTAAGTTTGATGCTCGGCACACAGAAACTAAAGTCGCTTCCTGTGTATGTTCTTGACCTCGCCGCCATTTCCGCAACGGCTGTCGTCGTTTTTTTGATCTCAGACGCGTATGACTTGTTCGAGATGGCTGAGGCTAAGGCTGTTGGTGTTGAACACGAGCTCGGATTTCAGCTCGACGAGCTCTTTATCGTAGCCATATTCCTGATGTTTGCCTTTGGCATGTTTGCCATTCGTCGCTGGCGCGAAACCCTACAATTGATTGCCACACTTGAGCAGACGGTAAGCAAAGAACACTTTCGCCAACTCGCCGACGCGATGCCCCAGATCGTCTGGGAGGCGGCTCCCGACGGCCAGGTTCAATACTACAATCAACGCTGGTTCGATTACTCGGGCAGGACGTTGGAGCAATCCAAAGGTTTTGGATGGAGCGAGCTATTGCATCCTGAGGACATCCAACCGACGGTCGATGCGTGGACAAAAGCAGTTGAGGCAGGCCAAGAATACACCGCTTCCTGCCGCGTGAAATGCGCGTCCGACGGCATCTATCGCTGGCACCTGGTGCGAGGCGTCCCGACATACGATTCACAACGAAATATCGAGGGGTGGATCGGCACGTGCACGAACGTCGAAGATCTCAAAGCTGCTACGGAAGCAGCTCAAGCCGCCAACCGCGCCAAAAGTGAATTCCTGGCGAACATGTCGCATGAAATCCGCACGCCGATGAACGCGATTATCGGCATGACGGACCTGGTGCTCGACGGCGACTTGAGCGACGAGCAGCGCGAAAACTTGGAAATTGTCAAAACGTCTTCGCATTTGTTACTACGAATCATCAACGATATTTTGGACTTCTCGAAGATCGAGGCCGGCAAGCTCGAACTCGATTACGCCGACTTCGACCTGGGCAAGTTGTTGAACGACACCGTGAAATCGATCAGCGTCCGGGCACATGAAAAAGGCCTGGAGTTGGCCTGCCGGATTGCCGCTCAAGTTCCCAACGGACTCGTCGGTGACTCGCTCCGTTTACAACAGGTGCTCGTGAATTTGCTCGGCAACGCGATCAAGTTCACACAGCACGGAGAGATCGTCTTGACCGTTGAATCAGAGATGGAGGCCGATAACCAGGTGCGGCTGCACTTTTCGGTGCGCAACACGGGAGTCGGCATTTCTGCCGAGCATCAACAGAAGATCTTCGAAGCCTTTACACAGGCCGATGGCACGTCGACACGCCGTTTCGGTGGGACGGGGCTTGGCCTCGCCATTTCCGCACAGTTGGTCGGGCTGATGGAAGGGCACATCTGGGTGGATAGCGAACTGGGAAATGGCAGCACCTTCCACTTCACCGCCTTGCTTGGCGTGAGCAGCGCCTCCAACTTTCCTGGCCTGAAAGCGAGCGGCGCATTGACCGATTTGCGAGTGCTGATCGTCGACGACAATGCCACCAACCGCTTGATTTTGGAAGAAGCGGTATTCGGCTGGCGAATGCGGTCGACCTGCGTGGACAATGGAGCCTCGGCGCTGGAAACGTTGCGACGCGCGGAAGGACTGGGGCAACCGTTCGCGTTCATGCTACTGGACGCAATGATGCCGGACATGGATGGCTTTGAGGTCGGCGCGGCGATGTCAGGCCGAGTCAGGCCTGCGCGGCGTCACCATCATGATGCTGTCTTCGGCCGACATCGACGGCGACGCGGCTCGTTGCCGCGAGTTGGGCATTACCCGTTACCTTCGCAAACCGATATCAGCGACAGAGTTGCACGGCGCGATGCTTGCTGCATTCGATCGTGCTACCTCGAAGAACTCGAAGAAACCGGCGAAGCGTTCATCGGCGACGACAACCGATGGAACGGTCCCATGCTTGAATATCCTGCTGGCTGAAGACAACGTCGTGAACCAGCGTGTAACCGTAAGAATTTTGGAAAAACGGGGGCACACCATCCAGCCGGTTCTTAACGGAAAAGAGGCGATCGAGGCGCTGGCCTGCGAACGTTTCGACTTGATGCTGATGGACGTGCAAATGCCTGTCATGGACGGTCTCGAAGCAACCGCCGCTATCCGCGCCAGTGAACGAGAGACCGGTCAGCACATTCCAATCATCGCGATGACTGCCCATGCAATGACGGGAGATCGCGAGCACTGTCTCGAGGCGGGCATGGACGATTACTTGTCCAAACCGGTGGAACTCAAATCGCTGCACGCAGTCCTTGAGCGATGGGGAGCGTGGACGAAACAGCACAGCTCGGGGGAGGAGTGTACACATATAAACCGACCATCCACCACAGACTCATCGCTGACCGATGCCGAAAAAACGACGCTGCGAAATGATCTGTCAATCGAGACAGAAGTTTTCAACTTCGCCGCTTTGCGCGACCGCGTGGAAAACGATCTGGACCTACTAATGGAAATGATCGACCTGTACCTGAGTAGCTCGCCACAGATGATGAAGGAGATCGAGTCGGCGGTGGCAGATGGCAACACCGAAAAAATAAGCCGCGCAGCGCATACGCTCAAGGGAGTGCTGAGGAACATGTGTGCCTCGACATGTGCCGAAGCCGCCTTTCAGCTCGAAACAATTGGCAAAGCGGGCGAATCGGAACGAGCTAGCGAGTCGCTGGCAGTTCTAAAAAACGAATTTCAACGACTCGAATCTACATTGACGCCTGTCGGTCAAAGGTGCAAGTCATGAAAGTTCTGGTTGCCGACGATGAAATAGTATCGCGCCGTCTGATTGAAACATCGGTGCGCCGTTGGGGGTACGATGTGGTGGTTGCCAACGACGGGCTGGAAGCCTCGCAGATCCTACACAGCCCCGATGCGCCTAAGCTTGCCATTTTAGACTGGTTGATGCCGGGGCTCGACGGCGTACAGCTCTGTCGCCAGCTTAGGGAAGGAAAAGATGACGCATACACGTACATCATTCTGCTCACTGCGAAACACACCCAAGGGGATGTTGTCCAAGGGCTGGAAGCAGGCGCAGACGATTATATTGCGAAGCCCTTCGATCCGCAGGAGCTCAGGGTTCGCCTCCGCACGGGCAAGCGAATTCTCTACCTGCTCGCTCAGCTGACGACGGCTCGGGAAGCGCTCCGCGAGCTAGCCGCCCGCGATCCGCTAACAACCATCTGGAACCATAAGTCGATTGTCGACCTATTGGAGGATGAGCTTCAGCGCGCCGGTCGACAAGGGGCATACGTTGGGGTCGTGCTGGTGGACTTGGATCACTTTAAGTCGATCAACGATACGTACGGACATCTCACAGGCGACCACGTTCTGCGCAGGCGGCCCAGATAATGAGCAATTCGATCCGTCCGTACGATGCGGTCGGGCGACTGGGCGGCGAAGAATTTCTCGTCGTCCTGCCAGGCTGCGACCAGATCAACGCGATCAGTCACGCTGAGCGATTGCGGTTAGCCCTCAATCAAATTGCGCTTGATTTGCCATCGGGGACTCTGCGCTTCACCGCCAGCTTCGGTGTCACCGTTGTCGAGCCGGATGTCCGCGTCAACGCCGAATCCGCGATTCAGGCAGCAGACTCCGCCATGTATGCCGCGAAGCATTCCGGCCGCGATCGGGTCGAATTCAGCGCGCCGTGCTTAGAGCCGGTCTCGGCAACGTAGGGTCGGCGGAGCCACCGACGCGGGGAATCTTCGCGAGGGCTACAACTAACTGAGCCTGGTGGAATTCGCCGTCCACTGTTCGCAGGCTTCGCATCTCATGTCCTATTCCGTAGTCGGATGGCAAACAACACGATTGCGATTACCGGCCAGCTAAACCACGGCCAAACGACAAGCCAGCGTGGCAAGGGGGCTGCGGCTTCCATGGTGAAATCGGCATCCGTATGAACTTGGGTTTTGCCATTGGTTTGCGGAATAATACACTCGACGCGGACATTCCAGCGGCCGGGCGCGGGCAGGTCGGCCAGCGCGGCATAGAGCAGTTTGTTGGTAGCCGCGGCGGTTGTGGCCATGGACCGTATGGGCGGAAGCGAATCATCCGCAGGCGTGAGTTTGACATCGATAGTCGCATTCGTAACGGCTTGCCTCGTATTCATATCTTGTATGAGCACGCTGAGGTCGATCGGTCCGGCTCGTAGCGGATTGGGCGAACTGAAGACAGTCAATTGATAGTTACCACGTCGTTGCATCACGCGCATTCGTCCGCCGTCGGCATGCGCACTCGCGTAACAAATGCTTGCTAGTAAAAGGGGCAAAATTGCATTGAATGTACGCATAGCGACTACATCGCAACAAGTGGTTACTACCCCATCGGCGGCAGCGTGCCGCGCATCTGCATCGGTTGAAGCACGATCCACACACCAAAGATAAAAAGCGCCACGATAAGTCCCGCCCAAGGTGCAAGCGACTTTAACAGGTTAGCGGTCGTTTTCGTGTTCGCCTCGGCGATGCGAAAGGCGGTGTAGAGCGACGCGAGCAGTCCGAAGTCGAGCATCAGGATTTCGGCACGGGGAATCCAGGTTGCAACTGTTTGGCAGCAGGCACATTGCCAAAGCGGGGTGCCGAGCGCAGCCCAGCCATGGTCGACAGCAAAGCGCTGCGCGGCCGGAACGATGGTGTCCCAACTGGAGAACAAGTGAAAACTGTAATGCGCGAGCCACATGCTGAAGCCGATGGGGACGATTGCAAAAGCGAACCGTGTGGCCGTGGTGATGGTTGATTCAGCGAGCGCACCCAACGGCGGCTCAAAGCGGCTACCAATGCAACGGCGACCAGCGGCAGCACGACGATCGCGAAAAGGTAGCTTACAGTGGTGATCGCTAATTGCGGCGGATCGCCCAGCGCGAGTCGCAGCCGATCTTGCCACTCGACAACTGGCTCGATCATGCCGGCTGCGTTGGCGAACGCCCCAAACACAAGCACGAGCACGAGTGCTGCGAGATCCGGTCGCCGACTGAAGCGCCCGATGCCTGAGCGAAAGGGGTCGTTCCACAATGTGCTGCCGGGAACGGTGGCAAGGAGGCCCACATTATCGTGTGGGCAGGCGTGGACGCAATCTAGGCAGAACGTGCAATCGAGGTTGCCGGATTTTCGCGGTTGGAAGAGATGCGTCAGGCAGCCGGGGACAGTGACGCTGCCGCGGATGCATTCCTTCGTATGGCACGTCGTGCATCGGGCCGGCTCGCGAACGGCAACTTCTAGAGGCGACATGAGCGAATGCACGAAATTGAATTGGCCGATGGGGCAGATATATTTGCAGAACGCAGCGCCCGAAAAGAAGCTATCAATGACAAACGCGGCGATGAAGTAAGCCATGGCAATCCAAGCGGTTATCCATGGGCTATCCCAAAGGGCGAAGGCTTCATAGCTCCAAAGGAAAAGAGCGATCAGCGCGACCGCCAACCATTTGCTGCGTAGCCAGCGCGGCCACGGACGAGCGAGAGTGAACGACCGTCGTGCAAGCGAACGCGGCAGCGTGAAAGGGCAGGCCATACAAAAGAAGTTGCCGCCGATCAGAAGCGTCAGAATAAGCATTCCTCGCCAATGAATCCAGGGGAGCACGCCGGCGAGGTTCACGGGGGCGATTTGCGGTCCGGTCAGACCATCGAAGATCACGATAGCGGCGAGGGAGAAGAGCGTAATTTGCAACGTGCGTCGCGCATATCGCCAGTGGAGGAATTGACCGACGAGCGGGACGGTAAAGAGGTCGAACGTGGGTGTACGGCGCTGGGGGTGAAGAATCGGACGTGCTAGTTGGCGACATCTCGTGTTAGAAGCCGCTCCGAACAAATATCCGACGCCAATCCAGAAAATGGGAACCAGATAAAGAATCGAGCCGGGAACCCACATCAGCACGCCGGCAGTTTGCTGATCGCTCAGAGCTGAGAGGCCATTGAGACGCGGAACATGCAAATAATAGGGATAGAGGACGTGGGGCGAAAATGCAAACCAGGCGGACAAAATTGTATTTTGTACGTCGGCAAGTATTAGGTAAGGAAAGAGCATCCACTTCGACCAACGCGGCCGGCTCGGGTATGGCCGCACAACAGGGTACCAAAAGAGCAGTGAACTCGCGGCGAAGCACGCGTGCTGCGTTACGTGCCATGTGTCGTTCACGAGGCCGAGCTCGTAAACGGGTGGGATGTGCCAAAGCCAGGTTGTGGCCACGTAAATGAACCAGGCGACAACGGGATGCGTCAGAAATGCAAAAGTTTTTCGTAGTGACCGCGATCGCAATAAGGGGACGACCCAATCCACACGCATGGGCTCGGGCATTCCGCGTAAGAACGGAAATAGCGGCCAGCCGAGCCAAATGAGCGGCGGGGCTACCATCATCAAGATGAGGTGCTGCACCATGTGCACCGAAACAAGCAGTGAGGCGAACGGCTCGATCGGCGAGGCCAGGGCGATGTAAACGGCGACGAGACCGGCGAGAAACGCAAACAAACGGCCGCGGCCCCAGCGGCCCCGGTCGCGGTATTGCAACTGGCGCCAGCCGCGAAAGTAAATGCCGGCGGATATCAGCAGCGTTGCGGCGAGGCCGGGATTGAATGGCCAAGAACGCAAGAATGCATCGAGGGTAGAGTTCATCGCATCGGTCGTGCGAGTTGCGCGGCGGTACTCGGTCCGCTCTCGCTGGCGAGTGATCGGTCCCCAGCGCCGGCGGGCGGCTGGCCATCCGGCCGCAGGCTTACAAGAAAGTCGACCAGCGCCTCCATTTCGACCGGGCTCATTTGTTTGCCATAGGCGGGCATATTGCCGCCGCCGGGAGTGCCGTTGCTGACCTGATCGATCAGCTGGTTGCGCGTCATCTTCGTACCGATGATGGTAAGATCCGGCCCGCGATCACCACCGATGCCATCCAGCGCGTGACAATTGCGACAATTCTTGTATTGAAACACGAGCGAGCCCTGCAACTCGAGGGGAGATGAGCGCTTGACCATGTGTTGTGGAATCGGATCGGACGTCCAGGCCTTCATCTTGGGGGACCACGGCGCGCACGCCTTCGTACGTGAGGACCGTAAGCGTGGTGTAAATAACGACAACAGCGAGCACCGAGACGGGGCGGCGGCTGGGGGCACGTTCCCCGCGGTTACTAATGAAGGGGACGAGCAGCAGCACGACCACGAGGACGACCGGGAGCACGAGCATGATGAACGACTCCGCCGCACGAGGACTCAGTGACAAGAGCGCGAACAACCACAGAAATGGCCACTCTGGCCGTGGATTCGCGTCAGCCAGCGCGGGATCAGGCGGTCCGGTGGGCCCTTTCGGTCCGACCAGGGCCGCAATGACGACGACGACCGTTACGGCAAATGCAGAGAACAAGATGTCCTTCAAAAGTGCGTCGCCCAGAAACGGCACAGCGTCCTCTTGAAGTTCCTTGTGATAAGTCGCGTCGTAGGTTCGCGGATCGACAATTCGCCCCGGAATGGGTGGGTCGCTAATGCCGCACTTCAACACCAGCCAGAGATGCACGGCCAAGAAGAACAATAGCGTGCCGGGGATGACAAACACGTGCAACGCGAAGAATCGGCTCAACGAGGCGCCGCCAATGATTGGCCCTCCTAGCAGCAAATCCACCACCCATGGTCCGATCACCGGCACACGGCCAGCCATCGAACCAGCTACGGCTAGTCCCCAGTAAGCATCGGGATCCCAGCGAAGAATCTGCCCGGAGAAAAACATTCCCAATGTGCAGACAAGCAGGAATACACCCACCACCCAAGTTAACTCGCGGGGGTACTTATAGGCGCCTGCAGAAAGACCTGTGTCATGTGCACCAGCAGCATGACGACCATTCCGGAACCTGCGTAATAGTGCAGCGCCCGCAGAAACCAACCCAATGGCTGCTGATAGTCCATAAACAGCAGGCTTTCGTAGGCCTTGTCGGCGGCGGGGACGTAGACCAGCGCCAGACCAATGCCGGTGAGAATCTGAATCAAGAGCAACGTCAGCGACGCGCTGCCGAACACGTACCACCACCCCATGGGGCCGTCGATTGCCCGCGGCACGGGATGGCGCATCACCGGCAGAAGCGTATCGCTAAAGCCGATGCGAACATCGATCCATTTGCCGATTGATCGGAGCCAGTTGAACATGAACATCGCCTTTTGCGATCAAACAGTCGCTTCTTGCTGGTGCTGCGGAACGAGTGGATTTTGGAGCGTCGGGTAATGCGGAGCCTGGATTTGCAAACGGCCGCTTTTAACCCGCCAGGCACAGTGATACAGGCCGCGCGGCGGCGGGCCCGACGCATGTTCGCCGTTGGAGTAGTACACACCGCCGTGACACGGACACATGAACAGACCGGACTGCTGAAACCAAGTGACTGGGCATCCCAAGTGTGCACAATTAGCGGACAGCACTTGGAACTGATCGGCATCTTGCGAGTTCTTGCCCTCGAAGCGTGCGTACACAATGGTCAAGGCGGTAATGCCGTCCCACGGTTGGCGTAAAGGATTGTCGAACGTCATGCGACGTGTTTCATTCAATGGAAAATCGGCGACTGGGCCCAAATCGACCCAGTGAATAGTGCTCTTGGGCCATCCGAAAAAATATCCCACGACCGGAATGCTCAGAACGCTGGCAGCGACGGCACTGAGGATGCCTGCCAGCCAGCGCAAAAACAGCGCCGCCCGGACGGCGTCGGATCGACGGCGATCTTATTGGACGAATCGTTTTCCATTTGCGAGCCTTGCATTACAAAGAGTTTGCATTATTTGTTGTTCGCTTGTGCGATTGCACTACCGCTCCGCCATTCGGCGATCAGAGCCACCACGTCGTCAATCTCAGCCGAGGTCAATGGCTGAAAGTCGTCGGGCCGGCCGTCGGTCTCGGCGTAATTCGGCATGTGTAGGTCAGGTCGGCCCGTGATGATAATCCGGCGGATGGCCTGGTTACTGATCAATGCAAGGAATGCCGGAACATGGATGGGACCGGCGGTCGCGTGTTCATGCGGCGCGGCGTGCTCACCGCCGATGCCGTTGGGTCCGTGGCAGCCAGCACAGGCACGTGCAAAAACTTGCGCGCCGCGTTCGGCACTGCCGGTCTGCGTCAATTGGTAAGCAGGAGGTGATTCCGGAACGGCCGCGTCCGAGTGCCAATGCGACTTAAGGCCTGCTACAAGTACATCAATTTGCTTTTGCGTGAGGGATCCACCTTTGTCGATCAAAAACGGCGGCATCGGGGTACCTTGCCGGCCATCGCGAATGACTAGCTCGAGGTCTTTATCGGGGACAATCTTCTCGAAGAGAGGATCATTCAGTGGCGGCGCCGGACCAAATTTGCCTTCCTGGCCGTGACAGCCGGCGCAGTTTGTTGCGAACAACTGGTCGAAGCTTATGATCTGACTCGGCAATTCCGGCTTGTCGGCCGGATTTGGCTTTCCGGGCGGCGTGCATCCGAGGGCAAGCGCAGCGAGCAGCACGCTCATACCAAGCTGCCGGCAAACTCGAATTGACTGCACCACTCGATTCATGTCGACGCGACCCGGCCCTTTAGGTTGCAACGAAATCCGATGCCTGATCCGGATTCTGCCCGGCAGGCGGAATGTAAACTTGCTCCGAACGAACGACCACGATTGCTGCCACAACGCCGAACACGAATTGCGACACGATAAACCAAGGCCACGAGACACGCGTTTGCAGCACCGGATTTACCACGCCCATCAACCCGTAACTTAAGCCCGTCCACAAGAGCGGCAATAACAGTCCGCCCCACGACAAC
Organism: uncultured Planctomycetota bacterium; assembly: GCA_963840025.1. Classification (GTDB taxonomy): domain Bacteria; phylum Planctomycetota; class Planctomycetia; order Pirellulales; family Lacipirellulaceae; genus JABDGM01. The sequence continues at coordinate 205,337 of CAWIXI010000016.1, read as the reverse complement.
GGGTCTGGGATTTTGGGCACACGCGGCAAGACGATGGCGAACGCCAGCCCGAAGCTTAGCGACAACACAGCGTGAACAGCCAGCGCTGCGACGAACCACTCGCCGTGAAATGACTCCAAATTCGCAAGCGTCACCACGCGCCCATGATGCAAGGCCATGGACGAGAGCAAATTAACGGGATACCAAATCCCATGGCCGGCAGCCAAGCTCCAGAGAATTGCGGGGACCGGCATCAAAAGGCCCCCTATCAAGCCGCCCAGCAAACCAGCCTTAATCCGGCCGCGATGTTCGAATTGCATGTAGAAGATAGCAGCGATGATGCCGAATACTAATTGCGAAACGATGAACCAGGGCCATTCGATACGCTCGCGCACGAGCGGACTGACTTGTCCGAGTGCGATAAAACTCACGGCAGTCCAAAGCATGGGCATCAACAAGGCGCCCCACGCAAATGGTTTGCGAATATGCGGAAGCGTGGGCATCAATACCCCGTACATGAGTCCAGTGATTAGGGAAACAACAACATGGATGACGATGCCTACGATCAGCAGCCCCAGGTGAAACTGCTCCAGTTCGGCGACGCTCATATTGCCGACACCGACTAGCACCATTCCTGCCAGCAGATTTATCGACCACCAAATGCCGTGGCCGCTCAACAGGCCGTACGCCAGCGCTGGCAACGGCATAACGGCGCCACCGACAAGCCCGCCTTTGATGCCAGCTGAGACGGGATGCACTCTCACGGGCAGTCGGAGCCGATACCCGGGCATGCCGCGGCGCAGTCTTTCAACTTCGATCGGTCTTGGCTGCTGCGGTTGCGGGCGCTGGGAAGGTGGAACAAACGGCTCATGCTCGTGGCCGCGGCCCGGAAGAAGTTGCTGGATCCACCGTGCGAGGCCGATGATAAACATGACCGCGCCGACGGCGAGAAACGTCGGCCGCGTTGCTACTCCCATCCCCATCAGACCGATGCCGGTGGCTAGCACGAGCGGTGCCACGGTCGGCTTGGGCATATCGACCGAGTCGACCGGACTTGTGGTTTGAGGGTCGTGAGTCATACGCCGCTGCTCCGACTCGCCACATAGACCACTAAAAACACGACGATCCAGACGGCATCGACGAAGTGCCAGTACCAGCCAACCAGCGTCACACCGGTACGGTGGGCGGGTGTAATGTTGCGGCCTAGCGCCAGGAAAAGCACGATCAGCATCGTGATCACGCCAATGGTAACGTGTAATGCATGAAAGCCGACAAGCGTGTAATACGTGGTGCCAAAAAGGTTGGTCCCGATCGTAAGATGGTGCTTTGTAATAAGGCTGTACCACTCCACACCCGTAAGAGTCAGAAAGGCGATGCCCAATGCGATCGTTACGCCCCACAGAAGGCAAAACATCCCGCTGCTGCCTCGGTCCAGCGCGCGTTCGGCCGCATGGATTACTCCGCTGCTCGATAGGAGACAAAGCGTTGAGAGGATCACGATTGGAAGCGCTCGCGCATTCCTTGGAGTAGGCCCTGCGACATCGCGGCCCATGAAGGCCACGTAGGTGACGATCAACGTACTGAAGAACGCCACCTCCGACATCAGGAAACTGGCCATGCCCCATTCGGCTGCGCTCAACGTGCGCTCGGGCACGATATCCGGCGGCACCGGAAGTTCATTTGCGGCAATTTGGTTCATGGCGCTTATTCGTAAAGCCAGTCGGGGTCTTCGGGGTGCTTCACATCCCACAGGGGACGGCGGCTGTGTACGGTCGGAACTTCCTCGAAGTTGTACGTCGGCGGCGGAGAGGTGGTCGTCCATTCGAGCGTCCACGCGTCCCAAGGATCGTCGCCCGCGGGCTCGCCATGCCGATATGATACGATCAGGTTATAAACGAAAATCAGATAGCTCGGCGCTTGAATGAGCGCGCCGATCGTGCTGAGCTGGTTCCAGATTTCCCAGCCGTGGCCGGCGTCGTACGTGAAAATCCGGCGAGGCATGCCCAGCAAGCCCGAAATGTGCATCGGGCCGAACGTGAGAAGGAAGCCCAGATACAGCAACCAAAATTGCCACTTCGCCAGCCGTTCCGACAACATCCGCCCGGTAATTTTCGGATACCAGTAGTAAATACCGGCAAACGTGCCGAAGAGCGTGCCGCCAATCAGCACCCAATGGAAATGGCCGACGACAAAGTAGCTATCGGAAAGCTGGAAATCGAACGGTGCCGCCCCGAGCATGATTCCCGTCAATCCACCGATGAGAAACATCGAAAGGAACCCGAACGCGAACAGCATTGGTGAAGCGAAGCGTATCCGGCCGCCGTACATCGTCGCGAGCCAGTTGAAGAATTTAATGCCGGTCGGAATCGAGACCAGGAACGTGGCTGCCGTGAAGAACATATCAAGCGTTCGCCCCATGCCGACACAGAACATGTGATGAGCCCATACGCCCAGGCTGATGAAGGCAATAGCCATAGTCGCGGCGGCCATGAATTCGTAACCGAAGAGCACTTTTCGCGAGAAGACGGGAATCACTTCAGAAACCATGCCGAACACGGGCAGGATCAAAATGTACACTTCCGGATGGCCGAAGAACCAAAATAAGTGCTGCCACATATAAGCGGAGCCGCCATTAGGCACATCGAAAAAGTGAGCGCCAAGCTGGCGGTCGAACATGATCATGATGAGCGCCGCCGTCAACGGTGGAATGGCCAGCAACATTTGGAACGCTGTCCAAAGCATGGTCCACGCGAAGAACGGCAGCTTGCGCAACGTCATACCTGGTGTGCGCATGCCGAGGATCGTGGCGATGAAATTCACGGCGGCGGCGATCGTTCCGATGCCACTCGTGATCAAGCCGAGGGCCCAGAAATCGGTCGCCGCGCTGGGTGAGAACGTGTTCGATGTAAGCGGAGCGTAGGCGAACCAGCCCAAGGCGGGTGCACCACCGGTAATAAAGCTCAAATACACCATCACTCCGCCCAGCAGCGTTACCCAGAAGCCGAAGGCGTTGAGCCGTGGAAAGGCCATATCGCGGGCGCCGATCATGAGCGGCACTAGATAGTTGCCCATGCCGATGAGAATCGGCATGCCGACAAAAAACACCATCGTCGTGCCGTGCATCGTGAAGAACTGGTTGAACGTATTGTGACTGAGGAAGTTGTTGCGCGGAAAGAAGAGCTGCCAACGCATCAGCATCGCCTCGATGCCACCAATGACGAGAAATACAATCGCCATCAAGATGTACATGATGCCGATTTTCTTATGGTCGACAGTTGTCGTCCAAGCATGGAGAAGGCCCAACCCGCCGAGTTCTTTGTCATGCTCGGCCGACAGCCCAGTGAGCTCTAAATCGCGGGTTGGTTCGGCAGTGGCCATAGCGTGTCGTTTTTAGCTTTAGCGCGTTGTTTAGCGAAGCGTCTGCAAATAGTTCACAATCAGTTGCTGCTTCTGCTGTTCGATTCCGAACGCGGGCATCAAACAGCCAGGCTTTATACTTTGCGGATCGTGAACCCATTTCGCCAGGTTTTCTCGCGTGTTCTCAATCATGCCTGAAGCAAGCGTCGTGCGGCTCATCAGGTGCGTGAGGTCGGGGGCGTACGTGCCGTGTGCTGGCGTACCGCGGACGGTATGGCAGTTGATGCACGATTCGTCTAGAAATGCCGCCTTGCCGTCGCTTGCCGAGGGGTCTTCCGCGGCAGGGTGCGATTCATGTTCGAGCCACTGCTGAAACTCCGTAGGTGTATCAACGAATAAGCGGATCAGCATGTTCGCATGCTGTGCGCCACAGAACTCGGCACACTGGCCGAGGTGTAAGCCTTGTTGCTGCGTGTCAAACGCGAGCAGATTCGTGTGCCCAGGGATCAGATCGACTTTACCGCTCAACCTTGGGACCCAGAAGCTGTGACACACATCGGCCGATTTGAGCGTCAAATAAACGGGCCGGCGGACATCGCCATCGCTGGCCGGCACGTGGAGCTCATTGGCTGTGGTGAATCCAAGTGTTCGACCGTCGTAGTTCTCGTAAACATACTCCCACCACCATTGATGTCCGATCACAGTGACGAACAGCGCGTTATCGCCAGATCGTGGCTGCGGTAAACTAGGCTCGACATCCCACAACGTACGGGCCGTCACGAGAATCAGAAAAAAAACGATCATCGTAGGAGCGGCTGTCCAGGCGACCTCGATCGGCATGCTTCCGTAGACTTGTGGCGGCTCGTCGTTCTGTTGGCCGGATGGCTCGCGAAACCGCCAGACGGAATACAGAAGAACACCCTCCACGGCCAGAAAAATAAGCCCCGCGATGGTCAGGACGAGAATGGCGAGATTGACAATCGAAGATGCGCTGGGCGAAGCTGGATCGAAGATGGAGAGACGTTGGGCGTGCAATCCACCGACCGCCCAAAGCATCACTCGTCCCACGTGATCCATGCCGAGTTTCCCGCGTATCGCCCTCGAATGGCACAACAATGGCGGTTAGTATAACACTTGACGCAGCCTCTGCCACCCTCGTCTCTTAATCAATATCGCAGCGATGGAATTAGTCCGGACGATAATGTTAATATGGCAGAGAGAATAGATATTGGAGTAACACACGATGGCCGACTTGCCGCATGTGGTAATTCTGGGAGCTGGATTCGGCGGTATCGGGGCAGCCCAAAAGCTGCTGCGGAGCGCCGGTCCGTATCACCATCATCGATCGACAAGATTTTCACACATTTCAGCCGCTCCTTTATCAGGTCGCAACGGATGAATTAGCGCCTACTGAAGTTGCCTATCCAGTTCGTGAACTTCTCCACGGCCATCAGAACGTCGAGTTCCACCAGTGCGCCGTTTGTGGCGTCGATCTGGCAAAACGTCAGGTCGCTACCGACTGCATGGCTCCCTTGCAATACGACTATTTGGTGTTGGCACTAGGAGCTGTCGCGAATTTTCACGGCACGCCTGGGGCGACTGAGCATTCCTACCCGCTTTACACGATGAACGATGCCAACCGGCTGCACGACCACATCCTCAAGAAGTTTGAAGCCGTTGATAAGAACCCGGCCTCAGTGAATGATGGAGAACTCACGTTCTGCATCGTCGGCGGCGGCGCAACTGGTACTGAGCTGGCTGGCGCCCTGGCTGAACTGCTGCACGCCGAGTTGGCAAAAGACTATCCGAACCTGCCGATCGACAAGGTGTGCATCATCCTGTACGAAAATTCCCCTCACGTCTTGCGCCCTTCAAACCGAAACTGCGAGACTATGCCCGAAAAGCGCTCGAACAACGCGGGGTCGAAGTTCGCACTGGGATAGGCGTGTCAGAAGTCAGGCCAAACGAGATTAAGCTCGCTAATGGAGAACAAGTGAAAACACACACCGTGGTGTGGGCCGCGGGACTCAGCGCCAACCCCGTCGCAACGTCGCTAGGTATCGAACTTGCGCCGGGCGGCCGCATCCCAGTCGGGCCGGACCTGCAGGTGAATGACCAACCCGGCGTGTTCGCATTGGGCGACATCGCGGCGGCGACCAACCTCAAAACGGGGAAACCACTACCAGGTCTGGGCGCCGTGGCTCTGCAGGCAGGGCGACACGTGGGCAGCACGATCGCGCGGCTGGTTGCGGGTCAACCGGCCGAGCCATTCCATTACATCGACAAAGGCACGATGGCCCAAGTCGGCCGCGGCGCCGCCGTCGTCGAACTGCCGACGGGCGGCACTCTCACCGGCCGCGCGGCCTGGTTGGCGTGGCTGGGCGTACATTTAACGTTGCTCAACGGCGCTGAGGAGAAGAGCTCTGTTTTCGTCGACTGGGGTTGGAGCCTCCTCACCCACAAACGCGGCAAACGCATCATCTTTAGCGACGAAGACGCCGAAGACGATGAAAATGTCGCTCCGGCCGAAAAGCGCTAACCAGTCGGCCTGCTGGTTTTTCCTGCTGAGAATAGGACGACGACCCGAGATCGACGTTGACTTGAACTCTTCGAATGGAGTAGTGGTAGGGCGAAAGCACTTTCCCTTATTCATTGTCGAGAAGGACATGGACTGGTCCGCAATCCGCACGTGGCTGCATAAACATTGGTCGTTGCTCAGTGAAAGGTCGATTGACTGGATCGCAGCCGCAGCGGTGTTTCTCCTGCTTTGGCTTGCACTGCGAATTCTTATCGCGGTCTTGAGGCGGCGCTTCGAATGCTGGAAGGCCCTGAAGACGGATTGGAATGAAGCCGTCTGCAAAATGCTTAATGCGACTCGCACTTGGTTCTTGCTCCTCATGAGCGCGTACGTCGCACTGCTTATACCAGAATTGCGGTCGGACCTTCAGCCGATCGTCCGCTCAGTGGCCATCATCGCTTTGCTGGTACAAGGTGCTTTGTGGGCCACAGCTTTTCTCGAGCACAGGCTGAATGGATATGTCAGCCAGCGGATGGATTCTGATCCAGCATCGGTCACGACGATTTCGATGCTAAGCTTCATTGGCAAGCTGTTTTTGTGGGCACTGGTCCTACTATTGGTCCTCCAAAATGCGGGTGTTGATATTACGGCGCTGGTGGCAGGGCTGGGCATCGGCGGCGTTGCCATTGCGTTGGCGTCGCAGAACATTTTAGGCGATTTGTTTTCCGCGCTGTCGATCATTCTCGACAAGCCGTTCGTACTCGGCGATTTCATTGTTGTCGGTGACATGCTGGGAACCGTCGAGAAGATTGGGCTCAAGACAACTCGCCTCCGAAGCCTTGCCGGCGAGCAGCTTATTTTTTCGAACGCGGACCTTTTGCAAAGCCGCATTCGAAACTTCAAGCGAATGTACGAACGACGTGTCGTATTCTCGCTGGGTGTCACCTACCAGACACCGGCTGATAAGCTGGCGTCGATTCCGGAGTTGATCCGCGAAACCATTTTGGCGCAGGACAAAGTCCGCTTCGACCGATCGCATTTTAAGGACTACGGCGACTCGGCGCTGAACTTCGAAACCGTCTATTACGTATTGACGCCGGATTACAATCGGTACATGGACATTCACCAAGCGATCAATCTCGCCCTTTATCGCCTGTTTGAGCGCGAAGGTATTGAATTCGCCTATCCTACCAGAACGATCTTTCTGGAGAACGCGGCTGCTTCGTGAGACGGCACATCGTGCGCGTACTCCGATAAATTAGGGATATAAGGCCGGTGGTCAGGGGGCATGGAGGTTGACATACTGACGGCCGCGAGGCGATTGGGTGATGTTCGTTGACAATGCCTGGTTGCTCCCATACCGGAGACTCTCCTACCCGATGAGGGGGTCAACTCGGCGCCTTGCCGTCTGTCCCGTTGAGAGCTGGGATAATCGTCGGCTTGCTTGCAGCACTTATACCGAGGACAGTACGTGTCGGTAATTTTGGTGACTGGTGGCGGCTTCGACGGCGGATCGTCATATTTTATTTCTTATTCGATGTCGTTGAAACATTTGCGCTCGTTGCCAAGTTGAGACCGCGGAGTGACCACTGGCGTGCGTTGGTATGAGATCAAAACTTCGCACGTTGCCGATCGTCGAGCAATGGGATTGTCACCAGTGCACGACGTGTTGCCGCGAGGCGACGATTCAGTTGAACGCCGATGACCTTGGGCGGTTGCAGCAACAGCGATGGGACAAGCGGCCGGAGTATCGCGAGGTGCGGATTGTACACCGTTCGATGTTCTTGGGCGGGGCGAAGGTTCTTGCGCATCGGGCGGATGGGAGCTGCGTATTTCTCACCGAAGCGGGGCTGTGCCGTATTCACGAAGTGTTCGGCGCGGATGCCAAGCCGTTCATGTGCCGATTGTTTCCGCTACAGGTTGTGACAACGGACCGGGAAACGCTCGCGACGGTGGTGCGGAGTTGCCCATCGGCGGCGGCCGATCGTGGGCGGGCGCTTGGTGAGCACCTGGCGTTTTTAAGGCGACTCATTGGCGACGATGGTGCGCGTGAGTCGGTGGCCGCACCGCCGATTGTCGGACGGACGCAGCGGAGCTGGGACGATTTTTATCGCTTGGCCGAAGCGTTGCAGAGGATCCTCGTCGATGACCGGTTGCCGCTGGTGCGCCGGCTGGTGCACGGCGTGCGTTTTTGCGGCTTGCTTGAAGAATGCAAATGGAAACGGGTGAGAAGCGAGGCAATGGTGGAGCTTCTTGAAGTGCTGGGAGAGGCGGCCGGCCGCGACCTGGGGGAGTTGTTTCGAGATCGTGAGCCGCCGTCGAAACGGACCGGGCGACTGTTTCGTCGGTTGGGAACGCATTTCATCCGCTGCTTTCCCGGCGGTCGGCCGACGCGTTCGCTGATGGATCACTGGCGCGTGTCGCGGCTGAGTGGTCGCTTGGCGCGAGGAGCGAATGTGCTGACCGAACTACATCCGCGGTTTCCAGAGATCAGTTTGGACCGGTTGGAGCGTCCGCTTGGCCCGCTGCGCGGCGACGTGCTGCGACCGCTGGAGCGATTCTATGAGACGCACGCGGCATCGAAACGATACGCTTTGACCCAACCGAGTTTTTCGCTCGTCGATAGCTTTCGGCGGCTGGCGTTCGCGTTTCCGATAGCGCTATGGATGTTGCGGTGGCTGACGGTGGATCGGGAGCCGGCGGATGAGGATATGGTGCAGATCGTCGTCGCGTTGGAACGCGGACTCTCGCTGTCTGCGCTGAACCGCGCGATGCGCTACCTGGCGAAATCGGGGCAACTAGAACGGTTGATCGCGTGGTATAGTCGGTAGCTTGCAATTGGTTAAGTGCGGGGTCGGAAAAACCATTACCTGTTGATACGGTACCGCCATCTTGCCGAACCCTCTGTTCCCAAACCTGTCCAATTGCTTTATCGAAAAAGCATGCGTGATTGGCGATGGCCTTGAGCTGGTACTGAGCAAATTTATTGCGTGGCACATGTAACCACCCGATCGCCTGCGCTCCGGATCGCGATGGGCTCGTTCCTATGACTTGCGTTGCCGCTGTGCTTCGCGTCAAAATAGTCGTGCGCGCCGGCAACGTTCGAAATCACACTGCGCCGGCGCGAGGGATTCAGAATGCGTAATAACTACTTAAAATTAGGTAAGACGTTCGTTATCGCAGCATTAACTATCGTAGCGCTAGCAGGCTGCAGCAGCCAGCCTCGCGCCGTTACAATGCCCGAAATCGATCCTTCCACGGCCGCCCAACAAGCCGTTGAATTGTGCGATAAAAACGGAGATGGAAAGCTTTCCGACGAAGAATTGAAGTCGATCCCCGGCATTCTCAAGTGGAAACAGCTCTATGATTTGGATGGCGATAAGTTTGTATCGCAGCAAGAGATTGTTGAACGCTTGAAGAAGTGGCAGAGCGACAAGTTGGCGTTTCGCTCCATTAGCCTCAGCGTGAAATTGAACGGGCGGCCGGTGCCGAATGTGCAAGTGCAAATGACGCCCGAATCCTATCTGGGAGATGCCGTAAAGCCGGCGAAGGGGATTACCAATAAGCGGGGCTTCGCCAGTGTGTCAGTTGCTCCGGAGGACTTACCTGAAGCGCTTAAACAGCGAGGCATCAAGATCGGCGGCGTTTACCCGGGAACGTATAAGATTACTCTAACCAATTCTCAAATGAAGCTACCATCTGTTGATAGCACCGGCATACCACTGGGTGCTGAGGTTGCCCGGGATACCGTCGACTCCTCAATCGATATTTCGCTGACGAGCCGTTAGTGCTTGCGGAAATTATTCTCACTTAGCCACGCCGCCATCTTCTCGGTTTCCGTTACGCCGATGAACTTCAGGGTCAATGTCGTAACTGATTAGCTGCACCGAGCCATCGCAGAAAGCCATATTGCAACCGCCAGGATGCGCGCTGCCAAAGCGCTGGGCCAATTCTGCCCCGGGAGTATCCTGAACTGGGACACGGCTGTCATTTGGGTTCTTCGTCGGGTCGTAATAAGTCGACCGACAAAGATCGTCCTGGAAACCGGACCACATCGACCAATCGTCACCATGATCCAATCCAGTTTCATATTCATTTGGGTTGATGTAGCGTTCACCGACGATATACGTTTTGCTCAATCCGTCCGTAATAGCGGCAAGCTTTACGGTAGCGCCGCAATAGGCGGTGCCGTTAAACTCCGCTTGGCTAGGTGGCCATCCGAGCTTGCCTGCATCCGCTTCCGCAATGCTACTCGGAAAGATTGTTTGACATTGATCTTCCAGCTTTTCAATATCGCCAGCGTTGGCCGCGTAATCGGAACGGGCGTGTAGCTGCGACTTACGGCTATTGAGAGGAGCGTGTCCGAGACCGTTTGGATACGGCATGGACGCACGCCGCGATGGACAGTTGAGATAACTAATCGTCATTGCGTCTCGCTGTTGGAAAATGGGCCACTTCTGATGGTCGTTGAGCCCTTCTCCCAGATCCCGAATCTGCTGTTCTTCGATGAACGGCAAGATGTTGTAGATCCAACCGCCGGGCTGGCGACTGTCATAACCTCGATCTGGGTCACCCAACCACGATCCCCACCAACCCGCAGTCGGTAGAAACTTGTGCGTGCCTTCGTGCTGGATCATTGCCAGCGATATTTGTTTGAGATTGTTCGTACATTGTGCCCGACGGGCAGCCTCTCGCGCGGCTTGAATCGCGGGCAACAGCAGCGCGACCAAAATGCCGATGATGGCTATCACGACCAATAGCTCGACGAGCGTAAACGCAGATCGTTTTGGCACGCCGATCATTGACCACCTGATATTCAGAAGATGCACTGACTACAGAGCATGCGGGCAGGCGTTAATAGAAGCCTACATGGTCAAAGCTACATGAATACCACAACAGAGTCTAGGGAACGGAAACGGTCAACGAACGGCTAGCGTGTAATTAAGCGAGTCTCCACAATCGTCGAAAGCCGCATCGCTGTAGGTGTAATCGCAAAGAGGTTTCCAATCGTCGTCAAGTAACAATCCCTTTTGCGCACGTGTTTCAACGATTTGAGTTGCGGCCGTCACGGTGGGGCGATTTCACCAACGGATCTTATTCGGCGTCGAGAACTTCGGTAATAATCACGGTTTTTATTGACACACTGGTTCAGTTGGGTATGCTGACGTAGATATGCGGGATAGCGGCGAGGGTTCGAAGGGCAGCCGCGATTAGCCCAAGAACACTTCAGCAGGTCGGACTAATGAGCGAGTATATCGGTAAAGGTCGCCACGAGTTTTTCAACTTCAGTGCGATTCTGACTATCATCTTTTTCCCGGCCGTTGCGGTTAATTCTTTCGCCGCCGTAACTTCATCGACGCAACACGGCTTGGCAGCTACTGCACTTGATGGCTTGATCTCCAGCAGCGACTTGATTCAAGGTCAGAACACAGTGGACGTCGATGTCTATGAGAATCCGGGCGACTTAGGCTGGTACTATCTCAACACGGATCCGGCGGATCAGCTTGCGGCATTCACAGATGGTATTGGGAGGCGTGCGCCTTTGACCGGGTTGCTGAACGATTTAGACCCACCAAATACGGGTACTGGAATCCCGGTGAAGGTCGTGGAGTATCCATTGAGCAGCCCGAGCGACATTGGGCGGATCAATATCTTTACGGGCAACGGAAATAACGCCGATGGCCGCATCTTCTCCACGACTTTCATTGAGTACTCGACGAATGACGGCGCCACCTTCGAGCAGCTCGGATACTTTCAGTCCGATCCATCGGGCTCGGTCAATGACGAGAATAACCCCGTTCCTCCGTTGGACCCAGCTCAGCACGTGACGATGGTAAGCATATTTGACAGCAGTAACTCAATGCTGGTGAGCGGCGTGACCAACATAATTTTCACGTTTTACTCCGTTGCAAATACGATGGGTGAGATGCGGGACCCGTTCGACGGGGTGAACCCATTTACGGGTCTGGATGACGGACTGACGGGCGCCTTTGTTTCTCCGGAGGTTTGGGAAATCGACGTACTTCCACCCAGCGAAGGGCTTGTCGGCGACTATAACATGGACAACAAGGTTGACGCGGCCGACTATGTGCTGTGGCGTGAGACAGACATCGACGGCCAATTGGGATATAGCAACTGGCGGGCCAATTTCGGGGCCACGCAGGGTGCCGGCGTGGGCAGCGTAAGCGTAATTGGCGTGCCGGAACCGAGTACGTTAATCATGCTTACAGTGGGAGTAGGCTTGGCGCTTGTACGACGGAAGCGAGCAACTGGGAAGGTCATTTAACACATCTTTTCATGAGGCGAGAACCAATGAGAGTACTACTTGCTTTGACGATCGCAGCAACGCTGCCTTCGTGGGCCACGGCTGCGGTGGTTTCTAGCACTCAGCACGCCGCAGGCGGGCACGATCTGGACGGGCAAATCGCCGTGGGCGACGCGATTTCGGGATTGGTCGCTACAGAGCTGGCTGGCGACAATGGCTGGCACGGAGCAACCCCCGCGGAACCCGAACGCCTTCTAGCACTCACAGACGACATAGGGGCAATTAGCGGCTTGACGGGGTTGCTCAACGACTTTCCTGGGGAAGGTGCCCCCACCAAACGACTGCAATACGATCTGGCAAGCCCCACGGATATACGGAAGATTCAGCTTCTCACCGGCAACTTCGGCGGCGATGGCCGCGTGTTTTCCACCGCTGTGATCAACTATTCTACCGATAACGGTGCCAACTTCTTACCGCTCGGCGGATACGTTCCCGGCCTCGGTGCGAACTCGTTCGGCTACTATCAATCGGACGCATCAGGCACGATCAACAGTGGCCAATGGCAGTCGACAATGTTGAAAATCTTCGACGACGGTGGCGCACCACTTGCTACCGGAGTTACGAACTTAACCGTCGAACTGTACGCTGTGGATAACACGCAAGGAGAAAACCGCGACCCGTTCGACGGAGTGAATCCGTTCACTGGTGTGAACGATGGCCTGACTTTTGCAGTTCAGTCACCATTGGTTTGGGAAATTGACGTGGTTAGTGTCCCAGAGCCAACGACGACGCTCCTGTTGCTCGGCGGGCTTGTGGTTTTGTCCGCGGGTCGACGGCGAACCCGATAACTGCACGTCCGATTACGCACGACAGCTATAGATCGCAGCGAACGGCGGCGAACGACGGGTTTCGTTGCCCCTTCTTTTGTCGATTGATTGCTCGCAACGCGCGGCACGCGCCGTCCGTAGTGCGAAAGCGATTGGCATTGCCATGATTAGCAGTAGCCATGCACCGGGCTCCGGCACAGAGGTAGCCGTCGTGCGCGCCGTGTCGGAGCCAATCGAAGCGCCGAAATTCGCCCGCCATCTGTCGTACCCCGCTTGCGATCCGTCTGTTTTCCGCCAAACGACATAGTCCGCTGCGTCGACGATTCCGTCGCTATTGAAATCTCCGGGCAGCATGGCGGAAAGCATGCCAAACACGTCGATCTCGCGCACCAGCGGCGAAACGTACGCTGCGGTCAATCCATCATCGACACCGGTAAACGTGTTCACACCGTCAAATGGATCACGCAGCAGACCGTTCACGTCCGACACGGCATAAAAATAGAATCGCAAATGCGTGACGTCTTCGGCCAGCGGACTGGCATTGTCGCGAAACACGCGCACCAGCGTTGCGCCGTCGGGACCTCCAGGCGTGCTCGAATTATTTTGCGTCCCGGACGAATCGGATTGAAAGTAACCGAGCAAGGTATATTGGTTACCGTTGGTCGATGTCCAGATAGCGGTCGTGGAAAAGATCCGGCCATCATTGCCATTGTTACCCGTGAAAATGCGGATTTCGTTGATGTCGTGAGCTTCGCCAAGGTCGTAGTCGATAGGCTTTGCCGGCTCCCCCGCCGCGGGATAATCGTTCAGCAATCCGGTTGCGCCGGAGCCAAGATCTCCAATGCCATCTGTAAAGGCCGGTAGTCCGTTGGGGTCGTTCGGATCGGTCGAAGCCGGATTCGCTGAGTGCCAACCGAGGTCACCCGGCAATACCGTCGGGATCAGGCCTTGTAGAATATCGGAGTTGCTGTAGGCGTAACTCAAGCCGACATCGTTCACTGCATGCTGGGTTGTTGCATGAATTGGTGCAACGGACGACGCATTTCGCGCAGCGAATTCCGTGTACGACAGCTTCGGCTGATTCGCACCGTCTACGATGCCCCACGCCCCTGTCACATCGTCGGTCCACTGATACCAATATGTTCCTGACACATAATTCTTTGATTCAAAGTAGTCGTAAGCCGTCGCCATATTATCGCGCTGCAACTGTTGCGTGTTCGTCCCGACGGTCTGCCAGCCAAATTCGGTAATGGCGATATTCGCCGAATCGTTGTTACTTGCCTCGGTGGTGCGCACCGCGTTCATATAGTTGGCCAATTGCGAGGTTTGCAGTAGCGAGCCTTGGCTGATGTAGACGTGGTAACCAAGATCATCCCAAGGATACCGGCGGCCAAAGTCAGCCTGCATAGCGTTCCAGACGCTGTTCTGATTGTAAACCTGCTGCATGTAGTCCATGGCGGTCGAAAAGCTGCCGCCAATATCGTGCGCCAAAAGACCACCCGAGGTCAGTTGTGCTCCTTGCGGACCTATGAGTGATGCGGAATCCAACGCCCGGTAGGTTTCGGTTAGCAACTGTGCATAGACACGCGGCAAGATGTACGTTCCGCCGGCATTTTGGGGATCGCTGGCGTAATTTGGATTGCTCCATGCGTTGGGTTCGTTCCACACTTCCCAGTTGTGAACCGTGCCTCCATACCGGCTCACGAGCAACTGTGCCGTGCTCGCATATTGCGAGACGTACGAATTGAGACCATCGTTATCCGGATCGTCATTCCATGCCGCTTGGCCGCCCGCAACAGTCTCGTTCGAGAACAAACCTAGCACTTGAAGCCCAGCGTTGGTGGCGTTGCTGATCACCTGGTCATACATCGTCAATTGATTAGCGTTCCAAGAAGTAGCGCCGGAGTCGAGTCGAAAATTTACGCGGATGGCGCGCGTACCGGTAGCCGCAAACTCCTGCGCCATTTGCGGAGTTAGAACCACGCTCCCGTTCCATACAGGCGCGCCAGCATTGAGCCCGTGAAACTCGTCGGCTCGGACGACCAAAGTCGCCACACACATCACCGTTGCCAGATTGCAAAATAACTGTGTCGATCGCCTCAAAGGTTTGATGCACATCTGAGCCCATATCTCAATTAGTCAACTCAAAAATACTCACACTAAGCAATGAGTCCATCATACGATACGGGTTCCGGACCGTCATCGACTTTTCGCCTTTGGGGAACAATCGGACCGGCAAATAGTAAGCGTATTCCCATCAGGCGCACCCATGTTCTAAAGACGTCGGTAGTTTATTGTTATAGCGATCGATATTGCGACTGCCGCCGTTTTCAACACGGCTCTTTTCAAGGGCGGTCACTGACCAAGTGCACTCTTGGATAGTCCCGCCATGTGCGGCCACTTTTCGCGATTTCTGGACGGTTCTCTGCTAAACTGTGAAGTGCAAACGGAGAAGAGCTATGCGAGCCATCACATTACGCACCTTTGGTTTGATTGCGTCTCTTTTGATGGCGCAGCTGGCCAGTGCGCAAATCCCTACTGCCACCGGGCGCAGTTTCACGCTCAGCAATTCCGCCTGGAAGGTGTTTATTCCCAGCACGTACTATCAGCGGTCGGGTGACGTGGCCGATGTCCTCGTCCACTTCCACGGCGACCCACAAACCTATTGGAATAACGCCCAGTACGCCAACCTCAATGCGATAATCGTCACTGTCAATTACAGCGGCCTTTCTAGCGCGTACTCAACACCGTTTTCCAATTCGGCCCTTTTTCAACAAGTGCTTGACGAAGCCCTCACTAAGGTTCGGCAGCAATCCGATATCCCGAACGACCTGCAATGGGATAAGCTCGCAGTGTCATCGTTCAGTGCGGGCTACGGTGCGGTCCGTGAAATCCTTAAGAGCGCCAACTACCGCAATGACATCGACGCGTTGCTCGCGGCCGACTCGCTTTATGCCACCACGGCTGCCGATGGCACAGCGCTGGATTCACAAATGGTCGATTACAAAACATTTGCCAATCTAGCGAAAGCTGGCACGAAGACTTTCCTTTTCAGCCACTCACAAGTGCCGACCTACACTTACGAAAGTACGCAAGAGACCGGCAACGAATTGATGCAGTATTTGGGCATCTCGGCTAGTCCTTACAACGTGAATGGCCTGGGCACGCTCAACTTCTATCGCTATGCCCAATCGGGCAACTTTCGCCTGTGGGTGCGCTGGGCACCGATGGCGATTCCCATCTCGAACATCTTCGCTACATCGGCGAATTCCTTGAAGAGCTGCCGATCGCCAAGCTCGTACCGGGCGACTACAACAATAGCGGAACCGTCGATGCCGCTGACTATGTTTATTGGCGCGAACATCAAGGCTCGGTCACGCTGCCTAACGATGGCGGCATCAGTCCTGGCGTCATCGACGTAGCGGACTATAACTTCTGGCGTTCACGTTTCGGGGTGACTTCTAGTTCCGGTCTAGGCAGCGGCGCCGCCAGCTCGATTTTCACACCTGTGCAAGTTCCTGAGCCGACAATCCTCGAGGCTTTGCTCATTGCTTGCGGTGCACTGTATCCTGTAAGGCTCCCGAATACTCGACTTTCAATTATTCAAAGTTTGAATCATGCGTGATATTCATCGCACCGTGCTTGCCTTTGCGTCCGCGCTGTCGGTGGTCTCTACGTCTCTTACTCAAGGTGCGCGAACCGTTGACATTCTGCTTCAAAATGGCACGATCATCGACGGATCTGGCGGCGCACCCTACCAAGGCAGCGTCGCGATTGCCGACGACAAGATCGTCGTCGTCGGCACGCTTGACGGTACATCCGCCAGCAAAACGATCGATTGCAAGGGGCTTGTCATCGTGCCAGGTTTCATCGATCTGCACAACCATAGCGATTACACGATTTTGTCGCCCGAAAACCGCATGCCACTTTGTTATCTCACTCAAGGCTGCACGACGCTTGTCACCGGCAACTGCGGCGGAGGGAAAGTGGACGTCGGCAAATATTACGACGATCTCGCCGCAGCCGGCGTTGGCATCAACATTGCCCACCTTATTCCGCAAGGCGAAGTCCGCGACAAGGTGATGGGCAAAGTCCGCCGTGCGCCTACTGCCGGTGAAATTAAGAAAATGCAAGACTTGATTGACGCCGGCATGCAAGAAGGTGCGTGGGGAATGTCCACCGGCTTGCAATACGTCCCCGGCTCGTTTGCGATGACCGACGAGCTCATCGCTCTGGCGAGCGTCGCCGGTGAGCGAGGCGGCATCTACGCCAGCCACATTCGCGACGAGGGCGATCAGTTGCTTGAATCGATCCAAGAGGTGATCGACATCGCCCGCGGCGGCCACTTGCCATGCCACGTTTCGCACCTCAAGGCCAGTAAGAAACCAAATTGGGGAAAAGTTCACGCTGCCGCCCACATGATCGAAGAGGCGCAGTGTGATGGTTTGAAGATCACCGCCGATCAATATCCGTACACGGCCTCGTCAACTTCAATCATGGCGTTCCTCTTGCCCGATCGCGAACGTGAAGGCGGCGAGCGCGCCACCGCCAAGCGTCTCCATGATCCAGAACAATTGAAGCGATTGCCGCCCGATCATCGCCAAATCACTCGACTCTCGCGGCCGGATCATGGTTTCGGAGAGTTCCAAGAAACCCGATTGGGTTGGTAAGTTGATCGCCGACATCGCTGCCGAAGAAAAACGCGAGCCGGTGGATGTGGCCATCGAAATCCTGCGCGACGACCCGGATGCAGCCGGCGTCAACTTCGGCATGGATGAAGCCGATGTCCGCTATGTGATGACGCTGCCGTGGGTTGCTACGGCTTCGGACGGCAGCGCCAAGGTCGACGACGGCTCGCGGCCACATCCACGCAGCTTCGGCACGTTTTCCCGCAAGATCGGCCGCTACAGCATCCAAGAAAAAATTCTGCCGCTGCCCGCCGCCATCCGCAGCGCGACCGGCCTCCCGGCCGATATCCTCGGCCTGACAGACCGCGGATATCTGCGTGAGAACCTTGCAGCCGATATCGTTGTTTTCGATCCCAAGGCCTTCGAAGATCATTCAACGTTTGAGAAGCCGTTTGAACCTTCTACCGGTATCCGTTGGCTGCTCGTGAATGGAAAACTCGCCATCGCTGACGGCAAGCCACAAGATCTCCACGCTGGCCGGCCGCTACGCACGCCACGAAGTCGTTAACGGTCGCAATCTGCGAAAGCTCACGCCGCTACGGAAATCGCGTCAGCGTGCGTCAACCGCTTGACCAATCGACAGTCTCTCATTCGCGTAAGATTGGCGGTCAACCTAATCGACATGTATGAACGGTGCATTAAGGCTCATTCATGTGCGATATGTCGTTACAAAAACCTTCTGTCCGTGATCGTCGGATCTTGTTGATGATCTTCGAAACAATCGAAAACAAGTTCTCGATAAACACGATGGACTGTAACGCACAATCATAGTAGAAGATCGTCCCAAGTGAGTCGTGCGGTCGCGCAGAAGCGCGACGCGATGGCACGACTTGCCCCAAACAGATCTTCCTGCAACTCTGCCGAACTCTTGGGGCAACTCGTGGCGTTGTGAAGTAATCGGTTCAATGTTTTGGCGTCAGGTGCTAATACGCTTTTGCCAACAAGATGGAATCAATTGGCCGCGGTGAGCGGAACCATATTGCTTGCCATCGGCGGTTCGTCTTGAGGGAGTGAGAAAGCAATGAACAGCCAGATCCTGGTTATCGACAACGACGCTCAGGTCTTGAAGTTGCTCGGCAAGATCCTGGAGGGTGAAGAAGCGGTCGTTTCACTCGAGAACGATCCTGTGCGCGGGCTGGAACAATTAACGACGGACTCCATCGACATCCTGTTCACGGAACTGTGCATGCCAGGCTTTGACGGGCTCGAAGTCATTCGCCGCGCTCACAGCCGGAAACCAAAGATTCCAGTCGTAGCCATGTCCGCGTATGGCTCGATCGAGTCTTGTGTCAATGCATTTCGACTTGGCGCAGTCGATTATCTTACCAAGCCATTCCGTGCCGAGCACGTTGCTGCTGCATTGGCCCGGGCGGCGGCTGTCAAAAAGAAACTGCAAGGACGAAACGGAGCATGGAAAAGTACGCCGCACTTTCACGCGATGAATGAGGTAATTCGCTTTGTAGCTGCGAGTCCGGCAATGAAGGGCGTGATGGCCCAGGCGGAGCGAGTAGCTGCGGCCCCCGTGCCAGTCTTGGTCCTGGGAGAGCTTGGAGTTGGCAAAGAAATGCTCGTCCGCGCCATCCATGCGATCAGTCCGCAGTCCCGGGGACCGTTGGTGAAAGTGAATTGCGAGGCAGTCAACGAGAACCAGCTCATCGAAACATTTTTCGGTCAGGAGCCCACGAAAACGGCTGAGGGCGGCTCGACGCAATGTGGCGCTATTGAAAGAGCCGCGGACGGCTTTCTGCTCTTACACGACGTCGTTCGCTTGCCGAAGTGGATGCAGGCAGAGTTATTGCATGCCATTCAGACCGGGGAATTTCGGCGCAAAGGAGGCATTACTCCTGTACCGTTTCGGTCACGAGTCGCCGCGACGAGCTCCCAAGACTTGGCTGAATTTGCGCGAGGCGGAGGATTGCTTGATGATTTGCGATGTTATTTGAACGTAGTTCCCATTCGAGTGCCCCCCTTAAGAGAGCGGCGAGAAGATATTCGCCCCCTGATTAGACACCACTTGCATGAAAGCGACTGTGTTCGGCTGAAGCTCGAGCGACGTCAGGAGATTTCTTTCGCGGAAGACGCCTTGAAGATTCTCGAAGCGTATGACTGGCCAGGCAACGTTTATGAATTGAGCAGTTTTGTCCGCCGGGCAATTGTGCTGGCAACTTGTCCGCAAGTCAATGCAGTCCGCGTATCCGAATTGTTGCCACCTGCTCGCGCCGTACGTCAAACTCAGGGAGCGGAAACGATAACAGTCCCGTTTTTCGGGGACATTCGATTAATTGAACGTGCCATCGTCACCGAGGCCATCCAGCGCGCAAGGGTAATAAATCTGCAGCAGCCCGATCACTCGGTTTGCAGCGGAGACAACTCTATCGAATCATCGAAAACGACTGTGACCGGCAATTGAAGATCGGCAAGAACTAACTGTTTACGAACAGATCCGCAGGAGACGAAACTTGCACGAATTCATTGGAAAGCGAGCTCACCGGTTCTTCTGGAAGGACTTCTAGCAGCCGTCCGCCGGCAATCACCAGTCCATTCGGCTTAGGGCTGCACCAAAGAATCTCTCCCATTAAATGGATTTGATCTCCGGCTGACAAATCGATCGACATCGCGATTTTTTGGGGGGCTGCGTGCTTATCGAGCGTCAATTCGAAACCATCAGCGGAGATGTTCGTGAGCCGAGCAGTAGTGTTGAGCGAGTCACTTCCGTCAACGGCATCTGAACCATCTTCGGGCGAAATTATACTTGCGTTGAAATCGCAGGAGTGACGAATTGCGCCGCGAGGTCCTGCGGAAGCGTCGGATGATGGTGACGCCTCGACGCACAGTCGTGCGACAGCCCTATGAACGGCCGTACTTGCCTTATGTTCAGCAGCCGTCATTTGTAACTCTCGTTCGAAACGATCGACAGCGACCTTGTTCAAGTGTTCGAGATGTCTTTGCTCGCGCATCATCGCGACGGCTTCCAAACCTACGGCGGCCACCAACCCAAACAATCCCCACCATAGCCAGAGTGCCCGCACATTTTCGTTCAAAAAGGTGCTGAATCCGCTCGCCAATAAGCACGTGCTGAGCCACGCAATAATTGTGGCGAAACTATTGTGAGTAAGCCGCAAGTTTGGGTGTAACATCCCCGCCACCATGTTCTGAAGGTGTCTGAATAAATGGCCAACGAAAAGATAATGATCCGCAGTGCATAGCGCCGATCCTACTTCGGATCGCTGACCCGCAAATAGGGGAGAGTCCACCGCCATCTTCGTAGGCGGTTTGAATGTACGAATCGAAGTCACGTTCCGTTGGCGAGACTCCCCGATACTCACACTGATTCATAGCTCAATTCAAACACGGTACAGCCGACGTCGCCGTTTGCGCGTCAAGGAGACGCGCCCTGTTGTCAAAAGGCAACGCGATCGTCGAATCACGACCGCATGGTTGTTTGGATGCCGACTTATTTGGCAGCCGAACGAATACCCGCAAGCCACGCACCCACATCCTCTTCCGTAGTCGCCCAATAGCACATGAAGCAGATGCCACACATCAGGAAGTGTTTCTGTTCATGCACCATGCCTCTTTCATGTGGTGCTTGGGGCATTGCTCCAGAAATTTTTGGTATGTCTCAAGGCCTTGCCCCAGGCCACGCTTCCATCGTGTCGCGCTACTGCGCATAACTAAAGCCGCTACCCTCGCGGGCGGCGGCTTGTTGTTTGAGTTATTGCTTGGTCAGCAGCGGGCGGAAGCGACCTTCGTTGACCTACGGACGAACGAACGTCACCTGGCCACCCGACCGCTCGAGCACCATCTGGCGGCTATTGAAGTCCACGAGCTTGCCAAGCAGCACGTCGGTGTCGGCGCCGGTCAGCTTCAGCTCGCTGTTGTCGAATTCGACTTTGCGGGTTGTCGTCGAAGGCTTTCCGTCCACGCCGGGCACTGTCAGCTTGGCCCAGCCGTGGTCGTCGAGTTGCAACTCGACCGTCGATAGCTCGCCGTCGCCTTGTCGAGACACGGCCCTCCAAGTGCCGACGAGACCTTTGATTGCGTCGTCAATCTTTGATGTGTCATTCTTGGTGGCATTCAACGAATCGAGCGACTTGTTGAGGTCGGTCTTCGCGACTGGTTCTTCAGTATTAGCAGCACTTGACGGGGTGGCCTCGGTCGAAGGATCACGCACTGACGCTTCCGCCGTTTTGTCTTCCGCAACGGGCGACGCGATCTGCAGGTGGCCAACTGGCGCCTCATCCGTCGTAGACACAACGGAAATGTGTGCCTGCGGAACCGATGTTACGGCGGCTGGCGGCGAAACGATCGGAGCCGAGGTAACGTTCGAATACGGCGTAGGATAGGAGGGGTACGAGGGGTATGTCGGGCCAGAACGATAACCGCCCCCGGGGCCGCAGGCCACGACGGTCGCGCAAAGAGCGAAAAATGTCGCTGCCGTGCTCAGTGCATAACGAGCGGAAGATTTCATGGCATTTCTCCTTATAAGGCAAGCAATTGGAAGCTTGTGTTCGGGTTGGGACGCCCACCGGGGCGTTCTTCACCCTCTCATACGCGGAGTTTTGCCGGTGTTACAGCCGGGGAAAGAATTTGTTCGTTGGGTGGCTGGAGTCGAGCGGAAATGCGGCGACACTGCTGTCATTGCAGTTGGGCGAGCTGAATTTCGACATAGTCGAGGATCACTTGTGCGTCCTTCTGATCGGTCGAAGGCAGTGAATCCATCTGGCGGATGAGCTGATCTCGCAAACCGGTGAAGCACAATTTGGCGTATTCGAAACGCCCGCGAATCATAAACGATTGCGCGAACTGCAACTTCTGGACATAGGTACGAATCGTCTCGTCTTTTTTCAACGAGCTGACGACGATCGCATTGAACGACGGCCGATTCGGTACCGGGGCATTTGTCGAGCCTCCCATACGGCTCATCAATAACAATCCGCCAGTGCCCACGACACACAACCCAATGATCGCCATTTGCAGAAGCGACTTTGATTTCGCTTTCTTCGCCGCTTCCGGTGAGATTGCAGCTGCGGCTGCTTGGTCTCCGGACGACATAGTTGGCGCATTGTCGAAGCCGTCGTCCATCCGCGCTTCGGGACGAGGGCACGGGCGCGGGTCGCCATCGATTGCCAGAACCAATCGTTGGTCGCCCGGCAACACGAGCATGTCGCCATCTTCCCAAACGCCGGAAGCTCCCGGCTGCAGCGTGGCGGCATCCAAGTTGATTGGCGACGACCCACGGTTGTAGGCGCGATACGATCCGCCACGAAATTCTAGCGTGAGTGCGTGTGGAGCTAGATCGGCCGTTGGCAAGCAGATTTCGCATTGTGGATCGCTGCCGACGCGCAGCACCGGCCGGTCAATCCAATAATTGGTGCCCGCGGCGATGCCCGACTCGATGCGAATGTTGGCAGACATAGGTGTACTTTCTTCTACAACAGCGCGAGAACCGCCGGTAACACGATCGGCGCGATGACCACCAGCAAGCACGCGATCATGAGCACCATCCCAGGAAAGACGATACTGACCTCAGCTTCGGCTGCCGCCTTTTCGCCGCGCTGCGACCGCTTTAACCGCATCTGCTCGGCCTGTTCGCGCAGAATAGCGCTCAACGGCGTTCCCAATTCTTCCCCCTTGTTGATCGCGAATACGAGCTCGTCAATATCCGGGTCGTGCAGGCGCTCTTGCAATGCGACCAGTGCTTCATGGCGCGGCCGGCCCAGCGAGATTTGCCGCAACACTTCGGCCAACTCATCAGTGAGCGGGTGGTCGCCGTTTTCCTCCACGGCCGTCCGCAAACACTCCTGAAATCCACCACCAGCCTCCATCGTCAGGGCGATCAAATCGACGGCAAACGGCAGGCGGATGCGAATCCTTGCAAGCCGTTTCGCCGCCCGATCGCGAATCGATTTTGGTGTCAGGAATCCATAGATCAACGTCACAGCCAGCCCGAGCACCACCGCAGTCGTCAACCAGCCTGCGAACCACAATAGGGCGAAAATCCCACTACCTGCCAAAACCCCTTCGAGCCATTTGGCGGCGATGAATTCTTCCGGCTTCCACGGGAGCTTTTCGCGGCTAGCGAGCAAGCTGATCCGCAATCCTTCAAGCGATTCGCTTTCCCGTCGGCCAATAAACGCCGCCACCTCATCGATGACAGGCTCAAACCAACGATAGACGAGGCTCCCGCGGCGGAGTTCCTCGCGCCGCTGCCGTTCAAACGGATGCCTATCTCCAAGCACCTCACGAGGATAAGTTAGCACCGAGATGAACTGGTAACAAAACCACGCTACGGCAAACGCCACCACAGCACAGGCAAAGATCCAGCCGTTCGCTTGAAACCACGGGTTGTTTTGCAGGGCTTCCATCGAGGAAATACAATTATTCGCGTTTTAGACTTCGATTGCCAAAATCTTTTGGCTCCACCGGAAACTGAAATACGTGAGAATGATCACCAACAGCAATATCAACTGTCCCAAAATCGTATGCAGCAACGCGGCAGTGCCTTCGGGGTTCGTCACGTAGGACAATCCCAAAAAGAAGACGGGGAACGCGGTGAGGATATAGACGACCTTCGTGCCGCTGGCCGTATCGACCTCCAGTTTGCGCTCAATGCGTTGCAATTCTTGCAAGCTGTGGCTGATCCGCTCGAGGGCGTCGGTAATCCGCCCGCCGCGTTCAAGACACACGAGAATCGCGGCCGAAAACAGTGTAAAGCTTTCGATCTTGAGCCGGTCCTTCGTGGCGCGGATGGCTTCGGATAATGGCCGCCCATGGCGGTATTCATGCACGATGCGGCGGAGTTCCGCGGACAGTGGCTCCGGCGTCTCGTCCGCGATGGTTTCGAGGCCTTGCGCGAGCGACATCCCGGCCCGGCTCGTATTCGCCAGCGCGATCGTCGCCGCCACCATTTGATCGCGCAGGATTGCGCGGCGCTTGCGGATCATGAAATCCAAAATGATGCGTGGCGAGACATACACCAGGTAAACGGCAGCCAGAGCCACGGGCGGCATCCGGAGAACGAATGCCATCACCACGAACACCGCCACCAGCGAGATACCCCAAATCCGTAGATACTTCGGCAGCTTTGCGTGATCGAGCGACAACGAATCGAGCATGGGCGTGATGTCGGCCACGTACCGCGATGTCACATCATCCCACACGCCGCCTCCCGATCGGCAGGCCAGGAAGACCGCCAAAAAGACGAACGTCGAACTGATGATGATGGCGGCCATAGTAGGCAACGAGGGTTTGGGGTCAAGCTGCAGATGGTTGGTCAGCGTAAAACGTTTTGAGATTCAGCATGCCCGTTGAAATTAGTTCGTCGATAAACGTCGGCAGCCGCCCGGTTGGCTGCAACTGTGCCTGCCCTGCTTCCGGGTCATCCAACAGGAACAGGTCACGCATCTCGAGCTTGCCGGTTATTGGGTTGATGCCGGCAACTTCGGTGATTTGGCTGAGGCAGCGGCGCCCGTCGCGCATCCGCTTGAGCTGCACAATCACATCCACAGCCGATGCAATCTGGTGGCGGATAGAATCGACGGGTAAATCGGCCGCCATCTGCACGAGCACTTCCAATCGCAAGATGACGTCGTTCGAGTTGTTGGCATGAATCGTAGTGAGGGAACCATCGTGCCCCGTGTTCATGGCCTGCAACATGTCGAGGGCCTCGGGACCACGGCACTCGCCGACAACGATGCGATCGGGCCGCATGCGAAGCGCGTTCTTCACCAGATCGCGGATCGTGTATTCGCCGGCGCCCTCGACGTTGGCCACCTTCGTTTCCAACCGCACGACATGCTCTTTGGCCAACTGCAACTCGGCCGTATCTTCGACCGTGACGATCCGCTCCTTATCGGGAATGAAATCGCTGAGGCAGTTGAGGAGCGTCGTCTTGCCGGTGCCCGTACCGCCAGAAATGAGGATGTTTTTACGTCCCAGTACAGCCGCCCGCAAAAACTCCGCTACGGTGCGCGTCATCGCCCCCTTGGCGATGAGGTCGTCCACGATCATTTTCCGCTCGGGGAATTTGCGAATCGTAAGTGTTGGCCCACTGACCGCCAGCGGTGCGATCACGGCGTTCACGCGGCTGCCGTCCGAGAGGCGCGCGTCCACCAGCGGCTGCGAGCGATCGATGCGTCGGCCCACATTGGCCACGATCCGTTGAATGATCGATTCGATCACCGCGTCCGAAATGAATCGCCGCCCCGAATTCTGCAGGTTCCCCGCGCGCTCGATATAAATATGCTGCTTATCGACGACCATGATCTCCGAAACGTTGGGCAATCGCAGCAAATCTTCCAGCGGCCCGTAGCCGAAGACGATGTCCTTCAGTTCTTTCTTCAAATGCCGCAGTGCGAGGTACGACTTGAAGCCTTCATGGATGCGGTCGCCAATCGAATCCCACGCCGGCCAGAACTTGTGTTCCACGGCGTCCACGCGCTCGGTCAGGCTGCAATCCTCGCTCGGCAGAATAATCTTTTCGACGTACTGTGCCGTGGAGTCGACTTCATTCTCTCGCTCAGGAACCGCCGTCACCATCCGGCTCCAGTGACGATCGGTGAACAAACCGCTTTCGCGGCGCGCTGTCGGTTCGGAGGTGAGCTTCGCCAGCAATCGGTCGCGAAGGCCGTAACCCGCGATGTGGGCTACCAACGGCGAATTGGCACTTGCCAATTCATCACGACCGCGGGCGATATTATCGACCGTACCCTCCAGGCGCAGCAGATATTCGTCGTCCGAAGCCATCGCCGTCGCGGCATCCCCTTTGAGATCCATCCTCCGTAAGAGTTCCACGTGCGCGTCACGAATCAACAACGACATGCGATCGTCCAATAGTTGCCGTTGGCGCTTGCGCGTGGTCTCCTCCGCCTTCGGCAAATCGAGCGTAAGCGAGTAGGGAAAGAGCGAGATCGTTTGGCTGCCGCGAATATCGCATCGCTCGCCGCCGAACAGTTGGCGGTCGTCCAGCGTGACACCGTTCATGCCCAGCGCCACCAATTCCCACCCGTTATTGCGGCGATAGAGCACGGCCGCTTCATCAGCCACGTAGGGGCTGTCGAGCACGATTTCGTTCGAAGCGGCGCGGCCGATGCGTATGCGGTCGCCCTGCACTTCGACGACGTGCCGATCGGTGTCGATGATGTTGTTGTACCAAATCTTCATGACGCTCTCGACTATGGCACGCTGTGGGCCGGAATGACGAACCGAATCACATCGCCCGCCAATAGCACGCGCGGAACGTTGGCGATGCCGTCCAAAGGAATCGTTTGATACACGATGTTTTTGTCTTCTTCGGTAGGAGCGGCAGTTTGTTCCTCTTTGGGAACGACCTGGATGGCGACAATCCGCGTCGCCCGGTTTGGACCACCGCTCGGATCGATAATCTGCAATAGACGTCGAGTACGCTCATCGAAATCGGCGTTCACGGCAATCGTGATATTGTTACCGCTCGCGTCGAGCTGCGATTCATCTTTATTGGCGCTTGCTTCGGTGAAGCGTGAGCCGACGCTGATGAGCTTGAATGGCCCCAGCACTTCGAATTTCGCCAGTTGAAGCGGCGCCTTGATATCGCTTTGAAAGAACATGTCGCCCTGGATATAGGGCCGCGCCGTCTTTAATCCCAGCAGGGTCGCCCGAGCGCCGTAGGGAATCAGCGTCTCGCGGAGCCGTTCTGGATCGCCAGGAATGGGTGCGGGCCTCAAAATCGCATCGGTGATCACCACGCCGGGCTGCAGGTCGGCGTTGGCGGCAACGTACGTTGGCGGATGTTTCTCGGCGCTCAGCCAGATCGCGTTCAGCGCCGCTGCCGCGAGCGCGAGCACCACCGCCAGCGTAAGCTTCATCACGTTACTCATTCTCAGTTCTCCAAACGGTCATGGAATCGACTGCAATTGTCGAAGCTCTTCGTCGGTCGGGCTGCGAACGAGCATCAAACGCTCGACCGAGTCGGGTGAGTTGGGCGACCAGGCATAAATCATTTCATTGCCGCGAGCGCAAAGAAAACTAAAGGCCCCCGGGTCTCCCAGCCCGCTCGGTCGTACTTCCCAGCCGGCATTGCGCCACGCCTTTAGCAGCTCATTTGACTTGCTATTCAACGTTACTAGTTCTAGCAGCAAGCGACCGTCGTCGGCAAATCGTCCTCCGCGGCGCACCGCATCGGTAGGAAGCGGTAACAAATGAGTAGCCTGCGGCACGCTCTTGCGAGAAGCATCACGCGGCGTGAGCTCGAATAGCTGCCAACGCTCTCCGGATTGCGGATACGCGCACGCTACTGCGACAGCCTTTTCGCGCCCATCGTCGGTTCGCGCGATCAACTCCGCCTTCAGATCGCTTTGATGGAGATGGTAAATTCGATAACTTCCGCGCTGCTCAGGAGTGAGATGGAGCATGGTAGCGATCTCAAATGGTTCTGGACTGATGTCTGGAACCTCTCGCGGAGGTGACTCGATAGCAGCGGTTGCGAACAACTCAAAGCGATTGGCGATGGCGCTCGCGTCGACCGTGCTGGACGCGAGATTCCAATCGAGACCACCAAACGACCAATGGCCGGCGAGCGGCAGGGCTGCGGCCATCGGATCGAGAGCCGGCGTCATGGTTGAACTCGAGGTACGTGTGGGCGTCGGCCGTCTGGCTTCGCGCCACTCCGCCCACAACCGCCCGAAGCCATAAGCCAGATAGCAACTCGCGACAACAACCACGGACAGGAATGCGTTCCACAGCACGCGGCTCGTCGTCGAATGTGAACGATCGTGCGCCTGCTTACGATCGCTCGACGAATTTGCGGTTGTGAATTCACTCATAACCCACGTCCCGATTCAAACCATAACTGCCACTTGTCGATTCCAAGGGCGTCGAGCTCGTCCACCACGTCCCGGAATTCAGCCCTGAGCCGGTCGTCTTCAATCTCCAACAACTCGACCTTACGATGGGCGGCCGCCGACTCTTCCTGAAGTTTCTTCTTTTTGTCCTCGTCGGGTTCGTTGCGGACCGCAGTCGCTTTTTCTAGGTCGGCCTTCTGCGCTTCTATAATCGCGTCGTTTGACTTCTTTAATTCGCCGCCATAAACGATAATCCGGTCGCTGCGGGGATCGAGAACCGCTCCGAGATCGTTGTATCGCTTTTTCTCATCGTCGATCGCCTTTTGTCGCTTGGCCTCGTTTTGGGCCTTGGCTTCGTCGGGCGTCAAACCGCCGGAAGGTGCCCCTGGCACAGATCCGGTGCCCGACGAGCCGGATCCACTGCCATCATCTTTGCCGACCGTGTTGTGTGCATTGTCGGCCTCAGATTGCACGGAGTTGCCGAGCTTCTTGAGCAGCCCCAAGGGATTGGTGATCTGGCTCATCCAATCGAGCAGGTTGCCGCCCCAGCCGATAGCGGCCGCGGTGGCCATCAACTTAAGATCCGGCGGTTCATCAAGCTTCAGCGCCCTATAGTCCCACGAGCCCGCTAATACGGTGAACGATGCTTTGGGCCCCGGCACAAGCTTGAAGATCGGGCTCACATCGACCTTCTTGCTTGCCGTCTCGGTGACAAAGTCTTTGTCGCGGGCGTACCCAGGAAGAATCGGAAAATGCAATGGCTGGTCTGCCGTGTTATCGAACCTCTTCTTCCAAGCTTCATTACGGGCTTGGATCAGCACTTCCGTTTGACCCATCACTGAAAATCCGAGCCACGTGATCGCCACCATCAGCAACAATAGCGTCGGCAGCGCAAACGCGAACTCGAGTGTCGCAATTCCGCGGCGAGTCGCGCTGGATTCAATAGGTAGGAAGTGGCGATCGGCCATGGCATTTATCCTTCTCAGTACCCTCCCTCTCCCTCTGGGAGAGGGCCGAGGTGAGGGTGCCTTGAAGTTTTTTGTTAGATTTCCCCAGCTTATACGGCCGGGAAGCACATTGTTACAGCCTCGGATTTAATGCGTCACCATGTTGTCGTATAGTCCCCATGCGATGCCGATATTCTCGCTCATTTCCGGCTCCTTCGCGGCGACACCAACCGGTATCGCTTCTTTGAGCCGGCTCTTCGTGACAGGCATCAACTTCGCTTGCCAATTGAGCCGAGCGGCCGCGTTCCCCAGGAGCTTCTTGCTAGGCGTGAAGACTTCCCAAGGCCAGATCGATTCCGGCGCCACGGTCGCCGGGCTCGCGCCCCATTCCGGCGGCGACGCCGTGGGCGCCCAGTTCAGCGTGTCCCATGCCACCTTCGGCTGCACTTTCGAGTTCTTGTCGTTCGGCGAGGGTGGTTTTTGCTCGTTGGCGTTGTAATAAACGGCTTGTGCAAATGTCGTCACGCCGAATCGGCTCGCGATCGGGTAAATCACCGGCGAGAACAACGGCTTCAGCTCACGTTGCGTCATGCCGATGACCGTGAACATCTTCTCGGCCATTTGTTTGCCCTCTTCGGTGTCCTTCGTCCACACCTCCTGGCCTTTGGCCACGCGCTTCTCGCCAGCCCGCGGCGGCGGCGAAGGTCTCATCGGGTCGAACCGCTGTGCCATCAGATACATAGTCAGCAACTTGGTCTTTGGATCTTTGCTCCAACTACCGCTGTTCTTGTATTCGCCGGTGGATTCCGTCGCCTTGAACCGATACCCGCTGCGGAACTTCCACGATTTGACGAGCGTGTAGCGGTTCGTCCACTTCTTGTAGTTCTCCGCCGCATTCGAGCGTTTTAGGTGATCCTTGAACAGTCTTAGCAGCGGGGCTCGAAATGCGTCGACATAGGGATACGTCGCTCGCACCCATTGGGTGTAACGTTCTTCCGCTTGATTGAGTTTGTCCAGCGCCAGGTGTGTCCGTTTCATGCTGATGTTGCCGGAGCCAGGTGGAGCTTTGTCCATGCTGGCGATCGTGTCGCGCATTTTCTTTTCCTGTGCGACCAGCTTGGCGTAATCGTCTTTGTATTCCTTGATTTTCGCCTTCTTTTTGGCGATATCATCGTCGATTTTCTTTTCTTCTTGGTCGAACTCGGCGGTTTCCTCCTTACTGACACCGGTACGCTTCTTGAGATCTTCCACATCCTTTTTCAAATCCGTCAGAGTCTCGACTTGTTTCTCCAGCTCACCGATACGCTCCCGGATCTTCTTTTTCTTCTCGGCTATGTCTTTGAAAATCTTTTCGAGTTGGTCGTCGCGATCCTCGAATTTCAGATCGTCGTTGCCCCACTCTTTTTCTTCCTTGCCCGAGCGTGTGCCGGTGTTCGTCGGCGGTGCTTCGGGCTCAATCGGAAGTTGAAGATGCGCGAGTGCCGGATAGGTCAGCGCTGTGGGGTAGACCGCGGCCTTGACCTTATACACATCGCTCAGGTGCTCGAGCGTGTCGCGAACCGCGTTATTCACGACGCCCGATTCATTCGTCGGTTTGTTCTTAACTTTGCTGGAGGGTCGACCGGCCAAATAGTCTCCATGCGCCGCAAGCGCTGGGATAACCATATCCTCCAATACATCGCGCTTGACCTTCGTTAGGATTCCGCCCGTGGTTACTAGCTTTTCAAGCACATCGAGATACACGTACTCGATCCCAATGGAAACAAGCTGTACGTCGGCGGCGGCATGGGTTACATAGGCGCCAGCGGCCGCAAGGTAGCCCCACGGCGGCGGCACCAGGAATAGCCAGTTGGCGAAGAATTTCACAAATAATCGTTTTGTAGTTGCTTTCTTAAGAATCAGCTTCGAGTCGAAGATCGTGGCGAAGGCGTGATGCACCTTTTGGTTGTCGTCTCGAGAAACAATTCTTTTAACAACCGACTCGACCAACGGTCGGTCGATTTCCGCGGCGAGCTCGGTGCCGTAGATCGGGTTCCCCTGGATAATCGCCAGATTGACCATTGTTTGATTCACCTGATCGGTGACTGAGCACTGCAGGGGGTAGTCGCTCATTTGCTCGTCCACCTCCGGTCCGCCGAGTCCTTCGAGCACCACGACGAGTCCAGTCGCTTCGCCGAGGAGATGGTTGGTGGCGGTAACGGCGTTCATACCGCGTGCCATCCACTGAGCACTGGAAAACGCGATCGAATCGGCAGCGTTCTGGGCGACGACTTTGTTCGTGACCACATGGCCTGCATTGCCGATGAACCCGGCCATCACGATCAGACCGAGAATGGCGAAGATCGTTACAATCGCGATCTTCCCCTCCCGGTCGGCGCGTGCGACGAACGATCACTGGCTTGGCGGCTGGTATTTTATTCAAGCGTTCCATAGCCTATTCCAATCGTCTTGCGGTCGTCCTGCGGACCTTCGTTGGGCATCGTTGCTTCCGAGGTGATCTCGTAGTAATACGTCCCATCAATACCGCGCTTGCCAATGATTCGCCCGATGCCTGGAACATTGAACGGAAACTGATACGTAACTTTTGCCGTAATATCCGCGTCCCAGTGCTCCGGCGGCCCTTCGATTTCGACCTTCACGTGGCCCTGGGCATACCCGTACTTGTTGAGCAGATATTTGTCCGAAATCGGCTTCTTCGCATACGCGTGATAGGCGCCGACGTATGCCAGGGCGTCGACCGAAATTGCTTTAGTTGCACCGCCGTGAGTGCCGCTGGCGAATGGCGTCATCGATTTGGTGGCGGCCTCTTTTGCCTTCGCCATCGTTTTTTCCCAGGTCGTCGCCGAAGACCATACGGAAGCCGTGCGAGCCGCCGCGAACGCCGCGTAAACCGTGCCCAGCTTGGCAGTCATCATCAATACCGACTCGATGATGAGACAGATTAACAATGCATACACGGGAATCACCATCACGTACGACAGCGTGTAAGCAGCGCCATCCTCGTCGACGGCCAGCTGGCGCATTGTCCTGGGGCTGGGTACGCCAGGGACTCGGTAGTTGTGTTGTTGAGCGTTCATCGTTCGCCGTTATAAGAATGGCCAGGAAACCAACACGCCGATCGCTTGATAGAGACTCGCGCAAATCTTGATGCCTAGGAAAAACAGCGCCCCCGCAACCGGGACCATCACGGCAATCGTTGCCGCGACCTCGATGCTCATCATGCCGCTCCGGTGGCGAAGCTCCTTGCGCAAGTTCGACGATGGGTTTTCATGTCGGAACGAGCTCCAAAAGTACGAGTAGTGTGCCGATCGCAAAGTACGGGCCGAGTGGTACCGGCTTGAGCAACAGCTTGCTATCTTCTGCGGTGGATGGGAACGGCCAAAGCGGCCCTAACAGCCGGCCAATCGATCTAGTGGCAGCCTTGACCAGCGCGAGCGGTCCGTTTTTCCACGTCGACCAAGCGATAATCGCAACGCCCGCCACGGCATAGCTATAGGCCACCGCAAATAGCCCATCATGCATTCCCAGCACAGCGCCAATCACCGCCGCGAGTTTGACGTCTCCCGCTCCGCCGCCGGAGAGGTCGTAACCAAATAGCGTAATCATAAAACAAACTGCCGCACCGGCGACGAACTCGCCGATACCCACGCCGCCGAGCATCGGCGGGCCGACGATTTCTGCTGGCGCGAACGACGGCAACTGGGAGACCGTTCCATAGGCAGTCACCCAAGCGACGACGTTAATGATCAGAGCCCAGAGAAATGCCGAATAAGTGACCCAATTGTAAATTCGATGGCGTTGGAAATCCGTGATTGCGCTCGTGAGAAGCGTGGCAATCAACACCAGCCCGGCCAACGTGCCGGCGCGGCCGCCATGCCCCTGCCAGGCGAGGCACCAGATCGGTCCGACAACGAGCGGGAACAACAGTGCGGCCGGCCAACGAGTTTTTGGCGTCATCGTCACGGTTAGCGAACGAAACCGGTTTGCGGTCGAGGCTTGTACGGAAAACATCGCGGCACCGAAGACTAATGTAGCTGGAGTTGAGGGGAAGATAAAACGAGGCCAGGTGGCCGCGGCGAGTTTTAGTCGACCGGACCACCTGGCCAGGAGTTACTGACTTGGGTTGAAAGCCCTTGGTTCCCGGCAGCTCGATTAAAGGCCGCCGAGGCCGGGGATGCCGCTGAGGGGGTTGCCAGTGCCGCCCGTACCGCCGGTGCCACCGGCTCCACCGCTTGGGTCAATACCTTGCAGGGTGGTCCACTTGCCTTGCATCCAGCCGACGGCCGTCTTGCCGAGCGTGGCACAGGCAATCATGACCATCGCGGCAATGGCGATAATCATCACGACTTGCAGAGCTTCGAGGCCTTCTTCATCACTGTGGAACTTGCGGATCGAGTTGGTCAATTTCGTGGTCATCTTAGTGACTCCTAAAGTAAATGGGGAACTGTTTTGAAGTTGAGCAGGTCCTACTTGGTTCCTGCGACACTGTCTCTTACGGCCGATCGGAGCACCGTTACAGGAAATCTCGGAAAACCGACAACGTGCGTCCAGATTGGTAGATTCGTAGAATGTGTGGAGTCTTCGAGACACACCAATTGCCTCAGTAGGTCCCCTTCTGCCGGAAGGGGTCTGAGCAGCGTCCCCTTGAAATCGCAAGCCCGTTCAGGACCCGCTCGGCAAGCGGGACCTACTTTGCAACGGCAACTTGCTCGATCGGAACGCAAGAAAAGCCAGGTGGCCGGTGGACTGAGGGTCCACCGGCCACCTGGCAAAGAGGTACGAAGATTTTCGCCTATCGGCGAGCGCTAGTTGCCACCCAAACCGGGAAGGTTCTTGATCGTGTTGGTGACGCTGTCGGCAAGGGCCTTTCCTGCGTCTGTTGCGCCACTGGGATCGATACCTTGCAAAGTATCCCACTTGCCTTGCATCCAGGTTACAGCTGCCTTGCCGAGCGTGGCACAGGCAATCATGACCATCGCGGCTATGGCGATAATCATCACGACTTGGAGAGCTTCGAGGCCTTCTTCATTACTGTGGAACTTGCGGATCGAGTTGGTCAGTTTCGTGGTCATCCTAGTAACTCCTGAAGTAAATGCGGATCTATTTTAAGGTTGAGCAGGTACTATTGGTTCCTGCGACACTGTCTCTTACGAGCAGAAGCCACCCTGTTACAGAAAAATACGCGTGGCGAATTGCCTCAGTCGGCAAAAAAAGCCGGGTGGCCGCGTTAAATCGGGCCACCTGGCAACCTGTTTCGTTCAGTTTTAGACGGCTCATTTTGAGGGGAAGCCACCGCCAAACACTCCATTGGGGCCAAACAGATTTTGGGGACCGCCGCCAGCCGCGTCGGAAGTGCTAGGGTCGATTTTTTGCAAGTCGTCCCACTTGCCCTGCATCCAGGCGACAGCCGACTTGCCTAGCGTGGCACAGGCAATCATGACCATCGCGGCTATGGCGATAATCATCACAACTTGGAGTGCCTCCAGGCCTTCTTCGTCTCGGTGGAACTTGCGAAGCGAATCGGTCAAATTGGTGGTCATGTTCGTAACTCCTATCCAAATTCGCGAAATTTGCAAATGAATTGGCAGAACTTGATTCAGACCCGCGATGCTGTCTATTACGGCGGACAGAAGCGGTGTTACAGGGCTGCCGCGACTTTCACCCGTGAATTTGAAGGGTGTGCGGTCAAAAAAGAGGTCCGACGCTAGGCGGCGCCATCGGCCTGGAACAGCTTGCGGGTCAGACTTACGCGGTCTTGAAGGCCCATTTGGGCCGCTTCCGCGGCAAACGTCGGCACGGCGCCGGTGGGCGCAGCTCGCCCAGCAGACGGCCTTCGGCATTAAGGCCTTCGGCTTCGAATTGGTAGAGGTCCTGAAAGCGGTAGTTGCTCTTATCGTCCAGGCCCAAGCACTCGGTGATGGCGCGAATTTTACGCGAGCCATCGAGAAACCGGCTGATTTGCACGATGATCTGGACGGCCGACGCGACTTGCATACGGGCGACATGCACCGGCAAGGCCACATCGCTCATCAGGCTTAGTGTTTCCAACCGGATGGCCGCATCGTTCGCCGTCGTGGCGTGCACGGTGGTGAGCGAGCCGGAGTGGCCGGAAATCATCGACTGCACGAGGTCGAGTGCCTCGCCGCGGCGGATCTCGCCGACGACGATCCGGTCGGGCCGCATCCGCAACGAATCGACAAACAAGTCGCGAATCGTCACGCGGCCGGTGCCGTCGGGTTTGGCCGGTTGGGCTTCCAAATACACCGTGTGCGGCTGATCGAGCTGCAGTTCCGAGCTGTCTTCGATCACCACAATCCGCTCATTCTCGGGAATCTCAGTGGACAATGCGTTCAGTAATGAGGTTTTGCCGCTGCCGGTGCCGCCGGCGATGACCATATTCTTATGCAGCAGCACACACATGCTCAGAAACTCACGACCCTCGTCGGACATGCTGCCCGACTCTACGAGCGAGACTAGGTTGAAGGTTGATTTCTTGAATTTGCGGATCGAGATACAGACGCCATTTCGCGAGCTTGGCGGCACGATAACATGCACGCGGGAGCCATCGGGCAGCCGGGCGTCCATGCTGTGGTTGTCGTCGTCGATCGAACGGCCCGTATATTCGGCAATGTTTCGCGCGGCTGCCATTAGCAGGGCGGAACTGGGAAACGACATTTCGGCCCGGTTTAGCTTGCCGTCGCGCTCAAAATAGACGGTGCGATGACCGTTGATAAGGATTTCGGTCACCGACGGGTCGTCGAGCAGCGGCAGCACCGGCTCCAAAAAGTGCCGGACTGTTTCGGCGTAGATATCCTTTGTTTCCATCGTGGCTCCGATTGTAGCCGGCAATCTCCGTCCGGCTGAGCTCATGGCCGATGCCGTAAGCCATCCGCCGCAACTCGTGACGGCGCAGAGCCTGCCTGCTACACTATTTGAGGCGTTCATTGTAACACCTCACCGTGTGTTTCGTATTATGTTACAAAGGCCCAACGTGGTCCGCCTAGCGTAGGCTGTTTCGGTTTCTTTCGCGTTCCAGGTTTAGGCAAATCGCAGTCATGAATCAACATCCAGCTTACGAACTGTTTGAAGAGCTTGGACGCGGTGCAAACACCGTGGTCTATCGCAGCTACGACCTTTCGTTGGGTCGCGAAGTGGCGATTAAGGAGCTGGATGAAAACAGCCGCCGCGACCCGCGGCAGCGCGAACAGTTTTTGCGCGAGGCACAGTTCCTGGCCCAATTCGAACACGACAACGTCCTTCGGGTGTATTCGGTCGATCCTGAGCGTGGCTGGATCGTCATGGAGTTGATGAAGGGGACGTTGGCGTCGATCATCGCCGCGGGTCCGAGCGATCCCGACCTGGTGCGAAGCGTGCTCAAGCAAACACTCGACGCCCTGGCGTTCTTGCACGAGAAAAACAAAGTCCATAGCACGGTCCGGCCGACGAATCTCCTGATCAATGAAGCTGGCCGTGTAAAGCTGAGCGAGTTTGAGCAGACGGCGGCCGGCGGCGAGTTGCGAGCGCCGAAGGGAAGCAAAAAATACCTGGCGCCCGAATTGATCAAGCCGGAGTTCGGTGACTTTGGCCCGCCGCTCGATTTGTATTGCCTGGGTTTCACGGCCCTCGAACTTTTGAAGGGACCGCAGTTTGACAGCCTCTTTCCCGGCACCGGCAAGGGCGCGATCGATGCCGACCTCGCCTGGTTACGGTGGCACAGCTCTCCGGATGAGCTGCCGTCGACCAAAAAGCTGGTGAAGAATCTGCCGGATGATCTGGCCCACGTGCTCGATCGCATGCTGAAGAAGCACGTGGCAGACCGGCCGCAATCGGCGCAGGAGGTGCTGCAGGATTTGGCCGACCGGCCGTTGGTTGCAGTGCCCGTTGTGGGAATGAGCGACGACGCGGAAGTGGGAGAGGGAGATCGTCCATTGGCGCGCAGGCGTCGTGCGCACGATTTCCGCACCGCAAACCATTACACCGCGGGGTGCAAGCCCGGCTGTGAATATGGATGACTCTGGCACACCACGGTTTGCCGCGAGTGTTGGCGCAGCGAAATCGTCGAAACCATCGACCACGCCAAGCAAGCCGGCACCGCCGCGATACAGCAAGGACTGGTTCAACCAGCAGCTTGGCCGGCCGTACGTTTTGTATCCACTGTGTGTGGTCATTATCTTGGGCGCTCTGTTCGTCACGTTTGGCAATCCGTTCGGCAGTTCGACGCCCTCGCCCGCCGCCAAGCAACAGGCGAAAACAGTTGAAACAAAGCCGGCTGTACCGGCGTTGATTCCGGTTGCATTCAACGTGCAGCCGGACGCAAAGGACTTGGAAGTCACTGCGGACGGGACTCCCGTGCCGGCCATGCCGGACGGCAAGTACGCTTTCCCAGCCGGGCGCCATTCGCTGACGCTTGCCAAAGCCGGTTTTACGCCCGTGAAGCGGGACATCGACGTGTCGCCCACCAGCAACACGTTCGACGTGAAGTTTGAGCCGATCATCAAATACGTCAACGTGGTTGTTCAAGTTACACCGCCGAACGCAGTGCTCAAGGTTGCTGGAGCGAAGCAAAAGCTCGTCAACGGGTCGTACACTCATAAGCTGCAGGAAGGGAAACCGCTGCAAGTGGAGGCGAGCCTCGACAAGTACGTGAGCGTGTCGCGGAAGTTCTCTGCTGACGAATTGGAGACGCTCAGCAACAAGGTGACGATCGAATTGGAACGGGAGAAGCCGCGGCTGCCTGGTTCGTTGCTGGCCAAACCTGAGGCGGCGATTGACCCCAAGACACAATTACCAACACGGGTGCTGGCGGCGCGGCTGGGCGATGATGAGCCGCTGGAACTCGCGCTCGTAAAGCCAGGCAAGTACACGTTCGGCGTGCCGGACGACAAGCGTCGGCCGGGCGAACTCACGCAGCGTTCGGTGCTGATCGATCATCCGTTCTACATCGCGATTCACGAGACGACCAACGCCCAGTACCAGAAGTTTTTTGATGCAGTCGGCGAAGCGATGGCGGGCACTCGCTGGCAAGCTGCCTCACGAAAATGGGCGGGGCCGCAGAAGCTCGATCCGATCAAGAACCAATTGCCCGTTGCGAATCTTTCTATCGACCAGGCCCAGGCATTTTGCAACTGGATGGGCGGTCAGTTGCCGAGTGAAATCGAATGGGAATGCGCGGTCCGCGGGACCGACGACAAAGGCTTTCCGTACCCCTGGGGCACGGCCGAGGTGACACGCGACCGCTGCCGCATTTTCTACGGCGAGCACCTGGAGCGCGGCGAAGGCGGACCGGTGCCAGTCGATCAAATGGCGTCGGGGGTGAATCCGCTCGGGCTCACGCACGCCCTGGGCAACGTGGCCGAATGGTGCGGCGACAGCCAAAACCGCGGTGCGTTCATTCTTCGCGGTTGCAGCATCACGACCGCGAACATCAACGACGTTCGCGTCACGTGGCGGGCCCGCGGCGATGCCGGTGGCGAGGAATCGACGGGCTTCCGCGTGATCGTGCCGATTACGGATACAGCGATTGATCATCCTTCGAAAACAACGGAAGTCGAACAGCCGACGTTGGTGGCGTCCAAGCAACCGAGCAGTAGGGGCGGATTCATGTCTTCCTTTACATGGGACAAGGTTGTCAATGCCTTGACCTCACCATCTTCCGGTAGCGACGGCGCGGCCGGCAATTCCTCCAACAAGCGGTAACCTAACCGCATTTCACGACCATGTTTACAACCAAAAACTTTCCCTGGCGAACGGTGCGAGAATTTATCTTCAACGCGCTGCTCGCGCTGTTCTTCCTCAACCTGGCTTACAACTTCCTCTCGGATTTCTGGCGAACCGGGCGGCCGAGCAGCCTGGTTTTTGTGGCGTTCGAGTTCGTCGTGATCGTCATTTCGCTGAGCCGGCACACCCCCAAGGACGTCTCCTGGAACCCGGTCGATTGGACGTATGCCCTCATGGCAACCGTGTTGCCGCTGTTCTTGGTGCCTGCAGCGGCTCATATCAGTTGGATCTGGTTTACGGTGCAGTGCATCGGCGAGGGCATCGCGATGACGGGGCTCTTGTCGTTGAATCGCAGTCTGGGAGTCGTTCCGGCAAATCGGGGCGTAAAAACACGTGGCATGTACCGATTCGTGCGTCATCCGATCTATTGCGGTTACACGATCATCGACGTGGCGATGGTGATGCAAAACTTCACATACTGGAACGTCGCGATCGCAGGCACGCATCTCGTTGTGCAATCGTTAAGGCTGTTGTGCGAGGAACGGTTCTTGCTGCGGGATCCCACGTATGCAGACTATGCCGCGCGGGTAAAGTGGCGATTGTTCCCGGCCATTTGGTAGGCACTGAAAACGCTGTAGCCAGACCCAGCACAGGATTTTTGTGGCACGGACTTCAGTCCGTGCTTCTCGGACGGACTGAAGTCCGTCTTACGATTCAATCGCCGGGGCGCCTGGTGCTGCTTCCTTAGGGCCGGAGATTGTAGCAACGGTAGTCGCGACAACGGCCGGCGTGCACAACGGGCAGCGGCACCCATTTCACGCGGATGCCGTTTGCCATGGAACAGGATGAACCGTCGAATCCAATGATCGTACGCCTGCTCGGTCCGATAGGAGTAATGTTTGGTTCCCGCGGCTGCTCGGACCTGATCAAGCAGTTTTGCGCGGGCGTGGGCGCAGTTGCCGAGTCTCCGGCAAGTGGGTAAGCTGCGTTCATGGTGGTTCCCCAAAGATGAGGACGGGTGTCGATATGAACGCATGTATACTTTCAGTCGTATCATTGTCAAGCAGGATTATTCAACTTGATTGTGAATAAGACGGGCTTATCCACATTTTTTGTGTCTAATAACACGTTAGACTCCATGAATGGTCCCATCGCCCAACTGGTAGCGCTTGCCTGTCACGCGAACGAAGTCCTGCGCGGTGGGTCGGTCCCCACGTTTTTTCCTGCGAATTCCACGTGCAAGTTTTGTGATTCCGTTGACTTCGTGAGGTTAAGACGCGGTTGGCTGAAAAAGTCATTCACAGAAACCCCGCTTGCGGCGAGCCCTGACTCATGGTTTGAACAACTAAAGGCCTCGGGCAATCGAACGGTTCTCGTACGCCACAGTCCACAGAATCAGCCGGGTATCAGCGACCGTATGTCTGCTGCGTTCGTCGGTGGAGGCGGTCGGTGGTTACTTGAAGTGAGGACACCTACGAGCAGCGATTACTATGAAGGAAGATGGATAGTATGGGATCAGAATGCTCCTGGGAATCGAATTTGGCGCGTTACTTACGGCCTGATCGCCGAAAGCTCACCATCGCAACTTGCGAGCGAAGAGGATGTGCATTCACTGAAGGAGGAGGTCGTCTCTGCACTACGGGAAATCGAGATCTTTGCGCGTCATCAGAATCTGGCTGCTTTCGCTAGCCGCTTTCAGAAAGCAATCGCATGCCTTGGTTCCGACCAACCATTCGAATTGGTGTATCACAATGATCTTGCTCCGAATCAAATGCTTGATCGTGAGAGTGCGCAGCTTCTTGCGGCCGCACAAGCGGCATGGGTATTCGGCGGCATGGGTTCGTGGAACGATCTCGGATTTGACGGAGCCGATCAACAAACTTACGACGCTTTATCTGAGCGGCTTTTTAATTTGATAAATCGTGTCATCTGTGTTGCCACGAATAGTTCCGCCGCGCTACGAATAGGAGTCTAACAAGGCGCTGCGGTTGACCCGCGGGGAACGCGGGCGGTTTTGGCGTTTGTCGTCAGTTATGCGGTATACTGCGTGCAATCCATCTTCATTTCGAGGGCGGGCAGCTGAGTTTTGGTGTTAAGCGGGAATTTATTCGCTACGTGTCACAACATTTATGGCGTTCGGCCCATACGAATAGGGCGCACGCCGCTTGCAGGCGACGCGATATGGTTTACTTTTCCAAGATCTTCGTTGTTGCATTTGTGCTGTCTCTGCCAGCAGTCACTCGTGCTGATCTGATTGGTTTGTATCAGCCTAATAGCGCTAATAGCGGCGTCATCGATCTCGGCAACATTGCGAGCGATGGAACGGGTGGCCGTCAAATCGTCATGCGCCCTACGGAGCCGGAAGACACCGGAATGACGTGGAAGTTTTTCCCGCCGCATTTTCAATTGCCCGATGTCTTTCCCGATCCAACTCCGGCGACGCCAGCGCAGCAGTCATATTATCTGCTTGAGCATTCGCCTCTCATATTGGCAATTCCACAACTCGCGCACTTTCCGTCCGGTGCGAGCATTGGTGTCACTTACTCCGTCGACAATAAGGATATT
This sequence comes from uncultured Planctomycetota bacterium, assembly GCA_963840025.1. Classification (GTDB taxonomy): domain Bacteria; phylum Planctomycetota; class Planctomycetia; order Pirellulales; family Lacipirellulaceae; genus JABDGM01. The sequence continues at coordinate 163,654 of CAWIXI010000016.1, read as the reverse complement.
ATTGTTGACGCCACCTTACGCGATCTTGGGTACGTAACGGCTACGATTTACGGACCACACGAATACTTGCTTCCAATCGCGGGCCTGAATTCAGGTGAATACCACCTTACATTTAATCTAATTTATTCCTCTGTGTATTCCGATCAGGTCACGCAGACATCCGGCTTTATTGAGTTCGCAGTTCATCCAGTTCCAGAACCAACTTTCATCGCTTACTGTTGTAGTGGTCTGTTGCTTGTATGCGCTTCAGGTCGTTTCGCGTCGCGGAATCGCCCAACATCTATATGGCTTCTCTAGTCAACAGCGCGCAGCGGTAGTTTCTCAAAAACTCTGCTCGATCTTTTCGAGTTGTTTTCTTCGCTGGCAAGCTGTCTTGGAGGACGTTGCGTGGTGGCTGCGGGCGTGGTTCTGGACCGGGGAAAGTCTCACGCAAAAGCCCGGAGACGCAGAGGAAGATGAGGGAAGTTTCGTATCGGAGTTTCCACTTTGCGTCTTTTCGCCTCTGCGTGAAATTCTACTCGGCCGGGAATTCGAGCCAGGTATGCCTCCCGCAACAACCCGTTTGACGTCCGATCATGTCGCCACCGGAATGCAGCCTACAAGTCGACCCGCCGGCAACGCGGACGATTTGGCGTTTGTCGCCGGGATGGTATACTGTTGTCAAAGCCAGCATTTTTTGTCAGCGTGCGGCTACGATTCTACAGGGTCGCCTGAGAGCGCAACCATGCACAACGAGTTTACTGCCGTCGTAGAACGTGACGGCGAATGGTTTATTGCTTACTGTCCCGAAGTGCCGGCGCGAACGGACAAGGGCATTCGCGAGACGAGTCGCTAACCAGTTTGCGAGACGCCATTGCATTGATTCTCGAGGACCGACGCGAGGAAGGTTTGCGCGGCATCCCAGAGAATGCAGAACGTACCGTGGTGACGGTGGAATGAAGCGGACAGCATTGTTGCGACAGCTGCGCAAACACGGATGCCACCTAAAGCGCGAGGGTAGGTCGCACTAATTATGGACAAATCCGGCCAATGGCAACGTTGAAGCTGTTCCGCGCCATGTTGAGATTTCCGATAATCTCGCCCGCAAAATTTGTAAAGGATTGGATGTGCCGGATCCAAAATGAGTAGCCGTCGCTTGACAAGTCGTTCCAGTTGACACGCCGTTTCCTCGGGCGGTTTGGCGTGTATCTATCGCCCGGCCGCATAACCATCCGCTGCAATATCTTGGACGACTCGTTACGATTGTTGGATTGTCCTGCCAATATCGCCGGACAACCTCATCTAGTTCGCTTTCGAAACTCTTCTCACAGAAAGCGGTATTATGGAAATGGCATCTCAAACACCCACAAGTTCGACTGGTATCCAATACAGCCTGCGCACTCTGCTCATAATACTCGGGATCGCATGTCTGCTGCTGACCCCGTCGCACTGGTTCGGTGCACCATACCTCGTCTCGGCCGGCTTTTCAGTCGCCCTGATTTTACTTTGCGTGTTCGTCTACCGGTCGTCGGGGCCCGCGGCCGTGGCCACGTCATTTTTCGCCGCGTTTGGCGGTTTTCTCATCGCTATCGCACTCCTCGTGTTTTTCTTCCATGCTGTCCTCAATGCGATGGCTTGCTTGATCCTGACCCCGTTCAAGCCGCGTCTGCGCACCTTCGCACTCGTACTTGCGGCATTGATGGTTGCCGTTTACGGGTTCGCCTTCTACCAGGCGCGGAAGAGTGGCAGGAGATTCGATCGCTGCAAGCTCGCTACCCATTTTTATCGTTGTCGAACCGTTTGGCTTTCGAACGAAGGCCAGATTCAAATGCCGGTGCTCCCGATCACATTTCGTTCAGTCCGGAAGTAGCTTCCAACTTAGATGCGCAAGATAAGGTCCGGGAGGCTGGATTCTTCACACGCGCCGGAGCGTTACGCGAGCTACACGAGGACTACCAGCGTGAGTTTATGAGGGCGGCCGGATTCGGTTTCATGCGCATGCCATCGCTCAAATATCGATTGATCGACATTGAACCACAGCCCCCATTTTCTTTGCCAAGCCCGGTTCAAGTCTCAAAGGTGCCCACCTCGACAAAAGAGCTTTACGAGGTACACCGTCTTGCGGCGAATGATTTTGTGTCGCCTGAGTCGCTTGGATATGTAAATAATCGTGACGCTGTTGCCGGCTTCGAGTCCCACCGCTTCAACTCGCTTAATCAGGCTTGGCAATGCGGGTGTTCCTCCGGCAAATGGCAGGTGATTCGATTGGAGCTCGTGGGCCTCCTCCGCAACAAGCCGCGCGTTTACATAGCCAAAACGCCGCCGCGGCTGGATCAAATTGCGAATGCTCCCCATCGCGAGCTCAACCAATTCGAGAAAAACGCACTCCGCCGTCTCACATCGGAGCAGGACGTTGTATACAAGCTGCAACCCGATCGCATCCAAATGCTAGGCGCGCTTGCGCCGGCACCACTTGTTTAGAGTGCCATGAAGGCAACCGTGGCAAGTTGCTCGGCGCCTTCTCCTACGAGCTCGTACCGGCCCCCGACCCAAATACCAAATCGACCAACGGCAAGTCGCCGAACTCGAATACCGCACTTGTCGAGGCGCAGTAGGTGCCGAAGGATCTCACAGCTGTAGCACGCTTTGCATTCAAAACATCCGCGTGGCCTGATTTTAAGGGTTGCAATTCTCTACCGCTTCGCTACACTACTAAACACATAATATACGCAAGTTCACTATGGCGATCTCGCCGCGGCGGGAATCTGCCGCATAGAGCAAGCGTCCGCTTTTTGGCAACTCAGAACCTGACGTTCCGCTGACCGATAGCCATCGGGAGTGTATCAAAATCGCTACAGGAGCGCGAAATCCCGAGAGGGAATTTTGCTCTTCTGTTCCAATCCCACCCTGATTCGCGCACTTGCCGCCCTTACCCAGAGGCAAAGTGCGCAAAATCCCGAGGGGGAATTTTGCGCACTTGCTCCAAAGGTGCGTTTGGTATGGCTCAGCTAAGTCCGAACCTCTTGCCCTGCCAACTGACCCGCCGCGCAAACTCGGCCAGGACGGCTGTGCGGACGGCGGGTTTATCGAGGCACCAGGTTGGACCGATGAAATAGTCGGGCGGGGCGTCGCCGCTGATGCGGTCGACGATCATTGTTGGTGGAAGAAGTTCTATAAAGTCGACAAGCGTGTGGACGTACTCGGCGCGCTCCATCAGCCGCACTTCGCCACGGGCGACCTGATCGGCGAGCGGTGTGTTTTTCACGCAGTACAAATTGTGGATTTTCACAGCGTCGATGCCGAGTCGGCCGACTTCACGCGAGGTAGCAAGCATGTCGTCATGCGATTCGCCGGGAAGGCCGAGCATGATATGGGCCCCGATTTCGAACCCTCGGCCACGGCTGCGCTCGACGGCGTCGATCATCGCATCGTGATGATGGCCGCGGTTCATCCAATCGAGCGAACGGTCGTGCATGGTTTGCATGCCGTACTCGACGGCCACGTAGAGCCGTCTCTCCGAGACGGCAAGATTCGCGTCTCCGAGAGACGCATCCACGTGTGTCGCGGTCATGCGCGGCGGTCGATTCGCGATATCTTGCAGCAGGTCCAAAACGTCGTTCGGCACACAATCGGGCCGTGTGCCAATGACCAAGCCAACTACCTGTGGGTGCGCGAGTGCTTCTTCGTACACTTGCCGCAATCGCTCGACGGGCGCGTACGTGTTTGTCGCCGGTTGGAAGTACGCCAAATAGTCATTACATTTGCGGTAGCGGAGCCGCATCCGCGCGATGCTTTGGTCGATTTGCCCGTGAATGCCGGTTCGCGGCAGCCGGCGGCTGGGGCTAAAGCTGCGGTTGTCGCAGAAAGTGCATCCACCGATGGCAACGGCGCCATCGACATTCGGGCAGGTGAAGCCAGCATCGACACTCACCTTTTGCACCCGTCGCCCAAACGTCTGGCGAAGATGGAAATTACTAGAAAAGTAAGGCAGGCCAGCCCCGCGCCATGCTAATCGCGTACCCTCGCTCAGGGGTTCGCCTATCGCAAATGGTTTGGTTGACGCCAATTGGGTGGGTACGTAGAGTTAACGGTGTCTGTCTTGATCTGGCTCCAGGCATCATAATTTCCTTATTCCGCTAGTTGCAAGAGAGCGGCATTATGTATGGAACCCTGATTCCCCTCGGCGGCGGCGATCCAATCCCGCTACCGAACCCGAAGCAGAAGCGGCAGCTGCTGATTGGTCGTCGTGAAAGTTGCGACATTGTGCTGCGATTTGCCAACGTCTCGGCCCATCACTGCCAGTTGATGAACGACGGCGGTTATTGGTACGTCCGCGATCTGCAGAGCCGCAACGGAATTAAGATTAATGACGTGCGGATCCAGGAGCAGAGACGGGTCGATCCCGGCGATGTGTTATCGGTGGCGAAGCACAGGTACCGCGTCGAATACGACCCGGCCGATTTGGGTGCCGTCGGGCCTCCGCCGGCGGAGAACCTTTCGCAGGAGGTTATGCGCGAGTCGTTGCTGACGCGGGCCGGACTCGATCACCGCAGTATCGGCCGCGACCGCATTGGCCGCGAACCGAGCACCACAAAGCGCTACGATCCGACCAATATGCAAGCGGGACAAATCGAGCTGCCTGACGAACCAGTTTAAAAGGCAGGGAGCGTGGAGCACGGAGCAGAATATCGCTTTTGCGATTCCTGCTCTGTCTAAGCGTAGATTTCGGGTAACGATCGTCGTAAGTTCCGGGCACGGCGGGATAACCAGCAGTGGCACCCGAATTTGTGACCTTGACGATGCAATCCCTGTTCCCGGCCCCTGCTCCCTGCGCAAATGTCCGCAAAGAAACACAAGGTCCGCACCGATTTCCGTAAGAACCGGGAAGTTCGCGCTCGCGACAAGCACCGGATCGATCGGCTCGTCGACAATGGATCCAGCGACGCAGACGCTCCGCATGACGAGCGCATGAGCGGCAAAGGCAAGATCACACGCAAGCGGACGGTTGCCGGTGCGGAAATCATCGAAGACGGCGCCGGCACAATGGTGTTGTTGGACTTCGATCGAACGGTGTGCCGACTGGGGCGGGTGCTCCGAGTGCAAGGGCTGTTGAGCATCGTGCGCGACGAGGAAGGCGCGATTTTTCAGTGCGCGACCCGGCGCTTGCTGAAGACGCTTGCCACGGATCAACGGCATGTCGTCGCGGCCGGTGACATCGTCTGGTTCCGCCCGGAAGGCCGTGAGGAGGGAATTATCGAGCGCGTCGAGCCGCGGCACGGCGTTGTGAGCCGTACCAGCCGCGGTCGCCAGCATGTGTTGGTAGCCAACGTCGATCAGCTCATTATCGTCACAAGCGCAGCAGAACCACGGATTAAACCGAATCTTATCGATCGGTTCCTCGTCACCGCGGAAAAGGCCGAAATCCGACCGACTATCTGCATCAACAAGATTGATTTGATCGAGCCGGCCCATCTCATGCCGCTTGCGGGCGTGTATGCGCAACTCGGTTACGACGTACTGCTGCTGTCAGCGGTCACAGGCATGGGCGTGGATCGCCTGCGTGGGCGACTGATGGGCGAGGAAAGCGTTGTTACGGGCCAAAGCGGCGTGGGAAAGTCGTCGCTGCTTAATGCCGTCGAACCGGGTTTGCATCTCCGCGTCCAAACAGTAAGTGAGGAAACGCAGAAGGGACGCCATACGACGACGACGGCTGAGCTCATCCCCCTCTCGTTTGGCGGGTATGTTGTCGATACGCCGGGCATTCGCCAGTTCCAACTGTGGGACGTGATCCCGGAAGAAGTCGCCGGCTTCTTTCGCGAGCTGCGGCCCTATGTGAGCCGCTGCCGCTTTCCCGACTGCACGCACACGCATGAAGAGGATCTCGCCGTAAAAGACGCGGTTGCCGACGGCTGGATCGACGCACGCCGGTATGAAAGCTACGTGCAAATTCGAGCAGGTGATCTTGATTGATAGGCCGCTGGCAGATTCTGCATTTAGCCGTATAACCGCCAAATATGTGATAATTCGCATAAACGGATATCAGATTCCAGAGGAGGGCCGTTGTTGGCCATTTTGTCCCAGTTAAAGTGAGCAATTGGTAAACAAGCGAGCCAGAATTGAACACGGTCCCGTATTGATAAGGTGATTTCTCATGAAAAAGTCTCGAATTCAGACGTCGTTGATTGCTTTCCTGGCGATGGGCGCGTGCTTTTTGGACGCTGTTGTTCAAGGCCAAACAGCCAGTCCTCCAAAAGCTAGCCATATCGTGTCCGCCGCGAGGAAACCGACGGCGAAGCCCAAGTCGGACGCCGCGATGCAGGCCGAGCGAGACGAGATTTGGAATAGCGCCGACATGCTCCGCGCTCGGGCCTGGCTCAAAGACTACTGCAGCAGATCGGCCAAAGTAACGCCGGAGATGGCGAAGCAGTATGAAAATGAATTGGCTAATATGACGCCGAACCAAATGCGTCTCTGGCTGATGAAGTTCGATGAAGAGGAGCAACAGCGGCAACAGCAGTACGCCATGTTCCAGCAATCGAACACCGACGGATTGAAACGGGCCATGGCGGCACATCGCCAAACACAACAAGGCTACGCCGCAGCAAATCAGGCTGAAACTGCCGCTGCCACGAACGAGGAACACGAAGTCACGCAGCAGCGCGAGTCAGCAGAAAACGCGGCAGAAGACAAAGAGCTGTACCAATCGGGCCCGTACCCCTACAGCTACCCGAATTATTTCGGGCCGTACGGTGGCGGCGTACAGTACCACTATCATTTTTATTAACCCGCCGCTTTATCGCGACAACTGTCGCTAACTGGTTGCGTCGCGGTGCACGGTCGTCGGTGAAAACGCCGGTAGGCAGACAGCGAGATACTCTGCGCCCTTCGGCGTACTGTAGCGAACCCATTCACCCGGTTCGCAGACGACAGCTTGGCCTGCGCTCACGTCGATCGAACCGCTTTCATGTTCGACGTGTAATTCCCCGCTGAGCACCACACTGATCTCCAAGAACTCCGGCCGTTGACCAGGCTCCACCCAACCGGCCGGCGACGTCATACGAGCAACGCTCAGTTGTTCGTGGTGCGAATTCACGCGGCCGACGATTTCGTCGATGGTTTTCGGCTTATTGCCCGCTGCTTCGATGCGTGTGGCTTGTAGAATGAGCGTGGGCATTGCGGTTTTCGCTCCTAAGCCGCGAGACGGACATTGTTGCTGAACAGCGATTCGTACACGACGTTCGTTACGTTGGCGGCGGCGCCTGGTCGAGCCATGTGCCGCATGTTGGCGGCCATTCGTGTCCGTCGTTCATCGTTCGTGAGCAGCAACTCGAGTCGGTTGACCAGCGCGTCAGCAAGCGAGCCGGGGAGTTCAGTTTCGTCGATGATCGTCGCAGCACCGGCCGCGGCATACACTTCGGCGTTGGGTAGTTGATATTCGATGTCGGGCGGATACGGCACTAACACTGCCGGCACGCCTGCGAGCGCTAGTTCGGCCAAGGTCGTCCCGCCCGATCGGCACACAACGAGGTCGGATGCAAACATAATGGGAGCAATTTCGTCAATAAACGCTACAACGAGTCGCATCGACGCCGGCCGTTCGATAGCGCGCCTCGGTCTGTTGAAGCTGTCCCGTGCCGGATTGGTGCACGATTCGCCAGCCTGCGAGGTGGTCCTGTAATCTCGCCAAAGCGCTGGGCATGTGCTCATTCAGGGACCGTGCGCCGCCAGCGCCACCAAGGATGATCAGCCGTTTTTCGCGTTCGGGTGGACGGTCGATCGGCAACTCTCGATAGAGTTGCTTGAAGGCGGGCCGGGCCGGGTTGCCGGTGACCATCAGTGGCACCGCCGACGGGAAATAGCCTCGCGTATCGCTAAAGCCGGCGCAGACGGTTGTCACAGAGCGGGCGAGCCAGCGTGTAACGCGTCCCGGGACCACGTTTTGTTCCAGCACAAACGTCGGCAACCCGCGCGAGATGGCGGCCCGTACGGCAGGCGCACAAGAGGCGCCCCCTAGGCCGACAACTGCCGAAACGCGCTGTTCCCGAAGGAACCACCTTGTCGCCCAGTAGCCGGCGACATTGTCGGTCACGAATCGGACGGCGTTCATCACGTTTTGAGGCGCCGGCTGCGATGGCATGCCGGCGAACTTGAATCCGGCGGCTCGAATTACATGGCGATCCACCCCCCGGCTGTTGCCAACGAACGTAACCACGGCATCGGGAATTCGCTCGATGAGATGCGCCGCAACGGCCAAACCAGGATGTAGATGTCCTGGCTTGCCACCGCCGGCAAACACAATGTGCGGGGGGCGAGGCATGCAAGTGTTCGTCTGTGGATAGTGGCTAGTCGTTCGTTGTACTGGAAGAATGCGAGCCTTTTTTGGATTCGACAACTAACAACTATCCACTATCAACAACAGTGTCCGCTGAGACACCGGAGCGGCGCATCGCGCCGCCCCGGCGCTCAGACATAGACTCCATCGTGAAGCACTTGCTGTGCGCGGTTGACCCAGAAACCGCGTTGCACGGCAAGTCTTATGCTCCAACCCAGGGAGGGTGGCCACGCGAAATCCCGCAATTTCGCGCAGACCGACGATGAAGCCTCAGCGTATACGATCCATGTACGATGTGATGAAATGTTTTAGAAAACTGACGAGTAAGGTGGGAATTTCCACCGAATGTTTAATCTTGCAGCCGAATTCGCAAGAATTCGGATTTACAGCGTGTCCAAATTCTCGCGAATTTGGCTACCAATTATTCTTCACGCGGCCAATCGGTGCGACATCGCAGTTGGAATTGTCCGCAGTGCTTCGCGGACAATTTCACTGTCGTTGGCCAGAGCGTTATCACTACCAAGCGGCGTGTGCGGCTCCGTCCCCATGCCGGTGAGGATCACCGAGTCGCCATCCTGAGCTTCGCCCAATGCCCACTGAATTGCCTCTTGCCGATCCAGGATCACCTGCACTTTTTTCAAATCCGCAAATCCACTCCGCACTTCCAAGCACTGCGCGGTGCGAACCGAATTCAGCCCGTTGGTCGTTGGTGATAGCGGCTACGTCTGTCATACTGCCGATCACGCGGCCGATCGCGGGAAGCTGGGTTTGATCGCAATCGTTGTTTGCGCCGAACACGCAGATAAGTCGCCCGCCGGTGACTTTTCTTGCGGCCCTGAGACAATTGCCAAGCGATTCCGGCGAGTTGGCCGAATCCACGAGCACCGCAAAGCCTTGGCCACACATCACGCGTTCCATGCGACCTGGTAGCCGATCGACCGACTCCAGACCGCGGGCGATCGTGGTGAGCTCGACGCCGTAGGCGAGCGCCGTCGTCGCGGCAGCCAAACAGTTGTAGATATGGTGATCGCCAATGATCTCTGTCCGTACGCCGACCGAGTCGTCGCCGGCCGTAAGGATAAAAGTCTGTTCATTCACGTATTGTTCGACGGCTTGAGCCGAGATTTCACTGGCTCCACGCATTCCGAACGTTAAGACAGGACGGGCAAGTTCGTCCAGCAGCTTCATGGATACCGCGTCATCCGCGTTCAGAATCGCAACGGCATCCGGATCTAAATGCTCGACGATGCGACGCTTGGCCTGGCGATAGTTCTCGATCGAACCATGCCAATCGAGATGTTGGCTGCCGATGTTCGTGATGCAGGCCGCATCGAGCGTGACACCGGCAAATGTTCGCCGCGCCAAGTCGAGGCTTGACAATTCAACGACAGCGTGTGTCGCACCGATGGCAGCCATTTCGGCGAGCGAACGAGCCAACACGGGAGGAGACAATGCACCACCCTGCGTCGGTCGATCTTCGAGCCCGTCCCAATATCCGAACGAATCGAGGGTGCCGACCGTGAAACCTGCCTCGCGCAAAATCTCCGAGAGCAATCGTGCAACCGTCGTTTTGCCGTGCGTGCCGGTGACGCCGATGACCTTCATCTGCCGCGACGGATCACCGACGAGCGCTTGGCAAAGTCGGCCGTAAATGGCTCGGCTGTCCTCAACCAAACACTGCGGCACGTTAAAGATCGGTAGCTGTCGCTCGCAAATTACCGCGATGGCGCCACGTTCCACAGCGCCGGTCGCGTAATTGTGACCGTCCTCATCGTCGCTGGTGACGGCGATATAAACGTCGCCTGGTTGCACCTGTTGCCAGTCGCTTGTGCAGCTTGTGACGCGCAAGTCAGTCGGACAACTGCTACGACGATCCTTCACCAACAAGGTACGGAGCGGGATTCCGGCAGTTGTGAATGGGGCGGGCTTCACGCGAGGCCTCCTTGCCTGCGGCGCGAGTGCATGTTCGGAAAAGCGGCATGCTTTTTCCAGCGGTGCGCTCGTTGAGTCGCTGCCGGGCAAAGCGGGAGGATATTCTCGGAATTACATATTGGCGTCAAGGCTGGTTTCAGCTCGGGTGCAGCCTGCACTTTGCACTGGCTGGGTCGATCGTGTAGAAGTGATGGCAGGAATTGACGGCAGGTGGGCGTACCGGCGAAAAGCTGGAGAAACGAGGGAGCCACGGATGGCAACTACCCAGGAGATCAAGGAGCGGATTGCGGCCTTCGCACGTGAATTAGCCGTTGATTTGGGCGATGTCGATGATAGCGATGCGCCAGTTGGCTCGACGCCATCGAGACGGCGCGGTCGAGATCGGCGACGCGATGTATGCGGAACTCGTGAAGCAGACCTCGGCCGACCGTTCCACCGATGACGAGTCGACCTGCCCCACATGCGGCGAGCCGGGCCGATACCAGGGCCAGCGCGAGCGGGTATTGATTGGCCGGCGAGGTCCGGTGACGATCACCGAGCCGGAGTATTTCTGCCCCGCCTGCCGGCGGGCTTTTTTTCCCGCTGACCAGGGCGATTGGAGTTGAGGTCGATTGCCCCTTCACGCCGGCCATGCTGCGGAAGGTGGCGTACGCCGGCTCGCAGTCCGCATCGTTCGTCCAGGCAACGAAGGATCTGATCGCGCTGGCCGAAACCAAGGTCTCGCGCGAGCGCGTGCAGCGATGGACCAAGCGGGTCGGAGAAGAGCGCGTGGCGGAAGCAGAACGACAAGCCGAAGCGTATCAAATGCTGCCGCTTCCCGAACAACAAAAGAGCCCCACCGACCAGCTTCCGCAAGTGGTGTGCGTGATGATGGACGGCGGGCGAATTCAAGTCCGCGATCGCCACGAAAACGAGCCTAACACCCAAGGCTATTGGAAAGAATCGCTGGTGGGCTGCTGCCTGAGCATGGTGAGTGAAGAACAGCTGCGGGACCCTTGTCCGACCATTCCCAAGACGTTTGTCGATCCCCAGCGGATGCACGATTTGAGCCGGGAAATCAAGGGATCTTCCGCTTCCACGGAAGGCGCCGCGGCGCCTTCGGCGGAGTTTCCCGACGATCGCCACGGCCGCCCCGAAGTGCTGGTGCGAAGCGTGGTCGCTACCCGCGGCGGACAAGAAGTGTTTGGCAAGCGGTTGGTCGCCGAAGCGCACAGCCGCGGCTTTCACGCGGCGCGGCGCAAGGCGTTCGTGGCCGATGGATCGGCCAGCAACTGGACGGTGCATCGAAAATACTTCTCGCACTACACCCCGATCGTCGATTTTACGCACGCGATCTGCTACGTGTACGCCGCGGCAATGGCCGGGCGAAGCGGCCCAGCGGCATGGGACGACTACGTGTGTTGGGGCAGTGGCTGTGGGAAAGTGCGGTCGACAAGGTGATCGCAGCGGTCGCCGTGCGAGCGGAACAGCTGGGGCCTCCCCCCGACAGCGACGAGACTTCCCCCGCCGCGATCGTGGCCAAGACGTGGGGCTATCTTCAGAATCAGCGGTCACGCATGAAGTACCATCAGTACCGACGGCTGGGGCTGCCGATCACCAGCAGCCACATCGAGTCGACGATCAAGCAGATCAACCGTCGCGTCAAGGGAACCGAAAAATTCTGGGACCAGGGCGCCGAGCCCCTCCTCGTGCTGGCGGCCGACCACCTCAGCGAAACCAGTCGCCTCGACCAGTTCTGGAAGCACCGGCGAAAACGATTGAAGTCCATGCGGTGCTACCAAACCGCCGTCTGAAAAAATACAAACCGCGGGCTGCACCCTTTCAGCTCAATGCGAGCGCATCCATCTTTCCAAACGCAAGCAATTGATTTATATGGGTCGGCGAAATAGCCCGGCCATGTTGGCCGGGAATGGGCGAACCGGTTTGAGATGGGCCGGTTCTGTATTGACTACAATGCCAGCATGGCCCAAGCAGATTTCGATGTCGATCGATTGGCCGCTTATCTTCACATGTCGCCAGCCGCCGTCATGAAGCTAGCGGAGCGCGGTAGGATCCCCGCGCGCCGCGTGGGGGGTGAGTGGCGGTTTTCGGCTGCTGAGATTCACCACTGGCTCGAAGACCGCATTGGGCTTTCCGACGATGAGGCACTCGTCCAGATGGAGGGAGCATTAGACCGGGCAGCAGATGCGGACGTTGCCGAAGTTTCGGTTTCCGATTTGTTGCGGATTGAAGCGATCGAGGTGCCCCTCGACGCGCGAACTCGTGGTAGCGTCATCATCAAGATGTGCGAACTGGCCGCCCGGACGCATCTGCTCTGGGATCCTGCGAAGATGGCCGAAGCGGTGCGCGCCCGCGAGGACATGCACTCGACGGCGCTCGACAACGGCGTTGCCCTTTTGCACCCGCGTCGTCCCATGGCCGCCATTTTGGACGAGGCTGTTCTCGCGCTCGGAATAACACCGGGCGGCATTCCATTTGGCACAGGCGGCCGGCTTACCGACATCTTTTTTTTGATCTGTTCCACGAGCGATCACGAACATCTGCGAATGCTGGCCCGGCTTAGCCGCGTGATCAACGATGGCGCGTTTTTGGCGGCGATGCGTGGAGCTGAGAACGCCGCTGAGCTGCACGAAATAATTGAACAGCGCGAGGCAGTGGTCCGAGAGGTCTAGGAACGCTGACAAAACCGTATGCAAGACTTCCTCACCCCCGGCCCTGTTCCCGAGAGGGGGTCCGTGAGTCACGGACTGAAGTCCGTGCTACAGCTCGCCGTTCAATAGCGGAATACCGGAAAAACCAAGTGTGACAAAAGTTATGCCGACTTGCTTCCTGCCACCGGTTGTGCTCGTCGTAGGTGATACGGACCACGCGGACTTTCGCGACGTGACGGAATTGCTACGCGCCGAGGTGCGCCTCGTTAACACGACGGACGTTTCACCGGAGTTGATCATTTTCGTCCAAAGCCGGACGGGTTCGGTCGACCGCCAAAGCATGGAAGCGATGCGCCGGTCCACGCCGTTGGCGGGCATTGTCGTGATCGCTGGCTCGTGGTGCGAAGGCGAACCACGAACGGGCCGACCTTGGCCGGGGGTCCAGCGTATTTATTGGTACGAATTTCCCGCATGGTGGCAAAGGCAACTCGCGCTTTGTGCCGCGGGCCTGTGCCCCGATTGGTTGCGGCAAGATGAATGGCAGTTTCGAGGAGCTGCGCCCGTCCGTAAGTTGGGCGATTCTCGGCACCGGCCTGGCGTCGTCCTACTGCGAACTTCCGATCGTACAACTGCTGACGCCCTCGCCGACGTGCTTCACCGTGCCGGTTACGCATCTATTCGCGAGTTGCCGGGTCGTGCCAAAGCATCCGTCCGCGGTGCGATCGCGGGTATCTGGGACGGCGGGCAGCTCAACGACTGCGAAGCGAATGACTTGTCTCGGTTCTGCCGCCGATTAGCCAATGACAATGCACCGGCAGTGGCGATTCTGGATTTCCCGCGACGGGATCGTGTCGAGCATGCGGTTCAATCGGGTGCGTTCACAGTTCTCGGCAAACCGTGGGTAAATGCTGAATTGATTGGCGTTTTGTACAAGGCTGTAGAAGCAACAATGGTTCGACGCGCCGCATAGTCTCCGGCGACCGTGGGTCGCCGGCTATTGGCCGACTTCTCGAATCTATGCAATTAGACGGCGAGCTACGTCTCGCCGGATTTCAAAATTCGGCGATTTCGCTTCGCAGGATTTCGCGCTTCCAATCGGGCTCGTGGATGGGCCAACAGCGGACGCGTTCCAAGCCTGTTTGCCCGTCGAGCAATTCTTCTGACGGCAAACCCGTGCGGCGGCATGCCCGCCAAGCGTCTCGTTCTTCGCTCAACATTCCAGAAGGTCGGGTCGTTACGTTGCTACGCCGCCAGCTCGATTCGCCCGTGGTCGCAAACGGTGATCACGATCGCCGGACGCATCTCAAGTGTTCGTCGGGCAATAAGTTCGTGGCTCGCCGTGGCGTAGCGTTCTTTTAACTCGAGCAGGTCCCAATCGTATTCGCGGCCATCCACGGCAAACCAGCGCCGCGGGAGCAAAATGGCACTTGATAAGCGATTCGCGACTTGTTCTCTAGCGGTTGCCAAGGACTCGTCAAACGACACGCCGAGCCGCTCGAACACGCGGTATGCTGCGCTCTCGCCAATTTCGTGGGCGACGGCCCACTGCTCGCGCTCGGGCCGCTCGGCCGTCCCGACCACGATTGTGCTCTGGCCGCCGCCATCGCTCTCGTGACTGGCCAGCCGCACGAACCGGCCGCGATAGGGCATGGCGTAATCTCGTGCGACGACGAGCTGTAACTGCTCGGCAACTACCAAAGCGTCGATCGGCGGTTCGGTGACGCCGGCTTCCCAGAGCACCTCGGCCGCACAGGCATCGATGGCGGCGGCAAATTCGTCGTCGGGGATTTCGGAAAGCATCGCTTTTTACCGGCAAAATCGGTTGAGTCGGTATATGTGTACTATTGTATAGTATCCACCCGAGAAAGCAAGCGGCTAGCGGCGAATCCCAGTGCCAATTGGCCGTTGGTCTACCGCTCGCTAGAATTAGTAGCTTCCAGTTTCCTCGCGTACTACGGCTTGTGCCTCGTGCGTTTGCCCCAATCAGGAATCGGTGGTCCTATTCTGCACGTGTTAGACACTTTCACCAACAAAATCGCCCGCGGCGCGTCTAAGGGTCGATATGCGTTCGTCAGCCTTGGCTGCCCGAAGAACCTTGTGGACAGCGAGCGGATGCTCGGCCTGCTGCGGCTCGATGGTTATGAGCTGGTGGACGACCCGCAAGGCGCTGATTTCGCGGTGGTGAACACGTGCGGGTTTATCGAGGCCGCCCGACAGGAGTCGTTCGCCGCCATCGATGAGATGCTCGAACTAAAGCGCCGCGGCAAGTTGCGGGGCGTTATCGTATCAGGCTGCCTCGCCGAACGACAGCGGGATGCGTTGTTGGAGTCGCGGCCTGAAATTGATCACTTGGTCGGAGTTTTCGGTCGCGAGCAAGTGACCAAAGTCGCCGATCGTCTGCTGGGTGGCCTTGAAGAACAGCGGATGGTGTTCAATCCAGCGCCGACGCATCCACTGCCCGACACATCACGCATGCGGATTACGCCGCGGCATTTTGCCTTCCTGAAAATCTCCGAGGGCTGCGATCGATTGTGCACGTTCTGCGCGATTCCGAAGATGCGTGGCAAGCACTATTCGAAGCCGATGGAGGAAGTGGTTGCCGAGGCCCGCGAGCTGGCCGCCGATGGCGTTCGCGAGTTGGTGATTGTGGCTCAGGACACGACTTATTACGGTTTGGATTTGTATGGCGAAACACGTCTTGCGGCATTGCTGAAGGAGTTGGAGCAAGTCGAAGGGCTCGATTGGATCCGGTTGATGTATTTCTATCCGATGTACGTGACGGACGAACTCATCGATACGATTGCGACTTCCGAGAGGATCCTGCCCTACCTCGATATGCCGCTGCAGCATATCAATGATCGCATGCTGCGTCGGATGCAACGGCGAGTGAATCGGGCGGAAACAGAGCACTTGCTGGCGAAGTTACGGAGCCGAATTTCGAACCTTGTATTGCGAACCACGTGCATCACTGGGTTTCCCGGCGAAACCGAAAAGGAGTTCGAGGAGCTGCGCGAATTCATCGCCGAGCAGCAGTTTGAGCGGCTTGGTGTATTCACCTATTCATTCGAACCCGATACGCCGGCGGCTCGCTTGCCGGACCACTTGCCCGAAGAAGTAAAGAACGAGCGCCGCGACCAGTTGATGGAAGTGCAACAACAGGTGGCGTTCCAATGGAACGAAGCACAAATCGGCCGGCAGGTGGATGTGCTGATTGACGCCGCGGTGCCCGAGCAGGAAAACGCTTGGGTTGGGCGATCGTATGCCGATGCGCCCGATGTCGATGGCGTTGTATACGTGACGGGCGAAGATCTGGCGGTCGGCGCGATCGTGCCGTGTGAGATCGTCGCCCGCAGCGGCTACGATTTGGCGGCGGCCGCGATTGGCGAGTCGCGGTAGACTAAATTGAGCGCCACTCGCTTGGCCAGTATCCAATATGTGGAGAGTCGATGGGAAGCACTGGCAGAGCCAGTGGCACACACGATATTACAAAAGGATGCGAACCCATGGATGAAATGACCGCTCCAGGATCTGCGCCCGCGGCAAACCCACCGGCTTTGGATGTCATTTGGAACGTTCCCAACACGCTCACCATCGCGCGGCTGGTGCTGTCGGTCTTCTGCTTTATTTGCTTTGTGTTTGAATGGTATCTTGCCGCTCTTATTTTCTTCGCGATCGCGGCGGGCACCGATTGGGTCGATGGCTTCTGGGCTCGCCGTTATGGGCAAATTACGCAACTGGGTCGAATCCTCGATCCGTTTGCGGATAAGATCATCATCTGCGGCACGTTTACGTTCTTGGCTGCGGTGCCGCCGGCGATCACGGGAGAGTCTGCATCCGAGGTCGCCGCTTGGATGGCAGTTGTTGTTATCGCTCGCGAATTACTTGTCACTGCATTGCGCAGTTTCTTTGAGGAACATGGTTCCGATTTTTCGGCCAAGTGGTCGGGCAAGTGGAAGATGGTGTTCCAATGTGCTGCCGTCGCGGCCAGCCTCGCTCGGTTATGGCTTTTCCATTATCATTCGAGCGTTTGGCATCCGGAACCGCCGGCATGGACAACCTGGTCACTGCGGCTACTGGTCTGGATTGCGGTGGCCATGACGATCTACTCCGGTTGGGTATACGTCCAACGCGCACTCAACATGCTCAAGAAGTGACGCGACGCAACCAACGAGTTCGTCTCACGAGCAATCAGCACTATGCCGCAGCCGCCAGATGATCCTGTGCTTAGCGTATTTGTTTACGGAACCATGCTGCTCAGCGTGGTCGTCGGCATATACCTAATCGCCAAGTCTCGGCGAGGTCCGCTGCTTGCCTATCAGCCGCGAACGCCGGTACCTTGGGGTGAAATTGCCTTGCTCCTGCCGGCCCTGTTCGTCGTGTTTGCATTGCTTTCTCCCTTTCAGGGACGCGAAGAAACCGAACCGCACAAAAAGGCAGCCTCCAATCAGGCGGCCCCGCAAGTAGATATGCCTTCGAGCCATGCTGCCACGCAAATGGTGGCTTCGATTGTGCCGGAGTTGCTTCTCGTGGGAGGCGTCTTGTTCTTGGTCGCGGTTTATTATGAAGCGTCGCGGCGCGATCTTGGCCTCCCCGCAAGCGGGAGCGAATTCACGCGCGATGTATTCATTGGAATTGTGGCCGGCATCGCGGCGCTGCGCCAATTCACATCTTGCAAGGGCTGCTGGCGTCTTTGATGAACATCCAGGAGCCGTCTGACCATCCGCTCGTCAAGTTGGTCATGAACGGCAAGCCGGACGTAACCGTGATGCTGCTGGCCGGCTTCACCGCCGTGGTGGTTGCCCCCCTTTGTGAAGAGATTACATTTCGCCTGTTATTGCAGGGTTGGCTTGAAAAGTGGGAGGTCAAACGCTTGCGTTGGCGCTCTGAACCGGCCGAACCGCTAATGTCGAATGACGAAGCACAAATGACGAATGACGAGGGCATTTTACCCGATGATTCGCCATGCGACATTCGTCATGCGACATTAAGCTCTCCGCCTGCACGTGGCATTGGCGGTTGGCCATTCGGTTGGCTGCCCATCACAATCAGTGCGATACTCTTTGGTCTTGCCCATTTTGGATATGGTCCGGAACCGATCCCGCTGTTTTTTCTCGGTCTAATTCTCGGCTATCTCTATCAGCGCACGCACCGGATTGTGCCTTCGATCGTCGCGCACGCAATTTTCAACCTGTTCACAATGATCGTCCTGTGGCGGATGGTGTTTTACAACGCGCAATAGGCCTTCGAGTTCGGTTGAGGCACGCTTCGATGATCACGCTGGAATCGCATTCGGCCGGGGTCGTGTTACCCGTCAAGGCGCACGCCGGGCGCGGCAGAATGCCATCCTCGGCGAGCGGCAGGGCGCGCTGCGTATCGCGGTAACGGCCGCCCCGGAAAAAGGCAAAGCAAACCGCGCGATCGTCGACTTGCTGAGTAAATCGCTCGGCGTCCCGAAGTCGGCGATCGAATTGATTGCCGGCGAGACGTCGTCCCAGAAGCGATTCCTTCTCGTTGGAGCGAGCGAGCAATCCATCTTACAGGCGCTTGAGACAATCGATCGTTAAGGACTGCCGTTCGCATCCGGCGGCGCGAATGCCCGCGGCTCTACGCCGCTCTCGTTCCACGTGTGTCGGAAGGTGGCATTGTCGCGGATGTCGCCCGAAAAACCTTCCGCCAAACGTGGATCGGTGAAGCCCCACTTCGCCTTGAGATCGATCAGCTCCTGCGTTTTTTCGGGCGAGAGATAGCGAATCGGCCCTAATTGCCGCGCGAGGATGAGAATTCGGCAGTAGGCATCCAGCACCTCGGTCCACCAATATGCCCGCTCGACCGATTCACCAAAACTCACCGTGCCGTGGTTTGCCAGAATGATCACATTCGATTGATGCACGAACGGTAGGATGGTTTCGGCGAATGTTTTGCCGCCGGGCGTTTCGTACGGCGAGATCGGCACCTCGCCCAGAAAAACCTCGACCTCCGGAAGGACGGCCTGCGGAATCGGTTCCCGGGCCACGCCGAACGCCGTGGCATGGGGCGGATGGCAATGCACGACGCTCTGCACATCCGGGCGGGCCTTCATGATCTCCAGATGCAACAGCACCTCGCTCGACCGCTTTTTTTTGCCGGCGAGTTGGTTGCCCTCCATATCGACGAGGCAGATATCCTTCGGCTTCAGAAAACCCTTACAATGCATCGTGGGCGTGCAGAGAACCTCATTCTCGTTCAGCCGCACGCTGATGTTGCCGTCGTTGGCCGCGGCAAACCCGCGCTTGTAAATTCGGTCGCCGATTTCACAAATGGCTTTCTTTAGGTCTTTGGTGTCGTGCATCAAGTGTTGTTCCACGTCGTCGTTGGGAATAGAGTGAACCGCAGATGAACGCAGATGGACGCAGATAAAATGCTGTGACAAGCTCAGGCGGACGGAGGGACCACGAAATGTCGTTCCATCCGCGTCTATCCACGTTCATCAGCGGTTATTGATTTGAGATGTCTTCCGTCCTCCATTTTCGCAAAGAACTGACCTCGCCGCCAGTTGTGGTGGATGCGCCTGGAATTCGCGTGCGCCAAACATTGTTGCCGGCCGAAGTGCCCGGTTGGCTCGCACTTCGCGAGCGGGCGATGGCGAGCGAAATTCCGGCCGTTCGCACTTGGACGAATGCGGATTTCCGATCCGAAATGACGGACAAACCCTGGTGGCGCGGCGATCACTCCTGGGTTGCGGTCGATGATGATGCATCGGAAAAATCGAGATCAATCATCGGTACTGTGACCCTGGCTGTCCGCGAGGGCAGCCTGAGTAAAGTTCCTGTCGTACATTGGCTATTGGTTGATCCCGAGTGGCATCGTCGCGGCGTGGGCCGGTCGCTCATGTATCATTTGGAGTGCGCGGCGTGGGACGTCGGTTGGCGCGAAGTGCAGTTGGAAACGCACGCCGGCTGGTCGGCCGCTGTTGCGTTCTATCATTCGATGGGGTATTCGCTGGTGCGCGAACGCTGGCCGCGTTGAGGTTTCAGCAGCTTGACGAGGTTGCCCTCCAGCTTGATCCGCCCCGCAGCGAGTAACCGTAGCACGTGTGGGTACGCTTCCTTCTCAACCTCGAACACGCGCTTGGCGAGCGTATCGGCCGTGTCGTCCTCGAACACTGGCACCGGCTGCTGCCAGATGATCGGCCCATGATCGTACTCATTATCGACAAAATGCACTGTGCAACCGGTGACGCGCACGCCGGCATCGAGCACGGCTTGATGCACGCGGTCACCGTACATGCCGGCGCCGCAAAACGCCGGGATGAGCGCCGGGTGGATATTCACGACGCGGCCTGTAAAGTCCAGCGGCACCGGTGCGAGCTTCATAAAGCCCGCCATGGCCACATAATCAACGCCGGCCTCTCGGCACGCGCCAAACACAATTTCGCCAAATGCCTGGTCGCCTGCTGCGCTGACGGGGAAATCGTGCCGGCGAACCACGCGTGTAGCAATGCCGGCTTCCTCGGCAAACTTCAATCCGCCCGCCTTCGCCGAGCTTGAAACCACCAGACGAATTTCGATGGGGAGTTGATTTTCCGCCGCCAGATCGATGAAGTTTTTGAGCGTGCGACCGGTTCCGGAGATGAGGACGGCGAGCTTGAGCCGTTCGGTAGAGGGCGGGGGCTGCGTCATTTCACGACCCGCACGTAGATCGCAAAATCGTCACCGAGCACTTTCACTCGCACGGGTTCGACTCCGACCATCGGCTGTTCGATAATTCTGTCGGCTAGCGTTTCGCCGGCGATGTAGTCGCGAAATTTCTGGATCGCCGCCACCGAGTCAGCTCCCTCTGTAACGAGGCCGACTTCAATTCGATCCGTATATTCGCAGCTGATGTCCTTGCGAATGTCTTGAACGAGCCGCACGATGTCGCGGGCGAGGCCCTCGGCAATGAGTTCCGGCGTGAGCTCGGTGGACAACACGACGACGACGCCCTGGCCGTTGGCGGCGGTCCAACCTGGCCGCGGGTGGATGCGGAATTCGACTTCGTCGCGCGTGAGGGCGATGGCTTGGCCATCGAGCGTGAGGTCAATTTTACGGTTGTCGCGGATGTTCGCCAACAGGTCGGCGCCGGTTTGCTGGCCGAGCCATTGCTTTACCTTTGGCAGCAGCTTGCCCAACCTGGGACCAAGAAGCTTGAAGTTGGGGACGACTTCGTGCTCAACGTACTGCGCGGGATCGTCGCAGAATTCGAGCTGCTTCACGTTGAGCTCTTCCTCGATGACCGACGCGTGCTCTTCCAGCCACGACTGGTGACGGGTATCGGCGAGGATCACTTGAACCTTAGCCAGCGGCTGACGCACTTTAAGCGTAGCGGCGTTGCGAGCATTGCGGCCAAGCGAGGCGATGAGGCGAACGAGATTCATCCTTTCAGAGAGCGCCTCATCGATAACAGCGGGATCCGGCGACGGATAGTCGCAAAGGTGGACGCTCTCGGGGACGCGCGTGTTCAAAGAGGGGACAGGCACCTCGCGGGATACCTGTTTACCAGCTCCAATCGCACCGAGCTCGGAGCCAGTCCCCTTTTTGAACACTCCCGCCAGATTCTGCCACATCGTTTCCGCGATGAACGGTACGAACGGAGCGACGAGCTTCGTCGTTGTAACAAGCGCTTCGTAGAGCGTCCAGTAGGCGTCGAGCTTTTCGACGCCACGCTTGTCGGCCGCCCAAAAGCGATCGCGGCTACGCCGCACGTACCAATTCGAAAGTGCGTCAACGAATTCGGTGATCCGCTGGCAGGCGCCGTAGTTGTCGTAAGCATCCATCCGGTCGATGACGGCCGCGCACGTGCGATTGAGCTCGCTCAAAATCCAGCGGTCCAACTCGCTGCGATCAGCGATCGGCCGATACGACATCGCCGAAAAGGAGTGAGGAGCGAGGAATGCGGGGCGAGAATGGGTTTCTCGCTTCTCGCTCCTCGATGCTCGCTCCTCCACCGCCGGATCAAACCCATCGATATTCGCGTAAATCACAAAGAAGCTATACACATTCCACAGACGCAGCAGAAATTCAGGGATGCTGTCTTTGATCGCTTGCTCGTTGTAGCGGATGCTCGTCCAGGGCGGCTGGTTGGCGAAGAAGTACCACCGCAGTGCGTCGGCCCCGTAGCGGTCGAAGATTTCGTTTGGCTCGCGGTAGTTCCGCTTGCTCTTACTCATCTTCCCGCCGTCTTCGCCGAGCATGTGACCAAGGACGATGCAATTCTTGAAAGGGTGGGGGTAGGGAAATGACGAATGACGAATGTCGAATGTCGAATGGTCGTTTTCGTCATTCGTCATTCGTGCTTCGTCATTCTTTTCACCGAAAAGCAGCGTGCTGATGGCGAGTTGACTGTAAAACCAGCCGCGGGTTTGATCGATGGCTTCGCTGATGAAGTCGGCGGGGAATTGTTGGTGGAACCTTTCGGCGGCGCTTGCCCGTGCTTCGCCCCCCTCCCCAGCCCTCCCCGTGAGGGGGAGGGAGCCGGAAGGCTTAACACTTTGAGAGTTGGAATTTACCTCGCCGCGGTAGCCCCACTGGGCGAACGGCATCGCGCCGGAGTCGTACCAGCAGTCGATCACCTCCGGCACACGGCGCATGCGCGCGCCCTTGGCAAACGGCGAATCGTAGGTGATTTCGTCGATGTACGGCTTGTGCACTTGCAAGTCGTCCGGCAAGTCGGGATTCTTTTTCTTCGCTGCCTTCCACACCTCGCCGCCGGTGACGCCGGGTTTCGCCATCAACTCGTCGTAGCTGCCGACGGCTTCCATCTTGCCGGTTTCCTGGCACTTCCAGATTGGTAATGGGGTGCCCCAATAGCGCTCGCGCGACAGGGCCCAATCGACGTTCGTCTCCAAAAACTTGCCAAACCGTCCGGTCTTGATATGCTCCGGCAACCAGTTGATCTTCGCATTGTTGGCGAGCATTTCATCTTTGAAGTTGCTCGTGCGGATGAACCAGCTCTGCCGCGGATATTGAATGAGGGGGTCCTGTTCGGCCCGCCAGCAAAATGGATATTCGTGGCGGTACTGTTCTTGATGGAACAATAGACCGCGCTGTTTCAGATCGCGGATGATGTCCTTGTCGCAATCCTTGACCCAGCGGCCACGGCAAAACGAGGGCGCTTCACTGTTAAATCTCCCATCTGGTTCAACAGGACAAAGCAGGAAGAGTCCGACTTCGTTCGGGTCGATGTTTGTCACTCTCTCGTGAGTCATCAAATCATAATCAGCCTCACCGAAGGAAGGCGCGATGTGAACTACGCCGGTTCCGGAGTCGACCGTAACAAAATCAGCGGCCAATATCCTCCAATAAGTCTGGATCTCATTACTTTGAATATCCGTCGAAGTTACGTTGCGGTGACGGTCAAAGTAATTTGTAAACGGCGGCCGATAACGTCTCCCAATGAGCTTATGACCCTTTACAACATTCGAAATGGAATATTTTGGAGTTGCCTCGACAGGTCCCTTGTCCAGTTCAACCACTGGACCTGAAACTCGCTCCGATGGATGAATCCCACGCTGAACAACGTGATCCATTCTCTCGCTTGCGACGACCAGTTTTTCGTGTGTGTCTTGGTCTTCTAAGAATAGGTAATCTAAATCTGGGTGAACTGCTGCGAATTGATTACCCGGCAGCGTCCACGGCGTCGTCGTCCACACGAGCAGCGATGTATCGGTCACGTCGCCCGCATCATCGAGCAGCGGGAACTTCACATACACACTCGGATCCGCCACCTCGCGGTAACCCTGGCCGACTTCGCCGGCGGAGAGGGCCGTGCCGCCTTGGGCCCACCACCAAACGATTTTGTGGCCTTGGTACAACAGGCCCCGGTCAAACAGGTTCTTGAGGCTCCACCACACGCTTTCCACGTAGCTCTGATGGTACGTGGCGTAGGCGTTCTTGAGATCGACCCAGAAGCCGATGCGTTCGGTGAGTCGCTCCCATTCCTGCATGTACCGCCAGACGCTCTGTTGGCACTTCTGGATGAACGGCTCGATGCCGTAGGTTTCGATCTCTTCTTTCGAGTGAATGCCAAGCTCTTTGCAGACTTCGACTTCGACGGGCAGGCCGTGGGTGTCCCAGCCGGCCTTGCGTTCGCAGCGGTAGCCGCGCATGGTCTTGATAGCGCGGGAAGAGGTCTTTGATGGCGCGCGTGAGGCAGTGGCCGGGGTGGGGCATGCCGTTGGCCGTCGGTGGGCCTTCGTAGAACACGAACGGCTTGCGCACCGCGCGCTGCTGCGAGCGACTTTTCGTAGATGCGGTGCTCTTTCCAGAACTCGCCGATCGGCGAGCTCTTGCTCCGGAAAGTTCACGTTGCCTTCGACGGGCTTGAACATCACGAAAAAAAGAGACTCGACGAACCCTCCCCTGGCCCCTCCCTAAAAGGGAGGGGAATTACGAATCTGCGAGTAGAACACGCGAGGGAGGATCGTGCAATTGCAAAGACATGCACCCCGCAAGGCGAGTTCAAAATGACGGAATGTTGGCAGCGAAATTCGCTGGAGCGACTCGAACCAACATGTTTTCAAGGCACCCTCAACTCGCCACGGCGAGTCGCCTGCGGCGACCCGGCCCTCTCCCAGCGAGAGAGAGTGCTAGAGTGCCTTAATCCTCGTCGTCGAAATCCTCGGCGTCGTCGCTGACCTCATCTTCGTCGGGCTCGAATTGATCGGCGTCGCCGGGCAACTCTTCGTCCCATTCTTCTTCGAAGTCGTCGTCGAAGTCGTCGTCGAAATCATCGTCGTCGAAATCTTCGAACGGATCGCCAGCGCAGGTGACGTCATCGTCTAAGGGATCGCCGAGAAAATCGGAGCCCGGATTAAAAAGGTCAGGAGTCGGGTTGTCCGACTCCAACGTCGCGATCGCATCGCCGCACTCCCCACTCCGCATTCCCCACTCCGAATTCGAATTTTCAATGTCTGCCCAAGCTGTCGTTGTATCGCTTTGCATATTACTACCCCCAAACTGCCGGTCCTCAACATCTGCCGGTTTTCTGCAGAATCCTATGCAGCAGGCTGCCATTAGGCGAGTGCCCCCTGCGGAATCCGGCGATTGTCGTACCCTCTGTGGCAGTTTGTCAAGAATTAGCTAATCCATTCGCGACAACGTCCGCCAGACAGTGGCAATGCTTCTCCCCGGCAAGCGTAGAAGGGGCTTACGTGCCCTTTCAACCTTGCCCAAAGTCCGCCAAACTACAGCAACGGCAGTCAATTCCTCGCACGACCTGCCGATAGGTCCGGAGCCAAGCCCTTCATGAGCAACACGACATTCCAGCAACTCGATGTGATCGCCGTCGGGGCCCACCCGGACGACATCGAAATCGCCTGCGGAGGCACGCTGGCCAGCTTGGTGGATGCCGGTTATAAGGTCGGCATTATCGACCTGACCGATGGCGAGCCGACCCCCCTCTCGCCCGGCCCGGATGTGCGGATGGCAGAGGCCAAAGCGGCTGGCGAGGCACTAGGCGTGCACGGCCGCACGCTGCTGCACCTGACGAACCGCCGGCTATTCGATTCGTTCGAGGCCCGCGTGAAGCTAGCGATCGAGTTCCGCAAACACCGGCCACGGGTGGTGATCGGCCTGGGCGACAAAACGCCGATGGCCTCGCCCGATCACTGGCAGGCGATGCTGATTACCGACGCGGCGGTGTTCTACTCGCGGCTGACAAAGTGGGACGATCAGTTCAACCATTTGCCGCCACACATCATCTCCAAGCAGCTTTACTGCATGCTGGGCACGCCGCTGGCTGGCTCGTCGAACCCCGGCGGCCAGATTGTGGTCGACATCAGCAGCATGCTGGCCCGAAAGATTGCGGCCATTCGCTGCTACAAGACACAGTTCCCGCCCGAGAAGGAACATCTATTCGACCGGGTGGATGCCGCCGACTCGGTATCTGGGCCGATCCGCCGGCGTCGCCGCGGCCGAAATGCTCATCAGCCCGCGGCCGATCGTGGTGAAGGATTTGATGCGGTCGCTGTTTGAATAAGCGAAGAGGTTGAGTTTGCCCCCGTCAGTGACCGGGGGCTAAATGGGGCGTTCGAAGTCCTTAAGCCGGGCGATGCTTCAACTCGTCGCGGATTTCGCGCAGGAGCAGAGTCTCCTCGGGCGGCGGCGGAGTCACTTCGGCCGGCTGCTCGCCGAACCGTAGTTTTTCTTCGGCGACATTCATCGCCTTGACGAGCATGAACACGGCCCAGGCGACGATTAAGAATGAAATCATGTTGCTGATGAATGAACCGTAATTGATCGTCACGGGTGGCTTGTCACCCACTCCCTTGGCGATTTCGATCGCCTGATCGTTGAAATTAACACGACCCGTCAAGAGACCAATTGGCGGCATGATGATATCGTTGACAAGTGACTTCACGATAGTGCCAAATGCGCCGCCGATAATAATTCCGACGGCCATGTCCATGACATTACCACGAAGCGCGAATTTCTTGAATTCTTGAATGACGTTCATGACTCGACTCCAATCCGAGAAAGGGGTTTACCACGACGACACAAAGGTCACGACGGAAGATTCAGTGTGCACACCGATCAATCGCCGAATGAATTGCGTCGTGCTCGTCGTGTCGTTGTGGTTAGAAATGTCATGCTGTTTGATTTCTTATCGAGACTGCCAATGCCGCAGCGCTTGTAACGTGCTTTCCATATCCACTGGTAGCGGCGCGATGAATTCCATTCGTTCATCGCTGGTAGGATGGGCGACCACCAAACGGTGAGCGTGTAGCGCTTGGCGTTCTAATAGCAACCGCTTGGCGGCCTGTTCTGCTTCTGCCGTATCGTGCCCAATTCTGCCGCGCGGAATCAATTCCAACTCCGATAGAACTGCCCGCCCGCCGTACAGCCGGTCGCACAACACCGGGTGCCGAATATGGGCAAGGTGGAGCCGAATTTGATGGGTGCGGCCCGTTTTCGGCAGGGCTCGTACAAGGGCATAACCCGCGAATCGTTCGACCACTTCGTAGTTGGTTACGGCGGGCCGGGCATCGGGGTCTTGGCGCCGGATCGCCTTTTTTTCGCGGTGCGTCGGATGATCGCCAATCGGCTCATCGATCCGGTCGCGGTCGAGCTCCGGCACACCGACGACGATGGCCAAATACTCCTTTTCCACTTGGCGCGACTTGAACTGCGTGGCCAGCGCATCGTGCGCTGCATCATTCTTGGCCACGACGATGACGCCGCTCGTGTCGCGGTCGAGTCGATGGACGATGCCCGGCCGTGTGGGGCCGCTCCGACCGCTGAGAGTGCCGAAGTGGTGGGCCAGCGCGCTCGCCAACGTGCCTTCCCAGTGCCCCTTGGCCGGGTGCACGATCATGCCGGCCGGCTTGTTCACGACGACGATCGCATCATCTTCGTACAGGATCGAGAGGGGAATATCTTGCGGCTCCGGCCCTTCGCGCGGCACTTCAATTTGCCGCACCTCGACGCGATCGCCTTCTCGTAGCCGCAACGACGCTTTACAGGCGCCGTCGTTGACGCCGACATGGCCGGCATCGATTGCGCGCCGCACCGTCGCACGGCTGACTGCGGGAAAATGTGTCGCGAGGAACACGTCCAGCCGCTGTCCCGCCTGTTCGGACGCGACGGCGAAAACCTGAGGCCGAGGTGAAGAGGTATCGCTCAGAGTTAGATATTTAGACCAAATTAATTGGCAGACTTTTCGCCAGCAGGGGCCACTGGCACTGAATTCGTCTTCGCAGCGCCGTCTTTCGCAGGCGTCTCGTCACTCTTTTTTGCGTCTGCAGGCGGAGCGGTTTCCTTTGCCGACTCGGGCATCGCCCCCGGCGCCGGTGGCTGTGTCGTCTTGTAGCGGTCGTCCGCTTCGCCTTCCTTCGATTCCTTCTGCAAATCCTTGAGCAAAGCGTCGAACGTCTCGGCAGCGTTTTTCGATTGGCTGGGCGTACCTGGCGTCGCTCCACTTCCATTTGGTAAAGAGATATCGCCGGGTGAAAACTCCGGCTGCTGGCCGGGTGTGCCTGGTCCCATCGGTGCTCGTGGCGCGGGTGCTTGCGCCGTCGCCAACCAATTGTACGTTTCCTTGGCCTCTGGGTTGGCGAGTCGCTCGGCCTGAACTTTGGCGTACGCAGCGTAAGGGCCGGTGACTTGCTCGTATTGGGCGCGAGCCTTGTCCAGTTGGTTCTGCATTTCGTAGACGCGGCCCAAGCCCAGCCGCGCGTGCCCCACCAGCCGCTCGTCATCGGACGACCGAATGATACCTTCGTAGGCACTCGCGGCCTTGCCGAGCGCGTCCTTGGCTGCCGCGCGATTGGCAATGTAGCTGCGCGAGGCGGCGAAAACCTGGCCATCGGCCCAGGTCACATCTGCCATTTTCTGCATTTGCGAGTTCGGAAACTCTTCGGCAGTCCGCCTCAATTGCGTGAGATTCAACGGCAGCGAACCAACCGCCTGATTGTAGGCATCCCATGCCTCGCTCTGTCGATAGGAGGACGAACGGTTTACATACGACCAAATAAACAGCAACGCAATAAACACCAGCAAGCCGACGCCAACTTTGCCAATGTACGGTTTAAAGCGCTCGACGTAGACTTCGAGGCGGTGCGCCAAGGCATTTGTTTCTAATTCGTGTCGATGAGCAGATTTCATCTTAGATTTTCAGCAGCGCCGCCTTCCGGCACGCATCCTCCATTCGTCCTATCTTGCGTCCCCCATGAAGTTTACGAGCGCGCCAAGAATATCGCAAGGGCGGCTGGCACGCCATGGTCGCGGCAATTACGTTGGATGACTCCTTTCGTCTCACCAGCTTGCGAAATGGATTTCCAAATGCCCGCCGATTTGAACCCGCCTCAGCTTGATGCGGTCCGCACGCTCAAAGGACCGCTGTTAGTCCTTGCGGGAGCCGGCACAGGCAAAACGCGTGTTGTGACCTACCGTATTGCCGAGCTGATTCGTCACCAGGTGAAACCGGAACGCATCCTTGCCGTCACGTTCACCAAAAAGGCGGCCGGCGAAATGCAAGAACGGGCGGGTGCGCTGTTAACCAAAAATGGGAGCAGGGCCGTTGGTCGTGGTTCTCCGAAGCGTGGCGGTACATTTCGGAGAAGCTCGGCTGCGAAGCCAGAGATTTCGACTTTCCACTCGCTGTGCGTAAGAATACTCCGCCGGCATATCAAGCGACTCGGCTTTCCGGAGAAATTTGTAATCTGCGATCGTAACGAGCAGGAGAGCCAGGCCCGCACCGTCCTGCGTGAACTTCGTGCGCAAACTGCTGCGTTGGCGCCGGGAGACATGCTTTCGATCGTTAGCCGCTGGAAATCGGCGTCGGTTCGGCCACAGCAGGCGCTGGAAGTCGCCAGCGGCGAGCGGGAGCACTTGGCGGCCGCCGCGTACCGCCGGTACCAAGATAATCTGAAGCGGCTCGGGGCAGTCGACTTCGACGATTTGTTGTTGCACACCGAGGAGCTCTTGGGCAAATTCCCGGCAGTCCGCCGCGAAGAGGCAGGGCGGTTCGATCACGTCCTCATCGATGAATATCAAGATACCAACCGCAGCCAATATGAAATCGTGAAGGCACTCGCGGCGGGGCATCGCAATCTGTGCGTCGTCGGGGATGATGACCAATCGATCTACGGCTGGCGCGGTGCCGAAGTGACGCATATCCTGCGGTTCAAGCAGGATTGGCCCGAAGCCAAAGTCGTTCGGCTCGAAGACAACTATCGATCGACCGCTGCGATTTTGCAGTACGCCAACACACTAATTGCTTTCAATCGAAACCGACACGACAAGGTGCTGAAACCGGCCCGACCTGGCGGGACGCGACCTTCCATTTTGCAATGCCAGGACGAAGCGCAAGAGGCCCAGCGAATCGTTGCCGACATCCGACAAGCGATCGACTCCGGGCAACGGCAGCCGCGCGATATCGCGATCCTGTGCCGCACGAACGAGCAGCCGCGCTCGTTCGAAACCGAGTTGCGGCGGGCGAATGTGCCCTACGTGCTGATCGGCGGCATGTCGTTTTTCGACCGCAAGGAAGTTCGCGACATTCTGTCCTATCTCAAAGTAATCGATAATCCGCACGACGAGCCGGCGCTGATGCGGATCATCAACCAGCCGGCCCGCGGCATCGGCAATGCCGCCCAAAAGCGGCTGGTCGAAGAAGCCACCTCGCACGGCAAGTTCTTGTGGGAGATTCTGCCGGACGCACTGGTGATCGACGGCATCGACGCCAAGACGGCCGCCGCAGTCGCGCAATTCCGGCAGCTTATCGAGAAGATTCGTAACCAGCCCGAAAGTGTGTCGGTCGCCAAAATTGTTGACCAGGTACTCAAGGAAACCAACTACCGCGACGCGCTTGTAAAGCTTTACCCCGACGCCGCCGACCGCGAATCGCGATTGGCGTCGCTGGAAGAGATCGTCAACGCGGCGGCCAATTACGACAAAAGCCGCCGCGCCGCCGCGCCGTTCAGTCTGACAGGCTTCCTGGACGACATGCTTCTCAACGAGCGCGACGAAAGCGAAGAAAAGGAATCGCAATTGGCCCGCAATGCCGTCGCGCTTATGACGCTGCATAGCGCGAAAGGCCTTGAGTTTCCGAGCGTATATTTGGTAGGAATGGAAGAGGGCATCCTGCCCCACAAGCGCTCGGTCGCGGCCGAAAACGATTCGGCGATCGATGAAGAGCGACGTCTGTGCTACGTCGGCGTCACTCGGGCGCAAGAACAATTGACACTTTCGTTCGCCCTCACGCGCCGCAAATGGGGCAAGTCGCAAAAGACTATTCCGAGCCGCTTCCTGTTCGAAATGACGGGCCAAGCCGAAGCGTTCCCGCCAGCGGCAGAAGAGAAAGCCGCGAAAAAACCGGCTCCGAAGCGTCGCCGCACGCGCAACACGGCTCGACGCTAGCACCCGCCTGCACCGCAAGC
The DNA here is from genome assembly GCA_963840025.1 of uncultured Planctomycetota bacterium. Lineage (GTDB taxonomy): Bacteria > Planctomycetota > Planctomycetia > Pirellulales > Lacipirellulaceae > JABDGM01. Next base: position 132,867 of record CAWIXI010000016.1, on the reverse strand, counting down.
TGAAGTTGGTGATTCGCCGCCAGCGGGCTAAACTTGCGCAATTCCCGCTTGAACTTCCCGCGCAAGGAGGCGTCGATGACCCAGCCGCTGCGACTGGTTCACGCCAGCGATCTTCATCTCGAAACGCCTGTCTATGGGTTACCCGAGGTCCCCGACCACCTGCGGGAGCTGCTTGTCGAAGCGCCCTATCACGCGGCCGAACAGGTGTTCGAAACGGCGCTTGCCGAGGACGTAGATGCCGTCTTGCTCGCGGGCGACGTACTAAACGTCGATCGCGCCGGGCCGCCGGCGATTGTGCTGCTGCTCGATCAGTTCGCCCGGCTGGCGGAGCGAAAAATCCCTGTCTACTGGGCAGGCGGTGCGGTGGATGTGCCCGACTCGTGGCCGCGGAGTGTCACGCTGCCCTCCAACGTGCATGTATTTCCCGTCGGCCGCGTGGAATCGCTCGACCTGGCCCGCGCCGGCGAAACAATCGCCCGCGTACAAGGCACGAGCTGCCCGGAAGGCGGCACGGTCGACGCCCGCGGATTTCATCGCGATGTGCACGGCCTGTTTACGATCGGCGTTGCCTACGGCACGAACGACTCCGCCGGCCATGAAGGCGACCGCGTCCATTACATGGCGCTCGGTGGCCGGCATTTGCAGCAAACGGTCGACGAACACCCCGGTATTGCTCACTATTGCGGTTCGCCGCAAGGCCGCGGCCCCGATGAAACTGGTCCGCATGGTTGCACGGTGGTCACGGTCGATGAAACCGGCCGCGCAAAGACGAAATTTGTCGCCACGGACACAATCCGCTGGATCGCACAATCGCTCGAGGTGACCGCGACCACGAGAGAGGAGCAGCTTCACGACCGGATGGTCGAACGGTTGGAAAAGTTGCAGGCCCAGCATCCCGGCGTCGATTTGTTCGTGCGATGGGACATCCGCGGCACCGGTGCTCTCGTGAATCGGTTGCGCCCGAACAGCCTCGCCGATGAGTTGCTCATTGATCTTCGTCGCCGCTTCGGCGAGCGGCCGCCTGTGGCGTGGAGCGCCTCGATCGCCTGCGGTGCGACCCTCAGCGTGCCAGCCGAATGGTACGACCAAGAGACTTGCCTCGGCGATTTTCTGCGCGTCGTACGAGAATTCGAGTTGCATGAAACGCCTTTCGATCTACGGCCTTTTCTACCGACAAACGTCGGCGATGAATTCCTCGAATCGATCGCCCAGCTCGATTCCGACGAAGCCAATAAAGAACTGCTCTGCCGTGCATCCAAGCTTGGTGTTGACCTGCTAACGCTACCCCTCGAAGAAGGCGACCTGACCGCAGACGGCTAACAGCATCGATAAACGTCGCCACCATTTTTCCGGCCCTGGACGCTCGACCCTCGACCCTCGACCTACATGAAAATCACCGATCTCAAAATCGACGGCTTCGGCGTGTGGCACGACCTCACGCTGCGCGGCTTGTCGTCCGAGCTCACGGTCTTCTACGGCCCCAACGAAGCCGGTAAATCGACGCTCATGCAGTTCATGCGCTCGGTGTTATACGGCATGTCGCCGATGCGGCGCGAGCGCTACCTGCCGCCGGTGGTCGGTGGCCGCCCCGGCGGTTGGCTCAAGGTGCAAACCGATCACGGCCCGCTCACGATCAACCGCTATGCCGACCGCGGCCCGAACGACGTCGGCAAAGTCACCATCATCACCGCGGATGGCGAGGAACAGGGTGACCGCCTGCTGCGTGACGCGCTCGAACACGTCGATGAACCGACGTACAACAACATTTTTGCCGTAGGCTTGCGCGAGGTGCAAGAGCTCGGATCGCTGAGCGATACCGCTGCGGCCCAGTGGCTTTATCGCCTCACATCGGGGTTGGATCGGATCTCGCTGTACGATGTGATCCACATGCTCGAAGGTACGCGTCTGCGGCTGCTCAACTCGTGGGAGGAAAAGTCGGAGCTCCGGACGCTTCTCTCGCAGCAAGAGCAACTCCGCGGCGAGCTGGAAGAGCTGATCACCAAGGGCCGCCGTTGGACACAGTCGGCTGTCATGCTCCGCGAGTTAGCCGAAGAAGTCGACGCAAAACAAGCCGAAGCCAAAGCAATTGCTGCCCGCGCCCGTCGGCTGGAAGTTGCGATCAGCCTGAAGCCGCTCTGGATTAAACGTGGAAAAATCGACGACCAACTTGAGCGATTCACCAACCTACGGCCGCTAGAAGAAGGGACGCTCGACACACTCGACGACTTCAACAAGCGCATCGAAGAGCACGAGCGCCAACGCGATATCCTCAAAGGGCAGCGGCAGCAATTGCGCGACGAAGCCAAGCGGCTTGGCATCAACGACCAACTTATCCGCAACGGCAAGCGCCTCGAAGCTCTGCTGGAGCAGCAGGATTGGTTGCAGGGCGTCGAACGCCTTGCCGGTGAACTGGCCGAAGAAGTAAAACACCTCGAAGCCCGCCTGGCGAGCGAAAACGAACGGCTTGCTCATGAATGGACCGGTGCCGGCAAGCTCCCACCGCGGATCACGAGCGATATCGTCGAGCAACTCGCGCCGCAATCGCGTGCCATCGAAGCGACCGCGCAGCTCGCCGCCGCCGCTAGGCACGAACTCGATATTCATAAGACGGGCGAGCACGAGATGCGCTCGCAGATCGAATCGGCGGTTACGAGCGGGGAAAAGCTCGGCCTGCCGAAGGACATTGAAGCGGCTGGCGACCTCGTCACGCAGCTCCGCCGTCGCCAGCAGCTCGAACAACGCATTGCAGCCGCCCACGGCGAAGCGGAAACTTTGCAGCAGCAAGCAGAAGACCTCGTCGACGAGCAAGTGGTGCCGATTGAGTTATTCGTCTTTCTAGGGATGGTGTTTGTACTCGGCGCTGTTTCACTTGCCGCCTGGTGGTTTCTACCCACGAGCATCATGGGCAAGTACGGCGGCTGGATTGCCATCGGCGGGGTCGTGTGCGCCATCGCCGCTGCTCTATTCAAATTCATGAAAGAAACGTCGGCCAGTGACCGATTCGACGCTTGCCACTATCAAATTGATACGCTCCTGGGAAAAATCGAATCGGCCGAAGCCGAACAGGTTGAACTCGACCACGCGCTCATGCTCAACGGCGGTTCGGTCTCACTCCGACTTCAGCACGCAGAGCGCCACCTGGCCGAGCTCGAACGCCTCGCGCCGGTTGAGAGCCAGCATCGCGAAGTTACTCAAGCGTTGGATTCTGCCGATCGGCGGCTCAAATTGGCCGAAGAAAAACACGCTTCGGCGCTGACGAATTGGAAAGCACGCCTCCGCGCGTAGGGCTGCCGGAAGATGTTACGCCCGACAATTTGGCTACGATGGCCGCTCAATGCGAGCGGCTCGCCGAGCTGGAAACCCGCATTGACAACCGCCGCGACGAAATGCAACGCCGGCAACGTGAGTTCGCCATCGTCTCGCAGCGCATCGTCGCACTGGCCGAGGAAACCGGTCTACGCCGCGAAAACGCCCACCCACTCGAACAGCTTGACCATCTGCGGGCACAGCATCAGCAGCATCTGCAGCGCGTCGAGCAGCGGCAAAGCATTCGCGAGCGCGCCAAGGCCCTAAAAACCGAGGCCGCAAAGCACGCCCATGCCGCGGTCGGTTATCGCCGCCGGCGCGAACGCGCTGTTCCAAACCTGCGGCGTCGCCGACGAGCAGGAACTCCGCCAACTCGCCGCCAAGCTCGCGGAGGCCGAAGACCTCCGTGCCAAGCGCGCCGCCACCACGCGTGAAATCGTCGCCGCCATCGGCAGACATGGCACCGAAGCCGATTTCGCTCCCTTCCTTGCTGAGGACCAAATCGGCCGACTCGAACACGATTGGGAAGCACTTTCCACCCAGTCCGAGGAGCTCGAGCGCATCCTGAAAGATGCCTTGCAACGCCGCGGCGCGATGGTCGAACAGCAACGCGCCGCCGCCGCCGATCAGTCACTAGCGATCAAACAGGTCGAGCTCGATGTTGTCGAGCAGCAAATCAAGAAGGCAATCGAAGCCTGGCGCGAGCGGGCCGCAGTGAGCCTATTCCTCGAACGCATCCGAGAGGAATACGAGCAACATCGCCAACCGGAAACACTCCGCGAAGCATCTGAGTACATGCAGCAACTCACAGATGGCAAGTACACCCGCATCTGGACGCCGCTCGCGCACGACATTCTGTTTGTCGATACGGCCGACGGCCAGCCACTCTCAGTGCAGGTCCTCAGCCGCGGAACGCGCGAGCAATTGTTTGTCAGTCTGCGACTGGCGCTCGTCGCCGCGTATGCCCGCCGTGGCATCCATCTTCCCATGATTTTGGACGACGTGTTCGTCAACTACGACGCCGGCCGCACCCGCACGGCCTGCTCCGTCCTTCGCGACTTCGCCAAGCAAGGTCACCAACTGCTGGTGTTCACTTGCCACGAGCACGTCTGGCGAATGTTCCAAGATATAAATGTCGAAACCCGCCGCATTCCGAACCGCCATGGGGAGGCCGAAGAGCTACCGGAAGAACCGCAACCGGAGCCGGTCCCCGAACCCGCGCCCGAGCCGGTCGCCATCGTCGAGCTGCAGCCAGAACTACCCGCCCCCGAGCCCGAGCCAATCCCGGAACTCGTGAAGGTAAAAGCACTCCCCGAACCACTCGTCGTTGAAGAGCCCGAGGTCGTCATCGAAGAATCGGACGAAATGCTCGAGGAGGAACCGGTCATCGAACCCTCACCGGCTCCTGCGGTCAACGAGGTTGAATACTGGTGGGACACGCCAGCACCAAACAGCGACAACGGAGCCGTCCCCTACGAAGAAGAGACGCCCATCGGTTGGCTCCCTGAGCCCGAGATCCGCCAACGCTGGTAAAGCACAAATAGCCCGGTCATTCTGACCGGGCCAATGTTGGCAGTAGCTGAGCCCGCAAGAATCCGGTTTTGACAAACGCAACCGAATTTCTTGCGAATTCGGGCTGCAAATTGACACGCCCGCTACGCCGCTACAGCCTTCACGCGGCGGAATGTTTCGGCCGTCTTCCGCACCAACGACTGATATTTCTGCCGCGCATCCAGGTAGCTCGCGCCGAGATAGAGATTCGCGGCCAGCGAGGCCGCAAGCGTGAGGACCGACGCCACCAGCGGCAGCCACGGCTGTTGTTCGTTGGTGCCGTTGTTACCGGATTGACTTCGCCCAATCTGGTTCATTCCATTATTTGCGAGCGGAGCCATTCCTGCTGAATTAGCATTCTGGTTCATGTTGCCTGCGTTCAAGTTGCCCACGATCTGGCTATTCTGTGACAACGGTGCGTTGGGCGACTGATTGTTGGGTTGTGCAGCTATTGGCCCCACTGGCTGATCGTTAAATGGCGAGTTTGCAACAGCAGCGACGGGGGCAACATTGTTTCTGTTTTTGCTAATTGAAGCAGGCGGCGGGTTCTGTTGTGGCTGATTGAACGAATTTGTATTCGACCAGTTTTCATTCAGTCTCGCTGCTGTCGATTCACGCGGGTCTTGGGCCGGAGACTCAACATTGCTCCGTAGAGGCACCAATTGCGATTGGCCCACCGTGCTGCCCAGCGATGACGGATCGGCGTCGCGCCGAATTGTCGCAGGCTGGGTCGTTGATCTATTGTTCCAAGCATTGATCCAGTCGTCCGCCGACTTGTTCGCCGGAGTCGTGGAGTGTTCAGGATCGCTAAGCACGCTATGCAACCGCGGCTGTTCGTTCTCAGCTAAGGCAGGAAAGTTCGGCCTGTTGGGATTGGTTGGCGCGGTCTGGTTGAAGTAGTTACTGGTGCTGTTGGAACTTGTCGTCACCATCGGCGACTGTGGAATCAACAGTTTCGGCGCTGGGATTTCGGTGCCGATACTTGTCCAGCCACCGCCCTGGGTTGCCGTCACGCTCGGTGTACCAAGGTTCGCGGAGGTATTAGACGGCGCGGTGTTCGAACTCCACGCTGGTGCCGTGGAAGTACCGGACGGCGTGGTCGGCCAAGGCGATGTCACGCCGCCGGGGGTGGTGCCAGTTGTTGTTCCTGTGGTAGGCGTCGTCGCGAAAAACGGGTTCGACGACAGAGTCTGATTGCTGACAGTCCCGATCTTTTGCTCTGCCGCACGGATGCCCGCTTCCACGCCATCGCGAAGCGCTGTGCCAGTGTCCGTGAAGGCGTTCTGCGCACGTTGCGTAATCGACGCCGCATTCGACTGAAGCGGCTGCCCGTACCGGTCGTAATTCGATGCCGACTGCTGCGACGTTGCGCCGGACCAGCCCGCCTGACCGGCAGCCATAACTTCGGATGGCTCCCAGACCACTCCTGTAAGCATCAAAGCGAAGAGCACTTTTGCAGCATCCATTTCGATTCCTCATTCATGCTGTCTGGCGAAAAGGGGCAAACGCGAACCGGGACCGTATTCTACGCGAGAAGGGCTAGAAACACCTAGACAAGTCTGCTCCATCGGCATCAGTGCGCGAACGATTATCTCTTTCGCTTCGACCGGCCTGCCCGCGTTTCCTTACGCGTTGACCGCGGGTTCTCTGCCGACGAGTCCAGAACCGTTGCCGATGTGGCGGCTGGCGACTCGATATGTTTCGGTGTCTCGCCCTTATCATCGGCCACTTGCTGCACCGCCTCGACCACCGATTCTGCTAGCGGCTTCGAATCCGGGCCAACGGGACCGCCGAATGAATCAATTTCCTTCCGCAGCATGGTCAAGAGGGCCTGCAGAAACGAAACCAGCATCGGTCCGACAAGAATCCCCACCGGCCCCAACACCTGTACGCCGCCTAAAATGCTCAAGAGTGCTAGCAACGGATGCAATTTCGATTGGCCGTGGAGAATCAGCGGCTTGATCACGTTGTCGATGCCCGATACGACGATTGTGCAGTAGATCGCCAAAATAATGGCCGCTACCGGATTTCCGTGCGCAACGACACCGTTAACGACGTGGTCTCCATAGAGATAGATCCAACCGCATACGCAAATCCACACTGCGGCAGCACCGACGAACGGTACGAGGGCCGTGGCCATGGTGAGCGCGGTGAGCAAAAAGATCGGTGAGCCGGAGGGCAGTGCGACGGCATAGCCAACGCCCGCCAGTGCGCCTTGAACGACGGCGGACAAGAGTGTCGCTACGACCACGGCGCGGCTGACGTCGCCAAAACGTTCCAGCAACTCCTGTTCGTAACGGGAGTCGAGCGGCGAAAGGTCCATCACCGTCTCGATCATCCCGGGGCCATCGGCAAGAAAGTAGTACAAAGCGATCACCATGATCGCCAAGCCGATGAGAACGCCGATCGCCGCTTGCACACCGCTCAGCGCTTTCGACGCTAAAAAGTTCTGCCCTGATCGAACGAAGCTCTTGACATCATCATCCGGTATGAAGATCCCCGTAAGACTCTTCAAGTGATCGCGGAGTTGAAGTGCGATCTCATCTACCTTTTTGGTGAAGGCGATTTGTTCCTCTTTTTTTGATTCCTCCGGTGCATTCGCTTCCGTCTTATTGGCAGCGACGTCCGGAGCGGTTTCACTCGACGTGCTATTTCCCTCTGACGCAACACCTCTTTCCGGTGCGTATATGGTGTGCAATTCAACGTACGCATTCCAGCCCAGCGAAACGAGCGGCAGGAGAACCGCCAAGAGAATCAGGACTGTTGTAATGAGTGCTGAAATCCGCGGGTACAACGGTAAGAGACGTAAGACCCAGCGGTGCCACGGTTGAAATATGACAAGCAGCACGCAGGCCAGGAATAACGGCACCATAAACTGTGCCATGACCTGAAAAAACACCGCGCCTACCAGCAGGACGATCGCCACCAGCACGATGAACGAAATAACGCGCGGCACAAAAGACTCCTTGGCGATTCGCTACGGCATCGAACCAAACGGTCAAGACCTGAAACACGACGTGCGATGTTCCGTGCCGTCCGTGGCTAGCCGACCGGCATTCTAACAAACCTTGTTCGTTCGCCCATCAGCAATCTTGCTGCCTGCCATACAGTGATCCCTTGGTCCCACGCGATTATGTCGCTAATGTCGGAGTCAGCGGTCTATGGTATCCTGAAGATATGTCCCGAAGCCTAATTGCCGCGAGTCGCGACTCGTTGCGGAGAGGCGGCAGTAATCTCAGCACCTCGATATGCTTTCCGTCATCATTCCCGTTCTCAACGAAGCCGAAAGCTTGCTGCAACTGGTGAGCGAGCTCGGCCGGATTGCCGATTCTCAGAAGTACGAGCTGCAGACGATCATTGTGGACGACGGCTCGAACGACGGCACCTGGACGGTGATTCAGCAATTGGCGGCGGCCGATTCTCGCATTCTCGGCATCCGCCTGCGTCGGAACTTCGGCAAAGCGGCCGCCTTGATGCCGGATTCCATGCCGCCGACGGCGATCGCATTGTGACTATTGACGGCGACCTTCAAGACAATCCCGCGGAAATCGTCAAACTTCTAGTCAAGCTCGACGAAGGCTTCGATGTGGTAAGCGGCTGGAAACGTGAGCGTTTCGATCCCTGGCACAAAGTGCTACCCTCGCGCGTTTTCAACTGGCTCGTCAGCCACATGATGGGCGTGCATCTCCACGATCACAACTGTGGCCTCAAGGCCTATCGCGGTGAAGTGATGCAAGAGATTCGGCTCTACGGCGAGTTGCACCGCTTCGTGCCGGTGTTAGCCGCCGCCAAGGGATTCCGCGTGGGAGAAGTTGTGGTCGAACACCGGCCCCGCAAGTATGGCCAATCGAAATACGGTGTTTCGCGGCTTTCCAAGGGGCTTCTGGATCTGCTGACCGTGAAATTCATCGTCGGCTATGGCCAGCGCCACAGCACATGCTCGGCACTGCTGGCTTGATTGCGTTTCTGTTGGGCGGATTAGGCATGGGCTGGCTGGCGATTCGTTGGTCGCTGTCGCGCCTCATTGAAGGTTGGACGCCGGTGAATTTGCACCAGACGGCGGCGCTTTTCTATTGCCTCGGCCTGTTTATCATCGGCGCAGTTTCTGTCGGTCGGTCTGCTGGGCGAAATGATCGCCGCCCACTGGGTGCGCGACACGGATACGTACTCGATTGCTGAACACACCTCACCGCAAGAAAGGAGCAGGGAGCAGGGAGCAGAGAGCGACACGTCACTTGCCACGCCGCTGCCTGATGCAAAATGAACAACCCCGCCCCGCTGCCACAGCTAGACTCGCCTTCGGGCTCCCCACTCGCCGCCCGCACGCGGTGGGGCGTTTATCTGCTGTTAATCGCAATTGCCATCGGCAACATGTCGGGCCGGCTTCTTTCGGTCAATTCCGTCGATAAGGTGCAACTCGAGGCTGCCCGCCTCAAGCAGCACGTCGCAGACAAGCGGGAGCAATTGATCGCCGACGGAGTGAGCGGCGAACAATTAGAGGCGCGCATGGCCGTCGAAGAAGCCCGCCTTGGCAATGAACTCCGCTTGCAGCGCCCGTTTCTCAGCGCGAACGACCGCAGCCGCTGGATGACCGTACGGGCACTTGTCGAGCACGGCACCTACCAAATCGATGACATCATGGGCCAACCGACCTGGGACACGATCGACATGGTTCAACATCGCGGGCGCGATGGTCAGCCACATTTGTATTCAAGTAAGCCGCCGCTGCTTGCCACGTTAATTGCCGGCGAATATTGGGTGATTAACCGCTTCACCGGAGCCACGCTGCGCGATCATCCCTATGAGATCGGCCGGACCATGCTATTCACCATCGATATCCTGCCGCTCATTTTAATGTACGTGCTGCTTGCCCGGATCGTGGAGCGCTTTGGCACAACGGACTGGGGCCGCATCTTCGTTATGGCGTCGGTTACATTAGGCACAATGATCAACACGTTTGCCGTCGTACTCAACAATCATCTGATCGCAGCGGTAAGCGCCGCGGTGACCATCTATCTACTTGTTCGGATCTCATTCGACGGCGAGCGCCGCTGGCAGTACTTTCTTGCCGCCGGGCTTGTCGCTGCCTTTACTGCCGCGTGCGAATTGCCTGCGGCCACTCTATTGGCATTTACCGGACTTATTCTGTTGTGGCGTGCGCCGAGGCAAACGCTATTGGTCTTCGCCCCTGGTGTCGTGATCGTGGCGGCGGCTTTTTTCGGCACCAACTGGCTCGCCCACGATCGGTTCTTACCACCGTATGCTTTTCGCAGCGATTCGGATCCCAATGAAAACTGGTACAACTACACCTACACCGTCAATGGCCGTGAAGTGAAAAGCTATTGGCTCGATCCCAAAGGCATTGACCGCGGAGAACCCTCGAAACTTACCTACGCTTTTCACACACTGGTTGGTCACCACGGTATTTTTTCACTCACGCCAATTTGGCTTATGAGCGTCGCAGGTGCGGTGATGTGGCTTGCCTCGGCCGATCGCTTCCGGCGCGAGTATGCTGCCCTTGTGTTAAGCATCAGCGTTATTTGCCTGATCTTCTACATTGGTCTACGCCCCCAGGAGGACCGCAACTACGGCGGCATGACGAGCGGCTTCCGTTGGATGTTTTGGTGCGCGCCGCTGTGGCTTGTGGCGATGATCCCTGCGGCGGATCGCCTAGCTCGCTCCGTTGCCGGGCAAGCGCTTGCTGCTGTCCTGCTGTCGTTCTCTGTCTTATCCGTCAGCTATCCCACATGGAATCCCTGGACGCACCCGTGGCTCTGTAATTGGTTGTCGTGGTGTGGCTGGGTGAATTTTTGATCGCGCGCTTCGCGACGCCGAGGGGTGTCCAGCTTGCGGTCCGGAGTCGCAGCTCAACTTGCCCTGTAAGTGAGCGTGTTCTCTTCCCTGCCCCACGCATCTCGTTTCGTGTATCCTTTCCGCTATGCGCTGTCCCGTCTGCAAACGCGAGTTTGATCCGAAAACCTCGTCTGCTCTACCCTTCTGTGGCGAGCGCTGCCGCACGATCGACCTGGGCCGATGGTTGGGCGAAACATACCACCTACCCGTAATACCGGACCCCGAGGCCGACGAGTTGCCGGAGGGGCGCCCTGCTCGGAACGAAAACGGCGAAGGCAACGGCGAGTGAAGTCTCAGGCCCGTCGTCCGATCTCTCCTGGCGTCGGCGTGATCGTAGTTTATAATCGGGCCGTTCGACTGAACTGCGCAACTTCCCGAACCCAATAGGATGCCATGGCCGATCAACCCACGAAAATCCGCGATGTTGCTTGGAATGAAATGTTTCCGTGGCTCATCCTGACGCGTTCGGTGCGAATCTCTCTTTATGCACGCGTGCTTATTCTCGGGGCAGTCGGCCTCCTCGCGACGATGTTGGGATGGTCGGCACTTACCGAGCTTTTCTGGAAAAGTAACGACCCGGTGATCATGAACTGGGAGAAGGGAACCAACCTCAACATTTGGGAAAACTCGCTGCACAGCGGCATTCCCAATCCTTGGGTGAACACGTCGGCCCAAAGCGCTGGCGAGGTTTTCGACTCTGCATCCGCACCCGCCGGTTTGATTCATGCTCCGATCAAAATTTGGCTCTATCTGACGCAACCTTTTATTCAGATGTTTCATGGCTCGTTGACGGGCATTGGCTTTATGTTCTTGCTGTTGTGCGCTATTTGGGAACTGCTGGTGTGGGGCTTGTTTGGTGGGGCCATCACCCGCATCGCTGCTCTCAAATTCACGCGCGATGAAGCACCCGGCATGATCGCGGCGCTCAAACATGCCGCCTCCAAATTGCCGTCGTACAGCCTGCCTCCGCTGATCGCACTTGCCGGCACTGCCGTATTCGCTCTGCAACTTGTCGTCCTCGGCCTTGTGATGCGCGTCGACATACTAACCTTTGTCGCAGCCTTGGTGTGGCCCTTCGTAATCCTGTTAGGGCTAATGATGGCGGTTCTACTTCTCGGTGCGCTCGCCGGTTGGCCGTTGATGTGGGCAACCGTCAGCGTGGAGGGCACCGACGCGTTCGACGCCCTCAGCCGCAGCTACGCGTATACATACCATCGCCCCTGGCGACTGCTCTGGTACGTACTCTTTGCTGGCTTTCTGGCGGTTGTTAGTATGTTCGTCGTGAAACTGTTCGCGTCCTCAGCGGTGACGCTCGGCAACTGGTCGATCGATTGGGGACTGGACGAGGCTACGATGCACAGCGTCGTTTCACCACGGATGCCACAAGAGCCGTCTGTTCCGCCGCCAGCCATCGAGGGAGCCACTGCGGCGCCAGCCGAAAATGCGACGCCGCCGACCACGACATCGGAATCGCTTGCCGTCTCAGGCCGACTTCTTGACGCCGCAAGAACCGTCATCGGTTTCTGGAAATCGCTGGTGGCCGCCCTGGTGGCCGGATATCAAGCAGGCTTCCTCTGGGTTTCCGCTGTGGGCATTTACCTGCTTTTGCGGCGCGACATCGACGGCGTGCAACTAAACGAAGTGTACATCGAGCAAACCGACGAATATGGTCTGCCGCCTTTGGTGGAGGATCCGGCGACAGGCGTCCCCGACGTGGCGCCAGACTCCGCCGCAGTCGTAGGCGACGTGCGAGACTAGCCCGCGGCGTTCTGCACGATCGTGTCCACTTCGCTAAAGAAGCGGCCACGGCTCAACACCAAGTCGCAGCCGACGTCGCGCGCCGCGGCGAGCCGCTCCTCATGGACGTGTGGTCCGAACGCTACCACCTGAACTGCAAACGAATCGTCCGCTCTTAGCTGCCGTATGAAGTCTAAATCGAGTGCGGCGGTCGCCAGATCGACAATCAATAGACTTGGCCCAGCGTCGCGGCATTGTTGCATTGCCTGTGTAGTGTTTGGGACGCAATGCAATCCAACCCCAACTCGCGCCACGGCGCCCTGCACGCGAGATACAGCCATCAAATCCGTCGTCAGAAGCACTACGTCCATCGTGCTTAGATAGCACCTTTGCCCCGGTAGCCGTCGCTGATCTGGATTGCCTGCTCCATCGGCACGACAAAAATCTTCCCATCGCCGATATGCCCCTCGGTGCTGGTGCGAGCGACATCTTCCAAGCATTCGACAGTGCGTTCGACGAAATCATCATTCACAGCGATTTCCAATGCGATTTTTCGCAACAAGTTCGTCTTATACTCGTGTCCGCGGTACGTCTCCAACTGTCCCCGTTGGCGCGCGTAACCCATCGCATCACAGATGGTCATCCGCGTCACATCAAGCCGCGCTAGTGCTTGTTGCACCGCGTCGAGCTTAGTGGGCTGAATGACGGCAAAGATCATCTTCATGGCAAATTCTTCCACAGTACGATTTTGCCAGAGTGTGCCACAAAACACGCGGGGGCGATTGTAGCAAAGTAGTGTTGCTGACGCGAGAACATGTGCCTTTTGTCGCCTACGGCGCCACCAACATCCGCGCGTCCAGCACCTTGGCGATTCGCGCCGAGGTTTCTTGCAGATGGTCCTTCGAGTAGCTGTCAAGCTTTACCTGACCATTGAGCAGCGAGTCAATCCGCGTTTTGAGCTTCCCGAGCTCCGCGTAGGCCACGGTCTGGCAATCCTCGGGAGCCGACGTCTCACCCAACGCCAACTGCGAAAGCCGTCTCAGATACGCCCGTTGCAGGTTTCGCCGCAGGCTGGAAATTGCCGGCTTGCGATTCGTGAACTCGCCTTCTTTCGTCGTATCGACTTCAGAATAAACCGCCTTCGTGAGTCGCTCGAGCAGCTCAGCCGTCGTCAAGCAGTCGGCATCGGTCGGCGTTTTGAGCTCGCTGTCGTGCATGCGGGAAAGCGTCAATGGCGACATTAGCTTGCTCAGAATGCGGTCTTGCCACATCAAGATAATCTCGTGGGCTGGGTAATCGCCACGCTCTACGACATTGGTGCCCCAGTGGTCCCAGTGCGAGGCAGCCAATTGGTTGTACAGATCGGGGGGAAAATTGAACGGCTTGTCGTTGAAGACCTGCTCTTCCAGCAAATTGAGCGCCGCGCGTTGCCGCTCGGCTGGAACAATCTCCAAAGGTTTCGGTGCTTTCGGATCGCCCTTGTGGCTGCGGCTCACGTACAATCCGCCGATGTAGCGCGACGCATCGAACATCACTTCGCCGTGACGTGCGAGCAGGATTCCAAAGGCCCGCCTTGCGCCTGATAGCCGTCACCGTCTTTCGTCGAATCATCAATCACGTGTGGCATGCTTTCAGCAACCAGCTTCGCCTGCGACTTGGCGTACTCCACCAACTCGTTCGACATGTCGAATCGTGCGCTGTGCGGATCCGGATCGATTCCACGGGTATCCTGATCCGAAGCGAAGGCCAAGCCGGGCTCGCCGCTCCGCGACGCGATTTTCCGCAGCTCCGGCGCCTCGCCTTCCGGCGACGACGCCTTGAGCGGCGTATATCCATACTCGATCGCCCACATATCGTAAGGGCCGATCGTCCTCGAGAAATAATCGCCTTGTGTCGCATCTTTTGGCATGATGTTGACCGCGTTGTAGTCCATTACCGATGCGCCAATGCCGGTGTCACGAGTTTTTTCCACATTATTCATGTCCGACAGCGAATAGAGCGTGCTGCCCTTGAAATTGTGCGCGAGCCCTAGCGTGTGGCCCACCTCGTGCATGGTGACTTCCTTGAGCCCCTGCATGATGAGCTTCTCCATGTCGGCATCGCTGCGCTTACGAGAAGACATCACCGACATGCCCAACGCGAGCTGTCGCGACATGCCGCCCAACATGCTGCAGGTGCAGTGCCCACCGTTCATTTCCTGCATATAAGCCGGCATCCGCTTCGTTTCGGCCCGGTAGTCCTCCAGCGTGATGGGCCCGCCTGTCAGCATCGCCACGCTGGCAGGCGTAAACGTTTCATACTCCTGCTTCCAGAACTGCAGGAAGTCGGCGTCGAAAATAATGTCAGCATCCAGAATCTGCCCCGTCGTCGGGTTCACGCGCGACGGCCCCATCGCGAAGCCCGCGCCCGCCGTAATCCAACGGAACGTGTTATAGCGAATATCGCCCGGATCCCATGGCGCATCATCGGGCTGTTGACGCACTTCAATCGCGTCATAGTACCCCGCCTTGGCAAAAGCCTTGTTCCATTCCAAGATGCCGTCGCGGATCGGCTTGCGATATTTGAACGGAATCGTCTTTTCCAGCCAGAAAATAATCGGCTCTTTTGGTGTCGACATCTTCGCTTCGGGGTCCGCCTTCTCCAGATTCCAGCGCGTGATGTACCGCTCGAACCGATCGTCTTGATCCTCTTTCTTCGAATAGTCCTTCAGCACCGTGAGGAAGTATCCGACGCGGTCATCGGCCAACCGGGGCCGATACGAAGTTTGCGGCAACTCACTAATCGAATAATGAATATTGAGCGTCACGCCCCGCGTATCTGGCACCGAATCGATGTTATGCATGCCACTTGAGGCATAGGTCGCTGCCACACCGAGCTCAATGTTCTTCGGCAGCACATCTACGTCCGACCAGGTTGATTTGCTTGCGGAGAACGAGAAACCGGGAAGTACGAAACCAATCTCCGGCAAATCGCTCATGAACACCGGCGTGAGGTCCACTACGAATGCGCCCTGTGGACTAACCGTGCGAATCGGCAAGCTGAACAGCACGCTATCGGTGTACGCGATCTTTACCGCCTTCTCGGTCGGGCTTCCTTTTTTCGCGGTGAAACGCACGTTGCGCCGCACGAGCTGAATGTTCTCGCCCGCCTTGCGGAACTGCCACACAGCGTCGTCGCCAAAACCCCAGCTAAAGCCTCCTAACAGTGGAGCTTGGCCGATCCCGCGTGCAATGGTGATCAGCACGATATAGTCGCGGCTGAGCTGCCCCTGCCCAACTTCCGCGTAGATTGTGTCGTCTTTGCGGTGCAGCGTAATCAAACCCTCGAGTTTGTGTGTATCTTTGAGAAACTCAGCGTACGGCGGATACTTAGGCTTCGGCTTATCGGTTTTCGTTTCGTTGCTCGATTTTTGCGACGGCTTCGCGGACGTGTCCTCGTCCTTTTTCGCGCCATTTCCCTCGTTCGCTTTACCGCTCGCGGCATCGACCGATTTACCGGATTTATCCGATTTTTCAGCTTCCTCTTTCGCGTGGACGCGCTCGGCTGCGGTCCTTAACAATTGCTCCAAATCTTCTGCTTGGGAGGCGGTTTGCCAACCGGGCGCGAGGAACGTCGCCGCAAAAACCGAAACGACGGAACAGGCAATCAAGCGGTGAAACAATCGCATGTTAAATACCTTGCCTACGTAGACTTGCGACGCCTGCCGCGCGCACGAGAGGTGGGGAGCTCCAGAGCGCGTGTAGAATGACCCAGGTGAATATACCCCATTTTTTGCACTTTTTACGATCCGTAAAGTCCTTATTTGTAACAAGCACGCTCAGTGCGACCACCGCCAGAACGCAAACTAGGCCGACGAACGATGTCCGACGCTGACGCTGTCCTCGCCAAATATCCGTCTGATTTCCGCGGCAGGCGTGTCGAGCCACTTGGCTCCGCCGGCGGGATGAGCGGTGCGCAGTTTTGGCGGATTACATCGCCCCGCGGTAATTTCATTCTTCGCCGCTGGCCTACCGAGCATCCGTCGCCCGAACGGCTCCAATACATTCACGCCATCCTGCGTCACGCGGCCGCCCGCGGGTGCGACTTCCTCCCGGTACCTATTACGACGGGCGACGCCCAATCGTTCGTCCGCGACGGCGGCTATCTGTGGGAACTGGCCCCTTGGCTTTCTGGGGCCGCTGATTACTACTGCTCGCCCAGGCTCGAAAAACTGGGTGCCGCAATGGGAGCCCTCGCCCAATTCCACATCGCCGTCGCTGATTTCGAATACCCGGCAGTTCCTGGCTCGGCCGGGGGTTTGAACGCCCCGATTCGCCACGTCGCACGCCTTCGCGAACTGTCGAGCGGCCGACTGAATGAACTATCGAACGCCATTCGCGACACCATGTGGCCCGACCTCGCACCGCTGGTTCACCAGTTTGTGGCCGCACTTCCCCAGGTGATTCCCATCGCTTTGACCCAACTCGAACCTCTGACCAACATCCGGCTTCCGCTGCAACCCTGCATACGCGACATCTGGCACGACCATGTTCTTTTCACCGGCGAAAAAGTCACCGGCCTAGTCGACTTCGGCGCTGTGGACATCGACACCCCCGCTACTGACATCGCCCGCTTGCTGGGCAGCTTCGCCGCAATCCCCCTCCCTTTTAGGGAGGGGTTAGGGGAGGGTTCGGCATTGACCGGTCGCGTTTCACAGACTTGGCAAGAAGGCCTCGCCGCTTACAACACAGTCCGCCCCCTCTCGCCTAACGAAACGCGCGCCGCGTACGCCCTAGATACTAGTGGCCCCATACTTGCCGGCTGCAATTGGATCCGCTGGATCTACATCGAGGGTCGCGAATTCGAGAATCACGAACAAGTGATCGAACGCTTTCGACGCATCCTTGTGAGGTATGATAATCCATACACGCAGTTGCCGTTTACGTCGTCGGAAGCTTGAGCGGCAAGTTTCGCAGCCGACCGCCGGTCGCCGCAAATACCGCGTTCCCCACGGCTGGTGCGATGCCGATGATCGGCGTCTCGCCGGCGCCGACCGGCTCGACATCAATGCGGTTCATGGCGTGCACCTCGATCGTCGGTACATCTTTGAAGCGTGGCACGCGGTACCTTTGAAACGTGCCATTCGTGATCGCGCCATCGGCGAACTCGATTTCCTCGTGCAGTGCGGGACCCAAGCCCATGATGATCGCCCCTTCCATCTGATTGCGAAGATTCTCCGGATTGAGCACCGGCCCGCAATCGAACGACTGCGTCACATGTATTACGCGAATCGCATTCGTGTACGAATTGATTTCCACTTCGGCACAACAGGCCACGAATGAACCCTTTTCTGTACCGCAGGCCAATCCAACGCCATGGCCCGATTCTTTCTTCTTCGCACGTTCTGGCCAATTGAACCGCTTGGCTGCGTCCTCCAGCACGGCCCGCAACCGCGTGTCATCTAAATGCGCTAGCCGGAACTCCAGCGGATCGGTGCCGGTTGCCACTGCTAGCTCATCCATAAACGACTCGCGGCCAAACATATTGCCCGTCGCCGCCAGCGCCCGATACGACCCATGCCGCAACGGCGGCTCTGATCTAACTGACTGCGATCGCTTCCGCGCGATGTTATATGGCGACTCCACCGCATTGCCGCCGGCGTTGATGTTCACATGCCACCAAGTGGCGATGCGGCCCGCATCGTCCAGCGACGCCTCCAAATCCATCACCGCGGCTGGGCGAAAGTACGCCCACTTAAACTCCTCTTCCCGCGTCCAGCGCAACATCACTGGTTTCTTGGCCGCTTGTGCCAACCGGGCGGCCTCCACGGCCGCTTCGCCCGTATGCCGGCCGCCATAGCCGCTGCCGAAATCGGGCACAATGACATGCACCGCATCGTCGCTCAACCGAAACGCCTGGGCCAATTCGCGGCGCACGCCGAACGGATTCTGCGTGGTTGTCCACACAGTAAGCTTGCCGTCGTTCCATTCGGCAACCGCCGTGCGAGGCTCCAGCGGCGCATGCTGCACGTAGGGAATGGTATAGGTCGCCCGCAGTTTCTTAGCCGCCTTCGCGATTTCTTCCGCAAACGGGCTTGCTGGCACGCCACCGTCGGCATGTTGGCGCAAGTGGTCAGAAAGCGCGTCGCTGGACGGCATCTCCACATCAGCCCACTTCGCCGTTTTGGCGACGGCATCGATTGCTTTTCTAGCCGCATACGATGTTGGTCCTACAACGCCTACGAAGTCCCCATCCCGCACGGCAGCAATTTCGTCCATTGCATTCGCCTGCGTGAGATCGACGGACAGTAATTTCGCGCGGTATTGCGGCGACCGCAGTACGGCGCCATACCGCATCCCTGGCCGCTTGATATCCGACGGAAATTGGTGATGCCCCGTTACCTTGTCGCGGGCGGTTGAAGCGCCACGCCCCACGCCGAGCGTATTCCACTTGGCGGTTGGCGTTACCTGCACACCGTTTGCGGCCGGTTCCGCCAGGCGTTTCACGAGCTCGGGATCCTTCGCGAGCTCAACATATTTGGCCTCGCGCCCGGTTGTCGTATGCGTGAACGTGCCGTCGCGCACTTCAATGTCATCGGTTGCGACAGACCACATTTCTGCCGCTCGTTCGCTCAGCAATTTGCGAACGGCAGCCGCCGCTTTGCGAACCGCTGACACGGTTCGTGGCGTAGTACCGCTGCCCGCGGTGATACCGTCGTTAGGACAAACAGCCGTGTCACCGAGCACCATCTTGATGCGCTTAAACGGCACGCGCAACTCCTCGGCCGCAGCCAGCGCTAGTTCGCAACGCGCACCCTGGCCGCCATCGACTTTGCCGGATAAAACAGTGATCGTGCTGTCATCGGCAAAATGGAACCGTGCCGAGAGCGGCGCGGGCGGTCCCCCGAAAAACCCACCGCCGCCTCGTCGGCGCCGCTGCCCTAACATGGGCGTCCCCACCACCGTGATCAGCACTCCGCCACCGAGCACTTGCACAAAGCTACGGCGGTCGAGCGCGAAGCTAAATCGAATCGGCTCAAGAAGCTCATCGTAATCGATCTCTTCCAGCGAACCATTGGAGCCACGGCCATAAAGCAACTCTCCCTGTCTCCTTGCCTCTCTATCTTCTTGTCTTCGATCCGCTTGAGGATGGCCCTTCATTTCGAAAGTCCTCCATCACTTGCCTTCGCTGCACGCTCCACTGCCCGCATAATCCGCAGGTACGTTCCGCACCGGCAAATATTGCGGTTCATGGCTTCACGGATTTCTTCCATGTCCGGCCGCGGCTTTTCGCGTAACAGTGCTACCGCGGTCATGATCATCCCCGTTGTGCAATAGCCGCATTGCAGCGCTCCCTCGGCCAGAAAGGTCTCCTGCACGGGATGCAGCTTGCCGCCGTCGGAAATTCCTTCGATTGTCTCAATCTTCCGGTCCTTCGCCCGACTCACGGGCGTCACGCATGAAAAGGTCGGCCTTCCGTTCATGAGCACGGTACACGCGCCGCACTGTCGCTCGCCACAACCGAATTTGCAGCCGGTAAGCCCCAGATCTTCCCGCAAAACATCCAGCAGCGGCCGGTGCGGGTCGGTCGCCACCGTGTGCGACTTGCCATTGACGGAAAAGGAAATGCTTTGTTCCATGTTGGCACCAACGCGCCTCAATTTATCCTGCGGCGCCGTATGAGTCCACAATTTCCAGTATGAATAAACGCCTCGATGGATTCCCGCTGCACAAGCAAGGGAGAAATTACACGCCAAATTCCTTGCTTGCGCTGCCGGCTCCGTCGGTCAATACACGCTGCCTCGGGTGGAATACCTGTAGGCCCCAATTCAGCGAATGGGTAAAATTGCAGGACTACGTCAACATGGCGGGAACCGCCGGCCTTCGACCCGGAATCAGGAATTCTTCCGTGCGCTCACTTGTCTCATGCCTTACGTTCGTCGTCGCCACGCTGCTGACGATTAGTTGCGTACGAGCGCAAAATCAGAACCCAAAGACGTTCGATCCAAACAGCCCGTTTGGTTCGAGCATCATCGGCCAATTCGATCGCTCAGGCAGCAGCTTTGGCGAACCGGCGACGATTAGCGCCACGCTTTACACCTACAACCGCCGATCAACCAGCAATCCTGCTGATCACGGCCCAAATTACTCCCGGCAAGCACGCCTATTCAATCACGCAACCGCCCGGCGGTCCTCGCCCCACGAAGATCGACCTGGTCCGCTCCACCGATTATCGCTTACTAGCACCATTCCGCGCCGAACCGGCGCCGAAGTCGCACGTCGAGACCGGCCCCGTCTGGACCGGCCTCAAGATCGAAGAGCACGAAGGCAAGGTAACGTGGTATGCGCCGATCGAAATAACCGCCGGCATCGACCCCAAAACGCTTGAGATCCGCGGCACCATTCACATGGAAGTCTGTCAGACGGGCGGCTCCTGTGAACCAGTCGAGAAAGAATTCGCGGCGCGCGAAAAGCCAGCTTCAGATCCTCACATCCGTATCGCCGACTGGCCGCCGGCGTCGGCAATCGGCAATTCGCAGTCGAAGATCGCAAGCTTCAAGCCCAAAGGCTCGGAAGTGAAACTCAGTGGTCGGCTCGTCCCCGCGTCCGTTCGTCCCGGCGAATCAGCCGAGCTACACATCACCGCCACGGTCCCGCCGGGCGGCCATATCTACGCCATCGCCGAGCGCGATACCGGTGTGGGAACCAAACCAACGCTCATTGCCATTCAAACTTCCGGTGGCCTGCTGTTGGAGCCGCCAACCACCGACGCGGTACCCAAAGTGGATAATTCCGAGCCAGAATTCGGTCCAATTCGTTACCACGATAGCGATGTGACGTGGACACAGCAGATTGAGATTCCCAAGGACGCGCCCGACGGAAAATACCCAATCGTCGGCCTCTTCGGCTACCAAATGTGCGACTACGGCGGTGGGCAGGCCGTCTGCGAATTGCCACAGTCCGTCCGTTTCGCCACGACGTTGAACGTGGGCTCGGAACGCAGCCAAACGGACGCACCTCTTACGTTCGCCCCCGGTGACAGTTATCGGAAAGTGGCGGAAGCCGCCGCTATTCTCGCGAAGTCGTACAATCCGAGCTCCACTGCAAAATCCGGGGCCGTAGCATCCACTTCGCCGCCCGCAGCCACAACCAAGATCGGTGATTCAACAGCGTCGTCTGCCGACGCCTACGATCTCAGCCGCGTCGCGCTGCAAACGGCCGCCGCCGGTTCCCTCTCCTATTACATCGCAATTGCCTTTGTCGGCGGTCTCATTCTGAACCTCATGCCCTGCGTGCTGCCCGTCATCGGCCTGAAAGTGATGAGCTTCGTCGAACAATCTGGCAAGAGCCGCACGCACGCGTTGATGCTCAACATTTGGTTCTCCGCCGGCATCATCGCAGTGTTCCTGTTGCTGGGATTGCTCGCCGCGACGATCGGCCTCTCCTGGGGCGGCCAGTTTGGCAAAACTTCGTTCAACGTCACGATCGCTGCCATTGTGTTTGCGATGGCACTCAGCCTTCTTGGCGTGTGGGAAGTCCCGATTCCCGGCTTCTTTGGCAGCGGCTCCGTTCAATCAGCGGCCGCCAAAGAAGGACCAGTCGGAGCATTCCTGAAAGGCGTCGTCACCACTGTCCTTGCCACGCCTTGCACCGCGCCGCTCATGGCCGCGGCAATCGCATGGGCCGTCACGCAACCGCTGGCCACGAACCTAATCGTATTCGCGACGGTCGGCCTCGGCATGGCCAGCCCCTATTTGCTCGTTGGAGTCTATCCCGAACTGCTCCGCTTCCTACCGAAGCCTGGGCCCTGGATGGACACCTTCAAACAAATCAGCGGCTTCGTGCTCCTTGGAACTGTCGTCTTTATCTTGTCGTTCATCGAACCAGCCGCCGTCGTTCCTACGATCCTGCTTCTATTGGGTATCGGCGTCGCTTGTTGGCTCGTGGCCCGCACGCCCCTTACGGCGGATATTGGACCACGAATCAAAGCCTGGGCCGGGGCCGGCGCTATCGTGCTCCTTTTCGTTGGCGCTTCATTCGGAGTGATGTATCAGCTGGCGGTCGCTCCCATCGATAAGGGATGGCAACCCTTCTCACTGGAACGGCTTCAGCAGGTGGCGGTCGACGAGGGCAAAACTGTCCTCGTTGATTTCTCCGCCGAGTGGTGCTTCAACTGCAAGCTGTTTGAGAAGTCGGTGCTTCACACGAAGCCCGTCGAGCAAGCGATCGCTAAGTCCGGCGCCGTTACTATGTACGCCGATTTCACCGACTACCCACCGGAAATCGACCGCACGATCAAGGCCCTCGGCGCAAATGGCGTGCCGGTCATCGCCATCTTCCCAGGCAACGCCCCTTATGACCCCATTGTCTTCCGCGGCGGCTACCGTCAACAGGATATCATCGGCGCTCTCTCCGAAGCGAACGGCCGCAGATCAACCACCCAGGTCAGCAGCGAAACGCGGCCACCAACTTTCTCCCCCGCCGTGGTCCGGTAAACGGATTTCAGCGCGAAGTGCAAGGATCCCGCCTCGCCGACATCCTCATGTCCAAGTGACGTTCTGCTCTCCTACGACAGCGATCCCGATCGTCCAACTCGTGCATCCCGCCTTCGCCAGTTGTTGCTGAATGCTCTCGGCATAATAAGGGCTTACGACGAGCACCAATCCAATTCCCATATTGAATACCCGATGCATCTCATCATCCGCGACGTCGCCCAACTTTTGCAACCATGTAAATACCGGCGGCACCGGCCAACTGTCGCGGTCGATCGTCACGCCGATGCCTGGCGGCAAAATACGATCGAGATTTTCAAAAATCCCGCCGCCGGTGATGTGGGCAATGCCATGCACCACACTTTTCACTTTGTAATAAGCCAGCACACTCCGCACCGCCCTCGTATAAATGCTCGTCGGGCGCAACAAGACTTCACCCACCGTTGCACTGCACTCAGGTACGAGAGCGTTCGGGTCTAACTTCGCGATATCGAACACAATCTTCCGCACCAAGCTGAAGCCATTCGAATGCAATCCGCTGGACGCCACACCAATCACCACGTCGCCGGGCGAGATCGTCGAGCCGTCGAGCACCTTTGCCCGCTCTACTACGCCGACGCAAAACCCGGCGAGATCGTAATCCTCGGCCTGGTACAAATCGGGCATAATCGCTGTCTCGCCGCCAATGAGCGCCATGTCGCTCGCCACACAGCCGTCGCTGATGCCCTGCACAATCGCTTCTAGTAATACCGGATCATCCCGCCCCATCGCCACGTAGTCCAAAAAGAACAGCGGTTCCGCCCCGCAGCACAGCACATCGTTCACGCACATCGCCACCAAGTCGATGCCCACCGTATTATGCACGCCCGCACGTTGCGCAACTTTGAGCTTCGTACCGACCCCATCCGTCCCCGAAACCAGCACCGGTTTCTCATAGTTCCGCGCAAAGAGCCCGTCAGCAAAATCAAGCTGAAACAGCCCTGCGAAACCACCCTCGTTCGCCAATACCCGCGGCGAATGCGTCCTCCGCAACAATCGTGGCAACCGCGACATCGACTCGCGATAAGTATCGAGATCGACACCCGAATCTTTGTAAGTAGCTTTAGCCATCGACGACTGGAAATGGGCAGATGGCGAAAAATCTCAGTAAACGAAGTGGCAATGTCAAAAACGAATATACCGAAAGAGGTCGCGCTCGCTTAGGCCTGAAAACTCGAATTCACTCGGAGGCTTTCGGCGGCCAATGCAGGCGGTCCGTAATTTGAAGCGCATTGCAATTCGTCAACCAGAAAACCTATAATTTAAGAGAGAACTCGACTTACGTTCTCCGACTCTTGATTGCCTTCATCGAGGGGTATTCTCAGCACTATGAATGAAGAAGAATTGGAATTGGCGATATACACACCCCCGTTCGAGCCAAAGCTGATTCGCCTGACGAACGGTGAATCTTACGAAATTCGCCGCCCAGGCGCGATTGCAATCGGGCGTCGAACGAGCGGTGTGGTCGTTGACGGAATGATACACACGATCGCCAATCTGCATATCGCCCAAGTCGAACCGCTCAATGTGAAGGCGGGTTGATGCGCGGCGTTGATCTCGTAATGAAAACTTTCGACTTATCCGTCGTGGAAGCACTCGCTACGCATTTACAATCGAAGTGAAAGAGCCAGCGTTTTTCACGAAGAACGGCCGCACCGTTGCCGCCGTGGTGTCAGCCGGTGACGAGGATGTGGAAAGCTTGCTCCTCAGCGTCAATTCAAAGCTTCAAGCCATTTATAAGCGTTCGCAACAACGCATGGAATCCGCAAATGCGGATTTTCGTCGGATCAAATGCGCCAACGTCTGGGCTTGCCGCCTGTGATATGAAACGCGATTACGGATCAATGGTGAACTATGCTCGTTCTAGATATTGAAATGGTTAATCAGGACGATTATGGTAGCCATGTGATTTGCACATTCGGCTTTGTGGATGGCGTCGTAAGAGTAGTAAGCGGGGAGGTAGCGTTCGGCCAGTTGTTAATGGCGGAGAAGAACATGTTCATTGAAGCGGATATCGATAATGATCCTGAGTTATGGATGGAGGACTTCGCTGAACATTGCAATGGCTCATACATTTGGGCGACATCACCGTACGTGGTTTAGTCCGTGAATGATATTATCGCTCGATTACTTCAACTCGAAAAGGATTGGCGAGCTGCCCCTCGCATTCCGATTCCGGCCGACGGTAATTGGGACATTCCTCTACCCGCACGCGGCGGCGTCTATTCCATCTGGCCCAAAGGGGAATCAGTTTTTGGCAATCCTGTTTATGTCGGTGAGAGCTGCCATCTGAAGCATCGTCTTAGCGACCTCGTTCACGGTAAACATCCTTTCATAACAACTGCAGCTAAGCTCGGTATCGGGGCAGATAACATTAGCGAGCACTTTCGCGTTTCTTTCATAACCGACTTTCTCGGGCGCAAGGAGCTGGAGGAGTTTCTTACTATCCGCTGTTTCAAAAAGAAGATACCGGGTCGACTTCGCCTTAGCGACTTTTTCAGTGAAATCCTTAATGCTTAACGTACAACCCTGCCGCTCGAATCGAGGATTCTGCTCGGCGAAGCTCTACGGTAGGATGTTTTCGCATTGATGACCGCTCCGAGAACGTGTCGAAGTTAAGGACACCTGTGAGCGCGATAAAGCGCCGCTCATTGGCCCGTGACGTAGGCTTCCTCTAAAAGCCTCCGCCATCGGTCATCGCAAACTGGGACGTTTGCCGCCAACGAGCTGGTGCGTGTAATCGGCATCACCGATTACCTTTTCCATCGCGCCGCTTCACAATCGTCCCAATCTTATTGACCCGAGTCGCCGGAGCACCATGTTTACGACCGCTACGAATTTTATTTCCCGTCATGCCTTTGTGGTGATGCCCAAAACAACTCGCAAACCCTTGCCGCCGCCGCTGCAGTTTAACTACCCGCTACCCTACGGCGCGATCCTGCGCGATGGCGGCGTGCAGTTTGTCGTTTATAGCAAGAGCGCCACTGCGATGCGGGTGCTGCTCTACCAGCGCGTTACCGACCGCGATCCCGTGCGCCTGATCGAGTTCAATCCACAAACCGACCGCTGGGGCGACATCTGGAGCATCTTCGTTCCAGGCCTCAAGGCCGGCACGCTTTACCATTTTCAGGCCGACGGCCCCTTCGATCCCGCCCACGGCCAACGCTTTAGCCCCCAAGCTCGCCTGCTCGACCCGTATGCCCGCGCTGGCCGGCCGATTCCTGGTCGGCGACGACGGCGTCATCCGCCCGCCGAAGTGTGTCGTCATCGACGATACATTCGATTGGAAAGGCGATCGCCACCTCAAACGCCCACTCTCCGAAACGATCATTTACGAAATGCACGTCCGCGGCTTCACGCGCAGTCCTTCTAGCGGCGTGAAGGAGCCCGGTACCTACTCCGCCATCATCGAAAAGATCCCATACTTGAAATCGCTCGGCGTCACCGCCGTCGAGCTGATGCCGGTTAATGAATTCCCCATCGAAGAGCCGGACGGCTCGAAGCCCTTTCGCACGTATTATTGGGGTTACGACCCCATGTCGTTCTTCTCGCCCCACCGCGGTTACATGAGTGGCCACAAGCCCGGCGACCAGGTGCGGCAGTTCAAGGAAATGGTCCGCGAGCTCCACGCCGCCGACATCGAAGTGATCCTCGACGTCGTCTTCAACCACACGGCCGAGGGCAACCAGACCGGCCCCACGTTCGCCTTCAAGGGTCTCGAGAATCGCGTCTACTACATGCTGAATAACGACGGCACGTACAAGAACTTCAGCGGTTGCGGCAACACCTTGAACGGCAATCACCCGATCGTCCGTGAGATGATCTTTCATTGCCTCCGCCACTGGGTGCACAACTATCACATCGATGGCTTCCGCTTCGACCTCGCCTCGGTTTTGAGCCGCAACACGAAGGGCGAGCTCGTGCCGAACCCGCCGATGGTCGAACTGATCGCCGAGGATCCGATGCTCGCCGACACGAAGATCATCGCCGAAGCGTGGGACGCCGCCGGCGCCTACCAGGTTGGCTCGTTCGCCAACCAGCGTTGGGCCGAGTGGAACGGCCACTTCCGCGACGACATCCGCCGCTTCTGGAAGGGCGATTGGGGCCTGACCGGACCCATGGCCACGCGCCTGGCCGGCTCCAGCGACCTCTACCAACCCAGCGGTCGCCGGCCGTACCACAGCATCAATTTCATCACGTCGCACGACGGCTTCACGCTCAACGACCTTGTCAGCTACGAGCGGAAACACAACCTCGATAACCAAGAGGGGAATCGCGACGGCGACAACACCAACAACAGCAGCAATTACGGCGTCGAAGGCCCCACGCGCCGCAAAAGCATCGTCGACCTCCGTCATCGCCAGGCCAAAAACTTTCTGGCCACGCTCCTTCTCAGCCAAGGCGTGCCGATGATCCTCAGCGGCGACGAAGTCCTCCGCACGCAGCGCGGCAACAACAACGCGTACTGCCAGGACAACGCCATCAGTTGGTTCGATTGGAAACTGGTGGAGCGCAATGCCGAGATGCTCCGCTTCGTAGAAGCGCTCAATGCGTTCCGCCGCCACCAGCCCAACGTCCGCCGAGGCGCATTCCTTACCGGCAATTCGACGAAGCCGGGCCAACTGCCCGATGTTAGTTGGTTCAACCCCGATGGCAGCAACGTCGACTGGAGCGTCGCCGGTTCGAGCTTCACCTGCGTCTTAGGCACCAGCGGCCTCAGCGACCCAGCAGCCCGGGCCGTGCTGATCATGCTTCACAGCGGGCCCGAACCGTATGAGTTCAAGCCGCCCATCTTGACTGACAACATCAACTGGCAGCTATTC
This sequence comes from uncultured Planctomycetota bacterium, assembly GCA_963840025.1. Lineage (GTDB taxonomy): Bacteria > Planctomycetota > Planctomycetia > Pirellulales > Lacipirellulaceae > JABDGM01. The sequence continues at coordinate 105,087 of CAWIXI010000016.1, read as the reverse complement.
ATCGACACCGCCGCCCACCCGCCCGATGATATTTTCCCCGAAGCCGACGGCCCGCCCCTCGGCCGCGATCCGGTGCTGCTCGACGGCCGCACGCTGCGATGCTATGTGGCTGAATGAAGGCGCTCTGGCTCGGGAGTGCTGGTTGCCTTTGCGAGATTTAGCTAGAATGGGTCCACGATGGCGCTAACCTTTGAATGGGATGAGGCGAAGGGTCTATCGAACCAGAAAAAATAGGGCGTTAGTTTCGACGAGGCAAAAACAGTATTTAACGATCCGCGTTCGCTCACGATCGTGGACGAAGACCACTCTGACGAGGAAGACCGTTACATCGACCTTGGAATGTCGTCTCGAGGTCGGCTAATCGTGGTTTGTTATACACAACGCGGACCAAACATTCGTATTATCAGTAGCCGCAAAGCAACAAAATCAGAGCGAAAAAAGCTATGGGCAAGCGTAAGAGTCGGGCCGATGACGAGATGCGACCTGAGTACGATTTCTCCGGCGGCTCGCGCGGGAAACACGCACGGCAATACCAACGTGGACATACCGTCAAGATTCACAAAACTGATAGCGACACGGTCGTTCAACATTACAAGCTTGAAGACGGAGCCGTCATGCTCGCGCCAGATGTGCGAGAATTTTTCTCAGATTCCGAGTCGGTCAACGAGGCACTCCGCACACTAATCAATCTAATTCCTCGGAAACGTCGAACGGCCGGTGGCAAGTAAACGTATACAGACGCGCTAAGTATCCGATCACGTGTTACGACCAGGAAAATGCAACAGCCGGCGAGCCACGCTCGCCGGTTTCCATTTCGTGTCGACGCATGACCTAAGCACCCAAGCCTCCATCTGCTATACTAGGCCACGCAGTTAACTCCTCCCTGTTCCCCACATCCCGCATCCTTGCCTCCAAAAATCCACGTCATCGGCATCGGCGACGACGGCCTCGAAGCCCTGCCGGCCAGCGTGCGCGGAATCATCGACGATGCCGGGGTGATCCTAGCCACCGAACGAACGCTCGACCTTGTTCCCAAATCAAAGGCCGAACGCCACGCAATCAGCAGCGACCTCAACCAGCTCGTCGCCACCATCGAAAAGGCGGCGAATAAGCGCGTCGTGCTGCTGATCTACGGCGACCCGATGTTCTACGGCCTCGCGCGTTACGTGTGCGATAAGCTCGGTAAGGACCGCTTCGTCGTCGTGCCGCACGTCTCCAGCATGCAGCTCGCGTTCGCCCGCGTGATGGAAACGTGGGAGGAAGCCTACCTCACCGACCTGGCCAAGCACCCGCTCGATGCGGTGCTGGAAAAAATCCGCACCGCCCAAAAAGTCGGCCTGTTCACCACCGACCAATGCGGCCCGGAAAAGGTCGCTCAGGCGCTCGTCGATCGGCACATCGACTACTTCACCGCCTACGTGTGCGAGAACCTCGGCGCTCGCGACGAGCGCGTCACCCGCGGCACGCTCGCCGAGATTGCCAAGCAGTCCTTCAACCCGCTCAACGTGATGGTCCTCGTTCGCGACCCGAACGCGCCCGATCGCCCGCGCGAAGCGGTGGGCCGCCGACTGTTCGGCAATCCCGATGAAGCCTTCCTCCAATCCAAACCGAAGCTCGGCCTCCTCACTCCGGCCGAAGTCCGCGCAATTGCGCTGGCGCAAATGGATATCGCCCCCAGCAGCATCGTGTGGGACATCGGTGCCGGCAGCGGCTCGGTCAGCGTCGAAGCCGCCCAAATGGCCTCCGACGGCCAAGTCTATGCGATCGAAATGGATGCCGAAGACCACGGCCTCATCCAACAGAACGCCGAGCGATTCAACGTCGCCAACGTGAACGCCGTCCTGGGCCGCGCCCCCGAAATCTTCGACGAGCTCCCCGACCCCGACGCCGTCTTCGTCGCCGGCGCCGGCCGCGAAGTCACTCGCATCTCCCAAGCCGCGTTCCAACGTCTGCGGCCGCGAGGTCGGTTGGTCGTCAACACCACTAGCATCGACCACCTCATAGAATTGCGAGACACACTCCGCACGCCTTTCCCCTCGCCCTCTGGGAGAGCGGCCGGGGGTGAGGGTGCCTTAAATCCCTCGACCCTCGACCCTCGACCCTCGACGACGTCGGCCCCCGACGTCCACCTCTGGATGATCAACCTCGCCCGCGGCACCGACCAACTCGACCGCCTCTCCTTCGACCCGCTCAAGCCCAGCTTCCTGCTCGCCGTGACGAAGTCGTAGGTCCGCCGAGCCGAGGCGGACCATAGAAATCAGGTTATTGCACTCCCGCCACGCACCCCAATCAAATCAAAACGCATTGACTTTTTTGTCATAAGGTGGTACTGTTGTTAAGGATGGCAACGGTTGAGCTGACATCCAATGCGCAAGCCCAAGTGCTCGAACTTCCCAAGCCGATTCGCTCTCGGCTTTACCGTGTGCTGGAACGGTTGGCCAAGTGGCCGCAAGTCAGCGGAGCCAAGCCATTGCGGGGCGAGCTCGCTGGGCGCTATCGGTTGCGGACCGGAGATTATCGACTCCAGTTTTACGTGACCAAGAACGTGGTCACGGTGGAAAAGATCGGGCATCGGGACCGATTCTACGACTAACGGAAGACGTAATGACCGCGAAAGTTCAATCCTTGAAGTTGGTTGGTACAGAATTCGTCGTGTTAGAGCGCTCCGAGTACGAGCGCTTGCGCACATTGGAGCGTTCCGCCCGTGAAGCAGCGCTGCCACCTTGGCCCCCTGCCGACGCAGCAGGCAATCGGCCAGCACTGGAGTTCGTGCGCATGTCGATTGCCCGCGACATCATCAATGAGCGAACCGCGTTGGGGTTGACTCAGCAGCAACTGGCCAAGCTCGCGGGCATTCGCCAGGAAACGCTGTGCCGGCTGGAAACTGGTAAGCAGGCGCCGAATGTCCGCACGGTCGATAAAATCGATCGGGCCCTGAAACGCGGGAACAGCGACGCACCAGTCGCCGCAAGCCCAAAACAACCGCTCGGAAGAATTGACGCCTATGTCGCTCACCATTGAACTCATCCCTGATCCCGACGAAGGTGGCTTTACCGCCGGCTCCCGGATATTCCCACCTACGGCGAGGGCGAAACCGAAAACGACTGACGGCAAGGACCTACGGACATACGCTGATGGAGCGGCTTACACGACAAAATGAAAACCTTCCCAACTATCGATTGGTTTCTGTCCCAGCCGAGAGGTGCTGTGCGAAAAATCCATACAGAATTGTTTGACCAGATAGGTGGACATTTTTCGGTCATGCCGGGCTGGTCGGACAGGGTGTTGCCGAATTTGCGACACAAGACGAGTGGTGTTGAGGTAGTCCTTGTTCCAGGCGGTAGTTTCATGATGGGGCTCTCTCCACATGAAGAAGCTGCCGCTCGCAGAATTGAGAATCCACTACCTTTTGATCCGGAAACGTTGAGACCGTATCACAAAGAAGAAGTTGCACCGTTATTAGTATCAAAGTGGCCTGTGCTTATGGAGCAGCTGGCGGCATGGACAAACAGTCACTCGTCTCCAAGCAGAATCCGCCGTGCACGCGATCCTGCGGTCGTTGAGTAAGAAGTTGCTGTTGAGGTCGCGGGCAAGTTTGAAGCCCGACTTCCATTTGAAAAGGAATGGGAGTACCTCTGCCGCGCCACAACTGACACGCTATTCTATTGGGGCGACGAATTACCAGTCGAGGAAGAAATTGAGGTTTTTGTATCCGATCGTTTCGATGAAGAAATTGAGTTCAAGACTAACAAGTTCGGACTATTCGGTAATGTTTACGCGGCAATGGTGCCAAGACCTCTATCGAGAAAGCTACCACAACAATGCCGTAAGTCTCTATAGTGTTCGCGCCCTGCGGGGTGGCGCTGCCGACATGTGGCCCTGGCAGCCAAACTGCCATGAATGGTACTACTGCATGTCCGCAGGAAGAAGTAAGGCCGTATGGCGTTACGATTTTATGGATAAGATTTGTGGGTTCCGTTTGGTTTGGGATCAAGACAAAGTGTCCGTTCTGTAAAACTTTCAATTACCCACAACTTTCCCGTGCCGCCAATTTCGGTCGAGGCTAATCTTGTGTGTCCGTTCTGTGAAACGCATCTTTTTGTCCACTGTCTAATTCTCCAAGCTGCTGTTTTTCTCGCCAGGGAGACTTAGTGATGGCGAAGAGTCAACGAGACGCGGCGAAGGAAGCATTCTGGCGGGACATGCTCAAGCGCTTTGCGACAAGCGACTTGAGCGTCCGAGAGTTCTGCAAACAAGAGCGTGAGCGTTGCAACCGTGGCATCTTGCACAGCGGGGTAGATTCGTGGAATTCCCAATTTTCCACAGGCCATGGTGAGGTGTGCGAGATGCCCAAGTTGGTAGGATGGGTTCGCCGCGCAGCCGGGAACCCATCTTGATTCTTGCAAGTGGCCGAAAATAGGTATTGAACCGATGTTCACTATTTGCTAAGCTCGCACCCGTGAAATGACCGTCGTGGGCGCCGCTGCCCGTTGTGCACGCCGGCCGTTGTAGCGACTCCCGTTGCGACAATCTCCGGCCCTAAGGAAGCAGCACCGTGCGTCCCGGCGGTTGAAGTGAGGACCAAGGCAAAATAGCGCGCGTCATCAGATAGTCGCGGCCAGGGCGAATCGCGCCAACCGTGGACGCTCCGCTAGAAGTGTGCGCCGTCGGTCCGCTGATCGGGGCCCTGCATTTCACTTTTTACGCCGAAAGCAAGGAGAACGACGAAAAACTGTAGCTCGACCGCATTGTAGTAGGCACACTCCGTGTGCCGTAACGGAACCGACAAAAGCGCCGCCACAATCGCTGCTACGGCACGGCGGAGCGTGCCTGCTACAAATTAGGATGCCCCGCGCACTGCGCTCCCGCTGCGCACAGCTGCATGGAACCGCACCCCAACACCAATTTGGAAACACTTGGATGCACCCAGCGATCTAAATTCCCCGAGTTGTGAGTCTCCACCTCTCAAAAAACTCCTTCCAAAGAAGGCAAAACGCCAGACCAGGAGACTCACAACTCGCCGAATTAGGCAATAAAAAATCGACTTCGCACGCGCGACTCAAAACTCGATCGAATCGCTGCTATGCGGAATTGTCGCATACTTCCGGCCACACCCCTTTCCCGCTACAACGAACGCGCAGGCGACGCTTCCACCTCGAACCGCACAAGGAACAGCACGATGAACTACCACGCCCTCGGCCGCACCGGCCTGCGAATTTGTCCCCTCGCACTCGGCACGATGACATTCGGCGAAGAGTGGGGCTGGGGCTCGTCGGAAGATGCCGCGCGGCAGGTATTCAACGCCTATTGCGACGCGGGCGGCAACTTCTTGGACACGGCCGACATGTACACGAACGGCTCCAGCGAATCGCTCGTCGGCAAATTCGTCCGCGAGCGCAACTGCCGCGACTTCGTCGTCATCGCCACGAAATACACGTTCAATGGCCAGCCGGGCAATCCGAACGCCGGCGGCAATGGGCGCAAGAACATGATGCGGGCCGTCGAAGGCTCGCTACGGCGCCTGCAGACCGATTACATCGACCTGTACTGGGTCCACGCCTGGGACGGCATCACACCCGTCGAAGAAGTCATGCACGCGCTCGACGCGCTGGTCGAATCCGGCAAGGTCCGCTACATCGGCCTGTCCGATTGCCCGGCCTGGTACGTGTCGCGGGCCCAAACGCTGGCCGAGCTCCACGGTTGGGAGCGGATCGCCGGCATGCAGATGGAATACAATCTCATCGAGCGGAACATCGAGAACGAATTCGTGCCGCTGGCCCTGGACCTCGGCCTGGGCATCGTCGCCTGGAGCCCGCTCGCCAGCGGCTTCCTCACGGGCAAATACACGCGTGACAATCTGGACGCCGGCCGGCTGGGCGTCACCAAAGATTCCGGCAATCCGGTCTTTGAGGCGATCATCCGGAAGGACCGCAATTGGGAAATCGAAGGCCTCCTCCGCCGCGTTGCCCAAGAAATCGACCGGCCGGCGGCGCAAGTCGCGCTGAATTGGATCACGAAGCGGCCCGGCGTCAGCGCCGTCCTCGTCGGCGCGAAGTCGGTCGACCAACTACAAAGCAATCTCCAGTCGCTCGACTTCGATATCCCAGCCGAACTCTCCGCCCAGCTCGAAGCCGTCAGCCGCCCCGAAAGCGTCACACCCTACATGTTCTTCCAGCCCACGCTGCGCGGCATGCAAACCGGCGGCGCGACGGTAACCGCCGAACCCGCCTGGATGCGGCCGTAACCAGTACGAACAAACATCCGTCCGGAGTTGGCTCATTTTTGCGGAGTCTTCGGAGCAAAAAGTTCCTGTCCCCCTCTCCACCGCTTTTCACGGCAAAACAATTAACAACTCGCTGCAATTGCCTGCACGAGCCTGCGTTGGCAATTGTCGGCAACTGAGCTAAAATTGCCACGTACCCAACAATAAGCGTTCACTATGTCTACCGTTGATCACCCTTCAATTTACGATGAGCTCGTCGAGCTATTGGCCGCCAGTGCCAAACCGGAACAAGTGCTCTCGTTTCAACTTTCCACCGAGAAGCAAAATCGGCTGGACGACCTGCTGTCCAAGAATCGCGATCGAACACTCTCTCCCGAAGAGTCGGCCGAATTGGACGCGTTCGAGCACTTCGAGCATGTGGTTCGCTTGCTCAAAGCACGTGTCCGCGAGAAGCAAAGCCAGTGACGCGACCGACCGCTGAACTTCGGCGTCAAATCGTCCACCGCGCCGGCAACCGCTGAGAATACTGCCGCATCCATCAAGAGGACGCCGCGTCGCGCCACCAGGTTGATCACGTCATCGCGCAGAAACATGGAGGTCAAACGGCGCTCGACAATCTCGCACTTTCCTGCTTGCCATGCAACCGCCGCAAATCGAGCGACATCGGTGCAATCGACCCAGAAACTGGCAAATTCGTCCGGCTGTTCGATCCCCGCCACCAAACATGGTCAGAGCACTTCCAATTTGACTCGGCAAGAATTGTCGGCCTAACGCCCGAGGGCAGAGCAACCGTTGAGTTTCTTTAATTCAATTCCGCCGAACGATTGCAAGAACGTATCGAACTGATCCGTCTCGGCCGGCTATGACCATCCGTAAGATTGTAGGTCAGGCTGTGCTTGACAAAATGAGAGAGTGTGTCAGGCGAAGCCTGTCCTACCCCGGCATGCGACGGCGACCGAGGAGCGACTGGTTGGGTCGTTCGACGTCCCACGCGAGCCCCAGTTTTTCCCAGAGGCAGATGGTGAGGTAGGTGACGTCGAGTTCCCACCACCGGTGGCCGTGGGCGGCGGCGCGGGGGTCGGCGTGGTGGTTGTTGTGCCAGCCTTCGCCGTTGGTCGCCAACGAGATGAGCCAGTTGTTGCGGCTGTTTTCGCGGGTGTCGTAATTGCGGTAGCCCCAAAGGTGGGCGGCGGAGTTGACGCCCCAGGTGACATGCCACGTGTAAATCGTGCGATAGACGACGCCCCACAGCAGCCAAAGCAGGCCGACGTGGATGCTGCCGGCGAGTGTGCCGTGCATCGCGTAACCGACGCCGAGGCCAGCGGCGAGGAACAGCACGGCATGGATCACGTAGACCCAGAAGTACCACAAGTTGCGCTCCAGCCGCATGTAGAGCGGGTCGCATAGGATGTCGCGGGCGTATTTGTGGTAGGTCTCGGCGGAGGTCGTGTGGCGGTTCTCGATGAACAACCAGCCGACGTGGCTCCAGAACGCGCTGACCTGCGGCGTGTGCGGATCGGGCTGGTGGTCGGAATGTTGATGGTGGATGCGATGCACGACGACCCAACGGGCGGGCGACTCCTGCAGGTTGCACACGCCGAGGAGGGCCAGCGTGTGCTCGAGCCACAGCGGGCATTTGTAGCCGCGGTGCGTAAGCAGGCGGTGGAAGCCGGCGCCAATGCCCATCGAGCAGAAGATGTAGTTGCCCACCGGAAGCCACAGCAGGCCCCACCAGCTAAAGAAGTACGAAAAGAACGCCAGCGGAATCGTCAGATGAAAAAGGATGACGCCGATGATGTACGGCCAGACGATGCGGCTTCGCTCGTCGACAAGCGCGGGTCGCGGGAGCGGATGATCAAACTCGGTCGTCTTGGGAGCGTCGACCGGAAGCAGCTCGTCGAGGCAATCGCGTGGCTGGATATCCAACGGCGATGCTGGTTGCTGAGCGGCTGCGGCACTTGCAGTCGCGCGATGTTCGGTGTCGAAGGTTGCAGGCATCGATTCATATTCCTTAGCAAGTGGCCTGCGAACGATCGCGCACGAGAACGGCCAAGCGGCCCGCCTGACCCAAGACAGGAGTATACCGCTACGTGAAGCCGGGTCAACCTCCGGCGATTGGAGCGGGGGTGTTCAACTTTCGCTACTACGACGTCGGTAAAACAGGGGTCTCAATGATCGATTCATCCCGTGGGAGCATGTCACAATCTTCCATGACGAATAAGGTAAGCTTTCATAGACAACATTCTAGCAGTCGGTGGGAGCACATCATGCGGTGGCGAATTGCAGCAGCGGTCGTGGCAGCGTTGGTGTTCGCTGGGCAGGTCGAAGCGAACGACAAGCTGGTCGCGTCATTGAAAACGCTCGGCAAGGCCGTCGACAACATGTCGGCCAATATCTCGAAGGCCGAAAGCGACACCGACGCCGAACTGCTGGCGAACGCGACGCGCCAAGCGACTCGACAGCGGTCTCAAGCAGGATCATCCCACTATCGTTATTCAAGCCAGCGCGGGCTACTGCCGTGTGACGATCGAAACCTCAGCATGGAAACTGTGGAGCGAGGCCCACGCGGGCAGCATCACCGATCACGGCGCGACGATTCGATAATCTGTGGCGTACATCGGTCGTCGAGTGATTCAGGGGATATACTTTGTCAGCCCGGCCACCCAGTCGGTATTGCGACCTAATCCCCGATTCCTCACCGCTACGTGTGATAATCGGCGTTGAGCCGGACGTATTCGGCCGTGAGGTCAGTCGTCCAAAAGCGTGCTGCCGATTTACCCTCTTCGAGGATGAGAACAATGCTCGTGTCGCGGTCGGCTGCGACCGATTTGGAGACGGCGTTGGCATCGAAGTCAACCGGCGCGCCTCGCTCGTAGAGGAGGAGGCCGTTGAGATAGAGCGTCACTTTCGACGGATCGAACTGCACTCCCGCGTAACCGGCCGCGGAAACAATCCGGCCCCAGTTGGGGTCGGCGCCGGCGATGGCTGTCTTTACGAGCGGGCTTTCCGAAATTGTCTTGCCGATCTTGAGAGCGTCCGGCCGTGAGCGGCAGCCGTGCACTTCGACGGTGATTAGGTGCGTAGCGCCTTCTCCATCGGCAGGGATCGATTGGGCCAAGTCTTCGCAGACTTCGAAGAGCGTGGTGCGGAAATCATCCAGGCCTTTACCGGTGAGAGGTGTTGGGGATGCCGGGGGTGGGAACGCCCCGGCGCGCTGGGCAGCGCCATTGGCGAGGAGGATGACAGTGTCGTTGGTGCTCATGTGGCCATCGACGCTGATGCAATGGAAGGACTCATCCATCGCATCGGTGAGCGCCGTCTGTGCATCCTGCTTTCGCAGGCATGCGTCGGTCATCACGATCGCGAGCATCGTTGCCATATTGGGGCCGATCATCGCGGCGCCCTTGGCCATACCGGTGACCCGGGTTGGGATGCCGCCGATCGTCACCTCGCGACCGCGGAGTTTAGGCCGGGTATCGGTCGTCATGATGCCGAGTGCGGCGTTCTGGAGCGATTGCTCATCATCGCCGAGTTTTTTGGCGGCCGCTTGGATGCCGGCATGAATTTTTTCCATCGGCAGCATCGAACCGATCACGCCGGTAGACATAACGAGCACTTGCTCGGCCCCCGCGCCGACGGCCTCGGCCGCCCAAGCTGCCATTTGCCGCGCGTCCGCGTCACCCTGCTCGCCCGTGCAAGCGTTCGCCACGCCGGAGTTGATCGCGATCACGCGGATCGAATCGCTCGGCGTCCGCTCACGATCGATTTTGACCGGTGCGGCATACACCAGGTTCTTGGTGTACACGCCGGCTGCGACGGCCGGCCGATCACTGGCGATGAGCGATAGATCGAGCTTCGTGCCGTTTCGCTTCACGCCGGAGTAAACGCCGGCGGCTCGAAAACCTTGTGGAAGGCGAAGGGACATCGGGCGATTACAGATTTCGGATTGCGGATTGATTACAACAGGGCGGTCGTTTCATCGAAGTCATGCATGAGATTAAAATTTTGGACGGCGACGCCCAAAGCGCCTTTTATAAGGTTGTCAATCGCACTGATAACCACGACGCGGCCGCGGACGCTGCGGACGGTGATGTCGCAAAAGTTGGTGCCGCTGACGTGCTTCGTGGCCGGCAATGCCTTCGCCACCCTCACGAACGGTTCATCGGCATAAAACTCCTCGACCACGTTGAGCAGCGAGCCTTCCGTGAACTCACCGGTCGGTTCCGCATAGCACGTCGAGAGGATGCCGCGATCCATTGGAATGAGATGCGGTGTGAAGACGACGCGCACCTGGGCATCCGCAATGTCCGTGAGCACTTGATCGATTTCCGGCATGTGCCGATGGGTGCCGACACCGTAAGCTGATACGCTTTCGTTGCATTCGGGAAAGTGGAACGCGGGCTTCGGCTCACGCCCGCCGCCGCTCACGCCGCTTTTGCTGTCGACGATGATGCCGCGCGGCAGAATCGCACCGGCCCGCAACAGTGGTGCGAGCGCGAGGATAGCCGACGTGGGATAACAACCTGGGTTGGCCACGAGGTCGGCGGTTTGAATTCGTTCCCGATAGATTTCCGGCAGGCCGTACACCGTCTCCGGCATTCGCAACGGATCGGGGTGTTCGACCGCGTACCACTGCTTGTACTCTGCTGGGTCGTTCAGCCGATAATCGGCGCTGAGATCGATCACCTTTTTGCCACGTGTCAACAGCTCAGTAACCGCCGAAGCGCTCGCCCCATGAGGTAAGCAGCAGAACACGCAATCGGTGCGCTCGGCCACTTGGGTGGGCGAGAGATTTTCCATTGCGAGGTCGAGCCTGCCAGCAAGCGACGGATGCACTTCGCCAACGCTAGGCGACTCGGATTGCCGCGTGGTAAGCGCCGTGATTTGCATCTCCGGATGGCGCAGCAGGATCTTCATCAGCTCGAGTGCTGAGTAGCCGGACGCACCAAGAATGCCGACACGAATCACTGCGAAATCACCTGAAAAACGACACTCCCACTGAGCTTCGCATTGTAGCGGCGATTGCATCGAACCGCTACAGCACCAACGTCTTGCGAAGGATGACAGCTCGCGTTCTGATGGGGTTCGCCCCAGGTAGGTCGGACATCAGTCCGACGCGTTCCTACGCCGCGAGTCGGGCTAAAGCCCGACCTACAGTTCATGCTCGACGTTCTTTACGACAATGGCCCCGTCCTCGTCATCAACAAGCCGCCGGGCATCTTGACGCAGGCGCCTGCCGGCATTGATAGCCTCGAGGTGCAGGTGAAAGCCTTCTATCGCCAGCGAGAGCAGAAGGAGGGCAATATCTACCTCGGATTGCCGCATCGGCTCGATCGGCCGGTTTCCGGCGCGATCGTGTTTGCCCGGCATGTGCGAGCGGCTCAGCGGCTTAGCGCAGTTTGAGGATCGGACGGTCGCAAAAGTCTATTGGGCGGCGGTTGAGGGTGATGTGCAACCGGATGAAGGCACCTGGACCGATCACCTGCACAAACGCCACGGCATGCCGCAATCGATCGTGGTGCCGCCCGACGACCCGCGTGGCAAGCTCGCCGTGATGCGCTATCGCGTTCTCAGCCGCGGCCACATCGCCGAGCCGTCCTTGCTCGGCATGTCTCCGCCCGGCCAAGTCGCCAAAGGCGACTCGCTGCGGCGAGATGGCCGAGCGATGTATTCGTGGCTGGAAGTCGAGCTAGAAACGGGACGCACGCATCAGATTCGGGTGCAAGCAGCGTCGCGCGGGCACGCGGTCATCGGGGATGCCCAGTATGGTTCGCTGCTGGCTTTCGCGGAGCAGTTCAAGGACGAACGCTTACGGGCGATCGCGCTGCACGCGCGGCAACTTGGCTTCAGTCACCCGATGACCGGCGAACCGGTTGAGGTCGTTGCCCCGTTGCTGCCAGCTTGGGGCATATTCGACTCAGGCGCGAGATTTGAATCGGCTCAAAGCGAATGTCCGTGCTGAAGTCAAGGATGCAATAGAATCACACCTCCGGCACAAACCGAGTAAGGTTTCCAAGAGCAGAATCAAGAAACTGCGAGGTTTTACCCGTCCACAGTATCGACTCCGCGTGGGAGACATACGGGTGTTCTATGATGTTACTGAGGAAACCGTCGAGGTTTTGGCCATTGTCGAGAAATCCGCGGCCAATAAGTGGCTCGAAAGGCATGGTGAACGATGAAAACGGTAAGCTTGACTGAGGCAAAGGATGAATTGTCTCGATATCTTCGCTTAGCCGAATTGGAGGAGATCGTTATTACACGCCATGGTAAGCCGGCCGGCGTCTTGGTCGGCTTCGCGTCGGAGGACGATTGGTTCGATTATCGACTTGAGAATGATCCACGTTTTGTGAAGCGAATCGCCCAAGCGAGAGAAAGCCTGCGCCGGTAAAGGTATACGGCTGGAGGAGATCGAATAGGATGCTATCCTGACTTCGAGGGCTTCTTCTTGTCGCTCTTGCCACCGCTCGACGACGGCTTTGAGTCGGAGGACGTTTTGGTTTCGCTCTTGCTCTCTGATTTTGAATCGCTTTTGGCGTCGCTTTTCGACTCGCTGGCCGGTTTATCTTTTTCTGCGGCCTTCTTATAGGAGTCGCTGCGGTAATCGGTCTGATAAAAGCCAGAGCCTTTGAACACGACGGCCGCCCCCGTGCCGAATAGCCGCCGCAGTTTGAGTTTGCCGCATTCGGGGCATTTCTTCTTCACGGGCTCGGAAATTGACTGGAACAGCTCGAACGAGTGTCCGCAGGCGTCGCATTCGTAATCGTAAGTGGGCATAGAAGGATATAGAGATTTTGGAGAAACCTATTTAGCGCCGGCGGAAACGCCAAATTCATTCTGTCAAGCTTGGCCCACTTCGCCGGAGCCACTGGAAACAATCACTTGCGCAGGCCGCACGACACGGTCGTGCAATTTGTAGCCCGGTTGCGTGACCATCATTACATTGCCGGCGGGGACGTCGGCCGACGGCTGCTGCAAAATGGCCTGGTGGAAGTTCGGGTCGAACAGCTCGCCTTCCGCAGCGATCAGTTCGCATTGATGACTGCTCAGAATCGAGTGCAACTGCTGCTTCACAAGTCGGAAGCCAGCGAGTAGATTTTCCGCTTCGCCCGCTTTTTCAGCGGCCTCGATGGCTCGGTCGATATTGTCCACCACAGGCAACAGGTCGCGCACGATTGGCATCGCCGCATACTTGCGTTCGTCGGCGATCTCGCGCGACGTGCGGTTGCGCAAATTCTGCATTTCGGCCTGCAAGCGCAGCAAGCGGTCGTTGGCGTTGGCCAATTCGCTCGCGACATCGGCGGCCTGCTCGGTTGCCGCCGCGCTCATGTCGATCGTTTCGCTTTGGGCAGCGTCCACATCTTCATCTTCGCCAACGGTAACACGCTGGTTTTTGTGCTTGGACATCGTATCACCGCCTCCCATCAGTCGGCCGCTTGCGATTTCTCTTCTTCATCGGCCGTAAAGTACTCTTTGAGTTTTGCGAAAAAGCTCTTTCGTTCCGGCGCCACGTTTTTGTGCTCAAGTTCAGCTAGTTCACGGAGCAAAGTACGTTCCTCTTTGCTGAGCTTTTTGGGCACTTCAATGACAACCTGCACGAGCAGGTCGCCGAGACCGCGTCGTCTCGGGTCGGGCATGCCTTTGCCCCCTAGCTTGAACACTGCACCGGATTGTGTGCCGGCGGGAATCTCGACTTCTCCACGGCCGTCGAGCGTTGGCACTTCGAACGTCGCACCAAGGGCCGCTTGAGCATACGTAATCGGCACGCGGCAGACCAAATTCTGGCCATCGCGCTCGAACAACGGGTGTGCTAACACCGAAATGAAGCAGTAGCAATCGCCCGGCGGGCCGCCGTTCGGACTCGGCTCACCCTCGCCGGTGATTCGCACGCGCATTTCGTCGTCGACGCCCGGAGGGATCTGCACTTCCGTCGTGACTTTCTTCAGCACTTGTCCGCTGCCGCGGCATGCGGAACAGGGATGCTTAATCGTCGACCCTTCGCCGTGGCAAGCAGGGCACGTGGTTTGAATCCGCACGATGCCGGCCGATTGAATGACGCGGCCTTGACCGCGGCAATAGCTACACACCTCGCGACGACTGCCTTCGGCGGCCCCGGTGCCGTGGCACTTTTCACAGCGATCGTGCCTTTGAAATTGGACGGTTTTTGTAACGCCGTTGGCCGCTTCCTTGAGCGTGAGCGTTACATCGCATCGCACGTCGCGGCCTTTGTGCACGCGGCCGCGTTGCCGGCTGCCGCCGAACAGGTCGCCAAACAAATCGCCGAAAGCGGAGAAGATGTCCTCGACGTCGCTAAAGTGATGAGCGCCGTACTGGCCATTCAATCCCGCATGCCCGAAGCGATCGTAACGGGCTCGCTTATCCGGATCGTTGAGAATTTCAAAGGCTTCGGCCGCCTCCTTGAATCGCTCGGTGGCTTCGGCGTCGCCCGGATTGCGATCGGGATGATACTTCACGGCCAATTTACGATAGGCGCCGGCGATCTCACCGTTGGTGGCGGATCGTTGGATGCCGAGGATTTCGTAATAGTCGCGTTGTGTGGCCATGATTGTAGTAGGCACGCTCCGCGTGCCGTAATCCAGGCTGAAATAAGATTCCAGGTTTGCGGACGCGACCGCGTTGTCGATGATTTGGCTACGGCATGCGGAACATGCCTGCTGCATCATTCTATGCAAACGGGCCACTTGCCCGAAGACGAGTGGCCCGCAAGCGGCTGTCAACCGATTCTTGACCAAATCATCGGATACTGCCGATGACGGCCTTTTTGTTTTCGTCCTTCGCGTCGAAGTTCGTGACCAGCGCCTCGGTCGTCAGCATCAGGCTGGCGATGCTGGCGGCGTTGGCGAGCGCGGCTTTTACGACCTTCGTGGGGTCGAGGATGCCGGCCTTCATCATGTCGGTGTACTCGCCGGCATTGGCGTCGTAGCCGGTGTTGGTCGACTTCTGAGCCACTTCGTCGGCCACCACGCTGCCGCTTAGGCCGCAGTTATCGGCAATTTGCTTGAGCGGGGCTGATAGGACGCCGAGGATGATATCGACGCCGATGCGCTCGTCGCCCTTGGCGGAAGAGCGGGCCTTTTCAACGGCTTCCTGACAACGCACGAGGGCCACACCGCCGCCGGGCAAGATGCCTTCTTCGACGGCCGCACGCGTGGCGTGAAGCGCGTCTTCGACGCGGGCTTTCTTCTGCTTCATGTCGGCCTCGCTCGAAGCACCGACGGAAATGATCGCCACTCCGCCGGTTAACTTGGCGAGCCGCTCCTGCAGCTTCTCGCGATCGTAGTCACTGGTTGTGGATTCGATGCCCTTGCGAATCTGTTCGATCCGCTTCTGCACGTCTTCCCTCTTGCCGGCGCCTTGGACGATCGTGGTGTTGTCCTTGGTGACGGTGATCTTCTTCGAGCGGCCAAGCTCTTCGAGCGTGATGTTCTCGAGCTTCTTGCCGAGATCTTCGCTGATGACGGTACCGCCCGTCAGTGTGGCGATATCGGCCAGCATTGCCTTGCGGCGATCGCCGAAGCCCGGGGCTTTGACGGCACAGACGTTGAGGATGCCGCGGAGCTTGTTGACAACGAGCGCGGCGAGCGCTTCGCCTTCAACGTCCTCGGCAATGATCAACAGCGGCTTGGCCTTCTGGCTTACCTGCTCGAGGATGGGCAGCACCTCGCGAAGGTTGCTGATCTTCTTTTCGTGGATCAGCAAGTAGACATCTTCAAGCACGCATTCCATCGTCGCCGGTTGATTGATGAAGTACGGCGACAGATAGCCCTTGTCGAACTGCATGCCATCGACATACTCGTCGGTGGTCTCAGTCGTCTTTCCTTCCTCGACGGTGATCACGCCGTCTTTACCGACCTTTTCCATAGCGTTGGCCAGCAATTCGCCGATCACGGGATCGTTGTTCGCGCTGATCGCGCCGACGTGGGCAATCTCCTGTTTGCTGGAGACTTTCTTCGACATCTTTTCGAGATGTTCGACGGCGGCGGCCACAGCCTTGTCGATTCCACGGCGGACGGCCTGCGGATTGCTGCCGGCTACGATGTTGCGCGTGCCTTCGCGGAGGATGGCGCGGGCAAGCACGGTTGCCGTCGTCGTTCCATCGCCGGCGAGACTCGACGTTTTGTCCGCCACTTCATGGACGAGCTTGGCGCCCATGTTTTCGAACGGGTCTTCCAACTCAACTTCCTTGCTAACGGTGACGCCGTCTTTGGTGACGGTCGGGCCACCGAACGATTTGTTGATAATTACATTGCGGCCGCGCGGGCCGAGCGTGATGGCCACCGCATCCGCCAGCTTGTCCACGCCGGCGAGCATCTTGGCCCGGGCGGCGTCGTCGAACATCAATTGCTTTGCCACGGTTTAGTTTCCTGTGCAGTTAGTTGCTTGATTCGTCTCACGCAAAGGCGCCAAGCGCAAGTTTTTAAATCATTCATTTACCACGACGACACGAAGGACACGACGAAAGAAAATAGGCGAAGGAATCTGTGCTTCGGATCGATTCCATATTTTCCGTCGTGCTCGTTGTGCCGTTGTGGTGATTTCTTCTTGGCGTCTTCGCACCTTTGCGTGAGTAAAAATTCGAGTTAGCTGACAACCTTCGCGAGGATGTCGGTCTCGCGGAGGATCTTGTACTCTTCGCCATTGACTTCGACTTCGGAGCCGCCGTACTTGCCGTAGATGACTTCGTCGCCGGTTTTCACGGATAGTTCACCGCGGCTGCCGGAATCGAGCAACTTGCCAGGGCCGGTGGCGACGACCTTGCCGCGCTGCGGCTTCTCTTGGGCAGCATCCGGCAGGACGATGCCGCCGGCGGTCATTTCTTCGGCTTCGAGTGGTTCGACGACCACACGATCATCGAGGGGACGTAATTTGATTTTGGACATTTGTGACTCCTGATATGCGTTGTCGAGTGATCGTTGTTTTGATAGTTGATAGTGGATAATAGATAGTTGTTAGTTGTCGAAGTGGTCGTTGATACAACTATCCACTTTCGGCTAACAACCAGCGATTTCTACATCATGCCGCCCATGCCACCCATTCCTCCCATGCCGCCGCCCATACCTCCCATGCCACCCATGCCGTGGTCATGATGATGGCCGCCGGCCGGCTCTTCGGCTTCTTTGGGGATTTCGGTGACAAGCGATTCGGTTGTGAGCAACAGCGAGGCGACGCTGGCCGCATTTTGAAGGGCAGTACGAACAACCTTCGCCGGATCGACAACGCCCGCCGCAACAAGATCGCCGTACTCGTCCTTGTCGGCGTTGTAGCCCTCGTTTTTGCCCTTCAACTGGCGGACGCGATTGACGACCACATCGCCGTCGACGCCCGCGTTCTCCGCGATGTATCGCAGCGGATAGTGGAGCACGTTGGCGATGATTTCGGCACCGTGCTTCTCGTCGCCCTCAAGGTCGAGCTTCTTGGCGGTCTTTTCGCAGCGAAGGAGAGCTACACCGCCGCCAACCACGATGCCTTCCTCCAAGGCGGCGGCAACGGCCGACTTGGCGTCGTCGAAGAGCGCCTTTTTTTCTTTCATTTCCGATTCAGTCGCTGCACCGACTTTAATCTGCGCAACGCCGCCGGCGAGCTTCGCGAGCCGCTCTTGGAGCTTCTCGCGATCGTAATCGCTGTCGGTCGTCTCGATCTCCTTGCGGATCTGTTCGGCACGACCGGTGATGGCCGCCTTGTCGCCGGCGCCGCTAATGATCGTCGTATTATCGCTGCTGACGGTGATCTTCTTCGCTCGGCCAAGGTCGGACAACTTGATTCCATCGAGCTTAATACCAAGATCCTTGAAAATGGCGGTTGCACCGGTCAGCGTCGCAATGTCGCCGAGCATCGCCTTGCGGCGATCACCGTAACCGGGGGCTTTCACAGCGCACGCTTGCAAGATGCCGCGGAGCTTGTTCACAACTAGCGTGGCGAGGGCTTCGCCTTCGACATCTTCGGCGATGATCAATAGCGGTTTGGCCGCTTTGGACACTGCTTCCAGAATCGGCACGAGGTTCTTCGCGCTGGAAATCTTCTCCTCGTACACGAGGATAAAGCAGTTTTCGAGCTCGACCGTTTGCTCGTCCTGATCGGTAACAAAGTGCGGCGAAAGGAAGCCGCGGTCGAACTGCATACCCTCGACAACTTCGACGGTGGTATCGCTGGTGCGGCCTTCATCGACGGTGATGACGCCATCCTTGCCGACCTTGGTGAAAGCATCGGCGAGCACGCTGCCAATGCTCGGATCGTTGTTGCCTGCAATCGTCGCGATTTGCTGCAGGCTCTTTTTGTCTTTAATGTCGACCTTCTCGGCCTGCTTGGCGATGGCCTCATCGACGGCCTGTACTGCCTTACTGATGCCGCGGCTAAGGGCCATTGCGTCGGCGCCGGCGGCAATCATTTTAAGGCCTTCGCGGAAAATGCCTTCCGCGAGCACGGTCGCGGTCGTGGTGCCGTCCCCGGCGACATCGCCCGTTTTGCTGGCGGCTTCCTTCACGAGCTGCGCGCCGAGGTTTTCAAACGGATCGTCGAGCTCGATATCCTGAGCGACGGTGACGCCGTCTTTGGTGATCTTGGGAGAGCCCCAACCCTTGTCGAGCACGGCATTGCGGCCGCGTGGGCCAAGCGTGCTGCGAACGGCACGGGCCAACTTATCGACGCCGGCCGCCAATGGGGCCCGGGCGTCATCATCAAAGACCATTTGTTTTGCTGCCACGCGATAGTCCTCCGATCGTACGTGATTGAACTGTTTGGGTATCTCAGAAAGCGGCCGACAACCCACGCCGCGATGAATGCGGAATTTGGCGGCCACGCGCGCTAAAATGGCAGCGCACCGCGAAGTTCCGCAGTATTACGCAATGGGCGTGCCAGGGCTAGGGGCCGATTCCGCAAATACAGGATTATGAAGGCGTTAGGGCATTTCGCACCGCCGCTGACGCCGCCGCGTTATCCTGAGCACGTGCCATTTTGGCAGAAATCGGCGCGGGAGTGGCGAACTGAGTGCGAGCCGTTGTTCCAGCCGATTTGCAGCGCAATAAAAAGGGGCCAGCCGAAGCTGACCCCTTACGTTCAATCTCGCATCAGTCAGGAGATTCACAAGCTGCGAACCTTCCGCCAAATTGCTTACTCTGTGGCCGCCTTTTTCTTGCCGCCGCTCTTCTTGTTGAACTGCGGCAGCTTTGCCACGTACTTTTCCGGACCCTTCTCAAAAGCGGCCGGGCAATGCGGGCAGCAGAAGTAGACCTTCTGGCCCTTGTATTCGACAGAATGCTCGGGGTCGATCGGCTTGCCGCTGACCGGACATTTCGTCTGGTGCGTGAAGCCCTTCTTCATCGCGGCGGGGCTGAAGAGCAGTTTCAGTTTGCCGTCGTCATCCGCAGCATTATATTTGGCAAGGCACTTCTCGCAGCAGAAGCTAACCTTTGCGTTGCCTGTCTCGATCGTATCTTCTTTGTTGACTGGCTCACCGGAGACGGGGCAGGCGACCTGCACGATTTGGCCGGTCTCCAGCAGTTGACGGTTTACCTTCGTAGCGTACTTCTTGCGATTCGCCTTGTACGCCTTCGGGCAGTTTTTACAGCAGAAGTAGACCTTCGTGCCGTCTTTCCTCTCGATGACCGAGGATTCAATGGCGGGTTTGCCGGACACTGGGCAGGTCGCTTTGAACTCCTTTGCGGTCTCTTCCTTAGCCGCCTTCAGTCCGCCCACCGCCAGCAGCAGGGCGGCACACAACGACATAACCATCCAGCGCGTTTTCATGTGAGTGACTCCAACAAAAGGTAGGATTTCGCAAATCGAGCCAGCCTTAGTATATAAATACTTCACGTTCACTTTGCAATGCATGGAATTGGCCGGCGTTACGCCGAATTCGGGTGTGCGATGCGGCAATGGAAGCGGTCAAGGGGAGCTTTATTTCCGGCGCAATCGCAGGCCGTAGTGCCAGGGTGGCAGATCGAGAACCTCGCCGGCTGGTTCCAGGCCGGCGAGGGTGGCCCATTCGGCGATTTGTTCTGGCCTTGGCCGGATTGCGAGGTTCGGGCCGCGCGGCGTCGTCCCATGGCGCCAGTGGATCACGAGGACTTCGCCACCTGGTCGCAAGGCGGCGGTGGCGTGGTCGAGCAGCGAAACCGGCTGTTCGCAGTGCAGGATATTGAAGAGCAGGACGACGTCGACCTGGACACCGAAGCCACGCTCCACCACGTCCCGCTGCTGGCAAATCACCCGCAAGCCTGCGGTGCGCGCACGCGTGCGGGCAAGCATTTCCGGTTCCAGGTCGAACGTGTAGACGGTGCCACGGATCGCTTTGGCAATGGGCACGGTAAAGGTGCCATAGCCGCATCCCAACTCGGCGACATCGTGAAAGCGACCGATAGCGAGTCGCTTCAGAATCAGCGGAATGTCAAAGAGCGATTCCCAATAGGGCTCATCCGGCATCCCGCTGTCGCGTACTTTCATTTTTGGCTGCTTTCGGTTCGGGCTTTGCCTTTTTGAATCCAGCTTTCACAAGATCGTCGTATCCAGGCTTGAGGGCGCGAACCGTGTAGCCGCGCTTTTCCAACACGTAGGCGGCTGCCCTGGCCCGCATGCCAACCACGCAGAACGTGTAGAGAATCTTTTTTTGCGGCAGTTTCTTGGCGAGCATCTTGGGGTCGCCGCCTTTGCGCAGCGAGGTTACGGGAAGGAATATCGAACCCGCAATATGTCCTTGCTTCCATTCCTCTTCGCTGCGAACATCGACCAGCACAGCTTTTTTCTTGGCGACGTTCTGCTGAACGACCTTCAGCGAGTCTTTGGTGAATTCGACATTGTTCCGGGCCGAATTCACGGCCAGAAGTGGTACCATAACGAGCAGTTGAATGAGCGACATATTGTTCTTGTTCCTCCGTTGACAAAGGTCGAGTACGGTATTTTAGTTTTCCCGCCGATCGAGGGCAGCGTCAATTTCTGCCACTTAGCCAAACCGATTCATGAGGCGATCGACAAGGCGCGGTGCCAGCCGGTTAAGGCGTAACCAAAGGCGGGCCCGCGAACCGGTTACTACTTCGCTTCGGCCGCGCTCCATCGCCCGAACGATCTCTCGTGCAACTCTGTCAGCAGGCATACGTCGGGGATCGCCCCAGGGTAGCGGGCCCTTGTCTTCGATGAGCTTATCGAAGTGCTCGCTATCTGTTGGCCCCACGATCGCCAGCAACATGTCGATGCCCAACCTGGCGAACTCGGGTCGGATCGCCTCGCTGAAGCCGTGCAAGGCGAACTTGCTGGCCGAGTATTCGCTTTTGTGCGGGCTGGCTCGCTCACCCAGGATTGAGCCAATGTTGACGATGAGCGGCTGTTTGCCGCTTTGAAGAATTGGAAGCGCCTCGCGAATCAACTCGACCGGCGCGAAGAAGTTCACTTCCAAGATTGGCCGCAGGCGAGCCGGATCCGATTCAGCAAAGCGGCCATGCGCGGCGATGCCGGCGTTGTTGATCAAGATATCAAGTCCACCTAAATCGTTGTGCGCCGCATCGAGTGCTCTTTGCCGTGTCGCCGGAACGGTCACGTCCCCTGCAACGCAGATCGCACGCCGACCATGCTTTGCTGCTTCCGTCGCGACCTCCTGCAAACGATCGGCTCGCCGGGCCAAGAGGACCGAATCGACTCCGCGCTTGGCGAGCTCTATGACGAGCGCCCGGCCGATTCCGCTCGATGCACCGGTGATGAGCGCCCGCCGATCGGTAAGGTTTCGTTTCGCCATGCAGGCAATATAGCCGACCCATCTTGGGTCGGCAGCGTCGCGCCCGCGATGTATCCCGCGTTCGACAAGTGGAATAGAGCTAGAAGCGGTTTCAAAACCGGGGGCTAGCGCCCCGCGGCTGATCGTATCAACCGGAACGCGCTAGTGTTCGGTTGGTATTCTCGGTCCGGCCAAGATGGCCGAGCTATCTTGCCCCTTCGTTACGCGGCACCATCAATCGCGGCGCCGTTGGAATGAATGTGGCCATTCGCATGAACCTCGTGAGCAAGCCCATTAGATTCCGCGAAGCCATTCGCCGGCTCTTCGCCATCCCGCACCCAAACTTGGCCGTTGGAACGCAGCTTGATTTGGGCTTCTTGCGGGGAAACCTGCCCCAAAAACTTTCGCGGCATGCGGCAGTGGATGGACACGCGATCATCTGTATACGTGCGGCTGAGAATTTCGCCGTTTGTTGCGAGCGCGGCCAGAAGCCGGCCATTTGCCACATCGATTTCGATATCGACGTCCTGAAAATGATGCGTCAGCGCTTCGCTAACGGCCACTGCTAGCCGATTTAGCCCCTCGCCCGTTCGGGCACTGACGGCAATCGCTGACGGATATCGGTCTTTCAAGCGGTCGAGGGTGCCATGCTCGGCGATGGCATCCACTTGATTGAGAACCAACAGCGTGTCTTTCTCATTGATGCCGAGCTCTTCCAGCACAGCATATACCGAGGCGATTTGCTCGAGTGCTGCTGGATTGCTTGCATCCGCCACATGGAGCAGCAAGTCGGCCTGCCGGGCTTCTTCGAGCGTCGCTTTGAAGCTCGCGATCAGGCTGTGGGGTAAATCTCGGATGAATCCAACCGTGTCGCTGAGCAGTACAGGACCCCAACCTGGCAGTTGCCAACGGCGAGTGCGAGTATCGAGCGTCGCGAACAGCTTGTTTTCGGCGAGGACATTGGCGCCGGTTAGTTTATTGAGCAGCGTGCTCTTGCCGGCGTTGGTGTAGCCGACCAGCGAGACGGTCATCCGGTCGCTGCGTGCGGCGACTTCGCGTTCTTTGCGGCGTTGTACGCGATTGAGCTCGCTGCGCAGATCGGAAATTCGCCGCTCGACGAGCCGGCGGTCCGTTTCGAGCTGCTTTTCGCCAGGGCCGCGCATGCCGACGCCGGCTTTGATGCGCGACAAATGGGTCCACATTCGCTTGAGCCGTGGCAGCGAGTACTCGAGCTGCGCGAGCTCCACCGCAAGGCGAGCTTCGTGCGTACGCGCGCGGGTCGAGAAAATATCTAGAATCACTTCAGTGCGATCGAGCACCTTGACACCCAGTTCGCGTTCGAGGTTGCGGACTTGGGCGGCGGAAAGGTTGTTGTCGAAGACGACTGAGTCCGCATCGGTAGCGCGGATCATCAATTCGAGTTGCTCAACTTTGCCTTTGCCGAGATAGGTCGTCTGATCCGGGACCTGGCGGCGCTGGGTGAGACGGCCGACAATTTCGGCCCCTGCGGTTTCTACGAGGCCCGCCAATTCCTTGAGATTGTCGCGGGCAGCCTGGCCATCGGGCAGCTCGACGCCGACCAAGATGGCCGACTCGCTTTGTACGCCCTGCTTGCGGTCGATTTCCTTCACTATGGATCGGGACTCCTAAGCCATTGTCGTGGGGAACGCGTTATTGCTAAGCGCCAACACGCAAAATACGTGCTCCATATATTCCTGTTCCATTATACCTCGCTGTCAAGGGACGCGAATTTCGTAAGAAAGACCCCGAATCGGCGGGGCTGGTTCGCAGACAACCTCGCTTGTGCTTACCAAATATATTCGATGCCCGCATGGGCACCGTGGTAGAACAATTCGCCATCGTTATTGACGAACGGCACGCGTACGCCCTGGTTACCGTATGGCGATGTCTGATTAAAGTTCTCGCCGGCGAGCACGAGGGAATCGAGATACAACACCTCGTAGCCAGCACGCAATGAAACGCTCGGCAGAATATCCGCCACGACATCCACGCTGGCCTCCCCGATGAATGCGACCTTGTTATCGCGGAACTCCTCGGACAATAGCGTCGTGAGCGAATCGGCTTCGCCGTCGCGAATGCGAGTCGAGAGATTGTAATGGTTGTTGTAGATGCCGGCCTTGCCTTCGGCGCCAATACGCAGACCTTGCATTAGCCCTACCCACATGTCGCCGCCGGCTTGGAAACCAGCCAGGTTGTTGATGGCATCGGTTGTGTATTGAAATGCCGGATTTGTAAACACCGGATCCACGTTGGGCGTGCCGAGCGAATCGAATTGAAAGGTCTCGTTCACCTTCGTGTAACGGAAGCCGGCGAGCAGCGTGCCGGAGACCCGTGGGAACCAGCCCAGCCAATAGCGGCGATAGGTTATTTCCGCCGTCTGCAAATCGGAATCCAGCGAGATGCGGTGTTGGATCGCCCGCTCGGTGAACGGTAACGGACCGCCAGGAATGCTCACGCCGGCGGGGTTTACGCCGAACTGGCCGACGCCGGGCGCCGGGCGAGAAAACAACGAGTACAGGTTGCCGGTTTGGTCGTTGACGGTGGCACTATCCGAGTAGTCGAAAATGCCGGTGTAGCCGAATTCAACGACTGATAAGGGGCCAATATCGTATCGCCCTAACACGCGAAAACCCACCTGATCTTCAATATCCAGATCATCAGTCGAGAGAACGATCGTGTTGCCGACATTGAGCGAGGTCATATCGATGTTATCGCCAAAGCTTTTGTCGCGCCGCAGCCAGACCGCTTCCGCACGTACGTCGAAGTAATGCGGCCCGCGCTGATCGACAAGATTACCTTCTGTTCCCACGTCGTTCATTAGCTCATAACCAATTGGCGGATCGGTGCCCCCGCCACCCATCGGCATGCAACTGTTGAAGCCACCAGCGCCGCAATTCGGGCCGTAGCAACCTCCGTTACAGCCGCCGTACGGGCCGCAGCCACCGGCACAGGGCCCGCAGGATACGCCGCCGTAGCATCCGCAATTGCCATTGCATGATTGGCAGTAGCCAGCAGGCAGGATGAGGGGATTACCGTAGGAATCGAAATACGTTGGCTGACTTCCCTGCGTGGCGGGTCCGCTGGGCGCCATGTATAACGCTTGAACGGCGTGTCCGCTGGGTTCACCCGATTGCGTCGCGTATTGCGCGTTGCCCCGGTAAGACGATTGTGCAGTTACCGTGATCGGCAGTGCTGCAATCGCCACGCCCGCGACGAATTTCACGAGCTTGGTTCGATTACGGAGTAAACATCCAATTCGCATCGTTCTCCCCCCACAATGCTCTTGAGCAACGATCAGTGCGGGCGTTGCCCGAACATTCGATATTTGTGCTGCCGCTGCGACGCGGTCGTCGCTGGCAGGAGCTCATTTGGACGGTGGCATTCTGGCTGCGGGCCGCCGAACGGTCGCTCGGAAAGGACTATCGGACCGCTATCCACGGAAAAACCAGACCTTTCGGCAAATGCCGTATTCCTTACCCAAGCCGCCCACTTTGGAGTTTGCCGTAAGACGGATCGGGGGAGCCCTAAGTGGTCTCGTCAATGCAATCGCTTAGCAACGCTGTACTTGCGACGGCTGGCACCTCCTGATCTCGGTTGGTGACAATTTCGTAAGAAACCGGCCTTTATGGTTGAAAGGACGCGGATTTTGCGGAACCGATCAGGTGTGCCGAAGGTTACAAATCTTTGCAATCAAATAGTTTGACCCGTTTTCACACCCCATTTAGGATGGATGATTGGAACGGCCGCAACGATAGCATCGGGCGAATCGAATCGGCGGGAGATAGGGCCATTTAATCTATTGGCGGCGCGCATTGACCGGGCAGGAACAGGGGGCGAGCGCGTAGCCAAATCGGGTAGAAGCGGGAGCGCGAAGGAGCTGCCGCGAGACGGAATAATAATCTTTGTTCGGCATCGAGCTGTGCCTTTCGATCGGAACCGAGGGCAGCAGCATCCCAATTGTGGAAGTCGCCGGAGTTATCGGATTTATAGGTGAGAAGGGGAATCTGCTGTGAAGAGACGCAACCGGAAGAGTCGTCACTGGTTTGGATTGCCGCAGCGTAAGCCGCTCAGGGCTGCTCAATATTGGCAAGCAGCATAAGCGGCAAGAGTTGGACGTTCGAGCAGTTGGAAGATCGGCTGGTGTTTTCGGTGGATTGGTCTCAAGTGCAGTCCGTCAGCTTCTCGAACGACAATCCTGCTGGCGCCGCACTGACGTTGCTCGACGAATTAAATTGGGTTCAGGTGCAGTCGGACAACGCGTCTGCCTCAACGGCACCGAACTTTGTCACCATGTCGTTGCCAAACGATCCGCTGTTCGCTGATCAGTGGCATTTGTTGAACACGGGGCAGGAAGTCGGAGTTCCAGACCTGCAGCATCTATTTGGTGTTGCCGGTCAAGACATCAACGTCGTCCCAGCGTGGAACATGCTCGACGACAACGGCGACTCCATTACGGGTGAGGGCGTGACTGTGGCCGTCATCGACACTGGCGTGCAACTGTTTCATCCCGATCTGGCTGATAATGTCAGCCCTACGATGCGATTCAATGCCATCGATGGAACGAGCAACGTCAACCCGAATCTGAGCTATTCTGGAAGCCAACACGGTACCGAAGTCGCTGGCGTGATTGCCGCGGTTGCCAACAATGATCTTGGAGGATCCGGCGTTGCGCCGGAGCAACCATCGTACCGATTAAGGCCGACAATGGGCTCGGTTTTTCGGACCAAGTAATTGAAAACGCGTTGCAATATGCACTACAACACAACGTCGATATCACTAATAATAGCTATGGACCGCCCGGTCGGCTTGCAATTCCACTAGACGCTGACGGTGTCGATGGCACCTCGTACCTTCTGCAACTCCTCCGCGATTCGGTCATCTACGGTCGCGATGGATTGGGAATGATCAACGTTTTTGCCTCGGGGAACTATGCCGGACCGCAGTTCAGCGGCGGTTTCCCAAGTCTTGGCAACTATTCTAGCGCTAGTTACAACCCAATGGTCAATTCGAGGTACACGATCGGTGTCGGTGGTGTCGACCATGACGGACTCTACGTGAATGCCGACGGGACGTTTACCTCGTATCCAGAAGCCGGAGCCTCAGTGCTAGTGGCAGCTCCGACTGGTTCGAGCGTTCCGGCGCAAATAATATTGGTTCGGATAATGGATACGGCAGCGGCATTTGGACGACCGATCTCGTCGGCGATTTCGGTTCCAATGCGGAACCGCTGCCTAACGGGCTAGATAATGACTTTGATCCGTTGCCCGATCCTGATTACACGTCGCGCTTTAACGGCACATCGGCTTCTGCTCCGATGGTGAGCGGCGTGATCGCGCTGATGCTTCAAGCGAACCCGAACCTAACTTATCGTGACGTGGAGGAAATCCTGGTCCGCAGCTCGCGGCAGAATGCTGAATTCGAGTTTCCGTCGACAGGCGGATTCGGCAGCGCGTTCCCGTCGAAGAATACGTGGCAGACGAATCAAACCGGTCCATTCCGCAATCCCGATTCGTATTTTAGCCCATTCTATACATTTCCCAGTGAAGCTTTTTACTATCCCATCGCCGATCCGAGCGTCGAACCTACATTCAACTTTGCGGGCGGCGGCGGAACTGGTTTCAACTTTTTCGCGCCAACACCAATGACGACAATCGCCAATTGTCTAGCATCTACGAGCCGGAACCCGCCCTGTTCACCAATGGCGCGGGCTACACTGTCAGCCAAGGTTACGGTGTCTACGGCGAACAGATCGGCTACGCGCACGGTGTGGTGGATGCGGGTGAGGCTGTTTACATGGCTCTTCACTGGAATGAGTTGAGCCAAAATATCGCTCCGAACACCGAACTGACATATACGACAGCTGTGGTTCATCCAGGAACGGCGGGATTTCGATTGCCGGCAGCGGAAAAAGTGCAAGACCCACCGGACGGCAATCGTATGCTCGTACCGGGCGGCATTGATGGGACGGCAGGTTTTATTGACTATTGGAACGAGTACTTTTCCGATACGCCGTTCGCTGACTACACAGGCCCATCGGCTGAAGACCGAGGTCTTTCCTATCTCGATTTCGCTGTGCCCCCAAGCCAAGAAATGAACGTTGAATGGGCAGAAGTGAAAGTCGAAATTAGCGGCGATGCAGCTGGGCTGGACGGTCTCCGACTTATGCTAGTCTCGCCGAATGGAACTCAGAGCGAACTGAATAACTATTATCCGAGTCCGGGCTTCACTCCCTATTCATCTCAGCCAAGTTCAACGCCAGCTAATGGCTGGTCGATCGACCCAGCCGGAGATATTAACCCGCTGGAGGGAAACTTTGTATGGACCTTTAGTACCAATCGCAGTTGGGGTGAAAGTTCCAACAGCACAGTTCTGATTCATTCGGTAACAGGTGAACCGGTGTTGCAGGAGGTTGATACGTTTGATCCCGATACGTCAACACTTACCACTACACAAGAGCCAATTTTCCGCAACTGGGAATTGCACATCGAGAATTGGTCGGAAGTTGAACTTCACTTGCTATCCGTTGAAGTCGTCTGGCATGGCAAGCCGATCGCGGGCGGACAATATGATCCGAACTACGCGGACAACGGAATTCTCGGTGCAAGCGCGTTCAGGGCGTCGTCGGAATCGACACCAACGGCGACAATCTTTTCAACTTTAATCGCTACGTGCAGACGGTTGCCGGCCAGCATGCCGACGTGAGCGATATCCGCGACGGCGATGTGGTGCGCCAACTGGATTTCACGGACAACAACCATAACGGCGTCTACGACGAAGGCGACGTTATCAACCAAGAACCCTTCGCCGCGAACGTGGTCGTCGACGCCTATCGAGTGTGGGATGGAGTGGCGGAACCGGCGCCGGTCGCACGTTTTCTCACCGGAGCGGACGGCAACTATTACTTCGACCTCGACGTGCAAGGCGATTTTGCCCAAACGAAGGATCCAACATCACCCCACTTCGGGCAAACCTTCGAATACGAGATTCGTGCGAGCGATCCGATGGGCCGGGACTTGCTCGAAGACATCGATACGCCAGCACTTACGACATCGGACCCGGCGTACACTTATTTGCCGCACTACAAAGAGACGTGGACGATCAATCCCAATTGGTTCTTCTCGCCCGATCACGACAATCCGCTGTTGCTCGGCGATAATCCCGGCGAGGTTTTCTTCGATGCGACGGGGAACAACATCGCATCGAACCTGGTCAATCCAAGCGA
Organism: uncultured Planctomycetota bacterium; assembly: GCA_963840025.1. Taxonomy (GTDB): domain Bacteria; phylum Planctomycetota; class Planctomycetia; order Pirellulales; family Lacipirellulaceae; genus JABDGM01. The sequence continues at coordinate 75,903 of CAWIXI010000016.1, read as the reverse complement.
TCTGCCGGAGCCGGGCTTGCCCTCGCCGGTACCTTTCAGCAATTCCGGCACGCTGGACCATATCGTTCCTGCACCGGTGATGAACATCAACTTCCTGCTCAAGCAGGATGCGCCAGCTGAACAGTTCGACGTTCAGGGAACGGTTTACACCGACTTGAACAGCGACGGGAAGTTCAATGGCGATGACGCCCCTGCCGCCGATGTTTACGTATACCAGGATGTAAACCGCAACGGCGTCGCCGACGCCGGCGAACAGCGCGTTTTGACCGATAGCAACGGCCACTACACGCTGACAATTCCCGCGGATCATCTCGACACGTACGCTGTCGGTGTGATTTCTCCTACGGACGATTGGCAGCCAACTGATCCTGGTCACGACGGCGTGGAAAATGTGTTCGCGGGTCCCGGCTCGCCGGTGCAAACGGTGAATTTCTTTCTTCATCCGCCCGGCGCAAGTCCTGGCGGCGGCTCCGGGCCGGGTACTGTGCAGGGCGTTCTTTACAGCGACGTGAATAGCAACGGTGTGCGTGATGTCGGCGAAGTCGGCGTTCCGAACTTCCGCGTTTTCATCGATGCCAACGAGAATGGCGTTTGGGACATCGCAACCGAGGCGTCCACGTTAACAGCGAGCAATGGTTCGTATTTCTTCTCGGACGTCACGCCGGGGATAATTCGGATCGATATCGTCATCCCGGATGAAGGCTTGCCGTCGGCCGCGTGGAGCATTACTAGCCCCGCGTCGGGCTACCAAGAAGTTTCGCTCGGCGCCGGTGGTTCGGTCACCGGCGTGAAATTCGGTCTCGACAATCTCGCCGACGGCGATTGGGGCGACTTGCCCGATTCGTATGGCACCACGGCCGCCAATAATGGGCCTCATCACACGGTAGTGCCTGGCTTCCAGTTGGGCGCAAGCGTTGACGGTGAAGTGAATGGGATTCCGACACCGGGCGCAACGGGCGAAGGCATCGTGGGCGACGACGACAACGGCGTTGTCGTCGTTAGTAACGGCGGTGTTCTCGTGAAGGGGTCAAACACGTTGCAGGTCACGGTGCAAGGCATCGGTGGTTTGCTGACGGGCTGGATGGACTTCAACGCCGACGGCCACTTCAGCGAAAGCGAGCGGCTCCAGTGGTCGCTCAATGGCAGCAGTCTCGGCGGCGAGGCCGATATCAATCCCGGCACGTACAACCTGCAGATCACAATCCCCGGCTATGCCGTCGATGGGCCAATCGCCGCACGCTTCCGTTGGGGTGAGCAGGGCCTGTCATTCACCGGCCCTGCTTCCATCGGCGAGGTTGAAGATTATTTCTTCGGCCTGAACTATGTGTACGGCGACTACAACCGTAATGGCACCGTAGACCAGGCAGACTATAGCGTCTGGCGGCATCAGATGGGCCAAAGTGTGACACCGTTTTCCGGCGCCGACGGCAATGGCGACGGCATCGTGAACCAAGCCGATTACGACATTTGGCGTTCGCACTTCGGGCAGTCGATTCCGGTGCCGGCAGCGGGCGCTTTGCTTGCCGGTGGTGATGGCTCGAGCGGTTCGACTGGCGGTGTTGCCGCGTCGCTCGATTCCGGCGTGGGCGACGACCTTTCGAGCACGACCGTAGCTCCCGCCTTCGCTGGATTGGTCCTCGATGGCGGCACCTCCACGGCGTTCGCGACCTCGATGGCCAGCATGCGGCCGCTTTCGACGGCAACTACCTCATCATCCAGCTCGGACCTCTTGTTGATGGACGCAGCGATTGGCGATGTCGATACATCCCCGTACCACACGACCGACGATTCACTTTATGACAGTGTAGATCAACAGGACGCCCATCCGAACGATCTCGCGTTGGCGGCGGTCCTTAACGAGGATTCGAGTTGGTGGGATGAAATCTAACCGCCGCTGATATCTTTGCAAATACAAGGGCGCTGCGACGATGTCCGGCACCCTTTTTGTAGCTAAGAGCCGATCCCAGAACCGTCTGAGAGAAGGGGACAGTTCTGGGATAGGTTCTAAGTAAGTCAGGCTTCAGCCTGATGAGCTTGATCGTTTTTTTGTCAGGCTGAAGCCGGACCTACAGCCTAATCCAGCGTCGTCGCCGGCAAACCACGTCCAACCTCAGTCGCAGCGATTTCGATCACTCGCATCGTTCGCCACCGCCCCTGCCAGAAGCGCACCAAATAAATAATCGCTGCAAGCCAGCACCAAAACACGACGAGCATCCAGCAACCGAATACATTCAGTTTCCACACTTGCACGCTTAGCCATGTGAAGCCAGCAAGAAGGCCGCTCAGCACCAGGCTCACGCGCAGCAAAAAGCGAGTGTCGCCGGCTCCTTTGAGCACTCCCACAAAAATCATTTGCGTGGCATCGAGCAAGTTGTAAGCCGCCACAAATTGCAACAGCAGCGTGGCCATATGCCGCACCGCGAGGCGATCGGGATCGCCGCCAGCTTCGCCGGCGAAAAAGCCGTGCAGGAACAACTCCGGCGCGAAAACGTACGACAGCGAAACAACGAGCATGTACGCCAGCGCGATTTGCAACGTGGTGTACGTGGCGCTAGCCGCAAGGTCATCGCGATTTTCTCCCAGCCGCTCACCCACCAGAACGCTCACGGCAATGTGCAATCCGAAGATCGGCATAAACGCCAGCGAACTAATGCTGAACGCCATGCTCGTCGCCTCCGTCTCAACCGCGCCTAGTCGGCCAACGAGCAGCACGAAGACCGTGAAGCCGGTCACATCGAGCAACATCTGGAATCCGCTTGGCCCGCCGTAATACAAAATGCGACGCCCCAATGCCGGATCCCAACGCAGACCGATCACGGTCCCAAACCGCTCGCGGTGCCGCCGTTGCAGAGGCAGCAGCAAATACACGATCGCCTTAATCCACAAGCTCACAACGGTTGCCCAGGCCGCGCCAGCGACACCCCATGCCGGAAACCCGGCGTAGCCAAAGATCCAACAGTAGTCGAGCACCAGGTTCAAAATCGCGGCTGCCGAATCGACGATCATCACCACCCAAGTCTGCCCGCGGCCACTGTAAAACGCTCCTCCCGCCTGGGCCAGAAACATTGCCGGTGCTCCGAGGCACATGATCTGGAAGTATTGCACCTCGTAGCGATAGGATTCCGGGCTGTGCCCGGCGAGCGCAAAGATCGGCGGCGCAAGCGGCACGGCGATGAGCAGCAGTGCCCCGAAGCCGACCGCGATCCAAACGGTTTGCCAGATGACGCGCCCCACGTGCTCGGGCTGTCGCGCTCCGTCGTACTGCGCGACGAACGTGTTGGCGTACGAGCATATCCCCAACGGCAAACACGAAACAGCGAACCACGCAATCGATGCCGAAAAGGCCGCTGCCATCGCCGTGCCCGATACCCAGTTGAGCATCATACGATCGACGAACGTCATGATCGTCCACGACAAGCTGGAGACCACCAGCGGCGCCGCCACTGCGCAGCACCTCGCGCCCGCCACTGGGCTTCGACCACCAGCCAACACCCGCGCCGTTAATCGCTTTGCTGAGCGTCACGTGCCAATCCGTTCCGTTGTGCTCCGCCACGCGGATAGCAGGGCGTTCTACAAGATGCAAGCCCCGGCGATGTAAACCGCCGCTTGCAAAGTCCGATCCTATCCAGACAAAGAATCCGCGACGAGGTTCGCAGTGCATCGTACCGAGCGGCGGCCGCCAGACCGTCGCGACCATTAGGCGGCCCTTATTCGAGCTGGTCCCAAACGCCCGGACGCATGAGACCCCAAGAGCGCCGCCTTCCTACCAGGCCACCGCTTATTTGTCGATCATCACATCGGTCGATTTAACGACGGCCGTCACGGTGTCGCCAACCTTCAGCCCGAGCCGTTCAGCGGACACGCGTGTGATAGCGGCCACGACCTCGGCGCTGCCCACCGTGACCACAACGTCGGCCATAACGTTGCCAAGCTTGATCTCCTTGATCGTCCCTTTGAGCTGATTGCGTGCCGAAAGCATTGCTACCCTCGCTTGTTTTTGAACTGGTTTCTGGCTCTCGACGCTCGACCCTAGACTCTCGACTAAAAAGCCAGCGGTTGGGGAGGGATTCGTACACCCCGGTCAAACATCGGGGAAAACTGCATTTTCGTCAACAGGCGGCGCAAATCGGCGCACCCGATGCGCCAGTCGATGATCTGGCGCTATTGCGGCGCAATGGCCCGAACTGTCTGCCCACCAAAGGGCATCGATTATGGGCATCATTCGCCGGGCGGCTGGCTGCATGAAACCAAAGGCGTAAAATCGAATTCCCGACGCCGCGGCCGGAAGGGCGGAAGTGTGATCGTTCATGTGGCCGCGCTCGCCTAACGCCCTTCGCGCACCCGGGGGGCCCCATCGGTTCCAGAATCTTAACCAGACCCCCGCCCTGAATCTGGCGGATGGGCGTTAGTTATCTCTCTCTCACTGACACCCCAAATGTCGTTAAACGACCGATTGTTGGCGCAGAGTCGTAAAGTGCGAGGCACGTACCACTTTGCGTTTCGAATGACGCTGGGTGTCGGAAAATCTGCTAAATTATGGCACTAAGCATTGCCGGAAGTAGTGCATTAGCGTTGTAAGTCGCCGCTGACAGTGCCGCACCGGTAAACCGCGCGAGCGGGGTTCTCGTCTCGCCCCGACAAGAGTGTTGTGAATCGGTAAATCGCATGCTCGACCAGCACGAACAATCAGTGTCTAAGACATCGCAGAAAATTGGTGTGCGACTGCTTCGTGAGCCTCTGCTGAACAAAGGGCCAGCATTTTCCCGCGAAGAGCGCGATGCGCTGCATCTCCGAGGATTGATTCCACCCACACCGTTATCGATTGAGCAGTTGATTGCTCTCGAACTGGAGCACTTACGGTCCAAGCGCGATGACCTGGAAAAATACATCGGCCTAGCCGCCCTACAAGATCGAGACGAGACGCTGTTTTATCGAGTTCTTGTCGAAAACATCACGGAGCTTCTGCCGATCGCCTACACGCCAACGGTTGGCTACGCATGTCAGCGATACAGCCACATTCTCCGCCAACCACGGGGAATTTGGATCACGCCGGGTGATGTTGATTGCATCCCGGAATTGCTGCGCAATGCGCCGTCTTCAGACATCCGTCTGATCGTGGCGACGGACAACGAACGCATACTGGGGTTAGGTGACCAAGGGGCGGGCGGGATGGGAATACCGATCGGCAAGTTGGCTCTCTATTGTGCCGCGGCAGGTATTCACCCGCGTCATTGCTTGCCGGTCAGCATCGATGTGGGCACCAACAACGCTGAGCTGCTCAGCGACCCGTACTACATGGGCTATCGACAACGACGACTTCGCGGCGACGCATATTGGAAAGTGCTCGACGCGTTTGTAGCCGCGATTAAGGAAGTCTATCCAGATTGTCTGGTCCAGTGGGAGGATTTTCACAGCGATATCGCATTTGCAGTCTTGGACCGATACCGCACCGCCGTTCCGAGTTTCAACGACGACATTCAGGGTACAGCCGCGGTCGCTCTGGCCGGTCTCTTGTCGGCACTTCGTGTTACCGGCGGAAAGCTATCCGAACAGCGGATTGTTTATGCAGGTGCCGGAGCGGCTGGTACTGGCATCGGGAGCTTGATAGCGACTGCTATGACGGAGGAATCCGGCGACGAAGCTCGTCCCCGTAAAGCCCAGGTGTTCGTCGACAGTCATGGACTCTTGTATGAAGGCCGGACCATTGCCGACGTTCACAAGCGCCCCTTTGCAATGCCCGCAGATACGCTCGCCCGGTATGGATTCACAAATCACGGTGAGCACGGTCTCCTAGAGGTCGTCCGCGCGGTCAAGCCAACGGTCTTGATTGGCACGACAGCACAACCGGGAATCTTCGGCGAAGAAGTGCTACGCGAAATGTCACGGCACGTAGAGCGGCCGATTATCTTTGCTATGAGCAATCCGACTTCCAAGGCTGAGTGCACTCCCCAGGAAGCAATTCAGTGGACCGACGGGCGCGCGATCGTTGCCACGGGATCAGCATTTGAGCCCGTCCGCTACGGCGAGAGAGTCCACGTGATCGGACAGGCCAACAACGTATTTGTTTTTCCCGGCGTTGGGCTGGGCTGCATCCTCGCGCAGGCTCGAGTGGTGGACGACGGCGTGTTCCTGATTGCAGCCCGCCGGTTGGCAAGCCTAGTATCCCAAGAGCGACTCGCGATTGGTGCCATCTACCCGGATCAAAGCGAATTACGCGCGGTGAGTGCCCACATTGCCGAAGCAGCGGTCGGTGAACTGAGTCGTCGGGGTGCCGGACGGGCGATCAGCGAGGATGCAATTGCGGAGCTGGTCCGCAACGCAATGTGGTACCCAGACTACTCGACCTAAAGATTCACTTTGCGCGACGGCCGAGTCAATGGTCGGCAGCGGCGTTCGCCTTGGGGCGTGCGGCCGTGCCACCAATGTCAAACACACCATTAAACCACCGTTGAACTAAACCGCTCCGCGGTAGGTGTGCTGCGCGTGATTGAATGGCAGGCCGTTCACGCGGATTAAAGCGAAGATTCTGATTTGCGCTCTCGGGTTTCATAGCCCATCTTTCTGTGGCGCACCAATGCGTCCAGAAAGGTGGCTCGATGACTCCGCTGCGACAACGTTACATCGAAGACCTTCGTCTGAAGAACTTTTCTGCCGGCACGATCAAGGTTTACGTTCATGCCGTCGCCAAGTTTGCGAGGCATTTCGGACGGTCGCTGGAGTCGTTAGACGGAGAAGATGTTCGCGCGTATCTAGTCCAGCTCCTCGACCGGGGCGTCACCCGCAGCAGCTGCGTCGTGGTGCGTAATGCCTTGCGGCATTTCTTCACCGACACCCTGGGGCGTCCGGATTGCCTGGCGCGGGTGCCACTTCCCAAGCGTGAACGCCGGCTGCCGGTCGTCTTGAGTTGCGAGGAAGTCCAGCGGCTGTTCGCGGCCATCACGAATCTCAAGCAGAAAGCCCTGTTCATGGTGGCCTATGACGCGGGGCTGCGATTGTCGGAACTGCTCCATCTCCGCGTCGAAGACATCGACAGTCAGCGAATGGTGATCCGCATCCGGCAAGGCAAGGGCAAGAAGGACCGCTACGCGCGGCCGACGCCCGGACTGCTCCAGTTGTTGCGGCAGTACTGGCGCGAGTATCGCCCCCAGACCTGGTTGTTCCCCGGCGATTCGCTGGACAAGCGGTACGACCTGGCCACACCGGGACATCTGCTCAAAAAGGCGTGCCGCAGGGCCGGCATCAGCAAGCGAGTCAGCATGCACACGCTGCGGCACAGCTTCGCCACCCATCTCTTGGAAGCCGGCACCAATCTCCGCGTGATCCAGCAGATGCTCGGTCATGAGCAGATTCAAACGACCTGCTTGTACACGCATATTTCGCTGGCGGAGCTGCGTGACGCACCCAGCACGATGGAGTTGCTCCAGGCTCTTGACGCCGAGGCAGACGCGTCATGAAAGAGGCACTGGAAGTGGCCGCTGTCTTCCGCGATGGTGAGCCGCGGTTCCGGGCTCAATATGGGAAGCTGCTCTCACTTAATCAGCAGCGCGTGCTGCGCGCCGTCCTCCGCTGTCGCACGGCGGCCTTGGGCGGCCACGTCCAACGCTGCGACGACTGCGGCCACCAGCAGATTCAATACAACTCCTGCCGCAACCGCCATTGTCCCAAGTGTCAGGCCATGGCCCGGGCAGCCTGGCTCGAAAGGCGCGAAAGCGAATTGTTGCCCGTGCCGTACTTTCACGTGGTGTTCACGTTGCCCCATGAACTGGGGCCCCTGGCCCTCCAGAACCAACGAATCGTGTACGGCATCCTGTTCCAGGCCGCCGCCGAAACGCTGCTGAAAATCGCCGCCGATCCCAAGCATCTGGGAGCTCGCGTCGGCTGTTTGATGGTGCTGCACACTTGGGGGCAGAACCTGATGCATCATCCCCACGTGCATGCGATTGTCACTGGCGGCGGTCTCTCGCCGGACGGCTCTCGCTGGATTGGCGTGAAGAGCGGCAGACGCCGCCAGCCGTTCTTCGCTCCGGTACGAGTTCTCAGCCGTGTCTTCCAGGGCAAGTTTATCGCTCTGCTGAAAGCGGCTTTCGCCGCCGGAAAGCTCGGCTTTCACGGTCAGCTCCAGCCGCTCGGCAAACCGGCGGATTTCCAGCGGCTGCTCAATCAGGCCGTCCGCCAGCAGTGGGTCGTCTACGCCAAACGTCCGTTCTCTTCCCCGCTTTGTGTGCTCAAGTATCTGGCTCGCTATACGCACCGCGTCGCCATCTCCAATCGGCGGCTGGTCGGTCTCGGCGATGATCGCGTTAGCTTTCGCTACAAAGATTACGCCAGCGGTCAGCACGACAAAATCATGACCTTGGACACCTCGGAGTTCATGCGCCGCTTCCTGATGCACACCCTACCCAAGGGTTTCGTCCGCATCCGCTACTACGGATTTTTAGCCAATCGACAGCGGCAGCAGAGCCTCGATCGGTGCCGCGAACTGTTGAGAGCCACGTTGTTACCCAGCGAACCGGCGACCGATGAGGCCCTGCCCACGGAAGACACCCAGCCGCAGCCGGCTTGTCCGACGTGTCCTGCCTGTCAACGTGGAAAGCTGGTCGTTGTGGAGCTCTTGATGCCCACGGCGCCGCTACGCCCGCGCCGCCCGCACATGCTCAACTCCCGAGTCGCACTGGCCATGTCGTTCGACACCTCCTAGTCCACGAGGTTCTTGCCTATGCTTCCGCTGAGCGTCATTCACGATCCCCACGTGCTGCGGAACCCTTGCGCGCTCAACTCGCTGTCCGCCTGTCGTACCTCATACAGCTCATCCAACACCAACGTCACGGATCCGCCCTCCATCAACTGCTCCAAGCTCGGCGACCGTCCGACCCACCGCCATTGATTCCAGCCGCCAGGATTGAATCCCCATAGCCGCGGTTCAGTTCATCGCACGTTTATCCGATGTGCCGATCGAACCGATTGCGCAGCTACCCACCCAACTCACGGCACCTCGGATAAACTACTGAGCGTTTTCTCGTATCTATCTTAGGCCACAACTAGCCTAGTCGGTCGATGTGATCATCGCGAGCCTATTTCCGCAATATCCGTATACTTCCGATGGCTACAAGAATTTCATTGTATTCATCCCGCCTAGGGATATATTGAACTACACGGTTCCGGCTTTACCTGGCCCGTTGATGGCTAGCGCCGAATTCTTGACTTCGCTGGACGTCGTGACAGGGATGAGGTGGATACAACTCATCGCGGTTGGCTTCGAGTAGAAGACTTCTTGGGAGACTCGTCTAATGAATTGCCACGCCACCAAACATGCCTATATTACTTGGGCGACTTGTTTTTTGCTCGTGGGTGGTGCCCTAGCGGTGGTGCCGACGGTTGGGGCCGTGACGATCGTGAACGACAGTTGGTTGGACGGCGCCCGCGACGACGGTGCGGATCCACAGGACAGCAACTGGTGGACATCTAGTTCCCTGAACGGAATCGAAGTTTCAACTGGATCGTTGGGAATGGTCACAGGAACATCCGGTCGCGGAATTCACACCATCTTTCCGACGCAAACTTTGAATGTCAACGAAAGCCTGATTGCCACATACACATTCTCGACACCGGCCACCATCGGGATGACCACCGGTGCAGCGGTGTTTCGAGTCGGCCTTTTCGATACGCTTGGACGCGCGGGGTTAGATGGCGACGTTGCGTCTTCCTCGGCCTCGCCAAACGCGCTTTATGGTTATTACGCGACGAACACTCCTGGGTTGCCCGGCTACATGATGGACATGGACATCGGCACTGGCACCGAAGACCTCAATTTCCGTCAACATGATACGGCCGTGAATGTGCCCGCAGAAACGCCGACTGGCCGCTTGCTTGGCACACCAACCGGCTTCACCAGCATCTCGCCAAGCGGTCCGGACGGTGCCTACGCCTTCGCGCCAAATACGACGTACACCGGTTCGCTTAAGGTCGAGCGGATCAATGCAACCGAAATGCGACTCACCGGCACCTTGGGATCAGCAATCCACAGTGTCACGGATACATTCGACTCGGCCGATTTCGGCATGCTCGCTTTCTGGGCCAACTCCAATATATTCGGGTCTTCGAACATTCCCGGAGAGCCGGACAACGGGATCGACTTCTCGAATATCAGAATTGAAGTTGTGCCGGAGCCGGGGTCCGCATTGCTGTTAGTATCGGGGGCAATCATACTATGCGGGAGACGGACGCGATTTACCTGACGCGTTTCAAAACTCCTTCGGCGTGACACACGCCACCAGTCTACCGTTTTAAAAACGTATCTTGCCGCCGATGATTGTCCTGGCAAGCTGGGTTGTTCGCCCCTACCGATGACATTCCGCCGATCGTCAAGCACACCGAGGTTGCATCGGCCGATTGGGGCACCGGCCGGTTGCTCAAAACCGTCGTCAGAATGATGGCGTCAAATCGCATCGCCCACTTCCCGGAATCCGACCGTATTCGTGACCATTGACGAACCGTCCGAGAGCACCTGCCGACCTACCTTCGCGTCCCATGCCACGCCCACATGTGTCACGACGGATGTCGTCAATGAGAAGCTTCCTTGGCCACGACCATGTGGTCATCTATGTGATGGCGAAGTTGCAGAGGTTGCCTTCACCGCCGAAAGTTGGCCGAAATGCTAAGCCGCGTCGGCTTGCCCACCCGCTGTGAATTCGCGTCGACGCCAAGTATGTTCGGTGTACTCACCGAAGCGAATTTTCAATACGTCGTCAATGCCTCCAGAGCGTCTCTCATTTACAGTTTGAATCGAATCCACGGATGCCCTAGGTCGGTTCGACTTGTGAGCACAATGCGTGGCTCAGGTTGGGCAATCTCGCTGGGGGTTGTTGCAGCACACGGCATTGCTTCTATTGTTCGCGAAACACGATTTTGAATAGACCACTCGGGCTCAATCCTTCGCTCCGTTGCTCTCCAGGTTCTCCCAGAGAGCTAGGACTACCCTGTGGACAGTCTGGATGTCCTTGACGAGCAGCCCTTCTGTAATGCCGCTGACCCAGGGTGCCTGCAACCGCATGGCCGCTTGGAACGCCTGCTTTCCTTTGTCAGTGCGGGTGACAAGCTGTGCCCGGCGGTGGTGAGGATTAGCCTCGAACCGGACCAATCCCTACTTACGCAGGTCATTTATTATCCGTTAAATGTTTTCGGTATTCGTATTTTGGACGATCAGCGAATCAAATCGATATCGTCGAATACGACTTCGAAATGTTCCTCGACTTTGTCCAAGCACTCACTGGCTCGCAACATGCCGGCGGGCAAGTCAAGCCCGCGATTGGCAAGCTCGTATCGCATTGCCACAAGATCCCAAACGAGTGTCGGCGAGTGCTCGTCAAGAGACGCTGCGACAAGCGTCTGCTGATTCGGACTGAATGCGATGGTTGAGGCTACGCTAAAATCCAAACGCGTTAAGCGCGCCAATTCGTTCCCGGTGAGCGGATCCGTCAACGCCAGGATGCCGTTATTCTGACCCACGGCAAGAACGCGGCTGTCGGGCGAGAAAGCTATTCCCAAGCCCGTAGGTGTCGTTCCCTCAGCGTGCAGTTGGGCAATACGTCGCCAGTCACTCGTGCGCCAAAGAGTGACACCGTCAGGCGTGGCCGCCAATAATCGACTATCGGGACTGAACTGAAGGATGCCGTGCGGCCCTGCGGCTAACTCGGCCAGGAGCTTTCCCGATTTCGCGTCCCATACCGACGCACTTGGATTTTCCCAATTGGCGATTGCGGCGAATCGGTTGTCATTGCTAACGGCGCTAGTCCGTGGATCGTATTTCGTCGTCAATCGAACAATGTCGGTTTCTTTGTCGAGCCGTTTCACAGCCCAACCATGTTCGTCCTGATACATGAGCATTTCGCCGAACGAGTCAACTGCTAAACACGTCGGGTCCGCGATTTCCCCGGCAAGCAGCTTTGCGTACTTAAAGTGCATGACGGTGCGACGGCCTGAAGCGTTCATCGTCGCCCCGGACTCGCTGTTTGGACTCATGATCGTTTCGACATGGGGCACAAACCGGTAGAGCCCGAAGCCACTTCCAATGGTGAGCCGCCCCTGGGTATCGAAGTTCGCAACGCACGGGCCCATCGCGCGAGCAAAAAGCGCTGCGCCGTCCGCAGGTCCCAAAGCTCGAAACCCTGAAAACTGGATAGGGCTACGATTCGTCCTTCAGGACTGATCGACGCGTGGTGCCAGTATCCCAAGGGCGGAAAAAGCGACTGAGCCAGCGTGCGGCAATTCCCTGGAGAAAGCTCCATCAACTCTAAGTGGTTGCCTTTGCGGGCGAAAAACATGAATTGGCTTTCCGGTCCCAAATCGTGGGCGTGGCTGACAATCTCGGGCACTTCAAGGATTCGTTTCCCGGTACCCACATCCCACACGCACAACCGCTGGTTCCACAGACTTTGTGCCACTAGCATTGATCCATCGCGGTTGAAGCGTAGCTGGGCCGGGTTTCCCACGAACGGTAACGTGAGCACTTTGGCGCGCGTCGTCACGTTCCACAGCACTATTTCACCATTACTACCCCACACGGCCAGAAACTCGCCGTTCGGGTGCCAGTCGAGCAATGGCTCTCCCGTGTTGCCGACCGGAAGCTCGACCTCGATTTTGCCAGTCTTGGCGTCGATCACCTGTACTCCGTCGGCTCCGCACACTGCGATGCGACGCGTGCCGGCGTGATAAGAGAATCGTGAGCGAGCCGAACCCTTACCAATAGTTCGAACGACGCTACCATTACGAACGCGAACGAGCCGCATTCCTTCGACGGGATCGCTGTAACAAGCGTGTTCTCCATCCGGCGCGAACGTGAAGAATTGCGCCCGGAGAGATTCCCAAGCAAGCATTGGTTGCGGTCCATCAACTCGCCACACTCTCGCGCCACGAGGGCCGACTGCAACGACGGTCCGGCCATCGCGCGAGAGTACTGGTCCCGCGCGTGGTTCAAGCGTCGCGATCGTCCATAACTGTTTGTCGTCAGACAGGCGACGACCAGTAAAGGCGCCATCGTCGGTCGCAACCACATAGCAGTCAGCGTTGACGGACATAGCGCAGCCGAACACGTTCGCCGACAATTTGTCAAACGAACGTATTTGGCGCACGTCTGGCAACGTCACGGCGCTCAACACGGCATTGCGAAGCTGCCTTTCCCGATCGCTGCTGCGACCGATCGTATCGAGCAGCCCGTTCGCTTTATCGATCGACTTTAATGCGGCGAAACGCTGCCCCACTTGATGGCTGGCGATGCGCGAGACGCCTCGCTCAGATACATGTCCCACAACCTCCGTTGAGCAGTCTGATTCGCCTCGCGCTCCGCCTGCTCAGCGGCGTGAGTCTTCGCAAGTTCGCGGCTGAGCACCGCAGCCGACCGTAGTGAGACTGCGGTGACGACCAGCAGCAGCATCGCTACACAACCAAGCGAGCCCGCCAGGAGCGGATTACGGCGGCACCACCGCCACGCCCGCTCAACTTCGCCAATCGGTCGAGCATGAATGGGCCTTCCTTCCAGAAATCGCTCGAGATCCGCAACCAATTCGGCTGCTGACAAATAACGTTTACTCAGGTCCCGTTGCAAACATTTGTCGCAGACGGTCGCTAGATCACGCGGAATTCGACGTCCGATACGATGAATGGAAACCGGGTCGCTGGAGATAAGTAGCCGCAGTGTTTCGAGCGGCGACTCGCCGCGGATTGGCGGCTGACCCGTCAGCAGTTCGTATAGAATAGCGCCGAGCGAGTATACATCGACCGCTGGCCCAACATCGCGTGGGCGCCCCATCGCTTGTTCGGGAGCCATGTAGCTCGGTGTGCCGAGAAAGGCAAATGACCTGGTATGCGGCGACGTATCGTCCACGAGAAACTTAGCCAACCCGAAGTCGGTGACTTTAACCTCAAGTTCCTTGTCGTCACGAACAACAAGAACATTCGCCGGTTTGAGGTCGCGATGAATAACGTGGTGCTCATGTGCAAATCGCACCGCTGCCGCAAGTTTCGCGACCAACTCGGCCGCAATTCGAGGATCCCAGGGAGTTCCATCCAAACGATCGGCCAGTGAACCCTTGGTGATCAACTCCATCGTGATGTAGGGCAAGCGTTCATGTTCGCCGAAATCATAAACTTGAACGATGTGCGGGTGGTGAAGTGCCGCGACAACTCGCGCTTCACTCCGAAAACGGGCGAGCAGTTCGGCGTTGTCCGCGTCGATCGCGCGCACCATCTTGAGTGCGACGAGGCGGTTCAGCGCAGGTTGGCGTGCCTTGTAGACGACGCCCATACCGCCGCTACCGATTTGCTCAAGAATCTCGTAACTCGCTTCCCCGTTGGACGAGTTATCGTCGAGTTCTCCCGAGGAACTTTCAGTTTGATCGTGCTCCGGCTGTTCGCTTTGCTGATTGTCGTCCAGCGCATCAATCGCTTGATGCAAACCGATTTGCTTCGCCAATACGTTGGCAAAAACTGGGAACCGCTGTTGATACTCGGCCAGTCGGGGCCGTTCGCCGGACTGCTCGCGGGCAATATACTCGGTATAGATAATATCGACCGCCAACTCTGCGTCGGAAGCCACGGTCGAGAAGAGCTCGAAGTACTCCTCCGGCCGACGACGATCGCTTCTGTTCCAACGGGCAGCGATATCAATGCGAATCAGGGTCGCCAACTCCGCAGGCGACACGTCGGACAAACCTGTCACGAAGGTCTCAAGTGCGGGACTCTGCCCCTCCTTCCAAGCGCGACAAAAAGCTACTGACGGCGGATATTGCATGTCGCGTTTGAGAGTGCTCGAGACGATCGGGCCAGCGTGAACCGTGCGTACATTACCAGGGAATTGCCGTTCGCCAACGGCGTCCGCCTACTTACTACCTATCGCGTTTGGCCGAGGAATCGCACAGCGAAAGAGCGTCATCCGCCAACCCCGCACATTGGGCGACGCGATCGAGCCCGCGCGACAACTGCATTCGGCGTGCTTGCCCGCTACCGCCGAGTTGCGCGGCGACCTCGTCCCAGCTCAGGCCGGCTCGGCGTAGCTCAAAGATCTGGTGCTCTTCGTCGGTTAACGTACCTTTTAGCAACTCCAACGCTTCTTTGCGCGA
This sequence comes from uncultured Planctomycetota bacterium, assembly GCA_963840025.1. GTDB lineage: Bacteria > Planctomycetota > Planctomycetia > Pirellulales > Lacipirellulaceae > JABDGM01. The sequence continues at coordinate 60,790 of CAWIXI010000016.1, read as the reverse complement.
CAAGACCTCGCTCGGTGAGGGCTGGCCATCGGCCACCTGGTCGAGCACGCTTGATTCAGCGGCCAGCCGGCGCGACGTCGCGCACGAGCCGCCGCTCCCGGCGAACACGCGATACCAGACGATTGCGGGCCATGGTCATCAGCAGCCGGGCCAGTTGCTCAGGTCGTTCCAGCTGGAATTCGCCCTTTGCGGCGCGAAAGAAGAAATTGGCAAACACCGATTGACTCACGTCGAGCGAGTCGAAGGCCCGATTGAGCCGGTCGTCTCCAATCCGCACCCTGACCTCGCGCCGGATCAATGGTTCAAAGCGGTTGACAAGTTCCAGAGCCGCTGAGTCGTCGCCGGCCCGTATGCGTCGCAAAAAGTCTGCAAAATCCGGGGTGTCGGTCATAGAGCAGCAGTCGTCGCACGGTTGTGGCGATCCCTTGGACGGGCAGTTCTCAATATTTTTTGTCGTTCCGTGCGTTCCCCGAACGGCTGGCGATAGTGCGATAGTGGGGGAGAGGCTCGGAGGCACCGCCCCCATTTTAGCATGGGGGCGGGGATTCTGCCTGGGCACGAGTTCGTTTTCGGCGCCACGGTCGCCCCCTTTGGGAGCCTTCGTACAGTTGAGGGACACCCATGTTGCAAATACTCCCGGGCTGGAATCAGCTTCTACGAAATAGATCGGGCCGACGCAACCAGTGTGCGGGAACCGCGGGAAACAGGCGTCCCGATTGGCTTGCGACTGCGAAAGAATGTCGTTCCACGATCGGTTCCTACAGCCGGCGGCCGGCCTTCGAAATCCTGGAAGAGCGGGCGATGCTGAGCGTTGCTCAGGACCTGCAAGCCCAGATCCAGCCGTATCAATCGGCGATCAACTCCACGCTCAGCGCCTCAACCAGCTTGCCGTTGGTGGGTCACCAGATCGAGAGCTTGCAGCAAGTCACCACGCTGCTCGAAAACACGCTGGCCGATCTCCAGCAGGCGACTCAGGGCCTGGCCGACGGTCATCACCAGATCGCGATTGCGCTCACGACGATTTCGAACAGCTTCGCGTTCGACCTGGGGCTCGATGCATTGTTGCAGGTGAGCGCCGCGGGCGACGTTGCCGGCTCGATCATGTCCACGCTCAACATCGGCTTCGACGTCTCCGGCACCTCGGCGACGCTCGACGTCGCGCAAACGAATCTGGACCTCGGATTCAGCCTGACTCTACCCGGCTTCCAGGCCACGATGTCGCTGAACCACTTGCTCTACACCCACGCGGTCGACCAGGGCACGAACTTCGCGGGTCACCTTTTGTTTGGCTTCGACGCGGGCGGCGGCGTCACTCCGCAGTTTTCCGGGGATGCGCAGATCCGGCTGGGGCTCACGCTGAGCTTTGTCGACCCGGCGCTGGCGCTTCGTTCAATCCGACTTTCCATACCGATTTTCAGCTCGATTGGGGTGTCGACACGGCCACCAACACACTCGAGATCCCCCAAATCGCCCTGAACAACTTTTCGCTCGACGTCGACAGTTTCACCCACAACTTTTTGGGCGACATCGTCACGACCGTCCAGAAGTACACCAAGCCGCTGCAGCCGTTCATCGACACGTTCGAAGCGCCGGTGCCGATCGTCAGCGCGTTCGACAGCAGCGAAACGATTGGCGATCTGCTGCTACAGGGTGCCGGCCTCTCGCCGGACCAGCAGGACCGCTTCGACCTGATGATCAAGGTCATCAAGGCGGTGAATACGTTCGATCTGTCGGGCAGCACGGGCGGCGCGGCAATCAATTTTGGCGACATCAATCTCACGGGGCTGTCGGTCACCGCCGGCGGCGAGCTCGGCGATTCGTTCGGCTTCGACACCAGCCAACTTCAAAACGCGATTCAGCAAATCATCGATTCCCCGTCGCTGCAGGATCTGCAGGACACGCTCGAAGACGTGGCCACCTACGCCGGCGTCAACGCGCAAGCCGGCTTCCAGTTCCCAGTGCTTGAAGATCCCGGCCCGGTCATCGGCGGCATTCTCACCGGCCAGACTCGGGACATGTTTACGTTTACCACCGGCCGCGAACATTTTGAGCTGGCACCGAGCATCGGCTTCGGCATTCCCGACGTATTCGGCGTGTTTCTCACGGCGGGAATCACGCTGGACGCCGATTTTTCGGTCGGCTATGACACGGCCGGGCTGATCAAGTTCGCCCAGGACCCGCTGTACCAGCCCGAAGATTTGCTCCACGGTTTCTACTTCGACAACAGCATCGATGACTCCGGTCCGCCGATTCCAAACGTGGCTTCGCCGCGCAAGGCCGCGTTCTACCTGCAAGGCTTCGCCGCTGTTTCGGCGTCGGCCGTGGCCACCGTTTCGGGCGGCATCCACGCAAATGTGGCCATCGAGCTGGTGAATCAAGACAATTCGCCCCACGTGTACCTCGACACGATGTTGCAGAACATTAACGGCCCGACCAGTGTGTTCAACGCCTCGGGCCAATTGTATGCATCGGCGTCGATCGAGCTGACGATCCCCAATCCCATCGGCCCGAACATCACGCTCTTCAGCTACGAATTGGCCCGCCAGACACTGCTCGACTACGATCCGCTGCCGCCCGCGAGCGAGACGAAGCCGCTGGTGGTGATCGACGTAACCAACGAGCACACACTGCAGCTCAAGACCGCCCAGATGTCCACGGTGGGCCAGGTGACCGTTCAGCCCTTCCACAACATGTCGGTCCTGATCGCCGGCCAGACCGTGGTGGCGGACGGGATTCGCGTCGATTACGCGGGCGAGATCGATCTGTACATCGAGCGGAAGAACGACTTCACGACGAACTACTACAACCTGGTCGGTCTCGATGGGCCTGCGCCCGATGGCGTGTCGATCCACATCGTCGATCCGTTTCGCGTCTTTGCGGACGAAGGCGCGACGGACCCGGAACCGGCGCAGACAACTCCGGGCGTGATATTGGTCGGCGGCAGGAACGTGACTTATGACTACTCAGAAGCGGGCGACGGAACCCACGCGACGGTGTTCCTCGCCGGCGGCTATGGATCGAGCACACTCGCGGGCGGCACGATGGAATTCGGTAATTTCATTCCGACCGAACGAATCGACCAGGCGAAGCAACACTTCGGCGACGTTTCGGGCTTTGACTCCGCCGGCCAGACGATGATCAACTCGCAGATCGACGCGGCGGTCGCGCCGGCCGATCCGACGGGCATCATCGGGTCGACGATGACCGCCAGCCACGGCGGCCTGATGTTTGGCGGACCGGGGAACAACAGCTTCTTTGCCGCCGGGCCGGGCGCGTACGAAATGATCGGCGGTACGTGGGTCAACACTTTCAATATCAGCCCATCTTTCGGCGGGGTTCCGGCCACCTATCAAATCGACGGCGGACCATTCGGCCAGAGCCAACTCATTGTCCGCGTGCCTGCTGGTGAAAACGTCACGTTCGAAAACTCGACCACGGTCGACAAGTACAATCCCGCCTACAAAGCGCTCGCCGTTCAGGCCAACGCCGGACTCTCCGCCACAGCGCATGGCATCAACAAAGTGCAGATTATTGGAACGCCCGGCGCGAGCGTCACTTTGGGCGACACCTCGGAGCTGAACATCGAGTTTGCTGTTCGAGGGGGCATTGAACTTACGTTCGGTGGCACGAACGAGCCCGACATTTTCTCCGTCGCCACCACGGGGCCGTACCACGGATTGGCGAATCACTTTTCCGCCCCATTTATCGGCATAGGCGGCCCCATCGACTATGAGACCTTTACTGCCCCTCCTGTAGGACCCCGGTTAGCCGACCCCGTGTACTCCGTCACACGCACTTTCGGCACCAATGGTCGGACGCAGACGATACCCTTTGCCGTTAGCGACACAACGACCAGTTCCATCAAGTTGAACGGGGGCGGAGCAAGCGACACGTACTCAATTAACCTAGGCGTGGGCGCGTTTATCGACGTTGCCGTCAACGATACCGACACCTCTTCGACGAACGCCCTCACCGTCGCCACTGGCGATGGCAGTCTGCTCTATAACTCGCTGAACTTTACCGACACGACTGTCGAATTGGACTATTACACGGGAAGCTTCTATTATGGCGGGGGTTTAGGTTACAGTTACTTCACAACGTCGGTTCACTACGCACCGACGGTAACTTTCTCCGGCAATGTCGTGCCCTCGATTCAGGCGGCCATTCCCTTCCAGCACACGACAATCGATCGGCCGCTCGCTTCCCAAGCGGCCCAGCTCTCCATCGGAGGTCCCTATACTTCGACTGTCGTTCCAGTCGCCGGGCTCGTTGACATTGCAAATTCGGGTGTGGCCTGGGTCGTGACCACGAATCCGCCGACGCGAATTGTCCGAAATCTGTTCGCTACTCCGCCCGATGTGCAGATTCTGGCAAACGCAGGCTCGCTGTCGATAAGCTCGACAACTCAGTACCAATTCTCAATCGACGTTCTCGGCAACTCGGGCACGCTTTCGATTACAAAATCCGGCGCATATACCGGCGCTGCTGACGGCATTAACGTTTTGGGCAACACCGGCGTCGTTAACCTTGACTACACAACGAGCGGGACGGCGTCCGCCGCTCAAATCAACTTCGGCAGAGCGCTCCAAAGCGTCGCAAATGTGCATGGCACGGTAAACCTGGCCGGCCTATACGATCTCACCATCGACGACCGCGGCCACAGTGGCACGCCACCAAGCTGGCTTATCACAACCACGCATACGCGAATTGGCGATTTGACAATCAACTACGACTACTCCAATTCATATCAGGCGTTGTGGAAGACCGGTTCTGCTGTCACGTACCGCGACAACATTGCTTTTTCCTTCGCATCTTACAACTTGAATGATTTCACGACGGTTCCATATTTCCCGTTCTATTGGTCGCCGCAGTCCACGCTCGTCCAGAACTCCGATGGCGAAAGCATCACGCTGGGTCTTTCGGACTACTTCGTCGGTCAGCCGCCCGCCGGCACGACAACCTACGACGCTGCGAATTTGCCGCCGGGTTTGTCGGTGAATCCCACGACCGGCGTCATTTCCGGCACGATTCCATACGGCGGTTACGCCGGCTCGCCATACAGCACCGTGATTTCCGCGACAAACGGTCTCTACACCCGCCAATGGACGCTCGAATGGGACGTCTACAATGCGATCGGTATTTACATACCGTACTTCGACCCCTTGTTTCCGCAGCCGGTCAACGTTGATGAAGCGGTCTTCGTCAGCTTGGACCCAATTTCGATCTATGACTCTTTGAATCGAACGCCGGTTGTGACAGTCACCGGGTTGCCAGCGGGGCTTTCGTTCAATCCTGACACTGGCGCGATCAGCGGCACTATTCCGGCTGGCGCCGCTTCGACACATGGGCCCTATGACGTCCATGTCCACGCCGATGATGGAATCGAAACGAACGATATTGCGTTCCCCATGATCGTGTCTGGCATACAACTCACTTTAACACCGATCGTGCGTCTGAACCACAACGGCGACGTCGTCGACTTCAACCTGAACGCGACGACAACCTCTGGCGGCAGGCTCACCTATTCTGCCACCGGCCTGCCCGCCGGCATCACACTGAACACTGCTACCGGTCAAATCACCGGCACACTCTCTGCGAATGCCAATACCCAGTCGCCTTATTCCGTCGAAGTCTCGTACGATGATGGGTATAGCACCAAGACCAACTATATCACCTGGACCGTATTGCAGACGGGCGTGATGGATCAAATTTCATTTCTGCCGATTGGTTCGCAGTCAAACAAGGTTGGGGATGGTGCCTCCATACATGCACAGGCCGCTACGAATCTTATGCTGCCGGTGCAGCTTTCAGTGCAAGGCTTGCCGCCCGGATTAGCTTTTTCCTACACACCATATTATTTCAACGGTTACGTCTCGGCCTATATCTACGGCACCATTCCCGCCGCGGCAGCATTGAACTCTCCTTACCACGTCACGATCACCGCGACCAACGGCCTCGATTCCGCTTCCGTCAGCTTCGATTGGCAAATCACCGGCCCGCAGCCACCCGCCCTGCCCGGTGATTTCGATGGCAGCGGTGTCGTCGACCAGGCCGACTACGGCATCTGGCGCGGTAGCTTCGGCCAATCCGTCACGCCGTACACGATGGGTGACGGCAACGGCGACGGGAAAGTCGACGCCGCAGATTACGTCGTGTGGCGCAAACACCTTGGCCAATCTCTGGGGGGCGGTGCGGCAACCGCCGTCGCGACTCAGGAATCCATTTCAGTCTGCGGCACCTCTTGCTCTGGCATCGATGTCGATCTCCTCGTCTCTTACTCCCTTGAAGTTGCGGACCGTTTCCACAACGGCCCTCGAATCGCACGCCGCTATTTTCGACGAATTTGGATCCACCTTCCTACAACGAGTGGCAGCTCAAAGTCCAAAGCACTCAGCCCGTTCGCCGCTTGAAGGACCATCACGTCTGTTCTTGAACGACAACTTACTGATGATGGCAGATGGCCAGACTCGTTTAGGGCCACAGCCTCGGCATTCGGAAAGTGAAACCGCACGATTTTGCGATGAGTCGTCGGAAGACGCTGGCGTTGTTGATCAGGCCCTCGAAGAACTTAGCGTGGCTGTTAATTCTCAGCGGTGGGTTCTTTAATTGCGGACCCCGTGCCTTGCCTGATATTCACTTTGCCGACTTCTCCGTCGATTGAGCGGACACGCGTGCCGACCGTTTCTAATAATCGAACGGATCTTTGCAGGCGAACCGTGTCGGCCAAGTCGTGCGGTCACGAACACGAGTTCCATAATGTCGGACGAGCAGCCCTCACTGGCTAGTTAACACGCTGCCTAAGTTCAGCCGTGATTCGGACGAATGGCACTTAGAAATGGCGATCTTTGAGTTTGCTACCACAAGCTGTGGGTGCCATTCCTTAAAGTCAACCACCACTGATTGCGCCGACAGCATTGGCGCACTCGATATCTAAGTGCCATTCGTGATTCGGACCTCTGTCAGAAATGGAACTTTCGAAGTTGCGGCGGTTGCATCGGCCGCCAGCTCCACGGAACTGACCTTCGGCGCAGCGGTGGCTCCCACGAATGGCACTAGGTTAAGGTCTCATGATCAAGATGACTGCGCCAGGCAGGGGTCCGTCTTGCGGCAAGTCTGCCTGGCAGTCGGGTGGGAGGCCTGTCTTTTTTTGCCTGGAAGGCGAAGAGATGAGCATTCGGTGAGTAGCGTTGGCGTTGCGGGCTAGCGGTAGGCAACGAGCTTCCCAGTGATCGCCGGTGATGTTGCGAGCGACCTCGCTCCGATGAGCCTGGTTCGTCCGACCTAGAACCACTTGGAGCGATTCTGTGGCAGCTTGGCGATGTGTCGTGGTTGCGTTAGTCGCGCGGCATGCTTCGGCCGTCGTTTTTGCGCCCGCGGTTCCCAGCGCCCAGGACGGTTGACTACACGGTGGTAAGCAATGGTCGTCAGCAGCGCATCAACGAGCGGTGCGCGCTCCTCCGGCCGAGCAGCTTCAATCTTTGGAGCGAAGGCTGTCAAGGCTTGCTTCGCTCCTTTGAAACTTACCTTGCGAGGCTCGGTGTCATTCTCCTCGGCGGCAACGGCCATCACCGTGCGGAGCAAGTTGTACGCCAATAAGTGAGTCCAAATCTCTTTGTGGACCATGTCCGGCGTTTTGCATCGCAGGATATCCATTTGCATGATCGACTTAATCGATCGGATATCGACTTCTCCTTCCCACCTCCGCTCGAACAGATCGTCGATCTGCTTGCCATCGATCGACACGTTGAGAATCGTGGTCACGACTTTGAATTGTGTGACGCGGTTGTTCTTGTCGTGGGCGTCAACGGTCACCTGCCGCATGACGAGGCTCTTTGGGTAGCTGCGGTACTGTTCTCCCGTCATTCCGCGGGGCTTGTTGGGACGCTGCCAAACGAGCATGTCGCCCTCGGGGCCAGTCTCTGATATCCGGCTGCCTAGGCGCTCGTACTGAGCGCGAGCAACGATGTCGATGTTGCGCTCGTACAATTCCCACACGATGAAGTAATCGTCGAATAAGGCATCGGCAACAACCACATCGCCAGGTTTAAGGGTGTCGTACATTCGTCGGAAGAGGCTCTTTTCGCCGGTGCCCTTGCCCTCGTACGGCGCGATTTCCAAATCGTGGCAAGCGCCGGTGGCGAGCGATAACAGCACGGTGATCCGGGCGAGCGGGAACCCCAGTCCGGTTGCTTGCTGGGGCGGCTGCGGATACATCTGTTGGTTTTCCGGTGTGTCCGGCATCGAGACGCTCGAGCCATCGACAATGAACACGGAGCGACCGTTCCACTTCCACTGGCGGGCGATGCTCGTCTGTAATTCTTCCGCGGTCTGCCTCGCCAACGTAGAGAGTACCCCGGTGCGAAGACGGCTCCGCGCGTCGCAATAGCTGGCCGTATTCGGCGAACACACTGCCAGCCCATTCGTCACACGATGCGCGATGATCCGCGACACGGCATCGCGGCAACTATGGTCTTCGCTGAGTACCTGACTCAGAAAACCCCAGATCGTGGTGACCGAGTCAAACACGCGGTCCCGATACTGGACGCCATGTCCGTGGAGAACGTCCCGGATACTGGCCTCGGTCAAAATGTCTGCGAACGGGAGTCCCTCATTGCGCGCAAAGCGGCGCGTACCGCATCCAAGCTTGCCATGGAATCGCCTTCAGAGTGACAGCGATTCCTGCCGCCTGATTCGATGGCGATTCAGACGGGTCCCGTTCTTAGGCGGAAACGCCTGGGGGTGATTTCCTGCCGTCAGCCGAAGTGGCTGTTTCACCGAGTATTCGCTTTGCTGCTGGTAGGATCGACCCTCAGCGTCTCTGCTTACGTAGACTACTGGTAGGTTTGTTCACTTGGTTCAGAAAAGTCGGAACACCATGACCGCAGACGGCGTGATGGACAACATTCGCAACCTGTTTGAGCGTTCGGGAATGACGCTGAATGAACTCGGCGAAGGCTTGGGCTACGACGGTCCGACCGCAAAGAAGCGCGCGTGGTTCCTGCTCTATCGCACGTCAGACCCGCGCATCTCGACGGTGCTAGCTGCGACCCAAACGCTAGGTGTGAAGATCAGCGAGGGTGCATTACGCGGATTGTCGTTGATTGCCAGCATTCTGGTATGCGTTGGAGCCGGTTTGGTTGGCATGGTAGCGTCGCCAGAAGTTGGCCATCGGATTGCTATCGCTGAGATAGTCGGCCCGCAATTGGAGGACAGCCTCGCTGGTTTCTCGTTCCCAGAACTTTTCGGTTCCCTTGACCCGTCGATTGATCTGCTTGACTGTCGACTCGATATGAGCGCTGGTGATGGGCAAGCCCTGCTGCCGGTACGTCGGATAGTTCATGTGGACGGCATTGTTCTGGAAATAGGTCAACGCCCGGCCGACATGATGCCGAACGTCGCTCTCGCGATCTTCCGGCGGCTTACCGTGCACCGATTGCAAGGTCTCCAGGTGTTCGATGACTTCCGCCACGTCGCCTTGCCAAATCAGTTGTGCCCACTTCTGGTACGTCGCTTCACCGTCATCGATTTTTGACGCACTCCAGGCGTAGGAGAGAGCGTGAACAAGATCAGCGATGGGCGTTGCATCCGGGAAGTGTTCTTGCCTGATACGCCAGTTGGTTTTGGCGCCATCGGCCACAAACGCCTGCCTCTGGGCGGCCGGGAAGTTCAGTTTTCTAGCGCGCACTTCCAACTGCCAACCAAACGCATCCGCGTTTTGGCCACTGGCCACGACGTCTCGACGGCTGAGCTTGGGCGGCTTGTACGGCGAGGCGTCGTGGTGGGCTGGGCACGTCGTCGCGCTCGTTGTCGAATCGTCTGCCGGAGCGCCCGAGGCAGCGTTCGAGCCTGTATTTGCCGCCATGTTTGCGATCTCCTGCACCACTGGTGCGTGCACGAAGTCGTTGGGAATCTGAGGACAAGGATCGTCTGGATGCACTTGGCTGGTCATCGAAAGCAGGCAGCCGACTTTTGTTTCGCGCCAATGGGTCGGGGATCTATCCTGGGAGGCGCGCGGTGGGCCCGCACCTCGCGCGGCAAAATGATCACGCCGTTGGTACCGGCCTCCGTCCATCATCACCACGGCCAACTGCGGAGCTTCCCGGTGGCTGCAGCCCTTGCGGCGGGATGGCAAGTCGATGGCTTTGAGCTCCGCGACCGTGCGCGCGTTCGGCAAGCCGCGCATCACCAACCTGCTGGACCTGACGGCGAATTCGCCCCGCGGAAATGTTCTGTTCTGCCAGTTGCCGGGCGGCATCTTCCGCCATCGCATAACTTCCCAGGTTACTGCCAGCCCACACGATCTTCTCAGTCAACTTGGGAGTCGTGGTAGCTCGCGCGGAGAGGCCCATCGAGCCGGCTACCGGGAAAAAAAGCCCGCCTACATGTCGGGCAGTGAAAAGCCGGATTCTCATTATGGCCTCGTTGGAGAGAGCATCTGGTCTACTAGGTCAGCTTGAGTCTTGGAATGGTTCGAAGACTCAAGGGACCATTACCAAGGAGGACCATGATGAGATTCTACAACGGCCAGCACCGACACTACTGCGGCGTGGACCTGCACACGAAGAGGATGTATTTGTGCATTCTCGACCACGATGGGAACAAGCTGTTGCATCGGAACGTGCGGGCCAAGCCGCACGACTTCCTGAGCGCCATCGAAGGCTTCCGGGAGGACCTGGTCGTCGACGCCGAGTGCATGTTCACCTGGTACTGGCTGGCTGACCTCTGCCTGGAAGAGAAGATCAAGTTCATTCTCGGTCACGCGCTATACATGAAGGCCATTCACAGAGGCAAGAAGAAGGACGACAAGCTCGACAGTGAGAAGATCGCTCGGCTGATGCGTGGCGGTACGTTCCCGCTGAGTTATGTTTATCCCCGCGAGATGCGGGCCACCCGCGACCTGGTCCGACGCCGGATGTTTCTGGTGCGGCGCCGCAGCGAGCTGTTGGCGCATGTGCAACTAACGAACCAGCAGTACAACCACGATCCATTCGAGAAGATGCTGAAGTACGCCAGCAATCGCGACGTGCTCGATCGTTTTGCAGAAGACAGCGTACGGCTTAGCATTGAGGCCGACCTGAAAACGGTTGGCCACTACGACCAACTCCTGAAGCAACTGGAGACGAACCTCGTGCGGCAGGCCACGCTGCACGATCCTCGGGCTTGCCGCTTACTGCGAACGATCCCCGGCATCGGCAAGATCCTTTCGCTGGTGCTGCTGTACGAGATCCACACCATCGACCGTTTTCCCACTGTCGGCGATTTCTTGTCGTACGCCAGGCTGGTCACGCCGAAGCAGACGAGCGACGGCAAGGTCACCGGACACAGTGGCGCCAAGATCGGCAACGTGCACTTGAAGTGGGCTTTTTCGGAAGCGGTCCTCTGGATGCTTCGCAACAGCGATGACGCCAAGGCATTCCTGAAACGCAAGGAGAAGAAGTACGGCAAGGCGCGAGCCATGACGATGCTGGCGCGGAAGATCGCCCGCGCCGTGTATCAGATGCTTAAGCGAAAGGAACCCTTTGATGCGGTGAAGTTCTTCGCCTGCTAACGTGGGGCCGGCGGCGGAGCCGCTAGGTCGAACTCAGGTCACACAACGGATCAGGCGTTTTTTCCCAAGCGATATTGGATAGCGTCAGACCCAGAACCTGCTCGGTCGGATTGGACCGCCGCCGGCGCCCACACTTATAGATGATGCGAAAGGAGATGATGGATTCGAAAAGGCGTGATTGCCCCTGGCCCGAGCCCAACACGAACTAAGACTTCCACGCCACCGTGGGATGAACTCCTTGTATGAATGGACGGTACTCAGGGAAACGATGTGATTCTACGGCGTGGCACAGTCAAGGACGGCGATGTTGCCGTTCGTGCCACCGTCTCGGCCAGCTTCGTGCCGGCCGGGGCCGACCGTCGGATAGGGGTTTGAGTGCGTCACGCCAGCAATCCGCGTGGCTTGACGTAACTGCAAGTGAGAAACGCACGCGCAGTCCGAAAGCCGTTTCGATCCGAGTCACTTCGCCAATACCCGTTCGAGCCGCTCATTGACACTGCAGAGGCCGCCGAGGCACACGCACTCGGGACCCAACCAGAAAACGAGTCAACAAAGCCAGAAAAACGGGACCAGATCCCGTACGCTCTCTTGACAGACGAGGCCAAATAGGGGTTCGTCATACTCAATCGTCCCTCGCAAACTGTCGAGTTCCCGATGCTGCGTCTCGGCCCGAGAGGACGCCTGCCCGCAGTCGGGGCACGACTGCGAGCCGGAGCCGGCCACCTCATAGCTTCGCTCGGCGAGCTGGCCCGCCAGCAATTGCCGAGTCACCTCATCCCCAATCTGGCAGGCCAGTTCTTCCAACTCGACGAACGTGCCAGCAGCTCCAAGACGCTGCTGTTCCCGCTCGGCAAGCTGACGCACGATCCCTGAAATCCTTGTTCTTAGTTCGCTATCCATAGCCAAATCACCTAACCTCAAACAAATCGCTCCCCCTGTACGCCAATTTCAGATAGCAAACCATCGTCAATCTCGCGATTCTTGCAAAGTGCGAAATGCACCCGATCAGCGATCTAGTGAAATGACCAAGCGCAGTCATCTGCGCAGCGCTTAAACTAGTGCCATTCGTCGATACCGCTCCTTTCGCTCGCGCGCTTCTCCGACATGTTAAAATGCGGGTGACTCGCATCAAAACACGGCCGTACGACTGCACCAGTCGTACGGAGAACGGACTCCTGTCTCGCCGCCCGACCTTCGCGCAATTAATGGTAAGGATGTGCTGCATGCCCGACGAACTACCGGACGCCGCGTCGTTGCTCGCTCGCGCTGAGGCCGGAGACGGTGCAGCTTGGGGGGCTCTGCTGACCGGACACCAGGAGCGATTGTCGCGGATGGTCATGTTCCGAATGGACCCGCGGCTGCGCGGGCGAATCGATGCGGCGGACGTCGTGCAGGAAGCGTTCGTGGTGGCATCGGCAAGTCGAGAGATCTACTTCCGCGAGCCGATACTACCCCTTTTTCTTTGGCTGCGGGGAGTCGTGAACAACAAATTGCTAGAATTACACCGGCATCACCTTGGCACCCACATGCGCGACGCGAAGCGTGAACAGCCGCTTGATTTACCGCGCAGGCTCGATGACACGTCGGCGGCGCTGTGCGTGCTTCTCACCGCAGGACTGATGCGCCCCAGCGTCGCGGCCGTCCGCGAGGAGATTAAATCGCGGCTGGCCGAAGCGCTTGATAAGATGGATGCTACCGACCGGGAGCTTCTGGCAATGCGGCATTTCGAACAGCTCACGAGCGCGGAAGCAGCACAGGTGCTGGGGATCCAAGAGCGTGCCGCGGCCAAGCGGTATCTGCGTGCGCTCGCGCGGCTCAAGGGAATCATCTCTGAGATGCCGGGCGGACTTACGGAGGTTCGACTATGAGCGAACCGACGGACGCGCTTGAGACGGAATCCGGCGACGAGTTGCTCGCCGAATTGAGCGAGGAGTTTCTGCGCCGTTACCGCGCCGGCGAGCACCCATCCGTGGACGAGTACGCCTCCAAGCACCCTGAAGTTGCCGATCGCATTCGCGATCTGTTCCCCGCCGTTATTTTGATGGAGCAACCAGGCGCGACCGAGGACCTCGCGCCGCCTGCCGAGCGCGTGGGCGCGATCATCGGCCGCTACAAGCTGCTGGAGCGGATCGGCGAAGGTGGCTTCGGCGTGGTTTACATGGCCGAGCAGCAGCACCCGATCCGCCGCAAGGTCGCACTCAAGGTAATCAAGCCGGGTGTCGACACCCGGCAAGTCATTGCTAGGTTCGAGGCCGAGCGCCAGGCACTGGCGCTGATGGACCACGAGAACATCGCCAAGGTTCTCGACGCAGGCGCAACTGACTCCGGCCGGCCGTACTTTGTGATGGAGCTGGTGCACGGCGTGCCGATCACCGAATTCTGCGACAAGAACCAGTTTGCTCCGCGCGAGCGACTCGAATTGTTCGTCCAGGTTTGCCGCGCCGTGCAGCACGCACACACCAAGGGGATCATCCACCGTGACATCAAGCCGACCAATGTGCTGGTCACGCTACACGAAGGCGTTCCCGTGCCAAAGGTCATCGACTTCGGCGTGGCCAAGGCGACGGGTCAGCAACTCACCGAGAAGACGCTGTTCACCAACTTCGCGCAAATGGTCGGCACGCCGCTCTACATGAGCCCCGAGCAGGCGGAGATGACGAGCATTGATGTGGATACGCAAAGCGACGTGTACAGCCTTGGCGTACTGCTGTACGAGCTGCTGACCGGGACAACGCCTTTGGACAGCGAGCGTCTCAAGCGGGCCGCGTTCGATGAGGTACGGCGGATCATCCGCGAAGAGGAGACGCAGCGTCCGAGCACGCGTTTGAGCACGATGGGCGAACAGGCGCGGAGTATCTCGGCGCGGGCACGGGGCAAGAGCGACGCGAAGCAGCTCGGTCAGCTCATGCGCGGCGAGCTGGACTGGATCGTGATGAAAGCGCTGGAGAAGGAGCGCTCGCGCCGATACGAAACGCCCAATTCGCTGCGCGCGATATCGAGCGTTATCTGCGCGACGAAGCAGTTGAGGCCTGCCCGCCGTCGGCCTGGTACCGGTTCCGCAAGTTCGCCCGGCGACGGAAGGCCGCACTCGCGGCAATCGCAGGAGTTGTCTTGATGATCCTCATGGCGGTCGGCATGTTAGCCATCACCAATGTGCGGGTTTCTACAGCACTCCACCATGAAACCGAGGCCAAGGACGAACTCGAAACGGCTCTGGAGCGCGAGCGACGCAACTCCTACAGCCAGCGCATCGCCCTGGCGAACCGCGAGTGGTCCGCGAACAATCTGAGTCGCATGGAAGAACTGCTCGACCAGTGCCCTGCGGACCTGCGCGGCTGGGAATGGCACTACTTGAAGCGGCTGCGGTACAGCACTGTGTCCCCGCTCCGCCACGACAGCCCAGTCCTCAGTGTGGCGTTCAGCCCTGACGGCCAGTACGTTGCCACGGCCACTCAGGCCGGCGTCGTGCGAGTCTGGCAGGCGAAGAACGGCCAGTTGTGCCAGAGGTGGCCGGCTCATCAGTTGTCTGCCCACAGCGTCGTGTTTAGCCCCGACGGTCGGTATCTGGCCTCGGGAGGCTGGGACGGGATGGTGAAGGTTTGGGAAATGAAGAAGGTCCTACAGGGCGAGGTCAGCGAACCATTTCTGCAACTGAAACACGACAGCTATGTACGCAGTGTGGCCTTTAGCCCGGACGGCGGGCGCCTCGCCGTTGCGTCCGGTCGGGCTGCAAAAGAATTTGGGGAACTGAAGATCTGGAACATGAACACCCGTCGCGATGAGTTCACGTTGAAATTTTCCACCCAGGTGAACTGCGTACAGTTTAGTCCTGACGGAGAGCGAATCGCCACCGTCGATACGGATTCGCTCACGTTGTGGGACGCGCACACCGGAGACGAACAGCTCATCTGCCGCGACCACGATCGACTTCTGGAGACCGTGGCCTTCAGCCCCGACGGCCGCCATCTGGCCACGGTTGGCGGCCTCATCGCCGTGCATCCCGACCGGGAGATTAAGATCTGGGATGCCCATACCGGACGAGAGATTCAGAGCCTGCGCGGCCATGTGGGCGGGCTCCGCAGCGTGGCCTTCAGCCCCGACGGTCGCCGCCTGGCGTCATGCGGACTGGATCAGACCGTCAAGCTCTGGGATGCGGCATCCGGGGAAGAGCTCCTGACGCTGCGCGGCCATGTCGACAACGTTTTCTGCGTGGCCTTCAGCGCCGATGGTCGCCAATTGGCCTCGGCCAGTGTGGATAACACTGTCCGAATCTGGGACGCCGCTCCGTTGAAAACGGAACCGACTTCGGCATGCATCACCCTGCGCGGGCACGGCGGCGCGGTCACGGACGTGGCCTTCCACCCCACCGACGATCGCGGCCTCGTTTCCGCAGGCGCGGACGGTACGCTCCAGGTATGGGACGCCGGGAGCGGCAAGCAACTGGACACTCTGCACGTGCCCCCGTCCAACTGGGGAGTGAAAGTAGCCTACAGTCCTGATGGTCGCCGGCTGGCCGTGGTGAGTGGGGGGGCTGGTCGGGCAGCCGTAACCATTTGGGATACAGCAACCGCAAAACTGACGGACAGCTTTCGGGGCCAAAGTGCGGTGGACATGTGCGTGGTGTTCAGTCCAGACGGACGGCACGTCGCCTCGGCAGGCATGGATTTCGTTGTGCGGGTCCGGGATGCCACAACGGGAGAACTACTCCCTGTCGTCCAGAGCCATAAATGGCCGGTCTTCGGGGTGGCATTTAGTCCCGACGGCCGTTACCTCGCCTCGGGCAGCGGGGACAGCACCGTCCGCATTTGTGATTGGAAAGCAGGCGAACAACTACCCGCCCTGCGACCTCATCATGCCGGCCGCGTCGCGGGCGTGGCATTTAGCTTGGACGGGGATTGGTTAGCCTCGGCGAGTTGGGACCGGACAATCAAAATCTGGAAAACTTCGACCTGGGAGCTGCTGCACGATCTGCCCGATCCCACCGGGGCGGCTCTGTGCGTGGCGTTCGGCCCCAACCGCCGACTAGCCTGGGGCAGTACCGATGGGACTGTCAAGGTTTGGGACGGCCCTGACACGGAGTTGCACGTGCTGCGCGGCCACACAAGCTGGGTTCAGGCCGTGTCCGTGAGCGCCGACGGTGAGCGGATCGCCTCGGCCAGCCTGGACGGGACCGTGAAGGTCTGGCGGGCGCCGCCGGCACGGAACGCCGCAACACAGAGAGCCGAGGAAGCTGAGAATTGAGTCGACCACTCGCCCGGTGGAATTTCATCCTATGTCGTGCATCCACACGAACACTTGCCGGTACCGCCAGAGCGGTTTCACCATCGTCGAGCTGTTGGTTGTGATCGCGATCATTGGGGTGCTGGTCGCCCTGCTCTTGCCGGCAGTTCAGGCCGCGCGGGAGTCGGCACGTCGAGCCCAGTGCATAAACAACCTCAAGCAGATTGGTCTCGCGTTGCACCAACATCATGACGCCTACGGCAAGTTTCCACCGGGTTGGGTGCAGGCCCCCTTTACAGTTCCGCAGGGAAAGATTGTGCAGGGTGGACACGGTCTTTTTCCCTTTCTCCTGCCGTTCCTAGAAGAAGAGTCGCTCGCCACGACATACCGGTGGGACAAGCGTTCCCAAGGACCGGACAACCAGCCCGTGGCGACGATGCAGTTGAGGGTCCTCCAGTGCCCGTCGGCGCAGCCGGACCGCTGGGTCACGGCGGCTGAAGACGCCCCCAATTACGCTTACGGAGGTAAGGGGGCCTGCACGGATTATGCGGGCGTTCGGGATGTCGATCCGCGTCTGGTCGATCTTGGGCTCGTGGACCAGGTGAAAAACCTCAAAGGAGTGCTTTCGGACAACCACCTGACGCGCTTCGCCGAGATCACGGACGGCGCGTCACAAACGATCCTGGTCACCGAATGCGGCGGGCGACCGGAACTGTGGCGCGCGGGCCAGCCTATTCCGGGAATCTACGCCCCGGGCGGCGCCTGGGTGGGGGGGACATTAATCTTGTTCCGAGGTTCGGCTCCCGACGGGGCTACGAGGCCGGGACCCTGTGCCATTAACTGCACAAATATGCAAGAGACTTACGGTTTTCACCCCGGCGGCGTGAACGCGGTCTTCGCCGATAGCGCCGTGCATTGGCTGAACGCGGACATCGACATCCGCATCTTCGCCCGCCTGGTCACGCGGCCGGCGAGGAAGTCGTAGAGACTCCGTAGAGTCGTTGATCGTCGTGAATGATCGCCGACGGGAAAACGAAGCGGTCTGTGGATTTCTTGTTTCCACGTTGGCCTCGCCACCTCGGCTCTCGTCCGAACGCATGGGCCGCACGCCAAGCGTCCTGCGTGGGACAAAATCTCGCCAAAATACCCCGTGCCTGTCTCGCATCCTCCCAAACGCGCAATTAGCAGTTAGAGCGTCTTAAATAGGGCCGCTAACCTAACTGCTAGGGAGAATGTCGTGCTTAATCGTAAGTCCATCGCTGCTGTCGTCGTCGTCTTATCTGGCGCAGATTTCGAATTTCGCCCAGGCAGAATTTCAGCCTGGCGAATTCGTTTCGTACTCGGCAGGTGCTTGGGGCACAGACCCCAGCGCTGGTGATGCGGCCGAGCTGCTCTCAACCAGCTTCGACTTTGTCTACGTGAACGGCTACGTCGAGATTGGCATCCCCGGCACGGCGGGATTTTCACTCGTCTTCACGAGCGCACAAAGCATCCTGGCTTATCAACCGTCGGGTGGAGGAGCCTCAACTCTCACCTTTGACCTTGTCAACCCAACTACGACGGCGTCGGGTGTGTTCGGAGGATACGTTCTGGCACTACAAAACAATGTCGACTTCTCGGACGCGGCCTTCCTTGGCAGACCCGCCGGCATGACGTTCGGTGACCTCATCGTTCACGCCCTTGATGCGCCATATCCGCTAAGCCTAAATGGCTTGACTATCCGCCAGCTTCTCGCGGAAGCCAATCTCGCGCTCGGTGGCGGGTCTGGCAGCTATACCGTAGACGACCTCGCCCCGCTTATTGATGAAATATCGAAAGCCTTCGAAGGAGGCCAGCCGAGCCAGTTCGCGCAGGACCACCTATGCATCGTGCCGGAGCCGATGAGCGGCGCAATCGCATTGCTGGGCATTCTCGGACTGGCAGCTTCTCGGTCGACAAGCCGAGGGTCTTACCGAAGGGAAGTGATTAGGGCCGTCGCCATGAGTCGAAAACAGGTCCCGGCTTCGGCAGGCGAACGGCAGGCCGTGGGGTGCTTTTTTTCCGACCGCCTGTCTCGCCAGCGCCAAAGCGCGCAATTCATGGGTGGAGGCATCTGACGTCGGTCAGCTTTTTGCATTCTGTAATATGTGCAGCCTTGATGGGACATCCGTGCAGGACTGAAGAATTCACCGTCTTGGCGGCAACCGTCGCAAATTCTTTTACTTAGGGAATCTGAGTCATGAGTAATAGCGTATATCCCCCCTTGTGTCGTTGGTGGTCATCGCTGCAATCCGTGTGGAACATTGCCGTTGAAAATACACGGAAAGCGGCTCACTTTTCGTTTGCCGTCGGCATACTAACGCACGCGATATCTGGGGCGGCGGACGCACAGGATCAATGGACGGGCAGAGCTGTTAGTTGGAGGCTTTATGGACAGGCGTCAGCTAGCTCATCATCGGAGCAACCAGTCGTCTCTGACCGTCAAGCATTTGGTGATGACGTGTTACATAATAGGGTGAAGTATACGCCTTTCGGTGACTTCGACGCACTAAATGCATATAATTTCTTTTCCAAAACCGC
Source organism: uncultured Planctomycetota bacterium (assembly GCA_963840025.1). Lineage (GTDB taxonomy): Bacteria > Planctomycetota > Planctomycetia > Pirellulales > Lacipirellulaceae > JABDGM01. Next base: position 41,463 of record CAWIXI010000016.1, on the reverse strand, counting down.
GACGGCCAGGGGGGCGAGTGCCACAGCAGATCTCGCGATGAGCGCCGAGGCAGATTTCGGCCGCTTACATGCCGGGTGGCCGTTCACGGGGGATTCGGCAGTAGGGATGGTGATGCTTGGCTTTTGAAGTGAGCGACGATCGATTGATAGAGGAAGTCGAACGCCGAGCGGCCCTGTTGGGCGCAGGTGGCGAGCACGGTCCAGATGCGTTCGCACCAGCGGCGGCCGGCCTTGCCGCGAGTCCCCTGGGTGATTTTGCGGTCGATCACCACAAAGCGGAACCGTTGCTCGATGGCGTTATTGGTTGGCTCCACACCGGGAGTCTCCAGGAAGCGAAAGTAGTGCTCGGCGTGTCGACGAAACCGCTGGGCAATATTCTCTGCTTCACTTCGGCACGGCGGACGCCGCGCCACCTTGAGTACGGCCCGTTTGGCCCGCTCCGAGTCGCGCTGCCAGCGTTCGGCCGGCATCTGGTCACGGCGGTGCCAGAGGCGGAAGAGGTGCTTGATCGTCGCCAACAGTTTCTCGCCGAAACGGCGCGTGGGCGCTGGACAGGGTCACGAGGAATTTTACGTCCCGGATCAGATGCGCCGAGCAGAACTGCATGGTCGCTTGGGTGTCGTCGAGGAACTTGCGGTACGCGCTATGGTAGTCGCAGCCGACAACGCCTGGGAAACTTTCGCCCAGGAACTCCTTCAGCACGTCCGAACTTCTCGCCGTGTCGATGTGGAACAAGGTACATCCTTGCCGCCCTGGCGCATGGAAGCCCCAGACCCAAAGACGCTGGCCGTTTTCGGGGTGGCTCGTTTCATCGACGTGGACCACGGCCCGGCCCGGCAGGGCAGCCTCGACTTGTGCGTAGCTCGCCGCCAAGGCCGCGCTGGCCTTGCGGACGATCTTGGCCAATTGTCCGGTGGAGATCGGCAGGTCGAGCACGTCGGCCAGGAAGGTTTCGATCACCCGGTAGCTCATGTGGCACGCGCCCTTCTGGTACGCGACCAGCGCCGAGAGCCGCGGACCCACCAGCCCAGCACGCGACACTCCGTCGGGAAGCGGTGCCGCCGAGACCTTGCCTGTGGGGCGGTGAAGATACAACCGCGCACGATGCTCGGTCACTTCGAAAAGCTTTTCGACCAGTTCCACTTGTTGAATCGTCTGGAACTCGTCGAGCGGTTTCCAATCCGACGTCAGCGACGATTCCGGCCACTCGTAGATCCAGGCGGCATCGACCTCCTCCGGCGGAAAGGGTGCCCGCTCGTGCCGCTGGTGGCCCGGTTGACCACCCAGCCGTCGCTTCCGCTTTCGTCCCCCAGCGGCCTGGACCGCCGGTGGCGGCGGCTTGACGATGTCGCTCGAAGGTGGCTTCGAAGAGGTCGACGAATCCTTCCGGGCCGCCGCCAACTGTTTCTCCAGCTCCACGATTCTCGCCAATGCCTCGGCCAGCAACCGCTCCAGTTCGGCCACCCGCCGAGCCAGGCGTTCGCAGTTCGGGCATGTCTTCCGTCGCGCTCCCATGACGCGACAACCTAAATCAAGAGGCCAAATTCCACCTATAGCAATTTGAAAAACCGTGAACGGCTACCATGCCGGTTTGAATAGTAATTTAGGCGCGGTGTCCGGAGGACGCTTCGAATATGGCGGCGCAACAGTCAGCATCGGAGGAAGCACTCCGCTTCAAGTAACCGCATCCTTTTTCGATAGGATAACGGTTCAGGCCAGCGAGTCGACACCAGCGGGAACACTGGTTGTGGTCAATGGGTTATTAAACGTATCTGGATCATTAGTCACCAGTGCAAATACATCAGCCGGTTCACCGTACTACAATTATGCGAACGTATTGGCCACTGTCTCTGTGAATGGAACCGACGGTGGGAATACGATCGCGTCGGGTGGCGGTAAACGCAGTAGCAGCAGTTATCCAACTGATGGCGGTTCCGGAGGAATACCTGTCGAGTTTATTCCAATGCCGGCCGAAGTAGCTGTTCAAACCTTGCAGGTCGTTGGAAAGGAATCAAAAGTAGGCTTCACTTTGAAACTCACTGCATGGGGCGAGGCTCATAGCGGATATCTTTGCAGCCCGACCAACCACACTGATGAGCAGTGCGGTGGCGTTGTGAGTGCTAAATTTGAAGATAACTTCAGTGACACGGTGACTTGGGGTGGCATTACGAGTGTTACGAATGCGGTAACGGGAGAACCCATACTGGATTGGAAGGTCGTATCGCAATCAGGATTCGATTATTCCAAGCCTTACCCCGTCCCGGAACCGGACACGTTTGTCCTGCTCTCATTTGCTGCCGCAGTTCTGGTGCACCGCCAACGGCGGCAGAAGCCAAACATCTAATTGGCGCACCGATTTGGCTGAGCGAGAAATTGAGGGGAACGCATGCGCAGCAATCTTTCGATGCACATCGTGTGCGCCGCAGCGCTCGCAGCCATCATGTTGGCGGCGTCCTCGGCGTCGGCATATATCGTCGTCTTTGGCGGACCGACCTACACCCCCGGCATTGGCGGGTTCAAAGACGGGTGGATTGCGGGCGTCAATGATGCGGGTACTGCCATCGGCAACGCCCTCAAATACGACGCCACCGACACGGAACGTGGTGTTGCGCCGTTCGTTGGGACGCATCGGGCACAGCCGAATTGGGCAACCTGGGCACGAACACGGACGGTTTCGCCAACAGTTATGCCAATGCCATTAACGACGCCGGCACTGTCGTTGGCAACGTCGACCTATACGACGGCTCACTTCAAACCATCGGTTATCGTGCCGTTCGTTGGGACGCGTCGGGTACGGCCGCCACGGAATTGGGAAACCTGGGAACAGACGCCGATGGCTTCACCTACAGCGACGTCTACGCCATTAACAGCTCAGGAACGGCGGTTGGCATCGCCAACAAATACGACGGTTCGGGAAACTATTTGGGTGGTCGCGCCGTTCGCTGGGAAACCTCGGACACGGTCCCCACAGAATTTGGGAACCTGGGCACGGACATGGACGGCATGACAGAAAGTGTCCCCCTGGCCATCAACGATGCAGGCACAGTCGTTGGCGACGTCGAGAAATTCGGCGGCTCGGGTGAGTCGCTCGGTATTCGAGCCGTTCGCTGGGACGCTTCGGGCACAGTCGCCACCGAATTGGGAAACCTCGGCACGGACATCGATGGCTATGGCGAAAGCATCGCCTACGCCATCAACAACGCAGGCACGGCAGCCGGCTGGGCCGACAGGTACGACGGCGAAGGCACTTACCAAGGCTACCGCGCTGTTCGTTGGGGCGCCTCGGGCACGGGTGTGACGGAATTGGGAAACCTGGGCACGGACATCGATGGTGCCGCCATCAGCTATACGGACGCCATGAATGACACCGGCACAATCGTCGGCTACGCCGAAAAGTATGACGGTGCGGGAGTGTATTTAGGTGGTCGCGCCGTTCGCTGGGATGCATCGGGCACGACCGTGACAGAGTTGGGGAATCTCGGGACGGACCCCGACGGCCTCACCAACAGCGAAGCCTACGCCATCAACTGGGCCGGCATTGCCGTCGGCTACGCCGAGGATTACGACGGTTCTGGCGCGCTACTCGGCGAAAGAGCGGTCTACTGGGGTCTCGACGGGGTAGCCGTGGACCTCAACACGCTGATCGACCCGCTGAGCGGCTGGACGCTCGAATCTGCAGATGCCGTCAGCGACACGGGTTGGATCGCCGGCTCGGGCGCGTTTGACCTCGACGGACCCGGCGGGCAGGAGGCGTACGAACGACTGTTCCTCATGCAGGTTCCTGCCCTCAGTTTCCTTCCGGGTGACTACAACCACGATGGCGCAGTCGACGCGGCCGACTATGTGCTGTGGCGTAAGTCGCCGAACGGTTTCGGTGGCGATCCAGGCGGCTACGACACTTGGCGCAGCCACTTTGGCGAATCCAACGGCAGTAGCGCCACGATCGATTCCACATCGAATCGAGCTGTCCCTGAGCCTGCCAACCTCGTCCTGCTCGCTTTTGCCGTCCCCGCCGTGGTGTTTTGCTGGCGGCAGCACCATCTTTGAATCAATTGCCCTTCCCGCCTGTCTCGCCTCGTCCTCAATGCGCAATTCATCTGTAGCAGCTTAACCCGATTACAACAGCCCGACTTACAACTACATAAGGTTCTGCAGGATTTACTTTTACACGCATAAGTCCGTTGCGCGGACAGCTGTAGAAACAACTCTTCCGTTTTCAATACACTCACGAGGAGAAGATCCAATGAATTGCAGAGCGTACTTTACTGTACTGGCGGTATTGTCGTGGTCAACCGTCGTCCACGCTTACATTACGGTGCACGGCGGCGCGACGTACGATTCCACTACCAACACGGGCATTCATCAGCCGTCCGACTCCAGTACCGGCGACGGCACGGCGGTGGAGTACGGCCGCAAGATCGTTTCGGGCAACGATTTGGGCGACCGCGCCGTCCGCTGGGACGCATCGGGCGCCTCCGCAATGGAACTGGGTAACCTTGGCACTGACAACAATGGCTACACGATCAATCAAGCTTACGCCGTCAACGCCGCTGGCACAGCGATCGGATACGGCTACAAATACGATTCGGGGACGTACATGGGCGCGTACGCGCCATCCGCTGGGATGCAATGAGCACCAACGCCACCGAACTGGGAAACCTTGGTACGAGTAGCAGCGGCGTTTCGTACAGCGTTGCCTATACCATCAACAGCGCAGCGCGGCAGCGGGAACTGGAGACAAGTACGCATCAGGCAACCCCATGGGCCAGCGAGCTATTCGCTGGGACGCGTCAGGAACCTTTGCTACCGAACTAGGCAACCTCGGTACCGACGACTTCGGCCGCACCTTCAACAGTGCCTACGCCATCAACGACGCCGGTACGGCAGTGGGAGACGGCCAGAAATACACTTCGGGGACGTCCATCGGCTTTGCGCGATCCGTTGGGATGCCTCGGGCACCGCGGCCACCGAACTGGGCAACATCGGTACGGATGACAACGGTCGCACAAACAACGGTGCCTATGCCATCAACGCCGCAGGGACGGCGGTGGGATACGGCGATAAATACACCTCGGGGATGTACTCGGGCTTTCACGCCATCCGCTGGGATGCCTCTGGCACCGACGCCACCGAGCTAGGAAACCTTGGTACCGACGGAAGCGGCTACACTGAAAACCGTGCCGTCGCAATCAACTCCGCTGGCATGGCTGTGGGGTATGGCACCAAGTACGAGGCCGGCAGCGACAAGGGCGAGCGAGTCATCCGCTGGGACGCCTCTGGCACCGACGCCACCGAACTGGGCAATCTCGGCACCGACGGCAGCGGCTACACGAAGAGCCAAGCATTCGACATCAATTTTCATGGCACGGCTGTAGGGTTTGCGTACCTCTACAGTGATTCCGGCACGCTTCTCGGCACACGCGCGGTGATGTGGGGACTAGACGGCGTGGCAATCGATCTCAATTCGCTCATCGATCCCGCCACTGGATGGACGCTTACCGCGGCCTACGACATCAGCGACACCAACTGGATCACCGGCCAGGGCCTCTTCAGCCCAGACGGCGCCGGCGGGCAGGGGGCGTATTACCGCGCTTTTCTTATGCATGTCCCCGTGCAAGCGCCCGAGCCGGGCGTCCTCACGATCCTTGCTCTGGCAATCCCCGCATTTTCGCGCCTCCGCCTGTCTCGCGTCTGCTCCTGAGCGCAATTCATTGGTAGAGGCAATATTTGCAACACTCCAAACAGAGGCCGGCCATGTCGTCCCGCTCACATTTCAAGGGCACCCACAAGCGGCGCAAAACACGACGAGCGAGCAAGGGGCACACGGGCCGCCGGCTGCGGTTCGAGACCTTCGAAGACCGCCGGATGCTGAGCTTCACACCCGGCGGGAGTTACTCCCTTGGAACGACACCAGGGGAGATTGTCGCGGCCGACTTCAACGGCGACGGGCGTCTTGATTTAGCCACGGCAAACACCAGTGACAATTCCGTCAGCGTGCTGCTGGGCAACGAGGGCGGCACATTTCAACCGGCGAAGACATCTGCCGCCGGCGCCAACCCGGTCTCGCTCGCGGTCGGCGACTTCAACGCTGACGGAACACTCGATCTGGCGGCGATCAATCGCAGTGCCAGAGGCGTAAACGTGATGTTCGGCAACCAGGACGGCACATTTGCGGCTCCTACGCACATCAACGCCGGCAGTAACTACGCCGCATCCCTCGTATCGGGCGACTTCAATGACGACGGCAAGATGGACCTCGTTCTAACTTCGAACGACCGTCCCCTCACTGATTACGGGTACCTCTTTGGTGATGTCGATGTGATGCTGGCCGTTGGTGACGGTTCATTCACAGTGCGAAGCACCTTCTCTACCTTTGAGCGGAAAATCGGTCTGGCAATCGCGACCGATTTCAACAGCGACGGGAAGATGGACCTCGTGACCGAGTTGCCTGACTACAGCACCATCATGGTCCTGTTGGGAGATGGTAACGGGCACCTCGGCGTCAATCCCAATGCTGGATTCATAGCTGAATTCGCGACCGGTCCCTCGGCCGCTGCGGATCTCAACGGCGACCTCAAAACCGACTTGGTATCGGTGCCGGGTGGCGACAACGTCGCCGTGAACTTCGGTGACGGCGACGACAGTTTTCTCTCCCAAGATCCTGAATACTACACTACCGGCTGGAACACTTTTTCCGCGATCCTCGGCGACTTCGACCGCGACGGCACGTTCGACATCGCGGCGGCGATCGTTGGAACCAACGAAGTGGGTATTCTCCGCAATGAGGGCACCGGCACCTTCGGGGCCGTAGAACACTTCGCCGTCGGCCAGAGCGGTTCCCCGACGACGAGCGGAGACTTTAATTTCGATGGCGTCATTGACAGCGCCGACTACGTCGCGTGGCGCAAGAACGATGGCACGCCGGAAGGGTACAACGCCTGGCGCGCGCACTTCGGCCAGTCCGTGATTCCCGTCGCGAGTCCCCTCGCGGTCGTGGCGGGCGACTTCAATGGCGACGGCTGGCTTGACGTTGCCACAAGCAATGCCGAAGGAAGTGTGTCGGTGCTGTTTAACGATCAGACCTGGCCCCAGGTTGCGCTGACACTTTCCATCGGCAACGTCGAGGTCACGGAAGGCAATACCGGCACGACGGACGCCACGTTCACGGTGACCCTCTCAAGGCCGTCGAATGTGGATGTGACGGTGCATTACGAAACGAAAGATTATGATACCGCCCTGGCCGGCATCGACTATATCGCCGAGTCCGGCACACTGACCATTCCGGCTGGCGAAACCAGCGGCGCGTTTACGGTTGCGATAATTGGAGATCGCCTGGCCGAAGGGAATGAGTACTTCGGTGTCGAACTCAGCGCACCGACGAATGCAACGTTTCACAAATCATGGGCGTCCTGCACCATCTTCGACGACGAGCCGCAAATCAGCATCAACTACGTTTACAAGTCGGAGGGAAGCTTCGGGACAACGCCCTTCACATTCACGGTCACGCTCCTTTCGGTCGCTTACGACCAGCCGGTGACAGTGGCGTACCGCACCGTCGATGGCACGGCCACCACGGCAGACCACGACTACGTCGCCAAGACTGGCACACTAACCTTCTCCCCCGGCCAGACGACTAAGACCATCACCATCGATGTGAAGGGCGACAATAAGAAAGAGTCCGACGAGAATTTTCTTGTGGAATTGTTCGATAACAGCGCAAATTCGCTAATCGTGAACATGACTGGTATGGACGGTATGGGCGAAATCCTCAACGACGATTTGGTCTAATAGCAGTCGCATGTCCACGGTCTTGAAACAATCCTCAACGACGTCAACCGCCGCGAAGCGCGAAGAGAGCAGCGTGCGGCTGGTTTCCCCGCCGCCCCCGGCCCCCGTCGAATTTCACTACACCCAGGACGAAAACTTCGTTGCCATACTCCACGAGCTTGGTGCGTCTCTGGTGATCACGACCTACCAGGCCAACAAACTACTGGTCGCGCGCGTCGCGGGAGGCGGGTTGTCGACGTTGGTCCGTACTTTCGACCGCCCGATGGGCCTGGCGGTGAACAACGATCGGGTGGTGCTGGGATGCCGCGATCAGATGTGGGAATTTCACAGTGCGCCAGCTATAGCTCCGCTGGTCGAGCCGGCCGGGCAGCACGACGCATGCTTCGTGCCGCGCGCCTCGCACGTCACCGGCGACATTTACATCCACGAAATTGCCTTTGCCGGCGAGGAGCTGTGGTTGGTCAACACGCGGTTCTCGTGCCTGTGCACACTCGATCCGGCCTACAGTTTTGTGCCTCGATGGCGGCCGCCATTTGTAACGGCTTTCGCGGCCGACGACCGCTGCCATCTGAACGGCCTAGCGATGGTAAATGGTCAGCCCAAGTATGTCACGGCGCTGGGCGAGACTGACTCGCCACACGGTTGGCGGGCGAACAAAGCCGAGGGCGGGTGCTTGATGGAGGTGAGTAGCGGAGAGTTCGTCAGTCGCGGCCTGTCGATGCCACATTCGCCCCGCTGTCATAATGGCCGCCTCTGGCTGTTGGAGTCGGGGACCGGGCAGCTCGTGCTCGTCGACGCAGTGACGGGGCAGCGGCAGACGGTAGCCGAGCTGCCCGGCTTCGCCCGCGGCTTGGCCCTCTGCGGACAGTACGCGTTTGTCGGACTATCGAAGATTCGCGCCAGCTCGACGATGGACGGCGTGCCACTGGCCGAGCGACGAGACGAGCTCAAGTGCGGCGTGGCAGTGGTGGATCTCATTGCCGGTCGAGTCTGCGCGATGCTGGAGTTCCAGACCGCCGTCGAGGAAATCTTCGACGTTCAACTGCTCGCCGGCGTGCGTTTCCCGGAACTGTTGGGCTTCCAACAAGATACGATCCGGCACACGTTCATTGTGCAAGCGGAGGAGCGACTGCCAAGCAGTGCCACGCGTAATGCCATCGACTTCGCGGACACGCGTTCCGGCGCAGTGCCGCACATAAGCCGCGGCACCGCAGTTTCATAAAATCACCGACTGGTACAACGTGCCTTCATTGCACCGCTTTCTTATACGCTTCGACGGGGCAATGCTTCTTCCGGAGAACCTGCATCGGTCGTCCCACCGATTGCATCTCGCGGGCAATTGAACTCGCTACGGATGCGTCGGCCGCCATCACGGGGAGTTGTCCTTCGCCGCGGCGGTTACACCGACCGCTGTCCGAAGTAACGAAAAACGTAGTCACAATGGTGGCGCTTGGCAGCGCGCGAAGGTTTGCGTTCGTGAGTAAGGTCGAACCGTCATTAGGAGTCAAAGGATTCGTCGTCCTGCCGAAACGATGGATCGTGGAACGCACCTTCGCCTGGCTCGCGCGTCACCGTCGCCACGGCAAAGACTACGAAAAGACCGAAGCTTCCAGCGAAGCAATGGCGTACATCGCCATGTTCAGCCTCATGTCCAAAAGCCTGGCTGGGGCTGGAAAATGAATTTCAAAACACGTCCTAAGAACAAAGCGGCGGCAAACTACGAAAAATTCAGGAAGACAGGCGCCCACGGCCATTTACCATTTGCTGTGCCTGCCTCACACATGGTCGGTGTGGTGATCAATTTCTATTGGCCGCCAAATCGGTGGACGAGCTTTCGTTAGCCGCAGCAGTATCATCTCGAGTCGTCGCCATTAGCACCCCCACTCCGATCGCAATTCCCACGAGAGCCACCGCATGCCAAGTGATCGGCAGATGGGTCTCCTCCGCGACTCCCCAGCCATGGGCGATCAGCGCGTCGCGATAGTAGCTAACTGTCAGCAGCAAGCCATTGTGAATGGCATGTAGTAGCATGCCCGGCAACACGCTGTCCGACCGCAAGCGCACGAATCCCAACACGAGTCCCAAAAACGTGCTCGGCAGCAGTCGTCCCGAAAAAAGCACTTCGTGAAATACCCCAAACAGCACCGCGGAAAAAATCACGCTCCATAGACCGTTGAGCCGCGTGCGCAGTGCGCCGAATACAAACCCACGAAAAGATAGTTCTTCGAAGACCGCCGGCACGACGGCTAGGGTTGCCAGAATCACCCACAGCGGCACCGACTTGAATTGGTCAAGCATCGCTTCGGCGGCGGCGATCTGTTTGCTGCCGATCGCCGAAAGCCCCAAGCGCTCGCTCAGCAAAAAGATTTCATGCGCTGCGGGCCATAGGGCAAATCCCAAAACAGCAGCCGCTAGAAATGCTCCACCAGTCGCTCCGCGTAATCCAAGACCGCTCGACCAAAGGATCCGGCCAATCGTCGCCACGGCGATTGGGATGCCGCCAAACACCGCCGCTGTAATGAGGGCGCTGACCACGAGTCGCCGCTCCATAGTCAACTCCGGCGACCGCGCCAAGTCGCTCGCCAGCAGGAAATAGGCCGGGAACATCAGCGCCAGCCCGAACATCGCCGCCGGCAATGTGACCGATCGTTGCGGCTCCGAAGGCCGTCGTAGCATGTCCGACCACGTCGCCGGACTGCCGTACAGAATGGCGTCTGTGCCGAATATCCGCGCCGCCAGCGCGATGGCAGTCTGCGATATAGAACACGGTCGAGCATACGGCAGCAATCGCCAAACTCGTTTGCACGCTGCCCTCCAACAGATCGCGGGCCAGCATCACGATATTTACGAGCGGCGTCACTGCCATCCATCCCTGGAACTCCAAGCTCGGCATCAAACACAGGATGCCGGGAAGCAGACACAGCAGCATAAGCGGAATGATGTACGCTTGCGCCTCTTTGAAGCTCCGCGCGTAGCTGGTCAGGGCGAGCAGGATCGCTGAAAAAAAAGCTGCAAAGAGTGCCAGCAATAACAAAACTTTCACCACGACGCCAAACGTCATTCCACCGCCAAACAGGCTGGCCGCCAGCCCGGTGCTGTGCGCCGTGATCGTCATACCCACCATATTGACGACGGCCGTCAGCAGCGCGACAGTAAGCACCGCAGCATACTTTGCCAGCAGCAATCCTAAGCGGGGCACCGGCGCCGCGATCAGCGTTTCCAATGTGCCCCGCTCGCGCTCGCCAGCCGTAAGATCAATGGCTGGGTAAACAGCGCCCGTAACTGTCATCAGCACGAGAATCAAAGGTATCAGTGCGGCTAACGAAAAAATCGGCGCCCCCGAATAGCTGAGTGGACGTCGTTCAGTCGCCGCCGGTAAAGCTGCAACAACCCCTAATCGTTTCAACTCGTCGTTCAGTTGAATCTCGTTGCATTTCTGCAAACGCGATTCGACATAGTGTAACGCTGCCTCGCTTGTCGGCGACCCGGCCCGATAAATCAATTCCCACACGAATGGTATTTCCAGCCCCGTTGTATCGCGATCAGTTCGCTCACGTCGATTCACGGCCGCCAAGTGTAACGTTGAATCGGCGACTCGTCGTGCGAGGTTCTCGTCCGGAAGCACAACGAGGGCCACGGAAGGACTCGGCTCCTTTTTTGGGCTGTCACGTGAAGGTGTGGAACTCGACGCCGCGACCCGGTCTTTGCTCGCCGCGGCCGAGCCAGTTCGGCTCGTGATATTCTGCTTATCGGCCAGGCCGGCTTCTCCAATCTGCATTTGCCTGGCCAACATATGCATAGCCGTTTCAGAATCGACGCCGATGACGTACGACACGTCTTCATTCACCGCGATCGACGTCAACAGAAACCGCTGGAATACGATCGCCAAGAGCGGGTAGATCAGAATCGGCATCACGACCAATGTGATAATGGTTCGCCGATCACGCAGAATTTCCCGCAACTCCTTCAGCACTAATCGCCATAGTCGGCCAGCCTGCTGTCGGCCCGTGACCGAGCGCGCTGGCCGCTCCGTCACGTGTGAAGGATCATCGCTCATGCTAGGTCGCCGCGTAGGCTGGTTGTAAGAAGCTTCGAAACATATCGACCAGCGTTTGGCACCCAGTGGCTGCTCGCAGATCAGGCAGGGTCCCTTCCATCTGCAATCGGCCCTGGTAGAGCAGCCCAAATCGATCGCACAGCCGTTCCGCTTCGTCCAGCCGGTGGGTGCTTACGATCACCGCTCTGCCCTCGTCCCGCAGCCGGCGCACGTAATCGACCACCACTTGACTGCCAAGCACATCGAGCCCTCGCGTCGGTTCATCTAGCAGCACCGCCGGCGGCGAGTGGATCAGCGCCCGCGCCAGCGTTACGCGTTGACGCTGGCCGGTGCTCAACAAGGCGCAACGCCGATCCAGCAACGGTGTGAGTCCGAACAAATCCGCCAACGCCCGTAGGTTCTCGTTCGCCTCGCGGCGCCAGGCCGTACAAATCCGCGAAGAAGAGCAGCATCTCGCGCACGCTCAGCCAAGGGTAAACGCCGTCATTCGACGACACCAACCCCACACGCGACTTCACTTCATCGGGCGACTCACTCGTACGAAAGCCGGCCACTTCGGCATAGCCACTGTCCGGTTGCAGCAAACCGACGATCATCCGAATCGTCGTCGTCTTGCCCGCCCCATTCGGCCCCAACAGCCCGTACACCTCGCCGGCAGACACGACGAACGACAAATGATCGACCGCGAGAATTTGGGAGCCGCCCGTTTGAAATCGCCGAGTAAGTTCGTGGATCGTGATCATGCACTAGCGCGGTCGCTGCACCGACCGAAAAAATCGTGTTGCTCGCTTCAATTTGCGGCCAGCCGCGCGAACGACTATCTTGAGCGTATCGGTTCATCTGCCGGTCGTCCACGCTAGCGCTCGCCATCGCTACCGCGGAGTGGTCATTTATCCATAGTATCCTGAGGGACAATCGAAATGTCGCCCACTTTTGTCGCGGCCGTTCTGGGAACTCTATTCATGACGCAAGCCGATGGTTCTGTTCACATCGAGCCGGGCAAGCAGTTGCCGCAGTCGCTAACGGTTCACGCCGGCAATAAGAGCGATGCGCACGACGTTACGATCCGATATTGGCTATTCGTACCGAAGGACTACGAAGCCCATGGCAAGAAATGGCCCCTCATGCTGTTTCTGCATGGCCTCGGCGAGTGCAGCAACGACAACTTGGACATGGCGAAGGTCCACGGCCCGGCAAAAATCGTCGACAGCCGGCCGGACTTTCCGTTTGTCGTCATTACGCCACAATGTCCGCCGCCGCGAGGCTATGAGCCGGGCAAACCACTCAATATGACGCCAGAGCAAGTCGTCGAACTCGTAAACAACGCCTGGAAACCGGATGAGCTTATCCAGCTAGTCGATCACATCATCGCAGAGCTCAATGTCGACCCAGACCGCGTTTACGTCACGGGCCTCAGCATGGGTGGTTACGGCACTTGGCGAGTTGCCGCCGCTTACCCCGATCGCTTCGCAGCCGCCGTTCCCATCTGCGGCGGTGGCGATCCCAAAAGCCTCGCCAAGCCGCTCAGCAAGGTGCCCATCTGGGCGTTCCACGGTGCGAAGGACACCACGGTGCCAATGAAGGAATCGCAAGACCTAGTCGACGCAATCCGCCAAGAGCACGGTGATGTGCAGCTCACCGTCTACCCCGACGCCGGGCACAACTCCTGGACAGCCACCTACGACAACCCGAAAGTCTACGACTGGCTCCTCGCCCATCGCCGCAACGGAAAGTAGGAAGAGCCCGCTCTAAGTTCTGCGTTATTGCATCACACCAGCCGTGACGCCCTTCCAATCATCTGTGCGAAACGGCGTGAGCGGCAACAGCGACACGCTATACACATTGCACACCGGGTTGTCCGCCCAAGCATAGCGTACGGCCACCGGCTCCTTCACGTCTTTGCTCGAAACCTCGATCTTATCTAAGCCGACGATTTTGGCGTCGGCCCAGTGAAATTTCTTGTCAGCACCTGCTATTGCGAAGCCCTGCACGGCTTTGTTATCGACTGTCCGTAGGCCGCCGCCGACATCCTTAAATTTGAGGATAATCTTGTCGCCCTGCTTCTCCATCGATTCGTAGCGGGGGCTTTTCGATTCGATCTTTCGACCATAATCCTTCGCCAGCGCCAAGCGCGCCAGCCGCCGACCTACTTCCTGCTTCTTCCGTGGGTGAATGTCCGACGCTTCGCCCAAATCGATGATGACTGCCTCGCCCGTGTGCGGCAACTTATCTTGCGTCATTGTCTGAGCTTCTCGCAATTCGGCCCACGCGCTTTCCGTCGGCTCAGGTTTTTCCGAGAGGAAATCTGCTAACTGCACCCAATAGAACGGGAAGTCCCCCTCCTTCCAGTCTTCGCGCCACGACTGGATCATCAGCGGAAACATATCGCGATACTGGTACGCACGTCCGGCATTCGATTCGCCTTGATACCAAATCACCCCGCGAATCGCGTACGGCATCACCGGCTCCACCCGCCCATGATATAAATTGGCCGGTCGATGGTTGCCGAGCGCGAGGGCGCGCTCCTTGTTGGACGTATCCGGTCTCCCCGCCGGTTCCTTTTTGTGCTCGCGACGAGCCTCGTCCGCCTTCTTCCACCACGCGTCCCACTCGGCCTTCCACTTGGCGTCGTCGAAATTCTTCATCTGTTCGTCCCATTTCTTAAGCAACCCATCATATTCCGGATTGCCCTCCATCCGATCGCGACGAATCCATGCCTCGCAAGCCGAACCGCCCCACGAGTCGTCAATCAACCCGATCGGCACCCTCAACTGATCGTGCAGCTCGCGACCAAAAAAGTAACCAACAGCAGAAAAACCGGGAGCCGATTTTGGACTGCAAACTTGCCACTCGCCGAGAAAATCCTCGACCGGCGTCTGGCTCCCGGGCTCTTTCACCCGGACGAGACGTATTTGCGGATGCTTCGCGGCCGCAACTTCCAAATCGCCGTCCATCGCCGCGACCAGTGGAAACTCCATATTCGACTGGCCCGAGCACAACCACACCTCGCCGACCAGGATATCCTTCACTTCCAACCGGTTCTTCCCCTCGACAACCAACGTTAGCGGCTTGCCCACCTTAAGCGGGTCCAGCGTTACCTTCCATTCACCTTTGTCATCGGCCGTCGCGGTCTTTGTCTGACCAGCGATTGACACCTTCACTTCCTCGCCCGGATCGGCCCAGCCCCAAACTGGCGCCGGCATCTCGCGCTGCAGCACAGCTTGGTCGGAGAACATCGCCGGCAACTTCACGTCGGCCCGTGCAACGACGCACGTCGCCGCCAATATAGTCACCGTCGCGATCGAGTTAAGATGAGTCCGCGCACGTCGATTCATTGCTTGTCGTTTCATGGATTTCCGCCTCGTGGTTGGTACTTTGCGAGCGTCACAGCGACGGGCTTATGATACTCGCGCGACGAGCGGCTGAAAACTCGCTCGGAAAAAACCGCCCATAGCGAATCCAGCGACTCACCGCTCGCATTGGAGATCCAGGGCAGTAGAAGAAAACAGTTACGACAATGTCGTGGGCGGTCTCACCCCTCGACCGCCACACGCCAATCTGTGAGCTGCATCTCCACCGTCTGCCGGCCGCGGAAATTGTTAATCACCGGCCTGAACGCGACGGCCAGCGGCCCGCTCGCGCCATTGAGATCGTCTTCCCAGTCGCCGCCGCCAAACGCCACCGCCCGCAGCGCCACGCCGTGCTGCTCAAAACGCAGTGCCAGGTGCCGACCGGTCGATCCAATCCGCCGTGGCGGCTCTGCCAGTCGCACATCTGTCGTGCACAGCACGGGCCGCTCATTGCCGTGCCCGAACGGCGCCAGGCTCTCGATTTGCCGCACCGTCTGATGCGTCAGCGCAGCCAGCGGCGTCTCGGCGTCGACAAACAATTCCGCTACGCGTTCTTCCTGAGAGATCACCCGTTCCGCATACTCGCAGAAGGCCTGCTGAAACGGTTCTACCGCCGCCTCATCGATCGTCAGGCCCGCAGCTGCTTCGTGCCCGCCGTGGGCAACCAGGTGCTGGCCACAGGCCGCCAGCGCCGCGTGCAGGTTGAAACCCGCCACGCTCCGCCCGGAGCCCATCCCTGGCTTCGCACCAAGCTCGTCCAGCGAAATCAGTACGGTCGGCCGGTGATACTGCTCGGCAAGCCGCCCAGCCACAATGCCGATCACACCCGCGTGCCAACCGCGGCCAGCCAACACCAGCGCCGGCAAATTCCGCGGATCGCCCAGCTCTTCCGCCTGCTTGTGAGCCGCTCGGTAGACGCTCCGCTCCAACGATTGCCGCTGGTCGTTGAGCCCGTGAATAAACTCCGCCAGCTTCCGCGCACGCTGCGGATCCTCTGTCGTTAACAGCTCGACGGCCAGCGGTGCCTGTCCCAACCGCCCCGCCGCGTTCAACCGCGGGGCAATCGTGAACGCCACATCCTCGCAATCGATGCACGGCTTCTTGTCCAACCCCGTCACCTGCTCGAGTGCCAACAAACCCGGCGTCGGATAATGCCGCAAACAATTTAACCCGTGCCGCACCAAGATGCGGTTCTCATCGACCAGCGGCACCACGTCGGCCACCGTGCCGACAGCCGCCAGCCCTACCGCCCGCATCAAAAACGTCCGCATCGCCTCGCCGACACGCTTGGCTTCGCTCGCCTGCTGACAGAGCGCCCACGCCACCTTCAGCGCCACCGCCGCCCCGCACAAACCGGGAAACGGATACATTGAATCTGGCAAACCCGGATGCACGATCACCGCCGCGCGGGGCAGTTTCTCCGAAACTGCATTCACGTGGGGCGGTCTCTCCGAGACCGCCAAATCCGCGTCTCGGAGAGACGCGTCCACGTGTGGCCGATGATGATCGGTGATAATTAGCGTCAGCCCCAGCTCTCGCGCCGTCTTCGCCTCGGCAACACTTGTGATGCCGCAATCCACGGTGACGACAACATCGCCCCCCTGTTCCGCGATTGTCCGCAGTGCATCGTGGTTTAGCCCGTACCCTTCGTCGATGCGATGAGGAATGTAAAAGTCGACTTTCGCACCCAGCAGCTTTAGGCACAACAAAAGAATCGACGTCGCCGTCATCCCGTCGGCGTCGTAATCGCCGTAGACGGTAATCCGCCGCCCAGCGCGCACCGCTTGATGCAGAATCTCTGCCGCTTGAATCGCCCCCGGCAACTCTTCGGGATTGCGCAGCCCACTTAGCCGCACATCAAGAAACTGCCGCACACCGTCGGCATCACAAATACCCCGCCCAATCAGAAGCTGAGCCACCACCTCCGGCACGCCTGCTGCCCGCCCCAAGGCGGCCACCCGCGCCGAATCATAGCTCGCAATGCGCCAACGCTTGGGCATCATGCATCCCTGCAGGCTGTCGGCTGTCAGCTATCGGCTATCGAGAAAACTTGATCTTCTGGCCGATAGCCAAAAGCCGACAGCCCATAGCCATTACTTTTTCTTCTCCACATGCGTCGTGTGCTTACGCAGCCGGGGGCTGTACTTACTGAGCTTCAGCTTCTCGCCGCCCATCTTGCGTCGCACCGTGTAGTTGTAATCGCCCGTCTCCTCGCACACGAGGAACACGGTTTCCACTTTCTTCTTTCGCTTACCGGCAGCCATGGCAGTGATTTGAATTTAGGTTTCAGAGTTAAGAGAGGCGAGTCTCGTTCCCACGCTCTGCGTGGGAACACAAGTCCCCGACGCTCGGCGTCACGAAGGTTTGATTGTACGACTACATGGCAAATCGCTCCAGGGGGCCTCAAACCGTTCAATAGCGATAGAAACTATCGGAACCTCATACGTTAGGCAACTTAAACAGCCGGAATCAGTGTCATTTTGATCAAGTCGGTGTGCGGTCCGGATATAAAGTCACACGTAGTGAGCCACCCACCTGCGCTAGGCGACCAAGCAGTCCATGCGAAAGCCCCTGATTAAACTCCCAAGGCTCCTCACCACAGTCGTATCCGACGTTAAACTCACATCGGGAACACTTCACCCAAATATCGTGCTCATCCTTTGGCAAAGCCTCGATGGCCGTAAGTAAAGCTGAGATAGTTTCCTCGGGTTCCTTATAACAATCATCGGTTTCGAATGTCGCGTACCACGTTCCATCATCTAGCCGTGTCACGTGCAGAGCGTTCACTCCGTAGATCCCAAGACACGTCGCCAGTTTTGTAAGGTCCAGTTCTGACCAAACATCTAGATCGGTGTTGAGATATTCAATCCTGTTGTTCATGCTCAGTTACTTGATAGATTGCTTTGCTTGTTCGCCGCCTGTTCTCAGAGAAATTCAGAGAGACATCGTTGCCCGGGTGGTTCGCAATGAAGCTCGGGTTTTTCTCGGGCGTTTTCGCCCTCACTTCCTTTCGCCACTTCTCCAGCATCGCATGCAGCCGCGAAGTTATCGCTGGCTTCGCCTTCGCCAAATTCTTCGTTTCACCCGGATCCGCCTCCAAATCAAACAACTCCAGCGAACCATCCTGCGCCGCTCAATCAGCTTCCACTTGCCATCCCGCACCGCGGACGCCGGCGTGCCGCCCTGATTGCCGTAGTGCGGATAGTCCCAATACACCGCCCGTGGAGCGATCGAACCGCCACGCAGCAGCGGCGCCAGACTGACGCCATCGTCTTTCGCGTCCGATTTCAGCGGATGCCCCACCACCTCTAAAAACGTCGGAAAGTAGTCATTACTGATGATCGGCGTCGTGCACATGCTGCCGGGCATTGTGACACCGGGCCAACGAATAATCGTCGGCTCTCGGATGCCTCCCTCGTACATCCAACCCTTTCCGCCACGCAGCGGCAGGTTCGAGGTCGAATACGCCTCAGCCGTGGAGAGCCCACCATTGTCCGATGTGAACAGCACGATCGTGTTGTCGGTGAGCCCGAGCGAATCCAACGTGTCGAGCACGCTGCCAATCGCGTCGTCCGTCTCTTCGATCATCGCCGCGTACACTGGGTTGTCCTGCACCAACCGCACCTTGCTATGGTGATCCTTGCCCCACGTAGGCCCCTCGTGCTTTAAGCCGGCCGCCTTGGCCTTGTACTTGGCGATCAGCTTCTTCGTCGACTGCAGCGGAATGTGAACCGAGTAGAACGACAAGTACGCAAAGAACGGCCGGTCGCGGTTGGCCTCAATAAACTTGCACGTTTCCTCCCCCAGCCGCCGCGTGAGCGATTCGCCCGGCGGCCCGTCGGGCAGCAGCCGATTGCCGTACGGGCTGTAATAACTCTTCGGCGAACCCCACTCCATGCCGCCTTTATCAATGTCGAATCCCTGGTCCGTCGGCAAATAACCATCGCCGCCCAGGTGCCACTTCCCGGCAAAAAACGTCGCATAGCCGGCGTCGTGCAACGCCTCCGCGATCGTTCGCTCACTGAGTTTCAGGTGGTCCGAATACGACGCCGGCAGCAGCCGCGTGTTTCGTTTCCAATGCTCGGGCTGGTTACTGCCGCGCGTATTGATGTAATCGGTGATCCCGGTCCGCTGCGGGTAGCGGCCCGTCATCATGCTGGCCCGCGTCGGACTGCACACGGGGCAAGCTGCGTAGGCTGCCGTAAACCGCATCCCACTGACCGCCAGTCCATCGATGTGCGGCGTCTCATAAAACGTGCTGCCAAAGCAGCCCACATCGTGCGCCCCCAAATCATCCACCAAAAAAACAACCACATTCGGCAGCTGGCGAGTCGCGGCCGCTGCTGCGTTATTCGGCACGCTCGCCAAGCCAAGCGCAAAGAGCACCCAACACCAGGTTCGCATGCGGCTCATCGACGTAACTCCGGAAGCCAAACATTTCTTTATGGGGTCCACAGATTATCGCAGATGGCCCCAGATAATAGAAGAACGTAGCACGGACTTCAGTCCGTGCGGGAATCACACGGACTGAAGTCCGTGCTACGTAGTTCTGACTCGTTCGCCCGAGCGCACAAAAAAGGCCGCGCTTTTGCGCGGCCCGGAGCTCGTGGCTCCCAAACTCGTCATTCGTCATTCGAAATTCGTCATTACCTTACGAAACCTTCACGTCGATCTTCTTCGGCTGCGCTTTGGGTAGCTTCGTGATCGTCACGTGCAGCACACCGTTGGTGAGCTCGGCCGTGATCGTGTTCGGATCCACGGTGTCCGGCAGCGAGACGCTGCGCGAAATCTTGCCGTAGCCACGCTCGTTGTGCCAGTTGGTCCGTTCCCCGTCGGGTGCTTGTGCTCGAGCGAAATCTGTAGCGTCCCCTTGTCGAAGGTTAGCTCGACGTCCTCCTTCTTCACGCCGGGCGCGTTGACTTCAATGTGGAACACATTTTCTGCTTCCCAAATGGAAGCAGGTGCACGCCACATGGCGACTTCCTCCGCGCGGAAAAAGTGATTAAATAGATTGTCAAACTCCGGCAATCCGGCCGGCAACAAGCTTCCCAACCGATTTTTCTGCAATGTGCTGTTCATAATGCGTTTCTCCTATTCGTTCCTAATTGTTGCTCCGCGTAACTTGATTTCCGGGCGCTGTGCCCGTGTGTTCACAAGCTGAAGACGCTCTTCTTAGAGCCACGCCAGCTTGCCGCCTCACCTGGCCTTTCGGTAACCGTTCCGTAAGTGAGGAAAAGCACACGGCGTGCCGACCAAATCGCCGCATTCAACGCACAAATGAAGAATGCTGCAAGTCCTTGAAAACCAGCCACTTCCAGCGATTTCAGAAAGAGGACCGAATTCCGGACCGCCAAAAAGACAGGTGCAAGAGTGGCACCCGACCACTGGTACAACGGCTTTGCCGTGCCATTTTGGCAGCGCTATTCCGCAGGGAATTTGCCCGGCGGCAAGACCACGTAAGAACCTTTGAACGAAACCGCCGGTCCCAACCGGCCCGGAATCTCCACGGCCAGTTCCAGTTTCGTCTGCCCCTTGTCGTCCAGCATTTCCAGAAAGTACTGCGACTCAGCCTCTGTCGCCGGCTTGCAATGGGCATAAATCTCTAGAGACGTCACCGGCTGAAGGTACTTGATCGTGCTGCGATGGATCACGATGCTGCCGCTCCGCCCCAGTTCGCGGAGCAGCAAGAAAACGTAGCCCCAGCCCGCGATCGTACACAATGCGTTGAGACTTCCCGCAAAAGCCGTCTGTTGATGGTTGCGGTTCGGATCGAGCGGCAACCGCATCACCAGCCCTTCCAGCCCCCCTTCGTGCACCCGGATCCCCATTTGGGCGCTCATTGGGATTTCCCGCTCTAGTGTTGCCTGCAGCTCATTCAGGATGGAGGGGGCCTCCGTCGACATCGATTTGGTGCTGGTATCAGGCATGATTCAGTGCGGGACCTCGCGGTGCAGGAGATTTCATCGTAGTCCAACCCGATTTTTTTAACCAGCCGAATCGCAATCGGGTGGCCCGCCCTAAAAGGGCCTAGAGAAAAACCAGAGCACACTCCACGAATCATGCTTTTCCGGTATGCGCTCCGGAATGCTTAACCCAAAATGCCGGACCGCTTTCTCGACTCACAACTTCAATAGCAGCATGATCGAGTAATTCACCAGGTTTGGCTGGGTTCCATTCGGCGAACTGTCAAATCGGTCGGTCGCGGAGATTTTCAAGCTCAAGTTCGAGGGCTGAACCAGAACGACTTCCCAACCAGTGTCCGCCACAAGGCGGAAATCGCCGGCCCCGTCCCACTGGGGAAAGTAATCGAGCTTGCTGTAGAACTTCTGGGTTTGCGAAAGCTGCTGGCTGTAGTCGAATCCAAACAGCGACTCCGGCACCCACTGATTATCCACGCTGCCGAATTCGCGTGAAACGCCTCCACCCATACGCGCCGTCAGTTCCAGATCATTTTCGTAGAAGATTCGATAACCTACACCGGTGTCGAAGTTGGTTTGCCAATCAAAGTCTTTGAATTGGTCGTAGAATACGCTGCTCTGACCGAATAGCGTCCACGGCGACTTGTCGTCCAGCAGCCAGTCGTTGCGAATATCGAACTGTGCGTTGTTCTGAGTGGTCACACTGCCGCTAGTCGTTCGGTTGTAATAAGTACTCAAGTTCAACCTAGAGAACCGTGACTGCCGCTTCATATAGCCGCCTGTTCGCATGCTGAACGAGTCGCTAGTGCCCGCAGAGCCGTTGATGCCAAGTTCAATGCCGGTGTCCCACGGCACCGGCACGAGCATGAAGGCGCGCTCGTACCATTTCCGCGGCTGCTCCAAAACGATGTCGCTCGAGGCTTTCGCCTCACCAGTAACATTACTCGTCGTGGCATCCGACGGCACGGGCAATGATTCCTCAGCCGAGTTTGCCGCTGGCTCCGGCGTTGGCGACGATGAGTTGGGCGAAGTTGAAGCCGCAACTGCCGGCGGTGCCGCTGTGGATGTGGAAGGCAGCGCGGCCTCGGGCGGATGCCAGGGTTCTGAGGTCTCACCCACGTTCGACGCGGGCGTCGGCAGTGACTCTGCGGACTGCATCGACTCACTGGACGGCGGTGGCAGCAGAAGCGGCTGAGACGGTTGTTGGCCAATCGCCCGCACGGCTACGACCGACACCGCAATCGAACATAAACAACCGCGTAAGCAGCGCATCCCCGCAATCTCCGGCGGAAGCTCGATCCGCGAACGTTCGTTTCCGCCGATGCAGCGCGAGCTGCAAGATTAGCTGCCAATCGTTCACGCGACGACCGGGAGATTCGGCGGCCGAGCTTCCCACCCGGCGGCAAAGTTTTAGCGACGTTTCAGCCCGGGCTCAATCCCGCTTGGGATATCCCCTGTCGTAGGGGTGCAGCCTGCACTTTGCACTGGCTGGGTCGATCGTGTAGAAGTGATGGCAGGAATTGACGGCAGGTGGGCGTACCGGCGAAAAGCTGGAGAAACGAGGGAGCCACGGATGGCAACTACCCAGGAGATCAAGGAGCGGATTGCGGCCTTCGCACGTGAATTAGCCGTTGATTTGGGCGATGTCGATGATAGCGATGCGCTCAGTTGGCTCGACGCCATCGAGACGCGCGCGGTCGAGATCGGCGACGCGATGTATGCGGAACTCGTGAAGCAGACCTCGGCCGACCGTTCCACCGATGACGAGTCGACCTGCCCCACATGCGGCGAGCCGGGCCGATACCAGGGCCAGCGCGAGCGGGTATTGATTGGCCGGCGAGGTCCGGTGACGATCACCGAGCCGGAGTATTTCTGCCCCGCCTGCCGGCGGGCTTTTTTTCCCGCTGACCAGGGCGATTGGAGTTGAGGTCGATTGCCCCTTCACGCCGGCCATGCTGCGGAAGGTGGCGTACGCCGGCTCGCAGTCCGCATCGTTCGTCCAGGCAACGAAGGATCTGATCGCGCTGGCCGAAACCAAGGTCTCGCGCGAGCGCGTGCAGCGATGGACCAAGCGGGTCGGAGAAGAGCGCGTGGCGGAAGCAGAACGACAAGCCGAAGCGTATCAAGCGCTGCCGCTTCCCGAACAACAAAAGAGCCCCACCGACCAGCTTCCGCAAGTGGTGTGCGTGATGATGGACGGCGGGCGAATTCAAGTCCGCGATCGCCACGAAAACGAGCCTAACACCCAAGGCTATTGGAAAGAATCGCTGGTGGGCTGCTGCCTGAGCATGGTGAGTGAAGAACAGCTGCGGGACCCTTGTCCGACCATTCCCAAGACGTTTGTCGATCCCCAGCGGATGCACGATTTGAGCCGGGAAATCAAGGGATCTTCCGCTTCCACGGAAGGCGCCGCGGCGCCTTCGGCGGAGTTTCCCGACGATCGCCACGGCCGCCCCGAAGTGCTGGTGCGAAGCGTGGTCGCTACCCGCGGCGGACAAGAAGTGTTTGGCAAGCGGTTGGTCGCCGAAGCGCACAGCCGCGGCTTTCACGCGGCGCGGCGCAAGGCGTTCGTGGCCGATGGATCGGCCAGCAACTGGACGGTGCATCGAAAATACTTCTCGCACTACACCCCGATCGTCGATTTTACGCACGCGATCTGCTACGTGTACGCCGCGGCAATGGCCGGGCGAAGCGGCCCAGCGGCATGGGACGACTACGTGTGTTGGGCGCAGTGGCTGTGGGAAAGTGCGGTCGACAAGGTGATCGCAGCGGTCGCCGTGCGAGCGGAACAGCTGGGGCCTCCCCCCGACAGCGACGAGACTTCCCCCGCCGCGATCGTGGCCAAGACGTGGGGCTATCTTCAGAATCAGCGGTCACGCATGAAGTACCATCAGTACCGACGGCTGGGGCTGCCGATCACCAGCAGCCACATCGAGTCGACGATCAAGCAGATCAACCGTCGCGTCAAGGGAACCGAAAAATTCTGGGACCAGGGCGCCGAGCCCCTCCTCGTGCTGGCGGCCGACCACCTCAGCGAAACCAGTCGCCTCGACCAGTTCTGGAAGCACCGGCGAAAACGATTGAAGTCCATGCGGTGCTACCAAACCGCCGTCTGAAAAAATACAAACCGCGGGCTGCACCCCTGTCGTAGTCGGATTGAGTGTCATCGCTAGCACTACTTGCATTACGCCGCAGAACATCGCAACAAAAACGGCCGGACTTCCGCAGAAGCCCGGCCGTTGTGCTTTTCAATTTCGTCCGACGACGATGGATCGCGCTCAGTTGCAACCGCAACCGCCGCAGCCACCGCACGGAACCTCAACCTGCTTGGCCACCATGTGGCAAACCTTCACCTCGACCTCTTCGGTCGTCTTGTGAGGGACGCACACAGTGTAGGTATGGGTCTTCTTCTCGGGATGGCACTCCATGTGGCAAACCTTGTAGGTGCGGGTACGTTGCTCCGGCTTACAAACCGTGCATTGCACTTCCTTCGTCTTTTGCTCGGTCTCCATATGGCAGACCTTGTACTCGCAGGTGCGTGCTTCCTGACGGGTCTTGCACACATTCACTTTGCAGGTCCGCTCTTCTTGCACCATCTTGCAAACCTTGCACTTACGAGTCCGCTCTTCTTGACGGGTCTTGCACACATTCACTTTGCAGGTCCGCTCTTCTTGCACCATCTTGCAAACTTTGCACTTACGAGTCCGCTCTTCTTGGCGGGTCTTGCAAACCGTGTACGTGCACGGCACTTCTTCGGTCACGTGCTTGTAGGTCGTGCAAGACACTTCCTTCGTGGTCTCCTCGGGAACCCACACGCGATGGCACACGGTGCGGGTGCCACAGCCACCGCAATCGCCGCAGCCACAACCGTCGCAGCTGCCGCAACCACCGCAGCTACCGCACTTCACTTCTTCCTTTTGCGTTTCCCAGTGACCACCGCAGACCTTCACGGTCTTCATCGTGGTTTCGGGAACGCACTTGCAAACCTTACGCGTAGCCTTTACCTCTTCAGTGTACGGCACGCACACGGTGTACTTCTGCTCGACTTCCTCATAGTGAGGAACACAGACGGTATACTTCCGTTCTTGCTGTTCGGTGTACGGAACACACACGGTGTACTTCTGCTCGACCTCTTCCCAATGCGGGACGCAAACCGTGTACTTCTTCTCCACCTGCTCGGTGTAAGGTACGCAAACCGTGTACTCACGCGTCTTGGTTTCCCAAACTGGCTTGCAGACGTTGTAGGTCACCGTCTTCGTTTCGGTCTGCGGAACCATCACCGTGTACGTGCAGGTCTTTTCTTCTTCGACTGGAACGTGCTTGTAAACCGTTACCTCACGTTGGCGTTCTTCCTTCACCATCTCGCACTTTTCCACGGTCCGCTTCTCGGTCGTGTATTGCGGTTCGTAAACGGTCTTCGTCATCGTACCGCAATTGCCGCTCGATGACTCGCCGCAACCTCCGCAGCTCGATCCTTCACAATCTCCACATGAACTACATCCATTACACCCATGACCGCAATGCGCCCAAGCAGGCGTTGCGGCCATGGTTGCCAGCACCAAAATGGCCGGCACCAGGCTTAGACAACGGCGAATCATCAACATGTCCTCCATCAAATCACAACGTGAGATCGAACAAAGCCCGCTCAAAAGTCGGGATAACAAACCCACCGGTCTACCAAGCAGCACCCACGCCGACCGCAAAACCTGCGGAAAATGGGTAAATAACGCTGCCGATTCTAATTAGATCGGGTCGGTAGTCAAGCAACCGGGCCGACGCGGCCCGATCAGGATAATATAGGTTACGCTCTAACGGGTGCTGGCAAACCAAAATGCCTCGTGTTAAGTCGTTAAAGTCGCCCCAGACTACCTCTATTAGCCGCTTTTGTGAAGCGGGGGGGACTGCAAAAAAGCGAATTCTATGAATATAGTAAGCCCCGGCTTTAGATTGAGCCTTGGCCACGCTATAGAGATTTCGCCAGGAGGGCCCGCTTGAGAACTACGAGTTGGGTGCCTGGGGCAATGTCCCAGAAATCGCCGTTGGAGGGTTTCGGCCCAAGCACTCCCATCGTCGAAACGGACCGACTACCGGATTTCGCGGAACGGGAAGAACACACCAGCAATTCAACGAGCTGAGAATTTTCGCCCGGATCGGCGCTTCCTGCGTATCGCAAGCCTTCTCCACAAACAACCGCAACTACTTCACAATATCCAGCAGCTCGATGTCGAAGACGAGCATGCTGCCGGCTTCTATCGGCGGCCCCGGCGGATTCATACCGTAGGCCAACTTCGACGGAACAAACAGTTGCCATTTGTCGCCGACGTGCATCTTTTGCAGCGCTTCGGTCCAGCCAGGAATAACACCCTTCACCGGAAACTCCGCCGGTCCGCCATGCCGTGCCGAACTGTCGAATTCAGTACCGTTCAGCAGCGTACCGCGGTAGTTGCACTTCACCTTATCATTGAGCGTTGGCGACGGCCCCTTGCCTTGTTGAACGACACGGTACTGCAAGCCCGTGGGGGTCGTCTGCACGCCTTCGCGTTTGGCATTCTGCGCGTAAAAACTGAGTTGCCTCCTGCTGGTTCTTCATCGCTTCTTGCTGCATCCGCGACATCTCTTTCTGCTGCATCTCGCGGCTAAAACGCTGTAGTACGGCATCGCATTGCTCTTCAGTCAGCTTAGGTTGCGCGCCGGTGAGTGCATCGCGGATCCCGGCCACGAGCGAATTTAGATCGCAGTCAACGTGATTCTCTTTCAAGTTCGCCGCAAAATTGCGGCCGAGCGCATAGCTGACCTGCGCCTTATACATCGCATCGTTCGGCGCCACTCCGGGTGCGCCTGCTTGTCCCCCAACAGGTGCCTCCTCCGAACCAGCAGCTTGTCCGTTCGGCTGGCTGCCGGGCCGCAAATTGTTTTGTGAAAATGCAACCGGCACAAATAGTAAGCTGAAAGCAACAACACTCAGGGGCAAAACGCGTCGCATTGCAGTTTTCCAAATCGCGGGTGAAATGGGGTCCAGATAGGAACTTCCGTTAATTCTGGCAGGCCCCTGATTGTAGGCAAGCTTGCCGGTAAGGCTATACTGATTTAATGAGGATCCCCCGGCGAAACTGAGCAATTCGACAGTTTGCGCGGCCCGCATCCATGTGATTTCACCGCTAAATCCGCTGTTCTTCCGCGATTGTGACGCTCCCAACTGCGCAATGGCCGCACCATCTCGCCCAATTCAGTCTATTTTTTGCCACGGGTTCGGGCTCCCTGTACACCCGGTTCGTCGTCGCCGCCGGGCTCGAGGATTTACCTTGGTTGAATTGCTCGTGGTCATCGCCATCATCGGCATCCTCATTGCCATATTGCTTCCCGCCGTACAACAAGTGCGCGAAGCGGCCCGCCGGCTGCAGTGCGTCAATAACATTAAACAACTGGCGTTAGCAACGCACGGTTATGTCGACGTCTACGGAATGCTGCCGCCTTCCGGTGTAGTTGCCGAAGAGTCGCTCCCTTACGGCGATAAAACGTACCCCGTCTTCGATCAACAATCCGGCAAGATGTTTAGCTGGACCGTGCTGCTGTTGCGCTTTGTCGAAGAGAACAACCTTTACGATCAGTTCGATCAAACGGCAGATGTTCTGCATCAACCAAACGAACCGCAAGAATACACCGTACCGCTCTATCTCTGCCCCAGCGACGCGGCCCGTGGCAGGTTCTATTTAGATCCCACGTTTACCCAGGGAAAGCGATTCGCCAAAGGGAACTACGCCGCGTACGTCTCGCCGATGCACAGTGATCTGCAGTTGCTTTACCCAGGCGCATTGATCTCAACCGGCCAGAAACTCGCAAGGATTACCGATGGCCTCAGCAACACCGTCGTGTTTAGCGAAGTCCGCACTTTGGAGGATACTCGCGACGAACGGGGCGCCTGGGCCTTGCCCTGGAACGGTTCGACGCTGCTTTCCTTCGATATGCACCAAGATGTCCTCGCCGCCGGAGGTTATCTCACCGAATTCCGTGCCTATGCTAAATACGCCTACCAAACGCAAACTCCAAACACGATCGGTCCGAATGAAGACGTACTATTAGGTTGCCCTCCTGATATGCTCGTCGACGCTCAGCTGCAGCGCATGCCCTGCATCAAGTGGGCTTGGCCTTTAGGGCTCGCCGGATATATCTCTGCGGCTCCCCGCAGTAGTCATCCGGGCGGGGTCAACGCCGCATTTCTCGATGGCCACGTCGAGTTCCTGCGCGATGAAATCGACCCCTTCTTCTTCGCCAACCTGATCGATATCCGCGACGGGGAGGTCAACTCCGATGACTCCCAATGATCAAAGCCGTGCCGTGGGTCGTTGGGCGGCACTATTTACCTTTTTGCTAACCGGCGGCTTTGTCCTGATTGCTCTGTCCCTGTTTTGGCCCGGCCATGCCGTGAGCCGTGCCAGCTGGTCTCAAGCACAAGCCCAGCAGTACCAAGCGGCATCAGTCAAGCTGCATAGTCTTTCACACGCATCACTTCATCCTACTTCGGGCGCCGATGCGCAAGCCGCCCGGAAGGCGCTCGACGACGCCCGAACTGATTATGAGTCGATTCGTGCCCAGCTCGACTCGGCAATCGACGCTCCCAAGCGCATGGCCCTGATTGTGCGCGCAATTGGCGTCGCTCTGATTTTGGCTGGTGGAATTGGGATGTACTACTTCCGAGCACCTTCAAAACAATAAAATTCACAGGTAAATTACCGTCGAAAGTAACTCTGCGTGGACGCTCCGCCGTCGCCATCATCGACATTGAGCCACCGCCAAACTTCCCCTATATTGGCTGGCTTACACAAACCGTAACGGCAGGTCGTCTGCCGTCTCATATTTGGCCGCCGGTCAACGACCGGCGGTTATTCCTTCGAGTTACCCCGACATCGCGTAGCGTCAATTCCCGCGTTACGCCCATGCACTAGAGAGTGAGTTTCGCAGTGACCAGCCATCTCATCGCCCCGCACGGGGGCAAGTTAGTCAACCTGACCGCCTCCGCCAACCGCGCCGCCGAAATCAAGGCCCAATCCCGCGATTGGCCCTCCTGGGACCTCACGCCGCGACAAATCTGCGACCTGGAGCTCCTCTCGAACGGCGGCTTCTCGCCCCTCACCGGCTTCATGAAGAAAGCCGACTACGAATCCGTCTGCGACAAAATGCGCCTCGCCGACGGTACGCTCTGGACGATGCCCATCACGCTCGACGTCACCAAGGAATTTTCCGACAAACTGAAGACCGGCGCCTACGTCGCCCTCCGCGATGCGGAAGGCGTCATGCTCGCTGTCCTCCATGTTGAGGACATTTGGGAACCCAACCGCCAGAGCGAGGCCGAGCGCGTTTTCGGGACCGTGAGCACTGAGCATCCGGCCGTCAATTACTTAATGAACCAGAGCAAGCCGGTTTACATCGGCGGCAGCCTCGAGTGCCTGCAGCCTCCTCTGCACTACGACTACAAGTCGCTCCGCAAAACCCCCACCGAGCTGCGCGAAGAGTTCGCCCAACGCGGTTGGCGGAAGATCGTTGCTTTCCAAACCCGCAATCCGATGCACCGCGCACATCACGAGCTCACCCTCCGCGCCGCGAAGGATGAAGAAGCCAACCTCCTCATCCACCCGGTCGTCGGCATGACGAAGCCGGGCGACGTCGATCACTACACGCGCGTCCGCTGCTACCAGGCGCTCATGCCCCACTACCCGCAGAACACTGCGTACCTGTCGCTGCTGCCGCTGGCCATGCGCATGGGCGGTCCGCGCGAAGCCGTCTGGCACGCGATCATCCGCAAGAACCATGGCTGCACGCACCTCGTCGTCGGCCGCGATCACGCCGGTCCCGGCAGCGACAAAAGCGGCAAGCCGTTTTACGGCCCCTACGACGCCCAAGAGCTTATGAAGCAGCACGAGGAAGAGCTCGGCGTCAAAATGGTCGACTTCAAACTCATGGTCTATGTCCCCGACGAAGAGACGTACTATCCCATCGACGAAGTCCCCGAGGGCAAGAAAACGCTCAACATCAGTGGCACTGAACTCCGCGACCGCTTGGCCCGCGGCACCGAGATCCCCAACTGGTTCTCCTATAATGAAGTGGTGAAAGAGCTCCGCCGCAGCCATCCGGCCCGAGCCCGGCAAGGCTTCACCGTGTTCTTCACCGGCCTCAGCGGCTCCGGCAAGAGCACGATCGCCAACGTGCTCCTCTCCAAGCTCCTCGAACTCGGCGGCCGCCCGATCACAATCCTCGATGGCGACCTCGTGCGGAAGAATCTCTCCAGCGAGCTCGGCTTCTCGAAAGGAGCACCGCGACATCAACATCCGCCGTATCGGCTGGGTGGCCTCCGAGATCACCAAGCACCGCGGCATTTGCATCTGTGCCCCCATCGCGCCCTACGACAACATCCGCAAGGAAGTCCGCGCGATGATCGCCCCTCACGGCGGCTTCATCTTGGTGCACGTGAACACCAGCGTCGAAGAGTGCGAAAAACGTGATCGCAAAGGCCTCTACGCCAAGGCCCGCGCCGGCATCATCAAGGAGTTCACCGGCATCAGCGATCCCTACGACACCCCCGCCGACGCCGAGGTCACGATCGACACGCTCGCCCTCAGCGCCGAAGAAGCCGCCCAAGAAATCTTCCTGCGCCTCGAAAAAGAAGGCTACATCGGCGCGGATGAGTAGCAAAAAACACTCGCTCCACTCCCTTTCCCTCTGAGAGAGGGAGTGGGGATGCCTTATTATCAGATGATGCCAAACTACCAGCAATTCGCCTCCAACTTCGGAAGAAAACCCGATTTCATTATTGACGTCCGGCCATACGATGCTTCCCGGCGATTCTCCATTCACGAACGAAGCCGAAATCAAAGATCTTCCTCACACATTGGATGGTTCTTTGACATGGCTCACAAAGACGCCGATACACCGTGAATGGACAATTGGCGAGCGGCAAGCACGCGAACTCCCATCGCAACTTTTGTCGGTCAAGGCTTCTGCTCAAGAACACGGCATTTCGCTCCCAGGCGAGTTTGTTCGGTTCATCGGTACCCCAGAACTCCATGCGCATCTGCGTTCTGTCGCCGGTTGTTACCTTGACGTCGCCCACTCGGTACTACCGTTATTAATCGAAGAAAACCCCCGGCTTTGCCGGGGGACTGGCAGCGTATGACAGTTCCGTAGAGAAAAAGAGGTCTCCCACTCGTGAACCGCTCAAAGCTCACCGAGAAGGAGACCTCATATGCAAGATTTCAGCAGCCTAAATCACACCCGATGGGAGTGCAAGTATCACGTCGTTTTCATCCCGAAATGCCGCCGTAAAGTGCTGTACGGACAGGTGCGAGAGCATCTGGGCAAGCTGTTCCACGAGTTGGCTAGCCAGCGCGAGAGCAAGATCCTGGAGGGGCATCTGTGCGTGGACCACGTCCACATGTTGATCCGGATTCCGCCCAAGCATTCGGTTTCGCATGTGGTGGGTTACGTGAAGGGCAAGAGCGCGATCCGCGTCGCCAGGGACTTTATGGGGCGGCATCGGAGCTTCAAGGGATACCACTTCTGGGCACGTGGCTACTTCGTGTCGACGGTGGGAATCGATGAAGTCGTAATCCGCGAGTACATTCGGAATCAGGAACAGAACGACCGCAAGAGTGACCAGAATCGGTTGTTCTGATACACCAGTAACCTAACCAACCAAGCTGTCCGCTTTGAGCGGTTCACGATGGAAGCCTCCGGCTGTGCCGGAGGTGACTCACTGGACGAGGCAGAAAGCGGGCTTCATACGATGATGTTTCGACTCGATCCGGTGGGTCACAATTGTAGTTGAGAACGCTGAGTTACTAATTCAGATGAACCTGCTCCAATTGTTACTGAGGTCCTCGTGAGACTGCAATTTTTTCAGAAGCCTCTCCCCGAACGCATTTAGAACACGGTGTGGGAGCATCATCTTCCATGCTGACAGAATATCTGAGGGTTCCTCCGTCTGCTCAACTTTGCATGTGCGTTGGATTTGCAAAACTCAGGCAGATCTTAACGTGTCGTTTCGTGCGGTGGTGTGAAAACCGCTCGCATTGCGCAATTCGTCAAACTCGCGTCGGTTGCATCAGTCTCAGCAAGTTCGCCAGTTCGCCAAGTCGCACACTTCGCCAATTTCTCAACTAAAATAGGGTCATGTGTGCAGTTGGGCACCTTCGAGCGGCAGTTCGTATTCGTCGAGGATTGCGCTCAAGACAAGGGGGGATATTGAGAGTCACTCCATCACCTCCAACAACTGCACCGGCACGTAGAATTTGGTGTAATGCTTCCCATCAGAATACCGCTGTCCTTTACGATCTTCGACCAACACCGTCGCTCGCTTGTTAATTCTGTTGACGATGCCCTTGTGTTCGACGCTGTCGAATCGGAATCGTACCGCCATGCCCGGCTTGATACCGTATTTGACTATCGCCTTCTCCTTCGGCGTGATTAGCTGGTGCCTATTCTCGGTGTGCCCGAAAAATCGTAAGGTGATCGAGTGAAAGCGTGGCTGTGCACAGCTTGACTTGTCCCAGAGCAGCATCTCGACCAAGTGGACCAGTTCATGTTCCATCACTCGCTGGAGAGCATCCAGGCGATCACGGCAGGCGATGCCGCTGGCCGCAATAGGGCGATGATCGTCTCCACCAAAGCATCCAAACAGAATAGTCGTTGAGACGCTGATTTCGTACCACTGTTTTCCATCCGTTCTGTCGGTGTAGTGCGCCGTTTTGCCTCCTGAACTCGTCATCTGTTTTGAGAGGCCGAAGTGCAGTGGGACCGTGCCAAGCGTTTTCCTGATCTGACCGTCGAAGAATGTGTCGTCGTATTCAGCAAACAGTAGTTCCAGGTCAGCGGGATGGATTATCGTGAAGTCGGGATCGTCGATGTACTTCGACTTGCTTAACACAGCAGCATGAATATGCCTCGTTCGGGCAGCTATCTGATCGGCTCCGAGCGTCGTTGACCCGACGATTTGAAGTAGGTTTGCTGGCATTCCGTCGGCCGTAACCCCGTGCGTCTGTCGGGTTTTGTCCTACTGCTCAAAGTACGATACTACCCAGGGCAAACGCACCTAATGTCGCGGTAGCACAAACGTGCTGCTACAAGGCCTTGCGATGGCAACGCGGTCAAAGCACCGTATCGCCGTCAAAGCCGTCGCAAAGTCTTGTGCCATCGTTCTGCTGCTTCTACAGGATTAGGTGCGTTTGCTCTGCGATTCTACCGACCTTCGACCCAACCCGGTAGAATGGCCTTTTCGACAACCGCAAGGAGGCAATCATGCCCACCAAGAAACAGATTCAACCCGGCGAGAAGGTGCCGCTCAAGCTGACCGCCACGGAGCGGAAGCTGGTCCTGGAAGACCTGACTGTGCCTCGACCAGGAGTACGAGCAAATCATTCGGGACACGCCCGCCGGCAAGCCCGTGATGTTGACTCTCGACGACCTGGAAGACTTCGGCGGCTACATCGCCGCCGAAGCCAATCACTGCGACGACAGCAAGAAGCAAAGAAGCTCGACACCGTGTTCGAGAAGCTTCAGAGCGTGATGGACAGGTACACCGACGAGGAGCCGCCCCAGACTTTGAAGATCGAGGATGCACGGAAGGACAAAGTGATTTCCGATCAGGCCGTGCAGATCGCTGAATTTGCAGCCAGAGCACTCGTGGCCGCCGAGCAGCTTCGCATCAAGACGAAGCCGCTCGACAACTTCTGGCTTGCACCTGGACAGCGGGATGTTCTCTTGCTCGTTCCTGGCGTCTCGAAGACCATCAAGAACAAGCTGGCGAAGGAGCAGCCCCTTACCGTGGCGGAAGTCGCCAGCATGACGATGGCCGTGGCAGAAGACTTGCCGGAAGGCGAGCCGCAGAAACAGGTGGCGTTGTTGCTTGTTGCCAAGCACCTGATGGATCGCCTTCAAGAGGAAATCATGGCGAAGGCCGAGCCAACGGTAAAGAAGAAGTCGAAACGCAGGTCACCATCGAACCTCGACGTTCTTTACCAGTTCAAGATCACGCTGCTCGAATCAAATCCTCCGATCTGGCGGCGAATCCAGGTTCAGGACTGCACGCTCGACAAACTGCACGAGCATATCCAAACAGCGATGGGCTGGACCAATTCCCATCTTCACCAGTTCGACATCAAGGGCGAGCGATACGGCGATCCCGAACTTCTGGACGATGGCTTCGAGGATTTCGAGTGCGTTGATTCAACGGACACGATGGTCAGCGACATTCTGCCGAAGACCGGCAAGCGATTCGCTTTCAAATACGAGTACGACTTCGGCGATGGTTGGGAACACGAAGTTCTCTACGAGGGCAGCCCGCCCTTGGAGAAAGGCAAGAAGTACCCGCTTTGCTTGGAAGGCGAACGGGCCTGCCCGCCCGAAGATGTCGGCGGAGTGTGGGGCTATGCGGAGTACCTGGAGGCCCTGGCCGACCCGAAGCACGAACGTCACGACGAGTTCATGGAATGGAGCGGGCCATTCGACCCGGACGAGCTTCGATCCGAAGAAGGCGACCAGAGAGATGAAGAAGGGACTGCCGGATTGGAGAAGCATCTGAGCTTCCGTTGAGAGCTAGAATTGACGCAACGGATAGAGATCTGGGGAATGTGACCATGAACCACGAAGATGCCAAGATCAAAGCCAGCCTGGAAGAAGTCCTGGAATCGATTTTCTGTCCTGTTGGCGGCTGTTGGTGCCTGCATGGTGGGCACTATGAGTATTACTATGACGAGGGCTACAAGTGCCATCTCCTGGAAGTGTGGCCGGTGGTTTGAGGTGGCTCCGATTTGCCGGACACTCCAAGTGCTTAAGTTTGGCGGTTACATTGAAGCGCAAAGGAGTGTGCGATGCCGAGAAAATCGACCGGCAGGAATGGCCGTGCGCGGCGCAGATACAGCGAGGATCTGAAGTCCGAGGCGGTGCAGATGATGTTGGATGGCCACAGCGCGGAGTCGGTGGCCAGGAACTTGGGGATTAGCGGCACGAATCTGTTGTATCGCTGGAAGACCAAGCTCGTCTCGGCCAGCGGGCCGGCGGCCACGACCCTGGAGAGCCGCGTAGGTCAGCTGGAGGAGGAACTGCGGCGCGTCGAGCGGGAGCGCGACATCTTAAAAAAAGCCTTGGCCATTTTCAGCCAGTAGAAGTCGGTGAAGTTTACGCGGCGATCGGAGAGCTCGGTGAGGAGGCGTATGCCGTGAGCGTATTGTGTGAAACTCTGGGAGTCAGCCGCTCGGCCTATTATGCCTGGCGACAAGACGAATCGAGCACGCGCGAGCGCGAGGACAACCGTTTGAGCCCCATGATTCGCAGTATCTTCCGGGAACACAAGAGACGCTACGGTGCGCGGCGAATCGCCAAGGAGCTCTCAGCGCGCTCGGCAGTGTGCAATCGGCGGCGTGTGGGGCGGTTGATGCACCAGATGGGACTGGTGGCGATCCAACCGCGGTCCTTCCAGCCGCGC
Source organism: uncultured Planctomycetota bacterium (assembly GCA_963840025.1). GTDB lineage: Bacteria > Planctomycetota > Planctomycetia > Pirellulales > Lacipirellulaceae > JABDGM01. Next base: position 5,877 of record CAWIXI010000016.1, on the reverse strand, counting down.
ACGACCGACAGCCGACACACGCTCGGTTACAGCCAGAACCTAATGATCGATGCGCCGCCGCCCGAGGGAATCAATCAACTGTGGGTGGAGGACATCACGTACGTGCCACTCTCCGGCGGCGACTTTCTGTACCTGGCGCTGTTGATGGACCTCTCTTCGCGCCGGATCGTGGGTTGGGACTTACAGGATCATCTGCGCGAATCCCTGGTTTTAGCGGCCCTGCGGGCTGCTATCGCCCTGCGTCAGCCGCTGCCTGGCTTGATCCATCACACCGATCGGGGAGGCCAATACGCAGGGACCGAGTATCGCGGCCTGCTGGCCCGTGCGCGCATGCTGCAAAGCATGAGCCGCGCGAATGATTGTTACGACAACGCCTTCATGGAGTCCTGTTTTGGCCCCATCAAGACCGAGCTGGAGATGAAACCGTACCGCAGCGAACACATCGCACGCAAGGAGCTCCCGGCCTACATCCGATACTACAACACTAGACGCCGGCACTCCGCCGTGAACTACATGACCCCAGAAGAATTTGAAAAGGGCACACTGAGGTAGATCGTTTATTGAGACAAGGCTTCCGGTTGGGGAGGTATCCGAGGTCGAACCGAGCCCTGCGGCTCGTTAGCAGCGAAATGTCGCGTTCGACTTTTGCCTCGACGAGCGGACAGAGGCTGTCGTCTCAAGAAGAAGCCGTGGAGCGGATCATGGCAGGCGTGGACTTCGATACCCTCCGCAGTGAGATCACGATGGAGCAAGTCTTGAGCCAACTCGGCTTCCAGCCCAGCAGCCGCGCAAGACCAGTGGCATGGACCATGCCTTGTGCACGGTTCGTCCTCGCCGCACAGCCGATCGTTTTCGGTGAACCTCAAGAGCGGCCGCTACTATTGTCACAAATGCCACAGCCACGGAAACCAACTCGAGCTGTGGGCAGCCGTCCACCAAATTTCGATTTACGACGCGGCCCTCGACCTGTGTCGAGCCCTGGGCCACGAGATACCCTGGATCAAACGCTGGTAAGTCCAACCGGGACAGAAGAGAAGAGGCACCGGTACTTGAACGACCAGTGAACACAAACACACGACGAGCTTAAGCAGTTGGACTGTCCGTCAAACTGGCGCCATCTCAGCTACTCCGCAGAATGCGGTGAAGGCGATACGAAGGTAGAGAAGGAACTTCCTCATGTTCGTGCTAACCACACCTCTATCCCCAATAACACGGCTACCAACGTAGTAGCGAGTAGTAGGGTGCGGAGGCTGAATCTTAACGTTGATAAGAGTACTATTGCACCGAAAAATGCGGATGCTAGTCCACCAAACACAACAACCCACACCTTATCGTTAGGATTATCCGTTGGGGCAATGGCGAACAGGAAGCACAGGATTGAAGTCCAAACGCCAACTATGACCAAGACAGCTCCAAATAAAAATGCCAACGAACTTTTTCGTGCCCTCATATTGATATCACGTTCTCGCTCGCTGAGCACATTCACTATCTAGCGAAGCGCGTCATTTGCTTACAGTCCACACCATCAACCCCAACGCCACGGCTACCAGCGTAATCGCGATTAGTAGGGTGCGGAGGCTGAAGTGCCAACGCCAATGTCGAAGAAACGGGAACAGACTTAGCCCGATTAAAGCGCCAGGGAGTCCCATCAAGACACCAGATACGACCATATAGAACGCTGGCTCACCCCAATCCGCTCCCTCACCGAGAGCGCCGCTTTGCGCCAAGTGCCAACGGCGGAGAAATTCGGGCAAACAGATTGATATTTGAACCGCCGCTGCGATTACCAACAACACCGCCACTACGCCGCAGAATGCGGTGAAGGCGATATGGAGGTAGTGAAGGAACTTCCTCATGTTCGCATCATCCACATCACTAAACCCAATACCACGGCTAGTAGCGTAATCGCGATTAGTAGGGTGCGCAGGGAGAATCGGCAGGCGAAATTCCAAGGCGGACCCAAAATGACGCCGACCGCCTGCATGAAATAATCCTTTACATGAAATCTAAGTTGAATTGAACGGTTGTATTTTTATGACTGCAGCGTTCGTCGAAGGCGCGAATTGAGGCGAACCGAACAATTCGTCAGTTGGAGGAGTACCCGGTCCATCTCCCCGTCCAGGTGAGGAAGTACCCGGTCCAAATCCCGGTTTAACTGGGGGAGTACCAGGTCCAAATCCTGGTAGCGGTGGCACTGCCGGGCGTGGCATTGATTTTATAGACGATTTAATTGTTGTATATCCAACACCGAGCCCAACAGATAGAAGAGTCATCATTATCAAAAGGGTCAACAAGCTAAATCGAATTCGAGTAAGATGGATACCATCCCATTTCTTCTGTAAAAGTGGCTGAGAGACATGGGGCGGCACTACTTGGTTTCGAAGGTCACGTAACGTTTTCCGGTCTCCCATTCTTCGCTGACTTCGATCAGGACGGCGGTCACCAATCGTAACAGCGAGGGCTCGTTGGGGAAGAGGGTTGCCACACGAGTGCGTCGTTTGAGCTCTCGGTTAAGGCGCTCGAGCATGTTGGTGGTGCGCAATCGCTTGCGGTGTGTGAGCGTTGCAACCGTGGCATCTTGCTTAGGGTGGTAAGCTGGAGGAATTCGGAATGTTCCCCAGACCAATCGCGAGGTGCCAGATGTCGAGGCGAATCCCGGAGAAGGAAGCTTATTGGCGGAAGATGGTGCGTCAGCAGCGGCGGAGTGGGACGACCATCCGGCAATTCTGCAAGGACCACGAAGTGTCGGAGGCGTCGTTTTTCAGTTGGCAGCGTGAAATCGCGATCCGAGACCGGCAGGCCGCCGGCACGAACGGTTCTTCATCATCACGCAAGAAGCAGGCGGCTCCACCACCCGTGAACGCTGCTGCTTTTATTCCCTTGCGGCTCTCCGGCGCGAGTGCCATGGAGCTGATCCATCCTCGCGGCCACGTGCTGCGGATCCCGGCCGGGTTTGATGGAGACAGCCTCGAGAGGGTACTTCGATTGCTCGACCGCGAGATGGATAGCTGATCATGTTCTCTGTCTCAAACCACATCCGGGTTTTTCTGGCCCGAGACCCGGTCGACATGCGTAAGAGCTTCCACGGTCTGACGGCTTTGACCGAGGGAGTATTGCAGCAGGACCCGCTGTCCGGCCACCTCTTTGTTTTTGTGAATCGCCGTCGGGACCGCATCAAGTTGCTGTACTGGGGCGGCACCGGCTTTTGTATCTGGTATCAGCAGTTGGAGCGGGGGACCTATCAGCTGCCAGACGCGGCAACGGCCGACGAGCGTCAAGGCATCGAGATCACGACCTCGCAGTTGTCGTTGATCCTGGATGGCATCGACCTGTCTAGTGTGCGGCGACGCACACGTTACCAGCTACCGGCCGATCATCGCGCGACCAGCGAAGCGATTTCGGCCTAAAAGGCGTGGCCTCGGCGAAAGGAAAAATTTTCCAAACAGGTCTTGCGCCCTCTTCCATGAGTTGGATAATACCGTGCGTTGTTCACAAGCCAGTGCTGTGGATCCAGCCGACATGACGTCTTCCCCCACGGAATTACCGCTCGACATTGCAGCCTGCCAGGCGATGATTCGTGAACTGTTGGCCGAGCGCTCGGCAAGCCAAGAGCGACAGCGGCAGCAAGCCGCTACGATTGCGGCTCACGAGGAGGCGCTGGCGAAGCGGGACCAGAAGCTGGCCGAACAAGAACAGACGATCGTTGAGCAACAAGCGACGATCGATCGGCTGCTGGCGGACCTGGCCCTCGTGAAGCGAGCATTGTTCGGCTCGCGGCGAGAGCGCTACATCGAGGACCCGCGGCAGAGCGTGCTGTTCGATTCGGTCCAGTTGCCAGAAGAGAGGCAGGCGACGGCGGCGGCAGGCAGCGAACAGCCGGTCGAAGCCAAGCCTCGCCGCACCAGCCGGGGACGTGGTCGGCGGCTTTTTCCCGACTTCCTGCCGCGCTCCAGTGTGCACCACCGCTTGAACGAGGACGAGATCCCCACGGAGCTCCGCGACGATCCTGCGGCGAAACGCTTTTTCAAGAAGACCAGCGAGATCCTGGAATACGAGCCGCCGAAGCTGCACGTGGTGGAACATTATCAAGAAGTCATCGCCCGCGATGAGCCGACGGGCCAGTCCACGATAATCACGGCCGCGAAGCCAGCGCCGCTGATCGACTCCTTCGCGGGGCCGGGGCTGTTGGCCCATTTGACGGCCAGCCGCTTCGCCGACCATCTGCCCTACTACCGTCAGGAGGACATCCTTTCCCGCTGGGGATTTCGCATTGAGCGGAGCACGCAATGCCGCTGGATGTCCGCCCTCGCGGAGCGACTGGAGCCGTTGGCCGACTTGATGCGGGGGCGCGCTTCAATCGTTGGTGCTTGGGGTAGATGAAACGCCGGTGCGGATGTTGAGCTTGGCGGCCACCGGCAGCGTCAAGGCCTACCTGTGGGGCACGGTGGGCGACCGTGGTCATCCGTACGACTGCTTTTACTTTACCGTCGATCGTGCGCGGGCCGGCCCCGAAGAGTTCCTGTCGGGATTCTGCGGCTACCTGCAGTCGGACGCCTACGTCTGCTACGAACAGATCGCGTTGGCCAGCGCTGAGATTCTGAAAGTAGGTTGCTGGGCCCATGCGCGGCGCAAGTTCGAGGAAGTCCACTTCACAGCCGCGAGCCGACGGACCCATACGGCCATGGGATACTTCAGTCGTCTGTACGACATCGAGGACCGAGCTCACTCGCTAAACGACCAGCAGCGATATGAACTTCGTCAGCAGGAAGCCAAGCCCATCGTCACCAGCTTGCATGAATGGCTGCTGGAGCATGCTGAGCGGGAGCTGCCCAAATCGAAGCTGCGCAGCGCCGTTGGCTACATGCTGAACCGCTGGGACGCCTTCCAGCGCTACCTCGAGCATCGCGCGATTCCGATTGACAACAACCGCACCGAAGCTTCCCTCAAGTACGCCATTTTGGGGCGCAAGGCGTGGCTGTTTTTCGGCAACGAGCGAGGAGGTGAAACGGCGGCCACGCTGTTCACCCTCACGAAGAGCTGCAACCGGCATCGGATCGACCCCTATGCGTATCTGCGCGACGTCTACGCTCGTTGGCCCTCGCTGCGCGAGAGTGAATGGGAAACGCTGCTGCCCGACCGCTGGATCCAGCAGCATCCCCAGCATCGGATCCAGGAGCGGGTCGCCGAAGCGCACGAGCGCGCCGAGCGCAAACGGCAACGGCGGGCCCAGCGCCGTCATGCCCTGGGAAGATAGAGGTCGGCAGATGTCACTAGCTCCGCCCAAGATGTCCGAAATTCTGAAAGAGATGTCGGAGCGTCTGCTCCGCTTCCCCAGCAGGATACCCTCTTCGGAAGCGGCGCATATTGCTTTATTCTTTGCCACGGCGGCTTGGAACGAGAGCGTGGGACTCGCGCATGCCAGGGAAGGATATCGGACCGTGTGGGAAACGATCGAGGCCGACAATCCGCCAGTTTGGAGTGAGTTCAAGTCAGACGATGTGAACGCGATGATCGATGAACTGGTCCGCTACAAGCGGACCCGCTACCCGGACGACCAGCGCCGGATTCTGGTGTGCGGCATTCTGGACGGCAAGATTCGCGTGGAGTGGTTGCGACCTGCGGCACCGGGCATCGACCCGCAGTGGGAAACCCAGCTGTACGGGATGGTTCGAACGGGCGACCGGCAAGGAGCGATCCGCTTCCTGCGGTCGACCCGAAAAATGTCTCACGCCAAAGCAGTCAAACGCGTGGACAAGGTCGCCGACGAATTAGGCTTGATCGGTTGATCTGACCGACCGGAACCCAGCCCGCGATCAGCACGGTAGCTACCGTCATCAATTGGCGCCACCAGCCAGATGCCATGGATGCATCGCTCAC
>CAWIXI010000015.1:0-168526 GCA_963840025.1 uncultured Planctomycetota bacterium | reverse complement strand
GTCAAACACCGCGTGGTACAAAAAGAAAGCGAACCGCAAATTATTGTCACGAACGGATGAATCGAGCGAACAGAGCGACGCGGATTGCCACCGAACGGAGCGAGTTGACGGGGTTGACGAAGCGAATATTAACCGATCAATGGCCGCCAAGGCGGCGATGGCACGAACCATCCGCGCCGCTTGCTGTTTGACAATTGAACGGAATTGGACAACCGGCAACTACGCTGCGTGGCGGTAAAAGTGCTTCAGCAACCCGCCGAGGCGCGTCTCGCACTTGATGTCGGCGAGCGAGAGCGGCGCGAAGTCGCTCGCTCATCGGGCGTCGTTACTTCGACCGATTCGCCGCTCGGCCGCGGCAAGAGCACGTTGCCGATGCCTTGATGTGGGCGCAGCTCAGATAGTAGTCGGACGTATTGAAACGATGTGGTCGAAGTGCTCCTGGCCGAAGCACGATGAAATGGTCGAGGGCCTCTTGCTGTAAACTTTGTATCCACCTTTCGATGAAGGCGTTCAAATTCGGGGCTTGTGGCCCGACCGGCTTTACTTGGATCGACCGGTCCTTGAATACCTGGTCGAACGCCTTGGTGAACTTTCCGTCATAGTCACGTGTGACGATCTCGAAGAGAAGGTGCTCTGCGGCAGCGTGGTCGAGAAACGCCGGGCTTGTGTCTCCATCCACACGGCGTCGGGCTTGGAACGTGCCCGGCGTGACAAACACACGCCGTGTGGCCAAATGGATGAAGGCCATCGCAAAGATCTGCCGTGGACCCTGGAGCGTCCAGACGCGCTTGCTGAAGAAGTCGCACTGCCAGAGCGTTTCGGCATGGATTCGCAGGAAATCGCTCCAGGTTCCCTTGCCCCGCTTGGGACCGGGATCAAGGCCATGCTCGATGAGGATGTTCTTCACCGACTGCCGGCAGACTGGGCCGACACGGAGCTTTTTCAATTCGCCGAGAATCCGGGTGTACCCCAACCAGTCTCCTTGGCAATCAGGACCACCAACTCCCGCACGATGGCCGCCAGCCGGGGCCGGCCCTTACGAGTCGGGCCTTTGCCTTCCTCTTTGCGAACCCAGCGACGGAACGTGGAGTAACTGACGATGGTGATGAGCTGCCGAATGCCAGGCCCGAGTTCCTTTCCCAGCTTCAATAACTTCGCGCGTTCGTCCGGGTCGAGAAAGACATGCTTCTTTGGCACCCGCTTGCGGAGCATTTCGTTTTCGGCCTTGAGGAACTCGACCTGCTTCTGGAGGTCATCGGCCGTCGAACGAGCCAATAGAAACAGCAACGGGTGGAAGATACGAACCATCCTGGTAAAATGCTCCTCGATCTCGGCAAAAAATGGCGAAGTGGCAATCTTTTTGTACACCGATGTGAGCCGCCGCCAAGGGACGGGAACGCGTGTTTGAGTCGTAAACCGAACTTGTGGTGGCAGGTTCTGACGGCTTGGCAAGCTGCGGAAATTGACGAGAACCCGTTTCATGTTTGGAGACCCCAATCTAATGCTCGCGCTCTCTGTTTTTTCGCGCGGAGCGCGGGCCTGTTAACCGGCGCTCTCCAAAGTTCGCAAAGGGTTCGGTTCGGTAGGTACCCACCGAACAGAACGCGAACTCGCTAATCTTCTGCCTCTCAATGATTTACGAAAATGCGCTCTTGCGCAAAAGTTCGTAAATGGGTTCTGTACGGGGAGGGGTTCTCCCAAGTTCCTGGGGAACCACGATTGTCCGTTTGCACATGTTCTCATCCGACGCCGGCGGGACTGTTTGCACCAGACCATTGCGGTGAGCAGCGTGGCCCCTCGCGCCCAAGTGCAGAGGCTCCCACGTTTAGGACTTTCGACGCTCAGTAGCATGGCTTTCGGACTCGCTGTCACAATGGTCGGCTTCGCAGTGCGGATTACTCCTACACCACGCAAGACTCGCTTCCAGTTGCTGGTCAGGCTCTACTGGACGGGCTTTCCACCCGCACGGTTCCGCTGAAAGGTTTCAGAGTTGCTACTTACATCTCATCCTCCTCTCCCAAGCTTGGCTTGGCGCAATGGGCGTGTCATTGGACCGCTAGGTCTGATCGATTAAGCAACAAGAACGTAAGGTGTCTTGCGAGTGATGGAGACGTACAGGAATCGGTTTCAATGGTCTTGTGCGGCTGGCACACCCAGTCTGATGTGTCATCAAGCAGTCAGCCTTTTTTTCAGTGAGATACGCCAAGAATTGACCGTTTAACGACATTTGGGGTGTCAGTGAGAGAGAGATAGCTAACGCCCATTCGCCAGATTCAGGGCGGGGGTCTGGTTAAGATTCTGGAACCGATGGGGCCCCGGGCGTAAGTCGTACCGCTTCTCCATGAGAGAAACGTCGGCTAAGGTTGGGCTACGCGGGGCAGGCTTTCGGACGTGGTTGCCAGTATCCGGTCAGGCTTGCGGGTGTTAGTAACGGCTCGGACGATGGCATGCATCGCGTTCCGGCCTTCGGCACTGAGGGCCGTCCAGGCGATCCGCCTAGACAATGGTGGCCTCGGCGCGCCCTGCGGCCTTGCGGGCCATGCCGACCATGATCCGCCGCGAGTGAAGGGACAGGCTCGGCCAATACGAGATAATGATAGCCAGATCCGGATCGGAAATCGTCAAAAGTGCGCCGGATTCTGCGCCGCCTTGGGGCGCATCTTGCAAATTTCCCGCTGTTTTGGATACTAGGTTCGAGTCCTGCATCGCCCACTCGCAATGGCGTCAAGTATCGTAAGCCGTCGTAATGCCCGGTATTTTCAGAGGGTCCACTGCTTGTCACTTCGCATTGCGTGCTCATTACGGCACCTGACTGCATAGGAATTTGCAAGTTGTCTACTGAATCCGCGATTGCCGCGGCGTAGTGCTCCGCGGTCGTCTGCAAGTAGTGCTTGGCTGCAACAGCTTGACTGTTACCGATCCATTCGCAAACGACGTGGATAGGGAAGGTCTCGGCCAGTTCGGTCTCCCGCGTGCTCCGCAGGTTTTGGAACAACTTGGGCCACGGCTGCAGTCCGGCTTTTCGAATAATGCGCTCCAATTGCGTTCGTAGATTGGCGTTGCGGTCGCGATAACGGGTTATGACTGGCTGTTCGCTCAATCGTTTCTGCTTCGGATCGAAGTCGCCAAGCAATTCGTCCAACACGGCTTGCAAGTAGGGCCGCAGCTCTGGGAACAGCGGTATCACACGCTCGGCCTTCCCTTCGTGGTGCTCTGTTTTAGGGGAATGTACCGTGACTCTGCCGCGTGCCCAGTCGACATCGCCCCAGCGCAAGGCTAGTGCATTGTCACAGCTAAGAATATGGATTGGTGATATCGCCGTTTTGGCTAGAGTAGTGGGAACACAAGGAGGTGTTCTATGCCGAAGAAGTATATTGGTCGATTGTCGAAACGCGAACGGGAGTTGCTGGGTGAGGTGGTAAAACTCCAAGGAAGCAGCCAAAAGGTTCGTCGCGCCCAGGTGCTGTTGAAGGCTGACGCGGCGGGGCCCGCCTGGAGCGACTAGCGGATTGCCGAGGCGTTTGGCTGTCGGCGGCAGACCGTTGAGGGGATTCGACAGCGGTTTGTTGAAGCGGGATTCGAGGAGATATGGGAAGGGAAATAGCGCTCGGAGCCCGCCACCGAGAAACTGCTGGATGGCACACAGGAAGCCCAAGTCATTGCGTTGCGTTCGGGATCGCCGCCGAAAGGTTACGCCAATTGGACGTTGCGACTGTTGGCCCGCCGACTGGTCGAGTTGAAAATTGCTGATACGGTGAGTCACGAAACCGTGCGCCGCACGCCGAAAAAAACGGGATGACCAACCGTAAGATTCAGTTCTGGGCGATTCCCCCCAGACGCGGACGGCGAGTTTGTGGCTCACATAGAAAGTGCTCGACATCTATGAAAAGCCGTACGATTCTGCCCAGCCGGTCCTCGGCATGGACGAGCAGCCGGTACAATTGATTAAAGAACGCGGAAACCGATTGCGGCCACCGCGAAACATGCTTGCCGGGTCGACTATGAATATGAGCGAGTGGGGACGGCCAGCATCTTCCTGTTTACTGGGCCCCTCAGGGGGTGGCGCGAGGCGACCGCCCGGGAGTCTCGAACGAAGCTCGACTGGGATCAGGAAGTGGCCCGGCTGCTGGAAGGCCGGTACCGTCCGTACAAGAAAGTCCCCCTTGGTCTGTGATCATCTGAATACGCACACCATCGGGGCATTCTATGAGGCGTTCCCTCCGGCGTGCGCTCGGAAGTTGGTCGGTCGGATCGAGTTCTGCCACACTCCCAAGCACGGCAGTTGGCTCAATATCGCGGAGAATGAACTCAGTTGCTGACACGTCAGTGCCTCTACGGGCGACGCATCGGCGACCTCAAAACGTTACGGCAAGAAATCTCGGCCTGGTCCACGGATGTCAACCAGACTTCAACGCGGCGTCGATTGGAGAATGAAAATCAGTGACGCACGCTATAAACTCAAATCTGTCTATCCCAAGATTAGGTTGTGAAAAAGCACTAGCGTCCCACGCGATGGTGACACAGGCATTTCGCAACTATCTCCCACCATCACCTGAATAATCACTCTACTTTGAATTTGCTCAGGTCCCTCGAATTTTGGATTGAGCGCGAATAGTAGCAGGGTGAGTCGATAAGGCACAAGCTGAACCTCTTCTGTCTGCTGGCACTCGTGAGTCGGCTTTGACATTGATCGCCTGGGTTGCTAGCCTTCGTCGGCACACCGAATCATCAGTTGCGGCGTTCAGTAGGCGACTTTTGTACTGAGCTTTTGCGGTTCTCTCGGATCTTTCACGGACGGTGAAGTTCTATGACGTCTGGGATAAAACTGATCATAGGAGCAATACTGGCATCCGGGGCCATTGGTTATCTGGCCTACTCGGGAGCGACCAGCAGTTGGCAGTATTATTTGTCGGTCGATGAAGCTGTCGGGCAATCGGCGGACTTAGTTGGCAAGCAGGTTCGAGTAAGTGGACGGGTGTCGCCCGGATCACTAAAAATTGCAGGCGATCGCCGCGCGGTTACCTTTGAGCTAAGAGGCGACCGGCTCGCGATGCAGGCCACATGCCATTGCTTCCTGCCGGATAATCTTGCCGAGAATATCGACGTTGTCGTCGAAGGCACGCTGGAAGCCAACGGAATAGCGGGACGCAAAGTAATCACGCGATGCGCGAGCAAGTATCAGCCCAAGCAGTCACCGAAAATGGCGGCTGCACCGATCGGCAAACGAATCTAGGATCCGCGGTCGATGCAAGCCGGTTCATGCAGACTGGTGCTCAGCTAAGGACGAGTGATGAGAGCGCTTGGCGAGGTATGCTTGCTGATTTGCCTGATTACGACAGGCTATGCGGCCGTTCTATCGATGTACCGAACCAGGATGACGGGCCACCGGCGTTCGCGGCTTGCTGCTCGTTCCGCCATGGTTGGGTTCGCAGCGCTAACAATTGCCATCGTAATTCTTGTATGGGCTTTGGTCGTGCGCGATTTTCGCTTTGAATACGTCGCCCAATACTCGAGCCGGTTGCTGTCTTGGAAGTATTGTGTCTCGGCACTCTGGGTTGGCCAAGCGGGTTCATTGCTGCTCTGGTCGTGGATGATGTGCCTGCTGGCGATGATACTCAGGCTCATACCAGCGGCAGACAGCGACGTCCGGGGCACGGCGTTCGGCTTGGTGATGGCCAATGTTTGTTTCCTTGTGGTCGTGATGCTTTTTGCCGCCGATCCAATGGCTCGCAGCCTGATTCCGGCAGATGAAGGGGCTGGTCTCAGTCCATTGCTGCAGGCTCCCTCAATGCTCGTACATCCGCCCATCGTATTTCTCTCTTTCGCAGCCTGGACAGTGCCCTGCGCTGGCGATGGCAGCGCTATGGCATGGACACGTCGACGTTGGCTGGACACATTCCGCCCGACCTTGGGCGCTGGTCGCTTGGACTATTCTTGGCATAGGTCTGTTGCTCGGCGCGAATTGGGCCTATCAGGAACTTGGCTGGGGCGGCTATTGGGGATGGGACCCCGTCGAGAACGGTTCCCTTCTGCCATGGCTCACTGGCACCGCGTTAATTCACTGCCTAATGGCATGGCGCTTGCGCGGGCGATTCAAGAAAACGGCGTTTGCCCTGGCAATTGCCACCTGCGGGTTGTGCAACTTTTCGGCATTTTTGACGCGTAGCGGTGTCTTCAGCAGCGTGCATGCGTTCAGCGAGTCGCCAATCGGATGGATGTTCCTTGCGCTGATGGGCGCGCTAGCGGTCAGTGCCGCCGTGCTGCTCGTATACCGGCGTGCTGAGCTGCGTTACCAGCCGCTGCCAAGCAGTCTGCTTGCCCGCGAGACGTTAATTCTCGTCTCGGTGTTCATGCTTCTCTTGCTGACAATCGTCGTACTGATCGGCACATTGGTAGCGCCGGTGTCGAAGATGATGACTGGTCGGATGATCGAAGTTGGTCCGGCGTTCTATAACAGCGTTCTTCCACCGATCGGCCTTAGTCTGCTGGCGATGACCGCGGCTGTTCCGTTGCTACGGTGGGGTGCACCACCCACGAGACGCGACGGCCAGCTCCTAGCCGTTTGTCTCCTGATCAGCGCGGCTGTCGCCGCTTCAAGCCTTACTTTGGGTGTACGGCGGCCGCTTGCGCTGGCCGTAGTCGGGCTTGCCGCGCTCGCGGCATCCGCTCCGCTGGCTGCAGGATGGCGATCGCTTCGGCGACAGTCGGCGTCGCTCGCTTGGAAGTCGCGGCCACACCTATGGTTCAGTGGTCGCCGTAAATATGCCGCTTACGCGATCCATTTAGGATTCGTTTGCGTGGCTATCGGCATCGCCGGTTCCTCATTGGGTACGCGGCGACAGGAATTCACTCTGGCCGAAGGCGATACGATCAATTGGCAAGGCCGGCAGGTTCATTATGCGCGGCTGGAGCAGCATAAACTGCCCGATAAGTTGGTGGCTGAAGCAGTGATGGAAGTCAGTCGAGGGCGATCGGCGCCCGTCGAGTTGCGGCCGGGGAGGCACTTCCATCTGCTGCAAAACGAATGGACGACGGAAGTTGCAATCCAGTCCACTTGGGGCGGCGATTTCTACACGATCCTCAACGCGGGGCTCGGTGAGGGGCGCGTAGTGATTACGCTCGTTAGCAATCCGATGATGCGATGGATTTGGATGGGCGGGTTCATCATCACCGGCGGCGCAATCGTGGCCGTTTGGCCATCGCGACGCGTGCGATACTCTAATCGACAATCTACGGGGACAGTCAGTGAACAAGCGATATTGGAACACCACCCGTCCAGCATGTGTGCCGCTTGAAAAGCCGTTTCGAAGGGACAAGTGATAACCTTTTCCGCCAATGATGCGAACAAATAAGAACAGAACGGCCTCCGCGGATGGTGACGTGCAAATTAGCACATGCAGCTCAAACTGCGCCGTGAATGCGATCGGCATAAACGTCCAACTCAATCGCCAAACCGTGCTGCGAGACATTCATCTCTCTATCATGACGGGCGAAACGGTGGTGCTGATGGGGCCCAATGGCGCAGGCAAATCCACCTTGCTGAGGTGTCTCGCCGGTATCGCGCAACCCGAGGCCGGCGAGGTCCGCTGGTTTGGCTATTCTCGAGCGCGACTGTCAGCTATTCGACACCAAATCGGCTTTGCAGGTCACGAGTCCGGCCTGTACTTGGAACTAACGGCACGGGAAAACCTGCTGTTTGCCGGCCGCATGTACGGCATCTCCCAGCCTCACATGCGAGCAAACATGCTATTAGCGAACGCCGGTCTCGACGCGGCGGCAAACAGGCCGGTCGGGCAACTGTCTCAAGGGATGCGGCAGCGGCTCGCGATCGTCCGCGCTGTGATTCACGAGCCTCAGCTTGTTCTGCTTGATGAAGCTGGAGCAAGTCTCGATGCACGCGGCCGCGACTGGTTGAAACAGCTTTTCGAACACTGGGGACAGGTCGGAAGGACGGTATGCTTCGCCAGCCACGACGAGTGGGAGATCCGCAACCTGGCCGACCGCGTGGTGCGGCTGGAGGCGGGTTACATCGTCGCCAACGAACCTGCTCGATGCCTTTCGGCGAATCTGCGACGGAGCGCTTGATGGCAGCATTCGAGTCAACTCGAACATTATGGTGGTTAATCCACAAGGATTTGACGCGGGAACTTCGTGCTCACAGCACCTGGCCCGGGATGTTGCTGCTCGGACTGGTGATGGTGTTTTTACTAGCAACACAAATCGCGTTGCCTCTGGAGCAAAAGACGCCCTTGGTCGGTGGGTTGTTGTGGCTGTCCATATTCTTCGCGGGCACACTTGCTCTGGAGCGGTCGTTCGCCGGCGAACGTGATTCAGGGTGCTGGCAAGCGCTGAAAATGTATCCAGTTGACTCGAGCATTTTGTTCCTTGCCAAGATGACAGTCAACGTCGTGTCGCTAGCGATTTTGGAGTGTGTGCTTATCCCTTCATTCATCGTGCTGACTGATGTGCCACTTCTGGCGCGTCCTAGTCTTCAGCTCTTGATCGCGGCATTGGGAACGATCTGTTTTTCCTCGGTGGGAACGCTGGTAAGCGCCTTAACGTCCGGCCTACGATTTCGCAACGGCCTACTCGCGCTCTTGCTGTTACCGTTGGTAACGCCGGTAGTATTAGGGTCCGCCGAGACAACGCGAATCATGCTCGCCGGTGAGAACGGACCACAGTTGTGGCAGTGGATTCGACTCCTGGCGGTGTTTTCTGTCGTGTTTACGGTTGCGGGCGCAGTGCTCTTCGAGTTTGTCATGGAGGACTGAGTATATGGCTACCCGGAGCGTTAACCGTATTTCGAGTAAGTGGATCGTCGCTGCGGCAGCCGTCGCTTGCCTTGTTCTCGTTTCGTTGTTCATGATCTTCTTCGTCGCGCCTACCGAGGCGACGATGGGCGACGTCCAGCGGATCATCTACCTGCACGTTTCCGTCGCCTGGTGTGGCCTTGCGTCTATGCTCGTGACGGCCTGCTGCGGCGCAATGTACCTTGCCCGGCGCCGGCTGGAGTGGGACTCTTGGTCTCAGGCTGCTGCGGAAGTCGGTTGCCTGTGCGCAACGCTTACACTTATGACCGGTTCGGCCTGGGCCCACGAAGCGTGGGGCACTTGGTGGACCTGGGAGCCGCGGTTAACTTCCTCGTTTGTATTGTGGATCATGTATGCCGGACTGCTGTTAATCCGATCGAGCATAGAAGATCCACGACGCCGCGCGGACCAGCGCGGTATTGGCGTTGGTCAGTGTCGGCGATGTGCCGCTCGTGCTGATGGCTACCCGGTGGTTTCGCGGCGTCCATCCGATCGCACCAGAGATGGATCCTCAGATGCGATTTGTGCTGCTAATTTCCGTCGTCAGCTTCACAGCACTATTCGCGTATTTGATCTGGCTGCGTCATCGACAGTTAGAACTGGCCGAGCGAATAGCTGAAGCTGAATCGTTCGATTGGCAGAGCACGAAGCCGCATCCCGGTTTATTGCGGTCAATTTGAAGGAGAGGGTGATGGAAACCTTAGTAGCAACGTACGCTTTGGCCGCGCTGGTCGTTTGCTCCTACGTGGGTTGGCTGGGGCTTGAAGCTCTGCGTCTCGCACACCGTCGGCACCAAATGCCACCAGACGAAGTAGACGCGGCAAACAGCTCCACAACAAGGAACGTTGCCTGAAGCTAGGACACGCCCTACCGCGTTGACTTCGCTTTCTGGAAGAACGGATGATTAAACCGCTGCTGATTCTCCTCTTGGCTTTGGGTTCCACCGACGACTCGCCCGAAGCAACCGGAACGATCAAAGGTGTTGTGCACAACGGGAGTCGTAGCGATGCGCCCATAGCGGACGCTGATGTTATGTTGCGTGCGGGCCAAGGTGGTCCTTTGGAGACCGTGGCCGTGACGAAGACGGACAAGATCGGAAAGTTCGCATTCAAAGGAATCCCACTCGACCCCGCCATCGTGTTATTGCCCGGCGCCGACCGCGACGGCATCCACTACCCGGCCCGGCGGATTCATCTCGATCGAGCGCATCCGGATGCGGAAGCAAGTATTCGGGTTTTTGACGCTGTACGATCGCCGTCGCCCCTCAAAGCTCTGCGACATGTGATTGACGTGACGGTTGAATCCCAGGTCATGTTGATTAGAGAGAGGTTAGTGGTCACAAACGAGTCTCGCCACACGTTTGTAGGTGAGCGCGTAGATAAGGAACCGCCAGTTACGTTGCGGTTATCCGTTCCCCCCAATTTCGATCATGTAACGTTTGGTAGCGAGTTTTACGGGCGTCGCTTTCGTATCGTTGAGCACCAACTGGTGACCGAAGTCCCCTGGACACCGGGCGAGCGCGAATTGAAGTTCACGTACCGAATTCCTTTGGAGGGTAGCGGCGGATTGTTTCGTCGACCGCTGGACATCCCCTGTGATGCCGTCAGCGTTCGAGTGCACGGAGCAGTAGCGAAGAAGGTGCGGTGCGATTTGCCAGTAGCGCGCCAATCTGGAGACGATATTTCCTTTGTTTCCGGGGCGAAGCAACTGCCTGCTGGCCACGTAATTGAGCTACAAGTCGGCACGTTGCCATTTCCCTGGGCATTCTATGCTCGGTGGGGCGCGGTAGCCACGCTCGTAGTCCTGATTATCGGAACCGTAACAGTCAATCGTTTCCGGAGTAAGCAATCTTCTACCCCCGGAAAAGTAGCGGAACAAGCAACCCGAAGTAAAAGAAAAAGAAAACGATCACAATACGCGGCTTAAAGGCGTGGCATTTGAGTGGCGCATGCGCACGCATTCGACCATTCTTTATCCATGGCGATTAGCGCCAGGAGTAGGTTGCCGCACCAGTCCCGGTGCCGCGCTGGTTGCCGTTTCATTCCTGCATCCCAGCATGAGCAAGCCGAGTAGTTCGCCGCACAATGTCGCATATCGCATTGTGGGACCTTCGGGAGAGGTTGAATCAGCCACTTTCTTCCGAACTGTTCCAACTTGGCGGCGCGATGACAGCACACCGCCTACTGTGTTCTGTCGAGGAATGCCGAGGTTCTGCGCTGTTTTCGATCGACGTTGCTGTCTGCAGGCAGGATATGTATGTTCTCCGCTTTACTACCCCCTCCTTTGTGAGAAATCGCGGAGGGAACTCATGGGGTTCCCAGCGACGGACAATTCAAAGTGGTTGCGCAACTACGTAAGGCGATATCGTATGTGGATGCGGCGATACATGTATTCGCTTCGACGAAAGTGGCAGTCTGCCTTGTCGCCGCACTCGCCGCGGTCCTTGCAGTCGCGACCGTTATAGAAACCCTATGGGGTCGTCCTTTCTGCCAATGGTATGTGTATCACACATCGTGGTTTGTCGGCTTACTGGGGTTGCTAGGGGCAAATGCGTTTTGTGCGGCCTATGTCCGCTTTCCTTGGAAACGTCATCATACGGGACTAGTACTTACGCACATCGGCTTGTTGGTTATGCTTGCCGGGGCGGCTTTGACTCTCTACAGCGGTGTTGAGGGCCAAGTCCAACTGTTGCAAGGTGCTTCGACCGACCAGTTGACAGTAAGCCATCAGAGCCAAATCACGGCTTCTTGGGTCGACCGGCCACATGCCCGCCCTTATGTCTTCATATTCGACAGCGGCCCCGTCGACTGGCGGCGCGGAACGGAATTGGATCTGGGCCGCATCGATGGGATGGGCGTTCGTGTGCTCAAGTATTACCGGCACAGCTACCCGATCGAAAAATGGGCTGCCGATCCCGAGGGACACGGTGGCCCACTCATACGCTTTGAACTAGAAGGGACACGCTCCCACGTAATGGATGTTGCAGGCCATCCAGCCGTTGACCAACCTATTGTCGGTTCGCTTGCCGACCAGGATTACGGAGCCGAAATCTTCGTGGGTCCGATCGCAGTTCGCCTGCAACGGGCAACAAGCAATGCGATGCTTCAGGACTTTCTGCACCCTGTCGAAAGTGACCTCGGCAAAGATGGCGTGCTAACCGTCTATTACAAAGACAACGTGCAGCACGTGCCCGTCGACACACATATTGGTCAAGGCGTCAAAATCGGCGAAAGTGGTGCGGCGGTCGAGCTAGTACACTATTTCGCAAATGCCAAGTTAGACGTGGGTGGCCAGTTCAAATCGATTGGGAACAATCCCCGCAATCCGCTCGTTGAATTGAAAGTCACTGTACCCGGTGAGAAGCAGCCATTTCGTCAAGTGGCGTTTGCGAAAAGCCCGTTGCTGAATTTCGACGGCGTCTATGGGCGTGACTGCCCAATGAGGTTTGTCTACCGGCACCCACAATTCAAACCGACCAACACCATCGAGTTTCTCCAAGGTAGTGACGGAAAACTATACGGTCGCGCGGCGATCAATGGGACATGCAAGGCGTTGGGAGAAGTAACCACAGGACGCCGCCTCGAGATTCAGGGTGGGTTTGCATTTAGAATCAACGAATACCTTCCTCATGCCCGACGAGACATTTCGTTCAAACCGGCCGGGCAAACTGCCAATGAAGATCTGCCGCGCAAATCTTCTGCCGCAGAGGTGGAAGTAACCGTCGCCGGCACATCACAAACGCTCTGGCTTGAACGAAACAATTCGGAATACTATTCGGGTGAAGTGAACACGTCCGACGGTCCACTTCGTGTGCAGTTCACCACAGCCAAATTGCCGCTGGGCTTTTCCCTAAAGTTCCTTGAATTCCGACGGATGATGAATCCCGGACAGGCGGGTGGGGCCGCTAATTCCAGCATCGTAACGATCCGCGACAAGACGGGGCAGTCAGAAGAAAAAGGGTTGGTCTCGCTGAATCATCCGCTCGTGCACTATGGCTATCGAATCTACCAATCTAGTCTTCACAGAACTGGCCACGGGAAAGAGGCATCGGTTTTCACTGTCACGTACGATCCCGGCCGTCCGCTGAAATATCTCGGTAGCCTGATGTTTTGCCTGGGTGTCGCTGCGTCGTTGTACAGGAAATCACATACTACAAGCGGCGGTGTGCCAGAGTGCGTTGCGTCGTCCGAGTCAACTGAGACTCCGTTTCGCGATAGAACGCTGAGAAGATCGGCATGATTCTTTGACCACTTTGACGACATCACTGCGTATTGATTTACCGCCAAAGTGAGAAATTCAATGAGCTGTACGACGTCGTGCGGCAAAGAGCCATTCATGACTAGACTAATTGTTTCTGTTGGGTCTTTCTCGCTGCTATTCTGCAGTACAGTCGTCGGATCGGCTGCTCCTATTCAAACACCGACGATCGATTGGCGCCCATGGCAAAATCTACCGGTTGAAAGTGGTGGCCGCCACAAACCGCTTGATACACTCGCGGCTGAAACACTTCTCGAGACCAGTGACGGCGTTTCGGTGATCGATTCCGACGTTAATCAAGTGTTAAATCCTACCGCACTTTATTTGACGATGCTGTTTGAGTGGACCGGCTGGGACCACAAGCGAGCCGATGAGTTCGTGCTTGCTCCAGACGCGGTGTCCCAATACGCATATCTCCACCAGCCTGATCGTTGGGACAAAACGGCACTGCTGCGTGTAGATCATCCTGGCTTGAAACAGGTGATCGGCCTACCAGAGCACGTCCGATTTGTTACTCCGGCAACGCTGGCCACGACGTCTGTCATTGATCAGAGAACCCAGAGAAATGTTCCGTTCGCGACCTGGGGGCGAATGTTACAAGAATCGAAAGATGCCGGCAAAACGCTCAGTGTGGTCGAGGAACAGGGTCTAGAACTCGCCCATCGATTGAAAGTGTATCAATCCGAACGGATGGGAATCGACCTCGGCATCGTACCCGGCACAAAACCCGGCGAGGTGGCGTGGTTATCCGCCGGCGCTCTGCTGCTCACCAAATTCGATGACACGAAAGACCCTCAGGGCGAGTATCGCCGCGCTCAGAGCCTACTGCGGGAAGCACGGTCAGCATTCCGCAATGGTGACACAGCAAAGTTTAACGCATGCAGCGCCAAGTTTCGTAGTGCGATCCAGGCTATTATCTCAGCGGCTCCCGGGTGTCCCAGCCAATCCAGAATTGATTTGGAAGTGGACTACAATCATTGGGAGCCTTTCCACTGCGCCTGGGCGTGTCTGTTTGCGTCCACCGCTGCAATGCTGCTCCACATGCGCAGTCACTGGAGAGCATTTTATTGGGGCGCAGTCGGCGCCTACAGCTTTGGTATGCTCGCGCTGCTAGTGGGATTTTTGCTGCGTGTCGTTATTTCTGGTCGCCCGCCCGTCACCAACATGTATGAATCGGTAGTTTTCGTTGGTGCGGGTATGGCGGCGCTCGGCGCACTTTTCGGAACACTGTATCGCCAAGCGTACGTCCTGACGGCAGCCGCAGGAGTTTCCACAGTGATGCTGATGGTAGCCACCGGCAATCCGTCCGTTTTGGATCCAAGTATTCGTCCGTTGGAACCAGTGCTGCGTAGTAACTTTTGGCTGGTGGCCCATGTGATGACGGTTACACTCAGTTACGCCGCATTTGCCCTAGCGCTCGGCATTGCGAACATCACTTTGAGCTGCTGTGGATTACGAGCGACAAAGATTGATTTGATCCGGACATTAACGCGGCTGACGAACAAGGCGATTCAAGCCGGAGTGGTGCTATTGGCCTGCGGAATCGTTCTTGGCGCCGTATGGGCCGATTATTCCTGGGGCCGTTTTTGGGATTGGGATCCTAAAGAAGTTTGGGCTCTGATCACGCTGCTCGGCTACTTGGGCGTGCTGCACGCCCAGCATACCGGCGCACTCGGTCATCGCGGTTTTGCCCTGCTAAGCATTCTGTGCTTCTCGCTCGTCGTCATGGCTTGGTATGGGGTTAACTTTCTGCTCGGTGTCGGGTTGCACACCTACGGCTTCGGAAGTGGTGGCCAAGGTGTCGTCTATCTGGCTGTATTGGGGCAATCGGTGTTCGCCGGTGTCGCGTTCCACCGCAGCCAAATGAACGCGCACCTGATCGACGAAGCTTCAACTCAGACAACTGCAGTCGATCCTCGACCTGTCATGCTCTTTAGCACGACTAGTAAATCGCTAAATGGCTAGCAGCGGACGGCTGTGCCACCGGTATCTCCGGTTGCGTGCGCCACGGAGGCGCATGCCACTCGCGCTTGACGCTATTTCGTGCAAGCAAATACCCAGCCGGCGCGTTAATTTGGGAAGAGATCGGCCCGTCGGCAGGCATTCCGCGCGCAAATCCGCACACTAGCATCGAACCGCTGAGAGTTTTTTCACAGTCGGCCCAAGTATTGCCCGCCCTCGGTACGACATAGGTAATACTTTTCATGAGCGTGCGAACTCCACGCGGCGACGTTGCCGCGCTATGCTTCCACGCAGGTGCCGGCCAATCAGTCGACGATTGGCTCCTTTTCCATGGATGGAATGGTGCCGGCGCATATCGATAAATCATGTGGAACCCGCGTCTGCTGGATAATGGCAGCAGGGCTCATCGGGTTTTTTCTGCTTACGGCGGTCTCCTGCCGGCGCCGCGGGCGACATCTGCGCGACGCGGTGACCCGAATTCCGAGCCCTATGGCATTGAGCCCAAACCGCGCTGGCAGGAGCGAGAATTTGCCCAGGTCCGCACCACCATTCCGGAAGTGCCCAAGGCGGAAATGGTGAACGACGATCAACTTTGTGCCACTTGTCATGAGTCGTACGTCAAGCACCATCAAGCTGACATTCATCACGTGCAATCATGCGAATCTTGCCACGGTCCGGCCAGTGAGCATCTGCGCATGCGCGGCAAAGTACCCGGCCTGATACGCAGCTTCAAACAGATGAGGCCGGCGGAACGTAGCGAAGTTTGCTTGCAGTGTCATGAGGAGAATGGCTGCCAGCCGGGCAAGTCGTGGAGGATAAGCGCGCACGCTAACGCCGGGGTTTCGTGCACCGATTGCCACACCGGACACTACAACGTGCCGCCTGGCACAAAGTCAACCGATCTATCTAAGGCCGAAAATCGCTACGACCCCCACGTCGAACTGGTGCGCCTGCCGGCGGTGAGCGACGAATCGTTGCCAGCGCCGAGTAGCCCGGCGTCAGGCACCGACACCGTGCTCGCCAATGAAGCAGCCATTCGCGCCAATTCACACAAGATGGGTGCGCTCACGCCACATATTTGCTACCGCTGCCACGCCAACTTGGCTCGGCAGGGGCAAATCGCTCATCCGCACCAGATTTGCGGGGCGACTCAACTCGACTGCACTACATGCCATGATCCGCACGGAAAAATCCGACCAGAGACACGCACGGATCTGTGTCTTAAGTGCCACGATATGTCTGCGCCAACCATGGCGTGGCATTCCTCCACGCATGCGCGCTACGGCGTGGCTTGTGCTGATTGCCATAATCCCCATGCCGATTCCTACGTGCAACCAGTAGTCGATATTCAGCACACCCATGTCGATCGCAAACCGCGGATGCCTATGTCCGTCGACGAACCGCAAGCATGCTACAAATGCCACCAGAGATTTTCGCGAAGAACTCAATGCCGTCTCACCATCCGATCAAGGAAGGCAAGATGGTTTGCTCCGACTGCCATGATCCGCACGGCCAAACCGAAGACAACCTAAAAGAACCGACTGTAAACATGGTGTGCTACAAGTGCCACGCGGAGAAACAGGGACCATTTGCGTATGAGCATCCACCGGTAACGGAGAATTGCGCGATTTGCCACGATCCGCATGGCACCGTGACAAACAACCTGCTTCGGCAGCCTCCGACTTTCCTATGTTTGCGTTGTCATACGGGACATCGCAAAGGACCGGCCTTCCACGATGCTGAACTCCTACACGATATCGGAACGAGCCCTGCTTTGCAGGCGGCGTTCTACACCGACTGCACGCAGTGTCACAGCGAAGTACACGGTAGTGATTTACCGTCTCCACATCTGCCTAATGCGTTTATGAGATAATCGCCAGCGACGACCGGTCCGAATCCAAACAAACATGTAGTAAATCGCCAAGTGACCTGGGATGACCCGACGGGCGCAATTTCCCCCGCCTGCGCCATGCTCGATCATCCAGTGGGGACCCGACTGATGCTTCGATATTATATAACACTCGCGGCGGTGGGCCTCATCGTAACTGCTGCAGCAGGCAGAGAGGAATTGGCCGGGAGGACCGACCAGCGGGAATCTGCGTCCCAATCTCCCGTCATCACCGATCTTGCTTTTGCCCCGGAAACGTTACCTCTCGGTAGCGCGCAGAAAGAAGCAACGGACGACGCGGGCGAGGGCGCTGGCGCGACCGACCTTACCACCGATGCCGCGAGCGCAGAACCAAATCTCACCAGAGTGCAATCAACCGGATCGCCCATATCGCCCGGTGTGCGATTGCGCTTGCCACGTACACTGCCTCGATAAGTGGTGTACCTGGGACGTAGTTCGCTGTGACAGTTGTTGGTGTGATGTCACTCCCTGCGCGTGTGCCCAGGGGAAATGTCGCCTCACCGACGATGGCCAATGGGTTTGCAACGACGCTTGTTGCGACGTCTGGGGCCCACCCGTCTATTGTTCCGATGCAGCCGTGCGCTTCGGGTATTGGGCCATCGGCAACAATGGGTCGCAGCAAAAGACAGGCGAGTTTCAAGACTTGCATTCCTTTCCGTTCTGGGACGTCGACGCTATATCCAGCGATGGCGTACGTACCTGGGATATCGTGCTCTCTGGCCTTGATCAAGAAACGAGTGACGCCCGAATCCATTACTATGGACCGGAAGGTTCGGCAAAAATCGACTTTCAACGCTTCATCCATCGGTTGGACCACAATCCCGTTGTAGGTTACGTTCTGGCGCCCGGTGAGGTTCCCCCACCGACTCCTGCCGGCGACGTGATCGCGGACGATCTCAACGTCGGCGAAGATTACGCCATCCGTGTTGAAGAGTTGAATTCCAAATTCCAGGGCAAGATTACTGACAATGTCAAGTGGCGCTTAAACGTTTGGAGCCAGCGCAAATTCGGCGAAGCACAGGCCAATGCCATGGCCCATTGCTTCAACGTACTTGCGGATGCGCCTGCAGGCGCAACCGGCAATGTCTGCCACAAGCTGAGTCAACGCCAAACCATCGATTGGACGACCGTTGAAGTGAAGCCAGGAATTGAAGCCCGATTTGAGAACGTAACAGTTGACTACTCACACACGATCCGCACCTTCGGCGCGGACGATCAGGCGGTCGACCGCACGTACACCCACTTCGGCTTCTCGCCGTCGAACAATATTTTGGGACCGCCGTACGATTACGCGATCGTCCCTGATAGCTCAACGAATATCGACCGTGTCAAAATCGCCGCCGCGATTACTGACGATAACCAGTTCTATGGCAATCTATACCACGGCGAAACAAAGAACGAATTTCGTGACCTCGAGCGCACGTACAATGGATACGACCTGCGCTTGACCAATCGTTCGATCGACGATGTGAAGCTCACCGCTTACACCAGCCGGTACGAAGAAGACAACAGTTTCCCGCCGACGATTTTTGATTCCCCCCCGCTCGCGCCGGCCAGCACCTACGATGAGGACTCACTCGTTCACCCTGTCAATTACACGCGCACTCGGGCTGGGCTAAAGGGAAGCTGGCAGCCGTATGGCGATCGTGGTATGCGGTGCTCTAATTACGGCATATGGGATGGGACCTCGTTGGCGGCCGGCTATGAGTACTATCAGCTCGAACGCGCCTACGCCACGTATGAAACGACGCCGATCCCTCCTGGGCCATTCACGCAACCAGATACAATCACCCACCAGGTCGAATTCGGCCCATCCACGCACTGGTCCCGCAGCTTGGACACCTTCGTGAGATACAAGGTGCAATTCATTGATAATCCATTGGTCGGCGTCAGCCAGTACAGCGAGGAAGATCCGACCATTCCGGGCACGTTCAACAGCAGTTTGCCAGAACGGGTTAACAACGTGGAACTTGGCGGGACATGGACGCCTGCTTCCAATTTCCTGACGACTGCCCAGTTCACGATCATGAATAGCTCAAACCGGTCCGACTTCGCGAATTTCAGCGAAAACGATTACCCGATGGTTTTCACAGTTTGGTACGCGCCGACGTCTCGATTGTCGCTGACCGGTGGATACGCCTACTACTCGAACTGGATCGACCAAGACATCACATTGGGAACATATCGCGGCGATCCCACGGCGACGGAGACCTGCGCGCTGGAACTACGCAGGGCAAAATCACTTGTTCAGCTTCAGTGCCCATTACGCGTGGAGTGAATGCGTACAGCTGATTGGTGGCTATGAATGGGACCGAGGCACGAACACGTTTGAAGTGCCGCCGTCGACCGGTGGGGCGGACTGGTCACTGCTGCCGAGCCTGGCGGACGTCATTGTCGAAACGCAACGACTGACTGCCGGCGTGGATTGGCAGCCTATGCGCAACACCGACGTGTATCTCCGCTACATCTTCTTCGACTACAACGATATTTCCAGCGGCCTCTATAGCGGCACGAGCAATATGGCTCTCGCCGGCGCAACGCGCACCTGGTAGATGGATTCGATACGCGGGCGCGATGGATGCGGCAAGCTCAAGTCAGCCGACTGAGCAACCTCGCTATCACGAGAAAACCGCGACTAGAATGCCAACCAGTAGCGCCAGACCAACTGCCACCGCGATAAAACCGCCGAGCATCGTCAAAAGCAGTGTGGACCGCGAGGGGGTTTTCACTAGGAAGCGCTCCATGTGACCAGAAGACCGTAGCCTGTCGAGCAATTCTGGCCGCTCTTCCTCCATTTCCTCCGGAGTCACTAGCCCGGTCAACATGCTCATATCCATGGGGAACTTCTCAGCCCGCAGGTGGGTATTAAAGAAGTGAATCGTAAAGATAAACCCGGTTGCCAGCAGCGCTTCTTCCGAATGGATCACTTGTGCAATGTTGAAAACGTGACCTGGCAGAAACATCGCGAAGAACTCTGGGAACCAGAGCAATAACCCTGAGCTGCCGATAATAGCCACACCCCAAAAAACGGCCCAATAATCGAACTTCTCCCAGTACGCCCAACGTTCGAACGTGGGCTTCTTCCCGACGCCGAAGAACCATCGGAACATGCCGAACATATCTTGGAGATCGCGAAAATTTGGAATAGGTGAATCTGGACCGAAGAAGATTCTCCGCCACCTCCAGCCCAGTTGGCGACAATCATAAACCTTGTGTGCAAGCCAAATCAGGTGGGCCAAGAAATAAGAAATCGTCACCACTGCACACACGCGGTGCCAAAAATGTGTCGACGGGAACCCGCCGAGTGCATTGGCTAACTTCGCAGCCCACACCTGACCGCTGTACTTCAACGGCAGCCCGGTGAGTGCCAAACCAAGGAACGAAACAATTACAAACACGTGGAGCGTGCGATGAAAGCCCTCGAACCGAACGTACGCTAGTTTTCCCGGTTGAAGCCTGCGTGGACTGCCGTGCCGCACGCGATAGACGATGGACCGTACAAGCCACAGCAGCGTATGGATTCCAAAAAAACCAAATACGGAATAAAGCAGTATCTCCATTCCCAAATAGATGTAATGAAGCGATGGCGATCGCGCCGCATCGTGCGGATCGGCGTGTGGATCAAAGCTGGCGAAACTTCCATTTGCGCGGGGGTGGCATTGGCGGCAAGCGACAACTCGATTTTCGCCAAACACCCGCGACCGCGGATTGTCCACCGCAAGGATGTCGTGCGCTCCATGGCAGTCGGAGCACTTCGCCGCGGGACCATAGCCCAGCTGCGTTAATTGGCCATGAATGCTCATAAGATACAGCTCAGTGAGCTTCTTATGGCAACTGCCACATCGAACAGGAACCAGATCACGAAAAGCTACCGACTTCGGGTCGCGAAAATCGTGCCCCAGATGGCACGACGTGCAGACGGGACGTTCTTTCGCCGCTAGCGGCGCCCCTGCGGTCTGCGGCTTTTTATCCTGCCCATCCCAGCTATGAACGCTAGCCTGCAAGCGTTGCTGGATGAACAAGTGGCACTTGCCGCAGGTTTCGATGACACCTTTACCGTGTAAGTTCGAGCGGGGATCCGAAACGGGCAAGGGCCCATGGGGATTGTGGCAGCTGGAACACGTGGCGCTAATCGCAAGTCCCGCGTCGAAAAGACCGCGGCCATGAACGCTGTCGACGTAAGTTTGATGGCTCTTCTCGTGACATTTTCCACATAGAGCAACTTCGCCGGTTAAATACAGCGGCGACGCCGGATCCGTTGTCGGACGTAATTCATGGATGTTCGCTCCATGACAGTCGGCGCATACAAGTGCTCCCGCGATTCCATGGCCGTTTGGTTTTCCCGCATGGCTGTGACGTCCCTCAAGCAGTTGCTTGATTTCCTTTTCGTGGCAGTGAGCGCAGGCCGTTTGAATCTCTGCACGCGTGGACCGAAAGCCGTTCTCTCGCGCGTGTGCTTCATTGACTTTGGTGGTGTCGGAACTTCCGCCGTGGCAATCGGAACAAACGACCCCTTTTTGCCAGTGGACGTCGTGCTGTAGCTTCTCCAATGAGATGTAGAGATGCTGGTTCTGCCCTTCCCACAGCGCCGGTTCCGTGTGGCAAGTCGCACAGAAGTTTGCGCTGGCGTCCGTCTTCGAACCGATGACCGGCACTCCAGCCAGTTGCGTTGCGACCGCCTTCTCGTAACCCGCAGGCGCTTGGGCGGGAGGGGGCGTTGAAGTTGCCTCCTGCGCGACTGCCGATATGACAAAAAGGAAAAAGCCCCCGTAGGTCAGCGCTCCGATGGAAGCCAGTCGAATCTTGGAGGTCATCCGCTCTCAGTGCCGTGCAAGGTGAGATAGACTTTTGCCACGCTGGCAATCCAAACCAACGCTGCCGCGACCAATTTACAGGTCTCGCGGTATACATGGAATAGGAAATCGCAGATGCTTTGTGCCCTCCGCGTAGATGGACGTTCATCCTGAATTCGTTGGGACAGGGAGGCTGCGGATGCAAAACAGCAGCAGACCGATGACCACGAGAATGGGAATCAGGGAGCAGCCCAGCCAAATGCGCCGGAGTGTATATTCGCGTAATGCACGCTTCGCCGCTTCATTAACATCGGCCGTCACCTTCAGCCCCTCCTTTAGAGCTCCTTGAATGGGCTCGGGGCTGAAAGTGTGTACCAACGTTCGAGCGTTGGTGAGCGAATCGAATGCCTGACGGAGGTCAAACCGCGGTCCGCTGACCGGCATGCCGAGCCGATCGGCTTCTTGAATATTGGCTTCGGCGAGCTCAAGCTCTTCCTTGAGCTGGTCCAACCCCGAGCGTATCTTTTTGGCGGCGTCGGCACCAGCCACTGTGGCACCGTATCGGGGATTTCCGGGATTATGACATCGGGAGCACACCGCCCCGTCGGTCATTCCCAGCATGTTGTCGGAAGGCTTCGAAATATCGTGCATACCGTGGCAGGTGACACAACCGGGTAGGCCGACATCCTCAAACTTGTGCTTCATTCGCGTTTGAGCGAACAACGTCGCAATCTTTCCGTGGCAGACCCCGCAGGCATTGGCCACCGAGTTCACACCGGGCGGCAATGCTCCATGATTTCCATGGCAACTATTACATGTAGCTGCGCTCAAATCCCCCTTCTCTAGCACAGCCCTGCCATGGACGCTTTTCTTCCATTGTTCGTACTGGTTGTGGCCGAGCGGCTGCCCGCGGTACGTCCGCCCGGCCATGAGTTTTGCATCCGAGTGACAGTGGGCACACGTCTCACCGACGTGTCTGGGGTAGACCGGTGAGCGGGAATCATTTACTGCCAGGATACCGTGATGACCGTGGCAATCGACGCACGTGGCCACCGCTTGATCGATCTGAGGATGGTCTCCTTCCGCGCTAGCTCGCAAGCGGAGTCCGTGGCCACTGGTCCAATACTCTTTTTCTTGGTCAGTTCGTGCCGAAGGATTATACTGCCGCATGTAATCGATGTTGGAATGGCAACGCCCGCAAAAGCCCGGGATCCTATCCCTAGGGTGCAGCTTGTGAAACGTGGGATCGTCACGGTGGTTTTTGAAGGAGGCGAGAATTGGGCTCCCGCCATGACAATCGTGACAGCGGAGCCCCTTTTGCCAATGAATATCGTCTGACAATGCCTTTTCGTCGACAACCGGAGTCATATCCGTCCAGAGTGCGCCGCTCTTACTGTGACAGACAATGCAGGAGTAATCATCGGGTAACGGGCCATTTTGTTTAGCAGGTTGCTGCGCCCAGCTCGCTGAAGCCGACCAAGCATACACCGGGGCGAGGAACATCAACACACGAGCCATAGACTGTTTGGGACGCGAGGTCATGCCAGTAGTCCCCAGCAGGCTGCTGCTAACATAATGCATGCCGCCAGTGCTATGCATCCATAGAGGATCCGGCGAGCACCGGTTTTCGGAGAGGTCGAGGGAACAAGCAAAAACAACACAATTGTTGTCAGCAAAGTACCGAGGACAATTCGCAAAATGGTTTGGTCGGCTTTGGGAAACCAGCCCCACGCGGTCATCACGATAAAGAACACAACAGCTGCGGTCGCCAACCCGTTGAGGATCCTTCGACACTTCGGGCCACAATCGAGAAAGGGAGTGACCAATACGACGAAACCACACGCTGCGAAGAACAACACGCCGACCACTTCTCCGTCGAAAGGCCCAATACTGGCTGGAATCAGCTTCAATGTTTGAAACATAAACAGAAAATACCACTCGGGATGAATCCCCTCGGGAGCAGATGAAAAAGGGTCAGCTTTCGTTCCGAGTTCCCAAGGAAAAAGCGCGGCGAGCGCCGCCAACAGGGCCAGCGCAAGATACCACCCGACCATGTCCCGCAACAGAAAGTGGGGAACAAAGGGCATAGACGGCGACCCAGTCGCGTTATCGTGACCATCTCCCTCGCGCCCTGGAACACTTATCCCGTGTTTTTGCACAAGAAACAAATGGATCCCCAGTAAGACAAAAGTCAATAGAGGCAACACGACAACGTGCAGTGAGTAGAACCTCGCCAAAGTGTCGCCCGTGACATCATCACCGCCGCGCGCCAACAGCAATAGTTGTGAACCAATTACAGGTACGACACCAACGATTGCAGTCCCGACACGTGTGGCAAAAAACGCCAGTTCATTCCACGGTAACAAGTAACCGCTGAAGCCGAACGCCATGAATATCCCCAGCAGGAGCACCCCGGTTACCCAAGTGATCTCGCGCGGTCGGCGGTAGGCGCGCATCATGTATGTTGTCAGCAAATGCACAAATAACACGCCAATCAGCAAATTAGCGCTCCAACAATGAGCCGAGCGAATCAGCCATCCATAGTCGACTTCTGTCACAATCCCTTGTACGCTCTCGAAAGCCTGGTCTGGCGATGGCTTGTAGTAGAGCGAGAGAAGAATTCCTGTCACAATTTGAATCATAAAGAGAAACAGCGCCATCCCGCCGAAGTAATAGAAATGCGTCGAACGGTGTATCGGAACGCGCTTGCTGATCGCCAGTTTTTCCAAGTCGCCGAGTCCCAACCGCTCACTTAAAAAGCTGTACAGTCGCCTAACTTGGACCACGGCGCGCTCCTCAAGTCTTTCGGGAGACGACAATTTCTTCTTTGCCCAAATGCCTCGAAGAGTTACCTTGTACATCTCCAGCGGACGCGGCGGTGGGCCAGACACATTCTTGCCATTCAAGTCATAAACACCGTCGTGGCAAGGACAGAATATGTCTTCATGGTCCGGACGGTACTCTACAGTGCATTGCAAGTGAGTGCACACGGCGTCAAATGCCCTTACATCGTCCGGTCGTAGCGGCTCCCTTGACTCACGCCGCTTGACACCCTCTGGGGTCAGTACGACTAGACACGGCTTTCCGCCGAAATTGAACGGATTTCCCGGAGCATGCGGAAGCTCGCTTGCCGTAAACGGCGCAACGACCTCCAAGGCACCCGAAAGTGTCGCACGGCGGGGTCGTAGGAACCTCGCCACCGGATAAAAGATTGCGATCACCGTGGCCGAGATTGCCGCCGCCAGGCTGCGCAGCAACCACGCGCGACGGCCCTCACCCTGACGCACATCCGCCATGGCCACTTCTTCCTGGGGATAAGCATCAACTAGTTTCGCAGCACAAGACATGCTGCTCGCCGATCGTCCCGCAACATCTACTTCGTTTTACGCAGCTCTGGAGGCGTAGGATTGTCGTGATGTCCTTGAACTACATGACAAGCAATGCAGGTATTTGCCGGCTGAATCTTCCAGATTGAATCACGCACGATCTTGTCCTGTTCCGGCGTGAGCTTCTTGTTGGCAAACTGCTTGGCAATCTCCGCATGTTTGCTGCCGGGGCCATGACAAGCCTCGCAGGTGGTACCCTTCAAGTCGGCCGATGCCGCGGCGGTCGTGAAGCCAGTCGGTCGCCCGAAACCGGTTGTGTGACATGGCAAACACTTGGCATCTGCCTGATACTGGGCTGGGAGTGCATCGAAACCCTTCGCATGTTTGGTCGTCTTCCATTTCATAAACTGATCAAAATGGCAGGCAGCGCATTGCCTCGAACCTGTATATTGCTGGTCTGCCGGTGGAGCCGGCTCTTGCTCGGTAGTCGCAACTACGGGCTGCGACCAGACTGGCGCTGCAGCGATGAATACATACGCCACGGCAATCGTGTAAAGTATTCGTAGAACTCTTGGAAACGGATCCTGTCTCGACATCTTGAATCTTCCTTAGAATGAATCTAAGTCGAAAAAGTAATTGCCATATGCAAACAGTAGTCTAGCCATCGCCCGCGGGCGCTTCAACAAAGCATAGAAGATAAATATGCGGGATGCGGCCATTTTCTCGAACAGGAAGATCGCGAAGATTTTCATTGGCCGCCAGACAAAGCGTGCCAGATTGGCACACCGGTTTATTCCGCGTGAAGCTTGCCGGATCAGCTAGTCCTTAGAATACTCGTCAAGCAAAGAATTAGAGACGTTGTCTCAACAAGAGTTTGCAGACTACGTGTCAAATGGGCGTCAACGCGGTAGTTCGCTCCCGTTGACTGAGAGCAGTATGTTGCCGGCCACGCTTTGCGCAATAGGCCCTAGTGCCAGGGCTTTTTACTAGCAGTTATCCGATTTGGCGTTTTGCAAGTACGCGTGCAGTGGCGACATGATTTCGGTGTTTCTTGTTTTGACGTTCGGTAGGCTTTTTGGGGCCGCGTTTGTGTTTGCGGTACCGGGAGAGGTTTGCCAGTTTGGCGATGCGGACCAGCTCACGGGCCAGCTGTGTGGGTGTGAGGTTGGCGTACGCTGTTTGCCAGTAGTCCTCCGGCACGGCCACCATCATGCCTCGATGGGTGGCGGCGACTTCATCACAAACGTAAAAGATCGAGAGCCCCTCTTCGATCGTGTCCACGCCGTGTGCCGCGCAAGCGCGGCCCGGAGCACGCTCAGCAGGTGGTAGGCCAGCAAGGCCATACAGAAAGCGAACAGGGCGGCCCGTGGGTAACCGAGTGTTTCGATTTCCCCCTCCAAGTTTTGGGCGACCTCTCCAAAAGCGGTCTCAATGGTCCATCGCTTCTGGTACAACTGCCCAATTTTCAAGCTGCCGACCCGCTGGGGGAGATTGGTCAACAGGTGAATTTCCGTATCTCCATCGCGAGTCGGCTGGTCCAATTGGATGGTCACACGTCGGATTCTTACCTCGCGACCCTCCGCCCCCGAGATCAGCATCGATTGCTCGTACACCGTTCCGGTCTGGCAGCGTCCCGCCTTGTTTCGCCGGCCCACCAGGAGATAGGGGAGATTGCCATGCTGACGGATGACGAAGTAGGCGCCCCGCGAGCGGATGCCCAACAGGAAATCCACCGTGCAAAAATTGCGGTCAGCAATCCAAAGATCGCCCCGTTCGACGGTTTCCAGCAGTTCCGGCAAGAGCGTCCGCTCTTGGGCGTGCCCGTCCTCACAGGGAATCGCATCGATGACCAATTTCAGACGTGGATCCAGCACCACGGCACAATGGCCGGGCAACGGAGCGGCATTCAACTTACTCAATTCCTGAATGCGACGCTGCGTCCGCCGCAAATGTTTGCCGTCCACGATCTTCACACGATAGCCACTCAGCAATGCCGGCAGGGCACCCTTGGTTTTATCGATAATCTGCGCCATGTGAGAAGCCGTCTCGCGGACCATTTGCCGAGAGACTCCTCGTTCGACACGCTGGAGTTTGTCATCCAAGGCTTTGGCGGTAACCCCCATCTCATCGGATTTCGACTGGTAGGCTGCGTGCACCCACCCCTTTCAAGCTGTCACTGTATGCTTTCTTTTGTTCAACAAGCGAGCGGTGGACACGTGTTTCTCGCGGAGACCTCCCGTGCGCGGTGGCGGTGGTTTTTTCGGTCCGCAGGTGCGTTTGCGGAAGCGGTCGAGTTTCACGTGCGAGGCAAGTTGCTTGAGCGAGAAGGCCATGGAACGGGCGGACAATTGGCCGAATTTTTTCGTCCACATCCGAGGCGGCACAGCGACCATCATGCCGCTATAGATGGCGCCGATTTCCTCAGCCAAGTAGTAGGCCGAGAGATTGCCGGCCAGCTCCGCACCGTGGGCAGCACAGATCGCGGCTTTCAGGGTGCTGAGCGTGTTGTACAGCACCAGGGCGACGCAGAAGCACAACAGGGCTGCCCTCGGATAGCACAAGGTCTTGATTTCGCTGGCAAGCGCCTGGCCCAGTTCTTGGAATGCGTTTTCGATCGTCCATCGTGTCGCGGTACAACTCGGCCAGCTTCCGGGCGCTACCCCGTCCGGCTGGCACATTGGTCAGCACGTGGATTTCTGTTTCGCCGTCGCGGGTCGGTTGGTCCAGGCGGATGGTGATCCGGCGCACGATCAACTCCTGGCCGCTATCGGGGTCCGTCACCCGCAGGGATTGTTCATAAACCGTGCCGCTCGGGCCACGGCCCACGCGCCGCGGGCGTCCCACCAACTCCTTGCCGTGCAACGTCGAAGCATGTTGGCGAATCAGGAAAAACGCTTCCCGGTTGGCAATCCCAAACAAGAACTGCGTGGTGCAGAAGTGGCGGTCGGCCAGCCACAGGTCTTGGGGCAGGACGCTGGCCAGCACCTGGTCCAACAGCCGTCGTTCCTGGGTGTAAGCGTCCTCGCAGGGGAACACGTCGATCGCCAGCATCCACTCCCAATCCAAGACCACCAGGGCCTGTCCCGGCAAGGGTTTGCTGTGCAGGCGACGGGTTTCCTTCAGCCGATGCTCGGTGCCCGACAGATGATTGCCATCCAGGATCTTCAGCCGCAGCCCGGCAATCGGCTGCCGCCGCGACGTCTTCAGGCTACGCACGACGGGAGTCAACCGCTGGGCCACATCCCGCACCAACGCCTGCGAGACCGACAACTCCGTGCCCTGCAATTTGTTATACAACGAAGTCACCGAGACCTGGACTTTGTCCTTCAGCCGTTCGTAGCTGGCATTCACCGACTTGGACATACCGGCCACCGCCAGGCTCAGCACGTTGACCACTGTCGAGAACAGCAACTGGTCTTCATACTGACTCCGGGAATGCTCGCGAAACAGTTCATCGATCCGCGCAGGCGGCAGGGCGTGCTCGAGAATCCCACGCATCATGACGGTCACGGGACTATCCTTCACAAACTGCTGAAACACCTGATTCCACGACATGGCAATGATCCTCCCGAAAATACACCAAACTTTCCGAAGAATCACAGCCTACCAGAATCGAACTTCACCACCTACAAGCCGCTAGCATTAGCAGCTTGAAAGGGGTGGCTGCGTGCACCGAAGGGTGGATCCGGCAAGCGACCAGCCCCATGATGTCCGCTACCGTGGAAAACATCAGCGTTTTGTTCTGTTGACGCTCGGCCGCTGCCTCGAACATCGCATTCAAGCGGCCCTCCGCCAATACGTTCTCAAGTGCGGCACGAGCCATCACGCACATCGGGGCCTGTTTCTCAAACCGTTCAACTACCTCGCCCAGGATCATCGTGTCACCTCCATCCAAAAAGACAGTAAGTCCAACCATAGTGACACGTTACCATCACAACTCAACAATGTGTACAACGCATGCGTGATACCTATGCGTTGCTAGTAAAAAGCCCTGCCCTCAGCGCTTGAAAATTATCACTGGCTAGATCATCAACTAGCCGGTTATCACCAAATGCTTCGACCACAAACTTGCAGTTGGCTAAATAGATGTCGTTATATTGCACGTGCGTGTCCCCCGTCCTCTGCGAGAAACCGGGCGGCATAGGCTGCAATAACATCGCGGCTGCCGCCATGGTCCCTGCACTACCATCGGGATGTAGAGTCGCAGGGTTTCGCGTAACAACGGCCCGCCTCTAGGGTCCGCGCTCAGGCATTGCAAGTCCACCAAAGGTTCGAACGAGATGCTGCCCGGCTACTTTTGCCAGTCGTCCAGTGCCGCGTCGGAGGAGTGCGACTTCAGATTCACTTGGACCACAGCATCCTTCTTGCACCACTCAGGGTATTCCGAGTCGAGCAGCGAGCGAGGCCATGCGCCGTACCAGGGAGTACCCGTCCGCCGCTCCCGCTCGATTTCGTGGAGGGCATATCGCTTGACTGCATCACGACCGGCGAACACAGGGCGGTCCGTGCCGATTTCATAGTGCCGGGCCCAAATGAGCGGCGCCTTATCGTCGGGCACTACCACCACGTCGAAATCCGCACGATGGCGTTCAAACTCTACCACAGGAGCTGGCACTTTTTTCACGCGAATACCGGTTAGCTCCGTGCGTCCGAGCCACCGGACGGCGTCGTCGACGGCCTTTACGATCCGATCGTCGGGTGAATCGATGCGCATCAGAAAACGGATGATTTCGGTCGTATCCTGCGGACAACAGGAAGCCAACTCAAACGTGCGGGCGCTGGCCGCCACGTATGTTTTTTCATCGTGTTGCTGGCACCATCCGGTGTGAGTGCCCCCAGCCTGAATCTGGCAATTGAGGATACATTCGATGCCTCGCTTCACGGCGTGCTGCGCCTTATGCCGCCGCTCGGCGTCCAACCATTTCCACTGCGGCAAATCGTCGCCAGCGTCTTTGAGCACGTTCAGAATTCCAATCATGACACCGTCATTGAAAGTGAAGTGCGCCGCATAGCCAGAAGGATTAGGATAGCGCTGCGGAAAACCGCCGTTTTTGAGCTGCGCGGCAAGCATAAAATCAAACCCGCGCAAGCAGGCGTCACGCCAATCGCTGTTGCCAGACGAAGCATAGGCTCGCGCCAAATAATCGACTTGGGTGTGAATGTTGTGATTATCGAACGACGTGTCAGTACGATTGCGAGTCGCCCGGACTTCGGCCATCTGTTCCGGCGTCAATATCGCCAGATAATCGTAATCCTTTGGCCAGCCGCCGTTTTCGCGCTGGAACAACAGGATGTTTGCCACAATCTGGTCTACCTGTGACGGCGCATACGAAGCTTGGTCAGGCAGGGCCTGAATCACGCGTTTTGTGTCGCGAATGTGCCGCCAATGGTGAGCGCCGTCCCGAAATCCCGCCGTATCAATCGCCGGTCGATCAGGCTGCGCCGAGCGTCGAATCAATACGACCCAATCCGAATTGGGTTCCGCGGGCGGCGGGCCAAGTTTTCGCCGCGCCCCGCCCACGATATCCATAGGCGCTCCCACGAAAACTCCCGTACGCGGGTTGAACCAGCGCATCTCGGCCATTCCCATTAAGTCTGTCAAATCAAGCGTGCCGGTGGCGGAACAATTGGGCAAATAGACCGCGTAAATCTCGCCGCGTTTGGAAAATACCTGGGGTCCAAGCGGAGCGGAACGGCCCCGGCCGATGCCGACAGCAATCATCGCTCCGCCCTGGGATAGCTCATCGGCGGGCTCCATCTCCCAAAAAGGCAGGTTCTCTTCCATGAAGTGGCGCGCATTCCATAAGTAGGTCCAGAGTTTCTCGCGCTGCGAAGTCTTGAAGCTTTCGGTGCGCAACAAATCTGCGAGGATGAACTCGACCATGCCTCCCGAAAAATAGGCTGGCCAAATCTTCTCCCGACGGTGCCCCTCGGCGTCGTCGACCGGAATGAACGAGGCACGTTGTCCGCGATCAAGCGTAAACTCGTCGAGACTCACCGGCAGCGGGCGTCCAGCTTGCTGAGTCTCCTTCCGAATCGACTCCGCCACGGTTTGGATCGGCCGCTGATTCAATTGGATTGAAGTCAAGCTAAATCGAGAGTCGCCAAAGGTGAAGTGAAGCTGCTTGATCGGATCTCCGGCACTATGGACGGCAATCGGATGTTTATACGGGTCAATCGCCTGGATGTAAGCGGCAAAAGCGCGAATACGCTCGGCTCCGTAATCGAAGTCCAAGTTGTATTCCTCACACAGATTCCACTCCAGCGCCAAGTGATGGCCGAAACGAGCGATCATCTCACGGTAGAAGAGCTTTCGTTCTGGCCCCAGTTCTCCACTATCCATTTCGCGCTTGTTGGCCGCTTCTGCCTCATTGAAAACAAAATGCAAAAAAATTCCCATTCTCTGAGCGTGATCAAAAACGATTTCCCATTCCCTTAATTTGCCGACGTCAAAATGCAAATTGTCGTCGCTCGGACTCCCATTAGGGTCGACCTGGCCGATCCAGGGCCAGACGTCCTTTCCGTCACCCCCGACGTTCATCGTCAGGAAATAAATACTGTTGACGTGCCGACTAGCCAGGTAGTTGAGCGCCCAATAATGCCCCGCCCCTTGCCGTCTCCCCAGTCTGGATCTCCCTTACGCCAGTCTTGCGCGTGCGTTGCAAAGCGATGGTTCGGCGGAGTACGTTCGAAGCCGGCGTAGCCCAACAGATCCTCGGGCGAGTCGGCGCCGCCGCGAATCCAATACGGTCCATTCTGAAACTTCAGATAGGGTTTGCCGACATAGTTAAGTCGTCCCCACTTCAAAAATCCCGGCGCATCGGAATCGCGCGGCGCTACGGCGAAAGAACCGGAAAGATGGGGCAAATTCAGTGGTGCTCCAGCTTCTGGTTCCAGTTGAATCGCGACACTACTCCCCGCGCGGAATTGGGCTTCATATCGCCAAGCCCCCGCGGCATCAGGGGAAAATCGAACACGCCACACTCGTCCCTTGGATCCTCCCTGACCGTCG
Organism: uncultured Planctomycetota bacterium; assembly: GCA_963840025.1. Lineage (GTDB taxonomy): Bacteria > Planctomycetota > Planctomycetia > Pirellulales > Lacipirellulaceae > JABDGM01. Next base: position 136,457 of record CAWIXI010000015.1, on the reverse strand, counting down.
CCGTCAAAAAAACCGGGGACGTCGTAACGATGGTCGCTTGGGCCCGTAAAGACGACTTGAAGACGGGTGTCTAGAAATGGGTTCGGCGAGCTGTCCGTTTCCGACGCTTCTGGTCCCTGAAAAGTGAGGGTGATCGGATGCCAGACGGTTCGCTGTCCTTCAATCACTACTTGTCCAGAGAGTTTGCCGGTGGTGAGTAATCCTACCGCAAGCGCGATTCTCGAAATGTGCCGCATGGATTCTTCAAGTAGGTTCGATACAAGCTTACCGTTTAGCGCGGTTACGACGAAACGAACGTAAAGATCGTTGCCCAATCAAGGATCTACAGAAGTCCCCGCTGCCATGATTGCTTTGAGGCGCTGATTCATCACGGATTCCGAACGGCCCGGTTTGAATTCACCCCAATCCGCCTCCGCAGCGACAACTACGAAGTTAAGGCTGGGAATCATGACCGAGCTGTTTCCGCCGTATCCGATTGACATCACCGTGTCCCTGGCCGCGTCCGGCCAAGTCAGGACGTCCGGATGATGACTGCCGGTGTCGTTGAACCACCAATTGAAACCGTAAATACCAGGCCCGGATTTTGAGAAGTGGTTCGATTCCCCACCATAGGTCCCAATTTGAAGATAATCGTTCGTCTTGACGTCGCTGCTTACGGGAAGATATTTGGGCACTTGCGGCTTCATATTCTCGTCGAAATAGGCGCGTGGCAAGATCTGATGGCCATTCCAGTTACCCCGGTTAAGCCAAAACCAAGCGACTCGCGCAAAGTCGCGAACGGACGCACTCATTCGCCGATTCGACTTGCGAAACACAAACCCATCCTGCAACTGAAGCGCCCCAAACCGTTTCGGGTCATGAAAGACCACTTCTGGCGTTCCCTGGAAGACCTTATCAAACAACGTCTTTTGATACAGTTGAATGGCGTAGTCGTTGTAGGCCCAAGCCTTGCCTGGTGCTTCAGGCCGCGCGTAGCCACTGGTCATGCTTGCCAAGTGTCGCAGCGTCATCGTGCGGTCCTTCGGCAATAGTTTCCACCCGAAGTCAGTCAACGGCTGGTCAAAGCTTTTGACCTTCCCCTCCTGTACGGCAAACATCAGCAGGGTCGACAGCACGGGTTTGGCGGAAGAGAACCAGTCGCCGATTTTGTCCTGTGTCCCCCAAGTTTTCACGACATAGCCGTCCTTGATCGCACAGCCACGACTTCCCAAGGCCTTGGCCACGGCCTCCAGGCGCGCATCATCCAGCCTTAGCTCGTGTGGATTCTTCGTTTGCCAGCTAGCGCCAGGAAAGACGAAGTCGCCTGCGGTTGCAATCGGCGTGACACAACAATTCAATAATACGACCAATGCACTCAGCGTCCTTCTCATGCACTGGCACCGGCGAAAGACGCTTTTGTGGCAAAAGATTGGCCAAGATTGAAACATAAACCACCTCGACATACACAAGGTATCCCAATGACAATGTACAGAAATCAGCTTGAAAATGCGACTTGCGCGAGCAGGGAAGTAATTCCGGAGTTGGTGCAACCGCTGCTCAGCGCAAGCCAAGCACGGTGCTGCTACGCATCCTGGCTGGCGAGCGGACGTATTCGTCAATGGGCTATTTGGTATGCTTTTGTGATCGTCGATGCCGGCAAAATCGTTATTTGGCTGCATTTTTGCCGCCAAATATAGTAGAACTCATACTCACCGCAGCCCAACGCGGAGCTATATTTTCGAGCGCATGAAACTCTGCGCATACATAGTGGAAAATCTATCCTTCAACTCTCTAGCAGTTTTTGTAGACCATTCGTGCTATGCGGGCGCATGTATACCATTCTTCTAGGGTTATTCTTGTGAAATCTTGGAGATTGAAACGAAGCATTCGCATTTGGTGTTCCCTCGCGCTGGCGACTGCGCTGGCCGGGTGTGGCCAACGCAAACCGGAGCTAGTCACACCGCCGCCACCGGTTGTGATGGTGGCCACACCCATCGAGCGTACCGTGACCGATTACCAGATTTTCACCGCGCGGACCGAGGCGGTGGAATCGGTCAACATCAAGGCTCGTGTAACCGGTTATCTCCAGAAAATCCTTTTCAAGGATGGCTCGGACGTCAAACAAGGCGAAGTGCTGTTCAAGATCGACGACCGGCCGTACAAGGCGGCGCTCGACGAAGCAAAGGCAAACGTGGCGTATGCCAAGGCGGCGCTCGTTGAGGCCGAAGCGAACTACCAAATCGGCATGAACGTCCGCAAGTCTAATCCGGCCGCCATCAGTGAGCAGGAAATCAATCAGCGGCTCGGAGCTCGCGACGAGGCCGCCGCAAGCGTGATGCAAGCGGAGGCTTCCGTCGAAAACGCACAGCTCAACTACAACTGGTGTACCGTTGCCGCCCCGATCAGCGGGCGAATCAACCGGCATCTTGTCGACGCTGGAAACCTAGTTTCGCAAGATGTAACGACGCTCACCGACATTGTCAGCACTCAGCCGATCTGGGCGTATTTCGATGTCGATCAGACCACCGCGCTCGAAGTCGAAAAGCTGATCACCCAGGGCAAAATGAAACGTGTGAGCGAGACCACTGTAAATGTCGGCATGTCGCTTGGCGAGGAGCCTGGCTTCCCGATCGCGGGCACGCTCGACTTTGTGAGCAATCAGCTCGATCCGAATACCGCCTCACTACGAGTACGGGCGGTGTTCCCGAATAAAGATAACTTCATTAGCTCCGGTTTGTTCGGGCGGATCCGGGTGCCGATTGGCGAATCGCACAAAGCGCTGCTGGTGGCCGACGAAGCAATTGGGAGCAACCAAGGGCAGAAGTATGTGCTCGTCGTGAACAGCGAAAATCAAGTTGAATATCGCGTCGTGGAGACGGGGCAGGTTCAAGATGGCTTGCGTGAAGTGCTTCCATACCGCGAGATTGTGGAACCTGGCACCGGTGGCGCGGACACTGCGAAACAATTCGAGGTCCTCAAGCCGACGGACCGGATCATAGTCCAAGGCCTCCAGCGCGTGAGGCCGGGGGCAACGGTGAGTCCGAAGCTCGTCGATATGCTCACGTTGCTCACTGCATCGTCGTCAGGATCAGCACCCGCTACGCCCGCCAAAGAGTCTAAGCCCGAAACGAACGCGACCAAAGCCGCCACAGCCCCGAAATAATGTCCGCCGCCATGCCGGTGACATAAGAGTAATACGATGTCGCGCTTCTTTATCGATCGACCGATCTTCGCTTGGGTGCTGTCGATCGTGATCGTGATCTCAGGCCTGGCCTGCGTGGCGTCTTTGCCGGTCGCGCAGTATCCGCCGATCGTGCCGCCGACAATCCAAGTGACCGTTTCCTATCCGGGTGCGAGCGCCAAGACAGTTTCCGACGCGGTCGGCCAACCGATCGAAGCCCAGGTGAACGGTGTGGAAGGCATGATCTATATGTCGTCCACATGCACCAACAATGGACAGTACGCGCTTACTGTCAGCTTTGAGGTCGGCACCGACATCCACACGGCGCTCATGCTTGTGCAAACCCGGGTGCAGCTCGCTCTGCCGCAACTGCCCGAGAGCGTGCAAAAGCAAGGCGTCAATGTGAAGATGCAGTCGCCCAACATTTTGTTGGCCGTGAACATGATTTCGCCAGCTGGGCGTTACGACCCGCTGTATTTGAGCAACTACGCGCAGATCAATATCTTCGACGAACTTTCGCGCGTTCCAGGCGTAGGCTTGGTGAACTTCTTAGGCCAGCGGCAATACAGCATGCGGGCATGGCTCGATCCGCAGAAACTCGCCTCCCTCGATCTTACAGCCAGCGAAGTGATCGATGCCATCAGCGAGCAAAACGTGGTAGTGGCGGCGGGAAATATCGGCCAACAGCCGGTGCCCCCCGGGCAGAACTATCAGCTTGTGCTCAACACACTCGGCCGGCTATCAACGCCGAAACAGTTTGGCGAGATCATTGTCAAGGTGGGACAAGATGGCCGCTACGTGCGGCTCCGCGACGTGGCGAAGATTGATCTCGGGTCTCAGAATTCGGACCTGAATTGTACGCTCACCACCTTTGTCGATGGCAAAGCGAAGAAGTATCCGTCCGTGGCACTCGCCGTGTTTGCTCTGCCGACGGCGAACGCCCTCGCGGTGGGTGAGGGCGTCAAGCATAGGATGGAGGAGCTCAAGCACTCGTTTCCCGACGGCGTCGACTACCGTATCGCCTATGATACGACTCCTTTCATCGAACACTCCGTGCACGACGTGTTCATCACGATCTATATCGCGGCCGGGCTAGTGATCGTCGTGGTGCTCGTCTTCCTGCAAGATTGGCGGGCAATGCTGCTACCGATCATCGACATCGTGGTTGCTCTGATTGGCACGTTCGTGGTGATGGCCGGCCTCGGCTTCTCGCTTAACAACTTGAGTTTGTTCGGTCTGGTGTTGGCGGTAGGCATCGTGGTCGATGACTCGATCGTCGTCGTGGAGAACATCGAGCGCTGGATGGGACAAGGTCTTCCTGCGCGAGGCGACGATCAAAGCGATGGAGGAGATCACCGGCCCGGTCATCGGCATCACGTTGGTGTTGATGGCGGTCTTCATTCCGACCGCGTTTATCCCGGGTCTCACGGGCCAATTCTTCCGGCAATTCGCGCTCACGATTGCCGTGGCCGCGTTCTTTTCGGCGACCAACGCCCTCACAATGGCGCCCGCGCGGGCGGTCGCCTGGATCAAGCCTCATGGCGAAGGTCACGATGCGAAAGAAGCGTTGCCGCGCGTCGGTGTCGCCGTGTTATTTGGCGTGGCGACGTACTTTCTGCTCAACCCGCTGGTCGGCAGTGCGCTCGTCGGATGGCTTGAAAAGCTGCAATGGCTGCATAACACCGCTGGCGAAGACGCCGCGACGACCGTCGTGGCGATTCTGCTCGGAATCCCGGGGTTCATCGCCGGTTGGTTCGCGGCGGGTTATGTGAACCGCGTGCTCGGCTGGTTCTTCGGGTTGTTCAACAAGGCGTTCGACTTGTTCGCACACGGTTATGCCCGGACGGTTGGCGTTGGCCTGCGACTCAGCGCGATTGTGCTCTTGGCCTACGTTGGCCTGTTAGCGCTCACCGGCTTTGGGTTCGTGACTTCACCCACCGGATTCATTCCTGAACAAGACCAGGGCTACGTCCTGGTAAACGTCGACTTGCCAGACGCGGCGTCAGTGCAGCGGACGCAGGCGGTGCTCGATGAGTTGGTAGGAATTGCGATGAAGGCCCCCGGCGTTGAGTCCGCCATGGCGGTATCAGGTTACTCGGCGGTGTTCGCCTGCGACTCGTCGAACTGGGGCACAATTTTCGTCATCTTAAAAGGATTCGACGAGCGTCACACGCCCGAGACTCAGGCCGCGGCAATCGTTCAACGGCTTAACCAGGAATACTACAAAAACGTGTTGAATTGCCGCGCGGCCGTGTTTGGTGCACCGCCGGTACCGGGCTTGGGACAATCGGGCGGTTTCCAGATGCAGATTGTCGATCGCTCCGGTCTCGGCTTGCAGGCCCTGCAAGAGGCGACCGAGACCATGGTGTCGAAGGCCAACGCGCAACCGGGACTCGCGCGGGTATTCACAACGTTTCGTGCCGATGCCCGCCAGCTCTATCTCGACATCGACCGCGACGCGATCAAGCAAATGGGCGTTTCGCTGAGCGACGTGTTTACGACGCTCAATGCCAACATGGGTTCGATATATATCAATCAATTCAACGACTTCGGGCGAATCTGGCAGGTGAATGTGCAGGCCCTGGGACAGTTTCGCGAAAAAATCGCGAGCCTGAAGCTGCTGCAGGTTCGTAACCGCGACGGGCAAATGGTTCCCCTCGGCTCGGTGATGCGGGTGCGCGATTCGGTCGGCCCTGTATTCGTAATGCGCTACAACAATCTGCTTTCGGCGGCCGTGAATGGTGACACCCGGCCCGGCTTCAGCTCGGGGCAGGCAATTTCCGTCATGGAACGGCTCGGCGATCAAAATCTGCCCTCCGGCATGGGCTACTATTGGACCAATATCGCCTACCAACAAGTGACCGCAGGCAACACGGGTATCTTAATTTTTGCTTTCGCCGTGGTGCTCGTGTTTTTGGTGCTCGCAGCACTCTACGAAAGCTGGGGCCTGCCGCTGGCGATCATTTTGGTCGTGCCGATGTGCTTGCTGAGCTCGATCGCCGGCTTGGTCTGGGTCGCCCACAAGCCGATCGACATCTTCAGCCAGATCGGCTTCGTCGTGCTCGTAGCGCTGGCGGCGAAAAACGCGATTCTAATCGTTGAATACGCCGTCGACATGCGAAAACATGGTATGAGCGTCTACGACGCGACGCTGGAAGCTTGCCGGCTGCGGCTGCGGCCAATTCTGATGACGTCCTTCGCGTTTATCTTCGGCGTCTATCCGCTCGTGGTCGCCGTCGGCGCCGGTTGGGAGATGCGGCGCTCGCTCGGCACCGCGGTGATCAGCGGCATGATCGGCGTCACCCTATTCGGCATCTTCTTGACGCCGGTGTTCTACTACGTTATTGCCAAGTTTACGAAGGAGCCACCCAAATCCGAATCGCATTCGGACAATTAAATGTTCCTTCGCCGCCAATCGTCGAGCAGCCCGATGTCGAGAGCATAGGCAATCGACTCGGCCTCGGTTCTCAAGGCAGACATTGCCAGACTACCATTCGTCGTCTGACTCGGGCTCAATCGTTGCCTCGACGAGTTGCCGCCATTCGGTGAGAACTCGTTCGTCGGCACCCGCCACAGTTAGTCGATCGAGCACCGGTCCCTTCTCCGACTTCAATTGCGGAAACGCCAACAGCAAGACCTTTAAATCCCGGCGGTCGGTGTCGGCTTTGGGCTGGCCCTGTCGGCCGGCCAGGCGGATCAACTTCAACGCGATCAGCTCTTCGGGCGGCGAGACGCGACCGTAGCTCTTCCGCGAGATCGGCAGCGCGGGTCGATAAGATGTCGACATCTTGCGTCATCCTCGGTTCATCGACATAGGCGTTGACGGCCTGTGCCCCGAACAGGACGGTGTCGTCGCGATTGCGCAGGAAGTCCAGCACTGCATCGTGGACTTTCGCCAGCGGAAGCGGTTCCTTCATGGCGAATTCTCGGAGTGTGAGCGCACCGTCACCGAACATAGCATTGGATTATACCACGTTCGATGGCGGTTCAAGAAAGATCGGCTTAAGCCTTACTTCGTGCCGCGATCGCAATTCGATGAACCGCAACTATACCAAGCCGGCCAACACGGCGGTAAATAGAAGCAACACGGCTTCGGACAGTAGTCGTTCGGACCGCAGTAGCGCAGCGGAGCCGTGCAAGGCGTTGGCTTCGGACAATAGTTGTCGTAACAGCCGCGCAGCGCAAGGAACGCACGGTAGCGGCTTGGGGCAGTAAGTGTCAGGACAAGTGCAACAGCGTCGGGCTTCGCAACAACGAGCGATTGGGTCGGTGTTGAAATGTTCGCTGTCGGCTGCGGCAGCCAAGTTCGCCATGGCTATCGTTAGAAGCAATGCACGGATGCGCATTATTGCGGTTCCTTGGCTTCAACTTGTGACGGCGGTGGAAGCAACAATGCGGGCGGCGCTGCTTCGGTGGTTGTCTTCGGCGCTGGCAGCCGTGTGGGTGAGACGTCTTTTGTATCTGCAGGCGCTTGTGGCTCTAGCATTGGTCGCGTCGGAGGAGCCGGTAAAGATTCGTCTCCCGCGCTACCATCGGTCGGCGGGCACTGCGGAATGTTGACCTGCGGCGCGTCTGTCCCGGCGCCGAGCCGCACTTGCCAGCCGCCGCCGATCGCACGATAAATCTCGACCAGCGCGAGAGCGACGTCGCCTTGCGCCTGGGCGGCTTGGTCTTGCTGTTCCAACAAGTTCTGGGCGAAGTAGCCGACCGGCGTGTAGTCGATCATTTGGCCGTTGTACTGTGTTTCGAGCAATCCAGTGCCGTCGCGCCACGCTGCGGCGCTGGCGTTCAGCGCCTTTGCGCGATCCTGGGATTTCAGGAATTGCACAATCGCATCTTCTGTTTCGCCGGCTGCCTTCAGCACGGTTTGTTGATAGGTCGTCACGAGCTCTTGAAACAATGCGTCCTGGTAGCGGACGTTGTTCCGCAGACGGCAGTAGTTGAGGATATTCCAGCGAAAGCTCGGCCCGGCAGTCCCGCGGAACGAGTCTTTTACAAACAAATCGTTGAGATCTTCCGACGACCAGCCTAGTGTTCCCACGAGTGAAATGTGCGGATAGAACTCACTCTCGGCGATGCCGATGACGGCTGACTGCGCGGCCGCCTCGCGCTCGGCGCGGTGTACGTCGGGACGGCGACGCAACAGATCCGCCGGAATTCCGATCGCCACTTGGGCCGGAGCAACAGGAATTGGCGCCGCGCCAAGTTCCGCTTCGAGATCGCGTGGCGTCATACCCAATAGGATGCAAAGCCGGTTCGACGCTTGACGTTGTAAGATTTCGAGCGAGGCGACCAACGCCTGGGCTTGGAACAGGTTCGCCTGCGCGAGATCGTACGCGACGCGATTGCTTTGATTGGCTTGGTAGCGAGCTTTCGGCACATCGAGCATCTTCTTGAAAAGCACGACGCTGTCGCGGGCGAGCGTCAGGCGCTGTTGCAGCGTGCGATATTCGACGTAATTGCGACCGACATCGGCTAGCAGCGTGACAAGCACGTCGTCGTAGTTCTCGACGGATGCGTTGAGATTGGCGTCGGCCGATTCGATCGCTCGGCGAAAGCGGCCCCAGAAATCCAGCTCCCATGCCAAGCCGAAACCGTAGTCCCATTGGCCGTACCAGCGCTCTGGTGTGGCTTGGCGATTGGCGACATTGACGCTTAAACCATTGTTCGTGAAGCCGCCTGTGTTGGCCTGCTCTTGCGGGAAGAATTCGCCCGCCGCGATGCCGAGTTGGGCCCGTGCCTGCAGCACGCGGAAGCCAGCCTCGCGCAGTGTGAGATTTTGGCGATACGCGTTTTGGACGAGGCCGTTGAGCACCGGGTCATTGAACACCGTCCACCACTGATCGATGTCGGTGTCGTTCTCACGGAGCCGCTCGTCTGCGGCGTTAATCCAATTGTGCTCGATCGGAGCGGGAGGGCGACCGTAGTTGGGTCCGACTTGGAAACCGTTATGTACGTACTCACTGAAGCTGGTGCAACCGACGAGCTGCGAAAGCATGAGTGCCGTTGCGCACCACGCGTGCGCGCACACTTCCATGCAGATCGCCGCGGCGCGCGAAATTGCAAAATTGACTGATGAGATTCGTGCATGGCGACAAGCTGCGGGTGTCGACTGCAGACAAGCGGGAATGCACCGGCAGGCTTTCGCCCACCGGCAAATCGCCCCGTAGCGTCATCATCGACACGATCGCTGCTGCCGTGAGAGACACGCGCCAATAGGCCGAAAACGCAACCCAGTCGGTAAGATTTATCCAGAACCCCGCATCTACCGCGTTGCTAACCCAAGTTCCCCAGCAATGACCAAAGAGGGGGCTAAATTGGGAATTTTTTGGCGGTGCTTTAACGCAAGCCTTTTCGCGATGGTGCGAATTCATTCGCGGTGTAGTTGGAGGCGCGTTGTAGTGACGACCTTTGGTCTTAGTGGAGGCGTTTTTATCGGTAGCATGCTGGGATGTTTATTCGGCAGTGCTACCGTCGGAAGGATGGGAAGCGGCACGCTTATTGGGCGCTGGTGGAGTCTTATCGCACACGGCGTGGTCCGCGACAACGTGTGGTGGCTTGGCTGAGACAGATGGATGAGGCCGGGCGGCTCGGCGTCCAACAAGCGCTCACAGAGCAAATCGATCCGGCTCATCAAAAGAGGCTGTTCGACAACGGCGAGCCATCGCCACGGTGGATTGAAATCAATGCTTCGGCGGTCCGCTTGGAGAATAGTCGTCAATTCGGAGGTCCGTGGCTGGCGTTGGAATTGATTGGCAAATTAGGACTTGCCGAGTTCTTCGCACGCGTCGTGCCACGCGGTCGCGAATCGGTCCCGTGGTCGGCCAGCGCCCTGATTCTGATCGTGGCCCGCCTGTGCCGGCCGTCGAGTGAACTGCACACGTCGGAACAGTGGTATCCCCAAACGGCGCTGCCGGAACTGTTGGGTGTGCCGGCGTCGCGCGTCGACGAGACGTTTGTATCGCGCGCTCGATCAGCTGTTGCCGCACAAGGAGCAGCTCGAAGTTCATCTAAAGCATCGACTGGGCGAACTCTTCGAAATCGAATACGACCTGTTGCTGTACGACGTCACGAGCACCTACTTCGAAGGTCAGGCGAGTTTTCCCCTGGCGCAGCGGGGCTATTCGCGAGACCAACGTCCCGATTGCAAACAGGTCTGTATCGGTCTGGTGGTGTCACGTTGCGGTATGCCGTTGGAATATGAAGTGTTCGCTGGCAACACGGCGGACGTGACGACGGTCGAAGAGATCGTCACGACGATGGAACGGCGTTACGGAGCCGCCAAGCGTATCTGGGTGATGGATCGCGGCATGGTCTGTGAAGAAAACATCGCTTTTTTGAAGGAAGGTGGCCGACGGTACATCGTGGGCACTCCCAAGTCGATGCTGCATCAGTTCGAGCACCAACGGCTGAAGCACGACTGGCACGAAGTCCGGTCTGGAGTGGAAGTGAAGTTGTGCCCAGCGCCTCAGGGAGGCGAGGAAACGTTCATCCTCTGCCGCAGCCGTGATCGTTCGGAAAAAGATCTGGCGATTGTTCGGCGCTTCGAACAGCGGATCGAACAACGACTGGCGGCAATGGCTGCGCGCTGTGAAAAGCAGAGACGCGATCCGATGAAAGTCGAACGGGAAGTCGGCCGGTTGCTGGGACAGAATACGCGTGCGGAACGCCTGTTTGATGTTCGCATCAATACCACCAGCGACGGCCGTGCCCTTCTGGAATGGAAAAAGCTGGGCTCAAGGCGTGACTGGGCTACGCTCAGCGCCGGCTGTTACCTGTTGCGCAGCAACGTGTCCAATTGGAGTGACGACGAACTGTGGAGCACCCATATCCAGCTGACCGAAGCGGAAGCCGCGCCGCGCATCCAAAAGAGCGACCTGTCGCTGCGGCCCATCTAGCACCAGAAAGAAGAATGTGTGTTGGCCCACATTCTCGTGTGCTTTCTGGCGTACGTCCTGTGGAAGAAGCTGGCCGCGCTTTGCCGCCAGGCAGGCCTCGGGGACGAACCGCGTCGTATCCTGTCCGAGCTGAGTGAAATCCGCACCGTCGACGTCCTCCTCCCCACTCGTGCGGGCACCGAGATCCGCAAACAGTGCATCACACGCCCCTCCGACCATCAGGCGATCATTCTCGAGCGACTCAAGCTGCGACTGCCCCACAAAATAAATCAAATTGAATTGTAGTGGAAACTTTCGGACACGGCCCTTACACCGCAACAACTTACGACAACAACTGGGGAACTTGGGCTAGACGGAGCCCAGGAAACGCATTGGGTGGCCTTGGCCTGCTCGGCTCCGCCGGCGGGCCGTGTAAGCTGGACCATGCAATTACTGGCCGATCGGTTGGTCGAACTCGAGGTGGTGGATTCGATTAGCGAAGAGACCGTTCGCACGACGCTGAAAAAAACGCGCTGCAACCTTGGCGCAAGCAGCAATGGGTGTTGCCGCCCGAGCAAAACGCCGATTTTGTCTGTGCCATGGAGGACGTCCTGGAAGTCTACCAACGTCCCTACGATCCGCGGAATCCGCTCGTCTGCTTCGACGAGCAAAGCAAGCAACTGATTCGAGAAATTCGTCGTCCCGTCCCCGCGGCCCCGGGACGACCAGAGCGGATCGACTATGAATACGAGCGTGACGGCACGGCCAACCTGTTCATGGTCTTCGAGCCGTTGGCCGGCCGCCGACGGGTGAAAGTCACGGATCGGCGGACGGCGATCAACTTCGCGGAAGTGATTCGCGAGACCGTCGACAGCTATCCGACCGCCGACAAGATCGTGCTGGTGATGGACAACCTCAATACGCACAAAATGGCCTCGCTGTACGAAGCCTTTCCGCCGGAAGAAGCACGCCGACTGAGCGAACGTCTGGAAATCCACTACACTCCCAAGCATGGCAGTTGGCTCAACATGGCCGAGACCGAACTGAGCGTCCTCACCAAACAGTGCTTGAATCGACGTCTGGCCGACCAAACAACCCTCGTCCACGAAACGCCCGCCTGGGAAGCGTCTCGCAACAACGCCCGCTGCCGGATCGACTGGCAATTCACCACCGAAAACGCCCGCATCAAACTCAAAAGACTTTACCCGTCAATCCAGGTCGGGTGAGGCACTAGGCAACAAACACCTTTCAGCGCGCGGAGGAGCTTCCGCGAGAAATAGCCCCAGCCTTGCTGGGGCTATTTGCATTTCTAAAGGGCTGCTGATGTCGTTTGAATCGGTATTGGACTATGTGTTGGCGGAAGCGTGACAGCATCGCCATCAATAGATGCACTCCGCTAGCGCGATAGAATCGCCCTAGACAACGCTGCATTGGACGCTATGCTCGCGACCTTACTCTCCTCTATTGAACGCGTTTCCATCGCGCATTAAGGAAGAATGCGGATGAAAGGAATTCATCCGAAATCCTACACCGCCGCAACGTGCGCGTTGATCGCTGCGCTATGTGCGGGTGGATGTCGATCGACATCGAGCGGCATCAATAATCCGTTCTTCGCGCCCGACCGTGTCGCGCCTCCTTCCACGCGCGTAATTGCACCTGGCCAGGCACAACCGTACTACCAAGGCGATCCGCTCCCAGTGATGCAAAGCGCGACAGGTCAGGCCACGAATGCTCTCGTCGCCAGTGATAGCGCCACAACGCAGACTGCTTCTGGACGAACACTGGCCTGGAATTCTCCAGCTTCCGGAGTTCCAGCAGGAGCGAACACTTTACCGCCGAGTACGCCGGAGCTCTCGGGAGTGACGCCGCAATCATCGACCTCGATTGCGGCCGCAACAGAGACACCTATCGCGGTGCCTGCCGATACCGACTCGCTGCGATTCCCCTTGCCAGCTGCGGCGCCTCAACCAGCACCGCAGCTGGCCGCCGCCGCGGCACCGAGTCCGCCGCCAGCTCAAACTGCATCAACTGTGCCAACCCAACCTGTCTCGCTCGCTTCGTACAACGCGCCGGCAACAAATGGGTCATCAACCGTCACAGCACCGCCAACGCTCAGCCCAATACCGCAACAAGCTACCTCACCCTGGCGAACACCACAGATTGCTGCCGCGACACCGCCTGCTTACGCACAGCAGCCGTCTGTTGTCACCCCAACCAGCACGCCGCAATATACGCTGCCTGTGCCGCCTGCGTACGCGATGACGCCACCACTCGTCGCAATGCCAACCAATCCGATGGCAGTCGAATTACGCGCTGTACCCTCGCCACCGCCGCAGCCTGGTGACCCCATGCCGCGGGTGCGGATTCCGGGATACAAAGCGCCACAAACGGCCTCGGCCGATGGCTTCCGCCCACGCACAAGCATGCGCTAAGTCTTGGCAGCATACTCTCTCGCAAGAGCGAGCGAGCATATTATGGATGGGTTTTACATGCCCGCGCCTCTTCGCGTCGAAGGCATGCGTTCTGACTTGCATCGGGTGCCGCACTCTCAAGGGGACGGCGTCGCTAATGCCTCTTTCAAGACCACTTCGAAGTCCGCGACCGTATAGATGTGCCCAGTCGGCTTGTTAAGATTCACGCCGTTGGGAACCCCGGCCATCATGCGACCCATATTATGGCCACCCTTTGTGGTCGCCAGATATTCAATTAGTTGATCGCCGCCTTTTTCCTCGGTTAAATCACGAATCAGCTTCTCGCCACGTGGGATGCTACTCAAGCGGTCTAGATAGGAGAATGTGCTCGGGTTGCGGGCGAGCCGCCGCATGAACTTCCTGCCATCCCGTGTTGTAAGTTCGTGTACGAGAAATGAATCATTTGCTAATGCGAGCTCGGCGATGGATGCTGCATCTGGCACATGTACCCCGGCCTCTTCGAGCTTTTTCAGAACCGTTTCAACCTGTGCTCGCGTGATGAGGTCGCCGGGCTCGTAATCCGGTTGCGCTGCAAACCACGCGTCAATCGCCCGCGCAATCGCTGAAAAATCCGGTGGGGTTGGCTGTGGCGCGGCTACCATCCAACCGGTCAGTAACATAGAAGCGGCCAATGCCGTAATAAGCCGAATTACCATTAAACTTTTCTGCCCCATTTGAGCGCGAACCGGCCCAACAATTGCATGGTCTTTGGAACGGTTGGCATGGGGGGCGAAGGACATAAGCATTGCAGTTCTTTCACTTCTACGCGCCAGGAAAAACTTGCTTTCGCGGGGCGAAGAAATACGCCCAAATAAACGCGGTAGCGCAAGTCGCCTCTCAGTAAAAGCTTAGCACACTGCTTCCATATCCTTCGGCACTCGTCCGGACCTCAGATGATTGAAATTTTCGACCCCTCTGCTTATACTGAAACGCCATTGGACGGTTTGGCGGGGGAGAGCGCGGGGCACGTGGTAGCAGGAGATGCCTTTATGTCGCGTAGCACTTACTTTGTGCAGGAATGCCCCACTTGCGGACGGAACCTGCAGGTTCGCGTCCATTATCTTGGTAAGCAAGTGGTGTGCCAACATTGCGGTGCCCGGTTTGAAGCCTATGACCCAGGCTCGGCCGCTTACCCGCCGCCGCCTTCCAGCATTTCGCTTCTGGAGCGGGCAGAACAGTTGCTGCAAACAGCTAGCGCCTCGCAGCTAGGAATGCCGGTCGGCGCCAATGTGGTGACGGACGTTGTACCGGTGCGTCCCAAGTGACGCTCCAGCGATATCCCAAGCTCTATGAGTCGTTGCTCGTGAGCGCCCCCAAGTCCTCAAAAAACCGAGGATAAGTCTTTTCCACACAATTGGGATCGTTGATCCGCACACCGGCGATTCGAAGCCCTGCGAGTGCAAAGCTCATTGCCATGCGGTGGTCGCCGTATGTATCGATCATCGCTGGCCGTAGTTGGCCCGCTGTTATCGTCAGGCTGTCGGATTCCTCGGTTACTTTGGCCCCCAGCTTGCGCAACTCCGTCGCGACCGCCGCAATGCGGTCCGTTTCCTTGTGACGGATATGGCCCACATTGCGGATCGTCGTGGGCCCTTCCGCAAATAGTGCAACCACGCCTAACGTCTGCACCGTATCGCTGATCGCATTCATATCGACCTCAATGCCCCTCAATGGTCGTCCAATGACCGTGATTGAATCCGAGCCGGACCGTACTTCGCACCCCATCTGTTCGAGACATGTTACAAAGTCAATGTCTCCCTGAAGACTATTGGACGATAAACCTTCCACGATCACCTCGCCGCCAGTAATGGCCGCGATCGCCCAAAAGTAGCTTGCGGCAGACGCGTCCGGCTCGATTGCGTATTCACGAGATTGATAGGTCTGCGGAGCGTGAACGGCGAACCTGGTCAGTGACACATTTGCGTCCACTTTCGCTCCAAACGAGTTCATCACGACAATGGTGATCTTTATGTAAGGGACGGAAACCAATGGTCCTTCAACGACCAGCTCGACCGCGGATCGCGCAACGGGTGCTGCCATTAGAAGGGCGCTTAGAAATTGGCTCGAGATGTCGCCGCGAACAGTGGCGGTTCCCCCAGGCAATCCATTCGCATGAACGACTACGGGAGGACAGCCGTTGCCGTTCTCGCTCGTCGCGCGGGCACCGAGTTGGTTGAGTGCGTCGAGTAAATCATTAATGGGTCGCTCACGCATCCGCGCAACGCCGTCCAATCGAAACGACCCATGCCCCAACATGACGAGCGCGGTTAAAAAGCGAATCGTCGTGCCACTATTGGCACAAAATAGGTCTGCCTCAAGTGCCGGTATTTGCCCGCCGGAGCCGTGAACCAGGAGCGTACTGCCTGAGTCACTGCTTTCGACCTCAATGCCGAGCCGCCCCAGGTTTTCGATCATCACGCGCGTATCTTCACTATCCAGTGCCCCGGTGAGCGTCGATACGCCGTCCGCCAACGCCGCACAGACAAGAGCCCGATTGGTGATACTCTTCGACCCCGGCGGCCGTACGCGGCCTCGGACAGGTCCCGCAACCGGTTTTATTGCCAGTGAATCGTTCATCAAAACAGCGATGCCGCTCCATCGGCTCGGGAATGGGTGATGTATGTCCAATCGGCTATCATACAGGTTAGAGTAGCTATCGTATCTCCCCTTCTCTACCCACAGTGTAAACAGCCATGTACTAATGCGTGGCCGCAAGGCAATGAAGTTATCAATTTCCTCTTTGCGCTTTCGCGTCTTTGAGTGAGAAATCAAGATGAAGAAATACAAAACCGGCGGCGGCTGGCCCGCCGTTTTCTATACTTGGCGAAAAGCTCGCGAAGCCGGCGGCATTCTCAAGCTCTGGCGCGCCATGCGCACCAAAAACGCATGCAAGACCTGTGCTCTCGGCATGGGCGGCCAACGCGGCGGCATGGTCAACGAGCTGGGCCATTTCCCCGAAGTCTGCAAAAAAAGCTTGCAGGCAATGGTCGCCGATATGCAGGGCGCCATCCGCAGCGATTTCTGGCAACGCTATTCGCCGCGCGAGCTCCAACAGCTCACGCCCCGCGAGCTTGAAGCCTGCGGTCGCCTTGTTGAACCCGTGATTTACACTCGCGACACGGGCCGGTACACACCCGTCTCCTGGGATGATGCGCTCAGCCGCATCGTCACAAAACTTCAAGCTACCTCGCCTGACGAGACATTCTGGTATTTCAGCGGCCGCAGCAGCAATGAAGCGGGCTTCTTGCTCCAGCTTTTTGCCCGGCTCTACGGTACGAACAATGTTAACAACTGCAGCTACTATTGCCATCAGGCCAGCGGCGTCGGCCTGTCGAGCGTTACGGGCAGCGGCACGGCGACGATTCAGCTCGAAGACCTTGAGCGTGCCGATTTGGTCTTCCTTATTGGCGGCAACCCAGCCAGTAACCATCCGCGGCTCATGCGCACGCTGATGCATGTCCGCCGACGTGGTGGTGAAGTAATCGTCATCAACCCGCTCGTGGAAACGGGGTTGGTGCGGTTCAATGTGCCCAGCGATGTGCGCAGTCTGCTCTTTGGCAGCAAGATCGCGAGCCTTTATGTCCAGCCTCACATAGGCGGTGATCTGGCGCTACTTACCGGCATTGCCAAGCGAATCATCGAAATGAACGCCCACGATGAGACATTTCTCAACGACCACTGCCAAGATTGGCCCGAACTTAAGGCGCGTCTAACTGACGTAACTTGGGACGAAATCATCGCGAAAAGCGGTGTCACACGAGACGATATCGAAGCCATCGCGACGCGCTACGCCGCCGCCAAAAGAGTGGTTTTCAGTTGGACGATGGGCATCACGCATCACACGCACGGCGTCAAAAACGTGCAAGCCATCGCGAATCTCGCCCTTCTTCGCGGCATGGTGGGTCGGCCAGGTTGCGGCCTGATGCCCATTCGAGGCCATTCGAACGTACAGGGCATCGGATCGGTCGGCGTCACACCCAAGCTCAAGGACGCTATCTTCGAACGATTGCAGAACCACTTTGGCGTCCAGTTCCCAACCACACCCGGCAAGGACACGATGGCCTGTATGGAAGCCGCCGCCAATGGCGAGCTAAAAGTCGGTTTCTGCCTCGGCGGCAACCTCTACGGTTCCAACCCCGATGCCACGTTCGCGGCCAAGTCGATCACCAACCTCGACCAAATAACCTATCTCAGCACCACGTTAAACAGCGGCCACGCGCATGGTCTGGCTCGCGAAACGATCATTCTGCCTGTCTCAGCCCGCGACGAAGAACCAGAGCCAACAACGCAAGAGTCGATGTTTAACTACGTCCGCATGAGCGACGGCGGACCTAAACGCCATGTGGGCACCCGGTCCGAGATCGATGTCATTGCGAGCGTTGCTGAAAAAGTATTTAACGGGGTGAAAAGTGGGGAACGTGGAATGGGGAATGGGGAAAGTCAGGAACAAACCACGAATTCGCCGTTCCCAATGCGCCACTCCCCGCTGGACTGGTCCTCGATGCGCTCTACGGCACAAATCCGCCAAGCGATCGGCAACGTTATCCCAGGTTTCGACAAGATTGCAGAGATCGACAGAACGAAGCAAGAATTCCAAATCGGCAGACGGACGTTTCACACTCCGCAATTCGCCACGTCCGACGGCCGAGCCCACCTCCACACGCACGAGCTGCCAGAGCTTGCCGGCACCGGTCGCGGTGAAATCCGTCTCATGACCATCCGCAGCGAGGGTCAATTCAATACGGTCGTCTACGAAGATGAAGACGTCTACCGCGGCGTCGAGCACCGCGACGTCATTCTTCTTCACCCCGACGACCTATCTCGATTTGGTGTGGAGGATGGCGACCGGGTCACTGTCCGTGGGCCGGCTGGCTCGATGGTCAACATCCGCGCCACTGCGTTCGACGCCCTAAAACCTGGCAACGCGGCGATGTACTACCCCGAATGCAACGTGCTGGTGAGCCGCACGCTCGACCCGCAAAGCAAAACGCCGGCGTTCAAGGGAGTAGTCGTCCGGGTTGAAAAGTCCCTATCAGCGTCCAAGAGCAACAATTTTCAGGCAGCTCCTGACGCTAATGAGCTGGCTGGCGCAAAGCGTCGAGGGAAGCTTCTCACCACAACCGACCACAATACTGGTATGGCACGCTCATTACTCATCCGTCCGTGGCGAGCGGTCGCCTTCGGAAGACGCGTTCGCGCGTAAGTGTCGATCGGCAAATCGTCGATACTGTTGCCAATCGTAAGCCGTGGTGCCGTGCCTTCCGGTGCGAATGTGATAGCCAATCATGTCGCCTACTGGATGTTCAATGGACGGCATCTCTTCGGTCTCAAGTCCCTTCAGGCCAAAAAGCCGATAGACCGGCTCCGCGTTTTTGGCCGACAAGAATTCACCGCGTGGGTCGGCCCACAAGTCTTCCGAAGCACTCGCCACGTATACTGGCCGCGGCGCAATGAGGGCGATCAGTTCATGTTGATCGATGGGCAAATCGCGTTCATCGTCGCCGTATTTGTGAAAGTTGCGGCAAAACCAATGCGGAAAACTTGCGTTAATCCTAGCGACGGTTTCGCCGAAAGCACGTCGGCTGAGCGCGGCTCCGCCGCAGCCCGAATCATTGGAAATCACTAGGGCAAATCGCTTGTCGCACGCCCCCGCCCAGAGTGCCGTCTTTCCCAATCGCGAATGACCCCACACCGCAACGCGTTTGGCATCGACGAGTGGATCCGTTTTCAGATAATCGAGCGCGCGGCTCAGTCCCCAGGCCCACGCGGCGACCGTTCCCCACTCATCCGCAGTAGGCTCGGTTTGTCCGGCGCGATAAAACAGTGGTCGCACGCCTTGGCCTATCCCATCGACAGAATCGGGCTCAATGTCACCGCAGCACATGGTGGCAACGGCGTATCCGCGTCCGATTAGTTGCTCGACTTGCCACTGGGGAGTTTGGCTGCCGCGCGAAGCCTCAGTTGCCCGATGATTGACAATTCCCAGGTTCTCTTGATTCAGAATCCAACAACTCGCAATCGCAACGCCTGGATCATTCGTGATGACTTGATTTCCGTGGAAGTTAAGCCCCAAAAAGACCGGTGCCTTGTCTTCGATTTTCGGAACAAAGAGCAACAGGTGCAGTGGTACATGCCCGCGCGGAGTCACGACATTAATCGTGACCTCCTTGCGAATTGCTTTGCCGTCGAGAGCAGCGTGACTTTCTGCAGTTGTGGTAAACTCGAGCTTGGGCAGCTCTGTCGGCGCCCGGCCATACTCTTCTGTCTCGAATAGTCGCAAGATTTCCGGGCGTCGATGCTTGATCCATTGTTCAACTGTGGTCACCGGCTGGAGGTGACTGTCGACCAGAGGATCCGGCAGCGTGTAGGACGGGACCAAACTTTCGTCATAGTTTGGATGAAATTCAGCCCCCATCGAAACGCCCACACAAGAATGCGCTAACGCCGCAGGGATAACGGCGCAAGCGCACACCGCGAGAAATCGTTGCAGCATAACGGACGCCTTACAAGGGGATACGCCCTATCACGAATCGTTCGCTCAAGCAAACTTCGTCCGACCGGGAATCGCTACGGCAGCTGGTGGCACGTTGTCGTTCCACGCGTATTCGGCCGGTCCCAGGCGCTCCTGGCTGTTGAAGCATTGGTCCCACGTAAGCGCCTGGCCCGTGTACGTGCACATCCGGCCCATCACGGCGAGCATCGTGCTATTGGCCATGTAGTGACCATTGTTGATCGGCTTGCCGTCGCGAATACTGTTGAACAGTGCTTCATGCTCGAGATCGTACATTCGCGCCACATTGCGGTCCGGACCGTCGTAGGTCCAGGGCTTTTCGCCCTCGATGTGAAATTGCAAGATGTTCGCGTGGCCCTTGGTGCCGAGCACCAACTCATCCACCAATGCGCTGGTGTCACTTTGCTGCCGACATGTGAAGAAGACACGGATCCCCGTCGGATAATCGTAGAACACCGTGTGATGGTCGTAGATATCGCCATACTCTTTTCCGACTCGCTGTTGCCGGCCGCCCATACCGAACGCTTGAGTCGGCGAGATGTCCCCCTGCAACCAAGCGGTCTTATCCAAGCTGTGTACGGCTTGCTCGCAAATGTGGTCGCCCGAGAGCCAATGGAAATAGAGCCAATTGCGGATCTGATATTCCATGCGACTCCATTTGGGGTCATCACCACGATGCCACAATGTGCCCGCGTTGTACGTCGACTGAATCGCGATAATGTCACCGATTGCTTTGTCCTCGACGATTCGCTTTACCGTTTCCTGGACCGCCGGGTGATACCGCCAACATAGACCGGATACCACAGCGAGGTTTTTCTCTTTCGCCTTGTTGCATGTTTCGATAACGCTTCGAACGCCCGGTGCGTCGACGGCGATTGGCTTCTCGACGAACGTGTGTTTTCCTTTTTCGACTGCGTACGCCAACTGCTGGGGTCGAAAATGTGGAGGTGTTGCTAGGATGACCACATCGATATCGCTATCGATCAATTTCTTGTAGGCATTGAACCCAACAAACACGTGATCATCCGGCACCTGCACACGGTCTTTTGTTTCCTCGTTCCGCTTGAGCTTTTTTAAACTCGTCTTCGCGAAATCGGGAAACGTATCAGCGACCGCGACCAACACATTATCGGGGCTGGCGTTAAGTGCGTTTTGAGCGGCACCGGTTCCGCGTCCGCCGCAACCGATCAGCCCCACCCGCATCCGCTCGCTCACACCTGCATGCACCGATCGCGGAACGGACATCGTGCCAACGAGCGTTGCGCCAACCGCTAAACCGCTAGAAGTTTTCAAGAAATCACGTCGACTCGTACTGCTATTGTCCGGTGACATCGATGGTCTCCATGCTGAGATTGATAATCGACCGGGCCGAACGGCAGTCGATTGAAAGTTTTGGTGGGAAAATGGCAGGCTACTCAATTGTCGCCGTTCGGTGCGCACAAATCAAGCCGCGCAAGCGTTACCAGCCAGATGGGCAGCGAATATCAGAATGTCGGCCGTCTTATGCCGCCCGCGACACAGGCTGGGATGGAGCGCCAGTCAAGAGTTGATCTACGCACTCTGGCATGATGATCCGCAAATAGTCGAGCGCTTCGCGACCATTGTCGCTCGAGTGGATGACATTGCAGTGCCGGTCGCTTGGGATACCGTCGTTAAACGCGTCGCGTAGTCGTTCTTTGCAAAGCAGTCTGGCGTTAGTGATGAAGGGGAAGCGCTTCTTCTGCTTTCGAGTCGGCGTGATGGGAGCCGGATCGTACGCCACAATCGCCGCAACAGGCGGCCCACCCGATATTGGCCACGGCCCCGACCCCCAGTTGCCGCCGCGCAAACTGCGTGCCAGAGTCGGGATGCGTTTTTCATCGAATTTCCGAATGGCGCGAACTTCAAAACCTTGCTCTACGATCAGCTTGGCAGCGGAATCGACTCCGCCACGGCGCAGCGCTTCCTGCCGGACCAAGAACACGGCGAGGCGATCGTCGAAAGTGCCGCTCGATTCGTGCTGTCGCAACAATGATCGCATCCAGCGGTTTCGGCGCGAGAGCCGAATCAACATATCGTGCGGCGGCCGCCAACCTTGTGCGTCGAGATACGCATCGAGGTCTTCCAAAGTAATCGCAACATCCACACCCAAACCGGCGGCTAGCCGTCGGAGGATTGAAATGTAATCATGTCCTGCCCGTGCAGAGCGCGCTGCGGCCGTTTCGCTCGCCGGTATCCCAGAGTCTGACCCTTTGTGGTACAGCGCATGATACGCAAGACTCAAGAAGTGCTCCCGCGGCCCAGGCACCGAGCACAGACCCCGATGCACAACGACGCTTTCCAACAACTGTTCCGTCAAGTAGGGCGGGAAGTAAGGCATGCTACGAAAATCCGCTCCCGGCAAGCCCGTCACCGAATATACATCAATCGGCTGAATGCCAGGCCCGTCATCCAGCGCGGCGCGAACCATTTCAAGCGACGAATCCTCGACGATCAAGTCGATGTCCTCGCCGGTTGGAAGCTGTGGCAGGTCTTCAAACCAACGCAGCACCGCATGTCGCACACCGGCACCTTCTAACTTCTGTAAGAAACCCACGATACCCAATGAGGCGGGAATGAATCGCCTCACGCCTTTGTACGGACGAGGCCGACGAACTCGAAACGCAATGAGCCACGGCCCGGCGCCCTCTCGACCGCAGTTCACCACGCGAGGCCACGCAAACCGGTGGAATAAACACTGCAGGATCGCGAGCAGTGTCGCGAGCCAGCATAAGGGCGTTGGTTGCCATTTTAGCGCAACGTATTGCGCGTGACGGATGGAACGGATTCGCGCCACGGCTAGCGATGTCCAACCATTGAGCACTAGCACTTCGGCGTTATTTTGCCGAACTGCGTTGAGCGGCAGCGCTCGCGTCACGCGTGGACGCAAGTCTGGGAATTGCGACGCAATCTGTTCGCAACGCCAGCGGGACATTGTGACCGCAAGGTAGTTGCGATATCCGTTGGTAACCAGTCGTTGACCAATCGCACCGCATGTCGCACCGACTTCGATGATACGAACTGTTTTCGGCCAAAGATCAGAGGGTCGCATGGCACTCCATCGCCACTCAGTGAAGCGACGTTACTTGAGGAACTGCCGTCGACCAAGAGGCTGGGTGAAATCGACCAGTTCGGCAAACGAACCACTTAGGCTGCTCGGCGGCGTTGCTGCCCGGCCTCGCGTTTTGGCGTTTGTTTCTGTCCTTTCGCGAACGTCAGGATCGGCTGTTCATCGAATTGCGTCGAAAGCTCCGCTTCCGGATCAGGCTGCGGGACGGCATTGTGCAATTCCCACAGCTTGGCTTGCTTAAGAAACGCATAATAGGCGGTGTGCATGCATATGTGAAAGCCCGGTACGCCGTCCAGAAAACCAAGCCGCAGCACAAAAAGTTGCAAGAACCTTAGCGGTGCGCACGTCGCCATCGCCAGCAGATTTGGCCGTTTGCCAGCATCGCGCAAATTCAATGCGCCCCAGCCCGCATAACGGTTCATTTTGTACAAGTACTGATTCGAGTCCCAAGTCGTATAGTGCAGCAACGGGTGGTTGAGCGAGGAAAGCCGGCTTGACGGCAAATCCACTTCTGCATGCACCCACCGCGTTTCGTATCGGCACTCGCGGCGAAACAGTCGAATCACCGCATCGCTGTTCCATCCACAGTGCTTAATGCGGTAGCCCAAATAGTGATTCGACCGGTCGATCCAAAAGCCATCGACGTCATCCGGGGGATCCTTCAGCACTTCTTGAATTTCGCTTGCTAACTCGGGAGTCACCCGTTCATCGGCGTCTACCACAAGCAACCATTCGTGCTGGGCTTGCGGAATTGCCCAGTTTTTAAAGTTTGCCGAGTTTACATACTCCCGTTCAATGATGCGGCAACCCTCTATGTCGCGTACAATGTCGAGTGTTCCATCGATCGAACCGGAGTCAGCGACGAGAATCTCATCGGCAATAGCTTGCACCGATTCAATGCAAGCACGAATATTACGCCGTTCATCCTTGCACGGGATGAGCACGGTGAGTTTTGCCGTCACGGTGGCACCTACGCAGCCGGAGAAGAGGGGGACGAGGGGTTGCGGCTTCCCGAAGAAGGTACCGCGCTGTCTCTCATCGGCGCAAGCGTGGTAAAACTTCAGCGAAGTTCGAGAATCCCACAATTACTATGGAATTCGGAACTACGGCAGTGCAGCTGCAGTAGGAACCGCTCGAGCGCGAGCGGCGAGCCACTCAGTTCCGACGGACACTCTATTTTCCTGTGAAGTCGTGATACACTTCTTCGAGCTTCTTGTTGTCGGTCGGGCCGGGATGCAGCCATGCGCGATATTTCAGCGTCAATGAATCTCCTTGCTTGATGGTAACCGCTCCCTGCTCAGCAGTATCGGAATGCGGAAAATCTTTTTCGCCGAATGGGTTGGCTGCGAATAGCCCGTACGTGCGAACATGCCACCGCGGCGTGGGGCGAAAGCTTTTCGGATGGCTCATCAACGTAATTCCGACCATTTTGCCATCCACTGGTCCCGTGTAATCAACCCACCGTGCCGGCATCCCCCACGATTGTTTGTTGACTTGCCCTTCGCTATTGATGATCCGGCCTCCAGTTTTGGAGTCCACCCGCATCGAGTCCGCCACACGCACGGCGAACGTTCCTTCCTTCGTGTCGCCAAACGTCACGTCGGCATCCGGCGCACGAATTGTAATTGCGAAATCAATCCACCGGCTCCCATCAGGCTCACTGCCAAAGGAGAGTTCCCGTTCGTCCTCACAAAAACGCTCGTCACCGTTCATCCAATCATTGCGTGTGACAATCTTTCCGACCCCACCCTCGCTGTCAGCTTTCACAAATTCGCGGTGGGCAATATGTGGGCCTTTATCGCCCCTGTCATCCCTGTGATTGGTGCCCCAGAAATCGACACCGTTTACCATTCCATGCGTGAACCAAAACGATTGGTGATGAGGATGATCTTTGCTTCCGTCCTTTGCAGGCGGCGCGAACGGAAACGATCGCGTTACCGGTTTGCCTGTTGGGCCAATCACCGGATACAGCGCCGGAGCATGACCGGCCTTTGTCCAGTATTCGGTAAACAACTGGCCGTCGATTTTTACGACCGCGCCATGCGGGCTACGCTCGACAGTTACTTCGGCGCGACAGATCGGCGCAAACACAAAGCTCGTTAGCGTAACAAAGACCGCACAATTTACTTGCATAGTACCACCTGTAGAAAACAGGCGCAACGATCACGACACGACCGAATCGTGAATCCGCCGTCTCGCCGTGTTAAACTTTCGCTACGCAATTTCCGGAGTCACGAAGGGCTTGCGATCTTCGCGGCGCAACAGCTCATTTGCCGCAACGCTATTGGTGAACCGCTCGCTGGCCGGGTCCATTTCGAGCATGGCTCCGGCTGTTACGACTGGTTTGTCGATATTGATATCATTCGCCCGCAGGTGCGCGAACATCCGTTCGACCGAATCCTGCAGCCGTTCATTCTTCGCAACAGATTTCAGGATTTCGTCGGCCGGTCGAGGTTGGCCGAGTAGGTGCGAGAGATTGCCCGTATGACACAACGCACTCGACAAGTGTCCATCTCGTGCGTCGGCATGCAAATCGCTCTGTTTGCGCGAGCGGACGGCATCGAGGAAGTTCTCGAAGTGGTTACCGCCGCCGTGCCAACTCTGAATTTCTTCGCCGTCCGGGCCGAACGCCTGCGTCAATTCATAGTTCGACGTGGAAAGTACCCAACCGTGTTCGCACTGAACCACGACGCCCACACGCGAGCCGCGGTAATTGTCCATTCCGTTTTTCCACGAGTCGTGATCTTTTTGGGCTGCTTTCGACTTCGGTAAACCACGCGTTTCGAAAATGAGCGGTGCCTTTGCATAGTCGTGTAGCACGACTTGCGTGTTGGCTGTATTGCCGGCATCGTCGTAACCGAGCCGGCCACCGAAGCTCATAATCCGCGGCGAGAGTTCTGAAACGCCAAGAAACCAGCGGGCGATATCCATTTGGTGAATACCCTGGTTACCCATATCACCGTTGCCGGTGTTGTAGTCCCAATGCCAGTCATAGTGCAGGTGCGGCCGATAAAGCGGAACCTTCGCCGCCGGTCCGCACCACAGGTCGTAGTCGACCTCTTTGGGAATCACGAGGGGCTTTATTAGCTTGCCAATCGATGGCCGCGGCTTGTAGCACGTGCCGACGACATACGAAATCTTGCCGAGTTTTCCGCTATGAACATAGTCAACCGCCTCGCGAATAGCCTTGTGTGATCGGGATTGCGTTCCGCACTGCACCATCCGATTGTACCGCTTGGCCGCCTTTACAAGTTGTTGGCCCTCCCAAACGCCGTGGCTAATCGGCTTCTCGACATACACGTCCTTGCCTGCCTGCGTGGACAGAATTGCGATTAGCGAATGCAAATGATTCGGAGTGGCAATCGAAATGGCGTCAATGTCTTGACGATCGAGCAGCGTGCGAAAATCGGAGATCTGATCGAGCTTGCGGCCGTAGCGTTTGTCGAACGCTTCAGCAGTTTGACCGAGTACGCTTGAGTCGCAATCGCACAGTGCCACCAAGTGCTCATTGAATCCTTCGATATGTTCTTGTCCGCGTCCGTGGAAGCCCACCACTGCCATGCGGATTTGACTGTTCACATCGGCACGGGCGATACGTGGCAAAACCGCGCATGCCGCGGCGGCGCCAACCGCCTGTTGCAGAAACGCCCGACGAGATTGCTTCACCATAATCGACTCCTGGCCTGTGCGGCTATTGGGTAAATGGTAGGTTTATCACGCATTATAGCAGTGGAATTGCATCGCGCAAGAGATTGAATTGCCAAAACATTCCGCTACTCCTGCAGCTTCCACCGTATTGAGACGGAGCCAGCCTTCTAATTTGCACGCTAGGAAGGCCGGTTTTTACCACGTTCTTTAATAGGTTCGGTAATCAACCTCGCCGACCGATCGTATGTGAAATAGTTCCACCCCCACTGCACGAGGACGAGCAACCGATTGCGGAAGCTCACGAGATTCATCAGGTGGATGACCAGCCACAGAATCCACGCCAAAAAACCGCTCACATGTAATTTGCCAAAATCGGCCACCGCTGCCGACCGGCCGATCGTGGCCAGATTGCCGAGGTCGCGGTAATGGAACTGCGGCAGCGATTTGCCGCG
Source organism: uncultured Planctomycetota bacterium (assembly GCA_963840025.1). GTDB lineage: Bacteria > Planctomycetota > Planctomycetia > Pirellulales > Lacipirellulaceae > JABDGM01. The sequence goes on along the minus strand of CAWIXI010000015.1, from coordinate 109,250 downwards.
GAGCTTGGCCGTAACCAGTTTTGCCGCGAACTTGCCTTGCTGAATCGCGACCGGCGCCACACCCGGCAACGGTTGATCGCCCTGGTACGAATAGTTCGCCATGTCGCCGAGTACCAATATCTCCGGATGGCCTGGCAGCGAAAGATCAGGTTCCACCACAATCCGTCCCGCTCGATCGAGCTTCGCGCCGGTAGCCTCGGCCAGCATCTTCGAAAGTGCCGATGCTTCCACACCAGCCGCCCAAAATACGGTACGCGTCGGCAGCTTCTCTTGAGTCCCACCGAAATTCAGGAGCACGTGTTCCGTTGCCACGTCGGCGACCATCGTTTTCGTGCGTACGATGACACCCAGCCGCTCAAGCGACCGCTGCGCCTTTTCGGATAGATCCGGAGGATAAGCAGGCAGCACGCGCTCGCCCGCCTCGATGAGCACGATTTGGGCATTCGATGCGTCGATGTGCCGAAACTCTCGTGGGAGCGTGTGCCGTGCGATCTCAGCCATCGTGCCAGCCAATTCAACGCCGGTGGGTCCTGCTCCAACGATCACAATTGTGAGCAACTGCCGGCGATGTTGTAGATTGCCTTCACGCTCCGCCTCCTCGAAGGCGATGAGCAATCGACGGCGAATCAACGTCGCGTCTTCAATGGTCTTTAAACCTGGGGCAGCCGTTTCCCACTCTGGATGGCCGAAATAGCTGTGTCCCGCACCAGCCGCGACGATTAGCGTATCGTAAGGAATTTGTGACCCGTCGAAGGTGATGATGCGTTTGCCCAGCTCAAATCCGCGGACATCGCCCAACAGCACTGCGCAGTTTTTCTGTCGCTCGACAATCGATCGCAGCGGCGCAGCGATATTCGCCGGCGACAATCCGCCGGTGGCCACTTGATATAGCAACGGCTGAAATAAGTGAAAGTTGCGACGGTCAATTAGCGTTACTTCAACTGGCGCACGTTTCAACGCGCGGGCTGCATTCAATCCCCCGAATCCGCCGCCGACAATAACTACGCGGTGTGACGGAGACGTCGACATGGACCTGAGTCCTCACAGGCGTGCTGCTCGAATCGATGTTATCGTTACTCCGGTAGCGGTTGGTTTTTGGTCTCGGGTGCGAACGGCAGTGTGAAAAGGCCGACTAAGAAGATTGCGCACATCGTCATTGCCGCATAGCGTTCCTTCAACGGCGAACCGAAACCGCCGAAAACTTGTGTCGCGAGGGCCGCCGAAAAAAAGCTTCCCCCTGCGGCGGCAAAACGTCCTAGGTTATAACAAAACGAAGTGCCGGTACTTCTCATGCGGCTTGGAAATAACTCGGGCAGATAGATCGCAAAACCGGCAAATACTGAGAGCTGTGCCGCACTCATGATGGGCATCATCCAGTATGCGTCCATTGGCGACTCCATTTGCCAATAGACGTACATGGTGCTGAGAAGCGCTGCCGTAAATCCGATCGCAAATGCCGCACGCCGCCCAAGCGAGATGGCCAGCCGCGTGAAAATCCACATGCCAACGCCCGCGCCAATCATTTGCAGCACGTAGGCCCACGTTCTGGCGTTCTCGACGGCGGCCGGAATATTCTCGGCCGGCATGCCGCTCTTCGTGAGGTACTCTCGAAAAACGATCCTTTGCAAATCCGTCAGATATTCTCCTATTGCCCAGAGGCCAATAACGCCGGTGGATGCAATCAGCGCCCCCACAATCAGATTCTTTCGCCACCGAGGTTCGGCCAGCAGGTCGCGATAGGGAGCCAAGATACTCCCCTTGGGCAGTCGGCCTTCCTCCTTTAACCGCAACCACGGTTCCGGCTCACGCAAGTATCTCATCGTGAGCACTACTAAGAAAGCCGGCAACGCTCCGACCAAGAACATCCACCGCCAGCCGTCGCCGGCCGTGATGATGTTGTTTTGTTCCGCATAGTCGATGAGGAATTTGAAACCGGCGGCAGCCAGATTACCGATCGTCGACAGAATTTGCAGCATCCCCAGTGCACCAGCCCGCGCGTTATCAGGCAGCGATTCCGCAATCAGGGCCACTGCCAAGCCAAACACGCCGCCCACGCCTACGCCTGTGAGAAAACGAAACAACGCGAAATCCCAATAAGTGCTGCTGAAAAATGTGAGGCCCGTGCAAAAAGAGTAAATGAGCACGGCCAGCGTCAGCATCTTCGACCGGCCATGTCGATCGCCGAGCGGACCAAAGACTAGGCCGCCGACGCCCCAGCCAATGAGAAACAACGCGGTAACGGTCTTGCCCATCTCCTGGGCGTCGCCCGTAGGCGGCATCAGTTCGTGCAATGCCGGATTGCGAGCCAGCGAAAATAGTCGCTGGTCCAGGCAGTCGAAGAACCATGCTGCACTGGCCACGAGGAAAACAAACCAATGATAACCAGTTAACTCATGCGTCCAACGGTATCGTTCTTTGGCCATTGCGCTTCTACTCTCAATCGGGAAGTTCCGCGTGTTGCGGCTCCGGTAGCCAGAAGGAAAGAAGGATGTTGCCGAGGTAAACGGCGGTGCCGATCGCCGCCGCTGTGTAGGCTAGTTTTGCTGTCGGAGTATCGCCAAGCATCCACTTCGAGCCTGAAACCGCAAAGAGCAGTGCGGCGAAGGACGTACCGATCATTCTCCCGCCGATATTCGCCGCGCAGCTCTCACCGGTGCCACGTAAATGCACAGGATAAACGCGCGGCAGATAGTTGCCCCAGAAGCTCATTTGCCCGATCGTAAAAAGCGCTACCAGAAACATTCCCACTGACAGCATATTGAGACTATGAACGGCAGCGTAACCGAACGTCAACGGCATGACGACCAGTCCGGGGATCAGAAACACCCAAAGCAATCGACGACGACTAACGATTCTCGCAGCGAGGACGGCCAGCAACAGCCTCCCAACAATGCCACCGGCTTCCTGCCAGCTCGCCACCTTGGCCGCTACGCCCCCCGTAACAGCGGAGCCGACGCTACGGATTTGCTTTTCCGAAGGATGATCCAGCCCCTTGATGGCTTGATTTGCTTGTTGCTGCACTTCAGGAAGGCCGGAGATCATGCGTGGCATGTGCTGGATCGCGCCAAAGGCCGCCCCAAACGTAAACGCGACCATCAGTGTGGTGACAATCGTCGTGCGGCGCAGCTCAGGCGAAAAAATTGCCAAAAGGCTAGGTCGCGCCAGCGTGCCTGCATTCTTCTTCTGCTGCCACTCGGGCGACTCCGGCAAAAAGGGCCGAATCACGATCAGTGGCATCGCCGGAATTAGGCCAGACATCAGTGTGTATCGCCATGCCGCATGCGGGTCGCCAATGTGGCCAAGGAACCCGAGCCAATCGGGCAGCGTAATAGCCGGCAGGCTGCCCGCCTGTTCTAATCCAATCAACGATTTGTTGATAACCGCGACGAGTAATCCGCCCGCCGAGCCAAACGCCTGGGTATAACCGAGGACGCGCTCTCGTCGCTTTGGTTCGGAAAAGAGTTCCGCTAGCCAGGCAGTTGCCGCAACGAATTCCAAACAAACGCCGATAAACGTCGTACAGCGGAAAAACAAGAACATACTCGGTGTCGTCGAGAAGCCGGAAGCGAAGGCTGAGATTGCGTAGAGCAAAATACTGAAGGTCAACATCCGCCGCCGCCCCAGCCGATCAGTCAGATAGCCACCCAACAGTCCGAAAACGCCTCCCAGAAGCGCTGGCAAAAAAAATAATAGTGTCCCCCAGTATTTGAACTCGGGATTCACCATGACTCCACCAGCCGCGCTGGCAATTGTCTTCGGGACACCGACGGACGTCAGGCCCGGTTCGATCACTAGCGGCAGCATGAGCAGCTCGTAAGTGTCGAACGTGAAGCCAATAGCGGCGATCACGCATACGAGCCACTGAATTGCCGACAGCCGCTGAGAATTCGCCATGTAACGCCTGCGTGCGGTGAAGAATGCCGATGAAGAAAGCGCGAGCCGGCATTCTAGCAGACGTGGGGGCGACCGCGTAGAGTGGATGCACCATGTGCCAGATCACCAACACTTCGTGGTCGGCGGGCGAGGTTTCAGCATCACGGACACGTTCTCGCCGCCGAACGGCGAACGCACGGCACACAGCCGTCATCCAATAATCACTCGCGGCTGCTTCGCCGGGTCGGGTTCCGCTTTGAGAATCAGCTCGCGGACGAGCCACGGCACGTTGCCTTCGCCGAATAACAAGAAGTTCAAGTTCGCTGAAATCGGGCTTTCGCCCGACCAGCCGAAATGAATTTCCGGCGGCTTTCCGGTTTTTGAGAGTTCGAGAGCGACCGTCGCGACGGCGTGCGATACAGAGACGCAACGAGTCAATCGCAATAGAAACCGTTCATCCTGCTCAGTTACTTCGATCATCGGGTTGTGATGGAACTCGCTGGGATCGCCAACCGTCGCTTCGACGAATACGATTGGCACATTGCGTCCCAACCGGTGCACGCGGCGAATCTTTTCGTCCTTTTGAGCAATGGTGTGGTGCCCGGGTCGATGCGGCACGAGCACCGGAAATTCCAAGTGCCGCAGCGCGTCCCACAAGAACCGTGAGTGCTCATCCAAAAAGTCGAACTTGTCAAATCGCAGCTCGGTGCTTCGCCGCGTTCGTGAGATAATTGAAAACACAAGCACCGCGAAAATAAACGCAGCGGCGATCTTGATGCCGTCCGGCTTCTCAATGATGATTGCGCCCGTCGTGTACACAAATACTGCCGTCGTGGCGAGATAACCCCAATGTAACCGCCGCCACCAGGGACCCGTGGCCTTGAGCCACGAATCGATTACGACGGCAATCGCCCCGCTCGACATGAGCACCATCACGCCCGTAGCATAGGCCCCGCCCTGCCGGACGACACTTGCGCAAAAATCCACGTGACGAGAAGGTTGATGACCGTGAAGTGAATCACGAGCCACCGCACTGCTTCAGCCCAGCGAGGCGCCATTCCAAATCGCGGCAGGTAGCGTGGCACGAGATTCAACAAGCCCGACATCGCACTGGCGCCGGCGAACCACAAAATGGCCACCGTGCTGATATCGTAGATCGTCCCAAAAATCGGGCCAAACATCGGGTTGACCATGGCTCGCGTCGAGCCATGTGCCACAAACGCTAGCGCTCGATTTGCAGCTTGCCCCTCCGTCACGAGCGCGTGAGGGCTAATCAACATGGCGGTCACGATGCTCGACCCCAGCAACATGAACGACATGATAAGCGCGGCCGTGGCCAGCAGTTTCCGAGTATTTCGAATCCGCCCTTGAGGGCGGTGCGGGTCGTCGCCATGGTCGCCGCGCACGAGCGGCATCACAGCGACGCCTGTTTCAAAACCGCTAAGCCCTAGCGCCAATTTAGGGAAAAAAATCAGGCAGGCTGCGATGGCGGCAAACAACCCGCTCCCTTGATGTTGCATGTGCCAATCCCCGCCTAGCACGGAAGTCCACCAAGTTGCGACCATGCTGGGGTGAAAAGTCAGATAGCTGATTCCACTCAGTAGCACCAGGAGATTGAGGCCCAAATAGAACCCTACGATAACCACGGCGATGGCGATCACTTCTTTGAAGCCACGTAGAAACATGCCTCCCAGCAGCACGAGGAGGCTCATCGTCAGAAACATCTGACTTTGCAGAATGTTCGGTGCGTTTGACCACAATGGATTGTGAATCAAATGCTCACCGGCATCTGCCGCCGATAGAGTTTGCGTAATGATGAAGTCCGTGGCGGCAAAGCCAAGTAACACAAGGACCAGGAATTTGGCCGTCCAGCCATGGAGCAGCCGCTCCAACATTGAAATCGATCCGTGCCCCAGCGGCGACTCTTCCGCAACGCGGCAATAGACGGGCAGCTGCGCAGCCAAGCGTTACTGCAATCAGCACGATTGTGGCCATCGGCGCGAGCAGTCCCACTGCCTCAAACGCGATCGAAGGTTGGTACCCTAGCGTGCTGAAATAATCCACGCCGGTGAGGCACATCACCCACAGCCAAAAGCTTTGATGCTCCGGCGGTTGCAAGACCTCTGTCGACGGCGTTAACTGCCGCACATCCACCGAATCAAACGAGTCGGCAGATTTTTGCGGACGGCCATTTTCGTCTTGAGCCGTGGTGGCCTGGGCTCCAGGAGAATTCATTACGAATTGCTCTTCGCGGCGTTGGCGGCCTGACTTCGAAACCGTTCCGCATGACGCAGCAGCCGCTGCTTAGCCGGTTTGCTGCTGCGAACGCGAGCCAACCTTTCGTACTTTTCGGCGAGCGCCGTTTTGACTTCGACCAGGTTCTTCGAATGCGATTTCTTGGGCATGATGTTGCTCCGAACTCCTGTGTGCAATCGATACGTCGCGCAGCGATGCAGACAATAAATTATTTTCGCAGAGATGCCCGGAATGCGAATACTCGACCGTCAGACGATATTCAATCTGACCTAATCGTTCAATTCCAAAAACTGCTGTTCGAGCGTTTCCAGCCCCACGCGAAGGCAGCTCACGTCTCCGAGTACGCTAAACAATTGGCATCCGAGTTCGCGGCAGCGCCGGGCGTGCTCGATGTCGAACGGCAAAATCCCCCACGCCTTGCCAGCCTTTTTTGACGCTGCCGACACCTTCTTGAGCGCGTCGATACACTTCGGGTGGAGAACTTCTCCCGGCACGCCAAGCGTCACCGAAAGGTCGGCTGGTCCCACAAACAACCAATCGACGCCGTCGAGAGCCGCAATTTGGTCGACAATGTCAACCGCCTCGGGTGTTTCAATCTGGATGCTTAGCCACCTTTCGCGATTTGCGCTTTTCACAAGCGTAGCCAAATCTGTCCTGCCATACCCTGTTTCGGCATTGCCGGTGAAAGCGCCGCGCGTGCCCATCGGCGGGTGTTTCGCCCACTGCACCGATTGTTTCACTTCATCGAGCGTGCGTACCTGTGCAATCATCACGCCGCTGCAGCCCGCCTCCATCGGCCGCATCACTGTCGCGTAGTCGGTAGGCGGCACCCGTGCGAATGCATCCTTGCCCGTCGCACGGCAGGCAATCATCATCGTTTCCAAGTCTTTGTGCGAGATGGCGGAGTGCTCTTGGTCGAACCAGAAGCCGTGAAAATTGCCCCACTTTCCGAACAATTCGATGATCCTCGGCGTCGAGTAGCCGAGCACGTGCATGGTGCGAACGATTTTCCCCGCCGCCAGTCGGTCTTTAATGATGCTGGACATTGTTATTCTCGCCATCTCGTAGTATGGACCACCGCAATAAAAGTGTCACATAGCCCGTTCAAGAAATACGTATTTCACAGTGTTTTCAACCGTCATCATGCGTCAGATTTATTCGGATGGTCCATAGTATGACTCGTTGGAACGTGTGCGTAGTGCCCTACTAAACGTAGGACAAGTCCGATGTTGACAGAAGCATCGCTTGATCGCAAGCCGGTCCATCGGCTGTCGAGAAGTTTTTGGGTCGTGCCTGTCGAAAAACCGCCCTCAGAAATCCGGCGGCAGCGTCGGACGGTACTAACACGCCTAGAACCGACGGATGGACGAACTTCCGATACGGACGTTTGCTACGCTGCTCGTCTCAAACTACACCCGCCACCCGCCGCCGGCCGGTGACGCCTACGCATGGTCAACGGTAGAAGGCCGAAACAGAAAAGAACCATACTCCACGGCTCCGGCACACCCGACGGAGCTAGACTGCCGGCACCTGCCCCGCTTGCCGATCCTTGCACGTTGCCAAAATTCGCGCGCCAAATTGCGAAGTCCGTGTCGTTCACAAGGCCGTCGCCGTTTGCATCAGCCCCAGAGTATGGTGTGACACTTGTATTGCGCGAGTTGCGCCACACGACATAATCGCCCATATCGACGACGCCATTACGATTGAAGTCTGCTGCGACTATCGACAGGTTGTATGCGGTACCCGTTCTACTGATATTCCAAACAAGCCCCGACGCAAGTTGAGGCAAATCGAAATCGGTGAATATTCCGACGATCGAACCTGCGGTGAGCACCGTAAACGAGTCATTGACACTCGGCGTAAAGGCGTTAAGCAACGAAATGCTCAATTTGCCCGCCACGAACGCCGAACCGGTTGCTACGAGCCGGTCGTACTGTGTGTCCACCGTCGTGCCAGCCAACTGAATGTTCAAGGTGCCGTCAGAATACTGTGCATAGTTTTGGACGGTTACCATTCCAAGCTGCAGGCCTGTGCGCGAGGGTGCCGTGATTTGTCAAACCACGTCCAAGCGAAAAATCTTCGCGGATACCCAACGTTCGTTCAGCGCCAATTGTTAGGCTACCGGTGCCCGTAAATGCCGTACCAGCATCGATAAACACATCACGCGTCGAAAAGGTTAGGCCGCCCGCAGGCACGTCCGTTGTTACAGCACTTCCGAGATAGTCGATTTGTTTGGCGCGCTCGAAAATCACCAGAATATCACTCGTCGTGCCGTGTAAGTATGGTACGCCGTCGGTGAAATTGCCGTTCGTATCCGTTGGTGCCGAGTAGTTGAAAAAGGGTCCATTGTCACGTGCCCCGTCGTCGTTCGTATCCGGATTGAGGTTTGTAATCGAAAGGGTATTGAACGCATCAAATAACGTCATTCCGTCGCCGGCAACTTGGCCGAACACGGTAAAACCACCGTCCACCGAATCCAGGTTTGTGTTGTCTGCCAAATTGACAAACCACTGATTGCTGGCACTATCCGGCTGGCCCCCAATTCTGGCCATCGATATCGTGCCGCGCAGATTCGATCGAATGGGTGCAATGCTATGTTCATTGACGACAGTTGGATTCGCCGTCGCCGTGTTCCCATCTAGATCAACAACTGCAGTCGGATCAAGCGAAACATAAACAGGCGCCGGCTCCTGCAAGAAATTGGGCCAGTATCCGCCACCTTGAATGACGAAGTCCCTCGCAAGTCGATGCATAATCGACCCGTTGTAGTTTCCGTGGTTGACGGCAGTGTTATTCACGTACTGCAGAAAATTCGACGTCGTCAAAGGCTTGTCGTCGAAGAGCTCCAGGAACACCGTACTTCGGGAGCGGCTGTTGAGCGTGAGGTTGTAGTCCAACTCAACGTACTGGCTGGCCTTAGCGCTGCGTGCAAACAACAACGCGGCGACGACGGTCACCATCGAGAACGCGCCGACAAATCGGCGAAAAGCGATTTCCCGTCGTCGACGAGTGTCAACTGGGTTGGCCATATGGTTCGCCGACTGGTGCGAGCGCCCCGCGAAAAGATGCCTAATCTCATCGGTTCCTCTTACTCGCCGCATCGGTGTCCCAGCCGCGCCGGCGAACGTACTATCTTTTCAGCCTACTCATTACCTGTGAAACTGTCCAATTAAACCCCTCCCGAAATGGTCGGTATATTCGTTAGAATAGTCCATTTTATGCGACCGATCGTTGGTCTAAACAGCGTGACAGTCCCGCTATTGCATGGTCCTGGCCACGTATCCGAATAACTCAACCAAGCCATTGTCGGCCTCTGCAACTGGGACGCCGACCACATAACCACTCTTTAGCCACACCACAGGTGAACCATGAAGGCCGCATTTCCTGAAATTGATGCATCTGTTACGAAGGTGCCGACTCCAAGAACCCGCTTGCATTCCATCATTACAACCCGGACGAAAAAGTCGGCAACAAAACGATGCGCGACCACTTGCGGTTCAGCGTTGTGTATTGGCACACGTTTCGGAACCCGCTCTCCGATCCGTTCGGCCCAGGCACCGCCATCCGCCCGTGGGAAGACGGCACCGACTCTGTCGAGAACGCACAGCACCGTGCCCGCGTGGCATTCGAGTTCATGCAGAAGCTCGGCAATCCGTTCTATGCGTTCCACGACCGCGACGTGGCCCCCGAAGGCGCAAACCTCTCGGAAACGAACCGCAACTTCGACACCGTCGTGAAGGTTCTCAAGGAAGAGCAGCAGCGCACAGGGATCAAGCTCCTGTGGGGAACGGCCAACCTGTTTAGCAACCGGCGCTGACATGCACGGCGCCGCCACGAGCCCGAACTGCGAGGCGTTTGCCTTTGCCGCCGCGCAGGTAAAGAAAGCCCTCGAAGTCACAAAGGAATTGGGCGGCCAGGGCTACACGTTTTGGGGCGGCCGCGAGGGCTACCAGAATCTTTGGAACACGAACATGAAGCGCGAGCTCGAGCACTTGGCGCGCTTCCTCCACATGGCTGTCGATTACGCAAAGGAGATTGGCTTCACCGGTCAGTTCTACATCGAGCCGAAGCCAAAGGAACCGACCAAGCATCAATATGATTCCGATGCAGCCGCCTGCTGCAACTTCCTCCGCGAGTACGACCTCATTGACCACCTAAAGCTGAACCTTGAAACCAACCATGCCACGCTCGCCGGCCACACGATGCAGCACGAGATGGAAGTCGCTGGCAGTTCCGGTGTCCTCGGCTCGATCGACGCCAACACTGGCGACATGCTCCTCGGGTGGGATACTGACCAGTTCCCCACCGACATCTACCTCACCACTCAGTGCATGTACTCGATGTTGAAATACGGCGGCTTCACCAAAGGAGGCGTCAACTTCGACGCTAAGGTCCGCCGCGAAAGCTTCGAGCCGATCGATCTGTTCCACGCCCATATCGGCGGCATGGATGCCTTCGCCCGCGGCCTAAAAATCGCCCATGTGATGCTGGCTGACGGCAAGCTCGAAGAACTGCTCCGCGAGCGCTACGCAAGCTGGGACAGCGGCCTCGGCAAAGAAATCGAAGCCGGCAAACACGACTTCAAGTCGCTCGAAAAAATCATGCTTGAAAAAGGCGACATCATTCCCAACCGCAGCGGTCGGCAGGAGATGCTTGAGAATCTGATCAATACCTACCTATGAAATTAATCCAGCGGCGTTGATACCAAGGATTGACCAAAGGTGGAATGAACCATCGAGAGCTGCGCCGCGCGTTGCAATCCGCTGAGCGAGTACGCCATGCGACTGCATCTTTGGACGATTGTGTTGTTCGTTCTTCCGTTGAATTCGGTTGCAGGCCAAAACGCCGACAATTCCGCATCTGAATCGCTTCCCGAAGTCGCTGCGCGGCTCGCGAAGGAAACGGCGGAGGCTTACGACGTGTGCCGCTTCTCGGCACTTTCGAAAGACTATTTCAGCCACTTCTCGCGCGACCTGAACGCGCATGCCGCGACCAACGAAACGACAGTCAATGATTCTTGGAGCATCGTGGTGGTGCAGGGCGCCAGCCCGCTGGCGATGGTGATGGCCGGGAACCTGCGCGATTTTCTCCGCGACCGAATGGACGTCCGTCTTCCTATCGAACAGAAAGCTCTGCAATCACTCAATACGTCAAATTCGCCAGCTATCGTGCTGATTGATTCGGGCGGCGATCCCAACGCGAACGAATCGTTTACGATCGACGTCGAACCCGACCGTATCACCGTGCGGGGCGAATCGCCCGGCGGAATCCGCGATGGAATCGTCCGCTTGGTCGACCGTATCGGGCTCCGTGAAGCACCGATTTTGAAGCTCGGGAAGATCACATACAAGCCGCGCCTTCGGCTAAGGTTGGGTACGATTCCAACCGGCGGTTCCGCAAAGGATGCCGTCTTCTTTGGTTATAACGCCGTCCTCTACGGTGGCGGCGACCTTTACGCACTCTCACAGAGCGACGCCATTCCCGAGCTTGGAGTTCGACGCGTTCCCGGACTGCTCGAATCAAATCGAAAAAGCATGCACGAGCTCGGCAAGCATGGACTCAAAGTCTATGCCTGGCTCAACACGCGACAGAAGTTTCCAAAGGATGACCCGGTATTCAAAGCACATCCTGAAATCCGCGGTGCGCTTACGTGGGCCGCGGACGGCGAATACACGCTGTGCAGTTCGCATCCACTTGTACGACGGTATCTGAGGGAGAGCGTACAAGGACTGTTCAAATCGCTTCCCGAGCTTCACGGCGTTGTGCTTATCATCGGAGGCGAAGGCTTCTATCACTGCTATATGCGGCCGTACGGTGTTGCCAAGGGGCATACCAACTGTCCGCGTTGCGAACCGCTCGGGGCCGAGGCCGCGGTCGCTGACTTATGCAACGACCTCGCCTCGGCAGCGCGCAGTGTACGACCGGACGCGGAAGTCGTCCTTTGGCCCTATTCGGCCGAGCACGTGTGGGCCGCCGCCGACGCCGCGGCGACCGTTTTTCTCGAAAGGCTCAAGCCTGGAACCGCCCTACTGACCGAGATTGAAAAATCGGAAATCATCAATAAACCGCACGGCGTTCGCAAAAGCATTTGGGACTACAGCATCGACTTCATCGGACCCGCTTCACGGACAAAGCAACAGATCGATATATGCAAAAAACACGGCATTCCGGTGTATGTGAAGAGCGAGCCAGAGCTCGGCTTTGAAGCGCCGCTGTTACCACAAATTCCGAGCATGGATCGTTGGGCCGATCGAGGCGAAGTGTTAGCCTCCTGCGGTGCCGAAGGCGCATGGATTTTTCCTGCATTTCGCTATTTCTACGGAGCGTCGACCGCTGAGATCAACAAGTTTCTGTGGTGGTCGCCGGTTTCCGAACGCGAGCAATTGCTGCATGATTTCGCGAAACGGATCGCAGGTGATCAAGCTGCCGACAAGTTGCGTGACGCCTGGAAGGAAACTTCTGCCGCCATAGAGTTCTCGCCGGAGCTGCCTTCGTACTACCTCGGTCCGTACTACATGGGCCCGATGCAGCCGATGTGCGTTGATCCTCAACACACATTGCCGGAAGTTTTTTACGGCCGATATTTGTTTCACGCCGAAATCAAAGACTCAGAGGGGTTAAAGAAAGAGCCGACGTATGTTACGTCGCCCACCGGTAATGTGCCGGTGTTCGCCGAATACTACCGACAGATGCGAGACCACTTGGCGCAAGCTGCAGCTGATGTCCGTGAGGCGGACGCGCTGGTCGATGACCGCCATCGCCTCACGTTCGATGCGGAGTCGATACCCATCCAGTGGTTCTATCATACGGCGCGGACTGAGGCTAATTTTTACGAGTCCTGTCAACTGCGAGATTCGATAGGCGCGATCATGAAAAAACAGCAGCGTTCAGCCGACGAACTTGCCGATGCCCGTCAAAAGCTCGTTCGTTGGAGAAAGGTGCTGGACGACGAACTCGCCAACACAACAGAAGCGCTGCCACTGATGCAAGCCGATATGCGTCTTGACCCGTACTACGGCGGTGACCACACGTTTCCGCATGGCGCGGCGACGATCAAAGCGAAGCTACAAATCCTGCGGCAAGAAATTTCGGAGTACCTGCCCTCCTTGGAAGCCAAGCTTGCGCAGTGACGGTGTTCTCGTTCCCACGCTCTGCGTGGGAACGCATAGTTCGTGCCGCGTCACTTCCGGGTTTCGAGAAACTCCACCACGTCGAGAAACTCAGCCGCCGACAGTGTGCTGGCTAGATTCTCCGGCATGCTACTTTGATTGGTCGCAAGCTGCTCGTCGATGTCGTCGTTCCGAATGGTTGCTTGTATCCCCTCGGCCATCCGCAGCGTGATCGAATCCTTAGTTTTTGCAATGATGAAGCCGACCATCGACTTGCCCTCGGCCGTAATGATAGTCGTTGTGACGTACTTAGGATCGACCTTCTTGCTCGGCTCGATGATCGATTCGACGATCTCGTGCCGCTTCAGCCGTTTGGCAACTTCACTCAAATCGGGACCGAACGTGTAACCGACATTGCCAATTCGGTGGCAACTCACGCAGATCCGTGTGAACACGGAGCGACCATTGTTCGAATCGCCCTTCATTTTTTCAATGGCCGTGTAAGCTTTGGCGCGAGCGGTTGCCGCCGTTTCCGGATTGATCAACTTCTTGATCTCAATTCCGGCGGCCAAATCGGGGGCACGCCGTTTGACGTAGGCACCAACGAACTCCTTGGCACGATCATTACGGAAGGCCAGCTTGCCGGATTGATACGCTTCTTTCCACTGCGGCTCCAGAGCGGCCAGCGTGTGTTCAAGCGTGTAATCGATCCAAGAATCGGTCTGCGAGTTCAACACCGCCAGGGCCGCGTTGACGGCCGACAGCGTCTGAAAGTAGCTCAGTCCGCGAACTGCTTCCAACCGCACGCGCGGGTTCTCATCCCGCACTCCGGCTTTCAGCATGTCAAATGCTTCCGGTAGGTACTCTCGCTCGTTGCTTACGACGTGCATTGCAGCAGCGCAGCGCATTAGGAGTTTTCGCGGTAAGAACCTGGCGAAGTAACCTCTCGTCGACGGCGTGTTGACTCTCTTCGGCCCACAGCGCCTCGCACCGCAAGCGATCGTTTTCGGGATCATGCTTGTCCAACGACGCCAACCACTTATTGACGGCCGCGAGTACCTTGTCTTTCGGCCGATCACGCAATTCGCGGCGGGCATGATAACGTGTTCGCCACTCATAGTCGCGCAACTGGTCGAGCAGTTCCAGCTCGCTCTTGCCGTATTGGGTCACGGGATCGAGCAATTTCTTTTTCGTGTAGACCATCCGATAAATACGGCCTCGAGTATGGTCGCGGTCCGGGTCGCGCTGCGAGTACTGCATGTGGCCGATCACAGCATTGCACCAATCGCCGAACCACAAAGCGCCGTCCGGGCCGATTTGCGGATCAACCGGCCGAAAGTTTTTGTCGGTACTCACGATCAAGTCATCCGGCATTTGCTTACCACTGGCATCTTTCGTCGGCAACATGATGCGTTCGCCCGAGTAGCCAGCGGAATCATCACGGATATTGAACCGCGGCATGCCGTTCATGTTGATCACACAGGCATAAATGAACTGCCCCTGAACATTGTTGGGGAACTGCCGCGAGAACAGAAATTCATTGCCGACACACGGCCGCATGCCTTGGTTATTAAATACGGGGTCCATGCCGCGGCGGCCTAACACTTCGGCGCCCGAAAGTGGCGTGGCCCAATGCTGCTGGGCCGTGGTGCCGTCACCCACAAAACCCTGGCCCCACTGATCGAACACATAACACCACGGATTGCCGTAGCCGGGCGTAACGAAGTGGCTGATCTTCATCGTCCGCAAATCGATCACGTGTGACCCCGGCGCATCGCGCAGTACGGTGCGGACCCCACGGCGTTTCGACGGTCGTGCTCATGGAAACGCCTTCCAAATTGTGCAGCAAACCGCCGTTCGAGAATTCGAATTTGCCTGCTACGTGATGTGTATCGTCGCTAGCCCAACCGTCGAATAATCGTACCACGACGTCCGCCTTGTCATCGCCGTCCGTATCTTTGAGCCACAGATACCGCGGCTGATCGACTACAATCACTCCGCCATTCCAGAATTCAAACCCCGTCGGGCAGTGCAATTTGTCGTAAAACACCGTGCACTTGTCGGCATGGCCGTCGTGGTCTTTGTCCTCCAGAATGAGCAAGCGATCGTTGGGCCGCGGATTGCCCGGCTTCCATTGCGGGTAGGTCGGCATGCAGCAGACCCACAGCCGCCCGCGATTGTCGAAATTGATCTGGTCCGGCTTCGCGAGCTCCGGGAACTCGCGCTCGCTCGCAAATGGCTTCACTTCGAAGCCCTCCGGTACCTTCATCGTTTTCACGCACTCTTCAGGCGAGAGGTATTTGAGTTCCTCGGGTTCTGAATAGTGTTGCTGCGGATTGCCGAACCGCGTCGGCGGGACGAACAATTCGCCGGTCGCGCTGTCGTCCGGCGGTCCTGGGCTTTTGCCTTGGGCGATGTCCCAAACGACGCGGTCTCGCACCGCAGCCATCGCACGGATCTTCTTGATTTCTCGCGGGAATGTTTCTTTGTCCCATGTGCGACGGCCGCCGTAGACGTACCAACCGTTGAGCATCCGATAATCTTGGAAGTGGACCCACGACTTGTCGTTAATGGCCGCGCGGAGCTTCCGGAATGCTTCCGAATCCATGTTGGCGGTAGGGGTTTCACCAAATAGTCGACGATCGAGCTCGACAGCGACCTCCCGATCGCCAGCCTCATTGATATGGCATCCATTTACCGTGTATTGCATGCCGGGCTGCGCGGCGAATACTTTCTCAGTTGGCGTGAACAAGTCGACAAACGCGAGTCCGCGCTGTTTGGCGACTTCGGCGACAATCTTGGCATAGCGACTCAGATACTCGTTACGCTGTTTTGCCTCCGGCCACAGCGGATTGCCGGTCGGTTCCCAGGCAATGGGCGAAACCAAAACGAACCGCGGCGGGCCGCCACTAGCGCGCGGATAGCGCAGGCGCCATTTCGTCAAGATACTTACCGTAGGACTCACGGAAGTGCTGCTCGCCGTTGGGCCCATCAAAGGCCTCATTAAAGCCAAAGAAGCAGATGAACGAGTCGGGGCCAAAAACCTTTAGTGGATCATCGATCGTGGTGTAGTCTCTCGGCCGTTGGAGGTCGTCGACCGCATCACAGGGACGGGCAAAGTTCCGCACCACGAGCTCAAGCTGTGGAAAACGCGTGTGTAGCAGCGATTCAAAATTGCCGAACAGATTCATCCGTTCGGCGAGCGAATTGCCGACCAGCGCGATGTGCTCGTGCTTGATAAACTTTAGGGGCAATGTGCTGGGGGAAAGCTTGGCGTCCGCGGCCGGAGTGGCCGTCTTGGGTGGCACCCCTATAGAACTCGCTGCGATGCAAAATTTGTTGAAGAGATTCAGCGAGAGCGCCATTAGGAGGCTCAGTGTAATGGTTCTCATGGATAACAGATCGCCTTTAGTTTTGGATCGTGGATGCTGCGCGGGGGTGCATAATCAGCGGCTCCCACCGCCAGCTAAGAGATAGGATAGCGGAGAAACCTCTTCCGTGCGTTATCCCAACACTTCATGCACCACGCGAGCAGGGATGACCCCCGTCAGCTTTTGGTCGAGGCCCTGATACTTGAACGTAAAACGTTCGTGATCGAAGCCCAACTGGTTAAGCACCGTCGCGTGGAAATCACGAACGTGAACGGGGTCTTTGACGATATTATAAGAGAAATCGTCCGTTTCGCCATAAATCGTGCCGCCCTTAAAGCCGCCGCCCGCCATCCACATCGTGAAGCAGCGTGGATGATGGTCGCGGCCGTAATTCTGATGCGAGAGGCCGCCCTGGGAATAAATCGTGCGGCCGAACTCACCACCCCAAACGACGAGCGTTTCATCGAGCATGCCACGCTGCTTCAAATCTTGAATGAGTCCATAGCAGGGTTGATCGACGTCCATGCACTGCGACGGCAGGCGGCCCGCGACGTTGGAATGCGTATCCCAATTGTTGTGGTAGATCTGCACGAACCGTACGCCTCGTTCGATCATCCGCCGTGCGAGCAGGGCTGTATTCGCGAACGTGCCCGGCTGCTTGGCGGCATCGCCGTAAAGCTTGTAAGTGGATTCGGGCTCGCTTGCCAAATCGGTGAGCTCCGGGACACTCGCTTGCATGCGATACGCCAACTCGTACTGCTGAATGCGCGTTTTCGTTTGCGGATCGCCGAACTGTTTGAACGTCAACTCGTTCAATGCGTTTACGCCGTCCAGACTCGTGCGACGAACTTCGCGCGAGACACCCGGCGGGTCGTTGATGTAGAGAATGGGATCCCCCGCGGTGCGGAACGTGACGCCCGCGTGCTGGCCGGGCAAAAAGCCCGAGGACCATAACCGCGCGGAAATCGCCTGTATTTGTTCAGTGTTAGTGCTCTTGGCGATCATTACCACGAATGTCGGCAGATTATCGTTGAGCGCACCGAGGCCATAGGAAGTCCACGCACCGAGGCACGGTCGGCCGGTCACTTGATTGCCAGTTTGCATGAGTGTGATGGCCGGCTCATGGTTGATGGCATCGGTGTGCATGCTGCGGATGAACACGAGATCATCGACTATCTTTTTCATCCACGGCAGCTTCTCGCTGACCCACATGCCCGATTGGCCGCAGCTGCTCGAACTTGTATATCGACGGCGCGATCGGAAACCGTGACTGACCGCTCGTCATCGTGGTGAGCCGTTGGCCCATGCGCACAGAACCAGGCAGATCCTTATCGAACCAGTCGTTCATAACGGGCTTATAATCGTACATGTCCATTTGCGGCGGGCCGCCGACCATGTGTAGATAGATGACTTGCTTGGCCCTGGGAGCGAAATGCGTGAGCGCATGGGGCAGCTTTTCAGCCGTTGCACGATGACTCGTGCTCGCGCCGAAACTCTTCGTGGCCAGCGATGCCAGCGCGGCCGTCCCTAATAAGTGCGAGCCAGCCGAAAGAAAGTGACGCCGAGTCACGTGTTGACGGAATTCTTCGAATGGAATCATGGGAGCACTCCCATAGCACGGTCATTTTGGCCGGACTGGTTTTGAAATCACACGTACTATCCGACCCAAAATAGGACGGCTATTTATTGAGCACTTCATCGAGATTCATCAGCTCATTGGTAACCATTGTCCAAGCGGCAAGCTGCGGAGCCGGAATCTTTGCATCGCGTTTGGATTCCCCGACGGCGACGAGCTTTGCCGCGTCGTCCTTTGCCGCTGCGTAGTGTTGTTTGAACTTATGCAGTGAACCGCGGACGATGGCCAGCTCCCCCGGCAGCAGCGGACGAGCGAGCAGACGGTCGGCAATAAAATCAAGCCGCTGGGTTTCACCACCGTCCGACATGATAGCCTGTTCAGCCAAATGACGTGCCGCTTCCACGAACTGGGGATCGTCCATCGTCACCAGCGCCTGCAGCGGCGTGTTCGTGCGTTCGCGGACCGTCGTGCAAACCTCGCGCGTAGGCGCGTTGAAGACCTCCATCGAAGCGGGCGGCGCAGCCCGCTTCCAGAACGTGTACAGGCTGCGGCGGTACAGCGCCTCGCCCGAATCCTGCTTGTAGTCACGGGTGTTGCTGCCGATCATGGCCACTGCTTCCCATACACCGGGCGGCTGGTAGGGCTTGACGCTCGGTCCGCCGATCTTGTCGGAGAGCAAGCCGCTCGCGGCGAGCGCATAATCACGGACCATCTCGGCGTCCATGCGAAACCGCGGGCCACGCGAGAACAATCGATTCTCGGGATCCTTCTCGCGCTTTTCCGGCGTGAGAACCGCACTTTGACGGTATGTGGCAGAAATGACGATCATTTTGAACAACCGCTTCACGTCCCACCCCGATTCGCGGAAGTCCACCGCGAGCCAATCGAGCAGTTCTGGATGTGACGGCAACTCGCCGGAGACTCCGAAGTCGCCGGCCGTCTTCACAAGACCGGTGCCGAAGACTTGGCTCCAGAAACGATTGACCGTCACACGCGCCGTGAGCGGATGCTCGGGCGCAACAACCATTTTGCAAAACCTAAGCGGCTTCGCGGCAGATCGGCAGGGAACGGCGGCAACATCGCCGGCGTGCCCGGTGTAACTTTCTCCTTGCGTTGATCGTATTGACCGCGGTTTAGCACATACGCGATCGGCGATTCCGAGCGCTCCTGCATCACGTAGCCGGTCGTGCTGCGGGCTTTTATATCCGCCTGTTCGCGAACGAGCCGCTCGTGATTTTTTGAGAGCGATTGGTATTGCAGGTCGATGTTTGTCAGCCACCAATCGTACAACGCGTCAATGTCGGCCTCGCTGCGTTCTTCCGGCCGCATTGCTACAATCTCAGCGAGCGACAGATGGGCGAGCGAAGCTATCTCGCTTTCCGAAAGTTGTGCGCGTATATCCGTACGTCCTGAATCGTGGCGCCAGAAAGAAGTGCCGACTCTCTGCGTTGGCCGATAGTCAACTTTGTATCGACTCGTATGGTACCGGAAAGCGAATCAGCCAGGACGTTTGCGGCTTGCAACTGACCATTCACGTAAAGTTGCACGCCAGCAGCCTTTCTGCTGCCATCGTAGGTGACCGCTACATGTACCCATTCGTCGGCGGGTAGTTGGTCGTGAGTGACGACCTTAATGGCCGTATCAGGCCATTTGTTGATGATGTGCGTACCGACCCGGCGTCCTTCAACCCAGAAATCCCAACCGCGGTAATCGGAGGACTCCTTAATATGGGCCAGAATTGCGCCCGATCCATCGTTTGCTGGCAACTTGACCCACGCGGAATAGGAAAACGCCTGGTTGGCTTCAAAATCACCGACGTCTTCCAGCTTTAACGCAGCGCCTTGGTTGAGGTAGGCGGCTTTTGCACTGATGCGCCCCGGGCGCCATTCCACGGTTCCCGGGCGCTTGGCGGACGCTAACTTCCCGCGGATTTGGTAGCGAAGCCTGCTGCCGCCATCGTCCAGGGGCGCCCACACTTCGAGGTCCGACGTTGGAATCTGGTTGACGACATCTTCAGGACGAGCGGAGGCGAGCCACGTTTCGAACTCGGGCCGCGCGTCGCTTCGACGGTTATCCAAACTCTGCCTGCGCCGCAAGTATTTCCTGGGCTAACTTCTCCCAGCGCTTCACATCTTTGTCTGGGGGCACGACGATGACGGGGGCTGTGTCTTTGACGTTGCCGTCCATCGCCCTTTGCGTGGTGTTGTTGAAAAACGCCGCCATCTCGTAGAACTCGCGCTGGGTGAGCGGATCGAACTTGTGGTCGTGGCACACCGCGCAACCGGCCGTAAGGCCCATCCACACTTTGCACGTCGTTTCCACGCGATCGCGCGTGTAGAGCACGGCGTACTCTTCGTCGATCGCGCCCCCTTCGTTGGTCGTAATATTACAGCGGTTGAAGCCGGAGCCCAGCTTTTGGTCCAAAGTGGCATCGGGCAACAAATCGCCGGCGAGGTTGTCGATCGTGAACTCGTCGAACGGCATGTTCTCGTTGAACGCCTTGATGACCCAATCGCGATACGACCATATCTCGCGGTAGTTATCGAAGTGGATGCCGTGTGTGTCGGCATAACGAGCTGCGTCGAGCCAATACCGACCGCGCTGCTCGCCCCACTTCGGCGAGGCCAGCAGCCGATCGACGAGGTGCTCGTAGGCGTCAGGAGCATTGTCGTTTACGAATTGTTCCACCTGTTCGGCAGTCGGCGGAAGCCCGGTCAGATCAAGACACACGCGTCTCACAAGCGTCCGCCGGTCGGCCTCCGGCGCTGGCGAGAGACCGGCCGCCTCCAGCCGGGCGGCCACAAAATTATCGATCGGATTGCGAACCCACGCGGCGTTGGCGACCTTCGGAATCGGCGGCCGGACCGGCGCTGATTAGCGACCACAGCGGCTGATATTCGGCGCCTTGCTTGATCCAACGAACGAGCGTTTGCTTCTGCGCTTCCGTAAGTTTCTTTTTTGACACCGGTGGTGGCATCTGCTCGTCCGGATCATTCGACGTAATCCTCTGAACCAATTCGCTGGCGTCGGGATCACCGGTGCGATGGCACCCACGTCGATGGCGACTTTGCGCTGATCGAGACGAAGATCGGCTTGACGCGAAGCGCTATCGGGCCCGTGGCACGAAAAGCAATTCTCGAACAGAATAGGTCGCACATCTCGATTGTATTGCACCGAGCTCTCGGCGGCGGATGCTACGACGGAGAATGCACCGGCGATCAGCGCAACGCATGCGAGCAATGTTCTCGGAATCCATGCAAGCTTCATGACGTGTGGTTGCCGCACAGGTTAAGGTGGGATCGAAACGGAAGAGCCGCCGACGTGCCAGAGTGCACAGTTGCGACCATTCCCGCAGGCAAACCATCGCTCCTGCTATGATAGCCACGATGGAGCCGCACGCCAAGCGGATTGCTAGTGGAAGTTGGTGGAGAAAGTCAGATACATTGTTTGATGCCGATTAGACACTTTCTCTCTACGGCTGCGGCATGTATATGTCGTGTACCATGTCGATCTGGCAGTCCTCTGATAACTATGTGTGCGCGCCCAGTAGCCTTTCGCCACATTCGCGATATTTTCGCGATTGCGATAGCGGTGGAGATTCTCCACGAGTTGCCTGCCGTTCGAGCCGAACATGCTTTCGATTACTTTGCGGAATGGACGATCAAGCGAGCGCCATTCGTTTCCTCGTGTGTCAATTTGAAGTTATCATGCCGATATGACTCGCGTGGTACAAAGTCTCATGTGCACGCTTCTGGTGGCGATCGTCTCACAAGCTCGCGGCGCTGGGGACAAGCTCTACGGCGTCCATTGGTGGGACTACTCGAGCCCTACCGTAGGCACTGGGCCAGACAGCGGCTGGTCGGTCGAAACGGTCGTCACCAATTCGGCCGCATGGTGGCAAGCGCCGTTTTTCGTGCCGCTGTACCAACAAGTAACAGCGAATCACAACGCCGCGATCATAACACGTATCGATTACGATTGGGGCCAGACCGTACCGGCGCCATCTACTTCGACTGCCCAAGCCTGGGCCACCAAAATCGTCAATGAAGTGGTCAGCCTTTTGGGCCCTTATGCTCAGCGGTGGATCGTCGGGAACGAACCCAACATCATCGGCGAGGGGAATGGTTGGACAGCAAACGAAATTACACCGACAGGGTACGCACAGGTTTATGCCACCGTTCGGTCGGCTATTAAGGCGATCCGGCCGCAGGATGAAGTGCTATTCGCACCGGTCAGTCCCGGCGGAGTGATCAACGGCATTCGTTGGAAGGACGGCAATCTGTGGCTGGGCGAAGCAATTGATGCCACTCTCGCGCTACCCGGCGGTGCGATCGATGGTTTTGCATTGCATGCCTACGGCGGACAAGCAACTGCGGCGGCGTCCGTTTCGGATTTCCATAACGGCTTTACATCGCAGATCGCTGTGATCGATGCTCGATCGCTCACCAACACGCCGGTGTATATCACGGAGTGGAATCGCGCTACTTCGACTACAGGCAACTTGGCTGCTAATGAACAAATCACAGCCGACTTTATCAGCCAATCGCTTGTCGATGTTGACAATTGGAATCGCACGCCGGGCAACCACAACATCCGCGCACTCGCATGGTTTATCTATAACAAGGACTATGGCGCCGATTGGAACCAATACTCGCTCGAATGGTGGCAGTCGCAAGGGAACCCCGTTGGTCAGCCGGGCGACTTGTGGACCGCACTCATGAACGGCAGCGCGCTTAACACAGGAATCGTAGGCACCCGGCCCACCGCCGATTTCAATGCTGACGGTATTGTAAACGCCACTGATTGGAATGCCTGGCGGGCTGCATTCGGTAAAACGAACTTTCCGTACGCCGACGGCAATCGAGACGGCAAAGTGGATGCGGCCGATTACGTACTCTGGCGTAATAGCACATCAGGGAAAGCCGGTGGAACCTCACTGCCAAGCCCCGTGCCTGAGCCCACCATTCTGTGGCCGGCGGCACTTGCATTCGTGCTGTTGCGTAAGGGACCTACAAACCTGCGAACTCGCTAGGAATTACATTTGCTTAGTTCGACTGTTTGATTTGCATTGACTTGTTACAAGTGTTTTCCTATTAGCGACTTCCGTGGTTTTGGACAAAGCCATGTTTCACGGAAGGAGCACTCGCATGGAAGCGAAATACGAAGCACGCAAGCAGGAATTGTTGGAGGAATGTACGGTAGCGCCTCAGGTGCTGGATCGGGTACCGTCTCGGTTGGAGCGATTTATGGAACCGTTTGTGGAACCTCTGGTTCGCAGAGAACAACAAGAGCATGCCCATACGTTTGTGCAAGGCCTGCTGTCGGACCTGGAGCACAAGAACGTGGAGTCGATCGCCTATCGCTTTGGCCAGGATCGCATGCCTCTGCAGTGGTTTGTCGGCGTGTCGGATTGGGATCACGAGCCGCTGCGAGATGAGTTGGTGCGTCAGGTGGGCGAGCAGTTGGGCGAGGAAGACGGAGTGATTGTCTTGGACCCCTCGGGTTTTCCAAAGTCCGGAAAAGAATCGGTCGGCGTTGCTCGGCAATGGTGCGGTCGGTTGGGCAAGGTCGACAACTGCCAGGTGGCGGTTTACCTGGGATACGCATCGAGCAAGGAGCACGCGCTGGTCGACACGCGGCTGTTCCTTCCCAAGGAGTGGACGCAGGACAAGGCTCGACGCGAGAAGGCAGGCGTGCCGAAGGAAATCCGCTATCGCACGCGGCATCAACTGTGCTTGGAAATGCTCGCGCAGGATGGCGACCGGCTGCCGCATGCGTGGGTCGCCGGGGACGACGAAATGGGCCGTCCGTACTGGTTTCGCCAGCGTTTGAACTGCGCTCGGCGAGCAGTACTTGTTGGCCGTGGCGTCGAACACGCAGATCCGCGACTTGGAAGTGGACCCGCCCGCCTATTCGGGGCGCGGCCGCTATCCCAAACGGCCTTGGACGCGAGTGGACCAGTGGGCCGCGGCGCTCAAGAAGTGTGACTGGACTCGAATCGACGTGCGCGACGGCTCGAAGGGACCGCTCCTTGTCGAAGTGGCTAAGCGACGCGTGGTCGCGCGCACGGACAAGCGGCAAGAAGGCCACGAAGAAACGTTGGTTGTGATCCGCTTCCGGGATCGCGACAACCGACGCGTTGTCCAAACCGATTACTACTTGTCGAATGCGAGCGCCGACACCGAGAAAGCCGAATTTGCCGCGTCGCCAAAGCCGAGCACCGCGTTGAGGAATGCATCCAGAGAGCCAAGAGCGAGGCCGGCTTGGCAGCTTACGAAGTCCGCAACTGGAAGGGCTGGCATCATCACCAAATCCTGTCGCTCATCGCCACGTGGTTTCTGGTGTGCGAAGCACGGCAGGGGAAAAAAATGGACGCCGGCAATCACGGTCCAACAGATTCAAGATGGCATCGCCATGCTCCTACGAGCGGCCTGTCCGTGCGACACGCCAACCAAAATCGCCAGCAACAAAACACGCCGATTGCTACGAAACGAGCACGCACGCTTCTACCACTACAAAGCACGTAACCGCTTGCCACCACTACGGATCAATCAACGACAATAGGTTTGGACAGTAAAATTAGAGCAAATTACCTTTTTCCGATCCTGATGCCGCGTGAATGATGGTGGATGCTAGCGAAAGCGGGAATCTCATCGAGAACGAAATAAGAAAATTTGCTCTAGTCTGCAATTTCTCTACTCCATTGTGACGGACCTTAGAACGGCCAGTTCATCAATAAGAATGTAATCTCGCGAATCAATCGAACTTGATTTGTGAACTCTGCAGCTGTCGGATTTGCGCAGCTGTCGGATTTGCGTGTCAAATACGTTACTCTTCGTCTTCCGTGCTGGTCACCTCTTCAACCTTACCTCTCAAGTCGCGAACGTCATCTTCTAGATCGTCGAACTTGTCAGACATATCTTCAAGATCAGTTCGTAGTGACTCAATTTCTCCAGACACCACCTCAAGTTGATCGTTTGGGGAGCCGTAAAAGAATTTGAATTGGCGGGGCCATTGAACTGCTTCGGCTATGTTTTCACTGAGGCTGTAGTCGACATCAATTGCAGTAATCAACTCCGGAGTAAGACCTCGGCATCCTAGTGCTCGAAGAAAAAGAGATACCCCACGATCGTTAGGTGATACAATTAGGCAATCGTCTTCCAATTGGTCACTTTGAGGGCCCTTTCGCAATGCCCCAAGCCGCAGCGAAAAATGTGGCTCAATGAGTCTAAGGTCAGCCAATCCGTTGAGGGCTAACAGTAAGTGGGCTTCAAAGTCCTCTTTTACATTGAAGGATTTCACTAGTTCGTCGCCGGGAATTCGTAGATGTAGTCCTACGAGAAAATTTTCTGATTGCGCCTTCTTCGATTTTCCTTTGTATTGGGAAACTAATCGGTAAACGATGAAATGCAATCGCAGTTGGTAAGTTGACAACGACTGGACCAAGACACGAAAGGCAGGGCACTATCATCGCGGCCATCCTCAGTTCTAGCGGAGGCAAGTAAACCACCAAAGTATTCTGCCGCAAATGCATCCTCCACAAAACGACTTTCGTCCCATATGTTTTTGAAAACACGAGAGTTGACTTCGCCGGAACGGCTGACGTCATTGCGAAGCTTATCGAGCGGAATTTGCGCGACTACTTGAAGATTCTCGTCAGCTTTCTTGACCAAGTCACAGGTCCGTTCACCCAAGTAATCAGCCGTCGGACCAAGAAGGCGCTTAAGCATGTGTGTAGTGATTACGGCACCACTTCCTGCCGCAATCGCAGTTATTGGTTCAACCATTGCTGTTAACCAGGCTTTGTGGAAAGGTGCACTGTCAGAAACTCAATGCGAACCATACCACAGCAACGTTCAGAATTGCCAGATGCTGCTGGCGATAACCGCAAGGGTTTGGGCTGGATGAGCACTGGCGGAGCCAGTGGCACTCGAGCGTGGGCAAACCTGTAGCGGAGGATATTGGGGTGTTTTCGCGTCTCGGAGAGACGCGGCCACGTGGGGGCGTCTCAAAAGGTGTTAAGGTGTTAGGCATAAGGCTTTCGAGGTTGAGCCGGAACCGGTGGCGCGGCGGCATTCAATGGTCTCGTGGTAAGTGAGTCGGTGATTCCGCGCGATTGGAATATGCTGGATGAGGGTGCCGCGTGGTCGAACGTGTAGCGGGGGATATTGGGATGTTTTCGCGTCTCGGAGAGACGCGGCCACGTGGGGGCGGCTCTCCGAGACGCCGAAACTAGCGGCTAGCTGGGACCAGCTCGCTCGCGGGTTTCGAAAACCATCGGTATTCGCTCGGCTTCAATCCAGCTTTCGGCCCATTTTCGGCGATGTACCGACGGTAATGCCAAAACTGCTCTTCGCTTCGCACCAGATGATCAAACTGCTCCACCTGCCAGAACTCGCCTTCTCGGTTCAATGACTTGTTGATCTCGCGCGCGTGAAACGCTTCCAACTCTCGCATTGCGAAGACATCGAGTCCTCATCCGGAAACGCGGCGAGCAGATGAACGTGATTTGGCATCACGACGCTGTCCGTGATGATATATCGCTCCTTATCGAAATGGAGCAGGCTTGTTTCCACGATCGCGGCGAGATGCGGGCGCCGCAACACGCAGGCGCCTGAGCCGCTGTCCAATAGTTCGTCCCAACGTTGAAATAGCGCCCATTTCAACCGCCCGCTCTTCCGACGGTAATTTTTCGACTGCTGTTTTCCAATCGCCGCGCGGGTCGACGCCCATGCGACGAAGCGTCTCGGTTCGCTCGCGGGTCAATCGATCCTGGAGCGCCCGTGGCAGCGAGTCGGCTGTCCGCCAGGTGATGAATGTCAGCGTTCCGGCCTGGGCCCAATGGGGAAGCTGTTTACAGACGATCGAAAGCTCTTGTTGGGGATCGGAAAACTGGAAGTCACGCATGGAGACGAGGATACCGTAAATCGCGTCTCGGAGAGACGCGGCCACGTGGGGCACGCGGCGATCGACGGGACTAGGGTGGCACAATCAGCACTGCTGGGCAGGCCAGCAGTGGCACCCGCCACCCGTTGTCGTCATTTGATAGACGTTGTGGGGTCTAGGAACGCTTGGTTCAAGCACTTCGTGCAAGCCTTCGTTTGGAAAACGCACTCGCCGCGGCGAGTGGCACCCTACGCGTGCGGCGATTGGTTGGGTGCTCATCGAGGACGCGTTCGTAGACGCTTTCGAGCGTGTGGATGAATCGGTCCCAACCGAAGGTGCCGACGGCGCGGTCGTAGCCGGCACGGCCCATGCGCTGGGCATAGTCGCGGTTGGTAAGCAGCGTGAGGAGGGCTTCGGCCACGGCGGGACCGTCGCGCACTGGCACCAGCAGGCCGGTTTCGCCATCGGCGATCGATTCCGGGCGCCGCCCGATCGGCAGCCGATGCTGGGTTTGCGCGAGAGTGCGGCTTCGACGTACACCAGCGCGCACGGCTCGCGGCGAGACGGCAGAGCCATCACGTCGATGGCGTTCATCAAATTCGCGACGTCGCGGCGGAAGCCCAGGAAACGAATGTTCGACATCACGCCGGTTTCTTGTGCGGTTTGGTGAAGCTCTTCCCAAAGCTGGCCTTCGCCGACAATCCAAAATTGAGCTTTGGGCACCCGGCGGAGGACGGTGGGAATCGCCGCAAACAAGTCGCGGTGGCCCTTCTTGGCCGAAAGGTGGGCGAACGTGCCGACGACGGGCGTATCGGCTTCGGCGCCAAGCTCCGCGCGAATGAGCGAGGGATCGCGCGTGGCGAAAAAATCGTCGGGAGAAATCGCGTTGTGCAGAACGGTAAACCGCTCGGGAGGGATGCCCTGCTTTACCAGATGTCGCTTCACGGCGTGCGAGACGGCCAGCAGATGCGATTGATGGCGATGCCAACTGGCCGACGTGAAACCCTGCACGTGGCCGATGGAAGGGGGTCCGCCGAAGCGTTCGAGCCAACCGCTCCACCAACTGGCCGTTGAGAGCGTGGACTGAATCAGGTCGGCACGATGCTGCCGGGCGACTTGGGCCAGTGCCAGCAGGGCCGCGGGATTGAACTTGCCCGAAATATGTCCCGAGAGCGTGTTGAGCCCGAGCCGCTGCATTTCGGGAACGGCTGGGCTGCCGGTTTTCACCAGGGTGGCGACCGCGTGTCCGCGGGCCTCCAAACGCGCCGTCATGCGGACAAGTTGTGTCTCCGCGCCGCTCATCCGCGACGGCGTAATCACTTGCAGCACGCGCCGCGGAGTTCGGCATTGGGTGGGAGAAGTGAACATACTTGGAAAGACTCGAAAACCCAATTCGCAAGAATGCGCAATGACTCCAAACTTCAGCTGATGCTTTGCGATGTCAGTCTGCGAACGCTTTTATCCCGCAAGTCGTTGCCCGCAATACAGGTAGGGATTCAGCGACGGGTCGTTGTACATTTTCATCTGGCGGTACACCTTGAGCAGTTTCCGGCCCGCCCAAATGTCGTCCAATAGCTCAGCGAGGGAGTAAGACAAATCGGCGTGCTGCAACCGGCAGCGAGCAAGGCGTTCATCAACGCACGCCCGGTGGTCCTCACTGGCGTCATCGCGCCCCAATTGCTCTTCGAAGTGGTAGATGCGGAGCGACATCACCGACAGGCGATCGACTGCGCTGCCCGGCGTTTCCGTGTTTAGCCGGGCGTCGACACGAGGCAGGATCGTTTCACTGGCCAGCAGCGAAATGAAGGCTTCGTCGATCTTCTCGATCCAATCGTTGCGCTGTTGGTTGTAGCGATCGATGGATCGCTTGACGGCTGCGATCTGCCCGTCGGAAGCGTCTGGGCTGCGGGCGATATCTTCTTCATGCCACAGAAGAAAGTTGTATTGGTGCTGCTGGCAAATGGTGGCGAGTAGGCCGGCGTGCGGATTGTCGGGCGGCGAGTCATGCCAGCGCTCGACGGCAGCACGTTGAAGTTCCGTAACTTGTCGGACCAATTCGTGCGGGTCAGGCAACATGTTAGATTTCCGGCGGCGAGAGCTGGAGTGCGAGGCAAAGATGTTACGGTTCTCGTGAAATCGCGGCAAGAGACGTTAGCCAGCATCGAAACGTCGCAGAATTGGCGGAATCCACCTCGCACGCTTGCGGAGACAGACCGTAGAATGACAGCATGAGTCGTGCCATGCGAAAACGAGCGGCGGCCATGCTGCCTGTGGGTTGTGTTCTTGTCGTGATGTGGTGTGGAACGCGTGTGGCGCTTGGGGAAGATGCCCAGCCCGCAGCGGCTGCGACCAATCCGCTCGATGCGCAGCGGGCTTACGGTTACTTGCAAGAAATCTGTGCCTTGGGGTCGCGGAAGAGCGGTTCGCCCGGCATGGCGAAGCAACAGGCCCTCGTGCAGGCGCATTTCGAAAAGCTCGGCGGCAAAGTCAGCTATCAGCGGTTCCTGGCCAATAATCCACTCGGCGGTGATAAAGTGCCGATGGCGAACATGCTCGTCGAGTGGCACCCCGAGCGAAAAGATCGCGTGTTGTTATGCGCTCATTACGATACGCGACCGCTACCAGACCGCGATCTTGATCCGGTCAAGAGGCAAAACGGGCCTTTCATCGGCGCGAACGACGGCGGCAGCGGTGTCGCGCTGCTGATGGAGCTCGCACACTTCATGAAGGACCTCAAGGGACCAGTGGGCGTCGACTTTTTACTCGTCGACGGCGAGGAGCTGGTGTACCAAGAAAAGCGAGATCCCTATTTTTTAGGCACAATCTGGTTCGCACAAAAGTACGTCAAAGAACCGCCGGATCATAAGTATCGCTGGGGTGTGGTGCTGGATATGGTGGGGGACCGCGACCTACAAATCTACCAGGAGCAATTCAGCAATACATGGCACGATACGCGGCCGCTCGTCAGACAGATCTGGGGGACGGCGGCGCGTTTGGGCGTCGATGAATTCGTGCCGCGCATTGGCTATTTTGTGCAAGACGATCATTTCCCGCTGCGAAATTCGGCGAAAATTCCGACTTGTGACCTGATCGATTTCGTCGATGCGTCTGGGCATTCGCCACCTAACTATTGGCACACTACTGGAGACAATCTGCAACGCTGCACCGGTTCATCGCTCGCAAAGGTCGGTTGGGTAATTCTAGAATGGTTGAAGAGTCAGGAAGCAACGTCTCAACCGAGTTCCGGCGCAGCCAATAATCGCCCCTTCTTTGCGTAAATGCAGATCGCGAAAATGATCGCTAATTATGTCGCTTCGCTGTTGCTGATCGGTTTGTCGGGCGTGCTGCTCGATATGCATCGCCGAAGCTGGCGAAACGCTGAGCAAGATGAAACCCTTGCTCCACACGAACGGCGATTCGCCCTGTCGCGGTATCGCCGCCGCATGCAGGCCAGCGGCATTATCGGCGCACTGGGCGTAGCGATTGGTTGCGAACCGCTAGTGCCTCATGAGCCGTGGCCAATCACTCTGTACGCGCTGTCGCTTGCCGGAGCCTGCTTCGCGATCGTGGTGCTGGCGATGATCGATGTTTGGGCGACGCGGCAGCATCTTGCACGACTAAGCAGCGAACACTTAGCAGCACAGGTGAAATTGGCTCGCGACCTGCGCCAGAATCCAGTTGTGTCGGACGAAGTGCAAGAACGTTCGCGCACTGGATGAGCGGGCCTTTGCGACTTCACTGCTTCACCTCGCACTCAAAGACGATGCGATACGCCTGGTGCTCCGCGGCGAGCTTGTCTCCATAGATCGTACGCAGTTCGTGCTGCAGCGCGGCGGCCGACGGAAAGCCGTCCGGAATGGCGTCCGCGTCTGTGAGGGCATCAATCTCGACTTGCTCGACCCGCGTAATTCGAATGTGGCCGACTCCCGGGATATAGCTCCGCTGCCCGGTGCGCATGTGGCGAAATTTCCACAGCCGGATCGTTTGGGTTTTTTCACCGGAGCGGATGGCCGGCAGGAATTTCTTTTTGAACAACAGCATAGAACGAGAATGAACGCCAAACTAATTGGCCGCAGAAGTGACCCGGCCGACAAGAAAATTACGGCAGTTTCGTACGTTAACCGCCAGGCACCTGCCCTTGCAAGGCAAGGGTGCACCCTTATAATCCGGGATACGAATAATCGTGCGGCAGTGGGGGGTATCCACCGTCGTTAAGTGCGGGTGTAGCTCAGTTGGTAGAGCACAACGTTGCCAACGTTGTTGTCGTCGGTTCGAATCCGATCACCCGCTCTTTGAGAAGCTATCAGTTGTCAGCTTTCAGTTATCAGCTTTCAGCCAGAATATTGGGCTGTAGACTGACGGTTGAGAGCTGAAAGTTTGAATTGTGGCCTGCGCTTTTGGGGATCAAAGGGCGCGGGCCGTTTTGCTTTCAGCGCATTTTTGGGGTGATCAGGCACATGGCCCGCAACCATTCGGAAGACGACGACAAGATCGAAGAACAAGAAGAACAAGAAGACTCGACAGCGGTGGCGGTCGAGGAGGAAGCTGAAGAGGCGGCGGATGAGCCGTTGAATCTCGACGTGCAGGTGACCAGCCCCAGCGCGTGCGAGCGGCATGTGACCGTAACGATTTCGCGCGAGGATATCGACCGCTACTTCGACGATGCGTTCAGCGAGATGATGCCCACGGCGGCAGTGCCTGGTTTTCGGGCCGGCCGGGCCCCACGTAAGGTCGTCGAACATCGGTTTCGCGATGAGGTATCCGATCAGGTCAAGAGCGCGCTCTTGCTCGATAGCTTGGAACAAATCAGCGAAGAGCAGCGGTTCACCGCGATTAGCGAGCCGGACTTTGATCTCGAAGCAGTCGAGGTGCCCAAAGAAGGGCCGATGACCTTTGAATTCACGATTGAAGTTCGGCCTGAATTCGAGATGCCGAAGTGGAAAGGTTTGAAGCTCAACCGGCCCGTTCGCGAATTCTCAGACGCCGATGTGGATGAACAGCTCGAACAGATGCTCTCGCGCTACGGTCAATTGGTGCCGTTCGAGGGTGAGGCGAGCGAGGGCGACTACCTGTCGGCCAACATCACGTCAACCCACGACGGCAAGCAAGTCGCTCGGGAAAATGAAGCCGTCGTACGAATTCGGCCCACCCTTAGTTTCCGTGACGCAAAACTCGAAGGTTTCGCCAATTTGATGACAGGCGCCAAGGAGGGTGATCGCCGCACTGCGGAAGTCACACTCACCATCGACGCGCCCAACGTGGAAATTCGCGGCAAAAAAGTTAAGCTGGATTTCGAAGTGCTCGACGTCAAGAAGCTGAAGTTACCGGAATTGACTGAAGAATTCCTGCAGGAACTCGGCGATTTCGGCTCGGAAGAAGAATTGCGTGATGCGATCCGGAAGAATCTCCAGCGGCAGATGGAATATCAACAGCAGCGAATCGCTCGCGGCCAGATTTCGTCGCTGCTCACCAAGAGTGCCGATTGGGAACTGCCGCCGGGCTTGTTGCAGCGGCAAAGTGCGCGCGAGCTGGAACGGGCTGTCATGGAGCTTCGTCGCAGTGGATTCAGCGAAGCGGAGATCCGCGCCCGCGAAAATCAGTTGCGGCAGAACAGCACCGCGAGCACCGCCAACGCATTGAAGGAGCACTTCATTTTGGAGCGGATCGCCGAGGAAGAAAAGCTGGACGTCGAAGAAGGTGATTACGACAAGGAGATATTCCTGATCGCCGCCCAAAGTGGCGAATCGCCGCGGCGCGTGCGAGCGCAACTCGAAAAGCGTGGCTTGATGGACGTACTGCGAAACCAGATTATCGAGCGGAAGGTGCTCGAATTAGTGCAGTCGGCAGCGAAGTTTAACGACCAACCCTACGAACCCGAAAAATCTGACACGGAGGCAATTTCGATCGCTGCGGGCGGCGGCACTGGAGGAGAAATTCCGGTTGCCACCGAAGAAAAGGAAGAAGCCAAGGAGAAATAGAGCGGCGGTGCGCTGATAGCTGCGCCACAAACGTTCGCGTGCCACTGGCACTGCCGTACCGTTTTCAGGGCGTCCAACTTCATCGTGACCATGGCGGAGCCAGTGGCATACGGCCGCGTACACACGCCTCTTGACGTTTGCGTTCGCACACGAAGGATTCTGCTATGAGCCAAAATAACATCGGTATTGAACCCCGCTTTCAGGGCAGTAAGATTTCCGCCCAAGCGATGCGCGATTATCAGCGGCAACGTCAAATGACGCTGGGCGATTTGCTGCTGGAAAACCGTGTCATTTTCCTGCAGGGAGAGATCTACGACGGCAACGCCAATGAACTGGTGATGAAGCTGCTGTACTTGCAGAGTGAGAATCGCCGCAAGGACATTCACTTCTACATCAACTCACCCGGCGGAAGCGTGAGCGCGACGCTGGCGATTTACGACACAATGCAGATGATCTCGTGTCCCGTGGCAACCTATTGCGTTGGCCTCGCGGCGAGTGGCGGGGCGGTATTG
The DNA here is from genome assembly GCA_963840025.1 of uncultured Planctomycetota bacterium. GTDB lineage: Bacteria > Planctomycetota > Planctomycetia > Pirellulales > Lacipirellulaceae > JABDGM01. Next base: position 75,689 of record CAWIXI010000015.1, on the reverse strand, counting down.
CTTGCTGGTGGTGAAAAAGGCAAGCGATTCGCACTGCAACACGCGAAAGTGATGATCCACCAGCCACACGGCGGCGTCGGCGGCCAGGTCTCCGATATCGAGATCCAGGCCAATGAAATCCTCCGCACCCGTGCGGCCCTCAATGAGATCTTGGCCAGCCACTCGGGCAAAACTGTTGAAGAAGTCGCCAAAGCATGTGATCGCGATTATTACATGACCTCTGAAGAAGCGAAGGCCTTCGGCATCGTCGATGACCTCCTGCTGAAGCAGCCCGTGCCGGAGGGGGAAGAATAGTTTGGCGAGTAAGTGAGACGGTGAGTAAGTGAGTAAAGGGTTGATCCTACTCACCTATTTACTACAACATCCAATTTACAATTATGCCATTAATACCTTACGTAATTGAGAAGAGCGGCCGCGAAGAGCGGGCGATGGATATTTATAGCCGCCTGTTAGCGGACCGCATCGTGATGCTCGGCTCAGCTGTGAACGACGATGTCGCTAACAGCCTCGTCGCTCAACTATTGTTTTTGCAGTCGGACGATCCCAAGGCGGACATCCATCTGTATATCAATTCGCCCGGCGGCAGCGTCACGGCGGGGCTGGCTATTTACGACACCATGCAGTTCGTGTCGTGCGATGTGGCGACCTATTGCATCGGGCAATGCGCCTCGATGGGGGCAATTCTGTTGGCTGCCGGGGCCGAGGGGAAACGGCATGCGCTTCCTAACAGCCGGATCATGATTCATCAGCCTTCAGCCGGAATGGAGGGTACCGCTGAGGACATTCTCATCCACGCCACGGAATACAAGAAGACAAAGGAGCGACTGAATCGCATCCTCTTTAACCACACGGGCCGCTCCCTCGAACAGATCGAGAAGGACACCGACCGTGACAAGTTCATGTCGGCCGAAGAAGCGTTGGAGTACCGTCTCATCGATAAGGTAGTGACGAGCCTTTCCACTAACAAGGCGGTTAAGGCGAATTAGCGTCGAGTGCTACTGCTTGCGGCACGCCTGTCGTTCCGCAACCCGCCTGGTACTCCAGGGCAAACGCATCAAACTGGATTGGATTGGGGAAACTGCATTGATGGTAAGATTGCCCCGTTTGGCTTGACGTAAAACCAGAATTCTGTCGCCTGACGCTTGATTGCGACTCGCATAGCAAAACCGCCATGAAGGCGTCAAGAAAAAGTTGGTAATCTGGCTGACGTCGCAGCCTACCTCATCAAGTTCATTTTGATGCGTTTGCCCTGCCTGGTACTCCTTGCAGACAAGCCGGGATAATTCTCACTCTGCAAGCAGTGCTTTCTACCTTCGATTCGATCCGCTCGACTTGACGCTGGCGTGGCGATTTTCTATTGAACGCTTCGAAATCGGCGGCGGTTTCATTTCGTTCTCGTCTCGGTTGCCGCAAACTCTGGTCGGACTACTGTCTTGGATCATTGCTCGCCCATAAAGCGATCGCTTCGCGCCACGATGGCGCGCATGGTCGGGCTTGCGCTGTCGATCGCGTTCTTGGCAGGTTGCCAAAACAATTCAGAACGCGACCTCATCGCCCGCGACCGGCGGATGCAAGAGGATCAGATCTACGCGTTGCAGGATTACATCACTCAATATCAACGTCTCCTGTGCCAGTATCGCTCGGAAAACGCCTCGCTAAAGCGGCAGCTTTCGGAAGACAGCAGCGTTGAACCGCAGATGGCCGAACCCCAACTGATGCCGCGTCCTCGCAGCGGTATCCCCTCGACAACTAAGACGCCGCAATTTCAAACGCCGACGCCGCCGGGCGTCAAACAACAACAAGTTTCGCCGCCGCGGACACCGCCGAAAATGGAAACACCGGAAGTGCCGCCGCTAGAATCCACGACGACAGATGACTCCTCGACGACTGAATCGCTACTCGGCGAAGCTACTGAACAGCATGAACTGGCGCCACGCGTCCTGAAGGCTTCCTATGATGAGCCGGTTCGCCAAAGTGCCACTACCGCTGCCATTCCCCGAGCAAATCGCGGAACGACTCACACAACTGGAGTAACCAGCGACGTGATGCTCTCGGGCGAGGTCGTGGTAAACAGTACCGGGGGCCCACGCTTAATGATCGATGTTGTGCCGTTCGGTGCGGCTGCCCATGTGCAGCCATTTGAAGGAAGCGTCTCGTTGATGCTTCTCGTCGATGACGACCACGGTAAGCGACGGAGCTTGGGCCGTTGGGACTATGGACCGGACGACGTGCGATCCGCAATCCGGCCAACTGACAGTAGGTCGACAATGCGTTTCTTCATCGAGCTGCCAGCGGGTACACCGACAAGCGAGGCGTCGCAATTGTGGGTGCGGCTGATCGCTCGAGACGGAACCAAGTTGCTCGCTCACACGAATGTCAATTTAGCGCGCCATGGCAAGTTTTCCTCCCGAACGAATAAAAACTGGCCGTCCGAGGAGGCGTTCGTTTCAACGAGTTACGAGGAAGAAGAATCCACAAGCGCGAACAGTCTCGGTGCAACGACGAACGAGGGCACTTGGGCCGTTGCCGAACCGGGGAAGCCCGCAAATTTGCCAGTCGAAGCACGCGATAAATCCGGCGCCGGTGGTTGGCGGGTAGCCACTGAGCCGATGCCCAAAGTCGTAGCGACCAGCACTGAACCTACCTCTTCGATGCCCAAGAAAGCCCCAAGTCGCCACATCCACTCCCCACTGAAAACGGCGACCAAAGAGCCTTCCGTACGACCGGGCTGGGCGCCAGAGAGGTCCGGCACCGCTGCATCGAACGCGGCGACACGGCCAAGCTGGTCTGCGACGCGGTAGTTCCCTGTTTTGCGCGCAGCAGGGCTCGTGAGGTGTGTTGTCAGCGCCGTATGGCTCCTCTACACTCGACGGGATGCCCGACGTCGAGACGCTCATCACAGCAACTTCCGTTGTCCGCCTCAACGTGGCGGATCGGCTCGCATCGTTTGCCCGTCAGATGCCCGATGCAATCGCAGTAGCTTGCCCGCGACGCTGGTCGCCAAAGTATTCGGACACTCGTCGCGGCAAGTCGAGCGCGATGTATGCAACGACCACCTTCGCCGAACTCGACGCGAACGCAACCCGAATCGCCCGTGGCGTTGCTGCTTGGGGTGTGCCACGGGGAACTCGATTGGCGCTCTTAGTACGGCCAGGAATTGAATTTGTATCTCTCGTGTTCGGTCTGCTGCGAGCCGGCATGGTAATCGTGCTGGTAGACCTCGGCCTGGGAAAGAGGAACCTCATACGGTGTTTGGCGGAAGCGGAATCAGAGGGCTTCGTGGCGGTCGGCTTGGCACAGGCGGCCCGAGTTTGGCTTCGACGGAAATTCCCACGTGCAAAATGGAACGTCACCGTTGGTCGGCGCTGGTTCTGGGGCGGCCTAACACTGAACGAGTTGCGCTCGCTTGGCGATCGATCGGAACCCAAAGCGTCCGTAGGATGGGACTCGCCCATCAGCCAACATACGGTGGGCAGTCCGTATGCTACGCACGCCGACGACCCGGCAGCTATTATTTTCACGTCCGGAAGTACCGGGCCGCCAAAGGGTGTGCTCTACACGCAGCGCATGTTCGATACACAAGTTGCGGAGATTCAAGCCACGTACGACATCGAACCCGGCGGCGTCGACTTAGCATGTTTTCCACTGTTTGCGCTGTTCAACTCGGCCATGGGGGTGACCACGGTTTTGCCAGAAATGGATTTTTCTCGGCCCGCCTCTGCCGATCCGGCCAAGTTGCTGTCCGCCGCCAACGATTGGCAAGTGACACAAGCATTTGCCTCGCCAGCCGTATGGCGCGTGGTGAGCGAGCATTGTGCGCGGACCAGTGAGCGAATCGATTCGTTGTGGCAAGTGTTTTCATGTGGCGCACCGGTGCCGGCCGACGTCCTGCACTCCACTCTCGCGTGTGTCGGCAAGGGCGCCAAAATGCACACGCCTTACGGAGCGACTGAGTGCTTGCCGGTGGCCACGATTGAAGCGGCCGAAGTGCTCGGCGAAACGGCCGCTCGAACCGACGAAGGCGCCGGTGTCTGCGTCGGCCGGAAGTTCGACTCGATCGAATGGCGCGTAATACGAATCACCGATGAACCCATCGCGACAATTGGCGACGCGGAAGAATTGCCGACCGGCGAAATTGGCGAACTCATCGTCCGCGGACTTCAAGTCTCACCGGAGTACGTGACCACTATCCAAGCAAATACTTCTGCGAAGATCTCCGATCCCGCTGGTTTTTGGCATCGCACCGGTGACGTTGGCTATTTCGACGTACACGGAAGATTCTGGTATTGCGGCCGAAATTCACATCGGGTGGAAACAGCTGATGGACCTTTATATACCGAATGCGTTGAAGCGGTATTCAATGCTCATCCGGATGTGAAGTGCACGGCGTTAGTCGGATTAGGCTCGAAAGGGCGCCAATTGCCGGTCGCCTTTTATCAACTCCGCAGCGAATCATCACGACTGGTACAGGAGATGGCAAACGAACTCCATGACATGACGCAGCAACGCTCTCAAGCCCGTTTGGTAAGACTGTTTGCAGAATTCGACAATATACCCGTCGATATTCGACACAACGCAAAGATCCTTCGTGAAACAATGGCCGAATGGGCAACAGAGCTTGAGTTGACCGAAGTCGGCAATCCGACGTCGCGGTAGGAAGCAATCACGGCATGCATGCGTTGGTCACAGGCGGAGGCGGTTTTCTGGGCGGCTACATCGTCGAAGCGCTGCTCGCGCGCGGTAATCAAGTGCGCAGCTTTGGGCGTGGCGCTTATCCGAAGCTTGAAGCGGCCGGTGTGGAAGTCGTGCGCGGCGATATTCGCGATAGCGCGGCACTGGCGACGGCCTGCGAGGGAATCGAGTGCGTGTTCCACGCGGCGGCGCAGCCCGGCATCAGCATGAATCGCGATGCCTTTGAAGCTGTCAATCGCACGGGGACAGAGCTGCTGCTGTCGAACGCATGGCGGTGCGGCGTTACAAGGTTTATGTACACTAGCAGCCCTAGCGTCGTGTTTGCCGGCCGCGATCAGCGTGGCATCGACGAATCGGCGCCATACGATTTCGGCTGGATGGAAGATAATCGCGCCTTCTATTCGCATACCAAGGCGGCTGCCGAACAGGCCGTGTTGGCAGCCAACTGCGACGAATTTCGCACCTGTGCCCTCCGGCCGCATTTGATTTGGGGACCGGGCGATATGCACCTGATTCCCCGGCTTTTGGCCCGGCGCGAGCCGGGCGACTGCGGCGTGTGGGTGACGGCACGAACCTTGTGGACGTAACGTATGTCGAAAATGCAGCGGCAGCCCATCTGCAGGCGGCCGATGCGCTGGGCGATGCCAGCCCAGCCTTGGGAGAATCGAGCATTCCTACACCGGAGGGCGACGCAACGATCGCTCAAACGACAACGTCTCAAGCAACAGCTTCCACAGTACCGGCTTCGCCGGCAGGGAAAGCATACTTCATCAGCCAGGGTGAACCCGTGAATTGCTGGCAATGGATCGATGAGATATTGGCCCTGGTCGACGTGCCGCCCGTGGCCAAATCGCTGTCGTTCGACATGGCTCGTCGAATCGGCGCAGGATGTGAGATGATTTATCGGTTACTTGGGCTGTCCGGCGAGCCACCGATGACACGGTTTCTCGCGGCGCAGCTCAGTATGTCGCACTATTTCGATATATCGACGGCGCGACGCGACTTCGGTTATGAGCCGCGAGTATCAACGGAGGAGGGGATGCAGCGGTTGGCTGAGTGGCTGCGAGGGAAGAGCTGACGGCAAGTGTCTTCGATGCACTTATTATGCCTCGTAAAACGCTCGTACCCTGGCCCATTTTTGATGGCGCCATTACAATCACCAGATTACGAATTTAATTGCGAGGAAGTCTGTGCTGCGAACTCATACGTGTGGCGAACTGCGCCGCGAAGATGTCGGCAAGGAAGCGACGCTATGTGGCTGGGTCGATAGCTACCGTGACCATGGCGGCGGCCTGTTCGTCGATCTGCGCGATCGTTACGGCCTTACGCAGGTCGTCTTCAACCCGCCCGATACGCCAGAGCCGATCATCGACGAAAGCAAAACACTGCGTGCCGAGTACGTCATCCAAGTGACCGGCAAGGTTGCCGGACGGCCAAAGGGCATGGCCAATACCAAGCTGGCCACCGGCGAAGTGGAGCTGCGCGTCACCGGTTTTAAGCTGCTCAATAAAAGTCTGACGCCGCCGGTCTCTCCCAATGCCCACGCACAGGATATGCCCAACGAAGAGTTGCGACTGGAGCACCGTTACCTCGATTTGCGTCGTCCCGAAATGCAACAGACATTGTTGTTGCGCGATCGCATCATCAAAGGAATGCGAGATTACTTCGCCGGACTCGACTTTATTGACGTTGAGACGCCCGTCCTCGGCCGCAGTACCCCCGAAGGTGCACGTGATTATTTGGTCCCAAGCCGAATCAGCCGGGGGGCGTTCTACGCTTTGCCGCAATCGCCACAGCTCTATAAACAAATCCTGATGGTCGCCGGTTACGATCGTTACGTGCAGGTGGCACGATGTTTTCGCGATGAAGACCTGCGCGCTGATCGCCAACCAGAGTTCACGCAACTCGATCTCGAAATGTCGTTCGTGGATGCAAACGACGTGATGGAACTGATTGACGGCTTGGTGCAAAAACTAGCAATGCATGAACTCGGCCTAGACGTGAAGGTGCCGCTGCCGCGGATGACGTACGACGAAGCGATGGAGCGGTTCGGTCACGATGCACCCGACCTGCGATTCAGTTTGGAACTCGTCGATTGCACCGATCTGGCAGCAAAGAGCGACTTCCGTGTGTTTTCAAGCGTTGCGGCCAAGGGGGGACGCGTCCGGGCGATCAACGCCAAAAAAGGCACCGAGCATTACTCGCGGCGGGGAATTGATGGACTTACCGAATACGTCGCCGGTTTTGGGGCGAAGGGCCTTGCCTGGTTTCGCGTGGAAGAGGACGGCACACTTTCGTCTACGATTGCCAAAAACTTCACGCCGGAATTGCTAAAAGAATTTGGAATGCGGCTAAAAGCCGAGCCCGGTGACTTGCTCCTGTTTGTGGCCGACCAGTGGAAGGTCACATGCAAAGCACTCCACGCGCTGCGCACCAAAATGGGCGCTGAGATGAAGTTGTACGACCCTCGAACGATGCACTTTTCGTGGGTCGTCGAATTCCCCATGTTCGATTACGACGAAGAGGAAAAACGCTGGGTCGCGATGCATCACCCATTCACCTCACCTCGCGATCAGGATTTTAGCCTGCTCGGAAGTGACCCCGGTGCTTGCCGGGCGAAGGCCTACGACCTCGTGATCAATGGCAGCGAGGCGGGCGGCGGCACGATCCGGATTCACGATCCAGTCATTCAGCAAAAGGTTTTTTCATTGCTCGGAATCGATGAGAAATCTGCCGTGGAACGGTTCGGCTTCCTGCTCCGGGCGCTCAAATACGGTGCTCCGCCCCATGGCGGCATTGCGCTCGGCATCGATCGCTGGGTGATGCTTTTTGGCGGGCTCGACAACATTCGCGACTGTATTGCGTTCCCCAAAACGCAGCGGGCAAGCGACCTTATGACCGGCGCTCCCGGCGAAGTCGAGACAAAGCAATTGAAAGAGCTGGGAATTAAAATAGAGCTCTAAATTGATGATCGGAATAGAAAACGCAGAAGAAGGTGCGGCGAAACGGTACATGACTCTCTGCGACGAGGCGGTTTTTACAAAGACACTTGTCGACCCGAATTGAGCACAGTCATGATCCAAGCAAAACGATTGTTGACGATGTGCCTATTGGCGTACATCACAGCGGCCTGGGCGGGGTGCTCGATGGCCGAATCGAAGCCGGCTGCAACGAATTCAGCAACAAAGGCGAAAGCGGCTGAAACACCCCCGGCTGAAGAAGCAGTTGCTAATCCGCGAACGGGGCCAGAGCTGGTACCGCCAGCCAACGACTCCGCCGCAGCGCCCATTTCAAAAGATGATTCCGGACCAAAAAGGCATACGACTTTTTATTGGGCCGATACGGATGCGCCCAGGATGCCCAAAGTCATGTTGTCGACGCGCGAAGTCGACCTCTGTAAAGTCAACGTGGGTGATGGGATGCCCGCCGTCACACTTCCCAAACTCGGCAGTGGTGACACGGCAACGCTTTCCGAACTCTTGGGCAAGACGGCTACCGTCATTGTATTCTGGAAAAGTGATCGCCGCATGGCACGCGAGGAACTTGCAGATCTGGCGCCAGATGTGATCGAACCCTTCAGCAAGCAGGGGGTGACAGTGGTCGGCATAGCCGTCGAAGAACCAGCGGCGGACGCAACCGAGACCCTAAACAAGGCGGGCGCAAAATTCACGAATCTGCTCGACGCCGACGGCAAAGCTTTTGCCAAAGTCGGCAGCGAGCGACTGCCTCGCACCTACCTACTCGACTCTCGCGGCAACATCGTTTGGTTCGACATTACATACTCACTCACGACGCGCCGCGAGCTGCACGAGGCTCTGCGCACTATAACGGAGTCGAAATAACTTTATCCTGCAGCGACCTTGCGAAGCTCGCTTATAGCAGGTGAATTCTATAAATCCCCTCGCAGCCAAAACGCAAAGCCATTCTCCGACAATCCCGCTAGCCGATCGAGCGATATGGACAAAACGAAAGTCGCAATCATTGGGCTGGGCACCGTTGGGCAGGGTGTGGCAAAGTTGCTGCTCGATCATGGCGACCGTACGGCTCGTCACGCCGGCCGCACCTTGTGGCTGGAAAGAGCGGCGGTTCGAGATCTTAAGAAGACTCGCAGTTGCGATCTTCCATTTGGGGTACTCACAGACAAGTTGGATGACATCATCAACGACCGCGAAATCAAAGTCGTGGCCTTACTCATTGGCGGCCTCGAGCCGGAGCGCACAATCATGCTTAAGCTCCTGGAAAGCGGCAAAGATGTCGTCACCGCGAACAAGGCCCTGCTGGCAGAGCACGGGGCGGAGCTGTTCGACCGGGCCCGCGAACTCGGTCGCTCCATCGCCTTCGAAGCCTCGGTCGCCGGCGGCATTCCAATCATCGCCAACATCAGCCAATGCCTCTCTGCCAACGAAATCAAATCGCTCCACGGCATACTCAACGGCACGAGTAACTTCATTCTGACCAAGATGCACGACGAGGGCGACTTCCTATGCCGAAGTGCTGACCGAGGCCCAGCGGCTGGGCTACGCCGAAGCCGACCCGGCCTTTGACGTAAACGGCAGCGACGCGGCCCAGAAACTCGCCATTTTGGCCCACCTGGCCTTCGGCGCCCGCGTGGATTGGAAGGACATTCCCCGCACCGGCATCGACCAGTTGGATATCGCCGACGTGCGGTACGCCAAGGAAATGGGCTACCGCATCAAGCTGCTCGCCGTCGCCGACCTCGTCGAGGATACGCTCGAGCTGGATGTCTCGCCCGCGCTCGTGCGGGCCCGCAGCCCGTTGGCCGAGGTCAGCGGCCCGTTCAACGCGATTCGTGTCGAGGGCGACGCGGTTGGCCCGTTGTTTTTTCACGGCCAAGGCGCCGGACAAATGCCGACAGCCTCAGCCGTCGTGGCCGACATGATCGATACTGCCGTCGGCCGCACGGCGATTACTTTCCGCACGCTTGAGCTCTGGTCGAACCGGCAAGCCCGCGTTACGCCAGCCCCCAACGACGCGGCCCGGGCCAAGTTCTATTTGCGAGTGATGGTCGAAGACCACCCCGGTGTGCTCTCCCAGGTTACGGCCGCGATCGGCGCTCACAAGATATCAATAGCGTCCGTGCTGCAGCATGAGCCACAGGAAGAGAAAGGCGTCGTATCGCTGGTAATCATGACCCACGAAACAACCGAAGGCGCGGCAGCCCGAGCCTGCGACGCAATCGACCAGTTGAAATCAGTGACCGGCCAAACCGTGCGGATGTGGGTGAGAGATTAGGATTGAACCACGACGACTCGACGGACACGACGGACACGACGGACACGACGACGGAAAAGACTTATGTTCGCTCCGATTCCTGCGTCTGTTGAATCAATTGGCGCTCGATTGTTGGATGCGGCTTTTGAAGTTCATCGCAAGCTAGGGCCTAGCTTGAATCAGTCTACGAAGCGTGTGTCTGCCATGAACTCGCGAAACTCGGAGTGACATTTCAGCGTCAGGTGTGCTTGCCCGTCAAGTACGATGACATACAAATCGATGCCGGGCTTCGGTTGGATGTGGTCGTCGCCAACGAGGTCGTCGCCGAGTTGAAGGCGGTCGAAACCATTCTACCTGTTCACGAAGCTCAACTACGCACGTACTTGAAACTTACCAAGATGCGATTAGGATTCCTGATTAACTTTAATGTTCCGCTCCTCAAGAATGGAATCAAGCGCATCATCCTCTAAGCTCGTCGTATCCGTCGTGCCATCGTGGTGAATTAAATGAAATACGCAATCATAATCCCCGATGGCGCCGCCGATGAGCCGCAGGAGGCACTTGGTGATAAAACACCACTTGAAGCGGCGCACACTCCCAATATGGACCGCATCGCCGCGATGGGGGTCGTGGCCCGGGCTTGTCATACTCCCGGCGAATTGCCGGCCGGGTCGGAGATCGGCAACCTCAGCCTTTTGGGCTATAACCCCTTTGAAAACTTTACGGGCCGCGCTCCCATGGAGGCGGCAGCGCAAGGTATCAAGCTTGGCCCGGCGGATTGGGCCGTGCGGTGCAACCTGGTCACGATTGAAGACCAGGTGATGCGCGATTTTACCGCCGACCATATCAGCACGGAGGAGGGAGCCAAATTGCTCGCAAGTGCGCAGGAGCAAATTGCCGCACGATCCAAGATATCGCGGGGCGATTGAATTCGTGCCCGGCGTAAGTTATCGGAACCTATTGCTGTGGCGCGGTGCGAAGCTGCCGGCTCCATTTACGAGCGACACACGCACTCGTGCACCCCACGACATCACGGACCAATCGGTGCTCGAAGACCACCCCCGTGGCCCCGGTAGCGACGTGCTCTGCGACCTTATGTCCGCGAGCGTCGATGTCTTCCGCAACCACCCGGTCAACGCGGCCCGGCAGGCTGCCGGCAAGGGCCGGGCCACCAACGTCTGGCTATGGGGCCTCGGCCAAGCCCCGCGGCTGCGAGCCTTCACCGAAGAATACGGCCCGCGCGGTGCGATGATCACGGCCGTCGACCTGCTCCGCGGCATCGCGGCTCTCGTCGGCTGGGACCGCATTGAAGTCCCCGGCGCGACGGGCTACATCGATACCGATTACGCGGCCAAAGGCAGGGCTGGCGTCGCGGCCCTCAATCAATACGATATTGTCTGCGTCCACGTCGAAGCCTCCGACGAAGCCTCGCACGAAGGCCGCTGCGATGAAAAAGTGAAGGCGATCGAGCAAATTGACCGTCACGTGGTCGGACCACTCCTTGCGGCGCTTCAATCGCAGGGCGATTGGCGGATCATGATCTCGCCCGACCACCCCACGTTCCTGCGCACCAAAGTCCACACGCACGGCAATGTACCCGTCGCCATGGCCGGCACAGGCATCACGCCGGACGTGTTCACCACCTACGGCGACACAAACGCAGCAAAGTCGAAGCTGGCATTCGATGAAGGCTGGAACTTGATGCCATGGTTTATCGGGAAGATTTGACCACGAAGGACACAAAGAGCACGAAGGAAGAACCCGCAAATCTTCCGGATGCGATCAGTTCAAGATAACAATCAGCATTCGACGACTCACTTCACTGAATTTGACGTTCTAGCATTCCTTCGTGTACTTTGTGTCCGTTGTGGTGAGAACCTAAGTTTGCCGAGCTGGGATTGAGATATCGATGAGCTTGATCGTACAAAAATTTGGCGGCACCAGTGTTGCTAATGCGGAAAAGATTCGGACGGCCGCACGGCGCGCAATCCGTGCGCAGCAGAACGGCAACCAGGTCGTGATGGTCGTCAGCGCGATGGGTCATCAAACCGATTACCTGGTCGACCTTGCGAAGCAAATCACCGACGATCCCGCCGGCCGCGAGATGGACATGCTCCTCTCGACCGGCGAGCAAGTAAGCGTCGCACTCATGGCAATGGCGATTCACTCGCTGGGAGCGGAAGCTGTGAGTCTCACCGGTGCTCAAATTGGCATTCGCACCGATAGCTCGCATACGAAGGCTCGCATTCAATCGATTTCGACCGAGCGGATGAAGAAGCTGCTGGACGACGGCAAAATCGTCATCGCTGCCGGTTTCCAGGGCATCGACGAGGATTTCAACATCACCACACTCGGCCGCGGCGGCAGCGATACGACGGCTGTCGCGCTAGCCGCAGTACTCAACGCCGACGCTTGCGAGATTTACACCGACGTTGATGGTGTCTTCACCACCGATCCCCGCCTCATCGCCGAGGCCCGCAAGATGGACTATGTGAGCCACGATGAAATTCTGGAACTCGCGAGCCTCGGCGCCGGCGTGATGCACAGTCGTTCAATCGAGTTCGGCAAGAAGTTCAACGTGCCGATTCACGTCCGCAACAGCCAAAGCTTCAGCGACGACCCCGGAACCGTGATCGGCAGTGAATCGGAGTCGGCCGATCGCGCCGTCTGCGGCGCGGCGCTCACCAAAAACGAGGCCCAAATCACCATCGCCGCCGTGCCCGACCAACCTGGCGTGAGCTACGCCGTGTTTTCGAAGCTCGCGGCCGTAAACGTCGCAGTCGACATGATCGTACAGAACGCAGGGGCCGATGGCTCGGCCGACATCTCATTTACGGTGCTCGAGGACGACCTGCCGAAGGCCCTTGAGGCCTCGCAGAAAGCGGCAGACGAGCTCCGGCGCAGATAGTTCTGCACGACGCCAGCCTGGCGAAGGTCTCCATCGTGGGCCTCGGCATGGCCACGCAAACCGGCGTGGCAGATCGCATGTTCCGGGCGTTCGCCGACGAAGGCATCAACATAGAGGCCATCACAACCAGCGAGATTAAAGTATCGGTGCTGGTAAAACGCGAGCAAGCGCTCGCCGCGCTCCGGGCAGTGCACAGTGAATTCGAGCTCGATCGTGCGCCGAAGGATCGCGTGAAGTTCGGCGAAAAGCTGCCGGCAACGCGGAAGGCCGACGCGGCCGACATCGTTGCCCGCCTTCAGCGGATGGAAGACCTCACGATCGAAAGTGTCTCCCTCGACGAAGCGCAGGCCCAGTTGACTCTGTTCGACGTGCCCGATCAGCCCGGCATCTCGGCTCACATCTTCGAGGCTGTTGCCTCAGATGGCGTTTTGGTCGACACGATCGTCCAAAGCATCGGCCGCGACGGACAGGCCGACGTCAGCTTCACCGTGCCACGCAACTCCGTCGAGCAAGCAAGCAAAGTGCTTAACATCCTGTCGAAGGAAATGGGTGGCGAGGTGAAGGTCGACCCGGCCGTCGCGATCCTGACCGTGAAAGGAGTCGGCGTCCGCAGCCACACCGGCGTCGGCTTGCGGATGTTCAAAGCCCTCGCCGAGGCCGACATCAACGTCGAAATGGTCAGCACCAGCGAAATCCGCGTGAATGTGGTCGTCGACGCGAAGAAGGGCGCGGCAGGTCTGGTGGCGCTGAAGAAGGCGTTTGCAGATGTGCTGGGGTAGGATAGCGGGGGACAGGCCAGAGCGTCGGGGAATCGAACCCCGATTGCCTGAGTGCAAACCAAGCGTCTGCTTATGGGCTATCGGAGGGACGTTCTTTTGCAGGCATACTATTTCATAAGTAAGTCGCGGCCCTGCACTGACTACATAAGTCGGCAAAGCTATGGAACAACAATGGTATATCAAGTCCGCCGGAAAGGTATTATTGAACCTTGACTGGCGAACTTAATGAATCAGATTTTGAGTTCAGCGTGATGGAAGAAGGAACGCAGCAAAGTTTGGTTTCGACGCGTGTTTCGGAGCGAGCCGACGATGGTTTGTCCGAGATCGAGTACGTCGTCGGGTACGAAGTTTGCAGGTCGGCGTACTTGGTGTGCCCCCAGACATGTTCAGTCGGATTGAGTTCGGGAGCGTAGGCCGGCAACCATTCGATGTAAACGCGATGTCCGAAGCGAGCCTTGATCTTCCGGACGCCGGAACGGTGGACTTGCCAACGATCCAGCACCAGCGTGATCGGTTGTCCCAGCCGACGCAGGACAGAAGCCACGAACTCGACGAAGTCGTTGGTGACAATGTTGTGATCCACGATGTCGAAGTAGAGTCCCAATCGCTTGCGCTCGGGCGAGATCGTAAGGGCCAAAATGACCGAGAGCCGGTCATGCCGATCCCAGCAATCGAGGACCGGGGCTTCGCCCCGGGGGGCCCAGGTGCGGCGGACGACCGGCTGCAACATAAAGCCCGATTCATCGATCAGAACGATCAACCGCCCGCTACGACGCGCGTTTTTTTATGCGAGACCAGTCCTTTTGGCGCCACTGGACGATGGCCGCCTGATCGCGCTCGCGTGCCCGTCGTTCGGGCCGCTGGCAACTCCAACCCAGCCGACGCAACAGCCGCCATACGCCCGACTGGTCGTACTCCGCGCCGAACTTGCAAGCAATCAGCTCCGCAATTCGGGGCAGCGTCCACAGCTTGGTGCGCCAGACCATGTCGGCGCGGCCCTTGCCGCAAGTAGCCGATTAATCGCTGGCACTGTTTCGAGGAAAGCTTCGGGGTGGGACCAGGATGCACCTGGGCTCTCAACGCAGCAGTCCCTCCCTGGGCGTGCGCCTTTTTCCACTGGGAGACCGCAGGAGAACTTACCCGCAGCATCGGGGCAATTTCCACCTGCGCGGTCCCTCCTCCAGCAGCGCGATCGCTTGCAAGCGTCGAGCTTGGAGTTGTTCCGCAAATCCTTTGCGAATCATGCATGGTCATATCCCAAATTACACAAATTAGTCGAGACTCAATAGACCAGGTAACGCGAGGGCTGCGATGCCGGGCTCTGGCATAAAGCTACGTCACTTGTATTGGACCAAGTACCACTCGTTCGAGAGCTGCGTACTCCGCTTGAGCTCGTACCGGCGCGAAAGCCCATCGACAAAGTCCTTCGGCAAATCGTGCGACGGATGCCATTCCAACCATGCGCCGAGTTCCTTGCCCGTCAACTGAAAACGCAAAGCTCCTTGGTCCGACCGCTCGACGGTGGAAATCGCAGCACTTGCACCAGGTAATTTCGCCGGGGCCACTAACAATAACGTCTCCGGTTCACCAATAGGGTACGCTGAAAACGAACCAAGCTCCGCCGTGTGGCCATCGACCGCCGGCCAATCGCGTTGGAGCGATGATGCGACGGCTTCAAACGGTTGCAGTTGTCGCCCAAGACGATACACCTGTCCTTGCCATTGAAGCTCCGACCAGTTGGTTCCCAGCGCAAACCAAACCGCGGCCAATGCCGTAAAGCCTAGCCAGCACTTTACTCCGCGTTGGCCCTTCGTGCCGAAGAAGAGCGAGAGCAAAACGCCGATGCCGCCAATCGCCGCTACGGCACTCAGCGTTTTAAGTGCCAATAAGCGAGTCGCAAGCTGTGGGTCCGACAGGCTGGTACTCGATTCAAAATAAATGAGCGAGTGTACGAAAGCCGCAAACAGCCGAAAGGTCTCGGCGAATAGGCCATCGCTAAACACCCAAATCGAGAGCACGAAGAACGACGCAAGATTGGAGAGCCAACAAGCCCACAAGACCTGCGACGACATCAGCCGTCTCCGCAACGAGCTGCACAAAGTAGCGAAAGCCGCCAAGACTTTCGTGGAATTGGCTTCGGCATTAGCAGATTGAGGCATTATCAGGCCAATTCACTTGCTGCGACGATTGCGAGCCACCCACTCCAGCCGGAGCAAGAAATGGCCGCGGCTAGAGCTTCACCCAGTTAATCATTGCCATCGAGCGAGGAAATGGCAATTTTGCAAAACCCGCAGCGTGCCATCGATTTAAGGGTGGCGATTCAATCGACAGTGTGTCGATCAAATCGACTCTCGGTTGCAAAGCTGTGTTCCAGCTTCGATCGGCCGCTCGTCAAGTCGCTATTTGGCATGCTCGGCAAGAAGGGGCTAGCACACCTATTTTTCGTGATTGTGCAGGCTCAGCCGGTGGCCGTCTACTTCGTAGTCGCGAACAACAACGCCGGTCGCGTTCAATGCCTGGGCCGACCATGTAGGCCATGGCGACCACTTTGAGCGCCGCGATGCATCCGGATTAACCGGCAACCAGACAAAGCTGCAAGCTAGGGCACAAAGCGCTACGGCTACAGCAGCCGGCCAGGATTTTGTCGGGGTAGCGCCTGGGCATGCTCCGTAAAATTGCCGAGTTTGTCGGCCCTCTGGCTGAGCAATGAAGCATCTCCCATAAAGCCAATACCGGCTGGCAACCTGCCAGGCGGATGCAATTTCGATTCAATAAGTCGCAACAGGCTACGTAAATAGCTGGCCACTTCTTGTCTCGATCGCACGGAATCTTGGTCGCAGCGAAACTCTCGCGCAGCGGCCGCCTGACGCGATGCCCACCAGGTCAGCGGGTGAAACCAATAGATCGCCTCGACCATTCGTTGCAGGAACAAATACAATGGGTGTTGCAAGCGAATGTGAGCACGCTCGTGACGCAGAATCGCGGCCTGTTCAGTTGGTGGAAAGCTACGCACGATCTCCGGCACGACAATTACGGGCCGATGAAACTGCCAACAGAACGGACTAACATCATCTGCGGAAACGCGAGTTTCAATCCGCGCCGGCGAGGACAATTCCGCAAGCTCATCCTGGACTATTTCACCTATTCCAGCATCGATTTCCGCGCACCGCACCAGCGATGTTGCACGAAGCATTCCGCCTATACATACGGCTAAGATCGTAGCTGATCCAGAAAGCCAAACCCACAGGCAAATTCGACCAGCCGCGGAAGTCGTTGCATCTATGTTCGGGTGCCCTTCAGAAGGTTGAAGATCAGCCCACGTTATGAATCGCAGATGAGGCAACAGGAATGCACCAGCCGTAAGCAACAGAATGCAAACGTGCAGCGCAGACCAACAAGCGTCCGCATTCCCACGGAAACGACGGCGCCGTGCCACCCACGCAGTCAGGCCGATCAGTACCGCAACTTGTAGAGAGAGCGAGACGAACGTTTCCACGACGGAGAGGTAATTCACGGTTCACCCTGCGTTTCGACCTTTTGAATTGCGGCCTTCAAGGCCTGCACATCCTTCTGCGTGAAATCCCCATTTTCCAGCAGGCCTAGAACCAGCATCGGTAGCTGATCGGCGAACAAAACATTGCGCAGCTCGCTGAGCACGGCTCGGCTAACTTCATCTCGCGATATGATCGGCTGATACACGTGCGCCCGTCCGCGCTTGACGCGCTTCAACACCTTCTTTTTACTGTGCAACAGACCGAGTGTGGTCATGACCGTTGTATATGCCAGCGGTCGTGTTAATTCGTCGCAAACCTCCTGGACCGTAGCCTCGCCCTTTTGCCAAAGAACATCCATTAGCTCAAGTTCACAGCGCGTGAGACGAGGAAACTTCATGCTACTTTCAGAGGAAGAGTATTGAATGTGTGTTGGCAGTTCGGTTCGATGACCTTTCGGGGCCGGCGGTTTTACCTTCTCCACAGTGTTGCGCCAGTCCCCACCGGTCGTCAATTGGAGAACACCGGAGTTTTTTGTTGGTCTGGTCATCTGAACATTCTTCCGACAAATCGTGCCGGCATTAGCGCGGTTATATGGTCTTTCTTCTCGTGGTGCCGGCCTCAACGAAAGCTACGGCGGGCTTGAGGTTCAGCGGCATTCCGCATCCTCCCGGTAAACTAGCCGATCGACGTCGTTTTGCACGCCTGATACGTGACCATCCGCCCAAACAAAATTGACGTGTCCAGGGTGGCGGCTATCGAATTCGCATTCATCGGCGTCGTCGCGATTGGGACCAAGATTCGCGCAGCCGGCGATGCGACCGGCCGCGTCCTCCCCTTCGATTGCGATGCCGAGCCATGTAGAGGACAACTTGCGAGTTGTTCGTTCTCCGACCATCATCACGCGGCTTGACCCCCGAGCCATTTCTTCGAAGCGATGTCCGCGGTCTTGCACAAACACACCGTTACCGCTTTCTCCAGGCACATCATCTGGATCCCTTGTGCCGAACACTCCGACATAGTTGGCTCGTGGTAAAGTTACAATCACCCGCGTCGACTCCTGCGCGTGCATCCCGTGCTCGCCGATTTCGGCGAACAGCGGAAATACAGCCTCGCCATGATCCGATGGACACAAGAACACAACCGGAGCCGCTGAGCGCAACGCGGGAGATAACTCGTTGATCGGGCGTGCTTGATCGACAAACTCTTGTAATTGTGGTTCCTCGACTTCTGTCAAAATCCTTGTGGCCCACCCGTAAGCTGAGCGGCCGCTGGACTCCAATCGCCACCCAGCCGGCAGCACGCGATGCGAGTCGTGAAAGGCGTGCAAGGCCACCCCGACTTGGCGCAGGTTGTTTCCGCAGTGCAGATTACGCGCACTTTCGCGTGCCGATTGAATCGCCGGCAACAGCAACGATGCCAACATCGTGATCGAAGAGACGACCACCAGCAGCTCGAGAATCGTCACTCCTGATCGAAACCCAATCCGCTGCTCCCCATCAACTGCCCCTAGTGGCAGAGCTTTTTTGCAGCTTAGGGCCCTCACGTGATATTCCTCGGCACCGCAGGTAGGCTTTTTTACAAACGCCGGATCGGATTTTACCCGATCGTATGAATCCGCCAATCCCATGTGCCGGCGATGCTAGCAAGTTCTTCGCTCGAAGCGCGGAGAACCGCAGGTGATGACCGCAAAACTGCTTAGCGATGTCGCTGAGACATTGTTCAGCCGCAACAGGGAGACGCCAATCAGACAACCGGAACAGAGCGCGAAGTCGCTAGGTGACTTCTGTCCCTCCAAAAATAGATCGGCGTGGCGGATCGTCGCCCGTCATGCGACGTACATCGCGCACAATCCCACACCGCACACGATCATTGCCGCGCCGGCGTAGCGAGTGATCCATCTGGATTGATAGTGCTCCGCTGCCCATTCCAAGCCGATTCCACATGCAAGTAGTGAGACAGTCGTCGCAACGAATCCAACTCCATAAGCGATACCGGCTGCCGTGGCCGGCATTTCCATACCATGCGCGTGGCCGTGAAACAGTGCAAATAACCCAACCAGGCACGCGCTTGCGGCGAGCGGCATTCGGACTGCGGCGGTGACGAGTAGACCCACAATCAATACCGAAATATTAATCGCAGGTTCAACAAAAGGAATAAAGACGTGGGCCATACCCAACGCGCCGCCGACCATCATCACAGACACAAAGACGAGTGGGATCATCCACGCCGCGCGGCCTCCACGTTGGGCCGCCCAAAGTCCTACGCCGAGCATTGCACAAATGTGGTCGAGCCCGCTGACTGGATGAACGAATCCATCGAAAAAGCCTGTGGTTGAACCAATGCCAACGTGGGCCTGAGCGACAGACGGCAACGCCAATAACACAAACGCGGACGAAATCGAAAGCACGCGTCGTTGGGCAGATTTCATGATGTCGTCGCATTACTGGGCACTGGGTTTGTCGACCTTCGAACAAGTCAGCCTTGTGAAAGCGCCGGGCAACGCCGGTTGGCCGCAAACGGTCGACGGCGTAACCGTACCAAACCCCTTCTTTTTATACAGCGAAAGGTGCGCCAGCGTAAGTAACCAGCAATGGAATCTTTCCAATGCACCGATCACAATTTCTAATGCTACCACCCTTGCTTTTGCTCACGCATTGTGCGAGCTTGAACCATTGCGGCAGCGAAACGCGCAGTTCGCGTCCTTCCCACGGCGACCTTGCCGGTGCGGACTCAAAGTTGCAGGGCAATTGGTACAGAGTTTCACCAGCGTTGCATCTTTACGGAGTGTCAACTCTTTTTCTTCCCACCCTTCTTCCCGGATTTCTTGCCGCCCTTGCGGCCTCCCTTCCTGGCGGGTGACTTTTTAGTCTTCTTTCCCCGTCCACTGCCGGATTTTTTGCCGCCGCCGCTGCTTTTATTGACCGTCGCCCAGGCCCGCCGTTCGGCTTCCTTTTCTCTTACGCCGCGCTTCTCGTAACCCTCCTCAATGTGCTCTGCTTTCCGCTTCTGCTTTTCCGTGTATTTCTTCTTGGACCCTTGCGCCATTGCCAGTACCTCGCTCTTATGTGGGACAACCAATTGAGCGACAACTGCAAGCAAAGCGCATGCCGGCATTGCTTGCTGGGTCGACACTTCCGCTTCCAAACGGTCGGCGACTCGTAGTGCTGTGCCCCGTCGATTACTCGATCAGGTTGCGGAGGCTGACCGCAGGGTGCAGCCCGCGGTTTGTATTTTTTCAGACGGCGGTTTGGTAGCACCGCATGGACTTCAATCGTTTTCGCCGGTGCTTCCAGAACTGGTCGAGGCGACTGGTTTCGCTGAGGTGGTCGGCCGCCAGCACGAGGAGGGGCTCGGCGCCCTGGTCCCAGAATTTTTCGGTTCCCTTGACGCGACGGTTGATCTGCTTGATCGTCGACTCGATGTGGCTGCTGGTGATCGGCAGCCCCAGCCGTCGGTACTGATGGTACTTCATGCGTGACCGCTGATTCTAAAGATAGCCCCACGTCTTGGCCACGATCGCGGCGGGGGAAGTCTCGTCGCTGTCGGGGGGAGGCCCCAGCTGTTCCGCTCGCACGGCGACCGCTGCGATCACCTTGTCGACCGCACTTTCCCACAGCCACTGCGCCCAACACACGTAGTCGTCCCATGCCGCTGGGCCGCTTCGCCCGGCCATTGCCGCGGCGTACACGTAGCAGATCGCGTGCGTAAAATCGACGATCGGGGTGTAGTGCGAGAAGTATTTTCGATGCACCGTCCAGTTGCTGGCCGATCCATCGGCCACGAACGCCTTGCGCCGCGCCGCGTGAAAGCCGCGGCTGTGCGCTTCGGCGACCAACCGCTTGCCAAACACTTCTTGTCCGCCGCGGGTAGCGACCACGCTTCGCACCAGCACTTCGGGGCGGCCGTGGCGATCGTCGGGAAACTCCGCCGAAGGCGCCGCGGCGCCTTCCGTGGAAGCGGAAGATCCCTTGATTTCCCGGCTCAAATCGTGCATCCGCTGGGGATCGACAAACGTCTTGGGAATGGTCGGACAAGGGTCCCGCAGCTGTTCTTCACTCACCATGCTCAGGCAGCAGCCCACCAGCGATTCTTTCCAATAGCCTTGGGTGTTAGGCTCGTTTTCGTGGCGATCGCGGACTTGAATTCGCCCGCCGTCCATCATCACGCACACCACTTGCGGAAGCTGGTCGGTGGGGCTCTTTTGTTGTTCGGGAAGCGGCAGCGCTTGATACGCTTCGGCTTGTCGTTCTGCTTCCGCCACGCGCTCTTCTCCGACCCGCTTGGTCCATCGCTGCACGCGCTCGCGCGAGACCTTGGTTTCGGCCAGCGCGATCAGATCCTTCGTTGCCTGGACGAACGATGCGGACTGCGAGCCGGCGTACGCCACCTTCCGCAGCATGGCCGGCGTGAAGGGGCAATCGACCTCAACTCCAATCGCCCTGGTCAGCGGGAAAAAAAGCCCGCCGGCAGGCGGGGCAGAAATACTCCGGCTCGGTGATCGTCACCGGACCTCGCCGGCCAATCAATACCCGCTCGCGCTGGCCCTGGTATCGGCCCGGCTCGCCGCATGTGGGGCAGGTCGACTCGTCATCGGTGGAACGGTCGGCCGAGGTCTGCTTCACGAGTTCCGCATACATCGCGTCGCCGATCTCGACCGCGCGCGTCTCGATGGCGTCGAGCCAACTGAGCGCATCGCTATCATCGACATCGCCCAAATCAACGGCTAATTCACGTGCGAAGGCCGCAATCCGCTCCTTGATCTCCTGGGTAGTTGCCATCCGTGGCTCCCTCGTTTCTCCAGCTTTTCGCCGGTACGCCCACCTGCCGTCAATTCCTGCCATCACTTCTACACGATCGACCCAGCCAGTGCAAAGTGCAGGCTGCACCCCTGACCGCAGGGTGCAGGAACGTTAATCGGTTTTTAGGCGGCGGTCGCTAGCGGTGATTTTTTTGACGCTCGTGCATAGGGACGCCCCGGTCTTTGTCGGAGATGGGCGGCGAGTCGGTCGTCGTCGCTCAAGAGGGCGGCGCGGACTTGTAGGATCGCTTCGCCAGCGGGGCCGTCGTTCCAGAACTTTTCGGTCCCTTTCACGCGGTAGTTCATTTCTTTGACCAGCGACTCCACGAGTGCGCTGCTGACCGGCAGACCCGCGCGACGGTAGCGTGGGTAGTCCATGCGAGACTGGTTGTTTCGCAAGTAGGTGAGTGACTCGGCCAGCGCGCGGCGGGGGTCCGACTCGTCGGCGTCCCGGGGAGCTGGGCCCAGTGACTGGCTGTAGCCGGCAAGTTCCTGAATCACTTCGCTGACCTGTCCTTGCCACACGGCGCCGGCCCAAGCGACGTACTGCGACCAAGCCGAGTCGTACTTCGCATGCACCGCACGCGCCGCCGCATGCAATCGCTCCACCGGATGCACGAAGTCAACGATCGGCTTGAAGGTGGGGAAGTGCCGTCGATGAATCGACCAGTTGTAGGCCAGGCCGTCCCCTAAGAACGTGCGCCTGGGGGCGGCAAAGAAGCCCCGTGCGTCGGCCTCGGCGGCCATCATCTGGCCGAATCGCTCACTCGTTTCCAGGGATGCGCGGCAGGTGCGGAACAGCACCGCCGGCCGCCAGCTCGGGTCATGGTCGGCGACCACCCTGCGGGCGGTGCCCGGCTCGGCTGCCGCTGGCTCGTCCTGGGCGCCGGGAAGCAAGCCTTGCATTGCGCGGCGATCGGCGAAGCAGCGGGGCAAGTCCGGGTGGGGGTCGGCGGCGTGGGAAGTCGTTTGCATGCGGAAAAAACCGGCCGTTTTCGTCTCTCGCCAATGGGCCTCATGCACGCCCGGCCCCGCGCCCTGCGCGCGGGTTTGCATCCGTCCGCCATCGACCTGGACGCACGCCAACTGCGGAATGGGTTCCACCAGCGTGGCGGTCCGCGGCAACGGCCGATCGGCGTACGCCGCCGTCTGTCGATCACGCTCCCGCGCCAGTTCTTCGCCCACCAGGACCGTCAGGTTGTTGATCTGACGAGAGGAGACATCAATCTCTCCGATCAGCTTCAGCAGCTTCGCGGCCGACACGAACGACTTCGCCAAGCCGCCGGCCGAGACGATCCGCTCCAGCACCAGCGGACTATACGCACGCCCGTCAAGTTTCAGCAGCGGACGCTGAGGGAAAAAAAGCACGCTCACAGGCGCCACAGTGACAAACGGGTTCGTCCAACACGACCGTGCCGTCCCGCGTTTGCAACGCGCGCTGACGCCGCTCGACTTCGCAACCGCGGCCACACTCCGGACAAGACTCCACTTCCGCCAAGTGCTCGGCATGGCGAAGCTGCAGGGTCTGATCGATCGTGCCGGCCGCTAGCCGCCCCACCTGATGCCCAATCTCCTCAATCTCCGAAAACGTAATCTCCTTGGGAATCCCCGCCTCACCAAAACGCTCCTGCGAAATCAACTCCGCCAACTCTTGGAACTTCCGCCGTACAGCACCCGACCATCCTTGGTCTGCTGAAAAACCTTCCTTGGTCATTGTTCTCTCCCATCCTATCGGGTTCGCTTGTCAGCCACTCACTCCCACCACCGCCAAAATACTAACCACCGCCCAATTCTGCCAGCACAACTCCCGCTAGCTGCAAACTCGCCCGATTAGCGTTCCTGCACCCCTGACCGCAAGCCGGCCGCAACTGGCATCGACGCGCAACTCCGAGAATGCTAATAATTCGCCTGCTTCTCTTTTGCGCATTCCGGCATCTGAGCCATCCCCCCGCCGATTCATCCATCTTTGAGCGCATGAACGGTTCTTCTCAGCGTCTGTGCCTGTTCACGATCGCAGTGTGCGCGATCGCCATGTACCTCTATCCGTTGGCGCTTCGTACCCCGCTTTTGGATCCGGACGAAGGAATCCATGCCTCGATCGCCCAGGAGATGGTCCAGCGGGGCGACTACATCGTACCTCGCTACAACGGACACCCCTTTCGCGATAAGCCCTTTCTGTATTCAGCAGCGCAAGCATTGTCGTTGCGCGTGTTCGGTATGAATGAAGGGGCCGTTCGGCTGCCCGGTTTCATTTTTGCGCTGCTTGGCATCGTGACCTCGGTATTACTTGCGCGTTGGATGTTCGATGCCGAAGCAGGCGTTTACACGGCGTTGGCCGCGTTAACGCTGGTACTGCCCGTGATTCTCACGCAGTCGCCGGCGCACGATGTGGCGCTGGTTCCATGGATCAATCTCATCGTGCTCGCTTTCTGGGAACAGGACCAATCGACAGATATAGGGCGTCAATGGCGCTGGGTCGCCGCTATGTCTGTTTTCATCGCGCTGGCATTTTTGACGAAGGGCCTCATTGGAGTTGCTGTCGTTGCATCGGGGCTCGGGCTCTATGCAATCGCTTCGCGCAGCATTTCCAAAGCGCTCGTAGTCCGATCGGTTGTTGCATTGTTCGTCGGTGGGCTTTTGGCAAGTCCGTGGTACCTCGTCATGGAGCACGCTAGCCCCGGTTACCTCTTCTATTATTTCATTGAGCGCCATGTGCTTGGCTATCTTACAGAAGGACAAGAGCACGGCGAGACGTCCTGGTACTACTACTTCGGGCCAGTTCTCGGTGGCGCGATGCCGTGGCTCCTATTCGCAACGGCAACAGTATTGCAACTTCGGTATGAAATGGCGAGACCGCGCAATCGAGCTGTCTTGTTGCTCGCCTGCTGGTTTGTCGGCGGATTCATCTTCCTAACGGCCGCAGGCTCCAGACTATTGACGTATGCCCTTCCGCTCTTTCCACCGATTGCCATCTTGGCTGGTGTGGGTTTCCGCCGTTTTTTCCATTCCGAATTTGCACATCCTCCACGGTGGCTGTTCGTCAACACGTTTCGCTTAGCAGCGGTGTTTGGCATCGTCGCACCGGTCCCCGCACTTTTTATTTTGAGTAAGTTTCTAGCCGCTCCATCGCCGTGGCCGGCTTACTTCGTCGCCGTGCTTGCATCGCTCGCCATGGCCGTCGGCTTTGTCTTGTTCGAGCGCAAACAGGGTCGGGCAGCACTGGCGATCGGAATGCTGTGGTTCCCACTTATATTCGTTTGTCTGATGACGTGGCCTTTCCAGACACTGGCGGAGCTTCATTCGCAGTGCGCTCTCGCGGCCATGCTCAATGCCTCCGATTCGCTCCCTCAGGAAATTGTGCTGCTGGGACAACGGGTTGGCTCTGTTCTCTTTTACTTGCCGCCGGATAAGCGCAAGTGGTGCGAGAACGGTCACATTCGCGAAGCGTTACTGGGTGAGCTCCGCCAATTAGTTCCGCCACCGCCGAATACTCTCGTCGCCGTGACCGACAAAGAGCTAAAGCGCAACAAGTGGAAAGGCGCCATCCTCGATCTCAACCCGAAGATTGCCGGCGCCTACAACGTGCTATTGGGCGAGCCCGCAGACGTGCATGTCGCCTCTCGTCCCAATCGCGAGGATCAATGACTCCCGAAGTTTCAATCATCATTCCCACGCTGCGTGAACGAGCGAGCCTAACCGCGCTCTTGCCGCGACTCTTCGAGATATTGAAGTCCGCGAATCTGGCAAGTGAGGTCGTTATCGTGGACGACGACAGCCATGATGGCACCGACGTGCTCTGCGGTGAACTTGGCCGGCAACACCCATTGCGCTTAATCATGCGCACCGATGAACGCGGCCTAGCCACTGCCGTGGTGAAGGGGCTGAACGAGGCTGCCGGTGAGATCTGCGTCGTCATGGATGCCGACGGATCACACCCACCCGAGGCGCTGCCCGCACTCGTCGAGGCAGCACGTTCGCCGTTTTGTGATGTCGCCATCGGCAGTCGGTATGCTCGCGGCGGCTCTGCGGATGCCAACTGGGGCTGGTTTCGCCGCCTCAACTCATCGGCCGCTACATTACTGGCTCGCGGACTAACTCGTGCCGCCGACCCGCTCGCCGGCTACTTCGCGATCCGCCGTTCGACGCTCGCGCGGGCCACCACGCTCCGTCCGCTCGGCTACAAGATTTTGCTGGAGCTTATCGTCCGCTGCGATTGCCGCCGCATTGTCGAAGTCCCCATCCACTTCCAAGACCGGAAGCTCGGCAAGAGCAAGCTGTCCATCACGCAACAATGGCTCTACCTGCGGCACTTGGCCCAACTTTATGCCGCTCGCTACTTACCGACATGGGCTGATCGCGACCGTCCAGACCATTCACTACCGGCACACGATCCACCGCAACGCAAGTCAGCGTGACCGCTCGCCGCCGAACGTACGAAGCTTGCCACCGCACCACCTCGACTCCCCGTCTCCTCTTCTCCTTGTCTCCCCGTCTTCTACTCTCCTGCTACTTATCTGCACTGAGCGACGGGTGGCTGGGGTCGAGCCGCAGGCGAGCCCCCAGAGCGTAGCGGCTGTCACCGCTCCTGCCTGTGCGCGGCGTCTCCCGATCCCGCACCTTCCGTCTCCCCTTCTCCCGCGACACCCAACTCTGAACACGATCTCTCCCAAGGTCGTTCACGACCTTTCGCCTCCATACTAGGCCCGATATTCATGTCGAGTTACACTAACCTAAAATTCCCTCGCCCTTTGGGAGAGGGCTAGGGTGAGGGCAAGCCCGTTCACGGGCCTTGTCGCCGACTTGGGGGACTGTCCCCCTTCTCTCTTTGACCTAATGACGCCCCAAGAATTCATCCAAAAATGGCAAGCCGCCACGCTCTCTGAGCGCAGTGCCTACCAACAACACTTCTGCGACCTCTGCGACCTGCTCGGCCAACCCAAACCGGCTGCCGCCGACCCCGACGGCGCTTGGTACACCTTCGAGCGCGGCGTCCACAAAACCGAAGGCGGCCAAGGCTGGGCCGACGTCTGGATGCGCTGCCACTTCGGCTGGGAATACAAAGGCAAACACAAAGACCTCGCCGCCGCCTACAAACAACTCCTCCAATACCGCGAAGACCTCGAAAACCCGCCGCTCCTGATTGTCTGCGACCTCGACCGCTTCGAAATCCACACCAACTTCACCGGCACAGTTAAGGGTGAATTGGGAGAATCGCCACAGAATAATTGAACCGTCGGGCGATCAACAGTGGCTTACTTTCAGAAAGGGGTTGCTGCTGCCGTAATCGGCCGTAGTCGTTGTCCATGACGTGCCGAATGGAATTTGGGCTGGTGCAGGAACGCATGCTGGTGGTGCTGGCTCAGGCACATGATGCGAATGCGTTTCGGGAATTGGTAAAACGATACGAACGTCGACTTCTCTATTACATCCGACGAATTATCGGTGATAAGGAGGACGCCTTTGACGTGATGCAGGATGTGTGGCTAACAATTTTCAGGAAACTTGGTTCTTTGCGGTCGCCGGATGCATTTCGGGTATGGTTATACAAGATCGCACATGATGTGACCGTCAACCACATCCGAGGAAAATCAACATGGCCTAGACCGTTGGACGAAGAACAAGTCGCTGGTCACGAACTCGAAGCCTGGAATGAGCTAGAGGCTTTGGAGAATGCTCAGCTCGTTCACCGTACCTTGGAGCAGCTTTCACCAGCCCATAGAGAAGTCCTGGCGCTGCGCTTTTCTTGAAGAATTGGGTCTTACGGAAATCGCTGAAATTGTCGGCTGCAGCATCGGAACAGTGAAATCTCGGCTGCATTATGCAAAGCGTGAACTACGTCAGCAGTTCGAAAGGTCGAGACATGAGTAAGTATTCGTCAAAGCATCCTGTGGAACAGTTGTTGGCACAGGATGCCGGTGTTTCCGAACGTCAATTTGAGGAGTTTCACATGAATCTACAACAGTCCCTGGATTCCCTGGAGAAACAGACTCGTTCGAGCCGAGCAGTTGTTATTGGTTCTGTGGTGGTGGTGATTGCGTGCTACGCATTTGCATTGGTGGTAAATCTAACCCCGACCATTCCGTGGCCGCACAAGATACTCGCACCGATCTGGTCTACGTTGACAATCGTTGCCATGATTGCGGCAGCCATTTCCGCCGTACGGTATTGGTCGAGGCATCGCCCGGCTCTTGAACGAGGGAGAATTGATCTGCAGATTGCGATGTTTGGCGAACTGCAGCACCAGATCAGCCAATTAGCCGAGAAACTCGATCGGCAGGCGAAGTCCTGATTGTTTCGGGAACTACATTATCGATAATCACGTCCTGCAGAATGCCTTGATTCCTTGGCAAGTCAGAACTACAGCAACACGTTTACGGCTTCGAGACTTCGCATTTCCGGAAGCCGGCCGACGTGCAGCGCGAGGCAATCGCCGCCGCGGCCAAGGACCTCGACACGCTCCGCAACAACTGGCTCAACCCGCCCGAATGGACCCGCACCGAAGTCCTCGAATTCCCCGGCTCCATCGACGGCCCATGGAGACGCTACATTGATTCGTCCCCCGCCCCCTTGCGGGGAGGGGATAGGGGAGGGGGGTGAACCCGCGCATACGCCCGCCATCGCCACCGTCCGCTACCCGCGCACTGTCCCCAAAGACGAAGAATGCGCCAAGCACTTGAAGAAGCGCACGCTCACCAACCTCTACAACGAACACCCGACCTGGCTTGACCTCGCCCACAAGAAACCCGACGCCGCCGTCTTCGCCGCCTACGGCTGGGACTCTACCATCCCCGACGACGGCCTCCTCGCCAAACTTCTCGCCCTCAACCTCGAGCGCTCCGCCGCGGAGTAGCAAGGACGTAAGTCAGGCTGTGTCCGATACGCTCGCCCCTCTCCGGAAGGGTGGCCGAAATGAGGGCTAGCAATTCTCTCCAGCTATGCTACATTGGCCCGCGTCAAATGAACGTCTGTTCAGTAACGGCCTGCCCAGTTGGTTCGTCAACAGGTCGCGCGGGGCTAGCGCTAGAGCATCGCTTTAAAAGGCGGTGCTCGTTCAGAACGCCTCACGTCGGCCTACGGGCGCTGCGGGTGACACCAGATCCTAAGGACACTGGACCCGAACTGCAGATTTCGCCCAGGCAGCCACACTCGAACGGACGGGATCGACGGCGGGCACCGCCCGAAGGGTGGTCGTGGGCCGGCGATCCACGTTTGGAAGGGCGCCCTTCTTTTTTTTGTTGACCTTTTTCTATCCAGTCGATCCTGTAAATCCTGTCAAAAACCGCACTCGGGTGCCACTGCTCGCTCGCCAGCAGTGCGCCTCCGATGCACGCTTCAGGCAGCAACGCATGGCACCCGCCGCGTATGCGCTCCCGCTGCGCGCACGTATGGAACCTTAGCCCGACGCCAACTCGAACGCATATTGAACGCGCCAGTCCGTAAACTCCCCGAATCGTGAGTCCCCCCGCAATGACATAAACTCTTTCATCATAACGACAAAACACTACACCGAGCCTCCTTCGGCCCGCCGAGTTTTGCAATAAAAAATCATGTTTCGCAGAATCAAGTGCGAAAGAGCCGATGTCACGCAGCAGCAGACGGGCTACCGTGAAGGCCTCGTTCCCGCCACCAGCAATAGAGAAATAAGATACCCGGCAAAATCGTCGGCAGGATCAACAGCGGCGCTTTGTCGAATAGAAACAGAACGCTCGCGACAATCACCAAGACCCCGCCGACGCGTTCCCATTTCCAGCCTATCACGAGACCGGCCAGAATCAGAAAGTGCAGCAGTTGGTTGATCCACACGATTGCTGGTGGTGTCCGCGGCCAAGGCGCAACGAACCACTGTTGTACGTGCTCGATAAAGAACCCGAGCCAAAACAGAAAAATAAGTCCACTTAGCGTCCGGGCCATCCAACGGACGATCAAGAGAAGTCGATCTTCGTTGCACATCCCCCCACTCCGATCTTGGCGACACTGGCGCGCACCGGGCAGCGGCTATCCGTTCGCGCTCTCCGTGCTTGCTCGCTGCTGCTGCACTTTTTCCACGGTTTCCACCGCCAATTGCAGCAGATAGTCGAGCGGGCAGGGACACGCCGGCCGATCCTTGTATTCGCAGTCGGCACAAATCGTGTTGTGCAAGTTCTCAATGTATGGGTCGATCAAAGCGCTGTCGGTCGTGCGGCACAGTTCCACGAGCGCCGGCAAATGTCGTTCGATGCCACACCCCTTCCCAATGTCACCGCACGGCGGCGCGCCCGGCCGGCGCTCAATACACCGGCTACAGACCTCAGACCTCAATGCACTGCGATACTCATCCAACTCATTTTCACTTAGGA
The DNA here is from genome assembly GCA_963840025.1 of uncultured Planctomycetota bacterium. Classification (GTDB taxonomy): domain Bacteria; phylum Planctomycetota; class Planctomycetia; order Pirellulales; family Lacipirellulaceae; genus JABDGM01. Next base: position 45,450 of record CAWIXI010000015.1, on the reverse strand, counting down.
TATTCATATCGAAGGCCCTCGCGAATGATGCGATCGGCAACTTCGCGTCGGTGAACGGGCACATCCGTTGGCGCTTCAATGCCGACGCGCACTCTCTTTCCGGAGATGCGGAGAATCTCGATCGAGATCCCCAATGTCGGAAAATCAATTTTTTGGCGGTTGCTACGGGACAGGACGAGCACTGTGGCCTCCTTGCTAGTTGCTGACGTGGTGTCGTGTGATAGCCCCTCTCTGTGCTCTCACGCAAACCTAGTGCCGGGAGTCGAGAAGGCCCCTAGAAACTTGGGCTGGCGCCGACAATGACGCCCCAAGCCGGATTTTAATGCCAAAGCACCGTCCAGCACCGATTGCTTGTAAGGAAAATGTGGTTTTACCTCGACGGTTCCACGTCATCGCGCTGTGCTCCACGGCACACTTATGTGCCACACCGATACAAGCGAATAGCCTGAGGGTACGTCCTCTGGTACCCCGGTCGAGGCCGCACTGCAGTTGCGCTCAATCACTCGCGGTCGATTCGCAAATCCAAAAAGTGAGTCGAGCAGCTAATGCATGGATCGTAGTTGCGAATCAGGTGCTCACATTTTTGGGTAGCGACAGCATCATCGAACGATGCCACCCGCGGCACATACGCTCGCAAGTCGCTCTCGATCTGGCCCTGGTTCTGCGACGTCGGTGGCACGATCTTCGCCTCGGCAATCAGTCCATCATCGCCGATGCGGTAGCGATGATAAATCAAACCGCGCGGGGCCTCCGTGGCATGGCAGCCTGTCCCCGCCTTCGGTGTGAATGGTACCCGGCTTTGTGCGGGTTCAGCGTTGTAGCTCTTCACGATCTCGATCGCTTCCTCGAATGCGTCGATCACCTCGATGCCCCGAGCCACGATGCTTTGAAAGTTATTGCGAGAGGGCCAGACAACGCCGCACGATTCCGCGGCCCGCTTTGCCGCCGGTGATAGCTGGTCGAAGCACAAATTCACCCGCGACAATGGCCCAACCAGGTAGGGCACTCCTTCCGGCAGCTTCACGCTGTGTAGCGCCGTGCTTTGCGGCATGTGCTGTTCCGCAAAATGCCCCTCGTATTGCTCGATGGCGATATTGAGCCCGCTGGTTGAAACCACCCGACCTTCGTTCATCGGGAACTCTTCCGGATGTTTGAGGGACACGCACTCGTAGTCCAATTCCAGGTCGGGGAATTCGAAGGTTGATACCAGATCGAGCATCTCCTTCGCGGCTTCAAATCCCCATTCCAACTCTGGCAGCAATTTCTTGAGCGCTTCGACGTTGGGTGCGCGATAGAATCCGCCGACCGTCACATTAATGGGGTGAATCGCCCGGCCTCCAAGCACCTCGAGAATTTCGTTGCCGATCTTTTTCATCCGCAATGCTTTTTCGACCACTTCGCGATGGTCGCCCGCCATGCTGATGCCGCTTTCGTAGCCCAGAAAATCAGGCGCGTGCAGCAGAAACATGTGTAGCACGTGGCTCTCGATCCACTCGCCACAATACAACAGCCTCCGCAACGTTCGGATCTCCGGTGTCACGGAGATGCCGAGCGCTTTTTCGAGCGCGTGACACGACGACATTTGATACGCAACCGGGCAGATACCACAAATGCGAGCTGTTATATCGGGAACTTCGTGAATTTCCCGACCTCGCAAAAAGCTCTCAAAGAATCGCGGCGGCTCGTAGATGTTCAGCTCCACGTGCTCCACCTGGTTGTCTTTGAGTCGCACGTACAAAGCCCCTTCGCCTTCCACTCGCGATAGAGCTTTCACTTCAAATGTTCGATTCGCCGGCATGTTCTAATTCCTAAATGAAACGGCAATAGATTGCGCAAAGGCATCAGCAAATAAGATATTCGGAAACGGAGACAGTACGGTCTCGCGTCGTGATTGCCTTGTACTCGTGCCCCCCTAGTTGTGAATTACTCCCCGCTCCAACTCGTCGCTCGCCACACGGAACTCCGTAGCATTCCCGTTGAAATTCCTCAACAGGCGCACCAGATGTCCCGACGACGTGCCGTTCGCCGCGTAATGCCGCGTCAGACTCTCGGGGTTCGCGTTCTCCTTCGGCCCAAAACACCCGTAGCAGTCGCGATTGTACGCCGGGCAAATCACCCCGCACCCGGCTTGAGTCACCGGCCCTAGGCAAGCAATTCCTTGTGCAACTGCCACGCACACAACTTGCCGCCGCTTGCATTCAACGCACACGGCGTAGCTCGGAACCCGCGGCTTGCGGCCATGCAACAACGCCGCCACCAGGTCTACTAATTGGTATTTGTTGATCGGACAGCCGCGTAGCTCGAAATCCACCTTCACATGATCCGCAATCGGCGTGCTGGTAGAAAGTGTATTGATGTAATCGGGATGCGCATAAACTCGGTTTATGAAGTCATTCACATTCGCCCAGTTTCGCAAGGCTTGAATGCCGCCGGCCGTCGCGCACGCACCAATCGTCACCAAGAACCGGCACTGTTTGCGGACTTCCTGTATTCGCTCGGCATCGTGAGCTGTCGTGATGGAACCTTCCACCAGCCCTACATCATAGGGACCGCCAATTTGTTGCGTACGGGCCTCCAGAAAATACGCAATCTCCACAGCTCCGGCCACAGCGAGCAATTCATCCTCTGCATCCAGCAGCGAAAGTTGGCAGCCATCGCACGACGCAAACTTAAATACCGCCAACGTGGGCTTGGTGGCCATCAGAAATCCTCCAAGTTGAAGAACGGCTCCGCCTGCCGATAGTCGAACACCGGTCCATCCTTGCACACGAAGTACGGCCCAATCTGGCAGTGGCCGCAAAAGCCCATCGCACAGCTCATATTCCGCTCCATCGACACATAGATATTTTCCGACCGAATCTTGCGCGCCAGCGCTTCGAACACGACGAACCGCATCATAATCTCGGGCCCGCAGCTCATCACGGTCGTGCGATCAGCCTGTAGACGGTGTTGATAGAACAGCAGCGGTACCACGCCGACATGACCGGTCCATCCGGCCTCGCCAATGTCGACCGTCACCTCAATCTCAACGTCCTTTGCGCCATGCGTCGTACTCGGACGTATACAACAATCCGCTCGGCGTCCGCGCTCCGTATAGTAGAATCACCCGTCCATAATCTTCGCGATGATTCATCACTTCGTAAATTGCTGGCCGCAAGGGCGCAAGACCGATCCCGCCGCATGCGAATACCACGTCCTGACCACGGCAGGATTCGACCGGCCAGCTCGAACCAAACGGACCGCGTACAGCGAGCCGGTCATCCACGTTCTGACGAGCAATCGCTTGCGTCACATTGCCGGCTACGCGAATCGTGTGCGACAGGAACTTCCGTTGCGACGGATCCGAACTGATCGAAATGGCCGACTCGCCAAATCCGGGCATGTACAGCATATTGAACTGCCCCGGTGCAAACCGATAGGAACTCGCAATGGAAGGATCGTCAAACGACAGGTCATACGTTGCCACACTTGGCACTTCGGCGCGGATGTTGACAATCCGCGCCGAGTGCGCCATCCACGGGCTCGATGTCGGTGGCTTTTCCATGAGCGCTGTCATTTCCAGTCTCCCACGCGTGGACGAGTTTCCCGAACGCTCGCAACGGAGTCTCTGAAAGATTCGATTACGAGCCGCGAATCGCCGCTACCTCCTCCGTCAAGTCGATTCCCACCGGGCACCACGTGATGCACCGCCCACACCCGACGCAGCCGCTCGTATCAAATTGGTCGATCCAAGTGGCCAGCTTGTGCGTCAACCATTGTCGGTAGCGCGAAGCCGTCGTTTTCCGTACGTTGCCGGTGTTCAAGTACGAATGCTCGGCCGTAAAGCACGAGTCCCACGCCCGTTCACGCCGCACATTGTCGCCGCTCAAGTCGCTGACATCCTCCACCGATGCGCAAAAGCACGTCGGGCACACCATCGTGCAGTTCGCGCACGCCAAACACCGTTCGGCTACCTCATTCCACCGTGGATGCTCCAAGTTTTGCAGTAGAAGGTCGTGAATGTTCGTCGTATCGAGAGAGCGCTCGCGAGGCTCCCCCTTGTTCGGGGCTGTTTTCGATTCCCGCGATTTCAATTCCGCCTCTAATTTGGCGGAGACGGCTCGCGATTCCTCCACTTGATGCGCTGTGGCCGGCGTCCATTCAATGTTGGCCAAAACCTCGCCGCCCTTCGTTGACCCAACTTCTACCAGAAAGTGAGGGCCTAACTCCGTAAGTGCCAGGTCATATCCCTTCTTTACGGCCGGACCCGTGTTCATCGAATGACAAAAGCATGTAGCCGATGCTCGGCGGCAGTTTACCGCCACAACAAACAGTTTTTCCCGCCGTGCCTTGTAACCCGGGTCCACGTACGGGCCGCCCAAAAATACTTTGTCCTGAATCGCCAGAGCGTGCAGATCGCAAGATCTCACGCCAATAACCGCGAGCGGCTTAGCGTTCACCTCTGGCACCGTCATCTGCCAGCCACCATTCTTGCGAACGCTTTCGACGAGTGTCTCCCGCGGCGGAAACAAAAAAGCCTTTAGCGAGTGCGGACCAACCACATAATCGAAGTACCCTGCATTCTCATCCTTCTCAAGCCGATAGCTGCCCCCGTCTTGCCGATCGATGTAGCCAATCGGCAATTGGTCGATCGTCTCCAACTCGGCATATGTAATGGCCCCGTCCATCACCCGCGGTCCAACAGTACGATAACCGCCCTTCCGCAGTGCATTGAGGAGCGCCTGTAAATGCTCTGTACTAATTGTCACGAACGATCCGACAGGTGCATGTTTCGCAGCCATCACTTCGCCTCGACTTCATGTGAGGTAACTGGCATCACGTCGCCATACACATTCATGAATTGGATCCGCGTCGCGCTCAAACGCTTGGCTAGGGCGAGTGCAGTCCGCCGCATCAGGTCGTAACCAAACTGCGGGTCACTGTCGCACAGCGCCGACAGTTGCGAGACGTTAATCTTCACCAGGCAGGCGGTTTGGGGCGTGTGCGCCCTGGCCGTATATTTCGATTGCCCCAACAGCGACGACCAGCCCAACAGCTCACCCGGACCGAGCGTAAGAATCTGTTTGCAACCGACACCAGGCGCACAAATCTCGAGGGACACAGAACCGCTCGCGATTAGATACATGTTCTCCGCAGGATCTCCTTCGCGAAATACCACTTCTTGCTCGTCGAAATTTAGAATCTGGGCTGCGTCTGCAATCCGCTTTATATTTTCCGGTCTCATATCGTGCAAAAACTGAATTTTTTCCAGCGTTTGCATCACGTCGTCACTGCTCATGGCTACTCCTTCGCTATTGAGGGCGGCGCACCAATTGGGCTGTGGGCGGCTTTCCCGGAACCAATGGCGTATCGCAATTCCTGCGGTTCCATCTGTGGTGGAGACGTCCCCCACTGATCATTCCATGCACAGCTCTCACGAATCTCGCCGACGATTACTTCCTCAAGCTCTTCGACGGCCTTAAGCACTTCGCCGCTAATGCCGCCCACGGCTTCCTCGTTAGCAATTTCAATGCCGAATACCACGACCTCGGCCGGCAATTTGCCGAGCTGCGTCGCCAACTCGAGCGCACTGCTCAGACCAATTTCATGTGTAGAACGGTCATGATGCTGGCGAATCTGGGGATCCGGCCAGCAAAATCGAGAGATGGTCCCCACCAGTTCTTGGCCACGGCACGCATCGACCACAATCAGCTTGTTGCAGTCCGTAAGTTCTGGAATCAGCTGCGTGCCTTCGCGGACACAGACTAATCGGACCGGCAACTCCGACCGACGCGACAGCCGTGCAATCAGTTTCCATCCGGCCTGATCGTCGCCATGCGGGCTGCCGAAGCCGGCTACGACCAATTCAGATTGCATTGCATCCTGCTCGTTCATCGCGTGTCACTGGTCTTGTCCGAGGCGGAGAGATTCCACCGCGACGTAGCTTAAAACACTGCCGCTTACTGCTGCAAGTAGGTGCGCAGACCGATCCTGCGTTACGGAAACCCTACGAAACTGCCGAAAATTGATGACCCTGTGCCTCGAGCAGTTGCCCTCGGGTTTTGTTAAGCCTCTTAACCAATGCAGCCACTGCACGGTGCATAAATTCGAAACCGAATGCCGGATCACGATTGCAAATCGCCAATAAGTGCTCGACGTTGATCTCTACCAGCCGGGCCGAATCCGGCGTCCGAGCTCGCATCGTGTAGCACTCGCCCAAGAGCGATGAACACCCAACTAGATCACCAGGTCCCAGCGTCAGAATGTGCTTGTAGTGTCCGCCGCCGATAGCACTTTCTAGATGTACGTTCCCGGAGGCGATCAAATACAAGTTCTCGGCCAGTTGTCCCTCGCGAAGTACGACGTCGTATTCATCGAAGTCACGGATTTGTGAAATATTGGCGATTTGCTCCACGTACTCTTGGGGCATATCGCGCAGGAAATTTGTTTCCTGCAGCGTGTTGGTAAGTACGTTTTTACTCATGACCAAGTCCTCCTGTTACACAACCGAATTCAGTGCGACGCCGTGTACGACACAATCGCCTTCATATAATTTGCTCGCTCCAAATTGCCGGAGTCCGGGCAATTGCCGTAGCTCATGCTTCCCTTTAACTGTTCGACGGATTCGTATTCGTGCTCGTCGAGCCACTCCTGAACGGCGCACAGCATTTCGCTGGCATATTCCATTCCGTGGCGAAGCAATGTCGACGTGATCAGGCAGGCGTCGGCGCCCACGAGCAGCAGCTTGATTACGTCCTCTGGAAAGTGAATTCCACTCGTTGCTCCTAGCGAAATCGCAACCTGATCGCGCAGGATAGCAATCCACCGCAGCGGCGCCCGATTCTCGTGCCGGTTGCTCAGCGCTAACTGTGGAGAGAGGCGGAGCAACTCCAGGTCGATATCCGGCTCCAAAAACCGGTTGAATAGCACGACGCCGTTTGCACCGGCCTTCGCCAACCGAGGAACGAAATTCGTGAGATTGCTGAACTGTGGTCCGATCTTCACCGCCACTGGGATTTTCACCGCGTCGTGAACCGTCGCTACTAAATCGAGATCGCGCTGCTCCACATCATTCGCGGTCATTAGGGGGTCGGTTGCGACGAAGTAAATGTTGAGCTCGATCGCATTGGCCCCGGCGTCCTCAATCAGTTTTGCGTACCGTACCCACCCCCCGGGCGACGAGCCATTGAGGCTGCCGATCACCGGAATTGCTAACGTACCTTTGGTCCTTTCGAGCAGATCGAGATACTCGCGCGGTCCAACATGATAGTCCTTTGCCTTCGGAAAAAACGACAACGACTCGGCCGATGTGTACGTTTGAAACTCGTACAGCGCGTGGAGCCGCTGCTCATCGCGGCAGATTTGCTCCTCGAACAACGAAGGCAGCACGACGGCGGCAACCCCGCGCTGTTCCAATTCGCAGAGCGAATCGAATTCGCCCGTCATCGGCCCTGCCGATGCGATGATCGGATTCTTGAGCGTCATTCCCAGATATTTCGTCGTCAGGTCGGCACGCATTCTGTCACCTCCGCGCCATTGTACGAAATCTCTCGCTCCACGCCGGCCATCTGCTCGTAGTAGTGCCATTGATCGTCAATATCCTTCTGTGCGAGGGACACCAAACGCTCGGCATTCTTCGGATCGCTTCGGGCAACCATCGCAAACCGTGCTTCCTCCTCAGCCAGTTGCGCGAAGGGAACCGTCGGCTTTCGGCTGTCGAGGTGGAACGGGTGCTCGCCACTGTGGGCCAGCCTCGGGTCGAACCGATATAGCGGCCACAGACCGGATTGCACGACAGTCTTTTGGTGCGACATTCCCGTGGTCATGTTGATTCCGTGTGCAATGCACTGGCTGTATGCCATGATCAGCGACGGTCCGCGATACGACTCTGCTTCCAAGAACGCCTTGAGCGTTTGATTTGGATTCGCACCCAATGCCACTTGTGCCACATAAACGTTGCCGTACGATACGGCCAGCATCCCGAGATCCTTTTTGCGGATCGACTTGCCGTTCGCCGCGAACTTAGCCGCCGCTGCCCGCGGCGTTGCCTTCGACGCTTGTCCGCCCGTATTCGAATACACACCGGTATCGAGCACGAGGATGTTCACGTCGCGGTTCGCTGCGAGGACGTGGTCCAGGCCGCCAAAACCAATGTCGTAGGCCCAGCCGTCGCCCCCCACGATCCATACGCTGCGCCGTACCAGCGCGTCGGCCACACTTGCCAGCTCGCGAGCTTCCGGGTCGTTGATCGCGGCAAGGCGTTCTTTTAGCTTCGCGACACGTTCGCGCTGCGCCTTGATGCTGGCTTCGTCCGTTTCGTTCGACTCGATCAACTCACTGACGAAGATTTCCCCGATCTGCGACGCAAATTCCTTCAGCAGTAGCATCGCATACTCGCGCTGCTGGTCGGCCGCCAGCCGCATACCCAGGCCAAACTCGGCATTATCTTCGAACAACGAGTTACACCACGCCGGTCCACGGCCATCTTTGTTCGTCGTCCAAGGCGTTGTCGGCAAGTTACCACCGTAAATCGACGAGCATCCTGTCGCATTCGCGATGATTGACCGATCGCCGAACAACTGGCTCATCAGCTTCAAGTACGGTGTCTCGCCGCAGCCCGAGCACGCGCCGGAGAATTCAAACAGCGGCTCCAGCAACTGGCAGCCTTTCACCACGTCGATCTTCGCCTTCGTGCGCTCGAACTCCGGAATGTCCAGGAAGAAATTGAAATTCGCACGCTCGCAAGCCAAATGTTCCTCTTTCCGCTCCATATTGATCGCTTTGTGCTTCACCACTTCCTTGCTCTTCGCGGGGCACACATCCACACACACGCCGCACCCCGTACAATCATCCGGAGCAACTTGAATCGACAGCAAGTACTCTGGATATTCCTTGTCCTTCCACGTCTTCGATCGATACCCCTCCGGCGCCGCCTGCACCGTTCCATCTGGAAACACTTTCATGCGAATCGCCGCGTGCGGGCACACCAGCGCGCACAATCCGCAATCGATGCAGATGGCTGGGTCCCATATCGGAATCTCTGCAGCGATGCTCCGCTTCTCATACTTCGCTGTGCCGGTGGGAAACGTACCGTCGAGCGTCATTGCACTCACAGGCAGTAAGTCACCGCGGCCAGCGATGATCGACGCCGTCACGCGCTTGACGAAGTCCGAACCATCGTTGATAACCGGTGGCTGCAATTGCTTCGTGCCCGTTGCATCTGTTGGCACCGTGACTTCTTGCAGCCGTTCGAGCGCCATATCGATTGCGGCAAAATTCTGTTCGACGATCGATTCACCACGCTTGCCGTACGTTTTGCGAATGGCCTTTTTGATGTGGTCGATGGCTTCCTCCCGCGGCAACGCCCCCGCCAAGGCAAAGAAGCAACTTTGCATCGCGGTGTTAATCCGCGCTCCCATGCCCGTTTCGCGGGCGACGCCGTAGCCATCGACCACAAAAAATCGCAGCCGCTTGCCGATGATCTGACGTTGGACCTCCACCGGCAAATGGTCCCAAACCTTGTCGGCAGAGTAGGGGCTGTTCAGGAGGAATGTCGCCCCTTCGGCTGCGATCTTCAGAATGTCCATCGTTTCTAACAAGTGAAATTGATGGCAAGCCACGAAGTTTGCTTTCTCGATAAGATAAGTGGAGTGAATCGGGCGGGGGCTGAATCGCAAATGGGAGACTGTCACCGCGCCGACTTCTTCGAGTCGTAAACGAAATATCCCTGGGCAAACAGAGGAGTATTCTCGCCAATGATCTTCACCGAGTTCTTGTTCGCACCTACCGTCCCGTCGCTACCAAGCCCATAGAACACGGCTCGCGTCACGTCGTCGCGCTCCGTCGTAAAACTCGGATCCCACTTCAAACTCAGATGCGTCATATCATCGTAAATGCCGATCGTAAAGTGCCGCTTCGGCTCTGCTTTTTTCAGATGTTCCAATACCGCTGCCGCCATCGCCGGCGTAAACTCCTTCGAGGCCAATCCATACCGCCCGCCATAAACTTGGGCAGCATTGCCCATGTCTCCCGACCCCGCGTTCTCTGTCAGCGCCGTCACCACATCCAAGTACAGCGGCTCGCCCAGTGAGCCTGGTTCCTTCGTCCGATCCAGAACAGCAATTTTCTCAACCGTCTTCGGCAGCGCTGCCAAGAACGCTGCCGAATCAAATGGCCGATACAGCCGCACCTTAACCAATCCCACGCTCTCGCCTTCCTTTACCAACCGCTCGATGGCCTCCTCCGCCGCGCCGACCCCGGAGCCCATCATCACCAGCACCCGCCGTGCATTCGGATCGCCGACATAATCAAATAGGTGATATTGCCGGCCGACTCGCTCCGCGAACCTGTCCATCATCTGTTGCACGATCCCTGGTACCGCGTTGTAAAACGAATTACACGCCTCTCGCGCCTGAAAGAACACGTCGGGGTTCTGTGCCGTTCCGCGCAGTACAGGATGATCCGGGCTGAGCGCTCGTTGTCGATGCTTCCGCACGAGTTCCTTGTCGATCATTGTCCGAACGTCGTCTTGTGAGAGTTGCTGGATCTTATTTATCTCGTGCGACGTTCGAAAGCCGTCGAAGAAGTGCAGGAAAGGCACGCGCGACCGCAGCGTGGACGCCTGTGCGATTAGCGCGAAGTCCTGCGCTTCTTCGACGGAGTTTGCCGCCAGCATGGACCAACCAGTGCTGCGGCAGGCCATCACATCGCTGTGATCGCCAAAAATTGACAACGCATGCGTGGCGACCGAGCGGGCCGCGATGTGAAACACCGTGGGTGTCAGCTCGCCGGCGATCTTGAACATGTCGGGGATCATCAGTAGCAGGCCTTGCGAGGCGGTAAACGTCGTGGTGAGCGCGCCGCTTGCAGCGCCCCGTGGACCGCTCCCGCGGCGCCCGCCTCGCTCTGCATCTCGATCACCTCCGGGACACTCCCGAAGATGTTCGTCCGTCCTCGACTCGTCCAATGATCGGCCAGCTCGCCCATCGGCGACGCGGGGGTGATCGGATAGATCGCGATCACCTCGCTGGTCAGATGGGCAACCGAGGCCACTGCCTCATTGCCATCTACCGTGATGAATGCTCGGTCAGCCACGCAATTGACTCCTTAAATAAAAGCGCCCGCCGTCTCCCGCCCCATGCTGGTTTACTTACTTCATCTGGGAGGCGCTTTAACGCCAACCAGGGAGCGGCAAACGGTGGGCGATTTTTTCCATTGCAACTCAAGTGCCACCGTGCACATATCGCGAAATGAAGCGCGACACGGTTCACGTCAAGCGTTTTTTGCGGCGTAACGATTCCAAAAGTGCGACGATTGACGCCGATCAAGTGTGCGAATCGGAGCGCGCGCCCCTTCTAGCACACTTCTGTCAGGCTGATACGGCGACATCCCGTACGATGCGCCTCGATGGACGTGAACCGCAGCGTCCCGCCATCTAGGATTCCGGCGTCTTCCGATCGCTGCAGCCGATCAACTTGGCCCAAGGTAAGCGCGTTGAAGTGTTAGGTGCAGGCATCGCCTTCGAGCGAGCCGCCAGATGAATAGCGTTTTATCGACCATGGCTGTGCCACGATCGAGAAAACGCTATTCATTTTAAGCGCAATCGCTTGATTGCCCCGGCGATGCCACGGAACAAGTTTCAAAACTTGCCCCAACCAAAGAGGCAAAGCAGCAGAAACACAAACAGCATTATCGCTCCTATTGCGATCGCGCATGCGGCACTTCTGACGTAAGAACTCAGTCGCCGCTTGCTCGTTCATGAAGTAGTGATCACCGCCCACGGCAGTGAAGATACCGTTACGGACCATTTGGTCAAAGATCCAAGAAGGGCGCACCTCCAAGGACTCAAGCGTGACCGCGTGGCTTGCATCCGTTGCCGCGGCTTGACGAAATCGTTCCACAATTCTTCGGCGGCGGATCGCAATGACGGCTGCTGCGCTCATCGTCCACGAACGGTCGAATGGTCGGCGATCCACATTGCCGCATCGGGCCACAGTTGATTGTGCGCTTTTGAGCTTACGGCCAGCCCAATGTGGCCCGCATTGATCGCCATGTTCTGGATAAACTTCGACGACACGTAGTGCCCGATTGCCAGCGTCGAGTTAGGCGGTACCAAATGATCGTGTTCAGCCACGAGTGTGAGCAACGGGCACGTGATGTTTTGCAACTTGACCAAGTTATCCTTTAGCCGCATTTCACCCCGCACCAATTCGTTCCGCTGATACAGGTGTTTGACGAACTCACGAAACGCCTCGCCGGCCACGGGAATATTGTCATTGACCCAGCGTTCCATAGCGAAGAAGTTCTCGAGATAGACATCGTCATCCAACCTGTCCGCGAATCCTGCGTACTTCTCGAAGTAGTTCTGTACCGGCTTCATAAGCTGAAAGCTCGACTGCAAAAACGAGCCAGGGCAGTTGCCGAACGCATCCACCATTGCATCGACGTCGAAGTATTCCTCACGCGTCCAAATGTTAAGCAGTCCCTCGTCGCCGCTGAAATCAATCGGTGCCGCCATCAGAATCAAATTCCGAACCTGTTCGGGGAAAAGCGCCGTGTACATGGTCGACATCGTGCCGCCCATGCAATACCCAAGTAGATTCAGCTTGGGCGAGTCTGCATGTTCGCACACAAAATTCGCGACGTTTCGAATAAAGTCGCAAACATAATCTTCGAGTCGCAATGTGCGATCCGCTGCCGTTGGGATGCCCCAGTCGATCAAGTACACGTCGAACCCGCGCTTCATTAGCTGCCGAACGACACTTCGCTGCGGCTGCAAATCCAAGATGTAAGGACGATTCACGAGCGCGAAACAAACCAGTATGGGCTCGTTGAAGTCGATGGAGTGTTCGTTCTTGTAGCGCAACAGTTTCAGCGAATCTTCTTCATACACCACGTCGTGCGGCGTCGTCGCGATCTGGACGTCTCGCGCAATCCGTGGCACCTTAGGCATGTTCATCCATCGCCGCCAAGTGCGAAACGACTCTGTTTGCACCGCTTTCTGAAATTCAACGATCGATTCCAGCATTGCATTTGTCATGGGATTAAACCTTCCTACAACAAACTCGTCTTAAGCAGTGCCGTGCCGCGGCCACGCCTTGCGACCCACGTGACCATCGCGGCACGACACGCTCCCTTCGATATGCTGCCTTTGGACTCAGCCTCCCATCGCCATCCCGCCATTGACATCCAACACGTGACCGGTGATATAACTGGCCGCCGGCGAAGCCAAGAAAGCCGCCGCTGCGGCGATTTCCATAGGTTCACCAAGCCGGCCGACGGGGGTCATGTTGATCACCGCCTCGAGCGCTTTCTCGGGCATTTCTTGTAGCATTCGTGTACGAATAAAACCGGGTGCGATGGCATTTACCGTAACGCCCTTTCGGGCGTATTCGTGCGCCAGCGTCTTCGTGAAACCGATAACGCCCGCTTTCGCAGCCGCATAGTTGGCTTGGCCGAAGTTACCGACTTCGCCAACGATGCTGCTGATATTGATCACGCGCCCCCAACCACGGTCCGCCATGCCGTCGATAAACTGCTTGGTCACCGCGAATACACCCGTCAGATCGACCGCAATGACGCTGTCCCACATTTCTTGCGTCATCTTTTTGAACGACCTGTCGCGCGTGATCCCCGCATTGTTGACCAGGATATCAATGCCTCCTAGCACTTCCGTCACTTCGTTGGCCAGTTTCGAGATTTCTGACGCATCGCCGACGTCATGTGCAAAGTATTCCGCTCGACGTCCCAGGTCGCGGATCGTGCCGCGGACATCTTCAGCGAACTTACAGCCTGTGAGACAGGTCAGCCCAACATCGGCGCCGCGGGCAGCGAGCGCCAAAGCGACAGCTTTGCCGATGCCTCGTGAGCCGCCTGTGACTAAAGCGGTCTTGCCCTCTAAACTAAAATCTGGAACGCCGACGCGCGGTTCCGTGGATGGTACGGCGGTGGCCATCTTATCTTCCTCCTGGCATTTAACTCACAACCGAATTCTTACCTTTTACTTTCCGGCGACCTTCGCCGGTCTTGCTCGGCACCCACCAATAGAACCTTTCAATGAACTAGCTGGCCGGCGCGGACCTGTTTTGCCTCTAACCCTTCGAGCCGTTCTTCAATCTGCGCCAGCCTGTTCAGAATTGCGTCTTCCACACTGTGTAGTCGTTCGAATAGTCCGCTAATGTCGCCTGCCGTAGGGATGTTTGCGTTCCGCGCCACTTCACTGGCCCAGTCCTCAGACTGGCGTTTGATTTTCACGGCCGCGTTTGTATTTTGCTTCATAAGCTCAAGGAACGCAGGTGTCCGCATGTACGCATCCATACTCTTGCTAACGGTTTCCATCCACCGACGTTGCCACGTCTTCATCTCCGACCCATCGTCCAACCCGTCGAACAGCTCGCGCGTCACTTCGTTGGTCTGTTTCATATAGTCCGACCAGTAATCGACAAACGGCTGTACGACGGGATCGAACATAAGTTTTGTTCCACAATCGCTCGACATAGCTTATCCTCCGCCGCGTTTTGTCACACGCGAGACACATTCAATTACATTTACTTTCAGTCGTTAAATTCCCGTGAGCGCTATTTGGCAATCACCTCTACTGCGAGCGCCACAGCTTCTCCACCGCCGATGCACAGGCAAGCGATGCCACGCTTGCCGCCCGTATGCTGAAGCCCATTGAGCAGCGTCACCAGGATCCGAGCACCGCTGGCGCCGATCGGATGGCCGAGCGCGACTGCCCCGCCGTAGATGTTTACTTTCTCAGCGGGCAGCCGCAGCTCTTTTTCTGCCGCCATCGTAACGGCGGCAAACGCTTCGTTGATCTCGAACAGATCCACGCTCTCGACGGACCAATTCACTTTGTCCATCAAGCGTCGAAGTGCTCCGATCGGCGCCAATGTAAACCACTCCGGCTCGCGGCTGAACGTAGCCGCGCCAATGATTCGTGCCACGGGTTTAAGCCGCAGGCTGGCACATCGCGCGTCGGACACGACTGCCAGCGCCGCTGCCCCGTCGTTAATACTCGAAGCGTTTCCAGCCGTCACTGTTCCCTCGCCGCCAAACGCCGGACGTAAGCCGCGCAGCTTGTCCTCATTGAAGCGGGTTGGTCCTTCGTCTTCGGTGACGGTCGTCGAGCCTTTCTTGCTTGGAATCGTGACCGGCACGATCTCGTCATCGAAGATGCCTTCCGCAACTGCCTTGCGAGCACGCGTGAAGCTGCGGACCGCGAAATCGTCTTGCTCCTGCCTGCTCAACTCGCATTTCGCGGCACACTGGTCGCCGTAGGTGCCCATGTGCTTATCGCCATAGACGTCCCACAGGCCGTCGTGGATCATTGCATCGACCAGCACGCCGTTGCCCATGCGATATCCCACACGAGCTTGCGGCAGGAGATACGGCGCGAGGCTCATATTTTCCATGCCCCCCGCGACGACCACGTGTGCGTACCCAAGCTTAATCGCTTGAGCTGCGAACATCACCGATTTCAAGCCTGAACCGCAGACCTTGTTAATTGTGGTAGCGCCGACCGAAACGGGTAGTCCGGCTTTGATGGTTGCCTGGCGTGCCGGGTTCTGGCCCAGGCCGTGCCCACCACATTACCCATAATGACCTCATCCACATCATCGGGCGGGATCTTTGCCTTTTCCAACACGGCTTTGACGCAGGTTGCCCCGAGCTCCATTGCCGGGACAGTCGAGAGCGCACCGCCCAAGGATCCAATCGGAGTTCTCACTCCAGCCACGATCAGCGCTTCCGCGTTCATCGTCCTACCTCCAAAAAAACATGGTTCCTTGGGCGGGGCTCTCGAGCCGAACCGCCGTCAAATTAATTCGCCGATTTCGCTGCCAGATCCGTCCATTTGTTGAGCGCGTCCTGCAATTCCTTCGCTTGCAGGTCGCCTGTTTCGCGCAAGACGTCGAGGCTCTTGCGGCACAGCGATTCGCACTTTTTCACATATTCCTGTGGATCAGCAGCCTGGGCGGCGCGAAACGCTTCTTCCAATGATTCCTGGGCGAGCCCATATTGCTCGTCGAGAACCTCACGATGACGAGACAGTAGCTCCTTCACCGTCTTTCCCCAGGCCTTTTGAAACTTCTGCACTCGCTCAACCCACGCACTTTGCGGTTGCGGGAAGCCTGGCCAACTCGTGTCCCACTTGCGGAAAATCTCCTGCTGCGCCTCGATATTTGATTCCGCCGCCTTTCTCAGATTGTCAAATGCTTGCTCAAACAAGCCCGTTACGGATTCGGTTTCAGTGGTCATAATTACGTCTCCCTGTGAAAGCAGTCGGTTCGTTGCGAGGTTACGCCACGATCTTTGGGCTTGCGAGGCCAGAGGCATGTTGCAAAGTAAATGCGAATCGTGCGCCGATTAATTGCATCTCGCGATACGACTTGTTCAAACCGCGTTTTCAAACCTAAATTACAGGACGTACGAATCGGGAGCCGATTAGATAGAGCTCAGGCGAAACTATAGGCAGTGTTCCAGTGTGCGAATCGGCGCGCGCCGAAGAGCACGAACGCGCGTCGCGGAACCAGATAATGCCCACGCAGAACTTATCAAAGATCTTTCAGCCGAAGAGTGTCGCTGTGCTTGGTGCGAGCACGAGGAACGGCTCGGTCGGACGAACCGTACTAGAGAACCTCCAGCGTGCGGGTGTGGGTAAAGCGATCTACCCCATCAATCCAAAGTACGATTCGCTGCTGGGCCTGACTGCGTATCCTTCGGTCCGCGCGCTAGCCGGGCCGCCGGATTTAGCGGTGATTGCCACGCCGGCTGAGACGGTTCCCGGCTTGGTGCGTGAGTGTGGTGAGATCGGCGTGTTGGGCGTAATCATCCTCTCGGCTGGCTTCGGCGAAGTGGGAGGGCACGGTCGGGAGATCGAGGCCGAACTTACACGTGCCGCATCCGACTTCCCCGACATGCGCATTATTGGGCCAAACTGCCTTGGCGTGATGGTGCCCAATAGCCATCTGAATGCGAGCTTCGCCGCGGGGATGGCCAAGCCGGGGCGGGTCGCATTTATTTCTCAAAGCGGCGCATTGTGTACGTCGATCCTCGATTGGTCCCTCACGGTGGGCATCGGCTTTTCATATTTCGTGTCCATTGGCAACGCACTGAACGTGAAGGTCGGCGACCTGATCGATTACTTGGCCGAAGATCCAACGACCGACTCAATCGTGTTGTATCTTGAATCCGTGACCGAGGCTCGCAGGTTTATGTCGGCCGCGCGTGCGTTCACGCGCACGAAGCCGATCGTGGTGTACAAAGCGGGGCGGTTCGCCGAGTCGGCCCAGGCAGCGGCCTCGCACACGGGTGCCATGGCCGGCGTCGACGCGGTGTACGAAGCCGCATTCCAACGCGCTGGCATGGTTCGTATCTATCGCGCTGAAGACATGTTCGACTGCGCCGAATTGTTGGCCCGCCATCGAACACCAGAAGGTCCGAGGCTGGCGATCATCACGAACGCTGGTGGGCCGGGCGTGATGGCCGCCGACGAGCTGCTGCAGCGCCATGGCCAGCTTGCTCAACTCGCGCCAGATACAGTCGAAAAGCTGAGCGCCGTTTTACCAGCGCATTGGTCGCATCAGAATCCAGTCGATGTGCTCGGCGACGCACATCCGGCCCGTTTTTCCAAAGCGCTAGAACTCGTCGTGGTCGATCCAAATGTCGATGGCGTGCTCGTAGTGCTTACTCCCCAGGCGATGGCCGATCCGATCGGCACAGCGATTCGCGTGGCCGACATTGCGGCGTCGACTCGCGAACCCGTATTGGCGGCATGGATGGGCGGTCGGTCCGTCGAGCCGGGCCGACAGATTCTCAATCAGGCCGGCATTCCTACCTTCGATTCACCCGATCGTGCGGTGCGCGCGTTTATGTATCTCGTCTCCTATCGTCGCAACCGAGAAATACTCTACGAAACACCGCGTGTCATACTACGGAGCGAAGTGAGTGTTGATAGCGATGCGCAAACCGATTGACGACGCATTGGCGGCGGGTCGCAACACGCTCACCGAAACCGAGGCAAAGTCATTGCTGGCCGCTTTTGGGATTCCGACCACCGTGCCACGGGCTGCGGCGACGCCAAACGACGCCGTAAAGGTAGCGCACGAGATCGGATATCCCGTCGTCATGAAAATTCACTCGCCGCAAATCTCGCACAAAACGGAAGTGCAGGGGGTGGTCCTCAACATCGCTACTGATGAGGAAGTAAGAAGAGTCTTTCAAGAGATGGTCGCGCGAGCCAAAAATATGCGGCCCGATGCCGAAGTTCTCGGTGTCACGCTACAGCCCATGTTCGCTGCAGCGGAAGGAATTGAATTGATCGTGGGCGCCAAGAAAGACCCTGTATTTGGCGCTGTGATGATGGTCGGGGCCGGTGGCGTCACCGCAGAGGTCTTGGGGGATCGAGCACTCGAGTTGCCGCCGCTCAATGACCGCCTTGCACGCCGCATGTTGGATTCGCTTCGTATTAAGCCATTGCTGTACGGTTTTCGGGGCCGCCACGCGGTCAATATCGACAAGTTAGTTGAAGTGTTGATGCGATTCTCGTACTTGATTGCCGAGAATCCTTCCATTGCCGAGCTCGATGTCAACCCTTTGTTGGTGACCGCCGAAGGGGCCACGGCTCTTGATGCACGTGTGATCGTCGAGCCGCCCGGCGCTACTCCACGGAAACCATACTCACATTTGGCAATTCGCCCGTATCCCGAAGAATACGTTCGGTCCGCCACTCTCAAAGACGGTAGTCAAGTGTTGTTGCGTCCGATTCGGCCCGAGGATGAACCAGAATGGCATCGGTTCATGAGAGCATGTTCGCAACAGTCGATTTGGTTACGATTCCGCTACTTATTTAAGGAAACGACTCATGAGATGGCAACCCGCTTTTGCTTCGTCGATTACGATCGCACTTTGGCCATTGTGGCAGAAATTGAGAAGGCGGGTGAAAGACAGATCGTCGGCGTTGCGCGTCTATTAGCTGATGTCGATCACCGCAACGCGGAGTATGCAGTGCTCGTAGAAGACGCCTGGCAGGGTCGTGGACTGGGCAAGTTGCTCACCGACTTCTCTTTAGAAATCTGCGATTCGTGGGGCATCGGGCGGGTGTTCTGCGAGACAACGAACGACAACCGACGAATGCAGAGCATCCTCGACCGCCGAGAATTCAAGCAAGCCAAGTCAAGCGATGGCGAAGTATTGTATGAAGCACGGTTGAGAAGACGCCATCCCATTGAGGAAAGCGGTGCGAATGACCTTGTGGGAGGCGTCTCTGACGCCGATAAGGCATAGAAATTGGAGCATGTCATCGGCTTCGGAGAGGCCTCCCACGATTCTCGTTCACACGTTGCCGAGTTCATCTAGATATTCGCCGGATACAACCGTCACCTGGTTATCGATCCAACGGACACCCTCTAAGCCCTTGAGCGCGTTCTGTAAAACCTGCTTCAGGTAAAAGCTGGGGACGTTTCCTCGTATGACGAGAACGTCATCTCGTAAGTCAAACTCAAATCGGTGTGATCGTCCTGCAAAATGCATCTGCTCCTCGACAAGACCCTGAGCCCGCTGCACGATTTTCTCGGGCTGCATTTTACTCTCTTTCCGTGAGACTTGAATAGCGTTCATTTGTGTTGATCCTTTGGTGCGTGTCAATGACACCAAGCGAATGGAAATCGACTCCTCACGTGCGCACCATTGAACATAGCAAACGATGTCCGCGTGGTACAACACGCAGCAAAAATCGGGCCGGTGACATGAGCCGACTAAAACTACTAGCATTGGAATGAGTCTACAGACAGATCGCAAAAATGGTTGCGCTCATAGACAGCCGGCATGTGCGTAACGGAGCGCGGTGTGCGATTTCGGCATGCTTCCATTTGGTTGGCAACGGCTGCGTTTATCGCTCGAACGCGATACTGCCGGTGTTTGCTCTATTAATTCGGCATGAGAACTATCCTGCGACGCACTAACCGCCAGGTTGGCACTCGGTTTGCCTAACACCTAGGCGAATATTGCTACCTACGACACATTAGCCGATTCTCATCCATTCCTCTTAACAGATGCCCAGCGTCACGGAGAGCTACAATGACGGCCGCTAAATTTCCTACGGCGCAATCGGAGATTGCGGAAAAAATTGTTCAAGAACATGAAGCCCTGCGTCAGAAGGTGCATGGAATTCACACGGCATTAGCGGAGCGAGATCCTAATCAGGCCGAGATCGAAACGCTGCTTCGGGAGTTTTTGAACGCCCTGGTCGTCCACTTTTCAAACGAAGAAGACGAAGGCTTTTTCACCGATGTGAGTGCGCATGCGCCCAGACTGGCGGACAAAGCCGGAAAACTGTGCGTTGAACATCGCGAGCTGTTGCACGAAGCCGATGAGCTATGCCGATTCTCCGAAGCCGGTAGTCCGTCGATGCAGTGGTGGCGCGAGCTTAGCGATCGTTGCCACGCGTTCAGCAAGCGCTTGATGCGCCACGAATGCGAAGAAAACAAGCTCCTACACGAGGCGCATTGCGCCGATATTGGAGCTTATGACTAAAGCAAAGCCGTACCGCTTGCGCTGTGACACTGCCCTCGCTTACAATGACGCAAGAGCCTTGCGTGATTTCGAGCGAAGGTGGAAGCGCATGCCGCAGAAGTTATTTGAGCGATACAAAGATCTCCAGGCGTACGTCGGTTGGAGCGAGGAGGATGCCGCGCGAGTTGAGCGCGTCGCCCTTATTGTCGAAAAGCATATCGACACGCTAATCGACGACTTTTATAGGGAAATCGAACGGCACCCCGAGGCTGTGCGAGTCATCACCGGCGGACAGACGCAAATAAAGCGTTTGAAGGGCAGCTTGCGAACTTGGCTGCGCGAGTCGATGCAGGGTCGCAGCGACGTGGGCTACGTCGTACGCCGCTGGAACATCGGCCTGAAGCACGCGGAAATTGGCCTGAATCCCGCCTACACAGCCGCGGCCATGTCGCGGCTCAGGAATGGAATTATCGACATTGTTGCCGCCGAAAACAGCCATGCTTCGAGCGAAACTTGTCAGCTCGCGCAATCTTTCAATAAGCTGCTGGACTTGGATCTAGCGATTATTCAAGACGCGTACGAGTCGGAGTATCTACGGCGCGAGAAGCTGGCCGAGCACGAACGCAGCGAAGCGAATTTTCGAATGTTGGTAGAAGCTGCGGCGGGCCTGGTGATGATTCTTCGCGAAGATGCAACGATAGTGTATGTCAGCCCATACTCTGAGGAGTTAACCGGCTATCCGGCAATGGAGGTTGTCGGACAGCGGTTTGCGTCGTTGTTTGTTCCGGAGGGGGTGCAGGCCAATATATCGGCGGTAATCGCAAAGACGCTGGCCGGTGAGTCCGTGAGATCGTTCGAGGTGCCAATTCTCCACCGCGATGGCCGGCAGCGCTGGTTTGTTTGGAATGCTCAGCGGCTGGAGGAATTCGATGGCGGAGCAGCGGTATTGGCTGTGGGGCAGGATTTTACGGAACGTCGTGAGGATCAGGAGCGCATGCTCCGCTCAGAACGACTCGCCGGTATTGGGCAGATGATTACGGGTATCGCTCACGAAAGCCGCAATGCGCTGCAGCGGATCCAATCCTGTACAGAAATGCTCGAGCTTGAAATCGAAAACAATAATGAAGCCCAACGCCTCGTCCTCCGATTGCAGGAGGCCCAGGACAATTTACTTCGGTTGTTCGACGAGGTTCGCGGTTACGCTGCACCGATTCAGCTTGAAAAGGCGCCGTGTCGCATGGACGCGGTTTGGCGCGAGGCTTGGAACCTGCTCGAAAGCGTCCGACGCGATCGGGATGTGACGCTCGTGGAAAATGCCGAAGGCGAGGATTTAGTGGTTGCTGCCGATCGTTTTCGGTTAGTGCAGGTTTTTCGGAATCTGCTGGAGAATTCGTTAGCGGCGTGCAGTGACGCCGTGGTGATCCAAATTGAGTGCCGCGACGCACACCTGCACGGCGCGCCCGCGCTCGAAGTGCGGGTACGAGATAATGGACCGGGACTTTCGCCTACAGCACTGCAAAGTGTTTTTGAGCCCTTCTTTACGACCAAAACGAAGGGGACAGGGCTTGGTATGGCAATTGCAAGACGGGTTGTCGACGCCCATGGCGGGCGAATCGCGGTTGGCGAGGCGCTTTCGCGAGGCGCGGAATTCGTAATCACGCTGCCGAGATGATCCGCATGACCAAGAAGTTGCGAATTGCCGTTGCCGACGACGAGCCGGACGTGCGCGATTACTTTCGCGTGATGCTGCCCCGACTGGGTCACACGGTGGTGGCGATCGCCGCCAACGGACGCGAGCTGGTCGAACTTTGCAAGCAGCAGAAGCCCGACCTGATCATCGCAGATGTCCGAATGCCGGAGATGGATGGCGACGTAGCAGTTGAACAGATTTGCCAGATTCAGCCGACCCCGTTTATACTTGTTTCAGCGTATAGCAAGCCGATCAAATTGGATGGGGACAACTCGGTCGGTCGCGCGTATTTGACCAAGCCGGTCAAGCGCGACGATCTCGAAGACGCAATCGAGCTCGTGTGCCCACAAGCTGACGGTCAAGATACCTCACAGAAGACTCGGTAATGACAACTGCTGCCGCGAAGCCGGTGCTTGAGATTTTGCTGGTGGACGACGACGCGGACTTGCGCGCGGACATGGCCAGCTATTTTTCTCGTCAGGGGCACCGGGTCGAACAATGCGCAAACGGCGAGGAAGCGCTCGAAATTTTGGAGCGCGCCGCGCGTTCGACGTGGTAGTGCTCGACCTGATGATGCCGGGAATCAGCGGGCTGGACGTGCTCAAGGAGCTGCAAGCTCGCCACACGGAATGCGAGGTAGTTGTCTTAACGGGGGAAGCAACCGTTGAATCAGTCTGTCGAAGCGATGAAGCTGGGAGCGCGTGAGTTTCTTACCAAGCCGATCAGCCTCAAGGAGGTCGATCGCCTGGTGCGCAAAGCACACGAGACGGGACAGTTGCGCAAGGAGAATTTGCAATTGAAGGCGGTGCTGCGCCATCAGCACAAGCCCGCCCAGATCATCGGCGAATCGCCGCAGATGCAGGAGATGTTTCGGCTCATCGATCGCGTCGGGCCGACGAACAAGCCGATCCTTATCCAGGGCGAAAGCGGCACGGGCAAAGAGCTTGTCGCCCGCGCGTTGCACGAAGCTAGCCCACTCGCCGATAAACCCCTGGTGACGATCAACTGCGCGGCGCTGCCAGAAACGCTCCTTGAAAGCGAGCTGTTCGGCTATGAGAAGGGGGCCTTCACGGGCGCGTCTGGTGTGAAGCCGGGGCTGTTCGAGGTGGCCGACGGCGGAACGATGTTCATCGACGAGATCGGCGAGCTGGCTCTCGGACTACAAGCAAAGCTGCTGCGCGTGCTCGAGGACGGCACGCTCCGCCGCGTGGGTTCGGTCAAGGAGCGGCGCGTGCACGTGCGGCTGATTGCCGCGACGAATCGCGATCTGTTGCAAGAAGTAAAGGACAAGCGGTTTCGTGAGGATCTTTTCTATCGCATCAACGTGCTCACGATTTATTTGCCGCCGTTGCGGCAACGCGAAGGGGATTTAAGGCTGCTCGTCGAGTATCTGGCGGGGCCGGAGTGGCAGCTTGACCCAGATGTGCTTCCAATCGTGGAGCGGTACAGTTGGCCCGGCAACGTGCGGCAACTGCAAAACGCCCTGGATCGAGCGAAGATTCTGGCTGACGACGATCGCATTCGCGCGGAGAACCTGCCACCGGAGATTGTGAACAGCGCTCACACGCGGCCCGCAACGGCGTCCAATGATGTCGACTTGGATACGCTCACGCGCGAGCATGTGCTGGAGACATATCGCCGGCACGATAACAACAAAGCCCGCACCGCTCGGGCGCTCGGTATCGGGCGAAGGACTCTGTATCGCCTGCTCGAAAAGTACAACATCTCCGACGCGGATGTGGAGCGGCAGTTGTCGTGAGCACGATTCGGCCCTCGTGGAATAGTGCCTTAGAGTGGATCGCCAAACATCGTTATGGATTAATCGCTGCGCTGGCGCTTCTCGGTATCTCCGCGCATCTAGTCTTGCGATTCGGCACAAGCGCGCCCGTCGAGCAGAGTTGGTGGCCGTTGTGGTTCGTGCTGCTCTTCGGCGGTGCCCCGCTGACCCTCGAACTGTTCATTAAACTAATCCGCGGCGAGTTCGGGTCCGATCTTCTGGCCGGCATCTCGATCGTAACGTCTGTTTTCTTGGAGGAGTATCTCGCCGGGGCACTGGTCGTGTTGATGCTCTCCGGCGGCGAGGCGTTGGAAGCGTACGCAGTTCGAAACGCGTCGAAAGCGCTAAAAGCGCTCGCCAAGCGAATGCCGTCGATCGCGCACCGTCGCCAGGATGGTCAGCTTAGCGACGTGGTGATCGACGAGGTTCAAATCCGTGACGAGCTGGTTGTATTTCCGCACGAAGTGTGCCCGGTGGACGGAACGGTGGTCGCGGGCCATAGCGCGATGGATGAATCATACCTTACCGGCGAGCCGTACGTGCTGTCGAAAACGCCTGGATCGAGTGTGCTCTCGGGCGCCGTAAACGGCGACGGTGCGCTGACTGTTCGCGCAGATAAGCTGCCCATCGATTCGCGATATGCAAAGATCGTGGAGGTCATGCGGGCCTCCGAGCAACAGCGCCCGCGATTACGGCGACTCGGCGATCAACTCGGCGCGTTTTACACACCATTGGCGGTTGTCATCGCGATTGCGGCTTGGCTCGTAGCGGGCGACCCGTTGCGGTTTCTGGCTGTGCTGGTCGTCGCGACGCCATGCCCGCTGTTGATCGCAATCCCGGTGACCATTATCGGCGCCATTTCGTTGGCCGCGCGGCGGGGCATCATCGTTCGAAACCCGACGGCGCTCGAGCAAATCAGCGATTGCCGCACGGCCATCTTCGACAAGACGGGCACGTTGACGTACGGTCAGCCGCAATTAGTCGGAATTGTAAGCAGTCAAGATTTCGACGCTAACGAAGTACTCGCGCTGGCGGCAAGCCTGGAACGATACTCGAAACATCCGTTATCGGGCGAATTCTACACGCGGCGCGCGAGCGCGAATTGTATTTGCGGGAAGCGGACTCGATCAGCGAAGAACCGGGGAGTGGGCTCCGCGGTCGCGTTGCGCAGCGCGACGTTGTCATCACAGGCCGCAAAGGCTTGGCCGAGTTCAACGGAACGAATACGGAGCGGTTGCCACCTTCGGAGGGCGGTCTTGAATGCGTGGTGGTCATCGACGGGCGGTACGCCGGGGTGCTTCGCTTTCGCGACGAGCCGCGCGGCGAGGGCGCGCCATTCATCGCGCACCTGCTGCCGAAGCACGATTTTCGAAGACTAATGCTGGTTTCCGGCGATCGCGAGAATGAGGTGCGCTACCTAGCCGATAAGGTTGGGATTGAGGAAGTGTACGCATCCCAGGCGCCCGAACAGAAGCTGGAACTCGTGCGACGCGAAACGGCAGCGGGTAAGACCGTTTTTCTGGGAGACGGAATCAACGACGCCCCAGCGTTGACTGCCGCCACGGTCGGAATCGCCTTTGGCCAGAACAGCGATGTGACGTCGGAAGCTGCCGATGCAGTGATTATGGAAAGCAGCCTTGAGAAGTTCGATGAGTTTCTGCACATCGGCCGGCGGATGCGGAAAATCGCGCTGGAAAGTGCGATAGGCGGCATGGCGTTAAGCGGGGCCGGGATGTTGGCTGCCGCGATGGGGTATCTGTCGCCAGTGGCGGGTGCCGTTCTGCAGGAGGTCATTGATGTAATTGCCGTGTTGAATGCCCTACGGATGGCGCTACCGATGAAGCGGCTTACGGACTTCTAGACCACCATTTCGCAGGTCCAACTTTGGCCACTCACCCATGTCGGTTCGACAGCTGATCTAATTGCCGGAACTAGTGTTAGCCAAGCTTCAACCCGAAACGTCTGCTTGTAAACGTTCGGCGTGCCGTTTGGCTTCATTTGCGATCAGATCGGCCGCGTCTTCCCGCGGAACGTAGCCTAAGTTGACAACCAAGTCGTACAAATGCGGATCATTGATGTCTCGATGAAAATATCGCTGAACGAAATTCGCGCGATTATCATCGATCTCAGCAACTAGCCGCTTGGCATCACGATCGTTCGATTCATTGCGCTTCATAAGGCACTCAGTGCGCTGCTTCAAGGGCGCGACCAATCGAACGGCGATGCCGCGATTTCTGGGCAACATGAACTGTACGCCGCGTCCGACGAAGATCGAGCTTTCGTGTTGCGCCGCCAGCAGGACGAGACGACCTAAGCGACTAACGTATTCGGCTTGCGAAACGAGCTGTTGCTCCAGCCACTTGCCGAACATCTCATGAAACCACGACACGGTCCGCTCATCCACAAATTCCAACGCGAGCCGCGAAAGATGATCGTGCTCGGCGAGGTAGTCGAGCAATTCGCGATCGAAAACTTTCCAACTGCACCTTGCCGCGATGGCACCCGCCAGCTCAGCGGCGTCGACGCCCGCTTCACGCGAAATAGCGATGTACGGGTGAATCAGTTCAGGCACGTTCGAGTGGGCTGCGCTGTTCGTCGAGATCCTGGCGATTCTGCAGGTCGAGCGCCCAATGACGCATTTGCCGCTCAGCGACGTCGGCCATCGCTCGAGTGTGAGTCGCTCCAGTTACGCTTTGCATGGTAGGCCTCCTATATGCCATTTTCTCGTGCAACCGCGGTGCCAATCACAGGCAGTTTGGTGCGACCCGGTACGGGACGGCATCAATTTTGCTTTGATGGTTTGCAGGAGGGCATAATGCGCAAGGGAAGACCGTATCAGACGGTAAGAGGGTGGATGTGCGGCGCGTCAAAATGACGCGCATCGGCCGGCGCACAATGCCCATTGTATGGTGCTTTTATCTTCCTATTCTATTTATTCACACCAAGTGAGCGGAAGAATGGCTGCTAATTCTCGAACGACCGATTCGGCTCCTGCTTTTGCGTTGCCTGACGAAATCGTTCCACCGCCGTTGGAACCTTGGCCGGACGAAGATTTTCGGGCAGGACCAAGTATTCGATCCGGTGCTCTGCTGGGCGGCATCGCGGGATGTGTGAGCCTGTTGGTGAACATCGTTGGCAGCGTCGCTTGGCCGTCGCTCAGCGGACACATGCAGCATCCGTTGCGGTTGATCCAAGTGTATCTCACGTTTCCGTTGGGAGAATATGCGCTGCAACTGAACAGTGGACTGCTTCTGGCGTTTGGCTGTCTGTTGTATGTTGTGACCGGCATTCTGTACGGCGTGATTTTCGAATTTGCCATTGAGTATTTGTTGCCGTGCGCAGGAGTTGGCGCACGGCTACTGTTCTTCATGATTCTGGGATTGACCGTTTGGCTCATTAGCTTTTATGGATTGCTAAGCTGGTTGCAGCCGTTAATGTTTGGTGGCCGCTGGATCGTTGAGCTGATTCCGTGGTGGGTGGCAGCGTCCACGCACTTGGTTTTCGCTTGGACGATGGCGCTGCTTTATCCGATGGGTCGCGTACGCAAGCCAGCGGCGAGAGAGCTACGGCGACGTGATGCCGTGGCAGTTCTCGTTTCGAGTGGCGCAGTCGCCAGCCGAGATTCTGCGATTATATGTGTGATTGGAGACCCGTCTTGGCGACGGCGTTTGTGTTGGTGCTCCTTTCGGCGCAGCGTTTGCACTTTAAAAGAAGCCGAGCTTTGATGAATTTGACAGTAATGTCGCCGGCTCAGAACGGAGCGTAGTGATGGAACGAGTCACAACGTCGGACTTACACGAGCTTGTTTCTGTGCGAAGTGAGAAGTGTGTTACGCTTCTCATGCCCACTCAGATTTCTGGTAGGGAAGGTCAACAGGATGTTGTACGATTGAAAAACTTAACGAAATACGCTGAGCAAAAGTTGATCGAGGGCGGCATGCGCTCACCCGACGCTCGAAAGTATTTGCAGCCCATCTTAGATATCCCTCAGGACGCGCGTACGTGGGCGAGCCGCCAACAAGGGCTCGCTATCTTTCGGTCACATGACCTATTCGAAATTTTTCGGCTTGCGGTTCCGCTGGAAGAGACCGCGATCGTGGACTGTCGATTCCATGTGAAACGCCTATTGCCGGCATTGTACTCGAATCCACCGTTTTTTGTGCTGGCGGTCAGCCGCAATCAGGTTCGCCTTTTGAAGGTCACGTGGCGGGGCTGCGAATCGATCTATCCGGCTAATCTACCCAATAACATGGAGGAGGTGTTAAACTTGCAGCCTGCTGCAGATCGAGGCGAGCAGGTCCATTCGGCAATGCGAGGAGGCATGGAATTGGGAAAGGAGGCGGCCGTTTTCCATGGACAGGGCGGCCATCGCGAGGTCCTGAAGCAAGAGGTGGCTGAATACTTTCAACAAGTGGAAGGTGCGGTGGAGCCGGTACTGCACGGTAGTACGTGCCCTTTAATTCTGGCGGGCGTCGACCATGAGGTCGCGATTTTTCGTAACGTCGCTCATAGTTTGCAAATCAACGACGAAGCGCTCGTCGGAAACTTCGATTATGCAACGGACGACGAGCTCTGCGAGCAGGCTCGGCCGTTGGTACAGCGCACCTATGCCAAGTTAAAGCGTGATGCCCTCGGTAGGTTAATCGACCTGGCACACACAGGACGAGCATCGTATGAAACCAATAAGATCGTGCCTGCTGCCCATCAAGGTCAAATCGACACGCTGTTCGTAAATCCACAAGTATCCGAATTCGGACGTTTCCATCCCGAAAGAAACTGGGTGGAATTCACAGCCGCTCGGAGTCCTGGGTTAGATCTCGTGGAGTGCGCCACAGCACAGACGATTCTGCACCGCGGCACAGTATACACCGCCGCGCCGCGCGAATTGCCTGACAGATGTGCTCTGGCGCAATCTTCCGTTACTAACTGTGCGTTCGAATCGCAAAAATTCTGGGGCTAATTCGGGGCCCTTAAAAACCCGAGCGTTGTGCCATATTTGCACACATGTGCGAACTAAGGGAGTGCCGTGTGTATTAAGAATCTCAGTATTCAGAGACAGTTTAGCCGTTTTTTCGAGCGCGGGGCGGGAACGAGATTTGCACGATCGTTCCGCTACGTGTAGGTGTTGTTTTACCCCCTTTCGATCGCATATTGCGAAAAGGAGCGGTCGTCATGGACATCGTATCTTTTCTCGAGAAGGAAGAGTGCTCGTTTGAGCTTTTTCCTCATGAACCCACATATAGCGCTCAGCGATTGGCGCAGGCCTTACACGTGAAGGGCATTGAAGTTGCGAAGGCAGTGCTGTTGCGTGCTGACGATGGCAGTAAATTCGTCATTGCCGTTTTACCAGCCAATAAGAAAATCGATCTGCAGGCGGCTTCGCGGCTAATCGGCGGCGTTCGGTTGCATTTAGCGACAGAGATAGAAATCGCGGCACGTTGCCCAGATTGCGAATTCGGTGTTCTTCCTCCATTCGGTTCGCGTTTCGGTATCCGGACGATCGTTGATTCAAGTTTGGCGGAGGACGAAGATATTTTCTTCGATGCCATGACGCATTCCGAAGCGATCCGGATGGCGTTTACGGACTACCAGAAGTTGGAAAAACCGTTGGTCGGTCCATTCGCGTTGAGCGAATGATAGACTGCTTGCAAATTGGTTTTGAAGGAACGGACCATGGGCACCTGGAAACTCATCGTGTATCCCTTCGGAATGGCGATTGCCGGGATGGCACTTGTGGATCTGATCGGCATCGCGTTGTTCGGAGTCAACGGGTGCGCGTGGCTCGATTGGCAGAACCAGGGCATCAGTGCGTTTGGCACAGCCGCGGGAATCGCCGGAATGATCACCGGCGTGTATTTGGCGGTTCGTGCGCATGCTCATCTGGTGCCCCGATAAACCAAAACTCTTATCAAGTGAAAAACAAATCGGCAACGTCGAAACTACGAGGATCGATGGGCTTCTTCACCCGCTCGTAGTTTTCATTTCGCGTGAAAGGAGGCGAGAGGAAGAATTGCAGATCACTGTAGTGGAAGGGAGCCTCGCGACCGAGGACGGGTTTCGAATTACGTGCGGTGTCTAGCTTGGCAGTGTCCGTAGCGACCGATCCTGTAACCGGGGAAAACGGCGACCTGTACGCTCACGAGGCTCACGACTCATCATCGCCACGTCGGTATCAGTGCACGCGGATCCGTTGAGTGACTTTGAGCGCTGGTTTATTTGGGGTGTGGTGCAAAATATCGCTCAATCCGCTGACTTCGCACCAAGCGAATCGTGAATTAGTCGCATGCCGCGTGCGCACAGGTTCTCCTTGATGTGTGCTAATACGCACACGTCGCACAGTGGGACGGCTCGGTCACGTGTTCTGTGCTGGTCGACGTTCGATCGAAAGCACGGAAAAACCAGCAGTTTTGACGGACCAGCGTTATTGGGTGCGCGGTTGAAACTCCGGTACACCAGTTGCTAAATAGTACAGTCAAGCGTCCCCAGTTTCACCGTGCGAGGGAAAGGAGCACAAACATGTATGCCTCAACTCAAAAGCAGCCCGTCACTTACTCGTGGCTGTTTCGCAATTGCGGCCGTATTGGTGGAGTGATCGTAATGGCGGCTTGGTTGGCGCTTGTCGTGAACGATCTGTTTCGGCAAGGCGCGCCGTGCCCGATGCATACCTACAGGCGGGAGCGCTAGCGATTGTGTTCGTTGGGTACGTGATCGGCTGGAAGAAAGAAATGTTGGGCGGTGTATTAGCCGTTTTGGGGACTATTGCGTTCTACATCGTAAATCTGGTCGTATTTCACGCGCCGCCTTTGCCAGAAGCAGCCTTACTGGCAGTCCCCGGAATCTTTTACATGCTCGCGCAAGGTGTCGAAGAACACCCTGGCGGCGGAGTGAGAGAGTCCCATGAACATTAAAACCATACTGTTTCCGACGGATTATTCAGAGTACAACCACGCGGCATTGGAGTACGCATCTCGGTTGGCGGCTGAATCGGGCGCGACGATGTTCCTCGTTCACGTTCACGACACACGAGATCTAGGCATCGCGATGGGCGAAGCTAGTTATCTCTATGCATCGAAATGGGAAGACGAACGGCGTCGCGCCGAGCAGAGGCTAAAACGGATTGTGCCGACCGATCCGGGTGTCGCTTACGAACATCATTTTTTGATGGGCTTGCCCGACGCCGAGATCGTTGGCTTTGCGAACGACCATCAAGTGGATTTGATCGTGATGGCGTCGCACGGACGCAGCGGTCTGACGCGGCTGGTGATGGGCAGCGTGGCCGAGGGTGTAATGCGCCATGCGACCTGCCCCGTGCTGGTCGTCAAGCAACCTCAGGGCGAGGCGGCACTCGCATCCAATGAGCACAGCTCCGGTACGCAAACGGAAATGCTAACATGAGCCATACGACCCGAAGCGCGGTTGCCGCGGACTATATGCAGCGTGACCTTGTGACCGTTTCACCTGGCGATTCGTTGCGTGATGCGCTGCGGCTAATGACGGGGAACCACGTGACGGGGCTGCCCGTAATGGATGGCGAAAGCCGTTGCATTGGGTTAGTGACCGCGAGCGACATCCTCAACTATGAGGACGAGCGGGCCGATGACTCGGCCGCCGGTGAGACCGCCGAATTCTTCGATCCTGAATCGCAGCAGTGGGAAAGCGTACCGCTGACGGCATTCGGCTTGGAAGAGTTCGGCGATGTTCCGGTGTGCGATGTGATGACCCGGGACTTGATTTGGGTACGCCGTTCGACTCCGCTGAAGGAGGTGGCCGGACGGATGATTAACGAACGTGTCCACCGTGTGCTGGTGATGGACGATGCGGCCCGCCTGTATGGAGTCATTTCTGCATTTGATTTTGTGCGACTCGTCGCGGCGAGTTGAGGGGCCACGGCCCGCGAAGGGAGAGGCACCAATGGGCCGAAATCGAGTAATCGCAGCAGCGATCTTGTTAGCTACCACGCTTGGCTGTGGTGAAAACCGTAGCGTGTATACGCTCCCCGCCGGTAGTGCTGAGCGGGGCGAGGCTGCGTTTCTACATTTCCGCTGCTACGATTGCCACCGTTTACACGGTGTTCAGCTTCCGCCGGGTGAAGAACCTAACCAAGCGATGGTTGAGTTAGGCACCGTGGACCGCCCGCGCAGTTATGAAGAGCTGGTGACCTCGATCATCAACCCTTCGCACCGCTTGGCGAAAGGATACAACCCAGAGCTGGTTTCTAAAGACGGCATGTCGCGAATGCCGGTCTACAACAATGTAATGACGATCACGCAATTAAGCGACATCATCGCATTCCTTCAAGCCCACACGGACGTGCGGCCATACGAGAAGACGATATATCCGGACTACTACAACCCGTGAGGGGCGGAGCGACCGCAACAGAGCACTCTTCACTACTCAAGCGGGCCACCCTATTGAGTTCAACGCAGTTGAGTAACAGGAGCAGCCCACTTGAAGTTTCTGCACTCCTCATACTGCGCTACGGCAGTTGGTTAGAGCTTTGATTTTGCTGATATTGTTGGCGCACGCCAGCACTAGGTTGCTGCGATCCTTCCGGCTGCTCCAGCCGCACCAAGTGCCAGACTTCTGTTTGATCCGTTCGGGGACCAAAGTGCACCATCATCGTGCTGTCATCTTTGCTGAGATTGAAGACGGATGTCTCGAACACGAGTTTCGGATGATCACGATCCGCGAACGCCCAGGCAGCGCGTTGGGTATGATCGTCGACCATACCAGTCACTGGATGGACATGCCCTTTTTGCGGATTGTAGTAAGTACCCGAGATTACACCGTCCTTGCTGACTGCCAGCTGCAGCGTGCGGTGTTGCTCGTCGTTGAGGGAATTCGCTTGCTGATTACCCCGAACCACTGCAAATACACCCAGAGGCACCAAGTCCATTTGCTTTGCCTGTTGTTCGCTAATGGAAGGCACCGAATGCGCCAAATCATAGATTTGCTGATAATAATCGTCGACGGGTAAGTATCGATCCCCATCGTAGTAGACATAATCGTCTTGGTAATAGATGTTTGCGCCGGGGCCATACGCCCAGTATCGTGGGCGGTTCCACCCGAAGACCAGCCAATTGCTCAAGCGTCCGACCGGTGTGTAACCCCACCAATAATAAGGGTGATTGCGCCAGGTCGAGTAACCCCAGGGACCAAACACTGGCCAACCGTTTCGCGCGTAATTGTTCCACCAGCCGTAGCGAAACGGCAGATGATCTCGATCACGGCCGAACCAATCGCTGCGAACGCCAGACCAGTCGTTGTTACTCCTGAACCGACGATTTCCTTCGAAGCGGTCGTTGAATATACCACCACGCCAATTGTCGTTGTTCTCGTTGAAGTCTCGCCGGTTGAGCTCTCGATCACCCCCGTCTCGATCGAAGTCGCGGTCTCGATTTCCTCGGTTTTCCTCGAATCGATCGGAGGGACCGCGGAAAAATGACTCGTGGCGTTCGCCCCTGTCGGATTCCGTCCGATAGAATTCGCCTCGATTGACTTGGCCGCGTGATCCCCTGTCGCTGCTAGACGACTTACCCTTGCTAAAAGATTGACTGCCGGACGCTTGCTTTTTCGCGCCTCCGCCACTTGCACCGCGCCCGGAAGCGGTGCCGCTGGGGTTGTTTCCGGAGTGGCCGCCGTCGCTGCCCCCTTTGTTGCCTCCTCGGTCGGCAAAGCTCGGATTCGAGAAAGACCAAACCGCCACTGTCATAAAGGCCACGGCGTGAATGCCTAATCGACACAATGTCATTGTTCCATGCTCCCAGATTTACGAGACGAGAATCGACACCCCTTTACTCGAACGCGCCGAAAATGCAAACGTCGCGCCGACGAGCGGCGACAATTGTACGCACACAAGCGCCGCGTTGCGCTCTTCGCGAAAATGAAGCCCTTTTTGGTTGAGACGCATGCGCGGTTTGATTTACGGCGTGATAGTGGACTAGATGATCGAACGTTGAATCGGTCACTAAGAACCTATCCCAGAACTGTCGGGGACTGTCCCAATTTTTCCGAGTCTGCGAGGAAAAATGGGACTGTCCCCTTCCTCTGAGACGGTTCTGGGATAGGCTCTAACACTGCAGACGATTCAGGCAGCGCACAGAAATCAATCGGAGTGGTTTTGTTCGCATCAACGCGAAATGAGTGACAGCATGTCGAACGGTCAAGATGTCAACGCGACGCTTTGGCAGCGTTACAACGAATTGGCGTCGATGGTCGTGCCAACATCCAAGTCCACAGCCGTTAGTCGTCGCGGTGGTCAATCAGCTCCCTGCCCGAAATCAAACTAAAACGACGTCGATTGATACGGTTTTCGACTCGATGTGCTTGACCTCTGCGGGTGGCGAATCTTCAGCGATGAGTTTGCTGAATCTGTTGTCGGCGCATCGGGGACACCGGCATATCGCATTGAATCAGGATGCCGGAGCGAATGCGTATGAATGTTCGCTGCAAAACGGTGCTGAACGCGCGTTCGAGGAACTGACAGAGGACAATTTTGGTCGCTCGTGGTTCGAAACCAGCTTGTTAGGAGCACGTCGCGCGTTCGCTAAAATGCGGCGCTGATCAGCATATGTTTTACTGCGTCCGCGATGAAGTCATTACAACATTGAGCGGCAATGATTGGAGAGTCTCGATTGAGTGCCAGCGTCCTAGCGATTCTAAATAGCTTCCGTTGGTTAGCTGCCGCTGTGCTAGCCTGCATATTCAGCCAGCATGTTTGGGCTGCAAGTGTAACGGTGGGCAATCACGTGCTGTTGCCTGACACGCCCAACCAAATCGTCTCGCTTTATGTGAGTGGCGGCGAGCAAATCGCGGGAGAGGACTTTTTTGCCCAGGTTGGCGATGGCGGCACCTTCAATGGCGGAGTGAACACGAAGCCAACGATTACATACGTTGACATGGTTTACGGATCAATCTTTGGCGAGAACAACAATGGCCCCTTCGGGGATCCCGGCAATGGCTCATTGCATCCTCTGATTTGGGTGGATAGTACGACGACCATCTCTGGCACAGTTTCAGCAAATGGGCGATTAGCGGTACTTGTGCTTGATACGACCGGTCTTTTCTCAGGCACATTTCCGCTGCTGCTGACCGGAGTAGCCAATTCGTATGGTTCTTTCAATACAACACTCCGAGACGCAAGTGCTAACTTGATTCCGTTGAATATCAACAATGGGTCGCTCATTGTAGCGACTCCGACGCCGGGTGACTTCAACCTCGACGGCGAGGTTGATTCCGCAGACTACGTGGCATGGCGGAATGGACTTGGCACAAAGTACACGCCGGCAGACTACAGCGACTGGCGCGAACTTTGGTCAAGTTATTGGTGCAGGCGCTGGACTCGACGTCAGTGCGTCAGTTCCGGAGCCAACTTCGCTGCTTCTTCTGCTGATCGGGATGCTATCGCTGCTGGTTGCTGGCGCAGCCAGACATCGTTGCAAGCGTGAAGTTCTAGCCGCTGGATCAGTTTCAGAGAGGAATATAGCGCTTCCACAGTTATCGATTCGCGACGCCAATCTCTCCTAGCAATCGTGTCGCAGTTAGATCGGGCGCTTTGTGCCGGTCACGTCGAATCTACCTTCTTTTCGTATTGTGCTGGACGACGCAATTAAACGTCGTCGAAGCTCTTAATACACCCGCGAATCATCTCTTCTCTGCGGCCGGGTGGAGAGTGCCGCACTGGCTCGTCTTGCCATGCTTCAGCCCTTCGACACGTTTTGCCTGCGTTCGCGGCTACTCGCGTTATTGCTGCTTAGTTGCACGGTTGGCTGTACCGGCATGCGGGAGTACTTTCACAACGGCTGCAAGGTCGGACCAAACTATAAGCCACCGTGTGCACCTGTGGCGAATGCGTGGATCGATGCGGAAAATAAACGAGTCCGCACGGATTGTGATGATCTCGCCGGCTGGTGGACGGTCTTCAACGACCAACTGCTGAACGAGCTTGTTCACCGAGCTTATCAGCAGAATTTGACGCTGCGCGAGGCTGGCTATCGAGTGCTAGCCGCGCGAGCCCAGCTCGGCATTGCCCGCGGCGAATTCTTTCCGCAGACGCAAGATACAATGGGTTCGTATCGCCGGTTCGGGGTCGGCGGCAACTTTTTCGACCAATGGAACTTCGGTTTCAATCTCGCTTGGGAACTCGATTTCTGGGGCCGGTTCCGCCGCGCGATTCTATCCGCGGAAGATACGTTTGACGCTTCGGTGTTCGACTACGATGCCGCGATCGTGACGCTGGTTTCGGACACGGCTGCAGACTATGTTACCATTCGAACTACCCAAGAGCGAATTCGACTGTTGGACATCGTGATTCGCGTCCAAGAAGACGTGTTGCGATTCATCGAGGAGCGGCTAAAAGCAGGAAAGGGCGCCACCGAACTTGACCGCGCCCAAGCTCAAAGCAACCTGGAGCAAAGTCGCGCGGAGCGGGACCAGTTTGTGCTCGACCAGCGGACCGCTGAGAATCAACTCTG
Organism: uncultured Planctomycetota bacterium; assembly: GCA_963840025.1. GTDB lineage: Bacteria > Planctomycetota > Planctomycetia > Pirellulales > Lacipirellulaceae > JABDGM01. The sequence goes on along the minus strand of CAWIXI010000015.1, from coordinate 9,018 downwards.
TATTTTGCTTGGCATGCCGGCGGTGGACTTGACGACAGTGTTGGCATCGGCTCCGAAGACGTCGATTCCCATTCCTCCGGAATATGCGGTCGTGGGCATTCCGGCCGACTTACTACGGCGGCGGCCCGATGTGCGGCGAGCCGAACGACTTGCAGCCGCGCAAGCGGAACAGATCGGTATCGCGGAGACCGATTGGTACCCAGCGATCACGATCAACGGCACTCTCGGCTGGCAGGCACAGCGGCTATCGCAACTCTTTCGGCCAGAGTCGCTCAACAGTTTTGTGGGGCCGTCGTTCCAGTGGAACTTGCTGAACTACGGCCGTATCCTGAACAATGTTCATTTTCAGAATGCTCAGTTCCAAGAATTAGTGACGAATTACCAGTCGACCGTTTTGCAGGCCGATCTGGAAGTGGAAAACGGCATCGTCACGTTTGTGCAAGCGCACCAGCGATCGCAAGATTTGCGACGGAGTGTGGATCAAGCGTGGATCGCATTAGAAGTGCTCGTTGCGCAATACCGCGCAGGTTTAGGCGGCATCGACTTCAATCGGTACGCGACGATTCAGCAAACACTTATCACGCAGCAGGATTCGTGGGCACAAGCGCGTGGGCAGATTTGCCAAGGCCTGATACAGATCTATCGTGGACTGGGCGGTGGTTGGCAAATCAAATGTGACCAAGTTCCCGACAAACGAGGTGTCTTGTCGCCACTACCGGCTGCTTCCGAGCAACGTCCAGCGCCGCCGAAGCTGCCCGGCAATGCAGATTCTTCGGCAACGGCGAACCCTGCCACGATGCCGCTTCCGCCTCCCGCCGAGGCACCAGCGACTCCGCCAGACTCGGGAACGGCTCCGAATCCGACAACCGATTCGAACCCGCCTGCCGCCCCTGCCCCTTCTGCAGAAAAGGCCAGCCAACAACCGGACAAGGACAAATCTAAGAATCCCGGTCCGGAACTGTTACCACCTCCTGACGCCAATTCGGCAAAGCATTAGCTCCTCGGGCGAGGTGACATCAAGCCTGAGGAATCTGGTTTTGTCGGATGCTTATCCGGGGGTTCGTCGACGCCGGTGACCTTGATCTTAGTTAGTTTACCCGTATAAATAGTTTACTAAAGGTAACCACCAGGAGCACAACCCGCCTGCGGAATGACGCGTAATGACATCGCGAGTCTCCTTGCCTTGCACTCCCCTCCCATCTGCCCTTTCGACAAAAGCCAAAGCAGTCCGAAACGCGCTGCATGGATTCGGGCACGATTTGCTGTCCGTCGACGATCCGACAATGGATCTGCCAATTCGCCAGTTGAAGGTTTGTCTGGCTCTGGTGAGAAGAAGCCGATCGATGTCGGAGATCGCTTGCGAAAGTGGGCTATCACGGAGCGCTGTGACGCAAGTCTCCTACCGACTGGAGCGGCGCGGACTCGTTGAGCGTGTGTTTCCGGATGATGATCGGCGCGTGCGAAATCTGAAGCTAACTAAGAAAGGTCTTCGCCTGATGCGTTCGCATGAGGAGAAGCAGCTACGGCAAATAGCCGCAGCTTTGGATCATCTTTCCGAAGGCGAACTTAAACAGTTGATGACGGGACTTGAAATTCTGACGCGAGGCTGCAAGGCGATTGAAAAGAAATATAAGTTGGTGGGCATGCGCACCGATCGCGGCACTTGCGATCCGTAGCGCACGGCGATGAAAAACCTATGACTCGTTTTTTGATGCTGGTGTTGGTGGTCGGCGCAGTGGTCGGTGGCGGCGTTTATTACCATCACTACGTGACGACCGAAGCGGAGACTGCACCGTACCGTACCGAAAAGGTGACGCGAGGCGATCTGCATATCACCGTCAGCGCGACGGGAACGATCGAGCCCGAAGAGGTTGTGGACATTGGGGCTCAAGTCGTGGGCCGCATCAAAGAGTTAGGCAAGGATCCGCGCGGCAGGACGGATCCTAAATACGCCGATAAGTCGGTCGACTACGGTTCTCCGGTGGAAAAGGGAATGGTGTTGGCACAAATCGATCCGGCTATTTACGCCGCGCAGATGCAGCAAGCGACCGCAACGCTTGCCCAGGCCCAGGCCAACGTCGCCCAGATGCAGGCGCAGGTCGAGCAAACACAAGCTGAATGGGAACGGGCGCAGAAGTTGAACGAACTTAGGATTCCAACGCGCTCACCTACGGGAGATGCGAATATTGAGCAGGGCTTGCCGATCAAAGGCATCTCTGACGCCGACTATGTTTTGGCCGAGGCGAATGCCAAGAGCGCGGAAGCGAACCTAAAAGCTGCCAAAGCCATGGTGCTTCAAGCACAAGCGACGCTTGAACTGGCAAAAACTAATCTTAAATACACGACAATCGAGTCGCCGATTGGCGGCACGATCATCGATCGTCGCGTGAACATCGGGCAAACGGTTGTTTCGAGCCTCAACGCGCCGAGTTTGTTTTTGATCGCTCGCGACTTGCGCCGGATGCAGGTATGGGCGTCGGTCAATGAAGCGGATATTGCCAGGTTGAAGCCGGGCACAAAAGTGCATTTCCAAGTGGATGCCTACCCGGAGAACGTATTTTACGGCACCGTCGTTCAAATCCGCTTGAACGCCTCGATGACGCAGAACGTGGTAACCTACACGGTGGTCATCAGCGTCGACAATTCTGATTTGAAGCTGCTTCCGTATTTAACAGCGGATGTAAAGTTTGAAGTCGAAGATCGGACCAATGTGCTTCTAGTGCCAAACTCGGCGCTTAGATTTCTCCCCACCGCGGAGCAAATCGAGAGCGAAGCGCCGGACGAAGGATCTGAATCTACAGAAGATTCAGTGGCTCGTTCTGAACAAACGAAAAACGAAGCGGATGAGAGCGCCGGTCGAGTGTGGCAAGTCGTTCCCGGAACCACAGACGTTCGGCCGATCGACGTTCGAACAGGGCTGAGCGACGGCGCATTCACGGAAATCACCGGCGGCGACCTGCATGAGGGCGATGAAGTCGTGGTAGGTGGACAGCAGCAAGTTGCGAGTAGCGATGTGAACAATCCATTCTCGCCGGTCCGATTCCGCCGCCGGCGTCCTCCGGCCAAGAATGCCGATTGATGTAGTGTGCCACGATGGAACTCATTCGCCTCGAAAATATCTGTAAAACGTACCACTTGGGAGAAGTGGACGTGCCGGTGTTGAAGGGGATTTCCTTCTCCATCGAACGCGGCGAACTGGTAGCGCTGATGGGGGCATCGGGGTCGGGCAAGAGCACCTTGATGAATATTCTCGGCTGTCTCGATCGTCCAAGCTCTGGGCATTACTGGTTGGATGGCTGCGAAGTTGGGCAGTTTTCTCCCAACGAACGAGCTATCGTCCGCACCGACAAGTTGGGATTTGTATTCCAGAGTTTCAATCTGCTTCCGCGCACGACGGCGATTAATAATGTTGCGATGCCGCTGGATTACGCCGTTAAGTCCGTCCCCGTGGGGAAGGCGGTGGAACGGGCGACCGAGTTGTTGGTGCGAGTTGGGTTGGGGCATCGGCTTGATCACATGTCGTCGCAAATGTCGGGCGGTCAACAACAGCGGGTGGCGATAGCGCGTTCGCTCATCAACAGGCCGTCGTTGCTATTGGCCGATGAACCGACGGGAAATTTGGATTCACACACGGGCGTCGAGATCCTGGAGATGTTTCGGGAGCTCAACGCGACCGGTCTCACGGTGTTGTTGGTGACACACGATCCAGATGTTGCGAGGTTTGCCCATCGCACGATTCATATCGTGGACGGGTTGATTGATAGCGACACTTCGCGTGATGCAGGCTCACATCCACAGCCGCACATTTTTCAGGATGGTTACGGCAACAGTGACAGAAACGGCAACGGTGCTTCTAACAGCCGTGAGGACGGCAATGGCAACGGCCACCTATATGTCGTGGGGCAAACGGCGGCTGCCGCTACCCTCGGTTCCCAAGCGGCACCGAGCGGGTTGGCAGCCCAGCATGCGGAACGGCCGAGCCATGAACCCGCTGCGCCACGGTTAGTACGTCCGTCCGAAGTAAAATCGGCAGGCGCAGATGATTCTGAGCCAAAGTCACCGTCGAAACACCGGACGAGCAGCTTTGTTTCCTCGCTGTTTCCGCCAACTTTACGGACCGCCGCTAACGCACTGCGTCGCAACAAGATGCGCTCAGCCCTCACCACAATCGGCATCGTCATCGGCGTGGGCGCCGTGATTGCCATGGTGGAAATCAGCACGGGCTCTAAAACGGCACTCATGCAGACGATGTCGACGATGGGCGCTAACAACTTGCTGATCCGATCAGGCGCGGCTTCCAGCGGCGGCATCAGTTGGGGCATGGGGAGCGAGAAGACGCTCACGCCGGAGGATGCTTCAGAACTCGAAAAGCAATGTGACGAAATCGCGGCAGTTGCTCCGATTGTGCGGGTGCGCGGACAAGTCGTTCGCGGCAATCGCAATTGGACGCCCATGTCGATCTATGGCACCACGCCCGATTACCTCGTCGTGCGCGATTGGAACAACATGGAAGCAGGCGACATGTTTACCGATCAAGACGTTCGCAATAGCGTGAAGACATGTGCGATCGGAACGACGATTGCTCGTGAGCTGTTTGAAGGCGAGTCGCCGATCGGCAAGGACATTCGCGTGGAGAATGTCGCCCTGCGCGTGGTGGGCGTGTTGGGCCGCAAGGGGGCGAACATGATGGGCATGGACCAGGACGACATCATCCTGGCGCCCTGGACGACGATTAAATATCGGGTTTCCGGCGACAACACCGGCGCTGTGAACGGAAATACGACGACGGGTTCCAGTGCGAACACAAGCTCCACGTCGGCGAAGAACAATACGCTCAGCGATTTGTATCCGGGTGCTACCCCGCTCTATCCACAGCAATCGAGCACACAGGCGCTGAACAACCCGCAACGGGTGATGTTTACGAACGTGGATGAGATCATGGCGAAGGCGACATCCGCGGCCGCTATACCGCAGGCCATTTCGCAGATTACCGCTCTGTTGCACGAGCGACATCATATTCGTGCCGATCAGGCGGATGATTTTAACATTCGCGACATGAGTGAAATCATCAAGGCACTCGGCTCGATGTCGCAAATGATGGGGGGCTTGCTGCTGATCGTGGCCATGATTTCGCTGGTGGTCGGCGGCGTGGGCATCATGAATATCATGCTGGTGTCCGTCACCGAGCGTACGAAGGAAATCGGCTTGCGGATGGCGGTCGGCGCACGCGGGCATCAGATCTTGCGGCAGTTTCTAATCGAGGCCGTGGTGCTATGTTTGATGGGGGGCGCGGCCGGCACTGTGTTGGGCCGAACGACGGCGACGCTCGTGTGGTATTTCTTGCGATGGCCGATCACCGCTTCTTACCCGGCCATTGTGGCGGCATTTCTCGTGTCGGCAACGATCGGTATTGGCTTTGGGTTTTATCCGGCGTGGAAGGCCTCGCGGCTGGATCCGATTGACGCTCTGCGTTACGAGTAGCGCTTGCTACCATCCCACTCCGAACGAGTAAAGTCAGCTGCCGACGAACTGGTGGCAATCCATCGGCAACGCTATTGTGGTTTCACCGTCCGTCCGGTTTTTCGGTGCTATTCGACTTTGGCGACCGGAGTTCGGAGGGGCCAGTTTCGTCGTAGCCGGGATGTCCTTCCGTAATCTCTGGATCGACATGGACTTCCTCCGGGACGATGCCGACGACGTCGACAGCATTTGGTGAAACAGCCGACTCGTGCGACAGAGCAGGCGCCTGCTTAGAAGCCTTCGACGGTTTCACTTTAGGTTTTTTTTGTTGGCGTTTTGTCATGTCTTCTTTCCTTTATTTCGACCTCGGGGGGAGGGGGGTTCCGACACCGATGAACGCGCGTGCCGTCGACATCGGAGAGCCCGCCCACCGGCAAACTACAACGTATTATTCTTCGGTTTCCTCGTTGTGGTTAGGGGACGATGTTGATCAGGTTTTCGACGCGGGAGACGCCGGGAGCGGCCCACGCGGCGCGGCCCGCCTCATCCTTTTCTGCCCACGAGCGAACGCTGCCGCGCAACGTCACTCGACCGGCTTCGGTTTGAACGGTAATGCGACGAGCGTCGAGTTCGGCGCTACGTTTCAGTGCTGCTTCGATCTTCGACTTGACGTCTCCGGGCGATACACGCGGTTTAACCACAATGTTGTTGACGACGCTGACAACGCCGGTTAGATAGCGAACGGCTCGGAATGCCGCATCCTTTTGGTACTGCCAATCCATTTGCCCGTCGAGGGTGACCAGTCCGTTGCTCACCACGACCTTGGCTTTATCGTCTGGCACGAGGTAATCGCCCTTTAATGCATTGACGCAAGCTGCGGCAATATCTTCGTCGCTGCGAATAGAGCTTCCTGGCAGCTTGACCTCTAGCTCATCGGCGACCGCGTTCACACCATAGACCCTTTTGGTTGTCCGTTCCGCGGCATACTTTTCCGCGTAAGAGGGGACATTTCCGCTGAGGGTCACGACGCCGTTCTTAACGGCGACTCCAATATGGGCCGCGTTGATCCGCGGTTCCCAATCGAGTTCGTCTTCGACGTCTTGTTTTAATTCCATGTCCGTTTTCATCGCCTATCTCCTTGTGCCCCCCAATCCGTGAATCTGTCTCCCTTTTAGCGTATGCTTCCACCCGAGGTAAATCATTAAACAAAAACCGTGCCATTCCTAATGATGAGACGAAGCAATCTGTGAAGTGAAAAAGCCAGTGATTATGGTCACTTCTGATCGCCACGACTTCGGATGTTGCTGTAGTAGCAGGGACTGTGCTCTGTAGCACACGCCGTGTGTCAGAGCGCCTGCGCCCCCCTCCGGCGCTGTTATGGCAAACCCGCGTCGTAGGCATGACTTACGGACATGGTGGCCCTTTCGGCGTCGGCGACCTCGGCTCCCGCAGCTTCTAATAAGTCACGTACTTCGTCGTCGGTCGTTTGTGAAAAATCTTCGTACCAGGCGCCTACCGCATAGAACGGTCTTGGAGTAAGGCGCGCAAATGGCGAGGTCGGCCTCGTTTTGAAACTCCGCGCAGACTTCGGGCGAGCCGACCGGTACTGCAACAATGATCCTTGCCGGGTCCTTTTGCCGCAGCGCGGCGATTGCCGCCTGCATCGTCGATCCCGTCGCCAGACCGTCGTCGACGAGAATAATGACGCGGTCACGGACGTCTGGCGCCGGGCGACCTGCGCGGTAGAGTTTCTCGCGTCGTTCGAGTTCTCGCAGTTCTCGTGCGACAACCTTTTGAATTATTTCGTTCGGGATGCGCAGTTCGCGCACTACCTCCTCGTTAAGGACCTGTGCTCCCCAACTGGCGATTGCTCCCATCGCTAGTTCTTCGTGTCCGGGCACACCCAGCTTTCGCACTAAGAAGACATCCAGCGGCGCGTGCAGTGCACGGGCGACCTCAAACGCAACCGGTACGCCGCCACGCGGCAATCCCAGCACAAGCACATTCGGGCGATCGGTATAAGCCAATAATTTGCGGGCGAGTATCCTTCCCGCCTCGCGACGATCTCGAAAGACCATCTTATTTCCCTCCTTTCACGTGCGACCCACGCGCGCTTCACACTCCAAAAGGGTAAGTCTCAGGAATCTTTTCTAGGGCGTGGTGTAAGTGGAGAGGGTGCAGAGCGTGCGTTTCGTCTAAATAGCAAAGGGCATCGTAGCGGTGAGGAAGCACGGTTGGAACATAATTGCCGTGCTGTTCGTACTCCGGGTGGTAAACGACGCCGATCGCGCGATGCCCGCGCTTGGTGAGAAACTCGTCGGCATCGCGAAGTTTGTCGAGCAGGAGGAATTTGTTCGACGAACCCGTCTGGTGCAGGACATGCTCCCAGCTTCCCTCGCGTCCCCGCGGAACGCGCATGTGCTCCATCGGTGCTTCCCAATCTTTTGCGGCGATGACGCTGCCGCGATTGGAGGCAAAGCCGACCAATTGCACCCCATCGGCTCTGTGCCGCTCTCGTACCAGTTGACCGACATTAACCATTCCGTCATCCGCCATATCGGTGTAGCGAGCATCGCCGATATGCGTGTTGTGTTCCCAAAGGATCGCCTTTGCGTCTGGTCCATGGTGTGCATCAGGCGGTCGAGCGTGTCTGTCATGTGCCAGTCGCGGATATTCCACGACTGGGGGCCGCCGCGCACCATGGCGCGATAGTAAGCTTCGGCATTCTTTACCACAAATGCATTTTGTTCGGCGGTGAAACGCGCCTCGTGACCATCGGTGTGGTAGATGGGATCGTGAGAGCGCAGCTTGCGCAACAATTGAACGACTTCGTCTTCGCACGACGTCGGAACGAGCGCGGTAGCCCGTGCGTATTGCTGAACATCCTCGCCGTACGGCTGAAAGCAAATCAGAGCGCGATGAGCCGCCTGCAGCAGCGACGGGTCAGCATTTCGCAGGTACCCCAGCACGGCGTAGAGCGAATCCCACAGGCTGTAAACGTCGAGTCCGAAGAAGCCGATTTTTTTGTTGTCGGCCAGTTTTTGGTTGTGTTTGCGAAGCCATTCAGCAAAAGCGGCGACTTCTTCGTTGGCCCACATCCATGTGGGCCAACGCGCAAAGGCTTCCAAAACGTCACGGGCGTTGGCGCCGGCATCCTGAAAGCCCTTGATATAGCGGTTGATGCGATAGCAGTCGGGCCAGTCGCCTTCGACGGCGATGAAGGAAAACCCCTTTTCGCGGATGAGACGCTGGCTAATTTGCCTGGCAACTGATAGTACTCGGACGTACCGTGAGAAGCTTCGCCCAGCAACACATAGCACCGGCAGTTCGCCGAGGGATTCTAAAAGTGGATACAGGTCCGCCGTCCCTTCCAAGGGAAGCGCGATCCGCGCTACCTGTTGAGCAAGTGCTTCAGTGTCTCCTTGCGGCTCCATTAGGGTGCTCTGTCGGCGTCTCATCTTGGCCGCCTTTCTTCGCATGTGCAAAGCCGGCTAATAGCGTCGCGGCGAAATCACAGCCGCTGACTACCTCGGTCGGCTTCGACGTGAAACGCACAAA
>CAWIXI010000014.1:0-5383 GCA_963840025.1 uncultured Planctomycetota bacterium | reverse complement strand
TGCGGCTATCATTTTTTCTCTGCCCGGACTGTGCTACAGTTACATAAAGGGTTCAAGCACCTCACGCTGCCGTTCCGCTGATTGATTGGGAGAAATGTACACTAGGTCTGTCAATGGCCGTAACGATCGAACTGCCCCCTGACTTCGAAGAGCGACTCCGCGCCGAAACTCCCGACCTGGACGCAGCAGCCAAGGAGGCGTTGCTGGTCGAATTATATCGCCGAGACAAGCTGAGCCGATACGAGCTCGCTCGTGCCCTCGGCCTCACTCGGTTCGAGACCGACGGCGTGCTCAAGAAGCACCACGTCACCGAGGATTTGCCAACGCCCGAAGAGGTTGAAGAAGACCTCCGGCGAGCCCGAGAGTTGTTCGGCTGATAATCGTTGTCTCCGATACTTCGCCTCTCAATTATCTCGTGCTCATCGACGCGATCGATTTGCTGCCGCAATTATTCGGAGAAGTGCGTGTGCCGCCCGCGGTGATGCAGGAGCTCCAGCACCCGCGGACACCCGAACCGGTCAAGTGCTGGGCACAATCACCGCCGGAGTGGCTGATCATCCAAGCGCCGTCCGCCGTTGCGCCACACGATCTCAATCTCGACCCCGGCGAGGCCGAAGCAGTCGCGCTGGCCCTGGAGCTTCACGCGGCCGCAATCCTCGTCGACGAAAAGAAGGGCCGCCGCATCGCCGCCACGCACGGTCTGGCGACGTTGGGCACGATCACCGTTCTGGAGTTGACGGCCAGCGAAACACCACTGCCTTTACAGCGAAGCCGTCCCATCCTCACCAATCTCATCCATGCCCTAAAAGCGTTGCACTACGGCCGTCCGCGCGGAGCTGAACCACTGGCCGTCTTGATCCCGTCCTGGGAGCATGCCATAATTCGATGAGAGATGAGGATCATCGCTCGCAAAACGCTGAGGCAGTTCTGGGAGCGGCCCCAGTGCGCCGATGCCGAGCAGCCATTGAGGGCGTGGTTCCGTGAAGCGTCCCGCGCTGATTGGAAAAACCCGGCCGAGGTCAAAGCGGACTATCGCAACGCCAGCATTGTCGCGCGCGAGCGCGTCGTATTCAACATCGCGGGCAACAAGTACCGGCTCGTGATGCGAATTAACTATGCTTATCGTGTCGTCTACATCCGATTCATTGGTACTCACAGCCAATACGATCGCATCAATGTGAACGAGGTCTGGGCGATGGACATCAAACCGATCAAGAACGAGCGAGACTATCGGCGAGCGCTGAAGGAGATCGACAAGCTCATGGACGCTAGGCCCAACACGCCGGAAGGCGATCGCCTCGACGTGCTGGTCACCCTCGTCGCAGCCTGGGAAGAGAAGCAGTACCCGATCGAAGCCCCGGATCCGGTCGAAGCCATTCGCTTCGCTATGGAACAGCGCGGCCTCACCCGCCGCGACCTGGAACCCTACCTCGGCAGCCGCGCCCGCGTCGCCGAAATCCTCAACCGCCGGCGACCCCTTACCCTCCCCATGATCCGCCGCTTGCACGCCGGCCTGGGAATCCCGGCCGAAGTGCTGATCTCGTGAGCCACCTTTGCGGCGTATCCTAGGTCACCGATCCCCCCAACTCCGCCCTTACGCTGAAGGCGTTGTATCCAACGACGCACCCGCTTTACTACGGCGTGAATATACAACCCCAAATCGGCCGGGGACTGGCTGGACTGGCACCTTTTGTGGAGTCTGCGGAGCAAAATGTGCCTGTCCCCCTGGCGGCACTTTGAAAAGCGTCACTCAAGCTCACCGCCCCATGCGATCCACGTTGCGTTTCGGCAACACGCAGCCCGCATGACCCACTCGCCGGTCAAACCCGCGCCAAAAGCACGCGCGAGCTTCTTGTATCCACTCGCCGGTCGCGCCGCCGGGCAAGTTCACGCGGAGTAGGTTTGGGTATCGCTGGGACTGCACCTCCGTTCGAGTAGCTCAACGTGTCCACACCAAAGACAAGTAGGTTTCTCGAATATACCCCTGGGCAACTGGTGTATGCGCTCTGCAATGAAGGACTGCAAGGATCACAGCAGCACGAAGAGATTAAAGGTGCGTTGTCAGCCGTATTGATTACGCGGTTAGCGGATGCAATTGACCGGCATGAGTGCGCGTCCAGTCGCCTTGCTAAGCAAGTGCTGATTCTTAATTGTGTCTTGGGAGTCTTCACGGTTGCTGGATTTGTCCTTGCAGTAGTGCAGTATATTGGATGACCCCTACCACTTAAGGGTGAACCAAGAGCGGAGCTTTCGGGGAACCATTGATTAATAGAGCTACTCGACAAGGAAAACCATGCTGCAAGATTACCGCACGTATACGAATGCTGAATTAGGGCGTTGGCTCCATCTCCGTGCACTCGAATGGTCGGGGTTTGCTACATTCGTGTCGCTACCAACTGTTCCAGTGCTGCTGATCTTCCTTCCGTGGTACGTCGTTTTGGCTGGTCTATTCTGTGTCGATCTCGGGTGGCAATTTGTTTAGCGCATATTCGTCAGCGTTCGTCTGTCCGAAATTTCATGCCTAGCCGTTGCTTGGCTTCAATGGCCAGCCGCGATTGTCAGTAGTATCTACCTGTTTATGGAGGGTAGATTCTGTGTGGGCGTCCTCGCCTTGTTTTGGCCTCTTGTCGGCTGTTTTGCCACGGTTCCAATCGACGTGCTTTTAAGCCGGCTTGGCTTGCGCCGTTCAATCGGCAGCATAGAACGATCTCTCGCAGAGACACTTGGGTCCGTCACGCGAAATACCAACGTGTAGTAATGCGGTGGCTACCACCTGTTTGGAGAATCGGGGCTTCAATAAAGTCATTGCGGTACGCCGAGGCGTCTTATGAACCATACCGACCGCCAAAAATTTGAGGAGCTGACAGTTTTCGGCGAGTTTGTGAGGGTCTGTCCGCTTCCACTCGTACCTGAAACCGCGAGGTCGGGACCAAACCCACCAGACGTCTTGTGTGATCTTGAGTCAGGCGAGGCGTTGGCGTTCGAGATGGTGTCGGCCGAGGATGTGACCAGGGACGACGCACATCCAGAACCCGTGCCGTGGACAAAGAAGCTGAATGATTCGATGGAGTTGCGGAATGCGCTTTGTAGAGAATATCAGCAGGCTGTCGCTGCAGAGCGCGTAAGCCAGCCGGAGCGATTTAGATTTCACTCCGTCGTGGTGTTCTTTTATGACCAAACTACGTGCAAGATTCGCAAGACGGCTGTGCCACGCGTGATCGAATACCTGAATCAGCACGGACCAGGAAGTCACATGATCAAAGACGGGGAAGTTCGATCGATTCACTGCGAACCGTATCCCATCGCTTCGCCACTTGAAGGGCCGAATTTTTCGGCCCATTCCGGCTGTGGCGCACGTCCATACATCGTAGAAGGAATCAAAAAGAAGCTCACCAAGACGTACGAATCGAGCCACAAGTTACAACTGCTCGCTTGGTCGTCGACAGCAACCGTTTCCGAATTTGATGGGTTGCGAAAGGACAGTGAGTTGGTGGAATGGCTGCAATCGAACGGCATGGACCCGTTCGACCGCATCTGGGTCTTTGGTTACGGCGAGAAGTCGATTGTCTTCGACTCGGCAGATGTAGTAGCGAGAACCATTAGGCGAGCACGCTTGATTCCGAGAGACACAAAAGGTTCCAGGAACGTTGATAGCTACAGGAACGATTAGATCGCTGGTTCTGAAGCCTTTTTGAATTTCGGCGTAAAGCGAGAATTCCATTTCACGTCCACGAAGCAGGGCGTCCGGGAGGAGCACGATCATGCACGCAGCGATTATTTTCGCCATCATGGCAGGACGACCCGCCGTTTTGGAATACGGCGGCAATTTGGGTCTGCCTTATGACCCACGGTTTGCTGCCGCGATTTCCCTTGATGAGGCTGAGCGTCGCTTACGCAAAGACTAGCCGCCGGTTCTGTTTGCCATGGTCGGCGGCCCGGTAATTCGCGCCACGAAGAAGGAAGCACTCGAATTGGTCACCGAGTGGCAGGCCGCAAAAGCGGAAGGTAATGTAAAACGCATGAAGGCCGCCCTTATACGGATACCATCCCATTTCTTCTGTAAAAGTGGCTGAGAGACATGGGGCGGCACTACTTGGTTTCGAAGGTCACGTAACGTTTTCCGGTCTCCCATTCTTCGCTGACTTCGATCAAGACGGCGGTCACCAATCGTAACAGCGAGGGCTCGTTGGGGAAGAGGGTTGCCACACGAGTGCGTCGTTTGAGCTCTCGGTTAAGCCGCTCGAGCATGTTGGTGGTGCGCAATCGCTTGCGGTGTGACACCGGCAGGCGAAACACGGTGAGGCTCTCCGGCACGTTCTCTTCCATCCACTCGGCCAGCTTCGGCGCCGTGCTCTGATATTTGCGAACCACGCGCTCCAGTTGCTCTGCGGCGGCGTGCTCGTCGGCCGAATCGCATACGCTCTGCAGGTCTTCTGCCACTTCCCGTTTTATGCCCTCTCGCGGCACGTGCGCCAGGGCGTTGCGCATCAGATGGAACTGGCAGCGCTGCCAGGGTACGCCGGGGAAACAGGCCTTGCGCGCCTCTTTCAATCCGGCGTGCGCGTCGCTGGTGATGAGCTCCACGCCGTGGAGTCCACGCTCCAACAGCGACCTGAAGAATTCGCGCCAGTGAACTTCTGCTTCGCTCAAGGAAACGCTGACTCCCAGCACGCTGCGATGCCCCTGGGGATCCACGCCAATCGCCATTAATACCGAGCAATCTACGATCGAACCGCCGTGTCGGACCTTCTCATACCGGGCGTCGAGCACGAGGTATTTCATCGGCCCTACTGGACGAGTGCGCCACTTGTGCTGTTCTTCGTCCATCAGAGCCGCAGCTCGGCTGACGTCGCTGGAAGAGATTTCGCAGCCACACAGCTGTTCGGTGATTTTGGTCACCTTCGCCGTGGACACTCCTTGCACGTACATCTCAGCCAAGGCTAATCGCAACGCCTTTTCACTGCGCGAGCCGCGCTCCAGGGCGCACGGATAGAACTTCGCGCCACGCACCTGAGGCACGGCCAGTTGGAGTTCCCCCACCCGCGTCTTGAGCCGCTTGGGCTTAAAGCCGTTGGCCTGGCCGTGCCGCGCTTCGCCGCGCTGGTAGGGCCCCACGCCCAAGGCTTGTTGCCGTTCGAGCTTCATGCACTCGTTGATCAATAACTCCATCGTCCGGGCCATGCCGTCGAAACCGTGCTCGGCGAGCACCTGGACGACTTCACCGACAATGCTAGGATGCGGTTGGTGGGTCATGTTCTGGTCTCCTTAAATTGCTTGTGAATAAAAAACAATTCTAGGAAACCAAGCGTGGCCCGCCCCTCTTTCACTCAAAACCTCGCAGCACTGCGCTGCTAGCATTTACAGAATTGGTGGGACGGTATCC
>CAWIXI010000013.1:0-456067 GCA_963840025.1 uncultured Planctomycetota bacterium | reverse complement strand
CGCCTGAATACCCAGACGGTGCAAAGTCGGCGCGCGGTTGAGCATCACAGGATGCTCACTGATCACCTCGTCGAGAATATCCCAAACCTCGGGACGCTCCTTTTCTACCATCTTCTTTGCAGACTTGATGGTGTTGACGAAGCCGCGCTCTTCCAACTCGTTGTCAATGAAGGGCTTGAAGAGCTCCAGCGCCATCTTCTTGGGAAGACCACACTGGTGCAGCTTCAAAGTCGGGCCAACCACGATCACGCTTCGACCCGAATAATCGACGCGCTTACCGAGTAGGTTCTGACGGAAGCGACCCTGCTTCCCTTGAGCATGTCGGACAGTGATTTGAGGGGACGCTTGTTGGGACCGGTGATGGTCTTGCCGCGACGGCCAATCTCGAACAGAGCATCGACCGACTCTTGCAGCATGCGACGCTCGTTGCGGATGATGATCTCCGGAGCGTTGAGCTCCAAGAGACGACGCGAACGAATTTGAGGTCGTGACGCGACGGTACAGATCGTTCAAGTCTGAGGTGGCAAAGCGGCCACCATCGAGAGGAACGAGAGGACGCAGATCGGGCGGCAAAACCGGGATCGCGTAACATCATCACTAAGGGCGATTCCCGCTCCCACGAAACGCCTCGACGACCTTAAGTCTCTTGGCCAGCTTCTTCTTCTTGGCCTCGCTTGTGGCGTTGTCCAAATCGACGCGCAGAGTCTGGCTCAGCCCATGCATGCATGGCAAAATTGCTTCCGCCACGGTGATGACCTCCTCGACTTATTTTGGCAACGTCGGTGCTGAGGTCGCAGGTATCGCCGATGACGGCATCGGCAATTTTAGTGGCGGAGTACTTTCGCTTTCCACAATTCCGGCCGGGGCGACAATTTTGGAAGCGACCCTGTATTCGATGGACGTCGGCTCTCCCGATACGCAGAACGCGCTGTTTGATGCGGTCAACTTGGTGCTGGCACGGAAATCGATTCAGACGGATTGTTTCCGCTGAGAAGCATAAGTTGGGACGTGACCCCGCTTGTCACCGGCAACGGCAATTATTCCACCCGCATCAGCAGCACCGACACGACTTTTGGCGCAGCACTGGTGGTGGCGTTTAAGCATCCTAGCTTGCCGCTTAGCACGGTGGTCATCAACACAGGAATGAACGAATTGTTGCCGAACCCGACGGAAGACCAGGCTTCGACGACCTTTAGCGATCCCCATATCGGTGCTGGCGTGTCGGAACTCTCGTTGTTCACCTTTGCCGATGACACCTTCGCTAGCAACGAGAAGATTTTGTTCAACGGCGCCCTTGTCGGAGGACCGATCGATGCCAACCTTGCCATCAACCCGGATGAACTGAACAGTCTTTTTAAGTTGAAGGTAACCACGATCGCGGGCGTCAACACAACCACGATCACGTCCCCAGACAATGGAGATCAGTTTGGCTGGCCCATTGCAGTACTGGTTTCTCCGCTGGGAGCGGCTGTGCCCGAGCCTGCGAGTTTCGTTTTGCTGGCCGTTGGCATTCTGCTGCTCCCAACGCAGCGGAGGTAGCGCGAGAGAAGCACAAGCGCTGGTATCAACTTTCGGACCGTGGATAAGCATTATGATGGGCGCTCGTCCTTCGAAGCCGCTATGGGCAAATCAAATTAAGTCCGCCCTCGGTGTGCGCCGCATCAATGAGAATTACTCCCGTGAGAGAGGCGAGTTGAGCAATCGAAGCTCCGATCCAAAACTGTGGTTGCTGGCGGACCGCCTAAGACCTCGTCTGTACCGGGCTTTCCATACCAGCCATCCACTCCAGATAGCTCCTAGGCAGGGCAAAGCACTTGACGCAAGTGGTAGCTGGCTACGACGATAATGCTTCCCTTCCCTTCGACCTGCCGCGGGTCCGGTCGTGTTGCGAGCTTTGGCTCAGTAGTATTCTATCTCTTTGCTCGACAAGATGAATCCTTTGACGTGAATCTAAAACGCAAGGCATAGCCCGCCGGTATTAGCTACGAGAATGTCAGGTCTAACATGACGATGATCACCCGATCCGCGAATACCGTTCTTCTCGTCTTCGCGCTTCTGATGCTTGCGACAATGCCCGCGCGCGCAAGCCTCTTTTCGCTGGCGGCGTCTGGGACGGTTTCGATAAACACTAGCGGCGATTCCACCATTCCCGTCGGCACGCCGTGGATGTTCGAACTTACCTACGACACGGTGGCACCTGACCTCGATCCAGATCCAACGAACGGAAGTTTCGCGAATACAGCTGTACCCCCTGCAATGCTCTTCTTCCATTATCGAGCAGGGACCTACGAGGTAACGATGGATGATCCAGCCGATTTCGGCACGTTCAGCAACATTCTCATCACCTTCACCAGCATCAATGCCATGGATATCAATATCACTGCCCCCACATTCTTTCCGTCCCTGGCCGGAGGGGCGGTGTCGTTCCATGCCGACTTCGCGAGGTTTGGCCCGCCCCCGATTTTTTCGAGCGACGCCCTCCCCACGAACACCGCCCTCGGCCTTGCGAGTTTAGACGACAGCAACGTGACGTTACTGCCCCCAATAGCGTCGTGACCAGTAGCAGCCTGACGAGTCTGACGCTTACGGCCGTCCTGCCGGGCGACTTCAACCACAACGGTATGGTCGATGCCGCCGACTATGTCGTGTGGCGTAAGACCGATGGCACGGAAGGGGGCTACGATACCTGGCGTTTCCACTTTGGCCAGACGATGGTTAGCGGAGTGGGTGCCAACGCCGCCGTGCCAGAACCGGTGAGTGCGTTGCTATTCTTCGTGGGAATGCTGACCATGTGCTTACCCAGATGCGTCTGCGTCATGAACTCACGAACAATTGCCAGGCACCAGACAAACCGTTTTGAAACCACACTAACTTGCATCAAGCCACGGAGTCGCCCAACATTTGACGCCTCAGCGCCTGAATTTAATTCGGCCCACCCACCTCACGCACTCCTCACAATCTCCAAATACTCTCGCGTCAACGGATCGATAAAGCCAGTTTCTTGTCTCCGGCCCTTCCGACGCCGAAACCGCGGCTTGGACTTCCCCAAATACTTCCGCACCGTCCGCTGAAACTTGCGAAATGGTTTAGTGGCTGGTTTCTGGTCGAGCGCCCACTCCAGATACTCCCGGGGCACGTCCTTCAGCCTCTGGCCCGCATGTTTGCCGAAATAGATCTGGGTCTCCCCCAACGAGATTCGCCGCTCCTCGCGCGATGGGTTAGCAGACCCTGACTGTAGCCGGCCCGCAGGAATATCTCGAACCTCCTCGGGGCGGCAATTGACCACTTCTAAAAATGCACTGACGTTCGGATCCATAGCTTCCGTTTCCACATTACTTGTTACTTCCGATTCTCGCGCAGCGGCCAAATGCCGCCAATAGTAAGGGGTGGAGTTAAAGAAGAGCTGAGGCTGGGAATGATCTGGGGAACAAGCGAGGTCGCGATGGGCTTAGCGGCTACTCCCTCAGCTTCTCAATCACGCGCCACCAACCCCCTTCAATGCCTCGAATCTGACTGAACGCCCACCAAACAATTAATAGTCATGGTCACCTGTATAGATACCACGCCAGAAGCCCCAGGAGCCTCGCAGACAGCCGGCGCTCAATATGGGATTCCGAAGTCTCGGCGCCAACCAACATGCGTTCTTAAGGCCGCCTGGGAGCTATGAGGGTGGCGCGGTAGTGTTCGTGGTCACATCCAGGCTCAGTCTCCCAAGTACCGGTAGCGCGTGGCCCGTACAGATATTACTGAAGTAGGATTACTATCTGTAAACAGCTGGGCTGGCTCAGCACAAGTGGGCACAGAACCAACCAAGTCACAGCCCAACCTCCTTAATACTTCCTCAGGAATGCGAGCAGCCTCGTCCGGCAGCAGCTTATCCCCCAACACCCACTCCCGCTGCACACCATCCGCCCAGCTCGGCGGCAAAAGCGTCTGGATATGGGGGCCGATGAGGATCTCGAGCTGGGCCCCATCGGTTTCGCCGGTGACCTTATTCTTCCCCAACTGTTCCAGGGCCGGATGCAATCTGGCATCTTCGGCCGCCATGCCGTTGCGCACTTCGAGCGGCGTCTTCAATCCGAGTTAGAAGCTCCGCCTTGGTAGTGCGAGCGATATGATTGAAGAGGATTAGCAATCGCCGAAAATCGGCATTATTGTGTTGGCGGCCGCGCAAGCCAGCTGTTTCCTGCGGCGATCTGGATGTTATGCACGCTTAACCAGGTCAGACCTATCCGACAAATTTCACGCCCTCCTGGTGCAGTTAGACGCGAAGGGGTTGGCAACTTCGAAGAGCGTCTCCGGTGTTCAACTTGGTCGACAGTCCGCGTAGAGCTTTATCAGAAACTGCGTTTGATGGGAATTTTGATTTCCGGCACGACTTTTGAAACATTGGCTTCTGAAGATTTGTCGGTCACGAGATTCAGCCGAATCTTTCCTTCAAACCAACCATTTGGACACTGTCACCGATTGCGACTTGCACCCTCCAATCGGTGCTGCCGTCTGCGTCGCCATTTTTTCGCGGCCTCGATTCATGGGGCAAATTTGCCGGAAGCCCGTGTCGCGGTGGTATTCGAGAGCGCACAACACGGCCGACGACCTGATTCGATTTTTGGCCGTCGATTCGCTGGGGAGAAGTCAATGCTTACAGGGCAGAAGCGGAGCGAAACGGAGGTAGCCACACCGATTCCGCCGAAGCGTCCAGCCGTTACTCTGCGAGCACTACCTCCTTGCATCGCAACCTCAAAAACCCTCTTCAAGGAGCGCCTTGGCTTCCAGTAGGTCAGCGGTATCAAATCCTTCGGTGAACCAGTCATAGCACTCGGTCAGCATGGATCGAGCTTCGGCCTGGCGGTCATGCTTTTGGTACAGCCGCGTCAGACTCATCGCGGCACGCAGTTCCATCGATTTGGCCTGCTGCGCGGGGCGGTGGTCAGAGCTCGACGAAAACAGACTTCCGCCTCGCGCTCCGCGTCTTCGGCCGCCTCTTGCTGCAGCAGGAACTCTCCTTGCAGGCGATGTAGTTCCGCCGCGTGGAAGACTGTGCCCGTGTCGTGCACCAGTGCCAGCGCTTCCGACAACACGCGCTGCGCTTCTTCAATTTGTCCACCTCTTCCCAGCGCTTCGGCCAACAGACCGAGGAAGTAGGTCCGGTGCGTCTCGGCTCCTGTGGCTGCCCAGTCGCTCAACCCCTGACGGAGCATGGCGATGCCGCTCGTGCATTCCCCCTGCTCAGACAGAGCCCATCCGCGCATGACCATGCCGTTCGCTAGCCAAAGCGACAACCCGTGCTCCGTCCCGATTGCCGTTGTGGCGTCGGCACTTTCACGGACCGCCGTCGCCTCTCGGCAGTACTGCCGAAGTATAGCGGCGAAGTATACGCGCCAGAGCACGGGTCGTGGGGTGGCGCAATTCCTCACTCAAGGCGAGCGACTCGCGGCTGCGCTCTCGCGCCTGGTCGGGGTGTCCGAGGAGCCAGAGGGCGACGGACCCGAATGCTAAGCACACGACTCTCGGATCCTGCCCATAGATATGCGTGTGGCTGCTGTGTTGTTTCGGGTCGTACAATGCAACTCCTTTCATTGCATGGTCGCGTGTTGCCGATTGGTCGCCGATGCTGAAGGACATGACCGCCAGGGCCATATGGGCTTGGAGGATCTGGGCACGGTCCTGAGCGCTTTGGCCCAAGGCGAGGAGCCGCTCGGCCAGTTCCCGCGATTTCTCGAGTTTGGAGCCTACCTCGTAAAACATCCACAGACCCCAGAGTACGGCGAAGAGCGACGGAGCGTTTGCGACCGGATCGCAAAGTGATTGGGCGCGGAGGTAAGTACGCTCCGCTTCCGGAGCCGCGTAACCGTGGACGACCTGTAACTGCACACCGAGGATCACTTGCAGGGGTAGCTCGCGGCGGGCGCGGTCAGGTGTGGCCGGAAGTGTCTCGAGGTGCTCGACCCCCCGGCGTGCTAGCGCTACCGCCTCGTGGTGGGCAAAGATGCGTGCCGCGTTTTCAGCAGCGATCAAATAGTGAAAGGCCGCATTCTTTTGATCGTGGGCCGCCTCAAACAGCAGCGCCAGTTCGGCGGCCAGCGTCGAACTATTCTCTCCGTGATGATTTAAGAGCGACCGCGCCGCGGCCGCGCTCCACGCTGCCTTCCGCGTCGGTTGCAGAGCTGCGTACAGGGCATTCTGGTAAAGCGCGTGGACGAACCTGTAGCGGAGCGTCAGAGTGCCATCGGGAAACTTCTCTTCCCGGATGCGCCGCACCAAGACGTGGACCCGCTCTAACACCTCCAGCCGCTCCTCCACTTCGGCCGCCTCTCTATCGAGTACCTGAGCCACGACCGCCGAGTCGAACTCGGGCCCCTGGACGCTGGCCACCATTAGCAATTGGCGGTCGGTCGCGCTGAGTTGATCTACCTTGCGCTGAATCATGCTGCGTACCGACTCCGGCAACTCGCGCTCAAGGTCCGGTACGGCCCGGACCAGCGCCCAGTGGTCCTGGTCCTGAACAATCACTCCGCGGTCGCGCAAGTAGCGAAGCAAATCGACCATAAAGAGCGGATTGCCTTCAGTCCTGGCGTGGAGGACGTCCGCGAATTCTTCCGGGAATTGGTGCCCGACAAAGGCCAATGCAAGGTAGTCGTGGACATCGCCCCGGCTCAAGAACGGCAGCGAGATTTCGCGGCAGATACCTCGCCCCTGGAGTTCCAACTTGATGGGCCCAAAGGGGTGCTGACTGCGCAAGAGGTCAGACGAGCGGTAGGTGAGCACCAGCAGCAAACGGAACCCCGCACATTTGCCCCCGAGATATGCCAAGAGATCGACGCTCGAGGGGTCAGCCCAGTGGATGTCGTCCAGGAACATTACCAGCGGGCACTGTCGCGACACTTCCTGCAGGAATATCCCGAGTTCGCGTTTTCGGCGTTCCTGCGAAGCCTCCTTCGCCTCTGCGAGCACGCGGGACAGCGACGGGTCGTCTGCGGCGAGTGGCGCCAATTGCACATACCAGGAGGGTGCCAGCATCTTCATGGCCAGCGCTGCTTGCGCACCGCCTTCGCCTTGGAGCAGGTTGTCGAGCGCCTCCAAGAATGGCAGGTAAGCCTCGGCACCCGCAAGGCGCTCGGAACAGCGCCCGCGGGCGATGTTCCACGTCTGGCCGCTGGCGGCCAACTCTTCGAGGAAGTTCTCGACCAAGGTCGTCTTTCCGAGGCCCGGTTCTCCGGTGATGCACAGCAGCAATCCGATACCTTCGGCCGCCTCCTCATATGCGGCACGGAGGGCGGCCCATTCTTTATGGCGGCCGACGGTCGGGCGTCTCGCGGTAGCGCGCAGCTTGCTGCCAGTTTTCCCAGGAGTTCTTATGCCCAGGCTGAGTCAGCCGCGCTTCCACTTCGGGCGCGGTCGGCCGGAGGCAAGGGTCTTTGGCCAACATGTGATGGATCAAACCTTCAAGCGAGGCGGGGACTTCTGGGTTCCGGCGCATTGGGGGAATTGGCGTCTGCGCAACAATGGCATGCACGAGGCCGATGTCCGAGTCGGCACGGAACGGGTGCTGCCCGGTCGCCAGCTCGTACAGAACTAGACCGAGCGAAAAGATGTCGGTGGCAGAGTCCACCGGCTCAGCCCGCACCTGCTCTGGCGACATATAGAGTAGAGTACCGACCCTGGTGCCCGGGTCGGTGCCGATCTCACTCGACGTCAAGGACTTTACTCCGCTTGCGGCAATGCGGCGGGCCAGTCCAAAGTCGAGCACTTTTAGGATGCCATCATCGCGTACCATCAGGTTTGCCGGCTTGATATCGCGATGGATTACGCCAGCGGCGTGGGCGGCCGCGAGTGCCCGGGCTGCCTGCACGAGCAATTGGGCCAGTTCCTCCACGGGGAGACGCCTGGCAATCAGCCCCTCAATCGTCTGCCCTTCAACGAACTCCATGCTGAGAAACGGCCGACCGGCGGACTCCCCAATGTCATAAATCGTGCAGATGTTCGGGTGATTTAGGGCACTGGCGGTGCGGGCCTCGCGCCGGAATCGCGCCAGCCATATCGGGTCGCGAGCACACTCGTCAGGCAGGAACTTCAGAGCGACAAACCGATCGAGGTTGTTGTGCCGGGCCTTATATACGACCGCCATGCCGCCGCGGCCGATCAAGCTGAGAATTTCGTAGCCCTCAACTGGTGGGGGTGCTTGATATGTCGTGCTACTTTGCACCTGCATTGTATGCCTGCCGGAGATTTTCGTCTGTACCAACTGGATCGGCAGCGCTGCACGGTATTGGGGAAAGCGATTCAGATACTCGTCGAGCGACAGGTCGCGTTCCCGGCGTCGGCGCAGGTCATGCTCGGCGGCGATGAGGTCGAGGGTGACGGCCGAGTCGTCGGACAATTCGGGGAAGCGTGCCAAATACTCTTCCACCCGAGCGTGCTCACCCGCCTTCAGGCGCAATTCCAAGTCGATGTGCACGAGCTCTACCAGCACCCGGAATCGTATTGGATCGCCGGCGCGTAGGTAGTCATCTATCGTGGGCCGAGGTGGCTGGTGCCAGTCGTGTTCAAACCGCTTCACAACGTCCTTCAGCGTCGACCAATCTCCAGCAAACGGCAAGGGGACGGGCTCAGGTCCGGGGAGCATGTTCATTCTCCTTGCGGTCGAAACCGCAGTCTCGAAACTCCATCGGCAGACGGAATTAGCTCGATTGCTCAGGCACGCTACTGGCTCTCGCGCTGCATCCGTTCGAGCCGATGCCGGACACCCTCGCGCAGTAGTCGAACCGTGCGCTCGGGCCGTCCGAGGCGCCTACTGATTTCGCGAGTCGTGTAACCTTGAAGACTCAACTCCAGGACGGGCCGTTCGTCGTCGTCAAGATCGGACATAAGTTGCTCAACCGTTTCACTCAGCACGGCCGCTTCGAGCGGCGTCGGCTCGCGGCCTAAGGGTTCCAGCCAAGGCGCCGATTCGTCCCCTCGCCGCGGCGACGCTTCCCGCGAGGCGTCGCGGCAACCAGCGTGATGGTAGGCGGCTCGTTCGGCGCATTCCGCACTGTGATGAGCGTGAGTAGACCCCACAAGCTATTCCAGTTAATGAGGTTAAGTTTTCCATCACTGTAGCGGACAAAGAAACTCTTGTACGCCGACTGGACGACGTCTTCAGGATCCACCTTATGCCGCAATCCGGCGTTCACGTGTCGCAGTGCAAGGGCGATGAGCTGGTGGGTGAAGCGGCCAAAAAGCTCCTCGGCCGCGGCGTCGTCCTTGCTCTGCAGCCTGGTTAGGAAATCGGCGAACGAATTCGTCATCTTCGCATCCATCATATACCTGCATCACGGGCCGCCGGTGAAAGATCGAGAATTCTTTGCCGATTCCAAGCACGGTGCAGATTTATTCTTTCAGAGGCTTGGCGGGACCGCCGGAAGGCTCGCATCGAATCCCGTGTGAGCCAGGTAACTGGATCGGATCCGCACGCTGGTCCGCCGCCGATTGAAATTGTACCAATCCTGATTTACTCCTGAAACGACGTCATCAGGAGCAAACGTCCGAGGCTGGGACAGGTGCCGGCGGCGCGGCTGGCTGATCTGGTACCGGTTGCCTGTTTTCCGCGGGGCGACGCCCGAAAGCTGGAAACCCTGGACCGAATGGGGTCCGGGGCCAGGGTAACGGTCCACCATTTTCGTCGGTACCCATATCACTTGATTTAGGAACAAAGACGGAGAATTTCCATGTTGTCGAAACCCTTGCTTGTCACCAGTTGCCAAATGTCGGCGCTGGCCTCCCTGTTGATCGTTCTATCGGTAACTCCTGTCCGCGCCAGCTTTTTAACGTTTTCCGTAGGCGGCAGTTCGGTGACGAGTTCTATTCAAAGCACTGTCGATTCGTTCCGCGCCGCACTGGGCGGCCCCAACAACGGTAATAATCCTGGGCCCCTAGCCAGTGGACGGCGGGAAATCAATTGGGATGGCGGAGGCGCCACCACAGCCACCGTCAGTGGATCGGTGCTGACGGCATTCACCAATACGCGCGGCAGCACGTTCTCGACCGAAGGCACGAGGTTCCTGCAGACTCCAGTGAATGATCCAGCACTCACAAGCATCAATCCGGGCTACGCGTCGACGTTCAGTGCATTTAGCCCACAGCGGATTTTCACGCCAGTGACAAGTAATATCACTGATGTTACTTTCTCGGTCCCCGGCTCCATGGGCGCGACTGCGGCAACCGTCGCAGGTTTTGGCGCGGTGTTTTCCGATGTTGATCTACCGAACGTTACCCGCTTGGAATTCTTCGATTCAGCAGGCGATCAGATTCTCAGTCTGAACGCGTTGCCAGGTACCACCGATAGCAGTTTTTCGTTCTTAGGCGCCGTGGCAGATGCGGGAGAAAGAATGGCGCGGGTCCGAATTACCACAGGCAACTCAGACCTGGGGCCCTCTGAGGCTGTTGGAAGCCGCGTCGATGTGGTCGCGATGGACGATTTCATCTACTCCGAGCCGGTCGCCGTTCCCGAACCGACAAGTTCAGTATTGGCCGGATTCGCCGCACTCAGCGCGGCCGGCTTGTCCAAACTTCGTCGCCGATCAATTAATCGCGCTATGAAAGTATGATCGCAACTACCGGCCACGGCGACGATCGACGTGAAATTTTGCCGATTTCGGACTGTTCGCTTGCGGCCCGCGTGAGGCTGGAACAGCTCGTGAACGGCGTCTTCGTTAATGCAAGGAGTTAATGATGAAGAATGAATCGCGTATTACTGTCTCTCACCCCGCAATTATTTATCCCACGCGAAGGCGGCTTGGATGGAGGGCGGCAACGCTGGCACTTACTGTGCTCTGTCAACTCCCGACAAGCGTCGTTTGGGCCACGATCAACGCCGGGACGACGACGGTCACTTCCATCGGACACTCGTTCGAGCCGGACGACCCGACCCCCGACACGGGTCATCCTGCGGTCGTTACTGATTTCCTGGTGAACCAGACGCAGGAGGTGGGGGGCGGAGCCGTCTTGCCCGCGGTGACCGTCAATTTGGACGTGGACACATCGATTTCGTACACGCTCACCGCCCCGGCCGGCAAGAAGTTCGTGGTCCACTTGCCGGCGGGCAGTTCGGCGAACATGTCGCTGTCGCTGGCTTGGCAGACGGGAGCTTTCGATTTTGGTACTTCCGCGGCATTCAACGCCAGCTTTCAGAATCTGGTCGGCGTGGTGCCAAGCTTTCCGAGCAGCTCGATCGTCGGGGCCAACAACCAGTCTTTTGACTTTGCGTCGTCGACGCCGGTTTTTTCAAACGACCTGTCGTTCAGCAGTGTGACGTTCACCACGACGTACGATCCACGGACGCTCGGCCAAGGGCCATTGACATATCAGCCAGCCGGCTCCATTGCGCCCTTCGGAACAACCGCCAGGGACGCAAACGTCGCCATTAGCTATGCTACGACTGGCGCGGTTGATCCTGGGCGCTTTGTGTCATTGGTGCCCGTGGTGCTCGGCGACTACAACGGCGACGGCACCGTGGACGCCAGCGACTACACGGTGTGGCGCAAATCGATTGGCTCGACCACCAATCTCGCTGCTGACGGCAACGGCAACGGCGTAATTGACAACGGCGACTTCGACGTGTGGCGCGGCACATTTCGGCCAAACGGCGGGCACGGGATCAGGACTTAACACCATTGCTTCTGTGCCCGAGCCGGCATCGATCGCGCTGATGATTGGTTTAGGCGCCAGCGTGCTCGCTATGAGGCGTCGTGCGCGCTTCTGCGGCGTGAGTGTTGTTAACATGCGTCAACGCATTCTCCTAGCCATCCATCGAGTCCGTCCATCGAGGATTTGGATTTACGAATTGTTACCCAAAGGAGTATCCCATGTGCGCCAATAACGTCTGCCAGCGACAAACTACCCAGTTTGGACATGAATTCAGGCTCGGCACTCGTCGGGGCAAGGAATTCATGCACTTGCCGCAGAGATCATTTCGTCAGCGCTTCTTGATCGCGCCCGCTGACAACTTCCTATCGCTGACTATGGTAAGGTATCCGGCCATCGACGGCGATTGTCGCCACCAAGTATGCATCGAGCATGCGACAATGGTGAAGAGGTTCGATCTGCCGGCGACCGGTAGCATCGACATCAGCAAGCAATTTGTCGCACGGGTTGGCGAACAGTTGTCCTTTGAGTACGTCGTACTCTTGCAAGCGGGACACAACTCCCATTTCGGACTTTCGACGGTCACCGCCGACCTGATCGATCTAACGGCACCGGTGCACGTTTCGCTTATCAACCGATCCGTCACGAGCAGCGGCGAACCGGGCGACAAACGAGTCGCATCACGGTCGCGAGAGTCGCTGTCGATTCCCATCGGTGCAGCAGGCCCATACGAGCTGCGTCTTGCCACCTCGGTCGACCCGCAAAGCTCTGGCTCATCGGCGCACCTGCTCATTGACTCCGTGCGTATTTGTGAATTCTCCGGCACGACCATAACGCAACTCGCGTCAGTGAGTTGTGGGTTGCGTCCGACGGGCCGCGAGCCCGGGAAAGAACTCTCAGCGTTGCAACAAAAGCGCCGTAAGCGGAGTTTCGTAAACACATCTTTGCTGGAGTCTTGCCAGCAAACCGCGATTTTTGGCACTGAATTCCAATTCTGCCGCACCAACCGAGTTACCAATCCACGAGCCGTTTCCCCTGAAATCTCAAGAATTCTCTGGTGGGGTGTAAACTGCTTGACGCCAGGGGCGGCCAGCGAAGAGGATAACGCATAGCTTTCACTCGCTGCGAACGTATCCCTTTTATCGGAATAGTGCACGGGAGCGATTTGTTGCGGATCTGGCCCGGCTGCAAGCCTCGGCTAAGGAATGACTGCCGTCTTTCGCACGACAGTGAGAATCCTTCGAGTGAAATCGCGCTGCGACGCATGGGTCCGCCGGCTTCACTTGTTTAGAATGTGAGGGCTGTCATGGCGATAACCACCGGTTCCGCAAATGCCGCTCTTCTCTGGTTCACCCTTCTAGCTGTTGCGACGACGCCCGCGCGGGCGAATCTCTTTTCGCTGGCGGCGTCCGGGACGATTTCGGAAAACAGCAGCGGCGATCCGACAATTCCCATCGGCACGTCGTGGTCGTTTGAAGTCACCTACGACACAGCCGCGCCCGACCTCGACTTCCAGTTGACGGGCTCGCCCGATCCGACTTTCGGAAGATTCACGAATACCTCTACGCCACCTGCCCTGACCTTCTTCCATTATCGAGCGGGCACCTACGAGGTCACGCTCGATGATCCGGCAGATTTTGGCACGTTCAGCGACATGCTCATCACTTTCACCAGCATCAATGGCATTGATATCAACATCCAGGCTCCCACTTTGTTCCCGCACATCGCGGGAGGGCCGGTGTCCTTCCATGCCGACTTCGCCAAATTTACCTCGCCCCCGATATTTTCGAGCGACGCCCTGCCCACGAACACCGCCCTCGACCCGGGGAGTTTTGACGATAGTAATGTGACACTGTTGCCTCCCGTTGGCGTGGTGAGCAGCAACAGTCTGACGAGCCTGACGCTTACGGCTGTCCTGTGGGGCGATTTCAACACCGATGGCGCTGTCGACGCCGCCGATTACGTCTTCTGGCGGAAAATCGACGGTTCCCAACCCGGCTACGACGCCTGGCGCGGCCCACTTCGGACAAACGGCTGGCGGCGGCTCAGGTGCTAGTGCAAATGTTTCCGTCCCCGAGCCTGCAACTCTGGTCATGCTCCTCATGGGCGTGCTGACGATGTGTTCTCGCCGTGGCGCGCTGCGTCAAAAACTCATCAACGCGTGAAACTGGTTAACAAATCACCGTTTTTCGGGATATCCCTAACTTGTAAGTCTCTCCACCCAGCCTGCGTCGGTCACCCTTAACTGCTAACTGCTAACTGCTAACTGCTAACTGCGCGACACGCGCCGGCAGCGTTGCGCCTCATGTCGAACCCCTATTTGGCCTCGGCTGTCAAGAGAGCGTACGGGATCTGGTCCCGTTTTTTCTGGCTTTGTTGACTCGCTTTCTGGTTGGGTCCCGAGTGCGTGTGCCTCGGCGGCCTCTGCAGTGTCAATGAGCGGCTCGAACGGGTATTGGCGAAGTGACTCGGATCGAAACGGCTTTCGGACTGCGCGTGCGTTTCTCACTTGCAGTTACGTCAAGCCACGCGGATTGCTGGCGTGACGCACTCAAACCCCTATCCGACGGTCGGCCCCGGCCGGCACGAAGCTGGCCGAGACAGTGGCACGAACGGCAACATCGCCGTCCTTGACTGTGCCACGCCGTAGAAGCACATCGTTTCCCTGAGTACCGTCCATTCATACAAGGAGTTCATCCCACGGTGGCGTGGAAGTCTTAGTTCGTGTTGGGCTCGGGCCAGGGGCAATCACGCCTTTTCGAATCCATCATCAACTTTCGCATCGGTTATAAGTAAGCGCGGGCGCCGGCGGCGGTCCAATCCGACCGAGCAGGTTCTGGGTCTGACGCTATCCAATATCGCTTGGGAAAAAACGCCTGATCCATTGTGTGACCTGAGTTCGTCCTAGCGGCTCCACCGCCGGCCCCGCTTAGCTGGCGAAGAACTTCACCGCATCAAAGGGTTCCTTTCGCTTAAGCATCTGATAAACGGCGCGGGCGATCTTCCGCGCCAGCATCGTCATGGCTCGCGCCTTGCCGTACTTCTTCTCCTTGCGTTTCAGGAATGCCTTGGCGTCATCGCTGTTGCGAAGCATCCAGAGGACCGCTTCCGAAAAAGCCCACTTCAAGTGCACGTTACCGATCTTGGCGCCACCGTGTCCGGTGACCTTGCCGTCGCTGGTCTGCTTCGGCGTGACCAGCCTGGCGTACGACAAGAAATCTCCGACGCTCGCGAAACGGTCGATCGTGTGGATCTCGTACAGCAGCACTAACGAGAGGATCTTGCCGATGCCAGGGATTGTTCGCAGTAAGCGGCAAGCCCGGGGATCATGCAACGTGGCCTGTCCCACGAGGTTCGTCTCCAGTTGCTTCAGGAGCTGGTCGTAGTGTCCGACCGTTTTCAAGTCGGCCTCGACGCTGAGTCGCACACTCGGCTGCTCAAAACGATCGAGCACATCGCGGTTGCTGGCATACTGCAGCATCTTCTCGAACGGATCGTGATTGTACTGCTGGTTAGTCAGCTGCACGTGAGCCAACAACTCGCTGCGGCGTCGGACAAGAAACATTCGGCGTCGGACCAAGTCGCGGGTGGCGCGCATCTCACGTGGGTAGACATAGCTCAGCGGAAAAGTTCCGCCCCGCATCAGCCGGGCGATCTTCTCGCTGTCGAGCTTATCGTCCTTCTTCTTCCCTCCATGAATGGCCTTCATGTACAGGGCGTGGCCGAGGATGAACTTGATCTTCTCTTCCAGGCAGAGGTCGGCCAGCCAGTACCAGGTGAACATGCACTCCGCGCCGACGACCAGGTCGTCACGGAAGCCTTCGATGGCGCTCAGGAAGTCGCGCGGCTTGGCCCGGATGTTGCGGTGCAGCAGCTTGTTGCCGTCACGGTCGAGAATGCACAAATACATCCTCTTCGTGTGCAGGTCCACGCCGCAGTAGTGTCGGTGCTGGCCGTTGTAGAATCTCATCATGGTCCTCCTTGTTAAGGTTCTCGTGAGTCTCTGAACCACTCAAAGACCCACGCTGACTTATTAAACAAGAAGACCTCTCAAGCGAGGCCATAATGAGAATCCGTCCGGGGACAGTTGGCGCCGTGCCTTCGCAACCAATTTGACGCTCTCATTAAGCACTTGGATCGACAATCCTAGCGACTCATGTCGAGATATCCGGGCACCTAGCTTTCTCGGCACGATTGATCATTTTCCAACGGCATGGTAACGCGATGAATGGCTTCCAATAGATCGTGTAGCTTTATTGGTTTGGTGAGTTGCATCTGGCGAACCGACGCTGTTTCAATAATCTTGTGGGACTCCTGGTATGCAGAAATCAGTACAAATGGAGTTGGTCGAATCGCACAAATCTGCTGAACGGCTATGTCACCATCCAGTTCTGGCATTCGAATATCGGTAATGATCAGGTCCGGATTATGCTCACGGCACATCTCCACAAGTTCGCTTCCATTGGCCGCCATCGCTACTACTTGATAACCGAATCGGGTCAGCATTCGTTGGAAATAATCGCGCACGACCGGGTCATCGTCGGCGATTGCAATTCGCAGTGGTCTCGTCATGTGTCTCTCGACAAGGCAATTATGATATCAGCCCCTGGGATACCTAATTTCTCTTTTAATTGCGGTTGCCGTCTAACGTTCTGCTGCCTGGCCGTGTCATCAACTTCACCACCGCTTCGGACGGGCGGCCAGTCACTGTTTGCTTGGGAAGCCCAGTGACGTCGTGCAATCCGGCTCGGCAACGTCAATCCGATGGCCCGATGTCCTCTTGATGGCTTTGCTGCAGGAGTTTGTTTTCCTCGCTTTCATGATGCATCAATTGTTTGCTGAATTCGTGGCACCGCGAACCCAACTCTTGCCACCACGGCATCGACTCACTGCCAGCCGCGGCAAACCGGCACAGTTCTGCAACCTGGTAGAGCATTTGCTCGTGTTCCACGCAAAGTTGGTTCGCTCGATTTTGTAAACGGGGGGCGAGAGTGATCACTTCATCGAAGAACCCCTCCTCCTCTTCGGTCACAAAATGGTCGACCAATTCGACTTGCAACTCGCGGAGCAGCTTCAGCGTTTCCTCTGCCATGATTACAGGTCCAGCAAGCACCTCATGAATCTGCCGCAACTGCTCGCGGAGCGCATCGTGCTCCTGCTTCGTCCTTTCAAATACTTCGCGGCTGGTGGTGGGGTCCATCGAATGACTCCAGAAAAGAGGGCGCGTCCGATTCGCCAGTTCACGATGATCGTGTCACCGACGACGAAGAGTACGAACACATCAGACAGGCGCTCGGGTGTCGGAAATTAGCAAACCGGATACCAATCAGTAGCAAGCCTGCACGCTTTACTGGATCTGGTATTCAAGCTTCATATTCCCACGCCAGCAGTGGGTTGCCATGCGTCAGCTCGCTGGTTTCTCGCCCCCAAGAGTGGTTCAAATTGTCACGGAGCGCTCCGGTGAGCACACCAACGTTGGCTCAGCCGCTCCGATACTCGCTGGAAAAGCCGCTGGTCATAACTGCGCATATACGAAGTTGGCTCAGGGCTTTTGCCATTTGTGGGAGCGGTCAGAATCCGAGGTAAAGTCTACCTTGGTACGCAAGCTGCTTTTACTTCCCAATTGGAGTCTCGAACAGAAACGAATCGCCGACTTGCTCCAAGTCTAATGTAAACAAACGAATCTAATTTCAGGAAAGGTCGGAACATGATTGATGACAACCAGGAAAAAAAGCCGGAAGGCATCGCGTTTCACTTGGCGGCGATCATTGTCGGTCTAGTCATGATGGCGACTGGGCTGGGCCTAAG
This sequence comes from uncultured Planctomycetota bacterium, assembly GCA_963840025.1. Taxonomy (GTDB): domain Bacteria; phylum Planctomycetota; class Planctomycetia; order Pirellulales; family Lacipirellulaceae; genus JABDGM01. Next base: position 438,634 of record CAWIXI010000013.1, on the reverse strand, counting down.
TGTGACGATGGTGCTGCTACCCATCGGTCTTCCACTCGGACTCGTTGGGCTCGTGGTACTTATCTGGGGATTGACCCCTGGATTACGCAGGTAGCACAGTAACTTCCGCTACCGTAGGTGAGTAGAGTCAGGAGATTGCGCCGTTTTCACTTTCAAACGAATGTAGTCCCACTCTCGCGCATCCGTTATCGCTTAGGCTCGGCGTGTTTTGGCATGCCATTCAGCTGCTTCGCAATTCTGCTGCAACTCCGAGGCCTCGGCTTGAACGAGCGAAAGATCTTGGATTACGAGACACTCGATCAACTCATGTGAGCTGGCCGGCTTCGCCCGTACCAACGCAACTTCTGTGTCACTGGCGTAGGATTCTGATGCATTGACCTGACTTACCTATAAGCCACGCCAGCACATAAAATGCACCCAATACACCGAACCTCCTTGAAGTCGGCGGATCTGCTCTTGCCCTCAACGCAAGCTTGAGCGCTTCAATAACACCAAGTGCAAAACCAAACAAGAGCTTTGGTCGTATTTGTGGAAGTTGCGCTAAGCCGCAGCCATCAGCTTCGAACTGTTGCTAGCCGTGCGTTTTCGTCTTTTCAAGTCATGCCACGCTCGGAGCCGAACGCTCGGCTGGTCGCTGTAAGCATCAGTCTGGTCGCATTGGTGCCGCGGACGATTGACAATTTCCCTACAAATGGAAACCGTTGCAGACCGTTCGTTTACGGACGTATCGATCGTTATCTCGTCAATGACTCTGAACACGCCCGCCACTCTACGGCAGCACTCGATGCACAGCCATTTCGCGGAGCGCGTCGGAATTTGGCCGCTGACTGAAACCACTCCTCCTTGAGCAATTAACCGAATACCATCTCCCCCTTCGACACCGCGTTGATAAATGAAGTTCGCGATCCGTCGTTCCAGTTCTGTATCCGAATTTGCCCAATACAACGTCGAAAGGTTCATGCGCGATGCTATTGCAGTCATCATGGCCTCCTTTCCTAAATAACTGCAGATCCACAGATGTGCCAATGGGCGTAGACGTCTTGACGCACATTCATGGACCGCGGCCGCGGTTGAAAACTCAGCCAAGAGAATATGAAGACCGATTGCTTCACTCTGGGCCGAGCGCTCTTTGCCAACCTTGCGGTCTACTCGGTTCGTGCTTTATTAAGAACTCGTTGTTGCACGGCAGCGCTTCTACTTCTTATTGTCGACTAATTTTCCTACGCATGAGCAACGAAAACTTTTTGGTAAATGCAGATGATCGGTGCGACCAAGCTTTGTAGAACGACAGCCTTTGAACTCGCAGCCGGCGGAGTTGCCACGGTCGCATACTGCACCCAGACATAAACTCCGCTCAGCCAATCTTGATCAACCAACGGTGGAAACGCATAACAATGGCAGGATCGAGATGTAAACTTATCTGGGCTTTGCGTTGCGTAGCGTGCCAACCCGCACAGCGCGCGGCCATTTGGAACACTATCGTTGCTATTAGCTAGTTGTGTATTTCCAGAAAACCGAGCCCGCTATGGGTTGGACGTCGTCGTTCGTGAGCGGCATTAAGATTGCTTAGCCTCCAGGAGCAAGCCAACCTTGAACAACAAAACTTCCATAGGAGAAGAAGACGATACGGTTCTCCATTGTGTCTTCCGACCAGTTGCAAATTACGTTTGCAGGCCTTTTCGTGCTCATTTTTGGCCAGGAAGCCAACGTGACCTTAGCGCTTAACGTAGCCGACACGGAGTCGAATACCGAACTGCGGCCGCCCCGCCTGAAGTACTGGCTTGTGCTGGCTGGCAATCACGAGGATTGTTCAACGAGAGGGTTTTCGATGGCTTTGATTTCATCACCGATTCATCACCGTTCACTCTCCCTTGATTCGTGAAGCCGCGATTTACTAACACTCCCAAACCGCGGCTTCTATTTTCTCGCTTTGATCTCCGCTAATCGAGGCTGAATCTAGCCAAATGCAAAGTGGTATTCCGCCGAGGCAAATTCGAAGCTCAGATTAAGGAATTCAGACATTAAATCGTCAGACTAAGTATGAAACCAATCGGTTTTCATGTGGTTTCGGGTTCTCGCCAAGTGCTCAATGACGAACCGTCCGACAGCACCTGGCGACCTGCCTTCGCGACCCAGGCCACGCCCACCTTCCGCACCTGGGGGCAAGCATGTTGGGGGTTCGATGGTATGCACCATTATGTCATCAAAGTGATTCTGCAAGTGCTGAGGTCTTTCTCACCTCGTTCAATTTGGGAGAGACCGCGGGGACAGCGGGTGGTCCACCCGCTGCAATTTCGGGAGTAAAGCATCCACCGCCAGATCCGGTGGCTTTGGGATAAGCCCGGAGGGCATGAACTCACTTGCATGTGTCTACCAAGGCTGTGTCGTATTGTACTTCCGATTCTGATTCCCGCCCTGTCCTGGCATCCAGACCTATCCGTACTCCCGGCATCTGTGTTCGAACCACAATGCGATACAAACCACAAAATCGACCGGCATAGCCACCGACCTGTGACCCCGCCCATGAGGACGTGGGCTTCTACGATGCGCTATAACGACAGTGCCTCGCTATGATTCAGAACGTTATCGCTGGACCGCACGTTGAACATTTGCTTGGCTCGGTGCTTCACCCAATGTTCCTGTCATCAAGTTCCTGCATCTAACGGTGGCGCACGCCGGCAGCAAGAAAGCTGCCTATCAACAGAAGGGCAAATGCGCTTGGTTCGGGAACGACTAAGTTGAGCACCAGTCCGCCGTCGGATAAAACGACTGAATAGACCTGTGAGAAGTCGCCAACTGTGACCGTGACCTCGTAGTCGCCTTTGAAGCCACGCAGTGAAGTCCCGCCGGCCTCGTCGGTCAACAAGTCTTCGTTGGTCCACCACTGGTCAAAAACCAAGTCGAGATACGTTTGGCCATTCGGTTTGATCGACCAATCGTCGCGATACATTGCACTGTCGGCGGCTGTATCGCCCTCCCAGAATCCCCACTGAATGAATGCGTCGATGCCCTCGTAAGCGAAGACAGCGGTCATGAAATCGCGCATGTAATCAGCCTGGAGTTGTTCGTCGGCGGTTGCGAAGCTGAATTCGGTGATTTTCATGTCAAGACCGAGCGCGGCAAAACGATCGAAAATGTCCCACAGCTGTTCCGGACCGGTGAGAGATTGGGGCGAGAAGTGTCCCTGGATTCCGATGCCGTCGATTGGAGCACCGTTGTTGATGAGGAATTCGAGGGTGTCGAAGTATTCTTGTTGCGATGCTGTGTCCGCGGCACCGCCCGACGAAATGACCTTGTGCTCGTTTAGATAACGCTTGGCGTTCGGGTCGGCCGCCGCAGCCTCTTGAAACCAATGGACCATCGCCAGATCACCTTCGCCGAGAGCATCCATCACGTCGTGATTATCACGCGGTTCGTTGACGACATCCCAATCGACGAGCGCCCCTTTCACCCCAGAATATCCGGCAACATCTGCGATATGAGCAGTGATTGCGTCGCGTAGCGTTTGTTGTTCTAGGGGGTCAAGCGGCGGATTGTCGAGCATATCCACAATACTTTGTGGCAGATGGTTGATACCCGGCCAGACCAGGTTATGACCTCGCACTTGGATACCTTGGCTGGCAAGCCAATCGATCGCGTTGACGGCCCCTTCGTGCGTGAAGTTAGTTCCAAACTCGCCTTCCCATGCTTTCCACTTTAGATTGTTTGTAAGTGTCGCCTCGTTGAAGAGTTCCGTGATTTTTTGTTGGTACTCGGCGTTCGTTGGATCATTGCCTTGCAGGCGCCACGCCTTAACCGCCGAACCGAACCCGAATTCGTGTGCTAGCATGGCGACCGCCACCTGCGCGCCTGGAATTGGCTGGCCCTTGGCGTCTACCACGTTGATATTCAAATCGGATTTGCGGTACGCGTCGATCCGCGCAGCCGCCTCCGTGCGCCACGGCGCGTCAGGTGCCCATCCGTCGTATGGGGGCGGAACTTCGTCCGTGATCGCGACGTTATCAAACGTCAGATCGAAGGGGTTCGTCCAACCAAATTGTCCAATGACCTGCCACCTGTCGATGGCGCTCAGGTCGAGATTTTGCCAATCGCCTACGCCGGGCTGTGGACTGGCCATATTTGTTGCCGCGACAAGGTGTCTAGGCACTCCAGTGACAAAGTCATCTTGAAACCGCCATTTGCCCGACCGGTCATCTGCATTGTTAGCGATTCCATCGATCCCCCGATCGTACATTTCAATCTGAAACCAATCGACGCCGTTATCTGCGTTACCACTGACATCGACGGTTAAACGATCGTCTGCAAGACCGCTAAAATCCCACGTGCCAGGCGCGTTGAAGACCGCGCCGCCCCAGCCGTCGACCGGATCGTACAAGTGAACCGACGACACACCAGGCACTTGGTTGAACCCGCCCCAGACGTAATCGAAGCCGGTTCCATTGAAGTCCGCCAAAAGTTGTTGCCCTCTCGCCCCGTGAGCCGAGATACCGAGTGAAGTCGCAATGAGCAACACGATGGGAAGGACTTTTGAGCGGTGACTTGGCATGACGACGGTCCTACCTTTGTTGCGTAGACGGAGCAATCGACGACGCCGACACTTCCGAGGTGAAACATCATCGGGACTTGATACGCGGCGCTGCATTAGCCCGTCAGATGCCTCGTTCAAGGACTGCAGTTTTTGCAAATCGATTTCGACGAAGCATCGTTTTATCACTATTCTATAATCGGTTGGCGTTTTCTGCGAATAAGTCCGGAAGAAACCACCGCAGCGCCGCAACATGCACCGAACAACAAGGACTGCCCGAGGCCGTGTCCGCCGCCCGAGACGTATGACACTGCACCGAGAGCTATCAGCGCCGCCGTCGGTGGAAACATCGCCAGGACACGCTTACCGTAACGGACCAAACGAATTGAGGTGATGATGCCGACAATCAGCACTGCTCCCACCCCCCAGCCAAGCGCAATGCCAATCGGCTGGCCCGGGTGCATGACGAACCAGTACGCAGCTATGAGCGGCAGCTCAATCAAAGCACAAATCGCCATGTAACGCCAATTCAAGTCCCAGAGTCGTGGTGCAAAGTCTGCGAGTTCTTTCGGTTTTTGTCGGCGGAGTTCGTCAAGCCGTTGCAGTACGAACGTACGTGCCTCGGCTTGACCTGCGTCTGGAAACGCTTGTTGGTACAGGTGAACGGCCCGCCGATAATCGCGCTTGAGCAGTGCCATTTCGATGTCGTCGTCAAGTTCTTCACCGAGCGTACGTTGCGGCGTTCCGAACAGTGAGCGTCGATAGTCGGCCACCGACATCGTGAGCAGCCACACACCCAACCAACCTGTGAAATACGACATGGCAATGTCGTCGAAACTGCCCCCTCTTTCCCAGACGAAAGCAGCAATCAGGCTCATCGCATAGCCGATGGCGAACAAGGTCGCCAACATACCGATGCCTATTGTCAACGTCCGTATCCGGCTACCGAGCGGATAAAACGGCTGGACGATCAGACCGTCTTCAGCAGAGCGGCGCGGCCGCCCGCGGATGCGCTTGCTGAGCCACAACGCAAACAACAGGCATATGAAGGAGCCGACACCTGCGACCGCACTCCACCTTTCAAGTGCCTCGACACGCGCTCCCGGTTCACGCAAAAGTCCGGGTGTGGTTTGCGAAGCGCAGAAAGGCGTTTTCTTGTGCGAGGTAGTAGACGCCTCCCACGAGCCCGGCAAATGCGAAGGCGACGGCTGCGGCCAATTGCCCAGGCCGCCGGCGTGCCCAACCAGCAACCGTGCGGAAAAGGCCGGCGGGCCGAGCGTGAATGGGCTCGTGGTTTAGGAATCTTCCGAGTTCCTCTGCTAATTCTCCTGCGGCGTGATAGCGACGATGTGGCGACTTTTCCAAGCACCTCATGCAGATCGTGTCCAAATCAGGGGGCACACTCACGTTAAGCCGTTTTGGCGCGACCGGATCGACTTCCATGACCTGCCGGAGTGTTTGCACCGAGTTGCTTGATTGAAATGGCGGTCGTCCCGTGAGCAACTCATAGAGAATCGCGCCGAGCGAGTAGACATCACTGTGTGGTCCGACCTGGTCCTGACGTCCCGCTGCCTGTTCGGGTGACGTGTAGCTGGGCGTTCCCAGGAAAGCGCCAGACTGCGTGAGCATGCTGTCCCGGCCGATCAGCTTGGCGAGCCCGAAGTCCGTCACGTGGGGACGGCCCTCCGCGTCCATCAATATGTTTGAAGGTTTCAGGTCCCTGTGTAACACGCCGCGCTGGTGCGCGTAGTGGATCGCGGCGGCAATCAATTTTACGATTGTCGCGGCTTGCAACGCCGGCAGCGGCTTTCCCCGTGTGTATTCGGCAAGATTCTCGCCGTCGACGAAGTCCATTGAGAAGTAATGTTGCCCTTTGTGGGAGCCAACTTCGTGAATGGATACGATGTTGGGATGCTTTAGATTGGCGGCGGCCTCAGCTTCCGCGTAGAACCGTCTAACTCTTTCCTCATCGGCCAGGTGACCAGCAAGGATCATCTTGACCGCCACACGGCGGTTCAAGGTCACTTGTCGCGCCGCATAGACCACTCCCATACCGCCCCGCGCGATTTCATGGTCCAGTTCATAGTCGCCAAAATAGCGGATTCGTTCTGATACGGGGGTCGCTGTCTGAGGCGTCACTGGTGAAGTCACGTCGAGAACGTTGGATCGTAAAAGGCAGTTTGGGCAGAGCTCTTCGGGTGCGTCTGGGGAGAGCGTTGCGCCGCACTCGGGACAAACTTTGAATTGTGACATCGGCGATCCTCCTTCCACCCTTAACAAAAGCAAAATGGGCAAAAGGTTACCGGAAAAGTTCGACTCCCTTAACCTCCCCTCTCGAACTCGTTTTGCCGCAACGGCTTGCCGTTCTGGGCCATCTCAATCGTTGACGCAGCGCCGGGGCAGCCCTGTGCGTTGTCCGAGCGGGTGCAGTCGCCGCCTTCCACGGCGCATTTCGTGGTAGTTCAGCGTTTGCGACGAGGCGTCAACGCGTTGAACAACGCGTTGACCTCTTCATCGACTTCTCCTGCTGCAGAAACGGTCTGTGAAACTTCCTGCACAAGCAATTCTCGATAGCGGCTGCGCAACCGATGGACGGCGACTTTCACGGCTCCCTCGGTCATCCCCAGATTCGCGGCAATTTCCCGATAGCGCCCGACGACGTCGCGAAAGGTGATCGTCTCCTTGAGCAGTTCAAAAAGATCGCCCCTGCCGCCCGCTGCGTACTCCTCCTTCAATTGCCCCAGTACGCGGTCGAGCACCGTGAGCGCCCAACGCCGCTCGAACGCTTGCTCTGCGGTGACTTCGTCCATCAATTCGTGTCGATAGGCGGCGTCTGCTGTGCGAATGTCGATCGAAATGGGCATACGGCCACCCCCTCGCCGCTGCGCCCTGGACCTATCCCATTCATTAGCAAGAAAGTTCTTCATCGAGGCGATCAAAAACGAGCGGAACCGTCCCTTACTCGGTTCGACGTGCTCCAGCCGATTGTTCTCTAACAACTGCACAAAAAACGCTTGTGTCAGGTCGGCTGCATCGTCCCGATCGTACCCACGGCGTCTTACGTAGACATAAAGTGGGTACCAATATGCACTGCAGAGCTCTTCCAGCGCGGTCACAGCCTTGGGTGAAGAACGACGTCCTGCCGTCAACACTACACTCCAGCGCGTCGTAGCAAACGCGTGGTTCGGCCGATGCGGCACTGGCTGTTCGTCGCCGGGCTCCATAACCAACATTGTACGCTCACGTAATCCCAAACGCAGCACTACGAATATTCTCTCGATCGCCTGTTTCGGCTTAAGATCCTAAGTAGGCGTCCGGCAGCGTAATCGAGAGATTCCCGAACAACCACCGCTTCTGGGACGACAGCCGTCGGGCATTTCTTACGGCACCTAACCCGTCTCGGTGGAATCGACCTCAGAGGCAAAGCGCGTGAACTCAACTCGCTTCGGACGCCCCCACGAATGTCACTAGTTTAAGCTCTCAGCACCGGCGCCGTGGGTAAGCCAGCTGGAGCAAGGTGGCTGTCGGCCGTCTGCTCGACACGGGTAGTGCTCGCGTGTTGGGAGAGACCCCTGTCGGTTCGACCGCGAAGTTGGGAGGCGCGTGATTGCGCTGGCGATGATGACGCGCTCAATGCGGCAGATGGGAGAATGTCCGCAATGAAGGCAGCGGAATTGGCTAGCGACCTAAAACCATCTTGAACGATTGCTCGGCAGCTTAGCGATGTGTCGAGGTTGCGTTAGTCTTGCTGCCTTCCTCGGTCGTCGTTTGCGCCCGTGGTTGCCAGCGTCCAGGACGGTCGCCTACACGGTGGTAAGCAACGGCCACCAGCATGGCATCAATCAATGGCGCGCGGTCCTCTGGTTGAGCAGCTTCAATCTTGGGAGCGAATGCAGTTAAGGTTTGCTTGGCTCCTTTGAAACTCACCTGGCGAGGCTCAATGTCGTTCTCGTCGGCGGCTACGGCAATGACCGCGCGGAGTAAGTTGTACGCCAATAGGTGAGTCCAAATCTCTTTGTGAACCATGTCTGGGGTCTTGCAACGCAGAACGTCCATCTGCATCGTGGCCTTAATCGATCGGATATCGACCTCTCCATCCCACCGCCGCTCATATAAACCACTGATCTCGCGGCCATTGATCGACGCCTTGAGAACTGTGGTAACGACTTTGAATTGCTTGACCCGGTTGTTCTTGTCGCGCGCGTCCACGGTTACCTCTCGCATTAGTAACTGCTTTGGGTAGCGCCGATATTGCTCTCCGGTCATTCCGCGTGGCTTATTGGGACGCTGCCAAACGAGAATGTCGCCGTCGGGTCTGCTTTCTGCGGCCCAACTTCCCGTGCGCACGTACTGAGCACGAGCAACGATGTCGATCTCGCGCTGGCACAATTCACAGGCGATGAAGTAATCGTCGAATAAGGCGTCGGCAAGGACCACGTCACTGGGTTTAAGCGTGCCGTACATTCGTCGGAAGAGATTCGTTTCGCCGGTGCCCTTGCCTTTGTACGGGGCAATGGCCAAGTTGTGACAAGCGCCGGTGGCCAGCGACAAGAGCACGCCAATCCGAGCAAGCGGAAAGCCGAGCCCTGGTCGTTGCGTTGGCGGCTGCGGATATATTGCTTGGTTCTCGGGTGTGTCTGGCATCGAGACGCTCGAACCATCGAAGATGAACACCGAGCGACCGTTCCACTTCCATAGATCGGGAATGCTCATCTGCAACTCTTGTGCAGTCTGCGTAGCCAACGTGGAGAAAACGCTGGTGGGAATGCGGCTCCGCGCATTGCAGTAGCTGGCCGTATTTGGTGAGCAAACAGCTTTGCCATTGGCAGCACGATGCGCAACAATGCGCGACACGGCATCTCGGCAACTATGGTCGTCGTTGAGCACCTGACTCAGAAAGCCCCAAATGGTCGTGACCGGGCTGAACACTCGGTCCCGAAACTTGACGCCATGGTCGTTAAGAACTTCCCGGATGTTGGCCTCGGTTAGAATGTCCGCGAATGGGAGTCCCTCATTGTGCGCAAAACGAGCGCGCAGCCGCATCCAAGCTTGACATGCAATCGCCTTCAGATTGACAGCGATTCCAGCCGCCTGATTAGAATGCGATGCAGACGGGTCCCGTTCTTAGGCGGAAACGCCTGGGGGTGATTTTATACCCTCGGTCAAAGTGGTCACTCCAGCGAAGTTCGCTTTGCTGGCAACCGTGACCAACCTCTTGTCTATATTTACGTAGACCATGGGGACGTTAGTTCACTCGACTTCAAGAAATACTGAACAACCATGAATGCAGACGCCGTAATGGACAACATACGCAGAGCGTTTCATCGTTCGGGCATGACGCTGAATGAGCTCGGCGAAGGCTTGGGATATGACGGCCCGACCGCAAAGAAACGTGCGTGGTTCCTTTTATATCGCACGTCAGACCCGCGCATTTCCACTGTGCTCGCCGTTGCCCATGCGCTGAGGGTCAAGATCAACGATTTAGTGAGGTGAAAACCGCGGTCGAGCCCATAACCGCTAAAGCTAGTGCCATTCGTGTGTGTCACCTCAGCGTGCGCTCTCGTGACATCGGAGGCCATATAGGTGATTCGTCATGAGCACGCGTAAGCGTTCGACGCATCCATACTTGACCGACTTCGTCATGAGCACGCGTAAGCGTTCGACGCATCCATACTTGACCGACTTCGTATCCTGAGGTGTTGCATGCATTCACAAGCGTCTTGGCACAAATTCGGCTGGTGTTGTTAGGAGCGCCCAACGGCCGACTTGCATAGGAACTGTGCCCTCTCAGCGAGCGCCATCGAAATGACGGCTGAAGGGACGGAGGACATAGCGTCCCGAGTTAGTGCGTTGGCGGCGTCCGACACGCTGTGGTTAGTAAAGGCAGAATCAACGACATAAAGGGAAGAACCTTTCAGCCTTTGCGCGAACGGAAAACTTGGTAGAGTGTACGTCCTACGGAAATTCCAGAGATTCCCAGCAATGCGCCAAGAACAACAAATGTTCCCACGACGACAAGCCAGGGAATGAGGATAATAGGGTCCTTCGTCGTGAATCCATCACCAATTGCGTGGAAAGTCACTGGCAAGATGGGCCACCAGCCGCCGGGCCCAAGGGGACTGAGGGCGACGAAGAAATATAACGCCACGAGAAACCCGACAAATATGCCGCCCACCAAGAGTCCCATGATGGCGCCAATCAAAGGAGCGATTAGGATTGCTTTGATCCCTCCTACTATTATCTGGTCTACGTCCGGCTTGGTCCGCTCGATCTGGACGGCCGGCAAAGTGCGCGGGTTTCCGCTCTCGTGTTGTGTGCCGGGGTAGAAATCCCAGAAGCCGAAGGGCGCTCCGACGGCCGCTATGAGTACAAACAGCGTCCATCCAGCACATCGCCCTTGCACCGCCCACCAATCAGCTTCGCCCGTCAACACGGCAATTGCAGCCCCGACTGCCATTCCCAGATTCGCCCCTAGAATACTCGAAAACACAATTAAGAAGAGGTACTTCGTCGTCCTCCAAACCATGCGAGCGATTTGTGTTGATATCTGCATAGGTTCCTCGCTGAGTTTATAGCGCGCTGCCATCGCGATGTCTTGTGGTATCGGCTCGCTTGGCGGCGAAACCTCGCGACACTTCGAGAAACAATGTCTTTGTGTTACGGGCGTTAGTACACTCGCGCTTTCGAGCGAGCCCTCTTACGTTGCGTAACTTGAATTGCCTCACCGGTCGGAACCTCGCTCCTGGACGCTCACTTCGAGAACAATTATCGGCCGGCGTTCCATCTGTAAGGAGATGCCTAGCTGGTCGGGCAATCGTCGTAGGATCTCGCCGCGCGATCTTTCCAATGCTGCGTCTAGGTTCCAACCCGGCTCTAATTCTTCCGTCGTGGTAACGTATGCGAGCCGAAGCTGCACCTTGAGGTCGTGTGCGAATCTTTTGGCCGGCTCCGCCGCTGAGCGTTCCCGCTTGGCCGACTTCCGCCAGGCTAAGTCGCCGACGATTCGTTCTTCCAGCAGATCGAGTCGGCCGAACATTCGCGAGCGCGGAGTTCCGGTAAGCACGCGAATGACCGCCTGGCTCCTGACCATCAAGGCAAACTGCTACAGAACTTCGGTCGTGCCATTTCTCTGGGATGATATCACTCATCTAGTTTGTACAATGGCGGTATGCCCGTTGAGAAGCCTTCTAATCTGAATACTTCCAATCCGCACGACTTCGCCACCACCCACTGGAGCATCGTGCTTGCCGCAGGCGACCTTGAGCAGCGTCACGCACATGAAGCATTATCGAAATTATGTGAAACTTATTGGCTTCCGCTGTATGCCTACATTCGTCGTCGGGTAGCAGACGTCGGCGAGGCACAGGATTTGACGCAAGCTTTTTTCGCTGAGCTTCTTGAAAAGAACTACCTTGGTGCCGCCGATCCCAACCGCGGAAGTTTTCGCGCGTTCTTGCTCACTGCATTCAAACATTTCCTGTCAAAGCAATGGGAAAAAAGCCGAGCTCAGAAACGAGGTGGCGGGCAAGCTCCATTATCACTTGACTTTGCGGTCGCCGATTCGACTTTGGCAATCGAACCTGCCGGCGGATTGACTGCCGAGCAACTGTACGATCGGCAATGGGCGCTGACGCTGCTGGATCAGATCATGAAGCGTCTGCAGGGTGAATTCGATCAGGCCGGTAGTGCACTAAGATTCGAAGTCCTCCGTGGGTTCATCATCGGAGATCACGCCGGCGTTACCTATGCCGATGCGGCAGAGAGGCTTGGTATGAGCGAGTCCGCCGCCAAGCAGGCAGCTTCACGGATTCGTCGGCGCTATCGCCAACTACTACGCGATGAGATTGCACAGTCGGTTGCCAGCCAGGTCGAAGTGGACGATGAGATTCGCAATCTCTTTGCTGTGTTGCAGTTGTGAAAAATCCAGCAATCCGTGTCACCATCGCTTGAGTTTCCGTCAGAAGGAAGTAGACGGCTAGATTCGAAGGAGATGTTGGATGACCGAACACGAGACATGCCCCAAGTGTGGTGCCTCGCTTCCGAAGAATGCCCCGGCGGGCCTCTGCCCCAAGTGCTTAATGGGGGCCGGACTCGAGGAATCTGCAGGAAGCCCCACGACTCCTGCCGACCTGCCTACGGTTGAATTGGAGTCTTCGGGGGCTATTGCGCCACTGCCGACGGAGATGATCCGCTACTTTGGCGACTATGAGCTGTTGGAGGAAGTCGCCCGCGGGGGGATGGGCGTGGTGTACAAGGCCCGGCAGGTGAGCCTCAATCGCATCATCGCCCTGAAGATGATACTGGCGGGCCAACTGGCCAGTGATCGGGACGTTCATCGGTTCCATGCCGAAGCGGAGGCTACCGCGCAACTGGATCATCCTGGCATCGTCCCCATCTACGAAGTGGGTGAACACGAAGGGCAACAATACTTCTCAATGGGCTACGTCCCTGGCGGCAGCCTAGCCGACAAACTTCGAGACGGGCCACTGCCTCCGCGCGAAGCGGCCGAGTACGTCAAAAGCGTAGCCGAGGCGATTGCGTACGCGCACGAGCGGGGCGTCATCCATCGCGACCTCAAACCGGGCAACGTGCTGCTCGATGCCAACGGCGAGCCAAAGGTGACCGACTTTGGTTTGGCCAAACGGATCGAGGGGGACAGCGACCTGACCACCACCGGACAAATCCTCGGCACACCCGCCTACATGTCGCCGGAGCAGGCCGGTGGCAAGACGAGCGAGAATACTCCGCAGTCGGATGTCTATTCATTGGGTGCGATTCTCTACGCACTGTTGACCGGTCGCCCCCCGTTTCAGGCTGACAGCCCGGTCGAGACGCTGATGCAAGTCTTGAATGAGGAACCAATAGCGCCCCGGAGGCTAAATCCAAGCGTGCCAATTGACCTGGAAACAATCTGTTTCAAGTGCTTGGAGAAGGATCCTTTGCGGCGATACGCATCAGTGGCGGACTTGGAAACTGAGATAGAGCGGTATCAAGGCGGAAAGCCGATTCAAGCCAGACCAGTCGGTCGTGCAACACGTACGTGGAAGTGGTGTCGACGAAACCCGGTTTTGGCGTCGACTGGCGGCTTGGCCGCTCTTGCGCTCCTGTCGACGGCTGTGCTGGGAAGCATATTCGCCATTTACCAATCTGAAACCGCAAATCGACTTCGGATTGAGCAAGTAAACACAGCGAAGGCCCTGGACGAATCGCAATCACAGCGCAGCAGGGCGGAAGAACAACTTCTACGAACGGAAGGGCAACTCTACGGAAACCAGATCGCTTCGGCGTTGAGCCAATGGCGTCTACACAATGTAATGGCTGCCAGTGCCTATCTGAGGGAGACGGCTCCAGAGTGGCGAGGGTGGGAATATGACTTCCTTGGCACGTTGTTCCAGCGCGGGCGACGAGTTGTCTTTAAGCGAGATGCAGGAATCTTGGAGGGCAGCCCCGATTATGGCGAAGCCATTGCTGCTTACGGAAACAGAGTGGCTTTTCTGGAGTATCCCGATTCCATTCTAGTCATCGACTCGACAACAGGCCGAATGACGGCCCAATGCGAGATGCCTGACGATGAACAGTTTTCTACATTGTTGCTGGACGGCGATCGAATCATCAGCGTCAGCGATGACGGATTGCTGTGCATCTGGGATGCGGGCGAAGGCCAATTGAAGCAGTCGAAGAAGCTGTTTGATGAGGACGTTGACACCCTCATGATGTCCATCGCCTTGAGTCCAGATGGAAGCAAACTCGCCTGCATCAACTCATTTTCCCTATGGATCTGCGACCTATCTGCGCTTAAGCTGACGTTGCACAATGAACACGAATCGATGATCAACCTACCGCAGTCTCCTGGCGCCGATGGATCCAACGGAATTGCCTGGAGTCCAGATGGCAAGACCATTGCGATCAGCAACTTTGATGAAGTCTATCTTTGGGATGTTAACGCTGCTCGGCCCGGGGGAACGCTAGAAAGCCATTCTTCGCGGATAACATCTTTGGCTTTTAGCGACGATGCGCACCGATTGGTGACTGGCAGCGACGACGGCGCGGTCAAGATCTGGGACCTCGGCAGTCTCCGCGAGGAACGCGAATTCGGGTTTACCGCTGAGAAGAAGGTTGCTGCCGTAGCTTTTTGTTCAAAGGGAACTCGGGTAGCTGCAGCGGACTTGTACGCTTGCACTCACTTGTGGAACCTAGATCGACCAAGCGAGTCGGTCGTAATTAGTGGCCACTCTGAACTCGCCGGGTGCATAGTTTTCACTCCAGATGGGTCCAAACTCCTAAGCGTGTCATTTGATGGCTCGATTCATCTCTTTGAGGTTGCTGATTCAAATAAGGCAGCGACCGTTTTGCCAGACGGCTGGTTGTGCATCGACTTTTGCCAACGTACTGGCAAGTTCTACGGAGGATGTTATTCTCCGAACAGAATTGCAACATGGTCGCCAGAAACCGGATCGACTGAGATCTTCGCGGACGAGCGTACCGGCGTCTTTTCCACGGACTCAGGCGTTAATAACATCAAGATTTCTCCAGACGGGACATTGCTTGCGACGACCTCGCGCAGCGTCGACGCGAATGCTCTTCAAATTTGGGACATCGAACGACGCAGCCTGCTCAAGAACATAATTCTGGAGCAGCAGCCATTGTACCTCACATTTAACAATATTGGCGACCGATTGTTGGTCTGCGTGGGCGACTCGATCCGAGTTATCGATACGGCTACCAAAAGCGACGTTTTGCGTATTAGAGAAAACAAGGATCGCCCAAATCGGGTGCGCTGTGCCATCTTCGACGGCAACGATCTCCGTATCTACAGCACTGCATGTGATTACCGAGAAGGAATCGTGATTTGGAGTGCGGAGAGCGGAAAAGAGTTGGGTTGGCTTAAAATCCCGTCGCGAGACGACAAACCAGTTCTCGAGAATGCAGCGAGTCGACTTGCACTTGATCCGATGGGCTCGAATTTGTGGAGCGTGACCAATAACCACTTGCTGCAGTGGAACTTGACCACTGGCAAAGTTGAAAAACAATTGGAGGGACACGCCGGCACTATCGAAGACATTTCATTTACGCCCGATGGAAATCGGCTTGTTAGCATCGGTCGGGACGCGATGGTTAAGTTATGGGATACAGCGACAGGTTTGGAAACATTAACGCTAGAAGGAGGTGTTCTCTGGGGCAGATTGGCCTGCAGTGCTGATGGCTCATGGATTGTAGCTACCTTACCTGGGGAAAAAGAGGTCCGAGCATGGTATGCAGGAAATCCCAGCTCTCCAGACTTGGACCGAGACCAACCATGACGCAGTAGCAGAATATTGCCACCATCACCGGAATGTCCGTCACGAGGAATTAGATGGTAAAAAACGTTGGAGACAACCGGTGAACGAACATGCAACATGCCCGAAGTGCGGAGCCCAGCTGCCAGCCAATGCGCCGGGGGGAATCTGTCCCAAGTTCCCGATGGCAGCTGGATTAGAATGACTCCGAAATCCAGGCCGAAAACCCGAAATCCGATCCCGAAGCCCACACGATCCAATTGCCTAAGCTGGGTGGACATAGTCGACAGCAGGAAGTGAAGATTCCAAATCCGCACAGGTCGCCCCGACCGCTGATTCTTCGCCACGCGCCGAACTCGCTGAAGTTGCATCGGCCGATGCGGCGGAGAGTTGCAGCGAAGTCGCAGCGGTGTCCTCTCCGCCCGGACACCTCCGCGAGTTCGCGTCGGGCGCAACTCGCTGAAACTTGTCCAACCGCTGCAGTTTTGACTTGTCTCCAATTGAAGGCGGTTGTGCACACCGCTGCTAGATATATGGAAGTTGCTACGGGGTGGGTATCCGAGGATTGGGGAAACCGGAACAGTTTGTTCCTACGCATTAGTTGCCGGACTTGCCTTTTATCGGGCGGTTGATGCTGTTAGTCCATTTGTGATTGCCTGGTCGAGGCGGAATGGTTCAAACGTAATTACATAGGACCCGAGCATTTGCTTCTGAGCGTTTGCAATTTTTCCGATTGTCGAGCAACCAAAGTCCTCACAAGCATCGGGACACCTCCTTTAGAAGAAATAGAGCAATTGACAGTGTCAGCGGGGCAACGACGTTCTTGGCGTTGAAGCCGAAGCGGGAGATCAGCCTCACTGTCGTCGCCAGGGGCTTCCTTAATCTCGAATTGCCAATATTCAATTCGGTTCCGGCACCCGTCAAGCTGACATCCCCAACGGTAAAGTTTCCCGTGCCGATATTGAGATCGCTGCCGCTATTCAGTACACCCCCGCCTTTAATCGACAGGGCTCCCTGGACACTGCAGGCCGTGCCATTTCCGCCAACGAAGACGATGTCGTCTACGTTCACAGTTCCGCCGTTGATGACGGTAAGGATTCCCGTGGAACTACTGTCAACGCCGACGACTGCGGAGTTTGCAGCACCCCACGAAAAGCAAGCCGCCCGCAGCCAGTAGCATTGTCGCGGGCTCGGGGACGGGGACTTCTTCAAGAGACAGTGTTGTCTCCCCGCGGCCTGCGTGGAAGGCGAAGTTAGCGCCGCTTCCGTAGGCCCAGGAAATATCCATCGTCTTCGGGGTAGTTGGATAGGTGTAGTTGGCTCCAGCCTGGGGACCAGACAATTGCACGGTGCGCACCCCGGCACTCACGGTATTCGAGTCCACAGAGAGTGTATCAGGCAGCTGCGAGACCGGGCCACCGGCGCCGAGTGCCCACTCCTGGACGTCTGGTGTGGGCGGCCCGCCCAATGCAATGATCGAGTAAGTGGTTGCGCCGCTGGGATGAGTCAACGGTTCGAACCCGACACCAAACCAAACCGCTTCCGGCCCGGTCATTGTGAGCGCGACAGTATTCAAGGTTGTGTCGATTGTCAGATCGACTGTCATGTCTTGGCCCGCATTCGTCGTCTGTGAACCATGCAGCATCGCGGCATTTGCGACGCCCCCCGCTAGACTTCCAACCAAAACAAGAGCCAGAATCACACTGTAACATTTCATCGTCACACACTCTCCTTTCGAAAAACGCGGGCGATGTGCTACCCGCTTATCGAGATGCCTTCAACAGAGATTTGTCATTTGGGCTGAGCTTGGAGCCGATCCCGGCTGCGAATGCTGCCCATTCTTAAACGAATTCATCGGGCAATTCTTTTAGTCCAACAAAAAAACGACGCCCGAAACCTTTTCCCCCGCCAGGTTAACCCGGCCACGGGAAAAAATTTCAGCCGTCGTTTTCGTGGAATTAGTTCTACCTCAAGGATGCCGAAAAAATATACAGACAACCAGAGCTTCGCCTCTGAATTGCCTGCGGCTTATTCTAAAGCTTCCCAGCGACCAGTCAAGCGATGTCATAGCGATTTGACAAATCTCTCGAATGGTGGCTGCCATCATGTTCTATGCCGTGGATGCACTTTGCAGAAATAGGAGCATGCATTATCCGGGATTTCCCATTTGGATCTACCAGGAACCACTCCAGGCATCGGAATGTTGCCCATTGCAACAGCTTGGCCCCCCGCGTCTAGCGAGTGAAATATTTTTCGCATGTTCTCGGCCCTTGCTCGGCGCGGTCACCCGCCAGAGTGAGATGCCCCCGGGCCTTTCTGGTGAGCGCCTTGTGCGATTACGCACACCAAGCGTAACCGCTCGCACCTATTTCTGGAGCAGCGATGTGTCGCCAGACACGAGTTGACCTTCACTGCGAATTGTGTTCCACGCTGGTGGGCAGAGTCCCCAACGGTGACGGCCTAATAAGCGTACGCTAGATCGATACTTGCCAAGCCGTTTAGGCTGGAGTGGTGTGACACTTTTCTTGCGGCGGGGAATCTGACCGCAGTTAGAAACGGACCTTCCGAATCTGCTTCGGTTGCATCGCCGAATGGCACTAGTTTAAGCGCTGCGCAGATGACTGCGCTTGGTCATTTCACTAGATCGCTGATCTTCACACCTAGCGTTTGGGTCGCAGCTAGCACCGTCGAGAAGCGCGGGTCTGACGTGCGATAGAGCAGGAACCACGCGCGCTTCTTTGCGGTCGGACCGTCGTAGCCCAAGCCTTCGCCGAGTTCATTCAGCGTCATTCCCGAACGCTCAAACAGGTTGCGAATGTTGTCCATCACGCCGTCTGCGGTCATGGTGTTCCGACTTTTCTGAACCAAGTGAACAAACCTACCAGTAGTCTACGTAAGCAGAGACGCTGAGGGTCGATCCTACCAGCAGCAAAGCGAATACTCGGTGAAACAGCCACTTCGGCTGACGGCATCAAATCACCCCCAGGCGTTTCCGCCTAAGAACGGGACCCGCCTGAATCGCCATCGAGTCAGGCGGCAGGAATCGCTGTCACTCTGAAGGCGATTCCATGGCAAGCTTGGATGCGGTACGCGCCGCTTTGCGCAATGAGGGACTCCCGTTCGCAGACATTTTGACCGAGGCCAGTATCCGGGACGTTCTCCACGGACATGGCGTCCAGTATCGGGACCGCGTGTTTAACTCGGTCACCACGATCTGGGGTTTTCTGAGTCAGGTACTCAGCGAAGACCATAGTTGCCGCGATGCCGTGTCGCGGATCATCGCGCATCGTGTGACGAATGGGCTGGCAGTGTGTTCGCCGAATACGGCCAGCTATTGCGACGCGCGGAGTCGTCTTCGCACCGGGGTACTCTCTACGTTGGCGAGGCAGACTGCAGAAGAGTTACAGATGAGCATCGCCCGCCAGTGGAAGTGGAACGGTCGCTCCGTGTTCATCATTGATGGCTCGAGCGTCTCGATGCCGGACACGCCGGAAAACCAACAGATGTATCCACAGCCGCCCCAGCAAGCGACAGGTCTGGGTTTTCCACTCGCCCGGATCACTGTGCTGTTATCGCTCGCCACCGGCGCTTGCCACGATTTGGAAATCGCGCCGTACGAGGGCAAGGGCACCGGCGAAAAGAGCCTCTTCCGACGAATGTACGACACCCTTAAACCTGGCGATGTGGTTGTTGCCGATGCCTTATTCGACGATTACTTCATCGTGTGGGAATTGTACGAGCGCAACATCGACATCGTTGCTCGCGCTCAGTACAAGCGCCTAGGCAGCCGGATATCAGAGACTGGCCCCGAGGGCGACATGCTCGTTTGGCAGCGTCCCAACAAGCCCCGCGGAATGACGGGAGAACAGTACCGCAGCTACCCAAAGAGCCTCGTCATGCGGCAGGTGACCGTTGACGCCCACGACAAGAACAACCGCGTCACACAATTCAAAGTCGTGACCACGATTCTTAACGTGTCGATCGATGGCCAGCAGATCGGCGATCTGTTCGAGCGGAGGTGGGAAGGAGAAGTCGATATCCGATCGATTAAGTCGACCATGCAAATGGATATCCTGCGATGCAAAACGCCGGACATGGTCCACAAAGAGATTTGGACTCACTTATTGGCGTACAACTTGCTCCGCACGGTGATGGCCGTTGCCGCCGAGGAGAATGACACCGAGCCTCGCAAGGTAAGTTTCAAAGGAGCGAAGCAAGCCTTGACAGCCTTCGCTCCAAAGATTGAAGCTGCTCGGCCGGAGCAGCGCGCACCGCTCGTTGATGCGCTGCTGACGACCATTGCTTACCACCGTGTAGGCAACCGTCCTGGGCGCTGGGAACCGCGGGCGCAAAAACGACGGCCGAAGCATGCCGCGCGACTAACGCAACCACGACACATCGCCAAGCTGCCACAGAACCGCTCAAAGTGGTTCTAGGTCGGACGAACCAGACTCATCGGGGCGAGGTCGCTCGCAACATCACCGGCGGTCACTGGGAAGCTCGTTGCTTTCCGCTAGACCACCGCGTCATTGCCATCCACCGATTCATCGCCTTTCCGCATTCCGGGCAAACAAGGGAGGCCTGCAACCCGACCGGCAGGAAGACCTGCCACGGATCAAACCGCCGCCTGGCGCAGTCATCTTGATCGTGGGACCTTAAACTAGTGCCATTCGTTGCATCGCCCGCTCGCTCGAGAGAATTGGCGTTCGGCGCAGCGGTGGTTTTCACCGATCGCAGTTCGGGGCAGCGAAAAACGCAGTCAAACTGACAACGTATGGCGGCTTGCGAGGGCTACATTCGCGACCAATGTCGAACCAACATTGGCCACGCAGAAGCGTTGTTGTGACCGTCACAACCGAGGTGCCCCAGGCCAATCCTTGCATTACCCACAAATCTGCGACGCTGGCATCCGATCCTAAGACCCACCCTCCCACCCCCCTTACCACAAACCTAGTGACAAGTACCCCCTACTTGTCACAAATATGCTATACCCCTCGCTCCAAACGGCTTGTGACAAGTGGATGTGCGGGGGGAATATATAGGACATGGATTCACCCGGCTGACCGCCTGGGGCAATTCAGCGCCGGAAGCCCTAGAATATAAGTCACGCCGACTTCACCCCCAAGCTCCCCACCCGACCCCTGGCCACCTCCACCGCCTCCTCCTCCATATCACACCCCACAAACCCCCTCCCCAACCTGGCCGCCGCGACAGCCACGGTGCCACCACCCACAAACGGATCCACCACCAATCCACCTGCCGGCGCGAGGTGCTCGATAAAGTAGTCGCTCTCGGCTTGGGCTTGCTGCCAGGGATGCAGAGTCTTCTCCTGCTTTCCAGTGGTTACTAAGTCCTGAAACGCGCGCCACCAAGGATGTAGGGGTGGTTTTACGAAGGCCAGGACCGGCTTCCAGCACTGCCGAAAGTTGGTGGTGCGGATGGTGAGCACCGGCCCGCGATGGACCACCGAAAAACACCACAGCCACTCCAGATGCTCGCGCATCAACTTTATGATTTCGGACAAGTACAACTGACCGGCATACGCCAGACAGATTCCACCCGGCTTCAGCCACTGCGCTGTGCGCTCGGCCAGAACTCCATAGAGCGGTACTGAGTCATGATCATAAGGAGGATCGGTCAGAATTAAGTCGACTGTTCCAAGCGGGATCTCAAGTTCGCGGAGATCGCAGTGCTCGATCCGAAATTCCGGCGGTAAGAGAGTGCTCTGTTTTACCAGTACCGCTGCGGCCTGTTGACGCTGCAGCTCCTTGTAGAGGCCCGCGATTTTGCCGGTCTGGTCCATCCGCGCGAGGAGCTTCTGGTTACCCGAGAGGGTGATCGCTTTGGCTTTTTCATAGGTCGCGCGGGACATGCCCACCGCCTTGGCAGCGACACCAGAGGCCCGGCCGGTAAACCTATGGCCTAACTTAGGCCCAAGGTTTCTGTGGCCCCGACCACCGGCCTGCCCATCGGGGCTTTTGCCCAATAGCTGCCGAGCGCGGGCTTCTTCGCTGGCGAGTCGTTCGATCTCCAGGCCCATGCTCACCGCTTCGCTGGGTACCAAGTCGAGCCGCTGGATATTCTCATCCCGTTCGGCCCGCAGCACGGCATCAAGCTCGTCGAGATCATCGAGCACCGTGGCGGGAATCGTAGCGCGGCCCAAGGCTTCGAAGGCGGCAATCCGGCGGCCACCGGCAATTAGAGTGCCATCGGGCGCTACCACAATGGGGTGCAAGAGGCCGATGGATTTGATGGACTCGGCCAGACTTGTGATGTCGCCGGGGTCCTTGCGGTGGCGGTGCCCAATCTTGATCTCGCTGATTTTAATTTCCATATACTTCATCGCACGTAATCTTTTCAGGTTTTGCTGGCCGCATTTGGTGAGGGCTGGATGTTAACTGTTGGGGGTGAAACACTGGTTGTGTTCTTCCCCCGCCAACTCCGGTTCGGACAGCGGCGTTGAGTCGATAAAACGTGTTGTATTTGTCCGAAGCAGTAGGTCGTTCGAGGTCGCTTCAGGCACTTCCCACAAAACGTTGTCCGAACTGTCCGAACCTTGTGGAAAGTTGCCGCTTGTTCGGACAAATTTGCGATCCCCATACGCTGATTCGCCTTGTCCGTTGTTTTGGTTGGGGGTGAAGAAGATATCGTTGGCGAGCGTCAAAATGGCGTCCAATCCGGGTCGGCAGGGTCCGCCGCGGCAACAAGCTCGGAGACTGGGGGCAGATCAAAGCCACCGGTTTCGGCATCGGCATGGGGCATCTCGGTCAGGCACCACTTTGCGGCCCGATTTCCTCTTGATTCCTGCACTTGCTCGGCAGCGCCGGCCATCACCAATTCTTTCAGCCAGCCCAGCACGGCGCGATCGCTTTTGCCGTCGTACTGATAAGCTTCCGTGGTGCTGAACTCACCGGGGCAGGTGTTGCCGGCAGCGTCCGACTGGGGCTGGGTTTTTTCCCACTTCAACAGCCGCTCATGGAACCTGATGGCGGCATCGCTGATCCTGCCGCCCAGCAGCCGGGCCAAGGGCGTGCGACAAAGATCTGCGGCAATCCGGTAGTCGGCAAGCGTGGCAATGAGTCGGCCATCCTCATCAGTTCGGCGTTGGAATTGATGGAGTAAAGCCGATGCTTCAATCATCCCGCAGAGCTGACCGAACGCGCGGCGAGCCTCTGGCCGTTCGGAACAAAAGGCCTCGGACAGCCGACCAGCATAAGGAATGCGCACGGGCCGCTGCTGGAGCATGCGCTGCATCGCGTGGTGCCGCTCGATAATGGGGCCCACATCAACGACCGTGGCGCCGCTTTTCCTGGCAGCGATGAGTTCAATTACGCGACGCGTCTGCTCAGGCCGTTCGTCCGCTGACAAGAGCAGGCAGCGGTTCAGGTCCTCATGGAAGATATCGCCGGCAACGCTGGTTGTTGTCTCAATGAAGCTGATCGGACCATGGATGACAACGTGCCGCGTAGTGGGAGGTTTGACCGATGTATCCGTGAATAGCTTGCTGATGCGGCCGTCACTCAACAACTGCCGTATCGCGCTCGTGGCGTCCGCCTGCTCGCCGCTTTGCTGTTTCTTACGTTCGCCGCTGACGATGAGTTTATGTTTCAGCGCATCAGGGTTTTCCAAACCGAGGTAATAGAGCACGTTCGCCGTTATGGAATTGGCGGAGATAACCTGCTCCGGCGGGAAGCAGCTTGTCGTGTGCCGCACGGTGATGGTCTTCCCCGTGCTGGTGTGGGAGCTCACGATGACCTTCACGGGTTCCGGCGATAAACGCGATGTCCCGGCCAAATAGATCGTTAAGATCAGATCTCTTTCCCCCGCTACGCCGAGGGCCTGCACGTCCTTCACAATTCGATCCATGAGGTCAGGTGCTTCGAGCATAGCCTTTGCTTCGGCTCGCACCGATTCGGGCATTTGCGAAAGCAACGCCTCAGCCGAAGGCTCGGCTGGCCTTTCATTTGGAGGCGGGGCCGGTTGGGGCTTATTCAAGTCGGCTGCGAACTGCATCAGTTGTCGCTCGGCATCTGAGCGCTTGATCGCCGGGTGCAGATCGGCGAGTCGCTGCGCAAACCGCATGCGCTTACCAGCATCGGCCGGGTTGAGTCTTACGACATCAAGATCGCGCTCGCCGGCGCCGGTGCTTATGATGGCGGTGATGTCCATCGATCCGCTGCTGCCGGAGGCTTTCCCGGTGAAGCGGAGGGAGCGTGCCTCATCCTGGAGGTCCGCAATCCGGTTCGCGATGAGTTCATCGCCCCTCCCCTCGGCCCGCAGCCGGTCACGTTCAGCGGCCAAGCGCCCTTCGAGAGAGTTGAGGAATTCGGTCGCGTCATCATCCGCATCGAATTCGCAGAACATCCGCTCGAGCGGATCATCATCGCCAGTTTGCTCAATATCATCGATGGCGTCGTCCGCTTGCTGGACGACCGTGTCGAATGTGTCGTAGTCCACAAGAATTACCCTTTCAGTTCGACTGTTCGCACCCTGCGGGGGTGCGGCCATGATCGTTGCATTTCGTCGAGTTATTCCATGGGAACGAGCACCAGCAAGGTGCGATTGCCATCCTCACCTTGGGCGTCCATCCATCGTTGGTATGCTTTTTTCACCTTGTTGCAGTTGCGGTAGGCCTCGATGTCCATCACCGGCAAGCCGAGCTCCGTGGCCTGGCTGCGACTGATGGCGTAATCGTGCGAGGGGTAGCTGTACACGAAGTGCTTGGCGACTTCCAACGGATTGAAATCCTCTGGTACATCACAGGCTCGTCCCTCGAGCATTTCGCTCGCGTACCGGACTCCGAGTTCCAACTCGCTGGCTACTCGCGGGATTATGAACGGGTCGAGCTTGCCAATCAGTGGCCGAAAAAGGTTGCCCGCATAACCAACAAACATCCCCTGGATGTCCTCCGGCGTTGTTTCCGTTAACTTGTCGAAATGTTTTTCGCTGGAAACCAAATATTCCGCCGCAGAGTCGGCCCAAAACTTCATCGAATTGGCGATGATTAGGCCGGACAGCGGATAGCCTTCACGGTCAGGGTGGTCAAACTGGACGTCGAGGGGACCCAGCTCCGATCCAGCATCCATGTAAATCTCGTCACACCCAAGTGCTATGAATGTGGCCGCACTTTTGGCGGAATCGGGGATGACGACCCGCAACCACCTGCACCGGGCCCGCAGCGCGAGCACGAGCCGGTACGCGATGTGGGCGTCACCTCCAAAGGACGCCAACCAGATATCAATCTCGCAGCTGGCTGGGTCCCCGGTCACAACCTCGTCGAGCAACCGGTTAAGGCGGTCAAACAACGGTCGGTTTAGATTGCCGTGTGGGATGGAACCATCTTGGAAGATGATCACGCAATACTTGTTCTTCGAGCGGGCACGTTTTCGTCGTTTTTTGGACGCAGGCATGTCGAGTCTCCAATGAGTTCATTGAAATGTAGCAGTCGTATGAGGAGGTAAATCGCCGCTCCTCCCGGCGGCTACTGGGTTGAATGCTTTGTTAGGGGAGTGTTTTCACGCGGTGAATCATTTGCGATAGCGGGGCGTTCAAGTTGTCGGGCGATTCACTGGCGGTGGTTATTGCAGCACTGGTGTTCGTTGGTAGCTTCACGGTTTTGCAACCGAATACTTTCTTCGACGAATTCGATCATTCGTGGTCCCCGCAGCGACTTGTGTTGCTTCATCGTGGCTCGCGTACGCGCCACTGTTCGGTGGAGGGCGATCCTCCGCTGTTCGTCTTTCGTTAGCTTTTTCATTTGGGTGTGTTTGCTCAATTGGGTTTGTTTATTGTTGGTCGCCGCGGTGCGCATCCTCGTGGTGCCGTTGACTGAGTCGTTCGATGTACTCGATGGCATCGCTGCCGCGAATAAACTTGCGGCGGCCTACATCGAGCATCGGTAGGACGACCCCTGCCCTGCGAGACTCACGTATGCGTGTAGCGCTCACGCCGGACGCCGCTATGAAGCCTTTGAGCGTGTACAATCGCTCCGGAGCGATGAAGCTGGGCCGCTTCGAAGTGTCGGTAGCCATTAGAAATCTCCGGTGACTGTTAAACTGCCGTTACCGTTAGCGGCAGCCTACCGAAGAATATCTGGCTAAGAATTGGCGGGAAGAGGTAATTAAGTGTGGTTCGATCTACTTTTGATCTTTCGATTTATTTTCGATTTCCAACAGTAATTGACGCGCCGCGGTAACTATCGTGCCGTGGGATACCTCGGCAATAATGTAGTCACATAAAGTCTTGATATCATCAAAGCCGTAGCGGAAATTGCGTTGCCCCTTACGAGGTGTTCGTATCCGTGCGCCTTTCGCATATTTATTTAGAGTGACTGTTGCAATCCCAGCGAGCCTTTCACAAAGATCCTTCGGTAAGTAGCCAACCGGCTCGAAGCGCGGCGTGTAGATTTTGCCTTCGCCGCTGCTTGGTGAATCTGTCTGTTGAATCACCCGAGTTATTTCCGCAAACAAGGCGTCGCACTCGTGCAGGGATATCATTAGGTTATCTGCGGCATGCACGGCTTTTGGCGGGAATGAGACTTGATATTCGAGATATTGCTCAAATTTACGAGCATACGGATCTTGGTACTTCCGCCGTTGAGTGCGCTTGCATGCTGCAACAAACAGCCTACTTTGTTCTTTGACTTGATTTAGGCCGGCATCAATGACATCGGCCAAAAGACCGCGTCGCTCGGCGCCGAGCTTTATAAGGACGTTAAGGCGAGGTTTGTCAATGAATCTTCCGATTGCGCGGTCGACTTCATCGTGCAATCTATCGTCGTAAAAAAGGGCGCCTGCCCAACTCTTTACGCGCATCAGCAAGTTCGCCTAACAGCTCAGTGTAGCCTTCCGCTTCCATAGGCCCCCTAGACACGCCTTTCGTCCGAGTCTGTTGTGGATGCCATGACCGCAAAAAATCTTAGTCGTGACCGACAGTCTGCACTGATTGTAGCCGTTCACGGTTTTTCAAATTGCTATAGGTGGAATTTGGCCTCTTGATTTAGGTTGTCGCGTCATGGGAGCGCGACGGAAGACATGCCCGAACTGCGAACGCCTGGCTCGGCGGGTGGCCGAACTGGAGCGGTTGCTGGCCGAGGCATTGGCGAGAATCGTGGAGCTGGAGAAACAGTTGGCGGCGGCCCGGAAGGATTCGTCGACCTCTTCGAAGCCACCTTCGAGCGACATCGTCAAGCCGCCGCCACCGGCGGTCCAGGCCGCTGGGGGACGAAAGCGGAAGCGACGGCTGGGTGGTCAACCGGGCCACCAGCGGCACGAGCGGGCACCCTTTCCGCCGGAGGAGGTCGATGCCGCCTGGATCTACGAGTGGCCGGAATCGTCGCTGACGTCGGATTGGAAACCGCTCGACGAGTTCCAGACGATTCAACAAGTGGAACTGGTCGAAAAGCTTTTCGAAGTGACCGAGCATCGTGCGCGGTTGTATCTTCACCGCCCCACAGGCAAGGTCTCGGCGGCACCGCTTCCCGACGGAGTGTCGCGTGCTGGGCTGGTGGGTCCGCGGCTCTCGGCGCTGGTCGCGTACCAGAAGGGCGCGTGCCACATGAGCTACCGGGTGATCGAAACCTTCCTGGCCGACGTGCTCGACCTGCCGATCTCCACCGGACAATTGGCCAAGATCGTCCGCAAGGCCAGCGCGGCCTTGGCGGCGAGCTACGCACAAGTCGAGGCTGCCCTGCCGGGCCGGGCCGTGGTCCACGTCGATGAAACGAGCCACCCCGAAAACGGCCAGCGTCTTTGGGTCTGGGGCTTCCATGCGCCAGGGCGGCAAGGATGTACCTTGTTCCACATCGACACGGCGAGAAGTTCGGACGTGCTGAAGGAGTTCCTGGGCGAAAGTTTCCCAGGCGTTGTCGGCTGCGACTACCATCGCGCGTACCGCAAGTTCCTCGACGACACCCAAGCGACCATGCAGTTCTGCTGGGCGCATCTGATCCGGGACGTAAAATTCCTCGTGACCCTGTCCAGCGCCCACGCGCCGTTTCGGCGAGAAACTGTTGGCGACGATCAAGCACCTCTTCCGCCTCTGGCACCGCCGTGACCAGATGCCGGCCGAACGCTGGCAGCGCGACTCGGAGCGGGCCAAACGGGCCGTACTCAAGGTGGCGCGGCGTCCGCCGTGCCGAAGTGAAGCAGAGAATATTGCCCAGCGGTTTCGTCGACACGCCGAGCACTACTTTCGCTTCCTGGAGACTCCCGGTGTGGAGCCAACCAATAACGCCATCGAGCAACGGTTCCGCTTTGTGGTGATCGACCGCAAAATCACCCAGGGGACTCGCGGCAAGGCCGGCCGCCGCTGGTGCGAACGCATCTGGACCGTGCTCGCCACCTGCGCCCAACAGGGCCGCTCGGCGTTCGACTTCCTCTATCAATCGATCGTCGCTCACTTCAAAAGCCAAGCATCACCATCCCTACTGCCGAATCCCCCGTGAACGGCCACCACTGATTTAGATGTCACCACAAGTGTCACCTAAACTGAGTTTGCAACATGATTCACAATTCAAGAGCCTCTTCTATTTTACGCTCGAAATCCCTACGGTAACTTATCGGTGCGGAACCAAAAGACTCAAAATCCAGTGCCCGCAAGGGCGTGGAGGTTCAAGTCCTCTCTCCGGTACTGGAAAACACGGTGCTTTTTGCATCGCGTATTTCGTGCGCCGATGGGGTGTCACCTAAACGCAAGGGAGGCGGCTATGGAACTCATTTGGCAAGCGCTACCGGAAGTCTCATTAGGTTCGAGCACGTTCCGTAACGTACCAATCATCATTCAGTATCTTGATACGCCAGTGCTCCAATTGATCGAGTCTGAGCACGCAGCTTACACGGTCAAGTTTCCTGTTTACATGAGCGATGGAACACAAATAGCGACCGTGAAGGGTAGTCACATATACCGCACGGACAACGGCAAAAAGGCAAAGTTTGAACCCCACTACTATCCGGATGCAACGGTCTTCGAGTTGGAAAATAAGCCCGTACTGGAATTACGCCGGAAAGGTGCTGCGGCAATTAGGGGATATGCTGAGCTTTACGCGCCGGAGGGCGTGCTCATTGAAGCCAGTGATCCTAAGGTAACCAACTTATTAAGCACTGCTGGCCACCTTCAGATAGGCACTCATGTGATTGTTGACCTCTTTTGCGACGGCACCCTGATTGGTGTGCACGTGCAAAATGATAGAGTGTCAATTGGAGGTGGCGAAGGTGGAATTAGAAAGTTCCGATACATAGGACCTGCCGATCAGCCTTTACCCGAATGGGCAAACTCTTCCTCCTGAGTTGCCCAAAGCGCATCAGCGGTCGCTTCTGCATTCCGGCCGACGTAGAACTTTATCGTTGTGCTGATGCCCTCCTCATGCCGCATCAGCTCGCGCAGCACGGTGGCCATAACTCGCTGCGCCCACCGTTGACCGAACGCCCAGCGAAGATTGTGGGCCGATGCACTGCGCCTGTTTGTGGGTCTCCCGACTCTCTTGTCCTTGTCTCCCGCTCTCCTGCTCTTACACCACACCCCACTCTACAGCAGGGTGGCCGAAACTGAGGGCTAGTAATTTCCACCAGCTCTGCTACATTGGCCTACGTCAAATGAACGTCTGTTCAGTGACGCCTGCCCAGTTGGTTCGTCAACAGCTCGCGCAGGGCTAGCGCTAGAGCATCGCTTTAAAAGGCGGTGCTCGTTCAGAACGCCTCACGTCGGCTTACGGGCGCTGCGGGTGACACCAGATCCTAAGGACACTGGACCCGGACCGCAGGGGTAGCCCAGGCAGCCGCACTCGAACAGACGGGATCGACGGCAATTGGGCCGCTCGATCCACATTGGGAAGGGCGCCCTTCTTTTTTATCCGGACACCCCCAACCATTTTGCAACGCACCCTCGAAGTAAATTCCCTGAATCGTGAGTCTCCCGCAATGACATAAACTCTTTCATCATCAGAACAAAACACTAAACCGCACGCCTTCCGGCTCGCCAAGTTTTGCAATAAAAAACGCGTTTTGCGAAATCGACGGCGGCGGGATCGATTACAGAAGCTAACAAGAAGCAAGCCGCACGAGTTGCCAACACTTGTGGATGCGCTGATTGTGGAAGTCCTCTGGGATCGATTGCCGCGTGATGTCTCGAACACGGTAGCCGCCGAGTGCAGCTTTGTCGAGTTTGAAGCGGCGGAAGTTCGTGCTGAAGAAAACGATCCCGTCCGGGGCGATGTGCGGCGCCAATCGGCGCAACAGTTCCCCGTGGTCGCGCTGCACATCCCAATCGTCGGCGACGCCCTTCGTGTTCGAGAAGGTGGGCGGATCGACAACGACCAAATCCCACACATCGCGAGCAGCTAGCCGCTCGAGAAACGCGCGAATATCGCTCCGTACGACCCGGTGGGCCACGTTGGCAAAACCGTTCAATTTCAGGCTCTCGCGAGCCCATCGCATCATCGCTTTCAGGTGTCGCAAGTGCCGAGCTGCAGTCGCTTCGCTCAACCGTTTTTGCGCAGCTTTGTGGCAATGCCGGTGATCTTGGCCGTTGTCACGCTGGCCAGCTTCTGTGGGTTGCACTCCTGCTCGAAAACGTTGATTGTTGCCCTTGCTTGGCTACTCAGCGCCAGCGCGGGCATGGCGTTCGTTGTGTAGTAATCTCTAAACGCTTCCCACGTCATACGATTTGGCTTCTGGTAACGCTCCTTACATAACTCCGCTTCCCACTTATATCGCGCTAGCAGTAGATGAAGCGATTTTTTGCAACGGCTTAAGAAGGCAGCGGCTTCCCTTTGGTCTCCGGTCCGAGCCAAACGATGAACACGCCGATGATGTAGATGGCTGCCAGCGCGGCGCCGGCTTTCGGAAACGCATCGAGCTCGATTCGTTCCTTGGCGATCCCGCGTGAGAAAAAGTCGGTCAATGTCGCTGTGTGGACAGCTCCCAGCGCTGAGATCACGCGGCCGAAATTGTAGGCAAATCCCTGGCTCGTCGCGCGAATGCTGGTGGGAAATAATTCCGGCAGATACAATGGAAACCAGCCATAGAAAGCGGCCGTCAATCCACCAGCAAGAAATACCGACGCCAATAGTTTTGGGCCAAACGCGTCATTGGCTTGGTACAAATAAACCAGCGATAGGAACGAACCGATGCAGAGAAGTGCATAGGTGGGTCGGCGTCCGATCCAGCCGCCAACGAGGGCGGCCAAAATAGTGCCCAAGATCGCACCCGCCGCTAAAGCAATCTGCGTATATTCTTTGGCGTAGGACGGCCCGCTGCCCGCTGGCAACAACTCGGAGAGCGCGCTCGCCCATTTCGGTGCCCATTGCAGCGAGCCCCAGGTGCCCAACAGGGCCACGCCGGATAAGCACGCCCCTAGCAGCATCCGCCTTAGATACTTGATACGATCACCGGATTGAAGGGTACCGGCGGATTCTGCGCGTCGCAGGTATCGCGAGACGGGAGAAATGAATCCCCCTAACGCGACCACCAGTCCCAACAAGGTTGCCAGCCACCTCGCGATGTCCACGCCTTCCGGCAACGTGGCGGCTTGCTTGCCTGTTCCGATCATCCAGTGCATGAGCTGTGTGAAAGCTGGCGACCACATCGCGATCACCAACGCCGAAGCGCAGGCACCGCCCAAAACACCCCACAGATCGCGCGTCGCAAAGTGAGACGTCGTTCCTTTGTCGCGCGCGCTTTGCCACTTGCGCGATTCCGGCACGAAATACATGATGAATACGGTCAACATCGCAGGGAGGGCACCGGCCACCATGAGCAACCGCCACCCCTCGTTGTGGAGCATCGTATCAACGGTGCTCTGCGAGATGCCAATGCCGAGCATCGCTCGGCCGGTGCCCGAGAGAAAGCTGACGAGCACCAGGCTCAAGAGTCCTACCAGTAGTATGCCGACGTTAGCGGCGGCCCCGATCAAGCCCGCCAGAAAAGCTCGCGAGCGATCTGGCCAGATTTCCGTCACGAGCGAAACGCCCAATGCCCATTCACCACCCATCCCAAGTGAGGCGATAAATCGTAGAGCCGCGATGTGCCAGGCCTGACTGGCAAAAGCGCACAGGCCGGTAAACACGGCGTATGTGCCGATGCTGAGCGCCATCGAGCGCACGCGGCCGATCCGGTCGCCGAACCAGCCGAAAAAGACGCCGCCGGTCGCCGCACCGATGAGAAAGACCGACATGATCACGCCAAACCACTCATTCTCCAAACCGGGCCGTGCAAAAATGGAATTTCCGAGCACGTCCTTCAACGCGTTGTGGCCGACGAGCGGGAACATGCCGATCTCGAAACCATCAAACATCCAACCGAGCAGGGCCGCTGCCAGGGCCAGCCATTTACCGTGTCCATCCTGTATGGCGATGGTAGAAGCTTGCGGAACGTCGGAGATTTGCGACATTGCTAACACTCGGAGTGAATTTTGGACGACGAGGCGCGATGGGGTTTACTGCCAAATCCACCAATCGAACAATCTGGAGTAAAAGATTGAACGAGAACGAGGGCGACCGTTGCGCGTAATAGTAATATCAGAGCGCCGCGACGCGAACTAGCCCACGGTATGATAGAATCAAGCGTCGATCCACGCAATTTTCCGATGAGGACCTGGGTATGCCACCGTTTTTCTTGGTTTCAAAAAAGTTCTTGGTCGGATTGTTCCAGTAAGCTCATTCAATAGAATAGAATCGTCTGGCGATGCAAATTAAGGAGCATCAAGCGGCCGGTAAACGCGACACCGAGGTTCGAGTCGTTGGAGCCGAGTTGTATTTGCTGCCGGTCGAGACCCGCGTGCCGCTGAAATTCGGGCCGGAAACTCTTACGTCGGTCACGTGTGCCCGTGTGCGATTGACGGTGCGCGGCCGTGCGGGACGCTCGGCCGACGGCTGGGGCGAAACACCGTTGAGCGTGCAATGGGCGTGGCCGTCGGACCTGAGTTTTGCCGACCGGCATGAGGCGATGGTTCAATTTTGCAAAGACCTCGTGCCTGCCTGGTCGGGATTTGATTGCTGGGGACATCCGCTGGAAGTCGGGCACTGTTTTTTGCAAATCGCGCTGCCAAATTTTTGGAGTCAATTCAACGACGGGCGTGATGGCGCGCACCGCATGCCGTTATTAGCGTCGCTTGTCTGTCTTTCAGCGTTCGACATCGCACTGCACGACGCTTATGGAGTACTTCACGATGTGGATCTGTACAATACCTACAACCTCGATTGGATGAATCACGACCTGTCGTGGTACTTAGAGCCGGCAACTGATTCCGACGTTGACTTTCGTGGAAAGTACCCGCAAGATTTTTTCGCTCTATCGCCACCGAAAACATTACCTGCCTGGCACCTAGTTGGCGGACTCGATCCGTTGGACGTAAGTGACACTCACGATTCACCGATCGACGACGATTTCCCAGTCGTGTTAGGTGACTGGATCGAGCGCGACGGGCTGTTTTGCATGAAGATCAAGCTTCGTGGCGATGACGCGAACTGGGACTTTGATCGCATAGTTCGCGTCGGACAAATTGCAATCACGAAGAGGGTACGGCACTTATCCGCCGATTTCAATTGCACCGTGACCGAGCCCGACTACGTGAACGAAATTCTCGACCGGCTAGCTGCCGAGCATCCGGACATATACGAGCTGCTATTGTACGTCGAGCAGCCGTTCCCCTATGAGTTGAGCGATCACCCGATCGACGTGCACAGCGTGGCGACACGTAAACCGCTGTTTATGGATGAGAGTGCCCACGATTGGCAGCAAATCCGTTTGGGTTGCGCTTGGCTGGACCGGGGTCGCTTTAAAAACGTGCAAGACGCAAACGGGAGCGATTCTATCGTTGTGCTGGGCCAAAGCCCACCACATGCAGGTGATGGTCCAAGATCTAACGAATCCGATGTTGGCGATGGTTCCTCATGTGTTACTCGCGGCGCGTGCGGAAACGATTTTGGGAGTCGAAACTAACGCTATGCAGTTTTATCCGCAGGCTTCCGCGTCCGAGGCCGCGTTTCATCCAGGGCTTTACTTGCGTTCGGGTGGGCATGTGGATCTGACGACGCTCAGTGGACCTGGATTTGGATACAACGGCGCCGAATCGGCGCGGACATTGCCGCCGCCAGTCGCTAGCCAACACTCGGGAACGCCATCACTGGTGCCGCGGTGTCATATCAGTTAACTAGAAACATGTGCATCGCCTTTCGCCGACCGAAAGAGAAATATTGTGTTGCAGAATTGAAAAGACCGACGTTCGACGACGTCAAAAGACCAGCTGGGCGGATAGGAATCGTCGTCCTCTGCGTTTTCGCGACCGCCTACTTGGCAACATCTACAACTTCGCTTATGACGAATCAGGCTCATCGAACGTCGACAATGCGTTCATCGATCCCGCATGGAAGACTGCCATCTGAACTGCATCGGAGTTGCCAGATACGGATTTCGACGATCTGTTGGCGAACCATCATGTGGCGTTTACAATTTAGCACGTTGCGGATCCCGGTGAACGTGTGAGGCACGGGTATCTAGTACTGGCTTCGCGCGAATCAGCCAGCAGCCAAGTGAACATGGTCTTCATTCGCTCATTCGACATGGCAGCCGCCCACAAGTTCAACTTTGCGCACCTGGGCCGGGATATTGAAATCAGTCCCTCCGACACATTTGTGGATGTGCTTGACTTGGGCGCTTATCTCGACGAACTCTAAACCGGTAGCATCAACGTGCAAGTAAACGACGATGCTGGCACCGACTGGAACATGTATGTTATTTCTGCGTCTACCCCGTTAAGTGACCCAGTTGGTCCAACCGTTGTTTTCGACGGCGGCGGGGCAGTCATCGTTGAGTGAGCCATCGGTCCCATCATCCCGCTTCAGGTCGGCGACGATGCCGGGCGCAATTTGCTCGTGCGGGGCAAGAGTGTGGTCGACGTGCGCAGCAACTACACGCAACTGGCTAATGGTATCATAGCCAATAAACTCTTACGGTAACGTATTAGTATGGAGTCGAAGATTCAAAATCCGTGCCCGCAGGTTCGTGGAGGTTCAAGTCCTCTCTCCGGTACTTCTTTTCGTTGAAGCGGGAGCTGCGCTATTGAAACCTGTGCAAGGCTTTAACGCGATGTGAAGTATTGCGGGGGGGCGGATCCCAGGAGACGCCTCAAAGGGTGGGTCAGGCGATTTTGCAGGTCAATTGTTGAGCGGCAATGTGGTAATGCCATTATCGCGAGTTGCGGCCGATTTCAGAATCTGAACCGCCGCGGAGTCCGCCATTGCGCGGGCCGACCCGTCGCAGTAGAGCAAATTTACAATCTCGGGGTGCGCCGAAAGGAGCGGATTGTTTGCGCCACCATCTTCATAGATGCCCGGCATGTCGTAGCGGTGCTCATTTAGTTGGTAGCGAACCGTGGTCAAGTTATAAGACGGCGTCAGCCAACTTCCATAGTTTGGCGGCACGCCCAACGCGTGTGTGCCTGTGAGCCAGCCGCATGCGAAGGCGGCGGCAATACGCCTCGGGTGACCGGATTCGGTGAAAGAAAAATCCGATTGTTCACCGACCAGTAGAGTGTTTGAAAGCCCGTCGGTAATTTGCCGCACGGAAATGATCGCATTTGGTATCAACACGCCGCCAGCGGAGATTTGACCCTCACTACGGCAGCAGCGACTCACTCGAGATTCAGGAAATCCGTCTTCGTTCGTAGTGCCGGAAATGCCGGCATACGAAGGGGCGGCAATGAGATAGTTGTGGGCAAATACAAATTTTTCAAACGGACTCGATGGGCAGAACCACAAAACGGGGGCAAAACCATTCGCTAGTGCACCGTTGTGTGAATTCAACACTGGGGAACCGGTATTAGTCCCCGTGCGGTCCAGTCGATCAGCGATATTATCCTCTTCAACAAAGGGCAGTATCTGCACCCACCACGACAAGCCAAACATTGTCGTGGGAGAGAGCACACGGTCGTAGCGCCCCTCGGCTCCTTTCGGTAAGTACTTATAAGTCGACTCGTAATTCGCGATCGCGAGGCCGATTTGTTTAAGATTATTCCGGCAAGCGGCCGACCGTGAACT
Organism: uncultured Planctomycetota bacterium; assembly: GCA_963840025.1. Taxonomy (GTDB): domain Bacteria; phylum Planctomycetota; class Planctomycetia; order Pirellulales; family Lacipirellulaceae; genus JABDGM01. The sequence continues at coordinate 402,801 of CAWIXI010000013.1, read as the reverse complement.
TTCGCGAGCCGCTTCTACTGCCGGCAGGAGGAACGCGATCATCAACGCCAGGATGGCTATAACGACCATCAATTCGATGAGGGTAAAACCCCATCGTGTTAGTCTTGTGCGTGTAGGCCGCATTGGTATCGTCCGCGACAGTGTCCGGCAAACATGAGCAAGGCATCCGCGGCAAGCACAAAAGCCGACGGCTCGGGAACGCTGGAAGTGTCTTGAGCCAACGCACTCGCCTGCGCGAATGCATTTCGCCACACAATATAGTCTGCCCCGTTAACAACGCCGTCTGCGTTACCATCGGCATAGGAAAAGTCATCGCCTATTCCGCCAAATGCATTGCGCCATTCGAGGTAATCATCCATGTCAACCGCGCCGTCGTAATTATAGTCACCTTTCGGCGAAATGATTTGTGAGAAGGAAGTGACCGTGAATAGAGTTAACGAGCCGCTAAACACACTGCCTGCAAACGGATAAAACATGTCATGCGGCAAGTCACGATGAAGTTTCGGCTCATCGGGGTCGTCAAACGTTGTCGGATCCCAGCTTAGGGAAGCCATAAGTGCGGCGATCGGTCCGTTATAAGGTGCCCCGTTTACGGTGATAGATGACGGTGGGGGATTCCAATAGCTAGCATAATCGACGCTCATATAATCGACAGGGGTAGGAGAGTTACTTGGCTGGTAATCATTGCCAACGGTAATCTGGTACTGTCGTGCCACAAGTTGGAGGAGCGGAGAATTCGTGTCGGGGTTCAGGACGTTAAAGGTAAATCCGTGCTGTATGTCTTGTCGGAACGCTTTGGTACCATCGTACCAATCAATGCCTACTATCGTCGTATCATAAGTAAATGTTCCGGTGATAGGCGCATTACTTGGTACGCTCACGCCAAACAAATTGTACGTACTGCCTCCCGATGAAAAGTTCCCTTCGAAAGAATAACCAACTCGCTCGGCGTTTGCCGTAACCGGCAGGCTGCAGCAACAAGCGATGATAAAGAGAAGGCCCCTAATCTTTGCCCATACGAGAGTGTGTGAATCCATGTAGTATTCCTACGAAACCGAGTTGATGATGATAGGGTGCTGAGTAGCCGATTCGACGGGAATTCTTCCGAGGGAAGAGCATTAATTTGTAGCATGTCTACGCGCTACAGAAACAACTTTTTTTGACCACTTGGGGGGGCTGCTGGGCTCGTTGGTGAAAACGATGTTCATACCGCGAACAAAGATGTAGGGAGCATTTTGTGCCGTTTTATGAAGTGTTTGGCCGAGAATCGTCTTCCACTTATAGATCCGCGGGGATATGGCTAAAGCCCAACCGTGTTCTCTGAGACGACCGACTCAATTGGGGAGGCCTAGGCTTCGAAGGCGAGGTACTTCTTGATGTCTAAGGGAGCGGCGACCTATAATCTCGGCAACTCGTAAAAAGTCCATCAAACGCGTAGCCTATGACAATTGAAATCGTGATAGCCGACGACCACGAAGTCGTGCGGACCGGACTTAAGACGTTGCTCGAAAAGAGTGAGATTCGGATTGTTGCGGAAGCATCCGATGGCAACACAGCATACAAATTGGCGAAGAAACGCCGGCCGAATTTGGTCCTACTCGATGTGCGGATGCCGGATGGAGATGGACTGAGCTGTTTAGCCCGGCTCAAGCTTGACTTTCCCGGCTTACCAGTGGTGATGTTCAGCGCGTTCGACAATCCCACTTACATGGCGCGCGCTGTAGCGTTGGGTGCGGCAGGGTATGTGCTCAAGAGCGCTAGCCGCGACCGAATCATCAACGCCATTCGCGCGGCGGCTGGAGGCGACACGATTTGGTCGAAAGAAGAATTGCGCCGCGTCACCGGGCGCTGGCAGCGCCGACTGCCGTCTCGGATGTCGATGTGCAGTTGACGAAGCGCGAGAGCGAGGTCCTGAAACAACTGGCGTTAGGTCTGACAAATAAAGAGATCGCGCAAAGCCTGGGGATCAGTTATGAGACGGTAAAAGAACACGTGCAACACATTCTTCAAAAGCTGAGCGTGTCCGACCGCACGCAAGCGGCCGTCTGGGCTGTGCGAAGGAACTTGGTTTAGGATTTTTGTGGCGCGTTGTCGTCAGCGAGTTGCTGCTTCGTTTACGTTTACCGTCGACAAAACGTGCTGCGACGCCGCTTGACCCCTTGCGTGCGCGAAGCGGCTACAATTTTAGGCGAAAGCGGTCGGTAGAATCGACTATTCTGAGCGCCTAACGAGCTCCCACAAGCGTTCAATCTCTGCGGTCACGCTGGTTGAGCACTCCCCAACTTTTTCGAAAGCGACAAAACTTGGATCAGCATTCTCAAGCCCCTCCAAAACGGCACCCAGTGTGGATCGGCAGATGCGGATCTGTCGCACTAAGGACGGCAGATCTTGACGAAATTCGGGCAGTTCGGCACGAGTGGAATCATTTTCAACACCTTTGGTCGACTCTGAACTAATCATGTTGTCGCTCCACAGTTGGGTTAATAGAAACAGCTGCAAATGAAGAGGTTAGCTAAGTGCAAGACCCGTGCGTTTTTGGCAGGAAACAAACTGGCTTTGGTTCGTCGTAGACCCTCTCTATAGGTAAAAACCGTAAATTCGAAGCCCTACCCGACCCAAAATCGGAAAAAAATCTCCAATTTTTGCGTCCTCTGGAATTCTGGATATGATTTCAATTCGATGGACCAGGCAAGAGAATCAATCAGCGAGTGGTTTGGGCGGCTGAAAGCCGGTGAGGCGGACGCTGCGCAAAGGCTCTGGGACCGATATTCCGACGAGCTGTTGCGAATTGCGAAGCAGCGGCTAGGTAACTCCCCACGTGGAATCGCTGACGAGGAAGATGTCGCCCTAAGTGTATTTGGGAGTGTGTGCCGAGCCGCTGCAGAAGGTCGATTCTCTAGAATTACGACTCGTGACGAATTATGGTGGCTTCTATTGAGCATCACCAAGCGGAAGGCTATCGATCACAGACGTCGCGAATTAGCAGAGAAGCGACATGGGTGGCACGCTCGGTCAGAAGTGACTTCAGAACAGATCTCCTTCGACGACCTCGTGAGTTCGAATCCCACACCCGATTTTCTGGTCGCACTTGAAGAAGAATTTAACCGGCTGCTCAATCTCCTGCGCGATGAGCGACTACGTGAAGTCGCAGTCTTAAGAATCGAGGGGTATACTAACGCGGAGATTGCTCAACGAATGTCTATTAGCGTGCGAGCTATCGAGCGCAAGCTGCAGTTAATTCGCACCAAGTGGCAAAGCGAACTAATCAAATCGGACCGAATGCCGTGAGTCGCGACGTGGCCAACAACGGTTCCTCCAGCGTTGATGATCGCATCGACGAGCGCTGTGATGCTTTTGAGTCGACCTGGCGCAGCGGTGGGCGGCCAAACATCGCCGACTTTATCGGGCCCAACGATGAGCATCACCGAAACAAGCTTTTCTGCGAGCTCTTACTCGTAGACCTTGAGTATCGACGTTCGTTCGGTGAGAAACCTACTCAAGAGCAGTACCTGGACGAATTCCCCGAGTATGCGGCCCAAATCGATGCCACCAGTTTTCAGTACGGCACCGAAACATTTTCGAAAGATGCATCTAATGGCGATGCCAATGCTCGAGTGGCCGCTAAACAAACCGGTAGCCGCATCGCTCACTTTGAGCTTCGAGAGCGATTGGGAGCGGGATCGATGGGTGAAGTGTGGAAGGCTTGGGACACGCGATTGCAGCGTTTTGTCAAGCTGAAGCTGCCACATAGCCGCTCGCTGGCGGAAAATGACCTTCGCCGGTTTCTGCGAGAAGGGCAATCGACCGCACAGTTGAATCATCCACAACTAGCGTCGGTACATGAAGTGGGGCGCGACGGCTACGCGTTCTACATCGTGGCAAACTATATTGAAGGCGAGAATCTGCCGCGATTACGCCAGTCGGCGAACGCTCTCCTACTGTGAGATTGCGAACTTATGCGCTGAAATCGCTGAAGCACTTCAACATGCCCACGACGAAGGCGTCGTGCACCGAGACCTCAAGCCGGCGAACATTGTCGTTGACCGCAATAGTCGTCCGCACGTGATTGATTTTGGCCTGGCGAAGTGGTCACACGACGAGCATGAATTGACGATTCAGGGTGAATTACTTGGTACGCTGGGTTACATGTCTCCCGAACAAGCGCGTGGCGACGGCGCAAATGCCGACCTCAAGAGCGATGTTTACTCGCTGGGAGTAATCTTGTACGAGCTGCTGACTGGGCATTGCCCATTCGGTGGGGATCGTCAATCAGTGATTCAACGAATACTGCTTCACTCTCCCGTGCCACCGCGGATGTTATGCGGCGCGATTCCGCGGGACCTTGAAACGATCTGCCTAAAAGCGATAGAGAAAGAACCAGCGCGGCGCTGACGAAAACGCTCGCGAGATGGCCGCCGATTTGCGACGCTTTGCCAGCGGCGAAGCCATTCTCGCGCGTCGCCCTGCTATGCACGAACGATGTTGGCGCTGGATTGCGCGACGCCCTGCCATCGTCGTCTTAACACTGCTGCTTGGAGTGGTCCTCGTCGGCGCCAGTATGAAAATTGCCTCGCTGCAGAGGGAGAAACTACGTCTAGCGGGCTTTCGCCCGGTCCACGTGACGACAACACCCAGCGGGGCCTATGTAGCTCTCGTGCCGATCGATCGAAATACCAATGAACCGAGCTCGGATCCAGCGCTTGTTGTGCGGCCTTTTGGGAAAACACCACTCATGACTTCATTGCGGCCGGGCGACTATTTGGTAGAAGCTGTGATACCAAATGGTGATACGCCAGAATTCGCCGAAGTTTACCGAAGTGTTCCGGACTTGACCCGATTGTCCTCTTCGACAAAGCGATTCAATTTAGCCAAAGGATTTGATCCTGAAACGTGCCACTTTTCGAAGATCAGAATTGTGCCTCAAAGCGAGCTGATCCAAACGATGGTCGAAGTCTCGATCCCCGAGCATTTGCACAAAATAATCCACTACTTCCAGCCAGATTGTATGTGGATCCTCATCAAACGACACCCGCGGAGAAACGTAAGTGGGAGACAAGAAATCGGAAGTTGCCGACTGCGCACGACAAAGACGTTCCTTACATTTCCTATTTCGGTGGCGCCGCGTGGGCGGAATCGAATCATAAACGCTTGCCAAGTGCTGCAGAGTATGACGCAATTGTAGCGGCGGTCGAAGACGGTCAGTCCCGGTTCGTAGAATCTTCGGCTTCAGCAAAAATGGACGACTTATTTGACGATGTCCCCGAATGGACGACCACCATCATTTCGGTTTCGAATATCGGCGGCAACGGAGTAACGAAGCACTTACAGGGAATGCATCTGCTTAAGGGATACAAATATACCGAGGCACTCGCCGGCTTCTTTCGTTGGCCTGATGGATCGATGTTAGCGGCTCCCGAAGAACAATCCCCGAAAATAAGTATTCGCGGCGTGCGGAGCGCCACGCCGCGATTTGTGAAGGTTCGATAGTACACGACTGTGGATTGTCCTGCTTATTTAAGCCAGACGAGACCTTTCCTGACATCGTCTCGGACGCGATAGGTAATGTGTAGCTGGCTGCCAGGACCCTCCCGGCCCGTCTCAAACGTCGCTGCTGTGATCGGCAGCCCCTCTGCTGAATCCAATTGGGCGCAGAGATAGTATGTCTTGCCGTCTAGCCGGCTTCCATTCACGTGGACCGTTATGGGAATCGCCATGACGATCATGTTGCCCGCCGATGCGAGGCTTTTCGGCAGACTACGGCGAGGGATACGGTGATAAAGTGGCTTGTCGAACTCAAGCCCAGGCATTTTCCGCCTGGCCGACTCAAGACCCACGCGAAACACGTCCCAGGCCTTGGGTCCAACAAGTTCTTGGCCGTGGCCAGGCAACGTCGATGCAAAACTCTGGCTACTTGACTGCCACACTTCGCACTCGTTGTTTTCGCAATTCTGCGGTAAGTTTGTATTCTGTGGTGCTCCGAACCACAGGTCCATACTTCCGGACTCGTTGCAACTGTATTGTTTGTTGAGTGAAACGTATACGTCGTACGGCCCAGGATAGTCGACCCATATTTCCTGGAGGCAACTACACGGCGGCGGTTCAGCGGGTGCGGTAGTGAACGTGACTATTAGCAATACAAGCGACGTGACCGTGACCAAACGCATGGTTCTTCTCCTTGAGGAATGAGTAAATGGCACCGACATGATGCCCTTTGCGCGTATTACAGCAATTGCAGGACGCGCCATTCTCCTAGCGCAAACGAATCTCACTTTTCGCCGCGAGTAGTTGATTAAGCGACCGGCAATTTTCTAGACCAATGCAGCCGAGGACCTCAGATGCAGTCGAATCTATGTCGAGCGCGAATTAAAACAATCTCACAAAGGGCCCGCCGCAGTGACAGATGTATGTCACACTGTTTGACCGTTGAACTTTTGGGATCATCGACCTACAGAGCGGTTCGGAACGAACCTGAGCGTGAGCCGCGCGAGAAAAGTCGCAAAGAGAGCAGGCGATGTTCTGAGAGAACGAAAACTGCTCGATGTCCGCCGTCGATGAGCACCCAACGTCATTCCAGATCCGCAGTCGGAGTCGTAAATGGCGCCGGACCTTTAGGCAGTCTTCTGCGGTTGTGAGTCGTCTGCCATCGATCGTAGGGGCGAGATGCCCAACTTTTGAAGAGCGCCGTGATAGGCTTTGACGGCCTCCGGCGGCGTGGAGTCACCATCGGCCAGCGTACGCAGTTGTTCGACGAATGACAGCTGATGCTCGGCGCTGTTAATTTTGCGGCCGAAGAGAGCCGCGCGGGCGCCGTATTTTTTCGCTTCCCACAACATCTGGAAGGCGTCGAACGTAGTGCCCGCTGAACCTCCGAGGATACCGACGACAAGCGACGAGTCGTAGCTGGCGAGCTGTTCCATGGCGGCTGGCCCAAAATAGGGAATCTTCAAAAACAGCGGTCTGGTCGCGCTGCCTGTTCCGGCGAGCAGCCGCACTATGCTGTCGTTAACGAATCGCGGCACGTCCTTAATGAGGTTTACTGGCGCATTCGGCACGAACATTTCGAGAAAATGCCGAAAGCCTTTTTCCAGCGCCTCTTCCCGAAAGGCACGGTAAGTCTCCAACGAGGCGCGATCCAGTGTAGCGTCGTTATTTAGCGTGATGGAGTACAAACCCAAGTCTACCTGCGCCGATTCACGCCGAAAACCGGCGCACTACCGAGGTCCATCACTTCATCGAGGATCGCGGTGCGAAACGGCAAGGACGGCTGATTGCCGTAAGTGGCTTCCCTCCCGGCGAGCCAAATATCTGTTGTGTCATTCGCACGAATCGCCGGTGTGACGGGGCTCCTGTCGAAAATCCGTTCGCACGCTGAGAGCAAGTCGCTCGTGCTGACACTCATGAGCATGATGTCGACGAGCCGTTGTTCGACGATCGCCCGGATGTTTTCCCGATAGTCTTGAATGCTGCGAAAAGGTGAATGGCCGTCGGTAGGAGAGCGTTTTACGCCGGGCGCCGCGAGTCCAAATGCCATATCCGCGTCCTTTGCATCGGCGAGAATGAAATCCTTGCAATTGGGGTCAGCGGCGATGCGGGCAAGTTTTTCGTCGAGCGTCTTTTGCATGTGTTTTGTCCGCGCGGAGGCGGCAATATAGATCGGCCATCTTGGCCTAGATCCGGAGCTGAAGGAACACCGCGGCATTCGGTTCTTCAGGCCGACCCAAGTGGTTCGGCTATCGATTAGCAGCGGCGGCAACTTTTCCGTAGATTAACCGGTCGTTGCCCGGTGCATAGAAGTCTACCAGCCATGCTTCACAGCGAAAACCATTAGGCTCTGACCTTTTGCAAATTGGTGTTTCAAGGCCGAATGTCGAGTAGTGTTACGCGGCCAGGGCCATAGGTTGTGTTGGGCATCGAGAGGCTGCACGACGGATTGGTGGATGCAGTGCTAGCTTATGGAATTTTCGGTGGAATTTGAGGTCAATAGGGCATGGCGACAACGACGACCCGGAGGCCCTGACCATGCCCGCGATCGTTGACTTTCCCGAAGTGATTAAACAAGCCCTGCCGGAATTTGCGGACCTGTTTCACGGTGAGCCACAGCGGCGCCACTTGGCTGAATATTTGACGGGGCTCTTGGTCGCGGCCAACAAGACGGTCAGCGGGATCAACGGCGAGTTCGCCGAAACGACCGACCAATCGTGCCTGAACCGCTTTCTCACGGAGGCTGAATGGGACGCCGAAGAGCTCAACGAACGGCGTTTGGAACTGCTGCAGAAAGACCCTACGACGCGCTATCACGACCAGGGAGTCATTGCCGTGGACGATGTGCTCATCGACCACGATGGCAAGCGGATCCAAGACGTCGGCTGGTTTTGGGATCATGCCGAGGAGCGCTATAAAATCGCTCACGACTTGTTGTTCGCCAATTACGTGACCAGCAACGGCAAGCACTACCCGCTCGACTTCCGGCGGTTCAAGAAACGCGAGCAGTGTGAAGCCACCGGTGAGGTGTTTCTTGATCACGGCGTATTGTTTCGCCAGTTGGTGCATTGGGTGTGTGAGCGAGAGATTCCCGGCGACTTCACGTGGGACAGCTATTTTTCCAGTGCTTCCAACATGAACTACGTCCACTCGAAACACGACCGCTTCGGTCAGCCCCGCGCTTATATTGGAGATTTGAAGAGTAACCGCAAGATTTGGTTCCGCGGCCGGGAAGTGCGGGTCGATGAGTTTGCCGCTGCTATCCCGCCGCAAGATCGCAAGGAGCTTCGCCGCGGCGATGTGCGCCAATGGTATCTCACCTGCACTGTGCGGCTGCCGCAAGTTAATCATCCGGTCCGCATCGTGATCTTGTGGAACCATCGCCGCGACGACGCTCCGTGCAAAATCCTCGTCACCAATCGTACACGTTGGGAAGTGACGCGCATCGTGCGCGGCTATCGGTGCCGTTGGACAGGAACCGAGACCTACCATCGGGACGGCAAGCAACATTTGGGCATGGGAGATTGTCAGCTGCGCAGTGGCCTGGGCCAGACAAGGCATATGTACCTGGTCATGCTCGCGTACAGCCTCTTGGTGCTCCAATTGAAGCAGAACCGTGCGAAGGAATGGGCGCTCGCGCGGCTGACGACCATCGGCCAGGCCTGTCGCGCCGTGGCTGCCGAGACGCTGCGGACCACTCTCCAGTGGGCCATCTGCCAAGTCACTAATGATTCGAAAAAACCTCAACACGTCATCGCCCAATTGGGGTTGATTTAACGATTTGCAAAAGTCCAGTTAGGCTCATAGAAGCGCCGAATAGATGCGTATTTCGATTGGCTGGAAATATAGATGCAGGTTTTTCGGCCGGTGTTAAAGATTGCGCATTCGACGGCTTCTATTCGTCGCCGTTCGTGGCGGCCTCAGGAGGGCTGTGTAGGCAAAGGAGCTCAGGTCTTACGAGGATATGCAGAACGCCCTGGAGAGTTGGGGGACCGGCCGGTCGGCTTACGATCTGGCCGCGGTCAAACTCTCTTGAACCGGCTCGCCGACGCGAACGGAGTCGCCCCCTCGCTCTGCGGCTGCAAGCATCGCCGCTTCGGCACTGAGAATGATGTCCATGACCCGTGCCGCCACGCTACAGTGCGCCACACCAATGCTGGCCGTCAGGTTCCATAAGTCGTTGCCCATCCGCACTTTGCATTGCCGGACTTGGGCGCAAAGCCGATCGGCAACGGCCAGCGCATTGGCCTCATCGGTGCCTGGAAGGATAAGTGCGAATAACCCGTCTTCGAACTCGCTTCGCTCATCCATATCGCGTGTGATGGCCTCCATCAGTCGGCCCATAACCTGCCGCAGAAATGCCTGGCCCCTCTCGCCGAACCGACGGATCAACTCGTCGATTTGATCGACGCGCAGCACGGCCACGGAGACGCTCGCGCCGCCTCGCTTCCATTCGGCCAACCGACGGCTCAAATTGGCGGCAAACAGGGAGCGGCCGGAAAGGGCGGCATTGGCTTCTGCATCTGGCAGCCGGTTTTCTGGCCTCAGTTCGGCTGCGTCTGGTATTCCTAAATCGCCATTGCCATTTGAGTCTTTCCACAATGCGGCCAGCGAGAGTGCTTCCCGTGGCGCTCCCTCCGATTTCCCCTGGAACACGGCGCAAACCGGGTAGCAATTGTCGCCGTCATGGCGAAAGCAGACATTGCCGCCAGCTTGCTTTGCTGCTTCGAGCGCTTGGCTGACTCGCGCCGTATCGGCACCACGTAATTCTTCCGGTCGTAGCTGAGCGACGCCGAGGCTCGCTGAGAGTCGCAGCGGTCGCGTACCGTGGCTGAAGTCGGCTTCGCTAAGGGCCTTTCGTAAGCGCTCGGCGATCGGCAAAGCGTCGTGCAACGTTGTTTGGTTCAACAACATGGCAAATGAATCGCCGGAAAATCGGGCGACCATATCCCGGCCTCGTGATAGCTTTTTAACAATGCTCGCCGCTTGGCGCAGAATTACATCGCCTCCCTGGTGACCATACTCGTTGTTTACATGTGCAAACGCATCAAGATCCACGAGAATGACGGTGGCCATTGGGGTCCGACCACCTTGCATCGATGCTCGCTCTAACTCCGCGTCGAAAGCCTTTCGATTCGGTAGCGAAGTCAGCAAGTCTGTGTGCGTCAAAATGGCCTGCATTTGAACGCTTTCCGCCTGATTCGAGATTTGCTGCTCTGCTACGACGATCCGCTTCTGCACGCGATCAGTAGCGTCGAGAATTTTCGTGACGGCGCTGATGACGTTTGTCGCAGTTTGGTCCGAACTGCTTTCGAGGCCGCCGCTTATTTTCTGTAGGCGCTGGCCGTGACCCTTAATGTCGCTCGCCAATTCGGCGGCCAGAACTTCGAGTGACGCCAATACCTGGTTGTAGGCTTGCTGCTGTCGGTCTAATGAAGCGAAGGTGAAAAGCAGACCCTCAGCGTTCGCCAAGCAGTCTCGGATCTCTTTGCGCTTGTTGCTGATGGTGGCCCGGATGCCGTTGCATTGGTGTTGCACGAGACCGTTCGATTCGATGATCGATTCGGCAAGCTGCGTGATAATAGCCGGCTCGGTGGCCGTCGATTCCTGCAATTCGGATTGAATGGTGCGGATGCACTCAGTGTGCTGTTCGATGCAAGACCGCACCGTTTCCGCAGCCGATTGCAGGCTCTGCAAGATCTGCGACGTCTGTTGTTTTCGCGGCACTTCAGGAGGTTTTGCCGCCTTGCGAAGGGGCCGACCTCGGAACCACCATCCTGCAGCGCCACCCACGAACGCGGCTATCACCGGCGCACCAAAATGAATTAGCAGATCAGGCGTCATGCGCAATTCGCCGCTTGACCCGGCGCGTGAGAAATTAGTCGTGGAAGAACCCTGAGACGAATGGCGACTCTGCCCGGCCGCAACGCCACTCGCAGAGGCCATAAAAAATCCTAGCTTACATTTCCCCGAGGCGTTGCGCGTGAAGTAGCGGTTGTAGGCAGAGTCGCATGACGTCGGCAGCACCGAAAAATCGGAATTCCCGTGAATTCCGTTACCGGGCAAGCTGGGGTTCAATCCCCTTCGGCCTCCAACTGACGCTTGGCTTCTTCCAGAGCGGCCCTCTCCTTATCCGGCACCTTAGGGTAATCAAGGTCGAGCTCTCGCAAACGCGAAGTGATAATGTCGGCAACGCACGCCCGCGCGAACCACTTTTTGTCGGCCGGGATCACGTACCAGGGGGCCGCCTCGGTGCTCGTGGCGTTTAGCATATTCTCGTACGCCGTTTGATATTCATCCCAATGAGCCCGCTCCTGAAGATCACCCACGGAAAACTTCCAATTCTTCGAGGGATCGTTGAGCCGGTCCAAAAAACGTTTCCGCTGCTCCTTGCGAGAGACGTTCAAAAAGAATTTCAGTACTAGCGTATTCTCTCTCACCAACGTTTTCTCGAACGCGTTAATATCCTCGTATCGTGATTGCCACACGTGATCGAGGCCCTTCTTGCGGGTGCCCGCCGCTAGGCGTTGGCTATCCAAGAACTCCGGGTGAACTCGGACTACCAGGACTTCCTCATAGTAAGAACGGTTAAAAATCGAGATCATTCCGGCCGGTGGTAGAACGCGGGTGGGTCGCCAGAGAAAGTGATGTAGCCGCTCTTCCTCGGTTGGAGCTTTAAATGCGTGGACACTGACACCCTGTGGATTGACTCCCGACATCACATGCTCGATCGTGCTGTCCTTGCCGGCCGCGTCGAGCGCTTGCAGGATGATGATCATTGCGTATTGCTTGCTGGCCCAGAACACATCCTGCATCTTGGCCAGTTCCGATACGTCTTCTGATAGGGCGTCCTTCGCCTCACCTTTGTCGCTAATACCTGTGTCGTATGCCGGGTCATAGTCTTTAAGACGGATTTTTTTACCCGGCGGCACAAGAAAGGGTTTGTGATCCAAGCTATGTGAGTCGGCCATAGTAAACCTTCAATGATTTGCAACAGTGTCGATGTTCATCAGAATACCTTACGCAATATCGAGTACCAATAAACTCGTGCTTTCAGCTATTTCTGTGGCGATGGTTGCGTGCTTTCATGGCGGAGCTCATCCCGAATCTTCATGAGAATATCGTAATACCGCCACGCGGCGGGGGCATCTTGTTCCTGGTGATGATCGGGCCTCAGCACGAGGTTGCCCGTAGTTAGCAGAACACGCTTCACGTTCGGGTTTTGCTTCACTTTTGCCCGTATGGCCTGTTCAATTAGACGATAATGCTCGCCGGGCTGCTTGGGCCGATACGGCATCTGCCTGCCCTCGAACGTCACCCAATCGAGGCCCATTTTGGCCATGTTGCGGCTGCCAATATCGCCGGCGCGCTTGGCCTCGAACGCGGTCAATTGGCCCACTTCTTCGCGGGTCAGTTTCCACTCAATGCCCGGAAATTTCGCGCGCGGGTCGTCCGGACCTTCCGGGTATTTCATCATCTGCCAAAATCCTTCGAGGCTTGCATAGCGCTTGCCATGGAACTCGAACGGCGTCGCCGCGAAGTTAGAAAGGAGCCCTAATTCGTTGCGCTTTGAAAGGATCACTTCGCCAGGGCCCGCCTCCTGAGGCATGATCTCCCAGTCTGGTGCACCGACCTTCGATATTGGCGTCCACCAACGAGCCGGATATGGGGAGGAACCGTTCACTGATACGTCCCGTCGCGACGCATTGTTACAGGTGCATACCGTCAGCATGAGCAGTAGGACAACGAAAGAAGACGAATGTTTCACATTGTGCTCCAATGGTGTGTCCAGATTAGTTTCCCGATATATCCCATCGACTAACTAGACATACAAACACGGCGGCGAACAAAAGCTTGTAGGCGTCCGGCTGCCCAGCATGTATACGCGAATTTACATCGTTTGGCATACGTCTTGCAGTTGATAGTCCATTACTTCTTGAACATTAGGGCTAGAAGAGGATATTCGTGCGTCCCAATAGGTCTGCCGAACTGTTTCTACCGTCTCGACTCAAATTAGAAGTCGTTACGCGAAGCTGCCGCGTATTAAACAGGCAGGCTATTAAACTTTAATGGTGGAAACGCGAACGGAGTAGTAATGTTGGGGGTACCAACGGCTCGAATCCCAATGTCGCTCAAAGAGTACAAACGCAAGCGGAACTTTAAGAATACGCCGGAGCCTGTGGGCGGAACGAAAAAGTCGCCTCGCGGTCGGCAGTACGTGATGCAAAAGCACGTTGCGAGCAGACTTCATTATGATTTTCGTTTGGAACACGCGGGGACGCTCAAAAGCTGGGCAATTCCAAAGGGGCCTAGTCTCGACCCTTCCGTCAAAGCTTTAGCAGTGCAGGTGGAAGACCACCCGCTTGAGTACGCCAAATTCGAAGGTGTTATCCCCGAAGGCGAATACGGCGGCGGTACCGTGATGGTCTGGGACCACGGCACCTGGGAGCCGGAAGCCGACGCCAGCAAAGGGTTTAAATCGGGAAAGCTCAAGTTCCAGTTGAATGGCAAGAAGCTGCATGGAAGCTGGGCGCTAGTGCGGATGGGCGGTCGCGCCGGCGAGGGCGGCAAAAACTGGCTGCTCATCAAGCACCGCGACGACGAGGCGAAGTCGGCGTCCAAGTTTGATATTCTTAAGCGGGAGCCGCGTAGCGTAATCACTGGGCGCGATCTGGATCAAATTACCGAGGATGCCGACGCTGTGTGGTCCAGCAACGGCACGGCGGCGGGCAACGGGAAGAAGAAAGTGGCCGCTAAAAAGAAGCGTTCGACGACCAAATCCAAGATCCGTACTCGTAAAAAAAAAACGAAACGGAGCCGCCGCCGATCGTAGCAAAAGAGCTCACTGAACTACCAGGTGCTCGACGCGCTTCGCTACCGAAGGAATTCAAACCCCAGCTTGCTACGTTGAGGAACCACGTGCCAGAGGGCGACGATTGGCTCCACGAGTTGAAATTCGATGGTTATCGCATCCTGGCTCGCATCGAAAGGCGAAAAAAAGTTCGACTGATCACACGCAATGGCAACGATTGGACCGACCGCTTCCGAGCTGTTGCCGATTCCGTTGCTCAGCTTCCCATCGAAACGGCCATACTCGATGGAGAAGTCGTTTCACTTGATGCGCACGGTGTTTCGAGCTTTCAGAAGCTGCAGAATTCACTCAAGACAGGGGACGACGTATCACTTGTTTACTATGTGTTTGACATACCTTACCTTGAAGGCTACGAACTTACCGAAGTACCCCTTCTTCGCCGCAAAGAGACGCTCGCACGAGAGCTGCTTTCGGCAAAACCCGATAACGATGGCGTCGTTCGCTATAGTGACCACATCAAGGGGCAAGGCGAAGACGTTTTTCAGCAAGCTTGCCGCCAGGGCATGGAAGGTATAATTGCTAAGCGCGCCGATAGCACCTACCACGAATACCGTTCGCAGGAATGGCTCAAAATCAAGTGCAAGAAACGACAGGAGTTCGTCATTGGTGGCTATTCGAAACCAGAAGGTTCGCGCGTTCGGCTTCGGCGCGCTGTTGCTTGGATATTACTATAAGGGCGATCTGATTTATGCCGGGCGCGTTGGAACGGGTTTTACGAACCAAATGCTCAAGGAAATCACCGCGGAGCTAAAAAAACGTACGATCGACAAGCCTTCGTTCCGCGATCCGCCTACTGGTGCTGAGCGCCGCGGTGTCACGTGGGTGAAGCCGGAACTTGTTGGAGAGGTTGAGTTTACGGAGTGGACCTCAGACGGCCGCCTTCGTCATCCTTCGTTTCATGGCTTGCGCGAAGACAAGCCGGCTAAGGACGTCGTTCGCGAAAATCCTACGTCGACTGAAGCCGCCGATGCTCGTCGGCGGCGCTCCGGTAAACGTTCCTCCACGTCCAAGAGCAAGCGAATGAAGAAATCGAAGTCAATAAGTGGATCCAGCGCGCAGAACAACGCAGCGACCGTCGCCGGCGTTCGTCTCTCGCACCCAGACCGCGTACTCTACCGTGAGCAAGAGATCACCAAACGTGATTTGGCTGAATACTACGTCCGTATTGCCGATTGGATTTTGCCGTATGTCGTTAACCGGCCACTAACGCTTGTTCGTTGCCCCGAGGGCTATGACGGCGAGTGCTTTTTCCAAAAACATTATACCGGTTCACTCCCCGACGCTGTGCGGAGCGTGACAGTAAAGGTTCAGGGGCGGAATCAAAAGTACGTTGCGATCGACGACGCGGCGGGTTTGGTTGGGCTCGTGCAAATGGGAGTCTTGGAGATTCATCCGTGGCCAGCGCGAGAAGACAACTTAGAACGGCCGGACCAGCTCGTGTTTGATTTGGATCCTGGCGAAGGCGTAACTTGGCGCGACGTCGTCGAAGGTGCACGCGATCTCCGCAACCGCCTAGAGTCGGCCGGTCTCAAAACATTCGTACGCACGTCAGGCGGTAAGGGCCTGCATGTCGTGATACCCATCGACCGTCGCACCAGTTGGGAAGTGCTAAAGGCGTTCGCCAAGTCGGTTGCAGATACGATGTCTCGCGATGTCCCAAATCGCTACACCGCGACGATGAGCAAAGCCAAGCGCCGCGGCAAAGTTTTCATCGACTATTTGCGCAATCAACGTGGCGCAACAGCCATTGTCTCGTACTCCACCCGTCGTCGCAAAGGTGCGCCCGTTGCTACGCCGCTCGCCTGGGATGAGCTTTCCGTGCGGACGAAAGCGGATATGTACAACATTGGGAACTTACCGAGACGACTTGATCGACTGAAATCAGATCCATGGGCAGATTTTGCTTCGATCCGTCAATCGATCACGCAGGAAATTCGAGCGGCATTTGAGTAAAGCGACGAAAAGTAGTGCTTTTAGTGTGGAGTAAGTGATGGGCATCTACAACCTACTTGGCGGCGTCGTACCGTTCATCGACGTAAGCCGCGTCCCGTGTCCGTGATTTCTTCGCGTTCGACGTAAAGTCTTGGAATTTAAGGTGTTCCGTAACAAAAAAAGTCGTGATTTTTACGACTTTTTGTCGCATCGCCAAGCCGGGTGTTGTTAAAATAGAGGGAGGTACAATTGCAAATATTCTACACCGTGATCGACATCTAGGAGCCCGCTAATGCGCCTGACGTTCTCAAGTGCACTCGCCATTTTTGTTGTTTCATTTTTGCAGATCCACCTATCAGCCGCCACTATTTTCAGCGGCTCCGGTAATAACCCGGAAGTGAATGCTAACGCCAGTGGTGAGGCGAGTTTCGCCATTTCCGGCGATACTCTCACAGTCGTTCTTACAAATACTACTGCGCCGAGAACGGCGGAGCAAGGAAACGTGATGAGTGGTGTAGCATTTGACATAGATTCCGCGAGCCCCACACTATCGCTCACCAGCATTGCCCTTGCCGGTGGCAGCGCAATCTGGACCAGTAAGACCGCTTCGAACACGTCCGATCCATTGGCCGGATCGTGGACGGATGTTTTAGGTGCGTCTCCTTTAGCCAGTTACGGCGTTTCGACATCCGGCTTTAATGGGCGATTCAACGGTGGCTCAATTTCATTGGGAAACGCGGGCCCCAACTATGGAATCGTTGCGGCCAATACTTTCGATGGCTCCAACGTCTCGTTCGGCGGCAGCCAATTCCCATTCATTCAAGACTCGCTTACCTTCACGTTCTCCGGCATTTCGGGGATCAGCGAGTCGCAAATCTCCAATGTGCAGCTTCTGTTCGGAACGGATGGGACCGGCATTGTGAATGCCAGTGTGCCGGAACCGGGGGCGATTTTTTTGCTGCTCATTGGTGCAACGGCCCTGTGCGGCGCGACCGGACGCGCTGCACGGATCTAATTCGGCCCCCAAAGTAATTCGCAAAGCTGAATGTGCGGTCGCGGTGCAGGTGTGTGGTGCAATTGGCGACAAGCGCCATGCTGTCCTAATTTAACAGCGACCACATCAAAATCGCCGATGCCGTGCCGTCCATGGTCGGCTCATTTGTCGAGTAGTCGTGAATATCGTCGTGATACACGGCTCGTCGGTCTTGGAATTCAGCTAGCGGATCAGGCTCGCGGATCGAGACGCCTTTGAGCGTAGTGAAAATCGACTTGGCGACCGGCCCATCGACCAATCCGCCCCGAACCGATTGTTTGAGCACGGCGTTGCCGAAGAGGTGCACATCGTGCGGGTATGTGCCCTCTGCCGGAATCTCCGTAAACATCGAAATTCCCCAAGGGTTGCGGCCGACCAACCAGTCGCGCTCATTGGCCGCCAGCGACCGAAATCGCTTATCACCGGTCATTTGCTCGTACATCGCGCACTCTGTCACCAGCGCGACGGCGAAATTATTCGAGCACCAGACGAACGGCATCCCGACGCGATAAGGATTGCCGACGGCGCATTTGACGCAATGCTGAAGCTGGTCGCGGTAATACGATGCCAATTTTTTGCGCTCGGCATCGTCCACTAGCTCGTACAAACGAAAGTGCCCCACATTCATGAAGGGGTAATATTGATAGTGTCCGATCTTCTGCTTGTCGAACCAACCCTCGGTGCCGGCCAGCTCCGCATATCGCACTGCATCGCGCCGAAACTGCTCCTCGCCGGTTGCACGAAATAGTTCGGCGGCGCCCCACTCCATGTCGTCGGCCCAGGTCGTTTCGGCATAACGATACGGCGCACTGTACGAGTTACCCTGCTGCACGCCTTCGTGCATCTTTCCCATGGCGTAGACTTCGCGACCGGCGGCCAGAAGGCGTTGCGCATAGGGCTGCAAATGCGAGTCGTCTTTCCAAATCTGGTATCCCAGCGCCATTGCTGCCGCGTAGCGGCCCGCCAAATTCGCGATGCCGTTTGACTCACTCTTGTACTTCGTTAAACCCTGTGGCTTGCCATCGGCGGAATAGACGGGGCGAGCTCCCCCCGGCCCCCAGCCGTAATCCACCGTTTCGTGCTGCGGCAAACGAAATCCCGTTGAGTGATCACGGTCGTCGGCCACTTGGTGGTAAAGCTGGTCCGGCGCCGGATGCAAACGCAGCATCCAATCGAGCCCCCACCGCGCTTCGTCGAGCACGTCGGCGACGCCGTTCGGCAGCGGTTGTCCCAAGTCGTTTACCTGATCGGAAAATTGCTCTTTTTCGCCCAGTTGATACGCGAGCAGCATCTGGGCTGTCGCATTGCTGGCCGTGAGCAGATACTTTAACTGGTCACCGGCATCATGCCATCCGCCGCGAGCATCGACGTAACTTCCGGCGGGGAGCGGTCCATCGACCGTGCGTCCATCAAACGGGTGACAGACAGCATCGACCCAAGGATTGTAGCCGCATCGCTGCTGCCGCATGAATTCGAGCAATTGATCGGGCAGCTTCTGGTATGCCGATTTACCGATAATAAACACCGGCGATTTCGATTCCCCCAATCGCACGAAATAACTACCGGCTTTATCGAACTACGGTGAACTGCAACTCCGCGTGATGTTTGAATTCGCCCCATGATTCCTCGATCGGCTGCGACTCGGCCTCAAATGCAACCTTCTGCGTCGCCGCATCAATCAATTGAAACTTCGTCGGCAGTACGCTGCGTCCGAAAGCTATGGCCGTCTTAACGCCGGCAGGCTGGAAACCGAGCTGATTGACACGAACGAACACGTCCGTATCGGCCGCAAACGTGCTAACAGTCCGCAAGGCGAAAAGAATGCACAAGCCGCCCCAAAACGCTATTCGCAAACTGTCCTCTGCGTCTTTGCGCCTCCGCGTGAGATCTCGCAACGGCATAGCCTACCTATTTCTGCGCGGGTACCAGCTTCGGGTCATCCAAATCGAGCCGATACAGAATCTGGTTGTACTCGTAGCGCGGCGTCGGTTCGGCGTGATTCGCAAATGTCGTCGAATGCGTCCCTTCGAACAGTAAGATTGGCGAATCCGGGGGCGTAAACTCCGGGTGCAGCCGCGGATTGTAGAACGCGTAATTCTTGTGCGACAGCACTTTCACCGCCGGCCTCCATGGCCCAAAGGGCGAGTCGGCTTCCGCATACCAAATTTCACCAAAAGCGGAGGGCGTTCCGAACACCTGCATAAAGACGGTCACCCATCGTTTACGAAATGAGTTCCATGCAATCGAGCCAGAGGACGGCTTCACGGGCTTGCCATCCGTTGCTGATGCAAACGTTTCCTGCGGCTTCAATACCTGCCAAGTCTTCGGATCTTGCCAGGCTTCGAACGTCGCTGGGCACTTGAGTTTCGGCAGCGGGTCTCCAAAGAGTGCCCACTGTTGGCCATTATCGCCGTCGATAATCACCGGATGCCCTTGCGGCATTGGCGGATGCTTCGGCGCCGACTCGGTCTTCGTCCACATTTTCCGAAGTCGCTCGAAGTTCTGCGTCTCGTCGTTCCAAACACAGAGTCCAGCTTCGTACGCCTCCATGGGAGGCGTTATCTTTACGTACGCTGCCGCCAGTCGTGCTTTGCCGCTTTTGTCAGGTAGATTGATGAGGCCAGTCAACCATGTGGGACCCTTTCCAGATAGTTTGGCCACGCCGCGCGGTTGACCATCCGCGTTGGTGAAGTAGTTCAACTTAATCCGCAGCGGCGGCTCAAATACCTCGATTGGCTGCACCGTCGTCGTCGCGCTCGTTGAATCGAAGATGCCGAGTGGATATTTGGCGATCGTTGTATCGCCCCAAATCCAGAACATCCGCCCGTTATGTACGGCATTTTGAACGCTGTCGCTGCCAAGGACGCCCGTTTCTTGCCACTGTGCTTCCAGCCCCAGCTTCTGGCTTTCGCCGAACAATCCGGCGCCGGTCACTCGGCCCAACCGTTTGGCGATGCTGGTGCGATTAATTTCTATCGTAAACTTTTCGCCGGGCTTCAGCAGCAACCGCACTCCGTGGTATCCGAATCCGTCCGCCGGCACTTCGTAACCGTCGCTGGCCACCGAGAGCCACGTTTCCTTTCCCAGCAGCTCCGGCAGATCGAACGCGATGCGGCCGGCGTTATCGGTCACGAGCTTAACACGGTGATTCGTTTCCAGTTCAACCATCGGCACTGGCCAGTGCGTTTCCTTCTCGACAACTTCAATACGACACGGCGCAAGCTGCCCCGCAGCTAGTACCGGGCATGTTTCAATAACCAGTACACTCACGGCCAATGCTATTTGCCATAAGAAGCGAGCAATACGCATCAATGATCTCTTTCCGAGATAGCGAACACCAATCTGCACTCATTGTCACTAATCCCGATTAGCGGAGAGCAGCGCCAATAAGCGTTCCGAAGTTCGATAGACGTATCGATTGGAGGTTTATTATATGCTGTCGTCTCGGTCGTCGTGAACCATTATTTCGTGCGGTTGTCACTTCAGCAGCCGCATTCGATGATCCAATTATCTCTTGCAGCCTCAACCGCGTCGGGCGTATCCTGTCTTCGGATGTGATTACTGTGATCACTACGAACAAATTGTCTCCGATAATATTCATGTGTTCAGAGGCAGCATACTCCGGCGATTCTTCCGACACTAAAGGAGTTGAGCCGACCTCCGCGTCCTTCGGCTCTTGGCGCTTGCCAATATCAGCGCAAATGCTGGTGCAAGGAGCAGTTCGATTCGGCGACGTTGCCACCGATGGTGACGACTTGTACTGGATCGAAGGTCGGCCTGAGGAGGAAGGCCGCTACGTCATTGTTCGCCGCAGCGCGGACGGCAAAATCGACGACGTGCTTCCCAAGCCGTTCAGCGCTCGCACGACGGCTCACGAATACGGCGGCGGTGCAATCGCGGTACACAATGGCACCGTCTTCTTCGCGAATTTCGCCGATCAACGCATCTGGCAAATCGCGCCGGGTCAAGAACCGCAACCCATCACTCCCGAAGGCAAGCTGCGGTTTTCCGATTTTATCTTCGACGCCCCGCGCAATCGGCTGATCTCCGTTTGTGAGGACCATTCGCGGAGCAACCATGAGCCGGAAAATCGCATCGTCGCCATTCATCTCGCTGATGGAGTAGTAACGACGCTCGTCGAAAGCGCCGATTTTTATTCGAACCCTCGGGTCAGCCCCGATGGCAGAAAGCTGTCCTGGCTCGAGTGGCGTCACCCCAACATGCCCTGGGACGGCACTGAACTGTACGTCGCGTCGATTGCGGCAGATGGCTCCGTCAATGAGCCGCGCAGAGTCGCTGGTGGAGACGATGAATCCGTCTTTCAACCAAGTTGGTCGCCCAACGGCACGCTCTACTTCGTCTCCGATCGTACCAACTGGTGGAATTTGTATGCAGAATACGAGGACAAGATTGTTAGTTTGCTGCCGATGGAAGGCGAGTTCGGCGCACCGCAATGGGTATTCGGCATCACGACGTATGGCTTTCAACCGGATGGCACAATCATCGCCCGCTACACGCAGGGAGGCAGATGGCACGTTGTGCGGATCGATCCACGGTCGGGCAAACACGAGTCCATCAATCTGCCCTATTCGCACGTTGCGAGCATCAATGTGGCCGGGAATCATCTCTATGCCAGTGCCGGCTCGCTCACCCAGTCCGAAGCTTTGATCGAATACGATCTCGCCTCTGGCAAAACGGAAGTAATACGACGCAGTTCGTCTATCAAGCCGGACGCCGCGTACACATCCATTCCCGAAGCGATCGAGTTACCCACCGGCGAAGGGAAGACCGCACATGCTTTTTACTACCCGCCGGCAAATCGAGACTTTGTTGGCCCGACCGGCGAGGCGCCGCCGCTTTTGGTGCTCATTCACGGCGGCCCGACGTCCGCCACCGCCGCCCAATACCGCCTCACCACGCAATTTTGGACGTTGCGCGGCTTCGGGGTGTGCGACCTCAACTACGGCGGCAGCACCGGTTACGGCCGCGAATATCGCAACCGCTTACGCGATGCCTGGGGGATAGTCGACGTGGCCGACGCTGCCAATGCAGCTCGCTACCTTGCTGATCAAGGCAAGGTCGACCGCGCAAAGCTCGTCATCCGCGGCGGCAGCGCCGGCGGCTACACAACGCTCGCTTGCCTTACTTTCACCGATGTCTTCCGCTGTGGCGCGAGTTTTTACGGTGTCAGTGATCTTGCACTGCTGGTGCACGACACGCACAAGTTCGAATCGCGGTACCTCGACCGGCTTGTCGGACTGTACCCGCAAGACGAAGTTCGCTACCGCGAGCGCTCGCCCATCTTCCACCTCGAAAAGTTCACACGCCCAGTGATCCTGCTGCAAGGTCTGGAAGATAAGGTGGTGCCGCCGAACCAGGCTGAGCTCATTCTCGAATCGCTTAAAAAGCGTGGCGTGCCGGTAGCTTACGTCCCATTCCCTGGTGAGCAGCATGGTTTCCGTAAAGCGGAAAATATCATCCGCGCTCACGAAGCCGAATTGTACTTTTATTCGCGCATCCTCGGTTTCGAGCCTGCGGTCAAAATTGAGCCCGTGGAAATCTTCAATCTGACGCGGGACTAAATGACGAAGCACCAATGTGGAATGGAAGCCAACGCTCTTCTGACAAGCGTCATTTCGTCATTCACTCCTTGACTGATCCCAATGTCAGCCCGGAAACCAAGTATTTGCTCAATAGCAAAAAGACAATCACCACGGGCAAGCTAACAAGGATTGCGGCGGCCGCGTACAGTCCCCATTGGGTTGATAGGCTCGCCTGGAAACTCTTGAGCCCCAGCGGCAGCGTGAACATGTCTTCATCCTGCATCACTTGCGCGGCCACAATATACTCGCTCCATGCCGCCATGAAACTGAACAAGGCGGTGATAACCAGGCCCGGTATCGCGAGCGGTAGAATCACGCGCCAGAACGCCGCCGCACGGCTGCAGCCGTCGATTCGGGCCGCCTCTTCGAGCGATGCCGGAATCGTGTCGTAAAATCCTTTCATCTGCCACACGCAAAACGGCAAGGCGGTCGACACATAAAACACCATCAGCCCCAAGTACGTGTTGATCAGATGCAGTTTCGCAATGACGATGTACAACGGCAGCAGCAGCATCGTGGCTGGGAACATCTGCGTCGTTAGAATCGCCAGCATTGTGGTACTACGGCCTACAAACCGAAACCGGCTGAATGCGTAACCTCCGATAGCTGCAAGCGCGACGCCAGTCACCGTTACCCCGGCAGCCACGATCAGTGAGTTGCCGAGCCACCTCAAAAATGGCTGTTCGGTGAAGAGTTGCACGTAACTCTGAAACGTCCAATTTTCCGGAATGATCGCCAGATTGGTCGACCGCAATCGATTGTCGGGCCGCAGCGAAATCGAAAGTACGTTCAGCGCCGGGTACAGCGAGATCGCCACAAACAACAGCAGCACGGCGTGCCGCAAACTCGTGATGAACTTTGATTCTCGCATCGAAAATAGTGGACTCTTATTGTCGCCCTTTACCCGTAAACACTTTCCGTCGCCCGCGTGTGGCGCAAGAACAACAATGAAAACGCCAGCAGCACGAAAAAGATCAGCATCGAAAGCGCTGCTCCGTATCCGTATCGATAAAGATTGAACACCGCCTTGTACACATACGAAACCAAGATGTGCGTTGAGTCCTGCGGCTCGCCACCGTTGGAGACGAGCCAAATCACATTGAGGTTGTTGAAGGTCCATATCGTGCCCAATGTCACCGCCGGCAGCAGCACCGGCTTCAAGAGCGGCAGCGTAATGTGCCAAAACTGCTGCCACCGCGACGCTCGATCGATCCGCGCCGCTTCATACAGCTCGTGAGGAATGCCCTGCATGCCGCCCAGCGCGATGATCATCATGAACGGAAACCCGAGCCAGACGTTGGCGACGATGCAGGCCTGAAAAGCGTGCGTCACATCGCCTAGCCAATTCACCGGCGGCGACAACTGCAACAGGCCTAGCAGCCACGCCGCGGGCGGGAAGCTGCGCGATCTGCGTGAGGATCAAGTTCACAGCCCCATATTCGTAATCGAACATGCCGCGCCACGTAAGGGCCGTGATATACGCCGGCACGGCCCAGGGGATGACAAGCAGGATCCGGTAGAGGCCTTTGCCAAAAACTGGTCCATTCAATGCCACCGCCAGCAGTACGCCGAGGCCTACGTGAAACGCCACGTTAACGACGGTCCATACGATCGTCTTCATGAAGACGTACCAAATTTTGGGATCGGTAAGGACCTCGGCGTAATTTTGCAGCCCGACCACACGCCAATCGCGAAAGTTCGCAAGCGACATGTTGGAAAGCGACAGCACAATGTTGTAGAAAAACGGAAACACTACCACGGCGAAGATGCACACGATGGATGGCAACACAAACAGATAGGCGATCCGGTTCCGCCGCCAATCGCGCAGCAATTGTGCGAAGCTGTTGCGCTGCCAGATCACGAGCGCTACCATGAGTACCAAGCCCACAACATTGACCACGGCGAGCGAGTTATCGGGCGCCACATCGGCGTGAATTTGTGCGATTTTTTCCTCAGCCCCACGCTGCATCGCGGCCGCCGCGTCGGACGGCGTCATCGCGTTGGCGACGAGCGCCTGGTAGGGTGGCCGCATCGCGTCCCACACCGCTCGCAATTCAGTATCAACCGGCATCAAACGGCCGTTTTTCAACTGAGCGAGTGAGGTTTGCAGCGTGGAATCCGTTTCGAACAGTGGATCGCTCTGGAGCGACTTCCGCACCGGCAGCATTCGCAGCTCGTGAACGATCCGTTGTTGCACGGCATCACTCGTCATGTGTCGGACAAAAGCCATCGCCACAGTGGCAAGGTTCGGCGGCGTGTTCACGTTCAGCGAGTAGCCCTTCGGCGAGAACATCGTTCGCATCGGCTGGCCCGTGGAGTTGACCGTGGGCAGCACCGCTATCGCCGCATCGATCCCGGGCGTGTTGAGATAATCGGCCCAACTCCAATCGCCGTTGATGATCATTGCCGCCCGGCCAGTTTTGAACAGCGAATCGGCCAATTCATAATCGCAGTGCTGCGGCGCCACGCCCTGCTTCGTCAGCGATTGCAGGAACGTCCAAGCAGTGATGGCCTGAGGCGTATCGAGCGACGGTGTCGGCTGGGTAGCCTTTGCGACTTGCTCAATGCTTTGGCTAAGCGGTTGCGCAAACACCCAACCGCCAAAACCGGTGAGAAATGGGATCCCAAAAAAAGGCTCGGTGAAGTTCCAGACGAGGCCATACCGCTCCTTATGGCCGTCGCCGTCTTCGTCGATGGTATTCTTTACTGCCAGTGCAACGAGCTCGTCTGTCGTCTTTGGAGGCTCGGTGATAAATCGACGGTTGTAAACCAGCGCGAGGTGATTGCCAAACCGGTCGGCCACTTGCACCAAATCTTTTTTCGCGGCATCGCCCTTGGCTGGTAGATACGTGAGCGCGCCGTCGACAAAATCGCCACGGAGCTTTGCCGGAAACCAAGGCCCCATATCCTGTACGACGCCCATCGTCTGCAGCGCGCCGAACACGTCCGACGGCCCGTAGATCAATTCCGGCCCACCACCCGCAAGCGCTGCGGCCTGGAACCCACTGCGAAGCTCCTCGGTCTCTTTGTACAAGGCCCTTACGTGGACGTTGGGATTTACCTTCTCGAACCGGTCGATCTCGTCCTCAAGAAACTTTTTCTCGGTCGGCCGTGATTGGTGCCAAATCGTGATAACGGTGCGCGTGTCTGGCTGCGAGCAACCAACGACCAGGATGAGCAGGGTGGGCACTGCCCACGATCTAAACCGGTTCGCACGATCCGAATTCTTGCAAATTCGGCTACGGAACACACGTAATCGCGCGTGCGCTCACTTCGAAAACTGCACCCGCAGCACCACGCCGTCGACGCCCGGTACGGTGACCGTTGCGTGTCCGTCGCTCGGCTCAATCGAGAGGCTGTCGACCTCGCCGGACGCTGTAAAGATTTGAGACACTGATTCTCCGTCCGCCATTGGAATCTTCCACTGATACGGCGCATCACCTCGATTCAATCCCACAAGGAGGGTTTCGCGATCGTTGCTGCGGCGGAATCCGAGGAACTCGGCTGGGTCGTCTGCCGCCACGAATTCGATCTTTCCGTGCCGCAGCGCCGAACTCTCGCGGCGCAACGCGATTGCAGCCCGATAGTAATTGAATAGTTCCTCGTCAAATCCAACCTGGTCTGGCTGCCGTTTACGGCCGAGTGGATCGGCTTTCTGCGAATCATACTTAAGTTCCGGCCACACCATCGGCATGCGGTCATCAGGGTCATCAGCTCCCCACATTCCGGCTTCGTCGCCGTAATAGATCATCGGCGGCCCGACGTACGTAATCTGCAAAAGCGCTACCAGCCGCTGTACGCGCCGTTCGCGCTTGTTCGGCTTCCGTACATCGTATGTTGGCACGTTACGCGGCGACACGCCGATGTCGTAATCGAACCGCGCCGGCTGCGAGTACGGACGCCGTCCAGCATTCACGATCATCGAGGCCAACCGATCCGTATCGTGCGAGTCCATCAAGTTTTGCAGCGCGAACTGCATCGTTTTCGGGTACTCGTTACGACGATCGTTGAACTGCAGCACCGCGCCGCTCGGTGCGAGCGACTGGTCGATCAAAAAGCCCTTCACCGGCATGGCAAAGGCGTGGTAATTCATCGTGGCTGAGAACCGCCCCTCTTCTAAAAAGTGGCGGGCATCATCCCAGATTTCGGCTACCGTATAACACTGCGGATTGATTTTGCGGGCCAGCTTGTGCCAATCTCGCCAAAAGCCGGTCGGCACTTCGTTAGCTACGTCCAACCGCCAACCGTCGATGCCTTCAGAGGGGTCGCCATCGCCGTTCGGATCCATCCACCGCCTCGTGCAATCGAAAATATATTTTTTGGGACCGGGGTGTAAATCGTTACCAGAGTCGTTGTTCGCGAATTCGGGCAGGCTGTCGGTTCCCCACCAACCTTTGTAGCGAAACTCACTTTGTGGTGTAGCTGGATTATCGAACGATTGCACGATGTACCAGTCGCGATAGGGCGATTTCGCCTGCCGCTCGCGCAGATCGGCAAACGCAAAAAAATCGCGGCCCGTGTGATTGAACACGCCGTCGATGATTACGCGGATGCCGTGGGAATGGGCCTGTCGCAATAGCTTCAAGAATAATTGATCTGCTGCTGTCCACTGCCATGTGGCGGGGTCGCTCGTTTCCTGCGCGATCAGTTTCAGGTCACTCGTCGGGTCGGGGCCAAAATACGGATCAACGTGGTGAAATGAACTACCGTCGTACTTATGCAGCGACCGGGCATAGAAGACAGGATTGAAGTAAATCGTGTTGATGCCC
This sequence comes from uncultured Planctomycetota bacterium, assembly GCA_963840025.1. GTDB lineage: Bacteria > Planctomycetota > Planctomycetia > Pirellulales > Lacipirellulaceae > JABDGM01. The sequence continues at coordinate 375,111 of CAWIXI010000013.1, read as the reverse complement.
AGGGTCGACAAATAATCAAGCTTGTCCAAGACGCCTTGCAGATCACCACCATAACGACGGTTGAAGACGCCGTTATCGAAAAAATTCGGGCCACTTTCCCGCTCCCAATCGGCGCGCGCATACCAGTCGCCCGTCCAGGGTGAAATCTTCCAATCCTTGGGCACCGAGTCGGGCGATTCGAGCGATTCGCGTGTCGGATCATTCGACTTATCGCCGTTGCAAAAACGCTCGGGAAAAATCTGGTAGAACACCGCATCCGCCGCCCACGCCGGCACTGTGGGCAACGACGGCGAGTCGGATGAATCGTCCACAGCGACGCTATGTGCCGCGAACCGAACATTGCCATCTACGACACGAAGCGGCTTTGCGTCACTCACCACAATTGGCGCATCTGCCTTGGCATTCGCGGCCGATGCTCCGGCTGTTGTGCCGACGGTCACGCCGACATTTGCGTCCGAGGTTGCGCGATTGCAGCCGGTACCCGTCGCCGCCAAGAGCCAGCTACCAGCATGCCTCGCAGCCAACGGCCTTGAGTGCTACGCCATCGGAAGGTTGGGTCCATCGTCACAGCAGACTCAAAGTTCATTAGGTCCATGCACCATCGGCCCTGTGGAGGAGCATTCCTCCTTGAGTCTTTCGAGCCTCTTGGCTGCCGCCGGGATTATTTCCTCGCCAGCGGCGGAAGTTAGTAGGTTACAAACCTCCACAAGCATCCCGTTATTAACGACGCCGAATACCCATTCCTAGCACCGCACCTAGCAGGATGATCGCAACGGAAGCCGGCTCCGGCACTGCCGCACCGTTAAGGCTGCTTCCGCTGCTGGTGACTGGGATCACCCGCCACCTACCGTTCCGCAAGTCCAGATTGAATTCATAGGTTCCAGAAGTGACCATTCCAGTTGAGGCATCTGGCCCATTATTTCCGAAATTCTCGCCGATGTTGATGGCCCAATCGCCTTCCTGGCGGAACTTGAACGGCCACGTGCCGTCGGCGGCTATAGCTGCCTCGATCGTGTATAACCCGCCGCCCTGGTCGGTCATAACTCCATGACTGACGTACCCAGCGCCGTCGCCTAAGTCGCCCATCAGCTCCCAGTTGAATTGGTGCGGGTCATCGTAGCCGGCGCGGCGCTCGTTGCTCGGATTCCAGCCGTCGGACCAAGAGGTCTGATCGAACAAGTGAAAATGTATTTCACCGTTGGCGTCGGCTGGGACCACACCGTCACGGAACGAACCTTGCGGCGCATCTTGGGAGTAGTCGTCGTTCGCGAGCTTAAAGTTGTACGCCGTACCGGTAGTCAGACCGGTTACGGTTGCGTCATACACATTGCCACCCAGGTCGGCCATGGGAATGCTTTCGTCGTAATCATTGAAAGTACCCCGAGCATAGAACACCGTGGGCGGCGCTGGTGGCGGTGCTTCGCCGAAGTGCTTCCTCCATGCGTTGTACTGGTCCACGCTTCCGTTCGATTTACGCCACAACACGTAGTCGCGCACGTCGACGTAGCCATCGCCATTCAAGTCCGGCGTCGGTGCCGTCGAAACTGCCTGCCAGCGCCCGTTCGGCAAATCTAGGCTAAACGTCCATTGATCTCCGTCGTCCCACACGCGCAGAGCGTTGTTGGCCGCCGAATTGCCGAAATCATCGCCAATGGATATGTCCCAACTGTCTTGTTCGCGAAACTTGAACTTATAACTGCCGGCCGAAAGTGCGAATGTGCCCGTGTACAAGCCGCTGCCCATGTCCGTCAGGCTGTACACCGGATCCGTTCCCAACTGACGCCAATTGTTGAGCGATCCGATGACTTCCCAACCGAACTGCTGTGGGTCGTCGTAGCCGGCGCGGGGCCGGTCGTTCGGATACCAACCGTCGGTCCAAGGATCGCCGTTGTTGGTCCAAAGGTGGAAATTCACTTCGCCATTGTTGTCCGTCACCACGCGGCCATCGCTACCCGGTGCTTTTGTCGAGTAATCCTCGTTTGCCAGCTTGTAGTCGAGCGACACGCCGGGAAAATACGTATTCACGTCACCAATTGTCGCTGTGTAATGCCCACCGCCTTGGTCGACCATTTGGTGCGTCAAGTCGTTCCACGGATCGGTCATGCCTGTAATCATGTCATTGGCCGGGTCTCCAAACGTGCCGCGGGCATAATATGGCGGCTGTGCGACCGCCGAAATGGCCAATAGGCCAACCACCACTAGTGCGAAGAAACGTGTCATAGCATCCACCCTCCGAGAAAAAGTTTTTAATTTGTACCCGGCCACTCGGAGGCCGGTTTGTTATAGCCCTAACCAACCCTCGCTAAGTCCTGCGTTAAGTTCCTCTTTTGAGAAGCCAAGATCCATCCAACCACACTTGCGACCAGCCACACCGCACCCGGCTCGGGAACAGAAGCCAGCGATACACCGCTGCCGCTCGCCGAGAGTGGCTGCCGCACAAATCCAAAATTGGCTCGCCACAACTGCAAGTCATCATTTCCGATCACGCCGTCAAGCGTCGCATCACCTTGTAGAAACGTACCGCTGTGCCCGTCGTTCTTTCGCCAGAGGACGTAGTCCGCTCCGTCAACCTTGCCGTCCAAATTGAAATCCCCCGACACGGTGCGAAACAGCTCGGTCACCATCGTCTCCACGTCCCCGATATCAACGACGCCATCCACATTCAAATCTGTTAACCACGTCGTCGTGCCGAAGCTGGCATAAAGCGCCGCCATGTCGGCGGTATCAGTCGTACCCGACGAGTTCACGTCGCCGCGCTTCAATAGCAGATCGGTATAAGAATCGAGGACGGTCTGGCCTGCTCCACGCGCGACCAACTCATTGCCCAAGGCAAACAAGTCGCGGTCGTCACCCAGACCGTCCCCATTGAGATCGAATGCTGCACGAAACTTACTGTTCTGACTGTACAACACGTCTTCCACTGAGTTATTTCCACACGCGCCAGACCCACTCGTGCAGCGGATATCGGTCGTCGTGTACGAGTTGCTGGAGTTCATATCGCCGAAACCCAGACCGAGGTTTGTGTTGGTCAACAGCCCGGGGAAACGCTGGATGTTGTAGTTGCCGGTCGGCTCGTAGGTAACGACCGTGACGACGTGGTTGCCGGTCGACACGCCGCTATAGGACCGCATGAAATCCCCATAATTCGTGGCTTGGTTTGAACCAGAAACCATCGCCAGGATTTCGCTCTCCGTCCAACTCTGTCCGCTGGGCGAATTGGCGGGAAGATCTAACAGAAAGTGCATACTGTCGGCCGTCTGGTCCACCGAGCGGACAATCAGCTCGCGATTGTTTGCGTTGACCGGCTGGGCCGCCACCGGGTCGAAACTCACAACTGCTGCGGGAGGAGGCACTCGATCGAGGTACACCACCTGCTTGAAATCTGAAAACACCGCCGGCCCGCCGTCGTTCCGGTGACGGAATGCCCGCACAGTGATGAAGTTGTAGCCCTCCGGAAGATTCGTCGCATTGATCGACTGTTGATACCAGCCGTCGCCGCTCGCGCTAACAAAGCCAGGACTCTTGTCTGCCGGATTAAACTCTTCGAATCCGTACACGACCGATCCTGGAGTCGTGTAATCGACCTGCCCATTCTCATTGGTGTCGACGCCTTGATTCACCCGCAGCACGGCATTGTCGCCATCGGCGTCCACATCCCGAAACCCGTCCGGCAACGTAACCGCCTCCGTGTCGAGCCGAATGTTGATCGTATTGGCCGTCACAACCGACAGTGTGCCCAGCCGCGTCGTCGCGTTCGCGTAAGCGTCGTTCGCAGGGGGCGTTCCGCCCGCCAATGAACTACTGGCATTGGTGATCTGAAGCCCGGCAGACGACTGCGGCGTTTGCAGTCCATAAATGAGATAACCCTTATCCTGCCCGTTGTTGTTAAGGAAGAGCCGCACGTTCACCTTCGACTGCCCGCCCACATTCTGCACTGTGATGGCTCGGTCGAGCCCGTTCGCCGCTGCGTTGCCCGTAAGCTCGACCAAATGGGTTCCCGCCGCAAAATCGACATTCATCGTTTTTACATCGGAAACGCCCCCGTCATTGCGATTATCCAAAAGCACCAGCATGCTGTTGCTGCGCTTCATCGCAAAATATTCTTTTTCGAGCCACCGCTCGCGGTAATCGCCCCTGCCGTGAGTTTCGCGGATATTGAGCAATGTCGTAATCGTATCACCGTAGTTACCCAGAGCGTCGCCGCGGCCGTCAACAGGAAACGAACGATTGGTGCCAAATTCGTGCGCGTTGTAATAAACAATTGCGTTCCCTGGCTGCGTGAGGATGTATGCGTATGCAACGTTCGACATGTCCGCCCCGCCGCCGTCGTGATTGCTTACAAACATCACGCCGGCCGAACCGTTGTGGTATCCGTCGTCGTACACATCCATGCTCGAGTTCACCACATTCTGCCAATTGTTTTGCAATCCGTTGTTGCTGAGGTTGTCGTTCAGCTCTTGCCGTAGAGCGAAGTCAAGCACATCGCGATTCCCACCGATCGTGTTCGGTGTGTTCGGATTGATATCCTTGCGGATATAGCGGCTAAGAAAATGCTGGTTCGATTCGCCCGGCTGTTGCCCGTCGCCTGGCACCACTTCGCCGTACATGAACACATTATCCACTGATCCATCCAGCCTTAGGCGCGGATTGGCGTGGTACACGGCCGCGTCGAAGTACGGAAGCACCGCGGGGTCCATGTGCTTTTCCGCATCCAGCCGGAATCCATCCACTCCCACGGATTGCACGAGCCATTGCAGATACCGCATCAGTAGCCCGGTTGCATTTTCCGGCACGGCATCGCCGGCCAGCGCGTTGGCTGTGTTGAACGGATGAATCGTAAAGTTCTGGCCCGTCACCGGGTCGAAATAGGTCGTGCCGGGTAAGTTCTGATCTGGATAGAATCGCGCATTATTGCTGTCCGGCACATTTGCCAATCGACCATTCCACGCCGTTGCCCCGGCCGGAATGTTTTGAGCGTTACCGGCCGACACCGGCTGACGAATCAACTGCCAATTTGTGGAATGATCGATATCGAGCAGCCCCGCCAGTTGGCCATCCAAATAACCCGGCATGCTCGGGTCGTGGAAGTCGCCAAATGTGCCCGGCACGCCGGCTGGGTCGGCTCCCCCATCGGGATTCTGCAACACGAATCCCGGGTAGCCGCCGGCTTGCTGAAAGGAGGTGAATTGCGGGTTCGCGTAATCGTTATCCGAGTAGCCGTTGTGGTTCAGTACCGCGTCGACATCGAGCCGCCCGTCAAACCGGTGCAGAACGCTGGCGACTTGTGTTAAGCTGGCCTCAGTTCCGTACAGCGTGGGATCGCCTGGTTTTCCCAAGTCGAATCGATCATAAACGTCATAACCCACGGATAGATCACCCAGGTCCGCCCTCCCCGGTGGCGGCAGCCACATTCGCCCGTAACCAACCTGGAAAATGTCGGCCATCCGGTCCTCGATCGTGTCCCACCGCGCTTCGAACATCTGCAAGATGGCGGGTTGGGAGACGTCTTCAGACCACGCACTGGAACCGCCTGCTGCCGTTATCACAACGGCCACTGCAGCAGTCATCCACCAGTATTTGCGCAGGTCTCCCATGCCACTCGTTCTCATGTACCGATGCCGTTCTCTGTAATCTCGCCCGCTTCAGCAATTCCTACTTTCTAGTCGCCGGCTTCCATCCCGCCGGGGTCATCCATTTCAGCTCCAAGTTGATCTCGTTCTTGCCCGGTTGCACGGTGTACTTCAGCCCCGAAGTTCCCGTCATTCGATACAATGCGGGCGTGATGGCTTTTCCCGGTGGCGGAGGACCGCCTTTTTCGGATTGCGCTACGCTCGTGCGCTGCATTGGCTGTCACAGTCACCTGGTATTCTCCTGCTGGCAAACCTTTCTCTCGTCCCGTTCGAACTGCATAACTTCCGTCGTCGCTGATCATGGCGTAAGCGACCGGACCTCCCGAAACGGGATGAAAGGTCACGGTGCCGCGTGGCACCACTTTGCCGTCCAGCGTCACCACGCCGTGGACCGCCGAGTCAAAACCCCCGCCACAACCAGTCAATACTGCAATGCCAATCAGAAGCAGGCATCGCCGTGTGAATCTCGCAAGCATGTTGCCGTTCATCCGAAATGCAGAGTTCCTATTCAACGCCGACTGTCTCCCCACCATTACGCGTCGAAAGTCCCCGGTAGATCGTACTGTCAATGGATTCATTCACGAAATGAACCGACCCATCCGCCATCACGAAGTGGGCGCCGCCGGGGTGTAAGCTCTTAAAACCGTGCGCCGCTTGCCACTGGTCGTTCTTAATCGTTGTTTCTTCCTCTGGAAAAATAAAATAGTTCAATGGATTTCCGCACGTCGCCCAGTCGCCATCTGCGAAGAATGCCGCCGAATGATAGTCTTGACTTACGACCGATTCGCCGACCATGAACGTTTTGCTGGTACCATCGCTAACTTTGCGAAATGAAATTGGATTCAAATACGTCGCACGCCAAAGCAATCCATTGCAATCGGCAGTGTTATGGCAATCGGGTATTGAGCCTAAATTTGGAAAAGGTGTATCCATCGACCCGCCGGAGCCCATGGACGTGATTACAGAATCACCCAACACTCCCTTGTAGCAAGTCGTCGCGATTGTTACGCGCCCCGAGACTGACCAGTACCACTGTTCCGTTGAGGGCTTGGCAGAAGGATCGCTGGGACATGAGAGCCAGGGAAGCTGTTGCGCTAACATGTCTCGAATCGTGGGAGCTGCCATCCCCTTGCCACCGGGTCCAGTGATTGGCTGCGGAAAATCTCCCTTGTAATCCTTCAGCGCTTGCTGGATTGCGTCGCTTAGCGCCGTTTCTTCCATTTCTGGCAGGATATCCACAATCCAGCCTTTGCCGTTGTAGCCCGGGCCGCCGTTTTTGATATCCATTTTTCCATCGGGCGGACCGATCCAAACATGATTGCGATTGTAATCTTCGTGCCATTGGCTAATGTCATACGGCAAGTGCTTGGCGGTGTCATGATAATTCAAACATGCTAGCCCGATGTTCTTGATGTTGTTCGCGCAGCTCATCCGCCGCGCCGCCTCCCGCGCCGCCTGGACCGCCGGCAGCAAGAGCGCCACGAGGATGCCGATGATGGCGATCACTACCAACAGCTCAACGAGTGTAAATGCCTTGCGATTAAGAATCGAATTACTCCGCCGCATACGTTTACCCCTTTTGTGGACCAGCATTGCTCAGCGACAACGGTACGTCGCCGCCCATTTAGCCCCCGGTCATTGACCGGGGGCTAAATAGGATACCGGTCCGGCCGCTGCCCCGCGCCTCTACTTCCGCCGCCGAACCAGACCAATCAAACCCATTAGTACGAGCCCCGCCAACGCGGCACTGGCCGGCTCGGGAACCGCCGTGTAATACAAGCCACCACCCGCTGGGGTTGTATACGGTCCGGGCCAATCCGTAGTCGTTTGATTCGGATTGGCCGCGGCATCGTTGGCGCTATCGCCACCGTTGCCTCCGGTCGTGTAAACATCGAATTCGAATGTCTGACCGGGGCTTAACCCAAGCGACGCCAAACTGGTCGTAATCGTTGTCATATTACCGCTCAGCACGGGTGAGCCCATTCCATTCTGCGTCCAACTCCCGCCTGAATACGTGAACGGCTGAAACCCGCCGCCGCCATCGGCCCAACTGCCGATCCAGGCATCGGTACCGTCCGCCATGGCAATGTTGCGTCCCCACGGGTTTCCCACGGGAGTGCCAAAGTCACCCGTCGCATTCGACGTGCTGATACCGATCACGTACTTTCCCCAATCGCTGGGCGATTCAATGCTACCGCTGAGCGTAATCTTGAACGTGATGTTCGATCCGTCGTCGGTAACATCGACTGACGAGATATCCATATTCGCGTTTCCATCGAAGTTTTCACCCGTCGCGTCGAAAAACGCCCCGCCCAGCGCCGGACGACTCGCCGCCCACGTCAGAACCACTAAACACATCATCAATTTGTCAAACTTCGGAAGTGAACTCATGAGCAATCCTCCACCAAGAAAGTAAAAACGACTCAAAAAACTCCCGTCCCGAATATCGCAGACGGCTAACCTCTACCTAATCCCTGCAAACGCAACGTTCGCGTCCGCCAAGACTTCCTGTTGAACTCTTCGGCCACGTGCGGCGATAGATGATCCGGTCCCCTGCCCCGACGCCCCGTTACCGCGCGGAACGTCGTTCCCACGCGAATTTCATCCACTTCGTGAACCTTCGTTCCATTAAAATTGCCCAAGCTGATTCGGTCGAATGCGAAATTGCCGACCAGTTCAGCATTTTTTTTGCACTCATCTTCATCAATCAGAGATTTCGGGTTGCGGAACACCTCCACCCGATCGCGGTTTCCCTGCCCGTAAGCGATGCGGACGACGAAGAAATTCGTTTCCTTGTTCTCTTTTCCCAGCGACGGGAAGTTGTGAGGACCGTAAACATTTACGTTGGATGTGACGCCATAACCGGTGCCGTCGACCCCGTTGCCGATACACAGGACGCGGTTGCCGTTGCCATCGCCACGATGTAATTCAAAGCCGTAAAAAACGTCGTCGAGCTTGTTCACTCGCTGCACGAAGCTCAGATAGACGACCGCGCCGTCTTTGCCGATCAGGCGCACGCCATCCTGATTTTCGACGAGGCCCGCGGCATCGAATACGCCGCCGATCGACGTGCCCAGTGAGCGGCGAATCCGGTTTTGTTGGGCCGTTTGCACTGCGCGATTTCCTTGCGGGACGAGCCCTTCATATTCCAGACTCCCTTGCTGCACACCGTTTGAGTTGGGGGCGGAGTTGCTGTCCTTCTCGACTGTGAACCATGGACCGGCCCAACCGAACCCACCGTTTTGTTCATCCAACGGCCCGTCCGGATAGTTGAACCCGTCATACGCGAGCAGCCCATCGTGTGGGCCGGCCGCCACCGACAGCGAGCGTACAAACTCATCGTCCCGCGCCGGGATCCGGGCAACTACGGCCGCTGCAGGTTCGATTCGTGCGGCCTCGGACGTGTTCAGCTCCAAAGTGCGAACCTGATGGCCTTTTGCATCCAAGAGTTGAGCCTTCACCAGACCCTTGAAAACATGGACTTCCGTTGTGCCCGCCGACTCAGCCATCACCCCAAATTCAGTGCCCAAATCGACGACGTTCAAATGCGACGTCACGACCTCGAATCCGCGTGCCTGTACCGGGACCACAGCAGCCAGCCGGCCGTCATGCAACTGCGCGCGGCCTGAAGATTCCACATCAAATGATGCCGGCCCTTCCAGCACGACCACGGCCCCATCATCGAACGTGATTTCGATCAATCCTGTCGATAGGTTCAACTTCTGGCCCGCTTTCAAGCGAGAGCCGTAACCAACTTCGCTGCCTTCCGCCCACGAGCAATTCCGTGTGGCAGTGACACGCGCCACGCTCTTCCCCACGTCGGTCGAATGTGCCACAACCGGCGCATGTCTGGCTGTACCGGAAAAGGAATGCGTTAGCCAACTACTCACTGCAGCCACGCCGACGAGTGCCGCCGCAATTACCAGCCATGCCTGCCAACCATTCCACCGTGTGGAGTGCGACGCCGTTTCAATCACTAGTTCTTTGACTTTCGGCTCCTGGCCAATGAAAGAAGCATGTTGCGAGTACAGTTCGCCATGCAGAAACATGTAGTTGTTATAGAATTGGCGCGCTGAGGCGGTGTTCGTCAGCTGCGCATCAAGTTGGGACGCCTCTTCAGCAGTAATCGTCCCGTTGCACATTGCTCCCGCAAGATGTTCCAGTTCATTTCCGCTATGTGTCGTCATCAGCGCAGTCCCTCCACCGATAACGTACGTTCGATGCACTCGTAGAGTGCCTTACGAATTCGATTCAATGCTTTGTAAACCGTATTCACCGGCCGGCCTAAATCTTCAGCGGCTGTTTTGAACGTTGTACGCGAATCGCTGTAGCAGGAGCGCACAAGCTGTCGATCCTTGGCGGGAAGCTTTTCGAGGCATCGCCGCAGCGCATCGCGGCGCGATTCCAACAGGTCAACACGCTCTACGGCATCTTGAGCCAACATATCAACCGCCATATCGCTCAATTGCGGGCCCAATCGCCGCTGTTGACGGCGGAAGCGGTGTACCTGGTTGTGAGCAATCACGCTGACCCACTTCACGAAGTCCGTTCCAAGTTGGAACGTTTCGTACTCGCGCCATAGCACAACGCAGACCTCTTGGAAAACTTCTTCGGCGTGGGCAGCATTGCCGAGCAATGAGACGAGATAGGCAAACAGCCAACGGTCGTGCTGCGCAAAGAGACGCGCGAATGCTTCGCGCCGCTCAACATCGGTCAGCGCCTGTTTGCCGCCACCTTCCACGCCAGAACTCCGCCGCTGCGGTCACCAAAGACCGGAAGTGCCCACTTTCCATTTAGGTTAGGCGCGACGATGGCAGGTTTGGTACGCAAAAATCGCGCAATTGGAAGATTCGGCAAAATCGGCGGTTAGACTCAACCCCCTGAGAAAATACCGTAACTCTTTCTGTGTTAATGCCTTCCGTCGAACCGAATGGGCCCCAGTCCACGACTTTAGTGATCCTCAACGTTTACCAGCATCGATCGCAGCGTCAAACCGTCGGCAGCGGCCAGCCATGACGGTATTCCTTCCTCAGGTGGGAATTTGCGTCGGCGTGGTGGGTGAACTGGGCGGCTTCTGAGTCCCAGAGCAGTTGCTCATTGGGGAACCGGATCGCGATGGTGCCCAGGAGGACCGTCTCGGCGAGCGGGCCAGCGTACGCGAAGTTCGATTTGGTCGTGCCATCGCCCAAGCAAGCGTGGGCCCACGCCGTGTAGTGGTTCAAGTCGCCAAGCATTGGCCTCTTGTAGTCCTTGAATTTTTCCTCGGGGAACAGTTGGGGCTCGGACCAGTGGGGCAACACCATGGTACCCTCTTCACCAACGAAGACCGACCCGGCATGCGGCAGCTTGTATTTTCCTTGTCTGGAAGTCCCAAGCCGGCCGCTTCGGCTTATGGCCTTCGCCGTCGTACCAAGTGACGGTAATTCTATCGCCGACCGTTCGCTGCGTGCCGGGGAATTGGTATTCCACCTTGCTGCGCCATCGCCCACGTGACGTTGTTGAGCGGCGGTGCGTCGGCTTCTATGGTCAACGGCGCCGTCAGACCGAGGGCCATAAACACGGGGTCAAGAATGTGGCAGCCGAAATCGCCGAGCTGCCCGGTGCCGAAATCTTGCCAGCCGCGCCAAGTCTGTGGGTGATAGATTTTCTCTTTATAAGGCCGCTGCGGTGCCACACCCAACCATAGGTCCCACTTTAGTGACGGTGGCACTGGGTCGCCGTGTGTCGGCATCGTATCCGTCGTTAGCCACCACATGTCGCCGGACTGCCACGAGTGAACTTCGCGGACCTTGCCGATGGCGCCGTCATGCACGAGTCGTACAGCGTTGCGATAGGCATGGTGCGATTGAATCTGATTACCCATCTGCGTGACGAGGTTATGCTTCCGCGCTGCTTCTTCCATCAGGCGGATTTCATGAACTGTGTGGGCAAGAGGCTTCTGGCAATATACGTGTTTGCCGAGATCCATCGCTGCCAGCGCGATCGGCGCGTGCATGTGATCAGGAGTGGACACGCTCATAGCGTCGAACGTGTTCGCCTTGTCGAGTAGCTTTCGGTAGTCGCGGAACTTCTGCGCCTTGGGGAAAGCCTCGACCGCCCAACCCAAGTGCGGCTGGGAGTCGTCGACATTACACAGAGCGACGACCTCGACTCGTGGACTGGCGCTGATTTGCTGCAGATCATCTCGCCCCTTGCCGCCGGTGCCAATGGCTGCAAGACGCAGCTTGCCGTTCTTATCCGCTGCGCGGCCTGATTGAGTCATGGCCAAACTGGCCGCGCCCGCTGCGGTCGCCCGTAGAAACCTTCGCCGATCGAACTCAAATGACATGTTTGATTCCTCCATTTTTAATCTAACCCAGGGAAAGCCGGCCTGGCAAGCAATCAGCCGCTTCCCGCCCACAATTCCCGCAACTAAAATCAACGCTTTCCCGGCCCTGCTTTCCCCCCTCAGGTGACAACATGAAATCCTGCCGCAATCATGTGCCGTTCGGCGCGGTGCTTGTCTTCTGCGTCGTGTCTTTTGGATTTTCCAGCCAGCCTTCGCTTGCTCAGGAAAATAACCATCCTCCTAAAGGTTTCACCGCTCTGTTCAATGGTCATGACTTCGACAATTGGACGGGCAGTATCACCAAAGACCCGCGAAATTGCCGCCATGCCGCCTAAGGAGTGCGCTGCGTGGGATGCCAAAATGAAAGCTGGCATTCACGATCACTGGCAAATCAAAGACGGTGTCCTCGTCAGTGACGGCAATCCTAATTTCTTTCTGGCCACTCCCCGCGACTACGGCGATTTCGAAATGTGGGTCGATTGGAAAATCGAAAAAGATGGCGACAGCGGCATCTATCTGCGCGGCGTGCCGCAAGTTCAAATTTGGGATCCGTCCGATAAAAAAGTGCAACCACTTGGCGCCGATAAAGGCTCTGGCGGATTGTGGAACAACAAGAAGCATAAAAAGGACCCCCAAGCGCTCGCTGATAATCCCGTCGGCAAGTGGAACCGGATGTACATCCGGATGGTTGGACCGTATGTCACGGTAAAGCTCAACGGCAAGAAAGTTGTCGATAACGTGATACTTGACAATTACTACGAACCGGGTGCGCCGATTCCAATGCGCGGCCCGATCTACTTGCAGACACATACTACAAAGCTTTATTTCCGCAATGTGTTTGTGCGCGAAATTCCAACGGAGGAATCTAATCGCATCCTCGCCAGAATCAAGGGCGACCAGGCCGAGTTCAAGCCGATCTTCAACGGCAAAGACCTCAACGGGTGGACGGGCGCGACGAAGACGTACTCCGTGATTGACGGTACGCTCAAGTGCACCGGAGGAACACACGGCAACTTGTTCAGTGATGACACGTATGACAATTTCGTCGTGCAGCTCGAGTTCAAATTGCCGCCGGGAGGCAATAATGGATTGGCAATCCGGTCGCCGCTCACCAACGGGGATGTCGCTTATGAAGGCATGGAAATTCAAGTGCTCGATAACACGGCGCCACAATATAAGGATCTGCATCCCTATCAATACTGCGGCAGCTTGTACGGCCTGGCTCCCGCGCTACGTGGGTACCTGCGGCCGGTGGGGGAGTGGAATTTTGAACGAGTTACCGTCGATGGCGACCGCCTTACAGTGGACCTCAACGGTTTTGAAATTCTCAATACCAATATCGCCGAGGTGAGCAAAAAGCCGATGGACGGCAAAGCGCACCCAGGATCCGCGCGCCGAGCAGGCCACTTTGGTTTCCTCGGTCACCAGGACCCCGTCGCGTTTCGTAAGATTGGCATTAAGCGGCTACCGTCGACTTGATGACTGCTTGAACGCACACTTCATGGATCACTTCGTGGCACCCGGTCGCGGCCAATCCACAAGCGTTGATTTGGACATTGTGGTTATTTCGTTTCATTGGTTTCTTCGTTCGTTCAGGGTGTATCGTTCGCGAAAAAAAGAAATGCAGGGCCCTGTAGGGGGCGGTGGTTGGGTTGAACAGCCGCGTAGGACCAGCCTCATCGGCCAATCGAAGGCGATGCTCGCACCGTACCTCATCCGCTCGATGTGGAAAGTGTGCTGCCAATGGCCCGGTCGCATTGCCGCTGTGCCGTCCGACTCGCAAGTGCAGAGACCTTTGTCTCCATACAAGGGCAGGACGGTAAGTGACAACACGCGCCAGTGAGACGTCTTCGCAGCGACACACCGAAGCGGTCATTTCACGTGCGAGCCTAGCAGATTACCGAGACGATTTCAGCAACGATTTTCGGCCACCCCCACCATCGGGTTAATTAGACAAATTGTCTAAGACCTGCCTTGTCCGGTGGGAGACCGCATCGCATAATTGTTTGATGCGTGTCATCAGTCTGAAACTGTTGCGAGAGTTTTGGACAAAATATCCCGATGCCGAGCAGCCGCTACGGCATTGGTACAAGAACGCAACTCAAAGCACGTGGCGAAATCTGCACGAAGTTCGGCAAACGTATCCGCATGCTGACGCCATTGCAGGTGCAGACGAAACCCTGACCGTGTTCAACATTGGCGGAAATAAATATCGGCTCATCGTGCGGATTCGATACGACTATCAGCTTGTCAACATCCGAGCGGTTATGACGCATCCTGAATACGATGAAGGAAATTGGAGAGAATAGCCGAAATGCACGTAGTCAAAAAAGTGCGCCATCCTGTATTGGCGGGCCGCTTCGAACAACTTGTTGAAGTAATGCCGCCGCAGGCGATTCGTAACGAAGCTCAATATGCGAAGACGCTCGAGATGGTCGATCGCTTGATGTCGCGCAAGAAGCTAACCCAGGGACAGGCACTCTACATGGAAACGCTTGTGCAATTAGTTCAGGCGTACGAGGCGAAGCACCATGCGATTGACGTATCGGATTTGCAAGGCTTAGATTCATTGAGGCATTTGATGGGTGAAACCAACATGAACGCCTCGGATCTGGCGAGATTGTTGGGTGTTCATGCGAGTATGGGATCGAAGATTCTGAAAGGTGAGAGATCTCTGACCGTGGATCATTTGCGAAAACTCGCTGCGCGATTTAAGGTTCGGCCGGAAGTTTTTATCGATTAGTTGCGAGCTTGATTCTACAATGAGCAACCAAACGGATGATGAATTTCTTGCTCGTTTCGTAGAAACATTCTGTAAATTGGATGGCGATTGCTCGGGTACAATCGAAGACCCACCGCCGGATGAGCTGAATGCCGGTGCGGACGTGAACCATCCGCAATTGATACTTTGGAGGCCGACTCAAATCAAAGCTGAGCCAGATGAATTAGAGTCTTTCTATCGCCGTCTCCCCGCGAAGCTACCACCGCTATATGAACAGTTGATTACGTCTTGGCGGTGGCTTGAAGTCTTTTTGTATCGGATTCGTCTCTTCGCGAATCCTCCTGGACGAGGCTTGAATGGGTTGGCTGAAAATATACTACGCGATCCGGTATTCGTACGGCATCTGGTCGGAAACGGCTTTGTGCCGTTTGGTTTTGATACAGGCGACAACAGCAATTTACATGTATACGATCCGATTTGCTTCGATACGCATCATCGCAATGAAGATGGTGATTGCCCGATTGTCGGGTTTGAACACGAGGCAATGCTAAGCCATGATCGTATTGGCGAATCGTGGCTAAAATGGAAATCGTTCCGAGAACTTGTGGCTGATACAATTGATTTTGCAAACGTTCAATCAAATAACTGATATTGGCAAAAATTCAGTCGACCATGCGATGGTTTAATGGTAATCAATATGAGACTGACGATGTACGAGTCGCTTGCAGCAATATTTCTGTCAACCGCGGCATTTTCGATGGCGCCGCCGACCTGGGCGAATAGTGAGATTATCTTTGATAAGGGGATTGAATATTGCAATCCGGATCACCAGCACTTACAGCTCGATATGGCTCGGCCGGAGGGCGTGGGGCCGTATCCGGCGGTGATTTGCATTCACGGAGGAGGGTTTCGAGCGGGAGCACGCGAGGGCTACGACGGCCTCATCAAGAAACTAGCGCAGAACGGGTATGTCGCGGTGACGGTAACGTACCGCCTTGCGCCGAAGTATCAGTTTCCGGCAGCCGTGTACGATGTGAAGGCGGCAGTGCGTTGGCTGCGTGCGAATGCGGCGGAGTATCGCATCGATCCGGATCGCATCGGGGCTTTCGGTGGCTCGGCGGGCGGACACTTGCGCAGTTTCTGGGAGTGACGGCGGATCAGAAGCAGTTTGAAGGGAACGGAGGCAATGAGGATCAGTCGAGCCGCGTGGCATGTGTGGTGAACTTCTATGGGCCGAGCGACTTCACGAAGTCGTATGGGAAAAGCGTAGATGCCGCGGAAGTGTTGCCGCTGTTTCTAGGTGGGAACTTAGAACAGGTGCGCGAGCGGCACATTGTCGCGAGTCCTTTGTATTGGGTAACGCCGGATGCGGTGCCGACGTTGTGTGTGCATGGGACCAAAGACAATTACGTGGCCTTCGAGCAGGCACAGTGGATCGTGGAACGGCTGAATGCGGCGGGGGTGGAGGCGAAGTTATTGCCGATGGAAGGCTCGATGCACGGCTTTAAGGGCGAGGCGGAGGAGAAGGCAGAGACGGCGATGCTGGCGTTTTTTGATGGACATTTGAAGAAGAAATAATATGTCCGTCGCGTGGCACGCCTTAATAGGGCGTGGAAACCGGAGCACTATGCTGTTACCACGCCTTCGCAAAATCTCCAGGCATGCCACCCTCCCGCTTTTTCCCGATGGATTTGCCCTGCCCTGCTCTGCCGGCGATTGCTAGAATTTCGGCCGTGAACCAAAATTGGGCGGGATCCTCTTAATGGATTGTGGGCGGGAATTGCCGATAGCTGCATGAAGTTTGTTATTTATTAGGTATTCGGCGAGGCCGCCGACGCTAAAAGACCTTATTTCCGGCGCAATGACATCTCACCTTTGAGTCCCCTACCCTGCCTTGGCGCATCTCGCGTTTATCTTCTGTTGTGCGGTTTGGGGCACGTCGTTCATTTTGCTGGAACGGGTGACGCACGTGATGGGGCCGGTGGAGATCGCCACCTGGCGGATGTTCAGCGGGGCTGCGGTCGTGGGGGCCTGTTGGTGGCTGAAGCGGGGTGATTATCGACCCACACGCCGCGACCTACTCGTGATGACGTTTTCATCGCTGGTGTTTACGGTGCCACCCCAAGTAATTCAAGCGTACGTGTTGGAACAAGGGTTTGGGCACAGCTTCTTTGGGACAATGGTGGCGGCCATTCCGCTGCTAACACTTCTGGTTTCAGTGCCGATGCTCGGCATACGGCCGACAGGGCGCGAGTTGTTCGGAGTCCTCGGCGGGTTGGTGTGCATCTTCATGCTGGTAGAGGAAGGGGTGCATCGGGGAATGACGCCGGAGCTGTTGGCATTGACGTTGATCATTCCCTTGTCGTCGGCGATGAGTAATACGTTCATTAAGTGGCAATTGCCGCACGTGCCGGCAGCGCCGTTGACGATGATGATTCTCACAGTGGCGGGATTGGCACTATTGCCGCTGCAGTTTTCGCCGCTCATGTTGGCTTCGCTACAAATAGCGCCGCCGGTGAATGCAGTCGTCACGCCGATTTCGGTGGTTTACCTGGTGCTCTTGGGTGTGATCGCCAGCGGCGTTTCGACGATGGTGTTTATTTGGATGGTACTCAAGAAAGGTCCCTTGTTCGCGGGGATGACGACGTACGTGGTGCCGGTGCTCGCGCTGCTATGGGGTACATTCGACCATGAATCGATCAGCCTAAGGCAAGCGGTCGCGATTGCCGGCGTGCTCGCGATGGTTGCGCTCGTGCAGACGGCCGCAAAGTCGGAGGAGGAAGTTCTGGAACCGGCAGCTGCGGGCGACGTGGTGACGTCATTGCCATTGTCGGCTGAGGCAGAGGCGATGCTGACGCTTCCAGTGGCGGAGATAGCCCTTTCTGACAAGCGGGCGATGGCATCGGAATCGCAGGTCGCATAAGTGCAATAGGCTCACTTCGCGCCCATCGCATTGATCCGCTCGTGTCTGGGGGTGACAATTGCGATTTGGTTCATTCCCCCCCTCCTTTAACGGCACGCGGAACGTGCCTGCAACTTACTATGCATCCCTGGTTAGCCGAACGAACGGCGGAGTTTGATAGTTCGGGAATTCGCAAGGTGTTCGACCTAGCGGCGAAGATGGCTAACCCCATCAATCTCTCGATCGGGCAGCCGGATTTCGCGGTGCCGGAAGCAGTCAAAGAAGCGGCAATCGCGGCCATTCGCGGCGATAAGAATGGATACAGCCAGACGCAGGGAATTGCAGAGCTGCTTGAGCGGCTGCAAACGCAAGTTGATGAGCAGTATCACCATGAGGATCGGCGCGTGCTGGTGACCTCGGGCACGAGCGGTGCGACTCGTGCTTGCCATGCTCGCAATGGTTAATCCGGGCGACGAAGTGATTGTATTCGATCCGTACTTCGTGATGTATCCGGCGCTGGTCGGGATGGTCGGTGGTAAGTGCGTGACGATTGACACGTACCCCGACTTTCGGATTGATCCCGAGCGGGTGGCGGCGGCGATCACTTCGCGGACGAAGCTGATTTTGCTCAACAGCCCGGCAAATCCGACGGGAGTGGTGGCGAGCGAACCAGAACTGAAGGCATTGGCCGAGTTGGCCGCCAAGCACAATATCGCGTTGGTAAGCGACGAGATCTATCGCGAATTCTGTTACGATGCGCCGGCGGTAAGCCCGGTGGCGTGGAATGAGCAGACAATCGTTGTGGATGGGTTCAGCAAGACGTATGGCGTGACCGGCTGGCGGCTGGGGTACGTGCATGGGCCGGCGGCGGTCATCGATAAAATGACGATGCTGCAGCAGTACACGTTTGTGTGCGCCCTCATCCGCTGCAATGGGCGGCCGTGGCAGCACTAGATGTGATAATGAGTGACCATATTGAGGCGTATCGACGGAAACGGGATCGCGTGGTGACCGGACTTGGACAGGCTGGCTACAGGGTGACAAAACCAGGGGGAGCATTTTATGTGTTTCCGGAGGTGCCGCAAAACACTGGCCAAGCCAGTGGCACCCGCGAGAGCGCAAGCGAGTTTGTGGCTCGCGCGATTCAGAACGAGCTGCTAATCATTCCCAGCAACATTTTCAGCGAGCGGGGTACGCATTTTCGCATTTCCTACGCGGCGAGCGACGAGACAATTGAGCGTGGCTTGGCGGTGTTGGTTCGAGCTGAACAGGTGAGGAACACTAGGAAAGCTTTGAGGCCCGCCCGCATTGCTGTGCTTATCACAAAAGCACAGTGTCTTTGGGTTTGTTTTGCCGACGGGTTAAGCTGACGGTTTTGTCGGTACGTCGGCGTCGCTATGTGTGTCATAAACGCACATTGCACTTTGTCTTTAGGTTTGATTTGTCGACTCGTTGAGCTGACGGTGTTTTCTGTTCGTTCTTGGGACTTTGCGACAAAGTGGCGGCGGTACGCTGCGCAAAATTGAGTCACGAGAAATGAGATTCGGGGGTGACACACGCAGCCAACAGGAGGATACTGCGCAGAGCTTTCCGCAACAGATGGCTTGGTCATGCAGGCGAAGGATGGCAAAGTGGCTCGCGGATTGGACCGCCAGACGGGCGGTTCAAATGCTCTGGCGTTGCAATCCCACCTAGATAGCGATCGCTTGCCGCTGGCGTACGTTGCTTGGGATCCGGACCTTGTAGTGCATGACTGGAACCCTGCGGCGGAAAGGATCTTCGGCTACAGCAAGAAGGAAGCGGTTGGGAAGAGATTGGTGGAATCAATACTACCCGTTCCGCTCATGGAGAAAGTGCGGGACGTTATTGCTCGCTTATGGGCCGGAGACTTGAACGCCCACAGTGTGAATGAGAACCGGACGAAGGACGGCCGCACGATAACATGTCAATGGTTTAATACGCCGATTCTCGACGATGACGCATATTTTGCCGGCGCAATTTCGCTGGCGCAAGACATTACAGCTCAGCGCGGCGCCGAAAGGATGGTCGAGTCGACGCAGCGCCAGTTTCAAGCCGTTTTTAAAAATAGTACAGACGCCATCCTGCTCGTGGACGATGAAGCGAACTTTGTGGACGGCAATCCGGCGGCTTGTCAATTGCTCGGTTACAGTCGAGATGAATTAGAACATCTGGAAGTATTGGATATCATACCAGCAGCAGAACACGAGAAGATCTCTGGGGTGGTCGCGGAGTTTCTTGTATCAAAGACGGTTCGTGGCCAGTGTGGGCTGCTGAGCAAGGATGGCCAGATTCGAGAAGTTGAATACCGTTCTGTCGCAAACGTGTTGCCAGGTCTGCATTTTGGAATTATTCACGAGGTCTCCGGAATAACGCCTACATCGCAACATTTGGATCACTGGGCCGCCAACGAATCCGCGGCGATAGGAGGATTGCGCAAGAGGGTAAACCGCGGGTATTTTGGAAAGTCGGCCAATTTGGCCGCTGATGCTGCGAAGGACGACAACTCTGCGGTGTCCGACGAGGTAAAGACAAAGCTCCGAGCAGAGATCGAGCAGCGGAGACTTTTCGAACGTTTAACACCGCGACAGCGAGAAGTGTTGAAACTTGTCGCGGAAGGGTACCGGACAAAGGTAATTGCCACGACACTGCAGATTAGTACCAAAACAGTCGAATTGCATCGGACGCAGCTGATGAGGGCGCTCGACATTCACGATATTCCCGGTCTGGTGCGTTATGCAATTCGCGTCGGCTTGATCTCGGCCGATGAATAGACGCACTCGAGTCGCAACGCGGCGGGAACACGGCTCTATCCGTGGAAGATTATCCCGACGCCACCCATTTCAGAGAAAAGATTTCCTCAACCTAGGGTTTTTTCGAGTGCGGGAACCTCCAATGAACAGTATGTTCAGGGGGTTGCTTACTTTTCCCGCTGCGGCGAATTCGGCGTGTTTCGTCGGCAGCAGTCTCTTCCGCTTTTTTGGTAATTCGCAGTGAGGGATATTATGCGAGTTTCACGGACTATTGTGTATGCCGTCTATGCCATCCTTCAACTCGGAAAGGCTCCTCCGGGCGCGAGAATTTCCCGCAACCAACTGGCAATTACAGCCCAATTGCCGGAACGGTTCCTACTGGAAGTTCTGCACAGCTTGGTCGCGAAAGGTATTGTTCGCTCGACACGTGGAGTAGACGGCGGTTTTTCTCTCGTTCGGGCACCCGAAGAGATCACGCTTCGCCAGATTTTTGAGGCGTTCGATTATCCGCCGACGCCTTATGTACCGGTGGTGGATGGCCAGTCTCTGGCCGTCGATGGCCGAATTTTGGAAGTAATTCAACGTGCCCGCGAAGTCGCCCTATGCGAGCTTCAGAAGGTGACCGTATCGGAATTGCTCGATTGCGGTCGTGCCGAGCCAAACGGGGCTATC
This sequence comes from uncultured Planctomycetota bacterium, assembly GCA_963840025.1. Classification (GTDB taxonomy): domain Bacteria; phylum Planctomycetota; class Planctomycetia; order Pirellulales; family Lacipirellulaceae; genus JABDGM01. The sequence goes on along the minus strand of CAWIXI010000013.1, from coordinate 354,086 downwards.
AGAGAAGGAACGATCCCCTACACGAGCGAAGGATCGAACTCATTTCCGATGGGAGGCGAGAATGTGTTTATGTCCGACGGGAATTAATTCAGTCGTCCTCAACGACGTGGATTGTCTCGAAGCCGCCGGGCGGGGGCGACGGTCTGTGCATCGCGGTTAATAGCTGGTTCCTCGATGATGCGACGTTCGAAGTACGACTATTGCGGCGGCAGCTTGACGATTGAAAACCAGAAAGACTTGATTTCCTTAACGATATTTGTGAACTGATTAAGGTTTACAGGTTTGGTTACATAGCAATTGGCGTGCAAATTGTACATGCGCACAATGTCTTCGTCGGCGTCGGAGGTAGTCAAGACAACCACCGGAATGGTACGCAGCTCGGGGTCTTGCTTGATTTCGGATAGTACTTCGCGGCCGTCCTTGCGCGGCATATTCAAGTCGAGCAGGATGACATCCGGACGAACAGTCCTTGCGAAATCACCGCGTTGGCGAAGATAGTCCATCGCTTCGACGCCGTCTCTGGCGACATGAATCACGTTCAATAATTTCCCGTTGTGGAGTGCTCTTTTCGTGAGCAGCACGTCGGATTCGTCGTCGTCCACCATTAAGATGTCAATCAATGGCTTCGATAAGTTGCTGATCTGAGCGGTCATGAGGCATCGCTCCTATTCGTTCGAGGTCGTGAGACTTTGTTAGCGTGAAACAAAACACACTTCCGGCGCCAGCCGCGGACTCGACCCAAATACGTCCGCCGGCGCGTTCGACGATGCGCTTGCAGACGGCGAGTCCGATGCCTGTTCCGGAATACTGTTCTCGGGCATGCAAGCGCTGGAAGATTACGAAGATTCGCTCGTGATATTGCGGATCGATCCCGATTCCGTTGTCGCTGACTCGGAACAAACACTCATCGCACAATTCCTCGGCGTCTATTTGGATGCGGGGAACCTCTTTGCCGCGATACTTGATGGCATTGCCAATGAGATTTTGAAAGAGGCGAACCAGTTGAGCACGATCCGCATCGACGGCAGGCAAGTCTGTGCGGATGACTTCTGCTTTGGCGTCTTCAATCGCTGCAGCGAGATTCTGAATCGCTTCGTCACAGGCCTCGTTGGCATCCGTAGGTTCCAGCGGTTTGCCTTGCGACTGCACGCGGGAATAGCTCAACAAATCTACGACAAGCGATTTCATTCGCCGCGCTCCCTCGACGGCATACTGGATGTAACCGCGGGCGGTGTCGTCGAGCTTATCGTTGTAGTCCTCCTGTAAAGCCTGGCAGAAAGCGGTCACTTTGCGCAATGGCTCCTGCAGGTCATGCGAGGCGACATAGGCGAATTGGCTTAGCTCCTCGTTGGAACGGCGCAGGTCGAGATTATATTTTTGGATCTCTCGCCCCCGCGCAGCTAATTCGGCGTTGCCTTCCTCGAGTTGCCGCAGCGCATGCTTGAGTGCGGAAATGTCGCGAACAATTCCAGTGAACAGCAGGCGATCGCCGAGTCGAACCTCGCTGACGGAAAGTTCGAGCGGGAACGTAGTGCCATCTGCCCTCATTCCGACTACTTCGCGACCGATGCCGATGATTTTGGCGATTCCTGACTCTAAGTAATTGCGAAGATATTGATCGTGGGCCTCGTGATAGGGAGAGGGCATCAAGATGTTTACGTTTTTGCCAATCATATCCGTGGCGCTATGGCCGAACATTTTTTCGGCAGCTTTATTGAAGCTTTCAATTTCTCCGTTCGGATTAATTGTGATGATTGCATCTACCGCTGTGTTGAGGATCGCCTGCGTGCGCGATTCACTGTCGCTTAGCTGACGGACGGCCATCTTGAGGTCCGTAATGTCGCGAGCGATACCGGTAAACATGTGACGGTCACCGAGCCACAATTCGCTAACTGCCAAGTGCATCGGGAACGTCGTCCCATTTTTTCGCCGCCCAATTACTTCACGACCGATGCCGATAATTTTTTTCTGCCCAGTCGCTCGGTAATTGTTCAAGTAACCATCGTGCTCACTGTGATACGGCTCCGGCATTAAAAGGTTGACGTTCTGACCAATTACTTCGGCGGCTGTGTAACCGAACAAACGCTCGGCAGAGGGGTTCAACAACTCTACGGTTCCTTTTTCGTCGATCGTAATGATGGCGTCGACGGCGGCATCCAAGATGGCTTGAATTCTGGCGGCCTGTTCCCGCATAGCCGCCTCGGCACGTTCGCGCTCAATGACTTCTGCCTGAAGTGAGTCTGTCCGGGTCTGTACCTGATCCATCATACGGCGGAGCGAGCGAGCCACGACACCGGTTTCATCCCGTGCATCGGTTGGAAGATCAGTGCCTGAATCGCCTTGGCCGAAGGCTTCTGCGGCAGCGGCGATGCTTCGCAGAGGCTTGGTAAGCGATCGCGAAAAGGCGTACCCGAGCGCAAGGACAGCATGAGAATGATTCCACCTATTATCAAGCTGCGGCGGGCGGCGAGGGCTGAGTCCGCGATCACATGGTCATACGGAACGGCCAAGACCACCGCCACAAATCGAGCAGGGTCACTAGGATCGAAATGGACTTTGTAAACCTGAAGAACGGCGCACTTATGATGCGGAGTGCGTTCAACAATCATCTGTTGCGTAGATTGGGAGTGTAAAAGGGCCTCCTGCACTGGGGGATACTCCTTTTGAACGGTCCACGAGTTCCCCAGCTGGGAACCAAACGTATGCGACGGATCGGGGTGCATTAGATATTCACCGCGCAAATTCGTTAGCATCAATATATGGTCGGACTTCACGCACTGGCGGAGTTCGTCGAATACCGGCTCCATCAGTCTATTGATAATGATTAGCCCAACGACTTTCTGATTGGCGCCGTAAATCGGAAGGGCTGCCCGAATCACGGGAGTCTCGGGGAACTCTACGTAACTGTGCTCGCGATTCAGATTTATTTCCGACAGATAGACTTCTCCCTGTGGCAAGCGAATCGTATTCTGAAAATAAGGTTCTTTTCCTTTTTGCTGAAGCTCGGTTTTCGGCACGATGCGAAGGCCGTTTGTACGTAGGTCGCGCTCGGCACGAACAACTTCTCTGCCGCCGTCCGTGAGCCCGATGAGCCGAATCTGATAATATTGAGGCTTCGCGCAACATTTCCAAATACGTTATCGCCAACCGACTGAGTAACTGCTTCTGCGTAGAATCGTTGACGGCGTTCGCCTCCTCCCTCGTCCGCGCCCAATCCTGGACCGCTGCTGTGTTAGAAAGAAACGTAGCATCGTCGCGGAGCGCGGCTATGCGTGTAATGAATCGTGCGCCTATAACCTGGGCGGAGTTGCTTATGCTGTTCAATTCCTTGTCAATCAGCGTTTCGCTGAATTGCCAATAGGTCATGAGACCGATGGCACATGAAGCCAAAATAGCCGAAGCGCATAACAGCGAAACGAGCTTCGTTCCGATACCCATACCGCGGATATCCCTCTTCCATCGCTTCATGGTTGTTGCGACCGGCGTCATTCAACGTTCTCCATATTGGACTTGTGATCGAACTAACGCGTCTTGCAGTCAGGTCGGTCGATCATCCTCGCTGGGCCTGAACCCGCACAAGAATAAGTCGCAAAAGGTGTGTGCGCAGCACCATTGGGGATCCAACAGGCAGCCGCGATCAACCATACGTCATTTCAGTCGCGTTTCACTACATCCTTACTCGGTTTATCATCGAAACCGCAGAAACAGACACACATGCACCGATTGTTGATTAGCGTGGGCGGCATCTCTCGCGATTGCCATAAATCGACAGCAAGACACCGAATGTTTCATCTTATTTGTCCTGCACAAATGGCTGAAAACAATGGCGAACGGGTGGCCTTCCAGTCACGCATGAAATTGAGATCTGTGACACATTGTCTCGCGCCCAGCATCTTGTGATTGTAGTGAACTAGGATTGCGCGGAGTGCCGACTAACAGCTCGGCTGTGTGGAGCGGCATTGTTGCGTGGGAGTCGTCGATGCGTCACCTAAATAGACAGCGTCTACAAAGCTCTATGCCTGACACTGCCCAACTGTCGCCTGAAGGCGAAGGGGCAACAATTTTGTGCATCGATGATGACCCGGACATTTCCGAAACCATTGGATTGCGGCTTCAGCCGTATGACATAGAAGTGCTGCGCGCATATCACGGAATGCACGGCTTGTCGATTGCCAAAACGCAGCGGCCCGACTTGATCATTACCGACGTAAGAATGCCTCAAGGGGGCGGCGACTACGTCATTGAGTGCTTGCGAAATAGTTCTGGCACCAAGGACATCCCGATCATTGTCTTGACTGGTCGGCAAGATAGTTGCTTGGACGCGGCGGCTCAGCGGTGGGGAATCGAAATCGTACTTACCAAGCCAGTTCGATTCAGCGATCTCGCCTCGGCCATTAAGTGGTATCTCCCATTGGGCCGTAGGAAGCTGCATGCATCCAAAGAGATTTAGCGTTTACCTGAATGTGTTGCAACTCGGAAGGGCGGAAGATGAATAGTCAATCGATTCGCGTACTGCTAGTTGACGACGATTCGGCTGATGCAGAGTTAACGCGGCGCACACTTTCTGAGATTCGGAGTCCGCGATTTACGGTTGAAAGTACCGCGAGTTTGAGCGAAGCCGTTGAGCTGCAATCGCAGCACAAATGCGATGTGGTGCTGTTGGATCTTGGTTTGCCAGACTCGCCCAGTACAGAGACATTGGCGCAGTTTCGCGAAGCCTGTCGCGACGAATCGCCAATCATCGTGTTGACTGGTTTGGTCGATGAGCAGCGGGCGTTAGAGGCGGTCGAGAGCGGCGCACAAGACTACATGACAAAAGATGATATTACGTCCGACCTCTTCGCGCGATCCATTCGCTACGCTTTGTCGCGTCAGAATCTCCTACATCAAGTAAGGAACACGAACGAGCTGTTGGAGGAAAAGAATCGTCGGCTGGCACAACTGTACGACACCGCACAGCAGTTTGTCGAAAATGTGTCCCACGAATTTCGAACCCCGCTAACCGTAATCCGAGAGTTCACGTCCATCATTCGTGACGGTTTAGATGGTCCCGTTACCTCGAAACAGGCTGAGCACCTCAACAAGGTTCTACATCGCACCGACGACCTGTCGTTGATGGTCGACGACATGTTGGACATCAGCCGACTGGAGGCAGGATTGTTGGGCGTGTGGCGTCGTCCGTGTCAGGCGAGTGATTTGATTGACAATGTCGTTGGACTTTTGAAAGGTCGAGCGGCGTCGAAAAGCGTCTCGCTGTCGACAAACATGCCGTCGGATCTACCGGAGCTGTATTGCGATGAGGAAAAGGTACGGCGCGTCATCATGAACTTGACCGTGAACGCGATAAAATTCGCCCCGGAAGGAGGGACCGTCGAAGTCTGGGCTCGAATCGTCGAAGGCAGCTTGGATGTCGAAATCGGTGTACACGATAACGGGCCGGGAATCAGCAATGAGAATTTACAGGTCATCTTCGACCGCTTCAAACAAGTCGATCAGGGTCTGACCACAAGTACCAAAGGCTTCGGGCTTGGTTTGAACATCGCCAAAGAGCTTGTGGCACTCAATCTGGGCTCGATCAACGTCGCAAGCACACCTGGCCACGGCAGCACTTTTGCATTCACAGTGCCGCCGTTGAAAGCGGAAGTGATCTTTGATCGATTCCTGGCCAGGTTGACTGCTGCGTTACGCGCTAAACCCGAAATCTGCCTGTATTCGGTGGATGCGAATTCAAGCAAATCGGATGCAGCGGTCGTAATCGATGAGTTCCTCCAGCGCTCGGTGCGAGCGAACGACCTCGTGATGTCGAATGGTAAGACTCATTGGGTGATTGTGGCGCCTTGCTTGGAGTCGGACTACGAGCGGATGGTCGAGCGTTTGGCGAGCGACTGGAACAGCTTCGCGCGAAATAGTCCGCAAATAAAATCGCTGCCGCTACAGATTGAATATCGGGGCGCTGGTCCATTACCGACGATCTCGAGGATTTAAGAGCTGCGTTTGTCGAATTGTGTCACCTGGAGGGCGTTGAGTCGAAACCAATGCCGACCGTTCTGGTCGTCGATGACGATCGCGAGCTCAGTCATTGCTTAGCTGTGCGACTGCAAAGCGCTGGTTTTGAGGTAATGTCGGCGTCGGACGGGGTGGAGGGGCTGGAAGTCGCGCGTTCTGCGAAGCCGGATGCGATTGTGATGGACGTACGGATGCCAAGAAAAGATGGCCTCACCGCATTGCGAGAATTGCGGACGGATTCCGGGATAAAATCGACGCCGGTCATCATGTTGTCGGCCTCGATTCGCGACCAACAAAACGCGCTACAAGCTGGCGCCAGCTATTTCGTCCGCAAGCCCTATGAAGCGAACGAAGTGCTTTCTGCCATAGAATCATCCATCGGGGGATTAGTATCGTGACTCAAAAAACGATTTTGCTCATTGACGATGACGACGATTTTCTGAGATTGCTTCAAGATCGGTGTGAAGCGATTGGCTTATGTGTGGAACGCACACGCAATTTGTTGAGCGCAACGGTGAGCGTGTCGAAGCGACCACCCGACATCATCTGCGTCGATGTCAATATGCCGACGGGAAACGGTCTTGAGTTTTGCGAGGAGTTGGCGGCCGACCCGGCAAAAGCACAGATCCCAATCGTAGTGCTAACGAGCCAAACCGACCCGGAGACGCGGAGCACTTGCGAACGTTTGCGCGTGCACTACGTCGAGAAATCCACCGAGTTTTGGCGTTCTCTCGAATCTATTCTTCGGCAACTCGCGGTTGAAACGGCGAGCGGTGGCAAAGCTCTAGTGAGCGACGCTATTCAGCGAAATGGCGCGACGACCGCAATCTCATCTCCGCTGCATGCGCTGCTAGCCACAAATTCGAGCGGTCCCAAGCCCAAGAAAATACTTGTCGCCGATGATGACCAGGACATGTTGCAGCTATTATCGCAGAGATTTAGTTCGCTGGGGTACTCGGTAGTTGGCGTCGACAACGCGCTGGACGCAATCAATATGATCCATCGAGTAGTGCCCGATCTAGTCTGCCTGGATATTGGGATGCCGAGTGGCAGCGGCCTTAGTGTTTGTGAAATGATGGCGTCGGATGAACAGCTTCGCAAAATCCCAACGATCGTGCTTACCGGTCGGTCGGACGGTGAAACGATCCGTCGGTGTCACGATCTGCTCGTGTACTATGTGCAAAAAAGTGCGGATACTTGGGAACGAGTGGCTCCGCTGGTGGGCGAGCTGCTTGGCCAAGAAACCCCCTCGAATGTGACAGATGTGACCACGCAAACATGGCAGACGATCCAACCAACGGCCATTTTTGCATCGCAGAAACGAGAGCCCCACGACTTACTTGATGCAGTATTTGCCGCTTTGGGCAGCGGCGACGGCAGGAATAGCGAGGCGGCTGGCCCTGACGAAACGGGGACCGAGGAGGCAGATCCAAAGGATATTCCTTGGGTATTATGCATCGATGACGATGCCGATTTCTCCGATGCGCGTAAGAATTCGACTCGAAAATCATGGAGTCGCCGTCGTGAGGGCGTTCACAGGGATGGATGGTTACCGCTTGGCGTTTACATCGCCCGCCAGCGCGATTCTTTTGGACTATCACATGCCCAACGGCGAAGGAGATTACGTTCTTGCCCGGCTCAAGGATAACCCCGTGACGAAGGACATCCCGGTATTCGTCATCACGGGGACACGAGACCGAGTTCTGCAACGCCGAATGATCGCCTTAGGGGCTGCCGATTTCTTTGAGAAGCCGGTCGACTTCGAAAAGCTGCGAGCGCGATTGGCGGACTATATCGACATCTTGGACCTGCGTGCAAACAAGCAGCAATTTACGCCTGCAGCGAGCGGCGTTCCTTGATACAAAGATTCAACCCAAAACAATGGCCGTTCGCCGATCGGCGGCGGTCGAGATGAGGTCGGTCGACCGCCCCCCTGGTCGGCCGACCTTTTTTCTTAGCGGATGATTCTTCTTTGCCGCAGTAGCGGCTGAGTTCGGTGCTCGAAGTATTAAATGTTTTCGATCGCATTGTCAGGCAACCAGATGACTTGGCCGTTATTGGTGCGGATACGGACGGTATCGCCGCGCCGTTGGAGCAGTTCAACGAGCTGTCCTTCGTGGAGGGCGGCATTCGAGGCGGCGGCATCCGCAGAGAGTTCGGATGGTGGTTGAACGATGACTCCCAATTGGTGCGAAGATGCTTTCCGAGTGAGAGCGGTCGATGATGCGGTGAAGAGAAACAGCAAAAGGAAAACGCAGGTCGCACTCTTCCATGGAAAACGAAAATTGGCCAATCGCAAGCCAATCGCCGTCCAAAGAGCGAACCACGCAACTACCATTGCAACAAACATAGCGCGCGGGCTAATGTGATTGCTTAACCATTGATTTGCGTAGAAGGCATAACCTGAAGTCAAGCCATCCGGCAACTTTGAGTCGGCCGCTTTCGATCTCGAATGCAGAAGTTGTTCTGCATACGCCAGGTTAGACTGCGCTTTTCGCAAGTTGGGGACGATGCGCAGGCAGCGATGGTAATTCGCAATGGCTTCGCCGAGTTGACCGCTTTCGAGGTAGGCGTTGCCAAGATTGAAATACAGGCGGCTGTTCTGAACGCCCGCGCGGACTAGAAGCTGATATTTGTCAGCGGCGTCCGCGAACTTCTGTTTTGCCTCGGCGGAATCGCCTTTTACCTGCTTGAGCGCCGTCTCGTATGACTGATTTGCTTCTGTTAGTAGGGTTCGTTTTTGCGTTTCCGTCAGCTTGAATTGTTGCACTGCGGATTGGCGCTCGACGGCAACTTTCTCAGTACCTGCGGCGAATGCTCGGCCGCCCACGGCAAAGAGTGAGCTGCCGACGACAATTCCGGTAATTATTCTGGCAGTCGTCGACGTGAGCTTGGGTGAATCGATTCGCGATTTAGCTGACCGACGAAGTTCCGCTCTGGGCTTCGGCCGCTGTCGAAGGTATTCGGTTTGGCAATCTTCAATCCATTGTAATGCATCGTGCTTCAGGTCATCCAACGATTTATTGCCACGGAGCGCAGCAGCAAGACTTTGGTCGCTGCATTCGTTGAGAAGCCTCTCGCATCGTAACGCGAGATGGCGATGCCCGGAGGAACGAATGGCGCCAACAGCTATTTCTGCGTTGATTGCGGAGTCTCTTAGCTTGTATCGATGGGCTATAAATTCCTTTAGATCAACAGCAATTTCATCCGGCGTTTTTGCGTGTGAGATAGTTTTTTGGTATCGTCCACTAGCAGACCCGAACCGACTGACCAGTCGTAACATTCGAGTCCGAGCCTGCAGCAGAAGAAGGCCGATCGCCGCTAATGGGGCTACGGATAATAGAACCAGTAGCTGGGCGCCATGAATCCTGAAAGGTTTTTCATTATCGAACAGATCGTCGCCCGTGAAGATGGCAAGCGAAGCCTGGCTGGTTCTTGAGACGGCCGTTTGTTTGCCGCTTGAATTCCCGTTCGCATTTTTGTCGCCGTGAACGACAGAGTCGAGCGCGAGCATTTCGGCGGGATCAACTTGAATCGAGATCGGCGCACTGTGGACTGTCACGAACTTTTCTACCGCGGGGTCAAAGTAGCTAAACGGAATGGCAGGAATTTGGGTAATGCCAGCCTTGCGAGGGCGGATTGACGTCGAAAAAATCTTGCGATCACCTTTGACAAAGCCAGCCAGTGGTTCATTGGGAACTTTGAAATCGGCAGTTAACTTCGGCAATTCGGCAAGAGGCGGTGCTTGGACCAATTCCATCGGACCCGTGCCGGAGACACCGATGAGCAGATCGATCGGATCACCGGCTTTGATGTGAGCTGGGCTCGCATCGACGGCGATTTGATACTGTCCGACTGCCCCGCGATAGTCGTCTGGACGGTTAGTCGTTGGAATTGGCAAGACACGTATCGGCTCGACGACAGCCTGGGTGACAAGGGGCCGCACCGATCGCACTGTGAGTCGCGAACCAAACGGCGAGAAGCCGTCGTCGCCGCCGAAGGGACTCGAGCGGCCACCAGGAAAAGGCATATCCTCGAAGAATCCAGCAAATGGATCTCGCGCTCGACCCAGCGCTGTCGGGTAGTCGACGACAATCTTCACGTTGTTGCCGTCAATATTGCCAGGGCGCTTCGGATAAATCGTGGCATTGATTTCATATAGGTAGTAGCTGTGCTCGACGCCATTAAGATCCTTGCGAAGCACCTCCTTGCCGGCGGGGCGCTGATCATTGTCGGCATATTCCTGGAGTCGCTCGGCGAACGGACCCCACTTAGACCGGTCTGTAATCATCTTCCACATATCCCCTTCAGACAGCGTGATGTTATGCTCGCGCTCGCTGTAGGGCCGGAGCCAGATTTTCAGCGTTAGATCCAACGCTTGACCGACGTAGATCTGTTTTTGCTTGCCGGCAATCTCGACAAACAACAAATCGCCCGTTTCGCTCTTGGAGGCTACGAATTCGACGGGCCTGGTGTGCTGCGAAACGCCATCTGCGCTAACCGAAATAGCTGGAACCTGAAACGTGCCGCTCCGCTGCGGCGTCAGCTCGAACGCGAACGTTTGCGTTGTACTGGTTGTCGTGTGGCCATTGATCGTGGTGATGCGGGTACTCCGCGATGGGGTGCCCAGTGACTTGACGTCGAGACCGTCGATGCTGGGAATCATTGGCGGCTCGACTTTCGCGGCATTGGCAACTTGAATTCTTAACGTCACCGGTAAGCCGACGTAGGTTTCGCGCTGAGAGGCTGACGCGAACCTCGGCGGCTGATGACTTTAGCGCCGCGGCGCCGGCAACAACGGTCATTAGGAATCCAAAGATGAATCGTTTGCAATTTCTCATGTTAGCTGGTTTCGATCGCTCGTCGTCAATTGATATGGCTACCAATCGCGGTCGACGGGTATATGGCTGTTTCGTTCGGCGGCCTGGCGCCGCAGGCGGCGAATCATCTCTTGATCGCGGATGGCTTGGAGCATTTTTTCAGCTTCCTGCTTGGTCATGGTGTCACCTGGGGCCAAGTCGGACGAGCGTGAGGCCTTCTGATCCTTTTGCTTTTCCGCGGCTTTTTGGCCAGCGGGGGTGAGCTTACCCTTCGGCGCCGCTTTGCCTTGCTGGTCTTTCGGTTGGTCCGGTTGCTCAGCCGCGTTCTTTTCATCGCGTTTGTTCTTGAGCGTCTGCTGTGACATCGGTTGCGCCTCGCGCTGCGACTGATCGGGCTGCTTGTCGACGGAGGAACTGGACTGCGATTTCTGCGGCGGTGGTGTCTGATTCTGGTCTTTTGGCTGATTTTTGTTTGTTGAGGAATTGTCCTTCTGCCCTTGGGACTGCGAATTCGACGGTTGCGGCTTCGATTTAGACTCGCTCCGGTCGCTTTGTTGTTTCTTTTTATCTGCGCTTCGCTGCTGCTTCTGCTGCGTAGATTCAGACGACTGTTTTTGTTGTTGCTGATTTTGCTGATTTGATTTCGATTGTTGCTGGTTCTTCGACGACTGTTGCTGCTGTTGCTCCTTGCTTTGCTGTTGCTGCGAATTCTTTTGTTGTTGGTCGTTCGATTGACCGCCACCCTGCTGCTGCTTCTTTTGGTCGTTATTTTTTGACTGCTGCTTATTCTTCTGTTGCTCTTGCTTTTTGTCCTGGTCCTTGAGCTTGTTGATCATCGCCGCGGCAAGCTCGATGTTGGCCCGAGCGTCGGCATCGTCCGGGTCGATTTGCAGCGCGCTTCGATAATTGTCGATCGCTTGGCGAAAACCTTTGATCGCGGCTGCGTGGTCCGTGTCCGCCAGCCGCAGCGCGGACGCATAGTCGCAATTACCAAGGTTGTAACGGGCTTTGGCGGCGATCGCGTTGTCGTCGGCGTTGGTTACTTGCGTGAAAAGACGTTTGGCCGAGGGCATATCGCCTTTACGGTACTGGGCGACAGCCATGTCGTAGGACAAATCCGCACGATCAGGCGCATCTTTCTGCGCTTGCTGATAGGCTTTCAGTGCTGCATCAACATCGCCGCGGCGCAACAGTCCGTTGGCATTATTGATGTGCACGGCCGCAGTGCGCCGGCCATCGTCTGCGCGGAGTGGAGTACTCGCGGCAATGCCGCCGAGTGCTACGGCGAGGCAAATTGTTTTGTGAAAAGTGATCATGCCGCGGTTGGTCGTTCTTTGGATTGATGGATCCGACCGAGTCTCTGCTTCGATTCACGGCGACGGACGCTTGCGGCGAGCGCCGCCTCAACAGTCCGCCGAGCGGGCCAAGTGGTAATCACGATTTCGAGCAGCAGCAACACCAAGGCCGGCGCCAAAAGCCATTGAAATCGTGCTTCGTATTGGTTGATCCGCGCCGTCTCGAAGTTCGCTTTCTCGACACGCTCGATGTAACTGTGGTAAACGTCCGACATGTTCACCTGTTTGGTGCCGGCCGGGATGTATGCACCATCGGTCGTGGTGGCGATTTGACGAAGAATATCCCCGTGCAATTTCGACCAGACCTGCTGACCGTCGTGCGTGAGGTATTGCTTTTGATCGTCGGCGCCGACCGGGATTCGCGCCCCCTGATCCATATTGCCCAAGCCGACCGTGAAGATACGAACTCCGTTCGCCTCGTGTGCTTGCCGGGCAGCCTCGACCGGCTTGCTTTCTTGATCTTCACCATCGGTGAAAATCACCATTGCTTTGTGGGCGTTGGACTTCGTCAGAAAGGCATGCGACGCCACGTCGATCGCATCGCCGAGGCGCGACCCACCGCGCCGTACGTTTTGGGGGCCGACTTCGTTAAGCGATTGTTTGAAATCGTCGTAGTGGGTTGTGAGTGGGATTTGTTGTTTGGCATCGCCGGCGAACACCACCAGCCCCACGCGGTCACCCGCCATCTCGTCCACCGTGTCCTTAATCTGCTGCTTAGCCCGCTCCAAGCGATTGGGGGCTGCATCTTCGGCTAACATGGACCGCGACACATCGAGGACGAACATCACCTCGATGCCCTTTTGGGGCACTTCGCGCCATACTTTACTCCAACGGATATCGACCAGTGCCAAGACCATCAAGGCGAGGGCCGCCAACGCCAGCACGGTTGCAACATTGCGCCGCACAGTGTTGCGCTGCGGCAAGACGCGACGCAGCAAGTTTGCCGTCGCGAAATGGATGCGGGCGCGGCGCTGAACGACCGCGGCGAATATCGCGGCTGCCAGACAAAGTGCCACAAGCCACAGCCAATGCAACTGGCTCAGATTTCCGAAGTGAATGTCCATTGTAATTCGTACGGAAGGAGGGTCAGGCAAACTCGCGGAAGAGTGTGTTTGTCAGCAGGAGTCGTGCGGAAACCAGACCGAGCGCTAACAAAACCAGCGGCGGGACATTCCAACTGCGTACGTGCGTTGGTTGGATCGCTAGCTCACGGTAATCGGTAAAATGCCGCGACTCGACTTTGGTCTTTTCAAGCTGATCGATCTCGTGGTAGATGGCGGCAAGCGATTCGGTATCGGTGGCCCGAAAATACTTGCCGCTGGTCGTTGCTGCGATCTTCTGCAGTGTGCCTTCGTCGATGTCGACTTCGGCCCATTGAATCTCCTGTTGCCCCGTGAACGGATTGCGGACAGGCACAGGCGCGGCGCCGCGGGTGCCGACACCGATCGTGTAAATTTTCACGCCCATGGTTTTGGCCAGTTCGGCTGCCTGGACGGGATCAAAGTCGCCGGCGTTGTTTTCGCCGTCGGTGAGTAGGATTACCACCTTGCTCTTGACCTTTTGTTGGCTGCGGCTATCCAGTCGCTTTAGCTTTTCCACCGCGAGGCTAATCGCATCGCCGATCGCGGTACCATCTTCGTTGCGGCGAGATACGATCTCCTGATGATTCAGTTGGTCCATCACGAAGGAATGGTCGAGCGTTGGCGGTAAAATTGCATCAGCGAAGCGGGCGAAGGTAATTAGGCCTACGAGATCGCTGGGCCGACCGGTGTGGCCTTCCTTCTTTTGGGAAGAGCTATCTCCCTGGATGAATCGCCCAGCCACGTTTTTGATCGCAGTCAAGCGATCTACATGATTACCATCAATTTGAAAATCCATGGCCCGCATGCTGCCAGAACGGTCGACGACCATCTCAATGGCGATGCCTTCGGAATCTACGATTGTTTTCTCTCGTCCTTCGCGAGGCCGCGCCAGCGCGACGACAGTGAGCGCGACAGCGCATAGTGTGAGGGCAGCCGGCAACCAAGCTAACCGTTGGCGCCAAGTTGGTCGCAGTCCGGCGCGAAATACGTGGAGCTAAAGGGGACCGCTAGACCGCGCGAAGAGGACCACATTCGCCAGCCAAGGATTGGCACCAATAACAACAGCAACAAATACCAGGGACTGTAAAACATCACGCGGCCCCCTTGATTGTGGCTTGGCGATATAGTTCGCACTCGGCGATGAACGCCTTGGCCTGCGCGAAAGCCTGCTGAACGTGCTGGTCGCTAACGCTAAGGCGGGCGAACTTAATTTCATCCGCTACCGAGGCCATCCACTTCAAACGCTGGCTCGTTTGTTGGGGCAAGGCGATTTCTTCGGAGGCTTCGGCCAAGAACTCGCGGGTCGTTCTTGGCAGCGTGGGCACATTGAATTCGAGCTCGAAATACTCGCGGACAATATCGACGACGTCATTGAACACCACCGCTCCATCATTTGTGCCTGTTGCACCAAGTTGTTCCAAGTCCTCAATGGCAGCAAGGGCCCAATCGGCCGGCGTCGGCCCGCGCCGACGCCGTCTCACGACCACGACCGTCAACAAAACCGCCACAGCGAGAGCGCCGGTTCCTACGGCCGTCCATGTAATCCAAGCCAGTGAGGGCGATGGCGGCACCGGCACATCTACGGTCGGTTTGATGTCGCGAAATTGCTTTGGATCGGCCCGATCTTCCAGAACGCTGGTAATGTGGATCTGAATTGGCGCTGTATGGAGCGTTTTGAACGCCTCTTTGGCGTTAAGAGCGTAGTGTACGTCGAGCGATGGGATCGTCAGTTCGCCCGTCTTGATAGTTTCGAGCGTTAGCATCAGGGTCCATTCGCGCTCGTCAGAATTCTGAGGTGACGGAATATCGCTGGTTTTCTCGGAGTCCTGTACTTCGAAGTCCATCATCGGGGAAGCTGGAGTCGGGATCTTTATTCGGGCACCACGCGGCGCCTCGACTTTGATGGTGAATTGGATCGGATCGGCAACGCGAGACGCCGGTTTGTCCGTGGTCGTGGTGACTTTCACCGGTCCATCTGCGACCACAGCTTGTGGCAACCGACCGACAGCGGTTTTGCGCGAGATAACACCGACAAAAACGGTAGCAGCAGCACTGCCAATGCCGCAAATAGCTGGGGAATTCTCATCGGTGCAGCTCCCTTTTGTGAAAAAAACGCCGCAACGGTTCCACGAAATCCTCACCCGTATATATATGGATGGGTTCCAGCCGCATGGCGCGGAAGAGAGCATCGCGTTCGGCCGCCTGGCGCCGTGCGAGTTCTTCATAAGCGCGGCGATTGGCCCGACTGAACGTGTCGAGCATTACCATTTTCCCGGTTTCGCCGTCGCGAAGTCGGACCAGGCCAACGCGGGGCATCGTAAACTCGCGTTCATCAGCGACGACCAGCGGAATAATATCATGCTTGCTGCGGGCGATTTTGAGCGCTCGCTCGTAGCCGCCATCTTGAAAATCGCTCACCAGAAAGACCACAGTACGGCGGGAGGCCGTGCGGTTGAGATGCTCCAGTGCTTTGCGCAAACTGGTCCCCTGCCCTATCGGTTCGCAGTAGAGCAAATCGCGAATGATGCGGAGTACATGGCGAGTCCCCTTACGCGGCGGCACGAACTTCTCAATTCCGTCGGTGAACAGCGTGAGACCGACCTTGTCGCTCCCCTTGATCGCGGAAAACGCCAGCGTTGCGCTGAGCTCGGTGACGAGCTCACGTTTTGTCTGCCAGTGAGCGCCAAAGCTTTGCGACGCGCTCAGATCGACCAGCAACATGACGGCCATCTCGCGCTCTTCGCGGAAGAGTTTGACGAAAGGCCGGCCAGTGCGTGCGGTGACGTTCCAATCGATGGCCCGTACGTCGTCGCCGATCTGATAGGGGCGCACTTCCTCGAACTCGATGCCGCGGCCCTTGAACGCGGAATCCCACTGGCCGGCGAGAAGCTCGTCGACGATGTGCGATGTGTGGATCTCGATGCGGCGAATCTTCTTGATGATTTCGCGTGGGAGCATGATGAATTCCTGAACGTCTCGATCAATGGGCTGGATGCCTACGGCACGGGGAGTGCGTCGAGAATGCTACGGATGACATCCTCCGATGTCTTTTCCTCGGCTTCGGCCTCGTACGTGAGAATCACGCGATGCCGCAACACGTCGAGTGCCATTTCCTTGATATCTTGTGGCAGCACGTGGCCTCGGCCGTGGAGGAATGCATTGGCTTTGGCGGCGAGCGTTAAGTAAATGGTCGCACGTGGCGATGCACCGTAGTGGATAAGTTCATCAAGCTGCAAGCCGTACGCCTGCGGTCGGCGGGTAGCCATCACCAAGTCGACGATGTATTCCTGCACCTTGCGGTCGACATAGATTTCATCAATGATTGCGCGGGCAGCCATGATGTCGTCGCGGTTGGTCACCGGACGCACTTCGATGTTTGGTCGGGTCTTCGACATCCGGTCCAAGATCAAGAGCTCCTGATCGCGGTTCGGATAGCCGACGACGACCTTAAGCATAAAGCGGTCCATCTGAGCTTCTGGCAATGGGTACGTGCCTTCCTGTTCAATGGGGTTTTGGGTGGCCATCACGAGAAATGGCTCGTCGAGCGGAAACGTTTCGCCGCCGATCGTCACTTGCCGCTCTTGCATCGCTTCCAGGAGCGCGCTTTGCACTTTGGCGGGGGCGCGGTTGATCTCATCGGCAAGAATGATGTTAGAAAAGATCGGGCCTTTCTGGACTACGAATTGTTGGTCCTGCGGGCGGTAAATCAGCGTGCCGATCAAGTCGGCGGGCAACAAGTCAGGCGTGAACTGCAACCGCTGAAAGCCCGTGTGAATACCCTTTGCGAGGCAGGCGACTGCGGTCGTTTTGGCAAGGCCTGGCACTCCTTCAATCAGCAAGTGGCCGTTAGCCAACAGGCCTACCAGCATGCGATGGATGAGCACTTCCTGGCCGACAATCGTGTTGCCGACCTCGGCGATTAACTGACGGAAAGGACGACTCTGAACCTTGATTTTCTGGGCGAGCTCTTCGAGCTGGGCGTGCGTTACGGGCGTTGCGGTTGTCATGCTACTTCCTACTTCTCAACTAGGAATCGGACGTTGTAGAGGGCTGTCGATAATGTTGAATGTTGTGAGATAAGTGGGCCACAAAAATCTGGCCACAGGCGTGGCGAATCTTCGCAGCCAAAAGCGTGGAGGCAGGGGTGATTGCCCCACTGCCTAACCCCACAGTCCAGGTGTCCACCGTGGCCTGCTTTCTGGGCTAGCTTCCCGCTGGATACACTCGCTCTTACGTGCCCCTAACGACAAAAGTTCGCTGGCTTCTCAGGTAGGCCGTTCGTTCCGACCAGTTCGAATTGGCGAGATATTTGGGCAAATTCACAGTGAAGACCGGCGAAATCGATCCGACCGTTGCAGGGAAACCGAATAATGACGCTCAACTATGATAGTGCAATCTAGCGTTGACCGTATCATCGCGCAAATCCCAGTCGAAAGTTTTTCCAAATTCACGTGTTTAGCGCGGAGTTCACGTCATTTGTCTTGTGGTGCTGTGTCGGCGGCGCGGTCATTTGCTGGTGAATCTGCTCGATGACCTGCGGCAGGTAGAGGGCGCCCGAGTAATGCGTGACGGGAAATTCCACGTGATGACTTTTTGGAATATGTGCCGCCTGAGCTAGCGCGAGCGAGCAGCGCGGAGGAACGACCTCGTCGAATTTCCCGCTGTAAAGCCAGGTTTTCTCCGGATCGATGCGATGGGCGAGTCGCAACGGCTCGATCTGGCGTACTAGCTCTTTGATCTGGTCGTCGGTCACTCCGGCGGCGGCAAGCTTGGCGTGCGTCTTCGCGGCATCTTTGCCGCCGTGGAGCACCACGTCCTGCAAGTTGCCGCCGGCGAGCAGGATGAAGATGCGATCGTAGCCGTGGTCCACTCCAGCCACTGTGGACGTGACAAATCCACCCAGGCTAGTACCCTGCAGGCCAATGCGGGAACTGTCGACGACCGGCAGCGCCGCCGCAGCGTCGCGTGCCCGGCGACACGTCGGCAATTGCCTGCGGCAAGGAAGATAGCGCACGCGTACTCTTCATAAGCTCTGGATCGCGGCGCACTCCGTAACCTGGCAGATGAATCAGAAATGCGTGAAGCCCCTGTCCGCCGATTGCGCGGGCGATCATCCGTCCTACCGTCATATGGCTTCCAGATTCATGCACGACAACGACTGCCCGTGCCTTACAGATTTTCTTGTCGTTGTCGTGCGCTGCAAACCACTCCATCGATACCAAGTCGTTCGTACTGTTACCGATCGGCCGTGGCGAGGGAAAGCGAACCAAAAAATCTCCGCTGCCGGGCTGAGCGTCTTCTAATCGAACCGTGAATTTCGTCGGGGACCAACCCAAACCAGCCAAGCAGGCCTTTGCGTCGCCGTTCGACTCGCTGCCACAGGCGAGAGTATCGATGGCCGCGAATTCGCTCCCGATTTGAATTGCCGGCTGAACCGATCTCTGGCCGAATACAATCGTTGGTAGAAGCCAAAAGAAAAACAACGCGGCGGACTTTTTCATATGTCTCTTGGCCTCGTTTAAGTTGGTGTTCGCAGCAAACGCTGAATGGCTCCTTCCATGCGGTCGCTGGTGACGGTTGGACCATACCGGCGAATAACGTCGCCATCGCGGCTGATAAGAAACTTGGTGAAATTCCATTTGATCGCCTTCGTCCACAAAAGTCCTCGTCGAGCCGTTTTCAGGTGCTTATAGAGAGGATGGGCGCTGGGGCCGTTAACGTCGATTTTAGCAAATAGCGGAAAGGTCACATCATACTTGAGCCTGCAGAACTCCTTAATCTCACTTTTGTCGCCCGGTTCCTGATGGCCGAATTGGTCGCACGGAAATCCGAGTATGCTGAATCGCTGCGGCTGATATTTTCGATAAATGGCCTCCAAGCCCGCGTACTGTGGCGTAAAACCACAGCGGCTCGCTACATTCACAATGAGCAGCACTTGACCGCGGTATGCTCCAAGGCGTTGCCGCTCGCCATCAATCGTTGTAACTTCGATGTCGTAGAGCTTATTCATAAACGCCGAGTACCAGTTTCCGCAGCGAATTTACGGACGAACGAGTCGGTATGATACTACAAGATGCCGAGAAGTTGGCCCTCCAATTATTGCGGCAACACAAGTTGCTGCCTGATTGGTCGTTTCAATTCGATCGATCGAAGGTTCGCTTCGGCAAATGCAATTATGTTAGCAAGGTTATTTCCCTGTCGCGATACTTAGTGGAGTTGAACAATAAAGAAGAAGTGCAGGAAACGATTTTGCATGAGATTGCCCATGCTTTGTCGCCGCGCGGCACCGGGCACGGCGAGAAATGGTGGACGGTGGCGCACTCGATAGGGTGCACGGCATCACGATGTTACGGCAACAATGTGCGTCGACCGACCCCGCGGTACAAAGGCACCTGCCCCGGATGCCAACGAGTGATTTATCGTCATCGGCGAACAATAATAGCGTGCGGTCGATGTACCCCAGTCTTTGACAAAAAGTTCGCATTCGTTTGGATGTGACTTGAGGTATACACACGATGCTGGTGTTGCGCGGAACGCTGTTCATAGTGCTGTCGCTGGTGAGTTTGCTCGCCTTTGGCAATGATCTTGTGCTCGTTGAGATGGAATCGGCGGACGACTTGGGAGGTTGGGTCGTCGACCAGCAGTTCATGGATCTGATGGGTTCGCCGTATTTGCTCGCTCATGGTTTGGGCGAGCCGGTGCGCGATGCCGTGAAGCACGTGAAGTTTCCGGTTGCCGGCGTCTACCGCGTGTGGGTTCGTACCCGCGATTGGGTGGCACCCTGGAAAGCGCCCGGAGCGCCAGGGCGGTTTCAGGTTCTGATTGATGGCAAGGCGCTAGCGACGGCATTTGGCACAGAGGGGGCGAAGTGGCATTGGCAGGCCGGCGGTACGGTTGAGGTTCCCGCTCAGACGACGGTCTCGCTGCACGACCTGACAGGGTTTGAAGGACGCTGCGACGCGATTTTGTTCAGTCGAGACCGTGACTTCGTGCCACCGGACGAAGGCAAACAACTCGAATCACTGCGAGAGAAACTGTTGGGCTGGGCGCACGAACCAGCAGACGGTGGCAGCTATGACCTCGTCGTGGTCGGTGGCGGCATTGCGGGAACAGCGGCCGCTATTTCAGCCGCGCGTTTAGGGCTGACCGTCGCCCTCGTTCAAGATCGTCCGGTGCTGGGCGGCAACGGCAGCTCGGAAGTTCGTGTGTGGCCCGAAGGTAAGACCAATTTGGCGCCCTGGCCGCACATAGGCGATGTCGTATCGGAGCTTGTGCGCGACAAGACCGCATCCGATGGAAATGCAAAAACGGGCAATATCTACGGCGACGCGCGGAAATTGGAAGTCGTCCGTAAGGAGAAAAACATCACACTGTTCCTCAACGAGCGTGTCAATCAGGCGGAGGCAACAAACGGTGTCATCACAAGCGTTATCGCTCAGCATACGCTCACTGGCCGACGAACACTCGTTAAAGGACGGCTATTACTCGATTCGACCGGTGACGGAGTGCTCGGTGCGCTGGTCGGCGCGAATTTTGAAATATCGACAACAGGACACATGGGGGTCAGCAATTTGTGGAATGTCGGTGACACAACACAGAATGAGTTTCAAATTCAGTGCGAATGCAAGGATACCGACGCATTGTCGATGGCGTTCATCCAGGCAAAAGAACCTGTGTCATTTCCACACTGCGAGTGGGCAGTGGACCTAAGCAAGCAGCCTTTCCCCGGCCGGAAAGGTTTTGACAAGAACTGGAACAGCAAGAAGCCGCTCTATCGACTCGGCGGATGGTTCTGGGAAAGCGGTTTCAACAAAGACCCAATCGAGGACGTGGAATGGATGCGCGATCAGAATTTGCGCGCGATGTATGGCGCCTGGGATGCGCTCAAGAACGTGGACAAGCTGTATCCCAACTACCGCCTGCAATGGGCGGCCTACATCGCTGGCAAGCGTGAGTCGCGGCGGCTGCTGGGTGATGTAATCCTCTCTGCAGATGACCTTCGTAAGAATCGGCGATTCGATGACGGCTGTTTTCCTTGCACGTGGTCAATTGATTTGCACGGGCCTAACCCTGCGTTTGTCGGCCGAAGCGCCAGAGAGGAATTCATCTCCGAGATGACACGAGGCAAGCATTATCAATACAACGGACCGTACTGGGCACCCTACCGGTGCTTATACAGTCGCAACATCTCGAACTTATTCTTAGCCGGCCGAGACATCAGTGTTTCCCACGAAGCATTAGGCGCGGTTCGGGTGATGCGGACAACTGGCTGTATGGGCGAAATCGTAGGAATGGCAGCCTCGATTTGCTGCGCACATGACTGCCGTCCCAGGGGCGTTTACACCAACTATCTGGGTGAGCTTAGAGAGTTGATGTCGCGCGGTATTGGCCAAAAGAATGGCCACGTAACTATCGCTGGAAAATAATCGAGTATGGTTATGGTTGTTTGGGCAATCGGCTGCTGCTAATATCTGCGGAATCTCGCGAGAAGGCCTACTGCCGCCCGTAGGAAATTCGTAAAATCATTACTGGTTTGCAATTCGGGCCGTAGCGCAGTCTGGTAGCGCGTTTGACTGGGGGTCAAAAGGTCGCTGGTTCGAATCCAGTCGGCCCGACTTAGAAAGCAAGGGGTTTGCGAACATCGCAGCCCCTTCGGATTCCCTCACTACAGTATTTACTAATATCTTGGACGAGGAAGTGACCAACGCTGGTGAGAGTGTCGATACTGAGCGCTGGCTTAAGCGACTACGTCTATTGTGGGACTCGCCGTGGCGAAGCGAGAAGCAAGGTCGGCAATAGTCGTGGGCGGTCATTAGATCAGTCACGGCGTAGGCATCTGAACTGCATCTTCGCTTATCAACCCTTCAGCGGATTTCACGCATGGCGGCAGTCCAGGTGCCACGATTGCCTTGCCATCGGCCTCTGCCTCTGCTGTTTCCAGATTGAGAGCGAGGAGAGATTCGAGGGGATTGCGGTCTTTCCGAAAGCCGTAGGCCAAGTCTACTGTCTCATCTAACTTGGACTGAGCATCTTTGATGGGATTGTCTCCAGGAAGTTCCAGAGAACGATATATTTCTCGAAGACTCCAGCCGTTCGCAGCCATCAGATTGTGACGTGCCTTGCGAAGTGCCACGGCAGCCTTTGCGACCCGAAAGAAACTTTTCAGATTGTCGCTGATTCGGCCCTGAGTTTGAACATATACTAGGTCGTGAGCGAATCCGACTTTCTCGCCAGAATTTCGCCGGGATCAGGTCCAGAGTGAGCCTATAATAAGGTGTCTAAGGGAGACCTGGACCCTTCGCCCGCGTGGGCCGCGAATCCGACTTTCTCGACAGAATTTCGCCGAGATCGGGTGTCGGGAAGACACGACAATAAACACACGGTTCCTGCCGGATTGCCTTGTCAGCAATCGAAGAACCCTGGAGGCTTCTACGCCGGTCCCAATCATGGATGGGACCAATGGCTCGCCACCAGCCGTAGTGCTGGCCGCTTGAGCATCTCCCGACGCCGTGATGGATCGTGATGCGGCACCTTGAGCCTCTCCTGGCTCAGACTCTGTCTGAGGGCAACCCCGATGGACTTCCAAGCATTGGTCAGCGGCGACGCTGACCCCGTCGCTGTCGTGCAAAATGCGGCAGCACTCCAGTACGCCTATGACACCGATGGCTTCCGACTACTGCAACAATTCTCTCAGGTAACACACCGTGAAGACTACGACCGATTTTCTGAGCAGTTCGCCAGAATCCAACAATCCTACGGATTGGAGAAAGGCTGGCGAGCGGGCGATTCACTTTCAACCGAACACCCCGATAAACCAACGATTTCTCGGACTCGTCAAACGATGATTTGCAGGCAAGTTCTAAAGCCATAATTGTACCTAGCGACTTCAATGGCAACGGCGTCGTCGATGCCGCGACTACGTTGTTTGGCGCAAAGGCCTCGGCACGACCCACACGCAAGCGGATTACGATGTATGGCGCGCCGACTTCGGCCAAACCGCCGGCAGTGGCTCCGGCGCTTCGAACCCGGCCATTTCGGCGGTCCCCGAGCCGAATTCTTTGACCATTCTACTCGCCGCGGATATAGTGCTGGGCATCCTACGAAATAGGAACTCGGCGATACTCCCACGCCACCGCGCTTTGTTACTCGGCGGGGCACGCTCGTCGGATGAAAGGGGAATCCCATGGCGGTGCGCGCGCTCGTTATACTGGCTGCATTGTTCGCGACGCTCTCGTTCGCCACGACGGGGGTGCGGGCGTTCATGTTGGATTGGGATACCAGTACGGCCTTCCTCGTGCGCAGGGCGGCACGGGCAACTGGCTCGGCACGAGTTTCTGGTATATTGGGGGCAGGAACATCGCCTGGTCCGACGGCTCGGATGCCGGCTTTGGCCCCAGCGCCGGCACGGTAACCGTCAATGGCGCAGTCACCGCCGATAGCCTCAGCTTCAGCAATAGCGGCTACACGATCAGCGGCAGCCCGACGCTCACGCTCAGCGGCGCCGACACGATCGAGGTCACGAACTCCAGCGATACGGCGACGATCGGCGCGCCCATCGGCGGCTCGGGCGGTTTCACCAAAACCGGCGCGGGCACCCTCATCTTCAACGGCAGCAGCGCCAACAGCTTTAGCGGCACGGCAACCGTCGCCGATGGGACATTGAATCTGGACAAGACCTCTCGCGTGAACGCGATCACGGGAAATCTTACCATCGGCGACGGCAGCGGCGCGTCTTCGAGCGCGACCGTCACGCAAGGCGCGGATCACCAAATCGCCGACACGGCCACGGTCACGATCAATTCGGACGGGTTCTGGAATCTCGCCAGCGGCAACCACTCGGAAACTGTTGGCGCACTCATTCTCAATGGGAGCAGCGTGGCTACCGGCACTGGGACCCTGACCGTCCACGGGAATCTGACGTGCGGAAACGCCGGTGCGCCGACGGTCAGCGGAAGTCTCGACCTCGGCAGTTCGACACGAACGGTTAGCGTCATTACGGCCTACGGCCTGGATATTTCCGCCGCAATCTCGAACGGCGGCATCATCAAAACGGATCCCGGGCTGCTAACTCTAAGCGGCACTGCCGCGAACACATACACTGGAGCAACGACTGTTCAGAATGGTTCGCTGTCGCTGAATAAAAGTCCAAACGTCACCGCGATCGATGGCGATCTCGTCATTGGCGGAATGGGTAATTCAGCCGAAGTCTATCAATACGCTGATGAACAGATCGCGAATACCGCCACAGTGACTATTGGAGCCGAGGGGTTTTGGGAGACGTTTGATAACTCCCAGACAATTGCCGGACTGACGCTCACCGGCGGCGTACTTGATACGGGCAATTTTGGGAATGAGGTACTGACGCTAAACGGCGACATCTCAGGATCAGGGGGAGGAATTGGCGGATTCGGCAGCCTTGATCTCGGCGGCAATGTTCGTTCGATTGACGTTTCGGCGAACGAGTTGCATATAGGGGTCCCGATTGCAAACGGCGCAATTACCAAGACCGGCGCCGGCTCGCTTCTTCTCACCGGCCTGAGCACTTTCACAGGTCCCGTCGCGATCAATGCCGGGACAGTGAGGGTTGTAGGCGTCGCGGACAATGGCAGCGCGAGCGGCCTAGGCGCGGGCAGCAGTATCTCACTTGACTCCGGCACGCTTGAATACATTCACACAGGCATCAGCGGCACGACCAACCGCAGCCTAATGCTTAATAGCGGCGGTGGGACGATTGCCGTAACGTATGCGGGGGTAAGCCTGACTCTGTCCGGCGCAATCAGCGGCGTGGGCGGACTTACGAAGACTGGGCCCGGCACATTGGTGCTCGCAGGCCCCAGCGCGAACAGCTACGCCGGCGCGACGGCATTCACCGATGGCGGCTTCGTGCTGAGTAAGTCCGCCGGAGTCAACGCCGTCCCGGGCGATCTGTCGGTCGGCGATGGCGTCGGCGCGGCGGCCAGCGCTATTCTCACTCAAGCCAACGACGAGCAAATCCCGGACTCGGCTACCGTTACGATTGCCGCCGATGGTTTTTGGAATCTGGCGAGCGGCAATCATTCGGAAACAATCGCGGCGCTCACGATAGCTGGCGGCAGCATCGAGACCGGCGCCGGCACGCTCACGGTGAATGGCAACATCACTACCGACGCGAGTGCCGCGAGCGCCACGATCAGCGGTCAATTGAATTTGGGTGGCACGACACGCACCTTGGACGTGGCGGACGGCACCGCGGCCATCGACCTCGACATCTCCGCCGCGATCTCCAACGGCGGCATCAACAAAACCGGCGATGGCACATTGCAGATCAGCGGCGCAAGCAATTTTAGCGGACCGATCGCGGTCAATGCCGGCACGCTCGTCGCCCATGGTGGCAGCGCGATTGGCGACGCGTCCGATGTGACGGAGGCGAGCGACGCGACGCTGACGATCGATGGTAATGAAACAATCGGTTCACTTACCGGTGCCGGCGCGACGACGATCACGAGCGGCAACACGCTTACGATCGCGGGCAGCGCTTCGACAACGTTCACCGGCAGCTTCAGCGGTGCGGGCGGCCTGACGAAAACCGGCAGTGGCTCGCTCAACGTCACGACGCAGCCTGTCTACACGGGCAACACACTGGTCAATGGTGGCACACTCGCGCTGAACACTGGCCTAGCAAGCGGGAGCGGCATGATGACCGTCAGCGTCCCGGGCATGCTGCAAGCAAAAGGTGTCGAGCCGCGCTCGATCGCCGGCGATGGCACGATTACCGCCATCGGCACGCTCACGATTGGCGACGGAAGTTCCGCCAGCGGATTCGCGTTCGACGGCACGCTCACCGTCGGTTCCAATCTCGTTTCGCTGGCCGACGTCGATTCCGCGCAGCTCGGTGTCGCGACCACGCTCGCCAATTTCGGCCGGCTCGATTCGATCAACGGGATCATGCTCGCTAGTGGCCGCAGCATTACGGCCAGTGCAAACGCCACAATCAGCGGCGCACTGGCGAATAATGGCACGATAAACGGCCCCGTGGCTTCCGGCCAATCCCTCGCGCTCTTGGGCGACACCAGCGGCACCGGCAACTACACGGGCCATGTCGATTTCGCCGCGCGCTTCAGCCCCGGCGCAAGCGCGGCGGCCGTGTCGCTGGAAAACTTCACGCTCGACAGCACCGCTACGCTGGCCATCGAACTGGGCGGCACCACCGTCGGCAGCGAATACGACCAGCTTAGCTTCACCGGCACCGGCGTTCTCGGCGGCAAGCTCAGCATCTCACTCATCAACGGTTTCAATCCGCTATCGGGCAATTCGTTCAAGTTGATCGCTGGTGGCGCGTTCTCCGGCGCATTCAATTCAATCGAACTTCCGGCGCTCAGTGGCGGGTTGTCGTGGAACACTTCCGCTTTGTATACGGCTGGCCTGCTTAGCGTCGGACTACCAGGCGACTATAACGGAAACGGCACGGTCGACGCCGCCGATTACGTCGTGTGGCGGAAGGGACTTGGTACGAATTACTCCCAAACCGACTACGACGTATGGCGCTCCCACTTCGGCCAAAGCGCCGGTAGCGGGTCGGGCGTTAGTGCAAATGTTTCCGTCCCCGAGCCCGCAACTCTGGTCATGCTACTGACGGGAGTGCTGGCGTTGTGCTCTCGCCGATGCACGGAAGTCTCGTAAACTCATTCCCGCGGGAAACGCTCGGCCGGCGGCGGCGCGGCGCTACCCTCCGCCGAATTGTCGCCGGCCGTGCCCGGGCCATCATCCGATATGCTGCTGCTTGTGGCGGCCGGCGGTATTTTCATCCCTGTGAGGCCCAAAACTCGTTCGCGCGTGAGACACCTCAACTAACGACCGTTTGATGGCAGTAACTTTTTGCAAGAGAAACGTCGGCTTCTACCTAGGAGATGCCTGAACACCCGCTGGCAGAACGCTTCAAACTGCTGGAACATTCAAGACTTGGATGAAACCGTTATCTTGGTGTTAAATGTCAGAATTGTTTTGAACCTGCAGCGCACTTGCGGAAATAACATTGACCGAACAATGAGAACCAGCATTTCTCGCCGAACATTCCTGTCGAACAGCGCCTTCGGCGTCGCGGCACTTGGTGCAACGACGGCGTGTCCGTTCGCGCTCGGTAAAGACGCCGTAGCGGCGACAACGGCGAAAAGTGGCGGCCCAATCACAGCACGCGATTATCTCAAGGGCATAGTGTACACGAAGGAGGAAGTGACGCAGTGGCTCGCGCAAAAGGCATTTCCCTTCGCGAAGTACAACGGCGAGTTTGGGTGGCTGCTGCGCAACGCGAGATTTCAAGACGGCGTGGGCGGCTCGACGAGCGTGTATACTTACGGCCCGCTGGATGAGCGTATCACGATTCAGTACAAGGATCAGACGTGCCGCCTCAATACCTATGGCAACAGCTTCACGCAATGCCATCAGGTCAGCGATGGAGAGACGTGGCAGGAAGTGCTTGCCGCACGTCTGCAAGAACCGGTCCGAAATTTCGGCGTCGGCGGCTGGTCGGTTTATCAGGCGTATCTCCGAATGCTCAAGGAAGAGACCTGCGATCCGGCGGAATTCATCATCTTCAACATTTACGACGACGACCATTTCCGTAACCTCGATTCCTGGCGCAACATTCGCGTTTCGAAACACAAGCAGTTCATCGAACCGACGCTGCCCTACGTCGCTGTTAACGCGAAGGAGGGCCGGTTTGAGGAGCGACCCAACCTCTGCCCGACACAGGACAGCGTTTACAACCTGTGCGATCTCGACTGGGTGGCTGAGACATTTAAGGACGACTTCGTGCTGAAGATCATGCTCGCGCACTTGAACGCGAAAACCAAGAATCCGGAACGTAGCTACGCAGAAGTCTTGAAGCTGGCGACGACGCACGGCATTGTCACGCGCATTGACACGGCCGAGAGTCTCTCGCAAGCCGCCGATGCGCTGCACCACCAGTCGGCTTACTTTGCATCGCAGCGGATCGTCGAGAAGATCGAGATGTTTGCCAAGGCACAGAACAAGAAAGTGCTTTTCGTTCTGTCGTATCCGGCGCAGTCCGTCTCGCGGTTTGTGAAGGAAGGCGTGCGGGCCGATCAACCGTTCGTGGACTTTATGAAGCAACGAGGATTGCCGGTGGTCGATCTGATGAAAGCACACGTGGCCGACTTCGCGTTGTTCAGGGGTGAGATCAAGGAGTACCTCGCAAAGTATTGGATCGGTCACTACAACCCGCTCGGAAATTTCTTCTGCGCCAATGCGATTCTGACGCAGCTCGTCGAGCTGCTCAAACCCAAGCCGCTACCGTATCGCGCTGCAGCTACGATCATGAAATGAATCGATCGCGGCGACATCGTCTCGGTGGGTCGGCGCCGCCAGCGCACTGCTGCTTCTCATGGGCATGCTGGCGTTGTGCTCTCGTCGACATACGGCTGGGTCATAAACTCATCGACGCCATGACACTGGTCAATCAATAACTACCGGCAGAGCCGGTAGTATGAGGAAGGCCCCTTAAAAGGGCAGTCTTTTGAAGCTGTCATCGGTGCACATTTTTGCCGGCTGGTAGTTTTCGTTTTTGGAGAATTCGGTGCCCGGGTTTATCCGCAACGAGGTTCATCGCCCGCGCCCCGTCCGGTTGGACCATGACAGCAGAACATTCGTCGACGATCCAGACGCTGAGGGCTTCTACGAGGTCAAGACTTGGTGGCGCTCAATGGATGGCTTCGAGGCCTGGACACGGAGTGCAGCCTTCGCCGAAGCCCACTCGAACCGACCGCCAAAAGAAATGTTCCGTGGTCCCAGCGCGCTCGACGTACATGAGGTTTTTCTGACGACCGATAGGGACTGACGCGGTGCCGCGAAATCCGTTGCCCTGAAGTCAGACTGTTGCGGTACAGGCGGACAACATCGCGTGATTGGGAGTTGACGGCACCAGCCGACTGTGAGTGTGTTAACTGGTCCTTTAGGCCTTAAACCGGTAGCCGATATACGGCACGGACTGAACGAAGTGGTGAAACACGCCCAACTGATCAATTAGCGAAGTGACGTACCGGTCGACGGCACCCTCCACGACAGGATCGCACTCGGAAGTGACCGCGTCTGCGATGCAACGTCGAGTGAACGCATGGTAGGGCCTGCTAGCCAAAAAGAGTAAGATTCGAGCTTCGACAATTCCAAGTTGAAGCGGTTCTTGACCGAGTGCCAGGCGATATGACTTCGGCCGCTGTGGTTCAGCCTCGTTGACCGGCCATATTTGGTGTGCTGCCTCCTGCAGAAGTGACGTGAGGTCACCGACCACAACGTTTTCAGTTTCGCACAATCGTTCCTGCCGCATTCATTTGCCCTCGCCTTGTCATTATAACACCGTTTTAGGCACATGTCGGACCACTACCGTGTTGCTTGCTATAGGTGTAAACAAGCTGCAGGCGAAGCGCTGGCCGTAACTGACCATCAACCCCGCCTGCAGAGCACGACGATCGCATCTTAAACCCTCGCCGAACAGGAGTGTTTCCAGGAGATCGGTGCTCCACGCGGCCTTTTTTCGTTTGCCCTTGAGACTTCCCTTGGAAGTGTCGCGTTTCAGGAGGCTGACGACGAACTTTCTGAGGAAGCCGAAGTTCTGCGTGCTTTCGCCGTTGCGAAGTCGGCTGGCGTCTTCGTTGAATACGACGTCGAGGATCCAGTGCAGGCTCTCGATGCCCCCATGCCCGCGGACGGCGTCGGCGAACAGGTTGACTTTGGGGGCGATGCTGTTGATGTACTGTCGCACGTCGCTTGTCTCCGTTCCGTCCTTGGCCACGGATGAGGGTGATTGCTTGGCCAACGCTCTTAATGCCTTTCCAAGCGCGCGTGGCCCAGCGCATGGAAGCGGGGATCGGAGCGACCCTCTAGAGACGGGTTTCGATGGCGCCGCGCGCCTTTTCGCGAGTTTCCAGTGGGCGACAGCCGGACTCGCGGAAGTCTTCCTCCTCAAGACGTTCGAGGAAGAAATCGCTCACCGCTGGGCACAGTGTGGGGTGATTGTCTTTCCGGGCCAACACGTAGTCGCCGCCGCCGTCGACGATCTGTTTGGCAATCGCTTTCTGGCAGCCCATCGCGTCGATGCTGAGAATGGCCCCCTTGAGTTCCAGCATCTCAAGCAGCTTGGGAATCGCCGTGATTTCGTTCGATTTCGAATCGACGGCGACTTGCCCCAAAGTCATGCCCTGTTGGGTCGCCCACGCGCTCACCACGTGAAGCGGGTTGTCGCGATGCTTCGCTCTCCCTGAGCCGCGGAGCGTCTTGCCGTCGATCGGCACGAAGTCGGGGCCCTCGGACTGGTCGTCGCTGGCCAACCCAGCTATCCAATCAAGAAAAGCTCTCTGGAACTGCTCCGGCTTAATCAACGCGATGACGCGTCCGATCGTGTCATGCGACGGAGGTCCGTGCTCGAGTTTCACGAACTTCCGACACCAAGGCAACTGCGTCTTGGCAAAGCTGGCAATCTCGCTCGGTCCGTCGCACCCGGCAATCGCGCCTGCGACGCAAATGAACAGTATGTCCATCAGGTCGTGCCGCTTCGTGCCGATCGCTGCGCGGTTCGTCCACGCCCGAGAAGTATTCCTTGAAATCTAGCGACGGCGACAGCATTGATGGCCTCCATGAGTCGAGTTACCCGTCCATGGAACAACCTTTCGCTGCTAGCCTTCACTTTGGCAAGACTCGTCCAAATTATTGGATGTCCATTTGATGCGATCGTCGTGAGTGGCACCCAACGCCGCCGCTTCCTCTCACCCCATCGTACACCTCCTTCCTCGAAGATGACGTTATCCTCTCTGGAGGAGACCGTCACCTAACTTCCTCAATGTCTCACCTCACCTGAAACACTAGGCCGCGCCTCTACGAGCTGCTAATCTTCGTTGTAGTAATAATCAAATAAGTATCGCTGCCACCTCTTTCTGGATGCGCCGGGCAAGGCCATCGTACTCGTTGGTCTGGACCGTTGCCCACCATCTTTGCCTCGATGAGCCGGTTCCGGCGCCGTACTCCCTCGAGCACATGCTTACTCATCGGACCAGCGGTTTCGGGGCACGTAACCCCCGATTCTTTGACTAAGACTGGTATATGTATCGGGAATAGGCCAGATCAACCATATGGCGTTGGTTCCATAATGTGTGTCGTCGGAAACCAACATGGTCGCTCGTTGCACAACAGCGGCTGAAATTGAGTTAATGCGCTAATCCCTACTAACCTACTACCCAACGGCTCTAAATTCAATTAACAATAGGGACTACTCGTGGAACGAAGGAGGCGTCGGCATTAACGTTGCACCTCGGCCCGGCATCCATAGCTCGGCGAGTAAAAAAGGAAAAGGGACTATGTCGGCACGGGTTGTTTCACCGAGCGTCTATGTCGCAGTGTTTATTGCGCTCGTGTTGTTGACGTTTCTAACGGTTGGAATTTCTTTCCTTCCATTGGGCCGCAACTGGCACTTGTTCTTCGGCCTCTCTATCGGCGCCTGCAAGGCTGCGTTAGTGGCTCTAGTCTTCATGCATCTCATTCACAGCCGGCCATCGATATGGTCGGTGGTGTGGATATCAGTTTTTTGGGCGACGGTTGTTTTAGGCGCTCTTACCTTTAGCGATTACCTGACTCGGTCCTGGATTCCGTACGTGCCGGGGCACTAAATTGCTAACGGCGCGCGAAGCTTGGTAATTTTCAATTGGCCGTGACAACGCAGCAACAAGATGTAACGAGCCCCATTTTAGAAACGCGCTACGTTTCCACCTATCGGGCTTGGCTTGAGCTCAGTGATTCTGGGGACAATCAGCCTATTGCTTTTCATCGTTCCAGTAATTGGCATACCGATCAGCGTCGCCGGGATTTTTTTGGGAGTAGCGGGGGTCATGATCGGCCTTTTTGAAGGAACGGTAAGTTTTCGGTTGTGTGTTGCGGGTGCACTGCTGTCGGCATGCGGACTGGGTATTGTTTCCGCGATCGCACTTGCACCGGGAGGTTACTTTAGACCACGGGCCATTTTCCCCACACTGCCGCCGGCGATTCATCGACCGTACGTACCGCCACCTGCATCACCGCGTATTCCTTGATGGTTCGCACTGCTTTGGAGCCGGTTGGTGTGTTACTGACAACAAACCCATAGAGAGGACTTGCGGCACCATGGCACAGGCATTCCGTCGCTGGACGAATGTCGGCTCCAAGGGCAGCATCCTTGGCGCGGTATTATTTGTCGCGCTGGCAACTTGGATTGGAATTGTTTTGACGGGATCGTCGTATGGCACCAGCGCCGGTGTTGCGCCGGTGCAGCCCATACCGTTCAGTCATCAGCATCACGCCGGCATTTTGGGGATCGACTGTCGTTACTGCCATACGACGGTTGAGTACGCCCCATTCGCTGGCATGCCGCCCACAAAGACGTGCATGAACTGCCATTCGCAGATGTGGGTGGGCAGTCGAATGCTTGAGCCCGTCCGCAGCAGCTACGCAACGAATCAGTCGATCGAGTGGAAACGAGTTTACAACACGCCTGGGTTTGTTTACTTCGCCCACAGTATTCATATTCAGAAGGGCATTGGCTGTTCGTCGTGCCACGGGCAAATTGACCGAATGCCATTCACGTATCAGGTGCCGACGTTGCTGATGAAATGGTGCTTGGATTGTCATCGAGATCCAGCGAAGGAAATTCGCCCACGCGATAAGGTATTCGACATGCATTACGAGCGGCCGCAAAACCAAGCGGAATTGGGGCGGCAACTAATGGCCGAATATCACGTTCGTTCTCCTAACGAGTTAACAAGCTGCACCGTGTGCCATCGATGAACAACCGCAAAGATCTTACTCCGAAGCTGGCGGAACTCGAGCAGCAGCTCGGTGCGGGCGGCCCGCGCAAGTACTGGCAGTGCCTGGAGGAGTTGGCGGATACCGAAGCGTTCGAGCGGCTGATGCAGCAGGAGTTTCCGGCGCTCGCCGACGTATGGCCCGACGCACTCAGCCGGCGAAAGTTTCTTAGCTTGATGGGAGCGTCGCTCGCACTGGCCGGCATCGGTGGTTGTTCCGTGCGACCGGCGCCCGAAGGAACGATTGTTCCCTATGTGCATCCGCCGGAAGAAGTCATTCCAGGTGTGCCTCTATATTACGCGACGACGATGATTCAAGGGGGCGATGCCGTCGGATTGCTCGTCGAAAGTCACGAAGGCCGTCCGACGAAAATCGAAGGCAATCCGAATCATCCTGCGAGCTTGGGCGCGACAGATGCATTCCATCAGGCATCTGTTTTGTCTCTCTACGACCCGCTTCGATCGCAAGCCGTCATGCAAGGCGACCGCATCATGGGTTGGGACGATGCGGAATCGGCGATCGAGACGGCCCTAGCGAATCAGCGGGCAAAACGCGGTGCAGGGTTGCGGATTTTGACCGAGACGGTCAACTCGCCGACGCTTGGTTGGCAAATCGAGCAACTTCTTAGCGCCTATCCTGAAGCGAAGTGGCATCAATACGAGCCCATCAACAGGGACAATCTCTACCGGGCGGCGCAAATCGCGTTCGGTGAACCGGTCGATGCGGTGTTCGATTTTGCGCGGCCGATGTGGTCCTGTCGTTGGACGCCGACTTTCTTACGAGTGAGCCAGGACACGTCCGGAATGCGAACGATTTCATGTCGCGTCGTCGGGTCAGAACGTCGGCCGAAGGGGCAAAAACCGCCAAGATGAACCGATTATACGTCGTCGAGACGGAAGTAACCTCGACCGGCGTTAAGGCGGATCATCGGCTGGCCGTGCGGATGAGCGACGTGGAACGTATCGCCAATGCGATCGCCGCGAGTTTAGGAATCTCGAACACAACGGTCAGCGCGGGTGAACATGCTAAATGGACAACAGCAGTGGCTCGCGACCTGCAAGCAAACGCCGGAAGGTGCTTGGTAATAGCAGGGCCGCGGCAGCCGCCAGCTGTCCACGTGCTCGCGCATGCGATGAACGCGCGACTGGGCAACGTTGGTCATACGGTGCGGTACATCAAGCCGATCGCGCATCAACCGGTCGATCAGGCTGCGGCGCTCCGTGCGCTGACGGATGATATGGAGCGTGGGGTCGTCGAAGCGCTATTCATCCTCGGCGGCAATCCGGCTTACAACACTCCGGCCGATATCGACTTTGCCACCAGGCTGAAGAAGGTGGGGCTGGCTTTCCATCTAAGTCTTTATGAAAACGAGACATCGCGGCTTTGCAAATGGCATTTGCCTGAAGCGCATTATTTGGAGGCTTGGGGCGATGCCCGGGCGTTTGACGGCACGGCGTCGATTGTCCAACCGCTCATCGCGCCATTGTACGAAGGCCGATCCCTCCACGAAGTGGTTGCAATCCTTGCCGGCGATCGCGATGTCGACGGACGAAAAATCGCACAATCGTATTGGCAAACTCAGCGGGGACAGCAGAACTCAAACGCCGAGGAATTCGGCGATTTTTGGGAGACCGCGCTACACGACGGCGTCATTGCGGATTCAGCCCATCCGCCCATGAGCGTGCAACTGCGCGATGGTTGGCAATCGCAACTGGAACCACCCGGTGGCGCATCGGACGCTGCGGCAGCAAAGAGCGATGGCTTGGAAATTGTCTTCCAAGCCGATCCGACCATCTACGACGGGCGGTTCGCAAACAACGGCTGGTTACAGGAATTGCCGAAACCGGTCACCAAGCTAACGTGGGATAACGCGGCAATTGTCAGTCCGCGAACCGCCCAGGAATTTGATTTCAAATATGAGTCGTTTGCCCACGGCGGGGAGCACGGTGGTTATGATGTGCCCTTCGTCACGTTGCAAGTGGGCGATCGAGAGGTACAGGCGCCCGTGTGGATTATGCCTGGCCACGCTGATGGAGCGGTTACGGTCTACCTTGGCTATGGACAGCGCCACGCTGCCCGAGCAAATGGAGCATGGCAATCGACTTTTGGCTTCAATGCCTATGCGCTTCGCACTTCGGATCGGCCATGGTTCTCGCCGGGATTGGCCATCACGAAGCTGGACACCACCTACCCGCTGGCGTGTACTCAGGCCCATCACTTGATGAACGAACGGGATGTCATTCGCGCCGGCACGCTGGACGAGTACCGTCATGACCCGCAACGCATCGTTGAAAAGCCGGAGCCACCGCGCGGGGCGATTGGGAAAGAAGGCAAGCCGCCGCGAGGAACTTTGTACGAGCCGTACGACTACAGTCCACCGAAGAACAAGTGGGGCATGTCGATCGACACCACAGCGTGTGTCGGTTGCAACGCGTGCGTGGTCGCATGCCAGGCGGAAAACAACATACCGGTTGTCGGCAAGGAACAGGTTCGTTTTGGCCGCGAAATGCACTGGATACGAGTCGATCGGTATGTGAAAGGCGACTTGGAATCGCCGGAGGAGTTTTATTTTCAGCCCGTTCCGTGCATGCATTGCGAACATGCACCGTGCGAGTATGTCTGCCCTGTGGAGGCTACGGTGCATAGCGCGGAAGGCCTCAACGACATGATCTACAACCGCTGCGTTGGAACGCGGTTTTGCTCGAATAACTGTCCCTACAAGGTGCGTCGGTTCAACTTTTTGGAGTACGCCGACTTCAAGACGGTTTCGCTACGGCTGCAATACAATCCGGACGTTACGGTGCGCAGTCGCGGCGTGATGGAAAAGTGTAGCTACTGCGTACAGCGCATCCGGCAGGCCGAGATTAACGCCCAAGCTGGGGGCCGTCCGATTCGGGACGGTGAGATCCTCACCGCCTGCCAGGCCGCCTGCCCGGCGAAAGCAATTGTGTTTGGCGACATCAATGACAAAACGAGCGCCGTGGCGCAAGCGAAAGCCTCGCCGTTGGATTATGGCCTGCTCGCCGAGCTAAATACCTACCCGCGCACGACCTACCTGGCGGTCCTGCGAAATCCCAATCCCGAGCTTGAGGGCGCGTGATGGCAACGGAAGTAGCTCCAACGACCGTCTCGGAAGAAGAGCTTCACGCGTACGGTTTGAAGCCGCGCTACATTCCGGAAAATTACTCGCTCGAAGGCGTGAGCGCGAAAATCAGCTCGATCGTCATCGGCCAGCAGCGGCGACCGATGTGGTGGGCGCTGTTTCTGTTGAGCGGCGGTTTGTTCTCGGTATTCGGGGGAGTCGTCGTTTATTTGCTCGTTCGAGGCATCGGCATTTGGGGAATCAATATTCCCGTCGCTTGGGGTTTTGCCATTACGTCGTTTGTGTGGTGGATTGGAATCGGCCATGCCGGCACATTGATCTCCGCATTTTTGCTGTTGATGCACCAGAAGTGGCGGACGTCGATCAACCGGCTGGCGGAGGCAATGACGATTTTCGCCGTCATGACGGCGGGCCTGTTTCCGTTACTCCATCTTGGCCGGCCTTGGTTCTTTTATTGGCTCTTACCCTACCCGGACACGATGGGCCTGTGGCCACAGTTTCGCAGTGCGCTGGTGTGGGATGTCTTTGCGGTCAGCACCTATTTCCTGGTGTCGCTTCTGTTCTGGTACATGGGCATGATTCCGGACCTGGCGAAATTGCGCGATCGCACGACGTCGCCATTGCGGCAGTCGATTTACGGAGTATTGGCCATGGGCTGGCGCAATTCCGCGAAGCATTGGCACCGGTACGAGACGACCTACCTGATGCTTGGTGGCTTGGCGACGCCGCTGGTGGTTTCGGTCCACTCGGTCGTTAGCTCGGATTTTGCGACGTCGTTGGTACCCGGCTGGCACGAAACGGTTTTCCCGCCGTACTTTGTCGTCGGGGCAATCTTCTCCGGATTCGCAATGGTGATCGTGCTTTGTATTCCCGTCAGGTTGGCATACGGTATTGAGGATTTCATCACACGTGATCATTTGGACGTGATGGGTAAGCTGCTTTTGGCCACCAGTCTCGTGACCTCTTACGGCTACCTTTCCGAGCAAACTGTGACGTATTTTGGCGGCGACATCTACGATTCGCATGTGTACTGGTACCGCCTGACGGACTTCGCCAAGTACGGGTGGATCGTTTGGTTTTTGTTCACGTGCAACACCATCGTGCCGCAACTGTTGTGGGTGCGATCGCTTCGCCGCAACCAGGCCGTGCTGTTTGTTGTTTCTTTGATCGTACTCGTGGGCATGTGGTTCGAGCGATACATGATCATTATCAGCAGCCTCAGTGAGGACTTTCTGCCATCGTCGTTCGGCATATTCAAGCCGACCGTTTGGGACATTCTTACTTTCGTAGGCTCAATCGGATTCTTTATGATTCCTTTCCTGCTGTTCGTGCGATACCTGCCCGTGATGTCGATTTCCGAAACGCAGGCCTTACTGCCGGGCGCACACGGACCAGAAGTAGGACGATGACCAAGGTCAAAATATATGGATTGATGGCGCAGTTCCTAAC
Source organism: uncultured Planctomycetota bacterium (assembly GCA_963840025.1). Classification (GTDB taxonomy): domain Bacteria; phylum Planctomycetota; class Planctomycetia; order Pirellulales; family Lacipirellulaceae; genus JABDGM01. Next base: position 316,453 of record CAWIXI010000013.1, on the reverse strand, counting down.
ACCGGACGCGGTGTTGGCGGCAACGCGACGAGCGCGACAAGCGGGTTATCGCCAGATGGACGCCTATTCTCCGTACACCGTCGAAGGCCTAGCGACGGAACTAGGCATGAAGCGGTCGCGCATCCCTTCCATCGTGCTCATTGCCGGGATCGTCGGTGCTAGCACCGGTTTTTTGATGCAGTACTATTCAATGGCAGTGAACTACCCGTTCAACTCTGGCGGCCGGCCGTACAACAGTTGGCCGGCCTTTATCCCCGTCAGTTTCGAGTTATTGGTTCTGGTTGCTTCGTTGGCCGCTTTTTTGAGCATGATCCTGCTCAATGCCCTGCCCCATCCCAACCACCCGGTCTTCAATGTGCCCGAATTTGCGCGGGCTAGCCAAGACCGATTTTTCCTGTGCATCGAGGCAGAGGATCCACTCTTCGACTTGTGCGAAACGGGTGAATTCCTGGCGAGCCTCGAGCCGCATGGTGAGGTGATTGTGGTCCCAGTGGCTCCGGAAGCAGTGGAGGAACCGGAATCGGGAGATCAAGAAGCGGAGCGCGAACCGAGCGTGGAGTTGAATTTAGGCGAAGGCGAAACCACCGATTGATTCGAAGGCGCGATGAGCGAACGGCATTTATCTTGGTTGCGGTTGCCTGTGTTGATCGGCGCGCTCGCTGCGGCGATGGGTACAGTGAGCGGCTGCCAACAGAAGATGGCCGACCAACCCAGCTACAAACCGCTCCAGCCGTGCGACTTTTTTCCCGACGGCCGATCAGAACGGCCCCTGGTGCCCGGCACGGTGGCACGCGGGCACTTACGAACCGACCTTGCGTTCTTTACTGGTCGACTAGCGACAGCGCAGATCGAAAGCTCTCCGGCGCAAGGCAATGCAGTTGCGCCTCTCCCGGGTTCGCCCGCGGCTCAGAATTCCACACCGTCCTTGCCGGTAACGGACGTCGTCCCGCCCGGTTTTCGCGACGACGCGGCGTTCGTCCGCGAGTTTCCGGTCCCCGTCAGCGAAGCCATGATCCGCCACGGCTACAACCGCTACATGATCTACTGCGTGGTGTGCCATGACCCACTTGGCACCGGGCACGGACGGATCATCGAGCGGGGCTATACGCCGCCGCCTTCGCTGCATATCGAACGATTGCGAAACGCTCCACCCGGTCGAATCTTTGCGATTATCACCGAAGGCTATGGGTCGATGCCCACGTATGCCAACCAGATTCCGCCGGAGGACAGGTGGGCAATTGTGGCTTACGTGCGGGCACTTCAGCTAAGCCAGCACTTTCCAAAAAATGAGTTAACGCCGGAGATGCGCAAGGAATTTGTAAGTGGCTCTGCCACAAGTGCGACGGGCGCCAGGGACGGCGGCGACGACAGCAACTCAACCAAGGAGCGCACACCATGACGACCGGCGCTCTGGGCGAACGAATCGATCGATGGCAGCGGCCATCGCTCATAGTCGGCGGCGTGGCGTCAGTCGGATGCATGATTGGCGCAATTTTTGATTGGCAGCAATTTCTGCGCCCTATATGTTCTCATACTTCTTCCTCCTGGGGCTTAGTCTGGGCGGGCTTGCGCTCGTCATGATCCACCAATTGACGGGCGGAGCGTGGGGCTTGCTCATCCGCCGTTTTGCCGAGGCCCAAATGAAGATGTTGCCGCTCATGGCGGTATTGTTCCTGCCGATTGCATTCGGCCTCCGTCACATTTACGTCTGGGCGGATGTGTACGTTGAAAATTCGGGGTCGCAAGAATTCCTGTTTTGGCGCCATTACTTGGAACCATGGTTTTTCTATATGCGGGCAGCTGGCTACTTCGCGATTTGGATCGCGTTGATGCTCGTGATGGGCATCTGGTCGCGTCGGCAAGATGAGTCGCCCGACGCTCGGAATTTTTGGCGTTCCTACAAGATGAGCGGGTTCGGCCTATTGCTGCTCGGCGTGTCGCTGCACTTTGCCGCGATGGACTGGATCATGTCGCTGCAGCGCGGGTTCACATCCACAATCTTTGGACCCTTAATCTTTTCGAACGAAGTTCTTTCGAGTTTTGCGCTCTGCATTATCCTTTTCTGCTGGTTAATGAACAGTCCCGACTTTGACACCGTGCTTTCCAGCAAGGTGATGAATGACCTCGGCAGCCTGCTGTTTACGATTCTGACTCTGTGGGCGTATCTGACCTGGTTTCAATTTATGCTCATTTGGATGGCGGATTTGCCCCACGGCAACATCTGGTACTTGGTGCGCTGGCGCAGTACGTGGGGATGGATCGGAGCATTTCTATTTCTTTTCCAATTCGTGGTGCCGTTCGTACTTCTATTGTTCCGAGTTGTTAAGCAGAGCTGGCAAGCGCTGCGTGCTGTTGCGGCGTTGGTATTTGTCGGGCAATGGGTATTTATGTACTACCAAATCGTTCCCGTGTTCGGGGAGTCCGGCTGGGCACATCACTGGATGGATTTTTTAACGCCCTTGGGCTTAGGCGGTATTTGGTTTGCGGCTTTCCTGTGGCTACTAGAGCGGCGCCCTATGTTGCCCGTCTACGACCTGAACTACGAGCAGGCAATCCTGTTGCGGGAAATTGATTTGCACGAACTTGCTCGCGAGGAGGCTGTAGCACATGAGTGATGCTTCAACGGTGAACCCGAACGCCAACGAGCAACACGGCACTCCGTCGTCAGAAGGCGAAGCGCGTTTGCATGAAGAGGTCAAATATGAAGAGTCGGATGTTTCTCTAGCCGGCGTCATCGCGATACTGATCGCAATCGCGTTAGTCTTTGCGGGCGTGTTTTTCTTATGTGCGTGGATGTTAATGATGAGCCAGCCCAATTCGTGGCGTGCTGCATCGTCTTCGAACTACGCTGTCCCAGCCGATCAGAAGCCGGCGCCGCCCCGCCTGGAGCCGCTCGATTTCGAGGGAGCTGCTGCTACCGATGTCTTTGCGAAACAGTTGAAATTAGAGCACACGTTGCATACCTACGGAGACACGGCGGTGGATGACTTCGTGCACATTCCAATCGAGGCGCGCGACGCAGTTGGTCGTTCAATCGCTACCGGTGAGGGAGGGATCGCAGCCACCAGCGAAAAGTTTTGGCCTCGTCGGCGGTGGAGAATCGAACTCGGGACGTTTGTATTCGGAGGCGCCCTCATGGCTAATCCCCAAAAAATGAGATCTCTTGTTACTTGTTTGGTGTTTGCCGTCTGTTCTGCGGCGACATCGTTCGCCTATTCGCCACCTGCTTTGAAGGGTGTCGGATTCGATCAACGGCTCAATCAGCAAATTCCGCTTGATGTCCGATTCACCGATGAAACGGGAAAGCCGGTTCAATTGGGCGACTATTTTGGCAAGAAGCCGGTCATCTTAGTGCTGGCGTACTATCAGTGTCCGCGGTTGTGCACTCTTGTGCTTAACGGCTTGGTGCAAGGCATGCTCGAAATGCCGCTCGACGTCGGCAAGGACTTCAATGTCGTGACGGTAAGCTTCGATCCCCGTGAAAAGTGGCAACTCGCGGCCAGCAAAAAGGAAAGCTATTTGCGGCGATACGGCCGTCCGGGGGCCGAAAATGGCTGGCATTTTTTGACCGGGGAGCAAGACCAGATCAAGCGCTTGACCGAAGCCGCCGGTTTTCGGTACCGGTTCGATCCCGTGCAAAACCAGTTTATCCACGCTAGCGGCATCATGATTCTCACCCCGACTGGAAAAATCTCGCGTTACTTTTACGACGTGCATTACCCAGGCCGCGACTTGCGCTTGGGACTGGTCGAGGCTTCGAACAACAAAATCGGATCGCCCGTCGATCAAATCTTGCTTTACTGCTTCCACTACGATGCGACGGTTGGTCGGTACACGGCAAGCATCATGAACATCATTCGAGTCATGGGGGTAGGGACAATGCTGGTGATTTGTGGTTTTGTCGTGTTTCTACAGCGGAGACACGTGAAACGCGCTGCGGCGGAGCAGGCCAATGCAAGTCGAGAGACTCCTCACCGCGAACCTATGTCGGTCGGAGCTTTGAGCGCGAACAGCTCGTCCATTGATTGAACAGTTATGTTTGCAGACATCGCCATCTGGCCGGCATCAGCGTCTACCACCGCTCATAGTGTGGACATGCTGTTCTTTTTCCTGATGGCGGTGTGCGGCAGCGTGGGTTTATTGGTTGCGGTACTCTTAATCTATTTTTGTATTCGCTACCGGCGAAGGAGCGACGACGAAGGCAACCCGCCCGATGTGTACCAATCGCGACTCCTGGAATGGTTTTGGACGCTGACGCCGTTGGGCTTTTTTGCGGTGTTCTTTGCCTGGGGAGGCGAGATTTATTTTTCCACCTACAATCCTCCCGACGACGCCACGCCCATTTACGTCGTCGCCAAACAATGGATGTGGAAGTTTCAGCATCCCGAAGGGCAGCGCGAGATCGATACGTTGCACGTTCCTGTCGGTAAACCGATCAAGCTGTTGCTCATTTCCGAAGACGTCATTCACAGCTTCTTCGTGCCAGCGTTTCGTGTCCACATGGATGTGTTGCCGCAGCGCTACACTTCGGTTTGGTTCAAAGCGACGCAATCAGGCGAGTTCCATCTTTTTTGCTCGCAGTACTGCGGCACCAATCATTCCGGAATGGTGGGCAAGGTCATCGTCATGGGAGCGGCCGAGTACCAGCGGTGGCTTAACTTTAACGCGGAAGGCTCGTTGGCCCTGCGAGGGAGGCAGGTGTTTCTGCAGTACCGCTGCTTGAGTTGCCACAGCGCCGATGCGCATGCGCCAGCGCCCGTGCTCGAGAACTTGTTTGGAAAAGCCGTGGCACTGGCCAACGGCACCGTCGTTCGAGCGGACCATAGCTACCTGCGGAACTCTATTCTGCATCCGAGGCGCAAATCGTCGCTGGTTACAGCGATATTATGCCTCCATTTGAGGGGCAGATCAGCGAGGAACAAGTACTTGCGCTGATCGCGTTTATCCAATCACTTCAAGCGGGGGAGACGCCGAAGCGAGTGGAGGACTATCCACCGCCGGCGAAATCGCAACCAGTGCCGCCAGAGAGGAATCTACCATGAGCACGATCCTCGAAGTCCCTCGCCCTACTCCGTTGCCGCCGCCTGACGAGCCGGCCCGCAATTACCTGAACGCGTCGCGGGGGTTCGCTTCGTGGCTGCTCCCCATGGATCACAAGCGGATCGCCCTGCTGTATCTGTTCCCGATCACCGCGATGTTCTTTATCGGCGCCTATTTCATGGCCGTGGTGCGGCTTAATCTCCTTACTCCGACCGGTTCGCTGGTGTCGGCCGACACGTACAACAAGAGCTTCACAGCCCACGGCGTCATCATGGTTTTTTTCTTTCTGGTACCCGTGGTCCCGGCTGTGCTAGGGAACTTCTGCCTTCCGCTCATGATCGGGGCTAAGGACCTGGCCTTTCCCCGGCTGAACCTACTGAGTTGGTACACCTATATGTTCGCCGCGATCTGGGCCCTGGTCGCGATCCTCGCGGGCGGCATCGACACCGGCTGGACGTTTTACACTCCCTATAGCTCGCACTCGAGCCACTACAACGTGATTCCCGCGATGACCGGGGTGGTGATTGCGGGTTTTTCTTCCATGATGACAGGCATCAATTTCATCGCCACGGTCCATTGGCTGCGAGCTCCGGGCATGAAGTGGTTTCGCCTGCCGATTTTTGTTTGGACGCTGTATGCGACGAGCTTCATATTTCTGTTAGCGACTCCCGTTTTAGCAATCGCCCTGATCCTGGTGATTGTCGAACGCACATTTGGGATTGGAATATACGACCCGGCCCTTGGTGGTGATCCGCTTTTGTTCCAACATTTGTTCTGGTTCTATTCGCATCCGGCGGTTTACATCATGATTTTGCCCGGCATGGGAATCGTCAGCGAAGTGATTCCGTGTTTTTCCCGCAAGCGCTTGTTCGGATATAACTTCGTGGTGATTGCGACGTTCGGAATTGCTTGGGTCGGTTTTTTTGTGTGGGCTCACCACATGTTTGTGGCCGGTATCTCGACTTATGCGGCGCTGATCTTTTCGGTGTTGAGCTTCCTCGTAGCCGTGCCTTCGGCGATCAAAGTCTTCAATTGGACGGCGACGTTGTACAAGGGTTCCATCTCGTTTGAAGCGCCCATGCTGTTTTGCCTGGGTTTTGTGGTGCTATTCACGTTCGGCGGCATGGCAGGGCTGTTCCTGGCGACGACGGGTGTCGACATGCACGTTCACGACACCTACTTTGTCATCGCTCACTTTCACTTCATCATGGTCGGAGGTATGGTCACTGCCTACATGGGGGGGCTGCACTTCTGGTGGCCGAAAATAACCGGCCGTATGTACTCCGAGTGGTGGTCGCGGCTGTGTGCAATCATTATTTGTGTTGGCTTCTTTCTGACATTTCTGCCTCAGTACGTTATGGGATACAACGGCATGCCACGCAGATATCACACCTACGCTCCTGAGTTCCAAGCGTGGAATGTGCTGTCGACGGCCGGATCCTCGATCCTCGGCGTCGGTTATTTGTTGCCGTTGTTCTATTTCCCGTATTCGCTTCGACACGGGAAACTCGCCGGCCCCAACCCGTGGAAAGCCACTGGATTGGAATGGCAAACGCCCTCGCCGCCGCCGCGCGACAACTTCGATGAAACGCCGATCGTCGTACGCGATCCCTACGACTACCCTTCTGGAAAGGCGCAGAATGAGCCGTGAAGACAGCTTCTTGACCGCCGACATGGGCGACATGTTCAAGCACACGGTCCTCGTGCGCCATCGAGCTCGAAGAACATTTTCATGACTTGGAGCACCAGGCCGAAACCTCGCGTCTTGGCATTTGGCTATTTTTGGCTACGGAAGTCATGTTTTTTGGCGCGTTATTTCTCGCACTTAACATCTACCGCTACGAATACGCCGAAGCCTTTGAGAAGGCGAGTGAAAAGCTTAACTGGGAAATCGGCGGCACCAACACACTGGTGCTTCTAGCAAGCAGTCTCACGATGGTGTTGGCTGTGCATTACGCGCGGTTGGGAAAAGATCGGCTGCTCGTGCTGTATTTGTTGCTAACGGCGGCCTTTGGCTTTGCCTTTCTCGTGCTCAAGGGCGTCGAATACTACACCGACTACCGCGATAACCTGGTTCCCGGTTGGAAATTTGATCAAAACGAGTGGATCACCAAGGAGGGACTGTCGCTGGCACAGGTCGCCCAAGTGAAGATTTTTCTGATGATGTACTACATCATGACGGTAATTCACGCCATACATTTGACAATTGGCATCACTTTGGTGCTGATCCTTGCGATGCTGGCTACCCAGAAGCGCTTCACCATTGAATACAATTCACCCATTGATATTGTCGGGATTTACTGGCATTTCGTCGACGTCGTGTGGATTTTCCTCCTGCCGATGCTGTACCTGTTGGGCACGCACAAGTTAGGCGGATAATCGCGTGAGGTCAAAATACTCAGCCGATCTGTATCTGGCGGTAACGACTACAGTTGCGAAGAGTCAGGGAGCACTCGATTTCGGGCGAGATCACCGATCGCAATCTTCGCCGAGCTAGGAAAGATTGATCGTGCTCGCGTCCGTGGCACAGTAATCGGCATTAGTCGCGGCAGCAGCCGGTTGACGTACGGGCAGGGTTGCCGCATGGTGAAGCGTCGCAGACTTCCTTCACGGATAAGACACGCCCATGAGTTTTACGCTTCCACCGTGGCAACTGTACCTGGTCATTCTTGCCGGATGGATCAATCGACAACAGCAAGTCGTCATCGACTAACTGAGGACCGAGAATCAGATCCTCCGGGAGACGCACGGCACGAAACGGATTCTGCTTTCCGACGACCAGCGACGTCGTTTAGCCGTCCAAGGAAGAAAAAGGGTCAGAACTATTTATTAAATAATTCTGACCCCTTCTTCACCTCCTGATAACGAATGCGCCGGTTCCGGAGCCGACGACGTTGGTGGTTTTCGCACTCGCGGTGCTCGCGGGCGGGGCGGGAAGGAAAAGAAATTGGCATCCGACTCGTTCTTGGCGTGCATGCCGGACTCGCGTTTCGTGTCCTTTACGTTCTAATAGCTTGACCGACTATGCCGGAAGTGAGGTCTCAGCGGCCACATGGCGATTGGATGAGGCCTTCGCCAGACATCCCAAAGATCGCGGCTCTTATTGTCCCCGTTGAGGCGACAGGCGACTTCCCTGTTCCGCAAAGTGGCCCAATTCTGACCGTTGACTTTTCCTGCAAATCCAGTATAGTGAACGCCCGTTTAGTATCCACATGGAGACGTGCGCGGGCCGCTCACCGCGCGCCAGCCGCCAACCACGCTATGCACAACGAACCACCACGACTGACAACCGACAACGGACTACCCAACCGAGGTGTATCCAATTCGCTACAAGTGCGCAAAAACCCCAGGGGGAATTTTGCGCACTTGCGTTTCGCCCGACGAATTCAGCCTTCAACCCACCGGCAACTCCACCGTAAAAGTGCTCCCCTGCCCCGGCGTGCTTTCGACAGCCACGCGCCCACCGAACGAATTCACCAAATGCTTAACGATCGACAAACCGAGGCCGGTGCCCCCGAGCTCGCGGGAGCGGGCCTTATCCACGCGGTAAAAACGCTCGAACACCCGCTCCAGGTCCTGCGATTTGATCCCGATGCCAGTGTCGGTAACAGAAAGAAGGACACGGCGATCAGAAATCGGCGGTCGAGGAGAAGAATTCTCGTCGTTCGTATCTCGCGCATCGAGCCTCCAAACAATCGTTACCGCACCGCCCTCGGGCGTATACTTGATCGCATTGTCGACGAGATTATCGAGTATCTCGCGGAGACCCTCGCGGTCGGCGCGAACGCGGCAGGCGGCATCCGTTGGAATGCCATCGGAGTCTGTATGAAGTGTAATGCGTTTCGCTTCGGCCGCGCGACGTTGGCCTTCCAAACAAGCGCGGGCGACTTCCGCCACGTCGACCGACGTTATTTCGAAGGCTTGAATGTCCGACTCGATGCGAGCCAGCATCAGCATGTCGATGATCAAATGATGCAGCCGGTCGGCTTGTTCTTCGATGCGGCCCAAAAAGCGCTGTGTAATTTCGGGATCAGCGCCGTTCTGGAGCGTTTCGGCATAAGCCTTGATCGAGCTGAGCGGCGTTTTGAGTTCGTGCGAGACGTTCGCCACAAAATCGCGGCGGATCGATTCGAGGCGGCGGAGCTCCGTCGTATCGTGAAACACGAGCACCACACCAGGACACGGCTGCCCCGGCAGCGGCTGCATGTGGATATCGACGTGCAATTGCTGTGCGCCGCTGCGGTCGGTCTCGAGGCGCTGCGGCTGGCCGGTCGAAAGACCGGTGGTAACGGCGGCGTGCAGGGCGTGATTGCGAACGACTTCGAGCAGCGGCCTGCCTTCGACATCCGCGGGGTAAAAGTTAAACAGCCGGCCGGCGGCCGCGTTCGCCAGCACGATTCGCTGCCGTGGATCGACGGCGATGACGCCTTCAACCATGCCGCCCAGCACGGTCGATTGGCGATCGGCAGTCTGGCTGAGCTGCGTCATGCGCTGGCTAAGCGACTGGCTCATACGGTTGAGCGTGACCGCGAGCGTGCCGAGTTCATCGCGGCTCGGTACGTAGACGCGGTGCTGATAATCTCCCGCGGCGATCGCTTCGGCAGCCGCACTAAGCGAGGCGACAGGGCGAATGATGAGCCCGACGAGCCAACACGAGAGGCCCAGAACACAGAGCGATTCGGCGGCCACCAGACCCCAAATCCAACGTCGAGCGGCCAGCGGGTCGATCACCTGGTCCGCGAGCCAGTTCGAAAGAATCAACCCCACTACCACAGCCGCGAGGAAATTCAAACCCGCGCATGTGAGAACCAGCTTCCAAAAAAATCGCGACGTAAACATGGGTAACAACGAACGCACAGCAGGCTACCAATTCAAGAGCGACGAAGACACGCTCTCAGAAACTATCATCCGCGGAAATGACCGCTGAGTCGAGCGAGTAGAATATTACGCCGCAACGAGAGAACGACAATTATTTGGCTGTCGGCGGCAGGCGCTGCGGCTCGGCGGGCGGCGTTGGCTCTTCGCGCGTCGACTGCAGAAGGGAGCTCGGTTGCAGCGCGATCTGTGGCAGCGGTTTGTCCGAGTGATCGGTGTAGCCCGCGCTGTTGACAGGATACTGCTTCTTCGAACTCGTCTCGACGGCATCCGTGCGAATCGCTTCAGGCTGATTGAGCTTTGTTGGCAGCCCCGGCCGTGTGCTCGCACCGTCGGAAGGTGCGGCATTCTTCAACGGCAGCGGTTGCACGTCGCTCGGAATCGGTAACGTTTCGGGGTGCTCCAACGCCGGCTCCTGCATGGCGGGACCTTCGCTTGGTTCACCCAGCACCGGCGATCCGGCGTTCTGGTCGAACACGCCAGCCGCCGCGATCGGCGCCCGCGATGAAATATAGTTCAGCGGCACCGGCCGGCCGCGCGACGCCTCGAGCTTGGCGGCATCCTCGTACGCTTCGCATGGCCACGGTCCTTCAGCCAGGTGTACGCCGTCGTAACCGAGCAGCGTGCCATCGACAAAATGAACGTTTTTCGTGGCCAGTGAGTAACGAACGCGGTTCAAGTGGTAATCGATCTCGGCATCGGCGAGACGGCGCTGCGCGTCGAGGTATAGATCGAGTGGCACCTTATCGTTTTCATACGCCGCTTGAACCGCGCCTAGCTGATCCCGATTGGCCGCCAGCCGGTTGTAACTGGTCTGCATGACGGCGTAGGCACGATCGGTCTCCGACACGGCATCTGCCAACTCGTGCATAACTTCATGCTGCTGATCGCGCAGAATCGCTCGCTCGCGAGCCAACAGCAACTCGGCGTTGCGTTCGGCGACATGCGCTTCGCGGAATCCGATCGGCACATTGAGCTCGAAACCAAGCTGCCACTCTTGGAAGTCGCCGGAGGTGAGGTCTTCGTAGGCGTTGTCGAATCGAGGCAACGGCGGGTTTTTATCGGGGAACAATGTGTCGCCGAAGCCGCGCCAACGGTAGCGCCCGACCGCATCGAGCCGCGGCAACAGATTGTTCTTGCTGGCAATCAGCTCCAGCTCGCGGCGGCGGATTTCGAATTTCTGGCGGCGCAGCTCGGCCCGACGCGTGGTGGCGTCGGTCGTGACCTGGTTCCAATCGTAAGCGATCTTGGCGGCGACCGGCTCATCCGTCGGCCGAATCAGCTTGCCATCGGTCGGCGACAGGCCCATCAGTTGCCGCAGTCGTCGCTCAGCGAGCAGCACGCCGCTGGTGGTTTGAAAAGCGCCGCTGGGCAGGCCGTTCCAGTTCCGGGTTTGCAGGTAAGGCTCTCCGCTGAGGGCATTTTCCACGTCCTGCTGAAAAGTAAAGTATTGCGAGCGGGCTTGGGCTTCTTTTTCCGCCTCGCCGCCACGGCGATCTACTTCGTAGAGCGCGTAAATCTTTCGCCAGGTGTCGAGCGCGGCATCGCGCGCCTTTACACGGGCGTCCAGCACGCGGTAGCCGTAGTACAAGTCCCAATAGGCGTTTTCGACATTGCTGACCAGATCACGAACGGCGATCTCGAAATCCGCCAGAGCGACATCGGAATTGATCCGCGCGATCAGCACGCCGTTGTAAACGCCAGGCGTGGTTTGTGGACCGGCGATGCGATTGAATTCCACACCGCCGCCTTGCAACAGCGGGTGGCGAATCTCGGTTTCGACGTTTGCGTCCCAAGCACTGTAGAAGAGGTTGCCCGGAGCGTTGTTCGCGTCGTAATCAACGTTGTGGCGAATAGTAAACTGGGTACCTGTGACGGCCTTCTTGGTGATCGCGGCTTGAAACACCGCATCGTCCTGAAACAGTAGTCGCGTGCCGCCGCCGAAAAATTCGTTGTTGAGGGCGCGGTCGTTCTTTTCCCAGTAGGTGCTGGTCAGGAATTGGGCGTCAAACTCGCTGAGGGCGGCCTCGATACCGGTGCGCGGATCGGTTTCCACGGCGGCGGGATCCATGGCGGTTCGCGTCGAAGCCGGTGCGCGGACCACTGCGCCTCCTAAGTTGCGCAGGACGCGCGAGTTTTCCAGCGTTAATCGAATGACCTCTTCAAGCGGCAAGTCCCAATACTGAGGTGTGCCTTGGGTATCGATGGTCCAAGGCTGCGGCGCCGCAACAGATTCGTCCGCGCTAGCTTGCGTACAGCTTGATTCGGCCGGGTATTCAATCTGCGAGGCGACTGCCTCGTACGTGCCCGCCGGAACACACGCTTTGAAAGAATGCGAATCTTTCAAAGCGCAACCGCCAAGCAGCAGCATCGAGCTGGCTAGGAAGTACGTCAGTAGTTTGCGATGACGTTCGTGCATGCCGCGCGAGTGTCCAGCAGCTCCACTCAAAGGATTGGCCAGCGCAGGGTACGACGGCAGCATCCCTGTGGAATCGCTACTCTTTAATCGGCAGGCAAAGTCAGCCTCATCAGTAATTCCGTCACGATCGCTGTATAGGTTGCAAAGCACCCATTTTATGCGCAGTTGCAGGGCTCTTATTGAGTTTGCGGGGCGAAACGACAAATACCTGGCGACGCTTTGGTTCAGACAAAACCCGCCGAGTGACTGCAATGCAATCGTGCGCCGGAACAGAGCGAAGTTAGTCAAACTGGCTATACTGAGAGATATGTCCGCTCCTCTTCCGACGAGCGGCGTACCGCTGGAGTCGCAGGCTTGGCAAGAGCTGGAGGAAGTGTTCGCCGCTCTCGGCCAGTTAGTTCGCTCCCCGGTCGCGCCGCCAGAATTCTACCGTGCTGTTCTCGACGACAGCGTGCCGCGCACTCTCCGCGTTGGGTGGAGTCGTATGGCTGCGCAGGAAGTGCGATGCAGCCCATCGCGCAAGTTGGCCGAGCGGGCAACGAATCGCCACAAGGTGAAGACGCTCGACGAACTCACGAAGCGTTGTTGCAGGAAGCCCTCACGGAAGGTCGCGTATTAAGCATCGCTCCGCATACGACGAATGCCAACGAGGACTTATTGGTGTTGGGTCCGGTTAATGTATTGGGCGATGAGGCGAAGTCAGGACATGGCGCGACAGTCGCCATCATCGAGCTATGGATGCGGGGAGATGCGAGCCCGGCAACGAGGCGTGGTTGCGAGCAGTTTCTCACCGCCGTTTGCGAATTGGCGGCGGACTATCATGCGTTTCACGAGTTGAGGAGTTTGAGGCAGGATGAGCATCATCGTTCCGAACTCCTGGAACTCGGCCCGATCGTGCATAACCAGCTTGGCCTTTCTGCCACGGCGTACGCGGTCGCGAACGAAGGGCGGCGCGTCGTCGGTTGCGATCGGCTGAACGTGCTGGTTGCCCACGGACAAAGTTGCCGATTGCTCGCGGCCAGCGGCGTGAGCCGTGTCGAACGGCGCAGCGGCGCAGCGCGGCAACTCACAAAGGTTGCCGAACTCGTTCGCAAGACTGATGAGCCGGCGTACTACTCCGATGGCGAGTGTGATGCTTTGCCGCCAGTGGCCGAGGCGATCGCGCGGCACGTTGAAGAGTCGCACGCCCGACATATCGCAGCTATTCCTTTGCGACGACCGGTAGAGCCGAATTCAGACGATGCCGTATTGACGAAGAAACAGCGTCGTCTGTCACGGCAAGAGAGGCCACAGTTTGTGCTCGTCGCTGAACAGTTCGATTCGCGCGAGGGCGAGCTGCGGCGCGATTGGCTAGTGGAAGTGGCCGAGGTTGCGACAACAGCGTTGTACAACGCGCTCACCGTCGACCGGATGCCGCTGGGCTGGCTGCTACGGCCGTTGGGAAAGGTGAAAGAGGCGGCCGCAGAACATTTGTCGCGTGCGGCATTGATTGCCACGGCAATCATGGCTGCGATTCGCGGCGCTGATTTTGATGCCGGCGGATTTCAATATCGAGGCCCCAGGAACGATGCAGCCGACGATGCGCCGTGAGGTGTTCGCACCACGGAGCGGTGTCGTGGATGAAGTGTTGGTGAAACACGGCGCCAATGTAACGGCGGGGCAACCGCTCGTGCGAATGCGCGATCCGTCGCTGGAGTTGGAGCTCAAACGAGTTGACGGCGAGTTGGAGACGGAGCAGCGGCAGCTCGATGCCGTGCGGGCGACCCGAACGAATCGCGCGATTCGAGATACGAGTCCGGTCGAGTCGTATCGCTTGTCAGCAGAGGAACGTGAGCTTGAACAGAAGGTCGCCAACTCGCGACGCGAATTGGAACTGCTAACACATGAGCGCGAGCAGCTTATCGTTAAAAGTCCGATCAGCGGGCGAGTGTTGACATGGGACATAGGTCACGAACTCCTCGCGCGACCGGTGGAGCGCGGCGACGTGCTCGTCACCGTAGCCGACCTGTCTTCGCTGTGGCAGCTCGAGCTTGCCGTACCAGATGATCGGATTGGGTACGTGCTGGCCGCACAAAAGAGGATCAAGCCGGATTTGCCGGTGCGATTTCGCTTGGGATCGGAGGAGCGGGCCACCCACACGGGCAGGATCGCGGAAGTATGCCAGATGGCCGACTTGCCGGCCGAGAAAACGACACGGCCGACGCCGATGATTCTCACCAAGGTATCTCTCGATTCGCCCGACCTCGTCGCATCGTTGGGCGGCGAGGTACGGCCGGGCGTTTCGGCACGCGCCGTGATTGAGTGCGGCCGGAAACCGATCGGTTACGTTTGGCTGCACGATATTTGGGACGCAGCAATCAATTGGTGGCAGTTTTGATGATTGAGGGTTAAGGTCGAATGTTGATGGTTCAGGAAATGACGATCATGACTTTTCGAAAACTCCATCCTGTGGTGATTGGCGCGTGCCTACTGCTGCCTTCTGCACATCTGAGCGCAGCAGAAGACCCATCGGCACAAATGAAAGCAGCGGGCCACGCAATTGAAGTTGAATCCGTTGTGTTGCGGCTGTTCGATGAAGCGGAAGTACCGGCGCAGGAGGCCGGCCTCGTGACTGGAGTTGCGGTACGGGAAGGACAGCGGGTGAAGCAGGGCGAACTGCTCGCGCAACTTGACGACCAAGTCCCACAACTGGCGGCCGATGCGGCGAAGGCGAAATACGACATCACACGCGAGAAGGCGACCAACGACGTGAAAATTCGCTACGCTCAAAAAGCGCTCGAAGTATCAGAAGCGGAACTGCGGCGATCGACGGAATCCATCGAGAAGTTCGCGAAGAGCGTATCGCAATCGCAGCTCGATGTAGAACAGTTGACCGTTCAGAAGAACCGACTGGAAGCCGAGGAGGCCGAGCACGAGCAAGGGATCGCCACGCTCGAAATGAAAGCGCAGGAGAACGAATTGAGCGCGGCGCGGGCGCAGATAGCACGTCGGAAGATCATCAGCGCCGTTCGACGGCACAATCGTGCAGGTCTATCTACGAAAAGGCGAATGGGCCGAGCCGGGGCAAAAAGCGCTCCGGATCGTGAACGCGGATCGACTAAAAGCAGAAGGATTCATTCGTGCGGAAGATGCGGCGGCGGTAACGACCGGCAAGAGTGTGCAGTTGATCGTCGACTTGGGAGGCAAAGCGCAAACGTTCCCGGGCAAAATCGCTTTTGTTAGCCCTGAGGTCGATCCGATCACGGGGCAGGTACGCGTATGGGCGGAGATTGAGAATCGTGATGGACGATTGCGGCCGGGGCAGGCGGCGAAGATGAGAGTGGGGGGATAGTTTATCGTTGATAGTTGATCGTGGCAATTAATTGAACTCCATTAACAACTATCAACAGAGTACCTTCGTCGTCGCTGAACTTGCACGAGTTCGTCCGTAGAAGTTCTTGCAAGCGCGGCTTTGACTTCAGAATTCTAGCGAACTCGGCTACGAATGATCGTCCCATGAGTAAACCTCTCGCATCCATAGATCGGTCGGTGGGACTGCAGACGCGGGCGGATTTGTTGTCATCTCCAGTAGA
This sequence comes from uncultured Planctomycetota bacterium, assembly GCA_963840025.1. Taxonomy (GTDB): domain Bacteria; phylum Planctomycetota; class Planctomycetia; order Pirellulales; family Lacipirellulaceae; genus JABDGM01. The sequence continues at coordinate 300,547 of CAWIXI010000013.1, read as the reverse complement.
ATGTGTCGGCGGAACGACCTGGATCGTAAAAGACCCGCTCACTCTGGAGCATTTTCAATTCTCGGCGGAGGAATACGCTTTGCTGGACTGGCTGCGTGAGCCGGTGACGATTGCCGAGTTGCAACGACTGTTTCAGCGGAAGTTCGCACCGCAAACGATCACTCCAGAGACGATATGGGAGTTTATGAGCCGGCTGCATATGGCCGGGCTACTTGTAAGTAGTTTAAGTGGCCAGGGTCATGAGCTCCTGCTGCGACGGAACCGCGAACAAACGCGCCGGTGGGCCTATTCGTGGACGGGGCTGCTCGGCATTCGGTTTCCCGGCATCGACCCCGATGCATTTTTGACGGCGATGCATACCCGCTGCCGATGGTTGTTTTCGCCCGCGACATTGATTGCGGCGCTCCTTGTCGTGCTCTATGCGCTGTCGCTCTTATTCGGTCATTACGGAGAATTCCACAGTCGGCTACCGGAGATTTCGGCGCTTTTAGACTGGCGAAACCTGCCGTGGCTACTGGTGGCGATTGGAATCGCCAAAGTGTTGCACGAGCTAGGGCATGCGCTCGCGTGCAAACACTTTGGAGGCGAAGTACATGAGTTGGGATTCATGCTGCTCGTGTTCGCACCTTGCCTGTACTGCGATGTGACCGACGCCTGGCGACTGCCCAACAAATGGAAACGTGTTGCGGTTTCCGCGGCGGGAGTGCTCGTGGAACTGGTGCTGGCAGCGGTGGCGACCATCGTGTGGTGGTATGCCCAGCCGGGCGTGGTGCAGTTGGTGGCGCTCAACATCATGGTAATTTGCACGCTCAATACGCTGTTTATTAATGGTAACCCGCTGATGCGGTATGACGGATACTACGTCCTCTCCGACCTGGTCGAAGTACCGAATTTGTGGCAACGATCGCGCGAGGCGTTTCGGTATTTCTGGTCCGATTGGTTGATGGGAGAGCCGCTGGCGGACGATCCGTTGCTGCCGGCACGGCAGCGACCGTGGCTGGCTGTCTATGCGACGGTGTCGAAGCTCTACTTATCGATTGTGTGCGTCCTGATTGTTTGGGGGTTGGCAAGATCGCTCGCGCCGTTTCATTTGCAGAACCTTGCGTATGCGGTCGGGCTCACCGTGTTCGGCAGCGCGCTGGTCGGCCCTGTAACCAGCGTCGTGGAGTTTGCGCGGAATCCGATTCGCCGGGCGGAGTTGCGTAAAGGGCGGCTATCGCTCGTACTGGGAGTCGGATTGGCGGTGCTGCTCGGCGTGCTGTCGATTCCGGTCGATTACAACGTTTCGGCGCCGTTGGTGCTGATTCCGGACGATGCAGCGCGGGTGTATGCCACGGCAGAAGGTACACTCGATAGCATGTTGCCGGCTGGGACCAAAGTTGTCCGCGGCGAGACGATTGGTAAACTTTCCAATAGCGAAACCGAGCTTGAATTGGCGCGGCTTGAAGGCGAACTCCGCGTACGGCAACTGCGGGTCGAACACCTGGAGCGGTTGCGAGGGTTCGATCATGAAGCGAATGACCAGTTGCCGACGGCGCGAACGGTGCTTGCCGACACGCAGCGGCGACTCGAAGAACGGCGCCGTGAAGCGGCGCGATTGACGCTGACCGCCCCGGTTGATGGCATATTGATTCCTGCGCCGCGCGTTCCAAGCTCGCGCGCTGCCGAAGGGCGGTTGGCGGAGTGGAGCGGTTCGCTGCTCGAGCCGGCCGAGCGCGGAGCCCACGTTGAACCCGGGACGCTAACGTGCCTTGTGGGCGACCCCAACCAGTTGGCGGCCGTACTGCTTGTAGACGACGTCGACATTAAGTTCTTACAGCCGGGCCAGCATGCCCGGCTGCGCCTCGACCAATTGCCGGGACAAGTACTTGAGGGCGAGGTCGCTGAGGCGGCCCGACACGAAACGAGCGAGCCGAGCGGCGCCAAGGCGGCGCGGGCCGATCTATCGCCACTTTTGGCGGGACTTATTCCTCCTGGTCACGAAGGCGCGCATTACGAGGTGCGAGTGCAATTCGATCCTGCGATAGCGCCAACGCTCGTGATTGGCGGACGCGGCGAGGCCAAAGTGGCGACGGAGCGGGTGACGCTCGCGCGGCGGATCGCGCGGTATGTTGCGCAGACGTTCAGGCTGCCAATGTGAGGTGAGTCCAACTGGTCGCTGAAGCGACCATTCCGTCGGAAGATTGCGAATTCGTCGCTGCTAGAGTCGTTACGGAATCGCGAACACCAGTCCGGTGTAGACGCCGCCGGTGGTGATGGCGGCCATTGGATCGCAAGGGGGCCAGTGCCGACGCCAGGGCACACAATCGCCGGGGCGATAATGGCCGAGCGCGTAAACGCACGTAGTTGGGCATTCGGCCGCGAGGCAATATGGCAGGGCCGGAATCGTGCCAAAGAAATGGGCGGCCGATGCGGCGGGCTGCCAACAGCAGCAGCACACGTAGCCGTAGCGTTCCGCGTTGGCTTCCTCGAAGTAAAGCGGCTGATAGCAGAGGCGCGTCGCTTCCCATTGGTAGCACATTACCGGCCAGCAGCGGCAGAGCGCGTTTGGGCCGCTGTTGATCTGCTCCCAACAGGGCGTGGCAAAATCAGTCGGCTTTTGACCGGCGGGCTGCGCGATGTTGATGCCCAGCTCGCCTATCGGTTGGAACTGAGCGGCGGCGCAGGGGTCTTTCGCGGTTGCGTTGGCCGGCGAAGCGGCGGCGTTCGTGGAAGTCGGCGCTGGTAATTCGCCGGTGTTTTGCGGAGCAACAATGGCCGGCTCATCGAAGTTGGTTTGCTTCGTCTCCCAGCGGGTCCGCGGCGGCAAATAAGCGGCTGCGTCGACTGGCGAATCGCTGAGCACCGTTTCGAACGGAGCGTTTTGAGTCTTAATCGATTCGAAGGGATCGACAAGTGTGCCCGTGGATTTATCCGCAGCGTGTTTGCCAGACGAATCGGCCATTACTTGGCCGTCCGAAGCACAAACTGCAGCAAGCGCAGACAGAATGACCACCTGCGTGGATAGAAGTTGGAACGAACGGCAAAAGTTCATGGCACGCATGCGAGGGCACCGCTATCAGAAAAGATGAGCAAAGGGAGTCGAGCGCTCCTGTTTTCGGCAGATCGCGGCGAGGGGTTGAGTTTCACTGGGAATTCCGGGGAAATAGCAGCAAAACCGGCAGCGGCGGCACAGACGGGGATCCATCGCGAGAATCGCTGCAAGTTTGGGCTCCACTGGGAGATACGACGCTGCAGAATGTTTGACATCGGCCGCGGTTCGTCGTGATAATAGGGATGCTGCTAAAATGGGCCGCCACGCCTGCCAAACCGGAACTTGGCTCTGGCAGGAGCTATCGCTCTTTTCCCGCAAGGTTTGCCACTATGCGACTGTCTTGGTTCACCGGCAGGCAACTGCTGCGCAGTGGCGGCGGGCGCTCGCACCATCGTCGTTCGGCCAGTGCGACGCTGCGGGTTCGCCAATTAGAACGGCGCCGGGTACTGGATGGGGCGGTGCAAGCTGTGGTTGTGACTGCGGTAGCATCGGCAGACTCGCCGGTAACCACGCCTGCCCCCACCGCCGACACGACAAGCCAGACACCCACGGCCTATAGCTGGACACCACCCCCGACGACAAACGCACAACCGGCAAACAGCGCGGAGCTGGCTCAAGGCGCGGTAGCGAATGTGCCGCCGGTTCTGGTGGTGCCGCTCGACCAGAATCTGAATGAAGGACAGCTACTGGATTTGAGTGGGACCAGCGGTGCGCCGCCTCTGGGACTGTTTATCGACACGGACTTGGCGGACACACATACGGCAACCGTCGATTGGGGCGATGGTAGCCCGATGGAAAGCACCACGATTTTTCAAGGCGTGGGCGTCGGGACACTCGGGGGCACGCATGTTTATGCCGATCAGGGTACGTTCACCGTCACGGTGACGGTGATGGACAACAACGGCGGCAGCGACTCGGATACGTTCCATGCAATCGTCGCTCCGGTGGCTCCCACTGCGACGCTGTCCAATAACGGCCCCGTTGTCGAAGGGTCGCCTAGCGCCACGGTATCGTTCAGCAACCAGTTCGATCCGAGCAGTACCGATACCGCGGCTGGTTTTCACTACGCCTACGACATCAATAACGACTGCACGTTCGACGTGGGCGACGGCACCTACGGTGGATCGGTGACGACCACGAGTGCAAATGTTCCCGGCAGCTTTCTGACGGAGGGGCCGAGCGACCACACCGTAACGGCTCGGATCATCGACAAGGACGGGCAGTTCACTGATTACACGACGACGATTCATGTGTTGAATGTGGCGCCCACGCTGACGAACATCACAGGCGACACGATCAACGAAAATGACGTCGCCACCATTGGCGCCAAGATCGTCGATCCCAGCGCGACGGACGTATTCGAGGTCCAGGTCAATTGGTTGGATGGGTCGACCGCAACGATCGGCGGCCTTGGCGCGGTGGACACGTCGGGGACGGTAGGCAGCACTTCCTACCAGTGGACAGCAGCCACGCGGAGCCTGCAGCTCAGCCATCAGTATCTGGACGACGGGCTCACTAACGCGCCGTCGGACACCTATAACGTATCGCTTATCGTCAAAGACGATGACCTCGATGCGACCGGACCGTACACAGCGCCCGTGGTGGTCAACGACCTACCGCCGGTACTCGTTGTTCCTACGGCACAGAATGTGTTCGAAGGCGACACGCTCGACCTGAGCGGGATGAGCGGTGCGCCGCCACTGGGATTGTTTATCGACACGGGCACGCTCGATACCCATACTGCGACCGTGAATTGGGGCGACGGCAGCGGCACGCAAAATGCCGCAATCATTCAGGGCATGGGCGCCGGCGCTTTGGGCGGAACGCACGTGTATGCCGACGATGGCATGTACATGGTCACCGTGACAGTGACCGATAAGGACGGCAAGAGCGACTCGGATTCGTTCGTGGTGAACGTTGCCAACCGCGACCCGGTTGTGCAGGTACCGCACGGCGACCAATCCATCTTTGAAGGCGATATGGTCTCGTTCGTTAATCTGGCGACGTTTACGGATGCGGGATTTGATAACCCGCTCAATCCAAACCCGGCGAATCCGCCACAGATTGTCGATCCACTGCACGAGTCGTTCACCTACGACATCAATTGGGGCGACGGCACTGGGGCGATCACCGGAATGAGCGTCGCCGACGTGAACGGCGGTCCGGGCACGCCGTCGAGTGGCATAATCGGCGGCAGCCACACGTATGCGGATAACGGTGATTACACCGTTACCATCACGGTACATGACGACAACGGCGGTGTGGGTTCGGCTTCCTTCACCGTCACGGTCGCGAATAAGAATCCCGTCGTCACGACGCCCAACGGCAACCAGAACATTTTGGAAGGGCAGACGATCAATTTCGCCAACCTGGCGACGTTCACCGACGCTGGGTTTGACAATCCAGCGAATCCGAACGCGCCCGTTTTGCCCAATATCGCCGATCCGTTGCACGAGTCGTTCACGTATGACATTAACTGGGGTGACGGGCGCGATGCTTTCACAGGCATGAGCATTGCCGACCTCAATGGCGGGCCTGGAACGCCTTCCAGCGGTACGATCGCGGGTATCCACACCTATGCGGATGACGGCGTTTATCAAGTCACCGTGACCGTGCACGACGACAATGGCGGCGTGGGGATGAGTTCATTCTTCGTCACCGTGGGCAATCAGAATCCGATCGTCGCAACACCGCACGGCAACCAGTCGATCTTCGAAGGCGATACGGTCAACTTCAGCGACTTGGCGACATTCACCGACGCCGGGTTCGACAATCCTGTAAATCCGAATGCTGCGGTGCCACCCAATATTACTGACCCGCTGCACGAGTCGTTTACGTACGACATCAACTGGGGCGACGGAACCGGGGCAATCACCGGAATGAGCGTCTCTGATATCAACGGCGGACCGGGGACGCCGTCGAGCGGCAGCATCGCGGGAAGCCACACGTATGCGGATGATGGCACTTATGCTGTGACGGTGACCGTACATGACGACAATGGCGGTGTGGGCTCGGCCTCGTTTACCGTGACGGTTGCGAATAAGAATCCGGTTGTCGCCGCACCGCATGGCAACCAATCGATCTTTGAAGGCGATGCAGTCAGCTTTAGTGATTTGGCGACGTTCACCGATGCTGGGTTTGACAATCCAGCGAATCCGAACGCGCCCGTTTTGCCTAATATCGCCGATCCGCTGCACGAATCGTTCACGTATGACATCGACTGGGGCGACGGTCGCGACGCCGTTACCGGTGCGAGCATCGCCGACCTCAATGGTAGTCCGGGCACGCCTTCGAGCGGCACCATCGGCGGCAGCCACGCCTATGCGGATGACGGCGTTTATCAAGTCACCGTGACCGTGCACGACGACAATGGCGGCGTGGGGATGAGTTCATTCTTCGTTACCGTGGGGAATCAGAATCCCATTGTCACTGCGCCGAACGGTGACCAGAGCATTTTGGAAGGGCAGACAGTCAACTTCACCAATCTCGCCACTTTTACGGATGCCGGGTTCGATAATCCCAACAACACCAGTCCCTTCACGCCGCCGGCAGTGGGCGATCCGCTGGCTGAGTCGTTTACGTACGACATCAACTGGGGCGACGGTCGCGACGCCGTTACCGGTGCGAGCATTGCCGACATCAATGGCGGACCCGGCGTGCCTTCCAGCGGCACGATCGCAGGCAGCCATACGTATGCCGATGACGGCGATTACACTGTCATGATCACGGTGCACGACGACAACGGCGGCATGGGTACCGCTCAGTTCAAGGTTCACGTCGACAACGTGGAGCCGACGCTCACGGGCACGAGCAATCTGGTCGTGAACGAGGGCGATACGTTTACGCTCAACGGGTTGGGGGTGGGCGTCACCGATCCCGGGTTCGATAACCCACTCAATACGCTCGATCCATCCAATGGCGGTGAAGTAGCGGAAACACTTTTCGCGATGTCGATCAATTGGGGCGACGGCACCGCGACGGAGCCGCTCTCACTGGCGGAATTTCAAGCGCAGCCCTTCATGGGGCCAACGACCGCGATGTTCCCTGGCGCTTCGCACACGTATGCCGACAACGGCACGTACACCGTCTCGGTGACAATCAAAGACGACAACATGGCCTCGTTTGTCACGCGGACGTTCACGATCCAGGTTGATAATGTTGTCCCGACGCTGACGACGGCTCCAAACCAGCCGGGAGTCAATCAAGTTTTGCACGAGAGCGACAATCTGGTTCTCTTGAATCTCGGTTCGATTACCGACCCCGGCTTCAATAATCCGCTCAACCCGCTTTCGCCGCCGAACGGCAGTGTGGAAGTTTTCAGATACTTTGTCGATTGGGGCGACGGCACAACGACCGCAACCGGCGATGCAACGATCGACAACATCGGCAGCATGGGCATACTCACCGCTGCTAGCTTCGATGGTAGCCATGTTTATGCCGATGACGGAACGTACACCGTCAAGGTTCGAGTGGCTGACGACGACATGCCGGCGTTTACGAATGGAACTGCTTTCGAAAGCGGCACGAATGGCGTGGACTATGTGGAGCAAACGTTCACGGTAGCGGTCATGAACGTGAATCCGTCGTTCATCCCCGTCGATGCAACCCATGCGTTCAGTGGCACGGACGTCGACATCGCTGGTGACACCACGATTCAAGTATCGTTCCAGGATCCCGGGTTCGACAATCTGAACAATCAGAATCAGCCGCTGCCCGGCCAAACCTATATCACCGACATCAATCACGAGTCGTTTACGCGCGTGATCGATTGGGGCGACGGCACGGTCGACGCGGTGCATGATTACGCAGCGGCACGCAATGGCAGCGACCCGATCGTCATCACCGTCACTGGTCCCGGCGTCAATCAAACGCTCAGCGTGATGAACTTCGGGTCCAACGATACGGCTGTGCTCCGTCTGGTCACAAAGCAAGATGTCACGCTAGCCGCCGGCCAGTTGTACACGTTCCAAGTCGACTGGGGCAACGGAACGATTCAAGAGTTTCAATTAACGTTAAAGGATCCGACGTTCCCGACGACCGAGGCAGAAACGCTTGGCCACCCGGTCAATGCCCCCAATACTCCGAAACTAGCCAGCACGACGGTCCTCAGCACGAATCGGGTGAACGGCAATGCGCTGACCGACACGACGGGTTCGTTCGAGATCACACACAATTACACCGGGCCGCCTGATCCGCTGCACGCGTCCGCTCCGATCCCGATCACGGTAATGATTGTGGATGACAATAATGGTCCAGTCGCGGCGAGTATTGCGGTCAAGAACCCAGGCATTCAATCGATCAACGTACGGATCGACACGACGCCGCAGGTGCCGAAGCTCATTTACGCGCCGAAGCAAGCGCTGCAGGTGCTGTTGGACCAGAATACGAACACACCGCAAAGTTTGCAGACGGTGGATACTCGCATCGCCAGCAACGAGTTGGCAGCCACTTCCGACCGCTATTTGGAGTTGGACGTGATTTCGCCGGAGGGAGTGGTTGTCGCACGCTACCGGTTGAGAGACGAAGCACTTGCCGACTTGCGTGGACTTATCGCAACGTTGCCGGACAACCACTACAGGATTTACTTGATTCGCACAGACAACAACGTACATCGGCTGGTACTGGATGTGTACGTTCGGGGGGGACATGTTGTCGACCCGTCCGACAAGTCGGAAGGCACGCGCGATCGGCCGCCCGAAGGATCGCAGCAGAACAAGGTGCAACCGTTGGAGAACAATCCGCAGCTCGAGCGGATGCCGGATGGCCAACCGGCCGCGATGAATCAGCCGTTGCTGCCGCCGGAGCAAGTGTCGGCGGCGATTGATCGGGCTGCGGTAAGTCAGCCACCGGTCGCAAATGCTGATGCACCGACGTCGTCTCGCTTGCGCTGGGCGGCGGCTTTGGCGGGAGTTGGGCTGTTGGCTGATCGTGGCAGTTGGGCACGGGAGTTGGAAGCGGCATTCGATCGGGCCGATGAGCGGGCCTGGCAACGGCTGCGGCGCGCGGGTCGGCGGCGGCGGGCCAAGTAGCTTTGCTGTGAACGGCCACGAAAAGGCACGAAAAGTCACAAATAAGGACGTGGAAATACCTACCGTAGCTTTAAACACAATTATTTTCTTTTTGCGCCTTTTAGTGGCTCTTTGTGGCCATGGATGCGGCTTCTCCTGAGGTTTGGTTAGAATAACTTTTGTCTCTTGGATCGAGGTCAAACAGGCCTGCTCGGTTTTACTATGCGAACGTGTCACGCCTGCCAACGCGAGCTGGATCAAAGGGCCCTGATGGCGGGCAAGTGTTCGCACTGCGGCGCCGCGCTGCGCCATTTGGCCCAGCGAACGATCGATGACACGCGGTTGCAGGACGACCCGGACCAATCGGACATCGAGATCGTCGTCGATAAATCGGTCGAACTGGAGCAGACCGATACAGATCAGGGTGGTGCGACGATCGAGCTCAGCAGTTTCTTCGATCTCGACGAATATCGAAAAGAAAGTCCGCCCAGCGGCGAACAGTCTCTCGAAGCTCCTGCTGCGGAACCGGCTTCGCCACAGCCGCCCAAAACGCCGACCATTCCCGATCGCTCGGACGCGACGATGGAATTCCAAGCGCCCCGCCCGCTGAACAAGCCGGCGAGCCACAGGAGAAATCCTCCGGGCGTTCCACGCACTCGCTGGAAAGCGACAAGACGATCGACTTGGATATGACGCCAGCAGAGGCGCGACAGCTCGATTCGCAATGGCGGGGCACATTTGATCTGGGCTCCAAGCAGGGGCAAACCATTCGGCAACGCGAAACGGTGACGGGGTTCCGTTCGTCGCTTCCAGTGAAGTCGCGGTACGTGCGCGAAAAGCGCAAAGCTGGCGGTCCACCACCGAAATCGCCGGCCGATGTGCCCGACTACGAGCTGCTCGATATCATCGGCGAGGGTGGCATGGGCGTCGTGTACGCAGCCCATCAATCGTCGATCGCTCGCACGGTCGCGGTCAAGATGCTGAAGCCCACCGCTAAGGTACGCGAGGAGCAGCGCGACAAGTTTATCTCCGAAGCGGTGGTGACGGGCGAGCTGGACCACCCGAACATCGTGCCGATTTACGATCTCGGCTCCAACGACGAAGGCGCGCTGTTTTACTCGATGAAGCGCGTTCGCGGCACGCCGTGGGACAAGGTGATCCATCAAAAGCAGCTCGATGAAAACTTGAGCATCCTGTTGCGCGTGGCGGACGCGGTGGCGTTCGCGCACGCCGGCGGCGTGATTCATCGCGACTTGAAGCCCGATAATGTAATGTTGGGCGATTACGGCGAAGTGCTCGTTATGGACTGGGGCCTTGCGCGGATTACGCCCCAATTCGCGCATGTCGATGCAGTGTTTCAAGCAGATAGCTTGGGCGGCACGCCGGCATACATGGCGCCGGAGATGGCCAAGGGGCCGGTCGAGAGCATCAACAAAACGAGCGATGTCTATCTGCTCGGTGCGATTCTGTACGAGATCATCGGCGGAGTGCCGCCCCATTCGGGACGCGATGTGATGCAGTGCCTGATGGCTGCCTCGCAAAATCGTATCGATCCGATTCGTTACGACGGCGAGCTGAAGGAAGTGGCCCTGAAGGCAATGGCCACACAACAGGAGGACCGCTACCAGACTGTCAAAGAGTTCCAGGAAGCGGTTCGCGTTTATCAGTCGCACTCGGAAAGCCTAGTGCTGTCGGCGCACGCGAATCAGAACCTGCAAAAGGCGCGGGCAGCGAACGATTATCAGTTGTACGCCCGGGCGTTGTACGGTTTCCAGGAATCGTTGACGCTATGGGACGAAAACAACCGAGCGCGGGCGCTGCTGGCGGTTACTCAGCGCGACTATGCCACTTCTGCGCTCGAAAAGGGCGACCTCGACCTGGCCGCGTCGCTGCTCGATCCGACCCACTCCGAACACCAAACCCTGCTGAAGCGGATCGACAAAGCGCGAGCCGAGCGGAATGCGCGGCAACGGCGGCTACGATTGGCAAAGATAGCTGTGGCCGCGCTGTTGGCGGTCGTTGTTACCACGATTACCATCGCCTTCTTTAGCGTGCGCGCCCAGCGCAATAAGGCGATCATCGCGCGGCAGAATGAGGCGCAACAGCGGCAGGTCGCGGAAGAAAAGAAAAAGGAAGCCGACCAGCAACGGACGCGAGCCGAACAACAAACCGGCATTGCCGTCGAGCAGCGGAAGGTGGCTGAAGATCAAACCAAGATTGCGGTCAGCGAACGACAAAGGGCCGAGCAAGCCAAGCAAGCGGAAGAGTACGAGGCCTACATCGCGCAGATTGGACTGGCGAACGCGAAGATTAACGAGAATGCCTACGACTTCGCCCTGCAATTGCTCAATGCAAGCAAGCCTGAGCTGCGAAACTGGGAGTGGGGGCGACTTACGCACTTATGCAAGCTTGGCGCGGCAACGTACCGATATGCCGCGCCCGTGAACGCCGTGGCCTTCGCGCCGGACGGCAAGTCGTTCGTATCGGGTGATTTGGACGGAAAGGTAACCGTTCGCGACGTGCAGTCGGGTGCCGTGCGGTTCCAGGTGCCGCATGGACAATACGTGCTCGCGGTCGCCTACTCGCCCGATGGCAAACAGATCGCCACCGGCAGCAGCGACAAGACAATTCAAATTCTGGATACGGAGAAAGGGGCCGTACTACACACACTCAAGGGGCACACGGACGGCGTGCTCAGCGTGCGGTTCTCGCCCGATGGCCGGCAGCTACTCAGCGGCTCGTACGACAACACAGCGCGCTTATGGGACGTTGCGACGGGCGCTGAATTGCAGGCCCTCCGGGGCCATAGCTGGTGGGTGTGGGCGGCGGAGTTTTCGCCGGATGGCAATCGCATTGTAACGGCCGGACAAGACGGGAAGGCGATCGTGTGGCAGCGGGGAGCTGTCGGCTCTCGGCTTTCGGCTATCGGCGAGAAGGTTGAAGCCGAAAGCCGAAAGCCGAAAGCCGAAAGCCGCGCATTCTCTGAAGTAACAGAATTCACCGGTCACAACGGCGCTGTGTACAGTGCGAAGTTTTCGCCCGACGGCAAGCTGGTCGCCACTGGTGGTTACGACAAGAATGTGATGGTTTGGAATCCGGCGGAGGTGCATCCCGTCGATATCGCTCGCCGGCTTGATGGCAAGCCGGATGTGAAATCGAACTATTTGCGGCTAGCGGGACACGACGGCCCTGTGCGGTCGGTGGCGTTTTCTCCCAATGGAAAGCTGGTCTTAAGCGGCAGTGAGGACAATACAATTCGTGTGTGGGACGTCGCGGCCGGCGAAGAAGTGAAGGCCCTCCGCGGACATGGCAGCAGCGTGCGTTCCTGCGTATTCTCGCCCGACGGCGAGTGGGTGCTTTCCGGCGGCGATGACGACAGCGTCCGACTATGGAACGTGCAGGGATATCAAGAAGTTCGCGTCCTGCATGCCAGGGTATTGGCCGGTCATGAAGATGCCGTGCTCGCAGCCCGCTACTCGCGTGATGGACGGGAGATTGTCACGGCTAGCCGCGATCGCACGGCGGAGTTGTGGAATGCCGCCTCCGGCGAGCCGCTGGAGCGATTTCAGGAGGGTCATGATTTCCTGGTGTCGGGCGTTGTGTTCTACCCGGATGGCCGCCACCTGGCGACGGGCGCCGGTGATAATTCCGTTCGCATCTGGGATCTCACGGCCGGCACACAAACGGCGGTGCTGACGCCTACTGGCCGTATTGGCACGCTAGCCGTTTCTCCCGACAGCAAATGGCTGGCAACCGGCAGCGTTGGCACTGACATCCAACTGTGGAACGCTGCGACCGGTGAATCGCTGGGCGCGCTGGCGGGCCACGCGGCGGAGATTTCGGCGCTGCGATTCGCACCGAGTGGCGATCTATTGGCGAGCGGCGATAGTCGCGGACATGTGCGTGTGTGGCGGTTGGAGAATAACGCCCAGAATGCGGGCCAGCGCTGGGTTTTCGAGCGCGAGCTCGTGGGCCACAACGGTTCGATTACCGGAATGCGTTTCACCCCGGATAGCAAGCGCCTGATCACAGCGAGCGGCGATCATACGTGTGCACAATGGGATATTGCCAGCGGCCAGGAAAATCGCCAACTCGTGCTCAAGCACGATGAGTGGGTGTCGTCGCTCGACATGTCGCCGGATGGCAAGCTTGCGCTGACGGCGTGCGACGACGGCGTCGCGAGGCTCTGGCGATTGGCAGACGCCAAAGTGCTGGCGGTAGTGAAATCGCCAGGGCGGCCGTTCAATTCGGTCGGCTTCTCGCCGGATGGCAACACGGCAGTGCTGGCTTCTTCGGAAGATAAAGTCGTGCGGCTGTGGAATTTGTCGCCGGCCGCAGAGGGAGTGGCCGCCGATGCGGCCAAGGCCGATACAACCGAGCTGCTGCTCGATTTCAACAAGCTCGGCGGCGAAGTGTGGGCGGCTACGTTCGCGCCCGATGGCCGTCACGTGCTCACGATCGGCGGCAATGAAGCGGAGATGTGGGACCTCGGAACACATCGGCCCGTCGTGCGTTACAGCCCGCACGGTGCGGTGGCGTCGGCGGCAATATCGCCCGATGGCAAGCTCGTTGCCACCGGCAGCTGGGATCATTCGGCCAAAATTTGGAACATCGCCACTGGCCAGGCGATTCGCAAGCTGGACGGCGGCCATGCCGGCTATATCAATTCCGTCCGGTTCTCGCCGGATGGCAAGGAATTGCTCACCGCCAGCGACGACGGCACGGCTCGCCTGTGGAACATCGAGTCGGGCAAACCAACTGGGATCGTCTTCCGCGGCCATACAGCGCGGATCTTAGAGGCATCGTTTTCACCAGACGGCACGCAGGTGCTGACCGTCAGTGGTGATAAAACAGCTCGCTTGTGGGATCGGGCAACTGGCAAGCAGCTTGGCGCCCCGTTTGTGGGCCATAAATGGGCCGTGCTGTGCGGCGAATTTTCCGCCGACGGCGAGCGCATTGTTACTGGCAGCCAGGATAAGACCGCGATCATCTGGGATGTCGCAACCCGCAAACCGCTAATCAAGCTGGAAGGGCACACGGCTTCGATCTCTTCAGCGGCATTTTCGCCAGACGGCACGCGCGTTGTTACCGGCAGCCAGGACGATACCGCCAAGCTGTGGGACGCGATGACAGGAAAAGAGATCCTCTCGCTTCCCGGTCACACGCAGGAGGTGACTTCGGTGAGCTTCTCGCCGGACGGTCGCGATGTGCTCACGTCCAGCCGCGATGGCACCGCAATCATCTGGCTGGCGAACGACTGGCACTCAAGCGACAAAAAAGTAGCAGGCACCGGGGTACCCGCGCAGCGGGTCGATGTGCCGTAGCTGTCTGAGTCTTTATCGCGAATTTTGCGTGCCTATTCTGTCTCGGCTTGGTCTTTTCGGCACGTGGAGCGTACTTTCCGCATTCCAGCATTGCTAGCGTCGCACCTGGAAATTTTCTCGCAAGTTCGCCAACCCTCAAGGGCCGCACAACTGGCTCCCGATACAGACAGTGACATATTAGCGTTCGAAGAACAGTTGCCCTTTGAATTGCGGCGGCGAACTAGAACGATCCCTTGTTTGTATGGCGGCACCCGGTGGATAACGCATCAAGCATCCCGACGACAGATACCAATCGGCGGCTCATTGAAACCGAGACCGCGCCGATTCTTGCCTGTTTGCCGGATGTGTCTGCCGACGTACCGATTGATCGAACCGCGAAAAAAGCGAAGACGCCACAGGTTGGATATCGATTCGATCCACCGCAAATGGCGAATCGGGAAACGCAAGAAGACAGCCATGGCCGTCCCGCACAATTTCATACGCTGAAATCGGAACTGATCTATTCGCCGCGGACTTCTCGGCCCCTGCAACCGCACGTATTTGAGCGGGCGCGAGCGACACAACGACACACGCGCGTTCCGCACCGCGAATCGCCAATTCTGCCGCGGACCAATCCGTTCGCGAATCCACGTCGCGGGCTGATTGATGCCATCGTGCCGGTGCTACGGTTCGCGACGCTGGTCGCCTTGTTCACCGCCGCCGGCACTTGGCTTCAGATGACATTTCACAATCAGCCGGTCGCCACGCCGACCAAGTCACCTAAGGCAACTGTTCAACATCCTGCAGCGTCTGCTGCCAAAACCGTCGACCGGCCAGTCCAGCCTCCGACGGCAGTAGGACCGGTGGGAACGACTCCCGAATCCGGCACCAAGGTGGGCCGCGTGCGCGAGAACGACGATTTCGCCAGATTGCGCGGCGATATTCTGCCGGTCAAACCCGAGCTGAGCAACACAAGCGAATTCGCGCTGCGGTCGTTGGTTCGGGACTGCCGCACGTGCAACTCACGGAGCTGCCGCATGCCGGAGGAAGCGACGACCCGGCGCACTCGGAAGATCTTGTTGGCTCGGACGACCTGACTCGCGCGAGCCATGCGACTGGTCCGGCCGGAACACCGGAAGTCGCGCGGTTGCCCGACTTCCTCATTGGAACACCCTCACGGTAAGCCCTGCTATGTCGACGACCAATCGAGCCTTTATTAGGGCGTATCGCCACGACACCGCGCAACCGGAGATAGCCGGCGGCACGCCTGTAATAGGTGTTGAACGCAGACCCGAAGGCCAAGCAACCGCCGCCCAAGCTGCCGCACCTGTTGTAGCTGTTACCGCAAACATTAGTGGAATCGTTAATCGACCGAAACGAAGCGTGCCCAATGCTGCGACCGAAAAGCGGCCGTTGTCATCGTACATTCAACGGACACAGCCGGGAGAAAAGCTACGAGTCGACGAAGCCGAGCAAAACGCAGAATTCCGGCCCGGCACCACGGTGGCATCGTTTCAATGGCCCGCCGTGTGCCGTGCGATCCTGCAAAAGTGTGGACCGCAACTCGACCAAGTAACGCGGCTGTTGTGGGCTCGCGCCGGCGCCGGCAACTCGCTGATCGGCGTGTTCGGATTGTTTTGCGAAAGTGGGGCGACGACTACGGCGCTGTGCTTGGCTTCGCGAGCGGCGAGTCGTGGGCGTCGAGTGATCTTGGGCGACGCGAATTTTCGTAGCCCACGCGTGGCCGCTTGGCTCGAAGCCGTGCCAACCGTTGGCTGGGAGGATGTGCTGAGGCATTCCGCGCCACTGACCGACGCGGTCGTTCACGCTACCGACGACAACCTCGACGTGTTGGCGCTAGGAAATCAACCCGCAAAAAATCCGCAACCACTCGCGGGAGGCTTGCAGGCGACCGCTACCGCCGGCATTTTGCGGCACGCTTACGATTTGGCCTTATTGGATCTCGGCCCGTTTTTCGACCCGGCGTCGCAACCCGTTTTATTCGAACTCGTGAGCAATATGGGAATGGATGCCGCGCTGGCCGTCGCGGGGCCGGAGCCCGCGGACCGACGCGACCTGGCAACGATTATCGAACGCCTCGATCGCTCGGGGTGCGAGTTCCTGGGCGTGATTGAGAATCGCGTCGTGAACAAGGCGGCCTGACCGTTCGAATTTCTTTTCCTAAGTCACTCAACCCTCGGCCTTCGCCATGTACCTCGACTATTGGCAACTCGCGTCAAAACCGTTTGAGCCAGGCACCGACCGGACCCGTTTCTTCTCCAGTGAAAGCCACGAGTCGGCGTTACTGAAGCTGCGCTACGCGGTGGAAAACCGCCGTGGCGCGGTACTCTTGGCCGGACCGGCCGGCGTGGGCAAAACGACGCTCGTACAACTCTTCCGGAGCGAGTTGGCAGCAGAATTTCAGCCGCAAGCTCACCTCGTGTTTCCGCAGATGTCCAGCCGCGACTTACTTGTGTACCTGGCGGAACAGATCGGCGCGCCAGCCGCTGAGACACCGCGGCACACCATCGAGGAGAGCGTTCGACGACTCGAAACGACGTTACGGAAAAACGCTGAACAAGGACGGCACGCGCTGGTTGTCGTCGACGAAGCGCACCTGCTCGAAGACTGCGGGGCGCTCGAAACGATGCGGCTGCTGCTCAACTTCGAGGTAGGCGGCGGGCCTGCATTGACGCTGGTGCTGATCGGACAGATGAATCTCGTATCGGCCGTGGGGCGGCTGCCGAGCTTGGAGGAACGGCTTGCCGTCAAGGCGCTGCTGCGATCCTTCACGGGGGAAGAAACAGCCACCTACGTTGGCCATCGTCTAAACGCCGCCGGGGCAACGCACGAAATCTTTACGCCGGACGCCCTTGAGGCACTGCACTACCTAGGGCACGGCGTTGCGCGGCAAATCAACCGCTTGGGCGACCTCGCTCTTTTGGTAGGCTATGCCGATGAACTGCCACGGCTCACCGCCGCTCAGATCGAGGCGGTAAGCGAAGAGCTAATCACGATCGATGCTGCCTAGTGTGGCGCAGATGCGGAACAAAAGACTACGGCAAGCATTAGTTTTTACTGTCCTGCTACGTCATCGGCAGCGCGGGTGAACATCGACACAAACGCATCGACATCAAGATTGTCGCTGAGAAAATTCGCGCTGCCGTCGCCGAACAGGAAGACGGCGCCACCGGGATGCAGGCTATAAATGTCGTCCCAGTTCGTGCAGTTCATCGTCGTTGACAAGCCGCACTCGGTTTCCGGATTCCAGGTGCCGTACGAAAGATTGTCGGCCCACCATTGGTGCATCCCCGCCGCATCCTGAATATCTTGTTTGCCGCGCTCATGCGCGTTGGGTCGATCCCCACATTCAAAGAACATAAACGTTTTCGAGAGCCCATCGGTCACCTTGCGAACAGAAATGGGATAGTCTTGCAACATTCCTTCGAGTCGCTCGAGCGGTCGTTGTTGCTTTACTAAATTGGCCGTTTCAAGGTCGCAATAGCCTGCCGAAAAATTACCACCCGCGAACTCGATGATATCAACAAGTGTCAGATAATCGGCAGCATATTTTCCAGGACGGTTCGACACCGACGGGCACTGGTACTCAGGGATTTCCACCGAGACAGTCTTAAGATTGTTCACCGTGCTGCTTGGGTTTCCAAAGGACCAATCTTTGGTGAAATCGATCTTGTCGTAGAGGGCCTGATATTCCATGTACGGCAGAATAAACGACAGAACGTAGTGCTTGGCCAGTTTGTTGTCGAGCACTGCCTTTCCGCTCTGAGGCGATTTGCATGTTCCAATCTTCGGCGTTCCGGTATAATTTGGCGTATAGGCGAGCGGCAACTGCTTCTTCGCCGTTTCGTAGTTAAGAATGGCTAGCCCAATCTGCTTCATGTGATTGATGCACTGAACGCGGCGTGCGGCTTCCCGAGCGGCCTGAATCGCGGGCAGGAGCAATGCAACAAGAATTCCAATGATGGCGATGACGACCAATAGTTCGACCAACGTGAAACCACGTCGCGAGCCGAGAGCACGTCGAGCTAAATTGAAACGCATCACCAAAACTCCTCTATTCAAATAACACCCTACC
Organism: uncultured Planctomycetota bacterium; assembly: GCA_963840025.1. Classification (GTDB taxonomy): domain Bacteria; phylum Planctomycetota; class Planctomycetia; order Pirellulales; family Lacipirellulaceae; genus JABDGM01. The sequence continues at coordinate 282,106 of CAWIXI010000013.1, read as the reverse complement.
TGTCGAGTTGACAAACGATCGCTTTAATCAGTGCCTTCCCAACCGGATCCATCATCCCCGGGATTTCAGTTCAAACGGCGGCAGTTCGTTTCGGCCTTTTTCCACCTTGGCGGTGAGTGGAGTGGTCTCAGGGTTGAAATAACGCCCTCCCAATCGGTCCGGGCTACCTCCCACACCCCGGTCTTGATCCACTGCCTTCGACGGCGCACGTGACCGGGCGCAAGCCAACGGGCCATCACTTTGTATTCGCCCGCTGGTGCCCCGTCACCCGGCTGAAAGGTGCGCAAATCAAACTTGCCATTTGCATCGGTAACGCCAAACGGCCGCTCCTTCTGAAATTCTTCAGATCCTCCGACGGGATAGAAAATCACCGTTGCCCCCTCAGCAGGCCGACCATCGACGAGAACCGTTCCTGTCACCGGATAACGAGCAATCTTATCATCGCCGCAGCCAAAAACGGTCGGCAGCCACACCACTGCAGTCAGCAGTACAACCAGATCAAACGATGCAGTAACTTTTCGGTTTTGATGCATCCTGGCATCCCCAATGGAGTTCGCGACGCCTCCGAGTGAATCGCGCTGGCCGTCGGCTGTCGTCAGCAGCTTTCCGCTATGATAGCTTACCCCCTCGGCTGGCGTCCATTTCCCCGCGAAAATTTCACAATGTCTCTATCACGCAAAAGGCCCATGGCTTCCGCTATTGGAACCATGGGCCTCCGCCAGTGCAGCAAATGGCTTCCGAACTTACGCGCGGTGGCGTAGGGGACAGAATCCAATCAGAGCGAGTAAGACCAACGCCAAACCGGTCGGTTCAGGAACCGCCCCCGCGTTAATCGCACTTCCGCTGCCGGGAACCGATTGGCCGAAGTGCGCCCGCCAAGTGTTGTATTGGTCGGTGCCAATCGTGCCACCGGTTGGGTCATTGGGCAGCGTTGCTGTCGTGCCTTCGGTCTTGCGCCAGATCACGTAATCAGCAGCATCGACTGTGCCATCATCATTGTAGTCGCCAGCGATTCCCGCCGCCAAAGCGGTAAACGTCCCCGGGCTGCCTACATCTCCGCCCGGATGAACAACGATTACCCCACTCACCTGATTCGGATTATAGGACAATCCATCGCCAAGCGCAGATAATAACCAACTGCTTCCCATCGTCGGGTCGTTACCTAAATTGGTCAGGTATATCGAGGCATTTCCATCGTCATCGGGCCAATCGTTGGGAAAACTCGAACTTGAAATGTCATAGTCGATTGAGACTGCCGCATTCGTGAATTCGCGAGTCGCGCCGGCGGAGTCGGTACTGTAATCGGCCAAGCTGTTCCAAATCCCAAAGGTGTCGCCACCGCCATCGGTGGAGCTAGGCCCAGTGTTGTTCAATGCGGGAAAACCATTGACGGGGATAAAATTGATTGTGTTACCCCAGGCATCCTTCATATTTTGGACCGTCAGCCCTAGTGAATCCGCATCAAACAAAACAGCGACACTACCATCGGGAATCAGTCCGCTCGTGATGTTTTCTGCGGTTAAATTCGCCCCCGAGATATCATCGAGAACGTATGGTGTGGACGAAAAATCGATAGCTGCACCTGTCTTATTGTAGACCTCAACCCACTCCCAGCCTGGCTCGGTAGAACGCGGATTGTACATGATTTCCGTTACACTTAGTCCGTTGGGTGCCGTGCCGGCTGAGACAAACCCCGGACTGCCGATGTCGCTCGTGCTATTGAGATTCGCACCTTGCAGGTTAATCGCGGCATTGGTCGTGGCGCCATTGACGCCGTCCGTCGACTCATACCAGTTTGCGCCATCTTGATTGCTGCCATTGCCCGTCCATTGAATCGAGTGTCCCTGGGCCGCGCCCGGCCAAGGAGAGGCGGTGCTGTAGTTAGCGTTCACCAGCGTATGATCGAAGCTGCCGACAGTGTCGAAACCACCCATCGGATCCGGTATGGCATCCATATCGTATTCCGTTCGCGACGTCCAAATGCCGATTGAGTCAGCGCCGCTATTGTTCAGGCCGGGCCAGAAGTCAGCCGGAATTATGGAAGACGACATCGGCATGTTCCATGAGGTGCGGAACTGCTCCGTGTCATAGTTGAACGGCGACCCAGAACTAAGAAAGGCATCGTAGATCACGGCTACTCCACCCGCGGGAACGATCGTATTCACTCCCCCCGGCAGCAGATCGTTCCGAATATTGGCGGTCGCACCGGGAGGCGGAACTGTGTCGCCAAGGCTGTCCATAAACGCTCCGTTCAGATCGACGGCCGATCCACCGAGATTTCGAACCTCGACCCACTCCATAACCGAATCACCACTTGCAAGCGTGTCGTACATAAACTCCGTTACTTGGAGTTGCCCTCGGGCGGGTACTACAAGCATCGAAATTGACACCAGAATACCAGCCGAGACCGCCAAAAAATGCTTCGACACACCCAACAATTCCGTCTTCATCTCTTGTTCTCCGTAAGCAGCGCCTGTAACAGTTGATGCCTGTTGCCTTAAACCAGCAGTTGTCCCCGTCGCCAGATAAAAGCGACTCCCTCACCACCAAGCCACCGCGTTTGGTTTCATCCACAATATCGCAAACTTTGATCGTAAGCTCGGTTATGACAAGCGTCAACAACTTCTTCAATAATTCGCGGTAATTCAGGGGATTCTTCACATAATCGTAAGCATTGTGACCACACATAAAATCATCAGCCAACCGGCCTAACCACATTGATTCACCTAATACCGTCGGCTTCTGTCGCAGATTCGGTCTACAATCAGATTTACCTTCGGCTCACAATTACTTTGCGAGATCATCGCTTGCCATTGATGAACTGTGCCCTCGACATAATGCGCCTGCTCCGGATTATTTTGACCATTTTGGGAACCATATGCCTCTTGGCTTGGGTCTCTTACCCTGCCCGCGCTCAACTCCGGGTCGTCACGTACAACACTACCGTGCGCCGCGGTCGGGCATGAATGTCATTCTGAAGTCGATTGGCGAAGAAACCCGGAATGGGATCGCAAAGCCAATCGATGTTTTACTGTTACAAGAGCAGACCAATCCGGCGCCCGGACCGAATAGCCCGTCTCCTAGCACGCAGCAATTTGTCAATCTTTTGAATGGTATCTATAACGACCCCAACATCACGTACGCGATGGGCAATCGCACGGGCGCGGGTGACACCACACAGACAATTGTCTATCGGACGCAAACGATTCAAACAATCCAGAGCGCGGACGAAGTCGCTATCAGCAGCAGTTCTGGACCTCGTCAAACGCTTCGGTATCGCGTGCGTCCAGTCGGATATTCAACCACAGCGGCTGATCTGTACCTGTACGACAGTCACTATAAGGCCAGCCTGGACATGACGCCTCCAGGGTCGAATGCCAACAAGCGACTATCCGAAGCCACTGCGATTCGCGCCAATTCCGATTTTCTTGGTGAGGGCATAAGCGTGGTTTACGCGGGCGACCACAACTTTTACTACTCCGATTCGCGCGAACCGGCTTGGGACACATTGACGGCGGCGGGACCGGGACAGACGAACGACCCGCTCAATCGTGTCGGCAACTGGCACAGCAATTCGAGCTTCGCCGATGTCCATACGCAGAGTCCCTGCAATTCGAGCTGCCCTTTGGTGGGTGGCGGAATGGATGACCGGTTTGATTTTCAACTGGTCACCGGCGAATTACTCGATGGCGAAGGCCTCAGTTACATCGGTCCCACGTCGGTGGGAATGAATGGTCTTGAGCACTCTTATCACGCCTTTGGCAATAACGGCTCAACCTACAATGGAAATATTAATAGCGCAAGTAATACGGTCTCGTTGTCCGGCGTTACATCGTACACCAAAAGCCAAATTCTGGATGCGCTTTGGAACGCATCGGATCATCTTCCCGTTGTGGCGGATTATCAAGTACCGGCCATCATGCAGGCGATTGCCGATTCTGTGCCCACTTCTATTGACTTAGGCCAAGTGTATAACGTTGGCGTGACCGTGACCAATACTGCAAACGTCGTGGCTGCGATCGGTGCCGATGAGCTCGACTACTCGCTGAGTACGTCGGACAGTTTGTCGGGTAGTTATTCGAATCAAGTGGATTTGGCGGGCGACCTTCTCGGCAATGTGTACATGGTGGGCTTGGATACATCGACGACCGGCATCAAATCGGGCATGATCACAGTCACCAGTACGAGCCAGGGGGTGGAAAATGGAACGATCGAAATTCCCGTTAGTTTTTTGGTGGTTTTACCCGGCGATTACAACGGCAACGGCATCGTCGATGCGGCCGACTACAGCGAGTGGCGGGCAACGCAGGGACAATTGGTTACTGCCGGCACAGGTGCGGATGGGAGTCGCGACGGGCTCATTGGCCCCGAGGACTACGCGATCTGGCGATCGCACTTCGGTGAATCTGCAGACGGGGCAGGTGCCGCGTTTACCGGCGCTGCTGTACCGGAACCAGGTGCATTAGTGCTTATGCTGTGTGCGGTCTGTCTATGCGGAGTGCGGACGACTAAACTGAGGACATGGACTCGCAAGAGTTAATGTCGTTGGTGCGCCGACTCCATTCTGGCGATCTATCTCCGCAGGAATTTGTTAGCCACATCGCACATGCCTGGGAGCGTTCTGACTCATTGGCAGAGTTATGCGCTGCGACAGTAGATTTGGGACGCCGTCGTCGTTGCGGGTTTCCGGAAGTTGTATTTGGCCCCGGGAAAACCGTCCAGCAACTGCGTGAGATCTTCGCCACGCTGCTCAAGCATGGTGAGCCGGTGCTCGCAACGCGAATTGTTACCCTGCAGGCAGTTGACTTGTTGAAGGCGTTCCCAACCGGGCGTATAACGAAGTGGGACATACGTTTCGGATCGATTGCGAAGCTGCCGCGAGTCCCACCCTAAAAGCGCGGGGAAAGGTCGCGGTAATTTCGGCAGGGACAGGTGATTTGCCGGTGGCGGAAGAGGCCCGCGAGACGCTCGATTGGATGGGCGTCGCGGTGACGATGATCCACGATGTCGGCGTCGCCGGACCGCAGCGGTTACCGGCGCGATTGGCTGACTTTCAGGACGCGGATGCGATCGTGGTGGTCGCTGGAATGGAGGGGGCGCTCCCGAGCGTGGTGGGTGGATATGTCGCATGCCCGATCATCGCGGTGCCGACGAGCATTGGTTACGGCGCGAACTTTGGCGGCGTATCGGCGCTGCTGTCGATGCTTAACAGCTGCGCGAACAATGTAGCGGTGGTGAACATCGACGCGGGGTTCAAAGGCGGCTTTTTGGCGGGAATGATCGCGACGCGCGTTCACACAAGTGCGGAATGATTTTGTATGACTTCACTCGAAGATCGAACACAGACCGCGCTGCCAATGCTCCCGCCGCGTCGACCGACCAGCCACAAGGGGGACTACGGTCGCGCCTTGCTCATCGGTGGATCGCGCGACATGTGTGGCGCGATTGCGATGGCGGGCCTATCGACGCTCCGCGGTGGCGCCGGCTTGGTGACCTTGGCCGTGCCGCGGTCGGTTCAGCGCTCCGTCGCTGGCTTCAGCCCGTGCTACATGACGCACGGACTGACGGATTCGGATGGCCAATTTGAGCCTGCCGCAACGGTCGAGGCGGTTGATTTTGGTCAACCGATGAACGTGTTCGCGCCAGGTCCCGGCTTAGGTCGCAGTGCGAATCTCACCAAGTTCGTCCATCAGCTGTATCACGAGGTCGAGAAACCGATGGTCGTCGATGCGGATGCACTGTTTGCGCTCGCCGAGCAACCGGAAGTGCTGAACAGCCCCAGTGGACCGCGTATTTTGACGCCGCACCCCGGCGAATTCGCACGGCTCGCCGGCGAGTTACCCGGCGAAACGCAACGTGCCATAGCCGCGGCCGAACTCGCGCGACGCGATTCCACAGGCAACACCATCGTCGTTTTGAAAGGCCACGAAACGGTCGTGACGGATGGCAACCGCTTCTGTGTCAATCACACCGGCAACCCCGGCATGGCAACAGGTGGCTCGGGCGATGTGCTGACGGGCGTCATTACCGCGTTGCTCTGCCAAGGACTGTCGCCGTTTGATGCGGCTCGATTGGGAGTCCACATCCACGGCTTGGCCGGCGACTTTGCGGCAGCAGAACTGGGGCAGGTATCAATGATTGCGAGCGACCTGATCGAGTTTTTGCCCAGGGCGTTTCGTGGGTTTTGAGCAAGCCTCGAGCAGATCGCAATTCGAGCGTACTTACTGGACTTTTGCAAATCGTTAAATCAACCCCAATTGGGCGATGACGTGTTGAGGTTTTTTCGAATCATTAGTGACTTGGCAGATGGCCCACTGGAGAGTGGTCCGCAGCGTCTCGGCAGCCACGGCGCGACAGGCCTGGCCGATGGTCGTCAGCCGCGCGAGCGCCCATTCCTTCGCACGGTTCTGCTTCAATTGGAGCACCAAGAGGCTGTACGCGAGCATGACCAGGTACATATGCCTTGTCTGGCCCAGGCCACTGCAGCGACAATCTCCCATGCCCAAATGTTGCTTGCCGTCCCGATGGTAGGTCTCGGTTCCTGTCCAACGGCACCGATAGCCGCGCACGATGCGCGTCACTTCCCAACGTGTACGATTGGTGACGAGGATTTTGCACGGAGCGTCGTCGCGGCGATGGTTCCACAAGATCACGATGCGGACCGGATGATTAACTTGCGGCAGCCGCACAGTGCAGGTGAGATACCATTGGCGCGCATCGCCGCGGCGAAGCTCCTTGCGATCTTGCGGCGGGATAGCAGCGGCAAACTCATCGACCCGCACTTCCCGGCCGCGGAACCAAATCTTGCGGTTACTCTTCAAATCTCCAATATAAGCGCGGGGCTGACCGAAGCGGTCGTGTTTCGAGTGGACGTAGTTCATGTTGGAAGCACTGGAAAAATAGCTGTCCCACGTGAAGTCGCCGGGAATCTCTCGCTCACACACCCAATGCACCAACTGGCGAAACAATACGCCGTGATCAAGAAACACCTCACCGGTGGCTTCACACTGCTCGCGTTTCTTGAACCGCCGGAAGTCGAGCGGGTAGTGCTTGCCGTTGCTGGTCACGTAATTGGCGAACAACAAGTCGTGAGCGATTTTATAGCGCTCCTCGGCATGATCCCAAAACCAGCCGACGTCTTGGATCCGCTTGCCATCGTGGTCGATGAGCACATCGTCCACGGCAATGACTCCCTGGTCGTGATAGCGCGTCGTAGGGTCTTTCTGCAGCAGTTCCAAACGCCGTTCGTTGAGCTCTTCGGCGTCCCATTCAGCCTCCGTGAGAAAGCGGTTCAGGCACGATTGGTCGGTCGTTTCGGCGAACTCGCCGTTGATCCCGCTGACCGTCTTGTTGGCCGCGACCAAGAGCCCCGTCAAATATTCAGCCAAGTGGCGCCGCTGTGGCTCACCGTGAAACAGGTCCGCAAATTCCGGCAGGGCTTGTTTAATCACTTCGGGAAAGTCAACGATCGCGGGCATGGTCAGGGCCTCCGGGTCGTCGTTGCGCCATGCCCTATTGACCTCAAATTCCACCGAAAATTCCATAAGCTAGCACTGCATCCACCAATCCGTCGTGCAGCCTCTCGATGCCCAACACAACCTATGGCCCTGGCCGCGTAACACTACTCGACATTCGGCCTTGAAACACCAATTTGCAAAAGGTCAGTACTTAGCGACATGCACATCATTCGATCTCTCGATGCTCTGCCAGGCGCTACGCGGGGAGGTGCTGTGTCGATCGGCAACTTCGACGGCGTGCATCGTGGACACGTGGCAATCATTCAACGGCTCTTGGATCGCGCCACGGTGGTCGGTGGGCCCGCGATTGTGTTCACGTTCGATCCCCATCCGGTGCGACTGCTGCGACCGGAGCAGTGCCCGCCGCCGCTCACCTGGACCGAACGAAAAGCAGAACTGCTCGCGGCACAGGGTGTCGATTGGATTGTCGCGTATCCGACGGACGAGGCACTGCTTTCGTTCTCGGCCGCCGAATTCTTCAACGAGATCATTCGGCGCAAGTTGGCTGCGAAAGCGCTTGTCGAGGGACCAAACTTCTTTTTTGGCCATAACCGCGAGGGAGACGTCCATCGTCTCGCCGAGCTGGCTCTCAATGCAGAGATTTCGCTGGACGTTGTCGAGCCGGTGGTTGTCAGTGGGGCGATTGTCTCCAGCTCACGCGTCCGGGAGCTGATTCGCGAGGGAAAATTGCAACTGGCGAATGACCTGCTCTCGGCGCCGTACCGCATTCGCGGCATGGTAACGCACGGTGCCGGGCGCGGGGCGAGAATTGGTTTTCCGACGGCGAATCTCAGCGCGATCGATACTCTGCTGCCTGCGAACGGCGTGTACGCGGGGCGGGCGTGGATTGGCGAGACGCCTTACGCAGCCGCGATCAATTTGGGACCGAGCCCGACGTTTGGCGAAGCGATGGTGCGAGTCGAAGTTCACCTCGTTGATTACCACGAAGCGCTTTATGGCCAACCATTGGAGGTTGACTTCCTAGCCCAATTGCGAGACATTCGGCCGTTTGCTTCTCCGGTGGCGTTGGCAGCACAATTGCGGCAAGATGTTGAGAAAGTGCGACAGATTGTGAAATGACGATCGACTGGGGCCCATTCACGAAGGTTGTGAACGAAGCACGGTCGTTCGTGCTCACGAGCCACATGCGTCCCGATTGCGATGCGATCGGCAGCGAGCGAGGGCTGGCGCTCGCCCTGCAATCGCTGGGTAAGGATGTGTGGATCGTCAATGGCGATCAGGTGCCGCCGCATATTTCGTTCATCGATCCAAGCCGGGAAGTGCTCGTTCTCGGTCGCGACGTGCAGGCAGCCGAGCTAGCGTCCGATGTGCATGTCGTGGTGGATACCAGCGCATGGTCGCAACTGGGACCGATGGCGGATGTGTTACGTCGCTCATCGGCACGAAAGATCGTTGTCGATCATCATGTGAGCCAGGACGATCTCGGTGCGAATGTGTTCAAAGACCCGACCTCTGAGTCCACCGGCCGATTGATCCTTCAAGCAATTGATGCGCTCGGCGTAAAGTTGACGCCGGAGATGGCAATGCCTTTGTTCGCTGCGATCAGCACCGATACGGGCTGGTTTCGATTCGCATCGGTTACGGAATCGACGTATCAGGCGGCAGCGCGGCTGGTTGCGGCCGGGGCAAAGCCAAATGTCGTTTTTGCACATCTGTACGAGCAAAACAGCCTGGCGCGGGTTCGGCTACAAGGGCGCATCCTCAGCAATGTGCAGTCGCACTTAGGCGGCCGACTGCTTTCAACCGCAATCACTCAGGATGATCTCAAAGCGGTTGGTGCTGAGCCAACCGATACCGAAGACGTGATCAATCGGCTGTTGAGCGTGTCCGGCGTCGAAGTCGCGCTGCTATTCCTTGAACTGGGATCACGGGAAACGAAAGTCAGTTTGCGAAGCCGATCAAGCGTGGATGTCAACGCGATTGCGACGCAGTTTGGCGGCGGCGGCCATAAGGCAGCTTCCGGCGTGCGCTATCGCGGACCCCTAAACGCAGCGGAACCCGCGGTGCTCGAAGCCGTGAGCGCAGTGATGCAGGCGGAGTCAAACGCTTAGAGCCGGAAGTCAAAAACCGGAATCGTAGTCTGGCTCTCGATTCTTGACACTCCGCTCTTGACTCCCATCACACTCGACTCTCGACTCTCGACCTCTTACCATGATGGCATGAAAGAAAGCGATCCTCCTAAGGTAGCGGGCAGCAAGGAAGCGCGGCGCCTTTTTCTCGTGCGGCTCGCGGCAATTGTTTGCGGCGGTATTGCGGCATTGTTTCCGTTTGCTGTGGGATTGGGTGTTGTCATCGATCCCTTGCGACGTGGCCGGCGCTCGGCTGACGGCAACAGCGGGCCCGCGGACGGAGACGCAAACGGCGCGATGTTTGTGCCGATTTGCGCGGTAACCGCATTGCCGGCTGACGGTGTGCCGCGGGCGTTCCCCGTGGTTTCCGACGTTGTCGATGGCTGGACACGCGCCGCCAACCAACGGGTCGGCATGATTTATCTGGCGTGCGCTGAGTCGGGCGGGAATTCGAACGTTGTAGCGTTCAGTGCAGAGTGTCCGCATTTAGGGTGCTTCGTCGAATACAATCCGGCCGACGGTCATTTCGAGTGCCCCTGCCACAAGAGCGCCTTTGCCAAGGACGGGCATAAGCTTTATGGACCGAGTCGCCGTGGACTCGACTCGCTGCCCGTGAAGGTCGAGCAAAACGGCGAACATGCAGAGATTCTAGTCGCCTTCCAAAAGTTTCAGAAGGGAATCGAGGAAAGGATGCCCGCCTGATGACTCGTTTCCTCGACTGGCTCGACCACCGCACCGGCATTCGGGCGTTCACTCGCGCCGTGCTCTATGAGCACATTCCCGGCGGCGCGCGATGGAGATACGTGTGGGGCAGTACACTCAGCTTCTGCTTTTTCGTACAGGTGGTCACTGGACTCGTGCTCTGGTCATCCTACAGTGCCAGCGCCCAGACGGCTTGGGAAAGCGTTTATTACATTCAAAACCAGATGACGGCCGGTTGGCTGCTGCGTGGCGTCCATCACTCCATGGCGCACCTGATGGTCCTGCTGTTGGCGATTCACTTTGTGCAAGTGGTTATTGACGGAGCGTATCGCGCACTGCGCGAAATCAACTTCTGGCTGGGTCTTATCTTGATGCAGATCGTGCTGGCCCTCGCGCTCACGGGCTACTTGTTGCCGTGGGATCAGAAGGGGTATTGGGCCACGAAGGTCGCCACGAACATGATCGCGCTCGTGCCGCTGGTTGGCGAGCCGCTGCAACGATTGGTCGTCGGAGGAAGTGATTACGGCCATCACACACTGACGCGGTTTTTCGCACTGCATGCGGGCGTTTTACCGATGTTGCTGGCCGGATTCCTCACGCTGCATGTGTTGTTATTTCGCCGGCATGGCCTCACGGTTCGCGATCCAAACCGAGCGCCCGATACCACGTTTTGGCCGGAGCAAGTGCTGCGCGATGCGGTGGCGTGCCTCGGTGTGACGATCGTCGTGCTCGTGCTCGTGCTCTGGCACTATCCGAATGCCAATCCGAACGTGTCCCTCTCTCAGCAACTTGGTGCGGAACTTGGCGCGCCGGCCAACCCGGCAGAAAGCTACGCGGCAGCGCGGCCAGAATTGTACTTTCTGTTTTTGTACCAGTCGCTCAAATACTTGGACGTTTTTCCACCGATTGTGGGCGCAATCATTTCGCCCGGACTAGTCATTCTTTCGCTGTTTTTAATGCCCCTGATTGGACGTTGGAAACTGGGACATCGGTTTAACATTGTCTGGACATTCGCGCTGTTGATTGGAGCCGGCGTACTGACGGTAGTCGCGTGGCGTGAGGATCACAACGGCGTCACGCCCGATTCGAAACATTATCTCGCCGCAGTCACTGATGCGAACGCACAGGCCGAACGTGCCGTCGAGCTTGCCGGCTCGCCAACGGGGATTCCTCCGACTGGGGCACTCTCCATGTTGCAGAAAGATCCGAGAACACAGGGACCGAAACTGTTTCGCGAACATTGTGCGGCTTGCCATAGCCATACACCCGAAAGCAAATCCGAATCGACTGATCCCACGCAGATAATCGTTGTGGAAAAGCCGAGCGCATCGAACTTGTGGAATTTTGGAAGCCTGGGCTGGACACAAGGGATTTTGAATCCTGAAAAAGTTGCCGGCCCTCATTACTTCGGCAACACCGCCTTCAAAGATGGCGACATGGTCGGATTCGTCAAAGAAACGATTGGCGGTAAGCTAAACGAGCTGAAAGGCGATGAACTCGCCAAATATCGCCAATCGATTGACGACGTGGCGCTTGCATTAGCGGTTGAGGGAAAACGATCCGTCGGCGACGTTGCCGATTTGAACCAACACGTGGAGGCTGGGCGCAAGGCCATCGTCGAGGAGTTCGCCTGCATTGACTGCCATAAATTCCGTGATGACGGTGAGCAAGGGTCTGCCCCCGATTTGACCGGCTACGGATCGCGCGAGTGGCTCACGGCGTTCATCGGCAACCCGGCCGCCGAGCGGTTCTACAGCGACAAGAACGACCGCATGCCAGCGTTCGCGCCCCACCCTGGAGATCCGGCGAATCGGCTCAGTTCTGAGGATCTCAACACGATCGTTGCGTGGCTCCGCGGCGAATGGTACGAGCCGTGTACGTCAACAAACGCACCAAGCAAGAAGTAGCTGTGCATGGCCGCACCAAGATGGTGCGGCAAAATAGCCCAGCGAGTCGCCGTGGCGACTTGGCTGGGCGAAATCGCCCGCAAGTGTTGCCGAATCGTTACAGTTTCGCGCGATGGCGAGCCGATGTCAGAAGCACAATTGCGCCTCCGCGGACAATCTGCGCGATGGCATCGCTAGCAACGGCGGCAAGGCTTCAGACGAACGACAATATCAATATGTGGTGCAGCACTTGCCAACAAGATACGCCAGGCGTTGCAAACGCGGCCACTGGCCGGATTGTTTGTTCGCGCTGCCAGCAGCCGATCCGCGGACGCAAGGCAACCGCGCAAGCGCGGATCTGCGACGAAGGCATCGCGCTTGATAAACAGCCTTCATCGACATCCACGGGCGCACGAACCTTTCAGAAAGACGATTGGTCGACAGAACAGCGCGTCCGCACGCTGGCACGTGAGCTCAAGCGGCCTGCGATCGCCGCCTGCAAAACCTCAGCAAGTGTGTTTTCGGATCGCCGCCGTTTTGAACCGCCGCACGACTTGTTTGGCCAATCTGATCAATCACTTGGCGCCTTTGCGACACCAACTTCGATCCAATCGTCAGCAGCGGCCGCACTTCAATCGCGACGCACCGAAAGCAGCCAAGTCGTCGCCTGGCTCATCGTGCTGGTCGGCTCGTTGGCGCTAGCGGGCGGCGTTGGATTGATTGTCTGGTCGCTATCCACCCAGGTCATGGCGTACTGGAACTTGGCACTCGGCCTCTCGCTGGGCGGACAAGGGACACTCATCCTCGGCTTGGTACTGGTCGTGTCGAGACTGTGGCGACATAGCCGCTACGCAGCCGGCAAGTTGCAGGATGTGCACGCCCGCCTCGGTCAGCTTCAGAAAACGGCCGAGATACTAACCACCATGCGCTCCGGCGGCAGTGCGCCGGCCTTCTACGCCGAACTCGCGCGCGGTGCCAGCCCACACACGCTGCTCACCAATCTCAAGGGGCAGCTCGATCAACTAGCGACCCGGCTGAACATCTGCTAGAAGTGCGGCAAACGAGCTACGCGCCTACCTTTTTCGCAATCTCCTCCACGACGTCGGCACTCTTCACGCGCCATTGTTCGAGCGAGTCACGGTCGCGGATGGTGACGGTGCCGTCTTGCAGGGTTTGGCCGTCGATGGTGATGCAGTACGGCGTGCCGGCTTCGTCCTGACGGCGGTAGCGGCGGCCGACGGCGCCTTTTTCGTCGTAGAACACGACGAAGCGTTTTTTGAGCGCGGTATAGATTTCCTTAGCCGCTTCCGGCATGCAGTCTTTTTTCACAAGCGGGAAGACGGCCGCCTTCACTGGCGCAATCCGCGGGTGGAATTTCATCACGGTGCGCGTTTGCATGTCGCCCTTGTCGTCCGGCGCTTGGTCCTCGTGGTAGGCCTCGCACAGGAACGCGAGCGTTCCACGATCGGCGCCGGCCGAAGGTTCGATCACGTGCGGCGTGAACCGTTCGTTTGTCACGTCGTCACGATACGTGAGATCGCGTCCGCTGCCGCGATGCTTCGGTTTGCCCTCGGCATCGAGCTCGACCTCCAGGCAACCCTCGGCATTCTTGACGAGCTTGCCTTCCATGTGGCTGCGGAGATCGAAGTCGCCGCGGTGCGCCACGCCTTCTAACTCCCCGAACTCGCCCGCGGCAAGGAACGGGAACGCATACTCGATATCGGCCGTGCCGACCGAATAATGACTAAGCTCGTCCTTATCATGCTCGCGGAGTTGCAGCCGCTCACCGGCAAGGCCCAAATCTTTGTACCACTTCATTCGCCGGTCGCGCCAGTATTCGTACCACTTCCGCGAAGTCGTCGGATGACAGAAAAACTCGATCTCCATCTGCTCGAATTCGCGCGAACGGAACGTAAAATTCCGCGGCGTGATTTCATTGCGAAAACTCTTGCCGACTTGAGCGATGCCGAAGGGAATTTTGACGCGTGTGCTGTCAGTGACGTTCTTGAAGTTGACGAAAATGCCCTGGGCCGTTTCAGGCCGTAGAAAAGCGGCGTCCTCCTCGCTCCCCATCGCCCCGACGATGGTTTTGAACATCAGATTGAATTCGCGGGGCGGCGTGAGACTGCACTTCTCGAATTCGCCCGGATGTTTGCTCGGCTTTTGAGGGCACTCAGCCGATTGTAAATGGTCGGCACGCCAGCGCCCTTTGCACACCCGACAATCGACCATCATATCGTGAAACAGGTCATAATGCCCCGAGCACTTCCACACCTGCGGATGCATGATAATGGTGGCATCAAGCCCGACCATTTCGTACGTCGACGGCGCGGCGGGCGGCCTCACAAGCTCGTTGTGACCGGTGACCATGTCGCGCCACCAGGCCTCTTTGATATTTCGCTTCAGCTCAACGCCCAAGGGGCCGTAGTCCCAGAAACCGTTGAGGCCGCCGTAGATTTCGCTCGACTGAAACAGAAACCCGCGTCGACGGCAAAGCGCGACTAGTTTGTCCATGTCCATGGTGAAACGCTCGCTATATTCGCAAACCGATTTACCACAGAGACACAGAGGGCACGGAGAGGAAGAAAACGCTTAACACTAACAACCGCTAATCTTCACTAATGACATCGAGAAGAGTGGTCGAACTTTTTTCAGTCATTAGCGACTATTAGCGTTGATTAGTGTTCCTCTCCGTGTCCTCTGTGCCTCTGTGGTGAAATCTGCCTTGATTTTAGTATCGCAAAAGTGAAGGCTCATTTTACCGCCGGTTGTCCGCAAGCGTCCAGCGCGATGCGGTTTGGTGCTTACGGCACGGTGATGCGCCAATTCGGCACATCGAGCTCGGGCACAATTGCCAGCCGATCAATTTGAGCACAATCAGCAAGGTCCGCATCCAGACCAACGGCGATCAAATTGCGTCCGCCCGGCGTATCGCGCAGACTCACCGCAAGCTGTTTTTGAACCGGTCGACCGGCAATGTCGGCTTTTCCAACGAGCAGCCGCCACTCTCGCGCGGCCGATGCGGCATCATCGTTCAGCGTCCAATTTGCGCTGGCCGATGAAGAAAGCCGGTCAACCATCGCGCCGGCAGCCAAAACATCTTCCAGCGTTTCTTCGCCGCAGGTGCCGGCGCAGCAAAATGTCTACGCGCGGTTCGTCTTCAACAGACGCTATCACGGCAGAAAGGTTCACCATGGCGCCGACGATCACTCGCTTCGCCAGCCGGGCGTGGTAAAGCGCCTGCGTGCCGTTGGTGGTCGTGATCAATACGGAGCGTCCCCGCACTGCCTGTGGCGTGAACTCCGCGGGCGAGTTGCCGAGGTCGAAGCCTTCGATCCGCACGCCACCGCGCTCGCCGCCGAGTACGACGTTTGTGCGCCCAAGGCGATTGGCGGCCGCCAGCGTTTCGTCGATTTCACGAAACGGCACAACGTTGTGCGCTCCAGACGCCAATGCCTGACAGATCGTGGTGGTTGCTCGCAGCAGGTCGATTACGATCACGGTGCTTCCGGCAAGGCTTTGCTCGTCCACGTCCGCGGGCAACTTGTGAACGTGTATGGAATGTTCGTACATTTGCTGGTCTGCAAACTCGTTGATGCCGCCGAGCAATATATAGCCGATCCCTCTGGGGTCGGCGGTTCGGCCACATCATACGGCAAGAAAGTTCATCGTGTTACGGCCGACCGAGACGGATTGTTTGGCCCGACCGAGACGGCCGGGCTATGTAGCTTCGCGTTCTTCGTGGTTAGAATCTGCTGCATGCCCGTTGACAAGTCGTCCGATCGAGTTCGCCAAATGTTCGGCCGGATTGCCGGCCGATACGATTTTCTAAATCACCTGCTGTCGCTCGGAATCGACCGCTATTGGCGGTGGCGGACGGTGCGGTTGGTTCCGCCGAGTGGGCCGCTGCCGATTCTCGATGTGTGCACCGGTACCGGCGATTTGGTGCTCGCGTACGACCGTGCCGCCGGCGGAAAATCGCCGATCATCGCGGGCGATTTCTGCACCGAAATGCTGGAGATCGGCCGCCAGAAGGCGGTGAAGGCTGGGGCCGACTCACGTATCGAATTCATCGAGGCTGACGCCCAAGCACTGCCGGTGCCGGCCGATGCATTCCAAATCGTATGCGTCGCGTTTGGACTGCGCAACGTGGCTGACACCGATCGCGGCCTTGCCGAAATGGCCCGGGCCTGCGCCGGGCGGCCACGTTGCCGTGTTGGAGTTTTCCACGCCGACTTGGCAACCGTTCAAAGCCGTTTACGGATGGTACTTTCGTCACCTACTTCCACGCATCGGTCGGCTTGTCGCGCGCAGCTCCGGCGATGCGTACGAATACCTGCCCACCAGCGTCGGCGAATTCCCGCAAGGCGAAGCACTTGCCGAACGCATGCGCGCCGCCGGGCTCGCCGATGTCCACCGCTATCCGCTCACTTTGGGCGTAGCTACACTTTATGTAGGGAAGAAGCCGCATTCAGGCTAATTGGAAACCGCAGATGAAGGCAGATATACGCAGATTCGAATGATAAGCGTAGTTTTGTGTGTTGAATGAATCGGTCGGCTGGCTGCCTTCGAAACATCTGCGTTGATTTGCGTTCATCTGCGGTTTCTTTCAATCTGCTCGGATTAGTTTGTCATGAACCATCCCATAGTTCTCGGCATCACAGGCGCGAGCGGCGCGATCTACGCGGTTCGGCTGCTCGAAGTGCTGGCGCGAGTGGCCGCGATGTGCATCTGTCGATTAGCACATCCGGCCGCGATGTCATCCAGCACGAACTGAAACTCAACATCGATCTCGACCACTTCGACGCCCGCAATCTGCGGCTCTCCGACAACGACCAATCCGGTGATCTGCTCTACTTCCACCACCAAGATTTCACCGCCCCGATGGCCAGCGGCTCGTTCATCACCGCTGGCATGGTGATCTGCCCTTGTAGCGGCTCAACGCTCAGCTCTGTGGCGAGTGGCGCCGCCGGTAACCTCATTCAGCGGGCGGCTGAGGTGCATTTGAAGGAACGCCGCAAGCTCGTGCTCGTGCCGCGCGAGACGCCGCTATCGCTCGCCCATATCGACAACATGCACCGTGTCTCGAAGGCTGGCGCGATTGTGCTGCCGGCGTCGCCTGGTTGGTACCATGGCGTTGAATCAACGGCCGATCTCGTCGATTTTGTCGTCGCCCGAATTTGTGATCAAATTGGTGTTAAACACGCGCTGACCAAGCGTTGGGGAACGGATTGAGTCTCACGCAAAGGCGTGAGTCAATTGTTGTGCTGAAAACCATCCGCCACCTCCTCGAACTCATCCGCTTCAGCCACACGCTGTTTGCGTTGCCGTTTGCGTTGTTGGCGGCGGTGATGGCGTGGCGATTGTCCGGATTCAGTTGGCGAGACCTTGTGGGCATTATGCTCTGTATGGTCACAGCCCGCAGCTTCGCGATGTCGTGGAACCGGCTGGCTGATCGGCGGCTGGATGCGAACAACCCACGTACAGCCGGCCGGCACTTGCCGGCGCAAATACTGAGCGTGCCACAAGTAGTTGCATTCGCGGCCACGTGCACGATCGGGTTTGTCGCGAGCACGCTGTTATTCTTGCCGAATCGATTACCGCTGTATCTCTCGATTCCTGTTCTCGCATTCTTGGCAGGCTACAGCTATGCCAAGCGTTTCACGCCGCTAGCCCACTTCTGGCTGGGTACGGCGCTCGCGCTCTCGCCGGTGGCGGCATGGATCGCCATTCGCGGCAGCGTAGTAACAACCACGCCGTCGGATCTGTTGCCGGCAATCGTGCTCGGCGGCGCCGTGCTGACGTGGGTCGCCGGGTTTGACATCATCTATGCGTGCCAGGATTACGAGGCGGACCAAGAATCGCGACTTCACAGCATTCCCGTCGCGCTTGGCATTCCAGGCGCTTTGCGGGTGGCTGCCGCGTGCCACCTGCTCACGATTGTGCTGTTGGCATGTTTGCCGCTGGTGTTCCCGCTGTTCGGCTGGATCTTCTGGGCGGCCATCGCAACCGTTGCGGCTTTATTGATCTACGAGCACCTGCTCGTGCGGCCGGACGATCTGACTCGCCTGAATGCCGCTTTTTTCAACGTGAACGCAGTCATTAGCATTGGGCTGTTCCTCATGGGCAGCCTGGACCTGTGGGTGGGGCATCGGTGATACTGGAAGGCAGTTTCAAAACCGGGGGCTAGCGCCCCGCGGCTGATTTATATTAGCCGGAACGCGCGAGCGTCCGGTTTTCCTGACGATTTTTGAAACAGCTTCTAGATTTCCGGCCCTCGACTCTCGACCCTTCGCCCTCGACCATTCCATGCTTCGCTCATCCTCCTCCATCCTGAAACCCATCCGCAAGAAAGTCGAAG
Organism: uncultured Planctomycetota bacterium; assembly: GCA_963840025.1. Classification (GTDB taxonomy): domain Bacteria; phylum Planctomycetota; class Planctomycetia; order Pirellulales; family Lacipirellulaceae; genus JABDGM01. Next base: position 263,550 of record CAWIXI010000013.1, on the reverse strand, counting down.
CCGGCGAGCGGCTCTCGCTCGACGACGGCCTCGTGCTGGAACGGCCCGATGTGTCGCTGCCGGAGGTTGGCGAGCTGGCCAACCTCGTCCGCGAGCGGAAGAACGGCAACGCCGCCTACTACAACATCAACACGCACCTGAATCCCACGAACGTCTGCGTGTACCGCTGCGTGTTCTGCGCGTTTCGCTCCGATCTGCGCGACCCGAAGGGTTACGTGATGAGCGACGAGCAGATCCTGGCCCGCGGCGGCGAGGCGGTCGAGAACGGCTGCACCGAGATGCACATCGTCGGCGGCCTGCACCACCAGATGAAGTACGAGTGGTACCTCAACGTCATCCGCCTGCTGCACGAAGCGTACCCCGAGCTGCACCTCAAAGCCTGGACGCCCGTCGAGATCGATTGGTTCTGCCGGCTCTCCAAAAAGAGTGTGCGCGAAGTGCTCGAAGACATGGTCGAGGCGGGCCTCGGCAGCCTGCCCGGCGGCGGGGCCGAGATCTTCCACCCCGAGGTCCGCAACCAAATCTGCGAGCACAAGGCCGACGCCCGCCGCTGGTTCGAAGTCCACCGCACGGCCCACGAGCTCGGCCTCCGCTCCAACTGCACGATGCTCTACGGCCACATCGAGCAGCCGTACCACCGCATCGACCACCTCATCCGCCTCCGCGAACTGCAAGACGAAACGGGCGGCTTCCAAACGTTCATCCCGCTGGCGTTCCACCCCGAGAACACGGGCCTCGCGCACATCAAAAAGCCCTCCAGCTTGATGGACCTGCGCACGATGGCCGTCAGCCGGCTGATGCTCGACAACATTCCCCACATCAAGGCGTACTGGATCATGCTCGGCATCGGCACGGCCCAAGTGGCCCTCGCGTACGGCGCCGACGACCTCGACGGCACCGTGCGGCACGAACTTATCTATCACGACGCCGGCGCAACGACGCCCGAGATCCTCTCCGTCGAGGCGATCCGCCGCCTGATCCTCGAAGCCGGCCGCGAGCCGGTCGAACGCGATACGCTCTACCACCGCGTGGAACGCGATGGCACCCGCTGGAAATCCGGCGCAGTGATTATAACCGCGTGAGGCGGATCGAAGCCCGCGGCGCAAGCAAAATTGGCACAACGAGGTGTATTTTACGGATACGCAAATTATATTAGCGGGTAATCGTCGATGTGGCGATAACCCTCTGTCCGTGACCGTTCACGACCAGCATGCGGCACAACGTTGATAATAGCCGGTGATGTATAGCCACGCGGCAAATTCACAAGATAAATACCGAGATTACCGGCTACATGCACAAAGCTAGTCCCGTCGGCTAGCTTCACGACATAAATGTGATACCCCATGCCTGACTCACCAGCATCATGAATAGCACGCGCAAATCGCCATGGCATCCGTGAATTGCATTCTTTGATGTCGGTAACCCGGTGAGGATTGACCCAGGTCCCTTTGTCACTGTAACGCTTGTTTTCCCAAGCTAGGCAAATTTCATGGCATGTGCCGTCATCTAGCAATACGGCGCAGGGCCAACCCCAAACTCCAAGCTCGATTTTTCCCAGCTTTTCAAGAAACTCATCGGAAGCAACATTTACGACAGGACAATAATCCTTTGCCTTGTCATCCGACGAATCCCAGTCTCGCTGAAACGGATGCTCTGGCGCCATACGCAATTCCTTCAATGCGATAAATCAGTACGTTTTCATCACCCCACGTCGCTCAAATCGAGCGCATTGCCGTAGCGGGTGAGCATTTGGCGGCGGAGGCGGGTGTGCTCTGGCGATTTTAGGCCCGGATCGGCGGCAAAAAGTTGCTGCGCATCGCGGCGGGCTTCTTCGAGGATGGCTTGGTCGCGGCGGAGATCGGCGATACGCAGCGGCGGCAGGCCGTGCTGTTGCGTCCCAAACAGGTCGCCGGGGCCGCGGAGCTGAAAATCCATTTCGGCCAGTTCGAAGCCATCGCTGGTGGCGGCGAATGCGTCGAGCCGCTGCCTGGCCTGCTCGGCTATTCCTTCGTTGGCCAGCACCGCGCAGAAACCGGCGAGCTTGCCACGGCCCACGCGGCCGCGAAGTTGATGTAATTGGGCCAGCCCGAACCTTTCGGGTGAATCGATCACCATGATGCAGGCGTTCGGCACATCGACGCCGACCTCGATCACGCTCGTGGAAACGAGCACCTGCGTTTGGCCGGCGCGGAAATTGGACATTGCCTCGTCCTTCTCAGTCGGCGACATGCGGCCGTGAATGATGCCGACGCGGAACGCTGCCAGTTCGCCGTTCGTGAGCCGCTCGAACATTTCCGCAACGCTGGCCGCGGCGATGTTTTGGGACTCATCCACGAGCGGGGCAACGACATAAGCCTGCCGCCCAGCCTGCAGCTTTTCACGCACAAAGTGCCACCACTGAGCATGCTCGGCGGGCCCGACGACGTACGTTCGCACTTCCTGTCGGCCCGGCGGCATTTCGCGAAGCGTCGTCACATCCAGGTCGCCGAAGAGCGTCATGCTGATCGTGCGGGGGATCGGCGTGGCCGTCATCACCAGATAATGCGGCGACTTGCTTCCCCTGCCGCAACGCGGCCCGCTGTCGCACACCGAACTTGTGCTGCTCATCGATCACTACGAGGCCCAGCTTGGCGAATCGCACGTCCTCCTGCACGACGGCATGCGTGCCGATCACGAGATCGATCTGACCGGTCGCGATTTTGGCGAGAGCCGCACCACGCTCGCGGGCCGTCATGCCGCCAACGAGGAGCCGATAGCGCACGCGGCTGGCGCGGAGCAGGCCGCCGAGAGTCTCAGCATGTTGGCGAGCCAAGATTTCCGTCGGCGCCATCAGCGCGGCCTGGTACCCGCGGGCCACGCATACGAGCATCGCATACACGGCGACAACCGTTTTCCCGCTCCCCACGTCGCCCTGCAGCAGACGATTCATCGGCGTTTCGTTGGCGAGGTCGGCCGCCACTTCGGCGATCGCACTCCGTTGGCCCGCCGTCCACTCAAAGGGAAACAGCCGCTCGATGCGAGCATTGATGTCGGCCGTCGCCACAAGCGGCGGCGCCCGAAAGCCGACCTGCTGCTGCCAGCGGCGCGCCACCACCGCCAATTGCAGGATGAACAACTCCTGGAACACAAACCGTCGCCGCGCCCGCTCCAATTGTTCGGCATCCTGCGGCGAATGAATCGCCGGGCAGCGCCTCAGCCAGCGGCATGAGGTGGTACTGCTCCAACAGTTCGGGTGAGAACACCTCTTCGAGCACGTGGCCGAACTGTTCCACCGCGCCTGCCACCATCCGCCGTACCTGGTACTGCGTGAGCCCTTCCGTCAACGGGTATAACGGCAAGAGCCGCATCTCCGGCTGATCCTCCACGCCATCCAACCACGTGACGCGCGGGTGAGACATCTCCCACCGCCCGCCTTTCATCCGCGGCTTGCCGGAGAACAGCACGAATTGCCCTTCACGAAACTTTTCGCGCATGAACGGCTGATTGAACCACATGGCCCGCAGGTAGTCGTTCCCCTGCCGCACCAGCACGCCGACGATGCTCTTGCCGAAGCCGCTGGAGCGGCCGTCGATTTCCACGACCTGGCCGCGTACGGTCTGCACGTGATCTTCGTCCAGGGCCGCGATCTCGCGGCGGTCGGTAAGGTCTTCGTAATCGCGCGGAAAGAAGAAGATGAGGTCGGCGGCCGTGCGGACATCGAGGCGATGGAGCAACGCGGCCCGCTGCGGGCCGACGCCGCGGACGAACTCGACCGGCGTGGCGAGCACCTCGGCCGTCGTCGGCTGGCGACAGGCTGGCGATGGCTGGCCGGTAGTCGGCGGTAACGCGCTCATGCTGTTATTGTAGGATAACTTGGCACCCCGCGGCAGGATTCGCCGAGCCGAGACGGCTCGTCTATATAGCTCGGCCGTTTCGGCCGGCGTCAGACGGTCTTCCACCACTACCACGGCAACACCTCATGCACTGTGCTCCGATACAAACGTTCTCCCGCCAATTCGCCTGCCGGGTAAAGCGGATCGATCCAATCATACGGATCGGCCGCAAGCCCGATACGGCGATTGTAATCGCGGACGTATTCGATGGCGTTTCCCAGGTGCACGTCGTTGAAGATGAAAACGGGGAACCTGCGGGCGGTCCATAGGGACTTGGGGACACGCCGAGCCGAAACGGCTCGGCTATATAGCCCGACCGTTTCGGCCGGGCGAATCATCGATTCAAGTTCGCGCCGCCGCTGAAGCACGGCGGCCGCCGAACGATACTTGAACCTGGTAATTACGGTCTTGATTTCCTCGTTGAGCGGTGCGAACACCAGATGCACATGCGAGGCCTGTATCGTTGCGGCGAAAACACGGTCGTGACACTCCCGCACGATCTTGCCAATCGCGCTTGCAACAATTACGCGCTCCGCCGCATCAAGCAGTACGGCATCATGAGACATGCTGGCCCGACATTCAGCTTCCAGATACGGATCGGGGCCGATCAGTCGGCCGTTTTCCCAGGAGCCGCGCGGATCACCGTGCAGCCATGTGCCGTGCGTGGTTTGCGCCCAGTGGATGGCCAGCGTGCGTACAATGGGAGCAGCTTAACAGATACTGTTGTTTTGTCCAGTGCTCTCGAAAGATGTTCGCCGAGCCGAAACGGCTCGGCTATATAGCCCGGCCGTTCCGGCCGGTGGAGTAGATAGCCCGGCCGTTCCGGCCGGCGTCAGCGCAAAAACTGCTGATACGCCGCCACGGCCAGTTCGTCCACGCGGTCGTTTTCCGCGTGGCCGCTGTGGCCGGCGACGCGGGTGTATTTCACCACGTGGCGGGCAAGCTGTGCATCAAGCTCCCGCCACAATTCCTCGTTGGCAATCGGCACCAGCTTGTTGCGTTCCTTGCGGCGCCAGCCGTTGGCTTTCCACTTCGGCAGCCATTCGCTGATGCCTTTGCCCACGTAAACACTATCGGTCAGCAGTTCGACGTGACTGCGGTGCTTCAGTGCCTCGAGCCCGCGCACCGCGGCGGTGAGCTCCATGCGGTTGTTCGTCGTATTCGGTTCGCCGCCGCTTTGCTCCATCTCCTTGCTGGATGCCGGATGGCGGAGAATGAACGCCCAGCCGCCGGGGCCGGGATTGCCGCTGCAAGCACCGTCCGTGAAAAGTTGAACGGCCGGAAGTGTAGAATCGGGTGCCAAGGTCGTCCTTATCTCGGATTCTGGATCGAAGCTTTCGGATTGTTGCCGTTCCATCCACAATCCGCAATCCGAAAATCACGCATCACACGCCGGAGCCTTGGCCTTGAAGCGTCGGCGTTACAGCCGGCAAAGCGTCAGCCACCCGAACATGGCGAGACAGCTCATCCAAGTCTTCGCGGAGCTGGGCATCCAGCCGTGGGGTCTCCTCCAACCGCCATGGCAGGCGCACGGTGAACGTGCTGCCTTTGCCGAGTTCGCTTTCAAGCGACACATCGCCGCCGAGGAGCCGGCATAATTCGCGGACGATGGAAAGACCGAGCCCGGTTCCGGAATACTCGCGCGTCATCGCGTCGCCATCGGGCAACACGCCCGACGCCTGGCGGAACTTTTCGAAGACCAACTGCTGTTCGTCAGGGCTGATCCCAATGCCGGTGTCAGTCACTTTCAGCCGCAAATCGCCGAGGTCGTCGCGCTCCGCCGAAACGGAGATCCGGCCGCCTTCCGGCGTAAACTTGATCGCATTCGAAATCAGATTATTGAGAATCTGCTGTACCTTTGCTTGATCCTGCTTCAATGGCGGAAGTGACGCAGGCGCGTCGCAATCTAGATCGATATTCTTCTTTTCGGCGAGGGGCCGAGCCATTTCGCACATGGTGGCGATCAAGGCGCTGATCTTGAATTCGCTCTGACGGATTTCCATTCTGCCGCTTTCCATTTTGGCGAGATCCAAAATGTCGTTGATCATGTCCAGCAGCATGCGGCCCGAGCGCTGGATGTTGCCGACGTATCGCCGCTGCTTATCGTCGAGCTTGTCAATCCCACTCAATACCTCGCTGAACCCGAGAATGCTGTTCAGCGGCGTGCGCAGCTCGTGACTCACGGTGGCCAGGAAATCGCTTTTGAGGCGATTCATCTCGTAGAGCCGCATATTGGCCTGAGCGAGTTCGTCGAGCCGCACGTCGAGTTCCCCCTTACTTTGTTTGAGCTCACTCTGCTGGCTCAACAGTTGCCGCAACATGCGGTTGAACGCGGCGCCCAATTCCTCAAACTCGTCGCCCGTGCGGATGACGGCCCGCTTTTCCACGTCGCCCTCGCGCACCGCGTTGGCGACGTCGCGAAGGTGCGTCACCGGTTTGACAATCACGTATCGCACGACGGCCCATAACGAAAACATCGATACAAATCCGACAACGATGGCCGCTGTCCACAGATAGGCCTGGTTCTTGGCAACCTCATCGGCGGTCGGACTGTAATCGGTTGTCACACGAATCATCGCCATCAAATCACCGGCCCTCAAATTTGGCCGGCGACCACCAGCATCCAGGTACTTGTGACAATCCACACACGACGCGTCGGCATACATTGGCTGATAATACAGATACGAGCGGCGACCACCGGGCTCATCGATATATAGCTCATGAGAATGCACCGGCGACAAAAGCTTTTGTTCAGGGGATTGCTCTTCTTTGGCGTCGGTCTGCGCTAGATCAGAAGAACTCAGCGGCGTCGCCCATTCTGCCAGCCAGCCTCGTTCGTGGGCACCGTGGGGGCGGAACTTCTCGGGAGGCGGCGTCTCGAATCCGGCAGTCGGTAGAATCGGATCCCACTCGAACTTGCGCCCCATATAGCGACTACTTTCCAATAAATCGCGATAGAACGCACCTTCGCCGCCAGCGTTGCTATCCCGCGGATGCTCGAGCTTATCAAGGTGGGACAAGTGAATTCCCAACCAGCCAGACCGAACGAGCTCCGGACCGATAAAGGTTGGATTCAAATCCTTCACGATCTGGTCGGTTCGCTTGCCATACCACGTGAAGCTCAGCGTCAGCAATACAGCAAGCGAAACGCCGAACCACCAGCGGCACTTGCGCTCCAGGCTGGTTTCGCCCAGTACACGTTTGAAGGTTCGGTACGACATGCAGCCTGCCACTGGTGGATTACATAAACGTCACCTTAGATTGTAAGGCGGCGTGCGAAATAGGTCCAAGTGCGGAATAGTTGAGGGTCGAGAGCCGAGGGTCAAGAGCAAGAAGCTGGAATATGCCTCCTTTCCGGCTCTCGACCTTTACATCATGTCCAGCGGATCGACGTCCGCGATCCAGGCGACGTCGCCTTGTAATTTGAGATCCGCAGTCGCACGACGGACAACACTTCGCAGCAATTCACCGTCCGAGGCTTGGAGTTGAAGTTGATAACGATAGTTGCCACGCAATTTGGCCATCGGTGCCGGGGCTGGGCCAAGAATGCGAACCGGGGGCGCACGGGATCACCGATTTCATGCAATCGGCGCACGATCTCGTCGGCGAGCGTCTGCGTCGATCGTTGACTCGCGCCGCGGATCACAAGTCGTATCATCGAAGCAAACGGGGGATAGCCGAGCATTTCGCGATGCGGCAGTTCTTGTTTGGCGAAAGCCGGCAAGTCGTGACGAACCGCGGCGACGATCGCCGGCGCATCGGGAGATAGCGTTTGCACGAGCACGCGGCCGCCCTTCGGACCGCGGCCGGTGCGCCCGGCGACTTGCGTCACCAGTTGAAACGTTCGCTCAGCCGCTCGGAAATCCGGCAAATGCAGCGCCGTGTCCGCGTTGATCACACCAACGAGTGTAACATTGGGAAAATCGAGACCCTTGGCAATCATTTGTGTGCCGAGCAGAATTCGCGCCCGTCCCTCGCGAAAATCGGCGAGTGCCTGCTCGTGGCTGCCGCGGCCCCGCATACTGTCGGTGTCCATCCGCAGGCACGGGTAATTCGGAAAACGCGCCGGACTTCGGCCTCCAGTTTTTGCGTTCCCAGCCCGCTGAAACGAATGCCTGGATAATTACACTCCGGGCATTTCGTCGGCGCAGCGGAGTGGTAGTCACAATAATGACATACGGCGGAACTATCGTGTCGGTGAAACGTGAGCGCCAGGTCGCACGACGGGCATCGCAGAGCGTGGCCACACGACGGGCATTGAATGTGCGTCGAGTGCCCGCGTCGGTTCAGCAGCAGGATGACTTGGCCGCCTTCTCGCAAGGCTTCCTCCATCGCGCGATGCAGCGGGCGGCTGATCGCGCCGCGCGACATTTTGCTATGAACCTCGTTTCGCAGATCGATCGTCCGCACCACAGGCATCGGCAGATCGAGCACGCGCCGTGGCATATCGACGAGCCGGTACTGGCCGCGCTGGGCCCGATGCCAACTTTCGAGCGAGGGCGTAGCACTCGCCAGCACGAGCGGCACATTTTGATCGGCTGCACGACGCGCCGCTACATCTCTGGCGTGATAACGTGGCGCCGTTGCCTGTTTGTACGTCGACTCATGCTCCTCATCCAACACGATGAGTCCCAAATGCGGCGTGGGGGCGAACATCGCGCTGCGTGCGCCGATGACAACGTCCACATCGCCGCGAGCGATGCGCCGCCAATGTTCGTGTCGCTCGACATCGCTCAAATGACTGTGCAACACTGCCACGCGATCGAATCTCGCGCGAAAGCGACCAACCGTTTGCGGCGTGAGGCTGATTTCGGGCACGAGTAGAATCGCCTGTCGGCCACACCGCACGACTTCCTCAATCGCCTGGATATATACTTCGGTCTTCCCGCTGCCCGTTACGCCGTGAATCAAAATCGTTTGGTGTTCGGCCGCTTGCAAGGCCTCGCGAAGCATTGCGAGCGCCTGCACCTGGTCGGGATTCAATTCGTGCGCGAGTTGCCGTGGAGTCGCATCTTGCGGTAGCCGATCTGCACTGAGCCGCTCGATTGTCGAAACAATGAGACCTTTTTTGCGTAACTCGTTGATCGGCGCGAGTGTACATCGAGCTTGCGCGGCGAGTTGTTTCGCGGTGACCGGTCGATCGCCCGACACGAGATATTGCATTACCGCCGCCTGCTTAGGCGACAACTTGATTTCATTTATGCGCGCGTCCGCGTTTGGCGCGGCGATGAGCAATTTCACCTCGCGCGTACCTGCATCGTGCCGCACCCCAGCAGGAACGATGGATTCCAGCACTTGTGCCAAGGGACACATGTAGTACTCAGCCATCCAGCGTGCCAGCCGCAGCATTGGCGGTGAAATGAGTGCCTGCCGATCAAGCACTCCAGCCACCGATTTGAATTTTCGCCCGCCCGTGGCCTTTGTTCCGACGGCAACACAATAGCCAATCACACTGCGATTGCCACGCCCGAACGGCACGCGCACTCGACGTCCCGGTTCAAGCCGCCGATCCGGCCGCGGGCTTCCAACAAATTCAGCCGGCGCAAGGTAGTCGAATTCACCCGCTGGTCCGCCCGGCATCACAACCGTCGCAACCAAAGCCTCGGCCGCGTCGTCGAGTTCCCAGGGCGCTGGCTCTGTGTCAAAAAGGGATTGCTGTTGCGGCATAGGAAAGTCGAGGGCTAAAAGTCGAGAATCAAGAGCCGGAAAAATGAACGTTGGTGGCTAATGGCTTCGCTTCCCATTACCCGCTACGATACCACTTCTTGGGACCGCTGCGTCAGCCCTCCGGATTTCCGGCTCTCGACTCACGACCCTCAGCTCTCGACTTCCATGCGCCTCGGCATTTTAGGCGGCAGTTTCGATCCGGTGCACATCGGCCATTTGGCGCTTGCCCGTGCATGCCAACAGCAGGCTAAGCTGGATGAAGTCTGGTTCGTGCCCACTTCGGTGCAGCCACTCAAACAGCATGGCCCTCACGCCACCGATGCGGAGCGGATCGAAATGCTCCGCCTCGCGACGGCTGAGGAAGCTGCCTGGCGTGTGTGCACGTTAGAAGTTGACCGCGGCGGAATGAGCTTTACCGTTGATACGTTACGGCAACTTCACGAAGAATTGCCCAATGCGGAGCTCTATTTTCTGATCGGATCGGATGCACTCCGGGACGTAGCGCATTGGAGGGAGCCACGTGAAATCTTTCGTTTGGCAACGCCGCTAGTCGTGCACCGGGCCGGCGAGCCACAGCCCGATCTTACGACTCTACGATCAATTTGCACGCAATCAACACTGCCGCAAGTAATTGACATGCCGGAACTCGACGTGAGCAGCACCAAAATTCGGCGATGGGTTGCGAAAGAAGAACCAATCGACGCACTTGTGTCCCCACCGGTAGCGGCCTTCGTCCATCAACACGGCATCTATCGTTGATGCCGCAATTCTAGTCTTTGCCGCGCGATGGTCGCAGCAACGGCACGAGCATGGGCGTGCGTTCCCGATATTCGCGATACGGTTCGCCGAGAAAGTGTGCCAAATCGCGTTCTTCGATGTGAATCGCGATCAGAATCCAGGCCGTCGTCACTACGGCAAACAACAGCCGGCCTTGCGACATGGTCGGCGCCGCCCAAAACGCCACAATGAACCCGAGCATCAACGGGTGACGCACCACGCGATAGAGAGACGCTCGCTAAAAGTGGCCGACGTATGTTCCTTGCCACGCGAATACGACCAGACCTGTCGCAACCCAAAGAGCTCGAAATGGTCGATCAGGAAGCTGCTGTAAAACACCAACCCCCACCCGGTAAAGTACAGCGCCCACAACACATCCCGCCCCACTGTGCTGTCCACGTGCCACACGATCGTCGGCATCGGGCGCCACTGCCAGTAGAGCAACATGAGGATCAAGCTAGCCGCCGCTACGAAAGTGCTGCGTTCGATGGGCCGCGGTACAAACTTCGTCCACCACTCTTTGAACCGCGGTCGGGCCATCACGTTGTGCTGCAACGCAAACAACAGGAGCAGGCCGACATTGATGGTGATCGCCACGCCCAATGGGCCTTCGATGCCATCGTCAATTCCCTTGGCCACATACAAGTCGGCTACGAAGCCAATGCCGTAAACGATTGCTGCAAAGAACAGCGAATACGCTGCCAAACCATAAACGAAGAACGCGATGTGGCTCATGGGAAAAGCTCCTTTCTCACAAGCTAACGTCGGATTCGTGTATCAGACAAGCAGAAAACAATCTAATTTCGGATGTGCCGGAATTCAGCGCGTTCTCGTTCCCTTTTCTGTTTGCTCCCCTTTTAGGCAGCCCTTGGGAGATGCAGCCGGTTGGCTAGTTCCGGTGATCTTATGGCGCGAGCGACGTTACTATCACCGCGTAGCGCATCGGCTACCACGTCAAGCTGCTCGTCAGCGGACTGGGCAACGTCCAAAAGCAGCCATTTTCGGCCGCGGACCAGGCAATGGCCGCCCCCGTCGCCGCCCAGCCAATCCTGCCGGATCTCATAGCCGAGCCGGCGGGCGGTATCCAACGCTTCATTCAACATCGCCACCGTATGCATTTTGCACCTCCACGCGAGCGCTGAGAGCATTGCAACGCCACTGATACAAGCCGCGTCGCATCCGCCGCCATCGAGCTGGTGTGTCCCTACTCTTTACTCTCGGCTAAAAGGGGGCAGATTCTATCGTTCGTTGCTGGAGTCGGCCAGATGGAATCGACGATACAACGCCTAGCACGCAACCGGATTGGCCATAAAGGGTTAAGACAAATAGACCCGGCAAACCGGCCCCCCTACGGTAGCGAGTGAAGGTGTGCGAACTTTGAGGGACGCTTTCGGCCGCTAGCTTGGTTTGGTGGACTGCTATCGGTTTCAGCCCCTTTAGCAACGCTACAGCTAGCAACCAAAAGCCTCATCAACTATGCCTGAAAAGTCAGCTTCTCTCGAAGGTCAACTTGAAGTGTTGGAGGCGGAGTTGCGCCGAGCGCGCCGGATGGCCGCTCTCGGCGAGCTAGTCAGCACCACGACGCACGAATTCAATAACGTGCTCACCACGATCATCAACTATGCGAAGCTAGGGCTGCGTCACAAAGACGACGCTTCGCGCGAAAAAGCCTTTACGAAGATTTTGTCAGCTGCCGGACGGGCCGAAAAAATCACGAATGGCGTGCTCGGCCTAGCCCGAAATCGTGGGCATGAACGTGCGCCAACCGATCTCGCTAAGCTCATCGAATCTTCTCTCGTGCTGCTGGAGCGCGAGATGCAAAAGTACCGCATCGCGGTTGAGGTGCAGTTCGAGCCATCGCCGCCGGCCCTTGTGTGCGGCAACGAGATTCAGCAGGTCCTGCTCAACTTGCTCACAAATGCTCGTCAAGCAATGCCTCGGGGCGGCCGTCTTCTCATTCGTGTGGCGCCTGATGCAGAGGCCAATACGGTGGACCTCAGCGTGCGCGACTCCGGTAGCGGCATTCCGCACGAAGTGCTTCCTAAGATCTTCGACCGCTACTTCACGACCAAATCAGGTCCCGACTCCAGCGGCAAAGGCGGCACGGGCGTCGGCTTGGCTGCGTGCCGCGAAATCATCGAATCGCACCAGGGTAGGATTCGCGTCGAGAGCACCGTGGGCATCGGCACGGCATTCACGCTCAAACTACCGGTGGCAAAAACAGTAGCGGCCCCCTCGCTGCCGCTCCCTCAGCTCGGTGTTCCAACAAACGACGTGACCCACTTGCGCTAACGCCGAACTCTCTAACCGTCGTTCAATATGTTCGCCGCATTGACTTCGGCAGCCGACTTTCCAGTCATTTGAGTCCAAGGTGACTCTTGTCTGAATGTCGCCGTACGCCTCTGAGTGGGGAAAGTGTACTCCGTAGTCACACTGCAATTGCTACCAATCGTTACCGGTCCCAATCGAAGCGTTCCCCCAAATGATCGTAAAGCCGCTGATTGTGGGGCGCGAAATAGTCAACTAATCTTTGTCTTGTTGCCGGATTCATCTTGGTCTTGTATTGGCCGGCGAAATGTCGACCGAATTCGCTTGGCTGCCAGGAGCGTACGCCAAGGAACTCAAGCACTTGCCGATACGTGTCCGCGGTGTGCTTGAAAAGTCGGCTGCTCTCTATAATCAGCATCCGATCCGCCGAAAAGTATTGTTGCCAACGCTGAATTTGTTCGAGGTACACGCCCCGAGCCAGATACGAATACAAAATATGGGCCTTGCTGCGGTAACCCGAATTGGCGCAGATCTTCTCTTCCTCACCCGCCAACCGCTCAGCTTCTGCGTCGATCGCCTCCTCGAACGAAAGAGACTCCTGGCATCGTCGCAGTTTATGGTGATAGTGCGAGTAGGCACGATCTATGGGATTACGCAACACGACGATGGTTTTTACCTGCGGCAATGTCTCGGCCGTTCGTTGCGGCGCCAATGGGTGAAACAGGTAATACGCAGATGATTCGCCTGTGAATGGCTTCTCGCCGGTTCCGTTCGTTAAACTATCGTCCGTACGGAAAGGGAAATGGAGCCGATACCATTGCGGCCCCCGATGAAAATTCTTATCAAAGAACGACAGCTCTTTGGTGATCGGAGGAACCATGTCGGGGTGCGTTTCCAGGTAGCGGAAAAGTGAAGTCGTTCCCGACTTCTGCGCACCCACAATGATGAAATTCGGCCACCGCCGTCTTTCAGCCGTGAGGTAGCGGTAGCCGCGATTGACTGAGAATAAGTGCCGCCAGTAACTCACTCTAGGCGACTGCCAAAGATTTTGGGTCTTGCCGCGCAGATTGGCGCTAATCATCACGACCTCCGTGCTTCCTCGATTTCCGTGGCTTAGTCTTACTACCCAGAGTCCAATGGGGTGGACTGCCGGATACGACATGTGGCCGATTCCGTCGTAACTGTTACCGGCGCATAAATTTGTGAGAAAGTGGCGTAAACTATCCGAATAGTACCAACGTTGCAAGATTGTTCGACGGACCTTCCTCCGACGGGGTGCAGCCTGCACTTTGCACTGGCTGGGTCGATCGTGTAGAAGTGATGGCAGGAATTGACGGCAGGTGGGCGTACCGGCGAAAAGCTGGAGAAACGAGGGAGCCACGGATGGCAACTACCCAGGAGATCAAGGAGCGGATTGCGGCCTTCGCACGTGAATTAGCCGTTGATTTGGGCGATGTCGATGATAGCGATGCGCTCAGTTGGCTCGACGCCATCGAGACGCGCACGGTCGAGATCGGCGACGCGATGTATGCGGAACTCGTGAAGCAGACCTCGGCCGACCGTTCCACCGATGACGAGTCGACCTGCCCCACATGCGGCGAGCCGGGCCGATACCAGGGCCAGCGCGAGCGGGTATTGATTGGCCGGCGAGGTCCGGTGACGATCACCGAGCCGGAGTATTTCTGCCCCGCCTGCCGGCGGGCTTTTTTTCCCGCTGACCAGGGCGATTGGAGTTGAGGTCGATTGCCCCTTCACGCCGGCCATGCTGCGGAAGGTGGCGTACGCCGGCTCGCAGTCCGCATCGTTCGTCCAGGCAACGAAGGATCTGATCGCGCTGGCCGAAACCAAGGTCTCGCGCGAGCGCGTGCAGCGATGGACCAAGCGGGTCGGAGAAGAGCGCGTGGCGGAAGCAGAACGACAAGCCGAAGCGTATCAAGCGCTGCCGCTTCCCGAACAACAAAAGAGCCCCACCGACCAGCTTCCGCAAGTGGTGTGCGTGATGATGGACGGCGGGCGAATTCAAGTCCGCGATCGCCACGAAAACGAGCCTAACACCCAAGGCTATTGGAAAGAATCGCTGGTGGGCTGCTGCCTGAGCATGGTGAGTGAAGAACAGCTGCGGGACCCTTGTCCGACCATTCCCAAGACGTTTGTCGATCCCCAGCGGATGCACGATTTGAGCCGGGAAATCAAGGGATCTTCCGCTTCCACGGAAGGCGCCGCGGCGCCTTCGGCGGAGTTTCCCGACGATCGCCACGGCCGCCCCGAAGTGCTGGTGCGAAGCGTGGTCGCTACCCGCGGCGGACAAGAAGTGTTTGGCAAGCGGTTGGTCGCCGAAGCGCACAGCCGCGGCTTTCACGCGGCGCGGCGCAAGGCGTTCGTGGCCGATGGATCGGCCAGCAACTGGACGGTGCATCGAAAATACTTCTCGCACTACACCCCGATCGTCGATTTTACGCACGCGATCTGCTACGTGTACGCCGCGGCAATGGCCGGGCGAAGCGGCCCAGCGGCATGGGACGACTACGTGTGTTGGGCGCAGTGGCTGTGGGAAAGTGCGGTCGACAAGGTGATCGCAGCGGTCGCCGTGCGAGCGGAACAGCTGGGGCCTCCCCCCGACAGCGACGAGACTTCCCCCGCCGCGATCGTGGCCAAGACGTGGGGCTATCTTCAGAATCAGCGGTCACGCATGAAGTACCATCAGTACCGACGGCTGGGGCTGCCGATCACCAGCAGCCACATCGAGTCGACGATCAAGCAGATCAACCGTCGCGTCAAGGGAACCGAAAAATTCTGGGACCAGGGCGCCGAGCCCCTCCTCGTGCTGGCGGCCGACCACCTCAGCGAAACCAGTCGCCTCGACCAGTTCTGGAAGCACCGGCGAAAACGATTGAAGTCCATGCGGTGCTACCAAACCGCCGTCTGAAAAAATACAAACCGCGGGCTGCACCCCCTCCGACGGACGATGCGATTCCATGCGATGCGCCATTTTCTCCATGCGATCGAGATTCAAGCCTAAGGCGCAAACAACGAGCCTTGCCGTGTGAGACCGTTTAGCCGGGCATGGATATCAGCAAGCATCCGCTGCTCGAGCGCCGGGTCGCGACCCAAGGAAATCCAGCGGTGCGAGGTCCGCATGCGACTTACTCCTTCCATGCGATCACTCGGCAAGGTTATGTTCAGAGTATCGCTAAAAGCTGCTGCACCGGCGGTTGCCTTCTCCGGCTTGGGCAAGTCCTCCAACTCTTTCTCGACAATCACTTCGACCAGGTATCCGTTCACATCGGGAATCACGCGTACCGTCGCGTGCCGACGAATGCTTTGAAATGTGCTTTCCCAACGGTTGAAGGTGCCCACCGAATCCTTGCGATGCGGTTCGAGCCAAGTGGCGCTATCGCACGGCACCGTTTCGATGCGGCCTTCGCACCATCCTTCGCTGCCGCGCCAGCGCGCTGCTCGCGCGCAATTTTGAAGTAGTCGCTCACAACGTCAGCGATTTGGTCCCAGGCCAACTCATCGTTGACAACAGGCACTGAAATTGGGTTCGCCGGACCGACAGCCGCCACCGGCTGCGGAGCGGGAGCGCCTGGGCCGACGACAACCGGCGGGGCCGGCAACGGTTCCGGCCCCACGGCTGCCGGCGGAGTCGTAATGACAGGCGCCGGTGCCGCTGGCGGACCAAAAACTGAACCCGGTGTTTGGCTTGGAAGCGGCACCACGGTCGTTTGTGGCGGGTAAAAAGGCGTTGGCGGCAAACTTGGCTGAATCAGCGCCGGCGAAGGGTGCAAGTACGGCTGCCCGGCCGGCACCGGTTGTTGCGCAATAATTCCCGGCGTCATGGCCAAAAAGGCGAGCGGCATTAGAATAATTTGCCAATGCTTCATCGAATAAACTGATGCTTTGCGCGAGCTGTCCCGCGGTCTGGTTTTGTCGATTCTCTCCACGGAGGGCGGGTGCCATGCCTATGTTGCAGCGGTTCTTTGCCGCCGTCGCAAAGGCCAAATTCGCACGGCTCGCGAATCGTGGCACTCGCTCATGAAGAGGCAGACGCGGCAGGGATGCCGCGGCTGGCCTTACTCTTGTCATCGCGTGGGCAGCAGATCATCTTCAAAAGTCGAAACCGCCGCAAGGCTGCCCAAGAGTATAAATAGGTATTTTGCGGTATCTGCACAGGGTCGTCGTGGCACGGACTTCAGTCCGTGATTCTCATACGGACTGAAGTTCGTGCTAGAAGGTTAAGGTTGATGTGCCGCAAATAAGGACGCTACCGGCTCGGATGTGGCCGTGCTATGTTTCGACCGAAAGGTATTCCCCATGAACGCACCCATCCTCAACCGTGAGCAATCACGCGAAGTCGATCGCCGCGCGATCGAAGAGTACGGATTCAACAGCCTCGTGCTCATGGAAAACGCCGGCCGCGGCTGTGTCGACGTCTTGGAGCGCATCGGCATCGATGGCCCCGTCGTCGTACTCTGCGGCAAAGGCAACAATGCCGGCGACGGCTTCGTGATCGCCCGCCATCTTGAAATCCGCGGGTACGCAAGCCGTGTGCTCCTGCTCGGCCCGCCCGCCGAGTTGCGCGGCGACGCCGCCACGAACTTTGCGATTCTGCAAAAAACAGGTGTACCGAGCATTCACGTGGGCGAGTCTCTCCGAGACTCGCAGAATCGCGTCTCGGAGAGCCGCGACCACGTGCTACGCGAACTCGACCGCCTCGCTCACGACTCTGCCTGGCTCGTCGATGCCCTCCTCGGCACTGGAGCGCGAGGCGAACCGCGCCCGCCATTCGACATGGCGATCGATTGGATGAACGCCCACTCGGCCAAGAAGCTTGCCGTCGATCTCCCCAGCGGCCTCGATTGCGACACCGGACAATCCGCCGTACACACTGTCCACGCCGACCACACTTGCACGTTCGCCACGATGAAAATCGGCTTCACGAAGACAGCGGCCAAAGAATACACGGGCACCGTTCACGTGTGCGACATCGGCGTGCCGCCCCGGCTCCTCTCCGATGTCGAAGCAGCTAAGCCGGCTTCGACCCTACCCCAAAAATAGAGCCTGCCTAATTCTCTCGCCAAATGATCGCGGCGATCGTGCCCTGATCCTGAAACACCTGTAACAGGTCTTCAATCCCGCTGATCGGCGAAACATCATTCACAACCAATGCGAACGCCAGCCGCCGGCCGCTCTTCGCGTTGATGTAACCCGCCAGGGCCTGCGCTCTTAACGAAAGCTTGCCTTCGTCGTTGCCGGCCAAGAATGTGCCCGTCTTCGCCCAAACATTTCCCTTCGCGCCGGCGAGCGATTTGTCGGCGGCGAAGTCCGTCACAAACGCGAGTGAACCATCCGTCGCCAGAATCGGCAAACAGTCGCGGTACACCGTGAAAAACTTCTTGTTATGCATTCGCTCCAGAAGTGTGACGATCGCGGTCGGTGTCGCCGCGCTCTCGCCACCGCCGCTGCCGTCTACGAATTCATATTGGTCGTCAGCAATCCCAAACTCCCCGGATAGCGTCCGCTTCTCTACGGCAAGTGACTCGGGCAATGAATTCACACCTTGCGTAAGGCCAAACAGCACCAAGCTCGTATCCGCACCGATGTTGTAGCTCACTTTCAAAATCCACCGCGCATATTCGAAATAGGGTGGCGATTCCAACGCAGCGACGCAGTTCATCGCCTGATAGCTCTTGCGATCCGGAAGCTTCGTCGGGTCGTTACGACCGACCGCGCTGGCGCTTACACGAACGCCCGCCTTCTCCAAAGCTTCAATCAATACAGTGCGCACAAAGTTCTGCGGCTCCGTGATGCGAAATGTCCGGACCACCGGCCAACTTTTCGTCAACGGCGGTTCGTAATCGACTGGCAGGCTTGCCTCGACGGTCCCTTGGCATTTCGCCGCGCCGAAGCAGGTCGGGCATTCCGGTTCCAGTTTGATTTCGTCGCGATCTTCTTTCGAAGCCCATGTAAACGAACTCTTCACCGTAAATGCCTCGGACTTTGGCCGCCAATCGATGGGCGAGTTCTTATGAAGGCCCGGCGACTCGATCATCACGTCCACCACATCGTCATTGACGAAGATCGGGCGTACATCGAACTCATTGCGAAAGTTGAACGGCACGAACAGTCGGTCGTCGATCAGAACATCGCCATTCACTTCCTTGATTCCCGCCCGCGCAACTTGCTGCGCCAGGTTTGCGTAGCCGGCGAGCGGGTTAGTAGCCGTAAGTTCGGCATTGCCGAGCGAGTTCGCCTCGTTGTGATCGTAGTCGGTGATCGCTAACCGGCTACCGCGACTCTGCCTTCCGCCCATCGACAGGTCCCCTCTTGCCGCCAAAACAAGATTGCCGGTTAATATGCCATTTTTCACTTCGCCGCTACGGTAGATCGGCGTCACGAACTTGTGGTTGATCCCCAGCTTGTCCAGGGCAAGGCCAATCGAAAATAGTTTACGGACCGAGCCAATACGAAATTTTTGTTTCGGATGAAGGTTGTAAATCACCTTGCCCGAATCGAGATCAACGACCAGCAACCCCCACACACCACCCTTGTACAACGGTTTTTCGAGCTGGGTCTGAATTTCGGCCGGTAGCGGCTCACCCTCGGTCGCAACATCGGCCGCGACAACCTTCGCCCCGAAGCAGATGCACAGCACGAAGGCAACCACCACCCGATGGGAACACCAGTTCATCGCTCTGTTCCACTCCCTCTTCTCCAGATCACAATCGCGCATGCCGTAAGAATGATCGGAATCAGCATGTCCGTCCAGAACCACGGCCCCGCGTTGCCGGGCGCAAAATTGTGGGCGACCACCATTTGTCGTACGTGCCCAATCGCATCGCCACCGTACCAAACGACCGCCGCAATCGTCGCAGCCACACAGAAGCTGAAATCGCTCCAAAAGGCGATCAGCCCCAACACGCCGACGGTCAAATCAGCAATGCCGACCTCAAATTGAAACGGGCTCACCTCCCACCCGATGTGAGTGGCCGAGTACGCGGGGAAGAACACGTGAAAGACAAACGTGTAGACACCCAGCACACCGACGGAAAGCAGCAGAGTCCACCGAAACAGCCGCTCAATGAAGCTACCGCCGAGTCTCCCACGACGCATACCGGCACAGATTGCCGCCGCCGCGAATGCTGCCACCAGCATCACGAGACTGAACGACCCGAGGAAAATGGAGATCGCCTGTTGGATCATCCCGACTCTCCAGAACTACGCATTCAGCTTCACCGCTTGGATCAGCCACACCACGTTGACCCACACGTGCACGTGCGGCGGCCGCAGTAGTGCCACGCGAACGACTGGCCTTGAGCCGCTAAAGGTCCCACACGTATCCCACACGCCGATGGACTCCTCACGAAACAATGCGGCCAACTGCCGATGAGTGACGATCCGATCGGCAGGACGGCGACGTTAGTGTACTCTTCGAGGATCGCGGAATCGAGGGAGGGCATTCCCTCAACCGAAGCAACTTTATCGCGCTGTCATCTGCCGCTTCCTTGCCTCCTTGCCAGCCCGTATAAGGGCGGCCTTCATGCGTTTTACATTACCTTCCGCTTTTGCGGCCTGCCACTCGGTGACCAATTCGAGTGCTTCCTTCTTCGTGGCGCGAATTACCGGGCCGCCGACCATGGCAAACAGAACCGGCGGCTGGTCTTTGCGTAAGCGACGCTCAGCCTCATCAAGGGAAATCGCGGCAGCAAACCGTGGGTCATAAGGCAGACCCAAATTGCCGCCGTATTCCAAAACGGCGGGTCGTCCTGCCATGATGGCGAAAATAATCGCTGCGTGCATGATCACGTTCCTAGTTTCCAATCGCTTCTCTTCGTATTCCATTATAAAGGAAAGGTGGCTGCATTCCCCTCCACCGTCTGGTGCGGAGCTGTCAACGGTTCCTGGAACCTTTTCTGTCCTTGGTCAGGTTTGCGTACTCTTCGATAATCGCGGAATCGAGGGAGGGAATTGGTAACTCCTCTCCCATCTGTGGAAGGTTCATGACGCGTCAAGACGGTGCAGCGGAGAAACGCGAATCGCTTTGCGGCACCATATTAGCTCGACTTCCCGTTTTTCTCGCAGGGATTTGCACCATCGCCAAGTTCGACCCCACCAAGTAAGTTGAGATCGAAGCTCATTCTGAAGTAGGTTCTCTACTTTCTCGACAGCCATCTTGACGCGTTGGCTGATCGCATCTTCGTCGTCGCGCAATTTTCTCGAAAACACAGCTTCACAATTGGATTTTTCTGCGGCATCCCTCTCCGTCAACTGTCCGCGCATCTCTCCGTGGCCACCAGCACGTGCCAAGCTCGCTCGCTGCGACTTATGCATCTCATTGAGTACACCACACAGCTCCTTGAATGGTTCACTCGCAGATTTGCCAAAGATCGCCATGTAACGGAATTTGAGCGATTGTAGGCCGGCGAATAATTTATGATGCTTATTATATCGCTCGAATAGAACGTAGGCTCGATCCAGCGCTTGAGTCTGCTCCCGCGTTTCGTTCTCTGCGCTGTCGAGACTTGCCTTCCTCTCTCCAATGAAAGGGACTGCGAATCGCACGAATCACCTCGGCCGCTTCATAGAACTTGGTGAGTACAATTTCAGCAAGTTCGATACGCCGTTTGCCGACGAACTCGCGCTTCCAAGCGGAAATGCCGTATACAAACGAAATCGCTGCGATGGCAGCCGAAAAGGCAGTAATAGCGTCGGCCACGGTCATGATATTTTCAAAAAGTGCTGCGCCTATCTATTGCTGGCCTAGTGTTCCTTGTCCTTTGGCGGGTTGGGATCATTACCCGGCGGAATGGTATCCTTGCTTCGTATCCTTCCATTGCGGCCTTTGGTAGTCAGCTCGCCACCGCCTTGGTTTCCGAGCATTCTCCGTGCAGCGCGCTTCTGCCTCCTTTTGAGTTCGATTCACGCTGGAAGCTCTCTTGGCATCGTTTCTCTTGTTCACCCATTGACCGTCGTCACGCTGGTACACAGTTCGGTCTTGACCTTTACTCATAAGTCTATCCCCCTGGAATTACAGCGGCTCCTGGTAAACTGCCGCCCTTACTTCGGGAATCTCGATTCTGCAAGCAGTTCCGATTGACCGATCAACTCATGCTCGTTCTCATCGAATAGGTCGCCATCCTCGTCGTCGACCAAGTCCTCGTCATCGATCAGTTCATCAACATCGAGTATGTTCTGACCTTGCGGTTGATATACGGCGGCTGGTACTGAGCGTTCCAAGCTCATAGCCAAAGACAACGCGCCAGCTCGACTGGCAATGGTCATAATCGTCAGAAGCAGGAGTGAGATCAGGGGCATCCACATACCATTAAGCAGAGTTGCCAACATTGCGACAGGGACGACGCCAACACCGAGCAAGAACAGGCCGATGAACAGTGCAACAAATCCCCAGATGGATAGCGTGTATAGGAACGCCACCATCCACAGAGTTATCCCAAACACATAGGATGAGATGAAGAGCGCAGTGCTTGAAAAGCCTCGTGTTGCTCTGGGAATGGCCAGTGGAAGGAAAATGAATACCACCAACAGGAAAGCGATGCACGTCAAGACCGAGAACCATGGGAGGAGTATTGAACAAACCCACGCGCTTCCGAATAGGAAAATGTTGGCGATGAAAACCAATATCAGTAGTATCACTCCGAAGACAATCAGCCCGCTGAATGTAGTTACGACGTCTTTCGCCTTCATCGGTTCGCCCACATGTTCAAGTTGTGACTGGACTTGTACCGCGTTACAGCTCAACGGTTCCTGGAGCTTTTTTCAGATGCACGCAGCTATCCCCAACATTTGCAGGCCGGTGCAATAATCCGCCCCAAGGGCCGGTTCGATGCCCGGGAACAAACTGGCCGTAGCCCCAAACGAACCAGCCGCGATCAAGATTGCCGTAGACTTCCCCATCTCGTACCCCTATTCGTGTAAGTCCGAACCAGTCCCAGGAACGTTTCTGCCCCCAAAACCTTTATGTCTCCTGCTTCCTGTCGGCGACATTAATAAGCGACCCCTTTTCGACTCATCGCGTTTACTTCTTGCTCCGCGCGCATCCCTTTCGGCGAGTTCTGTCAACTGCTCATGGAACCTTTTTGCATTTGATCGTCTGAACAGCGGTTCATTTCCTTTTGCGTCTCAACGGAATCTTGATCGTCTCAACTGTAGTAGTCGATTTTCTTCGTTGTGCCTCTTTTACAGGAATGAACTTCCCTGTTCTCGCGTCTCTACCGATTTTGCGAGTGATTGCCATGGAATCTGCCCATTGCGTTGAAGAAACGTTGCGAAACTCCGGAACGGATTCTACTCGTCTGTGCAGCATGGCCGACCTACCGGCGGCGCTACTGCCGGTAGCAATCAACTAGGTAACATTGTGATTCTCTTCGATTGAAGTGATGCAGACGATCGACGCTGCTGCGATCAAAACCGTGGCAATATTGATCACCGACCAAATCTCTCTCGTCATATGAACGGGAACGATCGGGTTGTAAAGTCCGGCCGTAATTCCGAGTATCCAGACCCAACCCTGACGCCGTTGGTCAAACGCTTGTAATGCGAGATAGCCGAAGACCCCAAAACAAACCCAGCGGAGCAGAATGTAGTATCCGTACGGGTTGGTTGGGTTGAGGGCCCATACCAACATTCCAATCACGACCAGTTGTGGAACCCAGATTTTTCTCATGCGCCCGACTGAGTTTGCAGTGCATGGAAATCCCATCGCTCATACCAACCCTACCCCACGTTATGACGGCTGGTGGTCTAACCAGTGGATGGAGGCGAAGAACTCGCGGGCCGAGTGGTATCGGTTTTCGCCGCTTGTTGGGATCGCGCGTTCCCGCGCGTTGCAAAAAGGCAACATTCGGCGGGCAAACAGCAACGTGAAACCGTCTATCCCCCGCGCCAATTTTCCAACCGCAGGGGATAACCGAAGGCCGTAATCCGCTCGAAGTGTTCGAGATTCCCGGTCACCAGCGGAATGCCTTCGCGGATGGCGGTGGCGGCGATGAATGCGTCGGCCTTTCCGACCGGCTTACCGGTGCGGTGGAGGTCACCGAGTATGTAGCCGAATATTTTTGCAGCCTCAACATCTAAGGCTAGCACTTCGTGTCCTTCGGCCTCAATCTTTGCGATTATTCCCGTGGCGTCCGCATTGCGTCCCTTGCGGCGAAACCGTCGATCAGTTCCGCGATGGTGGTAACGGAGAGCGTAAAACGTCCGAAAACACTAAGGTACGCATCGGCCCGTCGTCCGATTTCGGCATGGCGACCTTTAAGAATCTCGGAAAATGTGTCGGTGTCAAGAAGTGATCGTTCCATCAAGAGTTCAGAACGCGGCTATTCATTCATCCGCAGCGGACGACTTCGTTGCTCGTACACGGCGACCATCACTTCATCGATCAATTCCGGCTCGTCGGCAAAAAGGCCAATCAAACCGCTTTTCGGTTTGGCACCGTTCCCATCCGACGGCGCTGCGGTTTTAAGCTCCTCGTCGAGCACGGTGCGCAGCTTTAGTTTCTCCTCGTGGCTGAGGCCATGAATGACGCCGACGATGTTTTCAAATGGAGACATAAACCAATTATAGCATGAACCTTCTGCGGACACAGTGCGCACAGAATCAGGCACACCGTTCGTCGGGATATTCAGCGGGCGTCTTGCCCTACGCGTTCAGCTTCACGCCCGGATCATCCGCCACGTTGACCCAAACATGCACATGCGGTGCGCACCCGGTAGTGCCACACGAAGCTCGGGCCTTCCAGCCGCCAGATGTCCCACACGCCGTCATCGCCGATGTCTTTCTGGGCGTAGTAGGCCAGGTGGCAGTTCTCGAGGCCGCCTTGGGCTTTGAGGCATTGAATGGCTTCGTCGCGGTCGCCTTGGCGATACGGCTCGACGAGCTTTGCCATGACATGTTGAAGATGTTCTTTTTGATCGCTCGTCAGCTCGCTGACCGGCAGCCCCTGGAAGTCGCCGCTCTTGCCGCGGAAGGCGACTTTTTGTTCCGCGGGCAGACCCTTTTTTAAGAGCGCTTGCTTCTGCTGTTTGCCGTCGAGCATTTGGTAGAGCTTGTTGGCGGCCACGGCCTGGGGCCAAAAGACATTGCCCGGATGCGTGGGCCCTTCGTTGAACCCGTCGGCCGCATGGCCGTAAAAGATCGGTCCGCCGAAAGCCACATGATCCGCCGAGTTGCCGTCGCAGCGGATTGTCATGTGGCGGCCCGTCATCACGAACTCGAACTTCTTCGTGCCCGGCGTACCAAAGATGGCGATGCTGTTCTGCTCACCGTAGCCGCCGGCGTCGTCCGCCAACTGCTTGTCGATTCGCGAATGCCATTCGGGGTTGATGATGCCCTCGAAGATGCCGCGGATAATCTTTCGCTGGTCCTTCGTATAGAAGTCGCTATTGATATAGTGGTCGGTGACTTCCCAGTTGTTGGCCACGCGGGTCCGCAACAGGCCGCGCTTCGGATCTTGATAGTCCCAATCGAAGCACATCGATTCGCGCTGTCTCGGCGAGAGCGTATCGTACAGCACCTTCACTAGCGACTCGGGCGATGAAGCAGACGGCGCCGCGGCACTTGTAGCAGCGGCTGCATTTTTGGCGTCCTTCACCTTGGCCCATACTCGCCCGGCCGGAAGCATGCCGCCGATCGTAGCGGCTCCAAGTACAGCGCCGCTGGCCGTTAGAAACTCGCGCCGTTGGATGCGGCGTTCCTCCTGTTCAATTTGACAGCACTCACACACGGGCTGGTTTGCAGGCGAGACGTCGGCGGTTCGATTTTTTGTGCGGGGTTCCATGACAGATCCTTTCTTCCCAAACCATTTGGTTTCTAGGCGACCGTCCCCTCCGATATTAGAGCGAAACCGCGCCGGCAATGCAAAGTTCTGCAGAAAGTCGCGGGGACAGTGTAGTAGGCACACTTCGCGTGCCATATCAGAAGCAGTTGCCGGTTTGCCGGGTCGTTCTGAAATGTCGTGGCCTTTCCGCACTCGGCAACGGCACACGGAGTGTGCCTGCTACTTTTTTTGTTGGCACACCGGACAATAAAACGTCGCCCGCTGGGCTTGCACGATGCGAATGACCGGCGTGACGCAACGGGGACACGGCTCGTCGGCGCGGTCGTACACGCGGTGGTGATTCTGGTAGGCCCCTTCCCTATTGAGCGCGTTGCGATAGGTGCCGTCCCCAAGCGTCGAACCTTCGTAGTGAATTGCCTCTTCCAACACCTTGCGGGTTGCGTCCGCGATTGCTTGCCACTGGGCTCGGCTAATTTTATCGCACCGCCGGGCCGGATGAACTTGGGCCACGTGCAAAATCTCGGAGGCGTACAAATTGCCGATCCCCGCCACGGCCCGCTGGTCGAGCAAAGCCACCTTTACCTGCCGTTTGCTCGTACCAAGTTGTTCGCGAAACCGCTCGGCGGTCATCTTCAACGCGTCGGGACCAAGTTTCACCGGCCCAAACGCCATTTCGAACTCCGCCGGCGAAATTAAGCGAACACTTCCGAGCCCGCGACGGTCCCAATACAAGAGTTCATTGATTCCTTTGCCCGACAGCTTGGAGCGAAACCGCAAGTGTTCCCGAGTCGGCGGGTCGGATACAAGCACGAGCCCGGTCATCCGCGGTTCAAACACAATCGCGTCCTGCGAATCCAAATGCACGACCACCCGCTTGCCGACACGCCCGACATCGCGAATCCGCTGCCCTACCACGCGGCGACGAAAGTGATCGATCCGCGGCACGATCGCAATCGGCCGCCGCGCGCAGGACACACGCTGCACGTCCTTAATCCGCGATCCGACGATGCCAAAAATTCCCAGCCGCATCGTTTCGACTTCAGGCAACTCGGGCATGATTGATTTGCCACAGGGAACACAGGGAACACAGAGCACTCGGAGAAATGATCGAGTCGCTTCTCATTTATTTCCGATCCAGTCAATCCTGTAAATCCTGTCAAACACATACTCCGTGTCCACTGCGTTCTCTGTGGCAAATCCATCCGCCCTTGATTCGGACGGCGGGCCTGCCGAGAATCAATCGAGGAGGCTTCTTGCATGGCAAACGCAACGATGAATGTCAGCACACAAGTGCCCGATGCAAAAGGGCGATTCGGTGCTTTTGGCGGTCGGTATGTGCCCGAAACGCTCGTTCGAGCGCTCGATGAACTCGCGGCCGAATACGACAAAGCCTGCCGCGACGCCGCGTTTCAGGCGGAGTTATCCTCACTGCTGAAGCATTACGTCGGCCGACCGTCGCCGCTCTATCACGCCCGCCGGCTTAGCGAGATGTGTGGCGGGGCACAAATCTGGCTTAAGCGCGAAGATCTCAATCACACTGGCGCCCACAAAATCAACAACACCATCGGCCAAGGCTTGCTGACGTTGCGGATGGGGAAGAAGCGCGTGATTGCCGAGACCGGCGCCGGCCAGCACGGCGTGGCCACCGCCACAGCATGTGCCCATTTCGGCCTCGAATGCGTCGTGTATATGGGTGAAGAGGACATCCGCCGCCAGGCGCCGAACGTCTTCAGCATGAAGCTGCTGGGGGCCGAAGTGCGGCCGGTCTCCAGCGGCTCACGGACGCTCCGCGACGCTATCAACGAAGCGATGCGGGATTGGATGTCGAGCGTAGAAACGACCCATTACATTCTCGGCTCGGTCGTTGGTCCGCACCCGTTTCCGCGCATTGTGCGCGATTTTCAATCGGTAATCGGTCGCGAAGCGGTCGACCAATCGCGCGAACAAATCGGCCGCTTGCCAGATATGGTCGTCGCTTGCGTCGGCGGCGGCAGCAATGCGGCCGGCATGTTTTATCCCTTCATCGAACACGAAAAGGTCGCGCTCATTGGCGTCGAAGCGGGCGGCCGCAGCGCGAAGCCGGGCGATCACGCGGCCCCGCTCAGCCATGGCCGCCCCGGCGTCCTGCACGGCAGCTTCAGCTACGTGATGCAGGACGAAGACGGCCAAACGTGCGACGTCCACTCGATGTCGGCCGGTCTCGATTATCCTGGCGTCGGCCCCGAGCACAGCTATTGGAAAGACACGGGCCGTGTCCATTACACGAATTGCCTGGACAAAGAGGCATTCGGCGCCTTCGACGCCTTAGCTCGCAACGAGGGCATTCTGGCCGCGCTCGAAAGCTCACACGCCGTCGCCAAAGCGATGGAACTCGCCCGCACGAAACCAAAAGATCATGTGATTGTCGTTTGCCTTAGCGGCCGCGGGGACAAGGATGCAGCGGAGATCGCACGGCTCAAGAGTCATCACGCCGAATAACCGCAATGTCGAAAATCGAGCAGCTATTCACTACCCTCCGCCGCGAGAAGCGCAAAGCGCTGATGCCGTTCGTTACGGCCGGCGATCCCGACTTGGCGTTCACCGGCGCCGCGATCAAGGAACTCGTCGGCTGTGGCAGCCATCTGTGCGAGGTCGGCATCCCGTACAGCGATCCCATCGCCGATGGCCCCGTCATCCAGGCTTCGTACACGCGCGCACTCGCGCACAAGATCAAGCTCGACGAAATCTTCAAAATGCTCGGCGAAGTTGCGCCGAAAGTCGCCGCTCCGCTGGTGACGATGGTCAGCTACGCGATCGTCTATCGCCACGGTCTGGAAAAGTACGCCGACGATGTACAATCTCGCGGTGTTGCCGGCCTCATCGTGCCTGATCTTCCTGTCGAAGAATCAGCCGCACTGGCAAAAATCTGCCGCCACCCGCGATCTCAGCCTGATTCAACTCGTGACGCCGACCACGCCGCGCAAGCGCGCCGTGCGGATTGCCGAAACATCGACCGGCTTCCTCTATTATGTCTCTGTCGCTGGAATCACCGGCGAACGAACCGCCTTACCGCCGGAGTTGGTGGAAAACGTCGGTTGGCTCCGCACGCAAACCGACCTGCCGATTTGCATCGGCTTCGGCATCAGCAGTCCAGAGCACGTGAAAATGCTCGCGCCCGTGGCCGATGGACTCATCGTCGGCTCGGCCATCGTCCGGCGAATCGCCACTGCGGCCGAACGGCCACGCGAACAGGTGCTCCGCGAAGTCGGCGTCTACGTGGCCGAACTACTCGCCGCGCTAGAAAGAAAATAGCTGAACTCGCAAGAGTTCGGCTACATGCGATTCAGGTTACGCCGTCTTGTCCTTGTCGGCGGTCGGCGTCGGTGGCGGCTCGACGTCGAAGTCGATCCACTTCATCGCCCGGCGGAACGGCTCGATGCGGAGCATCACTTCACCATTCTGAAACAGCCGCACAGTGCCCGTCGATTCGCTCACCGTAATAGCAACGGCGGTAGTCGCCCGACTGACCTCAGCCGCCGCCCAGTGCCGCGCTCCAAAACCCTTCGGCAGCGATAAGTCCGTCGAGCGCGGAGCGTTGAGTTGCTGCGCCCCCGGCCACCACATGCCCGTCGGATGACACCACGAATGCACCGTCGAGCTGCGCGATTTCTTTCACCCCTTCGCGGACCTTGGAGTCGGAAAGCTGCCGCTCGGTGCGGCTGTACCCACGCAGCGGATCGAACCCCATCGGCCGGCAGAAGTTCAGCACCTTGCGATGGTCGCCCACGACAAACAGCGTGCCGACCGGCTTGCCCTCGCGCCCTTCGCACCAATATCCACGGCGAGGTCGACGACGGTCTTCAGCGTGTCGAGTGGAATCCGCGTCTTGAGTTGCCGCAGGTCGCGCACGGTCAACTGTCCTAAGTGTTCTCCCAATCGAATTATACTCAGCGAATCGATCACGGTTGGCTCGAAGCCACTGTACACGGCGACGACCGACGCACCCGCCGGCAGCAGCTCTTCTGCCACGGCCTCCAACAGCGCCTGCGTGAGCCGTTCGTACACCGGCGTCTCCGACGGCATGTTGAGCAGGATGGTTTCAAAATCCTCCTCACTGGCGCCTTCCAGTGTTTCGCCGGTGTCACCGGCGAGCAGCACCGTGTGCTGACCGGCTGCCTGCCGCAGCCGTACCCAATCGGTTGGCCGCTCCATCAGAAAGAGCATGGCATCGGCATCGTGCGACGTAGCCAGATGATCGGCCATTTCGCAAAACGCTTGCAATTGGTCGGTGAATTTGCGAGGAACGGGCATCGAAAAACCGACCTCTCTTCGAGGCAGAGCAAGTGCAGTGGACATGCACGGCGTCCCCAGTAATCGAGCGCCGTGCCGAGAACCTGGCGAATTCCGCGAGGGCTCGTGAGACGACGCCGCTAAAGCATACGTCACTGCTAAGCGTCAGCCACTCGACCAAGGAAAAACGCGATTGCCGCAATTTAAACCGTTGCCGCGGCAAATTCAATGCAGGCCGCCAGATTGCGTAAGCAGGCGCCTGTGCGCTAACTCGATCCACCACAAGCCGGCTGACTATGTAGACTCGCGGAATGGATTAGGCTGTAGGTTCAGGCTTTAGCCTGACGATCTTGATCACTTTCTTTGTCAGGCTAAAGCCTGACCTACATAGGCCACTATTTGGTCGAGTAAGAATGATCACTCCTAGCCACATGCGATGGTGCCTGATAGTTGGCCACTGGCTCGTCCCTATCAAACGGCTGAAATACGCGCTCGTCGTACAATAGGAGCGCGTGGATGGCGTGGCTACGCGGCCCGATTTCCCAGTCGTGGTCGTAGTTCGAATACATGAGGGTGGACAAATACCACACGGCCCGAATGGTTCGCTGTTCGCGAAGCTCCTCGTCGCTGAGCGAGTAGCAAAGCCACTCTAAAATGTGTCCGGTCGTTTTAATGCGGCGGTCAATATCGCTCTCATCGCCGGCGCCACGGAACCAGGATGTGCTTAGGCTGCCGTCTCGGTTTTGCAAACGGAAGGCATACTGCTGATACCGTTTCACAAACTCCGCGGCTTCTGCGTACTCGCCGTCGAGCGGTTCGCCGCGCCGCAGGCGCGTCTTGACAGTAAGGCTCAGCCCCGACAGGCGGTGCGTGCCGCCGCACGCGGCGCCGCGAATGGGCTGGGCCATTTCCTCGCGCATCAGGCGGGGAAAGTCCCACTCCAATCCCTGGTCATTCACCCACTTGTCGTCCAAGTCAATATAATGTTGGAGCGCGATCAACTTGAACGTAAGCTCCGATTTCGGATAGCACGTCTTTTTCTCCGCTTCGATCAGGTCGTGAATTGTAAATTCATTGCGGCCGACCCGAATTGGATAGTCCGGCGATACGTGGCACTGTGCCAGCATCGCCAGCAACTGGCCCAGATGGCCCTGCAGCCCCACGCCGTACTTGGCCCGCACTCCACCCGAAGGATTCACGTATAGTAGCGTTTGTCCCTTGCACGGTTTGTTGTAGCACAGCCACCCGACGGCGGTGATGGGCTCACCGTGCGGACCGCCTTGTCGCACGCGGCTTTCGATGCCGTACGAGAGCATTCCGTGCATCACTTCCCAAGGATCGTTTTCGCGGCTATTCAGCATCTTGCGGCTATAGCCTTTCAGCACGCTCCGCACGCGCGAGCGGAGCCCCATCAATTGACGTGTCAACGGCGGTGGCGGCGTTGCCTCGACCGGCGCCGGAACAGTCGCTTTCTCCGCGGCGCCTGATTTCGTTGACTCGACGGAAGTTGCCGCCGAACCTGCATCGTTCGCGTTGTTGGCTTTGACTGCACCTTCCGACGAAGGCTTATCGGTTGCTGTAACGACCGTGTCTGTGGAATCCGCTGCCTCGGCCTCAGCCGTCGCCGCGCCTTCGACTTCTTCAGAGGCCGACCCTTCATCCGTCGGCACGTTGTCGTAATCGTCGGCTAACGGCGATGCTGTCTCCCGTTCCGAAGTTTGTTCGGTAGCCTCGGAATCACCATTGCTGTCAATAGTCTCAATTTCGTCATTGTTGCTCGTCGAACTGGCAGGCGCGCCGAGATCCGGACCACTGTGCTTTTGGGCGGCCGGTTCCTGAGAGGCAACTGATTCATTAAACGTTGATACCTTGCCAAGCACCCGCCAACCGTCGACACTTTCCGGCCGAGACGCGACACGTAGAGCAAGTTCATTCGGGCTCGAATCAGAATCTTTTCCCTCCGTCAGAGCCGAACTTTGGGCACCCTCGTCCTCTGAAGGCGAGCTGAGTGGGGACGCATTCGCCGGGGTCGATGCTTCCGTCGTCGTTTGTGCACTGAATCGCGGCGACGGGGAGTGCAGTAAAGGCCGAGGCTGATCCAGCACCTTTCGCAGAATCATCTGCTGATGCGAGTCCGACAAGCTCGGAGCCTTTGCAAACGGCGAGGGGACTCCGACCGCCCAGCCCGAGTCGACTTGGTCGGCGCCGTGGGTAACGGCCAACAACGTGCAACAAACAACACCCGCCAGCGCCGCCGTTCGCCAGTGCCCTTGATGCGAACTGGCGACGGCTGCGGATCGTCGATTCGAGAAATAAACCTTGGTCATTCGTGCGGCTTTTTTGTGGACAGCATTCCGATTCGCAGTAGTAGCGCTACTGTTCGTGTGGGCAGCAGTTGCACCAACACGCTGAAACGTATGGTGTGTCGAGAGAGACAGCGGGCAGCACGACTTAGCGGCACAGCGCCCCTCGCTATCGGCCGGTCGCAAGTCATTCGAGCGAACAATTCGCCCTACGGACGACGCCAGAAATCACCCGCCGAAAACGTGCGGCGGATGCAATTCCCCCTTTTGCCTCCTAACGTGGTATCGGGCTGCCGCACGCTGAAATTCAAGCCAATACGCGAGTTTGTATCCGCGCCGGCAGCGTCCAGAGTAGGCAGACAAGATATGCCGCCAGCCGATTTTTTTTGAAAGCCAATGCGGCTGCTAGCACCGCGCCATAGAGCCAACCCATCTTGGGTCGATCCTACGGCTGACCCATCATCACATAGCCGACCTATGTTGGGCCGTCCATATGCAGCTCCGTTGATTTACGAAACACAAGATAGAAGCGGATGTCCCGGCCAAAATGACCGGGCTATCTCGGCTACTTAAATGGAGAGAGACCGCGAACGCGCTCTGCGATCGTCGGCACATGTTCGGGCGGTGGCGTGCCGCCCGATGCTACTTGCCGCCATGCTTGCACATCCGGCCCATAGTCCTTGCCAGTGACTGCTTTCATCGATTGCACGCCGACATACTGCATTGCGGGGTCGCGATCGTCGAGCGCCGCCGCCAGCGCTTTGACTGACTCCGGCGACTTGATTTTGCCCAGCGCCTCCGTGGCCGCCAGCCGCACGTCCATGTCTTTGTCGCTCCGCAACGCCGCGGCCAGGCTGGGCACCGAAACGGCTTCACCCCGTTTGCCCAGTTCACGACAGCACGAGATCCGCACCGCCGTATTCTCGTCGTTCAAGCCGGCTTGCAATACTTGCTGCGCCATCGGCGTGCGATACTCAGCAATCGCCTGTACCACTGCCTGCCGCACTAACGGATCCGGTTCCACCTGAATTTGCCGGGCCAACTGATCGGTAATCTGCCGCTGCTCCGGAGAATCGACGCCTGTCGAACGCATCGCGTATTCGTGGACGGCATCCACACGCATCGCCGGCGTGTGGTACGTCGTCAACTTGCGTCGGGAAAGGGCCAAAACGTCGGCCGGTACTGCTCGTACGTCTGGCAACCGCCGAGTGCGGCGAGTCCTAGCGCGATCCAGCAACAATTTCGTACGATGCGATGCGTCATAAAGTGAAGCGCACAGGCCGCGGAGCGCGACTGTCTAAAGCCGCCACCCTTTCCCTCGGAGGAAAGGGTACCTAGATGCCGTTCGGGATACCTAACACTGAAAAGAGATCGCCGCAGCGACTCGCCCAAAAGCTGCGGACGTTAGCAAAACCCGCCTGCCGCCGTCCATGCCGGTATCTCGAAGCAATTCGCACATAGGGTAGGCGTCGCATGCCACCTAAGCGCCAGCGCAAGCTCGACGAGCACAGCCAGCAATGAATGCGCTGCTCGCGAGGCACGCCATAGCCAACGGCGACCGTTCAGGAATCTCGATAAGGACTAAACGTGGTGATGATGTTCGGCGGTGTCGTAAAGATAAAAAAAAATGATGGGCCCATTGGGGCGGCAATCGAGTTGGCGCGCTGGATCGCCCTCCCGCTCCCTCGCCCTCACCGGCGAGGAAGCGTTGAAAACGACGGCAACACTGCGCTCGGCTGCCAAAACCCCACCCGCCTGGGAATGCTCGCTGCACCCGGGACCGGCGCCACGCAAAGGACCAACCCCCGCTACGGGGCAGGGGGTTTCCCTGTGTCGGCAGGAATTAATCTTGGGTTCGCGTGACGACCGGCGAGAGCTCTCAATCGCGGCGACATACCCGGACGGTCATTTCGGATGTGTACACTAGCCTATTAGTGTACAAATGTCAATATCTGCCGGCGAAAAAAATGGGGTGCGGAAAGCGGCCAAACCAAGCGGCGAGTGTCGAGGTGCGAAGCGCGAATATGGCGACAAAACTGAACCATGCTTAAAGCAGAGGGGGAAGAGGGGTGGCCGCGAATCGGGCATTGAGAACTGCAGGACAGACACAGCATCGGCGCGTAAATGGGAGAGGCACGGCTGGAGAAGCAGCAGCGGCGCTCGGCGTCAGGCTGGAGTTCGAATTCTACGAACCCACGGATTGCAGGTTCGGTCTCAGAGCAGGGGACAGCTCCCATTTTTCCTCGCAGACTCGGAAAAATTGGGACAGTCCCCGACAGTTCTGGGATTAGGTTCTTAGTCGGAAATTGCGTCGTCATTAACATTGGCGGAAACAAATATCGCTTAGTGACACGAATTTTGTACGCTAGCCAGAAGGTGTTCGTGTGGAAGGTGTTGACCCACGCTGAATACGACCAAAACAAATGGCAGGAAGAGTGCGGATGCTTTTCGCCGCCGCCAAAGAAGGTCAGCGCGGCGGATGCGAGACGTCCGAAACGACGGAAGGGAATGTGACTATGTCAACGAAAACAAGTTTTCGCCTACAACGCCCACAGAAAGATTCTTACCTCGAACTAGTGCAAGCGTTTCCGTTGGCGTCAATTCGTTCGGACTCGCATCTTCGCGCGGCACAAGGCGTTATGGACGAATTGCTCGCGAAGGACAAGTTAGATCAGGGCGAGTTGCTGTACCTGGATGCGTTGAGCGATCTGGCGGCCGCGTATGAAGATGAGCACCACGCGATCGAGTCGGCATCGGATGCGGATATGTTGCGGCACCTGATGTCGGCAAAGGGAGTGAACCAGGCGCAGCTGCATCAGGCGACCGGGATTCCGAAATCGACGATCTCAGAGATTCTGTCCGGGAAGAAGCCATTCAGCCGGCAGGTGATTCGCAAGCTCGCGGCGTATTTTGGAGTGGATCGCGCGGTGCTGGCGGGGAACTTGTGACAAATAGGTTTCGCGCAGAGGCGCAGGGCACGGGGAGGGAAGCGAGTGCGATGGGGTGCCGCCGCGCGGGAACTGAACCAACTCTCATCCTCGCCCCGGTGGTCCGTGACTAGTTTGTCGCTTCCTCGACGATTTTGATTTCGTCGTCGGTGAGGCCGTAGAGTTCGTAGACGAGCCGATCAGTCTCGCGATCGGTGGCTTCGATCTTCCGCTCGAGGACGAATCGCCGCGGAGGCCTACGAGATGCGCTACGTCGTGTGGACGGGAGCCATGTGAAGGACGATCAATTCGTCTGCGTCGAGAGAGAGCATTGCGTAGGTCTTGCCACGGTCATCCGAAAACTCGACCTCGTACACACCTGGCGACAGAATCTCGACAACCGTGCCAACCTGGCCGCGCACGAGTCCATCGTTCGGCCGGTCGTGGGCCAATGCAACCACGTCAAGGAGTTGAATTGGGGCGTTCATGGGTTCCTCTACAGGACATACGCGCTAACGAATCTGGGAAAATCCTCGCCAGAACGCACGATCCAGGCGGTGCGCACGCGAGCCCGGCCGGTTGGCCCCGCTAATTCACATTCTACCACAAAGCGCTGCCCATGCGACATCGGAGGTCCGCTGAGCGCTTCTTCGTGAACGGCGGCATCCAGCAGTTGCTCGCGCATCAATTCGGCGTTTTCCGGCGAGAAACCGCAGGCGGCAAGAAACACCCGGGCCTTGTGCTTGCCGCGTGGATGATCCAGATTAAGGCAATAGTCGGTCAACTTCACAAGTTCGACCACTGCTCGATCACCGTTCGGCAGTTTCATAAGCGATTCGCTCCATGCCCTGCTGCATCACGCCTACTTTGTCGCTTCCTCGACGATTTTGATTTCGTCGTCGGTGAGGCCGTAGAGCTCGTAAACGAGGTGATCGATCTCGCGATCGGTGGCTTCAATCTGGCGCTCGATGACGGTACGTTCGTGGGCGGTTTTGACTTAAGGCAGGCGGGAATGAAGGTTCAATAGCTTTTCAACTAGGTTTACGACCCGCGCATGACGCGCCCTTCCGCGAGCTGATGAAGTATCCAACTCGCAGATCGGCAATTCGCGCGTTTGCTTAATGATAATCTTTGGAAAATCGTCGCGCCGTGCAACGCTATTAGTGTTGGGAAAATACCAGGATAGCAGTCGACTATTTATTAACGCAAGTAAAAACGGAAGCGATAATCGCGGTTCAATGTTGGGCAGTAGAAGCAAGCTCTGAACAGACTGATTTGTTAGGAATGCTTCGGACGTGTACGTGACCTGGATTCGAAGTCGGCGGCTCAATACTTGGCGAAGCAGTATTCTTTCGTCAGAAAAGTAAGGCCAAGGCTTTTGCTGCTTTATATTGTCATCGTAGGAAACGAATGATTTTTCTCCGGGAAGGAATAAAGGAAGGAATAAAGGGTCAGAACAATATACCGAAATCAATCCGCCTCTTATTTGCCTCACAAATTCGCCGACACATCCACTTAAAAGTACACCGCCAGCTTGCGGATCATCTGCCGGCTGAAGGGCTTCTTGCGGGCCAGCACTTCCGAAATCATCGATTTCAAACGACTTGAGTTCTAGGCGTAAGCGGCAACATCGTCGAATGATGTCGACTTTTACCGCCTTAAGAACGGCAAAAACTGAACCACGTTGCGCCACTCATCCGGTTCTGAGATTTTGGCGATCAACTCCAAGTCTTCGACGTATTGACCGATCGTGCCGCCCAGTTGTGGGCCGAATAACAGGCCGGTGAATTCGCCCCTGTTCGCTGCCAATTCTGCGCGGGCGCGGAACAATACGTCCTGGGTGAACACGATGCGCACTAGCGCGCTCGCACGTGCCACCACTTGTTCGTCAGGAACCGCTCCGTGCCCGTCTTCTTGCGCGGTCAACACGTCAACGCTTCGTCGTCGAAGCTGCCGCGTGATCGGTCCCGGAATATGCACGTCCATGTACAGCCCGACACTCATTGCGGCAAATTCCTAACTAAAGAATGCGTTTCGCTTGCATTCTCAACTCGAACGGCGTCGGCGGTGTGCCGGCGTGGGCGCGCGCACCTCTGCCAGCTCCGTCTGTATCTCGGCATCGATCTCCGCTTGATGATCGTAGTAATACATCATCGCCGCATGGGCCTCGGCAGGCGAGATATGCGGATGATGGCGGCACATTTCGTCCGGTGACCAGCCGTGGGCTAGATAGTCCATCACGATTTGAGCCACCCGAATGCGTGGCAATCGTGAAAGCCGGGCCGGTTGCCCAGCTAGTTTTTCGATATGTTCATGGGCGACACTTGCCATGTCGTTGCTCCGAGCGGCGTCTTTCGTAATTATAGCCCGGGAAAAGCGCCCCGTGCCACCGGCAAACGACCGCAGCGTGTGGCACTGCCGAATCACTGGCGGAGCCAGTGGCACGCGAAGCGAAGCGTTGGCGGCGAGGAGCGCACGGCGGGGCGAGTGGCAGCCCGTATCCCGTCGTCGACGAGTGGCACGCATGGCCGGCAGCTTAGATTGTTGGAAAACGAGTTTCGAGTATCTACGTGCAAGCCTTCAATCATCGAAAGCACTGGCAGAGCCAGTGGCACGCTACGCGGTTAACCATAGTTCGCTCGGTCGTAGCCGAATTCGCAAGAATTCGGACTCCCGCCAGGTGCCACTGCTGGCCCGCCACGGCCGGTTAAGGAAACTTGCCCAGCAGTACAATTCCTGCCAACACCTTGTGGGTTGAATCTGCGCATCGCGCCCACTTCCGCGATCACGATCCAGACCGAGACTCATGAATAAACGCGGCCAGAATCCGGAGCAGCTCAGCGAGTACTGCTCCACGCCGCCTGCCAATCCACCAGCAACAACCCCGCCGCGCCGTTTGAAGGAACGAAGTTCACGGCCTAAGTAGTGCGGTAAACCCCGCTTGCTCAAAATGATGGTCGGCGGCCAACGCCTCGGTCAGTCCGCGCTCATCCATTACGACGAACGAGATACAATCGGTCAGCGACCATTGCTTGTCCAACCGACGCCTATAGAGGTCTGCTCCACGTTGCCACACGGTGTGCACCGATTCGACAATTTTGGTATTCGGATCCGCTTGTACTC
The DNA here is from genome assembly GCA_963840025.1 of uncultured Planctomycetota bacterium. GTDB lineage: Bacteria > Planctomycetota > Planctomycetia > Pirellulales > Lacipirellulaceae > JABDGM01. Next base: position 225,548 of record CAWIXI010000013.1, on the reverse strand, counting down.
CGGCCAGGAATTCGCCGTATTTCGCGCCGTCGCGGGGTTCCACACAGGTGATTGGCCACTTCCGTCAGCACGTATTCCGTCGTAACGACGGAGCCTGTCCAGGATTGCGCAACGGCTTGGGCCTGGGAGTGGTTCGAGTCGCGGGCAATCAGCAGCGCCACGTAAAAAGTCGAGTCGGCGAAAGCAATCTTCATCGCTTCGGAGTGCCATACAGATAATGATCGAGATTGGTCGATGAGTCTTCCGGCAAATCATCGATCACGCCGACGAAGTCCTTCAAGCGCTCCAGAAGTGTGGGAAGCTCGCCCCCGGCCGGTTTGGCAGTGGGTTGCTCAGCGCCGTTCCTCTCATCCTCCACGCGCAGGCGCACCCGCGCCCCTCCGGCATGGCCAGAGGTTCGATTGGCCGAAAAACGCCATGGTCATAGATTGCATCAATGTTGTGGACCATAGCACTATTCTACTACGTGAAGGCCGCGATCGCCAAGTTAAATCGCCTCATCTCGCATCATCAATACACGTATCCAAAATCCCCAGCACCTCATCGACGACTACTTTACACCGTCCGCCAATCCTCCATCAACAATCCCGCCGCGCGGCTGAATACAGCCGCGTTGTGCGTCACCATCCTCTTTCCACGGCAGCGTGCGATCGCTACGGCGAATCGGGTCGTCATTGTTCGTGCATGCTTGCTCGGCCGGTGAATCCCACAGATAATGAAGGTATGGACACGAACATCATCTCCACGTCTCCCGACATCATGAGTGGCACTCCCGTTTTCGCGGGCACGCGCATGCCCGTTCAATCGCTCATCGATTGTTTGGAGGCCGGCGAGTCGATCGACGACTTTTTGGACGGCTTTCCCACGGTCTCGCGCGATCAAGTGATCGCGTTTCTGGAAGAAGCCAAGAACCGCATGATCGTCGCGAGTCCTTGATGTGAAAGTGCTGCTCGATGAATGCGTAGACCGTCGGCTGGCCCGCGAAATCGTCGGCCATCAGCTTTCCGCTCTTAGCCAAACAATGCACCCTCATCCTAGCCCCACTCCCAAAGGCGAGGGAGCCGTGGCGCCATCGGCCGGGGATGGTCGAAGGTCGAGGGTCGAGGGTCGAGAGCCAGACAAGCAAAAGGCGGAAGCGGGAAGGGGAAAGGCGGAGGGTGGAGAAAATGGATGCCATGCACGCCTTTCCTTCCATCGGTGTACCGGCTGAAACTCCGTCATGCTTTGGATTCGCCGACTCTACCGGATCGCCGGCATCTACGGCCTCGTCGTTTTCGGAATCATGTACTTTTCAGAGCCGGCCATCACATCGGAACACAAGCCCATCAACTATCCGGAGTTTTTTTACGGCTTCAACGGCGTCGGCATCGCTTGGCAGATCGGGTTTCTTGTTATCGCGCAGGATCCGAGGCGTTTCCGCCCGATGATGATTCCAGCGGTGGTAGAAAAATTCTCCTACGCCGGTGCGATCGCCGCGCTGTTCGCCGCCGGCCGCGTCCCCACCGGCGCCTGTTTCTTCGCCGCGATCGATCTCGCACTGGGCATACTATTCACGATCGCGTTTGTCCAATTGCACCACGAACTGGCCCAGTAAATCAGGACCGACAGAGCTAGTTGCACCGGCAAGTAGCATCGCCGCGGCGAGTATCGGGCTTACCCCCTCCCTAACCCTCCCCGCAAGGGGGAGGGGACCGGAAGGGAAGAGGATTGGGGGCGTGCGATGTATCGCGGCATCATCGTGACGGCGTTTGCAAGCCACGGATACATCAACATCATCCGAGCTCTCTCGCATTGAGGGGGAGGGGGATGATCGCGAATTTAGAGTGCAAGAATAGCGCGCATCGCGAGTGTCCCTCTAAATGCAAGCGGTTTTGCGAGGCTTGAACTGGGGTGGGGAGTCGGTCAGAATGTGGTATGGAAGTCAACATTCTAGCTGACAAGCTCCTCTCCACCGGCCTCACGTTCGATGACGTTCTCATCGCCCCGCGCTACAGCACCGTAGTGCCTTCGGAGGTCGATGTCCAAACCCGCCTCACAGCCCGCATCGGTATGAACGTGCCGATTCTCAGTTCGCCGATGGACACCGTGACCGAAGCTGCGATGGCGATCGGTCTCGCGCAAGAAGGCGGCCTGGGCGTGATTCACAAGAACATGTCGATCGAGCGGCAAACGGCGGAGGTGGACAAGGTGAAGCGCTCGGCCAACGGCATCATCGTCGACCCGGTGACGCTGCCGCCGGAAGCTAGCGTCGCTACCGCGCACGAGATGATGCTACGCTCGAAGGTGAGCGGCATTCCGATCGTGAAGGACGGTCAGCTCGTCGGCATCATCACGCGCCGCGACCTGCGATTTCTCGAGCACAACGACGTTCCGATCAGCGAAGTGATGACCAAGGAACACCTGGTGACAGCACGCGGAAGTGTAACGCTTGAGCAAGCTGAGAAGATTTTGATGGCAAAAAAGGTCGAGAAGCTGCTGCTCGTGGACGAAAATAACAGACTGACCGGCCTGATTACGATCAAAGACATCGATATGATGCGCCGCTTTCCCCAGGCAGCCAAAGACCGGCAAGGTCGGCTGCGGGTCGGAGCGGCTGTTGGAGTGTTTGATTATGAGCGGGCCGGCAGCCTGATCGACAAGGATGTCGATTTCCTCGTCGTTGATAGTGCCCACGGCCACTCGGCCAACGTGATCGAAACGGTCCGCGAAGTGAAGCGGCGGTGGGAGATCGATGTCGTGGCCGGCAACGTGGCGACGCGCGATGGAACTGCGCGACCTCGTCGCCGCCGGGGCTGACGCAGTCAAAGTGGGCATCGGCCCGGGATCGATCTGCACGACGCGGGTCATCTCGGGCGTCGGTGTGCCGCAGGTGACCGCGATCTACGACGCCGCCCAGGCGGTGAAGGGATCGCCGACGACCATCGTCGCCGACGGAGGCATTCGCTACTCGGGAGATATCACGAAAGCACTCGCCGCCGGAGCGAACGCCGTGATGATCGGCGGCCTGCTCGCGGGCCTCGACGAAAGCCCGGGCGAACGCGTGCTATACCAAGGACGAACCTATAAGGCTTATCGTGGCATGGGCTCGCTCGGCGCGATGGTCCATGGCTCGAGCGAACGCTATCGCCAGGCAGCGGGAATCGAAAACAACAAGGGAAAACTGGTGCCGGAGGGTGTCGAGGGCCGCGTGCCTTACAAAGGTTCGCTCAGCCCGTTTTTGTATCAGCTTGTGGGTGGCTTGCGGGCCGGCATGGGCTACTGCGGCGCCAAAACGATTGATGAACTTCGCACGGAAGCTCGATTCATCCAAATCACCGCAGCCAGTGTGCGGGAGAACCATCCCCATGACATCGCTATTACGCAGGAAGTGCCCAACTACACGGCGGAATTCTCTTCGGAGGAATGAAGGTCGAGGGTCGAGGGTCGAGGGTCGAGGGACGGAAGTCGGCTGGCGGTTTAGCGCTTTGGTCGCTGCTGCTGTTATGGTGATTGCGATTCCGCGCAGGCCGAAGTCACCAGGCTGCAATGGGGGACCCATCACTCCGCCGCGAAGAAGTCGACCGACACGCAGTCGGCGTTACGCTTCGTCAAACCCGCTGTTGCGACTTCTAGTCACTCCGATAGTCACAACAACACGGATTCGATCATAAGGCTCACCGCGTATGAATCGGGGGATGCGCCGCGACTGACAAGCGGCCGCGAAACGGCACCCGCAAGCCGCAGCGTTGTCGTCAGTCGCGAGAGTGATGCGGAAGACGGTTTCCGTTCCGCCCAACTTCCGTCGACGAACACAGGCGCCGACGCGACGACCAATCCCAGCGGCAGCCAGAATTCGAAAATCGAGGACGGCCTGCGGTCGCCTTTCTCCGATAGCGAAGAACCGCCGCAACCAAATCCGTTGTCCATGCCGGAAAGCAGCGCGGCTCCGCCGCTGCCTCCGCCGGAAAATAATCCGAACATCTTGCCGGAGGAACGCAAGCAACTTCTGCAGTTGCAGGCGCCACCCGGACCAAGCCAGTTCCATCCGGTTCTTCCCAGCGGTCCTAGTTCCGACCTATCGCCGCCGGCACCGCCTGCCGCTACGGAGCCATCCATCAAAGAAGAAGGCGCGAAGGCGGAGGAATCGTGCGAGAAGAGCTTGCAGAATCTCCGCGATTACACGGTTAACAAGGTCGACCTCGATATCGCCATTCACGGTACCGCAGGGCAAGACTACCCGTTTGAGTGCTCGCTCGACGACGGCTCGATGCACGTCGGTCGCTGCTGGGATCAAACCACCTACATGTGGAAGGCTTCGGCGTTATGCCACAAGCCGCTCTATTTCGAAGACGAACAGCTCGAGCGCTACGGCCACTCGTTTAGCCCCTGCTTCCAGCCGTTCGTGTCGGGTGCGCACTTCTTCACCCACGTGCCGATATTGCCGTACTGCATGGGTGTCGAGCCGCCGTGTGAGTGCGTCTACTCCCTGGGCCACTATCGCCCCGGCGACTGTGCACCGTACATGTGCAATCCGATTCCGCTCAGTCTGCGTCGTGCGCTGTTCCAAGGCGGCGTCGTCGTAGGCGCGGCGGCGGCGATTCCGTAGCGGCGAGAAGCTGCTGTAAAGAGCCGCAATAGAAACGGCGTCTGCCGGGTGGCAGACGCCGTGAGATTGTGGTGCGCGATTGCGCTGGGGTTATGGGATTTGTCGGCGGCGGGTGATCAGGGCGGCCGCGAGGGCGATGCCCAATAGCGCGAACGAGGCCGGTTCGGGGACGCCGGTGATGACGAACGCCAGATCGATCGACAGGCCGCCGTAAGGGTGACCGTCCGGATATTCCAGCGGTTTATACGGCAGGATCGCCGGAGCGCCGAAAGCGGGAGTATCGGCGTACACGGCATCGTCCATGAAGTGCTGGGTTATCTGCGGATTGGTTGTCTTCCAGCCAAAGAGAAAGGGACTCGTGTCGGGGACTAGAGCCTGCACGTCGAGCCAGTAGATCTGCCCCTTTTCTTGGATGAAGGGGTCGGGAAGATCCACAAAATTGTACTGCCAGATCTGCCGGTCGGTTCCGATGATCTGATTGATGTTCGGGTCGTAGAACTGCTCGGGGTCTACGCCGGCGGGAATCTCGGAGTACAGTCGCTGGCTGCTGGGAGCCACAATTGCTTGCCACAGCGGCGGGTCGGCGGGCATGCTCGTGCCGCCTGTCGGCGGGGCGGGTATGTCCCTATGGATGCTCAACTTGAACTGCACGCCCGTGAAGACTTCGTCGTTGAGCCACGATCCCCAGATGTGAACGTCTGTTATGGGTCCGGTCTGGGTGCAGAGGAAATCATCGGCCAATACTTTCCAGGCCGGGCCCGGTGGATCCGGAAGCGTAAAGTTTGGATTGCGCGTGGCGAGGACATCTAAGCCTGTGGGATTCAGGTCCGGGAGTTGGGGGTAGTGCATTTTGAAGGGATCGCCGACATTCCAATCGGCGCGAACGAGCGCGGGCGTCAGAAACCACAAGCTAACGAGCACGCAGAACATGTGCGCCAGAGCGGATCGCGCTTTCGTCCTGAAGTGTAATTGGTTCGGGAACCGAACAAAACATGACGACTGAGCTATGCAGTCGCGCACGGTTGAATGGTTGAACGATGGCGGTAGTAACGTTCTTGTCCCGTCGATTGAGTTGGATTGTCGAACGATGGCCATTAGGTCACCTCCAAGTTGAATTGGATCTAATGCTTCGGCTGACAGACACTCGGGCCGAGCATAGGATCGAACCATATTCATGACGTGAGACGTGGATTTTGTAGCAGATTACGCGTTGAAGTACCTCCTTTCCGATCGTGCGCGTGCGTGGTCTTATGAGGGCGTTGTATTGAAACGAGCGATTGTTTCGCGCTCCGTTCTGCGTCGCGGCTAACATCGGGGAACGTTTGGAACACGGTGCTTGACTGGTTTTCGCCAGGCTAAAGCCTGACCTACTTACACCAGCTTCAAGCGGATCTGAAGCGGAACGAGAAAAGTAGGGCTCATTAGCTGGCTCCTACTGCGGTCGGTTCGGGTGCGGAGATATGAGAAATGAGATTTGAAGACGAGAACCCACCGTGCAATTGCGCCCTCATTAGATGCTTATTTCGACGGATGTCAAGTCGAAAGGCGTGAAGAATCCAATAAAATTTAATGAAGTCCAAGTTCGACACGTGCTTATGCGAAATTGGAATGACCAATTTGCGCTGCGAGCGAGCATCAAGCACGCGATTTGCGCGATGAAGCGGATGAATTGCGCAGGGCGTGACGCGGCCGTTACCTATACCCGTCCATGCCCAGTCGCATCTTCAGTTCTTCGAACTGTTCGACGTAGCGCTCGCTGGTCGAGTGAACGTGCTCGGCCTCGGTGATGAACCGCATTTCTTCGCGGCAAGGGACGTGGCTGTCGATGAGAATGCTCTCGTAGCGGCTGCAGGTCTTGTCCATAGACAATGAGCAGCTTGTGTTCATCGAGTTGCACTTCCTGCGGCAGGCTCGGATTGAGGACCGCGATGCCGGTGCAACCGTCGTTCACGAGCAGTTCGTCGAAATCCCACAGCGTGCTCTGTAGGATCGGCATATCGATGTATTCGCGATACAAGTCGGTGTGGCCCCGCGACTCATTGCCATGGCTGGTTTCGAGAACCACGTCGACCACGTCGCCAAGTTGCTCGATCAGCGACATGAAGGCGTCCATCATCCGTTCACGGGTGATAGCCGCCATAAGGACCGGCACTTCCGCTTTATTCTCTTCATCGCGGTAGACATCGTGACGGAATCCGGCGCTGGGCACGACTTCCAAGTTATAGGAAGGGCGAACCGCGTCGCTCAGCTCAAAGTCTCCATACCGGGCGACGCCGAGGTGCGCCTCCAACTCGTCGGTGGAGAGCTCGTTGAATCCGCCCGCCGGGCGAGCAGGCGCATCGGTCGCATCGGTCGCGTAGACGTTCGTAAAAAAGTTTTTCAGGAACCCCATCTCAATTCTCTCGTCGCTGGCGGTCGTGATGTTTCTTCGTCGTTGACTCTAGGGAGAATCCGTGCGAATCGATGGGGATATCGATCGTACAGGCGGCTAGCTGGTTCTGACCCCGATGGGACCCAAGTACCTGCCAGAAGCTTGTCTGCTAAAACCTAGGTCACAAGGTGGAACTGGAAGGGCGGAGCAGGATGCTGCCGCGGGAATGGGGGCCCAACTGTAGGCACAAGCGGCAAGACCGCGACAGTCGGCTGGGCACCTTAATTCTGCCACAAAACAGGCCGAAATTGAGATAAAACTAGCTCTGCCTGAGGAGCCAGGGCGTGTTGCATTGCGGCAACACCGTAGTAAGAGTGCACCAGGCGCAGGTCTGGCTTTAGCCTGACGCGTTGCCGCAGTTCGTAAAGCTAAGCTGAGGTTTGACCTACTTTGGCTTTTGGCAGCGCACGAGCGTCATTACGGCCATCGCGGTGCCGTACTGCTTGTGGTAGTCGTAGAGTGGGAAGTCCCACCAACTTCCGTCGCGTTCCTGAAGCGGCACGATGATGTGGGCCAACTGATCTTGAAAGAAGGGCCGCTCGGAAGCCGGCAATTGGTCGATGCACATCGCGGCGTACCAGTGGCCGTAATAATAGTAGTAGCCAGCCACTTGGAAAAATGATTCGTGCGGGATCGGGCGTTTTCGCGCCATGCTCAGCCAGCCGTTGCGAGCGATTAAGCGATCGAGCCAGGTTTTGAGTACCTCATCGGTAATGTGCTTATCGCCGTCCATGCGCAGCGCAAGATTGCAGGCTTGTGAGCGGCCAAGGCTGCCGCCGGGGCGCTCGTTGTATCTGGGATCCCTCGCTGTGTATTCGCCATACGCGTAGCTGAAATTCGGCTTTTGCTGGCGCAAGAGCGAAGCGACGGCTTTTTTGGTGAGGCGTTCTGGGAACGTCACGCCAATTGTTTCGGCTTGCTTCAGTGCGATGAGCGCGGTGGCGGTGGTGAAGCTAAAGGCGGCGTCGAAAGGAGCGCCCTTGCCGGCAAGAAAGTCGTAATAGGCCCATCCGCCGCTGGCGAAACTGTAGCGGGCGAGCATACCTGCCTGGTGTTGGGCGAGGGCTTTCAATTTCGCTTGGCGTTCGGGATGGCAGGCCGCGCGCTGGTGCAACTTCACCAGACATTGGATCGAATAGGAATGGCCCCAGACGTTATAGAGAGCATCGGGCCCCGCACGTTTTAGTCGAGCCAGATGACCATCAAGCCACGCAGCACCGCGATCAATGGATTTTTCAATGACTGGCCGCTCGGTTTCGGCAACACGCGGTTCGGCTTCGATCAGCGCCATAATCGCCAACGAGGTAACGGCGGTGCGGAAGGCATCGTGGGCACCAGGCGGCGGGGCATAAATGTTGATCGATTTGGAGTTTTCGGGGCCGCCCCAACAGCCGTTGGCACGTTGGTCGGCAAGCAGGAATTTCACGCCGCGTTCGATGGCGTTTGTGATTTCTTCGGGTTTAGGCGGCGTGATCGGAGCGGGTTTGGGACCTTCGAGGACGTGTGGCTCCTGTTGTACTTTTTCCGATGTTGCTATGGGCCGCTTTGTGTTTGAGTCTGTCGTAGACTGCGCGTAGAAACAATCGGCATCGACAACACTAACAGAAGCAGGACCGAAACGTGCTGAGACCAATTAAACCACATGATTCGATACATCCAGCTACGTCCGCACCTCGTGCCCGACGGGAACACTAATCGCCACTAATCGTCGCTAATATGCGATTAGTGGAGATTAGAGAAAATTAGCGTTCCTCCACTCCCGGCGTCATTCCTCTTTATCTTTGCCGTGCTTCGTCTCCTCTTCGTCATCGAGAGAGATCACGTCGCCTTTCTTCAGTCCCTTAACGATTTCGACATCGTCATCTTTGCGCTCGCCGAGTTTCACGTTGCGGCGTTGGGGCTCGGCGGTCGGTTCGTCAGCGTCGACCAGCCAGATATAGTGTTGATCGGGGTCGTATTCATCGTCGTGAACAGCTTTCTTGGGAACCACGATTGCGTCGGCTTTATCGTACGTGGTGACGCTCACTTTGCAGCTCATGCCGGCGACGATCCAAGCTGGAATTTCATCTTGGTTCACGTCGAAATTGATTTCGAACTTTCCGGAGCTAACCGGAATCGGCGAGATCGATTTCACGTTTCCGCCAAGTCGGTTGCCGTCTTCGGAAGGCAGTGCGACTTTTACTTTTTGACCATCCGACACGTCAGGTCGCTTGCCTTCCTCCAGCATCGAGGTGATATAGAGAGGTCTTTGTTCGACAATCGTCATCAAGACCGAGCCGCCGGACACATTATTGTGGGGCTGGTATTTCTTGACTAGCGATGCGGTATTGGCCCACCGGCCATCGACGCACTGGCCGTAGTAGACGACGCCGTCGGCCGGTGACTTCAGCTCCATCAAATCGCGGTCGGCCAGCAGCTTGGTATGCTTTTCGAGCGATTTTGTACGGGCTTTCCTGCGCTGCTCAAGCTCGTAGCGAGCACGGCTAAGGTCGAGCGACAATGCCATCTTAGCACGGGCTTTGGCGAGTGCCGTGCGTTCGAGTGTTTCCTTCATTTGGATGTCAAACCGCGGCAGTCGGATTTTGAGCATTTCATCGCTCGTTAACTTGGCGTTCTCCAAACTAAATCGGGCGAATTCGACGGCATTCCGTTGCCGTTTGAGGACGATTTCTTCCGTTTCTTCTGTGAGGTCGTCGGCTTTGTACATCTTTTCGAGCTGATTGAGCTCGTCTTTCTCGTAGTCGAGATTGAAATTGTAATACTTGACGAGAAATTCAGCCGACTTCACGGCCATGGGGCGTTCCAACTCGTTATAGCGCTTAAAATCCTCGTTCGCCTCGCGCTGGGAACGATCCGCGTCCTCGAACTCCATCTTGAGGGTCTGTTCCATCCGCGGCAGTTCATCCTCGGATTTCATGATGGCCAGTTCGTTTAAGTGCTGCTGGAGCTCCAGGTCTTCGATCGCATCGTCAATTTTCTCGGAGTCGAACTTGAAGAGCACTTCGCTTTTATGAACTTTTGCGCCGAGCTCGACGACGTCCACGATTTCGTAATCGCTCCATGAATCGGGACGGAGCGGTACTTCCGCCGTCTTGCTGGCCACAAAAGTGCCGTCGAGAGACAGGTCGATCTTGAAACGCTTGGGTTCGATTTTGTAAGTCTTGCGTTTCTCTTTCGCCTTTGCTTTGTCGCTAGATTTCGGCTCGGCATCAACTTTCTTGGCGGCACTCGCCCCATCATGGTCTTCGTCTCTGTGTTTTGTGTTCGACCCGTTGGTTTTCTTAGTGGTCTCGGGCTTCGCTTTTTCTTCGGAGTTCGACTTGCCATTCTTGGAAGACGATTTGTCGATTGTGCTTGCGCCGTTGGCCGAAGCGGGCTGGTCAGACTTTTTCACCGGCTTGTCGGGCTTTGCCGGTTCCTTTGCTATCGTGTCGGAAGGAGCCCGGCTTGCGACTGCATCACTCGTGGTGGTAGTAAGCAAACAAAAGCCCAATGCCGCGACAATTGCGAACACGGGTGAAAGCAAGACATGCCTCATTACAGTTCTCCTCGGTGGTTACTGTCATTTTCGTTAGAAAGGGGCTAAATTGCAATCAAACGTCGAGGAGCCCTGCCACGCACACTCAGCGCGATTTATTGAAGTGCGGCAGAATTGAAATATGGTCAAGATCTACACACGCACTGGCGACGGCGGCGAAACATCGCTGCTGGGCGGCGAACGCGTACGCAAGGACGCTTTGCGAATCGACGCGATCGGCAGAGTTGATGAAACGAACGCAGCGATCGGCGTCGTGCGAGTTGAGCTGGTGCGCAGTGGCGTGGCGCCGGAAGGGGTGGATGCCGTTCTTGCCCGTGTGCAGCACTTGTTGTTCGATTTGGGCGCTGAATTGGCTTCTCGGTCGGCTTCTATGGCGCCCTCCAAGTGCTTGAGCGATTCCGAGGTAACTGGGATCGAGGCGGAGATCGATCGCTTCGACAAGGGTCTTAAACCTTTGCAGGCTTTCATTTTACCGGGCGGCGCTGCGGCTGCGGCTCAGCTTCACGTGGCACGTTGCGTTTGCCGGCGAGCGGAAAGACGGTTGGTCGAGCTAGCGGCCGTTGAGCAGGTCCGCGGCGAGCTGCTGCGTTACGTCAATCGGCTCAGCGATTTGCTGTTTGTGTTGGCCCGCGTCGTCAACCAAGCAAACCGGATACCCGACGTCGTTTGGGAGCAGGATTCGCAAGGTGGAAGGCGGAGTGTGGAAGGCGGAAGTTAGGCAAACGCGGCGTGACACATCCGCGTTCGTTCCGACTTTACGTTTGTCGGATTGCGGCGTAATCTAATCGCTCGGAGCAGTTCGAAATCGACTATTGGAGCCAGGCGTATGAAAAAGATCGAAGCAATCGTGCGGCATTTCAAGCTGGAAGACGTGAAGAACGCCTTGACGGAAAACGGCATCAACGGCATGACGATCACGGAGGTTCGCGGCTTTGGCCGGCAGAAGGGTCACACTGAGGTGTACCGTGGTGCCGAATACACAGTCGACTTCGTGCCCAAGGTCAAGGTCGAAGTTGTCGTGGATGACAACAAGGTGCAAGCGGTTATCGAGACGATAGTTAAAGTTGCGCACACGGGACAGATCGGCGACGGCAAAATCTTCGTATCGGCGCTCAGCGATGCTGTGCGAATTCGCACCGGCGAGACGGGCGCGGATGCGGTATAATAGTAAGTGAGCGCTGCAGTAAAGCTGCGCCGAACCGTAGCTGGCTCCTCATTGCTGCGTGGCTACCGTTTTTACCCACTCCCGCCGGAAATTATCTGGTTCATGCCCCAAGGCGATCGTTTACGTCCGATAGTGCGCGAAGTGCGTCAGGAATTGACGGACGGCCGCCAGCAGTTGCGGGCTCAGCACGATCTCGGGTTAGACGGCGTTCGCGTGTGCGCACGTTACACGACGCTGGTCGATCAGGCGATTCGCCGAATTTTTGACGCGTATCTGAGTGAGCTTTCAGAAACCGAAGCGGCGGGGATTCGCGAGCGCGTGGCACTCGTGGCCCATGGCGGATACGGTCGACGACAGCAGGCGCCGTTTTCCGACGTCGACTTAATGATCTTGTTTGACGGCAAGCGGGATGATCCAATTCGCCAACTGGCCGCGCGATTGACGCAAGACATTTGTGACGTGTATCAGCATTTGGGACATAGCCTGCGAACGCCAGCCGAAGCTGCGCAGCTGGCCCGCAGCGATGCGCAAATTGGTACTTCACTGCTTGAATCGCGGTTGCTTCTGGGTAATAGCGAGCTATTTGAGCGCTACAGCACGATGATGAAGGCCATGATCGGGCGACGAGGCGCCGCGCTGGCCGGCGATTTCATCGCCGAGCGCCGGCGGGAGCGGCTCGAGTACGGGGAATCGGTGTATTTGCTGGAACCAAACGTCAAGCGTTCGCGGGGTGGTTTGCGAGACGTTCATTTGTTGCGCTGGTTGTGGTACCTGAAAGCAGGTGTGGCCGATCAGGATCGACTCCACGATATGGGCCTGTTATCGAAGTTCGACCATCGCCGGCTGATGTCGTCTCAGAGCTTTCTGATGCGCGTGCGGAACGAGATGCACTTTCACGCTAACGAAGCGAACGATGCGCTGAGCCGGGCCGAGCAATTGCGGCTGGCGGAGTATCTGAAATACCAGGGTCGGCAAGGCATGTTGCCGGTCGAGCAGTTCATGCGAGATTACTTCCACTATACGTCACACGTTTGGCAAATGGCGCACCGGCTGTCGGAATTGATGCAACCCGTGTCCCGCGTTAGCCGCGTGCTCGAACCGATGCTTGGCCGCCGCACGCAAGATGATTATCAAATCGGGCGCAATGAGGTGAACGCCACGCCACGCGCCACGGCACGACTGGCACAACATCCGGAAGAAGTGTTGAAGCTGGTTGATTTGGCTCGGTTCGAGGGAAAGCGGATTTCGCAAGACACGTGGCATTTCATCTATCGCACAGCCCCGCAGTATTCGAACGAGCCGAAGCCGGCAGTTATGGCGGCGTTTTTGAAAGTGCTGGCACATCCATTGCGGCTCGGGGAACTCTTGCGGCGTCTGCACGAAATGGGTGTGTTGGAGAAAATCATCCCCGAGTTTTCACATGCCCGGAGTTTTCTGCAGTTCAATCAGTATCACAAATATACGGTCGACGAGCACTGTATTCGGGCCGTGGAAGAAGCGACACACTTCGAAACACGGCATGATGCGGTGGGGCAGATCTATCGAAGCATCCCCGATAAAACAATCCTGCATCTTACGCTGTTGATTCACGATTTAGGCAAAGGTTTTGAAGAAGACCACAGCGAGGTGGGGCGGCGGATCGCAAAGACGACGGCCGAGCGATTTCATTTACCACCTGAGCAGGTCGAGACATTGGAGTTTCTCGTCCACAAGCACTTGCTGATGTCGCACATGGCGCTCAAGTACGATACGACGCAGCCACAATTAGTGAATCGATTTGTGGAGGAGGTCGGATCGCGGTCGCACTTGGACTTGTTGTTTTTAGTGACGTGCGCGGATTTGGCGGCGGTCGGTCCCGATGTGCTCAATAGTTGGAAAGTCGAAGTGCTCGCGGAGTTGCATACGCGCGCGGCACAGCGGTTTGCTGCAGAGGGAGACGCGGGTCCCGAGGTCGATTACAGTGCCGAGCGCAAAGCAACCTGGGAGTTACTTACGCCGGCGGAGCGGAACGACGCGTGGTTTGAACAGCAATTGGCCGCGTTGCCGAACTCCTTTGTTGGCAAGCGGCAACCAGCTGCGATTGCGGAAACACTGCGGCGGTTACGATCGCTCGAATCGCGAGCGGGAATTGTGTGGGCGAACTATCTCAAGGATACCGACACCATCGAATTCCTGGCTGGCGTGGATCAGGGAACGGGGCGGGCAATATTTTCAAGTATGGCTGGAGTTCTGACCAGTAAACGGCTTCAAATCTTGGCGGCGGAAACGGATGCGCTAACCGATGGACTGCTTCTGTTGCGTTACGTCGCTTCGGAGCCGGAGATGCCGGGCGAGCCGCCGGCATCGCGGTTGGCAGAAATCTGTCAGGCGCTGGTCGCTTCCATTGATTCGGACAAGCCTCCGCGGTTTCCCAAGATTTTGGGGCGCGAGCAAAAAGAAGCGGCCGCCGCGCTGAGCAATTTGCCGAACGAAGTGCGCGTTGATAATGAAATGTCCGATCGCTGCACTGTGATCGAGGTCTTCACCGTCGATCGCCGTGGATTATTGTACCGATTAGCTCGTGCACTACACGACTTGGGTTTGTTGATCCGTTTCGCCAAGATCGGCACGTATCTCGACCAAGTCGTGGACGTGTTTTATGTAACCGATCGAGATGATCGGAAAGTGGAGGATGAAGGCCGCGTCGCGGAGATTCGCAATGAATTGGCAGCAGTGATTTCGCCGGCGGGCGAGCTATCTGCCGCGAGTTCCACCAAATAGCTTGCTGGAGGCGCCAAAGTGAGCGTGATAGAAATTCGTTTGCTAGCGCCCCCTCCGAATTGCGACACCTTATTGCCGGAATTCGGTATATCGTCGCAGGCGGCCCATCCGATATAAGAGGAGAAGAAATAGGCGGCACCAGAAATTTGACCCTGATTTGGATGTCAAGGTAAAATTAAGTGGGTGCGGGCACCAAATCGCGAGTCGCTCGTGGTTTTGCCGGCCCGCTGAGTTCGGCATCGTTGTAGCAGGTTTGGCAAAGTTCGCTGGCCGGCCCGCCGTCGATGCCCCAATGCGGTGGCTGCTGGATAGGTCCTTCCTTGGGCAGCGCCCGCGGAGGGACCGGTCTATGCAGGAACATGCTCGTCTGTCGGCAACTCGTCGCTTCTTTACGGGGTTGACCGAGTTCGCATTCCAAGCTCGTTTGGGCGTGGCGGATCCGCCGCTGATCGATTACATCGCCGAGCTGTTGGTGCGATTCGTTCGATCCGATGAGCTGTATGCGGTCCGTTCAGTACGCGGTCAGCGGCTGGTCGCCGTGACCGACATGCTTGCCGAGGCCCAACATCGCGAGGGGCCCGCGCGGCAGAAAGTGCATCGGCACATCGGCGACTTCACTCTGTTTTGGACAGGTGTCTATCCCGAGGTGGTGAACCACCTCCGCCGCGGCAGCAAAGACGCGCTCATCGATTATCAGCAGCAGGGCAAACGCGCCTACTGGATCGCCAGCACCATCCCGGTCGAGCAGGAAGTGCCGACGCCGGAAGTTCTCAAGCGGCTGAGCGAACAATTCGAACTGTGCATGTACGGTCTGGCGGAAGTGCGTCGCCAATGGGAGCAAAGCGGCGACGCCGATGCGCCGCTGTTGCTGGGGTAGTGATGGCGCAGGTCGAGGTTCAAGATTGTGTGGCAAACAATCGGCCTGTAAATTGTTTATTGAGGACGGAAATCGAACATCCTTGCGACATTGCGAATGCCTACCGTATTACGCGTCGGGCCTTAGCGATTTCATTTCTATTCCGATGAGAGGGGCGAGCCTGCCCATATTCATCTTTGAAGTTCCGATGGTGAATGCAAGTTTTGGGTTGAGTCAATAGCATTGGCGAAGAATCGCGGTTTGACGCCTCAAGTGCTGAGGGAGATTGAGCGATTGGTGTATGAGCATCAAGAGCTTTTGAAGGAGAAATACAATGAGTACCATCGCTCGTGAGACTGCAGTAGAGATGGAACCAGCCGCCATTCGCGTTTGGGTCGAGAGACGATTCGTCTATCTCGAATTAATCGATGGGCGTGTTTTTGGTTTCCCTGCCGATCGGTTAAGAATTCTCAATGGCGCCAGCGACCAGGAGTTGCAAGAAGTGCAGCTCGAACTTAACGGCTACGCATTGCGATGGGAAAAGCTGGACGAGGACATTACCGTGCCAGGTGTTGTAGCCGGCTACTTTCAGTTACCGCCGTCAATGGCATGATGAAGCCATACGATTAAATTGCTTCGGTGGATTTATCGGACGTTGCTGACGATTAAAGCGCATTCTTCGAAGCAGGCTGAGCTACGTCACCAAACCCTTCGTGACCAACATAAACACGTCTTCGAGCGTCGGTTCTTTGTCGGCGAAGGAGACGAGGCCGCAATTGGCGTTGACGAGCTGGCGGAGAAGTCGTTCCACGTCGGCGTCCTGGCCTTCCATTTCCAGAACGCAGCTGCGGTGGTTCATTTGCACATCACGGATCTTAGGGTCGCTGCGGATGAGGCTGACGCCCGCTTCAGGATTGCCGGCGAAGCGAACTTCGATCCGGCGATTTCGCTGAATTTGGCGATAGACGGTTTCAATCGGACCGTGCAGCAGCAATTGGCCGCGCTCGATGATGCCGATGCTGGTGCAGCAGTCGGCGAGCTCGGTGAGGATGTGGCTGGAGATCAGAATCGTTTTGCCCATTGTGCGGAGCTCATTGAGTAGCGCCTTCACTTCGAGCCGGGCGCAGGGGATCGAGGCCGCTGGAGGGTTCATCGAGAATGAGCACGGGCGGATCGTGAACCAGTGTTTTGGCGAGGCAGAGCCGTTGCTTCATGCCGCGAGAGAGACCGTTCACGAAGTCGTCGCGCTTATGCGTGAGATCGAGTAGCTCTAGCACATCGCCGATGACGGCTTTGCGGCGGCTACGAGGAATCTGGTAGGCGACGGCGAAAAAATCCAAAAATTCCCACACCTTCATGCCGTCGTAGACGCCAAAGTTATCCGGCATATAACCGACGCTCTTACGGACGCCGATGGGGTCGTTCGTCACGCTGTGACCATTGACGATCCCTTCGCCGGCGGTAGCACGGAGCAGCGTGGCGAGGAAACGAATCGTCGTGCTCTTGCCGGCGCCGTTGGGGCCGATGAAACCAAACATCTCGCCCGCGGCAATCTTGAGATTCAGGTTCTGCACGGCAACGAATTCGCCGTAAACCTTCGTGAAATTGCGAAGTTCGATCATGGACGCGGTGTCACGGGCCAAAGGGCGTGTACGTGGCTAAAACAACTGGACAGGCTCATCGCTGGGAGATTTATCGGAATCGGCTTTAATATCGCGACGGGTGTTTTTATCCTTCTCGGGCGGCGAGGGCGGGACATAAGACAAATGGACAACGATAAGCGTCGCCCCGCGAACCTGGGATGCCTCCGGTGTAATCGTTTCGCCGGACAACACCTCGTCGCAACGGGCAACGAGACGCGTCTCGCCACCTTCCATATATTTAGGGTCGAGCGCGAGCTGGAACAGAGGTTCCAAATTGAGTCGCTTGGACTGAATTTGGCGACCTTCGGCAGTACGTTCGTCACCGAACGTGATTTTCTTTTCTGGAAGGCTCGACATCCGATCGGTGATCGGCGCCGATTGGCCCGGCAACAAGTCGCCGATCCAGCGGCCTTCCATTCTACGCTTATCAACTTGTGCCTCCTCGGCGGTCGGTTTTCGCACCATGCACACGCTGTGCATCTCCAACTTGGTGTGATTTTCGATTTGAGGTGTGCCGAGTGCGGTCGATTTGCCGATGCGGATTGGTCCGTCGAGCGTGTGCATTTGCTCGCTGTGGACCATGCCGGTCGAGTTCGAAGATATCGGCAGGCCGACCAGCCGCACGTTGTCGTAGCGTTGGTAGTTGACGGGTGTGACGCCTTCGCCCATCAGCATTTTATAGTCGGCAGTCGTCGGGAACGGGGCGATGAGCGTCGTAAGGTTTTGGAATTGGAAGTCGTAAGTCGTGGAAAGCGAGGCATACAAGGCAGTGAAGCGCGTGAGATCGGCCCGGGGGTATTCCGGTTGTTGCTCAAGTATACCAATCTCGGTGTGAGCGCGAACAAATCCGATATCGAGCCGAGCCCGTTGAACAATCATCCAAGTGCCAGCGACGGCGATCAGGGGCGCGGCAATCCAGGCCCATTCGACGCGCCCAATCGTGCGGAAGATGAGCCAATTGAGTGGCACGAGCGCCATGAGGTACACGGCCAAGCAGAGGACGACGAACCCAGCGCCCGGCACTTCGACGCCGGCTGCTTCACGCAGTGCGGCTCGGGCCGCATCCGCGGCGGCGCTAAAATCGCGCCACGCGCCGAGCCCGCCCGCATTCGTCGGTGGGCGATATTCGCGAATGGTCACCGGTTGGCCGCCGCGGTTGTATCGGGAATAGGCGTTCGAGCCATCGTCAACGTCTTCGAAGTGGTAGGATGTTTCGATTCCTGAATCGCGGGTGAAGAATCGCACATTCGTATCGAGCGCGGCATCCAGTCGGTGTCCCTGCAGTTTCTTGTCTGCCCACAGCAGCGTAACATCGCCGAAGTAGCCGGGCCGGTACTCGCGCGGCGGCCGGCGTAAGATGCAGGCGTTGAAAAAACTCTCGAAACCAGAACGCCAGTTAATGAGGTCGCGCTCCGCAAGTTGCACGGCAGACACGACAATCCGGCCACGGCCGACTTGGCGTTCGGCAAATAGCTCACCCGTACTCGGTAGAAAGCTTCCGCCCGGTTGCAATTTGAGCTTAATCGCCGACCAAGGAGTGTTGAGCTTAAGCGGCCCGCCGGGAACTTTGGGCGTGGAGATGAGCCAGCCGTTGTTTAGTTCCGCGATAGCAGGATCGTCAGCCGCGATCTTGGTCGTTCCGCCACTCATGGCGGGTAGATACGGTTCGAGGAATGAGCCCTTCAACAGATCGAGCGAGTCGGGGCCATTGATGATGAGCTGCCCACCCCAGTGGATCCAATCAACAAGGGCCTTCTTCTGTTCCGGCGTCATCGGATCGCCCGGATCCACCTCGTCCCATAGCAAATATGCGGTCGCTGTCCACGTGAGCGGATTGTCGGGCAACGCCACGGTTGGACCGGCCGCCAGTTGCACCACGCTGTACACCATTGGATCCTGAGTGTCGTCGGCATCCGACTCGCCGTCGAATGGCACCTTCACCGAGTCGAGCGATTTGATAAACGAGTACCGCGACGGCTCCTTCGCCAAAACTACGAAGAAATACTGATAAGAAGGCATCGGCGTGAGCGGCGTGCGAATGGGCGGCATGCCATAGCCAAGCCCACGCTCCTCAAGCTCGTTGTAGAGGTTGATATTCTTCGTTATTTCGGGAATAAGAATCGTCGTTTCCATATTCTTCGGGCGAGTCTTGCTGAGCAGGACAGGTCGACTCGCTCGCAAGCTGAACGGCGTTTGGGGAACGGCATAAGGCTGGTTTCGCGCGTTGACAATCGACAATTGTGAATCGCCGACGAAGTCGCGATAGTTGGCCCGCATCGTTTGGCTGGTGGTTTCCCAGTGACCGGGCTTCACCAGTGGCAACGGAACCTTCGGTTCGGAAGGCAGTACAATCGGCGAAGAGATGACGAACTCGGCCTTCTTTTTTTTCTCTTCCTCGTCCTTTTTCTTTTTCTCCGCCTCCTGTTTGGCCGCCTCTTCGGGGCTGACAAAGAAGCAACCGCGGATAGACCCAACAACGATGACGCCGAAGATCAACAGCAAGAGCAGCGCCGCCGCAATCGCCCAGGGCGACCATTTGTTGCGTTCTTCGGTGACGGGTTCAGCGTTGCTCATAGAACGAGAATTGTCGCTATCGACGCTCCGCATAGAATTTCGCGGAGAGAGAACACGAATCCTCGCTAATCTGCGCTAATCGTTTTTATTAGTGTGGATTAGCGACAATTAGTGTTCCGACTACCACAAATCTTCGGTCGAAAATTCTATTCCTTGCGCCTTACTTAGGTCGTATTTGCTCTTCACCATTCGAAAAACTACCCAGCTGGGTGGCTGTTCATTGTAACGCAGAAGGGCCCGATGCTACATTCTTCGTCTTAGCAGGGCCGCAGCTATTCCCGTCAGGGCGGCGATGCCAAAGACCATCACGATGCATATTGCCGCGACGCGGTCATCGACGCCGTAATGCAGGAGCTGGAACACCTGGACAGAAAGTGCGGTAGCGCCGCGCTGTGGCGGCATGATGAGAATCGTGGCCGCCAATTCGCCAATGGCGATGGCAAAGGCAACGAGCCAGGCGGCGACGATCGCCGGCCAGCGTTGTGGCACAGCGATCCGCAGCAGCCGGCCCCACCAGCCGGTGCCATCGGTGGCGGCCGTATCGAGCATCACTTGCGGCACGCTGGCCAGTGCCGGCCACAGGATCAGCGTCACAATTGGCAAGGCCCGCACCGTTTGCACCAGCCACGGTGCGAAGTTGCTGTCGTAGAGCGCCGCCAGCGCAGCCAGCGGGGAATCCGGCGGCCGGTTTAACAGGCGGATCACACCCAATCCCAGCAGTGGCCCCGGGATCGTGAGACAAAGCGCAGATCGCGGCGAGCCGCAGCCAGGGAGCACGGACCAACGATCGTTCGACAGGCGTTTTTGTGGCGAATCGCCGTAAACTCCACGCCAAAGGTAGTGCGATTGTAACTGCGGCGGTAGCGGCGGCCACCCCCAGCCACGTCGACAGCCACAGCTCGCCGTGGAACTCACCTGGCGCCGCGGCGACTTGCGCGATCAGTCGCCACAACGACCAGGCGCGTATGCGACCGGCGGCGGTTGCCGTTACTTGGATGCCTGCTTTATACGCGAGGTTGGCCAACGGCACGCCCGCGAGCAACAGCATGCAGACCGCCAGAAGAATTACCGCTGGCCAGCGGCCCGCGCAATCGCCAGATCCAGGGTGGACGTTGCGGCGCATCGTTCCAGTCGGCAATAAGTCGCGTAAACCCCAAGATCACAAGTACCGCCAACGCGGCCGAAAGCAACAACCCGCTCCACAGACCGATGGCGGGAAACGTTTCCGGCGCGCCACCGCCC
The DNA here is from genome assembly GCA_963840025.1 of uncultured Planctomycetota bacterium. Lineage (GTDB taxonomy): Bacteria > Planctomycetota > Planctomycetia > Pirellulales > Lacipirellulaceae > JABDGM01. The sequence continues at coordinate 204,754 of CAWIXI010000013.1, read as the reverse complement.
AAGCTTTGGCCACCGAAATCGAACGTGCCGAGCGCCGCCTGCGTGTAGACTTCCTCCGCAAACGTGCGGACCTGAAAGAAATCGGTAACGGTCATTTCCGTCATCACGACGGTCGCAATCCATAGCGCGGCGACAGCAATGGCCGGTGCCGCCCGGCGGATGGAAACATGCCACAGCACAGCCGGCGGCGCAGCACAGGTGGCGGCGTCCTCTTCAATCTCCGCTTCCACGGCGCGCAGTCCCGCCCCGACGATCAGAACGACCCACGGCACGGCCGCCAGCCCATGCACCCAAATCGCTGCTCGCCAACCGGCCAGCCACGGCTGGTGGAGCAGGTGCGGGTTCGTGGTAAGCGTGTGCCACCCTTGGATGCCAAAGCCGGCATCCCACGCGCCGGTAACCAGGTACAGCGGAACGAACAACATGCCGACGAGCAGCAGCGTAGCCGCTCCTCGCCCCGGAACGTCGGTTTTGAACAGCAGCACGGCCAAGAACGTGCCCAGTGGCAAGGCTATCACGGCTGCTCCCGCGGCCAGGGCGGCGGTGTTAAGCCACAGCCTTCCCACGCGCGGATCGGCCCACCACAACGCGGCAACCAGAATCACCAAAGTGGCGAGCACCGCAAAGGGGAGCGGCGGCACGGTGCGACGATCGGATTTCGGCATCCTTGGAGTGTAGGTCCGGCGGAGACAAAACGTCAGAGGGCGGCGAAAAACGGCCGTCTTTTATCGGGCTAAACCTTGATTGCTATTTGTACCGGCGCGTGGTAAGCTGCAAGCAGCGGAGGTGGGGCGCGGCGAGGTTCGTTTATCGCTAGTCTTTTGATTTCTTCTCGCTGCGGATCGAGCTGAGGCGAACAATGTAGCAGGGAGCCGGGGGCGAGACGCACGGAGTCGATAACTCCTTGTTGTTCTCGCCGGGTGGTTGTTGCTCCCGGCGCCTTTTCATACTCCTCAGTGGTTCGGAGGTCGGCCGGCCATGGGAATTCAAGTCGAATGTCCCAACGGACACATCTTCAAAGTTAAAGACAAGTACGCCGGAAAGAAGGGCCTGTGCCCGCATTGCGAAGGTCAGGTGATCGTGCAGGTTCCGGACACGCTTTCGGCGCGTCAAACGAGCGACGCGCTGCAGCGCGAAGCAATCCAGCGCCGCCAGGCGGCGCAACACCAGGCGCATGCCACATCGAGCGGCTCGCACGTGTTGGATGACCCGGTGGAAGCGGTCGTCGGCCCCAACAGCGGCACCAGCGGCAGCCTCTTGGGCTCCAGCGTCATCCGCCACAATATCAAGTGCAGATGCGGCCAGCACGTCCCCATGTGGTATGCCCGCTGCCCAGCCTGCGGGGCGTATCTGGACCATTAGGCGAGACGCCCGGACAAGATTGTCGTATCAAAGCCGGCCGCCTTCTTATCACTGCTAGCTCGTCGCTGCGGAACAAGCTGCGCAAAACCGCACTCCTTCGACACTTCTACGGCGAAGTGTTTTATAATCCGTGCGGGGGAAATTAGGTATCGACCGTAACGCGGTCACGCGTTTCGGTCGGGAGAGGAGGAGCTGCCGTGACTCGAATCGTAGCGCTTGTGTTCTTCGCGGTGTCTGTGTGCATCTACAGCGGCTGTGAAGAAGGATCAAAAGCGGAGCCAATTGCTCGTGTCTCGAATCAGCAGCAGCGGTTCGATGAACTCCTCGCCAAGTATCCGAATTTGACATATCAACAATTGACCGAGCGGTCACCACAGCGGGGCTACCTCGCTCATCTAGCGTTCGACCCAGCGAAGGTCAAATTCTACGACGAAACGGTCGAACGACTGCAATTGACTGGCACTGAACAGAAAATGCTCCGAACGCAAGGGTTCGTGTCCGTCGATCACGATCAGCCCTACAGCTTTGGTTCAGTGTATTACGCAGTTTACACGAATGATTTGCCGGTATTGGTCACCACCGATTCGATTCTGCACGCTCTGCACTGCACGTACGATGATATTCTGATGGAATTGGAACAGACTTATTTTACTTCGGCACTTGATGAAGTGCTCCGGGCCGCACACGAAAGTCTTGCGCTTAGGGCCCCAGTCCCGCACAATTACAAGAAGTTGCCAGGACGTCGATCTGTATCTCACGGTCGCGCGAAATCTTCTTCAGGGCGCCGCGCGCCTGCGTCCGCGAATGCGCATCGCGGGACGGACGCTTGGAACGGAGCGCTATTCGTGAAGTCTCAGCTAAATCAAGATCAAGAGGTGCAGGAGGTCCTCAATCTCATCCAATCGCTCAAGCTTCAAGATCCACTGCAACAGGACTTCACACACATATACGGCGGCATGCGTTCAATCGACTATTCGCAGTTTAAGCCGCGCGGCCATTACTTGAAGAGTGTTCCCTTGTCACGTTACTTCCGTGCGATGATGTGGCTCGGCCGCGCCGACACGGGTTGGAACGTGCTGCCGCCCGATCCGCAATCAGGAATCGTCAGTGACACGCCGCGTGAGCTACGTGATGCCGTCCTATTGACCGATTTGCTACAGTCGAGCGGCGCGATCAATCGACTGCGGCAGATGAGCGAAATTCTCGACTTCATGGTAGGCGAGAGCGATAACCTCACCGTATTTCAATTGGCGGACCTACTTCGACAGCAAAAGATTGCAAGCCCCAGCGACATCGCATCGAGCCGGCGTGTAAACCAGCTTCAAGAGGCGCTTCGAAAGAGCGATCTGGGTGCACAACAAATTCGTTCTCAAGTTATCCTGTCCGATCCGAACGACCTCTATCAGGTGCCGCCTCCAAGCACTTTTCAGGTGTCCGGACAGCGATTTGCTGTGGATTCATTTGTGCTTTCGAAAGTCGTCTATGACTCGATCATCTTTAATGGTCAAAAGGTGCAGCGGAAAATGCCTGCCGGCGCGGACGTGATGTTTGCCTTAGGCAACGACACGGTGCTTCCTCTGCTGAAGGACGAAATGGTCACATTTCCGTATGCGGCCAATTTAAAAGCAAGCCAAGATTTTGTGGGCCAGTTTCAGCAGCCCTTTTGGCGAGCAAACCTCTACAACATTTGGCTCGATACACTACGCACGTTAGATACGGACCAGTCGTCCGAAAAACATTGCCCACAGGCCATACGAACCGAGGCGTGGCAACGCAAGCAACTCCAAACGCAATTGGCGTCGTGGAGCGAGTTACGGCACGATAACGTGCTCTACACAAAGCAATCGTATACAGCTAAGAATTCGTGCGAATATCCGACCGGCTATGTCGAACCGTACCCCGAAACTTACGCCCATATCAAGTACTTTGCCGAAGAGGCGGCGCGACGAATCGGTGCCGTCGATTTCAGGGTTGTGGGACCAAATTACGAGCGCGTTCAACAGCGGCAAGTTGAATTCTTCCAGCAAATGGCCGGAATACTTGAGAAGTTAGAAACCCTTTCTCAGAAGGAGCTTGCCGCTGAGCCTTTTACGGAACAGGACCGGGCTTGGCTCAAGAAAACCATCGATAAGCGTGGCGGTGGGAGCGGTCCGCCGAGCTATAACGGTTGGTACCCTCAGCTCTTTTATCGTGACGGTCCGCGCTGCGCCTGAATGGGACCCGACGGTCGTCGATGTCCATACCGATCCGGATTTGCAGTCTGTTTTGGAGCAAGGGGTCGGAAACTGCAACTTTTTGATCGTTGCTATCGATAGCCAGGATGAGCCTTTGATCTATGTCGGACCGGTCTATTCGTACTACGAATTCCGCCAGCCGGCGAGCGATCGACTCACCGATCAACAATGGAAGCAGATGCTCGTCACAGAGAACGCACCGGCGCGGCCTTCTTGGACCGACAGTTTCCAAGCACCGAAGTTGAAACGCAACTTAGGAAAATAGCGCAGCCAGCACGTCCCCATGTGGTACGCCCTCTGCCCAGCCTGCGGGGCGTATCTGGAGCACTAGGCGCACCAATCGTGTGATTGTCTGCGACGATAGGAGTGAGCGGTGTTCAAATCACGCCCGCGAATGGGGCAATTGCGAATGGCCACTGCTCAAATCGAGACCGCACATCGCAATTACAATACCAATGAAATCGTAACGACACATCGCCGCGATCGTTGTGAGAGGTAAATTATCACGGCAATCGACAGCATGACGAAAACATCCGGCTCAGGAATCGCGAAATCAGTTATATAGGCCTTCTTTGGCCATCCTACGGTGCCCGCAATTAGCTGACTGCCGTCATAGTCTAATGAAAAGCCATAATTCGCGAAGCCGTCCGTTATCGGACCAGAAGTCGTGAACCGAGCGATCTCTTCGCCGGTTTGAACAGAGAATGCGTATGCTGCACCATGTTCAAAATCGTGTTCTGTTTGGCCAGTTGAACCAGAGGGAAAAAAGCCGGTTTGGCGGAAAGCGCCTACAATTGCAGTCTCGCCGTGGATCGTGACGGCATATCCAAACGACCAGTACGGCTGATAGGTGCGATCGGCTTCTTCTAGACGATGGAGTAGGCTCCCAGTTTTCAAATCAAACACATAAGCACTACCTCCATAATTAGGTTCCTTGCGGGCGCCAACGACGGCGATATTCCCATCAAGCGCCACAGATATTCCGAATTCAGAACCAACTGGCATATTGCTGGGAGTCAAATCGTAGAGTTGCTGCCCATCTTTCCAATTAAAAACTCGCGCCGATCCGGGAATCAGGCGGCTATCCGTACCGATGTCGCCGACGATTGCGAAGTCGCCCGAAAGTGCTGCCGAGGTCGCAGGTTTGCCTAGCAAGGCAAGACGTTCTCCTGACAAAAGGTCGTAAACGGCGAAGCCGCCTACGAGAATTCGGCCGTCGTCAATATCGATGTCGTAGCTTGGAGGAAGGACGTGCAGCAGCTTGTAATTGGTAATGTCATAAACGTAATTCGCCTGCTCCGAGCCCACGACCGCGTATTTCCCCTCCAGTGCAACTGTGCGCCCGAAATTCCGCACGTTTGCATCGTTTGGGGACAGGGTATGCAGCAGTGCTCCAGTGTTCGCGTCGTAGAGATGCGCAGTTTCCCGAACCCGACTCCCGGGATGCTCCGACCAGGGCTAGGCCGTTGCTGATGGCAACAGCAACGCCGAACAGGTTGTATCCCGTTACATCAGGAATTGGAGACGTAACGGTTCGGTCTTCCGTATAGTACCCGCCGATAGGAATCGCCGCCCGCGCGACGCTTACGAGCAGAAATAGGAACAGCACCGACGGCGTTTGATACAAAAGGCGTTGCATTATGCATTAGTGGTTACTAGCTAAAAGCTGTTCGTTTATTCTCATCGCCACGTTCAGCCTTGAAAAGAGGACAAATATGGCTGTGTAGAAAACCCGAACAACCACAAGAATCATGATGTTGTGGGTGAGAACGAGCAAGCGGAGTTCGCGGCACCCGCTGTGGTAGGAGCGGGCGTGGACGTGAGCGCCTTGGCGACGTTTGATCATCGAGATCACGGTTTCCACTTGTGAGCGACGGCGATAGGCTTCGCGGTCGAACCTCTCTTTCATCAATCGGCGGTAGCGGCCGGTGGGCAGCTTGGTGGTCGGCCGGCCGTGTTTGGCGGGGATGATCGTGCGAATGCCGAGTTCGTCGCGGGCGAACTCGTGGTTGCCTTCTGAGTCGTAACCGGCATCGGCCGCCAGTTGCACAAGCCGCACGACTTGTGTCGCCTCGGCCACCAGCGGGCGAAACTCATCCACATCGGGACGGGGGCCACGTCGGGCGTCGAGCGCGTAGATGAAATGGTCGTCGGTGCTCGACACGACGCTCAATTTGGGATAGTGGTGATAAACGATGGTTTTCCAGGGGTTTTCCACGCGACTGCGGCGACGGACGAAGTACCCGCTGGCCGAAGTGCACTCCAGGCCGGTCGAGTCGATCGCCGCCCGTTTCACCCGCCGCTTGCGGCCCAGGTGCAGACGCACCGTAGAGCGGAGGAGTTTTCGCACCGGCACCGTGAGCAGCAATCGCTGCGATGCTTTCTGAAACGTGGTGAAGTGGGGAACTTGCTTCAGTCCCAGCTCCGCGATGAGCGACGGATTGTCGGCCAGGTGGACCGCCAGGCCCCGATAGTCGGTCTTCAAAAACTGCTTCAGCACCAGGCAGGCGAAGAGTTGATGCTGCGTGAACTTCTTGGGACTATACCGATGGGCATACTCCGGCAGCGCCGCCGCGCCGTTGCCAACGCCGCCAAAACGACTGCCCGAGGTGACTTACTCGTCCGCGCCATAATTGCTGTACGCAGCAACGATGCACGGATGTTTAGCTAGCACGCGTGGTTTTCTACACAGCCGGACAAATATCATTTTTAACAGGCGAGAACGGTTCATGTCAGCAAGAAAGTAGGTGGCTTGCTCGCTCCACGACAACCAATTTCTCAACTAGAAAACTCAGGCGTAAGGGCCGGCTACGCGCTCGTTTGTCACGCCGACACGACAAAAGCTCGCCGATAAATTTTTCTTGGCTACAAAAGCATCGATTGAGCTTCGCTCATTGATGTTGCGAGGTTAATCCTGCATCTTCTGCGGAAACAGTACCGGTACCACGGCGCTAGCACTATTGGGAGCACACGCGAGATGATAGCCATCAAATCGAAGACACTCATTTCGCCCGGTGCCACTGCTGGTTTGCCAGCAGTGGTGACCATTCATCCTGAATTTCCAGCCTAAACCTTCGATTCGCGCGTCAATACTCATTTCGGCGAGCTTGTGAACTCTTCACAAAAAAGTCCTAAGTGGCCCAAAAATTGATATTGAACTTTTGTATACTATCTGCTATGCTCGTCCCCGTGAAATGACCGTTGTCCGCCACCGCTGCCCGTTGTAGCACGGACTTCAGTCCGTGCCACCAAACGGCTGAGTGGCCGGGATAGAGGTCGCCCCGGCGGCTGAGGTAAGACCGCATTGTAGTAGGCACACTCCGTGTGCCGTAACGGAACCGACAAAAGCGTCGCCACAATCGCTGCTACGGCACGGCGGAGCGTGCCTGCTACAAATTAGGATGCCGCGCCTGCGCTCCCGCTACGCGCACGCGCATCGAGCCTTACCCGACGCCAACTCGAAAACATTATGCAACGCACCCCCGAAGTAAATTCCCCAATGCACGAGTCTCCCGAAGTGACACAAATCCGTTCGCCATCAAGACATAACACCAATCCAAGCACTCTCCAACACACCGAATTTTGCAAAAGAAAATCGACTTCGCACGCGCGACTCAAATTCCGCCCGCTGCCCAGCCCGTCGCTGCGCCACTACTCCCCAAGAACGGGTGTGTCGAAATCGCTAGAAGCCGTATCAAAACCGTCGGGGACTGTCCCAATTTTGCGCAGTCTTCGGAACAAAATGGGACGGGCACCATCCGCTCGGGGATGGTCCCCCTCTCTGAGACGGTTTTGAAAACGGCTTCTACAAGTGCGCAAAAACCTGGGGAGGAATTTTGCGCACCTGTACCAGTGTCGCTGGCGCCTTATGGCAAGAAGCCTTTTTCCCAGTTATTTCTAGTTACTGAAAAAATATTCACTACCAGCTAGAAATCAGGCCACCACTTGTGCTAGGGTGGCACGCGGAAATGGCCGTTCGGCGCACTTTTGCACAAAGAGCTCTTGCCGGAACGGGCGACGCGTTTCGGCTGTCCTCGCATGGTTAGGCTTGCCGCCTTCCTCTGTCGTAGTCCGGCCAAAGAACAACGCCGCCCGCCGGTCCGCGGAGCAGAAGCACCGCCAGCACGGTTGAGGTTCGATTCGAGTTCGCCAGCATTGGCCGAAGACGATGCTGCGCGCGAGCTCGGGTGCGCCAATGGGCCCAGCATTTCTTTTTTTCAAGAAGAATTATGCCACAGAGAGCTAAACCGTAAGCGGCAGCCAGAGGCCGCAGAAGTGAATTGCCCCGCTAATTGGCGATGGACCGAAAAAGTCGAGCACTCGGCCAGTCGAGAATGCCCCTATGTTTTACAGCGGCGGCAGCAAACAATATTGTGCAGGACCGTGCGAATAGTATAAGTGAACAGAGACTGGCGGTGCCCAAAACGATTACCAGGGGAAAACAAGATGCCGTCGGGGAAGTTGGAGCGGAGTCGAAGCGACCGGATGATTGCCGGCGTGTGTGGCGGCTTGGCCAAATGGCTGGGGTGGGATTCGACAGCCGTGCGGGCGCTGTATATAGTCGCGACTATTCTTCCGCCATTCCCGGGCATCATTGTTTACGTTATTCTTGGCATCATCGTGCCGCTGGAGGACGAAGCGGAGGAGTGAGAACAGCTTAAATAGCCCGGCCATCTTGGCCGGGCCGTGCGACTAAGACAGGTCGGCTGGCTGATGTTTGGCTGATTCAAGATGACTCGACTAGATAAGCGCGTCATGCCGATTCGAGCCACTGCGGGTTTCGGGCCGTGCCGTCGAAGTGGTTGGTGGTCTTGTACCCTTCGAATTTGCCTTCGTGGGCGGGGGCGGCAACGCGCTTCACGAGCTCCGCGCGGGCGGCGGCGTCTATCGGCTTGTACGTGCGGGCCGATTCGAGTGCCTGATCGAGTATTTTCATGTTGTTGATGCCGGTAATCATCACCGAGACCGGCAACGACATCACATAGTGCTGCAGCTCAATCGGCGTGGCAACGCCGGTGCGGAGCACTTCATTCACGATGAGCGAACCGCCGAAGGGCTTCATCGCGAGCTGGCCGATTTTTTCCTCAAGAAGGCGCGGCAACACTTGATACGTGAAGCTGCGGAAGTGGGCATCCATCACGTTGACGGGCATTTGCACGGCGTCGAAGTGAACACCGTTTTGCTTGGCCTCGTCGAGCATGCGCAGGTGGACGAACGGGTCTTTGTGGCCGGTGAAGCCGACATAGCGAACCTTGCCTGCCTTGCGAGCCGCATCCATGGCCTCCCAGGCGCCGCCATCGCTGAAGATGCGATCGGGCGCATCGAGCTGGATGATTTCGTGGAATTGCATCAGGTCGATGTGGTCGGTTTTCAGGCGTTGGAGCGACTGGTCGATTTGTTTAGCGGCGGCATCCCGCGTGCGGCCATCGATCTTCGACATGAGGAAGACTTTTTTGCGGTAGCCGTCTTCGAGGGCACGACCCATCCGTCGTTCGCTGTCCCCGTCGTGGTAGTCCCAACAGTTGTCCATGAAGGTAATACCATGATCGATCGCGGTGCGGATGATACGGGTGCTTTCGTTTGGATCTTTTTGCACGGCAATGTGGAAGCCGCCGAGACCGACGAGCGATACTTCCTCACCCGTGCTGCCGAGCTGGCGGTAGACCATGTCGCCGTGGCGATTGGTGGGCGGCGTTTCAAAAGTCGGGTGTTCGGTGGAGAACCGCGGTGACTCTTGGTCGAGCTCCGTGGCATGTGCGGCGGCGGCGAAACCCGCGGCGGCGAGTAGGGAAGTATCGCGCATGAATTTTCGGCGGCTGGGTTTCAAAGAGTTCGTCCTTTGCAGATAAAAGAGGTCGCTTTGTGGTGCAAGATACATGCCACAGGACACATGGAATGCGGCGCGTCGCGCGCAAGCTCCATTATCGTTATCTGGGACAATAATCCCAGTAGCGATTTCTGAGCTTGCGGAGGTCGGGTGCCGAGCATTTCAAGGCACCCTCACTCTGCCCTCTCCCAGAGGGAGAGGGTTCCTAGCCGCGCCGCGGGCGAGCGGGGCGATTGATTCCGAACCAAATGATCGCGAAGAGGCCCAGCAGGCAGGCGGCCGGTTCGGGGACAGCGAGCGGGTAGACGCCGCCGGAGCCTGCACCGTAGATTGCCTGAATGCCGGCGATGTCGTCGGGGAAGAGCTCGCCAGTGCCGAGGCCACTGAAGCGGTGGAAGATCCAGTACATGTTGGCGCCCACAACCGTCGTGTGATTGAGACCAAGCGTGTGGCCGATTTCGTGGATGGAGGCGCCGAGGATATCAGGTATGGATTGTGTGCCTACCTCTTGCCACGGGTCGCCATGGTCGAATTCGACGTCGCCGGCATAAGTGGAGCCCGGAGGAAAGTAGGCTTGCGCTTTGGCAACCGGAGCAGCGGGCGGCGGCGGATCGGGGCCATTGATGTAGATATGGCGGAAGCGGATTTGGCCGAACTGGGTGGAAGCCCCATAGCCGAGGCCGTCGTCGGGGACTTCGATAAAGTTCAATGGCGCGACGCTGGCCCACAGGCCGAGCGCTTCTTTGATCGAGCCGCGAATCAACGATGCGGGAAGCGGGTTACCATCGGGCATTTTAAGGCCGCCGTCGAACATGTTTTGAAAACTGTACGTGAGCGTGACTGGCGTGCCGAGGCAGTTCGACCCGCAAGGACCAGGCTGCGGCCACTTGGTGCCGACGAGAACGTAGGCGAACGCGGTGTTCGCAGTGGCGCATTGGACGGCCGCAAGAAGAAGCAGCGATGCGAACAATTTCGGTAAGCGATACAACGGGGGCTCCGCGCAAAGGTGGTAGGAAAGTAACTCGACGGGCACTATGCCGAACGGGAATCGCCCGTACGGCAGTTCGCCAGAAGCGGCGAGAGAGAGAAGAAATAGTGCATTAGGCAGGTCGAGGTTCGCGCGAGTGGCGGCGAAAAATAAGATTTTCGACCGCGTTGAGTTGCCACTCTCTATTGTAGCCGGTCGGTTTGTTGCCGCAAGCAAAATGAGGTTTGGCTTGCTTTGATGGGTGAAATCGGGCCTCGTCCACTACCTAACAAAGTAGTGCTGCCCTGCCCGGCCTGGAGTGGTCGGAGTATATTTGTGGTGCGCCGGTGACCTGTGCGTTCACGGCTGTTTCGAGGCGGAGCAAAAACCGCAAGCGGTATTAAACCCCACCCCCCTGCATCCAAAATCCCACATCCTCCATTGATGAAGACCGACGAATTACGCGAGAAGTACCTTTCCTTCTTTGAGACGAAGGGACACAAGCGGTGCCCGAGCGATGTGCTCGTGCCGACGTGGGATCCCTCGGTGCTGTTCACGCCCGCAGGCATGAACCAGTTCAAGGACCATTTCTTAGGCAAGGTGAAGCTGGAGTTCACGCGGGCGACCACGTGCCAGAAGTGTTTGCGAACGGGGGATATCGAAAACGTCGGCCGCACGGCGTATCACCACACGTTTTTCGAGATGCTGGGGAACTTCAGCTTTGGCGATTACTTCAAGCGCGACGCCATCAATTGGGCATGGGAGTTTCTCACCGACAAGAAATGGCTCGGGCTTGAGTCCGAGCGACTTACCGTGACGGTTTACACGGATGATGAAGAGGCGGCAGGGATTTGGGCCAAGGACGTAGGTCTCACACCGGCGCGAATTGAGCGGTGTGGCGAGGACGAAAACTTTTGGCCGGCGAATGCGCCGAGCCAGGGCCCGGACGGCGTGTGCGGACCGTGCAGCGAAATCTATTACCATCCCGAAGGTAGCGAGGCAGTCGAGATTTGGAACTTGGTGTTCACGCAGTTCAACCGCGTCGGCGATCCGCCGAATAACCTGCGGCCGCTGCCATCGAAAAACATCGACACGGGCATGGGTCTGGAGCGTACGGCGGCAACGCTTCAGGGAGTGCTGACGAATTACCACATCGATATCTTGATGCCGATCGTGCTGGCAGCGGCGGAGGTATGCGGCAAAAAGTATGAATACGAATCGGACAACGGCCGTCGGCTGCGGCGTATCACCGACCACGTGCGAGCGTGCACGTTCGCCGTGCACGAGAATGTGTATCCCGGTGCAAATAAGGAGAAGTATGTCGTCAAGCGATTGTTGCGGCGGGCGGTGCTGGATGGACACCAGATGGGTATGCGGCAGCCGTTCCTGCACAAGCTCGTTCCGGTGGTGGCGGAAATGATGAAGCGGCCGTACCCAGAGCTTTCGGAGACGGTGAAGCGAGTGAGCGGCGTGATCGAGAAGGAGGAGGCGAATTTCTTCGGCACTATCGATGCGGGACTCAACCACATCGACCGCGTGTTCGACGAGATGCGGAGCGAGAATCGCGTAACCGTGGATGGGGCCGTCGCGGCCGAGTTGTACCAGACGTATGGTGTGCCGCCGGAGCTGTTCGAGTCGCTCGCCGCGGAGCATAACCTGGCCTTCGATTGGCAAGGTTATGAGCGGGCGATGGAGGAACACGGCGAGGCGTCGGGCAAGGTGCATCACGCTGTCATGGGGACGCGTGGGCCAATTGATTCGCTCAAGCAGGCCCTCCATGCGACTCAGTTTTTGGGCTACGAGACGACCGAAGCGGATGCCGTTATCAAGGGCATCATCGCTGGCACAGCGCCGAACGATCATTTGTGCGACAAGATGGATGAAGTGGGACATGAGAATCTCGTGCGCAGTCGTGCTCGATCGCACGCCGTTTTACGGCGAAAGCGGTGGCCAAGTGGGCGACACGGGCAAGCTCGTAGGTGAGGGCTTTGAGTTTGCCGTGACCGATACGCAGAAAGATGGTGGGTTATTGATCCATGAAGGTCATTTGGTGCGCAGCGTGATGCGCGAGGGAGCGAAGGTCCGCGCTGTCGTCGACGCCAATCGGCGAACCGGCATCCGACGGGCGCACTCGGCGACGCACATCCTGCATTACGCGCTGCAAAAGAATCTGGGGTCGCACGCGCAGCAGCAAGGTTCCAAAGTCGACGAAGACTGGCTGCGATTCGACTTCACGAATTTGAGCCCCGTGAGCACCGAACAGCTCGCCGCGATAGGCGCGGATGTGGAGGAGCGGATTGGAAAGCGAGAGCCAGTGAAGTGGGAAACGTTGCCGCTGGCGGAGGCCCGCAAGCAGGGCGCGATGATGCTGTTCGGCGAGAAGTATCCCGACCCGGTGCGGATGGTGTCGATGGGCTCGTTCAGCAAAGAGCTGTGCGGCGGGACGCATCTTACGAATACCGGCGAGATCGAGCAATTTGAGATATTGAGCGAGGAAGGTGTTTCGGCCGGCACGCGGCGGGTCACGGCACTGACGGGCGTAAAGGCAGCGGAATACGTGAAGCAAATTGAAGCCGCGGCCCAGAAAACAGCGTTGTTTTTGGGCGTGCTGCCGCAGGAGATCGGCGCGGCGGCGACGACGCTGGCCAGCTACGCGCGCGAGTTGCGGAAACAATTAAGTAGTGGTGGTACGTTGGCCGCTAAGCCGCAAGTGAAGGCAGATGCGAGGGCGCAGAATGGGAAGGCATCGTATGAACAGATGAAGCAATCGCTAGCGGAAGTTGGGCGGCAGTTGTCGGTGGCGATGCTGGCCGTACCAGAGCGGATCGAGGCGCTACAGGCGGAGGTTTCGGGATTGGAAAAACAGTTGGCCGAGCGGGCGGCGGCGGGGCCGCTTTCCGGTGATCGACTATTGGAATCGGCCGAGCAGGTCGATGGCGTAACTGTGGTGGTCGCGGAAGTGCCAGGCGTCGAAGCCAACTTGATGCGGCAGTTGATCGACCAGGTTCGCGGCAAAGCGTCGCCCTCAGCGGTGTTGCTGGCGAGCCGACACGGCGATGAAAAAGTCACGCTAGTGGCGGGAATTAGCAAGGATTTGCAGGCGAAAAAGCTCAGCGCGGGCGATTGGATTCGACCCGTTGCGGCAGCCGTTGGCGGCGGCGGAGGTGGGCGGCCCGATATGGCGCAAGCAGGTGGCAAAGAACCAACGAAATTGCCCGAAGCTCTCCAGATTGCCAAGGCGACGATCCGGAAGATGATCGCATCCTAAAGCAGGTTACAAGTTGGCACACCTTTCAGTGCCGGCCAGGATGGCCGGCTTATGTGGAGGAGGGTGCTAGCTCATCAAATCTTCATCAATCTTGCGTTGCAGAGCACAATCAAATCGCTCTAAGATGATGTGGTTACAGGCGGGCGGCGCCGGTATCGGTTGGTGAAAAACAGGAATGCTTGCGCCGCGTGACTATTCTCAGGAACGTGCCCTTCTGGCACCTGGAATTAGATGGAGCGTACGGTGGCTATTCATAATGTTGATGGCCTGGAGCTGAATGTGGATCGTGGCCCGAATTGGTTGTTCGTGAAGCTGCGTTCGAAGGAAGATACGGCGGCAGATGTGCCCCACATTGCAGACGAGTTGTGGTCGATCTCGTCGCGGCATTTCATCTATCGGCTCGTGCTAGAATTGGACGATCTCGAAGAAATGCCGAGTGGAATGATGGGCGAGTTGGCCACGTTGCAAGCGCGGCTCGCGCAGTGTGGCGGCGCGCTACGGATTTGCGGTTTGTCGCCGGAGTGTGAGGAAGCGCTCCACAGTTGCCGACTGGATACAGCGCTACCAAATCATGCGACGCGCGAAGCAGCCGTCATGGGCGGCAGCGAGATTTCGGCGATCAATTAACGCTCAACGACAGTGGGGGCTCGCCTTCGGCTCCCGCCGCATATCGGGTGGCTCGCCCTGACTTTTGGGAAGGGCGTGATAGGTCACCGCAGTTCGACTGCCACGCCCTTTTAGGGCGTGCGACTCCGTAACGCGGCACACTACTTGCCGCCGTTGAGATACTGCCTGCGGATCTTCTGAAGTGCCTCGAGCGCAGGCTTGGGTTCGTCCGCGGCATCGAACAGTCCGCTGTAGGGATAATGGTGCGGCGTGGCGTCGGAGAGTTGATTCCAAAGCACGATCTGGACGGCGTTCTTCGCCAAGAGCAGCGGTACGTGCTTGTTGATCCAGTCGCATTGTGATTGCGGCGTGACGTCGTCGGGCTGGCCGGCGAGAACGTGCACTTTGCCGTTGGCATGCGGATCTTCGTCGGCTGAGCTAGGCATTGTTAGCGCCACGAGCAGAGGCAATTCCAATAAGCTCCACGTGTCGACAAGTCGACTCATCGCGAGCGGCCCACGATGGATCGAACCACCGGGATAGTAACCGAGGTTGATTTCGAGGCCAATTCCGGAGAGGCCGAGGTCGGCCCGCACGAGCGCGTCGGCGAAGTGGAGGGGCGCCAAGTCGAGTTGTTCGACGGAAAGATACTCGGCCCAAGGTTGATCGAACGTCACAATGAGGGGTGTCGTGGAATCGAGTTGCCGAACGGTGCTAATCGCTTTTGCGGCAACTTGCAGGCGGACTTCTTCGTCGAGCCCCAGAGCATGACCGTGGCTCATACGGGCGGCGACCTGCCACAGATGGACTCGGCCGCGGTAACGTTCGACGACCGCCCGGACGTGGTCGAGCATGAAGGCCAGTAAGCTGTTCGTATCACCCTCCCAAAGGTAGGTCCAATCGGGTACGCCGCGGTCGTCGAGCTCGAGCAGCGGGCCAGCGCGAATGCGCAAGCCGGCGGAGTGGGCCCAATCGACTTGAGCGTCGGCGTCGTCCCAAACACGGTGGCCTTCGACGGCTTCGATCGTTCGCCACGTCAGCGGCAGCGACACCATATTGAAGGTGTTCACGACGTGCCGGGCGACGTTCGCCTTGGGGGGATGTCCGCCGAGATTCACGCCGAACCAAGAAGCGAACTGCCGCGGATGGGCGCGGCGCATCTCGGTGGCCTGGCGGACATACTCGTCCGTAAGACGCGCCATCGTCGTGGCCGTTGTGTTGAGCGAGCGCTTGGCCCAATCGACGGCGGTCGCGGGATCGTCTTGCGTGGTGGCAGCGCGGGAGAACTCGGAAGTGGACTCCAGGACGCCGTCGCTCAGGCCCTTGGTGACGACGAGCCCCATGGTTTCCCATTGAGCGATCTGGTTGCGCAAGTTGTTGAGCATGCCGCGGGCGAGCTCGACTTCGAGTAAATAAGGCCGGTCGCGCTCCGTGAGGGTCGACGTGTTGATGAGAACCGGACTGGAGTGACCGATGCGCCAGGGGACGTAGACGCGGCCCGACTCATCCTCGTTGCGTTCAATGATAAGCTGATCGCCGCTGAAATAGGCGTGGCTGAACCAAGGCAGGTCGTCCTGACCGCAGATGTGCACGTGTTCGAGGCCCCCGGGCGGAATCCGATCGCGATCGTGGACAATTAATCGCATCAAGCCCATGGCGGGGCGAGCCTCAAGAGGGTCGGCACAGCGGCAAGCGAAAACGTACGGAACCCGGCGACTGTTCCGCTCGACGCCGGTAGAGATCAGTCACGTTTCGCTACAAACTTTTAATTCTAGCTGCGAGGGGCGACGCCAACAACCATGGCGGACGTTGGGCTGCAGGCGGTATACTCGCGGTTGCGCGAAACGGTTTCGTCGAAGTCAGGCTTCAGCCTGACTATTTTTCTCTCCTTCTCAGGCTGAAGCCTGACCTACATAGGACTGGAAGCCGCCATGCCTTCAAGCGTCACGACTACATCGCTCGCTGACTTGCCAGTGCGCCGGGGTAAAGTACGCGACATATATGATCTCGGAGACACGTTGCTACTGGTGAGCACAGACCGGATCAGCGCCTTCGACTGGGTGCTGCCAAGCGGCATTCCAGACAAAGGCCGCGTGCTCACGCAACTCAGCCGGTTCTGGTTCGAGCACTTCAAGAACGTGCCGAACCATATGATTTCGTGTGACGTGGACGACTTTGATTTACCGGCCGGCGTCGACCGGACGCCGCTGGAGGGGCGGTCGATGCTCGTGCGCAAGACGAGCGTGGTGCCCATCGAGTGCGTCGTGCGTGGGTACTTGTCGGGGTCGGCATGGAAAGAATATCAGCAGAATGGATGCGTATGCGGGATCGAGCTCCCGACGGGCTTGAAGGAAAGCAATATGTTGCCGGGCGCGATCTTCACACCGGCCACCAAGGCCGAGCAAGGCCTGCATGACGAGAATATCTCTTACGATGAGATGTGTGCGCAAGTTGGTCGTGACCTGGCAAAGCAGCTTTCGCAGCGGAGTCTCGATTTGTATCGCCGTGGCGCCGAGTACGCGGCGAGTCGGGGGATAATGATCGCCGATACGAAGTTCGAGTTCGGCCTGGTAGATGACGAATTGATTCTCATCGACGAGGTGCTAACGCCGGATAGCTCGCGATTCTGGCCGGCTGACGAGTATCAGCCGGGGCGCGGGCAGCCATCGTTCGACAAACAATTCGTACGCGATTGGCTGACGCAAAGCGGTTGGGATAAGAACAGTGACCCGCCGGAACTGCCGGCGGAAATCGTTAGTAAAACGCGGGCGAAGTACATCGAAGCGTTCGAGCGGCTGACGGGAGAGGGATTTGCGTGGAAGTAGTGCCGAATCTCGGCATCGTACAGTCAGGGATTTCGATTCGAGCGTCTCTTATGGAGGCAGCGCTCTTGCTAAACTAAAGGGGTAGAAATCACCTGAGCCCCGTATCTCCTATCCCTCATTTTCCCGCAGCATGCTTCGCTATCTGACCGCTGGTGAATCGCACGGTAAAACCCTCATTGCTCTCGTGGACGGGTTTCCGGCGGGCGTGTCGGTCGATCTTGAGCCGATCAACGTCGAACTTCGGCGGCGTCAGGGCGGTTATGGCCGCGGGGGGCGGCAGCGGATTGAGACCGACGCCGTGAATATTCTCAGCGGCGTGTGGAAAGGCGTGACACTCGGCAGCCCGATCGCGCTGGAGGTTCCGAATCGCGATTACAAGTTGGAACGGCTCGATGATCTACCGCGGCCACGGCCAGGGCACGCGGACCTGACCGGTGCAATCAAGTTTTTAGGGTCGATTCGCGGCGTTCTGGAACGGGCTTCGGCGCGGGAGACTGCGGTGCGCGTAGCGGCTGGGGCGCTGGCAAAGCAATTGCTGGCCGAGTTCGAGATCACGGCATTTGGCTATGTCGTGGAACTTGGCGGCGAGCGGATCGAGCCCGTCGATGCGCCGCTTGATCGGTTGCGATCGATTCGCGATCAGAGCGCGGTCTACGGGCTCAACATGGCCCGCGACGAAGCGATCAAGCAACTCATCGACGCCGCGGGGAAGGACGGCGACACGCTGGGCGGGATCGTTGAGGTGCGCGTGGATGGTTTGCCCTTCGGCCTGGGTTCTCATGCCCAGTGGGATTGCAAGCTCGATGGTCGGCTGGCGCAGGCGATGATGAGCGTACAGGCAATCAAAGGCGTGGAAATCGGATTAGGATTTGAGGCGGCGCGGCGGCGCGGCTCACAGGTACACGATCCGATTCAATTCGATGAAAGGCATCGCGGCGAGCCAGGTCTAGGCTACGTGCGGCCGACGAACAATGCGGGCGGCATTGAAGGAGGCATGACGAACGGGCAGCCGCTGGTCATTCGGGCGGCGAAGAAGCCAATTAGCACACTCGCTCGGCCGCTGGAATCGATCAACCTCGACACCAAGGAAAAGCAAGAAGCGAGCTATGAGCGGAGCGATATTTGCGCGGTGCCGGCGGCGAGTGTGATCGTGGAGAACGTAGTGGCATTCGAAGTGGCATGTGCGTTCGTGGATAAGTTCGGCGGCGATAACCTGCCGGAGATGAAGGCGCGGTACGAGATGTTCTTGAGGCTGGCGCGGGAGCGGTAGGGTCGACCGTGGTCACCTTACTTTGCGGCAAGTGCGATCACGCCATCCGCGCTCGCCACAGGTTTGTCGGTGAAACGGCGTCCGAGACCACGGCCCAACTCTCGTCGAGCTCGTTCCAAGAGGAAGCGAGTCGGAATGTCAATCAGGCTCTTATTGACATCGGAAAGTGTGTTGATCGCATTTTGATACTCGTTCTTCTCAAAGTGGCGCAGAGCACGATCGTAGGTCTGCCACGCGTGTGTCAACAATTCCGATTTCTCACCTGAGCTGACCGAGTACAGATCGACGGGCTGCTGCAGGCCGGGCATACCGGCGCGGCATACGCGGTGGGCAATGAACTCCTCGGAAAGTCGCTCGATCGTCGCTTGCGTAGCGATGAGGGGTAGTCGCAATTCTTTGGTGGCCGCTTCGACACGGCTCGCGAGAACGACGTTGGGGCCGCGGGCACCGTACTTCACACGCTGCGTACTGCCGGCATTTCCCAACTGCACGGCGCCGGTGTGAATTCCAATGCCAAGCCGTAGCTCGGAATGAATCACTCGGATCCAATCGGCGGCAACGGCGGGCAATGACTCGAGCATCTGCAGACCGGCGCGACTGGCTAGCTCAGGATGAGTCGGTTGGTTAGGTGGCGCGTTCCACATGGCCATCAAACCGTCGCCGTAATAGTCGACGATGAAGCCATCGTGCGCGACGACGGCATCGGTAAGGCAGTCGAGCACGTGCGACTGCAACTCGCAAAACAAAGGATCTGTTTCGAGGGAGCTAGCAACCTGCGTAAAGCCTCGCAGGTCGGCGAATAGCAGTGTTACTTCTCGCCGCTCCTCTCGGATCGCCGGCTTTGGGAACTTGTTATGCATGGCGTCGTGCGCTGTCTGAAAATGTCTTATCTCTCTTTAAGACAATAGGTTACGGCAACGCCGCAAGTGTCTCAGCGTGCCGCGTTGAACTACCATCGGGGCGACCAAACCGCTCGTTCCAAGGTTATCCGTGCGTTAACCGGCAAAATCGGGCACGCGAAGATCGTGCTAGCAGCAATGTTATGGACATCGCCCCGCGTTTTCGGAATAATCCGCGGCCCTGCACTTCTCGCGCCTAGAAATACGCCTCGACTTCGCTGCCAGCATGAATGGATGGTCTCAAACACTTGGCCTCGCGATCGGCTGGCTGATGCTCGGTTGGGTGGGACTCCAAGCGGCGGTGCTTGCTGTGAAAATAACGATTTGTCGCCAGCGGCGCATCCGTAGGTATGCCGAGGAGCGAGCCGATTTTTGTCGGCGCGTGGAAGCTGCGGCCCGCGCAGCGCGGGCTTCGAAAGCGATCCCAGATTGGACCGGCTGGCGCCCGTTTCGCGTGGCCGCGATAGTCGACGAAGCCCGGGACATGAAGTCATTTTATTTCACGCCTGTCGACGGCCAGCCGCTGACCTCGTTTGCACCTGGACAATACCTTACCTTCCGCTTGCCTCTGCCCAATGAGAACACGCCGCTCGTGCGGTGCTACTCGCTCTCGGACCGGCCACGGCAAGACTATTACCGCGTAACGATTAAGCGGATTGCGGCTTCGCCGGAACGTCCCGATGTGCCACCAGGGCGCGGCAGCAATTACTTTCACAACCACGTACACGTGGGCGACGTGCTGGAAGTTCGGGCACCGGCCGGCACGTTTTTGATCGACCCGGCTGCTACCGAGCCAATCGTGCTCTTGGGCGTGGGCATCGGCGTGACGCCGCTGTTGAGCATGCTCGAGTCGATCGTCCAAACGGGGCAGCAGCGCGACGTGCATGTCATGTTTGGCTTTCGCAATGGCGGCGAGCACCCGTTCCAAGAGCGGCTAGCAGCGATTTGTGCCGAGAATCCGCAGATTCGCCTGCACGTGAGTTATTCGACACCGTCCGAATCAGATGTGCTTTATCGCGATTATAACCACCACGGTCGCCTGGGCTTGGAGCGTGTGCGGCAGGTGCTGCCCTCGAACAATTTTCGCTTCTATGTGTGTGGCCCGGGACCGCTCATGGAATCGCTCGTGCCGGCACTGTGGGATTGGGGTGTGCCGGAGTCACACGTGCACTTCGAAGCGTTTGGGCCGGCGAGCGTGCGAAGTGCAAGTCACGGACATGAGAAGACGCAACCCTGCGAAGTGCGGTTCGAACGCAGCGGACGCGCGGCGATGTGGGACGGCTCGCTGGCGTCGCTTCTGGAATTCGGCGAGGCGGCCGGTTTGAAGATGCCGTCCGGCTGCCGGGCGGGAAGCTGTGGTGAATGCATGATGGCGATTTGCAGCGGGAAAGTCACCACAATTAAGCAGCCGGGCATTCCAGTGCCGAGTGGGCAGTGTTTGACGTGCATCAGCGTGCCGGTGGGTGAGCTGGTGCTCGATGCATGAATCCGAACTCACTGGCCTCGCGCAAAGGCGCTAAGACGCAAAGAAAGACAAAGGCAATGCAGGTTTTGGCGTCGCGACGATGTTTCCAAAAAACAAAGCACAGGAGGCTTTGCGCTTTTGCGTCTTGGAGTGAGAAATGGCTTGGCTGCGTCATTCTGTTGGCCTGGAGCTGTGCACATGGTGCGGGAGCCGAAGAGTCACAAATTGGCCCCACAATAACCGATTCAGCGAAGATTGTCGGGCCCGATCAGTGCGCGAAGTGCCATCAGCAAGAAGTGCAGCAGTGGATGCGGACGCCGCATTTCGCCACGTTCGATTCGCTGCATCGCAAGCCACGCGCGAAGGAAATTGCCGCCAAGCTCGGTCTGCGGTCGATCAAGCGAAGCGAAGTGTGCACACAGTGCCACTACACGCTGCAAATGCAGGACGGTCGAGAGCGCGTCGTGGCCGGCGTTTCGTGTGAATCGTGCCACGGCGCGGCGCTCGGTTGGCTGACGCTCCACTCGGACTATGGCGGCCCAGGAGTCACACGCGCCACGGAATCGGCAGAACATCGGGCCCAGCGTGTGCACGATAGTGTCGCCCAAGGGATGAATAATCCGCACAACATCTATCTCATCGCGCGGCAGTGCTACGACTGCCACACGGTGCCCAACGAAAAGTTGGTCGATGTCGGTGGTCACCTTGCCGGCAGCAAGGATTTTGAGCTGGTGGCTTGGTCGCAGGGAATGGTACGGCACAACTTTGTGCGCTCCGGCGGCACGACGAACGCGACGCTCTCACCGGAAGAACTGCGCGTGATGTATGTGGTCGGCGCGATGACTGACCTCGAATACAGCCTGCGGGCGGTGGCCAACGCTACGACGAAGACGACCTTCGGTGTCACCAGTGCCCAGCGGGCGGCCCGGATGAAAAGGCGGTTGCACGAGATTCAAGAGCTCATCAACAATCCGCTCCTGCAGTCGGCGCTCGATGCCGTGGCAACGGTGGAATTGCGGTTGGGAAACCAAGAGGCAATCGTCGCGGCGGCCGACGCAGTTGGAAAGGCAGCGAAAGAGTTTGCGGAAAAAGCGGACGGGAAGCAGCTGGCCGCGATCGACTCCATGCTGCCAGCTCCAAGCCAGTACAAGAATTGAGTGCGCCCAAGTGGAAGTATTTACCACGGAGGGCACGGAGGGCGCGGAGAGGAATGCAAATCGAACCCGCGAACAACACTGATAATATTCGATATCGATACATGAAGAATTGGGTAGTAGGTCAGCTTCAATAAGGGGTGGCTGGGACGTTGCCCCAGGCACCCACGCGAAATCCATCAAAACTCATTCACTGTCAAGAATTGTCAGCTGCTCGCAACTTTCGTCCATTTCGCGACTTCGTGCCCTCCGTGAACCCGTGGAAAAAAACGATTAAAGTGATCCATGCCCGAACTTGAAATTGCCATTCCGCGACCGCAGCGTTGGGACGAACCGTTCGGTCCGATGTCCGAGCGTGACGTCGACGAGCTGCTGCGGATTGAACCGTTTTGCAGCATCGACCCGAGTGCGTTTCCGCCGTCGCTGCCTCTGCGGGACATACTGCTGGGCGATACGCGTATTGTCCGGTACCAACCGGGCGACGTGATCGTACGCGAAGGAGATTATGGGAACAGCGCATTTCTCATTCTTTCGGGCACGGTGCGGGTCGTGCTCGAACGACTCGACCCAATACTGCTGGGCCGGTCCGAGAAGCCGCAACGAAGCTGGTTCCGGGCCATCGCACAGCTTTGGCAAAATGCACGGCTTCCGGAAGTGCGAACCAAGACAAACGTGACTGTTTCGATTGGCGGAACGGGTCTTCGCGATGACGGCGGCACCAAGCGAGTGTTCGTACAGGATGTGCCGCGGCTCGTCGCGCACACCGGCACAACACGGCTGGACAAGGGCGAGGTCTTCGGTGAAGTGGCGGCAATGTCGCGAACGCCACGGACGGCAACGGTGATTGCCGACGATAACGCGACGCTCTTGGAAATCCGCTGGCAAGGATTGCGCGATCTGATGCGACGGACGCCGGCGATTCGTGAACACGTCGAAATGCTTTATCGTGAAAACAGCCTCCGCGTCCACTTGCGAGAAACCGAGCTTTTGAGAGAGCTTCCGGCGCCGCAATTGGACGTTGTTGCGGCGGCGACGGAGTTCGAATCGTACGGCAACTTCGATTGGTATACCGACTTTGGCGCACAGCGTCGGTGCGATGCCGCGGAGCAGATTGCCGCAGAACCCCTCATTGCCGCCGAAGGAGATCGGCCAACGGGGTTGTACCTGATTCGCTCAGGGTTTGCTCGCGTCAGCCGGCGGCATGGTCATGGCCATCAGACACTCGCCTACATCGGCAAAGGGCAGGTGTTCGGACTCGCCGAATTGATTGAAGCATTCAAGACGGGTAGCGAGGTTTCGTGTCAGAACTCATTGCGAGCGGTGGGGTATGTGGATGTGTTGCTAATTCCTGCCAAAGTTGTCTTGGAAGCAATTCTGCCCAATTGTCAACTGCCGGTTGATCAAACTCGCCCTCAATCCGCAATCCACAATCCGAAAATTAAACTCGATGGTATTCAGCCACAGACGCTCGATTTTCTGGCGGACCATCGCTTCCTGAACGGCACGCAGACGATGCTGATCGACCTCGATCGCTGCACGCGCTGCGACGACTGCGTGCGAGCCTGTGCCGCGACGCATGACAACAATCCGCGATTCATTCGCCAAGGTCCAAAACACGATCACATGATGGTGGCGAACGCCTGCATGCATTGCGTGGATCCGGTGTGCATGATCGGTTGCCCGACTGGTGCGATCGCGCGCGACGCAGAAGGGGGGACCGTGCGGATCAACGATCGCACGTGCATCGGCTGCGGCACTTGCGCGAATAGTTGCCCCTACAGCGCGATCCGAATGGTGGAAATCCGCGAGCCGGGCGGCGCCATCTACCTGGATGAGGCGACGCAGCAGCCGATTTTGAAGGCGACCAAGTGTGACTTTTGCGCCGGGCAATTGACGGGGCCCGCCTGCCAGGCAGCCTGTCCGCACGACGCGCTGGTACGCGTAGATATGGGAAACCTAGCGGCCGTCGATACACGGATGGCGCGCTGATTGTCAAACTCGAGAAAACAACATTGGGCTTTTGGGACCGCAGATGACGCAGATTTGCGCAGATGAAGGTTGGTTATTTGGGAAGCAGCCTGCTTTCATCTGCGGTCATCTGTGCCATCTGCGGACAAACCATCTCAAGCCACAATTCAGATCATGACCTCGTTTGTTCAACGCCGGATTCGCAATAGCGGGGCCACGATGATGATGCTGGCGCTCGTGTGGTTGTGGGTGCGCGCGTTGGAAAACCGTCTCACGCCGTCGTCGTTTGCAACCGGTTACGTGATGTTGGCGGCGATGTTGTTTTTGGCACTCTTTAATATTCGGAAGAAGCTGCCGTTTTTGCCGCTGGGCAGTTCCGCGACGTGGTTGCAGTGGCACCTGTATGTCGGCATCGGCAGTCTGGGCGTGTTTGCATTGCATGCCGGACTCAACTGGCCAACTGGGACCTTGGAAGCGACGCTGGCGGCCGTTTATTTGTCGATCATCGTCAGCGGGCTCATCGGCCTGTATTTAACGCGAACGATTCCGGCGCAGTTGCGCGGGTCGGCGAAGAAGTTTTGTACGAACGGATACCGGCATTGAGTCGACAAGTGCAGCGACAAGCCGGCGACGCGGTGCTCGAATCCGTCACCGCGTCGGGCGCCATTACGTTGGCCGACTTCTACACCGCGAAGCTATACGACTATTTTCAGCGGCCGCGCGGGACGCGTTATTTCCTGCGGCCAACGACGGCGGTACGGCGGTCGCTGATGGGAGAGATGCAGAATCTGCGGCGGTATCTGTGCGAGCCTGAGCTTGCCGCGTGCGAGCGGTTGTTTTCGCTCGTGCGCCGGAAGGATGACCTGGATTTTCACAGTGCGCGGCAGGGAATGCTCAAGATGTGGCTGTTCGTGCACATCGGACTCACGTACGCGCTGGTGATGCTGGCGGTACTGCACGGCCTTGTGGCGCTCGCGTTTCGCGGAGGTGCGGTGTGAGAGAGCCGGCACCCGATTATTCCGCAAACCAGTACGAACGGCCAAATCGGCCGTGGGTGTGCGGGCTGGCTGCAGATGGCCATGCCTGCTCCGCGGGGCCGACGGCGCGAGGCCGCTGCCCTGCCCTGGCCGAGTGCGCACCGATTCGCGACGGAGATCGGTGGCAATGCAACCGATCGGGGCTGCGTGGTGGACCCTGCGACGAAGGGCCGACGCCAGAGGGCGATTGTGGATGTGTCCACAAATGCCGGCCTGTGCGAAGCCTGCGGGCGAAGCGCGGCCAATTCATCGCAGCGTGTGCTGTATTGACGCTGGGGAGCGTATGTATTGTGTTGAGTGCGAACTGGCGCAACCGAATCGTCAGGCCGGGGCCGTTAGCCCAACAACATGCACAGCTCTTGGAACGAGTTGACGGCGGCACGCCGAATTGCGGAGCGTGCCACACGGCAGCGGCCAAGAACGTGGCGGGGTGGGCCGCATCGCTTGTCGTGACGGATGACCACCAGCCGACGCAATCGCAATTGTGCATGAATTGCCACGTGAAAACGATTGCCGCGTCGCTCGCGTTCACGGCGCACAACGTGCCGGCGCACGAGTTAGAACGGGTGACGAATTCACGCAAGCTGCAGCCCGCTGATGTGCATACCGTGAGTAGCGAATCTCTACCGTCAAAAGACCGCAACATTGCATGTGCGAGGTGCCATCGGGAACATCACGGCGCTCGAGCCGACTTGACGGCAATTGACAACGCCGCGTGCCAGACATGCCATCAGCAGCGGTACCGCAGCTTTGCGACCGATCACCCGGACTTTGGACAGTGGCCCTATGAACGGCGGACGCGGATTGTATTCGATCACGCCCTGCACCAAGGAAAGCACTTTCCTGAAAAGAAAAAATCGTTCGATTGCCGGGCGTGCCACGTGAGCGATGCAAGCGGTGCCGTCGAACGGACGGTGAGCTATGAGAAATCTTGCGCATCGTGCCACGATGAGAAGATTGCGACGAGCGTTGGCCGCGGAGTGCCAATGTTCGTGCTGCCGACGCTGGATGTTGAAGCGATGAAGAAGGCCGGGCACGATATCGGAGCATGGCCGAAAGGGGCGACCGGAGACTTTGACGGGCGATTGACGCTGACCATGAAGGTTTTACTGTCGGCCGATCCAGCGGCAGCGAAGGCCATGGCGAAGCTGGGCATCGGCTTTGAATTTCAAGACATTGATCCGGCCAATGCCGGGCAACTTGCGGCATCCGCCGATTTGGCGACCGCCATCAAGAAACTGCTGACCGACATTGGCCGGCGTGGCACTGTGGCCGTGCGCGAACGACTGTCGGCGGCGTTGGGGCGACAAGTATCGGAGGCGGAAGTCGCTCTGCTAACAGCAGGAATGCCGCGCGATTTCATGCGCGCTGCTGCCGATTGGATAGGAAGTAGCACTGCTACGGCTTCGCAAACCGAAGGTCCACCGAAGGTGGCACTCGCGAAAGTGACGTCGCCGTTTGGGCCATCGGGAGCGTGGTCACGCAATGATGCAACATACACCATTCGCTATCTGCCGGCCGTACATACAGACCCGGTACTGGGCGGCTGGTTGGCATTGTTGACGAACACGCCACGGTTGGAATCGCACCCGGTGGCGATGGCGATGCTGAAGGAGTCGACGAAAACGACCTCGCCCGGCTTGTGTGCATCGTGCCACAGCGCCGAGCGGAGCGCGGCGGGCGCCGTAGTGATCAATTGGAAGGCGTATGATCGCACGGTTGAGCCGTGCGGGTTTACGAAGTTCGCGCACAGGCCGCATTTGGTGCTGCCGCAGTTGACCAATTGCGAGAGCTGCCATGCGATCGACGGTGCGATAAACACAGCGGCCTCGTATGCGGATTGGAATCCACAGAGGTTTGTGACCGAGTTCAAACCGCTCACCAAGCGGCAGTGCGCCGAGTGCCATACGAAATCGGCGGCTGGGAATCGCTGCCAATCCTGCCATAACTATCATGTGGAGGAAGTGGAGTCTTGGCGGCTTTCGGCGCCAATGGCCGGGTGGCACCCTGCGCACTAGACCTGGCGCGTTAGAACTTCCAGCGGAATTCGGCGCGAGCGCCGGAGATATCGGGCGCGTTATCCAGTATGCCACGCATGACGTCGAACCGCAGCAGTGTGGCGTTAGAAATGGGAACCTGGTAACGGGCGCCGAGCCCGTATTGATTACCGGGGGCATTGCGAAGCGCCGGGTCGCCAAAGACTTGCACCGTGGCAACTTCGAGAATGAGCTGGTGCGTAAACTCGGGCGCAAGCAGATCGATACCAACGGCGGCACCGTAGGTGTTGGCGCCAGTGGCATCCAGCGTGGGATAGCCGGTAAGGTTGTCGGATTCGAACAGGATACCGGTGTTGCGGAGCACGCCGCCGGCGGCGCCAGCTCGAGCGACTGACTGCGGGTCATCGAAGCCAGTCCACAGGTTCACGTAGGGAATCACGTTGTACGGCCAAGGCGTGAGAAACGAGTTCTCGGCGATGAATAGCACGCCGTTGGCGGTGCGGTCATCCGTGGGGCCGCCCTGCCCGGCGTTGAAGATCACGCGCATCGAGTTGGAGACGAGGTTCAAGTAGCGGCGCGTGTAGGAGATGCCGATGTTGTTGTAGCTGCGCCCCTGATTCACGGTATCGTCGAGGTAGGCGTAGCCGAGTTCGATGTAGCCGCCCTTGGAATCGATAAACGTAGTGACGCCAAAGACGTTTGCAGCCGTGTTGCTGTTGTCAAATGCCGGGCTCGTCACCTGGTCGAAGCCGGCAAAGAACGTGATGTCGTAGTTCGACCAATCGAGGTACGGGTTGTTGCGTGCGGGAATCGTGGTCGCGACGCCGACGATCGCATCATCCATCCAGATGCCGTTTTGAAAGAAGAGCGGGATCAGGCCTGCCGTGACGGGCAGGTCGAATTGGGCGTAGCGGCCCATCCAGCCGCCGAGCATGTAGCCGAGATCGCCTTCGAAAAAGGCGGTGTCGGTGTTGGCGTCGAAGAAGTCAAGCTCGTTGAAGAATTCAGACCCGCCGTTGTCGAATTCGACGCGTTGGAAGTTGTTGCCTCGTTGGAACGGTCCGGTGAACATGTGGAACCGCTCGGTGGAGGTGAGCCACAGATCCCACTCGAGATTGATGCGGTCGGCGATGACGCCTTTTGTATTCCCGTTTTGTTCGTTGCAGGCGACCGCGGTGCGGTAGTCGCCATAGAGATAAAATCGCGGCAGCGATGGGTTCGTTGGACCGCAGTCGAGCGACGGCGGCGGCACCGGACCGGTGTCGTAGAGCGGGAAACCAAGTTCGACCAGCGGTCGCTGCGTGGGATTGAGGTACCTGTCGCCGTAGACGCCCAATTCAGCGCGCGGATCGTAGGGCTGGTCGTAAAACGGGTCGGGCGAGAAATCGGCAGTGCTATACGTGGAGAGTTGGGCCCGGCGATCGATGCAGGGTTGGTCGCTGAGCGATTCGGTCAGCACGTTTGTCGGCGTTGTCGAGGGTTTGGCTTCTCGACCAGAAGCGTCCGGGGCTTGGTCAATTGCGCACGTGTTGCAACCAGTATACGGCGGCGGACAGAACAAGTTGGCGCAGGGTGACGGTGGCCCGCAGGGTGGTGTCATCGTGTAGGCGGAATGAACCGACTCGATGCCCGGAACATAGGGTTCCACAAGACCGTAACGGCAGAGGCTCGGCATGAAATATGACTGTACGTGCCAACCTTCGCAGGGGGGTGCGCAGGTACAAGGCGCATTCGGGCCTACGACGGGGCGCTCGCCCCAGCCATCGGCGGTGATTGGCGGCGGGGCGAAAACGGTGCCTTCAGCGAGGGGCGAGGAGCGAGGAGCGAGAGGCGAGAGACCGGGCTGGGGGTTCGTATTTTCTATGGTCGGCGGTACGGGACGCGACGCGACGTGTGGCGACCAGGCGTCGGACGGATATGGTGTCCAAGCTTCGGATGGGGCCCAGCTCTCAGACGGAGCCCACGCATCGGACGGATAATCTTCGGCGATCAAACCTCCGCCGATGAGCGCGGCAATGCCGATCGCCAGCGCAAACGCGGCGAAGTAACGGCATCGGAATTGATCGGGGCAAAGCATCGTGGCCTGTTGCGCTTGCTAACGAATCTCGAATTGAACGCTTGAGGGGTGGATGTCGATCATCCATTCGTTCATGGATCGCTCCATGTCCTCCGTCGCGCCGCAGAATCGCATGAAATAGATGGGCTCAGAGCGGCTGCGGAGACGGAAGGAAAGGCGATACGTACCGGGCTGCTGAAGGAGCCGGCCGGGAATACGGTACGGCACGCGGCGGGAACCCAGCGCCGCCAGCGATTGGCTCTCCATACGAATGAACGGCGGGTGGTTGAGCACTGTGATCGGTTGCGTGCCCGGGCGGATAAACGGCAACTGGTCGATGTCGATGTTCACCGGCAGGTAGAACTCGCGGTCGGTCCCCTTCGCGCCGGTGATCAAGAACATCGTCTGCAGGTTGAACAATTGCCAATCGAACGGCAGCGTTTTGTGGCGAACGTCGTACGAGTGAATGTTCGCGACATCGCCGCTGGAATCGGTGTAGCCGGTTTCCCAGAGGCGGGCGCCATCGGGACCAATGAGCACGATGTTGGCCCACAACTGCGGTTGGGCGCCGAGCGACGCTGTGAGGAGGTTATGGCCGTCGTTCGTATTGGTGACGATGTAGTGAAACTTCAGATCCTGGTCACGGCAGAGTGGCGTGTCAAAAACTGGGCCTTCGACATGCGAACCGTTCTCCATCACCTGCACGCGGAGGTCGCGTTTAAGCTCGATCTTTTTGAGGTTGTCGTCGATGATCTCGCGAGCATCGAGGCGGTCGTCGGCCTCTTTCCAGGTGGGCGGAAACTCCACATGAATTTCGTTGTCCGCGACGCGGTCTTCAAACTCCTTCGTGCCCCAGCCGGCACGCCAGTCGAATGTAAGCCACTGCTCAATCGTCCAGCGATTGGCTTTCAGGTTGAACGGAAAGATGCCGGGGTGGGCGATCGAGTAGTTCGGGCCGAAGAAGATGTGGTTGGATTTCTTGCGGTGATCGTTCACCGTTTTGCCGGCCATTTTGGCAATGGAACCGCAGTCGTAGCCGGACGGCACACCCGGTATGCGGCCCATGTGGCAATCCTGACACTGGATGCCCTTCTTGCATGCAGGTGAAGCGCGGTACTGCTCCCACACGACTTCCAGCTTGATGCCGGGATACACGGCCACTTGATGGCACGGCGTGCAGAACTCGCTGCGGGTAAGCGGCTGAAAGTAAATGCCGGTGACGTGGATGTTCTGCCCGGGGCCGGATTCCTTGGGTGAGGTCTTCACCTTGTACTGGCCTTTGTGCGCGATCGCATCGGCGACGCCTTCGCCACCAATGCCGCCGAAGACGGGGGCGTTGATATTGCCTTTTTCAATGTGGCGCTCGCCGTTGGATTTCCCGTACGCGTATCGCACGCGGTGACAAGCGACGCAGGTGATGCCTTCGCGGGCGGCTTCCGGCAGGTTCCAGAGCGGCGTATCCCGCAAGGCGCAGAGGCTGTAGCAACCGGCGCGTGGCAGCGTATGCAGAAGTACCCGACGGTACCCTGCGAAATATCATTGATCCGCTGCTCGAATTTATTGAACATCGGCGAAACGGCGGCATACGCGTGGGCCGACATGCTCCACTGGTTGTAAATGTCTTCGTGGCAGGCGGCGCACTCGGCGCGGAGGGGTACGCGTTTTTGGTGAAGAGCGCGAGGTGAGGATCAACGGCGGGTGGTGGGCTAGCGGCCGTAGCCGGTGGAGCGGGAAAGATGCTGGAAGCAGGAGTGGATACTGGATTTCCGGGGGTGTTGGACGGCGCGGGGAGTTGTTCAGTCGCGGTTGGTTCATTGGCCGAAGCGGGAGGCGGGAAGAGCGGTTGCTTCGGTGCCGCAGATTCGCTCTTGGTGGGGACCTCTGGAGTGGTTTCTGTGGGAGGCTTCTCTAGAGCCGATGGCGCGTTCGATTGAGGCGTGGAATTGGCGTCGGAAACGTCGCCCACGTCGTGGGAAGAGTCGGCCGGCGGATTCGGTTTGGTATCGGAGGCATTTTCAGCATCCACTGATGTTTTTTGGTCGGAGCCGAACCACTCCTTGGGGTCCACGAGCCATTCACCTTCCTTGTCGCCGCTCTTGGCCGCCATACGCGGAACTTTGCCGGTGTGGGCATCGGCCGGATGTAAACCTGCATCGATCGATGCGAGCGCGGGATCGAGCGCGACTGGATATCGGATGCGGGGGATGGCGGGTTCGAGCGGCGTATCGGGTACGTGGTCCGCCGTTTCGCGGTAGGGGGGCAGGATCGCGTCGATTCGCTCGGGGTGGGTCGCGACGGTCTGCAGATCGATGACGGCGGCGAGGGGGCAGGCTTTGTAGAGCTCGGCGAGCTCGGAGTCGGCCTTTGATGGGAACTGGCTACCCCCGGCAGAGCCGAGGGCTGTGGATCGTATCGGCGTAGACTCAGCAGTAGTAGGAATGGAGGCGCGCTTGTCGAATGCCAGTTGCACTATGCGGCCGGCAGCGACTAGTGCCGCAATAGCGAGAACCATCTGGCACAGTGTGCGGAGCGGCGAACTGATCGTTGGCGGGTGGCTCACGAGGCGCTCGCGGAAGAGGTTGACGGCGGGCATCAGGCGTTGCCTGACCTACGGACTTCGGCACGTAGCTGCGTTTCTGCAAAACGCGAGTTGCGAGTCTCGAAGCAACTCGTCTACGTGGGCGTAGCGATACGTCTCTCGTTATCGTGCATGCACGACCGATATATCCGGTCTTTTGCGATTGCGCGGAAGAGGCGGCGTGCCGGGCAGAACCGGCAGAAGCGGCATGACCCGCAAGGTTTTACAGGGGGTACAGAGGTCGGCGGCCAAAGCTAGCGGAAAGGCTTCGCAAGCTAGCCCTGAATTCAATCGCCCTCACACCGATGCCGGATGAAAGAGCAGTGGCCGCGGGAAATTAGCGCCGGCGGCGGATGGCCACCGCGAAAAGCATTGCGATGCCAGCGACCAATGCGGTCGCGGGTTCGGGAACCGCGTTGAGCGTCGGCTGCGGCGAGAAACTCCACATTCCTCGCCCCCACCAGTCGGCCATGATCTCGAAGTCTAACGCATTTACCACGCCGTCTGTGTTTAGATCACCAACGGATTCGTCACCGGTCACTTTTTGGGACCAATGGCTTAGCAAGACAGTAAGATCGGTGTTATTGACCTTGAAATCGCGGTTGATATCCGCAGGACCGTACAGCTCCCAGGAGCTCGATAGGATTGCAAAGTCGGCGTCGTTGACGTATCCGTCGTGGTTCAAGTCAGCACCGTCACAAGCCTGGGTTCCGCAGTTGAAACCCGTGTGATCTACCAAAAACGTGTAATCCACGTTGTCGACCAGACCGTCTTGGTTGATATCCGCCGGCGATGGATTGGTGGGGTACGAAGTCGTCCAGGTTCCGAAGAGCCAGTTGGCGTTGAGTACCGCGATGTCGCTGCCGTCGACGTATCCATTTCCAGTCGCATCGCCATTCGTGTGCGCGGTGACGTGCGTGTGCCAGTGCGTGGCGATTTGTTTCATGTCGAGTCGGTCGACGGATTGATCTTGGTTGAAGTCGGAGGGGGCGAATTTTGAGGTGCCGAAATTTTGAGCGAGTCCCACTAGGTCTGAAACATTGACATAGCCATCCCCGTTCAAGTCTCCATCGTTATACGTTGATGTCGACCCTAACCCAAATTTTCTACTGAACATAACAAGGTCTGTACTATTGACTCGCTCATCGCCGTTGAGATCGGCCAACAAATCGGTAACGACGTTCACATGCTCTGGTACGACATTAATAATCTGATCAACGTATGCTGAAACATTGGAATCCACCGAACTGTTGCCGGCAACTAGCCAATGAATGCCCGCAAGAGCAAGTCCACCGTCGGGTGACGGTACGAACGTGGGGCCGGATGAATCGCCGCCGCCATGGTAAAAATCGGCTTCATCGGCCGCGCCGAGGGGATCCCGTGTCCACGCGAGTCCGATACCGGTTGAGCCAGCGATTGTGTAGGATGTCTGAGCAGTATCGATGTTATTGATGCCGAGTCCCGCTTTGCGGTAATCCAACGCGCCCGAACCCGTAAAGCCGTACACATAGAGCGTGGGATCCAAATACGACACATAATTCGTGGCTTGGGGACGTTGGATCAATGGATACCGTTTGACCCAGGAGGGCGGCACATCGACCATGCGGCCGAGCCACAGATCGGTGCCGGCGACTTTTACGCCGAACGAGGGATCGATTTGCATCCGCGCAAAATTATCCGCGGAAGTATCCAGAACGTTGGTACGATAAAAATCGACCGATGTTTTTTGATTCGCTAGACCGACGTGCTTAGCGCTCAAAAAGTAACGGTCGGAGATCATCGTCGCCCAGCCCGATCCTGATTGCACCACGCCAACGCCGGACCAATCGAGGGACTCACCGATAAAATCGCGATCGGCGCCGCTATAGAAACGGTCGTCCCGCTGAGGCTCATGTTGATTCCAGGTTAATCCCGCGGCGGGCCTAACCATGGCTGCTAATAGAATCGCCGCGAGCATCGATTTCACGATGCATCGAGCGCCGCTGAGGATTTGTCGACCCGTGACAGCCGGGCACTGCTGGACAGGTGAGCTGTGGGCGAAACCCTCTCCCCATGGGAGAGAGCAGGGTGAGGGTGTCTTGATTGGCGGCAGTTCGCCCTCACCCCAACCCTCTCCCGAAGGGAGAGGGAGTGCTTTGGAATTCGGTGTAGAGAATCTCATGCAGATCAACACGCTGGCCCTTTCGTGCTGGTCAGTTTGGTGTAAATGATAATTACACAGGAAATAAACCTGTAGGAGGCGTCTCTGACGCCGATGAGAGCGCAGAAATCGCAACACGCCATCGGCCTCGGAGAGGCCTTTCACAATCCAATTGCCGTGCAATCATCAAGAGGAATGAGTTGGAAGTCGATTCAACGGAAGCAAACTCTTACTCAATGGACACGACTCGTTGGTGTGACACCGTAGTCGTGCCGCAAACCTACAGATATTCCACCCCTGGAGAAAGACCAACTCGATGAGACGGTCTAACGGTTAGCCCTCGAAGAACGCTAACCTAGGGGGTAGAAGACTGTGCCGACCGAAGTCGCAACGCCGCGCTGCGGCATTGTGACGGATTCGGAAGAGGCGATGAAGTAAGTAGTGAGCCAGTATTATGGTGAACCACTGCGAAGAAAATCAAGCAATCCGCGTGCAGCATCTAGGTGGTCCATAAACCGCTCAGCCGGGGAAATGAATTCGGCTTCAGCCCCGATCTCACGCAGAGGCGCGGGGGGACATGGAGGATCGGGATTCAGCACTCAGGCTTCGCGCCATCACGAGCAGTGTAAGTTTCAGCTTGCCGCTTGTCGTTTAGGTAGTCGTCCCTGAAAAACGGTCTGCTGGCTGAGTCGGCTTGATTTTCAGGTGCGAGCTGGGGCGAAGCAAGCGGGCATCGGCAGGTGCGATGCTCGGCGGGGAGCGACGATGGCGGCCAACTTGGCCGCGAGCCGCTGCCAGAGCCAGAAAATTGGCGCAAAAACAATCCATCGCAACAGTTTGCGGAGGTTGTACCCGGCGGCACTCAGCAGGGCGTTGATTTTGTCGCCTTCACGGCCGGTCAGATAGTTGCGGTTCAGGCGGTTGTCGCTTTTCAGGTGACCGATCGTGGGCTCGATGGCCGCCCGCCGTTTGAGCATGCGGCGTAATGCTCGCGTCGCTCGCTTGGGAATCGAGCGGACCACGTGGATGCTGGCCGAGCCTTCGTAACCGTGTCCTCGATAACCTTGGTCGACCATCACGTCAGCCAGGTGTGTGGCCGGTTAATCGTTCAACCTGCTGGATCGCGCCACTGAGGGTGTGCCCGTCATAGGGGTTGCCGTGCAGCGCGTGTGTGCCGACGATCCAATTATTTTTGCTCGTGGCCGCCACACTCGCCTTGCAGCCGAACTCGTAGCGCTGATGCGCTTTGCCTTTGGCGATGCATTCCACCTCGGGGGCATGCACGCTGTAGACTTTGTTTTTGCTGCTGCGTGTTTGAGCGAGCAAGCGCTCTGCCAAGGCGACCAGCTCGCCGAGCCGCTCATCAGCGATTCGGCCTTGAATGGCAGGCGCTTTGCGCTGGATGTCCCGCAGCACGCGGCCCAGGATCGTCTTCAGTTGACGGGTCATCTTGGCGGCCCGCTTCATCTGCCGCGCGTGCGGCGTAGCGGCCCTGCCTGGCCAGCAGCTTCTGGCCCTTGAAACGATAGTTCTGGCGAAGTGAGATACCCAGCGAAGCGGCCCGGCGGACTAGCGCCAGCCGCATCTTGTGATACAGCCGGGCATCGGTCGGAAAGGCGATCGCCTTTTCCTGGACCGTCGTGTCGACGTTCACCTTCTGAAACTCTCGGGGCCGGACCGCTTTCATGGCCAGCGCGGTGTGGATCGTCGCCTCCAATAACTTCTCCAGCCGCTCGGCGCCGACCCGCTTTCGCCAGCGGCTCAAGCTCGAAGGATCGATCGGCAACTCGTGCTGCATGTAGCAGAGGCCGCAGAAGAACTGCCAGTACGGGTTCTCCACCCAACGGGCCACGACCGACTCGTCGCTCTCGTCAAAGGCGTGCTTCAGGTACAACAGGCCGACCATCAGCCGGGTGTTGACTCCCGGCCGGCCAAGCTCGTCGGCGTAGCAGGCGTCGATGGCCGCGTCGAACTCGGACCAGTCGATCCGCTCGGCCAGCACGACCAGCGGGTGCTCGGGGTTCAACAGTTCGCTCAATCGGGCGCCAAACAATTCACACTGCGGAGGGCGGGCTTTGGGTTGCATTTTTTGCCAGCTTTCGGGACCGGGGAACCAAAACTTGGCAAATTTTAGCGCCATCGAATGCGTAATGCACCCTCTATTCTTAGCGATAGAAGAATTTTTCAGGGACGACTAGGTAGGGAGACGGCGAATTAGGCCGAAGCCACCGATCACTACCAAGCTGAGGAGCGACCGCGTCGCCGGTTCAGGGACGGCAACGATACGGACGGTGATTGAACCTGAGTCGGTGCCGTAGAAGTTCGTTGCAGATACCTGCCAGACGTAAGTACCGGGAGCGGATCCAATCGTAGTCCACGAAAACTTTTGGGTGTCCGGATCGAATGTTGCCGGTGCGGCAGGGCCGCTGCCTGAGCCGCCGAAGCCTGGCGTGTACGATTGGAACATGAAATCGTGCCACGCGTCTGCGGGATTGACCGCCGAAAACATGGCCATAACCATCCCGGGATCGTTGGCAATGACGTCGTCGATAGTCGAAGCGTACGGATGCGGCTCACAGTCAAGACAGTTGAAAGGACGACTACCAGATACATTGTGGTCGGATACGGAACCCCCCACGACCGTTTGAATCTGTCCCGTAAATGTAAAATACGGTGACGCGTCTGGGGTCACGAGCTGTACAAACGGGACACTTGTTCCCAGCGGCGCAGGCGCGGCAAATACGGCCCGCAATTCGGTCGAGCTCTCGGAAGCATGGCCGGCCGGAACGGTCACCTGGCCGCTATTGAACAAGAACTGCGAGTCCTGAGAGACATCGGCACCCACAAACGAGAAGAAGGCATTAGCATCCTGAAAGATCGTCGATATACCCGCGGGGTTCACCTGGTTCATTGAACCGAAGAATCCGTACTCTGGTCTGGAAGCGAAGTCGAAGCCCTGAATCTGGCTTCCATTATCGGTGTTGGCGGTTAATGTCCAGGTCGTATAGCCAGGCAGATCGACGGTCGGCTGATAATCATAGGTGATGATTACGTAAGCGTGAGCCGACGTCGCGGCAGAAAGAGCTGCGAAAACGGCCAACAAAGCGTTCCGAAGCCGTGGTGTGTTTCGTTCGGTTGACATTGGCGCGTCTCCGATTCGGTTCGGACTGTGCCCCTGAAATCCCCCATGCCCGCGCTATTAGCATACCCTATTCAAGGGGAGAAGCGAAGCAGTTCTCAAATCGTTCGGGCAACTAGGAGAGATCAATTACGCCCGCCGCTAACGGCTTTACGATGGCGAATGGCAGTTAAACCGCCGATAGCCAGAACGACCAACGCCAATGTTGCAGGCTCGGGAATCGCGGCTGGATCCAATGTGCTGCCGGTCGACCAGATTTGTCCGAAGTGGTTGCGCCACACGATGTAATCGGCCAGGTTGACGGTTCCATCGGCGTTGCCATCGGCATGAATCAGGGGCGAGGTGGCGGTGGTCGACCCGAAGCTCGCGCACACGTCGTAATCGAGTGCGTCGACCGTGCCGTCCAGGTTGTAATCGCCAGGGATGAGCGGGGTGGGGTCGGTCCACCAGGCGAGCGCGTAATCGGTCGCGAGCACGCCACCGCCGTTGTAGATGACTTGAAGCTTGTAATCGTCAGGCTGGCCGTTAGCGGGAAGTGGAACGTGCAAGTGTTCGACGTTGTCCGTCGTCGAAATCGACTCCGCGACGATTTGATTGCCGGCATCCAGCACGCGGAGGTCCAGATTCGCCAACTCGCCAAACGCGTACGTGTCGGTTTGTTCGACGACGCCGTCGCCATCGGATTCATTGATGACGCGGTCCCAGGTAAGCGTGGCTGTGAGGAATGAACCGGCCGCCAGCGTTTGATGAAGCGCGTATGTGTGAGTGGTAAGGAGATCGCCCGGTGAAATTGTGCTTTGATCCCAACCAATCCCGGCCACGGAACCGGGGCCGTCGTTGCCGCCGGCCAGATTGATAATGGCCCGGTCGGCATCTAAAAAACCAACGCCCTGCTCGTCGTCGAGCGGCTTGGTGACCGTGAGCTTCGTCCCGTCGAAACTCCAACCGGCGGGAGTCCAGGACTGCGTAAGCCCGGCCGTGGCTGGATTGGCGATTGTGCAACTCGTCGCACACGTCAGATAGTCCTTGTCGAAGTTCGAGCTTGCCGCGGCGCTGTCGAGCGAAGTGGTAGAAAACGTTTCCGGCGCTGAGATGTGCCGCTTGCGGGCGGAATTCAAGATCAAGGCTTTGATGCCGCGATGATCGAGCGTATCCGCCGTTGGATGCTGATTGCCGTAGTCCATGAGCAGTGCCGCAGCGCCGACGACGTGCGGAGCAGCGAAGCTGGTGCCCGTTTCCGGATGGTTGCTAAAGCTCAGGCCGTCGGTGATGTTTACGCCCGGCGCGAGGATATCGGGTTTGCCGCGGACTTCTGTGCCGCCCGCACCGCCGTTGAGCTGGTAGGCGCTTCCGCTCCAGCGCAGTAAGAGTTGCGTCGTTCATCGCCCCGACGGCGATGCCGTTGAACGAGTCCGCTGGAATCGTGATTTGGCCGCCGGTGTTCCCGGCAGCGGCAATGAGGAGCGCGTCTTTGCTGCGCATGAACCAATCCCAGTACATCGTTTCCGTGCTGGAACCGTTTGTATTGGCGCCGAAGCCGGCGCTTAAATTCAGCAACCGCGTCCCGCGATTGGCGCTCAGCCAGGCGGACGCAGCGCGACGCGTGTCGAATGTGACATCATCGATCGCGGCGTCGACGATCGTCGCCCCGGGCGCTACGCCCATATAAACGGGGTGGTCGCCGGCGATGACATCCGCCACGAGCGTTTCGTGATGGTCAATTGGATTAAGTAGCGGATCCGGCGAATCGGGCGGCGTCTTGCCGCGAAAGTCGTACTGCGCGGTAACTCGGTCGCCCAAGTGATTGAGCGGCAGTATGCCATAAAACACCGTATCGATGATGCCGACCTCAACGCCGGCGCCGGTGGCATGACGCTCGCGCGCGGAGTTGGTTGGCGCCGTCGGGCCCCTTCGAACTATCGAGGCTGAAGGCAGTTTCCGCGCAGCACCGCGCACACGATGGCGATCGCCAGGAATCGCAAGAAAGCTCTTGTTCCGGGTAGCAAGATGATTGCGCCCTACACGTCTGCGGCGCATACCTTAGAGATTTGACGAGTTGAAAACCGACAAAAAAAGACGCCTGAGATTTCTCAGGCGCCTTTTGGATTACACATTGTTCAATTAGCGATCGCTAATTTTACTTGCGGCGACGATAGCCAATGAAACCGACACAGGCCAAGACCTAAAAGGGCCATTGAAGCCGGCTCAGGAATGACTGGACCGCCGCTCGGTACCATGCCCAACGTCGTTGTCAAATAAGTCAGTCCCGGCCGACTGTTCGAATCTGGCCAACAAGAATTGACCGTTCCATTCGCCGCATCGGGAATCGCGAGTTGAGCAAACGGCACACTCGTGCCCAGCGGTGCTGAGCTGCGAATACTGCCTGCAGGTGGTCCGCACCCTCTGAAGCGAAACCAGCCGGCACCGTAACGTTGGCCGCTATTAAATTTGAACTGCGAATCCTGTGATTCGGATCCGCGGATCGCGGCCATCGCCGCATTGTTATCGGTAAATACCGTTACAGACCAAATGGGTTAACTTGGTTCATCGAACCGAAGAGCCCGAATTCTGGTTTAGAGCCGAAGTCAAAGCCTTGAATCTGGCTCCCGTCATCAGTGGAGGCAGTTAACGTATATGTGGTAAAACCGGGCAGATCGACGTTGGTGCACTATCGTCCGGCAATACCAGCACACCTGCCTGTGACGAAACCGCCAAGCCCAAGACGGCCGAGATAGCAAAAAATATGTTACGAAGCATGAATGTTGTCCTTGTCATTTGAAGTGTCTTTAATTCTTGCCAAAAAGTGAAACTCATCGGAACGCCCGCCCCATTGGTTCGCTCACCTGCCAGCGGGCGTGAAGGTGAAGCATCTATCATTCACGCATTAGCCAATTGCTCCTGAAGAATTGATCCACTTCTTTGTATCCACAGGAGGAGCAGCCGTCAAGAAAAATCCGCCGTCTGCTCCTCCGATTTTTTCCATATTAACGTTTACGCCCAACGAGCCCGAGACCACCGAGGAGGGCAAGGCCCATCAAAGCGATCGAGGCGGGTTCCGGAACAGCGGAACCAGCACCAAGACCAGCACCAGCACCTGGGGAATCCAGCACACCCGTTGCGGTTAGGTTCGAAGTACTGCCGATGTTGGCAGCATCCGTCTTACCCAAATTTGATGCGAGAATCACTAAGTCAGCACCAGAAACTTACCGGTCCGCCGTAACCATCGAAATCGCCTTGGCTCCAGTTGAAGTCCCTGGCTTTCCAAGATTGCTGCTAGAATTGACCAAGTCTGCACCTGTCACCGCAGCAGTCGACCCGAGGACACCGTCACTAAGTTCGCATCGCCAGGGACAACCGTCCGCGACGCTGTACCAGTAAAGCCTTTGTAGTTGCTCGTAGTCGCACCATTGTCTTCAGCAACGTGACCGCTGCCACTATAGGACCCGACAATTCGATAGAACTGGTCGGACTGGTGTTTGTTGGCCCGGCAGTCACGATTGTGAGAAAGGCGTGCTGCTGGCACAGCCCAGATGGCGAGTTGATCACCTGCCGCAATATCTTGCTCCCAGAGCGGCAAAAATTTGGTTCAGCGAACCGTTGACGACCGTAGTCGCGTTGCCGCCATTGGCTGCGGTGTTGGTCACGGTGCAGCCGGTGCAGTTGGCTTCAATGCCTTCCGGAAACAGGGGGCTGCCGTAGGTGGTTTCCCAAGCAGAAGATCGAGGTGCCTGGAGTATTCGTATCCCAGCTGGTCGGTGCGGCATTCGCGACGCCCTTCAAGGTCACCATTGGCCGTGAACCCGAGTTCGGTAGCCAGCGGCGTATAGTTGTCGATGGTGCGATACTGACGTTCCACACCCAATTACCACTGGAGTCCAGACCGCCATTGGTGATTTCCAATGATGGCACAGCAAAAGCTGGCGAGGCCAGGACACACAACAAACCCGCAGTTACTAAGCTCTTCCAGGACATTAGTGTTTCTCCACCCTCTTAGATAAAGAATCAGATCAGAGTTGCTGAGCTAAGCCTCGCCAATGAGATGTTTAAGGGCCTGAAGGGCCGGGGTCGCGAACGATCCGGCTCGCGGGCTCATAAACTTTGCTCACACAGCGAATCGAAACTCCCCCGCGCCTCAGCGCAACAAAACTAGG
The DNA here is from genome assembly GCA_963840025.1 of uncultured Planctomycetota bacterium. GTDB lineage: Bacteria > Planctomycetota > Planctomycetia > Pirellulales > Lacipirellulaceae > JABDGM01. The sequence continues at coordinate 163,811 of CAWIXI010000013.1, read as the reverse complement.
ACACAAAAACGATGCTTACCGAAACCTCACACGAACGCGATAGCGGGCGAAACGATTTGCCTTGTTCATCCATTCCTTTTTTCCTGCCCCGCAAGCCCCGTCGAGAGTTTCGAAAACTTCTAACCGCCAGCACAACTGTTCGACGAAGGAGCGACGAGCTCGCGTCGACGAACCGAGTAGCGAGAATAAAATCTCGACCACCATGGGGCATTATGCTCACGCTTTTCAGGGCTGTCAAGCAGTTTCTCGGTCTATTGTTTGATTTTTCTCCAGAATTTAATAGGTGGTCGAAATGGCCGAAAAACACGGGAAAAATTGCGCTTATGAACGACACGCTAGAACCGCCTTTGCTTTACCAATCGCGCAAAAAAACTCTCACTTCTCACAAGTTGGATTGGGCGCAACACGCTGGTCGGGCACGGACAAAGGAACGAAACATACTCGATCAAAACCTCTGCATCGCGCGCTCACCCTAACTCTCTCCCAACGAGCGAAAGCGCGACCGGTCGCGCCGCAGCACAGGAGCACGGCGCCGATTGCTACCAGCAAACCACCTGTGGGCTCCGGGACAACGCTGGAAGACAGGCTTCCGCTGCCGGCGCCGAAGGGGTTGCCGAAGTGCGAGCGCCACAAGTCGTAGTCGGCTTGGTCAATGATGCCATTGCCGCTGCCATCGGCGCCGCTGCCCGGCGTAACATTTTGATTTAGAGTTTTGCGCCAGAGGACGTAGTCGGGAGCGTCGACGATGCCGTTGTGATTGTAGTCGGCGCTCGTGCTGATGAAATTCGTGCGGACGATCATGCTGACCGTGGCGCCGGTGAGAGCGCCGAACGTAGTCGATGTTCCGAGCGATGTAAAAACGTTTCCGCTGCTGCTTTCGTGGAATGCGGGAGTTGTGTTGGTGGCAAAGGTGCCGCTCGCGAAAAGCGCAGCGGTGTCCCACGCAGAGTCACCAAACGCGTCTCCCGTCGCCCAAGGGATATTGGCGGGGGAAGTGAGCGAGGTGAATGCGGGACCTTCGGAGTTCGAGCCAGCCGGTTTGCCCGGATAGTTCGGCGCACCATTGGCGAGTTGGCCCACACCGTAAAAGGCCCCCTGCTCTTCACCGGCGCCGAGGATGATCGGCGCCTGGCCAAAAACGATGTCGTGGTAGGTCGTGTGATTCACATCCTTAAAGACGCTGAAGCCAGCGGCGTCGCTGCCGTTGACAGTAGCAGTGGGCGTAAGATTCGCTACCGTCGTGATGTTGCTGATCAATGCCTGCAGACCGGAGATGCCGAAATTGCTGCTTTTGGCAACGAGCTGCCAGCCGCCTCCGGAGTTGACGTCTGCGGGTGTCGTATAGAACACGTTGAGGCTGAGATCGATCGTTTGGGCCGACGCGTGGGAGGGCCGTAGAGAAGCAAATGCACCAACCAACACGCAGATTGCCGCAAGGGCGAGTGAGCGGGCACCAAGCATGCCGTAGTTCTCCGTTGCCGTGTGAGGGCAGTCCGAACCCTCGGAGGGCAGTGCCGAACGACTCGCGGCCAACTTCGTGGCGTTGTTTGAGCAGCAGCTTGGGAGCGGATGCTCGAGCGTCGTTTTGGCGGTGTTTTGATATCTGTTCCGGAACTCGCGGTGGTTTCCGACCGGGCGGAAATCATCGGCGAGCTATGTGGTCGCGGCGCCAATTCCGCCGAGGACGGCTAATGGGTCGAGGATGACCCGGCCACACTCGTGCAGCGGGAATCGACAATGTCGCCACAATACTTCCAGTGTACCAAGGGCGGGGAAAGCTGCAAGAAAAATCAAATAGTCGTGCAAGGGGCCTCGGAATAGGGGGGCGGGACTGCCTTTTTGAGGCTTGGCCCTCGGATGACGTAAAAATCCTGTGCCGCGTGAGCGACTTCCCGTTTACCGGGCATCGGAAGCACGCAATATTTCGCTGATCGATACCACACGAACTTTGGCGCGAAAAATTTCGGCCACCGCAGCGAGATTTCCGCAAATACATTTGCAATGCCATTTGCGAATTTGATAAGCAAGAGTTGTCGTGCTTGTTGCCCCCTCTTCAACAGCAAACTGGAAAGGAGAATCGTTCCGAGTTAAGAGCCGCTTTGGGTTGATTCGTGTCCTCTATTTTTGGCTGGGAGGGCGCGGACGACTGCCGATGCGAACGTGGCCTCTGGTGAATCGGCTTTGCGAACCATGCGTCTGCGTCTTCGACCCGCCGACGTATACCGTTGCTTCTTTACGGAAGCGAGTTCGAGTTTCGGTGAAACCCGATTACGGTATCCGGCGTGAGAGTCGATCGCTGCCGCCCCTCCGGGCATCGCGCAACGGATCGCAGAGGAGCACGTGCCATGTCGGCAATTGGCCGCGCAGGTCGTATCACTTAACCCCGAGGTGAATTGATGATCGAGCAGACGTAGCCCGTCCTGCCGCTGGAGGTGGGGCGGGCTTTTTTTCGAGCTCCGCTGGGGAATTTCACCGCGTCGCCGCACGGCCGTAACCTCGGGACGGAACGGCAGTCGTCCGCTATAGCCTCGGCTCGATTGACGTGTGTACGAAAGACCCGATGATGAAGGAGTATGGCCGAGCTAAAGACGATCTTGTTTACGGATATCGTCCGCTCCGTCGATCTGAAGGGCGAGATGCCAGGGCAGAGCGACGCGGACCGTGATCTTGCATTCATCGAGCAGATTCTTACACCCCATCGGCAACGTATTGAACAGAACTTGGCGGTGCTTGGCGGGCGGGTGGTTTCGACCGCCGGCGATGGACATCTTCTCGTGTTTGCCGACACGCTTTCGGCCGCGCAGTGGGCGATCGACATCCAGCGCTCGCACCGCGATGAACCGATTCAAACGCCGAAAGGCAATGTCGTAGCCGTGCGGATCAGCATGCACTTAGGCATCCCGCAGCTCGATCCCCACGACCTGAATAACTTCATCGGCAAGCCGGTCGATTACGCGGCCCGGCTCAGCGATTATGCGACCGGTGAACAGATTTTGGTTTCCCGTAGCGTGGTGGCAGTGTTGGAAGACGTGGGGATGGACGATGTGCGCTTCCACAACCACGGGCGGCGGGAACTGAAGGGCATCGGGCGCGTTGAGGTGTACGAGCTGCTCTACGACGGCGGTGCACCGCGGCAGATGCGTCCACAGCCACGCGACGCCTACATGCGGCAGTGGACGGTACTGCCGGCCACGATGGGACTAACCGAGTTTCGCGATCCGCCCTATCGCGAGGCTAGTGGAGGCCGAGCTTCAGCAAATCCCCAGCAATCCACGGATGTGGTGCCGGCGCGTTTGGGCAACTACGAGCTTGAGCAACGGCTAGGCAGCGGTGGGATGGGTGATGTGTTTCGCGCGCGGCACTCGCAATTCAACCGCGTACGGGCGGTCAAGGTAATCAAGCAGCACTTCGTCGATGCGGGGCACGACGAAGTCATCCGCCGGTTCTATCAGGAGATTAAAGCGGTCGGTGCCCTGGAGCATCCGAACATTGTGGTGGCGATCGACTCATCCGCCCCGAGCGACACGGTGCACTACCTTGTGATGGAATACATCGAAGGAATCGGGGCCGACGAGCTGGTGGCGCGGCAGGGTCCGCTGCCGGTGGCTGAGGCCTGCGAGGTTGCGCGGCAGGCGGCTCGCGGACTAGCCTACATCCATCAGAATGGAATGGTGCATCGGGACATCAAGCCTTCGAACCTGATGCTGACGTTGGTATCGAACGAAGTTGCCGCCGGACTATCTGACTCCGGCAACAAGGCCGGAAGCGGCGATCAACAGGCCCTCGTCAAAATCCTCGATTTGGGGCTCGCACTTCTGGTGGGCGACGATCAGCAGCGGTTGACGGTATTCGACAACCGGGCGATGGGGACGGCGATGTACATGTCGCCCGAGCAGTGGAAGTCGTCGAGCGTCGATATTCGGGCCGATATCTACAGCCTGGGCTGCACGCTGTATCACTTGTTGGCTGGAAAGCCGCCGTTTTGGGAATCCGACTTAAAGCCGGAGAAGGCGCACGAGCGCGAGCGGCTGCCGGCGATCGGTGGTGGTCAACCGATTCCGCGCGAGTTGTGGACGATCCTTCAGCGGATGACGGCCAAGAATGCGGACGATCGATACGCGAACCCGGCCGATGTGGCGGCCGCACTGGCGCCGTTCGCGGAGGACCATCACCTGCGCGCATTACATTGCCAAGGCTTCGCGCAGCTCGCCGGGGGCAAAGACGCGAGGTCTGACTCGAACGGAAACGCTGGTCGCCAAGAGTGCCGAGTCGGATACACGAGTCGGCCGCCCGCCACGAAGTTGGAGCCTCCCCAAACCACTGCCGGCCGGGTCGCGCCGGAAGCTGTGGCGGGCGTTGACGGCACTTGGGCTGCTCGCCGCGGTGGTGACTATCGGCTGGCTCGCCATGCAAGCGACCGGCCGGCGCGAATCGGACCAGCAAGCGCTCGAAGCACGACAAAGCGCCTTGCGGGTGGCCACGCTGGCCGCCAATCGCGAAATCCTGAAAGAAATCAACCTGCGGTTCGACATTCTCAAGCGCCTGGCCGCCGATAACACGCTGCGTGAGCGGATGGTTGCCATCAACGCATCGCCCAACGATGAGTCGCTGTGGAACCCGCTGGAGGATTGGTTGGGCGCGGAGCGTTCCGACCATAATCGCGAGGCGCCGGCCGATAGCTGGTTCATCAACGACGCCCGCGGCGTCCAGGTTGCGCGGAGCCCGCGTAGCGAGGCCAGTCGCGGCGAGAACTATTCGCACCGCGATTACTTCCACGGTCAAGGCGCCGACCTGCCGGCGAACACGGCGAATCTGAAACCGATCGACGCGCCACACCTTTCGGCGGTGTACCGCAGCACGTCGACTGGACACTTGAAGGTCGCGTTCTCGGTACCGATCGAGTACCGACCGGCGGGCGGCAAGCGGGAAGTCGTGGGCGTGCTGGCAATGGCCGTCGATCTGGGGGAGTTCAATGTGCTGGAGAAAGAACTGCCACCAGGGCACGAAGTGGTGCTCATTGACTTGCGAGAGTCGGACATTGACGGACAGAAGCGACGCGGTTTGGTACTGCACCATCAAGGCCAAAGCAGCTATCGCAAGGGCCAGCCGCCGCCGTGGATCGATCGCGCGTTGCTCGCCCGGATTGACGAAACACTAAAAAATCTGGATCCAGGCCAGGGTGCCTTCCTGGGCGAGTATCGAGATGATGCACTCACCGACGGCGAGCTATATTGGGGCGCTATGAAGCCGGTAGTCGAACACAAGCGTGATGAGCCGCCCCATGATCTGCGTTGGCTTGTTATCGTTCAAGAGCCTGTTTCCAAGGACTAGAGCAGGTTGCCTTATTACTTGGTCATCATTCGGAGCCGGACCGCCGCAGGGGTCGGGACCGGCGAGCGTAGCTCGCCGGCTATTGGCCATGTAATTCCCGAGAATTGCTCTAACGTACAGTTGATGTCCCTACAGCGATTGCGACTGGTGCTGCCAGCGTTGGGTGGCTGAGGTCGAACGACGTGAGTCTACAGAACCACTGGGAGGTCGCTGCGCTCTACCCCAACCATCCACCGAACAGCCCCAACTCAGTTAGCCTCCTGCAATCTTGGTTTCATCTTCTTCTTCCGTACGCTGTAAGAGCCATTGCACCACAGCGGCAAGTAGGTGCTGCACGAGGGTCGCCAGCACGATCATCAAAATCGCTAGCGGCTGATTCGCCAATACAGCGCCGGCGAGTATTACGCGCGAGGCCGGTGTGCTTCATGCTGAGTCCGAACATCAGCGCCGAGCCGGTTCCACTCTGCAGTCGAAGCAGCCCTGCCAGGATCCAACCGAACGCAAGCCCCACGAGGCTCAGCGCCGTTGCCAACACGACGGTCGCCACGAGCAGCGATTTCGGAGCTTCGTGAATCCGCGGCAGAGCCAGGGCTGAATTGATGTAGTTGAGCAGCAGCAACGCCGCAGCACTGGCCAGCACGAACCAACCAGCTACCGCCTCGACCCGACGCGGTGTCGCGAAATAACGGCAGGCGAAACCGGCGGCCGTCGGCAATATCACCCAAATTATGAAAAAGAGCCCGGAGAACTGCGCTACCGGCGCTTCGCAATAGGCTTGCTCGTGCGTCGATAACGACATCCCCAACAAACTCAGCAGGCCAGGCGTTACCCATGGGCTGAGCAAGATGCTCAATACGACCAGCGCCAAGCCGAGCCCCACATTGCCATCGGCGTTTTGCGTCCATCCCACGGACGAATTCGCGACCGGCATCGAGGCAACAAGCGCCAGGCCAACGAGCAGTCCGGCCGTTGCCTGCCCGTCCGCGACGAGCGGCACAAGCCAACCGGCGAGGAGCGTAAGCAGCACCGGCCCGACCCACACCAGCACAAGACCAACGATGAGCACGACGGGATGACGCGATACGAGTCGAATCTGAGAGACGTCTGTAAGCGCGGCCGCGGAAAACAGCATCACGGCCAGGAGTAACAACGGCAACGAAAAAGCGACACTCCCGGCAGCGATGACAGTCCACTGCCACTCGCGCATGGCAAGGCCTGGAGCCGGCCACAGTGCCGCCAGCGCATAGCACGCCAACAGCAGCCAGAGCAAGTGGCGCCGCACCAAGTGAGCGATGCGGGTGCCGACCAATGTTTCGCCATCACCTGTCACAGAGAATTAAATCGCATGTGCGGGGTTGTCTCGACGCTCGTTCATCGCTCCGGATTCGAAGCGAATCGGAGCACTCGACACCTTGCTTAGCCTAAATGCCAGGCGCTCAGTTGCCCAGTTGCTGGTTCAGTTGGTCGAGATCGTGTCGCAAGCGTTCGGCTGAGGCTGTGAATTCGTCGCGAACCGCTTGAAGCTCCTTCTTCAGCGTGGCGACATCATCGTGTAGCGAATCGAGCTGCTCGACAAGCTTTCCAGCGTCACTCGTCGGGCCTGCCGTGGGCGTAGACTCGGTTCGCACGGGTGATGTAATCGGCGAAGTAGGCGCGGCCGATGCCGTTTGCTCGGAGCCGGCTTCACGCCGGACCTTCTCCATCTCGCGATTCAAGTAGAGCGCGTGTGCTACCACGCTGCCGCGGCCGGGCGGCGTCAGGAAAACGATCAATCCCTTGGCAGCGAGCGAATCGAGCGTTGGCTGCAATTCGCTCAAATCTTTGATCGGCTCCATACGGGCGGCACGTCCGCGCAATTCGCCAACGGTCTGACTACCACGTAGGAGCAACTCTGCCATCACGGCCAGTTCCACCTTTTCGACGCCGAGCCACTCGTACGCTAAGTGACGATAGCGATCGACACGGCCGCTGCCCTGTACTTGCGAAACCGCGCCGGACTTGCGCAACTGCTCGCAAGCTTCTTCAACTTGCGACTCCTCGAGATGCATGAGCGGTGCGCGGTTATTCTTCTGATTGCAGCCGGTGCGCAGCGCGTTGATCGACAGCGGGTAAGCTTCCGGAGTGGTTTTGGCCTTTTCGACGAGCACGCCCAATACGCGGCGTTCAATCGATTCCAACGGCCGCCAACGCCGCGGCGCGACTGCATCGGAAGTTGGCGCTTCGCTCGTCATTCGTGGTCCTCGTTCGCATCACAAATCAGATCAAGTGGGACGGCTATCGTAGCCGGGGGTGCGCCCTCGAGGCAACCGCGATGCCGGCTTTCAGACACGATCACGGAACCGTCGCCGGCGGCTTTGAGGCTTTTGCGCTGTCGTCGATCGACCAGATCATCCAACGGGAACGGCCCTCCTTGCCAATCTGAGCGTGCTGGAGCGTGAGCGTTACATCGACAGGATGCTCGTCGTTCTTCGCGGCACGAGGAATGATTTTGAACCGTTCTTGGACAAAAACTCGCTGGAACGATTCGTAGTCGTAGTCGACGGTCTCGAGGAACTGAATGTCGGCATCGGCCCCCGCTGCAGACATCGTTTTCACCAACAGCTCGCTACGAAACTTATCGTAGGGGTCGACGGGCGGGGTCTTTGAGCCTGGTTCGGGCGGTGCGGCCCCTCGCATCGAATCGATTGTCAATTTGAATGCGTCTTGCGCTTTACCAGAGACCACCAGATTCAGCCACGTTACCGCGAATTCGTGCGCCTGTTGGGTTCGCAAGCGACGGATCACATACTCGCGGCTTAGCGGTGCGACGATCATCGCACTGCACAAGACCAATCCGGTTAGTGCGGCCCAACGGCCAGCGAGGGAACCATCGCTAACTGCAATACGTTGCAGGGCGAAAACGGAGATCGCCAGCCCAGCAATCGGGATCACAAATAACAACGGCGCACCGAAGCACAGCGGCGATGCCAAACCGAGCACGAGGCCGATGACGGCGGGCACGCTCAGCGTGCGATATTCGACGCCTTGTTCCGTATCATCCGAGTGAAACGTTGGGGATGGAACTGAAGTTGAAGTGCCTGTAGCCATGGCAAGCTCGAAGGAAGTGGCGATCACGCACCGCTATTCTTGAGTTATAGAAGTTGCGTGCGGACAAGGCTAGGCTGGAGCGTGCCCCAAACAGCATTAACCGCGTTTGACGATAAAAGAAGGAGCTTTTTCAAATTTCTCGCGACGGTCACTGTAGATCGTTACGAAGCCTTCGGCACCGAAGAGATCGGTTGAAGTTCCTCCGTAAGCGGATGGGGCAGACATCGAGCCCACAAAGCGGAGCCACGCCGCGTCGGGCGATGTGATGAAGGAAGCCGTGTCGGCATCGGTGTAATTCAATTTGCCACCAAAAGCGTCTTTGGGCATCGGCGAAGTGTGGAGCGTGGCCAGCGTGAAGGCCGCCAGCACCCATGCCGCGAATAATCCCACAATCGGCCCGCCGACCGGATCGATCGGGTGCTTGAACCGCATGCGAGTTCTGGAGAAGGCAGCAGTCAGCGATCGACAGATGAGCATCGACACGCTAAACAGCGCCCAAATGATCGCAAAATCGAGCCAGTAGGTGTGCTGACCACTCGTGACTTCTTCGTCCAGGTAGGCCACGAGCGGGGAATAAAAACCGAATGCCACTAATCCGCTGATAAAAATGTTCACCAGCAAAATTGCATTGCTCCACAGTCCTTCGCGGACTGTCATCGCGAGACCGGCGAACACAACGATGCCGTAAATGACGTAGTACCACATGATTGGTTGTTGGTTGTTGGTTGTTCGGTGATAGCAGCTAGTTGATAGTGGTCCGATGCCACATCCGCAATGAATCGTCTTAACGACGAACAACTATCCAATAGCAACTATCAATCTTATTCCTTCAAAACGCGTTGCAGCTCGGCCAGCGACGTAACGCCCTTGGCCACCAACAGCAAACCTTCCTCCTGGAATGGGCGCATACCAGCCATGCGGGCCGCTTTGGTGACCAGGTCGAGCTTCGGTTGTTTCACGAGTATCTCTCGAATTCTGTCGTCAACAATCAACAGTTCAAATAGCCCGGTACGGTTCTTGAAGCCCAGACCGCCGCACTCTTTGCATGGCTTTTCGATTTCTTCCGCCTTGGGAACTCGGTAGAGCGCTTCGATTTTACCTTGCGGAATGCCAAGTTTCTTGAGCAACTCTGGGCTGGGGGCGTAGGCCACCTTGCACGTGTCGCAAAGCTTGCGAATCAATCGGGTACAAAGAACCGCCGTGACGACCGATGCGAATTCCCGTTGCGGCACCTTGAGCTGCAGAATACGCAGCAATGCCTCGGGCGCGGTTTTGGCGTGGACGCTGGTGATCACCAATCGGTCATCATCGCGCACCTCGTTAATCAAAAGTTTGGCAGCCTCTGAGTCGCTGAAGTCACGCATCACATAAGCGTTGGGATACTTGCGAATCAGAGCAGGCAACACGCTGGCCGCCGTTTCGCCTTTGGCAGTGTCATACGTGGTGACCTCGATGTTCTCCAGTTCGCGTTCGCGGTGGTGGGTTTCCTCAATGGCGACAAAATCTCGGAGAAGCCGGTCCGTTTCCATCAGCGAGATATCGGTCAGCGTGGTGAGGCCGCCTTCGGGCATGGCAGCGATGACCACCAAACCTTTGTTTTCAGCCATGCATTCGGCCCACTGCTCAGCCAGCTTGTTCCGCATGCCCAGGTCTTCGTACTTTTTGAACGCTCGTTGAGCGCCGCCTAAAAGTTGCAAGATCACCCGCTCGCCGGTCGGTACACCTTGGCTCGTGATCGGACACACATACGAATGTTCCTTGTACTTTGCGGCAAACTTGCTTTCTTGCTTTTTGCGACGTTCGGTGGCGTTAAGGTTCGCGAGCGTCTTCATAACGGCGAGCATCACGTCGCCCGACTCGCGGTCGCGGGCGTCGCCGTTGTGCCACACACCGTCGACGTGCTGGCGGGCGACGACGGACTGCTGCGTGTAATCGAGAATGCACTTGTCGCTGCGGCGATCGACCATGTCGGCGATTGTTTCCTTTACCAGCAGATAACCAGGCGACTGACGGGCTGTGATCAGATTCGCTTGATTGTCGCGCTCCTCCGGAGCGGCGATGGCCATGATGTCGACGGGCGCACCTTTTTCGTACTCGGCCTTGCGCTCGTGCTCGATTTTGATGCCGACCTTACCCACGAGATGGGCGAATTCATACCGAAACCAATCGGGCGTGAAGACCCGCTGGTGTAATTCAACCGACTTATTGCGGGTGAGAACGTACGGCACATACGTAACCAAGTAAGCAACAATCAGCAGACCGAAAGCGACCCAGAAGTTCGGAAAGCCGATTAGGATCGGAAAGGCGAACAGCAGCAGCACGGCTAGGAATGGAAAGAAGAGGATTGGATTCCACTTGCCGTAGCTGAGATCATAGATCTGCGTATCGCGATTGACCCAGTCGGCCGACATCACCCAGATGAGGAACAAAATCCAGATTCCGAGCAATTTTGGCCAGTAAATGAAGCCACGTTTGAATTGCCGCATCGCATTGGAATGGGCATCGTTGTATTTATCCAATTTTACGACCGGCGCGGGCGGTGCCGTTTCCGCTACAGGTGCTGCGCCTGGTTGAGCGGGCGCAGCGGCGCCGGGCTCTCCAGGCGGCTGCTCGACGACCGGCGGCGTGGCAGTTTGTCCTGGTTCCGGCGCAGGCGCTGTGGCGGGCGGCGCCGGTGGCTGCGCGAATACAACTGAACTCGTTGGCCGCGCCAACCACAGACACGACAGAAACAACAGAATTGCTAATCGCTGCCGCATCAGATAATCCCGGGATCCTTGACCTCGATGCCCTTAAGAGCCATTTTGAGCGCCTCGCGATTCGGCGCGACTTCCATCGCCACTTCGCGATCAATGAGTTCATCATCCACAAGCTGCTTGAGGCTCATTGTGAAGTCTTGCATGCCGTCCAGCTTGCCAATGCGAATGATATCCGGCAGCTTCTCGTCGTTCTCTTCGATAATCGCCTTCTGCACGTTCGTGTTGAAAATCATGATCTCGCAGGTCGGCACACGGCCGACGCCCGGTTTGATGCATTTGAGCAACTTCTGGGCGATGATGCCCCTCATATTGAACGCGATCGCGCTGCGGAGGGCCGGGTGCATGTCGGACGGGAACAAGTCGAGAATACGTCCGATCGTGGTCGCGGCGCTCGAAGCGTGGATCGTCCCGAACACCAAGTGCCCCGTTTCCGCGGCATGAATGGCGGTCATGAAAGTTTCTTTGTCGCGCATTTCGCCCACGAGCATTACATCGGGGTCTTCGCGCACGGCGTGCTTCATGCCGATTTCGAAATCGACCACGTCGAGACCAATTTCGCGCTGGTTGATCAAGCACTTTTCCTCCGTGAACACGAATTCGATCGGATCTTCGAGTGTGAGGATGTGCTTGCGATACTGATGATTAATCAGGTTCAGCATCGATGCGATCGTCGTGCTCTTGCCCGAGCCAGTGACGCCGGCCAAGAGCACCATGCCTTGATCAAAGTGGCACAGCTTTTCGATCGAAGGCGGCAGGTAAAGTCCTCTGAAGTCAGGCACGAAACTATTGACGCGCCGGGCCACCATGCCGACGTGGCCGAGCTGCTGCAAAAGGTTGACGCGGAATCGCCACATGGTGCCCTCCACGTCGAGCGTATGGGCAAAGTCGGCGCCGCCATCCTTCTCGAAGATCTTGCGGTTCCGCTCGTTCATCAGCGGGAACGTGAGGCGGACCATTTCCTCATCGGTAATTGGCTCGCGGTTCATCGGCCGCAGCGTGCCGTCCACGCGAACCATAGGCGACTTGTCGACCTTAAGGTGCAAATCGCTGGCCTTTAGCTTCACGCAGGCGCGAAAGAGCTTATCGACTTCCAGATCCGCCTTGCGGTGGATGAAGCTGCTCTTAAAAGCTTCGTCGGATACTTTGGCCATGGTTCGTTTCCATATGGCCCGGCCATCTTGGCCGGGCTTCGCTTTTCGCCGGTCTATCCCCGAATTCGGTTATGAGTGACCGAGCCAAGATGGCTCGGCTATCTGTCCTTTTAGCTTGCCCAACGAACGGGAACACCGCGGTCCGCCATTACTCGTTTCGTCTCTTCAATTGTATATTCGCCGAAGTGGAATATGCTCGCTGCCAGTGCCGCATCTGCTTTTCCTATTGTAATTGCATCGGCAAGGTGTTCCGGCTTGCCGGCCCCGCCGCTGGCCACGACCGGAATACTTACAGCTTCGCTCACTGCAGCCGTAATTTCCAGGTCGTAACCGTCTTTGGTGCCGTCGCAATCCATGCTCGTGAGCACGATTTCCCCGGCTCCCAGCCGCTCGATTTCACGGGCCCAGGAGACCGCCTCAAGGCCCGTGGGCACGCGGCCGCCATTGATGTGGACCTCCCATTTTTCCTGGCCATTGTGGTGAACTCGCTTCGGGTCGATATTCACCACAATGCACTGACTGCCGAACCGGCGGGCAGCCTCGTGAACGAACTGTGGATTTTTCACCGCCGCGGAGTTGATCGAGACCTTGTCGCTGCCGGCCAGCAGCAATTGGCGAATGTCTTCGATCGTGCGGATCCCACCGCCCACCGTGAGCGGCATGAAGATCTGCTCGGCAGTGCGGCGGACCACATCGAGCATGATATCGCGGCCCTCATGGCTGGCCGTGATATCGAGGAACACCAGTTCATCGGCTCCCTCCTTTTCGTACCGGGTGGCGACTTCAACCGGGTCGCCCGCATCGCGCAAGTTGACGAAGTTCGTCCCCTTCACCACGCGTCCGCGGTCGACATCGAGACAGGGAATCACGCGTTTAGCGAGCATTCAACGTGGCGCGGAGGACGCGCCCGAAGAGCGGCGAAATCGCCGAATTTTCCAATTTGCCCAAACGATTTAGTCTAAGTGTGCATCAAAGCACGGTCAACGGGCGGAACCACCGCGCCAGGGCCAATCACTTATTGAAGTTGGGGAGATTTGTGGGATGGGTCACCGACCCCGATGCGATGTCGCCACTTCAGCCTTTCTGGGTGTTTGAGCGAAATCGGCGTCTGAGACGCCTCCCACACTTACTTCTCCATATTGAAAAAGTGATTAGCCCTGACCACCGCGCGACGGGGCTTGCGAGCCGCAGCAACTCGTGCGCCGTCGCTTCGTCCGGGAGATGTATTCACACGCCAGGTGATATCAGTAGGCAGCTTAACAGCAAGACGCTTTCCACATGCTGCGGGATTCGCCACAATTGCGATATTGAGGCGCACGGCAAATCCATTCCCGGCCATAGGAGATGCAGAATGGCAAGGAGAGTCAACGAAGAAAAGTACTCGGATAGTGAGCAACTCATCGGTTGAAACTGCCGGTTCCGGAACGAGACATCATTATCAGCAGCAAGCACACAGACAACGAATTGCAGGCCCGCGTACGCGAGGCGCCGACTCGACAACTCGTCTCGTTTCGTGTTGAGGAACTTGAGGATCTCCACAGAGGTCTCGCGTATGACGCAAATCAGACGCCCGACAAGAAACGAGAGAAAACGATCCAAAGAATCCTACGAAAGATCGAGGAGGTTTTGGACGACGAAGACGGAGATGCATTTGAAATGCTGTCTGGTTTCGGGAATCGTTTGACATTGCCTTCGAGTGATCGCGCGATCCTCGGTCCGGGTCCAGGGAGCGCCACTCCGGATTACCCGTTGAGTGCTGCATCATGTCCCGTGTTGCTAACTCAATCGCAGCGCAAGTTGCTGTGCGGTATGGACACAATTTCGCTCGACATTCACAAGATGCTGGCGGTCGACTCACCGGAAGAGCGAGAATTCAAGTTCAACCCCAGGCAGGCGATGGTCGTTAGCTTGGCACTCCGGGAAGCGGCTGAACTCGGCAATGACGATAAAAGTGAACAGTCGTATGTGGAAATCATTGAGCGTGTCAACGATGGCTTGGCAGAAGTGCTTGAAGAAACAGCCGAACTCGATGCCGAGCAGCAGTATCGGCAATCGCAAAGCAGTCCGGCAGAGTTTGCCTTTCAGTTGAAGATCACGCTGGAAGGCAGCAAGCCTCCGATTTGGCGGCGGGTACTGGTTGCCGACTGTACGCTCGACGTACTGCACCAGATCATTCAGACCGCGATGGGTTGGACCAATTCGCATTTGCACATGTTCGAATACGGCGAAGATCGCTTTAGCGATCCACGATTCGAACTCGAAGAAGATGACTACGATGAAACTCAGGTCTGGCTGGGTCAGCTCGCAGCCGACGGCTGTCAAAAACTGAAGTATTGGTACGACTTCGGCGATGATTGGTGGCACACGATCAAACTCGAAAAGTTGTTGCGGCCCAAACCAACCGATAAATTTCCCATTTGTGTGAAGGGCACCGGCGCTTGCCCGCCTGAGGATTGTGGCGGCATCTGGGGCTACTATGATTTTCTCGATGCCATTCGCGACCCGAAGCACCCGCGGCACGAGGAATTCATCGAATGGGCCGGCGAAGAATTCGATCCGAACCGCTTCGATATCGAAGAAACGAACGTGGCACTGATCGGTGGACCTGCATATGATCTTGAGCCGTAATGTAATTTGAAAAGTCCAGCGATACAGCAGATACTTTTCGCCCTGGTTCTCCGCGGCAACTTAAGGCGCGATCCGTCCGTAAGGTTCACTAGATTTTGGCCGTAAGAAACCCGTCCAACAACTTACACTCCGGCAGCGATTCCAGGAACAACCGGCCGTAAGGCTTTGTAACAATGCGCGGATCAAGACAAACGACCCTGCCGTGATCGGTGCTTGTACGAATAAGCCTCCCGAAGCCCTGCTTGAATTTGATGACGGCCTCGGGCAATTGATAGTCGCGGAAGGGGTTGCCGCCCGCGGCGCGGATGGCCTCCAGCCGGGCTTCGAGCAGTGGGTGGTCGGGCACCGCAAACGGCAGCTTGGCGATGATTACCGTTTGCAGCGCATCGCCAGGAACATCGACGCCTTGCCAAAAGCTATCGGTGCCGAACAGGACGGTCCGCGGATCGGCTTTGAATTGATCGAGTAATTGCGTGCGCGGCGTGCCATCGGCTTGGCTCAACATCCGCAAGTTGCGCGATGTGAGCCAGCGCTGCAAGCCGCCCGACACGCGACGGAGCATCTCATAGCTCGTAAAGAGCACAAACGTGCGGCCATCCGTGAGATTGGCATAGTGCTTGATCGCTTCGATGCATTGTTTTTCATAGCTGCCGCGCTCGGCGGAGGTTGGGTCGGGCATGTCCCGTAGCGTGACGAGTTCCGCTTGCTGGCGATAATTGAACGGGCTGCCAACTTGGATCTCGTCGCACTGAGTTACTCCGACGCGTGATTTGAAAAACGCGAAACAATCTCCGGCGTCCACAGGCCGCCGGCGAGCCGGCGAGCCGGGCACCACGGCCGCCGTGGTCGCGCCGGATGCGTGACCTACCGACAGCGTCGCGCTTGTCATAATCACCGTCGGCACTTTATCGAAAAGCTGTTCGCGCATCGCGGGGCCAATGTCAACGGGCGAAGCGGCGAGCGTAATCCGTGGTGCACCGCGGCGGCCTTCGTACGACTCCAGCCAATAGACGGTGCCCGCTTGCGCTTGTGTCCGCCACGTTTCCAGCTCACTGGCGACGGCCATTAACCGGTCGTGCGCGGAGAGAAAGTCCTGCTGTTCCGATTCCTCGCTAAGTTTCTTACCGGCGGCTTTGAGCTGCTTGGCGAGCACTTCGAGTTCGGGGCTGAGGTGATTGGCGACGATCCCCGGCTCGGGAACACGTGTCGGGCTGTTAAACCCCCGGCTAAGCCGGCGGCTGCCGGGTTGTATTGCTGCCGACGCTCGCTGGTCCGATTGCCATTGCCAGAGATCGCCGAAGAAGTCGTCGGCAAGGTGGCGGCACCGATCGACTTGCTGCTGCTCTTTGCGGAGGCCGTGATGGACAAGCAGGCCCTTGTTCGTGCGATCGTTGTACAGCTTGTTCAACGTGTACTCGAGTTGGCCGTTGGTAACGTTGATTCCCAGGTGATCGCTCGCCACCGCTTCAACCGTGTGGGCTTCGTCGAGAATCACAACGTCGTAATCGGGCAGGATGTTCACGCCCGCGCGCCGCAGGGCGATGTCACTGAACAACAGCGCATGGTTCACGACAAGGATTTGCGCGTGCTGCGCGCGGCGGCGATCTTTGTAATAGAAGCACTGGTTGTACGTGGGGCAGCGTCGGCCGAGGCAATTGCTGCTATCGCTGGCGACTTCGTCCCATACCTGGCCCAGCGGCTTGAACGGTAAATCGCTCAGCGAACCGTCGCCGCTCGACTTGGCCCATTTTCGGACCTTGCGAAGCTGTTCAATTTGCTCGTCGTCGTTGAACAGGCTCTGGCTGCGCGCAAAGCCAAGTCGAGTCGCCGCAGACTGAGGTAATTCCGCCGCCCTTTCACCAGCACGGCAGAGAACTCACGCGGGATCACCGAATTGAGCAGCGGCAAGTCCTTGCCAATAAGCTGCTCTTGCAAGCTGATCGTGTGCGTCGAAACGACGATCTTCGGCCCCACGTGGTCCGGTCTCTCCGAGACCGGCGCCTGCGCGTCTCGGAGAGACGCGTCCACGTGTTCTCGCTCGGTTGCCGCGAGAATGGCCGGCACAAGGTAGGCAAAACTCTTGCCGACGCCGGTCCCCGCTTCGGCGACAAGATGCCGCTTCATCGCAATCGCCCGCGCCACCGCCTCCGCCATTTCAAGCTGCTGCGGCCGATGCTCATAATTCGCCAACCGCGCCGCAATGCGGCCCTCCGGGCCAAGAATATCACCGGCTGTGGTTTTCATGCCTCCAGCGTAACATATGCGGTGTAGAGAAAGCAGGTTATACGGACAGCCGTTAAACGAAGTGTCGATTCTTCCCGCGTCGCAAATTCACCATGCCACAGGCGGCGACAAACACCAATAACATGGTTGATGGCTCGGGAATAGTGACCATCCCAAGAAATGCTTCATTGGGTGTCGAAAGCCAGAAATACAATTGGCCGAAGTCGGACAGCGCGTATTCCTGCAATTGAAGATTCTCAAGCAAGACAGAACGGTTTAAGTTTTCGCCCGTTGCATCTAGCGAAAAATATGAGTAACCGAGCGCACTGGTAGTCCCAAAAACGACCTCGCCTTTGTAATTCATTTGAGGCAATTGCTGCAAAGCCAGAGAATGGCCAGCAGGTAGAAGCGTCGACAAGTCTGTGACAGTCCCGTTATCCGCTTCATAGCGAAAAACGTCGGTCTCGTATGGCGTGCGAATTGTGAGCAAGGCGTCTCCGGTATCAGCGATTTTTGCCCTCACAGTTTGAATGTCGCCACTGTATAGCACGAGGCGGCGCGGCGCATTTGTGGTTGAATCAAATAGGTTGAGCCAATGCTCCACACCCACATCTGTTCGTAAAGAAGAAGCGTATATAAAATCACCGCGGTAATTGATTGGTTGGCCACCAATTAAGCCGACTAGTTCCTCATTACTGCTATCGAGGAGTTTCTCCCAGGTGCCAGCGGAGTTGTACCGCATCACTTTTTGAGTTGTTGCAACATCCGTCCTGTATTCGAACGTTCCCACGACGCGTCCGGCGCCATCAATTGCAATTTCGTTTCTTAGTCGGTATTCGTTTAGTTCCGGTAATAATTCAGCTGTTTGTCCTGCACAAGAGAGCCACTCATCTCTTAAAGGATGGCTGGTTACATCGCGGCTCGCGAGCGCTATCGACCCAGAATCGTTGATTGCCGGTCCACCAATGTTAACGGCCTTCCGATCGAAAACTGTGATCGCTGCTTGCTCCCAAGGTACGAAATACACCTTGATATCATCTTCTGCGTAGATAGCCGCACCTGCGTTGCTCCAGCTAACCCAGCCGATGCGCGAATCATTTGGAACGGTATAGTCCCTGAGTCCATCGTCGAGGGAGAACTGCAGTAATCCGTAAGTATTGTCGCCCGAATGCACGTGTTGGTTTAGCACGGTTGCCATGTACCCGTTTCGACTAACGTCGATACGTGTCGGTTGAACCGATACTAAGTTCGAATTGTTTAGGTAAATCTCGCGCACGCCTTGCAATTCGCGGCCATCAAAGAACGCATCTGCAAATGCAGTGTTTCCGATGATTGCAGAAAGTAGGATTGCAGATACTGTAGAGAAGAATGATTGACTAACGATTTCGGCGCGATTGAAGCGCGTATTGAATCCGTTCATTAGCGGGCACTCACCATCAATGCGCAGGAAAGAGCAGCAACCAATCTCATAAACTCGGAGGATGGTTCTGGGATAGAATCTAACAACAATCCCCAAAATGGGCGAGACGAGTTTGCAACCGTAAACGCGAAACCTACTCCCCGACCCTAAGCTTACGATTTTTTGGAGAGCTTTTAGACAGACTAGCGACAGGAATGATACTCGTTCACATTCTATTTGACGAGCTGTGCTGCGATCGACTGATAGAAAGTGCTGATCGCGGATCGAGTCGACAAAAGTGCAATACGGCGCGTGATAAAACGCCGTAGTACCACTGATGTCTTATGCTGAATGGACGTCAGCGTGGTTTTGCAGCAATCACGCCTTCCTCCGGGCTGCTCGCCGTGGCATACAGCCGCTTTGGAATCCTGCCAGAAAGGTAAGCCAGGCGGCCAGCTTCAGTCGCATGACGCATGGCATCGGCCATGCGCAGCGGGTCTTTGGCGTGGGCGATGCCCGTGTTGAGAAGCACACCGTCGACGCCCAGCTCCATCGCAATCGTTACGTCGCTCGCGGTGCCGACGCCGGCGTCGACGATCACCGGGTACTCCTCATCATCTTCCTTCAAATATTC
Organism: uncultured Planctomycetota bacterium; assembly: GCA_963840025.1. Classification (GTDB taxonomy): domain Bacteria; phylum Planctomycetota; class Planctomycetia; order Pirellulales; family Lacipirellulaceae; genus JABDGM01. The sequence continues at coordinate 144,599 of CAWIXI010000013.1, read as the reverse complement.
AAGGCAGATGCGAATGTTGCTGGGGTTGAGAATCCCCTGGCCGGAGCCGATCGGGCTGCCGGCCGGCATCACGCTGGTGGCTCCTGTGTCTTTCAACCGGCGGGCAACCACGGGATCGTCCGTTGTGTAACACAGAACTTGGAAGCCGTCGGCCACCAACCGCTCGGTCGCTTCCAACGTGGCGATTGGATCGGGCAGCAGCGTCCGCTTATCGGAGAGCACTTCGAGCTTCACCCAATCGGCGCCGGGATTTTCGAGCCCCAGCAGAATCTCCCGTCCCAATTGCGCGACGCGAACGGCATCGTCGGCATTGAAGCAGCCAGCCGTATTCGGCAGCAGCGTATAACGGGTCGTGTCGATGAAATCGAGCAGATTATTGCCGGCGGCATCGATCAGCCGCTCGCGGCGCACGGCGACCGTGATGCACTCCGTGCCGCTGCGCTCCAGCGATTCACCCATCGTCTGGTAATCGGCGTACTTGCCGGTGCCGACGATGAGCCGACTGGTGAACCGGTGTGTGCCTAGCTGCAATACTTCCGTTGTGCTTTCCGTTAGCGACATATTGAACTTTCACACGTCAATGAATTAGCCACAGAGACACAGAGCCCACAGAGAGGAAACCTCTTGCAACTTGCCGATTCTGCCATTTGGAATCCTCATTTTCAACTTGCACTTTTCATGTTCTTCTCTGTGCTCTCTGTGTCTCTGTGGTGACTTCTATCCACCGCCGACGAGCGTAACGACTTCCAACCGGTCGCCCTCGTGCAGCGCCGTCTCGGCGTGTTGAGCCCGCGGCACGACTTCCAGGTTGAGCTCCACCGCCACGTGCGGCTCAGTAACACCCAATTCTCGCAACAGCTCGGAAACAGAACTGCCTTCCGCAACTTCGCGCGTCTTTCCGTTGACCTGAATCGTCATCCGATGATCTCACTTACTTTCGGGCGGCTTCGGCTGATCGCGGACGAACGCGGTGCGAAATTGCTGCACGTCCAGCGGCTGAAACTGGCCGTATTGCGTTTTGCCGGCCGCCTGCATGCTCGAATTCCAGGGAATCGTGTACGCAGCGACCTGCCCTGTGCTGGCTTCAGCCACGTACACAATGCTGTCGGCAAACTGATAGTTGTTCGCTCCGCGCGGCATGTTGACGGTGCCGGTCACCATGAGGTACCCGGAGTTTCGACCAGCACCGCCGAAATCGGCCGCGATGTTCCGCGTGAAGAACGCGTTGAACTTGCCCGTCTTCGGGTTGATGACCGCAGCCCGCATTTCGCCGGTAAGAAAGTCGAGAAAGTACAAAGCCTCGACACTTTGACCGACCGCGCCCGTCGCGATCGCAAACTTTTCGATGCCATGGGTGGCAGTCGCATGAAGCGGAACACTGGGCCACAGCCCTTCGAGGTTCAAGCCAATCACGAGCCCCAGGACCACCCCCATCCCGACATAGGCCGCACGACTTTTAAAGAGTTGGTTCATATAGCTCTCTCCGATGCCACGAGCGCCACCTTTGTTGGTGAGACGACCGCTCTTTGCATCCTAGCGGTTCGAACAAACTCAGACCAGTCACTTCTTGGGTTGGTTAATGGTATCCGAAGTTGACTTTTCCGTTGTGGCTGCGGGGCTATCATCACCACTCTTCGATGAGGGCGTTGCTGGCGGCTGGGCCGACTGCGGCTGCTTCTTCTGCGCGTTCGCCTTTTGCTGGTTTTGAGCCGCTTGTATGGCGCGCATCAAAGCGGGCAGCGAGATACTTGGCATCGCCTGAAGGCCGGGCGTAAACGGCACACCTCGATAGGCATATTGCTTGGCATTAACGACGCCGTTGACTTTAACGGTCCCATCGACGGCCAACTCGCCGTTGACCGCCAAGAAGCCGATCGCTGGCGTGTCTGGGGTCGCCTCGGTGTGTCCAATCTTCGCCAGCACGCGCTGGGGCTCTCGACCATCGCCCTCGTCGACGACCGTCAACTCCTGGCAGACGATGCTCTTGGCGACCGTGCGGTCCACGAGCTTGTCGCGAAGCGATGCGCCAAGTGCGAGAAACAGTAACGGATAAACGACCCAGCGTTCACGTTCAGTCATAGTGGGAGCTGCGGGTTGGAGTTGGTGGAAGTGGGGAGTGCCGAGTGCGGAGTGTGGAATATGGAGTTGATTGCCGGATTATAAGTCAGTCGTTTGATAAACGGGTTTGACGGCGCCTGCGGGGCTGATGCGAAACGGCAGCCACACGAGTGATACCTCATCGGCTTCAATATCGCCCTTTTGCGGTTTGAGCTGTAGGGGTTCGAGCTTCAGTCGAGCGGGACTAAGATCTGTTTCCAATTGCTTCAGCTCATCTTGGAGTTGTTGTTCAAGCTGGACCTTTTTCTGCTGCAGACTTCCCAGATCCGCTTTGGCGCTGGATTGCTGACTGGCTTCAGTCGCGACTCCGTGGAGCGCCGGGTTGATGGAGCCGCGCCGACCAGGCAGATTATGGCCTTTCCGGGCTTCATACGCATCATAGGCGCGCCACAGCAGCGTAACGAGCCACGTTAAGAACTTCGAACGACGGGCGCTAAGCCGCGTTTGTGCCCTGCGTATTTGGTCCTCCAGCTTCGCCTTTTTTGACGCGAACGACTTTTCAAGCTTGTCGCGCTCCACAGAGAGACGTTCACTAAGCATTGGCACGAGGCGGTTACGAAAATCCGCCTCTTTCTCCTCGGGCTTCGACGTTGCATCCAGCCGTTCACTTTGCCACAGCTTGAGCGACATCTGACGATACAGATGCTCCTTCAATTGTCGCGCGAAGATGGAGTAACTCTTTTCGCGCGCCACTCGGCCGGTAGATCGAGGAACCGGCTGCGATCGTCCGGTTGATCTTCGGTCGCCGGCACTTCGTCGCTGACGGCCGCGGCTTGCCAAACATCGTCCGGCGGTGAGTCTTGCGTCGCTTGCAGCAGGAAACACGTCCGCCACACGTCGATCCCGTCGCCTCGGCGAACGAAGTGAACTTTGCCTTTGCCCAGCAGGCCGGGCCGATACTCCAGCCGGTAACCGTCGGGCACGCGATCGCTGATCGCGAGGAACTTCTCGCGGATCCCCGCCGGCACGACGGGCCGTTGGCCGCCACCGGCCGCCGAAGCCGCGCTAGCTGTCGCCTCGGACAATGATCCAGCGGCAATTGCAGCATCACCCGTTTCGGTCGCCGACCGATACTTCGACCGCACGGGATCCATCAGCGTCTTGATTTGATTACGCGTGAGTGGACCGCAGAGGTACGAAAGCGCCCACCGAGTTTCAAACACAATCGGTGCATCCTCGTGCACGTTGTTCATCAGGAACACGCGATTGCCAAGCGCCGCAAGGGCGGCCTCCATCTCGTTGCGATTGAAACTAGCGCCGGCTTGTGCCGATGCCCCTTCCAGCCCTTCCATCACGCGCGCCTTGTCGCGCTCGGTTTGCAATCGGCCGAGAAACCACGTGCCGGCGTTGGATAGGCCCTTGTAGTCGAGATCAACCGGGTTCTGCGTGGCGAGCATGCAGCCGAGGCCAAATGCACGGGCCTGCTTTAAGAGCGTTAGCATGGGCCGCTTGGCCGGCGGATTGCCGACCGGCGGGAAGTAGCCGAACACTTCGTCCATGTAGAGCAACGCCCGCAAGCTGCTCGTGCCCGATTGCGTGCGGATCCACGCCAGAATCTCGTTCAGCAAAATCGTGACGAAGAACATTCGTTGGGCATCATCCAAGTGAGCGATCGAAATAACGGCCAGCCGCGGCTTGCCCTCGGGTGTGTAAAGAATCTTTTGAATGTCCAGCGGCTCCCCTTCGAGCCAGCTCGCGAACGAGGGCGACGCCAACAAGTTGTTGAGGTTCATCGCCAGCTTCGTGCGATCCTTCGCCGGGTAGAATGATTCCACATCGACAGCGCCCACTTTGCTAATCGGCGGCCGGTTGATGTCCTGGATCAACTGCAAAAGATCAATGTCCTTGCCGGCCCGCCATGCGTTTTCAAGCAGTGTCGAAAGAAAGATGTGTTCGCGGCTACGAATCGGGTCGGCGTCGATACCCAATAGCGCGAGCAAACCGGAAGTTGCAGAAGCGATTCGCTCGCCGAAGGCATCGGCGTCGGCCATCAGCTCTTTGGGCGGTGCCGCAAACGATTTCAACACGGTGATCGGAATGCCCGCGCTTGAGCCCGGCGTGTAAATCACGCGGTCGACCGACTCACAAAAACGCCGAATGCGATCCGGCCCTTCGTCCCACTTCGCCAGGCCCTTCTTCCATAACTCCGCCTGGCTGGCCGCGAAGTCGTCCGGCGACATTTGTTTGCGGGCCGCTTCGCTCTCATCAATCCACGGGCGGAAATCGCTGGGGGCGAAATCCGGAAACGCCAGCAGCAAATTCGCCAAATCGCCCTTCGGATCGATCGCCAGTGCCGGAATGCCGTTCAGCGCGGCCTCCTCCAACAGCGACAAGCACAAGCCAGTCTTGCCACTCCCCGTCATGCCGACGCAAACGGCGTGCGTCGTAAGATCCTTGCAGTCGTACAGGATCGGATTCTCATCCGTCTTGCCGCTTTTGAGATCGTGCGTTCGGCCCAGGTAGAACGAACCAGGTTTCTCGAGCTCATCCATAGAATGATGCGGGTCGTGGTTACTAACTGTGACCGATCAATGAAACGACACCGACAACGAGCAGCAATAAAACGAGTATTCCTAGCAGAATCGCCCCGCCAACTTTCACTATGCGAAGCTGCTGGCGTAATTCGGACATAGAAGCCTCATTACGTCGATGTGTCCGCATTGAACGACGATCCTTCTCAACAAACCAGTGCCCACACTTTGGGCAGCGGTCCGCGATTACGTAAATCTCGGCCCCACATTCCGGACAATCCGTAATGTCGTCGTCCCAATCGTCCATGCCAGTTGCTGTTTTTACCACAACATTCCCCCAGCCTTGCAACAAGTATTGCTTCCTCCAATGGTGCCGATCAACTAACAAAAAAACCACCCGCCAACTTCTGTCAGCGAGTGGTTGGTGAGGGTGGCTAAAGGGGCTCGAACCCTTGACCTCCAGATCCACAATCTGGCGCTCTAACCAACTGAGCTATAGCCACCGTTGAATCACTACGTGCCGTGCACAACGTTCGGGTGCCACTGGCTCTGCCAGTGCTCTCTAATTGCCACTGGGTGCCCCATTGGCATTGCCCGCCTCAATTTCCAATGTAAAAAACACTGGCGAAGCCAGTGACACCCATTCAAAAAACATGCACACACCATACCGTTGCCGCGTATTTACGGCAAGCTCTCCATGTACTGGCGGTACTCGGCATCGAGCTTGGTGTAGCTAGTTTCCGTCGCTTCGGATAGCGTCGCGTCGTTGTCGTGGCCCGAGTACACCGCCGTCAGGTAACGCACCAACGGTTCACGATAGCGGCTCTGTTCGCCATCGATCAAAAAGGCAGCCAGCCCCGACGATTCGCTGTACAACTTCGCTCTTTCCGGATGGTGCTGCACTTCGCTCATTCCGAACCGCGTCAGTTCCACCAGCGGTATGTAAAATCCTTCCCGCAGCCCCCGCCGCGCGGAAGGCAGCCGCCCGGCCGCCGCTTCGCCGATCGTATAGTACAGACCCGCGTGCGGGTCGTGGTGTTCGGTCAGCGTCTCGAAATACGTGGCGACCCCCTCGACAATCCAGAAATTCGAGGTCGCGCCGATATGCCGTGCCGTGCGCCTCGATTCCTGGAAGAGCTGATGCACGGCTTCGTGATAAAGCGTGCCGCGGCTAGCATCGTCTCCCGCAAAGAAGTGGGCTTCGTGCACATTGTCGAAATAAATGCCCAACGTCTCCGCGATCCGCGGCTGCCGCCGCCGCAACGCCTCGAGATATTCCTCGCGACTGCGATAGTAAAACACATGAAACGGGCGAATCTGAATCCGCGCGTTTCGTTCACCGGCAAACAAGCCGCGGACCTCGCGCTCCGTGTAATAGAAACCAGCGAATAGCTGCCGCCAGACTTGATAGAGCCGCTCCAATCGCGCCGCCAACTCCGCCCCGGCCGCAAGGCTGTCGTCGGTCGTCACCAGAAAATGATCGGTGCGTATCCGCCAGCCGTTCTCGATGTCGCCATGCTGCGCGGCATCGACTTGCCCAGTCACCTCACGTATCTTCGGATTATCCCTAGCGATCCACCCTCGCTTTGAATCCCAAACTTTGCCCGCATCGAACATCTTCACACCATACGGTGTGAGCCACTTACCATCGCGCTGCTCATAGCCCAACACCCGCCGCGCCTCGGCATGATCCGTGTTCTCACGTGCCGCTTCGGTCGCCCATTGAAACGCGAGCGAGAGCTGCCCCTCCTCAGCAGCTTGCTTGGCCAAGCCGAACAGTGCATCGGCGTATTTCTTCCGCGCGACATTCGCAGGCTCATTGCCCGACTGCGCTGGTGTGTATTCATCCGGTGCGATAAACAGCAGAGACCCCGACGCCGGCCCCTGTGGCCGCCAATCCGCCTGCGTTTCTGCGAAATGCCGGCTCAATTCACGATATGTTGCCTGCAGTTCCGCAACATTCGGCCCCGCGAATAGCGCTTGATCAAACCACACGAGCGCAACCGCAACCGCAATGGCAATTCGAAATCGGTCATATCGGAGCATATCCTTAGTGTACCATGCGATCGCTTGCGGCTCTGGCCCGAGTGATTGAACTCAGCAAGCTGCGCCCGTCAACAACATCCTGTAGTGGGCTTGTGGTAGCCTCTCGTCCCGCAGCTATCGGTCCCTCTACCGATGATGGACTCGCTCGAAGTTAAAGTGCCGATGCGTGCTGAATTTCACGCCGGACTCGAAGAGCACGTTGCGTAAACCACATCCCCCGTCCGTGAAATCCGCCTGCGCCGTGCACCGTCGGCCTTAGTTGTGTCCACCGTAGAGTGACACAAATGGATACGTACGAAGATGGCCCAGTCGCCATCCGGATTCCAAACCGGATGGCAGCTGGGCCTAAGAATCTGGCGTCTTGATTCATGCGGATGGCGGAGCTGATACGAGCTTGTTCTAGTAAAGACCGTTCGACTCGAATCCATAGAGCCGGAAAGCTTCCGTGAAGCTATTGTCGTGGCCCGAAATCGCGTCGAAGCCACCATCATCGCCGCCGTGCACCGAGGCCTGGCTCCCAAAGGAATTGGCCATGTAGAACTTATCGTTGCCGTAGCCGAGATCAGCGAACAAGAAATCCACCTCGCTATCCCGGATCGACACGTAGTCGTCGCCCTGGTAGGTGAGAATCGTGAGTCCACCATTCACACCCACGTTATCGACGGATACGCGGTCGCGGCCGAGTTCAGAATCGGTGTGAATGACAACGTTGTGACCGATATTCATGAACGCCAGGTCCACGACATCCGAGCTTTTGTCACCGGGCAAGTAGCCTTTGTAGGTGTAATCGCGGTTCTTGAGCGTCACACGGGTGTCGATCTGCAAATCATGCCGCACGAAGGTGTTGTGCACCCGCACGGTGTCGCTGCCGCCTTCGGTATCGATGACCAGGTCGTTCGCGCTGGTGTCACCGCCGGTTCCAAAGTTTCCACGGATATCGAGCGTATCGTTGCCCGAGCCTGTGTCGATCGCAGTATGTTTGGCAACGGTGATTCCTTTCACGTCAACTGTGTCGTTGCCGCTGCCCATATGGATGCTCAGGTTGTTGGGCAGCTTAAAATTGCTGGAGGACGTGTCATTGCCCAGCGTGAGGTGATCGCTGCCGCCTCCCAAGTTGACGTTGAGGTCTTGCGTGACGCCGTTGAAATATCGGCCAGATGCGCTGCCGTTGATCGTCGTTCCATTTACACCAGCGACGTAAAAGCTACCCGCGATCGGCACGCCCCGATTCATTTGCTGAACGACGACCACATCGTTGGCGTTGGCGTCGCCCGTGATATTCAAGCTGCCGTTGACGATGTTCACCCCAACGTCGCCCGCCATCAGCGTGCGCTCTTCCAGGGATTCATAACGAAACGTTCGGCGTTTGCGATTCGAGCTGGTCGTGAGACGGGCCATGACAATGTCCTTTCGGGGTTTGGGAGGTTGCGGTCTCAATCGCCGCTGCGGCCAACAACGGCCGCTGACACCCTCTGATACGCCGATACTGTCAACTGTTACACCCGCTAGCAAAACCCATGAACGGGCTGCGGGAATGCCCATGATTTTTGTGGGCTTGCGAGTAATTTTTTGTATCGACCTAATTACCAGCCACTGGCACCCGTTATTTGCTCTCGCCTGCGCCTTTGTCCTTCGTCCAAAAATCCAACACCCGCCCCTTCTCCACCGCCGGAACGATCTTCTCGACAACCGCCTTATGCGCCGGCGAGAATGCGTACCGCTTCAATCCCTCGACATCGTCAAACGTGAACATGAAGCAGTCCGTAAAACCTTCATCATGCGTCTCCGGGCTATTGTTCTTCTCCCACTCAAACGCCTTGATCGTGTCGCACTGCGAGGGCAGCTTCGCGATCGCCTCCTCGACCGCCTTCACCTCCTCCTCGCTCGTGCCAGGCTTGAACTTCAAGAACAGCGCGTGCTTCAACTCCCGATCCTTCCGGGCTATCTCTGGCTTCCCCCAATAGTCGACAACGAACACTTTCTCCAAATGCGGCCCCAACAACGCCCCGAACGCCTTGTGTGCCGGATGCGGCAAATACTTTGCCCGGCCGGCTTCATCCGCGAACGTCAGCAAAAAGCAGTGCGTGTATCCATCATCGAACCCGGCCGGGCTGATGTTCTTTCCCGCCTGATAGTCCTTAATCGAATCAATCTTCGACGGCAACGCCGCGAACGCCGCCTCCACCTTCGCCACATCCGCGTCGCTCGTCCCCTCCTTGAACTTAAAGAACACCGCGTGCCGCAACACTTTCTCCGGCTCCTTCTTATCTTCCGCCTGGCAAACAGCAGCCATTGAGAGAACAACTGAAACGCAAAGAACCAACACAACGAACTTCCCAGCGTACATAGTTTTCTCACTTGTTTTTGGATTGAAGTTGCGCAGACCTCTGGATGCTAAACATGGCGGTCCTTCGCATGGCATCATCGCCAGCGTACCAACTCGATTCTGGTTCTGCCATCCAAATCGGCCGGGACGCTTAAGTATTGCGTGCCGTGTCGATCGCCTCGAAGAAGTCGCCACGCGATAGATTACCCGCAGTGGGCCACCTCTTAGAGCAGCCCGTCACTTCGACAAATGAAGCGGCTGGCACTCGGATTCCATCCCCTCAAGCATCCTGCGGACCGAGGCTTCGAGCATTGCGGTAACGCGCTTGGCTGTCCCACGCTTGTCCTCCATGTACGAGGAAAAATAATCCCGCAGATCGACGGCTTCTGCCACTTGGATGCATGCCTTTCGCGGTCCCCACATCGGCCGCTCTTTGAATAGCTCAAACTCCAACAGGCCCAGCACGTCCAAAAACCGTTCGACGTTCATCGACTCGCTTACATAGCCGTCGTAAATAGCCACAAATCGCAGCGCCCGCCACAGGTCGTGGTAGAAATTGCGCGCGGCGTATTGACGCTCAAGCTCCAGTTGCCGTTCATACTCCGATGCCGCCTGCTCCTGATCGCCCATCCGGTCCACGGCATTGAACAACGCCCGAACCCGATCCAGCGGCGCCTGCCCCGCCACGCTTGTTATCCCCAACTGGGCCTCCAATTGCGAAAGCACACGATCTTTGAGTATCTGAATCCGCTCGTTCATCGAGCCTTGTTCGCTCGGTCGGACATGGTGGACGCGCTCGTTCGCGGCAAGCACCGCTTCGGCAACTCCGCGAAGTCGATCATATCTGGAGTCGGATCGTCCTCCCGAGGAAACACCCAGCTTCGATTCCAGCCGGTCGAGCGATGCGTCGATCTCGCCGTGCATGTCCCGGAGGTAGAAATACCGGATGGCCATCGGCAGGCAGTACAAGTTCGGCGCTTCCTCAGCCTTCGCGGCGTCTTCGTAGGCCTTGAATGCCAGTTGGATCACGCCCGACTGGAAGGGAATGACGATGCTGTTTTGCCCGACCGCCTCACCTTCCGGAAAAACCACCAGCCACCGCTTGCCTGCCGCAAGAAGCTGCCGCGTCGTAGTAAACGACGCTCGGTCGACAGCACCGCGGATAATCGAGTACCCCCCTAACCGTTGCAACACCCAACGGTGGACGCGAGACCGAGCAAAGAGTTCCATTGCCGCCACTTAGTTGTAATCGTCCTGCAGCAACTTCGACAGGTACATGACGATGTGCGGCTCGAATCCGCCCGAGTGACTCGGCGTCACGAGGCACCGCTTGCTCTTGAGCCGGCGCAGACGCTCTAAAGCGTCGTCGCTCACATCGATTTCGGTCACATTGAGTTTGCGGCGGATGTCGCGCCGCAGCCCCATCTTTACCAGGGCCGTCACCACCCGGTTGTTCTTCGGCGGATAGAACGTGAACGGCTTGGGCCGCGGCAGGCTATCGGGGCTCAGTAATCTCGCAGTTTTCATGAATGCTGGCGCTTCAGATCAGCGTCGCAGAACCGCAGCTTGGCCCAAAAACAATTGTGGACATCTGTATACAAGTGTGCTACGTTCAACCACCGCATCGTTGCACTCGTTCTTTGACAACTTGGCCTGCCGCCACCGGCCAGGCAGGCTCGGCGTGCGCAAGTATCCCCCCAGCCACTCGCGCTGGGGTGTGTCAAATCCGCGACAGGTGCGCAAAATTCAGGGGAGGAATTTTGCGCACCTGTTCATAAACCGCAGCAGCATGACCCCGCACTACCCCCAAAGCACGCAGTTTAGCGCATCGCTTGCGGCTCAGCTTTCCGCGAACGCCGCGTCAAATGCCAGGCCACTCGGCTCGAAGTCGAGCTTCTTGACGAACTCCGCCGCCTCCCGAGCCCCGTGTTCCCGCTCCATGCCCGAGTCTTCCCACTCGACCGAGAGCGGACCATCGTACTTCACCTGGTTGAGGGCCCGGATCACCTCTTCGAAGTTCACGCCGCCGCGGCCCGGCGAGCGGAAGTCCCACCCGCGGCGCGAGTCGCCGAAGTTGAGGTGGCTGCTCAAAATGCCCGAGCGCCCGTTGAGCGTGACAATCGCATCCTTAATGTGCACGTGGTAAATGCGATCGGGGAACTCGCGAATAAACTCGACCGGGTCGATCCCTTGCCACAGCAAATGGCTAGGGTCGAAGTTAAAACCGAATTCTTCCCGGTTGCCGACGGCGTCGAGCGCCCGCCGGGCCGTGACAATATCGAACGCAATTTCCGTCGGATGGACTTCCAGGGCGAACCGCACGCCGCACTCACCAAACACATCGAGAATCGAATGGAACCGCTCGGCGAACTGCTTAAAACCTTCTTCGATCATCGATTCGGGCACGGGCGGGAACGAATACAAGAGCGGCCAAATGCTCGAACCCGTGAAGCCGTTGACAACACCGATGCCGAACTGTTGGGCGGCCCGGGCGGTATTTTTCAACTCCTCGGCTGCGCGGCGGCTGACGCCGGCCGGATCGCCGTCGCCCCACACGTACGGCGGCAGGATCGCCTTATGACGCGCATCGATTCGGTCACACACGGCCTGACCGACCAGATGTGCGCTAATCGCATGGCATTGCAAATCGTAGCGGTCGAGCAAGTCGCGCTTTGCGCTGCAGTAATTCGCATCCGCCTTGTCGACTTCGAAGTGGTCGCCCCAGCATGCGAGTTCCAAGCCCTGATAGCCAAAGTCGCTCGCCTTACGGCAGATGTCTTCCAACGGCAAATCGGCCCACTGGCCGGTGAACAGCGTAACGGGACGGGCCATCGAATAAACTCCTGGTTGAACTGTGTGAATCGGGAATGAAGCGAGGAACGAGAAGTGAGGAACGACGACCAGCCAACATCGTTAATGGAACTCGTTCCTCGATCCTCGCCACTCGCTCCTCAATGCTATACTTGCCCTATGCAACGACGCTTCATCGCCAACGTGTTGATTTGGCTCGCGTGTACCGCCGCGGCGAAGGCCGCGCCGCCGATAGAGCTAGAACTTGCAACCGAACGCGGAGTGCAAATTACCGCGCCCGAAGAGTGGCTGCAACTGCTGACCAGCATGGGCATCGAGCACGTGCGGATTCGCGGAATCCAAGTGGGCGACGAGCCGCGGGCGGTCAACGAAGGCACGCCACAGCAGCCAAGTTATCGCGTGATGGGAATCATCACCTCCCGCGAGCAATTACGACTCCCAGGAGGCACGTTTTCGCGATTCGACCGGGCCAAGTTGAAGGATTACTTCGACCGGCTTTCCGCCGACGGGGCCGAATCGCTCACCGCGCCACGCGGCCGATTCGGCTTGACCGAGAAGGAACTGTCCGCCGTTTTCGCCGATCTTTCGCAATCGATAAATATTGAAACAAAGGGGAAGCCGCCGCGCGTTGTGCTGGACCGGCTGAAAGCGAAGCTAAAGCTGCAATTAGAGACCGATGCGGACGCCGATCAGTCACTTCGCAATGCGAAGCCAATGCAAGATGAACTTAAAGGCATCACAGTTGGCACAGGCTTGGCCATGATGCTCCGAAGCTACGGACTCATTCTGCAGCCGGAAAAGAATCGTGGGCAAGCAGTCGCATATCGCATCGTTGCGGCGGATGCCGATGCGATCCGTCAAAGTACGCTCGGAAAAACAAGCGCACCCGATCCGACGCAAAAGAATTGGCCGGTCGGTTGGGAGCCCGAAAAGTCCTTGGGCGCGTTGGCGCCTTCGCTTCTTGAATCACTCAATGTCGAAATCGACGGCTATTCACTTGAAGAAGCCCTGGCCGCAATCCGCCCGCGTCTAAAGTTGCCGCTCTATCTCGACCGCGCCTCCCTCGCGGCGCACGAGATCGATCCCGCCAAAGCCCAAGTCAAAATCGCGCACGCACGGATGAGCTATAAGCGACTGCTCGACCGTGTGCTGGCTCAAGCGCACCTGGGCTGTTCGTTGCGTGTCGATGAGAGTGGCATGCCGTTTCTGTGGGTCACGCGATAGCCGCCTCGCGCTGAGCACAACGGACGATGGTCGTAGCGCCAGGCGTCACGGCTTCTTGCCGACGAGGATGAAGAACTGCCCCGCGCCAATGAAGCGCCGCGCTCGGCGGTTAGGCGTGGCGCGACGAGCAGCGTCGATGGCGTCGGTAGGCTGCATGTGGATTTCTTCCAGGCCGGCGGCTTCCATCACGGCGCGGAGCGTTCCGGAGCCGTGCCTGAACAGCGGGCATTCAGAAACGGCCTTGCGGTAATCGGGCGTGGCCCAGGAATGCCGACTGCGGCGGCGCGTGGCCCACCGCATGCGACACCAGTTAACGAATTGCCTGCCACGCGTTTTGAGCGACTTAGATGCTTGGGCGAGGTGCTCGTTGCCCATCAGGATCATGCGGCCGCCCGGCTTCAAAACGCGAACCCATTGCCGAACGGCGAGGCCAGGGCCGCGGCAGGTTGAACAGCACGTGCCGGCTCGAAACGGCGTCGAACTTAGCGCCGTCGAACGGCGGCTCTTCGGCATCGCCGAAGACGAACCGGCAATCGAGCTTCAGATCGGCTGCCCGCTTTCGGGCGACAGACAACATTCTTTCCGAGAAGTCGAGACCGGTCGCGTCGTGACCCATCTGTGCATAAAGACAGGCGAAGATGCCCGGGCCGGTGCCGACGTCGAGCACGCTCAGCCGCTCATCGGCGCCAAGGGTGGCTGCCAGGGTGCTTCGCCACGCCACGTGCGTCTCTCCGTCAGTGAACTCCGTGACGTTCCGCGTGTAGTTTTCAACACGCACGGGAACGTTCCAACCCGCTTGAAACATTTGCTTTAACTCGGCCGCTGAACGCATGGGGGACTGCTCCGATGGGTGGACTTGTTGGTTGACGACTTGCATCACTTTCGTATGCGTAAAGGGATGCAGAACGGCGCTTTGACGTCGCCGCGGATGATCACTTCGGCATCGATGTCGAACACATCCGCCAACACATCCGGCGTGAGTATTTCGTGCGGCGAGCCACTGGCGGCGATGCGGCCGTCGACCAGCGCGACCATGAAATTCGAATACCGTGCCGCCTGGTTGATGTCGTGCAGCACCATGACGATGGTACGCTGTTGCTGTTGGTGCAGTCGCTCCAATACTTCCAGGACTTCCAGTTGGTGGGCCATGTCCAAAAACGTCGTCGGCTCGTCGAGCAGCAGCAGCTCCGTGTTTTGGGCCAGCGCCATGGCGATCCACACGAGTTGCCGCTGGCCGCCGGAAAGCTCACCCAGAAAACGGTAGGCGAAGCGGGTCATGCCGGTGATCGACAAGCAGGAAAGTGCCCCATCCCGTGTAGCCATGATTATCCTTGGACCAACGCCGCGCGGGGAAACCGTGCATTGTCGACTCGAAGTTATGAAAACCAAGCCCCAACTGTTTGAGGTTGTTCGTACACTGGCTGCGGCGGGCCGCCTCGCGCGCCGACTGGATAGCAGGCAGCAGCAGAGCGACGAGGATGCCGATGATGGCAATCACGACGAGCAACTCGAGCAAAGTAAATCCAGCGACAAGTCGCCGGTTGATTCTATTATTCATCTCTTGCTGAATCCCAGTGGAAAATGCCATGTCGTCATGACTTGAGTGGAGTCTTTTCGACTGACGCTAGCTTCGCTGGACTAGACGCTGTTCCCCAACCGATTCGGTAGCTCTTAGCGTGTGGTCGAAGCGACATCGCATTTCCGCGAATAACTCGCCAGAGGCCGGATCGCCGGTTCAATCCACGTTTATTTGGGGAATCGAGTTGTCGGCCTCCACAACGGTGTATTTCAAGCCTGAGGTTTCTGGATTGGCGTACTTGGGCGGAAAAACGTTGGGGCCATTGCGAATGGTTTCTTCGCCGACTGTTTGCAGCGCACGCTGCTCGATGCTAATCAAATAGTCGCCCGGCGGTGCGCCGTCATGGCTTTTGAATGTCGTTAACGAAAAAGCTCCACTGGCGTCGGTGAATGCCATCGGCTTCTGATTCCCCTCGACATCACCACCGACACGATGCAGTACGACCATCGCTTCCGCCAGTGGTTTGCCCTTGTACGAAACTCGACCCTTCACTGGAAAACAGGCTGGGGCTTTCGATCCGGCGCAGCTTGACAGCAATGCCGCGCCAGCAGGCACCAAAATGAGCATCCAACGCAGTGAGGCATTCATACGAAACGACGCAGAAGGAATCGAAACTAACGGGATTGGAGGTAAAAGGATCGGAAATTGAATGCGGCTATTCTGGACTCTGAATTTCTTCGCCAGCACGCGTCACCATTTCGGCAAGCGTGCGGAGCTCGATCGAATCACTGATCGCGCGCACCGAACCGTCCGCAAATGTGAAGTTGGCCGCACCCGGATGGAAGCTGTAGAAACAGTGCCCCCATTCGTTGGAGTTATTGATTGAAACGGCGTCTGGAATTGTGGATTTATCCTGTGCCACACGCTGGCCAATCTCGTAGGGATTGTCGGATGTCGCCCAAGCACCGCCGCGGGCGCGGATTTTATTTGCATAGTCGAGGTCTGACTTTACACCACGGCGCCAAACATCTTCGCGACCGGCGCATTCCCCCACCATAATGCTGTGCGAAGTACCGTCGGTGATGTTGCTGATTCGATTGCGAGTATTCTTATCCGTTTGCCAACAGATGACGCCACGCAAATCCTGGTCGGCCGAAAACTGTTGGTCGGCCGGCAATGCGTTGTTAATGTCGATATGCACACCCGCGGGCGTAAAGTAGTCTCCACACGCGCCAGTTTTGTTGACCGGCGAGGCGGGTTTGTCTTCAAAACGTCGCTGGTCGGGCGTGGAAGGACACAATAATACGGACAGGAAGTTCTGCACGATGGTGCGGTTTGGTTCGCGCCACCAGTCCTCGTTTAGGTCATAACCCGCCACCAGATTCCCCTCTTCCAAGTAGGGAAGCACAAACGGCGCCCAGTTGTTGGTTCCGTGCTCCGGCGATACCGGTTTGATATACGCCAGTGGGAATTCCTTCTTGGCCGTTTCGTAGTTCAGGAACGCGATCCCCAATTGTTTTAGGTTGTTCTGGCATTGGCTCCGTCGGGCTGCTTCGCGGGCGGCTTGGATGGCCGGCAATAAGAGCGCGACGAGGATGCCGATGATGGCGATGACCACGAGCAGCTCGACCAACGTAAATGCCGAGCGCAGTCGCGATGCCCGAAAGCTTTTCATGGCCTGATGCTTTATGTCTAATAGATACAGGGGATTACGAATAACTACATTTCTTGCTGACGACCTATTTGGTCGTGCCATTGTCCGTTTTGTGATTTTCAGGCGCAACTATTTGGAGCCGCAACGTTAAATCGGAAGTTCACATTTGGTGAACGATATACGTGCTTAACCAGTCGCCAAGATGTCGGTTTTTTCGACAACTGGTTTGAGCATTTCCACAGTGCAGAGACCAAGATTGTTCTACAACGTAACGATGCGCTGGCCGATTCGTAACCAAATCATGTTTCCGCTGCTAGCGGTGGCGATCGTAAGCCTCACGGCTGTCGGCGTGATCAACGCGGTGTTGGCGGAGCGCCGAACGTGCGCTCATGTCGAGCAACAGTTGCGTCGAGTGATTGGCGTGCTCTCGACTTCGAGCTTTCCGCTCACGAATTCGGTCTTGCAGCAGATGCGAGACCTGTCGAACGCAGAGTTCGTGCTTACGGACTCATCAGGCAACGTGGTCGCATCCACCGTTCAGGAGCCCGGACCGCTTCCACACCATAACGTGACAACCCGAGTGCAAGATGTACAGCTCGGAACGTCTGACGAAGTAGGAGGGCGTTGGTACTTTCACACGCTCGTGCAACTACCACTCGGCGCCGCTGCTGGTCGGACGGGCGTGCTCCATGTGCTGTTTCCACAGGATGAATATCGCAAAGCGTGGCGGCAGGCATTCATGCCGTCATTCTTCGTAGGCATTGTGACGTCGTTGTTGCTGGCCACGGTTGCATATGCACTCTCGAATCGCATGGGGCGAGCCATTGCCCGCTTGCGGGAGGAAGTGGTGCGCATTGCCCGCGGCGATTTTCGCAAGGTGGACCTGCCGGCGATCGACGACGAAATTCGCGATTTGTCGGCCGCCGTTAATCGCACGGCGGGAATGCTTGCTGAATACGAACAGCAAGTACGGCGATCGGAACAAATGCGGACGCTTAATATACTGGGGGCGAGCATTGCCCATCAGTTGCGGAATGCGGTTACTGGTTGTCGAATGGCGCTCGACCTACACGCCGTCGACTGCGCGACTGATAAAGACGACGAATGTTTGGAAGTTGCCCGGCGGCAACTGAAGTTGATGGAGAGCCAACTGCAACGATTTCTGCGGGTCGGGAAGCGGCCGGGTGAGTTGGTCGTGCGCGAATTGGATCTCTGTGAACTGGTCGAAGAATTGCTGCCTCTGGTGCGGCCGGCGGCGCAACATGCAGGCGTTGTGCTCGATTGTAGCGTTCCTTCAGAATACGTTTCCATCGATGGGGACGAAGAAGGCCTAACCCAAGTCGTCTTGAATTTGCTGTTAAATGCAATCGAAGCCGCGCAGCAAAGCGGCATCCATCGGTCCACCCAAAGCCGCGTATGCGTTGAGATTGGCGGTGCAGCGAACGAAACGGCGGAGCTTACCATCAGCGATTCTGGCGCGGGACTGGCCGAAACCGTTGCCGCCTCGCTGTTCGAGCCATTTGTTACGAGCAAGACGGAAGGCGCAGGTTTGGGATTAGCCGTCGCGAAGGAGATTGTCGTTGCGCACGGCGGATCGATTGAATGGAACAGAGAAAATGGTATGACGCGGTTCCGCGTCACGATACCTTTGGCAAAGAATAGGTGTGCCCGTGTCCAGAATACTCATTGTTGATGACGAACCTTCGATTTCTTGGGGACTTTCACGCCTCGCACGGAGCATGGGGCATGAGGTCGATGTCGCACCCTCAGCCGAAGAAGGGCTCTGCTTCGCGGCGGCGAACCCGGCCGATTTGCTGATCCTCGACGTTCGGCTGCCCGGCATGGACGGGCTGAGCGCGATGGAATCGTTCGGCCACCAACTGAATGGAGCGCCGATTATCGTTATCACGGCCTTCGGCGACTTGGCGACTGCCGTAGACGCGATCAACAAAGGTGCGTTCGAATATGTCGTCAAGCCATTTGACGTGGCAGAGATTCGTTCGGTGATTGAACGGGCACTGCGCGTTGAGCCGCCGAAGTCTGCAGCTTTTTCCAATCACCCGCTGGAAGGAATGTTGGGTCGCACGCCGATCATGCAGCATGTGTTCAAGAGAATTGCACTTGCCGCGAACTCCGAGGCGTCGGTGCTGCTTCGCGGGGAGAGCGGCGTGGGAAAGGAACTAGCTGCGACTGCGATTCATCGGAATAGCAAACGAAACAATGGTCCGTTGGTAGCTGTAAATTTTGCCGCGCTGAACCCCAATACTGCTGAGAGTGAATTGTTTGGTTCACGCAGAAGGGTCGCACAACGGCACTGCCTCGACTCAAGTCGGACTATTGGCACAAGCGCACGGTGGAACATTGTTCATCGATGAAGTGGCAGATATACCGCTGCCACTCCAACTGAAGCTGCTGCGGGTATTGGATCACGGTGAAGTGCTCTCCGCAGGCAGTGGAGAACCGGTGCGACAAAGACTCCGTGTGATTTCGGCCACGCAATATGACCTGCGCAAAAAAGTGGAGGCCGGCGAGTTTCGTCACGACTTATACTTCCGCTTGTGCACGTTTGAAATCGACCTGCCTCCGCTGCGCGACCGGCGCGATGACATTTCGCTGTTAGCGCAGCATTTCGCTACGCAATTCAGCGGCAAACCGGCCTCGTTCGCCGAGGAGACACTGGCGGAACTCGAACGGCGGCCGTGGTACGGCAACGTGCGCGAGCTGCGCGGCGCAGTCGAGCATGCACTGGTGCTCGCTCGACTCGGCGTGGTGATGCCGGAACATCTGCCGCCAGCGATGCCAAATCTGTGGCAATCGGGAGATGCGGCGCCAGCTCTGGAAAACGACGACCTTGCGGATGCGCTATCGCGAATTGCTCGCTACTTGACAGCCGATCCCGACTTGGCCGGCACGGTCTACGATCGATTCTTGCAACAGGTAGAGCCACCCCTACTGACCGCCGTGATGGACAAGTGCGGCAGGCGCTTTGCGCCGGCGGCGCGGGTGCTTGGTTTGCATCGCACGACGCTGAAGAAGAAGCTGACGCAGTATGAGATGCAAGATGTGGCAGCGGAGGGATAAGTTGTCTCTAGCAGCTGCTCCTAGCAAATTCCTGGCAAATCGTTACGCCGTCGTCGTATCACGATTAACATGCTGGCGATAAGCGAGAGAGCGAGCGTAGTTGGCTCAGGGACTATGGTCGCTACACGGAATCCCACATCGGGGGCCGTCGGTCGTCCAGTGTTCCGAACCGAGGCTTGCAGAAAGTAAGCATCGTCTATCAATGAACCCCCACGAAAATCCCGATGTTGGGTGCCTATAACGTAGGCCTCGTTCCATTCTGTCACGTTGCCACCTTGATCGAATGTGCCGTAATAACTCGGCGACGTGGTATATGCGCCGACGTCCGTCAAGGGATTCGGCCCAAGGTTAAAAATGTGGGCTGACACCGCGTAACCGTCGTCGTAGCCGTTCGCAAGCCCGTCATATTTAAAGAAGTTTCCAACGCGGGTATTGTCCGTGGTGGCGCCGGGCGGCTGGTCTGAAAATGGCGCATCGTTGGTTCGCATGGGGTAGGTCCAGTAACTATCGAAGTCGCCTCCCTTATCCGACGGCTGATAGTAAGCTGCTTTGTACCATTCACTTTCCGAAGGAATGAACCACTTAGCATTTGCATTACGTACGACCCCGTTCAAAAGCAAACCGGTCAATCCGTTGATTGTGTACGCACCGTCTTCCGTCGTGCTTGAGTCTTGTGCCCCGGCTGGCTGGCCGTTGTGGAGCCAATTGGCAAACCGCGCCGCATCAGCCCAGGACACCGGATGGATAGGATTATTGGGCGAACCAGTAACGCTATAGCTGTAATTTCCAGGCGCTCCGCTTCGAGCGATGCCCGGCATCCGCATTTGGTAAATGCCATAAGTATCCGTTGCCGCGACGGCGTTAAGAAACGCGACGTACTGACCGACCGTTACTTCATACTTGCCGATGCTGTAGGCGTAACTAACACCGCCATAAAGATTGCCGGTGGCAGGATCGTTCGGGTTACCTACGTCGCCAATTGGAACTGTATCGATTGAAATCGTTGCGAACGTATGAGCGCACGATAAGATTGCCACGAAGAATGTGGCAGCAGCGAGAGTCGCTTTCAAAGCGCACCTCTTTTCGATTGCCCTCTCAGACAACTGCCTATGCTGGTGCAAGCTCAGCACGCTAGCTAATCTAACAACAACTAGCGGTGGGCGTCAAGACATTCCTGTAGGATGGGGGCCAGACTATAATAGCTCGTCCAACTCTTCTACCAGGCGCTCAAAATAGCTCAGCGCCGTGTCAACCGGTTCCGGCTTTGTCATATCGACGCCGGCATCTTTTAATAGATCGAGCGGCCATTTGGAACAGCCGCCTTTGAGGAACGAGAGGTAGTCTCCCAGTTCGGCCTTGCCGCCGGTGAGGACGCGCTCGCTGAGGGCGATCGCAGCGGAGAGACCCGTGGCGTATTTGTACACGTAGAACGCATGGTAGAAGTGCGGAATGCGGAGGCATTCGAGCTTGAGCTCATCATCAATGACGAAGTCGGGACCGAAGTAGTCGGCTAGTAGTTTGCCGTATTCGCTCTTGAGCATTTCGACGGTGAGCGGTTCGCCGGCTTCTACAAGTGCGTGCGCGATTTTTTCGAACTCGGCAAACATCGTTTGTCGAATGATCGTGCCGCGGATCGAGTCGATTTCGCGGTTGATGAGATACGCGCGATATTTGTTCCCGCGACGGGCACCGCCCGAAGGGTGGTCGGTCGCGGCTTTTTGCATGAGGTGGCGGCTCAGGAGCTGCTCGTTGAACGTGCTCGCAACCTCGGCCACGAAGATCGTGTAGTTGTAGTACTCGTACGGCTGGTGCTTGGACGAGTAGTACGTGTGCATCGAGTGGCCGGCCTCGTGGGCCAGTGTGAAGACGTGGTCTAGCACGTCCGGCTGGTAATTCATGAGGATGTACGGCCAGCCCTTGTACGAGCCGCAGCTGAAGGCGCCGCTGCGTTTGCCCTGGTTCGGGTAGCGGTCGCACCAGCGGCCGGCGAGACCATCGTGGAGTACGCGACAGTAATCGTCGCCCAATGGTTCGAGCGCAGCGACGACCACGTCTACGGCCTGCTTCCACGTGTGTTTCGTGTCGAGCTCGCTGAGGATCGGCACATACGTGTCGTAGTGGTGCAGATCGCGAAGCCGCATCTTCTTGCGGCGGACCTCGAAATATTTGTAGACGGCGGGCAGCTTGCCGCGGACGGCCGCAATGAGGTTGTCGTAAACGGCCACGGGAACATTGTCGTGGAAGAGCGATCCTTCGCGGGCGCTTGCGTAGCTGCGTGCCTTGGCATAGTACACGTCTTTCTGCACTGAACTTGAATAAGCAGCGGCGAGTGAGTTTTCGTGCCCCTGGAATTGTGCGTAGTATTGATGAAATGCCTTTTTGCGCGACGTTGCGGCTGGGGGAATGCAAGAAACTTGAAAACGATGCGTGCGAGAGCTCGACCGATTCGCCCTTCTCGTTGCGGCACAAGCCGAACTTGAGGTCGGCATCGGTGAGCTGGCGGAACACGCGGTCGGCTGCCCCAGCCATTTCGCTTTGCATCGCGAGCAGTTTTTCCTCGCCTGGGCTAAGCGTGTGCGGTTTGTAGCGAATGAGGCGTTCTAGTTGTAGCCGAAATAGCTTGAGCGCTTTCGACTCGACGTACTCCTTCAGTTTCTTGTCTGAAAGTGAGAGGATTTCCGGGCGGATGAAGCTAGTCGCTTCGGCGGCGAGCGTAGCAGCGTGTTCGTAGCGGCCACTCATCCGCTGGTAGCGGCTGTCGGCCATGTCTTCAGTCGTTTTCAGGTGGGCGTACGTGCCGAGGCGTTCGGCGGCCTGGTCGAATTCGCAGTCGAACTCGAAGCACTTGGCGAGGGCGGCGGGCCCGTCGCCGAGCGTGCCGCGAAACTTTTCATAGCGCGGAATCAGCTTCTCCCAAGCGGTGAACGCTTTCTCCCATTCGTCATCACTTTTGAAGAGGCTGGAGAGGTCCCAAGTATCTTCGGGTTTTACTTGCTTTCGGGCTTGGAGTGTTTTTGTCTTTGGCATTTGTCCGTTGTCCGTGGCCTGGGGTCCGTCACATGGAGTTCGTCATCTCAAGGCCACAATGGACTACGGGCGACATCAACGGACAATCATTACCAGCGCATTAACGCTGTGCCCCAGGCGAGGCCGCCACCGAAGCCGCTCATCATGAGCAGGTCGTTACGCCCGAAGCGGCCGGCGCGAGCGATTCGTCCAAAGCGATCGGCACGCTGCCGGCCGAGGTGTTGCCGTAGCGGTCGATGTGGGTTTCACACTTCGCGCGGTCGATGCCAAGGGCGTCGGCGGCTGCATCGAGGATACGGATGTTCGCCTGATGCAAGAGCCAGAGTTTGACGTCGGCCGTCGTGACGCCGGCCGCGGAGAGGACTTCGCGGGATGAGTCCGTGAGCAATCGCACGGCCCACTTGAACACAGGCCGGCCATCCATCGAGACGAACCACTTGGGGTCCACCGATTGTCCCTTGCGAAACGGTGCTCGTGAGCCGCCGGCCAAACGCACCAGCAGTTTTTCACCTGACCCGTCGGCTCCCAATGTATATGATAATAATCCCTGTTCTGAATTACCTCGCGTGATAACGACTGCGCCTGCGCCATCGCCGAACAGCGGATAGGTTTTCTTGTCGTCAGGGTTCATGACGCGGCTGTTCGTATCGGCGCCGATGACGAGCGCGTACTCGCTGCAGCCCGTGGCGACGTACTGCATTCCGGTGACCATCGAATACAGGAACCCGGCACAGGCGGCCGATATATCCATCGCGGGGCAATTTAGCCCCAATCGGTCTTGCACGGCGGCGGCTGTCGCGGGGAGTAGATAATCCGGCGAAAGCGTGCCGAGCACAAGCAAGTCAATTCGATTGCGATCGAGCTGCGCTGCTTGAAGGCAACGCTCGGCGGCGGCCACGGCCATGTCGCTGGTTGAAATCTCCGGCGGCGCGTGTCGGCGTTCGCGGATCCCAGTGCGCTGGATGATCCAATCCGCGTCGCAACCGAGCGAGGCGAGGTCTTCGTTTGTGACGACCTTCTCCGGCACATAGCTACCGGTGCCAATGACTTGGACGCCGGTGAGTCGCCTCAATGGCGAGCGAACGGGAGTCAATAATTCGGCGTCACTCATGGGAAAGCGGGGGCGGGTGGTGCCGAGAGCAGCAAGAAGATGTCGGTTGGCGATCCCGCTGATTTCGTACGTCTCACGCCCTACGTTGGAAGATGGCTCAAACCAGAAGGTTACGGGTCTGCGGCATTTTGGGCAAGGCCGTTCTTTCGTCTCCCCACTCGAGACTCTAAGGCTTTCGCGTGAAAACAAACACTTTGGCTTACTGCGAATACCGCTACCGTGAGACGAAGCACGGTCAGGACCGGTCAATCCGAAACCCTACCGGGCGGGCGCACTTCACTGCCTTTACGTCCTGTCAACGTGTCGCCCAAGGCGTCGCGGGCCTTCTCTCCTTCCGCTTCGAGACGAGCGACAATTTCAGGGTGAGCCGACGCAAGGTCAGTCGTTTCGCTGACATCGTGTTTGAGATCGTACAGTGATTCCTTCGTCTTTAATTGCGTGTAATCCACGGGAATCCCATCGCGACCGCCGGGCCTGCCGTTCAGGCTGCGATACTGGTGTGGGAAGACAAGCTTCCAGCGGCGGTCGCGCACGCCGCGCAGTTGGCGATCGTAGTAACAATAGAGGATGTCGTGCGGACTCTTCGCGCCTTTCTCGCCGGAGATGAGCGGCCAGATATCTTTGCCGTCGATCACGCGGTCCGTCGGCATTTGGGCGCCGATAAGCTTCGCGATGGTGGGAAACATATCCATCGTGGAGGCAAGCTCATCGCACTTGGAGCCGGCAGGGATTTTTCCGGGCCACCGCATGACGCAGGGTTCGCGATAGCCGCCTTCCCACATCGTGCCCTTCCCTTCACGCAGTGGAAGCGCCGAGCCGGCGTGATTGCCGAAGCAGAGCCAGGGGCCGTTGTCGGACGTAAAGAGCACGAACGTGTTGCCGTCGAGACCGTTGCGCTTGACAGCGTCCAGGATTTGGCCGACGGACCAGTCGAGCTCCATCACGACGTCGCCAAACAAGCCGGCGCCGCTTTTGTCCTTGAACTTCTCAGAAACAGCGAGCGGCACGTGGACCATCGTATGCGGCACGTACAGGAAAAACGGCTGGTCCTTATGGCGATCGATGAAGCTCACCGCATGCTCGGTGTAAAGCGTCGTGAGCTGAGCGAGTTTTTCGGGGCTGACGGCGGAGTCGACGATCTTATTATTTTCGAACAAGGGGAGTGGAGGTTGGCCACGCTTGCGAGCCGCCATTTTGGGCGGCAAGTTGTACATCTCGGTTTGCAGCGGCGACATGTCGTTGGAGTATGGCAAGCCGAAGTATTCATCGAAGCCATTTTGAAGCGGCAAGAACTTATTGTGGTGGCCGAGATGCCACTTGCCGAAGATAGCCGTGGCGTATCCCTGACTGCGGCACAGTTCGCCGAGCGTGATTTCGTCGGCATTGATGCCGATCTTCGAATTTGAGCCAAGTGCGCCGAGAATGCTAACTCGTTCCGGATAACAGCCCGTCATCAGACCCGCACGAGAAGCCGAGCAGACGGCTGTGGCCGCGTGAAAATCGGTGAATATCCGACCTTCATGGGCCATTTGGTCCAGGTGTGGCGTTTTATAGGCGGTCGCACCGAAGGGGCCGATATCGGCGTAACCCATGTCGTCGATGAAGATGATGACGATGTTGGGCGGTCGCTTGGCGTCTGTTGGTTTTGTCGCTTTGGCGAACAAAGACGGAACGCCAAGGACAGGGACCAGGAAAGCAATCGCAACAGTGCTGTAACGCGCGTAGCGTGGTGCTGGAAGAATTCGGTTCATCGCATCGCCTGTGGTTCGTATCTCGGTGGGCAAAGTTCGACCCCACACTACACTAATGCAAGACGCTGCGAATGTCACGCGGCTTTGGCGGTGGAGCGGCGGTAGAGCCAGGCGCCGCCGAGCTTGCCAACGGGGCAAATGGCGCCCGATTTCGCGCAAACAATAGGCCATTCGTTGGGCGACCCAGCGTTCAACACCCAGCGCTTCGGCCAGTTGGCCCGTGTGAAACGGCTGCGAAAGTGCGGGAGGAAGGAAACCACACAGGTCAGCTGCTGTGCGGAATCGGTGGACTTCTTGCACGTCTACCAGGTGTTGATCTTCAACCAGTTGATCATTCTCGCGACGCCAGCGACGCCGGCCGTGCCCTGGGTAGCGCCATTCTTCGATTTCAATGAGCGGTACTTCGAGCGTCAGCCGCCGGTGGGGAAAAACTCGCGTGAAGTGAACGAGCTCCTCGAACACATCGAGGAGAGTACGCCGCTTGGGGCTGCGACGTCGGGAGATGACTTGTCCACCGGCGCGGCGGCGCTTGACGAGGTGTTTTGCGGCAATCACCGGTTTGACGACGAGCACATCGTGTTTTTTCAAGAGCGCAGCGATTTTATCGCGGATCGAAGCAAGCGGCGCGAGTTGGATCTCGATCAGCTGTTTGCCACGGACGACGTCAATGCGATAGCGTCCCACACGCTGTTCAATTGCCGCGCCGTCCCCCGCGTAACGCTCCTTCAATTGGCGATGGAGGGAAGTTTCCATGTCGCTTATTCACCTCCGGCGGCTCGCCGGGGGCTAGCTAATTGCCAATGCCAAAGTCGCGAACGGTAAATAACGGCGTCAACTCGTAGCCGCGAGCGGCGAATGCTTCACGACCGCCTTCGAGCCGATCGATGATTGCCAGTACGCGTTGGACCTTCAATCCGACTTCCTCGCAACGTTCGATCGCGAGCAGACTGGAGCCGCCCGTGGTAACGACATCCTCGACAATGGCGATCGACTCGCCGGGCTGGAATGGCCCCTCGACCAGCTTGCCGGTGCCGTGCCCTTTGGCTTCCTTGCGGACCATGACGCCTCGCAAGGGGATATCCTGAGCTCCCGCGAGTGTGAGAATGGCTGCCGTGATCGGGTCGGCGCCGATCGCCATTCCGCCAACAATGTCGGGCATGTCATCGGCGAGCAGTTCGAGCATTCCCGCACCGACGAGCCGCGCGCGCCTGCGCATCAAGCGTGATCTGCCGACAGTCGAGGTAGTAGCTGGCCTTTTTGCCCGAGGCCAGCGTGAAATCACCAAACTTCAACGCTTTCGTGCGCACGAGTTGCCGAAGCGCTTCGCGATCATACATGAGTGAGGGGAAGGGCCGGAGGTCAGGGGTCGGGGAACGTTCGTGCTGAGCGGGAACTGCAACGTAACAACTTACAACCGGCCACGGAATACTGACAACAGGCGTTTTACTTACGCACGATAACGCGCGAGCCGATCGAAAGGATGTCGGACAAGTCCTCAGCGTCTTGTGGGGAAACACGAAGCGACGATGAACCGGACGTGGGTGCTGCTACTGTGGAGCCGCTGGAAATGGTGAGTGTCGACCCAGGGGCAGCAACTCCTGCATTTGAGGCGTTGCGGAGCACAATGGTTGGCTCGGCGGGTGCGGCTGGAGCAGCGTACGCGGTTGGAGTGACGGCGTTTTGAGGGGCAGCGACCTTCTGGTCGACCCGCCACTGTCCCTCGGCTACTGTGGCGCCGGGGGGAACTGTGACCGGGAAAGTACCCGCATATCGTCCGTCGACGTCGAGCGTCAATTCGTTGCGGTGCAAATCCACCGTCGCCGAGAAGGGGCCACGCACCACTTTCAATGCCTGACCGGGGCGAACTTGGTCAGGTGCTGGAATGCTGTTGATCTTGGACAGCAGTTGCCAGGGTACGTTGTACTCCTTAGCGATCGTTTCCAGCGTTTCGCCAAGCTTCACGACACGGGCCGGCTCAAGTTGGTGCTCCGTCGAGTAAATCACCGTGCCAGCGAGTTGACCCAACAACGTTTCGACCTTCTGCGATTCGGCAGATGTGAGCGTATCGTCGTTATGCCACTTGGAGAGCAATAGGTGAGCCTGCTTCAAATCGTTCCGATCGAGCGCGGCTTGGATGGCAGGCCAACTCGCGGCGAAGGTGGCTGCCGCTGGAGCAGTCGAAGCGGGCGACGCGTTCGGCACCGGATTAACGGTCGGTGATTTCGCCGTTGTTGCCGCGCTGGCCGCATTGATGGCGTAGCGATCGTCGGACGCATTTTGGGATGAGCTATTTATCGCGGTATCCGAAGGGCTCAATTTCGGTTCGGATGATGACGCGGGTACTAGAGGTGGCGTGGTCGCCGCAGGCATAGTCGCGCCATTTGGCGGAGGTACTGCACTACCGACCGCTACATCACCGTTCGACGTGTTTGACAGCGAACTCGCGGCGCTAGCGTTAGCCGGTGCCGTGGTGCCGGCTTGCGAAACAGTAGACGCCGTCGCGTTGCTCGCTGCGGTAGAATTTGAACTCGCTCCCGAATCTGGACCTTGCTCATCGCCGTAGTGAGCTCCCGGCACGTTTGCGGGTAAAACGGTTGGTAGCGGAGCGGTGGTTGGAGTCTCTGGCGACGTTGCGTCCGCAGTTTTCGGAAGCTCCGGTAGCTCGGGAATAGGCGGCACCTCGGGCAGGCTATCTTTCACTTCGGACTCGGCAGTTGCTTTGCTGGGTGACGTACCATCGGTCGTCACACCAGGAGGTAGAACAGGCGCCGCGGATCCTGCAGACGGTGCGGATGGTGGCCAAGCTGGGGCAGTACTGTCTTGAGCGAGCGTGGCGCCACCGCCGGCAGCGGCTAATGGCGGAACGCCATCCGGCGTTTGGGCGGCGGCCCCTGGGGCGGCATGCGGCCGCACCGGACCTTCATTGATCTTCGTATACAGATAAGCGCCGACCAGCACCAAGACGGTGATCGTAAACAACGGTCGAATCGAACCCATTGATCGTCCTCCATGACGATAGAGTTGTTAGCCGGTAGCTAATAACTGCTAGCCATACACAGAAATCACACCGTTGCACGCGACTAAGTATGAGCGTGCGCGCACCATGTGGGCGGAAGATGGTAGGCGAAGGCCTTCCTTACGACTATGGCAATACTCGGGACCAGCTAGCTGCTAGCGGTCGCGGTGGGTTGAATGCCGAACAATGTTTTGACGGTCGGCCGCATGAGGACAATGATCGTAAGAACGCCCAAGACCGTTCCGACAGGCACAAACACACACTCTAACGCGGCAATCACCAGGCAGTAGTTGTAAGACGTATGCTTTCTCAAGCGACTGCCGGCGATGCACACGGCGATGGCAAGGGCCCACATCATCAAAATCATTACCGCTGCCATTCCCACGAAGAATATTCCAAAAAACGGTGGTGGGCCATGGCCCTGCTGATCTTGCATGCCCCCAGTCAAAATCGCAATACCCATGACCAAGTGAATGATTGGGAAGCATCCAAAGAGCGCTAAAAACCCGGCGGCGACATAGTGGAATGTCGACAACAAATCGAGATGCCGGATATCATCTTCCATCGTCGTATCCCCCTAGGAATTGATGACGATCTGCTCGGATTCGCGTATGTCTATGAGGCTACGTTTTCTTGCTCCGTAGCATACCGCGGATCAATTCCAACCGCGCCATCAGTTCTTTTTCAAATCCACGATCGGTAGGCCGGTAGTATTCGCGTTCGACGCCCAAATAATCTTGCGCGGCGATGCCGCCGTCGGCGTTGTGGGCGTACTCGTAACCTTGGCCATGGCCGAGGCGTTTGGCACCGGCGTAGTGCGAGTCTTGCAAATGCCGCGGCACGGGCAGCAGGCAGCCTTCGCGGATGTCGCGCCGCGCTTCGCCGATAGCGACCGTGGCGGCGTTCGATTTCGGAGCGCAAGCCAGATACGTGACCGCTTGGGCGAGCGTGAGCTGGCATTCGGGCAGGCCGACGAACTCGCAGGCCTGCATCGCGGCCACGGCCAGCGGCAGCGCCTGCGGGTCGGCGTTGCCGATGTCTTCGCTGGCCAGGATCACGAGCCGGCGGGCGAGGAACCGCACGTCCTCGCCCCCTTCGAGCATGCGGGCGAGCCAGTAGATGCCCGCGTCGGGATCGCTGCCGCGGATGCTTTTGATCAGCGCGCTGGCGGCGTCGTAGTGGTCGTCGCCGGTGGGGTCGTAGCGGATCGCCTTGCGCTGGACGGCGTCGGCGATGAGCTCGCGCTGAGCCGCAGCGCGTGTGACGGCGCGGGGGCTCGTCGGCCGACCCCAGCCACCCCTGCCGCGTCCCCGCTTGACAGCACCGCGACTTCCAGGGCACCCAATGCCGGCGGGCGTCGCCGTCGGAGACTTCGGCCAGGAACTCGAGCGCGTCGTCGTCGATCGTCGCGTCGTATTGGCCGAGGCCGCGGTCGTTGTCGGCCAGTGCCCGGCGAACCAGCGTCTTGATGTCGTCGACCGACAGCGGCTGGAACTCGAACACGCGGCTGCGGCTCACCAGCGCGTCGTTCACGGCGAAAAATGGGTTGGACGTCGTGAGCCCGACCAGGATCACGACGCCCTCTTCGACGTCGGGCAGCAGCGCATCCTGCTGGGCCTTGTTGAAGCGGTGGATCTCGTCGATCATCAGCAGCGTCGGCCGCCCGCCGGCGGCGACTTCGTCGCGGGCCTCTTCGAGCACTTCGCGGACGTCTTTCACGCCGCTGGTGACCGCGCTGAGCTGCCGAAAGCGGCTGTCCGTCTCCTGGGCCAGCAGCCGCGCGAGCGTCGTCTTGCCGGTGCCCGGCGGGCCGTAGAAGATCACCGACCCGAACCGCTTGGCCCGCAGCATTCGCCACAGCAGCTTGCCTTCGCCGAGGAAGTGCTGCTGGCCGACAAATTCCGCCAGCGATCGCGGCCGCATCCGCGCCGCGAGCGGCTGCACCTGCTCGAAGTTGGCTGCTTCGGATTGGGAGAAAAGATCGGGCATTGGTAACACAATCATTGCAAGGCAGAAATATTTACCTTCGAGATACGGAAACACGGAAAAAGGAATTAGACGGGATTAACAGGATGAACAGGATAATAAAAAACACGAGTAATCGTTGCTTATTGAGTCCTGGATTGCTAATGAACCTGGCTGATGGGTGAGTAAGGCCTTACACTGTGATCTAATCGCCAAGATTGAGAGAGGCTCATTTCCAATACAGGCAGCAATAGAACCTCAATACTGCCGATCCCGTCAATCCTGTCCAAAGCTCTTCTCCGTGCCCTCAGTGTCTCTGTGGTAAAACACCCTCGATCAAAATGGGTCGATGATTCCGCAGGCTGGCAACATCTCGCACAGTGGGCACGCCTCGCATTTTGGCGAGTGCGTTTGCAGAATTCCTTTCCGACTCGCACCAGCAGGGCATGATACTCATTGTAAAGCTGCATGTCGGCGGGCAAGGTGGATTCAAAATATTCTTTGATCTCGTGATAATCGGCGTCGTAGCCAATCCAGCCATGGCGGGCCAGAACGCGGTGGGTATAAGTGTCGACGACAAACGTGGGCAAACCGCCGGCATAGAGCAGGATCGCGTCGGCCGTCTCGGGTCCAATACCGTGGATCGCGAGCAATTGCTCGCGAAGCGTTGCTAGGTTCGTGCGGAACATCGCGTCCAGCGAGCCGTTAAATTCGTCGATCAGAAACCTTAGCAGGTGCCGCAGCCGCTTGGCTTTGACTTGAAAATAGCCGGCAGGGCGAATCAATTCGGCCAACTCGGACGGAGACACCTCGTACAGAGCGTGCGGCTCCATGAGACCCGCCTCTCGCAAATTGTCGATCGCTCGCTCCACGTTGCGCCACGCTGTATTCTGAACCAGCACGGCGCCGACCATGATTTCAAATGGCGAATCGCCCGGCCACCAATGCTGTGGACCGAACGCCGAGTGCAACTGTTCGTAAACTTGCAGCAGCTTCGACGACATTGCGGTACGCGTTAAATCGACTGCCGACAAGGCCCGCTTTGGACCTGGAGTTGGCAAGAAAGTCAAGTCTGAAAAACGACAAAATTCACCGACGGCGAATCGACCTTTGTTGCAATTTTTGAGACCGATTATAATTGATGCAGTGTGCGAGTCGGCAGACTCGCCCTAGAAAGCAACATCTACCAGTCGCCTTTGACGAGAACTCGCCGAGTGACTGAATGGCAAGGAATTTTACGTGTTATCGGTTCGCCCGCGTATCGCCGAATTGGTATTTCAGCTCTATGGCAGGTCGCTGCATCCGGAGCTGTTTGAGATTCATCGCAGCCGACAGATCGAACGCGGTGGCTACACGGCCAACATCCAAATCACGAACGCCGGGCACGTGATCACGTGGCAATACGATGGCCTGACGCTCACGGAAGTGGCGGCTTCGGCCCACCATCCTCTGCCGCAGCGCCGGCGGTTGATGTCGTACCGACTGAAGGACTCCTGCACGGACGACGTCGAGTGCCGCGGCGGTGTTACATACCACGTGGAGTTTTCGCTAGAGCCGGTCGCCCGCGAGACGTTTTGGACATACCAGAAGGAACTCACGCAAATCGGCGCCCGCCAAGGCTTGCTGCACTGCTTTGAATCAAGCGGTCGGTTTGGCTTGGGCGCGATGAGCTATATCAACGTCGAGTCGCGTGACCGCAGCTTGCGGGTGCAGGCGTTTCATACGTTCCCGGACGATTACGCGATCGTCAAAAGCCAGTCGGTGTTCACGCTGCCGGGGAAATGACTGGCGGACCAGCCCTCGGTCAGTGACCGGGAGCTAAATTGTCGACACGAAGCTCACCAGCGCTTCATTGACAGCCGTCGGGTTCTCCATTGTCGTCATGTGGCCAGCGTTCTGGATTTCGACGAATTCAGCGTTGGGGAGGGCGGCGGCCATTTTTCGCATCTCACAAGGTGGGCTGATTGCATCCTGCGCCGCCGACCAGAATCAACGCCGGCGGGTGTAGCGTGGGAAGCAAGGCTGTAACATCGGGCCGGGCAGCCATACCGCGTTGAGCGGCCGCGATCGCCGCGGGCGAAGTGCGGGCAACTACGCGGCGGAGCTCGGCGGTTAGTTTAGGTTGCGTCTCCCACGCTCGGGCCGAGAATAATTTCGGTCCCATCATTTCGGCCACGCGGGCGCTTCCCCACTCGGCGACGTTCTCCGCCATTTTGATCCGGCCTGCGCGGCCCTCGTCCGTATCGGCCAGCGCCCGCGTGTCGCACTGGATGAGTGCCCGCACTCGTTCGCGATGTTTCCACACAAATTGCCAAGCAATGTATCCGCCCATGGAAAAGCCAACCATCACGATCGGCTCGCTGACCCCGATCGCATCGAGCAATTCGGCTAATTCGTCGGCATATTGCTCCATCGTGATGCCACGCTGTGGATCGACTTTCCCCAGCGGCGACTGGCCGAAGCCACGTAGATCTGGAGCGATTACGCGTGCGGTCTCTGCTAGGGCATCGATCTGGGCATTCCACATGGTGTGATCGAGCGGGAAGCCGTGGATCAAAAGCACGGGCAAACCCCGACCGCTTTCGATATACGCTAAGTCGCCATGCGTGAGAGCAATGGTCTTCATGGAAGTAAGAATGAAATGCGGCTAAACCGCAAGCGACGCTCGGAGGCAGGTGCGTTATTTGGGCTTCTTGGAATCGCCTTTTGCTTCGCCCTTCTTTTCTGCGAGCGATTTTTCGAAGAGCGCCAACTGCCGCCGCATTACCTGCATGTAGTCGACTTTCTCGATCGCCTGACGCTCGTACTTCACGGCATTTTCGTAATCGCCGGCAGCATAATAGCAGCGGCCCAAGGTGTCGAGGAAACTGCCGAGGCCGGATTCACTGTTCACGTTCAACTCAATCGAGCGATGCGAATAACGGATCGCCCTTTGGAAATCGCCTTCGGTGTTGCTCACGAGCCAGGCCCATTGGTTGTAAGGCGTAGCGTCCGACGGATCCTCGTCGATCTCCCGCTGTAACTGCTGCGTCATCTGCAAGACACGCTGGCGAACCGATTCGTGCCATGCGCTCGTCGGCTTCCGGGAAATGGTACATGGCGATCAGAACATCGGCATCGGTGGGATCGAACTTTATCGCCAGATCGAATTCATCTTTGGCGCGGGTGAGATCCTTTTCGAACTGATACTGACACGCGCGATAAAAGTGGTAACGCGCGGCAATTGCATCGGGTGGCGGAAGAGCCAACCGGCCACTATTGTAGTCGCGGATTCGAGCATAGAGTTCGGCCACGTTGCCTTTGCTCTGCAAGGCTTTCGTGAGCGGCTCGATCGTGTCCGCCGCCTCTTTTTCACGCCCGTAATCGTGGAACAGATTTGCGAGATAGATTCGCGCCAAGATCGACTCATAGGATTCGACCGGCTGCTTTTCAATGGCACTGCGATACTCGCGAACTGCCCACTCACACTGACTGTGCTCTTCCAAATCCTTGGCGATGGCGAATCCTTCGAGCGTGGTTTGAGTGGGAATCGCAGCTGCGCTCGCCGCCAGTTGCTCGGCAAGATCGCGCTTCCCTTGTTTTACTCGGGCGAGAGCCGCGTAATACAGCGGGCGCTTACTTTGTTCCAGACGCGGCTGATGCTTAGCCAAGAATGTATCGAGTACATCCCACGACTTGTGCTCGGTTAGCCAGGTTAAAAGATCGACCAGAGTTTCATCCGATCCGTTGCCGGCCAATTCGACCATGCGGTCGAGCACACCATTGATCGAAGGCTGGTCGCCGATTTGGCGATACAACTCGGCCAGGTTCCACTCCAAGCCGAGCACAATTTCGTTGGAAGTTTGGCCATTCTTATCAAGGCGGGCCGATTCTTCGTCGATAAGCTTTTTCCAAATGGGGATCGACGATGCCGGATCGTGTTGCTGAACCAGATACTGGTGAAGCCAGGCGGCGGACGCACGGGTGCTCGCCCCCAGTTGTTCCTCAACAGTCGCCGAGTCAACAGGGGATCGAGACGTAGACAAATCTTTGGGCCGAATGATCGCCAGGGCCGCCGTCCGCGAAACAATGGGTGAGCGATCGAACCGCGCGATGCGGCACAGCGCTGAAAGGCCGCCATTCTGAGGCAGTTTAGCCAACTGATCAACATGCTGCTGCCGCGCGGCTTCTACCTCCTGCCCATACTGCCGCAATACGGCCCGCACGGTTGCCGAGTCCTCCGGTTGCACCCAACGAACGGCGATTTGTCGCAAAAGGTAATTCGCGCTGGCAGCGATCTCAGGGTCGGGATCCTCAGTGGCTGCATTCAGCGCATCGAAGGCTTCCGCACCAATTTGCCGCAGTTGGTTTGCGGCCGTACGACGGGCTGTATACCGAGCACTTCCAAGCTCGCGG
Source organism: uncultured Planctomycetota bacterium (assembly GCA_963840025.1). Lineage (GTDB taxonomy): Bacteria > Planctomycetota > Planctomycetia > Pirellulales > Lacipirellulaceae > JABDGM01. The sequence goes on along the minus strand of CAWIXI010000013.1, from coordinate 110,084 downwards.
ATCAACTGTTGGATACGTTGTTGTTGACTTTTGGCGTTTCGGGGCGAACTTGCCACGTCATTCAGCGCGACGGTTGCTTCTGCCGAGTTGCCGCCATGCACGGATGCTTCGTCGGCCCGTGCGATTGGAAGGGATGGCCAAATTGATAGGAACACTGCGGCCATTGCCGCAATGGCACAAGGAATGGCCCGGCCTCGTAGGATTTGGCCCATGATACTTGACTGATCATCCAGCTTCCGCGACACCACCTCTCAATCATACCTAAAAGCGGCAAAACGAGACAGAGGTTTCGCGCGATGTACCCGATCGCCGGGCAAGCGGCCTGCTATCGGCTTTCCATCTGCTCGATGTATTGCCGCAGCCGCTCGACTTCATCGGTCACATGGTGCAGCTTGAGCATGTTCTCGACGCGTTTGAGCAGCTCGGCCTTATTAACCGGCTTCGAGAGGAAATCGTCGGTGCCAGCCTGCACGGCTCTTTCAATGTCGCCTAGTTCATTGAGCGCAGTGACCATCAAGATCATGATGCTGCTGGTCGTGGGATCACTCTTAAGCTTCTTACAGACCTCGAAGCCGCTCAGCTTTGGCATCATGATATCGAGCAAGATGAGATGCGGACGGAACGATGCGACCTTATTGAGCGTATCCTGGCCATCGACGGCGATGGTCGTTTTGGCATCGAGCCCCGCGAGATAAGCTTCGAGTAGCTCGACATTGGGTTCGTTGTCGTCGGCAATTAAAATGCGGCTTTTTTCGGAAGACTTTTCCATGCTGCGTGGCTCAAATAATTCTATTCCACGACAGAAACACAGAGAACAAGGAGAAGAAACACCATACTAAAACCAAATGCACAATGAACAATGCGAATTCACACTCCGCAGGTTGCATTTTTATTAAACGTTTGCGACTGGCACTTCTTGCCTTTCCTCTGTGTCCTCCGTGTCTCAGTGGTTAATCCTTCAATGCAGCGGCGGGTACCGGGAATTGTTTGCACAGCTCGCGGATATCGCCGCGGATGCGGTTTAGGGCGGCTTCGTCTTCTGGCGCTCGTAACGCGGTGAGGATCCAATCGCCGATCGTGCGCATCTGTTCGGTTTTCATGCCGCGGGTTGTAAGCGCCGGGGTTCCGATGCGAATGCCGGAAGGGTCGACGGGCTTCCGTTCATCGTACGGAATCATGTTCTTATTGACCGTGATGCCGCAGCGCTCGAGTGTCTGTTCAGCGAGCTTGCCGCCGATGCTCAGCGGTGTGACATCGGCTAACAGCAGATGATTATCGGTACCGCCGCTGACGAGCTTAAGACCACCAGCAAGCAGCACATCGGCCAGTGCTTTTGCGTTGTCGATGATTTGCTGGGCGTAGGTTTTGAATTCGGGCAGCAGGGCTTCGCCGAAACAAATTGCTTTGCCGGCGATAATGTGCATGAGAGGTCCACCTTGGATGCCGGGGAACACGCGGCTGTTGATCGTTTTACCGTACTCCTCTTTGGCCAGGCACAAACCGGCTCGGGGACCGCGGAGTGTTTTGTGCGTCGTGGTCGTTACATAGTCGGCGACTGGGACCGGGCTGTTGTGTAATCCCGCGGCCACCAGCCCCGCGTAGTGGGCCATATCGACCATGAGCTTCGCGCCAGCGTCGCGGGCAATTTCAGCGAATTTTTCGTGGGGGATTTCGCGTGGATAGGCGCTGGCGCCGGCCACAATCATCTTCGGCTTGTGCTCACGGGCCAATCGGGCAATCTGATCGAAGTCGAGCCGGTTCGTGTCACGAGTCACGCCGTAGCTGATAAAGTGGTACAGCATGCCGCTCACGTTCAGCTTCATGCCGTGCGTGAGGTGGCCGCCGTGAGCCAAGTCGAGACCGAGAACGGTGTCGCCTAGCTCCAGTGCAGCCATGTAAATGACCGTGTTGGCTTGCGAGCCGCTGTGAGGCTGCACGTTGGCGAATTCGGCGCCGAAGAGCTGTTTGGCGCGATCGATTGCCAACTGCTCGACGATATCGACAAACTCGCAACCGCCATAGTATCGGCGGCCTGGGTAGCCCTCAGCGTATTTATTCGTCAATACGCTGCCAGCCGCCTGCATGATGGCGGGGCTCGCGTAATTCTCGCTGGCGATCAGCTCCAGACCATCAGCTTGGCGGACGATCTCGTTCTCGATCGCCTTCCACACGGCCGGGTCATTTTTTTCGATGAAGTTGGTCACGATGTCGCCATTGTTAGAACGTACCGATAAAGTGTCAACTGAGACAGATAGGTTCGCAGCCGTCATCCATCACTTGCATGCCGATGGCGGGCGATACCTACCCTACTTAAGACACTTAAGGCGTCGGCTCGATCCTCACGGTAAGCGCGCCACGGTTGTCTTCGAGCTTCGCGGCTGAATCGTTGACACGAAGGTACAGCGTGCCACTGATGGCTGGTTTAATGGTCGCTTGTAGGCCGATCGCCACTGGCTTGGCGAACGACATTGCAGCGTTCGGCGACGCCTCGCCATCGGGATTAATTGCGCCAAGCAACATGCCCAATGGGTGACCATCGTGATACTCGATTGTCACGCCGCCTGGCTCACATGGCCACACTTGCGTTTTGCCGTCAAATTGTTCTGCGGCAATTTCATAGCGGCCGGCGGCTGTTACTTTGTAGGTTTTCCCAGCATTGAACCACACTCCTGACGACTGCCAACCGCGGTCGGCACTGACTTGGACTTTCCTCGGCCCGGCCGACAGTGGTTCGCCACGGCGAAAATCGATGGTCATGCGGTCGAAGTCATAACAATGGTCTAACGTAGTGACGAATGCTAGCCACTCGGACGTCAAATCCGCCCAGTCCGCTTCATATTCATGACGCATCTTGTCGTCAAAATTTGGCTCGAGGACGTACTTGGCCAGGACTCGAAATCGGTCACGATAACGCGGATTCGTATCGAGAAACTTGGCCGCCGCCCAGCACCATGCGTACGACTCGTTATCCATCTGCTCGCGATTGTCGAGCCGCATAACGGTGGGGAATGTGAGTACATGATGCTCCGCCACGGCATCGCGAATGAGCTTGATGCGGCCCAGCATTGGCACCTCTTGGCGATTTTGAGGCATGATCCGCAACGTGAGCTTACCGGTTTGTTCGTCGAAGTGATGCGTCCCGAATAGCTCTGCGATGCCCTCCTTGTACCACCCCGGTCCGCAGCCGCCGAGAAATGAAGCCATGAACACATGCGTTCCCTCGTGCAGTAGCAAGTGCCGACGATAGTAGGCGGTTGGCTGATCATTCAGCCATAACTCGGCCCCCATCGAAATGCCATTCACGAAACCTTCGTGGCCCGGAGGCATCAAGTGGAGCGACTTAAACCGACGGCGATCACCGATGAGGTAGGCTCGGGCCTGCCAATGAGAAAGTTTTTGTTGGTCCACGCCGAAGTAAGCAGCCCATTGCGGTACTGCTTCGTCGAATACTGCCGGCAACCGATCTACCTCGGGGCTACTTGGCACATCGGTGCACAAGATCAGAAATTTGCTCTTAAGGACACGGATGCCGTTGGCTTTAATTGTGGCGTCGTCAATCGGACGTTGGGCGGAAGTCACCACCTGCGGCTCGGCTGATGCATGGCCCACGGCGCATGAATGGAGAGCCAAAATCACTAATGTGAAAGGACGCACAATTCGCCTTTCTGGCAAGGTCAAGCTTCGGCCGTCACTTCGATAACTGCTTCACATGGTTGAGCGGGCAAGATGAAAATCTTGCCATCGCCCATTCGGCCCGTTCGGGCAACTTCCACGATCTTTCGTGCGACGTCCTCGGCCCGCAGATCATCGACCCAGACCGTGATTTCGACTTTGGGTAGAAAAGTAAGTGAGTATTCCGTATCGGCGTACCGCTCGAGGTAGCTCTTCTGCTTCCCCATGCCTTTTACTTCCGCCACGCTGAGCGCCTCAAGCGGTGCTCGTCGCAACGCGTCGAGGATCTTCTCGACGAGGAACGGCTTCACGATGGCGATGATTTGTTTCATGGGGAGAAGCTATCGACTGTCGGTCATTAGCTGTCGGCTGAATGGCTCTCTTGCCGATAGCTGACAGCCTATAGCCGATAGCCTCAACTAAAGAAATTCTCGCCGAAGAGGTCCAGTTCGGGACCGGTTTCAACTTCGATGTCGCCGTGAACTTCAGTACAGCACGCCAATCGCATCGTGTCTTCATTCCCAATAAAGGCCAGGCACGGCAACGGATCTAAACCGAGTGGCGTCACCGGCGTCGGCACAGGGCACCTGAATCGAGCCTTTTCCACGATACCCATTGGGCTCACATTCTCCATCCCCTTGGTAATCTTGACGCGACACATCCCACACTGCCCAAAGCCATGGCAGTTGAGATACTTGTTGATACCTGCTCCGATACCATTGAGGCCTTGGTACAAATTGACACCCGCTTTCACGGCCTCTTTCCGAAGATTGGCGCCCGACGGAACTTCAATTTCTTTGTTCTCTTTGACAAACTTAACAACCGGCATATCGTTAGACCGTAATCTTGAATGTTTTCGAGCGAGCTTGGCCGCACTTGGCCCCGATACTCTAATTTACCAAGCCACTGGGCAGGCGCAAAGACAGCCTGTGGCTTTGCCGACGATTCGTTACGTCGCAGCCACACTTGGCTCCACGAGGCCGCAAACTAGAACCATGAACAAAAACTACACCAAGTACCAGCAGAAAATCATCAAAAACTACTATGAGAATCGCGACGCGATCTCGCTCCAACGCCTCAGTGAACTCGTGACCGAGCTCTACCTCGCGGAGGGCAAGGCTCGCGAGCGACAGTGGAAATACTTGGAAGGGGTACTGGCCAAGCTTAACCTACCTCCAGACCGGATCGAGCACCTGCGGAAGAAGGATGATCCGAAGCTACTAGCAAAGTTGGTCGAAGAGCTGATGGCGGAAACAGAAGTGAAAAGAAAGTAGAATTCTGGATGTGCAGCAGGATGGATCCGTCATGGGTTCGACCCGTCCCTGCTCCTCGTATTCTGTCTCTCCACAACGCGACCGCTACTGTGCTGCTGGCGTGCGCGATACAATTCCCGCATGCGACAATACCTCGATTTGCTTCAGCGCATCCTCGACGAAGGCACTCTCAAGGGTGATCGTACAGGCACCGGCACACGCAGCATCTTTGGCCACCAAATGCGGTTCAACTTGGCCGAAGGTTTTCCGCTCGTAACCACGAAAAAAGTACACCTCAAATCAATCATCTATGAGCTACTCTGGTTTCTGCGCGGAGAAACTAACATTCGCTATCTGAACGATCGCGGCGTCACCATTTGGGATGAATGGGCTGATGAACAGGGCGAACTTGGACCGGTGTACGGCTATCAATGGCGATCGTGGATGGGCCGCCAAGGCGAGTCGATCGATCAAATCAGTAACGTCATCAAACAGATTCGCACGAATCCGGAATCGCGCCGGTTGATCGTGAGCGCGTGGAACGTGGCCGACTTATCGGAGATGGCGCTGCCGCCGTGCCATTTGCTTTTCCAGTTCTACGTGGCCGATGGCAAGCTGTCGTGCCAGATGTATCAGCGAAGCGCCGACGTTTTTCTGGGAGTGCCGTTCAACATCGCTTCCTACGCGCTGCTCGCGATGATGGTCGCCCAGGTGACCGATTTGCAGCCGGGTGATTTCGTGCACACTTTCGGGGATGCTCACCTTTACGAAAATCATCTGGAACAAGCACGGTTGCAGCTCACGCGCGAGCCGAGGCCGCTGCCCACGATGCACATTGACTCGAGCGTAAAGTCGATTTTCGACTTCCAGTACGAGCATTTTCACCTGGAAAATTACAATCCGCATCCGCACATTGCGGCTCCGATCGCGGTCTAATGGAGAGAGCGCGGCATGCGGGTCTCAATCATTGCAGCAGTGGCGGAGAACGGCGTCATTGGACGCGGTGGCCAGTTACCTTGGCGTCTGTCGGCCGATTTACAGCGGTTCAAACGCCTGACCATGGGGCACACGGTCATCATGGGCCGGCGGACATGGGAATCGATCGGCCGAGCGCTCCCGGGGCGGCGGATGATCGTCGTGACGAGGCAGCCAGACTATCATATCGATCCTCCGGAAGTCGCAACGGCTAGCAGCCTCGATGACGCTTTGCAAGTTGCCCAAACGGCCCGTGATTCGGAAGCATTCATTGTTGGTGGCGCTGAACTATATCGCGAAGCTTTGCCACGAGTCGATCGGCTGTATTTCACTCGCATTCGAGCCCGCGTCGAAGGTGATACCTATTTTCCGGAAGTGGCATGGAAGAACTGGCGGCTCACTGAATCGATTAGCCACGATGCGGACGACAAGAACGAACACCCCTTTGATTTTGAAACGTATGAGCGCACTTAAACCACGTTGTGATTGGGGACCGCGTGGCGGCGAGCTGATGACCGTCTACCATGACAAAGAGTGGGGTGTGCCCGTCCACGATGATCGCAAGCAGTTTGAATTCTTGACGCTGGAAAGCGCCCAAGCTGGCTTGAGTTGGCTCGTCGTTTTGCGCAAGCGCGAAGCATATCGCCGAGCATTTGCAGATTTCAATCCAGCGAAGGTAGCCCGCTTTACGGAAAAACGAATTGAACGTCTGTTGGCTGACGACGGCATCATTCGAAATCGACTGAAAATCGTCGCTGCCATCAACAATGCCCACCGCTTCATGGAAGTGCAAGAAGAATTTGGCACCTTCGATAAGTACATCTGGGGCTTCGTGGGTGGCCGGCCCATTCAAAACCGAATCGTAAATATCAAGCATCTACCTGCAACTTCGAAAGAATCCGACGCTTTGAGCAAAGACCTGAAGCGACGCGGTTTCAAGTTTGTCGGCAGCACGATCGTGTACGCCCACATGCAGGCCGTCGGCATGGTGAACGATCACTTGGTCACTTGCTTCCGGCACAAGGCGGTATCGCGCTTGAAGTGATGAGGTCGCGTAAGCTCGCCATCGGCAATTCACGCCCGCTCTTGCGGAAACGCTACCACCTCGTCGATGGACTTCGCCCCTGTCGCAACCATGACCAGCCGGTCGAATCCGAGCGCTACACCTGTGCAATCGGGAAGACCATGCTCTATTGCTGCGAGCAGCCGCTCGGGCAACGGCAACGCGCCACGGCCGTCAGCCTCCCGACCGGCATTCGCATTTTCCAATCGCGATCGTAACTCCTCGGCGTCTCCCAACTCGTGGAAGCCATTCGCCAACTCAATGCCGCGATAATAGAGCTCAAATCGCTCAGCCACATCGTATCCGTGTGGCGAATGCTCCACGTTAGCCAACGATGCTTGTGAAGCCGGGTAGTGGTACATAATTTCCGGTCGGTCTCTGCCCAACTCTGGTTCAATTCGTGCGGCCAGTAGCAAATTGAGCCACTCATCACGGGCGCGGTCGTTCATGCCTGCCGGCACCATAACATTTGCACTGCGAGCTGCCGTGGCTAACTCCTCGACGGTCGCGGTATGCGGTAAAGTCGCCAAGCGTTCGGTTAAATGCGTGGGCATAGGCCGTGCGGGCCGCTGGTGGCGTTCCCAAGAGCGATTGCATCAACGCATCTAACAAATCGATTCCAGCCGTCATGTCGTCGCCTGTGCGATACCATTCGACGATCGTGAACTCGGGGTTATGAAGTGTGCCACGTTCGCCGGAGCGAAACGAGTGCGTGACCTGGAAAATCGCGTCTGCCCCCGACGCCAATAGTCGCTTCATGTGCAACTCCGGCGATGCCTGCAGAAACAAGCTTCTTTCAACGCACATCGGCTCGATGTGTAGCTCAGGGATCACTTCGCTCGACAAAAATGGCGTTTCCACTTCCACAAATCCCCGCTCGTAGAAAAACGTGCGCAGTGCACGAAGCAATTTAGACCGCTTTGATAAAACCGCGAGCGATGCGGTCGGCCGAAATTCGTGTGGCTCGAGCGCCATTTCACACCTGGCTCGCCGGTTGCGGTGTGAACAACGAGGGTGACACCGACTGCCCAGGCAGCAGCGGCGGCATGGGGCAATCGAGCATGTCGCAGATGGCTCGTAGTAACTCGCCCTCTTCGACGGAGACCTCTCGGTCGGCGCAGATGCATGCCGCACACGCATCCACGAGCCTTGATCGAAGCTTTGGAGCGACCTGTGCTAGCTCGCGCAGAGCGGCATCCAATTGGTCGACGCCACACGCCGCACGCTGCAAAAGTTTCACAGGCACCTCGCTCAGGTGCTTGACACCTGCTTGGAACGCAAGCTCATCGTCGTGCTGGCTGGCGTGTGCCAACGTCGAAAGGAGTACCGATATCGGTTGGCCAAGTTGCTGCAGGCCGTAGTATCGGATCTGCGGCGGCCGCACCCGCTCAAATTGCGGTCGCAAGTGTCGCAGCAGAATCTGGTGCAACGTCCACTCGAATAAGCCCACGCGCTCGTCGGCCCGCACCAAGTCGACGAAACTCCGGCTAAATTCGTGGTATTGCGACGGGCTTAGCGCGCGCAGGGCCGGCAACGCCATATCGACAAGCGGCAGCAGAGCGCGCGTATCCAATTGGTTCACCGCCGGCACCAGCTTCAGCGTGAGTTCGAATACATGTGCGTCGGTTGACTTTTCAAGCTCGCGAAGTTGAGCGGCACGAACATCGGCATTCTCATCCAGAAGCGTCGCGAAGATTAGCGCTCGGGCGCCGTACGGTTCATGCGCCGCGTCGATCACGGAAGGTGGCATGGCGGCGATTAGTTCCTGAACGTACGTACGATGCAATTCGGTGGGATTGGCAACCTGGTCAGCGGCCTTTCGAACCACTGCCACCGGCACGGGCTGGTCGTACACACTGCGCGCCTCATCAGAAATTCCACCTTCGACGAGGGCGCAACTTCGCCTCTCCCAAAGCCGACGACTGCGTCGGCCGGCAGCGCCGGTGGATACTTGCCGTCCCATTGCGGATCGATGCGGCGGATACGCTCGCGGAGTGGCGGGTGACTTGCGAATAGTGTGCTAATGCCTTCGGCAAAATACATGTGGCTCGCTTCATCCGCGCGGGGAGAAATCAGCTTCGATCCAAAAATGGCCGCACCTATCCGCCTCAATGCGCCGGCGATCCCCTCCGGATTCCGCGTGAATTGCACAGCCGATGCGTCGGCCAAGAATTCTCGTTGTCGCGAAGCAGCGGCTTTGATGAGATTACCGAGAAACAGTCCTAAGAAACCAATCACCATGAATGCTAAACCAATCAGCAGCAGGTAGGCGCCACTGTCGTTACGTCGGGAGCGGTTGCCGCCACTGCTATAACTGCCGAATCGTAACAGCTCGCGTCCCACGAGGCCCATCAACAAAATGCCATGGAGCACACCGATCAGGCGGAGGTTGAGCCGCATGTCCCCGTTAAGAATGTGGCTAAACTCATGGGCGACGACGCCCTGCAACTGATCGCGAGTCAATTGCTGTGCGCAGCCGCGCGTGACACTCACCACAGCGTCGCTGGGCGAATAGCCCGCCGCGAACGCATTGATTCCCTGTTCGCGGCTAAGGAGGAACACAGGCGGCACAGGCACGCCCGAGGCGAGCGCCATCTCTTCCACGATGTTGAGCAGCCGCCGCTCCACGGGATCGATCGTATTCGGATACACGCGGCGGCCGCCGAGCCGCTCCGCCACGACAGTGCCGCCGGCCGCTAACTGCGCCGTCTTGTACAGACTGCCGATAACAATCAGCCCGAGCGCCGCCGCGCTTGCCAATAGTGGGACCTCGAACGAAAAACGCCCGTGTTCATTCGCCGCACCAAGCACAAGCGCCGTCGCCACGAACGTCGAACCGACGATGCCGATCACGGCGAAAATGAACATCGCCACTAGCCACTTCGTATTGCGGCGGGCAACGTCTTGACGTTCAAAGAAGTCGGTAGCCATAGGGAGTCGAGAACGGGAAGGTCAAGAGTCGAGAGCCAGACAACCGAGCGCAAGAATCTACCGTGCGTTTCTTGCTCTAGACTCTCGACTCTCCGCTCTTGACTAATTCACGTGAAAGAGACTTTCGGCGCTTCGGCGATCTGGGCGTGGTTGAAGTCCAAGAGCTCCGCATTTTGGCTGTGGCCCAGCAATCCGGCAAACAGGACCGGCGGAAACGTTTGCTTATAGGTGTTGTAGGCGGTGGCCGAGTCGTTGTACGCCTGGCGCAAAGGCCACCTTGTTCTCCGTCGATGTGATTTCCTCGGTTAGCTGAGCCATATTTTGATTGGCCTTCAAATCGGGATATGCTTCCGACAAAGCGAACAATCGCCCTAGTGCGCCAGTAAGTCCCTGTTCAGCGGATGACAGTGCTCGCATTGCGGCGGGGTCACCCGGATTCGCCGCCGCACGTTCCAGCCCACCTACTGCCTGATTTCGGGCGGAAATCACTGCCTCCAGCGTGCCGCGTTCGTGCGCCATGTAGCCTTTTACGGTTTCGACCAAATTTGGGATTAAGTCGTACCGCCGCTTGAGCTGCACCTCTATTTGCGAAAACGCGTTGAGATAGCGATTCTTGAGCGTGACCAATTGGTTGTAGATGCCCACACCCCACATGACGGCAACGAAAGCGATAATCGCCAAAACAGCAAGCACAATCAGGGTCGAGCCCAACATCGAAAAAGCTCCTTGTTTGAGAGGAGAATCGAAATGCGACGCCAAGGACGTGGCATCTAGCCTCCGGTCAGTGACCGGGGGCCAAATAAACTCAATGTATCCCCGCGTGTTGTAGTTCTACGCTGGAATTGGGGCCAATCGCAAGCCACCGTGCGCGCAGGCCTACGAATAATTCGTATTCGCCGGCGAATTGCAAATCTTGGCGCTTACGCCGGCGCCCCCATGTCTTCGACGCAAAGCGGCGTAGGCGCGTGATTTCACTCCTCCGGAGCGTTCGCACGTTCGACGTACTCGCCCGTACGCGTGTCGATCCGCAGGTAATCGCCCGTATTTACGAACGCGGGCGCCCCAATCTCGGCGCCTGTTTCAAGCTTGACCGGCTTGCGCACATTGGTGGCCGTGTTGCCCCGGGCGGTCGGCTCCGCATATTCGACCTTGAGGATCACGTGGTTCGGCGGCGTGACGGTGAGTGGATTGTTGTTATAGACCATCATGCTGCACTCGATTCCGTCCTTCAAAAACTGCCACGCGTCGCCCACCTGTTCTTTCGTGAGTTCGTATTGCTCGTAGGTCGCCGTGTTCATGAACACGAAAGAATCCTGCTGGCGATATAGAAATTGGGCCGGGAATTCGGTAACGTCGGCTCCTTCCAACGTCTGTCCGGCGCGGTATGTACGGTCAAGAATGGTGCCGCGAACCAAATTTTTGAGTTTGCACTCGTACAGCGCGTTGCCCTTGCCCGGTTTGCGAAAGTTCATTTCGACCATCAGGTAGGGCACGCCGTCGATTTGTACTTTCAGGCCTTTACGGAAATCACTGGTGTTGTAAGTGGTCACGTTGGTCTTCCCTGCGTCGGCTGGTATGTTGCAAGCGGCACGAAACGTCCGGAAAATAACCTAATGTCCGGCGTGCGACGCAAATGGTCGCGTCTCGTGTTCATTTGAAATTGAATTCGTACTGGAAAAAGGGAATGACCATTTTATCCACGTCGCCGTGCGTTGTCCGCCCCAGATTCGGGCCGCCCTATGTGTCATGGCAGGATGCAATGCGAGACGCCGTGCGCGATCCGGCTGAGCTCTGCAGACTGGTCGAGTTGTCAGAAGAATACGTGGCCGCATCCCAGGCGGCTGCTAAACAGTTTCCGCTGTTTGTGCCGCGTGGATACGTCGCTCGCATGAAGCCCGGTGATCCCGCCGATCCACTCTTGCGACAGGTGTTGCCGCTCGAAGCCGAGATGCTCGACGTCCCCGGATTCGTGAGCGATCCAGTGGATGACAAATCCGCCCACCGACAGGCCGGGCTGTTGCAAAAATACCGCGGAAGAGCACTGTTGATCGCCACGGGAACGTGTGCCATCCATTGTCGCTATTGTTTCCGCCGGCACTTTCCGTACGACGAGGCGCCGCATTCCCTTGCCGCTTGGGAGCCGGCCATTGCCGAGATCGCTGCCGACTCTTCCCTATCTGAAATCATCCTCAGCGGCGGCGATCCGCTCACGCTGGTCGATGCCACACTTACTGCAATGGTGGAACGATTGGAGACGATCCCGCATCTGCGCCGACTTCGAATCCACACGCGTTTGCCGATCGTCATTCCTGAACGCGTCACCGACAGTTTGGTCGAAGTTCTTCGTGATACGAGACTAACGCCAGTCGTCGTGCTGCACGCCAATCACGCCAACGAACTCGACCAGCACGTTGCAAATGCTGTCGCCAAAATGGTGGCGCTGGCGCTCTGCTTCTAAATCAAGCAGTGCTGCTCGCGGGCATCAACGATTCAACCGCCGCCCAAGCCGCACTTTGCGAACGGCTCATTGATCTGCGCGTTACGCCGTACTACTCACACCAACTCGATCGCGTGGCGGGTGCGGCGCACTTCGAAGTACCCATCACGAAGGGACGGCATATTATCGAACAATTGCGGGGTCGCTTGCCCGGTTATGCGGTTCCTCGCTATGTCCAAGAAATTCCTGGCTCCACGAGCAAATCAGAACTTTGCTAATCTCACGCAAAGGCGCCAATGCGCAAAGGTTTCTCAAAGAAATCGTTGAACAATAGCTTTTGCGCCTTGGCGACTCTGCGCGAGGCATGTCTGTGAATTGATACTGAATGAAGCATTCAGAGCGGATTAGTATTTACGATACGCCAGCCATCGACCGACTCCGCGCGGAGTTGAAGCTCGAGCCGCGGCGACTTCGCGCGCTGCGAACGGCGTTCTTCAAAAAATCTCTTGGAGAGCAAGCAGCTCTGGCTGAGCTGCCGGCCAATGTCCAGCAACAGTTCATCAACCGCATCGAATTCCATTCACTGAAGATCGCGGAATCGTATGATTCCCAACTCGACGGCGCTACGAAACTCGTACTCCGCACAGCAGCCGGCTACATGATTGAAACAGTAATCATGCGGACCGGCACGGGTCGCGTTTCTCTGTGCGTCTCGTCGCAAGTCGGTTGTGCGGCGGCCTGCGGGTTCTGTGCTACGGGTCAAATGGGCGTCGCCAAAAGCTTGTCGCCGTCCGAAATCCTCGATCAAATCGTGCTGGCCGGCGAACGACTGCAGACAGAAAATCGTAGCGTGCGGAATGTCGTCTTTATGGGTATGGGCGAGCCGTTCCACAACGAGCAGGCCGTGTACGATGCGATTGCCGCCCTGCTCTCGCCCGAGCTATTCCACCATCCGCCTCGCTATATTCTTGTCTCTACCGTCGGCATTCCGGATGCAATGGTCCGCTGCGCCCGTCGATTCCCAACAGTCAACCTAGCGTTAAGCCTGCATAGCGTGAATCAAGAAGTTCGCGAGCGATTGATCCCACTGGCCGCGAAATATCCACTCGACGAGCTTCGCAGGGCAATTGCCAAAGCGAGTGAAATCCAACGAAGCACAGTCATGGTCGAATATCTAATGCTCGCCGGCGTCAACGACTCGTCGGCTGACGCCCACGCGTTAGCCAGTTGGCTCGGCGGGCTCGATGTGCATGTGAACCTGATTCCCTATAATCCAATTGTGACCGCCCCCGAATTGCGTACGACCGAACGACCCGAGCGCGACGCCTTTGCGGCGATTCTGCGTGAGGCCGGCTTCGTCACCACAATTCGCTATTCGCTTGGGGCCGACATCGCCGCCGCCTGTGGGCAACTGGTGCAGAAAGAAAACCGCGCTATCGCACAACAGCAAGCGACCGCGACCACATCAATTTAACGTTCTCCCAAGCATTCACATCATGCAGGATATCATCGCCGGCGTTCGTACGTTTCAACGCGAGGTTTACCCTCAGTACCGCAAGCTGTTCGAAAAGCTGGCCGGCGGCCAGTCGCCCGAAGCCCTCGTCATCACGTGCAGCGACTCGCGCGTCGATCCATTCCTGTTCACACAGGCGCAACCCGGCCAACTATTCGTGCTCCGCAACGCCGGCAATCTCGTGCCAAAGTACGATGGCCTCATCGGCGGCGTGACGGCCACGATCGAGTTTGCCGTGGTCGGTCTTCAGGTGCCGAATATCATCATCTGCGGCCACTCCGAATGTGGTGCCATGAAGGGCCTGCTCCATCCCGAATACCTTCAGAACATGCCCCATGTGGCGGATTGGCTACAGCACCACGCCGAACCCGTGCTGGAGGTTCTGGCACGCGCCGGCCGCTTGGGCGGCCCTGATGAACTACCGCAGGCCGTCGATGCCAACGTGCTTGTGCAGCTTGAAAATCTGCTGCGCATCGCTGCGTAGCCGAGGCACTCGACGCCGGCCGCATCGCCCTGCACGGCTGGGTATATGACATCGCCAGCGGCAACATCCGCGCCTACGACGAAAAGTGGCAGCAGTTCGCGGCGATTTAAGCAGCCGACCTCGAATAATCAATCCACAGCAACAGAACTGAGACCCACTAGGTTCACGTTCCAACGCGGTTGGTAGCGCCGAACTAATTCCTCCTTAAAGACGGCGCAGTATTCGGCACCAGGCAAGTCAGCACCCGAAATCACCGATAAGCGGCTCACTCTACTAGAGATTGCTGGACATCCAGCGTGCTCGGCAAGCCGGCGACCGAGATCCTCCGCGCGGCCGATAAACAGTGGCTCCTTTGCATCACCCCGCAGTAAGTAAATGCCCGGTTGGCCGTTGAGCCGCTTGGGCTTAAATGCACGCCACGATTGAAAGCGAGAGAAATCGCGCTTGGCGAACACGAAGTGATAACGCTTCACCTCGTTCACTAATTCGCGGCTCGCCTTGCGTAGCCGCAGGGCCGCCCAACGGTACTGGGCCGGCTGGAAACCCGGGCCAACGCGCCGCGCCGCGCGGTCGAAATACGCTGCTTTGGCTGGATCGCAAAAGATCTCGTCAATCGACGGCCCACCGAATTTGTCATTTGTCATCCGCCAGGCAATCTCGGCGGCGAAACTGTACGCGTCCAGCTCATCGTCGGTTACGTGCACCTTGTTAATCAGCCCGCGCTTTAAAAATTCACCCATCTTTCGCAGCCGCAGCAGTTCGCGATTCCAATCGGCGGCACTGCCGATCAAACCTGTTTCTCGACAGGCGTCGTGAAACTGATCCTGTAATACTGGGCTCGCGAGCAACCAATCGATCGAACCACCGTCATGTGCCGAATAAAAAGCATCAACGATGGCGGTACGCACCACCTCGCGGAGCTCACGCTTATCCGACCGGACAACCTGAGAGGGAACAGCAGGTGTGGCAACTCCGCCAGCGCCACGTTCGACGATCTCGTCGGGCCGAGGTGCCAATTCCGACTGCGGAGCGGCTTCCGCACCTGCAACTCCCTTGTTGAGTTTTTTGCCATTAGCGGTCGATGGTGCACTCGCAATTGGATCAGCCGGGCCGTCCAGCGCGGCCCCCTCCTCCACGCCATTCAGCCGCTCGGTAGCCGCGCGCACGTACTCGTCCGAAAGCTCGCAACCAAGCCACTTGCGACCGAGTTTTTTGGCCACGGCCAACGTCGTGCCGCTGCCGGCAAACGGATCCAGAACAATATCGCCGGGGTTGCTGCTCACGCGGATGATTCGTCCCAAGAGCTGCTCCGGCATCTGGCAGCCATGAAAGCCCTGCCGCTCCTTGAAGGTTCCCGCGACGCGGGGGTAATACCACGTGTCGTCCGTCGGCTGAAAGCCAGCGGGCAAATCTTGCGGTCGTAGCACCCAAGTGTCGTCCGGGAGCCGACCCGACGGGTTGGCCCGCTTGTCCGCATACACGAGCGCCCTGGCAGATGGCACGCGAACCTGCGGATCCTCCGAGTTAAACGTGAAGTTGTTCTCGTCTTTCACAAAATGGAACAAGTGGGCGTGCGAGCGTGAAAACTTTCGTTTGCAATTCACGCCGAACGTGTAGTACCACACGACCCAACTCCGCGTCGTGAAGCCAATTTTGTGCTCTGCATCGACCTTCAACTCGGCGGCATATTCATCGCCGATGGACAGCCAAAACGACCCACCCGGCTTGAGCACGCGATGCACTTCTTCCATCCATTGACGCGACCAATCAATGTATTCTTCGTCAGCCTGTCGGTCGTGGTACTCGTCGTACTCATAGCCGATGTTGAACGGCGGATCGGCGAACACGAGGTCGATCGTGCCGCTCTCAAACTGCCGCATCAATTCGAGGCAATCGCCCTGGTGAATCTTGTCAAGTTCGAGCGTGCGAGGAGAAGTAGTTTCCGTTTCAACCAACATGGATAAGCCGTGGTTTGGGGATGAGAAGGCAATGATGAATCAAGACCCTCAATATGGTAAAACGGGGACCACCTCGCAAGCCGCCGACGCCTCTGGAGTCGAATGCCATGAAATTCGCCATCTGCAATGAAATGTTCGGCACCCGCTCGTTTGCCGACACATTTTCCACAATCCACAAACTCGGTTACACCGGCGTCGAAATCGCGCCCTTCACGTTCGCGCCTCACAATGAACCGTTCGATGTGTCCCACGTCTCGGCGCAAAAGCTCGTCGACATACGAACGATGGCTGAAGATCTTGGCCTCGAAATCATTGGCCTTCATTGGTTGCTGGCGAAGACCGACGGATACTATCTCACGAGCCCTGACCCCACCGTGCGGCGCCGCACCGGCGAGTATCTAAAAACGCTCGTCGAAGTGTGTGCCGGACTCGGCGGCAAAATCATGGTGCTCGGCTCCCCGCAGCAGCGTAATTTGCTGCCCGGCGTTTCGTACGAGGATGCCGAAGCGTATGCGGTCGAAGTTCTCCACGCGGCAATGGCCGCTTGCAAGCAATACGACGTGACGATCGGGCTTGAGCCGCTCGGTCCCGCGGAGGGCGATTTTATGCTAACCGCCAAGTCGGGAATTCGCCTAGCGAAAATCGTCGGTTCACCTCACTGCAAGCTGCATCTCGATGTGAAGGCGATGTCGAGCGAGGACGAGCCTGTCGCGGATATTATTCGCGCAAGCCGCGACTGGCTCGTTCACTTCCACGCGAACGACCCGAACATGCTCGGCCCCGGCATGGGCGACGTCGACTTTCACCCCATCTTCGCCGCGCTGAACGAGATGAATTACGACGGCTGGGTCAGTGTAGAGGTATTTAAGTACGAACCCAGCCCCGATGAAATCGCTCGAAAGAGCATTGAATACATGCGGAAGATCGAAGCTGAGTTGTAGCTGCTCTGCTTTGGACCACCGCGGCGTTACTCTACGCACTCGCTGCGCGTAGTTCAGCCAAATGCTGGGCCGAACCGACCAGTCGGTCCCAGTGCTCTTGAATATATTCCGGAGGACCGCCGATTTGGGCCACGACGACGGCCACCTTTTCGGTCGCCACCATTTCAATCGCGTCCCAGGGACAGACCGTGAGCTCGTACGGATTCGTTTTCTTGCCCGGTATGTGGACGCACACTTCGCAACCCACGCAGCGTTCCAAATCGATCTCGCACCACTGCTGCGTGCCCTTCACGACGCCGCGGTCGATCGACTTAAGCTCGATGCAATCGACCGGACAAACTTCGAGGCACGATTCGCAACCCGTGCAATTGTCGGCGTTGATGACCGCCAATTCCTTGGGAACTTTCTTGCGGGGTCCTTCTTTGGCCATGGGCGGGTCGAGAGCTAAGGGTCGAGAGTCGAGGGCCAAAACACTAGCTTCACGGAGAGTGTGGCCGCGACCATCGTAGTCGTTGCTACTTCGTGAAATCTATCACAATCTTAGGCTAAGATCGGCTTGCGGCCAAGCCGGTCTCAGGAGAACTGCAAAGTCGGGGTCTGGTCCATTTTCGGCCGACCCGGTACGCATTAACGGTGCAAACGTTGGCCGAAAATATGGACCTACCCCTTCGCCTTGGACTTTGCAGTTCTCCTGTGCGGCCCCCTCGTCCAACTTGACTTTGAGGCTTCTATCAGTGGTTTGCCGGCTCTTCATACAGCGGCAATCGCACCACAAACTCGCTACCTCGTCCCGGCCCGTCGCTGATTGCCGCCACCGTTCCCCCGTGCAACTCCACAAGCGTGCGCACCAGCGCCAAGCCAATGCCCAACCCCGATCCCGAAGTCTCTAGCGAGCGTTCGATTTGCGAATGCAGATCGAACACGCGGCTGAGCATTTCCTGTGGAATTCCCTGGCCGTTGTCGCGCACTCGGAACACGGCCTGATCCTTTTCGGAAGTCACTTGAAGTTCGATTCGACCTCCGCGCGGCGTGTAGCGCGATGCGTTTCGCAACAGATTAGTGATCACTTGCTGCAATCGTAGAGGATCACCCCACAAGACCAAGCCATCGTCGACTTGGTCCGCGATCAGCTGATGACCGCGCTCCTCGATTGAATGCCGGACGACGTCCAAAGACTCGTTAACGACGTTGACCGCGCGAACCGGATTAAATTCCAGTCGAAATTTACCCCGCGATACCTTGGCGATGTCTGCCAAGTCGTCAATCATCTGATCCAATTGTTGCACCTGCCGATCGATCACTTCCGACCGCGCCTTTAACCGCGGCGCTCCGCCGCTCTGCTCCGCGAGGTTGGTGTAATAAATGACAGCCAACGGGTTGCGAAGTTCATGCGCGAGAATGGCAAGAAAATCGTCCTTTTGCTGTTCGGCGGCTCGTGCACGAGCCGTCGACTTCAGCGAAATCTCCCACAGAATTCCAATTAGCAAACTGACGGAGTTGAAAATTATAAGGCTACTGAGTTGCTCGCTACTGACGCGAAAAAACCCGCGCGGGTCCGAGAACAAGTAGTTGGCCAAGACGCTGCTAAACAGGGCCGTTACCATGGCCGGCCGAATCCCACCGGCCCAAGCAGCCACAGAGACTGCCAGGAAATATACCGAGAACATCATGTGCTCGCCGAGCACTGGGTCGAGCGCGAAACGAATCGCGGTAGCCGCCCCCACCCCGAGTAGCGCAGCGCCATAGACAACGAGGCCGCGTCGCGGAAGCTGCATTCAAAAGCCCCCCACCCCAAACGTGGTTTGCTCACACACCCACTAATGAAGTTTCTTGTGGGGTTGCTTCTTTCAGCGGCAAGGACACCACAAATTCGCTACCGCGGTTCTTTCCGCCACTCGTGGCTTGTACGGTGCCTCCGTGTAGCTCGACGATTCGCCGCGCTACAGCCAGACCGATCCCCAGCCCACCTTCGGTACGGTCGTGCGAGGCATCCGCTTGTGCAAACATGTCAAAAATTGTAGGCAGAACATTGGCGGGAATGCCGATTCCGTTGTCGCGCACCGAAAAAACGGCCGATTCGTCGACCGTTTCTACATGCACAGCGATTTCGCCGCCATTCGGCGTGTACTTAGCCGCGTTCGTCAGCAGATTCGTCAACACTTGCTCCATGCGTATCGGATCGACAAACAGTGGCATTGGCTGCGGAGGCAAGTCTACCTTGAGCGCATGCCCATGGCTGACAATCAGCGGTCTGGCCCGCTCGACCGCGCCGGCAACAATTGAGGAAGCTTCGACATGCTGCCGATTGAGCTTGATTTTACCACGGGCCGCACGCGATACATTCATTAGGTCTTCGATCATCACACTCAGATGATGCACTTGCCGGTCGATGACGTCTAGCTGATCGGTCGGACGCTCGGAGCCCGACATGCGATTGAGCGAATTGGCATAGTAAATCACGGAAACGGGGCTGCGCATCTCATGTGCCACCGCAGCCATAAAATTATCCTTTTCGCGATCGGCCTGTTTCGCGCGAGTAAGCGCTCGCAACGAAATCTCCGAGAGGACCCCA
This sequence comes from uncultured Planctomycetota bacterium, assembly GCA_963840025.1. GTDB lineage: Bacteria > Planctomycetota > Planctomycetia > Pirellulales > Lacipirellulaceae > JABDGM01. The sequence goes on along the minus strand of CAWIXI010000013.1, from coordinate 90,285 downwards.
ATAATCACGCTCACCGTCATGAATAGCAAAAGGGCAAAGAGTTCCTCACTGTTGTTAATTGCCAGGGAGAGAAAGGGATCCGTAAATAGCAAGTTAGCGACCACTGCGCTAAGAACCGCCGTCGCGATTGCCGGCCAAAAGCCGCCGGTCCAAGCGGCCACGAACACCGCTAGGAGATGAAAGCTGAAACTCAGATGCTCCTGCAGCACCGGATGCACCAAATGCCGTAGCAGGGTCGCCACGACAACCCCAACCAAGCCAACAACATAAGGCGTGATGCCGCGAGAACGAAACGGCGCGAGCATAACAGACTCCTCGTTACTTCCCTGGCTGCCTCTGCCCAACAAGGCGCTCTCTGACGTCACCACTTTTCTACGCCAAGAGATCGAAAATGGATGAGCTGCTCGACGGAAATTCTGGAAATTTTCCGGCAAAAATCGCTTTTCGGACGAATCTAGCGAGGAATCGATTCCGCCTGGATCAGCTCCTTAAGCGTCTGCCGCCGGCGAACTAAGTTGGCTAGGCCATCTTCGATAAGTACTTCGGCCACCAGCGGCTTAGAATTATAGTTGCTCGCCATCGTGTAGCCATAGGCGCCCGCTACGCCGATCACCAGAAAATCCCCCACCTTCGCTTCGGGCAGCGACCGAGTGGAAACGAAACCACCCTCCTCTTGCGTGAAAATGTCCCCCGATTCGCAGAGCGGCCCACCCACCACCACATCTTTCGCGGGGCGACCTGTTGCCGAACCGTCTGCCGGGCAGATCGCCATGGGATGGTACGCCCCATACAGAATCGGCCGCGCCAAGTTGTTGAACCCGGCATCAACCAAGTAGTACGTGTTTTCACCCGCGGTTTTGATGGCTCGAATTTCGCTGATGAGGTAACCACTTTCGGCGGCCAGGAACCGGCCTGGTTCAATTTCTAGCGAAATCTCGTGGCCAAATTGGTTTGCTAGCTGATGGCGCGTTTCATCCCACAGCTTGTGGTACGCTGTGATATCGACGTACTGCTGCCCCTCGCGGTACGGCACCGGCAAACCGCCTCCCGCGCTAATCGACCGGATCGATGAGCCGACAACGAGTGCTGCTCGCTGCATCGCGCCGCATACCTCGCTCAAGTGCGCGAGATCCGTGCCCGAACCAATGTGCATGTGTAAGCCGATGATGGAAAGATCGCACTTATCCGCCCGCTCGATGCACTCTTCGAGTTGCTCGTACCAGATGCCATGCTTCGATTGGGCGCCGCCGGTGTTCACTTTCTGGCTATGCCCATGCCCAAATCCAGGATTGATCCGCAGCGTAATTCCGCGGCCCGGCATCCGCTCGCCGTACTGCGTGATCATGTCAGGCGAGCCACAGTTCACATGGATGTCATGCTTCACGACGGTCTCTAGCGCTTCGCGATCAAAGATATCGGCCGTGTAAACGATCTCCGTCGGGTGCACTTTCTGACCCGGCTTGAATCCGGCCGCAAGGGCCCGTACTACCTCACCCGCGCTCACCGAATCAACCAGCGCTCCATTGCGCCGAACAAGGTCGAGAATGGCGATGTTCGAGCACGATTTCTGGGCGTATCGCACCACGTCGAATTCCGCGAGGTCGGCAATCCGTTGGACAATGGTCGCGGCGTCGTAAACGTAGACGGGTGTGCTGAATTGCCGTGCCAATTGCGGAATGGCCTGTCCAGCAATCTCAGTCAGAAGCCCGCTACTTAAAATCGTCGCCGTCATGCTGCGTTCGCTACATGTACAAACATTTTCGTGGCTACCTGCCGCCGCGACTTGCATAGAATTAACCATCAGTTATCGCAGGTTCGCTACGCATTGTAAAATGCGTGACGGCGAATTCGCGAACGTCATGAAAGGGTTTCGCCATGAACTCTCCATTGATCGCCTTGCGTGTGGCGTGCGTCGTTTTCGCCTTGGTCGCCTTCGCTCAATTGATACGGCTTGTAGCCGGCGCAGACGTCACGGTTGACGGCCACTTTGTACCACTTTGGGCGAGCGGAATCGCCGTCCTGATTGCCGGTGGGCTCAGCCTTTGGATGGGCCGATTATCTTACCGTAGTGTCAAATGACCGCTTCGGCTAAGATGCGGTTCGCAAAAAATCGACGCTCGTCGGACGGACCCTTAGAGAAGGACCTCGAACATGAAAATCGCCTCCAACACGGGAATGCTTCTGCTCGGAATGTGGCTCGTGCTTACCGGCGCACTGCCGCTTCTCCGCATTTCATTCCAAGGCGAGGAAACGATTCTTAGCGCGCTCGCTGTCGCGGCCGGCATCGTGATATTAATGAACAAATAGAAATGGCCCGATCGTTGGATGATCGAGCCACATCGAGTTCATTCAAACGAGAGAAGCCTATCGATCGTGATCATTGCGCTTGCAGCTTCTGTTGTTGTGCCGCGCTCGCGGCAGTACCGATCGCTTTGAGCACGCCTTCTTCCGCCTCGAAGTGATATTTAATGCCATTGGGCACCATCGAGCCCACGGCGCGTATGTGGTCGCGGCCCTGTGCCTCATTCCGCAAATAGTCCGCGACCTTCTGTACCACCTCTTTCTGTTTGCTATTCTCCGCTTGGGAAGCCGCCACCTCCATAATCGGCGTCAGCGACAACGCCAGTTCGAAAGGCGGCACCGACTTGCCTTTGTCGGCTGCGGAAGCATCGATGGCCTTGTTGACTGTTTCGATATTGTTCTTCCCAGCCGCCACATAAACCGCCTCGGGGGCAATGCCAACGGCCACATCGAGTTCACTTCCCAGCAACTTTCGCGGCCCTTTCTCGCTATCCGGAACCGGTATGGTGATGGTGTGGAATGTCACACCGCCATGGCTCGCCGCTTTCCAGTTAATGCCGGGAAAGTTTGGCGACTTCTTGGCTGCGGCTTCCAACTTCTTGAGTCCGCTTTCGATCTTTGCAGTGTCGGCCATGTGGCGCCGGCAACGAATGTCAGCGAATCTGGGCTCAATTGCAACGACGCCCCTCCATCCATCTGCCCCGATTTGATGGTCGCCGCGAACGCGTCGAACCAATCGGCCATCGCAGCCTTGAGCGCTTCGCGGGCCTCCGCATCATCGACCTTTTTATCGATCTCGCGATTCATTTGCTCCCGCGCTGAATTCATCGATGCCTCGAACTGTGCCATGTTCTCCGCCATAAGCTGAGGATCGCTTTTCATCGAAAATGTCAGCGTGGCCGCCGCGTCGGGTTGATAGAATCCGGCAAAATCGGTTTTCGGCGCACTGTACGCCGAAAGTTGCTTCGCCATTTTGCTGTCCGGCATGAACTTGTACGTGAAGTCCGCGTAAGTGCGCTGCTGTTGCGAATCCACGGCCCAACCAAACGTCACGGAGTCGATCTCGTTGATCATTTGCTCCATTTGGGCCATTTGGGCCTGCGTCATCTTTTGACGCGCCGCATACTGCTCGTCCGTCTCATCGTCCTTCTGCTTCATTCCTTGCCGCACACCGGCTTGCATCGCCTGTAAGGCGAATTGCCGATACATCTCCGGCACGTTCTTCACCGAAATGTGTGCTGTGAGGTCGTACTCCCCAACCATCTTGGTCAGCAGTTGCTTGGGATTGGCCGGCAACCGGGCGAGTGAAGCCGCAGATGTACTAATGAACGCCATCCCGTTTTCTTGCTTCACAAACACGGAGCGGCGATTGGGCAACACAACCTCCTTCGCCCCACTGACGCTGTCCTTGATCTCGGCGCCGTAGTTCTTCACGACTTCGAGCAGATCGTCGCCCTTCACCACAGGCAGGCAACCGACCGGCATAAAGTTCGCGCCGTCGGTTTGCACGATTACTCCCCAGGCCTGTTTCTTGTCGATGGCGGTTGCAGCTTTGCCCTGAGTGAAAAACGCGATCCCACCCTCGACCATTTGGCCAAGCTCCGGCTTACCCGCCAGTGATCCCAGGAAGCTGACATCGCTGATCAATTTGTCGTATGGCGCTCCGGCAATGACGGCCACGTTTCTCAGTTCACCACCGGAGGCAGCGGCTGCTTGGGGTGCATCGTCAGCAATAGCCTGCTCGTACAGCTCCGGTATTGCCAAAGTTGCGATTGCCGCAGCAACGAACGACACCATCCACGGCCAACGACGGATAAAGGCTGTAGTCACGGGTTGCTCCAAGTAAGGTTGGAAAATGCAAGTTGAAATCAAACGCCGGATCCACGGTGATGATGTCTCGCGTGTGTTTCAAGCCTGACTAGGCTTCGCATGGCTCCCAAGTATACAAGACGATCCCCACCCCTGTGTTCGAGAAAGTAGCGAATTTCTTGGTCCAAAGCTCGGAAAAAGAGACCAGTTCCGATTATTTAAGCGGCTGCCGCCAGGGCAGCTACGAAGGACTCTCGCTTTGCCAGCCAAGGCGTCGAAAACGCCCGAGAGTCCAACAAAATCCTATCTCTTTAGACCTATAGAATGCCGTTCTACCGTTCCCGGTACACAATGCGACCCTTTGTCAGGTCGTACGGCGATAATTCAACGCGCACACGATCACCCGGCACGATGCGGATAAAATGCTTCCGCATCCGTCCGGCGACGTGCGCCATAACAATGTGTCCACCTTCGATTTCGACGCGGAAACGCGTATTCGCCAGGGCTTGCGTCACGACGCCTTCCACCTCCAGAGCTTCTTCCTTCTGATTTGCCATACAGTTTTTCGCCTGCGTTACGATTGCCGCGACGGTAATTTCCCAGCGCGACCCACAAAACCGTCGCCACAATCACCTGTGCAATCCTATAATCGTAGCATCACCCCGGTTCGCGGGTCCAGCGCGAATGCTGGCTTCTCGCCGGAACGGCCAGGAATCACTGCGAGCGGTTATGTTCGCCGGTTGTAGCGATAAATCGGGCCCCACATGCTGCCTTTTACCCTTGTCCAAGGGCGGTTTTTGTGAGGCGATCTGCGGGACAGGTATCTGTCGGTTACCTCCTTTGCGGTACAGTTAATAGGTAGCGGCGTCGGGTCCATTTCGTCGGCCTGCCAAATTGCGGTTTCTACTGGCATAGCGGTACGCACTGCGCAAGCACCGTCGCCAGTACGATCCATCCCGGAAGTTTGGTTGCTGCCTCGAGATTAGAGGCCAATACACCTTTCCACTTTTCACTCCGAATCCCTTCATCGCGTGAGCACTTCCGAATTCTCCCAGGTTTCAAGCGGCGAACGCTCCGGCTCCGTGGATGCCGAGCAGGTCGAGCGCGCGAAACGCGAGATTCAGGGGCTCGTTCAAGAAATCTCCGAGCTTTCGCGGAGCGAAATCTCGCCGCCGACTTCTACAACGCGTTGTTCAACAAGGTGGTGCCGCCCTGGCGGCACCTGGCGGAGCGGTGTGGACGGTCGCTGATGCCGGTGGCCTGCAACTGGCCTACCAAATCAATCTGCAACAAACGGGCCTCATCGAAAACCAAACCGGCCAACAACAACATGGCCGGCTTTTACATCAGGTTCTCCTTGGTTCCGACGGGCGCGCTCGTCGCCCCCCACTCGGGCACCGGCGAAGCAACCGACACCGACGAAGAGGCCGCGGCCAATCCAACCGAGTTCCTCCTCGTACTGGCCCCGATGCGGAATGACCAAGGGCCGCAGGGCGTCGTCGAGATCTTCCAAGGCCCGGCGCTGAATCACCACTCAGCGCGGCTATCTCCGCTTCTTGCTCCAGATTTGCGAGTTTGCGGGCGACTTCCTCAAAGCAGGCCGGCTCCGACACCTCTCCGAGAAGCAAACCTTGTGGGAGCAATTGGAGACGTTCACCCGCACCGCACACGAAAAGCTCGATGTCCGCGAAACGGCCTACACGATCGCCAACGAAGGGCCGCCGTTTGATCGGCTGCGACCGCGTGAGTGTGGCGATTCGCCGTGGCAGCCGCTGCCCGATCGAGTCCGTCAGCGGGCAGGATACATTCGATAAACGCTCGAACGTTACTGTCTTGCTTGGCAAGCTTGCCGCGGCGGTCGTGAAGCACGGGCGAAGATGTCTGGTTCACGGGCGACACGTCTGATCTGGCGCCGCAAGTCGAAGAGGCGCTCGACGACTATGTCGACGAGTCGCACACCAAAGCGATTGCGATCCTGCCGCTCTCCGAACCGCGCACGAGGAAGCCAAATTCGCCGAAGACGAAGAACCAGAACCCGCCCAGGTGATCGGCGCGCTGATCGTCGAGCAAATGGCCGACAGCCGTCCGCCCGAGGGATTCCTACAAAGGGTGGAGGTCGTCCGCACACACAGCGCCACCGCCCTCACGAATGCCTTGGAATATGAAGGCCTGTTCCTGATGCCGGTGTGGCGGTTTCTCGGAAAGAGCACCAAATTATTCCGCGGCCGCACGCTGCCAAAAACCGTGGCGGTCATCACGGCGGTCGTCGCCGCACTCGCATTCATGTGCTTCTATCCAGCGGAACTAAAGCTCGAAGGCGACGGCCGTCTGCGCCCGAAAGTCCGCGAAAACGTGTGGGCGGAAGTCGATGGATTGATTGAGCGAATCAACGTGAAACATGATCAGCACGTCACCAAAAATGAGGTGCTACTGGTCCAAGGCAGCCCCGATTTAGAAAAGGAAATCGCGGCCGCCGAAGGCGATCTGCACAAGAATGAAGCCAGCCTCGACGCCTCCCAAGGCGAGCTATTTGACAACAAAGAGCTCACCCAAAAAGAGCGCAGCGATAAGGAACGCGAAGTCAAAGAATTCAGCGCCACCGTAAAGAGCCTGCACGACCAGTTAAAACTTCTGAATCAAAAAAGGGACGCGTTGCAGATCCGCAGTCCGATCGACGGGCGCATCGTCACGTGGAACGTGCAAGATCGACTTTCGAACCGGCCGGTTAGCCGCGGTGAAAACCTTCTGGAAGTAGCTGATCCGACGAAGGACTGGGAGCTGGAAGTCACGATGCCGGAAAAGCGAATGGGCCACATCGCCGAAGCTGCTTCGGAATCGAAAGATCCGCTCACCGTCACGTTTTTCCTGGCCACCAACCCTTCCAAGGAGTTCACGGGCAAAGTCCAAGAGATCGAACACAGCGCCGAAGTCCGCGGCGAAGAGGGGAATACCGTGCTCGTTCGCGTCGGTTTCAATCAACAAGAACTGCGAGCCGCAGTGCCCGATCCCAAAATCGGCGCCAGCGCCACCGCCAAAATCCATTGCGGCAAACGCGCAATCGGTTACGTCTGGTTCCACGATTTAGTCGATTTCGTGCGCGCAAAATCCTGTTCCGCCTATTTTAGAAAGGTCGTTTTGGGAACGCTAATCTTCGCTAATACACGCTAATTGTAGATAGCTTCGCAAGAATCCGGCTCGACGGCGTAAGTCTCGCGACTTCAGGTACGGAGTGTTCCAAACGGCGATCAGTGGTGACTCGCGTTCCCAAACACAACGTAAAAGCGTCGAGAATATACTGACGGCAGACTCGATGGAGATAATTCCAATGCTAAAGAATTTGTTCGTTGCTCTGACGATTTTTTCAGTAACTGCCGTCCTGACCGAAGCTGATCCTTATTCACCGTCGACGCCTGTAAGCGATCCGATAGTAGCCGGCCTCGTGAAAGTTGCCGATGAAATCAAGCTGCCGGCGAAAGAGGCCGGTGTACTCGTTCAACTCTCAGTACGCGAAGGCGACCGAGTCCATTCGGGCCAGATCATCGGCAAGATCGACGATAGCCAGCCGCAGCTCCAGAAGAATGCGGCTGAAGCGGCTTACTATGGTGCATACAATCGTTGGAAGGATGATATCGAAATCCGCTACGCCAAGGCCCAAGAAGCGGTTGCCAAGGCCGAGTATGAGTGGATTCTGGATGCAAATCGTCATGCCGAAAAGGCTGTAGCGCAGGTCGAAGTCAACAAGGCCAAACTTGAGTGGGACCACATGACGCTCGCCATTGAAAAATCGAAGCACGATCGCGAACTCGCCAAGTATGAAGCTCTCAGCAAAAAGGCCGAATTGGATGCGGCCAATTTGGCCATCCAGCGGCGAGTAATTACCGCATCGTTTGACGGCGTCGTCGAAGAAATTAAACGCCACCAGGACGAATGGGTGCAGCCAGGCGACACGATCCTCGATTTGTTACGCATGGATACGATGCACGTCGAGGGAGCCATCGAGCAAAGCAAATACGATCCGCACGAGATCGCTAATTGTGAAGTGACGGTCGAAGTCGAAATGGCCCGCGGGCGGAAAGCAACCTTCCAGGGGCGCATTATCAAGGTCAGTTCTATCGTCCGGTCGGATGGTGTGTACAACGTGCGAGCCGAAATCGCGAACCAGCAAGACCACGGCAACTGGCTGCTCCGCGACGGACTACCCGCCACCATGACCATTCACCTAGGCACCGGCGCCCCAGCCGCCACCGGCGTCAGCCGCGCACGATGAGAGGAGTCAAGGGTCAAGAGCTAAGAGTCAAAAGCCAAACGTCGATTTGCCGGTTCTTTCTGGCTCTCGACTCTTGACTCTCGGCTCTTGACCCACACGCATGGCCACCCTCGCCGATAGCCTCGTCTCCAGCGCCTCGCGGAAGCTGCCGATTCGCAAGCGGCCCGACCTTGAAGGTCGGCAGCAGCGCTACCAGGGTCGCCTCTATTGGGTCGTGAAGGACCCTGTCGGCTTGCAATATTACCGCTTTGAGGAAGAGGAATACGCCATCCTGCAAATGCTCGACGGCGAGTCAAGCCTCGACGAAATCGCCGACCGCTTCGAGCGCGAGTTCCCACCGCAGACCATCCGCACCGAGGAGCTCCAACAGTTCATCGGTATGCTCCACCGCAGCGGTTTGGTACTCACCGATGCCCCCGGCCAAGGCCAGCAATTGGTGAAGCGCCGTGCCGAGCGCACCAAACAGGAACGTCTTGCCACGCTCACCAACATCTTGTCGCTGCGTTTCAAAGGCGTCGATCCGGAACGATTCTTCAACGTCGTCTACCCCTACGTTCGCTGGTTCTTCTCGGTGCCGGCGATGTGCGTCTGCATTGCCCTGGGGGTAGCGGCACTGTCGCTCATCTTCGTGCAATTCGATGTGTTCCATTCACGACTGCCCGACTTCCACACCTTTTTCCGCGCCAAGAATTGGCTTTGGCTGGGACTGACGCTCTGCATAACAAAGATCCTCCACGAGTTCGGCCATGGCCTATCCTGCAAACATTTCGGCGGCGAGTGCCATGAAATCGGCGTGATGTTCCTCGTTCTCACTCCCTGCTTGTATTGCAATGTTTCCGACTCCTGGATGCTCCCCAATCGTTGGCATCGCGCCGCCATCGGCGCGGCTGGCATGTACGTCGAGCTCGTGATCGCTTCCATCTGCACGTTTATCTGGTGGTTCGCCTCGCCCGAAAGTCCGGTCAGCTACATCTGCCTCAACGTGATGTTCATCTGCTCGGTGAGCACCGTGATGTTCAACGCCAACCCATTGCTTCGTTACGACGGCTATTACATTCTCAGCGACATTCTCGAGATCCCCAACCTGCGGCAAAAAGCCAGCACGATTCTCAACCGTAAGCTCGGTGCCTGGTGTCTCGGACTTGAGGAGCCCGAAGATCCGTTCCTGCCGCAACGCCGCCAATGGCTCTTCGCCACATATACGGTCGCCTCTTCTCTCTACCGTTGGCTCGTAACATTTTCCATCCTTTATTTTTTAAACCGCGTGTTCGAACCCTATGGCCTCAAAGTCGTTGGACAGGCAATTGCTTTGGGCGCGGTGTACGGACTGATTGGACAACCCCTGTGGAGCTTGTACAAATTCTTTAAAGTGCCCGGGAGGTTAGGAGACGTGAAACGCGTGCGAGTATATGCGACGCTGGCGGTGATTTTCGGCGCGATTCTCTGCATCGGTTTCATACCGCTGCCGGCACATGTTTATTGTCCGCTGGAGGTTCAGGCCAGGCATGCATCCTCGGTGTATGTCAAGGTTGACGGCATCCTGGAAAAAGTCTTCGTACATCCTGGCGATCATGTCGTCGAAGGCCAGCCCCTCGCTCAACTTCGCAGCATCGACGTCGAATTGGCCATCGCCAAACTCGTCGGCCAGCGCGATGTGTATCAGACCCAACTCGAAGGATTACATCTTGCCAGCTTCGATAACCTGGGAGCTAGCCGGCAAATTGTTGCCCTGACCAAAGCCCTCATTGGGACGAAGGATCAGCTTGTTCAGCGGAAAATCGAACTCGAAAAGCTGCAACTCGTCGCGCCGCAAGCAGGCACGGTGCTGCCGCCGCCGCTTGTCGAAAAACATGGTGATGAAAACGCCCACCTGCCCACATGGTACGGTTCCCCCTTCGACCCCGAGAACATCGGCGCTCACCTCATCACGGGCACGAAGCTCTGCCAAATCGGCGATCCGAAATCCATGGAGTCCCGCCTCGTGATCGACCAAAACGACGTCGAATTCGTCGCTCCCGGCCAAAAAGTCGAAATCATGCTCGACCAGACGGCCGACTACGTTTACACGAATTGCGAAATTGAGAGCGTTTCCACCGAAGACCGCAAAGACAGCCCGATCCACCTTTCCAGTCTTCACGGCGGATCGCTCCCCACGAAGATGGATCCCAGCGGCACCGCCCGGCCACTGAGCCCGATCTTCGAAGCCGTCGTCCCGTTGCCGGAAAACGATCCGAACAACTTGCTTCGCATCGGACTGGTGGGCCGCGCTAAAATCACTACCGCCCCGAGAACCCTGTTCAGCCGCCTCTACCGGTACGCCGCCCATACGTTCAATTTCGAACTATAGCGGCAGCAATTTAGCTGAATCAAAACGCAAGCGCTAGCCAGGAAGTGCCCTACAAGGTCGTTCCTTCCGCGTCGGTCTGCAAACAGTTAGAAAGCCAATCGCATGCACTGATAGCAACTGCAGCACTTTCTCGGTCTAGGCCACAGCCTTCGATCTCCCTAGAATCCGCGCCATGTTGCGCGGAAATATACGAAGCAGAATTGGGTTACGTCGTCCGACACCTGCCTCCACACCGCTGCGCCGGGGGCATTCGCCGCAAGCTGTTATTGTTTCTCGTGCTCGTGGTAGTCGTCGTTGCACTCTTGCCGACGATTATCGCTAAGACACCGCTCCGCAACGTGCTTCTTTCGGCAGCCATGCCAAGTAACGCCGTCCGCGTTTCCATCGGCGGTGCATCGTTAAGTTGGATCAGCGGCCCCACGCTTTCCGGCGTGCAAATAAACGACGCGGCCGGCAACACGCTACTCACTGCCGATTCCATCAGCGCCGATCGTGCACCGATCAACCTGCTGTTGAACTCGCTCGATCTGGGTGCGATCCGCATCAACCGGCCCGAAATTCTATTGAAAGTCCGACCCGACGGCAGCAACCTTGAAGATGCCCTGCAACAACTCGTCGTCGACCTCTCAAAGAACGCCAAGCCGCCATCCGCAAAGCAATCGCCCGGCTCCCAGTTCGCATTTGCGCTTCAACTCGTGGACGGCACGATTCTCGCCGAAGATGTCGCCACGGGCCGCGTGTGCCGAATCGAAGGCGTCAACCTCCAATATGATTGCCACGGCTCTGGCGGCGGAATTGGCAACGGTTCACTCGCCGGTCAAATCGCAATCGCGGGTCCGAGGGCGCGGCACCCACCCCTGCTGGCCGCTTCGCCATGATGCTCAAGCCCAGCGACGGACGAAACGAGCTGACGATCCAGACCCAAGGCATCGCACTGGCCGCGCTGCAGCCCTGGATCAATCGAGTCGCCGCCGGTAGTGAACTCAGCGGTACTCTCTCCGGTAACGGCACAGCAACATGGACGTCCAACGCAAATAACGTCAACAGCGACTTCACCACTGCCGGCGCCGTCACGATCGATCAACTGGATGCGACCACTGCAGCTCTCCAGGGCGACCGGGTTCGCCTCGCCCACGTCGAGCTGCCCTGGCGACTTGTGACCCAACCCGCCGGTCTCGCGATCGATGACCTGCAACTCAAGAGCGATGTCGCGCAAGTCGCCGTTCGCGGTCGGCTCGACCCTGCACTGCTAACGAAGCCACAAAACACAAATGTCGGATCGTTATTACTTAGCGGAAGTAACAACGTCGAGCTGCACGGCACGATCGATCTTGCACGCCTCGCCACGATGCTCCCCCGCACGCTGCGCATCCGCAACGACACCACAATTACCTCCGGATCGATTGAACTCGCAGGGCGCATACAACCCACCGCTACCGGCGAGTCGTTGTCTGGCGCGCTGAAAACCTCACAACTCGCAGCCACCAGCGGCGGCAGGCCGTTCCGCTGGGATGACCCGATTAGCGCGAACTTTGCACTTCGACGGGAAAATGGCACGCTGACTCTCGACGCGCTCCAATGCAACTCGAAATTTTTACGCGTCCAGGCGGCCGGCACGTTTCAGAAACTTTCGGCCAACGCCTCCTTCGACCTCAACAGCCTTGCCGACCAACTTGGCCAATTCATCGATGTGAGCCAACTCCAACTTGCCGGAACGGGCACCCTCCAACTTAGCTGGCAACAAACGGAAAGCGACAGATTCTCGGCCTCGACCACAGGCGATCTTTCGCAGCTTCGCGTTACGTTGAGCGATGGTGCCGTCTGGGCCGAGCCGCAGCTTGCTCTTCGTGCCGAAGCCGCGGGCCTACTCGATCCATTGTCGCACTACCCTACACGTATCGACACGGGCCAAATACAAGTGACTGGTCAAGGCGACCAGCTCGATGCCCGGCTTACCGAACCTGTCGCGTTAACAAATGCGGCGCCCGAATGGACGGCTGCTGTCCATTCGACGGGCAGCATTGCCCGTTGGTTAATTCGCGCGCGGCCCTGGATCGCACCCGGTTCCTGGCAAATCAACGGCGCGAGCGAAATCACAGCCACCGTCCGTGCGACCAGCAACTCGATCGACGTGGCTGACGCGAAAATCGTTATTAATAACTTGCAGGCCGCAAGCCTCGGCTGGAACATCAACGAACCCCGCGTGGAATTAGCAGGTGATGCCCAGGTCAACCGTGGCACGGGCCAAATGGCCGCCAATTCTGTCCAGCTCGTCACCAGCACGATTTCTCTCGCCGCAAAAGATATCCACTACGCCAGCGGTGACCACGGCATCAACCAACTCGCCGGTGCAGCCGCGTTCCGTGCCGACCTCGCGCGTCTCGCGGCCTGGCGTGCCCCCTCAAACTCACCTACCGAATACCAACCCGCTGGCGAATTCACCGGCAACATCCGCTTCGCTCAACAATCCGGCCGCATCACCGGCGATATCACGGCTGCTGGCCAGAACCTTCTCCTAACAAGTAACGCGAACCGCAACTCCCCGGCAAACCGCGTCGGCCCCGGCAACTCCGGCACCCCCGCTAACCAAATCATCTGGCAAGAACCCCGCCTTACCCTCCACGCCACCACCAATTACGACTCCACCGCCGACCGCCTCACTTTCGAGCAGTTCCAAATCCAATCCAACACGCTTCAAGCCAACGCTGCCGGACGAATCGAACGCCTTTCGACCGTCGCCGAATGTAACATTAACGGCGCACTCGACTATGACCTCGCCCAAGTATCGCCGCTCCTGCGACCGTACATCGGCGAGGGAATTCAACTGAACGGCCGCGAACAAGCCCGCTTCGCTCTCGCCGGCGAGTTACTACATCCGGGCGGCGTCCAACTAGAACCGGTCAGCTTTTCCGGCCAACCTGCAATCCGAAATCAGCAATCCGCAAACAACTGGTCACGGCGCATCCACGCCCAGTTCGAACTCCCCTGGGGCGGCGCGAATGTCTACGGCCTGCCCGTCGGCCCCGGCAAATTGGCGGCAAAACTCGGCGATGGGGCCCTGCAAATCACGCCCATTGTCCTCACTGTCGGCGAAGGTCAGCTCCGCCTTGCGCCGAACATCCGTTTCGATCCCCACCCGGCCGAGCTCACCATGCCTGCCGGCCCGGTCATCACGAACGTACGAATCTCACCCGAAGTCAGCGAAGCCATGTTGAAGTTCGTGGCGCCTGTGTTGGCCGGCGCCACACAAAGCGATGGCCAGTTCTCCTTGCAGCTCGACGGCCTCCGCATGCCGCTTGCTGCCCCAAAGAAAACCGATTCTGCCGGCAAGCTCACCGTTCACTCGGTCCGCGTCGTACCGGGACCCACAACGCAACCTTGGGTCAATCTTGCGCAACAGGTCGAAGCGCTAGTCAAGCACCGTGACCCTTCCGCGAATCGCCAACCGGCGTCGCTCCTATCGGTCCACGACCAACAAGTGAATTTCCGCGTTGTCGATGGCCGCGTCTATCACCAAAACATCGAGTTTCAAGTCGGCGACGTCGTCATGCGTTCCCAAGGTTCCGTCGGCCTGGACGAAACCATTTCGCTCACGCTTCAAATCCCCGTCCAAGACGCTTGGATCGCCAAAGAACCGTTACTTGCCGGTCTCCGCGGACAATCGCTCCAAATCCCAGTCACCGGCACGCTTAAACGTCCCCAAATGGACCAGCGCACGATCGCCAGTCTCTCCAGCCAATTGATCCAAAAAGCCGCCGGCCAAGCCGTCGGCAACGAGCTCAACAAAGCCCTCGATAAATTGCTCAAGCCGCGACAATGACCCGCCCTATCGGAGTTGCCGAAATGACTCATCGCGTTTCCTTTTATGCAATTGTCCTCGCCATAGCTGCTTTTGCCACGACCGCGTTCGCCCAATACGCCGTTGTGCAAAATCCCGCCGAAAAGACCGTCGTCGACGCGACCACGGTCTTTTCGCAAGCCATGATGATGCCGCAGAACGAGATCCCACGCTCGCTTCTCTCTGGCGCCCAAGCCATTGCCATCATCCCCGATATGGTGCGCGGCGCTTTCGTCTTCGGTGCCCAATACGGTCACGGCGTGCTCGTCATGCGCGACGCCAACGGCGCCTGGCAAGCACCACGCATGATCACCATTGCCGGCGGCAGCTTCGGCTACCAGATTGGCGTGCAGGCCACCGATCTGATTCTCGTCTTCCGCACACCACAAAGCGTCCAAAGTCTGCTCCGCGGCACGCTCAAGGTCGGCGTCGACGCCTCGGCCGCCATCGGCCCCGTCGGCCGCCAAACATCGGCCGGCACCGATTTCCGCACCGCGGCCGAAATCCTGTCTTACTCACGCGCTCGCGGCGCATACGTCGGTGCTTCAATTGATGGCTCGTCGATTTCCCTCGATCCCAGCGCCGAAGCCATTTACTACCAACCACCCGGCGTGTTCCCCGCTTCCGCGGCACAGCTCTTGCAGGTCATCAACGCCTACACCGCCCAGCCGATCGTTGCGCCCGCTCCGGTCAACGGCCAGGTCGCACCTGCGCCCGGGACCGGGTGGGTCGCTTCCGGTCAGCATCCGGCAGATGTGGAAACCGCACGCCAACAACTCGAAACCGCTTCCCGCCAGCTATCCACCAATCTGGATGATAGTTGGAAGCGCTACCTCGCCCTACCGCCCGAAGTGTACATGGCGAACCAAACCCCAAACCCACAGGCGCTGCAGCAAGCCCTGCAGCACTATGAAAATGTCTCTCGCAATCCCGAATACGCCGCCCTGCAAGTGCGACCCGAATTCCAACAAACACTTGCCGCCTTACGCCGCATGACCGACGTGCGTACAGCCTCGAATACATCTACATCGCTCCAACTTCCGCCGCCGCCGAAGTGAATGTATGGAGTGTAATCCGCTCGCTCCGTACGCGGAAAACTTCCCAGCCTGACTCTTCGCCCTCCACCGGGTATCATAAATGTCTCGTGCGGATCTCATCCTGCTCGCCGTTGGCGGCTACGTCGCAGTGATGACGCTCGTCCGCCTGATGAAGGCCCGGCGTGATGCGCTCGTGGCCGATGTCCAGCGACAGATCGACGCCCGCCATCCGAAAAAACGCCCTGCAAAACCCGAAGACCGCACCGCTGCATAGCATAATGGTATCCGACTTCACACGTGCGGCTTAGTTCCATGAAGCTCTACATCGAAACCGTCGGCTGCCAAATGAACGAGCTCGACAGCGAGCTCGTCGTCGCCAGCCTGCGCAAAGATGGCTACGAGCTTACCGCCAGTCCCCACGACGCCGATACGATCCTCTTCAACACCTGCAGCGTTCGCCAACACGCGGAGGATAAGATCTATAGCGCTCTTGGCCGGCTCAAAAACGCCAAGCGCGAGCATCCCAACAAGGTGATCGGTGTACTCGGCTGCATGGCTCAAAAAGACCAAGGCATCATTTTCAAACGCGCACCCTACGTCGATCTCGTCGTCGGTCCTGGCCAATTGCATCAGGTTCCGGCGCTCGTGCGTGAAATCCGCGCCGCCGGCGCCGCCCGTTCGCAGCACATGGAGCTCAGCCTCGGCCGCAAGGATGGCTCCCGCGCCCAAATCGAACGCAGCCACGAAAGCTTCGATCCGCTCCGCGATCCCGCGATGCGCCCAACGCCCTATCAGGCGTACGTCCGCATCATGATCGGCTGCGACAAGTTCTGCACCTACTGCATCGTCCCCAGCGTCCGCGGCCCCGAACAAAGCAGGCCGCCGGGAGCGATCCTCGCCGAGGCACGCCAGCTCGCTGGCGAAGGCTGCCGCGAAATCACGCTCCTCGGCCAAACCGTCAACAGCTACCGCTACCGCGAGGGCGACCGCGCGTGGCATTTAAGCGACCTTCTCGCCACACTGCACGAAATCGACGGCATCCAGCGCATCAAGTTCGTCACGAATTATCCGAAGGACATGACGAACGATCTGCTCGCCGCCGTCCGCGACCTGCCAAAGTTGAGCAAATACCTGCACGTGCCCGTACAAAGTGGCTCCAACGACGTGCTCCAGCGCATGAAGCGCGGCTACACGGTAGAAGAGTACCGCGAGATGCTCGCCCGCACGCGCGACTGGATTCCGAGCGTCGCGGTCACCAGCGACTTCATCGTCGGGTTCTGCGGAGAAACCGAAGATGAGTTCCAGCTCACGATGGTCCTCGTCCGCGAGTCGCGCTTCAAAAACAGCTTCATCTTCAAATACAGCGAACGCCCCGGCACAAAGGGCGCCGACCTCTACGCGGATGATGTCCCCGACGACGTGAAGCGCCGCCGCAACAACGACTTACTCGCCCTGCAAAACCAAATCAGCGAAGAAGACAACCACGCCTTCCTCGGCAGGCAGGTTGAAGTGCTCATCGAAGGCCCCAGCAAAGCCGCCGAAAAGAGAACCGAAGCACAGCGAGCCGGGGCGTCCCCGCCCCCGATGGACAGCCGACAGCCAACAGCCGACAGCCACTCAATCCAACTCACTGGCCGCACCCACTGCGACAGAATCGCCGTCTTCGACGGCAACCCGCGCCAAATCGGCCATACCCTGCCGGTCACCATCTACGACGCCAACGCCCACACGCTCTTCGGCGAAGTCGTTACGCGGCACTCCGGGTCGGAACTCTTCACGCTTTCGGCGCCAACTCAGACAGCCAAAAACGAAGCGCTGACACTTATGGAATAGCAGACTACAATAAGGGTTTGTCCAGGCGGTCCTCCTCGGCCAAACCATGCGCTGTCATGATCGACATCGACCGCCTTCGCTCTTGTCTCGACGATGCACACACGGCCGAGCCGTGGTTGCGTTCGCTCCGTGTAGCCAACTTGCCTGCCGCCCATGCCAACTTCACTCGCATGGCCGATCACGGCGTCACACTCGACTTGCTCACGCAAATTAGCGAGCAATTCGCCGCCACGGCGCCGAGTCTGGCCGACCCGGACATGGCGATCAACAACCTGGAGCGGTTCATCGCGGCATCACGCAATCCGATGTCCACCGCCGCGCTCTTCGAGCGCGATCCAGATGCGCTCCCCAATTTGCTGCAAATCTTCTCGACCAGCCAGTACCTCAGCGATCTCTTGGTCTCCGACAAGGAAGCGTACGACCTCTTGCGGATGACCGAGGGCCAACCTGTATCCCGGCTTGCGCTCGTAGAAGAACTCGTCGGCGAAGTCCGTGCCCTCGGCAATTACAACGAGGTGCTGGCCTCGCTCCGCCGATTCAAGCGCCGCGAAACGTTACGCATCGCGTATGGCGACATCGTTCGCAATCAGCCGGTCGAAACCGTCGTCCGTCAGATTTCTTACGTAGCCGATGCCATCGTTGAAGCCGCCCTCGATTTCGCACGCCGGCATCTCCAGGAACAGTACGGCCAGCCTCTGCGTGCCGATCTCCAACGCAGCCGTTTCGTCGTCCTCGCTCTTGGCAAGCTGGGTGGCATCGAGCTCAACTACTCCAGCGACATCGACCTTATCTTCCTGTACGAGCAAGACGGCCAGACCGATGCCCGCCGCATCGTAAGTAATCAGGAGTATTTCGAACGACTTTCCAAGGAGATCGTCCGCTTGCTCACCGAGGCGACCGATCTCGGCACGGCTTATCGCGTCGACCTGCGGTTGCGGCCCGAAGGATCACACGGTCCGATCTGCATGAGCTTCGACAGCACGCTCTCCTATTACGACGTCAAAGGCCGCACTTGGGAACGACAGGCCTTCGTCAAAGCTCGGCCCGTCGCTGGCGACCGCGGTCTCGGTCGCGAGTTGCTCAAGCGCCTGGAGCCTTGGATCTATCGCAAATATCTTAGCCTCGCAGATATCACCGGCATCAAGTCGCTCAAGCGCCGCATCGAGCATCGGACCGAACGCGAAGGCCGCGATTTGCGCAACGTGAAGACGGGCCACGGCGGCATTCGCGATATCGAATTCGTGATTCAGTTCCTTCAACTCCTCAACGGCGGCGCGCTGCCCGAAGTGCACACCGGCAACACGCTCGACGCGATCGCCCGCCTCGAAAAGGCCGGCTGTCTCACGCCCGACGAACGCACCAAGCTCGAAGACAACTACAACCTGCTCCGCAAGCTCGAGCATCGCCTGCAGATCATGTTCGATCTGAAAACGCACATGTTGCCGGACGATCCAGCTGAACTGGCGAAGTTCGCTATCCGCATGGGGTACACCAGCACGCGGCAGCACGCGGCACTCCAATCATTCCGCGATGACTACACCCGCCGCACGCACCAGAACCGCGAGATGCTCGACCATCTGTTGCATAACGCCTTTCCAGGCGATGGCGCGGCCGAGCCCGAGGTCGATCTCGTCAACGACCCCGATCCGCCGCCCGAACGCATTCAACAAATCCTCGGTCGTTATCCATTCGAGGACGTACCGGCCGCTTACCAAAACCTGATGGCGCTCGCGACCGAAAAAATTCGCTTCCTCTCCACCCGCCGCTGCCGCCATTTCTTGGCCGCCATCGCACCGCGCCTGCTGGCCGCCATTGCCCAAACACCCGAACCAGATACCACGCTCGTCAATCTCAGCCGCGTTAGCGATTCGCTCGGCGGCAAGGCAGCCCTCTGGGAGCTGTTCAGCTTCAACAGCCCGTCGCTCGAACTGTATGTTCGGCTTTGCGCGGCTTGCCCTTATCTGGCCGGCATCCTCACTAGCAATCCCGGCATGATCGACGAGCTGATGGACAGCATGCTCGTCGAGCACCTGCCCACGCTCGCGATCCTCCAAGAATCGCTCGCCGAATTATGCAAAGGCGCCGAGGATGTCGACCCCATCCTGCACAGCTTTAAAAACGCTCAGCACCTGCGCGTTGGCGTCCGCGACGTTGTCGGCAAAGACGACATCCGCTCCACGCACGCGGCCCTGTCCGATATCGCCGAAGCGTGCCTCAAACAAATCGCCGAACGCGAATACGTCAAGTTGGTCGACAAGTACGGTTTTCCGAAAATTAACCGGCCAGGCGACGATGACCTGGCCAACGAGATCACCCGCCGACACTGGGAACGCCTGGCCGATCGTGAGGGCGACAGTTGCGAACCGGTGGTGCTAGCGCCTCGGCAAGCTGGGCGGCCGCGAGCCGAACTATCATAGCGATCTCGACCTGATCTTCTTGTTCGAGCTGGGCGGCCACACCAAATTCTCCCCCTCCTCGTCCCGGGGAGTTGATGATTTCCCCTCCCCATCTCGAGGAGGGGCTCGGGGAGGGGCGACCATCAACAGCCACTTCTTCAGTGAGTTCGGCCAACGAATCATTCGCGTCAGCAATCACCTCGGACCGTTCGGCCGACTCTACGAGGTCGATGCCCGGCTGCGTCCCACCGGCAAGAGCGGCGCGCTGGCCGTCTCGTTCGACGCCTTCGCCCGCTATTTCGCCACCGGCACGGCCCAACTCTGGGAACGACAAGCGCTCTGCAAAGCCCGTCCCGTCATCGGCAACGTCGATGCTTGCCGATACGCCATGGAGATCGTTGCCCAGGCGACGTACGGCACGCCCTGGCGACCGGAATTTGCCCGCGAAATCCGCGACATGCGCGCTCGACTTGAAGAAACGGCGTCGAAGCGCAACCTCAAGCGCGGCACGGGCGGCACCGTCGACACCGAATTTGTCGTCCAGATGCTGCAACTCAAACACGGCGGCGCAGACGCTTCCATCCGCATTCCCGGCACGCTCGACGCCCTCACCGCCTTGGAACAAGGCGGCTATCTATCGGCCGACGACGCCGAGTACTTCAGCCGCAGTTACCGCTTCCAACGCAGCATCGAAGCCCGCATCCGCCTGATGGACGCCGCAGGCCGGCACGAGCTCCCCGAAAACCCGCGCGAGCTCGCCAAGCTCGCCTACCTCCTCGGCTACTCGAACCCCGAGTCCCTCGTCGCCGAGGCCCAAAACACCTTCGTCGAAAACCGCGCCCGCTTCAACCGCATCTTCAACGCGGCGGAACACCGGTAAGCGAGCCTTTCACTCCCTCTCCCTTCGGGAGAGGGCCAGGGTGAGGGTGCCTTTCAATCGCATCCGCGAGAATACATACGAACCAATTCCCGTCCTGCTGGTTCCTCAACATTGCTATAATGACACGTGAATCCCACTCACCCCCACTCTGGCCAATCATCGCATGTCCAATTTGCTTGCTCGTATCACGATCGACCCGTCGATTTGCCACGGCAAACCGTGCGTCCGCGGCTTGCGCTATCCCGTCGAAACCTTGTTGGAACTGCTCAGCTCCGGCATGACAATCGATGAAATACTGGCCGATTATCACGATCTTGAGCGCGAGGACTTGCTCGCGGTCCTCGCTTATGCGGCGCGAGTGACGCAAACAAAGGGATTGCAGCCAATTGAGCCATGAAGTTTTTGATCGATGCGCAACTACCGCAGCGGATGGTCGGCTGGTTCGTTGCTGCCGGTTGCGATGCGACGCATACGCTGAATTTACCACTGCAAAATCGTACGCCGGACAGCGAACTTATTGCTGCGGCGCGTGGGGAGCAGCGAATTCTGATTACCAAAGATGGCGACTTTGTCGATTCCTATCTGCTATCCGCCGAACCCGAAAAACTGCTGCTGGTGGCCACAGGCAATATCAGCAACAAAGCACTTGAACAGCTCATCGTGCCGTTGATTCCACGAATTGTCGCCGATTTTCAAACTGCTTCTTTTCTCGAGCTCGGACCATCCGGACTGATTATTCGGGGCTAAGTTGTTACATATTGTGCCTCATTCTGCCGCGCCCGCTTCAACCGCATCTTCAACGCGGCGGAACGCACGTGAGCGTGCCCGCCACTCCCTCTCGCTCCGGGAGAGGGCCAGGGTGAGGGTGCCTGTCAATCGCATCTGCGAGAATACATACGAATCAATTCCCGTCCTGCCGGTTCTACATCATTGATATAATTCTACTTGAACATCTCTCGAAAACGTATGCGAACCTCTCTCACCGCCCGTCTGCTCCTAATACTCAGCATATCCGTCTGCGCTCCCCACGTAGCCGAGTCGCTGGCGCAGACGCCCCCCGACCCACCCTTCGATACCTCTCCGGAAGCCATCGCCGCACGCGCCGCCTTTTACAGCGTGCCCGGCCGCGAACACCTCACCGGCGCCAACACACCTCTCTCTGCCGGAATGAAGATCGATTTCTTCGGCGACTCGATCACCTGGCTCAATGGGTATGTGTCGAAAATCCAAAGCGCCATCAACACCGGTGCCGGCACGGCGGGCAAAGGCATCGTCTGTGTTAACCACGGCGATGACGGCGGCGGCGCTCTCCAGGTGCTGGGCGGCGATCCCGGCACCACCCACGGCTACGGCGGCGTCACCCCGAAACCCTTCGCGACCACGATTGCCATCGACCACCCCGATGTCGCGGTGGTTTTCATCGGCGTCAACGATGTCTGGTGGCGCGGCACCTCAGCCGCCACGTTCGAGCAGGCGCTGCACGACATCGTCACCCAAGGCAACGCCGCCGGCCTCACCATGGTCCTCGCCACGCTGGCCGTCAACGGCGAGAAACCGGACGGCAGCAATTTCAACGACGCGGTCTACGATCAGTACGCCCAAATCACCCGCGACGTAGCCTCCTCCACCGGCACATCGCTGGTCGACCTCCGCAAGGCCTTCATCGACTACGAGATGAACAACAACCAATATCAGCTCCAACGAAACCACACCTACGCGTATCAGAGCAGCGGCATTCTCACGTACGATGGCATTCATCCCACAGATCTAGGCAACAATCTTCTCGCCGACCAGATTTCCCAAGGCATCTATCAGGCGCTCGTGCCCGAACCAACGTCCCTGAGCCTGTTGGCTCTGGCAAGCCTGATACTCCTCCGCCGCCGGAGATAATGCCGATGCCGAACGCTCCTGAGCGTACCGCCACTCCCTCTCCCTTCGGGAGACAAGATTATGCAGGTATTGTCACGTCAAACGCCGAAGGCGTTACACACCGTAGCCCAGGGTCGGTCGCCCTCGCGACCGCACCCTGGGTTGGCAATCAACAAACGTATGGTTACCCCGAAGGGGGTTAAACAAAACGACGCCTACGATCGGTTGTGTAGCGCCTTCGGCGTAAACAATAGCTTGATTTCTGTCCCAGGGTGCGCCGCTTCGCGGCGACCCCGGGCTACGGTGTTTAACCGCTTCGCGGTTTACCAACGCATGTACCTGCATAATCTGGGAGAGGGCCGGGGTGAAGGTGCCTCTCACTCGCGCACGGGTGCCACTGCTGGCTTGTCCAGCAGTGCGATTCGATGCCTTCATCTTGCGGTCTGGTTCACGAATTCAGCCGGCAACCTATTCAGCCTCGGCACTCGAATGCAAGCCTCGCCCGCCGCAGCCATCAAAATGTGAGAAAATGATGGACGACAGGCTGGAACCAAGGCTAAAATCAGCCTCGCGTGCGATTAGAATTCCTATCAGCAAGGAAAGCAGGTGCTAATGAACTCTTTACAGATGCAGTGAGTGTCCAGTAGCGACTAGCAGTTTGTTTCGCTGCTCAGATGGTTCGATTTCTACAGACGTAAGGGGAATATCATGAGCACCTTTTTTCGCTACGCTTCCATTCTGGCAACGGTCTACGTTGCAAAGCACGCATACGCTACTGAAATTGGCCGTTATCGTTTTGAGGAGGGGTCCGTCGGCGCGGTTGCAAGCACTGTTCTCGACACATCAATTTCTGCTAACAACGGAGACGCTTTCGGAACACCTTTGTTCAATGATGACGTACCAGTGAGTCGGATTCCGCAGACGGGCGAGACAAACCATCAAAGTTTAGAGTTTGATCATTTTAAGACGGACTACGTGCGCGTTAATTCGCTGTTTCCGTTTCATACGCCTGGTGACGTAACGCTTGAATTCTGGTTAAAGGTTCCTAATCAGGGACACGCGGCAATTTTCTGGTCACGCTTCGATAGCGCGCCGAACCTCAACCGCTTCCATATCTATCTCGCTGGTGGTTTCGATAACGGTCCGTTTGCGCCGCTGTTTCTTGGCATGGACTATCTCGACCCAAGCGGTGTCAATCACAAATTGCTCTCTTATGACATTGCCAATGCCGAAGACCAGCCTTTCATTATTCCGATTGCAGAATGGATTCATGTCGGCATTGTGCGGTCGGCGAATACGTACAAGTTTTACAAGAACGGAAAATTCGTCTGGCAAACTTTGGATGCGAACCCCAACCTACCCATTAGCATCGGTTGGGAAATTGCCGGTCGGTCGCATGATTTCTCCGGGCGGATTGACGAAATCAGGTTTTCGGACCGCGCATTGACGCCACGCGAATTTTTGAACGTGCCAGAACCTACGTCAGCGACGCTATTGTATGTGACTATCTTTGTCGCGGGACTTTATTGGGAGCGGCGAAGCGAGAGACGTCAATCGGATTTGGTAATAGTGGCCGTGTCGCTACTCTCCAACCGCCGTTGGCGATGATATGGAAATGAATATCTCGCAGCAGCTATTTGCCATCTTTTTCGCCATCATTTGGGGCACGTCTGCGAATGCTTGGCTGAAATGGAAACCGTTTCATTGGCCATTTGTTTGTAGATCGGATCGTATTAGGTTGAGAACGGAGCTATCGTTTCTTTTCTTCAACTTGATCCCTGTCTATTACTTCACGTGGATTCAGTACGCCCTACGAGGTTCGCTCAAAACCAATCCCTTTTTGACGTTTGGTTCTGTTTGTCAACTCATGCTATCGACCATTGTTCCGGCGTTCGCAGTTTTCGGCTTTTATCACGTGTGGATCGGCCTAATCGAATTGTGTCTGACACGTTTCTACTACCGCGACGAGCAGGAATTGGCCAAAAATGTGAAGCGAAATGTGTCACATAAGACTGAGCCGACTATCAAGAGCCTCCGACTGCGAACATGGACATCAAGCGGAAACCTGATTGTGGGGTTCGGCTACATTGCTGTGGCGTTGCTTGCCCTTTTGCTTAAACTTCGATGACCATGGAAGGGATCTTTTTTCTTGACGGGGCTGCTTGCGATCGGCTCATCCAGCGTCATGCCGCGACGCCGTGTGAACGACTGCCACTGCCGGCTTGCCCAGCAGTGCGATATCATTGCCTTCATCTTGCGGCCTGGCCCAAGAATTCAGCCGGCAACGTAACCAGCCTCGGCGCTCGAATGCAATCCGCGCCCACCGCAGCAATCGAAAATGTCAGAAAATGATTGACGATCGTGCGGAACCAAGGCTAAAATTCGCCTCGCCTGCGTTTAAAATACCTAGCCATCGCTTGCTACCGGTCTCCCAGAGGCCTCCTACAGTCAAGCCGATACTCAGTTTCACCAATCCGCAAATACAGGGGGCGGGCCGGTGGCACACCAAGCCAGAACAGCTTTTCTCGTGTTTTGGATGGCATCCTTCGCTCGGGCCGCAACCACGCTCGACTTCGATTTGAAGGGAATCTTCAGCGAACAGGGGCTCAACAACGCGGCATTCGGCGCCGGGCCAGGCAACGTGCTCGTCGGCAAGTCGGGAACTACCGCAATTACCCGGAACTACTTTGTCTTCGACCTGGCGGATTTCGATCAGTACATTTATTCCGCCTCGCTCGTCGTCGAGAGCCCCTTCGGCGGGTACGCCAGCCCGCAAGGCACCGAAACCTGGTCGCTCTATGACGTGACTTCGGATGTTTCCATTCTCCAGAACCAGTTCAGCGTCGCCCCCAGCGTTTATGTGGACCTCGGTTCTGGCGTCGAGTACGGATCGCGCGATTGGCGATCCAGCCGCTCAGCATTGCTGTGTTACGTTGTTAACGTAGATGAATTGATGTAAAACGAGTCTTCTAAGGGCGTTGCGCGCTGGGGCCTTTCGAAGCCGCCCTGCGAACTTCGAACGACCCGCCATTCATCCGCGAAAAAAAAACAGCAAATCGCCGCGCACCAAACACGAGGGGCGCAACTGTTACTATACTACGGCGGGCAGCCGAATTACGCCGAGATCGGCTCCCGGCCGATCGCTACGGGAGATCCCGGTTGAGGTATTGCTGAACAGGTCGATTGTGCAACGCGGGATGCGTGTTGTGGGAATCGGATCAGGTCAACTCTTCTCTTCTATGGGGGATGCGTTATGTACGGCAATCATGGTTTAGAGCTTATCCCAAAACCGTCGGGGACTGTCCCAATTTTGCGGAGTCTTCGGAGCAAAATGGGACTGTCCCCTTCTCCGAAGCTTTGGGATAAGCTCTTAGATTGTGGTGTGGCGATTCCACGTTGGAGTGCATGGGCGGCGGTGGTGGTGGTCGCGGCGACGATGGCGGGCCCGGCACGGGCAGCGGTGATCGTGAACGTCCCAGACCCCGGGCCGTCTTACACGCCGAGCAGTGGCCTGTCTCCGACTTCGATTATCTCCCAGCCGTTCACGCTCGACTTTCCCGCGGCCAATGTACTCGTGCGACCGATGATTGATCGGTTTGGTTCGACCGCCGGGCCGATCGACATCTATCTGACCACGCGAGTTGGACCCGGCACGACGCCTGCCGACGTGGTCGCCTCGGTTACGATTCCCAACGCACCTGCCCGCTCCTATGTCAACGCCTTCACCGTGCCGGCGATGCCGGCCGGCGAGTATTTCCTGACGATGTTCAACGGCAGCACTACCGCGAATTACGGTTGGCCGTTTCCCAACGTGCCCGTGAGCATCACCGGCACGATCGGGCCGCACCGTTTTATCAACTACCGCCGCCCCCAGGATGCCAACACCACTTTCCCACCTGCCTCCAATTTCGAAACCGCCCCCCCTGGCTTGCGCTTTCACATTGTACAGATCACCGGCGATCCGATTGACTTCGCTCCGCCCGTCGATGGCGGTAGTGACACCGTCGTCCAAATGGACGCTGGCAACATCCTTGGCAACGGTGTCTCCACCGATGGCAAACGCACCTTCCATCGACTCTCCGCCCAGTCGGTCGGCGGCTCGGCGCCGGTCAGCGACACCGGCTCGATCCAGCGCGTGTTCACCTTCGAGCATGCCGGTGACTCATCCGACCCGATCGACGTGCGACTGGTTGGTGATCTCCACGGCCTGTTGGCCACCGATAACCTCGGAAATGCCTCCGTTCAGGCCACGCTCGCGCTGGCCGACGGATCAGGCAATTCGCTTGGCCTCGACTCGGTCAACCTATCCTCGAATGCCGCACTCGGATTCCAGGAAGAGGTTCAGGTCAACGAAACACTGGAGATCTTTGCCTCGCTTACGCCCGTGCGCGCTCTACACGCTATCCAGTAGCCTTACCGTAAACGCCTCGAGCCCGCTTGGCGGGGCCGGCCGGGCGCTGTTCGACAACACCTACGTGGTCGACGTCAATGCCAGTACGCCCGTCCCCGAGCCCGCCGCGCTATCCGGCGCGTTGATTCTGGTGATGGTTTCCGCCGCAGGCCCAAGGCGTTTGCGTCGCCGATTTTTCACGACGACGTGAGTTCGCGCGGAATGAGGGCGCGTCCTGAGGGCGCAATCGAGGTACCATAACAACTTGCACCGGCGTGGAACTCCTGCGCGGGCTAATAATCGCTCTTCGGTCGGTGAAGCCGACGCATATTCGGAGCTGAAGCTTCCACAGCGAGTGTAGTTCGTGACTCTTGGTGATGTGTGGCCAAGTGCTTAAAATTCACTCCAATCAGGTGTTATGCGTCGCTGTGTCGCAGAATTCTCATTAGGCAGAATAGTCAAAGGTTTTTTCTAGTGGTCGAATACTCGGGTCGCAGAGATCGTCGTTTTGTTCGCATCCACAACGGTGGCGTGCTCGACGAAGCGCAACATCGGTTGCTGGCTCTGTGGGCTGCCGACTGCGCTGAACACGTTCTCTATCTTTTCACCTCCAAATTTCCCGAAGATGATCGTCCCTGCGGGGCTATTGAAATTGCGCGGGCATGGTCTCGGGGTGAGGCCACTGTGCTGCAGGCACGCGAGGCCGCATACGCCGCGCATGCTGCCGCACGGGACGTGTCAGTTTCCGCAGCCAGCCAGGTTGCGCGAGCGGCGGGGCACGCGGTGGCGACGGCGCACATGGCGGACCACGAGCTAGGCGCGGCGGGCTACGCGCTTCGTGCGGTGAAATTGGTCACTCCCGCGTCTGAGATCGAGAGCGCTTTGGCTCGGGAACGTGGCTGGCAAGTAGAGCGCTTGCCGGAAGCTATCAGGGAATTGGTACTCTCCGACATGGAGAAGCGAGCACGGAAGTTCTCCGGTCTATTCACGGGCTAGGGCCGCTTGGCAAACGAGTCTTCCGAGCCCTCGGCTTTAGAGATTGCTCGACTCGACCGTGCTCCGCGCGGCGGGTCATCTCAATCTTTGAACTACATCGATGTGAAACGCCGACGCGGCTTAGCGCACATTTTGCACGATCAGGTTCGGTACCCGCATTTGTCGCGTTGATCGTGAAGTCTTCTTAGAAAGAATTCAAGAATGACTTCCGCACGTCTACGCCGAAGGCGTTTCACAACGTAGCCCAGCGTCGACGCGCAGCGGCGCACGCTGGGTCATGCTCCCGACCGAAGGTCTCCCGACTCCTCTTCCCCTTGTCTCCCGCTCTCCCGCTCTCACACCACACCCCCCCTCCCCAGAAGGGTGGCCGAAATGAGGGCTAGCAATCTCCACCCGCTATGCTACATTGGCCCGCGTCAAATGAACGTCTGTTCAGTAACGGCCTGCCCAGTTGGTTCGTCAACAGGTCGCGCGGGGCTAGCGCTAGAGCATCGCTTTAAAAGGCGGTGCTCGTTCAGAACGCCTCACGTCGGCCTACGGGCGCTGCGGGTGACACCAGATCCTAAGGACACTGGACCCGAACTGCAGATTTCGCCCAGGCAGCCACACTCGAACGGACGGGATCGACCGGCGCTCCACCGCCCGAAGGGTGGTCGTGGGCCGGCGATCCACGTTTGGAAGGGCGCCCTTCTTTTTTTTGTTGACCTTTTTCTATCCAGTCGATCCTGTAAATCCTGTCAAAAACCGCACTCGGGTGCCACTGCTCGCTCGCCAGCAGTGCGCCTCCGATACACGCCTCAGGCAGCGACGCATGGCACCCGCCGCGCATGCGTTCCCGCTGCGCACGTATGGAACCTTAGCCCGACGCCAACTCGAACGCATATTGACCGCGCCAGTCCGTAAATTCCCCGAAGCGTGAGTCCCCCGCAATGACATAAACACTTTCACCATCAGGACAAAACACCAAACCGAGCCCCTCCGCCTCACCCAATTTTGCAATAAAAAACGCGTTTCGCGAAATCGAGCGCGGCTGAAACCTCGTGAGCACGCTCGCCAATGCCATGACGATCAAAGTGGCACGGACTTTAGTCCGTCGCTCGCGGACTGAAGTCCGCGCTACACAGAGAACTGGAAATCGCAACTTTCAGAGCGCATATTTTCTTGCGACAGCTTTCCGTCGAACGAGCACCCAACTCCGTTGCCTCTGTTACCTCCTGTTCAAAAAAATTTGAACGCCCTGCGCGGCTCAAAGTTACAGCGCGTCCACCGCGGAGACGAGAGCCGGTTCGGCAGGGTCCTCTTCGATCTCCTGCTCGAACCATTGCGGGCCAATTTTGGGATCGGCGAGGCAAGGTATCATCGCGAGGGTGGTGCTGGCGAGGTTGGGGTACACGGGGCAGAACTCGTCAGCACGGGCCAACGTGTACGGTGTCGCGGTGGGCAGATTGTAGTACGGGATTTTTGCGTAGCGGTGATGCGTGCCGTGGTAGTCGTTATAAAACATCGTCGAAGAAACGACGTCGCCGGCCGGGTATTCGTCGACGACGGTCCGCGTGAGGCCGAGCACCGTCCGGCCATGCAGCCCTAAGTGTTGACTGTACTTGTTAACCGTTTGCAGGATTCCGGAAATCGTCATTGGCACAATGGCGGTGACAAGGAGCAGCTTCCACAAGTCGAAATCGTACACGATCGCGAGGATCGCCACCCAGGTGACGGCGCACAGCACATAACCCCGGAAGATCAGCTTGCGTTCGCGCGGCGTCAGGTCGCCGAGCATTACGGAGCGCAAAAAGAGCAGCGGCGAATAAACGACGCCCAACACAATCTCGCAAAACGCGGCCAAGATACGAAGCACTCGCGAACTGCCGGGGATCGTAAATGGCCACAACTCGGGATCGTTTTCCGTCCCCAGGTAGGCGTGATGCCGGGCGTGGGCGTGGCGATAGACATCGAGCGGAATGAACATCATCGTGCCGACGATGTGGCCGAACGCTTCGTTCATAGCGTGCACGGGGTGCAGCCGATCGTGGCTCGCGTCGTGAAACGCGATCACGAACAAAAACAACAACGTGCCAAGCGCCGGGCAGATGAGGAGCAGCGCCGGCCAGTAGGCAATGGGCAGATCGGCAGCAATGATAATCAGCAGGACGGTGCTGAAGATGAGCGGCCACAGCTTACGAGCCGGCCAATGCTCGAACTCGTGAAGCCGGGCAATCTCTTCCCGAGTGGTGGCCACCGCTCGCTGAGATATCGGCTGACGAGTCATATGTTTAGTAAGGTGCGGCTGGCCACCGTATCCAGCGGGGACAGCAAATGCGGATTGTGATGCTAGCATCCTGCTAGGAAGCAATGATCGGTGCTAGCAGGCAGCAAACTTTAGGGTTTGCGTCAGCTGGGCAAGATGTTGCCAGAAAACCATGAATAACGGGCGACAACAAGATGCCAAACCGCCCTGGAACCCCTTATTTTGGGCTCGTTTTTAGCCAAATGTCAATATACGACATTTCGGCACATTAGCTAACTACTATCGGTTGCGTAGTTGACGCAACGATTTTACTCGATTGGAGTTCGAGCAATTCCAGAGAGAATCGCTACGCCGGAGCGAATCGATCACCGGTGGCGACATGGTTGCCGCGGAGGAAATCAGTCGCGCTCATCGAGCGCTTGCCGGCGGGTTGCAGTTCGAGGATTTCGAGTATGCCGTCGCCCGTTGCGATGAGAAGTTGGTTGGTAGCGTCGAGGACCGTGCCAGGCGCCGCGCAACCCGAGCCCGCTGCAGCGGTCGACGTCGCGAGTGCTACGCGATCAATGTTGAGGCGGAGTGGTTCGGCTGTGGAACGATGCCAGAAAGTGAACGCGCGGGGCCAGGGGCGGAGGCCGCGGACCTGGTTTTTGATTTCTATCGCGCTGCGGCTCCAGTCGATTGCGCCGAGCTCTTTCTTGAGGCGCGGCGCTTTGGAGGCAAGAGACTTATCCTGCACGACGGGTTGAGCATGGCTGGATTCAAGTGCATCGATGACTTGGAGGACAGCTTCCGCGCCGAGTTTCGCTAAGCGAGCTTCCAGGTGTTCGGCATCCTCATCGGGATCGATTGGAGTCCGCTGCTGGGCGAGGCACGGTCCGGCATCGAGGCCAGGCGTCATTTGGATCACGCTGTTACCGGTTTCGATTTCGCCACGAAGGATCGCCCATTGGACCGGCGCCGCGCCGCGGTACTTAGGAAGCAACGAACCGTGGAGGTTGATCCCGCCAAGCCGGGCCGTAGCGAGTGTTTCCGGCCGCAGGATTTCACCATAGTCACAGACGACGAGGAGATCGGGGGCAAGGGCGGCGAGGCGCGATTGGGCGTCGGGCGAATTCACGGTCTCTGGCGACCAGACGGGAAGGCCTAGCGACTCACCCATCTGCTGAATCGGGCTTGCGGTCGCGTTGCGACCGGTGGGGGGCCGCGTGACCACGAGTGCGATTTCGTAGCGGGAATGGACAAGCGCTCGTAGGGTCGGCACAGCGAACGGGCCGGTTCCTAGCATGATGAGACGCATACGCAGATTTGCGCGTCGCAAGCGACGCAACTAAGTGGTTGCTACGTGCGGAGGCGTTCGAGTTCGCGAAGGCGCGTGGCCATTTTGTCTGCAGCGGGAAGCTCACCGGTGTCAAGTTTGCTCTGGAAAGTGAGCTCGAACTCTTCCAGTTGGTCGCGGATCTCGGCAGCTTGGGCTGGCCCGAGGCGGTCGATGAAGAGCGTTCCGTCGAGGTGATCGGTTTCATGCTGAACGATTCGGGACAGGAGGCCATTGACTTCGCCGGTGACTTCGTTGCCATCGAGATCGTAGGCTTCGATCTTGATCGTGGCGTTACGCGTGACAGCGCGCACGAACGCCCGGGATACTGAGACAGCCTTCTTCATCTTCCTCAAGGCCGCGACCGTGGCTGAGAACGGGGTTGATGAAAACACCCTCCGACTCCCCAGCATCGGCCTTGCCTTCGGGGTTGACGACGAACAGCCGATACGGCAGATCGACCTGATTCGCCGCGAGGCCGACGCCTTCGTGCTCATACATAAGCTCGAACATTTCGGCGACGATTTTGCGCAGCTCCGCATCGACTCGGCGCAATGGCTTCGAGCGGTGTCGCAGCGTGGGATGGGGATATTGGATGATTTGGAGGCTCAAGGCGGAACCACAGGGAGGTGAAAAGTCCATAGTAATATCGTACCTATGCATGCATTGCGGTTTGGCGGCAAAACCGCAAGCGGGACATAGGATTATAGAAGGCGAAGTGCCAGCGGCGAAGCGTAATTCGGGTGCGTGGCGGGGTCGCGTTGACCCGCATGTCGAGCAGCGCGAGAATCCCGCCGGGCCGGGCTGTTTCGACACCAAGTAGTTTCAAAACCGTGGGCTAGCGCCAGCGGCTAATTCGATCAGCCGGGACGCGCTAGCGTCCGGTTGCTTGCGGAGGTTTTGAAACTGCTTCACACTCTTTTCCCATTGGGCGCGGATGTCTACGATCAGGTTTTACGCGCCGTCGACCCCTAAACCCGCATTTCCGGCGTGGGGCGTTTCGATCGTGTTTCACCTGACCGCGATCGCGCTGATGGCAATGGCCATTCGGCCGTGGCCACGCGGGGCCGCGGCAACCGGCAATCAGTCGATCAGCATCGTCCTCAACCAGTCGACTGATAATGGCGATTTGCGCGAGGGGGACGGCGGACACGGCGAGCAACCCCAGCCGTTGCACGATGATCTCGAGCCGCCGGCATTACTGGCTGCACCGGAACCGGCCACGGCTATCGAACCACCCTTAGCATACGACAAACCAGTTTCGCCGATAAAGTTGGCGACTGCATCCACAGCGACCTCGGCCACCGCGCCGCACAGCGCCGCAGCGGCAGGCAACGGCGTAGGACGGAGTGGTACACCAGGCGGCAACGGTGCTGCCAAAGTAAGCGTGTTCGGCGTGGAAGGAAAAGGGAGCCGATTCGTGTACTTGTTCGACCGTTCCGCGAGCATGGAAGGCGCGCCGCTGGCCGCCGCGAAGCGCCAACTCTTGCAGAGCATGCGGTCGCTAAGCAACATCCATCAATTCTGCATCACGTTCTTCAATACTGAAACGCAGTCGTTCGACGGACAGGCTGGCAACGGTCGGGCCGCTTTCGCTACCGATCGCAACAAACAGCTCGCGGCCAATTTCGTGGGCGGGATCACCGCCGACGGCGGAACCGACCGGCTGGTCGCGTTGCGCGAGGCGATGGCGCATTCCCCTGATGTCATCTTCTTCCTCACCGATGCTGATGACCCGATGCCGGCAAGTGAATTGGGCGAGATCGAGCGACTGAATCGGCGGGTGCAAGCGGCGATTTGCGTGATTGAATTTGGCGATACGCCCGAACCATCGCCAGGCAACTTCCTGATGAAGCTGGCACAGATGAGCGGCGGCCGATACGGTTACGTCGACACCGCGACGCTCCGGCGCTGAAGGAGCGTGGAATAAGAATAAGGGATCAGCACCAATCAGTTCTGATCCTTTTTCCTATTGGGGCAGCCGTCTTCGCGATTGTGCGACGCAGCATTATTGTCGCCATGCGTAACGCGCCAGCGCAGAAATCGAGCCATTAGTTCGGCGCGGCTCCTCACTCCGTAACGCTGATACAGCACCGCGACGTATTCATTGACCGTCGACCTCGCCAATCCAAGATCTTGGGCGATCTGCTTCTCGCTCGAGCCCGACAGCAGCAGGTCGCGCGTCTGCCGCAGGCGCGGTGAAAGGGGCCGCGAGGCCGCTCCTGCTAAGGACGCGATCTTCGTGCCCACGAGCGGCCGCAGTTCGCTATGGACCAGCCTCAGCAGCCCTCGCTCGCGTGCCGTAAACGGCCGGTCACCAAGTGCCCGGTTCACGGTAATGCCATTCCATAAGTCGACCCCTTGGCGCCGCGCATCGGGCGCCTGGCAGAAGGAGAACAGTTCATCGTCGAAGCGCGACGGTCGAAAGTAGTCGTTGAACATTTCACTCCGCAGCCAGCGGCGTCGCACAATCAGTTGCTCGTGGCTCCGCACGGCGATCGGTGCTCCGTTTCCACGAAGCTGCCAGTACCGCTGTCCGGCCTCATGGATCGTTTTCCATTTCTCGTTCACCATGAAATGCCTGAACCGCTCTGCATCATCATCATTGAACCTGGCCAGGAAATTCCCCAGGACGCGGAACTGGGGATTGACGAAGATGAGCCCCTCCGATTCGCCGCCGATGGCCGTGGCCGCGCCGGTGAGCTGGCAGAGTCCTTCGAGGAGGTGGGCCCACCAGTCGTGCGGATCTGCTCCCAGCTCGATCACCTCGCCCACCAAGTGGAAGGCGGCCCGCACGTCGCGCAGTCGCAAATGTTTCGATTTGCTCATCGGCGAGTCCCATGGAACGGACCCCTGTGTTTACAGGGATTGCACGGACCGCCTCTCAGTTTAGCATTGCCGTTTAGTTTTGCAAGAAAACCGGCCGTCAGCCAGAAACGTCCGCCACCCGCCGCCGCGGGCACTACCGCGGCTCTGCCGCAGTGATTTCGAGCATGACGCGGAACCGGTTGGTCATGGCACCGCCAACGCCTAGCGCAGCTATACGTGCCTGCTGAGGAGATGATCCCATGCGATCGACACTCTTTCGACTCATTTTCTGTTTTACCGCAGTGACCGTCGCTGGAGTGGTTCGAGTAGAAGCGAGTTTAGATGCGATTTACAGTATTGCTGTGAGTGGCCGCAATTCAGATGGTACCCGCGCCACAACCAATAGAAAAAACAACGGAGAACACCCGCTACAAGAAGGCGACTTTCTAGGTGCCACCGACTCAGTCGAAGGATCGACTGACTCAGGCTTTGGGACGGCGCACATTGCGTTGTTCGGTACGCACAGGGATAAAAAGGCGCTGCTCGGAGCGCAAATTGGAGGCGGCGCTAGTCTCGCGCGATTGCCGTTTGCCGAAGGAGGAGAGATCAGTGCAGGCGGTAATGCGCGAGTCGGGTATCACGAAGTATTAACTTTCGACGGCAGTTTGTCTCCACCCGTGTTAATGCACATTCAAGGTTTTCTCAAACTTCATGGGTCAATTAGCGCCAGCTCGTCGAAAACCGGGTCGTTAACCCTAGGCGCGGCCAGCACATCCGTGACCCTTACGGGTACGGGCATCGATTCGGACACCACGTTCCGGACCGTTTTTCAGAGGGCAGGACAATCCCAGCAAACAGTCGGTGCTGAGAATCTGAACATAGTTCCGTTCTCGTATTTCGTTTTTCCGGGCAACTTGAATCACGTGGATTACGTGCTGAATGTATTCGGCAATGCACAGGTTTCTGCGCGCACTGTTTGTCGATAACCAGGCAGGAACCGCATCCAGTGTGTTCAACGCCAGTTTTGAGCATACGCTCGAATGGGGTGGGATCACGAGCGTCACCCGGGCCAGCACCGGCGAGCCGATTATTGATTGGTCCGTCACATCGGAATCAGGGTTCGACTATTCACAGGTCTTTCCGATTCCAGAACCCTCGGTATCGATTCTGCTGTTCACCGCAGCCGCGACACTCGTACTGCGGCGAAGGCGCCTCAATCGAAAATGAATAGTCCGGTTTAACATTCAGGAGGTATTGCCATGAAGTATTTTCGAGTCCTTTGCTGGCGGAAGGTCGCCATCGTCGCCTTGCTGACGACCGCTCAAATCATCATGCCCAGAGCTCTTTCGGTCGCCAGCGCAAAACCGCCGGCCGACCATTCCAACCCGCCGATCGTGTTGAAACAGTGGAAGGGCGAGATCGAGAATTTACCCAACGGGCTATCCAGGTTCTCGATGCGTGGGATTGCCTCGCACCTGGGGCGGTTCCATGCGATCGGTGAGTTCGTCACTCCCACCAACCCCAACGAAGCCTTCGAGGCGACCGGCGTGGCCGCCTTCCGGGCCGCCAACGGTGATTTGCTGGTGGGGACGGTCGGCATCGAAGCGGACGCCGAACAGTTGGGAAACCTCACGTTCCACTGGCGAGATTCCGTCCAGTTCAGTGACGGCACAATCGTCGACAGCAGCGGACGTTTTGCGAACGCCGAAGACCGGCCGCCCGGCCTGGTCGTGATCGCCATCATTGCAATTCTGATTGGGTTGTTGGTGCCGGCGGTGCAGAAAGTGAGGTAACCACAAATTCGTTCTAGTCTAACCCGAGCGCGACGGCCGGCCTTCATGCGCCGCTGGCCGCCGCGTCCTCCCATCTTGGACGCCGAGCTAACCGAAGGCCCTGTCCCCAGGGGAAATTCACATGTCATACCAAGTTGCTGCTCGGCGAATTCTATTATTACTCCTGGCCGTAATGATTGGCGGTTTGGCCGCTCCCGCCCAGGCAACCGTCTACTCCTGGCGATTCCCCAACAGCGGCTCTTTCGATGATCCGTTTAACTGGAGTCCCTCCGGCGGGCCGCCGGGCAGCGCCGACTTCACTCTCTTCGATCAGGATGCGACGTATACGGTCTCTTTCCCGTCTACCGATTTGGTGTTCAATCCGCCGCAGAAATACTTCAGCGACGTGCTCCAAGTGAACCGGGGCAACGTCAGCTTCGTGGACGTCGTAGGAGGACAGGGTCCGCCCCGCTACACGGTCAACAGCCTTGTCATTGCGCCGGTCAGCGGCGTCAATGCCCAGCTCAACACGTCGCTGGCAGACTTCAACGTCACCGGAAGCGTGGTAATCGGGGAAAATGGGGGGTTCGGCGAGCTTAACCTGAGCGGCGGCACGTTGAGCGTTTCAGGAAACATTACCGTCCACAACGGAGGCAACAGCAACGGATCCGAAATGAATATCACGGGCGGCGGTATTCTGAATCAACCCACGGGCAGTGCGTTCATTAGTTTTGGTTCGCTTGGCGGAGGGATGGTGGCAGTTAGCGGCGCCGGGTCTGCCTGGCATACTGGCAATCTCAACGTTGCCAGCGTGGCCGGCGTTTCCGGCGAGTTGCTCATTGAGCAAGGTGGCACCGTCACTTCATCGAGCGGCCGCATCAGTCAGTTCACTAACACCCGCGGAACAGTTACGGTCGACGGCGCTGGGTCCACCTGGACCAACGCCGGCTTACTTGGAATCGGCGGCTTCGACGCAACGGCACAAGGCACGCTGAACATTAATCTCGGCGGCACGGTAAGCACCGACTCGCTCGCCATCGTCGCTGGCGGAACCGTCAATCTCGACGGTGGAGCACTCAACTTGAACAGCCTGACAGCAAATTCCGGAGGAGCGATTCATTTCAATGCCGGCACGGTGCGGTTCACAGCAGGCGCAATCCTCGACGGCGACGTGCTGGGAGCGGTGCTAGGCAGCGATCACACCATCCGGCCTTTGCGACAATTGGCGGTTGACGGTCTTGCGGTCCTACAATCCTCGATAATCCTCGATGGAGGCACGTTCTCGGTCGGCGTACTCGCCAATGGCTCTCTCTTACACCTGGGCCATGGCACGCTGAGCATCACCGATCAAGCCGTGAACATTGAAACCGGCGGTGCGCTTGGCGATACGCTCGACCTGGCGGCCGACACACAGGTCATCGTGACGCTCGGCCTCACCAACCGCGGGCTGGTCACGGGCGACGGTCAGATTGGCGGTCCGATTCACAACGACGTCGGCGGCGAGCTCCGCGCCGAGCCGGGCCGAAGCCTCACTCTCACCGGCGCTGGCAATGTCAACGACGGGCAGATCAACCTCTTCGGCGGACTGCTCGACATCACTCAAGACCTGACCAACAATGCCGCCGCGTTCGTGTCCGGCAATGGCACCCTCCGCGTCGCTGGCGGATTTACTAACGATGGAGTCGTGAATTTCAGCGGCGCGACCAACGTTATTGGACCGGTGACGAACAGCGCCACGGGCAAAATCGTCGCCTCCGGTGGCGGTCCGACCACCTTTTTTGACGACATGACCAATGAAGGTGAAGTCCGCACCAGTGCCGGCGCGTACACCGTCTTCTTCGGCGCTGTCGACGGCAGTGGAACGTTCACCGGCACTGGCACCGTCAACTTTGAAGGCGATCTCAATCCCGGCAACAGCCCCGCCGCACTCCAATTCGCAGGCAACGTGGTTCTCGGTCCCGCGACCGATCTTTCCATGGAACTCGGCGGCACAGCACTGGGTAGCGAGTACGACCATGTCGCCGTGGCTGGAATCTTGTCGCTCGACGGTTCGCTGGACGTTTCGTTGATCGACGATTTCACCCCATCTGCCGGCCAGTCTTTCGACGTACTCGACTTTGGCACTCTCAGTGGCAATTTCGCAACCATCAATCTTCCCTCGGTGCCCGATTTAACGTGGGACACCGCGAACTTTACACGGAAGGAATTCTACGCCTCGCCGCCGCCACAATTCCGGGTGACTACAACGGCAACGGCGTCGTCGATGCCGCCGACTATATTGTCTGGCGCGAGAATGAAGGCACCAACAATGTTTTACTGAACGACCCGATTGGCGGCGCAATCGGTCAAGCACAATTCGACCAATGGCGCCGCCCACTTCGGCCAAACTGCCGGCAGCGGCGCGATTGCGAACGCAAGTGTCTCCGTCCCGGAGCCAGCCCCCATCGTGATGCTCATCATGGGAACGCTCGTGATGTGTTTCGTCGACCGACGGCAGTGCCATAAAGTCAAATGAGCTACCACGGTCCGCGGACGGGGTAGACGCCGAATTCGGTGGTGTCGCTGGGCCAGACGGGCGTCGGGCGGAACGGTCCGCCGAAGTAGGCGTTGCCGGGGTAGTTGCGTTGGAACTGGTGGTCGATGCGCGAGATGCGCGAGCTGGCGACACCCCAGCCCCAATTGGTTTGCAACTGGGCTGTCGGCGGGACGACAAGGGCCACGGGCTGGCCGTAGTCGGTGTAGGCGTAGTTGCGGTTCCAGTTGTAGCACTGAGCGCGACGGATCGGTGACATGTAACCGGCGTCGCAGCAAGTGGGCGTCCAGCAATCCCAGGCAGACGCAGTGGGCACGGCGCTATTGAGGCTGCCGCAGGCAACGACGGCGGCGAAAATGGATAGGGA
This sequence comes from uncultured Planctomycetota bacterium, assembly GCA_963840025.1. GTDB lineage: Bacteria > Planctomycetota > Planctomycetia > Pirellulales > Lacipirellulaceae > JABDGM01. Next base: position 51,282 of record CAWIXI010000013.1, on the reverse strand, counting down.
AAGACGGCGTAGCATGGTTGTCTCCGTTGAGCTAAACCGCAAAAGGGCAGATTAGGACGATATGTAGAACGGACTTAAGTCCGTTCCACGTGTTTGGTGGGGAAGGATCGATCACCAACGAATACCGGGGTAGTAGAAGTCGTTGTGCAGTGCCCAGATGTTGTTGCTCATCGGGAACCGCAGTTTAGAGAGGCAGTCTTCGCAGCGAAGTCCGCAGGTGCCGTAGCGGACGTTCGTGCGTCGCCAGCCAGCGCCGGGGTTGTAGGTGTAGTAGGAGCGTTCGTGCTTGTACAGGAACTCGTGCGGCATGAAGGGCTGATAGGTAACCCACGTTTGGCCAACAAACGGCGGAACGGGCCGCGGCGAGACATACATTTGAGCGGCGGCGCCGTTGTAGGGGCCCGGTTGGGCGTAGTAGTTGTAGAACAAGTCTTTCTGCTGCTGGTAGCTGATGTGCCGTTTGCCATACCAGCCAGCTTGAAGCTGGGCTATCGATTTCGACGCGCATAACAGCGAGACAGCGGCGAGCGCCAGCACGACAAGACAGAGATTGTGCGATGTGAATCGCATTGGATTTTCCTCCAACGATTCGGACAGATTAGCGGGATTTGATGGAAGGCAACTCGTTCCGACGCGGTTAATGATGGATCCGCAATCGGGCTTCAAGAAGCCTCCCACATTTCGGTGGCGGCGGGTGAGTTGGGTCGTGTCCGCCACTGGCAAGGTCTATCAATGGTGTCGGCCAGCACCGGTGGAAGGGGTGAATCTTTGTGTAACGGATATTCATGATGCAGGTGTTATGGGGCTGCGGCGCGTGAAAATGCGTCTGGGTCGACGCGATTAAGCCGGGTATAATCGTCAAGATCGTTACAAATTAACACCTTGGATCGAGTGCAGTTGCGGGGAGAGTGCGGGTTGGCCCTCAAGCGTTCTAAGAAACCGACGAAGCGGAGCTCATCGAAATCCAGAAATGGAAAGCCGACCGGCAAGGCATCTCGTCGGCCACGGCGCGCGGCGGCGCCGAGCGCGAACGGTGACGGCGATCATGTTGATGACGCAGCTGAAGAATTGGACGGAGACTCTGCGGTCGAAACCAACGGCAAAGCGGGGACAAGTCGACATTCGGCCGCCCCGCGGCGACGGGCCACCGCCCACTCGATGGCGGCAAAGCAGCGCGATATTAGCGTCAGCGAATTTTTTGCAAAAAACCGCCATTTGTTGGGGTTCGACAATCCGCGGAAAGCATTGCTGACGACGGTGAAAGAGGCCGTCGACAATTCATTGGACGCCTGCGAAGAGGCGGGCATCTTGCCCGAGATCTGGGTGCACATCGAGGCGACCGGCAGCGATCGGTATAAGGTAGGTGTCCAGGACAACGGGCCCGGCATTCTCAAAAAGCAAATTCCACTGATTTTTGGAAAGCTTTTGTATGGTTCGAAGTTTCACCGGCTGCGGCAGAGCCGGGGGCAACAGGGCATCGGCATCAGCGCGGCGGGCATGTACGGCGTGCAGACGACGGGCAAACCGGTGAAAATCATCTCGAAAGTGGGCGCCAACAAAGCGGCACATTACTACGAGATCCAGATCGATACGAAGAAGAACGAGCCGCAGATTCTTAATGGGCGTGGTGAAGGGATCGAAATTCCGGCCGGGAAAAACGAACAAGCGGCGATCTCGAAGCATGATATCGAATGGGAATCTCAGCCACACGGCACGCGAGTGACGATTGAGCTGCAAGCGAAGTTCGTGCGCGGGCGTGGGAGCGTGGATGAATACCTTCATCAAACGGCGATCGCGAATCCGCATGTGACGTTGCATTACCGCGATCCCGATAGCACTGATCCGACAAAGGATAGTCAGACGTATCAGCGTTCGGCCGATAAGCTGCCCGTGGAACCAAAGGAGATCAAACCGCACCCGTATGGCGTCGAGCTCGGGCGATTGATCACGCTGCTGCACGATAATCCGAACTCGACCGTGGCGCAGTTTTTGACGTCGACATTCTCGCGGGTGTCGTCCCCAATTGCGCGGAGGATTTGTCACACGGCGAAGATTTCGACGCGGGCCAGCACGCGGCGTATTGGGCGAAAGGAAGCGGATTCGCTGTTCCAGGCGATTCAAGCCACTCGAATACCCGCTCCGGCGACGGATTGCATCTCGCCCATTGGGGAAGAACTGATTCTGAAGGGGTTGCACCAGGTGGTGCCCGGAGAGTTTTACGCGGCGGCAACGCGGCCGCCTGCGGTGTATCGCGGCAATCCTTTTCAAATTGAGGTAGGCATCGCCTACGGCGGCCAGGCGGCGATGCAACACGTCACCAAGGACTTGTTGCGGGAGTTGATTGAGGAGTCGGATGCACGGACAATTCGACAGTTTCTTATCCACACGTTCAATGGGCTGGGTTCCGATGCGGCCGATCGCATCTTGAAGGAGTCGGGACTCGGCACGCGACAGTCGCCCTCCGGATTGAAGCCGAAAGAGGTTGAAAAGCTGTTGGGCGCTATGAAGGGCGTCAACGTCTCGGAAGGGCAAACGATGGAGGTGTTGCGGTATGCCAACCGGGTGCCGCTGCAATTTTCGCCTGCCAGCTGCGGATCACGCAGACGGTGATCGGCACGAATTGGCGCAGCTATGGGCTCTCGCAATCGCGCGGCGCCTTGCCGAAGGGACCGGTTACGGTGATGGTGCATGTGGCGAGCGTGTGGGTGCCGTTCACGAGCGAATCGAAGGAGGCGATTGCGAGCTATCCGGAGATTCAAAAGGAACTGCGACTGGCGCTGCAGACGGTTGGACGGCACCTTGGCACTTATGTGAAAAAGCGGCTTAAAGTGAAGCAGCAAGGTGAGCGCCGGCAGATTTTCCTGCGCTACCTGGGCGAGGTCGCCACGGCGGTTAGTGAAATCAATGCGGCAGATCGTGCGCAAGCTATATGAGCAGCTTTTAAGCGTCGCGAAAAAACGCACAGCCGAGGCGGACATGAAGCTAGATGACCGCGGCCGCCGCATCGAAGACACAGAGGCACTGGCAGCCCGCGAGAACGTGCTGATCGTCGATCCGACGGAGGCACCGGCGGCGATCAATCGGGCGGCCGCAACTGAATCAAGTTCTGACGAAGCATGATTGGAGGGATGAATCATGACTCGAGTTACCGTCGATGCGGAGTTGAAAAGGAAGCTGTTGAATTGCACGACGCCACTGGAGTTGTGCGATGAATCCGGCATCATCCTGGCTAAGTTGGCTCCTTGTACGCCTGAGACTGACCCGAACGATTGGATCGACTTGACTCCCGAAGTCACTGATGAAGAGATTCAAAGAGAGATTGAATCGGGCGAAGCAACGCACAGCACGGAGGAACTCATCGCTGAGATCAAAAAAATGCGGGGGCTGTAGATGTTTCGCATTCGATGGCCGAAGTCGGTGAGTCGAAAGCTGCTTGCCGAAAGTGCTAATGTCGATTCAACCTTGCTAACTGCGATCCTTAATGCGATGTCCGACGTTGAGTCACTTCTTCAAAACGAGCCGGAATTCGTGGGCGAGTCACGGGACGCCGGCAAACGGCTCTTGATTGTTGAGCCGCTTTCCGTCGTCTACAAGATCGATCACGGCCGACGTGTCGTCCACATCCTCCGCGTCAGGGTGCGGCGGCGCTCGATAAGATAGACAAGCTGGATTAACGCTTATTATGGCTAAGAAAATCTCGCGCCGACGAGGCGCCGCTCAGGAAGCGAAACAAGTCGCGGCGAAGCTGTCGCCGCGCGACAAGAAGACGATGGGCAGCATCGTGGGATTAGCTGATCGGGTTGTGACAGCGGCCGAGAAGCGAAAAGATCCTGCGGTAGATATCCCGGCCCGCACGCTTTCGAACGTGCGCTATAGTCCGCGGAAGCGGATTATCGAGATGGGGAACAGCACGAACCGGCGGCAACTGTTCGATCTATCGCAAGCCAAGTCCTACATGCAAACGATGCTCGTGGCGAGCGGCACCAAGAAGTTGCTCACTCAAGGCAAAACTACAAGCTTGCGCGGTTTGTTTTATATGCTCAAGCACACGATCGATGGCACGAAGGAGAATACGTTTGACGATCAGAAGGAATGTGATCCTGTTGTGGAAGACATTGAGGTCCTCCTTAATACGCTCCGTGAGGAATTGCATCTGTATGCATCGAACCGCGGCACGATAGTGGGACCGATCACGCTCGTTGACACGGGAGACACGATCGACTGTTCACGGATGGGGTCGGGCGGATACAGCATACCATCGATCGTTGAGCCGGAAGTCATGCAGTTCGTGAAGTGCGACGCAAAATTCATCCTGCATGTTGAAAAGGACACAGTTTGGCGGCGCTTCAATGAAGACAAGTTTTGGAAGAAGCACAATTGTTTGTTGACGCACGGCATGGGCCAACCACCGCGCGGCGTTCGTCGACTGTTAAATCGCCTGCACTTCGAGCTGAAGCTGCCGATCTATTGCCTGCTTGATAACGACCCATGGGGATACTACATCTATAGCGTGATCAAGCAGGGCTCAATCAACCTGGCGTATGAATCGCAGCGGATGGCCATTCCTGAGATCCGCTTCCTTGGTCTGCGAAGCAAAGACTTCGAGCGTTGTCAGCTTTCCGACAGCGTGAAGATCGCTCTCAACGACAACGACCGCAAGCGGGCCAAACAAATCGCCAACTATCCTTGGTTCGCGAAAAAGCGCGATTGGCAGCGGGAGATTGACAAAATGCTCAAGAACGACTTCAAGCTGGAAGTCGAATCGCTGATCTCGAAGGACATTAGCTACGTGACGGAAGAGTATGTGCCGGCGCGATTGGCGGAACAGGATTGGCTGGATTGAGTGTGTGGCGCTAAGTTGCAAGCAGCGGGAGTGGGGACGTGAAAAACATTTTCTTGCTGGCCCAAACAAGGCGATGCTCCCGTTTGCAGGGCCGGCAAGAACACCAATTCTTTGATTCCACCGAGCAGCAGACGCCTAAGAATTAGGCATCTGTGGCGCGCTTAATCGCCAACGGATTAGTCGAAGCCAATCGGAAACAGCACTTTTCCTCGACGAATTCGCGGTTTTGCGTCATTTTTTTCTAATTCGCATGCTATTTGCATGCACCGCCAGCGACCGAGCAGAATCGTGCCGCAGTGCGCATCGGTCAGGGATTCTCGGTCCCATCTTTTATCAAATGTTGACGGTCGTTGCGGCCCGCACTTTGGCCGCGGAGATCGCTGCTTGGAATCATTCGCGCGGCGGGCGGTGTTGCGCTGGTTTTTAGCAGCATTCAACATTGATTGATTTGCGAATTTCGCACTGTTTTGATTGGTCCAGAGCAGTGCGGGAAAACTATCCTTCCTTCTGGTATTTGGAGAAACGCATTATGGACCGATTGAAACGAGGGGATCAAAGGCGGTGGCTACCGCTGCTGCTGTTGGTAGCTGCAATCGTAGTCGTTGTCGCAACTAGTCACGCATGGGCACAGGAAGCGGCAGCGCCGGCGGCGGTAGCCGCGGCGCCCACGCCGGAGCCGACTGGCTTAAATACGACGTTAGGCGCTACGTCGTATGCGGCTCGATACGGTGTGGGTACTAGTCACAGCCTTTTTAGTTATGTGGATGCAAGCCGGATTTGCCTTGGTCGAAACCGGTTTGACGCGCGCGAAAAACGCCGTCAACATCTGCATGAAGAACCTGCTCGACTTCTGCTTTGGCACGATGACATTCTGGATCGCCGGCTTCTCGATCATGTTCGGAGACGGCGGAACATTGAACAAATTTTGGGGGGGTCTGCACGGAATGTTTCTCAACACCCCATCCGGGGATGTGGCGACATTTCCTGGGCTCGACTGGGCACATGTTCCGCTCGACGCCAAGTTCTTCTTTCAATTGGTATTCGCCGCTACCACGGCGACGATCGTCTCCGGTGCAATGGCGGAGCGAACGAAGTTCACTTCGTACATGATCTACAGTGCGGTCGTTTCGGCCTGTATTTATCCTATTTCCGGTCACTGGATTTGGGGCAAAGGTTGGCTAGCCGACTTGGGATTCTGGGACTTTGCCGGTTCCACTGTGGTTCACAGCTGCGGCGGTTGGCTATCGCTCATTGGAGCGTTTGTGCTTGGTCCCCGACTCGGCAAGTATGACTCATCTGGTAATCCGAAGGCTATTCCAGGCCATAATCTGGTTCTCGTAACGCTGGGCGTGTTCATCCTGTGGCTGGGGTGGTTTGGCTTCAATCCTGGTAGCAGTATGGCTGCTGACTCATCATTGATCGCAAAGATTACCGTGAATACCAATGCGGCGGCAGCGATCGCATGCATCGCGGCGTTGTTCACTGCTCGAATCATGTTCGGCAAGTGGGAAGCAACCATGGCACTCAATGGCGCCTGGCCGGTCTGGTTGCCATCACCTGTCCATGTGCCTGGGTATCGACTTCATCGTCGGTAATCATCGGGATAGTCGCAGGTATCTTGGTTGTTCTCTCGGTAATTGGAATAGAGAAGATTCTCAAGATTGACGACCCCGTAGGTGCGATTTCGGTGCATGGCGTTTGCGGCGCGTGGGGAACGCTGTCGCTGGGCCTGTTCTCCGCAGCCAACGGCGTGAATGCTCCTAAGCCAGGTTTGTTCATGCCCGGTGGAAGCGCAGAACAGCTGGTTTCTCAAGCGATTGGCGTAGTCGCTGTTTTCGCATGGGCCATTGTTACAGGAGCGGTTTTGTTCTACGTTCTCAAGGCTACCGTTGGTTTGCGTGTTTCGCCGGAGGAAGAGCGAGAAGGTCTCGATTACGGCGAGCATGGCAACGAGGCCTACCACGGATTCGTGTTCGAGGCCACGACCGAAGGTTAAGTAGTGTGAACGTTAACGGCGCAGTGCCCGACGGGCGCTGCGCCGATCTCTCGTTGCAGTGCTTATTGGCAATCGCGGTAATCGCAAGCACTTACGCACCAACCAAATCAATCTCGAAATATACGGGAGCACCGAACATGAAAAAGATTGAAGCGATCGTCCGGCATTTCAAGCTAGAGGACGTGAAGAATGCGTTGATCGAGAACGGCATCACGGGGATGACGATCACCGAGGTCCGCGGCTTCGGCCGGCAGAAGGGCCATACGGAGATGTACCGCGGCACCGAGTACCGCGTGGACTTCGTCCCCAAGGTGAAGGTTGAAGTCGTGGTCGACGACGCCAAGTCGCAAACCGCCGTGGCCGCCATCGTCAAGGCCGCGCAAACCGGACAGATCGGCGACGGAAAGATCTTCGTTACCGATCTCGCCGAGACCGTCCGCATCCGGACTGGAGAAACCGGCGGTGACGCCATCTAACGGTTGTCCAAGCGAGTAGTGTCACGTGGACTGTGGCCGAATTCCGGCGAATTTGGCTACAGAGCAATCAACTGCAGGCGGGTAGCCTAGCCGCGCCATTCCTCTATTGAGGCCTGCGCAGAAAATGAGCCTGTGGGAGGCGTTTCTGACGCCGATGGAGCGTAAAAATTGTAATACGCCATCGGCCTCGGAGAGGCCTCCCACACTCCAATAGTTGCGCAGTCATCAATAGGTGTCGCCCTACAGTCTGCGTGTCGCTTCGCGTTGCCACTCTTGCATGCGCAAGCGCAGCAGCGTACACTGCTGCCATCATTGTTCAGCCTCGGACGATTCAACGTCCTCCTCTTTCGTTGGCTGAAAGGCGGAAATCGGAATCGCGAATATCGCGATCGCGTAGGGGGCGCGAATCTATCCCTTCTGAAAATGGAGACTTCGGTTATGGAACGGTTGAATGAATCCCATGTTCGGTTTTGGGTGTTAACGGTTTACCTCTGCGGCATTCTCGCATTGTCAACGGCTGGCCAACGCGCTATAGCTCAGGAAGTAGCGCCGGCTCCTGCTGCGGCGGCCGCTGCCGACTCCGTCGCAGCGCTCAGAACAGACGCCAAGTTTTGGGTCGATACAATATGGGTGCTCGTTACCGCAATGCTGGTGTTCTTCATGAATTTGGGATTCGCCTGCGTGGAGTCGGGCTTCTGCCGGGCAAAGAACTGTGTGAATATCTTGTCGAAGAATTTCGTCGTGTTTGCAGTCACTTCCATTGCTTTTTGGCTACTGGGATTCGGCCTGATGTTCGGCAACGGCAGCAACTTTCTCGGGACGAGCGGCCTGTGGATGCTCAAAGGCGCAGACAATAGCCCGATGCTGGCCGACGCGTATCACGGTGATTACGCCGCCTTAAATTGGACGGGCGTGCCCTTGGAAGCTAAATTCTTCTTCCAACTCGTGTTTGCCGGCACGGCGGCAACGATTGTTTCTGGTGCAGTTGCTGAACGGATTAAATACATTTCGTTCATCGTGTTTACGCCTTCATGGCGATCGCTATTTATCCTGTGGTTGGCCACTGGATTTGGGGCGGTGGATGGTTGCAGCAGAAGGGATTCTTGGATTTCGCCGGTTCCACCCAGGTGCACTCGATCGGCGGGTGGGCGGCACTCGTCGGCGTTTACATACTTGGCCCGAGGATCGGCAAGTATAGCCCCGACGGAAAAGTTCAAGCCATTCCGGGCCACAACATGACGGCCGCCACGATCGGCTGCTTTGTGTTGTGGCTCGGTTGGTTCGGTTTCAATCCAGGCAGCACGATGGCGGCCAACCCAGACGCCATCGCGCATATTTGCATTACGACAAACACCGCGGCCGCCATGGCCACGCTTACCGCGACGGCCACGGCTTGGGTAAAGCTTGGCAAGCCGGATCTTGGGATGACGCTCAACGGCTGCCTGGCGGGCCTGGTGGCAATCACCGCGCCTTGTGCGTACGTGAGCGTGCTATCCTCGGCCATCATCGGTGCGATCGCGGGTGTGCTTGTGGTCCTCTCTGTGCTGTTCTTCGATCGCATGAAGGCCGACGACCCGGTGGGCGCGACCTCGGTGCACCTGGCGAACGGGGTGTTCGGTACGCTGTGCGTTGGTCTGTTTAGCGAGCCGGAAATTATGTCCAAAGTGGCTGGCGTAACGACATCGAAGGGTGGGCTGTTCTTCGGCGGCGGTACCGATCAACTCGTCGCTCAACTTACGGGCGTCGTAGCAACCGGCGTGTACGTGGTGATTGCGTCCGTAGTATGCTGGACCATCATCAAGGCCACGCTCGGCGTGCGTGTCTCGGCCGCGGAGGAGACCGAGGGGCTCGATTTCGGCGAGCACGGCAACGAGGCGTACCATGGCTTCATCATGGCCGCCGAAAGCCTGTAACGAACGGTAATGCCTCCGAGGGTGCGGCGGGTCCGCACCCTCGGAGCTACACTTACATTTTCAATTGTGAATCAGACTAAGAGACTTGAACATGAAAAAGATTGAAGCGATCGTCCGGCATTTCAAGCTAGAGGACGTGAAGAATGCGTTGATCGAAAACGGCATCACGGGGATGACGATCACCGAGGTCCGCGGCTTCGGCCGGCAGAAGGGCCATACGGAGATGTACCGCGGCACCGAGTACCGCGTGGACTTCGTGCCCAAGGTGAAGGTCGAAGTCGTGGTGGACGACGCCAAGTCGCAGATGGCCGTGGCTGCCATCGTCAAGGCCGCCCAAACCGGACAGATCGGCGACGGAAAGATCTTCGTTACCGATCTCGCCGAGACCGTCCGCATCCGGACTGGCGAGACAGGAGCCGGCGCTGCTAGCAGCCGGGCACATCAAAAGAAACTAACGCTTGTGATAGTCGAATTCTTGGTATTCGGCTACGTCAGAATGCCTGTTTGCGTACGCTCTGCGTGCGATTGCGCAACGAATACAGTATGCTGTTTGGGTGAACCAAACATCGGATAAACTGCTGCGACAAGCGTTGGCCGGGCTGGTTGGACTACTGCTGTGGGTCGGCACCACCGTCGCAGGCCCCTTCAGCAATCTATTCGTGTTCGGCGATAGCCTGTCGGATGTCGGAAACATTTCGCAGTCGACGCCGTTTTTTTTTGGTTTGGTTCCCAAAACGCCCGGCCCTTATTATTGGAACGGGCGCTTCTAAACGGGCCGGTGTATGCCGAAACGCTAGCGGCTGGCCTGGGCCTGCCGGCATTGGTGAACAGCAAATCTAGCGGAAACGACTTCGCTTACGGCGGCGCCCTAACCACCGGCAGCACCTTTCCTTACAACCTCGTCATCCACGATGTGGATGACCAAGTTGGGGATTTTTTAGCCGGACCTGCGGCTGACCCAAATGCGCTGTTTGTGGTGTTTGCCGGCGCGAACGATTTGAACGACGGGCAGACAAATATGAGCGTGCCCGTCAATAGTTTGCAGGGCAGCATGAACCAGCTCATCGCGGACGGTGCGCGGCAGTTCTTGGTGCTCAATCTGCCGCCATTGGGCGAGACGCCGCGCTACAACGGCAGCCAGACGACACGCGACCAGTACGACGCTCGAAGTCAGCAATTCAATTCGGCTCTCGCAACGATGCTGGATGCAGTCCAAACGAGCAATCCGGCCGTGACGGTTTTTCAATTCGACGTCTTCGGTTTGTTCAACCAAGTGTTAGCGAACCCAGCCGACTTCGGCCTGACGAATGTCACCAGTTCGGCTGCCCCCGGGTTGGAACCGGGGGATACTTCGTACGACACCAGCCAATTCGTTGCGAATCCAGACCAGTATTTGTTCTGGGACGATCTGCATCCGACCGCGGCGGTGCACGCGATCCTTGGTCAACGGGTGCTTGATTTATTTCGGCTACCGGGAGATTTTAATCACGACGGCGTCGTGGACGCCGCGGACTACATCGCATGGCGGAGTGGAGTGGGGACGACGTACATCCCGGACGACTACAATGTCTGCGCGCGCACTTCGGCCAAACTGAGGCAAGCGGTTCGGTAGAAAGTTCGTCCTTCCTCGCGACGGTGCCCGAGCCATCCGCTGTGTTCCTCGGACTGGTGAGTGTCGCCTGGCTCGCTAATTTACGACGCCGGACAAAGCGCATCAAAACTCGATTTCGTCGTTGTCGCGTCCGAATTCAATCCTAGGAAAAGTGCTTCGCGCGGATTTCAGATCGAAAACGTCGTCTCGGTCGATTGTTGGATCGAGGTGGACCAAAACCAGCCGGCCGGGCTTGGCCTCAGCCGCCAAGGCCGCGACGGATGTGAGCGAACTATGGCCTGTAAGCGCCGGCAGATTTTTGGAATCGTCGGCGAAATACGATTCGTGCAGTAAGAGATCAACGCCGCAGACGGCGTCGATATACGGCGCATTGTCTCCTGCGGTCGTATCTGTGACATACGCGAGCGAGTGGCCGGGCCAATCGAGTCGGTAACTGATAGCGCCTCCCGGATGATTCAATGCGACATGGGCGAGCTCGCCTCCATGCGGAAGCGCACACGGACCGCATAGTGGCTCAAACTTGAAAGGAGGCGGTACTGGGAAGATTTCCTGGGCAAACAAATGCTCGCGCACTGCATTCAGCTTAGCGGCCTCGCCGTGGACGGTTGTGTGTGCCAGCACCTTGGGTGGCACGATGTTGACCAAATAGGTAAGCCCCGCAATATGATCGAGGTGGGCATGGGTAAGGAAGATATCCAGCCGATCGGTTTGCAAGTGTTCACCAACCCGGCACATGCCGGTGCCGGCATCGAGCACGACACCGACCTCCGGCAGCATTAGGCATGCCGTGTGACGCCGAGAGGTCGGATAGTATCCGCCAGTTCCAAGGAGGACGAGCTTCATGGGGGCGATTGAGCTTCGGGAACGCACTATAATCCGGCTCAGGGGCGAGGCCGGCGAGCGCATTTGAATTTATCAAGGGACCCTCCGGACAGCAACGCAAAGAGTGAATCGCAGAACGAGCGCTATGAACACACGACACGATTATCATAAGCGGGGCGGTTGGTTGCTGGTGCTTCTCATCGGTGTGTTTGGATGCGGTAAGAAGCAACCGCCGGTCGTCACTGTCTATACGGCACTCGATCAGGAATTCTCGAAACCGATTTTCGAAGAATTCACGCGGACCACGGGAGTTGTGGTTCAATCGAAGTACGATGCGGAGTCGACCAAGACAGTCGGCCTCACGCAAGAGATTTTGGCCGAACGCCAGCGGCCGCGGTGCGACCTGTTTTGGAACAATGAAATACTCAACACGCTGCGACTGGAGAATGCTGGTTTGCTTCGGCCGTATCACTCGCCGGCTGCGGCCGACTATCCAGCGAAGGATCGTTCGCCGAAAGGGTTGTGGTATGGATTTGCGGCCAGGGCGCGGGTGCTGATTGTCAACACGAACCAGATCCCGGAAGAGCGGCGGCCGAAATCCATTCGTGATCTGGCGGACCCGCAATGGTATGAACGGTGTGGAATCGCCAAACCGCTTTTTGGCACGACGGCGACGCAGGCCGCATGCCTGTTCGCGGTATGGGGTGATGACGAAGCCAAGGAGTTCTTTCGCGATGTAAAGCACAACGCGCGCATTATGGCGGGCAACAAGCAAGTCGCGGAATCCGTGGCGAGTAACGCGCTGGCATTTGGTTTGACGGACACCGATGATGCTGTCGTCGAAATTGAAAAAGGGATGCCGGTCGCGATCATCTACCCGGACCAGGGGGCAAACGAGGTTGGCACGTTGTACATTCCGAACACGCTCGCGCTCATCAAGGCTTCACCGCACCCGAAAGAGGCCGAAAAGCTGCTCGACTATTTGCTGTCGTCGGACGTCGAGAAACGATTGGCGGACGGCCCCAGCGCGCAGATTCCGTTGCGGCGGGGTGTACCGGCCTCACCCCGAGTTAAGACGCCATCAGAGGTTCACGCAATGGAAGTCGATTGGTCGGCGGCTGCCGAAAAATGGGATACAGCAGCCGAGTTCTTGAAGAACGAGTTTACGGCGCCATAATGTTGCGATCCTGTTCGCGGGAATCGCGTGTTCGGCGAATTAGGCACTATTTTCAATCGCGCTGCGCATTTTTTGGACATTGCGCAAATGGCGGTATAATCACAACTGCTCATTCACGCCTCTTCAGAAAACAGATCTATCGTTCGGAGGCAATCTTATGGCTCTTCAAGACACCGAAACGGTCGAAAATGTGAAGCCGGCGCTGGCTGCCGCAAAGTACTTCATCAATGCTGTCGAGGCTTTGTCGTTTAGGTTCGGGGCCGCGAGTCACATCGGCCTGCGGCGCAGCGAGAATCAGGACCACTATTTGGTTCTGCGACGCGCCCGTACGCAGCAATTATTGCTCTCAAACATGCCGACGGAAGATCTCGTGATGCCGACTGACGAGGCATACGCGATGGCCGTTGCCGATGGCATGGGCGGCTGTGGCCGCGGCGGATTGGCAAGCCAGATCGCGCTTCGCGCCGGCTGGGATTTGGCGGGCCGCACAACTAGCTGGGTGATGAAGCTTCAGAATTTGGATTCGCAAGAACTCTCCGAGCGAATTGAGGGGTTCGCATACATGCTGCAGCAGGCATTCGTCGACGAACAACTCGTTAATCCCGAACTTGGCGAGAGTGGCACCACATTCACCAGTGCGTATTTGGTGAACTCTTTCGCCGCTGTGGCTCAGATCGGCGATTCGCCCTGTTTTCTTTGGCGAGATGGAACAATGCGCCGCATCTCCGTGGACCACACGATCGAGCAAGAATTCATTTCGGCCGGCGTGGCGCCAGAAATTGCCGGCAAGTTTAGCCACATGCTGACCCGTTGCTTAAGCTGCGAATCGCATAACGCCCGACCGGATGCCCATTTTTTGCGGCTTAAACCGGGTGACCAGCTCTTGATCTGCACGGACGGCCTAACCGATATGGTGGATGACTCGCATATCGCCCAGTGCCTCGATGAATCACCCGACGCGCAAGCCGCTTGTGACGGTTTGATCAGTCTAGCGCTCGATGCGGGCGGCAAAGACAATGTGACAACTGTGCTGGCTCGTGCGAAAGCGGGCTAATGGTCGTGGTCTTATGCGCGCGCCGGTGGCGTTTCGGCGCACGCCGACCGGGTGGAAGCGGACGAGGGGATTTGTCCGCCTGCGGTTCATCTGATGCAGAATCGCTCGCGTCGGCCGAAGGCACGGCAGCTGGCAGTGCCGTGGCCACCGTGGCAAACCCTTCAATCTCGTCGCGTTTGAGCAATCGGTTGATGAGGATTTCGATCCGCGTCAGCTCTCCGCCTTCTTCGGTGGTAACAAACGTGTAGGCCACGCCTTCGCGTCCCATGCGCCCGTGCGGCCCACGCGATGAACATAATCGTCGGAAGATTGCGGGATGTCGAAGTTGATAATATGTGAAATGCTAGTCACATCGATACCGCGCCCCACTACGTCGGTGGCCACCAGTATGCGGACGTCACCGGCGCGGAACGCTTTCATGACACGGTCGCGGGCCCCTTGCGGCATGTCGCCGTGCATCATATCGGTGCCGGGGAAGTGCTTTGACAGCCGGCGGTGGATTCGCTCGGTGCCACGTTTCGTTCGGCAGAACACGATCGCCTGCTCGGGCTTGTCGCGCTTCAGCAACCGTACCAGCAACTCGAATTTTTGCTCGTGATCGACCGTGAAGTAAAACTGCTCGATCGTGTCGACGGCCTTGGTCATAGGCGAGAAGTCCATCACTTCCGGCTCGCGCATGTACGTGCGGGCCAGGCGCTCGACAGGTGGCGAGACGGTTGCGCTCAACAGCAGCGTTTGTCGTTCTTTAGGGCAGCGGCGGAGGATTTTTTCAATGTCCGGGCGGAAACCGATATCGAGCATTCGGTCGGCTTCATCAAGAACCACGATTTCAATGGAGCGCAGGTCGAGCACGCCACGACCGATGAGGTCGATGACGCGTCCCGGCGTGCCGATGACGACATCGGCACCGCGCTGGAGCTTGGCGATTTGGCCGCGAATCGGTTTGCCACCATAAATGGGAACGCTGTTCAGACGGCGACCATGCGCGAGCTTTTCAAACTCATCGCGAACTTGCACCGCCAGTTCCCGAGTCGGCACCAGCACGAGGGCTCGGGGCGGCGTCGACCTGCCGCCGTGCTTAATCAATTCGATAATGGGGATCGCGAAGGCCGCGGTTTTGCCGGTACCGGTGCGCGCCTGGCCCAATACATCGCCGCCTTCGAGTGCGCGGGGAATGATTCCAGTCTGAACCGGAGTCGGCTCGAGGTAATTGGCCCGTTCGAGCGAGGCCAACATAAAGTCAGACAGCCCCAATTTCTCAAAATTAGACGCGGTCGCGGGCTTTTGGCGGTTGTTCTTGTCCGTGGAGGGCACTGTCAGAAAAGAAAAGGAGGGGAAATGGGTCGAGTGATAGCGTTGCAGAATATCGGCAACCAGGCGGGCGCGACAAGGGAACATCCACCAATGCCGCATGGAAGAAGTATAGCAGGACTGACCGACGGCGGCCTCTCGGGCCAAAAACAAACCGGCTGACAACACGGCCTAACGTGCGGTCAACCGGTTCTCGTCGTTGTTGCACGGTCCCATGGAATCGGCTGAAATGCCGATTACGCGCCACTAAAATGTGGGCATGGGGGCAGCCGCGGGAGCGGCGGCTTTGGATTGCCGTTTCTTAGTCGACTTCTTCTTAGCAGCCGGTTTCTTGGCAGCGCCGCACTTTCGGCGACTTCTTCGCGGCCTTCTTGCCGGCAGGCTTTTTCTTGGTCGACTTCTTTGCCGTTTTCTTCGCGGCCTTCTTTTTTGCCATCTTGAGTGGCTCCTTCCGTTGTAGCGCCCGTTCTCACAACAGTTGGTCTATTCCCCAGGGGCGCCAAGAATCGGGGGAGAGACATCCTCAGAACAAAAAGTCTCGATGAACACTGCCCGCAATTCATTATCTTTGAGGCAGTGAGCGTATTATTTCATCAAAGATTCCGGCTAGGTGAATTCTCCCCTGCCCCGCCGCAAGAGTTGTTGCGCACATTGAAGCAAGTAAGTAGGTAGCGCGTCAAGATGAATCGGACTAAAACCGTAGTTCGGATCCGTGTGACGATGAGAGGCTATTGAGTCCGGCAAAGGGGACAAGGCGTGAATTTGCAGCGCACCTATTTATCGGCCGGCGATTCGAAGAACTGGATTCGTTCCAAGAAATAGGGAGGGTGCGGAGTTGGCTCCTCATCTCCGATGCCGGTCAGCCCAAGCGGCAAGTAATGAGAATTGCCGGTAAAAATCGTGCTCAATGAGGCCCAAAGGCCGTTTGAAAAAACTTCCTAAATGGGAGAGGACACCAACTTCTTCTGTTCGCCGCGACAACTCTACAAACCGGACCAAGTCGAGTACCAGGGGAGCTGCGAGCAAGGAATCGCAACCCTGCCAAGTAAGCTGCAGGGTCATGGGCGTTCCTAAAAAGCCCCTAAAATGAATGTGGTCCCAGGCCGTCTTCCAGTCGCCGAGGCTTTTGATGTATTCGATCGAGACAAGCGTTTGCGGGTCATAGCCGAGGATGCTTTTGACCAGTTGGTCTTTGTTTTGGACCTTGGAAGCCTTGTTCGCAGGGTCGTCGAGGACGAGACCATCGAGATTGCCAAAAATGTTATGACCGACCCAGCTCAAGACCTCCAAGTTGCGAGCCGCAAACATGGGTGCCAGCACGCTTTTCAGGAGGGTTTCGCCTGTTTTTCCGTCCTGACCG
Source organism: uncultured Planctomycetota bacterium (assembly GCA_963840025.1). Taxonomy (GTDB): domain Bacteria; phylum Planctomycetota; class Planctomycetia; order Pirellulales; family Lacipirellulaceae; genus JABDGM01. The sequence continues at coordinate 34,718 of CAWIXI010000013.1, read as the reverse complement.
GCGTGGCAGGCGCCGCGGATCTCGGCCAAATTTTGGATTGCCGGGGGTGTCGCGCCGAGCGACGGCGTGAAGTTGACGTACGCCATACCGAGGCCGAGGGCGGCGATCGCATAGAGGGAACTCGCGGGCAAGCTTATCAACGATTTGTCCGCGAGGCACTTTTCGAGTTCGACCCACCGATCGGGCAACTGCAGGGTGTCGTCGATGGGCTCGGTAGAGGCCAAATTCACGACAACCACGCGATCTGCTTGGGCCTGCCGCTGAAACTCTTGCAAATCGCCCTGGAGCCGCTCAACAGCAGCGACGACTGGCTCGGTAGCAAATCGCTGCATTTCCGGCCCGGCCAAGCCGCCGATCGTAACCCCGCAATTTGCTAAGGTGCCAGGACGAATCCGGGCGTCGATCTCGGCCAATTCTGGCTTGCACGTAGTCACAAGTGCAGAATCAAAGACCCGACTTTCTTTGTGCAAACGTTCGAGCGACTCGCTCAAAGTGTTTTCACGGATTTCGTGTCCGCCGACGACAAAGGACTCCCACGACGCCAGATCAAGCCCGGCGAATTGCCTCAGACCGCTCACTAAGCCAACGGAACCTGTTAATCCCTTTTTCAGGGCGATGAGCCCGAGCGTGGCCGTGGCCGCGACGCCGCCCCGCGCACCAAGAAACCAGATGCCGATGCGGGATGAGGACATGCTTGAGAGGTTGTTTGGCCGCTGAGGTGGGTAGCCGCATCGACGAGATCTATATCGCTTCGGCCAGCAGAGGCAGAAATTGGCCACTAGGAACCGAACTCGGCGGCTTTTATGATTGTCCCACGGGCAGAGTTACGGCGTCAAGTTGCGCCAGTGTAGACCTCTCACTCCATTCGGCCGAGTGCACAGCCGAAGCGGCGAAAGGCATTCTGTACAGGCGCGGGGGGATGAACCTCACAATTGCTGTTATCAAGGACCAGCTTTGATGTTTGAAACCATTCAACCGGCTCCACCTGATCCGATTTTGGGTCTCACCGAGTCGTTCCGCGAAGATCCGAACCCGAAAAAGATCAACCTCAGCGTCGGCGTGTACCAGGATGCGACGGGCAAGACGCCGGTTTTGGAATCGGTTCGGAAGGCTGGTCAACTGGTTCTGGAGCAGCAGACGTCGATGTCCTATCTGCCAATCCCCGGCTCGCCGAAGTACGCCGCGGCTGTGCAAGGGCTCATGTTTGGGACAGGGCATGAAGTCGTGACGTCGGGGCGAGCCGCCACGTCGCACACGCCCGGCGGTACCGGGGCTCTACGCGTAGCCGCCGATTTGATCCACAAGCAACTGCCGAAGGCCACGGTGTGGCTCACGCAGCCTACGTGGCCCAATCACCCGCAAATCTTTTCTGCGGCCGGGGTGCCGACGAAAAGCTTTCCGTACTTCGACGCCAAGACTAATGGCTTCGCCTTCGACGAGGCCCTCGCCGCCATCCAGAAGATACCCGCCGGCGATGTCATCCTGCTCCACGGCTGCTGCCATAATCCCACCGGCATCGATCCGACGCCGGCTCAATGGAAGAATCTGGCCGAGGTGGTGTACCAGGGCGGCTTGCTGCCCATTTTGGATTTCGCCTACCAGGGGTTTGCCGACGGCATCGAGGAGGATGCCGTGGGCCTGAAGACGTTTGCCCGCCCCGGGGCGGAGCTGATCGTGTGCAGCTCTTTCTCCAAAAACTTCGGACTGTATCGCGAGCGTGTTGGGGCGCTCACGATCATCGCCAAGGACAAGGGCACTGCCGATACGGTGCAGAGCCAAGTCAAGGTTTGCATCCGTTCGAATTATTCCAATCCGCCAGCACACGGGGCAGAGTTGGTGACGACTGTGCTGGGCGATGCGGAACTGCACAGACTATGGGAAAAAGAAGTGGCTCAAATGCGCGACCGCATCAACGGCATGCGCGAGCTGGTGGTCAAGACGCTTAAAGCAAAAGGCGTGCCCGGCGACTATTCGTTCATCACCCGCCAACGAGGTATGTTTTCGTTTTCCGGGTTGACGCCAGCGCAAGTTGAAGCGTTAAAGCAGAAGCACGCGATCTACATCGTCGGTTCCGGTCGCATCAACGTCGCCGGAGTTACCGAGCAAAACGTGGGGCCGCTGTGTGAGGCAATTGCGGCAGTGGTGAAATAGCCGTAGTGTCTGAACCAATTGAGCAGACGGCCATCTTGATCCCATCTTGGGAGCACGACACGATCCTTTAATGGACATTAAGCCGATCAAAAACGATCGCGATTATCGACGTGCTCTCAAGGAAATCGACACGCTCATGGATGCGCGGCCAAATACGCCGCAGGGTGATCGGCTGGACGTGATTGTTACCCTGGTCGCGGCTTGGGAAGAAAAACACTGCCCGATTGAAGCTCCTGACCCCGTGGAAGCGATTCGCTTCGCGATGGAGCAGCGCGGCCTGACGCGCCGCGATCTGGAGCCCTACCTCGGCAGCCGAGCCCGGGTTGCCGAAATCCTGAACCGAAAGCGGGCTCTAACCCTTCCGATGATCCGCCGCTTGCACGCCGGTCTGGGAATCCCGGCCGATGTGCTGATCTCGTGAGCTGGCCTGCGGCCTAAGCGTTTTCTGGGGCCGGCGTTGTGCGGAATCTGCTTCGCGAGGTGCCGGGACGCACGCCGTCGTAAACGTCTTGCGACACATCTCGGCTGTTGTTGCGTTTCGGCAACACACGAGCCGCGCGTTCCCACCCGCCCGCCAAAACCCGCGCCATCCGAGCCTCTATACCTCTATGCGCCAGCCGCCCTCGCCGCCGGCCAACTTGACGCGCGGTAGGGTTGGGTAACAAGGCCTTGTATGTCCACCCATTGGGCCCTCAGTCTAAAGATGGCCTGAGGGTATTTCCCTTTTTGGATCGAAATGGACGGACCGGATATGAGACTCTTCGATTTCCTCAACTTTCGGAAAAGGGCAGAATCAGCACTTGTTCGAGAACTCGAAGCGACAGCGAATCTTGTGAAGGTGGGACTCTACGCGCGTTTGGTTGAGCGCTATTCTCAGGAATTCGAGCTGGAAAATGCCAAATTCCTTGCGGCTGCCGTTACCAACGAAGCATTTTCCGATCAGCCAAGCGATGGTCAGGCGATCACATTTCTCGAACGACAACGACCACTCGTCGAAGAGAAACTTCGCGAACTCAGTAAGGATTACCACGTCTGCAATGTACTAACGCAAACGTTGGCAGCTTGGGCAATGGTCCCGCTTCTCGAAGGCGCAACGGCAGATGCGTGGATCGATCCGTTGGAGAAGCTGCAACGTTACGGAATTCTTATCCCCGGCGGTTCCGCACCGGAACTGAAACAACTGATTCCGCTGGTTACAGAGTTCTACAAATCCCGATCATATGCGTGCGATACGTTACACGTGGCATCGTTAAACGTTTGTGTCACCTAGTTTTTAGTCCGTTGCAGGACCAGAAAGGTTCCAGGAACCAATCATCCCCTCGTTCATCCCCTAATGCCCAAAACCTTTGGAGGCGAATCCATGAATGTTGGTGATTCGGTGCGGAAGGCGATCGATGATTGGGACCACAACGATCTTGATGCTGCGATATTGCATACCTTCAACGCAGTTGATGGCACGGCAAAGAAGTTCAGTTCGACGATCACACGAAACAATGCTCGGTTTACGCAGTTCTTGCGCCAACTACGATGTTTTCGGTCCTATGGGAATTCCTGGCCAGGACCTCGTTACGCAACGTTGGCCGGTGACCGTTCGGAATCCGACAACGTCAGACGGGAAACCGGACATTGCAGATGTTATCTACGGAATCCACCTATGCACGCACGCTCATGGCGAAGAACTGCCAAACGGTTTTGAGCTTTTGCCCGACGCAGCTGGGCCAGATCGCGTCACGCGAATGCAAATTGAAAATGGAAGAATTCGGCTGAGTGACCGCGTCATCTTTGGTTTGCTGGCAACAGCGGTGATGTGCCATGTGAACACTGTTCAGCGCGTCCCCAACGGCTACTTCTTCAAGTGCACAGGGGAAGAAACGCTTTTGATCAACGACTGGTGGGGGCGAAAGGCTGATTTCCTCGAGCTAGTCTCGCGCTATCCACTTCCTCCTTGCGTCAACATGGATTTCGGAGTTTGGATGGCGGAGATCGGATAAGAATGCTGAAAAAAGTTCCAGGAACCATTCTTGCCCCTCGTGGGAGTTATCATGGAAACGTTTTTCAAACAATGGCTCTCAATCGCAATTGCGTACGGCGGCATAGGGCTGATGCTGCTCGCGTTTGACATGTCCGGTCTTTTTGGGCGGGTCCCGGATAACTACATTACCGCTAACGCCTTGCCCCTTTACTTGGTGTTCGCCGGAGGGCTCATCGCCGCCTTCGCTTTCACCACGGCCAATAGAATCTGGCGGTCTGCGAATAAGATGGCACAATCAACCGCTATAGCCACCGACAGATGCCTTCAGGTTGCGGGTGCTCTGTTAGTTTCGATTTTTGCGTCGTACATTAGTGCTATCGTCGTGGCTAGCGTCTTGAATTTCAATGATTTCGGCCCGGCATTTTGGTTTACCTTCGTTGCCTGGTCAGTAATCTTCTCGGCCGTCCAGATCGGTTACGACCGTAAAATGAATTCGCATCTGTGCGAGAATAACGTCTCTGGAACACTGCTGCAACGATTTGCTCCCGTTGGAACACTAATCGTAGTGTACCTTATCGTAATTGTTTGCTTGGGAGTGGTCCGTGCCGTAGGTCAAAGCTCCGCGAACGACGACTTTCACCACGAGTTGCTCTATGAACTAAATAACCCACGCGGGGATACTGGACCCTACTGAGGCTGCCAATTGTCGTGAAAGACTGAAAAAGGTTCCAAGAAGTGTTGGCAGCTCTGGTTACCAATACCCTCGCTCGACTCCGCGATCGTCGACGCGTACACCGACCGCGCCGCCCCCGCCGACCGCATCGTCGCCGATCCGCAGTTGGCCGCTAGCCCGGATTATTCACAAACCAATCGAGATTGAAGCGCGACCTCGATTTCACGAGCTGTGGCCAATTCGGCTCGTGCGCATAGTGCCTTTGGGGGATTCTCAAAAAGCCGCGCGTTTTTCAGCCCTAAATCCATTTCAGCTCAAATTCATGAATAATCCGGGCTAGGTTTTGCGATGCCGTCAACCGCCATTTGCCGGCAGCGTTTCAAGTCGATCAGCCCACGCTCATTAAGCGACTATTGAATCTCCGCCGGCGCGGCGAAGCCTGCGGCCACCTGCCGCGGGTCCGACGCCGCGGCGCCGGCTGCCGCATGGTTCCACTCCGTTAAGGTAGACGGAGCGTTCCTTGCTTTCCCTGGCTTCCGACCGGTAGGAACCTCCCGCGCGACGGTCGTACCAAATCATAGGCTCAGCGTGTGCCGAAGTGCGGCGTCGATGGCAATCATGTCCGGCACGTGACCGAGGCGACGGTCGATTTCCACTTCCAGAACTGTCGCCAAGTTGTCGGCCATCACCACCGAATCGAGCCGCAGTCCCATTTGTAGGCCTTCGGACGACGACTGCGAAATCGAGACGCGGCTCGGATGCCCCGCGCGAGTCAGGTTGCTCGAGATCATGGCCAAGATCAGTTGTGACAAGCCCGTCTGTAGATTGTCTGCTTGAACTACGAGAGCCGGCCGCCGCTTTGCTGTGCGCAGGTTCGAATCCGGGTACAGCACCAGCACGACGTCCCCGCGGCTATACGGCATCATAAACGTCCATGTCCGGCCGATCCCAATCTTCGGCAAACGTCTTTAAGCGCTGCCGCAAGTCGGCGGCCTGATGTTCGTCGATGCCGCGTGCCGCCAAGTCCACGGAGCCGGCGCCGAGAAAGGTCACAATCACCTTCCCTTCTGCGTCGGAAGGTGGAGATTCGAGCAGCTCCACTTTGCCTTGCCGGTAGATGCCTTCGAACGACTTAAGCATGGGGGAGCGATCTCCAAAATATTCCGCTGGGCCACCACTTGCCCGCGGAGCTGCTCGTTCATGACGCCGTCGGGCTACACTACTTCATCGAGAATTGCCATCGCTGTGACAGGGATTATAGTCAACAACCAATTCTAGCATGCCAACCGAACAAGGAAAAGCACATCGCCTCGTCGCTTGATCCGCACGTGGCTGCGAGGTTTTGCGACGCGGTCAATCATCGTTTACCAGACGAGCTTCAAATCGATCCGACCATGCTCAACAGGTGGCTGCTGAATCTCCGCCGTCGCGGCGATGCGAACAGCGGCCTGCCGCGGCCCTAGCGCATTCACCATAGCCACGACCAAAGCCGAGCTGGTGACTAGAAGCAGTTTCAAAACCCTCTCGCTTTGGGAGAGAGAAGGGTGAGGGTGCATTGATTGCCGGCAATTTGCCCTCACCCCAACCCTCTCCCAGGGGGAGAGGGGGAGTTTTGAAACTGCTTCTAGTAGAATCGTTGCGACATCTGACCTTGCGCGAGCGACTCATGCCCGATCTCATCACCTGCCAGTCCGTCGGTTATTGCCAGCAAGGCATCGACATTCTCGCCGAGATCGATTGGCGGATTGAGCGCGGGCGGCATTGGGCCGTGTTGGGGCCGAATGGTTCGGGTAAGACGACGCTATTGAAAATCGCGTGTGGCTATCTGTGGCCGACCAGCGGGCGTGTGCTTCGCTTGGGTGAGGAGCTGCTCGATCTTTCGGTGCTTCGGCGGAGTATCGGCTGGATCTCCTCGAGCATGATCGCGGATATTCCGCTGACCGATACGGCACTGGAAACCGTCGTCAGTGGTCGCCTCGGACAAATCGGCCTGAAGCGTTTTCCGAAATTTGGCCCTTCGGATGCCGATTTTGAGGACGCGGCGGAAGAACTCGTTCGGCTTCAATGCGATTCACTCACCGACAAAGCATTTGGCGTACTGTCCCAGGGCGAGCGTCAGCAAGTGCTTATCGCTCGAGCTCGTATGGCGAAGCCGCTATTGATGGTTCTCGATGAGCCATGTGCGGGTATGGATCCAGGAGTGCGCGAGCGGTTTCTGGCGTGGCTCCATGAGCGCCTGATGCATCCCGAGACACCTGCGGTCGTACTCGTTACGCATCATATCGAAGAGATTGTGCCCGGCATTCAAAACACACTTGTTCTTAGCGACGGTCGAGTGCGAGCGGCCGGCCGGACGCAGGACGTGGTCACGCGAGAGAACATCGAGGCGGTCTACAAAACACGGTTGAGCCGCATTGTGACGAGCGGTGGCCGATTGTGGCCAATTTGGGGATAGGCATAGCTATCGGATAATTTGCAACAGTTCTGCAGAATGGTGGGCCAGCCACGTCAACTATTACGCCTGAACCGCCTCTATTGGTTAGGAGGACCTTGCGAGGCAAACTCAATCGAGTCCGCAAACTATGCCGATCTGAGCGGATATGCTACGCTCTCAGCGGGACGACGGCTGTGAGCGCGTGTGCCGAGCAGATTTTGGAGGCGAGGTTGTGAAAATTCTCTTCACCACGACTGAAGCCGTTCCCTTTTGCAAGACTGGTGGCTTGGGCGACGTGTGCGGCAGCTTGCCGCTGGAATTAGCGGAGCTCGGTCACGAACCGGTCGTGATCCTGCCTGCGTTTCGACAGGCGCTCAATTGCGGGCGGCCCATCGAGTCGACTGGAATTCGCTTTGAAGTGCCGATCGGCCGCAAGATGGTTCCGGGCACCTTTTTGCGAAGCTCGCTGCCGGGCGAAAACGTGCCGGTGTACCTAGTGCATCAGCCGCAGTATTACGATCGGCCCGAGCTCTACCGCGAGAACGGTCACGACTATAAGGACAACTGCGAGCGGTTTGTCTTTTTCTGCCGGGCCGCGCTGGAAGCAGTCTCGCTGCTCAACCTCGACACGGAATTGGTCCATTGCCACGATTGGACATCGGGCCTCGTGCCCGCCTACCTGAAGACCGAACTTTGTGGTGTGCCGCCCTACGATTCGATCCGCAGCCTGCTGACCATTCACAATATCGCGTACCAGGGCAATTTCTGGCACTGGGACATGGAGCTAACCGGCATCGATTGGAAGTACTTCAACTGGCGACAGATGGAGTTCTTCGGGAATCTCAGCTTCCTAAAAACGGGTATCGCGTTCGCAGATGCACTGAACACGGTCAGCCCGCGATATGCGGAAGAGATCCAAAGTTCGCCACTTGGCTGCGGGTTGGAAGGCATTTTGCAACACCGTCGCGACGATCTTTTTGGCATCATCAACGGGGTCGATTACCGGGTGTGGAATCCGGAAGTCGATCCGTACTTGAATGGCCACAACTATGGGGTGAAGACGTTCGACACGGGAAAGGGAGCGTGTAAAGCGGCACTACGACGCGAGATGAAGTTGCCGCAAGTGGCCAATCAGCCGCTGATCGCGATGATTGGGCGGCTGGCTGACCAAAAGGGCTTCGACTTAGTGGCCCAGCTCATTCCAAACTGGGTCGCGAACTCGCCGGCGCAATGGGTGATTTTGGGCACGGGCGATCCCCAATATCATGAGTTACTCGCCAAGTTGGCCGAGGAACACCCGGAAAAAGTGGCGGTGCGGCTTAGCTTTTCCAACGAGCTGGCTCATCGCATTGAGGCCGGGGCCGATATCTTCCTTATGCCTAGCCGCTACGAGCCGTGCGGCCTCAACCAGCTTTACAGTCTGAAGTACGGCACCGTGCCCGTCGTTCATGCCACCGGAGGACTGGCTGATACGATTACGAACGTAACTGACGAAACACTAGCCGCCGGCACGGCGAACGGCTTGAGTTTTGATACTTACGATGTGACAGCCCTGGCCGATGCAGTGGATCGCACTTGTCGAACCTATGCCAATCGGCCGATCTGGCAACAACTCGTTCGCACCGGGATGCAGCAGGACTGGTCGTGGAACCACAGCGCCCACGAATACATGCGCCTTTATCATCGCACGCTCACCCACGCCACGAACACCGCGTGCGGTTGATCATGCCCGAGTTGCGCACAGATTGGCTTACCGGCCGAACGGTTCTAGTTGCCGAAAATCGTGCGCTGCGACCGAATGAATTCGCCACTCCGAAGGCTGGCGATCTCCAGGCTGCTGACGGGCACGTTGCGGCAAGCTGCCCCTTCTGCACTGGAAATGAAGCGCGCACGCCACCGGCAGTTTATGAGAAGCGGGATGCCCATGGGAATTGGGTCATTCGCGTCGTGCCGAATGCTTATCCAGCAGTGATAAACTTGAGCGGCACGGACGCGATGAACGATTTAACAATCGGCTCATCTCTTATGGATGCAACCGCGGCAGCGAGCAAGCGACGAAGTGGGTCGGACATCCAAGGTGTCCACGAGGTCATTATCGAAAGTCCGCACCATGTGGAGCGCATTAGCTCGCTTTCAACCTCACAAACACGCGAGGTCATCGAGGCCTATGCGGGGCGCCTTCGTCATTGGCGAACGTTTGGGGCGCTACACTATGGCGTCGTTTTCAAGAATCAAGGTCCGCAAGCCGGAGCGTCGCTCGCCCATGTGCACAGCCAATTGATCGCGCTGCCTCTTATTCCGCAATCCGTTGAGGCTGAAGTTCGGCGTGCCTGGCAACAATTCCAGCAGACTGGCAGGTGTGCCTATTGCGACCTGGTCAAGCAGGAGCGATTAACCGCCAGTCGCATCGTTCTCGATGAAGATGGATTTGTGGCGTTTTGCCCGTTTGCGAGCTGGCAACCGCACGAAGTCTGGCTGATTCCGGTCAGCCACGAACCGGTTTTCGAGCTTGCGACGCCCGAGGCACTCGACCGCGTGGTGGCGGTCCTACGCCAGTTGCTCGAGCGACTAGACGCCACTGTTCCAGGGATCCAATACAACTTGCTGCTGCGAACCGCCCCATTCGGTGGAGAATTCGATGCCGCATTCCACTGGCGAATGGAATTAATGCCCCGGCCTAACTCGCTAGCTGGACTGGAGCTCGGAACAGGCATCCATATCAATCCGTTGCCACCTGAACGTGCGGCGTTACAATTGCGCCCCACATAAGTTTTCTTGATTCTCGGCCTTGAGGCTGACGATCCGGTAAACTAAATGGGTCGGGCGAAGCCGAACACCGGTTCGAATTGACGCGAACCTGTGCGTTTGCCCAATTATCAGGGTAGCCACGCCAGGTCCACGTAGGCGCATTGCACGGCCTTACGGTAGGATCGATCAATTCCATACGCGACAACTGCCGCCGACGCCGAGGCGGCCAAAAACGTGCCGAGGACGGCACCGATTTTTTACTATGAGCCCGAATTTGCGATTAGTCATCGTGCTGCACAATCACCAGCCGATCGGCAATTTTGATGGCGTGTTCGAAGGTGCATATCAGGATAGTTACAGTGCGTTTCTGGACGTCCTCGAACAGTACCCGGGCTTACAAATTGCCCTCCACACGAGCGGCTCGCTGATGGAGTGGATCGGCGCCCGGCACCCCGAGTACATCGATCGGGTAGCTGCGCTCGTAGCGAATGGTCGCATCGAAATCGTCGGCGGCGCGTTCTATGAACCGATTCTGCCAATGATTTCATCACGCGATCGGGTGGGCCAAATCACGCGCTACGCGGAATGGCTTGCCGATCGCTTTTCGACTCCGGTGAGCGGCATGTGGGTCCCGGAACGCGTGTGGGAGCAATCGCTCACCAGCGATTTGGTAAATGCCGGCGTACGATACACACTGCTTGACGACTTCCATTTTAAGAACGCCGGTCTTAGCGAGGATGAGCTGCACGGGTACTACATTACCGAAGACGACGGCAACGTGCTTTCGGTGTTCCCCGGCAGTGAGCGCCTGCGATATACCATTCCGTTTCGCGACCCAGAGGAAACGATTGCCTACCTGCGACAGATCGCCGAGCGGCAGCCGGGAGCGGTCGTCGTGTTCGGCGACGACGGCGAAAAACTCGGCAGTTGGCCCGGCACCAAGGAACACGTCTATCAAAACGGTTGGCTTCGTCGGTTCTTTGATGCGCTTGTCGAAAACCGCAGTTGGCTTAGCGTGATTACGCCGACCGAAGCCCTCGACCAGGTACCACCGATTGGAAAAGTTTACATTCCCGAGGGTAGCTACCGTGAAATGACTGAGTGGGCCCTGCCCACGGAACGGCTCAAGGAGTTCGTACACTTCAAGCACCAATGGGAACACGAAGGCCGCTGGCAGCAAGTCGCGCCATTCGTCCGCGGCGGTTTTTGGCGGAACTTCAAGATAAAGTATCCCGAGACGAACGAGATGTACGCTCGGATGCAAATGGTTAGCCGGCGCCTCCACGATCTATCAGCTACTCAAATCTCGCCAAGCTCGAACGGCCATTTGCGAAACGGCCGCCACGGGAATCGGTCACTGCTGGATGAAGCCCGCGCCGAGTTGTACCGCGGCCAATGCAACTGCGGCTATTGGCATGGCGCGTTCGGTGGCACGTATCTACCGCACCTCCGAAATGCCGTCTATCAACATCTTATTTCTGCGGACAATCTGCTGGATACCAGTCAAGGACGCGGCTTGGCGGAAGGCGATCAGCCGTGGGTGGAACTTACGAGCGAGGACTACAATTTCGATGGCCGGCCTGAAGTGCGCTTGGCTAGCAATTGGCTGGTGGCGCTGTCGCGCCCTCTCATGGAGGGCATTTGTATGAGCTTGATGTCCGCGCGATATGTCATAACTTGCTCGCGACGCTTACGCGGCGCGAGGAGGCGTACCACGACGCCGTCCGCGCCGGCGAGCGCGAGGCCATTAACGATGTCGCTAGCATCCATGACCGCGTTATATTCAAGCAGAAAGACCTCGATCAGCGACTGCAGTTTGACCGCTACCCTCGAAAGAGCCTCATTGATCATTTCTACAATGTGAACGTGACGGCGGAGTCGATTGCGAACGGCCAGTACGAAGAGCTGGGTGATTTCGTTACGACTCCGTTTGAAGCTCGACTACGCCGTAATCCGAACCGGATGCAGTTGCAGCTCACGCGAAACGGTTACGTTGCCGGCCGGCAAGTGAAAATTACGAAGGGGCTCACGCTCGAAGCCGGCGGCAAAACCCTCGAAGTGGCGTATCTGCTCGAAGGACTGCCACCGGGCGAACAGGTGCACTTCGGCGTCGAATTCAATTTTGCCGGTCTGCCAGCCAGTTGCGACGATCGATATTTTCACGACGCCCAGGGCAACTCGCTCGGCCAACTTGGGACGCGGCTCGACCTCAATTCAGTTGATTATTTGGCGCTCTCCGACGAATGGCTGGGCATTGACATTGGTATTAGCAGCGATCAATCCATGGGCATTTGGACATTCCCGATTGAAACCGTCAGCCAATCGGAAGCTGGCTTTGAACTCGTTCATCAATCGGTCGTCGTGCATCCGCACTGGATCATCGAAGCAGGCGCCGATGGCCGTTGGAACACGACCATGACATTGGCGATCGATACCTCAATGGCCGAAAAACGTCGGCCGGTTACCGAGGCCACTGTCACGGTATAGTCAGATAGCCCAGCTATCCTGCGAGCTACCGATCCAAGATAGGTCGGTTATGTAAAAGCTAGGTTGTTTGGGTGCCGGTGACTGCTAGAGCCGCCCAATCCACCGCGCGATCGAAGCCCCGATCGTGCTCGACCGTCGCCAGCAATGGGGGAACGCAGCGTCTTGCGATCTCATCCGCATTGCAGTCCGTGCTCGGGTCATCGGCAAGCACACGTGGGGCATTGAGTACGACGCCAGCCACAGTCAACCCTTCGCGGTAGGTGCTAGCCGTGATCAACGTTTGCAGCGTCGCGTTGATCGTGCCCAATTCGTTGGCCGAAACAACGACAAGCGGATAGCCAAAGACCTCGGCCAAATCGGCGTTGTAGTCATCGTCGCTGATTGGTGACATTAGTCCACCGGCGCCTTCTACCAACACAATATCACTCGTTTCACGCCAGAATTGGATACCGCTGCGTAGTAATTCCGCATCCACGCGCCGCCCCTCTGACCGGGCAGCAAGGTGCGGGGCAAGCGGAGCGGCAAATGTCTGCGGGCACACATCGTCCAAGGTCCCCGGCTGTCCGGCGGCCATCCACAGCGCGGCTGCATCGGGCGAAATCATGCGACCGCCGCGTATTTCGCAGCCACTGGCGACCGGCTTGAACACGCCTACGCGCTTCCCCGTCTCGCGCAAGGAGCGGGCGATTAACGACGCAATATACGTTTTGCCAACGCCGGTGCCCGTACCGGTAATGAAAAGTCCGCCACTCATGCCTGTGTTGGATGTTGGATGCTGGATGCTGGATGCTGGAACACTCGATGCCAGAGATCTAGGATCCAATGTCAGTTGTCCAGCATCAAATTCCCAAAAACTCCTCCGCCGCTTCGTGCATGGCAACTGTGTCGGGCATGACGCCGGTCCACGCCTGCAGTGCCAGTGCCGTTTGTTCGACATACAGCGACAGACCATCGATGATTCGGCAACCTTGTTGTGCGGCCTGAATGGTGAGCCACGTGCGGCCAATGTTGTATGCCACGTCGGCCACGACCAGCTTCGGTCCAAATGAAGCGGTATCAACTGGCAGCTTGGCTTCAGGGTTCGTTGAAGCGAGTGATGTCGCGTTTACGAGTAGGGCAATCTCTGTCCCCGCGATTTTGGATTCGCTATTGAGCGGGACATATGCTGCTGCTGCGGACGTTTGCTGTTGAATCGACTCGACGAGCTGCTCACCGGCAGTTGCATTACGGCTGGCCACGTTGATCGGCGTACAGCCTGCACTGGCGAGAGCCATTGCGATCACGCGTGCGATGCGACCTGCACCAATGACCGTAGCAGGTCGACCGACTGGGTCGAATTGCTGGCGCACCAATGCGACGAAAGCGGTCGCTTCGGTATTGTCGCCGACCAGTCGATCGCCTAGCGCCGTGATGAAGTTGGCTGAACCGCTCTTTTGGGCTACTTCGGTGAGTTCATCCACATGCTCGGCAACCACGACTTGAAAGGGGTCGCCAATCTTCACTCCATGAAAACCGAGCGCCCGAATGCCGCGCATGGCATCACCAAGCCGTTCGGGCTCGACCTCGAATGTCATGAATCGCCAATCGAAGCCGCTACGGTCAAATGCCTGCTCGACGAGATACTGTGTCGGATTGCCCGCCGCGGGATTGGCGATCAGACAGCATTTTTCGATAAGCGATGCGCTAGGCACGAAAAGAACTCTCTCGCCGCGGCGGCGCGGTTTTGCAGAAATTCAATCACACAACGGCGGTTGCTGAACTCGCTCAAGTTTGCCAAAGCGATTATTCTGACGCTTGTTCGCTCACCGTGCAATGTCGCTATCAAATGCCGCAACGCTCACCCATCATCTTTTGGCTTCTGCTGGCCGCGACGCTGGCGGTTGATGCCGTGGTGTTCCCGCAAGTCGTTGCGACTAACACTCGAGTGTTTTGGTCAGCCGGGATTTATCTCAAAGTGATGTTTGACGCATTGCTCGTGAGTCAGCTCAGCGTTGTTTGTATCTGGGCTGCCTTGAGTACGAGAAAGTTTCTCCGGCTGCCAGCATTCGTTGCTGCAGTAGCTGCAACTCTTATTGCGTCGATCTTAAGAGACTCGCCGACGAGGTTCACCGATGCTTGTCGCTTGTACTTTGCAATGTATGGACTTGAGGCGGTACTGCTGCTGGTTGGTCTCTGGTTCTTGCGCGGAACCAAGTATTGGTGTCGACGTACCGGCGTGCCATTCGGACTACAGTTTTCTCTCGCTCACCTGCTAGTTGCGATGACGGTTGTTGCTGTACTCGCGACAGCGATGCGCGGCAAAGAATTCTACGGCGACTCTAAATGGATCAATCTTGGATTTGCTTTCAGCGTCGTCGTCATGGCAGTGGCAAGTGTGTTCTTCTGGAGCCAAGCATGGCACTGGATTCTGCGCTTTGCGGCTACGGTGGGGACGGCAATATTCCTTGGCGCCGCATTTGGTTATGCCGCCAATTTCGGCCCGCCATCGGTCTATGTTTTCGTGACGCACTACCTGATTCAAGCGGTCGTTCTTTCTGCTTGGCTCGGTTGGGGGCCGATCTTGCCGTCGAGCGCTAACGCCGCATAGCTCGCGAACTACCTAGAAGCCACACCAGTGCTACCATCAAAACACATAAGGTCGCCGGTTCGGGCACTCCAGATTTTCCGGCAAGAGACAGATCCTGCGCCGACGACATTAAGTGAGCTCGCCAAAGCACATAGTCGGATGCGTCGACTTGGCCGTCGAGATTACCGTCGGCCGCCAAGTTGCTCGTGCTGTATGCAGCTCGCCATGTGGCGTAATCATCGGCATCCACATGACCATCGGCGTTGTAATCGCCAGGTTCGGACGGTGTGAGCAGCGTGACGAACGAGTCTTGCGAGGCGAATCCGAAATCGGCCATGTAGGCCAGTCGGCCGCCATCGGATCCGGAGAATGGTTCGAACGATTGGATGCCGGGATCGAACGCGATCGCTGTCGCGAATTGGGATGGATCTCCGTTCGAATCAAACGAGGTTTCCGTTGGTGGAAAGCCGCTCACACGAAAAACGCCTCCGCTACCCGTCGTGTAAATGTCGTTGTCGGCCACAACTACGCCGGCGCTCGACTGCATTCCGCTCAGCAGCGTCTCCGGCACGCCAAACGTGATGTTGCCTCCCGAATCTGAAATCGGCAAGCGTTGTAAACGGCCCTGGAAGGTCGTTGTATCGGCATCTTGAACAACGAGGTCGTTGCCGGCATCGAACGCCAAGCCGGCACCGAAACCGAGGCCGTCCAATACGGGCGTTGTCAGGCCGCTCGTTCGATTAATTTGCAGCACTGCACCGTCGCTGCCGAATGGGGAAGTCGACACGAAGATTTCGCCCGAAGCGCGAACTGCTATTCCCGCGATGCCGGCGATTCCCATGGCAATGGTTTGCTGAACACCCGATTTGCTGACGGCGTACAGCCGGCCGTCGGCCGTGTTGTCTGTAACCAGCAAGCGATCGTCGACCGGATCGTAAGCTATCCCGCCAACAAAAAAGTTACTTGTGTCATCGCCAAAGATAGAGAAGCTACTGCCGAATGTTCCGTCGGGATGAATGACGCGAAGTATCGCTTCGCTCCTACCGAACGAATGCGCCCTCGAGAGCGTACAGTTCGCCGCCTGAGTCGAACGCCACACCGGCCGGCGGTGCGTCGAGTGGAATTGTTGTCTTAACAAACCCCAGCGGTGTCGCAGCCATCCCGCCGTGCATAAGTAACAGCCAAACCCCCAACGACAAACTACTTTTGAATGACATGTCAACCTCCTGCAATACTTGCTACTCCAAAGATTCTCGCGCAAAGGTGCAAAGGCGCAACGGCGCACCAACTTTGCTCCAGTTCTACTTTGTGGCTTAGCAACTTTGCATAAGACTAATTCCGTTCTGGCAACGACGTTACTTCACCGCACTTGTCGAATCATTCCCAGCTCGTGTGCAAATCGAGCGCAGCACGGGCAGTTCGATCGATTCGGCCAGTAACGTCGCTGCACCATCGCACCATAGCGCCATCGCACCGCCGGGGTGATCGCTCCAGATTTCATTGTGTAGTTGCGTCTTGATCGGATTGCTGACGTCGTAAATGTTCTCGCCGTTGATCCATTCGCCATCCATGAGCCAGCCGCGGCCCGTATCTTCGGCCAAGGCCAGCGTGCGGGACGTGCCATCGGTGATTTCGGAGAACTTCACCGGCCGATCGTATAAGAAAACACCGTTGGCGGCAGGGGAAGTTTGGGCCGCGCCGTAAATCCCGCCGTAGTCGATCGCCGCCGCGCGATAATTACCGCCGGCCGCGGCGTTGCTGACCATTACGCCCTCGCGGCCCGACGCAAGGCGCGTTGTGCTAGGGCAGACATATACGGGCACAACCGTTGCGGCGGCTGCCGCGTTCGTCGCGCTATCATACGGAGTGCTAAAATCTATCTGTCCCCAGAGTGCCGGTTCCTCAAGCTGCGGCAAAATCTCCGTCGACCAGGCTAGTTGCCGTCCATTGGGGTTGGTGCGTGGCACGCGCTTGTCGACGCACCCAATCGGAAGCTGCCCGTGCGCATCGTGATACGTATGTAGCGCCACACCGATCTGCCGCAAGTGGTTTTGGCACTCGGCGCGACGGGCGGCCTCGCGGGCAGCCTGTACCGCTGGCAACAAGATTGCGACCAGCGTGGCGATGATCGCCACCACGATCAGCAACTCGATCAGCGTGGTACCGGCACGCTTCGTTGTACGCATGACATACCGCTTGCAGCTTGGCGTGCATGGCCGAGACTTTGGACCGCACGCGCAGACATGCTTTGAAGATCAAACGCTCGCGGCAGCCGTCCCTCGCAGCCAGCCACATGCCACGCGTTGGTAGGTCTTCTGACTCTCGAGCGGTCGCAAAACTGACCTTCTCACCACTTACTTGCCAGACTGGTTGCTCAAGCAACCAGCCCTTAGCGAAGGGCAATGGCCTCTATAAGAATGTTTCGCGATTTTGCTCGATTACAGCGGCGGGGCCGTCCCGGATTCGCACCGGGTTCCCTGTTTGTCGGCAGCCAGAATTAAGGCTACCGACCACCAACGCACATCGAACGGCAGCAATGTAACGTGATGCTGCAGCGTTGTAAAGTCGCCACTCAGCAAAATTATCGAAAGTCATCCGCTAACTGCGACTTATGTCTCCTCCGCGCCCTCACCGCTTGTGTCGGCGCCTCGACCGAGCGCCGCATTGAGCTCGTCCATCACCGCCTGCTGCGCGAGTCTCCCTTCGATCGATTGGGCGATCGTCCGCCTTTTGCCGGACCTCAACACGACGTCAAAGTTTTTCCACACCTTCGTACCTGACGACATTGATTGACTAGTCGCAAATCGCTTGACATCATCAGCGGCCCAAGACTTTTGGCGGCCGATACCCAGCAGACCACCGCGAAACGTCAACCCTTCGGACCGAGCCTCGACGACGCTTCGATAGAACCAGAGATCGATTGCAATCCACACAAAGAAAATTTCAAACAGGCCAAAAATGATCGGGAAGAGAAACGGCGTGCCGACATGAATCATAAGCCAAATTATGCCGCTCCAAAGTACGAGAAAAGCGGAAACGAACAACGCCGATCCGAGATTTCGCGCCGCCGGAAACACTAACCGCACCCCTCCGCCGGGCAGAGGCTCTTTCGCGATACGAGCCTCGCGCAACACAAGTTCGCGGCTCGGGGCTGCGACAAACTCAGTCTTTAGCCTTTGATCGAGTTGAAAACCCCGCCGGCTGTCGGTGGTCTTGAACACCGGTACGTCGAACCGCGACTTATAATCGACGCCAGGCATTTTGGCAGACAATTCCAACTTCCAACTGATTTCCCGAGCCGAATCCGGCCGCGACGATTCCTGGGCCCCGTACGGGATAGCAAACAGGACGGGAATGGCAGTTGATTCAGCAAGCCCATCGAGGATTGGCTCGGTAATGAGTTGCTCCTCCTGCCAAAGCAAAGCTTCATTCGCCTTATTATCGCGGCCAGTCATCCTTTCGACGCAACTCAACTTGAGGTGGAAGCCATCTTGGGCGTACACGTGCTGCGGAATTCGCACCACTCCGGCCAATTGACCACCGATGACGCCAGGTGTGGCGGCTAATTGCAGCGTCGACTGGCCGAACTTGCGAGCCCGCAAAAACTGGTGGACCAGCCTCACGACCAGCAGCAAGCCGATTACAGGAAATGCAAGCGTAATCCACGCCCACCGGCTGCCAGGCTGCGACAAGATTACGGGCAGCTTCGACACAAGTGGCCAGGAGGCGATGTTCCAATAGAGCGCAACGATTGCGAGCACCGGCGCGACCAATGTCGCACCGCCTGATGCGATTATTTCCCCAGTGGCCCAGTCGGATCGTGCAAGCCACGGTTGGTCGGGTGGCATCTCGCTTGCGACGACACGCGGCATTTTTTGTCCCGCCACGATCCCGCCAATAAGCAATCCGAAACCAATGCTGCCAAAAAACGCTCCGAACAGCGTTATGAGAGCCAACAACTCCCTGCGCAGTTCCCGGTCCAGCACCGCCTCGTGAGGACTCTGTGGGTTGACGTAGCAGTGATACGGCTTCTTCGAGTCGAGACGACGTTTCAATTCGTGGAATGTGTCGCTCTGAAAACTGCCGAGGTTATCCGTGCCTTCGTAAATTCCTACGCGTTGACCCTTAAATCGCTGGCCGCCGAACCTATATTCGTACACCGCGACCACTTTCACACTGCCCCGACTCTTTCTGGCGGCGCAATGACTCGATTGTAGCTCAACCTGTTTGATGGCTGCCGGCACCTCGACCCACGACTGCATCGCCGTATGTTGTCTGGTTGCATCCAAAGCCAAATATGCTGCGACAATTCCCATCACCACGAACGGCACCGCGAACAGCACAAGGCAACCGGTACTCAATGCGGTTGATTGTTGACTTGATGTCACGATGTGTTCCCGGGATGACGCACGTTAACGAGGCGCGAAACCGCGTCGCGCATGTCATAATGCCCGCAGTATAGCAATTCGCCACAACAGTCCAGAAATTGGCAGCTTGCCTACCACGCGACGTCTGGCTTCGCACGCTCGCCCGCCATCTTCGTCGGCAGACGCCACACGTGGCTGCCATCGCGGTTCGTGAAATACAGATGTGAATCGGAGGGCGCGAGTGGATTGCCATCGGCCCACAGAGCGTAGAACTGCGGATTCGCACTAACTGGACGACGAGCATACGTGTGGTTGAATTCGCTGTTGCGAGTGAGTTGTTTGAGTTTTGTCCAGGTGCAGCCTTCGTCGCAGCTGGTCCATAGGACCATTTCGCCGCCCGTGCAAAAAGGTTGCGGACCCGGTTCGGTCGGAGCAATGATCCGCCACTCGTCGCCTTCGACGTACAACGAGCCGAAGTCGTAGTTGTGGTCGGATGTCGTAAAGGCCCGCCGCTGCCAGGCGTTGCCGGTCCAATGGGCCGTGAACCATTTCGCGGGCCCGAGACTGGGCCCGGCTCATAACCGGCACTCGTGAGGTACAGAATGATAGGGCGGCCATCGCGGTCGAAATTCAGGTCTTTCAGATACACGAGCCGGCGTTCGGCCTCGTAATTGAACACGAGGGCGTCGTTGCGCTTTCCAGTAATCGGTGTGACAATCATTTTGCCCGCAGCGGTGCACCACGTTTTGCCCATATCGGTCGTTTCGATGTAATACAAGTTGGTGCGGGCATTGAGGCCCCCGCGCTTCGGATGAAAGTTAAACGCTGTCGCCATGCGCTCGCCAAGACGACTACTAATCTGGTAGTGCCCGTTTTCGACGGCGGCCAACAACGTTGGCTTCGACCACTCGCGGCCATCGGTGCTCGTCATCCAATGCAGCAGCCGCCGGCCTATCTTGTAGCGCGTGTGCAAGAAGAAGAACCCTTTGCCCGGCACATACCAAGGTTGGCTATACGAGAAGTTGGTCCGCGCGACTTGTTCGAACTCGTCGATCGAATAGGGGGCGACGCTGCGAAAGATATAGGAATTGTTCGCCGGGCCGTGCGTGTTGCAGAACACCCACAGGTGACCTGCATCATCGATTTGCAACGTAGGGTTCTCGTGTGCATCACCCGTATGTTTGATTAAAACGATGCGTGGCCGGGGCACTTTTCCGGTCGCATGGTCGAAGTACGAGACCATGCAGGCCAATTCGTGGGGCTTGCCAGTCGTGCCGCCGTAACAGAAAAAGGTCTTGTTCGCTTGCGAACTGTAAATGGCAATCGGCTCATGCTGTTGGGGATACGTGGCCAAGCTACCGCTATATTTATAGCGATACTCGTCGCCCGTCGGCTGATTCATGTACCAGATGCCGCGATAGCCATCTACGGTTTTAGCCGGTGCGGCATTAAGTTGGGCGCACCACAATAATGTGGCAACAATTTGAGCTCCGCTGATCAGGAGAAAGTAAACCCGCATGCGTTATCCCTGGACTAGCCAAGTATAAACAAAAAACCGGGGCGTGCGGGAACGCCCCGGTCTTTGGTAGAAGGCAAACGAAGTTACAATAGAATGCGAGTCAAGCTTCAGGCTAACGAGTTAGATCCCACGAATCTTTGAAAAAGCGCTATGGTTCAGCGTCCAACGTCAATTACCGTAACTGCTTGGGTTTTGATAGCGATAAACGTCCTAGGGCTCGTCGGGTTTCTCATCGCGAGCCTTCGCTACGATAACGCGGCGATCGAATTAGCAGCGAGGAGTTCCGTACTAATTCCTATTCAACGCGCCGTTGGCTTTGGGGGAATGGTTATCGGAGTGGTAAGTGGTTTTTTTATTCTCACTGACCTTTTGCAAATTGGTGTTTCAAGGCCGAATGTCGAGTAGTGTTACGCGGCCAGGGCCATAGGTTGTGTTGGGCATCGAGAGGCTGCACGACGGATTGGTGGATGCAGTGCTAGCTTATGGAATTTTCGGTGGAATTTGAGGTCAATAGGGCATGGCGCAACGACGACCCGGAGGCCCTGACCATGCCCGCGATCGTTGACTTTCCCGAAGTGATTAAACAAGCCCTGCCGGAATTTGCGGACCTGTTTCACGGTGAGCCACAGCGGCGCCACTTGGCTGAATATTTGACGGGGCTCTTGGTCGCGGCCAACAAGACGGTCAGCGGGATCAACGGCGAGTTCGCCGAAACGACCGACCAATCGTGCCTGAACCGCTTTCTCACGGAGGCTGAATGGGACGCCGAAGAGCTCAACGAACGGCGTTTGGAACTGCTGCAGAAAGACCCTACGACGCGCTATCACGACCAGGGAGTCATTGCCGTGGACGATGTGCTCATCGACCACGATGGCAAGCGGATCCAAGACGTCGGCTGGTTTTGGGATCATGCCGAGGAGCGCTATAAAATCGCTCACGACTTGTTGTTCGCCAATTACGTGACCAGCAACGGCAAGCACTACCCGCTCGACTTCCGGCGGTTCAAGAAACGCGAGCAGTGTGAAGCCACCGGTGAGGTGTTTCTTGATCACGGCGTATTGTTTCGCCAGTTGGTGCATTGGGTGTGTGAGCGAGAGATTCCCGGCGACTTCACGTGGGACAGCTATTTTTCCAGTGCTTCCAACATGAACTACGTCCACTCGAAACACGACCGCTTCGGTCAGCCCCGCGCTTATATTGGAGATTTGAAGAGTAACCGCAAGATTTGGTTCCGCGGCCGGGAAGTGCGGGTCGATGAGTTTGCCGCTGCTATCCCGCCGCAAGATCGCAAGGAGCTTCGCCGCGGCGATGCGCGCCAATGGTATCTCACCTGCACTGTGCGGCTGCCGCAAGTTAATCATCCGGTCCGCATCGTGATCTTGTGGAACCATCGCCGCGACGACGCTCCGTGCAAAATCCTCGTCACCAATCGTACACGTTGGGAAGTGACGCGCATCGTGCGCGGCTATCGGTGCCGTTGGACAGGAACCGAGACCTACCATCGGGACGGCAAGCAACATTTGGGCATGGGAGATTGTCAGCTGCGCAGTGGCCTGGGCCAGACAAGGCATATGTACCTGGTCATGCTCGCGTACAGCCTCTTGGTGCTCCAATTGAAGCAGAACCGTGCGAAGGAATGGGCGCTCGCGCGGCTGACGACCATCGGCCAGGCCTGTCGCGCCGTGGCTGCCGAGACGCTGCGGACCACTCTCCAGTGGGCCATCTGCCAAGTCACTAATGATTCGAAAAAACCTCAACACGTCATCGCCCAATTGGGGTTGATTTAACGATTTGCAAAAGTCCAGTTCTCAAGCGGAGAAACTGGGCCAGATACCTCTACGTTGGGTGGACAACTTTTGGATTGTTGTTTTCTTTGGCAACCTCGCCGGTGAAACTCTGGCTTGTTCCGGGCTCACTCATTTTCGTCGTCATAGCGTTTTTCCTATTCCGGCCTGCTGCCAACGCGTATTTTGCCAGTAGTGATCAGGAGATCGATCCCCGAAGCATTCCGTCAACGAAGCGAGTTATAAGCGTTGTCTTTTACATACTCGCGGGCTTTTTCTTTTCATGCACAGGCACGGGCTCGCTCATGTCGACGGGGTCCGATACCGTCGAGCTGATGATATTGAGCAAGCTGTTTATATTGAGCTTTCTGCTACTACCTTTTGCGATCTGTCTGGCGATTGGACGCCGGCTATCCCCCGGCCCACAATGGAAGCGCGACGTAGGAATTGTACTCACAGTATCCGCCGCTGTCGGTGCCATTTTCGCAGTAATGATGGCGGTCGTGTTTGCTAATCCAGATTTCAATAATCATCTGCGGCCCGAAAGTGCCGATTTGTTTCGCGACTATTTGTTTGCTGTTATTTGGTTTGTAGTTTGGGAATTCGTGGGTGCCGCTTTGCTGCTGTTATCGCGAAAAACGTATTGACACAGTTGGAAAGATCCACAGATCCCCTCGCTTTATTGATCATTGAAGCTATCAAGGATTTGATAATTACAGAAAAAACCGAGGCGTGCGGGAACGCCCCGGTTCATTGGTAGGTCAGGCTTTCGCCTGACGAGTGATGTTTCGCAATTCGTGTCAGGCTAAAGCCTGACCCACGGATCAGTCCAAGAACCCGATCAGCTCGCCGCTGCGGCTTGGTTGCTGCAGCTTACGAACGGCCTTGGCTTCGATCTGACGAATACGCTCGCGCGTAACTTTGAAAATGTGGCCGACTTCTTCCAGCGTGTAGCTGTAGCCGTCGCCCAGGCCGTAGCGGAGCTTAATGATTTCGCGCTCGCGGTAGCTGAGCGTCTTGAGGACCTTCGAGATTTGCCCGCGGAGCATTTCCTGCGCGGCGCCAATCGCTGGGCTTTCGGCGCCTGAATCGGGCAAGAGGTCGCCGAAGTGGCTGTCCTCACTGTTGCCGACCGGCCGATCGAGGCTGATTGGATAACGGCTCATGGCCAGCACGCGGCGGGCCTCTTCGATCGTGCAATCGGCGGCCCGGGCTGTCTCTTCGATCGATGGTTCGCGACCCATCCGCTGAAGCAACTGCCGCGACACGTTGCGCACGCGGCTCATGGTTTCGACCATGTGGACCGGAATGCGAATCGTGCGGCTTTGGTCGGCCACGGCGCGGGTAATCGCTTGGCGAATCCACCAGGTGGCGTACGTGCAGAACTTGAAGCCGCGGCGGTATTCGAACTTGTCGACCGCCCGCATCAGGCCGGCGTTGCCTTCCTGGATGAGATCCAAGAAGGATAGTCCGCGGTTGCGGTATTTTTTGGCGATTGAAACCACCAGCCGCAAGTTACCTTCGGAAAGGCCTCGTTTCGCTCGCTGGTACTCGCTGTAGACCCGCTTGAGGTCCATAATGCGATTCCGCAAGCTGGAAGGCGTCTCTTGCAAGGCCCGTAAAATGTTGCGCCGTTCGATCAATAGCGGCTTTCGCTCGGCCGGCGATTTCTTTTCGCGCTTCATCTGTTCGATCTGCGTGCCGAGTTGATCGATACGGGCGCTGAAATTGCTCAAGCTGTCCGATCATCGGCTCAATCCGCTGCGTGCGTAGACCGAGCTCCTCGACCAGGAGCACTGCCCGGCAACGCCGCCGGCTAAGCCGCTTCCACGCGGCCTTGCGTTCGGCCGACTTATGCGATTTGCTCGTGGCAATGCGGTAATCGTCCGCATTGCACTCCAATAGCCGATCGAGCGTCGCTAAATTATGGGGCAAACGGCCCAGAATCTGTTCCTTTTCCAATCGATCCGTTACCGAGACCTGCACGGTGCGGTCGAAGGGCAGTTCACCGCGGTGCACGCGGTGCAGAACTTTCACTGCGCTGCGAATCACGTAGTCGCAACACAACAGCTTACGGCGAAAGGCCGCCCGAGTGATCTCAATCTTGCGAGCAAGGTGAATTTCCTCTTTCCGCGTGAGCAGCGGAATCTCCCCCATTTGTGTGAGGTACATCCGCACGGGGTCATCCGACCACGACTCGCTATCGCCACCCTCAAGCAGGCTCTCTGCTTCCACATCCTGACCTTCGGTTTCCGACGCATCATTATCGTCGTTCTCGGCCAGGCTATCGTTCTCGTCCTCGTCGTCGATCGATTTATCGTCCAAATCCGTGGCGGCATCAGCGACGGCTGTTACTTCATCCTCAAGATCATGATCCAGTAAAGAATCGTACAAAATTTACACTCCTACCAATGGAATAGGCCAGCGAGACAAACCAATAACGAGCGAGAAAGCATGCAGCGAATTGCCGACTTTGGGATACTGCGATCACGGGGTGCAGGCGTCTTGGTAGGTAAGAGCCCCCTGCAAGACACGCGCACGATCGAGCCGAACATCGGTCGACAATCAAAATACCTCCTGCGAAACCTCCCGCTCAACACGAATTCAATGAAGTGATTGACTAATTCTAACACCGTCTCGTTCGCGGTTTGGCTTCTCGCGCCATTTGGTAAAAGATTACAGCGAGAGAAACCGTGACAGCGAACTACTATGTTTACCCGATCAATACTTCTTATCTGGAAACCGTGCGAATCAACAACGCGTGACGCTGTTCGATCGATCGCACGAAGTGGATGTCAATTTGGTGGGACGAACACTCTCCGCGTGGAAGCAGCGCGAACCTCGCGAAAAAACAATTCGTATTTCGGCAAGGGGATCTCGATGGCGGCGGACATGTACCATTTTCGTCCAGCCCCTCCTCGCTTCCCTCGACCATGGCAGCCCTACCGACGGCCTTTATCAGAGCGCTCGCACCCCACGCGTAGTCGTTCCGCATGGCCTCCCCGCGGCGCCGCGTCCGTGGACACTTGGAATGCTGCCCTTGCCGGAAGGTTAAGCCTTTCAATTCTAAGCGGCCATAAAATCGAGTCCATAGGCACAGAAAAAAAAATCATTACGATAAATAATGGCGATAGCACCTAAACAACCCGCAAAAAGAGATCAACGCCCGACCCAAATGTTCGCATTGGACGTGATACAGTAGGTCCGAGCAGCAAGCCACGAATAGACCATCGCGTCGTCACAACACCTTGCCGAATAACGCCTTGCAGCAATAGCCGCCACATTGCATGTCTGATTACCTACTTCCTTGTGTATGCGGCAAGACAGTGCCGGTGGATGTCGGCCAAGCCGGCGAACGCGTTACTTGCTCCTGCGGCACGCAACTTGATGTGCCGACGCTCCGCCAGCTACGTCACCTTCCGAGAGCAACGCCGGCCGCCGAACCGCGACCGGCTGCCACTTGGGGTCCACGGCAGGGTATCGCCACGGCTACTTCGATCATCGTCATTGTGCTTCTCGGCTGAAGCGCTTGGATCTGGTGGAATGAGCCTGTCATGCCCAAGTTTGATCCGGCAGAGCGGCAGAAGGTGGTCGAAGAACAAATTAAGACGCCGCTCGGTGCATGGGATGCCTGGATCGACTATTATCGCCCCCTCGCGGAACGGGGCTTCCCGATTTTCCGCGTCGCCAACCAGGCAGATATCCAACAGCGAATTGCACACGCGCGATTCTTGCGGAGGATGCTGTGGGCAATTGCGGCGGTGTTTGGTTTCGTCACTCTGTGTGCCATTTTCTGGCCGCGCCCTCAGCCGGTGCGCTCAACCGTGAGACGAACGCAGGCTCCGCAACCGTAGCGCGGCGAGCCATGCCGCGAGAAAACGCTCGCCGCTCGGCGGAACTTTTACGCCGCGGCAAAACAGGGATCATTTCCCAGCATAACGGTTCACGGAAATCTTCTTCTTGATCTCGTCTTTGAGACGCTGCAGCACCGATTGCTTGTCGGTATTTTCAAGAATTCGAGTCACGACGCGCTTCGGTCCTTGCTGCCCCCAACTGGCACCATGTTCGAAATAAAATCGGGCCGCCTGGCCAACGATGTACGACCCGTATCCCGCAGCCGCGCCTTGAGGTAAAGCGGTGAGCAGCGTGCCCCAACCGCCCGTCACTGCTTTGAAGAACGACGACGTGTAGCTCACGGCGGCCTCGCTCAGCATCACCCACCCAGCCGCTTTCAAGATCGAGGTGATCAGCTCGCGCGCATTGGCCGTCGTGATTTCAATGCCGTAAACATTGCCGAGTGTAACGACCATAACGGCATCGACCGCCGTGCCACCCAACACGTCGGCCACTGCCAGCGGGTTCGACGCCACTCCGATCGCTTTCATCACCGCGAAGCTCCAAATCGTGGCAGTCGCCTTTTCGTTCCGCATGCGCACGCGCAGGGCGCCCATGCGATCACTCTTGTCGGCGGCATACATCGCGGCATTGAGTGCGACAAGCGCTTTGCCCTCCACGGCGAGCACTTCCAAAATCCGCTCCCGCAGGTCGGCCACATCGGGGGCCGGTTTGCGCCATTCCTGTCTCGTGCGCCCATCGGCCGATTCGACGTAGTACTCCACTTGCCGCGGATCGGCTTTCGTCGTCACCACGTTGTCCGGATCAACAATGCCAACCAGGCGCGGACCTTTGAGCACGGACATCAGTTCCGCCAGCTCCTGCGGCGAATATAAGTCGGCCTTGTTGAGCACCAGGATAATTGGCTTGTGGGTGGCGGCCAATTCGACCAACGCAGAGTATTCCACTTCGTTCAAATCCGAATCCGCGACGAATAGCACCAAATCGGCCCGTGCGGCTGCTTCGTGGGCCATTACAGCCCGCTGCGCACCCCTCAACTTCGTTGAGCCCGGGCGTGTCAATCAGCACGACCTGGGATTCGGCCAACCCCGGCACACAATAGCCTGCACCTTTCCAACCGACGTTCCACACGTCCTTGGTCCACCCACCGCGGACACTTACTTCGGCGACGGCTTCGCCAACCAGTGCGTTGATGAGCGCAGCTCTTGCCCGTGCTGATCTCGCCGAATACGACAATTTCGACCTTTCCGGTTGCCAGCTTTTCAGCCATCGAATGCAGTTGGTCGAGATCACGCTGCAGTGCCGCTCGCTCGTTCGGGCTACAGCCGCGAAAATTCTCGATCGCGCTGCGGACGGAATTCATCGCCGCTTCGTAATCGCTGTCGAGACCGATAGCAGAGCGCGAGCTGCTCACGGCAACGCTCGCGGTGACTGGCTCGTCGCTTTGCCCGTCGGTAAGCATCAATTCCGATCCTTCGTCAGCCGATCGCGGCCAAGCTGGATAAGTTTGCGAAGTTGCTCCGGCCGTGTGACCTCAGCCCATTCGCGACGTGCTAGTTCGGCCAGCCCGCCGGGCGGAGGTTGCATCTCATTGCGGAAGTATTCACAAAACACGCGACCAATCCATCTCGCCACGAGCGCTTGCACTAAGCCTTGCACCACACCACCAGCAATGGTGCCAATTCCCGGAACCGTTTTAAGCAGCGACCCAATGGCCGCTCCTAAGGCCGGCGCCGCGGCAGACGCTCCGACCATCGCCACCAAGTTTTTGCCCAATTGACCGAGCAGCATGACGATCGTGTCGGCATCGATCTTCTGCCCGTACACATTCGCCAGATCGAGCACCATCTTGACGGTGATCGCGCTGCCGCCGGCCAAATCCAGGAGAGGAAACGGGTTGATAGCCGCGGCCCCGCCCGCCGCCCACATATATTTGTTGACGACCTCCTCGGCGCGCTCGTTGAGCGCTGCCAGAACGCGCTGTTTGGATTCATCCACCAACCCGCGCGATTGCAACAGCAAATTGCCCAACAGCAATTGCCGCCCGTCGCGCTCGACGATCGACATCATTCGCTTCGCCAGCGGGCCGATATCCGGCTCGACCGCCACTTCTTCCACTTGCTCGGTGCCGTCGGAAAGTACGTGGACGCGTCGCCGTTTCGTCGGCCGGCTGCGCACTGCTACAACGTCCGCAAGTTTCACAGCAGGCGTGACCTGCTCGGAAAGCTGCCGCAGCAATTCATCGCGCTGAGGTTGGTCGTACCAGTCCTCCTTGTTGAGGCAGACAATGATCCGTTTCTCCATCGCGGCGAGGGCTTCCATGAGTTCCGATTCGTAAGCCTTAAGTGGGCCATCGACCACGAACAGCACAAGATCCGCATTTTTCGCGGCCTGAGCCGATTCCGCAGCTCGCGCTTCGCCGCGTACTTCAGCCAACCCCGGCGTGTCGACCAGCACGACTCGGTCGCCCGCAGGCCAGGGAATTTCGCTGCGCATCGTCGTCGTGCCGCCAACAACATTCGTGCGAAACACGTCGCGTCCAGCAAGCGCATTCAGTAACGACGACTTGCCGCTCGAAATCGTGCCAAACGCCACGATCTCCAGTTGCTGCGATTCACGTTTCCGTTCCAGCTCCGCCACCGCAGCGGCAATCTCAGACTTGACCTCCGGCGATACGCGCCCGCCGCTTGCAAACTCGCCGCCGAGCGGCCAAGTTGTCCGAGAACTCCTCCGCCTGGTCGCCTGCCGACATCTCGCTGGGGCTCAAATTCCGCCGCTCGCGGTCCGCGGCCTTCTCGCGTGTGTTCTTCCATATATGAAACAGAATCGAAAGCAGCAAGCCAGCCAACAGCAGAGCACCGAAGCCCACTAGCACTACGTAAACATACGCAATCCATGGGCTGATCTGGTGAGCGTGATAATACTGCTCCACCAACCGCGGCGGCAGAATGACCAGAACGTACCCAATCACCGCCAGCAAAATGACGAGAAAAATGCCAGTGGTGGTTCGCGACTGAGACATCGGGGTATTATAGGTCACGGCGATACACCACTCCATTGCCCTAACGTCGTGGCTAGTGCCCTGATTTGCGGCATGGCAACTTTGTAGCACGGACTTCGGTCCGTCGGACCGTGCTACGTAGTTGCGGAGCATTCGAGGAACCAGACCATGAAAGCGGCCTACATCAAACAATCCGGCCCCCCCGAAAACATCATCGTCGGCGAGCTACCCAAGCCGGAACCGACAGGCGGCCAAGTGCTGGTGCGAGTGAATGCGGCCGCCCTCAACCCGGTCGATACCTACATCCGCGCCGGCACGATTCCGATGAACATTCCACTGCCGTTTGTCGTCGGGTGCGACTTGGCGGGCGTCGTTGAAAATGTCGGCCCCGATGCCAAACGCTTCAAGGTCGGCGACCGCGTATGGGGATCCAACCAGGGTTTGCTCGGCCGGCAAGGTACGTTCGCCGAATACGCGGCCGTCGATGAAGGTCTCTTGTATCTGATCCCGCCGGGCGTCAGCGACGACACTGCGGCAGCCTGCGCGCTCGTAAGTTTAACGGCCTATTTGGGATTGGTGCGAGACGCGAGACTTCAACCGGGTGAAACACTGTTCGTGAACGGCGGCACCGGCGGTGTTGGCTCGATGGTCGTGCAGATGTCCAAGGCCATCGGCGCAAAGGTGATTACCACCGCCGGCAGCGATGAAAAAGTGCAGCTATGCCGCGAGCTGGGTGCGGATGCCGCCATCAACTATAAAACCGAAGATGTACCGGCTCGCGTTCGGGCGTTCGCGCCGGATGGGGTCCATGTTCGGTGGGAAACGCTTCGTGAACCCGATTTCGAAACGACGATTTCACTTCTTGCGTCTCGGGGCCGAATGATCCTCATGGCTGGCCGCGACGCGCGCCCCGTATTTCCCGTGGGGCCATTTTATGTGAAGGGCTGCCACCTCTACGGCTTTGCGATGTTCAACGCCACACTCGAAGAGCTGCGCGCCGGGGCCGACGATATCAACCGCTGGCTCGCCGCTGGCAAGATCAAGGCTCGCATCGATCGCATTATGCCCCTGGAAGAAACCGCCGCTGCTCATCGCCTTCAAGAAGAGAGTACAGTGGGCAAGTCCGGCGCTTTGGCCGGCAAAATCGTGATCCATCCGTGACCCACGTTCTCCTGAACGCATCATGCTCCCGCGAGTCCTTGAACCTGAACTGATGGATACCGCAGAGGACGCTGCGCGAATACGACGCGATGGACCATGCCGCTGTCAAAGCGCTGTTCGTCAGCGATTTGCTAGAAGCCTTGCATAGCTGGGGTCGAGCATCGGGTGGCAGCGGTCGAGCGCCGGCGAGCCCCCAGCACGCTCGAGTTCGTGTACTCGACCTCGGCGCTGGCACCGCCCAAATCCCCATCGAACTCGCCCGCCGCGCGCCGCATCTTCACATCACCGCCGTCGATGCGGCCGAAAACATGCTCGGACTGGCCCGCAAGAACATTGATGCCGTCGGCCTCACTGGCCGCATCGACCTGCTCCTCGCCGACGCGAAGCAGCTTCCGCTCACCGACAGCTCCTATGGTGTTGTCATCAGCAATAGCATCATCCACCACATCCCCGAGCCCCGCGCCGTGCTCGCTGAAGCAATCCGCGTGAGCGAGCCGGGCGGCCTCTTTTTCCACCGTGACCTGGGTCGCCCGCATGATGCGGCGCAACTCGAGCACCTTGTCGCCACCTACGCAGGCGATGCCACTCCCTATCAACGCAAGCTTTTTAGCGATTCGCTCCGTGCTGCGCTCACGGCCGACGAAATGGCCGATCTTGTGGCTACTTTTGGGTTCGCACGCGACACCGTCCACATGACCTCCGATCGACATTGG
Organism: uncultured Planctomycetota bacterium; assembly: GCA_963840025.1. Lineage (GTDB taxonomy): Bacteria > Planctomycetota > Planctomycetia > Pirellulales > Lacipirellulaceae > JABDGM01. The sequence continues at coordinate 3,287 of CAWIXI010000013.1, read as the reverse complement.
ACGTGGATTGCCGTCAAATTGTAGCAGGCACACTCCGTGTGCCGTAGCTGCTTGCTGACGAGATTCTCCGGTGGCACAGCGGATGGCACACGGAGTGTGCCTGTTACACCAACCCCCACCGCTTCCGCAAAAACCATTCGCCGCCCAAGAGCCCCACGAAGATTAAAAAGAACGGCCAAGTGTCCCAGTAGTTCACCTTCGCGACAACCTCTTCCTTGAGCTCCGGTGGTTTTGCCGCCAGGCGCTTCAGTAGATCGGGCAATTCCTCCGCGGCAAGCGCCGCACCGCCAGCAGGTTTGGTCATGTCGGCGAGTTGAGCCATGAGCGTGGGCTCCGCCGCCGGCCGGTCGAGCTCCAAATCTTGATTCGGGACCACAAAACGGGCCTCCGCCCCGCCAAGTTCGGTACCTCCGTCTTTCGCCTTCACATTGATGCGATAATCCCCCGGCTTCGAGGTTTCGTGAAACGTAGCGGCCCAGCCGTCCGCCGTTTTCGTAGGTCGCACTGGTTCGCTGTGGCCGTCGGGCGCCTGGACCGAGATATCGAACTGCGCATTGCTGACCGGTTCACCTTGCGGGGTATCGGCGCCCAGTGTGAACTCAATGCTCGACCCCCGCATGACGTGCCGGCCTGCCAAACGAATCCACACACGACCTGCGGTGTGTTCGTCTTTCTTCGCGAGCCAGAGCACGCACTGTCGCCAGAATCGCCGATGCGCTTTGCCGAACCCGCCCATTTGCCACCGCCACGTCGAATCGCCGGCAAACGCCAACACGCGACCTGCACCAGATTGACCAGCCACCAGCAGCGGATGTTTCTGCGTATCGTCCGCCTCAGCTAACACCTGCGCGTTCGGCTTCAGCTCTCGGCGTTCGATGCGATTGGCTCCATCCAGCGGCGGCAACTTCGTCCAAACGTTGCCACTGCTGACTCCCCCTGCCCCATCGCCTGCCTTTCCCAATTGCATGACCGGATGACGTGCCCCCAGTGGCGCGGCCGGTTGCATGTGGAGCGGACCCGGAAGCTGCACATCCTGCCGAACTGGTTCGCCGAACTGCTGTCGCTGGGCAAGACCAATCTCTATTGGTAGAACGTCGGCCAGCGGCGAACCGTGGAAACCACCGGGTCCGAAGCTGTGATACCCGCCTATCATCATCAAGCCCACGCCCTTTTCGACCCGCTCGGCGATCGCTTTCCAACTGGCGGCGTTAAGGCCCTGGATATCAACGTTGTCGAGAATGATCACGTCGGGCGCTGGCGACGAAGTGTTTGCACCCGACGTGGGCTTGCCGTCCGATTTCGCACCAGCTTGCCCTATCAAATCGGTAATATCCGCACCGGGCGGATCGTAATTGATGAGTCGCCGCGTCACCACAATATCCGGCGATTGAGCCAGCGACGCCCGCACAAACCGTTGCTCCGGCCCCGGCCCACCTCCAACGCGCTGCGTACCCACCAGATAAAAGACGTTAAGCCCGCCCGGCCGCACGGTGACGAACGTGCTCGCTTCATTATTCGTGGTGACGAGTTCGCCTTCGCGCGGCTCAACCTTTACCATCACCTTATATTCGCCCGGCGTTTGTGGTGTGTAGTGGAGCACAATCGGTGTCGTTCCACCTTCGACACCCGTGACAATCTGCTGAGTATCGACCGCCTCCATCCCCTCGGGCGTTTCCCACAAGAGTTGCGCCTCACGCGCTGGTTGGCGTAACCCATTGCCGTCAGCCGGGCACGCACCTCGGTCGGCGTCTCGGCGAAAATCGTTTCATTCGTAACCAGATCGCTGACGCTCAGGTCCGCGCGCTCGCTGCCGCCCGATTTGCCGAAAGTAAAAGTGTATAGTGGGATATTCTCGGCAGCCAATCGTCGAGCCGCCACCTGCGGCGGCAAATCGCGCGGCGGTGCTGCCCGCTGCGCACCGTCGCTCAAAAGCAGCGTCGCGAGAACGCGCTTGCTCACTTCGCGATCTAGCGCATCCCCAATCGCGGATCCAATTGCCGATTCTTCGCCCTTGGGCGCCGAACCAAGCGTCAGTTTTCCGTCCTGCAAATCCAATTTCTTCGTGTCGCTATCGAATTCGTAGGCCGTGACATTCCACTTCGCACTTAGCTTGGCAATATCTATCGCCGCGGCATCAAGCAGCAGCTTCATGGCATCCCACCGCGACTTATCGCCCAACGAATCAGCCACCTGCATACTCCGCGATCCATCCACTAGCAGCACGAGCGAGGCCTGTACAGGCTCGATCTTTGTATACACGAACGCTGGCCGCAGAAGTGCGAACAACATCAGCAGCACGACGACGAGTCGCAGGCCAATTAACACGGCCCACTGCCGTTTGAGGAGCAACAGATGGCGCGGCCGAATAAAGAGCAGCCCCAACAACACCGCCGTCACCGCCACCACGACGGGCACACTGACGACAGGTTGCAGGCGAATCTCAAATCCGTTCATGAAACAGGTTGGGCACTGCCCATTAAGTTAGGGGTCCCTTTCATCTCGCCGCGGCTAGTCGCGCCGACCGATTCATAAAATCGATTCGCCAATAGTTGCTCGGCCGCCATCACCAGCGCAACGGCCAGGATCAGGGCCGGAAACAGCTCATACCCTCGGCGCCGAATTCCAACACGGACTTCAATTTCTTTGCGTGTTCGGGCAACCCGCGTTCGTTCACTGCCCAAACTCTTGATCAGCTCGGGGACGGCCACACGATCGAGCCGGCTCATTTCCGCCGGCAAATTCACGCTGAATCCTCGGTCGAGTTTTTCTTGTTCGCCGCCCGCTGCGCACGCGGTAGTTGCCCAATTCGTCGGTGGTTGAAACCGACAGATCGTGCTGCCCAGCGGCCAACGACTGTCTCATCGCAGTTGAATCGGGCAGTTGCAACACGTAACTCGATACGCGCTCACTGGCGCAAGGGGAAGCACGATTGTTTGGCCGGCCAGGTAATTCAATTGGGTTTGGCCGACCCCGGTTAGGTAGCGGGCGATGCTATTCGCCAATGCGATGAACGGCCACGGATCGGGTGCCGTCGGCAACAGATTCCACGCGTCCGCCGAGGCGTAGTCGGAAATCGATGTGGTGATCATGAGCACTCGCCCGGAACCAACTTGCCGTTCCACGATTGCCGGCTTGCCGTTCGCGAACGTCGCGACGACCTCCGCCTGCTCGGCGCCTGGTTCCAACTCCCAATACTTGAACACCGGAAATTCTGACCACGGCGCGATGTTGGCCACACCCGCCAAATCCCGAAGAGCCGGGTGCTCCACCTGGACCGGCCGCAGATA
>CAWIXI010000012.1:0-283390 GCA_963840025.1 uncultured Planctomycetota bacterium | reverse complement strand
AATGCAACCGGCAGCCTGGAATCTGGTGAACTACCTCTGGGACCAGTGGGATCGGGCCGCAACGTCGCTGATCTAAAGCTGCCTGTCTACGACGATCCCGAGCACCCAGCAGACCACAATGCTTTCGGATCGCTCCGTAGAGCCGCAAACAATTTTTTCCGCAAGCACGGCATCCCCTGGCAGGTGTGCATCAAGAAGAGGGTAGCTTACCTCGAGAGGTTCGACACAACTATTTCTGCTGCTCGGCATAAATGCCCGCGTTCTGCCCGCGTTTTGCCTGACGAGGTCGCTACTTTGGATTGTTAGACATTCGACATCGCCGGTGCAAGACGGCAGCCGCGAGTCGCGTGGCGTCACTAAGCGGCGAAACTCTTTGTAAGGAGATGAGCATTGTTACCAATCAATCAAAACCCCGAATACCGTGGGCGGCCCTTACAGACCCGATTGAAGCGAATGCGGACGTGGTGAGCGTGGGATGCTTCGCGGTCATAAGGGAAGAACAATCACCGACAAATTCGCAATGGGAGACGAACTCCGCAAGATGGCGGCCACGATGACAGACGAGAAGGGCGTTTCACGCGGTGGCTGAAGGAGAAGCTCAACATGCAGCGAACCACGGCCACCAATCTCATGCGACTTGCGGCGGCAGTGCCGGTGGAAGACCGAGAAATCGTCGCTGAGCGTTTTGACCTCGTGCGCCCTGTACGAGCTCACGGCCTCGGGAGCCGGAAAGGCCCTTGGATCGCGATCGATCGTGCGCGCTGGCGAACACATCACAGCGGCAGTGGCCAAACGGATTTTAAAGGATCTAGCCCGAACGGAGCGGGAGAGTGGCGTCGTCAGGCTGCCCGATACGCTGCAAATCCACTGCTGCGACATTCGCCAATTGGATCTGGCGGAGGAGAGCGTCGACTTACTTCTCACCGACCCGCCCTACGACGAGCGGTCCGTCCCGCTGTATGGGGAGGTGGCCAAGCTGGCCCAGCGGTGTCTCCGGCCCAACGGTTGGTGCTTGGCGTACACCGGCAAAATGTACGTAGCCCGGATCCACTTTCTGATGAAGAAGCACCTGCGGTACACGTTCCAGTTCGACGTGCCGCACCAGAAATCGACGCTGATCGAGTCGCTGCAGATTGAGCAGAACAGCAAGTACATCGTGGGCTACCGTCACGAGCCCGGCAAGCCTTTTTGGGAGCCAGTCAGCGACCGTGTATGCGGCAACGTTGAGAAAGGCTCCACAAGTGGCAACAGCCGATTGAAGAGGCGGTGCAGCTGATCAGTGGGTTGTGCCCTGAGGGAGGCGTGGTGTGTGACCCGATGTGCGGTAGCGGCACGACGCTGGTCGCTGCCTTAAAGCTTAGGCGGCAGATCATCGGGGCCGACATGGATCCGGAGGCGGTCCGCATCACCGAGCAGCGCTTGGCCGGTGTGTTGGCGGAGATGGAGTCGGATACGAGCGTCGTGTAAACGTTGCGGACGGCGCCACTCGCACTGGGCGGTGGGCATTCGCGACGAGCCATCATTACAAGGAGTAACCCATGTCAAAATCCAAACCCAAACCACCACCAGAATCCCACTCGGTCGACCCGGGCTCAAGCGGAGCCGGCGTCCCCGCATCCGCGGCGGCACTGCCTTTGATCCGGACGAGCTGGAGGCCGCGGTGGCCGCCCGGCCTAAAGGGCTGAAGAAGAAGAATGGCGCTGCGGTGGTGGATAGCCGGCAGCGGGAAATCGCCCTGAAGCACCTGTCGGCGCTCAGCCGGGCGTGTACGCGCTGGGCCTGTTCGACGAATTCAACGCGTCGTTGTCGCAAATGATTCGCCGCGTGAAGACACTCCGGTAAGTAACAACAACTTTCAACCCTGTAGCCGCCGGGAGGAGCGGCAGATTTAACGTGCAACTACTTTTTTTCTTTGCTCGCTCTGTCGGCGTTGGTTCGTAGGCAGTGGGAGCCACAACTATTCTTTTTTTTTTGGAGAATGCGATGTCTAAGCATGAACAGAATGCAGTGCTGAAGCCCGGTGACGACACCCAAGTTTTCATTCCAAGCGGTAGTGTGGCCGCCACCGTAGTGAAGGTTCTGCACAATGGTCAGGTGGTCTTCAGAATTCCTCCCATTGACTGCATCGTCGCGAAGCGCAGCGAATCGGGCGAATGTCAGTGGGAGCAAGGATGGGAAGAAGATGCAGCACTCATGTGTCACCTCGCTCTCGTAGAGCCGACGCCGTGGTTAAAGGTCGGCGACCGCATCAGCACCGAGGTGGAGATTGAAGACGATCCGGACGATGCAGTGGGCTTGGATTGGCCGCCTATGCCACTCGCCGGCACGGTCACGGAGCTGGGTCCAGACGGCAAATATACGCTCGCCGTGGATGGCTTCAATTCGTCCGCCACGGAATGGGTGTTTGCTCAGTTCAAGCACCTTCTCGAGGGGGACGACGAGCCCGACACGGTGTTGCCTGGTAAATCGAGCGGCATGTAGTTCTTGAGTTGAGGATCAAGGGTGGCGGCGCAGCCACCCGATCCTACTCTCGCGTGAAACAGCATCGTGTGAGCAACAAGAACCACGGGGACAGATATGAATGCCCGAGGTTCGCGGTCCAACAAGTTCCTCTCGACGCATCGGATTGGGACTGTGAGCGGTACACGCTTGATCGCGTTTCCAATTACGTAATACCCGTCTCGGCAGCTGAAGACGGGGAGTGGTGTGCGGCCGCGCGCTCCTGCCGGGGAATGACAGCCATGACTGAAGCTCGCATGGAAGCCCATAAGCTTCATCGTATGAAGCTACCGATTACGCTGTGTCCACCGGGCAGCAAGAAGCCGCTGGGTGAGGGTTGGACGGACTCCTACCCTGGCAAAGCATGGCCCGAGAAGGCTTGGACTTTGAAAGAGATCGACCGAGCGTTTAGGGCATACGGCAACCTCAACATGGGCGTTATGTTTGGGCCAAGATCCGGTCTCATCGACATTGAGCAAGACAGCCCAGAGGATCGGGCCGCTTTTGCAGAACTGTTTGCAGGCTGCCCACCACCCGTCACCGCCACCTTCCAAAGCCAACGAGGTACCCATCGCTTGTTCTCGCTGGCATCCGGACTTGGACCAGCAAGGTAAAGCGGTGGTTCATTTTCGAGGGCTTGAACTGCGGATTGGCGCTGGTGGCAAAGGCGCTCATTCGGCATTTCCGCCGAGTATCACGAATGGGTATTAAGGAAGTGGGTAATTCCATTCGAGGAATGCCCAGCCGCTGCTTTGCCAAGCCTAGCCCTTCGGCGGATTGTTGAGATTGAGACGAGTAATCGCTATGCCAATGGGGTTGTGGCTAGTAGGCAGACTAGTATTTACAGAGATACAGAGACTGCTTCAGTATCTCTGTATACTCTGTCTCTCTGTAAACAAGAGCAGCAAGCCATTGCCCAGGCGATCCAGCACACGAGGCCTAGCAAAACGGGGCACCGGCAGCGCTGCATCTTCCAATTTGCACGGCAGTTGAAGGCGATTCCAGCCCTGGCCGACGCTGAGAGCCGGTCCCTCCGGCCCATTCTTCGACATTGGCACGATGTGGCCCTGCCTTATATCGGAACCAAGCAATTTGACGAGACCTGGGCGGATTTTAACACGGCCTGGGAGAACGTCCGGTATGCAGCCGGCGAGGGACCCATCGACGACATCTATCTGCGAGCTCTCTCCAAGCCCCTGCCCAGTGCCGCCGAGCAGTATGAAAGTCCATCGCTTCGCAGCTTAGTCGCGTTATGTCGGGAGCTACAGGCCCAGGCGGGCCCCAATCCCTTTTTTCTGGATTGCCGTACGGCAGGCCGCCTCCTCGGAATCAGTCACGTCCTGGCCAACAAGTGGCTCCGTCAACTCGAACGGGACAAGGTGCTGAAATCGCCAAGCGCGGTACCCAGAACTACGCCACACGGTACCGCTACACGGCAGAATAGATACAAACGCGCAGCTGGCAGAGCGCGCAGCGCAGTGGCTCAAGCCGGGTGGAATCTGTCTGGCGTATGCCGGCCAGTTGTACTTGTCCGAAATCATGCAGTTGATGCGCGAGCATCTCGAGTGGCTGTGGTGTTTTTCGGTGGTCCATCGCGGGCCGGTGCTCACCATGCGCACCACCAACTTTCGGCAGTGCTGGAAGCCGGTCCTGGCCTTCGTCAAGCCACCCCTTACTCCTTGGTGGCGCACCTCAGGACTTAGTAACCACTGGAAAGCAGGAGAAGACTCTGCATGCCTGGCAGCAAGCCCAAGCCGAGAGCGACTACTTTATCGAGCACCTCGCGCCGGAGGGTGGATTGGTGGTGGATCCGTTTGTGGGAGGAGGCACCGTGGCTGTCTCGGCGGCCAAGTTGGGGAGGAGGTTTGTGGGGTGTGATATGGAGGAGGAGGCGGTGGAGGTGGCCAGGGGTCGGGTGGGGAGTTTAAGGGTGAAGTCGGCGTGACCTATATATTGGGCTTCCGGCGAGGGATTGCCCCAGGCGGTCAGCCGGGTGAATCCATGTCCTATATATTCCCCCCGCACATCTACTTGTCACAAGCCGTTTGGAGCGAGGGGTATAGCATATTTGTGACAAGTAAGGGGTACTTGTCACTAGATTTGTGGTAGGGGGGGTGGGGGTGGCAAGGGTCAGCGCTCACTGCAACTACACGCAGTGTGCGATCCACGATCACCGCGTAACAAAGGACCTGGGGCAATGCGCGATGAAGATGAGATCAAACGAGTGCTATTGGGGCTCGGTTGGGACCAACAAACTGCCATCGAGGACGATCCGGATTACATACCAGAGGTCAGAGCCGATGACAAGTTTCAGTATGGTTATCTCGCTGGGAAGGTGGCTGCGTTGGGATGGGTGCTTGGTCTCCGAGAATATCCCAGCGTGGACATCACCAGCCACTACGACTATTTGGATTATTTAGTCGAGCAGCATCACCGTGAATGGCTGCCACCGCAAAACTAGTCGGTGTTTATCAGCGGTTAGTGCCGTGTGCGAACGAATACCATCAGTGCACCCATCGCTGCTAGCATGGCAATGGTCGAAGGCTCGGGAATGGCACCGGACAGCACACCAGTTCCGGCACCGACGAATTTGGTCAGGAAGCCACCACTCACGGTAGAAGTACCTTGAAGAGTGAACGACGCTGTGACCGGATTACCGATCTGCAGGCTGAATGGTAGGGATTGACTGACAATGCTGCCAACGGTGGCGGCGAACAGCACGCGGACGTCGAACGAGCTAAAGTTGATTCGCGAGTAGACAACTCCCACCGAGTCGAGATCCAGGTCGAGCATGGTGCCCGCGTTCACCGCAACCGTCAGCGAGCCACCGGCTGGAGCAGAGACAGAAGTCGAGCTATTTGGACCGGGCACGGCGATCGAGGGTACACCCAGAACCGACAAGTCGAGCGTTAGCGAATCCGGCGGCGAACTCAAAATACCCACAGGACTGCCGTCGTCAGTAAACAAGAGCGACGACAAAGGATCAGCCGGGGCACCTGCATCAGTCAACGACCCCGTTCCCGCACCACCACCGTCGGGATCCGAGTAATTGAGATTAACGCCAGTAAGTTGGATCGCGATCGTCCCCGCCATGGCTTGTGCACAAGCCACCACGCAGCCCACCAGGGCCACGATCGTCAATTTGTGCAACTTCATTGGATCTAGTCCTACTTCCTTCGTTTGTTATTCCTGAACCCTAAAGCAGCTAATTGAACATACCAGCCGGTAATTATGCAAATACGGAGCTGGTAGCTAGCCATCAATTGCATGCACAAGCTGTTGTATTCCACAACCCGTGTACGGTTAAAGTCTTAATCTACTGAGAGGATAGTGATTGTCAAGTATATTCGAGAATACGTCGGCCAAAAAACGGATTATGTAGGAATTCGTATTGCTCCAGCCCCCGATTCCGCTGTTGCTCCGTTTACTGTCACTAAATACCCCCAATTCCGCTGTAGCTGCTGATTTACTGGTGTTCTGCGCCATTTACTTCCCGTTCTGCTGCTTAATTCACTGTTTCCACCCCAAAATCCAGTAATTATGGCCAAAAATGACTAATTCCAGCCGGAATCCTCATGAAATCCAGTGAATTTCACTCATGCAAATGAGAGGATTCGGCCCAAGAGCCACACAGAATATAGCTGTAGCTATACAAGATGTGGAAGTTTTCGATACCGTCCCACCAATTCTGTAAATGCTAGCAGCGTCCCCGTTGCGGCGGCGTGAGTGAAAGAGGGGCGGGCCACGCTTGGTTTCCTAGAATTGTTTTTTATTCACAAGCAATTTAAGGAGACCAGAACATGACCCACCAACCGCATCCTAGCGTAACTCGTGAAGTCGTCCAGCTGGTTTGTTCGACTGTTTGATTTGGGTTGACTTGTTTTAAGTATTTTTGTATTAGCACCTTCCGTGGTTCATGGATAACCAGGGCTTCACGGAAGGAGCGTGTGCATGGAAGCGCGATATGAAGCGCGTAAGCAAGAGTTGTTGGAGGAATGCAAGGTGGCGCCGCAGGTCTTTGACCGGGTGATGCCGCGGCTGGAGCGATTTATGGAACCGTTTGTCGAAAGCCTGGTCCGCAGGGAACAGGTGGAGCATGCCCAGACGTTCGTGCAAGGACTGCTGTCGGATTTGGATCACAAGAACGCCGAGTCGATCGCCTATCGGTTCGGGCAGGAGCGGATGCCGCTGCAATGGTTCCTGGGCGTTTCCGACTGGGATCGACGAGCCGCTGCGCGACGAGCTGGTCCGGCAGGTGGGCCAGCAGTTGGGCGAGGACGATGGCGTGATCGTGTTCGATCCTTCGGCGTTTCCCAAAGTCGGGAAAGGAGTCGGTCGGCGTGGCCAGGCAGTGGTGCGGACGGTTGGGCAAGGTCGACAACTGCCAGGTGGCGGTCTACATGGGCTACGTTTCGCGTCGGGAACATGCCCTGGTGGACATGCGACTGTACCTTCCGAAAGAGTGGACCCAGGACGAAGCGCTCGCCGCGAGAAGGCAGGCGTCCCCAAGGATTTCCGCTATCGCACGCGGCATCAGTTGTGCCTGGAGATGCTCGCCAAGCATGGCGAGACAGCTGCCGCATGCAGTGGATCGCCGGCGATGACGAATTGGGCCGTCCCTACTGGTTTCGCCGGCGTTTGGACCGCGCTGGAGGAACGCTACCTGCTGGCCGTTCCCTCCAATACGCTGATCCGCGACCTGGAAGCGACCCGCCGGCTTACCGCGGTCGCGGCCGCCAGCCCAAGCGTCCCTGGACGCGCGTGGACCGGTGGGCGGCGCTGCGCAGACGAAGCGAACTGGACCGAGATCGACGTGCGCGACGGAGCGAAGGGCCCGCTGGTCGTCGAAGTGCTCAAGCGGCGGGTGGTGGCCCGCACGGACAACCGGCAGGAAGGCCACAAAGAAGTGCTGGTGGTCATCCGCTACCGGGATCGCGACAACCGAAGCGTCGTCAAGACGGACTACTACCTGTCGAACGCGCCTGCGGAGACCGAACTGGCGGAGTTCGCCCGCGTGGCCAAAGCCGAACATCGCATCGAAGAGTGCCTCCAGCGCGCGAAGAGCGAAGCCGGCCTGGCGGACTACGAGGTTCGCAACTGGAAAGGCTGGCATCACCATCAGACCCTTTCGCTCATCGCCACGTGGTTCCTGGTGACCGAAGCCCGGCGGGGGAAAAAAATGGACGCCCGCGATCACCGTTCCACAAATCCGCGAAGGCATCTCGTGATCCTGCACCGCGTCTCCGGATGCGATACCACCTCCCGCATCCAACACGAGCGACAGCAACGCCTCAAGCGAAACGAACTCGCTCGCCTGTACCATTGGAAACAACATAACCGCTTGCCACCGTTGAACATAAACAAGAGACAAATCTAAAACAGTCGAATTTGGGAGCGGTGGTTGAATTTGTGGCTGTGGGCCAACCCGGGCCATGACCTGGTGCGGTTGGCATTTGCGGCGGCCCAAAAGGAGCCGCTACCAGCGTGTGCTCATCAATATCCCCTCCAGTCCATGCGGCAGCTGCTGGCCCTGTGCTGCAACTTGCAGCGCCATCATGCCGATGAGCAGGGTGTTTGGTACCTGTCCTGCCGCTCTGCCGGCGAGGTGCTGGGCATCAGCCATGTGCTGGCGGCCAGGCTACTGAAGATGCTGGTCAAGGACGGGGTGTTGGAGGTGATTGAGCCTAGCTCAACCGTGAGGGCCACGCGCTACCGGTACTTGGGAGACTGAGCCTGGCCGTGACCACGAACACCACCGCGCCACCCTCATAGCTCCCAGGCGGCCTCAGGAAGGCATGTTGGTTGGCGCCGAGACTCTTTGATCCCGTATTGAGCGCCGGCTGCCTACGAGGCTCCTGGGGCTTCTGGCGTGGTATCTATACATGTGCCCATGACTATTTATTGTTTGGTGGGCGTTCAGGAAGATTCGAGGCATTGAAGGGGGTTGGTGGCGCGTGATTGAGAAGCTGAGGGAGTAGCCGCTAAGCCCATCGCGATCTCGCTTGTTCCCCAGATCATTCCCAGCCTCAGCTCTTCTTTAACTCCACCCCTTACTATTGGCGGCATTTGGCCGCTGCGCGAGAATCGGAAGTAACAAGTAATGTGGAAACGAAGGCTATGGATCCGAACGTCCGTGCATTTTTAGAAGTGGTTCATTGCCGTCCCGAGGAGGTTCGAGATATTCCTGCGGGTCGGCTACAGTCAGGGTGTGTGAACCCATCGCGCGAGGAGCGGCGAATCTCGTTGGGGGAGACCCAGATCTATTTCGGCAAACATGCGGGCCAGAGGCTGAAGGACGTGCCCCGGGAGTATCTGGAGTGGGCGCTCGACCAGAAACCAGCCACTAAACCATTTCGCAAGTTTCAGCGGACGGTGCGGAAGTATTTGGGGAAGTCCAAGCCGCGGTTTCGGCGTCGGAAGGGCCGAAGACGAGAAACCGGCTTTATCGATCCGCTGACGCGAGAGTATTTGGAGATTGTGAGGAGTTCGTGAGGTGGGGAGGCTCCACTAGGTGCGTGCACAAAACGCAGACAGTGGAGACCGGCCAGGATCGGTGCTATTTCGCAGATCGCAGAGCAAGCATTCGAAGAGCCAGGATCAGAACTCCAGCCAGACGTGTTCTGTACGCCCGTCCTTGACACGTCGGGTGGATACGAGGAAGCCGTCGTCGAGTGGCTGAATTGATTCGACTGGTGTGCCGATGTTGGCAACCTCGAATAACGGCTGTCCGGTGCCGGCGTGCCAAAGGCTTAATTGTCCCTGTTCGCCACCAACTAAAAAAACGCGGCCATCGCTACTGAACCCGAGGGAGGTCACCTGATAATCACACGGGACGCGGTAGCAAACTTTGCCCGTTAAACAATTGATAAGCTTTAGCACTCGGCGATCCAGCACAAGCAGGTGTGCGTGGTCGGGCGAAATTGCCGATATGGTGCATCGTAGTTCTAAAGGGTTCGTCTCCCAGCGAACCGTCATATCTTGTATCTTCCAGCAGATAAGCTTTCCCGGCGTAGAAAGCCATGCCACAACGCTATCGTCATCGCAAAAATATGCCCAGCGAGATGCATGACCATGAGCCGAATACCGATTTACCTTTCTTGCTCGAAGGTTGATCACGTCAATTCGTTCCTCGACGCCGTCGTGCGAATCTTCAATGAGGAACGAACCATCTGGCGAAAACTCCAGACTCTTCACCCACTTTCGTTCTTGTTTCAAAGTTAGCACAGTTTTGCCCGTGGCCATATTACGCACGTCAATACTTTTATTGGACGCGGCTGCGATATGCGTGCCATCTGCACTAATCGCGGCCGCCAGGTAATGAACTGAGGAAAACTTTTTGACGACCTCACCGGTCTCAGGGTTACGGATGTCCAAGGGGGTGTTGGCAAATGCGACAGCGCCGTTCGTGCCAGATATCGGAAAGCATTGAACTTTGCGCATGCCGAGCAGTTCGCGATACGATTCTTTAGGTCCGGCGAGCGACGTTCGTCGAACGGAACCGTCGCGGCCCGCTGTAATTACCGATTCGCCATTCGCAGTAAATGCGATTCCATAAACATCTCCCTTATGCACTGAAATCGTAATCGGCGTTTGCGTGCTAACAACACTTACAGCATTGTTCAGTGTCAGCTTCCAACAATGAATTTCACCACTATTGTCGCCAACAACGAACCATTGGTCGTCTGGTGACACAGCCAGTCCTTCCAACAGATCCTTCAATCTCCATGAGAATAGCTCTTTGCCAGAAGCCACATCAATAACAAGAGTCTCGCCTGCGGATTTACACACAAATAGGAACTTCTCCGATGCGTCCGTCACGATTTCGTAAATCCCGGCGTCGCTAAAAACCTTGCGCATCACCTGTCTCAGTATTCCATTCGTAGAGTCCGCGAAAGACGCTCGCAGAACTTTGATCAGCAGTCCAGATATTCTCGGCAGTCCAAAACTTTTTACGGTCTCGACTCACAAGGGCGCTTTGGGAGTTTCCAGCGATCCTACCGACGAGGTTAGAATCCGGGCATGCATATTCACGGACGAGATGACCAGTCTTGGCATCAAATGCGCGGTGCACTGTGCTTGCTCCTCCTGTGATCAGCATCGTGTCGGTGACAAACTTGGCATAAAAGCACTTGCCCTCACATGCCACAATCCTTTGCCGTAGCGACAGATCCGTCGCGTTCCACACTTTAACGGTGCCATCATCGCCTGCCGTGGCAAATAATGATCGCGATGAATTGTACGAGACGCAGTTAACTTCACCCTGTTTCGTTGCCAAGCTGCGGACGACGTCTCCCGACGTGCTATTGTGCCAGCGGACAATTCCGTCACTTCCGGCTGTTAAGAACTGGTCTCCGCCGGGCATGAAATCTACAACGTAGAGTGGCTTATTGTTTTGGAACAACAATTCAGACTGAGGCCGAATCATGCGATCCAGAAAGTACCACTCGAAGCCGCGTAAATCTTCCTCGGTGGAACCATCGGCACGAGGTTTTGGCACCGCATACCGATCAAGAAGCAGTCGTACCTGGGCCGGCTCGTTCTTATGCCATGCGGCCCCTGCCAAGGCCATATCGGCTGCATATAAGAGCTGCCTTGTCTCGTCGGCGCTTGCATCGGCGGCCGCCGCACTTTCTGACTCGCTTCGAGTGCTGACGTTGTCCGTGCATTAGCCCGCAGAATCAGCAGGCTAGCCGACACCGCAACCAGCGCCACAACGACCAGTGTCCCCACCGCGGAAGTAACCAGCACCCGATTCCGATTCGCCCAGCGGAACGCGTGCTCGCCAAGAGAAATGGGCTTCGCCAGAATCGGTCGTCCATCAAGAAAGCGTTGCAAATCATCTGCGAAATCTTGCGCCGACGCATATCGATCGGTAGGCTCACGGGCCATCGCACGGGTGATGATGGTCTCCAGGTCGCGTGGCAGTTTGGCGGCAAATGATGAAGCCTGCGGCGGTTCCGTTTTCAGCCTTTGGCTGATCACCGATTGGCGGTCTTCAGCGGCGAATAGCCGCTTCGCCGTGACAAGCTCCCATAGCGTGGCGCCAAGGGAATAGACATCGCTGCGCTCATCGACACCAGCCAGCGTCCCACCCAGCTGTTCCGGGCTGGCGTAGCGGAGTGTGCCCAGAACCGTACCGGTTGCCGTGAGCGTGGCATCGCCGTACATGCGTGCGAGACCGAAATCCGTGAGTCGCGCTGTACCACTCTTGTCGATCAGGATGTTGGATGGCTTAACGTCACGATGTAGCACACCGCAGGCATGGGCGTGTGCCAGCCCCTGCGCTATATCGCAGGCAATACGGGCGCACAAGCGATAACGATCTCGATGGTTAGCACTTCGGGAAAACCAGGACGCAAGCCAGCCCGCCGCATCCCCATTGGTCGAGTGGCCTTGGTCTGCACCGTTTGTATCCTTGGGACTTGGAGCCGACTGCGTCGTAAGGGGGTGCAAACTTTTTTCTACCCACAGACGGATCAGATCATCCGCCGTCATCCCCTCGACATACTGCATCGCGAAGTAATACGTGTCGTCTGCCTCGCCGACGGCGATGACGTTAACGATATTCGGATGCTCAAGTTGGGCCAGAATGCGAGCCTCATTCTGAAATCGCATGCGATGTCTGGCATCTGCGCATAGCGCGCCAGGCAGTAGCTTGACGGCCACATTGCGGCCGAGCGAAAGTTGCTCCGCCTCATAGACCACTCCCATCCCGCCGCGGCCAATCAGCCGCTTGAGCTGGAAATCATCCAGCGTACGCCCGGCCATATTGGCACGCGCTGCGGCGGCAGGAGCAACGTCCGCCAGCGCGCGTTGAACATCGTGCTCTTGCGCCAGAAATTGGCGGAACTCGAGCTCACAACCTGGATGCGCAGCAATGATGGCGTCAACATCAACGTTCTGCCCGCGATCGAGTTGCAGAAAATAGTCCGCGATTGCCGCCTCGACGGGGCCTTCGTGCATCGTGCCTGGATAATTGCGGCGGTTCACGGTTGCTGTAAAGCTAAAGTCGTGAGGTTCTTTCGCTGAAGCTCGTCTTGTTACTTCAACTCCCCAAACTCTGCCGGCAAAAGCTGCTGCAAAGCCTCCACGCCACGGCGGATCAAGCCGGCAACGGAGCCCACCGTGCGTTCCATTCTGACCGCGATCTCCTGAAGTTGTAGCTGTTCAATATAACGCAGCTCCACGGCCGTGCTCTGATCGGCCGGCAGTTTTTCCAGCGCCATCGCCAGTTGCAGGGCCGCCTCGCCGCGGAACACGCTGCTCATCGGCGATGCGCCGTCGGCCGCGAATCGACGTGCCACATCAACACAGCCGAGCCGCTGGCGTCGGTCCAATTCGAGCTCCAGCCGCACGTCGCGCTTGGCCAATGTGTTGTTCCGCACGCTCATGAGCAGATTGCGCTCCAACAGCCGCATCATCCAGGCGGTGAATTCCGGCTCGGTTTCTCCACGAAACTCCGGCAATCCGCGTACGGCGTCCATCAGCGTCTGCTGCACGATGTCCGACGCATCCACGCGTTGTTGAACGAGTTGTGGTGTTTGCTGCCCCGCCACCAGTCGCAAATAAGGGCGATAGAGCCCCAGCAATTCCTCACGGGCTGCCGCATCGCCACGACCGGTGTGAGCGAGCAAGGCTTCCAAGTTCGGCTGGTTTGATGCCGAATTCATGAGCGGACTTCGGTGAAAGCTTGCGAGGATCGCGGCTTTTCAGCGGCGTAAACGTCGGTAATTCGGATTCTTTAGGAAAAGGCGCAAAAAGACTTCCGAGCTTGCATCTTAACTTGTAGCACCACAATGCACCAAGCTGAACGGGCAAAAGATTCTCGGATTGTTCCGACAATCTCCAGCGCGAACGCTGTCTGTACGCGTCCCGATTCGGCACTGGAAGAAGTGGCAGGGGTGAATTATTGATCTCACGACCGGTAACGAGGCGAGCAATGCGATCTCGGCTTGGCCGCTGTTGCAGAATCATAACCACTTGGGCGCTGTCTGATCGACTCTCATCTAGCATCTAGTCAACTAGTCAACAGCACACACTCGACTAATCTTACCGAATGAAAGGCTACATCGATGATGCCGCGAATTCTCTCAGTTCGATATTTCACGATCATTACTTCAGTGCTCAGCATCGGTCTCTCGCAATTCGAGCCCGATCTAGCGACGGCATCAGTCCAAATTGACGAAAGTAAGATTGTCGCCATCGCTTTTGATGGAGATAGCGCTGACGACGTAGCCGAATTCAATGGCACGACCATTCCGACATCTGCCGAGCTACTGGATGCGATGGTCGGCGACACATTCTCAAGAAACGTCATCGATTGGTCGACGAGCGGCGGACAAACAATCTTGTCGTTGACAATGAGCCACGAGAGGACCGGATCAACCGCATTCAACGTCAATGGGGAAACCACATCATCGATAACATTCACCGTCAATGCAAACGCCAATTACGAATTATCTGGGTCTTATGAAGTTGCGGACGTGGGTGCGGACGATCCTGGGGCTGTCTTTCTGTTGGGAGAACTTTACGACGTCGCTGTGCCCGGTGTCCCGCTGTTCTCGAATTACCAAACGTCTTACTCGACTACAAACGAACAGTTTACCCTGGGTGAAGAAAATGGAGATGATGTGCCATTTGGTAATTACCTTACGGGAAGTCTCATGGGGAATCTAACGATTGGGCACACGTACGTATGGACGTCGGACGCATTGATTGCCAGCCTGGGCTCCAGTCTCGGCGCTAGTGCATCTGGAGACGTGTCCTTGAAGATCGTTGATATCGTCGATAATGGAGGCGCCGTTCCGGAGGCCACCAGTTTCCTCATTTGGGGCCTGTTGGGCCTGACGGTCACCGGCTGCGGCTGGAATCGCCGTGAGCGTCCATAGGGCAATAGTTGCTCGCTTGCATGCGAAAACCA
Organism: uncultured Planctomycetota bacterium; assembly: GCA_963840025.1. Taxonomy (GTDB): domain Bacteria; phylum Planctomycetota; class Planctomycetia; order Pirellulales; family Lacipirellulaceae; genus JABDGM01. The sequence continues at coordinate 268,971 of CAWIXI010000012.1, read as the reverse complement.
TTTCACCGATCCGCCGCTGGTTCCGTCGTCAATCAATCCTGCGCGCTTGGCTCGCCGACGAAAATGCTGTTGATGCGTCAACGACTGGGGTGGTCGACGTCGGCATTCCCAGCGTCGCGGGTAATTCGATCCGGTTCAAGAACGTGCCCCGAGCAATAAGGAGCCAGTCATGCGTCAGTGCTTTAGCCCCCGCCATTACACCAGCGCTCGAGTGGTGCGATCGCTTCTCCTGGTGGCATTTATCCCACTCGATTTCAGTGCTCCCTGCCTAGCCGCGGGACCAACGCTCGAGTGGATCCGCCAATTCGGGACACCCGGCAGCGGCAGCAACAGCGACAACGTTCAAGGCCTATCGCTCGACGGCCTGGGGAGCCTATACATTTCAGGCATAACCCGGGGCAGTCTCGGTGGCCCCAATGCCGGCGGACAGGATTCATTTCTGGGCAAGTTCGACGTGGCCGGCAACCAACAGTGGATACGCCAATTCGGGACCCCAACCAGTGGATTTAGGAGCGGCTGGAGATCGGCATTGAAACGGGACCCACCTGGGTTCCGAAATCGGCATTGAAAAGGGGCCCACCGCAGCGGACTTCGTAAGCTGGATTCCTAGTTTTTGAAACTAGGGAATTCAGCAAAGCGGAGTCAAGGATGCTGAAGGTGGAGGAATACGGCAGGATACGTCGTGCTCATCGCGATGGCATGAGCATTCGCGAGATCGCCCGGACGTATGGGCATTCGCGACGGAAGATCCGCGAGGCGCTCGTGCAATCGGAGCCGCGGCGGTACACGCTCTTGCTGCCGCGACCACGGCGGGTGCTGACCGATGTGCACCAGCAATGGATCGACGCGATTCTCGTCGAGGATGAACAGGCGCCTCGTAAGCAACGGCACACAGGGGCGCAGCTCTTTCGACGGTTGCGCGACGAGGAGCAGTATGTCGGCAGCTACGACCAGGTGCGGAGGTACGTCGCCACGAAGCGGGGTCGGCGGCGCGAAACATTCCTTCCTTTATCATATGAGCCAGGCCAACGGGCTGAGAGCGACTTCGGCCAGATCTGGGTCGACTTCCCGGACGGCCGGCGTCAGGTTCCGATCCTGCTCATGACGTGGGCTTACTCGAACGCCACGTTCGCGATCGCGCTGCCGAGCGAAAAGACCGAGGCGATCTTACACGGCACGGTGGCGGCGTTTAGATTTTTTGGTGCCGTGCCCAAAGAACTATGGTGGGATAACCCGAAGACGGTCGCGACCACGATCCTGCATGGCCGACAACGCGAGTTGAACCAGCGCTGGCAGGCGCTGGCCAGTCACTACAACTTCGAGCCGCTATTCTGTCTGCCGGCCCGCGGCAACGAAAAGCCGCACGTCGAGAACCGGGTGAAGCTGTTGGAGCGCCAGTGGGCGACGCCCGTCCCACAAGTGAAAGATCTGGCTGAGCTTTGCGCGTTCCTGCTCGATTGTTGCCAACGAGACTTGCAGCGGACGATTGCGGGCCAGCGCGAAACGATCGGTGCCCGCTTCGCCAGGGAGCAGGCCAGCGCCTTGCCGCTGCCAGAGCGACCGTTCGAAGCGGCGGTCAGTGAAGTCCGTCAAGTCGACAAGTACCAGACGGTCGCCTGGGAGAAGAATCGCTACAGCGTGCCGCGGCGGCATTCCTTCGCTACGGTCGCGGTGAAAGCATACGTCGATCGCATCGAAGTCATTCGTGACGGAGCGATGATCGCCCGGCACGAGCGCTCGTATGGCCAGGGTGAGCAAGTGCTCGATCCACTACACTACCTGGCCGCTCTCGGACTCAAGCCGGCCTATCTCGATCACACCGACGTCTATCGCAACTGGCGTCTGCCGGCGGCGTTTACCCAGTTGCGTGAACGATTTGAAGCACGTCACGGTTCATTGCCGGGCGCCCGGCAGTTCATTCGCGTGCTGCAGCTCTTGGCAGAGCACCCGCTCGATCGGGTATTCGAGGCGATCCAGGCCTGCCGTGGCGACAGCGTCATCACGGCCGAACGAATTATCGTGTGCTGCGAGCGACTGGCGCTCCGCGCCACACCTCATGAATTGAATGACACCAGTAGGCAGCCGCGATTGATTCCCGCGGTCCAGGTTCCGCTGCCGGACCTGCGCCGATTCGACTCGTTACTTTCTCACGGAGGAGAAGATCATGGCTCAGAAAGAGACGTCCCTGCTCTTCGCTCGAACCTCAAAGCCCTGCGGCTGCCGACGATGTTGGCCGAGCACGCGAAGCTCGCCGGCGAGGCGGCCGACAGCAATCAGGACTACCTGGAATACCTGTTGCGACTGACGGAGCTGGAACTGGCCACGCGCAGTGCCAATGCCTTACAGGCTCGCATTAAACAGGCCGGCTTCCCGGTGCAGAAGGATCTCGATGCGTTCGACTTTAGTGTCGTGCCTGGACTTTCCAAGCCCAAGATCTTGGAGCTGGCCCGCTGCGGGTGGATTGAGCAGCGCCACAACTGCTGCCTCATGGGCAGTTCGGGTACGGGAAAAACACACTTGGCCATCGCCCTCGGCCTGGCCGCCTGTCGGCTCGGCAAGCGGGTGCGGTTCTTCACGGCTGCCACACTGGTCACGAAGTTGGAAGAAGCACAGAAGCAGTACCAGCTCGAGCGGTTCTTGAAGCAACTCGACAAGCTCGAGCTCTTGGTCTGCGACGAGCTTGGCTATTTGTCGTTCAATCGTAGCGGAGCTGAGCTATTGTTCCAGGTATTCGCCGATCGCTATGAACGTGCCAGCCTGCTCATCACCAGCAACTTGCCGTTCAGCGAGTGGCAGCAGGTGTTTCAAGGGGAACGGATGACGGCGGCTCTCTTGGACCGGCTGACGCATCACTGCGAAATTCTTGAGATGAACGGTGAAAGCTATCGCTTCCGTGAGTCGATGAAACAGAAGCGGACTACACCCAAGGGCAAGTAGTCGCCGGCCAGCAGAAATAATTCGCAAATCGCGCAACAAAATGGAGAGTTTAACTCTAACCCAATAAGTGAACTAACGGATGCGGCCGCGCGAGACCTTTGGGGGTCTCGCGGGCCGCTCCCCAACTGATCTAGGTGGGCCCCAATTCAACGCCCAGGTGGGTCCCATTTCAATGCCGATCTCCACATTTGACGTGGGCCAATGTAGCATAGGTGATGGAGATTACCAGCCCTCATTTCGGCCACCCCTCTTGAGATGGGGGCGTGGAGCAGGGGAGCAGTGGAAAAGGAGAGGAGGAGACATGAGAAGGGGAGGTTGGGAGACCGGCGGTCGGTAGGAGTGCGGGGGCGGAGACCCGCGCACAGCGCGGGACTTCATTTTCCCATGCAATTCTGAACACTAATCGCCGCTAATGTTCGCTAAAGGATTGCAAGCACACGTTCTCTATGGTTGGCGTTTGAACTCAGAGTCTATCCGGGAAGTAGCGGAATTCGTGAGAATTCCGCAGTCGGTGCTCGGAATTCTCACGAATTCCGCTACCGGCGTGATTTACCGGATAGCCTCTCACATTCAAGACTTCAAGCTGCAAGGCGTTCGCAGCAAGTCAGCACTGCCGGGTAAGCCGGCAGCGGTACCCGTGCGCCAAAGAGCCATTCGGAATGCCCCAAATGCCAAGATGGTCCCTGCCGCAAGCATGGGCGCTGAGTATGGCTCAGGAATTGGAATCGACGAATTGATGCGGAGGCGGCCGCGGTCGTACTGGCGAACGTTGATTGAGGGGCTTGAGATCAGGAAATCGAAGGCGAGACTCGCGATTGTTCCATCAGCTGCATATGCTAGTTCGAGTATCTTGAACTGGCCCACAAAGTTCGTGACCCCGGCCGTGCTAAGCGCATATCTCAAATGTGGCGGAGGGCCCAAATCGTCGGTAACGTGGTCATAGACGGCAGGTCCCGGCTCCAGCGTTCCATCCGGATAGAATTCGATCTCGACGCGGTCAGGCAATCCTGGCGACAGTGGTTCATCGCCGGTGTACCGAATGAAGACGCTCAACATCGTCTTGAGCGCATTCTGCGACGCGGAGAATCTAAAGCCGTGAGTACTTTCCAAACGGGCTTCGTAGCCAGAGTTAGGAAAGAGCGGTTTTTCGTACCACCTCTCCGCCAGAAACAGCGACGCCGCCGAAGTTGACGGCTGCCCAAAAACCGTCGCAAGCAGGAGGTCAATGAAGAACAGGAAACGATGGACCGACATGAACGATGGTCAGAAAAGAAATGAGGTCACTAAATTGGGCCTAGGACTGATTAATTTAATTTTTTGATCCCTCGCGAGTCTCATCTTATGCTCCGTTTGAGCCGCTCGTCAATCATTTTCCTTTTTTGTTTGTTACCGACTGATAACTGAGTGGGAGTTGGCGAGCTAGCTGGAGAGAGGCAGCGTTTGAACTCACATTCAAGACTTTAGGCAGCAAGGCATTCGCGGCAAGTCAGCACTGTCGGGCAAGCAGGCAGTGGCACCCGTGCGGATGTGGTTACCGTCCCTAGGCTTTTGGGTGTACGATGACCGCGGTTCTCCTCCTGCCAGCGTCGGACCAACTCATTATGAAGCCTTATGTAACCAAGTCGTTCAATTATCTTGATGAGCCTGAACCCTTACCAATCTCTTTGAGAATCGAGTTTTCTTTTGAAAATCATCCCGGTTACTTTGATTGCTCAGCGTGCAACATCAGAGAGCTTCGCTGTGAAAAATCGGGCAGGAAGGTGCTTTGGTTGCACTGCAAAGCAGTGTCAACCGAAGACGCAAAATCAGGTAGAGCTGTTGCGTCCAAGAGCTACCTAATCCCAATACACTTCATCACGCGCGCATACCCAGGCTCAGAAATCATTGCTATCGAGAAAGCTCACAAAGACGCGGGGCGGGATATGGGAGTTTTCCCAGCTCACGGGGAGGCACCGAAAGAACCCTTGCCCATTGGAGAAATTCAAAGGGCGGCTCGCTTACTGCCAAAATCTGCGTGCAGCCGCGCCTCTAACAGGACGAATGTACAACGAATTTGTAGGTAGTATGTCGGGAAAGTTCAAAGCTGCTTTGCGTGACATGGAAGCAGTCCATAACTTTGAACACGGAGACGAATTTGAGGTTGCGTTATGCAGGGTGTTGCGAACTATTCTCCCTCATGGATTCGGCATCTGCAGGGGTTATGTATTGAACTCTCTGGGCGAAACGGCCGGAAACGACATTATCATTTATGATCGCATGCGATTTCCCACCTTTCGTGGGCTCGCTGACAACGATTACTCATTGCGAGAACAGGTACCGATCGAAGCCGTCTACGCATACATTGAGGCAAAGCATACCCTGGACATCGAAGGAGACCACGGCACTTCGCTTTCTAAGGCGGTGCAACAAGTATCAGATGTAAAAATGTGCTGTGCTCATCGACAGGACGTAACATTTGAACAGATGGTTCCCTATATCGGGTTGCAACTAGGGGTGACAGTCGAGGTTCCGAAAGGTTGGCCAAAGTATAGAAACCCAATATACGGTGCTATCGTCTCGAAAAATGTTCGACAAAAGCAACGTGGCGACTTTGAAACCGACCCAGACATTATCATGAAAGTGATGGCGAAACAGAGCCTACAGTGCAAAAGACCCCCGGATTTGATCGTCGCCGGAAGGAACAATTTACTAACTGACCTTTTGCAAATTGGTGTTTCAAGGCCGAATGTCGAGTAGTGTTACGCGGCCAGGGCCATAGGTTGTGTTGGGCATCGAGAGGCTGCACGACGGATTGGTGGATGCAGTGCTAGCTTATGGAATTTTCGGTGGAATTTGAGGTCAATAGGGCATGGCGCAACGACGACCCGGAGGCCCTGACCATGCCCGCGATCGTTGACTTTCCCGAAGTGATTAAACAAGCCCTGCCGGAATTTGCGGACCTGTTTCACGGTGAGCCACAGCGGCGCCACTTGGCTGAATATTTGACGGGGCTCTTGGTCGCGGCCAACAAGACGGTCAGCGGGATCAACGGCGAGTTCGCCGAAACGACCGACCAATCGTGCCTGAACCGCTTTCTCACGGAGGCTGAATGGGACGCCGAAGAGCTCAACGAACGGCGTTTGGAACTGCTGCAGAAAGACCCTACGACGCGCTATCACGACCAGGGAGTCATTGCCGTGGACGATGTGCTCATCGACCACGATGGCAAGCGGATCCAAGACGTCGGCTGGTTTTGGGATCATGCCGAGGAGCGCTATAAAATCGCTCACGACTTGTTGTTCGCCAATTACGTGACCAGCAACGGCAAGCACTACCCGCTCGACTTCCGGCGGTTCAAGAAACGCGAGCAGTGTGAAGCCACCGGTGAGGTGTTTCTTGATCACGGCGTATTGTTTCGCCAGTTGGTGCATTGGGTGTGTGAGCGAGAGATTCCCGGCGACTTCACGTGGGACAGCTATTTTTCCAGTGCTTCCAACATGAACTACGTCCACTCGAAACACGACCGCTTCGGTCAGCCCCGCGCTTATATTGGAGATTTGAAGAGTAACCGCAAGATTTGGTTCCGCGGCCGGGAAGTGCGGGTCGATGAGTTTGCCGCTGCTATCCCGCCGCAAGATCGCAAGGAGCTTCGCCGCGGCGATGCGCACCAATGGTATCTCACCTGCACTGTGCGGCTGCCGCAAGTTAATCATCCGGTCCGCATCGTGATCTTGTGGAACCATCGCCGCGACGACGCTCCGTGCAAAATCCTCGTCACCAATCGTACACGTTGGGAAGTGACGCGCATCGTGCGCGGCTATCGGTGCCGTTGGACAGGAACCGAGACCTACCATCGGGACGGCAAGCAACATTTGGGCATGGGAGATTGTCAGCTGCAGTGGCCTGGGCCAGACAAGGCATATGTACCTGGTCATGCTCGCGTACAGCCTCTTGGTGCTCCAATTGAAGCAGAACCGTGCGAAGGAATGGGCGCTCGCGCGGCTGACGACCATCGGCCAGGCCTGTCGCGCCGTGGCTGCCGAGACGCTGCGGACCACTCTCCAGTGGGCCATCTGCCAAGTCACTAATGATTCGAAAAAACCTCAACACGTCATCGCCCAATTGGGGTTGATTTAACGATTTGCAAAAGTCCAGTTACTAATTCCTTCAATGCCAGTTGATGGGTCGGAAGTGCGTCGTTCGCCGAGCCCGTTTTTCATTGAGCCGCGAGATTATGGTGGGGCTGACTACGCGTCTGAGTGTTCACTCCAAGCGGTCAAGGTTAATGACATCGCTTTCGGAGTTGGGCTTGGAATGTTGCTTTGGGCCTTAGATTGGATTCAGCTGGGAGAAATGCCGTGGCCAGAAATCTTGACCAATGCCGTCAAACCATTCTGCAATGAATCAGGCCTGGAGAAGAAGGGCGACAATTAGCAGACTCGCACCAGCTGTACTTCCCGACCAATCAAATCGTCAAATCGCCGGCACACACGGGCACAGGCCATATCGACCAAAGGGCTGACGAACAACAACTTTGCGCACGAAAGGCGCTACAAAGCGAACGCGCCCAAGCGTTGCGCTGAAAATTCTTCGGTCTCATTGACCGTGAGAATTAGTGGGGACGGAAGAACTCATGTCTCTCCTTTTCCGCCCAATCGGTGGCTCCATCAGTTCTCTTTGAAATCCGGGTTCACAATCGGCAGTCGGGCGTGGATGCTTGTTTTCCAGGCTTCCAATCGGGCAAGCAGGTCTTGCGCCTTTTCGGTTTGTTTGCCGGCCAGGTTGTTCGTTTCGCTGAGGTCGTCGCGGAGGTTGTAGAGTTCGAGGTGATGGTCCTCGTAATACTCTAACAGCTTCCAATCGCAGGCGCGGATCGCGCTGACCGGTGTGGTGGTCGGATAGTAGTGGGGGTAATGGAAGTACAAGACGTGGCGAGCTAGATTGGCCTGAGGATTTTTGAGCAGCGGCACCAGGCTCAGGCCATCGAGATGGGCGTTGTGCGTTTTGTCGCCGGGGAGGTGGGTGATTTCCAACAAGGTCGGATAGAGGTCTGCCACAAAGACGGGTTCGTGGCAGAGGGCGCCGGGCGACGTGTTATGGGGCCAACGAACGATTAACGGGACTCGGATGCCTCCTTCGTAGAGTGAGCCTTTGCCGGAACGCAATGGGAAGTTATTGGTGACCTGTTTTCCCTCGAATTCGGTGACATAGCCGCCGTTGTCGGAGACGAAGACGACGACCGTTCGCTCGGTAAGGCCGCGTGTTTCGAGATGCTCCAGGACGCGGCCGACGCTTTCGTCGAGGCTTTGCACCATCGCCGCATATTTTGCGTTGCGATGGTGGAGGCCCGGCTTCAGTTTTTTCTCGTAGTGGGCGACGAGCTCGGTTTTGGCTTCGATCGGTGTGTGGACGGCGTGGTGCGCGAGGTAGAGGAAGAAGGGCCGATCGCCTGCGCGGTCGATGATCTTTAGAGCTTCGTCGGTGAGGCGGTCGGTGAGGTACTCGCCGGGTTGGCCACCATCGAGCTGCGGAACGTAGCGGAATTCGCCGCCAAATCGGCGCGAGCCGCGGTAGGGAAAGAAGTATGTGGGGGGCGCCCCAAAGGGTTCCGCCGATGTTGATATCGAAACCCTGTGTTTCCGGGTAATGTTTCGCATCGCCCAGGTGCCACTTGCCGACGATGGCGGTGAGGTAGCCGGCGGAGTGGAAGGCTTCCGCCAGCGTTACTTCACTGAGAGGAAGATCGGCGACCGAGAGGGGCGGAATGAGCTTTCGATCGTGTGGCGGGTGGGCCGCTGCCTCGCGCCAAATGGTAATGTTCAGCCGGGCGTAGTGCTTGCCAGTAAGCAGGCAGGCCCTGGTAGGCGAGCAGACGGAGGCGGCATAGGCGTCGGTGAATCGTACTCCGCTTCTGGCAAACTGGTCGAGATGCGGCGTCTCATGCAGATCGGCGTCATAGCAGCCCAGGTCGGCCCAGCCGAGGTCGTCGGCCACGATCATCACGACATTTAGGGGCTGGCGTGCGGTTGTTTTTTCGGCTGCTTGTGATGCGCATGCCAACGCACAAGCGGTCGTTAGCGAAAAGATGAAATTGAATCGGGGAGGGATGTGGTGAGTCATCGTTCGAAGAGCAAGCGAAAAACTGCTATCTGACCATAATAATGTAGTAATACCATATCCGTGCAAATTTGAACTTTGCGTCGCGGTGTCGGCGATGGCGGTTATACTAAGAGCCTATCCCAGAACCGTCTGAGAGAAGGGGACAGTCCCATTTTTCCTCGCAGACTCGGAAAAATTGGGACAGTCCCCGACAGTTCTGGGAAAGGTTCTTAAGGGAACTTGAACTAAACCGGCTCCGAGGCACCCTCGCGCTGCCCTTTCCCGGATTATGCAGGTGCTGTCACGACAAACGCCGAAGGCGTTACACACCGTAGCCCAGGGTCGGTCGCCGTGGCGGCCGCTCCCTGGGTTGGCGATCAAGAGACGTACGGTTACTCCGAAGGAGTTAAACAAATCGATGCCCATGATCGGTTGTGTAACGCCTTCAGCGTAAGCATTGGATCGTCATCCTTTCCCAGGGTGCGCCTTCGCGGCGACCCTGGGCTACGGTGTTTAACCGCTTCGCGGTTTACCAATGCACGCATCTGCATAATTTTGTCTCCCGGCGGGAGAGGGTCTGTCTTAGGGGCAGGGTCAATATAGCGATCGATCTTACCGTTGGTATCGAAGTGAGGTACGTGAGGTGGAGAACAAAATGACGGCTTGGATTAGGCTCGGGGCAATCTTGCTGGTTTATTTGGCATTTTTTGATGGGCCGATCGCCGCCCAGCAGCCGCCGAGCGGGGAAGCGGCCCAGATGCGAGCCGCCAAGGACTTTGACGTTTCACTATTTGCTTCGGAGCCGATGATCACGAATCCGTCGGCCATCGACGTCGATTCCCATGGTCGCGTGTGGGTGGCTGAGATTCAATGGTATCGCTCCCAAGCGAAGCAACCGCCGGCCGACAAGATCAACGTGCTGGAGGATACGGATGGGGATGGGAAAGCGGACAAAGTCACGACGTTTGCCGAGGGGCTATTCTGCCCGATGAGCATTTGTGTGGCCGGCGATAAGGTTTACGTTGCCACCAGCCCCGATCTTTGGGAGTACGAGGATAAGAACGGTGATCTGAAAGCGGATGGGCCACCGCGGAAGCTGCTGACCGGGTTTGGCGGTGTGAATCACGATCACGGCGCGCATAGCCTCGTTCTGGGACCCGATCATAAGTGGTGGATGTCGGTCGGCGACGTCGGATTTGATATCACCGGCACCGATGGCTCGAAGATTGCCTATCAATGGGGAGCCATCTTGCGGGGCGAGCTGGACGGCAGTCATCTGGAAGTCGTGGCGTCGAATTTTCGCAACCCGTACGAGCTGTGTGTCAGCTCGTTCGGCGAAGCGTTCGCCAGCGACAACGACAATGACGGAAATGAGAGCACTCGGTTTTGCTGGATTCTCGATGGCGGCAACTACGGGTGGTATGGTCATCCGGCTGCCCACGCATTGCCGGGTACACCCTTTGGCGAGCACTGGCACTTTCGCGGACATATCCCGGGTCATGTGCCGGCATTGCTGGTTACTGGCTTCGGGGCCCCGTCGGGCATTTGTTTCTATGAAGGGGACGCCTTCGGGCCGAAGTGGAAGAACGCCGCGCTTCTCGCCGAGGCCGGCAGGCGTGAAATCTACCGCTTTCGACCACACACTGAGGGAGCCGGGATGCGAGCCACGCGCGACGTTGTGCTTACGTCCAAGGATTCCTACTTTCGCCCCGATGATGTTTGCGCGGGCCCGGACGGCGAGCTGTACGTCGCCGATTGGTACGACGGTGTGGTGGGCGGGCATGCGTATAACAATCCCGATCAAGGTCGGATTTTCGTGTTGCGGCCCAAAGGAAAGCATCCGGCGCAAAAGGAACGACCGGGGCCGTACGATAACATTGACGACGCCATCGAAGGGTTACAGAGCCCTAATTTGGCGACGCAGTATCTAGCGCGAAATTGCCTATTGGCCAAAGGACAGCAAAGCGTGCCTGCGCTGGCGAGGCTGTTGACGGATGCGGACCCTGACATCCGCGCCCGTGCCATGTGGGTGCTGGATCGGCTTGGGGGTGGAGGGCGAAAACTTGTCGTGAAGCAGCTTGCAAGCCAGGATGCCGCATTTCGCGCGTTGGCAGTCCGCATTTTGCGCCGGCATGGCGAGGAGTATCTTAGCGCAATTTTGCCCTTGGCTGATGATTCCTCCAGCGAAGTAAACCGCGAAGTCTTGCTGGCACTTCGTACGGCTCACAGCGACGATGCCCGTGACGCGCTGGTCAAGCTGGCGAAGAAGTACGATGGAACGGACCGCTACTTGCTTGAGGCGATCAACATCGCCGCCGCGGAACACAAACAGGAATTGTACGAACGGCTCGCGTCAGAACGAGGATTCACACCGGCTCAATTCAGTCTTTTGCAATTGCTCAAGCCTGAAGCTGCTCTTGATCGACTTCGTGAGGAGCTTTTGGCGGACAAAGTCGACGAATCGACAGTTTCGTCGTTGCTGATCGGCGCAAACACGATTTGCGATCCCGAGGCGGGGAAAATACTACTGGCGGTTGTTGCCAATAGCTCGGCCGCTCCCCAGTGGAGGCGGCGTGCGCTGGAAACGGTTGGCGCCCATCTCGACAATGATTGGAGTGTGCTCACTACGGCCCCACAACTTGCTGCGGCATTGGGTGCCGTTTTGACTGATCCGGAATTGCAAGAAGCGGCTTTGCAAGCCGTTGACTCGCACCATTTGCAATGTGTCGACGACGACGTGTTACGCTTGGCAGCGGACGCGAGTGCGCGGGAGAAAGTCCGCACCGCGGCGATTCGGACCATCGTCCACTTAGGCAAGTCGGATACAAAGGTCGAAAAGCTGCGTAAGTTACTCGCGGATCATGAACCCGCGGTACGAAAGGCGGCGCTGACGGCGCTAATCGTCGACATGCAAGACTTGGCGACCGCTCGGGATGTACTCGGCGGCAAAAGCGATGGGTCGGCGGGAATTACGAGCGCCGATCTCAATGCCGTGGCTACCAAGGCGCTCGATACGCCCGGCGGCGCCAATATGATGCGCCAACTCGTTGAAGAGGGTGGTCTGGCTGCAGGGCTTAAGCGGCACGTCGTTGCCGAGGCCTCCCAGCATCCGGATGCGAACGTGCGATTCCTTTTCGAGCGCTTCATTCCGTCTGAACAACGGCAAAAGCGACTTGGTGAGGCGATCTCCGCAGCAGAGATTCTCAAGCTCCACGGCGATCCACGGCGCGGCGACGCTATTTTCCATCAGAACTCCGCGGCCCAGTGCATGAGCTGTCACGCGGTCCACGGCAAAGGAGGGACGATAGGACCGGGATTGAGTTCCATTGGCGCCAAGTACGATCGACCACAGCTTCTGGAGACCATCTTGATGCCTTCCAAGGCGATTGCCCCGGAGTACGTGTCGTATAACGTTGAAACAAAGGACGGCCGCGTGCTTGGCGGATTGCTTGTGGAGAAATCGAGCGATGTGGTGGTGTTGAAGGATGCCCAAGGACGAATCATCCGGGTTCCGACTGACAACGTTGAATCGATCGTCGCACAGCCGATTTCCATGATGCCTGAACTGGTGCTGCGTGATATATCGGCGCAAGATGCGGCCGACTTATTAGCCTACTTGGCTACGTTAAAGTGAATGCTATGCGACTTCATTGGTATTTCTGCATTGCACTGTTGGTTACCGTTGGACTTCTGGACCGAACGTTGGCTGGGGAACCGACCAATGAGCAGAGCGAGTTGAAAAAGCTGCTGGCACGGCCTGTGCTGGCCGAAGGGCAACCGCTGGACGAGGTAAAAGCGTTTTGCCAGCGCCGCATCGCTGTGATGGCGAAGCCGAAGTCGTGGAGCTCCTGGCAGCACGAAGCGGAGCGGATTCGGCGGAACGTGTTCGACAAGGTCGTGTTCCGCGGAGTTCCTTCGAAATGGCGCGACGCCTCGCGCCGCATCGAATGGCTCGACACGATTGCCGGCGGGCCGGGGTATCATATTCGGAAGTTGCGCTACGAGGCCGTCCCCGGCTTGTGGATTCCTGCACTACTTTATGAGCCAGAGGACCTAACCGGACGCGTGCCGGTCGTGCTCAACGTTAATGGTCACGACAGCACAGGCAAAGCTGCGCCTTACAAACAAATCCGCTGCATCAATCTGGCCAAGCGAGGAATGCTGACGCTGAATGTGGAATGGCTCGGCATGGGGCAACTTCGCGGAAAGGGATTTTCGCACAGCCGCATGAACCAGCTCGATCTGTGCGGCACCAGTGGCTTGGCCGTGTTCTACCTGGCGATGGAAAGGGCGCTCGATGTGCTCGTCGATCTCCCCCACGCAGACGTTGAGCGCGTGGCGATGGCCGGGCTATCTGGCGGCGGTTGGCAAACGATTCTGCTCAGTTCGCTCGATCGCCGTGTGACTTTAGCTAATCCGGTGGCGGGTTTTTCGAGTTTTCAGACACGCGTCGAGTTTTACTCCGATTTGGGCGATTCAGAGCAAACGCCGGCTGACTTGGCGATGCTCGCCGACTATACGCACCTCACGGCGATGCGGGCGCCGCGTCCGACACTTTTGACCTACAACTCCAAAGATAACTGTTGCTTTGTCTCGTCGCACGCGTTGCAGCCGTTGCTGGATGCGGCGCTGCCCGTCTATGAGTTGGCCGGCGCCGCGAATCGATTGCGCTCGCATGTGAACGACGATCCGGGCACCCACAATTTCGAACGCGACAACCGCGAGGCCTTCTACAAGATGGTGGGCGACCATTTTTACGCTAACGATGCCTTATACAACTCTAAGGAGATCGATTCTCAAAGCGAAGTGAAGTCGGCGGAGGAGTTGAACGTGCCGCTGCCGGAAAACAATCTCGATTTCCACAAGCTAGCGGTTGGACTGATGGCCGACTTGCCAATGGGCAGGTCGCAGAGGGTGTCGAATGCCGGCACGACGGTCACGAAATTGGAACCGACCCCAGATAGCGTGCGTCGAGTCGTTCGGCTCATTAGCTATAAGCCGAAAGTGAAGAAGGTCGGCGAGTCGATGGCGGGCGACACGAAAGTGCGATATTGGCAAATCGCGCTCGGCGATGATTGGACCGTTCCTGTCGTGGAGTTGGTGCGCGGAACTCCAATAGCCACAGCCTGCATCGCGGCTGACGGTGGCAGAACAGCGGTGCTCGGCCGAATCGAGAGTCTGCTGTCCGAGAATGATCGCGTGCTGGCCATCGATCCGTTTTATCTGGGCGAATCGAAGTTTCCGAAGAACGGGGAACGGTTGGCGCTGTTCGTATCGTCGATCGGAGCGCGGCCGCTCGGGGTGCAGGCAGATCAGCTTCAAGCGGTCGTGCGCTGGGCTGCGAGACAGTTTGGAAAACCGGTCAAACAGTTAATCGCTGTTGGTCCACGGATTTCGCTGGCGGCGCTCGTGGCCGCCGCGACGGGCGCCAGCGATGAGAAGCCGCAACGACTTGTTCTCAAGGACTCGCTCGGCAGCATGCGCGAGATCATCGAAAACAATTGGACGGTCAACGAATATCCCGAGCTATTCTGCTTCGGGCTCTATCAGACTTGCGACATTGACGACTTGGTCCGGCTAGCTAAACCGTGCGAAGTCGTTCGTAAGTAGCGTGTGGCTCGACAGATTCTCCTCGTAGGAGTTTAAACCATGTGGCGTTGCTTTCTCATTGGCGCGGCTATGATTGTCGGTGCCCATAACTGGGCATTGGTCCGTGGGGCGGAGCCTGTGGCAGCTACCTCGTCGCCTCCGTCACAGCTACGCGTCGCTGCCGTTCAAATGCGGTCCACTCGCGATTTAGCGAAGAATGTTCGTAAGATTTGTGACCATCTTGCGCGCTGTGCCAAAGACGGCGTGAGGGTCGTCGTATTTCCCGAATGCGCGCTTACTGGCTACTTCGACGACGTTTTCATGCGCACCTTTTCGGCCGAACAATTGGCAGACGCCGAACACCAAGTGGCCGAGGCCTGTCGAGCACACCACATCTACGCGATTGTTGGCACACCGCGTCGTGACGGGAATCGGCTCTACAATTCGGCCGTGGTGATCACTCCAAGCGGGAAGATTCTCGCACGCTATGACAAAATTCAGCTTGCCGAGTCGTGGCCGACAGCGGGTGACCAGTTGTCGGTCTTCCAAATCGACGGCGTGCCGGCGTCGATCATCATTTGCCACGACGAGCGCTATCCAGAGTTGGTTCGCCTGCCAGTGTTGGCCGGAGCGCGGATCGTATTCTATCTTTCGCATGAGTCGGGATTGGCAAAAGAGTCGAAGCTGGCGCCGTATCGGCGCAGATTCAAGCCAGAGCAGTGGAAAACACCGTATACATTGTGCAAGCCAACGCCCCGGCGAACGCCGATGCCACGGGGTCACATGGGCAAAGCCGGTTGATAGCCCCAGACGGCAATTTGATCGACGAAGCCTCAATCTTTGGTGAAGACGTGCTCGTCGCCACGCTCGATATGGAGCGCAGCTACAGGTCGCCAGGCGCAGCAGAGCGTTGATCGGGGACCGCTTGGCGACTGGTGGCGCCACCGGTATCGCCAAAGTCCGCCAGATTGGTGACTGAGTCCGCTTCATGCACCAAGTGCTCGGATGCTTTCGATTAAGTAGTCAAGCGATTCTGTAGTCTGCCGCGGATTGATGGGAAGCGTGACGAGCGATTCGCCGACTTTCTCGGCATTGGGGAACTGCCCGCGGCGGTAGCCTCGTTTTTGGAACGCGGTGGACCAATTCAACGGGTTGTAGTGGGTACCGAGCTTGATCCCGCGTTCGTGCAGCATCGCGTACACGAAATCAAACTTACTCATACCGAAGCGTCGGGCGTCGATCATGACGGGATACAGGTGAAAGGTGTGTATGCATCCAGGCAGGATCGTTGGCAACGTCAGGCCCGGCACAATTGCAAGTGCTTTGGTTAGATAGGTGGCGTTGCGAATACGCCGCTCGTTTAGCTCGTCGAGTTTATTTAGCTGCACAATGCCGACGGCGGCCTGGATGTCGGTCATGCGGAAGTTGTAGCCGGTGTCGTCGAAATCCTGCCACCAGAATGCCTTGCTGTCGGGAACTTTAGATTCGTCGAGCTGACAATACTTCGTGCTGCGACCGACCACGCGGGTGCAATGCGATCGATACAATGCGATCCGCTCGTAGAGCTGCGAATCATCGGTCACGATCATGCCTCCCTCTCCCAGCGTGGACATATTCTTCTGCTCGTGAAAGCTGAAGCAACCGGTGGTGCCCATTGATCCCGCCTTGCGGCCATTGTACTCGCTGCCGACGGCCTGGCACGCATCTTCGACGACCGGGATTCCGTGTTTGTTTGCAATTTCGAGGATGGGGTCCATGTCGCAGCATTGGCCGTAGAGGTGGACCGGAATAATCGCCTTGGTACGGGGCGTGATCTTTTCCGCGAGCTGGTTGGGGTCGAGGTTGTAGGTGTTCGGATCGATGTCGACGAAATCGATCTCTGCACCGAGTGTTGCCGGGGCGGCCGCGGTTGCGATCCAGGTCATTGGGGTGGTGATCACGCGGTCGCCCGGTTCAATCCCCAATCCAACCATCGAAAGAAACAGTGCCGCCGTGCCGTTGGTGACCGCCCGCGCATGCTTCGAGCCGCAATACCGGGCGAAGTCGGATTCAAATTGGATGCAAGCCTCGCCGCTCGTCGGGGCGCCTTGCCGGATGACGCTGAGCGCCGCCTGCTCCTCCTCGGCCCCATATTCGCTGCCAAATTTGATTTGCAAGCCATGCTGTATTTTGGGAGTTGCCACGGCTTCATTCCTCCACGGTTTTCAATGCGAGACGCAGACCGTCCGCAAAGCAGAGCATGGGCGTTGTGAGGACCCTAGTTGCTTTCGAGTTATTGAGCGAGACATCGGCGGGGCGCGGAGCCCGCTGTGGAGCAGCACTAGATGCGATTGGTTTTACCAAATCCGGCGAGAAGTCCATGAACGATGCAATCTGGATCGCCATTTCGTAGCGGCTCAAACGCGTATTGCCCGCGAGATGGAGGATACCTGTGAAGTCGTTCGCTGCCAATTCAAGTAGGGCGCGGCCAAGGGTAACGATATCGATCGGCGTGCGAATTTCGTTAGTTCCCATGAGCATGGGCGAGTTTTGTTGAAACATGCTGACCATACGCGACAGAAATGAGTTGCCGGCGCCAAGCATGGGAAGTCCGGCGACGAGTGCGAGCCTCGCAATGACCATGTTTTCGACCTCGCTGTGCACGACCTGTTCGGCGCGGACCTTGGTTTCTCCGTAGAAGTTCAGTGGGTGCGGTGCATCCTCTTCAACGTACATGCCCCGCGCACCGTCGAACACCGTATCGGTCGAACAGAACACCAACTTCGCTCCGTGTCGTTCACAGAGTTTGGCCAGGTGTTCGGTCACTCCTACATTCACTGCTTCCGCTTCTTGGAGCTGACGCTGGCAACTGTCAACGTCGGCCATTGCTGCGGCATGGACAACAGCGTGGGGCTGCACGTCGCCAAACGCCTGTTCCAGCCGATGTGATTCGCGGAGATCAAATTGAAGATGCGTAATGTCTTGCCGGCCGTTATCAACGCTGCCACGCGAAAGTGCAAACACGCTCCACTCTGATCCCGCTTGTATCACCACGCTGCCGGCGACAAATCCTCCATAGCCAGTGACCAAGAGTCGCTTCGTCATTCGGATCCTTCTCTTTCTGTGGATTGAATTCGATCGGCATTGGCTCTGCGACCGAGTGCAGCCTGTACGCTAATCACCAGCATCGCGATGACGAACAAAATACTTAGTGAAAGCCCCAAGAGGTTCGAATCGCGCACAGCGGCCTCCGCGGTATTTGCCTCGAGAATTCGGCCATTGATCTGTTCCTGTAGAATAGGGCCGATGCTACCGATTCCGTTGACCAAGGCTGCCACAGCTACGGCATTTCGCTGGCCGGCGACAGAGATCGCCGCCGCACCGGTGAGTAATGCATCAGGACCGTACAACATGAAACCCACGAGCCCAAAACAAACGGCCAACATCACCGGATTCGTGCCATAGAAGATCACGGTCACATAGCCGGCTACCAAGCCGATCCCCATCACAAGGCACACAATTTCCCAACGACCGCGAAACACGCGATCGAGTGCGATACCTGAAACAATCGCACCCGCTAACCCTGCCCAATCAAAAATGGACGAGTAGTAGGCGGCCTGTCCCACATCCATGCCGTGCAGATCGAGAAAGGTTGGCAGCCATGAGTCCAACGTGTATCGCAGAAATTTAACGCTGAGGTATGCAAAACCCATCGAGAGGACGAGCGGATTGAGCAACAACTGGGAATAGCCCCTAAAACCAACATGTTCTTGCGTCGAAGATGCGACCACTCGATCTGCCGGATGTTCGTGATCAACGACGGGGTCGAGACCGACGTCCTCTGGCTTCGAGCGTTGCCAGAAATAGATCAGCCACCAAATAACGAACGCTACGAACGTGCAGCCCAGGAAAGCGTAGCGAACACCGTAATGTCCGTTGTACTTGTCGGTGAAATGCTTCAGCAGGAATCCGCCAAGGTACTTTACGGCGATGCTGCCCACCAAATAATTGGTAGACCAAAGTCCCATGACTGTCCCACGTTCGCGCTGTCGGAGCCATTCAGCGATGCCGCCAACGGAGCCGGGCCAGCCCGCTGCCTGCACCAAGCCGTTGAACAACATGAACACGAGGAAGGCGTAATACGAGTTTGCGAATCCGAAGACGATGTTGCACATTATGGACACGCCCAAGCCGCCCAGCAGCAATAAGCGGGGGCCCCACTTGCGGCCGATATAGCCGTTAATGAATTGGCCAGCCATGTACGCGAAGAGAAAAACCGTCCAAATGTTGGCCACATCGGTGTAACTAAGTCCGTAATTGTCGACCACCGTGGTTTTGCAAAGTGAAAAGACCTTACGGACGAGATAGAAGCCGGCATACGCGAAGTAGGTGGACGTGAGCACCTTCCACCGCCAGACACGCTGATCGAGAGTCAGCGGGCGGTCTTCAATCGCCGAGAAGGAAGCTTCAGCCATGTGGCGGTTCTCTCTTCACTTTGAATGCGAACGGTTCGTATTGTAAGTGCTTGCCAAGCACTTGAACACGCTTGAGCGATGTGACGCCGGAACGACTATCTGATGACCCTATGGGAGCGACGTGTGCCACTTGCCCCAGCCACATCACCCGCTGCTATTTTGGTAATTCTCTGAGACATTTGGCTTGTGGCGAGAAGCACATGCGGGACTATAATTTAACACTCGAGATAGGCAGCGAGCTGTGACACAATGGTGGAGATGCCGCGTTTATGGGGCTAAATAATGGGCATCCTCAAGACCTCGATTGTGCGGCTCCCAATACGGCAAAGCTTTTTGTTTACTGGAGCGAGCTATGAACGTCGGTCGTGCACTATATTCGGCAGCTTTTATTGTGCTCGCGTCGTCCGTGGTAGGTCCGAGTTCCATGGCGGTCGCATCGGGCCTAGAGATATTGCTTCAGGTGAGGTCCGCCAAGCAGCGTGTAAAGACCACACATACCGAATTACAACCGTCCGCGACGAAGCCCCAGCCGCGGCCTGTGCTCACCTGCGGTGAGCATGAAGACCTGTTGGTATCCTGGAAGGCGACCAATACCAGTGAGAAAGAAACGCTTCAGGATGTGATAATTCATTGTGTAGTCGTGGCGGAACAGGCGGCGGGGCAGGCGAAAGTGCCTCCACTTAAAGATCCAGTGCAAGAGTCAGCGCTCACAATGGATTTCAAGCCCGGCAGCAGTGCAACCGGCACGTTTTCACTGGTGATCGACCGGCCAGGGGCATACATGGTACGGGTGGAAACGCGGAACATGCTCGAAAAGTATGGCCACGAATATTACGCAGCGCTCGACCTTGTTCGCAAATAGATACCAGGAACGCAGCATGAATCGATATTGTCGACACTGGGGTGAAATACGACAGACGAGAATTGGCGGCCAGGATCGAGGCGTTGCGATCCTTCCGGACTGCGTCGCGTCAGCAGTGGTTAGTGCGCGTGGCTATGAATCGCCAACTCGTATGCACCTTCGTTTGATCCGCGTGGTTGTCGTCATCGGCGTTGTCCTTAGCGAGACGTCGGCTCTACAGGCTGAACATGCCGAAATCGATCTGCGAGTGTCACGCCCGGGACGGGAAGAGGCGACGGCCACTGCAGATAGGGAACCTCCAGCAGGCGGCGTCAAGGACCCACCGATGCTCAAGGTCAATCTGAACGAGCCGCTCACGTTTCAATTCATCCTCACGAATACGTACCCTCACAAAGTAATTCCACATGTTCGGGTTCGCTATTATGTGGCGCGGGTCGGCAAACTCGGGCGTAAGCCGTCGTCATTTGCTGAATGGACTGGTCCCGACGACGGTTCGCCGCCCCGCTTGGAGCCTGGAGTCGTCACCGAAGGGCAGTTCACCATGGATTTTAAGCCAAACTGCCGGGTGGGCACCCGCCTGAAGTTTAAAATCAGCGAACCAGGGATATATAGCGGCGGGTCGAAACTCTCAACACGCAAAGCGATCACGAGCATTTTTCCGCCATCGACCTAGTGACCCGATAGTACTCCGCTGGCATGCTCAGAATCGATTTGCGCACGTGGAATCCGGTGATCACATCTCCCTGTCTTGCTCCGGGAACGATACCTGCAACCCATAGGGGGATACATCGGCCTGTCCCGAACGGCGGGATGCTCACCGGCAAACAGTTTTTGGCCGAGACTTGCGAAAAAATCGGGCAAAAAAAGCCGCGATCAGGTCGGTTTTGCACAATTTACGGAATGTAGCGCGAATGGGGCACAAGTTAATTGCATTTTTGGACGTCGATCGTTAAAATGACCCTCTGACAGCGGGCCAGCAGTAGCTATCCAGTAGGCACCTTGAGCCAAACAATTTCGACAGTTGGCGACTTAATTTGGTTGCTTGTCGAACGGCCAAATCATCTTTTGGGGAGGTAAGTCTAATGAGGTCGATGCATCGAAGACTCTTGCTGGGAGGCGCGCTTGTCGCGCTCGTTTTTGCGACAACTTCTGTCTCGCATGCCGCCACGATTTTGAAGCTCAATCTAGGCGGTGTTAGCCCCGACGTGTCGATGAGTATGGTTGGTGGATCTCTTTCCACGGTGGATGATCTTAATCCCGGCACATTGGGTGACCAAGACACGGCCATTGAGTACACCGGTTTTTTGGACTGCGCTGTTCGCGGACATTAATACGTCGACCGCTTCCTTCAGCTTGAGCAATTTGCTTGCGACTGGGCCAGCCCAAGTGGCGCCGGGGCCAGTGGTGATTCAGGACTACCAAGGTGGTTCCTATAGTTTGTATGCTCCGAATAATGCACTGCTGTTATCGGGAACACTGACCGATAGCGTGCTGACCGGCACATTAGGGCCGCCGGGAACCGGAGCGGTTATTACGACAGTTCTTGGTGCAGTCACCGGTGGAAGCCTGCAGCCGTATGTTCTTGCGAATAGCGTCGCACTATCGATGAATTTGACCTCGATCAACGGCGGCGCCGGTTTAACCCTGGACCCGAACAATATGCTTCAGCCGTTTTCGGCCGATGCATTCGTGAACATAACGGCGGATCCGAGCCACCTCGTGCCCGAGCCGGCTTCGCTGCTGCTCGTGCTGGCGGGTGTTACCCTTGGCATGGCTTTTGGGCGGCGGTCAGCAAACCGATTGTAAAAAAGCTCGTGACCGACTAATCCACAGCATTTCGCAATAGCGCCTATGTGGGGCCTAAGGGGCGGATTGTCTGCCGGTCGTTGCCGTAGAATTCACTCGCAGAGACAGCATGATAATTGCTGCCTCTGCGATACGGGCGCTCCGACCGATTCATTTTCGAGGTGGCCCCGCACCATCGATTGAACATGATATCTGGCAACGGTACGATGAGCTTTTCGCCTCACTCGCTACCAGGCACCTGTGAATGACGTCGATCGCTGCCGTGTTGGCCGTCAGGGATGAAGCGCAGGCGGCCGATAGGCTGCAGCAGCTCGTCGATAGTCCGCTTGTGCACCGCATTGCGGTAGCTGCTCCAGAAGACGCCAGTATATCGCTGGCAGCGGTTCACCGACTCCGAGCCGAAACGCTTCAGTCTGCTGCAGGCGCGGTGGAAGTTCTTCGGTGGCTCGAGTCGACGGATGCTTCGCACCTTCTATGGCTGTTGTCTTCGCGTGTGAAGCTGACAGAAGGCGGTCTGCGTCGCCTTGCCCATGCTGCCGCCGATACACAGGCCGCCATTACGTACTCCGATTACTTCGACGAACAGCAGGATGGAACTGTCTCGCCGCACCCACTTATCGATTATCAGTCCGGCAGCATTCGCGATGATTTCGACTACGGTCACGTTGTACTGTTGAGTCGCACCGCCATGGGCGGTTTGGCCGAGGCAATCGAAGCAGATCGCGTGGCGAGCACGTTTGGCGGTTGGTACGACCTCCGGCTGCGGGCAAGCGAGCGCGGTCCGGTTGTGCACCTGTGTGAGCCCACGTATTGTGCGGCCGGTGTTGACCCGTTGGCAAACGAGGCGGCGCATTTTAATTATGTCGATCCTCGCAACCGCGAGTACCAGATCGAGATGGAGAGGATTGCAACTTCGCATCTCCAGCGAATCCGCGCTTGGCTTCCGTCACCAAACGAACGGTTTGTTGACGATAATACTTGCTTCTCCGTGGAAAGTAGCGTCGTGATTCCGGTTCGCAATCGCGTCCGCACAATCGGTGATGCCGTCCGGAGTGCTCTCCATCAAGAGGCTGACTTCCCTTTCAATGTAATCGTCGTCGACAATCATTCCACCGACGGCACCTCACAGGCGCTGACGGAGCTTGCAACAAAGGATCCTCGGCTGGTCCATCTAATTCCCGCCCGCCGCGACTTGGGCATCGGTGGTTGTTGGAACGAGGCGATCTATTCCGCCTCATGTGGCAGGTATGCGATGCAACTCGACAGCGACGACCTTTATGCCAGTTCCGAGGTGCTTGCCCGAATTGTTGCCGAATTCCGCCGCGAACCGTACGCGGCCGTCATCGGCTCTTACACGATCGTCGATTCCGATCTGCAGCAAATTCCCCCGGGGCTTATCGATCATCGCGAGTGGACACGCGAAAATGGCCACAATAACGCATTTCGCATTGCCGGCCTTGGCGCTCTCGCGCCTTCCATGTGCCGACACTACGTACAATCGGCTTCCCCAACGTGAGCTATGGCGAGGATTACGCCGTCATGCTGCGGCTCAGCCGACAGTATCCACTGGGCCGCATCTACGATTCGCTTTATTGGTGTCGTCGCTGGGAAGGCAATAGCGATCACGCGCTGCCGCTCGAGACGCGAAACCGCTACGCCTTCTACAAGGATCGCCTGCGGTCGATCGAGGTCGCCGCCCGACAGCAACAATGTGCCCAATGAGCTGGCAGAAGATCCTGGAAAACGATCAGCCGAACAGGCCGTTGCGGCAGCGGATCGATTCCCTTTTTGCCCAGCAGAGGGAAACTTGGCTGACGTTAAAACAAGGCGAAGAAGCGCTTTCTCATCTGCGCAGGAAGACGCTGTTGGATGGCGGACAGTCGGTCCTTGTGCAAGCAAACCCAGCGCGGCGACGCTCGACGCTGGCAAAAACGGACGCGAAAACGGTGGCTGCGCGGGCCTGTTTCTTGTGCCCGGAGAACATGCCGATTGAGGAACGTGGCGTCGCGTTTGAAAACTTAGTCGTTCTCCCGAATCCTTATCCCATTCTGCCGTGGCATTGTACGATTGCGAGCCGAGAACATCGCCCTCAGCAGCTTGAAGTGAGCATCGATAGATTCCTGCGTCTGTCGGCGGCAATCGGCCCCGACTTGGCCTCATTCTACAATGGCCCGCGTTGCGGCGCCTCGGCGCCGGACCACTTCCACTTCCAGGCGGCTCGCGCCGACGGGATTCCAATCCTCGACCAACTTCCAACATTATCCGGCACCCGTCCCGTAGTTGCCCACGCGAGCTTCGGACGTCCAATGCTCGTCTTCCACAGCTCCAAGGCTGTAGAAATGCAAGCGAACATTGAAGACGCGATCAAGGCGCTGCGTCGCGTCGAAGAGACCACTGATGAGCCCATGCTCAATGTGATTGCCCATTATGAGGCGGATTGCTACACGGCAGTGCTTTTTCCACGCGCCCTTCACCGTCCAGCGTGCTACTTTGCAGATGGCCCCGATCAACTTTTGATTAGCCCCGCCATTCTGGAGATGAGCGGAATTCTCGTCACCTCGGAGCCCGATCATTTCGACCGCATCGACGCCAGCACCGCGCGGGCAGTGTATGAAGAAGTCAGCTTGAATGTGGCCGAGTTCGAACGAGTCTTGGCGTCATTACAATAAACGGTGTTGTGGGCTGGGACGCGGAAATGATTAGTCCAAGCAAGTCAATCGGCGATCCTTGTGAGTTCGGCAGGACTGGTCGATATTGTCATCAAAGTGTACGTTGATACGGCGGTGCACGAAATCGAGACTCGTGCCGAATGCTGATACGCTACTTCGCTACTTCGCTGCTTGCTAACCGTCCGATCAACGACATGTAGCGCACGCGTGTGTTCAAAGTGACAGTCGCATGCGTCCTGCCTCCCCCGTCGGACGTCGGAACGTATCCTTGAGACTCGATGCGAATTATCGTTCACGACTATGCCGGCCATCCGTTCGAAGTGCAGCTCAGTCGGGAGCTGGCTGCGCGTGGCCATCACGTAATGCATTTGTATTGCGAGTCCACTCACACCCCGCGTGGCGCTTGGCGCCAGCGCAAACGACCCGCGCACCTTCGACATTAGCGGCGTCGGCCTGTCCGAAACGATCCCCAAAACCAGTTTCTTTCGCCGATTCAAATTGGAATCGGAATATGCTCAAAAGCTCCTAGCGGTATGCAATCAGTTTCAGCCCGAGGCAGTTCTTTCCGCCAACACACCTTCGATTCCAGAATATCGTTTGGCCCGCTGGTGCCGGCAGCACAACGTGCGGCTCGTGTCTTGGATTCAGGATATTTACGGATTAGCCGCGTATCGCCTGTTAAGCAAGAAGTTGCCGGTGATCGGTCATGCGGTCGGGCAGTATTTCATCGGGCTCGATAAATGGTCGTGCGCGACAGCGCGGCCTTGGTGGTGATTAGCGATGACTTTCGGAAAGTATTCAGGGGCTGGGGCATTGAGAAGTCGCGGATTCATGTGATTCACAACTGGGCGCCGCTGGATGAAATGCCGCTGCGCCCACGCGAGAATGATTGGTCAGGCGCCGAAAAGCTTGGTAACGGTTTGCGATTTGTATACGCGGGTACGTTGGCCATGAAGCACAACCCGGCATTATTGTTGGAACTCGCGCGTACGCTCGACCAACCCGCGCGGTGAGCTGATCGTTGTTTCCGAAGGTGCAGGAGTGGAGTGGCTAGCTGCTCGAGCAACTGAGCAAAAAATCAAAGCGTTGCGTTGTATGGGCTTTCAACCGTTCGAGGCGCTGCCTGATGTGCTCGGCAGTGCCGACGTGTTAGTCGCAATCCTTGAGGCAGACGCTGGTGTATTCAGTGTTCCCTCGAAAGTCCTGAGCTACTTCTGCGCCGGCCGACCCGTTTTGCTCGCGGTGCCAAAAGAAAACCTTGCCGCCAAAATCGTGGAACAATCGCATGCCGGTTTGGTCGTCGGGCCGACGGAAATCGGAGCATTTTGTTCGGCAGCCCGGCGGCTTATTGATTCTCCGCAGCTTCGGGAGCAAGCAGGACAAGCTGCCCGTCGATATGCGGAAAAGCACTTTGACATCCGCCGGATCGGCAAAGAGTTCGAGATGATTCTAGCGGCTCACTAATTCAAGCTGCTCGGATTGCCTGCAAGGCGCCACGCATGTAGCCCAACGCGTATGCCATTCCGGCGTGCCACGGCGCGTCGCAACTCATCTGCGGCGTGTGATCTGGGATTATAACGCCGGAAAAACCGTTCCGTTGGAGAATTTGGAGGACGCGCACCATCTCGATATCGCCATCATCGATGAACGTCTCATGATAGTTCGGCACTTTGCCATGCACGTTCTGCAAGTGTACGTAGGCAATTTTGCCTTGTCGGCTACAGCAGTCGGTTGCATCGTACACGTCTCAGCTCGCCATTTCAGCAATCGTGCCCACGCAAAACTCAAGTGCATTCGCCGGGCTGGGCCGTAAATCGAGCAGCCGTTGATACATTTCCGGCTGATACACGAGCCGCGGCTGACCTCGCATGGTCGGCATCGGTGGATCGTCGGGGTGCGCCGCGAGCTTCACACCGGCTTCCTCAGCCACCGGGATCACTTCATTGAGAAAGTCTTGCAGTCGTTGCCACAAAGCTTCGCGAACAATCGATGGTTCATGTCCCGGTTCCGCTTGAGGATCGTAGACCATATTCCATGCCATGCCGCGCGGCATCGGCGTATTGCAGGGGCTATCCATTCCCACCGATAGCGCCGCTCCCCGCGCAAATGGCCCTTTCACACGGCCGCATACGCCGGCAATACTGAAATTGTAACCAAAGATCGGAATGCCGGCTTCACCAACGCGGCGAATGATTTTCTTCACGTTATCCAGATGTTGTCGCTTTTTAGGACCATCGAGCAGTACATCGTGCCAGTGTGCGGGGTCGAAGTTCTCGATCGCTTCTAACTCCAAACCAGCCGCGTTGATCTCTTGGCGGAGTGAAGTAAGTTCTTCCACCGTCCACAAATGGTCTGGGTCTCCAGCAGGCCCCCAACCCTCTTCCGCATCCAGGGGTTGATCGGATGTCGCCGCCGAGGTCCCTTTGAAGTAGTCGACCAAATGCACCACGAGGTGCGTAGCGCCAGCCTGCCGCGCGAATTGAAAATTCTCGCGCGTGAGCATGTGACGATACAATCCGAGACCAAGCTTCATATCATTCGCATCCAGAATTTCGATAGCTGAGTGCTTCGTGCTGAACCAGTCATTATGCGGAAGCGCAGTCTGCCTGCACATCCTGGGCAGTCTCGGTCGAGAGCACCAAAACCACTTTATATAGTCGTCCCTGAAAAATTCTTCTATCGCTAAGAATAGAGGGTGCATTACGCATTCGATGGCGCTAAAATTTGCCAAGTTTTGGTTCCCACGGTCCCGAAAGCTGGCAAAAAATGCAACCCAAAGCTCGCCCTCCGCAGTGTGAATTGTTTGGCGCCCGATTGAGCGAACTGTTGAACCCCGAGCACCCGCTGGTCGTGCTGGCCGAGCGGATCGACTGGTCCGAGTTCGACGCGGCCATCGACGCCTGCTACGCCGACGAGCTTGGCCGGCCGGGAGTCAACACCCGGCTGATGGTCGGCCTGTTGTACCTGAAGCACGCCTTTGACGAGAGCGACGAGTCGGTCGTGGCCCGTTGGGTGGAGAACCCGTACTGGCAGTTCTTCTGCGGCCTCTGCTACATGCAGCACGAATTGCCGATCGATCCTTCGAGCTTGAGCCGCTGGCGGAAGCGGGTCGGCGCCGAGCGGCTGGAGAAGTTATTGGAGGCGACGATCCACACCGCGCTGGCCATGAAAGCGGTCAGGCCCCGAGAGTTTCAGAAGGTGAACGTCGACACGACGGTCCAGGAAAAGGCGATCGCCTTTCCGACCGATGCCCGACTGTATCACAAGATGCGGCTGGCGCTAGTCCGCCGGGCCGCTTCGCTGGGCATCTCACTTCGCCAGAACTATCGTTTCAAGGGCCAGAAGCTGCTGGCCAGGCAGGGCCGCTACGCCGCAGCGCGGCAGATGAAGCGGGCCGCCAAGATGACCCGTCAACTGAAGACGATCCTGGGCCGCGTGCTGCGGGACATCCAGCGCGAATGCCTGCCATTCAAGGCCGAATCGCTGATGAGCGGCTCGGCGAGCTAGTCGCCTTGGCAGAGCGCTTGCTCGCTCAAACACGCAGCAGCAAAAACAAAGTCTACAGCGTGCATGCCCCCGAGGTGGAATGCATCGCTAAAGGCAAAGCGCATCAGCGCTACGAGTTCGGCTGCAAGGCGAGTGTGGCGGCCACGAGCAAAAATAATTGGATCGTCGGCACACACGTGCTGCACGGCAATCCGTACGACGGGCACACGCTCCACGGCGCGATCGAGCAAGTGCAACGGCTGACAGGCCACACGCCGGCTGACGTGATGGTGGACCAAGGTTATCGAGGACACGGTTACGAAGGCTCGGCCAGCATCCACGTGGTCCGCTCGATTCCCAAGCGAGCGACGCGAGCATTACGTCGCATGCTCAAACGGCGGGCGGCCATCGAGCCCACGATCGGTCACCTGAAAAGCGACAACCGCCTGGACCGCAACTATCTGACCGGCACTGAAGGCGACAAAATCAACGCCCTGCTAAGCGCTGCCGGGTACAACCTCCGCAAACTGTTGCGATGGATTGTTTTTGCGCCAATTTTCTGGCTCTGGCAGCGGCTCGCGGCCAAGTTGGCCGCCATCGTCGCTCCCCGCCGAGCATCGCACCTGCCGATGCCCGCTTGCTTCGCCCCAGTGCGCACCTGAAAATCAAGCCGACTCAGCCAGCAGACCGTTTTTCAGGGACGACTATATACCACTGTCGATCGCTTTTTGTGGCTTTTCCGCTCTATCGAGGGCGGCAGAACATCGCGAAAGCTGCTCCAGCAGGGTAAAAAGCCTTCTTTATGGCACTCAATGGCTGTTCAGTACAGAACGGCCCATCGATTATCCTGTGAGGCATTAAAATTTTTCTGCACGACTTCCAAGATTCACGTCCGGCTGGCGAAATTCCTTATGGACGGCCGGGGTTCCGGCCTCCTCCAACGATTAATTCTGTTCAATTTCAGACCTTGGGAGCGCCGCCCGGCCTTTCGTGCCTGCCTGATTCCGGCAGCCGCCGTGACGTCCCTGCAGCGTGAGGAGCGTGATCCATGATCAAGCGAGCGATTTTGGTGGCGACGGGCTTAGGCCTGACCACGATGGTATTGTTCGGCCGCGATGCGGCCAGTTATGTCTCCACGTCATATCACCGGCTGACCAGCTCGGTGCAGGACCGCGTGCCGATCGATTTCCAAATCGACCGAGCCCGCCAAATGGTCCGCGACTTGGATCCTGAAATCCGCAATTCAATGCACGTGATCGCCAAGGAGGAAGTTGCCCTTGAGCAGCTCAACGGCCAAATCGAAAACAATCAAGATAAGGCCAGCAAGGACAAGAAAGACATCCTGCACTTGCAAGCAGACCTCGGCCAAAACAAAAGCATCTATCGTTACGCCAGCCGTACTTACACGTGTGAAGAAGTGAAGCAGGATCTTGCTCGCCGTTTCAGCCGCTACAAAGTGGCCGATGACACGCTCGCAAGCATGAAGCAAATGCGCGATGCACGTCAAAAGAACCTTGATGCGGCCCGGCAAAAGCTGTCGGCCATGATCAACGCTCGTCGCAAGCTGGAAGTTGACGTACAGAACCTCGAAGCCAAGCGCAAGCTTGTCGAGGTGGCCCAGGCTTCGAGCGAATACGTATTCGATGACAGCCAACTCGCCCGAGCGAAGGAGCTCATCAACGACATCCGCGCGCGGCTCGACGTGGCGGCGAAGCTCGCCAACGCCGATGTGAACGTCCAAACCGAGATTCCACTCGACGAAGCGACCCCATCCGATATTACAGATCAGGTCACTCAATACTTCAAACTGGGAGACAAGGACAAGGTTGCGACTACGAATGAACCCGCGCAGCAAAGTGAAGTATCTACCGTATCGCTCGCACACGAGTAAGCCCCACGAGTTGAGAGTCGAGCTGCGGCAGCCGGAGCGCTTCGCGCTCGACTCTCACTCTCTTGCTAGTCGTTCGAGGCCGAGCCTATCCCATGATCATCTGCGGAGAGGGGGGAGGCACGTTTTCATAACTGAATTCGTGAGAATTCGGTGGCGGACTGAAAGGGGCCGAACTCTTGCGAGTTCAGCTACGGACTGGCTCTCAACCCTCGACCTTCACATGTTCCCAACTTGGCGAATTCGACTCCGAGAAGCCCGTTTGGCGTGCCAAAACGGCCGCTACGACGAGGCGAGCCAAGTGTTGGCCGACGACAAGCTCCGAGAGTTTTTGCCTGCGAAGCAGTTGGCAGAACAAGTGGCTGGCAAAATGCTCGAACGAGCTAGCGGCCGTTTTGCGCTCGGTGATTCCGTCGCTGGTTGGCGGGACCTGAACGCCGCCGATCGGCTCGGCGGTCAAGACGACGTTATCAATCGGCTCCGCCACAGCTATGAGGATCAGTCACTGCAAGAAGTTCGCCGCTACTTGGCAGCCGGCCAGACAGATGCCGCGCTGGAACGATTGGAGAAACTGCGCAAACGCGGCCTGACGGACAACCGAACGCGCGGCTGCCAGCAGATTGCCACAATCTCGCAGGGAGCCAACCGATGGGCTGCCCGCGGCCATTTTTTCGAGGCTGCGGCGGCAATTCGCAAAGCTGTCGTCGTAGCCGATCTTCAACGACAAGAACCGAGTATAATGGATGAAGTCGTGGCCCATCTGCATGCCGAGTGCGATCGTTTCCAAACCGCGGGTGCTGATTGCCAGCGGTTGAGCGCCGATATGCACGCCGCACTCGCGTCCGAGAATTGGGGTGCCGTGCTGACGGCGGCCGACGCGCTCCTCGCCCTCGCGCCGCAGCACGTGGCTGCGGGCCAGGCACGGCGCCGCGCTTGGAAAGCTGTCGGGATGAACGTAACACAGCAACACATCGCCCAACCGGCGCGTAGGCAAGTATCGCTCGCTATCCGCAATTCCAATGGCCGAAGGGGCCGGCCGTCCACTCGTCCCGCATCGCGCTCCAGTGAGGTCGACACCGTGGCAGGCAAAGAGCAACCTCAGCGAGCCCTATTGTGGGTCGACGCCGTTGGCGGTTTTCTGGTGTGCCTGGATGATGCCATCTCGATTGGCCAGCCTTCGTCCGGTGAGTCAATCGCACTGCCGATCCTGGCCGATTTGTCACGCCGTCACGCCATCATTCGCCGTGACGCGGGAACCTACATACTCGATCCGCTGCAGCGAACACGCGTCGATGGCCGCGAAATCAATACGTCATTTGTGCTGCGTGACAACCAGCTAATCCAACTCGGCGACAACGTCCGCATTCGATTTAGCAAGCCGCACTCGTTGAGCGCGACTGCGCGGCTCACGCTCGAGAGCCATCACAAAACACAGCCCACCGCCGACGCCGTGCTCCTAATGGCCGACAGTTGCGTGTTGGGTCCCAACCGGCATTGCCACGTGCAGTGTCGTGATTGGCAACGCGATGTCATTGTTTATCGACAAAATAACCAAGTTTTTTGCCGCGCCGACGAACCACTATCGGTTGACGGCGTCCTGGCAAACTGCAAGAGCGAGATTCAACCGGTGCACACGAATCGAAGGTGATGATTTTTCGTTCGCCTGGGAGAGATTGGAGTAGGTCAGGCTTCAGCCTGACGCACGAAATCGCAAATTTGTCAGGCTAAAGCCTGACCTACGGCCTTAACTAGACAGATGGGCAATCCGACAGCTACGCTAGAACGAGAGAACCTTTCTGCCATGAACGCGCAAGCGCCGCAACTCGACGAAGCAGATCGTCCGCATGCGGACCTTCAGCGAGCCGCGACGATGAAGTTCACCTATCCCAGCGGCTCCCGGCCGCTGGACGGCTACACGATTAAGCGCGGCGTCGGGCGGGGCGGCTTCGGCGAAGTCTACTTCGCCACTAGTGACGCCGGCAAGGAAGTCGCGCTCGAAGCTCATCCGGCGCAATCTCGACGTCGAACTCCGTGGGGTCACGCAGTGCCTTAACCTGAAGCACCCGAATCTCATCGCGCTCTACGACATCCGCACCGACGGCATGGACGATCAATGGGTCGTCATGGAGTATGTCTCCGGAGAATCGCTCGAAGATCTTATCGAGCGCCATCCGAGTGGCATGCCTGTCGAAGAAGCCCTGTGGTGGATGCGCGGCATCTGCGCGGAGTGGCATACCTCCACGACCATGGCATCGTTCATCGCGACCTGAAGCCCGGCAACATTTTTTCAGATGAGAGCACCGTCAAAATCGGCGACTACGGTCTCGCGAAGTTCATCTCCTGCAGCCGGCGCAGTGGTCAGACTGAAAGCGTTGGTACGGTGCATTACATGGCGCCAGAAATCGCTAATGGCCGATACGGCAGAGAAATCGATACCTACGCCCTCGGCATCATTCTTTTTGAAATGCTGACGGGCCACGTTCCATTCGAAGGCGAGAGCGTTGGTGAGGTGCTGATGAAGCACCTGACAGCGGAGCCCGACTTAAGTGCCCTTGCGGAACCATATCGTGGTATTGTTGCGCGCGCCCTGGCGAAGGATCCGAACCTGCGGCTCAAGGATGTTGGCGAACTTGCCGCTCTGCTTCCCGGTGGCGGCGATGTACACACGCCGAAGCCGGAACGGATCGAACCGCAGGCAAGTCCACAGCCCGCGGCGCAGGCTGCAGCAGCCAGTACGTCATCGCCTTATAGCGACAAGGCTTACGAAGCTTGGAAGAACATCAACGGAGGGAGGAAGAAACCGGCGGCGCCAAAAATTGAAGAACCGATTTGGAAAGCGATTCGGGAAACATTCGGCAGCGAGAATTTTAACAAAGCTCATCCGCTCAAACGCGCCTTGTTGATTTTCGCGTTGGTCGTCGTGGTCGTCATGTATGGCGACAAAGTAGTGTCCATCGCAATGCCGATTTTCTTTTGTTATATTGTTTATTACGTAATTTGGAACAGCATGACGAAGTCGCCATGCCGCTGCGGCTGCGCAAGCCCGTGATGCCGTCAGTTTCAACGCTCGCGCCGCCTCGCATGCCGGTGAAATGCCTACTGTTGCCTGGCAGGCAACGGATGAATCGGTAACAGCAACCAAGTCGCGCATTCCTCAATCACCGCTGCGCCGTGTGCGCTCCACATGGCGCGAGTGCGCAAATCAGCAGCTTGCGGCCAAGCCGCTGCGCGACAAGGTTTCCTCGCTCCTCGGCTCAATGCTCTTGTCAGCGATCTTCGCGGCACTCGCGGCCTGCATCGTGCCGCTATTGTTGCGCAACCAACCCGACTCAGAGCAAATCGCCACCTTTATCTGGCTGGCGCTTATTGGGACGCTCGGAAGTTGGGCAGTCCTCATCCCTTCGAAGTTCGCCGAGGGGAAGATCGAAGATCATACTCCCCTGCGAGTTTCGTTGCTGTTATTGGGCACGCTGGTCGGCTTAGCGGCGTGGGGATTAGGCGCCGCACTTATGCTGAAAACGCCTGGCTGGCACGAGCCAGTCGATGTGGGCCGCGGACTGTTCAGTCATGAGATGCTAGGCTGGCAGCACAATAGCGACGGCACCAACCCCGCGGTCGCAGTGTACGTAGCCTACTTTGCATTCTTGTTTCTCGTACCACGCTGGTGGCGGCAGACCGATTTCACTCGCGGTGCCCGCCTGAGTATTTGGTACACAGTGACTTGCATTGTGTGGGCCTGGCTCCTGCACATGTTTTGGTGGTTCCCGCAACCGCTCGGAATGATGACTGCGGGTGTGATCTCCGTGGCGACTCAACTCGCTAGCCCGTGGATGCCGCCTAGCCAACGGAGAGCGTTGAGCAAAGCTCCAGACAGCGCCGCGGTATGAGGACTTGACTTCGATGGCTGTGTTTTCCTTTCTATTCATCTTGCTTTTCGGAGGCGCGGCCGTTGTTGTGCTGATTGGCATTGCGCTCGCGATGGGGCGATATGGAATCGCAGCGTCAATTGCCGGATTAGTATTTTTGTGCATGGTGGCTGGGGCTGTCGGCTTGTTCTTTATGGCAGTTAGTGCGCCTCGCAGAGTCGTCGTGTCGCAAAAGCACGTGGCTGTTAATTCTGGGCTCTCTAATCTTCCTAATCTTCCTCAAATCAGTGTGGATGGGGTTCCTCAATTCCACAGCGTTTCTGTGCAAGGACCACTGCCTACTTGGCGCATTTCAATTAGACCGGTACTGGTTATATTGTGTGGAGTGTTTATCGGGTTGATGATTATTTCTGTGCGGCGCAGTTCCTTGTGTACCGCCGCTGGTCGTGGTCGATATTGGCCCGCATTCGTTGTCCTGCCAATTCTAGGGTTGGTTCTTTTGATAGGCGGCATTCGCTATCAGAGGGCTCCTCAAGTAGTACGAATTGCACCACCCGTTCCTCCTAAACCGTTCGGTAGCGCAGTTCAAAAGCAGAACCAAGAGCTTGCCAAACAACAGCAAGCGCTTGCCCAGATCACTACACGGCTCGATGCTGAAATGAAACGGCGAATTGACCACACGGATATTCACCAACTCATGGACGAGTTCGACACCCCGCAGATCATGCTGCAAGCCCAACTCGCTCCAACGGCGAGTCCGGCCGCGCTGATCTTAGCCGCGACGCCATCAGCATTGGCGCCAGCAGTAAAACCAGCCGCCGAGGCCAAGGCCGCGGCGACCTTCCAACCCGCCGTCAAAACTGGTCACGATACGGTGCATGCAGTCGCACCAAAATTAACGCCCCAGAAACAACAGCCGCCAGGCGCAACCGCAGCCGTCGTAAAGGAGAGTCAAAAAACCAATGCGGCGCCACCGGCTGCGACCGCTTCATCCGATCGAGCGCTCGCCCATGTATCGAACGGCCCTCCAGCGCCCGAATGGGTCCACAATCCGCCCAAACGCGTGGGCGACGTCCAACGCGAAGTTCTCGTTACCGATGAGTGGTCAAGTGAGGAAGAATGCGAGCGCGCCCGCAACATCGGCCTCATGCTTAATATATACGAACACATTCAACGGCTTTCGGGGGCACCCTATCGAGGCTATCCGCAAGACCAACGGATGAACGCAGAAAATGCCTTCTTGTCAGACCACCGGCTCCATACGCTGGCTTCCGCAGGAATCACGGTGGATTACGCCCTCCGCGAAATTGCCAAAGATGAATACGTAGAAACGTCGGAGCGCTCGATTCGGTCCGATGAAGAAAATGTACACGCTGGTGGAGTTTACCCCCAACGTAGATCGGGAGCTTCGTCAGCTTTGGTCTGCCTACGAGCGACGCGATCGATTTGCGATAGTCGGCGTCGGAACTGGCTCAGTGCTGAGCCTGCTCGCGCTGGTCTTCGCACTTCTGAAAATCGACACGTGGACTAGGGGCTACTATACAAAGCGGTTGTTTATTGGCGTGCCGGCTGCGATAATCGTTGTCGTCCTGCTATTGTGGGCCGATCCCCTGCACGCTTTCTAATTCGCCTCGCGCATGCCAAATACGCCCCACCCCGACATGCTGTTGGTGGAGCAAATCCGCTCCGGCCAGCCGGAAGCTTGGAACGCGCTCATCGCGCAGTACGAAGGCCGGCTGCTCTCGTTCGTCGACAGCCGCTTGCGCAGGCGTGCCTCCAGCGAAGACGTCGTGCAAGAGACCTTTGTCGGTTTTCTCACGAGCCTGCCCAACTACGACACCCGGCGGCCCCTCGAAAGTTACCTATTCTCAATCGCTGCCCACAAGCTGACAGATTATTTGCGGCGCGAAGGACGTCGGCCTGCATTGCCGCTGTCGTCCACCGCGACAAGCAGCGGTGGATCCTGGG
Source organism: uncultured Planctomycetota bacterium (assembly GCA_963840025.1). Classification (GTDB taxonomy): domain Bacteria; phylum Planctomycetota; class Planctomycetia; order Pirellulales; family Lacipirellulaceae; genus JABDGM01. The sequence continues at coordinate 233,368 of CAWIXI010000012.1, read as the reverse complement.
ACATGCCAGGCGGCGGCCGGCCAGCCAGTAGCATCGCCCGCAGCGGCGAACGGCGCGAACTTGAAGAGGAGGCGCTGGTCCATGGCATCCGCGAGCAGCTCGCTCACTGGCGGACCAAGGGCGATTGGGAAAAAGTAAAGTGTATGGAGCTGCTCTTCGTGCGCGGTGCTGCCAATAAAGACGTAGCCAACAAGCTCGGTATCTCCGAACAGCAGGTGGCTAACTTCAAGTTTGATTTTCTCGATCGCCTGCGTAAACTGGTCAAACAGCAACGTTTAAATGAAGATGTTTTCCCGGAGCTTTACGCCGACGAACAGAAGTAATGTCAGATACACGCGGATTGATGCAGACTAACCAAATAGCGATTTAATTCATTTTTTCATCTGCATGCATCGGGGTTTATCTGCGGTTCATAGATATGGCAACGCATTTTTCCAACTCCGACCTCGAATCCTTTCTCGACGAATCGCTCCCTGTCGAACGGATGGCCGCCATTGAGGAGGCCTTGCGGCACGACACCGCGCTGCAAAAGCAACTCACCGCCATCAATGGCCGCCGCGATGCCGGCGTTCATTCACTTGGCGAGATCTGGCGACGGCACCGCCTGAGCTGCCCTTCGCGCGAACTACTGGGTAGCTTTCTGTTAGGCGTATTGTCGAGCAACGAGGCTGAATACGTCGAGTTTCATCTGAACACCGTCGCATGTCGCTTCTGCGCCGCCAGCATTGAGGATCTAAAATCCCAGCAATCGGCCGCTGAGAGCGAGGTAAGTCGCCGGCGCCAAAAATACTTCCATTCCAGCGTGGGCCACTTACGGAAGAAGTAGCCCCTTCGCGCACTGGGAAAGGAGCTGTGTTTGAGGGTCGTGCAAAATAGATTTACCACGTTTCCACATCCAATTCGACAACGCCTTCCTGCTGCATGTCCAAGGCCTTGTCGCGAATGCGTTTGACGAGTGCTGCTTGTTTATTCGGAAGCGTCTTGGTATCCAACTCAGCGATTAATTCGAGTGCTTTGCCGGGCCGCTGTAACTCTACGACACAAATCTGTGCGAGCTTGATTCGCACGGCTTCCGCTTGCTTCGGATAAGCGGCGATATAACTGGCCATCAAGGGAGCCGAATCGGCCCAGCGTTTTTGCGAGTGTAGCCACTGAATTATTGCCAGCCATTGGTTGCGCTCAGGCTGAATTCCACCGCGTACATTCTTCATTTTCTCGTACAAGCGGATAGCTGCGTCTGCATTTCCATTCTGCAGGTAGTACTGAAACTGCTGATGAGCAGCCTGCAACAATTGTTCATCTTTCGATTTCCGCGCGGCGTCAATTCTTGCATATTCCTCTGTCCGGTCTGGTTCTTCACGGAAACCACCGTAGCTGCCGCTCCAAACACTGAACGCATCCCAACCTTCGCAATCCACGATCCCGCGTTTCAGCAATATGATCCCGAGCGGGAGGCCTAGAAGAAACCCCGTTATATGAAGCCAACTGCTGCCGGCGCCCGAACCGAAGACGCAAATCATGACAACTTCCCAACTCGCGTAAAGGCCAGCCATCAGGGCAATGCTGAGATCGAACGTACCGACGTAAAACGCAACCCAATAGAAATAAGTGATTTCATTCTTCGGCGCCCAAATCATGGCCATTGCCATTACGCCGAAAATAGCCCCGGATGCGCCGAGCGCACCGGTCACTTCGCCCGTGTAATGGAGCATCGCAACTTGCTCGATCGCCATCTGCCCCATGCCGATCGCGAGATAGCAGCATAAGAATCGCCACCAACCTAACTTGCCTTCCACGACCAAGCCGAATAACCATAGAAAGATCATGTTGCCGATCAAGTGCACCGGTCCGGCGTGCATGAAGATCGAGAGCAACCACTGCTCGGGATGCAGCCCATCACCGAAGGACAGAATCCAGCTTTGCGGCGAAAGGTGGCCGCTCACGGCGACGACAAGGAACGCGACCACATTCGTTAGAATGAGGCCGACGGTCGCGATCGGCCAGTAATAAATCGGCGCGTCGGTGCTGTAGGGGACGAACAGCATGAGCGGCAACAAAGAGGGCTGAGTAGTTTCTCAGCCAGCCATCATAACCACCATTGCGAAAAAGAGAAGCCACCAACAGCCTGTTCGGTTCAATCATCGACAGCGGCCGGTCACGCGCCTCATGGCCGGGGCTCTTCGAAGAGCTTCTCGAAATGTTCGCGCGGGAAGAGGCAAAATGAGTACTCGCGAGCATTCAGAATCGCATCTCTGCGCTTGTGGTGCTGTGCGTCATCGCGTTCGCGCTCAATTTTCTGGCGCAGGGGGGCGATATACGGCTGCAGTTTTTCATTTGCGCCCGCAATTGCGACGTGTCGTTCACGTGCGTTTTCCCGCGTTTTCGGTGTTTGCAGCCACCGTCGTTTGGTTGCCACAACCTCTTCGATCTTCGCATTCTTACCGTTGGCATTGCTGGCGTCGATGAATTGTTCCGGATGATACCGCAACTCGCGTAAGCGTTGCTCCCATAGGCCGACGGCTGCACCATCATGCGTTGCGTAGTTGAACGGCAATCTCAATGTTGCAGAAACCGTCGCCAACTCCGGCGGCTCGAAACCGAAGAACAGCCGTATAATTTCATTGGTTACTTGATCGTACTTCGCGCCGCCGATGCCATGCAGGAACAAATCGCTCAGTACGAGGCGCGCAAAGAGCGTCGTCGTCAGTGCGCGGGTCCGCAGCTTGATTCCGTGCGAGGAGAGTGCCGCAATTTGCTCCGCTGCCGGTGCCAGGTCGCCGTCCGCAGTCAGCGGTAGCGAAATTGTTCGTGCATGCCAGTCGCTGATAACGACTCCATCGCCCGATCTGCGCGAACAAGGGCCGCCGCTGCGGCACGTCGCTTGACCAAATCCAGAAGGGCGCTTCAGTCCAACCATCGCTGGCGGCCAAATCAGGCAACGGCTGTGCCCGATTGCGGATATGATGCGCACAGCGATATAGGGCCAGCGCCTTGTTGTGCGCGGTTCGAAAACGCGGCAGGTCAGCCAACAAGTACGCGACAAACCACGCAAATTCCGGCAGTTGACATACAGCGCTCTGTGGCAGCTCGAGCGTCTCATTCTTCCATGTTTGCTCGAATGCGTGTCGGCCTTGGGCCAGCCGCAGCCCGAGATTTGTCTGCCGAAGATTGCGCCCCACGGTCAGCGGCCATAACGAAGCGACCATTGGTTCTGCAACAAGCGGTTGGACCAGCGCTGCCGCCCGCTCGGCAAAGCTTCTAAACGTCGCGGCATCGGTAATCTCCCGCTCCTCATACGGAACCTCACCAGCCGGCTGGTCGTACAGTACCGCTTCCACGCGGGGACGTTCGAGGTTGCCAGTCGGCACGCGAATCGACGCGCTGCGGCACAAATCGCTGTCGATTAGTAGATGAATCCCGACGCCAGCCACTTCGCGCGCCAAACCGCCCAGCACGAAGTTCTTGTACCACACACCCGGATGAAACAGCTCAGGCTGATGGCCTGAAAGGATAAATGCAGCGCCCGAAAGCGATTCGTAGTTCTGCCAATGCTCAGGCACGTTACGATATGCGCCGGTGTAAGCCACCGCAAATTGCAGCAGATTACGGCGAGCCGCCTCGCTCAACTCAGCGAGCGTCCGTCCGTGCAAATCATACTGCGCTGCTGCAAGCCTCTCGCGATTTCTCGAAACCGTCTCGGGCAAAGCGGAATACGGAGGCTCGACGAGTGTTTGCCCGTCGCCATTTGGAGTGCGCAAGCTTTGGAACTTACTGGCACAGTCCATCAGCATGATTCGTGGAACCGCAAAGGGAGATGAACCGGCCTGCTAAGAACATCCGCAACCGGTTGTTGACTGAGGGCCTGCCGTTCGTTGCGATAAATCGTGCCGAGGGTGCTCAACTTCTACCGCCGCAATCGCGCTATCTAGCACGCGATGATAATACTCGAGTCGTTTGCGGCCGTCATCCAAGCTGCCGCCAAAGCTGCGCCTCTTCTTCCAGATAAATCAGCGGCACGGGCAATTCCACGATTCGCAGCCGACGATACGCCGCCTGGACCCACAACTCGATCGGCATGCCGTAGCCCGCCTCGGTAATTGTGAGTTTCGCAAGCGCGGGCACACGGTACGATTTGAACCCGCAAAACGCGTCCGTCAGAGACAAACCGAGTCGCTCGTTGAGCTCGCGTGTGATTTGCGTATTAATTTGGCGGCGCTCCGCAGGAGCTTTCTGGGCTTGGTCTTTGTTCCGCAAGTAGCGACTACCGGAAACTATGTCCGCATCGCGACAGGCGGCCACGAGCTGGCCGATGCGCTGCGGCTCGTGCTGGCCATCGCAATCGATTGTTACCAGCACGTCGTAGTCATTTTCGATGGCGAAATCGAAGGCACTCTTTAGAGCTGCGCCATAACCACGATTCTTTTCGTGACGCAGGACTCGAATGTTCTGCCGAGCGTCCAATAGCTCTGAGGTGCCATCCGTTGCCCCATCGTCGATGACCAACACGTTGTCGGCGTACCGAACGACCTCATTTAGCACGGGATTGACATGAGAAACCTCGTTGTAAACGGGCAGCGCCGTGAGAACGCGAGGTGAATAATCCATGTCACAACTCTCGAAGGGCAGGACTCGTCAATACCAGCTAGCAATTCCCTTCGCAAGTCGGACAGCACGACATCATATCGCACCACCTATTTTAGATGTGAACATACCACGGTCAACCACGCCGCAGGAGATCATCATATGGCCGCCAATAAAATTGAGAGCACTTCGCTCGCGAGGCCTCTCATTTAGTAGCGAAGCGCGGAAAGGTTCATTGTGCACCTATTTCATTCCTTCCGGGGCTCCTAAGCTGGCACAATTTGCCCAATCGTCATGAACCAAGTCTCGCCAGTGGGTGGGAATCGCCGCTCGCTTCTGTCCCATGGTCATCGCCCGACTGCTTGGAACCTTCCGACTCAGAGCCTTCTCGGTTTTTCACATGATCGCTGGCGATGAAACGGTATTTCAACATGCGCTCCCCGTTGACTTCTTCAATCTCGAGGCAACATCTCCTTTCCCACCAGATCACGACCGTCGGGAAATCGATACACTTTGCGATCAACTTCGTGTCCTAAACGGTATACCTGCATCCGCTGCGGTCGATAGCCCTTCGAGCGCAGGTAGCACTTGAAGTCGGCCAAGCGATCCGTCCGATTCGTCATCAGCTGTTCAACGACGAGCGTGCCATCCTTATCGAGGTGCGACTGAACGTCGAGCGTCAGATCTGCCGTGCCGACTTCCATCTCCCCATAGGCGCTGAATTTCAGTCGCTCTTCAGCTTCGACGGTGAAGTCAATGCGTATCGGCTGTTTCCCATACAGGGCGTTTTTGAGTTTGATATCGAACGGAAATTTTGTTTTGGTTCCGGCCGCTAGCTGAAACGCCGCTTGCGCCGGTTCTATCGTCCAACGATCGATCGCGAAACTGGCCGCAGCAACATTGTCTTTGGTCGCACCATCGTTGGCCTCCTGATCTTGCAGGACTACAATTTTTACCTTTCCACCGACACCTTGTGGAAAGAAGTTCCTGAACGTGAGCGAATTGTGGTGCGGCCGCGAAAAGACGCTCGGTACCTCGGTCTTTTCAAACTTGACGCTCATGCGCCAACGCGCAATGGCTTCGTGCAACCCCAGCACAAACGAAGGCGTTGGTCCTACATCGATCACTTGCTCGCGATCTTGTTTCGGCACGGGCACCGAGCATCCGAGAATATCGATCTGCCGAACATTATTGCCGAGGTATAGCACTTCATGCGTGGGAAGTTCATTCCAGACGACCATCACCACTTGCCCATCCGGCCTGCGGAACACTTCGTTCGAGCTGTCATTCGGCAATTGCAGACGCCCCATGTATTCTGCGCCGCCCAACATCGCCGCCGTCGTTCGCCATGGCAGCAGCAATTCAGCCGGCATGCCGTCCGTCCGCATCAGTCCGTTTTTGTCGTTAAAAGGGTTCGCGACAATGATCGCATCCGCGCCTTGCAGCTTAGCTGTGACCAGCCGATGTACGAACGCACTTGTGCGCCGTCCGTGCCGCTTCGCTCTGCTGCGATGCATCGAATCCCGCTCGAATCCACGCAGAAATAAGAAAGTCCCCGCCAAAGCACGTCGGTCCCACAGGCGCACATTGGGCGATTTCGTCCGCTGTCGGCGTCGGTTGATAATCCGATGCCAGCGGCGGATCGACTGCCACCCACCGCTCTGCCGAATTCGGCCGCGACTTTGAGAGCAACGCCTCAAATTTCTTGTCGGTCGGTTGCGATTGCAATACGAGTTGCGTGAAGTCCCACGAAACTTTGCCGGTGTGCGTGTCCGCGCTGTCCCAGTCAGCGCACAATCCCATGCGCACATCCTGCCCGAATCGAAACAGCGTCGTCCGCAGATCCTCCATCCGTATTTTCAGCTTTGGCTGGCTAATCAAGCTGGTATCATTATCCCGCCCGAATTGCCACCAACGAACGCGCAGCGCCAAACGCGACATCACCGGATCCAGCGCTGCCGACCAACTAGCAGGATCCTGCGAAAGAATTTCAGCGATCGATAGGTTGCGCGTCATGTGGCCGCTGGCAGCCAGTTTACTGGGAGGTCGATCGATAATGCCCACCACGTCAATATTCGACGCCCCCAACAGTTCGACGAACCGAATCAACTCATCCCCGCGCTGCTGATCGTTGGCGTCAAACCAAACCGGCACCTTTGCCCAATTGATTCCCACTTGCGGCAATAACCGGCTCAAATCCTGAAACGACAGCGGCTGATCACCCTCTGGCAGCGTCCAGCCGAATTCACCTCGTTGCGGCATTTCGAGCGGCGGCACGACCACGAAATCAACTGTGCGGCCGCCCAGCTGATGCTCGGCCCCGGGTTTCCCTGTTGCAGTTTCCAAGCTCGTCATTCGCACGACCACTCGGTAGAAACCGTAGTCGGGAACCTTCGGTTGCCAGTTGATTGTCCCTTCATATCCGTCAGGCGCTCCGGCCCCGTCGGTCGCCCCCGAGCCATGTGCCCGCTTGTTGACGATTAGCCGCCCATTGAGCCGAAAGTGTTCGCTTTGCAGAACCTTGTTTGAAATGTCGAGTAATTGAAAGTCAATTTCCGGATCACGCTCCCGGATGCCGGAAAGCGCGCACTGCACCGTGACGCCATCGCGATCGGTGTATACATTGCACGAATTATTGGTCGAAACGTCGATCCGCGGTAATCGCTCCAACCGCAAATCGGCGAACGACACACGGCCATGCAGATCACCCTTACTGCCACGGATTACAGTCAGCCCTAAAACGGCGTGGTCGATTGCCGCGTCGCTGGGCTCAATCGGGCCAATCCGAACCCTTTGCCAGCCGCTCGTCGAGGAAATCGGATCTGTCTTTGCGGTTTGCAGCACGCGACCTGCCGCGTTGCAAAAGTTCAGCGAGACGACCACGGCGCTGTATTGTAGCCCCTCATTTTTCAGTTGAGCTTCAAACTCGTAGCTGAAGCGCGACAGGACCGGAATGGGAGGAGTTTCCACCGCCGCCGCCGCACCATCCACATCGATCTGCAAACATTTCTTATCCGCCACCGCGTCATCACTTTGAATGGCGATATTCACGTAGTGGGGATAATCAAGGCCACTCTTCCGCACCCATCGATCCGGCCAACGGTCGTAATTCACGTCCCAATCATCACCAAACGTGCAATGAAAAATGGAAATGGAATCTGCCGGCCGGGCTTCGCTGCTAGGTGCACAGGCCAGTACAATCCACGTAGCCGCAAATGTGCAAAGCACGCGGCGACAGAACTGGCTATCTCGAATTTCGAATTGTTGTTCTGCAGAGGTCATTTCAAAAATCTACCGTCAAATAACAGACGCATAGTGTCGGATGAGCCGCCGGATCGGACTTAGTCCCAACTCCCTTCACTTCGCCCCCTATTCTCTACTACCACCATGCCAGGCGTTAAAATCGGAATCCAGACGCGCAGCCTACGGCAGCCCATTCGCCAGGCGCTGACAACCGCCGTCCGCCTTGGCGCAACTGGTGTGGAAATCGATGCTCGCTCGGAACTACGCCCCAGCGACGTTTCGCGGACCGGCCTCCGCGAATTCCACAAGCTGCTGGACAACATGAACCTGCGCGTTTCGGCCATCGCCTTTCCCACACGCCGCGGCTACGACGTGACGGACGACCTGGAACGACGCGTCCTCGCCACGCAGGAGGCGATACGGTTCGCCGCCGACTTGCGGACCAATATTGTGATCCTCCGCGTCGGACGCGTTCCAACCGATTCGGATACAGCCAGCTTAAGTCGGATGCTAGAGGCCCTTACCGCACTGGCCGTCTTTGGCGAAAGGTTCGGCGTTCGTCCCGCGCTGCAAAATGCGGATGTAAGCCCTTCCGATCTTCTACGATTAATTGAAAAACTTCCAAAGCATTTAGTGGGTATCGATCTGAATCCCAGTAGTCTCATCATGGGCGGACATTCGCTGGCCGAAGCGATTGAGTCATTGGGCCCGCACGTCGTGCACGTTCACGCCTGCGACGCGGTGCGCGACGTTGCCACGCGTCAGGGGTTTGAAGTCGAGTTGGGCCGCGGGGCCGCCGACTTCCCTGAACTGCTTGGGCGCCTCACCGAATTTGACTATCGAGGCTGGGTCACGATCGAACGAGGTGAATCGGTGAACCCTCTCGAAGAAATTGCCAACGCCGTTGAGTACCTACGCGCGATATAAGACACCAATACTTTCTGCCTGACCGCTTGCGTTTTGGATACCGTTGTGCCGCGACGCGAAGCAGGCGGCGTAGTATGATGAACGCGGCTCTTGGATCAACGCGGTGAGGAGAAATCATCATGGCACGTCCGATCACGGTAAACATTCCGCACACCCTTGGAAAAGTCGAAGCCCGACGCCGTATCGAACAAGGTTTTGGTCATTTGCGCCAACAGATGACCAGCGGCCTTGGCTCGATGCTCTCGTTCAGCGAACGGTGGGAAGGCGATTGTCTCCACTTCGAAGGCGGCGGCCTGGGCCAAAAGCTCGCTGGCCGACTCAGCGTGCGTGCAGATTCCGTGGAAATTCAGGTCGACCTGCCTGAGATTCTCGCAACGATTGCCGATCGCATCACCGGCAAGCTTAAATCCGAGGGGCAGAAGCTGTTGGAAAAGAAGTAGTCTGTTCCTTTCACACCTTTGCGAACCTAGGCGGAAGTTTCATGCGATATCTAATTGCGATTGCGTTTTTGCTGAGCAGTGGAATGGGCCTTTACGCTGCCGACACGAGGCGACCAAACATCGTCTTCATTCTGGCAGATGATCTCGGCTACACCGACGTCGCCTGCTACGGCAGCAAATACTATGAAACGCCGCATATCGACCAATTGGCCGCCGAAGGGATGCGATTTACAAACGGCTATTCGTGTGGCCCGAATTGTCAGCCGTCGCGAGCGGCCCTGATGAGCGGCCAGTACGGGCCTCGCACCGGTGTTTATACGGTCGGAAGCATCGACAGATTCAATTGGCAGAGCCGGCCACTGCGGCCTGTCGACAATGTCACAGCGCTTCCTCTCGAAAAGGTCACGATCGCCGACACGCTGAAGAAGGCCGGCTATGCGACTGCGATGTTCGGCAAATGGCACCTCGGCACCGATTCTCAGCATTTCCCGACCCAGCGCGGCTTCGACGAGGCCATCGAATCGGCTGGATTACACTTTAATTTTAAGACGAATCCGAAGACCGAATATCCCAAGGGACAGTACCTGGCCGATTTTCTCACCGACCACGCGGTCGACTTTATCAATCGCCACAAAGACCAGCCGTTCTTTTTATACTTGCCGCACTACGGCGTGCATGCGCCGTATCAGGCGAAGCAAGAGCTCATCGCCAAGTTTGAAGACAAGCCTCCCGTTGACGGCCAAAATAACCCTGTATATGCGGCGATGATCGCAAGCGTCGATGAGAGCGTGGGCCGCATCATGACGACGCTCGATAAGCTTGGTCTCGCAGACAACACGCTTGTGATTTTCTCCAGCGACAATGGCGGTGTGGGTGGTTACAAAGGCACCGGCCTGAGCAAGAACGGCATCACGGACAATGCACCATTGAGGGGCGGCAAAGGGATGTTGTACGAAGGAGGCGTGCGCGTGCCCTACATCTTCCGATGGAAAGGAAAAATCGAGCCGGGCACGATGAATGAAACGCCGATCCTTGGAATCGATCTGTACCCGACGCTAGTCGATGTGGCGGGTGCGAAAGCGCCGCCCGACTACCTGTTAGACGGTACGAGTCTAATGCCATTACTGAGTGGCGGCCGAAAGTCGTTGGACCGCCCCGAAGTATTCTGGCATTTTCCCGGCTACTTGGGCTTCGGCAAGAACGAGTGGCGGACGACCCCGGCCGGCTCCATCCGAGCCAGCGATTGGAAACTGGTCGAGTTTTTCGAGGATGGCCGGCAGGAGTTGTACAATTTAAGGGATGACGTGGGCGAGACACATAATCTCGCCTACGATCGCCCGGACATCGTGAAGGATCTGCATGACAAGATACTGACGTGGCGCCAGTCGGTTGGTGCAAAGATGCCAACGCCGAATGAAATACGGACGTCGGAGAACAAGCTCAGTCAGAAAAAGCGACGTAAGCGAAGGCTGGCGCGACAGAACTCCGGCGCAGACAACTGAGCGAGCGCCTCCTTCCGCGAATCCGCGAAGCCCGTTGGTGGTTGCTGCTTGATAGGGCGCAACTACTTTTGCGGCGCTGGTTTGCAGTAAGAGAGGCACAACAGGCCATACGCCGTGACGAGATTCGGATCGCCCTCCATCCAGCGTGGGGCTTTGTTGACCCAACTTCCGTCTGCGTTTTGCTCGGCGATATATTTTGCGGCAAGCTCAGCCCGCCAATCGTGTGGGTCGCCGTTCGCATCGACAATCTTCTCATTGCCGATCGCGTCCAGCGCTTTGGCGAACGTATGATAGTAGTAGTACAGACCTTGCGCACCCATCCCGGGATTTTCGTCGAGTGTGTAATGCTTCTGAATCCACTCATACGCCGCCTTCACGCGCGGGTCGTCGCGTTTGACGCCGGCATAGATCATGCTCTTGAAGCCGGCATAGGTCATCGAGCCATAGCTGCGGAGGCCGCCATCGGCCGTTTGGCCCGCCGGACTTTGCCCGCCTCCCACAGCCGTATAAATGAACCCGCCATCATTGACTTTGGCCGCGAAAGGCTCCGTGTTGTATTTCGATTCGAGATTCTGACAGCGAGAGACGAAGATGATCGCCTTCTGCATGGCGGGGTCGTCTTCACCGCGGCCAAGAGCATGCAGAGCATCAATTAAAAAGCTTGTGTTCGAAAGATCCGGCCGGCTGGAATGGCCATATCCGGCGCCGCCGAAGTAAACATCATCGACACTCTTGCCCTCGTCCTCGTCCCACTGCAGCTTCTTCACAAACTTCTCGGCTGCCGCCAAAAGTTTGTCGTACTTGTGATCGCGATTGGCTTCCTTGAATGCAATGATCGCCAGACAAGTTTCATAGTTCTTGTGATTACTGCCTCGTTGGTAGATGCCGCCGTCGTCGCGGCGATTCCCTTCGAGATACTTCAGCGCTTTCGAAACGACCGGGTCATCGGCGTTGCGGCCTGAGCGGAGTAGACCGGCAGCGACAACCGCCGTGACGCCGGGACCCGACTCGGAGCTGAACGAGCCGTCATCGGCTTGAACCTGCTTCAGAAAATCGGCAGCGCGATTAACGGATTGTGTGATCTTGGCGGAATCCAACTCCGTCAATGTCGAGTCCGTGGCCGCTCGCGCATCGCAGCACGTTGCGGCGGCCAACGCTACGAACAATGATGCAATACATAAGCGGTTAACGACGAGGTTAAAACGCGTATTCATAAAACCACCTCAATCCGTTGGACTTAGCCATAAATAGACATAAACATGAGAAAAACGATCCAGACCGCGAGCAGAACGCCAGCCGCCAGAAGTTGCCCGCGACTGGCTTTCAATGTGGGCAACGAATCAGAAGGTGGCGCTGCCGGACCACCCCGACTTGAATCGTCTTTGCTTCGATCGGCCATTCGTGGAGCCGCTGCGATCTGGCTGAGGTAGTCTGCTGCCGCTATGAAGTGATCGGCAAGAAAGCATCGCTAAGACCGCTGTCGAAATCGAAAACGTTATCGAAATCTTTGCGGCGATCGCTATCCGTCTTCTTCATCTGACCGATGTCAATCAGATTGAAAACGATCTCACCGAAGTCGCTAGTGGAGTGGATACCCCATTCGTTTAGCACATTTTTGGACAACATGCCGTACTGTTGCACGGCGTATTGGCGGATCGCTTCGCAAAGCTGCTGACCGGTAACGTGTCGCTCTTCGTCTGGATCCGATTCCCCTGGCGGCGACATGCCACCGATGCCGAGTTGCTCTTGGGCGAACCGGAGGGCTTCGAACACAAAGAAGTAAGCGTCGCGATGATACCGGCGGTCGCGGCGAATCAATTCCGCCAGGGGATGATCTTGATCTAACATGCTTCTATTGTCGATAACGATCGCGAGTTAGGCAACAAGTGAAGTCGAAATTACAAACCGTGTAGCACATTTTGTGGTCGAAAAAGCGACACGCTGTCGATTTGAGCGGCTGTATCGCGGTGTCTTTGCAGCAGGCACGCTCCGTGTGCCCGTCTGCCCGCCCAGTTTCAACATTGTATGCTTGTGCTCTCTGCGATTGCGAGGCGCGCCACTAATCGCCCGAGTCGTTATCTTCGGTATCCGGCGCGTCATCATCGACGTCAAAGAACGGCTCGTCCTCGCGCCGGTGGACATCGCGAAATACCGTATCTTCGAGCATCGCCAGATCCGGCGACTCCTCATCGCTCGTGGACGCTTCTTCACCTTGGGATTCTTCAGTCGTATCATGCTCAGTTTCACCGGCCTGGACGGGCCGATCGGAGCGCGGCTTTCGTTCGCGCTTCAGAACTGTGAGGACATCACTGGCATCGATAACAATGCGACGGCTATCTTCAGTTTCAACGAGTAGTTGACCGGCCAGGATTTCTTGGGCAAGCACTCGAGCTCGCCCATTGTTGGTGATGATGTCGGCGCCGACAGGGGGCAACTCGCGTTGCAGCTCCTGATAGGTATCATACTCATAGCGCAAGCAGCATTTCAGCCGGCCGCACCGACCGGAAATTTTCGTCGGGTCGAGAGTCGCCCGTTGAAGCTTGGCCATCTTCATCGACACAGGTGGCATCTCGCTAAGATGCGTGTTGCAGCAAACCGGTTTACCACAATCGCCATAATCGGCAAGCAACTTGGCTTCATCGCGAACGCCGATTTGCCGCATCTCGATACGCGTTTGAAATTCCGTCGCAAGCGTCTTAACGAGGTCGCGAAAATCCACACGGTCCTCGGCAAGATAGAAAATGACCACTCGCTCGCCTCCGTAGAGGTGTTCCACATCGACGAGTTGCATGTCGAGGTTAAGCGTCTCGATTTCGCGCTGGCAGACTTCATACTCGCGCCGTTCCTGCTCAAACATTTTTGCGCAAGTCGCGGATATCGTCATCGGAAAGACGGCGAAGGATTTGACCCTGCTTCGGTTCCTTTAACTGGGCTATGGCCTCATCGGTCGCTTCGCACAGGATTTCGCCCGACTCAAGCCCGCGATTGGTTCGGGCCACCACTTGGTCACCACGCACGTATGTATCGCGACCGCGCGGCGTGAAAACGCCGAGGTTGCGCATGACCCCATGGCGAACGACGTAGCGAGGCATGAATCAAGGGGGAGTATGGAGTGGAGAAGGGGGAATACGAACTCAGAGTGTTCACGTCGATAAAGTATAGCGTGAGCCGAGTAAAATCTACAGTCGTTGCGTAGTGCGAACCAGTGAACGGGTGCGAAAAAAAGGCACCGCCCCGTGGGGCGATGCATCGAAAGATTGGAAGGCGGAACCCTTTGCTTTTGCTTGCGCAGTGGGTTCCGATCCAACAAAAGGCCGTTGAGCGGCAGACGCGAATGTCTGCCCCACAGCGTTAGATAATGTTGATCGGCAGCGAAACGCCGAGCGGCTCGTCCGCGAGCGCTTCTTCTGACTGATGCGGCGCGTGGTCCCAATGGTCGATCGGGCCGAGTGCTTCGCGATAGTCGCGACGTGGCCGAACGAGTCGCATCGGCTCATCCTCAAGGTACGGCTCGCGGCCATAGCGATAGGAATCAACGCGATACGGCGGGTCGCCTAAGGTCGGGTCCGTGCGGTAGTAGCCTTCCACATAGTAGGGTCGGTATGTGCGCCGCCAGCGGCGATGACGTTCGCTTTGGGAAATGCCTTGCACCGCCCACTTCGTGAGCACGGCACGCAACACAGCGAGCGACAGGCCGCCCGTTTGTTGGTGGACGATCCACTTTGCCGCTTGCCAGCGTTCGTCGCCGCGGCAGATATCGAGGAACTCGTGGCCTGCATTGGTGAGGTGCACGCACGGCGAACCGGCGGCCGAGCGGTCGATTTCCTTGGCGAGTCCAGCGTCGATGCAGAGTCGAAGGTGGTAACGCGTCCGCTCGTCGATTTCGTGCGTTGTGCCGTTGCGGAGCGCGTCGAGCGAGCAGTCGGCCCCATTGCGTTCGAGATCGAAAAGAATTTGGCGAATGAGATCGACGTCGCGTTTCATGGAGGGCCTCCGTGTGCGGGATATGTCTCTGGGAAAAAGCATATTCCGCCAAACTGCGAGCGACGGTCAAGACGAGTTTGTGCTAGCAGGGAGGGGCGGGAGCAATATGCACCGAGTAAGGCATTCGAAATTAAATGCGTTCTTACTCCGTGCTCAAAACTTTCCGGCTCCCGGCTCGGCGAGCGCCCCCGGCATGATTCGAACATGCGACCAACGGTTTAGGAAACCGCTGCTCTATCCCCTGAGCTACGAGGGCAAAGAGTTCATTCTATCACTTTTCGCTACCGAGTTTTCGGGGCGCTGATCAATCTGCTAGGAACTGGGCAAGTTTGACAAGAGTATCCTCTTGGACCGCTGGCGTTTTCCCATGACTCGCAGAGATGTATCGCTTACGTAGCCCAAGGTGATTGGTTCAAAAACCATGAAATTGACGAAGACGCAGCACTTCTGCATCTGCCTTAGCTGCGCATAGCGAGGAAGTGACCGATGGTGGTGGACAACTTAGCTGCTTGTCGCGAGCCAGGAAGCTTACTTATTCCCACCTTATTTCATCTTTTGCATCACCTCGTCGAGGTTAAAGCTGGCGGCTTTCTGACGTGGCGGGTACTGCTTGAATGTTGCCAGGAACTTTCCGACGTAGTCCTGCGCCGGAACGAGCAAGAAGGCGTGGTCGAGCAGCCAGTCGTAGTAGGTGTTCGACGTAATGTCCGCCCGCTCGTACGGGTCCGTCCGCAAATTGAACATCTTCGGCAGCCGCAATGATGTAAACGGCTCGGACCACACGCGCAACGTTCCTGGAGCGCGTTGCTCCATGAAAACGAGCTTCCAGTTATCAAAACGCATGGCCGTCACCTGCTGGTCGTCGTTGCAATAGATGAAGGACTCGCGCGGGCCCTTGTCGGTCTGGCCGGTGAGGTAGGGGAGGAGATTGTATCCGTCGAGGTGGACCTTGTAGGTCATATCGCCGACTTTGTATCCCTTGAGAAGCTTTTGCGTGACATCGGGATCGCCAGCCATGGCCAGGATGGTTGGCAGCCAGTCTAGGTGGCTGACGATCTCGTTGGACACGGCACCGGGTTTGATCTTGCCGGGCCAGCGGACCGTGCAGGGTACGCGGTAAGCGCCCTCCCAGTTGGAATTCTTCTCATTGCGGAACGGCGTCATGGCGCCATCCGGCCATGTATTCATGTGCGGGCCGTTATCGGTGCTGTACATGACGAATGTGTTGCCCGCAATGCCTGCACCGTCGATTGCCTTCAGAACAGTGCCGACATTTTTATCGTGATCGATCATCACATCGGCATACTCGCTCATCCATCGCCCGGATTGCCCACGGCTTTCCGGCTTCACGTGGGTCCGGAAGTGCATGTGCGTGAAGTTGACCCACACAAAGAAGGGCTTGCCGGCCTTGGCCTGACGCTCGATAAAGTCGGCTGCGCGGTTGGCGACATCGTCATCGATCGTCTCCATTCGTTTTTTGGTGAGTGGACCGGTATCCTTGATGATTTGCTTGCCAACCCTGCCAAAACGAGGATCGACCGTGGGGTCATCTGCATTTGTCGCCTTGCAGTCCAGCACTCCACGGGGACCATACTTCTGGCGAAAGGCCGGATCCTTGGGATAATCAGGATTCTCGGGTTCCTCCTCGGCATTAAGGTGATACAGGTTACCGTAGAACTCGTCGAATCCGTGCACCGTTGGCAGAAACTCATTGCGGTCGCCCAAATGGTTCTTGCCGAACTGACCGGTTGCGTAGCCAAGTGGCTTGAGCAACTTCGCAATCGTCGGGTCTTCTTTCCGCAGGCCGAGAGTGGCCCCCGGGAGGCCGACCTTCGTCAAACCGGTCCGCAGGCCCTGTTGGCCGGTGATGAACGAAGCCCTGCCAGCGGTGCAACTTTGTTCGGCGTAGTAGTCGGTGAAGAGCATGCCTTGATTGGCAATGCTGTCGATATTCGGTGTCTGGTAGCCCATCAGCCCGTGTGTGTAGGCACTGACATTCGACTGGCCAATGTCGTCGCCCCAGATGATTACAATATTCGGCCTCTTCTGTTGGGCAGCAGCAGCATTATCCACAGCGGCGAATAACCCCACGGCGAGGAACATAATCATCAACTTGCAACACAAGTTTCTCATGACGCAATCTCCAAGGCTGAGCGAGTTAATTAGAAACAGCTCACCAAGTACAAACTCCTTGGCGGCAATTCCACACAAGCAACATCTAGTTCCGCAAACAATGCCCGAGAGAAAAACCCAGGCTGAAAAGATGGGCGTATTTTACATTCGTAAAGGCCGAATTAACACCATCTGCGGTCCTATTTTTGTTGCCGGAGTGCTCTGCACATAAACTTGAGTCAAGCTACAAGATTGGCCAGCTATCTGGCTGCGTTACCACTATCACTGGCACTTGCGTAACGCTTTTTGTGCAAAGCCGGGGTCTCGGTAGGATTTTGGTCGCTAGTTTCGTCGCTTACTGAGTTTTTTGGGGGACAGAAACTAACACTTCAGAAGGGGAATTCTGAGCTAGGTTTAAGAAGAGCGCACATGCGATATTCGATAGTGAACCTATGTTCAAATACGCCCCATCCGACGAGACCCTATCGCGTAAAGTGGCCGACGCTGCGCTTGCTGGCAGCGAGCGCGAACGGTTCTTCCGACAACTCGTCGACAACTCATTGGACATCATAACCGTTCTGGATGAGCGAGGTTACATTGTCTTTGAGAACCCAGCGATCGAGGAGTTGTTTGGCTATCGACCGGAAGAACTGATCGGCACGCTAGGGTTCGAGCTGATTCACCTAGACGATCGTCGGCTAGCTGAAGAGGCATTTGCTCAGCTATTGGCGCGGCCAGACGAAGCCACATCGGTTGAGTTTCGGTTTCGGACCAAGAGCGGGGCGTGGCGCTATCTCGCGTCGGTCGCGAAGAAACTGGTTGGCGTATCGGGAGTGGTGGGGATCATCGTCAACTCGCGCGACGTAACCACGCAGAAGTTGGCGGAAAAAGCTCTACGGGAGTCGGAAGAGAGATTCCGGCAGTTGACCGAAAACATTGACGACGTCTTTTGGATCAGCGAACCGGAAGCGGCCAGAATTCACTACGTTAGTTCGGCATATGAACAGATTTGGGGCCGGACGTGCGAAAGCCTCCTCGATTGTCCACAGTCGTTTCTGGAATCGATCCATCCGGATGACCGCACGGAGGTCGTGGAGAATCGGGCGGCGAACGCGATTGGACGACCGTACACAATGGAATATCGGATCATGTGCCCGGATGGCGGCATTCGTTGGATCTTGGATCGCGGGTTTCCAGTTCCTGACGAGCAGGGAAAAGTGTTTCGGTGCGCGGGTGTAGCGCGGGACATCACGAATCGCCGGGCGCGACAGGAACAATTAAGGAAGCTGATGTTGGCGGTCGAGCAAAGTCCGGCCGGAGTAGTCATTACAGACAAACATGGTGCGATTGAATTCGTGAACCCCAAATTCACCGAAATAACCGGCTACACCGCGGAGGAAATAAGAGGTAAGAACCCGCGAATTTTGAAATCGGGAAAGCACGATGCGGAGTTTTATCGTGACCTGTGGGATAAAATTTCAGCCGGCCACAATTGGCAGGGTGAATTCTGCAACAAGAGAAAGGATGGAACGCTCTATTGGGAGTCGGCCTCCGTGTCGCCGGTCCGTAATGAGCGGAATGAGATTACGAATTTTGTGGCCGTTAAGGAGGATATCACCGCAAAGGTGCGCGACCGCGAACAGCTACGGTTGCAGAGCAGCGCGCTAGCGGCAGCAGCGAATTCGATTTTCATCACCGATGCGCAGGGACGCATCATGTGGGCGAACGCGGCTTTTTGCCGGATGAGCGGCTATCGGTTGGATGAACTCGTGAATGAGACGCCGCGACGGATGAAATCCGGCATGCACGACGCGGAATTTTACGAGCAGCTCTGGAGGACAGTTCTTTCGGGTGCCGTTTGGAGTGGAGAAGTTATTGAAAGGCGTAAAAACGGCGAACTGTACACGGTCCATCAAACGATCACGCCGTTGACGGATGGCCAAGGACAAGTCACCCATTTTATTGCGGTTCACGAGGACATCACGGGCGCAAGGACGCGGAGGCTCGCATCGAGCAAATGGCCTATCACGACGCGCTGACCGGGTTGCCAAACCGTGTTCAACTTCAAAGCCGATTGATAGAAGCGGTGCAGCATGCGGGGCGTCATTCGCGCTCGCTGGCATTGCACTTTATCGATTTGGATCGTTTTAAGGTGGTGAACGACACGCTGGGGCATGCGGTAGGCGACGCGCTATTAAAGATGGTTGCCGAGCGTCTGCAAGACTGCTTACGTGCAAGCGATATAGCGGCGCGGATTGGGGGAGACGAGTTTGCGGTGCTACAGCCAGAGATTACCAGTATGGAGGAGGCAGCGGCGCTAGCGCGGAAGATCATTGATGTGATGGAGATTCCCTATCAGCTTTCAGGCCGAGATATTCATACGTCGCCCAGCATTGGCATCAGCATTTTTCCCTTGGACAGCGACAACCCCGAGCAACTGCTCAAGAACGCGGACTTGGCGATGTACCAGGCGAAGCGGGAAGGGCGCAATAACTTCCAGTTCTTTACGGCGGCGCTCAACAGTGAGATTCGTGATCGGCTAGCGTTGGAGGCGGATCTGCACGCGGTGCTGGAGAACGACGAATTCGTACTCTACTTTCAGCCGCAAATAAATTTGAGATCTGGCCGGTTGGTGGGAATGGAAGCATTGATTCGCTGGCAGCACCCGACACGGGGTATGGTCGCTCCGGACTTATTTATCGGCGTGGCGGAGGAGTGCGGTTTGATTCACGGACTGAGCCATTGGGTGTTGGAGCACGCCTGCGCACAAAACGCGGCTTGGCAGGAGGCGGGCCTTCCGCCCCTGCGAGTGGCGGTGAATGTTTCCTCAGTGAATTTCAGGCACGGTGATTTCTGCCAGACCATTTCCGAGGTGTTGGATCGGACGAAGCTTCCACCTCAGTTTCTCGAGCTGGAAGTCACAGAGACGCTACTGCTGCAGGACGAACAGGTTGCAAAAGCAACACCGATATTGAAGAAAATGGGTGTGGCACTGTCGATTGATGATTTCGGCACGGGGTACTCATCGCTGACCTACCTGCGGCAACTTCCAGTGGAGAAATTGAAAATAGACCAATCATTTGTGCATGGGTTGCCGACTAGCCGGGATGATGTGATTCTGGCCGGTGCAATCATCGACCTGGGTCACGCCTTGGGCCACACTGTGATCGCCGAGGGAGTCGAGACGGCGGAACAATTGACCTACTTGCGAGACCATGGATGCGACGAAGGGCAAGGCTTTCTTTTTGGTCGGCCCGTGCCGGCGCCAGCCTTCGAGTGTTACTTGGAATACGAGGCGAGTCGGTTTGAAGTTGAGGTGATTGCGACTTGATCGTTTCCATAGCTTCTCAAACTCTTTTGCAGTTCAACCTTCTTAGCCAAACGTGCGCCTGGTTGGTTTCGAACCGCTTTGTACATTGTAAATGGCGTGCGAGAGAGCGGTATGAAGATTGCAGCACTTACTCACAAGGGCTGTCATTGATCCACCAAATCGCTGTTGTTTCGAACGTTTCCATTGAAAGCGACTGCATGCAGGCCAAGGTGGTTGTGAGTTAATCGTATGTCGCTATCGTCTGGTCAATCACCGTGGACCGCGATGCGGTTTTCGGCGGAAGTGGGATAACAATCGTAGGTAATGAGTGGTAAGGGAGCCGCCCAATCGTGGAGAGATAAATGCGTGAAAGACGTAGTATACACGATGGAACAGCTCCTATTTCGGCGACAGGTAGCGTAGCAACTCCTGCGAAACCAATTTTCGGTTCGACGGGCGCCGAAAATTAGGGGTTAAAAACGAGCTGTTGTTGGCCATGCTGCCGACAGCGGTCGTGTTGATCGTATTGATGATCGTGAAAGTTTTAAGTGATCAGCGGGTGTTATTTGCATCGCTGGCATCTAGCGCGTATTCCATTTATCTAAGTCCAGAGAATCGGTCGAATTCGATTCGATGTTTGGTATCCTCACAACTTGCGGCAGCAGTGGCGGGCATAGGATTCGATGCCCTGCTGGGCGCAAACTATTACGCGGCCGGGCTTTCAATGGTGAGTACTGTGGCTGTAACGATTGCCGCGGACGTGTTTCACCCACCGGCAACAGCGACGGCGCTGAGTTTTGCATTCCGTTCGAACAAGATTACCTCGCTACGGTTATTCGTGCTGTGTTTGGTAATGGTCGCTATTCTAATTGGGCTGCAACGAGCGACGCTAAAGGCGGTAGCCAGGCTCAGTCGTCGTAGGCCCGAAATGGCATCTCGGGCCGATACTCGGTGATGAGGCAACCCTCCATGTTGCAGCGACTGAAGATTATTTGGATGCGGGCGCGGATAGTTTATGGTTCGTTCCTGCCCTGTTGACGCTGACGGCGATCGGGCTGGCCTTTGGAGCGGTATGGGTTGATTTTCAGCTTGAGCCGTGGTTAAACCGGACGCACCACTGGTGGTTGAGCGGGGGTGCCGAAGAGTGCGGCTGGTGCTCAGCACGATTGCTGGGAGCCTGATCACGGTCACCGGAGTCGTTTTCTCAGTAACGATCGTGGCGCTGCAGTTGGCGAGCACACAATTTGCGCCACGAATTTTGCGAAATTTTTTAGCTGACCGCTCAAACCAAATCGTACTGGGCGTACTTATCAGCACTTTTACGTACACTCTTTTAGTGCTGCGAATGGTGCGATCGAAAGCCGAAGGTAGCGATGCGTTTGTTCCTCATATTTCGGTAACAGTGGCGATTTTGCTGTCACTTGTGAGCGTTGGATTTTTGATTCACTTTATCCACCACGCCGCCCGTTCGATCCAGGCTTCGGTGATTTTGGAGCGAGTCACAGACGACGCACTCTATAATGTCGAGCGATTGTTTCCGAATGAGATTGGAAAACCTACCGTTGAAGACGAGCGAAAAGTTGAGATTCCAAGTACGGAACCGGAGGCGATTCGATCGTGTAGCAGCGGCTATTTACAGGCAGTGGACGGAAAGTCGCTCTTCGACTTAGGTAAGCAGAATCGGATGCTGATTCGAATGACCGTCCCCATCGGAGCATTCATTCTGGAAGGGCAAACGCTGGCCGAGGTGTGGGCTGAAGCCGGTTGCAGCGAGGACTCACGCGCGGAAATTCGCAAAGCCTTTGTGACCGGGGAACAACGTACCCCGGACCAAGACGCGGAGTTCAATATCCTGGAAATTGCTGACATGGGAGTGAAAGCGCTATCGCCCGGAATCAATGACCCAACGACGGCCAACCATTGCATCGACCGGCTGACTCAGATTCTACTCACGATTGGGAAGCGGTCTGCACCAGATCCAATGCGGACGGAGGAGGGTAGAGTCCATTTTTTGGCGATGACCAGTACGTTTAACAGAGCTTTCGGCGTCGCGTTCGACCAGATTTACCATTACGGCCGTGATAATCCGATGATCGTTGGGCGGTTGCGCAAAGCGGTTGCCGCGCTGGAACAATTGCTTCCTCGGGAGCAGCATCCTGTGCTGCGAACGTTCGCTGTCAAGTTGAATGGTCATACGGCTTCAGATTAGCCGTGAAGTATTTTCAGACAGACAAGAGACATGAATACCGCTGGTTGGAGTTGGCTTTTGAAGCTGCTTGCTCATTCTATCAATTAAAGTCTCATTGCGATTCTTGGAGAATTGGGGCGAGGAGTTTGTTCCAAGTGGCGTAGCCCTTCGCGTTCATGTGGAGGCCGTCTTCGCGGAAGAGGGATTTCTGGGGCCGACCATCGGGGCCGAGAAGAGGCGTGGCTGTATCGACGAACTTAAGTTGTTTGTCCGCTTGCGCGAGAGCCTTCACGCGATCGTTCACTTCTTGCATCAGGGGCCAGAGTTTCCACCGGGCGATACTCGGCTTGATGCCGAGGAAGACAACCCGTGTGTCCGGCAGCCGCATTTGGACGGAGTTTACGAACTCTCGGAAATCGCGGAAGACGCGGTCAGGAGATCTTCCAGCGGCGATGTCGTTATCACCCGCATAAAACACAATCGCGCGCGGTTTATACTTGAAGACGATCTGATCGGCGTAGTAATTCACATCAGCAATCGTCGATCCACCAAAGCCCCGATTGATGACTGGCAAGTTCGGGAAATCGTCGGCGGTTTGCCAAAGGCGAATGCTCGAGCTGCCGACGAAGAGGATCGAGCTTTTGGGGAAGGCATTTTTGTGGTCATATGCCTCGAACGCTTTGATCTCTGATTCGAACTGGGCTGGAGCGGAATGTTTGGCATTCGGGATCTGGGGAGGCGCTGCTAACACGCAAGTGGATGACGCCCAACCGCAGGCGATGAAAACTGCCGTGCGGAGAGTCGCGATTAGTACGAATTTGTCCATGGTGCTCCTTGTTTCTCTCGTTTAGAGGCCGCCTGCCGGCACGACGTGCAGAATCGTACGTTCCGCAGCAGGAACTATTCTACTTGGGTTTGGCGTTCTCTTCACCTCTGCTCGTTCTCCTGGTTTTTTTTGGGCGTCGACGTAGCGTAGGTCGCCGTGTCTAGCGTCGCATTTCTTACAGTGCCGGCAGATGCTCTTGCGAGCGATCTGCTTGGCTACGACGGAATCGAATGTGCGGAGTATCTCTACACAACCAAGCGATCTGTACTATCTGCCATGCATTAACGGCAACCTTCCCCGACTCAAAACGAAAAAGTCTTGCAGTCTGTACGCTGCTTGGCGACAATTTAATTGGGTTCCAACGACGGCACTAGCTACTTGAATCGATGAGGTCCGATGCCATGTCGCAACGCAATGCGCGACTGCTAGTGCTTTATGGTGGTCGCTGTTCGGGTGCCTGCCGATACGCGACGTTCTGCACATTTCTGCTCTATGCGTACATTGTCAGCCCCGCGCTGGCTACCACATTTAACTGGACGGATGGCAGCGTTGCAAACAGCAACTGGAGCGAGCCCGGTAACTGGTCCCCTTCCGGGCCGCCGGGCTTCAGCGACGATGCGGTCGTTTCGAGCGGGCTGTTGGGCACAGTTGGTCCTGCCATCGTGAGCGCCAATGCATCGGTTGGCAGTCTCGAATTGACGAACGTTCCTTTGAACGGCGCAGGCGAAGTAGATATCCTCTCCGGCAACGATCTCGTGATCAACGCGGGCGACATGGTGAACAACGGGCTCATCGTCATCAACAGCGACAGCAGCAATCAAACAACGCGGCTCCGCTTCTCGGCCTACGCCGGCGACAACCTGCTCACGCTTTCGGGCACCGGCACGATCCTGATGCAAGCTGATTCGCAGCCGTTTCCGGTCGTCATTTCACCCGCTACGATCGAGACGATCAGCAGTGTCGTCACTCAGGAAGCAGGCCATACTATTCGTGGTGTCGGGCAGATCAGCGCCAGTATCGTCAACAACGGCAACATCCTGGCGACTGACGTGCCCACTGGGTCAGGCCACGTGCTGGAGCTTACGGGCAGCGGCATCACTAACAACGCTACGCTGGGCGCCGAGGCCGACGGCTATCTGCGGATCGTCGGCTCCTACCCGATCTCTCAAGGCAAGCTGGGGGTTATCAGCGCCGCCGACGGCGGCACCGTCGAACTGCTCAATAACGTTCTAATCACCGGTGGCACGCTGCAGAGCAAAGGCACCGGCGTTGTCTTCAGCAAATCTTCCCCCTCCAATTCGTACGCGACGCGGCTCACCGACGTATCGAACGAAGGCATGTATCAGGTTAACACGGGCGGCACGGCATTCATTGCAGGCGGCGGACTGACGAACAACGGAACGGTGAATTTGGATGGCACGATGAACTATCTCAACAACGGCGCGTTGGGTGGCACGGGCGAGGTTGTTATGTCGGTCGGGGGTAAAATTGACAACCAGGTCGGCGTAACGATTTTGCACTCGGCCGGCCACACCATCCGCGGCCAGGGACAAGTCAACGCCCTATTAACCAACGAGGGCGTCATTCAGGCCGATGGCACACTGCAGCTGGTGTTTGATCCCATCACGAATAACAACGAGATTCGCGCCGCCTCCGGCGGCACGCTGCAGGTCGAGAATCAAGTGACGCAGAATCCCAGTTCCGGTTTCGTCATTGCCGAGGACGGCGGCACCGTAAAGCTCATGAGCAGCGGTCGCCTGATCGGAGGTCATTTGCAGTCCTTCGGCAGCGGAATCATCCAGGCTGGCGACAACTTTTTCTTGCGAGACGTGGTCAACGACGCCATCCTGCACACCCAGCCGCTCGGATTTGGCGCGCAAGTCAACATCGAAGGCGCCGGACTCACCAACAACGGCACGATCGTCGTCAACCCGCTTAGCCAAGGCGGCACGTTCCGGTTGACCGTCTGCTGCGATCCGCAAATGACGCTCGATGGCGGGGGAGTGCTCGATCTTCACGCTACGAACTCGACGCTCCTCGTCGCGGGCGGCACCGCGCTCACGAATGCCGCCGGGCATACGATCAAAGGCCCCGGCCGCATCGAGGGCGCGATCGTCAACGAGGGGCTACTCACGGGTGGCACCATCGCCGGCCCGGTCGATATGCTTCAGGTCGCCAACCTCCTCTCCGGCACCGGCGACCTCAACGACGTGCGGATCACCGGCACTCATGCGCCGGGCGACGGCATCGGTATTACGCCGGCCAGCGGTATCTATGAGCTTACATCGGGTACGCTGGAAATTGAAATCGGCGGTACAACTGCCGGCAGTGGCTACGACGCCGTCCAATCCACTGGTGCCGTCATCATCAACAACAGTACGCTCGACGTGACGCTGACCGGTGGCTTCGCACCCAATTCATCCAATTCGTTCACCATCATTACGGCAACTGGCGGCGGCGGTGTCAGTGGAACCGGGTTCACTCATCAGAACTTGCCCGACCTGCCGGGCGGACTGTACTTCGGTTTGAGCCAGGGAGTTGGCTCGGTGACGCTTTCGGTCGAAGGTGTGCTTGGCGACTACAACAAGAATGGCGTTGTCGATGCCGCTGATTATATTGTGTGGCGCGAAATGTTCGGCCAGATGGGCAGCGGCTTGGCAGCCGATGGAAGCCGCGATGGGAAAATCGACAAGGACGATTACGATGCTTGGCGCACCGCCTTCGGCCAAGTTGCACCGGGCAGTGCGGCGGGCAACGGTGTCTCATCCTTCGTATCGGTGCCGGAGCCAACCGCGTTTTCTTTACTTCTGTCCGCCGGCGTGAGTTTGCTTATCATATCGCGCCAGAAGCAATCTCCGACGGACGAAGTTTGAATCGCGCTAGTGGCACAAAGCTGCCTGCTGGAGCATCCCAAAGTGAAAAGTAGGTCGAAACCTGATGGCCGCCCGATCGTCCATCAGTTCACTCTTCTTGCACGGTGACCTTTTCCATTTTGTCGCCCTGTTCCACGGCGTTGACTACTTTTTGCGTGTCTTCAATCACCTGGCCGAAAATGGAGTGCTTGTTGTCGAGCCACGGGGTAGCGACATGGGTAATGAAGAACTGCGAGCCGTTGGTGTTGGGGCCGGAGTTTGCCATGGAAAGGATGCCCGGGCCGCTGTGCTTGAGATCTTTGTGGAACTCATCGGCAAATTGGTAGCCCGGGCCGCCGGTGCCGGAGCCTTTGGGGCAGCCACCTTGGATCATGAAGTCATCGATGACTCGATGGAATGTCAAACCGTCGTAGAAGCCGTCGTTGACGAGCTTTTCGAAGTTGGCGACGGTTTTGGGGGCTTTATCATCGTGGAGTTTAAGGCGAATATCGCCGTGCTTTGTTTTAATAGTGGCAGTTTTCATAGTCATTTTCCGAGGATCGATGTCCGTGGTCCCATGCTTGCTGTCGATTAGAGTGAATAACACGTTCAGCATACAACTGACACGGGACCACTGACAACCATCAGAGCGTCAAGATGTCGATAGCTTCGCTTCCGAAAAAAAATCTGGACCGCCTATGGGCCGCCTATCGAGGATTTCAGGAACACGAGGGTATGCTCTCGGCGGCGGGAATTGCCTACTATGTGGCACTCTCGTTCTTTCCGTTGTTGTTAGTCCTGGTGGCGGGGCTCGGCTGGGTATTTCAATGGACAAACGTCGGTCAAGAAGCAAAACAAAAGCTGTTAGATGTGATCCAGCAACAGGCCTCACAGAACTTAGCTCATCAAGTCGAGCGATCGCTCAACGCCGTTAGTACCAATGCTATTTCCGGCGGGCCGATCGGATTCGTGGTCTTGGTGATATCGGCGATCGTGATCTTTGCGCAGATCGACGCTGCATTCGATCGTATCTTTAAAGTGCCAAGCGATCCGCACAAGGGGTGGATGAGCTGGTTCAAGCAGTCTGCTGTTTCAGCGCCTTAAGGCACTGGCAATGCTACTCGGTACCGGGGGCTTCGTGGTGCTAGTCATGGTGTCGTCGATGATTTTATCGGCCGTTATTCAGGTAATGGAGTCGACGATAGAAATAGGTGTGTGGATGCGTTGGGTTACCAGTCTTTGGACCAATCTTGTTTTGAACTGGTTGGCGCTCACGGTTATTTATCGAACTTTGCCGAAGCCGGAGATTCGCTGGTGGAACGCGTTGCGAGGTGGGCTAGTGGCCGCGATTCTATGGGAAGTAGGACGACAGGCGCTTTCGGCGTACCTCTTGCACCGGAACTACCCGAACGTGTATGGCGTGATTGGATCGTTCTTGGCCGTCATGTTATGGGCGTATTACGCGGCGCTCGTGGTACTGTTCGGTGCCGAGTATGTACGCGTAATTGGGGAAGAGCGGCACGAACAGCAAGAGCTGCCATTAACGGGGTGAAATGGGAAATGGTGAAGAGAAGACCCTCCCTAGCCTATCCCCTTGGTGAGACGGGAAAATTACTTACTGCCGGAGCGAATCGCTCATA
Source organism: uncultured Planctomycetota bacterium (assembly GCA_963840025.1). Lineage (GTDB taxonomy): Bacteria > Planctomycetota > Planctomycetia > Pirellulales > Lacipirellulaceae > JABDGM01. The sequence continues at coordinate 205,763 of CAWIXI010000012.1, read as the reverse complement.
GCGGTGGCGACAGGCGCAAAGACCATGAGCGGAAGCCAGGCAGCGAGCGTTGGCTGCAAGAGTCCCTTGGAGCCCAGTGACTGGCAGCCAAGTTCCACGATCATAAAAACCGTGACGATCCCCAAGGAGAGGCCGATCGAGATAAACGGGTTGCGGTTGGTGCGCGTCACGACGAACGGCAAGCCGAGAAATAGCAGCGTCATATCGAGGAAGGGCTGAATGAGTCGACTATGGATGGCGACGCGAACATCGGCGCCGAGATCGGTGCTGGGTTCGCGAAGCTGCTGGATCATCTCGTGGGTGGACGCGAAATCGCGCCACGTGGCGCCAGCGGCGAGCAGTTCGAACGATACGCCGCTGACGACAAAGACCTGATCGTGTTGAAGCCAATTGCTTCCGATGGGTGTGAGAATGATCGGCTTGTCGCCCATCAACAACGGTGGACTTTTCAATAAGGCTTTTGGCAAGATAACGCCGGTCAGCAGATAGCCGCTGGGCTGATCGCCCTTGGCTGGAAGGTAGCGGGCCTCTCTGGCGGTGAGTTGGGGGCCGAACTGGTCAAACGGGCGCTGCAAGACAAAACTTGGATTAATGATCTTCTGACTGGCGGAAACGATTTTTTCACCGCCCAGAAGGATATTGGTCTCGCTGTCGAACCGCGGTTGCATCATCGTTTCTTGTTCACCGCCGATATTTCTTGAATCGTTCGCCAAATGTTCACGAATGTTAGGCATGAAGAATTCACGGTTCGCTGCGGCCAGCAAACTGACGCAAACGGCGCCTAGAAGCACGGGTCGTAGCACGCGCATCCGCGAGATGCCGGCGGCAAGGAGGGCCGTCATTTCGTGGTGGCGTTGGATCCACGTGATCGTAAACATCACGGCGATGAGCGTCAGTACGCCACTTGTGAGGTTGAAGAACCAGACAGCACGATATGCATAGTAGGCACCCATGATCTTAAGAAGGTGGCCGTGCTTATCGGCATACTCGGTGAAGTGGTCGAGGTGGCTGAAGGCATCGATTACGATGTAGAGCCCAATCAGGCTCATCAGACAGATAATTAGTATCTGAGTGAACTGCCGCAACATGTAGCGGTCGATGATGGTGGGCATGGCGACGGGGAAGGATGCCGGACGCGGAATCGAGGGAGATTTGGGCGGGAGCGTAGTTTAGCGGTCGCATGGGGGTCAATACGGAAGGAAGGGCTGATATAATCGGCGCCTGCTAGCAGTCGGCATTGTATTCGCTGGAGTAAAGGAGTAATCAGTCACCACATGAACGCGATGCTTCGCCAAGAGTGGGGACGGGCAATTCGTGGCGATTGGCTACGAACCGCAACAGGCCACTGCTGGCGTGGGCTCGCGGATGTTGTTTTTCCGCCAAACTGCGTGGGATGCGATGCTGAACTCGGTGGAGAAACAACAACGGCAAGCGAAGTATGGTTGTGCGAGGCGTGTTTTGAACGGCTCGAGTTTTTCTCGGATCCGGTGTGCGAGCGATGTGGCGCCCCTGTACCATTTGCTAGGCCGAGTAAAAATGGCGATTTGAAGTGCGCGGCCAAGCCTGCTGGGTGTTATCGATGTCGTGGACGGAAACTGTGGTTTGAGAAAACTATTGCGCTGGGGCATTACGGTGGTCGGTTGCGCGAGCTGTTGCTGCGGATGAAGCAGGCGGAGGGGGATGCGATCTCACTGGCGATCGGAAGGCTGATTTGGCGGCGTTGTGGCGAGCAACTCGTGGCGCTTGAGGCGGATGTCGTGGTGCCAATTCCGCTGCATTGGCAGCGGCGGATTGTCCATCGGACCAATTCCGCGGCGGTGTTGGCGGAGGTTCTGTCCTCCCAGTTGCACCTGCCACGGGCCGACGGCCTATTGAAGCGCACACGCTCAACATTGCGGCAATTTGACCTAAATCCCCCAAAACGCTGGGAAAACGTGCGTAGGGCCTTTGCCGTTCGTGCGGGCTATCATTTAAGGGAAACCCATGTTTTGTTAGTGGACGATATCCTGACTACCGGCGCCACATGCAGCGAAGCAGCCCGCGTCCTACACACTGCCGGTGCCGCACGGGTGACGGTCGTGGTGGCTGCCAGAGCGTTTGGTGAGTAGTGAGCAGGCGAGCCATTCGCTGGCCGGTCTCATTCTTGGGAGGCCGGTCCGGAAATTAGAGTGAGACAAACGTGGACTTGAATGAACAAATAAGCGAGATTGCGGCTCCGAAGCGGATGGGACCATTTCGACGGGCGGTGCTGCGCGGTCTGGGCATCTTGTTGCCGCCGCTGTTGACGATCGTCATTTTCCTGTGGATCGGAAACACAGTTGCGGACTACCTGCTGGATCCGCTGGAAAACGCCACGCGACGCGTGGCCATGGATTACATCGCTGATATTCGCACGCCGGCAGATCTCGAAAATCGGCCGAGCCCCGGCGACAAGGTTGTCATCGACGGCGAAAGCTACATTCTTACGTCCAAACAAACGGTTTCGATTGGAGAAAAAGTTTACCACCGAACGGATGACGGCAGATTTATACCGTGGCGAGTCTACGAAGAGGTTCGGAAAGGTGTTGGAAGGGAACCAATGCCGAGAACGGCTACGCTCATCTACAGCTGGTATGTGAACCATCGCTGGCTGCAGCCGCGGTTCGTGGTGCCAATCTTTATCTGTTTGTTCCTGCTCGTGCTCTATCTGTTGGGTAAGTTCCTGGCAGCGGGCGTAGGACGATTCTTTTGGAATCAATTTGAGCGGCTGATCCATCGCGTGCCGCTTGTGAGCAATGTGTACTCCTCGATCAAGCAAGTTACCGACTTCGTGTTTTCCGAACCTGAGATGCAGTACACGCGCGTGGTGGCAGTCGAATACCCGCGGATGGGAATTTGGACGCTAGGGTTTGTAACGGGTGATCCGATGCACGATATCCAGAATGCGAACGATGAGCCGATGCTTTCCGTCTTCGTGCCGCATTCACCAATGCCGTTTACGGGATTTGCCATAACTGCGAAGAAGAGCGAGACCATCGAACTGAATATCTCGGTCGATCAGGCGATTCAGTGGGTGGTGAGTTGCGGCGTCGTGATTCCGCCATCGCCTGAAAACGGCGGCGTTGTGGAAGGCATGTTGCCAAGCGGGGAGCGGATGCAACTTTCGGCCGCAGTGGGGCAGAATGGCTGAGCCGGTAACTCACGGGCGAGGGCTGCGTCTAGGAACGCGTGGCAGTCTGCTAGCTCGCTGGCAGGCGGAATGGGTGGCGGAGGAACTACGCCGAATAGGACAAGCGGTCGAGCTTATCGAGATCGCCACGCATGGCGATGCAGATCGTGCGCGATCGATCGAAGAGATCGGCACGCGGGGTGTGTTCACGAAGGCAATTCAGCAGGCACTCTTGTGCGGCGAAGTTGATCTTGCCGTACACAGTCTCAAAGATCTGCCTACGGAGCGAGTACCGGGTCTCGTGCTGGCGGCTGTGCCAAAAAGAGAGAACCCCGCAGATGTTCTGGTGGTTCGTCGTGTGGGGGGTATGGAAGAGGGAGTAGGGGATATCGAAGCACTGTCTCGCGGCGCACGTGTAGGTACGGGGAGTCTGCGACGGCAGGCGCAGTTGCGGCATGTGCGGCCGGATTTGCTCATCGAGGAAGTGCGGGGGAATGTGGACACGCGTTTATGCAAGCTGGATGAAGGGCAGTTTGAGGCGATAGTGCTGGCAGAGGCGGGACTGCGGCGACTGGGACTGGGCGAGCGAATTCAGCACGTGCTGCCGTTCGATGTGATGTTGCCGGCGGTTGGACAGGGAGCCCTCGGAATTGAATGCCGCGCGGATGACGATAACACATTGGCGGCAATTCGTTCGTTGAATGATGCAGCCACGCACGCTGCGGTGACAGCTGAACGGGCTCTGCTCGAGCACTTACGCGGCGGCTGCATGGCGCCAGTCGGTGCGCTAGGTCGCATTGAGGCGGGGCAACTTCGGCTGCATGCTGCTGTGTTGAGTACAGATGGCAAGCAGCGACTCGCGGCGAGAGACTCCGCTGAAATTGAGGAGGCGGAGTCGCTTGGGCGGCGAGTTGCAGAAGCGCTAATTTCGCAGGGCGCGGCTGAGTTGATCGCTGGGGGACGCCGAGCCTAAACATTAATTGCTTCAACACGAATCGTAGGAACGAGGCGGTATGATGAATGGTGAATTACGCCAACTTTTTGATGAACAGGTGGAGTTGGTGCTAGAAGAGCTACCGCAGCAGGTGCGCGACTTTATGAAAGACGTGCCGATGGTAGTCGAAGACTATCCGTCGCGCGAGGTTATGCAGCGCATGCGGATTCGGCATCCGGCGCACTTGTACGGGCTGTACTCCGGTATTCCGCTCGTGAAGCGGAGCGTGTTTGACTCGGGTGTGCCGTCGGACGTTGTGTATATCTACCGGCTCGGGATATTGAGTAAGTCGCGAGCGCGTGAGGGTGCTTTCGACAACGCGGAACTACGCAGCCAGATTCGGCGGACCATTCTGCACGAGTATGGGCACCACGTCGGTCTCACGGAGCGGGATTTGCGCGATCTGGGCTACGGTTGATATTGAAACCAACTTCGGCGCGCCGGCGAATTAGCTGTGCCTTACCCGAGCCACCCGGCGATTGCATCGACACGCATAATTTGCCGTTAAGAGTCAAGGCGATCGGCATATTCCGCCAAACTCGATATCGCAGTCTGTTCGCTAGCGTTCAACAGTCGAACACATCTTCTTCGCCCAAGTCGTGAGCGCCGTAACAAGTTGCGCTACGACGCAGACTTGCGTAATCTATTTCGGCACGGCTGTTGCTTTGCGGAGCGACACACGCAGGGGGGCAACGCCTGCATCCAACTCGTCTTCCTATGCCGTACGGAATGTACATCTCGGCCGAGGGTGCTGGCGCCCAGGCTGAGCGATTGGAAGTGATCGCCAACAATATGGCGAATGTGGACACGGCCGGTTTCAAGCGGGATGTTCCACTATTCCAGGCGCGATTCGCGGAGGCGATTCAAAAGGGCCAAGCGCAGGCTGGCGATGGCTCGATCAACGATATTGGCGGCGGCGTGAAGATCAACGACGTGGAAACCGATTTTTCGCAGGGCGACCTGAAGCGGACCGGCAACAATCTTGATTTGGCGATCGATGGCAAGGGTTTCTTCCACGTGTTGGGAGACGACGGGCAGCTGTATCTGTCGTGCGCTGGCGACTTCGAACTGGACGCGCAAGGGCGGCTGGTGACGCAGAATGGGCAGCGCGGTGCTCGACCAGCAGAACAACGAAATTAAGCTGTCGCCTGATTTGCCGTTTGATATCTCCGCGGACGGATTCATCCAACAGGCGGGTACGATTTACGCGCTCGGGTTATCGCACCCCGATTCGCTCGACGACATGGTCAAGGTGGGGCACAACATGTGGCAACCGACGGGTGCGATACGACCCCTCGAACTAAAGGATCGCAACGTACAGCAGGGATATTTGGAAGTTTCGGGGGCCAGCCCAATCCGGCAGATGATGGCCATGATCGAAACAACGCGCGCATTCGAGGCCAATACGCGAATGATCCAAAACCAGGATTCAGTAACAGGAACGTTGATCAGCAGGGTGTTGACGTAGTGATTCATTGATAGTCGTTCATTGAAACGCCAGCCAACAACTATCAATTATCCAATCAGCTGTTGACCCAAATGCTGTAAAACGAAGTAAATCTTTACGCCTTTTCATGTGAGATGCGGGAATGACGGTTCAAACACTCTACACGGCCGCGACGGGAATGCAGGCCCTTGAGACGAAGCTGGACGTGATCGCCAATAACATGGCGAACATCAACACGACGGCCTTCAAGAAGGACCGCGCAAACTTCGAGGATATTTTTTATCGGCACTACCGTTTGCCGGGTGCGGAGGATTCCGATGGCACTCGGACCGCCACAGGCATCGAGGTCGGCTTGGGCACCCGGGTTTCGAGCACCCAGACAAACTACAAGCAAGGATCCTTCGAAACCACCAACAACCCCCTCGATCTGGCCATCGAGGGAGACGGGTTCTTTCGTGTGCGAAACCCAAACGGTGACCCCTACTACACGCGTGCGGGCAACTTTAATCTCAACGACAATGGAGAGATTGTGCTTGGCTCGGCCACCAACGGCTATGTGCTTGACCCAGGACTTTCGGTTCCGCCGGACGCCACGGGTATCGTGATCACGACAGATGGGCAGGTGCAGTACAGCACGCAAAACTCCACGTCCCTCACAACGTTGGGTCAACTACAACTGGCGAAGTTTATTAACCCCGACGGGCTGCTGAAACTCGGCGACAACTTGTATCAAAAAACGGACGCTTCAGGCGACGAGCAAATCGGCACTCCGGGTCAGGATGGTTTCGGCAATATCCGACAGGGGTTCTTGGAAGCATCGAATGTGGAGCCGGTGAATGAACTCATCGATTTGATCACCACGCAACGGTCATTTGAACTGAATTCGCAGGTGGTGCAGGCGGGCGATCAGATCATGCAGATTGTCGCGAACTTGAGACGGGCGGTTTAGAGGACCTTAAACCCGCGTAGTACGACAGTTAGGACGGCACGCTAGTAACAAGGCTGGATCCAATGGACATACTGTGCAGGATTTTGTCCGGCGCCATTACGGCAGTTGTAATTATTGCCGTCGTTGCGAGATCAGCGGATGCCACAGAAGTAAAGCTGCATGAACGAGTTGTACCAAAGGCTTCGGTAGTGCGTCTTGGTGACATCGCGGACATCATGGCAAAGGACCAGCAATTGGCAAAGCGATTGGCAGCAGTGCCGTTGATGCCTGCGCCTGCTCCCGAGACTGAACAGTTCGTGCGCCAGCGAGAAGTCGCCGACATGTTGGCGGCCAATGGCGTGGAGTTGGGAAGTATTCGGTTCAGCGGAGCCAAACAAGTGGCTGTATCGGCCGCTTCCAACGTGCAAACAGTGACATTCCAGGAAAGGGCGAGCGCTGAAATCGACGCCCCAACAAATCGACACGCGGTGATCCTCGCCGGCGGAAAAGTGGTCGTGGCACCCGCAAAGCCAGCCAGCATTTCAAAAGAATTCACGAAGCCGCAGTTGTGCCGCGTTGTTCGCGACTATTTGAAGGTGAAATCCAGCATAACCGAAATCGGAAAAATTGATTGCAATGTTACCAGCGGGCAACTCGCTCAGTTAGCAGACGCCACGTCGACGCCGGTGTGCAGCGGCGGAAGTGAGCCATGGACGGGGCGGCAGAGACTGACTTTATCGTTCGCCACAGCGGCGGGGCCGGCTCAACTGACGGTATACGCCGATGTAGCCGAAGCCGCCCTGCCTATGGTCGTGGCCCTTAGGCCCGTGGCACGAGGAGACGTGATTACGGCTGCGGACATTGAACTTCGAAGACTTGAGCCTTCGGCGAAAACGTCTGGCTTGCGCGCGCCCATTTTGATTCCATCGAGGAACTAATCGGGATGGAATCACGTCAGGCGTTGCAGCAGGGTGAGATCGTGTTTGCCGACCAAGTGCAACCGCCGGTGTTGGTCAAGCGGGGGGATCTAATCTCCGTCGGCTCGCAAAGTGGCGGAATTCGAGTGCGGACAACTGCGAAGGCGATGCAGGATGGCGTGAAGGGCGATTTGATTCAAGTCGAGTCACTTTCGTCGAAGCAGCGGTATGACGCACGTGTCATGGGCATTCGCGAGGCGGCGGTGTTTGCGCCGCTGCGAGTGAGCGCGTCGCAGCAGGCAGCGCGAACAAAAGCGGTACGACGATAGACGGTTGATATAACAGAACTGGGACGCTGACACAAAAGCGCTAAGGCGCGAAGAAGTAGACTAAAAATCTCCAATGCTTCATCAATCGCTAGAATCCGATTTGTTTGCGCATTTCCGCCTTTGCGCGAGACGGGCGAAGAGCGTCGTCATGGTTATTAGTTTGTCCGCTCCGTGCCTCCTAAGTGGCACGGTGCGCGCACAGGATGCAAGTTTGTTGTTGGTTACGCCAACAACGGCACAGCAAAACGGGACGATGACGCTAGCAAACTGCTCGTTTATCTATCGCAAGCTGCCGCCGGAAGCGGAACTACGCGAATTGCAAATCAACGATATCGTGACAGTGCTCGTAGACTATAAGTCGAGCATGCTGAGTGAAGGCGATGCCAACTCAAAGCGAAGGTTGAGCTTCAATGCAGTGCTTTCCGACTGGTTGAAGTTTGACGGCAAGAACCTGTATCCGGCGCCTCAGAGCCACGGCGATCCACGCATCAAGGGACAGCTCGACAGCCAGTTCAAGACGCAAGCAGACTTGACGCTCAACGATGCGTTGACCTTCCGCATCGCAGCGGCGGTGGTCGATATTCGGCCAAACGGCAATCTGGTCATCGAGGCACGGCGCGAGATTCAAATTAACGACGAAGTCTGGATGCAGTCACTGACCGGCGTTGTGCGGAGACAGTCGATTGGCCCAGATCGCACGGTGCGAAGTGATGAGGTCGCGGAGCTGCGAATTGAAAAGAGAGAGAAGGGCTTTGTCCGCGATTCGTATGACCGCGGATGGTTCACGAAATGGTACGGCTGCTGGAAGCCATTTTAGTCCAAAGGAGAACCCAGGTCCTCTGGGCGTGGTCAGAGACATTTGGCTCTGCATTTTTAATTCCAATAACAGCAAGCCTTCTGGGCTTCCCACTTCAAGCTGCCGGCTCTGCTGGTGGATCCTTTACCTATCGGAATCGGTGCTTACGTGCAGGAACGATGAACAAAGCATTTATCATTTCATGTTGCGTCATTGTCGGACTTACGCTTCCGGCGAGCGCCCGAACGCGGCTGAAGGACATTTGCCGGATCAAGGGACAAGAAGAAAACACCCTCCGTGGCATGGGACTTGTCGTCGGGCTAAATGGGACGGGCGAAGCCAACGATGGTCCAACGATGCGAGCTATCGCACGCGCCATGGAAATTATGGGCAGTCCGACGACCAACCGCGGCGACGCCTATCTCAATCCGGCCGGCCAAACCGGCCTCGACGAACTTAAGAAATTTAAGAATACCGCCCTTGTGATCGTTACAGCCACGGTGCCGGCGACCGGCGCGCGGCGAGGCGACCAGGTGGATTGCTTCGTCAGCGCGCTAAATGGCAAGAGCTTGGACGGCGGCAGACTCGCATTCGCATCGCTACAAGGACCGAATACGCAGGATTCACGGGTGTACGCGCTGGGTCAGGGTCAGGTGACTATTGACAACCCATCGCAGCCGATGGTCGGCGTGATTCATGGAGGCTGCCGGATGGAAGCCGACATCTTTACTCCTTTTTACCGTAACGGCTATATCACGCTGATTCTGGACAAGAATCACGCGGACTTTCAGATGGCCAACGACATCGTCTCCCTGATTCGCGAAAAGCTGTTGTATTCCGAAACGGGCAGCGCCAGGGTCAGCGAAGAAATGGTTCATGCGGTCGACGCTGCTAATATCGTGGTGCGAATTCCCGACATTTATACGCGCGATCCCGTCGCATTCGCGTCAGATCTGCTGGAAATACCCATTCAAGAGCCGCAGACGGAGTCACGCGTGGTGATCAATCCGCGGGCAGGCACGATCGTAATTAGTGGTGATGTAGAAATCGGCGATGTGATCGTGTCGCACAAGAACGTCGTGGTCGATGCGTCACAGGCACCGCCGTTTTCAGCCATCGACGTGGACGATTCGAGCAAGCCAAAGTTGCAGACGCTCGTGGATCAGCTCAATTCGCTCAAGGTGCCGACCGCGGACATGATCGAAATCATCCAAGGGATTGCTCGAAATGGCAAACTGCACGGGCGGTTGATTGTTGAGTAGCAGTCGACAGTCGGCTTTGAATATGTAGGAAGACAATGTCAACTACCCCGATATCCAAACTAAATGCGGCATCAGCGTCACAGCTCCCGGTGGCGCTGCGCCGCGTGGGAATGTTGCTCGCTCGCCGATCGCTTTGAAGCGGCACGGAAAGCTTAGTCCTGCGGATGCGATTTCCCTTGGTCCAAAGAGCCACAGCAGGGAAGAAGTGCGTGAGAAGTTCACGCAGTTTGTGGGAGAGGCGTTTTACGGGCAAATGCTCAAAGCGATGCGGTCGACGGTGAATAAGCCCGCTTACTTCAATGGCGGTCGGGCGGAGGAAGCGTTTCAGGGACAGCTCGATCAAACGATAGCTCAGGAGATGACCAAGGCGAGCGCTTCGAAACTAGCGGCCCCCATGTTTGAGCGACAATTTCCCCATTTGGCGGAATCGCAACCCGCGCACGATTTGAAACAGCTTTCGCAGTTGCAACGGCGATAGCGCACAACGAGCGATGCGTATTCAATGCGAAAGTCGGACATAAGAAAGGCACGCGGCACGCGGAGCGTGCCTGCAACAATCATGGATGACATCTGGGAAAGTGAGATCGGTGCATTGCTCACCGATCTGGCCGAGGTACAAACGGCGCTCTTGGCTGCACTCAGCGAAAAGCGACAGTTGCTTGCGGCCGGCGACCAAGAAGCACTAGCGACGATGTCCGGGCGTGAGCAGGAATTGGCCGATCGGCTCCAAGTCTGCCACGAACGACGCCAGCAACTACTCGCGCGAGCCGATGAAGAGGGGTTGCCATCGGATAGCATTCAGTCGCTTAGCGAACAGTTGCCTGCGACTAGCCGGGAACGCATGCACGCTAGCATTCGCGAAACGGCGAATCGAACCAAACTCCTGCAGCACCAAAGTCTTACGAATTGGGTGCTAGTACAACGGTCGCTGCTCCATCTCTCGCAGTTGATCGAGATTATTGCTACCGGTGGCCAAGCCAAGCCGACATATGGTATAGGCTCGGACCGCGCGGCCAGCGGTGCGCTCGTGGACCGGGCCGCCTAGGGGAAGGCCAAGAACTGAGGGTCAAGAGTCGAGAGCCTGCACCCTCCTCGGTCTCTTAGCTCTTGTCTCTTGGCCTGCCGTCTATCTCTTCCTGATTCCGGGCAGTAATGGCGCATGAGTCTTTTCGGCTCTATTCAGATGGGCGGGAACACGCTGCAGGCAATGCAAATCGGCCTGCAGGTTGTGGGGAATAATATCTCCAACGCCAACACCCCCGGTTACATCCGCCAACAAGCGAACTTCGTTCCGGCGGGCGTTCAAAAACAAGGGAGCCTGATCCTCGGGTTAGGCGTCAAAGTCGATAGCATCACCCAGCAAATCGACAAATTTGTCCAGGCACGACTGGTTGGCGCACACGGTGATCGGGCGAACGCGGAGGTTCAAGAACAGGTTTACAAAGACCTGGAAACGCTGCTGAATGAGCTTTCCGACAAAACGGATTTGAGCAGCTCATTGACAGGTTTCTTTAATTCGATCGACGAAGTGCTGAAGGATCCCGGCAACGCCGCCACAAGAAACTTGGCTGTTGGGAAAGGCATTTCGCTTACAGAGGATATTAACAACCTCCACGATCGGGTAGCCGACGTGCAAAAGGAGCTCGATCAGCGCGTAACTTCGGCTGCCGACGAAATCAACAATTTGGCGGAGCAGATTCGTCAATTGAACGTGAAAGTCGCATCGAGCGAAGGCGGCGATTCTTCAGCCAGTGAAGCTGGCGGACTACGCGTGCAGCGCCAAACAGTCTGTCGATCGGCTTTCCGAATTACTTGGCATCCAGGTGGACGAGCAGCCGAGTGGCGGGCTGAACATTTCCGTGGGCGGCGAGCATTTAGTGTTCGAGGGACAACGCAAAGAAGTCGAGGTAAACACGGCCGCATCAAATGGCACCGCGTCTGGCGTGATCGAATTCATCGATAGCCATGCGGTGCTCAATTCGTCAACGGGCGAATTGCAAGGGTTGTATGCGGCCCGAGACGGTATTGTCGGTGGATTTCTCACCAAGCTCGACGATTTATCGAAGACGTTGGCATTCGAATTCAACAAAGTTTATTCACAAGGGCAGGGACTCGTCGGTTTCGACCAGCTGACTAGCAAGGAATCGGTGACAGACGCAAATATGGCTTTAGATGCGGCGGGGTTAACTTACTCGCCGGTGAGTGGAACGTTCGACATTCTGGTTCGCAGTAAAAACGATGATCCCACAAAAACATTGACCCAGACGCACACGATTAGCATCGAACTAAATGGCTTGGACGACGATACATCATTAACCGATCTTGCGCAGCAGTTAGACGCCGTAGAAGGCATATCGGCCAGCGTAACGGCGAGTGGTAGTCTGCGGATTAAGGCAAATTCGTCCGACATCGACTTTGCGTTTTCCGGCGATACGAGCGGCGTGCTCGCGTCGTTGGGCCTCAATACATTTTTCACCGGTTCGTCCGCCGCTTCGTTGGGCGTGAACGACGAGCTGAAGGGAATCAGCAATGCAAGTAAGTTTGCCGCGAGCTTAGGAGGTATTGGCCAGGACTCGCAGAACGTAGAGCGATTGTCGGCGTTTCTGGACCATCCGCTCGATGCGACCGGCGGTGCGTCGCTGGCCGATCAATATGATCAGTTGATCAACGAGGTGACGCAGGGCTCGTCGGTCGTGCAGTCGGTGGCAGATGGTTATCGTACGTTCGAAGGCTCGTTGGAAGGCCAGCAACAGGCGGTGAGTGGTGTAAGCATTGATGAGGAAGCAGTAAACATGCTGACGCTGCAACGAATCTACCAGGCGTCAGCGAAGTACATTCAGACCATCTCCGGCCTATTAGATCTATTGATGCAGATATGATCAGCTAGCCCCAAATCTCAAGGAATCGGCAGGTCGAGTTATCAACTTTGCTCTTAGTGTTGCGCTTGCAGCTACAAGAAAACTACGGCGACAGCCATGGCGAGCATTATTCCAGTTCCGACGACGCGCGTGGGCGACTACTTTGTGCGCCAGCGATTGGTTGGTCAAGTACAGAGCGATCAGCTAGACCTGTTCAAGCTGCAAACAGAGATCAGTACTGGACAGCGACTTCAGCTTCCGAGCGACGATGCGCCGGCAGCACTGCGGGCTATCAGCCTGCAGCGGCTGTTGGATCGTAAAGATCAAATCAAAACCAACATTCATTCAAGCAACAGCTTTTTAAGTGCTGCAGACTCGAATTTAGGTTCGGTGTCCGACCTGCTCAACAAGCTGAGGGGCGATGTCGTAGGTATCGCCGGGACGTTGAGCAACGATGCTGATCGCCAAGCCTTAGTGCAGGAAATTGATCAGGCACTCGAATCTCTCGTGTCCGCTGGCAATGCGCAATCCCAGGGGCGGTACTTGTTTTCTGGATCACGCTCCCAGGTTCAACCGTACACATACGACGGTCAATTTGTTCAATACAACGGAAACGAAGGTACCCTGCGGACGTACGTGGACTTAGATCGACTGTTTGATACGAACTTGGCTGGTGCCGACGTATTTGGCGGTATCTCAAGCCAAGCACACGGCACGGCTCTGACCCCGCAGGTAAGCACCGGTACGTTGCTGAGCAGCGTCAATGGCGGCATCGGGATCAACAAAAACGCTGCGATTGCTGTTTCGATTAACACTGGGTCCTCAACAGTTACGAACGTCGTCGATCTGAGCAAGGCCGTTACGTTGGGCGATGCGGCGCGACTTATTGAGCAGGGCGCGCCACCGGGCACGGAAGTGACGGCGACCGTCAACGGCACGGGGTTGATGCTAAGTACTGCGAGCGGTTCGATTGCAATCGGCGAAGTTGGAGAAGGGCAGGCGGCTAGCGAATTGGGCATATTGACATCTACTGGAGCAGGGCCCACGAGCACGATCGCGGGCAATCCTCTGAATCCGGCTGTGTTAAAGACCACGCCGTTGGATTTCCTCTTGGGCACAAAAGCTCGGGCCGTGCTTCAATCGTCCGGCAGCAACAACGACATTGTGTTGATGGCTAAGAGTAACGGCGCTGAATTCAATGATGTGCGCGTCGTGTTTGCCAACGACGGCGTAGCCGCCTTGGAAACCGCAGACTACGACGACAGCGACCCCAGCAATAAGACACTTACAGTTCACATTCAGGTTGGCTCGTCGACGGCAGCGCAAGCCGCGGCTGCGATCACCGCGGAAGGCACATTTTCAGCGACAGTCGATAATCACGATCAAACGTCGGCAGCGCAGGCGGGCAAGGGTTTGGTGGTGATGAAGGATTTTGGCCAAATCACGTCTGGCGGCAGCGGTGACGTGCTGGACACGGCTTCCGGGTTGATTATCACCAACGGCGGTAAGACAGATACGCTCGACACGAGCACGGTAGATACTGTTGAAGGACTATTGAATCTCATCAATGGTTCGGGACTCGGACTCGTTGCGGAAATCAATGCCAACCGCGACGGCATCAATGTGCGTTCGAATTTGAGTGGCGCGGACCTGACAATCGGCGAAAACGGCGGCCAATTGGCAACGCAGCTCGGCATTCGCACGTACACCGGCGATACGAAGCTGGCGGATTTCAATCGCAGAGTCGGCGTGCCGACGGCGAACGACCCGACGAAGAACGACTTGCTCATCACGGCCCGCGATGGAACACAGCTGTCGATCAATCTTTCCTCGGCCAGGACGGTGCAAGATGTGATCGACCTGATCAACGGCAATGCAGCAAACAACGCGGGAACTACTAAAGTCGTCGCACAGCTTGCATCCACCGGTAACGGCATTCAATTGGTCGATCAAAGTACAACAACGACAGTTGACTTAACGGTGCAGACCATCGAGGGAAGCCAAGCGGCCGAGTATCTCGGCTTCGTCCTAGCGGGCCAATCACAGGTTAGCTCGAATACGACCGATACGGATGGAAACTACGTTCTACAGAGTGGGGACCGTCACACAGTTGAGACCGACAGTGTGTTCAATACGTTGATCCGTTTGAAACAAGCGCTTCAGGCGAACGATACGGAAGAAATCGGCCGCTCAATCGATCGGTTGGACACAGATATCAGCAGAGTGACGTTCGCGCGGTCCGAAATTGGCTCTCGATTACAGAGCCTAGATGTGATCGGCACAAACCTGCAGGACGAAAATGTGCAATTGAAGTCGTCACTATCCGATGACTTGGACGTGGATCTTGTGCAAGCAATCTCCGACATGACAGCCCGGCAATACGCGCTGCAAGCATCGCTTCAAACGGCGGCCAGTCTTCTACAGCTATCGTTGTTAAACTTTATCTAGTTTTTGCAGTTTGAACTACGATTACGTCGTTGCCGTCGTGGTGCCGGGTTTGGTTGACTCTACAAGGAGCTGCCAGCCGATTAGAACCATAGCGTATTTGCGCTGAACGGCGTGACTCGCGTGGCTCAGCAATTCGCGTAACGTATCGATGATCGAGTTCTGTCATGAATATCTCAACGACGCGATTCGGAAGCTTGGCGATTCAAGACGTGGATGTTCTGACGTTTGTTGACGGACTGATCGGTATGGAGGATTGCCGTCGCTGGGTGTTACTGGCGGATGCACAAAACCCAGCACTGGGTTGGCTGCAAAGTATCGATCGGGCGGAAGTCGCCCTGGGCGTTGTGAGCCCACGGAGATTCGTACCGGATTACCAGGTTCGCGTAGCTCGACGCGAAATTCAGCCCCTCGGCCTCCAAAGCCCCAACGATGCGCAAGTGCTGGCAATTGTGAGCCATTCGAACGGCGCTTTGGCGTTGAATCTTAAGGCGCCGCTAATATTTCACATTGCGGAGCGACTGGGGCGTCAGATTGTCGCCCGCGATGATCATCCAGTGCAGTATCGGCTGCAGGCGACCGTGCGCCGGATGAGTGCGTAGGCGCATGTCGGTGTTATGTGGCGCCCTGTAATTGCTGCTGTGACACGCTCGTACGTCACATCGCGTCCTCAAAGTTCGTCCAGACGGCGCAGTCGGACGATTGCCATAATCAGTACGTTCTAAATGTGCGCGAGCTTTCTTGAGTGCACGTCGCGGCAGTTCCGATCAAGCTACTGAAAGATGCGTCGGGTTACGGAGCCCGGGGCCTAGCTCTCGCCGGCTCGGATGGGGCCGACTAACTCTAAGCGCGGTGGTTGCAACATGCTTGTGCTTTCCCGACAGCGCGACGAGAGCATCATTATCGGCGACAATATCGTTGTTACGGTCGTGGACGTGCGGGGCGACAAAGTACGGCTCGGCATCGAGGCGCCACGCGAGGTCTCGGTCCATCGGCGCGAGGTCTACGAGGCCATTCAGCGCGAAAATCAACAAGCGGCAAAGATCCGCCTGGACGATGCGCGGCAGATCGGCAACTCTTCGGCCGATCGAAAGTAGTGCGCAACAGCAATTCTGTGCGGACTATACCGGTTGTGTCGTATGTGCCTTCCATCGCGTTTCGGGTCACCGCAAAAGCCAGCACAGGACGTAAAGAGCCCTAAATTCACAGTCGATATGTTGCCATTAGGCGAGCAACGCGGCAGACCTTGGGCTGACAAATTTTCGTGACGACGGTCCCCCGCGCAACTATCGCAACCTACGTTTGGTCAGTTCGATTTCAGTCGCCTTCCACCGCTGTGGAAGTGATTCCCTGAGCTGACAAGCGAAAGGGCATCGACGAGCACACACGATCGCATCAAGACGCGTCGTCTTGGGTCGTAAGTAAACACAAGTCACCGAATACAACACGCTGGTTGTCGCGATTGAGCGTTACTCCGGCCTAGGTTGGGACAAAGTTCGGTCGCAAAGGGGGGGTTCGAAATGACACGGATTAACACGAACGTTAGCTCTTTGGTCGCTCAGAACACGCTGAGCCGGTCCCACGACGCGTTGGAGCAATCACTAACGCGGCTGAGCACCGGCTTGCGGATCAACACAGGTAAAGACGATCCGGCGGGTCTGATCGCCAGCGAAAACTTGCGCAGCGATATCACGAGCATTACGAAGGCCATTAGCAACACGGACCGTGCGAACGAAGTCATTGCGACGGCCGACAGCGCATTAGGCCAGGTAAGCAGCATTCTTAACGATATTCGCGGGCTTGTGACGGAAGCCGCAAACAGCGGTGCGTCGGGCGCCGATCAGATTGCGGCGAACCAGCTCCAGATTGATCAGTCCCTAAAGGCTTTGAACCAAATCGCCCAGACCGTCACGTTCCAGGGCCGCAAGCTTCTCGATGGCAGCTTGGATTTCATCACAGCGGCCGGCACGAACGCGAACAAGTTGAACGATCTGCAAATCAATCAAGCCAATCTGGGTGCTACGGGTTCGCTGTCGGTGGACGTTACCGTCACCGCGGCTGCGACCAAGGCCAACCTGGATATCACGGGCATCACTGCCTCCACGGCCGCGGCGAATGCAACCACAACGTTCAACGTGACAAACGCAGAAGCTGAGGCTGCCGGCACCGTCACATTGGACACGGCGAGCAGTGCCACGTTCACCTTGACGGCCCTCACTGGCGGCAATGCCGCCGGTGACGAAGGCAACGGTGCCAAGAGCTTGGTGATCGTCGATGGTGCTTCGGAAGGCACGTCATACGATGTCGGTACTGATACTCTAACTGTGACCGTTGACATTGCCGGCGGCAACAATACGGTTGCCGACCTGGTAAACGTCATCAATGCGGGTACAGAATTTACCGCCGCCGGCACGACGAACGGCACGGATACGATTGCCGCCACGAATACGGGTTCCGGTACGCTTGCGGGCGGCCGCGATGCCGGTAGTGCCGCGATTACCGTGACGGCCGATACGGCCGGCTCGGCCGCGAATGGCCTCACCGTGACGATTCAGGAGTCGAGCTCGATCACGAACAATACCGCAGTCGGCTCGCTTGATGGCAGCGGCAACATTGTTGTTGACGTGCACGGAACCGTCACGAAGCAAGCGATCATTGATGCGATCAATGGTCTTAGTGGTTACAGCGCTTCAGGCACGGTAACTGGCGACCAAAACTACATCGAGGCGAACGATTCGCCGCCGTCGGCCGCAGTGTTGGGCTTGGGTGCCGACGCGAGCGGTGGCCTGGCCTCGGCCGCAAACTTCGAATTGTCCGGTGCAACCGGGGCCGAAGTATTCAGCTTCGGTGCGAACACGTCCATCGATACGGTCGCGGCCGCGATTAATCAAGCAAAGGATTCGACCGGCGTTGAAGCCTCCGTCTCCGGAACCACGATAACTTTGAGTTCCACCAATTACGGTTCAGCTCAATTTGTGGGCATCAAGCTGAACAACAGCACCACAATTGGCAGCGTAACCGCCGACACGAAAAACGATGGCACGGACGTCGCGGCAACCGTCAACGGCCTCACAGCCAAGGGCGTTGGCAATTCGTTGTCGATCAACAGCTCAACGCTCGACCTGAAGACGACAGTACAATCCGGCTTCACCGGCACCGCAAGCTTCGACATCAACGGCGGCGGTGCGTTGTTCCAACTCGGTCCCGATGTGGTCAGCAATCAGCAGGCTCGCATCGGCATCACGAGCGTGAACACGTCTAAGCTCGGCGGCGTTGATGGCAGGCTGTTTGAACTTGGTTCAGGCGGTGACGGCGACCTTTCCACCGACTTAACCAAGGCTGCTAACATTGTGGAAGAGGCGATCACTCAGATCACCTCACTCCGCGGCCGGTTGGGTGCTTTCCAGAACGCGTCGTTGGAAACGAACAAGAATACGCTCAACGATACGCTGGTCAACCTAACAACAGCCCAAAGCTCGATTCGCGACGCCGACTTCGCCGCCGAATCGGCTGCCCTCACCCGGGCTCAAATCCTGGTGCAGTCTGGCACCACGGTGTTGCAGATTGCGAACCAGAATCCGCAGAATGTGCTAGCGCTGTTGCGGTAAGGGTTGAGAACCGCGGCGCAAATAGTGACAAATACAGCTTGAAGAATGCCAGCCGGTTCGGTCCAAAATGGGCCGAGCCGGCTGTTTTTTCGTCGATGCCATCATCGTTCGGGGGCCCCATCGCGGTTTGAAGGGCAAGCCGTGACAAAGACGGCGTCGAGATTGGTCGACGACGCGGTCGATATATTCCGTAGGGTCCCGCGCGCCGTGCTAGCTGCCGCGCCGTAGAGTTTCGTGAGTGGCCGCGATGAGGTCCACGAATTCTCGCCAGAATCTCTCCGACAACCGCACATGGCTGCCATTCAGTCGAGCACTGGTTTGGTTACCGGTATCCCAATACAGGATACGGTCGACAAGCTGATGACCATTGCGGCCCAACCCAAAAATAATCTGACTGCGCGTACTCAGACGCTTCAATCGCAAAAGCTAGCAGTCACGCAACTTACGTCGCTCTTAGTTGCTTTTCAATTTGAGACGAACCAGTTGGGCAAGACCAGCCTGTTCGACTCCAGGGCGGTGGCATCGAGTGATCCGGCTGCACTAACAGCGACTGTTTCGCCGGACGGAACACCCGCTGTGGGAAGTTACGTGTTCACGCCCGTACAGACGGCAACGGCCCAGCAACTTCTGAGCCAGAGCTTCGACGCGACCGAAGCCATTGGAGAGGGCACGCTCACGTTTGGTGCGGGTGGTTTCGTGGATGCCGGTATATCGCTCGATCAGTTGAACGCCGGTGCGGGAGTGCAACGAGGCCAGATTCGGATCACCGACCGCACTGGCGCGAGTGCGGTGATTGATTTGAGTTATGCTCGCACCGTCGATGATGCATTGGACGCAATCAACACGAATACGGGAATCAACGTAACTGCGGCTGCAGAGCGCGATTCCTTCAAGTTGACGGACAACAGCGGAGGTTCCGGAAACCTCAAAGTGCAGGAAGTAGCCGGGGGGAAGACAGCCACTGGTCTCGGCCTCGCGAACATCGATGTAGCGGCCTCGACGGCGACGGGTAGCGACGTCTTCACGCTAAGTACAAAGACGGTGCTCACCAAATTGAATGACGGCACTGGAGTGCAACTTCGAAGTGGAAGCGACTTGAGCATCGCCCTGGCGGACGAGTCCACGGTGGAAGTCGATTTGGGAAGCGCCAAAACTCTCGGCGACGTTATCAACGCTATTAATGCAGCCGCGCCGACGAAGCTTTCGGCCGCGATCAGCAGCGACGGCAACCGTATTTCGCTTCAAGACCTAACGACCGGCTCCGCTGCGTTCTCCGTATCGAACGTCGACACCGGCACCGCAGCCGATGATCTGGGCCTGACCGAAGCGGCGAGCGGGGCCACCATTACTGGTCGCCGTTTGGTAAGCGGCCTGCGCGATACGCTCGTTTCCAGTTTGAAGGGTGGGGACGGGCTCGGGACGCTGGGCCACATCACGGTAACCAACCGAAACAACGTGACGTCGGACGTCGACTTGAGCGGGGCTGAAACGCTCGGCGAAATAATTAACGGCATTAACACTCAGGCGGCGGGCGTCACCGCCTCCGTCAACGCAGCCCGCAATGGCATTCAGATAACGGAGACTACTGGCGGCACGGCGAGCAACTTCATCGTGGCGGATGGCGACGCCAACAACTCGGCGACTGAACTCGGAGTCGTGACGGATAGCGTCGCCACGACCGTAAACAGCGGTGGTTTGCAGCGCAAGCAAATCAGTTCAGCCACATTGCTGTCGTCGCTGAACGGCGGGGCGGGCATCGACGTTGGCGACTTCAAGATTACGGGAACCAACGGTGTAACGGGCGCCGTCGACCTCAACAAAGTCGGAGACATCGCAACAACAATCGGCGATGTGATTGCGCGCATCAATGCACTCGACGGCGTCGGCGTGGAAGCGCGCATCAATGACCGCGGAGATGGCATTGAGCTCATCGACACGGTCGGCGGATCCGGGAGCATCACGGTCACCACGGTCGGCAACAAAACAACGGCGAAAGACCTGCGGCTGTTGGGTACGTCTACGCTACAGACCGTCGACGCCGCACAGAAGCAAGTGCTCGACGGCACGGCAACAACGGTCGTCACGATCGAGGCTGAGGATACGCTAAGCGATGTCGTGTCGAAGATCAACGCGCTGAACCGCGGTGTAACCGCCAGCATCTTGAACGACGGCGGTGGGCAACGGCTATCGGTCTCTGCAAACAGTACCGGAGCCGGCAATGAATTGCTCGTCGACACGAGCGGCACCGCTTTGTCGCTGCAGGAGATCACCAGCGGACGTGACGCGCTCGTGGCATACGGCTCCAGCGGGGCAGGCTGGGTTTTGATCAGCTCGAGCACAAATCAATTCAAAAACATCGTCAGTGGGGTCGATTTGACCGTGAACGAGGGGACGCAAACTCCCGTAACGGTGAGCATCACGTCAACCAGCAGTTCGCTGGTGAGCGGCGTGAAAGAGTTCGTTGCCGCCTACAATTCGATTCGCGATACGCTCGATAAAGTCACGTCGTTTAATGCTAACGACCTTACGACTGGAATTCTGTTTGGCACCAATGAGGCCTTTCGCATCGACACGGATATCAACCGGGTGTTCACGGCGCAGTTCTTCGGTGTTGGTCAATTCGACTCGCTCGCGTCGGTCGGAATCAGCCTCAATGACAAGGGGCAGCTGCAAGTAGACGAAGCGAAACTTACGGCCGCCTTCGACAAAAATCCCGACGCCCTTAAGAAGCTATTTACGGATGACAAGCGTGGCTTCGCCACGAAGCTCAACGACACGCTCGAGCAGCTAGCGGGTCCCGAGAATTCGTTGCTTACGTCGCGCGCCGACGCACTGACGCGGACGATCGACAGTAATAATACGCGAATTTCGCAATTGAGTGATCGATTGGACCGACAGCGCGAAAATCTGTTGACCGTATTCTACAATCTTGAGACGACGGTGTCGAAACTACAGGACAATCTAAACGCATTGCAGAGCCTGCAAATTATTCCAGCGTTGACATCCAGTAGCTCGTCGACGGGTTAGGCGTAACGTCGGTCAGGAATATCCGGTGGGGTCACAAAAAGACGTGCGGGAACCGGTTTGTCCCTTTGATAGGAACACTATGCAACAGGCGAGCTATCTAGAGTCGAAAGTCCTTACTGCGCAGCCACAGCGGTTGCACCTCATGCTAATTGAGGGCGCAATTCAGTTTGGTCGACGGGCCGAGGCTGCCCTAAGAAAAGGCGAAAACGCTGCCGCGGCCGCCGCACTCCTACGTGTCGTCGATATTGTAAGTGAACTTCTGGCTGGTGTCCGCGCTCACAACAGCGAGCTGAACGAAAAGTTAGCGGATTTATACTGGTTTATCTTTCGCCGTGTCTCCGAGGCAAAAATCAACACCGATATGGCCGCCCTCGTCGAGGCGCTGCGATTGCTGGAGTACGAACGACAGACCTGGCAAATGCTGTGCGACAAGTTGAACGGCGGCAAAACGGTGGTGCCACCGACGCCCCATTCACGGGCATTTGCGGCTGGCCCCAGCAGCAATTCAAAGTCGACTTTTTCGTTGGAAGCCTAGCCGCCGAAGTACGCACTTTCCTCACAGGCCGACGATAAGGTTACGCCACATTGATTCTTTCATGCAGTGGGCGATAGACGTGATTCCTGTTATCATGCGGTGAATTGTTCATTGCATGAGGAATCTGATTTTGGATGCAGCTAAACAACTGATTCGTGTTGGCCACAGCCCCGATCCGGACGATGCTTTTATGTTTTACGCGCTGGCGAATAACCAGCTGGATACCGGCGCATACGAGTTCACGCACGAATTAGTCGATATCGAAGCGCTCAATCGACTGCGCGTTTAAGGCAGAGCTCGAACTGACGGCGGTTAGCATTCATGCTTACGCCTTCTTGCACGATAAGTACGTGCTGTGCACCTGCGGGGCAAGCATGGGCGACGGCTATGGACCGATGGTCGTAGCCCAACAGGCAGCGAGCATTGATCAATTGCGTGATTGGACTATCGCCGTGCCCGGCAGGTTGACGAGTGCGTATTTGGCGCTCCGTCTCTGTTTAAGGACAAACTTCAAGTGCGTGGAGGTGCCCTTCGACCAGATCATTCCGGCTGTGGTGGCGGGTGTCTACAACGGTCAACCGATTCAGGCCGGGTTGATCATTCATGAAGGCCAGCTCACCTACAGCGATCATCAATTGAAGCTGATTGTCGATTTGGGAAAGTGGTGGAAGGAGCAAACGGGACTGCCGCTGCCGCTGGGAGCGAACGCCGTCCGGAAGGATTTAGGTGCTGAAACGATCCGTGAAGTGGAGCGGTTGCTGAAGGCAAGCATCGAGTATGGACTAAATCATCGTGCAGATGCCCTGAAATACGCGTTGCGATTCGGCCGCGATTTGAACGACCAACAGGCGGATGAGTTCGTCGGAATGTATGTGAACGATTGGACGCTCGACTTCGGCCCACGCGGTCGACAAGCCGTAACAGAGTTCCTGGCCCAAGGCCATGCAGCAGGCGTGCTGCCAGAGTTGGTGGTTCCGGAATTTGTGACGTAAGCTATACAAAGTAGCGCCAGCGATGATCCCGAAACAACCAGCGTCTCGTACTCACCGACCGCCTCTTTCTGGATTAGTCTATGGCTTCGGATTGGCGAACTCGACTTGATGTCACGGTTGACGACCTCTTCGAGCGGATGGTGACGCTGCGGCGGTACATGCACGCAAATCCGGAGCCGAGCGGTCAGGAGTTGCAAACAAGTCTGCATCTCTACCGATTGTTCGATGAGATGGGTCTCGGCGTGAGGATGGGACCCGAAGGATGCGGCGTAATTGTCGAGGGTCGCAGGCAGGGGGCATCTGGGCGAGTTGCTTTGCGCCGACATCGATGCGCTGCGGATCCAGGATCAAAAACAGAAGCCGTATCGGAGCACTGTGCCCGAAGTAATGCACGCCTGCGGGCACGACGCACACACGGCAACCGTGTTTGGCGCGCTGGCGGCCTTGGATCGCCTGGAATGCGATCAAGCGTTGCCGTGGGCCGTAACCTGGCGGGGCATCTTTCAACCAGCCGAGGAAACGAGCGACGGTGCTCGGTCGATGATTACCGCGGGCGCGCTAGAGGGAGTGAATGCAATCCTCTCGATGCACGTCGACCCAACCCGCCGGTTTGGCACGATTGGCGTTCGTGCCGGCGTGCTGACGGCAAGTTGCGACACGATGCACGTGACTGTCCGGGGACGTGGCGGCCACGCAGCCCGGCCACACGAGTCGAACGACCCGATTGCGGCAGCGGCGGAACTCATTAGCACGCTCTATCAATATGTGCCGCGGGCGACCGATAGTCAGGACGCCGTCGTCGTGTCGTTCGGGCAAATCCATGGCGGACAGAATTCAAATGTCATTCCTGAGGAGGTCGTGCTCGATGGGACTGTCCGCACGCTTGATTGTGGTGTGCGGGAAAAGACGATCCAACACATTCGCACGCTGGTCGAGGGGATCGAGCGAGTAACGGGCACCAAAGTGAAAGTTGCTTTTGAGCATGGCAATCCATCCGTCTACAATGACGAGGAGCTTACGAAGCTCGTCAATAACGTGGCGATAGACTTGCTCGGCGCAGAGAATGTGGTTTGGATGTCGTGCCCGAGCATGGGAAGCGAGGATTTCGCCGACTATTTGGAGCATGTGCCGGGGACGATGTTTCGGTTGGGGGCCGCAGGGGAGGATCCGATATGGCCCGGATTGCACACACCTACATTCGACGTGGATGAGCGTTGTTTGGCGGTGGGGGCGAAGATACTCGCACGAAGCGCGGTTGAATGGGCGAAACCAAATTAGCCCCAGGTGAATCATCTGGGAACTAAAAGGTTGAAGTCTTCTATGGCGAAAATTGATTTCCATCGCAATGAGCGGCCAACCATCGGGGTGGAGCTGGAACTCGGCCTGGTGGACGAAAAAACCATGGCACTCACCAGCGCGTATGGTTTGCTCAGCGCGCGTCTCACGGCAGAAGGGCATCTGAACGACGCGCCGGATTGTTGTTTCAAGCCGGAATTGATGCAGTGCGTCCTAGAGGTCAATACCACTATATGCGAATCGGTAGGCCAGGCAGAGCAAGATTTGCGGTGCAAGCTGGCAATCGTGGAATCAGCGTGCGATGCGCTCGGGCTGCGGCTATGGTGGGGAGCAACGCATCCGTTTTCGACGTGGCTGGAACAACGGATTACGCCAGACGACCGATACCTGATGCTCGTGAACCTGCTCCAAGAAATGGCTCGGCGGTTGGTGACGTTCGGCTTGCACATCCACGTCGGCGTTGACTCGGGCGACAAGGCGGTCATGATTTGCGACCGCATAATGCGGCATCTGCCCACGCTACTCGCGCTGAGCGTAAGCAGCCCGTTCTGGGAAGGCCGGAAAACAGGCCTGCAATCGCATCGCTCCAAGGTGATGGAGGGGCTGCCCACCGCTGGGTTGCCGACACAAATGCGGAATTGGAGTGAATATGTATGGCTCGTGAACCACATGATTGATACAGGGTTCATCAACACGATCCGCGAAATTTGGTGGGACGTACGACCCCATCACAACTTCGGTACCGTCGAAGTCCGCGTGTGCGATATGCCAGGCAATCTGCAAGATACGCTCGCTTTGGCGGCGCTTGTGCAGTGCCTTGTGAAAGCGCTTTCGGATGAGATCGATCACGGCACGTATCAGAGTGAGAGTCATCCCATGATGGTTCAGCAGAACAAATGGCGGGCGGCACGATTTGGGAATCACGCGAGGCTCGTCGACACAGTCACGTATCAAGCAGGGCCTGTTTCGGAGACCGTCGAGCGGCTGGTAGATATCCTAAGCCCAGCGGCCGCAGAGCTTGGTTGTGAACGGTATTTAAAGCACTGCGTATTAATGGCCCGTCAGCCGAGTGCCGCGCAGCGGCAACTCGATTTATTGGCAGAAACAAACGATCCCCGCGAAGTGGTGAGGAGGCTCGTTGACCAGTCGCGGATATCTCAGCTACAGAATATCGGGTCCTAATTAAGGTTGGGTAGAAGGCAAAGGGTGGCCGGGGTCGAGCGGGCACCGACGCGAAGCGTTGGTCGACGAGTCCTCAGTGCGTGGTCAGGGGCTCGCCGAACGGCTCGACTCCAGCCACTCCAAAAAAATTCCATCAAACTGACCCACTACTTAAAACTGTTGCTGCTTGTCTGTAATTAGCAATCGCCTACAATCACGTTGGCAGGGCTTGCTCCCAATCGGGAGGCGTCGATGGCCAGCGTCGCGACCAAGTCGATCACGGAACGAGGCACAGCGCCGGTTGTGCGCACCTGCTACGATCTGCTAACTGTTGTCACAGCGTGCGGGTTGACCGATCTGACAGACGGCAAGTACGTCGACGACCGCAATGATCGGGCCGCATATCTCGCGGCCCAAGAGCGACAAGCGGAATACCTATTGGACCGAGTGCGCTGCGGTCCGGGCACACGTCTGTTGGATCTTGGTTGCGGCTATGGAAGAATTCTCGAACACGCCGAACGCCGCGGGGCACTCTCCGTGGGCATTACGATTTCTCCACCGCAGGCGGCATACGATCGAGCCCGCGGCTTGAACGTGCGCGAGCTGAACTATCGCAATATCTTTTGCAACGCGAACCGTTTCTCAATTGCTCCCACTTCGGAAGGGCAACAGTATTGGGACCGTGCGTTTGACGCCATCGTGGCAAATGGTTCACTGGAGCACTTTGTCCAGTTGCCCGATGCGCTTGCTGGAAGAACGGACGAGATCTATGAGGAGATGTTCGCGATTTGTCGCCGTCTGCTGGTCAATGGCGGGCGGTTCGTGACAACCGCGATTCACTTCCGTGAGCCGGGCCAGCTCATCGCGGCCGATATCGCACGCGGCCACCACGCGCATCCGCGCGGCAGTGCCGAGTATCAATTTGCGATGTTGGTGGAACTATTCGGCGGCTGGTATCCGGAGCCTGGCCAGCTCGAGCGATGTGCCCGACCCTTTTTCGAACTCATCGAGGAAGAAGACGGCACGCACGACTATCACCTGACGAGCGAATACTGGCAACGGCGGTTATTTCGTTCGCTGGCGTACAATCCACGCGTGTGGTGGGTCGTTGCGCAGCAGCTGTGGCGCCGGCCGCTTCAAGCGTGGGGAATGTTGCGATTGCACTTGATCGATCAGTCGTGGGCGTGGCAGTTTCGGCCACCCGCGCCAATGCGCATGTGGCGACAAACCTGGATTGCGAAGTAGCGTTAGCCTCGGCGGCAACCCTGCTAAACGTTTGTTAGCTACGACCGCCCCCATTGAAGCGAATGATGAAATACAAAAGTGTCATCACCGACTGCAGTGTGCCGGCAACATAGGTCCACGCGGCGGCGTTCAGGACTTCCCGAACATGCTGCTGATCTTGCCTTGGAACAACTCCCAGCGCATCAAGCTGCGCCTTCGCGCGACGACTGGCATCGAACTCGACCGGCAGATTAACAAGCTGGAAAAACACTGCTACGCTAAAGGCGACAATACCGACCTGAATAAGCATTAGGGACGATAGCAGGAACCCAATAAAGATCAGCGTCATACTGATGCCGCCGCCGAAGTTCGCCAACGGAACCATGGCGTTGCGTATCATGAGCAGGTGATAGCCGGTTGCATCTTGAATGGCGTGACCCGACTCATGTGCCGCCACTCCAACAGCGGCCATCGACCGTCCTTGGTAAACTTGTGGACTGAGCCGCAGCACTTTTCGCGCGGGTCGTAGTGGTCCGTCATGTATCCCTGCACCGGTTCGATCGATACGTTCTGCAACCCGGCCGAATCGAGCACGTAACGTGCGGCGGCCGCTCCAGTCATCGGCGCCGGTTCCTCCTGGGCTCGGGCGAACGCCGAGCGCACCCGCGCCTGGGCCCACAAGCCCAGAATCAGTGCCGGAGCGAGCATCAGCCAATATAGAGGATCAATAGTTAACAGCATTCTTGGCAGTTCCTGGGGGGTCGCCGGCACAGTAATGCAAGACTTGTGCCATGAGGACTGGAGCATGGAATGCTGAATTATATGCGCCAAGGCGAGAGCAGTGAGGGGCAATCAAAATAGCGGAGTTTTTGCGGCCGAAATGCACGGAACCATTGTTGTCTGCTGCAAGAGAGGCACGGCCAGAAATGCCGGGACGGAGCTAAGGCTGCAGATTCGGCAGATGGATCCAATGGGCATAGGCGGTAAGGAGTTCCGCCGGCGTGCTGCGATAAGCGGTGCGTAGCGCCTCGTCCCACTTTTCGCCGTCCTTGAGCGCTTCAATGAACCGCACGTAGTTGTCGCGACTGTTCTGGAGTAGAAAATGGTTGAGATTGCTCGCCACGCCGTATTGCCACGCTTCGATCCGTTCGGCCGAAAGCATCCCGCCAAGCGAGCGCCGCTTGGTGAGTTGCAGAACGGCTTGGTACTCGCGATTCCGCACCGCCGTGCTAGCCGGCACCATTTCGGCCCCGATCAAATCGGCCATGCCTTCGTCGACCCAGTTTGGCAGCCGGGCCTTGGTTTTGTAGCGGTGGATAAAACCATGGCTCGTTTCGTGGACGAGCATTTGGGCGAAGTTGTTAGGATCATTGCCCCGGAAACATGAGATTACTACCTCGCCATTGGCACTGAGGTGACTTAGCCCATAGATGTTCGACAGCGTGTGGAACGACTCCCGCGCTTCGGGGAAGAAACGGTCTTCAAACGCATCAAATTGCTCGTGGCTGAGAAACGCGAAAATGGGCGCTTTACCTCCCAGCCAGACTTTATGGCCGCGCGGCACGCCGTAGAGGCGGCACATCCAATCGTACATGCGATCAAGTGAAGCAATGTACGGAGCGACCTGCTGTGCCGGAATATTTGAGACAAACAAGAAGTGGTTGGTTTCGAAGAGCTGCGTGCCACGAAAATTCTCGACGACTTCATTGGCCATCTCGCGTGATTTGGCGAGCGCTTTGGCGTGGACTTCGTCCGATTCTTCTTCCGGCCACGGCTCGACACCACGAGCTTTGAGCTTCGCCACCCATTCTGAACGCTGTTGGTCGCGTTTAGCCTTCGCGACCTCCTCGCGGGCAGCACGACGGGCCGCTGCTCGCTCCCGGACAGTCGTTGGCTTTTGTCGCTGCGGCATGGCCTCTGAAGACTCGGAAGACGTGGCCGGGGAGTTTCCGGCGGTTTGGCCGCATAGACATGTTGGCAACGCGATCCCGACCACAAAACAGGCGACAAAGATACGTGCGTGAACCCCCATATCTCCAGTGTAGCCAAATTCCTCTGATGCTGTCGCCGCCGGCCAGCATGTCCGGGCATAGAGCCAACCCATCTTGGGTCGGCGAGCGAAACTCAGCACGGCGTGAAGTCCGTATCCGACTCGACGCCCAGAGCGAATTCAGCGAGCAGATCCGCAGATTGGTCGATGTCGTCGAGCGAGATCATCTCGACGGCACTGTGCATGTAGCGGTTTGGCACGCTAATGAGGCCGGCCGCGACCCCGCCGCGCGCGAGTTGAATCGCGTTAGCATCGGTGCCGGTGCCACGGCCGCTCGCACCCCATTGAATCGGGATATCTGCAGTCTCTGCAGCGGTGCGGAGCCGATCGACGACACGCGGATTCATGTTCGGGCCACGATAGACGACCGGTCCGCCACCGAGCTTGATGTCGCCTTCTTGAGTTTTGTCGATCGTCGGGCAATCGGTCGCGTGCGTGACATCGATCGCAATTCCCACATGCGGGTGAATGCCGTAGGCACTGGTGACGGCGCCGCGGAGGCCAATCTCCTCTTGCACTGTCGCGACCGCAAATAACGCCACTTTAAGTCCGCCGCGTTTCTTCGCCCGGCGAAGCGCTTCGATGGCGACCCAGAGACCTGTCTTATCGTCCATGCCGGGCGAATTGGCAAGATTATTACGCATCTCCTGATAGCCGAGCTCGAGCGTCACGGGGTCGCCAATCGCCACCGCCGCGGCGGCCTCCTCCTTGGTCTTCGCCCCGATGTCCAGCCACAATTCTTTTTGCTTCACAACCTGCTTGCGCTCCTCTTGATCGAGCAAATGGATAGGCTTGCGGGCGATGACGGCCGGCACCGGTCCTGCCGCGGTGTAGATCGTCATTCGCTGGCCAATGAGTTGCTGCGGGTCCCAACCGCCGATCGTGTTCGTGTAGATGTAACCGTTGTCGTCGATGTGCGACACGATCAGGCCGATCTGATCAGCATGCCCGGCGTACATGACGCGCAAAGAAGCGTCTGTATTGCAACTGGCGACGACGTTGCCATGCAAATCCGTTCGAACGTCATCGGCAAACTCTGCCACGTATTTCCGGACGATTTCTTGTACGGGCTGTTCGTAACCCGACGGACTGGGCGTTTCGAGAATGGCTTGAAAGAACTTTTTGGCGGAAGGTTCCATTTGTTATTGTCCGTGCTTCGTGATGAAACGTGGAGTGCAAGCAGTCGGGAATTTGCTCACTGTCGTATGCAGAACGCGACGATGATACGCGCTGGTTGACCACGCAGCCGCGCTTTTCTCTTCGCAATCACCTCATGTCCAGTCGGTTCAAACTTGCAACGCTATCGCTGCTACTGGCCGGCAGTCTTTCTGGCTGCTGCAACTATCGATTGCCAAATCGCCTGTTTTCGTTCATCGACCGCAACTGCTTCGTAGCGGATTGGACAAACGACCATAGCTGTGTCAGTTGCCGATACCGCGCGAATTGCTGCTCTCGTCCCACGCTGCCGCTACATGAGCGCACGCTCGATCTGCCAGGCGAGGCAAGCGATGCGACCGTAAGTGATGCCGATGCAAGCGTTCCAACAACCGGCGAACCTGGGCAATTGTAGCGGTTTTTCTCACGGCCGGCGACCGGTGCCGACGATGATATCCAGCGCCGCACGGCCCATATCAACGCGCTGCACATCGCTCGGGCAGCATCGGGGGGAATGCTTTTCTGGGGGGCCGCTGGCATCGCACCCCCGTCGCCCTGAAGCTGCTCAGCGCCAAGGATACGAGAGATGCGAAATCTGTTCACAGCCGTCGCGGTGGTTGCCGCGGTTTCGTTGTCGCCGCTGCCGTTGCAGGCGGGTATTTTGGGACTGTTCGGTTTCGATTGCGGTGGTCCGCACAATTGCAGTTGTGGCTCCCATTGTGGCTGTGGCAACTGTTGTGAACCAGCGTGTGGCTGCGGTTGCAATGATTGCTGTGAACCGGCCTGCGGTTGCGAGAGCTGCTCCGAGCCGTGCTGCGGCTGTGGAACCGGCTGCTACGCCAACGGCTGCCAGTACGCGGGACAGTGCTTCCACTGCGGCTGCAATAGCTATGTGCCGTGGTGCCCCTGCAGACCGTGTGACGGCGGTTGTTGCCAGAATGGTTGCGGCGGCTGCGGAAATTGCTGCGAGCCCACGTGCGGTTGCGATAGCTGTTGCGAGCCTTGCTGTGGCTGCGGAACTGGTTGCCCATCGTGGTACGGAACAGGCACCGCAAATTGCCCTCGAAAATGCTGCTTAAAAAATTGCGGTTTCTGCCGCCCCTGCTGGGGGCTGGTCGACGTATTTCATTGCCTCTGCCCATGCAACGGTTGTGGCGGCGAGGTATATTGGAGCGAATGGCACAACGATCCGCCGTATTGCCACGATCCGTGCAATAACTGTGGAGAGTGGATCGGCCCGAGCTGCGGCTGCAATGGATGCGGCAATGGTGGTTGTTGCAACGGCGGGTACACCCAATACCGCCCAACGAACAACGGGGCTGCTTACGCCCGACAGGGCACGGCGAATCGGACGCAACAGGTTGCGACGACGAGAAGTTCACAGCAATACCAGAACCAACCGCGCCGATCGTATGCCGCGCAGCGGCAAATGCCGGCTGCACAGGCGCGAACCGCCTCGCGGCCGGCGAACAACAGTGGCCGTTCAAGCAATAACTTGCAGCCGCGGCCTATTCTGTGGTGAACGTGGGTCAGGCTTCAGCCTGACAATCACTCCGCATGAAGTGTGTAAGACATTGTCAGGCTAAAGCCTAACCTACACGCGAAACAACCGCTTGGCATTCGCCGTTGTCTGTTCGGCGAACGCGTCGAGCGTTGTGCCGCGGACCTCGGCCAGGCAGGCAGCCGTGTGTCGGACATGGGCCGGCTCATTTCGCTGGATCTTGCGGACCGGCTCAGGCGTGAGATACGGGCTGTCCGTTTCAATAAGGATGCGGTCCCCTGGCACCGCCGCCGCAATCGCCCGCAATTCGACCGACTTCTTGAACGTCACCATGCCGGCGAAGCTAATGTAAAGGCCCATCTCCAGGCATTCGTCGGCCATTTCTCGGCTGCCGGTGAACGAGTGCATCACGCCGCTCAACGGGCCGCGGCTTCGCGCTTTGCGCAGCATTACAAGAATGTCCTCATCGCAGTCGCGCATGTGAACGATGAACGGCAGATTCCGCTCCTGCGATAGCCGGAGGTGGCGGTCGAAATAGTCCTGCTGCATCGCGAAGGGCGTGAAATCCCAGTGCCGGTCGAGGCCCGTTTCGCCAATCGCCAACACGCGCGGCTCGTCCAGCATCGCCACAACGCGATTCCAATCGCCCGGCTGCGCTTCGGCCAGATAGTTCGGCTGCATACCGACCGCAGCAAAAACGCCCTCGAATTCGCCGGCGACTTGGATACACGCGGCGCTCGTATCGGCGGAGATGCCGATCGCAATCATGTTCTCGACGCCGGCCTCCCGCGCCCTGCCGACGACTTCAGCGCGGTCGTCGTCAAATTCCGGCTGATCGAGATGGGCATGGGTGTCGAAAAGGTGCATTACGGCCCTGCGATAGGCTGACGCCTAGCCCGGTGAATGCGGATCACCGGCGAGCGTTTTTGGTTCTTCCTGCCGCTGCGGTTCGCCGTTGATTTCGTTCGCCACAGGCACGTCATTGGCGAACGCCGGCGTTGCCGTGAATTTCGTGTCACTTCTTGGGTCGACGCGCAGCTTTTCGAGCAGCTCCAAATGGCCCTTGGTCATGCCGAGCGCTTCGGATGCAAGCGATTGAGCCGACGGTGCGAGACGCAGCGTATCGACACACTCCTGCAAATCGGCAATGTCTTGCTTCAAGCAATCGATCGCTTCATCGACGAGGAAGTCAATTCCTAGATCGTGCGTATCCGTGAATTCGATGGGGAAGTCGCCGTGGTCGGGCAGGCCGCCCGACTCGAACACCTGTTGGCTCACGCGTTCCGCCAGTGCGTCTTCCCCCGCCACGATCGCCCCAATCGTCTGCATGATTTTTTCGCGGCCGGGCGGGATGTATGGCCGTGCCCAACGCAGATACTGCGGGAATGATCGCTCGAGGATCTCCAGCACGCGGTTCAACGTGTCGATCGTATCGGGAGAGGACATAGCCGGCAGACGGGAAAAATTAGCAGACAAGTATATCTATATTCTACATCAACAACTGTTGGGCTGCGTCGTGGGCGATTTCGAGTAGACGGGATGGAATGATGCCATAAACGACCACCGGCACCGCAACGATCAGCACGTAGAGGACGGGCAGGATTCCGATGGAAACGTAGCTGCGGTCCGCCGGCGGCGCATCAATACACACAATCTTGGCGACACGTAGGTAGTAAATCAGCGAGATCGCCGTGTTGATGCCGGCAATCACGAGCAAGGTGATCATCCAAAATCCGTTCGCCTCAACCAGCGATTGAAAGATCGCGAACTTGCCCATAAAGCCGACCATCGGCGGAATGCCAATCAGGCTGATAAGAATTACCGTGAGGGCGACAGACGTTACCGGTGCGTGGCGAATCAGACCAGCGTAGTCAGCGATCTCTTCCGTGCCGAGTGCATTGCGAAGGAACGCCACGATCGCGAATGCTCCCAGATTCATAAACACGTACGCGCTCAGGTAAAAGAGCAGCGCAGCGACGGCTTCGCGAGCACCTGCCGGATTTGCGCCGGCAAGCTGCACCGCAGCGGCGATCGCCATAATCATGTATCCGGCATGGGCGATGGTGGAGTACGCCAGCATCCGCTTGATATTCGTTTGGCCGTAGGCGGCAAGGTTGCCAAACGTGCAGGTTACAGCGGCCACAATCGCCAGCAGCAACACCATGAATCGCCGCACCGGAGCGAGCGGAGACGCATTTGCAGGTGCCGGCGCCTCAGTCGCAGTGAGCCGGGCTGTCCCCGTCCCCGACTCACGCGCGCCCTGCTCGAAAACCGCCGTTTGCGCATGAACCGGTTGAGTTGCCACCGGCGGCATCAGCGGTACGCTCGCCGCCGTTGGAGCTGGTGCGGCATGTTGAGCGGCAGGAGCCGTACCGATGCCAATCGCGACACGAACTAACAGCGCCATCGCGGCTGCCTTTGATGCGACCGAAAGGAAACCATCGACCTCCGCCGAAGCACCTTCAAATACGTCGGGACACCAAAAGTGGAATGGCACGGCCGAAAGCTTGAATGCCAGTCCCACCATGATCATTAGACCGGCCAGGACGAGGACCATCAGCGTTCCGCCGCCTTTGCCAGCGGAAATCAGGTTGGGAAGATCCATGGCGGCGAGCTTGGAGGCGATCGTCGGCAGATGGGCCGAGCCGGTCAGCCCGGCCAGCAGGCTGATACCGTAGAGCATCACGCCGGCAGCGCCGGCGCCGTACACGGCGTACTTGAGCGATGCTTCACTTGCGCGGCGGCGGCCCTTGATAATGCCGGCCATCACGTACGACGGCACACTCGCCATTTCCACGCCCAGAAACACCGTCATCAAGTGATTCGCCGAGGCCATCAAGCACATGCCGAGCGTCGCGCCCAACAGCAGTGTGTAAAAATCCTGTCCATCCTGACCGTCGGTGAGCCCTGTCATACGCACGAGAATGATGAACCAGAACGCAAACGCCAACAGGAACAGCCGGAAGAACACGGTCATCGAGTCGTAGACC
The DNA here is from genome assembly GCA_963840025.1 of uncultured Planctomycetota bacterium. Lineage (GTDB taxonomy): Bacteria > Planctomycetota > Planctomycetia > Pirellulales > Lacipirellulaceae > JABDGM01. The sequence goes on along the minus strand of CAWIXI010000012.1, from coordinate 171,100 downwards.
AGCATGCCCGTGAACAACTCTTGCCGATGAACGGAGCCAATGGCCGTGATGCCCCCGTCGGGAATCGCAAAGTAAATGGCAACGAGCGACCCGATGAGTGCGATAAAAAACGGGTCGATCCACGCCAAAAAGCGTGGCAATCGTGCCAGAAGCATTACAACAATCGTCGCGCAGATCACTAGCTCCGGCATGAACCTGGGCAGGCTCACGCTGAGCGTATCGGTCATCAAGGGTTCAATAAGCGAATGTAGCGTCACGATTATGTCTAGCAGTTCAAATAGGAATTAACCACGGAGCCACAGAGGTCACTAAGAATCGAATGGAGGAAATGATGGATTAACGCAAATTCGACTCCGACTCATACTACGTGACTCCTGTGGCTCCGTGGTTAAAAACATCCGCTAAGAATCTGTTTGTGGCTTCACAGTCGCCTCAGCGGTAGGCGCCTTAGGGGCGCTGTTAGTTTGGTGTTGTTCTTCGTCCAATCAGTCAGCTCGACGACCGTCTTGTCAACCGATGGCTGCATGTACCTTAGCAGCGCGTTCGGATTGACACCGAAGTAGATGGCGAGCGCCAACAGCGGCGCGGCGATGGAAAACTCGCGGATCGTGAGCGGCGTGAGCGCCTCTTCGTGTGGCCCTTTGTATTCCGCGCCGAGGTACACGCGTTGGATCGCCCACAGGATATAACCGGCCGTGAGGATCACCACCGCCGCGGAAATTACAGCCAGGGCCGTGCTGAAATTCCAAACCGAGAGCACTACCAGCACTTCGCCGATGAAACCGCACAGGCCGGGAAGCCCCAGGCCGGCGAAGAAAATACCCACCGCCAAGCCGCTATACACAGGCATTTTCGCGAACAGCCCGCCGAATTCGTTGAGGTCGCGGTGATGCACCCGGTCATACACAACGCCGACCAAAAAGAACATGCCGGCCGAGCTGATGCCGTGGGCGATCATTTGGAACATCGCCCCGTTCATGCCCATCTTCCAATAGTCCGGGTTGTACTGTGTGCCGGCAAACGCGCTCCACACGCCGAGGCCAAGCACGACGTAGCCCATGTGACTTACCGAGCTATAAGCCACGAGCCGCTTGAAATCTGTCTGAGCCATCGCGGCGAACGCGCCGTAAACCATGCTCAACACGCCGATGAAGCAAACGACCCGAGCCAGGTCGTAACCGGCGGAAGGGCAAATCGGGTAGCAGATCCGAATGAGTCCGTAACCACCCATTTTCAACAGCACACCGGCCAGGATCATCGAAATCGGCGTGGGTGCTTCCACATGCGCATCAGGCAACCAAGTATGGAACGGCACGCTGGGCACCTTGATGACAAAACCAATGCCCAACAGCACGAACGCCCACCACGCGAGCGAATGCCCCCACCAGGTCGGAGTCGTGAATAAATCGGTATGCTGCCCGATCAACTGGAGGGCCAGAATGTTGAACGTGTGCTGCGGAGTGTCGGCCGCGACGATCTTTTGCCATTCAGCCTGTTGCCCGGCTGCATCGAGATGGGGATCGATAACGCCCGTCGCCAGCACTTGCTGCACTGGCACCTTGTTTTGCAGCGCCCGCAAGTCGCTGTTGAAATACAGCATCAAAATGGCGATCAGCATCAGCACGCTACCGACAAGCGTATACAAGAAAAACTTGATGGCCGCATATTCCTTCCGCGGTCCACCCCAGATGCCAATCAGGAAGTACATCGGCAGCAGCATGACTTCCCAAAACACATAGAACAGGAAGAAATCGAGCGCCAGAACACGCCGAGCATGCCGGTTTCCAGCAGTAGGAAGAGGATGCAATAACCCTTTTCGTATTTCTTGATGGGCCAACTGGCGCCCATGGCCAGCAGGCTCACGAATGCGGTCAACACAATCAGCGGAAAGCTGATGCCATCGGTACCCATCAAGTAGTGGATGTCGAATGAAGGAATCCACGGCACCGAGAACAGGTTCTGCATTCCATCCACACCGGCTTCGAACTGAACTTTGCTCCAGCCGAAGATCATGCACAGCGTCATGAAAAACACAACCGCCGTCGCAGTCAGCGAGATCCTCTTGAGTGTCTCGCCGCTCACAGGCAGGAACGCGATCACAATCGCGACAATGGCCGGTAGAAAGACAAGCCAAGTCAAAAAGACGGATGGATTGGTGAATTCAAACATGTGAATTGTCGGAGTTAAAAAGAGCGATTACCGGCTAGTAGATAGTTGTTAGTTGTTGTGAATGATGTAACAACTAGCAACTATCGACTATCTACGAACAACTATCCAGCCATTGCATATTTCCACCACAGGCTGGCAATCACGAACAACATAATCGTCGAGACAACAATAAACATCACGTACTGCCGCAGCCGCCCTGTCTGCACCGAGCGAAGCGACAAGCCAAAGTCCCAAGTTATTTCTGCGAACCAGTCGACTAAGTTATCGATCACCCAACGATCGCCCACGATGCTCACGATCTGCGCAAAGCCGCGGAAGATCCAAGCCAGCAGGTGGATGATGCCATCGATCAGCCCACGATCGAGTATGCGGGCAACGAACCAACTAATTGCATGCACCGGCCGCACGAAGACGAAATCATATAACTCGTCGAACCACCACTTATTCCACGTCAGGTGATACAGCAGATTCAAATACCGCCGCAGTGTTGCCGCACTGACTGCTTCCCACATATACACGATGGTCGCTCCCGCGACTCCCGCCAGTGCAAGGAGAATAGCGGAAATGCCGGCCGGGACTTCGACGGCGGCGACATGCCCTGCCTCTTCGTCGGGAATCGTCAACTTCGACATCAGGACGCCTTCCTTGTTGCCGATGAGGCCAACCGGCCGGGCCTCTTCCAGCATGTTTTCCACGCCGAAATTCGCCAGCACGCCGGGGAATTGGGGTGCCAAATGCCAGCCCGCACACACTGCAAAAAATGCCAGGATCACAAGCGGAACCGTCATCACCCGCGGCGATTCGTGAGCATGGTCGTAACGCACATGATCTCGCGGCGGACCGGCGAACGTCATGTACCACAGGCGGAACATGTAAAACGACGTCATCATCGCGCCCACCAGCGCCAAGATGACGAACAGCCACGACCCACCGCCATTCGTTTGGCCGAAGTTCAGCGCTTGCTCGATGATCAAATCCTTCGAATGGAAACCACTGAAACCGAACATGAACGGGATGCCGATGCCAGAAATCGCCAGGCAGCCAGCGAGCATCGTGTAGGCCGTGATCGGCATTTTGTGGCGCAGGCCACCCATCTGCCGCATGTCGTTCGTGTGTACCGCGTGAATCACCGAGCCGGAACACAGGAACAGCAGGCTCTTGAAGAACGCGTGCGTGATCAGATGGAACAGCCCGGCGACCCAGCCGCCGAGGCCGAGGGCCAGCATCATGTATCCCAATTGGCTGACGGTCGAGTATGCCAGGACGCGCTTGATATCGACCGCCGTGATCGCAATGCTCGCTGCCATGAATAAGGTGATGCAGCCGATGATCGCGATCACGAGGAGCGCTTCAGGGCAAAAGATCGGATAACAGCGGCCCACCAGAAACACGCCGGCCGCAACCATCGTCGCCGAGTGAACCAGCGCCGAGACCGGCGTGGGGCCTTCCATTGCATCCGGAAGCCAGACATGCAGCGGGAATTGCGCGCTTTTCCCCACACAGCCGCAGAAAATGCCCACGCCCCCGATCAACAATAACCAATAGCCCCAGTGGTGTGATTCGTCGGCCCGCAGTTGGCCAATTTTCGCCTGCACGGCAGCCGCATCGCCCCCCTGCCCTACGATCTCGGCGACTTGATCGCGAGCTTCCGCGGCAATCATGCCGTTAGCCGGGGCCAGCTCGTAGCCATTCTGCTTTTCGTGCAACTGACTGAAGATGCCCTGGTGAACGGTGCCGTTGGCGTCCGTTGTATCGCCGAAGGAAAACGTTCCCAGCGTTGACCACAACGCCATTAGGCCTATCAGCATACCGAAATCGCCGACGCGATTGACGATGAATGCTTTGTTGGCCGCGGTGCTCGCACTATGACGTTCGATATAAAACCCAATCAGAAAGTACGAGCAAATGCCCACCAACTCCCAAAAGACAAACGTCATCGCCAGGTTGCCGGAGATGCAAACGCCGAGCATCGAGAACGAAAACAGTGAGAAATACTGATAGAAGCGTTGGAATCGGCCGCGGCGATGCAAATGCTCGCCATTGGAGAGCTTTATCTCGTGGTCCACATAATCGTGCAGCTCGTCGTGCATGTAGCCGAGCGCATAGACGTGGATGCAGGCGGCGATCAGCGTGACCATCGCGAACATCACGACCGTGAGCAGGTCGATGTAGTACCCGATCGTAAGTCGCAGATTACCGAACACGCCAAGCGCATACCAATCGCCGGAAATTGCCAGAGGTGGCGGGTTCGTGCTGTGCGTCTCACTACCCGCTTCATGTTCGCTTTGAAGCAGAGCCAGATGAAAAGGCGAAGCCGACGCAGTAACGGCCTCCGGCTCATGCTCCACGTGGTGCGAAGGCGTCGGCAGTGGATGATTTGGCAACCAGATGCCGAACAACGCAATCATGCTCAATAGGCACGATGCCACGATCGCCGTCACGGCGATGTAGCCGGCATAATGCTGCGTACTGTACCGGACGCGGATGCCCATCAGCTGCGGCACTGAATAGCCGATCGAAATGATCGCGAACGATGCCAGCGGCAGCAGCCAGGCAATCAACAATAATGTCGGTAAGTTCTGCATAACGCTTGCAGCTTAGCCTTGAAGCTGATCAGCCCGGTCCACGTCAATCGTGTTGAAGCTGTTGTAAAAATTGAGCGCGATTGCCAAGGCCACCGCCGCCTCAGCCGCCGCCAATACGATGACAAACAGCGACATCAATTGGCCATCGAGCCCCATCGTCTCGGACGCCTTCCGCAAATAGGGACTACCGAACGCGATGAAGTTCAGGTTGGCTCCATTGAGAACCAGCTCGATCCCCATGAGCACGCCCAAAGCGTTCCGCTTCGTGGCCATGCACAAGGCGCCACAAACAAACAGCACCGCCCCGACGATCAGGTAATGCGTCACGCCGACCGGTTCGGTCAACAAGCTGGAAAGCAAAAGTGGTGTCATTCGATAGTCAACGTCTTTCTGCGGCGGGCTCGGGCCAGATAGGCCGCTCCAATCAGCACAACCAACAAGTGGACGGAAATGATTTCAAACACGAGCAAATAGCCGGAGCGATCCGGCGCATCGACGCGAGCGCCCAACAGCCCCATGCCGATAGGCGTAGCCGTTGCCTGCAGCGGAACCTCGCTCACTTGCTGAGCGGTCAGGCCATGCCACTCGGGCACGCTGCGAGCAGCGTACACCAGAAGTACCAACAAGCAGATGCCGACCCCCGCAGCCATCCCCAATTCAAAGCCGCTGGTCTTCATCGATATAAATCGATCCTGCGACGTGAGCATCACACCAAACACTAGTAGCACCAGCGTGCCGCCGACGTAAATCAAAATCTGCATTGCACCCACAAAGTCCGCCCCCGCCAGGAAGAACAGTCCCGCAGTCGCAGCCAGCGAGAGCACCAAATAAAACGCCATCCGCACCACGTTCGGCGTAACCACCACGGCCACGGCAAACGCGCACGCAATCGCCGAGAACAACAAGAAGAAGAACGACGGCCAGTAAATCGTTTCCATCGCGGCGTTAATCCATCTGGGCGATGCCAGTTGTGGCAGTGCGTGGGAAAGCTTGGCGGCCGGCCGACGATTCACTCGCCGGTTTCTTCGTTGCGGGCGGTGCTGGCGCGTTCGGCCAATGCTCGCGAACGCCATAAGCAGCAGCCGATTGGCTATCAAACACCCCATTTGGCCACGTGTATTGCCACCATGTCGCCCCCAGAAACGCGACTGCCGCGATCGGCACGCAGTATTTCAAACAAGTGGTGATCACCTGGTCGATCCGCAACCGCGGCAGCGTCCAACGGACCCACATCATGACCGTGACGCCAATCACGCCCTTGGTGATGATGTTGCACGTGCCCAGGAAATTGCCGGCGATGCCCCACCAGAAACCGTGCGCGAATGTCAAACCAAGCCAGCTTGCAATAGGAATCGGCCCATTCCACCCACCGAGGAACAAGATCGACGCCAGCAAGCTGACGGCCAGCATCGAGCCATACTCCGCCATGAAAAAGAAGCTCCAACGAAGCCCCGAATATTCGGTGTGGAACCCGGCCACTAGCTCGCTCTCAGCCTCCGCCAGATCGAACGGCGCCCGGTTCACACTTGCTGTTGCACAAGTGAAGTACACCCAAAAAATCATAAATGTGAACGGGTCGTGAAAGATGTACCAATTCCAAAGCATACCAGCCTGACGATCGCCGATGACGACCAAATCCATCGAGCCGGCCAGCAGCACGGGCACCACTGCACACATGCCAAGCGGCACTTCGTAGCTGACGACTTGGGCCGCTTCCCGCATGGCGCCGAATAGCGACCATTTGGACGCGGACGAATATCCCGCCAGAATAACACCGAAGACTTCGAGCCCGAGCACCGCCAGAATAAAGAATACCGCTGCGTTTAGGTGCAGCGCCACAAAGGGGTAATCGCCACCGGCGAACGGAATCGCCATGAACGCCGAAAGCGACGCGCAGAAGCTGACGTACGGCGCGATCTTGAACAGAAACTCATCCGCCCCTTCAGGCATCAAGTCTTCCTTGGTAAGAAGCTTGAGGCCGTCGGCTAGCGTTTGCAGCCAGCCGAACCGGCCGCCGACGCGCGTAGGCCCAAGGCGATCCTGAATGCGCCCCGAAACCTTGCGCTCCAACCAGATGAATAGGAGTGCCCCAACCGCAACCAGATTCACAATGAAGAAAATTTGAACCAGCGCAGCAAGCGTATATGCCAGCCAGGGCCAAATGGGCCAGATGGAATTTTCGATCAAAAACTGGGCCACTGACGGTCCGTCCTCTAACCGGCAGCTCGAACAACCAACCACCACGAAATCGAGTGCTCGATTGTAACGAATCGCCCCGCAAGCGAGAAAGGGCCTTATCCGATAGACAGGGCAAATCACTTTTTCAATTTGGAGAAGTAGGTGTGGTAGGCGTCTCCAACGCCGATTTCGCTCAAACACCCAGAAAGGCTGAAGTGGCGACATCGCATCGGGGTCGGTGACACATCCCACAAATCCCCCCCAACTTCAAAAAGTGATTGGTCCTCGCACCAAGGCCACGAATGTTGCCTGTGTCCCGCTGCGCCTGTATCCTCAAGCCTATTCTCGTCGTCTGAATTCCTTGTATTTCGCGCCGAAGGTGATTCCCTAATGGCATGCCGCCTATCGCTCTTTCTATCGATGATGGCCGTGCTTCTGGCCGGTTGCCGCCAAAGCGCCACGAGCGGTCCTGGCGTCGTCTTGCTCCGTTACAACCCCGGAAGTCAAAGCACCGAGCAGCGCGAGAAGGGATTCCTGGAAACCCTGGCCGCCGAATACCCCCAAATTAAAGTCATCTCCGCCGACCAGTACGCCGGCACAACGCCCGAATCAGGCGCTCGACAAAGCGACCGACGTGCTCAACAAGTATCGAAGCCGCGTCACCGGGGTGTTCGCCGTGTGTGAGCCGAACGCCAATGGCCTGCTGCGGGCGCTGGAAAACACCGGCCAGGCCGGGCGCGTGAAGTGCATCGTGTTCGATCCCAGCCCCCCGCTGATCAAGGGGATGACGGACGGCAACGTCGATGGCATCGTGTTGCAGGATCCCGTCACGATGGGCTACCTGGGCGTCAAAACCATGCTGACGCACCTGGAAGGTGGCAAGGTCGAAAAGCGGATCGTCACCGGCGAGTACGTTGCCACGCCCGACAACATGGCCGACGCAAAGATTGAAAAGCTTCTACACCCGGATCAATATCAGGACGACGACCAGGCGCCGGCAACGGTTAAGTACCACCTCGCCGTTATCCCGAAGGGGACAACGCACGAATATTGGAAGTCGGTGCACGCCGGAGCCGCCCGTGCCGCGAAAGAAGCTGGTAACGTGGAGATTTACTGGAAAGGCCCGCTTCTGGAGAACGACACCGAGGGGCAAATCAACGTGGTTCAGGAATTCATCACCAAGAAAGTCGATGGCATCGTTTTGGCGCCGCTCGATTCACAAGCCTTGGTCCAGCCCGTCAAAGATGCGAAGGAGCAGGGGATTCCCACCGTGATTTTCGATAGCGCGTTGGCGGACGACAGCCTCATCGTGAGCTATGTCGCCACCGACAACTACAACGGAGGCGCCCTGGCCGCCAGCCGGTTGGCCGAAGTGCTGCAATCCAAAGCGAAGCCGTGACCGTTGAATCCTCGCCAGGACTGGGGGGAATGCCCCAGAGGTTTCTGCTAATTCTCCTTTCCTCCACTCTTCGCCTCTGTGCCCAGCGAATCCCGAACACCGACGCCGCTGCTCCGCATGGAGAGTATTTATAAACGGTTCGGCGCCACCCAAGCGCTCGCGGGCGTGTCTTTGGAGCTTTATCCAGGCCAGGCGCTAGCGCTGATCGGCGAGAACGGGGCCGGCAAAAGCACGCTCATGAAGGTCCTCAGCGGCGCACATTTTCCAGATCAAGGCAAAATGCAACTCGCGGGGCAGCACTACGCTCCTCGCGGCCCCCATGCCGCGCGGCAAGCCGGCGTCGCTATGATTTACCAGGAGCTGAACCTCGCCACCGATTTGACGGTCGAGGAAAACCTGATGCTGGGGCAAGAGCGCCACACGTTGGGGCCTGATTCGAAGGGCCGACCAGCGCGCTCTCGTTCGAGCCGCACTAGAGCGGCTGGGACACGCCAATTTGCCGCTCGAAGCCAAAGTCGGCCATCTTTCCGTCGGCATGATGCAACTGGTGGAAATTGCCCGCGCACTTGTCAGTCAATCGAAGGTCATCGTTTTCGACGAACCCACCAGTTCGCTTGCGCACGCCGATGTCGAGCTTTTGTTTCAAACCATCGAGCGTTTGAAACAGGAAGGCCTCGGAATCATCTACATCAGCCATTTTCTCGACGAGGTCCGGCGCGTATGTGATTCTTACACGGTGCTGCGTGACGGCGCTACGATCGCCAGTGGCTCATTGGCCAACGTGACCGAAGCAGACATCATCTCGCAGATGGTGGGTCGCACGATCGAAGAGCTTTATCCCCGCGTGCCGCACACGCCGGGAGATACGCTTCTATCCGTGGCGAATCTATCTGGCTTAACGAAGCCACGCGATGTTTCCTTTGAGCTCCGGCGCGGAGAAATTCTGGGCTTAACCGGCTTGGTTGGTGCCGGTCGGACCGAACTGATGCGGGCCATCTTTGCTCTCGACCCGGTGCGGCGCGGCCAGGTGCGGGTTGGCACGATCTGCCCCCGCCGCTCGCCGCATGCCCGAATCCGCGCGGGGCTGGCGTTCGTATCCGAGGACCGTAAAGGGGAAGGCTTGGCGCAAATCCGCTCGATCGCCGACAACCTCACTTACGGGTGGCTTCGTCCGTACAGCCGTTGGGGTTGGCTCAACTTGCAGCAACGACGGCAGGCCGTCGCCCAATGGATGCAACGGCTAGAGGTCAAAGCCGATTCGCCGGAAGTCGCAGTCGACTCGCTATCCGGCGGCACTCAGCAAAAGGTCGCACTGGCCCGTGTCCTGCACCAAGGCGCCGATGTTCTGCTGCTCGATGAGCCGACCCGCGGGATCGATGTCGGAACAAAAGCGACGATTTACCGCCTGATCGGCGAACTGGCTTCCGCGGGGAAGTCCATTGTTTTCGTGAGCTCGTACTTCGACGAACTATTGCCGGTGTGCGATCGAATCGGTGTGATGTCGCGAGGCCGGTTACGCGAGATTCGGCCAGCCGCAGAGTGGACCAAAGAGTCCCTCTTGGCCCGCGCCGTTGAGAGCAACTGATTTATGAAGCGACGCCTTTCCAAAACCTGGAATCTGTTAGCTAGCCAGTTCGGGCCCTTGCTAGCGCTCATCCTAGTGTTCTGTTTTTTTGCGGTTTGCGATTCGATGCAACAGGACGGCGGACAGTTTCTCTCACCGCGAAATCTCCAGACGATGTTGATCGCCTCGGCGCCCATCGCTGTTGCGGCTTTGGGAATGACCATCGTTATTATCGCTGGCGGCATCGATCTCTCCGCCGGTACGGCAATTTCCCTATGTGCGACCGTACTAGCCTGGGTGCTCAAGGACGGACACCCAATCGAAGTGGCAATCATTCTCTGTGTGGTGACCGGCTGCGTCGTCGGCGCCGTGAACGGTGCACTCGTCAAGCGCGCTCAAGGTCGCGCCCTTTATCGTCACGCTGGGAACGATGACTGTCTGTCTTGGTGTCGCCAAACTGATCGCCAATGAAACAACGGTCCGGCCACCTTTGAGTAGCGTGCCCGATTGGATGAGCGGTTTGGCAAGCCCCACGCCGGATCACGCCTGGATGCTCGTTGCACCAGGCGTCTGGTTGATGCTCGCGCTTGCTGTCGTCGTGAGCCTCGTTTTGCGCTACACGGTGTTTGGGCGCTATGTGTTCGCAATCGGCTCCAACGAACAAACGGCCCGTCTCTGCGGCCTGAACGTACCGGCACTTCAGGTGGCCATTTACACGGCGAACGGCCTGTTTATCGGCCTCGCCGGTGTCTATCAGTTTGCCAAGCTCGAAGTCGGCAATCCAATCTCCGGCGTCGGTATGGAACTCAAAGTCATTGCCGCCGTCGTAATTGGGGGAGCGAGCCTCAACGGCGGACGCGGCTCCATCCTGGGCACACTGGCCGGTGCCCTGCTCATGCAAACGATCGCCAGCGGTTGCACCCAAGTCGGCGTGCGCAACCCAGCTCAGGACATCATTCTCGGCGTCATCATCGTCGCCGCAGTGACGATCGATCAATTTCGCCAGCGGCGACTCGTGTCGTCCTCGATTTCAACTTGAGGCGCCCCGATCTGCCATAGAACGGGACCACCTCAGCTCGCCTTGCGCCCGGCATTGCCGTCGCGTTCGAAGTCGTACCCGGCGTAAACACCCCTGGATCGGCCACGCCGTCGTCGTTCCAATCCCCAACCACCGGCTTGGCGCCCGCGCCGCCGAGCTCGAAAACTTTGTCCTGTGCGTCAACGTGATGATTGTCGTTCGAGTCGATAACCCATGTGCCCGCGCGATAGACGCCGACTTCCGCAACACCGTCGCCATTGAAATCGCCGACGACGGGAATATCGCCGGCTTGGCCGAACGTGAATTGTTCGTCGGTTTCAGTGAACCGACCATCGCCGTTGGTGTCCAGAATCCAATGCCCGTCGCGGAACACGCCGATCTGCCGGATGCCATCCCCGTTCCAGTCGCCGGCCACAGGCGTATCCCCCGCTTCGCCGTAATAGAAAACGTGATCGATCAAATCGGCGCGGTTCGTGCCGCGGGCAGTGCGCCTGAGAATTCGGGCGCCGCTGGTCGCTTCCTCCGGCGTCGGGGGCATGTTTTTCATTTTGCCGACCGGCTTCGTGGGGAAGTTCGCCACATCCGGCAATCCAGGCTCATGCTCGATCGCCCGCGGGTCGCGGCTCCACGCCGGGCCGTAGATGCCGATGTCCATTTTGCCGTCGGCATCCCAATCGCCGGTGACTGGCAAATCATCCTGTGTACCCAATTGAGCCCACAGGTCGCCCTCGTCCCACTTGCCGTTGCCGTTGAGGTCGATGAACCACTGGCCGTCGATAAACACGGCAATGTCCGTGACGCCGTCGCCGTTGAAGTCGCCAGTGACCGGCACCGACTTTGCATTCCCGAAGATCGCCTCGCGCTTGATAACGATCTTATCGCCGTCGAGCAGACCCAGTTGCCACCGTGCCTGATCGAGCGGCATGTTTTGCCAAGTCGTCACGTCAATTTGCGTTGACGTCAGTTGGAACCGCACTTCGGCCGGCGTCACACTCCGCGGCCAACCCGCGTTCACCACGCTCAAGTGCCAGGTAAAGTCCATCACGTTGCCCGACGCACCAAACGTATTGGGCGTCGGCACAATCGGCAGGCCAGGAAACGCGAACAGCGGCGGGATGTAGGGAACTCCCGGCGGGCCGAATACCGGCGGCTGTTCGGGCGGTGCAGGCGGCTCCGGCGGAATAAACGGCGGCGGCGGAGTCTCAGGCGGCGGCGCTTGAATCCGCACTTCGCTGAAATCGTTTTCCTGCGAGTGCGTGCCGTATTGCAGCGGAATCGCAACAATCGCGTCGCTTCCAATATCGACTCGGAACTGGTCGATGGCCGCCTGTTCGGTCGCTGTAGGAACTGGGCCAGAATACGGAACATCGATGGGGTTCACCGCGAAACCGCCCAGCGTGCCCGGCGTGTCGACATTGTCGATCACCCCATTGGGCTGCACCTCTACGACCGCGTAAAAGCCCTCGGGCAGGCCGCCGAAATAATAGTAGCCGTTCGCATCCGTCACCACGCGAATCGGATCGGTGGCCGCACCTGAGTACGAACCGGGCAGCGCCTCGCCGACGAGGATCGGCGCTCCCGTCAAGCCATCTCGCAGTTCCAACACCACGCCCGCTAGCGGCGTGTCGTCCACACTCCGCACCCCGTCGCGCTGCGCGGCGATCTCCGGCGGTGTGAGCGAGTCCTCGGTGATAATTGGTGCGCCGTCGATGTACACGTAACCGGAAATATCGGCGCCCGGCTTTTCACAGAAGTCGTACTGAATCGCGTTCACACCGGACGACAGGCCGATGCCCGTGAACAAGCTGTAAAGCCCTGCTACGTCGGAACTCGCGCCGCCGATCGAACCGACGCGCTCACCGCCATCGAAGTATTCCTGCGGCTGATGCTCACGCACGGTGTACGAGCCCGGTCGCAGGTTGGCGAACAAGTATTCGCCGTTTTGATTCGTGTAGGTGGTTGCCAGCACATGCCCTTCGCCATCGAGTAGGTCAATTTGCACGCCCGAGAGAAAGATATGCGGATTGTCGAAGTCGCAATCCGGCCCATCGTCCGCGTGTACCCGGCCGCTGATCGAGCCAGGCAGCAGTTCGCCGAAGTTGTACTCTGTGCCCATGTCGCCCCAGTTGATCATGATCATGCTGATCATGTCGCCCGGTGGGCTGGCGGCGGCCACACCGCCGAGATTGCCCGGCGTATCGATACCGTCGAGCCAACCGCTCGGCTGCACTTCCATCACCGCGTATTTGCCGGCTGCTAGGTTGTTGAACTTGTAGAAGCCGTTGGCATCCGTCGTGGCCCGCAAGCCGGTATCGTGGCCGTCGGCGTCAATCAGCTTCAGCACCACACCGCCAATTCCTTCCTCCGTGCCGCGATCAAAGATGCCGTCATTGCTGCGGTCGTGGTACACGTTGCCCGAGAGCATCACGCCGACCTTCTCGCAGAAGTCGTACTGGATGGCGTCAATGCCGGCTGGCAAATTGATGCCCGCTATGATGCTGAACTGCGGCAACACATCGAACGCATTGCCGCCCACGGTGCCGACACGCTCGCCGCCGTCGTAATACTGCGTCGGCTGGTGTTCGCGCACTTGGTATGTGCCCGGGGCCAAGTCGGTGAAGTGGTACTCGCCGCCGGCATCCGTGGTCGTGTAGCGAATGAAATTGCCGTCGCCGTCGAGTAGGTCGATCTGCATGCCTTCGAGCAGAATGTCCGGATTATCGAAATCGCAGTCCGGTCCCGTATCGGCGTGAACGCGACCGCTAATCGTTCCCGGCGGCAACTCACAGAATATGTAATCGACGAGGTGTTGGTCGGAACCAACGTGGACACCCGTAATGTTGCTGGGGTCGACAATGACGCCATCGCCGCTGCCGATGTGGGCTTCGTCGTCGTAGTAATCGGCCGGCTGATGCTCGTGAATGCTGTAAGCGCCGGGCCGCAAACCGGTGAAGCTATACTCGCCGTTCTCGTTGGACGTGGTCGAGGCCAGCACGTGCCCTTCGCCATCCAGCAAATCAACTTGCACGTTCGGGATCGGAATATCAGCTTCGCCGCCCGCGACTTCGTCGTCGCAAATGACCACCCGCCCAGCGATTGAACCGGGTAGAAGCTCGCCAAAATTGTATTCGATGCCGTTCTCACCCCAGTTGATCGTCACCTGGCTGATCTTGTCGCCGGGCGGCGAGACGTCGGCCACGCCGCCGAGGTTGCCCGGCGTGTCCTTGCCGTCCAGCCAGGCTGCCGGTTGCACTTCCACAATGATGTACGTGCCGGCCGCCAGGTTGTTGAATTTGTACGAGCCATCGGGCGCGGTCGTCGCCCGCAAACCGGTGTCGCTGCCGTTCGCATCGAGCAACTTCAGCAGCACGCCGCCGATGCCTTCTTCCGAGCCGCGGTCGAACACACCGTCATCGCTGCGATCATGGTAGACGTTACCGGCGAGACTCACGCCAATGTGTTCGCAGAAGTCGTAGTGGATGCCGTGAACATCGGAGCCAATGTTGATATCCACGATGTGGTCCTGCTCGATCAGGACACCGCCCGCCGTGCCGACCTGTTCCATACCTTCGTAGTAGTCCGCCGGTTGATGCTCGAAAACCTGGTAGATGCCAGGCTCGAGATCTGTAAAGGAATACTGACCATTTTCGTCAGTGAACGTGCTGCGGATGAAATTACCGTTGGCGTCGAGCAAGTCGATTTGCACGCCTTCCAACGTAAATTCCGGCGGTTCATCGAAATTGCAATCGGCGTCGGTATGTGCCTCCACGATGCCGCTGATCGAACCCGGCAGCAATTCGCCGAAATTGTACTCCATGCCGTGATCGCCGTAGTCCAACACGGCGCCGGTGATTTTGTCCACCCGGCCACTGGTCTCCGGATCGGCCGTCCCGCCGTGATCGCCAGCCGCGTCTTTACCGTCGAGCCAGTCGGCAGGCTGCACTTCGCGCACGCCGTACTTGCCCGGCACCAAGCTGCGAAATTCGTAAAAGCCAACCTTGCCAGGTTCGGTTGAGGTCGTGGTGGTGATGCCTGTGCCGTTGCCGTTGGCGTCGAGCAATTCGACCGTCACGCCGCCGATGCCCTGTTCGCCACCGTGGTCAAAGACGCCGTTGTTGTCGTGATCGTGGTAAACCCAACCGGAGATCGTCGCCAGCGGAATTTGGGCCGCGTCGGCGATGGCCCCGGCCGTGCGGTCGGCGTAGTCGTGCGTCGGCGAATACACGTCGTTCGGCAAGTCGAGCGTAAGGCCGGTTCGCGTTTCCGTTTCGGCGAAGTTCGGATCGAACTCGTCCCAGTACGTGGCCGTTAAAGTCAGATCGACGTACTCCGGCGCCGAAAACTCACCGACAATGGTCGAATGTTGAAACTCGCCGCCTTCTACGAGC
The DNA here is from genome assembly GCA_963840025.1 of uncultured Planctomycetota bacterium. Lineage (GTDB taxonomy): Bacteria > Planctomycetota > Planctomycetia > Pirellulales > Lacipirellulaceae > JABDGM01. Next base: position 155,778 of record CAWIXI010000012.1, on the reverse strand, counting down.
GAGTTCGTGTCCACGTTGGCGCCGTCCACGAACTGCGCTTCATCCGCGTCGATATTGAAGACCAGCTTTTCGCCGGCATCAAAGCCCGTCAAATCGAAGACAATCTGCGAACCACCGTCCACGACGGTGACGCTATTGACCGTAAAACCATCGGCACTGGAAATCGTCAGTCCGTCGTACTTGAAGGAGCCCAGCCCGCCGGCGGCGGTGTCGAAAAAGATATCGCCGTCCGTCAGTCCGTCGTTGCGCTTGTCGCCGTTGATCGTGATTTTGTTGAGCGTCGTGCTGGCCGCGCCTCCCTCGAACGAGACTTGAATGATATCGGGCGCGCTGTCGTCGCCGGTCGCCTCTTCGAAATAGACCGAGCCCAGCACGACGTGCGGAGCGGCTGTATCGGCCGCCATCAACCGCCGCGATTCCAGCTCTTCGATCTGGCAGCGGCGCGGCACGCTGACTCTTCTTTTTGGAACTACTAATAGTCGATCGCTGCCGTGCGACGTTGGCAGCAATCTCATTCGGCCCAAAACACAAATCGCGAAGCGCGTTAAATACTCCCACGAGCTGCCTCCCTGCACTCATGCGTGTCGAACAAAATCACCAAGCCGCGTATTTCAGAACCATCGGGGACTGGCCGGACACCATCGCCGCGATGGTCGTGCGGAGTCTTCGAAGCAAAATGTGCCTGTCCCCCTCTCTGCAGATGGTTCTGGAATAAGCTCTTAGCGAGATTCACCCTTTTGGCTGCGCCAAGCCGTTGCCGGGCTTTGGCGCTCGCCCAGATTCCAAATTCGCAACGTTGTGTCGTAACTGCCCGAAACCAAAATCTTGCCGGTCGAGTCGCAGGCCAGGGCCGCGACCGTGCCGCTATGGCCGACAAGTTGCGCAGTAGCTTCCTTACTGTCCAAGTCCCACACCGTTACGCGATTATCCGTGCCGCCCGTAACTAGATGCTGGCTGTCGAGAAACGCGAGCGCGTACACCTTTGCCGGCCGAGTGGCCATTTTCGTGATCGGTTCGCCTGTGGCGGCATCGAAGAGATCGATCGTCGGGCTGTCTCCAGCGGCGGCGATCCGGCTGCCGTCCGGCGAAAACGCGAGCGCGCGAATTCGCCGCCCCTCGGTGCTTATATCGTGTTGACTCGTACCATCGCTCACGTTCCACAGCCGGATTTTGCCATTGCGCCCGGCGGCCGCCATACGATCCCCTTGCGGCGAAAACGCGACCGTGCGAATATCCACGCACGGACAGTCCATGTGTTGCGATACCTGGCCTGTCGAGGTGTTCACAATCTCCAATTCGTGGCTGAAGCCAACCACCGCGAGTTGCTGATTGTTTGGATGCATGCTCACCGCCGCGATGGCGCTTTTGCACGCGGGAATCTGAAACACGGGCTTCTTCTGATCGGTGTTCCACAAACAGAGCGTGTGATCAGCGCCGCCGGAGGCGAACGTCGCTCCGTCATGCGAAAGCACCACCGAGTGGACCCAATCCGAATGACCTTCGAGCTCCGATTTCAACTCGCCGTTCGAGGCATCCCAGATCGAAATGCGGTGGTCGTCGGTAGCGGCTGCGATCGTGCGGCCATCGGGCGTGATGGCGACGCTCGTGACCACCGTCGGTCGTTCATGCGGCCCCGCGCCGCATTGAATCACACGGACGGCCTTGATAATGGCGGGCTCCGCCGCGTGCGCGCTTGTCGCAAAGCCAACAACCAAGAGCGTGCTAAGGGCCTGTCGATACGCTATCTGTAATAGTTTGACACGCACTTTTCTTCTCATAACTACTAGCCATTTTCGCGCTTGCTCGGCGCACGAACCGGCGCTGCAAACGATTGGAAGCTGGGCAAAATGAAGGCGAGATATCGCCTCTTCGGAATGTATCGACCAGACCGGCCGCTTCGCCGAAGGAGAATTAGAGGCGAGAGATGTGGATAGCTGAGTAGAATAGGTTCATTGAGAAGCAAGAACCCATCGGATGACAGGCGATGAGAGCGATGGGTTCCAGCCGCGCGGCGAACCCATCCTACCGGGCTATTTCTTGCCGCTATCAGGTTTTGCTGGCGTGCTTTCTTCTGATGGCTTAGCTGGCGCAGGCGCGAGCTCCGACTTTTCCTCCGGCTTATCCGCGGGCACCGGCTTGGCGGCTGGCTCAGGTGTCGGCGAGGGAGTTTTCGCTTCTGGAGCGGAAGCGGCCGGCGTCGGCTCTGGTTCAGCGCCCTTTTCCGTGGGGCTACCGGTTGGCTTGCCCTGCCGCTCGTGATGTTCTTTCAGCTCCGCATTGAAATCATTCTCGCGGTCGAACTTTTCCAGCACATCCCACAAGGGGAAGTCCTCGCCAAGCTTTTCGTCGAGCTGGTCGAGCACGTTGCGGTACTTTTTGATGAAATCCACCAAGTCGCCGCCAGTGGTTTGCTCCTCATCCAAAATCGAGGGAAACTGATCGATGACGGCGCGCCACTTGGCAAAGCCCTCTTGGTACAGCTTCTTAGCGGTCGGCAAATCGGCGTCGCGAAACGCTTTCTGTGCCTGGAACATGAACTTGCGCACGTCGAGCGCGTTGGCCGTCTGCTCGAAATCGGCGCGCGTTTTCCAATAGTCGTAATTGGCGTCGCGCTTGTAGTTGATCGTGTATTGCAGAACCCGGGCTTGACGCTCGATTTCACTGGCGAGTTGGAGTGCCTGATTCTGTTTCTCAGGTTGTTCGTGCGCGATCCGCTCTGCGATTTCGCGGTCGCTCACCTCGAGTCTCGGCTCGAGCCGATAACGCTTCTCCGCCTCTTCGGGTGTGAGCTTGTCCTTGGGCGTATCAAGAATCTTGCGTTCTTCCGTCGTGAGCGCCGCTCGCTTTTCGTCGGCGAGCTTCGCGCGCACGCCGGGCGACATGGCGTCGAGCTTGGCCCGTAGATCGGCCACCTCTTTCTCCAGGCGCGGTTGCGAACCGAGTTGCAACTTGACGCCGGTCGAATGCTCGATAAACGTGTTGCCGAACTGCCGCCACTCCTCGGCCGATTTCATCCAGGCCCGCCGCGCTTTTTCGAAGTAGCCTTCCTCCTCGATCGCTTCGGCGTAATTCATCTCCGATTTCGCGGGACCCGAATACAAATCGCGCGGGCTTTTACGACCTATGCTATGGCCCTTATTGTCGACTGCGTCGATCGCCTTCAGATACCATTCCTTGCCGACCAGCCAATTGTCGCGCTGCATCCGGCGTGCGATCGGGCGGGTGGAACTCGTCGTCGGCTTTGAACAATTTGCGGTATTGAACATACTCGTCCGCCCGTCCAATTTTTTGGCCGATGAACCAGCCTAAGTCCCACAACAACTGTGGATTATCCGCATTGTAGTGTTCGCCTTCCTTCAGGAATTCGATCCCGCGGCGAACGTAATAATAGCGGTCGTGGTAGTCGTCGAATTCGACCGACACGTTGTACGTGAGGTTCCAGGCCTGGAACTTCCAAAACGTGATGAAGTTTGGCTGCAGCTTTGCCAGTTGTTCAAGCGTCGCGGTGAGGTTCGTCCAGTCCTCGGTCTTCTTGTAATAGTTGGCCTTTTCCCACAACATATTCACGGCCACGCCGCGCAAACCGAGCGTGGCGAGTTTGATCGTTTCGCTTGCCGGATCGACCTCGCCGAGATTAACCTGCGAGAGTTTATATTTTGTGCGCAACTGAGCGAGCTTGCCGCCGGCCCGCGTGGTCGTTGACGGGACGCTGAGCCACACGATCGGAAAAGCCAGCAACACGATCCCGACCAGGTAGCCAAGCTTGCGATAAAAGGAAGTGCGTTCGGTCATTTAGCCACCTCACGCGTCCGTAAAAGGAAGTATCCGAGAATGAATAGGCCGAGAATATAAGCGCCGCAAACGATCAGATCCTGGGCGAGTTGATTTGTCGGAATGTTGTACCCGTACGCCACGTAGTTGACGGTGCTGAAGGAGCGAAAGTCCGGCAGAATCACGGCCAAGCTTTGCATCGCGACTTTCAACACCGAGTCGATCGACTGGATAAGGTGCGTGGCAAATCCTTGCGGCAGCGGCGAAATCTCGTTCATTTGCGTGACGATCCGGTAGAGCGCTTCGACCGGTCCGCCGCCCACTTGCTTGCCGGTTGCCACATCGACAAAGAACTGCCGAAAGAATCCTAGCGTGATGAACGAAATAGTAAACAACATCGCCACAGGCGTGTTCACCAGCGTGCTGCACGTAACGCCGATCGCGATCACGAGCACCATTTGAATCCAGATGCTGCCTTGGGCCTTGACGAAGTTGAATAGCGGCGAGCCGTCCGGCAGGCGGATATAGCAATCGGGCTGCGCGAAACCGTAGTATTGAGCGCGATCGAGGCATTGCACGACCACTTCCAAGTGGCCCTCCTTGCTCACCAAATCCTTGAGCAGATCGATTTGGTTCTGGTCGGCGTCGTTGAGCTTCCGCGCCAATTGAACGAATTGATGGAGTCGTCCTTGGCCGTAAAGGTCCAAGGTTCGCTCTTGATCTTTTTATTGTCCGGATTGCGAAGCTGTAGAACGCCCTGAATGCCATTCTCAATGTTGCCTTTGTACGTGCGAAACACGCGCACGATTAGTTCGATCGGCAAGACTTCGGCGCCGTTCTCGTCCTTGTTCAGGCTGTTTTCGTTGATTCCGCTGAACGTCCAAATGGCGGCCGCCGGCGTGCCGCCTTCGATAAAGCTGCGGTAGGTCCATTCGCTGCCCACGCTGATCCCGCGGGGCACGTCGACCCCTTTGCGGTCTAGGAAGTGCAGCTTGCCATAATACGGCACGCGCGCCTCAACAATCCCTCCGGTCCGCTCACTTCATAGACGATTTCATCGCCGCGCTTCGTGCTGGTGATCGTGTGCTCATGTTCGTTCGTGGACAAAGCAATACCGGAACCGTCGGGATAGATCTCGACCGGATGCGAGTGCTGCTGGTCGATAGTAGTAAAGCCCTTTTTGAAAAGGAGCTTGCCACTTGCGTCATAAACGTTTTCCAACGATTCGACGTTGACATGGTGCGTGTGGTCCAACATTCGCCACACAAACACTCCGCTACAAACGGCCATAATCGCCAGCAGCACGCTGCCGACGATCGTAAAGCCCAAGATGCGGCCGAGAACGATGTCGCCGGCCCGGACGGGCTTGGTGACGACCGTGTAAATTGTTTTGGACTTGAAATCATTCGGTAGGCTGAAGCAACTCACCAGTAGTGCGATCAATAGTACGAGATAGGTTGTGGCCGTGAGCACAAAGCTGAAGAACAGTTTGCCTGGTTGGCGGTAGCCCGTTTGCAGAAACCAGCCGGCGAATAGCAGGATGACGATATACACCGCGAGAGCCACGATCACGCGGCGACGAACCGTTTCTTTGATGGCCAAACGGGCAATCGCCCAGACACGCCGCGGCGAGGTCTTGAACAGCTCCGAAAAGCCGTTCACGACGACCCGATACGTGATGTCGCCCGCTTTCAGCGGTCCATGACGGACGAGCGCGACCAGGAATCCAAACAGGAGCGCAAGCACCGCCAACACAAAGCCGGTCAGCGCAAAGCGAAAGAGCGCGCTTTGTAGAAACGCGTGAGACTCGGTCCAAGGAATGCCGAGCAGCCAGGTAAAAAAAGGAACGGGCTGGTTTTCGAGAACCATCGATCAAGTAGGAAGGGATGAAGCGCCAATTGGCGGACAAGTAAGATGAATCAGCAAATCAGAAAAATGCCTTGGAATTAATGAATTATGTAGGCACTATGAATCGAGCGACTCTCCGCCGCCGCCGTGCCCGATAACCGTCATGGTTCCTGTGTTTTGTCTCAATTCGACGATGGGGCCGCCCCAATGGGTTCCTCTTGCACGGCGCGGCGACCCGGTCGGGCTTCGCTATCTCGCACGATTGTCAGGAACAGCTCTTCGAGTGTGGTCGTCGGGTGTTCGACCGTCAGCAATTCGCCCTGATACCGAGCGATGACTTGCCGGATTTCGTCGATGCAAGGGTCGGGCAATCGCTTAGCGCGAATCTGGGTGACATCGGCAAGCGTTAACAGACTATCAACGCGGCCTAGTTCTTTCAGTTCACCTTGGTGCAGAATTGCGATGCGGTCGCACACATCCTGCACGTCGGCCAACAGATGGCTGCACATGACAATGGTTCTGCCTTGATCGCGAAGCCGCAGGATCATGTCCTTCATTTCGCGGGTACCGATCGGGTCGAGACCGCTGGTGGGTTCGTCCAGCAAGATCAGCTCTGGCTCGTTGATAAGCGCTTGGGCGAGGCCGATTCGTCGCGTCATGCCCTTGGAATACTCTTTCAATTGGCGTTTGCGGGCACGGTCGAGACCGACCGTCTTAATGAGGTCATCGACGCGTTGGCGCAGCACATCGTATGGGATATCAAACAACCTGCCATAGAAGTCGAGCGTTTCCTCGGCGTTGAGAAAGCGGTACAAGTACGACTCTTCCGGGAGGTAACCGATTCGCTCGTTCTTGCTGACATCCGTCGCATCTTTGCCGAAAACGAGCGCTTGGCCTTCTGTGGGAAACAGCAGGCCTAACAGCAGCTTGATCGTGGTCGTTTTGCCGGAACCATTCGGCCCGAGCAAGCCGAAGATTTCGCCCTGCTTGACTTCCAGATCGAGCGCCTTGAGGGCTCGAACCTTAGGCCGACCCCAGAAATCTCGATAGGTTTTCGAAAGGGCCCGCGTTTCGATGACTGTCTCACCCGCCATGCATTACCTCGCTCGCCGCCAGGACTGCCCCACCTACGCTACGCTAGCGGCCCTGCGCCGGTTCGCGCACCGACGCATAAAGCTTCGGAATGCCGCTCGGGTCCAAAGCGCTCACTATAAATGGGTTCGGGGGAAGCCGCAAGTTGCCGTGGGTTCAGGTTGTGTCCTAATTTGCGGTAGAGCAACGTCGTAGGACGGACTTCAGTCCGTACGAAAAGCACAGGCTTTAGTCCGTTTGAGAATCACGGACTGAAGTCCGTCCTACGACATTCAGGCAAAGCCTGACCTACACGAAGCGGAGGAGCGCGTAATTCTTTTTGCCGCTCCGCAGAACCATGACGGTTTCGCTGGCCAGATCGGCGGACGTCAGGCGTACGTCGACGCTGTCGATGCGACGGTTATTGACGTAGGCCCCGCCCTGTTGCGTGGTGCGGCGGGCATCGCCTTTGCTTTTGGCCAGGCCGGCGGCGACGAGCGCATCCACGACGGGTAAACCGCCGTCTGCGGATAGTACGGTGCGGCTGAGCTGTTGGCTGGGCACGTCGGCGAAGATTTCGGTTAGTTGGGCGTCACTTAAGTCGGAAATCTCCGCGCCGTAGAAAATGTCCGTTGCGCGCTGAGCGGCGGCGAGGCCCGCGTCACCATGGACGAGCTTGGTCATTTCCTCGGCGAGGCGGCGCTGGCTGTCGCGCTTGGCGGCATCTTGATTGCAAGCGGTGCGAAGCGATTCGATTTCTTCGCGCGACAGCTCGGTCAACATTCGCAAGCATTTGTCGACATCGTCATCTTCGATGCGGATCCAGTACTGGTAAAACTGGTAGGGGCTGGTGCGCTCGGGCGAGAGCCAGAGCGTGCCCGATTCCGTCTTGCCCATTTTGGAGCCGTCGGATTTGGTGAGCAGCGGGCACGTGAGACCGAACAACTGCACTCCGCGCATTCGTCGCGCAAGGTCGATGCCGGCGGTGATGTTGCCCCATTGATCGCTGCCGCCGACTTGCAGTTCGCAGTTGTATTCGTCGTACAGGTAGACGAAGTCGTAGGCCTGCAGCAGCATGTAGCTGAACTCGGTGTAGCTGAGCCCGGCGTCGTCGCGGCCGAGACGGCTTTTTACCGAGTCCTTGGCTAGCATCACGTTGACGGGGAAGTTCTTGCCAATGTCGCGCAGGAATTCGAGGTAACTGAACGGGCCGACCCAGTCGAAATTGTTCACTAGCTCCGCGGCGTTCTTGCCGGCATCGAAATCCAAGAACTGGCGCATCTGTTCGCGAATGGCGGAGACGTTGCGATCGAGGTCGGCCTTGGAAAGCAGATTGCGCTCCTGGCTCTTACCGCTGGGGTCGCCGATCATCCCAGTGGCGCCGCCGACGACGGCGATAGGCTTGTGGCCGGCCTGCTGAAAACGCCGCAACATCAGCATCGGCAACAAATGGCCCACGTGCAAACTATCGGCGGTTGGATCGAAGCCAGCGTAGAGCGTGCGCGGCTCGGTTTCGAGCCATGCGGACAAGTTCGCATCGTCGGTCGTTTGGTGGACGAGGCCACGCCAGCGGAAATCGTCGAGGAGCATTCGTGGATTGTAGCAGGCACACTCCGTGTGCCGTCGCTGAATTGGATTAATCGTTTATTCTGGCGCGGCTGCGGCACGCGGCACGCGGAGCGTGCCTGCTACATTAGCGCCATAAGTTGTCGTCGGCAAACGGGTGTTGGAAACCTTCGAGTTTTGGTTTCGGGAGAACTTTCAATACCTGTTCAGCCAGCTTCAGGTCGTCGCGGGTTGTGATTTTGATGTTAAGCGCCGAACACGGGACGATCGTCACCGGCTTGCCGAGGCGTTCGACAAGCAGGGCATCGTCGGTGACCGAGTCACGGCCGCGTTTGGCGTAGGCTTCGATCAATAGCTCGCGGCGGAAGACCTGCGGTGTTTGGGCCTCCCAGAGCGATTCGCGGTCGACCGTGGCGGTGATATGCTTCTTTTCATCGGTCCGTTTGAGCGTTGCTTGCACGGGCGCGGCGAGAATTGCCGCGTCATCGCGCTGAGCTGCGGCGAACACCGCGTCGATCCAGGGATCGGCAATGCAGGGCCGGGCCGCATCGTGCACGGCAACGAAGTCGATTTCGTTCTTCACTTGTTCGAGTGCCCGCTGCACGGAATCGGTCCGGTGTTGGCCGCCTTCGACGACTTGCACGCCGAGGATGGCGATGTTCGCGCCGAACTTCACATTGAACAACTCGCGATCCTCAGCCGAAATGCACACGATCACTTGCTTCACATCGGCGCGATTCATAAACCGCTCGGCCGAGTGAAGCCACACGGCGCGGCCGCCGAGCGGGGCAAACGGTTTTTTGTACGCCTTGTCGTGGAAGCGACGGCTTTGGCCAGCGGCAGGCAGAATGACGGCGAAGGTGGACATGGAAGTCAGGATACAGGATGGGGAGCGTAGGTGTCAGGTGTCAGGGGCTGGATGCTCGATGTTGGATGCTGGATGGTTGGATGTTGACGGCGGTGTAGGGGGGTGGAGTTGCCGGTGCGGAGCGAGCTGCGCCTCTATGTGTCGGTGGTCGCTGGGTGTCAGACGCGGTACGGTTCGGTGGCCATGGCGGGCGGATTTCGGCCCAAATGTCGTCGATGTCATGAAGTGCGCGAAAATTCCCCCCTCGTAATTTTGCGCACTTGTGGTGGGGAGCTTCCAGTGCCAGGATTTGACGGGCCGGCCGAGGCGGACCGCTTCGCCGCTGAGGTCGCATAAGGCTCGGCGCAGCGTGGCCCCACCAGAAGCGTGATTCGGATAAGCGGGATGCGGCCGGGCCAGAGCCAACGCACGCCGGTCGACTTGACCTCATTCAAGCGGACCGCGCGAATGATGTGTTCGGCGCGACGGGGTTCGAGTTGGGCGCTGGAGCGGAACAAGGAAGGAGACGTGAAGGGGAGGTGATGCATGGGGGTAGGAGTGCTGAAGGGGAAGTGTGGGGGAATGTGGAGTCGGTGTGCGAAAGGGTAAGGGCAGGGCAAGTGCGGCGCTGGATTACATGTATATTCGTATACTGTTTCGCATCAAGATAGCGAATTGGGAGGAGAAAGCAAGCAGTATTTTCGGCCACCTGCGAATCGCCGCTAAACGGTCTTTGCTGGTGGCATGAGGCCAGAGGATTTCGGCTGAAAATAAGCGCTACGCGATAGGCAATTCCGGCTGTTGATCGGCCGGAAAGATTTTGTGGCCGTGCTCTACCACAAATTTGAGCGCAATCTTCGGGTTGTTCAGGTCTCTCCGGTTCGCTTTCCAAGCCTTCATCCATTTCCTGAAGTAGGATTCCAATTTCTCAACCGGTATGAAATAGACGGCTTCGAGTTCGATTCCACGATAAACTGCGAACACCCAATCAACCTTTTGATATTTGGCGATAATCGCTGGATTCAGATGATGATGAGTCGTGAAACTTGTGACACGGTCAACATTCAAAGTCTTGAGTTCGTACTGGCGTCCCGTTTCATCAACAGCGTCGTTCCCTTCTCTGCTTTTCAGCAGCTTCAGTCCCGTGACAAGTGCGAGCTGGAGATACTTCCCGCCGTTGTCTTGAAAGATATCGGGAATGCCGTGTTTTGTGGCGAGTTCTTGCAGCAGTCGCAAGTGCGGAAAGAGTTTGTCAAGGTGTTCCTTGTCTTGGTGGTGCTGAAATACCGGAATTTTGCGTTTACGTGGCGGCACAATTGCAGTCTTGGGATCAAGAATCAATCCGGCATAAGTTTTGACATTGAAACCTCGAGCACTTTGGCCAGCGTTTCGACGGTTTGAAGCGTCACGTTACGCTCGCCGCGCTCAACGCTGCTGATATAGGTACGATGTAAACCAGCGAGGTCCGCCAGGCGCTCTTGAGACAGACCTTTTGCAATTCGGATCTTCCGTAAGCCAGTGCCAAACCGGGCGTTGATCGAACTAGCCATCCTGCCTGCACCGTTGATCTTGCGTGTATTTGACACGCAGTGTCGTCGCATGTAACTTTTGAGTCTACAGACTGTAAGTTACGTAACTTGGAGTAGTCGCCCTACTTGCCTGTTATTGCGTACAGGCTCTAATAACGAATAACGAACTTGGAATAGCGCCGCATTAAAGAGAGGGAGATCGCCATGGCCGGGGAGTGCACCGAGATCTACAGAACAGAGCTTGGGAGAGTATTAGCCGGTGACGCACTAAACGTTTTGCAGGACCTCCCTGTCGAGTCAGTCGACCTTGTGATTACGTCCCCACCGTTCGCTTTGCTGCGACAAAAGTCGTACGGGAACCTCGACCAAACCGCATACGTTGATTGGTTGACGTCTTTTGGACCTCTGGTGAAGCGAGTCCTGAAGGACACTGGTAGCTTTGTGATTGATTTGGGAGGAGCATACCAGCGTGGCAAGCCCGTCAGGTCGCTGTACAACTACCGTGTTCTGCTTCAGCTTTGTGATGAGTGCGGTTTTTTTCTTGCGGAGGAGTTCTTTTGGCACAATCCCGCAAAACTGCCATCGCCGATAGAGTGGGTTAACAAGCGAAAAATCCGTGCGAAAGATTCAGTTAATACAATTTGGTGGCTCTCAAAATCGGAAAACCCGAAAGCCGATGTCAGCAAAGTTCGAACACCTTACAGCGATCGAATGAAAAAGCTCTTGAAAGCGCCGGAGAAATTTTACATTCCCAAAGATCGTCCGTCCGGCCACGACATAAGTGCTGCCTTTGGGAAAGACAATGGCGGAGCGATCCCTGCGAACTTGCTTCAATATCCGAACACCGAAAGTAACTCGATTTACATGCGTTTGTGCAAAGAATTTGAATTCGATGCGCACCCTGCAAGGTTTCCAAAGTCGTTGCCAAATTTTTTTATTCGGTTTCTCACCGACCAGGACGATTTGGTGCTGGATATTTTCTGCGGTTCGAATACCACGGGCGAGGCGGCCGAAGAATTAGGTCGTCGTTGGCTCGGTATTGAACTTAACAGGGAGTACGCGATCGCATCCGCATTTCGGTTCATGTCCGAGTGGCCGTCTGATCTCGTCGCCGAATACGTGCAAAAAGCACGGGGTGGTTGCAATGGCTTTCGATTGGAAGCTCCGCAGCGTGTGCTCTTCTGATCGGCGGCCGGGAACGGGGAGCGAGGTGGGATCGTTTCGAGTGGGATGGGAGTTGGACGAGGCTCGGATCTAATTCCATGGATAAAGTCGGTGCGAAAGGGGATGCGGTTGCGGGATTTGTGTCGTTCGATCGAGCTAAACCGCAAGAGTTAGGTAGGACGTTTTGATTGAGTTGCTTCGCTCTACTTTCCGCATCGTTTGATAAGGCGGTCTTGGATGATGGCGAGGATGCGGGTGGCGACTTCTTCTTTCGTGCCGGAGATGGAAGCAATGACTTCGCCGGTGGGGGTGAGGACTTCGACCTCGTTGGTTGCGGCGCTGATGGCTTGGGGGCCGTTGGAGATCATCAGGTCGCAGAATTTCTTTTCCAGCTTCGCCAGTGCGCGGAGGCGGTGATCTTCGGTTTCGAGGGCGAAGCCGACGACCCAGCGATGGGCTTTTTCTGCGCCGAGCGTGGCGACAACGTCGTCGGTTTCGATGAGGTGGAGGTCGATCGGCTGGCCGGTTTTGGCGAGCTTATGCGATTCGACGCGGACCGGGCGGTAGTCGCAGGGGGCGGCGGCGCCGATCAGGCCGTCGCAGCGCTGGAACTCCATCGCGGCGGCGGCGAGCATTTCTTCGGTCGAGATGATGGAAACGACCGTGGCGGCCTGGGGATAATCGATTTCGACGGGGCCGCTGATGATAACGACCTCGTGGCCAAGGGCGAGGGCGGCTTCGGCGAGTGCGCGGCCCATGCGGCCACTCGACGCGTTGGTGAGGTAGCGCACCGGGTCGATGAATTGGCGCGTGGGGCCGGAAGTGATGAGGATTCGGGACAAGGTTGGTCGAGAGTCGAGGGTCGAGAGTCGAGAGCCGGAATGTGCGCAAGAGCTGAGGGTCAAGTGTCGAGAGCCAGAATTTCAGAATAAACGACCACGTCGCGTGATGGTCCTGCACGCGTGCTTCTGGCTCTTGACTCTAGTCTCTTGACTCTTGACTCTTCAAGAGTTTTTCGATCGTGGCTTCGATCTCCGCGGGTTCGGCCATGCGGCCGACGCCTTTGCGGCGGCAGCTTTGCCAGCCTTCTTGTGGGTCGATGAAATGGAAGCCGTCGGCACGGAGCGTTTTAATATTGCGCCCGACGGCGGGCTTTTCCCACATGGCGGTGTTCATCGCGGGGGCGAAGACGGTGGGGCCAGTGAAGGACAAGAGGAGCGTGCTAAGGAGGTCATCGGCGACTCCGCAAGCAGCTTTGGCGAGGATATCGGCGGAGGCGGGGGAGATGCAGAGCAGGTCGGCACGGTCGGCAAGTTCGATGTGGGCGCCAAGGGGAAAGTGGCCGTCAAAGCCGTCGGTGGCGACGGGGCGGCCGGTGAGGGCGCGGAACGTGGCTGGTCCGACGAAGCGGCGGGCGGCATGGGTCATGACGACCGTTACGCCGTGGCCGTGTTGGACGAGTGAGCTGACGAGGGCGGCCGATTTGTAGGCGGCGATGCCGCCGGAAACGCCGATCAGGAGTTCGTGGGACATGCAAGTAGGTGAGTCGGTGAGAAAGTGAGTAGGTGCAAGCAGCGTCCGATTACATACTCACCTACTCACGCACTCACCTAGCTAGATGAATGGTATGGGACGGCAAAGTCGGGTTATGATTCGCCCAGCCAAGATAGCCGGGCTATCTGATTACAGGGCGGACAAATCGAACTCGGGGGGGCCGGCGGCGGCCATGTCTGCGTCGGCAACCGTTTTCAGTTCGTTGGACATGTCGAGAAAGATTTTGTCCTGCAGGATTTCTTGCACAATGATCTCGATTTTGTCTTCGCTGTCCGCATCGACTAGGGGGCGAGCGCCGGCGTTCAACGCGACGAGCCGCTTTTGGATGAGCGTCGAGAGTTTGAACCGGCCGCCGACTTTGTTGACAATCGCTTCTTCTTTGAGCGCCTCGATCATTTCGGTTCCTTCGGATAGGTGAGTAAGTGAGTCGGTGAATGAGTGAGTCGGTTAACTTCCTGTTTGACTAACTACCTATTCACTTTTTTTAACGATTCCCAACTGAATGAGAATATCGCTGATTTGGTTGACCGCTCGGTCGACGGTGTCGTTGACGATTTGGTATTTGTATTGATCGGCGCGGGCGAGCTCGCGGCGGGCTACTTCGAGCCGACGCCCGATGGCCTCTTCCGACTCGGTTCCGCGGGCACGCAGGCGGCGCTCCAATTCGGCATCGGAACTGGGGCGCAAAAAAATGGTTGGGGCGTCCGGAAACTGACGGCGGACTCGTTCCGCACCATCGACATCAATATCTAAAATTACCCATTTTTGGTCGACGGGGCTAGGCGTGACTTCGCTGAGGAGGGTGCCGTACCAGTGGCCACGGCCAAAGACTTCGCAGCATTCGAGGAATTCGCCGGCCTGGCGGCGGCGGGTGAATTCTTCGGGCGTGAGGAAATAGTAGTCGACTCCCTCCCTTTCACCGGGGCGTGGGGGGCGGGTCGTAGCGGAAACGCTAAGCCGCAAGCGGTCGGGGTAGCGGGCGAGGAGGCCGCGCAGGACCGTCGACTTGCCGACACCGGAAGGGCCGGACAAAACGATCAATTTGGCCGGCGATTTCAACATGCGTTAAGAGAAAAGGAATGGCACGAAAAGGCACAAAAGAACACGAAACGAAATGCATTTAACTTTTTGTGTGTTTTCGTGCCTTTTTGTGGCTATCTCCATATAGCTGAACTATTCCACGTTTTGGATCTGTTCGCGGATTCGTTCGAGGGCGGTTTTGATCTCGACGACCAGCCGCGAGATTTCTGCGTCGTTCGCCTTCGACCCGATCGTGTTGATTTCACGTCCCATCTCCTGGGCGATAAATTCTAGCTTACGGCCGGAGCTTTCGGTCATCAGCAGGGCGGCTTCGTATTGCTGCAGGTGGCTGCGGAGGCGGACGATTTCTTCTGAAATGTCGCTGCGGTCGGCGAAGAGGGCGATTTCGCGAAGCAGGTCGGCCGGCTCGACGGTGACGTTGAGCTCCGAGAGCGCTTGCTGCACGCGGCCTGTGAGGCGAGCCTGGTACGATTGCGTGACTTCGGTGCGCGGCGGGCTACGGCATCGAGGTATTCGGCAACCTGACGGCCGTTATGAGCAAGGTCGGCGGCGAGCGCGACGCCTTCTTCAGCGCGCATCTTGGCGACAGCGGCCAAAGCGTTGCGGAGAACAGGTTCGATGATGGGCCAATCTTCGCGCGGGTCGTATTCACCACGGGATTTCTCGTCGACGACACCGGGTAAAAGCAACAGGGTGTGGATCAACTGCGAGGCATGGTCACCGATTTCGCCGGTATGTTGCTTGAGCTGCAGGCGATAGTTATCGAGGAGCTCGGTGTTGATGCGGTAGTCATCGACGGAGGACGGACGTTCGACACGGAGATTCAGTTGCACGGTGCCGCGGCGGATGACTTTGCGCGTGGCGGCTTCGATCTCGGGTTCGAGCGAAGCATAGCCTTCGTTCGCGCGAAACGAGAGCTTGAAGTGCCGGCTGTTGATAGTGCGGACTTCGACGGCGACGGCCATTTTGCCCGATTGGCTACGGGCTTCGCCAAAGCCGGTCATGCTAATGAGCAAGGATCGTCACTCCGCAAATGCTGTGGTCGGCGCGGGGCCTATTTGCTGGGCGGTGCTTGTTTGTCGGTGGCAGCCGCCGGCGGCGAGGCCGGTGGACTCGAATTCGTGGCGGTGGGTGGTGAAGCGGGTGCTGCGACTGGCGGCGTGGCGGTGGCCGGTGGGGCCGCCGGTGCGGCTGTTCCCGCCGGCGCACTCTTCGACTCGGGCGGCGCCGCGGTGCTGCCGGATGGTTCGGCATTCTTCGCCGGCAACAGGCCCGATTGTGTTTCTCCCGCGGACGATGCAGCGGTCGATGTGGCGCCAAGCACATCGCCGCGATATTTGGCCCACATGAGGGCTGCTAGGCAGAATACAATCCAGATCGATGCGGTGATGATGGTGATGCGCGTGAATACGTCGCCTGCTTTTGCGCCGAAGGCGCTGGAACCTCCCATGCCGCCGAGAGCGCCTGCCAAGCCGCCGCCGCGTCCGCGCTGGACGAGTACGAGCAGAATTAGAAAAATCGCGAGCAGCGATAATACAATGGCGAAGATGGGGCCCATAACGGCTAATTACCTTAAAGGTCGTATGTAATTAACCACAGAGACACAGAGGACACTGAGAAGAAAAGATAGAAACTAGAACTCGGCATGCAGACCACTTAACGTCTTTCGCTCTATTGGTCTTTCTCTGTGATCTCTGTGTCTCCGTGGTTCAAAAAAAAGTGCGCGTGTCGATCACCCAACGGCCGCCGCGGCGATGCCGAGGAATTCGTCGGCCTTGAGGCTCGCGCCGCCGACCAGCGCGCCGCCGATATTGATCTGGGCGAGCAGCTCACCGGCGTTGCTTGCCTGGACGCTTCCGCCATAGAGGATTCGCACCTTTTTGGCAGATTCGTCATTGTATCGCTCAGCGAGCAGCCTGCGAAGATCAGCGTGGACCTCCTCGGCTTGCTGGGGAGTGGCGACTTTTCCGGTACCGATAGCCCAAACGGGCTCGTAGGCGATGACCGATTTTTCGATTTGTTCGGCCGAAACACCGGCCAGGGAACCCTCGAATTGCCGGCGGATTACGGCGGCGGTTTTGCCGGCTTCGCGCTCGGCCAGTAGCTCACCCACGCAGACGATAGGCACGAGCCCGGCGGCCAGGGCGGCCAGCGTTTTCTTGTTCACATCGGCGTCGGTTTCGCCCAGAATGTGCCGCCGTTCGCTGTGGCCGAGGATGACGTACGTGCAGCCGACGTCCATTAGCATCGCCGCGCTCAATTCACCGGTAAACGCGCCATTCGCCTCGTGATACATATTCTGAGCGCCTAGCGCGACCGACGAGCCAGTGAGAGCCTCGCCGACCGGCACCAAATAAACCGACGGCGGGCAGACAAGGAGATCAACTTCCCTGTATTTGTCGACGCCATTGACAAGGCCCTTGGCCAAAGCGACCGCACTCGTGCGGTCGGTGTTCATTTTCCAATTGCCGGCGATGAGTTTGCGAAGCATGAGATGGTCGAGGGCCTAGGGTCGAGAGTCGAGGGCTAGAATTCTGACGTAGGGAGTCGAACAATGGTCGCGCCGGTGCAGTCCTCTGGCACTCGACCCTCGACTCTCAGCCCTCGACCGGCCCCACAGTCTACCCCACCGGCTCGGCCTGCGCATAGGAGCCTAGCACTTCGAGACGGAGGGAGCTCTTCGTGAGGATTTCGATCGCCCGCTTGGCGCGAGGCTCGGCGTGGTGGCTGACGAATTCGACGAAGAACAGGTATCGCCCGCGGTGGCCCGGAATCGGGAACGATTCGATCCAGGTCATGTTGAGCCGGGCGCGTTTGAAGATGGCCATTGCGTCGGCCAATGCACCGGGCTTGTGAGCGATTTCGAACATCAGGGCGGTTTTATTGCGGCCCGTTTTTGGGCCGGTATCGGTGCTGATGACCGCGAATCGCGTGATGTTGTCGGTGTTGTCTTCGATGTTGGCGACGATCGTTGGCAGTTCATAGTGCGTGCCGGCCTGTCGGCTGGCGATGGCCGCGGCGTGTGGCTGGCCCTTGGCGGCTTTGGCGGCCGCCGCGGTGCTGGCAACCTCCGACAGTGTGGCGTGGGGCAGATGCTTCGCCAGCCAATTGCGGCACTGCGACAGGGGTTGGGGCTTGCTGTAGACGGTGCGGATGTCATCGCGCGAGCCCACGCCGAGCAAGCAATGGTGGATCCGGAGTTGCAATTCGCCGCAGATGCGGACTGTCGAGCGGGAAAAGCAATCGAGGGTGTCCGTCACACGGCCATCGGTGGAGTTTTCCATCGGGACCACGCCGAACTGCACTTGGCGTCGTTCGACCTCTTCGAAGACCGCAGCGATCGTGCCGACGGGCACAAGCTCGGCCGATTGGCCAAACCGTTCGATGGCGGCCAAGTGGCTGAACGTGAATTCGGGGCCAAGGTAGGCGACACGAATCGGTGTTTGAAGAGCCCGTGTGCCGCTAATCAACTCGCGGAAGACGGCCCGCACGGTTTCGGCCGGCAGCGGTCCCGCGCTGTTGGTGACCGCTCGATCCAGGACTTCGCATTCGCGTGCCGCATCGTACACCTGCGTCTTGTTGGCTTGCTTCGCGAGCGCGATCTGCTGAGCGAGTGCACCACGGCGATTGATTGCGTCGAGGATCTCCTGGTCGACGGTATCGAGTTCGCTCCTCAGGCTTGCGAGCGTCTGAATGCTTTCTTGCTTAGCGGACGGTGGTGCCGATGCACCGTCACCCGGCACGGCACGTGGCCGCTGTTGATTACGCGGCTGTGATGTATTTGGCTTACGTTTCGCCACGTCAGTGATTCCGCTTGTTCTTCGTCCGATAAGCCGTTGAAGGAAAGAAACTTGCGATTTTGACTCTGCCAGTATGACAGTCGCTTCCGGAGGACTGCCGGCAATTCTGACCCCGGCTAAGTCAAATTGGCAGTAAGTCCGTTTGTCCGCCCCGGTGCCCCGAGGCTTTTTTGAGGGCTCAGAGCGACGCAAGCTACTAATCTACAATAGCTTATGCGAAGTGCTCCGTCCAAGGGCCCTAGGCGCAGAGGCAGGCACACCCTTTGCTTAGATTGTCGATCCGGGGCTCGGGTTCTACCGTGCCGCTTGAGGCTGCGCGGAGGGTGGCATTTATCCGAAACCGGTTCCAAAACAATTCGCAAAACAGACACTAACAGATAAACAGTTAACCCGTACTCAACGGAATATCAAAGGAGCGTAAATCATGGCTGCTGGGGAAAAAATCATCGGCATCGACCTGGGGACGACGAACTCGGTCGTGGCTGTGATGGAAGGTAAAGAGGCGAAGGTCATTCCGAACGCCGAAGGCAACCGGCTTACGCCGAGCGTGGTCGCGTTCACGGATAAGGGCGACGTGCTCGTGGGTGAGCCCGCGCGGCGTCAGGCGGTGACGAACCCCAAGCGGACCGTGTATTCGATCAAGCGCTTCATGGGCCGAAGGCATAGCGAGGTTGCGGCCGAAGAGAAGATGGTGCCGTACGAAGTTGTCGGCGGGTCGGAAGACTATGTGAAGGTCAAAGCCGGCGACAAAGAATACACGCCGCCCGAGATTTCGGCGCTCATCCTTCGCAAGCTGAAAGAAGCGGCGGAAGCGTATCTCGGCCACAAAGTGAACAAGGCCGTCATCACGGTGCCGGCGTACTTCAACGACGCCCAGCGGCAAGCCACGAAGGACGCCGGCCAGATCGCGGGCTTGGAAGTCGCCCGCATTATCAATGAGCCGACGGCCGCGTCGTTGGCCTACGGTCTTGATAAGAAGGGCGAGGAAACGATTTGTGTGTTCGACCTCGGCGGCGGTACGTTCGACGTCTCGGTGCTCGAAGTGGCCGACGGCGTGTTTCGCGTGATTTCCACGAACGGCGATACGCACCTTGGCGGCGATGACTTCGATGAAGCGCTGATCCACCACGTGGCGGAACAATTCCAGCGCGAGCAAGGCATCGATCTTCGCAAGGACCACATGGCCCTGCAGCGACTAACCGAGGCCTGCGAAAAAGCGAAGAAAGAGTTAAGCTCGGCGCAAACCACCGATATCAACCTGCCGTTCATCACGGCCGATGCCAGCGGGCCGAAGCATTTGCAGATGTCGATCTCGCGGGCCGAGTTCGAGAAGCTCGTCGATCATTTGATTGACCGCGTAAAAGGCCCGGTGCAGCAGGCACTCAAAGATGCCAAGCTCGACCCCAGCAAGATCAACGAGGTCGTGCTGGTGGGCGGCTCGACGCGAATTCCCAAAGTGCAACAGGTCGTGAAGGAGCTGTTCGGTGGCAAAGAGCCGCACAAGGGCGTCAACCCGGACGAAGTCGTGGCGGTCGGCGCCGCGATCCAGGGCGGCGTGCTCTCCGGCGAAGTGCAGGATATCTTGCTGCTCGACGTAACGCCGCTGTCGCTCGGCATCGAAACGCTGGGCGGCGTGATGACCAAGCTCGTCGAACGCAACACGACGATCCCTGCCGAGCGGAAGCAGGTCTTCAGCACGGCCGACGACAACCAAACGGCGGTCACGGTGCGCGTGTTCCAAGGCGAACGGGAAATGTCCGCCGACAACCGGCTGCTCGGCCAGTTCAACTTGGAAGGCATCCCGCCCGCGCCGCGCGGCGTGCCGCAGATCGAGGTGAAGTTCGATATCGACGCAAACGGCATTCTCAACGTGTCGGCCAAGGACCTTGGCACCGGCACCGAGCAGACCGTGCGGATCGAGCAGTCGAGCGGCCTGTCCGAGAGCGAAATCGAGAAGATGCGCAAGGATGCCGAGTCGCACGCGGACGAGGACAAGAAGAAGCGTTCGTTGGTCGAGGCTCGCAACGAGGCCGAGTCGCGCGCGTATCAACTCGAGAAGCTCATCAAGCAACAAGGCGACAAGCTGCAGGACAGCGATAAGCAGGCGCTCGAGGCGGCGATCGCCAAAGTCCGCGAAGCGGCCAAGGGCGAGGACCCTGCGACGATCAAGAACGCCATCAGCGAGCTCGAAGCCGCCTCGCACGCGATGAGCGAGGCGCTATACAAGTCCTCAGCAGCAGGGGTGGGCGCGCAGGCTGGCCCATCGGCCGGCCCCAGTCCAGACGGTGGTACTGCGCCTGCGGGCGATGAAGATACGATCGACGCGGAGTTTGAGGTGAAGAAGTAGGAAAGGGATGGGGAGCCAGGGTTCAGTTATCTGGGTAGGATAATGACGTTCAGCTACCACGCTCGCGGAACCTCTCGTGTAGAATAATGTTGGATTCACGCAGCCCTGGAGAACGCGACCAATGACCGAAATCATCCTCACCGGCGACCAAATGCATCAACTTGCGTCCGCGACCGACGACGTAGTGATCGCAGACGGCCAGGGAAATGTGATCGTGCGTCTCCCGCCCAAGATTTCTGAGGAGGAAGCCGCAATCATCGAAGAAGCGAAACGGCGATTGGCATCGGATCAGCCGACGATTCCATTTTCCGACGTTCTCAAACGACTCAAGGAGCGAGAGAAGGCAGGCGAGAAACAAAGGCCATGAGACGCTACACGGTCGTTCAGCGCCCCAGAGGCAGAAGATGATCTTGCGTCGATTTGGCTGGGCGACAAGGATCGAGACCGAGTCTCGGCGGCTGCAAATGCCGCGGATCGATTACTCGCTGAGAATCCGCTTCAGGATTCGGTCTATTTAAGCGAGCAACTGAGACGCCGTGACATCCCGCCGTTGCGTTTTTACTTTGAAGTTCGTGAGGAAGACCGCGTTGTGGTGATTAGCAATGTGGCGCGGTCGCCGGATTGATCTGTGGACGGTCGAGGCCGGGTTTAAGGCAAGAAATAAGCGAAGCCGCCCGCTATCAGCCTTCCAATATCAGTGAGAGAGCGTTTTGGCGAGCAGACAGCCTGATAGCAAATGTGATCCAGCCCCCAAGGAGCTAATAACGTAGCGCTCTCGCGAGGTTCGTAAAAATGGGACTCATCATGGAAGTACCAAAAATATATCTCGACACAAAACATCTAATTAATATTGCGCGCTTGCGAAATCAGTCAGGAGTGGTACCGGCCGATCAACAGGCCGCCTACAAACTGATTGACGAATACATTCGCGATCTGCATTTTGGCATCATCTTTAACATTGCGGCACCGTTGGATTGGGTGAACGGACAGGCAACTCTTGATCATGCCAACGAAATAGCCGACATCGTTGACTCTGCAAAACTACAATATGAGCTCGACGTTGACACATTCGTTTACTTGCATGAGGTTCTAAAAGAACTCAAGCGTCAACGTGTTTCATTGTCCGTGCCAAATTTTGAAGTGTTCTCCGTTCGAAGTCCGGAGCTGCGCGTCGAGCGGCCGATTCCGGCACTCCTCAGAGACGTTCCTAGTTTCTTTAACGATGATAAACTCCTTCCAGGTTCAGACCAGCTACGCGGAAAAAGCATCGGCTTCGGGAGTATTCGCGATTATGTCGGCCGCGCTTGGGCATTAAAGGAAGAGCGGCCCAATGTGTTCCAAGAAAGAATAAACGGATTCAGAGCCGCCACTCGTCAGGACTTGGACATTCTCAATGCGCGAGAGAATAAAACGATATTGCGTACAGACAAGATCGACTGGATTAAACGCCGACTTAAGGTCGACCGAATCCTTGTTTCGCTTAATCCCGAGGTAGATATTGACCAAGTACTCGGCGGTATCGTCTTGGACAATTGCCCTGCCACTTCGTTGTATCTCAAGATGCACGAGCTTCGACTCAGAAACGTCGGGCAGAGAATTAAGGACAACGATGTTGACGACTGGTTATACGTCCCGGTGATTTCGTATGCCGATGTAGTTCTTACCGAACGAAACCTGGCGGGCTACGTTAAGCAAGCTGATCCAGTGATTGCAGCGAGAGTGACGGACAATCCGAACGATGCCGTCAGACTCCTTCAAAAATGGGCACCTTCATGTGTTTGTGCCGCGGGTAGATAGAATATGCCATTCCGTTTCGACAAACTGACAATCAAAGCCCAAGAGGCAGTGGCCCGTGCGCAGGAGTTGGCGAGCGAGGCGGGAAATCCGCAGATTGAGCCGGTGCATTTGTTGGCCTCGCTGTTGAAGGAGGAGGGCGAGGGCATTGTGCGGCCGGTGTTGGAGAAGATCGGCGCGAATGTCGGGCAGCTCGAATCGATCGTCGACGCAGAGCTAAAGCATTTGCCGCGTTCCAGCGGCGGTTCGCCGCCGGGGATCGGTTCGCAGCTTTCCAAGGTGCTGGACGCGGCCCAGGCAGAAGCGGATGGCATGAAGGATGACTTCGTGTCGACCGAACACTTGCTGCTCGCGCTCGTCGGCACGAAGTCGAAAGCCCAGGAGGTACTGGAGCTCAACGCGATCGACAAGAGTAAGATCCTTGGCGCCTTACAATCGGTGCGCGGCTCGGCCCGCGTGACCGATCAGGCGCCGGAGGGTAAATTTCAGGCGCTCGAGAAGTACGGCATCGATCTGGTCGAGCGGGCCAAACAGGGAAAGCTCGATCCGGTGATTGGCCGCGATCAGGAAATCCGCCGCGTGATTCAGGTGCTTTCGCGGCGGACGAAGAATAATCCGGTGCTGATCGGCGAACCGGGCGTCGGCAAGACGGCAATCGTCGAGGGGTTGGCGCTACGCATCTTTCAAGGCGACGTGCCGGAAAGTCTCAAGAACAAGCGTGTGGTAGCGCTCGATATGGGCGCGCTCGTGGCCGGCACCAAGTTCCGCGGCGAATTCGAGGAGCGGCTCAAGGCGCTCATCAAGGAAGTGATCGACGCCGGCAATGTCGTCATGTTCATTGACGAGTTGCATACGGTGGTCGGCGCCGGCCGGGCGGAGGGCAGTGCGGACGCGGCCAACTTGTTGAAGCCGGCGCTCGCCCGCGGCGAACTACGGTGCATTGGCGCCACGACGCTCGACGAATATCGGAAGTACATCGAAAAGGATCCCGCCCTCGAGCGGCGGTTTCAGCCCGTTTTCGTCGGCGAACCGAGCGTCGAAGACACGATCGCAATCTTGCGCGGCTTGAAGCCACGGTATGAAGCCCATCATAAGGGCGTGCGAATCAAAGATTCCGCGCTCGTGGCGGCGGCGGAACTGGCGAATCGCTACATCAGTGATCGTTTTCTCCCTGATAAAGCCATCGACCTGATGGACGAAGCCACTAGCCGGCTGGCGATGGAGCTGCAAAGCGTGCCGACTGAAATTGACCAAGTGCAACGACGGCTGATGCAACTGGAACTGGCCGCCCGGCAGCTCGAAGCCGAAACGGAGGAGCACGCCAAAGAGCGGCTCGCCGAAATCAAAGAGGAAATGGAAGAGCTGCGCCAAAAGCTCGCCAGCCTGCGGGAGCAATGGGAAGCGGAAAAGATGGGCGTGGGCGACGTCGCCGGCGTGCAGCGCCGCATGGACGAGGCCCGCGTGCGGTACGATCAGCAGCTGGCGAAGATCAAGGAGCAACAGGCGGCTGGGCGCGTGGATGAATCGGCGTTCCAAATGCTGTACGAGTTGGATCAAGAACAAAAGAAACTGGCTCAACATTTGGAAGAAGCCGCGGCAAAACAAGCTGGCGGCGAGAATGGCACTGGCGGAGCCAGTGGCACACGGCGGTTGTTGCGTCAGGAAGTGGGACCCGATGAAATCGCTGAGGTTGTGAGCGCGTGGACCGGCGTGCCCGTGTCGCGGATGCTCGAAAAAGAACGGGCCAAGCTGCTAGTGCTTGAAGAACGGTTGCATCAACGGGTCATCGGCCAGGACGAAGCCGTCACGGCCGTCGCGAACGCCGTGCGCCGTAGCCGCAGCGGGCTACAAGACCCCAACCGACCGATCGGTTCGTTCATCTTTTGCGGGCCGACGGGTGTTGGAAAAACCGAGCTGTGCAAGGCCCTCGCCGAGGTGCTGTTCGATGATGAGCACGCCATGGTCCGCATCGATATGAGCGAGTTCATGGAGAAGCACACAGTGAGCCGGCTGATCGGCGCGCCGCCGGGATACGTCGGCTACGAAGAGGGCGGCAAGCTTACTGAAGCGGTGCGCCGCCGGCCGTATTCGGTCGTGCTGCTCGATGAAATTGAAAAAGCCCACCGCGATGTGTTCAACATCCTGCTGCAAGTGCTGGATGACGGCCGACTGACGGATAACCACGGCCACACCGTCGACTTCACAAACACGATTATCGTGATGACGTCGAACGTCGGCAGTCAGATGATTCAAGAATCGTTCGAGGCAGGCGGCTCTTACGAAGAGATGCGGGCCGGTGTCATAGAGTCGCTGCAAGCGCGGTTTTTGCCGGAGTTTTTGAACCGCATCGATGAGATCATTGTGTTCCGGCCGCTCGATCGGCGCAGATTCGCCAGATCGTCGACCTGCAAGTGCAACATCTTGAGAAACTGCTCGAGCAGCGAGACTACGGTCTGGAAGTTACCGACAAGGCGCGCGACGAGCTCGCCAACCGCGGTTACGATCCGTCATTCGGCGCGCGGCCGCTGAAACGCGTGGTTCAAAACGAGCTGCAAAACCCGCTGGCCTCCGAGTTGCTCAAGGGCGCTTTTGAAGAGGGTAGCACCATCCGCGTCGATTACGAAGGAAGCACGTTCATGTTCACAGCCGTCGGCGGTGGGAACGGCGCGCTGCGCAAGGGCGCGAAACGGGGAGATAAGATCGTATCGGCCCAGGTAATGACGAATGACGAATGACGGGATCGCTTATTCGTCATTCAAGAATTCGGCATTCGTCATTTTCCTACCGGTCGACCTCGGCCAGCCCCCAATTGCTGATAACCACTTCCGCGCCCGGCGTCATGTCGCGGACCTTGCGGGCAATCTCGACCTGCTCGCTCATGGGGGCCTTTTCCAGCGCTTCTTTAAATGCGTCAGTTTCTCGCGTCGCTTGCGGCGACGGCGAATTTCCTTTTTGCGTTCGCTGATGGACATGGGAAAGGGACAGAAGGGGTCAGGGGTCGGGGGACAGGGAACGATACCTGAACCTGTTTGATTTCGAATGGTTCTTTGTAGCAGGCGGAGTAAAAAGCGTCAACGGGACGCAATGCGCTTGTGTTGGTTAGCGAGAACTGCCGCGTGATTGACACCCCGCATTGTTGTCCATAGAGTCAATCGGACAGGAGACTTGGTGTGTTTACTGCATCAGCGCGAAATAAAGTCAAAGCTCTATTTTGGCCGCCGCAGTTCGAACCACGATACGATGGGCTTCGTTTTGCGTCGCAAGATCAGCGAGAGCTAAAGCAAGCTTGGTTTAATCCGAAACTCACGCCGGAGGGTGTCCAAAAAGGACACGAGGCAGTTGCAGAAAAGTACAGAGAACTATCCGACGAAATTACGCGGCGCGTTGACGGCGACCTAAACCTAGTAGAGAGTTCTCAAAAGCTCTTCGCCAACGCTGTACAGTTTGGCTTAGTTGCAGCCGGAATCGTGGCATCGTTGGGGACTTGGCTGAATATGAAATATGTGTTGCTGCCATTGTCGGCATTCAGTCTTTCGATCACTGCGGCTTGGTGGTACCTATGCAAAGAGCCGCCCGACTTTAGCAAGGTAACCGAGATTTGGTTCCAACGGATGCCGAGTGAATTTGACGGCGAGCAGCGGCCCGACAACTTCCGCAAAGAAGTCTTTACATATTTCTACGAATCGAATTACTTTGTGGCTGTCCGCGAGTACCGCAAATGGTTGCATCAACGATTGGCGGTTCCCGCAGCGTTATTCATACTTGGCCTCGTGCTGTTGCTATTCTGTGTCAAAGTTAGCGCTCGTTGACAGCCGCTCGAAAGAGCTGCGCATTGCTGGATTTTTAGAAAATTGAGAATTATTGGTTGGGTGGCCGAGTGGTTTAAGGCACCGGTCTTGAAAACCGGCGTACGGGAAACCGTACCGGGGGTTCGAATCCCTCCCCAACCGCTTGCAATACAGTAAAGTATCGTGATCCCTCGTAATGCTCGGTAATTGCGAGGGGTCCGGCTTTTGCTACTGGCTCGTTACGAGGCGATACGGCACCTGACTGCGCCGCATTTTGCGCCGCTTTGATGGGTCGTCTTAACAATTCACCCGTTGCCTTCGCAAAGTGCTCATCGGTGACCTGCAGATAGTGCTCGCGAGCTACAGATTCGCTGTTGCCGAGCCAGGCGCAAACGACGTGCGTTGGATACTGGTTCTCTAGCTCTGTCTGCCGCGTGGCCCTCAAGTTATGCCACAGCCGCGGCCATTGCGCCGCCCCCGCCCGTTCAATCGCCCGCTCCAAGGTCTTGCGTAGCGAAGCGTCGGAGCGTCCGACAAGCATCGGTAGAACGGGGACGCCTTCCGGTCCTTCCGCAAACCATTTGTCGAGCCACTTTGCCACTTCGGGGAAGATCGGCAGCCATCGAGTGTCGCGGCCGACATGGTGTTCTGTTTTGGGCGAATGAATGAGAATCCGCCCACGCTCCCAATCAATGTCGCCCCACGTCAACCGGCGCACTTCTGAACCGACGCGCAAACCGCCCCACCGTGATAATACAAATAACAGCTTCCATTCCGTTGTGGGCAGTTCGTTTAGCACAGCCTCAGCCGTCGCCGTGTCGATGAACGCTCGCCGCTTCGTGGCCAGTCCCGCCCGCGGCACAGCCTCGAATGGGTTTCGGTTTATCAGCCCATGGCGCATCGCATAGCGGAACATCTTACCGGCAATGGAGCATCGCTTGCGGGTAGTCGCCTCACCCAATGGTGTTCGTGGTCGCACAACTGTTGCCGGCCCGCAACGTTTGATCGGTGCACCGCCGGTCGTCAACAAATAATTGCGGAAGTCTACCGCGTCACCCTCGGTGATGTCTTTTAGCCGCTTATGGGGGCCAAAGAACGCGAGTAGCGACCCTTCGGTTTGCCGCTCGCCTTGCAGTGTGCCGGGTTTCACTAACGGCTTACGCTTGGCGATGTAGTCGGCCAGGAACGGTCCGAGTGTTGCCTGCTTGGGAGCGTCAATCAAACCGACCGCCGCCAACTTCTCGCGTAGTTTCTCGTCGCGCTCTTTTACCCAGCGCGTTGTTTCATCTTCCGGGGCGGTTCCGCTCACTTGTGCCGATACCAGTTGCTCGACGCGCATTTTGATTGCGTCCGCTTGTCGCTGGCTCATCTTGCCGAGCCGGATTGCTTTGCGTTCGCCATCAGCGTTGAATTACAGGATCCGTTTCCGGCCGTTCGGGTCACGTACAATGCTTGCCATTCTTGCACCTATCTACTCGTTTTCTTCTTGGCCTTCCGCTTCGTTTGCTTCGTCGTTGGGGCGTCCAGCACTAGGCGAGCGCCGATGCACTCGCACAGCTTGTCGATGTTTTTCAGGGA
The DNA here is from genome assembly GCA_963840025.1 of uncultured Planctomycetota bacterium. Lineage (GTDB taxonomy): Bacteria > Planctomycetota > Planctomycetia > Pirellulales > Lacipirellulaceae > JABDGM01. Next base: position 128,080 of record CAWIXI010000012.1, on the reverse strand, counting down.
CAGGCTTACGCTCGGATCATTCACAAAGCGGCTCAACTGCGACTCGGCGATGCCCGTTTCCTTGTGGATGCGGTAGCGGGTTTTGCCGCTTCGCTCGATCGCTTCCCTTAACTGTTCGCTAATGAGTTTTTTGGCCATTGCTGGATTGTATCCGCTACTTATTCGTTTTGCAAGCATCGAAGTCTGCCTCAAAACGTTTGCGACCAGTCCACCGCGTCAATGGTCTTCTGCAGCTCGCGGTTGAATTCCTCTAACGCTTCCCGATCCCGCACAGTGTCCGGCTTGTCTTGTGTCGAAACGCCGATCGGTGCGGCGTGGAGCCCGCCAGTGTGCCGGGTAGGACGAATAGGACGGATGTTTTCCTTTGTGTTAATCACGATAGGGCTCGGAAACTCTCGCATGTTTGCAACAATGTGTCCCAACCGTCCTAAGTGTCCTAACCGTCACACTGTTCATGTCGTTTCGTCCGTCTTTTCCAGTGTTATTCATGATTTGCGTCCTGCATTGCTGACGATGTTCAACCGTCCTAACCATCGTCCTAAACGTCCCGTGACTCCTTCATCCGGGCAATGCGTTCGGGTAGATCGTTTGCGATTGGTTGCCCTACAACGTCCGCCTTTTCCCCGGTCCAGATAAAGCAACGGCCATACGTGCGGGTCGAATCTGGGGCAATTCGTTTCGCCTGCCCTTCGAATACCATTTGGTGCAACCGCTTCGATGCGGCTGCCGTTTTCGTCGGTTCGCCCACAGCCCAGCCGTACCATCGGGCCGCCACGGCAACGCGGATTCGCACTTGTGCCGTTTGCGGATCGTAGTTAAGTCGCCGCAACTGTTCGGCAAAGTGCTCCTCGATAATCTCGGCTTCGTCCAGTTCGCAGTTTGCTTCGCTTTGTCGTTCCAAGATCAACCGTTGCGCTTCGCCCGGTTCCGGCAGCCGACATAGTACGTGCTGCTCCCATGTCGCCCATCGCGAGAACTCCGATAGCGGAAACGGATCGGCACGCAATGCCGCCATGATGTCGCTGACAATCTGGCTGCGGTGCTGGTCGATGAATTGGCGAGTCTCTTCCCACCACGGCCCGTCATTCTTGCCGCGCACAACTTTGATGATTACCGACCTCTGCGCCATATCAGTTGCCATGCTCACGCCGTTGAGTGTTATAAACCACGTCAAGAGATTTGGCCGCTGACCCTCACCCGCGAACAGTTGCCGGCCGCTGATGATGGGGCTTGTAATCATCGCTTCCAACTCGGCCCAACTGAACCGCAGGCTTTTGACGTTATCCAATACCGCGATCCTTTTCGTGCGTGCCGCAGGCGACAGCATCCGGGTTTTCACGTCCTCGATTTTCTCGCCCGCAGCAACGTCGATGTAGCCGCCGTAGAGATAAACGATCGCTTCGGGGATTTTGGATTTCCCCACGCCGCGGCCATCATCGCTTGTCACCACGAACGCGGGCCGACAACCAGGCAGTCCGCCCCATGCCGGTGTCATAAATGCAGCTTGGATCAAGTCACGATCGATGGTTGTCGCGGGCCGGAATCGGTCAAGCAATTTCCGCAGGTACGAACCGTCGCCCGGCTTGGGTGCTTCGCCGCGGTAATAGATACCTTTAATCGGCGGTTCGTGCGGCAACAGCTCGATAGCTTCATATCGCTTCGCAGTCCGCTCGATTTCGGCAAACAACTCCGCTTGTGAAACGAAACTCCCGCCCTTCGTCCATTGCACCTTGCGATGCCGACGAAGCCAACCGAACAGCCCTGCCGTCGTGCGTCGATCGAAATAATCCAGCCCATGCCGCGGGTCATCGACGAAAAGCATGTTATCGACACGCCGCGGCCAGTTGCCCATTCGCTGATTGATCGTTTCGATGATGGCACTCATGGATAGTGGCACGTTGACCGTTTTCGTTTCGCCGTCCGCATCCTCGATTTCGACGGACTCAAAATTGGCAATGACGATGGCCGAACCGCGTTCCGTTTTCCGTTCCGCATCGCGCAGCCGAGCCAGGATTTCCGCGTCGGCGTAGTCCCGCGGGAATGGATGCTTGCGTTCGTACTGGCGGATCGTCGCCACGGCCGCCGCCTCGGGTAGGTCGTGTTCTACCGCTCGGCACGCGACGGCAAATAGCCGCTTGCTGCCATCGCTTTCGTTTGCGTCCGGCTTGTGGCGTAGCATCGCCGCCAGGGCCGCGGGCGCCGCGTGCCCGTTCGTTGACGTGGTGCTCGGCTTTGGCGTCGGCTTGCCATTCGCCGCCGTCAGGATGCGGCCGATTACCACGTCGGGCAGCGCAGCCGGTTCGCAATCGTCCCAACTGACAAGCCAGGTGCGCCCGGGCGATGGGGGAATTATTGATTGTGCGCCCTTGTCGCCCGCGCCGATGCGTATTCCGAGCTTCGCCCCGTTCGTCCCTCGATAACTCACTACTGCCGCGCCCGTTTCGGCAAGCCGATCGTCCCACGCGAATAGCCGATGCTTGCCGCGGGTGCTGGCGAATGTTGGCGTGATTGGCAACTCACAGCCCGCAAACAATTCTGCGAATGCGCGCTCTTCGTCGGGCGAGTCGGCTTCAATGTCGATGTACGATCCAGGCCCGAACCGCAGCCCGATCATTGGATCCGATACGCGGCGTAGTTCGGCAGCAACTTCGCCCGCGGTGTATGTCCGATGCTGCCAGCCATCATGGATCGGCCGCTTGCCGTCGCATGGCAGGATCGACGCACCACGCTCGCACAATGCGGGTACGGCGTCGATGATTGAGCTGCGGCCGTTTGTTTCGATTGCTTCCGTTCCTCGCATGGCCTACAATCCTGTTAGGTCTCTAGCCTCTCGCATTGCGCCCGGTGGATTTCCGCCGGGCATTTTTGTGGCTCTGGCATGCCGGGGGATCGGACCCTGCGCGATTAGGTCTCTATCCTCTCGCGGACACCAGCCGCGCCCCATTACCACAATGTTCGTTGTCTGATTCGGTTGCCGTCGTTTGCGTTGCAATCCATTTTTCGAGCGCCGCGACGCTGTACCGGATCGACCGCTCGCCGACGCGAACGCAGGGAATCGGACCGCGCGGCGTAGTTAGCGACCACAGCGTTTTTTCGGAAATGGCCAGCGCCTTTGCCGCCTCGCGCGCCGTCAGCAGCAGCTTTGGCGGTTCGCCAGCAGCTTTCATCGCGCGGAGTAAAGCGCGGGCGGCTGCGTCAGCGGTGTACGTACTATCCGATCCGGCGTGTGTCATCGTCCGGGTGCTCCCTTAGTCCGCTTCGCTTTTCTTGTTGCCTGACGTTTGGCGACCAGCGCTCGGCGGATCAGCCCAGCGGCTACACTCTCGGTGCCCGCGGCGCGTTCCGTCTCGCGGAGCATTCGCGCGAGTGTGCGGGCCGGCAAATCAGAAAGTCGCGTCGCCATGCCTGCCAGTTTGCATTTTCACGGCATTGCCGTGTTGCAAACGGACGCTCGCCGGACGCGGCGCTACAAGATGAAACGCTGCAAAACAAGGGATGCAGCGCGGTGAAAAGATTTCCGCCGGACGTTCGGCGGACGTTTTGCCGGACGCTCAGGGTGCCTCGAAAAGATTTCGCACGGCCGAGAGCCGGTAGAGATACTTCGGCTCGTTAGCCTGCTTATCGGTCACTTCAATCCAGCCCGCGTCGTTTTTAGAACGCCAGCGGTCAAGCTTCTTTCGGGTCGATTCGCGGTCGAGATCGAACCACGTTGCCAATTCGACGTGGGTTAGCAGCGGATTGTCGGCTGTGCTCGCACTGCCACTCGCCGACGTTTGCTCCACTTCATCCGGCCAACCCGGCGAATCAGTGTTGAGGCGCAAGTGCTCGATTGCGTCTGCGCAAGACCCCCAAGGGTTCGTGATTGGCTGATGTTCCAGATAGTGGCCATCGGCGTCACGCACCGTGAAACCGTGAAGCCATGTCAGCAGTGACATCCAACATGCCGTTGGATGACGGCTAATTTCCCAGTCGAGAGGAAGTCGGCCGCGAATCGCCAGCGGCAATATCGCCCCCGCTTCGCTGCACGACTGTTTGAACCTTTCAAGTAGCTCGGGCGGCTGCCAGTATTCGCGCGTCGTTACCGCAACGGCATGGGTCGATGCGTCGCTGCCAACGGAATACGGCACGGCGACGGATGCAATTACGGCCTCGGTCTCATAGCTGACCGTATCCAGCTCGCTTGGTTCCCAGCCGCGATGAAAGCGCCCCGGCGAGCGAATATCCACGCAGGCCCGCGTGTCGGTGGATTCGTGAAACCCCCGCTGGAACTCGCCCAGCAGCCGCGAATAAACTGCGGCGGACATTAAAACCTGCCTTTCTGAGGACCGGACCGACGGCAGCGGCGAAAGGCAGAAATGGCGCTGCCGAGGGTCCGCATCGGCCAACAGGTTTGCAACCCCGTCGGCCGCCCCATGCCGGCATTTTAACGAACAATGCCACTTATCGCGATGGTACGTCTGGCGGATAAAGATTACTCGAAGTCTCCGTTCGAGCCATTCACCGTAGTTGGGCTTTGCATTTGGCGATCTGATTATCCAAGTCAGCGTCCATTATGTCCGGAGGCGAGGTGTGAGGGAGCAAGTTTTTTGTGGCCTGATACGCGGACAACGCCTCTCGATAGTTGCCGGCATTGTAATAGGCGTTCCCAATTTGCCAGTACACGCTCCACTTGGCGGGGTAAATTACCCGGTCTGGCGGCGTCTCTTCAAGCAACGCGAGCGCTTTTTCGTAGCACTCGATTGCCTCCGCGCAGTCGTTCAATGAATAATACTCCCAACCGAGATCGTTTTGCAGGCTTGCTCGACGTGGCGCGAATTCGATGGCGGCTTCGAGATCGACTTTCGCGGATTGGTACCGCCCTAATTCGTCGTAGCACTTTGCACGATCCTGCAATGCTTCGCGCAGCGGGGCAGTAGTTGCACAACTCTATCTGCCGCCACAAGCGCCTTCAGCCAATCACCGAGATCCGCATGATAAATACGCTGCATGTCAAAAGCAGGTGCAAAATCCGGATTCATTTGCGTTGCAATTAGAAAATGGCTGTAGGCGGATTGACTGACACTGCTCGCGCGATGCCGTGCACGGCGCTGTGCGATGGGCTCTGGAGAATGGTGATCAGCCACGTCCACATAGTATGCTTTCCAAAAGCTCGCCTTACCAATTATGTAATGAACAAGGTACCCGAACTCTTTGGGCAGCGACGCTTCCGATTGCTTCGCCATATCGATCGCCCGCTCCAAATGTAAGATTTCGTTACCACGTTCTGAAAACATATTGCCAATTTCGTCGCGAGCTTTTTCCAGTAGTTCTGCCGCGTGTTTCTCACTACTGGAATACTGCGCTGGCGGATGACTTCCAGGTTTTGGTGAAATGGAAATCGCAACGCGCATAGCGATAAACGCATGGTCCTCTGCCCACCGAACGCTTGTTCCCTCGGCCACGTCGCGTGGCCGATATTGCGATGACAAAAATTCTTTTACCTTGGCTGCCGGTACTGCAAAATTGACGTTTTGTGCATCCTTAAGAATAAGGGTCGTTACCCCGGCCAGAGTTCCGTCAGGCAACAACAACGGTCCGCCGCTTGAACCTGGGCTAATCGGCGCGGTGGTTTGAAGCCAATGTTCGCCATCCGGCAACTCCCGATAACCGCTCACTTTTCCTTCACTGGCGGATCCGCTCAACCCTTTTGGGCTGCCGATTGCATAGACGGTTGTCAGGACGCGCGGAGTCTCGCTTGCCAGCGGTATTCCCTTCGCCGGCTCATTGGAGGGGAGATACACAAGAAGCAACGCCAAATCAGAGTGCTCATCCTCGACAAGAACGTTTTCTACTGTGCCTTCGTCACCGTTCGATAGAACAACATCGGCAGAAACGGCCGGCCGCATCACATGGTAATTGGTGATTACGTAGGCGTTTTGCTTGTTTGGTCTTTTGTCGTAGTGAAGCGCGACGGATCTATACACATTCGACAGCTTACGTTCGTCGATAAAGAACCCGGAACCGGTGGCGATGTGGTTGTCGTCTTCGTCTTTTACCTTGATGGTCACTACCGAAGGAGCGATTTGCTCGTAGAGGTCCTCGGGCGAAAGAGGTTTACCCGGGAGCGCAAGTGGATCGTTCCCCCACTGCGTAACTCCCTTCGACGATCCGGCCGAAGACGTAGTATTAGTCAATTTCGAACCGGTCTCGGTGTAGGAAGCGACTGCCGGGGGCGTCTGCGTCGCACCTGGCTCGTCATCAAGGGTTCCCAGTCCCTTCCACCACTCTCCCTTGGCTTCTAATGGCTTATCAGAATTCTCAGAGAGGCGCGTCGAGGCGGTGGCCTGACCTCCAACTGACGGCGTTCTACGATCGAAAAAGCCAAGTAGAACGGCAAGCACAGCTATAATGCCGATCAATCCGCCGCCAATCGCCATCCACGTGACCGGATGGATGCTACCGGAGTCCGTGCCATCACTCGCCGTTGCATTCGAGTTTGGCGCTGGCGATGGCTGCTGCTTGGGACTCAGCGCCGACATAGAAGTTTGCCTTTTTTTTGCGGGTCGGCCTGAGGGCGCTGCCGGGAAAGACAAGCAACCGGCACCGCAACTCAGCGCCGCTTGGTGGGCAGAATGGCCATCCCGCTCACCCTCCCGGTGGGGCTGAGTCTAAAGGGGGGCCGCTAAAAACGCAAAAAACCGTCACGCGCGAATTCGATCCGCGACGAAAGAGCGAGCCGGGATAACTGACAGCCCACCCGCTACGGGCGCTATTTTCGAATAGTTGGGGGAGCATTTGCAACGTAAATCATTGTCCCAGCTACAGTTACAACTCCAGCGAGAATGTTAATTCGCGCAGAGGGGACCTGTTCCAGAATTCGCTCATTGGTCGGGCTAGGTAGCAAGTTGCCACTTTGGTTGACTGTCTGCTTAGTTACAGCTTTCCGACGTTCCGCCGAGCAGGATATCTACGAGCCATCTGCCACATTCAGGGCGGGGGGTCTGGCAAAAACTCTGGGGCCGATGGGGTCCCTGTGCCGATGCCCTCGGATTGGTTCGAACAGGCCGCACTTGGTTGCCGTCAGACCGCATGTCAACGTTCCAAGCAGGTGGCCCAGGTCGGATTCTCATTTTGGCCTCGTTGGAGAGAGCATCTGGTCTACTAGGTCAGCTTGAGTCTTGGAATGGTTCGAAGACTCAAGGGACCATTACCAAGGAGGACCATGATGAGATTTTACAACGTCCAACACCGATTCTATTGCGGCGTGGATCTGCACACCAAGAGGATGTATCTGTGCATTCTCGACCACGAGGGGAACAAGCTGCTGCACCGCAACGTGCGGGCCAAGCCGCGCGAGTTCCTGGGCGCCATCGAGGGCTTTCGCGAGGACCTGGTCGTCGGCGCCGAGTGCATGTTCACTTGGTACTGGCTCGCCGACCTCTGCCTGGACGAGAAGATCAAGTTCATCCTCGGCCACGCCCTGTACATGAAAGCCATTCATGGAGGGAAGAAGAAGGATGACAAGCTCGACAGCGAGAAGATCGCCCGGCTGATGCGTGACGGCACGTTCCCGCTGAGCTACGTCTATCCGCGTGAAATGCGAGCCACTCGCGACCTGGTGCGACGCCGGATGTTTCTCGTACGACGCCGCAGTGAACTCTTAGCTCACGTGCAACTGATCAACCAGCAGTACAATCACGATCCGTTCGAGAAGATGTTGCAGTACGCCAGCAATCGTGACGTACTGGATCGATTCGCGGAGGGCGAGTGCGCGGCTGAACGTCGAAGCTGACCTTCGAATGGTCGGCCACTACGACCGGCTCCTGACGCAACTCGAGAAGGACCTCGTGCGGCAGGCCACGCTGCACGATCCCCGGGCCTGCTCCTTGCTGCGAACGATTCCTGGCATCGGCAAGATTCTCTCCTTGGTACTGCTGTACGAGATCCACACCATCGACCGCTTCCCCAGTGTCGGAGATTTCTTGTCGTACACCAGGTTGGTCACGCCGAAGCAGACCAGCGACGGCAAGGTCACCGGACACGGTGGCGCCAAGATCGGCAACGTGCACTTGAAGTGGGCTTTCTCGGAAGCGGGCTCCGTAATAGCGAAGACGCCAAGGCATTCCTGAAACGCAAGGAGAAGAAGTATGGCAAGGCGCGGGCCATGACGATGCTGGCCCGCAAGATCGCCCGCGCCGTGTATCAGATGCTCAAGCGAAACGAGTCCTTTGATGCGGTGAAGTTCTTCGCCAGCTAAGTGGAGCCGGTGGCGGAGCCGCTAGGACGAACTCAGGTCACAGAACCTGCTCTGTCGGATTGGAACGCCATCGGCGCCCGCACTTACCTAATACCGATGCGAGACGATGATGGATTCGATAAGGCGTGATTGCCCCTGGGATCGAGCCCAACACGAACTAAGACTTCCACGCCACCGTGGGATGAACTCCTTGTATGAATGGACGGTACTTAGGGAAACGATGTGATTCTACGGCGTGGCACAGTAAAGGACGGCGATGTTGCCGTTCGTGCCACCGTCTCGGCCAGCTTCGCGCCGGCCGGGGCCGACCGTCGGATAGGGGTTTGAGTGCGTCACGCCTGTTGGCGTGACGTAACCGCAAGAGAGAATTGCACGCGCAGTCCAAAAGCCGTTTCGATCCACGTCACCTCGCCAACACCCGTTCGAACCGATCATTGACACTGCCTAGGCCGCCGAGATACACGCACTTGCGGCCCAACCAAAAAAGCGAGTCAACAAAGTCAGAAGAAACGGGACCAGATCGCGTACGCTTTCTTGACAGCCGAAGCCAAATAGGGGTTCGACCTTGGTCACGAACGCAGTTCGCGAAAAGCCTGCTCTGCGTCACCATTTAGTCGGCCGCAAAATCCAATCGATAGGGCGACGGACGCAGGTTCTCCGGAAGCGACATTGCCCGGAGAAAGCGTTTGAAAAACGATCGTTATTCACTCGGCAGGGTCACATACGAATGAGTTTATGGCACCGCCGCAGGTCGGCGAAACACATTGCGAGCATTCCCATGATGAGCAGCATTATGGATGCCGGTTCTGGGACGGCGGCATCCGCAATGGCACCTGGGCCGCTGCCGGGACCGAGTGAGGCACCAAAGTTGGCGCGCCATGCATCATACTTGGTCTGATCGCCGCTGAAATTCTTACGCCAATAAACGTAATCGGCGGCGTCGACTATGCCGCCGTTGTTGAAGTCTCCCGATAGCGAAAGCGTCAGACTCGTCAGGCTGCTACCGGTTACTACGCTGTTGGGTGGCAACAAGGTCACATTGCTGTCGTCTAAACTCGCAGGGCTGAGGGCGGTGTTCGTGGGGAGGGCGTCGCTCGAAAATATCGGGGGCGGAGTAAATCTAGCGAAGTCGGCATGGAACGACACCGCCCCTCCGGCCAGCGGCGGGAAGAACGTGGGGGCAGTGATATTGATATCCATGGCATTGATGCTGGTAAAGGTGATGAGAATGTTGCTGAATGTGCCAAAATCCGCCGGATCATCTATCGTGACCTCGTAGGTTCCCGCTCGATAATGGAAGAAGGTCATTGCCGGGGGCGACGCAGTATTCGTGAAAGTTCCGTTCGTCGGATCAGGATCGAGGTCGGGCGCGGCCGTGTCGTAAGTGAGTTCGAACGACCACGGCGTGCCGACGGGAATTGTCATGTCGCTGCTGCTGTTTTCCGAAATCGTTCCCGACGCGGCCAGCGAAAAGAGGTTCCCCGCGCGGGCATCGTCGCGAGAGTCAGAAGCACAAACAACGGAAGTATGGAATTCGCGGATCGGGTGAACTTCGCCATGATAGTCCTTACATTCTGGTGAGTGACGCGGGCGGGCCATGCGTCGCAGGATCGATTCTCATCAATCAATTCTCACTATCGAGCAACAGACAGAAAACGTTCCTTAGCCGACGCTCGCATTAGCGCCAGACATGCAGCGGGTCACCGCCACGCATCAATCTGATCAAATGGATGCTATCGTAAAGAACGATAGCCGAGCAATACTGTCGTAGCCAGCCATCCCTGGCGTCAAGCATTGAATTCTTGTTTTCGTAAAGGCGACTCCTCTTCAGCAGATAAATCTTCGCTATCGGTCGACAATATCCAAGGTCACATCGGTGATTGCGAGCGAGTGTTGGCGCTCAATGTAGTTCACCCGCGAGACTCCGAGCATCTGCCTGAGCTTGTCAGCTGGGACGTTCTTGATCGGTCCCGGTCCGGCGGCTTTGCCCGGCTTCGGCTGTGGAAACGCGGTGGACCTAGCCGTGTGAAAAGTCACGTTCCCCTCCACTTTTTGCAGAACTTGGTGGATGTGGCCGTTAAGCACCGTGACCGATCCGAAACGTTTCAACAGTTGAAGTGCCTGAGCGCTGTCCACGGTGCCCCAACCCCACTGTGGGTAAATGGTCCATAACGGAACGTGAGCAAACACAACGATCGGCGTGCTGGCGGCCAGGCGAGCCAAGTCTCGCTTAAGCCAATTGAGTTGCTCCCTACCGATTACGCCAAGGCCGCCAGCTTTGACGTCCATCACATTGACTAATCCGATGAAGTGCACACCGCGATAATCGAAGCTTTGCCAACCACCACCCTGAGTGCCCTTGCCGAATCGTTCGAGGTAGAGCTTGGCCTCGTCGGTGAACACATCGTGCTCGCCGGGCACATAAAACGATCGGCCAACGTTTGCCCGAGCGATGATTTCGGCGCACGTGTCGAACTCTTCCGGCTTCGACAGGTGGGTTATATCGCCCGTGTGAAGTAGGAGGCGCTGGCCGCTCTGGTAGCGCGTTGATTTGCGCCACTGCACGTTCGAGTGTGCCACTGACGTCTTGATTGGGCGCCTTGTTGAAGCCGATGTGGCTATCACTTAGTTGAACGAACGAGAAATCGGCAGGCATTTTCGTGCTTATTTGCTGCCCGAAGGTGCGTGACGACAGCAAGCCGCCGCTCACGGCCCAAATCATTCCCGTGCCGGCCCACGCCATGCAACTCAAAAACCCGCGGCGATCCACGCCATCTTGATCCACGCCGTTGGTTCGAGTCGACTTGGAATCACGATCGTTTTTCGTCTCGTTTGTCATCGCAAGGTTTCCTTAAGTATCAAGTCATAGAGAAAACAATGACACGCAGAGGCGCAGGGTAGGGAGGGAAAAAGTAAGACGAGATTACTGTCGGCAATGCCGAATTCCGAATCGTGGAATCCGGAAGGCCAATCCATCTCTCATCTGATTTTTCTAATTGCCCTGCCGAGGCTGCGCCTCCGCGTTAGATCCGTTGTTTTAGGTTTGAGTAATAAGTCTGTGACGAACCGATTCAATCACTTCACGATGATCTTCCCGGTCATGTGTGGATGAATGCCGCAGAAGTAGGAATATTCGCCTGCCTCGGTAAATCGGATCGAAAATGTATCGTCCGTATCGAGCGCCTCCGAATGGAACCGCTTCTTGGTATCTCTGACCGTGTGGGGCACGTCGTCGCGATTGACCCATATCACAGTCGTGCCGATCAGCACGGTAAGCGATTGCGGTGAGAACGCGAAGTTACCGATCGTCACGACGTTTGCGATGTTTGCCGCTTCGGATACGTTGTTGGCGCGAGTCGAGCTCTCGACGGCCATGCGATTATGTGCCATTGCGGTATGGCTTCGGGCAACACTAGCCGATTCGGTCGACGACAAGCTTCTGTTGCAGCCGGCGAACGAGAACGCGACCACAACCATGCTTAGAGTCGCCAGCCAGCTTGCGGCGAAACGAAAAATCAACCTTGACATCATGGACCTATCTTTCCGTTCAGCTTAAACGTTAAGAACAGTTTCAAAACGTGTTGTAGTGAGCCCGAAAGCAAGGAACTCGGCCAGGTTACAGACCCCAGTCACAGTTTTGATGCAGCTTTAAGTTGTGGCGTAGATGGAAAGGTCGCCGTCGTGCTATTCCACTACTGCTCCTCTACTCAGCATCTTGGCCGTCAGGCAGTTCGGGGCTGTTGTCTCGTTCCACCCTTCAAGACTTGCTCGGCGACGCGGATATTCCCGCCCAGTGAAAATTTTCCGCTATTGGAATAAAATCAGCGGTCATCGAGTCTTGTAATAAGATGGAGACCAGCCGCCGAGGCCTTGCTTGCCTGCTGATGACACACGCTTGACATTTGAACAGTCCGTGCTGCCACATCTGGACGCTGCGTTCAACCTCGCACGTTGGTTGACTGCAAGCGATCACGACGCGGAGGACGTGACGCAGGAGGCGTATCTGCGCGCGCTGAAATTTTTCGCGAGTCACCATGGATCGAGCCCGCGTGCCTGGCTGCTGGCCATTGTCCGAAACACGTGTCGCTCTTGGTTGGAAAAGAACCGGCGGCGAGAGCTATTCGGACCGCTACTAAATGATGATCTCGTGGACCCGGGAAGTGCCCAGCTCAATCCCGAGGTGCTGGCCATCCGCAGCGCGGATCGCGAGCTCGTCCGGCGGGCGATCGAGGAGCTGCCGCTCGAGTATCGCGAGGTCATTGTGCTCCGCGAGCTGGAACAGCTTTCGTACAAGGAGATTGGCGAAATTGCGGGAGTTCCGATCGGCACCGTGATGTCGCGACTTTCACGTGCCCGGGTCCAGCTTGAGCAACGCTTGGCGAAGAGTCTTGGCGAAACGATTCACTAATAAGGTTCAGCCCTGTGGATTGCGAAGAAACCACCACGTTGATTCACGCGTATCTCGATGGCGAGCTCGATCTCGCCCACGCCCTCGAGATGGATCGGCACATGAGCAGTGTACGGCATGCGCGAGGGCGGCGGAACGGATACGCGCTGTGGGAAACACCGTGAGATCGGCGGATTTGCGATACACCGCTCCACCAACGCTCGCCAAGCGAATTCGAGACTCCCTATCGCCACAGCCTGCCGTCACCAATGCGTGGCGACATTCTCGCTGGCTTTATTTGGCTGCCGCAGCCTCTGTGTTGACTGTGTCGTTACTGGGTGTCGAGTGGATTCGCACGACGAGGCAACCGCTTGTGGCCGATCGCTTGGTCGCAGAAATCGTGGACGATCACGTCCGCTCCCTCATGGCCGATCATTTGCTGGACGTCGCTTCCAGCGACAAACACACGGTGCGGCCATGGTTTGCGGGCAAGATCGACTTTGCGCCGACGGTTCCGGACCTCAAGGATCACAACATTCCGCTCAAGGGCGGGCGCTTGGATGTACTGGGTGGGCGCCCCGTCGTCGCACTCGTATATCAACACGGCAAACACATGATCAACGTCTTTATTCGCCCGGCGACAAACCCCTCAATTGCGCCGCATACAAAATCGCACGGCGTCGGCCTGCATATGGTGAACTACCAAGGTTATAACGTCGCGACCTGGTCCGAATCGGGTTTCGACTATGCGGCCGTTTCTGATTTAAATTCAGCTCGAGTTACAGGATATGGTGGCTTTGCTGCGGTCATCGTCGCACTGAGTTCCGTGACAGCTTGCACTGTAGGAGCACTGTCTAATGCGCGCTTCCATTACCTGTCACGGCTGCGATTCCTACTGAGACGACGCACACTGATGTCAGCTTGCGATTTAGCCAATTGAAGGAGAATGGAGAATCTTCAGCAGCTTCGCGATTCTCCCAACTGCCAGCGGTGATGGACTCTTCCGCGGTTGCGGTGTCAAACTGACGGCACCTGCGCTCTGGCTATCCAGTCGGCGATTTGGCTCTGCCCTCACGTCATACCAGGGCGTGGCATTACACATGACGTTCCGAGCGGAATGGCGGTTTGACACTGGGGTGCAATTGTCAACACACCTCACCCCCGGACTGCGTTCTGAAAAATGGTGATTGAACGACATGTCCCGGAATTGGATCGAGGGCCCGGCATCAACAACAATCCAATTTTGGCTCGGGCACGGCCGACAGTGGATCGACGGATGGAATTGCCGAAGCCGCTGCCGCATCCGCAATCTCCCTTGAGTACCCCGACCTGGTAGGTGCTTGGACAAGAAAAGCATGGCATCTCAGCATATTTTTATTGACACGGCTACCCCAGAGGATAAGGATCAAGCGTGCAACGGCACCTTCAACAATTACTTTCCAGCCGATCCGGGAGACTTTCGCATGAGTGCCACGTTCCCGATGCGATTGCTAATCGCCATCACGTTATCGGTGATTACTCCGTTTGCCCGGGCTGCAATTTCGACAACGGGCGACGTGACGCCCGCGCCGCCTGGGGCCGGCGGCAATGTCGTGGGACCTTTTAACATCGGCAATACCGGCACTGGCACGATGAACATTGCGGGCGGAACGGCGCTGACCAGCACGTCCCAGGCATTTGTTGGAAATGGAGTCGATGCCGTCGGAATTGTCACCATGAGTGGGCTGGGGTCGGACTGGACGCTCACTACGGCGGGGGCCGATCTGTTTGTCGGAAACCAAGGTGTCGGCTCCCTCACGGTGTCGAATCTTGCCAAACTTACTGTTCCAGATAGCGTGACAGTTGGCAACGCGAGTGGGACGGGTCAAGGGCAAATCAATGTGACCGGTCTGGGAAGCCGCTTGGACATCGGTGGCTTTGCCATTGTTGGCGGTACCGGAGTCGGAATTGTCGAAGTCACAAACGGCGGACAAGTGACTGCCGATACCACCATCGTGAGTAATGGTACTGGCGACGGTCGACTCACCGTGTCGGGCAACTTATCAAGATGGCAAACAGTGGAACGTTCACAGTCGGCAGCAGTGGTGGTAATAGCCGCGGGACGGTGCTTGTCGAAAACGGGGGACGCGTCGGAGTGATCGGCGCATCGACTATTGGAAACACCCCCACCGCCATTGGAGTTGTCGAAGTAACTGGCCCCGGATCATTCTGGAGCACGGGGAGCACTGTGGCCGTGGGAGAGCAGGGAGCCGGCACGGTGAGAGTGCTCGACGGCGGTCGGATTGTTAGTGGCGGCACTGTAACATTGGCCTCGCAAGCTGGTTCCCGCGGCGAAGTAGTGGTTAATGGGTCCAACTCGCTTTGGACAATCACTGGATCGTTGGTCACCGGTGCGGACGACGCGACGATCACGATTTCCAACGGCGGCGTGATTCGCACCTCGGTCGTTCCGAGCTTTCTTGCCAATTCCCGCATCATTCTCGATGGCGGCAGACTGGAGTCGACTGCGGCTGGCAATATCTCGCACCAAGGTTGGCTTGAAGGCAGCGGTGTTATCGACGCGGGGGGCTTCAATATCTTGGGAACAACTGGGCAAGTCTACGGCGGGCCCGGTGACCACCTCGTTGTGACCTCGACTGTTTCCGTGGGAGGGCACCTCGATTTGAATGGCGGTCAACTTGATGCGGGAACCAGCGTAACTGTCGTTGTCAACGGAAAGGCCGACCTGCGGAACGGCGGCACGCTGCGATCGGGCAGCACTGGACTGCAGATTTTCATTGGCGGCCAATTCGCCGTCACGGGCGGCCAGGGAGACATCTTCGGAGCAGTGAGCAATAGCGCCGGCGGCGAGATCGCCATCGTGGGTGACTCGATTGCCGTTTTTCACGATGCAGTGACCAACAACGGTACGATCGCGATCGCGCCTGGGAGTCAGATGGTCACCCTGGAGAATCTGGCCTTTGCGGCGGGATCAGCGCTGAGTGTTCAGTTGGCGGCGGTCGATCCTACTGCCAAACCGACGGAGGGCTTCGGCCAAGCCGTCGCGTCTGGACAAGCTATGCTGGCCGGAGACCTAAGTGTGTCTCTCGTGGACGGGTTTCAGCCAACTCTCGGAGACTCGTTCCAGATCGTTACGGCCGGCGGCGGTCGGTCCGGAACTTTTGCCACGGAGAATTTGCCCGCGGCGAGCGGCTTTTTGGATTGGGACGTCGTTTACACATCGAACGCGGTGACGCTCGCCGTTGTGCCGGCGCTTACAGGCGACTACAACGCGAACGGCGTCGTCGACGCCGCCGACTATGTCGTGTGGCGCAAAACTCTGAGCCAAGCAGGCACCGCGTTGGCGGCCGACGGCAACAGGAATGGCACAATCGACTCTGGCGACTACGACGTCTGGCGTACTAACTTCGGTGCGTCAGCCGGGTTTGGAGGTGTTTCAACGGAGCAATTTACGATCCCCGAACCGTCGAAACTTGCTTTACTCGCAATCGGTATATTGTTGATGTCGTTTTTTAACGTGCGGCCGAAGATACTTGGATCGCTCTGACGGAGCGTGCAAAAGGATTGGACGCGTCTGTTTGTTTGCCTGCACCAGTCGGTGTAAGTAATAACACCAGCAAATGTCCGGGTGCCGGCGTCCAAAAACTCACGGCATCAATCAAAGTGCCAGCAAAAACGGACCTCCCCGGCATGTCGATTCCATGACTATTGGCAATCTCGATTGGCGCGGTACGGTGTGCAGATGCGCTGCCAAGCACAAACACTTTCAGACTGAGCTTTCCGACGGTCGCGCCGTCGACCTCGCGACCACTTTTTGTTGAGTATAGCGCCTCGAATAAAAACTGGCAGGATGCCCAACTGCACAATGACCGGGTGGCCCCAGGGCGTTACCGCCCCGGGGCTCCCACAGACCCGTACGTGCGCGCACTCGCGCATACGGTTCCTCTCATCATGGATTCGCTGCGCGACCGTAGACCGTCACGCACCCTTAGTTCTGCTATCCGTTTCTGTTTCGTGGACACAATTGCCGAATTTCGAGGCATTCGTCGTGTTTCTCAAAAACGGTTCCATGAATCGGCGCCTCGCTTTCCTCCACTGGCTCCAGCCGGGTGCTGTTCGCCAGCTTCGCAGGTACTGCCAAGGAACTACACGGACGGCGGACAGCTATCGGAAGTGGCGAACGGGACTTCCGGCGCTGAAACGGCCGCGATTTTGAATTCACGGCATCAATCTTCGCTTTTGAAGCTGCGCCTGCGGCAGAATCATCCGGCAAGCTGGTCGTCCCACGAGAACCGGTCAGCGACTAACCGGCTTTCGAGGTCGGCGTGAGATCGAAACCCAATTGCTCTGCCCGACGACGAAGACCTTTGATGGCCCATTGGCGATACTGGCGTTCGTAGTTTTCAGCACCTTGGTCGACATACTGCCGACCGTATTTCAGAGCATTGTAGTAGATGATGGATAACTTGTGCGCCACCGCAGTCATGGCTTTCGGGGCTCCGAGCCTGGTCCGCAATCGACGACCGAATGCTCCGAGGGCGCACAGTTGGAACGCAAGATGGATTGAGCACCGAGTCGAAACAGAGTCGCTGCACGGCTCTTGGAGGGACGCGTCGCGGTTTTGCCCCGATTCTGACGCCCGCCTGTCTTGTGGTTTCCGGGACACAGACAGAGCCAGCTTGCAAAGTGTTTTTCTGTTGGCCAAGGACTCATGTCCAATCCAACCTTAGCGACGATCCCCAGTAACACAGCCCCACCGAAGCCTGGAATTTCGGTAAGATCCATCCCCATCATTTGATGCAAATACTTTCGCATGTTAAATCGAGGTTCGTTGTTGCTGAGTTTCCGTTTGCGAGGGCGACAAGGCAACTTCTGGCCTTCGCTTTTATCGGTAAATGTCCTGAGATGGGACTCCATCACTTCATCAACGTCTGCGATTTGGCGATGCTAGAAACGATAGGACGCGACAACTTGCCTGAGCAAAAACAAATGATGCTCGCTGCAATTGCCTTCCAGCGCAAGGGCGATGGTCGCCTCGTCGTTCTTGCAGCGCCGGTCACGTAGAGCGGCCAACTTCTGCGGATCGCGTTCGCCTCCCAGAATGGCGTCGATAATGGCCATGCCCGTGGCGCCTGTGATATCGCTGACGACTTCGGTCAGCTTGATGTTCATCTGCTCCAGCACTTTCTGCATGTGTTGAATGTGTTGGCCTGCGTACCGGACCAGCGTATCCCGCTGCCGCATGTAGCAACGCAAGACACCAATTTGTTGGTCCGGCAGGAACGAACCTTCCAGCAACCCATACGTGTGCAGCTCTTGTATCCACTGACAATCCAGAACATCGGTCTTTCGTCCGGGAGTCGCGTTTGAGCTTGCCGGGCTCGACCAGCTTCACTTCGAATCCGGAAAACTCCAGAAGCTCGAACAGTGGAATCCAGTAAACGCCAGTGGACTCCATCGCGATGGTGGTGATTCCGCAATCAGTGAGCCATTCGGCAATCGCATGCAGATCGGAAGTGAACGTGCCAAAGCACCGGACACACGCTTCATCGCGTCCTTCCGGAATGGCGACGTAGTGCTGCGTGGCGCCAATATCGATGCCGGCTGCATTCTGGTTGACCGTTTTGAGTCCCTTCGGCAGTGGTGCATTGTGAATGGCAAAACCACGACGTCGAGGCCGAGTCCTTGAATCGGGCGTCTTGGGTTTGCGGGAGGAACGTCGGCGTGCCATAGCGAGTCTCCTTGTGAGAATGAAAGGAAGCGGGGAGATGGCACAGTCGCGGGTGTGCGCCGCGAGCCGATCAATTAATCTGCCAAACGGGGACGGCGGCGAAGCTGACAAAGCAGCGATCACCGAACGAACCACCACTGATATTGCCAAGGGCGGCGCGAGACCATGCTATCAAACGGGCACGAAGCACCACGTAAGGAACGGTCGTCACGACACCGCGGCTGCACCACAAATCCAATTATCCGCCGCAAGGATTGGCGAGACGACCGAATTTCTACACTCAGCGTCCGTTCCTTTCCGATATGTCGCGAAAGCCCGCGTGAACTGTTATTAAGACGCTATGACGCCCTGCCGCCGTCCCGCCGCACTTCGTTTCCTTCGTTTGGCGGTACCTCAGTTGCACTCGCTGTTTCGCTCCCTGGCGGACGAGTGCGCCGCCAAGGCCTGGAGTTGGTAACCCGGTATCTCCAACCGGGAATTCGCCAAGGAGCGAACAGGGTTCTCCCAAGTTCCTGGGGAACCACGATTGTCCGTTTGCACATGTTCTCATCCGACGCCGGCGGGACTGCTTGCACCAGACCATTGCGGTGAGCAGCGTGGCCCCTCGTCGCGCTAAGTGCAGAGGCTCCCACGTTTAGGACTTTCGACGCTCAGTAGCATGGCTTTCGGACTCGCTGCGGGCACCGTGCGCAGCATGGTCGGCTTCGCAGTGCGGATTACTCCTACACCACGCAAGACTCGCTTCCAGTTGCTGTCAGGCTCTACTGGACGGGCTTTCCACCCGCACGGTTCCGCTGAAAGGTTTCAGAGTTGCTACTTACATCTCATCCTCCTCTCCCAAGCTTGGCTTCGCGCAATGGGCGTGTCATTACGCTTGACTTTCTGAGCGATATGACGGTTCGTCCTGATGCACTTGGCAAGTACGGCTGTGGGCGTGAAGATTCTATTATTCGCGCACTCAACGAAATGACACAAATCAGCAATAGTCAGCTGCACGGAATGCGGTCAGTCGAGGCGACGTACGCGGCGTCGCGCTTCAGATTGTAGGGCTCAAAACCGACTGATTAAGAAGCAAGTGCCAAATTCACGCGAGCGTAGGGATCTTTCCGTTGCTGTCCGACTTTGCGCCACGTCGCTTGCTCGCGGCTTGTTTTCATTTGTGGCTGGCGTGAGTTGTGCTCATGCCGCGCCAAGCAAGGTCACCGTCGTTCGCCAGACCGCTCCTTGACAGTATATCTCCACGTCGCCCGTCTCGTCTGTCGCGGCCGGGCGATGGTAACCAGCAGTCCTGAGAAGCCAAGTTTTCGACGACGACTCGGGACTTTGGCGGGCTTCGCTCCGGAGATATTTGAGCCACCCTCCGACGCCACCATGCCAAGTAGTCAAGTCTTCATGAATTCCATAAGCGTCGACATTCCAGTGGTCCTTGCGAGTCCGGTGTTCTCATTCCCGGTTTTCACGGAGTCCTCATTCCACTTACTCGTGCTTCCCAACTCTAAATGGCGAGTGGCTGGCATCCGACAAATCGCCTTGTTATTCTGATGATGCGATGGGATGGAGCCAGAGATGCCGTCGGCGCATAGTGCATCCATGATCATAAGTGCCGGTTCTGTCAAAGGGCGTCTTGATCGACTGCCTGCAATTATGTTTCGCATTCGGCGTATATACGACGACCTGTTGCCCGTAAATCGAACCGCGATCGCCGAAGTGCAGCAGATCCTATCGGATCAATTCTCCGGCGCGCCTCGCAAAGACATCAATGAGCTTCCCTGCAAACTGCGCAATCCGCTACAAAGCGATTATCGCACGGCGCTGTACGTGGCCGAAAACTCTCGTGGGCGCGTGACCGGATTTGCGCTCGTGCTGCAGCACCTGCCGCTAAGGTTCTGTTATGTGGATTACATCGCTACGGTGAAAGGCATCGTCGGTCGGGGCATCGGCGCCGCACTTTACGAGCGCGTGCGTGACGATGCGCTGTCGGGTCGGCGCGAAGGGGCTGTTTTTCGAGTGCCTGCCGGATGCGCCGGAGGCTTGCCACGATCCTGTTACCCGCAAGCAAAACGCTGCCCGGCTTCGTTTCTACGAGCGATACGGCGCTCGGCCGATCGTTGGCACAGCCTACGAATCGCCGTTCAATCTGGAAAACTGCGATAACCTTCCGCATTTAATGTTCGACCCCCTCGATGCGAATACACCCTTGCATCGCGACTATGCACGCAAGGTCGCGCGTTGGGTGCTGGAGACCAAGTATTCGCACATCTGTTCGCCGCAGTACGTTCAAAAAGTCGTACAATCATTTCGAGAGGATCCGGTGCGGCTTCGTGCCCCGCAATTCGCAAAGTCACGGGTGGTACATAGCCCCGCCACCGCTTCTCCGCGCGAACGGATCGCGGTCGCTATTAACGACAAGCACGACATCCACCACATTCGAGAGCGTGGCTATGTTGAATCACCGGTGCGAATTAAAGCTATTCTCGACAAGTTGGCGCCGAGCGGGCTTATCGAGATTCTGACGATAAAAGAATCTCCGATCGGCCACATACTGGCCGTTCACGACAGCGAACTTGTCAAATACCTCCAACGTGCGTGCCAGGAAGCACCACTACACAAATCAATCTATCCGTATGTTTTTCCGATTCGTAATGCGACACGGCCGCCGAAACACCTCTCGGTTCGCGCTGGATACTTTTGCATCGACACGTTCACTCCCATTAATCGCAACGTCTTTCCGGCCGCGAAGCGGGCGGTCGACTGCACTATGACGGCGGCGAACGAGATCGTGCGTGGTCGCCATTTGGCCTACGCCCTCGTGCGCCCCCCTGGTCATCACGCCGAGCGGCGCAGCTTCGGCGGCTTTTGTTACTTCAACAATGCTGCCGTTGCCGCCCATTACTTAAGCCGCTTCGGCAAGGTTGCAATCCTCGATATTGATTACCATCATGGCAACGGACAGCAAGATATTTTCTACACCCGCAACGACGTGATGACGTTGTCCATCCACGGTGATCCAGCGTTCGCTTATCCGTACTTCACTGGTTTTGCCGACGAACGCGGGATGGTCGAAGGCGATGGCTACAACCTGAACATTCCCTTGCCCGAAATTCAGGACGGCCCACAATACCGCAAGGCCTTGGTCCGCGCCTGCAGGTCATAAGCGAGTTCCAGCCGTCGTTCTTGGTGGTGGCCCTCGGTCTGGACACGGCAAAAGGTGACCCCACCGGTACGTGGCTGTTAACCGCCAAGGATTTTAAGATAAACGCCGGCCTGATAGCCGAATTGCGGCTCCCCACGTTGGTTGTACAGGAAGGTGGGTACCGGATTCGCACGCTTGAAACAAATACACGTATGTTCCTGCAAGGACTGATCGGCATTTTAAGAGATTAACACTGTTTTCAGGCTCGCGCGTCGCTATTTGCAGGGACTGCATGCCGCTGCGGGAGCCACGTACCATATATCCAACTGGGAGCGTTCGGCACCTGTTATGACCCGGGCCGCTGCGGTTCGGTGGGCGGCCAAGTTGGCCCTATAGGGAATTGTTGAGAGAATTCTGCTCTGACGCCTTGTCGCTGGTGCGAGACTGTGAATCATTGCTATATCGACTTAAAGGGTCGACGCGAACAAACCTGTGTAATTGATTCGGCGCTTGCATCAGGCCGGCAATACGACGATTGACATAATTGGGCCGGAATATTAGGCTCTTCCGCTGCATTGCCGGCAGAATTACGCCTTTGGCAGACAACCGATGGACTTTCCCTTTCCAAATCCGCGGCCAACACGTATTTCCGTCCCACGAACAAGGTATCACGAATGCCGAATTGATCCGCTACTTAGAAAGTGGCACAGCTTTTGGCTTCGGCCGACATCGATGTCGGCAGCACGATACGCGCCTTCGAGCCGGGCAGTATCGGGCGCCCCCACGGATGACTCGACATGGAGCATCTTGAATGAATAGTAGTGCCGACTGCGGAGATCGCAGTCCAATGGCCGCCGAAGAGGAACCTCCCGGTCCTCTGGACCTATCCTCCCCTATTATTACTCCGACCGAATGGAGATTCGACGCTGGCAACATACTCGATTCCTCGCTCGGTCCAGCGCGCGATAGTGAGCATCCAGCGGCGGTGACGTCGTCGTCGTTTCAATTTGTAACGCGCACCCGGTTCGCAGCGGCATCACCAATTGGCGAGCCGATACCGGTAAATGCCGCTTCGAGCAGCCTCGGGTTTTTGCGAGCGACGACAAGCCGCGCGACACGTGCTTTCCGGCGTCGGCACTTTCGGGACGTTCCGAATCGCGATTGGAACGATTGGCGATGGCAATCCCGGCATCGCATTCGCACGCTTGGGCAGCTTGAGAAAATGCTCAATCTTGCCGAAGAAGAACGCGAGGCGCTCGTTCAAGGTGGCACGATGCTGCCCGTTGGCATCTCGCCGCACTACATGAGCTTGCTGGATGCCGACGATCCGCAACATCCGTTAAGACGCACCGTGGTGCCAACCCTAAATGAGTTTGTGAGAACCACAGGCGAAGCCGACGATCCGCTAAGCGAGGATTCCCACAGCCCGGTGCCGGGTCTGGTTCATCGCTATCCAGATCGGGTACTGCTGTTGCCACTCGACTTCTGCTCCACGTATTGCCGGTACTGCACGCGTTCGCGCGTTGTCGGTCACGGTGAGTTGGTGCCGCAGGAGAGTCGGCTCCTGGCCGCGTTCGATTACTTGCGACGGACGCCGGAAATACGTGACGTCCTGATTTCGGGGGGCGATGCGTTGGCGCTTGGCGATGACAAACTCGAATGGATTCTCCGCCAGTTGAGGTCCATCCCCAACGTCGAGTTTATTCGTATAGGCACCAAAATGCCGGCCGTTTTGCCGCAGCGAATCACGCGAGATTTGTGCCGGATCCTGCGGCGTTACCATCCCCTTTGGATGAGCGCTCATTTTATCCATCCAGACGAATGCACGCCGGAAGCGGCGCATGCGTGTGCCCGACTCGTAGATGCGGGCGTTCCGCTCAATTCGCAAACGGTGTTACTCAAAGGAGTGAACAATAACCTTGAAACGATGCGTCAACTCATGCACAAGCTGTTGCTGATGCGCGTGCGGCCGTACTATTTGTACCAATGTGATCCGATTAGCGGTTCGTCGCACTTCCGCACGTCAGTTGCGAAAGGCCTCGAAATCATCCAGGGCCTGCGCGGCCACACGACGGGCTACGCTGTTCCCACGTACGTGATCGACGCGCCCGGCGGCGGTGGCAAAATTCCCCTGCAACCAGAAACCGTCATTGGCCGCGACGGTGACTGGCTCCTGTTGCGAAATTACGAAGGACGCGAGTACCGCTATCACGATCCGCTTTAGCCTCGGCGTATGCGGGAATGGTTGGATATTGGACGCGCCATGCACATCGGTATCACCTACGACCTGCGCTCCGAGTACATTGCCGAAGGGTACGGCGACGAAGAGACGGCCGAGTTCGACCAACTCAGCACGATCGATGCGATTGATGCCGCACTTTATGAGCTCGGTCATACCACGAATCGAATCGGGCACGCCCGCAGCCTCATCAAGCGACTGGCTGTCGGCGAGCGCTGGGACTTGGTGTTCAACATCTGCGAAGGCTTGCACGGCACAGCGCGCGAAGCCCAGGTTCCGGTGATCCTCGACGTTTACGAAATACCATATACCTTCGCCGATCCGGCCGCGCTGTGTCTTTGCCTCGATAAAGCAGTGACGAAAACGGTGTTGCGTGCTGCGGGTTTACCGACTACAAATTGGCACCTCGTTCACGAGGTGAGCGATGCCTCGAACTGCCAACTTCCGTTTCCCGTCATCGTCAAGCCGCTGGCTGAAGGAACGGGCAAAGGGATCGATGAGGCATCGAAAGTGAACGATGCGGCATCGCTGGAACCCGTCTGCAAGAAGCTGCTTGAGCGCTATTGCCAGCCAGTGCTTATCGAACAATTCTTGCCAGGTCGTGAATTTACGGTGGGATTAGCCGGCTCCGGTCAGTCGATCGAGACGATCGGCTCACTGGAAATCATTTTGCGAAGCGACGCCGAACCGAATGTATATTCCTACAAGAATAAGGAAAACTCCGAGGAACTGGTCGATTGCCGTCCCGTAAATGCAAGCCGTGATGCACTGGTCGCTGATGCGGAAGCGATCGCACTCGCTGCCTGGCGCACCGTCGGCGGACGCGACGCCGGTCGCGTTGATTTGCGGTGCGACGAGGCCGGTCTTCCCCAAGTCATGGAGATTAATCCACTCGCCGGCCTGCACCCGACGCACTCCGATCTGCCCATGATATGGACGGCGGCCGGCCGAACGTTCACAGACTTAATCGAGCGAATCGTACGCGAGGCGAGTCAACGAGTTTCGGCACACTCGCCGCTGACGAGCTCGTCGGTTCGTATTGCCGCGACCTAACGCCATTAATGCGTATTGCGTTTCTCTACAATTGTTCCGCCGATGATCCAGGCCATGCGGCAGAGGACGAAATCCCGGCTTGTTCGCCAGTTGTAGCAGCCCTCGAACGTTTGGGGCATTGCGTAATGCCAGTTACGTGTACGCTTGATTTGGGAGGGGTGCGTCGCCGGTTGATAGACATCAGTCCAGACGTCGCGTTCAACCGCGTTGAATCGTTGGGCGGCAGCGATAGCATGATGGCCGCCATTGCGTTGCTGCTTGATTCGATGCAAATTCCCTACACGGGCAACTCAACGGCGGCGCTGATCGGAACCGCAAGCAAAACCGCGATGAAACAGCAGCTCGTAGCGGCCGGCTTGCCGACCCCGCGGTGGATAACCACTGACGGAAATTATCCATTTACGGTCAATGGCACGCCAACGGCAAACCAGAGTCCGTGGTCAGTAAACCGGCATTCACGATACATCATCAAGTCCGACCTAGAACATGCTTCCTTCGGACTCGACGACGCTTCGATCATCGGGCCGGCTCCCAAGGAGCAGATTTGCGAAACCATTCGCGAACGCGAGAGTTCCACCGGACGCCGTCACTTCGCGGAAGAGTTCATCGACGGGCGTGAATTGAACATTTCAATCATGGGCGACCCTCCGCAAGTGCTGCCGCCGGCTGAGATTGACTATTCTTCGTTTCCAGAAGGCAAGCCCCGCATCGTCGGCCATGGCGCAAAATGGGACACGTTCTCCTTCGAATACCATAATACACCTCGGCAATTTGAATTCCCCGCCAGCGACCAGCCGTTAATAAGTCATCTCGCATCGCTCACTCGAGCGTGTTGGAAGCTTTTCGGCTTAAGCGGATACGCCCGCGTCGATTTCCGCTGCGATTTGCAACGAAGGCCTTGGATTCTTGAGATCAATACGAATCCCTGCATTTTGCCGGACGCGGGATTTGCCGCAGCCCTCCGACAGGCCGGAATTGGTTACGACGTCGGCCTGCAGAAGATCCTGGACGTTGCAATATGACGCGGGCCGGTTCCTGCTCGAACGCATCATCATCCAGTCGCGGTCCATGAATCATAACAGTCTAAAAACCGACGAGGAAAGAGGTACCGGCTGCGACCCCCAGCGCTGGCACTTTCGCGATGAGGTCGCAGCATCAGACCAAATTGCCGTTCGCTCGATCATAGAATCCACTGGTTTCTTTCGCGAAGACGAAGTTGAGGTCGCGGTAGAATTAGTGGACGAGCGTTTGGCCAGAGGCAATGCCTCCGGTTATTGTTTCGTGTTCGCACAGTCCGAAGGAGAAGTCGTCGGCTATGCCTGTTTTGGGCCGATTGCATGCACGCTCGGAGGCTACGATCTGTATTGGATCGCGGTCCGTCCGGAATTCCAGAAACAAGGCATTGGCCGTCTACTGTTGGACGCGGTCGTGCGCAGAACCTGTGTCGCCGGCGGACGGCGAATCTATGTCGATACATCCGGCCAATTCACATACGAGCCGACTCGGCGCTTCTACGAACGTAACGGTTTTCACTGCGAAGCGCGCCTGATAGATTTCTACGCGCCGGGCGACGACCGACTAATCTACGTAAAGTCTTTAACTGGCGGCTGCATAATATAGTCGATCCTTTGGTGCGTAATGAGGGCGTGTCATTACGCTTGACTTGTCGAGCGAAATGTCGGTCGATTCTTCTTCAACGTGCCGCATTGGCCGATGTCACTTCGCCTCTTGCGATCTTTGGTAATGTCCCTTCCCCCACACCTGCTGGTTAAAGCCAGCAGAAGCGCCACGGGGGATCGTGATGGTGGTCCACTGCTCTCCGGCCAGGATGCGGGCGATGAGGATGATCTGGCCGACGTGATAGCCGCAGTGGGCCAGCGAGCGTTGGATCGCCAGCGGGACAGTATGTGGCTCGTCTCGGATGGTCACGGTCTTGGCCGCATCTTCGGGCGTGAGGGCCTTCAGAGAGTCGAATAACCGCTGCCAGCCTGACTCCCAATACGCGGTCAAGTCTTCTCGTGACTTGAACGTGTCCACGAACTCGTCGTCACGATTCCGCCAGGGCTTCTCGCCATCCGTTGTCAGGAAGTCGGTCCACCGGGACAGCAGGTTCCCGGCGACGTGCTTCATGATGACGGCGATGCTGTTCGTGTTGGGGTCGAGGGCGACATGCAGTTTATCATCGGGAAGTTGAGCGATAGCTTTGTCTGCCCAGCCCTTGTTCGACCGGAAGGCGGCGATAGCGCCTTCGATCAATGCCTTCGCCACGTCGTTCGATGTCGTCGCCGTCATATCCGCCTTTCCAGAAACTCATCGCTCACGTTCGTCCTGTGTATGCAGCCTCGCACATCGTGCAAGAATGGAAAAGAAGTCTCGGAAGATACGGCTGATGTCACCGGTGCACGTGGATTTGTCAAAAAGGCCCGACCATGCTTTTATCGACTTCGACGCGAGTCCCAACGGCTTATACCGCTTAAACCACGGCGGGCAGATATTATTCCAACAATGTCTCAGCGGCGCGGCGAGCGATGGCACAAGTGTCGCCATCAGGCGAAACCTGGTGGGTTATCAGCGCGCCTTCGATGATCATGTCGACCTCTTGGGCCAAGGCTATCGGGTCCAAAGCGCCAGCGCGTTCGGCAAGGTCAACCAATAGCGCGAGGCCATCCGCTTTTGCTCGTCGGGCCGATTGATGGGCTGGGTGGTCGGAGACCAAGCCATATCATGCCGATCGTCAACAGCAAGGCCGACGCCGGCTCGGGGACGTTCGCTGCTGCCAAGATTTGGTTGAACATCCAGTTAGGATCGACGCCATTGTCCGTGAGCCAATCGGCCGAACGTACCGTAACTGGATCCTCGGCCGAAGTGAGCGCCGCATCCAACCACGTGTAAGCGAATTGGCCGCGATATGTCTCACCTTCCAGCAGAAGCTCACTCCAAAACGGCTTTTGATGATACTCGACCAGTAAGTCATCCAACACTGACCGGTCCGTGAGACGGAAGAAATCAAGCAGCCGGAAGCCGGGCTCGCTCGCGCGATAGTTCGTCCACTCTGGCGAGTGAGTTGGAATACGGCTGACGGATTCAGCCACTAAGTCGTCATACGTCCGGTCATCGAGCACCGGCCGCATGATGGGAGCCGGGGACGGTGATTCGAGGTAAACTATTGCGGTAAGCGTCAGCAGGCAACGATACATGAGGACTCTCATCAGCGGCCTCCGCAAAAAAGATGTACTTCCACGATCTCGTCCGTATATGCGCGACACACTGTCAGCATACACAGTGTGGCTCATTTTGCGAACTCAACGGTGCTGCCGCCGGCGCCCGCACTTTCTTATAGCCGATGCGAAAGGAGACGATGGATTCGAAAAAGGCGTGATTGCCCCTGGGATCGAGCCCAACACGAACTAAGACTTCCACGCCAAGCGTGGAATGAACTCCAAGTATGAATGGACGACGCTCAGGGAAACGATGTGCTTCTACGGCGTGGCACACTCAAGGACGGCGATGTTGCCGTTCGTGCCACTGTCTCGGCCAGCTTCGTGCCGGCCGGGGCCGACCGTCGGATAGGGTTTGAGTGCGTCACGCCGCTTGGCTTGACGTAACTACAAGAGAGAATTGCACGCGCAGTCCAAAAGCCGTTTCGATCCACGTCACCTCGCCAACACCCGTTCGAGCCGATCATTGACACTGCCTAGGCCGCCGAGATACACGCACTTGCGGCCCAACCAAAAAAGCGAGTCAACAAAGTCAGAAGAAACGGGACCAGATCGCGTACGCTTTCTTGACAGCCGAAGCCAAATAGGGGTTCGTCCTGGGTCACGAACGCAGTCTGACAAGAGGCACTTACTGCCGTCAGATCCGCGTTCTCCGTTTTGAAAACAGAGAACGCCGCTCTAGCGCGACTAAATAGTATGGATACTCGGCGGTAAGGCCACATTCTTTCTCACACGCGGACGGACCGAACTGAAATTGCTCGCATGCAGCAGGCAGAAGAGCTAGTCGTTAATTATGAACTATGCAGAGCGGCTATGCGATTGTACACGCGCACCTCCAAAGGACGCACCGTTGCAGCGTTGAGATTTCCGTTGGCGCGGACTTTCCGCGCTGAACTAACGATACGACAGATGTTCGTGCAGGTCTGATGAGCAAGCGCATGCACTGAGGCATTCACAACGCGATCGCCTAGCGAGTACAATCAGGATTGGCGCGAAGGTGCGGCCAATCGTGTGCGGTGGTGCTGAGAGTGGGCAACGGCACGTCACTTTCCAATGACGACACGAGGCGGTTGGTTCCCGAGACTTCGTCGGCTGACCCGACTATTTTCGCAAATCGCTGGATGGAACTTGATGGAAATAGCAGTCGTTTCCAGTGTGGGGTGCAGATTTGGCCCGGACCGTTCGAACAACTTAGATTCCATTGACTCCGTTATTGCTGTTGTTTGAGTCCATGGTTACCGGTGATGCGGTGGACGGTCCTCCGCCACGCGCCTTTGTTCTGAAATTGCGTTTCACGTCATAGCCGTTCACTCTGAAGGCATGCCGCAATAGTCCTTCAAATCATATCAGCTTGATTTGAGGCGATGCGGATTGCGCGATCTGGGGTCGAGGATGTATGCTTACTTTTCTAATTCACTTATTCTTCGTGAAAGAGTTCCAAAGATTGACCCGCAAAGCTAACTGGCTCGTAATACTCCTGCTGATTTGTAGCGGCCGGGCCTCGCTAGCATCCGCTCCGGTCGTTCTGGGGGACAAAAACGCCCCGGCGGATATTATAGCGACCGCGGCAACTGAAGCACCGGTGGTTTCTGCGGCGATTCAGCGGCTGACGGAGTATATGAAGGCACTAACCGGATCTCGGCCGCGACTTCGCGCGAGCCTTGCTGGAACTGCTTCGGCGATCGTAGTTGGTGATTCCGCCCTTGCTGCCAAATACGACCTCGCTCCACCCGACGAAGGCCGTGACGAGAGCTTCGTGATTTCTCCTCTCCAACGCGACGGGCGAAAACTTCTGATTGTTAGTGGAAGGACGAGCAAGGGAATCAAACAGGCGATTTATTTTGTGCTGAGGCATCTGTCCCGATTCGCAGACGGCCAATTGCAGCTCGATCCAGCTTATGTCCGTACGTCGCCATTCATCAGGCTGAGGGTCTCTCACATCGGCGGATACACGCGGCAGGCGTTCGATCGCGTGACGGGCAAACGATTGCCTAAGGGAGTGCATGCCACACCCGAGCAATTGGACTGGAACTACATAAGCCGGTGGGACCCGCAACGGCTGGGCGACTACATCGATATGCTCGACTTCTTCGGCTACAACGGAATCGAGGAGCCACCGAATCTCTACGCGCCTGATCAGAATGGCGACCCGGCGGCCATCGCCCGTCGGAAAATTGTGCGGGAGCACGTCGAGCGTAATGGCATGATCTCCATCGTAAAGATCGATGGCACGCTCGCCAGTGGCGGCAGCGGCGGCGTGCCTTATGGGGCCGATACGAAGACGCGATACGAGCAATACTATCGCGAAATGGCTGAATCGGCGGCTCCATACAACGATTACGTCCTCACCCACTGGGTCGACACCGGCGGCTGGAAAAGTAGTCCCGATCACCCGTGTAATCTCGATGTATTGCAAGTGTTGCACAAGCAGATGGATGGCGAGTTCAAGCGGGTGAACCCGCAGATCGCTTCGTTCCTGAGCTTATGGTATCTGGATCATCCCAACTATCAGCGGTGGCACGGCTATCACGGGGTGGAAACGCTCCTGAACAGCGGCAGACTACCGCGCGACGTGGGACTGGCGATGAGTCGGACTTATCGACCCCTCGAGGCCGAAAAGATCACCGCATCCGGACGACGCGCCGCGGTGTGGGGATGGTATATGGCGGATCATGAGCTGCTCTACACCATGCACGTGCACACGCACGCCATGGCGGCCTATTTCCACAACCTACCGGCTGACGCCAGCGATAAACTGTTCGCACACATACTCGATAACTGTCAGCGCGAGACGAATCTATACACCGTATACGTCGGCGCCCAAATGATGTGGAACCCGAAGGGCGATCCGGAGGCGTACCTGCGTGAAGTGGCCCGGCTGGTGTACGGACCGAAGATTGAGGAACCCGTGTTCCGCGGCCTGAAGGCGATCGCCGACGTGCGGTGCGGCCCGGGACCCTGTCGCGGGTGCTGGACGTCGGGGCCGAAGCGAGTTATGACCGACGCTGCGAAGCCGCCTCGCTCAAATGATGGTGCGGCGGGGTCAGCCAACGGCGTCGTTACATTCGAGCAAGGCTACCATCAGGCATTGGAAGCCGCCGAGGGTCTGAAGGATGTCGAAATAGATAAAAGCTATCTTCCGCCAATCCGTTTTCACCGCTCGACGGATATTCTGCTTGCGGAGCTCAAAGGACATGTTCATGCCGTCGCTGCATACATGCAGTTCCTCCGAGACAAACGGGCGGGAAAGGCGCACCCAACGGAAGTACCGTCTGCGCCGGGGCCGTTCGAGTACTATGAGCGTCTGCGGTATCTCCAGGCACAGCCGTGACCCTGACATAACAGCACGCGCCGATATCCGCGAATGAGAAGAGCGAGTAGTTGGCAATGCACATAGCGTGCGGTGAAGATGAAGGTAAAGGCGTGACCTACGCGCTCGCGGAATGGAACGGATGACAGGTCGCTGCGGGGGCGATCAACTGAATTTCGTTTCGCGGAAATGGGCGTAAGGCCCGTCTGTCGCGAGCGGCGGTTGGTCAGGCAACACACACACAACCTCCAACACAATTCGAGGGCGACTGAGAAAATACTTGACATTGGCGACAAAAGAAAGTATACAACAATTCGCCGCAAGTGCCTTTTCCAGCACGCTGTTTTGCGGGGCGTGGCATGGCCACGAGATTTGCGGCACAGATTTTCACATGAGACGTTGCCACAATGCCCGGAGAACATGCCCCCGACGAGTAGACCACTGTGCATATTCACTCGGAGGGAGGCATAGTGATCCCATTATTTCGCCTCATGGAAGTCCATCACCTCGGTGGCCGAATGAGAAAACACATGCGTGAGAAGGACACTTGCTTCTCCCGGCCCCTACATGGTTTCACGTTGGTCGAGCTGCTGGTCGTGATCGCCATTATTGGTGTACTGGTGGCGTTGTTGCTTCCGGCAGTTCAGGCTGCTCGCGAAGCGGCCCGGCGGGCCCAGTGTCAAAGCCATCTGCGCAATGTCGCACTTGCGGTGTTGAACTATCACGAGACGAATAAGCATTATCCAGTAGGTTTCATCCCCACGGGCCCGACAGGGGCCATCGAGAGCTGGAGTTGGAGCGTTTTCATCTTGCCGTTTCTGGAGGAGCAATCGATTTATGATCAGTTGAGGCCGTCGGCTGCGTTTTTGCAGCCGGTAGAAGGCACCAGAAAGGGGCCACGCAACTTGGCGGACGTATTCGCGGCTGGCGCCTCAAATCCAGCCGAGATCGTACCTTTGCAGACGCCATTGTCGATTTTTCGTTGCCCGTCGGACACGACACCCGATCTCGTGCCATGTGATGGGAACTGCCCGGCCTCGAATTACCCTCAGAGGCAACAGGATACGGGTCAGTGGGAACGAAGCTTCCTCGGAGTATATGCCAAGCAGCTAAGCCCCACGTTCTTCCCTTCCGCCTCGAACTACGTGGGGAGCCGAGGCATGATTGATGCCGGTTGTAGCGGCTCCGGCAGCTCGCCCAACTGGGTGCCTAACAAGGCCCGCTGCGACACGCACGGCATCTTCTATGGTGACAGTCACGTCTCAATCAACCAGGTGACGGACGGCACCAGTAAAACATTCATGATCGGCGAGCGAGATAAATTCTGCCTCTCGGCCACTTGGATTGGTGTGCGCAATCCGCTCAATGGGGCCGAAATGCACGGTTCGTATTGGGGCATGGCACACGTGGGTATCCCGCTGAACTACCCTTGGACCGGCGCCTACAACACCTGCACGGAAGGCTTCAGCAGCTCGCACAACGGCGGCGCCTTTTTTGTCTATTGCGACGGCTCCGTACATTTTATCAACGAGGATATTGAGTTTGAACTCGCGTTCAATACGCCAGATTGCTGGGCCGACAGATCAAACAAGTTGCTGGGCTGCCAGACCCGGAAATTCGGCAGGATTATTGGCGTGTACCAACGGCTGGCGTGGCGCGACGATGGTGAACTCATTGATGATAACTGATCGTATTGGCACCGGTCCGGTGCATCTTGAACCAACGCTCCAAGCTCTCATGCCGCAGCCCGCGATACCTTAACAAATACTATGAATCGACTCTGCCATTGGAGAACTTGCGCGTTGCTGCTATCGGCGGTGTTGATCGGCTGCAGCGGCGGATCGCAAGTGGCGCCTGTGACAGGCCGCGTTACGTTGGATGGCCACCCGCTGGAAAACGCCGACGTTACGTTTCAGCCGGATGGTGCGCGGAGGCCGTCCGTAGGCCGCACGGATGCCAACGGGCAGTACGAACTCGCATACAAGCGAGGTCAACCCGGGGCTCTCGTCGGCGAGCACACGGTGCGCATCTACGTGTCGTCGGAGTTGGTGCCTAACCCGCCCCATATCCCCGCGCAATATGACACACATTCGCAGCTTCGCCGAAAGGTGGAGCCGGGCCAGGAGAACGTCTTCAACTTCGATCTTAAGTCCGATGAAGGATAACCGGAAAGCGTAGCAAAGGTCCCCAACAACGCTGCTGACGAGTTTCAACCATCACCCAACTCCCAGGAATAGGGCGAGGTGCCCGAGCTAGGAAGGACAGGGTTTCAGCCGCTTCGCTTCGCTTACTCGCTTGGCCTTCATAATCCGCTCGGCGAATACTTCCTTGTCTCTCAATCTGCTCATCTGCTCATTTGCGCCGGTGCACGAGTAGTCCGAGCAGCGCAAATCCTGCCAACGCGAGAGCCGAGGGTTCGGGAACGGGAGCGGCTAATTGGGTGACCTCAGCCCATGTGGTGGCGGCGCGAAGGTCGTCGACGAGGGTAAAATCGGGCTCGACGCCGTTGTTGCGGAGATAGAAGCTGGCCACTGGACCATGATCATCGACCGAAGTATCGGCGCTGTTACTGGTCACGTCCGGAGAGGGGGCGGAAAGCGCACCGTAAGTCGACGGGTTCGGGTTGAGCCACAGAAAAGCTCGATCGTCATTGGTCCCGGGATTCATTTCGTATCCGACGACGACAAACACGGTATCGCCCTGGAGAAACTCGGTCGTGTCAAAGGTGCGGTCGCCGGTGTTACCGCCAGCGGTGGCGGAGACTCCGAGGTTATAGGCACTCGTGTTATCCGCGTCTCGATGAATCAGCAGATTTCCGCCGCCTGTCGCGACCGCACTTACGGCTGGAGATATCAGCGTGTGCGGCTGAAAGCCTGCGAAATAGGAACCCGTGCCCGTGTTCGTCAAATTGCTGAAGTCACTGACCTGG
This sequence comes from uncultured Planctomycetota bacterium, assembly GCA_963840025.1. Lineage (GTDB taxonomy): Bacteria > Planctomycetota > Planctomycetia > Pirellulales > Lacipirellulaceae > JABDGM01. The sequence continues at coordinate 93,844 of CAWIXI010000012.1, read as the reverse complement.
ACCAGCATCGAATAGTAGACGGTGCCGGTACTTATCGTCGTTGAAAATGGCAGTTTTGAATTTCCGGACGCCCCGGTGCCCGTCAATTGCACGCTATTGCCTGCATTAGCGAGACGATCCGGGTGAACCAGGCTGCCACTGGCGATCGTGGGATCGGGCGAGCCGGCGGCGTTGGTGATCAGTCCCCACGTGCCGTGCCCGGAAAGTGGCGAACCAACGGGCGTGTAGTCGAAGTTGTCGAAAGCGAGATAGCTAGCCGATGCCTGTCCGGTCAACAGACCGAGCCCCGCTGTTGCCGCTGTGATGAGAAGCCATTTTCTCATGAGCTGATACCTCCCGGATTACTGAAAAGACTTCGTTGCTCAACGTCGATAAGACACGCCTCGCTCTGCTCTTCAAATGTGATTTCGTTCCCGTCTGCCGGCGGCGCTGCGCAGTGGTAAAACTACGATTGCCGCGATGAGTAACAGAATCGTTGCCGGTTCTGGTATGATTGCGCTGGAGCTTAGCGCCGCGCCACTGCCCGAGGAATTGCCGAAGTTCTGCCGCCAAATGTTGTAGCCATCGGGGTCACCGCCGTTGTTTGCCGGATCATTACGCCAAGTTACATAGTCAGCCGCGTCAACTTTGCCATCGTTATTCCAGTCGCCTGCAAGCCCACCTGGCATCAACGTGATTTGGCTATTCGAACCGGTTCCGTAGTCGACCATGTAGCCCGGCGTAACATTGTCAAACATTCCCATCAGCATACCAGCATAGGTGGCTATCACCCAGCTCGAGCCGGTCCCGGTACCCATCACATCCAGGTTATCGACGTCGGTGAGGTCGAGGTCGCCGCCAATGTCGAGCCGACCGGCCGTGGCGCCGTCCAGGCCAATCAGCCAGTGCGAATCCGTCCCGTTCGTGACATTGTCGGTCAATGTAAGCGTGCCTGGCGTAAATGTCTCATCACCAGGAGCAATGGTGCCGTTGTTAGCCACGTCGCCTTGAATGCTGCCCGTGCCGGCCAGTGTTCCCGTGTCGTTGACCGTCACCGCGCCGCTGCCGGTTTTCGAGCCGTTGACGACCAATATGGCGCTGGTGGTCATGGCTCCGCTGCCGTCTCGGTTGCTGTTAATAATCGCGACCGGACCGACGGGACCGGGACTATTGACGGTAAAATCGCCGTCGCTATTCTGATCGCCGTTGAAGGTCACTGTCGAGGCGTTGCTGGCAACCGTGATGTTGTTGGGAATCCTGTTACTGGAACCATCTAAGGCGTCTTCGATCGTTGTGTTGACGATGGTGCGGCCGTGATCATAGAACGTGATGCCGATATTGGGCGTTTGGCTCAGTGTGAAGGTGGAGGAGTTCGGCGCATTGCCTAAGATCACCATTCCTCCTGTGTCCGGGTCCATCCTGTTTTGGATCAGCCGACTGCCGCCGCTGCCGTCAAAAGTGATGGGGCCAGTAAACGTCACGCTGCTGTTGTCGCCCGGGGCATTGTTAACCGTAAAGCCGAAACGCAGAAGGAAGTCGTTGGCGATCGTGCGGTCGCCGTCCGTCGGCACAAGCTCGATATTGGCCCCACCGTTAGCCACCAGCGTGCCAAGTCCAAATGGTCCGGAAGGGTCGCCCTGGTTAAAGTCGTGGTGAAAGTAGAGGGAAGCGCTGCCCGAGCCAAGCTGTGTCTCGCCGGTATAGGTCTGCGGTTGATTGATGATGATTTTGCCGCCGGTGGCAGAGCTATAACGCACGGCGCTTCCCGCCCCGACATCGCGAAAATTCGCGTTGATAATCGTGGTGGCGCCGTTCTGGGCTTGAAGGACGAGAATCCTTCCCTCTCCATCGCCGCCATTGGATGCCGGATCGCCAAGATAGATGTCAGAGGAGCCAGGGCTGGTGCCCAACATCAACATGGCCCCTCCGCTCGTCATTTTGTTGTTGAACGTCCGCGTGGGATTGCTGGAGATGGCAATCGGACCATCCAATACAAGGGTGTTCTCGCCGACGAAATTGAGCCCGCCATTCAGGTCGATGGCGTTGGAAATCGTGCGGGTTCCGCCGATCGCTTCCAGCGTGCGGAGCTGCCCACAAGTACGGTCGTTACTTTTCCCGAGCCGAACGGAGAGTCGGAGCCAATTTGGATGCTGCCGTTGCTTCCGGTGTTCACCTGAATGGTCGTTCCGCCCGAGTAGGTGTTATTGCCATTAATTATGAAATTGACATTGGTGGACGCGGCGGCTCCAGCTGGAGAAGCAAAGTACACGCTGGCAGGTTGGCCAGAGGTTTCGGTGATGTCGCCATTGAACGCCGTCGTCGACGTGTTGCTGCTGGTGAGAACGGATAAGGCGCCGCCGTCGCGAATGATTACATTGCCCACCGTCAGGCCAATCAGACCATTGCCGGCGCCGCTCCGCCGTTTGAGGCGTCGTTTTCGACGAGCAGACCGCTGCCATTGGTCAGCGCGTCGGCCATTATGGTCTGCGCATTGGTGACCGAACTATCGGCAAGGATGCCGCCGCCATCGTCGAAATTCAGCGCATCGCCCGACAACTGGCCGATCGTGTACTCGGCGGTGCCGCTGGTGAAGAGCAGGCCGTTGATTGGCTGCGCGATCCCGCCCAGGCTAATGTTCGTATTTCCATTGCCCGCGCTGTTAAAGACAGCGGTAGCGCCGCTTCCTGGGACACCCGAAGTCCAATTACCAGACTTGGTCCAGTCGTTGTCTACTGATCCGGTCCATGATTGGGCGCAGACGACGCTGGCCGCAGCGAGTGTTACAAGAATTGCACCAACCGATGTGCGCGATAAGGAAAACAGCGTCATGGCAAATTCCTTCTGGAAATCGGACAGGCGCCCTAAAATGTCAAGTCTAATTTGCTAATATTAATGGATTGAATTGATTCTGTCAACAAAATCAACATCTAGTCGCGACAATATTCCGGATTTGTGCGAGCATCGTCATTTGCCACGAGCGGATGATCGATAGACGAGCTTTTCAGGCACGGTGGGTGCAAGTTTTACCCCCTTGGCGATGCGCCCCCACAGTCTTTCTTTTTAGAATTGTGGCCAGCTGAAAAGTGCAGGTCACTCACCAGAGCTTCCGGATGTTTCGCATCCGTCTGGTAACCGAATTACTGTGCTGGTTAAGTACTGTGCTGCTTAAGTTCAGTCTTTACGTTCTCGCAGAGCACTGGCAACTTTGCTAAGAATCGGATGATAGTTGCGAATGTGGAACGAAAGCGCTTTTCGTGCCTGCCCCCAGTTTTGTGTCAAAAGAGCGCTGAGAATGTCTTGATGCTGGTGAACCGTTTCGACCGCAGTCTTCCGATCTTGGTCTTCCCAATCGAATAGGATCTCGTAGTAGGGGCCATGACGCTGAAAGAAATCTTTGATGTACGAATTGTTCGCCTTTTCGATGAAATACGCATGCAGTGAGTTGTCGATTTTTACGGGCTCCGGCTCATTGGCCGGAACGACATTCTTACTCAAGAGCGCTTGCAAGTCTCGATCCAACAAGCGTGGTCGAGCCAAGCTCAGCGCTTTCAATTCGAGCACTTCGCGCACTTCAAGAAACGATTGCATATCTTCCTGGCGGAAAGGCCGAAGTTGCCAACCGCGGCGCGGGATATGGTCCAACATTCCAGAACCCGCGAGTTGATGAAAAACATTGCGAATTGCGGATCGGCTGACCTCATACTTTTCAGCCATTGCTTCTTCGCGCAAATAAACGGGCTCACCTCTTAGGCTGAGTTTGATGAGGTCGTTTGCAATCACCTTCGATAGATCTCTCGGTTGAGGAAGGTTAGGAGGTAGCTTTCGCTTGTTACGACCATTGATTTGAGGCAGAGATTGAAGTACCAGCCGTCGATTCACGCCCTTCTTCAACAGCCCATCTTCAATTAGTTCCGCGACGGCCGACCGTACGGGAGTGAAACTTACGCCGTACCATTTGGCGATCGATTCGAGGGTCAGTGGCTTAGGAAGATCGCCCCCAGCCTGAATGCGCGACCGTAGGTCGTCTTTAATTTGAGCCGAGAGTGTCATGCAGTCATTATACTTGACATTGTTGACAAAAGAAAGTATATAGCACCTTGGCGGCACACATGAGAGTACCCAAGTTGAGACTAGCGAGGTCGCAGGCATGAATCGGCCAGATTGGGCGAGCAACCGCGAACGTTCTCCTGAAAACGAGGCCGTAATATCCCGGCGTGACGTGCTGCGCCTCTCGGGAGCCGCTGCTGCGGCATTTGCTGGCGGGCTCACGTTTTCTGTTGGACGCGCCTACCCGGCCGGAACGCAAAAGAAGATCCGCATGGGCGTCGTGGGCGGCGGTTTCGGCAGCACCTTCTTTTGGCACGAGCATCCTGATTGCGTGGTGACAGGCGTCACCGACCTTCGTTCCGATCGACGGAAGAAACTGCAACGTGTTTATCACTGCGATACCGCGTACGATTCACTCGAAGAAATGGTCAAAAAGGCCAAAGATATCGACGCGGTCGCTATTTTCTCGGGGGCCCCTGACCACGTCAAGCACGCGACGATGTGCTTCGACCGCGGTTGGCACGTCGTCTCCGCCGTTCCGGCTTGCAATTCGCTCGAAGAAGCCAATCTCCTTAGGAACAAGGTCGAAAAGACTGGCCTCACGTACATGATGGCGGAGACAAGCTACTACCGCCAGCCGTGCATCTTCGCGCGGGGACTGTACGAAAAGGGCGTATTTGGAAAGGTCTTCTATACCGAGACCGAATACTACCATGATCGCGGGGATCTGCACCGACTCGCCAGCGACAAGTCGACCAGGTTCTTTATGCCAGATGGTTCTCATTCTTGGCGGTGGGGCTTTCCGCCAATGCATTATCCCACGCACGCGATTGGGCTGCTTGTAGGCGTCACGCGAGAGCGCATGACAAAAGTTTCTTGCTTAGGCTGGGGCACGGCCGATCATCCATTCCTCACCGATAACGTCTACCATAATCCGTTTTGGAATGAATCGTCCATTATGCAGACGAATCGGGGCAACATGATGCGTTGCAACGTTTTCTGGTTGTGTCCGGCTGCGGGCGAGCGGGCACAGTGGATGGGGGATAACGCAATTTTATACATGGATAAAGCCGGTGTTCACGGACCCAAACTTAAGTTTCGTACGAAAGGCGAGACGGCAAGCCAGTTCGATTTGCCAGTTCAATCAGGCGGCGATGTGGAGATACCTACTTACTGGAAGACTGACATGCTGCCGACACCGATGCGCCACCCGTCGGGCCACGGTGGTTCCCAGGTGTTCCTCAGCGCCGAATTCATCAATGCTCTTCTGGAAGAGCGAAGCCCAGACGTCGATGTGTACGAAGCTCTTGCCATGACGGTCCCCGGTATCGTCGCGCATCAGTCAGCGCTCAAAGGCGGAGAACAATTGACCGTTCCGCAGTTTGACAAGAAATCGCCTGCTTAGTAGCTGTCCGGGGCCGGATTGTGATGGATGGTTTCACATCATTTCCACTCGCCTGGCCCGACTACGCGACCTTTTTCGCGTATCTTGTCGGTTTAAGTGGAATCGGCTTGTGGGCCGGGAAGAAAGAGAGCAGTGACGCCGACGACTATTTTCTTGCCGGTCACTCTCTGCCGTGGTACGTGGTCGGCGGCTCGTTCGTCGCGTCAAACATTTCGTCCGAGCATTTCATTGGCATGGTCGGCGCCGCGATGGTGTACGGTATCTGCGTCGCCATGGCCGAGTGGGGCAATGTGCTTTCGTTCTCGCTCTTGATCTGGGTGTTCATTCCATTCCTGCTGGCATCTCGCGTTTTCACGGCCCCTGAGTTCATGGAGCGGCGCTTTCACCCGCTCCTGCGGCACTTTTTTGCCGTGCTTACGGTAATCAGTAGCGTCGTGGCATTTTTGGCGGCTGTACTGTATGGCGGCGGTTTGGCTTTGCAGAGCTTGTTCGGATGGAACTTATGGGTCTCCATCATTTCACTAGCCGTTGTGGCAGGGTCCTGGTCGATCTATGGCGGACTAAGATCCGTCGCCTGGACGGACTTGTTTACGGTCATTGTGATGGTTGTCGGCGGATTGCTCGTCACGCTGCTTGGGCTTCGTATGCTTTCCGGCGACTCACACTCGATTCTCGACGGTTTTCGGATCATGATCGAGCGCAATCAAGCCCATTCGGGCATCTGGAAAGAAGTGGTGCAGCGCAATGCAGAGAAGATCGCACAAACAGCGACGTACAATCGTCTCTCGGTGATTCAACCCGTGACGCACCAGACCAACCCCTGGCCAAGCCTCTTCTTGGGGTTATTCTCGGTGAGCATCTGGTACAACGTCATCAATCAATTCATGATTCAACGCGTGCTTGGTGCGAAGAGCATGTACGACGCCCGCATGGGGATCGTTTTTGCCGGGTTCATGAAAGTGCTGATGCCGGCAATCGTCGTAATTCCCGGATTGATCCTGTTTGCGCGCCATCCGGAAGTCTTGCAATTGCCTTGGAAGGAAATCCGCCCCGAAGCAGATAAGGGTTACATTTACATGATCCAGTCGCTGGTGCCGGTGGGATTGCGAGGTTTGTTCTTAGCCGCTTTGTTCGGCGCGATTCAGTCTACGGTGAACTCAGTACTCAACTCCACGGCGGCAGTCATCACACTGGACATTTACAAGAGAATCATCAATCCTCACGCGAGCGACAAACACTACGTTGTGTTTGGACGGTTGATGACGGCCATCGTGATATCGATTTCCATCGTGATAGCCGGATTCATCGGTCATATACAAGGAAGCTTGTTCGTCTACATTCAAACTTTATATGCCTTCTTTGCGCCGCCGTTTGGGGCCGTCTTTCTGCTCGGCGTATTGTGGCGACGAATAAACGGTCCCGGCGCCGTAGCGGCCGTGTTTGCAGGGTTCGCGTTTGGTATTGCGATGAAGGTATATGTCCAGTATTTCGATCATCCTGCGTGGATTGAGCCGTATGCAATTCAAGGAATCCTCAATTGGGCATTCTGTGTTTTGTTGTGCATAGCCGTCAGCCTTTCAACCCCTCCCCCACGTCCTGAACAAGTAAGCGATCAGCTCACGATCAATTGGCACAAGTTGAATATCTTTAGGGATCTCGGTACCCACTGGTACACCAATGTCGTTACCTGGTGGCTGCTCTTCATCGTAATTATCCTGACACTCGTAATTGTCTTTTCGGGGCTAGTACTGTAGCGCAATGAAGATCGAGACAATTGAAACACTGGTGTGCCACGCGCGAATGCGCAATTGGGTGTTCGTAAAAATAACCACGGACCAACCAGGTTTGTTTGGCTGGGGAGAGGCAACGCTGGAGTGGCATACTCGCAGCATCGTTGGTGCGATTGAGGACTTATCTTCCCTTCTGATCGGCGAAGACCCAACCGCTATCGAACACATCTGGCAAATGATGTGGCGTCAGCACTTCTGGCACGGCAGTGGCATCGTTCGCGCAACAGCCATTGCCGGCATCGACCTGGCATTGTGGGACATCCTGGGCAAGAATCATGGCGTGCCGTGCCACAAGCTGTGGGGAGGACCGGTGCGGGATCACATCCGTTTATACTGTCACTTGGGTGGCGGCAATCTCGAGGCGTTTTACGAGACGTCCGTAGACAACGCGCAGCATTTCGCCGATTTGTGCAGCGGGCGATGGAAGATGGCTTTACTGCCTTCAAGGCGATGGCTGTTCCGCCCACCGCGCCGATTGAGGGTCTACAGCCTGTGAAAGCTGCGGACAAATGTGTAGCGGCCATGCGTAACGCGGTGGGCGACGCGGTCGATATCATGGTCGACTGCCATGCCCGACCGTCTGCTGCCATGGGACTGCAGTTTGCTAGGACACTTGATCCTTACGGTCTTTATTTCCTGGAAGAACCATGTTGGCCGGAATGTCTCAATGGATTGGCAACCATCAAGGCCAGCGTTGCGACGCCGATTGCAACGGGAGAACGCTTGACACACCTTGCCGCATTTCGCGACCTGTTTGCGCACGGTGCCTGCGATGTATGTCAACTTGATATTACGCACTGCGGCGGATTGACCGAAGCTCGGCGGATCGCCGCCCTATGCGATGCCCATCGCGCCGCACTCGCGCCGCACAATCCCCAGGGGCCTGTCAGCACGGCGGCATCACTCGAATTTGGCTTTTCTCAGCCAAACTATATCATTTGCGAGTACGTTCATCAGGATGTGCCCTGGCGACGCGACATTGTCAGTGAGGGTTTCGTCGTGGATCGAAAGACCCGAACGGTTCGAGCAAACGACAAGCCTGGGTTAGGCATTTCGATCGACGAAGACGAGATCAAACGACATCCATTCCAACAGGAGGTTCCGCAGCGAATCTTTTACGCGGACGGAAGCGTTGGAGATTGGTAGAGATTTGCGGACGCAAGCCGCTTCGAGCCGTTTTTCAATTAATGTAGCCGGGGTCTCTGACCCCGGGTATGCGACGACTGATCCGGCCTCGCCGAGGCCAGCTACAGCCAAACGCAAACCGCTTTGCGTATGCGTCCGGCAATATCATGGGCAACAACACATCATTACGCCAAGCACATTCCGCCTTCTCGGGACGGATCGGCGTCGCTCGCTCCGATATCACGCCACCCCCCGGCATCTACATGCGCGAATGGGGAGCTGCCAAGCACAGCACGGCCCAATCGATCCATCGCCCGTTGTTTCTAACGGCTCTGACATTTCAATCAGAATCGGGCAAAAAGCCCCTGGTACTGGTTGCAGCAGATCTCGGCTTTTGGCGGAGCCGCGCGCCGTTTCAAAAATTGCGTTCCAAGCTGCAAGAAACGTTCTCGCTCGAGCCAGCACATCTTATGTTCGGCCTGAGTCATACACACTCATCCGTCACGCTCACAGAGGCGGATCCCAAATTACCCGGCGGACATTTGCTGGGCCCATACATTGATCTCTTGGAACAGGCGGCGACCGACGCAATTCAAGCGGCACTCGAACACGCAGAGGAAGCATTGCTCGATTGGCACTACAGCCGCTGCACTTTGGCCGGCAACCGAGACCTTCCCGACCCGTCGCCCGGCAGCACGCGCTTCGTTTGCGGCTACAACCCCAGCGCTGACGCGGACGACACACTACTCGTCGGCCGGGTCACATCGCGATCGGGCAAACCGCTGGCTGTGCTTGTCAACTACGCGTGCCATCCAACGACGCTGGCGTGGGAGAATAAGGCCATCTCGCCAGACTTTGTCGGCGCGATGCGGGAAACCATTGAAGCGGCCACCGGAGCAACGGCCGCGTTTCTGCAAGGCGCTTCCGGAGAACTCGCACCACGGTATCAGTATGTAGACGACCCGCAGGTCGCCGATCGGCACGGCCGACATCTCGGATACTCATCTCTCGCGGCTCTCGAAGATATGGACCCGCCCGGCAAAATGCTTTCGTTCGATCGTGTGGTGGAATCCGGAGCGCCGCTGGCCGTTTGGCGCTATCACGATGTGCCGACTTCCTCGGCTCTGAGTGCGACGGAGATCAGCGTTTCACTGCCGTTAAAGGATTGGCCGACCGCCGAGGAGCTGGAACGAAAACGTGCCGCCGCGGCCGATCGTGCGATCGAAGAACGCCTGCGCCGGCAGCGAGATACGCGCCTTGCCCTAGGCGATGGCCATGCGTACTCCCTCTCACTCTGGATTTGGAGAGTTGGAAATTCGTTGCTTGTCGGCATTCCTGAAGAAGCCTATTCTCTTTTGCAGACAGAGCTACGACAGCGCTACAGCAACACCGCGATCGCCTGCATGAATTTGGTAAATGATCGAGTTGGCGGCTATCTGCCGCCTCAGGACCTGTACGGGCTCGACATTTACCAGGTGTGGCGCACGCCCTTTGCCCGTGGCAGCTTAGAAATCGTCATCGAGGGACTGTCAAAAGCGATTGCTCAAATCGCGAGCGAAAACGTGCAATCGCGATTATGCGCGACGAATTCGTAACGCATCGATTCAACTCCTGCTAAATCTCGCATGTTTGTTAAGGCAAAACACGTAGCGATCATCAGCGGCGGCGCCGGCGACATCGGCCGCGCCATCGCATTCGAATTAGCCCGTCACTGCGCCGACATTGCCGTCGGCGATTTGGTGGTCGAAGGCGAGAAAATCGACGCATTAAGATCGGCCGTCGAAAGCGTGGGAAGGCGAATTCGCTTCGACGTTGTCGACGTAACCGATCCGACCGCGGTCGAAAAATGGCTGCTGGTCGTCGAGGAATCCCTGGGGGTGCCGGACTGGATCATTCCGAATGCGGCGGTAGCCGAGCGCGCCGATCTTGAATCGATGACTCCCGACGGTTGGAAGAAGTGTTGCGATGTCACCCTCAATGGTGCGTACTATCTGGCCGCGGCCGGCGCCAATCGCTTGTTGCCACACAAATTGCCGGGACGCATCGTCTTTATCGGCAGTTGGGCGGCGCATGCGCCGCACACGAACATTCCGGCTTATAGTGTGGCGAAAGCCGGTGTCCGCATGCTGGTCCGAGTCATGGCATTGCACTACGCCCAGCATGGGATTCAGGTCAACGAGGTCGCGCCCGGATATGTCGACGCGGGGCTCTCGAAAATCGGCTTCGACAGGGACCCGCAAGTACGACAGCGATGCACCGCCCAGGTGCCCGTCGGCCAATTGATGAGCGCCGAAGACGTTGCCTTCCATGTGGCCCATTTGTGCGACGACAGGAATCGCTTCATGACCGGCTCAATCCTTCTCGCCGATGGAGGACTTTCGCTGCTCGCGAGAATGGGTGCTACGAACGACGCCCGACGAACAGAACAAGAGAAATCGTAATATCATGCCCCGCGAACATGCCAAGTCGTGCAAGTTATTGAAACGAAACGCGCAAGTGATCCCGGGCGGCCTTGCATCGATCAATCGCATGACCGATCCATGTATCGCATTCGTGCGAGCCAAGGGCTCGCGATTGTGGGATGTCGACGGCAACGAGTACATCGACTTTCATGCGGCCTTCGCGCCTATATTCTCGGCCACAACGACCCCGAGCAAAACGAAGCGATCATTCACGCGATCCAGTCCCAGCGGTCGAACTACGGCAGCGGGCCCACAGAAGAGGAAGGCGAGCTGGCCCGGTTGTTTCTCCAGTGCGTGCCGACTGCCGACAAAGTCCAGTTCTTCAACACCGGCTCCGAAGCGACCGCACAGGCGATCCGGATCGCGCGCGCCTCGACCGGCCGCGATCATGTCATCCTGATGCAAGGCGGTTACAACGGAAATCAAAACGTCGTTGCCGCCAATTTGATGAATACCGTCGAGCAATTGGGCGGCAAGCAAGTGATTGGCGACGAATATCCGCTCCTGCCCATCACTGCCGGAATCCCTCAACAAGAGCAACAGCTTTTGCACGCGGTCGAGTTCAACGACCTCGAATCCGTACGCACGCTTGCCAACCGGTACGATGTTGCCGCGGTGATTACCGAGCCGGCGCTGCAAAACATCGGCGTCGTCAAACCCAGGCCCGGCTACTTGGAAGGACTGCGCCGCTTGGCCGACGAGGCAGGCTTCGTGCTGATTTTCGACGAAGTAAAAACCGGTTTTCGCTCCAGCCTCGGCGGCTATCAAGGCCTGTCCGGCGTGACACCCGACCTGTCCACATTCGGCAAAGCGATGGCTAACGGCTACCCCATCGCCGCACTTGCTGGAAGGCAGGCATACATGGACTTGGCGATCAGCACCGACCCCGCGCACCGCGTCTTGATCGCGGGCACATACAACTGTCACCCCATCCCGATGGCAGCCGCCATGTTTTGCCTCACAAAGTTGGCCGATCGGGCAAACGACGTCTACGGTCATCTCGAACGCCTTGCCCGCCGTTTGGAGCAAGGCCAGCGCAAGCTATTCGCCGCTCGTGGAATTACCGCTACGATCAGCCGCATCGGCAGCGCACATTGCGTTTACTTCATGCATCAAGAACCGTCTAATTGGTGGGAAATCATCACGCAACACGACTTTGAATTCGATCGGCGCTTTCGCCGCGAACTGATCGATCGCGGCATCTATCACTTTCCCCTACCCACGAAGCAAGGCAGCATCAGTTTCGCCCATACAGAAGCCGACGTCGATCTAACGCTCGAAGCAATAGACACCGTGTTAAGATTCACGAAGTGAAGCCGGTTGTGGATTCAGACGTCTCACTAGACCGCCGTATCGCGCAGAAAATCGTGCTCGCCTCGGTTCGGCGAGCGTCGACATGAGACGCGCTACTTCTTAGATCTATGCTTTGGCGGGGAAATCCAACATAGTCGATAGGCGTCCAATTGAGAAACGCCTCACCAGACGGCTTTCTTCGAGGCGCAACCGGCTATACCTCTTGTATCTGCACATCGTTATAATGAGCGCCCCCGGAGAGCCAGTTTAGTCTTCTCAGCACGGAGTGGTGGTGTCGGTGGCAAAACACATGCTGGTTGAGGAGTTCATACCATGGCTAGTTTCGTTGCGATTGCACAATCGAAAATCGTTTGGCCCGTTGTTATAGCGACGGCACTTGGGGTTACGGTTCCGGCCCCCGCCCAGTTCACCGCCAAGAATTTGGTCAGCGATGATCAATCTGCGAATCCTGCCTCAATCTCGGACGGTCATCTTGTAAACGGTTGGGGTATTTCTTCTAGCGGAACTAGCCCCTTTTGGGTCTCGGCCAACGGCTCCGGCCTTGCCACTGTGTACGACGTGAACTCCGCCACCGATGCTATCACGAAGGTGAGTTTGGAAGTTGCGATTCCAGGCGACGGAACCGTGACCGGCCAAGCATTCAGCAACGTGGCGGGCAACTTTAATGGCGACACTTTCCTCTTTGTTAGCGAGGATGGCACGGTCTCCGGTTGGCGAGGCGCTCGGCACCAACGCGGAGACGCTACAAACCGCTCTTCCTAACAACAGCTACAAAGGGGCGACCGTTTTCAATAGCGGGGGCAACGTCTATCTGTATGCCGCGAATTTTGCGGCTGGCACGGTTGACGTCCTGAAGGGAAACGCCGGTGCGCCGGATCTTACCGGCTCGTTTACGGATCCAAACCTTCCTAGTGGCTATGCTCCTTTCAACGTCCAAAACCTCGCTGGCAATATCTACGTTACGTATGCGCTCAGGGACGCAACGACTGGCGATGACGTGGCCGGTCCCGGTCACGGCTTCGTGGACGCCTTCGACACCAATGGCAATTTTCTCCAGCGAATTGCTACGCAGGGCGCCCTTAATTCGCCTTGGGGGCTCGCGATTGCGCCCGCCAGCTTCGGTGCAATCGCTGGCGATCTATTAGTCGGCAACTTTGGCGACGGCACCATCAACGCTTTCAACCTCGGGACCTTGGCCAATGATGGGCCGCTCATGACCGTCGCCAATGTGCCGCTCGTGATCGGTGGATTGTGGGGACTGGCTCTCGGCAACAATGGCTCGGCCGGAAGCTCTAGCCGCGTTTACTTTAGTGCCGGACCGGGTGATGAATCCCATGGGCTCTTCGGAGTAATCCAAGTTGTTCCTGAGCCCTTAACGTGGTGGTTGCTCGTCACGGGCTTAGCTGCGGTTGGGGCCTATCAACGGCGCTTCATCCGCGCCTGATTCTCGACGAAGCGACCTTTACTTTCGGTTCTTGTAGGGGGACCGGTCCCGAAATCGGGCTGTGGCTACGCCCGTCCGCCCTCTGTTTTAAAAACGGAGAGTGCCAAGTGTCAATGAACTGCCGGCGGGATTCATCCGCGCCGCGGCCACGCTTAAGGCCAATTCTCAACTGCCGAGCAATCTACTTTCGTTGCCAAGTCCTCCAGCCGTTCGCAATCTCGATGGCTGGATTCCGTCATATGGTCCGCTGGTGCCAAGAACTTGCGGTTCGCATTCTGTTTGTACAGTGCGCTTTTTTCTCGTCCTGATTATCTTCGCCGACGGAACATCCCAACGCTGATTAGCGACAATAGCACTAGCGTTAAGGCAGCAGGCTCAGGAATCAGACGGGCGGTCAACAGGCCTTCTATTTTCGCTTCGCCGGTGAATCGAGGCAGCGCTGACACATTGATCGCAAGCAGGTCGAGCGCCGTGGTTATCCCCGGATTGACATGCACCACGCCTCCCAAGCCAGTGATTTGGCCGTCGGCGACACTCACCTGCTGTCCTAGTGATAAGGTCATGATCGATGGCCCGTTCAACTCGACGACCAGCGATTCACCGGCAGCAGTTGCAACGAACGGCAATGAGCTGCCATCAAACACCTGTGAGACATTTGTGCCAGCTATATCGTAGAAAACATATACGCACGAATCGCGATGTACTGAAACATGGTCCCCGAGTGGTTCCAGATCTGCCTGGAACGACGTGGCTCCGTCGCCGTCCGCGTCGCTGACATTAATTGTAGTGGTCGCGTTCGTCAAAATATGATGCTGAGCGAACTCCCAGCCGGAGAACGGGTCTGACTCCAGTTTGAAATTCACAGGCACGGCATAACTCGGGATTGCCAGCGACGCAATGACAATGACGATCAGTATACGCACCGCGTTCATGAGGCACCTCCTCACTAGAACTGAACGGAATTATTGATCGAAAACTACTTCGACTGTTTGATTTGCATTGACTTGTTACAAGTTTTTTCCTATTAGCGACTTCCGTGGTTTTGGACAAAGCCATGTTTCACGGAAGGAGCACTCGCATGGAAGCGAAATACGAAGCACGCAAGCAGGAATTGTTGGAGGAATGTACGGTAGCGCCTCAGGTGCTGGATCGGGTACTGTCCCGGTTGGAGCGATTTATGGAACCGTTTGTGGAACCTCTGGTTCGCAGAGAACAACAAGAGCATGCCCATACGTTTGTGCAAGGCCTGCTGTCGGACCTGGAGCACAAGAACGTGGAGTCGATCGCCTATCGCTTTGGCCAGGATCGCATGCCTCTGCAGTGGTTTGTCGGCGTGTCGGATTGGGATCACGAGCCGCTGCGAGATGAGTTGGTGCGTCAGGTGGGCGAGCAGTTGGGCGAGGAAGACGGAGTGATTGTCTTGGACCCCTCGGGTTTTCCAAAGTCCGGAAAAGAATCGGTCGGCGTTGCTCGGCAATGGTGCGGTCGGTTGGGCAAGGTCGACAACTGCCAGGTGGCGGTTTACCTGGGATACGCATCGAGCAAGGAGCACGCGCTGGTCGACACGCGGCTGTTCCTTCCCAAGGAGTGGACGCAGGACAAGGCTCGACGCGAGAAGGCAGGCGTGCCGAAGGAAATCCGCTATCGCACGCGGCATCAACTGTGCTTGGAAATGCTCGCGCAGGATGGCGACCGGCTGCCGCATGCGTGGGTCGCCGGGGACGACGAAATGGGCCGTCCGTACTGGTTTCGCCAGCGTTTGAACGCGCTGGGCGAGCAGTACTTGTTGGCCGTGGCGTCGAACACGCAGATCCGCGACTTGGAAGTGGACCCGCCCGCCTATTCGGGGCGCGGCCGCTATCCCAAACGGCCTTGGACGCGAGTGGACCAGTGGGCCGCGGCGCCAAGAAGTGTGACTGGACTCGAATCGACGTGCGCGACGGCTCGAAGGGACCGCTCCTTGTCGAAGTGGCTAAGCGACGCGTGGTCGCGCGCACGGACAAGCGGCAAGAAGGCCACGAAGAAACGTTGGTTGTGATCCGCTTCCGGGATCGCGACAACCGACGCGTTGTCCAAACCGATTACTACTTGTCGAATGCGAGCGCCGACACCGAGAAAGCCGAATTTGGCGCGTCGCCAAAGCCGAGCACCGCGTTGAGGAATGCATCCAGAGAGCCAAGAGCGAGGCCGGCTTGGCAGCTTACGAAGTCCGCAACTGGAAGGGCTGGCATCATCACCAAATCCTGTCGCTCATCGCCACGTGGTTTCTGGTGTGCGAAGCACGGCAGGGGAAAAAAATGGACGCCGGCAATCACGGTCCAACAAATTCGCGAAGGCATCAGTTCGATCCTCGCGCGGCGCTGCGGATGCGGTATACCCTCCCGCATCCGACACGAACGAGAGCAACGACTCACCCGCAACGAGCTTGCTCGCCTGTATCACTGGAAGCAGCATAAACGCTTGGCTCCGTTGAACATAAGCAAACGACAAATCTAAAACAGTCGAACTACAGATAGGAGTGTTAACTCAGGTCGAGGGCTGATTTTAGGCTTGGTTCCACGCTGCCGTCAAATATTTCCTCTTTGATTGCTCCGGCGGGCCGAAATGGGGTGTCCGGGGTAGTCTCGGCGAGCGTTAGCATCTATTCTTGCCGGTTTTGTATTCGGGAGCAGTCAGCGGACAAAAGATTGCGATCGCCGTGCGCATCGTCCTTCGATTGCTACAGATGCCCGCTTCGAGAACCAACTGACGACGACAGTCCAGACGAGAGCAACGGCATCGCGCGATTGTTCGGTGACGGTGGCGTAACTGTCGCTAACAGCGGGCGAATTCAAAGTGAGCGACTGCCAATCAGTCGGAGAGATTTCTGACGGGCTTTATCTCTCGACGGCCGCCGACAAGGAGTGGCGAACATCAAAGACGGTGGTCGAATGTCGCACTCTTTGAACGCAACTCTGTGTGCTTGTCCTCAGCGAGTCCCCGGCGTTTTACCTGTTCAGTTGGCGCACTTCGACGCTCGATTCAATTTGACTTGCGCAACCAGTCGGACAAGCTCTGATCGGGCAGTCGGAAAGATACACCAGTGTCCTCGAAGTTGGCCACACAAGTCGCGACCGAGGTCGCCCAGGTGACTGCCATGGGGATTTCAAGTCCTTGGGTTAAATTTGTGTGGCGACGTACGGCGATCGGTCCACCGGCAGGTGGTTTTTTTTTGAGGTTCGTACAGGTCGCGGTCTTCAGTCACGCGAGAGGATTATCTCTGTCGTCTTGGTGATCACGTTTCGCCGTACAGGTAATGCATAAGAGGGACGGCCCCAAACTGCCGTATCCGGCGGTGGTGATCCGACAGAGCGCCATGCACATGAGAGGCAGGGTATCCTAAGCTCTTCTTCGGACAGTAGCCTTCGCGACAAATGAGGGCGTGTCCTTGGCGCGGAGTCGAGTGGCTGCAATTTGCACGGGGCCGACAAACCGGCGGCTGATGCAAACTCGCTTCGATCGAGCCGCCTACCGCGACCGGGTTCAAGTGGAAACGGTCGCTTCCATGATCAAACGTCGTCTCGAACCGTTCGTCCGCGTACGCACCGCCTGGAGCCAACGCCGCGAAATCCGATTGAAAGTCCTCACGCACAACGTCATGATTCTGTTACGTGTCGAGGTTTTCTACACAGCCGTTCTGACCCCTTTGTCTCTCTTTTTCTCTGACCCCTTTTTCTTCCCCTCGTTATCTGTTTCGGTACCGCCGTGTAGATGCGACTGCGGCCGCTAGAATCAACAGCCCCAGCGTTGCCGGTTCCGGGACGGCCGCATTCGCACTGGCGCCCGCGCTGCTACCGGTAGTTTCTCTGTAGTGGGATCGCCAAGTGTTATATCCATCCGGATCACCGCCATAGCTGGTGGGGTTCTTCCGCCAGAGAGCATAGTCGGCAGCGTCGACGACGCCGTCTTGGTTGTAGTCGCCGGGGAGCACGACGGCTGTCGGGACAACATCCGCAAAAGAACTTCCAATGCGAATCTCGTCGATCGAAAACGCGCCCGTCGAGTAAAGGAGCAAGCTGTTGATAATCCCGACGTCGACGTCGTTCTTAACAATACCGCTCAACGGCTCTTCCGCACCGGGTACAGGATCGATGTACAACGTGAAGACGTCGTTTCCGGCGGCGAAATCGGCTCGCACGACCAACAAGTACTCCTGGCCCACCTCGACCGTAACCCCTGAGGCGTGCTGTAGCGTGCCGCCTCGGTTTTCAAGGACGAACTGATCGATGGCACCATCTCCCGGCTTGCCGATGAATAGGTCACTCGTGGCACCATCCAACAGGAATCCAATGAAGCCGTTGAAGTTCCCCTCGTTGAGCGTACCCTCGGGCCGAACCAGAAAGCTCAAGTATTGCGTGGTATCGGGCTGGCCAATTGGCGTGCTCAATGTGCGGCTGATGCTGGGTATGACGCCGGAGGTAATCGCTGGAGTTGTCACGCGGTTGCCGGTGGTCGCCAGGCCTGGATATGACAGCGAACCCGCGCCGACGCTGTACTTGGCGTTCGCGTTGGCGAGTTCCCATGGCCCGGCAAACGATTCGCCACCGTTGGCACCGAGCAAGTCGACGCCGGGCGGCGAGTAATCGAATCCTTCGTAAACTAGCGGGTAGTTTGGCGTGAGGACCAGTTGGGGCGAGAACGCACCGGTGCTGTTGTCCGTGCCAAAGGCATTTCCGACGCTGCCGGTGCCGTCCGGGTCATAATTGTCGCTATTGAGCGTTGTCTGTTCTTTCGGGTTGAACAGGTAATTAAAGTCAAGCCAGTTACCAAACGGAGCATCTCCACCGTGAATCATGGTTGTGACCAACGTAATTGACGTTGCGTTGGCGGCAATCGCATTTCCAACGAACGTGTTGAGAGCGGCGCTATGGAGTTCCAGAAATCCGCCGATCGGAAGATGATTCTGCGTGCCAATCTCGGGAAACGCGACCGTACCTAGGAAAGACAAGTCGCTGTTGAAATCCTTGGTGCCGACGTCACCATCAAATGAAATGCCAGGCGCGGTCAGGTAGATGATCGTGTCTTCAGCCCAAGTTAGCGCATTATTGGTGAGACCATACACCGCGATGCCCGTGCGTACGGCCGGGTTGGGTGTCACGGTGTCCTGAATGCGGCTGCCGTTAAGATTGTTATTGCGGTAGCTCATTCGGAACGCGGTCTCGGCCGTCGGCAGCCCCGAAACGGCAGATAGGTCGAATCTTGTGTAGATCGCGCTATTGCGGTCGCTCCCGTCGTTCGCGCTGCCAAGGAGAAAGTCGTTGAGCACACGCGAACCCAGCTCGGTGCTGTCACCTCGATTCTGAGTCGGATTTGACTCGCGGACCTCTGCGTCGGCGCCGATGCCGAAGTTCGTAGGAATCACCACGGCGTTGGCCCTTAGCGCGAACACCGCGACGGCCAACAAGCATAGATACGACCGGTAGAGGTTCATACGGCGTTACCTTCCTGCATGAAGTCGTTGCGGAGCACATCAGAAACTGGTTGACACCTGCGCAAGTCGGAATTGAAAACGTCTCTTAATGACGCAGTAACGGGTGGACGAAGTCAAAACCATAAGATGATGAACAAATTGGTAAGAGATTACACGTTGCGCGGGTTTGTCGCCTTCGAATTGTGCTTGGCTCGGGACACCGCAGGCGAGCGTCGCAAAACCCGCCAGGAAGAGCAAAAGATCGCGGGACCGGCGGGCCAGTTTGTGAATTCTTGAAGGCATAGCTGCTCGGCGACCGAACGCACCGCGGGAAGGCGCCGCCGCGATTTTAGGAGGCTTTGAGTTTTTCGATTTCCGCTTTGGCAGCGGCGATTTCGACCTCGAGCTGGCGGACTTCATTGGGGTCGTCCATTTGTTTGCGCGCCCTGAGAGACGTTGCTGCAGGTCGTTCATTTTCTTATGCAACAGCTCGATGCGTTTTTTGGCTTTTTTATCCATGGGGAGTAGTCAGTTGTCCGTAGACCGTTACACGTGGCGGAGGGAATTACCGTGTTGTTGAATTGGCAGGGGCGACCAGTTGCGGTGGGCCAGTTACTTCGATTTTACGAGTGCGCGGATAAGTTCGCAGAAAGCTGCCAAGGACCACGGCAAGGATACCGAGTGCGAGGCAGACGCTGATCCAGAGTCGCCATTTTTTTCGGATGGCATCGGCAGCGGCCGTACGGCCGGCGAGCAGAGCGGCCAGCAGGAACACGGCGATGGCAGCGAGTATTTTGAGGCCCAAGATCATGTGGTACGACGAAGCCATTCGCTCGTGCTGCCTGATGATCATCGTGTAATTAAAGAGGCCGGAGATTAGCAGCAGTGCCGTGGCGATGCCGACCCACTTTGCCCACGTGGATCGGCGGCCGCCGAAGAGTTGGTCGGCGGACGTGGTTCCGTCGGTGGTGTTTGGCGGCGTGAGGATCGTGCGGATGTAGAACAGGCCACCGACGAGGATGACCGCGCCGAGGATATGGCAAATTCTCGCCACGAGTAGTAGCCAAAACATGCCATTGAATTGCGGCATGGTGGACTGTTGCGCGAAGAGGATCAGAAAAGCGGTCATGGGCGATTCCTTCCAAGTAAAATGGGCCATGTCCCCCAATCACCGGGGGCTCGGTCGCCGCGGCGACCTCGACCCCAGGCACCCAGCGCTGCGATGGATCATTGCTTTCGCGGCAACCACCGGAAAAGCATGCCCCCACTCGTGCTCTATGGTAGCGTTTTGGGCGGTTCGCGCAAACGGTCGATGAGGGCGAGGGCTTCGTCGCGGGTGTGGATTTCGCCGATCAATTGAGCGTCGCGCGCTCTTTCGAGAAGGTCCGAAAAGTGGGGCCCCGGTTTGAGGCCGTGGCGGATGAGGTCGGAGCCATCGACTAGCGGCGACGGGTTGAGCCGCTCGGTGGGCCAAGCCAGGCGTTCGCGGCAGAAGGCGAGAACTTCGTCGGAACCGGCGATGGCTTCGTGTAAGGCGAGGAGCTCGTCCGCGCCTTCATGCGTAAGTGGGCGTTGTAACCGCGGCCAAGGAAGACTAGGCGCATCGGCGATCGCTGCACGATTTGCGAGTAGCCAAGCGGTGCGGTCGACCTCCTTGTTGGTATAGCGGAGACGGCGGCCGACGGTAGCGGCGAGGAGCGAGGAATGAGGAGCAAGTTTTTGGTCGGTTGTCGGCGCGTTCGAAATTTCTCGCTCCTGGCTGAGTAACGCGGCGAGCGCGAGTGGCAGCGTGGGTTCGTGGAGGGCGGCTAGCACACTCTTGGTTTTATCAAATGCCATCGCGGGCAACGCGGAGACTTCTGGCAACACACTTGGAAGCAGATTTGTATCGCGGAGCAGCCCGAGGGCTTGGGAGCGGTTGGCGTCGAGAAGCATGCGACGGACTTCCATGCCAATCCGCTCGGCGCTGACGGTCGTGATATCCGCGGCCATATCTTGGACGGCATGGAGGGTGGCCGACTCAATTTCAAAGCCGAACGTAGCGGCGAAACGGACGGCGCGGAGCATGCGGAGCTTGTCCTCGCTAAGCCGCAAGCGGGGGTCTCCGATGGCGCGGATAATGCCACGGTTCAAGTCTACTTTGCCGCCGACGTAATCGACAACATGCTCAGCAATGGGATCATAAAACAGGCCGTTGATCGTAAAATCGCGACGCTGGGCGTCGTGCTGAGCATCGGTGAAGCTGACGCTGTCCGGGTGGCGACCGTCGCTGTAGGCGTCGTCGGTGCGAAAAGTCGCCACTTCGATTTGGCCGACAGCACGCGGGCCGAGGACGGTGACGACGCCGAAGGCAGCGCCGATTGGTAGCGTGCGCCGGCGGCCGAACAGGTTGCGGATCTCATCGGGCGTCGCGCTGGTGGCGACATCGAAATCTTTGGGGGTGATGCCGAGGAGTTGATCGCGAACGCACCCGCCGGCCCAAAGGGCTTCGAACCCCGCCGCGCGAAGTTTTTGGGCGATTTCGAGAGCGAACGCGCTGACGGTCCGGATCGGGCATAAAAAAGGGTTGAGAGTTGAGTGCCCAGGGTCGAGAGTTAATGCGCCAGCACTTCGGCCAGCAGGGGATCGTTGACGTCTGATGCAATGGCGTCGTTCATCATTTTTATTGCCTTCTGACGAGCGTTGTCGTTCCAAGGGACCACGTGTTCGATGCCGGGGCGAAGTAGTTCGAGAACGAGTTCCATGGGCGAGGCGCCGAGTGCTTGTTCGACGGCCATCGCATAAACGTATAGTTGCATTTCGTAGTGCTTAGTTGTGCGCTCGACTTCATTCGCCGATACATCGTTGGTTTTGTAATCCACGATTCTCCAGGCGCCAGCGGCATCTTGATAGAGGCAATCGATGAAGCCGCGGATATAGCGGGCAGTTTCGGCGTCGCGTGGCTGGGGCTGAGGTGCTGGCGAGGCCTCAGCAGTTGCACTGGGCGCTCGTCCGCCGCGGGCGGACTCGACACCAGCCACTCTGCGGCCACCCTTTTCATCGGGCGGCCAAGGGAGGAGAAATTCAATTTCGCGGTGAAGCGCTGTCGCTTTCGCCAGTGCTTGACTACGGGCGGAAGAAGCAAAGCGGGCGATCACGGCATGGGCGGTGCGCGCTGTCAGCTCCTCGTTTTCAATGACAAATTGTGGCGCGAGATGTTCGCACCAGTCGGCGATTTGGTTGTCTATTTCCCCAGCATTGAAGTCAACGCGCGCGAGGACATCGTGAGTCAACAAACCAAGCCCGCGGGCGTCGAGCGAGGGTTTCGTTTCCATGGCACCGCTGGTCGAGCCAGCAGTGGCACCCGGCGAGGGCGTATTCGAAGCGGCTCGAACTAGTTGGCCAGTGAGGCGGGAGAATGAAAACTGGCGACGAGCAGCGCGGTTCACGGGAAAGGGGCCGACGTGTGGCGGGATGATGCCGGCGCCTTGGGCGGCGAGTGCGTGTGCCTCCTCCAGCATTTTGAGCAGGTCGGGGCCACGAGAACGATTGACGGGTTTTTGTTCGTTCGTCGGTGACGGCGCGATGTAGACGCGGGGTCGTTCGAAGCCGTTGGGCAAATCTCCGATGTAATCGCCGGCTTCCAGGTCGAAGTGGCTAGCGATGAGCTTCGTCCAATCGCTTTTGGGTTTATCGAGCGAATCCATGCTGCTGGAGAGAAGCAGGTAATCGGCGGCACGCGTGCAAGCGACGTACAACAAACGTTTGCGTTCTTCGAGTTCAGCAGTCCGTTCGCGGGCAGCGAACAAGGTCATTCCGGTGGCGGTTTCTTCGCGTGTTTCGTCTTGGGGAAAGCGAACCAGTGGGCCGAGGTCGTCGTCAAGCGCTGCGTCGGGGGTGTCCAACCGCGGAGGGCGATCGAGATCGGGCACGACGACGAACGGAAACTCAAGCCCCTTCGCGCGGTGGATCGTCATCAGACGGATCACGTCGGCCGATTCGGCGCTGGTGGATGCCAAGGGCTCCTTGGGCGGTTGTGAGATGTACTCTGTGAGTTGCGTGATGAACGCATTGAGATCGTTGTCGTTCCTGTCGGCGATACGTGCTTGTTCGACAAGCTTATGGAGGTTGGCAAGCTTGCGTTCCCCCAAGAACTCGACGAGCAGGACTGCATCGTAACCGGTGAGATCGAGTGCTGCATTTAGAAGCGCCGCGACGGGAACGATATTTTTGATCGACCGGAGGTGGCCGATCGTGCAACGGGCAGCGGCGATCTTAGCCTGCTCTTCGTCGGAAAGTTCAGGAGGCGGCTCATCGGCGAACAGGCCGGCGTTGAGGCTGCCGCCGCGCTCGACGAGCCAAAAGAGCGATTCATCGGCGAGTGCGAAGAACGGGCTGCGAAGCACGCCGGCAAGGCTGATTTCGTCGGCCGCGCTGGCAACGGCCCGCAACAGGTTGAGCACGTCGAAGATTTCCTGCTGGGCGTAAAAGGCGTGGCCGCCGACGAGATAATAGTCGAGGCCGTGCTCGCGGAGTGCTTCTTCATAGAAGCGCACGTCACTCAATGCTCGGAACAAGATGGCGACATCGCCGGGGCGGAGGCGGCGAGGCTGGCGGGTTTCGCGATCAACGACGGGGGTCTCTGCGGAGTCATCATCGATCAGTTGACTGAGGCGGCGGGCGATGGCGGCTGCTTCCTGGCGGCGGGCGAATTCGACGTTTCCCTTGGCGTGGGCCTGATCGTATACGGGAACCGTCCAAAGAAACTCAACCCGGGGCGATTCGCAAGCAGCTTCTCGATGGGCGACGAGCGGTTCGTAATTGTCGAATGCATCGTGGCACAGAGCGTTGACGAAGTGGAGCACTCCGGGCTGACTGCGGAAGTTTTCTGTAAGCTGTAGTTGGCCCGTGTTGGGGACTTCGCTCCGGAGCTTGAGGAATTCTGGCGGCACGGCGCCGCGGAAGCGGTAGATCGATTGTTTGAAGTCGCCGACGAAAAACAGCTTGCCCTCGTCGAAACCGGCGCCACAGATTTTCTTGATCAGGTCGACCTGCAGCGGGTCGGTGTCCTGAAATTCGTCGACAAGCAACAACCGCAAGTCGGCTGAGAGGGACTCGCGCGACATGCGCGTTATCAGGATTGGCGAGCAGCTGATGAGCGAGTGTAAGCTGGTCGTCAAAATCGAGCTTGGATTGACGCGCTTTGCGGTCCTGATAGGCGGCGGCAACGTCACCGGCAAGACGCAGAAGTGTTAGTCCGAGCAGAGCTGCTTCTGTGGCGGCCGTTTCGTTCCAGGCCGGCGGCTTGCACTTTTCGACTGCATCGCGCAGCTTTTTGCACGCGTTCTTATACGCTTCGAAATCATCCAGCGTCGGCCAGTCATCTTTCTTGCAGAGACTCTGCACGCGGGCGTTTTCGGAAATCGATTGAAAGTCCGCGGCTGTGATCGCGTCGGGATTCGACTGCAGGCGGAACACTAGATCGGTGAGCGTTGCGAGAGCGGCGGGGAATTTCGTGCTGGCAGTGCAAGGCGTGGCGTGCGAAAGTAGTCGCTGCATTTCGGCGAGCGGCGCCTTTTCGACGATCGCTTGGACAGCAAAATGGATTGCATCTTTTTTATAGCGATCGCGCCAGGCGGCAACCATATCACTGGCGAGTGCCGATTGAGCGTCCTTGTCAACAAGCCATCGGACGAATGCCGGCCGGTGGCGCTGCTCAACAAGCATGGCCACCCGCTGCTTCAATTGTGACAGGCGACCGAATTCGGCGGCGAGGTCGAGCGTGTCGGAATCTTGGGCTGCCAGTCGAGTGCGAAGTTTGTCATCCAGCACTTCCTGCAGCAGAACATCCGCCTCGCCTTGTTCCAGCACGCCGAACGTCGGATCGAGACCGGCTTCGGCAGCGTGGTTGCGCAAGAGGGCGGTGCAGAAGGCGTGGATCGTGCTGACGCGGGCCGTGTCGATCTCACGCAGTAGGCGTTGCCACGCGGTGCGTTCACTCTCTGATAGAGTTAGATCATCGAGCCGTTCGTAACACGCGCCGCGGATGCGGCTGCGCATCTCGCGAGCGGCGGCGTCGGTGAAAGTGATGGCGATAAGCTGCCGCAGTTCTGCCGCGTCTATCCCACCATTTGCCGTCGGATCGAGGTGCGACAGAAATCTTGAGGTAAGAACGTGTGTTTTCCCGCAGCCAGCGCCGGCAGAGAGCGAAACCGATACGTCGCGGCGGTCGATCGCGAGGGATTGCTCGGTAGTTATGCGCGGTGGACATGGGGGAAGAAGCTTATCGAGGTTTCGGTTCGCCGGAGGGCACTATTTTGCCGACACTGCGAACTTGAGCGATGCGGCAAACGGTTTTGAAATCACAATAGTTCGTGCAGTTCAGGTCGCGGCTGGCGACCGGGAATTCGCCGCGGCGGACATCGCGGACGATCTCGCCAATTCGAGCAATTACTTTCGGCTTCAACTCGTTCCAGCTTTCGGTTGGCGCACCGTTCTCCACCGAGCAATGCAGCGAATATTGCTTGTTCGTGGTTACACCGCCCTGCATGGACCAATAGCCGGCCCACAGGGGGTTGGCCTGGTCGCCGAACACCAATACTTGAGCGGCCATCACGTACAGCGCCGGTTGCAGCCGTTCGCCGGATTCGATTTTCTCGCTAGTGAGCGTCGGTCGCTTGCCGGATTTGTAGTCGATGACGTTGAATACGGTCTGAGCGCCTACGCGGCCCACGTCGATGCGATCGATCCGACCGACGATGTTGATCAACTCGCCGCTGATGTCGAGTTTGAATGCATCATCGATGGAGCTGGAGTCCTCGTGATCGACGTCGCCGGGGTGCTTGCGTCCGAAACGAAGCTCGAAGTGGGCGGGGCGAGGCGGCTCATCGAGCTTGATCCACGTGCCGTCGTATTTTTCGTGTTGGCCACGGTAAAGGTCCGTCCACTTGTCGATTTGGCGACGATCGAGCTCCAGCAGCGCCGCTTCGATGCCCTCGCGGGGCGTCGCGTCGACGGCAGCCTGGAGCGCATGTTTTAGCTCCGCGGCGAAGTCGCGATTCATCGCGACACAAGGCAGACCAGTCGCTCGAGGAATCGCCACAATTGCGATGAAACGCGGCGAGCACTCGATGCAACAAGCTGCCGCGGCGAGCGAAGTCGGTCTCCAGCGCAAGGTCGCCGAGCGGTTCGAGCCCGAGCAGGTCCTCAAGGAAGAATTTATAGGGGCAGGCGGCATACGTTTCGAATTGGCTGGGGCTCCACGAGTGTTTGGCGCCGAAGCGCTGGCTGAGTCGAGCCGCGACGGCGGGGCTGTCAAGCATGCCTTCACTAGGGCCGAATAATTCTCCGCGAGCGCGGGCGTGCACAATTCGGACGCCGGAGCCGATCGCTTGACCGGTAGCCTTCGTGGCTTTGTGCGAAAAAATGCCAGCCAACAGGCGGCGGTCGCCCTCGGTTTGACTCGCTTCGGCCACCGCCGCGGTACGCCAATCGGCGAAGCGGCCGATCGAATCAGGTCGTGGAATGGGGGATAGCTGCGGCTTTATGCAGCGAATCGTGCGATCGCAATTGCGGAACATCCGTTGCAGTTCGACGACGTACGGGCTCGGCGGCAGCTCCTGCGCCTTCTCGTCCATCGCTGGATAGCTGATTGTAAGCGACTCCTGAGCTCGACTGATCACTTCATAGAACAGCAGCATCTCGTCCTGCGCGAGTCGCTGTGGGAGATGCGTCGGCGGACAAGGAGGAAGGCGCCCTCACCCTCCCCTCTCCCAAAGGGAGAGGGTCCGCTTGATGCGCTGCCTTGGCGAGGAATCGATAGTCGCCCTCGTTCGCAAGCCGCCCGGCGGGCGCAGCGGCGGGGAAAGCTTGCTCCGACATGCCGGCCAAAAAGAGGTGGCGAGCCGTCACCGTGCGGGCCGATGGGGCGGACAACACGCACACCCGGCCGACCTCGTCATGCGAACGTGGCAGCCCCTCGTGCGTCGCAACATCGATCAGCAGTGAGAGCAACTCACGGCGGTCGAGCTTGCGTGGCGACTCGCCCATCCAACGATTGAGTGCGCTCCAGCGCCGCGAAATGGCCGATGATCGCATTCCATGCGGCCAGATCGATCGAATTGTGGGGTGGTGCGAAGCCAAGTTGTTCGCCAAGTTTCGCCAGTACAGCAGTCCAGTCGCTTGGCGACGCTTCGTGCGGCAACTCATCGAGTGCTTGTGCAATTTGCGTAAGTGCGGGTAACGCTGCAGTGGCCGCGTTGATCCGGCGTTGATAATTGTCGCTAAACTCCAGGGAGTCGTCTTGCTGCGCGGCGAGGTTGGCCACCGCTTCCAGCAAGTTGTCGCGGCCACTAGCAATCTGCAGGTCGCGCACGAGCCAATCGGCAGCGAGACGGGCGGGTTCCGCCACTGCCGAAAGCAAGTTGTTGGTGATCACGGAAACAACTGCGCCGGAAAGGCCAATCATCTGCATCGAGTTGGAGCAGGCTGGTGAATGTTCGGAAGATCGGAGCACTGGCGACGCGGGCACTCGACTCCACGGAAAATGGAATACCGAAGTGATTGAACACTTCTTCAATGCGGGGTGCTGCATCTGCGAGCGAACGGAAGACGACGACGATGTCGTCGGGCTTCGTCGGACAAGCCAATAAACCTGTCGCTTCGTTGTTCCTATCTGGGGGAGCAACGAGGAGCCCTTTTATGCGACGGGCGAGCTGGATAGCTTCATCGTGAACGCCGGTGGCTTCAATAATTTCGACACAAGATAATCCTTCAATCGCATCGGCAAGTGGGGCCGCTTGCGGATGACGGAAAATGTTTCGTGTGATGTGATCGAGGGTCGGTTTGAAAGACCTTCGCGAAGAAAGTTTGCGCTCTTTAAGTTGGGAAACGCGTCCTTCAGCTCGACGAGAGTCGCCGTGGTTTTCGCGAAGAGATCGGTACGTGCCCCATCCTCTACAGCGCCAGTTGGAAGTGAAATGAAGAGACGCTCCGAGCGATCGGCCAAGAGGCAGAGAATCTCGTGCTGCGTCCGCGTGAAGTCGGTGAAGCCGTCGACGACCACCAAATCGAGTTTCGCGAAGCGACGGCAATCACCTTTGGCTAACACATCTCGAGCAGCCCAATAGATGCCTTCGCCATCGCACAAATGGTGTGCAGCCAGCTGCCGATCGTAATGGGTGTAAAGTAGCGCCAGTTCTCGGTGCTGGATTGGTTGGCCTCGAGTGGTCGCGATTTGTTGGTAAGCCGAGGGCGAAATATCGCGCTGACGCAATTCCCGAATATGCTCGGCAAACAGATCGATGAAGCCGCTGCGGCGGGCGGCCTCGGCGAAGAATTGCAGTTTTTCTTCTGCCAGGGCCATCGCCACTGTGCGGCGAAGCAGCTCGCGCTGCTGGACCCGCGTGATTTGCCGAATCTTAAGGTCGGCGGCAAACACAATCTCCTTTGACAGGCCGTCAAAGGTCGTGATACCTGGGGCAAGGCACGCAGTGCCGCCGCGATCGAGCAAGGCGTCGCGAACCAGCGTCGCGGCACGAGGATTTGGTGCGATCCACAGACGCCGATCGAGCGCTGTGGTCGAGCCTGTGGTCAGTGAGAGGAAATACCGCGAGAGGAGCTCGTGCGTCTTCCCCGCACGAGCAGGCCCCAACACGACGGCAACCTGGGCGCTCGACTGAGTCTGCCTGCAAGACGGTTAAGAGGGAGGCAGCCGGACTCAAACCGGCTGGTGTAGGGATCTTCAAATGGAATTCTGGCCACGAATGGGGCCGCGTCAAGCAGCATGGCCGTGCGAGATCCTTCTCGCAATGGCGCGATAACCTCGAATTCTGCGGTAATTCTCGGGTGGTGGGGTCGAACGAGGTGAGACCCCAGCCGGCACGCTGGGGCTCGGCTACGCCTCGACCCCAGCCACCCCATCCAGCCAAGATGCCAAGATGGCTCGGTTATGTTTTGATTGACAGCAACGGTGGCGACAGAATAGACTTTGGGTATAAACTTGCCGTATCCTCTAGCTACACGGCGCTTCAGAGGGGGGACGGCTGGGACTTGGCGATCGGGCGGTCGAACACGACGCCGATCCACGGAACGAGGCTTTTCGCGCGACTGCGTTTTGAGGCCTCAATTGTTCACACATGACTAGGAAGAGGCGACGGCCGAATTCGGCCGACGATTTTTCTGTTTCATCCTCATTTTCGTTTCATTTTTTTATGGAGGTTCAGTTATGGATGCGAATCGCAATCCAAGGCGAGGGTTCACCCTCGTCGAGCTGCTGGTGGTCATCGCGATCATCGGCATCTTGGTAGCCCTGTTGCTACCGGCCATTCAGGCCGCGCGGGAAGCGGCCCGACGTAACTCGTGCTTGAACAACTTCAAGCAGCTTCTGATCGCGTTGCAGAATCACCACGACACGCGATTGTACTTGCCGTTGGCTTCGACGGCGCCGCTGTTGGTGGGCAACAACCCGGTTCAGTACGGCACAGAGGGAACTGGTTCGCCGAACGCTACTCCGCCGTTCACGAATTGGGAACCGGGACAAAATGGCGACGGATATAGCTGGGTTGTGCAGATCCTGCCGTTCATGGAAGAAAACGTCCTCTATGACAAACTAACGCAATCCACCACAACAGGGCCACGTTACGGGAAGCTTCAGGATGCCGCGTTCGCAAGTGGTACTAAGGGTGGTACACAAAATCCGGGCGTCGCTCCGAATGCGACGACGAATCCATACATTTTCGAGACAAAAATTCCCGGATTGGTTTGCCCAAGCTTTCCTGGTGAAGAGGACGTGCCAATCGCGAATTTCGGTACGACATGGAAAACACCAGGCGGCGGCGGCAAAGCTGGTAGCGGCAACTACGTGGCTCTATCAGCCACGCACTATCTCAATGCGACGGGTCAACTTGCGAGCGGTTTGCCGAGTTCGCCTGGTGGTGCGCAGACCACCGCTTGCACGGGTGCCTATTGCGGCAACGGCGGTTTGCCTTTCCCGGGCACAGTTGGCGGCAAGGTGCAGAAGAGAGGTCTTGGTTTCCAAAGCCTCTCGGACGGCACATCCCATGTGGCGTTGATCACCGAAAGCCGCGAAGAAAACGTGACATCCTGGTATAGCGGTTTGACCTCGTATGTAGTTGGGGCGTGGCCGCAAGGTCAGGCTCCTGTCGGCAGCAATATCCCCAATCAGCCGTCAATCACTTGGACCTGCACGGGAACTTGCGATACGGCTCTTAATAAGGGCGATACGAAGGGTGACCCGACCAAGTACTACGAAAAGACAGACCTACATGGAGGTAGTCTAAAGTATCGCGTTTGGGGACCGAGCAGCCGGCATCCGGGCATCGTGATCCACGGCTATGCGGATGGTCATTCGGTGGCCGTCAACGACAACGTGGACAAGGACGTTTATCTGCACATGATCACGCGCAACGGACGTGAGGTGGATAATACGAACTGACGATTGTCAAACGCTTTTAGCTTCGGCAACGAGCCGCCGCGGTGGAGTCATCTGCCGCGGCGGTTTTTTATTGGATCGTGGGTCGTTGTTAGTTGTTTGGGTGGCTGGGGTCGAGCGCAGCGAGCCCCCAGCCACCCACCATCTGAAATCAAACCGACCCACGACCAACAAAGCCACCCGCTTGGCCGGCGGCGCGAGTCGATGCTACAATTGCCTTCTTGATGCCGCCGTGGCGGAATTGGCAGACGCGCATGGTTCAGGTCCATGTCCACGTAAGTGGGTGGGGGTTCAACTCCCTCCGGCGGCAATCTTTCTCCTGATTTTGAAGAGTTAAATTGAACAGGAGGCAACAGAGGAAACGGAGATGCGGACAACGCCTTCGGTATGCGCTCCTTTGTAAATGGGAT
Source organism: uncultured Planctomycetota bacterium (assembly GCA_963840025.1). Taxonomy (GTDB): domain Bacteria; phylum Planctomycetota; class Planctomycetia; order Pirellulales; family Lacipirellulaceae; genus JABDGM01. Next base: position 62,988 of record CAWIXI010000012.1, on the reverse strand, counting down.
ATTCATTCTGCAAAGCACAAATCCCGTGTCCCGTGAAATACCACGTCCTCTGTTTCTCTCTGTTTCCTCCTGTTCAAAAACGGTTCAATTGGTCAATTCATTGGTTCGCGCCGGGAAGAATCAGGCGCGAGACTCCATCGACTAGCCGTTGTTCATGGAAGTTTATTACCAACCCCAATGGCATGTCGAGAAGTTTCATGTAACTTAGGAGCGTCGCTTTGTGGATGGGTTTAACCGCCTCTGTTGCTTTTACTTCCACCAACACGCAGTCCTCGATCAGAACGTCAAACCTCTGCGGTTCCTCCCGACTGAACTGCTTGTAACGAACGGCGACAAATTTTTGATTGCAGCACGAAAGTCCTCGCAACTCAAGTTCTCGTATCAAGCACCATTCATAAATCGATTCGAGGAGGCCAGGACCCATCGTTCTGTGGATCTCAATTGCCGCTGCAATGATCACTTCCGTTAATTGGGACGCTCTTTGAAATAGTGGATGCATTTTTAATCAGGAGGAAACAGAGGAAACGGAGAGAAATAACGAGTATACTTTGAAATGAACGTTGGGGTTGTTTGTAACCCTCTCTGTTGCCTCCGTTTCCTCCTGTTCAAATTTCCGATTGTGAGGTTCGCCGGTCTTAGCCGGCGGCGAAAATAGAGGCCATCGTATTATGCGCAACCCGAAAGCTGTTTCAATATTTGCTTACTTACTCTTCTGTTATGGCAGTGCCGTTTTCGCCATCGCGGCATCTGCTGAGCGGCCGAACATTCTGTTCATTATGAGCGATGATCACGCTTTTCAGGCGATCAGCGCGTACGATGGCAGCCGCAATCACACCCCGAATATCGACCGCATTGCCCACGAAGGCATGCGGTTCGACCGTTGTTACGTCACCAACTCATTGTGCGGTCCGAGCCGGGCTTGCATCCTCACGGGCAAGTACAGCCACAAGAACGGCTTTTACGACAATACTTCGCACAAGCCGTTCGACGGCAGCCAGGTGACGTTTCCGAAATTGCTGCAGATGGCGGGCTATCAAACGGCGATCGTCGGCAAGTGGCATTTAGTGAGCGAGCCGACGGGCTTCGATTATTGGCAGGTGTTGGTTGGCCAGGGGCAGTACTACCGCCCCGATTTCATCATGGCCGACGGCAGACACTCGATGCCGGGCTACGTAACAGACATTATCGCCGATTCGGCGCTCGATTGGCTCCAGCACAAACGCGATCCGAAACGGCCGTTCGCTTTGATGGTGCATAACAAGGCGCCACATCGTCCGTGGGACCCCGCGGCAGAGAAACTCGCGGACCGCGAGGATGAAAAGATTGCCGAGCCGCCGACGTTGTTCGACGATTACTCTCATCGCGGCACCGCTGCCCATAAGGCCGATATGCGGATCAGCCAAATGCATCCGGAGCCGGATCTCAAGCTATGGAACAAAGAGAAAAGCCGCGAGCGCAAGTTCCTGTTTGGCCGTATGAGCAAGTCGGACAAGGCTGCCTGGGAAAAGCTGGTCGACCCGCGGCTCGCAACGTTTCGCGAAGCCAACCCGCAAGGCAAGGACCGCACGCGGTGGTTCTATCAGCTCTATATGAAGGACTATCTGCGGTGCATCGAGTCGGTGGACGACAACGTCGGAAAACTGCTCAAGTATCTCGATGACAGTGGATTGGCTAAGAATACGATCGTCGTCTACACGAGCGACCAGGGCTTCTACATGGGCGAGCATGGCTGGTTCGACAAGCGCTTTATGTACGAAGAATCGCTGCGGACGCCGCTCCTCATTCGTTGGCCGGGGGTAATCAAGCCGGGCAGCGTGGACGCGGAGCACATCGTATCGAATGTGGATTTCGCTCCGACGTTCGTGGAAGTCGCGGGAGGCAAGGTGCCCGCAGAAATCCAAGGACATAGCATGGCGCCGATCTTGCGCGGCGAGACACCTGCCGATTGGCGAAAGACTTTCTATTATCATTTCTACGAGGATAAGGACGCGGACCATCATGTCGCCAAGCACGAAGGCGTGACTAACGGCCGGGCAAAGCTCATTCATTTCTACACGCTTGGCGAATGGGAGCTCTATGATCTCGAAAAGGACCCGCATGAGCTGAACAACGTGTACGGTCAGCCAGAATACGCGAAGGTCCAATCAAATCTGATGGCCGAACTCGATCGGCTGCGAAAAGAGCTGCAAGTGCCGCCGAACAAGCCGTGAGAGAATTCTGATTCTCACGGCAAGGCACAAAGGTATGCGCTACCGTTCCTGGTGAGCCCATGTCGTATTTGCGCCTAGGCGGGAATCTTTCGACTAAATACACTAAGCTGTAATGAAGCCATCCTATCCGCCAAAAATCGGAAAACGCGCGCTCGTGACGGGCATTACCGGGCAAGATGGCTCCTATCTGGCCGAGTTGCTGCTCGCCAAAGGCTATGAGGTGTACGGCATGGTGCGTCGATCGTCGTCGTTCAACACGAGCCGTATCGACCATATCTATCAGGATCCGCACGAGGAGGACGTTCGCCTGCAGTTGGTCTACGGCGATTTGGCCGACGTTTCGTCACTTGATCAGCTCGTGAAGACAATTCGGCCGGACGAAATCTATAACCTTGGTGCTCAGTCGCACGTGCGCGTCAGCTTTGATATTCCAGAGTACACGTCGGAAATCACTGGTCTCGGTTGCATCCGACTGTTGGAAGCTATTCGCGAGACCGGCCTGAAGTGCCGCTTCTACCAGGCTTCTTCCTCCGAAATGTATGGCAAGGCGGTGGAAACGCCGCAGACGGAACGGACGCCGTTTTACCCACGGAGTCCGTATGCGTGCGCAAAGGCGTTCGCGTTTACGGCGACGCGGAACTACCGCGAATCGTACGGCATGTTCGCGGTGAACGGAATTATGTTCAACCACGAATCACCGCGGCGGGGCGAGACATTTGTTACCCGGAAGATCTCCCGGGCCGTCGCCCGGATTCAGACAGGCGTACAAGAGTGTCTGTACCTAGGGAATTTGGCCGCGCGACGCGATTGGGGTTACGCGGCGGATTACGTGCGTGCAATGTGGCTGATGCTGGATGCAGCCGAGCCGGATGACTATGTGATTGCTACCGGCGAGTCGCACTCGGTGCGCGAATTCTGTGAGCTGGCGTTCGGGCTCGCAGGAATGCCGATCACATGGCGCGGAGAAGGGTTAAAAGAAGTTGGCGTGGACGCTGAAGGCCATGAACGGGTGCGCATTGATGCGCGGTACTTCCGTCCTGCGGAAGTCGACGTGATGCAAGGCGACGCGACCTATGCGCGCCAGAAGCTCGGTTGGGAACCAACGGTCACGTTCAAGGAACTCGTGCGACTGATGGTTGAGGCGGATTTGGGCTCGCACGTAGGTCAGGCTGTGCCTGACGGATTCTATTACCGGTCGATTTCACCCATCACGATATCGAGTGAGCCGACGATTGCCGGCACGTCGGCGATCAGACAGCCGCGGCAGAGTGCATTCGTGACCGACAGGTTACAGAAGCTGCTGCTGCGGGCGCGGACCCGCCACGGAATCGAATCGCCCGAGCTGACAATATAAAAGCCCATCTGGCCTTTTGGGGCTTCGGTTTCCAGGTAGCACTCGCCCTTGGGCAGTTTCTGCGTGAGTTTCAGCGGTTCGCCATGGCTGCCGGTGGAGATGCTGTAACGGTCAATCGCTTGCCGGCAAAGATCGACGCTCTGCACAACTTCCAGCATCCGCACGTAAAAGCGATGCCAACAATCGCCGAGCACTGTTTCGTGCGGCACGGGCGGGTAGGCATGATCGCGCGGGTAATGGCCGTCGCGCTCACACACAACTTCAAAGGCGTAACCCTCGTACATCGAGGTGTAGATCTCTTCACCGTCACGGCGCATGTCGTGATCGACGCCGCTGCCGCGAAGCACTGGGCCGCTGGTGCCGAAGCCTATTGCCATCTGCGGCGACAGAAGGCCGATGCCGGCCGTCCGCTTTACAAAGATGGAATTGGTGGTGAGCAGCGTGTGGTACTCGTCGATGAGCGGCACAAATTGGTCGAGGAAATCTTCGCATTTCTGCAACCAACCGCGGGGTAGGTCTGCCGTTGCACCACCGGGGGTGATGTAGCTGTAAGTGAGGCGGGCGCCGCAGGCCTCTTCGAACAAGTCGAGAATCTTTTCTCGCTCACGGAAGGCATAAAGAAAGGGACTAAACGTTCCCAGGTCGAGGCCATACGCCCCCATGCCGACCAGGTGGCTGGCGATGCGATTCAATTCCGCGATCAGCACGCGCAGATGGCGCCCGCGTTCGGGAACGCGGTGCCCCACGAGCTTCTCGACCGTAAGCGACCAGCCGAGGTTCATGTTCATTCCGGCGAGGTAGTCCATACGGTCCGTGTAGGGAATCCACTGGCGTGGCGTGAGGTTCTCACCGATCTTTTCCGCGCAGCGATGGAGGTAACCAATATGCGGCACGACCTCGGAGACGATCTCGCCATCGGTGCGCAGGACCAGACGCAATACTCCGTGCGTGCTCGGGTGCTGAGGGCCCATGTTGACGAGCATCTCGTCCGTGCGGACGTCAAACTCGATGATGCGAGGATCTTCTACAGCTGTAGCCATGACCTGTACTATCTCCCTCGTATTCCGTGATATTCCAGCGGCATCTCATAGTCCTTGCGCAGCGGGTGGCCGACCCAATCTTCTGGGCACAGAATGCGGCGCAGGTTCGGGTGACCAGTGAAATAAATACCGGATAAGTCGTACACTTCGCGCTCGTGCCAATCGGCCGTGCTCCACAAGCCGGCAACGCTTGGTATCTCTGGCAGTTTGCCCGCGTGATCGTCCTTCCAGCGTGGCAGGATCACCTTCAACACGAGACTGTGCTTGTGACTCATGCTATAGAGGTGATAAACGACCTCGACGTGCGGCTGCCAATCGCTCTTGGCGGCCTTTTTCGCGTCGGTGTGTAGATAGTCCACCCCGGAGACACAGTTCAGGTAGTCGAAGGCGAGCGACGGCTCATCGCGAAAATAGCGGCACACGTCGAGAAGGCCGTCTGGCGTGACTTCGAGCCACGGATCGATATTCTCCAGATTCGCGCCGGCGATCATGTCGCCAAATTTGGACTTCAGTTGATCGACGAATGTGGTGCCAGCCATGATAAAACCGTAAGAGGTGCACTTAGCGGCGTCGATGGCGACGCCTGGATTTAGGCGGACAAGATCGATTGACTGGACTCCAGTGCCCGCGGCGCCGGAGGCCGGTGCGCCGGCTGCGGTTTCTCGCGCGTGATCGCCCGGACCCAGTCGAGATCGCCACGTTTCCACACGTAAGCAAAACCGACCAGGAGCACGCCAAAGAAAACGCCGATATCGGCAAACGACGTCAGTGCCAGGTCGTGGGCGGATTGGCGAAGCTCCGGACTGTCTGCGGCAGATGCGGTCGACACGTCGCGCAGGCCTAATTCTCGCAAGCGGTCAGCGGTTGCGTCGGCGCCACCGCCGCGCCTTCGGCGGAGACCACCGCTGCTGGTGGACCAGCCGCCAACTGGGTTGCTTTGCCGAAGACCGTCGCCCACGGAAAGAAGAACGCCACTTCGACATCGAAAATGATGAACAGCAATGCCACAACGTAGAACCGCAAATCGAACTGAACGAAACTGGAGCCGATTGTCGGCTCGCCGCATTCATACACTTCGAGCTTCTCGACGTTTGGTAGTCGTGGCCGTACGAGCCAACCCAAGACGAGGTTTGAAAACAAAAATACGAAACCAACGAGCGCAAACAAGGCGACGTATGCGGCAATGGCGGTCGGTGTGGACATGGCTGTTCGTTGATAGTCGATTGTAGATAGAGGCTGCTTTTGTCGCTTGTATCCACTAACAACTAGCAATTATCAACGGTCATTTTCCTATTGGTTTGGCCCGCCGTGCACGGGTTCGGTAATTACTTTTGAATCGGCAACTGCGGTGGGGTTCAACGTTGCCCGGCCCCAAGCGACATCCAGCGGCATTCGCGAAAAATCAATGATGCAACCATCGCGGCTGTAGCAGCTCAGATCATGCGTCGCGCCCATAAAAATGCAATCGACGGGGCACGGCTCAACGCACAGCGCGCAGAACATACATTTCGTGTAATCAATCGTGTAGCCGGTGATCTTGAAACCCTTGCCCGTTTCGACTCGCTCTTTACCGATATAAATGCAATCGACGGGGCAAGCCTTCGCGCACTGATCGCATGCAATACATGTGGTGAGGTCAAAGCGGTGGAAGCCTCGATAGCGAGCGGCGACAGGCACCGGTAGCTCTGGGTATTCAAAATGCTCAGTAAAGGTTCTTCGCTCCGGCCGATACGTCTTGATCCAGGTTCGGAACGTGACCCACATGCCATGCGTAACGGTGTAGACCGCTTCCACGACATTGCCCATCCAGGGCCAAACAGCCTTCACTTCATTGATCATTGCGCCGCGAATTCTTTCCTGACAAGTTCCGCTTATACGAAGCTCACTCGCTATAGAACACGAACCGATGGCAACGGCCCCGCGCCGCACCGCGACGGTTTATCGTACATACTTAAATGTTCCAGGCCCCAATTATAGAAGGACGGCAAAACGATCCGCAACCGCCAATCGCCAGGTGACTTACAGTCTTTTGAAAAACGCCATCGTGGCGTTTTTCAACCGCGCCAAGCACAGAGCAAAGCTCCTCGCGGACTCGCAAAACAGCGACTATCGTCGCAGTTTTGGCATCGCTTCTCTGCGATGCCCCAGCCCGTCGACTTTTTCAACGGGCTGTTAGCTGTTTCCTTCGTCATAAGTTCACAACAATCGCATAGTGTATAGAATCTGGAGCCACGTTCCTGGGAGACTGTTCCAGGAATGCAAGCAATCCGAACATTCTCGTACCGCAACGCTGGAATAGCTGCGCCTCCTGCAAATGAGAATTGTCGGATATTGTTTAGTTGGATGCTGCGGCTGTGTGGTGGTTACTGGTTTGCATTCCAATCACGCGATGCGCTCGGAGTTGCGAAACCGAAATACTCGCAGATCCCCCCAAATCTGAACCAACTAGCATTTGTAGCCAAAATGTCAGGTTTGGCAGACAAACACTCGTCAAATCAAGAAATCGGGAAAGTCCTTGTAGCCCACCGATTTGCATCCCGAAACGGGCCGGGTTTTCCCTGTCGCGGTCTTGGTTGCGAGATGCGTCCATCACTCCTATGTTCCACGCACAAAAAGGGTTAGCGCCGACAACCGGATCGCGTGGCACGCACGTGTCCCGGCCGTCAATGGCCATGCGAGCGGTGCAATTCACCCAAATCTCATGCCAAATGCCAGCATTGGCGGCTAAAAACACTGTTTTTAGCCCCGTACTTTCCTTGACTAGCCTCCGGCACCACGTAGAGTGGATTGAAGGGGTCGTCTGCGACACAGGTGGCCAACACCCTCAAAAGAATTGGGCCGTGGGCCCTCTGGGGTGTCCCGTCCGCCTGCGAGCAGTAGCGAAGGTTACTGAGCGTACGGACGCGCCTCTGGAAGGAATCGTGCATGTTAGTTCTATCACGGAAAAAGAACGAGAGCATCATCATCAATGATGATATTACGATCGTCGTTGTGGAAATCCGCGGCGACAAGGTCCGACTTGGCGTGGAAGCGCCGAAGGAGGTGCCTGTGCATCGTAATGAGGTTTACGAAGCGATCCGCCGTAACCAGCAAAAGCCGGATGAGTCGTCGCTCGCGCAGAATGACGGTTCAAACACCGCCGGTTAGCAATAAGTTTAAGTTACAGTGAATTGCGGACTTAGTTCTCTTCTCCCTTTCCCTCTTCTCGTTCGCTTCGAGCTCTGCTAGCATTTCTTTTGCGAAGGCGCTGTGCAGGTCGGTTGGCACATTTCGTCGACCACGCCGCCCCCGGTTTTTTTTCTGGAGCCTAGCAGAGGTAAGGTCTTTGATCGCGGGCGCGTTGACTTGACGATGCGCGCTCGTAACCATATACAGCTTAAACAGCTTCGGCTATTCGCCCCGTTGTTCCGGACGGCATTAGACGCCCGGCCGGACGACCGTCCCGGAAGGGCTTTCCGCTGGGCGTGCGGCGGTTATGTGCGCTGGCCCCGTCGTCTAGCGGTCTAGGACACCGGCCTTTCACGCCGGTAACACGGGTTCGAGTCCCGTCGGGGTCACTTGCAAATGCCGAATTACAGAATGACGAATGATGAAACGCGAGCGAAAGTTCTTGCCTTTTTACCGTTTTGTCATTCGTTTTCGTCATTCGTCATTTTCTTCAAGTTTTGCCAATGTACGACGCGCTCCTAGTCGTTTCTTTCGGTGGACCGGACAAACCTGAGGACGTGTTGCCGTTTCTAGAAAACGTCTTACGTGGTCGGAATGTCCCGCGGGAGCGGCTGCTTGAGGTTGCTGAGCATTATTATCACTTTGGCGGCCGGAGCCCTATCAACGATCAGAACCGCGTGCTGATCGCCGCGCTCGAAAAGAAATTAGCCGAGCATGGCCCCAACTTGCCGATCTACTGGGGCAACCGCAATTGGCATCCGCTGCTGGTCGATACGCTGCGGCAGATGGCGGCCGATGGCATCCAGCACGCGCTGGCGTTTGTCACGAGCGCGTACAGCTCTTATTCAGGTTGCCGGCAGTATCGGGAGGACATCGCGGCTGCTCAGACGGAAGTAGGACTAGCGGCTCCACAGGTCGATAAGCTGCGTGTGTATTTCAATCATCCGGGCTTCATCGAACCAATGATTGAACTCACGCGGGCGGCGTTTGAGCAGGTTCCGGCGGAGCGGCGTGCTGATGCCTTGCTTATCTTTACGGCCCACAGTATTCCGAGGGCGATGGCCGCTGGTTGCAGCTATGAGGAGCAACTTAGCGAGGCCTGCCGTCTCGTGGCCAAAGTTCTACATAATCATGTCTCCCCCCAAGAAAGGGCAGGGGGCAGGGTGGCTTGGTCACTCGTCTACCAAAGCCGCAGCGGTCCTCCGCAGCAGCCGTGGCTGGAGCCCGATATCGGCGACTTTATCGCATCGCGTCACCACCAGTCGCCCATCCGCGACGTCGTTATCGTTCCCATCGGCTTCATTTCCGATCACATGGAAGTCGTTTTCGATTTGGACACCGAAGTCCGACAGCTATGCGATCGGCTCGGCATCAACATGGTCCGCGCCGCCACCGTCGGCGCGCATCCACGATTCGTGCAAATGATTCGCGAGCTGATCGAAGAACGAATGTCTGATTCACCGCGACGACTCGCCCTCGGCACGCTGGGGCCGAGCCACGATGTTTGCCCCGACGATTGCTGTTTGTATCAAGCTTGCCGCCCAAAATAGCGGACATGTTCCCAAGCAGTTGGCTTGTACCTGTATGTGGCAGGCAATTTCGATGGCTACGTCTTCCAGAGCATGCCTGCTACAATCGTCGTCCTATGGGCCGAACTGGTGAAATTCGTCGTCCACTGGGTAATTCTGGTTTCTCAGTTTCTCCCGTTGCCCTTGGTTGTTGGCCAATCGCCGGTGTGACCACGCTGGGTGTGAACGATGCCGATAGCATCGCCACCATCCAGAAGTGCTTCGACGTGGGCATCAACCACCTCGATACAGCCCATGTTTACGGCCCGAACGGCGAAAGCGAAAACCTCATTCGCCGCGCGTAGGAAGCCATCGCGACCAAATGGTGATCGCCACCAAGTGCGGCATTCATTATCAAGGTACCGAGATGGTCACGGATGGGCGGCAAGAGCGGCTGCGCATAGAGTGCGATGAAAGCTTGCGGCGGTTAGGAACCGACCGAGTCGAACTTTTATATCTGCATTGTCCCGACGAAAAAGTGCCGTTGGCAGAGTCGGCGGGCGGGCTGCGTAAGCTGATGGAGTTGGGCAAAACGCGCATCGGTTGGGGTCTCAAACTTCACCGTCGAGCAGATGGAAGAATTTTCGGCCGAGTGCCCGATCGTGGCAGTCCAACAGCCCTACAACATGCTACAGCGCGACATCGAGCAGCGAACGATTCCCTGGTGCCGCGAGCGCAACGTCGCGGTCATGGTGTATTGGCCGCTGATGAAGGGCTTGCTCGCGGGCAAATTGCCGCGCGATTCACAACTCGACCAGCGCGACAGCCGCCGCAAATACCCCATGTACCAGGGGGACGAATGGCAGAAGAATCAGGACTTCGTCGATCGATTGCGTGAGATCGCTGCCATCTCTGGGCACACCATCGCCCAACTCGTCGTCAATTGGACGTTCAGCCAGCCAGGCATTACATCGGCCCTGTGCGGCGCGAAGCGGCCGCAACAAATCGAGGAGACGGCCGGCGCGGCGGGATGGCTGATGACGGACGAGCAGCAAGCGGTTATTGACGATGCCATTGCCGCCCGCGGCAATTCCGCAACGAAACGTATATTTACGTAAGGGGCGATAAAGCAACGCTACACTCGCTCGGCAAACACAAGTGTGTAACCATCTGGGTCGCGAATGGCGAATTCGCGAATATCGAATTCAGTATCCTCGGGGCCCCAGGCAAACGGTACTTTCCCGCGAATTTCGTCGGCCACGCGATCGATATCTTCCGGAAAGATATACAGCGCTCCGCTAAACGAGGGAACCTCTTCCCGGCCGTGAAGTGCTTCCGTGTATAGTATGATGGCGACATCATCCCGACGAACTTCCGTGCGCACCGGGTTGCTTTCGATCGGATAATAACCCGTCTGTATGAAGCCCAAAGTATCAATGTAGAACTCCATCGCACGACGCATATCGGAAACGAGCAAGCAGGGTAACACGCGATGGCCGAGGTTGGCGGGCATGATCAAAAAGCAGGAGTAACGTTTGGGATAGAAGGTTGCGGGCAGCTTCCGTCAGAATAAATCAAATAGACTAGCTCTCGACTCTCAACATTTCGGTCTTGACTAAAATCCCATTGCGGCGAGCGCGTCGGCCACTTTGCCGGCCGCTGCGGAGAACTGGGGATGCTCCGCTTCAAAACGCAGCAGCAGGTCCTTCAACGTTCGCGGCGCCTCTTGGGTGGCAAGATCCGGAGAAGCTTCCGGTTCATCAATCGAGCGGCGGATCTCGTCCGTTAGCCGCCGCAGCTCGTCGATCATTTCGGGATCGACCTGGCTGGCCTGGGCCACCTCCGTGCGGAGAGCGTCGAGCGTTTCCAATAGTTGTTTCTTTTCCATACTGGCAGCGTAGCCTGGGAGCTACTTGGCAGCAAGGGATTGTATTGCTTCGCCAGGTTTCTTTCGTCGCGCAGGCTGGCCCTTCACGCCAACCGAGCCCCGGCTTGAATCGTGAGCCGATCGTGCAAATCCAGAACGGTTTGCACGTCATCAATTACGCCGGTGCTGCCGAGGTGCCCCACGGGTTCGCAGACCGCAAATTGATTCGCCTTGGCATGATACACTTCTTCCCATTCCCGGTAACGATGCTCTTGTTCCTCATTTTCCCATGGGAAACGTGAGGGCGGTCGCGCAGCGCCACAGCGCCAATGCTTTGCCGACAACCGAGCGCGGAAGCACTCTTGAGCCTTGCACAGGCGAACGTATAGTGGGTCGCTACCGAAAGCGGAAAGCAATTCGCCCGTCTCCGATGATATTGGGTCGTATGTGGCGCTGGTCACGAGCAGCCGGAATCCACCGGCGGTACGGTAGACGCGCAGTCCTATTCCTTGCCGTGAGTCAACGATTTCGCGAAACCGGCTCAAAAGCTGATCATCCCGATCACGCTGTGAGGGCTTCGACCTCCCTCGCAAGCGATCCCAGAGATTTCGCACGTTGTCGCCGAATCCACTAGCGGGCGGGTAATCCACATCGACGAACATCACGCGGCTTGTATTCAGCACAAGTGCACCATACGAGTTCCGCGTGATGACTGCCGAGAGTCCGTGTGCGGCGTTAACTTCTTGAACGATTTCTTCGCGTAGTGCACGATCGGGATAGCCGTACCTTTCTGGCCGTGTACCTTGCTCGATCGCCGCTGCAGCGCGGGCCGCTATCTGTTGTGCGCGTTGGATCGCGTCATTCAAATCCTGATCTGAGCCGCCGTAAGCGCGGAGATTCCATGACTGCCTTCCTTGCTGCACGGTCGCCTCGCCTGACGCCCAGTACTTGTAGAATCTCACGCGTTGCAGCTCCGAGCTTGATGAGGTTTTAAGAAATATGAACGCAGAGCGGGCAAAGCCCACAGGTTGCTGGCAACTCCCGGCCATGACGGGCAACGCGCACCTTGAAACACTAAAGCCCGCTGAAGCGCTAATGCGCATCAGCGGGCCCAATCGAATTATTCGCTGTCAACTCATCGGCACGACCTAACTGCCGTTTTGAGCTGGTTGTGACTCTCGGGCCGCGATCAGCTTACCAGCGCTTGCCGCCGCCACCGCCACCTCGGCCGCCACCACCGCCACCCCGATAACCGCCGCGTCCACCGCCGCCTCCTCCGCCGTTGCTCTTCGGCCGCGCTTCATTGACGGTGATCGTGCGACCATCGATCTCAGTGCCATTGAGGGCTTCAATTGCGGCACGAGCCTCGCTATCGTTCTGCATTGAAACGAAGGCGAACCCGCGCGGGCGGCCTGTATCGCGATCTGTGATCACGGCCACTTCTTCCACTTGGCCGTGGGCCCCAAATTCGGCCTGCAACGTTTCCTCGGTCGTTGAGAAGGAAAGGTTGCCAACATACAGCTTCATCGTGCACAACTCCAAAACAGTGAACCGACTTCAAAACGCGAACGCCGGCTTTCGACGGTCTAGATACACCCGTCCCCCCCGGTGAAAAGAGTCTTGAACTCGGCTGCAACTACTTCCGCGATCGTTTTGGAGTCCTACAAGGTCACCAAACCATATCGGGAAAAAGACAATCCGAGGGCTAAGTATAGCGAGTGCCTGCGTAAAGGTCTAACGAATCTGGTAAAAAATTTAGGTGGCTTTCCAACCTATTTCGCTAGGCGATTTAAACTTCGCCGCGCTTTTCCAGACGGACCCGGCAGCGGCGTGGTTTCCCGAGGTCAGCATCGAGTCAATCGGTTCAAACTGGGAAACTTCCGGGGCTTTTGCATTGCGAGCATCCGTCCGACCTTGGAACTGTGATCCGCTCAACTGCTGATCAACGCTCGAACTGACCGCGGTGACAGATCCCGCAGGCTTTCCACTATTAAATCGGCCTTGCTGAGCTGTTCGCGGTTCGCCGTTCCCACTAGAGCGATACCCTTCATTCTCGCTCGTTGGGCAGCCTCGATGCCGTGAACCGCATCCTCGACGACTGCACAGCGCTCAGGCGCGTACACCAAGCCGATCGCTTACCATCTGAAACACTTGCGGATCGGGCTTGCCGCGTCTCACGTCTTCGCCGGTAACAACCGCGGCGAATTTTTCGCGGCGGCCGAGTTTCTCCAGACATAGGCCGACATTCTCCGGCGGACCAGATGAGCCCACGCCGAGCAGAAAGCCATCGGCTGACAGTGCATCGATAAGTTCAATTGCTCCTTCCATGGTCGTGAAATGCTCGCGGAGCGAATCACGGAAAAAGGCTTCCTTTCGTGCGTCGAGTTCGCTGATTTGTACGTCGCTCAATTGGTCACCTAAACGCCGACGAATTATGTCACGGCTTGTGCGCCCGAAATCAGCCGCAAAGTCTTGCTCGGTGTAATCGAGACCTAACTCGCCGTACATCCGCGACCAACTCGCGAAGTGCGCCTCATACGAGTCAACTAGCACACCGTCCATGTCGAAAATGATAGCCAATGCAGACATGGCCGGCCATCGTACCGGAATCACCGCTGGCCGGAAACCGTCGTAGCTGAATCCGCAAGAATTCGGATGCGATTTTGGGCGGCAGGGGTCAAGCCGCCGGCCGAGCTCCGGTATGTGTGGAAGCGTCGCTCTGCTGGGCTGTCCGCCGCCGGGCGAGAGAAATCAGCCTACCGAAACAGAGAATTGCTTGGCAATCGCCGGCCGAGACGATCCGGCGTAAGGCGGTCGCTAGGTTCCTCCGCGGCGGCGATCGCTTGCAACCGGGCTCGCACATCCACGATACGAGTTTGCCACTGGGTCTGCTGTTCGATCATCTGGCGTTCAATTCCGGTGAGTTGTTCGTCCACCTGTTTACCAGCATCAACGATCATCGCACGCATGTGCTGACTGCTGCCCCGCCGGACCGCATGTTCCATTGCTTCAGTCACCGCCGGGCCGAGATTCGACCACAGTGCGCAACTTGGCTCCGCCAGGGTTCCTCCGAGTGAAATCCGGGTGGCGAACGAATCGATGTGGCCCAACGACTCTTCAAGTGCATCCGCAATTGGCACGCGGCCAAACGCATTTTTAACCGTTGGCACAATTCGTACGTTTTGCTGCACCATTTGGACTTCGCCAACGAGTTTGTCGCCATCGACGGCCGCACGAATGGAGATGGAGGCAGTCGAGGGCGCGATTGTCATCGCGACTTGGTCCGAATGCCCCAGTTCGAGAGCCGGCAAAAGGATGCTCTGGCAGTCCACAAGGAGCTCGTCTCGAAGCGCGCCGTTCGCGCGATTGATCGTCGCTTTCAACTCGACCGGCATTGCCCCGTGTCCTTCCAACCTAAGCTGTATGGGCTCGTCATAGAGCGCGGTCAATGTCGTGAAATTAGATAGCACTCCCCGCAACTCGACCGGTTGATTGGCAATTCGGGCAGAACCTTGCAATTCAATTGCACGGACCAAGAAATTCGGTTGTTCCCGGCAACCTGTGAACAGGACATCTTCGCCCCGCTGGCCGCGTAACCCGATGGCCCGCTTTTCAGGTATTTTGTCGCGAACCCAACGCATAACTTTTATGAGTTCATCGAGTTGTTTTACGACCTGGCTGCGCAACAAGTAGGCGGTAATCTCGTCGCCATCGATTGGCTCGAGCTCGATCGTTTTGTTAGAAAGTCGCTCGTCACGGCGGCGAGCGGCCACGATGGCTCGCCGCTCGGATTCGAGCTCATCAGGCAGTTGGTTGAGCTCGGAGTTGAATGCCGCAAATTTCTTTTGCAGTTCAGCAATTGTGTTCGGTAGGTTGACCAGAAACGCTCCACTTCGAAGTGGATTATTCTGGGCCATGTCTAAATCGTGTTGCAATTGGGCGGCCTGCTGATTGAGATTCTGGCCGCGCGCCTCGAGGACTGCCGACTGGTCAGCCCATCGCGCCAAATGTCTGCGTTCGGCGAACGGACTCAAACTGGTTTGAAACGTCCCTCTTAAGGCGCCCTGCTAGATGATCGAACCATTGGCGGGCGAGGACATCTGCATCATCACGCAACCAGGTTGTGAGAGCAGGCGCCGCTTTCGCATTCGTGAGTTTCCCCGTTTCTTTGCCAAGCACCGAGAACCGCAGCCCACTGAGGCGTCCCCCAGTCACAACTAGCTGCCGATGCAAAAGTGGCCGAGCGGCGACCTCCAGTTCGCAGCGGTCCGCGTCCAGATAATCCTCTGCTGGTTTATGAGGGTCGACGATGTGCAAGTCGTTTAAGACGATTTGCTTGCTAAAAAGTGAGACGCGAGAACTCCGGACGTCGACGTGCGTCCCGAAACTTGCTTTACCCGATCGAATTACAAATGACCGTACGGCGAGTCCCAATCCGAGTTGCACTGCCAATATCACCACAGTCGCGAACAGCAACCGCGGCAACCAGATTTGCCAAGGGGGCAAGCGATTCATGCAGCGGCTCCCGGTTGCAGTTCGGCGTCGAAACCCAGTCTGGCGCCTGGTTTCCTCACAAACACGGAGCGAACGCCAGCAAAAAACAACCGCGTAAACCAAAAAACCGGGTACGCAACGTATAAGCCCAAAAGCAGCGTGCCCATGACAACCGTGTTATTGACACCCAGCCATGGACCAAACGGCAGGTTGAACAGCGATGCATACACCGCCTGCATGGAATGGATGCTAAGTACGATCAGACCAATTTTATGTGCGAAAGGATCGACGGACTGTCCGACGAATGAAAACGCGATCGCCGCCACGAGCCCCAGTCCTTTGTTGCATCGAAGTGAGAATAAAACCACGCACAGCGACAGCGCGATCAAGTTCGTTTTCGGCACAATGCCAATGATCATACCGATGGCAAATCCGGCGGCGAGCTGACCGGGCGATGAGTTGGCGACAAGGTATCGCGAGATCGTACGCACCAATGCGATCAAGTCGGAAAGCATCGGAATCCTTCCCGGTACGGTAGGAAGTCGGTGGCGGGATAAAAGGCGCGCGATCCTCCGCGCGAACGGGTCTAGATCGCATATCGACTCATACGACGACACGCGTCCAAAATCCAACGGCCAACCCGCAAACCGAACGCTGGCAGTGATAGCAATGATGGCGGTTACGACTTCGGTAACCCGGATTTCACCGCATGTTTAGCCTTCCGGGTCTCCAGCAACCGTGCGAGGATTTGCTGAGCTCGAGGGTCATCCGGGTCTATCCTACGAAGGATTTTGAGCGACTCGACCGCCGCTTCGAATTGTTTCTCATCGCCCGTCTGGTCGTAACGCTTCTCCTGCAAGAGCGCAGGCGCCATGCGATAGTCATAACTATGTGCGCACTTCTCGCACGCCGCTTGAAAGGCTGCGTCGGCTTTTTCGTACTCTTCCAGCGTGTAGCGTAACAAGCCAAGGTGGTAAAAAATGTCCGCGTTGTTCGGCGCAAGCTTCGAGTCGCGTTCCATCAGGTCCGCCTCCTCCGAACGGAGGCGATGGATCTCCGCTTGATCGCCACCATAGCTCTGCAGGATTGAAGCTAGCTCTGAGCGCGCCCCAGCTAGGTATGGCTCCAATTTTATCGCCGCGGTCAGGTGTTCGATCGCTTGTGGAATATGTCTCTGTTCGCGGTCGAGCGAAGCCAGAGTTAAATGGCCGCCGGCGTGATCGAGCGAGAGTTCTTCGCTCTTGCGAAGTTCGACAATAGCTTTCTCGTAGGCATTCCGCTGGTAATCGGTCAGTTGATCGATCGGCAAATGGGCCAGTCGAGCGACCGCCGTAATTCGCACCGACCGCATGGGGTCGCTTAGCATCCCTGCTAAATCTGCCGTTAACAGTTCTCTGTTGTCCGTGGGAAGGCTACGTACAGCCGTTAGTCGGATGAGAGGGTCTTGATCGCGCAGTGCCTCTCGTCGCGCGGTGGCGCTGGCGGCCGACGGATAATTCGCCAACAAATCGATAGCTGTGGCCCGTACGATTCTCGGCGTCGATTTATGGGCGAGCAACTCCAAGAGCATCTTTTCGCCTTCCGGCTTGGCGGCCCGACCAGCTTTAATCGCCGGGCCCCAACGAGGCGGATCGCTCGGCTTTTGTTTGCCATACCATTTTTGAATCGCTTCGGCCGCCCATTCGAACGTTTCGTCTGCACGTGTATGGCAGTTGTTGCACGCATTCGAGGTGCGGAGCGACACCGAGAAATCCGGCCGCGGGATACGAAAACTGTGATCCCGCCGCTCGTCGATCCCCATATAAAACCGCGTCGGCATGTGGCATTGAATGCACTGCGACCCTGGCGAACCCTCTTTGTGATGATGATGCGCCGTCGTGTCAAATTTCGCCGGTTCATGACATTGGGCACACAACCGATTGCCCTCGAACTTCAGCTTGAGCGTATGAGGATTGTGGCAATCCGTGCAACGCACATGGTTGGCGTGCATCTTGCTTTGCAGGAACGAGTCGTACTCGTACACTTCGTCGAGGATTTGGCCGTCCGGTTGATACAAGCCGTTTTCCAGTACCACTGGCTCATAAAAATCAAGAAGGGGTTTCCCTGCGCGGTAGTCCTCATGCACCTGGTAACGCCGGGAATGGCATTTCGCGCACGTTTCAAGCTGCACGTTCAGGTTTTTGTCTTTGAGATTCGGCAAGCCGTAGCCGATTTTGCGATCCCAGAAGGGCGACTTGCGGCGTGCCAGCGCCACATGCACGCTGCCCGGCCCATGGCATTCCTCGCAACTCACATTGATTTCCTGCCACGACGTGTGATACGTGTTCTTCTCCGGATCGTAGTTTTTGTGAATATTCGTCGAATGGCAGTCGGCGCACGTCGTGTTCCAATTTTGCCCGATGCCTGTCCAATGCAGCGGGTCGCCGGGCAGGATCCGCTCGTTCGTCACATCCGGCGGCGCAACGTAAAACCATTTTTTGTTCTTCACATCCCACGAAACCCGCAGCACCTGCACGCGGCCATCCGGAAACTCGACCATGTACTGCTGTAATGGATGCACGCCGAACGTGTACTTCACTTCATAATCGTGATATTTACCATCCGGCCCTTCGGTATTGACCATGAACTTGCCGTCGCGGCGGAAGAAGCGCGTGGTGACTCCCTGGTATTCGAACTTCGTGTTGTTGAAGTCGGCTTCCACCGTCTTGTCGGTAGCCAGGTCCATCGCCCGCTCATGGTCCGATCCGAGCCACGCGTGGTACTCAGCCTGGTGGCACTGAGCGCAGGTTTCACGACCGACGTACGTCGGATTGGCCGCAATTTCCGACGGGACAGTTTGGTACCAGTCCCAAGCGAGCACCGAGGTCGCTGCAATCGCGCCGCCGGCCAACGTAAATAAAAGGGGAGAACGAGTGGCCAAACGGGGCATGAATCAGCCGGTGGGGGAGAAGAAAAGCGCGAAAGTGTGGGGCTATTATTAAATTGTGCGCTTCAACCACCATGCTGTCCACCGTTTATCATTTAGCCCCCGGTTACTGACCGAGGGCTAATTTCGACCGCGACACTAGGTATGGTTAGCATTTTCCGATGGGCCAGGTTCGCCGCTCTCCGCCACCGGCTTGGGTGGTTGAGTGCCGTATTTGGCCTCATACAGCGCCGCGAATTCACCTTCCTTTTCCGGGTGACAGATAAAGCATTGCGACTCCGGTCGATTGTGCGCCTCGCACCAGTCGCCCTTGGCCTTGAACTCCGCCACGAGCTTTGTATTGCACTGCGCACACACCTCTTCTGGTACACCGTGTTCCGCACACCACCAGCCGTCGTGATTATGGCCGGCCATGGCAACCGGCGGTGCCAAGGACTCGGCTGAAGAAGCGGTCGTTGCGTCGCCCGACTTACTGCAAGCCGTTAGCGAAACTCCAATCATCGCAAGCGCCATGACGCCAAAGAAACTACGAACAGACATTTTTCGACTCCTTTCCGGAATTAACTAAATTCAGTACGACCCAACCTCGACGAGTTGTGGTTCTTCTTGGAACTCGACTTCCGCCGGCGTCGCCTTCACAGGCGACTTGAACAGCACATACAGCACGCGCAGTACGAGCAGCGACATCACCATCGCCCCGATGACACCGCCAATCACTACCGTCGCTAACGGCCGCTGCACTTCAGCGCCCATCCCGGTGCTGAATGCCATCGGCAAGAAGCCTAGACTGGCGACAAGCGTCGTCATCAACACCGGCCGCAAGCGGGCCGTGGCCGCTTCCATAACAGCCTGGTCCAACGCCATACCTTTGCGGCGAAGCTGACGCACATACGAAACAAGAATCATATCGTCGAGCACGGCGACACCGGAAAGCGCAATAAAACCAATCGCAGCCGAGATCGAAAACGGCATGTCGCGCAGCCACAGCGCGAAAATGCCTCCGACCCAGCCGAACGGCACTCCGGTGAACACACGCAGTGCATCGATCACATTTTGGTACGTCGCATAGAGCAGCCCGAAAATGAGCACCGCGGCCAGCGGCACGACAAACAACAGCCGCCGTCGCGCCCGCTGCAAATGCTCGAATTGGCCTCCGAATTCGTAAAAATATCGCCCCGGCGGCATTGTCAACTTGTCTTTTAGCTTCTGTTGGGCCTCGGCCACGAAGCTACCAATGTCGCGCCCGCGAACGTTAGCCGATACCGTGATCCGCCGCTGTCCCCACTCGCGCGTGATCGTCGCCGGGCCCTCGACCATTTTGATGTCCGCCAAGCGCGATAGCGGCAACCGCTCACCCGCCGCTGTGGGCACCAGAATAGAGCCGATCTCCTCGGTGCCGTTTCGCATGTTGTCCGGCATCCGAGCGACGAGCGGGAATCGCAACTGGCCTTCGATGACTTCGCCTAGTGGCTTGCCGCCGATTGCTTCGATAATGTCCGTCACCACCTGTGCAGGAACGCCGTGGCGGGCCAATTGTTCCTGATTCAACTTTATCTGCAACACCGGTTGGCCCGTCACTTGCTCGGCACTGACATCGGCCGCGCCAGGAATTTGCTTCAGGATTTGCTCAATCTCGCTTCCAAGTCGTACGAGTGTATCAAGGTCGTCGCCGTACATCTTCACGGCAATGTCGGAGCGCGAGCCGGACGTCATTTCGTTCATCCGCATTTCAATCGGCTGTAGAAATGCAAGCTTCTGGCCCGGCATGTCGCGTAAGTACTTTTCGATGAGTTCGGTAAGTTCCGCTTGCGTGTGGGCCTTCTTCCACATGTCTCGCGGCTTGAGCGTCATAAACATGTCCGTCAGCTCCGTTCCCATCGGATCGGTGGCGATTTCAGCGGACCCAATGCGACTCCAAACATGAGCGACCTCATCCGGAAACTCTTGCAGGATGCGCTGCTCCATGATCGTGTTGTACTTGATCGAGTCGTCCAAGTCGGTACCCGTGAGCCGCACGACGCTAATCGCAATCGCACCCTCCGAAAGCCGCGGAATGAATTCCGTGCCCAGGTTCGGCGCGATGAGCCCGAACGCCACAAACATCACACAAGCGGCAAAACCCATCACCAGCGCTTTGTGATTCATCGAGAATCGCAAAACCGGCGTATTGATACGGTGGGCAATCCGCATCAGCAATGGCTGCCGCTCCTCAATGTGACGCGGCAACAACAAGCTCGCCAGCACCGGCATCAACGTGAGCGACATGATCATCGACCCAATCAGCGCGAATATGACGGTCAGCGCCATCGGCCGAAACATCTTGCCTTCGACTCCCTCAAGCGTGAGGATCGGCAGGTACACGATCATGATGATCAGCTCGCCAAACATCGTTGGTTTGCGTACTTCAACGGCCGCATCGCGCACGACGTCGATCATTGATCGCCGCCGATTCTCAGGGTGGGCCAAGTGGCGCACACAATTCTCGACCATCACGACCGAGCTATCGACGATCATTCCGAAGTCGATCGCCCCGAGGCTGAGCAAACTGGCCGCGATGCCGAACCGTAACATTCCTGCAAACGCAAATAGCATCGAGAGTGGAATCGCGAGGGCCACAATGATTGCCGCCCGCAGATTGCCGAGAAATGCAAACAGCACTGCGATCACTAGGAGACCGCCCTCGAACAGATTGCTCTTCACCGTTTTGATGACGTGATCGACCAACTCGGTCCGGTCATAAACCGTCTCCACCTGCACGTTCCGCGGCAGCGTGGCCTTGATATCCTCCAAGCGATCTTTCATGGCCGACGTGACGTGGTGTGTGTTTTCGCCCATGAGCATGAAGCCCAGGCCCATGACGACCTCGCCTTTGCCATCGGCCGTCACGGCGCCACGTCGGATTTCGGAGCCGATTGTCACGTCGGCCACATCGCTTACGCGAATCGGCACGCCGTGCTTCGCCGCGACTACGATCGCTTTGATCTGGTCCGTGTTCGTCGTGCGGCCAAGTCCCTGAACCAGCACACTCCGAGTGCCCTCGCGCACGTTGCCGGCGCCAACGTTGCGATTATTCTCCTCGACTGCCATTACGACTTCGTCAAACGTCAGGCCGTATTTAATGAGCAGGTTAGGGTCGATGCGCACCTGGTATTGTTTGACATAACCGCCCCAACTGTTGATTTCCGCCACGCCGGGCACCGTGCGCATCTTGGGCTTGATGACCCAGTCATGGATTGTTCGCAGGTCCGTAACATCTTGGCCGGCACCTGTCACCACATAGTGCAACACTTCGCCCAGGCCGGTGGAAACGGGCCCCATCTTCGGCCGCTCGATGTCGCTGCCCAACTCGACGGTCGATAGCCGTTCATTGATCAGTTGCCGAGCAAAGTAGATATCTGTGCTGTCGTCGAATGTTACGACGACTTGCGAGAAGCCGAACTTCGATACGCTCCGCATGTTCTCAAGCCCCGGCAACCCGCCGATGGCCTGTTCGATGGGAAACGTAATCAACTGCTCAACGTCTTCCGGTCCCAGCGATGGCGCGACCGTGTTGATCTGCACCTGCACCGGCGTCGTGTCTGGAAAGGCGTCGATGTCTAGATAACGCAGCGAATAACCGCCGACGGCTGCCAGCGCCAGAACGCCAACAATCACGAGCAGCCGATGCCGCAGCGAAAAATCAATAATCCCATTCAACATGCTGCGGTTCCTTGCCTATCGGTTTGATTCCCGTTTTCTAACCGACTGATTCGGAGTTTCTCATGTAAAGTCGCAAAGATGAATTCTCGACCAGTCCGACTTCGATGGAGGAGAACACAACAGAAGCTATTTTCCCTGGCAGCAAGCGCAGCCTGCACCCAAGTTGCTCTTTAACAACTGCGCTTCCAGAATCACGCTGTTCTTACTCGCAATGACTTCTCCCGGCAGCAGGCCGGCGATAATTTCCGTCGTTGCGCCGTCCTTTACCCCCACCCGCACGCAGCGAACCTGGAAAACCTTGGGCGCATCGGGTTTAAAGAAGTCCTTGTCGCGCACAAACACGACGTTGCAAGTTCCGTCCCAATGCACTGCCTCGCTTGGCACGACGATCGCCTTCGGCTCATCGCGCAGCACAATTCGGCCGGTGCCGAACGTATTGGCCCGCAGTCGTCCATCGGGGTTCGGCAAGTCGACTCGCACTTTCACCGTGCGAGTGATATCGTCCGCACCGGTGCTAATCCAGCTTACTGTCCCGTTATCCTCTGGTTCGTGTGTGCTGTCGCTTGCGGAAACAGCACCGGCTGACCGTACTTGACGTACCTCGCGTCCTCCTGCCGCACATTCAGGTTCAGCCACAACCGCGAGGTATCGGCCACGTCAAAGAGCGTGGAATTCGTGGCGACGACTTCTCCGTCGACTGCAGTGCGGTTTACGACGACGCCGTCGAGCGGCGAGCGGAGCGGCAGCAGATTCGCCGTATTCGCCGGCGCTTTGACCGCTGATAGGATTTCAGGTGGAACACCCAGGGTCTGCATTCGCTTAGCAAGCTCGTCAGTGCTCAAACCCACAAATTCTTCAGCGTCGGCCGGAAGGCCAAGATTCACGAGCACCTCCTGAGCCCCGCGGACCGCGATCCGCGCCTCTTCGGCTGCCGTTTGTGCTTCGAGGAAAAGCTTGCCAGATACAACGGTTCCCGCCAACGGACGCAACCGTTCGACGTTCGCTTGTTTCAGCTTCAGTTGGGCAACGGCCTGTAAGAACTTACTCTTTGCCCGGCCAACGTCGGCCGCGTCTACGAGCGCGAGCACATCGCCTTTCTTCACGCGGTCGCCCACTTGCTTCTCGACCCGCCAAAGCGTGCCCGCGACACGACTGGATAGATGGGCCATTCGCGTTTCGTCGTAGACGATTTCACCGTTGGCTTCGACCGCTTCGATGATCGGTTTTTCCGTTGCGATTGCAATGTCCACGCCGACTTTTTCCACTGCGTCGGCAGACGCAAACTGAATCCGCTTGCGATGTAAATTGCAGCGGCTGTTGTTCTCCGTCCGCGGCCGCAGTGCCAGCGCCCGCTGGGCTCGCTCCAACATGGCAGGGGTGATGATGACCGGCCTTTTCGTTTGAGCGATTTCAGGGTGCTCGAACGGGCACTGCATGACACCGTGCACCGTACACCATCCGAAATCCGGCTCGGGCGCCATCAGCGTCGGATTGCACTCTACGCACATCGATTCGGGAACGTTGTGCTCGTCGCACCAATCGACAACCGTCGGCTTCTCCGCACCGATCAACGTCGAGAACTTCGGAATCGTCCAATCCGTCATGTGTCCCCATGCAGCCAGGCCGACAAGGGTGGCCACCACCGCCATCGTCGACAAGCTGCGGCGCAACCAACTCCAGAAACGAAAACTTTCCGGTGGCGGCGATTCACCCATCTCGGGTGTTTCCGTAGTATCAGCCAATGCCACACGTGGCGGCGCGATTTGTTGTGCAATGCGTTGTGTGCTCGTCGACATCGTACATGTCTCGAAAACGTAGTGTCAGAAGCGAGGCCGAAAGATGCGCAACAGCGATCCAAAATGGATGCATCGAGGCAGAACGGGCGCAGCAGCGACCGCAGCCTGTTGTCAACTTGAGCAGATCAAATCAGCAAGATTTGATGGAACAGATGGAGCCGCAGCGGCGGCTCGGCGGCCGATTCGTGCATTCGATCTGTGTGGAGAAACTCCGTCACGTGCACGTCGATCGTAGCTGGTACAATCGTCGCGAAACCCGTCGATGCGTGATTCACGGCTTCATCGAGCTGTGCCTTCTGCACAGGTAGATAATGGCACGTACCCTGACAATGACAATTGCACGGCGTGTGCGGCAGTTGGCCATGTTGCTTGCAATGATGATGATGGTTGCATGCAGCTTCCCTGCCATGGTCGGCCAACGACTCGATGCAGCAGACTGCATCGTACCCGTGGTACTGGCAGCAACCAATTACGGCGTGGACTGCGAGCGAGACGGTAACCAAGCTGGAAAAAATGGCGCGCATCAATATGTGGGTCAACGGTAACACTCGAATATCATTACGCTGATCGGCCGCAGGGTCAATTAAACTTTCGGCAAAATCGGCAAACCACGCCTATTCCCGCTGCTATCTACTACCAAAACAGCAGCAGGCCATCAACAGCGGCCATTTGGCACACCATCAGTTCAAAAAAGGAGTGTCTGGGATCGAGCGCAGCGATCCCCCAGGGCGCGGTGTTCGTCCGCGGCGCAACCCACCTCTACCCACCTGTTAGCCGCAGCAAACCTCTTGTTCCGTCCACGCCCTGTACCCTTCGCGGAGCAAATACGCCGCGATGAACAAGCCAGCGATCGGGTCGGCCCGCCAGATGCCGACCCAGTAGTGAAGCCCCGTGCCCACCAGCAATGCCATCGAAAGTAGGATGCAGCCGAGCGTTTGTTTCGCATCGGTCGCGAGGCTGCGACTTCCAATAGCCGTCGCCGTGCGCCGCTTGGCGACATAGAGCACGGGCATCGCAATGAGCGAAACGATGGCAATAATTAAACCCACGGGAGAGCGATCGGGGCTTTCCCGGAAGTAGAGTTTCTCGGCCGATTCGTAAATCACGTATCCACCAAGAACGATAAGCGACACGCCTACCAATCGGATCGCGATCCGTTCTCGTTGTTCCCGTTCCACGATCGAAAGACGGCCCGTCCACGAAAAGCGCCAGATCATAACACCGCCCGATAGCGATTCGACGAAGCTATCCAGACCGAATCCCAGCAACGCGGAACTGCCGGACAGCAGCGCAAACACCACCGATACTACGCCCTCCAAGAGGTTATAGCCGACGGTGATATACGATAGCGCAAGAGCTAAGCCGCGTTGCTCAGGCATGCAGGATGGTCCTTCTAGGCCGTGCGTCCATACTGCGATTGTATGTCACATCGACGAAACTAGAAGTCACTGGCCATCTGGCACCTGTGGTCGGATTGCATCATTCGGACTGGCAGAAACCTCACCCACCAAGTACCCGTCGATTTCAGCCCATTGCTGCCATGCGGTTTCTAAATCGCGCAGGTACGCCAGGTTCTTTGCCGCGTACGTTTGCTGTACGGACAGCACCTGCACGTAGTCAAGTTCCCCTTGCTGGTAGCCCGTGTTCACCAGATCCAGCGTCTCCTTGGCGGCTGGCAAAATTGTTTCCTTATATTTGGCGACTCTCTGTCGGGCCGTCGTGTAATCGCGCATCGCGATTGTCAGTCGCTGCCGAATGGCCAACTGCCCGGCTTCCAGCGCCGCCTGCGCCGCCGCTAAGTCGCCGCACGCTTCCGCGATCGCTCCCTGATTGCGGTCGAACACAGGAATCGGCATGCTCAACTGCACGTTTGCGTAGGCATATTGCGTGGCATTATCGTACTGCACGCCGGTTTGAAGGTTCACATTCTGTTTGCGGCCGGCATTGGCCCGCTGCACTGCCCAGCGCGCCCGATCCGCTTCGAACAGCAGTTCGCCGAGCTCCGGGCTATTGCGCATGATTTGCTCACTCACGGTGTTGAAGTCCAGTTCCGGCAGCGGTCGTGCAAACACATCCTCAAGGTTCAATAGCGATTCATCCTGGATGCCGATCGTCGTCGCCAATCGTCTTCGTGCCGCTGCCGCGCGTTCCGTCGCTTGCTGCTCCAGCAACGCTGCCGATTCGCTTTCCACCTCGCTTTGTAGCAGCGAAGTCTTTGGCACGTCCATCGCCTTCAGGCGTTGAGCAGAAACGTTCTTGGATTGCGCGGCAATTTCATTGAGTTGATGTGCGAGCATCACCGACCGCTCCGCAGCCACTGCTTCGAAATAATTTTTCCGCACGGTCGTAACAACCTGCCAGCGTGTGAACTCGACGCGTTGCTCCGCAGCCGCCTGTTCCCGAGCCGCGACCGCCCGATTAAGCTCGAGCTTTCCGCCGGTGACGAACTCCTGACTGAAGAAACCGCCCTGTTGCCCGGCTCGCCCGTCATCGCCAATTTCCGTGCCGGCGTAACCAAGCACGGGATTCGGCCGCAGCCCTACCTGCACCCAATTACCGTGCGCCGCCCGCACCTCTGCGCCGGCCGTTCGCAGAGCCGGATGAAACGACGTCGCCATCGACTCCGCCTCCGCTAGCGTCAGCTCATCACCACCTGTCGGTTTAGTGACAGACGGAATGCTCTCCTCCTTTGCGATAGGGGAGGATACCGGTACTTTGCTGTACGGCAAAGCTTCCTCATTGCCGCCCGGCATCGGCGGCAACGGAATCGGCTCGGTCGGTTGGACGGTCCTCGCGTCGTTAGCCGGTTTGCGCAGCGCCATCAAAAGTTGATCTTCAGCGCCAGCAGGCCCGCACCATGCTGCAAGCAGCGCAATGACTAAAGACGAAAATACAAAGGGGAATTTCACGAATGGCAGGTTGAGTTGCAAGACTTTAGAATAAAACTTAGAAAAGGGTTGGGAACAGGACGCGGCCCTTGCGAATCCGACCGCTCCAGAGAAGAGATGGTGTCCACTAAAACGTATCGGCTGTACGGGATTTTCCGGGCCACAATGCTTTGCCCGATGTCCAGTCGCCAGCAACGCTTGCTGCGCCGACAGTTTGGTCGTCGCAGGGTCGAGCGCGAGCGGGCGCTTTGCTTTCATTCGAAGCAACGCAACAATTTGACCAAATTAGCGTATGTGCAACTGACGATCGCACCGGTACTCAAACGTCGGATACAATATTGAAATGCAAAAAGCCTTCGTTCGTTTCCACACGCTCGCGACACTTGCGGCAACCCTTTTGTTGACCGCCGGATGTCAGCAGGCCACCGCTCCCACTTTCGAAAGCTCGACCATGGCCGCCGAACCTGCGCACCGATTCCGACAAGACCGCTGAATCTACAAAGGACGCGAATAAACTCGAAACCGCCACGTTTGGCGAAGGATGCTTTTGGTGCAGCGAAGCCGTTTTCCAACAGCTCCGCGGCGTGAAGTCCGTGGTCTCTGGCTACAGCGGCGGCGCCGTCGAGAACCCTAGCTACGAAGAAGTCTGCACCGGCCGCACCGGTCATGCAGAAGTGATCCAAATCAGGTACGACCCCGCCGTCATTTCCTTCGATGAGCTCCTGAAAGTCTTCTGGCAAACCCACGACTCCACGACGCTTAACCGCCAAGGCCACGACGCCGGCACTCAATACCGTTCCGCGATTTTCTACCGTAACGAAGACCAGCGCCGCATCGCCGAACAATACAAAAAACAGCTCGACGACTCAAAGGTCTTCAAGAACCCAATTGTCACCGAGATCACACCCTTCAAGAACTTCTATCCGGCCGAGAAGTACCACCAGGACTACTTCAAGCTCAACCCGTCGCAGAGTTATTGCCAATTCGTGATCCGCCCCAAGGTCGAGAAGTTTCATAAGGAATTCAAATCCCTGCTGAAAGATTCAACAGCGAAGGATTCAGCCGCGGGGCCGCATTGACCCCCAATTTGCCGCCGCTGAAAGCATGGATGGGAGGGTGCTCGGTTCGTTTGTAACCGGGCAGCCAAAAAAACTACGCAAATAGGCATCCGAGCGCGGGCCCCATTTTATTCAATTTCTGGTACAATCGACCCGTTCCCTCGGCCACGCGTTTTTTGATCCCGTGAGCCGGCCGGACGTACTATTCTCCACTCCGCCAACTCCATGGAGGAGCGATCGATGAAGCCTCGGCGCTTAGTCGTCGGATTCACGCTTGTCGAACTTTTGGTGGTGATCGCCATCATCGGAATTCTTGTGGCGTTGCTATTGCCCGCCGTACAAGCGGCACGCGAAGCCGCTCGCCGCTCCCAGTGCAAAAACAATTTGAAGCAGCTCGCCCTCGCGCTGCAAATGTACCACGACACGGCCAAGCACTTTCCAACCGGCGCGGTGATGGGGGAGGGCTCCATGTGGTCGTACTATATCCTGCCGTACCTCGAAGAGACCAGCGCGTTCGCCATGATGAACGTCGGTGAGAGCAACAACGGCAATTTTCAATGGGCTCATCAGGGACCTTACACCGAACAACAAGTGCTCAGCGACCCGAGTTATCGCAACATCCTGCTGTGCGAAACGCCGTTCCAAGTATTTCGCTGCCCATCGCTGGGACTGCCCGAGCACCAATACACAGCCCAGCAAGGCGGCTGGCTCATTATGCGCCGAGCACCCGCGTCGTACATTGCCTGCGCCACCGGTTTGTTGGAGAACCAAAACGTTCGCCATAAGGGAATCCGAATGGCAAATCTGGACGGCGTGATCTTCCCCGAAAGTCACATCGCCATGAAACAAATCACCGACGGTACATCACAAACGATAGTGGTCGGCGAAGCAGTTCACGATGCTGCTACCGTCGAAAAGCTCGGCACTAAGCCCGAGTCGCTGCTTGGCGATCGAAAAGACCATTGGGCACTCGGCTCGGACGACATCGATGGCATTGGCGGTCCGACTGCCGGCTTCGATCCCTCCGAAGGACACGGCTCGACCGCCGTGCCGATCAACTTTCAGAATCAGTTCCAAAATGTTGAAGGCTGCACCGGCCTCGCACAAGAGGATTGCCAAAAGCTGCAACTCGCCTTCGGTAGTGCACATCCGGGCGGTGCCCAGTTCGTGCGCTGCGACGGATCGGTCGAATTCACCAGCCAGAGTGTCGACTCAATCGTCTGGCGAGATTTGGGCACGCTGCGCAGGTCAACTGCCACCACCATAAACGCAAACCGAGCTTCGCACATAGAGAGCCGTCATGCAGCATTCAATAGCTGATTGCAAACATCCACGCTTTCCCTTCTGGAAACTCGAATTACTTCTCATTCTCACACTTTGCGGCTGCAGCAAAAAGAAGTCCACAACGGCTCAGGCGAATGATCTTTTTCTTCAGGCTCAGACATTCATCGCCGCCGGCGACACCCAAAAAGCGCTTGATGCCTTGAACCAATCGATCGCTCTTCAGCCGGCCGTTTGGGCGTACCATGAACGCGCGAAACTCTATGCCCAATTGGGCGACGAAAAATCCGCTCTCGCCGACTGCGACGCGGCACTGAAGCTCGACCCGGGAGACCCAGATGCCGCCTGGCTCAAGGGTGAATTCGCCAAACCCGCTGCCGAACGCTTCCGCGGGAAATTCAAAACCCCGCCCAGTAGCAATCACTAGTTAGTCGTCCCTGAACAATTCTTTTATCGCTAAGAATAGAGGGTGCATTACGCATTCGATGGCGCTAAAATTTGCCAAGTTTTGGTTCCCACGGTCCCGAAAGCTGGCAAAAAATGCAACCCAAAGCTCGCCCTCCGCAGTGTGAATTGTTTGGCGCCCGATTGAGCGAACTGTTGAACCCCGAGCACCCGCTGGTCGTGCTGGCCGAGCGGATCGACTGGTCCGAGTTCGACGCGGCCATCGACGCCTGCTACGCCGACGAGCTTGGCCGGCCGGGAGTCAACACCCGGCTGATGGTCGGCCTGTTGTACCTGAAGCACGCCTTTGACGAGAGCGACGAGTCGGTCGTGGCCCGTTGGGTGGAGAACCCGTACTGGCAGTTCTTCTGCGGCCTCTGCTACATGCAGCACGAATTGCCGATCGATCCTTCGAGCTTGAGCCGCTGGTGGAAGCGGGTCGGCGCCGAGCGGCTGGAGAAGTTATTGGAGGCGACGATCCACACCGCGCTGGCCATGAAAGCGGTCAGGCCCCGAGAGTTTCAGAAGGTGAACGTCGACACGACGGTCCAGGAAAAGGCGATCGCCTTTCCGACCGATGCCCGACTGTATCACAAGATGCGGCTGGCGCTAGTCCGCCGGGCCGCTTCGCTGGGCATCTCACTTCGCCAGAACTATCGTTTCAAGGGCCAGAAGCTGCTGGCCAGGCAGGGCCGCTACGCCGCAGCGCGGCAGATGAAGCGGGCCGCCAAGATGACCCGCCAGTTGAAGACGATCCTGGGCCGCGTGCTGCGGGACATCCAGCGCAAGTGCCTGCCATTCAAGGCCGAATCGCTGATGAGCGGCTCGGCGAGCTGGTCGCCTTGGCAGAGCGCTTGCTCGCTCAAACACGCAGCAGCAAAAACAAAGTCTACAGCGTGCATGCCCCCGAGGTGGAATGCATCGCTAAAGGCAAAGCGCATCAGCGCTACGAGTTCGGCTGCAAGGCGAGTGTGGCCACGACCAGCCAGAGCAATTGGATCGTGGGCACACACGCGCTGCACGGCAACCCTTACGACGGGCACACGCTCAGCGGCGCGATCCAGCAGGTTGAACGATTAACCGGCCACACACCTGGCGACGTGATGGTGGACCAAGGTTATCGCGGACACGGTTACGAAGGCTTGGCCAGCATCCACGTGGTCCGCTCGATTCCCAAGCGAGCGACGCGAGCATTACGTCGCATGCTCAAACGGCGGGCGGCCATCGAGCCCACGATCGGTCACCTGAAAAGCGACAACCGCCTGGACCGCAACTATCTGACCGGCACTGAAGGCGACAAAATCAACGCCCTGCTAAGCGCTGCCGGGTACAACCTCCGCAAACTGTTGCGATGGCTTGTTTTTGCGCCAATTTTCTGGCTCTGGCAGCGGCTCGCGGCCAAGTTGGCCGCCATCGTCGCTCCCCGCCGAGCATCGCACCTGCCGATGCCCGCTTGCTTCGCCCCAGTGCGCACCTGAAAATCAAGCCGACTCAGCCAGCAGACCGTTTTTCAGGGACGACTAGTTACGCCAGCCGCATGGAGGCCGAATCAAAATGCTACGACGCATCGACTCGAGTCGAATGCCGAGACTACTTCCCCAACGCAGGATATCCGGCACACTAACTAGAAAACGGCTCTAACGACTTGATTAACCACGTCAATCGAAGAGCTCTGCCCGTGTCGCTATGTCTTATTACACCAACGTCGGCGTTTTTTTATCATTCGCAACGTTACGTTGTCTCGAGATTCACGGGCAGCGACGGGTCGCTTAACGGGCTGGCCGCGCTGGACCGTCGTAAGGAGCGGCGCCCCACGAGGGAATCGATTTAGGTGGCACATCGACAAGGTATGGATCATCCGTGCTGGCGAGGGCGATCATCCCAAAGTACCGTCCCATCCAATAATCCTCGAGCCAGCCGACCGGCGGCGTGGCTGTGAGGCCGTCGCTGCCGCCATCGTACTTGATCGCCGAGCGACTGCCCCACGTGCAAGCGAGCTCACGCGGCGATAAACCCCGCCCAGTACCAATGTAGGGTGGATGCCCAGGTTCAGCGCAAGATCGGTACGATGCGAGTTCCGGTAACGATGACTAATCGTGTCGAGCGACCAGTCGCGGAGATGCTGCACCGCTTCGTCGCCTTCGCAATCGTTGCCCGTTAAGCCACCGTAAATGAAGTTGAAGAACGGAATTTTTTGGAACCGCATGACCTCCCAGTGCCTCGCGAGAGCGCGAAGGTAAGTATAGCGGAGTCGCGAATCGTCGCAGTACGTGATAACTGGAAGCAGGCAGTGAAACGCCAATTCATCATCCCACTCCACTACGCTTTCTGGAGGAAATGTGAGCTTCTCGCGAACCGTATATGTTTCATAGTGCCACGCCAACAACTGGTCGAGTCCTTTGCGGAATGCAGGATCCCCGGTTAGGTGTAGTGCAGTATGCATGTACGTTTGTGCTTCGAGACTGTTGAGGCCACGAGATTCCATACCATAGGGCCGCAGCAAGTAATCAGGATCCCAGCGTCCCCAGCGCGTCGGCTGCCCATCGGGATCGCGCAGCACCCAGCCATTGCGAAGGATGTGCTTCGCGAGACGTGCTAAGTGTTCTGCTGACTGTTTTTTTTCATCGCCTCGTGCCGCCAGGTCGTGGAATAAGGAGACGGCGTAGAAGTGGGCATTTACCTCATCGCTGGACGTGTCCCCTTTCCACATCCATCTTTCGTCCTTGGCATGGAACCATTTCGCCGATAGTCCGCCGCTGCCCTGGTTGGCCCGCTGGCCCGGATCGACGTCGACAGCCCATATCGCGCGGGCTATCAGGCCATCGCTTCCGGTGATGGTCTGTAGCCACGACATGGCCACGAAGGCATCGAGGGCTTCGCATCGGGCCGTCTCGTCCTGGGTGACGGCATATTTGAAGCACATTGCGGCGAGATAGTGGGCCGTGTGGCCGCCGTCGTTGTCGCTGATTTCCCGAAGCCAGCGACCGTCTCTCTTCGAATTCTCACGGTATAACTTGTGTACGAAACCGAGTCGTTTGTGACCGCCCGTATCTAATTGCTGCTCAAAGTAGGCGGCCTTCTTTCGCAGTGTGTACGGCTCATAGCGAATGATGCCGAGTCCGTGATCCGTGGCGATGTATACGGTCTTATTCTGAAGCGCGATCGCGTGCACGTTATCGCCAGGCAACCAGTTGTCGGCGCCAAAATAGTGGTACTGTGTACCGATATTACGAATTGCGCCTGTGGTCGTTCCGATCCACAAATCGCCGTCAAAACCGGGTGCGACGCAGGTCGTGTCTTCGTAGGGCAAACCGTTTTTACCCGTAACCGTCGTGAGCGCTGCGCCACGCAGCACCGCAACACCGCGATCGGTCGCAATCAGCAGCCGGCTGCCAAACGAAAGCATGTCGCGGTGATTTGGTGAAGGCATCGTGCCCCAATCGACGGGCTCCGTGACAAATGTTGATCCATCCAGCAACGTGAGACCGCCCTTATTCAGTAAGTAAAGCGTTCCGCTGTAGGACGCAATTCGTTCGATAGGCCCAATCCGGACGGGATACATCAGCACTTGGGTACCGTCCTCCTTCATCATGGTTGTGTTACTAGATAGCCAGCCCGATTTCGGTTTGCTGTTGGAGAACTTGTGACCATTCCAACGGAAAATGTCATTACGGGTTGCCGCGTGGACCTTGCCGTTGTGCAGGCACATGTCAACCACGGGCCTGTCGAGTACCTGCTTTGCTTCTCGCGCACGCTCCTCAAAAAGGTACAACCCGTCTGTCGTAGTGGCCCATAATTTGCCATCCAGCACGAACAATCGCTGTAATCCCGTCGGTGCATGTTGCTCGGCTTGGAGTTTGTTCTCTTTTAGCCGATACAGCTTGCCGACTAAAACCGCGAAGACTTGATCTTGCCAAGCCGCCAGAGTCGTAATCGGCTTCTCGGTCGGAATTTTTCGGCCGGTTTCCTGCAAGTAAACGTGATCGGCCACAGCTGAATAGAGCCGGTGCTCCGGCGGCGCGATCACGCGTGTGGTGGCATTGGCTGGTTGCCAACCGGTAGCGGTTACGATTGTCAGTAACAGAAAAGCGTAGCGATGCATCGTGAATCCTTGTCATGATGAAGAATTATGGTGAGAGCGCCGAATTATAGGGCGCGCCTAAACACGGCACCGTTGGAATGGCAGAATGAGAACACCACCTCTTCTCGGCACGAACCTCAGTTCATTGCCGTAATCAATCCCGGCATTATAACCCACATGCACGGTGATCAGCATAATCGAGAGCATCTGTGGGTGGTTCTCGGTGGTGTACGGTTGCTTATCAAGGCGGAATTACTCGCTTCATGCAAACCAATGAAGAGACTAGATTTGGGATGGCAGACTGTTTACACAGGGATTTTCAGCCTCGACGATCCATAGAATCGTTGAAGATGAATGAATAATGCGTCCCAGACTCTGTGCGGCAGGGCCCTACTGGTAATCAACCCTGCACTATTCGTGTCCGGCATTAACGCCGAATTTGGATTCCAACCTATTTCGTGAGGCCGGATAGAAGCAGCCAATCCTTCGAATCCGTGGCCTCTCGTTCGATCAAAAAGATGAGCTGCCCGCTGCGAGTGCACCACGCGAGCTGCTCGAGGTCCTTGTCACTGTCGACGCGGAGTTAAAGGATCGGTGGGTCGGTTTTGGCGCATCGCAACAATGCGCACATTACGCCAAATTTCCCGCGGTCGCTAAAGGACCGCTGACAGGCGCGCCGACCAAATTGGCATCGCGGTTCAGAGGCCAAGAATGTCGCTGATCCTTGGCCAAAACGGTTTGCCAAAGTTCGAGATCACCGCAGCGAAAACCCGCCCGCGACCCGTGCAGGTACAGCGACCACATCCGTGCAAACTCCTCGCCGCGTAGTTTGATGATTTTCTCCTGCGAACGTTGAAAATTCGCGATCCAGTGATCCAACGTGCGCGCGTAGTGTCGCCGAAGGTTCTCGACGTCAATGACGAACATCGAGGCCTTCGCTGCGTGTTCCGCGATTTGCCCCAACGTAGGAAGATACCCGCCGGGGAAAATATATTTTTCAATCCATTGATCGGGAACATCGGGTAGCATTCGACCAATCGTGTGCAAAATCGAAAGTCCGCCCGGAGCAAGCAACTCCCGCCAGCGACGGAAAAACTCTGCGTATTGCTTCTCGCCCACGTGCTCGAACATCCCGACACTGATAACGCGGTCGAACTGACCTTCGAGGTTGCGCCAGTCTGCTTTTACCACGCGCACCCGATCGTCCAGCCCTTCGCGACGCACAATCGCTCGAACATAGTCCGCCTGATTATCCGCGGGAGTAACCCCAGTGGCTTGTACGCCGTAAAAGCGGGCGGCATGAATCAGTAGCGATCCCCACCCGCAACCAATATCCAACAGCGTTTGGCCGCGCTTCAACTTAGCTTTGCGACACAACAACTCCAGCTTTTGATGTTGGGCGGTACCCAAAGCGTCAGCGTCGCTCAGAAAGTACGCGCATGAATAGGTCAGCGTCGGATCGAGCCAAAGCTGAAAGAAATCGGTGCCCAGATTGTAATGATGCCGTGCGTTGGCAACCGCCCTGTTGGGCGAAACCGATTTCGAAATGCGATTTCCCAGCCACGAGAACAATCGGCGGTGCCACGGCGCGTGGCTCCAGGGATTCGTTAGATACACGGCCTCCATCAGACTTCCGAGCGAGCCACGCACCTCGATGTCGCCGCGCATGTACGCTTCGCCAAATGCCATCGACGGAGACGACCACAATTTTCGAATAAGCGAGGGTCGGCGAATGATCACCTTAGCAGCAGGCTGCCCTTCGCCAAACCGGTAGGCACGGTCATTATAAATGAGACAGACCGCCGGACCACGCCAATGTTGGCGGAGTATGGCGATCATTTTCGCGTCGGGCCCCGCATAAGAATCGTTCGAATCGATTGGCTGGTCCCCGACTACCGCCGGGTTGTAACAATCGCGTACGGTATGCACGAGGGTGCTCTGGCTGCCGCCGAGCCTCGCTCTTGAGTGAGGTGGTCTTGGCTCCGGACATCCTTTGAGGAGGGCGATACTCTTTCAGTTCGCAACGACACTGCTTCCGCGACCTTTGAGCCTTACCGGAAGAACTGCCTTTTCCCAGCAGGTAACATATCCTCGCTGGGGAGAAACGTAAACCATTCCAAAACAAAAAAAGACAACGGCCAGTAATCCCTGCGACGCTACACAACTCTTGTGCCGTTACGGCATCAGCTCGGCCAAATTCGGCCGGAGAGGATCGCGAATTGGCCGCTTGATGCGCGGCGAACTCGGCGGGCAAAAAAACCGTCGTGGTCGGCAAATCCGGTTCGGCGATGTGTTGGCGCAGTAGTTCGATCGCCGTCGTACCATTCTTCGACATCGGCATCCGCATTGTTGTCAGCGGCAGCTTGATGATCTGCACGACACGTGTGTCATTGAATCCAACGACGCCTAACTCGTTGGGAACCGAAACCCCTTTGGCATTCGCCCTGCAAGGATGCTAGCCGCCATCTTGTTGTTTGTCGCAAACACCTGATGCTTCGGCTCCACCCGATCAAACATACAGCTCGACGCCAGTCGATATGCCGACTCGTATATGTAGTCCAAGTGAAAAACGTTATTTTTGTGATATCTCAGAAATGCCTTCTTCTGTGAATCGCGATAGGCGTTGTACCGAGCTTGCGTATCGATGTTGGTTTCGACACCGCCCAGATAGAGCATGCGCTGAGCTATGTAGTCGTCCCTGAACAATTCTTTTATCGCTAAGAATAGAGGGTGCATTACGCATTCGATGGCGCTAAAATTTGCCAAGTTTTGGTTCCCACGGTCCCGAAAGCTGGCAAAAAATGCAACCCAAAGCTCGCCCTCCGCAGTGTGAATTGTTTGGCGCCCGATTGAGCGAACTGTTGAACCCCGAGCACCCGCTGGTCGTGCTGGCCGAGCGGATCGACTGGTCCGAGTTCGACGCGGCCATCGACGCCTGCTACGCCGACGAGCTTGGCCGGCCGGGAGTCAACACCCGGCTGATGGTCGGCCTGTTGTACCTGAAGCACGCCTTTGACGAGAGCGACGAGTCGGTCGTGGCCCGTTGGGTGGAGAACCCGTACTGGCAGTTCTTCTGCGGCCTCTGCTACATGCAGCACGAATTGCCGATCGATCCTTCGAGCTTGAGCCGCTGGTGGAAGCGGGTCGGCGCCGAGCGGCTGGAGAAGTTATTGGAGGCGACGATCCACACCGCGCTGGCCATGAAAGCGGTCAGGCCCCGAGAGTTTCAGAAGGTGAACGTCGACACGACGGTCCAGGAAAAGGCGATCGCCTTTCCGACCGATGCCCGACTGTATCACAAGATGCGGCTGGCGCTAGTCCGCCGGGCCGCTTCGCTGGGCATCTCACTTCGCCAGAACTATCGTTTCAAGGGCCAGAAGCTGCTGGCCAGGCAGGGCCGCTACGCCGCAGCGCGGCAGATGAAGCGGGCCGCCAAGATGACCCGTCAACTGAAGACGATCCTGGGCCGCGTGCTGCGGGACATCCAGCGCAAAGCGCCTGCCATTCAAGGCCGAATCGCTGATGAGCGGCTCGGCGAGCTAGTCGCCTTGGCAGAGCGCTTGCTCGCTCAAACACGCAGCAGCAAAAACAAAGTCTACAGCGTGCATGCCCCCGAGGTGGAATGCATCGCTAAAGGCAAAGTGCATCAGCGCTACGAGTTCGGCTGCAAGGCAAGTGTGGCCACGACCAGCCAGAGCAATTGGATCGTGGGCACACACGCGCTTCACGGCAACCCTTACGACGGGCACACGCTCAGCGGCGCGATCCAGCAGGTTGAACGATTAACCGGCCACACACCTGGCGACGTGATGGTGGACCAAGGTTATCGCGGACACGGTTACGAAGGCTTGGCCAGCATCCACGTGGTCCGCTCGATTCCCAAGCGAGCGACGCGAGCATTACGTCGCATGCTCAAACGGCGGGCGGCCATCGAGCCCACGATCGGTCACCTGAAAAGCGACAACCGCCTGGACCGCAACTATCTGACCGGCACTGAAGGCGACAAAATCAACGCCCTGCTAAGCGCTGCCGGGTACAACCTCCGCAAACTGTTGCGATGGCTTGTTTTTGCGCCAATTTTCTGGCTCTGGCAGCGGCTCGCGGCCAAGTTGGCCGCCATCGTCGCTCCCCGCCGAGCATCGCACCTGCCGATGCCCGCTTGCTTCGCCCCAGCTCGCACCTGAAAATCAAGCCGACTCAGCCAGCAGGCCGTTTTTCAGGGACGACTAGCTAACAATGGTGATGAGCTGCCGAAT
This sequence comes from uncultured Planctomycetota bacterium, assembly GCA_963840025.1. Taxonomy (GTDB): domain Bacteria; phylum Planctomycetota; class Planctomycetia; order Pirellulales; family Lacipirellulaceae; genus JABDGM01. Next base: position 24,918 of record CAWIXI010000012.1, on the reverse strand, counting down.
ACCTGGGCCAAGCTCCTTGCCCAGCTTCAATCACTTCGCGCGTTCGTCCGGGTCGAGAAAGACATGCTTCTTCGGTACCCGCTTGCGGAGCATTTCATTCTCCGCTTTGAGGAACTCGACCTGCTTGTGGAGGTCGTCGGTAGTCGAACGGGCCAGGAGAAACAGCAAGGGGTGGAAGATAGGTACCATCGTGGTAGAATCCGCCTCAGTAATGATGAAAAGTGCGATGTGGCAACCTTTTTGTACACCGCTGGGCGTAGGCGAAAGCCGCAAATCGTCAAGTTAGGCAATTCGCCTCCTGCTTGAAAGCCGCCGACCAATTCCGGCTGTAAAGAATCCTGGCCGGCTTCCCTCATATATTATTGTCATGCCGGTACAGCGCTCTCTGTTTTCAAAACAGAGAGCGCGGGCCTGTTGACCGGCGCTCTCAAAAGTTCGAAAAGGGTTCGGTTCGATAGCCCCCCACCGAACAGGATTCGAAACCGCTAATCGCTTCGCTCTCAACGATTTACGAAAAAGCGCTCTCACGCCAAAGTTCGTAAATGGGTTCTGTACGGGGAGCTCCCGCGGCATTCGCTACCCGCTGCTGTTCTTCCGTTCGGGCTAAGCCCTCACTCCAGAACAGCAGCGATCCCTTAACCCCAGATTCTCTCATTAGCACTGGGACATAGAGTGGGGGAAGCCCACACTCGCGCACGAAACTCTAGAATGCTGCGGTAAACAGCTAGGCAGCGGCGCACGGAACAGCAGTCACAAGTTTACGCAAGCGAACACTTGCGCGCAAACCAGACGTTCACCGCCGGTCAGTGGCCCAGATCATAGTATGTTTCGTAGTTGTGCCTCGCTTTCTGCTGCGCAGATCGCCATTGCCAGAAGTGATTATATCGGTCGGGGCTGAGACTCTTCACGTATGCTGACGGGTCCGGCTCGAGAACCGATTCCACAACGTGCCGACCTATGCCGGCAGAGCCAGAGACACCATGCGCATTGCAGCCACCGGCCATGACAAAACCCTTCACACGTGAGCTTTCTCCGACGATGAAGCGTCCATCCGGTGTAAAGGTAGGCCAACCTTTGATTACGCTACGGATGCCCATCTGCTCGACCGCTGGCATTTCTGGAGCGAGTTGCTCGGCGAACCAACCGAGTACGTCCCAATCGTTTTCGATCCGCGGCGGCGTACTTTCCAACGGGAACTCACGTGGGTCAGCAGAAAGGCCTTTCGGTTCCCAACCACCACACAACAACGAGTTGATTTCAGCCCGAAGGTAAAGCGTCGAATCTGGGATGCGGACTACCGGTAAATCTGGCTGCATCCCCGCTGCATGAACGGTCACGAAGTATTCGTGACGCACAGGCACAACCGGCAATTCCAAACCCACGCCATGGGCAATATGATATGCGTGCGCTCCTGCCGCGTTGATAACCATTTCGCAGTGAATCGTACCGCCATCAGTTTCGACGCCTCTTACCCTACTTTCCGCAACTATGATTTGCCGAACTGCGCAACTGGTTTGGAAACGCACTCCTAGCTTGCGCATGCGCGACGTACGACATCGTTAGATCCGATGGCTGCAAGTAGCCATCGCTCGGGCACCAGAGGATCGCTTTCGCGCGTTGGAAATTCATCGCAGGCCATTTATGGCTGGCGGTTTTTTGATCAATGAATTCAACTTCGAGACCTGCCTGATCGGCCACGGCTTTCATACGACAAAACTCGTCAACGCGCTCGTCGCACAGAGCGATTCGCAATGAACCGACTTGTCGCCAGCCTGGTTTTGGATGGTCATCACGTTCGAGCTGCGAAAAGGTTTTTACCGACCACATGGCGAGCTTCGTTCGTTCGACTGTATTGCGAACTTGCCCGACCAAACCAGCAGCTTGAGGAGTGGTGACCGCAGCGACGGTTGGCTCTTTTTCCAACAGTAGGACATCTGTTTTGCCAGCCTTGGCCAGGCTATACGCCACGGCGCACCCCACAGCCCCGCCTCCGACAATTACGATCTCTGCATGTTCCTGATTGTTATTCATAGCGAGCTTCGCCAAAAATACCGCCAGACATTTGGCAACCGGATGTACTGCATTCCTTTAATTCTTGCTCAATTGGCACAAGTACCAGCGCAAAAAAGCATCGATGTTGTATTCCTTATAGGTTGAAAGCGGCCCTGGCGAGTAGTGTGATGAGTTCAGACCTTTTTGTGCTTGCTCGCATAATGCCCTGTCCTGCTCTGAAGTTAATTGCCAAAACGGCAAGATTTCTTGCAGATTATAGTCCTGTCCTTCCACGGCATCTTCGTGCACAAGCCACGTCACGCGGACGACCGTTCTCTGCAAGCCGGCCGGAACGAGCCGCGTCGTAACGGCGTGGTCACAGCTGGCATGGTGCCACATGTTGGGCAGTGTACGAATCCGCAACGTGCCGACGTCTAAGTCGGTAAAATCGCCCATTATCGGTGCAACTTGTTCTCCGTTCATGGTCTCACTAACATAACCCTCGACAAGCGGCGTGCGGTTCGCAGCGTACCAGCAATCTTTCTCGGCATTCGGAAATTGAGTCATACCCGCTTTGCAGTGACTGATCGTTAGACCAGCCGCTGCCCACTTTTCTTCATAGCGCGTGACGGCCATGCTGATTCGCGCTTGAATTCGCTCGTTCATATCGTCGGCATTATAGTGATCGAAATTCGCTTTGATGTATTGCGGGTGATTCGCATTGCAGTGGTAACATTCGCGATTGTTTTCCCATACGATTTTCCAGTTCGCAGCAACATCATAGTCGATCATCGTTGCAACTTTGGCGCGATTTAAACCTTGCGGTCTCGCAATGTGATCAATCTCGCGCGCTGCGGGATCGAACTCCGGCGGATCGTCAGAGAGGGAAATATAAATCAAGCCGGCAACTTCACGTACCTGAGCGAGAATTAAGCCGAGCTCGTGCTTATGGATGCCTTCTTGCATCCCCCGGCAAGAAAGAAGCTCGCCATTGCGGGCATACGTCCACTGATGGTAGGGACAAACGAGACGCCTAACCCTGCCGGCTGCCGCGTCGCATATCTGTGTTCCGCGATGCCGACAGACATTCCACAGAGCGTGGATCTCGCCGTTGTGGTCACGAATGATAATGAGCGAATCGGCACCAATGGCAAATGTGATGTAGTCACCAGGCTGCCGAATCTCGCATGTGTGGCCAGCGAATAACCACCCACGTCGCCAGATGGCGTCGAGTTCTGTACGATAGACGATCTGATTCGAGTAGAAACAGCCCGGCAAACTAATCCCGGGCTGTCTTGATGCAATCAGCGCTGCTACGTGCTCTCTTTCATGAGTCGCCAATGCAGCCATAGTCGATCAACTCGAACAAGAATTCCCCATTCCTTGCAGCCTATTATGCGCCGATTTCGATCTAGCGACACATCTTCATTTTGCTTACGGATTACAGCGCGGATCACCCTGTTTTTGCGCAATGAGTTTGTGCAAAAGCGCCTCAACTGTACGATTCGTTGACGCATAGTTGTGTCACACTTACAGTTGACGACAGTTGGGTCAGTCCGCTCCTCTGGTAGGGCAACAAGTAAATGTTTGAGCTTCGCAGGTGCTATGGGTCGCGACCAATTTTTCTGGCTCCATTGCTTTTGCTTTCATTGGCAATGACGGCGCCCGCAATAGGGCGAATCAAAAAAGTTCTTACGATCGCAATGGACGGAGTGCGGCCCGACGCGCTTTCTGTTGCAAGCACGCCGAACATCGACTCCTTGCTAGACGGTACGTTCTTCGGCACCGGTGGGCCTTCGGGCATCTTTTCAATGAATGCTCAGGCCGAGCATCTCACATTTAGCGGTCCCGGGTGGGGAGCTTACATGACCGGCTTGCACGTGGATCGTCACGGAGCAGACACGAACACATTCGAAAACGTGGTCCCCGGCACCACTGATTGGCTCACGCCGCTTGAAGCGTTCAATCCAATCTTGCACACGCACCGTGTGCTCACGTGGAATATTGCCAGCACTAGCTTTCCATCCGAGGCCGACACCGCAGAAAACTTTGAATATACCCAAAACGGCGACCAGTTGATGACCAACCGCGTAGCGCAATGGATGAAAGACCCCGCTACGGATGCCGTGATGATGTTTTACTCCGATACCGACGTAGCCGGGCACACATGCGGGTTCAGCCCCACCGCGGCGTGTTATATTTCGGCGATTCAAACCGTCGATCAGCAAATTGGTCAGGTCATGTCGGTAATATCGGCACGACCTAATTTTTCTAACGAAGATTGGTTGGTCATTATCACCAGTGACCACGGAGGACTCGGAACTGGGCATGCCGGCGGCTTGCCAGAACAACGGACGATACCATTTATCGTTGCTGGCCCGCTTGCGACCACTGTATTGCCACAAGCAAACCCGCGCCAAGTGGATGTGGCGGCAACCGTTCTAACGTACTTCGGTGCTCCGATTCCAAGCAACTATGACGGCCATACCGTAGGGCTGGCGCCAGCAGGGCCGGCGCCGTCCACGTTCGGCCACAATCTGGTTTTCAATGGCGATGCCGAATACAACCGCGGATTCAATAGCAACAGCACCCAACAGTATGCTGCTGGTTGGGACGATCCGGGCCCCGGCGGAATAACGCTCGTTAATTACTTGGCCGGCAACGGTTTTCCAACGCCTTCTGATCCGGGACCGACTGACCGCGGTGCGAATTTTTTCTCCGGTGGCACGAACGACGTCAGTACCATGACACAACGGATCGATGTCAGTAACCTTGCCCAAGTGATTGATGGAGGAATCGTCAATTTCAAACTCTCCGCCTGGCTGGGCGGCTACAGCTCACAGAACGACACTGCGACGGTAATCGCGCACTTTCTCAACGTGGCGGACAATGAGATCAGCAGCGCTCAATTGGCTGTGGTCGCAGCAACCGATCGCGGCAATGTGACGAAGCTGTTGTTTCGAGAACAGTTGGGCGATCTCCCGGCACTGACGCGCACCATCCAAATCGAACTCACAGCAATGCGCGCCACCGGCGAAAATGACGGTTATGCGGACAATATCTCGTTTGTCCTCGACCTGCTCGCGGATCTGAATTTGGATGGTGCAATGGACATTGCCGATTGGAATCTGTTTCGCGCCGGTCAGCTTGTTGACATGACTGGTTACACGACGGCACAAGCAATCGCGGCGGGTGATCTCAATGGTGATTTTCGAAACGACCACGCGGACTTCGTACTCTTCAAATCAGCGTTCGATGCTACCAACGGTGTAGGAGCATTTTTGGCCATGGTCACCGCTGTGCCAGAACCCAGTGGCACCAACTTGTTTTTACTCGGTCTCAGCATTCTCATGGGTCGTGTGATCGCTCGGAATCGACGCGATGGTCGGTACATGGTCATGTTCTGTAAGTCCGTGTTGGTCTTTAAGCTGGATTCCGCTTATTCGGCGACTGCGGGCTTCGCATAAGAGATAATAGATTGTGTCCGCGGCGGCCGCGTGCGATAGACCCTCCGGGCGAATATTGGACACGCAGTTGCGATTGGCGTCGGTATTGCCAACACGGGGGCCAAAGACAAGATACGCCCCCAAGCTGTCGGGCGAGCCAAGTCCCGGGCGTTCGCCGATGAGGATGAGCGCGAGTCGCACGCCAAGACGTTCACCGATCTCGTCTTGAAGCGCGACACGACCAAAGGATGCGACAATGACCGGCGCGAGAGACCATGCGTCCTGCCGCAACTTCGGCAAGAGCACTTCCAATAGAGGGCGTACTTGCCGTTGCACGGCGATCGCCGACAGGCCATCGCTGACGATGATCGCGAGGTCGAATCCCGCGTCAACTTTCAACTGTTGCAACGCATGCCGCGAGGGCACATCGAGTTGACGCCCCAGGTCGGGTCGTTCGAGGTACGTACGGCGATCGGTTGCCGCACTGCTCACGATGACGACTTCTGTACCCAATGAGGCGATTTCAGAAGCGAGCTGTTCGCCATCAAACGGAAAATGAACGGCATCACGAGCGGCCGCATGTGCTGATTTGAAGTCGAGCCACTCACGCGTGGGCAAACTGCCGCCAGCCCGACCCAGAGCGATGCGGGCCATAGTTGCCGTCCGTAATGCCTCCCACGGATCACGTGTAACAGTACTCTTGCGAAGCTTGTCATCCATCGGTCTAGCTAACGCGCGGTTTTGAAATCGACGACTCGACGCTGCCAATCAGCCGGTGCCGTTCGGGAATGGCCAACAGGCGAGTGCCTTCGTTCGCAATGTGCATTTCTTCTAACCACTGCTCGAATTCAGGGGCAGGCCGCAGACGCAAAACTTGCCGCAAGTATTGGCTGTCGTGGAACGATGTCGATTGGTAATTGAGCATGATGTCGTCCGCGCCGGGCACGCCCATGAAGTAATTGCAGCCGGCAACCGCTAGAAGCGTGAGCAGGTTGTCCATGTCGTCCTGATCCGCCTCGGCGTGGTTGGTGTAGCACACATCGCAGCCCATAGGCAGCCCCAACAACTTGCCACAGAAGTGGTCCTCCAGCCCGGCACGCGTGATTTGCTTGCCGTCGTACAAGTATTCGGGGCCGATGAATCCAACCACCGTATTCACCAGCAGCGGATCGAAATGTCGCGCCACGGCATAGGCTCGCGCTTTGAGTGTTTGCTGATCGACACTGTGGTGGGCCCCGGGCGAAAGACACGATCCTTGGCCGGTTTCGAAGTACATCACGTTGCCGCCCGCCGTGCCACGCTTTAGCGACTTGGCCGCTTGTTGTGCTTCTTCCAGCAATTTGAGATTGACGCCGAAACTTGAGTTGGCTGCTTCGGTGCCGGCGATGGATTGAAATACGAGATCGATCGGTGCGCCGCGCTCAATCGCGGCCAGCTGCGTCGTTACGTGGGCCAAAACACAACCCTGCGTCGGAATCTGATAGCGCTGAATGAGCTCGTCCAACATGTTGACAAGGCGGATCACCGTCTCGATGGAATCGGTGGCCGGATTGATACCGATTACGGCATCGCCGCAGCCGTACAAGAGTCCGTCCACAATCGATGCGGCAATTCCCACCAGCTCATCCGTGGGATGATTCGGTTGAAGGCGAATCGAAAGTCGGCCTGCGAGCCCCAGCGTGTTGCGAAAGCGGGTGACCACGCGGCACTTGCTCGCAACCAGGACAAGATCCTGGTTACGCGTGAGCTTGCTCACGGCAGCGACCATTTCTGGTGTCAGGCCAGGTGCCAGTATCGTCAACACATCGGTAGTCGTTTCATATCGCAGTAACCAATCACGAAACTCACCGACGGTCAGGCTGGAGATGACTTCAAACACGCCGCGATCGTGGCTATCGACAATCAGCCGCGTGACCTCGTCGTCCTCGTAAGGAATGATCGGCTCATTGAGAAAACGCGACAATGGCACGTCGGCCAACGCAAGTTGTGCTGCTACCCGTTCTTCATCGTTGTCGGCCGCAACTCCTGCTAGCATGTCGCCGCTTCGCGCAGGCGCCGCTTTGGCGAGCAGTTCCTTCAAACTTTCGAAGGTATACGTCCGCTTCGAAATGGTCGCGCGAAAGCTACTCATACCGCTTCATCAAAGCTTGGCGATCAATAAAGGTCAATCGGTCGAGGGTTTTACATGCCACAAAGGCAGGAACAAGGCTGCCGAGACTATCAGCCCCACAAGCATGACTTCGAATAAAGGATTCCAATTGGTTCCGGTCGTAATGGTTCCGGGGAGCCAACCGCCGAGAATACTTCCAATGGAGCCGATACCGTTGACGAAACCAACGGCCGTGCCCGCCCCGCGCTTTGTGCCGAAGTCGATGGCAGCGGTGGCCGAAATCATCGAATCGGGGCCAATCAAAAACGCGCCCACGAGGAAGAAGAATGCGGCCATGATCCAAGGACTTTGGATGTGAGTTAAGCCGGCCAGCATCACCGCGGCGCACGTCAGTAACGAAAGGACGACCACAGGGGAACGGCGGGCTTGGTACACTTTGTCGCTGAGATAACCACTAGCGATGACGCCAACCAACCCGCCAATCGGCATCGCAGCCGCGATTAAGGTGTTTCCAAGGGCGTCACTATGAATCGTTTCGGCCACGTACTTTGGCCCCCAAAAAATAAACGCATAGCGGACGAGCTTTACTGAAAAAATATGCCAGAGCTAACGTCCAAATCCGCGGTGCGGCAAGCACGGCGCCGATCAAATTCCACGAGCCTTCCAGCTCTTCTAGGATTTCTTCCTCTTCAGTTTCAGTCGTCGGGGGTGACACGTCACCGTGATACTCTTCGATCGGCGGCAGTCCGACATCCTCGGGCCGATTCCGCAACAATAGCCACGTGAGCAGCATCACACCGGCCACGGCACCAGCGGGCCCCCAGAACGCGGCAGGCCAAAATAGCGCCACGGTTCCGAAAATCAACGTCAGCATCCAAGTTGCTGCCGGAACATAAGGCACCGCCAATCCAACGAAGGCCGCAGCGGGTAGCGGATGGGTTATAAAGCGCGCATGGGCAAAGTGGTCCATCATCCAGCCCGCGAACGGCAATGCGACGGCAGCACCGACAGTGTAGTGTGTGCACCACCACCCAATGACGCGCCCCCGTTCATTAATGGAGAACCACGAGCTCATCGTTTTCGTGGTGTTACTCCATCCCGTAGATTGAGCGACACCTTGCAGCACGGGAAAAAGCAGAAACCTCGCGAGCGTGGATGACAGTCCGAATCCGACGGCCGAAGCCACACTCAACCCCAACCCAAATAGGAGAATTTGTCGCGGGCCGAACCGATCGCCCAGCGGGCCAAACAGAAATTGGCCAACCATATAGACTGTCAGATATGTGGAGTCGATAAGCCCTAATTCATCGCGAGTCAGCGACACGCCCGGAGCAAACGGCAGTTCCACCTTGGCAACAGAAAAGGAAGACCGCGTGAGATAAAAGCTAGCGTAGATCAACCAAGTGATGGCGAAAGTTTGCCAGCGCCAGCGTTCGTATCACGGATTCAATAGAGACTCCAAGGACGTGAGGGAGTTTTTTTGCTGCCGTGGCGGTGCGGCAAATATCGAAAAAAACGGGCGGAAGTCCGATTGATGATAAGTTGCGGATGCCAACTCGAAAACCGTCTCTCAAAAAGGTCAAGAGTGTCAGCGTCGCCAAGCGCATTTTCCCAGTCGATTTGCGCCTTAACCTGGGTACTATGACGCTTGGCAAGTAAATTGGTAAGCATGGCAAATACAAACACCGCAGATGTCGTTATCATTGGCGGCGGCGTTGCCGGGTTGAGCACGGCAATGCAATTGGCGGCTCGTGGCTCGCGCGTGATCGTTTTTGAGCGCGAACGGCTTGGTAATGGCTCAACTGGACGAGCCGCCGGACTCCTCGGCCAATTGCGTGGCAATGTTGAACACACCCGGATGCTGATTGATGGGCTCGCCATCGTCCGAGAGTTGGAACGGCTGGCAGATGTTGAAATCTTCGTGCAAACCGGTTCGCTGCGCGTCGCTAGAACTGCGGAGCGAGCGGCCGAGATCGCATCGTTGGTCGAGATGGGTAAGTCGATCGACTTCGAGATCGACTATATCCCGATTTCAGATGTTGCACGCCGTCTGCCGTATATGCGAACGATTGACTTGGTAGACGCCTGCTACTGCCCTACCGACGGGCACTTGCAACCGGCCGAATTGGCTGGTGCCTTTCTCAAAGTTGGAAGGCAACGCGGTGTTCGCTATGAAATGAATACGCCTGTAACAGGCATTCTGCTGGAATCGAGCCGCGTACGAGGCGTGCGGACGACAGCGGGCGATTTTTTTGCACCGGTGATTGTTAATGCAGGCGGTCCCTGGTCATACCTCAATGCCGAGTTCGCTAAAACCGTGCTGCCTACCGCCGCAATTGGTCACTATTACTTAACGACCCGCCCCGACTCAAGTCAGCCGATAGATCTGGTCAGCCCGGCGGTACGAGACCGCGAGCTGCGAATTTACTCGCGGCCAGAAAGTGGTGGATTGATCGTAGGGATCTACGATCCGGAACCGGATTTGTACGACATGCGAACACTGTCTGTTGATTTCGACATGTCGCGAATGAAAGCGGCTCGCGATTCAATCCACGTGGCGCAGCTCATCGAAGCGGCGCACCATCGCTTCCCCTGGATCAACGAGCGGACGCCAATGACGATTACTACTGGCATTATGACGTTTACGCCCGACGCGCGTCCGTTTTGCGGGAAGATGCCGGATGTGGAAGGTTTGTACCACTGTTCTGGCTTTTCTGGTCATGGCATTGTGCAGAGCCCCGTAATCGGCCTGATCATGTCACAATTGATTATAGACGACCATAGTTCGTACGATGCGTCCTCTATTGAGGCTGACCGATATTTCGATGTGCCTGGCTTTACTCTGCGAGAAGACATCGAGGCCCGATGCGTCGCAATGGCTGGTGCTTACTACAGCAAGCTCGAACGATCGGCTCCGATGGTTGACGCGCAACCGTTACGATGAAGATCCTCGTTCCCACGAAGCGCGTTCCCGACACCGACCAGAAAATCGTGGCCAGCGATGATGGCGGTCATGTAAACCTCCATGACGTTCCGTTCATCATCAATCCGTTTGATGCGATTGCTCTGGAAGAAGCCCTGCGCATCAGCGAACAACAAAGTAACGCAGTCGAGGTTGTTGCCGTTGGTATTGGATCTGAAGCATACGAGCAGCAGCTTCGGACAGCACTTGCCATGGGAGCAGCGCGGGCAATTCATGTGCAATGTCATCAAATGCTCGATTCTTGGAATGTAGCATATTTACTAAAAGCCGTTATTGAACGGGAACAGCCACAACTCGTGATAATGGGCAAGCAGGCGGTGGATGATGACGCCAATCAAACAGGACAGCTCCTAGCAGCGCTCTTAGACTGGCCACAGGCGACGTTTGCTTCGCGCTTGGCAATCAATGGAACTGAGATCAGCGTTGAACGCGAAACGGATTATGGTATCGAAACAGTTGTTCTCCCTTTACCAGCTGTTGTAACCGCTGACTTACGATTAAATGAGCCGCGTTATGCTTCTCTAACTGGCATCATGAAGGCGCGCCGCACACCTTTGGAAAATCTCACATGTGAGCAACTCGGCGTCGCTATTGAACCTCGCGCTGTCATCGTTCGTTATCGCTCAACCGTGGCACGCGGCCGCGGCGAACGGGTTAGTACCGTCGACGAATTGATGGAAGGGCTCTCCAGAACCGGCATTCGGTTGCATAATCGAGACCAAAACTCGCGTCCCGCGATAAAACTATGAAAGTGTTGATTGTCGCAGAGCATGATGACAAGGCGCTCTGCGCCGTAAGCTTGTCGTGTTTCACGTTCGCCAAACAGCTAGCCGACGCTGCTGGTGGGGAAGTCGCCTGGTTGGTCCTCGGCGATCGAATTGAAAACGTGGCAGCCGACGCAGCCCGCTTAGCTCCCGTGTTTGCCGTGCAATCACCGCTTCTAGCACGGCCGCTTGCAGAGCCGTGGGCCCGTGCGATTGCGGCAGTCGTACAAGGTTCGCGAATCGACATGGTAGCTGCAGCTGCCTCGACGTTTTCAAAAGACATCTTACCGCGAGCGTGCGCGGTCTCGAATGGAGCTATGGCCAGCGACGTCATCGGATACGAGTTCTCGAACGGCCATGTTCAGTTCGACAGCCCTCAATTCGCAGGTGCAGTCGTTGCAACTATCCGGTTGGTTGGAACTCCCCAATTCGTCACCGTGCGTAGCTCAGCGTTCACACCTGCTGCTCGGCTTCAACCCGCAAACCATCTCATCAAGTGGATCGAAGTCGATCCAGCGGCGCTAACATCTCGGTGCCAGTTTGCCGGGCTCAAATCCAAATCGAGCAATCGACCGGACGTGACCGAGGCACGAGTCGTCGTCGCCGGTGGAAGAGCCATTCAAAGCAGCGAGGACTTTGAGGCGATCGCCGGCCGTTTAGCAGACGTCCTTGGCGGTGCAGTTGGCAGCACGCGGGCACTAGTTGATGCAGGTATCGCTCCTATCGAACAGAAGATCGGCCAAACCGGTAAAATCATTGCCCCCGACTTGTACATTGCGCTGGGGATCTCGGGCGCTGTGCAACACGTAGCTGGCATCAAAAATTCAAGGACGATTGTCGCCATTAACAGCGATCCTGAAGCGCCAATCTTTGAATTCGCTGATTTGGGCCTTGTCGGAGATGTTTATCGAATTGTACCTGAGCTTATTGAAAAGCTCGAGAGGCGCTTGGGGGCGTCAAGTAACTGCGACCACGATACCGGACTGAAAACAGCCACACCGTAATCATTAGCATAGTCAATGTCTGACCTGATGGTTCTGGTACAGCACCGACCATCGCGGCGAATGCACCCGTTCCATTTGCAGCGTCGTACGCCTCTTTGAACAGTATGAAATCGGCGTGATCATTGCGGAAATCGCCGTTCAAATCGCCCACCGCATATGCCTGCGCGTGCGTGAGGCCGGTTAAGTTGGCAAGCTGTCCGGCACGAAATAAGCTCCAATCGTCGGCTCCCAAACTGCAATTGTCGTTCAAATCGCCGAACATCGTACAAGCGGGCACTTGGAATTGCACGACCACCGATCGGTGGTCCGACGGATACGGCTGAATACCGATGTCGGTATCGGAATCGCTCGCATCGTATCCGAGTATTGACGCATTGAGCGGCATCACATTCGTTCCCTCGTAATATACGAAGTCGATGCGATCGAATACCTCATTCGCTGCAACGTTCGGCGCTGGTGAACCAGGCGTCCACGTATTGCCGCGATCGTTGATCTCATCCGGCCGCAGTTGGCGAAAGGAATCTGTTAATCCCGCGTTGGCGACGGCCTGCGACGCCGGCCAATCGAGCTTCTTGCCGAAGTGCAGGCCCGCATTGGCAGCCTGCTGTGTCCAATCCAGGTGCGATGGCTCGTTGAAGTCACCCGTCAAAAAAATCGGAATACCGGTTGCCTGAGCGGGCGCCATGTTATTGAGCAACGATGTAACTTGGGCGCCGCGAGTCGCTTGGGCCTGAGAAATCGCCTGTGCTTCGGTCGTAATTAGCCCATCACGAATGTCATATGGCTGATAAGGGAACGCAGCAAGATGCACGTTGAACACGAATGCGTCCTGCGTCGCCGAAAGGTGCAAGCGAACGCCGCCATTGGAAACCTGCGTGATTGGATACCGGCTGACGATTGCGACATCCGTGTTAAATGCGTGGTAATAGAATCCAAGCGCATTCGCGATCGCCTGCGCGCTGCCGCCAACCTCCTGAATTCCAATGACATCGGCCTGAGCTGCTTGAATGACGCCGACCGTACGGTAGAGGGGCCCATACGTGGCCCCGCCGAGCAGGATGTTGTACGTCATTACTTTAAGTGTATCGATAGCATGTACCTCGGCTGCCGGAATGATCATGGCGATTATGAAAGCGCAGATCAGAATTGCTGTTCTTTGGCTTCGGCGACTGTTTTCACGCATAGCCAAACGCTTCCACATACGGCCACAGAATTTCCTGGTATGGTTCAAGCTGCTTTTCGTAATTCCGCCATCTGCCCACCGAGCTCGAATAGACGGGTTTTGTGACTGCCTCGTACGTAGGAGAGTGAACGTGCTTCTGTTGCGCCCGCCGGTGATATTCCAACACGCAATCGTCCCACGGCAACCCCAAAAACTCGAGCACACTCCGGGCCTGAGCCTCTAAGTCGGCGACCATATCCTCATATCGAATCTCAATCCATGGATTGCGAATAATGTCGCGCAGTTTCAACCAGGCTTGCATCGTTTTGGCGTACTTCCGTGCGGCGCTTTCAAGGGTAAGGTAATAGACACTGACGGGATTTAACGGCAACTGTTGTGTGAAGCAACTAATGACTACATCCCTCGGATCGCGGAGGGCGAATAACACCTTCATCTCAGGGAACACACGGGCAACGAGTGGCAGCAGCATCGTCAATTCTGGGTTTTTGTCGATCAAAAGTCGGCCATTGATGGGCTGGCGGAGTGCGCCTTCCATACAACTCCAATACACTCGCCGGGTTTTATTCAAGTCTTCGAGCGGCATCCGGTCCAGCACTTCGATCACTGGATCACGCGGGGACGCTTTCTGGCCCATGGGAGAATACACCATTTCCGCCATGATTTGCCGTTCGTCGGCGCTGATTGCGCCAGGATGGCTGTCGAGCACTTGCTCCAGTAGTGTGGTGCCGCTGCGCGGATGGCTAGTCAGTAACGCCAAGCCGTCCTCCAAGGCGGCTAGTGCACTGCCATCGACGGTCCAGCGATCACAATGCTCTCGGGTCAAAGCCGCAATCGCTTTGCCCGACGACCGGGCGATCATCCACGCCTCGTCTAAGTAGGGTGCTGCAACGCCGCTGAGGATCTTCTTAGCTCGCTCCAATGCGCTAAACGCTTCATCGAAACGGCCTGCCTTATCGTGCAGAGCCGCCAACTGATACCACGAATCGGCCACGATAGGCCGCGGGGTTTTCCCCTCGTCAATTAGCTCATGCCAATGCTTCGCCGCGCCGTCGGTATTGCCAGTACGACGCTCAATAGTAGCTAACACGTAGCGTGCCGCAGGCAATCCGGGTTCCAAAGCAAGCGATTCCTCTGCACTTTGCCGGGCAGTGGCCAGATCGTGCAGCCGCTCGTACATTTTGGCGAGTTCTAGTAGGATTTGCGGCCGCTTGGACGACTCCGGCCCCAACTCCAGAGAACGACGGTAACAGGTGATCGCTCGATCGAACTGCTGAATCTGTGTATATGATTCCCCCAGCAGTTGCTGCAGCTGAGCATCGTTGGGAAATAGCTTGTTGGCCAGATCGATTAGTTTTTCAGCATCTTCAAAACGATAGCGGAGCGCATACGCACGGGCCACATCGACCAGCAGAATGGGATTTTGTGGATCGCGAGCGAGTGCCCGTTCGTAATACCAAATCGCCTCGTCGTAGCGGAATTGTCGCCATAGTGCTTGCGCTTTTTCGATGCGGACGTCCGGCTTGTGCCGCGATGGACTGCTTGAGCGCAGATCGGCGCCAACACGTGACCGTTTGGCCTCGGCCCGCAGACGTTGGTTAATAGTCGGCGGCTTGCGCCGCGATGGCTTTTTATTGGGTTTACGGGCCATGTGGCCTGGCGTCGTAGAATCTGGATAGTTTTGTAAGGCGACCAAACTTTATTGTAGTTCGCTAGTACAATGACCGTAATTGCACTGCAAGGACTGCGACCGCGCGTTAGCACATTGATCGATGAGGCGCCACTGCGCAAAAAAGCGGCCGGCTAATCATGTTCAGCCGGCCACTTTAGACAAGTTATGTTACAGTTTAAACGACGTGTTAGGAGCGCCGTCTCCGAAAGGCAAGGAACGACAACCCACTCATACTAACAAGTAATACAGTTGCCGGCTCGGGCACCGCAGTGAGTGAGGCATCGTCGACCGCCGCGTCTCGATACGCGTAGAAAGCGACACCGATTGGATGGCCAATTTCCGGTGCCCCGGATGCCACAAAATGGCTAATGCTGATTTGGGTCCAATTGGCGATACTCGCGGCATGATTCGCACCCGCACGGATGTTAAAGTCCGTGCCGCCCGGGCCTCCTTGAAAACCTTGGACGCTCAACGTGCCAGGACTAGTTTCATTAAACGGGATCGTTCCATCAAAGATATATAAATAGATTTGGTCGTCACTACTCGACGCGTCGGCGTCACCCTGTGCCCAGACCGAGAATGTGTAGGTGTTTCCCGCTTGAAAAGTGTCGGTCAGCTTTTGGGCGCTGTAATTTCCCAGACCATGCATCGCCTGATCTCCGGTGCGCGGGGCACCGCGATAATGCCCTGTGCTGCCGGCAAAGTCTGAATACGCAGAGTTGTAGATCCAATTACTTTCAGCGTCGTCTTCAACGTATTGCACATTGGATGCAGAAAGAGGGCTATCCAAATCATCAACCCAGGGACTAGTAGGGCGATAGGCGCCCGAATAGCTCCCAGCGACTGCGTATGCAAACCCGTCCGCTGCCGGAACCGTGTACGCTTCAAAACTCGGATCACCGAGGGGAATATTGACGGCAAGCGCCGCACTGGGCACCCAGATGCCGGCGGCCGCGATGGCCACCGAGAGTTTCTTCCACCATTTTGTAACCTTCATTAGGCATCTCTCCGCGCTGATTGACCGAAGAATGTAGAGTCTCTCCCGCACTTTTTAATGTAATGGCGGAAAAAACAGCCGCAATGATTTTTCGCGCAGTTTTTTTGTTTTTTCCAGGTGACGGCGTACCAACAAAGTACGTTACGAACGGTCGCAGATTGTCTCGTTTGGCGAGGCGCTGTGGCACCGATCTGCCCCGGCTCAACCTACAAGCGGGGATCCAGACACTGGGAAATATGGCATCGCTAACGAGTTTCTATTCGCCGTCGGTGGATTCAATTATGATACTTGAATTGTACCTCGCGCAAGCCGATTTTCGCGGAACCACTTGCTATTTCCAATGTCGCCAGCGCCCCGCCGCTGTTCGGCCGCGAGCGCTCGGTGCCGTCGAGTGCTTCCGGCAAACAATTGTGATTTCATGTTCCGGCTTGTGAGAGCCTGTCGCGCATGATCCAAAGCCGTCGCGTTTGCTTGTTGATTGATACTTCGACCTCTTGGGGATCGCGCCTCATCAAGGGGGTCAGTCACCACGCGCAAGAAGCCGGTGACTGGTTAATTCACGTCGAGCCATGGGGCCGCTATGAGCGTTTCCGTGTACCACAGGGTTGGGAGGGGCATGGGATCATTGCCCGTATCAATCACGAAGCGCTCGCTAACGATATCCAAGCCATTGGGCTGCCAGCGATCAATCTTTCTTGGCACCCGTTCTGCGGAGAACGGATCGCACGGTGCACGATCGATCCAGTGACCAGTGGCCAGATGGCTGCTGAATATTTCATGTCTGCCGGTTACAAACAATTCGCCTTTTGCGGACCGCTGAGTCCGTTTGGCACTGGCGATGAGTTTGTTGCATCATATTGCGAGGCGTTGAAAAAAAAGGGATTTGGCTGCAATGTCTATCAAACCCCCGGCGGCGACCAGCGTTCGATCCCTTGGAACATACATTTGGCGAGCTTAGTCGATTGGTTGAAACAGCTCCCGCGACCTGTCGCCATGTTGTGTTGGAGTGCCGCCCGTGGTCGGCAAGTTACAGAAGCCTGTCACTATGCGGGCATTCGCGTGCCGGATGAGGTCTCGGTGTTAGGGGGCGATCACGACGATCTGATGTCCCACATTTCAAGCCCACCGCTCTCCACCATCGATCAACCAGCCGAACAAATTGGGTACGAGGCGGCCCGCCTGCTCGAGGGAATGATGCGCGGCAAAAAACCACGACAAAAACCTTTGCTCTTTCCGCCCACGCGGATCATCGTGCGGCATTCTACAGACACCCTCGCGATCGATGATGAAGTCGTCCGTGAGGCGCTGCAACTGATACGAGTTCGAGCGCACGAGGGCATTCATGTTTCCGACGTAGTTCGTGAATTGGCCGTGGCGCGACGAGCCTTAGAACAGCGATTCGTGCGATTCGTCGGCCGCACGCCGGCGGCTGAGATTCGCCGCGTCCGCATCGAAGCGGCCAAGCAGTTACTCGTAGAATCCGATCGCTCCATCGCTCACATCAGCCGTGCGACTGGGTTCGGACACCAGGATCTTTTCTCGCGCGTCTTTCGCCGCAGCGTTGGCCTCACACCCAGCCAATTTCGCCAACGGAACCAGCACGCTTGAAGCGCGCATAAATTGCCAAAATAAATGCGCGAGAATTGGGGCGACCGATCGACCACATCGCTGCAAAACTCATGTAAAATCAAGCATTAGCCGCGGTTGGTGTGGCGGGTTCGGTTTCACCTTATCTTCATCGACGGTGGCTAAGTTTTCCGTTGGTATTGCGATACCTTTCTAACCAAAGTGCGGGTTGAGCCACTCCACACAGTTAGTCAACTAGTTGAACAGATGGAGGCAAGCCGTGGTAAATCGCAAGGTGCGTCATCGCGGCTTTAGCTATGTCGGGGTACGTCGGCGAGTGTCTCCGATCAAAGATTTGCCGTGGCGAAAACTCGCAATCGCGTCTCGGACTAGCGCGACCACGTGTTTACATGGTTTTACTTTGGTCGAGTTGTTGGTCGTGATAGCCATTATCGGCATCCTCGTGGCGCTATTACTGCCCGCCATCCAATCAGCCCGCGAAGCCGCTCGCCGCTCGCAATGCACGAATAATCTCAAGCAGATAACGTTGGCCATGCTGAATTACGAAGAGGCCAAAAAGGTGTTGCCGAAGTTGCACACATGGATTCCTCCCAACGACGATCCGGATTACCCTGATCATGGAATTCACGTTTATATTTTGCCATACATGGAATATCAGGGTGTTTATGATGCCTATGACTTCACAGTTCGCTGGAGCAATGCAAAAAACGCGAAGCAAGCTGCCGCTACCGATATTCCAGAATTTATTTGCCCATCCGCTCCGGCGATTGGTGAACGAAGCATCGAAAACAAATTCCGAGATACGCAAGGTGGCTTTACCGACTACGCCATAAACGGCCGCGTCGCGCCATCGACGGTCTGTTATTTTTATAAAGCTGGACTTGTCAAGGATCGTCCCGATTGGTCGAACCTCGTCACCGGTGATCCAGAGTATTCTGACTTTGATACGGGGGGATGTACGCCCGGATGCCCGGCCGGTCCACTTAAGAAACAAACTGGCATAACGAAACTCAAATACACGACGGATGGTCTGTCGCACACGATTATGTGGTCACCCGATGCGGGACGTCCAGACAAATACGAAGACGGTCGGCCAATTCCATCGGTCACCAATGTTACAGGTTCTCGGTGGGCGAGTCCGGACACGGAATTCTGGACGCACAACATTTGCGCTGGCGGCAACTCCATGATTAATTGCAATAACGACAATGAAGTTTATTCATTTCATGTGGGAGGCGGCATGTTCTCCTTTGTCGACGGGTCTGTCCATTTTCTCGCTGACACGCTCGACATCGAAGTGCAGATTTCGCTCAATACGCGGGCCGGTGAAGAAACTACAGTCGGCATTGAGTAGTTCAAAAGATTAGATGTTTGTACCTTTGCCTCATTTACAATCGAACCAACAGGCTTGCGCTCCAATACTCGTTCCATTGCGCGATTTTGTGCCGTGCTCAGCCTTGTTACACTTGCCGACGAAGGATTCCCAGTGTCGTGCTGCTCCTTGTTTTGTTGGAGTTCGTTGCGCTCATCAGCGGTTGCAACCGAAATTCGCGGCTTGCCGTTTCGCCTGTACGTGGACAGGTCGTGTACCACGGGCAAGGTGTTCCGAATGCGACCGTGATTTTTTTTCCTTCTGACGACGCAAGCGAGAAGGCAAAAAAGATGCGTCCGTTCGCCTACGTCGATGGCCAGGGAAATTATGAACTCAAGACGTATAGAGATGGTGATGGAGCGCCGCCGGGAAGATATCGAGTCAGCATCCTAATCGCAAGTGCGCAAGGACGTAACAGTAGGAAAGATAAACCTGCAGGCGAAGAAGAGAATCCGTCCGGTCCAGTTGTCAGCATTCCGCCTGATATAATCCAGAAATATGGAAACGTCGAAACGGCGGGCATTGAAGTCACGATTCAAGATGGCGAAAACAATCTTCCCCCGTTCGAGTTGAAGCCCGGCAATGGCGCCTGACGCCAACTGGTCATCCGCACTCAATTGAAGACACCGATTTGGAGAATGACCGATGAAGGTAACTGACCTCCGGAGAAAGCTCTGGGCTGCTTTAGCGGCTGCAGGCATGCTGGGACCGGCTGCCGCCTATGCGGCCAATCTCAATCAGAACCTCCTCGTCAACGGTGATTTTGAAACGGTCGATCTGGCTACGTACGAAGCAACGTACGGCTCACCGAAGATTCTGAATTGGGCGGGTACGAGCAGCGGCTATGCCTATTCTCACGACGGGAGCAGCAGTAATTTCGGAATCGTTCCGAACTACGCCGATGGCACGCCGCCGCCGCCCGTAGCGCCGGCAGTTACCAATCATTGGTATTTCACGTCGAACAAGCCCGGCGGCCCCTACATCGATGCTGCCGGCAAGTTTTACCAAGACATCGATGTCTCCACCGGCGACTCGGCTTCCGTCATTGCCACGGGCGTCGGTGCGTTCAGCTTGTCGGCCTACATGAGCAGCTATCTCGACGACACGGACGTGGGCCATGTGCAGCTCGACTTTCGCAATAGCGGCGGAACTACTCTCGGCACGGCGGTGCTGAACGACAGCGATCCCGGTGCGGGGAACGTTTGGAATTTGAACACGGCCACCGGCGGCATTCCCGCCGGCACTGCAACCGTTCGCGTCTCTCTGTTTGGCACGCGCACTTCGGGCGGGCCGGGCCCGGATGGTTATATTGACAACGTTGACTTTCGTGTCGCTCAAGTACCCACACTGGCCATCCTCGTCAATCGCGCGACGGGTAACATCACGCTCAAAAACCTCACAGCTGGCAGCGTTCCGATCTCAGGTTATTCCATTACGTCGGACTTCGAAGGGATGATGCCGACCAACTGGCTCTCGATTACCGACAACTACGATTCCGGAAATCCGGGCCCCAACCAAGTCGATGCGTCGCACGCCTGGAGCAAGTTAACGGGGGCCGGCACACACACCGATTTGAGCGAGGCTGACCTGCAATCCGGCGTCGGTGCTTCGTTGCCGATGGGTGCGTCGGTGAACCTTGGCAACGCCACCTGGCTGCAAACGCCGCATGAGGATCTCGTCTTCCAATACATCTCCAACGGCCAAGTTGTAAATGGCGTCGTGGGCTATATCGGCAACAACAATCTGCCGTTTGCAGACGGCGATTTTAACCTGGATGGCGCCGTCAACTCAACCGACTGGGCGATTTTACGGACGAATCAATTGTCGAACCTCAGCACGAAGTCGCTGGCCGAAGCCTATCGCCTCGGCGATTTGAACGGCGATAAGGTCAATGACCATGCTGATTTTATCGAGTTTAAGTCGCTGTACGACGCCGCTAACGGCGCTGGCGCGTTCGTCGCTATGCTCGCCGCCAACAATGTACCGGAGCCGTGTAACGCACTATTGATATTAGCTGCCGGCGTTTTCATCCTGCCAAACCTGCGGCGACGCGCACCTCGATAATCACGCCTCCGAATCGATCACACACGACGAATTACCAACTAAGAAGCAAGCACGACTCCGCGGAGTACTCCGATGAAAGTTACGAACTGGTGCAAGAAGCTGATGGCAACGATCGTGGCGGGGGGAGTATTATCCCCAGCTTTGTGCCACGCCGTTAGCATTCCCTTGGGCGACCCAAGCTTTGATGTCTACACGGTGCCCTCCTGGAATTACGCTTATGCCACAGGGGCCTACGGATCGTATCGGCCCACTAGCCCCTGGGTAGACGACTTGGACAGCCCAAGCTTGCCTGGCTCCGATTCGTACGTCCAAGACTCCGGCGATAGTAACTGGATATATAACTCAACGTATGCCGAATTCGGGGGCGACTCGGGACACTTTCGGGCGCGCTGCGCACTGGCAATCAAGCCATGCATGGCTTGCATAATTACAATGCCCAGGAAACAACATCGCTCTTCGCCGCGGAGAAGGTTTACACGTTTTCCGTGTGGCGCAAGGCGACGCAGACGCAAGCGCCGCTGACGACCAAGTGTGGCTGTACCTCTTTAATGGCAGCGTACCCTTTAGCGAAGCCAATTCGCTGACGTTCAAAATGTTCCAGGGCGGTCCAGGCGGCGACTTTGCGAACCGGGGGCCCTCAATGACGGCGATCCAAAGTAAAGCCAACTGGACAATGATTACGCTCACCCACACTGTCTATCCAGGAGATCCCGCAATCGGCCAACCCGTCGGCGTCGGTTTCTATGCGCGACGCGACGCTGCGATTGACGATGCCACATTGGATGTTGACGATGCCGCCAATCATTTGATGATTCTGGAAGTGAACACCACGAATGGTCAGGTGCGTGTTCGCGATCAAACCGGGGCGGCTATCAACATTGACTATTACGATATCAAGAGCGCCAGCGGTGCGCTTAATGCGGACGCCTGGAATAGTTTGCAGGAACAAAACCTAGCCGGCTTTCCGGCCGGCAACGGTTCGGGCAACGGTTGGGAACAAGCCGGCGGCAGCAGTTCGACCGCTATTGGCGAGTCATACCTCACTGGAAACAGCGCGGTCGGCAGTGGTGTAAACGTGGGTCTCGGCGCTGCTTTCGATGTAGGAAAGCGCGCACGACCTCCTATTTGAATACGGAGCGATTCTATCCGCCGGCACGCACCCAACGGGCGACTACAACGACAACGGCGTAGTGGACGCCGCCGATTACGTCATCTGGCGCGATAAGCTCGGGCAAAGTGTAGTGCTTCCGAATGACTCCACATCAGGAACGGTAATGCAAGCCGATTACGACGTGTGGCGTTCTCATTTCGGTGAAACCAGCGCCGCTCCGCCGAGCACTCTCCTGCGAGGGCTCGTGCATTATGTCACCTCGTTTTCAGCTTCCGCCCTCGGTAGCGGAGCCTCAGTACCTGAGCCATCGGGTGTGCTCCTTGTGGGTATCGGATTGGCTGCCGCATTGGCTGGGGGCAGGAACAGAAACAGTTCGCGTTAATCGCACATCCAAAATCGCTTTTGGATGCGCGACCAAAGATCGACGCTTACATATTCGACTTGAGAGGACGAACACCATGAATGCTCGCCGACGCACGGTTGCTACTTTGATCGCTGTCGTAGCGGTTGCATGCTATGCCGATAGCGCACGGGCCGGCGGCACGCTTGTCCGCTGGCACAAAATGGGCGAGGAAGAAGGCGGCACGAACAATTCCACGGTCTTTATCACTTTGGATTCACCAACAGACGGAAGCGACTTCGTGGCCCTTGATCTATCGGCATCGAATTCTCCCACCTATCGCACGATCACCGGGCGGCCGGATGGCGGAACCGGCGTGGGCATCGAATTCAACGCCGCATCCAGCCAATCTTTGTCTGGCTACGCGCTCAACTGGCCGCAAGAATCGCCTTTGGATGAGAATTCCGGAGGTCAATATAATTTGACCGGTATCGATGATCGCGGCTTTCAGCTATGGGTCAAACCCACGTCGACTGCCGCGCAGTCGATTGTCATGGACACCAACCAGCATGGCCTGCGGATCGATTCGAATGGCAAATTCTCGATGCGCTACGCAAATGTCGACTACGAGTCGAATATAACTGTTACGCTAAATACTTGGTATCACGTTGAGGTTGTACGGCCTGAGGGCATTGCAAACGGCGCGCGAATGTTCATCAACGGCAACGCAGCCGTGGTGGCTGGACTAGGTATTGACTACGCATCCGATACCGACACAGCTTTTACGGTGGGCTCGAATACCACATCTGATGGCGAGTTCTTCAGTGGCGTCGTCGATGACTTGCGCGAGTTTGTGATGGGAACCACTACCGGCGGCACGACCGTGAATTACGGTACGTTCAACTTGCTGACGGATGATGCGTACGTTGCCTCACCGGTTACCGGCCTCAAGGGCATCGCAGGGGATGTAAATAATGACGGCACTCTCACGCAAGCGGATAAGGATGCGTTTATTGCCGGTTGGCTACACAAGAGACTTGTCAACGGTTACCAAATTGGCGACATGACGTCTCACGCCCAAGGTGATCTGAACCTAGACGGTATTACCAACATTCAGGATCTGCTTCTCATGCAGCAGGCACTCGCCGGCTCTGGCATAGGATCGATTTCGCTCGCAGACCTCTCGACTGTGCCCGAGCCCGCCGCCATAGCGCTTTTGTTGCTTGCCGTGCTCGCCGTTCCGAGACGGTTTCGCCGCGCAGCATGTGACAGAGGGTAAACTCCTCGCGATTACAACAAAGATGTATCCGTTCCACCAACGCGTGTGGTCAATAAACTGAGTTGCACACGTAACACCTAGAATAGTGGGACGCAAGCGACTTCCAAGCTATCGAAGTTTGGCCGAATCGGTCTGAGGTTCGGCGTCTTTGAGGTCAAAAATGAGATTCGCTTGAGCGCTGTATGCCGAAAGGTGAACAAACTCAGCCGAACATAAATCACCTGAAACGATAGGACTTGGAAACGACTCTCGCTTCTCCAATCCAGCTGAGAATTCCGCCGCAACTTTTGCCCAACCAGCATAGACGGCGTCTGAAGGGAAGAACATTTCAAAAGTGGTTGTTGGATGGGAATGAAGGGAGTTGACGGGAGGGCAAGGCGGCGAAAAGGTGGAGAGCCGTTGGGCAACAACACCTTATATAGTCGTCCCTGAAAAACGGTCAGCTGGCTGAGTCGGCTTGATTTTCAGGTGCGAGCTGGGGCGAAGCAAGCGGGCATCGGCAGGTGCGATGCTCGGCGGGGAGCGACGATGGCGGCCAACTTGGCCGCGAGCCGCTGCCAGAGCCAGAAAATTGGCGCAAAAACAATCCATCGCAACAGTTTGCGGAGGTTGTACCCGGCCGCACTCAGCAGGGCGTTGATTCGATCGCCTTCTCGGCCGGTCAGATAGTTGCGGTCCAGGCGGTTGTCGCTTTTCAGGTGACCGATCGTGGGCTCGATCGCCGCTCGGCGTTTGAGCATCCGGCGCAGTGCCCGCGTAGCTCGCTTGGGAATTGAGCGGACCACATGTACGCTGGCCAAGCCTTCGTAACCGTGTCCGCGATAACCTTGGTCCACCATCACGTCGCCAGGTGTGTGGCCGGTTAATCGTTCAACCTGCTGGATCGCGCCGCTGAGCGTGTGCCCGTCGTAAGGGTTGCCGTGCAGCGCGTGTGTGCCGACGATCCAATTATTTTTGCTCGTGGCCGCCACACTCGCCTTGCAGCCGAACTCGTAGCGCTGATGCGCTTTGCCTTTG
>CAWIXI010000011.1:0-599917 GCA_963840025.1 uncultured Planctomycetota bacterium | reverse complement strand
GTCGACCAATTCGTAATCGATCGACGAGAATTTATCGAGCAAAGTTGCGAGCGCGGCCTGCGCATTAACCAGCTCACCGCGGTCGATTTTTCTCTGGATGGCCTCCATGCGGAGATGCAGGAGGTTAAGCTCATTTCGCTGCTGGTGATCCAGCCGTTGGGTAGCGGTGACGTGCGGCCCCGGATCGAGAATCCCATTCTTGGCCAAGAGTCAGCTCGCCGCGGAGAACTTTCACGGAATCCGGGGCGTCGATGCCAATTTTGACCAATCGCCCTTTCACCTCACAAACGCTAATTCGAATGCCAAGCTGGGGAAAAACAATCTGTTGTTGGGCACGACGAAGAAAGAACCAACATGCTATCAACCTCCTGTTCGGGCCATCCGTCGCAGAGAGCCGTGGCGGATGAGCCGCTATCCAACAACGCATTCGGGCGTTGTTTCCTATGCTGCCGCCGACTTTGTCCCGATGTGCACAGAGGACCTCGCGATCTCTCCGGTGCCTTTGTCTGCACATACCGATCACGAGAAATAGTAATATATCGCCGGCCGAAGCCACTAACCATAGTGCCTTGCTAGCTTTCTTCAAATTGCTGACAACCCAATTGCTAGCATCGGTTTTGCAACTCGCAGAAAGTTGCAGCCACTTAAGAGTTGCTCGACACGTGAAAAGTACAGACCTAACCACACAACAGTCGGCACCTTACCACTGTGTCCACTCGCAGGATGGATGGATCAGCACAAGGGATGTTGGGCGGCGGGTTGAAAACGGGGTGCAGCCTGCACTTTGCACTGGCTGGGTCGATCGTGTAGAAGTGATGGCAGGAATTGACGGCAGGTGGGCGTACCGGCGAAAAGCTGGAGAAACGAGGGAGCCACGGATGGCAACTACCCAGGAGATCAAGGAGCGGATTGCGGCCTTCGCACGTGAATTAGCCGTTGATTTGGGCGATGTCGATGATAGCGATGCGCTCAGTTGGCTGACGCCATCGAGACGCGCGCGGTCGAGATCGGCGACGCGATGTATGCGGAACTCGTGAAGCAGACCTCGGCCGACCGTTCCACCGATGACGAGTCGACCTGCCCCACATGCGGCGAGCCGGGCCGATACCAGGGCCAGCGCGAGCGGGTATTGATTGGCCGGCGAGGTCCGGTGACGATCACCGAGCCGGAGTATTTCTGCCCCGCCTGCCGGCGGGCTTTTTTTCCCGCTGACCAGGGCGATTGGAGTTGAGGTCGATTGCCCCTTCACGCCGGCCATGCTGCGGAAGGTGGCGTACGCCGGCTCGCAGTCCGCATCGTTCGTCCAGGCAACGAAGGATCTGATCGCGCTGGCCGAAACCAAGGTCTCGCGCAGAGCGCGTGCAGCGATGGACCAAGCGGGTCGGAGAAGAGCGCGTGGCGGAAGCAGAACGACAAGCCGAAGCGTATCAAGCGCTGCCGCTTCCCGAACAACAAAAGAGCCCCACCGACCAGCTTCCGCAAGTGGTGTGCGTGATGATGGACGGCGGGCGAATTCAAGTCCGCGATCGCCACGAAAACGAGCCTAACACCCAAGGCTATTGGAAAGAATCGCTGGTGGGCTGCTGCCTGAGCATGGTGAGTGAAGAACAGCTGCGGGACCCTTGTCCGACCATTCCCAAGACGTTTGTCGATCCCCAGCGGATGCACGATTTGAGCCGGGAAATCAAGGGATCTTCCGCTTCCACGGAAGGCGCCGCGGCGCCTTCGGCGGAGTTTCCCGACGATCGCCACGGCCGCCCCGAAGTGCTGGTGCGAAGCGTGGTCGCTACCCGCGGCGGACAAGAAGTGTTTGGCAAGCGGTTGGTCGCCGAAGCGCACAGCCGCGGCTTTCACGCGGCGCGGCGAAAGGCGTTCGTGGCCGATGGATCGGCCAGCAACTGGACGGTGCATCGAAAATACTTCTCGCACTACACCCCGATCGTCGATTTTACGCACGCGATCTGCTACGTGTACGCCGCGGCAATGGCCGGGCGAAGCGGCCCAGCGGCATGGGACGACTACGTGTGTTGGGCGCAGTGGCTGTGGGAAAGTGCGGTCGACAAGGTGATCGCAGCGGTCGCCGTGCGAGCGGAACAACTGGGGCCTCCCCCCGACAGCGACGAGACTTCCCCCGCCGCGATCGTGGCCAAGACGTGGGGCTATCTTCAGAATCAGCGGTCACGCATGAAGTACCATCAGTACCGACGGCTGGGGCTGCCGATCACCAGCAGCCACATCGAGTCGACGATCAAGCAGATCAACCGTCGCGTCAAGGGAACCGAAAAATTCTGGGACCAGGGTGCCGAGCCCCTCCTCGTGCTGGCGGCCGACCACCTCAGCGAAACCAGTCGCCTCGACCAGTTCTGGAAGCACCGGCGAAAACGATTGAAGTCCATGCGGTGCTACCAAACCGCCGTCTGAAAAAATACAAACCGCGGGCTGCACCCTTGAAAACGTGTTTACGCTCTGTGATAAGCCACAGCGCGAAATTCCAATCGTCGCAATCCGACTCACGAACGTGGCGCGGTCTACCGCTGTATCAGACGCGGTAATGGCTAACAGCATCGTCTTTTCAGGACATACGTCACACGTCCCTGCACATTAGCTAATTTGGAGTCACAACAATGAATCCGTGACCGTGGACGATGCGCATGCCGTATGTTCGTCCGTCTCGAACCTCACTCAACGTTTGGCCCAACGCCTCGTAGCCTTTGATGCCAAAAATTCGAGGACCTCTGATAGCTAAGCAAACCGCAATCGTAATTTGCCACCTGACCAGACCACCCTCGTCGCTTGCAGCTGAAGCATGCTCACTGCTCATACGGTTAGTAAATCCGCCTCACTCCCCCACCCCCCTCCCCCTGAAACTCCAACCACGACTCCTCCAAACTCCTCCGCAACTGACTGACAAGTGTGCTTTATGCCATCCGCCCGAACGATGGTTATTTCGACCTGTCGCCGCCGGGACGCGTCCAGGTAATGCCTGATGGTAGCACATCATTTGAGCCACAGCGTGACGGACCGCACAGGTATCTAATCCTCACACCGGATCAACGGATTCGAGTTCGGGAGGCGCTTCGGCAACTAGCAAGCCAGCCGCCAACCCTCGCGGCTTCCGCTATCGATGATAATCTACACTCTGCAGTCAACGGTATTGAGCATCACACCGCCCAGGGCTCAAGATCATTGCGTACAACGCACAATGACTCTTCAGTGTCGGTGCGGTGATTCCTTCACGCAAATTCGAATGTGAGTGCGAAATCAAAAGAGACATGCTCAGAACTGATCTCGCCAACTAGCGAAGCAGACCCGACGGCGTATCAACAGATTTGACCGCTCGTAGTTCTTGCGCAATAATCAGTGTCGTCCCGTACCTGCCGAGGATTTCATGCTAGCGCTGCGCACCAGTTGTTCACTTGCGCTGTTCTTCGCGATTGATCTGTTTCTACCTGCCGTGGGACGAGCGCAAGATACTTCTCAAGTTCCCGGTACGGTGATTGCGCACTACCCGAAGAGCGCCAGTAAATATGTGGGCTCGCCAGGAATCGCCATCGTTGGCAACGGCGTGTACTTGGCCAAACACGACGAATTTGGTCCTGGCTCGACAGAACATAGTTCCGCCATCACGCAACTGTACAGGTCAGACGATTTTGGAAAAACATGGCGTCACACGTACACTTTCGAGGGTCTGTTTTGGGCCTCGATTTTTACGCTTGACGACGCTGTCTATCTGTTGGGTACAAACAAACACCATGGGAATATCGTCATTTTTCGGTCTCGCGATAATGGTCGAACCTGGACCAAACCGACCGATACCGAGCATGGCGTGTTACGGGCTGGAGAGAACCACACTGCCCCAGTGCCAGTTGTGGTGCACAATGGCCGCGTATGGAGAGCGGTCGAAGACGCCGGTGGCGGCGTCCAGTGGGGAGTTCGCTACCGCGCGATGATGATGCAGCGCACCCAGGGACTGTGATCTGCTCAAGGCGTCGAATTGGACGTTCAGCAACTACATTCCGCGCAATCCCGATTGGCTCCACGGCAAATTCAATGCGTGGTTAGAAGGCAATGCTGTCGTTACACCTGATGACAAGGTTGTTGACGTGTTGCGTGTGGACTACAACCCGGAAGGTGGTATCGCGGCGATCGTCCGCGTTAGCGATGATGGTCAACAAGCGACGTTCGATCCGAAACACGACATCATCAAGTTCCCCGGTGGTGCTACGAAATTCACGATTCGGCACGACCCAAAATCGAATTTATACTGGACGCTTAGCAATTATACGCCGGCGTTTCATCGGGATACGAGGGCGGCATCGACGCGAAATACTTTAGGCTCGCCAGTTCACCCGACCTTCGCAATTGGACGGTACGCTGCATCGTTTTGTATCACCCGGATGTGAACAAGCATGCCTTTCAGTATGCCGACTGGCAATTCGAAGGCGATGACTTGATCGTTGCCTCGCGGACTGCGTATGACGACGGATCAGGTGGCGCCCATCGATTTCATGACGCCAATTTCTTGACCTTTCATCGAGTCAAGAATTTCCGCGATTTGACGATGGCTGACTCCCCGCTGGAATACTTGAAACGGATGGACGAAAGCAAGTAAGGTCTGAATATGAAGGACGTGCCGACGGCGCTCGGCATCATCCGCAAAGATTGACCTGAATTCCTAGTTCGCGGGCGAAGGCAGCTTTGGTCTGCAGTGTGAAGTCGGCGGCTTTGGCATCCTCGCTGTAAACGACTTGGATATGATTGCTCTTGTGCTTGGCCATTAAGGCGTCACGCGACACACCGTGAAGCACAGCATTCATGATGGGCCATTGGGGCGTGGTGGCCTGCCAACGCCTTTCAGTTTCCTCGCGCGGCAGCTCGACGACGTGGCCTCGACCACAATCCATGTGGAGCGCGTCACGCTCGACATAAATTCGTGACCAGACGATCTGGCCCGGCTTTGAAATACCGCGGAGCGTGCTGCCGCCACTCGGAAAATACATTGCCGGTTGACGAAAGCCTTCGGCGCCGGCCCAGCCGCCCACGAAGTGTGCTGGCGGAG
Source organism: uncultured Planctomycetota bacterium (assembly GCA_963840025.1). GTDB lineage: Bacteria > Planctomycetota > Planctomycetia > Pirellulales > Lacipirellulaceae > JABDGM01. The sequence goes on along the minus strand of CAWIXI010000011.1, from coordinate 594,858 downwards.
CAGCCCCACTGATGAGAAACACCCAAACGTAATCGTCCACGGTTCCCGATCGGTCAAAATCGCCCCAGCGAATATCGTGGAGCGTTGTTTCGACTGGCTGGGAGGTCGCCCGTTGCACACGGTAGGTGAGGAGTGCGTCGAGGCCGGCACATTCGTCGACTTCATTGAAATGCACGATGGGCTCGCCTTCAAACAGCACGTGTTTTCCATCGCGGCTAAACACAGGAGGGCGGTCGGCGTTGTTGAGCGTGCCTTCGACAAGATCGCTTGCAGGCAAAAGGTCCTTAAGGCCTTGTTGGTATTGAATCCCGACCAGATTACAGCCGAAATCATCGGCCAGACGCGCCGCCGCGACGTACATTTTGCACTGTAAGAGAATTTGCCGATCCGTCAGGTCCGTTTCGTGCGAGGGGCCGATGTGAAAACGCATCCCACGCTGCTCGATCCAGTGCCGGACGGCTGCGGCCTCTTCGTCTCCGACTTGCATCGTTTCATAATAGAGGGCCGATTGACTCAGCCGCTCTTTGAACACACCGGTGCGATTAAGTAAGTGATCGGGCACGATAGCGTTGAACATGCCCATACAGCCCTCGTCGAAGACGCCCATGATCGCTTTTTCGCGAACAAGCTGTCGCGGAAGTTGCCGGCCAAGCTCCTCAGCAGCCGGATCGAGCGTCGATTGCGACAATGGCTTGACGTGGCTTATATCGTGAGAGCATATACCAGATGTAAGCCACTCTCGCAATTTCGAGCGGAAATACTCGTCGGTGAAGTCATCGCTCCACAGCGTCGAATAAGCGATGTCGGCCTTGGTAAGGGAACCATTGAGATTAAGCATGCCTACCAAGCCGGGCCATGTGCCGGACCAATTGGCAACGGTCAGAATCGGCCCGCGGTGTGTCGTTAGCCCGGCCAAAACATGGTGCGAGTATTGCCAAACCGCCTCAGCGACGATGAGCGGCGTCTCTGGATCAATTTGCTCGAAGACTTCTAACCCTTCGCGCTGAGAAGCAATGAAACCGTGTTTTGCCTCCGGTTTGTAAGGATGCACCCTCACGAGTTCATAACCGGCAGCAGCAACGGCAGCCGACAGCCGCTGCTCCATATCGTGCTGAGCGGCCCAGCAATTTTGATTCGCAGACAGCCTCGAGTCGCCGCTGGCTATAAGCTGTATTTGACGAGAACTCGCCATGGATGCAGACTCCTATACTCGTGTTCGCGCGATTTTGCGAGCAACAGTCGTTCCATTATTAGCAATTGTCGCACTCAAGCCGTCAGAAGCCTTCGTGTTCGCCGAGCTTGATGCAATAACTTGTGTTGCTGCTGTGCGCTGAAACGTCTCCGCCAAGGCGCGATATTCGCCATAAGCGGCCGCATACGCAGCGCGGTGGCTGCGATTCGGCTGAACGACACGTCCCTCACGTCCTGGAACACCGGGCTTAGCTGCGGCCATCGCACGAACTGCGGCGGATGCACTCCGAAAACCCGTTCGACCGCCTGCGGCTAGCAGCGCCAAGAATGGCAGCACCGAGCGCTGGTCCGTGCTTCGAGGGGTGTACCGTGATCGCCTCCCCCAACACGTCGGCATAGATTTCCACTAACAGTGGATTGTGGTGCGGGAGGCCGCCGGTAGCCACAAATTTTTTAACGGGCACACCATGCTCGCGCAACAAGTCGACAATCCAGCGTAAGCCGAAGGCCGAGGCTTCTAGCAGTGCTCTGTACAGATGGGCCGGCTGGTGTTGCAACGTAAGGCCGGTAAAAGCGCCGCGAAGATGTCCGTCCATCAGCGGTGTGCGGCAACCATTGAGCCAATCGAGGCATCGCACTCCCTCCGCACCAGGTCGCACCTCACGGGCCTCGACATCGAGGGCATTAAAGTTTTTGGCACCCACGATTTTTCGCACCCAGTCGAATGCGTCGCCAACGGCGGCCTGACCTGTTTCGTACCCGAACATTTTTGGAAGAATTCCGCCATCAACAACGCCGGCTAAACCCGGAACGTATCTCCGCGTGGCCGCATTGATCATGTGACAACTACTGGTACCCAAAACCATCACCAATGTTCCTGGATCCGCGGCCCCTGCACCAGGCACGCCGGCGTGTGCATCGATCACGGCGGCGCTTACTGGTATCCCCGCAGACAAACCAAATCGCTTGGCTTGGTTCGGCGTGAGGCAACCGGCAGGCTCACCGGGGTTAATCAGCCGACCGGGCATCTTTTCCCGCACAACATTGGCAAGATCCGGATGTACTGCTTTCAAAAACGCCTTGGAAGGGTAACCACTCTCGCTCGACCAAAGGGCTTTGTAACCAGCTTGACATGTCGAGCGCGGCAACTCCGTCGCTGGCCCGCCTACCAATTGCCAAACGAACCAATCACCAGCTTCCAGCCACACCTCTGTTGCCGCGTAGACACGCGGTGCATTTTCAAGTGTTTCTAAGACTTTCGGAAAGAACCACTCAAGCCCGATCGTGCCGCCGTAGTTTTCAAGAAACGATTCGTTACGCCGGTGTGCGATGGCATTCATGCGTTCGGTCTGGCGGCCGGCACCATGATGCTTCCACAGCTTTGGCCATGCAAGTGGTTCCTTGGAGTAAGGCTTAAGCGCACAGAGCGGCGTGCCATCTGCGAGTGTGGGCAACATCGTACAACTGGTGAAATCGACGCCAATACTTACGACATCGTTCGCTTTTAACCTTGCCTTCCGAATCGCAGCGCGCAGCGGCGGCGCTACTCTCCATCCAGTCTTTTGGGTTTTGCAGTGCGTACAGTGGCGGCAATCGACTACCCGACGTGGGCAGTTTCTCAATGATTTGGCCGTGCTTGTATGGCGCCACGGCAGAACTAAGTTCTGTTCCCATGCCATCAACAAGGAGCGCCCGGACCGACTCCGTACCAAAATCGAGACCCAAAGCGACGAATGGCGCGTTTGGCATAACGCTTTCACCTGTTTGATTCGTGGCGTAGAGATAAGAAGAGATCTGATATGAGGTCGTCGCTCATTCTAATGTTGTTTTTCGGATATCACAATAAAATCTGACAAAAACGGTTGCATTGAACATCGAGCATGTCTAAAACGAACGCGTGCGTTCCCGTTCATCGCACATACATCTTAATAGGTGTTACAAGGGACAGCTTGATGTCGACAAGCTCCGTGGTTTACAGCGTGCGCTCCGCGATCAGATGAAATAGCACACGTCCTAATGGCCTAATGTCGGTTCGCCCATCGCATGCGCAATCCGCAAGCTTACGTCGCTATTGAAATTGTTGTAAACCTGATCACAAATCTCGTCTCGAATTCCTTTCACCATGGCAACTCGCGGGCATATTCAAGTGCTGTTCGTGTTCGCCCTAATCCCTTTTATGAACGATTGGCATATTGAGGCTCGGGCGAACCAACCTGCGGCGAAGGCAACGCCAAACGTCGAGCGTCAAATCACTGATCGCCCGTGCGGACATATATTGACGAACATCAACGTGTGGTCAGCAGACGGCCGATGGATTGTGTATGACACACGATCCGACGCGGCAGGTGAGAAGTTCGACGGCTCGACGATCGAGGTCGTAAACGTCGAGAGCGGCGAAGTACGAGAAGTCTACCGTTCGCGCAATGGCGCGCACTGTGGCGTGGCGACCTTCAGCCCCAAGGATAATCGTGTGGTTTTCATTCTCGGTCCTGAGCAGCCGACCGAGGATTGGCAGTACTGCGCATGGCATCGACAAGGGATGATTGTCGAGGTCGACCACCCGTATGTCTCTGCACCACTCGATGCGCGGGACATTACGCCACCCTTTACGCCCGGCGCGCTTCGCGGAGGCAGCCACGTGCACGTTTTCGACGGGATTGGCGAGTGGGTCAGCTTCACGTATGAGGATCATGTATTGGCTACGCTGGACGCAAGCCAATCGAGTCCAATACATGATCTCAACCAGCGCAACGTGGGTATCAGCGTGCCGAAACGGCCGGTTTACGTGACGCCTACGAATCCGCGGAATCACGATGGGACGATGTTCACGGTGCTCGCTACACGGACAGTTAACGATCCCCGCCCGGGCACCGACGATATTTCGCGCGCGTGTGAGGAAACGTGGATTGGAACACATGGATACCTGCGGCCTGATGGTACGCGTCAACGTCACGCCCTTGCGTTTCAAGGAACGGTGGTGAAGTCGGAAGGCAACCCAATTTCCGAAGTATTTGTTGTCGATTTACCAAATGACGTGACGCAATCCGGTGACCACCTGCTTGAAGGCACGACCACGACACGCCCAGCCCCACCGCGCGGCGCTCAACAACGCCGAATTACGTATACCGCAGATCGGAAGTTTCCGGGCCTACGGGGGCCTAGACACTGGCTTCGGAGTTCGCCGGACGGTTCGCATATCGCATTCTTGATGCGCGATGATGAGGGAATCGTTCAAATCTGGACGATTTCGCCCAATGGAGGTCAGCCCAAGCGACTCACGCACAACCCGTTCGATGTCGCGTCCACGTTTAGTTGGAGCCCGGACGGACGTTCGATCGCCTACGTGGCCGACAACAGTGTATTCACAACCGATGCAATGTCTGGTGTTTCCGCACGTCTCACGGAGCGCACCGCCGATGCGAGAAGTCCTAGGCCAGAGGCCTGCGTATTTTCACCCGACGGTGGTCAAATCGCTTACGTTCGGCACGTCCCGCGAGGTGATGTAGAGTTCAATCAGATTTTTGTTGTCTCAACGCAATCATCAGAATCTCGTCTGTGAAGTTCGTATAGCAGCCATCGTGAAGTCACATTGGATTGCAGCATTTGTCGTTGTTGGTTCTACGTGCCTTGCGGGGGAGTGGGAGCGGTTGCCTTCCCTTCCTGACCGAGGGGGTTTTGCTGGCTCATTCGCCGGCGTCAGCAACGGAGTATTGATTATTGCTGGTGGTTCCAATTTTCCGGAGAAAAAACCATGGAATGGGGGTAAGAAATTTTGGTACGACACGATCTATGTCCTTGACCGACCGACCAGCGACTGGAGAATTGCGGGAAAGCTGCCGCGAAAGTTAGCGTACGGGGTTAGCGTCAGTTATCGGGGTTGCTTGGTATGCGTCGGTGGCAGTGATCAATACCGACACTATGCAAACGCATTTCGCCTCAGTTGGCAAAACGGCCGACTTGTGACTACTGACTTGCCCCCCTTGCCGAGACTAACTGCCAATTCCTGTGGAGCAATGGTCGGGAACATCCTTTTCGTCGCAGGTGGGTTAGAGCAGCCCGACTCGATAAGAGCATTGAAATCTGTCTGGCAAATCGACTTAAGCGTTCAACGGCCGAAGTGGAAGGAAATTAAACCTATTCCCGGACGTGGTCGTATGCTGTCCGTCGCAGCGGGGAGTGCCGGCGCATTCTGGTTATTTGGTGGTGCGGAGCTTGTTGCCGGAGACGATGCGAAGCCAGTGCGTCGTTATCTCACCGATTCCTATCGTTACGACCACCACAATGGTTGGAGGCGCATCGCGGACTTGCCCCGCCCCATCGTAGCAGCGCCGTCACCCGCGCCAGTGGATGCGAATGGCCTCTATATTCTTGGCGGCGACGACGGCACTCAACTTTCTGCCCTTCCCAACGAACATCATGGATTCGACAAGTTCATCCTTCGGTATAATCCGACGACAGACCGATGGACACAGGCAGGCGAATTGCCAGCACCGCGGGTGACCGCTCCCTGTACATATTGGAACGGCGCTTGGGTGGTACCGGGCGGCGAGGTTCGTCCTGGTGTCCGATCTCCTGAAGTTTGGGAATGGATGCATAACGACTTGGAGTAATCCACAGGTGTCGATAACTTCTACGTCAGCCACTGTTTCACGAACCGCATGGTTCGTGGTAGCGCTCCTCATGCCGGTGGCCCTCTTAAACTACCTTGATCGGCAGATGCTGGCCTCGATGAAATACTCCGTCATGGCGGAGATACCGAGCATTGGTACCGAAGAGAATTGGGGATTCATGTTGGGGCAGTTCAAGTGGGTGTACGCGGCTTTTAGCATTTTGGGAGGTTATTTGGCCGACCGCTTCAGCCGCCGCTTTGTTATCTGTACAAGCGTGTTTGTTTGGTCGGCCGTGACGTGGTCTACCGCACATGCCACGACATTTCATGAATTACTCTGGGTGCGTTCGCTGATGGGAATCAGCGAAGCTTTTTACATGCCCGCAGCTCTTGCCCTGATCGCCGACTATCATACCCGCCGCACTCGTTCGCGTGCCATAGGTCTCCATCAACTGGCGATTTATTGCGGAGTGATTGTGGGAGGCTTCGGCGGCTATATCGCCGATGCACCCGAGTTAGGTTGGAGATTTGCCTTTGAGGCCTGTGGGTTGTTCGGCATACTCTATGCAGTGCCACTTGTAATCTTTTTACGCGACACGCCCGGGACCGAGGAAGCCACGCTGACGACATCGACGTCGGCTCTGCACGGTATTTGGGAACTCGTTACCAATGTTTCATTTATTTTGCTGGTTCTGTATTTCACGCTGCCAGCGTTAGCTGGTTGGGTTGTCCGCGATTGGATGCCGGCCATTCTCAAGCAACAATTCGGCCTTGGCCAGGGTAAAGCGGGCGTCGCAGCCACTCTATATTGGCAAATCGCCGCCATTGTCGGCGCCGTAGCTGGGGGCTGGCTCGCCGATCGTTGGATGCTGAGAAATCATCGGGGAAGAATCTACGCGAGCGCCCTGGGCATGGCAATGATCGTTCCTGCCATCTTCGGGGTAGGCGATGCATCGTCCCTCACCATTGCGGTCGCGTTTCTAGTCTTGTTCGGTCTCGGCTGGGGATTCTTCGATTGCAACAACATGCCAATCCTCTCCCAGATCGTCCGGCCTCATTTGCGCGCGACCGGATATGGGATCATGAACTTTGTGAGCATCAGTTGCGGCGGGCTTGCCGATTGGGGCTTTGGAGAGCTCAGGGACCGAGACGTTCCTCTAAACTTGACCTTCGGCATTTTCGCCACCGCCGGGATCATCTCCATCGTCCTCGTGCTTCTGATCCGGCCGAAACGAGAGTTGCTTGAGCTGGATGAACCCAGTTGAGAGACTCATGCCACTCGAATTTCATGAGGCAAGGCCAATTTTGTGAATTCGTTGAATTGCTGGTCGGAGCAATACTCCCTGATTCATCGGGCACGACTCGAAATGGAACCGGACGACCTCGACGAGCCGCCGGACCAGTAATCTCCCACGTGCCGTTGTTGTCGCGTCGCAAAGTAGATTCATCGCGTTCGCGCCACCAACTCGCTTCTCGTGTTTATGGCAACTGTGTCGCTGCTGCTACGCCGCGCTCGTTGTGTGTCTATGACAGCCCCATGAAGTGTCCGCAGCGCAAGCACGCGACGTCTACTTACTGCGCGATGCCCGCGAGCGAATCAATAGGCTGGTCATCATTCGCGACGCGAATCATCTCACGCTCACGACCCAACATTCCCGGGGCGGACAACAACCGCTCAGCCCTCCAACGAACTGCGTCCTCCATATCGGCCATCCATCGAATCCTCCGCGCCTCGCGGGCTGCAATGGGCTGCCCGTTGCGAAACACAATCCGATTGCTCCGCAGTGCAGGCACGCGAACATCATGTGTCACGACTCCAACGAGGTTCAGCGGATCTACCGCTGAGATCACTGCCCAACTCTCCTTTTCCGGTTCATCGCGCAACTTTCGCAACTGATCGACCGCTTCGGGCACGGCGAATTGCTCACCGGCGACACCGCTCACAAACCGGCCGCCGCGAACCTCGCCACGCATCTCCAATCGCCGATATACGCGTGCCAGTTCACCCCAGGTCGGCGCGAGCGATTCCCGCGCCAACAGGTCGCGAAACATGACCCCATACCGCCGTAGTAGCAGCCATGCCCACTTCTCAGCCCGCTCTCCCGCTTCAACAGATTGCACGAAAGGCGGGAATTTCGACCATCGGCCACCCTTCGAATATACTCCCACACGATGGGCCGCACCCCTTCGACGCGAACGCCGCCCGATGGTGTGCTTGGTCTTAGAGCAAACTGCACGTACCGCGGTGAAGCCATCGGAGGTAACGAGGCCAAGGGCTGCCAGCTCTCGCAGTGCCTCCTCGAGTTGCGATGGCAGCAGGCTCGTCACCGATAGTAAATCGTTAAAGAAAAGCGCACCATGGCTGGCGAGTGCTTCATACACCGCTTGCGCGTCCCACCGCGCCGAACCGACAAAAGTCTTCCGTTCTGCCGGCAACAGCCACGCTAAATCAGAGCGACGCACCAGCGAAATTGGCGACACGCGCGTCAGGATTTGCCCGCGGCGATCCTCTGTCCGTGGCGGTGGCTCGATCCGTCCCCAGACCACCTCCCCACTTGCAAACAACCGATCGAGCCTATCATCTTCATACTTCATCCGCGCCGATAACAAATCATGTTCCCAAGCGCAGGCCGAAGTTTCGAACCCCTCCAGCATAGCCACGATTCGCTGTAATCCACCCACACCAGTCGGCCGTGTATCACCAGATATTTCATGATGCGCTAGCAAGAACCGCATGAAACCCGCAGCATCGATTGGAGCGACCTGCCGTCGCAAACCATCAAGCGTGAGCCGGTGAATCCGCGCGAGTGATCGTCGTTCGCACCACTCAACCTCGTCCGATTCGTTCGTAAACCGCCCGCGAAGTAGAAAGCCTGCCAACTCCAATTGTTCGAGCGCGATTTGCACATCTGCCGACGCCATACCGATATCTGTGGCGATCCTCGACGCCGTTGTCGGCCCCACAACCTCCAACCGGCCGCGGACAAGCAGCATCCGCGCGTCGTCCTTTGTGACTTCCGTCCGCAAGGACTCGGGCAGGGTTGTTGGGGGCTCTTGATCGGCGAGAGTCACCGCCACATGGATTGCAGGCCAACGCTCGGCCGCCATCCACAGCGACGGCCCACCAATAACTTCTCGCTGAATTGTTCTGCCTTGTGTTTCCAGTACCGCGAAGTATTCGTGCCACACTCTGCACTCGCTCTCTGGCATCGCGCCAGCGGAGAGCAACGCGTCGTGTAGCTCTTCCGCATCGCGCACCACTGGCCAGGCTTCGGTTCGTACTTGCGCAATCGCTTCTGGATCGAGCCGGCCGAGGTCTGCGCACATCATCCGTTTGGAAAGTCCGGCGAACCGCTACTGCCCGAGCCCGTCGTTCCTCAAGTGGTGCATCATCCAAGAAGGTATAGACATTCGAATTCACAAGTTGATGGCTGAACGGCGACGGCTCACGCGTATCGCGACCCACCAACTCGATCCGACCGGCCTCAATGCCTCGCAAGATGTCCATCCAGCCCGGAAGATCCATAACCTCGTGCAGACAGTCATGAATCGTCTGTTGCACAAGCGGATGATCGGGCGGTTCTAAATCGCCCGTGCGGTGTTCGAAGCACGCCGTTTGCATGGGAAAAACAGCCGTCAGCAAATCCTCCGCGCAAACCGCTGTAGATGCGGCGGCACCTTCTTCCCGCCCCGCTGCCGCAAAACGGCCAGCGCCCGAGTCACATTCCATCGCCAGCGCACACCAAACATCGGCGCCGCCAGCAACGCTTGGATCAGAACTGGCTGAGCGATCATCGTATCCAACAGCGTGAACATTTGCTCGAGGGGAAAACTTTGCTGAGGCCCGACCGCGAGCACAATTCCATTGTCATCCGCGATTGCCTGTAATTCGAAATCGAACGTGCGGCAGAAACACTTGCGCAGCGCCAAACCCCAAGCACGGTTGATTCGCGCTCCGAAGGGCGCGTGAATCACAAGCTGCATGCCGCCCGATTCATCGAAAAACCGCTCAAAAACAACTCGCCGTTGGCTCGGAACGACACCGATTGCCCCCCCCTGGGAAACTACATATTCAGTGGCCTGCCGCGCCGCCCATTCATCAGCGCCCGTCTCCTCTCGAAGCCAAGCGGTCGCATATTCCACGGATTCGCCGGCCTGCTGCCAAATTTGTTCGCGAAGCTCCGAGAACTCAGCTGACAACTCCGGCGTACGCCCCGGCGCCTCGCCCAACCAAAAGGGTACAGTCGCCGTGCGCCGTGCGCATTGCGCACCGTCACCTCACCTCCGCGGACATACAGAATCCGCCACGACGCATTACCCAGCTGAAACACATTGCCCGATTGGCTTTCGATCGCAAAATCTTCATTCAAGGTTCCAACGAACGTGCGCTCACCCTCGGTAACGACCCGATAATCGGCCATTTCCGGAATCGCTCCGCCGGACGTCAGCGCTGAAATCCGTGCATGCCGTCGCGCACGCAGCCGACGATAAATTTGATCGCGATGCAAATACGCACCTGCGCGATTGCCGTTTGCAATTCCTTCACTCAACATCTGCACGATCGCATCAAAATCAGCGCGGCGAAGATCGCGGTACGGCCAGGCCTGGCGGCACGTATCGTACAGCTCGTCTTCCCGCCATTCTTCACACGCAACGGCGGCCACTACTTGCTGCGCCAAAATATCGAGCGGTGCGAGTGGTATTTCCACTTTATCCAAATGCCCGCGCTTTACCGCCCGGATGAGCGCCAGCGCCTCGAGCAACTCATCGCGTGTGAGCGCGAACAAACGTCCTTTTGGCACCCGTCCTAATGCATGACCAGCGCGGCCCACCCGCTGTAAAAAAGTCGCAATTGATCGCGGAGACCCAATCTGGCAAACAAGGTCGATATAACCGATGTCGATTCCCAATTCCAACGATGCGGTGGCCACAATGGCCTTCAACTGCCCAGCCTTCAGTTGCTCTTCGGCCTTCAACCGCGTCTCGCGCGACAAGCTGCCGTGATGGCTTGCCACTGAGCCCTTGCCGAGTTTTTCCTCTAAGAAGTGCGTCACTCGCTCTGCCAGCCGCCGTGTGTTGACGAATACCAGCGTGCTGCGATGTTCGTTGATTAGTTGGCTGAGTCGCGTGTAGACCTCCTGCCACGTTTCCACCGAACATACTGCCGACAGATCACTCGGCGGCACTTCCACGGCCAGATCTAGTTCGCGAACGTGCCCCGTGTCCACGATTCGACAGCGTGGTCCGCCGTCGGTGTCGATGTTTTGTGCGCCGACCAAAAACCGTGCGATTTCGTCAATCGGACGCTGTGTTGCGGAAAGTCCAATCCGCGTCGGCGGCTGATTGCACAAGTGGTCTAGCCGAGCCAACGAAAGGGTAAGATGCGATCCGCGCTTGTCGCGGGCAAGCGCATGGATTTCATCCACGATGACTGTCCGTACGTTGCGCAATATTTCCCGGCTTTTGGCGCTCGTGAGAAGCAAGTAGAGTGATTCTGGCGTCGTCACCAAAATATGCGGCGATTTTCTCAGCATCGCCTGACGGTCCTTGGCGGGCGTGTCACCTGTCCGCACTGCGACCCGAATGTGCTGCGGTTCCGTACCCGCGGCCAATGCCGCTTCACGAATTTCCTCAAGCGGAACCTGCAGGTTGCGGTGGATGTCGTTGCTCAGCGCTTTTAGTGGCGAAACATACACCACCTGCGTTTCATCCAGTAACCGGCCATCGAGAGCTTGTCGTAGCAACGCGTCTATTGACGCTAAGAAGGCTGCGAGTGTTTTGCCGGAGCCGGTCGGCGCGGCCACCAAAGTGTGCTCGCCGTTCACAATCGACGGCCAGCTTTGGGCCTGAGCTTCGCTCGGTGCACTGAATCGGTCAGCAAACCAGTCGCGAACAACAGGGTGAAAAAAGTTTGGTGGCATTCCAACATTATAGGAGTACAACATCACGTCGGCAGCCACCCCAAAACAGACAGGCATCGCAGGCTTATGTTTACTCCATAAAAAAACCCGGCCGAAACGGCCGGGCTATATGAGTAAGTCGGAGAAATCTCACCCCTTCAACACTTGAGTCTTGCCCGGCACTGCTACTGGGTAGTAGCCATTCTCATCTGGAATGACAGGCGGTGTTGCGGCGAAGTCATAGGTATGAGGCGAAAGATCGGTACCCTTATTGAAGGCATCGTCCCACGATATTGTCTTGCCGGAATATGTGGCCAAACGACCCAAAATCGCCGTCAACGTCGCCTCGGCGCCATACTGCACCTCGTTATACATACGGCCGTCGCGGAGTGCCGCGAACAAGTCGTGGTGCTCTTGGTGGTGATTGTCGCGCTTAGCTCCTTTGGCCGTCCACTTCTTGCCTTTCGTGGCAAAGAAGCCGCCAGCGCCGTCATCGATATCGAGTGTGCCCTTCGTGCCGTGTGCGTGTTCGCGGACCTCGGAAGTGCATCCGTCGATCTGCCGGCATTGGCTGAACATTTTCGTCCCATCGGCAAATGTGTATTCGACCGCATGGTGATCAAAAATCTGACCGTTCTCTTTGCCCGTGCGAACTTGCCGGCCGCCCATGCCTTGGGCTTCGACAGGATGCGCGCCATGCATCCAATTGCCGACATCGAGGTTGTGAATGTGCTGCTCCACAATATGATCGCCACACAGCCATACGAAATAATACCAGTTGCGCATCTGGTATTCCATTTCGGTCTGCTCCGGCTTCCGCGGCCGCACCCACAACCCACCGCCATTCCAGTAGACCCGAGTGTTCACCAGCTCGCCGATTGCGCCGTCGTGAAGTTGCTTCATCGCGTCGACATACCGTTGGTCATGGCGCCGCTGCAAGCCGACCGCCACCATCAAGTTCTTATCCTTGGCCTTTTCATTCGTAGTCAGAATTCGACGCACTCCGACCGGATCCGTGGCCAGTGGCTTCTCCATAAAAATATGCTTGTTCGCATCCACTGCAGCGTCGAAATGAATAGGGCGGAAGTGCGGTGGAGTGGCGATCACAAGCAGATCGACGCCGCTGTCGATCGCCTGCCGATAAGCATCGAAGCCATCGAACTGCCGTTCCGGAGGTACATCTACAGTTGCGTCCTTGAACAACGGGTCGCCGTCGCGCCGGCCGCGCTCGACCTGCCTGGTGATATTTTGCAGGCTGGCTTGCAGATTGTCGGCAAACGCATCGGCCATTGCCCATAGTGTGACTTTGCCCTTCGTTGCCAAGGCTTGAGTCGCCGCCCCCGTGCCGCGCCCGCCACAGCCGATCAACGCGATTTTGATTTCGTCGCTGCCGCCAGGGTGGGCCCCACGGGCAATTTGTGCGCTGACTCCACCTAGAACTGCGCCTCCCACCATTGCGGACGTCGTTTTCAAAAACGTACGTCGCGAAGAACCTTCGGCTGGTTGATGGATGATTTCTGACATTTTGAACTCCGCTTGATTGAGAGTGCGAGGTGGGTGGCATGGGAGCGCAGCACGTCCCAAGCCAAGGTCGGATGGTCTGTTCAATATACCTGCTCCCTACAACAAAGCGAAGAGTCTGGCAAGAAGCTTGGTACAAAAAGGTGCAAGAGTTCTCGCTGAGTGGTGATGCCAACGCGAGAGCTTGATTTTCGGCCCCCGCTTACCGGAAATCTCGTGCCTTCACGTCGAGGTGCCGCAATTGCTCGCCAAGCGCTTCGAGCTGGTCCACAACTGCATGAATCCAGTCGCAAAGTCGCACTTCGCTTTGATTATGCCCGTACAGGAACCACGCCGGTGCGCGTCCAGCACCTCTGTAAAAATTAGCTAACGCCGGATATGCCTTCCTGTAATAACCCCTCTTCCTTCATGGAAGCCCAAAAATTCACTGGCACTTCGGTGTATGCAGAGCGAATGTTCTCTGCAACTCGATCCGGATAGGATGAGTCCACCTGCACTGAAACGACACCCGGCAACGACAGCGCAAATTGGATACACGCATGCGCTGGCGAAACTCCATGTCCATCGCACAATGCAACAAATGCCTTCCGCCACGCCAACCAGGACCGATCCGTCGCATTATTCACATTCAAAACGCGACCAACCAAGCGATTGCCACCTACCAAGAATCCGCAATCGAACACGCCCTTCAAAACGACTGGAATCTGACGGTTTGACAATTGAGCAATGAACGCAAGCATTTCCGGCGTATGACGCATCATCGTGCATCCACACAGCACGATCCAATCAGGCACATTTATTGCGATCCACTCCCTCGACGCCTGCCAATCTGTTATCGCGACACCCACTCCATGTACAGTTCCTGCATATTTTAATTCTGCCGCCATCCGCCATGCGTCGTCATCAGTAACACTAACTGAAATCAGCTTTGGTTGATATTTATCGCCGAGGAGTTGGCAACTCTTCTCCCAACATTGCGCAGCTTCTCCCGACAGCCCAGCGCTTGATGTTAAACTCTCACCATCCAATGAGAGTTGAATAACGACCTCATCACTATTGATTTCCAAGCGCCGCAGCGTGCGTCCCAATACTTCAAGCGCCATCCCATCGCCGTATCGGTACATTATATGGGCGAAAACAGGTGGTATGACATTTCGAAACCATTCGCCACAGATTGCGGCCTTAGCTTGTTCCGTAATCACGCGCCGAACATTACCGAGTGCAGCCGTGTTGAACACGATCGGCGGAACGAAAAACCCTGTGTTACCCAGAGGAGTTCGTGGATCGTGCTTAAACCCCATACGAAAACTACCAAACTACCTGGTCGATTCTTCGCCAGTGCACCGAGAAGGGTGAACCGAACAAACAAGCAATCGTGATCCGCTGCGGTTGGCAAATTTATGATTCCTATGAAACGCCTGCCAGTCGCTGGCAAAGAAGCTGGGGAACTAGGATTTGAACCTAGACTAACAGAGTCAGAATCTGTCGTGCTGCCGTTACACTATTCCCCAAAAGCCGCACCAAGCCGCAATAGTTTAGAAGCATGAGGGGCGAAGATTCAATCCCGCAGAAGCCAAGTGCTACGGTACGTCGGCTCTCGACAAAGGTCAATACCGGAGCGTGACTTGCGCTTCGACAAGCCCCCTCATTTATGATCGGCTTTCGACGATGTCGAACCGTTGACGCTTCGCTGAAACCGGCCCTAAAATGAGGGTTCATTATTTTCGTCGTCCCGCATGGATTCGATCGAATCGTAATTGGTGCGGCCTCCCAATGCCGGCTTGGCGGCGGCATGCCTTGCTCGGTCGCATCAATTCGATCGGGCGGTTAAATCGCATGGCAATTCTCGAGCTGATAAATGGCGCTGCGCCGGGCACGCGGTTCGAATTAGACGGCGATCATGCGGTCATTGGCCGCAGCACTGATTGCGAGGTGCCGCTCGATGTGCCGGCCGTCAGCCGACGTCACGCCGCGATCCTCCGCGAGCGAGGTCACTATTTCGTCGAAGATCTGCAAAGCCGAAACGGCACTTTTCTCAACGATACGCGGCTTACCGAGCGAACACCCCTAGGCGAAGGCGATCGACTCGTCATCTGCGATCAGGAATTCCGCTTTTACACAGGCCATGGGACCGGACTGCTCGATCCGCTGCGCAACTTAGAGGAATCGAGCGTCGCGGAACTCGTCGATGATCGCACCACCCCCGGCCGCGCAAGTGTGATGGCGACCCTCGACGTCAGTGGCGGATCCGCCAGTTGGGCGCTCTCCGCCAAACCGGAGGTAAAACTGGCCGCACTGATGGAAATCTCGAACGGTTTAGCACAAGCGCTTTCCGTTGAAGACATCCTACCCAAGCTACTCGACAGTTTGTTCAAGATCTTCGTCCAGGCCGATCGTGGGTTCGTGGTCATGCAGCCGAAGGCTGATGCCCCGCCCGTCGTTGTGGCCGACAAAAGTCGCCGGCCCGGTGGAGAAGAGCGAATGCGGATCAGCCGCACGATTGTCGAAGAAGCAATGAAAACCAAGAAAGCCATTCTTTCAGTCTGATGCCGCCAGTGACGAACGTTTCGGAATGGCCCAAAGCATTGCCGATTTTTCAATCCGTTCGATGATTTGCGCACCAATGATTGGTCTTGATGGTGAGCCCTTGGGCGTTATTCAAATCGATACGTTAAATCAGCGCGGCACGATTCACGGATCAAGATCTCGAGGTACTTGCCACCGTCGCGAGCCAAGCCGCCGTCGCCATCGACAACGCCAAAATGCACGAGCAGATGATGGCGCAGCGAGCACTGCAGCGGGACCTGGAACTTGCCCGAAGAATGCAGCGCACGCTACTTCCTAGTGGGCCACCCCAAGTGCCCGGCTACTTTTTCTTCGACTACTATCAAGCGGCACGGCAAGTCGGCGGCGACTACTACGACTATGTCCAACTTCCCGGCGGTCGCTGCGCCGTGATCGTCGGCGACGTCGCCGGAAAGGGTGTGCCGGCCGCACTCCTGATGGCCCGCCTTTCGGCCGACGTCCGTTTCTCTCTTGCAAGCGAAGCCGACCCCGCAAAGGCCGTTCAACAAATCAATGAAGGTTTTGCTCGGCACGACTGGCAAGATCGTTTTGTCACGATGCTAGCCGCCGTGCTCAATCCTGGGACAAGCGAGCTTACGATCGTGAATGCCGGCCACATGGCACCGCTCCTCCGCCGCCATGATGGGAGCGTGATGGAAATCGGCGAAGAAGCGGCCGGCTTACCGCTCGGTGTGGCTGAAGGCTACGATTACGAATCGTTCACACACAAAGTTGAACCCGGCGATGTTCTAACAATCTTCACAGACGGCTTTAGCGAGGCCATGAACAACGATCGCGAACTCTACGGCATCGATCGTTTGAAGCAACAACTCGGCGCCCCGGCCATCAGCATGGTCGATTTTGGCCAGCACATTTTAGATGATGTCCACAAGTTCGTAGACGGCTTTGACCAAAGCGACGATATGTGCCTGGTCTGTTTCGGAAAAGTTGAGGCGTGAAAGACGCATAAGTAGCCGGCGAAGGTGAAGCCATTTTCACTTGCACCTTACGCCCAGTTCACTTGCAGCAGATTTTCAATTTGCTGCACACCATCGATTCGGCGAACTGCTTCCTGCGCCATTTGCTTCTGGAAAAACGTCTTCACATTGCCTTTGAGCACCACACGACCTTCGGCCGTTTCAATCCGCAGGTCTTGAAATGGCACGTGAGGGTTAGTTGTCAGGGCGTCGCAGATTTGATCAAACAATGGGCGAGTGAGAGTGGCGGTGCTCATGACTTTTTGCTGCAAGCGTAGGTAAAAGCGGGCGATTAAGAAAGCACTGTCGTCTCTCAAAAATAGCACGAGTTATTCGCACCGCAGCAAAACACCAGCAACTTTTTTGCTCGCCTAATGAGCCCATAGGTCTCGCACTAACATCGGAAAACGACCACTTGCTTCGCCACTCTAAATCGCGAAAGGGCGACAAATATACGTGCACCTTCCTGCTCTCATCCACACAATTCTCTCAACGCCGTGGACAGATGTTAGGAGTTTTGCTGCCTATAACACCTTTATGGCCAATTTCAAATGGGATGCGACGCCAGGGACAAGCGATTCCGCGATGAACCTACCCCTGCAGCCAGTTTGGCAACTGCCCTGCGGGTGGAAGCCGGACGACGAGCGCCGAAGTAATGGCCGGCAATTGCCGCACCTCGGCCAAGGCCTCGGCAGACGGCTCCGAGTCCAGGTTTAAGATACCCACTGCTTCACCACCCGGCGCATCGCGACCAACCGCCATTTGGGCTATATTTACCTTGTGTCGCCCAAAGATCGTGCCCACTGCACCAATAGTTCCGGGCACATCGTGATGGCGAAATACGAGCAGTTGGCCATCGAGATACGCTTCCAACCGCCGATCGTCGATTGAAACTAATCGCGGCATGTGCTGACCAAAAATGGTGCCCGCTGCCTTATGCTGGCCGCCGTCGTACATTACTTCCGCCGTCATTGACGACCGGAAGGAACCCATCTCGCTTCTCGACTCCTCCGTCAGTTTGATCCCACGTTGCTTAAGCACCACCTCTGCGTTCACCAGGTTCACTTCCTGGTCGAGAGCGCCCTGCAACAATCCGGCCGCGAACATTGCAGTGAGAATCTTTGTCTCCTTCTCAGCAATTTCTCCGCGGTATAAAAGTCGGCACTCGCGCAGCCCACCCGGCTCCATGCCGGCCAACAGCATTCCTAATCGATGGGCCACATCTAAATACCCGCGTAAGGAGGACAATGTCTGCGGGTCTAGCGAAGCCACATTCACTGCATGTCGAATCGCGCCCGTTGTTAAATAGGCGACGATCAATTCGACCGCTTCGACGGCGACCTGTGTCTGCGCTTCCTCGGTACTCGCACCCAAATGCGGCGTACACACCACTCCCGGCAACCCAAAAAGTGGACTATCCGTACACGGCTCCGTCACATACACATCAAGGGCGACGCCGCCCAGTTTGCCTGCTTTCAGGCCTTCGGCCAATGCAGCCTCGTCGTAAATCCCGCCTCGTGCCGCGTTGATGAGCCGCGCGCCAGGCTTCATTGTTTCAATTTGCGCTGCCCCAATAAGGCCGCGCGTTTCGTCCGTCAGCGGCGTATGAACCGTGAGGTAGTCCACTCGCGGCATCATCGACTCGACGGTTTCCACCGGCTCGATGCCCAGCTCCTTGGCACGCTCCTTCGACATGAACGGATCGTAACCGAGCACGCTCATCTCCAATGCTCGCGCTCGCTTTGCCACGGCCACGCCGATTCGCCCCAGGCCGACAATACCTAGCGTCTTGCCAGCCACCTGCTTGCCCATGTATTTGTTTCGCTCCCACTTCCCCTCTAATAGACTGTGATACGCAGGGGCGATATTTCGCGAAAGAGCCAGCAATAGCGCGATCGTATGCTCCGCCGTGCTCAGTGTGTTGCCGCCCGGTGTATTCATCACGACGATTCCCTGTCTCGTGGCAGCTTCCTTGTCGATATTGTCCGTCCCCACTCCGGCTCGGACGATTGCCTTTAGCCGCCGATTGCCTTCGAGCGCTTCCGCCGTAATCTTCACACCGCTCCGACAAATCGCACCTTCGAACTGGTTTAGCGCTTTGCGCAAGGCGTCGCCTTTGAGCCCAGTGCGTACTTCGTACTCGATCCCAGGCGCGGCCTTCAACATTTCGAGGCCTTCGGGTGCAAGCGTATCTAAAACAATGACGCGGGCCATTTTTGTGGCTTTAGGGTTAGGGCCGCGAGACTGAGAAGTCTTCGACTGACCGTTGGCGGTTCGCGATGACGGTTTCTCGGTTACTACCATTCTATTTCCCATCCTTGGTCCTTAATCACAACATCCGGAGTCTGCTACTTCGCCTCTTGCTCGCGAAACTCCACCATATAGTCGCGCAACTTCTCAACGCCTTCCATCGGCATCGCATTGTAGAGCGAAGCGCGGATTCCCCCCACCGAGCGATGCCCCTTCAAATCGGTCATGCCGCGTTGTACTGCGCCTTCAACAAACTTCTTTGTCAATTCATCGCTCGGCAACCGAAACGCTGCATTCATCATCGAGCGGCAAGCCGGCTGCGCATGACCCGTGTAAAATCCACCGCTCGCATCGATTACGTCGTACAACAGCTTCGACTTGCTGCGGTTGAGCGATTCCATTTTCGAGAGACCGCCGATATCGTGAATCAGCCATTTCGTAACCAACATGAGGATATAAATTGCGAACGTCGGGGCCGTGTTCCACAGCGACTGAGCTTCCGTGTGGACTTGATAGTTAAGATACCCAGGCAGCATCTCACCGCTTCTTTGCAATAATTCCTTCCGGATAAGAACGATCGTCAATCCCGCCGGGCCGGCATTCTTCTGCGCACAGGCATACAAGATTCCGTACTTTCGAACCTCCACCGGGCGACTCAGAAAATCGCTTGAAGCGTCGCATACGAGCGGCACGTCCCCCGGCTCCGGCTCGTCACGAAACTGCACACCCTGAATGGTTTCGTTCGACGCGTAGTACAGATAAGCCGCTTTCGGATCGACGGTCAAATCCGTGCTGGACGGCAACCGATCATAGTTCGTCACTTTGCCATCCCAAATGACCTTCGCCTCGCCGAATTTCACGGCCTCCTGGACGGCGTATTTGCTCCAAGAGCCCGTTATCAGATAGTTGGAAAGCCGCCGCCCGCCCCCCATCAGGTTCATGGGGATCATCGAGAACTGCAGCCGAGCACCACCTTGAAGAAACAGAAC
The DNA here is from genome assembly GCA_963840025.1 of uncultured Planctomycetota bacterium. Classification (GTDB taxonomy): domain Bacteria; phylum Planctomycetota; class Planctomycetia; order Pirellulales; family Lacipirellulaceae; genus JABDGM01. The sequence continues at coordinate 574,856 of CAWIXI010000011.1, read as the reverse complement.
CACGTAGTTGTCCGGAATGCTCAGCAACTGGCGCAGATTCGACTCCGCTTGGGTAATAATGTTCCCAAACGTCTTGCTGCGATGGCTGATCTCAAGAATCGACGCCCCGACACCGGGCAGCGCCATCAAATCGCGCTGGGCCTCTGCCAGCACAGGCTCCGGCAGCACCGCTGGCCCTGCCGAAAAATTAAAAACTCGCTCGCTCATGTGTCTGGTCCGTGTATTCCGTAGCACTTTTACGGCCATTGTACCGTTCCGTTTGCAGGCTGACGATGGCTGTTTGCCTGCCTCTATTGGGCCAAGAATCTGTCAAGGAGACACTGGCAGCACGGCTTCGGTTCAAGGTGACGAGTCTCGCGCCCGGCAAGCACCGCCGATGCATTCCCGCCCGTTTATTCAGAAAATCTTCTCCGCTACAATTCATTATTGAGCGCGGCCGAATCTGCATCGGCCGCCCGATTCCCTACAAGGATTGCTATGATGGGTGCTTCCACCGAATTCGACCCTTTCCAAGCCCGTGACACCTTCGACACGGGCCACGGCAAAGCCGGCATATATCGCCTTTCCAAATTGCAAGATGCTGGATTGGGCAACATCGCTGCCTTGCCCTATTCGATCCGCGTGCTGCTCGAGTCGCTGCTCCGCAACTGCGACGGTTACGAGGTAACGCAAGACGATGTAAAGGCCCTCGCTGGCTGGCAAGCCTCCGCTCCGGCCCAAGTTGAAATTCCTTTCAAACCGGCCCGCGTCGTGTTGCAAGATTTCACCGGGGTACCGTGCGTTGTCGACCTTGCGGCCATGCGCTCCGCCATGCAGCGGCTCGGCGGAGACCCCCAAAAAATCAATCCGCTCGTGCCCGTCGATCTCGTGATCGACCACTCTGTGCAGGTCGACTACTTCAACTCGCCCGACGCGCTCGACCTCAATATCGACATGGAATTCTCGCGCAATCGCGAGCGGTACGAATTCCTCCGTTGGGGTCAAAAAGCGTTCAACAACTTCCGAGTCGTCCCGCCCGGCACCGGCATCGTCCACCAGGTGAACCTCGAATACCTGGCCAAAGTCGTCTTCCTCAAAAAAGAACAGGGAGCCGGCCCGTCCCCGAGCCCGGAACTCGTCGCATTCCCCGATTCTCTGGTCGGCACCGATAGCCACACCACCATGATCGATGGCCTCGGTGTTGTCGGTTGGGGGGTCGGCGGCATCGAAGCCGAAGGCGTCATGCTCGGCCAGGCCATTTATATGCTCCTTCCTGAAGTCGTCGGTATGGAACTCACTGGACAACTCGCGCCGGGCGCTACCGCCACCGATCTCGTGCTCACCGTCACCGAAATCCTGCGTAAAGAAAAAGTCGTTGGCAAGTTCGTCGAGTTCTTCGGCCCAGGTGTTTCCACGATGCCCGTTGCCGACCGTGCCACGATCGGCAACATGTCGCCCGAATACGGCGCCACAATGGGCTTTTTCCCCGTCGATGGCCAAACGCTCCGCTACCTCCGCCAAACCGGCCGTACCAAAGAGGAAGTCGAATTAGTTGAGCGCTACACAAAAGAACAGGGGTTGTTCCGCACTGACAGCGATACGGTTCCCACCTTTACCAAAGTCGTCCGCCTCGATCTTTCAACCGTGGAACCGAGCCTCGCAGGCCCCAAGCGCCCACAAGACCGCATTCCACTTTCAAAAATGAAACCGGCGTGGCGGCAAGCGCTCAGCTCGGTTTATGCAAAACAACCGCCCAATAATGGTTCGCCCGAGGGCCGCTGGGAAGGCGAAGGGGGCCATAAGATCGAGTCCAAGCACGCTGCCCATCCTACGCCCGCCGCTCCCGACCCCGGCTTCAGCGGTGTACCCGTGAAATGGAACGGCAAAGACTTTGCTATCAAACATGGCGACGTCGTCATCGCCGCCATCACAAGCTGCACCAACACGAGCAACCCCAGCGTTATGGTCGCCGCCGGCCTCTTGGCCAAAAAAGCTGTGGAGAAAGGCCTCACGGTCCCACCACACGTGAAAACCAGCCTCGCCCCTGGCTCGCGCGTTGTCACCGATTACTTCGCCAAGTCCGGCCTCGACAGTTACCTCGAAAAAGTCGGCTTCTACACCGTCGGCTACGGCTGCACCACCTGCATCGGTAATAGCGGCCCGCTGCCCGAGCCGATCTCTCAAGCGGTTAAAGAAAATGACCTCGTCGTCGCCGGCGTCCTCTCCGGCAACCGCAATTTCGAAGGCCGCATCAACCCCGACGTGAAGGCCAATTACCTCGCCAGTCCGCCGCTTGTCGTTGCCTATGCCCTTGCTGGCACGACCGATATCGACCTCGAACAGCAACCCATCGGCGCGGGCAAGAACGGCTCGCCCGTTTACCTTCGCGACATCTGGCCCACCCGCGCCGAAGTGCAAGCCGTCGTCGATCAAAGCGTGCTTCCCGAAATGTTTGACGAGGAATACGGCGACATCTGGAACAAGAACCCAAAATGGAACGCGATCAAGACGAGTGAGGGCCAACTCTATGAATGGGACTCGGAGAGCACCTACATTCAAGAGCCCCCGTTCCTTGAAGACCTGTCGCCACAACCTAGCCCCATTAAATCCATCCGCGGCGCTCGTTGCCTCGCCGCCTTTGGCGACTCCGTAACCACCGACCACATCTCACCTGCCGGTTCCATTGCGAAGGATAGCCCCGCCGGCAAGTACCTCATTTCCCTTGGCGTCGAGCCGCGCGACTTCAACAGCTACGGTGCCCGCCGAGGAAACGACCGCGTCATGACCCGTGGCACGTTCGCCAACATCCGCATCCGTAACCTGCTTGCGCCCGGTACCGAGGGTGGTGTCACTCGCCACTTGCCCGACGGCGAACTGATGCCCATCTATGACGCCGCCATGAAATACAAGACCGAGGGCATACCACTCATCGTGCTCGCCGGCGCCGAGTACGGTAGCGGCTCCAGCCGCGACTGGGCCGCGAAGGGCCCGTTCCTGCAAGGCATCCGTGCTGCAATCGCCGCCAGTTTCGAGCGCATCCACCGCAGCAATCTCGTGATGATGGGTGTTCTGCCCCTCGAACTCCCGGCCGGTTCAACGTGGCAATCGCTCGGTCTCAACGGCGAAGAGGTGTTCGACTTCCCCTCGCTCAATGATAACTTGAAGCCACGCCAAAAACTGAAAGTTGTCGCTACGCCGCCTACCGGCGCCAAAAGAGAATTCGAATTCACCGTCCGCATCGACACCCCCGTCGAACTCGACTACTACCGCAACGGCGGCATTCTGCAGACGGTGCTGCGGAAGCTGCTCAAAGCATAGTTCGATTTTCTTACCAACACGCTTCGGCAGTGTGAATTAAGTATGGCCACAGCAGACGGTGAAAAATTGAGCTCGCCTAACGGCCAGAAGAGCAATCCGAAGAATTCTCATCGTTTGTACTCACCAGCTGTCGTCGGTTTATCCATAATCGCGATTGTAGCAATCGTATGTGTTCTTTATATGCTTGCGATCTCTATGAATTCGGCCGCAAGTGGGGCAATCGCGGGCGGAATAGTATCAATTGTTGTAACGCTGTTAATGAAGAAATATGAGTTTCAAAAGCGGCACGATGCCATAATTGCCGAAAAGAAACGTGACGTTTATAAACGCCTGCTTGAGCCATGGGCGTCGGTTATCGCCCACCTGAATAAGGGTAAGAAAGGCGATGAGATGTTTGAAGGTGTCGAGATGTCACGATTTTATGAGAGTGCATTCGATGCCGCGCTATATGGTTCCGAGGAAGTGTTGCAACACTATGCCGCATTTAAGACTACTGATGCCGACGTTGACGAAATCGACAGAATTCGAAATCTAGCGAAGCTTTTGATCGCGATGCGCGTTGATGTTACAGGTAAACGATCAAACATATCGCATGACGCGGTGCTTCGGACATTCATAAACTTCAAGCCAGAAGAACTTATCCTATTGCAATTGCGAGAATACGTCGAAAAAAATCCAGCCGCGCAAGCAATCGTACGTGATCTAATATCTTGTGAACAGGACGGTGCAGCAGCCGATCAACGTGACGAAACGTCAACGACGTAGTCCAGCGACCAGTGAATTTCGTCTGAACCTCAACACTTATTCCAACGGCTCCACCGTCCCTCTCATTCGCGGCAACTCCGGCAGCATGAGCGCGAACAATGCCGCTGGTAGAAACAAAAAGCTGGTGTAATAAAGCGCCATTCGATAATCGCCCGCTTGCCCGAATGTGCCGAAGTACACTGTGCCGAACGCTGCCGCCAGCCGGCCAATGTTGTAGCAGAACCCGGCGCCGGTCGTGCGCAGCAACGTCGGAAACAGCGGCGGCAAGTACATTGTGAACAGGGCAAACACGCCCTGGCACAATCCGATCAGCGGCAGCCATACCCACATACTTTCGATGCTGCGCGGTTCGCGGTACGCGAAAAACATCGACGCGAAATACGCCAGACAAATACCGACCACCGCCGGTCGATAGCCAATCCGCCCTGCAATTGCCCCTGCTGCGAAACAACCTACAATCGACGCCCCCACCGTAACCGCCACCCCGATGATCGGCAGCCGGCTCTGATCGGCTACCGACCAGCCGGCCGCCTCAGCCAAATTCCGCATGTGTTGGGCAAACCAAAACATGAACGCCCAATGCCCCGTGAGCGACGTCGCACAGACGAGAATTGCCGGAATGGTGATCCACAAGACGCGACCCCGAAACAGTTCGCTGAACTGCGGCTGCCTGCGGCTCGCGCTTTCGCGCGCAGCCTGCCACTCCTCAGGCTCGGGCACCGCGCGACGAATCCACAGCACCAACAGCGCCGGCAGCACGCCCACCAAAAACACCGAACGGTCTTCCAACTTTAACAGCGTCAGCAATATGTAGCCGGCAAGCATCGCCAGCAGAATGCCAAGGTTTACGCCCGTTTGTAGCACCGCGGCTACCCAATGCCGCCACCGCGCCGGCCACGTTTCCGAAAGAATCGACGCCCCCACCGCCCATTCGCCACCAACGCCGAGTGCCGCCAAAAAACGGTAGATCAAAAGGTGCCACCAGTCTGCTGCAAAGTACGACAATCCGGTGAACAGAGCATACGTGAGAATCGTAAGCATCAGGGTTCGGCTGCGTCCCAGCCGATCTCCTACGAGACCGAAAAGCCCGCCTCCCAGCGCCCAACCAATCAAGAACGAGGCTTGAATCCAAGAGCTTTTCTCGCGAACCACATCCGATGTCTGGTCCATCCGGAGTAGTTCCGCCACAAACGGCGTGGCCACGATCGTGTACAGGTGCAGATCGAGTCCGTCAAAAAACCAACCTAGCCAAGCGGCCAGCCCCGACTTCCATTGCGTGCCGGTAATGTCGCGCAAACGCACGATATCCGCATGTTCTTCAACAACGCCGTGTGACATGAGCATCCGCTGGAATGAGAGCAGAACAAAAGTCGGCGAAAAACAGTATCCTCACCTTTCCCGGTGTCAGCAACATCGCCCCATTGTTTTAACAGCGACGACTAACGCTCCTGTAATCATTATGTGCCTGATCATACCAGCAAGTGCAAAACACCTGGCAACGCTATCCATAGCCGAACTCACCTCCGACTTAGTATGATCGACGTGGGGGATTTACCCGCGTCGCACCCGGAGTAACCTGATGATTCGCACTATTTTCACTGCACTGATTCTTTTCGTCTTCACGCAATTTCACATCCCCATCGCCCGAGGCGACGAATTCGTCGTCGCCGGTTGGAACTGCGAAAACCTATTCGACACAGCCGATGACAACAAAGTCGAGGGCGATGAAGAGTACACGCCCGACGTGCGCAAACATTGGACTAAGGAACGCCTTGACATCAAGCTCAATAACCTCGCCAGTGTCATCAAAAAGATGAAGGATGGCAAAGGTCCGGACATCCTCGGTGTATGCGAAGTCGAAAACCGCAAAGTTGTCGAGATGCTAGTCGACAAACTCCAGTCGCTAGGCCGCAAATACGAAATTGTCCACCAAGATTCGCCGAGCGAACGCGGCATCGATTGTGCCATCATTTTCGACAGCGCCGTGTTTTCACTCGCCGACTCGAAGTTCCACCATGTCAAAGCGGGTGACACCCGGGACATCGTGGAAGCCGATTTGCAGCGCCAAAGCCACATTCTTTACGTCTTCATGGACCACTGGCCATCGCGGTACCACGAAGAACCGTCCCGCAACACTGCCGGTGATACGGCCCGCAAACGCATCGATGAAATCCTGGCCGCAGACCCGAAGGCCGACATTATTATGCTCGGTGACTTCAACGATGAATCGACCGACGAATCCATTCGCGACCACCTGCGAACTGCAACCACGTCGGACAACCTGCCGGCCGGCGCCATGTTCGATACCACCGCCAAGATCCCCCAGGAAGGCAAAGGCACGTTCGTCTACAAGTACAAATGGGATATGCTCGATCACATCATTATTTCGCCTGGCCTGCTCGACGACACCGGCTTTCACTGGAAAGTAGGCAGCAGCGAGCGACTGGAATACCCCGAACTCTTTTACCAACCGAAATACCCAGATGCCCTCAAACGCCCCTCGTCCAGCTACACGAGGAATGACTTCCACAAGAACGGGTATTCCGATCACCTACCGCTAGAGTGTGTGCTTGAAGAGTGATCGTCGCTTCTTGGTGAATGCATCCGAGCTTTTGCCGCGACACTGACGATGCCTCATGTATTGCAAACTTCCGCCGCCATGTAAACTAGATGAGTGGGCGAGTTTGCGTCGTGTGGGCAGCCGCAGTGTCATCGGCCGGCCAAGCGGCGTTTTAGACCAAAAACATTGGCTCGGCGCTACCCACTTACCCCCATAGGTCAATGCCTCTTCAGATCGAATGCCCCGGTTGCAAGGCTACGCTGCATGTGCCCGAAGAACTTGCGGGTAAGCAGGGCAAATGCATCCACTGCGGCCATCGTCTCACAGTGCCAGGAGGCAGAGCTAGCGTCAGCGGAATCTCATCTGGCCTATTCGAAGCTACGCCCGAAGCAATGGTGCGCGAGCTGTTTCGCCGTCAACAGAGCGCTATGCTGCTCGTCTTCCCGATGCCGGAGGATGGCTCATACGATCTTGCGAACGTCTCGGAAGCTGACCTCAAATGCATTGCGACCGAAGACATCAACCATTCTCGTTTCGCTCAACTTGTCGCCAGTTTTGCGCAGCGTTATGGGCCGCGCAAGAAGGGTCCATCCAGCACCTCGATATCGGCCGAGGATCTGCTTTACGAGCTCAAAGGCGATCGTCTTGGCATGTCGCTTGAAGAGTTCAAAGACAAATACGAGCGAAACGGCGAAGGCGGAATCCGGCTGCCACTTTGCTCCGATACGGCCTGGGGCGCAAATAAGGCTTCACTTCGCTCCGAACCGTGGCACCTCAAGGAAGGCATTATCAATGCTCGCATCGATCTTCCGGCCGAGGACAACTCGCCAACCGTCGCCGGTGTCAAAACCGAGTTGCTCCTCTATCAGTTCGTGGACGGCAAGTTGTTCCGCATTGCTGCGCTGCTGCCGACAGATAAATTCCACCTGATCAGCGAAGCCGCCGTCCAAAAATACGGCCCAGTCTCGCGGGAAAGCCAGAAACCCCGACAACTCGTCTGGGAAAACCCGCTGGCCTGGGTCGCCCTCACCCGCGGAACCGTGCATCCTCCAGAACCATCCGTGCTCGAGCTTGTCCACCGTCAACTTCAGCACATCGCTGAATTGCGAGTCCCCAGCGGTGCGACCGATATCTAGGGACACCGTCGCGAACTAAGTGAAGGTGTATTTGCGGATTCTGAGTCTGTGTTTTCGCCGTGCCGCCCTGTCCTCAAATCGGTTCAAGACTCTCGCCATACCGTGTCAACACTTCTCGCGGCTCAAGATTGAACACCGCTCTTCCTTGCGTCGACCACGCGCGCCCATTGTACGTAAAGACCGCCGTCGCGGCTCTAAGATTTCCCACGGCTTCCACGTCCTCCATCCCTCCCCCCTCAATTGCTTCGAATCCGATGGTAACTCCCACTAGCCCGACCAAATCGCCGTTGCCTCGATCGCGCGCCATCACGACCTCTTCTTGAAACGCGCACTGCTTCCAGGCCAAACCTCGCGGCTTACCACTCGCGGCCGCTGCCTGGAAAAACGCGGATTCGAGCCCTTCTCGGCTGCTCACAAATTGCCGCAACGCCTTCTCGGCCCGTCGCGCCGCAATCGTTGGCCGCAAGCCCACCCAAACGAAATACGCCACGACGACCAAGATAATCCCGAAGATCCAGAACACGATGCAATATGATCCCTTCGCCGACGCAGAGAGCGAGACAAATGCTCGCGGAAAGCGCTACATCCGCCAACAGAGACGTCAATCTAACACGATTGAGTCTAGCGTTGAATCGGCGGCGAATTGAACAACGAGGAGCGTGGTGCAGGCTCAGGCGCCACTTCCGGCTGCGGAGCCATCATCGGTTGCTCTTGAAGCGGCATCATTGACGGTTCCCCAACACCGCAGTTCCCACCATAGCCGCAATACGGAGCGCAGCTATAAGGATTGGGAGCACATGGTAAACGAACCTCATTGGGCACCAATAAGCCTTCGTGTGTGATGGGCCCCAATACCAGCGGCGCATGATACCCACCGCCAAATCCATGGCCGGACCACTGATAGATCGTCCCAGGCAGATTCCAATACCCAATGGCGTGAACCGTCGCAGTGCTGCTCAACACGACGAGAGACACCAGCACCACGGCCCTTACGGCGATTGAAACTCGGCCTCTCATGGGCAGAACCTCCCATTGCTGTAGAACGAAGCCAACGTGACTCTTATGGAATCGAGCCGCAACTCGCCGAATAATCAGCGAATCCTTCGCTGCTCGCACCCCTGGCAAAAACCACACAGCTTTACATGGCCACAGCTGCGCCAGCAGCCCGGCTCAATCATTGTAATTGTGCCGCTCAACGTATTCCGTCAAGAAATGACGAGAGATTAACCGGTCCACGTCAAAAACGTGGGCCAAAAGTGCAGCCCGAATCCACATCCCATTGCGAGCCTGCCGGAAGTACATTGCCCGCGAATCGTTGTCGACCTCCGGCGGAATCTCGCCAAAGTGTTGATCCCGCGGGAATGGATGCAAAATCGGGGCATACTCCTTCATCCGGTTCACCAGCTCCGGCGTCAGACAATACTTCGAAAAATCGATCGCCGCCATCGATGCCGCATCCGCCGGATCATCGTGCTCCTTCTGAATCCGCGTCATATAAAGAGCATCAAGCTGTTCAATTACCGGTCGGCCGTCGAGCGGTTCTTCAAATGAATCCAGCTCGTAGAATCGGACGTTGCGATCCACCAGCCGCTGCCGCATATCGTCGCGCATCGCCAGCTTTGGGTGATCGGGCGCCACAAACACCAGCCGCACGTCGTCATAGAGCGTCAGCAGCATCGCCAACGACCGCACGGTCCTGCCGCGGCCAATGTCACCGCAGAACCCGTACGTCTTGTGCGCCAGCCCCCTCGTCAGTCCGTCGTAACCCTTTCGCTCGCGCAATTCATCGAACTTGCTGGCCGCCGGCGAATCTTTCGGGTTCGCAAACTGAAACGACCGCTGCAATGTGTAAACATCCAACAGCGCTTGCGTCGGATGCTCGTCTGCCCCGGAACCAGCGTTCACGATCGGCACGCTCCGATTACCCGTCGAATCCAGGTCGTTCATCAGGTAAGCGCACGACTCCGCCAACCGCGCGATCGGGCTCCGCATGATGATCACGTCGAAATAACTGCTGAACATGCGGATTGAATCAAATCGCGTTTCCCCTTTTGTTTCGCTGGAAGTGCGCGGATCGCGCACCTCGTTGCACGTGATGCCCAAGATCTGGCACGCCGCCATGAACGACAGAAACGTCCGCGTCGAAGGCTGTGTAAAATACAACATCGCCCGCTTGTGCGGCAGCAGGTTGATCAGAAAATCCTGCCCCGCGCGGCTCTTCGACATCAAACGGATCATATCCGCGATGCCGGCTAGCTCTTCCAGAAACGGCACACCGAACTGCCCCGAAAAAATCACGTGCCGAATCCGCCCGTTCCGCTCAAACTCCGGCATCTTCATCCGCACCGGGCGTTGCAAACGCGAATCATAAAGCAGCAGGTCGCGTTCGTCCTGCGTCTTCGGGCGCTTCATTGGAGGAGCTGTTGACATGGTCGCACGATCCTGCCGTGCCGCATTGATTGTCTAAGCGCCGTTATCGCACACCGCTAGCACGACAGTCAAGTGTCGGGAAAATACTTCTCTTATATTTCTATCGACTAAAGGCCAACGACAAACGCCTTCTCTCAATCCGCCACCCGCCACCGCACCTGAAACAACTGCATCATCATCAACACCAGCGCCGCGTTGTACACAATCGACCAACCAATGTAGCCGAAGAAGATCCGCAAGTCCGATGTTGACGCTGGGGCGGCTGTCGACGGAGCGTTCGCATCCTCCGTATTCAACGGCAATGAAAACGTCGCCGAGAACGGGCTCAGCATGCCAACTTTGCTCGCCGCTGCTGCCTGCGAAGTTCCCTGAAAAAACGTCTGTGCGAAAAACTTCACCGCCACCGGGGCCATGAACATCACCACGATAATGAGATACGTGGAAATTAAGCTCGTCGCCGTCTTCTGAAAAATGCTCGAGGAAAAGAGTGCTGTTGTCGCCGTCGTCACGCACGTCAGGCCGACAATCAGCACGTACCCCGCCATCGTCGGCAAATTATGCCAAAACGGCAGCGGCATCACACACGCCAATAACACTGGCCACAATAAAAACGACGTCAACACGCTCGACACCCGCAGCCCGGAGAACAATTTTCCCCACAGCATCTGCCACGGTGTCACCAGCGTCACCAGTAGCAGATCGAGCGTCTGGCGCTCCCGTTCGCTCGTCACACTACCAGCAGAAAACACCGGTCCCACGAGCATGTTGAACAGAATCACGTACGAGATGTACCACGCCGCATACGCCGGCGCGATGTACAAACACCCCGCCATCACAAACAGCGCCAAGAACATACTGATCTGTATCACCAACCGCAGCATCAACGTACCCTGGCTGAAGATTTCGCTCCGCATCTCCTTGTCGTAAATCGGATTGATCCCCTCTTCCATGAACGACGTCCGCTTCGGCGGCGCGAACAGCTTATCCGGAAATTCATCGCGCTTGATATACAGCCCAACTGCTTCGCGGGCCTCTGTCTCCAAATCGACAACCTCCTTCCCTTCGCTTCCCAGATCCGGCGGGTACAGCAATCGCTGGCAAGCGTTGTGCCACATCAGTGCCGACAACGATATACACGCGACAGGCACCACCGTTAACACGACCAACAGCCGCAGCCCGCCCAACTGCTCCATTTGCTGCCAAATCAGCACGCAAACGACCGCCAGCGGCAGAATCATCAAATACGAAACCACCAGCGACGCGCTCGTCCGCTTGAAATAGCTGCTCGCCCACAAACTGATCATGCCGAACAGCGCCACGGTCGAAATCATGCCGAAATACGCCACGAACACTTCGTACAACGACACGCCGCCCAACGGCAAACACAACATCACGATCGGCAGTGAGCAGATCATGAGAATGCCGAGATGGCACAGCGCCGCGAACAGCTTGCCGAGTACGATCGCCCCCGGCCGCAACGGCGTCGCCAGCAGCATCTCATAGCTCATCCGCTCTTTTTCGCCGGTAATCGCCCCGGCTGCGAAGCTCGGCGCCATCAGCGACGCCAGCATGTATTGCCCAAAAAAGAAAAGGTTGACCAGCCGCTTCGCTGCCTCCGGCTGTGCCAAATCCAGCCGCTGCTGCTGCGGCCACGCCAGCCACACTACGCCTCCCAGAAGTGCCACGTAAGCAAACAACAACACAAACGCCCGCGGCATCCGCAGGTTGGTGAGCAGCTCGCGCTGAAGAACGGGATTTTCGGTGAGGTACATGGCTCAAAGATCATCCGGCTGCAAGCCGGTCTTCTTGCTAGTCCGGGCTAACATCCGTGGACCTATTTCTTCGTTATCGTGAAAAGCGAAGATGTAGTCGGGAAAACCAACCCGCTCAAGCACGCGATGAGAACCGCTTTGGCGCTTGACCGACCAGCCAATGTTCAACAGTGCCGCTAGAACTGCGCCGCGCTTTTGTCGATCGCCACTGGCTCATGGCACAACCGCAAACACGTCGACCATCTCCGGCACGCTTTCGCCATGCTCCAGTCGATCGGCCATCACTCGCAACGACAACGCCTTGGCACGCTCGATCGCTTCCTCACGCGATTGGCCGTAAGCCAGCACACCGGGAAGGTCGGCGATTTCTGCTATCCACCGACCGTCGTCTTCCCGCTCAACTTCGATCTTTAGCATGTTCCGACTCCGAGCGGTAACAGGACAGGCCTATGAATTCCTCAAGGAATTTTAGCAATCTTGGCGGACGAATCCTACGCCCGCTAATAAGATCGCGGTCTCACGCGTCCCAGCACCCGCCCCGGCAACCCCTGAATCCGCAAGAAACCCTCCGCATCCGTCTGATCATAGCTCCCGCCCGCTTCCATGCTCGCCGTCGCTGCATCATACAAACTATTCGGGCTTGTCCGCCCACGGACCAGTACATTGCCTTTGTAGAGGCCCAACGTCACCTCGCCATTCACTGCCTGCTGCATCTCACGTGAAAACGCCATGAGCGCATCCATCTTCGGACAGTACCAAAAACCGTAATACACCATTTCCGCCACTTCGGGCGCGAGCCGATCGCGCAAATGCACGGTATCGCGGTCGACTGTCAGTTGCTCGATCGCCAAGTGTGCCGCATACAACGCCGTCATTCCAGGAGCTTCATACACGCCGCGGCTTTTCATCCCCACGAACCGATTCTCCACAATATCGATCCGCCCCACTCCATTTCGCCCGGCAATCGCATTCATCTCCTGCACCATCTCGAGCGCCGACCGCCGTTTGCCGTTTAGCTCCACCGGCACTCCCTTCTCGAATCCAACCGTAATCTCCTCGACTTTGTCCGGCGCTTCCTGCGGCGAAACCGTCATCCCAAAATCAATGATCGAAACGCCATCCTCTGCCGGGTCTTCGAGCTTCCCCGCCTCATAGCTGATATGCAGGCAATTCTCATCCGAGCTGTACGGCTTGGCGATCGATGCCTTCACGGGAATCTTCTTCGCGTCGCAATAATCGATCATCTCTGTCCGGCCGGGAAACTCACTTCGGAACTTCGCATCCCGCCACGGTGCCAGCACTTTTATCCCCGGCTCCAGCGCCTCGGCCGCCAACTGAAACCGGCACTGGTCGTTGCCCTTCCCCGTCGCCCCGTGCGCGAACGCCTCGGCCCCCACCTCGCGCGCCACATGCAAACATGCCTTCGAAATCAGCGGCCGGGCAATCGACGTCCCCAGCAGATAAATGCCCTCGTACTTCGCCTGCCATCCGAGCACTGGAAATGCAAAATCGCGGCACAACTCCTCCCGCGCATCCACAATCCGCGCCGACTTCGCCCCGCAATCATGCGCCTTCTTCAGAATCGCCTCGCGGTCCTCGCACGGCTGCCCGAGGTCGATATACGCACAATGCACCTCGTACCCTTCATCCTGCAACCACCCCAGAATGACCGAAGTATCGAGACCGCCCGAATACGCGAGAACACAAGCAAGCATAAGAGTAGGATTGAGGATGCTGGGTGCAGGGACTGAACTCTCCCTCTGGGAGAGCGCCAGGGTAAGGGTGCCTTGAAGTCACGCTGTAACGCTACTTAGAGACGCAACCAGCCCATTGTGGTTCGCAACACGGAGACAGGCAAGCCGGCACATAGTAGCAGGCACACTCCGCGTGCCGCGGCTGAGCCTTGGAAATGATGTATTTTTGGCTACGGCGCACGGAGTGTGCCTGCTACATTATCGCGGCAACTCCACCGCCCGAATGTTCCGGAAGAAGAAATTGGTTGTCTTGTCGTGTCCTTGCAGCGCGATCGCCCCGCCCGCATCGCGCCTCCCTTCGCGAGCATTCTCTTTCGGCGGCCGCGTATCGGTCCAATCGCTCACCTGATAGCCGTTCACCCACACCGCCATGTGCGGCCCGTCGGCCACGATCGTGTTGTAAAACCACGTATGATCGTCCGCCACCACCCGCCGCGCCGGCTGCCGGCGATAAATGCCTCCCGTCCCGTAATCCGCCGGCTTCGTCCGATCACCGTCCTTGAACCGGTTATTGATCTGACTCTCATATCCTACCCAATGCCCTTGCCGTAACGTGCGAAAGAACACGCCCGAATTCAACCCATCGCCGTTCACTTTGCACTGAAGCTGCAGGACGAAATTCGCGAAGTCGCCCGATGTCTCGATTTGGCCAGGCCCATTCGTCAGATGCAGCTCACCGTCTTCCGTCACTTCGAACTTGCACTTCTCCGCACGGTCCGTGCTCCAACCGGCTAAATCGCGGCCGTTGAAGATTGACACAACACCAGTTTTGAATCCGCCGGAATTTAATCGCAGATTACGAAATGCAACTGCCCCTTCGAGTGATTGCAGGCCGATATAGCCTATTCGCGGTTTATCACCAACGAAATCTGAAACCTGCTTTCCATCCAAAGATGCTGTAATTAGACCTGCACTCGCAAGGATCTCGAATGTATGCCATTTATCCGGCCTCACCAGCGCCTCGGATGCCACAACCTTGTCCCTTGCTACTAAGCTTCCCGTCGGAAAAGGGTTATCCGGCGGCGCGATATTCAGCTCGTAACAATCTTTCGCCGGATCGGTCGGCTTCAATGGCGTCCGCAAGAAAATCCCGCTGTTCGTATCGGAGCTGGCTTTGAACTCAACGCTCAGCTCGTAATCCGACCACTCCGTCGTTGTCATCAAGAATCCTGGCTTCGACCCATCGGTGCGAATCTCGCCGTCCGCAATCTTCCACTTCGCCTCGCCCACCGATTGCCAACCAAACAGCGTCTCCCCGTCAAACAGCGCAATCCAACCCTCCTTAAGCGTCGCCTCTGGCAACAATTTCGGCTCGGCACAATTCGCGACGCGAGCCAACAGGCACGCCGCACAAATAACCCCGAACGCCCGCAGCCAATAGGACCGAATGAAAAACATCTCTTTTGAACCACCAAGGACACGAAGAACACTAAGAAAAGCAGATTGCCCGTCGGCTCGTGCGTGGCGCCCTTCGTGTCCTTCGTGGTAAAAATTAATCCTCAATTTCCAGACGCACTTCACCCACCAGTCCGCCCGGCAAACCCGTGTCGTTATCGTTATTCACCCTCCCGCACTCGTCAACCGCCGGATGCTCAACCACGATCTCTAACTGATTGTCGTCCAAAAGCAGGTCCGTCACGACAACTCGCAAGGCGTTCGCACTCCCAACCAGCTCCCCCACTCGCTCGCGGTTTAACTCGACCACACACCGCGACCGCGCCGGCTCCACCACTAAAAAAACACGCCCGCCCAGATCCAAGCCCGTCGGCCGATGAAACACGCGACAATAGCGCACGTGCCCGAGAAAATCCGCCCCAAACACTTCAGACCAGTCCGCCGGCATTGTCGCTTTTGCCGACGGCGGGAGACCCTCTCGCTCTGGCCGATAAGTTCCATCCGTTTCAAACGCAAATCGCTCAATCGGCTCCAACTGCCACGGCCCACGAAGACGGATGGTGTGCATGACAAAGTCCAGGGTCGAGTGTCGAGGGCCAAAAAAGATTTAATCAACGAGCTCCGGCCCTCGACCCTAGACTCTCGACACTCACTCTGGCATAAAATGCTGATTCACGCGCACCTGCCTAATCGCCCGGCTGTCGCGCTCATACGCCCGAATGACGACCTGCACCCCCCGCAGCGGCTTGTCATACGGCGGCACCGTTTCCCGCTCGCCGACGTCATCCACACCCAATCGAATGTCCTTGTCAACGTTGCCCGTCGCTGCATTGTAGTAGTTTCCGTAATCATCCAATCCGTTCGTTCCTTCGTCAATTAATGGCTGATTTGCGGCTGTCGTATCACCATCTTCATTGACACCATCGTTCTCGTAGTGGAACGACCACGTATCGTAAACCGAGTACCCTGGGGCCAATGGGGTTCCGTCCACAGCGCTTAGCGCGCGTGGCGTAAAGAACCATGGGGCAGCCGAAGAAGCGAAACTGCTTGCATACTTCGGCGTCGGAAAAATTGGCCCCATCGGCGATTGAAACAGCGGATCATATCCATATCCCAGATCGACATACGCCCCCTGGCCCACGTATGGGAAAATCTTGTTACTAGTGCCGATACCAGTCGCTGAGCCCATGTTATCGCTGCTAAAATATGCCCCGTCAGTGCCATTCGCTTCGCCGTGCCGCGCCAACCGGGATCACTCGGCGTGAGTACCACGTCGAGGCCCTTGCTTTGGTCTTTGGGATCTATCCACGTCGCAAATAATGGCGCCCCCGGATCGAACACGCGCAAATCAAACGCCAACACATCCGTCAGCTGCACATCCTCACCCTGCCGCGAACCCCACAGCGGCACGGGGCCATGCATAACACGGACAACTTGTCCATCGTGGTTGAGCATCGCCTGTGCAGTTGCCGCCACACCGCCGGTCGGCGTGCTGTCCACATACGCAAAAGGCCTGGCTTTGTATTGACGAGACGGGTCATTGGGAGCGTAGCTAACCGGATCGACCGCATACGAAACGACGGATTTGCCCAAAATATTTGCCGTGGCTTTGGCGCTAGTTGGATTACCGATCTCCGGGTCGGCAAGAAATGCGACGTCTGGACTCGATCCCGAATAATCGCTGCCAATCGAGACTAGCGGAAACGGATACCGTCGTACCGAGGGATTGCCGAGTAAAAAGCCAAAATGACAAAATCGATTCTCGCGCTTTGTCAAATCACCTAACGTATTGGCCACGATCTTCCAATTTTGAGTGCTATAGTCCCACTCGACGCGGCATGAAATATCGTATCGATCTTGGAACGCGATCAGACATGCCAACGCTTTCTCAACTTCGCCCTGCTTGACGAGTGCCGCAGGCAGCACCCGCAACAGTCCTGGGACATGTTTGATGGTCTGACCGCCTTGCAACTGCACCACGCCATCACCGTCATTATCAACCTCTTTGTATGGGTCAAGCCACGGTGCGATAAGCAACGTCCGACGATAAACCGTCCGCATTCCCGGCTCGCCAAAAAAATGATTCGCTGTCGGGTCATCCGATTGATCCAAAGTCGTATATCCCGGATTCTCAATCGCAAACCACGCTACTTCAGCCAATGGTGATTCAATGGATGAATAACCCCAGTCCGCAAATCCTCCGGGAGCATTTAAGCCCGTCGGCATTCGCCCCACAAACGGCTTGTGCTCGTTGCGGACGGTAAGCATCAAAACATCGTCGTAATCTCCCAGCCCACCGCCATCCGTCGCCCAAGTCTGATCTTTGAACGGCAGATTGCTCGACGGAAGGATTGATGTTGCGTGATCGATTTCGGGATTGAGAGCACTCGGCGGCCAGTTGACTTTATTCACTGGATCACCATCAACCAAATTGCTCGCTTCCCCTTCGCGATACGGCCCCTCAATAATCTCGATATATCCATGGTTCGACTCCGGCCGCTGCCACGTGAGGCCGGGACAAGTCGCGCCTTGCAAGTCCTGCTGCAGCACGTTCCGCACCTGCCGGATCTGCCCGCTGAGCTCCATGGTCGCCCGGCGATTGCGCACGCTGTTGCTCACGTTGGCAAACAGCGTCACCACGGCCGCCATCATCACCAGCGTGATGGCCATCGCCACAAGCATTTCGACCAGCGTGAAGGAATTGCGTCGCCCTAACCGACGTACCACTGGAATCGCAGATTGCGGATTGTGGATTGCGGATTGCAAATCCGTTTTCTTCAATCCGAAATCCGAAATCCGAAATCCGAAATTATCAACGCCGTGGCGATAGCGTAGCGACATAACGAGAACCCTCTCGACGTACCGCAGCCCCTACCGCGGCCCTGTTCCACTACCATTATGGCCCCGGAACGCGCAATCGTCGAGACTTTCTCTCCTCGACGCCGTTCCGCCGCCCTCTAAACCGGCGATCTCTCTAGAAAATCAAGCCGTGGTTGCCAACGACGTTCGCCATAACCCACACGACCCCGCCCAGCACGAGGGTGACAATCGTGTAACGATACACTTGTTTCCTAGTGGCCGGCTCGCCGTCGCAAGTTTGCGGATTGCCGCCGGCCAATTCCAGCCACCGCCCGAGCAACGTGACCGCCATAACAAAGAAAAAGACATAGTCCGCTGTCGTGTTCCAACCCTCTCCTTCGAGCACGATGTGAGCCGTCGTGATGATCAACACCGCCGGCCCGATCATCATCCAAAGCAGTCGACCAAAAGCCGCATACCCTGGCGAAGAAAAATTTTGAGCCATGGCACCATCCTTCTAAAACGGAGCGAGAACCGCGCGAATGAACACACGTCATTGCTCAAGATTGCTCTAGAAAACAACGAACGACCAAGATTGGCGGTTTGCAACTACAGTCCGCCGGCGTCCGATGCGAAGAGCACTAGGTAAAGAGCTTGCTCAAAGAACAGATTGATCTCGACTCGCTCGATCATGCCGGTCACCGATCTTTGTGTGCACACTTCCATGCTATGCGTGTCGCACCAACTAGACAAACCGCCTGCATCTTGAAAACGGTTGCCTGCGCGACAATTGCTCGGAGCGTACTTTCGCGGCCGGCGCCGCCCTATTCCGGTTGGGACGGCTGTTCCGAGCCGGACATTTTCTCCCGCTGCGCCGCCACCAATGACGCCGCAATCGATGCCCCCAACAACAAGACAATTGCCAACAGAGACAACCATGGCGCCGGCTCCCACCACTCGTGCAACATCATCTTAATGCCAATAAAAATCAGAATTGCCGACAGTCCATAACTCAGGTAGCGGAACATGTTCATCACGCCGGCCAGCAGGAAATACAGCGCTCGCAGGCCCATGATCGCAAACACGTTCGACGTGAACACGATGAATCGATCGCTCGTGATGCCGAAAATGGCCGGCACACTGTCGATCGCGAATACTACGTCCGTGCTCTCGATGACCAGCAGCACCAGAAACAGCGACGTGACCAGCAGCCGCCCCTCTTCGCTGACGAAGAAATGGTCGCCATAAGATCCTTTGGCAACCCGCAGATGCGCTCGTGCAAAGCGTAACACGATGTTTTGGTCCGGGTGCGTTTCACTGCCGTGTGCAGTCGCCAACTTGATGCCGGTGTAAATCAGAAAAGCGCCGAAGATATAGAAGATCCACTCATAGCGTTTAAGCAGCTCACCAAAAATTAGAATGAAGCTGAGCCGCAGCACAATGGCTCCAATGATTCCCCAAAACAGGACGCGATACTGATACTTCATCGGCACGCCAAAGAACGCGAAGATCACCACGAACACAAACACGTTGTCCATCGACAACGACCATTCCACCAAATAGCCCGTGAAGAAATGGATGGCAGGGAGAAAGCCGCCGAAGTACCAAAGGAAGCCATTAAAGACCAGCGCCAGACCACACCAGAACACCGTCCACAGCGCCGACTCACGGAGCGACGGCTCGTGTGAATGCCGGTGAAACACGAGCATATCCAGCGCGAGTAGCAGGAACGTACCCGCACAAAATGCCACCCAATGCACCCACGTCACGGGCAAATTACCCGCCGTCGCGGCTGTGGCGGCATCGGTAGCAATTTCAGCAATCAGCAACGCGAGTTGTCCTCAAAGTTGTAGCCGAATTCGCAAGAATTCGGCTTTACATCTATCTGAATCCTTGCGCGGAGGTGGGCTGGGGTCGAGCGAAGCGAGCCCCCAGCGGCCGAGGAATCGCCCATGTCCCGGACCAACCACCCGGGCAATCAGTAATTTCTCGCTATTTCCGCCGCGTCATCATAGGTCGTGCCAACACCTCCAGCAACCGGAAGCTATTGGCCTAACGGCATTTACAATTTTTGGGCATGCTGCCACGAAAACTAACCGATTATTCATATTGTCTTCATGATTTCCTCTATGTTCATTCGCGACACCCCACAATGGCCGAAACCGGCGGTCGTACGCCGATCTTTCCACCGCGTCGCGCACTGCGATATTTGCCTGCCGCGCGAGCTGGCAGAAGCATTATGGCGGCATCCACACATGCTGCTCGACTGCGGCGAGCAACTTCGCACGAACGGTGCGCGCCGCACCGTCCGCCTCGACTGGAACTTTCGGAACTACGTCCTGAAGCACTACGCCGAACCCACGCGCCGCCACAATCTTAAGCAACTGGTCCAGCCCGCACGGGCACTGGTCACCTGGAGATTTACGCACCGTCTTGCCGATGCCGGCGTCGCGACGCCCCGCCCCGTCGCCTGCATTGAAAACCGCTGGGGCCTGCTTCGACGCGACTCCTATCTGCTCTATCCGTATGTGGAAGGCCGCACCCTCCGGTCGTACTTCACTGGCGAAGCCAAGCGTTCGTCAGCGCTAAGCGAACATCTGTGGCAACAGGTGAACGAACTGTGGCAGCGTCTTGTCGAGCTCCACGTGAGCCTCGGTGACACGAACCTCGGCAACTTCATCATCGCACCCGACGGCCAGCTCTGGATTATCGATCTCGATAAAAGCCGCTTTTACCGCCACGCCCGCGCAGCCGCCCCTCATCAAGCCCGCCCCTGGAAACAACTTCGTCGCAGCGCTGCCAAATGCCGCGCCATAGATGCTGCGGCAGCCTCAGAAATACGCGCCGCCTGAAAACGTAGGGTGGGCATCTCCCACCACCATCGCTATTGGTGGACAAAGCCCACCTTACATCTGGCGCTACGCCGCTTTCGCCAGACCCATCCACGAAAATCGCTGCTCAACCACTTGCGTAAGCAACTCGTCATACGGCTGATAGTGCGCCCGCAACTCGTCAGCAATGCGCGGATCGATCGTTTCTTGATAGTAGCCGCGGTTATAGATCTTCGTCGGCTGTACGTCGAAGCTTTCCAGTCCCATGAAGTTAAACACCCGCTCGCAAGCTGCGCTTGTATCGTCGAACAAGCTCGCACTGTCCATGATTAGCACTTTGTTGCGTGGGTACAGAGTCAGCAGCAGCTCTAACTGCAACGCGTAATACCCGCGGGCGACATATCCCAACATCGGAAAAGCGTCCGACCGCAAAGCCACGCCAAACTCCGGCGGGAACGGATTCCTACGAATCTCCTCCGACACGCACTCGGCAAAACTTCGCGACTCCAAATGCCGCGTTTTGCGATGCTGATAGTGCGAAAACGCCCGCGATACCGGATCACGAAGCAACACGATCACCCGCGACTTCGGCAGCACTTGCCGCATTTTCCGTAGGGCACTCGGCGTCGGCAGATAGGACGGCGAAGCTTCCATCACATGCCCCTGCTTTCGCCTAAC
The DNA here is from genome assembly GCA_963840025.1 of uncultured Planctomycetota bacterium. Lineage (GTDB taxonomy): Bacteria > Planctomycetota > Planctomycetia > Pirellulales > Lacipirellulaceae > JABDGM01. The sequence goes on along the minus strand of CAWIXI010000011.1, from coordinate 553,439 downwards.
GCGAAACGCCAGCGGAAACCGCGACCGATACCACGCCACGCTTCGATGCGGATGCTTCGAGAAGTAATCGACTTCTTTCCTCGCCGCTTCGAAGCACCGCGGGTGCTTCACCAGATACGCATATAACTGCGTCGTCCCAGCCTTCTGTGCGCCGACGATCACGGTTGTCGGCAAATGCCGAAGCCGCTGCGTCGAAAGCCGCCACGCGTTCGGCAACAGCCCTTTTGCGATGTCGCCCGGCTTTTTCAAAACACGAAATGCCGGGTGCCGCTTTACCCCACGCCAAAACACGCGCACCGCGTCTTCATCTTGCTGGTTGGCGTTGGTCACAGCGTCACTCATTCATTCACCACGACGGCACAATGGACACTACGAGAATGATCTTTTTGACAAGATTAACAGGATCAACGGGATCGGTCTCCCATGGAACAACCGAACAGCATCGGTTGCAATTCATCCTGTCCATCCTGATGATCCTGTCTAACGCCTACCGTCCTGCTCATCGTGTCGTTGTGGTTCCATTCTACGCTGTCGCCCCGAACTCCGGCCGGCGTTTCCCCAACTGCCCCTGCAGCCGTTGCACGATCGCACTGTGCATCTGGCTTACGCGGCTTTCGGAAAGATCGAGCGTCGCGCCGATCTCCTTCATCGTCAGTTCTTCGTAGTAATACAGAATGATGATTAGCCGCTCGTTGCGGTTCAGGCCCTTTGTCACAAGTCGCATCAGGTCCGACTTTTGAATTCGCTTGGTTGGATCTTCGCCCTTCTTATCTTCGAGAATGTCAATCTCTCGAACGTCCTTATAGCTGTCGGTCTCATACCACTTCTTATTGAGACTGATCAGATTGACCGCGTTGGCGTCCGTAATCATCTTTTCCAATTCGGCCAGATCGAGGCCCATGTGCTGGGCTAGCTCGTTCTCGTTCGGTTGCCGGCCTAACCTTGCCTCAAGCGTCTTGATCGCCTCGTTCAACTTGCTGGCCTTGCTCCTCACGAGCCGCGGTACCCAATCCATCGTTCGTAGTTCGTCGAGCATTGCCCCGCGAATCCGCGGCACACAGTACGTCTCGAATTTCACGCCGCGGCTCAGATCAAACGCATTGATTGCGTCCATTAGCCCAAAGACGCCGGCCGATATCAGGTCATCTAACTCGACGCCGTCCGGCAGTCGCGACCAAATCCGTTCGCCGTTGTATTTCACCAGCGGCAAATACTGCTCGATCAGCCTGTTGCGAAGCGCTTTATTTTTTGGGTCGGCCTTGAACTCTTTCCAGATCTCCGCAATTTCCTCCGGAGATACCTGTCGACGCGTCGCTGTTGCTGTCGCCATTTGATCCTCCCTGATCGGCCGACCCATCCGCCGCGGCGGACATCATCGAGATCCGTCTCGATCGTCGTATGAAAGTTGATTGTGTTTGAAGTAGTTCTTTTTTGAGACTGTCGTATGTAAGTTGCCAGGTGAAGATGTAAGCACCTTTACCCCACTTACTCACCTGCCTTACCGACAGCCAACTGCTGTTCAAGTTGCGAGCGGACGGATTCGTCGATCGTGGTTTGGGCGAGATGCCCGATGAGCGCGCCAACGACAGCAAAAACAATCAGATAAATCGTCGCCGTTGAGAGGGTGCCTTCGACGCCGCCCGAGTCGAGCCAGCCCCGGCAGATCACGACTGCCATCGCCAGCGGTCCCAGGATTCCGGCGTACACACGACCCATAAACCTTCCTTGGCATGCCCTCAAACTTGCCGCAGTTCCGCCAATTTGAATCACACCAGCGCCGGTGCGATATCGCATGTAATCGACGGTTTGATAACAGGAACTTGAGTCATTTTTTTATCGATCTTCCGTCGCTCAGACTTCCGCTTGACAAACAATACGCGACAACTCGTCGGACACAACCCGACCAACGTTCTGATCGGATTCAGCAAGCAAATCGCTCACCGCGCGACCTAGCCACAGCGCCGCATGACCGAATGACGTGTTCGGAATTTCCCATACGCGTGGCGCCGAATCGTTAGACGCAAAGTCGCGTGCGATATGCCGTGGCAATGCCGGCAATGCCGGCACGCGTCGCGACAAAAACCGCTGGCAAGAATTCTCGATGCGCCGCCTGACCGCATCCGCCGTTCCGTCGCTCTCCACGCGATTAACCAACAGTCGTACCGGCAAAGCTGCCTCAACCTGGGTGGCTCGCTTCAGCGTCGCGTACGCATCCAGCACGGCCGCATCATCGGGCGTCGTCACGAGCACAACCAACCGCGCTCGCGACCAGAACTGCTGCAGTCTAGGAGTTGGCCCTCGGCCTGCGTCCACGACGAGTAAATCGAAACGATTTTCTAGCGACTGCAGTTCGCTCAGTAACCGATGCTGTGCCTGACGAGAAAGGTCACACATGGCCGACCCTCTTCGGCCGTCGATCCGCCGTCCCGACCGTCCCGACCTGCCGCCAGTGTCGTAGAGGCGCGATGCACGGCCGCATGCCAGCAACATCTGCATCCCAGCCGGCCCGGCCATAACCGCCTCTTCAACGCCACACTTCCCCGACAGCACATCCGCCAGCCCGAATTCAACGTTGCGGCGAGCGACCGTCGAGTCAGCCATACCACTTTGCTGCTGTGCGGAATCCACCAACAGCACGCGCTCACCGCGATCGGCTAGCACGGCGGACAAATTGAGCGCTACCGTGGTCGCTCCAACTCCCGCCCGCGCACCCGCCACAACGACGATCGGCAACTCGCCGTCGGCAGCAGCCAAATCCGGTACGGCGGCCTGCACGAGTGCTCGCAGTCTTTGAGCTTGATCTGACATGCTGGTAGCGGAATCCGCCTTTGTCATGAGTAGCCGAAGTCTTACGGCTTTAGTTACGTCCAACCTCCAACAACTATCAACTATCCACGATCAGTTCTCGACTAACCCAACCCCAACAACATTTCTGCCACTGCTCCGCACTCGGCTACTTGAATATCATCCGGTACGTTCTGCCCATCGGTGAGATAACTCACCGGCAAGCGGCAATCCCGCACCAGCGATACCAAGTGCCCCAAGCTATGCGCTTCATCAAGCTTCGTTAACACCATCGCCGTCGTCCCGACGTCCGCAAATTTCTCGGCCGTGCCGATCAAACTTTTTGCACCCGCCGCGCTGCTTAACACCAAATGCACTTCGTCCGGTTCGGCTTCCGAGAGCATCGATTTGAGTTCTTGAATCTTCACTTCATCGCGCGGACTGCGCCCCGCTGTATCCATCAGTACCAAATCCAAATGACTCATCCGCGCCACTGCCTCGCGCATCTCCCGCGGCGTGGCCACCACTTCCATGGGCAGGTCGATGATGTCCGCGTATGTCCGAAGTTGCTCAACCGCCGCCACGCGATACGTGTCGACCGTGATCAATCCGACCCGTCGCTTCTCCCGTAATCGGTAATTCGCCGCCAACTTCGCAATTGTGGTTGTCTTGCCCACACCAGTCGGACCCACAAGTGCCACCAAACGACACTTTCCTGCCTCGGTCACGATTGGCCCCGCGACTTTGATCTCGTTCTCCAATAGCTCAACGACGCGCACCTTTACCAGCGCCGGATCGGTAACGGTCCGCACATCCGCCTCACGACGAACTTCATCGATCCAATCACGAACGATCGCTTCATCCACCTCCGCCTCAATCAAATCTGTAAACGCCCGAAATACCGCCTCAGGCAAATCGTGGGCGGGCGCCGATGCTGCTCGCGCACACAGCTTCTCCACCATCGCATGAAGCTCATCGAGCTGTCCTGCCACCTGCCGTCGAAAATCGTCGCGATAGCGCGCACGGTAATCGACTTCGAACGGCGGCGCAAGTTGTTCTGTTTCGACAATCGATTCGCTTGGCATTGAGGATCGAGCATCGAGAAACGAATCGCCCGATGCCGTTTTCGCTCCTCGCTCCTCGTTCCTCGTTCCTCCAGCTACTTCCGCTGGCAACCGACTCGGCACATGCACCCCCGCGCTTGCCGCCACCTCATATTTCCGTCCAAACACAAGCCGGCCGATCGGCCCGCCGTTCACTTCGCGCGTGTGCAACACCGCCGCGCTCGGTCCCAACTCGCGCCGAACGAGTTCCAGCGCATCCCGCATCGTCTTCGCTCGATAAGTTTTTATGTCCATGGCAGAAAAGGTTTTAGGTGATAGGTGTTAGGTTGATCGTCGAGAAATCGACCTGTGTAGTGCACCAAGCATTTTTTGAATCTCGATTGTTTCAGCGACGCGGGCGTTAGCCCGTTCTTGGGTGATTAGCTTGGAATCACGCAGTTTGTAAAGCCAGTTTTCCGTCTCGTTCGCCTCGCCGAGCGCGATATCGAGAGAGTTTAGATATCTTGCCTTGCTTCGATTAAATCCTTCGGCAATGTTGGCACCAACGCTGCCAAGTGAACGAATACTTTGATCGGTCAATATCGTCGCAACACGGTTTTTCGGAAGTGACTCACGGTCAAACAACAAACGCAAAAACAATTCGTGCGACTTGCGCCAAACCTCTAAATCCGTGAAATGCCGCACCGTTTTCGACTGCTGATTGGCCACATCTTCTCCTAACACCTAACACCCAGCACCTAACACCTAAAAGCCTATCCCAAAACCGTCGGGGACTGTCCCCTTTTGCAGAGTCTTCGGAGCAAAAGGGGACTGTCCCCCTCTCCGAGACGGTTTTGGAATAGGCTCTAAGCCTTCTCCGCCACCATCCCCAGCGTCACAATTTTCGTATCCCGCGTCACTTCGTTGAAACTCATCACCACCAGTTGCGGCAAGTGGTTCTCCGTGATTCGCTTCACCGCAGCGCGAATCTGCGGACTCACGAGCACAATTCGCGCGTGATTGCGGGTCGTCAGTTTATTGACCTCGGTCGAGATCAATCGGCAAATCGCCTCCACGCTCTGTGGAGAAAGCCGAATGAATAGCCCGCGTTCCGAATGCTCGAAACCGGCACGAATCTTATCCTCCAATGCCGGATCAAACGCCACCACATACAACTCGCCGTCCGCATTGCGATACCGCGTACAAATCTGCCGCGCCAACCGATGCCGCACGTACTCCGCCAGCAGAATTGGATCCTTGGACCGCGGCGCATAATCGCCAAGCGTCTCCAAAATCACGCCAAGCTGCCGAATCGAAATCTGCTCCCGCAGCAGCAGATGCAGAATTGACTGCACCTCCGCCAACGACATCGCGCTCGGAATCAACTCATTCACCACCGTGGGCGATGTCGTCTTCAGCTCGTCGATGAGATGCTTTGTGGAGTCCCGCGTCAGAATCTCGTCCGCATGCCGTCGGCACACCTCCGTGAGATGCGTTGCCAGCACGGCGCCCGACTCCACAACCGTGTACCCGTACAACTCCGCCTGTTCTGTCAGCCCTGGAATGATCCACTTCGCATCGGTCCCGAACGCCGGATCTTTGGTGGCAACGCCGTCGATCTTGCCCGTCGTCATACCCGAATCGATCGCCAAGAGCAGCGTCGGTTGCAACTCGTCCTGCGCGACGGGAATATCCGCGATCTTGATTCGGTATTGGTTCGGATCGAGCCGCATGTTGTCGCGGATACGAACCTTCGGCATCAAAATACCGATCTCGCCGGCGATGTTCTGCCGCACTTTCTGCACGCGGTCCAAGAGATCACCGCCGCGGTTCGGATCGGCCAGCCGAATGAGCCCCACACCAAGCTCGATCTCCATCGGGTCGACTGTGAGAAAATCCTCGACGCGCTCCTCCGTCTGCTTCGATTTCTTCTCCCGCTCCGCCTGCAACGCTGCTGATTCAGCCACCTGAGTCTCACGCCGCGTCATCAGCCGCGCCAGCCCCAAGCACGAGCCGCCTAGTGCCAACAGCGGCAGCCGCGGCAAACTGGTGAAAACTAGAATCGCCAAAAACCCACCCGTTACCGCCAGCGCTTGCGGCCGCGAAAAAATCTGCTGCATGAATTCCCGCGGCAAATTCGACTTCTGCGTACTCCGCGTCACCAGCAAACCGGCCGCGAGCGAAATCAACAACGCCGGCACCTGGCTTACCAAACCGTCGCCGATCGTCAGGTGCGTGTATACCTGCGCCGCATCCGAGAGCGACATGTGAAACTCGGCCATCCCGATAATCAGCCCGCCCACGATGTTGATCAGCGTAATGATGATGCCCGCAATCGCATCGCCGCGCACGAATTTGCTGGCACCATCCATCGCCCCATAAAAATCGGCCTGCCGCGTAATTTCCGTACGCCGCGCCTGCGCCTTGCGCTCGTCGATCATGCCGGCATTCAGATCGGCGTCGATCGCCATCTGCTTGCCCGGCATGCCGTCCAACGCAAATCGCGCCGCCACTTCGCTGATCCGCGTGGCGCCCTTCGTGATCACCACGAACTGTATCACGACGATGATGACAAATATAATAATGCCGACAACAATCTTGTCGCCCGCCACAAAGTCGGCAAACGACGACACCACATGCCCCGCAGCGTTGAGACCGTCTTGCCCTGCCCGCGTGAGAATCAGCCGCGTGGTCGCGACGTTGAGCACTAGCCTCGCGAGCGTCGTTGCCAGCAGCATCGAGGGGAAAACGCTGAACTCCAGCGGCTGCCGAACGTAGACCGTCGTGAGCAACACGAGCACCGCGACCGTGATATTCGCCGCCAGCAGCACATCCATCAGCGCAGCCGGCAGCGGTACCATGATCACCAGCACACTGGCGATAATGGCCATCGGCAATATCAGATCTTGGCCACGGCCCAGCAATGTAGCAGGCACACTCCGTGTGCCGTCTGCACCCCAAGCCGCGCTCGCCGAACCCGACGCCAAATCGATTCTCCCGCACTCAACCGCCGCGCTCACCGTAGGCCAGGCTTCAGCCTGACAGTAGGTAATTGAATTCGTCCGCAGCCAAATTCACAAGAATCCGGCACGACAAACCGGCAGCAAAGCTCGCAAGAATTCGGCCTGCCCAACCGAACGCCGACGAACCAAGCCACGCACCTACTGCCAAAATCGCAGCAGTCAACGCATCAGATGAGTAATTGGTGAAAAGACAATCCAGATGAGGGGCGGAACATTAACAATCACACCCATGAATGTCCAGACCGGGAAATCACCGCCCGTGTGCACTGCTTGCAACCAACCAATCCGCGGGTGCCACTGGCTCTGCCAGTGCTTTTCCTGCCAATAGCTTGCACGCCACAACCCCAAACCCTTGTGCCAATCGAGATATCGCGCAAGTCCTGCTGGCTCTGCCACTGCTCTTCCTGAAAGCACGCCCCCACGTCGCGCGGGTGCCACTGGCTATGCCAGTGCGTTTCCTGCCACCGAATTCCAAATCCAGCGGCGACTATTAATGCCGGCACGCCCCTCCCTTTGCGCTCCGCGCCTTTGCGAGAGAATAATCCAACACCCCCAACTTACTCCCACACGAGGCGCCCAATCATGTCCTACGCCGCATCCATCCTGCCCGAATTCGATCACGAAATGGCGGGCACCCGTAAAGTCCTCGATCGCATCCCCGACGACAAGCTCGATTGGCGCGCCCATCCCAAGTCGAACACCATAGGCTGGAACGCCAATCACCTCGCCGAACTTCCCGGCTGGGCCATTTCCATCTTCACGCAGCCCAGCTACGACTTCGCCCCCGCCGGCGGCGAGCCCTACCAATCACCGAACCTCAAATCGACCAAAGAAATCGTCGCGCTCTTCGATAAAAACGTCGCCACAGCCCGCGAAGCCATCGCCGGCGCCAAAGACGAATCGATGGGCGACATGTGGACGCTCCGCGGCGGCGAACGCGTCATCTTCACCATGCCCCGCGCCGCTGTCGCCCGCGGCTTCCTCATGAACCACATCATCCACCACCGCGCCATCCTGACCGTCTACTTCCGCCTCAACGACATCCCCGTTCCCGCCCTCTACGGCCCCAGCGGCGATGAACAATAACCGAGCCGCTCGTTTATCTTCGCACGACCCATAAAGCCGCGACCGCTGGTCGCGGTTTGCGGCGGAAAACACCAAACCGCCCGTGTGGCCTGCGGATGAACGGCCGCGCCGCGTCCCGCATCACAAACGCTGAAAATTTTACGCTCGGCACCGCAACGCGGTTACACACCATAGCCCAGGACCACGGCGACCGTGGTGCCCGGCCGCGCCAGCGGCCCACCCTGGGTCACCTTAGGAATTGAGCCAAACGACGATGCCTAAGACGACCGCAACGAGAGTAATCGTGACAAGTAATTGCCGAAGACTGAATTGCCTAGATGGTGGGACACCTGCACGCCACTGGGAAACACGCGCGGCAAACCAAGTAATGCAATACACCATGCAGCCCATCGCTGCGCCTGCTACGATGATCACCCTCCAAACACGATAGTACCCCTCGTCACCGAGATATTCCCGACTCGGAGGAATGCGCGAGAACGCCACAATGCAGGAGTTCAAGATTGCTCCACCGATCCCGTACAGCGCAAGAGCCCAAAGCCTAAATCTCGGTGCTGGCTTCGTCATCATACTCGGTGTCCAATACGTCTAACACCAAAGTCAGTTGCCCGCCATCGAAATGAAAGCGGCTTGTACGCAGTATAAACGTTGCAAGAAGAAAACGCCAAACCGCTAGTTCCGCCGACGGTTCAACGCATCGCAGCACTTGGTATCATGGACGCCGAATTCTCTACACTCGGTACCGCAACGCGGTTACACACCACAGCCCAGAACCACGGCGACCGTGGTGCCCGGCCGCGTCCGCGGCCTACCCTGGGTACCTAACCACACAAATTGCATTACGCTGAAAGCGTTACACAAACACTCAACTTGCAATTCCAGTGGCGACACGTTCGGACGTCAAACGGCTTGCCGCACAAGGCATACCCGACTCGAATTCCCAGCCGAGTAGAATTTCACGCAGAGGCGCAAAGCCACAAAGTGAAAACTCCGAATACGAAACGTTGCCCCCTTCCTCTGCGTCTTAGTGCCTTTGCGTGAGACTCTCCCCGGTCAAGAACCACACCCGCAGTCGATGCCGCATCTTCTCACCAAGGCAGGTTGACAAGCAAAAAACACCTCGCCCAGAAATCAGAGTTGTTTCGAAAACTACTGCTGGCGCTCTTGACTACAAAGGCCATATAGAGGTTCGGCGGCAGAGACCGGAATCAGGGTTCCGAAATGCCAAGCTGACGGCAAATGCCGCGGGCAGTGTAATCGTTGATTTCGCGATGCCTTGGCACTGAAGCTTGCTGCTCATTGGCTGGATTTACCCACACTGAGTGACTGCGCCCTTCGCGCAACAGTTCGCAGCCCTGCTTGTGAAGATGCTATACGAGGTTCTTTCGCTTCACGAAGCGACCTCTCCCGCTGGTAGCTGCTCCACCTCGCTGCTTGCGCTCAAATGGAGATAGATCGATTCCTCAACATCCATTTTGGGATCCGTTGCATTGGCATTCGGCGTCGGTAGCGGCTGGCCAAGCTCCAAACGCGTTTCAGCAACATCAAGCAGAGCCCCGGTTAGCAATCGCCGCGCCTCCGCTAAATCCCTGGCGCAGGTTATGGCCGCTGGAAAGTCGACGACCTGTGCATGCACGCCTCCATCGACGAACTTGTAACCTGCCTTATATTTTAGCATCGCACACTCCCACGATGTCACACATCCGCCTCACCTAAACTATAGCGTGGCGGAGGCAAACCGCCAAACCTGCCCGCCTTGCCGGTGGGTCAACTGCAGCGCCTGGATCGACCCTCGATAGATGTTTGGCGCCGCAGGTCTGCTGAAACAGACCCCCGCGGAAGCCGTCGGTAGAAACCCTCACGCAGTATGCAGAGTCGCCAAGAGCGGACGACGATAACCTCAACCGAAGTCGGACGGAAGTGATAAACCCCTTACTCCAACCGATCATCGCCCGGAGTCCGCGCTACTTGACACGGAGAGCCATATAGATGTTAGGCCGTGCGGCGCTCAGTCTCGCCAATGACCTCGCTGACGCTCTCGTGATCGAAAAGCGTGGGCACGCCCGTCGAGCTTACGTAGACGCCAACACCGCCGCGAACGACCATTGCCTCGGGATGATCAACGTCGATATGCTCGCCGCTAGCGAAGCGCACCGAAAAGGACCGAAATGGTCGGCGCTTCTGGTAGGCTTGAAGCATCTTGTCAAAATACTCGGTGGTCATGCAACAATTATACCCTACGCGGAATGGTCCGCCTAACGCCACGCAACACCGGTTTCGTGCGGTAGAGGCCAAAAAACTTTGATCGATGAACAACCTCGAACGAAGCGACTGACTACAGCAGCCCAAACGGCGAGCACGAAATCCGTGCATGCGTTCGTTAGACCTTCGGGTTACGGTATGTCCGCGATTTCAATCAATGATTCACCTGCCTGAAGCCTCAGAATCGCAATGGGCATACACTTGCCGAGAATCTACTGCAGTTGTGCGTTTGTCGTGTTGCCACAGGTCACCCACAGAACCTGCGGTGGTGCGCCGAGGCGTTTGACAAGCTCTGCAAAATCTTCGTCCTTTGTCATGACGATGGCTTCCGCGTCACGAGCTGCTTGAAAAATTTCTGGATCTTTGGCCGTCGTGAGACCCAGATCGCGTACCGCCTGAGTCGCGATACCGAACGTCGCCGTGATCCAGACGGCAAGCGCCGGAGGCAACTGAGCGTCCAACCAAATAGTCATACGGCGGGTGCCGGGTGAGAAGTTTGTCGGCTAGCATAAATCAAGCAGGCTCGGATGTCTTCAAGTTCTAAGTCCGGTAATTCTTCAAGCACCTGTTCGGTAGTAAGACCATTGGCGAGCAAGTCGAGTACATCACTGACTCGAATGCGCATGCCACGAACACAAGGCCGGCCGCCACACTGTTCGGGATCAATTGTGATGCGTTCAGAAACGGTTGCCACGTGCCAAGTTCCTTGGGAATTCCGGGTTCTCGGATTCACCACAAAACCATTGTACGTCGTGCGCCGGCCGGATGCCACAGCATACACCCGTCGGCAGGAAGTCGAAGGCCTAACGCAAAGCTCAGTTGCCCGCCATTCTACCATAAAGCCGCGACCGCTGGTCGCGGTCTTCCACCGCAAAACGCCAAACCGCCCGTTGGGCTGGCGGGTCAACTGCAGCGCTTTGTTAGGCCCTTCGGGTCGGTTGCTCATGCGGCGTGGTATAACGCTGGATGATGTCGTAACAGGCATCGAAAACTCGGTCGCGAAAGTTCTGGTTAATGATTTCGAGGCGCTTGTCGTGCTCGCAAAGTGCATCGTGGTTCCAGTAGAGACGTTCACTGCTGATGGGGAGATCACGCGTCGCCTCCAGATACTCCGCAAAGACTGGATAATCGAGGTTCTCGTAAGGACTTATAGCCAAAAGAGAATCTTGTTGAGGCGGATGCAGCCGACTGGCAAGCCAACCTGGTAGCTGACTACGGAGCGCGCCGCGCTGACGAGCTTCTGGAGGAACGACTTTTGTTTGTCTGGGTTGGCCATTATTTTTTGTTCACAGGAAGCGAGAAAGCGCCAAACGCCAAAGCTCAGTTGCCCGCCCCACCGCGAGGGCGTTGCCGGCAGTATAGTCACTATGTCGAGTAGGAGCCAAACCGTACAAGTGGCGGGCGGGTCAATTGCAGCGACTCGTTAGTTCGACTGTTTTAGATTTGTCGTTTGCTTATGTTCAACGGAGCCAAGCGTTTATGCTGCTTCCAGTGATACAGGCGAGCAAGCTCGTTGCGGGTGAGTCGTTGCTCTCGTTCGTGTCGGATGCGGGAGGGTATACCGCATCCGCAGCGCCGCGCGAGGATCGAACTGATGCCTTCGCGAATTTGTTGGACCGTGATTGCCGGCGTCCATTTTTTTCCCCTGCCGTGCTTCGCACACCAGAAACCACGTGGCGATGAGCGACAGGATTTGGTGATGATGCCAGCCCTTCCAGTTGCGGACTTCGTAAGCTGCCAAGCCGGCCTCGCTCTTGGCTCTCTGGATGCATTCCTCAACGCGGTGCTCGGCTTTGGCGACGCGGTCAAATTCGGCTTTCTCGGTGTCGGCGCTCGCATTCGACAAGTAGTAATCGGTTTGGACAACGCGTCGGTTGTCGCGATCCCGGAAGCGGATCACAACCAACGTTTCTTCGTGGCCTTCTTGCCGCTTGTCCGTGCGGCGCGACCACGCGTCGCTTAGCCACTTCGACAAGGAGCGGTCCCTTCGAGCCGTTGCGCACGTCGATTCGAGTCCAGTCACACTTCTTCAGCGCCGCAGGCCCACTGGTCCACTCGCGTCCAAGGCCGTTTGGGATAGCGGCCGCGCCCGATAGGCGGGCGGGTCCACTTCCAAGTCGCGGATCTGCGTGTTCGACGCCACGGCCAACAAGTACTGCTCGCCGAGGCGCGTTCAAACGCTGGCGAAACCAGTACGGACGGCCCATTTCGTCGTCCCCGGCGACCCACTGCATGCGGCAGCCGGTCGCCATCCTGCGCGAGCATTTCCAAGCACAGTTGATGCCGCGTGCGATAGCGGATTTCCTTCGGCACGCCTGCCTTCTCGCGTCGAGCCTTGTCCTGCGTCCACTCCTTGGGAAGGAACAGCCGCGTGTCGACCAGCGCGTGCTCCTTGCTCGATGCGTATCCCAGGTAAACCGCCACCTGGCAGTTGTCGACCTTGCCCAACCGACCGCACCATTGCCGAGCAACGCCGACCGATTCTTTTCCGGACTTTGGAAAACCCGAGGGGTCCAAGACAATCACTCCGTCTTCCTCGCCCAACTGCTCGCCCACCTGACGCACCAACTCATCTCGCAGCGGCTCGTGATCCCAATCCGACACGCCGACAAACCACTGCAGAGGCATGCGATCCTGGCCAAAGCGATAGGCGATCGACTCCACGTTCTTGTGCTCCAGGTCCGACAGCAGGCCTTGCACAAACGTATGGGCATGCTCTTGTTGTTCTCTGCGAACCAGAGGTTCCACAAACGGTTCCATAAATCGCTCCAACCGGGACAGTACCCGATCCAGCACCTGAGGCGCTACCGTACATTCCTCCAACAATTCCTGCTTGCGTGCTTCGTATTTCGCTTCCATGCGAGTGCTCCTTCCGTGAAACATGGCTCTTGTCCAAAACCACGGAAGTCGCTAATAGGAAAAAACTTGTAACAAGTCAATGCAAATCAAACAGTCGAATTAGGCGTTTACGTTAGACCCAATCGACATTTTCGATGATTGTTCCGTCTGGACGGCGGTGGTTTGCGCGACATTTGTGCCCTTCCGTGTCATAGTTGATGCTTCGCGATTCTGTGCGAACGCCCGACTCATTGAACTCGCGAAATGAAATAAACCGAATGCCTCGTGCTGCTCGAACCGCGGCTACATTGAGGAGCAATGAGCCCGACGTGGCGAAGCTATCGGAAGGTACAATGTCCTCGCAAACGAACGCACCTTGCGCTTCGTAGGCCTTGATCACCGCGACATCTTTGAATGCTCGACCCATCGGCCTAACAGTTACTTCGGCACACGTTGTGTGTCTAAGACTGTCTTAGACACATTTTTCTTCCCCCGGCCCCTTGACAGCGGGCCGCAGCGCGTTAATGTACACACGTTCACATCGCAAGCCTGGAGCCAGCCACGGTGCCTGTATCCTATCGATCCGGCCGCCAGGATGCAATTTCTGTCAGCCGCCCTCCTAAATTGCTGGAATTGGTAAGCCAACGGCTCCGCCGGGTGCCACTGGCTACGCCAGTGCTCTTTCAGCTCGACAATGCGCTCTCTATTCGACGTCGGTGTGCAGCAGCTTGCGTCTGCGCAGGGCGCCACTGCTGGCTTGTCCAGCAGTGTTGAATTGCGCCCCGACCCTCGCTCCTCGCCACTCGCCACTCGCGCTTGTTTCGGCTACCACCTCAGTCTTTCACAAAATCCCAAGTGGCCGAAAACGAGTATTGAACTTATGTTCACTATTTGCTAAGCTCGCCCTCGTGAAATGACCGTCTGTGGGCGCCGCTGCCCGTTGTACACGCCGGCCGTTGTCGCGACTCCCGTTGCGACAACCGCCGGCCCTAAGGAAGCAGCACCGTGCGTCCCGGCGGTTGAAGTGAGGACCAAGGCAAAATAGCGCGCGTCATCAGATAGTCGCGGCCAGGGCGAATCGCGCCAGCCGTGGACGCTCCGCTAGAAGTGTGCGCCGTCGGTCCGCTGATCGGGGCCCTGCATTTCACTTTTCCGCCGAAATCAAAGGAACAACGATAAACCAACATGTGATCCACCAACACCCATCGCACAGCCCTGATTGATCCAGTCGATCCTGTAAATCCTGTCAAAAACCGCGCTCGGGTGCTCGGGCAGGCACCGGCCACGCCTCCGCTCCCGCTGCGCGCACACGGATCGAACCAATGCCGACGCCAGCTCGAACACATTTTGCAATGCACCCCCAAAGTAAATTCCCCGATGCACGAGACTCCCGCAATGACGCAAACCCTTCCGCCATCAGAACAAAACACCAAACCGCGCCCCCTCCGGCTCACCGAATTTGGCAATAAAAAATCGACTTCGCACGCGCGGCTCAAAACCCCGCCCGCTGCCGAGCCCGTGCGCACTACTCCTAAGAACAGGTGTGTCGAAATCGCTACAAGTGCGCAGAATCCTAGGGAGGAATTTTGCGCACTTGAACTGCGTCACGAGGGCTCGCCGCTCGCGCCGCCGCGATTTGCACTCTTGCGTGCGCTCCCGCCTCGCGCGATGCAGAACCCGCCGCTTGGGCGCAAAGCGGCGTCAGGACTCGGTGCCCAGCCGCTGCCCAGGATCATCCCACGGGTTCTGCGGCAATGCCTCCGGCGGCGGATGGAGCTCCGCTTCGTCCTGCAGCACGCGCCCGGCGCCGATTCCCGTACCACGCGCAGTTCCCGAATCACGCTGGGCATGTTCAAGAGCAACACGCAAATCGCAACGCCTGGAACCACAATCGCGATCACATTCGTTTCGCTCGGTGGGCTGGCGTCGACCACGTGAGCCATCGAAAAGAACGGGTCTGTGATCTGCAGAAAGCTGTAGTCCGCGTCGCGCAATTGGGTCGACATCGATTTCACCGCGTACGGTATGCCAAACCCCGCGAGCAACAGCAGGAAGTGGATCAACACGCTGGCCAGCATGGTAACCGTGGCGATCCTGCGCACGCCGCGGACTAGCAATAACCCGATTCCCAAATACGCGATGATATACCCCCAGCCAATGACAAGCAGATATTGCAACTCTTCCGCGTGCGGCGAGCCGCTCGAACCGCTCGATTTGAAACTCGTAATCACGGTTGCAAGGAAACATAGGACCACCAACGAGCTAATGTTCGCGATGACAAACATATACCCGGTCGCCGGCCCCGGATTCAGCCAGGAAAAGAACATCCGTCCCAAGAAGCTCTGCGGCAATCGCCGCCGCACGCGTTGCGACATCCCCGGCCGCTCCGCCGTGAGCAATGTGCCCATGACAAACCAATACGCCCCTGCCACCATCATCGTGGCCAGCACGGGCGTTGGATTGTATGACGATTCGATCCACGCCGCTGCCATCCAGCCGATGAACGCCGCCTGCTGCACGATCATGCAAACCCGCAATGGAGTCGAGCGATTCTCGCTCGTGAACGTGATCATGCCTGCGGCGGCAAAAAACGACAGTGCGAAAGACGTGACGTACGCCGTTGCGATCACCCCCGTGAATGTCCAGAACCAATTCCCCACGCCCCAAACTGCCGCTCGCCCGTTATTTGTCACTATGATGGCCATTGCGATGGCGCAATAGAACATCAGCAGCAAGCCTGCCACGAATGCAACTTGGATGAACACTTGTACGAAGCGCTGCGGCGTAAGCGCCGCTAACAGAATCCCGATCATCGACAGGCCCAGCGACCAGAAAAACGTATACGTTAGCAACACCGCGATGGTCGGCAGATCGACACCCCGGAGTAAATAGGTGAATGCCAGGCACGGCGTGATCGCCGAAAAATAAACCGCCATTTGCGCGATGGAGCTGCCCAGCTTCCCGCTAATGATTTGTCGCGGCTTGAGCGAGGTGATCGACAGTAGGTCGTACGTGTTATCCTCGCGCTCGGCGGTCAGTGAACGAAACGCCGACAGTGGAACCACCACCATCAGCGGCAGCGCCAGGATCGCGTAGTACCACGCAAGCAACGTCCCGCCTTCGGCCGAGTAGAAAATTCGCGGCCCAATGTATGCGACCACGCCAATCGTGGCGATCCAGCATGCCACCAGCATCAGTACAAACGTAATCGTGAACTGAGAACTTTTAAGCGCCTGCCGCGTTTCCTTGACCAGAATGGGATTGAGCCAATCGCCCGCATAAATCAGAAACCGTTCGATCGTTTGCCAAATTGCCGCTGCACGAACGCGCGTACGGCTGGCGGACTGCACGCTCGAACCACGGTCCTCTTCCAACACAGCAGCGTCCGTCGTCATTGCACACGGCCCTCGGTAACGTGCAAGAAAACGTCTTCCAAACTCTTGTGCTGGGCCCCGAATTCGACGACGAGAAAACCTGATTCGACGATCGCTCGCAGCAAGCCCGCCTCCGACTCACGGTTGCCGGTGTGGTTAAAGATCGCGAGTTCGCCTTCCATTTTAAGATCGAAGATGTCGTTCCGTGCGGTGAGCCAGTCCTGCAGCCGTTCGGCGTCCCGCAGCACCCGCACGCGGGCCGTACTGCGAGCCTGCACGCCCGCACTGATCTCAGCGACCGACCCCACGGCGAGCAGCCGTCCCTGCTCGATGATCGCCACCCGGTCGGCGATTTCCGCCAGCTCGGTGAGAATATGGGAACTAATGAGAATTGCCTTGCCGGCTTCGGCCAACCGTTCGATCATTTCGCGCAGCTCGATCCGCGCGCGCGGATCCAATCCGGCCGCCGGCTCATCCAGGATCAGCACCGATGGATTATGGATCATCGTCCGCCCCAGGCAGAGCCGCTGCTTCATGCCTTTCGACAATCCGTCGATCGGTTTGTGTGCCAGAGTATCGAGCAAAGTGAATTCCATGACTTCGCTAATCGCGCGGAGCCGCTCCTGTCCCACAAGCCCATACGCGCGGGCAAAAAAATCGAGGTACTCATGCACATTCACGTTCTGGTACGTGCCAAAGTAATCCGGCATGAAACCCAATCGGCGGCGCACACGGTCCGGATCATCGACCACGGAAAAGCCGTCGACGAAGGCGTCGCCGGCCGTCGGTTCATCGAGCGTCGCGAGAATGCGCATGCTGGTTGTCTTACCAGCCCCGTTCGGACCAATGAAGCCGAACACCTCTCCGGCATAGACTTCAAAGGAAACGTCATTCACGGCGTGTGTTTGATCAAACACACGATGCAATCGCCGAAGCTCAATTTGTGGTGTGGCAGCGCGAATCATAAGCTTGGTGACTCACCACCTTCCCTCGACCACATGAAAGCTGGCTTCTTCCTTGGCGTAAGAGATTCCCGTTTCGACCTCCGGCCCCTTTTCTGTAATCGCCAAGTACGTTCGCGGCGGCAGATTGAGCGCCGGTTCGCCGAGGAGCCCCGCCAAGTTCGACAACGCATTTCCCGCTAAGTTTTCAGAGAGTTTTCCAGTGTAGTTTTGCAATCCATACCTCCAATAGGGTCGATACCTCGCACGCCTACTCACGACCGCGTCCGATTCACCACTCGACAGCTCCGCGGGCTCTTGCGGCCTGTTGTCCATAATCTGCTTGTTAATGCTGCGGATCGCGACATCTTTCGAAACCAGCTTTAGCATCGCCGACTCGTCGTCGTCGATTTCGTCCCCCATATAAATTTTTCCCACTCGATTGATTACAACCAATGTTGTTATTTTAGTGCCCAGTTGGTTTTTGATTCTTAACTTTTCACCCGAGTCGAGTACCTCAATGTGGTGCGGTGTCTTCCGCGCGAACGGTTAGGTATTGCGTCGGTGTCCGCGAATTCAGCCAGCCTTGTTTCAGCCGTGCCCCGTCAGGAGCCCAAATCACCTGGCGCTCTTCCGCAAAATTCAAATCGCCGGCCCAAGCTGGCAAGATCGGGTACAGCGCCACGTCGGCCGGCATCGACAGTCCGTTTCCAGGAGCAAGGCCGGAATAATACGACAACCGTGTCCAGCAGGCGGCTTCGCCGGTCCGCTGATCCAGCGTCGTAAAGCTTTGGGCACGTACGCGTGTGTCGAAGCCGTCCGCTAGGATCGCGTAAGCGAACAGCGCCAACGTGGTGACAAGTGCCGCCAGCGGGACGGTGAGCACCATCAAGTGCAGCCGCTTCACGCGTTTCAGGAACCAATAATTGACCGGTCCAATCAAAAGGACGAACAGTGTGATCAACACGCGAAACTCGGTGACGGGCGCCAGCCCGACTCCGGGCACGAGGAACTTGGCGAACTCGGTATTCGCGCTATCCGGCGTCATGCCGTGGCGGGTGTCCCAACGTTGCGTTCGCCGCAAGCCGATGGCAAGAGCACGCGGCAACTGCTCCGGCGGACCATTTGGCGGACCAGAGGTCGCCGCGGTATTGGCATTGGCGGCAGCCGGGCTTAGCGGGATTTTCGCGGCTTCATTGGCGCCACGAAATGCTCGTATTGTTCCCAGACCGAAGTCTTGTTGCACAAACCATTCGCTGGAATCAGAAGCAAACCCGCGCCCACGTCGGCCTGATTCCGATTCGAAATGTTGCTCGGCTGTGACCATGTCGGGGTCACGTTGCATCCGCGCGATTAAGTCGGGATCGCGCACAGTGCGACGAGTTCCGGAGCGTGAATCCAGAAATGTGACAACTTGCCCGTTGGGGCTGAAACGGCGGAAGCGTGCGGACCGCCAGCCTTCTTGCAGCAATGAGTGATTCGTCTCTGCGGCCTCCTGTCCACCGGCTTTACCGTTTTCCACCGTAGCTTGCGTCGTAACTTCTTCGGATGCAGTTTCTACACTTTCATCCACCATCGCCTTTGGGATACCGAGCAGCTTTGAGACTTCTGACAGATGCTCCAACTCGGCGCCGACGTCAGTGATCCACAACTGTCCCCCGGAGCGCACCCAACGGCAGATGGCTTGGAACACCGCGGGGCGGTTGTTGGCCAATTGCTGGGCCTCGCCGAGCGAAATAGCCACCACGTCGAAGGAGGTGTAATCGATCCACCGCGCCGGAAACGCTGAAATCTCCAACGACAGAACCTCCAACTCCGTCGGGTTTGTAGTGACCAGCAAGCGATGATTCTTCTTGGGTCCCGGAACGAGAAGGTTAACACTTGCGTCTGCGCTTGAGCCTGATCCGCCCAAGAACGACAATGCCGATACACGGTCAATCGACAGGTCTTTGTCGCGAACGCCGTCGATCCAGAGATCCCACCAGTAGTAGTTTTGCGCGGTCTGATAGATTGGAAGCGTGATGCTGGTCGACGTCTTCGTGCTTCCCTTGGGTAATTCAAATTCTTGTTCGACGCTGATGTTGCGATTCCAGCCGGCGTGGAGCTGAATTGTGACGAGATGTTCAGAGGCAACGGGCTTCGTCGATGAAATCGTAACTTCGACCGGCTGATAGCCGTAATTATTCGACCACCGCGCGTCGATGGAGAGTCTCAGCCCGCTCTGCCGTGATGCCGGCAATTTTTGGGGCAATTGCATCACGTTGCCGTTGAATTGCACAACCGGCGTAATCGGTTGCGGTGCAGACGCGTCTGCTTGAGCGAGAATTTGATGCACAGGCACAATGCACGCCAGAGCGAGCGCGATAGACGCAAAGCAAAGGGGCCATGCTCTTCGCCGGGCGCGGTTAGCATGTGTGCAGTGGGGACCCATTTTCACTTGCCCACATGTTCGCGTTCTTCGCGTTCCACGGAAGGCGCTCGCGTAAGCGCCGAAATAGCACTAAACCATGCCGCATGCACGAGTGCTGTAACCGCCAAGCTCAGCAATCCGATACTCACTCCCCAGGCCCAGAACTGTCCGCGGAATGCTGTCCCAACGATCACGGAGGCCACCGCGCCCAGTGTAAGCAGTACAAGTAGCGTGCGAATTGTAAAACGCGGCAATAGCATCGACGTACAACAGCTCGTTCGGGCTGCTATTTAGTAAGTTCCGGAAAACAGCAGACAAGCCTCGGCGGCAGATCGCCGCAGCTTCAATGATTGTCGCATAGCGTAACACTCGCGAAAAGCCTTTGGTCCGGTGACGTAATCCCGCCACACCGATGCCGTCAGCTCGGATGTCGCGCAACCGGGCCGATAGAGTATGGCATGTCATTATTCGCTAATAACGGCGAAATATTTTCCCCTGACGCTCACAATTGGTGGAATTACTTGCCATCGGAGTTTTGTGCCGTATAGCATGGACAGTCCGGATCGCTGAGCCTCGCCCACTGGAGCGTTACGCCATGTCCTCCACCTCGTGCTCATATCTTCCTTTTTGGGCCAATTGCCGGCCATGGAAATCTGCAATTTCGAAATTCTCGTTTTGCAGTTTTCTGTTTTTGATCGCCTTGTTGACGTCCGCTGCTTGTCCGGCGGCGGTTCGAGTGGAGGCCTACCGCGGCGTACCGTTTGGTATTGGCCGCGTAACGATCGACGTGCCGCCAGGTGCGTCCTCCGCACCTGCCGTCGACGATCGATTCGTGCTTACCGAGGCCCACGATCGTGTTCTTTATCCGGTGATGAAGAACAGTTCTGCGCGGCGCTTTCTGCGTAACTTTCTCGGCATCGAAATGCCGCTCCGCGTGACGTTCATCTTCATGTTCCGCGGCGATGAGCCGCTCAACCTTGTCGCATACACACCATCACCGCAGAGCGTCACGGTTCGTCCCGAGGACAATGCCAATGAGTTTAATGATCTGTTAAATGATTGGTGGGATGCCACCGTCGATCACTACTCGCAAGTCTTTCGACAGGCGGCCTATCCCGTTGTGGTAGAGAACTATCTCACGGCAACATGGGCCCGCCGACTCAACCGCCAGATGCCCGAACCAAAGCGCTATCTGTTCCAACGCTTTGGCATCGGCGCGCGATGGATCTCGCAGCTCATGGCGAACGAAGCCTATCAGGCTCAAGTCGAGCGCGAGCTACTCGCCGGCCCGCGCAACTCCGACGACGAAGGCATGGTCCCGCTCCCCAATCCTCCCTCCCCACTCCTCACATCCCCTTCTGCACCTTCAGTTGTTGGCTCTCAGCTCCCTGCTCCCGTCGAACCGCTTGCCGCGCATGTACCGGAAGAGTGTTTCTACATGCGCTTCGGCAACTTTACGAACTACCTTTGGTTTCGCGATTTCATGCGACATTGGCAAGGCGACCTCGGCAATATGCTCGTGGTGGAAAGCGTCGACCGCAACATCAGCGAGCGATTCCAACAACAAATCGCGGTCGGCGAATCGAAGCTCGCCCGCGTCATGGGTCCGACTGTTGTAAAGGACGTCGCCTTCATCGGTTACGACGCCTATTTGCGCGACGGCGCGGCGATGGGGATCTTGTTCCAGGCGAACAATACGATGCTGTTGAGGAACAACCTCAACGGCCAACGCCAGGATGCCAAGTCCAAACATCCGAATGCCGTGGAAGAAACTGTAAAAATCGCCGGCCACGATGTGTCGTACATCCACACGCCCGATGGCCGGCTGCGCTCGTACTACGCGCTCGACGGCGACTTCCACCTCGTCACCAACTGCCGCACGTTGGTCGAGCGCTTTTATCAAGCCGGCGCAGGCCAGCGGTCGCTTGCCGCCACCGCCGACTTCCAGGACTGTCGCGAGGCGATGCCGCTGACGCGGGAGGATACGATCTTCGTTTTTGCCCCTGCCGCGTTTCTGCAAAACCTGGCCAGCACGCATTACCGTGTCGAGCTCGATCGACGACTACGCTCAATTGGTGAGATGCGTGCGATCGAGCTGGCCCGCCTTGCGGCCGCCGCAGAGGGCCAACCGGCAAATTCGCTCGACGACTTGATCGCCGCCGAACTGCTGCCGCCCGGATTCGGCCAGCGCTTCGACGGCAGTAAATTAGAACCCGTGCCGGACGGCAAAGAACAGGGCGATGGTCTGTTCCGCGATTCCCTCCGCGGCAAACCCGGCTGGATGACGCCGATTCCCGACATGCCGGTCGATCGCATCACACGGGCGGAAGAGCGGCGTCTTGCTAAATTCGAAGAGGACCTGCACGCATCGGTCGGTAGCTTCGCACCCGTCTGCCTAGCGATGAAGCGGATGGACTCGCCGACTCACCAAGGATGGGACCGCATCACGGCTGATGTCCGCGTTGCACGCTACTCACAAATGCCGATCGCCAAGTGGCCAGCGATGCTCGGCGAAGCACAACCGAACCGCGTCGCCCCGATTGCCGGCGACGCCGTTTCCTTGGAAGTCGTACTCGGTGCGCTCGGTGAGCCAGTCCATTTGTTTGGCGGCATTCGCGATTTCAATTCACCTCTGATCGTGCGCCAGGGCGAGGTTCAAACGAGCGCTCCGATAACCGACGCCATCCGGGCTTATGTCGGCGGCTGGCCAAAGCCCCATTTGATCGATCGCTTCCTTGGTCGCCCTGCCGGGCCGCTCGATGCTGACGGCATTGCTCGCACCGGCGGCATCGGCGGCCTGTTCGACCTATGGTTCCGCCGTGCCGATGACTTCTTTCTGTTCTCGTTCAAGCGCGACGTGCTGCTGGAAGTTGGTCGCCAATTGGCGATGATCGAGGCCGAACGTCCGGCTCAAATCCGCCTCCACATCGACGACCTCGCCGACAAGCAAATCGCCACCACGGTGAACGGTTTCGGCTACATGCGCGCCGCGACACCTCAGCCAGCGCCAGCCGGTTCATGAATTCGCTGACCACGCAACTCCACGTACCCGCTGCCGAGGCCCGAGCCATCGGCGAAGCACTCGTCGGTGGTAAATTCACTTGTCCGCTCGGCGGCAAGTACGTTCTTGTTAATCCCGAGGCTCCGGTCATCCCGACGACTGGCGACGACAAAGTCACTTCGTCAACCGCGCAGAAGACCGAACAACTACCGTCGCCCGACGAACACGCTGCAGAGAATGCGTCAACAGACGGGCGAAGGCTGTGGGTCTCCACAGCACCACCGGCCGAAAATCGTTTCCTGCTAACCGTCATACCGGCCGACTACCAAATGCCGCTCATGACCTGGTTCCGCGGTCTCTCTGCCGATGTCGCCCGCATCAACGACGAGCTCTGGCTCAACGCGAAGCTCGACATGGTCCACATCGAAGTCGGCCCGCCCGAAGACCCGAACGGACAGGGCGGTGGTTTCGGCTTACCCAGCCTCGGCAATCTGATCAGCCGCTTCGGGGCGAAGAAGGACGAAGCCGTGAAATCAGGTTCGGAAGCACTATTGCCGGACCGATCCACAACGGAACAGAAATAAATGTTAAGAACGGGTTACATCGATACTACATAGGGAACGTCTTATCAACTACTTCGACGAGGCCGATATTCGTTTTTCATCGACCAATCGAACCCCACATGGCAATTGCCCCGCATTTAAAATCTCGATAATAGTTTCCACATCTCTGTTCGACATTAAACCACCGCTAATGGCCGCCCGACCTGAAATCACAGTGCGGATTACCGGTGCGCTTACTAACCGTTTGTCAAAAACAATGGCAAGTCGTCGGTACATTTTGGACATGTTAGGCTTTGGCAAATGTTCCCGAGTTAGCTTCTCAAGCTTTTTAGCACCGCTGTGATTGAATGCTAAATGTAGAATTGGCTTGCCGCGGCTATTTTTCTCGGACGTCGCTGCCGTTAGGTACTCACCAGTGACATGCTCATCGTCGGTGAGCGCAAGCGTTTCAACTTTGCCGCGTGCCCGTCGTGATACAATGTCCTCGGTGAGCTTTTCGATAGGGCCCATTGTTCCCTGATCATATTCAAGCCACTCGGCTACAACGCGACCGTTCAGTTGAATTATCTGTTGGTTCGGTGTGGCCACTTTCGCTTGATGGATTATCGGCTGATCCTCCGAATATAGTGGATTTGCAAGAATGCGAAACTCGATAGTGCCGGTGCTGCCAATCAGCTGTTTGATCTTGTCCAAATCTGCCTCATTTGGATTCCCATGGATTGCCACTTCCAGCCGTTTCTTGTCAAGTGCCTTTACTTGAGCAACCTGCCCAACGCGTTTTCTTATAGCGTAGACGTCCATCTCGATATCGGTCGGATGAGAGTGAACAGATTCTTTCGCGTCGATCTCGTACGTCAAGACGACGCCAATGGGCTCGAACGCTTGAACGAAGGTCGCGCAGTTCGTGAGACAAATCACTATTCCAAACGATAGTCCATAATGATTCGTGCGTCGTTTCATTTAGATTCACTCGACTTCTTTGCCCTATGCCAGCCGAGCACTGCCGGGCAAGCTAGCAGTGTCACCCAAAGCGTAGTACGGGAGTCTGAAAAGCGATCTAGCGTTTGATTGCTTGATCGTACTCGCTGTGGTGTCCAATCCAAAACCACACGGGCCCTTCTGTCCGTTCCTTCGCAGCGCACGGTAATGTAGCCCAACACGAGCCGACCAGAATACGCCGGTCTTTTTGAAACGGAGTGACGGGTGCTGTGGATTTTGCTTTAGGATTTCGAAGTTCTTATCTGCCAGTTGCTGGATTTCCGGAGGAAGTTGCCGATAACTGGCCCAGAACTCAGGCGTAGCGAAGTGCTTCATAGAGGCTTGCATCGCCCCGCTTCAAAGTCTTCATCCGCTCGCCGGCCCGCCGCATCCAATCGACCGGCTCGGATATCCGCCTCAATTTGCCGATCCCACTGCTCGGCACGGTACTCGTCGAGCCAGTTGGCTAGCTGAAGGAATTCTTCCTCTGACAATTGACGGATCGCGTTCTCAAGTTCTTGGACGCTCATGCTTCTAGTCCACACACAGGCCTATGTCGAAGCCCAGTTTGATTCTAGCGTCAAGCAAAGCTCATTGCGACACCCGTCCCGGCACATGCACCGTCCGCTGCGTTTCACTGCGAATGATTGTGAGCTCGAAACCCTGATCGACCGGCACGGTCATGAGGAGCCGATGCAGGTCGTCGATCGATGTCACCAGCCGCCCGGCGAGAGCCACGATGATGTCGCCCGCTTGGATGCCGGCCAACTCGGCAACACTTCGTGCGGCCACCTCGCGAACTTCGACGCCGTGATCCGCGAGCAGGTCGAGCGCGCACAGCGCCCGTGGCAACCTGGTGACGTTAGCCACGATGCCGAGTTGACGTCGTCGCACGCCGCCATGCGTGAGAATCTCTTGCAGCACCCATTGGGCTGTATTGGCAGGAATTGCAAAGCCGAGCCCTTGCGCCATCGCGATGATGGCTGTGTTGATGCCGACGACGAGTCCTCTTGAATCGACAAGCGGCCCGCCCGAGTTTCCCGGATTGATCGGCGCCGCGTGTTGCACGATGTTTTCAATGAGCCGGCCGTCGCGTGCCCGCATGCTGCGGCCCAGGGCGCTCACGACACCGGTCGATACGGTCGATTGCAGCCCAAGTGGACTGCCCATCGCGATCACGAGCTGACCGACGCGAAGCGCATCGCTATCGCCGAGTTGAGCATACGGTAGGCCGTTGGCGGCCAAGCGAAGGACGGCCAGGTCTGTGGCCGGATCGTCGCCCACGAGTTCGGCTCGCAGCCGGTCGCCCTCGGTCGTTTCCGCTTCGAGTTGCGGCCGATCCTCGACGACGTGACTATTCGTGATGGCATAGCCATCTGGGGCGATGATGAACCCAGACCCCGCGCCGCCACGGCCATTCGCATTGCGGCTGGTGACGCTGACCACAGCCGGCGAGACAGCTTCGACTACATGAATTACGGCCTGCGAATATGCATCGAGCAGTTCAGCGTCCGATGTCGATGCTGATCGATCCACCGGGCGCGGTGGACCCGAGCCTTGGTCGGGCGAGTTGCCGTTGTCCTGGATAGAAGTAATGTGAAAGTCGGAATACCGCATAACTTAGCTCCGAGTGCCTTGTTCGCACCGCGATGAATTATGCCGACCTAGTCAAGTGGCAGGAGGTAACTGAAGACCCAAGACTTCTGACCAAACAAAGTCGGGTCGGAATTCTTGCGAATCCAGCTACGCTAAGAGAGGACCGCTAGATGAAAATCGTCGCCGGATATTCCAAATAATCCTTGACGCACTGGATAAAGATGGCGCCATCGGCGCCGTCGACGACGCGGTGATCGAAGGATGCGGAGAGGTGCAAGATCCGGCGAATTGCGATTTGTCCCTGCCGCACCACCGGCCGGTCGACGGCCTTATTGATGCCCAGGATACCGACCTCGGGATGATTGATGATTGGTGTTGCCGCGATGCCGCCGAAACGGCCCAGGCTCGTAATCGTGAACGTGGAATCGGAAAGCTCATCGCGGGCGATCGAATGATTGCGCGCGGCCTCGGTGATGCGCCGCATTTCACGGGCCGCCTGCCACAAGTCCATCGTCTCCGTATGCCGCACCACCGGCACGCACAAACCGCGATCGGTCTGCGTGGCGACACCCAAATGCACTGCCTCGTAGCGTGTGATCACCTCGCGCTTCACGTCGTAATGCGCGTTCAACTGTGGAAAACGCGCGAGAGACCGTGTGACCGCGAGCATGATGAACGGCAAGTAGGTGAGCTTTGGCTGCCCATCGGTGCGATTCGCGTTGAGATGGTCGCGGAGCGCTTCGAGTTCGGTGATGTCCACTTCCTCGATGTACGAGAAGTGAGGGATTTGCGTGTTGCTGACGACCATCTTTTCGGCGATGCGGCGTCGCATGCCGACCATCTGAATTTCGGTGGTGTGCGAACCGATAGCCCGCCGCGGCGAGATGGGCGAGACTTCGCTCCGCAAATGGACATCGACATCCGCGTGCGTGATCCGTCCGTTCGGTCCCGTGCCGTGTACTTGCTGTAAGTCGACTTGCAGCTCGCGGGCGCGTCGCCGAACCGCGGGGCTGGCTTGTGGTGATACATGGGGTACATCACCGGGGCTCACGGCTTGCTGTACCAAGGGCGGTATCGAATTGGACGACATCGACAACGGCAAGCATGCCGACCCATTGACGATCTGCGGATCGCGGTCGACTAGCTTACTCACTTGTTTTTCAACCTCAGGCATCGCCGACGTATCGAAGCTCACCAGCTCGGCGCCGACAGCAATCGTCTCTCCCACGTCGGCATGGGTACGCACGACGCGGCCGACTAGCCCGCTCGGAATGGTCACGGTTGCCTTGTCGGTCATCACGTCCACCAGAGGCTGGTCGACGCGCACTTCCTGCCCGGCTGCGACGTGCCAAGCGACGACTTCCGCTTCGACGACGCCTTCCCCCAAGTCGGGCAACTTGAAAACAATGCTTTGCATTCTTGAGTCTCGTGTCGTAGAACTCGCAGGATTATGACTTTGTCGCTTAAGCTTCGAAATTATTGTGGCTTCAGCGCCCGTACATCACGCGGCCAGCACGGCCCGCATCGCAGCCGCGATCCGCTCGCGGCCGGGCATGTACTGCCATTCTTGTCCGTGGGGAAACGGCGTATCCCAACCGGTCACGCGCAGGACGGGCGATTCCAAATTCCAAAAGCAATGCTCCTGTACCTGAGCCACGACTTCCGCGCCGAATCCACAGGTGCGCGGCGCTTCATGCACCACCACGCAGCGCCCCGTCTTTTCTACGGACGCCGTAATTGCCGGCAAGTCCAATGGCACCAGCGTGCGCAGATCGATCAGCTCCGCATCGACCTGCATTTGCTTGATTGCCGCCCGCGCCACGTGGACCATCGTTCCCCAAGCGATGACGGTCACATCGTCGCCAGCTTGCACGACATTGGCCTGGCCGAGCGGTGTGCGGTAGTAGTCCTCCGGCACTTCGGCCTCGGGCTGATCGCGCCATGGAGTCACGCCTTCCGGGTCGCCGTCGAACGAGCCTCGATAGAGGCGCTTCGGCTCAAAGAAGACGACCGGGTCGTCGCATTCGATGCTGCTGATGAGCAGCCCTTTTGCATCGTGCGGATTCGACGGCATCACGACGCACAACCCGGAGGTGTGCGTATAGTAGGCTTCCGGCGATTGGCTGTGATACAGTCCGCCGCGAATACCGCCGCCGCTCGGTGCGCGGATGGTCATGGGGGCCGTCCACTCGCCGCCGCTGCGATAGCGCACTTTTGCCAGCTCGTTCGTAATCTGATCGAACGCCGGATACATGTAGTCCGAAAACTGAATCTCCGGCACCGGCCGCAAGCCGTTGAGACTCATCCCGATCGCGATGCCGACGATTCCACCCTCGGCCAGGGGTGTATCGAACACGCGCGACGTGCCGAACTTTTGCTGCAGCCCTTGTGTTGCTCGAAAGACGCCGCCGAAGTAGCCGACGTCCTCGCCGAGCACGCAAACGCTTGGGTCGCGTTCGAGCATCACATCGAGCCCCGACCGCACGGCTTGAATCATATTCATCGTGGGCATGGCGTGTGGAGGAGGGTTAAAGTCTTAGTTCGTAGGCTGGGCATGCGGCATGCGGATGTCGTGGCGCGGACTTCAGTCCGTTCGGGATACGGACTGAAGTCCGTGCTACCTTGCCATATCAACTTGCCGCGCGTTGGCTCGCTTCGGCAAACGACAAAATCGACGGCTCTTCCTTCGTGGCCATGCTCGGGTCGGCGAGCAATTCTGCTTGCTGTGCCTTCAAGTGCGGCGGCATTTCGGCATAGACCTGCTCGAACAATGCTTCGTTTGCATGCCCGAGACCGTCGGCCACGGTGCCGAATGTCTCAGCCATTTGGAACGTGGCGGTGACTTCCTGTTCGAGGGCTCCACTCAACTCTTGGTGCGACTTCTCTGACCACTCGCCGATGGCAATCAAGTGTTGTTTCAGTCGCTCGATCGGATCGCCGCCCGGCCAATGTTCGGCTTCGCCAGCCGCTCGATATTGCGAGGGGTCGTCACTCGTTGAGTGGGCATCGCTGCGGTAGGTTACAAGCTCCATGAGCGTCGGTCCGCCGCCGCGCCGCGCCCGATCGATCGCCCAGGCTTCAACCGCATGGACGGCGAGAAAATCGTTACCGTCGACGCGAAGGCCGGGCAATCGGTACGCGTCCGCTCGCCCGGCGAATGTCGCGCCGCCTGTCGCCATGTTGCGATGCGTGCTGATCGCCCATTGGTTGTCGACCACGTGCAACACGCAGGGGGGGCGGAATACGGAAGCAAAATTGAGCGCGTGATGAAAGTCACCTTGCGCCGCCGTCCCGTCGCCGATCCAGGTGCCAACCACTTGCCGCTCGCCGCGATAGGCGAATGCCATCGCCGCTCCCACGGCCTGCGGAAACTGCGTGCCTACCGGGCTGGAAATCGAAACCACATTGCCTGCGCGCAACTGTAATGCACCGGCATTTGCCGGCCTCCCGCGTTGTCCCCGGCGTTGCCGATCGCCTGACAGATCATCGTAACCATCGGCATCCCGCGCACGAGCAGCAGGCCGGGTTGCCGATAGCTGGGAAAAAGCAAATCGTTTTGAAGGTACGCCGTGGCGCCGGCGACAGAAATTGCTTCTTCTCCTTTGCCGGTCAAATAAAATGACAACCGCCCCTGGCGTTGCATGACGGTCATCCGCGAGTCAAAATGCCGCGTTCTGAGCATCATTTCCAACCCGCCGCGGAGTTGTTGGGGACTGAGCCCTGGTTGCCATGGCCCGTCTGCTTGACCATCGCGGCCTAGCACTCGGATAAGCCCCGTCGCGTGCTCGCGCAGCATCTCGTAAGGGGCAAGCGTGTCTGGCCGAGGCAAGTCGCCAGCGTTTTGTTCGAGTGGAGCGAAGCGGGGCACGTCTCCCGGGCGATGCGGCGCCGTCGGCACGCGCAATGTCATCGGCAGCGGATCCTTGAGCGGAACGTCATCCGCTCGCGTGCTCGCGTGCGCCTTGCCGACAAGTTGTGAAAAGCCGTCCATGACCGATCCAACGCGCGGTGAACTTATTCAACATTCCTGGTTTTGGCCTGCTGAAGGAGCAGCCCAGCCCGATAGGAGCTTCGAACGAGCGGCCCTGACGCGACCGCGCGAAAACCCATCGTTCGTGCGACCACGGCCCACTCGTCGAATTGTTCCGGTGACACAAAACGATCAATCGGCAAATAACGCTCCCCCGGTTTGCCTGGTGCAAGATATTGTCCAAGTGTCAGCATGTCGACATTGGCTTCGCACAAGCGGGCCATGGCGTCGATGACCTCTTCGTCCGTCTCACCAAGCCCCACCATGATGCTGCTTTTCGTCCATAAGTCGGGCCGCAGCTCTTTCGCATGCCGCAGCACGCACAAGCTCTGGTCGAATGACGCCCGCGGATCGCGCACGTGCCGATCGAGTCGCGGTACGCATTCCACATTGTTCGCGAAGACGGCGAGAGGAATATCATCGAGCAGATACTCGAGTGCGACCATGTTGCCCGCCAAATCGCTGGAGAGTAGCTCGATAGTTG
The DNA here is from genome assembly GCA_963840025.1 of uncultured Planctomycetota bacterium. GTDB lineage: Bacteria > Planctomycetota > Planctomycetia > Pirellulales > Lacipirellulaceae > JABDGM01. The sequence goes on along the minus strand of CAWIXI010000011.1, from coordinate 523,029 downwards.
TCTCGGGCCGTCGGTCGTGTACGGCCTGGACGCAGCGTTTATAGTGTGCCGCCCCGCCGTCTGGTAGATCATCGCGATTGACAACGGTAATCACAACATGGGCGAGGTTCATCCGTTCGACGGCGGCCGCCAAATCTTCCGGCTCGCGGGGGTCCGGCGGCTCCGGCGGCGCAACGTCTCAACGCTGCAGAACCGGCACCCGCGGGTGCACTCCTTGCCAGCGACCATAAACGTCGCTGTACCGCGCGACCAGCAATCATTGAGATTTGGGCAGCGAGCTTCCTCGCAAACCGTATGCAGGCCGTGGTCCTCGACCGCATGATGCGTGGCATTGAGCACCGCCAGCCCGTTACCCGCCGGCAAGTTCACACGTAGCCAGCTTGGTAGCCGCGGCCTTGCCGGGGTCGCGGAGTCGATGATCGGGAGGACGGTGTTCACGGAAGCGGCTTCGCGTAGGGGTCGCGTCGATGCCAGCACAAGCCGGCAGAGTGCAGTGGAAGAGTGTAGTGGAAAGGTGGCAGCCAACCAATGGAGGTCATCTGGCCTACTCTGTCTATTGCTAGCAGCCATTGCTCAATGATACACGGCTAAGCCTGGAAAATCATTCTTCAGACGTGTGATCGCACTGTCAGTCACCTTAGCATCATAAAGGTAAATCACCTGGAGATTCGGAAATTTATTGGGCGTTAAATGCGACAGGCCCTTGTCAGTGATCGTACTGTCGCCAGCTGGATTGGCTGCGATGTCGAGGTTTCTAAGTTTGGGAAGTGATGGCAGCGAAGCGAGCATCTCGTCGGAGAGGAGACAAGTACCGCGAAGGTCGAGGTTCTCGAGCCTCGGCAAACTCGGCAAGTGCATCTTGGCGACCCCTGTAAAGGAGAGGTCAAGTTCCACTAGCCTGGACATACGATAGAGCGGCGGTGCCTGGGTTATCGTTGTTCCTCGAAGGCTCAATTCGACTAAACCGGCTAGATTAGAGATGCTTTCGAGGCTCTTGTTGGATATGCTTTGACTGCCGTTGAAACTCAATCCGTAGAGATCAGTAAGCATTCCGATCTCCGCAATTTCGGCATCACCGATTTGCGAGCCGGTTGCACGAATTACCGAAGCCTTGCGCAACGGAATCGCCAAACCAATTCCAGAACCATTGCGGCGCACGGGGCATTATGAGTACGGTGACCCCTAGTCGTCCGAGACGTTCAACCAACTCAGTCTCACGCTGATACCGATCGACGTATGCGATCTTAAACCAAGCTGCAAAGGCTGCGAGCAGTGCCATCGACAGCATCAACCCGCGTAACGAAAAGCGAATTCGGGCCCATCTCATGCGGATGGCCTCCAGACTACCTGCCCTGAGTTACCACCCTCAGCTAACCTGTCAGCCCCTCAAACAACGGCGTCGATAAATACCGTTCGCCCAAACTCGGAATGATCACGCAAATCCGCTTTCCTTTGTACTCGGGGCGTGCGGCCAATTTCGCCGCGGCGCACATGTTCGCGCCGCTCGAAATGCCGGCGACGATTCCCTCCTCCTTGGCAAGCCGGCGGGACCATTGGAAAGCTTCTTCGTTGCTCACCTGGATTACTTCATCCACGATCGATGTATCGAGGTTCTTAGGAATGAACCCGGCGCCAATGCCCTGAATTTTGTGCGGTCCAGGCTTGCCACCGGAAATCACTGGTGAGTCGACTGGTTCGACGGCAATCGCCTTGAAGTTTGGATTCTTGCTCTTGATATATCGGCTGGCACCCGTGATCGTACCTCCGGTGCCGACGCCCGCGACAATCGCATCGATGTTATGGCCTGAGTCTTCCCAGATTTCGGGCCCGGTTGTCTTTTCATGAATCTCCGGGTTGGCAGGGTTATCGAACTGCTGCGGCATCCATGCGTTGGGCGTACTCTCAACCAGTTCCGACGCCTTTGAGATCGCTCCCTTCATTCCTTCGGAGGCAGGAGTGAGCACCAGCTCGGCGCCCATGAAACGCAACAGCGCGCGCCGCTCGACGGACATCGACTCGGGCATCGTAAGAATCAGCTTGTAGCCTTTGGCCGCACACACGAACGCCAAGGCAATTCCCGTGTTGCCACTCGTCGGCTCGACGATCACGGTATCTTTTTTGATTTTTCCATCGCGCTCGCCGGCTTCAATCATCGACACGCCGATGCGGTCTTTCACGCTATTGAGCGGCTGAAAAAACTCACATTTGGCGAACACCGTGGCTTGCCCCGGCGGAACTAGCCGATTGATGCGAACCATCGGCGTATCGCCGATGGCTTGTGCGATATTTTCGTAGGTCTTGTTGCGTGGCATGGTACACCTGTTTCGTAAATCGAGAATGGTGATTTGCCGGCCCGATCGTGGAGCTCCCTCGCCGACAGTTTCTCCTATAGTTCCAGGATTATCACGATTCCGCGCTGTTCCACAAGGTCGCGCGACCATACTCAGGCGCCGGGCGGGGTGGGCGGCATCAATCGCCAACGAAGCCCCATCGGCCGATTAGCCGCCTGCAGCTCCTGCCAGCTTGCATAATGTATAGCCGGAACACAAGCCGCCGTGAGCGATAGCGAAAGCGGCGACTCGCTAAATGGATACGGGTTGACTGCAATCACCCAGGCAAGGGCTTCCGTTATATCCTCCGGCGTCGGGTGTCGTCGGCCCGATCCGATCACGGAAAATTGGTACTTTCCGAGCAGCTTTTCGGTACGACCCTTCATTGCCGACTGCTCGAGGAAGTTCGCGTTCTCGCCTGCAAGCGGAGCGTCGCAGCAGAGCCACAGGCTGAACAGATCGGCAAGGAGCAATTGCTCTTGAGCTCGTTTTGCCTCTGCGAGCGTATGCGTCGGATCCGCTCGCATCCAGTCGTCGAGCCACGCCGTGCGAGCCTTGCGCTTCGCCGCCAGCCAAGCGACGGCCGCCGGCTCTTGTGCGTGGTCCGAGTCGCTGAGCAAGTTGTAAAAATGTCCCGCCACAATAAAACCGGCGAGCGGGCCAAATTTTCGCGCTGCGGCAATTGAGCCGTCCCAGATCATCAGCGAGTCCGTCAGCGGCATCTCCAGAAACGAGTAGGGCCCGCCAATTTCGGGGTTTAACTTCGGGGACGCTTCCCAATCGGCCCAACCATCGTCGTGATGGGCAACCCCTTCAATCACTTCGTGCGAGAATGGTTCACTCAGGTTCCGCGTCAGCTCGCCACTGATGTGCGCATGGTCCACCTGCGAGATCAAGAGCCACAACCGCTCATTCTCCGCCAGTTCAATTTCACGACGAATCATGATCTATCTAGCCATCTTGGCTGGGCAAAAAAACTGGTCTTCAGGCAAACGTTATTTGACTGTTTTCCGAAGTCGGATAACTTCAACTACGACCGGCATTGTCTCCGGGCCAAGATGGCCCGGCTATTTAAGGGCATTCCCGAATCCGCCGCCGCCCGGCGTCTCGATCATCAATATATCGCCTGGCACCACGTCCAGTTGAGCGATTCCACCTAAGTCCACGAGACCGCCGTCGGCGCGCCGTAGGCGGTTGCGTCCCAGCGCTCCCGGCCGTCCGCCAGCCATTCCATACGGCGGATGGGGGCCACGCCGCTCGGTGAGCAGCGAGAGTGTGACTGGCCGTAAGAATTCGACATGCCGCACGACGCCGTCTCCGCCACGATGGCCGCCGTCTCCGCCTGACCCACGCCGCATCGAGAATTCGCGCATGCGCACCGGATATCGCCGCTCGAGGATCTCCGGGTCCGTAAGCCGCGTATTGGTCATGTGAACCTGCACCGCGTTCGCGCCAGGTCCGTCGGCCGTCGCGCCGCTGCCGCCGCAAATGGTTTCATAGTAGCCAAACGTCGAATCGCCGAATACGACGTTGTTCATCGTTCCTTGACTGGCCGCCGCGACGCCGAGCGCGCCAAGCAGGACATCGACCACACGCTGCGATGTCTCGACATTGCCGCCGACCACCGCAGGCGTTGTGTCCGGAGTCGGCCCTGGCATCGGATTCAACAGACACGTCGGCAGCACAATTTCGATCGGGCGTAGCACGCCGTGATTCAATGGGATGTCTTCATTGACCAATAGGCGTAACGTGTAGATTACGGCAGCCGTTACGATTGCTCGATTGGCGTTCAGATTTCCGGTGACCACGGGCCCCGTACCGGTGAAGTCGATCGTTGCTGCGGGGTTTCGTTCTTCGCCGTGAATCGTGAATCGAACACAGATTAGGACGCTCGTTCCATCCGCCGTTTCCAAGTAGTCTTTGAATTCGTAAGTTCTTGCCGGCAGTCTCGCAAGCGCCTGCCGAACCTTGCGTTCGGCCGCGTCTTGGATGTAGTTCATGTACTGTTCGACCACCGGCCACGAATAACGCTCGATCAACCGACCAAGATCGTTCGCTCCTTGCCGATTCGCCGCCACTTGCGCGGTTACGTCGGCTAGGTTCGTGGACACGTCGCGCGAGGGGTAAGGGCCCGACTCCAGTGCGGCCCGCAAGGAGTCGAATCGCGACTTTCCCGCAGCGACGATTTTCAAATTCCGCAGCAGCACGCCTTCCTCGGCGAGATTCGTCGAATTTGGCGGTATGGAGCCCGGAGTGACGCCACCAATTTCCGCGTGGTGGCGCACGGCTGGCCGTGAAGAAACGCAAGTCACCCGTGATTGCATCATGGATCGGCGTAATCACGGTCACGTCGGGCAAGTGCGACCCGCCCATGGAAGGGTCATTCGTCGCGATCACGTCGCCAAGTTGCAAATCGGGATTCGCAACGATCGTCGATCGGACCGTCTCTTCCATGGCGCCCAAATGCACCGGCACATGGGCGCATTAACCACCAATCGGCCGTCGGCGGTGAAGATTGCACAGCTAAAATCCAAACGTTCCTTGACGTTTACGCTGCTGGCCGTGTTCCGCAGCGTCACGCCCATCTGCTCGGCGACGCTACCCAAATAATTGTTGAAAATCTCCAGCAGCACCGGGTCGGGATGATTCTGGTGGCTGGTTGGTAACTCTGATGGTGCTGCATTAACTACACGCCCCGCGTTTCTTCTTCCGCCTTTTCCTTCATCGCTCAGCATCAACTCACCTTCGGACAACACCTCGGCAGACCAGCAGTGGTCGATCACCGTGGTTGCGACGTCCTCCGTTATGATCGCGGGACCGTCTAGCGATACTCCGGGTCGCAAGCTCTTTCGTTCGTAAACAGGAATGTTGCGTCGTGCCCCGTCAACAAATGCGATTGTCGATTCAGCATGAGGCGGATCGCATTTCGCCACACGGATGCTACGTCGAATCGTGTCGGCAGCCCGCCCCACAACCGCAACGCGCGCGGCGGCAATTATTAGCGGCCGGTTCTCGTGGACATATCCGTATCTTTGGCGGTGGGCCGCTTTGAACGCTGCCGTAAAATCGTTGTTCTTCGGCCAATCAATCGTCAGAACGCTGTCCATGCCCTGATAATTGATATCGAGCGACCTTGTTGCCGAGATGTCGTCGATGCCCTCGCTGCGTACTTCCTCACTGGCTGCACACTCCAACTCATCGAGTCGCTCGCAGGCGAACGAAAGCGAGTTTGCGTTCAGCGGTTGTTCAATACCGCACGACCGGTGCCGAGTAATGTCCGCCAATCCGATTCCAAGCGCACTGAGTACACCTGCATCGGGATGGTTCAGCACTTGCCGGATCCCCAATTCGCGTGCCACGGCGCATGCGTGCTGGCCAGCAGCGCCACCGAACGCCACGAGCACGAAATCGGCCGGGTCAGCGCCTTTAGCCACCGTCACGCTACGAATCGCCGAAGCCATGTTCGCATTTGCAATTCGAAGCAAACCCGCCGCCAAATCGTCGAGCCTGTACTCGGAGCCCAACGTATGGGTCTCTTTGTCATCCATTTCCTTGGCGAGTTCACGAAATCGCAGCTCGGCTGCACTTCGATCGAGCGGAAACGGAAAGTGCTTTTCGACGAGTCGACCCAAGAGCAAATTCACATCCGTCACCGTGAGTGGCCCGCCGCGACCATAGCACGCCGGCCCGGGCTCCGCGCCAGCACTTTCCGGGCCGACCACAAGTTTTACACCGTCGAATCGGCAAATCGACCCGCCGCCAGCGGCGACCGTCTCGATCGCCATCGCCGGTGCGACGAGACGCACACCGGCTTTTTGCGTTTCGTATTCCAGCTCAAAGCGTCCGTCGAACCGCGATACATCGGTGCTGGTGCCGCCCATGTCGAAGCCGATCGCTCGCTCGAAGCCGGCTGCTTGAGCGGCGCGGGAAAAACCCACTACGCCGCCGGCCGGTCCGGAAAGAATGCTGTCTTTTCCACAGAAGGCATCGGCCGCTACCAGGCCGCCAGCCGACGTGAGAATCCGCAAGGCACTACCTGGGAGTGCTGCGGCGAGTCGGGAGACATACTCGCGCAGTACCGGATTCAAGTAGGCGTCCACAACGGTCGTATCCGCGCGTGCTACGAACTTCGGCAATGGCGCGACGAGGTGTGACACGCTGATTTCGCGAAAACCGACTTCACGGGCGATTTGGGCGACAAGCGACTCGTGTTCGTTTTGCCGATCGGCGTGCAGCATGCAGATGGCCAGCGATTCGATGCCGGAATCCATGAGCGACTGGAGCTGTTGCCGTACGGTGGATTCGCTAGGTACGACGAGGACGACGCCGTCGTGCGTTACGCGCTCATTGATTTCGATGACGGATGTCGTCGGGATAGCCGGTTTCCGAATCGTTAGATCAAACAGTCGCGGCCGCGCTTGATAGCCAATCTCGAGCACGTCGCCGAAGCCACGCGTGGTGGCAAGTGCTGTGCGAGCGCCGGTGCGCGTAGGAGCGCGTTTGTGCCACGTGTCGTACCAAGCCGCAAATTCACCGATGGGACGGGCTCAGACAGCGGCAGGCCCAGCAAATACCGAACGGCGATGACCGGCGCTTCCAGCTTGCAGCGCAATTCGTTACGTTGCGCCAATTGGCGGCGGAACTGCGAGTTCCCGGACTTCCAGACGAGCAGTTGCGGCGTCGAAAGCCGTTACGGCAGCCCGGTCGAGCTCGCCGCCATCCTCGCCTACGATCGCTAACTGCCAACCCACCCAGAAACCTGGCGGATCGTTGCGCCGCGATGAATCAATGACGACATGTGGCGATGAGCCGCTTCCGATGCGACCCTTGGTCACGCCAGAACTCAGCAATTTGTGTTGCCGGATCGCGCCGTCGGCCGACTTGGCCAAACAATCGGTGAACGTGCCACCAACGTCAATCCAAAATTCCCAGGGTTTCGCGGCCATCGCCGCATTTTAACGCTGCGCCCTTCCGCGCGAAGGCGATGCCGTACGCTGGACAGAATCCGGCTGGTGTAGCGACTGGTTGTTTGTCACCTGTTGTTGTCGCTTTCGCATCTGTTGCTGCGGCTGTCTCCTGAACCGATAAAGCTGGGCAATCGTCTGTCCCTGCGGCGGAATGGCATAAATCTTCGGGTCGTCGATCACCCAGGGTGTCGACCAGGTGTGGCCATTGTCCCAATTCGCCACGTTGAAAAAGAAATTGTCGAACGTGATGCACCTCTCGCCGTACGGGAAGCTCGACATCAAATAGTCGTCCGCGGTCAGATCCGCCACGCCTTTGTGGGCATAATAATGAATTTGCCCATCGGAGCTAAACGACATTCCCAGCGTCCACCAGCCGGGCTCCGTGATATCCAGGCTTCGCACGTCACGGCCGAAGTGATCGCCGCGGATCGTCAGCTTCGCCGAAGGTTGATCGCCTTCTTTGTTGGTCTTGCGGTGATATAAGATAAACATGCCAGGCCAGTATTCTTCCATGCTGCCATCCGGGTTTCGGCCTTGGCAGTCGCACCGCATACCAAACGATGCGCCGCTCCGTTGCTCCCATTTATCCCATTCCGGCAGATACACGCGCACTGTGGCACTTGGCTGCCACGCCATCGGGATCGAGCGCCCGAGGCGACGATTGAACAGCATCAACAGATCATCCTGCTGTTGCTGGTTGCTATACTTGCCAGGAATGCCGGAATGCATCGTGGCAAACATCAGTGAGCTGGTGCTTCCCTCAATCCCACCCGGCGGCGTAGTTACGCGGCGCACGATGTCTGGGGTGCCGCGTTTCCCGCCTTCGTTCCACAGCCCATTGTTCGATCTCCCCCCCGGGCCGCGCTGATTATCATCCTGTTCGTAGCTGCTTTTTGGGAAATTGTAGCGATAGCTCCAATTTGCATCTTCGAAGTCGTCGCAACAGTCTTTCAAAAACTCACCGGTGCCAGGCACGATCGGCGTACCGGCATGAGCGCGTTGAACGAACGACGCGGCCATTGCCGCGGAAACGAACAGCGCAGTCGCGGACAAAAAGCGATTCATGGATTTCCTTCCTTGGAAACGAAGACTAGCGCGGCGCGACGAGAAGCGGGTCACTGGGCGTCGCGAAACGGGGTCGCCATTAGTTTCTATCGTCACCGCTCACGACGTGATTCAGTCGGAACCGCTGCGTAGCTGGCAGCGATCGGTGCCAGCACAGAGCTCGCAAGCATCGGCATCGCCCTGCGTATGTGCCAAACAGTGGGCAATCCGCTGCTGCATCACCTCTGCCATCAATGGATGCAGTCCGAATGGGGCCGTGACGAGATAGCGGACCCCGGGATGACGCTCCGCAGCCGCCGCTGCGAGCCGCGGAATGTCCTCGTTCCAATGTCGTCCGGGCAGCAAGAAGTACGGGAATACGACCACCGTAATTGCTCCACGGTCGACGCAGCGCTCGAAGGCCGTCGCGATCGATGGCTCGGCTAGCTCCATGTGCGCCGGCTCGACAATGGAATACCCGCTGCTAGCAGCGAAATCCCGCACAACATCCAAGAGCAGCGCATTGCTCTCCTCCCGCCGCGATCCGTGGTCAACGAGAATTACGCCGATGTGCCGGTCCACGTCACTAATCACTTGCGGTTTAGCTACGTCGGTTCTCGCACCTTCTTGAGCGGTCCGACGGTAATCGTCGAAGCTGCGGTGAGAGGGTATTTCCTGAGCACTTCGCGAATTTGCTCCACGGTCACATCATTGAGCGATTTCAAATCATCGGCAACCGTGCGGTACTCGCGGCGCTGCAGCCAGTTGCCGCCTACGTTGAAAAGCCGACTTTGCGGCCGTTCGCTGCTGAGCACGACGCGCGCCTTCACTTTATTTTTCGCCTGCCGCAATTCATCGTCGGTTACACTATTACGCTCTACTTCCAAAAGAATCTTCCGCAGCCGCGTCAAGTTTTCTTCCACCATGTCCGGCTCGCACGCCAGCCACGTGTAAAACATGCCTGCGCCCAGATACTCGTAATGCCCCAGGCTGGCCGTTTCCGCGCGGCCGGGATCAACCAGTTCCCAATACAACCGGCTGCCGGAATCATCGCCAACGATGGTCGCCAACAGCTTCGCCGCGTACCGATCCGTGTCTTCTGAAGCGGGCGCGTCAGCTAGTTGCAGCACGTATTCCTGCGTTGCTGTCGGACGATGCACGACCTCGAATTTCGCCGTCGATGCTGCCCGTGGTATATCGCGTCGTGCTGCCTGCGGGCTCCAATCACTGCACCGCTTTGCGACTTGTTCGACAAGCGCTTCGAAATTCACCCTGCCCGCCGCCGCGACGAATACGTTATCGGCGGCATATCGCGACGTAAAATAATCGCGCATTTGCGTCGTCGTTAGACCTCCGACGCTCTCGCTCGTGCCGAGCACACTCTTCGCCAACGGGTGCCGTCCCATGTGGAGTTGCTTGATTCGGTCATCCATGCCAAACGGCGGCTGGTCGAGATACATCTGAATCTCTTCCAGGATGACTTTCTTTTCCATGTCGAAGTCGTCCGGCCGCAAGCTGGGCCGCAAAATATCAGCCAGAATATCGACGCTCGCTTCCTGATACTCAGGCAGGACCGATGCGTAATAGGCCGTGCATTCCTCGCTGGTGAAGGCGTTGTAGTGGGCGCCGATCTCGTCGAACTCGCGATTGACGTCATCCGCACTCCGCCGTGGCGTTCCCTTGAAGCACATGTGCTCTAAAAAATGGCTGACGCCCGCAACGTCATCCGTCTCGTCACGCGACCCGGTCCGCACTAGAAACGCGACGCTCATCGAATGCGCATTGTCGTTTGTCTCGGCGATAATTTCCAGGCCGTTGTTCAGGCGATGGTTATGAAACTCCATCCGGTAACTCCAGCGGTTCGGGTCCCAACGTGACGACTAGCAAATCGGTAGGCGGGTTCGCTTTCAAGAATTCATTGATTGATTCAGCCGAGAGTGCATCCACTAATCTCCCGATCTCATCCAGCGACCGCGCGCGGCCCAAGTGATACCATTCGCGACCCAAAGCGCCGCTCCGGGCGGAGGTCGATTCCTGCTGCATAATCAGTGAGCTCTTGATGCGAGCCTTTAATCGGCTTAGCTCACTTTGCTCGATCCCGCTGCCAAGGCGCCGCAACTCGCTGACGGTGACATCCAATGTTTCCTGGGCACGTTCGGCCGTCGTGCCGGCGTAGCAGAGCACGCTCGCCCGATCGCGCTGCGTGTGCAATGAGGCATAAACGGTGTAGCACAAGCCGCGCTTTTCACGCACTTCGGTGAACAGCCGGGAGCTCGATCCGCTCGAAAGTACGCCCACGGCAGCCCATGCCTGGAAGTAGTCCGGATGTTTATAGGGAATCGTCGGATACGCGACGCCAACGTGTGATTGCTGCGACTCGAAGGGAATGTAATGACCCGTTGGTCGCCCATTTCCAGCGGCGGGCTCTGAAACTTCACGCGGTTCCCAGTCGCCAAAAAGGCGTTCCACTTCGCCGCACAGTCTTTTCCAATCGAAGTTTCCAGCAACAGCGAGAATGGTGTTTCCGGGCCGATAGTGTCGCTCGTGGAATGTGCGCACGTCGTCAATGCCTATGGTCCGCAGCGCCGCCTCTTCGCCATGGCTCGAACGTCCCCACGGGTCCGGATATTCTCGTCGGCGAAGCTCGATCATCAGCTTGTGACTGGGTTCATCCTCAATGGCCCGCAGCTCCTGCAAGCCCGTGTTCCGCCCAGCCTCCAGTTGATCGGCGGGCAAGTGAGGCTTCCGCAGCAGGTCTGCAAAGAGCTCTAGGCCGGCTGAGAGATTCTCGCGTAGTGTTGCACCGTGATACGTAGCCTGCGCCACGCCGACCGCTTCACCCCGCTCCACGCCTAAGTTTTCGAGGTCCGAGAGCCATGCTCGGCTATCTCGTGGGCCGGCGCCGCGCAACATCATTTCGCTCGTCAGCGATGCTAAGCCGGCATGCTTCGGCGGATCATAACAGCAGCCCGCCGGCATCAAAAAAGTGAAGGCCGCTGACTCTACCGACCGAGTCGGCTCGCCGACGAGCACCATGCCATTTGCAAGATTGTGCGAATGTATTTCCGCCACGGTTCTATTCTTTGTCTTCTATCTGTGCTCGTTCGCACGCATTCCGTGAGAACGCATGTATGGTTGCCTGCTCGGCCGTACCATAAAAACCGTGCTCGTTGGCCCGAAGAGGACGCTGGGCGTCCTCACATGGTGTCCCCACGCAGAGCGTGGGAACGAGAACGCATGTGCGTCAAGAATAGGCTAGCTCGACCGCTTTGAACAGCGTCTTCGTTCGGCGGAAGCCCAACCGCTTGTACAGCCGCACTGCGCCGTCGTTCTGCGCTGTCACTTCCAGATACACTCGCGATATGTCTACATACTGAAAACCCGCGAGCGCCGCAAGAATTACGCGCTGTTCCCACTCCACGGCCTCGATGCGTGGGTGTGATACCCACGTTTTGGATCGCCCCATACTTGTGCGCGACCCGAATCCCTTGAATCGTGCCACACGGCTCCTCATCGCCACCCTCCGAGTATGTTGCCAGCCAAGTTGCCTCCGGCAGAAAGCCGTCCTTCAGGCTAATTTCGTGCATCAAACGCTGACAGCCATCCAAATCGCCTAAGCAACTGAAAACGCCGGCATCAATCTCATCGCGGAAGCTCTGGTACTTCACCTCGGCATGATCGACCAGGAGATGCTCGTGCCACGGCACCAACCGGTACCCATGCGGGGCAACCAAAGGAATGGCTCTGCGGCCGCGCAGATCGAACTCCATTCGGTAGCGCTTGTAGTAGCTGACGCTCATCGCGGGACCGCCATAAGAACAAGCACAATCCTCTGCAAATGACCCTTTAAATGTACCCCTAGGCGGGGCGCTCGTCAAACTTTCCTCCAGCGGCCAAACGACTTACGGTGATCGGACAGCTCGCTAATCTTGCTCGTTCGATGCGTTCGATTTACTTGTCCTTCAAAGCAAAAACGGCGTTCCTTGGCTCAATCCGTCGCGGTACCCGCTGCACCATGCTCGGCATGCCAACGTGTGTCCCGATTGGGGTGTACTTCCAGCAAGGTGTGAATGGTATCGATTGGATAGATCTTGACAGCAGACAGGCGGCTTGTAAAAATTTTGATTAGTCAAAAAATAGGGTGTCGACCGCCTGCTTTTGAAGACTTAAACCTTTTCTATTACTAAGGTTGCGACCATGTTAGCCTCCCAATGAAGACTGTTGGGAGTACCGCGACGGACGGTGAAAGCCGTTCACGCACCGACGTTTCCCCCTATGCACCGACCCATACCTGAAGAAGCTACGGGACCCCAATCCCACGTTGCCGGCCAAGCCGAGGGGTCGGTGCCGCCGTCGACGCATGTGTCGCTCGAAGGCATTCATGGCACGGTCGTTGTTCCCGATAATGCGACGCAGTTTTGCGCAACTGGCGAGCGTATGTCGGCCCGGCGCTACTTGTGAGTGTCGGCTATATGGACCCGGGCAACTGGGGAACGGATTTGGCCGGTGGTGCTCTTTTCAAGTACGACTTGCTGTGGGTGGTCGCTGCTGCGAGTCTGATGGCGATTTTTTTGCAAGTTCTTTCCGCGCGGCTTGGCATCGTTACCGGCAAGGATCTGGCGCAAGCCTGCCGCGATTGGTACCCGCGTTGGACGCGCTGGCCCAACTGGCTGCTGTGCGAAATTGCGATCGGCGCGTGCGACTTGGCGGAAGTGTTGGGCAGTGCCGTCGCACTGAATCTGCTGTTTGGAATTCCGATATTCTGGGCGGTCGTCATCACGGCCGGCGATGTTTTCCTTCTCCTCGCACTACAGCGTTATGGCATCCGCACGATCGAGGCCGTCGTCCTCGTGCTTGTGGCCACGATTGGCACGTGTTATTTCATCGAATTGTTCATGATTCCCGAAACGACTCCCAGCTTCCTGGAGATGGGGCACGCGCTGCTCACACCCGGCTTGCGGCATGTCGGCATGGCGTATCTCGCGATTGGGATCATCGGGGCCACCGTTATGCCCCATAATTTGTATTTGCATTCGGCACTCGTTCAGAGTCGCAAATTGCAAAAGAATGCCCGCTCGATTCGCGGCGCCATCTTTTTCAACACGATCGACACGTCCATCGCGCTTTTCCTCGCTTTTCTAATAAACGCCGCCATCCTTGTGCTCGCCGCGATGACATTCTATGGCAAAACGAGTGTTATCGTTCCCGGTGGCGAGGTCGTGCACTTCAGCGAAGACAGCGATTGGATTCGAGTGGCGTATCTCACGCTCGCGCCGCTCTTGAACACGGCCGCAGCCAGCATTCTGTTCGCCGTCGCACTCTTGGCCAGTGGCCAAAGCAGCACGATCACCGGCACGTTGGCCGGGCAGGTCGTTATGGAAGGTTTCATGCACTGGCGGCTTTCGCCGTGGGTCCGCCGCCTCATTACCCGCGGCTTGGCGATTCTGCCGGCAATTTTTATCATCGGTATCCGTGGCGAGGGGAGCGTGACCGACCTGCTGACACTGAGCCAAGTGGTGTTGGCCCTGCAACTTCCGTTCGCGATGTTTCCACTTCTCCATTTCACCAGTTCGCGCAAGCATATGGGCCAGTGGGTGAGCGGCTGGTTCTTGCTAAGCGTTGGCTGGACGAGCGCTGTGTTGATTACCGCGATGGATCTGTACGGACTGCCCGATTCGCTCAAGATGGCGTGGCAGATCATCACCGGAGGCTGATAGGCTAAAATCTATCTTGGGGAGAGTCGCGATGTATGAAACTATCCTTCTGGCGCTTGATCTCTCTCCGGCCGATCGGCCGATCATCGACCACATCAAGCAACTGGCGACGCTGATGAACAGCCGTGTGGTGCTGCTGCACGTGGCAACCGGCCCGGCGGCGCAGTTCCATGAAGAAGACGCTAGTGGCGAGGAAGTTAAGGAAGGCCGGGCGTACCTGAAGCAAATTCGCGCTGAGTTCGAGGCTGCGAAGATCCCCATCGAAATTCAACTTGCTTACGGGGAACCTGCCAAAGAGATCATTAAATGGGTGGATGAAAAGGGCTGCGACCTCGTCGCGATGGGTACTCATGGCCATAAATTGCTCGCGGATCTGTTTTTTGGCGCCACAGCCAGCCGCGTGCAGCACAACATCAGTGTGCCGGTGCTGTTGCTGCGGGCACGCTAAACCGCAGTGATGCCTTGACATCACCTAAGGTGATGCTATGATGCCAGTATGAGAACCACGGTTCGGATCGATGATGATCTATTGCGCGACTTAAAAGAGCACGCCGAGGCCGAAAAAATCTCCCTCAGTCAGGCCCTCAATGAAACTATTCGTCGCGGTTTAGGTGCCGCTGGTCGCCGTGCCACGATCAAACGCCGTTTCCGTCAAAAGACATATGACATGGGCCTGCCGCTGGTCGATCTGACAAAAGCACTCTCGCTTGCCGGGCAACTTGAAGACGAGGAAATCTTGAAAAAGCTTGCCCAAGGCAAATGAAGCTCGTCGATATTAACGTTCTGCTGTACGCGGTGAATCGGCGTTCGCCTCATCACGATCGAATTCGCAAATGGTGGGAGGAGGCTCTCGTCGCCGACGAACCGGTTGGACTTGCATGGATTGTGCTGACCGGCTTTCTTCGACTCGCAACGCGACCCGGCGTACTTGAGCGACCGCTCTCGGTTGAAGAGGCGATTGCGATCGTCGACGACTGGTTTCGGCAGCCCAATGTTCGCTTGGTTGTGGAGGACACCGAACATTGGACGCGTTTTCGTGAATTATTGCAACAGACCGGTACGGCCGGCAATTTGACAAATGACGCGCATCTGGCGTCGATTGCGCTTGCGACCGGCGCCACCCTTGTCTCGGGCGACACGGACTTTGCCCGATTTCAACAACTCCGCTGGAAAAATCCATTATCGGTTTAGCCTGCGAGATTCAACTTCGACTCATTTCCGTTTGTGCCACCAATCCTCGTAGCGTTCGCAGATTCATCTTGTCGAACTTGCCGGCTTTTTGCTCGTCGGCATTGCCTTTGGGCGTTTCCAAGTACATCGGCACTTTGCGGAAATCGCGCGTCATTGAGCAACAGGCGGAACGCTTCTTTGCCGATCATCCCTTTGCCGATGTGAGCGTGGCGGTCGACGCGCGAGCCGAGCGGCTTTACGCTGTCGTTGAGATGGAAGGCCTTCACCAGTTTCAGGCCGACGGTTTTGTCGAGCGCCCGCATCGTCGCTTTGTAGTCTTTCTCCGTGCTGATCGGGTAGCCGGCCGCGAAGATGTGGCACGTATCGACGCAGATGGCCAACCGATCGGGGTCCTGCACGCCGTCGATCATCGCGGCCAACTGCTCGAACTTGCAGCCGAGGCAGGAGCCTTGCCCGGCGGTCGTTTCGAGCAGGCACATCGTCTTGATGCCGCGCGTTTGGCGGTGCACTTCATCCAGCGCCCGCACGACGGCCGCGATGCCGGCCTGTTCGCTGCTGGTGGTGTGCGCGCCCGGATGCGTGACAAGGTAGGGAATGCCGAGGCGGTCGGCGCGGAGCATCTCCATTACGAACGAATCGACCGACTTCTTCCACAAGGTGGCGTCGGGACTTGCCAGGTTGACGAGATACGAATCGTGCGCGAGCGGGTGCGAAACTCCCAACTCTGCCAGCTTGGCTTGGAATTGGGTGATGTCGTCGTCAGTAAGCTCTTTGGCCCGCCATTGGTTGTTGTTCTTTGTGAAGAGCTGCACGCAGTCGCACTTGATGCGGTGGGCGTGCTCAACAGCTTTGTAGTAGCCGCCGGCGATGGATTGGTGGGCACCGAGGATGGGCATGGAAAAAGGAGGGAGAGCACAGGGGTCAGGGGTCGTGTATAGATGCTTTTTGAGGCACCGCGTGTGAAATGTCGACGCCCATCGTTAGTGCCGCTAGATTAGTCGCAACGTCGTCCTTTTCGCTTCGATGGTGCTCCGCCGCCGCTTCATGTATTAAGCCGTTCGCCGCGCCATTCAACAATCCAAACTCCGCTCACCAGTCCGATCATGGCGAGCAATAGACTTGTTGGTTCCGGTACACTAGCCACACTTGCCACGCGGAAACCGGTATCGATCCATTCGACTGTCGGGACGTGGAAAAACACAAAACCCGCTTGGAGGAAGTTGTAGGATCTGTCCCACCACCCGCCACGTACCACGCGCGCATTACTGGTCAGGGCAGTTTCATTCCACTCCGAAACATTCCCGCCCTGATCGAACGTATTGTAATAGGACGGCGACGAAGTATATGCCCCCACATCGGTCAGGTAGTTTGTCGCGACGTTCGTCGTTGAGCCGGTCAAGGCGTAGCCATCGTCGTAGCCGTTTGTGATACGGTCGTCTTTGTAAAAGTTCCCGACCAGCGTGTTATCTGGCGCGGCGCCCGGAGGCTCGTCGGAGTACGGTATGCTGTTGGTTTTCATCGGGTAGTCCCAATATCCATCCGAATCGCCCCCCGCCGCCGCCGGTTGGTAGTAGGCAGCTTTGTACCATTCGTTATGCGAGGTGATGAACCACTTCGCATTCGCGTTGCGCGAAACGGCCATCAGCGCGGTGACGGACGTCGCACCATTGAGCGTGTATGCGCCATCTTCGGTTGTGCTGGCGTTCTGCGGGCCGGTCGGCTGCCCGTTATGGAGCCAGTTGGCAAACCGTGCCGCGTCGCCCCAGGTCACATACGTGACAGGGTGGTTCGGAGAGTTGATTACGCTATAGGTGCAACTACCCGAAAAGCAGCTCTGCGAGATGCCTGCAACGTATGCGTTCGTGGCCATGTGCGTGTTGTAGAGGCCGTATGTGTCCGTTGCCGCGACGGCGTTTAGAAAGGCGGTGTACTGGCCGACAGTCACTTCGTATTTGCCGATGTTGTAGACGTAGTTAACTCCGCCGTAGAGATTGCCCGTGGCCGGATCGTTTGGATTGCCTACATCGCCAACGGTGACCGTTTCGATCGTAACGGCCAACATCGGCTGAGTGATTACAAGTACAACGACATTACAAAGAAGGGCGGAGATAGTGATGCGATTCATCAGCGGCCTCCTGTCTTATATAGCAACCCATACAGCGCTTAGCGGATTCAGATTAAAAGACGTTCGAGTTCCATCAGGACCTAAGTCCGATTCGTCAGCATCGTCGCCACTTATTGCTTATCCCCGCTATAGTAGTATATCAAGTGTACTCCTGCAACAATTCTGCGAGGGAACCGCTATTCCCACTCGGTATGTCGCCTTTAGGAGCCTCGCCATGGAGAATGAATCGTATTGAATCTGGAGGGCTGTCAGGCATTTCGTAAACAAATGATGGAGTTTGTGTTTAAGCACCCCATCAAATCCTCATGCGGCTGCGATTCTCATTACGTTTGCTTTTCGTCGCGTTCACGCTGCTGGCGGTCGTGCCGTATCTGCTCGTCATTCGGCCGACGAAGATGGGGGAGCGGCTGGTTGCGGCGGGGGAGCGGGGCGACTACGAAGCCGTTGATGCGCTGCTACATGGAGACGATTGGCGGACGATGTCGGTGGGCGAAATTACGCGCAGGAGCGAAGGGGAGATCGATCGCGTTTTCGTCGAGATGTTTCCTCGCGATTGGGCCGACTGGTGCACGGGACGCCGGCGGTTGCTCCTGCGCATTGCGCGGCACCGCGATGCGAACGGCAGCCACGTCGAGTGGACGGAGGATACGGATATCGTCGCGCGTGCGACCGGATTGCGGATATCGCCTTTGACGATATACTGAGAACCTTTGGGGCTGATGCGGCTTCGCTGGGGCTCGCTGCGCTCGACCCCAGCCACCCGCTGTGGCACGGACTTCAGCCGTTCGAGACACGGACTAAAGTCCATGCCACTTTGGATAGACTAAAGTCGGTGCTACCTGCACGGACTAAAGTCCGTGCCACTTTGAACCTCGACTCTCGACCATTAATGGAACGCACGCTTATTCTGTTGAAACCCGATTGTGTCCAGCGGCGGCTGATGGGCCGCGTGATTGCGCGGTTCGAGGACAAGGGCCTCAACATCATCGCGATGAAGTTGATGCAGGTGACGCCGGAGCTGGCCAAGAAGCACTATGCGGAACACGTCAAGAAGGATTGGTACCCGGCGCTGGAGGGTTTCATAACCGGCGGGCCGATTGTGGCCGCCATCGTGGAAGGATTAGAGGCGATTCGCGTGGTGCGGGAGATGCTGGGCGCGACGAGCGGCCTGAAAGCGGCGGCCGGCACGATCCGCGGCGATTTTAGCTCCAGCCGGCAGATGAATCTGGTGCACGCCTCGGATGGCCCGGAAGCGGCCAAGCGCGAGATCGCGCTCTATTTCAAGGATGACGAAATCTGCGCGAACGAGCCGACGATTCGGCCGTGGCTGCGAGCGGCGGATGAAGGGTAGCCGCGGCTGCGGCCTTTTCGGAGGAATCGTCGACACTGTTTGGCGTCGCGTTCGTCACAGAGGATGACTCGTGAAGCACACCATCGTTGCACTCGCCGGCGTACTGATTTTGTCGAATCTTCGTTACGCTCCTGCCGCGGAGATTTCGCTGCCGGCCGTCGGTACAAATGTCAACTACGACTATTTTCTTGGTGCGCCAGAATTCAGCGTTGGAACCAATGTTCCCAGCGAGCGACTTGTTCATTCTCAAGTCACATTTGCAGAAGGAAAGCATCTGCATGTCGATTTTCAGGCTGATGTCCCGACCGTTCAAATTGATCTGGAGTTCACCGCGCCGAGTCTATTCAATTTGTTCGAACCGGATGTTTTCTCTTTCGACGAAACCATAGCGCTCTTGTTCGACAACGGTCTATATGGGCCGCTGCTCCGAAACGAAGGCGTGGGATACTACACCAATGACCCAGACGTGTACTCGTATTCCTGGAGTTTTACTCCCATCGGCGATTTTTCTTTATATGGCCTGCAGTGGAACATTTCGCCCGACCTGAAGAGCGGCGCGGCGCTGCCAGAACATGTCGATATCGCGATCGACTTCTATGCCAACGGACATATTTTGGTTGTGCCCGAGCCAGCTTGCTTTCGCAGTGTGCTTCTCCCAGCATTGATGGCAATTCTGATGACTCGCGGTTGCCCACGAATTCAAAGTTTATTGTTGCGGTGAAAGAACTCCCAAAACCCCCAGCGAAACAGTGGGCTAATAGACCGGTTTTCAATCATGCTCAATGAATTCGTGTGGTGCATGGTCAGGCTGAAGCCTGACCTACGGCAGCGTTACCGGGTTTTCGAGAATCCGCAGCGTTTGTGCGTCGGCATCCAGTTCGGCCATCGCGCCGACGGGCAGCGTCGTGTTGTAGCGCACGTGGCCGAGGGGGAAGTGGGACAGGACGGGTACGTTTAGGTTGGCGAAGTAGTCTCGCAGCACGTCGTCGGTGCTTTCATCATCGTCCCATTTGGGTTCTTCCTTGCGGGCGGAGAAGTGGCCCAGGATGACGCCGGCGACGTGGTCGAACTTGCCGGCGAGGCGGAGCGTGCTGAGCATGCGATCGACACGGTAGGGAGCCTCGCCGACGTCTTCGAGAAAGAGGATTTTGCCATCCGTTTGAATTTCGTAGGGCGAGCCCATCATGGCGGTGACCACCGAAAGATTGCCGCCGATGAGTCGGCCGCGGATTTTGCCACCGTACATGGTGACTGGATGGGGAACGTCCTCGAAGAGTTTGGCATCGCCGGGTGCGGGCGGCTCGCTGGGATGGGTGAAGATGGTGTAACCGCGATCGGGTCGGGGACGACCCGGCTCGCTGTCGTAGCTTTTGGCGAGGATGGCGCGCCAGAACCACTTGGCCGCGTAGGGCGAGAGGTTCTTCTCGTCGCCAAGTCCCCATTCGGGTAGCGGCGAGTGGAACGTCACGAGGCCGGTTTGTTGATTGATCGCGATGTGGAGCGCCGTGATGTCGGAGAAGCCGACGAGGATTTTTGGGTTGCGTCGGATCACATCGTAATCGAGCTTGTCGAGGATACGCGTGGTGCCGTAACCGCCCGTGCCAGGCATGACGGCCTTCACCTGCGGATCGGCAAACGCGGCCATCAATTCGGCGGTGCGCTCCTCATCGGAGCCGCCCAAAAAACCCTTCTTGCGGAAGAGATTTTTTGGGATGCGCACTTTGAAGCCCATTTCTTCCAGGCGTTTCTTGGCGAGCATTACGCGATCTTTATCCAGGTACTTGGCGGGCGCGATGATCTCGACCGTATCACCCGGCGCGAGGGCCTGGGGAAAAATCGGCGGCAGACTCACCGATTCCCGCTCCTCACCAGACGATACGGCCGCAATCAACGCGAAGACCGCGCACCAAGCGACTGTGAAGAAGGACGACATCAAACGGCGATATAGCATGGAATTTCAGCAGGACCAGTAGGACAGGATAACGGGATTTTCAGGATCGACAGGAGGAATGTGCAGGGCAGGTGCTCCGTTGTGCAAGATACTGCCGGATGATCGAGCCTGTTCATCCAACCGATCCAGTTATCCTGTCAATTGCGGCCGGTCCGCGTCTCAATCGTTGTGCACCCGCTCTTCTGTCAAATCATAGCGGCGGATTTTGCGGTCGAGCGTCGAGCGTTCGATGCCCAGGATAATAGCGGCGCGGCTCTTGTTCCAGCCGGTTTGCCGCAGCACTTCTTGAATGTGTTGCTTCTCCATGTCGGCCAGAGATGCCGGCTCACCGCGGCCATTCGCGCTTTCCAGAATGCCGGAGTCCGTATCACCTGCGGTGCGCAGCGTGGAAAGGACCAAGTCGCCGTGATCGATATAGTCGTTGCGTGTGAGCACGACGGCGCGTTCGATGACGTTTTTCATCTCGCGGACGTTGCCGGGCCATCGATATCGAAGCAATTCTTCCATCGCCCGCGGCGTGAAGCCTTTGATTTTGCTGCCTGTTTCCGTGATGAACCGGTGCAAAAAATACTCTGCCAATTCTGGAATGTCTTCCGGCCGCTTCCGCAGCGCGGGTACGACGATTTCCAACACGTGCAACCGGAAGTACAAATCGCGGCGGAAAGTTCCCTCGGCGACATCTTTTTCCAGATCGCGATTCGTGGCT
Source organism: uncultured Planctomycetota bacterium (assembly GCA_963840025.1). Lineage (GTDB taxonomy): Bacteria > Planctomycetota > Planctomycetia > Pirellulales > Lacipirellulaceae > JABDGM01. Next base: position 501,650 of record CAWIXI010000011.1, on the reverse strand, counting down.
GCGATCACGCGCACATCGACTTTGATCTGGTCGCTGCCGCCGACACGTTCGAACGGATGGCCTTCAAGGACGCGCAAAAACTTGGCCTGCGTTTTCGAGCTCATCTCGCCGATTTCATCGAGCATGAGCGTGCCCTTGTTGGCCGCCTCGAACTTGCCAATCTTGCGCTCGGTCGCGCCGGTGAACGCGCCCTTCTCGTGTCCGAACAGCTCGCTTTCGAGCAACGTTTCCGAGAGCGCCGCGCAGTTCAAACAGACGAAGGGCCCTTTGCTCCGCGGGCTCGAAAAATGGACCGCGCGGGCGACCAATTCCTTGCCGACGCCGCTCTCGCCGCGAATGAGCACGGTGGCCCGGCTCGGCGCGGCACGGGCAATTTCGCGGGTCACTTGGTTCATCACTTCGCTCGTGCCGATAATCTCGCTTTGGACGCCTAGCCGTTCGCGAAGCTGCACGTTTTCATCACGGATTTGGTTCAGATTCTCGGCCAATTCCTGCTGCCGGCTTAGATTTTCAAGGGCGACGGCAACAGTATCGGCCACGGCGAGCGTGAATTCGAGGTCATCCGGATCGGTGGGTTTGCCGACATCGGTCGAATAGAGGTGGATGACGCCGAGGACTTTGCCGTCGCGCCGAATTGGCGCGCAGATGACACTCGTGGCGAGAATGTCGCCCTTGCTGTCGCGGCTGCCGAGTTGGCTGTCGTCCATCACGTTGCGCGCGAGTACCGCCTGGCCGTCGCGCATTACCGTGCTCGATAAAAACTGTGACACGCGATGGTAGCGGTGCGGCGAATCGCTGCGCGACGCGAGTACTTCCAGATTGTCGGCCTTGGCCTTTGGGTTTGGTTGTCGAGCTTGCAGCAGCACCGCACCGGCATCGACCTGAGTGCCCTCGAACAGTCCATCGAGCGCCACATTCGCGAGTGAGATCACATCCGTTGCTTTGGCGAGCTCGAACGCCAAGCGGCACAAGTTGGCTGCCGCCCGGCCCACCTTCGGCAGCGAAATGTCGACATCTTCTTCTTCGGGCGGCTCGAGGAAGCGGCTTTGGCCGCGGCGGTGGGTGATGGTGGTGGGTTCGTAGGTTTCGAGGACGCTCTCGTCATCGGGCGGTCCGACGGTCATGTCACCGCTGATTTCGCTGTCGACCGCCTGTGCCGTGCGCAAAACCGAGTGTGAATCGGGAAACGCCTGCGACAAATCGTTCACAAACGCCAGATGCGAGTTGCCGATGCGAATGATTTCGCCCGCCTGCAGGTGGTAGTCGTGCTGAATTCGCTGACCGTCGACCAGCGTGCCGTTGCGGCTATCCAAATCGCGGAGCGTCCATTGGCCTTGCGACTGAAAGACCTCGGCGTGATTGCGGCTGCAGCGTTCGTCCTTGACAACAATCGCGTTGGTGGTGCGCGGCCAACAGTTACGGATTCGCCCTCGACGAGGCGGAAAACATCCGTCCATTTCGAACCTTCGCGAATAACGAGATATGCCGTCATCGAATACAATTACAGACCAACCCCGTCAGCCGCCGATCGGTGCGACGCCGCGGCGCACGTAAAATTGCTGCTGGAGGTGGTGGACGAGATCTCCCCATCGGGCCGAAAAAGGCCTTCCGCACGACTCCACTCTATTTACAACTTATTCCCCGCGGGGGTGAGTGTTCAAGTCGATTCGTACAGAACCGCCTTGACGGTTAGGGTTTACGGCGATTTCCTGCTGGTGATAAACAGTGGCCAGGCCCGAAAGGCGCAGGGTGCCTAAGATTGTGCGTTGGTCTGTAAACCACGGACTTCTACCGGCGGCTAGAGCTTGGTTTCGAGGAACATGGCTAGACGCAGGAAGTCTCCAAAACTGTTGAAACCACAGGAGTTAGCGATTATTGTGAAAGTAGGACGTTTTTTCCGATAGGCAGCCCTTTTTAGCGGCCGGTGTTGTGGCGGTGTGCGCCCTGGCCGTGCGGCGGAGGCAAATCACTGATGTCGTGCGTTGTTACCATCCGCAGCCAGCGGCGAATTGCTGCAGCCGTGGCGATTGTCGCTATTTGCGTCGCGTGCAATTCGGCGAGCGCTCAGTTCTTTCGTAACCCGGGCGTCGGCGGTGTGAAAATCGATACCGATGGCGTCGTCTCCAATCCGCAAATCGGCGAATTGAAAGAGCTGCAAGCGGCTTGGCAGAAGGGGCTTCAGCCAATACCAGCAGATCTGGAAAAGTGGACCGACTTGCGCTTCGTTTCGTTGAAGCAGCTTGAATCGGAGATCGCCAGCGCCGCGCCGCCAACAAGCCGTTGCCGGATGCCGTTCGGTTTCTGGCGGGCTTGCAACGAGTACGGTACGTGCTGATCTACCCGGATCAGCAGGACATTGTCCTCGCCGGGCCCGCGGAGGGTTGGAAAGTCGATACGCGCGGCAACGTCGTTGGCGCCACGAGCAACCGGCCGGTTCTGACGTTGGACGACCTGATGGTGGCGCTGCGCGTCGCGGAATCGGCGAACACCAACGGCATCAGTTGCTCGATCGATCCCACGCCGGAAGGTCTGCAACGGATGCACGCACTTTCCGGTAAGCTTTCTGCCCGCAATGGTCCGCAATTGGCGGCTCGGCAAATGGAACAAGCGGTAGGGCAGCAAACGATTACGGTCACCGGTGTGCCGGCCACGAGCCATTTTGCGCGGGTGATTGTCGCGGCCGATTTCCGCATGAAGCGATTGGCGATGAACTTTGAACCAGCCCCGGTAGATGGCATGCCGAGCTTCTTGACACTTCTAAGGGGGCGGACAGCGAACAACCTGATGCCACGTTGGTGGCTGGCCCCCAACTATGAGCCGCTACGACGCGATGCCGACGGACTCGCCTGGGAAATCCGTGGTCAAGGGGTTCGCTGCCTCACGGAACAGGATTTCCTCGATGATGCCGGCCAGAAACAACACTCGGGCAAGGCCGACCCCACCGCTCAGAAATGGGCTGATAAGTTCACGCAGAAATTCGAAGAACTGGCCCGCGAGGATTCGAGCTTCGGGCAGCTCCGCAACGTGATGGATCTGGCCGTCGTGGCGGCGCTGCTCGTGAAGGAGGGCCTCACAGAGCGATCCGGCCTGCAGATGCCGAACCTGATGAACGACCAGCCACTTGACGAATATCCGGCCCCGCGTTGGGTCGCGTCGCAAGCGAGCTTCGTGAAAGCGGGACATAATTGGGTCGTCAGCGTATCGGGTGGCGTGCAAATCTTCCCTTGGCAGGTCGCCGACCGTATTCAGGTTTCTAGCGATTTGGCGAGTGCGCATGGCGACCGGCCGGCTTCCGCCGCCGGCTGGTATTGGCAGCGCTAAGTCGGCGAACTATTCTTGCAAGATCGAAGTTCACAGCGCAAGCAAGAGACGGTGGAGCGTGTAATGGATTCCGCAGCACCACAAAACTTGTTGTTTGCAGATATCCAATATCTGGTGCAAGAAACGAAGCTCGGTATGTGGCGTCGCTTCGTCTATCCGAGCGGAGAGCGCTTCGCTGAATTTACGTCCCATCGCGTCTGGGGCAAGTTGCCGCTTGTGCATTACACGTACGGCAAATGCCCAGAAACGGGCAAACGCATCACGGCCCGGGGCGTGATCGCCGTCGGGCGATTTGCCCATGGGATGATCGCGATTGGCCAACTTTCGCTCGGCCTCATTGCCATCGGCCAATTGAGTTTGGGTGTAGTGTTTTGTTTAGCGCAAGCGGCCTTCGGAGCGGTAAGCATTGGTCAGGTTGCGATCGGCTTAATCTTTGGCGTGGGCCAAATCGCCACGGGCCAAGTGGCCATTGGCCAAATTGCGTACGGGACCTACGTCCTCGCTCAACTCGGCTGGGGGACGCATGTTATCGACTCGCGGATGGTTGACCCGGCGGCGAAAGACTTCTTTCTAAAGCTGATTGGAAAATAGTCTTAGGTGTGCTGCTAAGGTGATGCCGCGATGCCGAGGATGTGCCGAATGGCGCTGTCGATTTGCCCTCAGCCAGATAAACTTTAGGGCTACCCCTAAAGCGACCGAGGCGAGATTGTCATGAAAGACGACATCCATCCCGAGTATTTTGTCACGCAAGTCTCCTGCGGCTGCGGGAATAAGTTCACCACGCGCAGCACCCGCAAGGAGCTCAAAGTCGATATCTGTAACGTCTGCCACCCGTTCTACACCGGCAAGTTGAAGTTCGTCGATACGGCTGGCCGCATCGAGAAATTCAAGAACAAGTTTGCCGCCGCTGGTTACGCCAGCCTTAAGCGCGGAAAGAAGTAGATGAGGGATGATGGATTGAGCTGCTAGGGATCCGTCGGCATCCCGGGCCGTTCATCATCTGTCCGTCTCGCGCCGGCTGTCCCCCCATCCCTCGTTCTCCATGCGCGAACTCCTCGACCAAAAACTTGGCCGCTTTGAGCAGCTCGAAAAAGACCTCGTCAATCCCGAGGTGCTGGCCAATCCCGCGCATTACGGCCGTGGCCCGTGAGCATGGTTCGCTCGGAAAGTTGGCGAAGAAATATCGTAAGTTCAAGCAGCTCAACAGCCAAATTGCCGAAGCGCAGCAGATGATCGAAGGCGACGACGCTGAGATGCGCGAGTTGGCCGAGGCCGAATTGCCGCAACTCCGTGCCGACCGCGAGGAGCTGTGGAGCGAACTGTTGGACTTGACCATCGGCGGCGAGGATGCGAACCGATCACGGGTGATCATGGAAATCCGTGCCGGAACCGGCGGCGACGAAGCTGCGCTATTTGCCCGCGACCTGTTCGAAATGTATCGACACCACGCCGACGCCAAGGGTTGGAAGACCGAAATTCTCGAGCCATCACGCGACCGAGCTGGGCGGCTTCAAAGACATTGTCCTGGCGATCGAAGGGGAGGGGAGTTACCGAGAACTGCAGTACGAAAGCGGCGGCCATCGCGTGCAGCGGGTTCCGGACACGGAAACGCAGGGCCGCAAACACACGTCGGCAGCCACCGTTGCGGTGCTTGCCGAGCCGGAAGAAGTGGAAGTCGATCTGAAGCCAGACGATTACCGCCTCGACACTTTTTGTGCCAGCGGCCCCGGCGGTCAGCACGTAAACAAAACGGCCTCGGCCGTGCGGCTCACGCACTTCGAGACGGGCATCGTCGTGCAATGCCAAGACGAAAAGAGTCAGCTTAAGAACAAGAACAAGGCCCTGCGAGAACTCGCCGCCCGCATCTACGATTACAAACTGCAACAGGAGCAGTCGAAACGGGCCGCCGAGCGCAAGAGTCTCGTCGGGTCGGGCGATCGTAGCGAGCGGATCCGCACGTACAATTTTCCCCAGAACCGTGTAACCGATCACCGCATCGGCCTCACGATGCACAACCTCGACCAAGTGATCGCCGGCAATTTGCAATCCCTTACCGACGCGCTTCTCGATTACGATCGGCAACAACTTCGCGACCAAATGGGAGGGTTAGAATGAAGTCACCGATGTCAGATGCGAGATGTAAGATTTAAGATGCCAAACATCTGTTGCTACGCGCATTCTGACACCCGCAGTGCAACATCTCACATCGAACATCCATGCCAATTTCCAACGAGTCCTGGACGATCGGTCGCCTTCTGTCGTGGACGATCGATTATCTAGGAGGACACAGTGCTGAAAATCCACGTCTCGATGCCGAGGTGCTCCTGGCTCACGCACGCGGTTGCCGTCGGATTGATCTCTATACCGCCTACGATGAGCCGGCAACGGACGAAACGCGGACGACCTTTCGTGAGCTCGTCAAGCGCCGAGCTGCCGGCACACCCGTTGCGTATCTTGTCGGCCATCGCGAGTTTTATTCGCTGGATTTCGAGGTCAATCCTGATGTTTTGATTCCGCGGCCCGAAACGGAGTTGCTCGTCGTCGCGCTGCTCGATCGGGCGAAGGAGCGCCCGACTGATGAATCGACGATCGAAATTGCAGACGTTGGTACGGGTAGCGGAATCTTAGCGGTGTGCGCTGCCAAGTACGTGCCGACTGCACACGTAACTGCAATAGACGTTAGCCCCGCAGCGCTGGACATCGCAAAGAGAAATGCAGATCGCTACAACGTGGCCGACCGCATTACGTTCGTTGAGGCGGACTTGCTCTCCGCTGAGCCGCTTGAGCCGCGGTTCGATTACATTGTGAGCAACCCGCCATATGTATCGAATGCCGAGATGGACCAGCTATCCCCCGATGCCTGCGCGATCACGAGCCGGAACTTGCACTCCGAGCTGGCGAAACCGGGACCGAGGTGATCGCACGTCTCATCGAGCAGGCCGCGCCACGGCTCAAGCCCGGCGGCGTGCTCCTTATGGAAATCAGTCCGATGATTGCCGCCGAGATGGAACGACTCGTCCGCGAACAAACGTCCCTCCAACTTGGCCCAACAGTCCGTGACTTGGCCGGTCATCCACGCGTCTTGCACGCAACCCGACGCGTTGAAGCTTGATCGAAGAGGAAAAACCGCAAATGCACACGGGTAAACGCGGATAAAACAAACCAAACCATAGCTGAAGCCGCAAGACTTCAGACGAAATGGGGAAATGGGAATTATTGCTACGTCGCGCTTGGAATTGGAAACCGTTTCAAATCTTATCCGCATCCATCTGCGTTCATCCGCGGTTCCTTGTTCTCACCGCGGTAGAATTGCTGGTTGAGCGCATTTCGCTTTGAGGTCATCGGCCCGTTGGACGGTTCGTCTCTCAATGCGCAAACCACCATCTGCAGCTTTGCGTCGATGTCATCAGCGTAGTGCACAATGAGCGCCTCGGGCGTCATCGGCGGTTTCGGCGCCACCCCATTCGGGTAACCGCTGGTGCGAAATAATCACATGTTCAAGCCGCAGCATCAAATCAGGATCGATCTCGCGGCCAACCGCCGCTTCGCGGACGATGTCTCGTCCCTGTAGCACGTGCCCAATCAGGCAACCTGCCGGCGTGTATTCTGCTCCGCTTGGTCCTGCCTCCAGCTCGCGTAGCTTGCCTATATCGTGCAGTGCCGCTCCGGCGACGATCACGTCCTTATTCAATGGTGGCTGGAGGTCGTCGTATAGTTCGGCATATTTGTCGGCAAAGTGACAACACGTACGCGTTACATTTAGCACGTGCTCCAGGTATCCGCTCACGAATGCGTGATGATTCCGTTTGGCCGCTGGCAGCAGCAGAAGCCGTTCGCGGTTTTGCTCCAAGATGTCGGCCACCAATTTTCGCAGCGGCACGTCCTCGATCCGCGACTCAATTACGTTCATGAGCTCGGCAAACATCTCGACTGGGTCAAATCGCGATGTCGGCTGGCACATGAGCGGATCGAAGCCGTCCTTGCAATCGGCGTCCTCGACCAAACGGATTTTCTTGATGTCGAGCTGAGGACCGTAGTTGGTTTGCCGCAGGACGGCCCGCATTTTGTAGAAGCTGCCAGGGGCCCATTCCTTCCGACAGGATTCCGCGAGAGGCGAATCGGACCAGATAGGGAAGCCCACTTCCCGCCGCGCGTCGCGAAACGTTACCCGGTGGTAAGGCTTGCCGTCGCGTGTTTTTAGCTCTTGCTTTTCGCTGAGCAGCGCGAAGAAATCCGCCTCCTGACCTTCGGTCAACTCACACAGCGGCAAAATCGGAGCGGGCATCGACAATTTCCTCTGCGGCATAGCAAAACCTCGCAAGAACTTGTGCGCCACTATTGTAGCCAGCCTCGCCGCTTGGCCGCCAGCGTCTCGCTCTCTAGGCAGTGTCGCAATTTGCGGCACAGCAACCTTGTAGCACGGACTTCAGTCCGGGATTCTCGTACGGACGGAAGTCCGAGATACGAAGGCACTCGATGGGCGGTTCCACCCTACTTCTGTTCACACAGTCGTCCGCTCGGCGGCCAGTTCGTTGATCATCGCTTGCAATTGCTGCCGCACCTCGGCCATGATCGGGTCGCCAAGCTCATCACGCACGCGCTGTGTACCGACAGAAATTGCCTCACCTACCTGGATTACAGCATGGTATGGCTGATGCAGCGAGTTTTTATCGGTAAAGTCCTCCTGCAACCGCTCGACCGTTTCCACCACTCGTTCGGGCAGGTTCTTGTCGGGCAGAATGTAGTCGCGCGGATAATGCGAGACTTGTTGCACGTAGTAGGCCGCGGCGAGATCGCGCCAGCGACGGTCGCGCTCTTCCGGCTTAACCTTGCCGGCGACCATATCGGGCAGAATCACTGTGCGCAGGCGCTTGACACGCATCATCGGGGTACCGGATGAATCGTTGATCTGCCACTCCGATTCCAGCCGTGCGAGCACCTCCTCGACAAGCTTATCGGCCCGCTCGTAGATATTGCCTGCGCGTGATGACCCCAAATACTCGATCTCTTTCAATGTCAGTAAGGACTCACCGATTTTCGTGATCCGCTCCACCAGCGACAACTGCCGTTGCGGCTGCCACGAGAGCATTTTTTCCAAAGCGTCGAGGTCGGGCCCGACCGCGGCCGCCAGGTCACCATTAAAGGCATAACGTGTGGCCACCGGATGGATGACGACGCCACCCGGCTTGTTTTCCTTTTTCAATCGCTTGGCGACTTGTCGGGCAATGAACGACGGCCCCTCCATCATTTCTTCGATGAGGTCGTTGTGCCGCGTGATTGCACCCTCGGGAAAAACAATGAGAGGCCGCCGGCGTGCGACCAAAATTTCGATCGCGGTTTCGATCGCTTGCCGATCGTTCCCTTCGCGCAGCACGCTAAACGCGCCCATCCGCCGCGTCATGAAGGTTTGAAAGGCACTCTGCTTAAACACGTGCCAACTTGCCATCGCGAATAGATGGCACCCGGCCTCCATACCCAAGACGCCGAGCACCATGGGGTCGGCTAGGTGGCTGTGATTCGGCGCGAGCAAAATGCTGTGACCCGCAGCAAGCGATGCTTTCAATCGATCCACGTGGCGGCATTCGACCGAACGTACGCCGTACGATGTGCGCAGGTAGCGCCGCAAATAAAAGCGCAAGATAGTCGGCCACCACGTCGAATAAACGGGCGGCACGAACTCATACGGCTCATCAATAACAACTCGCTGCATATCGTAGGTCAGGCTTCAGCCTGACGAACTTAAGTCGGTTGGTGATTGGTCAAGCTGAAGCCTGACCTACGAGTTTACTCAAACGTCAGAGTCAGCACAGGCGGCGGTAGCATAGTCAATGCCACCGGTCTCTGACCAGTCGAGCCGCGCAATCCACGCCTAATCGGCCGATACAGACTCTATCGAGCACTACGCAGCGATTGGAATGTGGGAGGCCTCTCCGAGGCCGATGGCGTCTCACGATTTCTGGGCTATGTCGGCGTCGGAGACGCCTCCCACACAGGGGCTTTTCATGCCGCCGAACCGCAAAGAAATCAAACCACGTCGACTGGCTGCTGCCGAGAACGCAGCCCGTTGCGCGCGAATCATTCGTGCGCTATTTGCGCACCGAATGCCATCTGGCCGAAAACAGCGTGGCGGCCTATGAGCGCGATCTGCGGCGATTCTTCGACTGGCTCCGCGGCCGGCGGCTTGCCGGGCTTAAAGTTTCCGAATTGTCCGATTACCCGGCTTGGCTCACAGCCCAAGAGCTTGCCCCGGCATCGATCAGCCGGCATATCGTGTCGCTGAAGGTGTTTTTTCGCTATCTACAACTTGAGGGTGTGCTCACGGACAACCAGGCCGAATTGCTCGGTACGCAGAAACTGTGGCAGCGCGTGCCGACCGTGCTTTCACAAACAGAAATCAACGCGCTGCTTACGGCACCGCGGCCGCCGAGACCGTGGTGGCGACGAGACCGTGCCATGCTCGAACTCCTGTATGCCACCGGGTGCCGCGTGTCGGAGTTGTCGATCCTGCGGCCGCGCGACGTGCACCTCGCCGAGCGGTATTGTCTATGTCACGGGAAGGGAGACAAACAACGCGTGGTGCCGCTGGGCGCCAAGGCGGTTGCTGCAGTTGAAGATTACTCGGCGCACGAACGACCGAAACTTGTCGAGCGCAACGATGCACCGTCGCAGTTTTTGCTGCTCTCGTCGCGCGGTGGCCGACTTCGTCGCGAACGAATCTGGGAGCTGATTAAGCTGTACGCGAAGGTGGCCGGGTGTTCGGACGAGCTAAGTCCCCATTCGATGCGGCACAGTTTCGCGACGCATCTGCTCGCCGGGGGCGCCGACTTACGACATGTCCAAGAGATGCTCGGCCACGCGAGCATCGCCACGACGCAAATCTATACGCACGTTGATCATTCGCGGCTGAAAAAGGTGCATGAGTCGTTTCACCCACGAGCGTAGAAGAGAATTTGGCCGGGCCATTTATGCTGCTGGTTTCTTGGGCGGCGTAAATTTTACGCGTTCGATCAATTTGTGAGGCTGGCCGTTCTCGATATAGCCGGTAATGGCCGTGATAGCTCGCATCACGTATTCGTAATTCAAATCGTAATCGGCGTCGATTTCCACTTCGAGGTCCGAGGCTGTGCCTGGTCCGCCGGCGTCGTTCACGGTCGAGCGAATCTGCTGACGCAACCGGACGAACGCATCGCGACCGTTGCCGAACGATCGTCCGGCCAGCCGCAGATCGGCCAACTCGCCGTTTGGACCTGCTTTCATGAACAACGTCATCGGCAGCGATTCGTTTTCCTGCACCGATCGTGCTGCGGCGGCCGACGGCATGCGGATGTTGAAATCGCCTTCCGGCAACACGATCTTGAACGTGAACAAAAAGAAGATGTTCAGCAGGAACACGATGTCGATCATCGGTGTCATCTGCATGTCGATCTTGTCGAGCGTCGTGTAGCCGTGGCGGATGCGCATTGTTTCAGCAACTTATGAGTAGATTTGCCACAATCATTCGGTCAACGTCGAAGTATCACTTTGCCGACCGCGCAGGGCAAACGTATCGAACTCTGCCTGCTGACAAAGTTGAATAATCTCCTGAACCTTGCCCGTTTTGGCAACTCTGTCCGCCCGGATGATCACCGTGACATCCGAAACTTTCTTCTTCGGACTTGCTTTGATGATCTGTGCTTCGCGCAACAATGCTGACTTCAAACCGGCCGATGAAAGCTCATCGCCGGCGAAATAGATCTTTTCATTACCAGTCAATTGAATCGTGAGCGGTTCGTCGTAGGCCACCTCCGGTGGCCGCGCCAGTTCACTCGCGGGGAGGTTGATCCGCTGATCCTGATCAACTTCCGAGAAGTTCAGCACGAACATAAAGAAGGCGATGAGCTGGAACGTGACGTCGATCATCGGCGTCATGTCCATTTCGGCCATCACCACCTTATGCTTTTTGTAACGCATATTTAGCCTGTAACCGCCGAGTAATTCGAAAATAGCCTCACGCAAAGGCGCAAAGGCGCAAAGAAGTCGATGTCTTTCAGAGCGTCCAACAAGTCGCGTCTACTTCTGTGGTCCAACGTTCTGGAATCGGCTCATCAGGTTTTCGCTCACAATGCCGACTTCCAGCACCAACCGCGACACACGGTTCCGCAAAATGTTGAAGGCCGCGATGGCGGGAATCGCCAGCCACAAACCAATCAACGTCGTCACGAGTGCGGTCGCGATGCCGGTTGCCAACTCGGCCGGTTTCGGCGACACCTGCGAATGGGCAATGACATCGAACGCCTGCACCATGCCGTCGACGGTGCCCAACAGGCCGAACATTGGGCTGATCGTGCCGAGCAGAGCCAGGTAACTCAACCGATGGTCAAGCCGCATGTTCTCTTCTTCGCCGACTTCCTGCATGGCTTCGACCGCTTGCGGGTATCCGCTCGAAATCCGCGCCAGTCCAGCCGACAAAACTTTTCCTAAAAACGATTCATCACTCTTCGCCAACTCGTAAGCGCCCTGATAGTTCTTGGCGTTGAGCTGCGCTTCGAAACCCTCGATCAACGACGCCGGCAATATGTAGTCGCGCCGCGCGGTGAGCACGTTCATCACGAACACGGCGACAAGCGCGAACGACAATCCTAAGAAAATCACGCTGTAGAGTATGCCGAGCGAATGATAAAGCCACCCGAGATAACTTTCGCGAACCGCTGCCGGGCCGGTCGGAGTCGTCGCGGCGCCATTGTTGGTAACGGCCGGCGCACCTGCCGAGGCTCCGGCGTTTGCGGGCGCAGCAGCTTTTGCATCAGGCAATGTGTCCTTAACGGTAGCTGAGTCTTTCTCTTGGCCCCTGGCGAACGGCGCGGCGAGAGCGAACATCGCTATTACGGTCGCGGATCTCAGGCCAAACCGCCAGCCTAATCGCGGTTTTGGCTCCCCTGTTTGACACATAAAACGCTCCTGCGGTCGTCGATGATGTGCGAATGCCGCTGCGCATTCAAACAGCTCAAGTTTAACGGTCGGCCGCCGACCGCGTAAAGCCGACGACCTACTAATCCACGATTACAAAAAAGTTATTGCAGTTGCTTAGCCCACCGGGTACCCGCGTATCGTTGATGAAGCATTTGGCCGGCCTCTCGCGAGCGTTCATCCTGTCCGATGGCTTTCCACAACGGCACGAGGTGATACAGGGCTTCGGCATGTGCTTCGGGCACCGTGTTGTATAGCACATCCACATGCAAAAACGCGAACAGAGCGTCCTTTGTCTTGTTGGCTTTTTCGTAACAGGTGCCTAGGGCGTTGTAAGCACGCGCGAGGAGCTCCTTTTGTTGGGGGTCGGCGTCTTGAATGAGCTTTTCGATCATGCCGACTGCGTCGTCGAGCTTCCCGGTTTCGGCGAGGCTAACTGCTTTGCCCAAGGTGGCTGCCAACTTCTGATTTTGGGAATCGGGGCTGTTGTCGGCCGTGGCCAGTGCCAAATCGAACTGTTGGATGGCTTCGGCTTGCTTATTTTGGGCCTGTAGCGAGCGGCCGATCGCGACCGCCGCCCGCATTTTGTAATCCGGCCACGGTGCTTTTGCCAACTCGGCATACTGCTTCTCAGCATATTCATAATGTCCGCTGATCATCAGCAGATCGCCCATTAACTCCGACGCCTCCAGATAGTGGAAGTTATTTGGGCAGTTTTTAACAAACGTGTTGAGTTTCCGCCCGGCCTCGACGATCTCGGCTTCCCCGCCTTCGGCAAGCTTCGCGGCGACGTACGCCTGATAGAATTCCACATCCTGCTTCACGAGATCGCGCCGCACCTGACTCATATCGATGTTGTCCAACAGCTGCTGCGCCTTCGCGAACGCGCCATTGGCTGCATTCACGCGGGCTTGCGCAACTCGGCGGGCTCTCCCTCGAAGGCGATTGATTTGATCTGGTTGACCTGGATGGTGCGGCTATTCGATTCGCCCTTGTTGAGCGTCACCTCGAGCGGCGTTGTATCCGACACCTCACCGCTTTCACTGCCGCGCATAAGGCGAACCCGGTCCGCCATCCCCGCCGCCAGGGATGAGATCGCGCAGCAACCAACGAGTGCGAATCCGATCAAAAACAAAAACCACTTGCGAGAACTCATGTGCGGCCTCAAACTAGGTGCCCAGGTCCAACGCTAGGGCGCAAATAACAAAGGTCTTGCTTTGCGTCTTACCGGCTTGACGTAAAATCCTTGGCGACGTACTAATCCGCTCATCCGCTCGCCGTTGGTTGGTGTGTGACTTCCTCGCGCTGGATGTCCTTCAATAATTGTTCGAACTGCGGTTTCCACTTGTCGCCGCCTAAGCTCGGGTACAGTTGTGCGAGCGATTGGATGCTTTGTTTTGCCCGCGCGAGATCCTGCCAACGCGCATCGCCGGTTTGCTTCATGGCAGCCAAGTACCGGCAACGCGAAATGTTCAACCGCGCTTCGTAAAACGCATCAAGGAATTTCTCATCCTGCCGAGCAGCTCTGGCAGACACTTGCGAAATTTTTATCCAACCCCATATGCGATTCTTGCCGGTCGATTTCAGTTTATAGCCACCGTGAATTGCGAATTCGAACCAGGCAGGATCCTCATGTTCGCCGCGCGCTTGGTAGGTCAGTGCCGCCGCTCGCTGCACCGCGAGCGACGCTTCCTTCTCGCTTAAGATATCAGAGAACGTATCTCGCGCCTGTTGATACTGGCCGAGCGCGATAACATTCGCCTAACTGCATCCTGGTTGCAAGTACCGCAAGCTTGCTTGGAGCTAACTTTGGGTTTTTCGCGACTTCGCTGAGCAGCTTCTGGTAAGCGTCTCGCGCTTTGGTAATGTATTCACGAGCGGCCTTGCTCAGTGGTTGGTCTGAGGCGACCGACGCCCTTTCAGGCTGTGTAGCGCTTTCCAGATTGGTGCCCATTGCATAGTAGGTTTGTGCCAGCCAAACGCGCGTGGGCCAGTTTTCCTCGCTCGACTGCGCGTTGATTCGGTCCAAGAACTTCGCCGTGGCGCCGGCGACGCGGTTTGCTTCCTGTTCTTTGCCGGATGCACGGAGTTCCTCCATTTGCTTTTGCAGGGCCACACCCATTCCGATGTAGATCCGCGTTAATTGTTCGGAAGCCGCGTCGTCATCGCCGCTGGCCTTCACGACTTTTTCGAGCGCTTGCATCGTACGCACCGCCTTCTTATCCTGCGGCGGCGAGATAAAGACGTACGCGCGCAACGCAGCTTTGTAGGTCTCGATCGCGTATTGCGGTTTCGACGCGGTTGGATGCTTCTTGCTAATCAGAGCAAGCGGCCCCGCCTTTTCGTCCTCAAGCAGTGCAATCGCATCCGCGTAATTGCCGTCACTCAACATGGCTTGGGCCAAATACAACACGGCGGTCGCACCCGCTTCGCTGAGCCGCGATTCCTTTTTCGCCGCCTCGAAGCCCGCATTCAAATACTTGGTGGCCGAGGCTTTCAGCTTCGCCACCGCGTCTGGACTCGGCCCCGGTTGGTCCTGTTGAGAGAGTTCGAGATACCGTCCCCACAGGGCATTGCCCAGCAGCAGCTCCAACTTTGGCCGCGATTGGGCCGACGCCTGTTGGAGCAATTTCTCTGCTTGATCCGTCTTACCGTTGCGAATTGCGAAGCTCACCAACACGCCAAACGCCGCGTCGGCATCGTCGGTATTAGGCCAGCGGCGAACGATGAACTCCGCCATACGGGCCATTTGCCGCGCCTCGAAGTCGCCGTCATCGTTTTTGTTGCCTGCCGTTACTGCCTGGTTATACAACCGTTCGAACGATGCCATGGAGATTTTGGCCGCCGAACTCGCGGCCGGAAGATCCGGATACCGTCGCGCAGGAATTCCCCCAAGACGGCCGCCCGATAATAATCCTCCGCTTCCCAATCCAGCCAGCACAAGAAGTAACGAATCTCGTTGACGAGCTTCGGGTCGGTGTCTACATCTACAAGTGTCGACGCGACCTGAAAATAGTGCCGGGCGTCTTTCTTGCCGCGTTCCATTTGGGCCTGGAGCTCGGGCACCGCTGTCGGATTATTTCGCTCCGCGCTGGGAATTGCGAGTTTCGCCGCGTTGAATGAAGCGAGCGCTTCTTTCCCCAAATCGTAGGCGGCCTGAAATGTGCGCGGCTCATCGCGAGGCTCCCGCGCCGCATTGCCGCTGGCAGTGTCCATCGCAGTTGCGTTCGCGGCAGTGCGTGCTGCTACCTGATACTCGCTCGATGATCGTGCCACTTCGCGGTACGCGCCGCGTGCCTCGGCCAGCAAGCGTCGTTGTTCCAACGAATCAGTCTGGAGCGACTTTGCCTTCTTCGAAGAGTGCCTCCGCCAATTCGAATCGCACTGCGATCCATTCCGGCTGCTTCTCCTCGTCTTTATGGGCATCCTTCAAGCAGGCGTTGCATGCCTGGATGGCCGCGTCCAGCTTGTCCTCTGCAACTAATACTTCCGCTTTACGGTGCATTGCCGCCGCCACTAGCTTGCGAAACGGCGGCAGCACATTGTTTGTTCCCAAAAGCTCTTCATAACAGCCCAACGCCAATGGATAGTTGCCGACTGCCTGGTAACACCGGCCTTCATACAGTCGGGCGTACAACCCCACCAGCATCGTCCGTCCAAATTCATCATAGACCGCAGAAAGTTCATCGGCCGCTGTCGCATTTAGCTTTCGAAACTCGTCGGCCTGCGGTGAGTATGATTGTGCCGCCTCAAACTGTGTTTGGGCAGCTAAAAATCGCAATTGTGCCACCCGGGCTCGCAATTCCTGACGTCGGCTGCCGGTATCGTCCCGCGCTTGTGCACTGGTGGTGGGCGGCAGCTTGGCCAACTCTTTGCTGAAAACTGATTCTGCCCTCTGGTAAGTGTCACGCGCCTCGGCAAAATGCAGCCGCGCTTTGCGTCCTAGATCCCTGCGCTGTGCGGTGTAAGTATCTTCCTTCGGAAGTTGCTCCGCTTGGACCACGATTTCCTGGCCGCGCGTCATCTGCACGGTCGCCAGTTGGAGCAGTGCTTCGGCGCCTTGCGTGCTATCGGGATTCGTCGTGGCGAATTGTTCGAGCTCCCTTCGTGCGTTGTCCAACAGCTTGTTGCGGTCGGCTGGGTCACTTGCCTGACGCGACTCTTCGATGAGTGCGACACCGCGTAGATACGGAATTTGCTTCCGCGTTGCCTCGTCGGCCAGTGGG
This sequence comes from uncultured Planctomycetota bacterium, assembly GCA_963840025.1. Lineage (GTDB taxonomy): Bacteria > Planctomycetota > Planctomycetia > Pirellulales > Lacipirellulaceae > JABDGM01. The sequence continues at coordinate 485,157 of CAWIXI010000011.1, read as the reverse complement.
CTCGTTTCCAACCGATCGAGGTACTCGAGCGCCAGCTCGTGCAGGCCCCGATCCTCCAAGCCCTTAACAAAATCGGCGGCCGGCTCCGCGGAAAAAGAGGTATGTGGCGATGCCAATGAAATTAGAAGTGCGAATAGAATCCACGGACGGGTCAACCACCGCTGCGGCTGAACGCGTCGCCGTCGCGAATTCCTTTCGATATCCAAACCCATTGCTGGAAAAGTGCCTGTGCTGTGCGCTTTGATTATTCTGGCAAGCGCAACGACGCATCGATCTCGACCGATGTGATTGGTCGCAGCGCTTTGCCTGGCGAGCTCCGACCACGTCTTTGGAAAGTTGGAGCAAACCGCCTAACTTGCCGTGGCGCAAGACCACCCAGCTTCGCGACGAGCGCGACTCATGCGCTATAGTTCCATTCTAGCGGAATGCACTATCGATGCTAGCGCTCAATTCGTAGAAGAGAAGCGCTGATCGACACACTTAGCGGTAGCGGGGATGTTGCCGGTAGCAAATGCCGTATCGTCGCCAGTCGGCGTCAAACGCCCGCTTGGAATTGTCAACAGCCTAAATAATCCACATGACCCGTCGAATCGTCCGGCATGGTCAATGCCATCCGTTTCAACCGGTTCAGCATTCCATCGGGCAATGGCACGCTGCGGAGCGCCAAATCCACCGCACTATCGCTGGATTGAATAAACGGAATCGCATGCCCAATTTGGGCTGCTGAGTCAATGGAATTGGGGAAGGCATCGCCGAGCGAACTCGGCTTCGAGTGCAGATACGACATGGTCGCGAACCTTGAACAACCGGGTCCTGGCTGCCGCCCACCTGGCTACCATGGACTCGAGGGGCGAGCACGCGAGCGTCTCTTGCCGCGTGTGTTTATCGGTACTTAAGCGTGACTTACTTCAAGCAAGTGCTTACGTAACCGCTGGCGGGCTCGGCTTACGCGCGACAGAACAGTGCCGAGCGGTACACCGAGTGCATTGGCCGTTTCCTGGTGCGTCAGTTCGCCCACGACGACCAACAGGAGTGACTCGCGCAATTCCGGGGGAAGTTGTGAGAGAGCCTGTTGCATTTCGTCCGTGAATTCGTTCGTGGTCGGATCCGTCGCCGCTATCGGCACCTCCAACGGACCTTCCCCGACGAGCACCATTCGTCGGCCAGCACGTCGCCAACGATCAATCACTCTACGTCGCAGGATGGCGGCCAACCACGCCCGTTGACCACGTCCGCTCGTAAAGTTTGCCCGGCTCTTCCACGCACTGCGCAATGTCTCCTGCACGACATCCTCGGCATCGTGCGAATCGCCCACCAGCCGATAAGCGATCCGGTACAAAGCCGGAGCATGTTCGTGGATCAGAACGACAAAGTCTGTCCGCGAAAGCGCCACCCGTTGCCTCTCTCCGTTAGCTGTTCCGCGTGATGGCCGGTGGCATTGGCCGTGATCGATTGTATCACACGCCGACCATCGCATTACAATTCGCGGGCACTGGGGGCGTTATTCCCGCGGGCGGGCAAAAACTCTAGAAAATGCGTTCTGATCGCGGCAGTTCGTCGCTATTGCCGGCGTGAGTTGTCGCAAGTCTAAGCTGCTCCTAGAATTACACAGACATGCGAACAATGTATAGCGCCGACAGTAGCTCGCTATTTAGCCCCCGGTCATTGACCGGCGGCTAACTTGGCGCCATCGACGCCGGTCGCTACCATCGCCGCCGACTTTTCATTTGCCCATGGTCCGACTTATCCGACCCGATCGCCGTCGCACCCGTAACTTTTTGTCGCGACGCGAGCAGTGGCGGCTGCTACTACTCTTCGTTCCGCTGGCCTTGGTAATTATCGCGATCGGCCGCCTTCGCGACCCAAACTTCGCCAATCGAGTCGATCGAGCTTTTGCCCAAGTAGCGGGCGGCAATCCCGCTCAAGCGCCACGCTCGACGACGACACAAGGATCGAGCGACGCGAGTCACGACGCGTCGGCGGAAGCACCGCCTTCGCTGCCGCCCGGTGCGTTCCGCAGCGATGATCGCGACCGAAAGCAATCAGACGAGAACGACTCCTCTGGTTCGGCCAACAAATCGGTTTCAGAACGCAAAGCATCATCGAACACAGGTCTCTTTCCAGGCGTCAACCCCGCCTGGCGGAAGACAATCGCGGACAGCACCTATTTCCGCAATGCCGAGAAGAACGCTTGGTTTGGCATGTTCGGCTTGTTGCAGCAGACGTCTACCGAGGCATTGAATGCATCGCATGCGCTCGAAGCCAATTACGTGCAGTTGGTCGATCAGCCCAATTTCTATCGTGGCAAACTCGTCACCGTATACGGATACCTGAGACAGATCACGGAACAAACACCCGCTGCAAACGACCTGGGAATCAAGTCGTACTATCGGATTGTCATGCAACCAACCGATGGTTCATCATGGCCGGTGTTCGTGTATTGCCTCGACCTGCCGCCGAATCTGTCGCTGCGCGATCATCCGAGCGACGGGTATTTGAAAGTAACCGGCTTGTTCTTCAAGAAGCTGTCGTACGAATGGAAGCATGGCTTCGGTACCGCACCCGTCGTCGTGGCAAAAACAGTCGAATACTCCGGCTCAATGCCGTGCGGCCCAAGCATGTTAGATATTCACCCGCCGGCTGCGTCCGACGCTTGGAAGAACCAGGAACCGGTAGCGAATGCTGACAAGCGCGACAAAGCGGCTAAGTCGCCGATGCCAATCACTTCGTTTCGAGAAATCCTCAACTTAGCCGGTTGGAGCATCGATCGCCTCGCGGAATTCGACGACGGCCAGACGCTCGCTGACGCTCAGCGGGTGAAGACACTCGAACTGCTACGCCGCCTACGGTCGTTCAACTCGGCCGAGCTCGACGACTGGGTTCACACAGATTTGTCGGTGTTTAATGTGCTAAAGAATTCGGACGACTATCGCGGCCAACTCGTTCGCCTCACCGGGCGCGTCACCAAGGTTTCAATAAAGAAACCAGCACCGGCCGATGCCGCTCGGCTCGAAATGCCCGTGTACTATGAGTGTGAAATCGCACTCGATGATGGTGCTGGTAGCGCAACAATTCTCACAACGCGAGTTCCGCATAGCTGGCTGCAGTCGCAAAGACTCGGTGAACCCGCTTCTGCGGTCGCCCTCTACTTAAAGAAACTTGGCAAGGGCCAATCGTCGGCGTCACTTTGGCTAGCCAAGGAAATCGCCTGGCATCCAGGCAAGTCGCTCAATGAAGAGAGTGCAGCACTTGGCGCCACTATCGATGAGCAAATTGGCAATAAGCCCGATCAAACATTCGGCAAAGCAATTCTGGGGAACCTTGGCATGGACGTTGGGTTGTTGGACGAAGTTCAAAGTCGCGGACCGATTCGGATCGAGGAACGCAATGCTTTTTACCAAATGCTCGCGGCCGTCGGCCAAATCGGTGAGCATCAACTCGTTCGTTTCGCGCAACAGAATCTGCCGGCAGTGCGTGACGAGTGGCAGCGCGCATTAGCTGCGGCTGATACTAGACCACGACATGCGCTGACGCAGGAGGTCCTCCGGCAGGCTGCGCAAGGTCGTTACAGTGTGGCGCCACTGTTCAACGACGCGCAGCTCCAGCAGGGACGGCTGTTCGTGTTCGATGGTATGGCCCGCCGCGTAACTCGTGTCGAAGTTGGCTCGCAGCCGAGTGGCGGTTCCAGCACGATCGCCGAACATTTTGACCTCGATCACTACTATGAAATGGAAGTATTTACGGACAACGCGCAAAATCATCCCCTTGTGTTTTGCGTCCGCGATTTACCGAAGGGGTTTCCCGTCGGCGATTCGCTCCGCGAACCGGTGCGAGTTGCGGGGTTCTTCTTCAAGGATTGGCTCTACCACGCCCATGGTTCAGCGGGCGAAGATAACGATCAGAGTGATGCAGATAAAGTAAACGGTGATGTCGACCCTGCGCGCTTTGCTCCGCTGCTGATCGGCCGCGCGCCGCTCGTGTTGCCGCCGGTGCAGGCTGATTCCGCCGTATCAAGCTATGTTGGCATTGGGCTGTTCCTGCTAGGTCTGGCCGGCATGTGGATTGCCGCCCTCATCTATGGCCGCAGTGATCGCCAATTTCGGCGACGAACTCCGGCGGTCGATTTTTCACTTCCTGCTGGCCAATCGCTCAATGATTTGGACTTGGCAGCCGCGGAGGAGCCTTCCAATGCGGAAGTCCCAAAACTGACCGCGACAGACGAAGCTTCTTAATTACAATGGACTTGCCATCAAGCCGGTCCACCTTTTTCATTGCGCCATGTCGTCAACGCAAAACGAACCCAACAAGGCGGTTTACAGCGATCGGCCTTTGCACCGCTACCCGCGCTGGGCACTGCGCTTTTGGCACGGCATGGATTTCCTCACGTGGATGCGACTGCTCGTCCGCAATCACTTCGCGGTGCCACCCATCCGCTGGTCGATGGTAGCATCGGTCACGATCACCAGCATTCTCAACACGTTTGCAGGCGTTTTCGAATGGTTTTTGTTTAGCGGTGCGATCCGGCGTGTGAAATTGATTGAGCCGCCGTTGTTCGTGCTTGGTCATTGGCGGAGCGGCACCACGCTGCTGCATGAATTGCTAATGCTCGACCAGCGCCACACTTGCCCCACGACCTACCAGTGCTTCGCTCCGCATCATTTTCTGTGGACGGGGTGGTTTCTACCGCCGATGGTCCGTGCTTTCCTGCCGAAGAAACGGCCCATGGACGACGTTGTCGCTGGGTGGGACCGGCCGCAAGAAGACGAATTCGCGCTCGTAAACATGGGTGTTCCGTCGCCCTACTTGGTTTGGGCCTTTCCAAATCACGGACCCGTGGCTGATGAGTATCTCGATCTTAGAAGACTGTCTGCGGCGGAACGCGATACGTGGAAACGCAAATGGCTCGGGTTCGTACGGCGCATTGCGCGTAGCGAATAATCGCCGAATCGTGCTGAAGTCGCCAACGCACACGGCACGCGTGCGGACTATCTTGGAAGTTTTTCCCGACGCGAAGTTCATCCACATCGTGCGCGATCCGCTCGTAATTTATCCGTCGACGGTTCGGTTATGGAAGTCATTGAGCGAGGTACAGGGTTTCCAAATTCCGCGCGATGAAGCCGGCTGGATGGAGAAAAGCGTCCTGGACAATTTCGTGCGGATGTACGAGTGTTTCGAACAAGACCGCGAGTTGGTCCCGCCCGGCCGGCTCGTCGATATTCGCTATGAGGATCTTGTCGCCGACCCTGTCGGCGAAATGAGGGACGTCTACCAGCGGCTCCATTTGGGAAGCTTCGTGGAAATTGAGCCGATTTTGTCGCGCCATGCAATGAAGACGCGCAACTACAAAACCAACAAGTACCAGCTTCCGCCCGATGTCGCCGACCGCGTCCGCGGCCGCTGGGCGCCGTATTTTCAGCGTTACGGCTACGATACTCCCGATGCCGCGAGTGCCTCAGCTTAGCTCTTCGTTGCGATCGTTCCCACGGTCCGCATGGGAACACAATTACGCCGCGCGGGGTGGCATCGGCAATTTCTTGCCCTGCAATTGATAGACGTACGCCAACACTTCGGCCACCGCCGAGTACGATTCTGTGGGAACCGGCTTCCCGACGTCCACTTCCTTATACAGCAGCTGAGCCAGCGGCTTACGCTCGACGATTGGTATGTTGTTTTCCAGTGCCAACCGGCGGATCCGCTGCGCTAGCACGCCGGCGCCCTTCGCCACCACGACCGGCGCCGCCATCTCCTGCGGATCGTATTGAATCGCGATCGATAGTTCGGTGGGGTTCGTCACCACCACGTCGGCTTTGGGCACGCTCGTTGAAACGCGATTGAGCACCATTTGCCGCTGAATGGCCCGCCGCCGGGCGATGATTTGCGGATCGCCCTGTACGTTTTTCATTTCTTCGCGGATTTCTTGGTGCGTCATCCGCAGGTCTTGCTCAAACTTCCAGTGCTGCAAGCTGTAATCGAGAATCGCGAGTAGGACCAATACCAGGCCTATCCAAAGCATAGTGCTTAGTGAGATGCTCACGAGGAACTTCGCGAACTGCGGCATGTCGAGCCCTGTTGAACGAATCACTTCATCCCACCGCATCCATAGCACCGCGATGGCGACGATGCTCACCAACAACACTTTTACCAAGCCAAAACCGAGTCGGGCGGTGCCCGAGAGCGAAAAAATCCGCTTCAAGCCGGCAGCTGGATTAATCCGGCTGACATCGGCGCGATCCGATCGGGAAGCCACAACAGCCCGACTTGCAGCACGCTGCTCAGCACACCGCCCAGCATCATCAAGCCGAGGATCGGAAGCATCACCGCGGCCAATGCATAGCCGACGTGGATCCATTCGCTAACGATGTTCTCCTGCGCAGCCTGCACGTCGGTCACTTCGCCCAATTGATGCCGCATGAGCTGGAAGCAGAACTGCATCAGCGCCGCCGAACATCATAAGCAGTAACACTGCAAGCATCAGCATGGCGGCTGAAGCCAAGTCTTGACTGAATACGACTTGACCCTTTTCGCGCGCCTCCTGGCGGTGGTGTGGTGTGGCTTCAAAGGATTTTTCGCCGGCGTACTCGGCCATGGGAGAGTCGAGAGTCGAGGGTCAAGAGTCGAGAGCCAGAATTAGAGTTGAAGAATGACTCTGCGAGATTTCTTCCGCTTTCGCTTGGTTAATGGCTTACAGCCAACGCCTCCTGGATCCGCTGCATGATGTCCATCGTCGGATCTTGAAACACCCACGCGGCTGCGCCGATGCATAAGAACATCATGCCCAACGTCAGTAATGAATTCACGCCGAAGCCGACTGCGATCACGTTGATTTGCGGCAAAGTCCGGCTGATCAGCCCCAAGACAATGTTCGAAAGCAATAGCGCCGTCAGCAATGGCGCCGCGGCGCGAATGCCCAGTACAAATGCCTGCGTAAGGATGCTGATGAGCACGTCGACAAAGTTACTTCCCAGCGCGGCATGCCCGGGCGGTAAAGCTGAAAATGTGTCGAGCAGCGCGTGTATGACAACGCGGTGTCCACCCACTGCGACAAAGACGGCCATTGTGAGGAAGTAGAACAATTGCGAAAAAACGGAGATTTCTTCGCCAAAGCCGGGATTGAACACGTCGGCCAACGACAATCCACTCATCTGGCTCACAATCTGACCGGCGACTTGGATGCCGGAAAACAAAATGACGATGCCCAGCCCCAGGAGCAGCCCAACAAGTGCCTCATTCACCAGCAGGCGGCCGTATACGGCGAAGTTTTCGACCGGCGGAGTCGATGTGTTCAAAAACACCGGCGTTACGAGCAGCGACATGGCCACGGCCAATATCACTCGTACCTGGCGCGGCATGGATTGAGTGCCAAAAATTGGAGCCGTCATGACCAGCGAGCCGGTGCGCGCGAGCACCAGTGTAAACACCATGAACCGGCTGACGAGAAAGCCTTCAAGTGCGGACATTCTGTAGGGCGGGCACTGCCCACCGGTAAGGATTGGCGGGCGGTGCCCACCCTACTGCGATCGCACAGTATTGTTACAACGAGTTCGGGATATTCGAAATCAACTCGCGGGAATATTCGATTAACTGCGTTAGCACCCAGGGAAGCGACAGCCCCAGCGCAAGCGCCATGGCAATCAGCTTCGGCACAAACGCTACGGTCTGTTCCTGGATCTGCGTGAGCGCCTGTATCAAGCCGACGACCAGTCCCACAATCATACCTGCCAGCAACACCGGCGCGGCGATCAGTGTGGCTACAATCAGTGCTTCCCGTGCCAGATCGATTGCATCTTGGGGCTGCATAGTTGGTCGAGGGTTTAAGGTCGAGGGTCGAGAGCCGGAGTTAGTTGTGATGGCAACCGCGTTACGATTTGACGCTTGCGGCTTAGCTAGGAAGCATATGAAAACTTTGCAACACCATCTCCCCCACCAGGTGCCAGCCATCCACGAGCACAAATAACAGGAGCTTAAAGGGCAGCGAAATCAGCACTGGCGGCAGCATCAACATGCCCATCGAAATCGTGACGCTGGCCACCACGATGTCGATAATCACGAATGGCAAATAAATCTGGAAGCCGATGAGAAACGCCGTCTTCAGTTCGCTCAGCATGAACGCGGGCAGCAGCGCTACGAGCGGCACTTCGCGCTCACCTTCACGCGGCTTGTAGTACACATAGTTCGGCGGCGCGTCCGTAGACGCATCCTTCTCCTGCGGTACATAGCGCAGAAATAGATACACGTCGTCATCGTTCCCTGCCCGCTGTATCTGATGCGACATAAACTCGCGCACAGGCTCGGCTGCCCGATCAAACGCCTCGTTCAGCCCGATCTCGCTATTTGTGTACGGCCGGATTCCCCTCTCGTACGATTCACTCCACACTGGGGCCATAAGCAGCAGTGTCATGAACAGTGCGATCGATGTCACAACCTGGCTCGGCGGTAGCTGTTGAGTGCCAAGCGCCTGACGCAGCAATCCTAAAACGACGATGATCCGCACGAAGCCCGTCGTCATCAGCAGGATGGCGGGGGCCAAGCTGACCACCGTCAGCAGCAACATGATCTGCAGCGTGGATGCCAAGCCGTGAGGGCTCGTCCAATCCGCCGGTCCGCCGATGCCCTTTGGCAATAGACCAGCTACCGGCGAATCAGCCGCCATCGCTGGTGCGGCAACAAGCAGGGTGCCGATGCACGCTGACGCGCTCTTCCACCATGTTTGTCGGCCGACCTTAAACACGAGTCGTTCCTCGCTGACTTCGGTACGCTGAAGCTGCACTCGGTAACGATGTCGGCAGCGAATCGCCGCCCAAGAACCCAGCACCGGTCGGCTCGTTCGAGAACTGCTGAAATACTTGCTCGAACGCTTTCGTCGTGCTCGCGGAATCGAATTGCTGGCACAATCCAACGAGCCGATCCACCTCCGTGGGGTCTGTAACCTCGGTCAATGTCGTTGGCCCATTCGGCGTCACGGCGACGAGTACGAGCTTGTTTCCAACGCGCAGTAACTCCGCGAACTGCCGGGCGGCCAGCGGTACCCGACCGAGCACGCTCACGGCATCCGTCGGCAGGAATCTTCGTCGCGAAGCCACTCCTTTGCCACTTCGACGAAGGGCCCACGCAAACATTAGAAAGGCCCCGATCACAATCGCAAGCGCTGTTATTACTGTATAAATCGAATGGACTGGCACGCCCAAATCGATCAGCTTCCGGGGGCCGACGGTTGCTTTATCATCGCGACCGCTTGGCGGCGCCAGCCTGCGCCCGGCGGAGTCGTCCGACGTTTCCGGCTCTTCATGCACCGCGGGTTTGACGGCAACGTCTACTTTTGCTGGAACCGCAACTGCGGCGGGCGGTGCGACCAAGCTTGCCGGCTCGCGAGCGGGCGCATATCGTGATTCTTCCGCCGGTCCTTCCGAGGACTCTGGTTTGTGATTCATCCCCAAGTAAACGGACGCTCCGCGGCCGTCTTGCCAATCCGGCGGCGCGGGAGTGTTGTCGGCTCGTACCGGCGCCGTGAGCGCTGCGGCCAAGAAGCTAAGCGCAGCAAGTCGCATGAAACGCAACATGATTTGCTCGACGCGCGGGGTAAGCCGGCGTCTCCGAATCGAAGATGAGGGGTAGAGAAGAGGTCACCGCGCAGTAGCTCCGGCAATCCTTGCCGTTCGCACCTTTGGCGCGGTGGTAGCTTATAGAAATCTATGCCGATTCTTGCCAGGGCAACCCGCACAATTCCAAACTGCCGAAGCCTGCAGCGCCAGCAAAACACACCACGGCGGTCGTATGCTTACGCTGCGGGCTACAAAATATGGATGCGCAATGCAGATAAGATGGCCGACTTTTACGCCGCGCTACCATCCGTGACCAACTCAGCGACGCGCACGCAGAAATTGTCGTTGAGCACCAGCACCTCGCCGCGGGCGATCAGCCGGCCGTTCGCGTAAATGTCGACCGGATCGCCGGCCAGCTTGTCGAGTGTAACAACGGCACCTTGCTTGAGCCGCAGCACGTCTTCCAGAAGCATCTGCGTGCGGCCCAATTCAATTTTCAGATCGAGCTGCACGTCACGCAGCAAATCGAGGCTAGCTTGCTCGTTCGCGGCTTGGGCGCGGAACAAGTTTTTGAATTCGAACGGCTTGACGCCCGGAGGAAGAGGCGTCTGCTGCTCGTCGATCGAGTCGAGCGCGGATTGGGCCTGGTTGAGCAGCGAGTCGATGCTGGCTTGGTCGACGGTAGCCTCTGTGCTGGAATCTTCGCTGGATGCAACAGCGGTGGGATCAGAAGCTTTTTGAGCCTCAGCAGGCGATTGCTCGCTTTCGCCTTGGCCAGCTTGTGGGGGCTCGTCCCTCATGCGGAATCCATTCCTCGTGCCACGTAATTGTATCTATCTGAGACTTGAATCAACGTGTCTCAAGGAGGCTCAGCCAGCCCGTTATCGCTCGACAAAGTTGAACTTGCTGAACAGCACTTCCTTGAGCAACGGCTCTCCTAACGCGCGGTTGGTTTTCTCTAAAATCTGCCGTTTAATCAATCCCAACCCTGCATCGGTCAGATCGGCCGCCTCTGCCCCGTGCATCGTTAATGTGATTTGTTCTCGAATGCGGGCTTTGCTGTTCCCGAAATGGTGCTCGAACTCGTCAGCATCTTCTGCTAGCACGGTGGCATATACTTCAAAGTCGATGGCCAGAGTCGTATTCGTGCCTGGGTTAAATCGCGTGACGTTGTAGGAGCCCAACTCAACTTCTCGCAGGTCCTCTGCGTTCGTTGTCTCTGTTGCCGCCTCTTTTCCGGTTCCCACATGGTCTTCCGTCGCCTTTCCATTCGACGCGGCCACTATTTCGTGCGCCAGCTTCTCAGTGTCTTTGGCCGATGGCGCTAGCATCGAGGCGACGACAATCTGCACCACTACGATGACCGACACAAACGCCACCGCCTTTACGACCCGCAACAGACCACGGCCTGTTCTTTTGGGAGCAATCTCCGGCGATTCGAGCTCTTGCTGATCTACTGGTTCTTCGGCCACGGTACGCGTCTCCCCCTAACCGTTACCAAGTGCAGCTTCGGCGCCATCGTACCGCGAGCGCGACCTACGCGACGCGGCGTTTTGCAATCGTAGCTTACACGTTTGGGTGCGGAGACGCGTTTTTCTTTTCTCTATGTGTCACGAGCTTTTGCAGCGAACCGTACTGCGGGGCTATCTCCGCAGGTTCAGCAGCTCGTCGAGCAACTGCTGCGCGGATGTGATCACGCGCGTCCCGCCACGGTATTGTGTCGATGCCAAGATCAGGTCGATTAGGTTCTGGCCAATATCGGAGTTGGAGAGTTCGACGGCACCGGCTGTTAATGACCCGATGCCGGACGAGCCAGGAATATCGCGAAGGGGTTCCCCCGAATTTACCCCTTCCGCAAACAAGTTGTCGCCAATCTGTTGCAAGCCGCCCGGATTGGAGAACCGGGCCATCAGCATCTGTCCCAAATCGCGCGTCACGCCGTTCGAATAGACGCCTTTAATGCGGCCACTTTCGGTGATCGAGAAGCTCGCTAAGGTACCGGCCGCAAATCCGTCCTGGCTCGAGGCCTGGATGCCCGTTGTATTTTGGCTCAGTGCCGTCACCTGTCCGAAATCCAAGTCGAACGTCACGGGGGAGTTGGACGCCACATCGCGTCGATCGACGGACACGCTACTGTCCGTCGAGGAGATGAATTTGCCCGAGCCGTCGAACGTTATCAGACCGGTTCCGACCGTGGTGTCGACACCTGTGGCGGGTTGGTTATCACCGGAAGTCGCATACCAGCGATACGTCGTAACACCATTCGATGTCGACTCCAGCACCGTCGTCAAACGGACGGTGAGTGGAATCCCCAAGCTGTCATAAGCGATCATTTCCGATGAAGTGCCTGCCCCGTTTGCCTGCTGCGTGATCGAGAACGGCAAGGCGACGGATTGGGGCGATCCATCGGTACCGATCAATTGAAATGCAGTTTGTTTGACGTTGGACGCGTTGGCAATGCCATCGTTCGATTCAAACTCAATGCGGCTGTCGCCGGTTAGCGTGCCGCCAGGATTGCCCGTCAGCGGATGATCCGGATCAGTATTTGACGTCTGAATGCCGAGCGCTTGCTGCATAAAGTCAATCAGGTCGGCAACCGTCGTCGCGCTAGTGATAGCCAGCTCTTTCGTCGGCAGGTTGAGTCCACCGTCGGCGCCCTTGCTGCCCGTAAATTGCAGCGTGCCCGTATTAAATAAGTCGACATAGTTTGTGCCGTCGAAAGTCGAAACATTCAACAGCGGCGTGGCCGTGCTGACCGGTGGTCCGTTGCGATCCAGCAACTTAGCCGGATCCTCGATCACCGCGTCGGGTTTACTGTCAACGTACGAGCTGGTGCCGGCCGGTACTTCATCGACGAGATAGAATTTGCCAGGCTGGCCGTCCACGTTGCGATAGATGCGTAGATTGGTGAACTCCGAGCCTACATCCGGTTGCGGCAAATTCTGGAGTCGGATTCGTTCGTTGTCTACGGAAACCGAAATCGTTGCCGATTCGTTGGTCGGTCGGGATTCGAGACCGCCCGGCGCAGTGAACGTCACAAAGTAGTTGTAGTTCGTGTGGTCCAGCGCATCGGTACTTAGCGTGGCACCGAGCGAGGCCGTATCGGCTTGGTCGGTATATGTCGTCACATTCTCGGCGAGTTGGGTCACGAGTTGGTACTGTCCGCTCGGGTCACTCGTGTCGATACGGTAAATCCGCTTCTGGCTGTAAACGGCTGGATTAGTCGCTGTGGGCAAGTTCGATAATGAAATCGAATCCGTACCGGCTACCGGAATGCTGACATTGCCAAAGGCGACAGATGATGGTGCTTCGTCGGCGCCGGCCGGCGCCGATGGATCCACGAATGTAATGCGATAGCTATAGGTTCCCTGGCCAATCGATCCTGTTCCTGAGCCGTTTGCCGCTGCCGCTGCGCTGCCGACGCTAGGAGCATCAACCGCTCCCACATCGCCTACGCCGATACTATCAGGAATCTCCACCGAGTTATCATTCAAAACCGCGGAATCGATAACGCCCGGCGTGGTGGCTACGCCGTTGGGTTCCTCTCCATCGGGTTGTAAATTGCCGACTAGTTTTACGTTGTTCGTTTCCTGCGCAACGGCTGATCCACCCAAGGGAATTGTCAGTGGCACGATCTCGTTGGTGTCGATCACGAAGTCGTCGTTGACGCCGTACCCCAGCACTCGATCACCATTGATCGACGTCAATTCATTCACAGCATTCGTTTTGAATTGTCCATTGCGTGTGTAGAACTGCTGGCTTCCACCGCCGGGCCCCTGCACGATAAAGAATCCATCGCCCTGAATGGCCAAGTCGAGCGGATTCGAGCTAACTTGGATCGTGCCTTGCGTGAAGTCTGGCGTAATTTCGGCAACGGTGACACCCAACCCGGTCTGGCGCGGGTTTGTACCGCCGCTCGAGGCGCTGGGAGCGGAACCAATGCTCTGCGTCTGCAGGAATTGCGTCGCGAAAAGCACGTTGGATTCTTTGAAACCGACCGTGTTCGAGTTGGCAACGTTATTGCCCACAACGTCAATCGTCGTTTCAGCCGCTTGCATGCCCGTCAGGGCAGTCGTCATCGCGGATTGTAGTGGCATGGTTCTCCTCCCCGAGAAAGTTGATCAGGCGCTCAGGCCTGGTGGTTGGTGGTTTATCAGGTGGCTTGGGCTGCGATGGACGAAATTCATTGCGGCCGTTAGATGCGGTTTCTCAAAAAATGCCTACCCAGGGGGCCGGATACCAGACACATTGTTGAGGCTTACTTCATACGATCGTGCCGTGACAATCGGCCGCTGGAACGACTGCGTGAGTTGCGTTCCGTTTCGCTCGGCGTCCGACAGCGTATCGGTAAACGAACCTTGCTTGCCGTCGACAATCACTCCGACCAATTGTGGTGGCCCATTGCCGTTTGCATCGCTTCGATACACCTGTTTCTGCCCATCGGTCACGGGTAGATTTTTCAGTTGAATCGCCGTGTCGACGCCCTGAGCACCAGTCGTCGTAATCGCGTTGTCGCCGCTAAAGTCAAGACCAAAGAGTTTGCCGCTGCTGTCCTGCCATACGACCTGATAGCTGTACGTGCCGGCGCCCACGTCACCGTCGCCGCTTACTGTTGTCAAACTTGGATTGCTCGCAATATGCAATTTGGGGACTCCTTTATCGATCGACACTTGGTCAACGACGCCGGATACTTGCTGGTTGTCGTCGGACAGCGCAGTAATATCCGCACCGATCAAATTCGTGGCGGCTCGAAATGTTCTGTCCCAGCAGCACCGAATCGAGCGTGTTCGTCAACTTATCGGTGGAACCGACTTGGCGAATCTCGCTTAGCTGAGTGAGCATATCTTTGTTGTCCATCGGGTTGAGCGGATCCTGATTCTGAAGCTCCTTAATCATGAGCGTCAGAAACGTGCCCAAGTCGATATCGTTGATGGCGTCGGTCGTCGATTTCGAATTCGTCGACGAAGTCAGCGACGACCTTGTGGGCGAAGTTACTCCGGCCATTGTGATCCTCCCTACCAGTGTCGGCGGGTGTATCCTTGTGTTGGCGTGTGTTACACCACTAGATTGATTCCGGTACTGCTGGTTCGATTTACGACAGCCGGAACTGGAGTCGCTGCGACGCCGTTTGTCGGCGGTGTTGTTCTCGCCGTCCGCCGCGGTTCTGTTTGTTGTTGTTGTTGTTGACGGTGGTACGAATTCTGATCCGATCCGCGAGGATTGGCTTGTCCGCCGCTGTTTTCCTGCCTCACGTCCACGTCGAATCGGTCTACCCGTATATTTTGTTCAGCTAGACGATCTCGCAGTGCGGGCAAATGGTCGAGCAAGAGTTTACGAGCGATGGAATTATCGGCCTCCAGCTTGGCCGAAAGTGCGCCGTCCTTAACGGTGAGTTGGAGCTTCAGCGACCCTAACTCGGGCGGGCTCAACCTTAACTGCAACGTGCCGCCACGCTCATTGGCGGTGTGAAATGCTTTCGCGACCCTCCCCACAAACCTTGTGGGGTCAACCTGCGGCGCTTCATTCGTGGCGCCAGGTCGGCTGTTACTGCTGAGGTCTGGCGTCGCCCGTAACGCGCGACCCAGCGGCCCTACCGTTGCTTTTGACTTTGCGGCGTCTGTCTCTGTCTTCGAATCTGGGCTTGGTTTCGCCGTTTCAGCGTGGCTGATTGAATCCACCAAATTGGCTGCCACGGCGTTTACAGCAGATGATGTGGCGGACGTTGAAGGTGCGACCGCCTCGTTGGACGCATTTTCGTGACTCGATTCCTTGATATTGCGTTGCGAATCATGGTCGCCCGAGGGATCGGACTTTGGTCTCTTCGCCTTCGCGGCAACCGACTTCGCAGTATCGCTCGAATCTGCAGCAGCTTCGGTCTTCAGCGCTGTTGATTTGTCTGATTGCGGCGAACCGCGTGAGGCGTCGCTTTGGTCAGCGACGTTTCTTACTTGTGATGTGTCCTTGGCAGCCGCGCTTACGGCCGCTTTGTCCGAGGGTTTGCCTTTTTTAGCTTCTCTTTTCGCGGGGATTTCCTCGTCGACCGGGGCTTTCGTGTCGGCTGTGGTTTTTGCGGGCTCGGCATTCGCCTTCGGCTGTGCCGCTTCACCGCCGTCTGTCACGACCGTATCCACAACGGCAATCTTTTCGTTAGCACTTTGAGCCGCGACGTCGGACTCAACTGCCGCGTCAATGGCGACTTTCTCTTTTGCTTCCGCCGTCTGGCGGCCTGTTTTCGATTTCTTATCGGCCGCCGTTGATGATGTCTTATCGCTGCCAGTTTGCGCTGTGCCCGCTGCCGAAGCTAATTCGCTATTGTTTGAATTATCAGAGTCGTGGTGGTCATCGTTCGCTCTTTCTTTTCGCGGTGCCGTGCGAGCGGCTCCTTCTGTTGACGATTTGTCATTTGAATTCAAAGTTGATGCACTGCTCGAATTGTCGGAGCGAGGTGCCGCCGGACCACTCGCCTTTGCGTTTGGCGGAGTTGCGGTCGACTCTAGCTTGGTGCGGGTTGATCGGGCGTCCGATCGCGAAGAACTTAAACTCGCTGCCGATGGATTCGATAACGGCACCAGATCAAATATCGACACCGACGCTTGATTCAAGTGATTGTCGAAGCTTGACGAATGACCGTCACTTCGATCACCACTGCCGACGCGGTCGGTCATTGAAGAAGCGGCTTGATATACGTAATCAATGTTCGTGCTATTCATTACCGTCCCTAGCCGTGGTCTTTCCTTAAACTTACTTCTTGCCGTCTACGGCATTCAGCGCACGAGCGCCTTCTCCAGCTTCGCGCCGTGGGCACTGCTGCTGATGATTCGTTCATGGATTTCATGCAGCTTGGCGAGTTCCTCTGGCGTCTCAAACGTTTTGAGGATCTTGGCCAGTTTGCTTTCGGACATCTTGCTCATCAGCAGAATGGCATCGTCCATTTTGTCTTCGGCAATCCAGCGCATTAACTGATCTTTGCCAACTTCCGGCGTGACTTGCTCGAGCTGACTGACTACCTTGGCGATATTTTGTTGCGTCGTCAGCTCCTGTTCCTGCTTGAGCTTGCTTTGCCAGTCTTGCGCAAGTCGGTCATAGCGCGCCGTTTGTTCGACCAATTGCTGGTATGAGGCATCGTACATCTGCTTGCCGCGCTGTAGTGCGAGTTGTTTGACTTCAAAGTTGCGGTCCTGAATCTGTTGATGATGCATCACCTCGTTGAGCGAAGGTTCTTCGGGCGGCACTTCGTTGGGTGATTTTTTTTCTTCCGCCGTGATCTGTTGCAGATCGACATCCTGCATCACCGCCATGAGACGAAACAGTTTTTCGTTGTTGAGCTGATCGGTATGCCATAAGTATCCAAGAATCAGCGCAAGTGTGATTACCGTCGCTACGCACAGGTAAGCGATGAGCCCAAACAACATGTCCAGCAGTTTGGCCATTACTTAGCGCTCGAAGTTTTGTGCCAGCGGTTGGTGGCGATTTCGTCCAACTGTTTGCTTTCATTCCTCTGTTGGCGCCTCTTGAATTCGTCGTGATGCCGCTCATCAAGCCGCTCCAGTGCGCGGACGTTGCGATCGGCTTCCACCAGCAATCGTCGACGGCGCTCCGTTTCGGTCGTCAACAAAATCGCTTGTTTCGTAAGCTCCTGACCTTGTGCTTTGAGCAACAACTCATAGCGCTGTGCTTCCAACAACTGGTTGACGTTCATGTACTCGCCGGCCGTCGCCGATCGTCGCAATTCGCGCAGCGATTCGGCTTCAGCAGCCAATTCGGCCTGGCTCTCCACCAGTACTTGTTCCGCATGAAACGCCTCCGCAAGCGATGCCCGCTGTTCATCGCGACGCGCCTCCCGGACTCGTTTTAGTGTTTCGAGTCGAAACTTGTATTTGGCCATCATGAGTTCATGGGTAATCTAGTTCTGCATTGCGGTTGAATTGTCAGTCGCCGCTGCCGGCGTTAGCGTCGCCGTGGGAGCATTCAACTTGGATTCGCATAGCGCTGCCAACGAAATCAACTGTTCCACAACCTGCTCGTACGGCATTGCGACATCGATCGATTGACGAAGCATGGTATCGATCGCCTCACGCATTTCGACTGCTACATCCAGCGTCCGGTTACTGCCGCGTCGATACGCGCCAATGGAAAGCAAGTCCTCATGCTCTGCGTATGCTGCCAGCAATTTCCGAATTGTCAACGCGGCGGCGCGATGTTGCGGCGTCGTGATATCCTTCATCACGCGGCTGATGCTCGCCATCACGTCGATCGCCGGATAATGGCCGCGGCCAGCCAGCTTGCGCGAGAGCCACACGTGGCCATCAAGCAAGCCGCGCATGGTATCGGCCACCGGCTCGTTTTCGTCATCACCTTCGACAAGCACTGTATAGAACGCGGTGATGCTGCCTCGAACGCTTTGGCCGGCCCGCTCCACCAGCCGAGGTAATAGTGCGAACATCGAAGGTGGATAACCGCGTGTTGCCGGCGGCTCACCCGCGGCCAAGCCGATTTCGCGTTGCGCCATTGCGAATCGAGTTACTGAATCGATAAGCAACAACACTTGCTTGCCCTGTTCGCGAAAGTACTCGGCCACAGTAGTGGCAGTCGCTGCGGCCTGCACGCGCATGAGCGCCGATTCATTGCTCGTGGCCACCACGACGACGCTACGTGCTCTTCCTTCAGCGCCCAGATCGCGCTCCAGGAACTCGTTCACTTCGCGACCGCGCTCACCGACCAGGCCGGTGACGATCACGTCAGCATTCGTGTAGCGGCTCATCATGCCCAAGAGCACGCTCTTGCCGACACCGGAGCCCGAAAAGATTCCCAATCGTTGCCCGCGGCCGCAGGTGAGCAGGGCGTCAATCGCGTGAACACCGGTCGCCAGCGGTTCTCGAATCCGTGGCCGCTCCGTCGCAGGCGGCGGCATGCGGTCAACGCGGGCGCGGCTCCTTAGTTGCGGCCGTGGCCGGCCGTCAATGAACCGTCCATGGGCATCGATCACACGCCCCAACAGCGCGTCGCCAACTTTGAGCGTTCGATTCGTTCGCACCAACCGCACCCGATGACCGCGTCGTACCCCAGTTGTCGCCGACTGCAAATACACCAGTGCACGGTCATCACGAAAGCCAACGACCTCGCCCTCGCAGGCCTCGTCTTGATCGCGCTCAATGCGCACAATCGCGCCGACCGGAGCCGGAAAGTCGGCAACGGCAACGGTCATACCGACCGTCTCTGCGACCGTGCCGGTGAGCGCGGCAGTCATGGTCGAGTTCAAGTTGTCGAGCAAAATCGCTTCCATGCCGAATTCGAGTGCTGTCGCTAATTCTTAATTCAGTTCTTCTTCAATCCGACACAATTGCGTTTCAATCTGCTGGTCGATTTCACCGTGTTTCGTTTCCACGCGACAGCCGCCCGGGCTGACAGAGGCATCGGCGATAATTTCACTCGGCGCAATTTGAGCCATCGTCGCTGCAACGCGATGGAGTTGTGAACCGAGGTTAGTGTAGTCGCTTGGATTCACATGCAACTTGATTTCGGCCGACCCCGCTGCGAGGCGAAGTGCCTCACGGATCACCTCGAGCGAAATTTGCGGATCATGTTCCACTTCTCGGCGAATGATTCGCGAGGCAATCGCCATCGCAATCTTCACGGTGGAACGTTCCCACTCTGCAAGCAACGCTCCCTTCATGTCATTGATCTCGCGAACGAGGTGCTCCAACGCCGGCAGCAGCGTTTGCATTCGCTTGGCGACTTTCTCGTCCAGTATTTGCTCAACGGCTGCTTCCGCCGCCGTGCGCCCCGCGACCTCGGCCTGACGCTTAACCCGCTCCGCCTGCTGGTGCGGCGTGCTGTACGATCTTTGCAGCTTCCGTACGCACGGTGCCGAGATAGTCGTTTGCCTGGCCGCGCATGTCTGAAAAACTGAACGCGATCGCTTGCGCCGCTCGTCCAGAGGGCATCTGATGGGGACTATCTTTGCGAATGATCGTGGCCATAGGGTGCCTGGTCGTTTATCAGTTAGCAGCCGTTGCAGTCTGTCGGCGACGCCGTGCGATGTATCTGGCCGCCGCCTCGGCAACCACACGTTGAGCTCCTTCCACGTCGCTCAACCGTGTGGGACCCAACCGTCGCAATTCTCGGCGAAATGCCCGTGCGGACCGCTTTGGCATTTGGCTGCAAATACGATCGACCAGTTCGTCCTGCGAGCCGGCAAGAGCGAGCGCCAGTACGTTGGCATCCACATCGCGAAGCACCGCCGTGAGCGCCGGCATATCCAAATCAATCAATTGATCGAACTCAATTCGCGGCAACGGCGTGGGTCGGATCGTGTGTGCGGTAAAGTCGATCATACCCGGTGTAGCAGGTGTAAGGCGGCGCCGAATCGAATTCGTTGTGTCCGTTGCCTGCTTCGATTCGAATGTTGAGGGCCTAGCTTTCGTCTTGCCACCCGCAGCCTCGTATGTGTCGTCTTTCGGCGCGATTTGTTCCGCCAATACAAGATTATGCGTTCGCAGTTTTCTGAGAATGCCGCGCCGTGTCGTGGCGTCTGTAGCCGCCAGGATGTTCGCAACGGTCTCACGCCGCCGAGCCATGCTGCCGCGGTCCTCACCCCGTGAGGTTAACCACGTAGCCAACTCGCTCTCGAGAACCGTGACGCTTTCCGGGTCCGTCTCGCCCAAGGCGGAGAGTCGCTCAATCGTCTCAGCCTGCAATTTTTCGGGCAATGCAGCCAATACGGCGGCAGCCCTCGCTGGCTCGACATGCGCGAGCACGACCGCAATCGTTTGAGGGTGCTCGCGAAGGAGAAACGGCACAAGCGAATTCGTCGACGCGCTCGCCAGAAACTCGAATCGTCGACTCGACGTGGCGGCTGGCTCAATGTTTGTTGGTATTCCACTTTGAGCGTGCTCCGCAGTTGGCGTCAACGCTAGCTCAACACCCTTCGATGATTTCTCCAACACAGTTGGCTGAACACGCCGAAACTCCGCTGCGACGTCCGCCTGCTCTTCGACATCAATCGTCCCGAGCTCGCGAATTGCTCTACGGATAGCGGCTGCTTCATCCCCAGAGAGCTGGCCAAGCATCAAGGCGGCGGTTTCGCTGTCCAAGCTACGAAGCAGGACCGCCGCTTTTCGTATATTTGAGTTCGTATTCATTTCAGCCTAAGCCAAACATTGGGAGCGCCACATCGAGGCGCGAAAGTCAGCCCGCCTTGCCGATCCACGACCTCAGAATATCGGCCGCTGCGTCCGGATCTTCGCGCACAATTTCCACGAGGTCATCTTTGAGCGACGTTCCTTTTTTCAGACGCAGGCGAGGTCGATCGTCCGACGGTTGTTCGCCAGAATCCGTTTTTGCTGGTGGCTCTACTGCGTGCAGCGTTAGTGCCGGTGCTGCCGCTGCTGCGGCACTTCCCGCGTCACCTGGTTTGGCGCTGACCACCGAACGCAGCACCAGCAAGCTGAACATGGCGACGCCAAGCATTGCCAGTGTACTCCAATAGCGACCGACCCAGGCCGTCGCGGTACTCGCCATCGAAGGCGGCTCAATCGTCGGCGTCGGCAGGGAATCGAGCACCACGACACGCACGTGCTTGTACGTGTTTTCGAGCTTGTTCGCCTGCAGGATCAACAGCGGCTCGACGATATTCTCAACCTTCGGTACCACGTCGTTCTGAACGAGCCGCAAATCATCCGGCTTCGGCGGCGCGGTCGCCGTCGGATTATTCTTCTTCCAGATGCTTTCGACATAGCTGCTCGGAATGGTCACGGTCGCCCAGACTTCCTTCGGCGAGTAACCTTTCCTAAGGGTGCGATTTTCTTCGATCGGCACAACGTTGTCGGTTTCCTCGGTGCTATTTTTTGTTGTGCTGGAATTCTGCCGTGACGATTCCGTCGCGCCTTTGCGGTTGGGGCCTTGAGCAACCAGTCCGGGCTGACCGCCCCCTTGTGTTGTCGTATCTTGCGAATCCTGATGCGACTCTGAAGTATGGCTGGGTGTAGCGCCGTTTTTATCCGGCTTTATCGATCGAGTCTGCTGCTCGACCGTGTCGTTGAAGTCGGCGTTCACCTCCACCCGCACGCCGGGAATATCGCGGAGTGCTTTCATGATGCTGTCACGCTTCTGCGATTCAAAGGCGACCTTCGTCTGCATCAAGGAACCGTCCTCGAACATCGCCGCGATTACGTCGCCGTCGTCCCCGAATGCGCCGCCTTGCCCCAGATTGATCACCGCGACGTCCCCGGCCTGCATACTCACGGCATGGGCGACAAGTTCGCGAATGTTTTTCGCTCGCAATTGGGTAAGAGTCTCACCCACGATTGGTTTAACACTCACCGAGGCACTTACTTGCTTTGTGGGAAACACTTGGCGCGCGCCGCGTGCCTCGTGCTCGTTGTACAATACGACTGCATTCTCAACCCAATTCATGGACCGCACGATTTCGGAAAGCGTCTGTTGTTTCGCAATTTTCAGGCGCTCGCGAGTTTGCTCGCGAGACTCCCAGGGGCCCCCCTTGCCAAGCAGCTTCCTCGAGAATCGTGTTGAAATTGGGCGGCAGCGCGCCGCCGTCCGCCACGGCGGCAAGGTATTTTGCTTGTTGACCCGCCGGAACGCGGATGCGGTTGCCTTCTCGTTGCGATCCCGACAATCCCGCCTGTGCAATGGCTGCTTCTACCCGCGTCAGTTGGCCGTCCGAGAGGGGCTCGCCGCCGAACAAAAACGCATCCGGTCCGCCCGTGCTCTGTCGAAACAAATAGCCGACGCTCACGACCACGACCGCCAGCAACAGCCCCGCTGTTACTCGCGCGCCTGGCGTCATTGAGCGAAACAGCTCACTCAATTGAGCAAGTGATTTGTTGAGAAAATCCATCCGTGGACCTCTGCGAGAAGCCAGACGCGAGCAGCGAGGATCGAGTGTTCTACTGAGTCTCGCTCCTCGACGCTCGTTCCTCGCTGCTCAATCAAATCCGTATGTCCTTTATTTCCTGGTACACGTCCATCAACTTATTTCGCATCTGCATTGTAAGCCGAAACGCCAGGTCGGCCTTTTGCACGGCAGTGAGCACTTCCGCTGGATTGACCTCGCCGCCGGTGAACATCGAATCCACCGCCTGGTCCGCCTGCAATTGCATGTTGTTCACTTGCTGGATCGAATCCACCAGCACGTCTTTAAACGACGGCCCCTTGGCCGCGCCATCCAAAGCCGGTGCGGAAGGCAACTTGAATTGCTGACCGATCGAAATGTTATTGATAGCACTCATAGAATTCCACTTAGCCCCTGGTAATTGACCAGGAGGCTAAATTGCTTTCACGCAATGATCCGCAATGCTTGTTCCGCCATGTTCTTCGAAACTTCGATCACACCGATGTTCGCTTCATAGGATCGCGTTGCTTCGAGCGCGTCGACGAACTCCGTCGTCATGTCCACAGCCGGGTACCGCACAAAACCCTGAGCGTCGGCATCCGGGTGGCCCGGCTCATATTTCATTTTGGGCGGAGCATTCGACTCTTCAACGCTACCAATCGTCACTCCCGCGCCGCCGCCCGGCGTGGCGATACTTTCATCCGTTTCAAACGTCACGAACCGCGGCTTATAGGGATCGGGCTGCCCAAGCTCATTGCGAGTCGTCGACATATTGGCAATGTTCGACGAAATCGCGTTTAACCGCGTCCGCTGTGCGACTAAGCCACTCGTGCTGACATCCAAGCTACTGAACATCGTGATTGCCTAATTTACGAGGATAGATCTCTGACAGGATTTGCACGATCAACAGGAAGCTTGGAGGCGATCAATATCCAGTCGATCCTGTAAATCCCATCTAAAAATTGGTTGTAGCTCTCATACCACCCGTTCCGTGATCGCCGCTCGAAGCAGCCGAAACTGCGCGCTCATGATGTTGATCGCGAGGTTGTGTTGTTGTTGGTTCTTCACGATCTCATTGATCTGGTGTTCCATGCTCACATTGTCGCCGTCGTGTCGCAGAATGCTCTTCGTCGAATTTTCCACCTGGCGGAACGCTTCGAGCTGTTTGGCCTCATGCTGGTCGGCACGGCGCACCGATGTCAGGCCCAACAAATCGGAGTTGTACGTTGGCGATATGGGCTCACGGCTTATGTCGATCGCTTCTTTCAGCTTTTCCTGGAACAACTCCGGCGACAGATCGCGCGTTTTGTATCCCGGCGTATCCAAATTCGCGATATTGCCGGCCAGCACACCGTGCCGGGCTTCCGTGAAGTTAACGACCTGTTCCAATACCGGAATCGTGGATGATTGAAATATTGACGAAAGCATTGCAATCTCCGTGCCGCCGTCCCAACGACGACGTCTTCCTATCTTCCTCACGAAAAGGCGCTGAGGCGCAAAGAGCTGCAAAACGACACAACGGTCAAATCATCGATTGCACGTTCGTGCCTTTGCGCACGACATCAAGGTTTGATTCGGTGTCAGTGCTATCTAGTGCGACCGGCAGCAATTGCCGACCGCTGGCGGCAGCTTTTGCAGGTCCTCATCAATCGACATTCGCAAAATCCTTCTCCCGTGGTGCATAGCCGTACGCCCGCAATTTGCCGCTCAATGTTCGCAATCCAATGCCGAGCTTTTCGGCTGCTTTGGCGCGGTGGCCATCGCAACGTTTGAGTGTCGCGACGATCAACCGACGCTCCATTTCATCGAGCGTGATATCGTCAGGCACGTCTGTTGCCTCAACGAAATCGTCGTCTGCGGATGCGGCGCGATCTCGATCATCCCGCAGCCAGGGCCGCAGTTCATCAGCTGAAATTAGTGGCCCCTGATTCAACACACACGCCCGCGTTATGATGTTTTGCAGCTCGCGCACATTACCGGGCCATTTGTAGCTACACAACAAATCCCGCGCCGCTGGCTCCAGTTCCAGCCGCTGGCGGCTTAACCTTTCCGCGGCCTGTGCCAGAAAATGATCGGCGAGTTCGAGCACATCGTCGCCGCGTTCTCGCAACGACGGCAACGTGATCGGCAAGACGGCTAGGCGGAAGTAAAGGTCCTCGCGAAACCGGCCCACAGCGACTTCCTTCAATAATTCACGGTTCGTCGTGGCGATCACGCGCACATCCACCGATACTGTTTCGCATGCTCCCACCCGCTCGAACGATCGCTCCTGGAGAACGCGCAACAGCTTGGCTTGCAAATTGAGATCAATTTCCGTGACTTCGTCGAGCAGGATCGAGCCAGCGTGCGCCGCTTCGAATCGTCCTGTGCGGTCGGCATCGGCGCCGGTAAACGCACCACGTTTGTGCCCGAATAGTTCGCTCTCGGTTAGCTGTGCCGACAACGCCGGGCAATTCAAACTAATAAGCGGTCCCGCCGAGCGCCGGCTGAGCTCGTGGATAGACCGGGCCACAAGTTCTTTGCCGGTCCCGCTCTCACCGCAGATGAGCACCGTTTCATCGGTGACCGCCACTTGTGCGATTCGCTCACGCAGGCGTTGCATCGCGACGCTGCCGCCAATCATTGTCGTGGGAAGAAATGCGTTATCTGTCACCGTATACCGATCGCATGCTTGCGCGACGGAGCGTTCGAGTGCCACCGCATCGAATGGTTTCTCAATGTAATCAAACGCGCCATGCCGCATGGCCTCGACGGCTGAGCCGACGGAGCCATGTGCCGTGATCATCAATACCTGCACATCAAGGCGACGCCGTTCGATTTCGCAAATGAATTCCAGGCCGTTCATGCCAGGCATCTGCAAGTCAGTGACGACGACATCGATGCGCTCACTGCCCAGCTTGACGAGCGCTTCCCTCGCACTCGCGCATGTCGAGACGTGGTAACGTGCCTCGCGCAGCACATCGGCCATGGCCTCGCGCGCCGAGGCGTGATCGTCCACAACGAGAATTCTAAATCGTTCGTCGTTTTTAGGTTTGCGACTCATGCGGCAGCTCGCATCGAGCGACGAGGAAGCTTAATCGTGAACGCGGCGCCACCTTCGGGGCAGTTCATGGCCGTCACGGTGCCACCGTGCGCTTCGGCAACGTGATACACAATCGCGAGCCCCAAGCCGGTGCCATTGTTCTTCGTGCTGTAAAACGGTTCGAATGCTTTCCGCTTCACTTCATCCGTAAGACCCGGACCGCTATCGGCGACTTCGAGCTCAAAGCCACGCGAGCCGTCGTAGGATGTGATCACGAGCGTGCCGCCGTCGCGCATTGCGTCGACAGCATTCAGGACTAGATTCAGCACGGCGCGGCGCATCATCTCACGGTCGGCGGTGAGGAGTGTATTTGGCGGTACGTCGATGTCGACGTCAATCATCTGGGCTTCGAGTTGCGGTTCGAGCGACTCGCATACCTCATTTACCAGGTCACCAACAAGAAACGTTTGCCATTGCGGCTGACGATGGGCGGTGAAGCTTAATAGATCGCTCACGGTCGCTTCCAGGGCGGTAAACCCTGCCTCGATCTTGGCCAAAATGTTCAGGCTGCCCGAGTCGTCGGACAGTCTCCGTCGTAACAAGCTTACATACAGCGACACCGGCACCAGGCTGTTGCGCACTTCGTGGGCAACATGCGAAGCCATCTGGCCGAGGTCGGCCAGGCGGTTCTTGCGCGCCAGTTCGCGGTTCTTGATTTCCAATTCCTTTGTCAGGCGAGCCACCTCGCCGCACAGTGTTTCGTGCGTGCGTTCCAGCCGCAGCGTGGCCGTGTGCCACGCCGCGAGGACCGTTTCCAAATCGACGCGCTCGTCGAGACCGCTAGACGGATCGCTATGAAGCGTCCCGTTTAGCGCCGCCTCTGTTGCCGTCGATTGGCACATTTCATTGTTTGGATCGAGTCGCATTTATTTAAGCAGTGCTGCGGCGTTGGGCTTGATATGCGTTCCGGATGTGGGCGGCCGCATGGGCCTGCTGCAATTGTTCGGCCACTTCGTTTTTACGGGCATCCATCTGTTCGGCACACGTTTTTCCAGACTTACTACTTCTTCCAACAACGCGTTGCATTCCTGCGCCAGCTGTGCGCACTGTACGCGCTCGGTAGGCGAATGCCATACGCGAGCATCGGGCTCTTCCTTGTAGTATGGTTTCAATTCCTGCTCCAACGCCTGCAGACCAATGATCATTTGCTGCTTGGCAGCAAGCAGTTTCAATAGCGCAGTTATTTCGCCGCTGTTGACAAGTTCCGCCTGTCGCCGGCCCATATCACGCAACTGCACCAGCACGTGGTGCTTGTTGCGAATCAGGTCAAAAAGTTTATCAGTCGATTGCATCCGTCGTAGGTCAGGCTTTAGCCTGACAATCGCCAAACCTCGTTTCCCGACAGGCTAAATCCCGTCCTTCGTTACCACTTGCTCATGTTTACCAGCAGCATCCGCCACTCTTCGCGATTGAGCACCGTGGTGCTGGCGAAGTCGGAATCCGTCGGCAGGCGTTCCAAAGCGATCTGCACTGGTGGACGGCGCCGTGCACATTGTCGTGCCGATCCAAACGCCGCCAACAATTCGCGATTTCCACGAATGTTTCCAATACGAACGGTTCATCCGGGTACAACGACGAAACATTCGAGTAGGCTTCGATGGCTTCTTTGT
Organism: uncultured Planctomycetota bacterium; assembly: GCA_963840025.1. Taxonomy (GTDB): domain Bacteria; phylum Planctomycetota; class Planctomycetia; order Pirellulales; family Lacipirellulaceae; genus JABDGM01. The sequence goes on along the minus strand of CAWIXI010000011.1, from coordinate 458,076 downwards.
ACCGTCCCAAATCGAATAACACCGCGCCTTCGAACATGTAACAGTTGCGGAGCATCGTTCCTATGAGCGGGTCGCTGTGAATGTCGTGCGATTTGAGCGTAATCGTGCGCTGGACATACTCGAATTGACGGAGCGCGGCGTTTAGGCGCTGCGTGGCAATCTTCAGCGATTTGTCGTGCTCGCTTGTCGCGTGAGCTTTCCTTGCTTCATCCAGCGGCTCTTGCGACCAACGCCGGTACGATTCGCCGATCACGTATTGCGCGGCGAGTCGATGCGCGTCTTCCGGATAGCGTTCGACCGCTTCTTCCAGCGTTCCGATCGCTTCTTTGAATTCGCCTTTTTCGTGCAACAGGAATCCCAGTTCGAAGAGCGAATCCTTCCATTCCGGGCTGGTCGGCTTGAGCGAGCTGCCAACAATGTTGTCCCGCAACAGCTCCTCAGCCTGATCGACGTTTCCTTGGTATCGAAGAGCTTTTGCACAATCGATCCGCGCTTGAAACGTGGACGTATCGAGCGGATGGAATTCAATGCACTCTCCTAACGCCGCGATGCTCTGGGGAACCTGCCCCAGAGCAAGTTGGGCCTGCCCCAGTCGGAGCAACGCCTGGGCGTTTCGCAACTCGGGCTCGTACCGCAGGTACTCCTTAAGAGTTTTGACTGCGTGCGAGAAACTCTGGCCTCGAAAGAAGTCTTCCGCGCTCCGCCACAGGTCGGACGTATAGAATTTCGTTGCGAATCGCGACTGGGCCAACTGTTCAAATGCAATGCCGGCGGCTCGCAGATGTTCGAGACCCTGCGCCTTTGTCGATTGCCGGTGCGGTGGCATCGTCTGTTGCCTGGCTCACAAGTCGATTGCCCCATCGTTCCAACGTGTCACCCCGTAACTCCAGTTGCTCCGTGCGCGTGAATAAGGGCGTGAAGTAATTGAGCAGCGTTAAAGCGTCGTTGAATCGATCCCGCTCTAAGAGATCGTTGTGGGCAGCCATCATTTCATCGCGGATTCGCTCGACCGGCAGTACGTGACTGCGATATACCGGGATATCTGCGAATGTTTCGAGCACCCGGCGGTAGGCCAGCAGCGCATCGTCGAATTCCTCTTTCTTACGCCACGCATTCGCCTCGCCCAGCGACGCGGCTAAGCCTTCGTAGGAGTCGCCGAAGAGTTGCCGGGTGCGCGGAAATTGTTTCAGAGCGCCGTCTAAATCACCTTTGAGTGCCAGACCACGACCCGATTGATAGTACGATTGCTGGACAATACGGACCTTCTGTTCGTCGAGAGCACTTGCCTTCTGCAAAGTCTTCAACGCGGCGGTGATTCGCTCCGCCATTGCAGCGACAGCTTGCGAGCGGTCGCTCGCAGATACCTTTTGCAAAGCTGCTTCTACTTCATCCAGTGAAATTCGCCCGCTCATCAGTGCGACTTCAGCGGCGGTCGGCTGACTTGGAGGAACTTTACCCAATGATTCTCGTGCCTCGTCAAAACGCCCAAGGCGCGAAAGGCACTCCGCTCTCTGAATGAGAGCGGTAACGTGTTGCTCGTTGCTTAGGTTCTTAGTCTTTAAGACGGACTCGTTATTACGGAGTGCGTCTTCTAGCTTTGGATGCGGCATGACCAAGCAGGTTGCAGCAAGCAGTTGTTTTGTTTTCAGTTTGATCGATTGATCAGTAACTTTCGGGTCCCTATCAAGATCGTTCAATACGCGTATGCCTTCATCGAACTGGCCGCTTTCGATGAGACTTTGACCGAGCATGAAGTTGCCTGCCGCCTCGCGAGGAGCTGGGAAGCCATACACGCGGGCTTCGGTCAGATAGCGAGACGCAATCTGGTACTCAATTCGGCGTCGCTGGGGCACTGCCTGCTGCTCTGCGTCGTTCGCTTTCACCGCGCCGAGTACGAATAGGGGTCCGCCGTATTTGCTGCGTGGCAGCCTTCCACTTCGTAACATGCGAGTCACTAGGCTGCGAGCTAGCTCGAAGTTTCCTTTGTCGTAGGCCTCTAACGCGGTTTCGATTTTAAGCTCGCCCGCGTGTAGTGCCACACTTGCCAAATACGCCCAGCCTCCAATAGTGATTCCGATCACCGTGAGGATCACTCCAGCGACGACGAGGCTTCGGATCCAGTGACCCGTGGCCCAGACGCGCAATTGCCCGAGGAGACGGACAAACCCCGTCAACGCGGATACAACGCGACCGGCATCGGCCGGAGGCGAGTCGTGCGGCGTTTCAGTTTTGGTCGAGGGTTCAGACAAGAATTGTTGTGCACGGCCGCTTGGACCGCGAGAACATTGCGCATTGACTGAGTCGTAGTCTCGCCCGCTGCGAGAGCTATGCGAACATCGGAATCGAGTGGCAGAAAAGAGCGGCGAGCTTTTACCGTAGGGAGAGCGGGGGTGTCAATGCTTGTTGCCGGAAGGAAGCAATGACTGCAGTTGATTTCAACCTACAAACACTCGGCGCACACGAGTTCCATCAGCCAACGGTCGAGATCGGAAAGCATGTTGCTGGTAAGATCGTCGCCGCCAGGGTATTGACGTAAGGCGACGGTGCAACCGGCCACGTGGAGCAATCGCAAGTCCTGGCAAACGCGGTCGGATGGGTATGCTTGGCTATCGCGGGAAGTTGCAAGCAAGCAGGGCACCCGTCGCACTTCATTCACGCGGCGTAGCGGACTAAGCCGCGACGGGAGTGGACCATTGATTGCAACCACGCCGGCGAAACGATCCGGATCCGTCCAAGCAGTGCGCAAAGCCATGGTGCCACCGGTGCCGCGGCCGACAAGGAAGATGCGTTGGGGATGAATGTTGAATCGTTCCTCAGCGATGGTGATGCAATCCGCAATGCGGGATTGAGCGGCTTCGATAGCATCGCCCGATTGACGCCAGCCGAAGCGGCCGCGTTTACTCGTGTCCGCACACGTGCCGCGCGGTGCGATCGCGACATAATTTCGCATGCTTATGAGCGGCATGACTTGCCGCAGCTCTTGCTCATTGCTGTCAGAATCGTGGAGCCAGACGACGAGCGGGTATGAGTACCCATCCTCGTAATGAATGGGCGCGAACGTCGCGTAGGGTAGATCGAAACCACGCGTGAGGCGGCGCGGCGAAGTGATTAGTTCATGCAGGTGGTCGTTTTCAGTGTGTGAAGGCGCGGTGAGAGTGTCTTCTGAGTCCAATGCAATACGGTTCATTTTTTAATCAGGTCGCGGGTGAAGTGGGTAAGCCCTAAACGATTCAGTGATTGACGGAATGCTCAATCAAAAAGGGGGCTTCCATGCTAGCAGTAGCTGAAGGAGGCGGGGTCGCACCTGTTTAAGTGCAACGCTTGGCGACTGTAAACGAGCAGGCGGCGGATGTCAACGGGAGCGGGGTGACTCAATTGCCTGGCTCGTTTGCGAGTACAAAAAAGTCTGCCAAGCTAAAGCCTGACCTACACGAGTTTTGCCATCGTGGCGACGAGGTCTTTCACCGCCTGCACGCTTTTTTGGAACGCGGCTTGTTCGTCACTGGTAAGTTTCAGCTCGATGACGCGTTCGACGCCGCTAGCATCCAAAATGACGGGGACGCCGACGTAATAACCGCCCACGCCGTACTCCTTGTCGCAGTACGCGGCGCAGGGGACGAGGCGTTTCTGATCGCGGACGACGGCCTCGACCATTTGCGCGGTCGCGGCCCCCGGTGCATAGAAGGCGCTGCCAGTTTTTAAGAGCGAGACGATTTCGGCACCGCCTTTGCGGGTGCGCTCGACGATTTCGTCGAGCCGTTTCGGGTCGATGAGCTGCGTAACGGGAATGCCGCCGACGGAGGTGCAACTGGGAATTGGGACCATCGTGTCGCCGTGGCCGCCCATAAGGAGGGCGGAGATATCTTTCACGCTCACGCCGAGTTCCATCGAGAGGAACGTGCGATAGCGGGCGGTGTCCAGAATGCCGGCCTGACCGACGACGCGTCGCGGTTCGAAGTCGGTCACCTGCATGGCTCGTTGGACCATGGCGTCGAGCGGATTGCTCACGACGATGACGACCGCGTGCTCGCTCGTGCGCTTTATATGCTGGCACACATCGGTCATGATTTTGGCGTTGGTGGCAAGCAGATCGTCGCGGCTCATGCCGGGCTTGCGCGGCAGGCCGGCGGTGATGACGACGACGTCGCTGCCGACGGTGTCGTCGTAGTTCGTGGTCCCGATGATGTCGGAATCGAAGCCAACAATGGGCGAGGCTTGGCGGAGGTCGAGGCCTTTGCCCTTGGGCATGTCGCCGGTTTGCGGGATATCGAGCAGCACGATGTCTCCGAGCTCGGCGGCAGCGCACCAGTGGGCGGTGGTGGCGCCGACGTTTCCGGCGCCAACGATGGTGATTTTTGCGCGACGCATTTGGGGAGGATTCAGGATAGGGCCGCATGGTGCGGCCAGGATTCAGGGGATGGGGAAGTACAAGGAAGTGAGTATCGCGCGAGGCGGGAGCGCACGCAAGAGTGCAAATCGCGGCGGCGCGAGCGGCGAGCCCTCGTGACGCAGTTCAAGTGCGCAAAATTCCTCCCTAGGATTTTGCGCACTTGGAGCGATTTCGATACACCCGTTCTCGGGAGTAGCGCGTGCGGGGACGGGCTCAGCAGCGGGTGGGGTTTTGAGCCGCGCGTGCGAAGTCGATTTTTTATTGCCAAATTCGGTGAGCCGGAGGGGGCTTGGTTTGGTGCTTTGTTCTGATGGCGAAAGGGGTTGCGTCATTGCGGGAGACTCGTGCATAGGGGAATTTACTTCGGGGGTGCATTGCAAAATGTGATTGAATTGGCGCAGGGCTAAGATTCCGCGTGTGGCGCAGCGGGAGCGCAGGCATGGCCGGTGCCATGCGTAGGTTGCTCACCCGTGCCATTAGAGGCGCACAGAAATCTTGTAGCACGGACTTTAGTCCGTGATTCTCGGACGGACTGAAGTCCGTCCCACTATATGTTGTTCTCTCGTTGTTCCTTTTATTTCAGCGTAAAAAGTGAAATGCAGGGCCCCGATCAGCGGACCGACGGCGCACACTTCTAGCGGAGCGTCCACGGTTGGCACGAATCGCCCTGGCCGCGACTATCTGATGACGCGCGCTATTTTGCCTTGGTCCTCACTTCAACCCCCGGGACGCACGGTGCTGCTTCCTTAGGGCCGGCCGTTGTCGCAACGGGAGTCGCTCCAACGGCCGGCGTGTACAACGGGCAGCGGCGCCCACGACGGTCATTTCACGGGTGCGAGCTTAGCAAATACTGAACATTAGTTCAATACCTATTTTCGGCCACTTGGGATTTTGTGAAAGGCTTGAGCTGGTGGCCGATGATTGGAGATTAGCAGCGAGGCGCGAGTTACGAAGGGGGAAGGCGGAAGGGGAAGTTTGACACTGTCCCGGAGTGGGTAGGAAAGTCTCTCTCACGCAAAGGCGCGGAGACGCAAAGGAGGATGAGGAACGTTTTGTATTCGGGGTTTTCACTTTGCGCCTTTGCGGCTCTGCGTGAAATCCTAATCGGCCGGGAATTCGAATCGGGCTATGCTTTCCGCGGCAAGCCGTTCGACGTCCGAACTTGTAGCCACCGGAATGCAACGTACAAGATGAGTTTGTATAACGCTTTCAGCGTAATGCAATTTGTGTGGTTGGGGTTACCCAGGGTAGGCCGCTAAGCGCGGCCAACCCTGGGCTACGGTGTATAACCGCGTTGCGGTACCGAGCTGAAAATGTTCAGTATTTGTAATGCCAATTGTGACGTTGTGGTTGACCCGCCAGCAACGCGGTCGGTTTGGCGTTTTGCGGTGGAAGACCGCGACCAGCGGTCGCGGCTTTATGGTAAAATGGCGGGCAACTGAGCTTGGGTCGTTAGACGCCAAGACATTTACCACCGACTTGCCTGGAAACTCAGGAGCCATGATCCGTGACCGAAGCGCAGACGAAATACGGGCTGGTATTGACTGCGGCCGTTGCCGGCGTGGTGCTTGTTTGTGCTGGCCTGTGGTTGGCATCCCTTAGCCATCCAGGACGGTTTTCGTTAGACATCCGGGCCGATCGACAAATTCACGTTTTCGCAGCCGCTGGATTTGCGTGCACCATCGTTGGGGTCGGGTTGTTGCTGACAGCGGTAGGTCACACGACGAAATCCATGCCACCGCAAAATAGAACGAACACGAACATCGGTGTGGGGTTCGGATTTCTGCTTCAACTGCTCGGCGTGTTTCTGTTCGGCACTGGACCGGATCGTGGCCTAATCGCCTGTATGCTTATTCTTGCTAGTCTGCCGGTGTTCATTTGGGGCTGTCTGAACTACGCAGAAGGAAAGGGGCACTCAAAGTGGGTTGGCTTGGTCGGTGTGGTGGGAATTGCAGGGCTCGTTGTATTGATGGTACTACCCCATCAACCTAGAGTAGCCAAATGACTACATGGCAGCTAACCTCTATATGGCCTTTGTAGTCAAGAGCGCGTTGCAGTAGTTTTCGAAACGGCTCTGGTTTCTGGGCGAGGTGTTTTTTGCTTGTCAACCTGCCTTGGTGAGAAGATGCGGCATCGACTGCGGGTGTGGTTCTTGACCGGGGAGAGTCTCACGCAGAGACACAAAGACGCAGAGGAAGGCGCGGAACGTTTTGTATTCGGAGTTTTCACTTTGTGGCTTTGCGCCTCTGCGTGAAATTCTACTCGGCTGGGAAATCGAGTCCGGTATGCCTTGTGCGGCAAGCCGTTTGACGTCCGAACGTGTCGCCACTGGAATTGCAAGTTGAGCGTTTGTGTAACGCTTTCAGCGTAATGCAATTTGTGTGGTTGGGTTACCCAGGGTAGGCCGCTGGCGCGGCCTACCCTGGGCTATGGTGTGTAACCGCGTTGCGGTATCTAAACTTGTACCTCACGGACAAGCGAGGCGCGACGCTCATTTGGCCTTCGGCCCTCTCGACAGCCGCGTCCGATGGACCCGCTCAGTAATTTGTTGAAAAAGGGGGACAGGCACGCTCACGGACACGAGATTCGAGGCGTATTTGGCGTCGACCCGCGAGCCAGTCCCCTTTTTCAACGGTCGTCCGCTGCCGCCTACGGCACGCTGGATGTTTCGAACCGCTCCCTGTTTAGCGTCATGGAGCTGGAGATCGTCTTGTTGGCGAAAAAGGTGGGGATCACCCAACTGTTGCTGTTAACCGGCACGGCAACAGCGACGGTGACTTGGCTCGTGTCTTTGGTAATCGTCGAGGGTGTAACGCTGACTGTCGCGTCGTGGGCGGAAATTGAATTGAGCACTACTTGAGCTGAGTTACGGCAGTCCGTGGCGGTGGCTCCGGGGACGATGCCCCGGCGCGCTCCCTCGTAGACCGCATTCTCGACGGATTGACGGATCATGTTCACACGGCTGAACTCAAGCGAAGCGAAAAAAAACAAGAGCAGGATTGGGGCGCAAATCGCGAACTCGACGACCACTGCGCCAAAGCGCGTTCGTGCTGTGCACCGCTTTCGATGTTGTTTGGAATTCGCAGCCATTGGTCAGGTCTCAATTGGATCGAGCGCGAGTTAATCAGTGAAGATGACGGGCAGCGTCAAGGCGATTTCCTCGAAGGCGTCTTGCAAGGATTGGGCGTCGGGGGCGATGTAATTGTTGCCCCCTGTCGCGTCGGAGATGGCTTTCATTTCCACTGGGTCGGCTTCGCCATAAGTGATGGTATGAATGATGATCTCATGGGTGGCCGCTTGGGCGGCGACGACATGCGGAACCTGGCCTTGGTTGTAGGCGCCGTCGCTCATCAGGACCATTGTTTTCGCGGCATAGGGGCGTGCCGAAGCACTTGTCAGAACTTGGATGCCTTTGCTGATGCCCGCTCCGATATCTGTAGCGCCGTTGAATGTCGTAGAGGACAGGGTTGCCATGGCCGAATTGACGGCAGCGCCATTCTCGTTTAATGGGCAATTGATATCCGACGCGTTATTGGAATAGCCACAAGAGCTGTAATTGCTAGCAAAGGAGACCAACGCGACATATTCGGTTTGGGGCGTGGTGTTGAGGGCGGCAACGAAGCGGTGGATGCCGACCGAGAGGGCACCCCAACGGCTATTCGCCATATTCGGTGGCTGACAGAACCGGGAGTCGCTCGTCGACATCGTCGGTCTATTGTCGTTCAGGTAGAGCTTCATGGAGCTAGAGCGGTCGACGACTAGACAGATGTCGCGATCGAGACGGACAACCGTCGCCGCTTGGACGGGTTGGAAATCCAATACTTGAAACACGCGACCGAAAAAAAGCGGCACGCTGCCGGATGGGGCCGCGCGGGTGCGTCGACCATTGACGCGGACGGCGTTCACTGGCTGGCCGTTGGGGGTGAAGGCCCAGGCGCCGCTTGGCTGTTGGGAGGACTTGCCAAAGATGATATCAGAATCGTCGAGCAGCAACGGCTTCCCGGCGACCAGATTGGCGGCGGCAATATCTTTCGCGGCCTGCCGGGCGTAGGCTTCATCCTGGACACGAGAGAGGCCTTCGCCGGCAGCACGGGCTGCCGCATCCGTGGCGCAGCGGAGCTTGGCCTTGGTGAGCTGCATATAGGCCACATCCACCGAAAACGCCACACTCGCCAAGAAGACGATCATCATCAGCGCTGCCAACACGGCGATCGCGCCAGGGCGTTTGCACATCCACCTTTTCCAAAACGCGGGTTGTTGTTGTACGCCGTTCATTGTTCGTTTACTCACATGCACGTCGGTGTAATCATCGGGAGATGGGCGGTGCGGAAATGCATCGCCCGGTCGTTGCGATCTTGATGATTCCTGGGTCTGTGGGTTTCTAAGGACGTCTATTCCTTCACCATGGTCGCGGAACAGGTCAGTTTTTTGCCGCCGTAGAACCAGGGCGGTAGAAGTGCGTTCGAGGTACAAGGCGCCGATACGGAGATCGTGATGTGATCGCCGCGATTGACATGGGAGACGTCGGAGGGATTGATGCCGACCGTGGCTCCGACAACGTGTCGCTCGTTGATGATCTCATTGCATCGAGACAGAACGGAGGCGTTTGTGCTGTCGAAGTTAACGGCCACGCGCACGCCTTCATAGCTGGCTATTTCGAGACTGTGATCGAGAAAGATCATTGAGCAGGCTTCAATCGAAGCCAGAAAAAGGAAAACAATGAGTGGCAAGCAGAGCGCAATTCGGCGGCGGCAGCCGCGCGGCGCATTGAGCGCAGCGGCGGGCGAGTCGGTAATTGGGACATATTCGGTATCTCTACCAGCCGACGTAGTCAGCAGCACAGGCGCACGGGCTTGTGCGTGAAACCGGTTCGCACTACGAGAAGTGCGCTCTTGCCGGTCGGCTGATCAATTAACGGAGGTAAATCACGAATTGCTGAGCGTAACGGTTAACCGCGGGGTCGACGAGCCAAAATCGACTAGCGGGAAGGACGCCGGGATCCGACTGAGCCGGCGGTGGATCGAGGCAAGTGTGAAAAGTACGGCTTTTTGAAGAGGATTACTTGGGAAGCAAGAAGTACGGAACGCTATCATTGAAAGTGTAGCTCACAAATTGGGCTATGGGAAAAACTTTGCGAACCAGAGCAATGCCACAGTTTGAATGCCCGGCGGCGCGCCGGGCGAATTACGGGTATGGGAGATGGGGATGCCAGCCAGGAAGCAGGGAGTCTTTTGGATGACTGAGTCTGCGGCGGGCACGCAACCTGCATCGGCTTATCGCGAAATCAAATCTGGCCTATCGGCACTGCGTTGCGTCACTTGACGAGCACGGGGGAGGTGTAGGCCCCGTCGATGTAGCCGCTCGTGCTGCTGAGTGAGCCCTTTGGGCGGAGCTTGCCGTTGAAGAGATGCGACTTTTTCACAATGACACGCGTATTGGTCGATCCTTGCCACTCGGAACCGATCACCTCGACGACACCCCAGCCGATGACGTGAAACTCGACGTTGTTTCCCGTCAAGTGGCCGCCGAGAGCGTCATAGAGAGGAATCAGTTTCTTTTGACCCTCGACTTGAAGCACGGACTGTTTGAGGCCGGATGACAATCCGCTATCGCCTTGCATCGTGGTGGGTACGGTGCTGTCGATATACGAGTTTTGCGGAATCCGACCATCGCTATAGAGCGCATCGAGATCCGACTGCTTCAGGCCGTTGAGGATTTGATCATTGAGGTCGCTAGAACTGTTGCTGGTCGGGCCGATATCGAGTGTTCCCCAGTCGCCCGGGACGTCGTTGCCATCTGCATCCTTGAGTTTTCCATCGCCGTAGGCGCTCCACGTTTCGCCAGGCTCGATACCTTCCCACACATCTATGGGAGTGGCGAAGGGAAGCACTTCGGCACCAGGGCTAATGATTTCCGCTTTTTGCAGGATGGCGGTCGCACTGGCGACGACTGCGGATTGGTTCTTGCCCCATACTCGGGCAAAGAAGAGCGGGACAGAAGAGTTGACCGCTCCATCACGGCGCAAAGTAACTCGGACGGCGTCGAAGGTGCCGTCGTTCAACAACGTGACGCCGGAATAAATCGATTGCGGGTCGTAGCGGCCGATTTGGATATCGCTCGTTGCCACCTGAAACGACGGATCGTTCAGGTTCTCCTGGGCGTACGTTCGCGCCGTTGCCCGCACCTGATCCAAATCCTGAGTTCCGTCCTCCTTACGGATCAAGTCGCGTACGGATGCGAGGGCTGATGCGTCGGCTGATCGCTGCAAGTCGGTGCGCCGTTTTCAGCAGGTAACCATAGTCGACCGCGAAGGACAGCATGCCGACTAAGACCGCGATCATCACGGCAGCGAGAACAACGATCACGCCCGAACGGTGTTTGCCGGAATGGAAGGCTTTGAGTGTCATGGGAGGTTCCCCCCGCGAGAAAAGTTTAGTTGTGGATTTATTGCAGCTTTCGCTGGTTTTTATTCTCGTCGCATCATAGTCGATATCGTCACATCGCGTCCGTTGAGAAATTGCAGATGGCTGATCCATCGGATTAAGTCGAAGTGGAGTGTGACGGAGACGCAAACCTGTGATCCAGAAGAGACCGATGTCAGGTCGCCGCCAGCAATGGCACCGCCCGCCTCATTTGTTACTGTGACGTTGACCGCCGAAGCCAACACGGATGAAGGCACTTTGGGAAATACTTGTTGTAGATAGTTCCTGGTGGCGGTTTCCGCCTGGGAGGTGGTTAAGGTCTGAATGCGGACAGCGGCACGGGCTCCCTCGCGCGATGCATCGCTCACCTTTTGGTAGACGTTCGCATATTGGCCGATGTCGATCGCGCCGAGCACAAGTAACGTCAACAAGGGCGCGTACGATCGCACACTCCACAGCAGCAATGCCCCTGCGTGATTGAGATTGTCGCAAACCTGCATATTTTTTTCGTAGGGTCAATATCATGGTGCGTATGTCAGGTTATTCGCGCTTTCCAACCTGCTTGGCGGAGAGCGTCGGATTCAGGCCCAAGTAGCCGAGCGGCACCCAGTCGAGATCTGCGTAATCGAGTTCGACCGTTACCGATAGATCGGTGCCGGACGCTGTACTGGCAAGGCCGGTCGGCACCGTTACGCGCACCTTGCTCGTATTGGACGCCACCGGTGTGACCGACTTCAGGTAATCTCGGATGGCGGATTCGACTTCGGAACTGCTAAGCGTCGTGGCGAGCACCGCAGTGCGACAACCTTCGCGGGCAGCGTTCGTGAGAGCTTGCTGAATCATCATCATCCGCGTAATTTCGATCAGTCCGAATGCCAACACAAAGAACACCGGCGCCACGAATGCAAACTCGACGGTTGCGGTACCGCGTCGCAGCGGTAGTTTCTGCGCACTGAAACTGCGACGGTGTCGCGGTTCAGGAACGCCTGCAAGAGAAGGATGGTAACGCGGGCGTACAATCCGCCCGCAAATTGTGCGGGACATAGTGCTGACGCGTTCGTGGTGTTGTTGGGCGTGCGGTGGCCTGATGCGATTCGATCAAAGCTGTCGGCAGCGGCGATCGGTTTGGCTTTTTCGCGGGCTTTTGTCGAGCAGAAGTCGTTGGTGAGCAGGATGAGTTTAAAAGACGAGAACGTTCCGTAATTAAGATAGCTTGAAAAAAGCATTGAGGTCGGCAGCAATCGTAAAATACTAACGAACTGTCGACAAATGGCGGTCATTTCCTATCCGGACCATTTACAATGACGGCCGGTTACGTTCATAACACGGGTTGTCATTTTTTGCGCATGGGTGCTGTGATCCGAGCGCATCATGGTGGGCAAAACTGAGAGTTGGATTGGGCGGGCCCGCCACTGGGTTGCGGACGCTTCAATGTCCGATGCCCAACGAAGTCAGCCAGGGCATTAGTATCACCGCTGCGACGCACCAATACGAGATGCTGCAGGGTGAAACCTCGACGATCCGTTTGCACGTTTCACACCACCCGCGGTTTTCAAGGTTTTTGTAAAAGACTTGACGGTGGCAATCGGAGCAGTACATGATCTGATCTCCGGGTTTGTGCATGTCGCGGCCGAGCAGGCTTGATGTCTGCCTTTCAGCGCCAGACGCGTAGCGATCCCATGTGCGGACGAATTCTTGAAGCGAGTGCTAGGACACGCTAAAGGGAGGTAGATGAGACTCGTGGCGGGTATGGCAAGGCGTTCATTGCAAATCTACGTCAATCCACGCGTCAGTCAAATTAGGAATAGTCACAAACCGCTTTACCATGCGGTATTCGTTGGATACTCGAAGCAGTTTTGTCGGCAGAACGGACGGAAGGAGGACGCTAATCGAGCGTGGCAGCCAGCGGTTCGGCTGCGTTGGAGTAGGAAATTGGCGACTCCATTGAGTCGGCCGATTCCTGAACACATTGCTTCGGGTGAAGAATGCTAATTAACGCGATGTGTCGTGTTATTGAGCGTGTACGCAGAGCCGTCGATCGGGTTGGTCGGGATGCCCTCGGGGAAGTAGTTTGCATCGGCACTAATGTCCGACAAGTTGGCAACAGGCCACGCACCCTTTACTACGTACCAACGTTCTACTGCCGAGTTAATCGTGGCTTTGTTGTGAGCATTTGCTTTCGCCTTCGCAGTATCGTTCGAGAGGGCGATCCGCGGCACGATGATGGCCACGATAATCCCAAGAATTGTGACGACTGCCAACAATTCCATTAAGGAAAAGCCTAATCGTTTACTACGAGTGCTCAACATGCTTAAGCTCCGAATCGACACGGTGTCTTGTCATAGGAATGCACCTGCCCTATGACCCTGGCGCCCTGCCGGCAAATGTTTATAGAAACATAGGTCACGTGACAAATTGCTTCATCGGCGACCGTGGCCATTTTTGCCGAACGTGCTCAACTAATGGGTGTGGCCATTAACGAGACCGGTAGTCGTATCGATTGTGTAGACAGTGCCATCCACAGGACAAACGGGCAATCCGTTGGGAAAGTAGGCGGTGTCTGCACCGATATCGCTCAAATTCGAAGCTGGGTAACTACCGTTCGCACGTTTCCAAAGTTTGACTTGAAGTTCGATGTCGCCCTGGTTGGCATAGCAGGCGGCACGCTTCGAGGTATCATGCTGACTGCTCACTCGCGGCACAATCAACGCGGCAAGAAGTCCAAGAATAAACGTTATGGCCATGAGTTCGGTGACCGTGAAGGCCGTTTTGCGAGATGGTAACTGATAGCCCAGCGGCTCTGGTCGGAAGGCCGTAGTTTCCCGTGGCGTGGGATCACTCTCAACGAACAGGGTTTGCGAGGCTTCATCGAACATAGCGCAACGGCAGCCCGGAGGGTGTAAGGTGCGCAAGGCAAGTACCTAGAGATAGTTAGCTTGCTGCGAAGGGCTGTCAAAACGCTTCGGAATGCGGAATTCAATAAGTGACTTCGAACTTTGTCATTTTCTCGCCTGCATAACTGGCTCACACACTAGAAGCGATACGACCGGCAATGGATACGGCACGAAATGCTTTCACGGCGTAGGCTTCGAAATCGGTGGGTCGAAGGCAAGCAGGCCGCCTAAGAAGTGCAGGCAGCCGAAGTTTCCACCAACGCTCGCAATACATCGCGCCTGGCGACCACACCGACCAACCGTCCGTCCTGCATCACTGGCACTCGCCGAACGCGGTGCACGATGCAAAGGTCTGCAATGCGGCTGATGGGATCGTTGACGTCGGCGGTGATGACTTCGCGCGTCATGTGCTGGCTGACGGTGTGGTTTTTAAGTCGCTTGTCGTAGGCCACCGCCAACAGCGCAAACTCGGTGACAACTCCGACCAAATGGCCATCGTCGTTGACGACTGGCAAACCGCTGATGCACTGGTTAAGCAGCAGCTCAATGGCGTCTTCGATCGATGCATCCGGGCACACCGTAACGAGATCGGTAGTCATGATTGCACCAGCAGTCAACATTGGAGATACTCCTATTCGCGAAGTAAACGAAGACGGACCGCGGAGCCAACAATGACCACCAAATGGCGCCGACGCCACATACAAGATTAGTACGTGCCGTCGCGAGAGCGATAACGAGATGCTCCAAAACGACTCACGAAATTCAGCGACGAACCGGTCGGCACGTTCTTTCGTTACAATCAGGATAAACGGTTACCACACGTAAGAGCCGTGTCAGCCGCCGATTTCTCGCGTAGTTTCACATGGTCACTGCTTATCTTCGTGCCCGAATTCAGATCGCGTGAGATAATTCTTCATGGCCAACGCGCTGCAATCAAAAATCGCGACGACCGCCTTCACGTTTCGCGGATATAACACGACGAACCTCGGCCGCACGCCCGAACTGTTGGAGCACCCAATCTATGGGCGAACCATACGCCGGTATTTGCAGCGTGGAAGTGAGGTGTGCGCGAATATCGTCGGGCGCCCCGTCGATCTTGTCGAAACAGTTAGCCACCGCAAAGAACCTGGACTGGACCGATATGCGGAGGCGGTTGCACTAATCATGGCGGCCGACCTGGCCCAAGTTGAGCTGCTTGAAGAGTTTCACGGCATTCGTTTCCGAGAAGCCAAATTGGCCTACGGTTACAGCTTGGGAGAATTATCGGCCGTTGCTTGCGCAGGTGTCTTTAGCATGGCAGACGTGATGAGTGTGCCGGTTGCGATGGCAACGGATTGTGCGGCGCTCGCCCACGACGTCACGATGGGCGTGCTATTCTCCCGCGGCACCGCCATCGACGAACAGGACGTAAACCGACTGTGCCGGCTGATTACATCCGAAGGACACGGCACGATCGGAATGTCGTCGATCCTTACGCCCAACACCTATTTGTTGCTGGGCCAGAACGACACGATCAGCCGGTTCAAGGCAGAGATGCACAAGGTTTTACCTGACCCGGCACATGTCAAAATTAATCCCGAACGTTGGCCTCCGCTCCACACGCCGATTGCACGGCAGCGGCACATTCCCGATCGAGCGGCCGTGATGATGGACGTAATGCCGGGCGGATTGCAGCCGCCCTGCCCTCCCGTGTTGTCGCTTGTCACCGGCGAGCGGAGTTATGACGACTATCACGCGCGCGATATTCTGCGCGATTGGGTTGATCATCCACAACGGCTGTGGGACGCTGTATACGAAACACTTTCGAGCGGGATTACAACGGTGATTCACGTAGGGCCGGCGCCAAATGTCATTCCGGCAACGTTTACTCGATTGAGTGAAAACGTCATACAGCAAACAAGGGGCCGTTCATGGGGACACATGGGGATGCGGGCCGCGGCGGGGTTGGCGCGTCGGCCATGGCTCTCGGCGCTCCTTCCGAGCCGAGCGGCACTGTTGAGATGCGCCGCTGATCAAGCAAATCATTCTTGAAGACTGGTTACTGGAGAACTCGCCGGGCGGCGAGTCAGTTAAGGAGCCATGAGCTACTAATGCTCGTCGCTTATTGCTTTAATGGAAGCTGGTAACACGCCGCTCCCCGCGCGTTACGCACAAGCAAATACGGCGGAGAAAACGCTGGATTATTCCAGGTGGGGTTGGCGTCACTCAATGCCTGAATACTCGCTAGTTCGTGATAACCGGTGGGGGTCGCCTCGACGAGCGCCAGCTCGCCGGTTTCGCTCAATACGAGAATCGTGTTGCCGATGAGCATGACCTGTCCGTGGCCGAAAACCGGCGACCGGCGTTTCTTCCACTTCACGCCACCGGATTCCAGTTCGATACATTCGAGCAGGACGTCGTCGAGCCCGTAAACATAACCGTCGCGCATCAGAACGTTGCTGAATTTGCTTTTCATCGCCCGCTTGATCGGTGGCTGCCAAAGTGGAGCGGCGGAAAACTGATCGCTCGGGTCGCGGCTGATTTTCAAAAGAGAGCAGCCAACGCCATAGCCTTTGGAAATGAATACTCGGTCGCCATCGAGCGGCACAGGTTGCGCAGGAGGCCGTCGTATCGTGCTCGTTGGACCAGGGGAATTCCCACAGAACTTTACCATCGGCGGCGCGGTGAGCGGTTAGCCAACTTTCATTGACGACTAGAATCTGCTGTGTACCGGCCAGCGTCGCTAGAACGGGCGAAGCGTAGGCGGCCTTACGTGAACCCGCTTGCCATCGAACGCCGCCCGTTGCGATGTCGAAGGCTACAAGGGAGGAATCATATTTCAAACGGTTGTCATCTCGCTCGCCTGTTGATGCGACGCCGCTCGACGTTGATTCAACCGAGGGCGCCCCGACGCTGACCACGACGACGTCATCCACAATGAGAGGCGAGCCGGCTTTGCCCCACGTGGCAACGGTCGTTCCAAATTCGTCGACCGTGTCGTGCGACCAGATCACATTGCCGGTACGGGCATCCAAACAGTTCACGATTCCGGTGCCGCCCTGCGTGAAGACATGGTCGCCCTGTATGGTGGGCGTTGCGCGTGGTCCCACATCGCCAAGGCTGCCAACCGCATCCGCCGGGTCGAATCGGGTTTGATCGGCGTGTGTCCAGATTGGCTCGCCCGTTTGCAGGCGATAGCACGTAACCAACTCGTTCTCACCGCGCTGTTCTTGTGTAAAGGCATAGTCGCCGACGATCGCGAATGCACTCCAGCCCGCACCAATTTCATGGCACCATAGTTCTTGCGGAGGATGGGTCTTCCAATCCGTCTCAAGCTCGACGCCCTTTACTTCCGGCCAATAGCCGTTGCCCAAGAACCGCGGATAATCGTTCGGTGTCGCTTTCCAATCGACAATCTCACCGGCCGTTTGCGGCTGCTTGAGCAACTCATCCGCATTTTTGGCGAAACGCAGACGCCAGCGATAAACCCCCATGTCGCCGTTGTAGACGGGGCGAAAAGTAGCGAAAAAAACGGCGATGCCGATTCCCAAGGCTGCTATTGTCGCAATCCGAGTGCGCCGCGAGCCACGGCCGTAGATGAGGAACCAGATTGCGAGCGTTATTATGCTCGCTAGAACCACGATTACGTGGACGAGGGTATGGTAGGCACCATGAGTTGCTTGCCAAAGCCACCAACCGCTAGCCGTGGCAATGACAAGCGCAGGAAACCATTTGTGGCGCATGGGAACCACCTACAGCTATTTTCGCATGACGCAGCGCTCTCTTGACTGACCGCCTCCGGCGAGGTCTTCGAATGATAGGGGTGCGGCGCTGGCCGGACAATATGACTGCCGAGACGACCATGCTGTTGCTAGGATGAATAGTCACTACTAGTGTGTGAACGATGGTACGTTGCGATGCCGAAAGAATACGAATCACTGCATGGGCAAACAGCGGTTGTCACCGGCAGTTCCAGTGGAATTGGTCGGGCCATTGCCTTGGAGCTAGCGCGGGCTGGGGCCGATGTGCTCGTGCATGCGCGGAGCAATCGCGCCGGGGCCAATGACGCTGCCGAAGCAATTCAGACCATTGGCCGCGGGACTAGTGTCGTATTGGCAGATCTCGGTGAGCTTCCGGAACAGCATCGGTTTGCAGAAACCGCTTGGAAGTGGCGGCCCATCGACATTTGGGTGAATAACGCCGGGGCTGATGTGTTAACCGGTGCAGCGGCCGGCTGGTCGTTCGAGCAGAAACTCGCGGCTTTGTGGGGTGTTGATGTTGTGGGCACATTGCAACTGTCACGTTTGGTCGGCCGGCGAATGCGTGAACGGGGCCGTGGTGTGATCGTCAATATCGGTTGGGATCAGGCCGAGACTGGCATGGCCGGCGACAGTGGGGAGATGTTTGCCGCTGTGAAAGGCGCTGTGATGGCGGCGACTCGCAGCCTGGCGAAGTCGCTAGCGCCGGAGGTGCGCGTTAATTGTGTGGCGCCTGGCTGGATCCGAACCGACTGGGGGCAACAGGCGTCCGACGCTTGGCAAAAGATCGCTGTTGGCGATTCACTAATGGCACGCTGGGGCGAACCGGAGGATGTAGCCCGTACGGTTCGGTTTCTCGCTTCATCTGCGGCCGATTTCATCAACGGACAAGTAATCGCGGTCAACGGTGGGCGAAACGACTCAAAAAGCGTTAATTGGTAAACGACGGCGATGGCGGTTGAGCACATCCACTTTGTTACCGGCCGACTAGCGGAACATTCGTTGCGCCGAACGGTCGAACCGCTGGCTCGCGAATTGGGGTTTGCCTATACGATCGAGGTCCTGCCGATCACCGTGGCAGCGCTGATGACTCCGGAGTGGATCGCCAGGCGAATCGCGGTTCCGGAGGGCGTCACTCGAGTACTCGTGCCAGGGTACTGCACCGGCGATTTGCGGCCAATTGAAGTCGCTGTCGGCGTGCCGGTCGAACGCGGGCCGCGCGATTTGCGGGAATTGCCAGCTTTCTTTGGCGCGAACCGCCACCAGTCGACTACGGAGTGTACGACATTGAAATCATTGCCGAAATCAACAATTGCCCGCGATTAACACTTGCGGAAATCCGAGAGACGGCACGTAGTCTGGCAGCAGACGGCGCAGACGTAATTGATGTCGGCTGCGATCCCGAGGGTCCATGGTCTGCCATCGGCGACACGGTCCGCATGCTTCGGGACGAAGGACACCGTGTATCCGTCGATAGCCTCGACTCGCACGAGATCGAGCCGGCCGTAAAGGCAGGCGCTGAACTGGTGCTATCCGTAAATAGCGCCAATCGGGCAGCGGCGCGCAATTGGGGGTGCGAGGTCGTCGCTGTGCCGGACGATCCGCGCACGCTTGCGGGTATAGACGAAACAGTCGACTACTTAGCACAACATGGCGTGCAGCTGCGTATCGATCCGGTTTTGGAGCCAATTGGTTTTGGCTTCGCAGAGAGCCTCGGCCGGTATTTGACGGTGCGGCAGCGATATCCGGACGCGGATATGCTGATGGGCATCGGCAATCTCACTGAATTGACCGATGCGGATTCGTCCGCCATCAATACGGTGCTTTTAGGTTTTTGCGAAGAGTTGTCCATTTGCAGTGTTCTGACGACGCAAGTGATCAATTGGCGCAAACCAGTGTGCGCGAATGCGACCTTGCACGGCGGCTCGTCTACCACTCGAAACGGCATCGCGTGTTGCCGAAGCATGTGGAGCCGCGGCTTGTCGCGCTCCGAGATCCGTCTGTTGTAGAGACCTCGACAGAAGAACTCGAACGACTCGCCCGAGAGATTAAGGATCCGAATTATCGTGTGTTTGCGGCTAACGGAGAGGTGCATATTGTTAGTCGAGATCTCCATCTGCACGAAGCCGACCCGTTTTTGCTATTCGAACGACTACGGCACAGTGGACCGACAGGCGGGTTACCCAGAAATTTGGATACGGCCCACTCCTTTTATTTGGGATATGAATTGTGCAAAGCGGCGACGGCGCTCGCGCTCGGGAAACAATATCGCCAGGATGAGCCGCTCGATTGGGGCTTTTTGACGCGTGAAGAGCCGCGGCATTATTTGTCACCCTCTCCCACTGGGAAAGGGGCGGGGTGAGGGAACATGGCGATCGACAAGGCACCCTCACCCTGCCCTCTCCCAAAGGGAGAGGGTCTTCCGATCATCGAGCGGCTTGATCCATCGCTTTCACCGGTCGAGGTTTTTCGCCGGCTGAGCGGTTTGCCGCACTTGGTGTTTTTCGATAGCGCTATGCGGCATATGCATTTGGGGCGGTATTCGTTCGTAGCGGCCGACCCCGTCGAATGGATCACCGAGCCGGCAGACGGCAGCGATGCCCTTCGGGTACTAAATGATCGAATCGCCAGTTTGTCTGGCCCCGCACGAGTTGATTTGCCGCCGTTCCAAGGTGGCTGGGCTGGGTTGTTCGGGTATGAACTGGCCGCCAGTCTTGAAGAAGTACCCCATGCCGCGATTGATGAGTTCAATGTGCCTGCGCTGGGTGTCGGGTTGTACGACGTGGTCGTGGCATTCGACCACATGAAGGAGCGAGCGTGGCTGATCTCACAAGGATTCCCCGAAAAGGATCCAGCAGCGCGTGCTGAACGAGCAGCGGATCGACTTGCGCATTTTCGCTCATCGCTCACCAGGGTACCCAGCAACGGCGAAAATTCCCGCGCCAAACGAACTCCACGGACAGTAGGTGGACTCGCTCCGCAATTTCCGGTTTCCGGATCCAGTGGATTGACAAGCAATTTTTCTGCAGAAGGTTATCGCCACGCGGTTCAACAGGCAATCGATTACATCTACGCGGGCGACGTTTTTCAGGTGAATCTCTCGCAACGGCTGTTGCACGCCGCGATATCTTCACCTATCGAATTGTATTGCCGACTGCGAGAACGCAACCCGGCGCCATTTGCCGCATATCTGGATGGTGGCGAGTGGCAGGTCGCGAGTGCTTCGCCCGAGCGATTCGTACAGGTTTTGGACGGTCACGTGGAAACGCGGCCGATCAAAGGGACGCGCGGCCGAGCACGGCGGCCGGAAGCTGACATGTTTGCCAGCGCGGACCTGCGGGCCAGCGATAAAGACCGAGCCGAAAACATCATGATCGTCGATCTTTTGCGAAATGACCTCTCGCGTACGTGCCGGCCGGAAAGCGTGCAAGTTTCCCAACTCTGCGGTTTAGAAATATACGAATACGTACAGCACCTGGTATCGGTGGTGGAAGGAACGTTGCGCCCGGCCAGACCGCGCTCGATGTGCTGCGGACGTCGTTTCCCGGCGGCTCGGTAACGGGTGCGCCGAAGATTCGCGCGATGGAGATTATTACGGAGCTGGAGCCGACGGTCCGCGGCGCGTATTGCGGCTCGCTCGGCTATATCGGCGTCGGAGGTCAGATGGACACCAACATTCTCATCCGCACGATTACCAGCGCGCGGCTGGTGGCAACTACCCGTCGGCGGAGGTATTGTGGCACAATCTAGTCCGCAGCATGAGTACGAAGAAACATGGCACAAAGCGGTGGGGCTATTGCATGCCTTAACGTGACGTTGACTTATAACTGCTCACGGAAAATGATGATACTTGCTTGTAATATAGCCACCTTTTACGGGCCGGACAAAAAAGGAATGTACGTTGACCGAGCGACAATTCTACGACTGGCAAACGGCCGGTGGCGGCGGAGATGTGCTCCGGCTGGTCGAGACCCTGGAGCGCCTGGAGATTCCCTGGTGTATGATTGGCGGTCTCGCCGTCAACTATTGGGCTGATGAACCGATGGCCACGGCCGACGTCGATGTGATCATCGCGGCCGAGCGCGTCGATGAAGCGGTGACCGCACTTGTCAAGGAAGGTTTCCAGGCCAAGCGTTTTGAGTGGTCCGTGAACCTGAAAGGTTCATCCAAGGTCTCGGTGCAAATAAGCACGGACGAGATTTATGGTGAATTTCCCGCGCATAGCGTCGCGGCGGATGTCCACGGAATCCTGATGCGAGTCGCTTCGCTGAAGGACACGCTGGCCGGCAAAATCGTAGCGTGGCAGGATCAGAAGCGACGACCGAGCAAGCGTCAGAAAGATTTGCTGGACATCATGCGACTGATCGAGTCGCACCCGGAGTTAAGAGGCGACCTGCCCCAGGAATTGGCGGATCAACTGCCGGCCAGCTAAACGTTCGAAGAAAGAGCGGAAGGAGCGCGCTAGAGTTCCCGACCGACCCGCGGAAACACGGCAAACGGTCTTGCCGTGTGCCGGGTCGCGGCTAAACCGGCTGCCAGGTACCTGTCGCTGGCAATGAGTAGGTCAGGCTCCGCCTGACGCCCGTGAGAAAACGATACTAAGATTGTCAGGAACAGCCTGACCTACGCGGAGAGCAACGAGGGTTTCGCTCGTTGAGGGACCTAACCCGACATCTCACGCTCGCGCGTCTGACGACAGCCATGCAGCACCTATGTACGTTTCACCCGAAGGCGTGGCCGCCTATTTTGCGAAAATAGTTCTGACCCATTTTTCTGGCCGGCGCGTATTGCGGCTCGCTCGGCTATGTCGGCGTCGGAAACCGGCTGGACACCAACATCCTCATCCGCACGATCACGGCTGCGCCGGCTGGTGGCAACTACCCGTCGGCGGAGGCATTGTGGCACAATCTAGTCCGCAGCATGAGTACGAAGAAACATGGCACAAAGCGGCGGGCTTATTGCGGGCACTAGAATGATAAACCCAACGTCGCTTGCAGCAACTAAGGAAATCGAAGGATAGCGATTGCCGGTAAACGACGAGAAACGCAAACATGCGCGCGGAAAAACCCGGCCGGGAGCAAAGCTCCCGGTCGAGATTTCGAAACCTTGCCGCACGATTCGCTCACGCGGCGTGAGCTACGCTACGCCGCCGATGCCGAAGCGCCGCCGTCAAACCGAACAATGCGACAACGGCTAGGCCGCACGTGGTCGGCTCCGGAACCGTTGAGATCGTATCGACAACGATCTCGTCCACGAGCGTATCGACAGGCACATTGATATAGATTGTCTCGCCTTCTGGGTTCGGAAGGATTTTCCACAGCTCCGTACGCAGGAATGTACCGTCTGTCGGATTGACTGGAAGTTCGGGAAAGACTTGCACCAGCATGCTGGTCGCGGTCGGCGGTAAGGTATTGCCGATCGTGTCGACGTGCGGAGTCACCAGAATCGTGTTTGTCGGGTCATTTGGGTCGGTCGTAAAATATCGCTGCACTGTCATCTGGATTTGAACCCACTTGATGGGATTAGTATCGACCCAGTTGGGAATTTCCAGTGAGATCTGTCCCTCTGCTGGCCCAGTACCGATCAAAGCACCATCGCCGTCAAATGAATCCCAAGTTATGTCACCCCCCCAGCTCGCTAGCGGTCCGCCAGCGCCGCCGTCGCCCACCACGGTCGGGAGCGTTCCGTCCGGCGAAATCACCTGAACAGGAGAATCCGTGAGGAATTCCCATTCCGCCAGGGTTGTCAACGGTTGGCCCCGCCAAAGCGGCGGCATCAAGTCGTCGGCGACTGCAGATGCCGCAAATCCTGCCAAAGTCACTGTGACAAGCAACGCAGCACGAAAACTAATTCCCGCCTTCATTAGTCACCTCCCGGCTCGAGAAAAACAACAAGTAACTATAACTAGCGTTCGAGAACGCAGATTTTTAACCACTGAGACGAAGCACAATCAAGCTACTGCCAGCTGGCTGGTCTGTCAATCAAATTCGGCGAATTTAAGAAATTCACGAGAATCTCGCCACCGCTCGTTAACCTGGAATGGTCGCCCGATGTTGCGTTTACCGATCGAATTGGATCTGTCATGAATCTCGCTTTAGCAAATCAAGCGCACATTAGAAAGCCTAGCGGTGAGGAGGCTAACCCTCACGCCGGGTTTATCGATATCAATCTGGTAAGCTCGCCGCAGACCACGGGGATAAACCCCGCGGCTTGCTAACGATCCAATTTCGTCTGGCCAAGTCTGCCCCACATAACTGTTATACCGACGAGTCGTAGCTCGCCGGCTATTAGCCATTGCTCCGAGGAGTGCCGGTAAAAAGCAGCGAAGGATAGTGTTAAACCTACCGTTTGCACAATTGCTCGAAATTCT
Source organism: uncultured Planctomycetota bacterium (assembly GCA_963840025.1). Lineage (GTDB taxonomy): Bacteria > Planctomycetota > Planctomycetia > Pirellulales > Lacipirellulaceae > JABDGM01. Next base: position 434,263 of record CAWIXI010000011.1, on the reverse strand, counting down.
CAGTCACGGCGACGACGGAAGCACCCGATCGCGGCCAGCGCCATCGCCGTGATCGTAAACGTCCCGGGCTCCGGCACCACGCGTGGCACCGTAATCTCGAAATACTGATTGCCGGCAAAATTATTGAAATTCACGCCTGAAAGTGATCCGGTAAAACCGCCAATCCCGTCGCCGCCTAAGTTGATCGATCCGGCAGGAAGTCCAGCCAAGGTTTGATTGGAGTGATAGTTATTGTCACCATTGCCATAGACCGCATGAATTTTGATCTGAGTCCCGGGGCTCGGATTGCCAATGTCGGCAAGTGCGACTGAGAACTCGAATCCAGTGGTCACGGCCAAAGCTGCGACAGCGTTCGCCGCCTGGCAACCGCTCATCGCCGGCGTATTGCATTCGTCCACTCCGCCACTGTTGTTATTGTCGAAGCCAAAGTTCATTGGGCTGGTAAGAAAACCGGTCAGTGTGCGATTGCCCGCGTTGTTCATTCCGTTGTTGCCGGGATTAATCACGCCGACTTGGATTGGCGTGCCTGCCCCAAGACTAGCCGCGGCGCCATTGACACCCACCAGGGCGTTGCCGCCACCAGCTCGGTCGGCGATATCAACTTCAAACGTGTTGCCATTACCGCCACCCCACCGGCCGAACAAGTGATAGTCGGCGGTAAAGCCCGCATCAAAGGTGAGACCGCCGAAGTTCTGGCTGACGTTATTGACGTCATATTGGGGCGTATTTGTTAAGACGTTTTCGCCGCCCGGGACCGAATCGATAAACACGCTGAGCTTGTTGAAGTTGTTTTCGATGTTTCCCGTCAACATCACATACAGTCGATCTCCTTCAATGACGGCGTAGCCCGCGTCGAGTTCGCCGCCGCTGGTAAGGCCGCCTGACGAATCTCCGAAATTGGTTTCCACCGACTGGACGGCCAAAGGGCCGCCGTAATCGAGATCCAGAATTCCGTTGATTGTTGGACCGGCAAGTGTTGAGGATGCCAGCGAAAACACACCCAGAAGAAAAAGCAGATGTCTCATGAGCCTACCTCATAGATTGTTTTGAACCGGGGCAAATCGTTGTTGTCATTGTAATGTCTGGATGAGTCAAATTGTCGGATCATGCTCAATATTTCCTCGAAAAGCCTCGCTCGTTGGAGCTAAACACCGAGTTCGGAGCAATAAAAAAACCCGGCAGTGAGGTGGCTAACCTCACGCCGGGTTTCTCAATATCAATCTGGTAAGCTCGGCGAACTTGCGTTCGTCGATCCAATTCTGTCAAACCAGGACTGCCCCACATGACTGATTCTTACCGAAGTAAGAGTCAGCTAAGGATAATCCTTAGAAAGGAGGTGATCCAGCCGCAGGTTCCCCTACGGCTACCTTGTTACGACTTAAGTCCCAATCGCGGAATTCGCTCTAGGCGCCTGCTTCCTTACGGTTAGCGCAGCGGCTTTGAGCGCCTCCCACTTTCGTGGCTTGACGGGCGGTGTGTACAAGGCTCAGGAACACATTCACCGCGGTATGATGACCCGCGATTACTAGCGATTCCGGCTTCATGCAGGCGGGTTTCAGCCTGCAATCCGAACTGGGCTGCGTTTTTTGGGATTTGCTTACTCTCGCGAGCTTGCTTCCCTTTGTACGCAGCATTGTAGGACGTGTGCAGCCCTAGTCATAAAGGCCATGAGGACTTGACGTCATCCCCACCTTCCTCCGGTTTAACACCGGCGGTCTCGCTAGAGTCCCCGACCGAACGGCACGCGGCTAAACCGGCCGCCGGGTGCCCGCCGCTGGCAACTAGCGACAAGGGTTTCGCTCGCCCGAGGGACTTAACCCGACATCTCACGACACGAGCTGACGACAGCCATGCAGCACCTGCGCACGTTCCACCCGAAGGCGTGGCTCGGCTTTCACCGGGTTGATTCGTGCAGACCACCATAGGATATAATAGGTAAATGGCAGAGCCATTCGAGATCAACCTGACCGACGGCGCGGAGGCTGACCTTGGCTGGTTCGCGACCTACGCTCAGCGGATAATTGTCGATGGAATTGAAGTTCACTTGCGCTACCAGCCAACTGCCGGGAGCCGCAAGATCATCGCCATGCAACCCAATCCAGTCGCCGGTTGGGAATTACGCTTGGGAGATTATCGAATTCTCTACGATGTAGACGAAGCCGCACGTATGGTGACGGTTCAACTCATCGGCGAAAAGCGCGGCAACCGGCTGATCGTTCAGGGACAGGAGTTTACCGAACATGAAACTCATTGACGTTAACGAAGCGAAAACGAACCTGGAAGATTACGCGCGCGAATGCCAATCCTCGCCGGTTGTGGTAACGATCGATGGAAAACCATCGTTCGAAATGCTTCCGATCCGTTCCGACGATCCAGATTTCATCGACCGCTTGCTGACCACCAACAGTGAATTCCGCGAGCTAACGGAAAGCCGTCGGAAAGAGGCCGATGGCGGGCGAGTTTCTTCGTTGGGGTCGGTGCGCGAACGCTTAGGTCAATAGGTGCGACCCGCGCTAGAGTCCCCGACCGAATGGCGCCCAGCTTAAACCGGCTGCCGGGTGCCCGTCGCTGGCAACTAGCGACAAGGGTTTCGCTCGCCCGAGGGACTTAACCCGACATCTCACGACACGCGTCTGACGACAGCCATGCAGCGCCTGTGCAAGCTGGCACCCGAAGGCGTGGCCCGGCTTTCACCGGGTTGATTGTTTCGAAGTGATGCGGCGGTCGCGAGGCGAAAAAGAGATAAGCCCCTGGCCGTCCGGTTGGCACTCTTCGAGCATGCTGGCGATTAAATTCCGCAGGTCGGCCCGCCGATTTGGCGTGTATGGCGGTTTGGCGGCGAGCCGGAGAGCCGGAGAAATTTTATTTTGTTGGCACCGGCGGCCGAGCGTGTTAAAATCGCGGCCGTTCTGATCACTAGAGTCTCTTGCAGGCACCGCAGCGAATCGGCCGCGCTGAAGTTTTTATCAACTGTCGACCAGGCGACTCACTCGCTGGCCGGCCCAATGGTCGCGCCGCCGCGGGCGCGACCAGCGGAGGATCCCCATGCACGGCAACTGCAGTGAGTTCGGCCATGGCGCTCCTCCTATGCAGCTAGCGCGCTGCGCTCCTCATAATGTGAGTTCTCTCAAGCCTCGCGAATTGCTTCTCTTGCCAGCTCCGTTGCGCGTTCCGACAGTCCCTGAGCTGCCGGGGAAAGGAGCCAACGATGCGTCGTCTCCGTCTCCATCTCACACGCGAACAACACCGCGTCGCGGCCATCACGAACGGCGATCCTCCGCGGTGCGCTTCATTGTAGTTCTTCTGCTGCCGCGGTCTCGGTCTCAGTTTTGGATTCGTCGGTCGCGGGGAGGCTTGCCACCAAGCCGTTCCTATCCGCCACGCCATGCCATTGATACGGCCGCCGCGCAACTTCATGCCTAACGACTACCAATTCGCGGAGGTGAATAATGAGTAAGTTGAAAAGTTTTGCCGGGTTGCTTGCGTTGACGGGTACCATGATGCTCGTGACCAAGGCGGCGGCGCAGCCTGTTCAGTTTGCCAGGATCAACACCGATTTCGGCGACCCCCGCGTTCAAGATGAACAGACCGATTCCGTCTTTGCAGAAGTGGAAGGCGTCGCCGCCGAGGCTTCCTCCCGCCGAATCTTTCCGCCGCCCGATTTTCAGCCGATGGACGTCACGTCGTCGGGCAGCTCCGTCGTTCAGGCCCGCGCACTGCGCAGGCTCGCTCGGCGTCTCCGTCTCTAACGGGTATCTCGTCGGATTTGACAATTACTACGGGTACGCCGACGCACGCACGGAGGACGACGTTTTCATTTCGGGCGGCACGCCCAACGGCACCGCCACGATCGCCATTGGGGGAATCGTCAACGGCGGACTCGGCATTTACGGCTCGGATGCCGGGGCCAGCGCTCGCGCCTATTTCCGCTATGAGGGGATTGCCGGTCTGACGAGCGATTATCCTTTCGCGGGCTTTGGGTACGACGAAATCTTCGACGATCACGCGGAAGGGGAGGAGGCGTTCGACGACAATGGCAATCCGCTGCCGCCAAACCACGTGTACGAATACGGCCCGCGCTACGACCATCGCTACGTGGATGTGGCGCTGGATGCCTTCGGGAACGGATCCTTCCGCCTCGAAATGTGGATGGACGCATCGGCGTTCGAGGATGGAGACGAGAATCTCTACCTGTCGGCCGCAGCCGCCGATTACGGCGACACGCTGAATTCCTACTTGCAGCCGTGGAGCTCCGATTTCAGCCTCACGACTTCCTCAGGTGAATGGGACGTGCGGCCATTTGGCTCGGAGCTTAGCACTTCGCCGCCGCCCAGAACGCTGACGCTCGGGGAATTGGGAATACCTGAACCGAGCTCACTGATGCTGGCCGCGCTCGGCCTGCTGTCGTGCGCTCAATTCTGGTTTCGAGCGCCACGATGCCACGACTCGCCGTGCGACCACAAGAGTTGAACCGCCGGCGCAATAAAAAAACCCGGCGTAAGGTGGCTAACCTCACGCCGGGTTTCTCAATATCAATCTGGTAAGCTCGGCGAACTTGCGTTCGTCGATCCAATTCTGTCAAACCAGGACTGCCCCACATGACTGATTCTTACCGAAGTAAGAGTCAGCTAAGGATAATCCTTAGAAAGGAGGTGATCCAGCCGCAGGTTCCCCTACGGCTACCTTGTTACGACTTAGTCCCAATCGCGGAGTTGACTCTAGGCGCCTGCCTCCCTTGCGGGTTAGCGTAGCGACTTTAAGCCCCCCCACTTTCGTGGCTTGACGGGCGGTGTGTACAAGGCTCAGGAACATATTCACCGTGGTATGCTGACCCACGATTACTAGCGATTCCGGCTTCATGCAGGCGAGTTGCAGCCTGCAATCCGAACTGGGCTGCGTTTTTTGGGATTTGCTTGCCCTCGCGAGTTTGCTTCCCTTTGTACGCGGCATTGTAGGACGTGTGCAGCCCTAGTCATAAAGGCCATGAGGACTTGACGTCATCCCCACCTTCCTCCGGTTTAACACCGGCAGTCTCGCTAGAGTCCCCGACATGACTCGCTGGCAACTAGCGACAAGGGTTTCGCTCGTTAAGGGACTTAACCCGACATCTCACGACACGAGCTGACGACAGCCATGCAGCACCTGTGCACGTTCCACCCGAAGGCGTGGCCCGGCTTTCACCGGGTTGATCCGTGCATGTCAAGACTAGGATAAGGTTCTTCGCGTAGCCTCGAATTAAGCCACATCCTCCACCGCTTGTGTGAGCCCCCGTCAATTCCTTTGAGTTTCAGCCTTGCGACCATACTCCCCAGGCGGAGCACTTAACACTTTCGCTACGACCGAGAACCTATGGGGGGGTCCTCGATCAAGTGCTCATCGTTTACAGCTAGGACTACCGGGGTATCTAATCCCGTTCGCTACCCTAGCTTTCGTACCTCAGCGTCAGAAGAGACCCAGTAAGCCGCTTTCGCCACTGGTGTTCCTGATGATATCAACGCATTTCACCGCTCCACCATCAGTTCCGCTTACCTCTGTCTCCCTCAAGCACTGCAGTATCGGGCGCAGTTCCTCGGTTGAGCCGAGGGATTTCACACCCGACTTACAGCGCCGCCTACGTACCCTTTAAGCCCAATAATTCCGAATAACGTTTGGACGGTTCGTATTACCGCGGCTGCTGGCACGAACTTAGCCCGTCCTTCTTCTGAAGATAGGTCAACACTGGGGGAGAACCCCCAGCGATTTCCTCCCTACTGACAGCGGTTTACAACCCGAAGGCCTTCATCCCGCACGCGGCGTCGCTCGGTCAGGCTTTCGCCCATTGCCGAAGATTCTCGACTGCAGCCACCCGTAGGTGTCTGGGCAGTGTCTCAGTCCCAGTGAGCCGGGCCACGCTCTCACGCCCGGTATGCATCATTGCCTTGGTAGGCCATTACCCCACCAACAAGCTAGTACAACGCAGTCCGCTCCCAAGGCGGAATCACACCTTTGAGTCCGGGGATATTATCCGGCATTACCCAGCAGTTTCCCGCTGGCTATTCCGGACCCCGGGGCACGTAACTACGCGTTACTCTCCCTTTCGCCGCTCTCAGGAACCACTCACTTGAAGTTGTTAGTCATCAGTCGTTAGTCATTGGTAAATTAAGACCAACGACTAATATGCCCAACGCCTCCGAGTGAGTGATTCCCTACCGCTCGACTTGCATGCCTAATCCACGCCGCCAACGTTCATTCTGAGCCAGGATCAAACCCTTCAATTGGTGTATCCATGAACTCGACAAGCCAAGCGGATTAACCGCCTGGCTCGCCTCCGCTTATGAGCCGTTTGAAAAAAGTTTGAATGGCTAATCATTTGAAGGCGCAGTCCTCGGCGGCCGACCAACCGAAGTTGGCCGTCGTCTTGACGCTGCCGTCCGCCAAACCTCCGCCAGTACAGTCTTTGGCTGACAAAAAAATTGGAGGTCACTTACCAAATTGTCAAAGAGCAAGACCATTATTCTAGGCTGTCCCGGCTTGCGGACAAGGCCCAGAATAAAAAATCCCACCCGTGAAATTACCCTCGAACAGGGTCATTTCTCGGCTGAGACCGACCATAATGATACGTGCCCGGAGCGGGGTGTCAACGCCTCGTCCCAATGTTTTTGAAGTCTCCGAAGGACGTAATTTCTCCCAATCCTCCCGAACGGAGCAACTTACCAATTGGGGCGCTACTGCCCAGCATTGAATTGCAAGGCGGTGCGATGGCCATTCATCGTCATTCGGACCGTTCGCCCTCCAATTTGAAGACGCTGTCTGGCTTTTGCCAGTACCGCCGGTAAATCCCCTGCCCCTCCAACGCAGTGGCAGTTACCACCAGTTGTACTTAAGGATGCACCAAATCGCGCGAAAACCGTCCTGCCACCCGATTTTCTTGCCTTCTTTGGTGGAACGGCCTCGGTAAGAAATTGGAACTTCGCAAATCCTGGTCTGTCGCCCGTTGTGTCGAAGGTGGACAAGCCTTGAAGTTATCTCGGGCTCGAATCCAAAACGATTCTCCTGAATCGATACTGACTGAACGATGTCGCGACGGAACATCTTGTAACACGTTTCCATATCGGTCAGCACGAGGCCAGTGCAGACGTTTGAAAACCATGTCAAACACCGATTGCCGAACGTGTGCCAGGTACGTGGTTCGCTCGACGAGTCGCTGTTGCTGAATCTTGAACCGTAGACAACGTCGGCCCGATTTTCCAACAGCGGCTGAAGAAGTTGATGGAAGTCGTTCGGGTCGTACTCCAGATCAGCGTCCTGCACAACCACAAACTGGCCTCTAGCGGCCGCAAAGCCGGTTCGAAGCGCAGCTCCTTTACCATGATTTCGATCGTGGTGCAGAACCCTCATTCCCGTCGTCGAACGGGCAAGCTCTACGAGTCGGCCGCTGGTTCCATCTGTCGAGCCATCGTTGACCACGATGATTTCCAGGTCGATGTCAACAGCGCGAACTGCCGCAACAATGCGGTCGATCGTTCGGACTTCATTGAAGACCGGAACTATCACCGACAACAGCGGTGCACGTTCGAGTTTGCCAAGCTGTGCCATACCAGAATCTATCTCGTGTCACGAGAAAAAAACTGAGACAAAAAGTAAGAAAGTACATCACAGCATCGCTTAACAGCCAAAGCTGAAACGTTTGGCACATTCAGTTCTTTTGCGATTTGGCGATTATTGGTCCGACTTTGATGTCCCAATGCACACTGTTTGTTGTTTGCGGGTATGAGGACATTTCCTTCAAAGAACGGCCGGGGCAAACCTACCAACGCATTGGCGTTGGTGCCTGCGCCACCCCCAGTTGCAGGATCTGGAGAATTCCCCAGGCTAAAATCTCGTCAAACGACCCTCCACACCTGCCCTACTTGCTTGCTATTACAGACGTGGTGGTAACAACCGCTCGGAGCACAGGGAAAATGGGGGTTTTGGATATTCAGGGAAGACAATTTTACTGATTTCCGGAGAAATGATTGTAATAGCTAACCGGACGCGGTATCCTCCTCATTCTGGCGGGAAAGTGGTCGGGAGGGGGGGTGTATTATCGTCCGACTTTGTTTGTCTCCGTGAATTTTCTTCTTTTTTGTTGCTGCGGAGGTGCCTAATGAAAACTGAATTGTGGGGATCGAGAGTAAGGTCATGGGCTGTGGTATTGGCCTCGTGGGCCGCTTGCGGACAGTTTGTCTATGTCGCATACGCGGGGGCGATTAACGAATCGATCGATGTTAGCAAGCTCGGCGTCCAGAATAATTTTGCGTGCGGCGGCCATGGCGCTTGCGGCGCCGTCTCTACGATCAACTCGTTCACCTACCTGGAAAAGCAGTTTCCCGCAATCTACGACAATAAACTGACGCCAAATTACGATGCGAATACCAACACGGATATGATGGACGCACAAAAGTTTGGTTTCGATGGTTGGCAAGTCGGTACGAATCCCGTGCGACAGGGATATTACAATCGGCCAGGCGGCGCTGAATCGGACTTTTTGCAAACCAAGAAAGACTGGATCAACGATTACGCGCCTAACACGACCGTGTTCGATTCTTGGTGGGTCGGCTCACCGGACCATAACCGGAAACCGACCATTGCCGACCTCGCCGGCGAAATACACGACAAGGAAGATGTGGAATTCTTTGTTCAAGGGGACAACTTCTACCACGTTTTGCTGCTAACGGGTGTCATGTGCGACATGCAGATGAATTGCAGCATTAAGTATCAGGATCCCAATGATCCGGCCCAAGCATCCCCCAACGAAAAAATGGCCAAAATCTATATGGCGCAAATCACCGACATGAATAGTATGCTGACCTTCACCGGAGTACCCGGTTCGGGTTACGCCGGAATGGTGACCATCACGGCTGCGTTTGCGGAATCGCCGAATCCGTCGTTGATACCGGAGCCAACAACGATCGTGTTGATGCTCGCTGCATCATGCGGAATGTTGGCTGTTGGCCGCAAACGGTTCCTCTGATTCAGCATCTTAGTTGTTGACTTTGGAAAACGGTTCCTGCCGCCTTGGTCGCTGGTAGGAACCGTTTTTTCATTATGCGTGACTCACGCGCAAAGCGGCGTTACTATTTCGACTGTTTGATTTGCATTGACTTGTTACAAGTTTTTTCCTATTAGCGACTTCCGTGGTTTTGGACAAAGCCATGTTTCACGGAAGGAGCACTCGCATGGAAGCGAAATACGAAGCACGCAAGCAGGAATTGTTGGAGGAATGTACGGTAGCGCCTCAGGTGCTGGATCGGGTACTGTCTCGGTTGGAGCGATTTATGGAACCGTTTGTGGAACCTCTGGTTCGCAGAGAACAACAAGAGCATGCCCATACGTTTGTGCAAGGCCTGCTGTCGGACCTGGAGCACAAGAACGTGGAGTCGATCGCCTATCGCTTTGGCCAGGATCGCATGCCTCTGCAGTGGTTTGTCGGCGTGTCGGATTGGGATCACGAGCCGCTGCGAGATGAGTTGGTGCGTCAGGTGGGCGAGCAGTTGGGCGAGGAAGACGGAGTGATTGTCTTGGACCCCTCGGGTTTTCCAAAGTCCGGAAAAGAATCGGTCGGCGTTGCTCGGCAATGGTGCGGTCGGTTGGGCAAGGTCGACAACTGCCAGGTGGCGGTTTACCTGGGATACGCATCGAGCAAGGAGCACGCGCTGGTCGACACGCGGCTGTTCCTTCCCAAGGAGTGGACGCAGGACAAGGCTCGACGCGAGAAGGCAGGCGTGCCGAAGGAAATCCGCTATCGCACGCGGCATCAACTGTGCTTGGAAATGCTCGCGCAGGATGGCGACCGGCTGCCGCATGCGTGGGTCGCCGGGGACGACGAAATGGGCCGTCCGTACTGGTTTCGCCAGCGTTTGAACGCGCTCGGCGAGCAGTACTTGTTGGCCGTGGCGTCGAACACGCAGATCCGCGACTTGGAAGTGGACCCGCCCGCCTATTCGGGGCGCGGCCGCTATCCCAAACGGCCTTGGACGCGAGTGGACCAGTGGGCCGCGGCGCTCAAGAAGTGTGACTGGACTCGAATCGACGTGCGCGACGGCTCGAAGGGACCGCTCCTTGTCGAAGTGGCTAAGCGACGCGTGGTCGCGCGCACGGACAAGCGGCAAGAAGGCCACGAAGAAACGTTGGTTGTGATCCGCTTCCGGGATCGCGACAACCGACGCGTTGTCCAAACCGATTACTACTTGTCGAATGCGAGCGCCGACACCGAGAAAGCCGAATTTGCGCGCGTCGCCAAAGCCGAGCACCGCGTTGAGGAATGCATCCAGAGAGCCAAGAGCGAGGCCGGCTTGGCAGCTTACGAAGTCCGCAACTGGAAGGGCTGGCATCATCACCAAATCCTGTCGCTCATCGCCACGTGGTTTCTGGTGTGCGAAGCACGGCAGGGGAAAAAAATGGACGCCGGCAATCACGGTCCAACAAATTCGCGAAGGCATCAGTTCGATCCTCGCGCGGCGCTGCGGATGCGGTATACCCTCCCGCATCCGACACGAACGAGAGCAACGACTCACCCGCAACGAGCTTGCTCGCCTGTATCACTGGAAGCAGCATAAACGCTTGGCTCCGTTGAACATAAGCAAACGACAAATCTAAAACAGTCGAACTATAAGAAATCATCTTCACTAGTCTGATTTCGAGGTCGCAACGCCATGGCTTGTCGCGGCGTACGTGGGGCAACGACCGTTGCTCAAAACACGCGAGAAGAGATTTTGACGGCAACCCGTCAGTTGGTGGCGTTAATGATTCGCCGCAACGGCATCGACCCCAGGGATGTCGCGAGCGCGATTTTCACGACGACGCCGGACCTAGATGCAGAGTTTCCCGCCCTCGCCGCTCGGCAACTCGGGTGGCTAGAAGTTCCATTGCTCTGTGGCCACGAGATGGCGATTCCTGGTTCGCTACCCCGCTGCATCCGTCTGCTGGTGCATTGGAACACGGATAAGTCGCAAAATGAAATCCAGCACATCTATGTCCGCGACGCCGTCAAATTGCGGCCGGATCTGTGCAAACTGCCGGCCGTGAATTGGGAAGACCTGGAGGCCTGGATCGCCGAGCAAATGAAAGAGCGGTCATGAGTTGCCGCTCAAGGCTTGGGCCTCAATGTTGCGTCGAGTGGTGCAAGTCCGCATCGACGATAGCAACGCTTGGCAACGGGTGAGGATAGAAAGTCGCGTAGACGCTGCACATCGTGCCGCAACTTTCCGCGCCGAATCATGGCAGCAGCGTACGCCGTCGCCGCCTGGGACGCCGGCACCCGCGCCAAAAGTTTCCAATTTCCCATGCCGACGGAGTCGCTTGCGAAGGCAACGCCTGCCTGCGCTGCTCCTGAAGCCACAGCTGCCAAGACCGCACGTGAATTGTCAACTTGGAGCACTTTCGGAAGCAGCTTCTCATAGATGCGGATTTTTGCCAAATAATCCTTGGAATATTGCCCAAGAGGACAAGCCGGTTCCGCTAAGACAATCCGTTTGAAACGCGGAGCGAGAAGGTCGGCGGGATTCTTCATCGATGCGGCGTGGGCACGGCCGATAACCGCAAGGCCATTGCGAGCGATCGTCCGTTGCGATTTCGGTACTAATAGATGCGCCGCTTCCAGCCGATCGAATTCCGCAGGATCAGCCGAAATAAGAATATCGCCCGGCGAGCCGGCGAGTAGTTGGTCAGCGAGCTCATTCGAAGCGCCGAAGATGGCGCGAACACGAACGGTTGGCTCTCGAAGTGCGAACTCAGCCAGAACCTGTCCGATTGCTTCTTGCAAGCTGATGGCTGCCGCAAGGTGGATGCAGAATGCACTCTTAGGATCGATCTGCAACGAACGCCCTAATGCGCTGGCAGCACTTTCAGTCAGTGATTGTCGAACCGCGTCGTAGACTTCAACCGCGGCTCTTCCTTTCGGCGTGAGCCGGGCACCGCCCCCCTGCTTGCCGCCTACGGCGGCCTCTACGAGTGGCTCGCCGGCCGCCTTGTTGACCTCTTGGATCATGGTCCAGGCCCGGCGGTACGACATTCCCACCATCTTGGCGGCTTTTGTAATGCTGCGCTCCGACTCAATCGCGGCCAACAATTCCGCCCGACCAGCCCCCAGGACCGCCTGGCCTTCGCGCTCAATCCATACGCGGAGGCCAATTTTCCACTCCTGGCCCCAGTTGGGCTTCGTCGCTGGATTGACGGTTTGCTTCATTTGGCTAAACTACAGCGCTATATCCAACCGAGCATAACGCCCCGCTTGTCCCATGGCCGCAACCCGACGAATCCACAGACCAGGCTTTACTCTACTCGAGATTCTGGTGACTGCCAGCATCATCACGATGCTCGTTGCCTTGCTGATGCCAGCGGTTATGCAAGCGAGAGCGATCTCGCGACGGACTGTATGCCAATCGAATCTCAAACAATGGTGCTCGCGGCACAAATGTACGCCGACGCCCACCATGGCCGACTCCCTTACCGCGGCCAAGGCATTCAGCCGACATCGCGGTTGGATGCGATGGACGATTGGTTCAACGCACTGCCATTGTTTATGGAAAACTCGCCGTATATCGAACTTGTGCGGGCAAGCTCGCGACCAAAGGCGGGTGAGGCGAGTGTGTGGGTTTGTCCTGAAGCTACATACCTCGACTATCCGACCCAGCCAACATTTTTCGCGTACGCCATGAATATGGCGCTTTCGACGCCGTACATGGGCCAGCCCGACCGTATCGATCGCGTGGGGCCACTGCAGACGATGGTGTTCATGACTGACAGCCTCGGTCCGTATTGTTCAGCCTATCCCAGTGCAAATGATTACAGCCCGGTTGCTCGGCATGTGGGCAAAACTGTGAACATTGCTTTCCTTGATGGCCGAGTGGAATCGTACTTAGGAGAGGAAATTGATTGCGGCGGCAGTGATCCGAAACGCCCCGACCTGCGCTGGTATCCGCCGAATTCAAAATGGCCCGGGCCACCGTAATGAAAAAAGAAGAGATTTCTTGCAACAAGAAAATTCACAAACTTCATCACTTCTTTTGAGTTTACAGCACATGAGCGTCTCAAACTTTCGACTACTGACGATCCTGTTCTTCCTGTTTCTTGCGCCAACGGCATGCCAAGCGGCTTCAATCGCTGTTATCACCGCCAGCAAAGATACGACGATCTATCAGAGTGCGTCGAACAATTTGAGCGGGGGCGGGGCAGCCGGCATTTTCACAGGAACTACGGGCGCCGGAATCAATCGGCGCGGTCTTATAGATTTCGATATCGCCTCAAGCATCCCCGCGGGATCAACCATCACCGGCGTTCAATTGCGGATGTATCTCGGCAATGCGCCGAACAGCAGTAGCGTTACGGTTGGATTACACAAACTCTCAAAAGATTGGGGCGAGGGTACCGCAGGTAGTTCCAACTTGAGTATCAGTGGAAGCGGCATGGGCTTTACGGCAGCCCCGGGCGACGCCACCTGGGCCGATGCCAAAATGGGCTCAATCCCTTGGTCGAATCTCGGGGGCACCGAAGATTTTAACGCGCTAGCGAGCAGTTCGATGGCCGTGAGCGGCCCGATCGATACGCCGTTTATTTGGAACTCAACGTCCCAGCTAATCAACGACGTACAGAGCTGGCTCGATTCGCCCGCGACCAATTTCGGATGGGCAGTTGTGAATGCAAATGAAGGCTCGAACAACTCGGTGAAGGTATTTTACTCGCGGTCGGCCACCCAAAACTCCACGAATGTCGCCAATTCACTGGACTTGAATTGGCGACCGACTTTGACGGTGATGTTCATCCCAGAACCGTTAACGATCGTACAGGTGCTTTTCACCCTTGTGCTGGCATTCGCCGTGCGCTCACGGTAGTTTAAATGAACATGATCGAAGCATTTGCTGCAAAGCCGAATCTGCGAACCGCTAGTCGACTGCCCGTGCTGTCGCGAGTTGCGCGGGTCTCTGCGGCAGAAGTTGCATGCCTCCTCGTATGCGGTGCACTGGCAGCTCTCGCGGTAGGATGGGGGCACCTCCCAATTCGTGCTCCAGGGAACTCGATTCTGCGTGGCGTGCTACCGATAGCGATGGGTTTAGCGTTTGTGCCGCGGAGGTCGGCGGGGACTATGATCTCCATTGCAGCCGCCATGACCGCGACCGCTATGCTATGGGGAAGTTTTGGCCGGTTTCCCCCGGCAGCCACGCTGAGCATTTTGGCACTTGGACCGATGCTCGACATCGCATCGTCCGGCGGGGCCGAGGGGTGGCGATTGTACTTGCGGTTTGCCGTAGCCGGAGCGGCCGCCAATTTCTTTGCATTTGGTTTGCGCGCGACAACGTCGCTCTTGGGTTGGGACCTCGCCGATAGTCGTCAATTCATGACGTTCTGGTCGCTGGCACTGTTGTCCTTTCTGTTGTGCGGCGCTGCGGCCGGGCTTGTCAGTGCCGCCATCTGGTTCCGCTTGCGAGTCGATGATGATCTACGTCGGCCTTGATGATACCGATACGCTCGACGACCCCGGCACGAATCAGTTGGCCCGGTACCTGGTTCGCGAATTGGCGGACCAGTTCAGCGGGCGAATGATCCTCCGGCACCAACTACTTCGAAGACCGCCGCGTGCCGTGTACGAAGAAAAACGGCTGCGCATCGATAGCACTAGAGCCGCTTGACCCGTTGGCCACGGCTAGCCAATTGATTGAGAGATTGCGACAGATCATAGTGCCGTGGTGCCCGGCGGGCAGTGACCCGGGTTTCTGTGTGGCTAAAGCGGTTCCGCCAGCGGTCGTTGAATGGGGGCTCCGTTGTAAGCGAGAGCTGGTCACTCAGGCCGAGGCCCGGAACATCGCAGCGGCACATGAGATTCACCTGGAAGGTCTCAGTGGCACTGAAGATGGCGTCATTGGCGCGCTAGCTGCTGTTGGGCTGATGGCGATGCGCAACGATGGCCGCGTTGTTCATTTTGGCTCGGGAACTGAGGATTGGTACGACGTAACCGGGTGCCTATCCGTAGACGAGATTCTGAGCCGCGGCGTCGACACGGTTCTCACTGCCAGCGGCGGTGAACCTGTAGTGGCCGGAACAGTCGACATCGGCAAACGCCTGCGACCGAACTTTCACGGCGGCAGAGTAGTCTTGTACGTCGCCCGAGGCGAGGCTACGCATTGGGAGGCGGTTCGCGTGGTTTAACACTTTATTCATTTGCCTGTCACTTATGGACGAACTACCCAATATTGCCGTTAAGACGTTAGTGGTCAGTTGTTTTGCTGGGTTAATCATTTCAGGGCCATTAATTTTCCTGAACCTGGACGGCTATCACATTGGTTTGCCATGGCTCAAAGACTTTAACGAAGAACCACCGAATATCAACTGGACACATGGATGGCCTTGGCGCTTTATGGGACGTAGCTCGATCTACTCAACCGCTTCGGGAATCTCCGCTCCTACACCGGCGAGTATTGCTGGAACCGTCGGCAACGAAATCGGCATAACTAGTCGGTGGCCATTCGACGAAGCGCCCATTTCATATTTCGTTTGGCGAGCCATGCTTGCGGACGTCGCATTCTTAATTGTGCTAACCGTCGGTACCGTCTTTGCGGTGCGCCGGTTCGCTGGCCATCTGAGAGTGCATTTTGGCATGAGATCGTTGCTCATCGTGATGACAGCCGTTGCCGGCGTACTGGCATTTCAGCTGCCATCTCGCGTGCCGCGACAAGTACCAGAGGTCGCGGCTATGCTGCTTATTGCTATTGCGATACTGTTAATTATCTATAGCGCGATAAAATTCATGTTGACACGGATCTTTGTTGTCAGCCGCCGCTAAAATCGCTGCCGTCATCCTCAATGCCCGCCTACTGCCGCGCCGCCGCGTTCGATGCCTTCGCCATCGAGATGCCATGGGTGGATTCGACCGCGAGTTTGTTCCGCTCCGCCTTCGCTATTGCAAGGCACGAAAAGCCAGACGCTGATGTATCCCACGGCGAAGCGACGATCGTGGAATTGGCCGAGACCGTGCGACGGCGAGTGCATTCGCCAAGTAGCGAAGCCAAGCTCGCCCACTTGCACGATGTGTTGTTCGACGTCGTCGGTTTCTTTGGCAACGTAGAGGATTACTATAATCCGGCGAACAGCTACTTGCCGGAGGTGCTGCGCACACACAGGGGGCTGCCGATCACTTTGGTGCTCGTCTACAAATGCGTGGCAGAGCGAATCGGTCTCACCGTTCGCGGCATCAATTCTCCGGGGCACTTTCTGGCGGCCGTTCGTAGCGTCGAGCCAAACATCAATTCATTTCAAAGTGCCGGTTGGATGTATGTCGATCCGTTTTACGGCGGCGAGTTGCTCGACGGCAATGATGTTCGCCGCCGCATCGCGGAAACAACGGGCTTGGTGGCGACGGATTCATCGCAGTGGCTTGTTGCGGCGACGCATCGACAATGGCTCGGCCGGATGCTCAATAATCTGCAGGCGGTGTTTGCCCATACGGGGCGTGAACGCGACCTGTACGCTATGCAGGAGCTGGGGCAACTGCTCGCGCGTCCTACAAAATAAAGGCTAACGGCAAAACTACCGCGACCGTCGGCAGTAGCCGAGGAATGCCAAAAATCCAATGACGCCGATCGCTAAGGTTGTCGGCTCGGGCACGGGGCGAAACGCGATCGCATCGAGAGAGTTCAATGAAGCGGCAATATCCGTGACCACCCCCGTCGCCGGATCGAACGTCACGATATGCGACGGTGGCGGCGATCCCGATCCGACGTTCAGCCCGTACAAAACACCACCATCGAAATCCAGCGCACCATAACCACCGCCAGCCGGTTTCGTAGGATTTGCTATGTTGGTGTAGGTGCCGGTGGTGGAATCGTATGTGCCATACCGACTGGCCGTCGGGGTGCCGTAGAAGACGCCGGCGGGGCTAATTGCCAGTCCGCCACCAGTCGTCGAAGTCAGCCCGGTGCTGCCTATGACGGTGGCCTGCCCAGTACTCGTGTTAATTGAGTAAAGTTGTGGACCTCCGATCGAGCCGACGCCATAAAGGTTGCCGGCTGAATCAAACCCAATGTCGGCCATAGTAGCGGGCGTTCCAGAACTATTCACCGGCCCGGCGTTAAAGGAACCAATCAACGTGACCAATGCGGTGGCCGGATCGATTCTGACAAGTCTTGCGGCAGTGGTGTTCGGATTATTTCCAGTTGAACCATAAAGCGCGCCGGTCGTTGGGCTAAATGCCAGCCCCGTTATCGGGTAATTGACATTATTGGCATCGTTGAGCGGACCAACATCCTGGATGACTGAGCCATCTGTTTGATCGAGAATGTACAATTCCCCGGCCGCGCCGGCGGCCGTCGAAGCGTACAATGTTCCGGCATTTGCACGCCCATTAATAAATGCGAAACTCAGCGCGAGCACAACCGTCGTCATCGATTTCATGAGCGAAGCTCCTCGGAGTAGAATGCAGCGTCTGACACACTCCAGATCTCCCATAGGCTATCCAGGCACCGGCAATTGTCAATTGATAAACGCTGAAAACTGCAGTTTTTGCGCACGGGAATGAAATACTTGCGCGGGGAGTTCATTTTCGCGCGAAAACCACCCAGCTTGCCGCCAAAATGTCGGTCGCCTGAGGGTTTCGCCGTAGAATTGAACGATGCACGTTACGGAAGCAACATGGATTCCAGGTCTTCGGACGCTTGCTCTCCGATTGCTGGTCTTTCTTCTGGGAATCTGGGTCGCTCAAACCGCGACCGCTGATGTCATCGTACTTGCCAACCGTACGGGTCGGGCCCTGCCCATTCGGTTTTCACCGGTAAGCGGACGAGCGCAAGCGCTTACGCTGGCTCCAGGCGAAACCATGCCGCTGTACTTGGACGGCAAAGCCAACGTGTCTTTTACTTCACGGGGCGGCCAGAGCAGCTTACTGCTCGATGCAAATTGTGCTTACTATTTCGCCCGCAGCAATGATGGCCGTATCACGCTCAATAAGATTGGCCTAGGTGGGGATGAGACGCTCACCAATGGCCGTCCGCTGCCTGGTTCGGCCAGCCAGGCGCCGATGGCGAACATCGCAGTAAAGATTTTCGTTGACGAAGAAGAACCGGCCCGGGACTTTATTTGGCAGCGCCGCCTGCGGCGACGAGTGGAGGCCGCGTCCGCTGTATTTGAGAAGTATTTCCACGTACGGTTTCAAGTTGTCGCGTTTGGAACTTGGAACTCCGACAACCGCATCAACGATTTTTTTGATTCACTCGCAGAGTTTGAACGCGAGGCGAAACCTGCACCCGCCACGCTGGCCATCGGGTTCACCAGTCAGTGGCGCATGGTCCACGGCCGCACGCACAT
Organism: uncultured Planctomycetota bacterium; assembly: GCA_963840025.1. GTDB lineage: Bacteria > Planctomycetota > Planctomycetia > Pirellulales > Lacipirellulaceae > JABDGM01. The sequence continues at coordinate 415,951 of CAWIXI010000011.1, read as the reverse complement.
GGCTGGTACACGCGGGCCGCTCCACTCGCATATTTTGGCGAGAGAGGGTTCACCCGAAATCGGCGAGCCGGAAAAGCTTGAATTCCTTGTGCACGAGTTGGGCCATCTGTTGGGTGCTGCGCACAGCCCCGAGCAGGATAGCATTATGCGGCCCGTGCTCGGCGCCTATCCATCGGGGCGAGTCAATCACGAAATCCAATTCGATCCTGTGAACACGCTTGCCATCGCAATGATCACTGAGGAAATGCGGCGACGGAAGGTAACAAAGATAGGCGAGCTGTTGCCCGAGACCAGGAAACGGCTTGGGCAAATCTATTCAGAACTGGCACGCGCGCTGCCCGATGATCCCGCCGCATACCATTATGCTCAACTCGTAAGGTCAGATTCTGGCACGCCAATCGTGACTGCAACGCGGCAAGTCTTGAAGGAAATTTCACGCGCCGCACTGGACAATCGCTCGCTGCCTGCGGCAGAGACTGCGCTCGCTGGACAAGTTACGCGGCGTGAGGGCGACGCGCTCACAAACTACTTAGTACGTAAGGCGGCCCGTTCCGCCCAAATGCTACCCGAAGATGTAAAGCTACGTGCCTTCTTGCTCGCCATCGCTGTTGGCCTCAACGACGACAAGGTATTGGCGCAGCTCCCGGCAACAGGAAAGCTCATGGCCGCGATTGAAACTCCGAGCGAGCGGCGTCTTCGGTTAGTGATGCTCGGCGAACCGACCATTCGAAAACGTCGCGACCTAGCGCGACAATTCTTGTTGGCAACGCTCCTAGCTTCGACGACGAGCAATGACGCCGCCGAGACGGCGGTAGTTGCGAAAGAACTGAGCGACGCAGAGCGCTCGAGCGGTTTCAGCTTTGTCGACGTAGCCGCTGGACGCGCCGGGGCTCGATTTGCCCGTGGAGTGCTCGATAAACGGATCCCGCTTGGACTGTTGGCACTGGCGTTTTCCGCGTCCTCCTATATGCCTGCGGTCAATGGGCTGCCAGATCATTTGTCGGCACAGGAATTCTCGTCGCAATACGGCGACAAAGACGATCCGCGCTTCACAAAAGCCGTGGAACAAATCGATAAGCGCATCACGCTGTTGCCGGGGTATCGACCACCGGGCCCCACGCTAAAGTTCTAGCCCGCGTGCACGATCTCGACCCCCGCCTCTCCTCCCGGTAAAATGCGGCTCTTTAGCCGCCGTCCGCGTGAATCCCATTGGTTGAGCCCGCATGATCACGATCACGCCGCAACACGGTTTTCTGGTTGGCATCGATTCCGACGGCTGCGTCTTCGATTCAATGGAATTGAAGCACAAGGAGTGTTTCGTCCCGAATTTTATCAATCACTACGGCCTTCAAGGGGTTAGCAAGTATGCGCGTGAGGCGGCTGAATTTGTGAACCTGTATTCGAAGAGCCGCGGCGTAAACCGCTTTCCGGCCCTGGTAGAGCAGCTCGATTGGCTTCGTCGACGTCCAGAGGTGAAGGCCCGAAATGTTCAAGTTCCGCGCCCCAAAGGTCTCATCGGTTGGATCGAGCGCGAAACAAAACTCGGCAACCCAGCACTTGAAAAGGCCATCGCCGAAACCGACGACCCGGATCTGAAGCTCGCTCTCGCATGGTCAATCGCGGTGAATGACGCAATTGCGGAAATGGTTCGTTGCGTGCCGCCGTTTCCTTCGGTCCGGCCGTGTTTAGAGCGTTTAGCCGGTCGCGCCGATATGATTGTCTGTTCACAAACACCGAATGCCGCGCTCAAAGCGGAGTGGGAAGAACACGACATCGCTCGATATGTGCTCGCGATTTGCGGCCAGGAGATCGGCAGTAAAAAGGAATCGCTGGCCAACGCCAAGCAATATCCGCCCGGCCACACGCTGATGATCGGCGACGCACCGGGCGATTACAAAGCGGCGGCCGCCAACGATTGCTTGTTCTTTCCAATTAACCCTGGACAGGAAGAAGCGAGTTGGCGTCGGCTACTCGACGAGGGCATCCTGCGGTTCTTTGAGGACACCTTTGCCGGAAAATATCAACAGCAGTTGCTAGATGAGTTTGACACTTTCTTGCCCGAGCGGCCACCGTGGAAAGTGGATGATTGAGACCCTGAGCCGCCGATAAATCGGCGGTTCGCCGCTTGGATAAACGCAATGGAACAACACTATTATGCCGCAACAATGTGACATCGGCCTCGTAGGTCTCGCCGTGATGGGCGAGAACCTAGCTCTCAATATCGAAAGCCGTGGCTATCGCGTCGCCGTATTCAATCGCACCACTAGCAAGGTGGATGAATTCGTCACCGGCCGTGCGAAAGGCAAGAAGTTTGTCGGCTGCCACTCGGTCGAAGAATTGGTCGCCAACCTCGCCAAGCCGCGCAAAGTGATGATGATGGTCAAAGCCGGCCCGGCTGTCGACGACCTCATCGATTCGCTGATTCCGCTGCTCGAAAAGGGCGATATCCTCATTGATGGCGGTAATACGTACTACGCCGATACGGAGCGCCGCACGAAGAGTGTCGAAGAAAAAGGTCTGCTCTACATCGGTACCGGCGTCTCCGGCGGCGAAGAAGGCGCCCTCAAAGGCCCGAGCATGATGCCAGGTGGCAGTCGTGACGCTTGGCCCGCAGTGAGACCCATCTTCCAAGCGATCTCCGCCAAGGTCGGCCCGAAGAACGACATTCCGTGTTGTGAGTGGGTCGGGCCTCGCGGCGCCGGCCATTATGTGAAAATGGTACATAACGGCATTGAGTACGGCGACATGCAGCTCATCTGCGAAGCGTATTTCATGATGAAGGAAGCGTTGGGCCTGTCAAATGACGAGCTGTACGACGTCTTTGCCGAATGGAACCGCAGCGAGCTCGACAGCTACCTGATCGAAATCACGCGCGACATTTTCAGCGTTAAGGACTCCCGCGGCGAAGGCTGGCTGGTGGACAAAATTAAAGACCGGGCCGGCGCGAAAGGCACCGGCAAGTGGATGAGCCAGCTCGCGCTGGATCATGGTGTACCGAGCACACTGGTGACCGAAGCCGTGTACGCGCGTTGCCTTTCGGCGATGAAAGACGCTCGCGTTCGAGCCAGCAAGGTGCTCAAGGGCCCATCTTCCGAATATAAAGGTGATCGTAAGGAATTCATCGATAAGATTCGCCATGCGCTCTTTGCATCAAAGATTTGCAGTTACTCCCAAGGCTTCGTGCAGCTTCAGGCCGCAGCAGGCGAACACGACTGGCCCTTAAACTACGGCGAGTGCGCACTTCTCTGGCGCGGTGGGTGCATCATTCGGGCGGTCTTTCTCGATCGAATCAAGGAAGCGTTCGATGCGGATCCCAAGTTGGAAAACCTGCTGCTGGCACCGTATTTTGCGATAGCGGTGGCCGACGCCCAGGATGCCTGGCGGCACGTCGTTGCCACCGCCGCAGAACTTGGCATTCCGGTCCCGGCATTCGCGACCGCACTTGCTTACTACGACGGCTATCGACGTGAGCGGCTGCCTGCCAACTTGCTGCAGGCCCAGCGCGATTACTTCGGTGCGCACACCTATGAGCGACTCGACAAGCCTGGAACCTTCCATACCGATTGGATCCAAGAACGGAAAGTGAAATGATAGAATGACGAATTCCGACAAATAAGTGCTGATTCGCTCTTTTTACATTCGCCATTGGTCGTTCGGGAATTCGTCATCATACCTATGTCCGATTACCTCCAAAAAATGTTCGGGTTCGATGATCGTGCCGCCGTCGTAATTGGAGGTACCGGAGTGCTGGGCGGCGAGTTCTGTAGCGGCTTGGCACAAGCTGGCGCGACGGTCGTTGTTGCCGGACGTAACGCCGAACGGGGAAAAGAACGCGTCGATAAGATTCAAAACTTGGGTGGCAAAGCGACGTTTCTTGAAGTCGATGCTTCGAGCCGCCAGTCGGTAGTCGCTTTGCTTGAGGCCGTCGTCGGCCAATACCGACACGTCGCTGCATTGGTGAATTGCGCGGGGTCAATTCGCCGACGCCCTACTTCGACATCACGGACGACGAGTTCGATAAAATTCTCAAGACTAACCTGCTCGCCACGCATCTCGGATGCCAGATCTTCGGCAAACGCATGGTCGACGCCGGCGGCGGTGCAATCCTCAACATTGGAAGCGTCACCAGCTATCGCCCATTGTCGCGGGTGTTCGCTTACTCTGCTTCCAAAGCGGCGGTGTTGAACCTCACGCAGAACGTCGCTCGCGAACTTGCACCCCATGGCGTAAGAGTGAATTGCTTGTGCCCAGGCTTTTTTCCGGCGGAGCAGAATCGTAAGATCCTGGACAAAAAACGTGTCGAAGCCATCCTTCGACACACCCCCATGGGCCGACTTGGCGAAGCGCCCGAATTGGTCGGCGCGGCGCTGTTGCTGCTTTCGCCCGTGGCCGGCAGCTTTATTACAGGCGAAGCGGTCTATGTGGACGGCGGATTCACGGCCATGACGATTTGAATAAGGGGGAAGGCGGAATGGGGAGGGACAAAGGAGGAGCCCAAAAACTCAATGTCAGTACCTGCTGATGCACATTCGCATGATGTAACGTGACGCTCCCAGTCGCACGTTCCACCTTCCACATTCCCCCTTCCCCCGTTATTGCATGCCTCACACAATCATCATTCTCGGCGCGTCGGGCGACTTGACACATCGTAAGCTAGTGCCGGCGCTCTATCACCTCTTTCGCAAAGACCGTTTGCCGAATGACACGCGGATCGTGGGCTTCTCTCGCACGAGCTTTACGCATGAAGCTTGGCGTGGCGACTTGGCGAAGGCGGTTTCTCAGCACGTCGGGAAGGATTTCGATGCTGGTCTGTGGAATAAATTCTCGCAAAATATCTACTATCATCCCGGCGACATTGGTCACACCGAGGACTTCGTCGCATTGGCGAAACTGCTACGAGACATCGAGAAATCCGATAGTAGCACGCGCGTGTACTATCTCGCCACCGCGCCGCGGTTCTACGAACAGGCTGTGGAACAACTTGGTCTTGCAGGACTGGCAGACGAAAACGGCGGCCGGCGGCGGGTGATTATCGAAAAGCCCTTCGGCACCGATCTCGCTTCGGCGAAGCACCTGAACGCCGCGGTCCACGCCGTATTCAACGAGCGGCAGGTTTACCGCATCGATCATTACCTTGGCAAGGAAACAGTTCAGAATCTTTTGGTGCTTCGGTTCGCGAACACTATTTTCGAACCGATCTGGAACCGCAACTTCATCGATCACGTGCAGATCACGGTCGCGGAAGAAGTGGACGTTGGCCGACGTGCCGGTTATTACGACTCAGCCGGTATTGTGCGCGATATGTTCCAGAACCACCTGTTGCAGCTCGTGATGATCACCGCTATGGAAGTCGCCCGTGCGGTACGAGGCTGACGCCGTTCGCAATGAAAAGGTGAAGGTGCTGCAAGCCATTCGGCCACTCAAAGGTGCCGGCGTGCATCGCGTTACGCTCCGGGGTCAATATCGAGGATACGCGACTGCTGAAGGCGTGCAACCAGGCAGCCATACTGCCACATTTGCTGCCGTTAAGCTCTGGATCGACAACTGGCGGTGGCAAGGAGTGCCGTTTTATCTGCGGAGCGGCAAAGTGATGTCGTGCCGCACGACGCAGATTGTCGTTCAATTCCATGAGCCACCGTTTATGCTGTTTCCCGATGGACCGAAAAACGCGTGCGAATCGAATCGGTTAGTGATCCAGGTGCAGCCGGCCGAGGGCATTCAGCTTCAATTTGAAACCAAGGTGCCGGATGCCGGTATGCGACTTCGTCAGACGGAGCTTGACTTCAGTTACCAACGCGAGTTCCGCGGCATAATCCCTGAAGCGTACGAGCGGTTGCTGCTCGATGCGTTGGAGGGCGACGCCAGCCTGTTTGCGCGCCGATGAGGTTGAAGCCGCCTGGTCAATTTGCGATCCGATTCTCGACGAGTGGCAACGCAGCGACGAGCCCCGACTCCACATTTATGAACCGGGCCTCTGGGGACCGGAGGAATCGACGCAATGGATGGCCGACCAAGGCCGGCAGTGGTTCGACATCTGTCCGGTGCTGCATTAGTTCGTCTTCTTTTACGCCGCTCGTTGCTTGCGGCTTTGCACGATGTTTGAAAAACTGCCCATTGCACCGTGGGGTTGGAAAGACCTCCATCTCTTTGGCTGGCCGCTTGTCGTGTTGACGATCGGTCTCTTTTTTCTGCCATGTCACTGGTGTTGGTTAGGAATTGTGCCGCTCGTGGTACTTGTGTGGCTCGTATCCTTTTTTCGCGATCCACCACGCCGTATCCCCGACGAATCGCAAATGATTGTCGCTCCGGCGGATGGCACCGTGGTCGATATTACGCCCCTACCCGAATACAACTTTATTGGTCGGCCAAGCGTCCGGATTGGCATCTTTCTTTCGATTTTCAATGTGCATATCAACCGAGCGCCGACGGACGGGCACGTGCTGGAAACGCTCTACCGGCCGGGCGAGTTTTTAAACGCGATGCGGCCGGAAAGCGCTGAACGCAACGAATTCATGTGGATTGGCATGGAACGCACAGAGGAGCCGCACACCCGGTTCGCCGTACGGCAAATCTCAGGAATGCTCGCCCGACGAATCGTCTGCACGCTGCTGGTCGGTCAGACGGTCACACGTGGCGAGAAGTTTGGTATGATCAAGCTCGGCTCACGAACGGAACTGATACTTCCTGCCGACGGGGTCGACGTTTCCGTGCGAGTTGGCGATAAAATTCGAGCCGGGGCAGATATCGTGGCCCGATGGAAATGACATAATTGTATCGGTCGCAGGTATTTGCTGTTTTTCGCGGCGCCGTATAGTTTAAGGTCGCTTCCCTTGCAAGTGTGGATGACCGATGAAACCAATTCGCGCGATTGCCGTCTTGCCGACGCTGTTCACACTGGGGAACCTGGTGTGCGGCTTTTTTGCGATTGTCGTCCTGGCTCGCATCGAGAAACCGGTGACGGCGGATTTCGAACCGGCGAAGAAGCTAGAACTAAGGATCCACTCCCGGGAAGAATTGGCACAATCGGCACGCGAGCTCCTCGATAGCGACGATCCGACGCATAACCTCATGCTGTGTGGAGCGCTCATCCTATTGGCGATGTTGTTCGACGCAATCGACGGTCAAGTAGCTCGCATTACCCACGGAGTAAGCGACTTCGGAGCACAGCTTGATAGTCTATGCGATCTCGTCTCCTTTGGTCTTGCGCCGGCGATCTTATTGGTGAAAATGTGTCCCCAATTCACAAGCCTCCACAGCGAGGCGATTTGGAGCATCGCGGCCGTGTTCGCCTGCTGTGCCGCGCTCCGACTGGCGCGGTTCAACGTCGAGACGGATGCGGATGATGATCATACGATGTTCGCTGGTTTGCCCACGCCGGCGGCGGCCGCCACGATCGGCAGCTTTGCGATGCTCTCCTATTTCCTCCGCAATGAAGCAGCCATCGTCACCCACCAATACTTTGTCAAATACGATTTGTGGATGCAGCGCATCGTACCGTTTTTTGCGATTGCCATCGCAATCCTGATGGTGTCGCGCATTCCATACCCCCATCCACTTACGCAGTTCGTCCGCGGCCAGCGGTCGTTCGCTCAGCTCGTAGCGATCGTCTTCTCGCTCATGGCAATCCTCATTGTCCGCAATTACGCCATTCCGCTGTTGTGCGTGTTATTTGTCGTGACACCACCGGTTCGGTACGCGTGGGACCTCATTTGGCATCGCCGAACGCGGCCAGAATCGTTGTTCTAGGTAGGTCTGGCTTTAGTCTGACAGAGTCTCTTAGAGTAAGTCAGGCTGAAGCCTGACCTAAAAGCCTATGTTCACTGGCCTTGTTCAGAGCTTGGCAGAAGTCGCCGACATCATCGCCGAACCGCCGGGCGTGCGACTTGTAATCCGGGAACCACGCATCGCCATTGAATTCAAAGTCGGCGACAGCATCGCGATCAACGGCTGTTGCCTCACGATTGTGGACATGAAGGGGGACCGACTTTCTTTTCAAGCGGGGGAGGAAACGCTATCCCGCACAAATCTCGGCGAGCTGACGCAAGGAGCGAAGGTGAACCTGGAACCATCGCTTCGCGCCGGTGACCCCATCGGCGGTCACTACGTCACCGGCCACATCGATGCCGTAGGCACCGTACATGCCCGACACGATGATGCAGACTGGTGCACGATGTGGTTCCATGCACCGGCCGCTCAATTGGTACAAATGGCCAGTAAAGGTTCCGTCGCGGTCGATGGGGTAAGCCTAACCCTGGTTGATGTAGAAACCGAGCGATTCAGTGTCGCCCTCATTCCACATACGCTGACTTTGACGACGCTCGGCTGCCGTAAAGTTGGCGACCACGTCAATATCGAAACCGATGTGTTGGCGAAGTATGTTCAGCGGCAGCTCACGACATCGGGTAATAACAACTAAAAGTCGTTACGATTCTTTTCGCAAAACATTGCTCCGTGCCGGCCGACATGAATGCGGTCCGCAAACCGCCGCGACCAAACTACTCACGCTCATGCCCCGTCAAACAAAAACATTTCTGCTTGAGCGCTTTCGCGAGATGGGAATTCGCCCCGCCACACGGCATGGGCAGAATTTTCTCATCGACCTAAACCTTGTGCGGCTCATCGTCGATACCGCAGACCTTACAAGCGATGACGTTGTGCTCGAAGTCGGCACCGGGACGGGTTCGCTCACTGCGCTTTCAGCAGAGCGCGCAGCCGCGGTCGTGACCGTGGAAATCGACCCGCACTTGTTCGAGCTCGCCAGCGAGCAGCTCATCGATCTGCCGAATGTGACCATGCTGCGCATCGACGCTCTGCGTAACAAGAACAACATCGATGATCGAGTGATGGACGCGGTCGGGGAGCATTTGGCCGAGGCACCTGGTCGCCGGCTGAAGCTCGTGGCCAACCTGCCGTACAACATTGCGACGCCCTTGATGTCGAATTTGTTGCTTGCGCGGTATGTACCTTATTCCATGACAGTTACCATTCAGAAGGAGCTGGCCGAGCGGATCACGGCCTTGCCATCGACGAAGGACTACAGCGCCCTCAGCGTTTGGATTCAGAGCCAATGCATGGCGGAAATTGTTCGGATCATGCCTCCCTCCGTCTTCTGGCCGGCTCCGAAAGTCTCGTCAGCAATCCTGCATATCATCGTCGATCAAGGGAAGCAGTCAAAAATCTCCGACTTATCATTCTTTCACCAAATTACCAAAGCACTTTTTTTGCATCGCCGAAAATTCCTGCGCCAACGTCGTGGCCGCGATGAAGAACTATCTTAACAAAGAACAAATAGACTCATTAATGGACGACATGGGATTTGCCGCTGATACGCGTACCGAACAACTTGACGTCGCTACGCTGATCCGACTTGCGGACCGAATCCGAGCGGTCGCGTCCGATTGGAAGCTATAAGGGCTTACCGCGGCACGGAAGCCGATAACGATCCCACTGACATTTTTGTGGACCCGTGCTAGAATGGCGGCCGATGGTCGACTCGTAAGTCGTAGGAACATCAGGATCTCGCATCATGTCTTTTATTGAGATGACCGGCGCCACACTCGAGCGAATCGTCGCGGACGATGAGCTCCATCACGGCGATCTCTCGGCTGCGGGAGTCAACGGCCAAACGATCGTGCGAGTCAATCGACAGGGCGACATCGAAGTTCGTCGCCCCGGCGGCTGGGACGTCATCGGCGGGCTGCTGGGCGAATTCGACGAGCGAATCCGTCGCGAAACCGGCCTTGATTGGGCTTAGCCACGCATCGACCCCACTGTGTCTTTTCCGGTTATAGCGAAAATTTCGGCTGGGCAGAACTCACCGCCGTTAAGCTGTGTCCTTGTGTGTTGATGCGGTTCCGCACACTCGCTACTGGTATCCCGCAGTGCTACGATGTCGATAGCAAGCACACGATGCGCTTGGGATGATCCGATATGACACGCAGCGCTACAATCGACCGCAAAACTGCCGAAACCGACATCCAGTTGTCGCTCGATGTTGACGGTTCAGGCCGCGCGGACGTCGGGACGGGAGTCGGTTTTCTGGATCACATGCTTACGCTCCTCGCCAAGCATGCCGTGATGGATTTAACCATTCGCGCAAAGGGCGATCTGGAGGTCGATCAACACCACTCGGTGGAAGACATCGGCATCTGCCTTGGCCAGGCGCTGAAGCAAGCGCTCGGCGACAAGGCGGGCATCCGCCGGTATGGCCATTTCACGCTGCCGATGGATGAAACGCTTGCGACCGTTGCTGTAGATCTAGGCGGCCGGTTCGCGTTCGCGTACTGTGCCGATTTTCCCTCGGCAAAGATTGGCGACTTCGACACCGAACTGGTTGAAGAGTTCTGGCGAGCCTTCGCCGCCAACGCACTCTGCAACCTGCACGTTTTAGTGCACTATGGTCGCAATAGCCATCACATCAGCGAAGTCATTTTCAAAGCGACCGCGCGTGCATTGCGCATGGCAACCGAAATAGATCCACGAATGAGCGGCGTGCCCAGTACCAAAGGGTCACTGAACGGCTAATTGCACAGGCAAAAATCGCCGGCGTTAACTCGCCCGATGATGCGACGCAATTTGCCGCCGCGTCAACTCTTCTTCGTTAACGTAGACTTCCAAGAACCGGGTCAACTTGTGGAAGTCACTGTCAGTTTCAATGTGACGAACCACCGTCACCAGTGTGCTGGGATCAACTAGCTCCTCGAACGGCACGTAACGTAGCTGCAATTGGCCCGAGACAGAAACCATGACCCCATCGTGCCCGTTCTCGACCAGTGCCCGATACGCACCGACCCCCAACTGACACCCAAGCATTACGTCGAACGCATGGGGCTTGGCACAGCGCGCTTCGTAACCGAGCTGCAAAGCCGTGATTTTTCGCGACTTGCCGGTTTGAGCCGTGTATTCCTTAACGACCAGACTTTTGAAGACCGTAAATAGCTGAATGGCGGAAATATTGATGTGCCCGTGCTCATCGCGGCCCACACCTTCCAGATGCTTCTCTGGTAGCATCTCCGCGAGACCTTCGGCAATGACAATCACGCCGTACTCTTTCCCCTCTCGTTCGCGACTGAGCATGGTGAGAACGATGCGTTTCACGACGTTTTCAATGTTCATGATTTTGCGGCGCGAAACCTGCCCGGTTTTCGGATTCTTCACTTCCTCGGTCGCCGCATACGCACCTTCGATATCCTCGACGCTGATCACCAAGCTGGCTTCGCCAACGATCGCGGTTCCATACGCCAGCCAACCGGCGCTGCGCCCATGGCCTCCACTAAGAAGTAGGCACGGTTGGCCTCGGCATCGGCGATCAGGTTCCGTACTTCGTTGCCGAGGAAATCGACAGCCGTGAAGTAACCGAATGTGAAGTCGATGCCGCGATAGTCGTTGTCGATCGTTTTCGGCAGGTGTACCACCGGAATCCGTAGCGCCCTGGCGGCAATTTCTCCTGGTACAGTTTGAACTTGTTAGCCGTTTTAAGCGTATCGTCGCCGCCGATGGATATAAGTGCATCGACGCCGATAGAACGCAAAGCCTCGTAAACTGTCTTCAGTGGCTTAACACGTCCGGGGTCGTCCAAGTGTGTGGGGTGCGACACATCTTTGCCAGGATTGGTCCGGGCGGTGCCGAGCAGAATTCCCTGCGAATTGCGGGTTCGGCCCAACATGCGATGGCTGACCATCACATAGTCTTGCCCTTCCACCAGCGGCTTTTCCGGCGAGTATTCGACGAGGTGTGAGTAACCGTGCAGCACGCCAACAACTTCAATGTCGTTCCGCAGAAAGGCCGTGGCCGCGGTCGAAATCACGGCATTGGCGGCCGGTGCCGGACCACCGGCAAATAGAATCGCCACGCGGTGAAAATTGTGCCGCATTCGCGGCGGACCCGCCATTGTCGAAGATGCTGTCTCGGGCATGTCGCAGAAAGTTAATTTGAGGTGCAGTGAATTAATTGCAGTGCTTGCCGCGATTATAACAAATTACCGTGCTCCGAACCAAGTTCGTGCCAGCACGTCAATTGGTGATTATGCTGGGAACAGGCGGCTATCCTTTGCGGTCCAGGCCGCACACCGGTGTGCTGGCTAAAGTCAAGAATATTTCGTTTGGCACAGAAATTGGGCACTTGCAATGTGTTTTTTTTTTTGCTAGGCTCGTTTCGTTGATACATGGCGGGGTTCCGATGCATCGGCTCTTCTTGATTGGCACCTTGGTGGTTTCATTGTGTTGCGCTCCGCGTTCAGCACCCGCCGCAGTGGAGTACAACATTGTGCCGTTAGACCCATTGCCGGGTGGGGAAAGCTTGGCGTTTGGCTTGAACGACATGGGGCAGGTGGTGGGCGACTCGAGAAAAGATCGTTTCGGCAACGTCGGTACGTCCCGGCCCGTGGTGTGGGACTACAGCGGCGTGCCACACGAGTTGTGGAGCGACCAGTCAGTGGGTGGAAGTCTCGCGGACATTAATAACGCGGGCGAGATCGTTGGCCGGTACGGCATTGGATCGGGCATACCGTTACCAGGTCCGGGGGTACCGTACGGACGGGCCTTCTATTGGAATTCGACGACCGGACTGCAAGACATTGGGCTTGAACCCGTCGGCAACAGCGAATCAGTCGCGATCAACGACAGTGGCCAAGTAGTCGGAACGTCGGAACGACTAGAAACGGTGAACATCGACGGCACGCCAACGCCGCTGTACGTGCCGCATGCGTTCATTTGGGATGCTAATACCGGCATCCAAGAGCTCGGCGGCCTGGGCGGAAACTTCACATTCGCCACCGGAATCAATAACAACGGTCAAGTGATTGGATATGGAGACCTTGCGACAGGCCAGGAATGCGCCTTCGTTTGGGACGCGGTCAACGGAATCCGCGAACTACCGACGTTGCACGGCGGCGGGACCCGCGCCGTCGCGATCAATAACGCGGGCCAAGTCTTAATTGCTGAAAGTCAATTCGGATCGTACATTTGGGACGCGAACACGGGATTTACTTTGGATCCGGTCGGCGGATTCGCGTTTAACGACCTGAACCAAATAGTTGGAGGTACAGTGGGTGATCCATCCATCTGGGACCCCGTGTACGGAAAACGTCAGCTCGCTGACGTGATTTTCCCGGGCACTGGGTGGCGACTCGACATCCCGTTAACAATTAACAACGCGGGCGAAATAGTGGGCTACGGTACCATAAACGGTGGCGCTCCGGGGATTCTTGCTAACGCCGGTCCCAGAGCCAATCTCAACCCAACTTGGATTAATCGCGTTGCTGCTATTTATAGTCTCGATGGGGCGGCCACCGCTCCAATTTAGTCCGTTGCGAAGAAGGGAGTCCGAAAATGTCACCGCTTTCGCTACTACGATCTGCAATTCTGCGCGTTCACGAGAAACACGATCCGCAAGTCAAATGGGCAAAACACGCGGCAACTGCATCTGGAAATACTAGAAAAGCTGTGCGCTTCTTTCTGGCACGCCTGGATCGACGTTGCCGGCCCGACTGGAAACGGCTCAGCTATTGCCAAACGTGGCCGTAACTGTGCCGCTGGCAAGTTCCGTGAGTGCCGGTTTGCCTCCGACGCACGACGGGGGTGATTATTACTGGTTAGACGGAGTACAGGTTCCGCTGCTGCGCCGAGATGATGAAATCATTGTCAAGCTACTTCCTGGCGCGGATAGTGCGAGCGTACTTAGTTCTGCAACCGCGTTAACGGGCAGTCTTTTGAAGCTGTCATCGGTGCACATTTTTGCTGGCTGGTAGTTTTCGTTTCTGGAGAATTCGGTGCGTCGAGACATTTCCACCGCGGGTCGTCATCTTTCGTTGTTTCCTTCGTTGTTGCGGACCGTAAGGGTTGGTAAGGAATGGTTCTACGTCAGCACGTCTCGCTAGCCAGAGCAATTTGTTGGCCAATTGCTTGGGCGTCAGTTTGGCAAAAGCGTCTGTCCAGTGCTGGGCAGGAATTGCGATAGCCATGCCTCGCGTAACGCCGCTGATCTCGTCCGCCAGGTAATAGAACGAGAAGGTGATCTCCTTCTTGGCAGTCCCAGTCCCTCCTGCGGTCGGAGCGACTGCTGGATGTGTCGTGCGCAGGGCGGCCAGCACCACGCTCATGGCGTTGTACATCACCACAGCCAAGCAGAATCCAAACAACGCTGCCTCCGGATAGCCTAGCGTATTCAGTTCGCACTTCAGCACGGTTGTCAACTTGGCGAACGCCGTTTCGATTTGCCAACGCGACGCATAGGTCTCGGCAACCTTGGTAGCGGACACCTTCTTCGGCAGGTTGGTCAACAGGTGAAGTTCCGTGTCTCCGTCACGGGTGGGTTCATCCAGTTTCAACGTCACGCGCCGTACGGTGAGCTCCTCTCCATCCGCCATCGTTAAACATAAACCTTGTTCGTACACGACACCGGTGTCGATGCGACCCAACCATCGGCGACGTCCCACCGGTTGTCCTTTCAGGGGCGCCGTGTTGACGGATCACAAAATACGCCTTGCGCTCGGCGATTCCACCCAAAAAGTCCAGCGTGCTGTAATCACGATCTGCGATCCAACATTGCCCACGCTGCACTTGATCCAGCAGTTGGACGTATAACGGTTTCTGATTGGCGTGACCGTCTCGGCAGGCGATAATATCTTCCACTAACTCGACATGAGGATTCAGAACCGCCACCGTATGTCCCGGTAGCGGTGCATCGCCGATTGTACGGAGTTCTTTCAGTCGATGCTGGGTGCCGGACAAGTGGTTGCCATCGACAATCCGCACGTCATAACCAGCCAATGGCCCCGGCAAGGCAGCGTCCATCTCGCCGATGGTGGGCTTCAAGCTGGCAGCCGTTTCGCGGACCAGGCGTTCGGAGACCGCCGGCTCGATTCCGCTAAGCTTGTTGTAAACCGATTTCACGGACACGCTGATGTCCTTACGCTTTTTACGATACGCAGCATGGACCGAGGGATGGATCCGTGTGACGACCACGCTCAACAATTCGGCACAAGTAGAAAAGGCCAACTCGCCACAGTACTGTCTTTCGGCGACATCCTCGAAGAGTTCGTCCAATCGCTCGGAAGAAAAGGCGGCCTCCAGCGTGCCTCGAAACATGACGCTCACGGGACTCTCATTGATAAACGGCTCAAAGACTTCGTCAAAAACCATGCCAGACCTCCCTCAGCTGGGACAATGACTAAACAAGGAAGTCTCGCACGAACTCGTCTCACGTCTAGCCTCCCATGTCTCCGCTGGCTACGATCGCAGTGACAGCTTCAAAAGACTGCGCGTTAACGGGTCTCGGAATCGATTCGGCTTCGCTATTTACGTCGGATACGGATACCCTGCTGTTGTCGAAGTCAGCGTCAGATCCCGCTCCGTCTGACCTGTACTCAAGCGTTGCTGATACGATCGCATCCATAGCAGGCGTGAGTTGGACCGCGCCGGTACTCGTGGCTGAAGACACCCTGAGCGGAATCTATCTGACGGACGAGATTGGCGTCGCACTCAAACCTGGCGTTGATCCGAACGAGTTCTTCGCAAACGGATTCAGTGGCTGGTATCGGTTCTTTGACAATCAGTATATTGCCACTGTCGCAGCGGGTGGCGGGCTTGGTTCCCTCGAAACGGCGAATGCGCTGTCAGCCGACCCGCGCGTTGAATGGGCATCGCCGGACTTTTACACGGATTACCGCACCGACTTTACGCCGAATGACACGTTGTTTAGCAACCAATGGACATTGAATAACACAGGGCAAACGGGCGCGCTCAACAATGGTTCTGCCGATGTAAACGCGCCGGCCGCCTGGGACACTACCCAGGGGGGCAACCCTCCCACAGGATCATTTGAGCCGAGGATTGTGGTCGGCGTGCTTGACAACGGCGTGCAGCTCGATCATCCCGACTTGCCGATCTGGATCAACCCAACCGAAATTCCGGTATCGACATTCTTGCATTTAGTCGACGTTGATAACGACGGAATCCTAACGTTTGCTGATCTGAATAGCGCTCCGAACGTTGGTTCCGGCTACGTGACCGATTTCAATGGAAATGGCCGCATCGATGCCAACGATCTTCTCGCCGACAACGTGCACTGGGTTAATGGGAGTGACGACGATGGCAACGGCTACATCGACGACCTGGTCGGATGGGATTTTGCTGGCAATTCGGGAACAGTTGGAACAAATCCCGATAACAACCCAAATCCGACAACTCAAAACGACAATCACGGGACCGCTGTGGCTGGAATTGTCGGTGCCCTAGGTAACAACAGTCTCGGCGTCAGTGGCGCCGCTGAAAATGTGTTGATCATGCCTATAAAGATTGCGCGAGATGACTTGGGCAATGGTGGCGGCTTTATACAAGCGGACGACATCGCGAAAGCAGTTTACTACGCGGCGGGAATTATTATCAGCGGTGGGAATCCTACGGGCGCCACGTCGCGCGCGGCGGATGTTCTCGTGAATAGTTGGGGCGGCGCAAACGGTTCCCCGATGGAAACGAGTGCCTGGAACTATATTCAAACCCACGGACGTAATGGGCTCGGTGTGGCATCATTCAACGCCAGCGGAAACAGGGCAGCGGGAATCACTTCGCATCTGAATTATGAAACCGTCGCATTTAACATTCCGCAGGGAAATTGGGCTTTCGAATGGCGCGTATTCGAAGGACGGCTCTGGTTCGGCGGGAACAGATACCGCGTGGGCTGCAAATGTTCGATTGCCTGATGGAACGACGCAGAGATTCGACGCACCTGGCCCAAATCTACCAACTGGATGGAGCACATCGGGCAACGCATCATGGACAGTTGTCGACGATCCGGCGCACGCGTATGGCACAGGCCGCTACGTCGCGAGGGCCGGCACGATCCTCAACAGCCAATCATCGAACTTGCGTTCGCCGACGATTACGGTTGGCGCCAATGGAGGCGTGCTTTCCTACTCCGTTTGGAACTCGAGTGAATACGGCAAGGACGGACTCCACTTCTATGTGTCGTACAACGGCGGTGCATTCGTCGAACAAGATCAATTCCAGAATCCCAACGACCCGTACCCTTACACGTTCTTCAGCGGCGTCCCAAATCTTACGACCGCTGTGCAATACCCCGCAAGTCTCTCAAGCACGATCGCAGTAGGCGCCAGCAGTGATTGGGACTACCGATCCATGTATTCACAATATGGCACTACGTTGGATTTCGTGGCGCCAAGCAACGGTGGTTATGGAGCTGTGTATACAACGGACCGCACTGGGACGAACGGTTACAACCAACAGTCGACGAACTCGGGTCAACCCGGCTACGATCCGCTGACGGACCACGATTACACGAGCCTGTTCGGACGAACGTCGGCTGCTACGCCATTGGCAGCAGGTATCGCTGCGCTGATGCTGTCGAAGAATCCGGATCTAACTGCGACCGAGGTTCGCACCATCATGCGGAGCACCGCCGACAAAATTGGCGGCAATAACGGTGCCACGGCATACGTTAGTAACGGCCAGGGCACTTTTAACCAATTCTATGGTTATGGACGGGTGAACGCCGTGGCAGCATTGGCAGCGACACCATGGCCGGGCGACTACAACAACAACACTGTCGTCGATGCGGCTGATTACTCCGTGTGGCGAAATTATCTGGGACAACCGGTGTCGATTCCGAACGATATCACGCCCGGCACTGTGACGCAGCCAGACTACGATGTATGGCGCGGGAATTTTGGAAAGACTTCGACGGACTCCACAGGATCAGCGGCCTTTGTGCCGGGCGACTACGACCAAAGCGGCACCGTCGATGAGGCGGACTACGCCGTTTGGCAAGCTGATTACGGTTCCACAACCAATCTCGAAGCAGATGGAGACTTCAACGGTGTCGTTGATATGGGCGATCTCGTGGTCTGGGAAGAAATGCGCAACGTCACGACGGAAGAAATCATTCCGGGCGATTTCAATAGCGATGGCATCGTGGATATGAGCGACAAAGCGCTGTGGGACGCGCAGGACCCGCTGGCCGATGCCAACGGGGATAGTGTCGTTGATGGCGATGATCTCGCGATCTGGTCTGACCACTGGGGATTGACGAATGCTGGTGTGAACCCGGCAACGTTGGTCGGCAGTCCGCCCCTACGCGTGGTCAATCAAGCGCCTCACGTTACCGGCGTGCGGCTCAGCGGTTCAACCTCAACGCACGATCCGTATGACTTTGATGGCGTAGTTGGGTCGGGCGAACAGCTTCGCACCGTTCCGGTGGGCGGGCTGGACACGATCGAGTTGAGCTTTAATGAAGAAGTCTATGTGACGGCGGACGATCTTACGCTCAATGGTCTGAATAACAACAATGTTCCCGACCTGCTGAATTTCTCCTATGACCTTAACTCGCAGACGGCGACATGGCAGTTCGCGAATTCTCTTCCGTACGACCAATACCTCGTTCGACTTAGCGATTCGGTCTACGATCTCGACCACGACGCCCTCGACGGCGAGTTCACGAATCCCTGGTCGCTTGCTGAATCGAGCGGCTACGCAAGCACATTCCCGTCCGGCGACGGCACGGCCGGCGGCGAATTCCGCTTCCGGTTCACCAATCTGCCGGGCGATTTTAGCCACAGCAATAATGTCGATACATCCGACTACGTCGTCTGGTCAAGCCACAACGGAACTATGAGCGGGGCTCCACACGCCTGGGGTGATGCGGACGGCGATGGCGACGTCGATAATGGCGATTACGCGTATTGGTCGAGCGAATACAACACCGATTACGCGCGTTGGCCTTCGATCGAGCCCGGCATGATTCTCGTTTCAAATGCTGCGGACGAAAGCGACGCCAATTACAGTTACGGCGATCTCAGCTTGCGCGAAGCCCTGTCGATCGCAGCGAATCAATCAGGCCCGGATACGATCGTGTTCGACCCGTCGATCACGGATATCGGCCTCACGTTAGGCTACCTGACCATCGATAGCGACCTGACCGTAGAAGGCCCGGGGGCCGATTTGCTCACGATCGACGGCCAGGGCAATAGTACGGTTTTCTTTGTTAATAGCGGCGCTAACGCTACGATTCGCGGGGTGACGATTACCGGCGGCTATTCGGGGTATGGCGCTGGCATTTACAACGTCGGCAACCTAACAGTTGATCAGACTGATATCGAGGGGAATCACGCAACCGCGCTGGGTGGCGGAATATACACGAGTCTCCTCACCGATCCCTCCAGTTTGACCGTCACCAACAGCACGATTTACGATAATTCGGCCACCTATTACGGCGGCGGCATATTCATTACGAACTCCACCGCACTAATCGCGAACAGCACGATTTCCACCAACACGGCCGGGAACGGAGGCGGCATTTACGACGGCTCGCACACTGCTCAGGTGGTTAATTGCACCGTAACGCTCAATACGGCGACCTCGGGAAGTGGCGGCGGGATTTACGGCTCCGCCAGCGGAGGCGACGCCACCAAGGTGCTGAACTCAATCGTGGCCGGCAACTCGGCCGCCACGAGCGCGACGGACGACATCGCCGGTTCGTTCAATTCCACCAGCGATTACAACCTGATTGGATACGATCCGAACGAGATATTTCCAACCGGCAGCGGCAGTATTATCGGCGTGAGCTCCGCGATCGATGCACGCTTAGCGCCGCTCGATTACTATGGCGGGCTTACTAAGACGCACGCACTCTACTATGACAGCCTCGCTATCGACGCCGGCGATGACGCGTCTGCCGTTGCCTTTGACCTATACGACGACCAACGTGGCAATGATCGCATCGATGACGGCGACGGCGACATGGTGGCGCATGTCGATATAGGAGCTTTTGAGCTGGCCGCTGACGAATACTTCAGCGAGGTTTGAGGAGACACCAACTCTCAGCAAGCTGACCGGCGTTCCACGGAATGATGTGCCCATTAACTCGTCAGAAACGTCCTTTCGACAAACGTCGTGTCGATACGACCCTCGACAAACGCCGAGTGACTGAGGATTTCCTGATGGATCGGAATCGTCGTCTGAATGCCATCCACTCGCAGCTCGGCGAGCGCGCGCTGCATGCACGCGATGGCCTCGGCGCGGGTCGGCTGATGCACAATTAACTTGCCGATCATCGAGTCATAGTACGGCGGAACGACGTAGCCGCTATGCGCATGCGAATCGAACCGTACTCCGAAACCACCGGGTGCAATGAGTTGTTCGATTCTTCCTGGTGAGGGCTGAAAATTACGCTTAGGATTCTCGGCATTGATCCGACACTCGATCGCTGCCCCATGCTGCACAATGTCGTTCTGGGACCAGGGCAGCGCTTCGCCCGCGGCCACGCGAATTTGCCATTTGATGAGATCGATGCCCGTGACCATTTCCGTGACAGGGTGCTCCACCTGGATGCGGGCGTTGACTTCGATGAAATAAAAGTTGCCGGACTTATCGACGATGAACTCGACGGTTGCCGCATTTGTGTAGTTGGCGGCACGAATCAGGTTCCGCGCCGCATCGCACATTACTGTCCGCGTTTCGGCCGTAATGCTCGTGCTGGGACTCTCTTCGATTAACTTTTGATGACGGCGCTGCACGCTGCAGTCACGTTCGAAGAGATGCACGACATTGCCGTGATGGTCGGCCAACACCTGCACTTCGACGTGCCGCGGATGTTCGATGTACTTTTCAAGGTACACATCGCCGTTGCCAAACGCCGCTTCTGCCTCAGCTCGAGCTTGTTGAAGCGCGGACTTCAGAGCTAGATCATTCGAGGCCACGCGCATTTCGCGCCCGCCGCCACCTGCCACCGCTTTGATGAGCACTGGAAAACCAACATCGTGCGCAAACCGCACAGCTTCCTCCTCACTCGAAATCACACCTTCGCTGCCGGGCACGACGGGCACGCCCGACTGCCGTGCAAGGTCTCGGGCCGCATTCTTATCGCCGAGTCGCGCCATTGCATCCGGAGTTGGGCCAATAAAATCGATGTTGCAGCTACGGCAAATCTCGTTAAAGTGGGCGTTCTCGGCCAGGAAACCGTAACCGGGGTGGATCGCCTGCACGTTCCCCACTTCTGCTGCGCTGATCACGCTGGAAATCTTGAGATAGCTCTCGGATGCCTTCGCCGGACCGACGCAAAAGGCCTCGTCCGCCAACTCCAAGTAGCGTGAGCCGCGATCGCCTTCGCTAAATATCGCCACAGCTTCCACGCCCAACTCGCGGCACGCCCGAATGATGCGCAACGCAATTTCACCACGATTGGCAACAAGAATTCGTTGGTACATCGAAAAGCGTTCAGTGAACCTGGGGTCGTGATGCAGGGCACAAGGTGGACCCCTGAATCCTATGCTCTTTGCGCAACATCAATCGGGCTCTACACGAAACAGCGGCTGATTGAATTCAATGGCATCGCCATTCTGAGCCATTACCGCGGCAATGCGCCCGGCGCATTCCGCCGGAATCTCATTGAAGACTTTCATAGCCTCAATGATGCAAACGGTCGTGTCTGGACCAATATGGTCGCCGACTTTGACAAACGGCGGTGAATCGGGGTTTGCCGCAGAGTAGAAAGTACCAACCATCGGACTTCGTATGTAGGTGGCTTTGTTGTCGTCAACAGGTGCTTCGGTCGCCTTACGCTCGCCAATACTAGCAGTGCCGGTACCACTCGAAGGCATTGTCGGCATCGCTGCCACTGGAACTGGCTCCGGCCCGCGCCGCAAGCGGATTCGCTGATCACCTTGCCGAAGATCGATCTCGGCCAGATCGTGCTCGTTCATCAACTGGATGAACTTGCGAACCTTGCGCACGTCGAACACGTCTCCAGGGACAGGTGCCGGATTCGAACTCATGCAAGTCTCCCTGTGCGATTCACAATAGACAAGCGAAAGAACAGCGCGTGTTTCCCACCGTCGTCTCGATGCGTTAACGAAGACTCTACACTCTACGCCAAATTACACGCGATCATGATACCAATACGCAATCGTCGAGCTGCTTCGGCACGTCCGAAAGAACTTCATGACCAGTACGAGTGACCAGCACATCGTCCTCGATTCTCACGCCGCCCCAACCCGGAACATACACGCCAGGCTCGACCGTAACGATCATTCCCGGCCGCAACTTGGTTTTTTGTCCGACCGCCAACCGAGGCGCTTCGTGGATTTCTAAGCCGGTGCCGTGACCCAAACCATGCCCGAATGCTTTGCCGAAGCCCGCACGAGTAATAATTCCCCGCGCAACGGCATCGACTTGCTCGCAAGTTTTACCAGGTCGAATAGCATCGATCGCCGCGAGTTGTGCTTTTAACACAACTCCATATATTTTCCGTAATTTGGGCGAGATTCTACCGGTCACGATCACACGCGTCAAGTCGCTCATGTAGAGACCTGAGTTCGCGCCCCAATCGACGAGCGTGAAGTCGCTCTCGCGAAGTTTCTGCTGCGTTGGCCGTGCGTGAGGCAATGCGGCCCGCGGTCCCACAGCGACAATCGGCGGGAAGCTGAGCGCTGTCGCTCCGAATCGGCGCGCTTGGTATTCCAACTCCGCGGCAACCTCAAGCTCGGTCATCTCGGACGTGAGGCTGGCACGGACCACATCATACGCCCGCTTCGCCTGGAGGCATGCCGCTCGAGTGGCGTCGATTTCGCTCCTGTCCTTTACGATCCTTAATTGCTCGACCAGGTTCTCGGTGGCAATGATTTGCGAGGCCGGCAATGCTTTCGCAATCGAACGCTCAAGTGAAACGGTCGCCGAAGTTCCTTCGATTCCCAGTCGTTCGATTTTGGCCTGCGTCAGCACCTCTGTGACAGCCGTCAACATCGTGGTTCCTGGCTCACGTATCTCAAGCTGGAGTCCGGCGCACTCTTCCCCAAGCTGCGTGGTGTAACGAGGGTCGGTAATCAGCATTTCGCCATCGAGCGTGACAAGTAAATAACTATCGTCTCCCGTAAATCCAGTGAGGTAGGTGACATTTTTGAAGTTCGTGACTAAAAGCGCTTCGGCCTTTGCCTCTCGAATAAGATCGCGGAGCTTTTTCCGGCGGGCGGCAAACGATGACATGAAGCTTCCACTTACTGCTTGGTGTCGGCAATATCTTCAAAAGACGGCAAACCAACGCTCTAAACTGCTATGATACTTTGCGCAGCGTACTCGGCAAAGAGAACTGCTGCAGATCAAACGGCGATCCAACCCAAACGTCTTACACTCAGACCTACGAACATGTCAGATGCACCACACTCGTCGACGATGGGACTGCTCCTAAGCGGCGGGATCGATAGTGCAGTACTGTTAGACAAATTACTCAATCAAGGTTTTAGGATTGTTCCATTTTACATTCGCACCGGCTGCGTCTGGCAACGGGAAGAATTGACCGCCGTAAAGCAGTTTCTCACAAAGCTGGCACAACCCATGTTGATGGAGTTAGTCCAGCTCGACATGCCGCTCCAAGATGTCTATGGGCCACACTGGAGCATTACCGGATCACAAGTACCAGACGACCAAACTCCGGATGAAGCTGTGTTCCTCCCTGGCAGGAATCCACTTTTGCTGATAAAGCCAGCCATCTGGTGTCTGTCGCAGGGAATCTCACATCTCGCGCTTGCAACACTTGCGGCAAATCCGTTCCGCGACGCCACGCCTGAATTCTTCGACCAGTTTGAAGCCATGATGCACGGCGCCATGGGCGGCCAACTTCAGATTAGTCGGCCATTTGAAGGACTGACAAAGAGCCAGGTTCTGGAACTTGGCCGCGGACTTCCGCTTGAATTGACATTTTCCTGCCTAGCGCCAGTCGAAGGCTTACACTGCGGCCACTGCAATAAGTGCGCAGAACGACGCCGCGGATTTAACAGAATCGGCCTTCAAGACCACACGCACTATTTTGCAGTCCCGGCAGTTCATCCAGAAGCTTAGTTACGTACCAATTGCGCAAAAAAGCAGTCCGGGTGGCTGTTGTCAGCCAGCACCGGACTGCGCCCCCTGGGAATTCGGTTGGATCGTCCGCTGCGGAAATTCGCGGTACGACCTTCGCTAGCATCCTGTCCGCTGGGAACGCGGCCAGGTATGTGAGGTTATCGGCACGTTATTCGCCAACCTTTGCAAATCTGTGACGTTTCTACGGCGCGTAGCGATCAGCGAACTTGGGAAATTCGCTGCCACTTTCCCTCATCAACTTTGACGAATAAGTCGATTTTGAGGGACTAAGGAATAGCACCCGGCGTGGGGAGCTGCGCACGTTTGCTAGCCATCTAACGACCCGTCCGCGACGAGCAGCTAGCAACAACCAATGTCTGTCAGCAATTGAAAGAGTCATTATGGATGCGATCGGATTGACTCACCTGATTATAGCGCTAGCCGTAGTCGCCGGAGCGCTTTTAGGTTTCAATGCGGCTCGTGGGGAAAGGCCCGCGCGGCACGTTGTGGATGGTATCCGCTTGCTTATTCACCTGGTCGTCGATGCTGCCGTTCGTACTGCGCGATCCAGATGACCTATCGCTATCTCAAAACTGTGATCTTCTCATCTCGGTCTTGCGGTTATGTGGCTTGGTTGGAGTGGCGGTTGGCATTTTTGAACTTCTGCAGAAGCGCACCTCACACGATCGGCATCCGCTGGCAGAATTCATTTTACGTCAGCCGGTCGTCTGGGGCGTGGTGGTCAGCGTCAACTTTTTTGCCCTGCTCTTCCAGGGCACAATCAATAGTGCGCTCCTCTCACGCTATTGTGCCGGGCACACGATCGAGATCATCGAGCTCAACGTGTTCTTCGTCGGACTGTCCGCCTTGGTGCTTCGCGTATTGAATGTTGCGGGTCAATTCCCCTCGCTTAAGGGCTCGCTCTTGAGCCCCATTCCAGCCGGTGGTAACACCGTCGCGGATTGTGACGCGCTTTTGGCCCAGCTCGACGAGCGCCCTGCTATTCGTGAAACCTTTCTGGTCCGGCGACTGCACGATGCTCTCGATTTTGTACGTCGCAAGAACTCAGCGGACGAATTGGAACCACACTTACGTCACCTCGAGGAAGTCGAATCGGTTCGTATCAATGCCGCCTACGCCATGGTGCGGATCATCATTTGGGCCATCCCGATTCTCGGCCTGCTCGGCACCGTTATTGGCATCACCATCGCCGTGGCCAACCTGAATCCGGAAACGTTGGAAGAATCGATGACGAAAGTTACGCACGGCTTGGGCGTCGCGTTCGACCACACCGCGACTGCCCTGTCGCTCACGATGTTACTGATGTTCGCCAAGTCGGGCGTCGAGCGGCTTGAGGACGCCTTGTTGGGACGCGTCGACGAACGAGTTTCGCAAGAGCTAGTCGGGCGATTCCAGCAGACAGAGGCTGGTGACGATCCCAACTCGACCGCAATTCGCCGGATGACCAATCAAGTCGTCGAGGCCATCGAGACACTCGCTGGCCGGCAGGCGGAAATCTGGAAGTCAACCATCGATGGCGCACACCAACAATGGGCCGACGTCAGCATTGGCGCCGCCCGAACGTTGCGCGATTCGTTTTCCACCGCTGTGCGGGACGGTCTGGAGCGGCACTCGCTGGCTCTGAATCAGGGTGCCCAGCGGCACGTCGAGCAGTTGGTTTCCAGCACCTCCCAACATGCAGAACTGCTCGATCGTCAGCGCGCGATTGAATTCGGAGCGATTGCGCGAAGGCTTGGAAAAGCTGGCCCAACTGTTGATCGAAGCACTTGAGCGCCACGGAGAAATCATGACCACCAGCGAGAAGGAATTGGCCGCCGAGAACCGCCAACACCTTTCCGAGGTCGAAGTGGCGCTTGGTACCGCCATGGCAAGTGCCGCCGAGCGTCAAGAACAGCTCATCAAGCAAAGCGAACACCTGCTCAAAGATATGCAAGTCGCGCTCGTCGAGGCCGCTGGAGCTACCGTCGAACAACAGGAACAACTGATTCGCCAGGGCGATGTGCTGCTGAAAGTTGTCGATGCTACCGGCCAAATTCGCAAACTCGAAGAATCGTTGACGCAAAATCTGAGCGCCGTTCAAAAAACGCACAGTTTCGAGGAAATGGCAATCAACCTGTCGGCCGCCATTCAGTTGCTGAGTGCCCGATTGGGCCATCCGTACAGCGTCCGATCCAAGGAGGTCGCTGGCGGTGATGCTGCCAGCCAAGCCGCATGAGCCGCGCCCGAGTTCACGAAGTCTCCAGCCCGATTTCGCTGTTTCCCTTCATCGGGATTCTGCTGTGCACGATGGGCGCCTTGTTGGTCGTCCTCGTGGCAGTGAGCCGCTCTGCGCGATACGGCCCAACGTGAAGTGGCGGCCAAGCAAAAGTCGGTTGCCACTCATGACGGCGTCACCGAGAAGAGGATCGAATACGTCCAGAAGTACGTGAGCACATTAAACACCGTACGAAGCGAAGCCGAGCGAAAGCTGCACGACGAACATCAGCACTTAAGCAATGTGGAAGACCACATCCGCCGGCTGCAGGAGAAAATGCGAACTCTGCAGAACGCCGCTGTTGAACTCGAGGGGCTTGAAAGGGAACACTACGACGATCGCACCCAAGCTGAACGTGAAGTGAAACGACTCAACCAATTGATTGATGAATCGAGAGAATTAATTGAGTCGCTCCAAGAAGTAGCTAGTAAAGCGCCGACCTCATATGCCGTCGTGCCCTATGAAGGTCCGAACGGTACCCACCGGCGTCCAATCTATATCGAATGCGTCAAAGATGGAGTTATTCTTCAGCCGGAGAGCGTTCACCTATCCTCCGACGATCTCCGCCCACCGTACGGCGCCGGGAATCCGCTTGCATCCGTCCTGCGCACAGCCGCGACCACCTTGTCCACCTGTATCCGAATGAGGGACAAAGCCGCCAATCGGAACCCTATCCACTGCTGCTGGTTCGCGCTGAAGGACTCGTCACGTTCGATCGCGCACGTCAGGCGATCGAGGCCGGCGACTTCGATCTCGGTTTCGAATTGGTTGAAGACGACTGGAAGCTGAAGTTTCCACAGCCCGACCCACAACTGGCAACCATCCAACAACAAGCTTTGGTGCAAGCGCGCTTACGACAGCAAGTTCTCGCCGAGGCAGCCCCACGTGCGTACCGCACTGGTTCATTTATGGGCGGTGATCCCTACGCCTTTGATGAGGAAGCAGCTGACGGCAACAGTGGCGGCTTCGGCGGCAACTATGGAGATGTCTATTCAAGTGGCGGTGGAAACGACGGAACCGGCGGACACGGCGGCGGCTCTGATCGAAGAGGCCTTGCGGGGGGTGGTTCACGGGCTGGCGGGACCGGCAGCGGATACGGCAGCGGCACTGGCGCTGGCAGCGGAGGTCCAACCGTAGGCGGTACCGCAGGCAACGGCGGAGGCGCCGTCGGATCCTCCGGCGAAGTTGGTACTCCCGGTGGCAACGCTTCTGGTGGGGGCACGGGAGGCGGTTCAGCTTCCGGAATGGCGGGCGACGGGCCCGGTCCGACGGGCAGCGCTGTTGCCGGTGCTTATGGTAGCGGTCCTGCCGGCGGAGGTGCTGTGGGAGATAGCCCAATTGGCGCCGGAGGCTCTATCAATAGCGGCGGCGAGCAGCCTATGACTGCTTCGGCCGACCCTAGCGCACCGCCCGATTCGAACGGTCAACGAAATGCATCCATGATGTTTGGTTCCCCGCCGCCAGGCGCCTCGCACAATGTTCACGACGACGAAAAGAACCGTCATAGCCTTGCCGATACCCGCGGCAGAGATTGGGCGCTCAAACAAAAACCGCAACGCACCACACCTGTCCGCCGCTCGATTCGTGTGACCGTCGGCAAGGACCGGCTAACAATTCTTCCCGAGGGTGCATCGAATACGCCGATCGCCGGTACTTGTAAAGTGATTCCATTCCATGGCGACACCGTTTTATCGTTAGACGCCTTTGTGAGAGAAGTTCGCGATGAGATCGATGCCTGGGGCATGGCCGGCAACGGTCTCTATTGGCGGCCTGTGATCCTTCTCAACGTCGATCCGCAGGGTCAACAACGTGCCGGTGACTTGGAGCGTCTCCTGAGGAACAGTGGACTCGAACTCCGTACCGACGAAACGGCCAACAACGCGCCTGTGAGGAAATCCAATGAAACGCGTTGAAGTTGAAGCCGATCAGATGCCGGGTCAGGATTCATTCCTCGATGTGATCACGAACATCGTCGGCATTCTGATCTTGTTGGTGCTCGTCGTCGGACTGCGAACCTCGCATTCGATTCAAGCTGTGCCCGACGCACAACTGGCCGAGCGTGCCCATCATGAGGCGGAGTTCCAGCAGGTCTACAATAACGCGCTTACCACCGAACACAGCGTCCGTGACCTAGTCCAGCGGGTCGGCAACGTCCACAACGAATCCGACTTCCGCGAAAGTGAACGCGCGTGGCTCAGTACTACTGTGGCGGCAGCCGAACAGGAAATCAATGCGCGCCGTGCAACACTAACCACAGACGAACAACGCGACTTCGATTTACGTGAAAAACTCGCAAATGCGCAGGCGATGCTCGACGACCTGACCCGTGAGCAAGTCGCTTTGATGTCTCGTGAGCCAGCCGTCGAAGAGCTGGAATGCCAGCCGACGCCTGTTGCGAAGACCGTCACTGGAAAAGAGGTACACGTTTTATTGTCTGACGATCACGTCGCAATCGTTCCTTTTGAGGAATTACTCGATCAAATGAAACAAGACGTCCAAGCCAACGTGTGGCGCATGAAGGATCAGGCTGAAATGGAACGCACGATTGGCCCTTTGAATGGCTTTCGCTTGAAATATTGTTTCGTCCGCGAAGATGTCCTCGGACGCAGTGAGGCAGGAAAGTACATGACGGGCAGAGTCTCCCGATTCTCGCATTGCTACTTCTTGCCGGTAACTACGCCAATCGGCGAGCCGGCAAAAGAGGCTCTTAACGTAAACTCCGATTTTTTCCAACAATTGCATCGGTTGCAGCCCGAATCCACGACGATCACCTTTTGGACCTACCCGGGCAACTTCGAGCGGTTGCGAGAGCTCAAGCGGGCCGTACGCCAAATGGGATTTCCCATCGCCGTACGGCCGTTGCCCAAAGGTATGCCGATCGGCGCCTCGCGGCATGGCAGCGATTCGCTCAGCGAATAGTCAAATCGCCGACGGCTCCTTACAATTCGTAGTCACCTCCGCGGTAACTCGGAAACGGAACTATGTCGATTCTTTAGCTTGGGCGGCTGCTGCTTGCGGAAAATAAACCGCGTGCAAAAATAGCAGGCACGCACCGGCCACGAGACACGAATCGGCGATATTGAAATTCGGCCAGCGCCAACGGTCGTTTGCTTGCCACAGAATCCAATCCCGCACCGCGTAGACAGTCTTGCCATCTCGCATTAGGCTGTGCAAACCTAGTCGGTCGTATAGATTTCCCAGCACGCCGATCATCACACAGCTTAGGGCAAACGTGAGCCAGGTATCACGGGCAGCTCGAAATACGAACAGCCACGTTGGGATCGCAATTGCAGCCAGCACGCTCAAGGTCGCGAATATCCAAACATTCCCCTGCCCAAGCCCGAACAGCGCCCTTCGTTGAGACTGAGCTGAAAGCCGACATGCCCCTGCCACAACCACCAGGTGTTGCCGGCACACAAATAGGGCGAAGCAAAGCACAGATGTTTCGTCGCCAAATCGACCGCTAAACCGGCCGCCACCACTGCGAAAAACAGCGCGTACCGACTATTCGGCACTCCGGCGCGCGCCACATTATCAGCCGGCCTCTCCGAGGCCAAATTTGAATCCATTTTCGTGGCCTAGGTTCATGCGCCATCCGCGCCCACGGGTCGAGCGCTCAACGCAATACGTTCGGATGGCCAGCGCCGTTGTTTTCCTGCAGCTCGGCGCATTTGATGCACACTGGCGTATAGGGAATCGCGTTCAAACGCGCTTTGGAAATCACGCCATTGCACTGTACACACTTTCCGTAAGTTCCGCTTTGAATGCGTTCCAGCGCGCTGTCGATATGATCGAGCGTGCCCTCGTCCGCCTCCATCAGGCCGAGCGTAAACTCCTGCTCGAAGTTGTCGCTGCCGAGCTCCGCCATGTGAATCGGCATGGCGTTGCTATCGCTGCCTTCAAGCCCCGATTTACGCAACGCCACTTCGGCCATCGTGGTCACATCACCGCGCAAACGCGCGCGGAGAATATGTAGCTTTTCCTTGAACGCAATCAATTCGGTCTTCTTCATGTGGATTCTCCAAGGCGATAAAACGCTCTCCGTCGCTGCATGCCGTCATTCGCAACGAAGACTCGTTATTGTATGTCGAATTGTTACAACTGTCTAGCGACCGGCACGTCGCTGCGACGCCGCTCCCTTTGGTTGCGAGACATTCATTTGCGCTGTAAACTAGGGTGGTAAGTCGTTCGCTAGCTTAGGCTTCGAATATCGCATGCGGATGCCGCGAACGATGGATTCTCGAATCGCGACGGGTACGGTGCGCGCCGCCGCAATCGCGCCGCAAGGCCTTGCTGTTGCGACCGTGAGGACACTGCGGTGGCATCGACGCTCTCAACCAAAACTGACCTCGCCTTCCAACGCTGCGTCATGCCCGATTGCGCGGCGACGTATGACGTCGGCGAGGTCCGCACCAGTTGCGAGTCGTGCGGCGCTCTGCTCGACGTCGACTACGATTGGGACGCCCTGCCTGTACCGAGCTCGCTCTTGTATTCGAAGACAAGTGGAGCCGCCGCCACGACCCGCTTTCCTTCAGCGGCGTGTGGCGGTTTCGCGAGCTGCTGCCGTTCGCCCCCGCCGATAAGATCGTCACCATCGGCGAAGGGCAAACGCTGCTCCATCGTCGGACGGCGTGGCCCGATTCGTCGGCGTTCAGACGGCCGGTATGCTTCTTGCAATACGAGGGGCATGAACCCCTCGGGCAGCTTCAAAGACAACGGCATGACGGCCGCCTTCACGCACGCCCACATGATCGGCGCTCGCCGCGCCGCCTGTGCCTCGACCGGCAACACCAGCGCGTCGCTTGCCCTGTACTGCGGCGTGAGCAAGCTGATGCAGGCGATCATCTTCATCGGCTCCGGCAAGATCTCCTACGGCAAACTGTCCCAAGCGCTCGATTACGGCGCGCTCACGCATCCAGATCGCCGGCGACTTCGACGATGCGATGCTCCGCGTCGCGCAAGTCAGCGTGCAGGAAGGCATTTACCTGGTCAACAGCGTGAATCCGTTCCGGCTCGAAGGCCAGAAGACCATCATGTTCCGCGTGCTCGAGGCGCTTCGCATGGCAAGTGCCGGATTGGATCGTCGTCCCCGGCGGCAATCTCGGCAACAGCAGCGCGTTCGGCAAAGCGTTCCACGAACTGCACGACTTGGGCCTGATCGACCGCATGCCGCGGCTGGCCGTGATCAACGCGGCCGGTGCGGACACGCTCTACCAGCTCTACGAACACCGCGGCCTGCGCTGGAATGGCGGCCGCCCCGATGCCAGCGATCATCAACAACTACTACGCCGAGCTGGACGATGCCGACCGCCGGGCGTCGACCATCGCCAGCGCGATCGAGATCAATCGCCCGGTGAATCTCACAAGTGTCTCGCGGGCGCTGGAATGGATGCAACGGCGTCGTCCGCGAAGTGACCGACGAGCAGATGCTCGACGCCAAGGCCCAGGTCGGCGCCAACGGCCTCGGCTGCGAACCGGCCAGTGCCGCCAGCGTCGCCGGGGCGAAGCTGCTTCGCGAAGAAGGCGTCATCGCCCCGAGCGAGCGGGTCGTTGCATCCTCACCGGCCATCAGCTCAAGGACCCGACCGCGACCGTCGCCTACCACACGCACGACCAGGCCGAATTCAACCGCGTGCTCGGCAGCCGCGGCGTCAGCCGGGCCGCGTTTGCCAATCGGGCCGTTCAGGTCGAGAATAACCTCGACGAAATCGTCCGGGCGATTCAAGCTGAATAGTTGATGTAGCAGGCACGCTCCGCGTGTCGTCCGCCAGATTAATATTCGGTTTCGGCACGCGGAGCGTGCCTACTATTTGGGGATCCTCGCATGAAAATCGCCATCCACGGAGCGGCCGGCCGCATGGGCCAGCGAGTGACCGCCCTCGCCAGCAGAGGACCCGCAGTTTCAAATCGTCGCCGCGCTCGAATCGGCCGAATCATCCGCGCCTTGGGACAGGATGCCGGCATGATCGCCGGCGTCGGCGAGCTCGGCGTGCCGCTCGGCGTCGTCGGCGAATCGGATGCCGACGTGGTGATCGACTTCTCGGTGCCCGACGCGGCGGTCGCCGTCGACCAAGCACTGCCTCGAATTCAAGCAAGCCGTTGGTGATCGCCACGACCGGCCTCGACGCCGAGCCAGCAGGAGTTCATCCGGCAGCAGCCGCAGCGAAGATTCCCATCGTCTGGGCACCGAGCATGAGCACGGCCGTCAACGTCGCCATGAAGCTCACGCAGATCGCGGCCAAAGTCGCTGCAAGGACCTGCCCTCGGGCGTCGACGTCGAGATCATCGAGCGCCATCACCGCTTCAAAGAAGATTCGCCCAGCGGCACCGCGCTTGCAGTTCGGCACAGATCGTCGCCGAGGTGATGGGACAGACCGGAGCACATCCACGGCCGCTCACGGCCGCCCCGGCCAGCGCCCGCCACAACGAGATCGGCTACCACGCCGTCCGCGCCGGCGACAACCCCGGCGAGCACACGATCTTGTTCGGCATGCTTGGGCGAAACGCTCGAAATCCGCGTCGCCGCCACCAACCGCGACTGCTACGCCCAAGGCGCCTTGCTCGCCGCCGAATGGCTCTGAACAAACCAGCAGGGCTGTATCGCATGAACGATGTGCTGGGGTTGTAACAAGCAAGTCGGAATGCTCTGGCTCTTGACTCTTGACCCTAAGCTCTCGACTTCCCAATGGCCAAATGCGAAGAAGGTTATCTCTGCGATGTTTGCGGCCAGGACGTGGCCGAAATCACCGATAGCGATCTGTACCTGCGCTACATCGTCGGCATGCTCGACCCCGAGGTGCTCCACACGACCAGCGAGCGCCACATCCGCTGCAATCCAACGCTTGCCCAGTACATCGTCGCCGATGACTTCGAGCCGGTCGTCGTCGAAGGCCCGTTCGACAAGCGGCAACTCGACCCATCGTTCGTCCGAGAACGCGAACGCTTGCTGACCCGCGGCTGGAAACGCCTCCAAGAAGTCGCCACGCTTGGCATCCCGATCATCGAATACCCGCTGCCGGAAGTGATCGCGCGCATCAAAAGCCGCTCTGTTGGGCCAAACTGAAGGCGTATTCGGGTGACCTTGTGACATCTGTCTCGCCTCGGTCATAATTCTCGGCGATGAGTGGCCCCACTACCAAGAAGTCAGAGAAACACACCCCATCTTCTGCCAGTGCAGCAGAGGACCGGTCGGATTTGCAAATTGCGTCTCCCAACAACTCGTTATCGCACGAGCACCTGCCACCCCTCAATCACGACACCAGCTTCTGGGGCATGGCCGTTACGCAGTTTCTCGGCGCGTTCAACGACAATCTGTTCAAGCAAATGATGCTGCTGTTGGCGACGCCGACGGCTGGCCGAGCTGTCGGCGGGCGACGCCGACGATCGTCAGCCGCAAGCGATGATCGTGTTCGCGGCCTCATTTCTGATCTTCTCCGGCTATGCCGGATTCCTGTCCGATCGCATCAGCAAGCGGCCCGTGATCATCGCCTCGAAGGTGGCTGAGATCGTCGCCATGGTGCTGGGCATGGTCGGGTTTTTGTTCTACGGCACATTCGGCTTCCGCGGCATGCTGGTCGTGCTGTTTCTGATGGGCGTGCAGAGTGCCTTCTTCGGACCGTCGAAATACGGCATCCTGCCCGAAACGATTCGCCCGGCCGACCTGCCGCGGGCCAACGGCATCTTCCTGATGCTCACTTTCCTGTCGATCATCTTCGGCATGGCGTTGGCCGGCTGGCTGTTGCAAGCTCGTGGGCAACGAACATGTGTGGGTGGCTTCGCTGGTGTGCGTGTTATCGCGATTGTCGGCACGCTCACGTCGCTGCTCGTCCGCCCCGTGCCGCCGGCCAACCCGCAGCTGAAGGCCGATTGGCAGGCCTGGCTTGTGCCGCCCGACATCCTGCGGCTGCTCGTGAAGGACATTTCGCTGCTGTGGGCGATCCTGGTCGTGTCGGTGTTCTGGATGGTCGGCGGCATGGTGCAGCAAGGCGTCAACGCCGTCGGCAAAACGCAATTGGGGCTCAACGACGCGAAGACGAGCATGCTTGGCCGCGTCGATCGGGCTCGGCATCGCCATGGGCTGCGTGATCGGCGGCTACCTGTCTCGCGATCGCGTGAACCGCAACGTGGTCATCGTCGGCGAGATCGGCATCTTTGTGACGATGGTCCTGATGAGCCTCCGCGGCGGAGCCAGCATCAGCATCTGCTCGGCTACTACGGCAGCATTCCCGACGCTGATCGCGATGGGCGCATTTACCGGGCATGTTCATCGTGCCGATCCAGGTGGCGTTGCAATCGCGTCCGCCGCGCGAGCAGAAAGGCCGCATGATCGCCACGATGAACCAGTGCAGCTGGATCGGCATCATCCTTGGCGCCGTGCTGTTTGCCGTTGGCCTGCGCGTGTTCGATGCCTACGGCTGGCCGCAGAACACGATGTTTGCCGTGACGGCAGCGCTGATGCTTCCGGTGGCGATTTTCTACCGGCCAAGGACGAGCAACTGTCTAACGACGAAGCCGAAACAGTGCTTTATTGAACCGCTGCCTTTTCAGCAGCGTGCGGCTTAGCGCTGTCCGTTGCTGCAGCTTCGCCCTTCACGGCAGAATGGTCAAACTGGTGATCCACCAGCGCCGCGATCGCCTGCTTCGCATCAAACTGCCCCGGATCCACCGCGACTGTGGCTGTCTTTGAATCGAAATCGACGATCACTTCCTTCGCCCCTGGCTGCTCGGAAAGAATCTCTTTCACCTTCGGCGGCACAGCTCTCGGGACACATCATGTCCGGCACACTGAACTGCACCGTGGGTGCGCCGGCCGAATTAAAAGCTACCGCTTTGGTCTCTGCAACTGCCGCGGATGGAGCGTCGCTCGTCGCGGAACCGCAGCCAATGAATGTGCCAACACAAGCGAGCACGCATGCCAATCGAACGAAAACGCGCATATTCCTCTCCTTCATTCGGTCGAAAACTCTGCTAATCGGCGGCTCCATCTCGGCCGAAACCCCAAGTTCAGCGGCCCAGCGCCGTATATATTGTAAGTCCAACTGGCCCTGCATGAACAGCACGTCGCTCACGTCGCCCAAATCGCGAGGCCTTCCGGCCAAAAGCTAGAGCAAAATCAAATCTTCGGGACTGACAAGCCAGATGGAGCGGCCTTCGGCCTCAGCCTTGCTCCGCCGCTCCATCACTTCATTCAGGAAACCTTCTTCCGCTAAGAACAAATCCACGTCAATGCTCTCGCCGCGGATATACCGGCGAAGCTTGAGGAGCGGCAAACCCTTTACCTTGTCCACCCAGCCGCTCCCGTACGTTTCCGGTATGGAGTAGTCGATTTGACTTAAGGGGCACAAACAATTCAGGTAGCCGCGCACGGTCCACACCAATCGTTAAATCAATATCGTACGTCGCCCGCGGAACTCCGTACGCCCGCACTGCGACGCCGCCCATCACGGCATATCGAATCGATAGCTCGTCGAGAAACCCAACCAACGAATACAGCGTGTCGGCGAGGTTCGACATGATTATCCACGTTTCGCGCGGGCGATTCCTTCCAGCATACGTAGATTGCGTTCATCGTTTTGTCGCCGCAGTAATTCGAATCTACGCTTGACCTGTTCTGGCGTGCCCACGAACAAGTACGGCTCCGCCTCATCCGTAAGCTTGAAGGTCAATTCAAGCCGCTCGCCAGGCGTCATGCGGCGATATCGTTCGAGTGTTTCGGGACTGAGCATTTTTCACGAACCTCATGGCAATTATAGCAGACTGCGCGAACGAGCACTCAACCTGAATGACCGCGAACCGGCTGCTAAAATTCGTAGCCCATATGCACCCAATAGTGCCAATCCTCAACCGCTTGCTTTGTTTGCTTGTCCGTCTCTGGAATTGGCTTCAATTGCGCAAGTGGCACGGCCAGCCCTTCTTTTCTATCCCAGGGGATGGTCACAAACATCTCGTGTTCGCATTCGCGCTCGTTTGGCATGCCGACGACTTCGACCTCGTCCTTCACCCGCAAAGGCGAGATTGATCGCATCTCCACGCAGATTGCGGTGAACGGGAATGCGAGCTGTTCTTGTAGGTAATAATACCAACCCATCGCCCGCTCCTGGGCGTCGTAGGCATCGACGACAACTTCCATGGTGATGCGGTGCTCGCGCTTCTCATCGCGCTTTGGTCTGGACTTCGCCATGTTCCCACCTACGAAAACCAATGCTGTTGCATTTCGGTCAAGAATTTCGGCTCGACAGGACAACCGAAACGTGAGCCAATGACTGAATCGACGCCGCATTTCGGACAGAGGGCCGTTTGGCCGACTCCTTCGAATAGATTAACCCACTCGGTGATCTCGCTTGACGGAAAAACCGCGAGGCAATAGACACAACCGCACAAATCGCTATTAAGAATCTCATCGCGATGGCAAATCGCGCTTGTGTGCGGCAATGTTGTCCATGCGTCAGTCAGTTATCGTGCGAATTTCTTTGGGGGGCTGGCTTTCGATTTTGCGATCATCGCCTGGAAATCCGGATTTGATACCAGCAATTCATCGGTTAGTGAATCATCCTCCTCGCTTTCAAACTCGCTCAGGAATCGCAGCGCGAATCCACGACGATCGCCGTTTGCGAAAAGGTTCAGCAGTTCGGTCACAAAACCGCGCTTCTCATCTGGAAATTTGAAATTGTCCAATCCACCCCGGCTTTTGAACCACGCTTCGAAGCAACTTAGAGATTGCAAGATCTCGCCAGTGAGGCCGATGTATACCTGGCACCCTTCAGCCAGAATCGCTTCCGTCATTTCTGCGCGAACTCCATCTCCCCTTCCGGATCCCTGTCAGCATGCTTGAAAAAGTTTTGCACTGAGTTGATCACGGTTCTTTTTGGACGCCCCGGCATTTGCGTATAGCGACGCTTTATAAACACATCCTTGCCACCGCGGCTGTGATTCACCCCGTCGACGATGTCATACGCGGCGCAGGCGAGGGTGTGAACCGCCACCGGGTCGCCACTGTTGAAAAACAATTCGACTGCTGTTTCAAGCTGACGGTGCGCGGCCTCCAGTTTTTTGACCCGAATCATTTCCATAATGTTGTTCGTCATATATCCCCAAGACCTCCGCGGAGCCGACAGGTTCGCGCTATGTCCTCCAATTCGCGCCCAGCGCGTGACAGGGAAGCCCACTGAAATATCATTCTTGTTTCGATTCGCCCAGTTTCGAGACTTAGTGTTCAGAAGACAAAGGCACCAATCAAAATCGGAACCAATGAACGTTCCTTCGCTTTCGTTTTTGGCTCGTCGAAGAGCCAGGATATCAAACCAATGAAGGGTAACGACAGTGCAGCAACGACTACGAAAATAAAGTGCCCGTAAACGACCTGAAAAAATAGAATTGTGACCAGGAATAACAGAAAGTTCATTTTGCACCTCTGCAACGTCGTAAAAATGGCGCTACTTGACCGTAAGCGATTCCAACGGCCTCTCCGCCGCCATCGCGCGGATGTCTTCGGTGATCTTCATGTAGCAGTATTTGGGCCCGCACATACTGCAAAAGTCCGCGGGCGTTGAACCATCGGTGCTATGGCCAGAATGGCTCGCCGCGAATGAACGCAAATGAACGCGAATTGGTCGGATGTTGACGGTGATTGCAGATGGATCAAAAGTCAAGAACCACTCGCTTCCATTCGACTTTGGGGCGCTGGAAATTCAATAGTAGTGCAAGATGCAGTCCAGTCGCGCAGGTAATTTAAGCATTGTGCCAAATGTTCGTCCGACAATGCTGCGGCGCATTTGAGTTCAACGATCAAAACATCTTCGACCAATATGTCGGCAAAGTATTCGCCGACTAACTCGCCTTTGTACATCACAGCGACCGATGCTTGTGGGATGGCACGCATTCCACGCTGCCGGCATTCGGCTGCCAATGCCCGTTCGTAAACCTTCTCCAAAAAACCCGCACCCAGTGTGTTCGATACTTCGTATGCAGCGCCGACGACACGTTCGGCGATACTATTCAAAAATGTGCGTTCATTCGCGGCCAATCACTGCATGATCACGCTTTAGCTACGACAGGCCGTTGAGCTGTCTCTGGTTCCGTCGGCCTCAATTCCAACGGCTTCTCTGCTGCCATCGCGCGGATGTCTTCGGTGATCTTCATGGAGCAGTACTTCGGCCCGCACATGCTGCAGAAATGAGCACTCTTAAACGTGTCGGCCGGGAGCGTTTCGTCGTGATATGCCTGAGCCGTTTCCGGATCGAGCGCCAGCCGGAATTGCTCGTTCCAATCGAATGCAAATCGAGCCCGGGATAGGGCATCGTCGCGGTCTTGCGCACCTTTTCGCTTACGAGCCACATCCGCCGAATGTGCCGCAATCTTGTAGGCGATCATCCCCTGCTTCACGTCCTCGCGCTCAGGCAGCCCAAGATGCTCTTTCGGCGTCACATAGCACAACATCGCCGCCCCGTGCCAACCTGCCATCGCGGCACCGATGCAACTGGTAATATGATCGTAGCCCGGCGCAATATCCGTCACGAGCGGACCGAGCAAATAGAATGGCGCGCCATTGCAGATCTCGATTTCCTTCTCGACGTTCATCTGGATCTGGTCCATCGGGATGTGGCCCGGGCCTTCGACCATGACCTGCGTGCGCGTGCTCTGGCTGCGGAGCGTAAGCTCGCCTAGCACTTCCAATTCAGCAAACTGTGCCGCGTCGCTCGCATCGGCTATTGAACCCGGCCGCAAACCGTCACCCAAGCTCCATGTCACATCGTACTCGCGCATGATGTCGCACAGGTCATCGAAGTGCGTATACAGCGGGTTCTGTTGCCGATGCGTCATCATCCATTTGGCAATCAGCGAGCCGCCCCGGCTCACGATTCCGGTCACGCGGTTCATCGTCAGGTGCAAGTGCTCGAGGATCACGCCACAGTGCACCGTCATGTAGTCGACGCCCTGCTTTGCCTGGTGCTCGACCATATCCAGAAAATGCTGCGGCCGCATATCTTCGATTTCGCCACCAAGCTCTTCGAGCATCTGATAGATCGGCACCGTGCCGATCGGCACCGGCGAAGCATCGATAATCGCCTCGCGAATTGCGTCTATGTTCTTGCCGGTCGACAGATCCATTACAGTGTCCGCCCCGTAATGCACGGCGTAGTGCAGCTTGTCCAGCTCGCCATCGAGGCTGCTCGTCACGGCCGAGTTGCCGATATTGGCGTTCACCTTGCACTTCGCCGCCACGCCGATGCACATCGGCTCAAGCCGCTTCGCCAAATGCACTGTATTTGCGGGGATCACCATCCGACCAGCCGCCACTTCCGCACGAACCAGTTCTGGTTCCAGCCCTTCGCGCTCGGCTACAAAATCCATCTCGGGCGTCGCATGGCCTGCCCTTGCATGTTCTAATTGAGTGATCGATTCACGCATCGTATTTGTTACTCCTCCCTGACGGGCAACAACGTGTTTACGCTTTATTTGTGCAGCACAATCTAGCGCTTTGTGATCCCGTTCATCGTATCGGGATGGCGGCCGGTGTCAACGAACGTCCAACCCATGCTGTAGCTTGGGCAAGCTTCAACGTAGCCTTCAACCGTTAAAACAAGCCGCTGACGCACGTCGCATTGCCATTGCGTCGGCCCGCCAGGCTGAGCACAATTCAAAATCAATAACCCCGGCGTGCTTTTGTGCCATGCCCTCGCGTGTCATAGCCATCGGTGATATCCACGGCTGCGCAACAGCACTGCGCCACTCATCGAAGCCATCCAACCGCGGTCGGACGATACCCTCATCACACTGGGGGATTGCGTTGATCGCGGGCCACAGAGCTGGCATGTGATTGAAGACCTGTTCCAACTACGCGAAAGGTGCCGACTCATTCCATTGCTGGGAAATCACGAAGAGTTGATGCTCAACTTCGTGGACGGCAAGCCGCAACCTGACAACTGGCTCGAAATTGGCGGCCTGCCGACGTTGCGATCCTATAGTCAAACGCTGAGTCCGCAAGACATACCGCCCTCACACGTCGATTACATTCGCACCTGGGGAGATTACTTCGAAACGAGCTCCCACTTTTTTGCCCACGGCAGCTACGAGCCCGACTGCCCACTCGGCCAACAACATTGGCAAACCATGCGTTGGCAATCGCTGAAGTACGGCATTCCGGAGCCGCACCTCTCGGGAAAAACCGCGATCGTCGGCCACACGTCGCAGAAGAGTGGTGAGATTCTCAATCTCGGCCATATCATCTGCATCGACACCTATTGTTGGGGGGGCGGCTGGCTCACCGCTTTGGACACTACTTCTGGCAGAATTTGGCAGGTCGATCGCGAAGGCAACCGGCGGCCTGGCACATCTGCCGTCCAACCTGCAAAGCCCGCATAATCGCACCGTTTTGTTGTCCAAGTCCCCTCAATTTGGTACGATAAAGTCAAAGCTTTACCGCTTTCGGGTGCAGTTAGCCGCGACCTTCTCGGTGCATTGAACCGGTCTCGGCAACGCTCTTTCCTTCCGGAACAGTATACCATCCAAATCAATGACTCCGGCCGAAGGGCCGCAGAGCCGGTGATGTCTAGACGCACGCTCACATTGGTGATCCTCTTACTCACCAGCGTCGCACCGTGTCACGCTACGACTTTGGACGCGCTGTTGTTTCCACTTACCGGCGAAATTCGATTGCGTAACAGCAGTGCTTCCGCGGTGCCCTTTGTGTATTACTCAATCACCTCGCCCAGCGCTGCGCTCGATAGCTCGCCAGGCGTCTGGCTATCGATTTCCGATAACTACGATGCGAGTGGAAATGGCTTCATGGACCCCGACTTTGACTGGACAAAGATTTCGGCGACGTCGACCGAGCTTACCGAAGGCGCCTTTTCTGGCCCTGGCGGCAATTTGCCGGCCTTCCGGTCCGTAAGCTTTGGCGAAATCTGGAACCCGGCTTTATACCCCTCCAACGATTTGCTCTTCACCGTCCTACAAGCCGACATAACTCCGATTGCGGTCGCGAAACAATTCGCGATTGACGGCGACTATAATTCCGATGGCACCGTCGATGACCAGGATTATGTCGTGTGGCGTCAGAGCCTCGGATCGATGACAACCCTTAACGCCGATGGCAACTTAAACGGCGTTATAGACATTGGCGACTATAATATCTGGCGCAGCAATTTTGGGCAGACGCTTCCGGGGGTGAGCTCCCTTTTTGCTGGTGGCGCGTCACTATCGCCAGCAGGAATAGCCGTCCCAGAACCAACCACCGCCATTCTCGTGCTACTTTCTGCGCTGGCGGCGCTATTCCACGCGCTGCAGCACGACGTGCTGGACGCGGCGAATAATATCGCTGTTCGCGTCACCGGTGACGGTCAGATGACCAAACGGCATGATGAGCGTGTCGGTCACCCCATCCAATCGACCACGCTTTACGGCGACGACACCATCGCCCTTACCCTCCACCAGTTCGTCGACGTCAGCAAGAAGCGCGTCCAAATCCTTTGCTTCGCGGCCGCCACCCGGCACTTTGGCCAAACACTCGCACACACTCTGACGAATCCAATCGACTTGGGCTTCGCTTAGCCGTGCGCCGGTTCCCAGCAGAATCGTGTAATGAACGCTCGAGTTCGGTGATCGTGCGTTGAGCTCGTTCAAGAAATCCGAGTTCGGGCAAAGATCGTTCGCGGCTTCACCAAGACCGTCGACGATTGAATCTCGCATCCGCTGCCAGGGCCAGCCGTGACGGCGGGCGACCCAATGCTCCCAGAAGTCCGTGCCGACCGCAAAATGGGCAAGGATTGTACCGTGCGTCGGAGGCGCGATCATGATCAGCCGCTCCACGTTGCCCGCATCGTACAGCGAATCCTCCACGCAGGCTCGCGCGACTAAGCCGCCCATCGAATGACAGACGAGAATCACCTTTCGGTTCGGGTATTGCTGCCGAAACCTTTGCAGCTCGCTCGATAACAATTGAGCCGAGTTACGGATGTGGTAATCGTTCGGGTACGCAAACGTGCCGCAAGGGAACCCCGCTTCCTGAATGGGGGCCATCAAGGCCGTGTTTTGCTTCGGTGTGGAGTTGAAGCCGTGAATCAAAATCACGACCGGCTTCGTGGAATCCGCTTGCTCCCAACCTTCCTCCATCCGCAAACCGTATTTGGCGAGATCCGATTCGCGAACAATTTCGCGGCGCAGCCAAGCGCGGCACCCGCGCCCTTCGCATTGAGTGGGTGCTGTAGCGGAATCAAGAAGCCGTTCGGCTGTGGCAGAGTAACCATCGCAGCGCCTATCGGGAGTCGGGGTCGTGGCGCCCACGGGGCCAGCAGCCAGCAAGAGCAAGAAACCGGTGCCGATGAATCGCCAACAGATGGGCACGTGGCGTGCCTCTCGCGCTGGGTGAATTCGAAAACAAAGCAGCAGAGCGCATTATATCATATCGCATTCACTCCAAACGAAGCTACTGCTAGTCACTCGCGTCTGACTGGGAAGGTTTTAGCCGTTAGTATTCGCGGGTTTCATTGGCCGGCAGCTAGCTCGACAACGAGTGCGCTATAAACGGCCTGAACGGCCTGCAGTGCGATTCCGGCTATTCTTCGGCATCGCCTGCCGCATCACCGTCATCATCGCCCGTCGGTCCCGAAAGTTGGCCCAAATGCCCCCCCGCTGCCAACACCTTCTGCTTGATCTCCTCAGCGACCTTGGGGTTTTCTTTGAGGAATAGCCGGGCCTTCTCTTTGCCCTGGCCGAGCTGCATGTCGCCATAGCGGAACCAGGCGCCGGTGCGTGCAACGACTTTCTGCTCCATGCCGAGGTCGAGGATGTCGCCTTCATAGCTAATGCCGTCCGAGTGCAACATATCGAACTCGGCGATGCGGAACGGCGGGGCAACCTTGTTCTTGACGATCTTCGCCCGCACGCGCTGGCCGACGACTTCTTCGCCTTCCTTCAGTTGGCCAATACGGCGGACATCGATCCGGCAGGAGGAATAGAATTTGAGCGCCCGCCCGCCCGGCGTGGTTTCGGGGCTGCCGAACATCACACCGATCTTCTCACGGATCTGGTTGATGAAAATGACCGACGTGCGGCTCCTAGCGATCGCAGCGGTGAGCTTGCGAAGTGATTGGCTCATCAGCCGGGCCTGCAGGCCGACGTGCGAGTCGCCGATTTCGCCATCGAGCTCTTTCTTCGGTACAAGGGCGGCAACGGAATCGATCACGATCACATCCACCGCGTTCGACTTGATCAGCATCTCGGTGATGTGCATCGCCTCTTCGCCATAGCTCGGTTGGCTGACGAGCAGCATTTCGAGGTCGACGCCGAGCTTCTTGGCCCAACTGGGGTCGAGTGCATGTTCGGCATCGATGAACGCGGCAATACCGCCCGCCTTCTGGGCCTGGGCCACCACGTGCAAGGCGAGGGTCGTCTTGCCGCTGGATTCCGGGCCAAAGACCTCGATGATGCGTCCGCGGGGAATTCCCCGGCCACCTAACGCGATGTCGACCGACAGGCTGCCTGTCGAAATGCCTTCGATGGGCAGAAGGCGATCGGCTCCGAGGGGCATGATTGCCCCTTCGCCGAATTGCTTTTCGATTGCAGCGACGGTATTGCGGAGTTCGGTGCTCGATTCCAAAACCCCGGTGGGCTTGGTATCGCCGCGTTTGCCGGGCTTCTTGGCGGTCTTGTCAGCTTTGGCCATACGATGATTGGGAGCTGGTTGATGGGTCGGACGATGATTTGTGGCGGTCGCAACCATGTAAGAAACCCTTTTATCTAGCGAAATGAGTGAATCGGCAAGTACCCGGCGCCTTCCCTGAAGGAAAGGCCGGGCGTAAGGCGAGCAACCGAGTGACAAGCAGCCGCTCGCACGGCCCGGCCCCTCCGAATTCCAGGGAGGAGAGTGCAAGTGCGTGGTGAACGCCTGTGTACTATATCGGCCTGTACAGATGAATACAAGAGTCAAATTTGGGCCAGCAGTAATTTGTGGTTGAGGCGTCCCTGAACCGCAACCCGTAGTAGCCGTTCCGTCGACGCTTCCAGCGATTTGCCCACAAAAACGCCGGGGACCAGCTCATTTTTCGAGAAGGGCGTCAGTGAGGTGTTGGCGGGCTATTGAATGCCCCCACCCTTTGGTGTTGAGCCAATAATGGCAGTTCTCAATGCGTTGTAAGGGCATCAATTAAAACTGAGTACTCATCGTACTTCGCGAGCAATTCGTCGTGATCGCCCAGCTCGAAGTCGGCGTAGTCGAAGCCCGGAGCGACGGTGCAGCCCATGAGGGCCCAGCTTCCGCCGGGGATGAGGCGGCAGCCTTGCCAAACGCCGGCCGGTACGACGACTTGCGGTTCGTGCCCGGCTGTAAAATCGTTGCCGATGGTGATGACGCGGGCAGTGCCGTCGGGCGAGAGTTGCAGCATTTCGACGGCATCGCCGGCGTAGAAGTGGAAGACCTCGTCGCTTCGGACGCGATGGATGGCGGAGTAGGTTTCGGGCGTGAGGAGGTAGTAGATGGCCGTCGAGGCGTTGCGGTCGGCAGCGTAGCCGTCGGGCAGAGCGCTCGCAGAGATGGTGATCGCGGCGCGGTACGTTTCGCGGAAGTAGCCGCCTTCGATCGTGAGCGGAACGAGCCCGAGGCGTTCGATGATTTGTTGGGCGGTGAGCATGTTAAGTCTATCGGTTAGTTGCGCAGTCTTGATATCTGTTACGCCGTAGGTGTTCAACTCCAAAGCCCAGAGTCGTCGCGCAGCGGCGCACGCTGGGTAATGATCAATAGTACGCGTGGTTACGCTGAAGGCGTTAAACTCATCAACCAAATCAATGATCA
The DNA here is from genome assembly GCA_963840025.1 of uncultured Planctomycetota bacterium. Lineage (GTDB taxonomy): Bacteria > Planctomycetota > Planctomycetia > Pirellulales > Lacipirellulaceae > JABDGM01. The sequence continues at coordinate 371,046 of CAWIXI010000011.1, read as the reverse complement.
ATCCCACACGTACCGTTCATCTATCTCAACGCCGTACTTTTTGCACAGCCGCCGAAACTCATCCTGGAAGGACTTGCGGCGGTGGTGTTCCTCTTGGTTCGTAATGTATTCGATCAGCGCCGGCACGTGTGATGGACTAACGGAGAAGGCACCGTAGCCTTGTTGCCAATGGAAATCGGCAAGCCGCGGGTTCTCTTCTTTAATCCATTTCGACGAGTCGCGTTTCAATTCGCGGATCAACGTGGCGATATCGAGCGTCTTCGACAGGCGGCTGAGAATATGAACATGATCTTCGGTGCCGCCGACCCGCAATGTCGGCGAGCCTTGGTTGTCGCAAATACCTTTCAAATAGGCGTGCGTCCGTTCACAAAATGTGGCGTCTTTCAGAAACGGAGTGCGGTTCTTCGTGGAGAACACGATGTGCACATAGAGTTGGGCCAGCGATTGCGGCATGATAGGAGCGCCTTGAGTGCAACGCTTTCAGCGTAGGTTGGCGATTGGTGGACCTCGTGACCCAGCGTGCGCCGCTAACGCGGCGACGCTGGGCTTTGGAGTGGAACGCCTTCGGCGTTTATGGCATGGGCAAATCTCCTTTCGTCCGCGCGGAAGCGATATTCCTAATCGTCGCCGACTTCGAAGTGCACATGCGGCAAGGCGTGTTTGAATATGTCGAGATCACCGTTGTCTTCGTCATTGAACCTTATTGTCTCCAAATTAGGAATGGATGCGAGCCGCTTAATCAGACTTTCCGATGGTCTGGCGTAAGAGAAATCGATCTTATTCACCGACGGCATGTTTGCCGCGTATCCCAAAAGTGTTTCGACGCCTTCACAGTCATAGAAACTAATCTCTGTGACGTTCTGTAACTTCTGGACTTGCCGAAATTCCGGCGCGATAAGGTCCGTCATATCGAAATGGACATAGGTGAGCTTACGCACAATCCGGATCATTGGCAACCAACGACATCAACTCCGGCGAGTCGATCATGGGATATTTTTCGTCGCCGCTTTTCAATTCTTGGAAACGTTTATGTGCCCGCTCGTGCACAGCCTTGGCGCGAGCATCTCTCACAAGTCGTCGTTGCCAGGTAATCGCCACTGCGATAAGTACGACTATTGCAATAAACGCGACGAAGCCACCTATCAAACGCGTTCTGCGCGACACAAATAACCCTCGCGTGTTTGCCTACAAAATAAACTTACTCAAGTCCTCATCCTTCGAGACCTCTTCGAGCCGTTCTTTCACGTACGCGGCGTTGATTTCGACGCGGCCCATTTTCATGTCGGGGGCTTCGAAGGAGAGTTCTTCGAGGAGGCGTTCTAGGATCGTGTAGAGGCGGCGGGCACCGATGTTTTGGGTGCGCTGGTTCACGTCGAAGGCGTAGCTGGCCAGGGCGTCCACGGCATCGGGCATGAAATCGACATCAACGCCTTCGGTTTTGAGGAGGGCGGTGTACTGTTTGGTAAGTGAGCTTTTCGGCTCGGTGAGGATGCGGACGAAGTCGTCTTTGGTGAGGTCTTGCAGCTCGACGCGAATGGGGAAGCGGCCTTGTAGCTCGGGCATCAGGTCGCTCGGCTTGGTTTTGTGAAACGCCCCGGCTGCGACGAATAGGACATGGTCGGTACGGACGTAGCCGTAGCGGGTGTTGACGACGGTGCCTTCGACGATGGGCAAGAGATCGCGCTGCACACCCTGGCGCGAGACGTCGGCTCCGCGGCCGCCTTCGCTGGCGACGACTTTATCCATTTCGTCGACGAAGATGATGCCGACGTTCTCGGCCAGCTCAATCGCCTGGGCGTTCACCTTTTCGGCATTGATGAGGGCCTCGGTCTCCTGCTCGAACAGTACGCGGCGGGCCTCGGAGACGGTCATTTGCCGGCGTGAAACGTGTTTGGGCAGCACCTTTTCGAGCATGCCCTGGAAGTCGAACTCCATCGAGTCGCCCCCTGGGCCCATGCCGGGGATCATCATGGCTTGGGCCTTTTGCTCGATGGTGATTTCTACCGTGCGTTCTTCCATGTCGCCGCTGGCCAGCATCTGCCGCATCTTTTCACGGGTTCGCTCGAAACGCTCGGGCGAATTGGGCGAATCGACGCCAACATCGAAGCTGGCCGGCTGCGGCGCGAGCAGGTCGAGCAGCTTTTCTTCGACGCGGCGCTCGGCCTCGGGCCGCACGCGCTCCAGTTCGTTTTCGCGCACGATGCCGATGGCGTTTTCGACCAGTTCGCGAACCATGCTCTCGACGTCGCGGCCGTAATAACCAACTTCGGTGTACTTGGTGGCCTCGACTTTGATGAACGGTGCGCCGGTGAGCGTGGCGAGCCGGCGGGCAATCTCGGTTTTGCCGACGCCGGTGGGGCCGATCATGAGGATGTTCTTGGGCGCGACCTCGTTCCGCATCTCATCGGTCAGTTGCTGTCGTCGCCAACGATTGCGGATAGCGATCGCCACGGCGCGCTTGGCATCGTGTTGGCCGACGATGTGGCGGTCGAGCTCGGTGACGATTTCGCGGGGAGTTAGTTCTTTCACGACGTGCTGTTTTCCCTTGACCAGGAGACGTGTTCATTTGACAGGATTTACAGGATCAACAAGATTGTCTTCGTAATTTACATCCTGTTCATCCTGTTGATCCCGTCTAATACCTCTTTGACTTGCTACGAAGCGGGGAGTTCCTCGACCATGATATTGCGGTTGGAGTACACGCAGATGTCGGCGGCGATTTCGAGGGCGGTGCGGACGATTTGGACGGCCGATAGGTCGGAATGTTTGGCCAAAGCGCGAGCCGCGGCGAGGGCGAAGTTACCGCCGGAGCCGATGCCCAAAATCCCGTCGGTGGGCTGGATCACGTCGCCCGTGCCGGACACGAGCAGCGTGTTTTGCGAATCGACGACGGCGATCATGGCCTCGAGCCGTCGGAGTGCGCGGTCGGTTCGCCATTCCTTGGCCAGCTCGGTGGCCGCCCGGGGCATATTCGCTGGATAATCTTTGAGCTTGGCTTCGAAGCGTTCGAGCAGGGCGAAGGCATCCGCGGCGCCTCCCGCGAAGCCCGCGATGACGCGGCCGTCGGCGAGCGGCCGGATTTTCACCGCATCGGACTTCATCACGGTGTTGCCGAGGCTTACCTGACCGTCGCCGCCGATTGCTACGCGGCCTTTGTGGCGGACCGTGAGGATGGTCGTCGAGCGGACTTTGTTTTCTGGTGATGACATAGTTGCTGATAGTGCCTGGGGCCGAGCGACTGTGGAGCCCCGGCGAGGTAACAAACTGGGAGTTCGCCGACCAACGCTTCGCGTCGGTGCCCGCTCGACCCCAGCCACCGCGGTATGTGCAGGTATTGTGTCCCATTGTCGCGGTAGCGGCCAGGGGTTAGGTTGGCTTCATGGGAACGAAACCCGTGGAAAAGACCGAAAAAAACGATCCATTGCCGCGCAGCCCGGAGTTGATGAACCGAGAGGACTCTGCACTGTTGGTTGTCGACGCGCAAGAGAAGTTGCTAAGTATCATTCCGGACCGAGAGCGAATCATCTGGAACATCCGCCGACTACTCGATGCGGCGGCGATCATGGAAGTTCCTGCTGCTGCCACGGAACAGTATCCAGAACGGCTCAGCAACACTGTCCCAGAGCTAAGAGAACGACTCGGGCCGGCGCCGGATAAACTGAGCTTTAGCGCGTGCGTGTGCGGAGAGATTTTCGAGCGCTGGCGGCACGACGGACGCTATCGTGTCGCGATTTGTGGAATCGAAACGCATGTATGCGTGTTGCAGACTGCGCTCGACCTTGCCGCGGCGGGATTCGAGGTCTATGTCGTCGTCGACGCAGTGGGAACGCGTGTGGCGATCGATCATGATACGGCATTGCGACGCATGGAAGCGGCCGGTGTGATCCTCACCACGACGGAGATGGTAATGTTCGAATGGTGCCGCACGGCAGAGGCGCCGGAATTTAAAAGAATTAGCGCGCTGGCAAAGGAATCGCCACCTGCGTAAAGTATTGCGAGCTTTCGACGAATACCATTCTGAGGGTATTCGGCGTGGTCGCCAATTCCGTCCAAGCGAGATCGATATTGCACGCGTCCGCTGCAGGGCTTGCGTAGATTCCCCAAGCTGACGCATGGCGTAAGCCCAAGCGCGGCCTGCCGATAGGGAGTGGCGATGGATTTGGGCATGGGAAAAGCAGGGCAAGTACGGTAACATGACGGACTTAGATACTGCAGAGTGCCGAAGCGACGGACCGTGCCTGTCGGCCAACGAAGCAGAAACTCCAGGTGAGTTTGATATGACGATCATTGAAGCTGTTGGTGTGACAAAGTCGTTCTCCACTGGCGCCATGCATGTGGATGCGGTTCGCGGCATTGACCTCTCGGTTCAAGAAGGAGAGATGCTAGCGATCGTCGGGCCGTCGGGTTCGGGAAAGAGCACGCTGCTTAATTTGCTGGGCGCCATCGAAACTCCCACGACTGGCCACGTCTTGTTTGAACGGACCGACATCGCGACGCTCAACGACACCGAGCGCACGTTGTTGCGGCGGAGGCGGATCGGATTCATTTTTCAGGCGTTCAATCTTTTGCCGACGCTGACGGCGGTCGAAAATGCAGCCTTGCCACTGGAATTGGATGGCGTAGCCGAGTCGGATGCTCGCGAGCGAGCCCTGGCGTGTTTGGAACTGGTTGATATTACCGACCGGCAAGATCATCTGCCCAGCATGATGTCTGGCGGCGAGCAGCAACGCGTGGCGGTTGCCCGGGCACTGGTGATTGATCCGGCACTGGTATTGGCGGACGAGCCCACCGGCAACTTGGATAGTGTGAATAGTGCACAGGTTATGCGACTACTGCGTGATCTAGTGGATTCGCGCGGCCAGACGGTGGTGATCGTTACTCACGATAATGATATTGCGGCGCAGGCCGACCGGACGGTGCATGTCCGCGACGGTCTTCTTGAAGAGTACGTGCCTAGTCACGCTCGTCGCCCCATTCCCCGCGCTGCGAGTTGGTGATGATGCTCTATTGGAGATTCGCCTGGCGGGAATTGCGCCAACGGCCCAGTCGTCCGATTCTCACGCTGTTGAGCATCGTGATCGGCGTAGGAGCGGTGGTGGCCGTGACGATTTCGGCCGGTACGGCGCACCGCGCGTTTGATCAGATCTACAAGACCGTCGCTGGCAGGGCCGCGCTTGAAGTATCGGCTCCAATCGGTACGAGCTTCGACGAACGGGTTGTCGAGAAGATTCGTGAAGTGCCGGGCGTAAAAGCGGTTGCGCCGATCATGCAACGTTTGACGAAATTAGAAGTTGCCCGCGAAGGTGAAAAACCAAAGAGGTACACGATCACGGCCATTGGCGTGGATCCCACGGTCGACCGCGAAGTGCACAACTACGACATAACGGCCGGCAATCCACTTCCGAAGTCGAAGGACGAGCCATCCGGGGTATTGCTGGAAGCGAATTTCGCGAAACATCAGGGCATCAAGGTCGGGGACACGGTCACGTTCAGCTCGCGCCAAGCAGGTTACGTACAAACGACGGTGATCGGACTGTATTCCTCGAACGACATCGCGACGGGGGGAGCTGGTGCTCCGATGTACTTGCCACTGGCTGCCGTACAGGGATACTGGCACAACCCAGGGCTTATCGATTCGGCCCAAGTGAAGACGGATCCGGACGTCGACGAGAAGAAAGTCGAACAGGCGATTGCCAAAATCTTGCCGAAGGGGGTTTCCGTGCAACCGCCGCCGACACGCAGCGCTATGGCGGAGGAGACATCGCTTTCGACCGAGCAAGGAATGCGCATGGCGCGTGCATTTTCACTGCTGGTGGCTGTTTTTATCATTACGAATACGTTTCTGATCAACGTGACACAGCGCCGGAAGCAGATTGGCATCATGCGGGCGATCGGCGCCACCCGTAGTCAAATCGCCGGCATGATGTATCGTGAAGCCTTGCTGATGGGCGTCGTGGGCACGATCCTCGGCTCGCTCCTTGGAATCATGGCGGCGCACTTCTTAACGATCGCGATGGGGACGCTCTACCAGTCGGAGCTGCCGCCAATTCAGCCTGCATCTCTATCCCTTCCTGGCCGGCGCGGCTTGCGGCCTCGGCATTTCGCTGGTGGCGGCGGCGTTTCCAGCGCGAAAAGCGAGCCACTTGTCACCGCTGGAGGCAATGCGCGACGTATTGCCCGAGGAGATCGAGGGCGTCCATTGGTGGTTGATTGGCTTCGGCGGGACGCTCTTTTTTGTCTGCATCTTGGTAATGGTGTTCAGCATTCTCGGTTACCTCGATATGCAATTCACCGTGTGGGCGGCGATCGGTCTGCTGGCCGGCTTCGTGCTGCTGATGCCGGCCGCGCTGAAGACGGTATCAGCATTCGCCGTGTTTTTCCTGCGGCTTTTTTTCCCCGTCGAAGGCAAACTGTGCGCCGGCAACTGCTAAGGCATCGATCGCGGACCACACTAACGGTCGGCGTTGTGTTCATTGCCGCGGCGACTGGGGTCGGGTTGGCGAACTCGGTCATGGATACGGTGAACAACGTTCGAAGCTGGTATCACAAGGCGATTGTCGCCGATTTTTTCGTTCGCGCGGGCGAACCGAGCATGGCAACCGGGCTCGCACCGGATGTGCCGGATGGTGTGGGCGACGAAATCAAAGGGGTGCCTGGCATCAAAAGTATCGACGCTACTCGGCTTGGCAGCGTCAAAGTATCGGGCGAGGTGGCCACCCTTGTTGCTCGTGATCACACCGAGCCGGGTGTGCCCGACTTGCAAATCGCCAGCGGCGATCCGAATAGCTTACGCGAAAACTTCAAGAACGGGGCCGTTGCGCTCGGTTCCGTCCTCGCGCAGCGTACAAAACTCAAAGTCGGTGACAACCTGAAGTTAGAGACAGATAAGGGAGAAAAGAGTTTTCCAGTGGCCGCGATCGTGAACGACTACCAGAGCGGCGGCCTCACAATTCACATGGAGCGTGCGGTTGCCAGGCTGGAGTTGGGCTATAAGGGTATAACGGGATACATCATCAAAGCGGATCACGATAAATTAGCCGAGGTTCGTAAGCAGCTTCAGGAAATCGCTGACAAAAACGGAATATTACTGGAAACGTCCGCCGATATTCGCGCTCGGATTGACCGAATGATGTCGGGTGTCGTGGCTAGTTTGTGGGCAATGGTGGTGCTGCTGCTATTGGTATCTGCGGTGGGCGTAACGAATACGCTGACGATCAACGTGCTGGAACAAACGCGAGAGCTCGGGCTCTTGCGGATCGTGGCAATGACGCAAAATCAGGTGCGGAAGACGATCTTTACACAAGCAGTTGTAATGGCGCTGCTCTCGCTGGTGCCGGGAATTGTCGCCGGCGTGACCATCGCCTACCTGATTAACGTGGCCATGATGCCGGTGATCGGACATGCCGTAGAGTTTGCGGTGCATCCCGAGCTGCTGCTGGGCGGTTTGCTGGCTGGCATGGCAGTGGTGGCATTCGCAGCATGGTTCCCGGCCGATCGGGCGGCTCGGCTGGATTTGCTGGAAGCGTTGCGGACCTTGTAATCTCGGGTGCTCGGCGTTGAGTGCCGCGATATCGGAGAAACTGGGGGCTCGCCTTTGGTTTGACCCCTGCCACCGACGCTCCAGTATGATTTGGAACATAACTTTCTATGGATCCAACACATGGCAGCTACATCTCCACCTCTGAACGCTCCGATTCGGACACTTTTGGGCCCTGGGCCGAGCGATATCCACCCGCGTGTGTTGGCCGCGCTGCGCAGCCAACGGTGGGTCATTTGGACCCGTACTATTTGCGGATCATGGATGAGCTGCAGTCGATGCTCCGCGAGGTGTTTCGCACTAAGAATCGCATGACGATGGCGATCAGCGGCACGGGCTCGGCCGGTCAGGAAGCCACGGTTCTCAACTTAGTGGAACCGGGCGAGCGCGTGCTGATCTGCATCAACGGTGTGTTCGGTAATCGACTGTTCGATATGGCGGAACGGGCCGGAGGCGAAGTTTCGAAACTCGAGCGGCCGTGGGGCGAAGTTTTTGATGTGGCGGAAGTGAAGGAGGCGCTCGCTCGCGTCAAGCCAAAGGTCGTGGCGATTGTGATGGCGGAGACTTCGACGGGCGCCTGGCAACCGGTCGAAGAGATCGCTGCGGTCGTCCGCGAAGCCGGCGCGATGCTGATTCTCGACACGGTGACTGCCCTTGGTGGCATCCCGGTGGAGATCGATAAGTGGCAAGTCGACGCCGTGTACTCCGGCACGCAAAAATGCCTGGGCTGCCCACCTGGGCTCGCACCCGTTTCGTTCAGCGATCGGGCAGTCGAAAAAATTCTGAAGCGGCGCGAGAAGGTGCGTAGTTGGTATCTCGACATCTCGCTGCTCGCGAATTATTGGGGTAGCGAGCGGGTTTACCACCATACGGCGCCGATTAACATGACGTACGCGTTGCACGAAGCGTTGCGGTTGGTGCTAGAAGAAGGTCTTGAAGCTTGCTTCGCCCGACATCGGAAGAATCACCTCGCATTAAAAGCTGGTTTAGCGGCGTTGGGAATCGAATTCGCGACCCAATCTGGCCGCGAGCTGCCGCAATTGAATGCGGTACGGATACCGAATGGCATTGACGATGCTGCCGTGCGGAAGGCGCTGTTGGATCGGTTCGGCATTGAGATCGGCGCCGGATTGGGGGCGTTTAAAGGCAAAGTGTGGCGGATTGGGCTAATGGGGTACTCCAGCCGGCAAACCAACGTGCTCGTTCTATTGGCGGCTTTGGAACAGCTTTTGGGCGAACAAGGTCATCGGTTCCAGCATGGGGCGGCCGTGGCGGCAGCGAACGATGTGTATTCGCAAAAGTAGAAGTAGCGCCATCCTGGCTTTAAACCGAGGAGTTATCTCCGCGTGGAGTTTACGGCGAAGCTGGGTACATGTTTGCGCCAGCTTCGCAGCCAACGCAATTTATCACGAAAGGCGAAGCACGGAATTTAGTCGCACGACTGCTGCGATGCTTGCATTCAGCGCCGAAGGCCGATAGCCTGGGAGCAGTCCGCACTTTCTTTCTAATGCGCGGTGAGGCAAGGACGTGCTCGTACTCAGTCGCAAACTTGGTGAGCGAATTCTGATCGGGGATAAGATCAGCGTAACCGTGGTGAAGATTGGCCATGGTGGTGTTCGCATCGGCGTCGAAGCGCCGCCCGAGTTAGCGGTGGTTCGTGAGGAGCTTGCTGAAGAGCTCAAGCGTGCAGAGCAGGCGCTGATTTCAGAGCGGCCGGGATCGATGTTGGAGTGAGGGGCACGGTCGCGCTCCGCTACGGACGATGAGTTCCCAGGCGCGCGGTAATGCGCTGAACTACTTTGTTTGTGTAGCGTCCCCTGACTTTGTGGAGCGTGTGTGCTCGGCGGTTCGCGGAGTGACGACCAAATCGCTGCGCACATCGAGCACAGCGGGACCATCTATCGATTCGAGCTTGCCGTGTTGAGAGGAATAGTTCAAAAGTCGCTGGCGCTTCTGGCGAAAGGGTGATTCGCCGTTCGCCGCTTCGTCGCCGGGAGTCATTCCCCATACGATCCGCGTGCCGCCGCTGGTGATGATGTCAAAGCGGTAGAGTTGCTTATCATCGTGCATTGCGGACTGCAAGTTGGCGATTATTTCAACTAATCGTAACTTCTGCCATACATCGGCGAGCTGGGCGGCAAGCTTCGCGCCGCCGACGACGCGGGGGTCGTCCCAGTGATCGCCTACTAGCGGTCTGCCGGTGATGCCGGAAATTCGCGGCAAATAGCGTCGTTCGACTTCCGTGAGGTCGCCTTCGGGCAAGCGAACCGCTCGCTCGTCAATCGGTAAGAACACGACGCCGTTCGAGTCGCTCGATTCCACTGCCGCGACTGGCTTGCGGTAGACGAGATCAATATCCAGCGAGGAGGGTAATCGGCGCGTGATGCGCGTCACTGAAGCCACCCACGGATGAAATTCGAAAGCCTCTTTGATGCGGCGCAAAAGCGCATCCCAATCATCGAGGATGGAGAGATTGCCAACGAGATTTGCATCGCGGAGCGCCTGTGTTTTGATGTCCGAACGGATCCATGGTGGCTGCGGGGTGATGTGAATCTTGTCGAGCGTCAATAAATAAGAGGGGTCGTGAGCGACTTGCGGCTTTGTGCGAAGCCACAGAAAGTGGGCTCCAGCGCCGAGTCCGATGAGCACGGCGGCGCTCAGCCAGGCGCTTGGCCGAAAAAGAAGACCCCGCTTCGGCGCCGTTGGAGTAGGCAGAGATTCAGACTTAATTCGTGGGCTCACGTGACACCTCCTTGTGTCAAAATCGTAGCTGAAGTCGCAAAGCCTTCGGTGGTCGCCGAATTCTTGCGAATTCAGCTACGGTCGGGCTACCAAATTTCGATCTCCGTCTCCAACTCGACACCCATGCGTTCGGCGACGCGATTGCGAACGGCATCGATCAGTTGCAAAACATCCTTAGCAGTGGCGCCGGGCTTGGCGACGAAAAAATTCGCATGGCGCTGACTGACTTCCACGCCGCCAAGTTGCTCGCCCTTCAATCCACATTGATCGATCAGCATTCCCGCACTCATGCCGCGGGGGTTTTTGAAAATGCAGCCGGTGTTCTCGTGGGCCATCGGCAGATTAGCTTTTTTGACAATCCACAGTTTTTGCATCCGCTTCGTAATCTCAACGGGATCTTCCTCTTCCAGCTCAAATTGGGCTTGAAGAATGACGAGTTCATCGAGGCTGCTCTGGCGATATGCAAACACCAGGTCGTCACGCTCGCGCTGGATAATTTCGCCGCTGCGCGACATAACTGCAGCGCCACAAGCCCATTGACCAATGTCGCCGCCGTGGGAGCCCGCGTTGCCATGGAGGGCACCGCCGACCGTACCAGGGATGCCAACAAGCGGTTCCAGGCCGGCGAGCCCCGCGCCGACGGTCACCGTTATTAGATTGGCCAAGTTTGCTCCGCCGCCGGTGGTGACCCGATGGCCAGCGTTTTTGATATTGGTAAAGACGTCGCTGACAAGGCTGATGACCATGCCCGCCACGCCTTCGTCGCGAACGAGCACATTTGAGCCGCCGCCTAGTAGATGGACGTGCAAGCCTTCCTCGAGGCAACGCACAACAAGCGACTGCAGTTCTTCAATCGACTGCGGTTCGGCGTAATATCGGGCCGGTCCGCCGACCTTGAACCAGGTCCGCTCGGCAAGCGGTACATTCTCGCGGACGCACTCGATACCACTCAATACTGACATCGGAAACCTCGGAAAACTCTCGGGATGCGCCTTCAATAGTGACGGCTGTTCCGCGAAGCGTCAATCGCGAAAGGCCGGCGGATTGGCGCATGCGTAACGTAGCCGATTATTTGCGAATTCAGCTACGGAAAAAGCAGTCTGGTGGGGACCGCCATTGGCGTAGCGCTTCATACGAGGCGACCGCCACGGCGTTGGAGAGATTGAGGCTGCGGACTTGTGGGCTTGTGGGGATGCGGAGTTGGGCGTCGGCGTGATTTTTGAGTAACGTGTCGGGTAGTCCGGCGGACTCGCCGCCGAAGACAAGCACGTCGCCGCGGCGATATTCGACGTCGAGGTACGACTGTTGGGCTTTCTTCGTAAATAGCCAATATCGGTCGCTCGGAAGCGCCGTTCTTAATTCTTGCCAATTATCGACGACCTGCCACTCTAGTCGCTGCCAATAATCCAGGCCGGCACGACGAAGGTAGTAGTCGTCGACTCGGAAGCCGAGCGGCCGCACCAACCACAGCTTCGCTCCGACCGCCACGCAGGTTCGGCCCACACTACCCGTGTTGTAAGGGATCTCCGGCTGGTGGAGAACGACGTGCATGACTGGATCATAGATGGCGGATTGTGGGGACACGAAGATGTGGGATCTGGATGTTGAATGTTAGATGTTAGATACTGGATGCCCATTGACATCGAACATCCAGCATCCAACATCGATCAGCAAAAGGCAACTCAATGACCATTGGCTTTGGCATCGTCGGCTGTGGTATGATCAGCAATTTTCACGCGTGCGCCGTTGCTGATGTGCGGGGAGCGAAGCTAGAGGCGTGTTTTGACACGCGGGCGGAAGCCGCTGAGAAGTTCGCGGCGACGAATGGCTGCCGAGCTTATACCGATCTCAACGAAATGCTGGGGAATCCAAAGGTATCCATCATTAGCATAGCCACGCCAAGCGGCGCTCACGTGGAACCGGCCGTTGCCGCCGCGCGTGCGGGGAAGCACGTGATCGTCGAAAAACCGCTAGAGATTACGCTCAAGAAGTGTGATCGGATTATCGAAGCCTGCGAGAAGGCCGGCGTGCAGTGCGGAGCGATTTTTCCATCTCGATTTCACGATTCGAGCGTGAAGCTGAAGAAGGCCGTCGACGGCGGTCGGTTCGGACGGCTCACTCTTGGCGACGCGTACGTGAAGTGGTATCGCACGCAGGAGTACTACGACAGCGGAGCGTGGCGCGGAACTGGGCGCTGGACGGCGGGGGGGCGCTCATGAACCAAGCCATCCACAGCGTCGACTTGCTCACCTGGCTCATGGGGCCGGTCGTCGAGATTCAGGCAAACACGGCGACACTTGCTCATATTCGGATCGAAGTCGAGGACGCGGTGGTTGCCACTTTGCGTTTTGCAAATGGTGCGCTCGGCGTGCTCGAAGCGACGACGGCAGCCTACCCTGGGTATTTGAAGCGGATTGAGATCCATGGTTCTGAGGGATCCGCCTTGTTAGAGGAAGAGGATTTGAAGGCGTGGGACTTTGCGAAGCCGCGCAAAGAAGACAAGGCGATTCACGACCAGATGAAGCGGCATAAGAGCACGGGCGGTGGGGCCAGTGATCCCGCGGCGATCGGCCATCATGGCCATACGATGCAATTCCGCGAATTTGTGGAAGCGGTGAAGAAAAATCGGCCGCCGGCGATCGACGGACATGAAGGAAGGCGATCGGTTGAGATCATCCTGGGCGTCTATAAGGCCGCGGAGACGGGTAAGCCGGTGAAATTACCGCTGCAGTCGGATCCGGTGCTCAAAGCGCGCAATGCGGGGAAGAAGAAATAACGCTTCAAACTAAACCGCAAGAGTGCTGGACGCTCGTTGCAAGGTCTTCTGTGCTCGACGAGGTGCCGCGGATTTGGATGCGGCGAGCTGTTTCGCCGGTAACTTCGATCGTTATTTCGAGCAGGTCGGCCGGAAGAAGCTGCTCAACGCGGTCGGCCCATTCGACGAACGTCAGCCCGTTTGAGTCGAAGTATTCGTCTGGCCCCAGGCCTAAGAATTCGTCATCGTCTTTCAGGCGATACGTGTCGAAGTGGTAGATGGGAAATCGACCGCCCGTGTATTCATTGACAAGTACGAAGGTGGGGCTCGTGACGTTTGCGCGGCACCCCTACAGCGGCAGCTACTGCCTGGACGAGGCGTGTTTTACCGGCGCCAAGCGTTCCGATGAGCGCGACGACGGTTCCTGGCGGCAGCACATTGGCGAGGACCGTGCCGAGGCGGTCAGTATCGTGTTCGTTTTGGACGGTGAGAGTGAACATCGCGAATGGGCAGGGTGAACTTTTTGCATAGCTTATGGCCGGCGGGCTACGCCCGCCGGCACGGACCGCGTAGCGGCTCGGCTAGTTACTTCTATGAGTGACGCCAGCCAGTGGCTTCGAGTGGTTGAAGATCGCCTCTATCAGTTCTCTTCCAGAGACCAGGTTGCTTAATTAATTCGCCGACATGCGTAACTGGGCACTCAATGGGATGTTCATGAAGGATTGCTTGCGCAACGTCGGGCGGGGCTGCGAGAAGTAGTTCGAAGTCTTGTCCGTCGCCGAGGGCATGTTGTAGGGCCACGGCGGAAACGTCCTCTGCCCCATCGTTTTCGGCGAGCCGAACGGCATCGCGGGAAACAGGCACGTGATCAAGGTAAATCACGGCACCGCAGCCGCTTGCGTTCGAGAGGCGTGAAGCGTCGAGGGCGAGACCGTCACTGATATCGATTCCAGCGTGAAGATTGTAGCGATCGCGCAACAACAATGCTTCCCGCACGCGCGGCGTGAAATCGAGCATGTGACCAAGGATGCTGCCGCCGAGGGAGCCGGTGACCAGCAGCCAATCGCCTGGGAGGCCACCGGCACGCGTGAGCGGTCCGCGGCCGGTAGCAAGGCCCAGCGCGGTCACGCTCAGCACGAGCGGACCATCATAGGTGTTCGTATCGCCGCCGGCGATGGCGATGTCGTACTCAGCGGCGAGCGGCAGGAGCCCCTCGTAAAGATTGATCGCCAATTCGAGCGCACTGAGATTCGCCCCACCGCCCCGAGGCAGGGCAAGCGAAATAAAGGCGGCAACTGGTTTGGCGGCCATCGCTGCGAGATCGCTGAGGTTGGCCCCTAATGCCTGCTGGCCAATCCGATGCGGCTCGTGCTTCCCGAGTTGGAAGTCGACCGCGTCGGTCAGCAGGTCGGTCGTTACCACGATTTCGTCGCGGCCGGCAAGAGAAATAATGGAGGCGTCGTCGGTTAGGCCAAGCCTTGCCCGCGGATCGCTTGGGACGTGTTCGTGGAGCCACTCGATGAACTCAAGTTCCATGAGTTCCAATCTAAACGTCGGAGCACTTTCGGGCCACACCGCCAGGTGCCGTTCACCAGTTGGCGATGGAAAGCCCAGCCATTTTGTGCGGAGTGCGACCGGCTCAAAATGGGCCGGTTAAGTGAAGAGCTAGTGACGCACCGATGCCGATGCTTGATCGCCGCTATTTGCCTTCGATGCGACATTTAGGTGGCCGTAAAGTGTGTTCTGGCCACGCAGGACATAGAATTTCAGCCTGCCCATTTGGGCAAGGTTGGGCCGTGAAACGATGTACTGGATGTCCTGCTCCGAAGCGGTTTCCCATTTCTGCATGCCGACGAGAATGTCGCCCGGGATGATCCCTTCTTGGGCAGCTGGGCTATTTGGCCGCACGCGGTTGACGCGCATCCCTCCGCGGTATCGTGAATTGCGGTGCTCGAACGTGCTGCGTGGCTCTTGGCTGAGGTTGAGGCCTAAAATATCCCATACTAAGGCATCATCGCCGGTAAGTGCGGCTGGGGTGGCGACGGGACGCACTGGCGAATCCGCGAGCGCCAGGTCCATTGTGATCGTCTGGCCAGCGCGACGAACTTCCAAGGTTACTGGTTCGCCCGTCGCCCGGTCCAAAAACGCACGCTCCAAGTCGATCGGACGCCTTACCGTTAGCGAGCCAACCCGCAGAATTTCATCACCGGGTTTGAAACCGATCTTTTCGGCGGGGCTGGCATCTTCCACTTTCGTAACGCGCAGCGGTCCATCGGCGTCATTCTCAGCTTGGGTCACCAAGCCGTGTGAACGGCCACGAAGGCGCTGCACATTGAGAAGCCGCGACGCGACCTGCAAGGCGTTGTCGATTGGGATGGCAAAACCGATGCCCTGTGCACCGGCCCGCACCGCGACGTTGACGCCGATCATTTCGCCGTCGATGTTAAGCAGCGGGCCGCCCGAGTTGCCGGGATTAATGCTGGCGTCGGTTTGAATTAGGTCATCATAGGATTGGGTGTCACTCACTTGCACATCGCGGCCGAGCGCGCTGATGATGCCACGGGTAACCGTTTGCTCGTATCCGAAGGCATTGCCAAGTGCGATCACTGACTCGCCGACCATCAGGTCGGAGGAAGTACCGATGTGAATCGTTGGCAGTGGCTTGGAGATTGGGATTTTAACGATCGCCAGATCAGAGGCTGAATCGTAAGCAATGGATTCACCGACGAAGCTGCGGCCATCATCAAGCGTCACTTCGATTCGGCGAACGTCGGACACGACATGGTAGTTGGTGAGGATGTAGCCCCGGTCATCGATGATCGTGCCAGTGCCCATTCCGTTTACTTGGCGTGGGGCTTCCTCGGCGGACGACGGATCGGCCGAGTCGACTGGTTCGACAACCGTCTTTTGGCCGCGAATACTCACGACAGCCGTGCGGGCGTTCCGTACAGCTAGTACGACCGGCGTTATTCGCTCGGGCGCCACCTCGTGCGCAGTTGCGCGGTCGTTCACCAGTATCGAACAGGTGGCACAAAGGAAAATCGCCAATGTCGCTTGCACGAGGCGGGCGCAGAGACATCGACGGCGGGCGCGCGGTGAGTGGGTCATCAGCAGCGGGGCCGAGCGGGTTCGATCGTGTGGCTCGACGCAGATCGAGCCGGAGCTTTATCGTGAGCACGGTCGTTCCCAATCGGCCTGGAGCGAGCCAGGTCGCTCTCGACCGAGGCCAGGGGACGCCATGCAGGCAAGATCGGCGCACCGCGGTGAACGGCTTAAACGGGGCGAATTCCGCACGCACAGTCGGCCTAGCTTCTCGTGATGCCCACGATCTCTCGGGTACAATCGACCAGAAGGCTGCCGGCAAATGCGTTCGTGCTAGCAGCTTGACCACGCGTGGCTGACTATTCGGCTGGCAATGTTGGATAAGTCATCGGTGGCGCGACAGGCTGAAAGACGGGATGTGTCGGGACCGGGTGGAAGAGGCCTGGGCCGGGCACGTCCGGTGGGCCGACATAGCCATCCGGAGCGCAAAAGTTGAACAGGTGGCAACACTTGTCAAGCGGCCAGCAGACGATGGGCTCGAGAAAATGCCCGATTGGACGCCACGTGTGGCACGAACCGGTTTTGCCGGACTCGACGCATCCTGCACCAAGCGACGGAGTACAACGTGGGCCGCACCCGTCGCCGTCGCACGTGTTCCCCGACGTGAATTGATTGATCGGAACCGCGCATGAGCAGTTGCACCTGTTGCCGCCGAATGGTCTGATGCAGCCGGCGCACAGCAACACGCAGGTCGCAAGACCGACAATAATTCTGACGATGGTGTTCGGATGACGCATTCGCAACGTGATGATGCTCCGAGACATGCGGTCAGGAGCCGTGCGAGCGCGTGGCCCCCCGTTTCATCTATCGTCGGTGTCTACCGGAAACTTTCGCGCAGGCGGCATAGTTTACGTAAACGTCACAAGCACTGGAGTCGCAAATCACTGCGAGCAGCACGTTCAATTCCGTGGCTTCCGTTCGCCATCGCGCTGACTCGGTTTTTGCGCTAGGAAGGGAACCGCTTGCATGAGCAAGAAGAATGCCAGCACTGCCAGTAACAGAAGCGGCCACGAAGGGGCGATCTTCTCGCGCACCAGGCCTTCGGCGCCCCCTAGGATAGCGACGACAACGATCGCTAGAAATGCGACCAGTAGCAGTCCGCAACCGAGCGCTGCCATGGTTCCACGAAATGCCAGTCGCTCGGTGAGCTGTTGCTGAACGACTTCAATGGTTCGGCCTTTTTGGAGGCTCAACTCAACGGCATCGACTACTTCCATCGCCCGGGTCGCAGAGTCCCATGTTGACGTTGCAGCTCGCTCTTCGGAATCTTCGGCGGCAACGGCAAACTCGAAGCGCGCGATGGCACGGTCAGCCGGATCCAATACTTCAACCGGCTGTAGGTCGTGATGATCGTCGTTCACAGTTTCGAGTTGCCACGGGCCATCGACATCTTTCTTGGGGCGTAATTCTCTTAGGGCCACGGTGCCATGCTCACCTAGCAACGTGAGCTGCATATCGGCATTAGTGGAGATCACCGCACCGACAGACCACCGCAACGACGGCACGTTGGCCGCAGTCATTTGTGCTTGGAGAGAAGCGAAGGAGGATTCAAGAGTAGCTGGGCCGATGGCACTTACGCGGCGGACGTCGCCTCCTACGGCTGCGAGCAATTCGATATCGGCGCCAATGCGGCTAGCACGGTCGCGCGATCGCCGTTCGCAACACGTCGCTCGGCAGTGAGCTGATGGATGGTGCCAATTTTAGGATGCGTGTCGCGCACCCAATTTGCCAATTGGGCGGCCATGGGATGATCGGCAAGCGGATTGAAATGCTGCACGATAGCCCCGGTTTCGCGCCGCACCATGTCGATCTCGTAATAGGGCAAAACCGACAAGAAAATGGGATGCACAACCAGCAGCGGCATTGCCTCGGCGACGAGCCGCTTTAGCTGTTCTGCGCGAAGCTCCGCACCCGCGATACCGGCGCCGACAAGCACGCCGTCAACTGTCCCTCGGTCCAGTAGAAGTTCCCACTCAGCGGATCGATCGGTTGTATCAACGACATATTGCCCAATGGCGGCTGCATCGTCGGGCCGCACATCGCCGAGCCACTCGATTTCATGGCCGTGTTTGCGCAACGGCGGCAAGCCGGAGTATTTCTGCGTCGGTGCCTAATATCGCCAGCTTCATAATACTTCTACGAATATCGGCCAGGGCAATTAATTGCCCCGGCCGGTCGCCACGATCGAGGCTCACTTTACTTACCTGAAACTGGATTATCGCCTGAATCACGTTTTCGTGTAAGATTACGAGAGGTATAACTTTGCATGGCACCCCATTGCTGTTCTTCTCGTATCAGTTTGGGTGAGCTGAAATGAATCGATTCAGCATAATCCTTGTCGCCGTCGGATGGTTGATTGGCGTCTCTTGCGCTGCATGCGTGATCGCCGATGAGCCTCGTCCCGCGAGCGACAGTGCATCTGCAAACGAATTAAAACCATCGACGGGTAAGAAATCGAGCCTAAACACCGAGACGAAGGCAGCAGCGAGCGCCGAACAAATAGCTGCATGGATAAAAGATCTGGACGCCCCGCAGTACAAGGTCCGCGAAGAGGCCTCGCAGCATCTTATCGAGGCCGAGGCTGCGGCACTTGAGCCGCTGCTCAAGGTGGCGAATGGTGATCGGCCGGAGCCGGCAGACCGAGCCGTATGGATCTTGCGTCGTTTTGGCCTCTCGCGGGATGATGCGCTGGCAACTGGCGCCCTTGAACATTTGGTGCGGCTGGAGAATCGCCCGGCTGTCGTCGCCAAGGCGCAGTCGGAACTCGCGGAGCGCGGTGTAGCGGCCTGCGAACAACGACTGGGCCCATTGGGTGCGGATATCGGTCTCCAGGTTGATCGAATCGACGCTACGACCGTCGTTTCAATCCTTGTGGTGCGAATCGGTGAGCAATGGCACGGTACGACGGAAGACTTGCGACAGGTCAGCCAACTTCGACAGCAGCGCGATTTTCGGTTGCAAGGCGACGCGATCAATGACGATGTCGTAAAGATGTTTGCCGAGACGGAGAAGCTTGCCGCCTTACAGCTATTCGATACGAAAGTCACGCCGGCGGCAGTCGACCTCGTGAAAGAAAAACACCCCGACGCGATCGTATATGTGCGAAACCAGGCGCTGTTGGGTGTGTCGGCCGAAAACAATGCAGCGGGTGTGCGCGTGACGTTCGTTCAACCGGGCAGCGCGGCTGCCACGGCGGGGATTCAACCGGGGGATGTCATCGCGTCCATCGACGGACACAAACTGCCCGATTTCGATCGGCTCACGGTTCGCATTGCGCAGCATCAGCCGGGCGATAAAGCTGACGTCGAAATTCTTCGCGAAGGGCAACGATCGAAGCTGACCGTTACACTCGGGAGCAGGATCAACTAGCCGGGCTGCCAGCGCAACGGTTACGTAGGTGCCGGGAACCACGGCGGATCTAATTGCGTCCGAGCCTGCACTTCATCTTTTGCCACGATTGCGTATTCGCGACGTCAGCGGTCGTGAGGCCGGCGCGGCGGGCTTGAAGGATACCGTAACGCAGCACATCGAGACCGCCGGTGCTGTGAGCGTCGCTGCTGATGACGATGGGGATTTTGTGCCGTTTGGCGGCGGCCGCTGCGATATCGTCCAAATCGAGTCGCGCCGGGTTGGCGTTGATTTCCATGAATTTGCCATATTTTGCGGCGGCGGCAAAAACCGCCTCAAGGTCGACCGCATACGGTTCGCGGCGGCCGATGAGCCGGCCGGTCGGATGGGCGATGATGGAGACATGCGGATTTGCGAGCGCGCCCATAATGCGTTCCGTGATTTGATCGCGCGACTGCTGCTGGCCGTAGTGCACGCTCGCGACGACCCAATCGGCTTCGGCGAGCACGTCGTCCGGCAGATCCATCCCGCCTTTTTCGAGAATGTCGCACTCGATGCCTTTGAGGATCGTAAAGTCGTCGAATTCGCGGTTGAGCCGGTCGATTTCACCCCACTGTTGCCGCAGGCGCGCCGGGTTGAGACCGTTTGCCATGCTGACACGCGGCGAGTGGTCGGTGATCGCAATATACTTGAGCCCGCGATCTATGGCGGCAACTGCCATTTCGCGGAGCGACGCTTTACCGTCGCTTGCGGTCGTGTGCATGTGCAAGTCGCCCACGAGATCGGTTACTTCCACAAGTTGCGGCAACTTGCCGGCGGCAGCCCAGGCAAACTCCTGACGTGCTTCGCGAATTTCCGGCGGGAACCACGGCAGGTCGAGCGCGGCGTAGACTTCTTCTTCGGTGCGGCCGGCGATGTAGTTGGGCGAGTTGGCGTCTTTGAAGTTCGCGTCGTCACTATCGTCCGAACCTACGGCAGGGCCGGTGACCGACTTGAATGTGGACTTGGGTGCGCGGAATACGCCGTATTCGTTGATCCGTAGGCCGCGGTCCTTCGCCATGCCGCGTAGGATGACATTGTGGTCCTTGGAGCCGGTGAAGTATTGAAGGGCGGCACCGAAAGATTTTGCCGGTACGACGCGGCAGTCGATTTGTAGGCCGCGACCGAGGCGGATCGACATTTTCGTATCGCCGCGGCCGATCACGGTGGCAAGCTCCTCAAACCGGCCCAATTGGTCCATAACGGCATCGGCATCGTCCGCGTTTACCAACAGGTCGATATCGCCGATGGTTTCGCGGCCGCGGCGGTAGCTGCCGGCGACTTCCATTTGACGGATGCTCTTCAACTGGCGCATGTGCGCAAGAAGTTCTTGTACTATTTCGTCGGCGTGCACCCAGTACAAGCGTTCGTGTGCGTGAGCGGCTAGATCGATGCCAGCCAGGATTTTTTCCTGCGTTTTCTTTCCGAAGCCTTTGAGCGCTTGCACGCGATCGGATTCGCACGCAGCACGGAGCTCATCGAGTGAATTGATGCCAAGTTCCTTGCGCAGCGTCGCCGCTTTTTTGGGACCCATTCCTGGGATACGGACCATGGCTAGGACGCCGCCAGGAATCTCCGCGCGGAGCTGCTCGAGCATCTCGATTTCGCCGGTCTCTAAGAGTTCCCCAATCTTTTGGGCCAGGTCTTTTCCAATACCGTCGATATCGGTGAACTCGCGAGCAGGGTCGGCTGCAATACTAGTGAGCGGCTCGGAAAGGTCATTGATCCGGCGAGCCGCATTGCGATACGCGCGGACACGGAAGGGGTTCGCACCCTGGAATTCGAGCAGATCGGCGATTTCGTCGAATGCGGCGGCAATATCGCGGTTGTTCATGCCGCTATTTTAGCCGGACGCGGGAATAAGGAGAGGGGGGGAAAGCTGTAGTTCTGGTCCCCGCACTCTGCGTGGGAACTAGCGCCTTTACACGAGGACGGGAATGTCAATTCCTGTTCCAACGGTGCCAAGCTCACACGTCGACACAGCATCACAGGTGGTGCTTTCGGCTTCGGCCCAGAGCGAAAGCTTATTGAGCCCATCGAGCGCGGCCACCTTGTAGCATTCGGCCATGGTGGGGTAGTTGAACACGGTATCGCGAAAGTAGTCGATCGTGCCGCCAAGGGCCATGACCGTCTGGCCAATGTGAACAATCTCGGTAGCTGATTCACCGATCACGTGCACGCCTAGCAGCTCGCGTGTCTCACGATGAAACAACAGCTTGAGCATACCGGCCGTGTCGCCGGCAATGTGACCGCGAGCGATTTCACTGAAGCGGGCCATGCCAACTTCGTACGGCACACGGGCCTCGGTGAGCTGCTCCTCGTTCAGCCCGACCATCGAGATTTCGGGAATCGTGAATAAGCCGTAGGGCATGTGCCTGCTCGGTTCGAACTCTCGTCCCAACATGTGACAAGCGGCGCGGCGGCCTTGCTCCATCGAGGTGCTCGCCAAGGCCGGGAAGCCGACCACATCGCCCACGGCATAGATGTGCGGCACGGTCGTTTGGAAGTGCTCGTTGCAGCGAATACGGCCGCGGCTGTCGGCCTGTAGCCCCGCGTGTTCCAGGCGTAGGCCAGCCGTATCACCCACGCGGCCGACGCTGAACAGCACCGTTTCGCTGAGCAGCCGTTTGCCGCTTTCGAGCTCGACGGCCACGCGGCCCGGTTTCGGCTCACGAATTTCCACGACGCTTTCGCCCAATCGGAAGACCATCCCCAGCGACCGGGCATGATGAAGCAGCGTTTCGATGATCTCGCGATCGCAGAATTCAAGCAGTTGTGCGCGGCCGTCGACGACCGTCACTTGCACGCCCAAGGTGGCGAACATGATCGCGTACTCGAGGCCGATAACACCACCGCCGACCACGATCATCGAGCGCGGTACGTTGGCTAAACTCAGGACTTCATCCGAGTCGAAAATGGTTTCGCCATTGAATGGAATATGGTCGGGACGCGCGGGCCGGGTTCCCGGAGCGAGCAGAACATGTCGACTCTCCAGGATCTGTTTTTCACTTAGCCCGGCGACTTCAATACGATGCGGGTCGAAAAACGCGGCCTCACCGCAAACTACGTTAATGCGATTCCGCGCGAATTGGTCTTGGATGACCTGCCACTCCGATTGGCCCACATTTCGGATCATGAGCCGCAACTCGTCCATCGTAATCTCACGCTTGCGACGGTAGCTCTCGTCGTAAACGTCGCGATGTCGGTAGCCGGTGAGGTGCAGGATCGCTTCGCGGATTGTCTTTGAGGGGATCGTGCCGGTGTGGAGTGAAACGCCGCCAAGCAGTTCACGCCGCCGCTCAACGACAGCCACGCGCCAATTCTGTTTTGCCGCCGCGATGGCAGCCTTTTGCCCGGCCGGTCCGCTGCCTACTACTACCAAGTCGTATCGCATGGTCAACTTTCGCGCGTGTCCAATAGTCACAGCGGCGTAGTCTCTCTGCTGGAGTTACGCAAAGTCCGCTGTCGGTTAAACAAGCGTAGGTGATGCTAAATGTACGACGCAGGAAAGGGTCGTCAGGCGGATTGGTGGTCCGAGGATTAGATGAGGCGGCGCGGTGCTATTATGCCGGTTAGAACGGCTAGAATGACGCCACTTACGTTTCGAGTCCGGCAAAATACTCAGTACCCTGCGACGTTTTTCACTCGCCCTGATCACAGAAGTTCGGGACTACGGTTTGAAAAGCTGTAGGATTGGTTCAATTTCTTCGAGGGTGTTCAGTAGCACGTCGGGCCTGCCGGCTGCCAGTTCCTTTTCTGATGTGTGGCCGGTTGCAACGGCCACGCACTTGGCATTTATGGAACGACCGCAACTGATATCGTGGACCGTGTCGCCAATGACAATGACTTCGCCGTGGGAAGCAATTCCAGCTTTGCTATTTTCAGTCGACATTCGCTCGTTCAAATGCAGTCTGGCAGCGGCCATCGCGGCAACTGCGATGTCGCAGCGCTCCACGTAGTCATCGCCGAAGCCGCCGAACGGAAACCAGTGCCAGAGATTGTAGTGATGAAGCTTTAGGCGGGCGCCTTCGCGGATGTTTCCGGTAAGGAGCCCGATCGCAATGTCGCCACGCGCGGCGAGCAAGTCGAGCAGCCGACCAACACCGGGAAGCACCCGTCCCTTATGCGACGCCAGCGCGGTATCCAAGCGGCGCAAATAGCCGCGCCGGAACCGTTGCCAAGTCTCATCCGAGGGTTCAATGCCATGCCCGCGGAGCAAATCGGCAAAAATCGCTCGGTCACTGCGGCCGGCAAATGCGACATCCATATTGAGTTTCGAAATGCCGAAATCTGCCGCAAGCGTTTGGGCAAACGCCGTTTGGCCGGCGCCGCCGGTGAGAACCAGCGTGCCATCGATATCGAGAAGGCAGATGTGCATGATTGATCGAGGGTCCAGAGTCGAGGAGTGATGGCCGGGGAGGGAAAGAGGGACTTAGCTTGGATGCGATTTTGGGAGCTCGTTGACAATGCTTTGTAGAAAGCATAGTCAAGCACCCAGGACTAGCCAAACGTAGGGCTATTTGTTAGGTTCAAGCCAGTAATTCTGGCCCTCGACTCTCGACCCTCAGCTCTCGACTCTCTCATGAAACAACCGGTCGCAGGTGTTGCCCCGTCGCAATTACGGGAAGTTACTGTAATGACGGTGTGGCCATCGCTATGTGCCACATCGTTCGGCCGATTCTGGGGCCGCTTGTTCGGGATTGAATTTGGTTTTCCACTCTTCGGCGTCCCATTGACGCTAGGGCGGCTGTTTGCGCTCGTGTCGATTCCTTTCATGCTGGCGCTCTATTTCCTGATGCGATTGCCGCGGTTTCCGGCAATCGTGGTGGGCATCAGGAATCCGTGGTGTTGGACCTACCGACTCACAAACCGCCGCGTCGTCGTCGAGAACCCATTTGGTGGCGAGTTGAAAGCTGTTACTCTCGATCGCTTTGACGCGATCGAGACGATCGTGGATCCCGGACAAGCATGGTTCAAGGCGGGTGACCTCGTGTTTCGCCAAGGCGGCGTCGAAACATTTCGCATCTGGGGAGTGCCGCGACCCGAGACCTTTCGTCAAACGTGCCTAAAGGCCCACATGTCGTACGTTGGCGTGCAACAAGCGAAAGCCGCCGGAGTGGCCGTTTGATTCTTCAGGGGCGGTCCGATTTGCAACTGCACTGGCAAGTGTTCGACGGGTTCGCGATTTAGAAGACACACAGCCGAATTCTTGCGAATCCCGTTATCCATTAGCCTTTAGGCGGCTCGCTTGCTGTGTCGCTCTTCGCTTTTTCGTCGGCATCGATCTCAGTGCCTTTGCGGAGCGATGCCCCAAGCGGAATGCGGAACTTCTTGTCGCCTGTCTTTAGTACGAGTGACCGACGCTCGACCGCTTCGATAATGCCTTCCAGCGCACCGACCTTGATCGCGTCGCCGGCATTTAGATGTAGCATTTCGCCTGTTGGGCGGACAAAAATCCAAGCCTGCCATCCACTGCCGATGTTTATTGTGCCCGTGAGATGCGCAAATTCGGCCACATCAAACTTGGGCGGAGCCGGCACTTCCTGATGTTCCGTACGTGGCGGGGCGGGCGGTCGCGGCGGTGTGTAGACCGTCGCCAAATCGCGCTCGCCTAAACTCTTCTGGTATTCATCGACGCTCGCCAATTTTAGCCGCTTTGAGTCGCCTCCCGGCAAGGTATCGGTCGCAATCGCTCCGGGTAAACAAAGCGCTTCAACTTCGAGGGTGATTTGTAGCAGTGTCGCTCCCGGCGGCCGAAGCAGCCGCAACCGAGTGATCTGGTGGAGCTGCGGGCTATGGTAAAACTCGTACAACATCGAAACGACGGAGGACAATGTACCGGTCGCTTCCATTTGGTAGCCGATCGCATCGAACGCAGTCGAAGTTGTGGTCCGCGGGGCGAGCTTAATGTCGTTCACCGTAAGGCCGGCCGCCTTAGCTTTTGTCAGCAGCCAGACTTTGTACAGCGTAAGCGATTTTTCTCGATCACTTGGCAGCGAGCGCTGCTGCAGCTCTTCCATTTCATGCACAGCACTGCGACCCTTGGCCAATTCAAGATTGGCGTCGGCCAGCCGTGTTTCGGCGTCCTGCACCTGTGCATGGCGCTCATCGACCGCCTTGCGATAACGCGTGTAAAGGTACTTACTCGCCCACAGGGCAACGAGCGCCAACACCGCACCGGTCAGTAACTTCTCGCGATTGTTCATTTCTTGGGTGCCTCCGCGATTTGCTCGGCAACGGACGGTACGCGCACATCCAACCCAAATGACCAGTCGTATCCGGGAAAGCTCTTATCCAGCTTGCCGCCGCCGGTGGATACCGTGTGCATCTTGTCGCGCAATCGCTGCTCTAGCGAAGCCACGGCGGCGGGGCTCTTGGCGACAGCTTGAATGTCCATGCGTCCCCCGATGGGATTGGTGCCGGGCGGCCTCGAAAGTGTGAGCTGCGTGATCACGGAATCATTCGCAATAGGAAATTCTTTTGCCGACAGCGGTTGCGGGCGCACATGGTGGGCGAACGAATTGAGCTCGTCCAGCCAGTTCACGTCCGTAGCCAGCCAGCGATCGACCGCGGCGGCCTGGTCCGTCACTTTTTTGTATAGCTCGGTCTGAGCTTGAGCATCGTGAATACGATTCTGAATCTCGGCAAGCTTTCGCGCCGGTTCAGAAAGTTGCTGCCAAAAGTAGGTACCTATCCACAACGCGGTCGCCGCTGCCACGCCCGCGGCGAGTGCATGGACCCGTGTGAAGCGTCGAGCTTCTGCTTTCTGCCGGACATTGGCGAAATCCACGATTGGCGGTCGGCGCTCCGCTTCGCCTAGCGCCATGCCAAGCACAGCGGAAAACCGGCTCAGGCTTTCCTCCGAAACGCCTTTCGTCATTAAACCATTGGGGGCGTGGGCGGTTGGGTCGAAGACCGAAACCGGCGCGTCCAATTCCGCGCAGGAATTCGGCTTTGTCCTCAATGGAATCGCCGCCGCAGATGACGACTTGCTCTACCTGGCGTTCTGTCGACTGCTGGCGGACCGCCGCCATTGTGCGGCGGATTTCTCCGAGCAATGCCCGCTGTCTCGCTTCAGGCTGGCTCGGGTCTGGAAGCCGCACCGTGCGGAGCAGTACGACCGTATCGTTAGCCTGCGCGGCAAGATCGGCTTCGTCCGTCAATGGGTTGACAATGAGGGCAATCTCTTCGCGATTGACCACACCGGCGCGACCAACCATGGCCGCGGCCGCGCAGCCGCGGACCGGAATCCGGTCAAGTTCCACGCCGATCGCTTCGCAGACTTCACGCGCCTCGGTCATCCCGGCAGCGTTCAGTGCAATGGCAAGAACTTGATTCGGCGTTTCGGCGTCGCCCGCCAGCGGAATGAAGTCGAGTGCCGCCTCGGCGCCCAGCGCCGTAAACTCGCGCTCGGCCTGAAAGCGGACCATTTCAGGCAGTTCATCCGGCGGCGCGGGGGGCAACGACATGAGCTTCATCTGGACGTTGTCGCGACCAACACCAACAAGCGTTGTCAATTTGCCGGACACTTCGCCCGCTATCGCGGCGGCCAGCCGCGCCACCGATTTGCTTGCCGCTCAGCCCCGCGGGATCCGAAGTCACAAGTGAAGTGGCCCACGCCGCCAGCGACTGATACGCCGGTCGGGCCGGAGGATACGAGCACACCGCGAACTTCGTGGCGGTCCCAGTCGATGGCGAGAATGCGTGGCATGGCGGGATCTAGGTGGGAGGCTGTGGTGATTTATCCAGCCGGCCGAATTCTTGCGACTTCGGCTACGGCCATGAGAAACCACTCTCTATTGTACACGACCGGTTCCCGCGGCGTCGTCCGACGCCGGAACACCGAGGAATTCGGGGCTGTAGCCCGGCCCTAAAGCCCGTAGGCTCCAGCGACGGCGAACGACGGGCGGCGACTGGGTGGCATCGATGACTACTTCAATTCGATCGGCGGGGCCATCCTTGTCGAAAAAGCCCACTACCTGGGCTCTGTACACGCTGCCGCCGGACGTGACCAACGGCATCAGTTTCTTCATCGTCTCCAGGTCCACAACCTCATCCTGTAGCAGCCAGGTTTCGTACTTTTGCTCGGGGTGCTGCTCGCTGATCGAGACATCACGCGTGGCAATAATCTGATCCACTTGAGTTGGCGTCAGGTTAGGAATCCCCAGAAGGAGCGCCCGCGGGGCCTGATTCACATTGAGCCGACCCGGGATTGACGGCGCGGCGTTGACGGCCAGGTTTTCCATCAACTTTGGAAGATAGTTCTGCATGGAAGTCGCATCGTCGGGGAAAGCGGGGTCGATGACGACGCGGCTATTGCTATTGTTGTCACCTGATGCGCCTCGACCCCCAGATTTTACGGCGCCACTAACTCCACCCTGCGGCGATGCTTCCGAATTGCCTTGGGCCGTTTGGGCGATTCGTGTCTTCACGCCGATTAGGTCCAGAACCGTATTGAGCCGTACGTTACCGCGCTGTTTCGGGTCGACGGTCACACTGGATATGGATTTGCTCGCGTCCCTGCCGGTATATGGGCCGCCTTGGCGATAAGCGATAATGAATTTCGTCTCGTCTTCGCTGAACACGTCGGACAATTGCTTTTGCAGGTCCTCGAGATTATCCATGTTGACGTCGATCTTTTGCGTGCCGTCTGCCCGCACGTTGGCTTCGGCGCTATCAAGCGTGAGATAGGCCGCCCAGCCGCGATTGAGATCGCCGTTGGAATTATCAGTGTTGTCGATCGCTGTGAGGTTTTCTTCGTTGCCGTCGATCGCGTTGTTGCGGTTAAGATCGGCGCCGTACAAGAGGGCGGGCGTCAGACCGCGGACAAGCAGCAATTCGTCCAGTGAGCCGAACGGCCCATTGCGCGGTGCGTATGGATGGGGCAGAGCCGCGTAGTAGTCCCGTTCGGCTCCTTGCTCGCGAGCATCCTCGTCGGGATCGATCCAATCGAGAATCGCATCGGCGATGGATTCGGTCATGCCGGGCAGCGTCATCAATAATTTATGGCCGCCGTTGTCGCCCGATTGGTCGGCGAGCAGGATCGTATTGAGGTTTAGGCGGGCCGACTCGTTTTCCAGGCCGTAGCGAGTGCCGCCGAAATAACCATCCGTTGTGAGGTCGGGCGACAGGATCGTGAAGCGACCACGGAAGGCGGCGAGCGGGTCGTCCTTCACCAAGATCCCTTGAAACAGGCCTGGGTTGGCAAACAGCCCTCCAGATTGCTGGATGGTGTCATAATCCTGCATGAGGACGGCTTTCGCGTATTCCACACCCGATTCGGCAAAATTCTCTGCCTGCAATTGTTGGCCATGGGCGCGTTCGGCCTGATGCTCGGCGAACATCCGCTCAAAGAATGCCGCTGCACCCAGCGTCAACATCGCCACGACGATGAGCGTCAGGACAAGCGCACTTCCCCGACGGTCGCGGTTTGTTTGAGAGCAGATCATGGTTGTTGTGCGAACCAGTTAGCGTTGGCACCAGGCCAAGATTATCTCATTGCTGCGCATCAAACGCTGAATCGGTGCCCGACGACGAATCGGACGATGATGAATCCGACGACGACGAACTGTCGGTTGACGACGTGGAGCTATCGGCTCCCGCTCCTGCGCTGGCCGCCGAAAGTGAAGCCATCGGCAAGTACACAATCTCTCGGTATTCGTGCGCGGAGTTGAGCGTACCTAGCGTATCTGTCGTGCTGATACTGGTGCCCTCGGTGTCCGACTTTTTCTTGTCGGAGGACTTTAGCCACACACACACTTCGATAGCGACTGGCAACTTGCCGGTTTCCCGCATATCCCATTCGTCGCTAAGCTGACTGCCGTCGAAGTAGCGAAATTGGATCTGGGCGACTTCCGGCGCGACGAGCTTGCCGACCGTCGTTAGCGAATCGTTTGTTCCCTGTTGTTCGGAAAAGAGGCGCATTTGCCGCGGCACTTCTTCCCGCGCCAGCCCACCGACACTGGCTTGCGCTTCGGGCGCAAGCGACGTGAAAGCCGCGCTCCCTGGCTCAATTGCTTCACCGGGGCGGACGTAATAGTGAATCGTCTTCAAATCGGTCGGTGGATTCACGTCGCCGTCTCCCGAGGCCGAGCCCGGCATTGCAGCACCGCCGCCCGACGTTACAGGGGATTGGGCATTCGTGTAGCCGGTCGTGTTTGAAAACAATTCCTCTTGGGACGGTAGGCGAGTCACATCGATAAACAGCTCCACGTTGCTGCCGTTTAGGCCCAGCGGAAGCGTGTCGTCCGATTCGCCGTTCGTCGAACTATTTGAAGAGGACGAACTCGAGCTTGTCGAGCTGCTGGCGCCCGACGAACTCGAAGACGATTGACGCGCTTGGTCAATCGAATCCACGTCGAAGGGCTTACTCGCGAGCATCAGTTTAGCAATCGCCGACGTGTCCTGCGGCTTGTAAACCGTGGCTCCGCGAATGTCATCGGCGATCATCGCCAACACGCTGCACGAGCTGCGCTTCCTCGACGCGCGTACGATCGGTATCGACGCGCATGAGGTACAAGTTGATCGCCATGCCAATGAGCGTCAGCAAGACGGCAGAGAGTGCGATCGCGAGAATCAGCTCAAACAGTGTGAAGCCAGCGCGCAATCTCATCGACCGGTCCCTCCGCCAGATGAGGAAGATCCAGATGAGCTCGACGATGTAGTGGAACTAGAACTCGACGAATCGAATTGGTCGTTTGTATCGGGTGGCACGTAGTCTGGATTCGGCATCCAGCGGACGAGCTCGAACCGTGCCGGCTGGCGGCGGAGGTCGAGCTGTTGCTCGACCAGTACGCGCACCGCAACCAATTCGTCGAGATTCGTGTTATCCATCTCGATCGAATAGACCCACGGCGGGTCGGCATCTTCAACGAGCGGAGCCTGGCTTATCGGTTCGAGCTGACGGGCACCACTCAGTAGTTCATCCATAACCGATCCGGCCAGAATTTGAGCTTGCGATTCGCCTTCGGTGAGCGTGGCGGATTGATCGGCCAACCGCATGACTTCGCCGAGCGCGGCCAACGAACCGGCCAAAATTGCCAGAGCGAGGATGATTTCGAGCAGCGTGAAGCCCTCGGCACACAGCGGACCGGCTGGCCGGGAAAATAGCCGACCCATTTTGGGTCGGTTGTCCGGCGTGGAAACTCGTCTGGCGCGACGTCGCCAAATGTGCCCAGTCACTACGCCTGAGCTGTGCTGTTGGCTCATGGCACCACCTCGTTTTCGACGTCGCTGGAACTGACGAGGCCTGTCAGGCCGCGGAGTGTGACGCGGATCGTCTGACCCTGGTCGTTCTGCAGGAGTATCGAGGCATCGGACGTGGTGCCGTCCGGATTGAATAGAATGGGCGTCGACCAATTGTCATTGCCCGTCGCGCCGACGAGGGCTGCCATCTGGTTGGAAGATGCCACGTCGGCGGCGGCGAAAATCACGTTGTCCGGAAGACGGGCAGGCGCCGGGCGCAAGATGTCGTGCACCGAGTATTCGATCTCCTCGTCATCGAGCGGCGGTTCGCTATTTTCCGGCAGGCTCAATTTGTCGAGCGAAACCAACTGAAACCGCGCACCTTTCGGTTCGAACCGAAGAGCTTGGACCTCGCCGGTTTGCATGGCGGTCAGCCGGCCGCGCGACAGCGCGTCACGCAAGATATCGCTTGCACCACTGAGATGGGCCCGTGAGAACGAGCCACTCAAATACGGCATCGAGACCGCCGCAATCACGACCAACATCGCGAGAACGAGTATCACCTCGATGAGCGTCAATCCGCCGCGGCGGATTCCAAGACGTGGTGCAACGCTGTACATGATGGCGAGGTGGCGTCTGCGGGGGCATCGCGGGCATTGCTCCAGACACGCATCGAAAGCTTAGGTCTGCCGCTCCCAGTTGCCGATGTCGTCGTCCGTGCCGTCCTGGCCGTCGGGGCCGACGGACCACACATCAAAGGTATCGGGATTATGCTTTCCCGGTGCAACGAATCGGTAATCGTGATCCCACGGATCGAGCGGTACTTTGCCTGAATCAAGATAGGGGCCAGACCAACGGCTGGCGATGTTCGCATCGCTCGGTTTTGTTGTGAGGCCATTCAAATCGGCCGGATAGTTTCGTGTATGAAATTTATAGAGGTTGATCGCGCTCTGAAGATGCCAACCTGCCCCTTAGCAGCGTCTTTGAGCGCCCTCTCCTGAGTGCCGCTGAACATTGTGACAACCATCGACGCGAGCACAACCAAAATTGCGAGCACCAGCAACAGCTCGATGAGCGTAAAGCCGGTGCGATCACGGCGGTTCGCGCGATCCTGCGGTGCGAGTTTACACGTGAACATGGTTCGAGGCTCCTATCCGTGTTTATTCTATACGACGCGAACATGCGTCTTGTGCTTGTAGGTACGATTCACCGATTATACACAACCGTTAGACCGTCGTGCTCATCTTCAGTACTGGCACCAGCAGGGCGATCACGACCACCAGGACCACACCGGCGAGCAGCACCAGCATGAGCGGTTCGAGCAGTCGGACGAACAGATCAAGTCGCCTCCAGGTGTCGCGTTCGAGCGTATCGGCGATATGCGGTAAAACATTCTCTAAGTTGTTCGACTGCTCGCCGACGGCGATCATCTCGACGACGTCGGCCGGGAACTGACCGCTGGCGGCCAGTGGCGTGGCGAGCGATTCGCCGGCAGAAATGTTCTCTGCCGCCTCGCGTACGGCGGTGGAAAGCACGCGGTTGCCGGTCGAATCGGCGCTGATTTCCAATGACCGCACTATCGGCACGCCGTTGGTTAGCAATGTGCCCAACACGCGGCAAAACCGCGATACGGCCATACTCAAATAAATTCCGCTTACCATGGGCACTTTCAGGCGCAGCTTGTCGAGCAGCAGGCGGCCTTCATCTGTTTTCGCCCGGCTATGAATGATAAGCCCGATAATGACAAGACCGGCCGCAATGAAAATACCGTAGGTTTGCAGAAAACCGCTGAGCCATAGCAGCCAGTCGGTCACAGCCGGCAATTCGCCGCGTTCACGTAAGCGAGTGAATAACCGTTCGAATTTCGGCACGAAAAAGATGATGAGCACATTGACCACGACCGTGCCGAGAATAAACAGGATCGTGGGATACGCCAGCGCGCCCACAACTTTGCCTTTTAGCTCATCCTGCTGCTCGGTAAATTTCGCGAGCCGATCGAGCGCTTCTTCCAGGAAACCGCCTTCGCCGCCGGCTCGGACGATACTCGTCGCCAACTCGCCGAATGCCTTGGGGTGTCGAGCCATGGCGTCGGCCAACGTCGCGCCTTCCTGCACACGTGAGTGAACGTCTTCCAACACCACCGCCAGGTTCTTATGCGGCGTTTGCTCACGGAGCAGATCGAGCGAACGAAGTAGCGGGACGCCGCTGCCCAATAGGGCGGAGAGTTGCCCATACGTGCCGGCCATGATGCGGGCCCGCACGCGCGGCGAGGCCTTGGCCCCTGCCGGCTTACCATCGGCCGACGAAACCTTGAGGGGAAACAAATCTTTTCCCGAGAGCGTCGCGACCGCTTCCCTCTCGTTTCCAGCGGCGAGCGTACCCTCCACGCGTTTACCAGCTATATTGTGCGCGATGTAAGCAAATTCGGGCATGAGTGTGAAATGACGAATGTCGAATTACCGAATGACGAATGGAAAACATCATTCGTTATTTGTCATTTGGAAATTCGTCATTTAGATTCGGTCGCCTTTCGTAACTCGTAGGACTTCGTCTATCGTCGTTACGCCGGCGAGGACCTTCAACCACGCGTCGTCGCGGAGGGTTCGCATGCCATTTTCCCGGGCAGCCTTGCGGATTTCCCAACTGCTGGCCCGATCGTGAGCCAACTGCCGCACGGCGTCATTCGTAACGCACAACTCAAAAATACCCTGCCGGCCGGTGAACCCGAGTTGTCGGCAGGCTCGGCATCCTTTGGGCCGGTAAAGTGGCGTGCCCCGTTTCTTGAAATCTTCCCAGGGGAAATCCTTGGGTAGGTCGTCTTGCTTCGGCTCAAACGCCTCTCGGCACTTCGGGCACAGTGTGCGAACCAGCCGCTGCGCCATCACAGCCTCCACGGTGCTGGCAACCAAAAACGGCTCGACACCCATATCCTCCAACCGCGTGTATGCGCTGGGTGCATCGTTCGTGTGGAGCGTGCTGAACACCAAGTGACCGGTGAGCGACGCTTGAATCGCGATCTCGGCCGTTTCCATGTCGCGAATTTCGCCGACGAGGACGATGTCCGGATCGTGCCGCAGGATCGAGCGCAGCGAAGCGGCGAACGTGAGGCCGATCTTGGGATGGACTTGTATCTGGTTGATACCTTCGAGCTGGTATTCGACTGGGTCTTCGGTGGTGATGATCTTCGTGGCTTCGTCTTTGATTTCCAGGAGCGAGCTGTAGAGCGTGGTTGTTTTGCCGGAGCCCGTCGGGCCGGTGACGAGCACGATGCCATGCGGCATGCGAATTAGCTCGCCGAATTTCTTGCTCAGGTCAGGCTCCATGCCGATGCTTTCCAGCGACAGCTTCATGCGGCCTTTATCCAACAGACGCATGACGATGCCTTCGCCATGCAGCATGGGAATGACGGAGACTCGCACGTCGATCTCGCGTCCTGCGACGCGGAGCTTGATGCGTCCGTCCTGCGGCAAGCGCTTTTCCGCGATGTTGAGGCGGGCCATAATCTTGAGGCGGCTAATAATGGCTGCCTGGAACCGGTTAATCTCTGGCGGCACCGGTTGGGCGTGGAGCATGCCATCGATCCGGTAGCGAACCTTGATGCCGGCCGCCTGAGACTCGATGTGTACGTCGCTAGCTCGCGATTCGATTGCCTCGATGAGGATTTCGTTCACCAGGCGAATGACCGACGCTTCGTGTGCTTCTTCGGAAAGCTCACCATCGACGTCGATTTCATCTAGTAGTTGGATGTCCTCTTCTTCCTGAAGTGCGAGCAGGTCGTCGATCGTCTCGCTGCCGACACCCAAGTGCGTTTTAATCCGACGGGCGATTTGTTCGCGCGGAGCGAGCACCGGCTCGATGGTTAATCCAGTCGTGGCGCTGAGCTCGTCGAGCGGATACAGATCAAACGGGTCGCTCGTCGCTACTCGCAGCGTGCCATTCTGCCGCTCGAGCGGAAACAGCGAATGCCGATGGATTAGCTTGAGCGGAAAGTTCTGTAGCAAGGACAAATCGATCTGCTGCTGCTCTAGATCGACAAACGGAATGCCTACCTCCTCACCGAGTGCCCGCAGCGCCGCTTCTTCGCTCACCAATCCCTGGTCGATGGCGGCGACGTCGAGCCGCGTAGCTTCCGGCCGATCGACTCGAAGCTGATTTAATTGCTGCGTCGATAGCAGCCCGCGCTTTACGAGAATGGCGCCTGCTTCCATTGAAATTCCGCTATTCCTGGGTTCGAAACGGTCTGAACCAACTCCATTATGCGATTGCGGAAGCGTCGCAGCAAACGGCCGCCAGACGGTGCAAAGTGAACCGCGAATCAGGCTGTCGTTTCATCGACACACGATGCGCGATGGCACGACTGGCACGGCCGTCGATGCGAACGCCTACCGTGCGCGTCCTGACGCGCACTTGCTGCTCCATCGATAGACTATTTACGCTGGGAATCTTTCCCGGTTGGATATGCAAAGGTGGGACTGTAGGGACCTTACAAAAGCCCGTTCGCTCTGGGTGAGCTGGGGAGGTTGTACTTCGGGATTGTTAGAGCCCTTAAATTGCCTCTTTTCCGTTCCCGCTCGATTGTTGTCCGTTTTGGCCACTTCCGCCATTGCGATTGCCGCCTCCGAGCCTGCGGCGGAAACGTCCGCCGAATCCTTGATCCTGCAGGTCGAACTGGTCACCCATCATCTTTTGAAGTTGTGCCTGTTGTTCGGACGTAAGGACATCAAGCATTTTTTTTGCGCATCGGCTTGCAGGTCACGGATCTTGGCCTGCAACTCCTCCTGCACCTCGGCGGCCCGCTTTTCGAGCTTTTCGCGTTGCTCATCGGTCAGATTGAGCGCTTTCGCCAAGTCGCCACTGGTCAGTGCATCGGCGCCGCGTTGGCGAATCTTACTCTGCAGATCGATTTGCTTCAAACGCTCGAGCTGATGTGGCAACAGGACGCCATCAAGTTTTTTCTCCATGTCAGCATTGATCGCCTCGACCTTGTTGCGAATTTCGCCAAACTTGGCGCGGCGTTCCTCGTCGTTCAGGTCACGCATCTGTTCGAATATGCCGCGCAATTCATCGCGAACTTTGTTACGCATGTCGTCCGCAATGCCGCGAACCTTATCTTTCTGTTCGTCAACCAATTGCAATTCTTGCTGAACGTCGTCGCGCATAGCCAACCCGAGGAGGCCGCCGCCAAATGGTCCGCCAGGCCCTCCAAATCCACCCGGACCCCCAGGTCCACGTCCCGGCGGCGGACCGGGGTGTTGTGCGTAACTGAGCGATGTGAGCAGCATCGCCGCCGCCGCCAGAAGCAACGAGAAAACAGGTGGTCGAAGTTTCATCGAATCGACTCCATTTCCGAAATGAACGGGGATGTAGAAGCTCACCTTGGCCACGCTTCGCCCCGCCGGCGCACGCCATCACTATATTGAATTAACCCCCCGCGATGTAAAAAGTATCTCGATACCCGCCAAATTCAACATTCAGTCTGCCCGACATTGCAGTTGTTTCCAAGAGCCCGTTGGTCGCTGGGTTGCGATTGCAGAGACTTCCGCCTAGCAGCAATCTGCCTTGCCCACACATTCTTTTGTGCGTAAAGTAATACCCAAAAGGGGTTTACGTCCACCAGTTACGCAAGTTATCCGTTATCCAATGAACCCATCCGAACTGATGCAGTTGGCAATCGAAAAGTGCCGCGAGGGGATCGCGGCCGGGCAGAGCCCGTTTGGGTGTGCGATCGAGCGTGACGGGAAAATCATTTCATGCTCGCACAACACCGTTGTGATGACGACGGACATCACGGCCCACGCGGAAGTCAATGCGATTCGGGAAGCCTGCCGGAGCATTGGCGACATTTTTCTCGATGGCGCCACGGTGGCAACAACGTGCGAGCCGTGCCCGATGTGCATGGCGGCCTTGCATTGGGCTCGCGTCGATACCGTGTATTACGGGGCGACAATCGCGGATGCCGACACGGCGGGATTCAACGAACTTCAGTTGCCGGCCGCCGAGATATTGCGACTCGGTGGCAGTAAACTCAAACTCGTGCCCCAAGTCTTGCCTGAAGAATGCAAACAGTTGTTCGCGGAATGGAAAGCCAATCCCAATCGGAAGGTATACTGAATGACGAATTCCGAATGACGAATCTTGAAACTGACGTTTTCATTCGTCATTCCGTCGTTCGACATTCGTCATTTGCATCATGGTTACCAAAGTCGAAATCGCCGCGGATTGGCTTACCCGCTACACGGGTATGTCGCTCGATCGCTTTGGCGACTACGTGCTGCTCACGAATTTTCGCGATTACGTGCAGCGTTTTGCAGCCCGATTTGCCTGCGACATTTATGGCGACAACCGGCCTATGCAGGCCGCCACGAACGACGCCGGACTCACAATCATCAACTTTGGCATCGGCTCGCCGAATGCGGCCACCATTATGGATCTGCTGACCGCCTATCATCCCAAGGCGGTGCTGCTATTGGGCAAATGCGGCGGGCTCAAGCATTCCACAGAAATCGGCCATTTTATTTTGCCCATCGGTGCCATCCGCGGAGAAGGAACGTCCGACGACTACTTGCCGCCGTTAGTGCCGGCGCTGCCATCGTTCAAGCTCCATAAATTCGTCTCCCAAAAGCTCGTGGACCGGGGGCTCGATTACCGGACGGGCGTTATTTACACGACGAACCGCCGCGTTTGGGAACACGACGAGAAATTCCGTGAACAGCTCCAAGAATACACGCCGATCGGGATCGATATGGAAACGGCGACGATCTTCGTGGTCGGCCACAAAAACCAGATCGCCCGCGGGGCCCTGCTTCTCGTTTCCGA
Source organism: uncultured Planctomycetota bacterium (assembly GCA_963840025.1). Classification (GTDB taxonomy): domain Bacteria; phylum Planctomycetota; class Planctomycetia; order Pirellulales; family Lacipirellulaceae; genus JABDGM01. Next base: position 333,523 of record CAWIXI010000011.1, on the reverse strand, counting down.
TAAGCCGCTGACGCCCGAGGGCGTAAAAACCACCAAAAGTGATGCCCGCGTCAATCGAGACTGGTCAGATGTACATCTCTCGATCGGGATCGATTCGCTGACCGAACTCGGCGAAAAGGGCGAGACGATCAAGCATTTTCAGTATTAAACCGCTGTCCGGGAGGGACTGAATTCGCGAGTGATCTGGGTATTCTCCCCGAATTTTCGCCAGATTTTCACGCTCATTTGCTTGCGTCTTCACAATTTCCCTGTACGATAGCTTTCATCTAAAGGGCCTGGCGCGATCGGTGGCAGCCAGCAGCTCAGTCAACTCGTTTATCCACAGGTGATTTGCACAACTCTGTGATGGAAGGAAGTGTCTAATGAGATGCACAACGTTGGGGAGATTTCTAGGATCAATCGCAGTTCTGGCGTTCTGCGGGTCGATGGCAAATGCCGCCCCGATCACACTTGCAAAGTGGACGTTCGAAACAAGTGTTCCGGCGGCGACGGATTCCGCCACGATTAGCGGAATCGTCGCTGAAGAAGGTTCAGGAACGGCCGGCGGTGTACATGCCAGTGCCACCACGGACTATAGTAATCCTGTTGGCAATGGCAGCAGCGAGTCTTTCAGCTCGAATGAATGGGCAATCGGCGACTACTATCAATTTCAGACGGACACACTGGGTCAAGGCGGTGTAAAACTCTCGTGGGCTCAAACCCGCAGCAGTACCGGGCCAAGCGATTTCGATCTGCAATGGAGCACAGACGGAACGACATTTAACACCGCAATGTCATATACCGTCGGCACAACCTCGTTTAGCAGCGTCACGTTCAAGCCCGAGGTCGTATTCAATGCCGATTTAAGCACCATCGGAGCACTGAACAATCAAAGTAATGTCTATTTCCGTCTGACAGCAACCTCTGCTCCAACCAGCAGTGGTGGAACGAATCGCGTCGACGATTTCAGCATCACGGTTCCCGAACCGGCGTCAATCGCCTTGGTTTTGCTCGCAGGCGCAAGCTTTTTTGCCATCTGCCGGCGACTTGGCCGTTAATCTTAGGTTTTTGATCAGCAATTGTACGTGCGTTAGAAGCAGGCTGCGCTGAAAAGGGAGAGTCTAATGAGAGCTATCACATTGGGAAAGTTTTCCGTATTCGTTGCCGCACTTGTTTGGGTTACTGGAGCGGGTTTTTGTCCGGCAGCGTCGATCAACGAAATCCGTGTCGATCAGGGTGGTTCCGACAACGATGAGTATTTCGAGTTGGCGGGCACCCCAGGTGAGTCACTCGATGATCTCTTTTATGTTGTCATCGGTGATGGCACAGGCTCTGGAACTGGTGGTGCCGTTGAAACTATCGTGGACCTGACTGGTTCGACCATCCCCGCCGATGGCTATTTCCTAGCCGCGGAGACCACGTTTTCGCTGGGGGGCTCGCCCGATTTGCTGTTACCCAGTTCCGGAGCATCTGGAACTCTCAATTTCGAGAACAGCGACAATGTCACACACTTGCTCGTCCGGGGCTTGAATTCTGCGATTAATACCGGGGATGGATTTGGCAGTGGTGCGACTGACTTGGATGCGAACGATGACGGCGTGATCGACGCGACTGGCGACTGGGACGGCGATACGGCCGATGACGGCGTGCCTTGGGCGTCGATCGTCGACAGCGTCGCGTTAACCGAGAACGTGCCCATGGAGGATTTAGTTTATAGCTCAACAATTGTTGGTCCTGACGGCTCGTTCGTACCCGGCCACGTTTATCGTTTGCCGAATGGCAGTGGTGCATGGCATATCGGTGGGTTTACCCTTGGCACGAATGATACGCCCGGAGTAGCAAATGTTCCGGAACCAGCGACCGCCGCACTTCTATTGCTGGCATGTGTCGGATTACTTGGGATTTCCCGCCGGAGCAGTTGCTGATCGAGTTTCGTTCGGCAATTCGCAAGTCTTTGAAAGAGACATCACGCCGCGCATGTTTCGACAAGCGCGGCCATTTTATTGAACCGGGCTGCCTCCCTTCGACCACGGATTCCAGCGGGAAGCCCCTATGGTGTTGGTAAAGTCCTCCTCGATCACCCGGTAACTCTGACCGCACCCGCTAAACTGATGGTTCCAGGCTGAATGTAAGTCTCAGTGAACGATGCGAGTGCAGCCCCTTCTCGCTCAGCCGTTTGAGGAATTTGAGGCGAGTTCTTATCTGGCCCGTTGCCATTGTTCGATTCGCATCGCCACTATTTCGCCCCGGTGCATACTCGACAAGCTGGCTGCCAGACTTTACATTGGCGGCTTGCAGATCAGTGCCCGCCTGGAACAGCGGTTACAACTCTGCGATTGGTCACAGATAGGAGCTAGAGAAGATGCGTTTCGTTAGGAACAGAGTCTGTCTGCGCGTGCCACAGTTCTTCGCCCCAGCGAAAGCTACTGCGCCCTTCAAATTGTGTCGCGAGTGATGGCGGCTTGATTCGCCGCCACCATGCAAGGCCCTGCTCAGCGACACTTCTTTCATAACGAGGCCAAATTTCGACACCGAATGTTCGGCATGGCCGCTCTGCGCGAATCGTACACACCGATCGCGACGTACGAGTCTTGCGTCTTCGTTGAACCACATTATTGCCGGAACGAGAAAGAGGAGCAAAGAATATGAAAGCCGAACGTTCCCGCACCCGCGGGTTTACGCTGGTTGAACTGTTGGTCGTGATTGCCATTATTGGAATCTTGGTCGCACTTTTGTTGCCCGCGATCCAAGCGGCCCGCGAGGCTGCGCGCTGCGCGCAGTGTACCAACCGCATGAAGCAGATTGGGCTGGCCGTGTTAAACTATGAATCCGCAAAGAAGGTGCTTCCAGTTGCGAACACACCCAACAACATCACGCCTCAGCCCTATGGAGTGTGCAGCGGCAGTTCCGCCCCATCCACAACGACGACGCCCACCTCCAATGGTCTTGCCCATCATTCCTTCTTCACCTTTATTCTGCCCTACATCGAACAGCAGGCTCTATACGACCAAATCGACTTGAAAAGGAATTGGGACGATACCACGGTCAATGCAAAGAGCACAGTGAATCGCACTGTCACGGCCAGAGACATTGACGATATTCTTTGTCCTACCGCAGAATCCCGGCCTAGCAGTTTTACGACCGACTACAATGTCATCACCAATATCGCGGCATCTGCGTACTGCTCGCAGATCGAGGGCGCGAATTTGGCCAAGTCGAAACGTTCGGTAGAAAAGCTCGCGGGCATGATCAGTGATACGCCGACATCGGTCCGCAAAGTTAGCGATGGGATGTCGAAGACCATCATGCTTGTCGAATCGGCAGGCCGACCTGGCCACTATATTGCGAGCCGTCAGCTCAAAAATCAGATGTGGGAGGAGAACACCGCTTTGCAGCAACCCGGCAATGGCGGCCCAACCGACTACCAATGGGCCGATGGCGGCACGCTGACCGACGGCAGCGATGGCCTTTATGCCATTCTCGGCCAAGCCCCTCCGAGTGACATCACTACACGCTGCCCATTAACAACCGTGATGAACTGCGACAACTACCAAGGCGTCTACAGCTTCCACTCCGGCGGCTGCAACATTGTTTTCGGTGATGGCAGTGTGTCGTTCGTGTCCGAGAGCGTCGACGCTGATGCGTTCATCTCGATGTTGACCCGCGCGGCAGAGGACATTGCGAGCGAAAAATAAATCGCTTAACAAGGAATTCGTTCCATTTGCGATGCGTGCGACCAACAGATCGCACGCGTTTTTTTGTGGTTTGACATCAGCGGTTGGACGTATCTACGATGGACTTCGCACCTTTCCGGAGTTGCCCCCGTGACAAGCGACATCGCACGCTACATTGACCATACCCTGCTAAAGCCCGACGCGACCTTCGACCAGATCACCAAGCTGTGCGAAGAGGCAAGGCAGTATGGGTTTGCGTCGGTGTGTGTGAACCCGTTCTACGTCAAGCATTGCGCCGAACTGCTGGACGGCTCGCCTGTAAAAGTTTGCGCCGTGGTGGGCTTTCCGCTGGGCGCGAATGTAACAAAGACTAAAGCCCGCGAGGCAAAGCGGGCGATTCGCGATGGCGCACGGGAAATCGACATGGTTATCAACGTCGGGGCACTCAAGAGTGGCTTCGACGATATGCTCTACCGCGATATTCGCGCCGTGGTGAAAGTCTGTAAGAAGCGGAAGGCGATCTGCAAGTGTATCCTTGAAACTTCGCTCCTGACGGACGAAGAGAAAATCCGCGCGTGCGACGCGGCCAAACATGCGGCCGCGGATTTCGTCAAAACGTCGACGGGCTTTGGTAGCGGTGGTGCTACCATTGACGACGTTGCCCTCATGGCCCGCGCCGTGGCCGGTGCAAATATGGGCGTAAAAGCCTCCGGCGGTATCCGCAACTACGCTGACGCTGGCCGTATGATCGAGGCCGGTGCTACCCGCATCGGCACTAGCGCCGGCGTCGCGATTGTCGAGCAGTCGAAAGGCGCGCCACAGAGTGAAGCCGAAAAATCGAATTACTGACGATTGATGCGGGCGTGGGGCAGCGCGTGCTCGTGCTCGATGAGGGGAACGGCGCGCGTCAGATTCTTGATAACCCGCAAGCCCCCGTGCGATCGGTCGTTGTGGGGATCGTCGATTCGGTCGACATCGAGTAGGGTGTGCACTGCCACCCCTTTCAAGCTGCTAATGCTAGCGGCTTGTAGGTGGTGAAGTTCGATTCTGGTAGGCTGTGATTCTTCGGAAAGTTTGGTGTATTTTCGGGAGGATCATTGCCATGTCGTGGAATCAGGTGTTTCAGCAGTTTGTGAAGGATAGTCCCGTGACCGTCATGATGCGTGGGATTCTCGAGCACGCCCTGCCGCCTGCGCGATCGATGAACTGTTTCGCGAGCATTCCCGGAGTCAGTATGAAGACCAGTTGCTGTTCTCGACAGTGGTCAACGTGCTGAGCCTGGCGGTGGCCGGTATGTCCAAGTCGGTGAATGCCAGCTACGAACGGCTGAAGGACAAAGTCCAGGTCTCGGTGACTTCGTTGTATAACAAATTGCAGGGCACGGAGTTGTCGGTCTCGCAGGCGTTGGTGCGGGATGTGGCCCAGCGGTTGACTCCCGTCGTGCGTAGCCTGAAGACGTCGCGGCGGCAGCCGATTGCCGGGCTGCGGCTGAAGATCCTGGATGGCAATCATCTGTCGGGCACCGAGCATCGGCTGAAGGAAACCCGTCGCCTGCACAGCAAACCCTTGCCGGGACAGGCCCTGGTGGTCTTGGATTGGGAGTGGATGCTGGCGATCGACGTGTTCCCCTGCGAGGACGCTTACACCCAGGAACGACGGCTGTTGGACCAGGTGCTGGCCAGCGTCCTGCCCCAAGACCTGTGGCTGGCCGACCGCCACTTCTGCACCACGCAGTTCTTGTTTGGGATTGCCAACCGGGAAGCGTTTTTCCTGATTCGCCAACATGCTTCGACGTTGCACGGCAAGGAGTTGGTGGGACGCCCGCGGCGCGTGGGCCGTGGCCCGAGCGGCACGGTTTATGAACAATCCCTGCGGGTGACGGACCCCGATAGCGGCCAGGAGTTGATCGTGCGCCGGATCACCATCCGCCTGGACCAACCGACCCGCGACGGCGAAACAGAAATCCACGTGCTGACCAATGTGCCAGCCGGACGGGGTAGCGCCGGAAGCTGGCCGAGTTGTACCGCGCACGATGGACGATCGAAAACGCATTCCAAGAACTGGGCCAGGCGCTTGCCAGCGAAATCAAGACCTTGTGCTATCCGAGGGCAGCCCTGTTGTGCTTCTGCGTCGCCCTGGTGCTGTACAACACGCTCAGCACCCTGAAAGCCGCGATCTGTGCTGCCCACGGTGCGGAGCTGGCCGGCAATCTCTCGGCCTACTACTTGGCTGAGGAAATCGGCGCCATCTATAGCGGCATGATGGTCGCTGTGCCGCCTCGGATGTGGACGAAAAAATTCGGCCAATTGTCCGCCCGTTCCATGGCCTTCTCGCTCAAGCAACTTGCCTCGCACGTGAAACTCGACCGCTTCCGCAAACGCACCTGCGGACCGAAAAAACCACCGCCACCGCGCACGGGAGGTCTCCGCGAGAAACACGTGTCCACCGCTCGCTTGTTGAACAAAAGAAAGCATACAGTGACAGCTTGAAAGGGGTGGGCGTGGCCACCCTACGCTGAGCACGTCGCTGATTGCTTAATCGAACCGCAGCCGATAAGTTAGTTTTCATGCTCGAACTCTACGACCAAATCGAAGCCGCTGCCGCTGCCATACAGGACAAATTCAAACAGACGCCGCACGCCGGCATCATCCTCGGCACCGGGCTGGGCGGGCTGGTCGAAGAGATGGAGATTGCGGCCACGTTGGATTATGAAACGATCCCGCACTTTCTTAAGTCGACTGCCACCAGCCATCGCGGTCGGCTGGTTTGCGGGCGGTTGGCGGGCGTGCCGGTCGTGGTGATGGAAGGGCGCTTCCATCAATACGAAGGCTATCCGCTCAAGCAGATTACGCTGCCGGTACGCGTGTTCAAGCGGCTGGGGGCGAAGCTGTTGATGGTTTCGCAGGCCGTCGGCGGGCTCAACACGATGTACCGCGCGGGCGACGTGATGATCATCGACGACCAGATCAACCTCATGGGCGACAACCCGCTAGTGGGCATCAACGACGACCGGCTGGGCCCGCGGTTTCCTGATATGTCGCAGCCGTTTGATCCCGAGCTGATCGACAAGGGGCTCGAAATCGCCCGCCAGGAAAACTTCGTCGCCCATCGCGGCGTGACGGTAGCCGTGACGGGGCCGAATCTGGAGACTCGGGCCGAGTATCGGTTCCTGCGGCGGATCGGGGCCGACGTGGTTGGCATGTCGACGATTCCCGAGGCTATCGTAGCCGTTCACTGCGGCCTCCGCACGTTCGGCCTCTCGGTTATCACGGATATGTGTTATCCCGACCACGCTGAGCCGGTGAACGTCGAGCAGATCATCGCCACGGCCAACGCAGCCGCACCGAAATTGCGAGCATTGGTTTGCGGTGTGTTGAAATACGACGCTAGACGTTGAAATTGGTAAACCACGACGGCACAACGTACACGACGAAGGAATCGATTTTCTTGATTTGGCTCCCGTCGTGTTCGTCGTGCCGTTGTGGTTCAACATAGATTGTTAGACCATTGTTACAACTGGCAGCCCAAATCGACGAATCTGCCGCCTATATCCGCAGGCGCTGGGACGGGCGGCCTCGGTGCGGGATTATTCTTGGGTCGGGTCTGGGCTCTGTCGGCGAGGCGATTGAGCTTGATGAGGCGATCGATTACGGCGATGTGCCGCATTTTTTGAAATCGACGGCGGTCGGGCATCGCGGGCGGCTGCTGTGCGGAAAGCTGAACGGCGTGCCCGTCATCGCTATGCAGGGGCGGTTCCATTGCTACGAGGGCTACTCGGCTGAGCGGGCGACCTTTCCGGTCCGAGTGATGAATGCGCTGGATATCGAGCTGCTCGTCGTCTCGAATGCGGCCGGCGGGCTGAATCCGAATTTCGCGTGTGGCGACATCATGGTCATCGATGACCACATCAACCTGCTCAATCGCAACCCGCTCGTCGGCGTCAACGATGACGAGCTTGGCCCGCGGTTCCCCGATATGTCGCAGCCGTACGACCGCCGGCTGGGCGATCAGGCACTGTCGATTGCGCGCGGCGCGATTTCGCCTGCCACCGCGGCGTGTACGCGGCGATGCTCGGCCCGACTTACGAGACACGCGCGGAGATCCGCATGCTGCGCGACTTCGGGGCTGATGCTGCCGGGATGTCGACGGTTCCTGAGGCGATCGTAGCGACGCACGCGGGAGTTCGCGTCCTGGGCCTTTCGACAATCACCAACATCGCGTCGCCGGACAAACCGCAAACCACCAGCGGCGAAGAAGTCGTAGCTACGGCCGAAACGGCGCACGACAAACTGCAGGCGATCGTGAATGGGATTATTCATGAAGAGTTTGGGATCACTAATAAACGCTAATCGACACTAATCCGATCAAGTTCTTTTCTGCGCCATGTTTTTGGTTGCTCATTAGCGATAATTAGCGAAGATAAGCGTTCCTTTTTGAATATGAATATTGTTAGCCTCATCTCGAAGAAGCGCGACGGCGGCGAGTTGACCGAGGACGAGATCGGTTCACTCATCACCGGCTACGTCCGCGGCGACGTGCCCGATTACCAGATGGCCGCTTGGGCGATGGCCGTGTATCTGCGCGACATGTCGGTTGCCGAAACGGCCGCGCTCACCGAGCACATGCTGCACTCGGGCATCACGTTCGAGTGGCCCGACGGCGAATCCCCGAAGGTCGATAAGCACTCGACCGGCGGCATTGGCGATAAGGTTTCGTTGCCGCTTGCGCCGCTTTTGGCCTGCTGCGACTTGCAGGTACCGATGATCTCCGGCCGCGGGCTCGGCGCCACCGGCGGCACGCTCGACAAGCTGGATGCCATTCCGGGCTTCCGCACGAATCTCGACACGTCCGAATTTCAGCAGGTGTGCCGCGATGTTGGGTGTGTCATCAGCGGAGCGACGGCCGACCTCGTGCCGGCTGACCGCAAACTTTATGCACTGCGCGATGTGACGGGAACGGTTCCATCGATCCCGTTGATCACGGCGAGCATAATGAGCAAGAAGCTGGCCGAAGGGTTCGACGCGCTGGTGCTTGATGTGAAGTATGGAACCGGCGCGTTCATGAAAACGCTCGACAATGCTCGTGCGCTGGCTCGCTCGATGGTCGACACTGGCAAACGAATGGGTGTGCCCACCGTCGCGCTCGTGACCGATATGAATCAACCGCTCGGCCGCATGGCGGGGAACACGAACGAAGTGAACGAATCAGTCGACGCGCTGCTTGGGAGAGGTCCGGCCGACTTGATGGAAGTGACGCTCCAGCTTGGCGCCGAATTGCTCGTGCTGGCGAAGCGCGAGGCGTCGACTGCCGCGGCACGCAAACGGTTGGAGAAGGCGATTTCGTCGGGCGCAGGCCTGGAGAAGTTCCGCGAGATGGTGGCGGCCCAAGGGGGCAACTTCGATAAGCCGCGGCCACTAGCGCCGGCGCACGACATCGGCAGCCCGTGGGACGGGTGCGTCACGCACGTCGACGCCGAACGGCTTGGTTATGTGATCATCAACCTAGGCGGCGGTCGGCGCCAACTGGGCGACAAGCTTGACCTGTCGGTCGGTTTCGAAATGTTGGTGCGTCTCGGCGACATAGTAGAAACCGGCCAGCCGCTCGCCCGGATATTCGCCAAGGACGATGCGGTTCACCACAGCAAACGCGACCTGCTCGCCGCGATCACCGTGGGCGATGAACCAATTGAGCCGCCACCACTCATCGTCGAACGCATCTCTTAAAGTCCCGGCCGTTGGTCGCGAGAATCATCATGGACAAATCGACTGCCGATACGCTGATCCAGTCCTGCGCTCGACGCCCAGAAGCGCGCGTACTGCCCATTTTCGAACTTCCCAGTGGGAGCGGCGCTGCAAACGGCCAGCGGACGGATCTACCAAGGCGTGAACGTCGAGAATGCGTCATTCGGCCTGACGATCTGTGCGGAGCGCGTGGCGGCCGGAGCGGCCGTTGCCGCTGGCGACCGAGAATTTACCGCGATTGCCGTGGTGAGCCGCGGCGGCGTTTCGCCATGCGGCGCCTGCCGGCAGTTTCTCGCCGAGTTCAATCCCAATTTGCCGATAGAGATGGTCGATTCGCTCAAGCCGAGCGAGGTGCACCACGCGACGCTCGATCAGCTGTTGCCAGGAAGATTCGAAGGCCCCACGTAGTCGTCTCGCTCCGCGAGACGATTTTTCCTCTCGCGGTGCGAGAGGTCTACAGTTCATGTTGCATGTTCCGCAGTATCCGCGATTTCTTTGTGTCGCTCGATATCTTCCGGCTCAAGCGCAGCAAGATAGGGCAGGTTGCGGTACATATCTTCGTAGTCCAATCCGTATCCCACGACGAACTCATCCGGAATATCGAACGCGACGAAATCGGGCAGGTAATCGACTTCCTGTCGACCGTGTTTACGCAGCAGCACGGCCGAGCGGAGCGACGTCGGGCCCAGTTTGCGCATCTTCTCCATCGTTCGAGCGAGCGTGTGACCGGTGTCGAAAATATCGTCGACCAGGAGCACATCGCGCCCGGAGATGTCGAGCATGAGTTCGGAATTAATCACCAGCTCGCCGCGAGTCGTCGTCGCTCCGCGGTAGCTGCTTGCCTGCAGCACGCCGACACGCATTGGCAAATCGAGCACGCGGATTAAGTCTGCCATCAGCACGACGCTGCCCGTCAGCACCCCAACAATCGTGAGTTGTCGGTCTTCGTAGCAGGCCGCAACTTCGTCGGCCATACGCGTTACGCCGTCATGCAACTCTTCCTTGCTCAACATTACGCGCATCGGGAATTGCTCCTTGAATCAATAAAGGATGTAAAGATTGTCTCACGCAAAGGCGCCGAAACGCGAAGGACGCAGAGGAAGTCGACAGCAAAAGATCACGTCAATTTGAACAATGTCCAGCCGAGAGTTTGATAGTTTCCCGCTAAGCAGTGTCTTCGCGAACTTTGCCATAGCGCCTTGCCTTTGCGAGAGATCATTTTGAACGTAATTATCAACTCATCATGATATTGGCGACGCAGGCGTTGATGAAGGCGACGAGCGTACCGCCGAGCATCGCGCGCAAGCCGAGCCGTGCAAGATCACCACGCCGCTCCGGCGCGATGCCGCCAATGCCGCCTAGCTGGATGCCGATCGAGCTAAAATTCGCAAAACCGCACAGGGCGTATGTCATTATCTCCCGCGTCCGCTCACTGATTTGCACAGCGCTGTCCGGCTTGGCCCACTCCGACAACTTCCCGTAGGCGATGAACTCGTTGGCCGCCATTTTGAGGCCCAACAGCTCGCCTGCGTGCGAGCAGTCCTTCCACTGAATGCCGATCAGCCATGCAATCGGCTGAAACAGCCATCCCAGCAGTGCTTCCAGCGACCAGACGTGTGAAGCATTCTCGCCATTGCCCCCCACATATCCTAACTGAGTGCCCAACCAGCCAAGGATCAGATTGATCAGTGCGATCAGTGCCAGAAACACAATCAACATCGCGCCGACGTTGAGCGCAAGCTGCAGCCCGCCGACCGCGCCATTGGCAATTGCCTCCAGCACATTGGCGCTGGGGTCCTTGACGTCAATCTTCACGTGACCGAGCGTCTTGGGCTCATCCACTTCCGGCTGCAGGATCTTGGCGACCATAAGCCCCGCCGGCGCCGCCATCACGGATGCCGAAAGTAAGTGCGCGGCACTTATCCCCATTTCGACATATGCTGCCAGCACGCCGCCGGCCATCGTCGCAAACCCGCCGATCATAATTGCGTTGAGCTCGGAAATGGTCATCGACGAAATGTACGGTCGGATTACCAGTGGCGCCTCAGTCTGGCCGACAAAAATGTTGGCCGCCGCGGAGAGCGTTTCGGCGCCGCTACGTGCCAAGCGTGATCTGCATTAGCCGGGCGAACAGGCCCACAATGAACTGCATGATGCCAAAGTAGTAGAAAATCGACATGAACGCCGAGAAGAAGATGATCGTCGGCAGTACCTTGAAGGCGAAAAAGTGCTCCGAAAATCCTTCGCCAAACACGAAGCTTGAGCCGGCATCGACGCACCCCAGCAACTTGTTGAACGCAAAATCGGCCAAGTCGAATGCCTCGCTGCCGTAAGTCGTCTGCAGAATAATCGCCGCAAACGCAAACTGCAGCAGCAGACCGCCGACGATGATTCGGGGATTCACACGGCGTTTGTGCGAGCTCATCAGCCAAGCAAGGCCGATGAATACCAGGATTCCGAGGACACTAACTAGGCGATTCATGCGCGGTTGGCAAATAAGGTGGTCAAGTAAGTGAATTGGTCAGTCGGCGAGTCGATCATTTCCTGACAATCGATGCTGAGCATCGAGAACATTCGGCACACAGCGTCGGCCTGGGTTTATCATAACCCACTCACGTACTCACCGACTCACCCCACTCACTCCGCCACCGTATTAAAAATCCGATCGCCCGCGTCGCCCAATCCCGGCACGATAAACTTCCGGTCGTTCAAGTCGGGGTCGATTTGGCAAACGTAAATCTGCGAGTTGGGAAACTCGCACTCGACGCGCTTCACGCCTTCTTCAGCCGCGATCAACGAGAGCAGCTTCACCTGCGGCACGCCCCAATCGCGAAGCGTGGTCAGCGCGTTGACCGCGGAGCCGCCGGTGGCGAGCATCGGATCGAGAATCAGTGCTACATCCACCGGCCGTTCCGGCGGTAGCTTGGAATAGTACTTCACGGGCATGGCGGTTTCTTCGTCGCGATAAAGCCCCAGGTGCCAAACCTCGGCTGTGGGAATCAGCTCAAGCACCGGGTCGATCATTCCTAGCCCGGCCCGCAGAATCGGGATCAACCCGATCCGCTGCGAAAGCCGCCTGCCTTCCGCCTTGGCGAGAGGCGTTTGCACCATGATCGGCTCGGCCCGTAAGTCTTTTGTAGCCTCATAGGCGAGCAGCGATGCCAGCCGATGGACAAGCTGCCGAAACTCGGCCGGCGGCGTCGACTTGTCGCGCAGCCTCGTTAGGTGACAGGCGATCAGCGGATGCTGAACTTCGAATACGCCACTCATGAATTCCTCAGTCGTTGGCCTGACTGCAGGCGCTTCTGCCACGAATGTAACAGTCATGGCATTGTCCTTCATTCATTGCATGCGCGGTGCTTGTCCAGAGAAGCGGACCCCAAGTCGCCGGATCTTCGGGGGCCGAGCGAGCCCTATTTTAGCTATTGTCGTGCCGGCTGAGAAGAATTGGAGCCCCGACTTGCAAACTTTTTCTATGGCGCATTGCTCGCTGCGCTGACCAGTTCGTCGATACAATAGGCCTAACCCGCCATCTTTGGCAGCTCCACACGGACCGGACGAAGTTGACCTCGAAATCACCGTGAGGCGGAATGATTGCCGTCGAACGCTCCATTCAAGCCGCGTCCGTCAAAAACCGGTAGCATACGGCTTTAGAGCCCTACATCATGTGCACATCGTGTCGATTACGAATTCTATTAACTGTGCTTTTGCTCGTTGGAACGCAATCTTGGAGTGTTGCCGAGGGGGTGATTCGCGTCGCCACGTATAACACGTCGCTGTTCCGCGATCACGATGGCCAGCTTATTCGCGATCTGGAAAGCGGTGATAACGAGCAAGCCCGCAAAATCGCGGAAGTGATTCAGCGAGTTCGGCCCGACACTCTTTTCGTGAACGAATTCGACTACGACGCTGCCGACCGTGCCGCAGACCTCTTTCGCACCAAATACGTTGCCGTGGGTCAGAACGGTCTTAAGCCCGTCAAGTTCGACTACCACTTCACCGGTCCCGTCAACACCGGTGTCCCGAGCGGCCGCGACCTGGGGCACAATGGAAGAAAAGGGGACCCCGACGATGCTTTCGGTTTTGGCCGGCACCCGGGCGAGTACGGTATGTTGGTACTGTCGAAGTTCCCGATCGACCGCGACCACGTGCGGACCTTCCAAAAGTTATTGTGGCGCCACATGCCGAACGCTAAGTTTCCGATCGATCCGAAAACGCAAAAGCCGTTCTACGATGAGGACGACCTCGCGATTCTGCGTCTTTCCTCGAAAAGCTTTTGGGACGTGCCGATCAAAGTTCCCGCTGCGGCTAATGGCGGCCCCTTTTCGCTGCATTTACTTTGTTCTCACCCGACGCCTCCCGTCTTCGACGGTCTCGAAGACCGCAATGGCCGTCGCAACCACGATGAAATACGGCTCATCGCCGACTATATCGAACCGACAAAGAGCGGCTACCTAAAGGACGATGCAGGTAAGCAGGGTGGCTTGGCCGATGGAGAAAAGTTCGTTGTTGTCGGCGATCTCAATAGCGATCCAATCGACGGCCAAAGTGTTCAGGGGACCATGAACCAGCTATTGCAGAGTTCGCACGTTAACGCATCATTTACTCCGACGAGCGAAGGAGGGCCGCTGACGGTCGCGAAGTTTCCCGATCAATTCGGACACAATCACGGTGACCCGAAACGCGTCACGTCGAACTTCACGGATGAGGGCCACGGCTGCCTGCGAATCGATTACGTGCTGCCATCCCACAACTTAGAAGTGGTGCAGGGCGGAGTTTTCTGGCCCAAGCCGGGTGAACCCGGCGCCGACGCCATCACGGCAACCGACCACCGCTGCGTATGGTTGGATATACGACCCTCGGGACAATAGCTGAACTCCCCCAAGGAGTTCGGCTCCAGCCATTTCGCTTTCACTGCACAAACCGATATTCGCCGCCCGAGTTTCGCGCGATCATCCGCATCATCCCTTCCGCGATGCGATCGTAAAACGCAATCGTATGGATCGGGACCAGCCGCGTGTGAAGGCGTAAGTTCTGACGATCGCGTATGCGTACTTCTCGAATGACGCCGGGATCAAACTGTCCGTCCGAAAGAAAGTAAATCGCGTCCGGCCGAAGCGAAAGGGCGTAGAGCAGGGCCGGCAGCGGATTTGTGCCGCCAATCGGTTCCACCTGATTGATCCATGCGGTCGTTTTCGCGAGATTGTCTTGCGTGGCGAGCAACGGCTTGTCCGCATCCATGGGGAAGGCATGCGCGTTGTAGAAAATGACGAAGTACCGCTGATCACCGTTCAGCTGCTCGATTGAGTGGAGCAATTCGTACCGGGCTCGTTCAAACTTGCCGTTGTCATTCATACTGTCGGAGCAATCGACGACATAGACAAACGTCTGACCATAGCCGCCGATGCCGAAAAACTCCGTCGCGGCCTTGCCGGAGGTACCGTCTCCTTGCTTCCCGCCGCCTAGCATGGCGCCGTTCAGTCCACTCAGCACCCCAGCGTTTTCAGACAAAGCGCTCAACTCCGAAAACGCCGACATCACGGGCGATGCGATTTCGAGGTTGTTGGTTGGCCCTAAGGCGGTCGTCGGATCGTCAGACACATCTAAGTGCACGGAGTCATCCAGCGGCGAGCCATCCAAAATTGGCGCCTCAGGGCCCCCATCGCCCAGGTTGACGAGTAGCTTTACGCCTCGCCAGCCGTTAGAACTCGCAACAGTTAGCAGCCCAAGAACGATAAACGCCGTCAAATGGCAAAATGCGGAAACCAGCATCGAATTGGCGTCTTGTAGCCAACCCGGTCGTTCGCGATCGTCCACACGGCGTGCCGCGGCTTCTGTCATGCGATGAGCTTCAATTGAAGATTCCCATTATCATAATATCGCGTCACGGGAGTGTGGCAAACACTTAGGCCCATTGGCGATACCCGCAGCGCCAGAAACTATGCACCGTGTCGCCCGTCTGATCGTCGACGATGAGCAGGCTGCCGCCTGTTGCATCTCAGCCCCTACGGCATCGCCCAGCGAGCGCATCGATACCTTCCCTGGATCGCCATAAGGTACTCGCAGAAGCACGGCCGGATTATTGCGAAAGTGTGCGAATCCGCTCAGCCCGTTCGCTCGGAGGCACCCCTTGGAAAGACTTATTTCACTTTTTTTCTGCGAGGCGTCGTCATCCGTGACGCTTAAAATACTGCACTTCGCGTTCGTGCTGCTCGGCGGCGGCCCGCGTCTTGAACGTGCCAAGGTTTCGCCGTTTGCCGGTCCGCGGGTTCTTTTTTCGTGAATAGAGCCGGTATTCGCCGGAAGCTAGTTTGCGAATCATGACATGCTCCTTTTCTGATACCTCACTTCTAGGACAATTGTGCAACTCGCGCGCCGTTTTCAGGCGGCACCGCGCAGCCTGTACGTGGCGCATTTTTTGCAGGATGTGTTAGATTAGACAATGAGAGTGCTAAACTGCCACAGCACATTGCGTGCGGCGATTTGGCATCAGTCTGGCGGCGCCTGTATCGGCCGCCATCGTAAAGGATAAGGCCATGAACTCTAATCTCTCGGATAAATACCGACGGCGGCTGCAGCAACATGCCTCCCGCGTTCGTTTGGACGCGAGCGGAATGGTGGAGCAAGTGCACTCGGGCAGTGGAGGCAATGGCGGCAGCGATCTATCGAATGTGCCGCTTCATCTCGGTGATATGGGCACCGATGAATACCTCTACGACATGAACACCACGCTGCTGGAGAACGAGCAGTACCTCGCGTCGGAAGCTCGCGACGCACTCCGACGTTTGGACGATGGAACATTCGGCAAGTGCGAAGCGTGTGGACGCGCCATGAGCCGCGCTCGGCTCGATGCCATCCCCTACGCGCGCTATTGCGTGAAGTGCGCCGCGTCAAATGATATACCGCAAGTTAATTACGACGAAGGTCGGCCGCACGTGCCGAAGGATACACTTGCTCCCGAAGGCGAAATGGAAGAGGACCGCCTCTCGCGCGTTCACCAAAGCGAGTATCCGGCCGAACGACTCAAACACGGCGACATCCACGCGGCTGGCACGGCCGGTGGAGGCACAGCCGTCGGCGGGCTCGCGGGCAGCAATGAAGGCGACGGCGATCCGATCGTCATCGAGGCTGACGAGGCGATGGGCAGCGGGAGTTTCGACATCGACGACGACCGCCCCGACGAAAATACTCCCATGTCCGGCTTCACGGGCGGCGCCGTCGGCGGCACGCCGGCCCGCAAACGAGCTAAGTAAGCGTGAAAACTACCGGGGGCTGACGCACCCGGCGATTCGCTTTTGCCCGCTGGAGTTCTCCGAAGCAGGCCAGACTACAAACGATAGCGCATAAAAAACGCACCGCCGCGGTACCCGCGAACGGTGCATGAAGGCTTTCGAATTGTTACCAGTCGCGATTCGGGAATCGGAGCGGCCTAGTACCGACCGCGTCCGCCGCCATACCCACCACCACGACCGCCGCGACCACCTCCGCCGCCACGCTCTTCGCGGGGGCGGGCTTCGTTGACCGTAAGCGTCCGGCCATCGTGCTCTCGGCCGTTGATCCCGTCGATCGCGGCCTGGGCGTCCTGGTCGCTCTGCATTTCGACGAAGCCAAAGCCTTTACTACGGCCGGTGTCACGGTCCATGATCACGTCGGCGCTCTTCACCGTGCCGAATTCGGCAAACATTTGGTCGAGATCCGAGCTCGTCACGTTATAGCTCAGATTGCCACAATACAATTTCTTTCCCATGATGCATCTCCTGCAATCGGAAAAACCGCGCAACCCAACCACAACTTTCGGGGTTGCATTGAAAGGGGCCAAGAATGGCGGCCCGCCAGGAGGTGCGGCTGAAAGAGGCAGAGGCAGCCGACCGAAAAGCACGGCTAACAGAGACACATTTTCGCTGAACCCACCCGCCGCATTATCGGCGATGCTGGCAAAAAGTCCAGAGCAAATTTGGCCGTTTTACGCACGGGGGCTTCGACTCCAGCCACCCCACCAAAAAATAACAGATTTCACGCGTAACTTACTTAACCAGATGTGCACTGAACAACACAACGCCGAAGACCAAATCCAGGCCCGCCTCGGCATGTGGGATGCCATCAGCATCATTGTCGGCATCGTCCTCGGCACGTCGATCTACCGCGCGACCAACACCATTTTCGACAACGCCGGTGGGCCGTGGACGGCGATGGCCCTGTGGCTCGTCGGTGGGTGCTTGCTTGGTGTGGCGCCGTCTGTTATGCGGAACTCGCCACCAGCTACCCACGCGACGGCGGCGACTACGAGTATCTCAATCGCGCCTTTGGTTCCTGGTGTGGATTCTTGTTCGCTTGGGCTCAAATCACGACCGTCATCAGCGGCAACATCGGCATCATGGCGTATGTATTTGCCGATTACGCAGGCCACGTCTGGCCCGCTTCGAAGAACCACACGCTGTGGTTTACGGTCGGCCCGATCGTCGCGCTCTCGGCGCTCAACGCCGTTGGCGTCGACGCCGGCAAGTTCACACAAAACATCCTCACCGCGACGAAAGTAATCGGCCTCGGCGGCTTGGTCCTCGCCGCCGCGGTAACAGTATCATCAAACGCAGGTCCGATTCAGCCTCCGGCGGAAGCAGAGATTATAAGCACCTCGCCCGCCAATCTCGGCCTCGCACTTGTGTTCGTCCTCTACGCCTACGGCGGCTGGACGCATGTCGCATATGTCGCCGCCGAAGTCCACAACCAACGCCGCAACCTGCCCCGCGTGCTCGTGCTCGGAATCGCCGGCATCACGCTCATTTATTTGGTAGTAAACGCCGGCTATTTGCGCGCTCGGCTTCGAAACCGCTCGCCACACCGCAACGCCAGCGGCCGACGTCCTCGAACAAGCTTGCGGACCGTGGGGCGGCCGCGCGATCAGCTTGCTCATCATGCTCTCAGCGCTCGGTGCGATCAATGGTATGATCCTTACCGGCACACGCATTTACGCCGTGTGGGGTGCCGACTACCCTGCCCTTGCCCGCCTTGGCACCTGGAACGAGCGACGTGCGACACCTGTGGCTGCCATCGCCCTGCAAGCCGCGATCGCTGTGCTGCTGGTATTACTCGTCGGCACGCCAAACGGCCGCAATCTATTCGATGCCACCCTGAATCATGTCGGCATCGCGAGTCTGCCGTGGCAATACTACTCAGGCGGGTTCGAAACACTTGTCGCGGGATCCGCACCCGTGTATTGGGGGCTCTGTCTGTTGACTGGCCTTGCCGTCTTTGTACTCCGGAATAGAGATCGCACAATGTTTCGACCGTTCAAGATGCCTCTGTATCCCGTTCCTGCCGTGGTACTCTGCGCAACTTGTGCATACATGGTATGTTCCAGCGTGAGCTACGCCCGCGGCCTCACGATGCTGGGCGTGGCGCCGCTCCTCATTGGCGGCATCTTCTGGGTGCTTCTCAGCCTGCAACGGCGGCGTGCTTTGCGGAGAAATTCGGAGTCGTCGGAATGAGATTTGCGATTTGTGTATAATCGTGGTTATCCCAATTTGCAGGAGGTCTAAATCATGGCAAACGAAACTATCAATGGCAAACGCATCGCATTTCTCGCCACGAACGGTGTCGAGCAGGTCGAATTGACGGAGCCTTGGGATGCGGTCAAAGCAGCCGGCGGTGAGCCCGAGCTGATCTCGATAAACGCAGGTCAAATCCAAGGAATGAACCACGACGAAAAGGCAGACAAGTTTGAGATCGACAAAACGGTCGACGAGGTCATGGCCGACGATTATGACGGCCTCGTTCTGCCAGGTGGTGTCGCCAATCCCGATACGCTTCGTACCCATGAAGAAGCGGTCGATTTCGTACGCGACTTTTTCCGGCAGGGCAAGCCGGTCGCCGCCATTTGCCACGGACCCTGGATGCTGGTGGAGGCCGACGTGATCGAAGGCCGTATGCTTACCTCCTGGCCAAGCTTAAAGACCGACATCCGCAACGCCGGGGGAAACTGGCTCGACGAAGAAGTCGTCGTCGATGGCGGACTCGTCACGAGCCGCAAGCCGGACGATCTAAGGGCCTTTTGCTCAAAAACCATTGAAGAATTCGCCGAAGGCCGGCATGCCGAGCAGCACGCGTGATAGCAGAGCTTGGATGGCTGGGGTGGAGCGCAGCACCACCAGCTGCACTGGGGGCTCACTTTCGGCTCGGCCCCAACCACCCGCCGTGGCTCTTGTTAAACCGCTCTTCCTTCAAATCAATTTGCTGTGCAACAATCCTCGCCATGTGGCGCACAGCAATTGATTACAGTGTTTACGTCATCGTTCGTGTGACAATTGCGGTCGTACAAGCGGTCCCGCTTTCGGCGTGCGAACGCGGTGCTGAGATTCTGGCAACGATTCTCGGCCGCGTTCTGCGCGTTCGCGGACACGTCGTCGACAAAAATCTCCGAACAGCCTTCCCAGGAATGACGGCCGAGGAGCGTGATGAGGTCATCTGGCAAATGTGGCGACATCTCATCTTGATGATCGCCGAGATTGCCCAAACTCCCCGCAAAGTTCATGAGACGAATTGGAAAGAACATTCGCACATTGTCAACCAGGAATTGTTCGTCCGCACTCTCCTCAGCGGTCGTCCGCTTGTGTTGATTTCCGGGCACTTCGGCAACTTTGAGCTCGGCGGCTATCTCATGGGCCTGTTCGGCTTCCCCACGTACACGGTGGCTCGGGCGCTCGACAACCGATTTCTCGATCGCTTCGTAAACGACTTCCGTGGCCGCACCGGCCAATACATGCTCCCTAAAAAGGGCAGCGGGGCCGACATCCAACGCATCTTAGAAACCAATGGCATCCTTACGCTGTTGGGCGACCAAGCCGCCGGACAGCGACAATGCTGGGTGAATTTCTTCGGCAAACCCGCTTCGACCCACAAAGCTGTCTCAGTATTCTCGCTCGGCAACAACGCACCGACGATGGTCAGTTACGCTCGCCGCGTCGGTAAACCGTTGCATTACGAAGTCGGCCCTGCGGCTATTTGCGATCCGCGTGATCCAAACTTCGAATATGGAACGGTTCCGCTGCTGGCTCAGTGGTACACCGGCCACCTGGAGAATCTCGTGCGCGAGTCGCCCGACCAATACTGGTGGCTCCATCGCCGTTGGAAAGGCGAACCCGGCGTCCGGAAGAAACGCGACATTCAAAAACATCGCGAAGTTGCGTAATCCACGTAAGTGTATTCGGCCGCTCTCCTTGTCTCCATATCTACGCTCCGCATACGATAGCGGGTTTGTCACTTACCGGCATCACGATCCTCAGCCGCGGCCCGCCGTGTACCATTTTCGACCATTTCGCAATACCGACCCACCGCGACTGGCGGAAATCTGGCGAGATCAACCGTCGCAGCGCGGCATCGCCCAACCTGTGACGGCCGGCATCCTTGAGCAGTTCGTGTTCTCGAAGCCGTATTTTGACCCCGCGGGTTTAATCGTCGTGCTCGACGACGATATGCCTGTTGGCTTTGCCCACGCCGGATTCGGACCGAACGAACACAACAACGCGATCTCAACCGAAATCGGCACCACGTATCAGCTCATGCTCCGCACCAAGTATCGCAACGACTCGCTAGCCGGCGAATTGCTCTCTCGCTGCGAAAACTATCTTCGCGACTGTGGCGCCAAAGTGATCTACACCGGTGGCATTCGCCCCCTCAACGCATTCTACCTCGGCCTCTACGGAGGCAGCGAGCTGCCCGGCATCCTCGTCGGCGACCAAGTTTTTACCAACGCGTGTCGCCAATCGGGCTATCGTGAAATCGATCGCGTCATTGTCATGTTATTGGAGCTCTCCTTTTTTGATCGCCTGTCGCACGTAACGTGCGACAGCTTCGCCGCGAGGTAAGTTGTCAAGAAGAACATGCGCCGCCGCCTCGCAGTTGGTGGGAAGCGTGCACAACCGGCGCTTTTGAACGCGTCCGCTTCTACCTCACTCGCGTTGGCAGTTGCGATCCGATCGCGGAAGTTTGGTTTTGGGATGTTGAACCGATTTCCAGTTCGTGGGGAGCGCCAGCCGCCGGCATGTTCGACCTTGAAGTGCCGAGCGATCATCGCCGCAAAGGTCTCGCCACTTACTTACTTAGCGAAGCGTTCGATCGACTGCGCCTCCCGCGGCGTGCTGCTCGTCGAAGCCCAGACAATGCAAAACAACGCGCCGGCGCTCACACTCTATCAAAAACTCGGCTTCAGGAAAGTTGATGAAGGCATTGTTTATCGGAAGGATGCATAGGATGGGTAATGCCCACCCACCCCTTTCAAGCTGTCACTGTATGCTTTCTTTTGTTCAACAAGTGAGCGGTGGACACGTGTTTCTCGCGGAGACCTCCCGTGCGCGGTGGCGGTGGTTTTTTCGGTCCGCAGGTGCGTTTGCGGAAGCGGTCGAGTTTCACGTGCGAGGCAAGTTGCTTGAGCGAGAAGGCCATGGAACGGGCGGACAATTGGCCGAATTTTTTCGTCCACATCCGAGGCGGCACAGCGACCATCATGCCGCTATAGATGGCGCCGATTTCCTCAGCCAAGTAGTAGGCCGAGAGATTGCCGGCCAGCTCCGCACCGTGGGCAGCACAGATCGCGGCTTTCAGGGTGCTGAGCGTGTTGTACAGCACCAGGGCGACGCAGAAGCACAACAGGGCTGCCCTCGGATAGCACAAGGTCTTGATTTCGCTGGCAAGCGCCTGGCCCAGTTCTTGGAATGCGTTTTCGATCGTCCATCGTGCGCGGTACAACTCGGCCAGCTTCCGGGCGCTACCCCGTCCGGCTGGCACATTGGTCAGCACGTGGATTTCTGTTTCGCCGTCGCGGGTCGGTTGGTCCAGGCGGATGGTGATCCGGCGCACGATCAACTCCTGGCCGCTATCGGGGTCCGTCACCCGCAGGGATTGTTCATAAACCGTGCCGCTCGGGCCACGGCCCACGCGCCGCGGGCGTCCCACCAACTCCTTGCCGTGCAACGTCGAAGCATGTTGGCGAATCAGGAAAAACGCTTCCCGGTTGGCAATCCCAAACAAGAACTGCGTGGTGCAGAAGTGGCGGTCGGCCAGCCACAGGTCTTGGGGCAGGACGCTGGCCAGCACCTGGTCCAACAGCCGTCGTTCCTGGGTGTAAGCGTCCTCGCAGGGGAACACGTCGATCGCCAGCATCCACTCCCAATCCAAGACCACCAGGGCCTGTCCCGGCAAGGGTTTGCTGTGCAGGCGACGGGTTTCCTTCAGCCGATGCTCGGTGCCCGACAGATGATTGCCATCCAGGATCTTCAGCCGCAGCCCGGCAATCGGCTGCCGCCGCGACGTCTTCAGGCTACGCACGACGGGAGTCAACCGCTGGGCCACATCCCGCACCAACGCCTGCGAGACCGACAACTCCGTGCCCTGCAATTTGTTATACAACGAAGTCACCGAGACCTGGACTTTGTCCTTCAGCCGTTCGTAGCTGGCATTCACCGACTTGGACATACCGGCCACCGCCAGGCTCAGCACGTTGACCACTGTCGAGAACAGCAACTGGTCTTCATACTGACTCCGGGAATGCTCGCGAAACAGTTCATCGATCGCGCAGGCGGCAGGGCGTGCTCGAGAATCCCACGCATCATGACGGTCACGGGACTATCCTTCACAAACTGCTGAAACACCTGATTCCACGACATGGCAATGATCCTCCCGAAAATACACCAAACTTTCCGAAGAATCACAGCCTACCAGAATCGAACTTCACCACCTACAAGCCGCTAGCATTAGCAGCTTGAAAGGGGTGGCAGTGCACACCCTACGGAAGATGGCGTAAAACTCACCGAGTTGCCGTATCCTTTTTCAGTGTCGCGATGTACTTCGTCAGCGGACCTTCCGGCTCGGCATTCAATGCGGCCAACCGCACCGAGATCGCTTGAGCCGAGCCTTTCACTCGCAGATTGGCGAGATAATCGGTCAAAATCCCTCGCCGTTCGGGTGGCGAGTTCAACATGAAATAAACCCACGCCCACGATTCGGCGTACTCGCGTTGCCCCATTTGTGATGAGTCGGTGAGCGATTCGAGCCGCTTCAGATTCGGTTTCCAATGATCGCGTTCGATCGAATCCGAAAGTAAATCCACGTGCGGCTGATTCAGCCCGGCATAACCACGCGGCACCTCGAAGTATTCGGCCAAGCCTTCGTCGATCCACAGCGGCAAATTCGGAATGGCGGCGTGCAGATATCCGTGGGCGACCTCATGCCGCAAATCTTCCCCCACGCGATCGCTCCAGTGAGCGTACACGACTAGCCGCGTATCGGTCTCCAAGAAAAAAGCCCGCCGCGAGGGCACGCTCGGGAAGTTCCGTATCAGATATTCGCGATAGCGGTCGGCGTCGCGAAACAGATACACTTCGATCGGCTCATTCGTCTCCGGCAACCCGAGCGTGCTCGAAACGTACTCCCGCTCCTCCACCAGATCGCGCACCAACCGATGATCGGGCGGCAGCTCAAAGTCGCTATGAAAAACCAACTGCCCCACGGGCACCTGGTGCGCATTCGGCAGCGGCGACAACGCCACGCGCGGCAATCCACGGCAGCCCGTCAGTAAGCACCATAGAATTAGGATCAAAAACTGCGAACGCCGCATCGGCTCCCTCCGCGAAGCCCAGAATTCTAGCGAATGCAGCAGCAAGCTCGAAGATCAGAAATGAGGATCAGAAGGCGTCAGATGCGGCGGGTCGATGCGTGACTGAACTTTGCCGAGCGATTTTCGTCCGCGTCCGTGCTTGCCGCTAAGCCGCCGCAGCGTCTTCCTTCGAAGTGCCACGAGGCATACTTCTTGCCCGCCGGTCACCAATTGTCGCGTCCGCACGTCACGGTATCCCCATCCGCGCACGCGCTCCACAAACTCCGGCAAGCGATTGGCAACGCTCCAATCCGAAAACTTGAGCGTCAGCACCATTCCGCGGATAGACACTTGCGGAATCGTGACGATCGACTCCACTTCGTCGAGCGTATCGTCCGGTGCGATATTCATGTCGGCAGTTAGCCATCGCACGCCGACAAACTCGCGCCGACGCACTTCGGAACCGCGCTTTTTCAAATGCCGAAAGCGTGAATGTTCCAATACGGCTGGATCTACGTCCGCCGGATCGATGCCGGTAACGAATAGTCCACGATCAAGCAGTGCCTGACTCCCGCCCCCCGGCGCACAGCCAATCTCGACACATTCGTCTTCACGCACAAGCGGCAAATCACTCCATTGCAATGCCTCTTCTAACTTGGCATACGCGCGCGACACGGCGTGAGCCGGCAAGTGAACCGGTATAACTCCTCCTGGCCAGCGTTCAGTACGCCGGACCGCGCGATGATATCCAATCCACCACTGGCCCGGCTCCACAATGACCACATCGAGCACCATGCTATTATGGGGTGCCGCGCGTCGCGGACGTGCCATAGAGCCCTGCACCGCGGCATTTTCCGGTGCCGCAGCCCGCAAAGTCGCTTCAATTTCGAGGCATAGCGGCGTGATGAAAATGTCATTGCCAGATTCATCGACCACGGGATCCCGTTGCCAAACGTGGATGCCGAGAGGGTCCTTTGATTTCAAAAGCAGTGCAACTCCCGGATGTTGCCATACCTCCTGCGCCAATTCGGCGAGTTGCGTACCTACCAGCTTTCCGATCGAAATCCCATGCGTGTGCGCAAATGTCCAATTGCGTTCGGCAAGTTCCTTATCGTTTCGTGGCGCAGCCTCGGTGCACTTGAATGTCAAAAAACCGGCTCGCGAAAACGCCGGCCGCCAACCCGGCATGACCCGCGCCACTTCCTCCTTGAGCGCGCTCTCCGCCCCCGCCCGACAGGTCATGAAAACGAATTGCGTATCTGATTTCGACATCGCAAACTTAAATTACTACAATACATTGAACCAAGACGATCACAAAGATCACGAAGAAAATCGGAATGAGATCAAGCCTTCTAAAATCGTCCTTTGTGCCCCAGGTGCCCTTCGTGGTAAAGACCGCTCTGGTCCTCTCGATTCCACTTTGCCTGTTAATCTATGTCCTGGCAATGCCGAATAGACCAACTATGCCCGACAAAACCGAAAACAGTGCCGTGTCTAAATCAGAAAATTCGAAAGACGACCTGTGCGCCCGCCTTACCCCCGAACAATTCTACGTAACCCAAGAAAAGGGCACCGAGCGCCCTTTCACCGGCAAATACTGGGACAACCACGAAGCCGGCATGTACCGGTGCGTCGTCTGTGGGGCCGAATTATTTACCTCAAACGAGAAGTTTGACAGCGGCTGCGGCTGGCCCAGCTTCTCCGCGGCCGCTAACGACAAGAACATCGACACCGAAACCGACACCAGTCTCGGCATGGTCCGCGAGGAAATCATCTGTCACCATTGCGGCGCCCACCTTGGCCACGTCTTCCCCGACGGCCCAAAACCCACCGGCCTGCGATATTGCGTCAACAGTGCGTCGCTGAAGTTCGAACCCAAATAGGAATAATGCCCCAATTGGAATTTCATTGTGAAGTTCTCCGAATTGGTACGGTTGTTGGAACAAAATGGCTTCTCCTTACTAAGGGACGACTCAAAAATAACTTGGCAGTTTACGTTGGGGCGATGACATAGTTGTAAGCCGACAAGAGTTGATCGCGACGGGTTGGTTCGTGTTGGGTGAAATCCGGGTGCGGCTTGATTTTGGGTTGATAGACGTGACGAGCAAGTTCGACCACGACGCGGAGTCCGGTGGAGGTGGTCGTGCGGGCGAAGGCGTCCCGAATCACCTCGACACTTTTGAGCAGCAGTCCCCGAAGCGATCGCGTCAAATGGCAAAACAAACGATGATCGATCGGATTGTGCTTGGAGCAGTAGGGAGGAATGTGGCAGACGCGGAACGTCAGTTCGAGTTCCTTGGCGAGCCAAGAGAGCCGTTCGCGGAAGAGCGGGACGCGATAGCCATTGCTCCCGCCGCAATCGGCGAGCAGCAGAATCGGGTCACGCCGACGATAACGCCCTTTGCCCAGCCGATGCCACCAACGACGAACCGCAGCCGCCGCCAGTTCCCCCGTGTCGGCGCCTTTGGCCAACATGACGAGTGCTTCTTGTTGGGCCAGGTCGTACACGCCATAGGGAACCACCTTGCCCGTCGCCAAGCTGGTGAAATCATGATCCAAAGCCCGCCCCGGAGTTTCGCTCCAAGCGCGACCGGGGCGATAAAAATCGCCCAACAGCTCCTTTTTCTTCGTGTCGATCGACAGCACAGGCCAGCCCTTTGCCAAAAACTCCGCCCGCAACTCAAGCATCCGCGCGAACTGCGGTTCGCGGTCCACGCTGGCCCCGGTCGGCAACGTCTTAGCCAACGCGCGATGCGACAGCCCCAATTCCTCACGCAACAACCGGCCGACGGTGTTCGCCGAGATCGGACTGCCTCGCTCGCAGAGCTCCTCGGCAATCTCACGCGGCGAGCGATTGGTCCACAGGCGGCCCAGCTCGATGGGCGATCCAGCCGTGTGGCCTTCCACAACTTCCTTCAGTTGCTCCACCAATTGCGGGTTGGCGAAGCTAGCTTGTTTTCGTCCCCCCTTTTTTTCGGACACGCCCGGCGGCCTGATCCTCCGGTAACTGCTCCACATCTTCTTTGCCGCGCTCGATCGTATCAACTTTGCAGCCAAACAACCTGGCGATGTAGGCCGAGCCGCCATGTCCCAGCTTGGCCGCCTCGACTGCCGCATACCGCCGTCGATCCTTCTCCGAAAGCGACTGGAAAAAGAGAACCATCTGCCTTTCGATCGTTGCGTGATAACCGACCACAGTGGCGCCTCCGGAAGGATCGTGGAACACCACAGTCTACCAAACTACCAAGTTGTTTTTGAGCCATTTCTTAAGGAGAAAGGGTCGGTACGTTACTATCATAAGCAAGGATGGGACAAATTAGTCCGTGTCGACTATCATGGATCAAAGGAAGTGCCAACGGGGACCTGCAAAGCGATTCTGAAAGCCGCAGGCATTAAAAAACGCAATTAGGATATTCGATGATCGATTTGCCTTACTCACTTGTCGTTGAAGCAACGAAGGACCCCGATTTCTTCGGCTTCTATTCGCCTGAACTGGAGGGCTTCACAGGGGTTGGACATTCCGTCGAAGACTGCCTGTATCAGGCGCGTTGGGGTATGAAAGAGCATGTCGCGCTGCTGGTGCAGCAGAACCTGCCTGTCCCCCCCACAAATCAGAATCCGACTGTCACGATCCGCAATGAACAGCCGGCGGTGGCGTAAAAACAGATGAGTATTGGTCCACAAACAGAACGATAAGCCATTCACAATGCCACGCGGTCGCGTTAGCGACGTAATTCCCGCTCCGGCGGACGATGTCTTCCGGCTTCTTCACGACTACAACCGCCGCCTCGAATGGGACACGCTGCTTCAGGATGCGTACCTGCTCGATGGCCGCGAACAAGCGGGAGTAGGGGTAAAAAGTGTTTGCAAGGGAAAATCGTGGTTAGGCGGAATCGCACTGAAGACGGAATATATTACTTTCCGTCCACCAAATGTGGCCGCAGTGCGGATGATCAATCGGCCGCCGTTCTTTGAAACCTTTGCCGCGACGATTCTTCATGTGGCTCAGCCAGACGGTTCCTCCACGATCGAATACAACTACAATTTCACTAGCCGTCCTCGCTGGCTGCGGTTCGTGTTGCATCCAGACATGAATTTCGCGTTCAAGTTCGAAACGCGGAAAAGGTTGGCTGCACTACGTCGGCATTTCGCGATGCGCCGCTCAGGTTCACCTATCCCCCATGACCACTGACGCAACGTCCAAACGCCCGCTCACGCAGCTCAATCATAAAATTGAAGCGTTAAAGGCCGATGTCGCGCACTTGGAAGCCGAGCGAAAGGCCGTCACCAAGGACGCATCGCGGGCCAAATGGCGGCTGCGGTATTTGCATTCTGCACGATCGGTGCGAAAACCGGCCGCGACTATCGAGATGTGGCACACGCTGGTGCTCATCATTGGCTCCGGTCTCGTCGGTGTTCTGCTCTTCATTATCGTGCAGCTTATTTTTGATTCGCTGCCGTTGGCCATGTTCGGCTTGTTAATTGGCGTTGGCGGCGGCGCGGCCATGCTCGCCTCGCTCCTCTACTGGCCGCCCGACGCGCTACTAGCAACGACCGTTGCCGAGGCCGACAGCCACGCCCGTCTGGTCGATGCCCGTCTGAAAGAAAAAGTCGAACGCATTACCGAAACAAAACAGAAACTTCAGCGGCTCCTCGACGAGCGTCGCGATCAAATCGCGTCCGGCAAGCTGCAAAAAGCGGCCCTGTTGCAACGCTCCTGGAAGTCGATGCGCGACGCCGAATGGGAAGACTTCGTCGTCGAGGTTTGCCGCACGTTGGGCGCCAAGGCAGAACGCACTGGCCGCACTGCCGGCGAAGATGCGAACCTCATCGTCGATTTCGACGGACGCCGTATTGCCGTTCTAACGCAAGGCGAAGGCCACAACGTCTCCAGTGCTACCATCCAACAAGCGATTGCGGCCAAGGTAGGCAACCACTGCGATGGATGCGCGGTCATCATCAACCGCCGCTTCACAGGCGCAGCCCAAGATTTGCGCGGCGGAAAGGCTGTACGGCGGTCGGTGCCAGCGAATTCCCTGACTTCGTGATGGGTAAGATCGACCTCTGAGAACGGCCGCACAACCATTTTCCAAGAGCACGTAGTGCCTCGGGCAATTCGCAAAAAATAGCAGCGCGGGATTAGCAAACCACTCCGAGATTGATCGCGTTCTCGTCGTTAACTCCTATCTATCGCTAAGATTGCCTGTTATAATTTAGCTTAAAATTCGTTCTTTCACTTTTTCGTTGCGAGCTGTCTAGAACCGAACCTATGTCCGTCGCCGGCCTCCGCAAAATTGGCGCGCTCATTCGCGAGCAGCGCCACGTGTTGATCTCCCGTTGGCGACATCAAGTCCGTCAGTTGTCTTCTGCCAAGGGATTGGATGTTCCCAGTCTGAACGATCACATGCCGTATCTCATCGACGAGCTTGCGGAAGCCCTCGAGGCGCAACCGGATGGGTCGGCAGGTGACGTCTTGCTGCAAGGTAGCCCGCCTGTTCACGGTCGGCAGCGTTTACACGACGGCTTTAACGTCGAAGAGGTAGTGGCAGAATACAACGTACTTCGCGGCTGCGTGCACGATTTGGCCGAAGAGCATGGCATGGTGATTCACGGAGCTGAACTCCGCGTCGTGAACCGCATCATCGATGAAGCCATCGGTTTGGCGGTGCAAACGTACGCCACGCAATTATCGCTCGAAATCAAGAAGCACCGCGATCAACATATCGCATTTGTTGCGAACGATTTACGGACACCCCTACAAGCAATTTCAGTGAGCGTCCGCGTGATTGAGCGCACGATGGATGCAGCCGCGTCGAATCCCCAGGCTGAAAAGCTACTAAAGGTTCTGCGGCGCAACATCCAGCAACTTGAAAAGTCGGTAACCGAAGTTATCAAGGCAAACGGCGATTCGCCTACCGAGGCATCGACAAAACTAGATTGTCGCCAAATCGACCTCTGGCCACTCGTCGAATCGGTCGTCGATGGTCTTGCACCAGTCATCGCGTCGTCAAGTGTCGAATTGTTGAACAATGTTTCACCGGACATGCAGGTATTCGCAGACGCGGGCCTTCTGACCCGTGTGCTTGAAAACATTCTCGCGTTTGCCATCAATGCTGCGCCACGCGGCATCGTGCGTGTGGAGGCCAATGATGACGACCGCTTGGGTGTGTGCTGCAAAGTGCACCACAACGGTGCTCCACTTTCAGAAATCGCGATTGCAGCAATTTTTGATGACGACGAATCGAAAGACGCTGCCTCAGACGCGATTGGCTTGAATCTGTCTCTTGTCAAGCACTCGATAGAAGCACACGGCGGCAGCGTTTCTGCGAACAGCAGCGAAGACGCGGGAACGACCATCGAATTCAATCTCCCGACTGGCGATCGATCAACCTGACCGCATCTAATTCGACGGCCACACTGATTTAGCCGATTTGCTATCATTAGGCCCCATAGCCACGTGTAGCGTTCAACATTGCTGTCGCGGCACGGAAAATGCCATAAACATAGAATGCTCAGCTCGCGAACCAGCTCCGTGGGCGGGTGCGTTTCCAATCGAGTTGCGGCCAACAAACTCGAAAACTGTTTATGAAAGATCGCGCGTCGCCTCTCTTTATTTTGGTTGCGATGATAACGGCTATCACGGCGCTCTACGTCGCGAAGTCGATCTTGCTGCCGTTGGCACTGGCGATTCTGCTCAGCTTCCTGTTTACCCCACTTGTCGATCGGCTCGAACGTTGGCGGATGCCACGTGTCCCCGCCGTCCTTGGGGTCGTCGCAATTTCATTCGCGATCCTCGGTAGCGTGGCTTGGGTCGTAACGAACCAACTCGTCCAACTGGGTCTCGAGCTCGCCCCAACATGAGGCCGAGCTCATTCAGAAGATTAAGTCGCTAAAACCGGACTCTCCCACGCTGACTAAGCTTACAAAAACTCTGACCGATCTTAGCGACGAAATTTCGCTCGGCCCCGCGCCGACGGCCAAAGACGGGGAGAAATCGACAGATTCTCAACAGTTAGCGGACGGCGCCATCGATCCAAAGGCGGCGGATTCGGACTCTGCGCAAATCCACCACGAAAACGAAACGGAAAATGAGAAAGCTGTGGCAGTAAAAGTTGTCGAAATGCCGCCCTCGCGGCTGCAACAAATTCAAGACTGGTTGGGCCCCGTTGTCGGTCCGCTTGCTACAAGCGGCTTGGTGATCGTGCTCGTGCTGTTCATGCTGCTCGACCGCGAAAACCAGCGTAGCCGTCTTATTCAACTCTTTGGCCGCTCACACATGCATGCCACCACCGAGGCCGTACACGATGTTTCCCGTCGCGTCGGCCGTTACCTCCGCGCCCTGTTTCTAGTTAATGCCGGGTACGGCCTCGTGATTGCTATCGGCCTCTGGATGATCGGCGTGCCGGGCGCCAGCCTATGGGGTGTTCTTGGGTTCTCGCTGCGTTTTCTGCCGTACATCGGCCCGTGGATCGCCGCAACGCTGCCTATCATGTTCTCGATCGCAACTTCTGCGGGTTGGGTGCAGCCCCTGGTCGTTCTTGGATGGTACATCCTCGTCGAACTTATTTCAAACAACATAGTTGAACCACTCGCTTACGGCAGCACAACCGGCGTTTCAACGGTCGGCGTGATTATCGCAGCCATTTTCTGGACATGGCTGTGGGGACCAATCGGGCTCATTCTCTCGATGCCGATGACCGTATGCCTTCTCGTTGCCGCTCGCTATGTGCCCCAATTGAAATTCCTCACGATTCTGCTCGCCGACCGACCGCCCATGTCGCTCGCCGAGCGAACATATCAGCGTCTGCTGGCCTTCGATTACCACGAACCGCTCAAGCTTGCTCTAGGGCAAATCAAGGAATCTTCGCCCGTTGAATACTACGACTCCGTGCTAATCCCCGCGTTGGCGTTGGCTGAACAAGACCGTCATTCCGACTTGCTTAGCGAGCAACAGGCCGCTTTCGTTTTCGAAACGACCGAGGATATCGTCGACGAAGTCGGAGAAGAGTGGCAGCAACTCGAAGCGAAACGCCTCACGGACGGGGCAGACAGCACTATCCCAGACAACAGCGATTCAGTCGCCGGTCCATCCGCTCCACCCACACGCATTATGTGCATTCCGCTCCGCGACGAGGCGGATGAAATTGCTGGCCGAATGTTGGCGCAGCTACTGACGGTCGCCGGTTTTCAGGTCGATGCTGGCACCGCCCAATCGCTCACGAGCGAGCGCGTCGATCGTGTCGCTGAATCCGAAAGCGATATTGTAGTTATTTCGGTTCTTCCCCCCATCACTCCACGGGATAGTCGCCTCTTGTGGCGTCGCCTTCGCGGTCGCTATCCGCATTTGCCGATCGTCGTCGGGTTTTGGACAGCGAAAGCTCAGAAACAATATTTTGCCGAACCCTTCGAAGATTCCACTAGCAAGGTAGTGACCACATTTGCCGAAGCGATATCGGCCATTCAATCGATGGCTGCGGATGTGAAACTCACGGCCAAGACGGCGTAGCAAGCGGCGGGTTTGGCCCCGCTGCCATCTCCACTGGCATAGACTCTTACCGCGCCGGCCGTACTGCACTGTGCCCCAGAATGATCTTTTTTTCCCCGACAGTGGCAAATTGAATCGTCGCACGGCGGCTCTTGCCAGACCCCGAAAGAGCCACGATTTTACCAGGACCGTATTCCGGATGCGTCACAGTCATCCCCTGCTTAAACAGGTCCGGCGACACGCGCGGCTGTCCTTCTGTCGCTGTGCCGTCAGCCTCGCGCTGAAGCGTCGCGGCTGTTTTCAGCGACACGGCCGCAACGCTGATTCCCGGCTTCTGGTCTTCCCTCTGAGTGGAGTCGCCGCTGACTGATCCGACCGACATATCCTCTATCTGCCAATCCCAGGAGTCATCGCCCTCTTCATCGTCCGGTTCATCCCAAGGATCAAATGTGACCGTATCGAACGCCTCGGCCGAACCGAGCCTTTCCATCTCGTCCCGCGGCATCTCCATAAGAAACGAGCTCGGGATCGTCCGTCGCCGCACGCCACGGAAATCGCGCGTGACGGCATAACTGAGCTGCAGCTCTTCTTTCGCACGTGTGATCCCCACAAACGCCAACCGCCGTTCTTCCTCTAATTCGTCGGGGTGTTGACCCACGCGTTCGTGCGGCAATACACCGTCCTCTACCGCGACAATGAACACGACGGGAAACTCCAATCCTTTCGCTGCATGCAGCGTCATCAACGTTGCTTTGTCGATCTCCGTGTCCCAATTGTCGGTCTCATTGACGAGCCAAGAGCGTTCCAAGTATTCCTCCAGCCGCCCGCCTCCAGGGTTTTGCTCGTCGAATTGCCTCGCGTCAGTGAGAAGCTCTTCGATGTTTGCAAGCCGATTCTGGTCTTGCTCATCGTCGCTTTTGGCCAGCGGCGCACGATAGCACGACGCGTCGAGCACCGTACCGATCACCTCTTCCACATCGCCGTGCACGACTGCGGCAATCCGATCGATGATCTCGACGTAAGTCGCCACCTTCGCAGCCGTACCCTTGGAAAAACCCTTGATGTCCCACGCTGCCCGGGCCGCTTCCAATAAGGGAATGCCATAGCGATATGCATGCTCAGTCAGCCGTTCAATCGTCTTTCGCCCAATGCCACGGGTCGGTGTGTTGATCGTCCGCTCGAATGCCATGTCGTCGCGTGGATTGTTCACAAGCTGGCAGTACGCCAATACATCCTTGATTTCCTTGCGGGCATAGAACTCCTGACCACGGACCATCTGGTACGGCACGCCCGCTGCTCGAAGCGCCTTTTCCAACGACCGCGATAAGGCGTTCACGCGGTAAAAGATTGCGAAGTCGCTCGGTTTTCGTGTACCAGATGACACAGTTGACCGAATCTGCTCGGCAATATCAGCCGCCTCTTTGTCCTGATCGAGGTAGGAAATCAATCGCACCTTGGCGCCGTCGCCATTCTCGGTCCACAACATTTTCTTCTTACGCTTTAGATTGTGGCCGATCAGTTCATCCGCTACGCGCAAAATGCTCTTCGTGCTGCGATAGTTGCGCTCCAGCCGCACGATTCTGACATTGGGATAATCGTGCTCGAACTCCAGAATGTTGTTCAGATCGGCCCCTCGCCAACCATAGATCGACTGGTCAGGGTCACCCGTCACCGCAAGATTTGGATAGTCGGTTGAAAGTGCTCGCAAGATGACATACTGCGCTCGATTCGTGTCCTGATACTCATCCACCAGCACATACTGATAACGCTCATCCAGCTCGGAACGGATTTCCGGATGCTCATAGAGCAATTGTGCGACGTGCAACAATAAATCGTCAAAGTCCACTGCCGACGAGGCCAGCAGTCGCGCCTGGTATGCCGGATAGACCTCGGCCACCACGCGGCTCAACATGCTGCCGCTCCGTGGCTCGTATTTGGCTGCCGTGATGAGCTTGTTCTTGGCCGCACTGATCGCATCGTGCAGCCGATCGGGTGAATAGTTCAGCGTATTGATTTCACGCGCCTCAATCACGCGCTTGATCGTTTGGCGCGCATCGCTCGTATCGTAAATCGTAAAATTCGGTTCGAGCCCGACGTACTCGGCGTACCGCCGCAACAGCATCGCCCCGAACCGATGAAACGTGCTCAACCACACGCGGCTGCCAGGCGAAAGCTCCGCGACCCGCCGCTGCATTTCATCTGCCGCTTTGTTCGTGAACGTAAGCGCTAGGATCTGCGAACTCGGCACTCCGCTTTCGATCAAATGCGCAATGCGATGCGTGATGACCCGCGTCTTGCCGCTGCCAGGTCCGGCGAGCACCAGGAGGGGGCCCTCGCGGTGCGTTACTGCCTCGCGTTGTGGCTCCGTAAGTGATTCCAACTGTTGATTCATCGCAGATGTCGAACGTAGCCGAATTCGCAAGAACTCGCCCCTTAGGAGCGCGACGACGTACTTTCGCCACTCGGAGCCGTGTTCATCTCTCACGGCGGGTGACTGGGGTCGAGCCACAGGCGAGCCCCAGACGCGCGCGGACACGACTACATGCTCGCCCGGCACTCCCGGGAGAACATAACCACCCTATGTCCATGCCCCATCATTCACCATTCACATTCGTACGTACATCCCCTCGCGGCGGGCCGCACTTCATCGTCCTTGCTCACCATTCGATCATAGGACCAAGGATGAATGCTAGCACTCGCGTAAAACTTTTGGACGATATTCTGCCAGAATGATTCGCCTTTGATCGGAAAGTTGGTATACTCCGCGGCGACGTTCGGGCGGCCGAGCGCGTGGTACGCGCGCCCGTGTCGGCCCATTCCTAGCTCCATCATCTTAGGGAGGGAACCCGCATGACCCGCATTCCACTCAACCGCGCCTACGAGAACTCACAAGACATGAAGGACAAATTGGAAATGAGTACGGCCGAAATCGGCCTCGCCGTCCGCACTACCAATTGCCTCG
The DNA here is from genome assembly GCA_963840025.1 of uncultured Planctomycetota bacterium. Taxonomy (GTDB): domain Bacteria; phylum Planctomycetota; class Planctomycetia; order Pirellulales; family Lacipirellulaceae; genus JABDGM01. The sequence goes on along the minus strand of CAWIXI010000011.1, from coordinate 298,095 downwards.
AAGAGCGCGGCGTTTTCACCGTCGATGACTTGCTCAATTGTACGCGCGAAGACCTGCTCAGCATCTCTAACTTCGGTGAGAAGACCCTCGAAGAAGTCTACAAAGCGCTCGAGAACGTCGGCTTCTATCGCCCCGGCCGCGCACCGGTCGAAGTCTGAGCACTCTCTCGTTGGTGAACTCGCAGGAGTTCAGCCGCGATTCACAAGACTAAGATGGGGTGGCTGGGGTCGAGCCGCAGGCGAGCCTCAGTGCGACGCAAGAGCTCGGAATACCTTAGAAATTCCGCTCCGTTAAAATCTGCTATTAGAACGCCGCCATTTGTGGGACAATGAATAGAGGTGCCCGGTCTCTTGCCGCGATCTGGGCATCGCTTTTTCCCGTCGCGCAACGGCCATGCTTCCTCGTCCACGACTGCTCGTTAAGAAACGTGGCTCGCGCCGCACCGGTGCGCCCTGGGCTGGCAAAGTCGCCGAAGGCTTCTTATTTGCCGCTATGTTAGCGGTCGGCGTGCTAGGCCTCTATTGGCTAATTCATCACGTCGCCCACGCGGACGAGGTCGGACGATGGCCCTGGTTTGCAATGCTTATTCCGGTCGCTCTTATTGTCTACGGTGCGATCGGGTTCGTGACTTTGCTTTGGCAATCTGCCGTCTCCACGGAACGCCGTGCGGCCGTTGTACAAAAAGCAACGGACTGGGAACTCCTCGGTGTTGATGCTGATCCGAACCGCCAGACGCTGCCGACTGTCCCACCGATCGATGCAGTAACCGATAGCCCTGGCATTCGACTCGCCTATCGGCTGCCGATCGACGCTGCGTCCGGCTGGGTTTCGTTCACGATGGCCGCCGTCTGTCTGACATGGAACACACTCGTTGCGATTTTTGTCGTGCAAGTCATTTCGCTGCACCGCTCGGGACAGCCGAATTGGCTCCTCACTTGGTTGATGGTGCCCTTCGTGATGGCGGGAGCTTGGACGCTCGTCGCCCTAGTCCGGCAAGTGTTGTTTGGCATCGCGATCGGTACCACATGCGTCGAAGTCTCGCAGCACCCGTTTTATCCGGGGGGCACGTTTCACGGATTCGTCTCGCAAACGGGCCGGCTACGTGTGCGCTGGTTTCAAATCAAACTCGTCTGTCAGGAACAAGCCATCTACCAACAGGGAACAGACACCCGCCGTGCTGTCACTCGTGTGTTTCAGTCCGTTCTTTTCAGCAGACGTAGGTTTGAAATTCGTCCGCCCGAGCCATTTGAGGTGACGTTCGACGTGACACTCCCCGACTCTGCGATGCATTCGTTCGCTTCCACCCATAACGCGGTGATTTGGACGCTGGTCGTTTGCGGCCGCATGGCTCGCTGGGGAGATTTCGAACGGCGCTTTCCCGTTTACGTATATCCGCTGCGCGTTGCCGCGCCGCAGGCCGACCAATCCTTGGCGGCAACGAGATCGTAACTATGGTGTCACCCCCGCCAATTCGAATCTTGCTCGATTCCACGACCGCCCACTACCAGCCGGGTAATCGGCTTTCTGGCCGCTTTCTTGTTGAGGGTACTCAAATGCGATCTGTTCGGGCAGCCGAGCTCTCCATTCTCTGGTATACGGCGGGTAAGGGCGATGAGGATTTTGCCATACACTTCTTTGAGCGGCACGTCGATGAACTTGCCAAACCGCTCGACCTCCGTGTGCCCCGACGCTTTTCCACCGTCCTGCCTCCCAGCCCCCTGAGCTACGACGGCGAAATCGTAAAAGTCTGCTGGTGCGTCCGTGTCCGCTTATTCTTGCCACAAGTTCAAGAAACGTTCGCCGAGATTCCGTTTCGCTTGGGCAACGTCGACATCGCAAACACTATTGCTCACGCTGCACCGGAACCGCTTTAGCCATTGTCATCAAATGTCGTGAAGCGATCTCGTAACCACGATGCTGAAACCACCGCCCTCAAGACTTGATAACCCTTTCGCGACGTGCTGGACGCGGCCCGGTGTGTTGCCGTTCCGCTTTCCAGACGGACAATCCGCGCAACAAATCGTCGCTCAACTGGCCGCCTGGAATTGGCGCGGCGCGGTCGTTGGTCCGCACGGCAGCGGTAAGTCTTCCTTGCTCGAATCGCTCAAATCGCCTTTCCTAGCGGCAGGTCGCCAGATGCTTAGCGTGACACTGCAGGATGGCCAATGCCGGTTGCCGCCCGAGTTCATCGCGGCACTCCGTCGCGTCAAGCAAGAGAGTTCCACCCTGTTCATCATCGACGGCTACGAGCAACTCTCGATGTTAGAGCGGCTACGACTTTCGATTTGGTTTTCGCGTAAGGACGTCGGATTACTGGTCACCACCCACGCTCCGACGCGTTTTCCATCATTACTCACTCTCGCGCCAACTGAAGCGGTAGTCGCGCAACTCGTCGGCGATTTATGCGCGGAAGTGTCCACGCCGATCACACGCCAGGATGTTGTTGCTAGCCATGCTTGCCATGGCAGCAACGTGCGTGAGATCTTCTTCGATCTCTACGATCGGCACGAACGGCGCCGTCACGGGCACGTAAGAATCTAGTCGAAAGCACACGTGTTCCGCGCACTCCACAGCGGCGTAATTTTTGCGACTTCAGAGCGTTTGTATGTTGCGTTCCGGCAACATCGCCGCCAATTCGTCGTTTTTGTCGGCGCGGAGGCACTCCCCCCAACTTCTGAGTTACAATTCATCGGGGTTCCTTGCTTGCCACTGGAACGGCGGCAGAGTTACGGCGCTGAATGGGGTCGTTTCACGATTCAGCCCGCATCGCTTTTCCAGACGGCAAAGCTTGCCTAGCATGCAATCCCCACCAAATTTGCATTCGCCACGTGCAGCTAGTTGCTTTCCGCTGCACCGGTGAGTAAACAGAAGGTAGGGTCCTTCTCATCTCGGAAGCAGAAGTAAATGAGCTTTAACATGACGAACAAATCAATGCGTCTGATTACGGTTCTCGCCGCGCTGTTAGTGTCAGCGTGCATCGCAACAGATGCGAGCGCACAATGTTGTGGCCAGGCCGCAACATCGTATTATGCGCCGGCGTACACCTCCTATTACGCCCCCGCGCATACGTCTTATTACGCACCTGCCACGTATTCGACGTACTATAGCGGTTGGTACCCCGGTTACTGGTGGAATCGCGTGAGCGCACGGCTCTGGGGTTCGCCGTCAACCTACGTCGCCTCGTATCCATCAACGTACTACGCGTCGTATGCCCCGTCGTACTACGCGAGCTACGCGCCGGCTTGCTCAACTTGTTCGAGCTGCTCGACCTGTGCATCGTACGCGCCGAGCACCTGCTCAACATGCACCGCTGGATACGCTCCCTCGTGTAGCACCTGTGGAACCAGCTATGTCACGTCGTACGCTCCAGCTTGTTCGACGTGCGCCTCCCCATGCAGCTCATGTTCGTCGTGCAGCAGTTGCGGTTCGGCGTGTGAATCCGGTTGCTCGAGCTGCTCCGCTGCGCCGGTCGTAACCCAAGCGTCGTACCAAGCGCCCACGACCGGGTGTTCGAACTGCACCGCTAGTGCCCCGGCAACAACTCCCACAGCGGCGCCGCCTACCTATGCTCCACCGCAGCAACCCGCGCCCGCTGCCGCCGATCAGCGGCCCGACCTGAATTCAGGCACCCCTCAACCTACCTCTGCTCAACGCCCTGCCGATACCACACCGCCTGCAGCGCAACCTGAACCAGGTTCTGATACCCAGCAGAAGACTCCATACGACGTGAAGAAGGACCAGCCCTCGACGTATCTCGAAGCACCAAAACTGTTTAATCCCAAAGATCGCACGGCCCAACGGACCAGCATTGCTCCGGTCCGCACTGCGGTCTACGAGCAGCCGGTTAAGTACCACAAAACGGCTGCCGTCTCGCGTGGACCGATCACCCCGGCTCAGGCCCAGCAAGATGCCATCGGCTGGTCGAGCGCCTCGAATTAACTAGTTCCCCCCAGCCTTGAAAGCACGACCATATAGCCGGGTCAGCTTGGCCCGGCTTGTTTATTGTACGTACGCACCTTACCGCACAATCAGCACCGAGCACGGCGCCTCGCGCAACACCTGCTCCGATGTGCTTCCCAGCAGCAGTCGCTTCAGCGAACCGCTCGTTCGACTCCCCATCACAACGAGATCAATCGCTTTGTCGCGAATTTTGGCAAGTATCTCCTCGGCAGGCCGACCCTCAGCAACAATCGGTTCCTCGTTATTGAAGCACGCTGGCAGCGCCGCGCGAAATCTTTCCAATTCGCCGCGGGCTTCCTGCAGATTCTCTTCGTATTCCGTCTCCCACGCAGCCGCCATCGTGGCGACATCCGCATCGCGCTCAATCTTGATCCAATCCGGCAAATCTGTCACGAACATCGGTCGCACAGCGGTCATTGTCCAGCCTCGCGTCTCGGCCGGCCACGTAAACTGCCGGAGTACCTCAGCAGCACGTTCCGCAAACGGTGCATCACCAAATGCCGTGAGCACGTGGACGTGCCGTGTCACCGGACCCGGCGACTGTTTGGCCGGCTCTTCACTTAACTGCACACTTTTGACGACTAACACCGGGATTTTCGCCGAATGAACAAGCGTTCGACTGACACTTCCCAACACGAATGCCTCGATAATCCCGCTCGTACCACGGAATCCCAAGACGACTAGGTCCGCGTGCTCCTCGTCGATGGCTTCCAGCAAACGCGCACTGGCAGAACCCGCAACGTCTCGCTTCGTCGCACGCCGCTGCCACCCAATCGGCAAACGCTCGATGGCCGCATCGAGCACGGCGCTGCTCAGTGCCGCACGCGCCCGCTCTTCGATTGCCGGGTCCAACCGGTCGTCGTCGAACGACATGGCTGGTGTTGCGAACAACAGCATGAGCTCATCGCGCTCGGCTGAGATCAGACGCCCGATAAACTCTACCGCAGCGAATGAATTCGGGGACCCGTCGACGCCGACCAACACTTTCATGTTTATTTCGCCTCGCCTTCTTTCGTCGGCACTCCGCCTGCAGACTTCTCCATTCTTTGCTCTTTCTTATCCGTCCCTTGCTGATCTAGCTTTGGTTTAAAGACCAACCGCACCGGCGTTCCTAGCGGCGGAATTCGTTCGGTAAACGCTTCAAACTCCAACTCGTCGTTCGATTGCGAGCTTTTAACCGGGATATCGAGCATCGCCGTGCCGAAGTTCGACACGCACACGAAGTCGCCCCCCTCGGCTTGATAAAACTTCTTGCCCGTATCAGGATCCGCCCAAAACAGACTGCCGGCGAACACGAACGGATACGTCATCGCCTTCTTGGTCTTTAAGTCTTTCACCCAGTCCTGTGCGCGGGCGGTTTGCTCTTTGCCGTGGGCATCCCGCCAACGAACGAGCACCTCGATTACCGTGCCAGTCGGCGGTTTGAATTCGGGCCGGAACTGGACTGGATGTCCGACTTGCGCTCCCAAGCTCAGCAATCCGGCGTGAACGAGATATGCCTTCGTATCGGCCGAAACGATCGCTTCATGCTCTTTGGTGTTCCGCGTGCACGCGAACATCTCGAGCATCCCTTCGCGCAAGCAAATCTGCCCATCGACGAGCACTTCCTTCCCTTTCGGATCGATCCAAATCGGGTACCGCGGCGACAATCGTCGCGCGCGAACCGGCGCTGGAAGCGAAGGCCGTGAGTTGGCCTTTGCATCGGACTCCTCGTGCGCACTCGCTCGTGCATCGTCCGCAGATTTCTCCTGGCTGAACGCCCATTCCGCGAGCAAATAGCTTTGTACGATTGCGCACCCCATGAAAAGCAGTGCACAACGAATGTTGATGGATTCGTTTTTCCGCATCGCGACGAGCTCCTTGTCCGCGAAACGCTGTGACCCTCGACCACCTGTGTTGGAGCTTGTAAGATAGCGGGGCCGCCCGCAAACATGCAATTACATTCATCGCTATTCCCTCCGTTGTCGAGGTCTCAAGCGTAGCTAAAGTCACAAAACATCGGCCGCGTATCGCCTCTTTCGGTATTCTTGCGTATTCCGCCACCTTTTAAACGCCCTTCCAACATGGCTGTTGCAATTAACGAAGATATGTCCGTTCGGTTGACTGGCTTGCAGCCGCTTTGGCACGATAAGACCCCTGAAAGACTGATCTCTTTGTGTCCGCCGAACGATCCCGTCGCCGGCTGGAAGACCTGGCAAAAGCACCTGCTAAAGCGCCGCAAGCCAAAGCAGCTGTCTTTTTTGACGGAACACCAGGCAGCAATTCTGTGGGGTTGGCCGACCGATTGGGAGCGCGATGCGATTCAAGCCGCGATCGCATCACCCACATCGCTTGCGGAGATCGTGATCGGCGACGACGTTGCCGCCGCGCCAGACTTGTCTATGTCCTTGCAAATCGTCGCACTGGCGTATTCGCTTCCATTGTTGGCCGACGAACTTCCAGCCGAAACCTGGTGGTTCCTTCTCGAACGGCTACACACGACTGCCCTCGACGCAGTTGTGCAACGCGTCGATTCCACGACACACGCGGACAATGTTCTTCGCAACCAGCTCCTCGCAGGTGAATTGTCGCTGGCTCTTAGCTATCTATTTCCTGAACTAAGGGCGCTGCGCGACCTTCGCGATGATGCCCGCGCGGCGCTCTCCGAATCGCTCGTTGAACTTACCGACGGACAAGGACTTCCCAGCGCCGATTGCTGCCTGTGCTCGGTGCGCTCTTTGGCTGTTGGACGCGGGTACGATGGCTTGGCAAACACCTGAAGCGCGGCGCCTGGTCGTGCGCGGCAGAAACGCAGTACGAGTGGCTGGTGCGAAATGCGATTCGCTTGGCGGATGTCGACGGCGCCTTTCTGCTTTCGCCTTCGACCGACAAACAGGCGTGGTGCCCGGAACTCTTCAAAACCGCGCTCGATCTCGCAGGTGATCGCGGCGATCACATCGCGGCGCTGGTGAGTTTGCCTAGCGGTGTTGTCAAAACGCCGCGAAAACTTCGCGATAAAGACCTTCCCACGCCCTCGCTCAACTCGGATTGGTCCAGCATTACCGTCATGTCCGACGGCTGGTCGCAACGTGATGTGCGACTCGCCCTATCTTATGTCGACAATTCACTACCGATCGACTTGACGGTCAACGGCGAACGCGTTTTGGCCGGCAATTGGAGTTTTCGCACGATTTGCGACGGCCAAACGATTGAGCCCACCGACGAATGGGAACAACTCTGTTGGGAAAGCGGCAAACGCTACGACTTCCTCGAACTCGGTCTCTCTCTCTCCGCCGGCCTACGCCTCGAACGGCAAATCTTATTCGGCCGTCAGGATCGCATCCTGTACTTCGCGGATAACTTGTATGACGTGGCAAACGAAACACGGAAGTTTCAACACACATTCAGCTTGCCGCTCGGCACGACCGCTCTCTGGAAGCCTGAAGCGGGAACTCGCGACGGCGCCCTCACGAGCATCCGCACGCACGCGGCCGCCATGCCGCTCGCGCTGCGCGAATGGCGCTGATCCGCGTAGCGGAACGCTGCTCGAACAAGACCGCCAATTAACACTGACGCAAGAGGCCCATGGCCTGCGCGTTGTGCTGCCCATTGTTTATCGATCTGAATCCCAAGCGTTCCACTAAAGAACGGACTTGGCGACAACTTACGGTTGGTGAAATGCTGGACATTGTGCCGCCAGACGTCGCCGTGGGCTACCGCGTACAATCGGGCGACGATCAATGGCTCATCTACCGTTCGCTTAGCCAGCCCGGCAATCGAACGCTGCTCGGCCACAACGTCGCCGGCGAGTTCTGTGCCGGCCGCTTTTTGCCGACTGGCAAGTTCAAGGAGTGGATCGAAATCGAAGCCTGCTAAAATGAACGTAGCACGGACTTTAGTCCGTAGCTCGTATGGGACTACACTGTAAGCTTCGCACGGACCTTAGCCCCTTACGTTTCAAACGGACTAAACTCCGTGCTACGCCGTTCCATGTCGATTGCCGATAGCCTCCGCCGCATCCAAGAACGCATCGCTCGTGCCGCCGAATCTGCCGGCCGCAATGCCGATGAAATCACGCTCGTCGGGGTAACGAAATATGTCGGCTCGCACGAGGCTGCTGAACTGGTCGCCGCCGGTTGCGCCAACCTCGGCGAAAGTCGCCCCCAAGAACTCTGGAAAAAAGCATCTGCCCTCAACGGGGCGGCGAACAAGCCGGCAGTTCGCTGGCACCTCATCGGTCACCTCCAACGCAACAAAGTTGCCCGCACGCTACCTCTCGTTTCCCTCATCCACAGCGTCGATAGCGAGCGCCTCCTCGCCGCCATCAACGAAGCCCGTTCGCTCCCTCGCCCCATGGGAGAGGGCCGGGATGAGGATGCTGCCGCTGACAAGCCGCCGCCCGTCGACGTATTATTGGAAGTAAACACCTCTGGCGAATCGGCCAAGCATGGCCTTTCGCCCAACGACGTCGAACCGCTGTTCGCAACGGCCCCCCGCTACCCGCACGTGGCGATTCGCGGTCTGATGACGATGGCCGCCCTTGAAGGCGACGAAACTGTTGCGGCGCGTAATTTCGCGTCGCTTCGAGAGCTACGTGACCGACTTAGACCAAACGCACCGAGCTGTGTCACGCTTGACAACCTTTCGATGGGCATGAGTAATGACTTCGAGATTGCAATCCATGAAGGCGCTACGATCGTCCGCATCGGCTCGTTGCTTTGGAAATCAATGGATACATTTGCATAATCGTTTTTTAGACAGGATCAACAGGATCGGCGGGATTCAATTCGCGTCAGCAATCCTGTTGATCCTGTAAATCACGTCAAAACAAATCTCCTTCAGTGAATACTACGCGCAATCCAACCCGTCCCGTCCGCATCGGCACGATTACCATCGGAGCCGGCTATCCGATCGCCGTGCAAAGCATGACGGCTACGCCGACGCGCGATATCGACGCCACGGTCGCCCAAGTGAATGCCCTTGCCGGCGCTGGCGCCGACGTCGTCCGGATCGCGGTCGATAACTCCGCTGAAGCAGACGCCGTTGGCGAAATCCGCAAACAAACGCAGGCTAATCTCGTCGTAGACCTGCAAGAAAACTACCGGCTCGCTGAACGCCTCGCGCAACACGTCGATAAGCTCCGCTACAACCCGGGCCATCTCTATCACCACGAGCGCGAGAAGCCGTGGCAGGAAAAGGTCCGCTATCTGGTCGCCGTCGCGCAAGACAACGACTGTGCGATCCGCATTGGCGTCAACTGCGGCAGCGTCGATCCATCACAACAAGCGAAATACGACCCGAAAGACCGCCTCTCGCCGATGCTGGATAGCGCCTCGATCATTGCCGCCTGCTCGACGAGATCGGCTTCACGCGCTACTGCGTTTCGCTCAAAGACTCCGATCCGCGCGACGTGATTGAAGCCAACCGGCGCTTCGCCGAAGCGCTGCCGGATGTGCCGCTGCACCTCGGCGTCACTGAAGCGGGCCTGCCGCCCGATGGCATCATCAAAACCCGCATCGCGTTCGAGCAGCTCATCAGCCGCGGCATCGGCGACACGATTCGCGTCTCGCTCACGGTGCCGAACGATCGCAAGCCGGAAGAGATCGTCGCCGGCCGGCAAATCCTGGACGACATCGCCGCTGGCCGCGTCCGCTCGGTCGTCGACTACGGTCTCTCCACGCTCAACATCATCAGTTGCCCCAGTTGCTCGCGCGTGGAGAATGAAGCGTTTGTCGAGCTCGCCGAAGAAGTGAAGCGGATGACCGAGTACGCCCGCGAGCACAAAATCACGATCGCTGTGATGGGTTGCCGCGTGAACGGCCCCGGCGAAACCGACGAAGCCGACCTCGGCCTCTGGTGCGGCCCCAACTACGTGAACCTCAAACGCGGCAGCGAGGCACTCGGGCAGTATTCGTACGAGGCGATTTTGCCGAAGCTCATGCAAGAGCTGGATACATTGATTGCCAGTGATCGTAGTTGACACCCGATTAAAAGCACTGACCGATGCCGCGTCAATCCTGTGCGAGTGAATGAGATGGAACAATACATTCATCTATTAATCGCGCGGCCGGACAGTTTTGCTCCCACGTCTGCACAGATCAAATCATTTAGCGAGTCAATGTTGGCATTTCGAATTGTCACGCAACTTGAAACGGTCTCGCTGCGAACGCCATCGGACAAAGTTCGAACCGGTACAAATCCCTTTACTGGTAAGACTGTTTCGATCCCCATCTCCAATCATCTGCATCTCGAAAATTTAGGCGATTTCGAAGCTGCTGCTAAAGGTTTGATTGACTACTGCCTCGATATTGAAGGCTCTGGTTTTCCGGAAACTGCTCCAGTTCCAATTAGTTTTAAAGACGCCTATACAATCGCGATCAGATGTAATGCGTGCTCGGTACCGCGTAGCACGTCAGATATTTGCGACGACGAGCAATCATCGTCGCTCCAGCTCGTTGCATACAATAAGCCTTGTCCAGAACCGACGGCGTTTGGTTACTTTACTGATCCGACAACACGAAAAACGATTAAAGTCGCCGATGCAGGACGCGCACGTTTTTGGATTGAGTTTGAGCTCGGGAAATGGCTGATTCCAATTATCAAGAATGGAAACCTCGAAATCCTCAACCCAGAAATTGTCGCGTGCGCAGAGTCAGACTTCGACGTAACATTCGCCCAAGGTTGTACCTACTTCTGATCACAAAAAGAGGCGATTATCACCGCCTCCCGAACGTCGCACCATTGCTATCATTGAAAGTCGGGTTGAGAGTCTCAACGACTGCTCACCCCACTCCACCCGCGTCGCGTGAATTCTCACATCGTTATCTCAACGTCGCGAAATCTCTTGACGTTTGTCGGCTGCCTTGGTAACTACGTTCGCCGCGCCCGTGCTGCGCGCTCCGATCAGACTTGTCACCCGACATGCTACGGACCGCACATTGACTCCTCCCCATCCTTTCAACGTTGTTCGGCGGGTTTTTGCTGCCGCGTTCGTCTGCGCGCTGCTGGCGCTGGCAACGCCAGCAACAGCTCAACGCGTCGAATTTCCGACGCCGGCCCAACCGGTGCAAGCGACGAGCCCCTATGCCGCGCCGGGCACTCCTGCGCCGACGTATGGGCCCCAGGCCGCGCCGCCCACTGTAGGGAGCCCATATCCCGCGACAACGGCCGCGCCGGCATATTCACCCGCCGCGATTGGACCGCCGCCGTCATTCGATCCGTACGCCGTGGGTGGCTCCGTCGCTCCGCCACCTCCGGCGGTTCCGTACTCACCGCCCACAGGCGTCACACTTACGCGACGCAACCCGTGCCACCGCCGCTGACGCCGATCAACCCGTTTCAATACCAACCGGCACCGTACGACATCACCACCAGTGGCGAGGGCTACTGGCAAAAGACGCAAAAGTTTCTGCAAGAGTTGAGCTTCGAGTACACGTTTCTGTACGGCAAACACTCGAACCCGAATGACTTCGGCCTGAATCGCGTGGAGCTTTCGAGCACGTTCGCGTTCCCGATGTTTTATAACATTCAGACGCCGCTGCTCGTGACGCCGGGTTTCGCGTTCAATTGGCTGCAAGGCCCGCTGAGCGGTCCGCCGATTGTTGGTCCGCCGCCGATGGCGGGCGGGCCCGATTTGCCGCCACGTGTGTACGATGCTTACCTCGATTTCGCGTGGTATCCTCATCCTTACGACTGGATTGGCGCGGAACTTGGGTTTCGCACCGGCGTGTACAGCGACTTCAACTATGTATCCTCCGACTCAGTGCGGTACATGGGCCGCGGCGCCGCCGATATCGCCATCGCGCCGAATATGGACGTGGTCCTCGGTGCTGCCTACCTCGATCGTGTTAACGTGAAGATTCTGCCGGTGATCGGTCTCTACTACCGGCCCACGCCCGACTGGGACATGTACCTGGTGTTCCCAAATCCGAAGGTTCGCAAGTTCATCGCCGCCGTGGGCACGACGAAGTGGTACGGATACGCAGCCGGTGAATATGGCGGCGACTCGTGGACCGTAGCTCGACAGACGACCAATGACCGAATCGACTACAACGACATTCGCGTGATTGGCGGAGTGGAGTGGGAAACGCAGACGCAGATTCGCGGCCACATCGAAGTGGGTTACGTTTTTGATCGCGAGATCGTGTTTGTGTCGCAGGATCCGCCCAACTTCAAGCCGAACGACACGATCATGTTACGAGCCGGCGTCGACTTTTAATCCTTGCCAGGATGCACTGGACTACCGATGCGCATGCCGCTCGTACTACTGCTGGTGCTCCTTGCCTTCGATGCCACGCGCGCCCAAACCCCGTACGCCGCGGCGCCAGCCGCCGAGCCGATGTGGGGCGGCTATGCTTTACCGGCCCAAGTGCCCTATCAGCCAACGCTGCCTGTCGAGCCGACCGAGTCGGCCCAAGCTCTCGTCGACCCAACGTGGCAAGCGTATCCACCGGCTGGCTGCGCACGAACCAAGCCGTGATGTTGGACAATGTAGCACCCGGCGTCACGCCGGCCGTTGTGCCGACGAATCCTGACTATCCCGTCACATCCGAACCGGATCTGAAAAGATCATTGATCCCGCCAGGCGCCCGTAATGGCTTTTTTCAAAAGGCGGCGTTTTCGGCTACCTGGTTGCCGCAATTAGACTCCACGTCGCTTGGCTGGACGGACTTGCGTGCCGAAGTCGTGACGGCCCTGCCGTTCTTCACGCGCGAGAATCCGATCATCATCACGCCCAGTTACACGCTGCACTTCTTGGACGGCCCAACCAACGTGGACCTGCCGCCACGACTCAACGATTTGGCGATGGATTTCCACATCTTTCGCGTTTACATGAACCACTGGATCGCAGACTTTGCGGTGACGCCCGGCATCTACGCCGACGATTACAGCTTCGATTCCAGCGAGGCATGGCGGGTCAATGGGCGAGCGGTCGGCGTGTACGCACCTACGATCGACCTGAAGTGGGCGTTTGGTGTTACCTATCTCGACGGCGGTTGGTCAAAGGTAATACCGGTTGCCGGCGTGATCTATACACCGACGGACGATGTCGAGTACCGACTGGTGTTTCCCACACCACGTATTTCGTGGCGTCTGGAAAACTACTCTCCCATTCCGGGTCGCGACGAACGGTGGGTCTACGTCACTATGGATTATGGCAATGCGGCGTGGGCGATCCAAGATCAAAGCGGAACCGAAGACGTGCTCGCGTCGCGCGACTACCAGTTGATTTTCGGGATCGAAAGGCGACTCGTGGGCGGCGTTTCACACCGCCTCGAGATCGGCTATGTGTTCCATCGCGACATCAAGGTGGCCAGTATTTCGGGCAACGATATCAGCATGGGCGACACGCTGATGCTACGGGCAGGCGTTTCGTACTAGGGCATTACAAACGCCTTGAAGTGGCTAAACTCGCAGGTGTTCGGCAAACGACGCGAGCGTTTCGCTGACCGCCAGCTGTCTCGCAAATTCGGCTACGGAGCGCCTGTTGCAAAGGACGCAGCGGTTGGCCAGAATTGGTGATGGACTTCGGTTCTTGCATTCTTCGTTTGACCGCACTCTCATGCGGCATGCAGGGCCATTACCACCTATCTACATTGTACGACTATGACTACTCGCGTCCGCGTTGTCGCTTTGGTGATGCTCGCTTCCTTGCTTCTACCGGCGATTGCCGTCGCCCGAAAAGCCGTTGAATTGTTCGATGGCAAAGATCTTTCTGGTTGGACCAAGCGGGGTGGCAATGCCTCATACAAAGTCGAAGATGGCGAAATCGTCGGCATGAGCGCTCCGAATACGACAAATACATTTTTGTGCACCAAGAAGGACTACGGTGACTTCGAGCTCGAATACGATTTCAAAATCGACGACGTCGATTTCAATTCCGGCGTGCAGCTTCGCAGCCACGCGCAGTCCAGAGGGCGACCAGGAGCGCGTCTACGGTTACCAAGTCGAAATCGACCCTAAGCCGCGGGCCTGGACCGGCGGCCTGTATTTCGAAGGAGGAAGCAAAGACAAAAATGGAAACTGGATTCGCCAAGGAGGCTGGCTAAACGACCTCAGCAAAAATGAACCGGCCCGCAAAGCGTTCAAGCTCGGCGAATGGAATCACGTCCGTGCACGGTTGAAGGGTCGGAGAATTCAAACCTGGCTCAACGGCGTGCCAGCGGCCGATTACACCGACAACGACCCCAGAGCGTTTACGCCCAAGGGGTTCATCGCGTTGCAAGTTCACGCAGTCGGAGGAGACAAGGACACGAAGGAGGTGCGCTGGAAAAACATCAAGCTCACTGAGCTCAAATAATCCAGCACCATCTCAAATTGTGCCATCAAATCTACACTTCGCAGACATCACCGCCAGGAAGGCTCATAGTCTCTTTTGAACTGCAGTAGCTTCGCTACGTACCATCATTAGGGAATCGGCCGTGATTTGGGCGCCGGAGGAACATCGTGCGGTTCCTTTGTAGGCGTGGGCACTTTCCTTTCAGGTTCCGGAGGTGGCGGCACATCGCGCGGCTCGCGAACCGGAATATCGGCGGGCTCCTTCACAGGCACGTCGGTAGGAATCGGGCGCGTTTTTGGTGGCTTTGGTTCATCAATTCCGTCATACTCAAGCCCGTCGTAGATTGTGTACGCTGGAACCAGGGTGCGCACGTGTCGCTGCGTTCGCGAACTGTTGGAGCGAAGGATTTCATCGTAGATCGAGTTACCGGGGCTGGCCCATAGGGGCAGCCCGACCCAGCTTGTGAACAAGCGTGTCATCACGGGCCTCTTTCTGGCTGTCCGAAGCGGCACACTGCCCGCTGCCGGATTGGCATCTTCCAAAGTACGCCACTTATACAGGGCAAACGGTGTGCCAGCGACCAAGCTAAAACGTCGGTGTCGGTAACACGGGCCGCTTATTGCAGCAGGAAAAAGAGAGCCGGGATCAGGCCGGAATGTTCGCGGCGGCTGTTCGAATTGCGTCTGCTTCGACGCGCTTTAGCGGCGTGTAGCGTGGATGTTTGGCATCCTTGTACGGATCGTTGCTCCGCGCATTGTAGCAGCAGACAAGGGCCCAGCGGTCGTTTTCGGAGCGGTTCTGGTCGCTGCGGTGGAGCAAGTTCGCGTGGAAGAAGAGTCCGTCGCCGGGATTCATTTCGACGTACACCAGCTCCAATCGCTCGGCGGCGGCGGCGACACGTTCTGGATCAGCGCCGGTTTGGTCACCGGTCTTCACGTGCGTGACACGGCCCATTTGATGCGAGCCGCGAAGCACCTGCAGGCAACCGTTCTCGCGCGTCGCAGGGTCGACGGCGACGAACACGCTACATAGATTCGGAAACAGCACGCCGTTGTCGTACCAGTAGCCGTAGTCCTGATGCCAGGCCCAGGCGCCGCCGGTGCGGGCCTCTTTCATGATCATCTTCGAATGGTAGTGGTAGGGCTCGTCATGCAGGAGTTGTTCGACACGATCGACGATGCGGCGGTTGCGGCTGAACATGCCGTAGATGTCGTCGCCGGGGTGATTCCAGAGTGAAAGCCGCACGCTGCCGCCTTCGCCGTCGTTGCGGCCGTAGGCCTGCTGATCGAGTTCGCGATCGCGCTTGGCCGTGTCACGCAGCAGATCAACTTCACCACGATCGAATAGCTGCGGGACGAGTAGATATCCGTCGCGTTCGTATGCGGCAAGATCGGCAGAGGATAGCGGGATGGTATTCATTTGTCGTGCGGAGATCCTTTGCCATTCATTCTAGCCGAATTCTTGCGGATTCAGCCACTCATGGCCAAGGTTGTGATCACGGCGAGTGCCGTAAAGAACACGCCGCCGAATACGAGGGCGATCCGCATCAACCAGTTGGGCCGCAGCTCGCGCGGGAGCAGCAGGAGGTTCACCGCGAGCACATGGAAGCAACTGAAGCCCAGGGCGGCATTATAAATACACGTGGCCCAAACGAGCAGCTCCTTCGGGTTCCATAACGAAAGTGCGGTGAGGCCGAAGACCGCGTAACCGCAAACGGCACCGAAATAGAGCCAGCGGATGCGGTGCGAATCCCAGCGGCGGACGAAGGGGACACCGGTCCAGCACAGATCGACCCAGCGGCGGAGTGCCCCATCGAACGTGGTGACGGCGGCTGGGGCGAGCACGAGGAAGCCGCAGAACAGTGTCATTAACCAAAAAAAGGTGCCGAACCGTGGGCCGACGGCGTGGCGCAGGCCGTCGGCGGTCATGCCGGCTGCGATCCAATCTCGAGCTTGCGTGCCGCGCAGGAAGGAACTGTACGGAAAGCATGCTAGGTAACGCCACGCCGACAAAGCAGGCGGGCATCCACACAATCAATTGATCTCGCAAAAGAAATCGGTACCAGTGGCGAAACCGCTCGACGGATTCGGCATTGATGGGAAACACGGAACCGACATGGCATAGCGTCAATTTTCGACCGCCCACTATGCTGGGAATCGCGCCGACGTGCTGCCCCATCCCCCAGCCTTGATCGCGTGCGTAGCCGCTTAAGGCGGTATTGGTTAACCCGCCATTGCCGGAGATGGCGGCGAGCGCCCCGAGTAAGGCGATCATGCTGAAGTCAAGCTTGGGTAGTGGGTTACCGTGCCACCATGCGAGGAAAACATTTTCCGTAACGGGCGGACCTGTGCTGCTTTCCGCACTGACGACGGGCACGGTGCCGAATTTGAAAAAGCCCGAGAGGATATCGGCCCAGGTATCGGGCGTGGAATACAGCACGGCCACTAACAGCAGAAAGCCGAAAACGACGGCGATCTTGAAGCTCATGACGGCCTTGAGCGAGTTGTACACCTTGCCGCCGAAAATGAGCGGCACGAGCGACATAATGAAGACAACATACGTGAGAAATCGCAGGAAAACTTTGCCGGTGAGGGCGAGCCCCATCACGTGGTAGATTTTGTCGACGTCCGGAATTTCGCCCAGAATCACGGCGCCAAGCGGCGTGGCAGCATTGGCCACGAGGTACGGGAACACGGAGCCGAAGTCGAGAAACACGTAAATCACGAGCCAGAACAGAGGCCCGGGAAGAACGCGAAATTTTCCGGTGAAGATTGGCTCGCCGGAGTAAAGGGTGTAGCGGCAGATTTCGAGGTTGTAGACAACCTGTACCAGGATCGAGATAGTCGCGAGCCACAAGATTGCGCCGCCGTAGCGAGCGGTGGTAAGAGGACCGGCGAGCCATTCGCCACCGCCGATGGCGGCCCCGGCCGCAACGAGGCCCGGCCCAATCAGCAGGGCCCAACTGCGCAGCGTAATGCGCGGTGCTCGCGGCAGATCGGCCGTATCCCACTGCGGCATGGCGCAGAGCCGGGGTGAGGTGCGACGAAGTTTTGTGCTGAATTATGAGAATCGGTTGCCTCGCCCATTGCGCACCGCCTGTTTGTTGCCGCCACGCGGCTCCGTCAACTAAATTAGGTTGCCTGCCTTACGCCCGCCGATTCGGCGGCCGTTTTCTTGGAACTTCCCGTTTTGTTCTTCTTGGCCGGGCCGTTTTTGCGATGGGGTCTGATTTCAGCGCCCCAATCGGTTCGCGCGGGGCCTGTCCATTGATCGACGTCGGCGCGTGTGGCCCAGGCTTCCCACTTTGCGATGAGCTCCTTTGCTACCTCTGGTTTATCGGCGACAAGGTTATGCATTTCCGTGCGGTCGGCTTCCATGTCATAGAGTTCCCACGGGCCTTTGTATTTCATGACGAGCTTCCATTTACCGTCGCGAATGGCGCGATTGCCCTCGTGGGCGAAGTAGATCGGCTGCTGGCGGTCGATCGGCTTGCCGTTGAAGGCGGGGACAAGGCTCGTGCCTTCCTCGGGCTGAATCTTGTGGCGATTGTATTCGATTGGATACTTTGCGGCACTCAGTTCACAGACGGTCGGCATGATGTCGACCAAGTGGCCGGGCTGCAATTCGAGCTTGCCTTCGCGCGCCTTGTCGATACCGGCGGGCCAGTGGACGATGAGCGGCGAGGCGATCCCGCCCTCGTGTGTGAAGTGTTTGTAACGGCGGAAAGGCGTGTTAGCGAGCGTAGCCCAACATTGGCCAAGCCAGACGGTGGATTGTGGGCCGCCGGGTTCGTTGCCTTCGAGCCTGCCGCGTGGGCCGCTCTCGGCGTTGCCGCCGTTATCGGCCATCAGCAAGATGACGGTGTTATCGAGCTCGCCGCGCTGTTTCAAACCGGCGACGAGCCTGCCGATGGTGTGATCGAGGTGGTCAATCATGGCGGCATAAACGGCCATGATCTGATCGAAGCGGTCTTTATCCGCATCGCTGAGCGTGTTCCAGTCGGGCACATCGGGAGGCAACTCAGTGAGCGGCCACTTGGCGTCAACGAGGCCCATCTCGATCTGTCGCTGGTGGCGAGCCTCGCGGAGTTTTTGCCAATCGACCTTGTATCTGCCGCGAGAGCGGGCAATATCCTCCTTCGGCGCCATCAGCGGGAAGTGGACGGCACAGAACGGCAAGTAATAGAAGAACGGCTTGTTGGCCGCGTGCGCTTCGTCGATGAATTTCAGCCCCCAATCGACGATCAAATCGGTGCCGTACCAATTCTGGCCAAAGTAGGGATCGTCGAGGTCGTGGCGCTGACCGTTGAGATAGATGCCCCATTCACGGCGTTGTTTTTGGTCGGGAAAGTAGAGCTCGCCGATAGGGGAGTCGAGGCTGCGGATGAAACCGCGCTCCACGGCGGCGTTCCGTGCATTTGGCCGAGGTGCCATTTGCCGGTCATGAACGTGAAGTAGCCAGCGTCGTGCATCACTTCGGCCATCGTGACGCAGTCTTGGCGGAGCTTACCTTGGGTGCCTTTGGAGCCGGGGATGACCAAATTATCTAAGTAGCCCATACCGGCTTCGTGGGGATAAAGGCCGGTGAGGAGAGCAGCCCGCGACGGGCTGCAGCGGGCCGTGTTGTAGAACTGTTGGAAGCGGACTCCCTCGGCGGCGAGTTTATCGATGTTCGGCGTCGGCACTTCTCCGCCGTAGCAACCGAGGTCGGAGAAGCCCATGTCGTCGATGAGGATGACGACGATGTTCGGGCGCTGGTGTGGTTTGTTCGCGGCGGCGGCGCGGGCCGGGGCAACGTAAGTGTGGAAAACCAGCGCGGCGGCGCAAGCGAACGCCGACGTAGAGCCGAGTCTGAAAGAATTCATTTGCCTGTTATGTGTTGAATGTGCCTAAACTGCGTACTGCGCAAAATTCTCCCCCTGGGTTTTGCGCAGTACGTTGGACCGGATGTTAACCGGTATCCGTGCGGTTGGCGGCATCGTGCTCACGGCTTTCAAGTCACGCCCATCACTCTGGCGCACAATCCACGAGCTACCGTAGCACATGTGGTGGCCAATTCCTAGAAAAAAATTCAGAAGCTGCGCACAGGCCAAGAATTGTGGATTGACAATGTTGCGGCGACGCCAGCGAGTTGAATGCGGAGCTAAACCGCAAGCGATTATCACACGCTAATGGCGTACTTGGCAGCAGGATTTAGCAAGAGGTCACGCGCTTTGCCCGTGTGAATGACGGCGCAAGCGGCCATACGTCAGCATCGCCACAACAATCAGGGCCACCGAGCTCGGCTCCGGTACGGCCAATAGTTCGCAGGCCTGGTGAATCCAGTCGATATCGGCCTGGGTGAGTGCGACGCCGTAGTTTTCGACTCCAAAGGCTTTATAACCGTCGGGCGCACCCATCGTATTGGTCAATGGTTCAAAACCCGTGTGGACGCCGAACTGGTTGTTGGTGAAATAGGAAAGTCCCGTGGACTCATCGAAGTCGGCGTCGGAAGAAAAATAGGGCGAGCCGGAGTCGGCACCGTACGTGGTTCCGGAGCCGGGTATGGCGTCCATCGCGGATGGATCGTCGATATGCCAAATGGCAGCCTCGGTATAGGTGTAGCCGATCTTCACAAAGTTGGAAGCCATCGTGGCAAAAGTATCGATCTTATCGTTCATAAAGCGCTGCGTGCCGTAGACGCCCTGGCTTTGGTAGCCGTCGTACCCGGCCGGCGCGTATTGATCGACGAGTAACCCTTCGTCGCCATAGCCGATGTCTGTAAAGCTGAAGAACGAGCTGGCGGTTACCAGATTGGTGACGAGCGTATCGTAGTCCGAGTTAAACGGACCGTATTTCACGCCCATTACGGCGTAATCGGAGGTGCCGGTCGGCCCGTTCCGCATGACACTCTTCGCCTGCATGTACGGCGAATTTCCGGAAGCTTTATTCGAGTTGCCGAAGGCGATGCCCGGCTTGCTTACGAGCGCGCCGCCGAATACGTGAGTGGTCGAAAGGACGTGGTCGGCCGTTAGAACGCAGAGGACGCCGGTACCGTTAATATCGTGGTTTCCGATGATGGCGCCTGTGCCCTCGAAGTAGCCATCGCCGGGATCCTGATGGCCAGGATTGTCGTACAGGACGCGGACGACGGAGTCGAAGGTGGGATTAAGCGTTTGGTTAGCGGGTGCGATCGCGCGCGACGGGCTTGATATTGCTGCGAGACCGATGCTGATTGCAGACTGTGAACGCCCCATGAACGGTTCGGGATGTAAGGTTCATTAGCCAACTCCTTACCACGATTGAAAGCAGAACGGCACGAACGCGCCGGCCATTCTAGCAACTGAGACCAGTGCGCCGCAACGATTTTTCGATTAAATTTGTGATAAGACTGGCGCGCGGACGTGTTGTCAACGTTGCCGTATTGCTCGTTGAAGCGCGGTTCCCATATCGGCGGGACTCTCGGCGACTTCGATGCCGGCGGCCCCGAAGGCGGCGATTTTTTCGGCGGCCGTGCCTTTGCCGCCAGAGATGATCGCGCCGGCGTGGCCCATGCGTTTGCCTTTGGGCGCGGTGCGGCCGGCGATGAAGGCGGCCACGGGTTTGGTGACATGTTCGCGCACGAAGGCGGCGGCTTCTTCTTCGGCGGTACCGCCGATTTCGCCAATCATGAGGATCGCTTCGGTCTGATCGTCGGCTTGGTAAAGTTTCAGCAAATCGATAAAGGAGGTACCGACGATGGGATCGCCGCCGAGGCCGACGCAGGTGGATTGGCCGAGGCCGAGGTTCGAGAGTTGCCAGACGGCCTCGTAGGTGAGCGTGCCGCTGCGGCTCATGACGCCGACCGAGCCTTTCTTGTGGATGTAGCCGGGCATGATGCCGATTTTGCACTCCTCGGGCGTGATAACGCCTGGACAGTTTGGGCCGATGAGGCGGACGGGCGAGTGGGGAGTAGGGAGTGGGGAGTGGGGAGTGTTGTTGATGGCTTCCAGGCGGTTGTAGACGCGGACCATATCGAGGACGGGGACGCCTTCGGTGATCGCGACGACGACATTGCAGCCGGCGTCGACGGCTTCGAGGATGGCGTCGGCGGTGAAGGCGGCGGGGACGAAGATCATCGCGGCGTTGGCACCTTCTTTTTCGACGGCTTCGTAGACGGTGTCGAAGACTGGTACTCCGAGAGTGGTTTGGCCGCCTTTGCCAGGAGTGACCCCGGCGACGAGTTTCGTGCCGTATTCGAGACAGTTCTTAGAGTGGAACTCGCCCGCTTTGCCGGTGATGCCTTGGCAGACGACGCGAGTGCTTTTATCGATCAAGATGCTCATTGTGGGAGACTTTAGGCTTTGGGCGTTAGGCTTTAGTCGCAAAAGAAACTAAAGCGCTAACGTGGTTGACTGCGATAGAAATTCTTTGGTGATTGCAAATACTGCGCTAGGCCGTATAACATGCGCTTGACTTGGTTGACTTTCGCATCGAGTGCTTTGTATTCTCCTTCATTGAGCAGCGACAAATCACGGGCGAGCAACAAGTGATACTCGACCTCGCATGCAGAGCCGCTCGCGATATCGACGAACCGTTTGTAATCCCCGTCGGTTTGTCTTCCGGAGCCCTCCGCGAGGTTGGCGCCGATGGACGCAGCAGCGCACTGCAATTGCGATGTTAAGCCAAATCGTTCTGAGTTGGGAAACTTAGCTGAGGCTCGATAGACTTCCAGCGTGAGTTCGTGCGCCTTCTTACAAACATCGAGTTTTTGAAAATTACGCATGACAAATACGCTCGCTTTTACTAACGCCTAAAGCCCAATGCCTTACGCCTTCGCCGCCGCTACTACTTTCTTTGCCGCGTCGGTCAGGTCTTTGCCGCTCGTGATGCTGACGCCGGATTCGGCGAGGATTTTTCTGCCTTGTTCGACTTCGGTGCCCTCAAGGCGGACGACGAGCGGGACGTTGAAGCCGACTTGTTTGTAGGCTTCGACGATTGCGGACGCGATCGTAGTGCAGCGCATAATGCCGCCGAAGATATTGACCAGCACGGCCTTCACGTTCTTGTCGGAGAGGAGTATGCGGAAAGCTTCGGTGACCTGCTCGGTGTTGGCGCCGCCGCCGACATCGAGGAAGTTCGCGGGCTCGCCACCGTGGAGCTTGATGAGATCCATGGTGGCCATCGCGAGGCCAGCGCCGTTGACGAGGCAGCCGATGTTGCCTTCGAGCTGGACATAGCTGAGGCCGGCTTGGCCGGCGCGGAGTTCGTTGGGGTTCTCTTCCGAGATGTCGCGCAGTTCGGCAAGTTGTGGATGGTGGAAGAGGGCGTTGTCGTCGAAGCTGATTTTGGCATCGAGAGCGATGAGGTCACCAGACTTCGTGACGACGAGTGGGTTGATTTCGACGAGACTGCAATCGAGGTCGACGAAGAGGCGGCAGAGCGCTTTCATGAACTTCTCAGCCACCCCTCCCCTAACCCCTCCCCGTGCAGGGGAGGGGGACGAACCAGTAAGTTTTGAGTTGAGGTCGAGCTTCGCGCACAGCTTGCGGACCTGGTACGACTGCAGGCCGGCGTCGGGGCAGAAGGTTTCTTTGAAAATCAGTTCCGGCGTTTTGGCTGCGACGTCTTCGATGTTCATGCCGCCGGCGCTGGAGGCCATGAGGACAGGAAGACCCGCGGCGCGGTCGATCACGATGCCGAGGTAGAGCTCGCGGGCAATGTCGCAGCCGGCTTCGATGAGGACGCGACGGACGGTTTGGCCTTCGGGGCCGGTTTGGATGGTGACGAGTTTGTGACCCAAGAGCGCTTCCGCTGTCGAGGCGGCGGCTTGGGCATCTCGGACGAGTTGGACGCCGTGTTGTTGGGATTTATCTTTGATGGTGCCCTTGCCGCGTCCACCGGCGTGGATTTGAGCCTTCACGACGGCGAGCGGGCCTGCCAGCTCGTTGAACGCGGCGGTGGCTTCATCGGCAGTGGCGGCCACGCTGCCGGCCGGAACGGCGACGCCCGCTTCGCGAAGAAGTTGCTTGGCTTGGTACTCGTGGATTTTCATCCGGCTACTCCGGCTGGATTGGTGAGCTTAGAATCGAGTTATAGCGGTTGCTGAACTCGCAAGAGTTCGGATAAAAGCGCCGGTAAAAACGCGGCCTAATTCTTGCAAATTCAGCTACGTCGTTTACGGATCCAACTACGATTAAAGGCATCGAGTATAGCGCGGACTTACGAAAGCGGTCAACTGGCGATGCGATTCACTTTGCTTTTGTTGCTGACGGCGATTCCCGCGTGGAACGTGATGGCCGAAACGATCACGTTGCGCGGCGCGGCGCAGGGGACGACGTACCACATGAAATACGTGACGCCGGCGAAAGCGATCGATTCGCAACAGCTACACGCGGACGTTGAAAAGCTGCTGGCCGACATCGATCGCGAGATGTCGACGTATCGGCCGGATTCGGAGATCAGCCGATTCAATCGCGCGCCGGTCGGGAAGTGGTTCGCGGTTTCCAAGGCGACGGCCGAAGTTGTCGCGGCGGCGCGCGCGGTTAGTGAGAAGTCGTTCGGGGCCGAGGACGTGACCGTGGGGCCCCTGGTGCGGTTGTGGCATTTTGGGCCGCGGGTTAAGGAGGACAAGAAGTCGCGATCGAGTTTCGAGCCTCCGTCAGATGCGGAAATACGGACGGCGCGGAAACGAGTTGGCTATAAGCATCTGGGAGTGCGGCTGGATCCTCCGGCGCTCAAGAAAGAGATTGATGGATTAGAGGTGGACCTGTCGTCGATTGCTTCGGGTTACACGATCGACCATTTGGCAGCGCTGATGCAAAAGCAGTGCATCGGTAATTTCATGGTTGAACTCGGTGGCGAATGCCGCGCGGCAGGAAAGCGCGAGGATGGAACGCCGTGGCGAATTGCGATCGAACGGCCGATTTTGGACGAACAACAATTGGAGCTGGCGGTGCCGCTCGTGAATGCCGCGCTGGCGACGGCTGGGGGCAATCAACGCTACTATGTGTATGAAGGTCATCGGTATTCGCACATCATCGATCCGGCGACGGGGCGGCCGGTGAAACATGCGCTCGCATCAGTGACGGTGGCGGCCGATACGTGCCTGGAGGCAGACGGGTGGGACACGCCGCTGTTGGTGTTGGGGCCGGAGCGTGGTATCGAGTGTGCGGAAGCGAACGGGCTGGCCGCGTTGTTCATTTCGCACGCGGATGCGGATGCGAGTGGCAAAACGAGTGACAACGTGCGCGCAACGGCGGCGTGGCGGAAGCGGTTTGGGAACAGCACGAAGTGACATACATACTTTGGCGAAGGGAGAGAGCCGAACTCTTGCGAGTTCAGCAACGGAGGACGACTGCTATCAGCGCCGGCAGCCGCTAGCTGGCATTGTATGGCGGTGGGCGAATGGGTATCCTCCTGGCCCGACTTTTGACCCATTGGCCGCATGCGCTGCGCTTCGCCGCGCAGTTGCGGTTAAACGCAGCAAGGATGCAACGATGCGAGTTTCGGCTGTTTCGGTCCACGGCGCCGCGGGCTGGCCCGGCGTATGTTTGGAAGCCCAGGCAAATCAACTTACAGCCATTTGCGGCCCTTCAAATAGCGGCAAAAGCACGATGGCGGGGCTGATGGGACACACCCTGTTCGGCAAGTCGGAGGCATGGCTTGCTGGCACGACGCTGCCAGAGGGAGAGCTTGTGGTCGAGGGCGATGGCGGACGCTATCGGCTTCGGCGTGTATGCGACCCGCAAGGAATCGCGCGGCTCACGGTCGCGGGGCTCGACCATCCTTCGAGCGGTGCGCGTTCGCCGGTTGATCACCATACGGCCCAGCGGCTGGTGGGAAGTCTGCCGCCGAGCGTCTTGGCGCCGCTGTGCGCAGTCCAATTTCGCAAAACGCCCAATCTCGGGCTGCTATTATCGAAAGAGTTTGCGCTCGGATTTCGATCGATTCAAGATGACAGTGGTCCGAAAGCATCGCGTCGCGCGGCGGAGCTTGCAGCGCGACGCGACCTGTTGGCTCAGGAACTGGAAACCCGCATTGCGGGAGAGCGCCAAGCGAGCGGCGAATTGGAAACGCGGTGGCGCGAACTGGATCGGCTGGCGCAGACGAGCAGCAACGTTTGACAACGCTCGAAGAGCGATTGCAATCCGTCGAGCGATCGCTGGCGGAAACCGACGCGCGGTTGCGGTATCGGCGGTTGGAACTCAATGTGGAATTGCGCTGGCGGGCCGACGACGGTCAGGAACCAGAGACGCCGCTTACGGAGTTAGATGCTCAGATCGAACGCTGCCGGCAAACGCTCGCTGCTTTGAGTGAGCGCGAGGGCGTCGTACGTGGGCGGTTGGCACAGGTGCAGACGGCTCAGACAAGAACGGCAGCAATTGCCGACCAGCAGACGTGGTTGGCGGTTTCGCGGCAACTTGCGGCGGACCTATCGGGCGAAATCTCTCGGCTGGCACGGGCAAGTGCGTCGCACAACTGTGTTTGCCACGATGCGCATCCACGGCTGCGGCCGATAGCAGAGACGATCGAGCGGCAGTTGGCGGTGCTCGAAGCAAACATGGAAGGTCAACGACGATTGCTCAGTGAGAGTGAGTATGAAGTTGAAGTTGAGGGTCTGGTGCGGACGCAAGCCGAATTGCGGCGACACTTGGAGCATTTACTCGCCCGGCGGCAAGCGCATACGTGGGGCGCAAGGTCGGTTCGCGAAGACTCGCACGGCACGAACATCGGCTTTAGCGCAGCGGATGCCGAGCAGTTGGAAAACCGACGGATGGACCTGGAGCAGGAGCGGTTTGGATTGCTTGAGCAGGTAAATGCCGCTACCAACAAACTGAAGACGCTACGCAGTGAGCGCGAAGCGGTGGGCCGTCAGCGGGCAGCGTTACTCTCGGCGCGGTCGATTGAACACATACAACGCGAGCTGGCAGCTGTGCAGCAAAAACTGGAACAGGCAACTGGCAGCGGAATCGTTAGCGGCCATGAAATCGCGACCGGAGATGGCCCAATGCGGGCGTCCGACTTTCTCGCGCAGCTGACCAACGGCGACCTCGTACGGTTGATGCTCGTGGACGAACGGCAAGCGGCGTGCGTCGTATGCCGAGAAGGGAACAGGATTCCGGTCGAGCGATTGAGCGGAGCGCAGCGAGATCAAGTTTACATCAGCTTGTGCTTATCGCTACTTTCGGCGGCAAGCCGAAAGGGTGTGTGGCTGCCATTGGTGCTCGATGAACCGTTCGAACGACTGGACGCGCGGGGCACGGCGGCGCTGGTTGCGGTGCTCGATGTGTTCTGCCGGCATGGGCACCAGGTATTTGTGTTCACGCGCAAACAGGACGCGACGGAGCGGTTGTCGTCCGTCGGCGCGGCGGTGCATCGCATGGCGAGCTTGCGGCAGTGGCGCGGTGAATTGGAAGCCACATCGGTTATCCCGCACGAAACTGAGACGCATCGACATCCGACCACGATCGCACACCCGCCGACAAAGCGACGAAAGAGTGATGGGCGCACGACGGGAGCGCGTCGCCGAAAGAAAAAGCCGACGGATCGGAGTGACGCGGCTTGAAGCAAGTGGGGAATGGGGAGTGTGGAACCGAATCGCTCATTCCACACTCCCCATTCCGAACTCCACACTCATTCGTCTTCGAACTTAATTTCTAGGATTTCGAATTTGTTGGTGCCGGCGGGGACTTCGACCTCGACGCGCTCGCCGACTTTTTTGCCGACGAAGCCTTGGGCCAAAGGGCTCGCGATGTTGATGCGGCCGGTGTCGTAATCTTCTTCGCCGGCGCCGACGAGGGTGAATTCTTCCGTGTCGCCGAATTCGAGGTCTTTGACGACGATCGTACAGCCGAAAGCCACTTGGTCTTTGGGCAGCTTGGCGTTGTCCATAATAGCGGCGTGGGCCAACTTGTCTTTGAGCAGGTTGATTTTGGCCTGCAGTAGGCCCTGCGACTCGCGGGCACCGTGGTACTCCGCGTTTTCGCTGAGATCGCCCTCGGCGCGGGCAGCGGCGATCCGCTTTTCAATCACGGGCATTTGTTCGTTTTCAAGTTGGCTGAGCTCGGCTTTGATTTTGTTGTACCCGGCGCGGGTCATGGGAATTCGTTCAGACATTGTGGGCCTGCACTTTCTAGTGGCGCAGCAAAAAGGGTCTCCCCGGGGAGACCTGATTCGACCTGTATTTTCGAACGGAGGAGCGGAATGTAAAGGGCGAAACCTGGAACGTTGGATAAGTGAGCAATGCCCCAGCCATCGCGTCTGGGGCGTTGCACCAGATGCCGGCGTGAGCGGATTACTCTGGCAGATACAACAACCGTCCGCAGGATTTGCAGAAGACCAGCTTAGAGAGCCGGAGCTCGTTTTGCATGTTGAGCGTGATCTGCTGGCCGCAGCCGGTGCAGACTCCGTCGTCAACAGCGGCGAGGCTATCGGCGCCTTTGCTGCGAACGACGCGGTCATAATCGGCCTTGATCTCAAACGGGAGCGCTTTTTCGGCGTCGACCAATTCGACCTCAAGTTGCGACAAGTCGGCGCGAATGGTGACGGCAGACGCTTCAAGCGCTTGCTTCGTCTTTTCCATTTCTTGTTTGCCTGCCGCCAAATTAATTTCCGCTTCCTTCGAAACAATAACTAGCTGGTCGACTTTTTCGAGGCCTTCGAGGATTTCGTCGGAAAGGACGCTGCCGGCCATTTCGGCGGCGGCGATTTGTTCTAACAGGGCCTGGTACTCGCGATTGTTATTGGCGGCGTTGAGCTTGACTTTCAGATCCAGCACCTTCTGCTCGCCGGATTTGAGATCGAGCTGTTTGCGGTCGAGCGCCATTTGAGTTTGCTTGGCGCGGTCGCGGGCTTCGGCGAGTTTGGCTTCGAGAACAGCGACATTTGTCTCGCGGGCGCGCACTTGCTTGGGGCCGCGTTCGAGTCGATCGCGCAGATCGGCAAGTCGTTGATGGATTCGGTGCAACTCCCGCAGTGCGGCAGCCGTGACGCTCATGTGTGGCCTCCCTGGTGCGTGCGTATGACGTGGATGATCGCGATAATATGCCTGGGAATAACAAGTTCATCATACCGCGCTTTCGCGGCGAGCAGTATGGTTTGAAAACGGCATGAAAAAAGCCGTCGGTCATTGACCGACGGCTAAATGGGTTCAAGTTATTCACCTTTGTGATGCTACGCGGCGGCGGCACTGACGCCGGGGACAAACGGTTCGAGGTAACGGCTGCGAACGGGGTTCTGCAGCTTGGCAACGGCTTTGGCCTCGATTTGTCGCACGCGCTCGCGGGTAACTTTGAAGATGCGGCCGACTTCTTCCAGGGTGTAAGAATAGCCGTCGGCCAAGCCGTATCGGAGGCGGATGATTTCACGCTCGCGGAACGTGAGCGTTTTCAATAGCTCTTCAATCCGCTCGCGCAGCAGGCCGTTGTTGGCCAACTTGTGCGGGGCTTCGGTGCCCTGGTCTTGGACAAACTCGCCGAAGCAACCATCATCACTTTCGCCGATGGGTCGGTCGAGGCTGATCGGATGGCGACCGATATCGAGGACGCGCTCCGTTTCCTCCAGCGTGATGCCAGCGGCGATGGCCGTTTCCTCGGTTGTTGGCTCGCGGCCCATTTCCTGCACCAGCTTCTTGGCGGCGTTTCGAAGTTTCATGAGCACGTCAATCATGTGAACCGGGATACGGATCGTGCGGGCCTGATCGGCAATTGCGCGGGTGATCGCCTGGCGGATCCACCACGTAGCGTATGTGGAGAATTTGAAGCCGCGGCGATACTCGTATTTGTCGACCGCACGCATGAGGCCGGTGTTCCCTTCCTGGATGAGGTCCAGGAAGCTGAGGCCGCGGTTGCGGTACTTCTTGGCAATCGAGACGACAAGCCTTAGGTTGCCGCTCGAGAGTTCGCGCTTGGCGTCTTCGAATTGCTTGAACTGGCCGCGAAGCAGGCGACAGCGGCGGCGGAGGCTGCCCGGGCTTTCGAGCGTCCGGCGCATGAGCTCGCGGAGCTCGTGGCGGACCGATGCGATCTTTTCCGCCGGGGCGCCCGAGGCGCGGAGCTCGGCCAGTTGGCCCTTGAGATCGTCCATCCGCCTCGAAGTATCTTCGAGCTGGCGGATGAGCGGCTGCACGCGGCGGGTCCGGAGGCTTAACTCCTCAACGAGCACGAGCATCTTGTCGCGCGTGCGGATATAACGGGTACGGGAGGCGGCCTTCTCTTCTCGCGTCGCTTTCTTGCTGGTGAGCAGTGCGAAGTCTCGCCGCTGTCTTTCCATCAAGTTCTGCAAGAGTGGCAGGTTATGCGGCATGCGGGCCTGCACCTGCTCCTTCGTGAGCCGCTCGGTGAGCGAGACTTTGATCGTGCGATCGAACGGCAGCTCGCCCTTGTGGACGCGTTCGAGCACCTTCACGGTGGCGTCGAGGGCGAAGAAGGACCGCAGCAAGTTACGGCGGAAGCGTTTGCGGGTGAGTTCAATCTTCTTGGCAAGACGGATCTCCTCCTCGCGCGTGAGCAACGGTATGTTCGCCATTTGCGAGAGGTACATGCGAATCGGATCGCTGGAACCGTGCGGCATGCCATCAGTGAGAACGAAACCGCGGTCGCCGTCAGCGATGTTGGTTTCCTGCTCGGCCAATTCGCGGCGGTGGGCGTCGGGACCATCGACCAGTTCGATGCCGAGGCCGTCGATGGCGCTCAGCACGGCGTCGATCCGATCGGTGCCCTCGATTTCATCGGGCAGAAGAGCGCTAACTTCTTCGTACGTAAGTTGGCCGCTGGCTTTGGCCTTTTTGATAAGTTCCTGCAAGGCGAGATCAATACGCTGCAACATCGTTCGGCTCCTCCCACACTTCGTGTGCGGCTGGTCTGAGGTGGCGAATGGACCGACGTGGGGCCTTGCCCGTCCGTAAGCAAGGGGTGGCCTGTCGGCTGTTTGGATAGTTGATCGTAGATCGTTGTCAGTTGAGGTTGGTTCAATAACCGCGGGTTCAACAACTGCCTACAATCTACTAACCACTATCCCATCACTTCTTTCTCCTTTCGTATTCGTTGCGGTGTTTGGATTTTGATTGTTCACAGAATTGTGCGAGTAATTGCTCGGCGTTAGCATCGCTTTCTCGAGCTGTCGGCCAGGCTAGCACGTCGCGAGGTTTCCTCGCTGTGGCGGCGTTGGGTTCCCAGTAGATCAGCGAGCCAGCGCTCCCGGTCGGCGTTTGCCTTCGTGGCGGCCGATTCATCGAGCTCGACAAGCAGGTTTTTCATGGCGGGTTCGTCGAAGGCGGCCATTAGCCGGCCGAAATCATCATTCACGCCCTGTTCTGCCAAACGGCAGCAGACAGTGTAAATCCGGCGAGCGAAGGGCGAGGAAATCGCTTCAGGCACAATCGCGGAAGTGAGCCGTGTAACGATCGACGGTTCGAGGATGAGTAGCTCCAGGAACTCGCGGTCCCACGCCGGCAGCTCGGTTGCGCGAGGCGGAGCCGACCACGTGTCGGCCGCATCGTTCGTCCCGGAATTCGCCTTCGTTTGGGCGTGGCGTCGGTTGTCGACGGCGTGCGGCTTTGCGGATCGAACTGAGTCGCTCGCGGAGGTGTTCTTCCTTCAAATGGAATTTGCGAGCGATTCGGCTGAGCATCTGCTCTTCGCGCAAAAGTGTTTGCGAAGAGGCACCGCCACCTGCGGGGCGGATTTGCGCGAGCGTCGCGAGCAACTGCTCGGCGGCTTGCGAGGCACGATGAGTATCGGTGAGAGTGTCCAATCCGTTGGTCACTGCTTTGAATTTGTGTTCCAGGGCGTCGACCGCTTGTGCGAGTAACTGCCGGAACGGGTCGCTTCCGTGCGTAGCGATAAAATCACACGGATCGATCCCTTCTGGCAAGGTCAGAATCCGTAAGTCGACCAAATTTTTTTCAAACAGTGCCAGCAGCGCATCGAGAATTTCATTGGTGCGACGGCGACCAGCAGCATCGCCGTCGAGGACCAGCGTGATGCGATCGGTGTAACGGCGCAGAAGTTGCAGATGGCGCTCGCCGAGCGCGGTGCCAAGAACCGCTACACAGTTGCAAATGCCATGTTGATGAGCCATGAGGACGTCGGTGTAGCCTTCCATGACGACCGCTCCGGCTTCACTTTTGAAATGGGCGTGGGCGGCATCAAGGGCATAAAGTTCTCGGTTTTTGGAGAATAAGGGCGTTTCGGGCGAGTTGATGTATTTGGCGGTCCGCTCGTCTGCTAGCTGTGGCAGCACGCGGCCGCCGAAGGCAATAGGACGTGAGCGTGCGTCGCGGATCGAGAACATGACGCGGCCGCGGAACCAATCGTAATGGCCGCCACCGAGCTCTTTGCGGCGCAGCAAGCCGACGCGCTCGAGAATCGCAGGGGACCATTCGCTGCTGCGGGCGCGTTCCAGGAGCCAATCCCAGCGGTCGGGGGCAAAGCCAAGGTGGAAGCGGCGGATGGTGTCATCGCTGATGCCGCGGTCGGCAAGATAGGCCGCGGCCCGATTCGGCTTCGGGAGCGGTAAGAAGGCAGCGGTGGAATTGTTCTTCGGCCCACGCGAGGACGCGGTAGAGGGTGCGTTTGTCGTCTTCGGGACGAGGGGGCGGGGCGGATGAACCACCCGGCTCAGTGGGGTGCGGGTGCCTGCGCAGGTCGATGCCGGCGCGTTCGGCGAGGAGTTCCAGGGCTTCGCGGAATTCGAGGTTCTCGGCGCGCATCACGAAGCTGAAGATATCGCCGCCGTAGTCGCAGACCCAGCATTTAAAAGACTGTCGCTCGGGATTCACCTGTAAGCTAGGGCGACTGTCATCGTGCCACGGGCAGAGGCCGACAAAGTTACGGCCATTACGGCGCAGTTGCACGTAGCTCCCGACAAGATCAACGATATCGATCGACTGGCGAACCTGCTCTTTGGCATCGAATGCCGCGGCGAAACTCACGTTGAAAGTCCTTCCGTGACCAACAAGTTAAAACCGCGAGCGATGGCTAGCGCTCGTCCTCGTCTTTGGGGCGGTGCTCAACTTTGACATCCAGAGCGACTTTTTCATTGTCTTTGCCGTTGGCACGCACAAGCACCAGCTTGGCCGTCGAGCCGATTTCAGTCGCGGCGATCGCGCGGCTGAGCAGCGTGGGGTCTGTCGCCTTGTGGTCGTTCCACTTCAGGATAATGTCGCCCTGATGCACACCCACTTTGCCGGCTGGAGCATCTCGCTCCACTGTGCCGACCAGCACGCCTTCACCCAGCTGAAGTCCAAATTTAGTGCGAATATCTTCCGGCACATCAAGCGGCAGGATGCCGAGCCAGGCGCGATCGATGTGACCCTTAGCCCGCAATTCTTCGTAGCGGGCGTGGGCGATCGCGCTGGGAATCGAAAAGCTGATTCCCTGATAGGACGACCCGAAAATCGCGGCGTTGATGCCCACGATTTGCCCTTCGATGTTTACGAGGGGCCCACCGCTATTGCCAGGATTCACGGCGGCGTCGGTTTGCAAATACTCTTGATACGGACTGCGGCTGATATAGCTGCTGCTGCGGCGGGCTTTGGCGCTGACGATTCCGAACGTAAGGCTGCGGTCGAGCCCGTACGGACTACCGAGCGCCCACACGAGATCGCCGACTTCGAGCTCGTCGCTATTGCCCCACTCGGCCGGAATAAGATTGTCTAAATCAATTTTTATCACGGCGAGGTCGGTCATTGCGTCAGATCCGACGACGGTAGCTTCGGCGACGCGACGATCGCTCAGCCGCACTTCGACTTTGTCGGTGCCGTTGACGACGTGGAAATTGGTGACGATGTAGCCTGCCTTATCGACAATTACACCCGAGCCCTGACCGTCCAAATTGGTGCCGGCGGGACGCGTGATACTGACCACGCTGGGCTCCACGCGTTTTGCCACAAGCCGCGATGCCAGCTCCAGATCGTTTAATCGCGGCTTGAGATGACCCAACGTGCTGGAGGCCACATCGTAGCCGGCTTTGAGCTCGTTGTACTTGGTCTCATAGACAAAACGGCCGACCAAGAACGGCCCGACCAACAGCAGGATGAACGCCAGCATTAGGATCCATAGCGCACCGGTCTGGCGTCGTGACGAAGTAGCTTTGCGGCGTTCGGACGTGGGAAGTGCAGCCGTAGCAGCACTGGGGGTTGCTGGAGCCTCGTCCGACGGCGGAGGGGCAGCCGGCACGACGTCCGGCGTCGAGTATTGCGGCGATGCGAATAGGGCGTCGTCCATCGTTTACGCACTCTCACGCGGCTGATTCAAAAACCGTTCCGCAGGGCTGGCACGGTCTACTCACCGATTATAAGGCCGTAGCGAGAAAAAGGCGATTGGTTGGAGTCTCGACAAATTCGCGACAGGCTGCATTAGCTGACTCTAGGATTCGTTCTAATCG
The DNA here is from genome assembly GCA_963840025.1 of uncultured Planctomycetota bacterium. GTDB lineage: Bacteria > Planctomycetota > Planctomycetia > Pirellulales > Lacipirellulaceae > JABDGM01. The sequence goes on along the minus strand of CAWIXI010000011.1, from coordinate 264,531 downwards.
GCATAAGCGCCTCGGTCCGAGCCCGGTAGTTGGGGGACAATCCGTCAACCGTAATGTACCTTTGGGTAAGCACCGACGGCGGAGGCTGATGTCGCCGCTGACTCGGCAATCTTTTTCGCTACCCACTGGGTGGCTGGGGTCGAGCCTTAGCCAAGCCTAGCATCCGCAAGGCTCACGCTTCGCTCCGCGCCAGCCATCCATCATTTACAAAGTCTCTCAGAGAACTCGGCGACGCCCATGTCAAGCGCTTCAAACATTCATAGCAAGGACCAGCTGGAAGAGTTTTCGACGCTGGAGCATGACCCCACTGTTTCGCTGGCCACGCTGGACGATGTTGATTCGGCCGAAGCCCCAGAGGTTGAATACACTGGCCCCCACTGTGAGAAGTGCGAAGCCCCTTTGAAATCAGATGTCGTTGCGATCTGCCGCAAATGCGGTTGGTATTCGAGTTTGGGAACGTTTGTTGAAGTCGACCCAGCTTGGGAAACCGAGTTAGAGGAAACTTCTCCGGCTGTGCCCGCTTTGGAGACGTCGCACGTTCGAGTTTGGCTCGACATGATCCCGCGCTGGGGCTGGGTGATTATCGGCAGTGTGCTGGCCGTCATCATTGAAAGCGTTGTGGCGCGCTTCATGACGTCCGCTGAGAGCTCGTTACGGACGACGTGGTCTCTTACGCAACTGGCAATTGGCCGCCGTCGTCGCAATTGGTTGTCACGTGTTTAACTTTCTCGCGCTAATCGCAAACGACGCGGAGGTGGGCTTGCTCGATCCATTGCTGAAGCCGATTCGACTCTGGGTGCGTACATGCCATAACCTGCCGAAGCGGTTAAAGCTTGTGAACGCGACCGCTTGCGGATTGACGGCCATCATGATGTCGCTTGTCGTCATTGGCGGAATCCCGTACGACCGACTGTGGGATTGGGGAGTGAAGGAACGGCCGAAGCAGAACCTGATGGGCGCGGTCATGGACCGGATGAAAAAACTCGACAACGGCAAGGGGAGTGACAACCTGGAAGACGCTGTCAAAGACTTTGCTGGCAAGCAGAACCTCGACGCTGACAACAATAACATCGAAAAGCCGAAGCCAGCCCTGCCACAGCAAAGAGCCGACTGTGTGATCTTGGGTTACCAACTCGATCGCGACCGCCGAATTTCAAGCCTCGTGCTGGGTACGGCAAGTCGCAGTCGACTGGTCTTTGCAGGGCGCGTGACACCTAGCCTTTCTGACGATGAAGCGGAGGAGCTGTTGGAATCGTTGCACGCGATCACGGTCAATAAGCCCTTTATCCGGATCCCAGTCGAAAACATGTTATGGGTGCAGCCGAAACTCACCTGTCGCATAACTTACACGGAACAATTCAAGGACGGCCGATTTCGCGGGCTGCAGTGGGAAAAGTTACTTGGTGCGATCGATTTGAAGACCGCGCGGTGAGTGGCAGCCCATAGCGCGTAAATTTCGGAAGAATTCAGACGCGGTAGCGATCCGACTACTTCCGAATTCGACTACCACTAAGGCGGCGTCGCAGTGGCATACTGCGAATTTCACCGCTATGCTCGATTGGATGGACCGCGAATCGAGCGAATTCGATGAATTGTTCGTACCGTTCGACGTGAAGGCGCCGCCGCCGGAAGTTGAGTTTCCACCATCGCGCTTCCCCCTGCCGACGGCGACAACGCCCGACGGTCTCTTGTGCGTTGGAGGACAACTCACGCCAAAGTGGTTACTCGATGCCTATCGCCACGGCATTTTCCCGTGGCCGATGTGGGAAGACGAGCCGATCGCCTGGTGGTCGCCGGACCCTAGGGCTATTATCGAGCTCGATGGGCTTCATATTTCACGCCGGTTGCGGCGAACGCTTCGCAGCGGCAAGTTTCAGGTAACACACGCAGACGCGTTTCAGAAGGTTATTGAGGGCTGCGCGACTGCGGGCGATCGGGAGGAGAGTACGTGGCTGACCCCGGCGATGATCGCCGCTTATTGTAGGCTGCACTCGCTCGGCCACGCGCATAGTATTGAAGTGTGGTCTGATCTCACTCTCCCTTTGGGAGAGGGCCGGGGTGAGGGTGGATTGATTGATAAAGCGCAAGGCGCCCTCTCCCCTCACCCCTCTCCCAAAGGGAGAGGGGAACTGATTGGCGGAACCTACGGCATCTCGATCGGCGGCTTCTTCGCCGCGGAGAGCATGTTCCACCGTGTGACCGATGCCTCAAAAATTGCAGTGGTTCACTTGGTCGCGCATTTGCGAGCACGTGGATACGAACTCTTCGACGTCCAACAATGGACGCCGCACACCGGTCGGATGGGCGCCGTCGAGATTCCGCGGACTGAATACCTTAGACGCCTCGCCCATGCGGTAACACAACCGGTGTCATTTGGTGACCATCTGGCGAGCTGATCTTATTCTCATGCTCCACTTCGGGACGAGGAGTAACGCCTGACGCTTCGAGAAGTGCGCGGATTCGCAACACCCGCTCGTCCGTCCACCAGGCGTGAAATTCCTGAATCGAATCCGCCAGGCCACGAGTCTCCGCCTCTGAAAGTTCGCGCAAGCGCTCACGTAGTGGCTCGTTGCGGACATCGGCGGCCCAAGCCTGGCAACGCGCGATTTCGGCCACATGGTCTTGGACTTTTCCAAGTCGCTCCTGCAACTCCTCCACGATGGGATACAAGTCGTTGCGCAACTCAGGGCCGAACGCCGGTGCCACCAGTTCGATCGCGTACCGCAGGGCCTTTGCACGGATGCGGAATTGATGCAGCGCGGCGGTATCGGAGGACACATTTGGCATAGCGGCGGCGAATTTGTCGGCCGTTTTTGCTAACTGCTTTCGTGACCAATCGCGAAAAAGCGGTGGACACTCGTTTTCCGTCGATGTGCTCGGCGTTTGAATTCTGTGGAGCAGCTTAGCCGTTTTGCGGACGAAGCGATCGCGAACGCGGCAACGCTCCGCGACGCGCAGAATTGCCGGTTGCACGGCGGCGCGGTCGTTCGCAATCAAGTCGATGACCGGCGTCACGAGCTCGCCATAGTCGCGTGCCAACCGATCGGACAGGACATCGAGATCGCGTGCATCCCCGGCAGCGCGGCGGACCTTGCGAAGCCACTTCTTTACCCAACGTCGCGGCTTTGGCGACAGGCAATCCCAGTACAGCTTCAAGGCAGCGGTCGCCCGCCGCGTTGCCACGCGGAGCCGGTGGACGTGTTCGATATCGTGCTCGGCCAAGTGGGCCGCCATTGGCAAGAGATGCGCGACCGCCGCGAGCCGCGGTTCGAGTGAACGGCGGGCAGCATCTTCGATTCGGCTTTCGGGGCCGATGCCGTCGATCCATTTTCCGGTGGAAGCCATATCGAAGCGCGTGCTTTGGTGGAAATTAACCCCAGGTCAATGACCGGGGGTTAAGTGGGCGGAATAGAAAACCCATTATGCGCTAGGCAATCAGCGGTTGCAGCACTTTATGGCTGATTCGTAACGAGCGTTTTCGGCCTTCGAGCGTGTCGTGGAAGGCTTCGTCCTCGACTTCCACGCATACGGGGCCATTGTAGCCGGCGTCGGTGAGGGCACCGACCCAGAGGCCCCATGGGACGTCGCCCAGACCGGGGATTTTGGCCGTGCTCCGCAGCATAGGCGGCTCGAGTGAGCCGATATCGTTGAGGCGGTGGCGGTCGACCCGCATGTCTTTGGCGTGTGTGTGAAAAATCCGCGCCGAACTCGCGGATCGGGGCGATCGGGTCCATCAACTGCATCACTAGGTGCGATGGATCGTAATTCAGGCCGAAATTCGGCGACGGAATCGCCTCGAACATCCGCCGCCAAATCGCAGGCGTGCGTGCCAGGTTCACGCCGAAAGGCCAGGTTTCGGGCACCAGCATCGGGCAGTTTTCAATGCCAATTTTTACGCCGCGGTCCTCGGCGTGGCGGATAATGTCCGGCCAGACTTCGGTGAATTGCTTCAAATTCTCCCCGAGAGGCTTGTAACGGTTCGCGCCAATAAAAGCATTAACATTCTTGAGGCCGAGCAGCGGGGCAGCATCGATCAGCTTGTGGAGATGATTGCGGGCTACTTGGGCTTCATTCGCGTCGTCTGAGAGGGAGTTTGCATAATAGCCGAGGGCCGATATGTGCATGCCATGCTTGTCGCAGAGCGCGCGGATGTCGTCGGCCTTCGCCTGCGTGAAATCGGTCACGTCAATATGGCAAACGCCACCGTACGGCCTGTCTTCTTTCGCCTCGGGCCAGCACATCACCTCGACGCACTGGTAGCCGATGTTTGCGGCGGTGGCGAGCACCTCGTCGAGCGAGAGGTCGCCGAGAATCGCGCTGACAAAACCTAGTTGCACGGTTCGGATCTTTCAGTAAACGCAGATAGGGTGAACCTCAACGCTTGGTGCGGCGTCCTTTCGCGGCAGCGGCTTTTCGCTCTTTCGCTCGTTTGCGAACGGCATCCCAGAATGCCTTTTCAGAAAGTCCTTCTCCTTTCTTGATACTCTGCCGGGAGCGCTCAAGCATTGCTTGAAACTTTGGCGAAATGCGCCAGCATGAGACGCTCTAAATCGTCATCATCATAAGGGACAGGACTCGGCACCGTTCGCTTCCTCCACATCGTAACTTTGGAAAACCTCGGCGGCGAGGCCATCAAACGATTCGTTCGTCAACGGATCGAGCGAGACCGTTCGGCGCAAAATCTCAGCAGCGACAAGCTGCTGCTCCGTCGGCACGAGCTAGTCGAACGCAATTAGCAGGTTGAGAGCATCTGTCGACTTCGTGATATTCAATCCTCGCAGATTACGGCCCGAAGTCTCATACGCCTAATATCATCTACCTTAGATCGTAGCACGCCTTGCGGTAACGGCGAACAGCTCATGGAGCGAGAGGTCACCGAGCATTGCGCCGACATAACCGAGTTGCATTGTTGATTCAGCCCTACGGACGTCGATCTCGATTAATAAGCTCCTCGTGGATGTACTGTTGATCCTTCTCACTCAACTTGGTGACAGGGACCTGAACGATCTTGCCGTTACTTTTTTTCAATACAGCATCGGCCCCTGCCATCCCGATGAAGACCGCAGTCGCCGAATACCTGCCGCTTGTGAATGTTCGAAATCGATCCGGATTATCTGCGTTCAATAGATCCTCAGCTTTGTTCGCAGCGGCAGTCGTGGGAAAATCTGTCATTGTCTCCTTCAGGTATTTCCTCGCAAGGATATTCACGTTTAGTGGTCCAGCCACCGCCAGTCGCTGTTTCGCCATTTGAAATCTAGCTTCGGCGCGTTGTTCAAGTTCTTCCCGCTCCTTCTTCTCGGTCTCGGCCCGCTTCAATCGGGCAAGTTGAACTTGCTTCGATCGGTATGCTTCGCGGTCGTGCTGCAGCTTTGCCAACTCCGCTCCCTTAGGAGGATCCGCGAGTTTGGCAGACGATAGCGCGTGTTCAATTGCGGGCATTACAACTGCATCTTGGAAACTTTTCAAACAATCGCTGATCTTTAGCGGAAACTGACGGAATACGTATATTGTGTGTGCGCTGCCGCCTACTGTTTCGTATGTATAAGTCTCACCTAACGTATACCAAGCGCCGTTAAACTCGTAGGGGGCGCGGTCAACTTTTCCGGCCGTTGATACATCCTTCACGCAAAACAATTCTTCTGAATATGGTGTTGGTCAAACCAGCAACGAATCGGCACCAATGACTTGAAAAACATACCAACGTCCAGGTGCTCCAAGTATTGCACCATGTTCCTTCAAAAAAGCAGGCAATCCAGGATCAAAGTCTTTAAGCTCAAGAATCGAGTCTTTCGCAGCGTCGTAATCGGTCCGCGCTTTCCGTTCGGATCCATCATTTGAAGTGATGCTTCGGATCGCCTTGTTGTATTTGTCGGCCACCTCCCGCAAGCGTGCAGTCCTTTCCTGAAGTTCACTCTCAAATTTCGGCTTCGCGTAAAAATCGTAAATTATCTGAGCGTCCAGTTTCTTAGAGCGTCGCTTCCGATGCGCCCCGCTAGGTTGGTCACCGAGCGAAACCAATGGCTTTTTCGCCGCGTCTTGGAGCAACGAGTCGAGTTCCGCCGAGGACACCGCAAAACTCAAGCTTCGGGCGCTCTTAAAAGTCCACGTGTTAATTCCCACGACCTCGCCACGCCGATTTACGAGCGGGCCGCCACTGTTTCCAGGCGAAATGGCAGCAGTTGTCTGTATCCAGGTCATGTCAATCGCATCGTCATAGTCGCCAATCACCTCCTTAATTTCCGCCCCTGATCTAACAGCGCTGACAATTCCCTCTGTGGGAGTAAAGGCCAAGCCCAAAGGTGCTCCGAATGCGACGACTGATTCACCCTTTCGCGGAAGGGATGATGCCAGTTTAAGCGGATGGTGTGGCTTCGACCCTTTAATCTCAATTATCGCGAGGTCCTTGTCGGGAGAGGCTACGCGTACACCCAACACTGTTGCGCGTGACTTGTCCGCAAATACAGCCTCCCCTGACGTTGCCCCTTCAATGACGTGGAAGTTTGTAACAACAAACCCGCAAGTCAAGGTCTTCGGCACAGACGTTAAGCGTAACGATGAGGACTAATATGGCCGAAAACGCCGAAGTAATGGTGCGTTGCATTGCTATCCCCCAAATCCGACCAACGCGTCCAATGAGAGGCCATTGTACTATTCTCGTTTACAACGTGGTAACGACGCTCGTGTTCGGATCACGGATGTCATGTATGGATCCCGCAGGCGTGTTGCGCCCGCTGAAGCACCTCCGCCGCTTTTTTCCGGGCCTTCGCCGCACCGGCGGCGAGGATTTCGCGGATTCGTTCGGAGTGGGCGGTCAAGTCAGCGGGGCGATTTCAAATCGGCACATGAACTGCTCGGCCTCCCCATTCTTCTTGCTCGGAGCATGCAACCATCAGCAGGATTTCTTCAATAGCCTTGGCAATAGGAAATCGGTCGTTCAGGATGAAGACGCCACTCATATCTTCTCCGGCGACCACTCGTTCATAGGCATAATCGGGCAGGCTAGCGCGATCATGCGTCATAACGATGCGTTTATTCTCAGCGGCCCAAGCCAGGATTTCAGGGTCCTCCGCGCCGGCAAGACCAACGTCTTGCACGCGAACGAGCTCGAGGTTTGGCTCGCGCAATAGCAGGCCTGCGCACGATGTCGCCATTGAAGTTCTCGTCCGCAAGCAGCCGCAACATGACTCATCCTCATGGCCGTCGCTTGGTCAGCAGGCGCGGCGGATTTCGCTGATGTCGCCTTGCTGGCTTTCAATGCGTCGTCGAATCTCGTCGGCCTTCTGCTCTCTGCGAGCCAGATACTCCTCGATCTCGCTGCGATGACTTAAGTAGTAGGCAATGACGGCGTATACGTCCGCAAGCGCCAGCGTGGAATAGCGCTGCACGATCGTCTCCGGGGTCGCTCCATCTTGAAACGCTCGTATGACCAACTCCAGCAGAACGCGCGTCTCCCCGACGCGCAGAGCACCGGCGGCATCCTCACGAAGGGGCGGTGCCGCGGCTTGAGCGACAAAAGCCATACTGCAGTTCTCCTGATTCGTTCTCGTAGATTATAGCAGACATACTCCGTATGCGCCCGCCATCGACATTTTCCGCACGAAATGTGCTTCCTACATTCTACTGGAAAATGCCACACGCTTCTTGAGCGCGGTGCAGTACTTCAGCTGCTTTCTTGCGCCTGTTGCTGCGCCGGCGTCGAGGATTTCGCGGATGCGTTCGGGGTGAGCCGCCAGTTCGGCGCGGCGGGCGCGGGTTCGGCCCAGTACTTCTCGGCCGCGTCGGCGAGTGCTTTTTTGATTTCGCCGTAGCCGAAGCCGCCGCGGCGGTAGAGGGCGGCCATCGTTTCGCTGTCGCTTTCCGAGGCCACGAGCGAGAACAAATCGTAGAGCACGTCGCCGGCCGGCTCCTTGGGCTGGTCCATCGGCCGCGAGTCGGTCACGATCCGCATGATCTGCTTCCGCTGGGCCTTGGCGTCCTCGAACACGGCCAGCGTGTTGTTGTAGCTCTTCGACATCTTTTCGCCGTCGGTGCCGGGCACGCGGGCCGAGTGGTCGAGCACGTAGGCCTTGGGCATCACGAACACGTCGCCGAAGTGGTGGTTGAAGCTGCCCGCCAGATCGCGGCAGACCTCGATGTGCTGCACTTGGTCCTCGCCGACGGGCACGATGTCGCTGTCGTAGGCCAGGATGTCGGCCGCTTGCAGCACCGGGATAGGTGAACAGCCCGGCGTCGGCCGTCAGCCCCTTGGCCTTCTTGTCCTTGTAGGCGTGGCACCGTTCCAGCAGGCCCATCGGCGTGCCGGTCATCAACAGCCAGCAGAGCTCGCTCACCTCCGGCACGTCCGACTGCACGAACAGCGTGGCCTTGTTCGGGATCGAGGCCCAGGGCCAGCAAGTCGATCGCGATGTCGAGCGTCCACTGCCGCAGCTTTTGCGGATCGCGGACCGTCGTCAGCGCGTGCAAGTTGGCGATGAAATAAAACGCCTGTTCGTTATCCTGCAGAGCGATGTACTGGCGGATCGCGCCGAAATAATTGCCCCAGTGGATCGGGCCGGTCGGTTGGATGCCGCTGAGTACGCGCATAACGGTCGAGAGTCAAGGGTCGAGAGTCAAGAGCCAGAAGCGGATGCGCTGGTTATGCCTTGATTTCTCCTTGCTTCCCAGTCTCCCTATCTCCTGGTTTTGTTTGCAACGTGCCCACGATGTCTGCGATGTGCGAAACGCCGGCTCTCGCCAATGCCCCGGGCAGCGCATCGAGCACTTCCATGGACGCCCTTGGATTGTAAAAGTTCACGGTGCCGAGTTGAACCGCCGTTGCCCCGGCGACGAAGAATTCCATCACGTCGTCGATCGTGGCGATGCCGCCGATGCCGATGATTGGCGTTTTGACCGCCTGGGCCGCCTGGTAAACGGCCCGCAGGGCGATTGGCTTGATGGCCGGGCCGCTGAGGCCGCCCAGCACGTTGCCGAGCATTGGCCGCCGCCGTCGCCAATCGATCGCCATCCCGAGGCAGGTGTTGATCAGCGAAATGGCGTCGGCCCCGCCAGCTTCGGCCGCCTTTGGCCATGGCGGGAATGCTCGTCACGTTGGGCGTGAGCTTGGCGATGATCGGCGTGGCTCGGTCGCAGCGCGGCATTCGGCCACCAGTCGCTCGCACGATCGCCGGCATCGGTGCCGAAATCGACCCCGCCGGATACGTTCGGACACGAAATGTTGAGTTCCATCGCCGCGACGCCGGCCAGCCCGCCGAGCCGGCCCGTCATGCCAACGAATTCGTCGTGCGTGCGGCCGGCGATGCTGACGATGATCGGCACGCCCAGGCCGGCCAGGTACGGCAGATGGTGCGCGACGAACGCCTCGATGCCGTCGTTATCGAGCCCGATCGAATTGAGCATGCCGGCGGCCGTCTCGATCGTGCGCCAGGGTGAGTTGCCGTGCGCGGCTCCTGCGTGATCGTCTTGGGCAGAATGCCGCCCAGGCGGCGGACATCGACTAGCCCCTCCATTTCGCGGGCATAGCCGAACGTGCCGGAAGCGACCAGAATCGGATTCGGCAAACGCAACCGGCCGAGTTGGACCGACAAATCGACATCGGTCGGCGCGTGCGACATTATTTGCCTTGACGTTCAGATAGCGAGGAGCAACATCGTCGACTGCAAATTCTCCCGACATCGTTCAACGCTTGCAATCCCCGCGAACTAACATAGCCATTGCTAGGCGTGGCAAGCGCGAAAAAAAACCGCCAAGTACGCTGGGGAGCTGCGAGAAGCGAAGGTTGGCTTCGCGGTGCACCCGTAATCTTGGCGGTGGCCTTTCAAGCTTGCGCTAGATGATACCACCGTGCGTGCGTATGGGTTTCATGTGGCTGGGTTGGTCGAGAAACCAAATGCGTTCCCATTCATCCAAAAAGGCACGCAGGTCCTCCGACGTGAAGATCAGCTCTTGCGCACGCCGGGCCGGGTCGGCCGAGTAGAGCGGAATGAGGCAGCCCGCACCAGTCGACAGCCACGCTACGGCCACCAAAGCCATTAAGACCTTACGCATTCGAAGTACTCCTCCCTGAGCATCATCCCCTGCCCCGCAGTCACGAGCTACATTGTGAGCGTCTCGCGTTTCATCGAACAGCGACGACAGCCTAAACTGCGATCGGATCCTCAGCTAAACCGGCGCGTACGCCATCGGTGATTCCTTATTCGATCGGCGACGAAGAAGTTTCTTCCTTCGACGATCCTGCCTAAGTCACCGTGCCCATCGGCACGACATATCGAAAAGTTCTAGCGCTGATGCGCGCCGCAGCTCTGGATCGCGGGAGTTGGCTGCGACAGTGAAAAGTGTGCGGTGAAAAGCGGCCGAAGGATAGCGATTCGTGGTGACAGCGCCGAGGTCAACTTTCGGGTCTCAACACCAGTGACGGAGACTAGCTGCCTGCACCGGTGATTTATTCGCGTTCGCTCGATAACTTGCTGGCAATGCCCTGCTGAGCATGCCCTATCGCAGCTAAATCGTTGGCTGCGAAGGGGTTTCGCTATCTGGGGAGCCGTTCGGTTGTGCATAGCCGGCCTCAGCAGCCGCTCGGCGTTCCATTTCGCGAACCCGCTCCTCCATCTCCTTGCCGGGTTTGAACGTAACGACGAACTTCTCTGGTACAAACACTTTGTCGCCAGTGCGCGGGTTCCGCGCCTTGCGGGCAGCCCGTCGTTTGACCTCGAAAACGCCGAAATTTCGCAGTTCAATGCGGTGGTCTTCGACCAAGGTCTCCACGATCGCGTCGAACGTCTTCTGGACGATTTCCTTGGTCTTCAGTTGAGTCAAACCGATCTCTTCGGAGATGGTTTTGACAATCTCTTTCTTGGTCACGTTGGATCCCCTCCGGGAGGCGGCCATGGCGAGAAAACGAAGCCCAATTGGCGCTGCGTCTCATGCCCCAAGTGTAGTTGTGCCAAGCATTAGTGTCAATATAGAGCGTATGGTCCGCTGCTGGTGTCCCAAGCTGCGGCGAAAATGACGCAGGGGGAACCTCACATGCGGAGGTCGATCGATAAATGCTGATTGTCAAAGAACTTAGCAGCCGCCGAAGCGGTCTATTGGCGGGCTCAAATTGCGATTTCTCGCATAATTTGCTCCCACCAAAGGACTTACGACAATTATTTCGGCTTGGGCTACGAGAGCCCCTGTCCTCGCGAGTTACATCGTCCACACAATCCGCAAACTTGAACGAACCCGCAAAGTTTGCCTCGACCGCAGCTCTCGCAGCTCTCGCACAAGTTCGAAGGCGGAGATACGGCTTGTCGGGCGAGCATATGCGAGCGTAACTCCCTCAGATGCGGATTACGGCCTTCTGGGCCTCAATTTCGCCCAGTTGATAGAGGCGGCCCGTCCCGCTGCCAGGACACGCTTGGCAGGTCTCGGCCCAAGCTTCGGGCGTGCGGATGTTCGACTCCCAGAATGGCCACGTGCGGCACTGCCGCGGACGTGCCTTGTAGACCTTGCACTTTCGGGTTTCGCCGTCGAAGAACACGCAATCGAAGTTGTCGAGCTCCTTGAGACTCTTGCGGACGCCGATTTGGCGAACGTAACGAGATTCGAACGTCGCTTCGTCCAGGCCAACTTCCGCGGCGAGCGCAGCAATGTCGTCCTTGTTGACCCACACAAACCCAGGAGCGCCGGTGCAGCAATCGCCGCAGCCGGTGCATTTGAAGCGGAGGCCGTCCTTGTACCAGGGTAGGTTCTGGGTCATGCAATTCACACGGAAATAAAATTAGACAGGATTGACAGGATCTACAGTATAATGCCGATTCGCCGTAAGGCTCTGTTTTCGTTTTGGATCCTATCGATCCTGTCTAAGAAAATCTTCTTTGTGCCTATCGCGTCGCCGCTACGCATCCAATGCTACTTGATCGCGATTGCCGCAACTTCTTGCAGCGCCGAAACGACTGTGTCGATTTCTTCTAACGCCGTCGAATAGCCTGGGCTAAAGCGGACGGTTCCACCGCCACTCGTGGTGCCGAGGGCTTCGTGCATTCGCGGGGCACAGTGCAAACCGGCGCGGGATTGAATCCGGTGGGTCGCTTCCAGGATGGCGGCCAGTTCCTGCGGGTCATAGCCCTCGACCGTGATGCTGACAACACTTGTCCGATCAACTTGCGATTGCGGGCCGTGGATGGTGACGCCGTGGATGTCGTTTAGCGCGTCGATGAGTCGCGCAGTGAGCTGTGTATGATGCGCATAAATCGCATCGACTGTTTCTTCGTTTAGGAAGTTCACGGCGGCGACTAGCCCTGCGAGTCCGACGAGGTTGTGATTGCCGGGCTCGTACTTATCGGGAAGCTCATCAGGTTGGCGATCTTCGTCGCTTTGCGTGCCGGTGCCTCCGCAGCGAAGCGGCGACAGCTCGCGCTCGACGCCCGGGCGGATGTAAAGGACACCTGTACCAAGTGGCCCCAAAAGTCCCTTGTGGCCCGGTGCCGCCAACAGATCGGCGTCGATCGCCCGCACGTCGAGCGGCACGTGCCCCAGTGATTGTGCGACATCGACCAAGTAATAGGCATCCGATTCGCGCACGATGCGGCCGATCTCCTCGACCGGCTGGATGGCTCCTGTCACGTTCGAGGCGTGGATGACCGCTACGAGTCGCGTGTTGGGACGTAGAGCCTCGCGAACCTCATCGGGCGAGACAAAGCCTTGGCCGTCGCAGGGGACGTACGTCACGTCGACGTTGGCGCATCGCGCAGCGCCCGGAGTGGTCGGAGCACAGAATTGTGATCGCACACAGTAGTGACGACATGGTCAGCCCGGCTGCACCACGCCGCGAATCGCCATGTTCAGCATGTCCGTGCCGCTGTAGCCGAACACAACTTGCAGCGGATCCTCCGCCCCGATCAATTCGGCGACGCCTCGGCGAGCCTGCTGGACGATGCGGTTGGCTTCGAGCGCTTCGCGGTAACCGCTGCGGCCATTGGGGGCGCCGATCTCGCGCTGATAGCGGTCCACGGCGTCGTAAACGGCGTCTGGTTTGGGCCACGTGGTGGCGGCGTTGTCGAGGTAGATGCGAGCTGGAGATGACATACGGCCTGCATTATACGGCAATCGGGGTGGGTGAGGCACGGGGCTATGTGTTAGGTGTCGGATGTCCGGTGTCCGGTGTCGGGGTGGGCGATGGGCTGGGGGCTGATGGCGAGCGGTTTTGGATAAATGGTTCGGTGATTTCGGCCAATATGTCGTCGAGTTCATGAAGTGTCGCATAATTCCCCCTCGTATTTTTGCGCAGGTGTTTCGGGGAGTCTCCAATACCACGATTTGGTTGGCCAGCCAAGTCGGACTGCCTCGCCGTCCAGATCGCGGAACGCGCGCCGGAGCGTGGCATGATGAATGCCGAAGGCATCGGCGTTTTGTCTGACTTTCCAGACGGAAAGCGGCTTTTCGGCCAACGTTTCTTTTAGCCACTTCATGGCGTACTGGCGGTCATGATCGGGCCGGCCGCGGGAGCGAACGGCGGTGGGAAGCAATATGTCGGCCGTGACTTCGACTGGCTCGGGCGACCAACGGATCACGGGCGTGCGGCACTCGCCGCTGGACTCGATTGTGTACGTGAGGCCAGCGACATCGGGCGAGAGGTTGTTCTTGATTGGAAGGAAGAATCGCTTGTTGGCGTCGGCCGGGTCTTTGCAGATGAGCCAGGCGGCGCGGGCGGAAGCAACGAAGGCGAGGCTGCCCATCGTGCGATAGATGGCGGTGCCCTCCTTTTTGCGTAAGTGGCTGACGACGACGGCGGCCAGCTCGCGGTCGCGCAGGGCGGCGAGCGCGGTGAGAAGTGATTGGACGTCGGCGTTGGCATTTTCGCTCGTGCCGCCGAGGAACGCGCTGACCGGGTCGATGATGAGCAACCGGCAATCGGGAATGGCATCGAGCAGATTCTTGAGCCGCGGCAGGTCGCGGTGGAGCGCGAAGGGGCGGGCGACGCATGTGGCTGAGTCTCTCCGAGACGTGGGATTGGCAGTCTCGGAGAGACTGCACCACGTGTTGACGGCGAGGATTTTTTCGCAGTCGGCGTCGAGTGCTTCGAGCCGCGGTCGGATGGTGTCGGCGAGGTCGTCTTCGGCGGAGAGGAGGAGGACGGAGGCGGGAGCGGATAATGACGATTGACGAATGTCGAATGAGGAACGATTCGCGGTTTTGTCATTCGTCATTCGGGGTTCGTCATTTGCGTGGGGCCAGGAGGCGCCGGGGAGACGCGGGCGGCGAGGTCGAGGGTGAGGAGACTTTTGCCGAGGCCGGGGTCGCTCACCAGCAGCGTGATGCGGCCAAGCGGAATGCGGCCGGGCCAGAGCCAGCGGATGCCGGTCGGCGCGACATCAGCCAGGCGGACGGCGCCGGGGATGCGGGCGGCGCGGGCGGGCTGGTCGTCGGGGGTGACGAAGGGGCACGCCGGGGTAGGAGGTATAGTATTCATGCGTACACTATAACGAAATGACGGGAAAATGCAAGGGTCGAAAATGAGCCACCCCTTCGACGACCGGAAAATCAGCAATTTGGAAGAGAGCAAGCAGGGAGTCACGGACGCACTGCTGGGCAAGCCAGCAGTGGCACCCGGCAGCTTGTTAGCCGACGGTACCGGCCTGCCATTCAAACTCAACGTCGCGATACAGAGGTGTCGTCATATCCCAATCATTTGGAACTGGTTCAGGTTCTTCGATGTTGAATGTTTTACCCTGTCCGGATAAGTCTGTGTACCATATTGAAAATGGCAGCGGTTTCAGTCTATGGAAAGCGAATTGTGCATTGCACCAAATATTCAATGAACCGGCGGGACCAAGGATTTCGGACTTCATTTCTTCCAGACTGTGATGTTCGGTCAGAACTAGGCTCGGATCGTTTCCCCAGTATGTTAAAAGCAAATGGTCGCCGTACACTCTCTCGTCTAGGGATAGAGGAATCTCCCGATCATAATGGTTTGGTTGGCCGGTTGTTGGGTCGACGGGGAATGGGAATGCAAGATGAGCGTTTTGCGGTCCACGTCCATCGAGCATCAATGTGATGCCATCGGTCCAGAGAGTTCCCTGACGCGGTAGGCCGCCCAACCCGGCGATGAAATCACGAAGAGAAATCGAATCAGCCATGAACCTGTTTGAGTCGGATAATAGAAACTTCGACACACTTTGTGAGTCTAAGTCCGTCATGGACACGATTTATGTTGAGATAAGGAAGATCGAATGAGTGTCGTGAACGTACCGGATACCGCAAATCGGACGGGTGTGATTTGCACCGTGCGGGTGGTGTCATTTTAGCCGGCGGGACGCGAGGGCGGCAAGCAGTGTGGGAGGGGCGCGTATAGCGTGGCGACCGACCTCCCTTCGCGTGGCGAGCGTGGCGAAGGACGGGGTGGCGCGGGTGGAGTAGAGGGCACGTTGATTCGGGCGGCGCACATTCCGCGACCGGCGGTCGCGGCTTTATAGATCGATGAGGTCGATGAAGGGGTATGGGCGGGGGGCGGCGTGCGGCGTTTGGCGATGGATGGCCTTGGTGGTTTGATCTTTGAGCCACTTGACGGTGTGGTCGATGTCGCGGTCGGAGTAGGTCAACAACAAGTGCGTGTGGGTCGGTTCGATCGATGCGGCGGCGATGCGCCAATCGGATTCGGCGCGACAGCGACCAACGGTTTCGATCGCGACCAACTGCATGGCGGCATCGAGGAGGACGGCCGGGTGCTTCCGTCGTTCTTCGGCCATTCGCTTGCGGATTGGGTCGCCCGCGTGGAGCGTGTGTGGCTCGATGAAGCCGAGCTCTTCGTCCCAAGCCTCGGACCAATGGCCGCGTTCGTCGCCGGGAAGCCAGAGGCCAAAACCGGAAACGACGATGTGGTAGCCGAGGGTGGGCGGCATAACAGGGGTGGTGACGGATTTGGCATAAAGCCGCGACCGATGGTCGCGGAAACTGCGCATGCGTTTGAGAAGTCGCGACAATTATAGTGGGATGACGCACAATCCGCGACCGCCGGTCGCGGCTTTTTAGCGGCTTTTTAGCCGCCGATTTGGTACATGGCGCGGTCGGGGCGGACAAACTCAGAGGTGCCGATGCCGTGGGCGGGGGCTTTGGCGCGGACGCAGTCGCGGACGAGATCTGCTAATTCGTCGTCCCTGCCGCCACCTCGCAAGGATTGCGCGGGCGTCCCATTCTGCGGTCGAAAACAGGCAATTGCGGACCTGGCCTTCGGCGGTGAGGCGCAGCCGATCGCAGGCCTCGCAAAACGGTTGCGACACGGGTTGGATGAGACCGATGCGGCCGCCGCCATCGGCATATTTGAAGTCGCTTGCCGGCTGGCTGGAGTGGGGCCGTGCGACAGAGACGAGAGGACCGAATTCGGCCTCCAGGATGTTGCGAATCGTTGCGCCGTCGAGCACATCGGCCGAATGCCAGTGCTGCTCGGCATCGAGTGGCATGTATTCGATGAACCGTAGTTCGAGGCCGCGGTCGCGAGCGAAGCGCGCGAGCGGCACGATCTCACTCTCGGTGAGACCTTGAATCGCGATCGCGTTGAGGCGTATTTGTGTGAAACCGGCCTTTTGGGCGGCGGCAATGCCGGCCAAGACGCGATTGAGCCCTTCGCGGCGGGAAATTTTCTGGAAGGTTTCTTCGCTCAACGTATCGAGGCTGATATTGAGGCGCTGGAGCCCGGCTTGTCGCAAATCAGCGGCCTGTTCTGCCAGCAGGATTCCATTGGTCGTGAGGGCCAAATCCTCGATATTCGGAAGGTTTGAGAGCATCTCCACAAGCAGGGGCAACTCTGCCCGCACCAGTGGTTCGCCGCCGGTGAGCCGCAGGCGCCGCACGCCCAGTTGCGAGACGACGCGGACGAATCGGGTGATCTCCTCGAACGTGAGGATTTCTTCGCGAGGGCGGAATCGCACGTTCTCATTCGGCATGCAGTAGAAGCAGCGGATATTGCAGCGATCCGTGACGCTGATCCGCAAGCTCGTGTGTACGCGGCCGAGGCGGTCGAAGAGGGGGGCGGTGTTGGTGATGTCGGGCATGCGCGGGGATGCGCGACCAGCGGTCGCGGCTTTATGTTATTGGATGCCGGGGTGTACCCACTCGGATGTACCGTCGGACCATTGTTCGTGTTTCCAAATCGGCACGTCGGCTTTCAGCGAATCGATGAGCCACTGGCCGGCGGCGAAGGCGTCGGCACGATGCGGCGTGCTGACAACGATCGCCACGCTCGACTCGGTCGGGGGCACTACGCCCAGGCGATGGACGATGATGCATTCTATCACGGGCCAGCGGCGGCGGGCTTCGCTTTCCAATTCCGCAAGGCGCCGTTCCGCCATTTTTTGATAGGCCTCGTAGCTTAATGCCACGGTTTGCCGGCTATCAGTGAGTTCCCGCGTTGTGCCTAAGAACAAGACGATTGCACCCGCTTTGGCATGGCGGGCGCGATCAACGAGGGCGGCGACATCGATAGGCTGGTCGGTCAAGTGAAACATTTCGACAAATGTAAGTCCGGTGTTGCGAGCGACGCCGCGAAATTCAGCCGCCACTTACAGGAGGAATTAGTGCAACATCGGAATTCTCATTCAACGTTGCTTTGTCGTCGACGTACTCGGCGCCAATCGCCCACAGCGAGTGGGGCACAAGTCTCGCAAGCGATGGCTTCGCTTCAATGATTGCGGCACGTAGTGCACCTATATTTGAGCCGGGCGCGACATCGAGCAATAGCTCATCGGTTTCGGCCAGTTCCTTAGCCGCGGCGAATAATCGGATGCGAACTTTCATGTAATCACCAAACGAGAGCCGCTGCTGCGAACAAGCGCGGCGATTTCCGGCATCAATCCATACGCCAGCGCGAGCAACTTGATGGGATGCACAGTTGGCCGGGTCGTGCCCTGCTCCATTTGCATTTTGCACGTGCTGCATTCGGTGGTACCGATCTGGAATTTGCCGTCGCGGACCGTGGACATCAGCTCCAGACCTGCCCGCAGACTGGCACGGTAATTGTCGCGGCTGATTCCCCACATGCCGGCGATGCCGCTGCAACCTTTTTCGAGTCGGTTCACGCGTAAGCCGGGAATGAGTCGCATTAGGTTTTCCGCGGGGGCACCAATGCCGAGGGCGCGCAGATGACACGGCACGTGGTAGCCGACGGAAATTCGCTGTGGCTGGAAGTTTAACTTGAGCCGGCCGCGCTGGTGGAGCTGCCACAAATAATGGCAGGCCTCCTGCGTGTGCTGTGAGACGACAATCGCATCCTCGTCGTTGTCGAGAATCATCGGATATTCATGCGTGAGAGCCAAAACGGCCGACGGCTCTGTGGCGACAATTGCATAGCCCTGTCGAACCGACTCGGCGAGAATCGCCACATTATGCGCGGCCACCGCGCGAGCAGGCGCCAGCGCCCCGGACGCAATCATCGGCATGCCGGCATGCAATTGATCGTTGCGGACGAAGACGGCGACGCCGTTGTGCCGCATCACGGCAACGAAAGCTTCGCCGAGTTGGGTGTCGAAGTGGTTTGCGTAGGTATCGACGAAGTACACGATTTTTTCGCCGGCAGTACGAGGCGGATGATTCATCCGCCGCAACGCCGACTGCTGCAGAAAACTACGGCGCGAGAGCCTCGGCAATTTCCGACCCTGCGCGATGCCGGTTACCTTTTCGAGCAACCATCGCGCCTGCGGGTTGGCAATGGCCCAATTGGCGATGCCCGGCAAGCGGCCCGCAAACGCGGCCAGTTTGTCGATTCGCGTGAGGCACCAGTCGTGCAGCGACAAGCCATTCGTGCTCACATAATCGGCCTTCGCTTCGAGCATCAGCTTTGGAATATCGACGCTCGCCGGGCACTCCAACCGGCACATGTGGCAGTGCACGCATAGATCCGCGACGTCCTTGCATATAGCTTGAAAGACCGTATCCTCGGGCAACTGACCGGAGAGCAAACCGCGAACCAGGTTGGCTTTCGCGCGCGGCGACGCCTCTTCCCGTGGGCTTAGGCGAAAGATCGGGCACATGCGCACATCGGGGGATGTCGAGCGGCACTCCCCGCACCCGTTGCAGGCCTTGGCGGTGGCGGCCATCTCGTCTTCATTCCATGCCAACTGCAATTCCACGATCCGTCGCGGTTGACCGTTTGCAGCCGGTGTTCCACCATCGTCGTTCAACTCGGCGCGCGTTTGAACGGCCGCTGTGGGCCGCATGTTCTGAGTGATGCGTGTGGGCACCAGCGGAACGATTTTTCCGGGATTCAACAGGTTGTGCGGATCGAAGATTCGTTTGAGCTCGCGGAACACATTGACGAGCGGCCCATACTGCTTCGCTAGAAACGGGGTGCGGCTCAGGCCGTCGCCGTGTTCGCCACTAATCGTGCCATGCAGCAGCCAGACCTGCTCGTAGAGCTCGGCGGCAAGCTCTTCCATTGTCCGCACGTCGTGAGGATCGGCCAGATCGAGGAAGGGGCGAATATGCAATTGACCCTGCGCTGCGTGACCGAACACGGAGGCCGTCACTTGCAGCCGTTTGAGCGTATCCTGCACGTGGCGCAGAAAAATAGGCAGGCCTTCGACCGGGACTGCAATGTCTTCAATGCAAGGCGTGGGTCGCGATAAGCCTGTCGTGCGATAGAGTGTCGGCACGAAGCGCTGGGCGAGTCCCCAGTACAATTGAAAGTCCGCCTCGTCCTCCGCAATGTACGACGCGGCCGCCAAACCTTGCACACATTGAATTTGCTCGACGAGGTCATCGAGCTTCGCCCGAAGATCGTCGCGATTATCGGCATGATATTCGACGAGAAGCATCGCTTCGGTCTCGCCGGGAATCAACAATTCATAGCGTATGTCAGTTTCTCGTGCCAAGCTAAGGTGTCGACGATCCATCAAATCGCAAGCTGCAGGCCCCCAGCCAGAGATCTCCAGTGCCGCATGGGATGCCTTGTCGAGGCTTTCGAATAGCAGAAGGGCGCAACCGCGATGAGCGGGCAGTGGCTCGACCCTAAGCGTGGCTTCGGAAATTAAGGCTAGCGTGCCCTCGCTGCCGACAAGCAATTTAGCGAGGTCGAGATGGCCGCCATCGAGTACATCGTCGAGGCGATACCCGCAACGGTTGACCGCGCTTTGAGGACGACGGTTTTGGATAGTGCGTTCATGACGTTCGACTAATCCGGACACCGACCGCACGAGAGCGCGGAGGCGATCATCGCCGTTCGTCGCGCTATGACTTTGGCCATTGTGCGGAGGCTCAATCGCATGTCGGCCGACTCGCAGCGGCGTTCCATCGGCCATTACGATCTGTAGCGCCTCGACATGCTGTCGGGCGGAACCGTACCTCGGCCAATGGCTGCCACCCGAGTCGATCGACACCACGCTGCCGATCGTGGTGACGCTGCGCATAGCGGGATCGGGACCGAATATCCGCCCGCTGCTCCCGAGGTATCGGTTCAGCGAATCGTGCACGACGCCGGGCTGCACCCGGATACGGTCGCCGTCATCAGCGACGATGCGGCGAAAGTATCGCGAGAAATCCATAACAAGGCCGCGGCCGAGCGACTCGCCAGCGAGACCCGACCCAGCGCCCCTCGCATGAATAGCGAGGTTGTTTTCCGCGGCGTAGCGCACTGTGGCCACGACATCAGACAACGTCCGCGGGCGCACGACGCCAGCCGGTCGCAATTCATAGATGCTGCCGTCGCTGGCGTAGAGTTGTGTGAAAACGTCATCGCAGCGGACGTCGCCTTGTAGCAGACCGCGAAGATCTTCCTCGATTCGCTGCTGTTCTGGATCCATTATAGAAGAGTTGAATTAGTCGTTTACGCGACACACCGGTGAAGGTTTTCGATAGGATTTGCAGGATCACCAGGATTGAAAGATGTTTACCGAGATTCTCATTCCGACGATACTATCTTCCTCTTGTCGATCCTGTTAATCCTGTCGAAATTCTTCCAGGCAATCGCTAATCGGCAGCGGCTGATTTGGAAATTGCTGGCGTCGTTCTCATGCGAGCGGCCAGTTGGCGATATCGTTCATGCGTTTCCAAATCGAACCCGCCGTGGAGTTCGATCTCTTCAAAGCCGCGGTATTGGGCACCGCAGCGGTAGCAGGTCAGCGATTCGCCCATGGCGATGTATAAGACGAGGTCAATCAGTGCGGTGCCGAAAAGGATTGCGAACGCCCAGATCACCTCGTAGTTGGCCCAAGCGATACAACTGCCGACGACGGCCACGACGACAAGCCCCACGCCGAGCCGCTGTGGGAAATCCTTCCGGGCGTACAGGTCAGTGCTCGGACACACGAGGCACTGGTTGATCCGCTTACCGGCAATTGCATTCGCTGGTATGGATATCTGTTGGTGACACTGTGGACACTCGAGCGCCTTCGACGTCGCCGAAACCTGTTCGCGGGCTGGCTTATGACAGGCAGGACAGTTGTAGGTGATGTTCATCAATTGAAGCTAAACCGCAAGAGGTTCAGTGAGAGAACGATGGTTCTAAACCATCTTCATTATAGGGGATACGCGGACTCGGCTGACAGTAGCAGCCCTGTCAATTCGCCGATGAACACGCCGATGACCGCGACGTAAAGAATGCCTGTCGCGCTCTGCGTGTTGGGGATTTTGAGCGTCTGCCAGGCCATCCAGAGTAAGCCTAAAACGCCGAACAAACCGAAGGACCAGCGAAGGGCGACGAACAGGAGCCAATCGACCGCCACGCTGGACCGATACGACACCGCGGCAGCGAGGCCAGCGCCGACGACGAGCATTTGCGCGAAGATCACAATCGCGGCCACAACTAGGAGTCGCCGCAAGGGCGCGAGTTCCATGCCGGGGGCATTGAGGTACCAATGGCCGAGGAGCATCGCCGCGAATGTGACGCCGAGCACGAGCCCAGACGTGACGAGGGCGGCCGAATTCCAGACATCCCGCACCGGAAGTCCGCACCAGGCTGCCAACAGAGAACAACAGGCTACGGATACGATCAGGGCCATGCCGACCCGTTTTACCTGGTACAACCAGACTGCCGCTCCGACGAAGCTCAACACCGCCCCCGCCCCGGCGAACGCTGCCGCTAACGGCATTGATTGGCTAAGCACCAACGCGGCCAGCGTCGTCAGCCCCAATGTCACGTACAGATGATTGCGATAGAAGCCGCTGAACACCTTCTGGGGCGAGGTAATCGCCATGCCGACCGCCAGGCCGAAAGCGAGGCGCAAGAGAAACTGCGAGAGGATCTCCATGAGTGCTCAGCGCCGATCGCCATAGCCGTATATTAGCGTCATCACTTCCGAGCGACTCGAAAGATTGGAGCGGAAAATGCCCTTCATCGCGGAGGTCACACAAACGCTGCCCGGTTTGCGGACGCCGCGGACAGTCATGCAAGAGTGGGTGGCCTCGATAACCACGGCAACGCCTTTGACATCTAGCTCGTCTATCAGCAGATTAGCGATGTCCTCGGTCATTCTTTCTTGCACCTGCGGTCGATGCGAGACGCTTTCGACGACCCGCGCCAGCTTGCTCAGCCCTACGACCTTACCGTTCGGGATATAGCCAATGTGAGCGACCCCAGTGAAAGGCAGCAGATGGTGCTCGCACATGCTGTTGAAACTGATGTCGCGCACCAAGACCATCTCGTCGTACTTCTCGGTGAAGAACTTGCGCAGGTGGAGACGCGGATCATCGTGCAGGCCGGAAAACAACTCGGCATACATGCGCGCGACGCGGGCAGGCGTTTCGCGGAGGCCTTCGCGGCCTGGGTCTTCTCCCACTGCCGCCAGTATTTCGCGCACCGCCCGCTCGATTCGCGGCAGGTCGACCTGTGGAGACTTAGGGGCGCCGTTGCACTCGGATAGTTCGCCGGAAACACTACCCAAGTCGCGGGAACGCTCGGCGATGTTCGGTGAAGTTGTAGCCATGGTGACAAATCGCCGCTGTGGGATAAATGGTGCTCTCTTCGATCTTACGAATCGACCTCAAGCAGGGTCAACCAGCAATCCAGTTATCTCGTTCATTGGGCCTCTCCCAAAGCTGCCGCCACGAGGCAAATTTCCGCGGCAACGTGCAAAAGATCGATTCAGTTGTCGCTGAAGCTTGGCGGGAAGACGAGCGACTTTTTCGTCGGTGCGGCTGCTAAGCTTTTTACTTCGCCCAGCAAGATCTCCGCCCGCCGTCGCACGCGACACTCCGCGAGCAGCTGCAGTTTCACTTCGGCGGCCAACGGCAAGGCATATGCGGCCAAATCGGTCAGCAATCCTAGGGGCAATTGGCTCGAAAGCATGTTTTCGAGCTGCTCCGGCAACTCGCAGGCGCACGGCAAATGACTCCGGAAGACCGTCATTAGCTCTTCTTGCACGCGCCTTCGCTCGCAGGTCGACTCGAAATCGTAAGAGTCTTCCACGAGCTCGACCCGGGCCTGCCGAAACGAACGCAACGGATCGAGCTCCTTCACAATTCGAACCCGCTGGACGCCGAGCAGCAGCAGGTTGTAGTGGCTGTCATCTAACCGATGGTGGGCCACCACCTTGCCCAAGCAGCCATGCGGCGAAATCGGCGGCCTGCTTTCGTAATCGGTTTCCCACCCGGGCTCAAGGACGGCCATCGTGATCAATTGGTCGCTGGCGAGCGCGTCCTCCAGCATCTCTTGATAGCGTCCTTCGAAAATGTGCAATGGCTGCATCACGTGCGGATACAACACCACATTCGGCAGCGGGAACAAGGCGCACGGTTCCGGAAAACGTACTTACATCGAAATTGAGCTCCGCTGCGTCCCACGGCTTCATCGGAATTACCTCTCAATTTCAATCGGCGGCAGCTCAGCCGGCGGATCGAGCCAAATCTCTGGAATCAACTCTGGATTTAGCTCGATCTGCGGGAACTGCTCGTCGCTGGCGGCCACATTGGCGAAACACGCGTCGAACTCGGCCAAAAACTTTCCCACGTCCAGCCCGACACACACCGGTTGGTACTGGACCAGATAACCACGGCTACTGCCGTAGACCTTTCGGGCACCCCGAATGTTGCCGTTGCCGAAATGATGCAAGGCCACGGCCGCCTGAATTAACCCCTTGTAAAACAGCCGCAACTCGCCGCTGTAATTCTTCCACAACTCTTCCCACACCTCGTGAGCTTCGAAAAACTCACAGGCGTTGAAATACGCAATACCTTGTAAATAAAGCGGATCGTACTCATCCGCGGTGTTACCCATGAAAAATCAATTCGCACGAGCAAAAGCCGGCCTGAATCGTGATGGCCAATTTAGCGACGGCTGGACATTGATATCACGATCTGAAGGATGTACCAGAATAACAACCCAACCGAAGCAAACAGGGCCAGCGCAGCGGCGACATGCTGCTCGGTACGGTAGTGATGCAAAACATTTGAGGTGTCGTAGAGGATCGCTCCTGCGGCGAACACCACTAGGATCATGGAGAAACCGGTCCCTAAATTCAGCCAACCGAACAGGCCGAGCGCAATAACTCCCATCAATACCAAGCCGGAAATGCCCAAAATCGGCCCGAGGAATGAAAAATCCTTTCCAGTGAGAAATACGGCGGCCGTTAGCACTCCGAACACCGCTAGCGTGGCAAATGCTGCGACGATGATTGGACTCAACGTGTATCCGCCGATGGGCGTGACGAAATGGTTGGCGATCCAAAGCAGCGGGCACAATATGATGGAAAATGCAACTACATACGTTACGAGCCCTACATACTGCTTTCCGATGGACGCTCCGGTGCGAGCCCAATTGTCAGCGATCCAGCTTACCACCATGTAGCTACCAAAGAGAGCCATCCAACCCCAGCGTTGGGAAAACAGCGATGGTACCCAGTTGTCGAGCGGGAACGCTTGAAAATACAAGAACTCAAGCGCCACCAAGCCGTAGATCGCGGCCATCAAATGCACGTAAGTTCGCCGTATGAATGCAGTGCGAGCTTCCGGCGTTGCATCGATCGCAACCGTGCCAAAACGTGCGTATGGAGTGTTCGCCTGGTAGTCGGCCGGGTTCATCGGCAATCCCCTCGTGTTAGAGAAAGTTGATGCGCAGCCCCGCAACGAAACGCGCAGGCAACTGAATAAGTCTAGGTCTGGTCGCTGCTAAGGTCAAGATTCGTGCGGTTTTACGGCTAATTCACGTGCGGCGGCTCTATCGCTTGACAGCCAGCATTCGGCGTCCACAATTGGCCAAGGTAAGGGTGCATGGACGATCGTAGGAACGGATCGAGCGGTCGATTCTTGTCTAGTGGCTCGGAGATTTAAGCTCGGCGCTTCCGATGCCGAGAGTGAGCTTTCGACGATGGCCACCGCGAAACGGATATCGCCGGCAAAAAAACGCGGGACGAAGCGCGCCGGCAAAGCCGCGGCACAAGAATCGAACGGCCAGCCCCAAAAGAAGGCACGTGCCCCCGTCAGCGCGAAACGGAAGTCTCAAGCGACTCGCGTTGTGGCGCATTTGAAGGCCGACTATCCAGGGGCCACCTGCGCGCTGGAAAACGAAA
Organism: uncultured Planctomycetota bacterium; assembly: GCA_963840025.1. Lineage (GTDB taxonomy): Bacteria > Planctomycetota > Planctomycetia > Pirellulales > Lacipirellulaceae > JABDGM01. The sequence continues at coordinate 239,062 of CAWIXI010000011.1, read as the reverse complement.
CCCCTTTCGAACTGCTGGTGGCCACCATTCTTTCGGCGCAATGTACCGACGCACGCGTCAACATGGTGACGCCGGAACTTTTTCGACGGTGGCCGGAGGCCGAAGCGATGGCTACCGCGTCGATCAAGCAGTTGGAAAAAGTGATTCAGAGCACGGGTTTTTTTCGCAACAAAGCGAAAAACATCAAAGCCGCGAGTCAGGCTCTGGTCGAGCGTCACCACGGCGAAGTGCCGCGGGACATTGAGGCGATGATCGCCCTGCCGGGCGTCGGCCGCAAAACCGCAAACGTCGTACTTGGTACGGCGTATGGCATGGCGACGGGCGTGGTGGTCGATACGCACGTAACGCGACTTAGCAAACGACTTGGACTGACCGACCACAAGGACGCCACCAAAATCGAACACGATTTGATGCAGCTCGTCCCCCAAAGAGAATGGGTCGACTTCGCTCACCGCATGATTCACCACGGCCGGCAAATATGCACGGCCCGCAAACCGAACTGCCCGCAATGCTCGATGAATTCGTTTTGCCCAAAAGTGGGCGTTGACACGAAAGCGTAATGGAATTCGCAAGAATTCCAAGTGAACCCGTTGATCACCTGAAGTCTTGCGACTTCGACTATGACATTGTCCTATGATTCTTTCCGGCCAAGCCATTCGCGACCGACTCGGCAGCGATATCGTCATTGAACCGTTCGATGAGTCGCAGCTCAACCCGAATAGCTACAACCTCACGCTCCACGACGAGTTGATGGTGTACGAAGAACTGATGCTCGATATGGCGAAAGCCAATCGCGTGCGGCGAATCGAAATTCCCACGGACGGCTTGGTGCTCAGCCCCAACCAGCTTTACCTCGCTCGTACGGCCGAGCGGACCGCGACGCACAACCTGGTTCCGCAGATCGAAGGGCGGTCCTCAGTTGGCCGGCTGGGCCTGTTTGTCCACGTCACTGCCGGCTTCGGTGACGTGGGTTTCAGCGGCTATTGGACGCTCGAGATGTTCGCGGTTCATCCGGTGCGGATTTATCCCGGCATTCCCATTTGCCAGATCTTCTACCACGAAATCTGCGGTCCGATCGAAGAGTACGCGAGCAAGTACCAGCACAATCGCGATATTCAGCCGAGCTTGATGTTCGAAGAGCTTGCTCCGCACAGCAAACACGACCCGCAGTTGCCGCTGGATTTTGGGATGGAGCGCTCCGGCTGTAGCCGGGGTCTGTGACCCCGGCCGCTCGAACGCCGGCCTCACAGAGGCCAGCTACAGCTACATCACGGCAAAATAGTTTTCGACCGCAAAGTCGAAATTCTCCGGCGTTAGCTTCGCCGGTCTGTTGGTATACCGGCAGAAATTCAAAATTTGCAGGATCAGATCGCGTGGCTGGCAACAGCGCAACGAACGGTTCACGCTGCGGTAGTGCTTCTCCATGAGGTAATCGACGGCTGCCTCGTCGTATTCGACCTTGAGCGCCGAGGCCATGATTTTCATGAGTTGACGGAATGCCTGTTCCTCGGGGTCAACCACCTCGATCTTGTACGGAATACGCCGCAGGAACGCGTCGTCGACCAAGTCCTTCGGCTCCAAATTCGTGGAAAAAACGATCAACTGGTCGAACGGCACCTGGATTTTTTTGCCGCTTGCGAGGTTCAAAAAGTCATACCGTTTTTCAAGCGGCACGATCCAGCGGTTGAGGAGCTGGTCGGTCGTCATCCGCTGCCGGCCGAAGTCGTCGATCACGAGCGTGCCGCAATTGCTTTTCATCTGCACGGGCGCTTCGCTCACGTTGGTGGCCGTATTAAGTGTGATCTCTAACTGTTCCATCGTGAGCTCGCCGCCCACGACGATGGTGGGTCGGCGGATACGGATCCAGCGGTTGTCGATCTTACGGTTGTCGAGCAACCCTTCGTTCGCCGGGAGCGGCATTTCCTCGTGCATGCCAGGGTCAAATAAGCGCATGACTTCGCCGTCGATGCCTATGGACCGCGGAATCCAAATTGTTTGTCCGAATGCCTTCGTGATACGCTCGGCGATGCTCGTTTTGCCGTTTCCTGGCGGGCCGAACAAAAACATGCCGCGACCAGAGTTGATTGCCGGCCCTAGCCGCAGCAGCATCTTTTGGTCGATCAGCAAATCCTCGAAGGCGCGGTGCAAATCTTCTTCTGTCGGGTGCTGATCGGCGAGTGTCTGGCATCGGACGCTCTCGATGTAGGCTGCGAGCGGCACCGGCGCCGAGCCGAAGTACGTGCAGTGTTCCGCGAATTTCTTGGCCCGCTCGCGTCCAAGCTCCGTGAGCTGGTAAACGTAATCGTTCATCGCTGCCGCGCCCTTGTGGGCGATGAGCCGATCGTGCTTGAGCGAGTGCATGAGCGGATCAATGATCCGAAATGGCAACTTGAGATGGTCGGAAAGATAACGTCCCGTTGCTTCCGCGCGGGCGTTAAGCGTTTTGAGAACCAGCGCTTCGACCTCGCCATCGGTCAGGCCTGCTGCTGCGAGCATGTCAGGCTCTATCGGCATCCATTCGCTGGACTGCTCTCCAACCGGCTGTCTAGCCTGTGCGCGTGAGTTAATGGTGTCTCGGGACGGCGCCTCAGCGTTTCTCGCGGACGTCGGATGCTTTACAGGCTGCGATTGCGCCACCGTCAACTGGTGGATCCGATTCATCAGGGCGTCGAGGCGGGTTTGCTCGTCGCCACGAGCCGCCTCGAGATTTGCAGTTCCATTTGGCTTGTGATCGGTCATGGGTTGTGAGCCTAATTTCCCGAGTTTGCATGCACCGCTTAAACTTAGGTTGCCTCGCGTAAGGAGCAAACCGAACCGGCTCAGGAACCGCCCGGAAGTGTCGGTTATATCAATTCCGCCGGCCGCGTCACGACATCCGCTCGGGGAGCGACGATGTCAGCACTAAGCGCCGCGCGGTACACTCTGAAGTCGGGCGGCGAGAATCAAGCTCCGCTGCCGCGCCCTTAATCCTGCATTCGAGCTCAATTCGGCTCCTCGTCTTATGCAAGTCGTCATTACCGCCGTTGGTCGAGATAATCGTGGACTTGCCGATCCGATCGTCCATTGCGTTACCGGCCTTGGAGCGAATATTGCCGAAATTCAGATGTACGACCACGATGCTGAGAGCGTCTTCTCGATGCTTACACGGGTCGACCTCGACTCGTCGCACTACGACGAGTTGCGGCAGGCAATGGCAGACATCTCGCAGCGCACCGAACTTTCCATCCGCACCTGGACGCCCGAAATCGCCGATCGGCGACCACGCCTGGCAATAAGCGTCACGTATCGTCCAGAGCCGGCGCTAGCGCTGCTCCGCGCCATCCGCGATGGCCACGTAAAAGCGGAGCCACGGCTCATGATCGGTAATCGCGAGGCTTGCCGCGGGCTTGCCGAACAGTTCAACGTCCCGTGGTTCAACATCGCAAAGCGTGCTGAAGGAGCCAGCGGCCCCAAGACCGACGGAACGCCCGATGATGAACGGATGATCGCTCTCTGCGACGAGCACGACGTCGATTATATCGTCCTGCGCGTTACATGCGCGTGCTGCCGGCCGCTAGCTGTTGGAAATACGCCGGTGGCCGCATCATTAACCTTCACCACGGGCTGCTGCCAAGCTTTCCCGGCATGCAGCCGTATCACGACGCCTACGCCAGCCGGATGCTCACGTACGGCGCCACGTGCCACTTTATCGTCCCGGAGTTAGATGCTGGCTGCCAGATTATCTACCAATCGACATTCATGGTCCCCCCGGGCACCCCGCGCGATGAAATAATCCACCGCGGCCAGCAGGATAACGAACCGCACTGCCTGGTGGAGGGAGTGCGGCGCGTTGTGGATGACGAAGTGCAACTGCATTTCAACAGGGTGGTGGCGCGGAAAGCGCCTTAACTCGATAGCATGCGATACGTTTGCCCGCGTTCCACCTCGCTTCTCGACCACCATATTGTCTGCTTGCCAGCAAACGCCGATTAGCGTTTTCGCGCCCTGGGTTTTGCGAAACCGGTCAAAAACTGCCCTTGCGGCCCGCATATTGCGTCCCTAACATCCCGCCTCCCACCGTCTCGGTGGCCACTGCTTCTACCTCATCTGCGATTTACTTGTCATTTGCCGTTGCGAAAGGGACGCCGCGCGTCTTGTTCGCCGACGGCCAAGGCGCTTGATCGGAACGACTCGCGCAACAGAACTTGTCCGCGGCTAAAGGCACGCCGCCGTGCCGTTGCGCAATTCCGGATCGACGGAGTAGTTATCCATGCGAATCTGCCCCCCCTGTTTTAGCGCTGCGATTCGGAGCAGTCGCACACGCTGTGGGCAAATCGGCAACGCCTGCGCACTCATCGTTCTCTTCATCGTATTGGTTGTCTCGCTGACGATTGGCGCCCGCGCACAGAACGTGGTGATGCCTCCCGCAGAACCGGTCAGCGTGGACAACGGAGCACCGCCGGCGACGCAATGCGGTGACGTCAACTTCTTCTCGCAAGATCTCGGAACAATTTTGCGTCTGCGCTACAACACGGAAAGCTACGGTCAAGATGGCCAGGGAAATTTCGATCTCGGCTCGATGCAGGTTATCACCATGGAAGACTCGGCCGTGATTTTCGACGGCCAAGTCACCATGAACGACAACAACGGCGTGGGCTTCAACCTCGGCGCCGGCTACCGCTGGATCAATTTTCCGCCGTATGCGATGGATACCGGCCGGGTAGACGGCATCGCGGTGTGGGCCGACGGCATGCACACAGAAGCCGGCAACTTCTTTCCCCAAGTGGGCGTGTCCTATGAGTCGCTCGGTGAATCGTGGGACGTCCGCAGCAATTTGTACGTACCTGTCGGTAAGCAGACTCAAGTCGGAAATTTTGAGCCGACGAATCAAATCGGCTTTCAAGGAAACTCGATCTCGCAACTAACACAGGCGATTGTTGACACTTCGTTCACCGTTGGCGAAATCGAATTGGCCCGACGGTTGGGCTCTGAACGGGATGCCTGGGCGTTCGCAGGCCCGTATTTTGTAGCCAACGACGACGACAGCAGTGCCGGATACCGCGTTGGTGTGCGCGGTTATGCCTACCCTGACCTGCTGTTGCAATTCGCCCTCACGAACGACGACGTGTTCCACACCAATGCCACGTTTTCGTTGCAGTGGTTTGTTGGCCGCACGCGCACGAACTTCCAACCCGCATGCAACGTGGCGGACCGCATCCGCGAACCCTTTATGCGAAACGATTACGTAGCGCTGAGCAAGAGCACAAAGCAGGGCGGTATCCCGCTCACGCAGCCTGACGGCAGTGCCATTCGCGTGGTGCACGTCGATAGCAATGCGGCGGCCGGTGGCGATGGTACGTTCGAACACCCATATAACGAGCTGGATCAGGCCGACGGCACGGGCAGCCAGACTGGCGACATCGTCTTCGCCCACTCCGAAAGCACCTTCAACACAGCGATTGTGTTGCAAGACGACCAACGTTTCTTGGGTGAAGGCAATAATGTGACGTTCACAGTCGATACGCTTCAAGAAGGCACGATCGACATACCAGAATCGTCGCCTGGCGCTCGCAGTGAAGCACGGCCGATGATCGTGCAAGCGATGGGCGATGCCATCACGCTGGCTGACAACAACGAAGTCGCTAACTTCGATATCGACGGTGGCGGCGTGACGACGCGGGCTGTCGCTGCGCCGGTGGGCGGTGCTGGCAATCCGAACATTCACGATCTCTCGATCCAAAACACCACCGGAGACGCGATCGCGTTCACACCGGATACGATTACCGATCCGAACGATGCCACCATGCAAATCGTGCAGGGCAATGTCACCATCGACACGGTGACGTTCGACAACATCGGCGGCGACGACATGGTTATCGATTCTGCCACTACCACCGACGTAACGGATCCCAACGTCACGCTGCAGGAAGCCATTGCAATCAGCAATATCACGAGCTCGAACGGCAACGGGGTCGGTCTGCGTCTGCAAAACACGCACGACACCGGCACTGCGTCGATCATGAATTATGCCAATGGCAACGCCACGGTTGGCTCCGGCGGCGGCACCGCCGCCGACGGCGTGTTGCATTTCAACGACATCGCGGGCGATGTCACGATCGACAATGCGGACATCAAGAACAATGTCGGCTTCGCGTTCGATTTCTTGAATGTCGACACAACGTCCACCGTAACGATGGGCAATGGCTCGAGTTGACGATGGCGGCACTGGCGCCGCGGGCGGCTTGCGCGAGCAACTTCGATGGCACGCTCAGTGCGAGCGACGCCGAATTCAAGGGAGGTACTCTCTCCGGAGTGTCGCTCCTCGGTAATTCGGACGGCACCTTCAACTTCGCCAACACGGTTACCTACAACGGCATCGGAGGCACGGCGTTCGAAATCAACGGCGACGACGGAGGCACCGACTCCTTCGGCGGCTCTGTCTCCGTGGCCGGCACGATCATGAACGACACAGGTCGCAGTATCGCGGTGCAAAATGTGGCGACAGGCGCAAGCATTTCGTTCAGCGGCAACGTGACCGACACGGGCGACGGCCTGCTCGTCGACTCGAACTCGGGCGGTGACATCGCGTTTATCGGTAATCTTAACATGACGATCGACACGCCGGGCGACACCGCCGTATTGCTAACTAATAACACCGGTACGAATATCGACTTCCCAGGTGACGTAACCATCGCTGCGTCCTCAACCGCCGATGGTTTCGTGGCCACCGGTGGCGGATCGATTACGGCTCCCAGCACGGTCAATTCCGTTTCCACCGAGACGGGACAAGCGGTGAAAATCACCAACATGACGATCGCGAACGGAGATGTCCGTTTCGGCGACGTCAACCGCACCGCCGGGGCTGGTACGAACGCCATTCAGCTTGAGAACAATGATGGGACAGGCTCCATCGTCATCGGCAACACAACCGATACGGTAGGCGATGCGGGCACCATTGTCGGCGGCACGGCGGACGCCATCCGTATCGTCGATTCGGCGAACGTCTCGATCACTGGCATTCGCGTGAATAACACGTCGGCCGTGTCCGGTGTTCACGTCGAGAAGAGCACTACCGCGGCGATGACCACCAATCTCAGCGATTTGGAGATCAACGACGGCGATATCGGCATCGAAACGAAGGGTGGCGGCACCGGCGCCCTAACGATGACTGTCAATGATACGAATATCAACAGATCGACCACGCAAGGCATGCTATTCGATAATCTCGATGTCGGCTCGGTCACGGTAAATAACGCCATCATCGATGGCAACAACGAAAACGGAACCGCGGACGGTGTGCTGATTAATGGCAGCAACGGTTCCATCACATTCGATATCGCCTCGCGTATCCGCAAGTTCGGTGGTAACGACTTTGAGGTCAGCGGCGGCAGCGGCACGATCAGCTTTGCCGGCGGTATCGAAAACGCGAGCTCCGTCAACCCAGGCGATACGTCGGGCCATTCCGTGAACATTCACAATGTAACCGGCGGCACTGTCACGTTGACGTCCGCCGCTACGGTCAATGATGAAAACGAGGGCATTCTCGTCACCAATAACACAGGTGGCACGTTCAACATCTCAAGTACCAACACGCTTAGTACGGGTGCGAACGACGCGGTCACCGTCACGAATAACACCGGTGCAACGACAAGCCTGAGCGCCTCTCACCATCAACACGACGGGTACCGGACGTGGTCTGGTGGCCACCGGCGGTGGCACGCTCAATGTACTTGGTCCGACGAATACAATCACCACCACCACCGGCGTCGGTCTCGACATTGAGGACATGACGATTGGAGCCTCCGGCGTGCTGTTCCAGAGCGTCAACGTCAATGGCGCAGCCAACGGCATCGTGCTGAAGAATCTGACTGGTACGGGCGACGTGACGATCGGCAACTCCGGCGGCGCGCAGAATTCCGCCGGCACGTTGACCACCACCGGCGACGCCGTGGTGCTACAAAACACTGCCAACGTAACGCTGCAGCATCTGCAAGTTGCGTCGGCGGGTGGTCAAGGCGTGAATATCGATCACACCTCGGCGGCAACAACCAACATGGATGTAACGCTCACCGACTTGAACCTGGATGCGGCAACCGGCGCGGGTATTGACGTTTTGGGCGCCAGTAACGCTCATGCGTTCAACCTGCGGCTTACTGACAGCGACCTCGAAAAGAACGTCGACATGAGCATTACCGGCTCGGGTGCGTTCGGCCTCTTGGTCGACAACAATGACATCAACTCAACGGGCACGGATGTCGCCTTCGACTTGTCCTTCGGCAGCTCCGCGCAAACCGGTAACGTTACGATTCGAAACGGCAACAACTTCACGGCCGACGATGCTTCAGCGCTATCGATTACGACATCGGGTGCAACCTTTAAGACCATCGACTTGCTGGTTCAAGACAGCCAGTTCAACAATAACAGCGCCAGCCCGGCGGGGAACTTCCTGAGTAGCGGCAATACGCTCTTAAACGCTACCGTCCAGGGCAATGTCTTCGACGACGCCAACGTCGGCGGCAGCGACTTCACAATGGAAGCCAACGGTGCTCAAGCCCGTATCCTCTTGAACCTAGGCGGTGATGTTGCGGCCGACTTCAATACGGCGGCCGGCCAGGGCGATTACGAGCTGTTCCAAAACGGCGGCTCTACGTTCAACCTGTTCGAACGCGACAACACGTTCGCGAACACGCGTAACAACGGCACCGTCAACACGAACGGCGGCACGTACGGCAATTCGGCCACCACTCCGCCGCTGCCGCCGGTGCCGTAACCGTCACGCTGGTCAGCTCAGCCATTGGGTAGCTGTGGTCGAACGAAGCGAGCCCCCAGAATCGCTGTGGATCGTCGATATTTCAAGAGCCAAGCCGTTCGCGACGCCCTCGCCGCACGAGACCGCCAAATCCAAGCGTTGCCAGAAGCGCCAGGCCCATGCTCGCCGGCTCGGGAACGATCATCGACGAGAGTGACGGCGCTCCCACCGCGCTTGAATTGCCGTCGCCTGCCGCTAGGAGTGGATTCGCTGCCGCGGATGCCGATTGCGATATGAGCGATTGCACGCCCGCGATGTCTTTCGTGGTCGTCAGCGTATCCGTTATCACAAACGCACGCTTGATGAAAACCTGAAAACCATTATCTTGCACCGGCACATTCGTAAATGCTAAGTTTCCGGAACCAGCACCGAAGTCCGGCTCGGTTGTACGATCGACTGTCATAAGCGCCATGATGTTGTTGATCGACGTCATGTCCGGTATCGCGGCGAACACCGTGAAGTCCGCGTCGAGAAACGAATTGTCGGTCAGGTTCACGAAAAAGCTGCTCGTGCCGGCGTCTTGATTCGTGCCGCCCATGCCATCGCCCGGCAAAGCCAACGACACCGTGCCGACCGTATTCGAGAGCCCGAGCTCGGCCGCCGGTTGCCCCTGCACTGGTACGAATGTTGCTACGTTACGAATGCTGTCGATGGTCGGCGGCGGACGCTTCGTGTTCGAAAAGAACCCGCCCATCTGCAACACGAAGCCGGTGTCGGCCCGATTGATCCAACTACCGAGGTAATTGTGCTTCTCCACGTACGCCAGCATGTTGTTGGCGTAGTCGGTTAGTATCGGGTTATTCGTGGGATTAAGCACCATGTCGAAGTCGCCGGCCGTTGTTTCAAACCGAACGACTTGCTGGGCCACCGCGGGAACAGCCAGCGTAAGAAACAAAACGGTCGTGAGAGCAAATCTGGAAAACATGCGCCTGCCCTGAGAAGTGAATCGAAGATGTGGCTTAAGAGTCGCCTGCCTTCAGGCTAATCGGCCGTTTCAAATACGTCAAAACTCTGACGTTTTCTTGGCCGAATGTGCGGATTATTCCGAGTCAAGAACGTTCAAAAACGCCCGTAACCAAGCGGGATGAGCGGGCCACGCCGGGGCTGTTACAAGCTTTGCGTCGACACAAGCACTGTCCAGCCCGGCTGCCGGCTCGTCCCAGATACGCCCGCCTGCGTAAGCTCCGGCCTTACGGTTGGATAGGCCTGACATCGCCGCCCGTTGACCACACCCGCTGCCGCCAGAATTTGCAATCCGTGACATATGGCCGCTATCGGTTTGTCTTCGGCCGCAAAATACCGCACGATTCTTAACAGCTTCTCGTTGAGCCGTAAGTACTCCGGCGCCCGGCCTCCTGGCACTACGAGGGCGTCGTAGTTCTCGGGCTGTACCTTGTCGAAGGTCGCGTTCAATCGGAAATGGTGCCCGGGCTTCTCGCTATTACGTCTGATGTCCTTCAAAGTCGTGAATGGCTGTCGCCACCACGTCGCCGACCATCTTGCCGGGGCAAACGGCATGCACGTCGTGCCCGACGGTGAGTAGCGTCTGAAATGGCACCATGATCTCGTAATCTTCCACGAAATCGCCGGCGATGAGTAGGATTTTCTTAGTCATGCTTGAACCGAGTAACGACGGCATGGCAGGTGGGAGTGAAAACCTGCCCGCCGGCATACTACCCCACTCGCACCGAAATACTAACGATCCGCTTGTCCCGCCTCAACCGGCTGAACCAAGAACTCCGGCAGCCGCTGCACCCGCCCTTCGCGGTCGATGCAGGCCAGCGTGCTTTCGCCTTCAGCCAGAAGTTCCTTTCCGCGCAACACGCGGTACTCGTGATCGATCCGCGCTCCTGCGCGCGAACTGTACGAATTTGCAATCGCAACGTATCGCCGAATTTGCTAGGCCGATGATACTTGCATGTAATCTTGCTGACGACGAGCAATACACCATCGCGTTCGAGATGGGCGTAGTCATAACCCAACGCGAGCAATTGCTCGACGCGGGCTAGCTCAAAATACTGAAAGTAGTTGGCGTGATGCACGAAACCTTGTGCATCGGTTTCATAGTAGCGAACGCGAATTTCAATTTCGTGGTCAGGCAGCATTTTCCATCCTGCGAGCGATCGGGAATTTCAAAACGGGCTAATCATGGCTGTTTACTCGCGTGCGAGGCCATCCTAGTCGCTTCCGCCCCGGCGACCAACATCGGTCGCCCCATCGCGAGTTGCAAAACGGCTTTAAATGCTTATAGTTACGTCAAGCAGCGGCTGTGATTTGGGAAGCTCAGCCCCGCTACGGAACTTGGTTCTCGGCCCACTCTCTGACCTAAGGAATACGCTATGAGCACCGGTGAAGGAATCGGCGCCGGCCAGGGAACGGAGTTCGCGACCATGCGCGGCCGCGACTACCCGTCAATCCGCCAATTTACCGTGTTTCTCGAAAACCGGGTGGGCCAATTGATGGATGTGGTCCGCCGGTTCGAGGGGAGCCAGGTTCGGATTGTCGCATTGACGATCTCCGACTCGACCGAGTGTGCCCTGGTTCGGTTTCTGCTTAGCGACCCAGAGGCCGGCCGTGAAATCCTCGAGAGGGCCGGCCTGGCATTGGTCGAATCGGACCTGATTGGTGTCGAGCTACCCGATTCGTCGCAGCCGATGCTGCAGATTTGCACGGCACTGTTGGCAGCCGAAGTGAACATCACCCAGATTTACCCACTTCTGTTTCGCCCCACCGGCCGCCCGGCCGTGGCTCTGATGGTCGATAACATCGAGATCGCCGTCGAAACGCTCCGCATGAAGGGCTTCCACGCAATCAATGAAGACGAACTGAAGGAAACGTGAAAATGACGAATTCTCGAATGACGAATAACCAAACCATTGTGTGACATTCGTCATTCGACATTTGTCATTCGTCGTTTGCATACCATGCCCATTCAAGTCACGTGTCCAGGCTGTCTCAAGCGGTTCAGCGTGGCCGATAAGTTCGCAGGCCAAAAGGGCCCCTGCCCCAAGTGCAAGGCGATCATCATCATCCCCAAAAAAGAGGATGAGATCGTCATCCATGCGCCGGAGCATTCGGAAGCCGGCGCTATCGGCGTGAGCGGCCGGCACGTTCTTAAAACGTATAAACGTAAGGATACGAGATTCCAACCGCTCGTCTTCACGAGCGTCGTCGGCTTCGTGCTGGTCGCTATCTTGGTGGCACTCGTGATCCGCAGCGTGGGCCTGCCGGAAACTTGGCTGAAAGCCGTCGCTGCGATCGTACTTGGGCCGCCCATCGCTTGGGCTGGTTATACGTTCCTACGCGATCTCGAGTTGGAAGCCTACCAAGGAACCGCGCTCATCCTTCGCTCCGTCGCATGCGGCCTCGCCTTTGCGTTGCTGTGGGGAGTCTATTGGTTCATCGCCTACAAATGGGGTGGAACCGAAGCGTTTACGAAGGGCTTACCGATTTTTCAACTCGCCGTGCTGAGTGGCATCGTCATCGGCATTGGTACCTTCGCCGCGTTCGCCTCCTTCGATCTCGACCCCGGCAGCGCCTTTTTCCTCTGCGCCATGTACTTCGCCGTGACTGTGATCCTTCGACTCATCGCGAATCTGCCGGCCCTACCCGGCCTCATCCATTCGTAACCCGCTCTGTACACCGAACGATCGTGTCGGTTGCAACGCGCCACTTGCTAGTCGACAATTGTAGCTGATGTTGCGCGGTCGAATGATGCAGAAATAGTCGGCGGCTTACAACATATTGTTTCGAACAATCGACGCAGCTACAGGACGCATGGGTTTATGTCCTATCCGACAGTTACAACCTGCACTAGATGCGGCAAGCCAGCTGCGATGAAGAGACAGGAAGTAGCCGTTCTACGCATCAACAAAGAGAGGCCCCTCGTTCCCGAGACGAAAATTGGCTACTCATACGAAGTCACTTGTCCACATTGTGGCTTTCGATTCACGAGCTGGCCGAAAAGCTAATTTCACAAGTTTAACGTTCCATTTGCTGTTGTGACCACAATTTACGACATCCCAGAAATCGGCCGCGGCCGCGGCGCGAGCGGCCGCGTTCGGATCCCGCCGGGTGTCGATGTGCCGCTCACTGATCGCGTGCGGAAGCTCGTCGACACCACTGGTTTCCGCCGCCTCGCACAAATCAGCCAACTAGGCCTCGTTCGGCTCGTCTACCCCGCCGCGACGCATACGCGGCAGGAGCATTCGCTGGGCGTCTTCCTCGCCGCGATCGAATATCTGGACCACCTCGCTGCCGATTCACGATTCGCAGCCGCTGTGTCGCCTCACGACGCCGAGCTGTTGCTCGCGGCTGCACTGCTACACGACATCGGCCACTGGCCCTTCGGCCATCCGATTGAAGACCTCGACTTGCCAGGGGGCCCAAACCACGAGTCACTTGCCGCGCGTGAAATTACAACAGGGCAAATTGCTGACGTGTTGCGCGACGATTGGCGGCTCGACCCCGTCGAAGTCGCGAAGCTTGTTTCTGGCGACGTGCTAACGAACCAACACCAAATTCTGCGCAGCATCCTCTCTGGTCCGATCGACGTCGACAAGATCGACTATCTGATGCGCGACAGCCTGCACGCCGGCGTGCCTTACGGCCAAAACTTCGACCGCCGCCGGCTCGTTAGCAACCTCTGCCTGAATGAAGCCGGCGACACGTTGGCTATTACCGACAAAGGCAAAACAGCCGCCGAGATGATGGTCTTTGCCCGCTATGTGATGTTCAGCGAAGTGTATTGGCACCACGCTGTTCGCTCAGCAACCGCAATGCTGCAGCGAGCCATTTACATGCTCAGGGGTAAACTCGATCTGGCGGAACTAATAACCATGACCGAACAACCGTTCATGGATACGCTATTGGCGACGAGCCACCAGACACCCGCCGCCATGCTTCTGAAAGGCATATTCGGCCGTGAACGCTTGCTCTACAAACGCCTCGCGCAGTACAGCTTCGTCGAAGACCCGGCTTTATACCGTCGAATGGCCCGCCGACCGTATGCCGATCTAATTTGTTTTGCGGAACGAATAGCGGCGATGCTGAGCGGCGCTCTGAGCATGTCCATCGCACCTCAAGAAGTGCTGGTCGATGCCCCACCTGCCAAGCTAGAGGTGGATTTCAATGTTGAGGTCTACTTTACGAAACAGAATGCCTTCCGAGCGTTGGGTGATATCTCCCCCGTGGTGCGTACCCTGGCTCAAGAACAGTTCGACAATTACGTGAATGCGCTGCGCGTTTTCGTTCATCCGCGCGTCGCGCACCAGGCCCTCAACCTGCCGCGACTGCGTGAACGCCTGGCGGAAACCATTTGCTTGTAGCCGAATTCTTGTGAATCCGGCTACATCAAGGCTATGCGAGCATTATCTCGGTCGTTCGCGGCTTCAGTTTTCGCCGATGCGATGCGGGCACAATCTTCGATGGCACGATGCTCCCTTTCCGGCGATTGCCGAGCGACTTTCGGTACTCAGTCATTTCGTCTGCAATTTGCTCCTTGGTGAGAACTCCTTGTGCCACCAAGATCTCCGCTATGGGCCGCTTGCGATCGGCTTGAATCGTTAACAACCGCATCAATTCATCGTGTGTCATTAGACGCATTTCAATCGCCAGCTCGCCGAACCGTTTGTTCGGTGATTCGCTCTGGGCACGCAGCACGTCAAAAATTTCGCGCGGCGAGATAATGCCTTCTTCAAGTGCCAACTGGCCGATCCGCGTTAACGTGGTGAGCTGGATCTCCGCCGCGGCGATAAGCTCCTCGGCCGAGATAAGCTCTTTGTTTTTCAAATACAGTCCGAAATGCATGGCGACTCCTGGCGTCTCTCCTTCGCAACACGACTGCTCACTTAACACATTGGATGCAAACCGCCGGATCAGTTGTTGATCTCGTAAAAGCTAGGTTAGAAGGAGGGACATTGCGCCCTGATCAGTCGAATATCCTATAACGATTATGCCGGCAGGACCTAACGCCAAGGCGCGCCAGGAGATCGTTTAGTTGACGATGAGACAGATTCACACGACCCCGGCCATCGCGGGTTGCCAGGACAATATCACCAAGTCCTCTGTCTAGCCGAACGGGAATCCCATGCCGGGCGCAGCACCGCGCATAACTCACATTTTTCATGTGAACCTTTATGGTCTCCGGTCAGGTTGCCGATAGCACAAACTAGTCGGTCGACCATTCGCCGACCGGTTCGCAGCGGACGCGGCCGTTTCGAAGGGCCCAAAGTGGAGTTGGGCCGATTATTCGCATTGCCCGCCGAGCGCGCTTCGCACGCGCTCGTTCATCTCCACCTCTCATGAACTCCGCCCTCCCCCATTATCTGCTCCACGCCGAAACGTACCGTTCCGGCCACGGCGCACCACACTGGAAATTCACGCTGCAGTCGGTCAGCGGCAAAGAACGTCTCACCGCAGCCGATTCGGAAGCCAGCACCAATCGTAGCCGACTGGAATTGCTCGCTGTGGTCCGCGGCCTCGAAGCGTTGGACCGTCCCGCCCAAGTCACACTGCTTACTCGCAGCCGTTACGTGAGCCGTGGGATCCGCCGTCAGCTCGCCCAATGGCGCGAACACCGTTGGCAATGGGAACGGTTTGGCAACATGGTCCCGATCCGCGATTACGACCTCTGGCGGCGGATCGATCGAGCCCTGGAATTCCACGCCGTCGAGTGCTGCGTATGGCAGCCCAACGCAGCACCCATCCAAGAACTGAATCACGCCTCGCGTCCCCAAGCCGCCGCCCGATCAATTTCCGATACTCTCGCCAGGCTCGGTCGCGGCGTTTTGACGCCGTTGGCGCATCTCTGGCACCCCACGTTTACTAGAGCCGCTTAACACCGCAAAATACACACCGCGACAGGCGGCCCCAACCTGGATGGGGAAACACTGCCTGTCCACTGATTTAGGAGCTACACTCGTGCAAACCCAACTTCCTTTACACTCGATCGGACCGGTAATTCATGGCCATCACGAGAACCCGTTCGAGATCCTGGGCCCGCACGAAATCGAACAAAACGGCCGCCGCGCACTCGCCGTCCGAGCCTATTTGCCCGAAGCCCAACGGGCTTGGGTCGTTGACACCTCCCACGGCGCGAACCGACCGATGCGTCGCATCCACCCTGCCGGCCTGTACGAAGCGGTCGTCGAGGAACGGGGAACGAATTACGAGATGCGAGAGAACGGCTTCACCCCTACCTCCTCGCGACTCGCCCCTCCCTACCAACTTCGCGTGACCTACAAAACAGGCGAAACTCACATGCTGCACGATCCGTACGCCTTCCCGCCGATGCTTACCGATTACGACCTGCACCTGCTGGCCGAGGGCACGCACTGGCAGAGCTACGAGCGGCTCGGCGCGCATCTTCGCACGATCGACGGCGTCACCGGCGTGAATTTCGCCGTCTGGGCGCCGAATGCCGAAAGTGTGGCCATCATTGGTGATTTCAACATGTGGGACCGTCGCAGCCACGCGATGCGGAAGCACATTCCCAGCGGCGTCTGGGAGCTGTTCATCCCCGATGTCGGCGTGGGTGCGCAATATAAGTTCGCCGTCAAAAAGCAAGGTGGCCACGTCGTCGAGAAGTGCGACCCGTACGGGTTCTTCGCCGAAGTGCCGCCCCGCACGGCCAACATTGTCAGCAATTTAGACAGCTACGAATGGAACGACGCCGAGTGGATCCGCACCCGGCCGCAACACAACGCGCTCGACGCGCCAATGTCCATCTACGAACTGCACCTCGGCAGTTGGCGCCGAGATCCGGGCGACCCCAACCGCTGGCTGAGCTACGGCGAAATCGCCCCCCAGTTGGCCGAATACTGCCGCCAGATGGGCTTCACGCACGTTCAGCTCTTGCCCGTGAGCGAGCACCCCTTCACCGGCAGTTGGGGCTACCAGACCACCGGCTACTACGCTGCCACCAGTCGTTACGGCATACCGCAGGACTTCATGCACTTTGTCGATCTGCTTCATCAGAACGGCATCGGCGTGATCATCGACTGGGTGCCGGCCCACTTCCCCAAGGACGATCACGGCCTGCGGCAGTTCGACGGCTCTGCCTTGTATGAGCATGCCGATCCACGCAAAGGTGAGCATCCTGACTGGGGCACGATGATCTTCAATTACGGCCGCAACGAAGTCCGTAATTTCTTGCTGTCGAACGCCTTGTTCTGGCTGGATAAGTATCACGTCGATGGCCTCCGCGTCGATGCCGTCGCTTCGATGCTGTACCTCGACTACAGCCGCAAGGAAGGCGAGTGGGTGCCCAACTGCTTCGGCGGCCGCGAAAACTTGGAAGCGATCGACTTCCTCAAGAAATTCAATGAAGAAGTCCACTTGCAGTACCCCGGCGTCCTCACGATCGCCGAGGAATCAACGGCCTGGACCGGTGTCTCCCGCCCCACGTATGTCGGCGGCTTGGGCTTCTCGCTCAAGTGGAACATGGGCTGGATGAACGACACCCGCGAGTACATGCACAAGGAGCCCATTCATCGCAAGTTCCACCACGATGAGTTGACCTTCTCGCTTATTTACGCCTTTACCGAAAATTTCTGTCTGCCCCTCTCGCACGATGAAGTGGTTCACGGCAAAGGTGCGCTGCTCGACCAAATGCCCGGCGACCTCTGGCAGAAGTTTGCCAATCTGCGGCTGATGTACGGCTATATGTGGGCCCACCCCGGCAAAAAATTGTTGTTCATGGGCGGCGAGTTCGGCCAATGGAATGAGTGGAACTACAACGAGTCGCTTCAGTGGCACTTGCTCGAGTGGCAATCCCACCAAGGCGTGCAGCGCTATCTCGCCGACATGAACGCCCTATATCGTCGTGAGCCAGCGCTGCACGAGGTCGATTTCGAGTGGACCGGCTTCGAGTGGATCGACTGCCACAACTGGCAAGACAGCGTTCTATCGTTCATTCGCAAAGGCAAAAACGAGAACGACTACGTCATTTGCTGTTGCAATTTCACGCCGGTCCCGCGCATCGGCTACAAAGTCGGAACACCGGAAGCCTGCTGGTACGAAGAGATCTCCAACAGCGACTCCACGTTCTACGGCGGCAGCGACCTGGGCAACGGCGGCGGTATTCAAGCGCTCCCTGAAGAACACCACGGCCGCCCCAACTCCATGGCCGTCACGTTACCGCCGCTGGCCATGGTGATGTTCAAGCCGCAGCGGTAAAGAAACCCCGGCAGACTCGCGGGCGGCATAGCTTTCCGCTACGCGGCAGTGGAAGCATGGCCGGTGGAACAGCAACCGAGCGATTTCTGCGGATTTGAGCAAAGTGCGCAAAATTCCCCCACGGGTTTTTGCGCAGCTCGCCTCGGGCACCGGCAACACGGGTAACAGAAGCGCAAAATTCCCTCTGGAATTTGCGCTCCTGTAGCGATTTGGATACACTCGGACGGGGCTTTCGGCTTTCAGCCGTCAGCTATCGGCCAGCAGGACGGCGGTTCTGTTTGTCAAAGAGCGGAGGCGGGTTCAGGGCGCGCAGAGTACGGGCGCAGGCTGGCGCACGGTGAGCGGCCGATGTTTTGTTATCTTTGGGAATACTAAACGGGCGTTCACTATACCAAAAGCTCAGGGAAAGTCAAGTGTCAGAATTGGGCCAGTTTGGTGAATGGTGTTGGGGGGGGGCGCTTGTTTTTTTTCAGCAAGGCAAAAAAAGAGCTGCGACCGCTGCGTCCCATTGTTCATTCTCTGTAGCGGAATCGGCCGGGCAAAAGGGCGGCACCAACGATAACGAGCAAGGCGATTGCAGTTGGTTCTGGGACGGCGGAGGGGTCGCGGGCGCCGAAGAGGTAGAGGGCGCCGTCGGTGGTGCGGAGCGTCATGTAGAGGTAGCCATCGACGGAGGCTAGGTCGTCGACGGAATGTATACTGATGGTGCTAAGCTGCGGGAAAAAATCGGTAAGCGGCCGCGCGCGGTCGGGGTAGCCGGGGACTGCACTGGGAAGTAGCCGTAGAACGCCATGTGGGGATGCTCCGACTCCGCATCAACAACCACAAAATCCCCTTGCGAGACGATAACGGCATATGGGTTAGTAAAAATCCCATTCTGGTCGAGAACAGACACCGGCGGACGGGATCCGTAGTAGACGTTGTAAAAGCCGACTGCGCCGACATTCTCACCGGTGCCGTCGGAGCGGTCTCGCACGGTTCTTGAACCAGCGCCGTCTTCCACGATTACGTATCCGCCGTTCGGCGGCCAGAGGACGACGCTATCTCCTAGAACCCCCGCATCTCCAAGTCCGAAACCGAGCCTCGATACATCGCCGACATATGCGAAGTCTGACCCGGGCGGCACGGGCAATGCGCTCGCCGATCCATCCAGAAAGAATTGAGCCGCATTCAGATTAGGATGCTCAACGTCCGTGCAGCAATATGAGTTTCCAAGAATCCGCAGATTCGTACTAATACCGCGAACGTCGGAGTACCGTGGCCATGTAATTATCGGACCTTCTGGATCAGCAAAGTGGTAGAGCGCTGCGCCGGTCGAATCTCCAAGCCGAGTGGAGGTGCCAAAGTTCGCCCCAACGTACAGGATGCCGCCAGGACCATCGACGACGCGCGTGACCCGTTGCGGAATGCCGAGAGTTGGATGAAAAACTGGAATAAATGGCTGCCGTCCGAGCGAGTCAATCGGCCACACGCCGCTCGGCCCGCTCACATATCCCGTTCCATCGATGATCTCGAGCTGCGGACGTGGAAACTCGGACGCTGCGGCCGAGGGATCAACTAACGTTAGTCCGAGCGGAGGGAGTGCAGCCGCCCGTTGCGGCACAATGAGAATAATCAGCAGGAGCGCAACGATGGCCAGCGCCAATGAATAGGATATTGGCCCCATATATTTTCGCTTGCTTCGCATATTATTCAACCGCGCAATTAACGGTAGCCCATATATTATATTTGCTGTTCGCCCTTGATGCACGCCGATTCCTACGGACTTCATGAAAAAGCTCCTTGGCTGCCGTTAATGTAGCTGCCGCTGGGAGTCTCATCGCGCTCGATGGCGCGGACCATGTAAACATCCGTGGGACTACCCTCTGTGTCGGGGTGAAAAAGGGGACATTCTACTTTATCAGAAAAAGTAGAATGTCCGGCTGTGTAGAAAACCACGCGTGCTAGCTAAACATCCGTGCATCGTTGCTGCGTAAAGCAATTATGGCGCGGACGAGTAAGTCACCTCGGGCAGTCGTTTTGGCGGCGTTGGCAACGGCACAGCGGGCATTGCCGGAGTACGCCCATCGGTATAGTCCCAAGAAGTTCACGCAGCATCAACTCTTCGCCTGCCTGGTGCTGAAGCAGTTTTTGAAGACCGACTATCGGGGCCTGGCGGTCCACCTGGCCGACAATCCGTCGCTCATCGCGGAGCTGGGACTGAAGCAAGTTCCCCACTTCACCACGTTTCAAAAAGCGTCGCGGCGGTTGCTGCTCACGGCGCCGGTGCGAAAACTCCTCCGCTCTACGGTGCGTCTGCACCTGGGCCGCAAGCGGCGGGTGAAACGGGCGGCGATCGACTCGACCGGCCTGGAGTGCACTTCGGCCAGCGGGTACTTCGTCCGTCGCCGCAATCGGGTGGAAAACCCTGGGAAAACCGTTGTTTATCACCACTACCCGAAGCTCAGCGTCGTGGCAAGCACCGACGACCATTTCGTCTACGCGCTCGACGCCCGACGTGGACCGCGTCCCGATGTGGATGAGTTCCGCCCACTCGTGGCCGAGGCTTGTCGCGTGGTCCGTCTCTCGCAACTGGCGGCCGACGCTGGTTACGACTCGGAAAGGAACCACGAGTTCGCCCGCGACGAGCATGGCATACGCACGATCATCCCCGCCAAGCACGGCCGGCCGACCACCAAGCTGCCCACCGGCCGCTACCGCCGATTGATGAAAGAGAGGTTCGACCGCGAAGCCTATCGCCGTCGCTCACAAGTGGAAACCGTGATCTCGATGATCAAACGTCGCCAAGGCGCTCACGTCCACGCCCGCTCCCACCACAGCCAATGCCGCGAACTCCGCTTGCTCGTTCTCACCCACAACATCATGATTCTTGTGGTTGTTCGGGTTTTCTACACAGCCAGAATGTCCCCTTTTTCCAACCATTCCCGAAGAACACCTTGGCCGCCCCAACTCCATGGCCGTCACGTTGCCGCCACTCGCGATGGTTATGTTCAAACCCCGCCGGTAACCGACAGTCACCACGCAGAAAATCACCCACCTTCGCGTGACTCGGGCTGTTCGGTTTCATCGGCCTTGCGTTTCCAATCCACGTGCGCGCTCGCGAGAATGTCGTTTTGCACCGTCGTCCATAGTTCCTGCATACGATCGCGCATCATATTATTGAGGCCCGGCCATGTGTTTGCCTCGGATAAGTATTCCGTATGCAATTCGTTCATCGGGGGCTGGTGCTCGACAAGCCGCACTACGTAAGCGACCGTATGGTCGTGGTTTAGCACGGCCGTCACTTGGCCGTCCTTCAGTTGGAATACTTGCTTCATGAAATCAAGCCCAGGCGCTACGATGCCGTCGGGTTGGCTCAACCGGAACGGCGCCTGCTGCAACTGCCCACCGACGACGCCCACGTCGCCTCCGGTCAGTTCCGAAAACGCGTCCGTGCGAACGACCTTGATCGAGGGATCATCCGCGAAAAACGCCGGCAGCGGCTCTTTCGCTTCCTGGGCCTTTTTGGCTAGCTCCTGGGCGTGTTTCTCCGCAAGCTCGGCCGCTTTTTGGAATTTCCAGGCCTTTACTACTTCCTCGCGCACTTCTGCCAGTGTCGGTACTCGCCCGGGAGTATCGCTAATCTTCATTGCGATGTAGCGATTTCCGTCGATGTCCACCGTTACCACAGGCTGGTACAAGTCCAGACCATTGCTGCCAAATAGCATCGACAGCATGTTTCGCCCGGAGTCTGGAACGGAAGACTTCCCAATTGCCGTATTCCGCATCTGCAACAACGACAACGGTCCGGTCTTACCGGTTTTCAAACCGTACTTTTCGGCAAGCGGCGAGAGGTCGGTGAGCGTATTCGGCGGCGCTGGCGGCTCCTTTTTATCCGCTTGCGCGGCCAGCTCTTCGCTAAGATATTTATTGAACTTGGCATCCAACTCACCTTCGATCTGACCCGTCAGTTTCGAAAGTTCTTCCGCCAATCTGTTGCTCGCCAGCTCGCGGCGAATCACGTCTTTCACTTCATCGAGCGGCTGAAATTGAGGCGGCTTTTTTGGTGCAGTTGGCGCTGCGGCCTTCGACTCCGTACCGGCAGATTTGGCAGGCGTCGCTGCAGGTGTAGCCGGAGGCGCGGGTGAGGATGGTGCAGCCGCCTTCTCGCCAGGTTGATCCGCCCCCTGCTCCGCTGATTTCTCCTCCGCCTTCTTCGCCGGCTCCTCTGCCGATGGCGCCGGCGCTTCGGGCGACTTCGTCTCGGGAGCGGCGACCTTCTTATCCGCCGAGTCCTCTGCGGTTTCGACCTTCCCCGCATCCTCAAACGCGACTAGATGAAACACTCGCCCCGTGTTTAGCGAAGATTGTTTGTCGCCGTCCGTTTTCTTTTGATCCTTGTTGTCATTCGCTGGCTGCGGCGAGCTTTCCGCAGGTTTCTGTTCGTCGACTTTCTTGCCGGTCTCCGGAGTTGGCTTTTCGTCCGCTGGTTTCTTGCCAGCTTCAGGCGTTGCCGTTGCATCGGCTTTGTCTTCATTCGACTTCGCGTCGTCGGACTCTGGCTTCGACTCACTGGCCCCCTTCGTCTCCGATGTCGCCGGATTCGCCGCCTTCCCAGCATCCTGCTTGGCGCTATTGTCCTCTAGTAAGCCCCCCGTATCCGCCTTGATGAACATCGGGTCTTTGTGCGCTTCGTAGTACTTTTTGATCTCCTCGTCCGTGATTTTTGCTTCCGCTTTCGCTAAGAAGCTGTCATAGTTCGCCTCAAGGTATTGCACATCGATCATCCGCGGAATTTTGAACCCAGGCGTTGGTGACGGCAGCTCGGTGTTGATAACCAATTCAGGACTGGGCTCGCGATCCTTGTACTTTGTTCCCTGACTGTCAGTTATTTCAAAGAACGCCTGGAGTTCCGCCTCGGTTGGTTCTTTGACATCCGCCAAATACTTTTCGGTCGGTATCGCCGCCGCTTCCACCACCACTCGATCATTCACGCGGAGCCAGTCTTGCCACGCCTGCTCCGGTGTCACCGTCATCAATGCATATTGGTTGCTGTTAACGTAGTTATGGGCGAGCATTTCCTCGCGCAACGCCGACATAACTGCATTGATCGACACACCTCCTCCGCCTAAGTGTCCGACAATCTGGCGCATTTGATTGCGAGTCACGTTTCCGCGGCCGAGCTCATCGAGGTATTGGCCCAGGACGTCGTCACTCACGTGCATGCCGGCTGCCTGAGCAGCATTGGCGAGGATGCGGGTTTGTACGACGCTCTCCTCCACTTTCTGCTGCGGCGTATCGGGGCCCAACAATCGCTGTACTTTTAGCGGACGTGGCTCCACGCCGGCCTCTGCCGAGGCCCGTGCGCCGAACACTTCGACCTGCTGGAGAAAGCCATTCAGGAACCGCCGCTGCATAACCAAATCGTTCAGCTGCAGATTGGTCAGTTTGCCGCCGTTCCATGTAACGGCCACCGCACGTGCATTCTGTCTTCCGGCGGCACCAGGACCCCTGTTTCCTGCGAAATAGCTGAACAGCGAATCACCCACAACCCAGGAGAGCATCAGCATGACGACGAAAACAGCTAACATCGCCTTCATGTTTTTACGGAAAATACGAAAAGGACTTGCCATGACAGTAGTCTTCCAAATCTGCGGTTAGTTGGTATGAGCGCGTCCAGTACCGATGCCGAGACGGACGCTCAAAAGCTCAAAAGAGAGTGCCGTCCGGCTCCCGGCACTTGTTGTAGCGGCCGATCGACCGTCTTGACAGCTTGCCTAGCCCGCCAGTAATCATTGACGGCTTAATTGCTCAAGGCAAAGCGCGTGATTCTAAGTGGAACCGGCGCAAATGCAATCCCAACAAGGATCGCAGGTTACGCAGCACCGGCAAGAACACTACGCTTGATGAATGTGGCTTGCCGAGAGAACGCACTGAGAAAACAATACGCTGGCCGAGTCCAAGTCGTTTCCGCCGGATCTCCGACTCAGATGATGTTGAGCGTGTTTTAGCGATGAAATCACGAAAATGCGCAAGCCCAGAGCATGAAAATGCCGGTCCTGCGGCCGAATTTGGTCGTATTTACGTATAGCCTCAACTAATGCTGATAGAGAACAGAACAATACCCCAATTTACCCAATCAACTCAATCTAAACGTTACATAGTCAGCGAATGGCCAAACGAAAGACCTCCACATCCGATTCCGGCAAGCCCAGCAACGCCTTGGTGATTGTCGAATCGCCTGCCAAAGCGCGGACGATTAGCAAGTATCTCGGTCGCGGCTTCACCGTCGAGGCAAGTATTGGCCACGTCCGCGATTTGCCGCAGGGGGCGGCCCAAATTCCGGCGCAGTACAAGGGCGAACCTTGGTCAAACCTTGGCGTCAACGTGAACAATAACTTCACGCCCATTTACATCATTCCGCCCGGCAAGAGCAAACAAATCAAACTTCTGAAGGATCGGCTCAAATCTGCCGACGCCCTCTACCTGGCGACGGACGAGGACCGCGAAGGCGAAGCCATCAGTTGGCATTTGCTGGAGATTCTGAAGCCGAAGGTGCCGGTGCACCGCCTCGTGTTCCACGAAATCACCAAGGATGCGATTCAAGCGGCGCTGAAGAACCCACGCGATGTGGATAACGGTTTAGTCAGGGCGCAAGAGACCCGCCGCATTCTCGACCGGCTTTACGGTTATGAGGTTTCACCGCTCCTGTGGCGCAAGGTGCGGCCGAAGCTCTCGGCAGGCCGTGTGCAGAGCGTTGCCGTGCGCATGATCGTGGAGCGCGAGCGTGAACGCATGGCGTTCGTCTCAGCCACTTGGTGGGACCTGATTGGCAAGTTCGCCAAGACAAGTGGCCAGCAACTTGAAGCCAACCTGGTGTCGGTCGACGGCCGCCGTATTCCGGCTGGCAAGGATTTTGACCCGGCCACTGGCAAGCTGAAGAACAACGAGATGATGCTGCTGGACGGCCCGGCAGCTGCTGCTCTTGCCGAACGTGTTCGTAGCAGCGAGTTCCGCGTAACGAACGTTGAAGACAAGCCGTACACTTCAAAGCCCTACCCGCCATTCACCACAAGTACGTTGCAGCAGGAAGCGAACCGCAAGCTGGGCTTTACCGCCCGCCGCACGATGCAGGTCGCCCAAAGCCTGTACGAAAACGGCCACATCACGTACATGCGGACCGACTCGACCAATTTGGCCCAGGTTGCAATCGATGATGCGCCGGCTTGTGGCTGAGGAATACGGCAACGATTATCTGCCTGCGGAACCTCGCGTATATCGCTCGAAGGTCAAAAACGCGCAAGAAGCCCACGAAGGCATACGCCCTGCTGGCCATCCCTTTGAATTACCGGGTGGGCTGCGAAACGAGCTCAACGCGGACGAATTCAAAATCTTCGACATGATCTGGAAGCGTACGATGGCCAGCCAAATGGCCGACGCCCGCGGCCGGCGGATCGTAATCACGATCGAAGGCGAAGGCTGCCTTTTCCAAGTCAGCGGTAAAACGATCGACTTCCCCGGCTACCTGAGAGCGTATGTCGAAGGCAGCGACACACCCGAAGCCGAACTTGCCGACCAGGAAACCGTGCTTCCAAGTGTCGCCGTCGGCGAAGCGCTGAAGTGCCTTGAAATGACGGCCAAAGAACATTCCACTCACCCGCCAAGCCGATACAGCGAAGCGGCACTCACCAAAGCGCTCGAAGAACGCGGCATCGGCCGACCGAGCACGTATGCTTCGATTATCGATACCATTCAGAACCGCAACTACGCGTTCAAAAAGGGTGGCGCACTCGTACCGACCTGGGTGGCGTTCTCGGTCGTCAAGCTGCTCGAAGAACACCTTGCAGGGCTCGTCGACTATCAATTCACCGCGCAGATGGAGGATGACCTCGATGCCATTAGCCGCGGCGAGCGCGAATACCTTGATTACCTGAACGCTTTCTATTTCGGGAACGGCCGACCGGGGCTCAAGCCGCAACTACAACACAAGGGCGAAGAAATAGACGCCCGCAACATCAGCCGCATCCCCATCGGTACGCCAGACGGCGGCGAACCTGTGTACGTGCGAGTGGGGCGCTATTCGCCGTTCGTCGAGCAGGGCGATCGCACGGCGTCGCTTCCTGAAGAGACGCCGCCCGATGAAGTCACACTTGAGGCCGCTCTTAAGCTCCTCGATCAAGCTGCCCAAGGCGACGAGCCGCTCGGCACGTGCCCGGAGACCGGCAAGCCCGTGTATTTGAAGACCGGCCGGTTTGGTCCCTATGTCCAGCGCGGTACGCCCGACGACGAAGAGAAGCCACAGAATGCCTCACTGCTTAAGGGCATGAATCCGGCTGACGTGGATTTAGCTACGGCGCTGAAGTTGCTGTCTCTGCCGAGAAACTTAGGCAACCATCCGCAAAGCGGCGAACCGGTCATGGCCTTTAATGGCCGCTTCGGACCGTACGTGAAGTGCGGCGATGAAACGCGCTCACTGCCGGCTGATATCTCACCGCTCGACGTGACGCTCGATCAAGCGCTCCACTTGCTCGCCCAGCCAAAGCAACGGGGCCGGGGCCGTGCGGCCGCCAAGCGCGAGCCGCTCAAAGAATTCGAAGAATCGCCAATCACAAAACAAAAAGTTCAACTCCTGGATGGCCGTTATGGCCCGTACGTCACCGATGGCGAGACCAACGCCTCGCTGCCAAAGGGAACCCCGCCCGAGGAGCTCACCTTCCAAGAAGCACTCGACTTGTTAGCGGCCCGCGCCGCGGCCGGCCCACCGAAGCGCAAGACAGCGAAGAAGACGAAAAAAGCCGCGAAACCCAAATCTGCTAAGGCTCCGAAAAAGACCGCCACGAAGCGCCGCTCAGCAAAGGCGGCTGCCAAATCGCCGAAGAAAAAAACGACCTAGGGTGATCGGCGACTCCCCCGCGAAAGAGCTTTCGCCGCGTGCGTGTCACTGTTAGTTTCAAGGGGGAGAGTGAAAAATGGTCAGGCGAGTGTTTGCGGCGGTTTTCGTTGCGGCGTTCTGCGTTCAGGCGCGGGCCAACACCGCAAATTTCGACGCGCTCGCCGCCGGCACGATGTATTCTCCAGGCGGTCAATTCTCTAACGGTGGCCTCGATTTCGACGTCCTTTTCGGCCTAAGTCCGTTGAAGGTCGCGACAGCGAGTCCTCCCGTCAACCTCTCCTTCACCGGCAACTACCTGAACTTCCCCTCCAATGTTGCCCTCAACATCAACCTTCCGACCGGAGCCACTCAGATTCAATTCGACTTTATACTAGGCGATCCTGCCACAGCACTGGTGATCGACGGAGCGTTCCTCGACTACGACCTGATACCCGCAACTATAAACGGAGTGACCGTTACACACCTGCTAGGCTCGAAAGCGACCCCGTGGGGCAGCATTTCAATGAGGGGTGACATCAATACATTTGCCATCATTGGCACTGCATTCTCGGTCGATAATCTCAATGCCACTCTCGCGCCAGGCATCCCCGGCGATTACAACAAGAACCACGTCGCGGATGCGGCCGATTACGTCGTCTGGCGCAATAGCATCAATACGCCATCCGGCTATCACTCATGGCGTAACAACTTCGGCGCGACAGGCGCCGGCACCGGCGATGGAGCACGTGTGGCCATACGCGCTGTTCCAGAACCGCTCTCGCTAGCATCAGCTTTGCTCGGTCTGCCGTTGATTGCCGCATTTTATCGCCAACGCGTTTGTGCCAACCGACGGGCAAATTGACACAACGCCGGTTCGTGGCGAAAATCGCGAGTCACAAAGCTTGCCGTACGACGGGAACGTAAGCGAGCTGCGAGCGGAAGCAGAACGGACGGATAGACCTCGAATTGGCCACACGGGAACGTACGCGCGAACTTCAGGGGAAGCACCGTGGTCTCAGCACGCAAGGACGCCGCATGTCGAATCCCTCGCTCGCAACATCTGCCCGACCTGTCTCGCGGTCATTGACCGAGGGCTCTATCGCCGGCGTGCTGCTGCGTCTTGCCTGGCCAATTGTTGTCGCCAATATTCTCGCCACCGCGTACCAAATTACCGACACTTGGTGGGTTGGCCGGTTGAACGCTGAGGCGGTGGCTGCTGTTTCGCTCTGTTTTCCCATCAATTTTCTGATGATCGCGATCGGCGGCGGGCTCGCGATCGCCGGCTCCGTGCTCGTTGCCCAATACAAAGGCCGCGGCGAAGAACGGGCGATGAACCATGTTACAGCCCAAACGTTGCTTATGGTCCTGACGTCGGCGACTGTGCTTTCGACAGCCGGCTACGTCTTCAGCGAGCCGATCATGCGTTTTATGGGCGCACAGCCGAAGGTGCTGCCGGAAGCCGTGCGCTTCATGCAGATTACATTCCTCGGGTTCATCTTTGTTTTCGGGTTCTTCGTTTACCAATCACTAATGCGCGGCCTCGGCGTAGTTCAAATTCCGATGCTCATCGTGCTCCTCACCGTATTGCTGAACTTCGCGCTCGATCCCTTGTTCATCTTCGGCTGGGGCCCGGTGCCGGCAAAGGGCGTCGCCGGGGCCGCGCTGGCGACGCTTTTCACCCAGGCGCTGGCCACTTCGATCGGTTTCGCGCTGCTGTTCAGCGGCCGGCATGATTTGCGACCTCGACTCGCCGACTTTCAGCCCGATTGGCACGTGATATGGAAGACTCTAAAGCTCGGGTTCCCCGCTTCCATCGAACAGTCCACACGGGCACTTAGCCTGACAGTGATGACGCTCCTTGTGTCGAGCTTCGGTACCGTCGCGATCGCGGCCTACGGCATCGGCATCCGTATACTTACTTTCGTCATCATTCCAGCGATGGGGTTGGCAATGGCCACAACCACGCTCGTCGCTCAAAATCTAGGGGCCGGTAAGCTACAACGGGCCGAACAAACCACGCTAATCGCCGGCCTGCTATCGTTCTTTTTGCCTACCCTCGGCGGGCTACTCCTATTTATTTTCTCTATTCCACTAGCAACCTTCTTCGTCCCCAACAGTCCCCCCGTCATCGCCGAAAGTTCTCATTTCCTGCGCATTATGGCGCTTGCCCTCGGTTGCATCGGCTTACAAAACACGATCACGGGTACGCTTCGCGGTGCCGGCAACACACTTGCCGCCATGGTGCTCACCCTGATCTCCGCCTGGATAGTTCAGTTCCCGCTGGCATACATCCTATCTCGGCACACGTCGCTCGGCATCGAGGGCATCTGGTGGGCGTATCCCATTTCGATGGTCGCTTCCGCGACTGTATGTCTGGTCTGGTTCCTGGGCGGCGATTGGAAGCGGACTAAACTGCTGGAAGATCTGGAGCTGGAGCAGAAAGTTTTGGAAGAAGCACGGATTGAGGAGGGGATTGGATCGTAGTCGGCTGTACTTCCGTCGACCGTCAATTCGGCTGTTTCCCGGTCTCCCCTTCCGCCACCACATACGCCACCGCAAAGCTGCGGCAATGTGATATGGAAACGTGCATCGTCTGAATGCCGGCCCGTTCCATCACATCGCGCTGCGCCGCCACGAAGTTTCACGGTCGGCGCACCGCTACGGTCGTTACGAATTTCGATGTTGCGCCAGCCGATTCCGCGCCGCCAACCGGTGCCGAGCGCCTTCAGCACCGCCTCCTTGGCCGCCCAGCGGCCCGCGTAATGCTGGGTTGCCGCTTTGCGAGTCGTGCAGTACTCGATCTCGATATCAGTATAAACGCGCGTAATAAATAGCTCGCCATGCCGCTCGATCATTTGAGCGATCCGCAAGCACTCCACGATATCGATGCCGACGCCGACGATAGGCATGTGAATGAAGTTGAGCGTTTAGCGTTGAGAGTTGGGGATTTTTGCGTGGGCCGCCAGGCCGAAGTTGTTGCCGCTAAGGATTGCTATTTCTACTGCCGCTGTGGCGTCCCAAGAGCACGACGCCAACTGCCGCGACAACAATGATCGCCGCATCCGAAATCCACAACGCGGGATTCCAATTTTGAGTGATATATTCCACCGGCGATGGGGGCGTCTCCGATCGAAACATCGCCACTGTCGCGGATTGCTCCCGAGATTCTTGCCATTGTTTGCAAAAGTCGCAGTACAGCCAAGCGTGTTCCGCCAGCACTGTAACAGTCCCTAACAATAGGGTGCCAACGACTAGTCGCCACCTGCACCGGACGCCGGCTGCTGCTGCCAACCAACCAAGTGCCACGCCCAATGAACCGCCCACACCGAGCGAAACAATTCCAATCGGCGCGTGACCGGAGGCATAAATCTGTGCCGCCACCCACCCGACCGCCACCGCCGCAACAGCGCCCGCCATCAGCCAGATTAGGAGCGGCTTGAATTGCATCGGCGTTGCATCTAAGCGGTCGCGTCACGCTTGGGCCAAATCGGCCACCAGGTCGTCGGGGTTCTCAATGCCGCACGACAGGCGGATCATGTTGTCGGCAATTCCGAAGGCGCGTCGTTCTTCGGGCGTGCATTGATAGTAGCTCATCACGAGCGGCTGCTCGATCAGCGACTCGACGCCGCCCAGGCTGGGCGCGATCCGCGGGATTCGCACCGCAGTCGACCATGTCGGCCGTCGCCCGCCAATCGGCGTCCTTCACCAAAAAGGTTACCAGCCCGCCGAACCCTCGCATCGTCCGCCGGGCAACATCGTGGTACGCGTGCGACTCCAGCCCCGGATAGTAGACTTTCTCTATCCGCGGATGCTCTCTCCAGAAACTCGCGCCACCCGCTGGCCGTTTTCGTTGTGCCGCTGCATCCGCAGTTCGAACGTCTTCAGGCCGCGCAGTCAGCAGATAGCAATTCTGCGGGCTGTTGACGGCACCCATGATACCCCGCAACTTGCGGACCGGCTCGAGCTTCTCCTGCCGAACCAACCACGACGCCCGCGAGCAAATCGTTGTGCCCGGCCAGGTACTTCGTGACCGAATGCAACACGTAATCCACGCCTGCCTTCAGCGGCAGCAAATTGTATGGCGTCGCCAGCGTCGCGTCGATCAGCGTCTCAACTGCCATGATCGCGACCGATCTGGGCGAAGCGATCCAAGTCCACGATGCTCAAGTGTGGGTTCGTTGGCGATTCGCTTACCAGTAACTTCGTCTTGGGAGTGATCGCCGCCTCCATGGCATCGTAATCGCACGCCTTTACTTGCACGGTCTTCACGCCGAATCGCGAAGATGCTTGGAACAGAACTCGCGGCTGCGATGGTAACACTCGTCGAAGAAAATCACTTCGTCCCCCGCGTTGAGCTTCGCCATCAGCAGCCCGACGATCGCCGCCATGCCGCTGGAATACAGCACCGCCATCTCGCCCCCTCGAGTGCCGCGAGCTTCGCTCCGCCGACGCGTTCGCCGGGATTGCCGTAACGGCCGTACTCTTCTCGGGGCTGCTCCTCCTCGATGTAATTGATGACCGCTTGCGTGTTCTCAAACGTAAAGGTCGACGCACAGAAGATTGGTTCGGTGATCGAGTCACCGGCCTTCTGCCGCGCCTCGCCGCCGTGAACGCTAAGTGTCGAGAACTGGGGCGGCCGCGTTTCAACCGGCTGTGTCGCCGAAACTTCTTGATCCTGCGGCTCGCTCATATGGGTCGTGCTCATCGTCTAAAACTCCGCAAACCGGAGGCGGTATCATTTCGATGGCTGCGAGCAACAAAAAAGCCGCAGCGCCATGGCTTGGCGTTTGCGGCTCGTTGCTTCCAGATTGTGCAAAAGAACGCGCGACTTGGTTCTTAGGAGGAACGCCCAAGTTCGCGACGTCGGCTCTTTAGCAGATTCGGCTGCAAGCGGCCACAAATCCCAAGTTCGCTCAATTCTACTGCGCCGCGGAGGCCTTTACAAGCGATACCGAACCGATAGATGCGGATATTTCGCCGGTTAAGCGGTTCGCCATAGTCGCCGTGGCCAGATTCGGTGGGCTACCGTAGGATAAACAACGGGCTTTCTCTCTCACATTCCGTCGGTACGAACGACTCACGTGGCACTATTGAAACCTATCCAGTTTGTTGGCCGACAGGCACTGCGGCGGTCCATGACGATCACAATTGGCGTACGGTGGGCTATCACACTGCTGTGCGTCGTGATTGCCGCAAGCCACGGCATGGCGGAAAAGCCGGCAGACTCGGCTCCGGCAACAGTCAGCTCTCCGTCAAAGGATCCGTCTGCGGACAACATCCGTCGTTGGATCGATGACTTAAGCCACGACGCGTATTCCGTCCGCCAAGAAGCGGCCGCGCAATTACTGACGGCCGGTATGGCGGCCAGGCAACCCTTGTTGGAACTCGCGGATGGTCCCGACCCGGAGACCCGTGCTGCTGCCCGGAGGATTGTCGCGCTCATCGACCGATCCGAATTTCGCCGTCGCCTCGAAGCCTTTGCGGCCGATACCGACGGCCGGCAAGGACTTACGCTGCCCGGCTGGGACCAGTTTCAAAAAATCGTCGGTGGCGACCCTGCCGCTCGCGCGCTGTTCGTCGACATGCAGCGGCAAGAGGGAGCCTTGATTTCGTCCGTCTTCGGCGTATCCAAGTCGCCCTCCCGAAGAGCTGTGGGAATCTCGGCTGCTGCGAATCGCTCGCTGGCAGAATCCGTACGGGCAACAAGGCGCGGTGCCGCCTCTGGGAAGTTGCGCCACGATGCTGTTTCTTGGCTCGCTGCCCGAAATGAACGTGACGGATGCCGCAGCCTCCTTTGTCCAAAGCATCATTCAACGTTCGCCTGTGAAGGACCTGCTGCAGCCGGATTCCTCGCAGCCGGCCGTGCGCAAGCTCGTCGTCACTTGGCTCCTT
Organism: uncultured Planctomycetota bacterium; assembly: GCA_963840025.1. GTDB lineage: Bacteria > Planctomycetota > Planctomycetia > Pirellulales > Lacipirellulaceae > JABDGM01. Next base: position 206,354 of record CAWIXI010000011.1, on the reverse strand, counting down.
GCTTGTCCTAACAAGAGCGAGGAGGTGTTACGTCAACGCCTGAATGTCGTGTCAACGACCAGGCTAACCGAAGCGCTGCCGCTCGCGCTGCAAGTTGCCACCGGCGAACCGCAATTCCTGCGTGTGACGCCATTGACAAAAGCGGTGGCCACCTTGATCGTCGGCCAACTTGGTAGCCGCGCTGATGTCGAGCGTCTAGAACCACTGCTGGAAGACTCGACGGTGTGCTTGCCACTTCAGGTACAAGCGCCAGGCCAACCGGCAACCTCCGTACAGGTACGCGATGTGGCCCTCGTCGTTCTGCTGCACCTTACGGACCAGGACCCGCCCGACTACGGCTACACAAAGGCCATCATGGGGTCGCCGCGGACTTTCCAGTTGCAAAACCTGTATTGCGAGAATGACCAGCAACGCTCTGCCGCAATCGCCAAATGGCGGGCGTGGCGAGCAGCCCACAAGGACGAATTCAAGAGCGTCAAGCCGTCCAAATCGAACGATACGTCTGCGAAAAAATGACGTTGGACTCAATTCCTGAGACTACCGTTCGAAGTCCACTCATAACGCCTGTAACGACGGCCGCCTCCCATTTTTCCGATCCCCCCTTTTTGAATTGCGGAAGTTGCGCCTCGCGTTATTAAATTGCGGCTCTTCTGCCACTTTGTGGGGTTCAATCTTTGGTGGGTTCCGGACTTACTTGGCGCTGGGAGTCTGTAGTTTTCGCCCATTTCTGTTGATAGTATAGAGTTACGAGAATTCTCGCCCCGTGCCAGCGACTTGTCTGCCGTGCACCAGGATCTCGCCGGAGTTTGATTCTATGTTGTTTGCGCGCCGCAGTTTACGTTGGCGATTCGGGCTCACCGCCGCTACTGGGTGCTTTCTCTCGGCAGTCGGCTTCGTTGCGACCGCTCATTCCCAGGAAACCTCCAAGAAGCTGCCCGCCGCGCCGTCGGCCCAATCGAAGCCGGTCACGTCGCCTGCGAAGGCTGCAACTCCGGCGGCGAAGGCGTCAGATTCAAGCCAAGCCATCACGACCTCGCCTACCGCCAACAAGGGAGGCGGGTCCGCCGATAAAAAGTTGACCTTCAGCTTTCGCTACCAGCCCTGGCAAGACGTGCTAGACTGGTTCGCCCAACAGGCGGGCCTGTCGCTGCTCATGGAGTCGTCGCCGCCTGGCACATTCAACTACACCGACACGCGCAGCTACACATCCACCGAGGCGCTCGACGTACTTAATGGCGTCCTGCTGACGAAGGGTTACACACTGGTGCGCCACGGCCGGATGCTCGTCGTCGTCAATCTTGAAGACGGTATTCCGCCGAACCTTGTGCCTGATGTGCCGCTCGCCGATCTCGACTCGCGCGGCGAATATGAGCTCATCCGCGTCATCTTTCCTGTGTGGAACATGACGCCGGAACAAGCGGCAGCCGAAGTGCAGCCCCTCCTTGGTCCGCAAGGCAAAGTCGTGATCTTGCCGCAATCACGCGAAATCCAAGTCACCGAAACCGGCGGCCGGCTGCGGACCATTCGTTCCGTCATCAATGCCGTGGAACAACCGGAGCTTGGCAACGCCGGCATGCGTGAATTCACGTTGAAGTACATCACGTTCGATGTCGCGATGCCGACGATCCGACAAATGCTGGGCATCCCGGCCGAAGCGTTCAGCACTCCCGATGGAACGGCACAGATCACCAAGAGCGCGATCGGCGAAAAGATCCTGTTCCGCGGAACGGCCCAAGCGGCCGCACGGCTGACCGAAGTATTGCGGCTCATCGATGTACCCGAGGCATCCCGCGGAATCAACGGTGCGCCGCAGCTTGAAGTTTATTCGGTCACCACTGCGGATCCCGAAACTGTTGTGAAGATGCTGCAGACGATGCTGCACAATGATCCGACCGTCGTGCTCACGGCCGATAAGGATGCCGGCCAAGTGGTAGCCTTCGCTACGCCGCCGCAACAGGCCACGATCAAAGCCACGATCGACCAGATGCAGAAGGAGGCCAAGCAGGTCGATGTTATCAATTTATCGAACGTCGATCCGCAAGTCGCTGTGCTGGCCATCAACAAGCTATTCGGAAGCGAGGGCGACAAGCCGGATCCAAAAGCGCCGCGTGTCGATGCCGACATCACCACCCGCAGCTTGATGGTGCGCGGCACAGCGACCCAGGTCGACCAAATTCGCGATTTGTTGCACAAGCTCGGTGAAACGGAGGACGAAGGCAGCACGGCGACCAACCAGCAGCATGTCCGGCTCCTGCCGCTTTCCGGCGCGGCCGCTCGCTCGGCCATTGCCCAAATTGAGCAAATCTGGCCAAGCGTGAGGCAGAACCGGATTCGGATCGTGGCGCCCACTGCCGCAATCCCGAGCTACCGGCCAAGCGAGCTGCCGGGAGACGCCGGGACGCCTAATTCAGCCGCACCAACCACGACAGCACCCGGCGCTGCCGCACCCGCCGCCATCCCAAGCGATCAATCCCAAGACGCGATGCAGGAGCTGTGGCAGTCGTATCTCAAAGATCGCGTTGCGCCCGCGCCCCAAAACAACCCGGAAAACCCCGACGGTGCAAAGACTGAAAAAGTAATGCCCGAGCCCGATCGAGCAGCCGACGCGTCCAGCTCTAGCGTGTTTCATCTGGTAGCCGAAGCGCCGAAAAACGCCCCCGCGGCATCGCAAAGGAACGCCAAAGCAACTCCCACAACGCCGTCGAAGGATTCCACGTCGCCTTCGCGGTCGGGCGCGCCGGTGATCGTCGCTCCCGGTCCCGGCGGCACGCTCATCGCGTCGGACGATTTGGAAGCGCTCGATGAATTGGAGAATCTGCTGTCGACAGTCGCCGGTCACAATGCTGCTTCGGGCCGCGAGTTCGCTGTGTTCTACTTGAAGTATTCGAAGGCCGCGACGATTGCGGAAGTCTTGTCCGCCATCTTCGGAGGCTCCTCCGGCGGCAAAGACCGCGGGCTTATCGGCGATATTGCCAGCAACGCACTCGGCAATGTGGGCGGCGGACTCATGGGAGATCTACTCCTCGGCGGCGGTGGCGGAGGTGGGAGCTTCACGTCGGCGGCCGTCGATATCGTGCCCGATGCTCGCTTGAATGCCCTCATCGTACACGCCAAGTCGGCTGATTTGGACACGATCGAACAGCTTCTGAAAGTTCTCGATCAACACAGCGGACCCGAGGACGTCGAGGCCGAGGCACAGCCCCGCGCCATCCCGGTGTTCAACACCACGGCCGCGGACATTGCCCAAATCGTACAGCAGGTCTATCAGGACCGCATGGCCGGTGCGGGCGGCGTGATGAGCCCCGCCGAAATGATGAAGATGATCCGCGGCGGGAACAATCCGGAGCAGCAGGTTCAAAAAATGTCCGTCGCCGTCGATGCACGGAATAATATGTTGATCGTCCGGGCGCCCGATTCCTTGTTCGAAGAAGTAAAACAGCTTGTGGCGGACCTCGACCACACCGTCGGCGATTCGCCCGAAACGACGCGCGTCGTCTCGCTCAAGCACACGAACTCGGAAGCGGTGCAAAAGGCGCTCATTTCGATTCTGAACAATGTGAAAACGAGCACAACCTCCGCCCAATCCACGGCTACGGCCAGCTCCAACGACGACGAGAACTCACCGCAAGAACAAATGCGACGCGCGATGCGACGCAACTGGGAAATGATTCAGCAAATGCGAGCGATGCAAGGCGGTGGGGAGCGCGGCGGCAGTTCTGATCGCAGCCGCTTCTTTCGCGGCGGGCCCGGAGGACGCAGTCGTGGCGATCGAGGTGGGGATCGTGGCGGTGATCGTGGCGGTGATCGTGGCGACCGCGGCGGGCGCGATTAATCATCGTCTACTTGGCCAAGGCTTCCTTCGGCGTGATGATCCCGTCGTCGTTCCGATCGTAGTGGCGAAAGTCCGCCGCCGTGCTCTTCGACCAAAAACTGCTGTATTCGCTCATCTCGACTTGGCCGTCGCGATTGGAATCTTTGCTCTTAAACCAGCTCGGCAAGCCAGCGGGCAGTCGCTCCGTGGCCGGCGTGAAGCGGTACGAGTGCCGCTTGTCGCCTTCTTTCGTGGATGCCTTGCCGCCGGCTGAACCCAAAAGCACGCGCTGCTCGGTCCCAAGTGCTCCCTGCGAATGATTACCGCTGTTATGGCTATTACCAGATGCGCTGCGGCTGCCGTTGCTGGCCAATGTTGTCGAGGATGACGTCGCGCTCGCCGGCCGCGAATTCGAGGATAGATGCGCCACCAGCTCGTCGATGGTGATCACGCCGTCGTGGTTGAGATCCGATTCCGCGACTCGCCCGTGCAACTCCTTCTGCTCTTCCTTCTGCAACATGCTGTCGCCGTTCTTGTCGTATTGCTTCACCAGACTCTTGGCGTAATCGGACATGCTCATGGAACTAGAACCACCCGAAGAGGAAGAGGAAGCAATCGACGCCGGTGACGAATTGCCTGACGAGCTGACATTGGATGAGCTCGAGCCGGCGGATCCCTCATCGCGCCGCGATTCGTCGCCGCCGGACCGGCCACGCCAGTCGCGGCGTCCTTCGCTGCCACGATCTCGACGAAATCGTTCCCGACGTTCCTCACGACTTTCGCCGTCGGAACGTGAACTTCGGCTGGTATCTTGCGCCCAAGCCGCATGCTTCGTCCGCCCTGGGCCATCTAGGACCAGGAGACCGCAAACGGCGACGCAAGCAATTACGATCCAGCGAATGCGAGGTTCCATAGTCGTTCTAACCCTGATGCCAGCCAGCTCCCGGGTGGCTGGGGTCGAGCCGCAGGCGAGCCCCCAGTGCGATCGCAACCAATTAGCACGGACTTCAGTCCATCTCCCGAACGGACCAAAGTCCGTTCCCCGAAATCCGCGCGCCTTGCGCACATCCTACGAACGAATACTCTAACCCCAGCAGTGGCCGAGAGTTTCGCCGCTCACACCCTGCGTATTCTTGCTATTGTACTCAACGATGGCTACCCCTGGGCGAGGCGGTTGCTGGTGGCAAGAATGAGAGCGAACGCTAGAACTTTCAACGCTTTCCTGCCAACACAATTCTCCTGCGTCTTTATCGAAATTCTCGTGGATTCCGCTACGGCAGAACAGAACCCCATGCGTGCTGAAGTCATTTCCATCGGCGACGAGTTGACCAGCGGCCAGCGATTGGACACCAATAGCCAGTGGCTTAGCCAGCGGCTCAACGAGCTTGGCATTGCTGTCACGTTTCACACGACGGTCGGAGATGATTTGGACGCCAACGCGGCTGTGTTCCGCACTGCGATTGAGCGTGCCGATGTTGTCGTCAGCACCGGCGGTCTCGGCCCCACGGCAGACGATCTCACCCGCGAAGCGATCGCCGCGGCGGTAGGCGTTGAACTCGTCGAAGACGCTGGTGCCCTGGAGCACATCCAGAGCTTGTTTGCACGTCGCAAGCGCCCGATGCCCGAACGCAACAAGCTGCAGGCCCAATTGCCGCGGGGTAGCCACGTGGTACCGAATCCCGAGGGCACGGCGCCGGGGATCGATTTTACAATTGCACGCGCCGCCAATCCGCCGTGCCGATTGTTCGCGTTGCCGGGTGTGCCCGCCGAAATGTTTACGATGTGGCACGATACGGTCGGGCCGGCGCTCGCGGCGGCTCAGCCGTCGCGATGCGTAATCTGCCATCGCCGCATCAAGTGCTTCGGCGTGGGTGAGAGCGATTTGGAGGCCATGCTGCCCGATCTGATTCGCCGCAAGCGCGAGCCACTTGTCGGCATCACCGTGCATGGCGCGACGATCACGCTCCGCATCACCGCGAGCGGCCCCGACAAAGCCGCCTGCCATGCGTCCATAGAGCCTACCGCCACGGAGATTTACAAACTGCTGGGCATCCTGGTGTTCGGCGAAGAGGAGGACGAACTGGAACACGCGGTCCTTCGGCTGTTAAGCGACCGTGGCCGTTCGCTTGCCGTGGCTGAATGGGCGACCGAGGGACTCATTTCGCATTGGCTTGCGGAAGCGGCAGCTGACAACAGCAATTTTCGTAGCGGTGTCGTCGTGCGCGACGTGACAACGCTCAATTCGCTCCTGAAAGTGGACTTGTCGCCCAGCGTTGCAGCCAGTGCAAAAACAGCTTCGGCGATGGCTCGCGCCGTTCAGCAAGCCACGGAGGCCGACTACGGCTTGGGAGTCGCTGCATTTCCGAACAGAGGTACGCCGGTCGCGAACGCGGCCATACTTCAAGGTGTCGACAGGGGAGGCACATTGCACGTAGCCCTGGCGTCGGGCGACAATGTACGTGTCAAGACGTTTCCTATCGCCACCCACCCGGCCATCACTAAAATTCGCTCGGCGAAGCAGGCATTGAATATGGTTCGATTGGCTCTGCTGTATCGCACAACTTAGTCGATCATTTCGTAGCCGAAGCTGCAATAATTCGGCGACATAATTTTCTCGCACCGAGGAACTCGATACTTGAACCGCGTTCGCTTGGCCGCCGCCACCGTCAATCAAACGCCCATGGCGTGGGACGCCAATGCCGCGCACATCCGAGCGGCGCTGTCCGCTGCGCGTGACGCGGGCGTCGACATCCTTTGCCTACCGGAGTTGTGCGTCACCGGCTACGGCTGCGAGGACATGTTCTTTTCCGCCGGCGTGCAGGCGACGGCACTCGACATGCTGCAACGGCTAATTCCGGATACGCAGGGCCTCATCGCGTGCTTCGGAATGCCGGTGTTTTACGAAGGAGCCGTCTATAACGCGGCAGCCTTGGCTTGCGACGGCCGTCTACTGGGTCTCGCCGCCAAGCAGCACCTGGCCGGCGACGGTATTCACTACGAACCACGCTGGTTCCGCCGCTGGCCGGCAGGCATGGTTGGACGGATAGAAATCGGCGATCAAGACTTTCCCATCGGCGATCTGCTGTTCGACTGTGGCGGCGTCCGGATAGGCTTCGAGATTTGCCGCGATGCCTGGGTGGCTGACCGTACCGGTGCGCGGCTCGCTCAGCGCGGCGCCGACGTGCTGCTCAATCCCAGCGCGAGTCACTTCGCCTTCGCCAAGCAGCAGATTCGCGAGCGATTTGTGCTCGAAGGGTCCCGAGCGTTTTGCGTCAGCTATGCGTATGCCAACCTGCTCGGCAACGAAGCGGGACGCGCGATCTACGACGGCGGCACGCTGATCGCCACCAACGGCAAGATGCTGGCTCGTGGGCCACGCTTCTCCTTTGCCGATTGGCTGCTGACCACCGTCGTGATCGACGTTGATGCAACGCGCCGCGCAAAAGCCGAGAGTTTTCCCGATTCGAACCCGCGTACCGCGACGGGTAGTGAAGCGGAAATGGTGACCGCGGACTTCGCTTTCCGCGATATTACGGCTCCGGTCGGGACCACACAAACACGATCGGGAACTTGCGGAGGTAGCAAGACCAACGACACGTCGAACGCCAGCCAACCGCTGCAAGTCCCCGGCCACCCCGCGTGGGAGACGGGTCCGCACCAAAAAGAAGAAGAATTTGCACGCGCGGTGCCGCTGGCGCTTTTCGATTACCTTCGCAAGAGCCGGGCGCAAAGCTTCGTAGTTTCACTGAGCGGCGGAGCCGATTCCTCCACGGTCGCGGTGCTCGTATACCTGCTGGCCCAACTTGGTGGACGCGAGTTGGGATTCCATGCGCTGGTCCAAAAGCTGTGGCACATCGGTGCGTTACGCGAATTAACTGCCAGCGATTCGATCGACGTTGGTGCCCGCGAAGTAATTCATTACCTCCTCACATGCGTTTATCAATCCACACGCAATAGTGGCAGCGAGACATTCAATGCCGCAAAGACAGTGGCGGGCACCGTGGGCGCCGAGTTTTTCGAATGGCGCGTCGACGCCATGGTGGATGACTACGTGCGCACTGTTGGCGCCGCGGCCAGCCGTGAGCTAACGTGGGAACGCGACGATGTAGCACTGCAAAACATCCAAGCCCGCGCTCGCGGCCCCGGCATTTGGCTCCTCGCAAACCTGCGCGGCGCGCTACTTTTGACGGCAAGCAATCGCAGCGAGGCGGCGGTTGGTTACGCCACGATGGACGGCGACACTTGTGGCGGCCTCGCGCCGATTGCTGGAATCGACAAAGCCTTTTTGCTCGATTGGCTCAAGTGGATGGAAACAACGGGCCCCGCCGACATCGGTCCGCTGCCGGCCCTTTCCGCCGTGACACGCCTCCAGCCAACGGCGGAGCTTCGCCCAAGTGCAGCCGACCAAACCGATGAAGCCGATCTCATGCCCTATCGCGTGCTCGATGTGATCGAGCGGGCTGCAATTCGCGATAAGCTGCTGCCGATCGAAGTCCTCGAAGCGGTCCAGCCGCAATTCCCGCAGTACGATGCGCAGCAGTTGGGCACGTGGGTTGAACGGTTCTTTCGCCTCTGGTGCCGTAATCAATGGAAGCGTGAACGGTACGCGCCCTCGTTCCACTTGGATGATGAAAACCTCGATCCCAAGACCTGGTGCCGCTTCCCAATTCTCAATAGCGGATTTGAGAAGGAGTTGATCGAGTTGCGCGAGTATCTCGGTCGACCAAGCCGTAGCTGAGGTCGCAATACCTCGGCAGATAAGGCGCAACTACCGTATTCCGAGAATTCCGCTGCCTCTTCGACTACTGAAGCACTTCTTGCAGAGCGCGGTCGAGCATCCGCCAACGGTGGTTTACATCTTTCTTACTGCCGTAATCAAATTTTTTGACGTTCGCTTCCTCGCGGGTGTAATGAAATGCCGTAATCTCCTTGCCGCGAGCGAGCACTGCCGCGTATACCGCGGCCACATGACGAATGTTGTCATCGTCGTACACAACCGCATCCACTGTGTCTTGCGCATTGTGCAGTAACATCAGCAACATGGCGCCCTTGTGCTGCCCCGCAGTCATTAAGATGCCGTTTTCGTAGCTGATCGGCCGCGGCGTCGAGAGATGAAACTTGGCCATCTCGGCCTTTGTCAAACCGTCGTGCTCCGGATGATCGAGTTCATACGGGATGAAACTTCCACAGGGCACATTGTGAACGGGCATTGCTGTCTTCACAAAATCAAAGCCGTTGCGGGCCAGTTCCCGCTCGGTCGCCGCGCGAAATTCCGGCCCGCGCGACGTGAGCACCAGCGTGCGAATTCCGAGAGCTTGCAGACGGCGAACCATTCCCGGAATATTTGGTTGTGGCGGGTGCATGTGCGAGACGTTATAGAGCAGCCCCTGAGCGTTGAGTAAACCGGCAAACGAATTGGCGACCAAGTAGTTGGAGTTGGGCTCATTATTCAACAAAAACCGCTGCCACTCGAACCACTGGTCGCTGCCCAACGGCGTGTCCATCGCCAAGATCGTGTTATCGATGTCAACGACGAGCAAAATGCGCTCGGGTTTCACCTTCTGGGCATATTGCACAACGGCCGTACCGACCTTGGCAAAATCGGCCGTATCGGTGAGCTCGCTTGCCAGACAGCTGGCGATAAGACCGCTGAGCGCAATGAAGAAGGCGACGCACCACGCGATCGCGCTCCGCGGCACGCGAGTCGAGGTAAGTGTTTGCATGGATGTCGATCAGGGTTGGGAGTCTCGCGCAAATGTGTTATACCGCTCTAGGATAGTCGCGCTTGCGGCAATTCGCTACCGGGCACACGGGCCACTCGCTTCTAGTCAGGAAGCAAGTATTCATGGGGTACCGTTCATACTGAAATTTCCACTTGTTACGGAGCGCAGGAGTCATGGATCCATTCTTAAAACTGGCCGTTGAGGAGGCGCGATTGGGGCTCACGGAAGGCGGGATTCCGATCGGTTCCGTGCTGGTCATTGGCGACCGAGCCGTTGGCCGGGGGCACAATCGCCGCGTGCAGAAGGGGAGCGCCATCCTGCACGCGGAGATGGATTGCCTCGAAAACGCCGGTCGTTTGAGCCCCTCGGACTATCGTCAGTCCGTGTTGTATTCGACACTCTCGCCGTGCGACATGTGCAGCGGCACCGCCCTGCTCTATCGGATTCCACGCATCGTCGTCGGCGAAAACCGCACGTTCCAAGGGCCGGAAGATTATGTGCGTTCGCGCGGCGTGACGCTGGAGATCGTGGATGACGACGAGTGCTACAATTTGATGCAAGAGTTCATCGCCGCCCGACCTGAGCTATGGAACGAAGATATTGGCGAAGTGTAATGAACGTCCGTAGCCGAAGTCGCAAGATTTTCGTCATGAATCAGGTGGCAGGGTCGAACCGACCAACGCTTCGCGTGGGTGCCCGGAGCCCCCAGTGCGCTGGGATTCGATCTCCGCGGCATGCGTCGTAGGACGGACTTAAGTCCGTCCCACAAATTAAGCCCCCACCCACTACGATAATCGGCACGGCGGCTCGCCCGTACACACACGTTTGTAGCGTGTGATGCCGCTGCCGCGACTGACGCGGACCTCGATCAGTGAGCCGCAATGCGGGCAATAATCGGGCTCGATTACCGAGAGTTGACCCGACTCGGATTTCCCCTGACACGCGGCACAGCGCTTCGTGCCGGGCACCACTTCAAGTCGTTCCGGGTCAATCGGCTCGCGACACACTTCGCACAATACGGCCGCTTGCCAATCGTCGGCAGCGTCATCCGTCGTGGGCTGAGCTGAGAGACGCTTCGCTTTGCACACCGGACATGTCATCCGCGGAGCAACTTCGACAAACAGTGCCTCGACAATGCCTTCCTCCGGATCAGGCTCTCGACGGAATAAACCGATGAGGCGTAGCCGCGCGATGGCATCGCCCAATCCACACATCGTTCGCCAGCCGCAGTTGGAACAGATGAGTTCGTATCCAAACACGATGTTCGCCCGCGCAAGAAAGCGCGACCTGACGCCGACGGTCCATGCGTCGCCAGGCCGCTTCTGATCAGATTGAATTACCCTTCGGTCAATGACCGGGGGCTATAATGTCTGCGCATCAGGCCACGAGTCGCATCGTGTCGGCCGATTCCTTCACGCCTTCCACGAACTCTTCAAACACGCGCAAATCGAGCGCCGAGGCGGTATCGGATTCGGGATGGAACTGCGTGCCGATGGCGAACCAATCTGGATTCCGGCTTTCAATCGCTTCCACAATACCATCAGGACAGCGGGCGGTCACCTCAAACCCTGGAGCTACTTCATCGATTGCCATGTGGTGCATACTGTTGACGCGCAATTCGCCATCGCCGTACACGCGATCCATCAACGAGTTGGGCGCAATCTCGAGCGTATGTCGATGCGCCGGATCGAGCGGATCGTGGTGCGGCAGCGCGCCCGGCCGATCCTCCGGAATGTGCAGCAGCAGATTGCCGCCCGTCATCACGTTCAATAATTGCAGGCCGGCGCCGATGCCAAACACAGGCGTTCTGCGCTCCGCAATGATTCGCATCAAGCGGCGATCGAATAGTTCGCGGCGTGGCGCCAACAAACGAATCGTCGGGTGGAGCATCCAGCCGTCGCGGCGCGGATCGAGATCGGCGCCCCCTACGAGCACCACGCCATTCACGCGGTCGAGCAGTTGCTCGAGATCTTCGTCACTTTCCAGCGGCGGAATAATGAGCGGGATGCCTCCTACTTTGCTGATCGCATCGTAGTAGCCAGAAGCAATGTATGTGAAACTTGGTTTGTCTCCATTTGAACTGGCGAAATCGGCGTTAATACCAATCACGGGCTTTGACATACTGCACTCCCTTGTTAGGCGTCGTCCTGACGCGTCCTTGTGTGTTCTCTCACGAACGAACGGCATCGATTTGCAATCGCGAGTGTCTTTGTGCAGCCGCGTCAGAGCGAGCGCGTACGTGTTACACAGATACACCCGAGCGGAAGGTGGCAGCGATTGCCAGCAGGTGGGGCGTTGAACGGAAGCTGTCCGTTATATTACCCACCGAATGCTAGCAAAGAGTAGCCGAATGCCTTCGTCGTAAACCGGCGATCATACCCGGCAGCCAGTACAATTCGTGTCGTCATGGCTGAAAGAACTCCCTTTCTCGTTTGGCCGTGTCATGCGGCATCGTGGGAAATGCAAGTCGGGCGATAGGTTAAGAGTTGGTTAAGCACTTTACAAGAGTTCGCTTATTTTGGGGTGTCGCACGTAAATGCTAGCACAAGATCGTGTAAGATACGCGGTCATCATGGACGATTCGTGGCCGATTTGTTTGCAACTCAATCAGTACCCCTCAGAAAGCTTGTCGCACCAGTTCGTAGCCGACGCCAAAGAATACGCCGACGTCGACGAGAAAATGGCTGGGCCACGTATCGAAGATCGAATCGCTGCGGTGAAATAACCATGCCCAGAAAAAACCGCCGATCGCGACCGCACCGGCAAGCAGCGCGATTAGCCACGGTTCGCCTTTGAAATAAACGCTGAGCACGACAATGTGATGCAACGTGAAGGCGATCCCGGAAAGAATGATTGCCGGCCAAAGCGACATCACCCGCTGCAATTGCCGGAATACAAACCACCGCCAGTAGTATTCCTCGAGACCCGAGTGAAACACCGAATAAAAGCTGGCGAGCACGAAGTACTTCCCGGCCGAATCGATTCCGAACGCTTTCACTTTCTCCTGGACCAATGCACCTGCCGACGTGAAGACCGGGAGCCCTCGCAGCGCGAACTCGAATACCACCATTCCCGCGCCGGAAACGAACACGCCAAATGCAAGCCCCATGAGCACGCCACTGGCGGTCGGCCGAGAAGTACGCAGCGGCTCGCGGAGCGCAAAAAACGTCCAAATGGCTGGGAACGCGAACTGGATGACTTTGGCAATCAGGTAAATGGTTTGCTGTGTTCCTGTGGAATAGCGGCCAGCAAAAATGAAATAGCCCCACGTGATGATCGTCGGGAAGGCAGTCGCGAACACGAGCCCCACCCAACGCAGCGACTGATAGGGGTCCGCTGGCAACATGCCCGTTGCTTGCTTGCTTGTCTCGGAATTCATAACAATTCGGCTGCAGTTCGTGTCGTTCGGACGTTGTGCGACTCGACGCCGGTTTACGCTAACACCCTCAAGCGATATGTTCAAGTTTGAGATTAGGGATGCTAGAATCGCCAGCTTGCCTATCGTTCATCAAATCGCAAATCACAAATCTTAAATCGTCAATTCCCCATGCATTTTCGCCGTGTCTGTTTAGAAGCCTTCGGCTACACCGTACCCGACGAAGTCGTAACGACCGCCGAGCTCGAACGTCGGCTCGCGCCCGTATACGAGCGTCTGCGGCTGCCGGAAGGCCGGCTGGAGATGATGACGGGCATTCGGGAGCGGCGATTTTTTCCGCGTGGGATGCGGCCGAGTTTGATGAGCATCGAATCGGGCCGGCGCGCGATCGAAGCCAGCGGTATCGATCCAAGATATTTCGGTGCCCTCATTCATGGCTCTGTGTGTCGCGACTTCTTGGAGCCGGCTACCGCCTGCCGCGTGCATCATGGCCTCGATCTGCCAAACGAGGCCATGATTTACGACGTCTCGAACGCCTGCTTGGGACTGCTCAACGGCATGGTGCAAGTCGCCAGTATGATCGAACTGGGGCAGATTCGCGCCGGCATCGTTGTGGGGACCGAATGCGGCCGCGAGTTGGTAGAAAATACGATCGAACTATTGAACACCGATAAGTCGCTAACGCGCGAATCGATCAAGAATTACATCGCTTCGCTGACCATAGGCGCGGCAAGCGTCGCGATCGTCTTGTGCGATGAAGACCTGAGCCGCACCGGCAACCGGCTTACAACGGCCGTTGTGCATTGCGATACCACTCAGCATGATCTCTGCCAAAGCCGCGGCTTGGAAACGATCATGCGAACCGACAGCGAAGAACTGTTGCGCCGCGGCATCGCAGCCGGAGCAAATACGTTCGATCGTTTTCTGGCCTCGACCGGCTGGGAATCTGATGACATCGACCGAACGTTCTGCCACCAGGTCGGCGTCGCGCATCGCAAGCTGTTGTTCGAGTCGCTGACACTAAATCCGGCGATTGACTTTGCCACGCTCGAAACGCTGGGGAACACCGGGGCGGCTGCGTTGCCGATTACAATGGCCATCGGCATCGACCAAGGACGATTACGAAAGGATGATCGTGTCGCTCTGTTGGGCATCGGCTCGGGAATTAACTGCCTGATGCTCGGGGTCGAATGGCAGAAGTCGCTGGCCGCGTGCGCACCGCAGGACGACGCTCTGGCCACGGTGGGTTTGCGAGGTAGTTGAATTCGCCCGAATTCGGCCGCGCTAATGTCGAGGCTGCAAACTCTAGCGAGTTCAGCTACCGCCCGACATAACGAATAACAGCACGATGCCGAGAACGACAACGGCCGCCGTGCCGATCGCCACCCACATCACCCATGAAGGGCCGCGACCGGGCGGCACATAGTTCGGCGGTTGTAACGGATTGAACTGTGCCCGTTGAGCAACCTTGCTGCTTGATGTGCTCGAGCTCTGGGTCGGTCAGTTCTTCTTCCAGCAACGATTTTGATTTTCCGGAGCCTGAAGCAGACGCCGGCTTCGTGGAAGTGGCATCGGCATTCCCAACATCGCTGGAAGTCGCCAAATCGCTGGTGGAGGCACTCTGCTTGTCCGAGCCACCGGCGGCTGGCTTCTTTGTGGGCCGACGCTCAGCGACGCCCAACACGTCTTCCTCGTCGAGGGGAGCGAGCCCGATTTCTTCTTCCGGACCTTCCACACCGCTACCCTTTTCATCGAGCTTTTTTGTATCGCGGTCGGAAACCGAAATCGTACGGCTGCTTGAGCCCGTTTTGCCGGAGGAGGGAGTAGGCACTCCCAGCGCAAACCGAGTAAATACGCCACTGCCGACGCCGCTGCCTTGATCCGGATCGCGATCCTCAATCGTGCCGCCGCCAATCTTGCGACCGCGATCGGCTAGCCACGATTTTAGTTGAGTCGCTACGTCGCCAGCCGTCTGGAAGCGATCAGCCGGCTTCTTTGACATCATGATTTCGCAGATCTCAACGAGCGACGGCGGCGCGTCGGGTCGAGCTTTGAATATCGTTTCAGGTCGCGCCGTTTGGTGCTTCAAAAGTCGCTCAGAGATCGAGCCTTCAGGAAACGGTGGACTTCCGGTGAGCAAAAAATAGAGTGTGCAACCAAGGCTGTAGATATCGGAGCGGCTGTCGGCTTCGTGGCTATTGAGCGCTTGCTCCGGCGCAAGTAATCGGCGGTACCGAGGACGTTCTCTTCGTTAGCCATCGTGAGCGACGCTTGGTCGTCTTCGGTTAACTTCGCCAAACCTAGGTCGAGCAGTTTCACCGTACTGTGGCGATCGACGAGGCAATTGGCCGGTTTGATGTCGCGATGCACCAGCCCCATTTCGTGGGCGTGCTGCAACCCCATCGCCACCTGAGCGATGTAATCGGCGGCCGTGTCATAGTCGAGTGGGCCCTGCCCAGCGACGATCTGATGAAGGTCCTGCCCGTCGACGTACTCCATCACGATGTAGTGAACGTCGCCTTCGTTATCGATGTCGTAGGCGCGGACGATGTTAGGATCATCCAACTTAGCAACGGCGCGGGCTTCAAGACGGAATCGCTCCAAGTAGGATGAGTCGCCGACGCGGCTTCTTGGCAGCACCTTGATCGCTCGGCGTGCCCGCATCATTTCGTGCTCAGCAAGGTACACACTGCTCATGCCGCCCTTGCCGATTTGACCCAGCAGCTTGTACTTGCCGAGCCGGAAGCCTTTGTGTCTGCCCGCAAGTAGTTTGTCGGCCTGCCAACGTGTAATGAGACCGTCTTCAATGAGCAGATCAGCCAGTCGACTCTGGTCGTCGAGGATGGCCTCGCCGTGGGCGCGCGTCGTCTTGTCAAGAAACGCCGTGAGCTTGGCCTCGTCAACGAGGTTGCTACGTCGTAACAGGTCGAGCAGCTTGTTGGTGCTCACCTTCGTCATTGCGCCCGAAATACCAATTGAGCAGTGGTCACCCAGCGGTTTGAAAACCGCCGTAGCGCGACCCTGCTCCCAATCGCCCCCGTTCCGCCGGGACGCGATAAGAGAAGTGGTCGCCTACTTGATCTGTTCCGCCTGGATCCATCCGCACCGATTCATCCACGAACGTGGCCCAACGAAGAAATCTCTGACAGTCCTAAAAATGCCTCGCTGGTAGCATGAGGGGCCATGGGCCGCCCCACCTTCCACGATAGCATGATGGCTAGCATTCGACCAGCAGATTTGTCGTGATTTTGTGACTGATTGCTCCATGTCTCGGTGGTGCTAATGGCCGCCAAGGGCCGTTTTGATTAGGACGGGATCGAAATAGTTCGTGGACATTCCGGCGTCTACGATGACCTTTTGGGCGTTGATGCCACTGGAGCGGGGGCTGAGGAGAAAAGCCGCGACGTTGGCAGCCTCCTCGGTACGGACAGCTTGTTTACGAAGCGTCGCCTGTTCGGCATACAGATAGGAATCCACATAACCGGGAATCCCGGCCGAGGCGGATGTCTTCAACAGACCTGGGGCCACGGCGTTAAAACGGACCTGCGAGAACCGGCTGAAAGATTTGGCGAGGAACGCGAGCGAGGAATCGAGGGCCGCTTTGATGGGAGCCATGTAGCCGTAGTTTTCGCTGGCCATCGTGGTGGTGGAAATCGAGATCGTGACGACCGAAGCATCTTGTGCCAGAAGATTTTTAAGCGAGTTGGACACCGCGACCAGCGAATAGCACGAGATATCGAACGCCCGGAGAAAGTCGTGCTTGGCGGTTTCGTGGAAGGGCCTCGGCTCGCCCGCGTAATCGGCGAAGGCGATCGAATGCAGGAAACCATCGAGCCGGTCGTAACGCTCGGAGAGTTCCTGCACGAGGTGGTCGATTTGGTCTTCAAATTCGACATCGCACGGCAGCACCACCGCATCGCCAACCAGTTTCTGCACCTGCTCGCAGCGGGTTTCGTTACGAACGGCATACACGACCTCGGTGCCCGCCTCCGTCAGTACGCGGCTAACGTGCCAGGCGACGCTCTTACGATTCGCAACGCCCATCACCAGGACGCGTTTGCCGGCGAGTTGTAGGAAGTTAGTGGGCATGGTGATTCCTAAAAACCGGATTCACCACAGAGGACACAGAGTTCACGGAGGAGAGATCGATTTGTCATTGAATATTTGTCATTTGAAATTTGTCATTTCAGAAATGGCCAATGACAAATTACAAATTTGCAATGACAAATCTTTATTGCCTTTTCTGTGTACTCTGTGTCCTCTGTGGTAAATCTTCTTCTATTGAACACGCGGCGCCATTTTGCAGGCGAAGTCGAAGAGGACGGCGGGTTTGTCGCCCAGGAGCACTTTGGCTTGCATGAAGAACTGCGCCGGCCAGTTGTTCGGTCAGGGTAACGTCGAGGACCACGGTGTCGCCGGGTCGGACCATTGTTTTAAACTTCACGTTGTTCATCCGCGAGACGACTGGCACGCGATCGGGATTATCGGCAACAACTTTCGCCAAGAGCACCGCGCCAGCCTGCATGGCGGCTTCGCATAACAGCACTCCGGGTGTGAGGGGGAACTCCGGATAATGTCCTTGATACCAAAACTCCTTCCCCGTGAATGTCTTGCGGCAGACGATCCGCTTGTCCGATTGCTCGACGATCTCGTCGATGAGCAAAAACGGCTCACGGTGCGGGATGGCGTCTTTGATGGCTTCGAGGGACATACGGAAATTGCCCGCTGATCTCTAATTCGATCTAATTGAACCACGAAGAACCCAAAGAACACGAAGAAGAATTAGACAGGATTACAGGATCAACGGGATATCAACCAAAGCTCATTTTCCGTCGATCCTGTTAATCCTGTCACAAAAGTATCTTGACTTCGTGTTCTTTGAGTCCTTAGTGGTTCACAAAGCTTGCTAACTTGCGGAGGCAACCGACAATGTATTTGTTGCCGAGTTCATCAATTCGCTATCGACTTCGTTCGCGACGATGACACCGTAGTTCATGGCGCCGAGCCAGCCGCTCATGATAATGCCGACGCTGCCGGCGTGGTACAGGCCGGTGATTTGTTGCGGCAAGGCCCGGCTGACGGTGAGGCCTTCGAATTTGGTACCGAAGCTGGCGCCGTTCACGTGCTGCGTGTAGTGCTGGAACGTGACAGGCGTCGAGGCTTCGACGTGGTCAATGCGGCCGCGGATGTTCGGCACGTATTTGTTGAGGGCGTCGAGCGTCGTTTCGATGAGGTCCTGCTTGCTGGCCTCGTACTCTTCTTTGCTGAGCTTTGCCCAGTCGTCGTAGTTCGCATTGGTGCTAGAAACGATGAGGCACCGTGGGCGGCCTTCGGGACGGGTGCGGCGGGTAGTAAAACGAATACGTGCGGCTGGTAATGTCACGGCTCAGTAGCAATTCGGTGCGGAACAGCGGCGCGGTGGAGCTGAACAGCAGGTCGCCGGTGGATTCCTCGATGTGCTCTTCCGGTTTGAGGGCCATATAGACTTGCGTGCTGGAGTTGTTGAGTCGAACAGCGCGGGCGTCGTCGATGAACGAGCGGTCGAAGTATTTTTCGCCGACGAGACGGAAGACCGTGGCATTGAGATTCGCGTTCGAAAGGACGGCGCCGGCGCGGATCGTGCGGCCATTCACTTCAACCCCGCGGACGCGGCCGCCGCGGCAATCGATGCTCGTGACGTTGGCCCGGATGCAAACATCGACGCCGTTCTTGCGAAGCTCCGCCTCCATAAGATGGATGAGCTTGTCGGTACCGCCCTGGAACGTGAACACGCCCTTGGACATGAAGTTCGAAAAGACGATGCCGTAGCTGATGGCAGGGTCTTCGAGCGTGCTGCCGTTGGCGTAGGTGATCGGCTCCATGAGAAGGCGGATCACGTCTTCGCGGCCGGGGAAGAATTTTTGGAACAGCTCGCCGGTAGTTGTCGATTGGTCGTCGTAGAAGTTCATGCCGCGGGCCGCATCGAAGAAGGCGTTAACCGCGGCCGGATCGACTTTGAAGTCGTTCGTGAGGAGGCGGGTAAAATCCTCGCGATTGAACGTGGTGGTGAGCGAGAACATCGGGTTGTCGAACCGGATGTGCTTCAGTTGCACGATCGAATCGGCAATCTCCTGCGTCCAATACCGACGGCAGCTCTTCACCATGCCGTACGGAAAACCGTGGAGCGAGATATCGAAGATATGCCCGCCGGGGCGCTTGAACCAGGTCGCGAGACCGCCGAGCTTGTAATGCTGCTCCAGCAGAATCACGCTGCGACCGGCACGGGCCAGCACGTTCGCGGCCGTGAGCCCGGCTAGGCCGCTGCCGATCACGACGACGTCGTATTCAGGCTTGGCGTGTTTGAGGAAATCGCGAGGCATGCGTGGGAAGGATGCAGGATGCGGGGGACACGAGGATGTGGACGCGATGCTAGATCGATGCAGCCAAATACGAGTCAGACATTCTACTAATGATCAAGCCAGATGATAAAGCCCGACGTCGGACTAGCGACCACCGATGGATCGGACGAACCAACGGTATTGTGGACCGCACGCAGCCGCTTCAGAACAAATGGCTGCGCGGGGTCGGGTACATCTTGCGAGGAGAATTCGACACCCTCTTCGTAAATGGATGACTCCCACTCCCACCATCGATCATTTTTGGCAACCTCGATTTCGCCACTACAGAGTGCGGTCTCCAATGCTGCACTCCATGTATTCTTGACGGGCCCATGTTTTATTCGAACCGCAACCCATCGTTCGCCAGGCTCCAAAATTGCCACTTGCTCACCGTGGGGCACGTCATTCGGTACTCCCGTCTTTGGAACATTGCCCCACTGCATACGAACGGAGGTTGGTTTTCCCTCGGGAACCCAAACTCGCCACTTCCAGTAAAGAGACTCGTTTGTTCGCACCTCAATGGCATAGAGTTTCGAATTGTCTTCAATCGATAAAGCTCCCATTTCACTTCGGAGATCGTGAACTTGCGCCTTACCGAGACCTACCTCGCGCCAGAGCTGAACGATGACGATCGCCATGCCGACGATAGTCATCAGCAGCAACGCGGTGAGGATTGAGATCCGTGGACGGAAGCGGGGCATTTTGGAGCCGCTCATTCTTTGGAAAACGTACCAAGCCATTCGTCTCGCGCAGGCGCAAGGTGAGACAGCGGAGATGCTCGTTGTCTGGAACACGAATCAGCACTAATCAGCGCTAATGGCTCGTAGCCGATTAGCGAGAATTCGTGGAGATCAGCGTTCCTCAATCTCTGCGTCCTTTGCGTCTGGGCGTGAGGCTTTCAAGGTCGACGTTAATTATGGCATAATTTGCTCAGTTTCTGGTGGATTCGTTTGTTGTTCCGATGCGAGGCCAAAAGTGAAATGATGGCGCCACAGGGCCGACGATCGAGTTGCGGCGGCACTGGCGCACGAACCGACTAAGACCCGGCCGTAGCTTCACCCATACGGCCGGCGGCCATGCGCAGCGACACGTTCGCTCGATCTTCATTCCAACCGCCGGCGTGGGTCCTGCTTCCAATGGGCCGAGAGGCCGCGCCGGACGACCACCGGCACACAGCAACAGAAAGGCCTGGGGACCTATCCAAGTGTGAGACGGCGTCGCTCGTGGCGTGGCGTCGGCGAGAGCTCTTCTCGCAGCAACGCGCGGGCGGTCATTTCACGGTGTGCGAGGTTAGCACAGTGCGCGGCCAAAACCAAGAAAAACTTTGAAAGATAAAAGCGCGGCTTAAAACTGGCGCTTGACTTGGAGCTGGGAGGGACGAGGAGCAAAGGAGGCGTGGGTCGTGGTGGAGTTGAACTCCTGCCTCTTCGCGAGAGGTGAGTTCGGGAGACAGACTGAAGTCCGTCCCACGGCCGGAGTGGTTACGCTCTTGCGAGCAATCGTCTAAGATGTTGGGAATTGCCGGTTTTTCCGGAGTGCGTTACTGATGCGATAGGGCCAATTTCGCGGGAGAGTTTTTACGATGAGTCGGTACTTATTGATCTTGGGCCTGGCATTTGGGATTTGTGTACTAGTTGGTTGTGCGAAGAAGGACACGAAACCGTCGGCGTCGCCTGCGAAAGGAAGCGCCACGGAGCAGGATGAGGGCGGGCCGAAGTTAGGAGCGGCGAATGCGAAGGTCGCAGATGAAGCGGCGAGCAAGGATGCCGCAGGCACGTCCGAGACGCCGAAGCCCGAAGAAAAGCCCGCTCCAGAGTCCGAAGAAGCTGCGAGCAAGGCGAACGAGAAGCCAGCTCCAGCTGCGGAGCCGGCCGCAGCGAAGACAGATGAGAAGACCGCGCCTGCAGTCGAGCCAGCCCCGGCGAAAACTGATGAAAAGGCGGCTTCCGCAAAGACTGACGAGAAGGGCACCAGGGATGCAGGTACAACGAAGGCGGAAGTGAAAACGGCTCCGGCGTCGGATGTAGCAAGCAAAACGCACCAGGAAAAAATCGCAACGGAGAAGATCGTTGCGGCAGCCAAGCCGCCGGCAGAAGAAGAAGTTTTGCTGGGCATCGCGGATTTGACGCAGGGCATCCCGGGCAAGGGCCCACTCACGATAGAACAAATTCAGAAGTGGCTCGCTGATCCGAAAAACCATGCGGTTCTGAAGCCCACGCTGCCGCAGGGGTTGTCTGTAGGTGCGGGTCAGATCGCCGGGTTGGAAGATAACCCGCTCACGCGGGCGAAGATCGAGCTCGGTCGTCAGTTGTATTTCGATACTCGGCTGTCGAGTGATAACACCGTGAGCTGTGCGAGCTGCCACTCGCCGGAGTTCGGCTATGCGAAGAACACGCAGTTCGGCGAGGGCACGAAGGGACAGACGGGCACGCGCAACTCACCGGTTGCGTATAACCGCATTTTGAGTAGTCTGCAATTCTGGGACGGCCGAGCGGCGTCGCTGGAAGAACAGGCGAAGGGGCCGATCGCCAATCCGATCGAGATGTCGAACACCCACGATGCATGTATTTCCTGCTTGGATGGTGTGGAAGGTTATCGCATCCAGTTCGAGAAGATCTTTCCGGGCGAGGGGCTGACGATCGACAACGTCTCGAAAGCGATCGCGAGCTTTGAGCGGGCGCTGGTTACGGGGCCCTCGCCATGGGATTATTACTATAGCTTCGATACGTTTAGAAAGGCGTACAAGGAGGATCTGGAAGACCTTGAGGCGCTCAAGAAAGAGGACCCGGCGTTTTACGAGAAGTACGTGGAGTTGAAGGAGGCCGCGGACAAGCACCCGATCAGCGACAGCGCCAAGCGTGGCGGCGAATTGTTCTTCAGTGCGAAGGCTAGCTGCACGGCGTGCCATGTCGGTGCGAACTTTACCGATGAGAAGTATCACAATCTGGGCGTCGGGATGGATGCCAAGGATCCCGACCTGGGTCGATATGTCGTCACCAAGGACGAAAAAGACAAAGGGGCGTTCAAAACGCCGACGATCCGCAACGTCGAACTCACGGCGCCGTACATGCACGATGGGTCGCAGAAGACGCTGGAGGAAGTCGTCGAGTGGTACGACAAAGGCGGGCACCCGAACCCATGGCTGGACGAGAAGGTCAAGCCGCTGCATTTGACCGCTCAGGAAAAGACGGACCTGGTGGCATTTATGAAGTCGCTTACGGGGCCGTTGCCGCAGGTGGAATCGGGGCGGTTGCCGGAGTAGCAGCAGCACTTGCTCACGGCATCCGCGTTAGCGGTGTTCACTGATTCGAGGCGTTGAATGTGCTTTCGATCCAAAGGGCTACGCCATCCGCTTCGCCGGTTGGTGCGTGAACCGATTGAGTTCCATTGGGCGTGATCTCGACTTCCGACCTCATGATGTGTAGCAGCAAGATTGGCTCATTCGGCCGGAATTCGCGTTGAACATCTTCGTCAAACGAACTGGAATCGAAACGATCCTTTATGCCAAGCCAATCACCGGACGGCTCAAAAACAGACGTGGTCAGGCCACCAGGAATTCCTATTCCGTTGGTTATGCGTTCGTATTCGGTGTCGATAATCCAATCATTGCCTTCTTTGCTAAGAGAACACTGAAGCGTAAACTCTCCATCCAGACGAATAGGACTGGAAACGCTGCGATTGCCACCGCGCTGAATGGCCGAATACCAAGCTTTATCGTGCATTCCGTTTGGAAAATGGCCAGAAGCGCATTTCAAGTAATAGGCGTTCTGACCTTTAGGCGGCAGGTACAATCGCCATCGCCACGAATCGCGATCCTTTCGAATACAAACGCCTTGGGCCGTGTTGGGATCGTCAACCGTTAGCTGGCCAGTTTGTGCCCGCAGTCTTCGCAACTCGATTCGCGATGGCCCAACTTTGCGCCAAAATTGAATGACGCCGATTGCCAGGCCGACGATGGTCATAAGCAGGATGGCGGTGAGCAGCGAAAAGCGGGGAAGTAGGCGACCCATCAGCCGGATTCTCGCTTTAGCCGGTAGGTGCCGTGGCGTGAGGAATCACCGAAGTGATATTTATGATCGAAATCACAGTGTTGCGTTTGATACCCTCATCGTCATAAAGAACGCCGGCGGTATAGTCGCCAACGGTGATGAACTCCGGCCTTTCGACGAATACTTCTCGACCATCGTTCATACGAATGAGCAGAGGACATTCGCGGATTAGTTTTTGAAAGTCGTCCGCTTCCATAAAATCACCCTACACTTTTTGTATCGACTACCTGATTATACCACATTTTCACACTTGCAGACAGTGTTGGTTAGCCATGGCGATGCCGCTGATGATGCTGCCGATGATGCCGACGAGCCCTTGGTCGGTGCCGCAGATGAAGAGATTTTCTAAGTGCGTGCGGCCATCGAGTTGCTTTTCGGGCGCGCCGTATACGGCGCCGCCCTCGTGGCCAGTATAGCGGACGATCGTGGTCGGCGTGAACATATCGGTATCGATGACGTGGCCGCGATAATCGGGGACGAAGCGGACGGCTGATTCGCTGATACGATCGTACCAGCGGAGTTTTTCCAGCCGATAGGTATCTTCGTCGAGTGCCCGCCATGCCTCGAAGTTCGCCAGGGCTGTGATGCGGATGGTGCAATCGTCGAGCGGCGAATCGTACGCGAAGTTGTTGGGCGTGCAGATGACGCCACTGCGGATGTCGCACAGCTCGTCGGGTTTTTGCCAGACGAATTTGTCGTGATCGTTGAAGAAAGTAATCGTAAGATTGTGGCCGAGCTCGTGCGGCTGAGCATCGAGCGAGGCGATTGTTTCGCAGAAGGATAGATTACCTGTTGATCTGGAGGCGAGCACCGGCTGGCCGTCGTCGCAGAGGCGCATCGTTTCGTTCCAACCAGCAGAAGATACGACATTCCGGGCTTCGAGCACCTCATCGCTATCGAGGACGACACCCGTGACGCGACCGTTTTCGACGGTGAGGCGCTTCACGCCGCTGCGAAGTTTTAGCTCGCCGCCCAGCGAGCGGAATTTTCGCACCAAGTGTTTGAGGATCAGCCGCACGCCGGCGGCAGGACGGCCGAGACCTTCGAGAAAGACGCTGCGGAACATGATGGAAAACTGGCCCCAATCCATGTCGTTCTCGCGGGCCGAACCGTAGTACATCAGCGGGCAGAAGAGCATCTCGACCAGCAACGGCTCGCCGATGATCGAGCTCACGACTTCGCGGGCAGAGACGCCGGCGTGTGCGTCGCTGAGCTCGTCGTAGTCGATGATTTCGCGCGTTAGGCGATCGAAGTTGTCGGCTTCGTGGGGAAAGGCCCAGGCGATTTCGTCGCGGAGTGTGTGGTCGTTGTTGTCGAATTTCAGCCTCGCACCGCGAAACACAATTTGCGAGCCAATTTGCGGCGCGATGGCGAAGTCGTCCCAGCGGAGGCGGAGTTGGCGGAGCAGGCGCAAGCGGCCCTGTTTTGGTGCCTTTGGGCGCGAAGTTGGTGACGGCATGGAGACCGACGTCGTAATCGCGGCCACGAAGGCGATAGAACGAGTTGAGGCCGCCGATCGTGTAGTGGCGCTCCAGGATGCAGACACGCTGGTCGTAGTAGGCTAAACGGATGCCGGCGGCAAGGCCGGACATGCCGGCGCCGATGATGATGGTGTCGTACATGAGGCGCGAGCAACGAGTTGCGAGGAGCGAGAAAATGCAGGAACGTGAATCTCGCTCCTTGATCCTCGCTCCTCGTCACTTCCTCACACCTTTTCGCGCTCGATGTCCTGTAGGAGAGGTTCGAGGTAGGCCACCGTACTGCTCATGCTCGCCAGGTTAATGTAGTCGTCCTCCGGCACCTGGATGCGGTGGCGTTTGCGGAGCTCCATCACGATATCGAGGAAGTCCATGCTGTCCAACTCGAGCTGCTCGCGGAAGCGGACGTTGTCGTCCAGCTGCGAAAGGTCTTCGTCAGGGGCGATGTCAGACAGAATATCGAGGACTTCTTCTCTGATTTCAGCGGGGGTCATTCCTGCTCCTAAATACTTCGACTTTGTTGTCTCACGCAAAGACGCAGAGGCGCAAAGGATACTGGACAGAATTCTTTGGAACACTGATTTCCACTAATCAGCGCTAATCTTTCTTGTCTTTCATTAGTGGTGATTAGCGGAAATTAGCGTTCCTGTTTACTAGATCTTTCTTTGCGCCTTCGCGCCTTTGCGTGAAATTCCTTTGTTAAACCTTGCCGATAATCACGACGGAGTTAATTCCTAACATACCAAATGAGTTGTTGAGGATATAGCGGATGTTTTTTCGCTCGCGGGGTTCGTTGAGGGCGAGGCCAGGAAGGGCGCAATCTGGGTCGATGCGGTCCACGTTGATCGTAGGATGGCAGACATTGTCGTCGAAGGCTGGCAGATTGCCAGCAAGCTCGAGCGCGCCGGCGGCGCCCATCGCGTGGCCGATGAAGCTCTTCGTGTTGTTCACGGCGGGTTGCGAGCCGTTGTGAAATACTTGGCGCAGCGCAGTGCACTCTTGCACGTCGCCGCTGTCCGTAGCAGTAGCGTGGGTGCTTACGAGGTCGATGTCGGAAGCGTTGAGCTGGGCTTTGTTGAGGGCCATCTGCATGCAGCGGGCTTGCTGCGACGGGTTGGGGAGCACGAAATCGCTGGCGTCGCTGTTCATGGCATAACCGACCACTTCGCCGTAAACTTTTGCACCGCGGCGGCGGGCGTCGTCGAAGCGCTCCATCACGTACAGGCAGCCGCCCTCGGCAACGACGATGCCGTTGCGGTCCATATCGAACGGCCGCGAGGCTTTAGTAGGGTCTTCGTGTTTGGCGAGCGCTCCTTGGCTGGCGAAGCCCGCGAAAATGCCAAAAGTGCGAATGCTTTCGGAGACGCCGCCGGCGAGCGCCACGTCGCACTCGCCGAGGCGGAGCATCTGAGCGCCCTGGATCATGCCGGCATTGCCCGCGGCACAGGCGGCACCCAGCGTGTAGTGCGGGCCTGTGATACCCATGTTCAGCGTGATTTCGCCAGCAGGGTTGTTGGCGACCGTGCGAGGGTTGTGGTGATGCGACCAGACCGAGGTGTCGTAATCGTAGCCTTTGATCTCGTAGATCTCGTTTTCCGTTTCGACGTTGCCATGTTCGGTGACGCCGATGTACACACCGACTCGTTCGCGGTCAACATTTTCCCAATCGAGCCCCGAGTCCGCGATGGCCTCGTGAGCGCAGTAAATGCTAACACTGCCGGCGCGGGTGCCGCGGCGGACGTCGCGTTTCTTCTGATACTTCAACTCGTCGAAGTTGCAGATGCCGGCAAGTGTTTCGCCGACATAGCGGATGTCATACTTCTGAACTCCGCTGCGGCCGGAGAGGACGCCGCGCGAAATTCAGGCAGCGAGTTGCCGTTCGGCGCGGTGAGGCCGACGCCGGTGATAACAATCCGTTGATGGTCGTCGGCTGCGGTGGTCATGAGCCATCGTAGATCAGGCTTCAGCCTGACTATCGCGTCCTTGTCAGGCTGAAGCCTGACCTACGGAGAAACCTTGAGGCTATCGATAAAAGCAGCGATTGGCAAGGCGTTGCCGCAAAGCGATGGCTCTCGCAATCTCGACTATTCCTCGCTGATTCCCAGGTGTTGGTAATAGGCTTCCCGCTGCTTCTCGCGCCCGTGGGAATCGGTGATCTGCTGCCATCGCTGGGCGGCCTTTTTTAGTGCGGCTGCGGGCGAAGTTTTGTCGACCACGACGGCTTTGACAGCGGCGTCGAGTGCAGCGAGGTATTCGTCGATACCCGGTATGCGGGGGATGAGCAGACACCGTTGGCCACTGAGCGCCGCATCGAGCAATTTGCCGCGCTGGGTCCGTTCGGTCGCACTGAGAGACTTATCGTACCAAGCGGCAGACGACTCGAGCGAGCGTCGCGGTGGCAATAATAGGCCGTCGACTTGGGCGAACTGCGAGATCATCTCGGGCTGAGCGAGCCACTCCAGTAGCTTGAAAGCACTTGCCGCGTTATGGGACGACGAGGTGACGGCGATCAGGCGATCGTTGTAACCCAGCACAGGGATGACCAGCTCGTCCGTTGAGGACGCCGCTTGCTTGCCAACCTTCGAGCCATTCCTTTCAGCAAGTTGCACGAGCGCCTTGACAAATTCCGGTTCCGTAATTCGCGGCTTCATCGTTTCGGTGTCGAAGAGTACGCCAATTCGCGCATTGGAGATCGCGTGCGGGGCGGCGGCCGATAGAAGCGCGATTGCCCGGGGTGCATCGCTCGTCGGTGTCAACGCAAACGGTCCGATACCCAGCGGCAACGCCATGATCTGGCCGCCCCAGCTAATCAACTCGTTTCGGACCAGCGGGAAGATGTCGTCGAATTTCATGCTTTCGTCATCGAGCACGTTTTGGCGTACGGGCCGGAGCAGTCCGCGAACGCAAAGATCACCCAAGTATCGGGATGGAAAAATGATCAGGTCGGCGTCGAGCAACTTCGATTGTGCAACTGTTGACCAACTGACAGGGATTGCAGTGAGCTTGCCGCCGGTGCGTTCGGCCCATTCGCCGCGAAGGCGGTTGATCGGTTCAACGAGTCCGGGCTCATTCACGACCAGCACGCGCAATGCTACACTTGCCCGCGTGGTGGGGGGCGACGATGTTGCTGAAGCGGTCGGCCCAGGTGGTTTCTCGCGATGACAACCAGCGAGATTCGTAAAGCAAATCGCAATCAATACGCTCACCAATCTTTGGCGGCACCAGTGGCATTCGACACATCGTTGACGCGAAGCGACACGCCGAACAAAGGCGGCTAAACACGGAAAGGATGGGCTAATAACTGGCATGAGCATCTATCTGGGCATCGATATTGGCACGTCGGGCACCAAAACGTTGGCGATGAACGAGCGCGGGAAGATTCTCGGGCAGGCATTGGCGACCTACCCTTGCTACCATCCCAAACCGTTGTGGAGTGAGCAAGACCCGGAGGATTGGTGGCGGGCAACGGTGAAAACCGTACGGGCCGTGGTGCGGCAAGCAAAACTGAAGCCGGCCGACGTACGAGCGATCGGCCTTTCCGGTCAAATGCACGGTTCGGTGTTTCTGGACAAGAAAAACCAAGTGGTGCGGCGCGCGCTGCTATGGAACGATCAGCGTACGGCTGCGGAGTGCACAGAGATCGAAAAGTGCGCCGGCGGACGGAAGCGACTGATTGAGATGGTCGCAAATCCTGCGCTCGCCGGCTTCACGGCACCGAAGATTCTTTGGCTCCGCAATTATGAGCCCAAGAATTTCCAAAAGACGGTAAAAGTGCTGCTGCCGAAGGATGAGATTCGCCGGCGCCTAACCGGCGAATTTGCGACGGAAGTCAGCGATGCAAGCGGCATGCTGCTGCTCGATGTGGTGCACCGGCGGTGGTCGAAACCACTGCTGGACAAGCTCCAACTGGACGCCAGCTTGCTGGCGCAGTGCTACGAGTCGTCGGACGTTACGGGCCGATTAACGAAAGACGCGGCGAAATTGCTGGGGTTGTCGACCGATTGCATGGTGGTGGGCGGCGCCGGCGATTGCGCCGCCGGGGCGGTGGGTAACGGAATCGTGAAACCGGGCGTGCTCTCCACCTCGATCGGCACGTCCGGCGTCGTCTTCGTCCACAGCGAAACGCCGCAAGTCGATCCGCTCGGCCGGCTGCACACATTCTGCCACGCCGTCCGCGGCAAATGGCACATGATGGGCGTCACGCTTGCGGCGGGCGGCTCGCTGCAATGGTTTCGCAATGCTGTCTGTCAAACATTGATGAACGAGGCCAAACGCCACAAAGTCGACGCGTACGATGTCCTTACGGAAGAAGCCGCGGTCACGCCGCCCGGGGCGGAAGGACTCTTCTTCCTGCCGTATCTCGCCGGTGAACGCACGCCGCATGCGGATCCGAACGCCCGTGGGGCATTCGTCGGTTTGACGCTCAAACATTCGCGCGGGTACATGGTGCGGGCGATCATGGAAGGCGTCACCTACTCGCTCCGCGATTGCTTGGAGATCATCGAAGAACAAAACGTGGCCGTCAAACAGATTCGCGCGTCTGGCGGCGGAGCACGCAGCTCCTTCTGGCGACAAATGCAAGCCGACGTGCTCAACAAAACCGTCGTCTCCATGAAAGCCGACGAAGGCCCGGCCTATGGCGTCGCGCTCCTGGCCGCGGTGGGAGCCGGCGAATTCAAAGACATCGGCGAGGCGTGCGAAGCCACGGTGAAAACTACCGGACAAACAAAGCCAGTTGCGTCGGCGCACCGGTACTACGAAAAGGCATTCCCAGAGTACCAGCAGCTTTATCGATCGCTGCGCGAGGACTTCAAGAAAATTGCGTTACTAGGCTGAACTTCACCAGCCTAATACGCGTCAATTCTTACCATGACAATTTCGAGTCGCGCCGGAGCACGATGATGCCGAGATCTACCCGAACTGACGACAAACTTGTTTCCGCATCGGAACATCTGTGTTACGAGATCGAAATGCTCTTGGGTACCAAAAATGCATTGGCTTCGAGGCTTTGTCAAAATGGTATCTTGGCGAACGCTCTTATCGAATCCTTTACGCTTCACGCTCGCGTGCTTTTGGCGTTCCTATATCCCGAGACGGAGTTGCGGAAAGATGATGTCGTAGCCGAGCATTATGTCGAGGATTGGAATTCCAAACGACCCCGAATGCCAAAGTCCCTAAACCATATCCGAGGTAGGGTGGGAAAGGAGGTCGCTCACCTTACATATGGTCGGTTAGGCATAACAGATGAGGCGAAACAGTGGAACATAGAGGAACTAGCTCAGGAGCTTTGCGCATTGTTCCGCAACTTCCTGGAACGTGCACCTGAGAATAAACTTTGCCGGCAACTATTGAAGCAAAAAAAATGTATAGAGAAAAAAGAGCACAGTAGTCTCTCGTGATCCCGCCATTCAACGAACTCGGCTACCTTTCGCCCGGCATTCATCCGGCGAAGCTGGATGAGATCGATGCCCGCTTTGGGCAACCTGTTGTGGCAGGTCTTCTGACCGAGCCACACGGCTGACTGAAGGTCCCCGCGATGCCGGCGGGAAGGGGAGACCGTCGCTCGGCGAACTGTGCGGGGTCAGGAGACCCGCACACAACACACGTCCGGATGTTAACCGCGAAGCGGTTCGACTCCACAGCCCAGCGTCGCGGCACAGCCGCGCACGCTGGGCTGTGGGCACGGGAACAACCGTCTACGCTGAAAGCGTTACACGCGCAGCAGAGATTGGATAACGCTTTCAGCGTAACCGGACGGGTCGGGATCTTGCACCCAGCGTACGGTCGCCGCGGCGACCGTACGCTGGGCTATGGAGTGGAACGCCTTCGGCGTAGCGACTCACACGCCGCCATCTCTATATTGATAGCGCTTTCGTGACGAGTTGTTAAGCATCGGCTCTACTTATCCACCACACATCGAAACCCAATCGCGCTGAGCGATCTTTGAACGGCACCATGAGCAGGTACTTGCCGTGCTGGTTGAGTGAGGTGGTGTTGGGGAAATACCATTTCGAGGCAATGGGGCGATAGTGTCCGCCGCCGCGGACGATCGCAGCACGGGTATGCTCGTCCTGGAATTCGTCGGTCCATTGCCAGATGTTGCCGACCAGATCCATTACGCCGAAGGGGCTCGCGCCTTGCGGGTGGGCGTCGACGTCGTCCGGCGGCGGCATCACGCGCGACGTTTCGACGAATGCTGGCACCGCATCTGAATTCGGGCGGTTGCCCCAAGGATAGGCACGTTCGTCGTTGCCCTGGGCGGCGTACTGCCATTCCCACTCGTGCGGTAGCCGCTTGCCGGCCCAGGCCGCGTAGGCACGGGCGTCTTCTAGCGAGACCCAGGTAACTGGCTTCTTATCCCAACCAGGCGGATACGTGCCATTTTTCCAATCGCGCAAGAAGTTGTGGTCGTCCTTGGGATGGTAATGAGTCGCATCGAGAAACTTTTTGAACTCACGGTTCGTGACCGGGTACTTATCGATGTAGAACGCCTTGATGTTCATCTGGTGGTCGTGATGGCGGCGGGGAACGTCTTCCCACGGATACTGCACATCGACGCCGGGCTCATCAAAGCCTTCGATTTCGACACCTGAAACTTTGAACCAGAATTTGCGGACCGCAGGGATAGGGATCATGCCTTTCGGCGGCGTGACCGCGGGTTCCGTTCGGGCAATCTCGACGATCTTTTGCGGCAACGGCTTCCATTCGGCGGAAAAATCGCTCAAACGATGCTTCGCTAAATCAGCCATCGTTGCGAGCAGTTTGGTAAGTTTATCGTCCGGTTCGCCCGAATTTAGCGCGAGCACCGCCCCATAGCTGTGCACTTCGATGTCGAAATGGAGCGTTTGCTTTTCTCCGTTGCCAGTCGGCTGAAGAAGAACACCATGCCACAGGTCAAAATAATGATTTCCGGCGGGCACCGACAATTGGTCGCCGGCAATCGATTTGTCGGTGCGATTGACCAGTAACCACAACGTGCGATCTTTGCCGGGGAAGCGGCTGGCATACACGCCAGTTTGCAATGTCTGAACATGCGGCTCCCACTGGGCGTGAGTCAGTAGATCGGCCACAGCGCGCTCGATCGTCGCTGTGCGGCGGAGCGATTCGGCATCGCGCGGCGTGAAACCGTTCCAGATTCCCCACACGTTCTCCCAACTTTCGTAACCCACACCGTTGAAATACGCCGATTGGAGTCCATCGGTCCGATCCGCGCCCGGCGCTCGCTGATATTGACCATGTGCCGTGGCTCGAACCATTTGTTTTTGCTCACCACCGGCACCTGCTCGTAGGGCCAATACCCCCAGCTCATCGTGTTCCAGGCAATCATTTTGAGGTTCTTAAGATTCCACTCCGGCTCGAGCACGAGGGGGTGCCCGACGCGATTGGCCGCATCGAGATATTCGCGCCCGAGGCCGGGCATGGTGTCGCCATTGAGGCCATCGGCGCCAAAGTCTTTCATGAGGCCGGCGGCTGCTTCGGCGAGTGGCTTGCCTTCATCGCGCGTTCCTGTATCCCACGGCATAACCGGAAACAAAACATGCACTCCACGGCGATGAAAATCGCCGATCATCTGCCTCACGCCCGATATGCCTCCCGGCAGATCGCGCATCATGTCGTGTTGGTTTCGGTCGTCGATGCCTATATTCGGGTAGACCGGCCAGAGGAGGACGGCATCGATACCGCCGTAACGTTTGGTGACATCGTCAAGATAACGATCGACCGTGTATTGATAGGCGACAGGATCGTAAAAATAGCGGTCCTCAACCATCGCCTGCGGCTGCACGAACGCACGCTGCCCCCAGGCTAGCTCTGGGCGGCGGTACTGGGCGGCGTCGTACTGAATGCGCTTGCGTGTAGAAGCGCCACGCTTCCATTTGCTTCAACCAAGCGTCGTGGCTGGTTGGCTCTGTTGGACCACTGATGACCTCACCGCCGACGCGCAATGTTGCGTTTTCCGCGGCGGCCAGAGAGTTGAAGCAGAGGAACCAAGCAAGAATGCAAAAGGGTCCAGAATGTCTCATGTAGGATAGTGACTGTCCTGAGGGTATGGAGAGTATAGCGCAAACGGCATTGCGCTGCCGAAGCGTCCATAATCGCACCGTGAGAGGGCGCGGTCGAGGGTTTACGGGAGCCTAACGAGATTTTGCATCGGCTGGTCCGCGTTCCACGAACGCTCAGAAGCAGCATTTTGAGGCATTTTGCTGCCTAGTCTACGCGCTTGGATTGCCGGTAGAATTGGCAATCGATCGCCGCTAAGTGGCGTCTTCGGCTGAGGACGTGTCCAACCCAGCAAGCGGCAGACCGGAGCTCAAGAATCCCAAAACGGGCGTTGAATTTGGCTCGGAATCGGAGGCTTCGGATCCGCCGGCAGTTGTTGCGAAATACGACGCCAGATCGGTGTGTAATTGAACGCACTGGATATAGTGTTCGCGGACGATGCCATCGTGCTGAAGAAGTCCCTCCAGCTCGGAGAATGCCACGTCGTCGATGTAGTCATCCAGCAAAGCCCAAATAAGCTCCTGGACGCGATCTAAATCGTTCGTCTCACCCGGCTTGCGAGCGGCGGAATAATTGTCTTGTTCGTGTTTATCTGCCGAATCACCCATCATTCTGCCCTTTCTGTCCGCGGATCGCCTGCCCGATTGCAAGCCGTTTGCCGTTGTGGCAGCAGGTCGCTACGCATCTTGCCTGGAGTGCAAACACGGTGCCGGGCGGCCCGCCCTCACCATCATGCGGTATCGACTTGGAGGGCGAACTGGTAGATGAATTCTACGGAAATGGCAAGAGAAAATGGTTAAGTTGCGGTTAAAAACGCCGTCTCGGCGGGTGCCGGAGACCACACCTCAGAACCATTGGGTTGGAGGCACATTCGCTATGCCGATGGCAGGCCAATGAGCAAGGAAAGAGCGTGGGCAAAACAGCAACCGTCTCGCTAACGCTCGGCGATAGCCTTCCAGGACCGGCGCTCGGGACCGGTGTAACGGGCGCGCGGGCGGATCAGCCGATTGTTGTCGAGCTGCTCGATGATGTGTGCGCTCCATCCGGCGACGCGACTCAACACGAAGAGCGGCGTGTAGAGCTCGACTGGTAGATTCATGTAGTGGTACAGCCGGCCAGAGGGCCAATCGAGGTTGGGAGGCAGCTTCTTTTCCTCCCAGATGACGCGCTGAATCACGTCGGCCATGATTTCGAGATCTTCGTTGCCGGTCTCTTTGGCGAGTTCGCCACAGAGTTCTTTGAGGTAGACGGCGCGCGGGTCACCATCTTTGTAGACGCGGTGGCCGAAGCCCATGATCTTTTCTTTGCGAGCCAGCGCGCCGCGAATCCAGGCTTCGGCATTTTCCTTTTTGCCGACTGCGTTGAGGACATCCATCACCTTCTCGTTCGCACCGCCGTGAAGTGGGCCTTTAAGAGCACCAATCGCTCCACTGATACCAGCGTGCAGATCGGAAAGCGTTGAAACAATAACTCGGCCCGTAAACGTAGAGG
This sequence comes from uncultured Planctomycetota bacterium, assembly GCA_963840025.1. Taxonomy (GTDB): domain Bacteria; phylum Planctomycetota; class Planctomycetia; order Pirellulales; family Lacipirellulaceae; genus JABDGM01. Next base: position 172,051 of record CAWIXI010000011.1, on the reverse strand, counting down.
CGTTGTACTCGTGCTCGGCATAAAGGATGAGCGAGACGTCCATCGCCTTCACGTGGCCGGGTGAGGGGTCAGCACCGAACAGCATGTTGAGACAATTAAAGGCGAGCGAGCGGCCGCTCTCCGGCGCTACCGGTTCTTTACCATGTTTCAGCCGGTGGTGTGCGGCCATGATGATCGGCAGTTGTGCGAGCAGGCGCTCCGCCTTACGGATGTTGGCAGCATGGCTGTTATCGCTCGTTTCCGGATCCCAATAGGCGAGCATGCTGGTGCCCGTGCGAAGGACGTCCATCGGCAACGCCTCGGCCGGAATCTTTCGTAGTGCTTCAATAATTGGAGGCGGTACGTTTGCTGCGGCACCAAGTCGCTTGCGGAATTCGTCGAGTTGCTCAGCGTTAGGAAGTTCGCCTTGGAGCAGCAGATATGCCACCTCTTCGAACGTGCCATTGCGGGCAAGGTCTTCGATCGAGTAGCCGCGGTAGCTCAGACCGCCGGAGACGGTGCTGATGGCCGTTTCGCCGGCGATGACGCCTTCAAGGCCGGGATGATAGCTTTCTTCAGGCATGATGGAAGGTCGAGAGTCGAGGGTCTAGGGTCGAGAGCCAGAATGAAAGGATTCGGGATACAGGATGCAGGGAACAGGGACGAAGCACACCTTGAGGCTTCCCTATCATCTGTGTCCCGTATTCAGAATCTTCATTGAAAATATTCGCGGTCACGTTCCTCGTAGGAATTGTAATCAAGCAGGTCGTAAAGTTCCTGACGGGTTTGCATGAGGTCGAGCAGCTCGAGCTGCGTGCCATCGGCAGCGAGGATCGAAAGGGCTGTCTCGGCGGCCTTCATGGCAACACGCAACAGCGTGACCGGGTATAGCACGGCACGATAGCCCATTTCCGATAGTTCGGCAAATGAGAGCAGCGGGCTCTTGCCGAACTCGGTCATGTTGGCGACAAGTGGCACATCCACCGCTTTAGCGAACGCTTGAAATTCTTCTCGGGTGGCGAGGGCTTCGGGAAAAATCCAGTCTGCCCCGGCGGCGATGTATTTCCGAGCGCGCTCCACCGCTGCGTCAAAGTTGTTAACGCCACGGGCATCGGTGCGAGCGATGATGACCAAAGACTCATCCGCACGGGCGGCGACCGCGGCCCGGACTTTGGCACACATCGTGTCGACGGTGACGAGCGTTTTACCAGAAAGATGGCCGCACCGTTTCGGCAGTTCCTGGTCTTCAAGCTGAATGGCGGCGGCGCCGGCTCGCTCCAGCTCGACGACGGTGCGTTCCACATTGGCCGTATCGCCGAAGCCGGTGTCGGCGTCGACGATCACGGGTGTTACGACTTGGGCTGTTAGATATTGCACCTGCTGCACAAGCTCGGTGAGCGTAAACAGGCCGATATCCGGCATACCGACGACGCCAGCGGAGAGCGCCGCCCCGGAAAGGTACATCGCCGAATAGCCCATGTCCTCAACAAGCCGGCCCATCAGGGCGTTCGGTGCGCCGGGCACTTGAATCGCGCCGTCGGCGACGGATTCACGCAGGAGTTGTCCGGGTGTTGGCATTTGCGAGAGCCGACGTACGGTGATAGGTGTCTGAATTGGCAAGAGCGCGAATCGTCGATGATACGCGGTGGTGCGGCGGATCATCAAGTGCGTGGGCGTGTGGAGATATTATTCTGCTGCTCGATCAACGTTGATTTTCGAGATAGTTGAACTCACAAAAGTTCGGCTAATTCGTACGATCCAAATTCTTGCGAATTCAGCTACTCAGTGGTTGCAGTCGCCTGGCGGGTGCCGCTAAAGGGCGCTATTCGCATGGTGAAAATGGAGTTAGGCTGACAAGAGTTCAAAGCAATCGATGGGAATTACCACTGTGACAGATGAGGCTGCGCCACTGCTCGTGCGACAATCGCGCTGGCAGTGCGCGAAGGAAGTGCTGCTAATCCTAGCTGTGTTTTTCGTGGCTGCCGGCGATCCACCGCCGCATGTCAATGAGGCGCACTACTTGTGTCGGCTCAAGCACTATTGGAATCCGACATGGTGTGCGGGCGATTTGTTTCTCGAATCGACCGACACACAGCTCGTGTTTATCTGGCTGTTCGGCTGGCTCACACGATTCATTTCGCTCACAGCGACGGCTTGGATTGGTCGAGTTGTTGCGTGGACCGCGATTGCGTGGGCGTGGCAACGGTTGAGCTGGCGGGTCGTGCCGCGACGATTCGCGGCGGTGCTGTCGGCAGCACTTTTTATCGGCCTGAACTATTATCTGAACATGGCCGGCGAATGGGTCGTTGGCGGCGTCGAGGCGAAGTGTTTTGCGTATGCGCTCGTGCTGTGGGCACTACACGAGATGCTCGATGACCGGTGGAATCGGGTATGGCTGCTGCTTGGGGCCGCTACGGCATTTCATCCTTTGGTAGGCGGGTGGAGCGGCATTGTGTGCGCTGGTATTTGGCTGATGGATGGGTGGCACGAAGGATCAAGACACCCTCACCCTGCCCTCTCCCAGAGGGAGAGGGTTATAAAGATGTTGCCCGGACTTGTGGGAGGCGGCTTGTTGGGACTCATCGGCGTTGTGCCGGCTCTGATGCTTACGTGGAGCGCACCGCCGGACGTGGTAGCGGAAGCGAATCGCATTTACGTATTCGATCGCTTGCCGCACCATTTAGCGCCGCTCACACTGCCCACAGCCGAAGTTACACGGCGATTCAGAGGGCACGCGGTCTTACTTCTCGGTTTGGTAGTATTGGCTTGGATCGAGCGTGGGTGGGGTGGAGCGCAGCGCCCCTCCAGCGCTCTAGGAGCTCGTGCGTTGGCCTCCCCGAGACACGTAATCGATGCATATTCATTTCCGAATCGAGGGTTATGGCGGCTCGTGCTGTTTGCGTTTGGTGCGGTGTTGTTAGCTATGATTGGCTTGACCATCGAATTGACGCTTCAAAATAACCCGGATTTGGCGGCGAAGCTGTTGAAGTACTATTGGTTCCGGTTAACCGATTTTGCGGCGGCGATGGCCGTGGCGCTACAGCTCACTACGCTCGTGGCGATGGGGTTTGAGCGACGCCGGGCGTGGGCCGCGCCGGCCCTCGTCGCTTCAATGATCTTTGGCGCTTGGTATCCCGTAACTGCTTGCTGGCAACGAGTTGAGAATCCAATCCCGCCGGCGGAATCCAAAATCGCCGACGACCCAGCGTGGGTCGAAGTCTGCAATTGGGTGGCGGCCAACACTCCGCCTGACTCGCTGTTCATCACCCCACGGTTGTGTCTGACGTTCAAATGGCGGACCGGCCAGCCGCAGGTAGTGAGTCGGAAAGATATTCCACAAGATGCCGCCGACATTGTGGCATGGCATGATCGGCTCAAAGATATTTACACGGTGCAGTTTGGCGGCGTCGATCAATCGGTCGATTCGGTCGGCGCGCTCGGCGACGGGCGGGTCCGCGAACTCGCCAAGAAATATCTCGCTAAGTACGTGCTGTCGGACAGGGGGCAATTGCTTTCGTTGCCCATTGTGTTTCGGAACGAAGAGTATGTTGTCTATCGAATCACGGAAGAAAATGCTGACAGGGGCCGCTGATCTACCGCAGCGGCTGGCCAATGCTTTGAAGGCCGGTCAGCGCGGTAGCTGGCAGCGCGAACCCATGTCGCCGCAACTAACGTACGGCCGACATGCGGGACCGGCCCCCTACACCGCGCGCGCAGCGGCAGTTTTGTTGCTTCTGTTTCAGCGCGAGGGTCGCTGGCATTTGCCACTGACGGAAAGGCCGGAGACAATGGTGCGGCACGGTGGGCAAATCAGTCTTCCAGGCGGTGCGGTTGATGCGTTTGAGTCGTCCAGCTCAGCGGCTCTACGCGAGATGCGCGAAGAACTTGGCGTGAACGCCGATGTCGAGTTGTTAGGGCGGCTGGCGGACTGTTATGTTTTCGCAAGCGATTTTTTGATCACGCCGTGGCTGGCTGTTGCCGATTTTGATCCGCGTTGGAACCCACACGCGAAAGAAGTACAAAACGTTGTCGAGCTGCCGATCGACGTGCTGTTCGATAGTGATGCTGTGGGAGAACTGATCGTTGAGCGAGGTCCCCTGGTGTTCCATGCGCCTTGCATCCGTATGGGAGAAGCCTGTATCTGGGGAGCGACGAGCATGATTCTGAGCGACTTGGCAGGCGTACTGCGTTATCTTTTGGAGAATGATTGAGTGAATAGTGAATCTACGGATGGGGCGCTCGCTGACCTCCGCGCGGTCGTGTTCGATCTCGACGGAGTGCTGGCCAACACCGAGGACTTGTACGAGGAGGCGTGCGTGGCGGTGCTGGGGCGGCGCGGCAAGACCTACGACCCGCCCCTGCGAGAACAGATGATGGGACGACCCGTTGCCGACGCGATTCGAATCATGATCGAGGCGCACGACCTTACAGATCCGGCCGACGTTCTGTTGCAGGAATGCCGCCAGGTTCTGAATGGACTGATGGCGACGCTGCTTGCGCCGATGCCTGGCGTGGTGGAATTACTGGATCGGCTGCAAACGGCGACTGTGCCCGTTGCGGTCGCGACGAGTTCCCTCCACGAGTACGCCGATTTCGTACTGTCGCAGCTTGGATTGAAACAGCGGTTTCGCTTCGTCCTCACGGCGGAGGATATCACACGCGGCAAGCCTGACCCGGAGATCTATCGGTTAGCAAGCGAGAGGCTTGGCTTGCGGCCACAACAGGTCATGGTGCTGGAAGACAGCGCGAACGGCTGCCGGGCGGCAGTTGACGCGGGAGCCTACGCGGTGGCGGTGCCAAACCGCCATACAGCGAAGCACGATTTCGCGGGCGCAAAATTCACCGCGAAATCGCTATCCGACCCGCGGATTCTGGAAACGCTTTTATCTCCTATGCAGCCATAGATCCTATCATTCCGTGCAAGCAATGCTTGTGCCGGATCCAGATTATCCAGTGGATCCTCGCAAATTGCTCATCGCGCGACCCCCAAATCGCCGATGCATTCGTTCGAAAAGCCGCCGGTGCGCCATACGCGCAACGGCCGTTCTTGTCGCTCGGCTAGCTTATTCTCGTCGAAGGAATGCATTCGATGCTGCGTCGCTCATTGGTTCTCAGTGCTTTATTGGCTGTTTCGTTGATCGCCGCGAATGGCTGCCAGAGTTGTTCAAGCTGCCACGACTACGATCCGCCGGTTGCGAACTGCCATAGTGCTTATGGGCCGCAATGCGGTTGCAACGGCATCGGCTCGAATTGCGGTTGCAATAACGGATCTTGCGGCAACGGCCCCTACGCACAAATGAGCGAAGAATCGGAAGGGGCACCGGTTGAGGGGCGACCCGCACCGCCTCAGAACGATACCCAACCATCGCAACAAGACGGCGGGATGCAGCAGTAGCGCGGACTTTTGTCCGTAAGCGTGACAGGGCGAATCGGCAAAGCCGCACGGACTGAAGTCCGTGCTACGTTAGTTCCCACTCGATTTCGTCAGTTGCGGCTGCGCAGGTGGATGCTGGCTGCGATTGAATATCTCTGGATCGAACGCATCGCGGGGTTGCCACTTCTCGACCGCTGCTCCAAACTTCAATCGATGAGGTGTCCGCAGGGTTTTGATTTGCGGCACATCCGTTGCCGCGGCGGGTTGGACGGCAAGATTTTCTATCGGTTTTTGCGTCCCCGTCGTTTTTGGCGCGTTGACTTCCGTAGTCGGGCTCAACACTCGAGATGCTGATGTCTGAGGAATGAAGCTACGTGGCGTTGCACCGGCAGCTTTGCCGAGCCAGCGCTTGCCGACGACTTGTGCGGACACAACCTGCTCCTTGGGCATATCCGGCACCGGTTCGGCGGCAGGTTTCGCCGGTGCAAGTAGGGTGACCCAATCCGCCAAATGCTTGAAAGCCTGTTCCTGGCGCGGCCCAAAGATGGGATCGGTCATCCCACCGTGAGTTCGTCGTGGAATGGTTAAGAGCGGACTTGCCTCGGGACGCTCCCGATCTACGAGCGTGAGCGCGGCAGCAAGATTCTGCATCGTCGTTCGATGGTTCGCCTCGCCGCGAAGTATTGCGCGGTTCAGTTGGAACGATTGCGGTCCGCCGGGCTGGTGGCATTTCGAAACCGTGCAGTTGTTTACAAGCACTGGCTGCACGCGACGAGTAAAGAGTTCGAGAACGCCATCGGGAAGATCGGGCGTAACGCTTGGCGGAGGAGTTTGCGCGAACCGATGTTGGAGGCGGCGGTTGGGAAGTCGAAGGCGGCGTCGGATCCGGCCGCTCTTTCGCAGTGGTAAGCCAGCGCTCCAGTAGCGCCAGCTTGGGATGATTTGGCCCTAGCTTTCGTGCCGCGTCCAGTTCGTTGCCGGCATCGCTCAGAAGGTCGTGCCTCAAGCACCAACCAGCGAGGGCCAGGTGCATTTCGACCGAGTCCCCGCTTAGACTCTTTCGGTGATATTCGTACGCTTCGTGTAAGCTGTGCCCTACGAACAGCACTCGGTCAGCTGCGACCTGGATTTGCCCGCCTGCTCGCCCGACGACGTACCAATCTGCGGCGCGAGTGATTTGTCCCGTCAGCACGCCTCCATCTTGCAAGAGAATAATGCCCGATTCACCGTCGCGAATCGTGGAGACCGGTGCGGCAAAATCGACTTGTGCCGCAGTCACGCTGACTAGTACAGCAAGTGCAACGAATGCGGCAACAATCGACAACGGGTAACGACAACATGGGCGCATCGGGGCGAAGGGTAGGGAAAGGCGCGAACAGGGTCAAGGCTGGCAGCACGAGTACGCGCCAGATATACTTCCAACTCCCGTATCCGACCGCGCCAACCCAATGTGGCCCCCCGATTGTTCCATGGCAGCCAGCATTCCCCAGCGGTTGACCGTTTACTATACGGGACACGTACAGGGGGTGGGCTTTCGCTACACCACCCATTCGATCGCGCGGCAATTTCAAGTTACTGGGTTCGTCCGAAACCTGCCGGATGGGCGCGTGGAGCTGGTCGCAGAAGGAAAGCCGCAGGAGACCGTCGCCTTTATCAGCGAGGTACGGGAGCGATTCTCACATCACATTCGGGATGAGCGTACCGACACAGGCCCGGCTACCGGCGAATTTAGCGGATTTCAAATTCAGCACTAGCTCCAAGACCATCGCGTCGCGAGCGGGGCACTTTTTTTGGACTTCTTGTAGCCAACCTTTGGAGCCTCTGATCCGTAGTGGGACTTGATGCGCATGCCCTCAGTAGTTCTGATGGAGAATGTCCTCATTCCCGCGATTTATACAGGCGTTTGATTCGACATGGGTAATTTGACGATTTGGCTGACGCCGATTTGGATCGTGTCCCTCGGCGTCACTAGCGCGGCAGCCATTCTCCTGGTTCTCTATGGCATTCTGTGGTTCGTTTGGCGCCGAGCGGCCGATGCGGCACTGCGTCTGGTGCGCGAGAGCGTACTGCAATGGGTGTCGTACCTTGTGTTGGTGTTTGTCGGGCTATGTTTTCTCTTGGCGCCCGTGATGCCCGTCCGCCAGGTGCTGAATTCGGTCAAGCGATTGCCGGCTGTCGGATCGACAACGATGACGGTCAAGGTTCCCGCCCATGCCGACGATAAGGAAGTGCCGGTCCAATTCGAGTCGGACGAATTGCAATCGTATTCATTCTCCAGCGATCAGGACCTCGTGGTTGGCGTGGAGAAAGGCAAGGCCTATTCCAACCCGCTGATCTTGGCGGAAGGCGGTGAGGCTTATAAGTGGTCGCCCAGCAGTAAATTTCAGCGGTTGTTCCAGGGCCCGGTAACGACGCTTTACGTTACCAATCAGAGTGACGCGCCGACCGAACTTACGATCAACTACGATACGGACGTGCCGCTGCGTGCAGTGCGGCAGATTCCCGTGGCGGCCGGCATGATTTTGGCAATCTTTGCCGTCTTCCTTCTACTGCACTGGTTGTTCCCCGGCATTTCGACCATCGCAATCGCGACCTCGAAAGAAGCGGTGGCTCAACCCCTCTACATATTGTCGCTTATCGCGGGTGCGTGCTTGCTCGTGCTGTACATCTACATTCCCTACAACACGTTTGGCGAAGACGTGAAGATGTACAAGGACTCGAGCCTGATGACGATCATGGTTCTCGCGATCCTCGTGGCGGTATGGACCGCCAGCGTCTCCGTGGCGGATGAAATTGAAGGCCGCACGGCGCTCACCTTACTCTCGAAGCCCATCAGCCGGCGGGAATTTGTGCTCGGAAAGTTCACGGGCATCGTGTCAGCGAATTTTTTGATGTTCGTGCTGCTCGGCGCGTGGATGCTCGTCATGGTGTCGTACAAGGTGGTGTACGACTCGCGGGAAACTTCCAATCCCGAACCGACCTGGCAGGCATGCAACGCGGAGATGGTTGGGATTGTTCCGGGGCTAGCGCTGTCGTTTATGGAAACCGTCGTGCTGACAGCGATCAGCGTGGCGATTTCCACCCGCTTGTCGATGCTGCCGAACCTGGTGATCTGCGGTTCGATTTACGTGCTCGGTCACCTGGGACCACTAATCGCTCAGTCTTCGGTCGGGCAAAATGAGTTCGTAGCATTCTTCGGGCAGCTCATTGCGCTGGTGCTACCGGTGCTGGATCACTTCAATGTGCAGGCAGCAGTGGCTGGCGGTGTGCGTGTGCCGCCCGATTATCTGGCTTGGGCTGCGCTCTATTGCGTGCTCTACTCGGCCGTGGCGATGTTGCTGGCGCTGATTTTGTTTGAAGATCGTGACTTGGCTTAGACGAGCGTCTGCACAATTCGTCTCGAATCGCTCAGTAGAAAACCCGGATGGCCACTAGTGTGGGAGGCGTCTCTGACGCCGAATTCTTGTAGGTTCGCGGCACGTGATCGGCCTCAGAGAGGCCTCCCACAGGGGGGGTTCTACTGAGCAGTTTTGAACCGCTAATCGACGCTAATTAGTCGTCCCTGAAAAACGGTCTGCTGGCTGAGTCGGCTTGATTTTCAGGTGCGCACTGGGGCGAAGCAAGCGGGCATCGGCAGGTGCGATGCTCGGCGGGGAGCGACGATGGCGGCCAACTTGGCCGCGAGCCGCTGCCAGAGCCAGAAAATTGGCGCAAAAACAATCCATCGCAACAGTTTGCGGAGGTTGTACCCGGCAGCGCTTAGCAGGGCGTTGATTTTGTCGCCTTCAGTGCCGGTCAGATAGTTGCGGTCCAGGCGGTTGTCGCTTTTCAGGTGACCGATCGTGGGCTCGATGGCCGCCCGCCGTTTGAGCATGCGACGTAATGCTCGCGTCGCTCGCTTGGGAATCGAGCGGACCACGTGGATGCTGGCCGAGCCTTCGTAACCGTGTCCTCGATAACCTTGGTCCACCATCACGTCAGCCGGCGTGTGGCCTGTCAGCCGTTGCACTTGCTCGATCGCGCCGTGGAGCGTGTGCCCGTCGTACGGATTGCCGTGCAGCACGTGTGTGCCGACGATCCAATTATTTTTGCTCGTGGCCGCCACACTCGCCTTGCAGCCGAACTCGTAGCGCTGATGCGCTTTGCCTTTAGCGATGCATTCCACCTCGGGGGCATGCACGCTGTAGACTTTGTTTTTGCTGCTGCGTGTTTGAGCGAGCAAGCGCTCTGCCAAGGCGACCAGCTCGCCGAGCCGCTCATCAGCGATTCGGCCTTGAATGGCAGGCGCTTTGCGCTGGATGTCCCGCAGCACGCGGCCCAGGATCGTCTTCAACTGGCGGGTCATCTTGGCGGCCCGCTTCATCTGCCGCGCTGCGGCGTAGCGGCCCTGCCTGGCCAGCAGCTTCTGGCCCTTGAAACGATAGTTCTGGCGAAGTGAGATGCCCAGCGAAGCGGCCCGGCGGACTAGCGCCAGCCGCATCTTGTGATACAGTCGGGCATCGGTCGGAAAGGCGATCGCCTTTTCCTGGACCGTCGTGTCGACGTTCACCTTCTGAAACTCTCGGGGCCTGACCGCTTTCATGGCCAGCGCGGTGTGGATCGTCGCCTCCAATAACTTCTCCAGCCGCTCGGCGCCGACCCGCTTCCGCCAGCGGCTCAAGCTCGAAGGATCGATCGGCAATTCGTGCTGCATGTAGCAGAGGCCGCAGAAGAACTGCCAGTACGGGTTCTCCACCCAACGGGCCACGACCGACTCGTCGCTCTCGTCAAAGGCGTGCTTCAGGTACAACAGGCCGACCATCAGCCGGGTGTTGACTCCCGGCCGGCCAAGCTCGTCGGCGTAGCAGGCGTCGATGGCCGCGTCGAACTCGGACCAGTCGATCCGCTCGGCCAGCACGACCAGCGGGTGCTCGGGGTTCAACAGTTCGCTCAATCGGGCGCCAAACAATTCACACTGCGGAGGGCGGGCTTTGGGTTGCATTTTTTGCCAGCTTTCGGGACCGAGGGAACCAAAACTTGGCAAATTTTAGCGCCATCGAATGCGTAATGCACCCTCTATTCTTAGCGATAGAAGAATTTTTCAGGGACGACTAATTAGTCGTCCCTGAAAAACGGTCTGCTGGCTGAGTCGGCTTGATTTTCAGGTGCGCACTGGGGCGAAGCAAGCGGGCATCGGCAGGTGCGATGCTCGGCGGGGAGCGACGATGGCGGCCAACTTGGCCGCGAGCCGCTGCCAGAGCCAGAAAATTGGCGCAAAAACAAGCCATCGCAACAGTTTGCGGAGGTTGTACCCGGCAGCGCTTAGCAGGGCGTTGATTTTGTCGCCTTCAGTGCCGGTCAGATAGTTGCGGTCCAGGCGGTTGTCGCTTTTCAGGTGACCGATCGTGGGCTCGATGGCCGCCCGCCGTTTGAGCATGCGACGTAATGCTCGCGTCGCTCGCTTGGGAATCGAGCGGACCACGTGGATGCTGGCCAAGCCTTCGTAACCGTGTCCTCGATAACCTTGGTCCACCATCACGTCGCCAGGTGTGTGGCCGGTTAATCGTTCAACCTGCTGGATCGCGCCGTGGAGCGTGTGCCCGTCGTACGGATTGCCGTGCAGCACGTGTGTGCCGACGATCCAATTATTTTTGCTCGTGGCCGCCACACTCGCCTTGCAGCCGAACTCGTAGCGCGATGCGCTTTGCCTTTAGCGATGCATTCCACCTCGGGGGCATGCACGCTGTAGACTTTGTTTTTGCTGCTGCGTGTTTGAGCGAGCAAGCGCTCTGCCAAGGCGACCAGCTCGCCGAGCCGCTCATCAGCGATTCGGCCTTGAATGGCAGGCGCTTTGCGCTGGATGTCCCGCAGCACGCGGCCCAGGATCGTCTTCAACTGGCGGGTCATCTTGGCGGCCCGCTTCATCTGCCGCGCTGCGGCGTAGCGGCCCTGCCTGGCCAGCAGCTTCTGGCCCTTGAAACGATAGTTCTGGCGAAGTGAGATGCCCAGCGAAGCGGCCCGGCGGACTAGCGCCAGCCGCATCTTGTGATACAGTCGGGCATCGGTCGGAAAGGCGATCGCCTTTTCCTGGACCGTCGTGTCGACGTTCACCTTCTGAAACTCTCGGGGCCTGACCGCTTTCATGGCCAGCGCGGTGTGGATCGTCGCCTCCAATAACTTCTCCAGCCGCTCGGCGCCGACCCGCTTCCGCCAGCGGCTCAAGCTCGAAGGATCGATCGGCAATTCGTGCTGCATGTAGCAGAGGCCGCAGAAGAACTGCCAGTACGGGTTCTCCACCCAACGGGCCACGACCGACTCGTCGCTCTCGTCAAAGGCGTGCTTCAGGTACAACAGGCCGACCATCAGCCGGGTGTTGACTCCCGGCCGGCCAAGCTCGTCGGCGTAGCAGGCGTCGATGGCCGCGTCGAACTCGGACCAGTCGATCCGCTCGGCCAGCACGACCAGCGGGTGCTCGGGGTTCAAGAGTTCGCTCAATCGGGCGCCAAACAATTCACACTGCGGAGGGCGGGCTTTGGGTTGCATTTTTTGCCAGCTTTCGGGACCGTGGGAACCAAAACTTGGCAAATTTTAGCGCCATCGAATGCGTAATGCACCCTCTATTCTTAGCGATAGAAGAATTTTTCAGGGACGACTAATTATCGCTAATAAATGAGGAAATCAGTATCTACCGGTAGAGCCGGTAGTATGAGGAAGGCCCCTTAAAGAGTCGATGTTCGTGGTTGGCAATGCGTGCTGTGTCGTCCTCAGAACTCAGACTCATCGGTAACTTGCTGATCACCTGACGCGCAGAGTCGTTGCCAGGTGTGATACTCGCTGGGATCGAGATCCCACAGAGTTCCCTTGTCGATGAAGTCGCTAATGAAGTGGACGGAACCGTCGACAAACCCCACGAACGCGCCGCCAGGGTGCAAGCTGCGTACGCCACCTTGGCCGGCGATGTCGTCACACGGCATGCAGTCCCGAAGTAAACCTTCCTCGCCGCCAAGAGTACCTTTAATTCGACTGCAGCCGAAAATGCCATCGCCACCCGGAACGCAGTCATTGGGCCCGATCACGTTATCGGTGCCATGAGCCCATAGGCTGCTCGCGCCTGCGGCGTTAAGCGCCCATGTGCCGCGAGGGTCGAACTCATTGAGGCCGGCTCTGAGTTCTCCCACCAGCATTGTTTGGGAAGTGCCGTCGGTTACCTTCGCGATGCTTAGCGCGATGTTCATTCCCATCACACCCCGAGTTTGAGGGTCTTTCCAATACTGCGTGTCGGGACCGCCGGCCGGACGCTGAGTCTTGCTGAGGAAACCCAGCGCACCGTTTGCTCCATAGTTCCCCCGCGCCCAATTGCCGCCTTCTTTTGTATTGCGGCCGGCGAATAAGCTCTGTCGATTAAAAGGATCTGTCGGACACAGCATCGTTGCAATTGTAGTTCCGCGAGGAGCGATATTAACCGGATCGGAAACAGGTTTCGTATGATCAAACGAGTCGTACAAACTCTGCTCCTCAAAGAACGGCAAAATGCTGACCACCCAATTCTCGAGATGCACGGTGGCCCGATCCGGGGCATTGGCTTGATTGCTATCCAGCCGCACGCTCGGCGGAAACTGCTTCTTGACATCGTGGTAGTTCAACAGCGCCAAGCACAACTGCTTGACGTGATTCTGGCATTGAGAGCGGCGTGCCGATTCGCGCGCCGCTTGGATCGCCGGGAGCAGTAGCGCCACCAATATGCCGATGATCGCGATGACCACGAGCAATTCGACCAAAGTGAACGCACGGCGACCGGCAGTTCGATTCGATGCAATCATTGTTCGGCTCACTTTTCAGCTATCATCACTTCTTGCTGACTTTAAGTTCCAGAAACTGATCGCTTGATTTTATCTCGACTTCCAGCGGCGTCGACGATTCTTTGCGATACACTGGCGGTATCGCTGTTGTGGGAACGGGATTGCCGCCGGGTCCTTTCTTGAACGAGACAACAACCACTTTGTGACGCCCGACGGCGAGCCCGTCATCCTTACGGTGTGAAGTTACCGTGGCAAAGGTGCCGTCTTGTACATTCACATTCGTCTGTCCGCCAGGCGGAGCAATCTTACTTTTGACTTCCGATCTAATCGGATTGAACGTGATGAGGATACTATCTGCCTTCACCAAGCTGCCGTCTTCGTAGGTCAGTTTCCCATGCACCGGAACAATTTCGAAAGGGTTGTTTGAGTTACATCCCTGCGCGCTGACAACTAATAGCAGGAAAAATCGAGCATATCGCTCGTTGGCGCTGCGGTGCATTTACAAGACTCCGTGTCTAGCAACAGGCCACGATTGCTTTGCCCGTGTCGATGGTCGATGCGAATCAGCGGTATGAAGAGCACGGCAGCGGGCAGACCAATACCCAACATACGACCTGCTCAACACGACAATTCCGCGAGCAAGTCGATATTAATAGCGCCGAAAGTGGCTAATTCCCAATAGTGGTGCGATTCTAGAGGTTTGCTGCCTGGCTGTAAAGTTAACACATCGTCACCACACCGTCGAATTGCCGTATGTGGCTTAGTTCGACTGTTTGATTTGCATTGACTTGTTACAAGTTTTTTCCTATTAGCGACTTCCGTGGTTTTGGACAAAGCCATGTTTCACGGAAGGAGCACTCGCATGGAAGCGAAATACGAAGCACGCAAGCCGGAATTGTTGGAGGAATGTACGGTAGCGCCTCAGGTGCTGGATCGGGTACTGTCCCGGTTGGAGCGATTTATGGAACCGTTTGTGGAACCTCTGGTTCGCAGAGAACAACAAGAGCATGCCCATACGTTTGTGCAAGGCCTGCTGCCGGACCTGGAGCACAAGAACGTGGAGTCGATCGCCTATCGCTTTGGCCAGGATCGCATGCCTCTGCAGTGGTTTGTCGGCGTGTCGGATTGGGATCACGAGCCGCTGCGAGATGAGTTGGTGCGTCAGGTGGGCGAGCAGTTGGGCGAGGAAGACGGAGTGATTGTCTTGGACCCCTCGGGTTTTCCAAAGTCCGGAAAAGAATCGGTCGGCGTTGCTCGGCAATGGTGCGGTCGGTTGGGCAAGGTCGACAACTGCCAGGTGGCGGTTTACCTGGGATACGCATCGAGCAAGGAGCACGCGCTGGTCGACACGCGGCTGTTCCTTCCCAAGGAGTGGACGCAGGACAAGGCTCGACGCGAGAAGGCAGGCGTGCCGAAGGAAATCCGCTATCGCACGCGGCATCAACTGTGCTTGGAAATGCTCGCGCAGGATGGCGACCGGCTGCCGCATGCGTGGGTCGCCGGGGACGACGAAATGGGCCGTCCGTACTGGTTTCGCCAGCGTTTGAACGCGCTCGGCGAGCAGTACTTGTTGGCCGTGGCGTCGAACACGCAGATCCGCGACTTGGAAGTGGACCCGCCCGCCTATTCGGGGCGCGGCCGCTATCCCAAACGGCCTTGGACGCGAGTGGACCAGTGGGCCGCGGCGCTCAAGAAGTGTGACTGGACTCGAATCGACGTGCGCGACGGCTCGAAGGGACCGCTCCTTGTCGAAGTGGCTAAGCGACGCGTGGTCGCGCGCACGGACAAGCGGCAAGAAGGCCACGAAGAAACGTTGGTTGTGATCCGCTTCCGGGATCGCGACAACCGACGCGTTGTCCAAACCGATTACTACTTGTCGAATGCGAGGCCGACACCGAGAAAGCCGAATTTGTCGCGTCGCCAAAGCCGAGCACCGCGTTGAGGAATGCATCCAGAGAGCCAAGAGCGAGGCCGGCTTGGCAGCTTACGAAGTCCGCAACTGGAAGGGCTGGCATCATCACCAAATCCTGTCGCTCATCGCCACGTGGTTTCTGGTGTGCGAAGCACGGCAGGGGAAAAAAATGGACGCCGGCAATCACGGTCCAACAAATTCGCGAAGGCATCAGTTCGATCCTCGCGCGGTGCTGCGGATGCGGTATACCCTCCCGCATCCGACACGAACGAGAGCAACGACTCACCCGCAACGAGCTTGCTCGCCTGTATCACTGGAAGCAGCATAAACGCTTGGCTCCGTTGAACATAAGCAAACGACAAATCTAAAACAGTCGAATTAGTCGTCCGTTTTTATCCGCCGATTCCATCGATTGCGACAACGAATTCGATGAGTCCCCGAATCGATTCAATGACGCTGAGTTGGCCAGACGGGGTGACATATCTGAACGCCACGAATGTCTCGAATTCGTCCCATGTGTCTAAATTAGAGAATTTTGGAGGGCGATTGAAAGGATAAAAAGTTTCCAAATATTCAACAGATATGATTGACAACGGTATTGCAGTCCTTTACCTTACCAGCGCATTCGGTTTTCTCCTTCTTCCTTTTCAGTGTCCGTCTTCCCGTTGCATGAGCGACGACTGTGTCAGTGCTTATTGCGCGGATCGATGCGGACTTAGTGTCAACTTACTCAGCCGACGATGAGGATTAGTAATCATGAGATTCAAGGCGATTGGGTTGTGCTTAGTAGCAGTGGCGACAGCGTTTGCCACTTCTAATGTGTCAGCAGAGACTGTTCAGACTGCTTCCAATTTATTTCACGGTATGCCCTATTTATACGTTGAGGCCGAGAGCTACGCTTCGCTTGGCGCTGACCCTGATAATAACGGCTGGACCGTTGTCAGTAAGGAAAATCCAATAACCTCTAATCAAGGGCTGCCCATTCTGCCGTCCGACTCCAATGTCTCTGGGACCGCACTGCTCGATCAAATCGGTGGCGGTGGGGATACGGCGCTCTACGAAATGAAGTTTATCACGGCTGGCACATACCAACTGTTTACGCGGCACTCCATGTACGATTCAGATGGAAACAACAGCGTGGGCAATGAAGACTCGGTCTACCTGTCGCCCGCATTTAATAAGAACTCGAGTAGCGATTGGGATGGCTTCGAAGGTTTGAATTTCGATGAGAACGACATAAACGTCGACATCCCGGACCCCGGCCACGCTGTCGACCCGGCTGGCTGGAAGCCAGATACCGGGAACTCGGCGAACGACGGCTGGTTTGCACTACGTGATTGGGGCGTCAAGAGTGCCGGCGCGATAAACTTCAGCGCCACCCCCGCCGGCCTGTTTGATGGCAATTTTAACTGGTACAACCGCCCGTTCTTCGTGGATACGAATTCGGCTGGAGGTTTCGCTTCGGACTACGGCTTCAAGACGGAGTATACCGTGACGCCGGATATGGTCGGGCAGACGGTTACGTTCGAACTGGGCTCGCGGGAACCGTACGGCGTCATGGACGGGTTCTTGTTCATCCAGACCAGCGACATTTACCCGGATATGGACGTACTGGACATCTATACTCAGGCGGATTTGGACGCGGTCCTGCCGCAGCCGCTCGACGGTGACTATAACGGCAACGGTAAGGTTGACGCCCCCGATTACGTTGTGTGGCGCAATGGAGATAGCCCTGACAGTTCGCAAGCCGGCTACGACCTTTGGAGAGCCAATTTCGGCAATTCAGCCGGCAGCGGCGCGGGGCTCGGCGCCAGCAGCGCGGTTCCGGAACCGGGTTCGCTTGGATTATTATTGATTGCCTTGGCAGGTTTTCAGACCGCTCGGAATCGTCGCATCCGGTAAATTGTTTGCCTAGCGGATGGCCACTTGGTGGGATTCGACCTAATTTCGGTCGGGGCTGGTCCGGCCGAGTATTTCAGCAAGATCCGACGCGAAGGGTTGCGAGGCAATTCTTTCTCCGAAAGAATTGTTCTGTCGGGCAGGGCAACTCTTCGCGTTTCTTTGTTGAATCCAGGAACGAGTGGAGTCAAGGACATGACGGAAGGGCGCCGGAAATCGGGCTTTACACTAGTTGAGTTGCTGGTCGTAATTGCCATCATCGGCATTCTCGTGGCTTTGTTGTTGCCGGCGATTCAAGCCGCCCGAGAGGCAGCCCGCCGCACGCAGTGCATTAACCAGATCCGCCAACTGATGCTGGCACTCCAGAATTACCACGACAGCAAAGGCGCATTCCCACCCGGCGTGACCAACGACAATGGTGAATTGTTCACGTATCCGCGCCTTACCTGGATGATGTACACATTTCCATATATGGAAGAAGGCGCGGTCTTCGGGGCGTTCAACGCCAAGGCGACAAAGGGTTGTCACGGTGGCGTGTGGCTCGATCCGACGAATTATCCAGCCGTCAGCAAATCGATCGCTGTCTTGTTGTGCCCTAGCGACGGTGAAGGCGATCGATTCCACAATCATCCGGATTGCGGCGGACAGGTTGCCAAGGGCAACTACGCTGGTTTCTTCGGCAACGTCAACATGGGGGCCGTGTACGATTACGCGCACGGAAAGATTCCCGGCGCAACGACCACGCCCCAACATCACCCGGCCGCGTTCATGCTGAACCGGGCCGTGAAGATTTCAATGATTACTGACGGCACCAGCCATACCATGATGGTTGGCGAGATCCTCAAAGGCCTTGCCGGCAATGATCGCGACTATCGCGGCGTCTACTGGTACGACCACGTGGGAACGAGCCAGATTTTTACCGCATCCGGACCGAACACGGCCAACCCGGATTTTCTCTTTCCGATTTGGTGTACGGGCTCGGTGAATTCGCCGCGACTCAACTTGCCTTGCCGCCCCGGTGCGGGTGACGGCACCAACAACGTGGCTGCTTCTCGCAGCCGGCACCCTGGAGGAGTACAAGTAGGTTTTACTGACGGCTCCGCGCGATTCGTGCCGGATTCTGTCGAGCTGAGCGTTTGGCAGGCGATGGGTTCCATCAATAACGAAGAAGTTCTCGATTTGCCTTGAGAACCGGCACATTGTCGCCGCCCCCGGCGGATTTTGCGCAAAATCGCAATAAGGGGGTGGGATCGCTAAGATTGAAACGGCTCTGAATTGCTCACATTTCAACTAGCAAAGCAGTCATTAACACTCATTCGATTTGACGCCCAACCAAGGGCCCTGTATCTTGACGAAACGAGATGCTCTCATCTCTTCGCGATGCTTGGATTCTCAGGAGGTGTGGCCTGGTGTCCGCGGCAACCTTCGATCACCGGCGAGCGATCATTCGATCAGTGCGGTCCCAGGGGGAACGCATCGGCACTCGGGCTGAATGCATCTCACAGCGAGTGATTGAAGCGGACCGTTTCGTATGGTGTCATGCAAGTAAACGTCAGCTCGCATTCTGGTTCTGTGTGTTAGCAGCATCCGCCGTCGTAGGCTGTGGCCGCGCACCGGACGCTCCCGTGGGCGATGCAACCCCGGGCATTCGTAGACTCACGCTGGCATACGTCCAGTATGCGGCGGCGAATCGGGGCGTCGGTCCGGCCGATCGAGCGTCGTTGGCAAAATTCTTGATGCAACGCAATCATTTATCCAAGTCGGACGCGGACGCGTGCTTTGTTTCACCACGAGACCATCAGCCGTACATCGTGCGATGGGGCCAGCGGCCATTTGGTTCAGCGGCGACCGCGACCGGCCCCGATCCGCCAAAGCCCAAAATACTCGTGATCGAGGCGACAGCGGTGGACGGTACGCGGTACGCGGGAAACGGACAATTGTCCGTTGAGCAGTTGCCGGAAGATGAATTGGCAAATCTTGTCCCAAAGAAGATTGCTAAGGGCAATTAACATATCTTTCGAACGGAAGTCGCTATGCACCGAAAGCCATCAGTTGCCCGGCCGGGATTTACCCTTGTCGAGTTGTTAGTGGTGATTGCCATTATTGGCATTTTAGTGGCGTTGTTGCTGCCGGCCGTGCAGGCGGCGCGCGAGGCGGCACGGCGCAGTCAGTGCATGAATAATCTCAAGCAAATTGGGTTAGCCAGTCAAATGGTATTGTCCACGTACAAGGTATTCCCTACGGCCGGTATCGGGCCGTGGCCAGATATCAAGCTCCGAGGCAATGCCGTCCTCGGTCCGAACGAACAGGAGATCGGCTGGGGATTTCAAATCCTGCCGTTCATTGAGGAACAGGCGATTTATGACCTCCGCGGGCCGAACCCGAGTGCCACGGAGATTCTGGCCGTGGATGTGGAAAAAATCGTGGGGTCGAAGGTCATCCCGTTCTACAACTGTCCCAGTCGCCGCGCCCCGACGCCAACGTCGGTACTTGGGAAGATTCAATACCTGATGGATTACGCTTGCAGCGTACCGTCGCACGTAAATCTGGATAGCGTAAATCCACCGAAATTCATCTACGGAGAATTCTGGTGCTTCAATCCAGACGGCCCGCATGATCGAAATGAAGCAGGCACGGTCAAATGTTCTGCCCTCGGTATCGTGGTCCGATCGCCGCGGTACGGCACGGCAACGAAGCCCAGCCAGGTAGTCGATGGTTTGTCCTCAACGATGATGTACGGCGAGAAATGGCTCAACTTGGATCATTACGAGACAGGCGACGACTGGGATGATCGGGGTTGGACTGACGGTTACGATTGGGATATCGTCCGGTCCACGGCGTCGCCGCCGCGTCCCGATGATGCAATTCCTGATGGCACTGACCCCTACATGATGGGCGGCGCACATCCGGGCGGCTTCAATGCTTGCTTTGGCGACGGCGCGATCCACTACATAAGTTGGGACGTCGACCCCATCACGTATAATCGGTGGGGGGATCGGCGCGACGGCAATTCGGCTGCTGCACCAATTAGTCGGTGCTACCGAACACCAGTGCCTCGCCCAGTCTGAATTGAAAGTTTTCTTTTCGTTTTGGCATTTCGCATTCTGGCAGTTTTGATTCCTCCGGGAGAGCGAGAACATAAGCCAGGAAGCAACGTTCGTGCTGCGGTTCGTAAATCGAACCACAGATCACAAGGCTCGGCAACATCGTGGCGATGTTGCTGGCGCTGATTCTGTTTGAAGATCGTGATCTGGCCTAAGGCAGAACCTCCACGGCTTCGGACTGGCCTCATTGATTTCTTTGACGTGGCGACGGCCCGCCGGTAAACTGATCGGCGGTCTTTCGTCCGGCTGCGGTAGCGCTGGACTCTCACCAGGGCGTTCGGCCCTGTCGTGGGTGGGCGGAATCTGGCTCGGATCTCTCCTCGTATCCAGGAGCCGCACGATGTCCGCCATCCGTCCAGCTTGGCGTGTTTTCGCGTTCTGTGCCGCACTCGCCGTTGCGTCGACGGATTCGGTCCTAGCCCAACCACTCGATCCGCTCGACTTCGCGTCGCTCGGCACACTGAATCTCGTCGGCGGAACTTCGCCACCGATACCGAAGCCCTAACCTCGACACCGCTACATGGACGTTCATGTATGACCTGCTCATCCTGTTTGGTCCCAGACCAGAAACCATAGTACCACTCGCGATTACAGAATACGTCACTCGTAAGGAAAAGAATGTAAATCCGCAATCTCTGAAGAACCCCTACAGTCCACGACATCCCAGCGAGGACCACACCATGACGCGAATTGCATGTACTGCTGCGATCGCCTCTGGCCTACTGTCCCTTTTGTCCCCTGTGGTGGCAGCCCAAGGAATATTGGTCTATCACGTCATTCTTGAGCAACCGGCTCCTGCCCTCCCTCAAGTGGCAGGAGTGGACGATGGGAGTGGATTCATCTTTGACACCTTCACCGATGACAATGGCGACGGCATGATCGAGCTGCCACCCGTTCCAATCCCCAGCCGACTGGCGCTGGGCGTGACTCACTCGGTCGAAGGTGTTCGCGGTTGTGATATTTGGGACTTGATGGGTGGCGAAGTTACGGACCGATCGATCGATGTGCCGCTGTTTCTGGCAAGCCAGCCAGGCGCTGCAATGGGTGTCGACTTCGGAGACCTCGCTCCTCCGCCGGTGGCATTTACACCCGGCCAGCGCTCCACTGCGAGCGACGGCATCCTGCCCGAATGGCCAGACATTCGCCTGGTGGACGAGTCGAATGTGCCCGATTTGCAAACATTTGCCCAAGTCGTCGATACACTACCGGGCTTCACTGGTGAGGTCCTCGTGAGCAACACGACCGTTCATTTTACGCTCGTACCTGAACCATCAACGCTGCTGATTTCGCTCATTGCGTGTTCGTTGTTGCTAACAGATCGTCGGAGGGTTCCATTGGATAATTGACACGCATCATCCGACGAACGGGCAATCGTTGTAAAGCTTCTATCTTCCACGCTGAAAAAGAGGAGCTCTCATCATGCGACGCTCTAAACGTTACGCTTGGTCGGGTTTGCGGTCCGTCGAACCCGTGGCAGTTTTGTGTCTTGTCGTCGTCCTCTTCAGTCCGGCGAGGTGTCCCGCCCAGCTCGCGCGCTCCTGGAACACGGATACCGGCGATTGGTCGATCGATAGCAACTGGTCGCCGATCGGGGTTCCCCAGTCGAATGATGGGGCCTTCATCGGCAACCTCCCCGTAGCCGCGAATGGCTTCGTTGCGCTGTACCAGGATGATTCGGTGGCCGGCGTACAGGTCTCGCACGGCGCGACTCTGCAGGTCGCAGGTTCCCACAAACTGACGGTCCAAGGCGACACGACGGTGTCAGACGCGGTGCTTCGTCTAGATGGGACTTTCAGCCCTAATATTGTTAACTATGAGACTAACAACCTTACCATTACCGACGGTGCGGTGATATGGATGAGGCTCAGCGGGGTCCTCCAGGTCGATACCAAGTTTACGATCGATGAGTCGAGCGTTCTCGGCAAAGATACTGCGGACTACGATAACGGTTTCGTCCGTCTGACGGGCACTGGGGAAGTGTTGCAAAACGACGGGCTGATTGCGCCCGATGGAAGTATCACGATTGACGTCACAGCCGGTGGCCGGCTTGATTTGGATGGGGATCTGGGCGGCGGATCGATCCTCCTGTCTACTGGAGAGCAATTGACCATCAACGGTGGAGTTCTTAACGACTCGTTTAGTGCCTCGATCGATATCGGCGAAAACGGCAACCTCACGATGAACGTCGATGAGCCGTGGCTGGCCGACTCATCTAGTCAGATTCGCTTCCCCAACAATACCTTAGCACAACTTGACTATGCGTCGCTCAATGGCGCGGACGTCACGGTCGGCGGCAACTTCCTCGTAGGCGATAACGCCGGATTTATTGTCGCTCAACTGAATGCCAACGCGACCTTTGTATCGGGTGCCAACTTGACCATCTTTCAAGGCGACCTACTTGAAACGACCGGTGAAACCGTCGTTGAAGGAGGGAACTTCTTGATCCAGGACAGCGGCGAACTTGAGATGAACGGTCGAAGCACAATTGGGGGAGGCTCGTTTACCATCGACGCGAACGGGCGCATCGATATGAATGACGAAGCCCTGGTTGAGGGCGGCACCTTCACAATCGCAGAAAACGGCGCGGTCGACTTCAACGGCCCAACGACCATCCAGGGTGGAACCTTTATCTCGCTCACGGACAACCCAGGGTTTGACACGAGCGTCGCACTGGAAGGCGAGACCCTGTACACCGGCGACGTGACGTTCACCGGCAATACGCGGCAATTGGGCGATGCGAGAGTCGGCCTCTCCTCCGTGATCAACGCGGAAGTGTTCGACATGGATGGCGCCGACGCCGTCTCGCCCACCACCTGGGACATCAATGCAGCAACAATCATTAACGCCACACGAATTGAGGGCGGCATTGGTTCCAATCCATCATTTGATGGTACGATCAATGTGAGCGGCTCTATAGTCAATAGGCTGACGATCAACCTTTCCGATCCCAGCGAGGCCTGGATGATGGGCGGTACGATGAACCTAACAGGCAATGTGTTGTTCTATGTCACTAGGCTGGCCGGTTCGCCGGTTAACGTGACCGGAGATCTCAATGCCAGCTCTCGTGTGGTGATTGCGGCCAACGCAAGCTTCGCGAGTTCGAGCACCGTCGACTTTGCCGGCGCCACCACGATCCTGCGTATGACGGGACGAACAACGGTCGAGGCCGCCGCAACCTTCACGGGCCAAGGAATCTTGGAAAACGGCGTCGGCGGTACGATGTCACTCGCCGCGGGGCTGGCCACCGGTCAAGTCGGCGTTACCAATCGCGGTCGGTTGGAACTAGGTGAAACGGTCGGCGTGATCTCAGTCGACCGCTTCGAGAATGTCACCGACGCAACGCTTGTCGTGGACGTCGGCCGCAACACAATCGGCACCAATTCCGACGTGCTGACCGTGAGCAGTGGCGCGGCTGACGTGGCCGGTTTCGTACAGCCCAACATCGTGAACATTGGCGGCGTGTTTCAGCCGCCGATGGTCGGCGATTCATTTACGATTCTCACCGCCGTCGGGGGAGTGAACAATATGTTCGACGCAGTCCTAAACTCGAATCTCGGCGGGCAAGTGTACGAGTGGTCCATCATTCACAACCCAAGCAACGTGGTGATCCAACTGGCGGACGTCAGCGGCCTGCTCGGTGACTACAACCAAAACGGCGTGGTCGACGCGCCTGACTACGCCTTATGGCGCGACACGCTCGGCGAAGACTCGTTACTGGCAGCCGACGGCAACCAGGATGGAGTCGTCAACCAAGCCGACTATGATGTGTGGAGAACGCATTTCGGCGAAACCGCGGGCAGTGGCGCAAGCGCCACTGGTTTCATCAATGCCGCCATCCCCGAGCCAACGTCGTTTGCGCTGCTCCTGCTCGCGACAGCCATCGGCATGCACCGCCGCGCGACTATCTCGCCTGGGCTCTGCTGGTTTGCGTGCTCTACTCGAAGGTGACGATGCTGCTCGCGCTGATCCCTGTTCGAAGACCGCGATTCGGCGTAAATGCTCGCAGTTTGAGAACGCGATTCCCCCAAGCATGGGGTGGCCAATTCCACACTTGAATTCGCCGGCCGATTTGGTATCTTACTGTTCACATGAATACTATTCTGTGGCTTTCCCCGATGAGTGTGATGCGTCCAATCCCTCGAATTCTCCAAACCGGCTTTTGCGCAAAACGTCTGAATACTCTCCCCCACAGGTGCGCAAAAATACGAGAGGGAATTTTGCGCACCTTCGGAAACGCGAGAAAAATGCCCCCCAAGCTGTGCCGACACCTACTCGCGTTGAGTCCGATTCGCGTTAGTTAGCGAGGATCAATGTTCCCGCAATGACTGTTACATTATTTTCTCCGCGTACCCTGCGCTCTGCGTACTTCTGTTGGCTGCTCGTCGTTGTCTTGCAGCCTCTGCCCCTGACCTTCTCGGCGGCGGCCCAGCGACCCAACGTGCTCGTCATCCTGGCCGACGATCAGGGTTGGGGCGATTTGAGCCTGAACGGCAACACCAACGTCAGCACGCCGAATATCGATTCGCTCGCCCGCGACGGCGCGAGCTTCGATCGCTTCTATGTCTGCCCGGTGTGCTCGCCCACGCGGGCCGAATTTCTCACCGGGCGCTATCATCCACGCAGCGGCGTTCGCAACGTCTCGACCGGCGGCGAGCGGATGAACCTCGATGAAACCACGATCGCCGAAACGTTTAAGGCATCGGGCTATGCCACGGCGATGTTCGGCAAATGGCACAACGGCCAGCAGTACCCCTACCATCCCACCGCTCGCGGGTTCGATGAATTCTATGGCTTCTGCTCTGGCCACTGGGGCGAATACTTCAGCCCACCGCTCGACCACAACGGCGAAATCGTGCAAGGCCATGGCTACTTGGAAGATGATTTTACCGATCGAGCCATCCAGTTCATCGAACAGCACCGCAGTAAGCCCTTTTTCGCCTATTTGGCATTCAACGCTCCCCACTCGCCGATGCAAGTGCCCGATCGCTGGTGGAACAAATTCAAGGACAAGGAGCTGAAGCTACGCGGAACGGACGCTAAAAAGGAAGAGATCGAACACACACGGGCCGCACTCGCGATGTGTGAGGACATCGATTGGAACGTCGGGCGTATTCTGGCGAAGCTCGATGAACTCGGAATCGCGGACGACACGATCATTTTGTACTTCAGCGATAACGGGCCAAACGGTCATCGGTGGAACGGCGGTCTCAAAGGAATCAAAGGCTCAACCGACGAAGGTGGCATTCGCTCGCCGTTATTGATTCGCTGGCCGGGGCAGATCGCTGCCGGCACCCGCGTGCCGGTGATCGCGGGAGCGATCGACCTCTTGCCGACATTGGCGGCGCTGGCGCGCGTGCCGCTCATCGGGTCCAAACCGCTCGACGGCAAGAACCTCGCGCCGCTGTTTCGGCTATCGCACGAGGAGCTGGCAACCGGCCGAGCGATTCCGCCCGACATCCGCGACCGCATGATCTTCTCGCACTGGAACGGACGCGTCAGCGTGTGCACCCAGAAGTATCGGCTCGACCAAGCGGGCAGGCTGAACGACATGATCGCCGACCCCGGTCAGTTGGAAGATGTGTCAAAAGATCATCCCGAAATTCACGACCAGTTGGCAGCGGCGGTGAAGGAGTGGAGAAAAGAAATGTTAGCGCATTTTGCCGACAGGAAGCGGCCGTTTTTGATCGGACACCCCGATAGCAAGAACACGCAACTCGCCGCGGCGGACGCCGTCCCGCACGGCGGCGTTCATCGGTCGAACCGCGCGCCGAACTCCTCGTTCATGACGAATTGGACGAGCATCGACGACCGTATCACTTGGGACGCTGAAGTGCTCTCAACCGGCGACTATGCGGTCGACTTGTACTATACATGCCCCGCAGCCGACGTGGGCTCCACGGTCGAACTGGCGTTCAAAGATAACCGTGTGAGCGGGCAGGTAACGAAACCGAACGACCCGCCGCTGCGCGGAGCCGAACACGATCGCGTACCGCGGCGAGAGTCTTACGTGAAGGACTTCCGACCGATGCGTTTGGGTACGATTCACCTCGAAAACGGCCGCGGAGAACTCACGCTGCGGGCAACGAAAATACCTGGATCACAGGTGATGGATTTTCGGCTGCTGGTGCTGACACGTATTGGTTCATAACGAGATCGCACAATTCGCTAACCCGCCCGGCGGCGTTCGATAGGCGGTTGCATGGTACCGGCGATGATAGGAAGGGCCGGCATCGCGAAGGCACCACGCCGACCAGTTGAGGTGCCGTCCCAAGCATGGTCGTCGATACGCTCAAGAATCATTTCGGCAACCGCGACCGCGTCGCGCCCTGCCGCACCGTCGACGCGTGGCGCCCGGCCTGTACGGACTGCGTTCACGAAATCCAGTTGTTCCTCCTGGATTGCATTCACTGGTTTTGAATCCCGCGAGGTCCGCACTAGGAGTTGGTCGAAGACGTGCTCTTTCCAATAAGCC
Organism: uncultured Planctomycetota bacterium; assembly: GCA_963840025.1. Lineage (GTDB taxonomy): Bacteria > Planctomycetota > Planctomycetia > Pirellulales > Lacipirellulaceae > JABDGM01. Next base: position 145,533 of record CAWIXI010000011.1, on the reverse strand, counting down.
CGCTGGTCGGCTGAGAGCTTATCGGCGCGGAATTCCCGCCGCAACACTTCTTCGCTGGGCTTCACAACCGTGGCTTCGTGCGTTGCAAAATTGATCGATGCGCTGCCCCGCGAGGTGAAAATCGACATGGTCCGACGCTGGTCGAAGCTCACACGCGACGCGGAAATCTGGGCAACGCATCCGCTGGCGAACATGAGGCGGGCCGTGGCAATATCCTCGTGGCCGCCGAGCACCGAAATTCCAAGCGCCTGAACGTCGACAACATCCGACTTCGCCAAGGAGAGGACGACATCCAGATCGTGGATCATCACGTCCATCACGACGCCGATGTCCGTTGAGCGGAACGTATAGCCGCTCGTGCGAGTGGCTTCAATGTATTTTGGGTCCCGCACGTCAGCCGCCACGGCGGTGAGGGCTGGATTGAATCGTTCGACATGACCGACCTGCAACGGGACACCTTGCTGCCGGGCAAGGGAGACCAGATCGTTGCACTGCGCTGCAGTGATGGCCAGCGGCTTTTCGATGAGCAGCGGCACGCCGGCGGTGAGCAGCTCCATGCCGATGGCGTGATGGTATGTTGTTGGCGTCGCGACGATCGCAGCTTCCATCTCACCAATGATGTCGCGATAGTCAGCCACGGCGCGCGTGTTGGCTTCCTGGGCGACGCTATTGCGTGAAGTCTCTACCAGATCGGCAACGGCAACGAGGTCGATTTCCTCAAGTCCCGCGGCGAGCCGCGCATGGATGCGGCCCAGGTGCCCTGCCCCAATGACAGCGACGCGAAGCGGCTTCATGCAGCCCTCCGAACTTCGCGGCTGCGGCCGTGGCGGCCATCTTGTTGGCCTTCGACGAATGCGAGTAGCTGATTCACTTGCGGCACAAGCTGGCCGTTGCCGCGGAGAATTTCGCGGGCCGGATCGACACCGACTTTGGCTCGATAGATCAATCGATGGGCCTCGGCCAGGGAATCGATGACGTGTGTCGAAAATTCGTGGCGTTTGAGCGCGACGATATTGATGCAGCGCGGCCGAGCTGGCGCTCCTTCGCAAAGCATGAACGGCGGCACGTCGTGCAGCACGCGGCTCAACCCGCCGATAAAACTATAGCTGCCGATTGTGGTGAAGTGGTGCACGGCCACGGCGCCGCTGAGCGAGGCATAATCGTCGATATGGACATGGCCGCCGAGAAGCGCGCCATTCGCCATGATGATATGGTCGCCGAGCTTACAATCATGGGCGATGTGGCAGCATGCCATCAGGAAGTTGCCGCTGCCGATCTTGGTGACACCGTCTTCCTTCTCGCTGCCGCGGTTGATCGTAACGCCTTCGCGAATGACGTTGTGGTCACCGATGACGACCTGGGTGTCACTACCAGAGTAGCTGATATCTTGCGGTTCTCCGCCGATGACAACATTGGGATAGATGACGTTGTCGTGTCCGATCGTCACATGGCCCATCAACGTGACCGAGTTCAACAATTGTGTGCCGCTGTTGATCCGGACGTTGGGTCCGATGACCGAGAAAGGGCCAATTTCCACGTCCACATCGATTTCCGCGGCCGAGTCGACCGACGCGGTATCAGCAATGCGGGCCATTACGGAGTTCTCCAATTATTGCCAAGTGATTTGGCGTCGATGAGTTGATTGTCCCGTGGCTATACGAATTGTGTTCCGGGTCGGCATCAAGCAACGCGGCGTTGGGCCAGAGCTTCGGACCGTTGTTCGGTGATTTCAGCTTCTTCTAACAACCGCTTCGCTAACTCGGCGTGCAGCGCGTGACCGCTGCGATGCGCGACGACATGGCCGATGATTTCGCAGCCCGTAAGGGCCAAGTCGCCGATAACGTCGAGCACTTTGTGGCGCACGCACTCGTCCGGAAACCGGAGCGTATTGCCGATCGGCCCGTTGGGCCCAAAGATCAACAGGTCGCGCGAGGTAACGCGTTTGCCAATGCCTTGAGCAACGATACTTTGGGCTGCTTCTTCCGGAATGAACGTGCGGCAAGGCGCGACCTCGCGGCGGAAGGAATCGGGCGTGAGATCGAACGCGAAGAGTTGCCGGCCGATGGCGGATTGCTCGCCAAAGTCTAAGTCGAAGGAGATCGAAAGGCCGGCGCTGCGATACGGCTGCGCCTCGATCCAACAGTTTTCGTCGCCCACCCGAACCGGCCGCCCCACCACGATTTGGCGGACAGGCCTGCGCTGCTCGACGGCGCCAGCCGCGTCGAGCGCTTCGACAAACGCCTTCGAGGAGCCGTCGCAGCCAGGCATTTCGGCGGCGTCGACCCAGACCTCACAATTATCGATCCGCATACCGGCGAGTGCGGACAAGACGTGCTCGACCATCTCCACGCGTATGCCGTTGAGCTCGAGTGTCGTCCGGCGAGGAACATTGATGCGAAGTTCGGCGCTGGCGGGGATCCGAGCCGCGGCGCCAATATCGTGTCGCACAAACGTGATGCCGGCGTTTTCGGCCGCCGGCCAGAACTCAACCCGAATGTCTCGACCGCTGAAATAGCCGAAACCGGTAACCGAGACTGGCCGAATAAGCGTGCGTTGGCGACGCGCGACAGACATCGATTGCTCCGAGCGAGGTTGCGTCCGTGGCGGACAAGGCGTTGGGCTTGGCCTGGATTGTCGCTGAATTCTCAAGAATTCAAAGCGTGCAGGCCAAATTCTTGCGAATTCAGCTACTGTTTTTTCACGTCAGGCAAAACCTGATCTACACGGCGCACAATTAGCGTATCGGAAGTTGCGAAGCCGGGCGCCTGGTTTTCTGGCCGTTGGACCGGGCTGTCCAGCTTGCGAACCATTTTGCGGATCACGGTTCAAAAGGACGAGAATGTCGCCCGTGATGTCGATCTTGTCCTGCACGACAACCGGTTTGTTGATCTCGCGCAATACATCTTCACGGCGATTGGGATCCACCGGATCGCCGTTGAACCGCAGCACCAGGCCGATATTTTGCCGCTGTGCGTAATAGGTCACTGCGTTCACCACTTCGATATAGGTCTGGTAGTAAACCTTTGCCTCGCGCTCCAAGAAGTCTTTCCGCAACCTGCCCATCTTCAGATTGAACTCGGCCATCTGACGCGCAATATCTTCGTCGAGATTTTTATATTCGGCAGTCCCTTGTTTGAAGGTATTGCGCTGCTGCTCTTGTTGCGCGATCTTCGCACGATCCGCCTTCAACTCGGCCTCGATGCCGTCCATTTCCTTCTTCATCGAGTCCATCGTGGTCTTGAAGCGTTCGTGGTGCTTGAAAATGTAGCTGATGTCGACCACCGCAACGTTGTACTTCGAAGCGTTCGCGCCGGCAGGGTTGGGTGCCTGAGCGCGAAGCAAACTGTACGTCGAAAGAATGGCGGCCGCGATGGCGGTCGGCAAAACGTATTTGCGAAGCAGATTCGAAAAGCGATTGTGAAGCGTCTTCACGTCAGCACTCCTTGCTGTAAGGGGGTCGTCCGTGACCATGCGTGATGTGTGCCAGGTTGCGATCGGCCTTCAAGAAGCACCGTCGATTAACGTGCTACCGGTCGTTGCGGGAACCTGGTCAAAAATGCGGGGCGTATTCTGGCGAGAAGCACGCAGCGCGTAAAGGCCATTATTTTCGGGCGATCTGTTGCCGGCGGCTGCCGAACGCTACGCATGGAGCCGCTGAAAACGTCGCTCAGCAGATTGGTGATGATCGGTCTGACCTCCAAAACACATTCGGCTCAGGAACTCCGCACGCTGGCCGATTGGACGTTCCAGCGCCGGCTGCTGGCCGTGCGCCATGTGGCCCAGGTCCAAATCTTCGGCGGCGACATCAAACAGTATCAGGTGCTCGTCAACCCGGAGCAGCTCCGCCGCTACAAGGTCACGCTCGCCGATGTGGTCGCCGCGGCGCAAAATCCCACCGCCATCCGCGGCGCCGGTTTTATCGATACCGCCAACCAGCGACTGCCGATCGGCCAGCGAACCGATCTCGCTTCGACGACCGACTTGGCTGCGGCTCCCGTTGCCCTTCGCAACGCGTGCCGCTCACGCTCGGTCATGTCGCCGACATCCGGCTCGGCCTCGCCATATCTGGCGGCGCCGTCATTAACGTCAGCCTGGCGTGTCTGCTCATCGTCGACAGGCAGCCCCAGGCCAATACTCTCGCCGTTACGGCGGATATCTATCATCACTTGACGAGCTGCAGCGGCGCTTCCGCCCGGCGTTACCCTGCACCGTGATCTGTTCCGCCAGGCCACTTTCATCGAGCGCGATCGGCAATCTCCGACCGCCATCCTCTTCGGCTGCCTGCTGGTAGTGCTCAGTTCTGGTTGCGTTTCTTTTTCATGGCGCACTGTCGTCATCAATCTCACCTCCATCCCGCTGTCGCTGCTGGGCGGTCGTCGTGCTCCGCTGGTTCGCATCGCTCAACGCGATGACGCTCGGCGGCTAGCGATCGCGCTCACGCGGTCGTCGATGATGCGATCGTCGACGTGGAAAACGTGCTTCGCCCTGGAGGAGAATCATCGCCTCAGCCAACCGCTGCCCACGTTCGATGTGATTCTCAATGCCTCTCTCGAAGTGCGCGCGCGATCGTCTACGCCAGCTTCATCGTCATTCTCGTATTTCTGCCCGTCGTTTTTTCTCCAAGACTGCCGACACTTGTCCGTCGATGGCTACGCCTACGTAGCGGCGATACTCGTTTCGCTGCTGGTGTCGCTAACGTCACTCCGGCGATGTGCATGATCCTGTTGCGTAACATTCGCGTGGTCCGGCCGATCCGCCGTTCTCCGGTGGTTGAAATTGGTCTACGCCGCGTCGCTACCTTCGGTTCCTGCGGTATTCTCGCTCGACAGTCTTCGCCGCCATCGTGCTGTTGCTGACGGCCCTCGCCGTCGTTCCTCGGCTCAGCGGGGAGTTCTTGCCCGGTTCCGCGAATCGAACCTCGTGGTCTTTACCGCCGGCAAGCCCGATTTATCGCTTGTCGAAAGCATGCGGACCGACCGCCTATTCGCCCAGAGATGGGCCAAGCTCGACGGCGTTAAAGGCGTTGCCCAGCAAGTCGGCCGTGCCGAATTGTCCGAAGACACCTGGGGACCAAACATCACGGAGGCTTGGTTCGCACTCGACGAACAAAAAGATTACGACCAAGTCCTCCAGCGCCTGCGCGACGCTCCGTCACGTACCCGGCTATGATTTTCAAATCAAGCAATTTCTTCGCGAACGAATCGATGAAGTTCTCACCGGCACCACAGCAGACATCGTGATCCGTGTCGTTGGCCCGGATCTCGATGAGCTCCGCTCACAGGCGTCGAAGATCGCCGCAGCGATTCACAAAATCCCTGGCGTTGCTGACTTGCGTGTCGAACCGCAAGTGGCGTGACCCAAATTGAAGTGCTGCTCAAGCCGCGCGAAGCCGCCCGCTATGGGTTTTCCATTGCCGCGCTGAATGGCGACGTCCAAACGTTGCTGCAGGGACAAACGGTCGGACAGGTGTACGAAGGCGATCGCATCTTTGATGTCGTCGTGCGAGCCGAACCCTCGTTGCGTTCCGATCCGACGCAACTCGGAAACTTGCTCATCGACTCGCCGTCGCAGGGGAAACTGCCGCTGCGGGCAGTCGCGAACATCGAAATGGTCGACGTTCCAAACGTGATCACATCGCGAGGAGGGAAGCCAGCGAATTCTTGTCACTTGCAATGCCGAGGGCCGCGATGTTGCCGGCGTCATGCAGGACATTCAGGCCCGACTCGGGCAGCGAGCCGAACGTCTGCCGCCAGGTTACCATCTGGAATTCGGCGGCGAGTACCAATCGCCCCAAGCTGCACAGCAGCGATTGATCCTGCTGAGCATCGCTGCGCTGCTCGGCGTTTTCGTGCTACTCTATTTCGATTTTCGCAGCGTCCGGCACTCGCTGCTCATCATGCTCAGCGTGCCGATGGCCGGTGTCGGTGGAATTGCCGCGGTGCTGCTCTCCGGCGGCGACGTGTCGCTCGGCTCGCTTGTCGGCTTCGTCACGGTTTTCGGCATCGCCGTACGCAATGGCATCCTGCTCGTGCACCGCTACGAGCATCTGCGCCAGTTCGAAGGATTGCAGTTTGGCCGCGAGCTCCTGCTTCGCGGGGCTGCCGAACGGCTTTCGCCCATCTTAATGACCGCGTTCGCCACAGGGCTGGCGCTGGTGCCGCTCGTCGTGATCGGCAACCGGCCCGGTCACGAAATCGAATTTCCGATGGCCGTCGTCATCTAGGCGGTCTGTGTCTTCAACCTTTTTGAGCCTGGTGCTATTACCAGTGTTGTACCAATGGGTTGGAAAAGAGCCAGCAACCGACTGACTCCGCCGCCGCTCTGCCCCAGCGATGGCAATGAATGCAGCGCCACCATGCTGGCGTAACAAACGCTGATTAGACGACGGCTAATCCGCTTTTGACATCTGCCGCGAAGCAAGATATTCTCCGGCCCCTCCAACACCCCCCTCCAAATTTGGCTGTTCATCTTGGTCGGAGCTTCTCGCGTGAATAATGCCCCTAGCGTGTTGATTGTGGACGCGTCTCGCGAAAGCCGCGAGGTGCTGCGGCTATTGCTCGAGCGACGTGGGCGCAGACCCTGGAGGCCGAAAGGCCGGAAGACGCGATTCAGTTGGCGCGCGACATGCGCCGGACCTAATTGTCTTCGACGCTGAAAGCGATAAAAGCGGCAGTGGGCAGCCGACAGACGAGCTACGCGACGCGGCGATCGGCAGCCATACCCCGATCGTTATACTCGGCAAAGTGCGACAACTCCGCAACGCTATTGCGGCCGAGCAAATTGTGGCCAAGCCCTACCACTACGGACCGCTGATCCGTAAAATAAACAGCCTGCTGGCCGCCGCGTGATGGCGGCCCGCCAATCTCTTCCAAACGGATCCCGACGCGGAGCGTCGGCCGGCTTGCCTACAGGGATCTCATCGTGCCATCGCTGTTTGTGATCCAAGGTCGCGATCAAGGCACTCGTTTTCGTCTCGACGGCCCAACGGTGACGCTGGGCCGCGGGACCACGAATGCCGTGCAGTTGCACGATACGGAAGTCTCCCGAGAACATTGCGAATTTCGCAGTCGCGGCGATATGTTCGTCCTCCGCGACTTGGGCAGCTCCAACGGCACGTTCGTAAATGGCAAGTCGGTAAAGGAGCATGAGCTCGCGAGCGGTGATCAGCTACAGATCGGCCGGACGCTGCTACTGTACACCGGCGTGACAGAGGGTCGCGTTGAAGATCTTGCCGACAAGATCAACATCGTATCGCACCAGGACGAAGACGGCTCGCGGATCGTTCATTCGATGCACCAGTCCGAAGGCAGCGAAATCTTGGCGCTGCCCGACAATGAAACGTCGTCGCCGTGGCTCGCCCGGCGCGCAGCAACCTGCAGATCATGTATCGCACGGCCCTGGCCGTAAGCCACACGCTGGATATCGATCAACTCCTCGCCCGGATCATGGAAATGATCTTCGAGTGGGTCGATGCGGATCGTGGCTGCATCATGCTCAAGGAACTTGAAACCGGGCAGCTCGTACCGAAGGTGCGGCGTCATCGTAGCGGACTGCACTCCGACGAACGCATCACGATCAGCCAAACGATTTTGGATTATGTCGTCGAGCGCAACGAGGGCGTGCTCACGAGCAACGCCCGCGATGATGATCGCTGGGATGCCGCCAAAAGTATTTTGCGGATGGGTGTTCGCGAGGCCATCTGCGTGCCCATGCAGGGCCGATACGACGTGGTGGGCGTTATTTACATCGATACGTCGCTCACGCCACAGCGGATTCTGCAACAAGGTTCCGCCAACAAATTCACCCAAGAGCACCTCAAGCTCATGATCGCGATCGCGCATCAGGCAGCCCTCGCGATCGAAGACACGACCTATTACAAGCAAATGGTGCAGGCCGAACGTTTGGCGGCTGTGGGCCAAACGATCGCGTCACTATCCCACCACATTAAGAACATCCTGCAAGGCGTCCGTGGCGGCAGCTACCTAATCGAAATGGGCATGAAGGACCATTCCAAGGCGATTGCCGACGGCAAAGTGGACGTGACTGCGGCGGAAAAATCTGTGGACATCATGCGCAAGGGCTGGGGCATCGTCGAGAAAAATCAGGAACGCATTTCGACGCTCGTGCTGGACATGCTCACGTTCAGCAAAGAACGCGATCCCATTCCGGAGCCCTCGAATCTGAACGAATTAGTGTGCGATGTCGTCGAGTTAATGAAAGCCCGGGCAAGCGAAGAGCAGGTCGAGTTGGTATGGCTCCCCGCCCCCACGATGCCCACGCTAATGTTCGATCCAGAAGCGATGCATCGGGCGGTCCTTAACATAATCACCAACGCGATCGACGCCTGCCACGATCGCAGCGGCGGCCGAGTTGAGGTGTCCACTCAGCACAGTCATGCCGAAAAGATGGCCCGTGTGGCAGTCGTAGACAATGGCAGCGGAATTGAGGAGGAGGATCTCGACAAGATCTTTGCCGTGTTCGTTTCGAGAAAAGGAGGTCGCGGCACAGGCCTGGGACTGCCGGTGAGCCAAAAGATTTTGGAGGAACACGGCGGCCGCATCCGCGTGGAGAGCAAGCTTGGCGAAGGCAGCCGCTTTACGATGGAATTCCCGGCCATCGGACCGCAGCCAGCGGCTGGCCCCACGATGCCCGCCGTGCGGGGAAGCACCAACATTGAGGCGGTTCCTGCGGATAGTTCGCATGGCTGAGTCACTATTCGACGGCGATGCAATCCTCACCACGTCGTTTATTCGCCACGTCGAAATTCATGAGGAGCTTGGCTCTACGAGCGACCGAGCAGGTGAACTCGCCCGGGCAGCCCAGATTCAGTTGCCGGCGCTCGTCGTCGCGGAAGTCCAAACTGCCGGCCGAGGACGCGGCCGCAACATTTGGTGGTCGTCGAGTGGTTCACTAACATTTAGTGTTCTGTTCGATCCGATCGCGACCGGTATAACGACCTCGATGTGGCCGAAGTTGTCATTGTCCACGGCAGTCGCCGTTTGCGACGCAATAATGTCGGAACTGTCGCGAGCACACGGCCCAGGCATGCTCGAATGTTCCCCGCCGACGCGCGTCGGCATTAAATGGCCAAATGACGTTATTTTGGACGGCGCAAAGATCGCCGGAATACTGATTGAATCTTTGAATGCTCCACCTCCCGCGAAGAGTCGTGCGATTCTTGGAATTGGGATCAACGTGAATAATTCCTGGGCCTCGGCTCCGCGTGCCGCGGGAGCTAATGGCATCGCGCTGTGCGACTCCACGCGTAGGCAGCACGCTGTGCAGCCAATCCTGCTGGCTGTTCTAAATGCTCTCGAAAAGCGAATGAATCAATTGGCGATGAGCGACCCTTCTCTGCAAGCCAGCTGTGAGCGGCTGTGCTGGCTCACTGAAAAACGAGTCGAGGTAGAAACCAACGGAAACTGGATGCACGGTATTTGCGTCGGGATTGCGGACGATGGAGCCCTGCTCGTGGAAAACGCATCCGGAGCACATCGGGTGTTGAGTGGTTCGGTACGTGTTATTTAGCCTCGAAAAGAACTGGTAGCTGCAGTTCTATTCCGTCAAAAACCGCCGGCGTATTATCGCGCCGGTTTTTTACCGTTTTTCCGGACGGGTTCTTCACTCCGCATTTACGCCACATAGCCGGCAGGCGCACCGACAAATGGATTTGAACGTTTCTCCTGCCCAATTGTCGTTTCTGGGCCGTGGCCGGGCAGCACGACCGTGTTTTCTGGTAACGTGAATAACTTTCGCTGGATAGCGTCGCGTAAGGCATCGAAATCGCCGTCCGGAAAATCGGTCCGCCCGATGCTGCCAGCAAACAACACATCGCCGCCAAATACTCGCCACGGCTCCGCCTGGCGGTTGATGAATACGATATGTCCGACAGAATGACCGGGCGCCTCAACAATATCGAATTCGAGCCCAGCGGCAGCAAACGCTTCGCCTTCGCGGAGTAAGCGGTCGGCGGGTGGACTGGTGAGTGCCACGCCAAAAGCTGCGGAGAGGTTAAGCACCGGATTGGTCAGCTTTTCGGCGTCGCCTATCCCAATCGCTAGCGGGCATTTGGGCCAGCGTTGTTTCAGGGCGTAATTTCCGGCGATGTGGTCGCTGTGGCCATGCGTACAAACGATGGCAGCGGGAATCAGCGTACTGTCGTCCAAGTAGTCGAAGATCAATTGTGGCTCAAGACCCGGGTCGAAAACGATGCAGTCGTTTCTCCCGGTTAAATGCACAATATAGGTGTTTTCGTCGAATGGCGCGGACACAACCCTGCCCACATTTAGCTCGACTTTTGGCACAATAAACATCCCTTCCGCCAAGAAGCTAGGTTGTCTACGATGTTTGTACGACCTCGACTGAGCCGGCAGTTGGGTCTCGGCTATTTTGTTGGCGGACCGGACACCGACTACTCAGCCAGTTGAACGGATTCAACCTACCACATTCCCGCCTACTTGACTCCCGCTTCGTCGTGCAACGGCTGCGGCGATTGAAACAGGAGACCTCGAACATGTTCTGCCATCTCGCGCAGGTTCCCGTAGTGTGCTCCGAATCGCAGCCATTCTGGTCGGCCTCTCGGTATTATCCATTGCCGTGGCCGACGAGAAGCTTTCCGAGCCGATTTATCGGGTCGCGAATGAAACTTCAGCTATCCAATCGACGACAACCACCCAGTCCGCCACTCCTTCCACGACAGCTCGAACATCTGCCACGGCAACCGATCCGACCAAATCGGTATTCGATCTGACACAAAAGCCTGGCGAGCACCCGCTGGCGCCCGTTCTGCGGACGCTCAAGGCAACGGAGATTGAGATCGACAAAAACGTGCATGATTATTGCTGCACGCTGGTAAAGCATGAGCGCGTGGATGGCGAATTGGGCGAAAAGCAATTCATTTTCATGAAGGTTTTGAGCAATCCGTTTAGCGTATACATGTCGTTTCTGAAGCCGTACGCGGGACGCGAGGTGCTTTACGTAAACGGACAAAACAATGGAAAAATGGTTGTGCTCGAGGCCGGTTTCAAACGCATGCTTGGAAAAATGAACCTCGATCCAAATGGGTCGCTGGCGATGAGCGGACAAAAACACCCCATCACCGATGTCGGCATGCGCAATCTCACCGCCAAGCTAGAAAAGATGTGGTCTGCCGAAACCAAGTTTGCCGAATGTGATGTGACGACGAACGTGGGCACGAAAATCAACGATCGCTCAACGACCATGATTCAGGTAGTGCACCCGATTCCGCGGCAAGATTTTCGGTTCCACGTCGCTCGGCTGTTTTTGGACAACGAGCTAAAGCTACCAATTCACTTCGATGCGTACTTATGGCCCGAGCAAGATGGTTCCCCGCCACCGCTCGATGAGAGCTATACCTATACGAATCTGAAGCTCAACAACGGGTATACGGCGCGAGAATTCGACGCGAACAATAACCCGAATATATTCAAGTGAGACCGCCATTGCACTGGGCGGCTCGCCTAACGGCTCGACCCCAGCCACTCATCGCGGGAATTCCGCGACATGACAAGCGAACGTCTTTAGTAAGCGTTCCGCTGCGTGAGCACGATTCGCAGGGTTTTGAGTAGAATCTTGGCGTCCATCCAAAACGACCACTCGCGGATGTATTGGTGGTCGCAGGCAACGCGGCGCTCCATCTTGTCGAGCGTTTCTGTTTCACCGCGGTAGCCGTTCACTTGGGCCAGACCGGTAATGCCCGGCTTCACTTTGTGCCGGAGCATGTAGCCATCGATCAACGAGCGAAATTGTTCGTTATGCGCCGTCGCGTGCGGTCGCGGGCCAACGAGCGACATACTGCCTTCTACGACGTTGAACAACTGAGGCAGTTCATCGAGCGACGTCCGCCGCAACAGACGCCCGATCTTCGTGACGCGGGCGTCGTCTCGTGTCGCCTGGCGGAAGTTTTCTCCATCGTCGCAGCAATTCATAGTGCGGAATTTCCAGACGAGGATTTCGCGGCCGTCCAGGCCGTATCGCCGCTGGCGGAAAAACACGGGCCCCTTGGATGTGAGCTTGATCATCGCAGCGATCAGCAGCATCGGTAGGGCCAACGTGACCAAAAGCATTGAGCCGACAACGAGGTCGGCTAAACGTTTGGCGAGGCCTTGCACGCCATAGAGCGGGTTTTCAAAGACGCTCACCGCGGGCAAGCCGTTCACGTTCGTCCACCGGGCGTGGAGCAATTCGAAAACGAAAAAATCAGGCACGATATACACGCTGGCGGTCGTGTCGCCCAGCTGGGCCAAAACGTTGCGGATGCGCTCTTCAGCCCGCATCGGAAATGTGATGTAAACGATATCGAAATCGCCGCGGCGGGCACGGTAGACCAATTCGTCGAGGCCGCCGAGGCGCCAGCCAACATCCGCAGGCAGTTCCGCCGTGCGATCATGCGGGCGATCGTCGTAAAAGCCTGCCAGTCGCAGCCCCATTTCGGGCGCGCGTTGAATGTTGCGAGCGAGTTGGACGCCTAAATCATTGACGCCGCAAACGGCATAACGGTGAATGTTGAAACCGCGAGCGCGCAGCCTTTGCTGTGTCTTTCGCAGCAGGACGCGAACTGCCACAATCGCGATCGGAGTTGTGACAATCCAAACGAGCTTCGATTCATAAGAGAACAAGGCGTTGTGTTGCGTCAACAGACCGATACCCAGCAGTATCGGAACCGTGTAGCACCAGGTCAAAAGTACGCAGCCAATCTCACGCCGTAACCGAGTGCCCCGCCAGCTCCGGTAGAGTCCGCTCAGCTCGGCCACGATATGATAGACGAGGATCGTGGCGGTTGAGATCGTCAACAGCTCCGAAACCCCGGCCTCATCCGTGTGGCCGATCGCGAACCGGACAACAAGGAAAATGACGGCAGCGTCTGCCAACCGGTGGAGACTGTACAGCAAGGACTCGTGAAATGAGATTCCACGGGAGACGGGAGACATAAGCGGTGTGAACTCCAGACCCTTTCGGGGCGAACGGTAGCAAGACGCTACCAATAGTCGCCCCAAGAAGCTGCGACTAACCGGAAACCGAAATCCAGCAGACGGCGTGCCAGCTTTAGCGACGGTGGCGAGCCATAGCTTTTTCGCGTATTTTTGTGCATGGTCCACTCTGGTTGTGGTTGCCGGATCCACCGCACCATGTGGTGATTTGGCATCACGGCGTGGCTCTGGCACGGCAGCAAATCAACACGCCCTAGCAATCGGTAGGGAACTATTCCGCGAAAAAACCGTCTAAATTGTCACACCGGAACACGATCTACTCCATTCGTGTGCCATAAAACCAGAGTGGACCGTTGGGTGGCCAACTGCGTACAACAAGAGACAAATGGCCGTGGCTTCTACTGATTTCGACACCTGACCGCGCTTGGAATTGCAGCGATGTTGCGACTATGTCTTTTGGCGTTCTGTTCTTTTGGGACAATGGCGGTTGTCATGTTCCAACCGAACTCTGGTGGGGATAGCGCCCCGGCACAGATCGAACGATTGTTGAAACTGCACGCCGACGGTAATTACAAGGACGCTTACGACGGCTTGAAGGCATTCGTGGTGGGAAAAGGTGGCAACCCTTCCGATCTAGCGCGGGCATACAACACGGCCGTCCGATGTTTGGAACAGCTTAATCGCGTCGACGAGATCGACGAATTCCGCGAAAAAGCCGTCGCTGCGCACCACGACGACTGGCAGTTGTTAGCCGCCGTCGCGCAGTCCTATCTGAGCGTCCCACATTTTGGGTACATGATTGGCGGCGAGTTCCACCGTGGCCCCCATCGCGGCGGTGGCAAGGTAGTCCAGGCCACTGATCGCGACCGTGTAAGGGCATTGCGACTTTACCGTCAGGCGATGAAGCAAGCGGCATCGGCCAACGACAAAACTGCGGCGGCCGAGATGCTGCGCCATTTTGCAGAAGCGCTCACCGACAACCAGCCATGGCGACTTCAACTTCTGACCGACCTCGACCAGTTGCCCGACTACCAAGAAGGCTGGGGCTACGTCGGTCAACCCCAAGGCGCACCGGTTGATGCCGACGGCAATCCGGTTTTCTACGCACTGCCGACGAGTTGGGACACCGCCAAAAACGACGGCGAGCGATGGCGCTGGGTGCTAGACACGATGGCCCACTGGAAGCCGGAGTTGCTGAATGATGAGCGAATGATTCGCGCCGGGTTCTTGGAATCGCAGTTCGGCGTTCAAACGCTGGCTCAGTTTGGCCTATTTCTGCCGCGACCGGCATCCGATGCGGAAAAGCCGGACGCAAAAACCGGCGTATGGGCCGTCGATACTCTCGGGGAAGACGAAACAATTGCCCGTCTGGCAACCGGAATTAAGCGATTCAAACTTCCGGAGGATCACAACTACATCAAGTTGTATCAACAAGTGGTCGCCGATCTCGCCGGAAAGAGTGCGAGTGAAACCGAGCTCAACGCCCTCCGCAGTCTCGCGCAATTGTTCGAAAACCGCCGCCAATATCCGCGGGCTGCGGAATGCTGGCAAAAAGCAATCGAGCGGTCCTCGGGCGACGCCCGCCAACAGCTCCAAAAACGACTCGATCAAATCGTCGGCAATTGGGGTGAATTCGAATCCGTGATGTCGCAGCCGGCCGGCCGTGGTGCGACGGTCGATTTTCGTTTCCGCAACGCGAAGCGCGTCGATTTCGTTGCCAACGAAATCAACGTCCGGAAACTGTTGGCTGATGTGAAAGCGTACCTGCAATCGAAGCCAATACAACTCGATTGGGAACACTTGAACATCGCTGATATCGGTTATCGGCTGATTCAAGACAGTGGCAAGAAATACATCGGCGCGGAGGTCGCCCAGTGGAAGCTGGAACTCGAACCCCGCGAAAAGCATTTCGACAAGCGGATCACCGTTTCGACACCGCTGCAAAAAGCCGGCGCGTACCTCGTAACCGCGAAAGTCGCGGACGGCAATACGGCGAAGATCATTCTGTGGCTTTCGGATACCGCGATCATCCGCAAGCCGATGGCCGACAAGTCGCTCTATTTCGTGGCCGACGCGGTGTCCGGAGCGCCTATCGCCAAAGCGAATGTGGAGTTCTTCGCCTATCGCCAGCGGCATTTGGACGGCAACAACTACCAGATCGACACGAAAAACTTCGCCGAGGCGACGGACGCAAATGGCGAAGTATTTCTGCCGGCGCCCGACGACAGCAAAGATGCCAACGCGCGGGCGTATCAGTGGCTCACCATCGCGACCACACCCGCGGGTCGACTGGCTTACCTCGGCTTCCACAACGTCTGGCGCGGTCGGTACTACGAAGCTCAATATAACGAAGTCAAAACGTTCCCCGTTACCGATCGGCCCGTTTATCGGCCGGGCCAGGCGGTGCAATTCAAGTTTTGGATCGCGCAGGCCCAGTACGACGCACCGGAGGACAAATCAGCATTCGCGCATCAAGCGTTTGCCGTGGAAATCCACAACCCTAAAGGCGAGAAGGTCTTCAGCGACACGCTCACGTCCGACAACTACGGCGGCATCGCCGGGAAGTTCGATCTGCCAGGCGATGCCACGCTCGGCCAATACCGGATCAGCGTTGTCAATCGCGGCAGCGGCACGTTTCGCGTCGAAGAATACAAGAAACCCGAGTACGATGTTACGGTCGACGCCCCCACCGAACCAGTGATGCTCGGCGAAAAGATCACCGCCACCATTCACGCCAAATACTATTTCGGCTCACCCGTCCTCAACGCGACCGTGAAATACAAGGTGCTGCGCAGCGAATTCTCGGCGCAGTGGTACCCGCCGGGACCATGGGAATGGCTGTACGGTCCAGGCTACAACTGGCTCGCGTACGATTACGCGTGGTACCCAGGCTGGGACGATTGGGGCTGCCCGCGGCCGGCGCCATGGTGGTATATCCGCCCCGTCTCGCAATCGGAAATTGTGGCCGAACGCGAGGTGCCGATTGGTCCTGATGGCACCGTCAAGGTGGAGATCGACACCTCGATCGCCCAAGAGCTCCATCCCGACCAGGACCATCGCTATGAGATTCAAGCTGAGGTTACCGATCAATCGCGGCGGACGATTACAGGCAGCGGAAAGGTGCTGGTAGCCCGCAAGCCGTTCAATGTGTATGCGTGGGTCGATCGCGGCTACTATCGTGTAGGCGATACGATCAACGCGAGCTTCGCCGCCCGGCGTATCGACGGCAAGCCGGTCGAAGGCACGGGCAAACTAAGGTTGCTAAAGATAACCTACGGACCCGCCCCTGAGCGTAAGCCGACCGAGACGGAAGTCCGCTCCTGGAGCCTCGCCACAAACGCCGAGGGCAAAGCGGGAATCCAACTGAAAGCTTCAGAAGCAGGGCAGTTCCGGTTGTCGTACAACGTCACAGATAAGGCTGGCCACGAAATCGAAGGCGGTTACGTGGTAACAATCACCGGCGAAGGTTTTGATGGAAGCGAGTTCCGGTTCAACGATCTGGAGATCGTGCCTAACAAAACAGAATATGCTCCTGATGAAACGGTTCATTTGCAGACTGAACACGAATCACATTGGCTCAACGGTGTTGCTCTTTGTACGCCCGTCGAACGGCGTCTATCTGGCGCCACAGATATTGCACATCGCCGGCAAGAGCACCGTGGTGGACGTCGGCGTCACGCAAAAGGATATGCCCAATTTCTTTGTCGAGGCCACGACGGTTTTCAATGGCCGCGTGGTCACCGAGGTCCGCGACATCCATGTGCCGCCAGTGAAGCGAATTCTCAACATGGAAGTCGTATCCTCCGCGGAAACGTACAAACCAGGTCAACATGCGAAGATCACAGTGAAGTTGACCAACGCGGCCGGCAAGCCGTTCGTCGGATCGACGGTGCTCTCGGTCTTCGACAAGAGTCTGGAGTACATTTCGGGCGGTACGAACGTGCCCAATATCAAAGAATTCTTCTGGAAGTGGCGGCGTCAGCATCGGCCGTATGTGGAAACCAATCTCGAACGCTGGTTCCGAAATCTCGTCTCCCCCGGCCAGGACGCCATGGAATCGCTCGGCATTTTCGGCGGAACCGCGGCCGACGTACGGCAAAACAAGCCGGGCGTTTATTGGGGCGATTCCAATCGCGATTTCTTTGCCAGCGGAGGCATTGCCGCCAACGGCCGCTCTCGAATGTTCTTAGGCGAAGCACTCGCGGCAGCGACACCAGCCGCCATGCCGGCAACGGCTAAGCCGGGCGGTGCACCAGAGGCAGCTTTTCAGTCACCAGCGCCGGCCAATCCCTACCGAAGCTCGCGCAGCCCACGCTCCGCAGCGATTTCGCGGACACTGCCTTCTGGGCAGCCGCTCTGGAAACGAACAAAGACGGCATCGTTGAAGCAGAATTCGACATGCCCCAAAACCTCACGACCTGGAAAATCCAGGCATGGGGCATGGGTCGCGGCACGCAGGTCGGCGAGGCGTCCGCAGAGGCCATCACGCGCAAAAACCTCATTGTGCGGATGCAAACGCCACGGTTCCTGGTCGAAAGCGATGAAGTCGTGCTGACTGCGAACGTTCACAACTATTTGCCCACAGGCAAACAAGTAAAAGTGCGACTGGAACTGGACGGCGACACGCTCGAGCTTCCGAGCGTGTCGGAGAATACGGTGAACATCCCTTCCGGCGGCGAACAGCGCGTCGATTGGCGTGTGAAGGTGCTCCACGAGGGCGAAGCGGTGATGCGGATGCTCGCGCTCACAGATGAAGAATCCGACGCCGTCCAGATGAAGATTCCCGTGTATGTCCACGGCATGCTCAAGATGGACAGCTACAGCGGCTCGATACGGCCCGACGATCGGCTAGCGACGTTCGAAGTCACCGTGCCCACTAAGCGCCGCGCCGAGCAAACGCGACTCGAAGTCCACTATTCGCCCACACTCGCCGGCGCCATGGTCGATGCCCTGCCCTACCTAATCGGCTATCCCTACGGCTGCACCGAGCAAACAC
Source organism: uncultured Planctomycetota bacterium (assembly GCA_963840025.1). GTDB lineage: Bacteria > Planctomycetota > Planctomycetia > Pirellulales > Lacipirellulaceae > JABDGM01. The sequence goes on along the minus strand of CAWIXI010000011.1, from coordinate 127,587 downwards.
TCAATCGCTTTCTGCCGGCGGTCATCACGCAGCATACGCTGCTGGGTATGAAGCTCGATCTCAAAGAGATTCAGCAAAAACGCACCAATCTCAACGCCCAGGAACTCGGCACTGCGGCCGCACGGGCCAAAGGCTGGAAACAGTACAAGCACAATCCGGTCTTCAGCGAGGCCGAGCTATCCACAATCGTCAAAGCCGGCGTCAATCGGTTGCAAGAAATGCAACTCAACGACGGTGGTTGGGGTTGGTTCAGCGGCTGGGGCGAAGAGTCGTCGCCGCACATGACGGCCACCGTCGTGCATGGCTTGCAAATCGCCCAGCAAAACGGCGTTGCCCTCGTACCTGGTGTTTTGGACCGCGGCGTCGAATGGTTGAAGCGCTACCAAGACGACCAATGGCAGCGGCTCGCCAACGTCGATGACAAAGGCAACGTCATCGACAAAAACAAACCGTCTAAACATTACGTCGACAATATCGACGCCCTCGTTTACATGGTGCTCGTCGATGCCGGCGTCAAGAACGATCCAATGCGCGACCGCTTGTACAGGGACCGCACGAAACTCGCCGTTTACGGCCTGGCAATGTACGGCTTGGCACTAGAGAAACAGCACGAAGCCGATAAGCTGGCGATGGTTATGCAGAACATCAGCCAATATGTGGTCGAAGACAACGAAGATCAGACCGCTTATCTGAATATCCCGCAGAACATCTGGTGGTATTGGTACGGCAGCGAATACGAAGCCGAAGCCTATTACCTGAAACTGCTCGCGGCCACGGAGCCGAAAAGTCCCCTCGCACCACGGTTGGTGAAGTACCTTATCAACAATCGCAAGCATGCGAACTATTGGAATAGCACTCGCGATACGGCGATCGTGATCGAGGCGCTGGCCGATTACATCAAAGCCACCGGCGAGAATAAACCCGACCTCACTGTCGAAGTGTGGGTCGACGGCCAAAAGCGCAAAGAAGAAAAGATCACGGCCGAAAACCTGTTCACGTATGACAACGCATTCGTCTTGCAGGGCGACGCGCTGGCGCCCGGGCCACACACCGTCGAGCTCCGCAAATCTGGCACAGGACCTTTGTATTGGAACGGCTATCTAACGAATTTTACGCTCGAGGATTTCATCCGCCGCGCGGGGCTAGAGCTGAAGGTGGAGCGGCATTATTACAAGCTCACGCCGGCGGAAAAGTCGATCGAGGTTGCCGGCGGGCGCGGCCAGCCCGTGACTCAACGCGTCGAAAAATACGATCGGACGGAGATCCCTAACTTGGGCACCGTAAAGAGCGGCGATCTCATCGAGATCGAGCTCGTCGTTGAGTCGAAGAACGATTATGAATACATCCTGCTCGAAGATATGAAGGCGGCCGGCTGCGAACCGATTGCCGTGCAAAGCGGCTACAACGGCAACGATTTGGGTGCGTACATGGAGCTGCGCGATGACCGGGTGTCGCTCTTTGTGCACAACCTCGCCCGCGGCAAGCACAGCGTAAGCTACCGCATGTATGCTCAGATCCCAGGTCGCTTTAGCGCTCTGCCGACGAGGGCCTCTGCGATGTATGCGCCGAGCTCCGCGCCAATTCCGACGAGCTGAAGCTCAACATTCTCGACGTCCCGCCTCCCGTGGGTTCGGCGAGTAATTCGCCCAAGTAGCTGCATTCGCTAGAATTCGGAGCCAGGCATTGTAGTAGGCACACTCCGTGTGCCGTAACAGAACTGGCAAAAGCGTCGTCACAAGTGCTGCTACGGCACGGCGGAGCGTGCCTGCTACAAATTAGGACGCTGCGAAATTCCACTGCTGCTAGCAGCGCACGCGAGAATCGGTAAAATCAGGCGAGCTACTGTTTTGTTTACGCCTGACAAAAGGATTTGCCGTGTCCACCGTCGCTGAGGAAAAAGTCCTCGTCGTTCCGACCACGCTCTTTCACGAACTCGGATACTTCCAAGGATTTTCACGCGAAATCGACTGCTATTGGCCGCAACTCGTCACAGGCGACCACGTCGAATATCGCGCTCGCGGCGAAATGGAAGAAGACCCGAGTTTTAAGCAACTTATTCCATACGCGCTCTTCCGTTGGACTGCCCCGGACGGCACGCCGCACCTGTTCGAATACCAGCGTGGCAGCGGCATGGGCGAACGCCGGCTGCACGCCAAGCGCAGCGTCGGCGTCGGCGGCCACATCTCCTCAATTGACTCCAAAGTAGTCGTCTCGCTCCGCGAGACGGATCATCTCGCGGAGCGAAATGACTACAATAATATCTACCGCGAAGGCATGCGGCGTGAACTGGATGAGGAAGTGGTGATCGACACTCCCTACACGGAAACGGTCGCCGGCCTGATCAATGACGATGAAACGCCTGTGGGCCGCGTTCACCTGGGAATGGTGCATTTATGCGACGTCGAGAAACCAAGCATCCGACCGCGCGAAACCGACGTGCTCGATGCCCGCTTCACCCCGGTGGCCGATCTGCTCACGCGGCTCGACCAATTCGAGAGCTGGTCCGAAATCGCCGTCCGGGCACTGTTCGGCTAACCGTCCAAGCAGAAACCACACGAACGATCGCGTACAATTGATGGTGACGCCATGTCCCTCGCTTGCGGTTTAGCTCCCTCATGCCCCCTGATCCACATCAACTCGTCTACTTAGACAATCACGCGACAACGCGCGTCGATCCGCGCGTCGTCGCAGCGATGCTGCCATATTTCGATGAAAAGTACGGCAATCCACACAGCGTCCATGCGGCGGGTCATGAAGCACGCGATGCCGTTGAACAGGCGCGGTCGACTATTGCTGAAGCCATCGGCGCCACTCCTTCGGAGATCGTGTTCACCAGCGGCGCCACGGAAAGCAATAATCTTGCCGTCCGCGGCGTGGCGGAACGCGAGCGGCGGCGTGGAAATCATCTTGTAAGTGTGGCAACGGAGCACAAGGCGGTGCTCGATCCGCTGGCGCGACTCACCCGCCTCGGGTACGAGATAACGCTGCTCGATGTCGAGCAACAAACGAGCCCGCGCGCGGCTGGCTCGACCCGCAAAAAGTTGCCGACGCGATTCGTGACGATACGTGCCTCGTATCAGTGATGCTCGCTAACAACGAGATCGGCGTCATTCAGCGATTGGCCGAGATCGCTGCAATCTGCAAAGCGCGTGGCGTGCTCTTGCATTGCGATGCGACACAAGCCGTGGGCAAAGTGCCCGTCGACGTGCGCGCGTTGAATGTCGATTTAATGAGCTTCTCCGCGCACAAGATCTATGGGCCGAAGGGCATCGGTGCCTTGTACGTACGGCGGCGCGACCCGATCGTGCGGCTCGAACCGCAAATCTCCGGCGGCGGGCAGCAGGAAGGACGACGCAGTGGCACGCTCAATGTGCCCGGCATCGTTGGGTTTGCCACGGCGCTCAAATTGTGCCTCGCCGAATTGACCGAAGAATCTCAGCGGCTGGCCGACTTGCGCGACACGTTGGCTACCGAACTCACACAACAATTGACCGACACGCGGCTATGCGGCCCCCAACTCGATTTGCAAAATCACGATGGCACGCCGCTGCGCTTGCCGAACAATCTCAACCTGTCGTTTGGCAATGTTGACGGCGAAGCACTGCTGCTCGCCATGGGCAACCTGGCGGTTAGCAGCGGGGCAGCATGCACTTCTACCGATACTGCCCCCAGCCACGTGTTGCTGGCGCTCGGCTTTAGCGAAGGGGAAGCGCACAGCAGCCTGCGATTCGGCTTGGGACGCTTCAATACTGAGGCCGATATCAAATTTGCCGCGGATCGCGTGATTTCGGCGGTTACGCAACTGCGGCAGTTGACGAGTTGGCCGTCGCCCGCCGAAATCCGCTAATCAGCAAAAATCGCTCTCCGGTTTTCTCCCGCACCGCCGATGACTATAATTCAGAAGTTGTTTCAAGACCGGAGAGGGGGACTGTCCCAATTTTGCGCAGTCTTCGGAGCAAAATGGGACTGTCCCCCTCTCTGAGACTTGAAACGGCTTCTTAGCAAACCGATATGTTTTACGGCTGGTTCGAAGCAGGTCTTTGTGGCCGCCGATGAATAGACCAGAGCCCATTCCCTTTTGCGGAGATACACGAAATGGCCGTTGTGCTGACAGAAAAAGCTGCGAACGAAGTGAAGCGAATCATTGCCGACCAGAAGATCGAGCCCGAAATGGTGCTCCGTGTCGGCGTGACCGGCGGCGGGTGCAGCGGTTTTTCGTACGCGCTCGGCTTCGATAAAACCTTCGACGAGAAGACCGACGCGAAGTACGAGTATCATGGCGTGCCGGTCGTCGTCGATAAGAAAAGCGCCCTCTATCTCGACGGCACGACGATCGATTTCTACGAAGGCTTGGAAGCACGCGGCTTCAAGTTCGACAATCCGAACGCCGTCAAGTCGTGCGGCTGCGGAAGCTCGTTCCAAGCCTAGACAAAGTCGAGAGCAGAGAGTCCAGAGCCTAGAGTCAAAGGACGAAGGTTCCCCTGTACCTTGTTCTGGCTCTCGACCCTCGACCCTCGACCCTCGACCCTTCTCTCTTGACCGGCCGCATAACCCTCACGACCGGTCATCCATAAATTCTCATCCGGCCGAAATTGCATCCCGCCCAGGATAAGCTAGGCTTTTAACAAGGAGATAGCCCGTTTGGCCCATTTGCCATTCCGGCTCGTGAAGTAAACAAGCCTCCCCGATCAGGATCGTCACCATGTTTCAACTTCTTAAGTCATTGCTCCGTGACGAGGATGGGCCGACTGCTGTTGAGTACGCCGTGATGCTGGCACTAATCGTCGTCGCTTGCATTGGCGCCGTCAATTCGATGGCCAACGCGACTGCCAACAGTTTCGATACCTCAGCGAATGAACTGGCGGGCGTGATGGGGTAGTCGGCTGCCTCGCGATCATTTCCCCGTCAAACTTAAAGCCGTGCGGCGTTTAAGGTGATTCACTGCGCGAATATGCGCATCTCTTGCTTGCAATTGCTTTGCGGTCGCCCCGTCCGCCGAAGCCCTCATTCTACGACGTATCTCAAGTCTGGCACGCTGCAATAGACGGTGAAAAGGGCTTCTCTTCGGTGCACTCTGACTGGGAAAAGGGGTCAGACCTGCTCAGTATAAAACCTCGATTGTGCCACAACATTTCGGGGCCTTGCCTCCGAAAACTACACCACACCTTGGATTGAGGCACAGTTTTTCTATTGAGCAGGTCCGATCGAATTTCCATAATCCGTTCTGACCGGCTGTGTAGAAAACCCGAACAACCACAAGAATCATGATGTTGTGGGTGAGGACGAGCAAGCGGAGTTCGCGGCATTGGCTGTGGTAGGAGCGGGCGTGGACGTGAGCGCCTTGGCGACGTTTGATCATCGAGATCACGGTTTCCACTTGTGAGCGACGGCGATAGGCTTCGCGGTCGAACCTCTCTTTCATCAATCGGCGGTAGCGGCCGGTGGGCAGCTTGGTGGTCGGCCGGCCGTGCTTGGCGGGGATGATCGTGCGTATGCCATGCTCGTCGCGGGCGAACACGTGGTTCCTTTCCGAGTCGTAACCAGCGTCGGCCGCCAGTTGCGAGAGACGGACCACGCGACAAGCCTCGGCCACGAGTGGGCGGACATCGGGACGCGGTCCACGTCGGGCGTCGAGTGCGTAGACGAAATGGTCGTCGGTGCTTGCCACGACGCTGAGCTTCGGGTAGTGGTGATGAACAACGGTTTTCCCAGGGTTTTCCACCCGATTGCGGCGACGGACGAAGTACCCGCTGGCCGAAGTGCACTCCAGGCCGGTCGAGTCGATCGCCGCCCGTTTCACCCGCCGCTTGCGGCCCAGGTGCAGACGCACCGTAGAGCGGAGGAGTTTTCGCACCGGCACCGTGAGCAGCAACCGCCGCGACGCTTTTTGAAACGTGGTGAAGTGGGGAACTTGCTTCAGTCCCAGCTCCGCGATGAGCGACGGATTGTCGGCCAGGTGGACCGCCAGGCCCCGATAGTCGGTCTTCAAAAACTGCTTCAGCACCAGGCAGGCGAAGAGTTGATGCTGCGTGAACTTCTTGGGACTATACCGATGGGCGTACTCCGGCAATGCCCGCTGTGCCGTGGCCAACGCCGCCAAAACGACTGCCCGAGGTGACTTACTCGTCCGCGCCATAATTGCTTTACGCAGCAACGATGCACGGATGTTTAGCTAGCACGCGTGGTTTTCTACACAGCCGTTCTGACCCTTTATCTCATCCTTTATGCTCTCCCGAAAATAGTTCTGACCCCTTTTTCACCTTCCATGTGTTAGGTCCTCCTTGACTAAGGATTACGTGTGTCTGAAACGCTGAGATCGCAAAATTATCAATGCTATCAGTGAGAACAGCGTGAGGAAACCTGTTGTGGGTTCAGGAATAAGTCTGAAGTCGCCGACGGTTGCCTGGAATCCAATTGCACCTCCTTCTCCATTTGCGAACCCGACATGGATCTCTCTCCAGAGGTTAAACTGATTCCATTTACTTGCAGCTTCTGGAATTCCGGCTAAATCGAGCGTATCGATTGGAGCATAAAGAGTCATCCTAAAGTCCGAGTTGGCTGCGTCGATATTCGGGAACATCGCCGCTTCTGCAGGTACCAAGTCGCCTGCAGCAACCTGGAGAAAGTCAATATTAGTAGCTCGCGGGAAATCAAGAATTGGAGTATCGTTGACTACTTGGACGTCGAAACTCGGTGCTGATACGGCAACGTCATTGATATTCAACATGAAGTCATACTGCTGCGCCCTTTGAAGGACATACCGCCGTCGCCGTCATCTGGCTCGAAGGTAAATTGCCCTGAAATGACATCGCCTTCGGTGAACTCAATGCCTGAGTCGAAGGGAATGCCTGGGAACACCTTATGAATCTGTGCCTCAAACGCCAGCGTCACGGGTGCGGCGACTAGCACTGGGGCGAGGCTAAAGAAGGTAACGGCGAATGTGAAAAGAACGGTCAGCCAGCCGCGAGGCCAGCGCGAGACAACGCTCGCCGAGCGTTCCCTGCTGGACTTCCGCTGGAATGGGATTGGCATTGCTCTGTGCTCCGGTGTTACTGGATTGTAGTCTACAGAGGGGAGAAAAGAAAAGGGGACATTCTGGTTTCTTGAAAAAGTAACATGTCCCCATTTTCCGGTCAGATTTATGGTTAAGTCTGAACCGCTGCCATGGCCATAGATCCCCGTACCGTCAATATTTCGAATTGCACCCGCTGTGGAGCTAAGCACATTCCCCATACCGATTCCGGCACCGAAGTCTAGGAACAATGTCGTGGCTAGCATGTGCCGATCTTCCAAGCACTCCATTCGTAGCGGACGGCGTGAGCTCATAACTTTATTGATTGAACGATGCGATCGAGAACGAATAAACTTGCGACGATCCATCTAATTCCATCCTTTGGATTATCCGAGAAGAATGCCTATTCGCAGCGACCTATCTCGTGCGAAATCGGCGAAAACAGAATACGAGAGTGAACAACAACGCCCCTATGAGAACTGCTCCGGGTTCAGGGACTTCGTGAAGAAATATCCGGGTGGATGCATCAACCTGAGTTGGAACAGGAAAGTATACTGGCTGGCCGTTGGCCAATTCTCCCGTCACAATTTCGCCTGTTGGGTAGACGGATAAAGTCAGCCCTCTCCCATAAAAATGGACTGTACTGTTGTCAAGAATAGCAACTACACCAGCGATCTCTCCGCCGTACACATGGAGGGAGCTGTTGCCTTCTAAGTTAAGCAGTGCATTATAGTCGATCACCAGGCAAACCGGCTCCGAACAGCTGATATGCCCGCTCTTCATGACGAGCTTGGCATTGTCTTCAAGGCCACTTATGAATGTGACATCGCCACCGTCAAGCGTAATCACACTGTTTTGCCGACCGCTGAATCCGGCTACTGAACCTCCGCTAACGATTCCTACACTCGTCGGACCACCGGAACCATCGACCACTTCAATATGGGAGCCGGATAGCGGACTAGCACCGTCGACGATGGTGTCTTGGTTGACAACAACCGTTGCGGCACGGATCGGCGTTGGTCCAACAAGAAATACAAAACAAACGGCAGCAGCGTGAACGAATGCGTACGCAGAAACGAACCGAGCCGGGGAAAGAAGCCGAATCAAGCACCAGTTGCCAGTCGGAAACAAACCCCGGACTGCGGAACGATGTTGCCCGCTGCGCCTCCTCGAATGAAAAAGCGTGCCCTAATTTCCAAGGTCGTTGTAGATTGGTGTGCCATAGCTCTTCTCCTAAGCGTTGACCATAATCTGAATTTTAATTCGACGGTCCCGCTGGCGTGCAATGGCAAAACGACTGGCGCAGTTAACTTGTAAACGCGAGTGGTGAGCTGCGCACATCGTGCGAAAAAGGGGGGCTGTTTTTGAAATCCAGAACGCCTGCGGCGCGTTGGCATACGCCAATAGGCCGAAGATGGACGCGCTTGTAACGCGAATTCAGCGGCCTACCGCCATCATTGCGAAATCTATTGGGCGATTCCGAAGACTCGTGCAGAAATTCCCCCCCTCGCAACTAGGGACGCGGGTGGGGTTCGAGGACTCAGGGCTTATCCGTAATCTGCACGTCAAGAATTAGGGGCTTGTGGTCCGAACCGAGTCCCTCTCCTTCCATAATGCCTAAACACGCCACTTCAGGCGAAAGGAACGCTTGGTCGATCCGAATGGGAGGCAATGGTTCCGAGGCTGGAAAAGGGGTCAGAACTTTTTTTTAACAGGAGCACAAACAGTTCTGACCCATTTTTATTGCGCTCAGACCCGGCACAGAAGTTCACCTGCAAATACGACCGGCTGAATCGGCTGATCGAAGAGGCGTTCGACGAGAACAACGACGGCTGGACCAGCGGGGCCGACTACCTCGACGACTATTACGTCGACCTGTCGAGCAATCGGGTCCAAAAAAACCGCAACCTTGATTCGGACTCCGCGGTCGAGCAGGCTGCTTCACACGATCAGCATTGCATCGCCATAGCTATAGAAACGATATTCTTCATGAATGGCCTGCCGATACGCTTCCATAATTAACTCCGCGCCGCCGAATGTTTGCACGAGCACGAGCAGCGTGGTGCGCGGAAAGTGAAAGTTGGTCATTAGGGCATCGACCGCCCTGAATTCGAATGGCGGCCGAATAAACAGGTCTGTCGAGCCTTTCCAGGCGACGATTTCCCGCGGGTCGCGTCCGGCATCTTCATTCCGACTGCGTACGGATGTTTCCAGCGTACGCACCACGGTGGTCCCGACCGCGATGAGTCGGCCGCCTGCTGCTCGCGTTTGGTTAAGCTCAGCGGCTGCCGCTTCGCTGACCTCTCCCCACTCTACGTGCATGCGATGCTCGTCCAATAAGTCGCCTTCAATTGGGCGAAATGTACCCAAACCGACGTGTAGCGTCAGCCGCGAGTTTCCGATCCCGCGTGATTCAAGCGTCTTCAGCAGCTCGCGCGTAAAGTGCAGCCCCGCGGTCGGAGCGGCGATCGCGCCTGGTTTTTGCGCGTACACCGTTTGATAGTTGACGATGTCGTCGTCCACCATATTTCCACCGCGGATGTATGGCGGCAGTGGCACCCGGCCTACGCGTTCTAACACCGTTTCGGTAGGCTCGTTTGTCTCGACATGCGCGAGCCATTGTCCTTCTTCGAGTCGTTCGATCAGCCACAACTTCACGCTCGCCCGGCCCTCACGATCGCGCAGTACAATCACTTCACCGGGGCTCAATCGACCGCGTGTCTTGCACAGGATTCTCCAGTGGCCGTCGGGTGTGGCTTCGATAAACAAGCCTTGCCAGCGACCACCCGTCTGGCGCGGACACCCGCAAGTTGTGCTCGAATTACCTTCGTGTCGTTGAGAACCAGCCGGTCGCCCGGGGCCAGCAAGTACGGTAGGTCGCGTACGTGGTGGTGGTCGATCGACCGTTTTCGGCGGTCGACGACCATCAGCCTTGCATCCGCCCGGTGTCGAAGCGGTTCCTGAGCCACCAGCCGGCGGGGAACCTCGTAATCGAAGGGAAACGCGGAGGGTTGCATCGTAAAACACCACAAATTGCCTGGAATAGCTGTGCATTACGCCCTTGGGCGCTATGGCTAACAGCCAATCGTCCCATCCTGTGCAAACCGATACCACCCCCGTTTTGACGTGGAACTGCCGAATTCGCCACTGGGGACCACTCCACGCATTCGGTTGTTGCCGTCGTTCTGTCCTTGCCCAGTCCACGTGCCCACCCCCACCGGAACGGGCCCGGCAAATGATACTGTTCAAACGAATAGTGTCAATCCGGAATATTTTTTAACTCACTTTCCTGAAGCCTGGACTTCCGAGTTCGGCACGGCATTTAGAGATACATCCCGGAATGTGTACATGCGTATAAATCGAGCACTGGAAAAACCGGTTGACTCTTGCCCTAAAACGGGTATTTTCAGCAGACGCGAGTCAGCAAATGGTCTCCCTGAAGATCACGGCAACTCCGAGCGTGACCGTTCCGCTGGCACGCCAGACAAAGCCTTCTGCTGGGGAGTGTTTGGCCACAGGCTCTCCTCCATAACCGGCTCACACCACCGGCTAGCAGTTCGTTGTCTGGCTCGGAGCAAGGAAGCTCCGGGCAGCGGTCGGTAACCGTCATTGATGGAATGGTTACCGGGCGTCAAACCCCTTAGTCGGCAAACGGAAGTGCTATGGGGACGACGCTCCACACGGCACTCAAGACTCAAAGAACCGGCTGCCGCCATTCTTCTCCCCCCGCTATGATTCAGAAGCGGTGCGTGCTAGCAGATCGAGACTCCCTAGTCGTTTATTTTGCATCGTGACTATTGCGGCGAGTTCACGCTGGCCTCGCGGCCGAGAATTTGATATTTCCTCCTTCGTCCGATGCCGCAAGGCCCGACCCAACACGTGCCCGTGCTGTCCCAGGAGATCCTGGAATGGCTTCGGCCGGCAGTGGGCCAAACGATCGTCGACGGCACGCTCGGCGGCGGCGGTCATACACGGTTGTTGGCGGAGGCCATTGGCCCGCAGGGAATAGTTATCGGGCTGGATCGCGACCCAGCGGCAGTCGAACGCGCCATCGTTGAGCTGCACGGTTTGCCCGTTCGCTTATTGCAAAGGAACTACAGCGACTTACCCGAGGTTCTGGCGGAGTTAGAAATCGAACGTGTGGATGGTATCTTGCTCGATCTGGGGCTATCGAGTGATCAGCTAGCCGACACTGCGAGAGGTTTTAGTTTTCAGAGCGAGGGACTGCTCGACTTGCGATTCGACCCAACGCGCGGCGAGCCCGCCTGGAAGTTAGTCGAGCGCATGAGCGCTGAACACCTCGCGGATTTGATTTATCAATATGGGGAGGAGCGTTACAGCCGACGAATCGCCCGGCACATCGTTGAGCTGCGGCGGTCGACGCCAATCCGCACGGCCACGGATCTCGCGCGAGCGATTCGCGAGTCAGTGCCACGAAGTCACAAAGAGCGGATTGATCCTGCGACGCGGACATTCCAGGCATTACGAATTGTCGTCAATGAAGAGCTCAAATGGTTGGAAGTTGCACTGCGGCGATTGCCCGATTGCCTGCGAGCTGGTGGGCGGATGGCGGTGATAAGTTTTCATTCGCTTGAGGATCGTTTGGTTAAGGAAGCATTTCGCAACGACGCACGACTCGAAGTGAACACTCGCCGACCGGTGCGACCAAGCGGGCAGGAAATCGCGATGAACCCCCGCTCGCGGAGCGCAAAGCTACGGATTGCCGAGCGAAAGAACGATTAAGATGAAAAACCGCATGCCACAAAGATGCATGCGGATGGTGAGCTAAAGCCGCGAGCCTCAAGGAGGAGGCTACACGATGGACGAAGATCGAAGCCTAGGGGTCACCGAAGCGAAATTCGCTTTGACGATGGTTATTTGTGTTTTGGTGGCGATTGGTTATTTCGTGCTCTCCCGGCTTGGCAGCACGGGGGAATCAACGATCGAAGTACGCCCGCAGGTTGTTTCGCCGCCGGCGGTTGCGCACCAAGAGCCGGCTGCGGTTGACGAAAACCAGCCACGAGTGCTGCCGCTCGAGCCGGAAGGAGCAACCGAAGTACGGACCACGCAACGGCTAGGTCATACTTTCGCGCCTGCGCATTCCGGTGGGAATGGTGCGGTGCAGCCGGTTGAGTTTGAGCGGCGCGTAGCGGACCACTGGCGCCTGTCGGCTGGCGACGGGCGGCAGATATTGCGGGACGACAGCGCCGGTCGTGCCAGTGGCAGGGAAGCGAGCGGTCGCAGGATAGTTGTTGGCTTGCGGTGCGGTTGGCCAGCCTTGTTGCGGCGCGACAGGCGGCCCCGGTTGAACCGGCGATTGCGATACCTGAGACTGGGAACCAGTAGGCTGGGTAGCTGCCGGAGGCGCCGATACTACCAGTCCCGTGCCATGCAATTTCGCGAGCGCTTCTTGGGCAGCCTGCAAATTTGGGTTCTGCTGCAGGGCCGCTTCGAAATAGGGACCGGCCTCACTGCCACGATTGCGTTCCACTAGCAATTGGCCGAGGTTATAGTTGGCGTCGGCGGCGCCATGGACGGCGGCCAGGTGGGCCAACGCGCGTTGGTCCTGGTGCATCTCGACAAGCAGCGTCGCCGCATTGTTGCGATAGAGCGCCTTAGCGGGCTGTAGTTGAATCGCTTGCTCGAGCATTTGGAGCGACGGCTCCAACTTGCCTTGCCGTGCGAGGCACAGTCCTAGGTCGTTGAGCGAAGCGGCGTTTTGTGGATTCGAAGTGACTGCCTGGCCGTACAAGTTCTCGGCCAACGGCAGGTTGCCTTGCCGATCTTCCATGCGGGCAGCCGCACGGAGGACTTCGACATTCCCTGGCCACATTCGCAACGCGTGCTGAAGGTTCTTGCGTGCTTGCGGCACGTCGCCCTGCTGTTCGCAGGTTTGGGCGGCATAGATGAACACGTCCGGCGAAGGCGGACCGATCGGCGTGTCGAGCGCGAGGGAATCCGGCTTCTCGCTCGCAGGCGGCATGACCGGGTGCTGCGTCGAGCCCCATTTTCCCTTCACCTTTGAGACGATGGGCATCTCAGAAATGGCGGACTCCAGGTATTTGATTGGGTGGTGCGTTGCCGAGACCTGCTCGCTCGGAAGCCCGACCATTGGCTGCGGAGCCGCGGTCGGCGTCGAGGAACTTTTGGACCACGGCCAGATCGAAAACGTCGATTGTTGCGCGGGTGCGCGGCGACCGGACATTGCCATGGAAACCGGATCGGCCACGACACTCGTCGTGGCGAAACCAGCAGCGCAAATCGAGCGCGGTAAATGTGGTGAGCCAAAGCTTGCGCATGGCCGGTCCTCCTTAACCTTTTCCGCCGCCGGCATCCTTGCAGGCGGTCGATACCTTCAAGTTTGTGAGCCGAGGCGAATGCTCCGGCTGGCATTTGGTTTATTGTCCGGTTGATATGTTGCTGGCGTTCACGGGCGGCAGCACGGGCGCCGGCATGCTTTTCATGAAGCTGACGTTGGTGGCGTCGACCATGGCGGCCGGGCGGCCTTCGGACATCAAATACGTATCTTCGACTTGCGGCATACGGCCATCGGTCGAAACTTTGGTGGCAAAATCTCGGACCACTTCCAGGCGTTTGGTATTCGCGTCGGTGTTCAGTGTGCGTTCGATAAAAATACCGCGGCGATCGGGAGGCGCTTGGGTCATGATCCATTGCACGCGGAGCTCGCCGGCTCGCGTGAGCTGGTTCGTCTCGGGGTTGAAGTGGTGTTCGCCGAGCAGGTTCTGCCGCCGCCAACCGTTGCTGATCATGATGCAGAACGGTTCGCGAACCGCGAGGCGGTCTGGGCACACATAGGGCCACGGCCACTGGTGGTTCATGTAGAAATTGTGCTTTTCGTACCGGGCGCAATCGTCGCAGAAGACAGCGAGCGTGCTGCGCACCATTCCAGCAACGACAACGAGGACCAAGGCGACAATCAACGTGCGACGCATATTCGCTCACTCCGAAAGAAAGGCAACACTTCAACGATTATTCGGCTCATTCGTCGTATCGGCCGGTCCTGGCCGGCAACTGCGCAATGTTTGGAGGAACCGGCGCGGGTTGCCTAACCGGCGCGGATGGTGCTAGCGGAAGGGTCATGGGTCACTTGGTTTAGCGTCATGTTGATATGGGGGCGAGGCGGTGCATGCGGACGATTTGGCGGGGTGGACGGCCATTGGAATCTTGAGTCGCGCGCGCGAAGTCGATTTTTTATTGCCTAATTCGGCGAGTTGTGAGTCTCCTGGTCTGGCGTTTTGCCTTCTTTGGAAGGGGTTTTTTGAGAGATGGAGACTCACAACTCGGGGAATTTAGATCGCTGGGTGCATCCAAGCGTTTCCAAATTGGTGTTGGGGTGCGGTTCCATACGCGTGCGCAGCGGGAGCGCAGTTTTTGACAGGATTTACAGGATTGACTGGATCAATCCATGCGTAGCTTGCCGCCTCGTGCCATCGGAGGCGCACAGGAATCTTGTAGCACGGACTTCAGTCCGTGATTCTCGGACGGACTGAAGTCCGTCCCACTATATGTTGTTCTCTCGTTGTTCCTTTTATTTCAGCGTAAAAAGTGAAATGCAGGGCCCCGATCAGCGGACCGACGGCGCACACTTCTAGCGGAGCGTCCACGGTTCGCGCGATTCGCCCTGGCCGCGACTATCTGATGACGCGCGCTATTTTGCCTTGGTCCTCACTTCAACCGCGTGGGCGCACGGTGCTGCTTCCTTAGGGCCGGGGTTGTTGTAGCAACGGGAGTCACTACAACGGCCGGCGTGTACAACGGCCGGCGTGTACAACGGCCGGCGTGTACAACGGGCAGCGGCGACCACAACGGTCATTTCACGAGGGCGAGCTTAACAGATAGTGAACATAAGTTCAATATCTATTTTTGGGCCACTTGAGATTTTGTGGAGATTGAGGCGAGGCGTGAGGAGCGAGATGCGAAGGCGGAAGGCGGAAGGGGAAGTTTGACACTGTCCCGGAGTGGGTAGGAAAGTCTCACTCACGCAAAGGCGCGGAGACGCAAAGGAGGATGAGGAACGTTTTGTATTCGGGGTTTTCACTTTGCGCCTTTGCGGCTCTGCGTGAAATTCTAATCGGCCGGGAATTCGAATCGGGCTATGCCTTCCGCGGCAAGCCGTTCGACGTCCGAACTTGTAGCCATCGGAATGCAACGTACATGTTGAGTTTGTATAACGCTTTCAGCGTAATGCAATTTGTGTGGTTGGGTTACCCAGGGTAGGCCGCTAAGCGCGGCCAACCCTGGGCTACGGTGTATAACCGCGTTGCGGTACCGAGCTTAAAATGTTCAGTATTTGTAATGCCAATTGTGACGTTGTGGCTGACCCGCCAGCAACGCGGGCGGTTTGGCGTTTTTCTTTTGCAGCGTTTATACTGCGTGCAAGCCGCTTTCATTTCGAGAACGGGCAATTGGGGTTTTTCGTTAGCCTGGTGCCGTGGCTCCATCGATGACATTCCCGACGAATCCGAAACGTCGACTATTTGGATTCATATGGAGCGGTGCGGTAGGCGCTTTCGTGCTTGCGGTCTTAACTGTGTGGACAGCCAAGTCGTTCTCGATGAGGCCTGATGTGGCTGTTTCGTTCGGTGGATATGTTCTTAGCGGTCCGTTTGCAAGATTGATGAGTGGATCGATGAGTGCCGAGCAGGTCTGCTTTACAGTGCTCCTAGTTGGACTCGTCTTGGCCCATGCGGTTCATCCGTCGAAGGCATCGTTCATTATTTCGACAATGGGAGTTGTGGTGTGGCTGCTATCGGGTTGGTTCTGGATTGTGGTGTTGGCTTAACGTGGC
This sequence comes from uncultured Planctomycetota bacterium, assembly GCA_963840025.1. GTDB lineage: Bacteria > Planctomycetota > Planctomycetia > Pirellulales > Lacipirellulaceae > JABDGM01. Next base: position 111,766 of record CAWIXI010000011.1, on the reverse strand, counting down.
ACCGTAGTTGCCGCACGGGCAACGAGTGGTTTGGCATTTTGCTTTTGCAGCGGCTATACTGCATGCAAGCTGCCCTCATTACGAGGGCTGGTAACTGGGCCATATTGTTACACGGTGGCGCTCGATGAAGAAAATGACTCCGCAGCAGGCGGAACGTTGGGCTAGGACGCGCGCGAAGGGGCGGACTCGTTATATTTGGCTAGCTGGGGTTGTTAGTTGGGGCTTGCCGGTCGCCGTTTTTTGGTCGGTGGCAATGGCCGCTATTCAGGGGTGGGACCGACTCTGGTTATACCACCCGGTAGCGTTGGTTGGTTTCCCGATTGGTGGCTATTGGTTTGGCTCAGCGATGTGGCGCAAGCTTGAGGCTCTTTACGAGCAGTCGACCGCAGGGCCGTAACCGCCTAATAAGGTGCTGCCGTTGATCCGCCGGTTGAGCGGGCGGTTTGGTGTTTTGCGGCCGGAGTCCGCGATCAGCGATCGCGGCTTTATTGTAGAATGGCGGGCAACTGAGCTTTGCTGTTAGGCGGTGCGAGGACGGCTGATGGCGTTTGAAGATGTCTACCTCCTGTCCGAGAAACTCATCCTGACGCCAAAGGCGGAGTTGGATGAGTTGCGGGGGTGGTTGGCCGCCCCACTGCCATGCGGCTACCGCGACTACATGACCGCATTGGGTGTCGGAACATACTGCGATCTCGTTCAGGTCCTTCCCCCATCTCTAGTCCGCGACGCGCGGGACGAACGACGGGAATTCGTCCGAGAGTATTACCGGCAGTTTTGGGGAGTGAGCGAGAACTCTCTCGCGTTAGATGAAGCTGTTACCGGGGTGTTCTTCGCCAGCACCTGCGACGGGGATGAAGTCTACTACCTCCCAGCGCGGGAACGGTTGGTCATCCTGCCCCGTCATCACAATGTTGTGTTCTGGCTAGAGGACGGGTTCGCCGACCCTCTCGATTGGAGGTCACCAAACCGTCGCGCACAGGTTTACCGACCGCCATTCCGCTACTTTGAGCCATCCGGGGAAGACCGGCGAGTCATCGAATTCTTTACAGCCGAGTCGTTCGACATGCGTGCCTTGGCGGAACAGTTTCGTCGCCGGTGGTCAGACGAAGAGGTGCGGTCGATCCCGGGGACGGATTCCGTTCTCTTGTTTCCACGAGCCATCCGAGGGCGAGTCCAACTGACCCAGGCAACCGACGATCCGCGGGTCGGCATCCGCGTCGATTATGACAACAATTGCTTGGCCGAGGTCGAGTGGTTTGCGACTGATCTCCGAGACATGGGGTTCTTCGAGACGTGGCGGCATCCTAGCGCCTAACATCTATATAGCCTTTGTAGTCAAGAGCGCGCAGCAGTAGTTTTCGAAGCGGCACTGGTTTCTTGGCGACGTGTTTTTTGCTTGTCAATTCGTCTTGGCGAAAAGATGCGGCATCGACTGCGGGTGTGGTTTGAGCGGGGAAAGCCTCGCGCAGAGGCGCGGAGGCGCAGAGGAGGATAAGGGACGTTTCGTATTCGGAGTTTTCACATTGCGGCTTTGCGGCTTTGCGTGAGTTTCTGATTGCCCGGGAATTCGACTCCGGCTATGCCTTCGGCGGTTGAGCGAACGTAGATTCGGAAGGCGGCACGCGGACGCGGTTTGTGATTCGCTAGGCTACTCCTGAAAAATCGTGTCCTTGTGGTCGAGGTTCAGTGGTTTGATCCAGATGTTGCGGAAGCGGACGTCGTGGCCTTCGGATTGGAGCTTGAGACCTTGGGGGGAGTCGGTGATGCCTTTGCCGTTGTCGTTGCCGCCGTCGACGCCGGAGTTCGGGCCGCCCCAGACCTGGCTGATCGGGACACGGTCGTGCACCTTTTTGCCGTTGAAGTACATGGTGACCATGGGGTGCTCGACCAGCTTGCCGTCTTTGAAGCGGGCGGCGCGGAAGACGATGTCGTAGGCGTTCCATTTGCCGATGCCGTTATAGGCGTCGTAGGGGGAGTCGGATTCGTTGATAACGGCCGCCATGCCGTGCTTGGTTTTGTCGCCATCGCAAATTTGAATCTCGTAACGGTTCTGCAAGTACACGCCGCTATTGCCGCCGGGCTTCGTGACAAGAAACTCGACGTGGAGGCGGAAGTCGCGATAGGGTTTTTTGGTGACGATGTCGGCCGCACCGTACTTGCCGCCGGCCGAGGCGGGCTCGTAGGAAGAAACCGCGTGGCCACCGTCGACGGGGTCAGCCACAACTTGCCACTTGATGGGAAGCGAGGAGGCGAAACGCGGCCCCTTCCAATAAGTCCATTTCTGGTCGAGCATGTGGCGCGAGCCGTCGAGGAGCATCTCCGCGCCGGGGATCGGCTTCGCGCCGACGCCAACGCTAGCGACGGCGTTCGACGTGACGCTGAGAGAAATCAGTAATGGAAGTACGACAGTTCGACGCAGTAGTTTTGCGGTCATGAGTCGGTGAATCCAGAAAACGCGTAGGAGGACCGGCGTGATTAAGCGAAGCTGAAGTGCCGCCCAAGGGCGGCGCAAATTGAGAGGCTATCCCGGAAAGAAAAATGTCTGAAAGAGGGGGAAAGAGGGGGAACATTCCCCGACATTTTCCGGAGCCTCTCAGACCATTGGACAGCACAAGCGATTTCCGCGGTAGTCTCAGCATACCGTCGGATCGCGAAGGTGAGGCGATTTTAGGCGGATTTTTTGCCCCGCCTTGATGGCGGCGGGGACCAACAGAAAATTTTTCCAAAAATGCTTGCGTTCTCGCTCGGCAGGCGTTAGACTGCCGTGCGCTGGGGAATAGTGCCGACGGCTAACTATCCCAGGGCGCGATCGACTTCTTAGAAGGAACGTCTAATGAAAGCGGGACTGACGACGAAGTTTCTTGGGGCCTTGGCCATTGTATCGTTGTTGCTATCGCAATCGGCCAATGCAGGATTTGTCTCGATCAATTCCGATGTCGTGCCGAAGGGGCACCCTTCTGCGAGTGGTCCGCCGGATGTTGCCTGGGACCATATTCCCGATGGGACGGCAAAGCTTGTGCTGAGCGAGCTGTTCGATATACCAGGACTGAACGATTCTTATGACGTTCAGATCACGGGCATCACCAATAATGACCCCATCCTCACGATCACGAAAAACATCACGAACAACACCGGTTTGACTTGGGTTGGCTACAACATCGATCTGAATCCCAGCCAAGCGGCGACGTTTGTCGGCACTCCAACGAGCAACAAGATGACGTTGACCGGGCAAACGGCCACATCGTTGGACTTTGGGTTGCCTTCGCCAGTACCAAGCGGTCAGTCCGTGAGCTTCACGTTCGACGTCAACATTCCCAGCACGGGGCCATTTGCTTTCACGCTCAGCCAATTGCCGGAAGTCGTTCCGGAGCCGGCGGCGATTCTGCTGGTCGGACTTGCAGTGCTGCTGGTCCCGGTTACGAAACGCGGCTGGCGTTCTTGACGTCGCGTTGTGATCTCCAGATTGGTCCGCATCTGGGTTGAGGCTGGCGCAGTTAGCTTTCTAAGGTCAACGGCTCTTCTGTGGGCGGGTAAATACGTGCTGCTAGTTCGCGTGCGCCGTCATTCTATTTCTTATCCATCAACGCAGTTGCTGTCGTGCGCTGGATTTACTTTTTCGGCGTTGGGTTGTTGCCCCAGGCACCGGCACCGTTGTGGCTCGCCTTTGGCTCGATCTCAGGCACCGTCAGTCAAGTTAACGTGAGCTCCTGATGCTGGGGCATTACTCCAGGCACCGTGTGCGGAGTGACTGATGACGGTCGCGACACTATGGGTTAACGGACGATCTCGAAGAGGCTGCTGCGCGAATCGGTCCAAAGGACGGGCGGTTTGGGCGGGTGATCGGGGATGTAGGCGGCCGGTTTGAGCTCCGTGAGAAGGGCTTTGTTGCGCGTGAGGATCATCCAGTCGGCAGCGTTGATGAGCTGGTCGTCCACGCTGGGGCTGTGGATCTCGATGTACGGGAAGTTGATTTCTTGAGCGGCTGCGCGGACGACCCGCGCGAGGTCGAGATAGCGGTTTGAGACGTGCACGACGAGTGCGCCATCGGCGCCGTCGACATTTTCTGTAGCGAGGCGCGCGAGGTAGATCTTGTAGGCCTCGATCGTGAGTAAGTGCGTGGGGACGGCATCGCCGCTGAAGGCGTCGAGCACAAGGACGTTGTAGCGCGGAAGAAATTTTTTGGCCGGCTGTTCGCTGTTGAAAGCACTTGGCGGTGGAGGCCCCTCTCCGGCTCCGCTGGCGGCACGGAGAGGAGAATTCTGTTGCACCTCGCGTTGGAGAGTGAGGCGGGCATCGCCGAGCTTGATGTCGCAATGCGCGCCTCTGGAGCGGCAGTCGGCGACGTATGTGAACCACTTGCCGCTGGTCGACATATCAATGACGGCAGGGTTGATTTCGTAGAAGGTGAGGTAGTCGCCTTTGGTGACATAGGCGGCGAGGGTGCCGGTACCGAGGCCGACGTCCGCGACGCGCATACCGCCAGGCGGGCGGTAATTGCGGAAGAATTTCAGCACGCGGCCGATGCCGCTGACGGGGGCATAGTACGAAGTCGGCAGGCCGCGGCGGTCGGGCGCGGTGAATTGCGAGCCGTGGATCGTCGTGCCATTGAGGAGGACGAGGTTTTCGATATGTGGGTTGTCGGAGTCTTGTCGGCGGATGGTGAGCGTGCCGAAAAAATTGCGCGATTGGTAGACGACGTTTTTCTTCGCGGCGAATAGATAGTCGGTGAGGTCGAGAAGAACCAAAGCCATCGGGAGAAGAAGCAGAATAAGAAGGATGCGTGGCACAAGCGTAGATCGGCGTGAAGATTGGGCGGGCAATCTACCCTCGCCTCGCCACGGCGTGTCGCCTTCGGAGACCTGCCCTCTTCCAAAGGGAGAGGTTTTTGAAGTCTGGGCAATGGGGACAGTCCCATTTTGCTCCGCGGACTCCGCAAAATCGGGACAGTCCCCTGGCATCGCGCAGTTTACGAGGACATAGAGAATGATGCCGATTGAGAGAACAGCGGCCGTGAAAATGGTGAGGTTCCACTCGAAGACCGTATCAAAGACGTGCGGTGCGACGATGGAGACGGCAAGGCCTCCGAGCGCACCGCCGCCGGCGATCAGCAGATAATAGGCGGTAAGGTGTCGGGGGTGTGGTTTGAGGCGGGCGAGCTCGCCGTGGCACAAATAGCAGATGCCAAACATAGCGATGAAATTCGTGGCAAGCGCGGTGCGGAAGCCGAAATGAGCTTCCGGGCTAATTGCTTTACCGTCGGGACCGAGGTTTGCGAGATGGAAGATCTCGGCGATGGTTTGGGCGCAGATGCCCGTCATGCCGCAATCGTAGAGCCTGACGGCGCCGATGTTCGTTTTGTAGAAGAGACCGGTGCCGTAAATAGCGACGATCGTGAGGACGGCGATGAGCGTGCGGTGATACCACACGGGACGGTCGAAAGCGAGGATGAAAGTTAGCAGGTACAGGGCGAGCGGGACGACCCAGAGCAAGGGAACGACGGCGACGTCGGTGGAGACGTGGTTGGTAGTTGCCATGAGGGCGACGGAGGCGAAGGCGGGGAGGATGAGCCAGAAGAGATAGTTGAGAGGCTGGGGGCGACCGTTGCGAGATTTTTGGAAGGCGTTCGGTTCAATACGCTGGGGGCTCGCCTGCGGCTCGACCCCAGCCACCCGGGGATTTTCGTTGGGGGAAGATTCCAAGGCGCCCTCACCCTGCCCTCTCCCACAGGGAGAGGGTGACGACGTGCGGAGTCGGTAGGCGGCATACCCGCAGAGTAAGGCGAAAGCGATGAAGCCTGTGGCCCAAATCGCGGCTTGGTGGGGTAGGTCGAAGAGGCGTTCGAAGAGAAACGGATAACTGAGCAACGCGAGGAGTGAACCGGCGTTGGAGAGGGCGAAAAGGCGATAAGGCGACCGGCCGGGGAAGGAGTGGGCAAACCAAGCTTGAAGGAGTGGGCCGGTGGCAGAGAGGACGAAATACGGCAGGCCGATCGTGAGAGCGAGCATCCATAGAATTCGCAGCGTGGGATCCTCTTCGCCGTGAGGTTGCCAACTGGCGCCAGGCAACACGCGGAGCAACACGAGCGCGGCGATAATGAGCGCGATATGGACCAGCGCCTGACGCGGCGCGGAAGCCAGGTGCTCGTGAAGTGGGCATAGGCATAGCCGGCGAAGAGGAGCGATTGAAAGAAGAGGAGGCACGTGGTCCACACGGCGGGCGTTCCGCCGAACCATGGCAGGATGGCCTTGCTGACCATCGGTTGGATTTGGAATAGAAGAAACGCGCTGGTGAAGATGGTGACCGTGTAGATGACGACAAGCCAGCGGAGGCGAGATTTATTTTGCTTATCCATCACGCCATCGTGACAGGCTAAAGCGCAAAAAAACAGCCCATTCCCGCGGGCTGGGAATGGGCTGTGAGTGACCTGCCCTAATCACATAAACGGGTTGAGCGGCGTTTGCATCGTTCGCTACCGCGACTGGCTGACGGCGTACCAGCCGATGATACCGATTGTGGCAAGGGTGAGGCCGGACCACTTCAGGATCGTTGAGATCGTGCGCGGGGTGCCGGCGGCGGACTCGAAATCGGCATTGAGCTGTTCGTTTTCCTTCTTCAATTGTTCGTACTCGGCTTTGAGTTGTCCCAGGTCCTGGCCGCTGTGAAGTTGAGGATGTGGAGCATTTACGATGAAGCTCATATTGTGCAGCTTGCTCTTGATTTCCGACGAACGATGCGATTTTTCTGGGGTCCACCGCGCGGTGGCGGGAAAAAGGGTGCTCCAAAGCCCGCTCAGTCCGAGGAGCAGAAATCCCACGACAATCATTCCCAAAAGCACCCCGGACTTCATTCAACAATTCCCTTCAATCAATTATCTCCGGCGGTAGCCTTCGACCTCGCCTTGTCCGTCGTTAATGCTGATCATTCGGGCCAACAGAAACAGGTCGATGTCGTTATCGATCCAGGTCACGCTCCCATCGACATGGGCGGCATTGACTCCGCCGACGTGCGAGCTACGCGCGGGGGCGGCAGACCAAGTTGTCAACTGCGTAGTGCAGGGCATGCCTTCCGCATCGGCGGCATTGGATTCAGCGCATTCGCGGATGTGATCTATATTTGACCAATCATGCGTCAAGTTCGGTGGCATCGGATCAACATCAGGATAAGCCGTTGGAATATAAGGTAAGTTGCGTTTGTCTGAATCGACAGTTGGGATTACCTTACCAGTCGTCGGGTTTGCGCTGTGCATGTCGTAGGCCAGAATGCTTCCGCCGGCGAAGGCGCCGGCCCATGCGCCGCGGGAATCTCCCGTGTTGTCTCGTGCGCGGACTTCGGAAAGCATGAGCGTTTTACTTGCTCCATCGGTAATCTTGGACAGCGACTGATCTTCGTTGATCATTGCGCCGGGAAAAATGCGCATGTTGCGACAATGCTCGGGGCTTACGAACGCAGCGTAGTTACCTTTGCCAAAGCTGAAGCCGGGACGAAAACCGCTGCCACCACGTCGAGCGCCGGCCGTGTAAAACCGATCTCGGGCACCATCCGACGGGCACAATAAAACGGTCGGCTGGCTGGTCCAGGGTTGATACGCGGAGGAAGTAGGATCCAATCCACTGAATGAAGACTGTGAGGACGTGGGGGAGAAGATGGCATCGAATTGGCTGGCCAAGGCCGACTCTTCGAGTTGTGGCAGGATCTTTACAATCCAGCTCATCCCTACGTCGACCTCGGCGCTATCGTGCCAGGCTTCGCCTTCGGCTGGCGGCACGGCAAGGTCAACGGCAGGCGGCAGCCCGTTGTGTTGGTTCTCATAATTGAGACAGGCCAGCGCCAGATTTTTAAGGTTATTCTGGCAGCTCATGCGCCGAGCGGCCTCGCGGGCAGCTTGGATCGCCGGGAGAAGCAGCGCGACGAGAATGCCAATGATGGCGATGACGACAAGCAACTCGACCAGCGTGAAACCATGTAGGGGCCGGGAGAAGCGGTTATGCTTCTCGGAAGTAAATTGGTTCCTTTGGCCCCGTACATGGAGAATTCTCGGATGGAACGAACGCTTAATCATCACTGGTGCGTCGGCGTCGACTTGCACAAGGACACGCTCACCGCGTGCGTCTTCTGCGGCTGTTGCGGGGAATACTCGTTTCAAAAGATTCCCTGCAAGTGTCGGAAGCAGATCGGCGCGTACTTCGCGGCCTTGCCGCGGCCGCACACCGTAGCCATCGAGAGCGTGGGCTTCTATCGCTGGCTGTGGGAGATGCTGGAGCCGATTGTCCAGGAGTTGGTGTTGGCGGACGCGACCCAGGCCCGCGCGCTGGCTGGCCGGCGATTGAAGACCGACCGGGAAGACGCGCTCAACATTGCGCAGCTCTTGGACGCCGGTCGCCTGCCAACCTCCTACGCTCCGCCGCTGGAAGTCCAATGGCTGCGCGACCTGACGCGCCACCGCAACGGCTTCTCGCGGCAGCACGCTCGGGTGCTGTGTCGCGTCAAGAGCATCATGAACGCCAACAACCGGCCTGGTCCGGCGCGGCTCTCGAGCGATGGCCTGATCCGTTACCTGAAGGCCCAGGGAGAAAAACTCCCGACGCGGCACGTGGCGATGCTCTGGCAGTGCGTCGACCAGTTGGCGCTCACCGAGCGGCAGATCGCCGAGGCCGAGCGGACCATCGGCGAGGTGATCCGGCGCGAAACATTCCGCCCGCGGTACGAGATTCTGGTGAGCTTTCCCGGGGTAGCGACGGTAGCGGCTGCCACGATCCTGGCCGAAGTGGGTGACTTTGGCCGCTTCGCGGATGCCAAGGCGATCGGCCGCTATGCGGGACTCAATCCCCGCGTGTTTGCCTCGGGAGGAAAACAACGCATCGGTCACATCGCCAAGACCGGCTCGGCGGACCTGCGGTGGATCTTGCAGCAAGTCGCCTGGACCGCGATCCGCTGCGACGAACATGTGCGAGGCATCTTCCTGCGGATTGCCAAGCGGAGCGGCCGCAAAGCGGCGGCTGTCGCCGTCGCGCGAAAACTTTTGACCTGGATGCACAGTGCCGTCATTACAGGAGAATCTTATCGAACACGCCTGGTCGCGTGACGATTGAACTGCGGGACCTCGGAGTGAAGAACGAGGGACGATAGCTCGAACTGGTTTTTGGGACGCGGAGTCAACCTCCACAGCTCGTGAGCGTGAATGGGCATCGTCGCTCGCGCATGGAATTTCATGGGCCGGAGGCAAGCCCTCCAGAGCTCGAATAGCTGATTGCGCCCCCCGAGGCGTCTTCGAGGTCGAAACCAAAAACGAACGAGCGTCGGATCGTTCGCCACGCTCCAAATGCGCAACGCGAATCAACCGACCCAGCCAAGAGGAGGCAATCATGTAAAAACCCATCAGCACTTGACAGGCCCCTACATAGCTGAAACCGGCTGGTCGCCGCAGGCAGCGACGATACTTGCCGCCGCTGGTCATCGATAAAGCGCTACTTCGAAATTGATTCGCTTGCATTGCTGGGGATTCCTAGTCGACCGGTTTGAGGCAGAATGGCTGAGCAGCGCCTGATAAGCAAATTGTGGACTGAGCAACCGGAACTCCATCCTTACCAGATTGTAAACAATGGCGTGTTGGTGAAAACGCGCGTTTCGCGATGTGAAGTCTGCGCAATGCGCAGTCTGGATGCGATTCCGAAGACAACTCCAGGTACAAGTGCAGTTGGCCGCTTAGGTGAGCGAGAAGTACGGGGGTTTCATTCGTTATTCGTAAATAATTCGCGATGATGCGCAAAACGGGCTTCCCGAGGCTCGTTTTTATTGCTTTGCGCTTGGAACGCCATTAGATTGGGTACGTTTGTGCATCTTGAACGGGCGGGTGAAGGCCAATTTTTGTTTTCTCACAATTCCTAGGGAGCAACCAGTGATGAGAGTCATCCGCGTATGGGGACTGCTGCTGTTCGGTGCCGCGGTTTGGTTCGCGGCGACGAGCAGTCGGGGGCAGGTGGTGATCAACGAGATCGTGGAAGACGAGCAGGATGCCGGATCCACCGATGTTACCGACAATCGTGAGTTCATCGAACTCTACAACGCGGGTGTCAGCGCTGTGGATATTAGCGGATGGACAATGAACTACTGGTTACTGGGGGATTCCGCGAATCCTGGCTCGTATTTTGGAGTAAGTGATGAGATTCCGTCCGGAACAACTCTCGCCTCTCACGCCTATTACGTGATTGGCGCCGACTCGGTGCCGAATGTAAACCTCCCTCTTGGGTCCAATATCGACCTGTTTCCAAATTTGAACACGATTTTCGAGTTGCGTGATGGCCCACAGGGCTCGGGGGCACTGGTAGATGCGTTGGGCCTCGATACATTCCGCACACCCGAGCTGCAGTATGCGAGCCAAGAGCAACTCGATCAAATTGCAAACGGCCAAACGGTGAGCTTGACGGCACAAGGCGGCTGGTGGGGCCAAGTCGAATCGGATGATGCAATTTCGCCGAACGTGCCGTTGTCGATCGGTCGGTATCTCGACGGTCGCGACAGTAACGACAACGGCCGGGATTTCGGCATGCTGCCGATCACGCCGGGGGCATCCAATAACTTGCCGCAAAACGCGGCTCACACAATTCCGAATGTCGATTCGATGAGTGTGGGAGACGTATTGGGCACGGACTATTATGCGTCGTTCGTATTGCCGCGGGTGATTGACCCGACGGCTGTTGGTCCGCTGAATGGTTCAAACAACATCAACCCAACAGCCATTCCGGTATCGCCGCAGGGCGGTAAGGCGATCATCGCGTACGACGAAACAGGGGGCGGCAATGCAGCGTTCTCAAAGGAGCTCGTCAATAAGTTCGACTTGTACGCATATATCGACACAGCGGCTTTGAATACAGGCGAGGCGACCACACAATCCGAAGCTTCGATTTACGGTATTGGTACGACCGATCCGTTTTTTGCGACGCCCGATCCTTCGGGCGCCTCGGGTTCACCAGTGGAGCGAACGGCAGCACAGGCATTGGCTGGTTGATTCAACGCGTGGAGGATCCGACTCTCGGCACCACCACGACGCTGTTGCAACTGATCGACTTCAACAACGGCGGCGATAGCGCGCAGCCGGTTGGCGATTGGCAAGTGAAACAGACCATTGATTTGAGCGCAGTGGCATCTGGATGGCACCGTCTGTCGATCGAATACGACCCGGCGACCGGCAGCGTGACGGCCCAGTACGACGCTCAGTCGTTTAGCTTGGGTGCGGACGGCGATTACAATGGCGACGGCAACGTGGATGCGGCAGATTACGTGTTTTGGCGTAATTCCAGTGGGTCCCAAGCCGCATACGACGTATCGTGCGCAAACTTTGGTGCGAGCGGAGGCGGCTTGCCCACCGGGCTAGTTGGCAATTTTTACGTCGGTTATCGCGAGAACCTACCCGGGACGGGAAACGCGTACGCTCGCCCACCGACGTATGACATCATCGGCGGGCCGGGACTGGGACAGGGCGCGACGAGTGTTCCAGAGCCGAGCACGATTGTGCTGGTGCTCGTTGGAGCATTTTGGGTTGCGACGCGGCGTCGGTTTGGAAGCTAAACCGCAAGCGGTAGGACAGCGCCGATAGAAGAAACCAAGTGGCGCCGGCGATATGCCGGCGCCACTTTTTATTTGTGGCCGGACATCGCAGGAAACATTTCATTGATCATTGTGATGGCGGCGGGGCCGACCAGCACGATGAAAATAGCCGGGAAGATGAACAGCACCAGCGGGAAGATGAGCTTCACCGCTGTTTTGGCCGCTTTCTCTTCAGCCATTTGGCGGCGGCGGGTGCGCATCGAATCGCTTTGCACGCGGAGGGCTTGGGCGACGCTGGAGCCGAACTTATCCGCTTGAATCAATATGGCGGCGAGGGCTTTGAGGTCGTCAACGCCGGTGCGGGCACCGAGGTCGTGCAGCACTTCGTTGCGAGCGCGGCCCATTTGTAGCTGCAGATTGCAAAGGCCAAACTCTTCGGCGATGACAGCGTATGTCTTCTTCATTTCCTCGCTAACTTTGCGCATGGCCTGGTCGAGACCGAGGCCGGCTTCGACGCAAACGACCATCAGGTCGAGTGCGTCCGGGAGCCCAAAAAAGATATTATCCTGGCGCGATTTCTTAAAGAACCAGAGGACCACTTCGGGAACATAAAACGCGACGCCAGCGGCGGCGATCGTGTACATCATAGTTTCGGTGGTAGCGCCCTTAGTGAAATACAAGGCACCGCCGCCGGCCAGGAAACCAATGATCAGGCAAATGGTTTTGAGGCCGAGGAAGACGCTGACGGCGGACTCGCGGCGGAAGCCGGCGTAGTTAAGCTTCGCGCGGAGTTTGCCGACGTCCTCTTCGGACTTGGGCTGCAGCGGCTTGGCCATGCTTGGTGAAGCCTTTTCCAAAAAGCGGGTCATGCCATCGCCACGGCGGGCGCCGCCTCGCGCTCCGCCGCGTCCGTCGTTTCGGCGACGCGACGGATCGCGGAAGTCGTCGAGGCGGGCTTCTGCGCGCGCATTGTTTTTGGAAAAGACATCAAGCAGCAGCCAAGCGCCGCAGGCCACGCCACCGAAGATGGCGACCTTGGTTAGCAGCGGCATGCTGATAAGCGTAGCGAGAATAAGCATGGTTCTATTCCGTAGGCCAGGCTTCAGCCTGACGATGGCCGGGTGAGTCAGGCTGAAGCCTAACTTATACGCGGATATTTACAATTTTGCGGATCATCAAGGCGCCAAAAAGCTGCGTCACGATGCCGCCAATCAGCATTTTTTTGCCGAGCGGATCGGTAAACAGCAGCATCAGGTAATCGGGATTCATGCGGTAGACGACGGCGAACAGCGCGGGCGGCAGCGCTAACAGCACGACGCCGGAGAGCCGGCCCTCGCCCGTGAGCGCTTGCACCTGGCCCCAAATCTTGAACCGTTCGCGGATCAAGTAACCAATTTTGTCCAGGATTTCGGCAAGGTCGCCGCCGGTTTGACGTTGCAAGATGATCGCGGTGGCGAAGAACTTGAGGTCGAGGTTAGGGATGCGCTTCGTGAGATCGTTAAGCGCCTCGTCCAACGGCTTGCCCAGGTTCTGCTCTTCGAACGTGCGGCCGAATTCGCCACCGATTGGGTCCGACGTTTCCTGAGCGACTAAGCTAAAGCCGGCGGCCAAGCTGTGGCCAGCGCGGAGAGCGCGGGCGATCAGTTCAAGCGCTTCGGGTAATTGAGCAGCGAAGGCCTTGAGGCGTCGCTTTCGTTTGAACAGCAGCCAGACGATCGGTAAAAAACCCAGGAAAGCGGCCATCACCGGACCGAGTGCGACACTATAGCCGGCCACCGCAGGCAGAACCAAGCCTAAACCGGCGAAGCCGCCACAAATCGCGAGGAATTTCGGAACGGTGAGTGCTACGTTGGCCTGCTCGAACAGTAACCGGAGGTTGAGGTAACGCGAGACGAATTGCTCAAGTGCGCCGCTGCTGTCGTTGCGCATGGAGCTTAGGAGCTCCTGGTAGGATGTGCCTTCCTTGGCGCAGACCTTTTTTGGACGTCGTGAGCGCACTCAGGCGTTCTTCAACTTCGGCTTCGCGGTCGCCGCTGGATATAAACGCCAGGGCGCCGACCAAGGCGGCGACGCCGAGGAAGACCGCGCTATAAATGATTATTGGTGACATAGTTAGTCGTTAGTCGTTGGGCGTTAGTCGTTCGTATTCCGTTTGGTCGTTAGTCGGTGCAGATACTTTACTTGCCACAAACGACCAACGACTTTAATCTCTCAACATCATACGTTCGCGGAAGGCGCTGGCCGGGAGGCGGACGCCGCTCGATTCGAGGCGGGTCATAAAAGTGGGTCGGATGCCGGTGGCCTCGAAGTGGCCAACCGCTCGTCCACGCTCGTCCACGCCTTCTTGAACGTATTTGAAGATGTCCTGCATGACGATCGTTTCTTGCTCCATGCCGACGATTTCGGTGATATGCGTGACTTTACGCGGACCGCCTTGCATGCGGTTGGATTGCACGATCAGGTTGACGGCGTTGGCAATTTGTTGCGCGCATCGCGCGGATCGGCATTTCGAAACCGGCCATCATGATCATCGTTTCCAAGCGAGCGATGGCATCGCGCGGCGTGTTAGCGTGACAGGTGGTGAGGGAGCCTTCGTGGCCAGTGTTCATGGCCTGGAGCATATCGAGCGTTTCGGCGCCACGGCATTCGCCGATGATGATTCGATCGGGCCGCATACGCAGACTGTTGCGTACGAGGTCAGTGGCTTTGATTTGGCCTTTGCCTTCGATATTGGCGGGGCGAGTTTCGAGGCGGACGACGTGGTCTTGCTGCAACTGCAATTCGGCCGCGTCTTCGATGGTGACGATTCGGTCATCATTTGAAATGAAGCTGGATAGGGTGTTGAGCAACGTCGTTTTACCGGAGCCAGTACCGCCGGAGATGATGATGTTGAGACGAGCTTTCATCGCTCCCTCGAGCAACATGACCATTTCGGGAGTGAGACTTTTGTAGTTGAGCAGGTCTTCGAGCTTCAACGGGTTGGAACCGAAGCGACGAATCGTAACGGTCGGACCGTCAAGGGCCAGCGGCGGAATGATCGCGTTGACGCGGGAACCGTCGGGCAGACGAGCGTCTGCCATCGGGCAAACTTCGTCCACACGGCGGCCGACCTTCGAGACAATACGGTCGATGATCTGCATTAAGTGCTTGTCGTCACGGAATTGGACCAGAGTCTTCTCCAAGCAGCCGGCGCGCTCGACGTAAACGCTCTTCGGCCCGTTGATCATGATTTCGCTGATCGTGGGCTCCTTAAGCAGCATTTCGAGCGGGCCGAGGCCGAATGTCTCGTCCAACACTTCCTCGACCAAACGATCGCGCTCGTTGCGATTGAGGTAAGTGTCTTCGGTGTCGCACAGATGTTCGACAACCAGCCGGATTTCGCGGCGGAGGACTTCGCCCTCAAGTTCACCGACTCGGGACAGATCGAGTTTATCGACGAGCTTCGTATGAATTCGCCGCTTGATGTTCTCGAATTCGAGCTCCTTATCTTTCTGCGATAAGGAGGCTGGGGCATTGGCAAGTTTCGTCATCGATGTCTTCCACGTCAGCAGTCGTCAGGAATATGTGCGCGAGCGAGCACAGCCGGAGTTTTCCTTCCGGCGAAAATGCTCGCATGAAAGGATAGCTTGCCACAAAGGGCGCGGGCGGCGCATGACGAGCGAGAGCAGTCACAAAGTTTCCAGATGACCGGTTATCCGGGTCATAGCGGGCGGAGCTTGATCGCCCTTGCGACAGAGTCAAGGATACGGTGGGCGGTGCCCACCCCTGCCTGAGGACTAGGCCCGGGCAGGCCAGAGGTTGAGCCAGCCCTTTTTGGTTGTGGCTTCAGCGGCCCCGTCGTCGGTCTTACCGCTGAGGGAGATGGCGAGCTGATTAATCGACTGAGTGATGGCGGCTTTCGGCGCCTGCCGCAGAAGGGGAACGCCGTTGTTGCGGACTTCGACCATTACCCGATAGTCGTTCGGAATTTGCCAAAAGATTTCGCGGCCGATTGTTTCCTGAGCCTTACGTAAGCTGATTTGACCCGTTTCGTAGCCAACTCGGTTGACGACGATCTTTATCTTGTCGCAGAACTGTTCTGTCTCTTTAAACGACATCATGAGTCGCACGACGTTCCGCAAGCACGGCAAATCGAGCTGCGTCACAAGCAACACTTGCTCGGCTTCAGTGAGCGCGTGCATGTCGAGCGTGTTGAAGCTCTTGGACGTATCGATGATCACATGCGTAAACGAAGCTTTCAGCAAGCCCAGCACGCGGGAGAGCTCGTCGGTCGTAATGTGCCGGGCGTCTTCCAATTGAACGGGGCGCGGCAACAAATATAAACCCGTGTCATGCTTGGTGAGCGAGCGTTTGAGTAGCGTCAGATCGAGTCGACTGACATTCTGAGCAACGTCGGACAGTGTGTACTCAGGTATGGTATCCAAAAAGACGTCGGCATCGCCGAGGCACAAATCGAGATCCAATAGAACTACGGAATTCGCGACATCGGCGGCCAGAGCGCAGCCGAGATTTACTGCAATGCTAGTGGCCCCTACACCACCGGTCGCGCCGGTGACGGCGATGATCGAGCAACCGCGGGCAGAGGCCCCTGCCCCTCCCAATCGTTGCCGAGCTACGCGCTGCAACGCGCTGGATAGATCCTCTGTTTTGAGCGGCTGCGTCAGGAACTCTTTGGCGCCGGCCCGCATTGTCCGCAGGATGAGGTTGCCGTCCGTCGAGGAACTCGTTACCAGAATCGCACAATTCGGGGACGATTTTGCCAGCGACGCAACAAGCTCAAGGGCCTTATCAGGATTGCTGTCAAGTGCGATAAAGCCCACGTCGGGATTGGTCTGTCCAACAACGTCTGCAAAGAATTCGTAGCGCGAACACTCAGCTTCGAGCCAAACTGTATCGAGGCCGAGGAGCATCGACTTCAGCGCATCGCGTGCAGCATCCTTCGGGTCGACGACGGCAACTCGTAGTACGTTGGGCATAATAGAGAGGGGGAGGACAAAGGAACATAGTCCGGCCACCTTGGCCGGGCTTGTCGGCCATTATTTCTTGGGTGATGGATGACCTCCGACCCAAGATGGGTCGGCTATATGCTCCGGCTTATCGCAAGAGTAGCTTACTGGCGCCTACTGAACGTCGTATCCAACGGGTCCGATAAGTGCGGACTGGGGCTGCTGAGCGGTCGGCGGGGCACTCGGCGCTGGCCGGTTATAAGGATTCGACGCATTACGCATAAAGATGGGCTTCCGCTGTGGGCTGTAAGGTCGTGGCAGGGTGTATGTCGGCGCAACACTCTGGCCGGTAGCCGCATCCTTTGCGGACGGCTCAGCGGACTTTACCGGCTCTTCCTGCGATGGTTGGGGCGATATCGGAGCCTGCGGTGGAACCGGGGCCGGTTGGATGGCCGGTTTCGACGTGCCCACAGGAATCGCTGGCATCGTTGTGTTTAGTGGTGGCGCGGTATGGTCTTCGATCTCCACAGGCAGTGAGATATCGTCCGGCAAGTCTTGCGCTCCCTGCTGAGCAGGCGACGGGAGTATGGTTGGCCCAGGGGTCTCGTTGGATGGGGCCGACTCCGGTTGCGGTGAATCTACGGCCGGTGCGGGAGTAATCGCCGGCGAGTTCGTCGAATCGTCGTAGCCGGTGCCGCCGGGGAGCTCGACGCCGCCAGACGGCGTGGGCAGCAGCGTGGGACTCATGCCGCCATTGCCGCAGGTAGAACATCCGCCGCTTCCGCAGTTTGAGCCGTTACAGCAGCCGCATGGATCCTGTCCGCAGGCCGTGAGGCCGTGGGTCGGATTGCAGTAGGTTGGCACTTCCATCTGGCCGGCACAGTACAAACCACGATCGGTCGGGGAGGTGGTAAACATGCCGGGGCCTTCGCAGGGTGCTTGGCCACAATCGATTGGGTCGACAAATTCAGGCGTCACGATGATCAGAAGCTCGGTCTCCTCCACGGTATCTTCCGTTCCCCGGAATGGGACGCCGAGAACTGGTACGTCGCTTACGTATGGCAGGCCCCTCTTCCTTGTCCTGGTTTTTTCTTGGACAAGACCGGCGAGCGCAAAGGTTTGGCCAGCTTTCATTTCGACGGCGGTATCAACCCTGCGTGTGGTGAACGCTGGAATCGTAATTTCATTGACCCTGATAGCGTGGGCGTAGTCGGTATCGATAACTTGCGGGCGGACTTCGAGGCGGATATTGCCGTTGCCGAGTACGATGGGAAGAAAATCAACGATCGTGCCAAACTGCTTGAACTCGATCGTGGTGGTGCCTAAGCTTTGCGGGACAGGGATAGGGACCTCGCCACCATCTTGAAATTGCGCCGGTCGCCCGCTCACGGCCACGATATTCGGTTCGGCCAAGATCTTTGCAATGTTGTTTTCCTGCAACCAATCCAGGAAACCGAAAAAGACGCTGTTGTTATGAACGATGCCGAACTCGACGGAGGCGGGACCGCCAAGTGCATTTCCACCTGTGACCGTCTGATTGGCAATGTCGATGGACTGCAACAGTCCCGTGGGCGCGGAGGCGAAGAAGCCGCCGTTGCTGCCGCCGACAAAAAAGTCGGTGTCAAGCCGCCGCAATTTCGTGCGGGACACTTCCATAACCTTCACTTTGAGCAGGATCTGCTGCACGCCGCCAACGTTGATGTTGTTGATCACCTTGGGGGCGTAGTCCTCGGCGAGCCGCATGATGGGGCCGACATGGTCGGGCCGATCGACGAAGCCGGTTAGCACCAAGCTCTCGCTGTAGCGATAGACCTTGACGGATGAATTCGGGAATTGGGTCTGGAGGGCGACTGTAAGTTCACGAGCATCGCCGTAGATTTGCACGTCGACGGTGTGGATATTGCCGGCGTCGTCCCATAGATTCACTTGGGTAACGCCGGCCTTTTTGGCGGAGATTTGCACTTGGTTCGCCGAGAGCGGCGTGACCGCCAGCAGTTCAGGATTGTTCACTTGCACGCGCGGAATGTTCTTGTCCAGCGTGAGAATGCGGCTGGTGTTCGTGGTCAGCTCGAGCTTTTCGGTAGCACCGCTAATTTTGCGGACGACCGAGTCTTGGCTCGCAACTTGCGCAGAGCGCTATGGAAGATCCTAGCGCCAGTACCACTGCGCAGGCAACCAACAGGATCAAAGAAGAGCGGCGCAGCGCAACGAGTCGGCGCGAATTGATAATCGTACATCCTTGTACTTCCCTTCGTGGTCGGGCGCCGATCGGCGCCGATCGCACCTGCACTGGGTCGAAAATCACGCGGCGAGCTCCGCTCTCCGCGACGGTTCAAACTACTGGTCTATTACAATCTTGTTGAGCTGTGCCCACCGCACGGCCGAATCCTTGCGAATTCAGCGACATGAGGGAAAACTAGCCCTGATCAGGGTCGAATTTGATCGGGAAATCATCAAGCGTCTTTGCCGCGTTACCTTGGGCCGTTCCAGCATGATTACCGGTCGGTTTGGCATCGGACTTGAGCGTTGGTCCGGCAGGACTCGAGCCTTCACTATGCGATGTAAGCGGTCGTCCGGTTTCGCTATCGAACAGCACTTCGTGAACGGTCTGGGCCTCCACGACCTCCATGCGGAACGGCTCCTTGGCGGGCTGCGGCGTGTTGTTGACCGCATTGACTAGCGATCCAGCGTCGGGCGTCGGTGCATCGTTCGCCGGTTCCTTTGCGCCTTGTTCCTTCTCGCGGCTGTTCTTTTCGCCGCTGGACATCAGATCGTCGACGGTGTATTCCGACCAATCGGCCGAACTGTCGTCGTCCGGATTCCGGGGAATGAGGCTTATCTCGCCAATCTCCTCAGCTAGTGATAGCTTGCTCGCTTGTTCTGGCGTAAGCATCAGCGAAACTGTCTTCGCGACCTTCTTTTCTTCGGTGCCGTCTGGAGAACGCTGCACGGTCTGGTCCACGGCAAACACGCGGATGTTTTGCAAAATGATTTTTGATTTGGCGGTTTGGATGCCCGTACGCTGATCCTTGCGAACGAAGAGCTGAACGTCGACGCGGTCACCAGGACCCAACAAGCCCGCGGCACTTTTTTCAGCATCGACGGCGATCGTTTTCAGCCGCATTCCCTTCTGGATCGAGCGGATGGGGTCGGCAATCTGGCCGGGGGCGAGCAATTTGCCTTCGAGAATCGGTTCGCCTTCGAAGATCGCGGTTCGCGGCCGGCGGCCTTCCAAGTCTTCCAGTTTCGAGATCGCACCGCGCGGAACCTTGTCCTTAGGCCATTCCTGCAGCGACAGCATCGCGGAATCGATGGGATCCCCCAGGTTGATGTTATGGAGCGCGACGTAGATGGGCACGGTATCGATCTTGGCACGCGCGTGGGAGTTCCGGTCCATCACTTGGCTGATGCCAATTGAGGCCACTAATCCGCACCCGAGTGCCAATCCCAGCAATAACAGCGATTTTGGTCGCATGATCGTCCCCTCGGTTCGTCGCGGCTGACACAGTCGAGTTTTGGAGAAACTCGGCTACGCACACGCTAGCTACACAGCAAAAGGAACCTTGTCGGTTTCTTCGGCAAGATCAACAAATCCGTTTCAAGCAAATCGCTGCGCCGGTAAGGTCGCCGCAGCTTCACGCGCCATTGTGGCAAAGTGTCATAAATTGTTCGTGCTGTCACACGGCTCGTTCGTAGGCGAATCAGCTTCGGTCGCCGAGCACCGTTCCAATGGGTGGTGAGGTATCGGCACGCAGCCGTGTTGTCGTTTCGCAATTCTCATCGCGGCAAATCTACAGCAACATGCCAGCGACAAAAAAGTAGGCAATGGTCCCGATCGCGATGGGAATTCCAAAAGGCAAGAGCAACATGCTCGACTTGCGCTCGGCGGCGATCGCGGCCAACTTTTCCGGGTCTTTTACGGTGAGGATCTCGTTGCAGATCATCCAGAACTGCGATTGATGCTTGGACCATTTGCGGCGGTAGATCACCATCAGCACGGCGATGACACCACCGACGATGGCAGACACTGCAAAGGCGTACATGGTCGTCGTGCCCCAGACCCATGCGCCAACACCGGCTAGCAGCTTCACATCGCCCGCGCCCATACCACCGATGGCATAGAGCGGCAGTAGAAGGGCTAGCCCCACGGCCGTTCCGACGAGGCTATACATCAGGCCATCCCAGCCAGCATAGGGCGATAAGGTCGCGCTATAGATCCAGCCGGAGATGATCATTGGGAACGTTATCCAGTTCGGTACCTTCAGCTTCAGGCCGTCGATGACGGCGGCCACGATCAGCGTAATGGTGACGAGCCAGACAGGCCAGTTATCGGTGAACGCGCGGCTAATGTCATGTACTGTAAGCATGTTGTGACCCAAAGAATCTGTCGGGTGGGCACAGCCCACCGCAATCTTCAATTCAATCCAGTGGGCGTTGCCCACCCCACGTCTAAGCCCGCGTTGCGAAGAAAAACGTAAAGGCAACGCCGATGGCTGTGCAAAAGTAGCACACCAATTCAACGGCGGTGAACAACAGCTCGTGGGATATTACGGGCATTTCAGCGGAGCTCACGGTTTGTAGCGGTTGTGGGTATCGAACCTAGCGGTAGACATTAAAAGCTTAGGTCACAAGTAAGGAGGAAGGGGGGAAGGGACTTCAACATCGAATCGCCCTTATCCTTCCACCTTGGAAACAAAAAAACCCCTCGGCCGCTTTTCGCCGCCGAGGGGTGTGTGTTTCAAGTTAGTTCGCTTGCCGAAAAGGCTAAGCAACTAGTAGGGTTATGTGTCCTGTGTCGGTTTTTTATTAGCCGAGTTCGTTGGCCACATTTTCGAACGTGGTGTTCGCGTTCGTTCCAATCGAACGAATGGCGGTCAAGCACACGATCACGATCAACGCCAGCATAACGGCGTATTCGACCGCGGTGGGACCGTCTTCCGAGACGAGGAAACGTTGTACCTTCGTAGCGAGACTCTTCATTGCATCCTCCGATTCTCGGGCTGACCCTCGCGGGTCATAACCCTACTAGGTTGACGGGAACTGTAGTTGTTCCCGATAACTGACCTCCTCGGCGGCTATCCTTGACCACTATGGTGGAACAGGGACAGGCCTGCATTTGCCGTCGCGAAGGCCAACCAATTACATGGAGTATTGCGCTATCAACCTCGCGTTGGCTCGGAAAAACCGATCGTTTGCCGCGGCAACGGACACCAATGCTTGTGCATCAATCCGTCCGTTATCAGCGACAGCCAACATCCTTTCGGCGGCCAGGCTGCCAACCAAAAAATGGTCGGCCCTTAGCTTTGCGCCCTAGTCTTTCGACTGGTTTGCCCTTTCGAGGATGATGACGCTGCAGGCCCTTTTTGACGCGAATCCACCGCTTCGTTTCACGTAGGTCAGGCTTTAACCTGACGATCCTGGATGAGGTGTGTCAGGCTGAAGCCTGACCTACGGATCGGAAGAGGAGTTTCACGCGGCTCCCACTCTCGCGAGTGATTGCCGAAGGGCCGACGTTCATCACGTCTGCCTCTCCAACGCAAACTTATGTCAACTCCGGACGAAGTCAAATCAGTGACTTGAATGAATTTCAAAACTTTCAAAATTTGCGGGAATGTATCGGTAGTACGGCACGAATAGCGATCCTACAGCATCGCATTCGCTAAGCCCGATATAACCGGCTCGTCAGACTTGGTAGCCTCAGTACGGCAGCTCCAGAATCGCACGACGTCGTCCGCCGATTCCCCTTGCCGGAGAGTGCGCAGTGGCTCGGTTCGATCGGGATCATAACCCCACACCGCCGGAATTCCACGACTACAGTGCCGTGACCACATGCTGAGCGTGTAGGCCCCTACATCGCGGATGATGATCCAATCGCCCGGTTCGACCGGCGGCAAGAGCACATCACGGGCAATGATGTCGCCGGCGAAGCACAGCGGGCCAGCGATCGTGATTGGCCGCGGGGAAACCGATTTCGGCGCGCCATCGCTATCGAGAACAAATAGCTCGTGGCGCCAACTCTCCGGGCGATATACGGGCCGTAGCAAGAAGTCGGCGCCCAAATGGATGATCGCCAATCGCTGCGCCGGCTTGACGTATTCAACCCGGCTCGCAGCGAAGCCACAGTTCGCGTGGATGGCACGGCCGAACTCAGTGATCAATTGAACGTCGTCGTCAAATAAATCGGGCGCTTTCCCCTCAAGCAGCTCTCTGTATTCGGCGGGCGTCGGCGCTATCTCCCCTGAGCAGTAACTGGTCGGCAAACCGCCACCGATATCGATATGGGAGACGAGTCGACCAGTACAGGTCATGATTTCATGTCTTAGGGCCGCGATGCGAGCGGCCGCGTTGGCGAGCAGGTCTAGCTGGCAGCCCTGCGAACCAACGTGGATATGCAGGCCGCTCAACCATGGATACTTTGCAAAGGCAGCAATGATCTGTTCACTATTTGCTTGCAAAGGCACGCCGAACTTCGAGTTCGCAGCAGAAACGTTGGTGTGTTCAATGGCGCCGCCGCCGACCATTGTGTTGACCCGCAGGCCCACAAGCGAGTGGGAATCCAAGCGGAATTGTGCGGTGGCAATTCGGTCGAGCTCGTCGAAGTTGTCGGCGTTCAAGTACACGTCCCACTTGAGAGCGCGTTCAATTTCACAAACCGTTTTCGCCGGTGAATCGTAAACGATGCGTTCGGCTGGGCAGCCGGCTGCGAGGGCCAAATTAACCTCTTCCATGCTGGCGGCTTCCAACCCGACATCCATCCGGACAACTTCGCGAAGCACTTCTACGACCGGATTGGCCTTGATAGCCACGGTATGCAAGCAAGTTTCAGGAAAAGCGGCTTGAAGCGCCGCGATTCGGGCCCGCATGAGGCCAAGATGGTGGAAGATAGCCGATGAGGCGTTTTGAACCAAGTTGCGATTGATTGCGAGTTGGGTGATGTTCGCCACTTCGTCCAATGGCAAGCGTCGATTGAAGATGTCCATTCGCTCACCTCGCTGACGCCAATTGGGATGCCGCACTTAAGGAGTGTTGTTTCGTCAGGCACTCGATTTTCTGCCGTAATGCAATAATCTGTTCGCGCAACCAGTCGAAACGTGCGTCTAACGTGGTGCTGGTACTGGTATCGGTCGCCACACGTGCGATCAGCTCGCCGCCGAGTGCGATACGCAAAATAAACCCTGATTGACCCAAATCGACCGGTTGTCCGATGTGAAATTGTCGCGACGCGACATCTCGTTCCGACTCGTCGCACGAAGCAGAACAATCGGCGGCGAGGTTGAAGTGGAGTTTCTTAAGCTCCGCCTTGCCTAATGGTTGCGATGCGCCGGGCGGCGTCACCCAGAATCCAAACACCGTGGTTTTCGACTCCAACAGGCGGTGCGAGGAGTCGTCGTACAACGGCGGAAACACCGGCAGCATACGGATTGCGCTCGATCCGCCGAGGATCTTCGGCGTTTCCGCTTCAAAGAAGCGCAGTACTTTGAGACGCACGTCGCTCGGCACTTGATAGTAGGCCTCCATCTCCACGAGTGCCGCTGACCAGCGAAGCAGGAGCCCGACGTTGGGCTCGTTCGGCAGCGACTGTCGAATCTCCCGCCATGTCTCCGGCATTTCCGTGGCGGAAAAATAGGCTCGGAAGCCATCAGGCAGCTCGCGAATTCCCCGCTGAGACGGACGAAATCGCGGCGGGACCAGCAGCGCCCCGGAAAACGGTGGGCCGCCATAGAACTTTGACCCCGTGATCATCACCAAGTAGTCGTTCTGCAGCGCCTCGCGCAAGCCACGACGGCTAAAGCGGCCTTGCGCCGCATCGATGACCACCGCAACATCTTCGCTCGTGCGGCGAAGTCGCTCGATACAAGTCAAGCTTGGCGCATGCACCCCCGTTTTGCTGTGCGCAACAAGATGCAGCAGAACAAGCGCAGTCGGCGTCATTCGCTTCAAGAAACAATTCGATGGCCGCGGCATCGATCTCTGATTCGCTCAACATATCTCCGCGCGACGTTCGTAAATCCACCGCTCGTACGACGACGCGATTCGCCAGAACAGGGTCGACGGGCTCTCCGACGACCACCGGCATTCCGCTTGCGGTGCGCGTATCGTAGTGATGGCACGCCGCTGCCGATGGTGTACCGCTGCCGACCTCGCTGGGCCCGACGAGGATATTTATGAGTGGTCGATCACTGGCCCCCGCCGCGAGTGCCAAGGCTAAAAGCTCAACATCCGTGCCGGAAGGAGCGAGCGCGATGTCCACACCATCCGGTATCGTCAGAAGTTCGCGCAATCGTGTGCGCGTCCTATTGGCCAGGTCGTTGGCGGCAGCACTCGGATCGGGAGCGTCGCGGAGCCGCTGCATAGCTTGTTCGGCGGCCGCAAACCCGCGCGGCGAGACGGTTGAGCTGGTACACGAACCGAAAGGCACTGCCGCACCGGGCCGAGGCCCACACGCGTAGCGGTTGCGATTCGTTTTCAGGTCAATATCCAGCCGCGTATCTCCACCCGACGCAAGCAGTTGCTCCAGCGTGACCGTGGAAAATGATTTCAATGTTGCCTCCCCTTGGAATCGTGGAGCTCCCAACGTGTCGCCGCCGATGTGTGATTCCGTCATTCGCCTTTTGTCGTTTGTCCATCGGTAACCGGGTGGCTCACTGACAGTTGAGCGAGGTTCGACCGCAACCGCTCGCGCAAACGGGCCCGGGCTTTTTTCTTCTTTTCCTTTTGTTTCTCTAATGCTCTTGTAGCGAACTCGCGGTAGCGGCCCTGCAAGAGACCGGAATCGAAGCAGAGCTGCTCCATGATCGGGTCGCCGCCGTCACCTTCGAGTTCGACGAGGACCGGACCTCGGTCGGTAAGCGCGACATCCCAGCCCTGAAAATGGCACGACGGCACAGCAGCCGCCCCCTGCATTACCACGTCACGCATCTGCGTCCATTCGGGAAACACCAAGTCGCTGAAACTGGCACCTGTTTTGGGATGCTTATCAACTGTGGCTGTGCCGGTCTCGCTACGTCGCAGAACTCGGATTACGCGTCCCGTGTCTACGTCGATGCCGCCCAACATGTTGCCGGAGCGCCAAAAATTGTCGGCCACGCTTTCGCCACTGGGAATTTTCCAAGCCGCCCTCAGCAGCGTCGGACCGTTATCGTCGACCAACACGAACATCCGCACCGTGCTCAACTGGTCGCCAACCACCTCAGCGATCTTTGGATGGGGTTCAAGCCGCGACTGAAACAGGTAGCCACCCTCGGCAAACTGTTCGCACTGATTTGCGAATTCGGAAACGGGAACGCTGCGCCGGCGCTTCGTAATGAGACAGTCGCTTGCGGAATCGTAACGCTCGAGATTCGCGACGCCCAAGCTGCACTGCCGGTCCGTTGGCTTGGTGAACATTGGATACGTGGCTTCCTCTCGCAGGAACTGCTCGACGTCCCCCTCACTGCGAAGCGACTTCGCCCCAGGGAATGATCGATCGGCATGCCGCATCGCCTGCGTTTCGGGAATCGGCAGGTCGTGGCCGCGCAGCAACGCCGTGAGCGTGGGCTTATCATGGGCGATCTCCGGCCAAGGCATATCCAAGGCGTGGAGGAACTGGGCCAGCCGATCGGTACCGAGAAAAGTTTTTTTGGCGTCGGGCGGAAAGCGAGAATCGTCGTACAACCCGTACAAAAAGTACTCATTGGGCTGGAGCCTCCCCTCGCCCCACAGCAGACCGGCAACCTCTCGCACCAAGCCGGTGAGACTTTTGCCCGATGCACTTGCCTCGCGCAGCCACTCGAGATACTTCAACCCGGAATCATCCTTTTTAGTGTCCAGCGCAAAACCTGTAGCCATTTCTAGCCTCAACAGCGTGAATCGATGTGACCCAATAAGAGTGGCGCCGAGCAGCCACGAAGCTGCCTCGGGGCGCTCGGTTCGCATCCGAAGCGCGGCCTCATCACGAGTCTACGTTCCTGCGCCGGTGCGAGGCCGTTGGCGCGTTGAACCGGGCACTACAAACGCTGCACCGAAATCTGGGTTGTTCAGAGCGCGGCACTTTATTCCGGTTACAATAACCATAGCGGTTAGAGCGCTGGAGAATATGTCCGGGTCGCTACGCAGAGGCGATCGAGTGAGCAGACGGAGTAGCACGGAGGAAAACTGGCGATCTAAACGAGACAGTTTAAGAGGTCCATGCGTGCGAGGAGCGCTAACTTTTCCAGAGATGCAAATACCTCATCGATCTCATTCGAGTGTGTATCGTTTGGCTTGGAAAAGTCTCCGGATGCCGCCTCGGGGGAACGCGGCGGCAACACTTGGTCGAGCAACAGTAATGGATCAATTGAGACGTTCGATATGCGTGAAGTGTGCGATCGGAGCGTCGACTGAAATGCAACTCCCGGCCTCGCAAGGGACCGCGCGATCCCCAAATCACTTACCGCAGTATCGATTGCCAGGGGATCCGTCGAAGTCACGACTGCAATCGGCGGGGCCGATTCTGACACGACCGATGCACTCTGATTCGTAACGGTAGCAACTTCAAGTGCGCCGCGCCGCTGGCGCCACTTACAACGCCGACCGAGCCGAAATTCGCTCGCCAAAATGCGTAGTCAAACTCGTCGACGACGCCATCCGGTACGCCGGTGGTCGGGCCGCTGCCGTCGGCACGGAAGTCTGTCGTTAAGCCAAGCGTGTCACGCCACACCACGTAATCGCCAGCGTCGACGACGCCGTTCGAATTGTAGTCGCCAAGCAGAAAAAAACGGCCGGGTGAACCCACATCGGCGGTAGAAAATGTGGGGCCCGTGGGCGAGAGAGTACCTGCAATACCGACGAGTGAGCGGGCCCAATTCGCGCCTGCGTTGTTGTCGAGCGAGAGATTCTTCAGATAAATGCTCGGGCCCTCGGCCGCGCTCGGCCAGGGACTGGCATCGTCATAGTTGACGATGTCCATTTGTACTCCCACATTGTCCAACAGCTCCAGCTTTTCGTTGGTAGAGCTGGGTGAGTTCGCCAGGTTCCCCCAACTGATGCCGACGACCAGCGCGCTGTCGGGCACGGCCCACTCGGAACGAAACGTGGCTGCGGTCGTGAAAGCGGAATCGAAAAACACTGCGGCCTGATGCGGATTCAGCAACGTGCCACTGGAGATGGCACCCCAATTCGTACTGTCTTCATCGTCGAACAACCAGCCGCTGAGATCAACCGTCGTGCTGCCTGTATTTACGACCTCGATCCACTCGCCGACGCCGGGGCTAGTTTCATCAGAAAGGGGACTGTACATGAGCTCGCTGATAACCACCGAAGGGAGCGCAACGGCGTCGTTGTCTACAATGTTTGCGATGATGTTGCCAATCGCAAACCCATCGTAACGGCTGTCGGCACTCATCGCCGTGTGCGTAATGGTCGACGTGTGAGTTCCCTCGATGGCGAGATCGTCGACTGCGGTCACTGTGACCGTCTGTGGAATGAGAGCATTTGCCGGCGTAAAAGTGAGCATGATTGCAACGCCCGCGCCTGCACCTAGATCGGTTTGGTTGTCTGGATCGACCGTAATCGTGACATTGGCTGTCGGAATCGATTCCAGTGCGATTTGGTAGCTGTCGGTCGCACCGCCCTCTTCGACGTCGACGCGAGACGCGCTTTGTATGATTTGCACACCGACGTGCGGCGGTTGATTAAATGTTCCTGGTGTCGGCGTTTGTGCAACATACATATCGGTGTACCGCGGCATACCACCATCGGGAACGCGGGCCAAAGACTGCGTGGTGCCGGCGCTGTTCTGATTCTCGTTCACCTGCGGTTGGCCGGCTTCCAGCAGGGGCAGTAGACCAGCGTCATCCGCTTGGCCCGTATCGTAGACAATCGCATCGAGAAGATTCGTTGTCGTAACGGCGGTTCCATTGGGGAACGCCGAGGCGGAAGCGGAATAAAGCGCGACGGCGTCGGCGCCGTTCTGCAGCGTGTTATTGCTGAATACGAGGTTGGTGGCGCCGGGCGTGGGTATAAGAGCCGAATTGGCTAGCAGGAAGAAGCCGTCGGCATCGGTGAATTTGCCGGTGAGATCGAACGCAGCGTAAGAGAGGTCATTCGACCCGTTGTAGAAAATAATGGTTTTGCCGCTGAGCGAGACGTTGCCTACGCCGCCATCGTACAACTCGACGAACTCCATCGTATCGGTGCTTGTTTGGTCGGCGTCGATTTCGCTGATGACGATCTTCGGCGCATCGTTATCTACGATCGAGACGTTCACGCTGGCAATCGACAGGCCTTTGTATGCGGCGTCGACACTCGTTGACGTATGCGTAATGAGTCCGGCGTGGTCACCTTCCGCGAGTGCGTCGTCGACGGCGTGGACGGCCACCGTTTGTGGTGTGAGCGCGTTGGCCGGCGTGAAGGTGAGCATCGTGGCGGCGCCAGCCCCATAGCCGACATCGACTTGTGAATCGGGACTGACCGTAACGCTCACATTGGAGGTCGGTACCGTATCCAGCACTACCTGATAGGTGTCGTAAAGTCCGCCTTCAACAACTTTCGTTCCGCCCAGCGTTTCCGTAACGCGGACATTCGGCGTGGAAACGATGATTTGATAGTCGGCCACCGCGGGCAAGTGATCGCTCGCAGCAACCAGTGCGTTAAGCACGGTCGGACTCGCACCGGTGCCGGTCGTGATCGGTTGGTTAAGCGTGTGCGAGCCGTTGTTGCCAAAGACATGGAATGAATTGGCGACGTAGTCCACCCCGATGCCGTCGAAGAATTCGCCGCTAGCGAATTGGATATCGAAGCGATCGTCCATCGCGGTTTGAGGATCTTGCGAATGGAGGCTTTTGAAGGCGGCATTGTTGTACCAATCTCCGGGGGCGTCGGCGACATCTTGTAGTTGGGCGGCACCGGCCGACACGATGTTTGTGTAGGCCAGTTCGTCGCTCGTCTTCATGTTGAAGTCGCCGACAAAGAGGACGTTGGCGCCCTCGCCAAGTAAGTCGGCGTCCGAGCGAAGTAGCGCTGCTTCATCGCCCCGAGTGGCTGCTTCAGCACCGCTGTCACCCGACTTCAAGTGCACGGAATAAACATAGAAGTCACTCTCTCCGAGAGTGCCGGCCGGTCGGAACTTGGCGCGCATCACGTTATGCGTTAGCGAGCCAGGATCAACTTGGACGGACTCCAGTAGTGAAACCGTTGTCGTATCATAAACGAAGCCAGTGCTGTCACCACCGCCATCGACGGGTGACACGACAAACGAGTAATTGGCCGATGGATACAGGGTGTCGAAAATCGATTCGATGCGGCCGATCGAATCGCCGGCACCGGTGCCGGGCGGGTCGGTCTCTTGCAGGGCGAGAATATCGATGCGCTGCGTATTTCCCTGGACCGTTTCATTACCAATCGCTTGAAAGACGGTTGAGAAATTTGCGTCGCCCGTCGCATCATTCGGTCCGTTGAGCGTGTTCCAGTCAACAATCCGCATGACGGTGAGCAGATCGCGGCGCTCCAGCGGCTCAAACGCCAAACGCCGGGCGCAGGAAGTCGCCTCTTCGTCGCAACTCTCCCGATGTCATGCATCTGTTCCTGAGGCGGCGCGGGTGGAGAATCGATAGCCCAACTTGCGCCAAGAAACCACTTAAGCGCCGACGGTGGAGGACCCCAACGCACGTTTTATTGTAACCAACGAGCGCAAAGACAACGAAGAAAATGCGGCTCGGCTACGCAGAATCTGTGGCCGTCGGCGCAAAAAACAAGCCCCGTTCAACGGGGCTTGAAATGGACCGGAAAAAATGGAGGATACCGGGCTCGAACCGGTGACCTTTTGGCTGCCAGCCAAACGCTCTCCCAACTGAGCTAATCCCCCACAGCTACAATTGAAAAGTATCAGTCAACTTATCGTCTGTCAACATTGGGAAGATCGACGTCGGCGTGTAAAACATTGATTCATAAGCGATAGTGTTTCCCCCAAGCGCCCGAGAGGCGAAATGCATTCTCACTTACGACGCACCGCTCTCATGGCCATCAAGACGGGGCTGGCACTGGGGATACTTACCTGGCTGATTATTCAAGCGCGTGAGGGCTTCGCGCAACTTTCAGAGCGCACGTTGGCTTGGCCATTCTTGGCTGCTGCCCTGCTCTTTTCGCTGCTCACGGCCACATTGAGCTTTTCACGCTGGCACATCTTGATTCGCGCTCTAAACATCAGTGAGCGATTCCTCGATACATTGCGACTTGGCGCGCTCGGATTCGCGTTGAATTTTGTTTCGCCAGGTTCAGTTGGTGGCGATTTTTTCAAAGCCATATTTTTGGCGCACGGTCATCCGCAGCAGCGCCCGGAATCGGTGGCAACGGTCGTGGCCGACCGAGTGGTCGGTTTACTGACCATGCTCAGCATCGCGAGTTGCGGCATCCTCGGTACGGGGCTGCTTGGAGCAGCCTCGCCATCCCTGCATCTGCTATCCCATACGGTCCTTGTTGCGGCGGCAATCGGTTGGGTGGTGTTCGCGTTGATGATGTTCGTGGGGGGACTATCGGGCGGTCGAATCTCGGAACGCGCGGCGACCATTCCGATGGTTGGGAAAACGGTTGCACGCCTGCTCGGGACTGTGCAGATCTACCGTAATCGAAAGCGAATGCTCGTCGGCGCCTTCGCGGTCAGTGCCATGATGTCGCTCAGTTCGATCACAACGTTTTACTTCATCGCCCGCGGACTACGTATCGATGCGCCTCCCTGGTCGGAACACGTGGTGATCGTGCCCATCGCGGGTGTCGTGGGGGCAATTCCAATTACGCCCAGCGGCTTAGGCACCATGGAATTCGCGGTCGAAGAGTTGTACAAGGCCATGCCGGGGGGCGTGCAC
The DNA here is from genome assembly GCA_963840025.1 of uncultured Planctomycetota bacterium. Classification (GTDB taxonomy): domain Bacteria; phylum Planctomycetota; class Planctomycetia; order Pirellulales; family Lacipirellulaceae; genus JABDGM01. The sequence continues at coordinate 80,457 of CAWIXI010000011.1, read as the reverse complement.
GTAGTCAGCGGCGACGGCACGCTCGTCGGCTTGGGGCGGCGCGTCACGGATCTCACGGTGGCGTTGGTTGGGCTGGCGTTCTATCTCAGCCGGCGACGTGAAATGGAGGAGGTGTTTGCCGAAGCGGAAGAGGAAGCCGATCGGGAAGAGTGACGTGGGGTGAGTGTGGAATGTGGAGTGGGGAATGGGGAGTGTAAGGCGAGGAAGGACTGTATGGCTTCTTCTGTAGAGAATGTGACGACGATTAATGGTCGCTCGATCGAGCTCGTGTTGGGCGACATTACCCAGCAGGTAGTCGACGCAATCGTGAACGCTGCGAACAGCCACCTGGCAGGAGGAGGCGGCGTGGATGGCGCGATTCATCGGGCCGGTGGGCCGACGATCTTGGAAGAAACGCGCCGCCGGTACCCGGAGGGTTGCCCGACGGGTTCGGCCGTCATCACATCGGCCGGTAACCTCCAGGCCAAGTACGTCATTCACGCGGTGGGGCCGTTCTGGAACGGCGGACAACGGGGTGAGGAGACTTTGCTAGCTTCCGCTTATAGGAAGTCGCTGGAACTCGCGGATGCGCATGATTGCGCATCAATTGCTTTGCCGGCATTGAGCACGGGAGCCTATCGATATCCCGTGGACGCGGCCGCACGGACGGCCATTCAAGCAGCGGCCGATTTCTTACGTGGCCTCACTGACGCCCGCCCGCTGTCGCTGGTCAGGTTCGTCTTGTTTTCGAACGACGTTTTGACGGAGTTCCGCAAGGCACTCTTGGAATTCCGACGTGCCGAATAATCGCGCTTCGGATGTCGTGCGACAACGCTTTTCGAATGCCGTGATAACCAGCGTAGAAACCGGTCCTTATTAGGATGAGTGGTCCGGCTTCGGCTAACCGTATCCCATCCGTGGGGAACTGTACGCTAGTAAATCCACAGGTGGCTTGTCCACCCAAGTCGTCGGATCAATGCCGAACAAGCCAAAGATGGCGCCCCAAGACATCCAAGAACTATTGAAGGACCTTTGCCATGATCGACAGCAGGAGAAAATGGAAGCGGCACAATAAACCCACTCGGCGAAATAGTTGGGCGCGACGATTATCGATGGAGGTGCTTGAGGATCGGCTTGCGCTCACGTGGTTGGGGGTACCGCCGTCAACCATCGCGCCGCCCACGACTGCGGTCGCCGTGACGCTCAATTCACAGAATGATGCCACGGGCACGGCATCAATCGCGAGAACAGAAGTCGACTATTACGCATTCACCGCCCGTACGAGTGGCGCATACACCATTTCGACCGCAACGCCCACGAGCAATCTCGATACAGTGCTCGGCGTTTTTTCGGCGACCGGCAAACGGCTCAGCTACAATGACGATATCTCGTACCCCAGCAACACCGATAGCCGGGTGACGCTGAATCTGACGGCCGGAACGCGCTACTACATCGGCATCACGAATTACTCGAGCCGCACGCGCGGCAACTACAGGTGGACGATCAATGGTTCCGCTACGACCACGACAACAACGACGACCACGCCAGCGGATGACGCCTACGAAAACAACGACACTTTCAGCACGGCCTACAATCTTGGCACACTTACCGCGGCGCGCACGATTAGCTCTCTTAGAATGGCCGATTCCGCCGATTGGTTCCAATTCACAACGAGTGCCACAGGCACTAGCAGCAATTCGGTCTCGATCAGCTTTTTGAACTCGCAAGGCAACTTGCAGCTTGAACTTTACAATTCGTTGGGTGCTCTCGTTCGCTCCTCGCAAGGAACCGGCAACAGCGAATCGGTTTCGCTCAATGGGTTGGCAGCGGGAACCTACTATGTCGACGTATTTGGCGCGGGCGGCGTAACGAACTCGAACTACACTCTCTCCATTACGCCTCCCACGGTTACCGCAGCACCAACATCGGGCGGCGGCTTCCAGATCACGCTGCAAATGACCGGATTGACTGTGGCCGAGCAAGCAATTTTCCAGCAGGCGGCCAACCGTTGGTCGCAAGTCATCACCGGTGATTTGCCGAATGCAACGTACCATGGCCAGGTTGTCGATGACCTGTTGATCAGCGCCAGTGCGCCGACGATTGATGGCGTCGGCGGAATTCTGGGTCAGTCGGGGCCCGACGCGTTCCGAGCCGGCAGCTCGTTGCCAATTCACGGCGTGATGCAATTCGATGCCGCCGACATGGCCAACATGCTTTCGAGCGGGCTGCTGTATAGCGTCGTACTGCACGAAATGGGACACATCCTGGGCATCGGCACACTGTGGAGCGACTTCGGCCTGCTTTCCGGCACTTACACGAGCAATCCGATTTTCACGGGAGCCAACGCCACCGCCCAATACAATCAGATTTTCGGCACGAACGCGCGGGGCGTGCCGGTCGAAGCCACCGGTGGATCGGGCACGGCCGACGCGCATTGGCGGGAAACCGTATTCACGAACGAACTGATGACGGGTTGGGCCGGCCCTGGTACCAACTTGCCGCTCTCACGGGTCACGATCGGTTCGTTGGCCGACCTCGGGTATGCGGTGAACTATGCGGCGGCCGACCCCTACACGCCAACGTCCGCGGGCCTTGCGGCTGCCCGGTCCGCGGCTAGCAGTAGTCTCTTCGCCTCGCGGTTCTTTGTCTTCTACGGCATCATGGCTCCGCAGGATAGCGTTTCGACGAGCGTTTCAAATGCCGCATTGGTGTCCAGCACAGCGACCACGCAGCAACGTCATTTGCTATCCGCCTCGCATATCACGCCGATCGACGAGGATATTACCGACTACGTGATGGAGAACGAAGGACAAGCGCAGGATTCGATGGAGACGGCCGCGTCAGATTCTACATCGCTAAGCGGTACAAGAGGAAATGAGATTGCCGCGGCCACCAGTGCAACCGACGATGCCTGGGCGGCCTTGGGATCGGATTGGAACTTCTGGACGGCGATGGCGGTCGCTTGAGTCGAGCGGGAAAATCAACGCGAGTTTTACCAGCGTTCCTGACTTTCGGCGTAGCTGTGCTGAGCGGCTTTTCTTGTCCGGCGTACCGGAACGAGAAGTGAGCCGCGTGCTACGCCATGCCAGCGTTGAGACAACACGGAGGCATTATGCCCCCGGCATCGTGCAAGAGTCGGCGGGTATTATTCAGAAGTGCCTGACCAGTTGACTCCTTTGGGCAGAATAACAGGAACATCGAAACATACCCTGGAAACGTGAGTGTTCGATTGCCCCGATGCGACCTCACCGCCTAGGCCAAGCCCAAATACTGTTAAGCCGGCTTTCCCACCCTGCGTTTTGTCAGCGACAGTTGTAACGGCAATGTCAAACCGAATCTTGCAACCGACTGGCCAAGCTCCTTTGCCGAGTTGTTTGGAATCAGGATCGAAGAATACACGTGCTGCTGGGTTTACCGTTAGCCCCAGTTCTTTCCCACTCTCCTGTGCGTTCCTCACCCCCTCCGCAACGCTGATGATTACTTCGGCGACAAACTCTTGTACATTCATGCAAATGTACCTAGGTACAACGAGTTAGCGAAATGGACGTAACTCAAGCACACCCCAGAGGATTCGAACCTCTAACCTTCGGATTCGTAGTCCGATGCTCTATCCAGTTGAGCTAGGGGTGCGTGGCGATTTGGCGGACGTATCTCTGTATGGCCGCACACCTTAGACGATTTCTGGCCGTCTATGGTTCGCCGGACTCACCATCATGCCGGAAACGAGCCGCGAGGGCAAGGCTGGTACGACATCGCCTGCTTTGTGTATGGGAATAGAAACTGACTTTCAAGCGAACAATCGAGAGGTCATTAGGGGCTGCCGCGTTGCAATCGGTACTCGAAATCGATCTGTAAGAGTGAAAGCCTTCTACGTAGGAACGAACTCTTGCAATAACCATTTCTAAGACGCCCTCACCCCGACCCTCTCCCAAAGGGCGAGGGAGTTTTTTTGTGTCACTTAGTCGAGGCAACCGGAGCCTGTAAGGAGCAGAGGCATGAGAATTATTGTGTTTGCGACCATTGTGGCGATGCTGAGTTTCGTCGGCACCGCGAGTTATGCTTGTAACGGCCAGGGGGGCGGCGGTTCAAGCGGCTCCAGCGGAGGCACTAGCGTGGCGATGCTGAATGCAGGTTCGTGGCTGCAATCGACCGCATCGATGATTTCGCCGACGATGGTCTCGCCAGCCATGCAGCGGGCAGTGCTGCAGCGGTACGCCTACCAACGGTATCTGCAGCAGCAATACCAGCAACAGCTTTTGGCTCAACAGCAGTTTTTGGCCCAACAGCAGATGCTGGAAAATCAGCCGAACCAGGTCGTCACCACGTGCGCGAGCAGTTAAAGCAAGCGCGGGAAGAAAAGATTGCGCGGCGGAAAGCGCGGGCGGAAATGCTGGCCGCGAAAAGGGCCGAGCTGAAAGCCCGCAATTTGGCTCGGCGAGCGGCGCGGCAGCTCGAAACGCAAACACAAATTGCAGCGATCCAGTAGGGGTGCTGCAGGAACACTAGTCCCTCACTAATCGGCACTAATTGGGATTCGTGGAAATCAGCGGTGGTTAGTGTTTCAACGAAGGACGATTTCTTATTCGTCAATTCGCTTTTGTCTGCGTCAAAAAAGTCCGCGTAGCCTCCTCGCGCGGGTTGTCGAAGATTTGGGCCGGTGGGCCAGATTCGGCGATGCGCCCGGCGTGCATCACGTGGACGGTATGCGACACGTTGCGGGCAAAGCCCATCGCGTGAGTGACAACAATCATCGTCTGCCCACTGTTGGCCAGGTCGGTGATAACGCCGATCACCTCTGCTGCCATGCGCGGATCGAGGGAACTTGTCGGCTCATCAAAGAGAATGGCTTCGGGCTGCATGGCCAACGCGCGGGCGATGGCGACCCGTTGCTGCTGACCGCCGGAGAGTTGGTCCGGCATTGCCGACAGTTTTTCAGCAAGGCCAACGCGGTCGAGCAATTGGCGAGCCTGTAGTTCGACGGCATCGCGTTGCTCGTTGAGAACATACAACGGACCGGCGAGCACGTTGTCGAGCACAGTCATGTGCGGGAACAGGTGAAACTGCTGAAAAACCATGCCAACGCGGCGACGAAGCGTGCGGAGCGTGTCGGCAGTATGTCGGTGGTCGCCGCCGGATTGCAACCGCACCTCGTCGACCTGCACCTCACCACCCTCGAACGTTTCCAGCCCATTGATGCAGCGCAGCAGAGTGCTCTTTCCACCTCCGGACGGGCCGATGACGGTGGCCACCTCGCCGCGGCGAACGGAGAGCGAGACGCCGTCGAGGACGCGCAAATCGCCATGGTCTTTGATGAGGTTGCGGACGTCGATCATGGGGGAGGATGCAGGATTGGGGATGCGGGGGTCAGGGTCCGGAAGTCTGGCCATGAACTAACAATCAAAATGCTAGACGGCAACCTTTTTGAAGCGGGTTTCCATCCGTCGGGCGACGAGCGACAGTGGGTAGCTCATTAACAAATAGAGCAGCGCCGTCAGCATGCCGAATTCGATCATCAGATGTGGGTGACTTTGGAACAGAAAGCGGTATTCGCCCGTCAGTTCGGTAACGGCAATCATCGAGCACACCGAAGTATCCTTAAACAGGGCGATGAAGTCATTGGTCACAGGCGGGATGACGATTCGGACAGCTTGAGGAACAATCACGCGGCGGAGCGCGGTCCGAGTGCTCATGCCGAGCGAAAGGGCCGCTTCCATTTGACCGCGCGGGATGGCTAATAGCCCGGCGCGATAGTTTTCCGCTTCGTAGGCCGAGTAATTGATGGCGAGGCCGAAAACACCCGCCCAGAATTCGGGGATGCTGAGGCCGGTGAACTGGGGCAGCACGTAATAGATCACAAAGAGCTGCAAAAGTAGCGGCGTGCCGCGGATGATTTCCACATACACTTCAAACGGCACGCGGATCCACGCCGGCCCGTACAGCCGGCCGATGGCAACGACCAAGCCGATCGCGATCGCCAGCGGCATCGAAAGGAACGACAACTCGACCGTGGTCAAAGCCGCGCGGAGCAGCAGTTTGATGTACTGCGGCATGTTTGACCAACGTGACGCCGTGGTCTCGCTCATCGGCGGCGGCCAGTTTTTGGCGACTTCCGCCAGCCGTCGCTGGTCGTCGTTCCACACGCTATATTTTTTGTAAATGCGCTCCAGCGTACCATCAGCCATCGCTTTGCGAATGGCGGCGTTGAGCTCGGTGCGGAGGCGATCATCGCCCCGCCGCACGTAGCCGACGTAGTAGCCGGGCACATCGGGCTTGCCCACGTTGTGGAGGCCTGGAAAATCCTTACCGTAGAAAATCGCAATGGGAACATCTTGGACGGTCGCATCAAGTTGCCCCTGCTCCACAAGGCCCATCACGCTGGTTACCTCCGGGTACCTTTTCAGCTCGATGGATTTGCCGTAACGCGATTCAAGGTAGCGCTCGGCAGCGGAACCTTGGAGCACGCCGACTCGCTTGCGCGGTGCGCCCGCTTTGGCGCGCAAGTTTTCCCAGTCGGTGATGGAGACGTCGTTCAAGCGGGCCATCAACTGCAGCTTGTAAATGTAGTATGGAATCGTGGAGGACCAGAGCTGCTCCCGCTCTGCCGACCATTCGTATCCGTTAAGCACGAGGTCGATCTTGCCGCCATCGAGGACTAGCGGCAAGTTCTCCCACTCCCAGTTGACATATTGGGGCTTTACACCGATCTGAGCAGCGAGATAGTCGGCCAGTTCGTATTCGAACCCGACGAGTTTGTTGTCCGGTCCTTGGTAGATGTACGGCCCGCCGCCGCTGGCATCGCCGCCCCAGCGCAGGGTGCCACGCTCGTGGACCTGATCGAGCGTGTCGGCCGGGGCTTTCACCGTGAGAGTGGTGAGGAACACGACTTGTACCAAGAATCCAATGCGGACTCGCATCGCACCTTTCCTCAAAGCTAAGTGGGCAGCTCACCCCAAAATCAATCACTGATTGGCGAAAAGAAACAGCGCAGTATGCCGCACGCGGCGATGCACCACAACTGGATTGAAGTGTGAGCCGACTGGAAATTCTGTACAATCAGACCTCATGACCAGTCGTTGGAAACCAACGCGACGCGCCAAACGCCGGATTCGCCGGCGCAGTGCGCCAGGATCGAGCCCGGGCACGCTCACGATTCAGCCAGATGCACGTCCAACGACTATTCGCGTGATGGCTTACGGCAAGGATAAGTGCGTTGAGCACACGATCGACGACCCGATCGAGCTGAAAAAGCACCTAGAAGAATGGCCGGTCGTGTGGGTCGATGTCGTGGGCCTAGGCAGCGAAGAAAAGCTGCGGGCAATTGCAGAAATCTTTCGGGTTCATCCACTGGCACTGGAAGACGTTGTCCACGTCCATCAGCGTGCCAAAGTCGAAGCGTACGACGAGAACTTATTCATCGTGCTTCGCGTGCCCGATGCATCGAACGAACAGATCACCGAACAGTTCAGCATGCTGCTCGGCAAAAACTATTTGGTCACATTTCAAGAACGACCAGGCGACTGCTTCAGTCTCGTTCGCACCGGTATTCGACAGGAACAAAGCGTAGCACGGCAATGCGTGCGTGCCGACTACTTGGCGTACCGGCTGATCGACGTGTCGATCGATGCGTACTTTCCAGTGTTGGAAGCGATCGGCGATCATCTTGATACGCTCGATGACCCGGACGCATTCACGCACACGCGGTCAGCGTTTAACGAGCTACACGTTGTCCGGCGCGAGCTGCTGATGCTCCGCCGAGCCATTTGGCCGATTCGGGACGCGATTAGCGAGTTGAAATCAGAAAACACGGCGTTCATTACGGACGCCACTCGCGTTTATTTCCGCGATTGCTATGATCACGCGGTGCAGCTGATCGACTTGATGGAATCGTATCGTGACATCGCCGGCGACGTGCGCGACTATTATCTGTCTACGATCAGCAACCGCATGAATGAGGTCATGAAGACACTTACGGTGATCGCCACCATCTTTTTGCCGCTCACGTTCATCGCGGGCGTGTACGGGATGAACTTCAATCCCAACGCTTCGCCGTGGAACATGCCGGAACTGAATTGGCGATTTGGCTACGTTTTTTCGCTCGCGTTAATGGCCCTGGTGACGCTGGCAATGCTGTGGTACTTCAAACGCCGCGGCTGGCTGCACGGAACGTTCAGTGAAGACCGTCCGGTCGAGGAACACGAGCGGCACTAATGCTATCGGCCACAATTCTTGGCAACATTGAAAGCTTGGCGCTGCTATACTCCGGCCCGCATCCGTGTACCGTACTGCACGCTGTTGACGATTTCTTGCGGCGAGATGTTCGCAGGAAAATAGGTGCCGCTGATCTTCGCGTTGTGCAGCGAGCAACCTTCAAGATCGAGTTGCCGCAGGTCGAGACCACGAAGGTCGGCATCGCGCAGGTAAGCGTCTCGTAACACGAGTTTTGCAGCGTCGACGCGGGTGAGATCGACGCCACGCAGATCGGTGCTTGAAAAGTCAACCCGATCACGCCCTTCGATGTGTTGTTGGAATTGCTCGAAGTCGTATTCGCGGAGGTAGCGATAGGCCGGATCATCGATGAATTTTGGCGTGGACATGTGCAGTCTCCCTGCATAAATCTAGCTCATAGATAGGGCGGCCATATTGACCGGATTCGAGACGGTTTTCCGCAATAAACCGCCCGCTACCGACCCAAGACGGGTCGGCTAACTGAGGCTGGCGGTGCACCACGGGCAGAAAGACCAGAACTCGCGCACGACGCCCCAGCCACACCGGGCACAGGTGTCTTTGCTTCCGGTGATCTTCCACGCTTGGCGAACTTTCGTGTGGCACCAAGGGCAATAGCGCATAAACGCCATAAGATCTTTACGATCACACTTCGGATTTCGGCAGCGAGCTTCGTAGCGACGGTCCGTATATTGGCGTTCCGAAGCGTCTCGAAACCCTGGGCCGTAACACCAGGGACAGTACTTCCAGTCGAGTTTCGTCCCTCGATTGCAGCGGGGGCAAACGGCAGGAAACGTCGATTCATCGCGCAGTATCCTGCGATCGTCTCCGCACCAAGGGCAGGCGAACATGTATTCAGACACCGGCCCCTGGCACTTATTGCAGTGAAGATGCGTATCCAATTGGCGGCGGAAGAGCCGTTCGAATTGTTGAAGCTGGACCGCTTTCCAGTCGCGCTTTGTCGTTCGCTTTGAACTCTTTGGTAGGCGCGACCGCGTATATTGCCGCAATACTTTGGGCTTGGCGCGTAGATATGCCGCCAGCATCTGACTGCCGTCTTCGAACCGCCGGCGTGGCTTAAGATCAAGCGCTCGTCTCAGCAATGCGATCATGTCTGGATGTACCACGAGTCGCAACCGCTCGTAGCCAGCAAGCGGCCATTCGAATGGCCATTCGGGAAGCTGGCCGGAAAACATCTGCCATAACACGACCCCCGTAGCAAATACATCGGACCGCCGCGAGGGACGACCCATTGCCTGCTCGGCGCCATATAGCCAACCGTGCCTGCGCCGGATGCCGATATGGTCCGATGAGCGACTTTCGAAATGCCAAAGTCGGTGAGTCGCAACCGGCCGTCGGGAAACAGCAACAAGTTATCGGGTTTCACGTCGCAGTGAATGACATGCTGTTCGTGGGCGAACGCGACAGCACGGAGCAATTGCTCGCCCAGGTCCAGCGCAGTGCGAAGCGACAACCGTCGGGCTAAGCGTTCTTCCAGCGACTCTTCGCCCAACGGAAGCGCGATCACCAGATGGCCGTCGATAAAGTCGGCCGACTTAAGCCGCAAAATGTTCGGATGGTCGAGCTTGGCGGCCAATCGCACTTCGCGCGAGAAATCGTCGAGCGATTCTTTGGTCACAAGTCCTTTGTGCGGAATCTTGAGTGCAACGTGCACGCCTTCGAGCGTGTCGAGCGCACGAAACACCGTCGCGTACGGCCCATTAGCAAGTCGTGACTTGAGTTTATACTTGCCGATTTTTTGACCCGGACGCAACATAAACGCGCTTTAGTGCTCTAAATATCTCACGCGAAGACGCTAAGACAAGAATAGTAGTATCGACGCTAGTAGCCGCAAATCATGGTTGCGTCGATTTCGTTCCAGTTTAGCCTAACTGTGTCCTCACGGGCGGCGAAATTGCTCTTCCGATTCTTTGTGCCTTCGCGTGAAGCCACTCCTTTGTCCGGCTCACAATGTTGCCATATCCACGTCTTTGAAGTTCCGCGGATAGCATCCCATGTACTGTACCTTACGCTCCAAAACCATAATTACAGCGGTGGCAAAATTTGACGCCTTCGAAGATCTTGGCTCCCCAGCCCACCGGGGGCTGAAGACGTTAATCTCCATAAGTTTGTCACCGACGACATTCAAACCGACCTGAAACAGCCATCCGCCATCAGCCTCGGCCGCACCATCTCAACGATCCGCAGGGCCCGATCTCCGACCTCGGCCGAACCGGAGGCCGCTGCGGCATGGAACGACGGGCGTTCGGACCCTAGGCGACGGTTGGCCCACTTTTTACCTTTTGCAGTTCGTCGCGGACGGCCGTGGCGGCATAAGCTAAGGCATTTCCGATTGCCTGATGTTGCTGAGTATCGAGTTCACCCGTCCACTCGTCCATAAAGAATTTTTTGACCTCAATTGCCAGGACGCACACGGAATTGGCAAAGTTTTCGTGAATCCAGCGAGGTAGATGCCCGCCAAAAAATTTAACATTTTCACGCACATCGAGGTGGCGCCCTAAGAAATCGAATTCACGTATGGCGTGCAGCCAGCAATCGACAACCGGCGCCCAAAGAGCCCGGGCCATCGTACCCGTTCCCAAATTTATCTCGGGACTATCCTCTCGATCGGACTCGGTGCTGTGGGTTTGCTCCCGCGTACGATTATAAGTGTGTAAATCGAAAACGACGACTTCACCATGTAGTGAGGTAAGCCGTTGAAGCAACAGCTTTAGGTGGGCATAAAACTCGTCGTACACCTCCAGAGAATGCCTTACCATTGCTGCTGGCGGAGAACTCTTCCAGACCTCAAGCTCCCCGGCATCTGCTGGAGTAATATAGACGGCCTTGTCGCGGGGCCGATTAAAATCGAGCTCGAAACGCGAACGATGTGCAATGATGCGTGTGGGTGCGATCGCCGTCCAAACGGCGGTGTTGGGATCCTCTTCATAGTGGCGCGTCGCTTCGTCGATATTGAGGAGGGCGGCCACTTCTGGTCGCACAAAATGCCCGTCGTGAATTGCACAGGCAACGAGCGGCCCTTCGCCAACCTCCATCTGCCAAATTGGAGAATCCTGCATGTTCCCATCCGTCCTGTAACCACAGCTTACCGTAGCGGTAAGTGAACGCCGAGGATTTCGGCGGAACCGTTCTACGACGAAGGCGTTGAAAGCCGCTACCACGATGGTAGTCGGCACCCCGGCAAGTGGCAATTGTGCCAAGAACGGAAAGCAATTTAGTGCGAACTTGAGTCGATCCGGCCCGCAGTACGACTGGGCGGAGTGTAAACCGATTGGGCTAATCTGGACCCAAGAGGGCTAAAAGCTGACTTACGTTTCGCGGCTATCATTGTGAGCTGCTGAGCCCTTCAGAACTCACAACATCGATCACGTTGCGCACGTGCAGTACGCCTGGTACGTGGCGAACAGCTTCTTGAACGAGCTGTTTCAGATAGAATGTTGGAAGACTCCCTCTGAGCACCAGAGTCCGGCCTTCATGGACAATCGCGACGTCGTTCATCCGGCCGTGAAAATGTGGGTGGTTTTCCAGGTACTCTCGTGCCAAAGCGCTCAAATCCGGGCACTCGCGGGTTGAGAGGGCCGGTCTTTCAACCGTTGAGCTATCAATTGTTGCTGTATGCATCGCTATTCCTCCTGCAGACATTCTCCGCCTATGTTGCAGTTAATTTGAGAAGGATAAGCTAGGCGGCGAACCTGACGGACTGGAGCACAGGCCGTAATCGCTCTCTTCTTGATGGCTAATCTCTCCCCCCAAACTCAGTGGATGCTGCAAGCCCTATGCCAAATGCTTGTGTAGCAGCCAGAAGCTGGACTTACAACGACCCTGAAGCCGTCTTGCTTGTTAGAAGCGAAAAACGCACACCTAATGGTCGGCTGTCGCTTTGCCGACCCAACGAATGACAAGCGTAAATCACTGCGTGGCTGGGCTTCGAAAGTTCACGGTGGACAAAGGGACTCCAAATCTATCAATTCGTCTACGTCGCAAAATTAATCACGCCCATCTTACAAAACGAACACAATGACAGAAAATCCCTCCCGCCAGTCTTTTGATCCGTTGCAGGCTGCGATCGACGCCAAAGACTCACAGGCTATCTCGGAGTTTCTCTACAATATTGAGCCGGCCGAAGCGCGCCACGCTGTATCGCAGCTAAGCGATAGTGATCAATCGAAGCTATTGGAATCGCTCTCATATGAAAACGCGGCTGAGCTCGTGGAGGATCTGCCTGAAGCGCAAGCCGCACGCGTCCTTCAGCGACTCTCCGTGGAAGACGCAGCAGCCATTCTGAGCGAACTCCCCAGCGACGAACAAGCTGACGTGATGGCGCGCCTCCCGGAGAGCGGCGCTTCCGCTATTCTCAATGCCATGCCAGCTGCCGAGGCACGCAGTACCCGTCAGTTGATGGCGTATCCGCCTGAATCCGCAGGCGGCCTGATGATCACTGAATTTCTGTCGTATCGCGAGGACCTCACTGTCGGCGACGTTTTGGATGACCTGCGTGTACACGCCGAACGTTACCGGTCGTTTGATGTGCAATACGCCTACATTGTTGCGGATGGCGGCCGGCTCGTGGGAGTATTGCGATTGCGAGACCTGTTACTATCGTTGCCCAGAGAGCCTATATCGACTGTCATGATTCGTGATCCGCTCAGAGTGCGCGACGACGCACCATTGCAAGAGCTCGAACGCTTCTTCGACCGCCATTCCTTGCTGGGTGTGCCGGCGGTGGACGCAAACGGCGTACTGGTGGGCGTCGTGCGAAGTGTCGACGTCGAGCAAGCAGCCGAGGAGCGGTCCAATCGCAGCTTCTTGAAATTCATGGGCATTGTCGGCGGCGAGGAGCTACGCACGATGCCCTTGCGGTACCGCAGCATGCGGCGGCTGAGCTGGCTTACTGTGAATATTTTGCTCAATATCGTCGCTGCGAGCGTGATCGCATTCCACCAGGACACGCTATCCGCCGTGATTGCTCTGGCGGTTTTCCTCCCAATCATTTCCGATATGAGCGGCTGCTCCGGTAACCAAGCCGTTGCCGTAAGTCTGCGCGAATTGACGCTCGGCGTTATTCGTCCTTACGAGCTGTGGCGAGTGCTGCGCAAAGAAGCCGCTGTGGGCGTGATCAATGGGATTGTGCTGGGACTGCTGTTGGGAATCGTGGGATGGCTGTGGCAGGGCAATATCATGCTGGGTGCAGTGGTCGCCGCAGCCCTCGCATTGAACACGTTGGTCGCCGCATGTTTCGGCGGGTTGATTCCTCTCTGCTTGACAGCCACAGGTCAAGATCCAGCATTAGCATCGGGGCCGATCCTCACCACGATTACCGACATGACAGGCTTTTTCCTTGTACTTTCATTAGCTGGCGCCGCGCTGCCGTGGCTCATCCAATGAACGTCGTTCTATCAATATGACCGGTCATCGAGGCCAGGTTGCGTGCGGATCAAAGTTTACAATGGGCGTTTCGGGCCGAGCGGGGATTTGCAGCTTTAGAAACGGCTTGTCTGCCGCCTTATGGCAGCCGTAGCAGGTTTCCATCGACGCGCGATAGTTTGTCTCGAACGCAGCCTTGTCCTTCGCGGCGATCGCAGCCTGCAGTTGCTTGAGCGGGCCGTTTTCGAAGCCCTGTAGAATCGCTACTAGATCAACATCCTGGCCGGCGTTATCTTTCCGCTTCGGAATCACACGGACGGCCCACCGCAGGTGCGAGCGCGTTTCCGACCAATAGAACTGGGCCAAGTCCCAGTTCTGCCGCTCGCCGGCGAACCATAAGTTGCTAAAGTGGTAGCTGACGTCTTCCATCACGTGCGATTGATCCGTTAGCTTGCCTTTGATCGCTTCTAGTTCTTTCTTCAGGACGTCAGCTTCTGCATGGGTATTGGCCGACTGAGCCATCGCCAGCTTGCTCGCGGGCAACATCAAGGCGTGAATGGCGGCTCCTGCCAGACAACCGGCCAAGAAAACAATCAATGCCCGAGTGCTCTGTAAATTCGTCATTGGCTTTCCCTTCTCAAACGCGCCGCAGGGTCTTAGCATAGGATTGTACTATACCGGTACGAATCACAATATCGAGAATCGATATAATGAGTGACGGCGTATTGCGGCATTTGTTTCTCGGTTTCATTCGGCTCCACGTGTTGTACCACGCCGACAAGGAACCCATTTGCGGAGTCGAACTGATGGAAGAATTGGGCCATCATGGCTACGACATCGGCCCAGGTACCCTTTATCCAATGCTGCACCAGATGCAATCGGCCGGATTGCTGAAAGGGAGCGAGGAAGTCGTCGCCGGTAAGCGGCGCAAGAATTTCCGCATCACTCCCTCCGGCCGAAAGCTGCTGGGCGAGGCCCGATTGAAGCTCCGTGAATTGGCGTCCGAAGTGTTGGACGACCGCGACGCCCGGCAAAAAAGAGCGAAACCATGAAACGCCTACTTTCCACAAGCGCATCCGCGGCCACAGTGCTCATCCGCTTGATGGTGGGCGCTGTGTTTCTGTCGGAAGGTCTTCAGAAGTTTTTGTTCCCTGCAGGGGTAGGCATGCCCGCTTTGCAAAGATCGGCTTTCCGTCACCGGAGATTGTTGCCCCATTTGTCGGCTGCTGGGAGATTGTGTGTGGTGTGCTGTTAATTCTTGGCTTCTTGACTCGCTTTGCTGCTATTCCGCTGATCGTTGTCATGCTCACGGCAATCGCAACCACGAAGATCCCGATCCTTTTGAATGATGGATTCTGGAAGATGGCACACGAAGCCCGCACCGATTGGTCGATGCTGCTCGGCCTCGTGTTCCTATTGATCGTTGGCGCCGGTCAATGGTCAATCGACGCAAAGTTGTGCGGCGGATCCGAAAAGAAAATATAGGGCACCGTGCACAATCTTCACGCATCCGATTCTGAATGGAGCGCGACGCGATTGCCTTCACTATCGAGCACGATTGCTCGAAAGCCGTGAGGACCGATCAAGTGAGTGCTTTGAATAACGGATCCCCCGTTGGGAACCACCTTGCTCACCGCGTCACGAATGCGGCCATTGACGTTTAGGTAGATCAAAACGCCACCAGCCGCGATTTCCGCTCCATCATTGGTTACCAGACAACCGCCGTTGCCGGCGTGGTGTTCAATCACGCCAAAGGACGTGTCGCCGTAGCTCTCCTTGGCGACGCCGACCCCTAGCACTTCCCGGTAGAACTTGGCTGCACGGTCCAGATCGGTCACCGGAATGTCGAACCAAACTGCTCTGTTGTTTTGGCTATTGAAATCTCCCATCGTTCTCCATCTCCGTATTATCCATAACTGAATTCGTAAAAATTCGGTTGTAAATTGCGATTTTTCTTGAAGTTTTGCGACTTCAGCCACATTCTCTCAGCTTCCTCTCTTTGCCGGCTTCAGCAATCCACGGACTTTCAACCATTCATGGCAAAGCTCGGGCCATTTGTTCGTGCCCGGCACGTCTTTGGCTAGTCCGACACCATGTTTGCCGGATTGAAAGATGTGCATCTCGGCGGGGACGCCCGCTTTGTGCAGTGCAAGATAGAAACCAACTGCGTTTTCGGCTGGTACGGCGGTGTCTTCCGACGTTTGAAAAATAAAGGTCGGCGGCGTCTGAGCTGTCACCTCTGTATCGTTGGAGAGATCATGCAAGAGCTTCGGGTCTGGCGAAGAACCCAACAAGTTCGTGACAGATCCCTTGTGCGTGTAGTCCGCCACCAGCGAGATCACGGGATAGCACAAAATCAAAAAATCCGGTCGGGAACTGATTTGCTCAATCGAATCGGAGCTTTGTGGGGAACCGGAGTCGAAATGGGTGCCCAGCGTGCTTGCTAAATGGCCACCGGCAGAAAAGCCCATGACGCCAATCCGCGACGGGTCAATACCCCATTCCTTCGCCCGCGAGCGCACCAGCCGCACGGCACGCGTGCCGTCCATCATTGGCACAGGATACATATGCCCCGTACCATGCATGCGATATTTCAACACGAAGGCGGTGATGCCTTGCGAGCTGAGCCATTCGCCGATTTGCTTGCCCTCGTGGTCCATCGCGAGCCCACCATAACCACCGCCCGGCACCACAATGATACCAGTTCCGGTCGGCGACGATTCCGCGCTCGGAACGTACATGTACAGCACCGGCTCATCCTCTGGTTTCGTCGCTGGTTTGCCCGGTGCACCGTTTTCCCAGAGCTTGATTGTGACCGGTTCCTCAGCATGACTGCCTTCGGCAATCGTAGCCGCGAAAAGTAAAGCGAGCGTCAAACTAAAAATTCTTCGCATAAAATCTCCTGACGCCGACCAAAGAAACATTCAAAATGAATGCACAGGATCCCACTTCCCGAGCTTATGATGGACGCTTTCTGCCAATCGGACAGCGCCGTACAGTCACGATACAACCGCCGTGTCCCAATGTCAAAAACAGTTGCACAAGCTACGAGTTTTTCGCGGTGGGTGGATTACCCAGGTCTACAGTTAGCGGATCAGAGATGTTGAAGCGAGTGTCAGTCGTCCTTCCACCAGCGAGTCCTGAAATGTACCAGCTCCCTCTGCATCTGTTGCTCTTGAGTAGTTTTCTTGCGATGTTTTCGCAGTTAGCCGCCGCGCATGCCGAGATGTTCGACTGGAAGTCGGTCCCGCAATTCAGCGAGGTCAGCTTCACCGAAACGATCGATGATGGAGTTCGTATCCACGTAAACGCGCCTTTGGATGAGGGGGGCAAGCCCGCCAAGGCGACCCGGCTCATTGTGTTCGCCCTTCCGAACGGCAATACGATTGAGCAAACACTCGGTTGCCAGATGAAACCAGGCTTGGACTGGCATTACGATATTCAACACATCGCCGCTCAGGTACGGTTGCTGCGAACGTTAAAGCCGGATGAGCGGATCGTGCTCGTGTGTGCCGAAGCACCGGGACTCAGTTGGCCATCCTTCCGCAAAAAAGTGAAAGACGCCAATGTGAAAATCGGCACACTCGTCGAAAGATGGCGCGAGCAATTCGGAACGAACAAGACAAAAGTCGCGCTGACGGGCCACAGCGGCGGCGGCGCTTTCATGTTTGGCGTGATCGAATCGGCCGACACAATCCCGTCCTATATCGATCTCATCGCATTTCTCGATGCGAATTACTCGTTCGACGCCGCCCTGCATGCCAAAAAAATCGAAGTCTGGCTCAAAGGCGGCAAAGATCGGTGGCTCGTTGTCATCTGTTACGACGACCGTGAAATCACGTACAAGGGCAAGAAAGTCGTCGGCCCCACCGGAGGCACGTGGCGCGCTACAGGCCGGATGCACGATGCTTTCGGGAAGGCGTTCAAGCTAACCGACTCGATCCACAAACCGTTTCAAGAGACGACGGGACTCGATGGACGCATCCACTTCTTCAAGCATCCAAATCCCGAAAACAAGATTCTGCACACTGTATTAGTCGGTGAAATGAACGGCCTGTTGGAAGTGGCAACGCTCGGCACGCGGGTAGAAGGCAAATGGGGCACATTTGGCGGGCCGAGGGCTTACACTAAGTTTGTGCAAGCTGAACCAACCCCACGCAATGCGCCCTCCAAAACGGCGGCACCAGCAACGAAGCCACCAAAACAATTGCCGGAGTCACCACAGTCCAATCTTCCGCCGCGTCCTCACGATGCAATCGGCGGTTCCGAGTTCGCGGAGCGAATTGCCGCGCTCAGTCTGAAGGACCGCGAGGCCGCGATCTTGCGCGAGATCACGAGCGGCAACTTCCCTAACTTCTTGCGAACCTTCAAAAAGGTCGAACTCCGCGGCGCGCTAGCCGACGGAAAAGAGGAACGCGAAGTCACGGCCAAGATAGAAGTCATGCCCGATTACTTGGCCATCGGCAGCGACACCGACTTCGTCCGCATGCCGATGACGCCGCAAACGGCCCAGAAAATCGCCGATCGCTTCGGCTGCGTCTTGCCCACTCGCAAAATGGTCGATGCGATCGACGCTCAAGCCGAAGTAAGACTAACCCCGCATCCCATGACTGAAGCCCGCGAAGCAATCGCCACGTTTGTCGAATACCAGCGGATTATTGAAGCCCAGCGCGGCAACAAACCGCTCGGTCTGTTGATCACCGGCATCAAGAAGGACGTCGTTCTAACTCCGCGAATCTTCGAGAAGCCGCATCGATTGGCTATCTACGGTTGGCGGCAACTCAATGGCCAGCCAATCCAGCCGCTTACGATCGTGCATTGGAATCAGTACGTCGATTACAGCCACGGCGTGCGGCTCGTGCGCGATACGCTCCAATTCGACGGCAAAGCGCTTAAGATTCCCGAACTATTGTCCGATCCAGACCGCTGCGGCCTGGTCAGCGACGAAGGACCGATGAAACCGCCGCGATATCCGACGGAGTAGAATCTCGCACGAGACCAACAGGCTAAAACCCAAACACACCTTCGCAAATCGATTGCTCGACGGGTCGGCGATCCGACGGCTGTTCTCGTTCCCTTAGCATCTCGGGCAATGTCTCAGCAGGTGCCGGTCGACCGGCTGCAAACATCGCGGCAACGGCGTAGTCGTCCGGTACTTTCAACGCGGTGCGGGCTTTGTCGAAGTCAAAACCCTGCATCCCATGCACCACCAAGCCCATCGATGTCCCCTGTAGCGCGAGGTTCTCAAACGCCGCCCCAACATCAAATAAGTGTACTGGATTCGGCTTGCCCGTTTTTGAAAAAATCTTATGCGCCACGATCACGGTCAGAAGTGCTGCTTGCTTACACCACGCCTGATTGCCCTCGACAAGCAAATCGAAAAATGTCGCCCACTGCGGCCTATCGCGACGAGCGTATAAAAAACGCCACTCCTGCTCGTTGTACGTCGAGGGGGCCCAGCGGGCAGCCTCGAACAGCGTGAGGATTTCACCTTCGCTCAACGGCTCGCCAGTCATCGCCCGCGGCGACCACCGCTCCACGAACAGTGATTCAATCGGGTGATCGGTTTTGCGATATTCAAGCGCACTAATCATGGTTATTCCTCAGCTCATCGCGACTGCTATGTTGTTCGCTTGTAGCTGAGCTCTCAAGAGATCAGCCACGCAAACAGTAGTCTTGCAGTCTCTGCCACGGCTGATTGTACGCCGAGCACACATCGCTGGCTATGCGTCGGATTCGACTATAACGACAACGTCATAGCGGCAGTGAGCGCCGCCAATCCAGCACTGCCTGTTTCAGCCGCGCCGTTTCATCAGGATGTTCTGCCGCCACGTTGTTTGTTTCATCCGTCGTGTCAGACAGATCATACAGTTCCGCTCCCTCGCCATTCGCATTCACCAGCAATTTCCACTTTCCGTCGCGGATCGCGAGTTGCGGTGAATGGTCGCGCGGCTGCTTTGGATAGCCGAAGAACTTCTTGTTGCGTCCATACTCCCACATTAGCGGCCGAGCGCGATTCACAATTGGTTGGCCTCGAAAGGCGACGGAACAATCCACCCCATCGAACGCCACGCCGTTCGGCAAAGCGACGCCCGCCAATCGGCACAGCGTGGGGAACATATCGACCGAGGCGATTACCGTCGTCGAATCGGTGACGCCTGCGGGCACGACGCCCGGCCACCGAGCGATAAACGGCAAGCGAATGCCGCCTTCGTACAAGCTAAACTTGCAACCGCGCAGACCTTGCGTTCGGCCGCGTAAATGAGGATACGGCCCGTTATCGCTGGCAAATAGCACGAGCGTGTTATCATCGATCCCTGGGGCTTTAATTCCGCCCATGAGCCGGCCGATTTGCCGATCCATCTCCGCCGTCACCGGCTTCAAATTCTTCATCACATTGCGATTCTTCTCCTTCATCACGGCTGCATTGGGAATCCACGGCGTGTGGATGTCGTCAAACCACAAATTGACGAAGCACGGCGCGTTTTTATTGCGCCGCAGGAAGTCGAGCGTCTTATCAACAAAGAACTGTGTCCGCTGCCAGCGCTTAAATTTGTCTTTATCCGACCAGATCCAATTGCCGGCCGTGATATCAGGGTCGGGCTCCGGGCTTTCGTAAGTGCCCGCATGCTCATCGTACCCGTAGGCAGCGAATTTCGGCGCGTCCGTCACGTCGCGACCGCCGCCCAAATGCCACTTGCCGAAATGCGCCGTGCGATAGCCCGCCTCATGCAGCGCTCGCGGCAAAGACGGCGCCTGCGGATCGAGATAATCCACCATCTCGGCGCCGCGATTCCGCTTCTTTTCTGCAAGATAACTCGTAATCCGCCATCTCGCGGGAAATTGTCCTGTGATGAACGCGCACCGCGAGGGCGAGCACACCGGCGACGCCACATAGAACTGCGTGAACCGCGTTCCCTCGTCCGCCAGCCGATCGATGTTTGGCGTCGGTACCGTCTTGCCCCCGTAACAACCGATGTCGCCTGGCCCCAGGTCATCGGTCAGGATGAAAATGATGTTGGGCCGCCTAGGCGCTGCCGCGGCAGCCCATGCACAACTCGACAATGCAATCAAAAAAATAAGTAACGTGAGCGCCCAACGGTGGATCGGCGCTCGCGCTGCAAAGAATCGACCTAACATAGCTGATCTCACATGGACTTCGGTTTTACCTGGACATAAAGCCGCTCTGGCAACCGTTCAAAATACTTGAACAGCGCGGGGCAAAGCCAGCCCTCCAGCTCGTACTCCTTGCTGTAATACCAATTGCCGCCGGACCACCCTTCGGGCGGTGCCCCCTCACGCCGCCATTCGAACTCGTGCTGGTAACCTGGAAACAGCGTCGCGGAAAAACAGATGGTGACGCCCTTCTCCGCGTCTGGAATACCTTCCACCATCAGGTCGAGAATCACATCCGCGCCGGCCACGAATGGTTCGCGTTCGAGACCCACGCGCGCACCGTCGAACATCCAGATGCCGCGTTGTTTGTAGGGATGAGTGACGAGGAGAGAATTCATGCGGGAACAAACGTCGCGGCGATGCGCCCACTGAGACCGGCGCTCCCGTAAACGGGATTATTAGCATGGCGAATCCTGACGCCCCGGGACAATGATCTCAAACCCGGTATTTGGATCCGAGCTGCACCGCCACGACTAGCACAATATTATCACAGTTGGACCTGGCTGCACGCCATCTGGAATAACAGAGTGTAGTGACAATTTCCGCACGGATGCGGTAAATTGGCAGCGCGTACCTATCGCATTCCCAGAAGTCTGGACCCCACTCGGTTCGAGGTTGCGATGACCATCGACATTGATCGGCTGAGCGAAACCGAATTGATAGACCTTAATCACCGCATTGTTCAGCGGCTGCGGATGTTGGAGCAGCTACGCGCCCACGGCGTCATGCTTAAATTCAGCATCGGCGATCGCGTGATGTTCACGCCGCAGGGCCGTCCGACCGTGTTTGGAATACTCGTCAAGTACAACCGCAAAACCGTGACGGTCGTGGCGGACGATGGACAGCAATGGAACGTAGCCCCGGCGCTTCTCAGCCATTCGGACGTTGTGGACGCAGTGGCAACGCGGCCCAACACAATTGTCCGGCAGCAGAAGACCTGAGCGTGGCGCTATGAATCCCCATTAGTTATGCTCGCCAAGCTGCATACCTTTTCGTTGTTGGGAATCGATGCGCTCCCCGTCGAGGTGGAGGCGGATGTTTCGCCCGGCGCAATTCCTAAGACGATTCTGGTGGGGCTACCTGAGCAGGCGGTGGAGTGCGAAAGGGGACATTCTAGTTTTCGACGCAAGTAGAACGTCCACTCACACCACAACGCGTCTATTCCGCCGTTACTTCCAACCCGAGCGATCGTGCCAGCCTGTCGGCCGTTGCCATGTGAATATCGCGCTCGCCGGACAAAAATCCTGCAATCACGATTGGCGATACGCCCGCAGCGCTGGCAATCTCCTCTAAGGATCTCCCGCTTTCACGAATCGACCGGCGGAGCAATTCACTTAGCGAATCAGTTTGGGCCACGTGGTTCGCAGCTTTCGGCGGGTATTCGCTTTCAATTTTTCCGCGCAGATCCTTATCGGCGGCGACTTCGTCGGGAGTAAGATGACGGTCGCGAAATACGCGCTGCAGTTTTTTTGCCATGATTTTGACCTATCGTGGTTCGCGGACTTCGTAGGCGGTCCTTACGCGGATCGTGTCTTCATCGATCTGGTCGTAGACGACAATGATATACAGGCCTTCGAGCGTATACCCCCAGCGCACGGACGGCCTGTTGAAGTGCTCGTTCCTTCGCTTGCTGGATTTTCAAGCACCTCCTCAACATCCTCCATCGACAGCCCGTGTTCAAGAATATGTTGAACGTTACCGTTCGGGTCGTCGGGATCATCCCAAAGGATACGCAGATAATCCATCGCCACAATCTATTCTAATCAATTACGTTTGTCGGATGCACCGCAGTATCAACAACTTCCAGGTGAAACCAAAAAGTCCGTGCTTGTTTGTGTCGCGTTCCGCCGTCAGAATAACGAGGCCAGTCGCCCACTACCAGCCGTCGACCGCTCATGCTCGCTAAGCTGCATACTTTTTCGCTCTTGGGCATTGACGCCCTGCCGGTCGAGGTGGAGGTTGATGTTTCGCCGGTGGCGCTGCCGAAGACGCTCCTTGTCGGCTTGCCCGAGCAGGCGGTGAAGGAGAGCACGCATCGCATCGAGCGGGCAATGGTCAACAGCGGGTTCGTGCGGCCGCAGGATCGCGTGGTGATCAATCTCGCGCCGGCAGAACTGCCAAAGAGCGCCGGCTCTTTTGATCTGCCAATTGCAGTTGGCATCCTCGCGGGCAGCTGCCAATTCAAGAGCGAGTTACTCGATCAGTATGCGATCGTTGGTGAGTTAGCACTCGATGGCAGCACGCGCCCGGTCAAAGGCGCGCTCTCGATGGCGATGGGGGCGACCGCTGGCAAGAAACTGCGCGGTCTCATTGTTCCTAGCGCAAACGCGGCGGAAGCGGCTGTCGTCGAAGACCTGGAAATAATCGCTGTCGACAGCCTGTCGCAAACGATCGCCTTTCTCGCGGGCCAGCTCGATATCGAACCCACACCGTCGCGACTCGATCAGTTGTTCCAAGAGCTCTCGCACTACGAGGAAGATTTCGCCGACGTCCGCGGCCAGGAAATGGCCAAGCGGGCCGTCACCATCGCCGCTGCCGGCGGTCACAATCTGCTCATGGTCGGTCCGCCCGGTTCGGGAAAGACCATGTTGGCCAAGCGTGTGCCAACGATCCTGCCGGTGCTATCGGCTGAGGAGTCGGTCGAAACAACCCGCATTTATAGTGCGGTCGGCCGTCTGACCGCTGGCCAGCCATTGCTTGCCCGCCGCCCATTCCGCCCCGCATCACACCATTTCCAACGCTGGCCTCGTGGGTGGCGGATCAACGCCGACACCGGGAGAAATCAGCCTCGCTCACAACGGCGTCCTGTTCCTCGACGAGCTGCCCGAATTCAACCGCACCACGCTCGAAGTCCTCCGCCAACCGCTCGAAGACGGCCACGTCACGATCAGCCGTGCTCTGAACTCGACCACGTTCCCCGCGAATTTCGTGTTGATCGCATCGCTCAACCCCTGCCCTTGCGGTTATCGCAACGACCCGCGACGTGAATGCCATTGCACCATCCCCCAAATCGAACGCTACATGGCCAAGATCAGTGGCCCCTTGCTTGACCGCATCGACCTGCACATCGAAGTACCTGCCGTGCCATTTAAGGAGCTCAACGCGGGCGCCAATGGCACTACAAGCACCGTGATGCGCGACCATGTAATGGCATCCCGCGCCATTCAGGAAGCTCGCTTCCTGAATTCAAAAACACGCCAAAACGCCGAAATGACCACGCGCGAGATTCGCGAACACTGCCAATTAAACGACGGCGGCACGAACCTACTCCGCAGCAGCATTCAAGAAATGGGCCTCTCCGCCCGCGCCCACGACAAGGTTCTCCGCGTCGCCCGCACAATTGCTGACCTCGACGGAGCTGCCGAAATCCAGTCCGAGCATGTCAGCGAAGCGGTGAACTATCGCATGCTCGACCGGCAGTTTTGGAGTTGACGATCGCAATTACTTGCCTTCGCAAAACGGCGTATTTTGGCCATCAAAAGCCTACGCGAGGCACAATCGCCCTTGGCAAGGCACACCTTTTGCTAGTCATAAAACTTCTGTGAACGGGGCGAGGGAGGAGTTTTTTCCATGTGGACATTCGGCTTGGCCTCTATCGTACTCCTGGTCACTTCGTGCGCAGCAACAGAATCCGTTTACGCCACCATTTCCGGCCTGACGCGCGTTGCCAGCGGCTTGTCGAGCCCGATCTTTGTGACCCACGCGCCCGGCGACCGGAACCGATTGTTCATTGTCGAGCGCGGTTCTCCGGCCAATAGCTCCAACGCAACCGCGGCTATTAAGATACTGGACCTTGCCACGGGCGTCGTGAACACCACGCCATTTTTGACCATCTCCGGAATCGACAACAACGGCGAAGGCGGTCTGCTCGGCATGGCATTTCACCCTGACTACGCGAACAATGGCAAGTTTTACGTGTATCTGACCGCCCCCGACGCACTTGGTGGAACGGTATTTAGCGCGTATGTCCGCGAATATACCGTATCGACGGATCCAAACATCGCCAACACCTCGTTTGACCCCGTTATTACGTGGGGAGAACCACAGACCAACCATAACGCCGGCTGGATCGGCTTCAGCCCGAATAATGGCTATCTCTATGTTGCTGTAGGCGATGGTGGCGGCGGCGACGACAACGACTCGGGCCACACTGCCGGCACTGGCAACGCGCAGGACATTACGAACAACATGCTCGGCAAAATGCTGAGGATCGACCCCACTGGCGACGACTTCCCTGCCGATCCAAATCGCAACTATGCGATTCCTTCGTCCAACCCGTTTGTCGGCGTTACCGGCGACGACGAGATCTGGGCCTACGGTCTGCGCAACCCATTCCGCGACAGTTTTGACCGTCTAACTGGTGACCTTTGGATTGGCGACGTCGGGCAGAGTGCGCGCGAGGAAATCGATTTTCAACCTGCCTCCAGCACAGGAGGCGAGAACTATGGTTGGCGACTTCGTGAAGGAACCATCGCGACTCCGACCGGTGGCGTCGGCGGCACGTGTTCCGGCTGCGTCGATCCCGTTTATGACTACGGCCATGTCAGCGGCCTGTTTGGCGGCACGGTCGTCTCCGGAGGATACGTCTATCGCGGCCCCGACCCCTCGCTGCAAGGCAAATACTTCTTTTTGGATTCGCGCAACGATGCGAATACAGCGAATGACAACTATTGGATGTTCGATCCAGCGAATCCAACCGGCACGGTCATGAATATTAATTCGTTGCTGATGGCAAACACAGGGTCACACCAGTTCCCCGTCTCTTTTGGGGAAGACGCCGTCGGCAATCTTTACATCGCTTACCTGAGCAGTGGCGAAGTGTATCGCATCGCGACTGACCAGCTACTTGCCGGTGATTACGATGCGGATGGCGATGTCGACGGCGACGACTACACTGCTTGGCGCTCGTCGTTCGGCACCGCCAACGCTCTTGCCGACGGCAATCATAATGGCGTCGTCTACGCAGCCGATTATGTAGTCTGGCGGAAAAATCTAGGTGCTTCGGTTCACTCCGCATTGGGAGCAACTGTAGGCGTGGCTGTTCCGGAATCGACGAAGCTAGTGTATTTCTATGAAGTGGCGCTCGCCATACTATTGCTGCCACAGTTTCATCGGCACCGGCAACCAGCTTATGCCGCCGCAAGAGGCGACCTCACCCGGCAGACCGGCGCGAATCGACGATGACGGCGGTAAGGAAAATGGGTCATAACTGCTCAGTAGAAAAGCTTGCACTCCCACGACGTTGGCGAAAGTCAAGGACTGCGATCCTCGAAGGCAAAGGGGTCAGAACGATTTAAAAAAATCGTTCTGACCCCTTTGCCTTACCCGCGGTGTCTACGACTCGCCGGACTTGCCAAACTTCGGCCTGAAGACGGTTTCGACTGCCGACATGTACACAATCGGAATTCCTTACGATGTGATACAGCTTCTGGGCGATAACGGCGGAACCAGCAACTTCAGGGCGGAACTATATCAGGATTACGAGGCGGGACAGGACCAGTATATTTTGGCATTTCAGGGAACTGAGAACCTGGAGCACTGGATCGTAAACTTCAAACAGGCGATCGGGCTGCCGACGGACTATTACGATACGGCGATGTTGATCGGCGATCGGCTGCGCCAAGTTCAGCAGCTTCAGGGCCATCTGACCATTACCGGCCATTCGCTCGGCGGTGGCTTGGCTACGCGGCTGCGGTTGTCAGCAGCTTTCCGGCTTACACGTTTAATGCCGCCGGGTTGAATCCTACTACGCTTGACGAGAACCTTTATCCCGGTTCGAACGCCAACTTTAATAACGCGGGGATGTTCATCAAAGCCTATTACGTCGACAAAGATATCTTGAGCGTCTTTCAGGATAACTATGTGTACGATGATGGCACGACACAGTGGAGCCCGCCACAGGCAATTGGCCAGCGCATTGAGCTGGTGGGCCCATACCATGGTATCGTTGTGACGATAGAATCTATTCTGACCCAGGGAGCATCAGACTTGTGGTTCGCGTATGAGTCGCACCTCAACTCGGCCGTTCTATACGGACTGCTTGTGCAGAACGGCTACGATGCACTCGGCTACAGTTTTTGAGGACGGTAAGCAAATGCGGAACATGCCGTTTTGGACACTCTTGATGCTTCTTATCGGAGCCGCATTGGCTGGCTGCGGAAACGTATCGAACGCTATGAAACCGACGTGGTATGAAAAGGTTGGCTGGAAAGCGGAGGATTACTTTGACGACCCAAAAGTGATTGCCCTCTGCAATGCCATCGAAGCAAGGAACGTCAAGGAAATCAACCGTCTCGTCGCGGACGGCGACAAATGTGAACGCCCGGGGCAAAGACAATATGACGCCAATTTTGTGGTCGTTCCCCGAAAAAAACCTGGCGTGCTTTACGCGACTTCTGGAACTTGGTGCTGACCCGAACGTTGCCATCAAAAGTGATTTGGGCACTCACGGCGGGTTCGCCGCGGGTGACTCCGTCACCCATATGGCGTGCAGAACCGAGTTCCCGGGCTACTTCGAGGCGGTGTTCGCCACAGGGGCGATCCCAATTTCGTCCGTAACTGGCACATCAAGGGACTTACGCCGCTGTTCTCAGTCATTATGGGGATCGGAAAAGATAAGAAATCCATGGTGAAGCTTCTCATTGATAAGGGCGCCGACGTAAATCACGCGGACAGTACGGGAGTAACACCAGTGATGGAGGCAGTAAGTTGGGGAGGCAGGTACGATTTAGCCTTGGTGCTCTTACAGGCCGGGGCGGACTACAAAAACGATATGCCAAGGAGCAACACACGGCTTATACACATCGTCGCTGGCGAGGAGCGACGCAAGCCGGCATGGACGCCTCAACAGGCGGAAGATTACAAAAAGCTCGTCGATTGGCTCGAAGTTCACGGCGAGTCCATCGCCGCCGCCAAGGCAGACATCAAACGGTGGCAGTCGTGGGGCCTTTCGAATGGCGAATATCGCCGCAAGATTGACGCCGAAATCGCCGCCCGCAAAGCGCGCGAAGCCCGCGAAAAAGCCGCCGCCAAAAAGCCTGCTGGGTGAAAGCGAAGAAAAAAGTGCTAAGGGCCGAAGCAAACTCCACTTGTCAAAATGGCCCAATTCTGACGCTTGACTTTCCCTGAGCTTTTGGTATAGTGAACGCCCGTTTAGTATACCTATAAACACATGCCTGCGGCCGCTCACCGCGCACCGACCTGCGTCCACTTTGCACGCCATGTACCCCTCTTCGCTCTTTGACAACGTAGAAACGGCGTCCCCCGACCGCTGGCTGACGGCTGAAAGCTGATAGCCCACCCGAGATGTATCTAAATCGCTACAGGTGCGCAAAAACCCCAGGGGGAGTTTCGCGCTTCTGTACCCGTGATGCCGCACCCAAGGGCAAGTGCGCAAAAACCCGTGGGGGAATTTTGCGCACTTCCTCCTTCCCGCCGAAAACGCCCTGGTTGCGGTGCCATCCGCCCATGGGTCGCCGACCTGGTGAAACACGCCGGTTACGCTACTGCACTGTGCAGCTTTGCCCTTATAGTTACAATTCCAATCGTGTTCTCTCTCACCCGACGCCCAGCGCCGATCACATGGGCTTACGGCGCTTTTGAATGAATCGCTCGAAACTCCGGCGGCAAATCGCTTGGGAAGCTGCCCGGCTCATGTATTCCCGCCAAGAGACGGAATACTTTAGGGCCAAACAAAAAGCGGCCCGGCAGATCTGCAAAGGTTGGGTGAAGCCGGCGGACCTGCCCAGCAATGTCGAAATCCGCGACCAGATTCAGTTGCTCGCCCAGTTATTCGAGGGTGAAGCTGCGCACCGATAACTTGCTCGCGATGCGATTGGCCGCACTCGCTATGATGCGCCGGCTCGCACCGTTTCGCCCGCGCCTCATTGGTAGTGTTCTCACTGGACATGTGCGACAGGGTTCCGATATCGACCTTCATGTATTCTCTGATACAACAGAAGCCGTGACGCACTTGCTCGACCAAGACGGACTCACGTACGTCGTCGAGCGCAAGCAAGTCCGTAAGCATGGTGAGGAGCGCATCTTCACGCACGTCTACCTTGTGAATCGCTTTCCGTTCGAACTCACAATTTACGCCGTCGGAGAGGCGCACTATGTTTTCAAAAGCTCGATTACTGGCAAGGCCATCGAACGGGCCAGCATCGCCGAACTAGAGCACTTTCTTGCCAGCGAGTATCCAGACCTGGATCTGCCAACGGCAATCAACGAAGCTGCTAACCAGGTCGATCGCTTTCAAGTCTATGAGTCGTTACTTTTGCCGTTGGAAAATGTAAAACAGCCGCTCAAATTTCATCCGGAGGGCGATGCGCTGTACCACAGCCTGCAGGTATTCGATCATGCCCGCGACGAACTGGCCTATGATGAGGATTTTCTGTTAGCCGCTCTGCTCCACGATATCGGCAAGGCAATCGACCCGACCGCCCACGAAGCCGCCGCGTTAGAAGCTCTCGATGGCTTCATCACCGATCGCACCGCATGGCTCATCGAGCACCACATGCTCGCCCACCAGCTCGCCGACGGTGCTCTCGGCGCCCGTGCCCGCCGACGGCTTGAACGATCGGAGCACTACGAGGATTTGCTGCTGCTAGGCGAATGCGACCGCGCCGGCCGGCAACCCGGCACCGAAGCGCCGAACTGGACGAAGCGCTCGACTATCTTCGGGAGCTCGGACAGATGTTCGCCTAAACTACCGCGGCTTCGCAGAGACGAGACTTGAGGCAAAGCTTTCCATGTCAAGCAGCCGCCGTTTCATCTTGAGCCCATCCGGCGCCGAATAGCCTCCCAGCTCGCCACCCGATGCTAGCACGCGGTGACACGGCACAATCAGCGGATAACGGTTCTTGGCCATTACGCTCCCGACGGCACGGGCTGCCCCCGGCGAACCGCACTCGGCTGCCAAGTCGCCGTAGGTGCGCATGTTTGACCCCAAGGAATGCGCCGGCAGGCCGCCACGACGTGTCGCGCAAACGGTGTCAGATGGTCAAGCGACAGCGGCGTCGACGAAAAATCAACCGGCTCGCCTTCAGCATAACGCTGGAGCTTATCAATCAATTCGGCGACCCACATTGGCAAATCGACCGCTTGACCCTCGATGTCGAAACGGCAGAATGCCTGTGGCAATCCCGGAATCCTCGCGAGCGACAGCTCCGCCGACCGCCGCGATGCGTGGCCGAACGCGTTGCCTTCCAATTCGTCGTCAAGCCACGCCACGGCCATCCAATTTAGCTCCGTCAAAAACGGCGCGATGCACGTGCGTTGTCCTGCAACAGCGGCAGTAGCGCGCAGGCGGGAATCTGAGTTCGGCTGACTGATCGTCGTGAGCATAGGGTCACCCTCCTAGAGGAAACGAGCGATGCCGCCAATGCTTTGACATCGCGGACGCCATCATTTTATACTTGATAAAGACGGCGTCGAGGGTGGAGCGCCAATTCCCCATTTCGCAGCCTAATCCTCGAGGAATTACGCAACTGATGAGTTCCTATCATGCGCTTGCTGACGATTATTACGTAAGCATGAACCTTGCCACCGAGATGGAGCTGACGGGCAGCCGCGAAGCGATTCTTCACTACTTCGAACAAATGCAGAAGAAGTTCCCTGAACTAAGGAACTTCTACGCACGCGACAAGGGCGACTTCGTCCTCGAGGCCGACAAAGACCGCGGCAGCTACCGTTGGTGCTCGGTGGAGGCCCGCCGAGTTTGTTCCGGCTACGTGAATCCCGATTCATTCGAATCGGCGGTCGACCAGCATCGCCATGTACTCGAAACCGCGCCGTACGGCTTGTCGCTCAGCCGGCTCGATTGTGAAGCGCTCGACCTCATGATGGGTTTCGACTTTACCTATCGCGGCAATCAGAACCAGTTGATTGCCGAGTGCATTGGCGTCTGCCCCGCTTTTGAAAAGCTCACATCCATGTCCGGCACGTCGTTCATCAGCAACGAACCAGCCCTCACGTTCGCGCTCGATGACGAGTGCCGCACGCAGTGCCGTGTGAATGTTGAAACACGCACGAACGCCTATCAAATCCGCACCGGCGAATTCCAGGATGAGCAAGTGAGCGTGTACGTCACCGCCCGCCAATACGGCAGCTTGCCGCCGGATACGACGTACGTCGACGTGATCGATCGCCTCGCGCGCGTCTGCCGTGAAGTCGTTGACGGCTATGTCGTCGACGGCGTGTTGCAGCCGCTAGCACGCGCGATCGCGTTGGAATAGTTTTAGGTCCATACGGCTGCGGAAAGTTGGGATGGAGCGCAGCGCCCCCCAGCGGCACTGGGGGCTTGCTTTCGGCTCGACCCGAGCCGCCCTGTTGTCGCTAGTTCTCCGCCGGCAGTGTAGTCGCGTTGTTCGCTGCGCCACCATTTGGTGATTCGTTTTCAGCGCCAGCTTTCTTCGCCGACTCATCGGCCTTGGCAAGCGTCTCGCTCGCCAAATCCTTACCCGCTAGAAGAGCCTCGATCTCTTTGGTCAGCAGCTTACCCAACTGGCTGCTGTAGCCCACGTGCACTACCTGTACTTTGCCGTCCTTGCCGATCAAGAGTGTCTGCGGGATTCCTTCGACCTTGTAGAGAGGGGAAATTTCATTTTTTTCGTCCAGCGCGACGGGCACTTCTAGCTTGCTGTCCTTTAGAAATTCCTTAACGGTTGCTGCATCCTCACCGGCGTTCACGCCGAAGAAGACCAGCCCCTTGTTGGCAAACTTCTTCGCGACCGCATCCACTTCGGGCATCGCTTGTACGCAGGGGCCGCACCACGTTGCCCAAAAGTCCAGCATGATCACGTTCTTGCGTAGGTACTTCTTCAAATCAATTGGATGTCCGTCTACGTTGGTCGTCACAAACGGTGGCGCTGGTTGTCCCAACAGCGGGTGAGGCGGCTCCTCGGGCATCTCGAGCAACTCGTCCACTTTCTGTGCCCCCGGGGGCGGCGTGAACGAAAAATCGGCTGGGGTAAACTTGGGAGACACGTTCCAATCCGAAAACGTCACCGTATAGCTCATCTTCGCATCTTGAAATTGTGGCCCGGCATCCGCCAACTGCTTTGCCAAGTCCGGCACTAGTTTGTAGACGAGAGGCACCTTCCCGGCATCGATCCAAATGTCCCAGTCGAGATCATCCTGAATAAAGCGGAGATGGTCGCAAATTGCGGTGCCCACCTTTTCTCGCCCCAGATACTCCGATTTGTTGACACCGACCATC
The DNA here is from genome assembly GCA_963840025.1 of uncultured Planctomycetota bacterium. Classification (GTDB taxonomy): domain Bacteria; phylum Planctomycetota; class Planctomycetia; order Pirellulales; family Lacipirellulaceae; genus JABDGM01. The sequence goes on along the minus strand of CAWIXI010000011.1, from coordinate 48,476 downwards.
AGGTTTCGATACAACGTCGGTCCACTCGTCGGAATCACCAGTTCGGACATCCCGAGCATGGTGACCGACGCGGGGGCGCCGATGTCCGTCATTCCCGTGAAGTCTGCCGGTGCCTGCTTCACGACGTACCGCCTCATCGCGGGCAGATATTGTGTCAACGTCTTACCGTCGCTGACAACGGTCATCCCCATCATCCCTTCGTCGATGATCAACGCCAGTCGATTCGGTCGCTCAAACCGCACAGTCATCTTCGTAACAGCGGAGTTGTTTTGATCCTGGGAAACTAGCGAGAGCACGACTCCACGTGGCAAGAAAACGCCGGCAACTTGCCGAAATAATCCGTCATTCGCCGCAGCACGTCATCTGCCTTCTTATCCAATTGAACGGTTGTTCCGCTCGCTGGGGATTGAGCCGGCGCCGTTGGCTGCCCAAACGAGGTGATTGCAATCCATCCGGTCGCACATAGTGCGATGAAAACCATGCGGCAAAGCTTTCGCATTGAATTACCCTCACAATTAGCCGCGCTTTTGCAGCGCGAAATAGATTAACCGTCAACCAATCAATCGTTGAACGCTTTCGATCAGCCGATCCATCGGAAAGGGTTTGCGAATGTAATCATCGACGCCGAGCATTTCCGCGTATGCCTTGTGGCGCATCCCCTCATTCGCCGTGATCATGATCACTCGCAAAGGCGTCTCGCGGGTGCGGCGCATTTTCTCTAGCACTAAGAAACCGCTTCGCTTTGGCATCATCATGTCCAAGATCACTAGATCAGGATTCTCGCGCTCGGAGAGCGCCAGCCCTTGATTGCCGTCCCGGGCAACTAATACCGTATACCCGTTTGCCTCCAACGACAGCCGCAACGATTCGATGATTTCCGCATCGTCATCCACGAGCAGGATCCGCTTGCTCGACTTTTGACCGCTATCTTTTGCCATATCTTTAATCAGGATTTAGAATCGATTTTATGTGAACACCGACACAGCACTCTATCTTCGGTGGGGCCCGCACGCAAAGGCGCGAGGAGCAAAAGAAGAACGCAGTCTATGTACTGCTAACGGGCGCGGAGCGGGCTCCAAACAAAAGCGTTTCTGCCAGTATTGTGCCTGAGCCAATCAATGCTAGGTTGCCCGCAGTTTCCTTTTCGCCGCGGCGGCTTTGCGTGAGACATTTTGCTGCTTATGCTGCATAATCCCTGCTCCCATGTTTACCGATCGGTCTAAGATTTGCAACTGCTGCCGCGTCCATGTCCGCTTCCCTAGAGAAACAGGCAAAACCCATCAAGCCGCGTGTGCCGATTGTTCCCGCTCCGACGCTGCCCTATCGGCCGCGGGATCCGAAACGCTTTCACCCCGGAATTGCGATCGTAGGATGCGGCGGCATTTCAAAATGGCACCTCCGCGCCTACAAGAACGCCGGCTATCGCGTCGTCGCACTCTGCGATATGATGCTCAATCGCGCTCAGGCCAAACGCGACGAATTCTATCCCGAAGCCATCGCGACCGACAGCTTTCATGAAGTGCTGGCACTCGATGACGTGGCCGTCGTCGATATTACGATGCATCCGGCAGAACGCTCGCCGCTTGTTGAGGCCGCGCTTCTTGCGCGAAAGCATGTTTTAAGCCAAAAGCCGTTTGTGATCGACCTCGATCGCGGCCACCGCCTTGCCGATCTCGCAGACGAGATGGGGGTGAAACTTGCCGTCAATCAAAACGCCCGCTGGGCGCCGCATTTCAGCTACATACGCGAAGCGGTTCGTGCGGGATTGCTTGGCTCGATCGATGCCATCCACTGCGATGTTCACTGGGACCATAGTTGGGTCAAAGGCACCCCCTTCGAATCGATGCGTCATTTGATTTTATATGACTTTGGCATCCATTGGTTCGATTTCGTGCAAACGATTATGGGCGATGCGTTCCCGCGTAGAATTTACGCCTCCATGGCCCGCTCCGCGACGCAAACAATTCAACCCGCGCTGCTGGCCCAAACGATCATCGAATATGAATCATCGCAAGTAACGCTGATTTTCGACGGCGCGACTCGTTTCGACCACATGGACCGCACGCTGGTCGTCGGCGGCCAGGGCGCCATCCGTAGCGTCGGTCCGAGCACCGAGCATCAACGTGTGGAAATGACGACAGCCGAAGGAATCTCGCGGCCTCGCCTCAAAGGCGGCATGGTTCCCCGATGGCTTTCACGGCTCGATGGCCGAACTGCTGTGCGCGATTGCGGAAAATCGCGAGCCAACACACAATGCCCGCAACAATTTAGCCAGCTTGGCCCTCTGCTTCGCTGCCGTCGGCAGCGCCGAACGTGGCGGACCAGTAAAGCCCGGCTCCATAAGGCGACTTCCCTTGGTACAATGACCGAGCGACAGAGGCGCCATGGAGCGCAACGGATGCATTTTTGTTCCGAAGCTTGAGTCTCTAACACGGGACACTTGCGACGTCGCGACGAAGCCAAGCGATGAGCGCCAATTCTCTGTTTCTTGTTGTGTTCGCCGTATCGGTCGTTGGAATGCTCGCGCTCGCCCCCTTCATTGAAGTGGGGACTGAAGTGGGCGAACGTTGCCCGAATCGGATTACTTAAGGCATTTGGCTTATATGTCGTCCTATTGCTCGCCAGATTGCTCTTTACATTTGTCGTAACAGCCGCGCTACTTGCCACTCGGGCGCATGCCTCGGAATTAAGTAAGCTTTCCAGGAAACACACGCTGCCGGCCGACTCAAAAACGGTGGGTTGTTGAAAGTGTCACGCTCTGATGACTTCTCGGCATTTTCTAGACGGCCCGGCAGCCTCTGCGAGACCAGCCAGCAACCACCGGTATGAGCAGCAGCCACGTTGCCGGTTCGGGAACGTTGCTGCCACCACCCAGCGAGCTCCCGCCCGAGCCACTTCCGGATGTATTGCCGAACCGAGCTCGCCATGCGTCATAGTCCGCCGAATTGGTAACGCCGAGTGGAGCCGCCACCTCGTTTGGTAGCGGCGTAATACCCTTCCGCCACATAACATAGTCGGCCGCATCGACGATGCTGTTGTTGTTGTAATCGCCGAGCACACCAAGCGATGCCAGGCCGATGTCGGCCACGAGGAAGTTGGCGCCGTAACGCGAGCCGTTGTCGAGCGTTGTCGTTTCCATGAGGAATGTAAGATCAAGCGCGCCGGTGAGATTGGCTTTGAGCGCACCCAGATCGAGCGCGTGGTCGTTGAAGTAAGTTGTGGCCGCGGCCGCAGTGGCGAATGTTTGGTCTTCGACGATGGCGCCTTTGCGCGTAATTGAAAAGTGGAGTGACGTAAAGCCAGTACCCGCGCTTTGAGGATCGAGAAAACCAACCAGTAACTTGCCCGACTGGAGTGTTGTCACGTCGAGCGAGAGGCTGGCACTAGTGCTCATTGTCACTGAACTAGCCGGGGCCAGACCGCTCGAAGCGATATTCAGCGCCACAAGAGCCAGCGGGGTTTTGCCATCCGGCGAGTTGTAGGCGGCCGTGACAAGCGGATCGCCCGAAATGTTGTTGGTGACGTCGCTTGCCGTCGGCAAAGCAGCGCTGTGAGCGATCGTGCCGCTGGGGAAACTTTCGAAGGAACCGGCCACGTGGCCGTATGCGCGAGCCGTGGTGTTGCTTGTGCTGTTGGCGGGGTTTGTCGTCACGGAGAGCATCATCGAACTCACGATGCCTCCAGAGACGTTGGCTACCGCGTTGGCCAGTGCGTTCTGGCCGCTGACGCTAGCGTTCGCATCAGCCAAAAAGCCGTTGGTCGTAGTGGCAACTGCCGTAGCCGTGCCGATTCCGCGTGTGCCGGTCGCCATGTTCGTGAAATTGACGCCAGCCGTTCCTGCTTGGGCGCTTGCGGTGGCCTTGATCCGATTTGTGGCGCTGTTGACGTTGATGGTTGCGATCGCGTCGCCGCTGTTGCCGGGAACACCGGTGCCGAACGTGTTGCCGCCGTTGCCGCCCTGCGCCGTGGCGGTGGCAAAGATGATTCCGCCGCCCGGATTGGTGTGCTTCAAATTGGAAATTGCATTGGCACCGTTTCCGCCTGTGGCGCCGTTGCCGTCACCGCCATTGCCAGCGCGGGCCTGTTGCGAGAGGGTCAATGTGTTGGACGTTGAGCCGTTCACGATATTGGTCATGCTGGAGGGAGCGCCACTGCCGCCTGAGCCACTCGTCCCCGAGGATTGTACGCCGCCATTTCCGCCGAATTGTTGGGCGGTCACGTCAACAATTCCGCCGCCGGTAGAGACGCCCGTAACAGAACCGACCGTAGCCGAACCACCGGCACCGCCGTTGCCGGCACCGCTGGCGTCACCACCGTTTCCACCGGTCGCATTGGCGGAGAGGCTGATGGATCTGTTCGCTGCATTACTAGCCGCTGAGCTGGCGGTTGCGCTGCCGCCGACTCCTCCGCTGGCGCCACTGGAGCCGGTTCCGCCCTTGCCGCCGGTGGCCATGGGGCCGAAGCCGACCGTGCCAATCGTATTGGTAAACGTGCCGGTGGCGGTGGCGTCGCCTCCCGTTCCAGCGATTCCACTGGCACTCGTTTTCGCGCCACCGGCTCCACCGGTGGCCCTTGGGAAGGAATACACGCTGTCGACGTTGAAACTGCGCGTGAGTAAGCTTGTCGCCGAGCCGCCGTTGCCCGCCAGCCCGCCGAGCGCATTGCCACCGGCCCCTGCGCTTGCGGTCTGAGTCAGTGAGAGGGAACTCGTGGTCGATGCGGAGGCATCGATTACGTCGATGAGCGACGCGGCGGCGCCATTGCCGCCGTTGCCGCTGCCAACGGTCACGCTGCCGCCGGCGCCGCTGTTGGCTATTGCGCGGAGATCGAGTGAAACGGCGCCGGGTGATGTCGCAGTGCCGCGTACAAAGCCAACGATCGCAGCCCCGCCGTCGCCTCCATTGTTGTTGGAACCGCTGGAGCTGATCAAACTTCCCGGAGTACCGTTGGCTTGCGCAGTAAGATTCATGAAACTGCCGGAGCAAGTGGCGTTGATGGACGCGATCGCCGTTCCGCCCGGTGCAGCGGAAAAACCACTATTGTTTGAGCCGCCCAAAGCGGTCGCGTTTACAGTTAAACCACTTGGTCCGCTCTGATTGAAGACGAGCGAGGAGATGGCGTCGCCAGGTATACCCGCCGCGCCGGAGGAGCCGCTGCCTGCGGATCCGCCCGTGGCGTTCTGCGTCAGAAGCAAAAAACCGGTGGTCGATCCTGTGACCGCGTTTACAAGAAAAGCATCGCTGCCGTTGCCGCCTGAAGCTCCGCTCCCGCCGTTACCACCGAAGTTGTTGGCGGTGACATTTACGGTGCCGCCCATCGTGGAAGTACCGCTTGACATGGCTGTTGCCGCTCCGCCATCGCCACCCACCTTTCCGCTTCCCATGCCACCTCCGCCTGCGCCGCCGGTGGCGGTGGCGGAAACGGTTACGTTCCCTTTGCCTGTGAAAGAGATATCGCTTGCGGCGGTTGCGCCATTGGTGCCGTTTGCATTACTACCAGCGCCACCCTGGCCCCCCTTGGCAATTGAGAAACCGGTTAATGCAGCCGCCACCGCATTGTTAAGCGTTAGGCTCGACGCGGCGGTACCAGGAGTGCCCGCGGCGCCATCAACTGTGGTGCCACCCTGCCCGCCAAGGACGTCCTGAGTCAGCGTGATATTGCCGGTAGTCGAGGCGGACATGGAATCGGTCAAGGAGGCATTCGCGCCATTTCCGCCATTGCCGTGCAAGGAGCTTCCAGCGCCTCCGACTCCCCCCTGAAGGGTCGCAAACATACCGATGTTACCCCCGTTCGCCGTGCCCGAAACGGTACCCAGCGATGCGCTGCCGCCATCGCTACCGTCTCTGCCTAGGGCCCCGCTTCCGCCGGTTCCGCCTTTGCCACCGACGGCTTTCGCTTGCACGTTTACGCTGCCGTTCACCTGACTATTGGTGACCGATGCGCTGGCGGTGGCGGTGCCGCCCGCCGTGGAGAATCCGCCGTTGCCGGAAACTCCGCCCGGTTGCGGTGCGCTGCCGCCCCCTCCACCGTTGCCACCACCACCGCCGTTCGCGGTCGCGTTGGCAGATGTGAAGCTCCCCGCGGCGGTCGTGGTCGCGTTGGCGGCCGCATTGGCGGCAAGTCCCGCATTGCCGCCGGCTCCCCCGGAACCCGTCGTTCCGTTTCCACCGTTTCCACCCTGTCCGCCACCGCCGCCTGTTGCGGTTGCCGTATTGCTGGTGTCGGCCGGCGCGGCCGCGGTTGCCGTAGCATCACTTCCGTTGCCGCCGTTGCCACCATCTGTGCCCGACGGATTACCACTGGTACCTAATGTGCCTGGCGTGCCCGTGGTTCCATTGACGGTGACCGTGGTGGCAAGGATTGCGTTCGGGGTGACTTCGATCACAATTAGCGCCGAAGCGACGACAAAGATGGAGGGCGTGCGAATGCACTTGCCACCGCGAACGATTGCGAGCAGCAGGGAAGCACCCGCCACGATTAGCAACCATCCATCCGGCTCCGGCACAACCGCCAAAGCGCCGCTGCCGGCCGGCACCACTTGCAGCAGTAGCGATCCCGAGTTTTGCATCAGGCCGAATGTTCGGCCATCAAAGGTTGGCACGAGGATCGAGTCGAAGCCGCCGGTAATGGAACCGACACTTCCTTCGAACACAGAAAACACTTGACCGAGAGTGGGCTCAAAACCGCCGAGAAGCGAGACATTGAGAATGCCGGCCAGGGAAACATTGCCATTGTTGGTGAGGACAATGTGGTCGCGGGCCGGGTCGCCGATCTCGAAATTGAGCGTGCCGCCGGGCATCATCGTGAGGCCGCCGAGCGTGATCACGCCGGGGGAGGTACCGGGTGCAAACACGCCGCTCGTGTTGACGGTGACCGTGCCGCCAATGGAACCGGTCCCGTTGAGTGTGCCGCCACTGCCCACCACTGCGCCGCCTGCGATCGAGCCCGTCACGCTGAGTGTGCCGGCACTGACCGTGGTCATCCCACTGTAAGTATTGACGCCGGCGAGCGTGAGCTGGCCGGTCCCGACCTTTGTCAGCGCTCCGCCGGGGAGGTTCCCGTTGGTGATCTGGCCGGAAACAACGGTGTTCAAGTTGCGATTACCAGACGTGAGCAACGAGCCATTGAGCACGAACGTTCCAGCGCCTTCGATCGAGCCGACCTGCGTGCCGCCGTAGCTGCGCTGGAGGCCGAAATCGACGGTCGCGCCGGCGTCCGCAATCAGCCGGGCGGTGTCGCCGGTGGCCCCGCTGTCGAAGTTCACAATCGCGCCTGCACCGCCGTTGATTCCACTCTCGGCAGTGATCGTCGCATTGCCGGCGTGCGCGCCGTTGACGAACGAAACTCGAGCGCCGAGCGCGCCGCAGCCGACCCGCCATTGGCGGTGATCGTTGAGTCTGCAGCCGTCGAATTCACATTGAATTTGATGCCGCTAAGATTGAAAGTGCCGGTGCGAACAGCGCCCGAAATTTCGATTTGCGACTGGCCTGCCGAGGCGTTTTGCGTGAACAGTAGCTTGGCTTTGTAGGCCATAGCGATCGTCGCATTTGCGGCCGTCGACTCGTTGAAGAAGGTAATTTCATTATCCCCTTCGCTAGAAAGGGTGGCGTTACCGGCGGTAGCATTCTCCGAAAACGTGATTCGTCCCGATCCGTCACTCTGAATGATCGTGGCATTTGCCGCCGTAGCGTGGTCCTTGAACTGAACGCCATTGCAGCAGGCCTGCGCATTCAGCGTGATCTGGGCGTGATCCGCCGTCGAGTCGTCGTGGAAAATGAGATGGCCGCCACCGCCGTTGGATGAACCGCCGGGTGGATCCGTATTTACGATCGTGATCTGGGAGTTTGCGGCGGTGGATTGATTATAGAAGTCCGTGCGTCCCGATTTGTCGTAACCTTCATAAAGATTGATAATGGCGTCGGCGGCAGTGGCCGTGTCGTAGAACTCGGTGCCGCCGCCGGCGCCGCCGCCAAATGTTGGGTTTCCACGATTCTGGATAGTAGCGTTGGCGGCGCTGGAGCTGTTGCGAAATTCGGTCCGGCCCGGTGCATTGAATGGATCGGGACCACTTTGGTTTTCGATCATCGCGTGGCCGGCGTTCGACGAATCGGAGAAGACGGTCTGGCCACTCATTGGGAAATACACGAATGTTGCATCGGCGTAGTTCGTGATGTTTGCAAAGAAGGCAGCGGAACTATCGCGAAAGTACGTCGCGCCTCCTCCGCCTTGGTTGTAGGTAGCTCCGTGATTCTCGATGGTGGCGGTGTGGGCAGAAGAAGTGTCGGCGAAAACGGTGTTGCCACCCGTTCCGTAGCGGAAGTCGGTCACGCCATCGTTGATAAATGTAGCGTTGCCCGCATTGGAGCCGCCCTCGAAGAGGACTTGTCCGCCATTTCCGGCATCCTCAAGACAACAGAGGTAAGGCGAATAGGGTCCGCGTCGGCCGCCTTTAGTGTGAAACATCGTGCCAACGGCATGGCTGCTGTTTTGGAAAGTTACTACTCCGTTCGGAGCATCAGAGCCCACACCGCCGTCGACATTGATCGTGGAGCTGCCCACTACGGCACTGCCTTCGAACACAAGCGTGCCGCCCGTAGCGTAAGCAAAGAAGTAGGCGGCCGGGGTGGGCCCTCCGGAAACCGATGTCGCGCCACCCTGAATGTCATACGTATTATTGGGAGCCAGGATGTCCTTGAATGTCACGATGCCGCGCTGGCCAGCGATGATGTGGCCAGTTGCGTTCAATTGTGCTGATGCATTGACTCGTATTTCGCTGAATCCGCCGTCGCCGCCGTGGACTTCCACGCTGCCGCCAACATTCATGATTCCGTTCGCCGAAGGCGTGCCTTGGATTCTGAGCGTGCCCGGTCCGCCGCCGACGGTTACGTTTCCCGTAACATTCCACGTGGTGCCATTAACTACGAGCGTAGCGTTATTTTCATCCCCGACCGTCAGGTTCTCGGCGATGTCCCAAGTGGAGATCGGCGTAGGCGCATTAAGGGAAGGATCGTAGGTGACAGAACCTGCCGAGCCCGAGTTGTAGCCGATCGCAAGGCTGCCATTGAAGCTCGCTGTCGTGGAAGTATTGCCTGTCAGTTGGTTGAACCGGACCGTCGATCCGGCTGTTGTGACGAGCGAGCCCGGGTCGCCGATCATGCTATTGGCCGCTATCGTTCCACCGGAAGCAACGGAGACCGTGGCGCTGGTACCGTTAAAGGTGAGCGTGCCGTTGCTGGTAAAGTGAAAGCCCTGGACCGCGAGGCTGTTGCTGCTGTCGACGAGCAGGTTCTTAGCCTGGGCGTCGGCGTCTAGTTCGATCGTTCCGCCGTGGCGGATGTCGACGTCTTGCGTTATGTCCGGTACGGCGCCGCCAATCCACCCATTTGCGCTGCTCCACGATCCGCTATAGATGCTGGCCACGCGGTCGAGGTGCACGGCAGACAGGCCCTGATCCTCGGCAATGACGAGCACATCCGTCGCCGTTGGAAGCCGGCGAACGCCGATTGTTCCGCAGCTATCACACATGAGAAACCCCGGTGTTGTAGCATTACCGCCCAAATGGCCGTTGTTTTCCAACACCAATACGTCTTGCACCCCGCCGATATGCTGGGGATCGATGTTGAAGTCGCCCGGTTCCACGTTGACTCCAAGGACGTGGCCTATTTCGTGGACAATCGTGCTCAACAAGTCGAAGCCGTTTTGAGCGTCAAATCCGCCAGCGCCCATCGGGCCGGCGTTCCCGGTGCGTACAGCCCTCGTCTCCAGTGTGTTTGGCGGCGCAGCGCCGGAAAGTTATCCACCCTGTCGCTCGCGGCAAGCTCACCATAAAACTTCTGAGAAATCGGCGAGAACTCTTCGCTCGCACCGGGCGTGGGATCAGCGAACCAGTTCTGGTTGGGGTTGATCTCGATGAAGACGTCCAATGGTCCCAGATTGGTCGTCAGGCCCAAGGTGGTTGCACCAATGTCATTGTCCCATTGAAAGTCGAACTCGTACGAGCCGGGGCCCGGCAATAGTGATTCCCAGATTTCTTTGGCGGCCTGAAAATGTGCCTTGAGGATCGTGCCGTCGGGGTCCCACGTGGGATTCTCATCGTGCGGCACCGGATCTCCCTCGTTGCTGTAGACCATGTCGATCGTGATGGCGTGCGCCTGCGGTTGCGTCGCGGCCGCCAAAAGAAATGCCCCCAGGACGACCAACCAAGCGGCATGAAATGGAACCGCGCACGAAGTCAGCGGCAGAACGGCAAGGATTCTCACCTGCTTCATGGCTTTGTTCCTTGGCTGGGCGATTGGGGTGCGTCGCGGATTTTTTTATGTGCCGCGCGACCTGTTGTTGGCTGATATACTCTTGAACTGACTTTAGAAACGACTCATGGGGCCTTGGCGTCGAAACCTTTGTCGGGCTTTTCGTAAGCAAGTTGATTCGGTGCGACTTTACGCAGTTCGTCGCAGGCCTGCGGCAGAAGATTCTCTGCAGCCGCCGGATCACCGAGCTCGATATGGGACAAGATCTGCATGACGTCGGCCATAAATGCGACTTTCGATGCCTTGACCAGTCTGCATGATTGTAACAAGTCCGTCAGAAAATAGCGCTGACGGCTGTGCGTGGGTCGCGTCCGAGGCCGAGAGCCGGCGGCCTGCATGTCGAAATAGGTTCGTTTGCCGAGCGCGTCGAAGGAAGTCCAAATGGCCTGAAATCCTCGGGCAACTGCGCGTCTAAACTCATGTCTTCAAACAAAACACCGACTACCCGTCGAAAATTAGCTTCTTGAATTCGGACCTAAGAACAAAGCGGCGGCAAACTACGAAGAATTCTGGAAAACAGGCACCCCCGGCCATTCACCATTTGCTGTGCCTGTCTCACACATGGTCGGTGTGGTGATCAATATCTATTGGCCGCCGGATCGGTGGACGGGGAAAGGCATTCAATTCGTTGCCTTGGTCCCCTACCCCAGCATCCTCAATCACGGGCCGGGGCATGTTCCATGGGGGCGACCGACCCCTGCAAGGTCGGTGGACCACCCTGCGGGCGGTGCCCGGGTTCAATTCCCATCAGGTCCACTGAACAACATGGGCTCATGGTCCAATGGGACGACGCCAGTTCGGCAGGCTGGCCCTGTCTTGCTGGAAATACGACGGGTTCAATTCCCGGTGGGTCCACCGTTACGGAAGGTAGCCGGATACGGTTGGCCGGGCCGGTTTGCTAAACCGTGCTGCGCAGCAATGTGCCGTGTGGGTTCGAATCCCATGCCTTCCGCTGTACTCGAAAAAACGTGTAGCCCGATGGTGAAACGGATAATCATGCTTCGCTTCTAACGAGGTATTCCAGGTTCAAGTCCTGGTCGGGCTGCTGAATAGTCAAGAGCTGATGGTCGAGAGTCGAGAGCAGGAACCAAAGTGCGCTGATCTGTGTCTGGCGCTCGGCTCTTGACCCTCGACTCTCGACCATTTTGCCTTGCGAGTGTGATGGACGAGCACGGCAGACTTCGAATCTGCAAGACGGGGTTCGATTCCTCGGCGAGGTGCTTTGATGAATTATTGTCTTCGGGGTGTGCCGGATTCGCACGCGACCTCGCGAAGGTCGAGGACCAGGTCCGATTCCTGGCGAGAACACTTACGTGACGCTGGAGCCAGACGGTTAGGCTGCTGCCTGCAAAGCAGTAAGAAGCAGGTTCGATTCCTGTCAGCGTCTTTGACAAGCAAGGTTTTTGACGTCGCTGGGCCAGCGGCGCGCAGCACACAGTATTCACGGTCGGTGCCGCGTGTTCCGAACATGGAATCTAGCGAAGGCGATGTTGAATCCACCACCCCGGTTAGCTCAGTGGGTAGAGCACCAGACCGATAATCTGGCTGTCGCGGGTTCGACTCCCGTACCGACCAGCAGGCCGTAAGCCTGCAAACGCTAAGAGCGTTAGAGTAAGCCCGAGGGTGGCGGATCGATTGTTTGGTCGGCCGCGCGCTGTCATTGGCGTTTCGCGAGCGGCGACGCCGGCAGCACGAACAGAGGCTATGCAGTGCGTGGATACCGCGTTCGCGCACGCAGCGTTTGACGATCATGAAAGTGCCTTGCCGCGGCGCGAGCGATGCTTGCGGCGGGCGTCGCACCGAAGTGCTCCTACGACGCTGCGATAGCGATTGCTCAAACAGCACTCCGCGTCGGAACGTGTGACTGACGATTGATTCCGCCGCCGAAGGTGTTTTTTTGAAACTCCGCGAACCACATTCGAAATTCATACGTCTTCAACTTCCTGTACCCATCAAACATTTACGAATCAAGCATTCGACAGAAAGGAGGTACAATCATGATCTTGTTCAAGCGAGTTAAGATCCGCAGCTACGAGGTTGGTCTGTACTTCCACGACGGCGAGTTCAAGCGTTTGCACTCGGCCGGTCGCCACTGGTTGTTTGACCCGCTATGGAAGGTGCGCGTCGAAGTTGTATCGCAGCGCGCGCCTTGGCTCATGCACGACAAGCTCGACGTGATCGTCAAGAGCGGTGCTTTTGCCGGCCGCGCTGAGGTTGTCGACCTGAAGGACTACCAGCGAGCGCTCGTGTGGATCGATGGCCGGTTCAGCCACATCCTGCCGCCGGGACTATATGAGTACTGGACCGGTGTTAAGGATGTGCGCGTGGAGATCGTCGACGCACGGAAGATCCTCTTCCAGCACAGCGACTTCAAGCCGATCGTCCGTTCGCAGCACGTCGCGCACTGGCTGGACATCTGCACGGTTGAGCGGAACCACGTTGGTGTGTCGTTCCAGGACGGCGACTTCATCGAGACACTGCGGCCGGGTGATTACGCCTTCTGGCGCAACGTCGCTGCGTCGAGGGTGGTCGAAGTCGACCTCCGTGAGCAGACGATTGACATCGCCGGCCAGGAGATCATGACCGCCGACAAGGTCTCGCTGCGCATGAACGCTGTGGTGACGTACCGCATCGTGGATGCGCGGCAGGCTGTGACGGTTTCGGATGGCGCGACGCAGTCGCTGTACTGCGAGGCGCAGCTGGCTCTGCGTGAGTAGTCGGCACGCGCGATCTCGACACGTTCCTTACGGAGAAGGACGCCGTGACGAATGCGTTCGAGGAATCGGTCCGCCGCCGCGCGGGCGAGTTGGGTCTGGAAATCGTTTCGGTGGAAGTGCGCGACATCATCCTGCCGGGCGAAATGAAGGAACCTCATGAATAAGGCCACGGAAGCCAAGAAGGCGGCCGAAGCCAACTTGATCGTGCGCCGCGAGGAAACGGCCGCGATGCGCAGCCAGGCCAATACAGCCAAGGTCCTGGCCGACAACCCGACGCTGATGCGGCTCCGCGAGCTGGAAGTACTGGAAAAGGTCGCCACGAGCGGCAAGCTCAGCGTCGTGCTCGGCGAAAAGGGCCTGGGTGACCGCGTGGTCAACCTTTTGTGATGGCGATTCATGCCGTGATTTTGAAGTTTATGCCGGAGGCCGGATGAAACTCTCCGGTCTCCGGCATTTTTGCGTTGGTATGAATGGGTTAAACGCTCGATCTCTCTCGATCTTTGGGGGTTAAGCGCCGTTGGCAGCAGCGGCCGCAATCTGAAACGCTTCGGTGTGACGCACGCGGTGTAGCCCAAGTCGACTTTTGCCGAATACCTTGCCGCGCTCGAACTCGCATCCGGTCGGATCTGGAATCGAGTCGTTGCTAATCGTTTTTTTTCACCACTTGTTCGAGAATCTCGATTGGCATGGGCTTTTCCGAACGCTCGAACACATCGAGCGACTCGTCGACGGCCACCCCGCCGCAAAGCCACTTGTGGTCTGCCGGCTCTGAACCTGTATTCGATCTGGTAGAATGCTGGTTCGCACCAGGTTAACACTTCTGAATCGGGGTAGAGCACATGACTGTCGATGCAGTCGATCGCACTCCGGTGGCCGATGGGCATGAGATTGATTTTCAGGTCCGTTTTCGTAACCGGATCTACCTCACCGACGAATCGCCCGCATTATCCTCGGCAGGGATCCATCGCCCGCGTCCAGTCCGGTTTCACCACGACGCCGAAACGATCGACGACGATCCGGGCGCAGATAGGTTCTACTAGGTCATCACGCATGGCCGCTGAGCACGTCGGCTGGGAGGCGTCGTGCTGAAGGAACTCGAACGACGCGCGCGGCGGCATCGGAATGTCGTGAGAGACAGAAACTACGCACAACGAAAAAGGAACAGCCAAGATCCATGTCGCGACGAACTCCATCGCTAAAGGACGCCAGCGGGCTCGTTTTCGGGCTAGAGGATCGGCCCGACTTCGCCACTAGCCTGGTGGGCGCGATCCAGCACGTGTTGGCGAGTGTTGTGGCGATCGTCATGCCAACTCTGGTGATCGGCCAAGCGCTTGGATTAAGTAAGGAAATTCCGCATCTGGTAAGCATGGCGCTGATCGTCTCCGGGGTGGGAACGTTTATACAATCGCACAAAATTGGGCCAGTTGGATCTGGGCTACTAAGTTTGCAAGGAACGAGTTTTTCGTTTGTGGGACCCATCATCGCCGCGGGCACTGCCTATAAGACAACGGGTCACACGTCGGAACAGATTCTCGCACTTGTCTTCGGACTATGCCTCGCTGGTTGTCTCGTGGAGATCAGCATCAGCCAATTCATCACGTCGTTGAAGCGGATCATTACGCCGGCGGTGACCGGTAGTGTGATTACGGTGATTGGCCTGTCGCTAATAAAGGTTTCATTCACGGACCTGATTGGCGGAGGTGAGTCGCTGGGAACAAAGGGCCTGACCAATCTGGCGGTGGGCTTCCTGGTCGTGGCGGTAATTGTCTGGCAGAGCGTTCTTGAGAATTTTTGGCTGCGAGTCACAGCGGTGATGACAGGCGTGATTGTCGGCTTCGCGGTAAGTTGGTGGCTGGGGATGGTGGACTTCACACGGCTTGGCGGTAATGCCTGGATTGCCGTGCCGCAACCGTTGAAATACGGACTCGATTTCGACTGGGTGTACTTCGTGCCGATCGCGCTGGTGTATCTGATCACAACCATTGAGACGATGGGCGATTTGACGGCAAACTCGGTGATCTCCGGCGAGCCGGTCGAAGGCGACGTCTATCTGACAAGGATTAAAGGGGGCGTGATGGGTGACGGGGTCAACTCTGCCTTAGCCGCGTTGCTGAACACCTTTCCGAACACGACTTTTTCGCAGAATAACGGTGTGATCCAAGTGACCGGCATCGCCAGCCGCCACCTAGCTGGTTATATCGCTGTCATCCTGGTCACGCTTGGACTGTTTCCGGCGTTGGGTAGCGCATTGCAATTGATTCCCAGGCCGGTTCTGGGTGGCGCGACATTGGTCTTGTTCGGATCGATCGCCGTTGCCGGGATTCGCATCCTGGCGTCTCAGCCATTTCGTCGCAAAGAGATTTTCGTTGTCGCGCTGTCGTTGGGATGCGGCCTGGGCGTGGCGCTGGTGCCCGACGTGCTCAAACCGCTGCCCGATTCGATGGGCAAGGTATTTGAGTCGCCGATCACTACCAGCGGCGTATTCGCGATATTGGCGACATGGCTGCTGCCCGGCGATGATGATGGTTCGGATATCGCGAATTCAAAAACTGAATAAAGACCGAACGGTCGCTTAACCACAGTAAGACCTGGCCGTCGCGTGAGCCAGTGCGATTCGCTCAGGCCATCGACTGGATCGCGCGAAAGCGGATCGATTTGGTCGTTGTGACATTTGAGGTTGGGTTCTACCTTGCCCAAGATATCTGCCTGAGCTTCGCAACAACACGACTGAGCAATTGCGAATGTGGAATGTTGCGACGCACTTCGACGCAGACACGATCGCCTGTATATGTCAAACTGTCCCGTTGAAGAACGCGCTTCCAAATCAAAGTGACGGATATGCGTGGAACCTTGGCCTTGACGCAAACGTCCTCTATTCCACAAGCTACGTGTTCTCGCTCGGCAGGACCTCGTTACTTTGGATTGCCGAGCGCAATCGATTCGCTCACATCGCTGTCCGCAGATTTGCTTTCTGACCATTCTATGGCGAGTAACCAACGTACCTTGCTGTTGACGGTCGCGTTGGTAACGTCCGTAACAGGATGCCACCGCTCGGAGACCTTCGACAAGGGATCGCAAACTGTTGTGGTCTCGATAAGTCGGCCAATTGAGCGCGACGCAGTCGAATATGCCGAGTTCACCGGACGAACCGAAGCCGTTGATTCGGTCGAAATCAAGCCCCGGGTCACAGGATATTTATTGAAAACGCCTTTTAAGGAGGGAAGCGAAGTCAAAGTAGGCAACGTGTTGTGCGAAATCGATCCGCGCACGTATCAAGCCGAATACGACGCGGCAAAAGGACAGTTGGAAGCCGCCGAAGCGAAACTTGCCCTGGCCAAAGCCGAGAACGCACGTGCCAAGTCACTGTACGAGCTCAACCCTCAGGCCATCAGCCTCAAGGCTCTTGATCAGCATCAGGCCGCGGAAAACTCCGCCGCTGCGGACGTTGTGGCCGCAAGATCGAGCATGGAGGTCTACAAGCTGAATCTCGACTTCTGTCAGATCACGTCCCCGATTGCCGGTCGAGTTGGTCGCTACGAGGTGACCATCGGCAATCTCGTCACAGAGAATGTCACGACGCTGACAACAGTCGTCTCACAAGATCCGATGTACGTGTACTTCAACATCGACGAGCAGACAATGCTTACGGCCCTGCGCAACTTGTACTCCGGGAAACTACCGCCGCTCGCGTCGCGCAAGGTAACCGTGGGGATGGAACTGCAGGACGAAGTTGGCTTCCCACATTCGGGCATCTTGAATTTTGCCAACAACACCGTTGATCCATCGACTGGCACGCTGAGTGTCAGAGCTGAGTTTGCCAACCCACCCAACGCACACAGGCTGCGAATGTTGATGCCTGGCATGTTCGTGCGAATTCATTTGCCGCTTGATTTACCCACGCCGTCCCTTCTCGTCGCCGAACGGGCAGTCGGTACCGATCAGGGACAGAAGTTTCTTTACGTCGTCGAAAAGAACAACACGGTGCAGTATCGCCATGTCACGCTTGGGCAGCTCCAAGGAAATGGGCTGCAAGTCGTTAAAGAAGGTTTGCAGCCGGACGACCGAGTGGTGGTCAGCGGACTGCAGCTTGTGCGACCAGGGATGAAAGTGCAAAGCGAAACAGTTTCGATGACCGAGCCGGACACGCTTGCGCCGAAGGACAACTCCCCCGCAAAGACCAATGCCGCCAATGCGGCCAGCGACTGACGTTCCCAAGAGGCCCAAGCGCGGTGATTTCACGATTTTTTATCGACCGCCCGATCTTCGCCTCGGTCATATCGATCATCATCACATTGGCTGGTGGCATTGCCGTATTTACGCTGCCCATCGCCCAGTACCCGGAGATTACACCCCCGACAGTGCAAGTAGTGTGTCAATATCCGGGCGCCGATGCGCAAGTTGTCGCCGACACGGTGGCTGCTCCGATCGAGCAGCAGGTCAACGGTGTCGAGAATATGCTCTACATGGAGTCGCAATCGAGCAACGACGGATCCTACCAACTTATCATCACGTTTGACTTAGGCACCGACTTGGACGAAGCGATGGTGCTGGTGCAGAACCGAGTGTCGCTCGCCATGCCCCAATTGCCGGAAGTGGTTCAGCAGCAGGGTGTCAGCGTTAAAAAGAAATCCGTCAACATGCTATTGGCGATCAACCTGATTTCGCCTGACGGCCAATACGACGACGTTTATATGAGCAATTACGCGACCATTCATCTTAAGGATGAGCTGTCGCGCTTAGACGGCGTCGGCGACATCGTATTTCTGGGCGAACGGGACTACAGCATGCGCGTGTGGCTGGACCCCGATAAGATGGCCTCACGGGGAATCGCGGTCGGAGACGTGATCAACGTGATCCAGCAACAAAACGTTCAGGTCGTGTCAGGGCAAGTAGGCCAGCCGCCGGCCGGAAATGCTGTCGTGTTGCAATTGACGAACTCTGCACTTGGGCGATTAAAGACGCCGCAAGAGTTCGACGACATTGTGATCAAAACAGCGGTCGACGCACAGGGGCAGAGTGCGCCGAGAGTTGTCTATCTTCGTGACATTGCCCGCGTTGAACTGGCTGCACTAAGTTATTCCCAGAGTTGCGTTCTCGATGGCAGGCCGTCCGTGGGCTTAGGCATCTATCAGTTACCTGGCGCGAACGCACTGGCAACCGGGAAACTTATCCGCGCCAAGATGCAGGAGCTGCAACAGCGATTTCCCAATGGCCTGGAGTACCGCATTGTTTTCGACACCACGCCGTTCGTTGCCGAATCGATTCGGCAAGTCTTCGGCGGCCTGCGCGACGCGATCATTCTCGTCGCGCTAGTCGTCTTGCTCTTTCTGCAAAACTGGCGGGCGGCATTGATTCCGCTCGTGGCTGTGCCAGTCGCAATTGTTGGCACGTTTGCTGCGATGGCGGCCATCGGCTTCAGCCTAAACACCCTGTCGTTATTTGGTTTAGTGTTGGCAATCGGCATTGTCGTCGACGACGCCATCGTCGTAGTGGAGAATGTCGCGCGGTTGATCCAGGACGGACACCCACCCAAAGTAGCTGCCAAACTGGCGATGGACGAGGTCACCGGGCCGGTGATTGCTGTGGCGCTTGTGCTCTCCGCTGTGTTTGTGCCATGCGTATTCATCACCGGAATCACCGGCGAGTTCTTTCGCCAGTTCGCCGTGACGATCTCTGTTTCGATGGTCCTCTCCGCGCTCAACTCGCTCACGCTCAGCCCGGCTCTGGCGGCAATTTTGCTTAAGCCTCAAGGTGGTAGTCGAGACCCCTTGACGTGGCTCCTGGACAAAACGCTCGGTTGGTTCTTCCGACTGTTCGATCGAGGCTTCACGGCAGGTACAAACCTCTACATGCGCGCGGTAGGGAGAATGCTGAGATTCAGCGCGATCGTGGTTGTGGCGTACGGCGGCCTGCTGTACCTGACGTATTGGAGCTTTGCCAACGCACCGCAGGGATTCATCCCGCTGCAGGACAAAGGGTGGCTACTCGTAAATGTCCAACTTCCCGACTCGGCCTCGGTGCAGCGAACCGAAGACGTGATGAAGCAGGCGGCCGAGATCGCCGCCAAGACACCGGGCGTCGCCCACACTCTTTGCGTTTCGGGCTTGTCAGTGCTGATGAATGCGAGCAGTTCAAACTACGGGTCGATGTTCATCATCCTCGAACCGTTTGAAGATCGGAAAAGCTTCGACCTAAACGGGCTCGTGATGTTCTTGCATTTACGAGAGAAGTACCCGCAGCAGATTCGCGATGCGAAGGTTAGCGTTTTCCCCCCTCCGCCGGTCAACGGTCTGGGAGCCACCGGTGGCTTCGACCTGGTCGTCGAGGACCGCAGCAACCGTGGTCTGGATGCACTCCAAAAGCAATCCAACGAAATTGTCCGGCTTGCCAGTGCCAATCCGAAACTTGCCGGTGTGACGACCCTTTTTCGCGCGCACGCGCCGCAGCTTTTTTTGGATATCGACCGGACCAAGGCGCGGACGATGGATGTGTCGCTCACCGATGTGTCACAAGCCCTGCAGGTCTATCTGGGTTCGATGTTTGTCAATTTTTTCAATGACTTCGGCCGTACCTGGCAAGTGACCGTGCAAGCGGACAAGCAGTTTCGCTGCCGCAAGGCGGACATCGGCCGCTTGCAGGTCCGCAACGCCGAAGGGCAAATGGTTCCCCTCAGTTCGATTGTAACGGCGCGGTATTCGACCGGTCCGGCTGTTATTACGCGATACAACTTGTATCGGGCCGCCGACGTGACGGGCCGAACGCAGTTGGGCGTCAGCTCGGGGGAAGCGATTGACATCATGGACAAGATCGTCGCCAACCTCGGGCCAACGGCCATGAGTTCGGAATGGACGGGACTCGATTACTTGCAGATCAAAGCAGGCGACACGGCCGTCTACGTCTTCGCGC
Organism: uncultured Planctomycetota bacterium; assembly: GCA_963840025.1. GTDB lineage: Bacteria > Planctomycetota > Planctomycetia > Pirellulales > Lacipirellulaceae > JABDGM01. The sequence goes on along the minus strand of CAWIXI010000011.1, from coordinate 28,546 downwards.
CTGGGTGTTGTATTCGTGTTTCTGGTGCTGTCTGCACTGTACGAGAGCTGGTCGCTTCCGCTGTCTATTATTCTCGTCGTGCCGTTGGGGCTCTTGTTCTCGGTGGCGGGCGTGTCGATCGTACCGTACATGAACGTGGGTATATTCACGCAGATTGGCTTCATCGTGCTGGTGGGACTCGCGAGCAAGAATGCGATCCTAATTGTCGAGTTCGCCGAGCAGCTGCGACGCAATGGCACGTCGCTCTGGGACGCGACGCTCGAAGCCTGCCACATGCGCTTGCGGCCGATCATTATGACCTCGTGCGCTTTTATCCTCGGCGTGGTGCCATTAATCCTCGAAGGCGGGGCCGGAGCGGAAATGCGCCGATCATTGGGAGTTGCCGTGTTCTTCGGCATGCTCGGCGTGACCATTTTCGGTATCGTTCTGACGCCGGTATTCTATTACATCATCCGTTCTCTGGCAGCGATGTCCGAGCGCGCAGCTCGCTGGCTACGCGTGCTGGGAACGCTTACTTTGAGCGTTGTTCTGGGCCTGATACTCGGGATCTGCCTTTGGAAAACCACTCAATTCGGTTGGCATTGGTCGATGATTCTCGGCGTGGGACTAGGAATTCTCGCCGGAGTGATGGTAGCGAGAGTTCGACGCGACACTACTGCGCAAATGGTGACTGAGAGTAGGACGGAGCCATGATCTCGCGATTCTGTATCGACAGACCGATCTTTGCCTCCGTGCTGTCCATCGTGATTACATTGGCCGGAGCCGTCGCCGTGTTCACACTGCCGGTCGCGCAGTACCCGGACATCACTCCTCCCACCGTTGTCGTTACTGCGCTATATTCCGGAGCGAACGCGGAAATCGTGCGCGACGCGGTCGCCGCACCAATTGAACAGCAAGTTAACGGCGTCGAAGACATGCTGTATATGTCGTCCGAGAGCATGAACGACGGCACGTACAATCTGACGATCACCTTCAGGCTTGGCACCGACTTGAAAATGGCGCAGGTGCTGGTTCAAAACCGGGTTTCGCTGGCTCTGCCGATGATTCCGCCACTGGTTCAAAAACAGGGCGTGTCGGTGAAGAAGAAATCCCCCAGCACGCTGATGATCGTCAACCTGGTTTCTGAAGTCGATCGTAAGACCGGCAAGCCGCTCTATAGCAATCTATATCTCAGCAACTATGCCACGATTCAAATTCGCGACGAGCTGGCGCGACTTCCCGATGTAGGGGATGTCACCTACATGGGTCAACGCGATTACAGCATGCGCGCTTGGCTCAATCCGATTAAGTTGGCATCGCTTAACTTGACTGCCAGCGACGTCGTCAATGCGATCGAAGACCAGAACATCCAGGTGGCCGCGGGACAAATCGGCCAGCAGCCAGCGCCCCCGGGCCAGCAATTCCAACTGACAATTAGCACGCTCGGCCGACTCGTCACGCCCGAGCAATTCGGCGACATGATCGTGAAGGTCCGGCAGGAGAGCGGGGATCAATCGGCCAGCGTCGTCCGACTGCGCGATGTCGCCCGCATCGAGCTAGGTGCGCAGGCATACAGTCAATCGTGCACTCTCGACGGCAAGCCGTCGGTGGCACTTTCCATTTTTCAATTGCCGGGCTCAAACGCCATCAAAACGGCAAAAAGTGTTTACGCGAAAATGGAAGAACTCAAGCAGCGATTCCCTCAGGGGCTCGAATACCGAATTGTCTACGACACCACGCCGTTCATTCACGAGTCGATCATCGAGGTATTCAAGGCGTTCCGCGACGCGCTGATCTTAGTGGCGATCGTGATGCTGGTGTTCCTACAAAATTGGCGGGCGGCGCTCATTCCGCTTGTGGCCGTTCCGGTGGCCGTGATCGGTACGTTCGCCGTCATGTCGGCCGTCGGTTTTAGCCTGAATAACCTTTCTCTATTCGGACTCGTGTTGGCGATCGGTATTGTCGTCGACGACGCCATCGTCGTCGTGGAGAACGTCGAGCGCTGGCTTGATCAAGGGCTCGCGCCGCGAGAGGCCGCCCAGCGGGCAATGGAAGAAGTCTCAGGTCCCGTAGTAGCCGTAGCACTGGTTCTGGCCGCGGTGTTCATACCGTGCGCGTTCATCGCTGGTATTACCGGTCAGTTCTTCCGTCAATTCGCGATCACCATCGCCGTATCGACGGCCATCTCGGCATTCAATTCGCTCACTCTCAGCCCGGCATTAGCGGCGTTACTGCTCAAGCCACGTGGAGCACGTCGTGACCCGTTAACTTGGCTGCTGGATATGGCGCTCGGCTGGTTCTTTTGGCTCTTCAACCGTTCGTTTCGCATCGGGACAAGCATCTACACGTCGGTCGTCGGCAGCTTGCTTCGGATCAGCGTAGTCGTACTGCTGGTGTACGCGGGCCTACTTTACATTACGTATCACGAATTTGTGACGACGCCCACCGGATTTGTGCCCGAACAGGACAAAGGTTACTTGTTGGTAAATGTTCAATTGCCAGACGCCGCCGCTCTGAATCGCACCGAGAAAGTGATGGATCAAGTCGAAGGGATTGCCCAAAGGATTCCCGGCGTCGCGCACACGGTTGGCATCGCCGGTCAGTCAGTTCTACTCGACGCCAATGCGCCCAACTACGGGTCGATGTACGTGATGCTGGAGGGGTTTGATACCCGGCACTCACCAGCAATGTCCGCAAACGCGATCGCTGCTCACCTTAGGGCCGAAACCCATAACCAAATCCGCGACGCTGTGATCACCGTGTTTGGGGCGCCGCCGGTCGACGGGCTGGGAACGACCGGCGGTTTCAAGTTGATCGTCGAAGACCGAGTCAGTCTAGGCACGGCGGCCTTGGAAAAAGTTGCCAACGATATCGTTGCGCAAGGCAACCGGACTTCCGAATTGAATGGACTCTTCTGCGGCTTGAGCGCCGACTCGCCGTGGCTCTATCTGAACATCGATCGCGTTAAGTGCGAAACGATGGGAATTTCAGTGAACAACGTGTTCAGCGCCTTGCAGGTCTATTTCGGTTCCTACTATGTGAATAACTTCAACGAATTCGGGCGTTCGTGGCAGGTCAACGTGCAAGCCGACTCTCATTTCCGCGCCGAGTGCAAGATGTCGAGCAGCTTAAGGTTCGCAATAATCTTGGCGAGATGGTCCCGCTCGGAACCGTGCTAAACGTTCGCGAGGTCACTGGTCCGGTCGACATCCTTCGGTACAACATGTATCCCTCCGCGGCCATCTACGGTCAAACGTCGCCAGGCACCAGCTCTGGTCAGGCGATCACAATCATGCAAAAAATTGCGACCCAGTATCTTCCGCCTGAGATGACTTATCAGTGGACGGACCTGACGTACATGCAACTATTGGCCGGCAACACGGCTATTTACGTCTTTGGCTTAGCGGTGCTGTTCGTGTTTTTAGTGCTGGCCGCGCTGTATGAAAGCTGGACGTTGCCCCTAGCTGTGATTCTGGTCGTACCAATGTGCCTACTTTGCTCCGTCGTGGGCGTACGAATAGGTCAATTCGACGTCAACATTTTCACGCAGATCGGTTTCATCGTGCTGGTGGGACTAGCCAGTAAAAACGCCATTCTGATCGTCGAGTTCGCCCGGCAGCAGCAAAGCGAAGGCCGGCCGCTTCGCGAGGCAACGCTCGAGGCGTGTCAATTGCGGTTGCGGCCGATCCTGATGACTTCGTTTGCTTTCATCCTCGGCGTCGTGCCACTGATGATTGCGACTGGTGCCGGAGCCGAGATGCGTGCGACGCTCGGTACGGCCGTTTTCTCGGGAATGCTTGGCGTCACGCTATTCGGCATCATGCTCACGCCCATTTTCTACTACGTCATAATGTGGTTTGGTGGCCGGCGATTAGCGGATACAGTCGGCCCGCGGTCGGCTGCATCGTCTGACAACAGTAGTAGCTAAGCACAATAGATTTAGCGATCACCGGATTGCGCTGAATGCTTTTGAATGCAGCTACGGCCTTTGTAACGCCGCGTGGCCGCCGTAGATGCAATCTAAGTTGATGCACGGACAATGGATCGTTGGCAAAGGCTTCGGGCGATAATCATCGCCTGTGAAACCGTGCACACAGCGCGGACACGGCAGGCACTTGGGACAGTAATCCGGGCACTCGAAGCAGTGGACGCACCGTGGGCACGGTGCCGGTTTGGGGCAATAGTCGTCGCAGCAAGTGGCACTCACACAGTGGGGCCAATTTTGACCGGGCTCGATCAAAGTACACCACCGGTTGCCGTAAGCGGCGTTCGCGATTGCGCATACTCCAACATACAGCATTATCCACATCAACTTCTTCATTGGGTTTTGTTGTGACCGCCGTTTGACGGCGGTTGAGGTTCGGGAAGTGTGAAAATTGGTCCGGGCTCCTCGTCCGGCGAAAGTACCGGAGCCTCGGTTGACGGCGGTTGCTTGATCTGCGGTTCGACGATCGCCTCGGTCCCGTATCCGCAACGAATCTGCCATCCGCCGCCGAGCGCTTTGTAGATGCAGATCAGGCTCAAGGCCACATCCCCCTGTGCCACGGCGAGAGCATCTTCTTCTTGGACGAGATACGACTCCAACGTAAAAATTTGGTTATAGTTCGTCTGTCCTGCCACATATTGGTCGGTGACGATCTTGAGAGCCTTTTTGTTGGCTTCCACTGCCTCAGCAAGCTTCTTGACCTTCTGTTGGCCTTTGAGAAACGACACGACCGCTCGTTCGACGTCGGCGTTCGCCTCAATCACGGTCTGGCGATATTTAACTGCCCGCTGCTGGAAACGAGCATCCTGCAAAAGCACGCCATTCTTCAAGCGTCCGTAGTTGAGCACGTCCCACGAGAAGGCCGGCGCGATGAAGCCCGCCTGGCTGCTCGAACGAAACAAATCGCTGAAATTGCGGGCATTGTAACCAATCGAGCCTTTAATGGCCAATTGTGGAAGCAAGTCGGCCGCCGCCACGCCGATTTGGGCGCTCTGGGCCGCCACATCGCGCTCCGCTTTGCGGACGTCCGGACGCCGTCGCAGCAAATCGGCGGGAATGCCTAGCGCCACAGTTGGCGGAGCCGATGGTATCGGCCCTTCGCCCAGTTCAGGCGTCAGCTCGTGGGGCGGTGTGCCCATCAATACGCAAAGTCGGATTTGCGCGTTGCGCTGGAGGTCTTCTAATTGCGGACCGAGCGCTTCGGTATTCGCCACATTGGTCTTTGCCTGGTAATAGTCCAAATCATCCGTTTGGCCAGTATTGAAGCGCGACTTGGCAATACCCATGATGCCCTTCTGTGACTCAACATTCGCCTGCACTAGCTGCAGTCGCTGTTGAGCGGATCGCAGCTCCACATAGGCCGCTGCCGTCTCCGCCAGAAGCGTCACGAGAATATCGTCATACTGCTCGACCGTGGCCTGCATCGAGGCGTCGGCCGATTCGATATTTCGGCGGAACTTACCCCAGAAGTCTAATTCCCAGGCTGCATCGAAGTTCGTCGACCACCGGTCGAAGGTGCGCGGAATCCCTCAGCGCGAGAATAGGAAAGCTTTCCACGGCCGTCTTACTAAGCTGCAGATGCCGATACTCGCCCGCTACTTCCTGCTTTTGCGGGAACACGGAGCCGACGGCGATGCCCAGTTCAATCCGAGACTCCAACACACGCAGACCGGCTTCCTGCAACGTGAGGTTTTGCTGGTAGGTACTGTTGACGAGTCCGTTCAGCAGCGGATCGTTGAACACTCCCCACCAGTCGTTGTAACGCGGCTGGTCGTGGAGAATCCGTTTGTCCTCGCCATCAATCCAGTCGGTTTCGACAGCAGCGACTGGCTTACGATAGTTTGGACCAACTTTAAGTCCGTTCCTTAAATAATTGCGCACGCTTCCCGTATAGGCGCAACCGCAGATAACTGCGGCACCCAAACACAGGCTAACGGAAACAAGCTGCCGTGTTGACAAACCTCGACCGCCCCCCAGTAGCCATGGTGGTCGATGCGGCTCCGATTCGTCGCGCTGAAAAGTAACTCGGTACAGAAAACCGGCGCGACGGCCGAGGCCGAATGAGAAGACTTTATACTTACTTCGTCCTTCCGGCGCAGCAAGCTGTAGGATTCGCGCCGGTACGCCGCGATTCGATGGCGTGGGAAACTGCTATCCATGACAGCTAAGCAGGCTGGCGGAATGATTTAGGCGTCGCTGCTGAAGCAAATCTGTGTGAGGTTGGGTATTCGGTAAAGTCGTTGAAATCCGGCATCGCCAGATTGCTGTCCTGCGACCTGTCAGCGTACCGCTAACGGCGCCATTCGGCGACCGTCGAAAGTTGATAAAGGAAAATCTTCTTTAGCCGGCGACCGATTCTGCGTAGTAACATGGTGTTGCGTTCACTCGTTCTCCAGCGGTTGACGACCGCCTTGGCGGTCATTGTCGTTCTGCCAGCGGTCGGCTTGGCTGGCGATGTAACAATCGATCAGCCGAACCGGTACCCATCGCCGACGGTCAAGCAGCCCGCCGACGCCTCCATGTTTGACGGCTACGATTGGGGCGAAAATACTCTCACAGGTGATTGGGGTGGTTGGCGTTCGCAATGGGCGGAGCAAGGCGTTGTATTCGGAATCCAATACGTTTCCGTAATGATGCAGAATACGCATGGTGGCTTTGACACGGGGTTTGTCGGCGGCGGGCCGCTTGGTATCAATGCGCCGCTCAAGGACACGCTCGGCGTCGGGCCGATGCAGAAGATCGATATCGAATTCTTTGCAGATAACCCGGGCCGCTGGTTCTTCCACTGCCACAATCTGTATCACATGGCAGCTGGGATGGCGCGCGTGATTGAGTACGCGATCTGACGGTAGTCGGATGCAGCCTCATCGAAAGCTGCAACCATCTGCTCTTAAATTGCGGCCTGCTTCACGTGCTCCGCGGACCAAATCCAACGGTCAGAAGACAATAAGACGGATTTCAAAGCTTCATACCTGAAATCTACACACGCCAGTTGCGAAGTCAGTGAACGCGATTAAAAGTTCTCCGATTGGCCGTTCAAAGAACCCTCAGATGCACTATCACACTCAGATGATTTCGCGCACCAGACGTGCTTCGCGCCCGGCGGTGAGTTGTTGTTCGCGGCCGCCGAGCACATAACTCAATTGGCGGTGATCGAGACCGAAGAGTTGCAAAAGCGTCGCTTGAAAATCGTTGGGCGTCACTACGTTGGTTACGGCTCGGTGGCCGAACTCATCGGTTTCGCCATAGGTCATGCCTGGCCGAAAGCCGCCACCGGCGACCCACATGCTAAAGCCTTGGCCGTTGTGGTCGCGGCCAGATTGTATGGGGTTGCCATTGCTTTCCGTGACCGGCAAGCGGCCAATTTCCCCGCCCCAATGCACGACTGTCGTTTCGAGCAGGCCGCGCTGCTTGAGATCCTTTACCAAGGCCGCGGATGGTTGATCGGTACGCCGGCAGATGGCGGGTAAATCTTGCCGAATATTTACGTGTGAGTCCCACGGCTGACCGTTTAGGAATAGCTGCACGAACCTCACACCACGTTCGACGAGACGGCGTGCAATCAGGCACCGCGTACCGTACTCGCGCGTTTCAGGATTGTCGAGACCGTAGAGCTTGTGCGTTGCCGCCGTTTCTCCGGAAATGTCGAGTGCCTCAGTGGCCGCCGTCTGCATAGCCGCTGCCAATTCGTAGCTGGCAATCCGTGCTTCCAAATCTGCTTCGTCGGGGTGACGTTCCAAATGCCGCTGGTTCAATTCTCGCAAGAAGGCCAGGTTCTGGTCCTGTACGGCGCCACGCAGATAGGGCGGTGCGTCCAGATTTAAAATCCGTGGCTCGCGCGGCCTCAACACGGTCCCTTGAAACAGCGGCGGCAAGAAACCGTTCGACCAGTTGTTGGCTGCGTCGACAGGTGGTCCACCCGGATCGGTGAGCACGAGATACGCCGGCAATTGCTGGCTCTCACTGCCCAGGCCGTAGACGAGCCAAGAACCCAACGTAGGACGGCCGACCACACCGGGAATTCCCCCGTGGAAGTAACGAATCGATACTTCGTGGCCATTAGCGCCAGTTTGCATCGACCGGATTAAGCAGATGTCATCCACAATCTCGCTCAGGCGCGGAAGGAGCTCCGACACCTCGGTGCCGCACTCGCCGCGCTTGGTAAACCGCCAGGGACTTCCGAACAATGTCTTGCTGGCCCGGTTCACGAAGCTGAACTGTACTTCGCCCGGGTATTCGGAACCGCTGAGTCGCGTTAACTCCGGCTTGGGATCGAAGAGGTCGACATGTGAGGGCCCACCGTGCTGGAAGAGCGAGATCATTGCCGTCGCGCGCGGCATAAAGAGCGGCGGCTTTGGCTTGAGATCAAAATGCGTTGGCTCTTTGCCAAGGTTATTCAGCGAGGCTTCCGCGCGTTCTCGTGAGCTCAACCAAGTCAATGCCAGCGCGCCGATCCCCATGGCGTTTTCGGCGAGAAACCGGCGGCGACTAAACGGCAACAGTATGGGATCGAACATAATACTACTCTAATCCACGTACAAGAACTCATTCGAACTCAATAGTGCCTGACAAAGATTGGCCAGCGCTTGGGCCTCCGGCGAACGGCCCTCGGCAGTATGGTCGGGGTGAGCGCGAAGATAGTTGCGCTGCCGTGTAATGAATTCACAGGCCGACTGCAATTCATCGCGCGTCGGCAGTCGCAGATACGCCAAGCGCCATGCCCGGACTACACTCTCAATATCCAAGTTGGACCGATTCTCTATGGGTCCATGGAATCCTTCATTTGAACGAAACTTAGCGACACCGTCGCTCTGTTTCAACGAAAGCGCGACGTGCCAAGTAAACGAATCCGAGGTCACGTGTTCTCGACAATCGGTGACGAAATCAACCGTGTCGCCAGCGGCAACATCGATCTTTTCAACCGGCGTTGCCGTTTGACCGTTATGTACCGACCATTCGCCAGCGATCCCCAACGAGCTGACGACGACGCGGGCCCGAACGCCATCGCCGCTGGAACTCCCATGACTCAGCGTTCCCTCGATATTCAGCACACCGCTCGCCGGTGCGGTCCAGCGTCGGATGGCCGCAAATTCCGGATTGTTGCCTGGGTGTCCACCATCGGCGTTCAGCAATACCCAGCCAGCTTTTTCGTCGGGTAGGTTCTTTCCACCCTGCCAACTTGAGCCTGTCCATTGACCGAATGGCGTGAACGAAGCTGTGCGTCCCGAGCCCACGTCGCACTTGCCGTAGCCGAACTGCCAGACGGGAGGCGTCCGATCCCAACGATGTGGAAAGTCTGACACGAGTTTCGCGGGAATGCCCTTGGATGGATCTCGTTGTGCACGGTCTGCCAGGTGCGTGGCTTGGCTTAGCCAAAAGTCGCCGTTCATTAACATCAGGGACTGAGTCGCGACGGTTGACGAAGCGCGTGCCTCACAATTGGTTGCCATCACCGGCGCATCAAAGGCCTGCATCAAACCGACCGGCTGTGTGCGACGCTGCAACAAATATACGCTGCGACGCTGCGAATCGCCCGCCACCACGACCTGGCCGCTGTCGTCTTCCTTAACCGGGACTGGCAGCCCAAACATCGTACGATCGAGTTCACTCGTTACAGCCAGCACCCGATCGCGGAGCGCTTCGGCATCGAGGCGCACAACATTTTGCCGTCCGTAGTAGTGATTCTCGGGGTCGATAGTGATCTGGGCGGGGTCGCGCCGCGACGATTGACGGTAAGCAGTCGAAAGCATGATCACACGCTGCAGATGCTTGAGACTCCAGCCCGAATCGCGCGAGCTCCGAGGCGAGCCAATCCAACAATGCGGGATTGGTCGGCGGCGTCCCTAATCGGCCAAAATCTGCCGGCGTCGCAACGAGGCCACAGCCAAAGTGGTTCATCCACACTCGGTTGGCGATCACCCGTGCCGTCAGTGGATTATGCGGACCGGTCAACCAGCGTGCAAACGCTAATCGGCGGCCCGTAGTTGGTAGCGCTGAGTTGTCGGCCGCAAACTCCGTTCGCCCGCTCTCCGGTGAACAAACTGACAGCGTGCCCGGAGCAATCGGCTGCGTAGGCTGGCGATAGTCGCCACGATGAAAGAGCTTTGTTACTGGCACATGCGCGGGCGGTTCGACAAGGGCCCGCACGAACTCTTCCGCTGGTTTTTTGGCTCGGATGGCAGCGATACGCTCGTCGAACTTCTTGAGGTCGTCGGCAGCAGCCTGGTTGTATTGGTAGAGCACACCTTCGGTAATGTTGACACTGGGATGCTGCTCGAGCAATTTCTTTTGGACATCGCTACGCTTGTCGGCGGCCGTTTTATAGGCAGCTCGTAATTCGTCGCGAAGCGGTTGATCGTATTTCGTCAACTCTTTGTCGAACGCCTCGGCCATATACGCGGCCTGCTTCGTCGCGCGTTCGGACGCGACCTTTTGCACTTCTGCCTCAATGTCAGCCGCGTGCTGGCGATCGGCCGCGGTGTACAGCGACACTTGCCGCTCGGGTGGCGTTTTCCACGCCTGCCAATCGAGCGCCGGCTCGAAGACTGCCCGCAGCGCATAGTAGTCCGTTTGCGGAATCGGATCGTAGCGATGATCGTGACATTGAGCGCACGCCACCGTAAGCCCGAGCAGCGAACTGGTCACAATTTTCAGCGTGTCGGCAACGACTTGATTTCTCGTCTCCGGCGAGTTTTCGCCGCTGCCGGTTCCGTCTGCTGCCATTCGCAGGAAGCCCGTGGCTGTCAGAAGCTCGATCTGCTCGGGGGATAGATCGCCCTTGATTGGCCCAGCCAATTCGTCGCCAGCCAATTGCTCCTGCAGGAAGCGGTCAAACGGCTTGTCCGAATTGAAGGCACGAATAACATAGTCGCGGTATTTGAACGCCCACGCGCGAACGGCGTCTTGCGTTGTGCCGCCTTCGCTATCGGCGTATCCAGCCGCATCGAGCCAGTGGCGGGCCCAGCGTTCGCCATAATGCGGCGACGCCAACAAGCGATCCACCAGTTTTTCGTAGGCGTCAGGCGACTGGTTTGCCACGAACCGCTCAACTTCCTCAGGCGTGGGAGGCAACCCGGTCAGATCAAAGCACGCGCGTAAGATGAGGCTGCGCTTGTCGGCGTCGGGTGAAAATGATAGCCCCTCGGGCATCGAGGCACGGAGGAGTGCGTCGATCGGGGTGCGTATTTGCGGGTCAGTGTATTGAGCGTTAACGACTGGCCGCACAATTGGTTGAAAAGACCACCAGGCGCGATCTTCTTTCGTGATGGCCAGACCTGGCGCGATTGACTTTGGCTCGGGGCGCTCCGTTTTGGCGCCGGCATCGATCCAGCGCTCAATGGTTTCAATTTCGCGCGGTGCAAGTTTTTCGCCGCCGGGCGGCATCTCGCCAGCGCGAACCCGCTCCAACAAGTAGCTGCCTTGCGGATCATTCGGCACGATCGCTGGGCCCGAATCACCACCGGAGATTTGAAATCGCACCAATCGTAAATCGAGCCCGCCTTTTTTCTCATCGCTCACACCATGGCAATGGAAGCAGTGGGCCCGAAAAATAGGCCGCACATCGGCCTCGAACGTCGGTATTGCGCCAAAAGCTACGGCGCAAACAATGCCCACAGGGAAAAACAAAGAAAGCGTGATCGAGACGACTCGCAACCACGTACGCATGGCGAGGTCCACGGGGCGGGAAGCGCGGTGTTCGGTGGCCCGTTGATGGCCCGAGTGTGCCGGCTTGGTGCTAGGCAGGTCGTGCAACCATTATCAGCGCCCCGGCGCGTAACATGCAAGCCCAACCGATTAATTTCACTTGGATCTACCCCAATTTCGGACCATCATATCCTTCGCGACTCACATTGTGCGACAAAGGTTTCGCATCCTGGAGAACAGATAATCGGAAGAAAAACGCCTGCGGGCGGAGTCTCCGCAGTCGTCGAGCACTTGCTGAACCTCGATTTGTGGCGTCTATTGGACGGCGCGCTTAACCACATAGCGAGGCTGTCCAATCCATGTTGCGTATCAAGTCGTGGCTAACACTTAACGTTGCAGCGCGATTTTGACCGTGTTTGCGGGTACGCAATTTGTCTCGGCCCAAACGATCACATACGTCGGGGTCATCCGCGACCGAACCGATTTCCAACAGCTCAATATCGGCAAAGCCGGATACTAGTTTCCCCAATTCGGCGCGAAGAGTCCTGTGGCCAGGAGGGCGACGGGCGAGAATGTGCGCGACGCTCTGTCACCGTGGGCTAACCCGCTCAATCACGTGACAATTTTTTTGGATCCAAGTTACTCGGCGCTTACGTTTTCGCAGGACGGCCCTAGCCGGTCAAAAGGTGGGCAGCCCAAGTGGAACGACTTCACTCTGCCCGATGGAACAACAGGGCGTTCCGGCGCAATCGTCGATCCCTTCGCCTGCAAGAACTCCGACAATACGATCAATCGGATTCAGCTTGGCAACGGAACGCCGACCAAATTCTATTTGCACATCGTGACCGATAACACAAACATGGAGCATAACCCGGCAAATAAGCTCCGCGCGCACGGGAATTCCAATGGAGTCGATCTGGAGGCCAACACAACGCTCAGCGGCGCAGAATTAAAAGTTCAATGGCGTCGCGGACATATACACTCTCCGCTACGACGCTTTTCGTGCAGGAGACTTCATCAAAGTGCAGCTCAATGGAGACCCAGCGCACAAGGAAGGTCCCAGCATCGGCGGCTTGCTTGTTTGATACGACGTTTGAGCCCCACGCCACCCTTTGAAGGACCGGGACGCCTGCATTAAAGCGGGTTCCGGCCTTACTTCGGCTTTCGAACTCGGCGTTTTGTATCGGTTTTTCTTTCAGAGGCTGATAACTGCGTTAGGCGAGCTTGAGCTTCGCGTTTACCCAAGCCTCGCAGACCAACGAGAACTTCAAATTGTCCATTGCGTGGACGCGACTTATTGTGCTCCCAATTATAAATCGTCAGGGGCGAAACGCCGACGAGCTTTGCGTAATCGGCCGCAGAAAGACCAGTTCTCCGGCGTTGTGCTTTTACTGAGCGTGCCGAGAACCGTAATTTCCCGCCTCGCTCGATTTCGCCGACAGTCACATGTTGACCATTACGCGCAAGTGCCTCAAGGCGGGCGATCTTCTTTTCGTTTTCCCGCTGTTGACGCTTTAGCTGAGCAATTTCGCGGCGATATCGTGTAACGGCACGTGCCTGTTTTCCAGTCTGGGCCCGAATCTCTTTTCGCGCTACCCGGCGAATTTCGTCTTTTAGCGCAATTGCAAAAGTCGTCATTTATTAATTGCTCCAGGAAGTTGTCTACCGCATTACATATTCCACCACGGGCTCATCGCCAGCGACTTGTTTTTTGACGCCGGCAAATAGTTTCGCCTTAGCAGTATGATACTAATTCATCGGCACAAGAGCGACCGGCCCATTTGAGGGATTTAGGCCCTCATTTTCTCGATACTGCCGACTACATCGCGTAATACAACATCGTGCGTTAAGCTTTGATGGTTATATAACGAGGCCGAGTAAAGCAAGTTGGTGATTATGATTGGGTCCAAGTATCGGGCTGCGTCGCTTTCGCCGGAACGCTGCAAGTGCAGCTTGTAAATGGTTACGCCCCCTGGACTCACTGGTTTTGCCATCATCACTCTAACTGCGGTCGGTCCGCCTCGTTAAGTAATCTTCAACTACCGAATCTTCGTGACAGTCGATATTTTTCGAGGTCGAATACTCCATCTCTCAGCAAATCTAGTGGTCAAAGGCATTGCCGACGACTGTCGCCAGAATGGCGTCGGCCACGTCCCGGGCGACCGCACAATGACGAATTGGGCAATCGAGTTACCAATCCCACAAAGCACGATCGCCACTGCTAGCCGCCTGTTCACTACGCGCACTTGGAGAGAAGTCGGGCTTATCGTGGATAGCCTTTCTTCGGCTCCAAGGTCAAGGCTATATTAGGGAACTCGGCGACCGCGTTTGCTCTTATATTAACGTGACACTTTCGGCAGTTCTTCACCAGAGAACCAAATGCTACTTAAGACGTTGCTCGAATTTGCGATCACGGCGGCGGTGATTATCGTTGCGGGCAGTTTCCTCACGGGCTTTGCAGACGAAATTGCTAAGATTACGCGCGTCGGGCAATTGGTGATCGGCAGCGTGCTTCTGGCTGGCGCCACATCGCTTCCTGAGCTATCGGTTGACCTATCGGCCGTCCGCATGCGCCTCCCGGATTTAGCCGTTGGTGATCTGCTCGGCAGCAGCCTAATGAACCTTTTGATATTGGCCGTCCTTGATTTGTTACACAGGTCCCGCGGCAAGATGTTTTCGAGGCAGTCGGCCGCACACGCCTTGTCCGGCCTGGTCAGCATCGCCCTTGCGACAATCGTGGCATTAGGTCTTCTGACCGCGCAGACCATGGCACCATATACAATCCTCGGCCTAAGCCCGGCTATTGTGCTTGTAGCCATTGCCTATTCATTTGGCGTACGCTTGGTTTACCTTGATCAGCGAATCGCGATACGCACGGCAACAGACCAAGGGCATGAAAAGGAATTAGTAGCTCCTCGGATGGGGCTCAGCAAGGCGCTACTCGGTTTTGCCGTATGTGCCGGAGCCATTTTTTTCGCCGGCCCGTTTCTAGCGGCAGCGTCCGGCCGATTGGCCGAGCTAAGCGGTTTGGGAGATACGTTTGTCGGCACGACGCTGGTTGCCCTTTCTACTTCGCTGCCAGAATTGGTATCAATGCTTGCCGCGTTACGTTTGGGGGCGACCGACTTGGCTATAGGAAACGTCTTCGGTAGCAACGCCTTCAATTTGCTCTTGCTCTTGCCGCTCGATTTCGTTCAGCCCGGCTCGCTGCTGGCCGTTATTTCATCGAAGCATACAATCACTTGTTTGGCTGCGGCGCTTGCCACGCAGGTCGCCGTCATGGGACAACTTTATCGGGTCGAATCACGCTTCCGCGTGATTGAGCCGGATGCGTGGGTCGTCATCATCATCGTGGTCGGAGCGTTAGGCTTGATCTATTACCTCCATTGAACGAAACGAAGTATTTGCTTCGGACATCAGTTTTGCGCATGCTTATTGTGCTATCCCATGGAGAGCATAACCCTCCTCTCACTGAACCCAAAACACGCTCTAGCTGCGTGCGGCAGCTCGACGCTTGGTTCGTGCTAATTAGTCGTCCCTGAAAAATTCTTCTATCGCTAAGAATAGAGGGTGCATTACGCATTCGATGGCGCTAAAATTTGCCAAGTTTTGGTTCCCACGGTCCCGAAAGCTGGCAAAAAATGCAACCCAAAGCCCGCCCTCCGCAGTGTGAATTGTTTGGCGCCCGATTGAGCGAACTCTTGAACCCCGAGCACCCGCTGGTCGTGCTGGCCGAGCGGATCGACTGGTCCGAGTTCGACGCGGCCATCGACGCCTGCTACGCCGACGAGCTTGGCCGGCCGGGAGTCAACACCCGGCTGATGGTCGGCCTGTTGTACCTGAAGCACGCCTTTGACGAGAGCGACGAGTCGGTCGTGGCCCGTTGGGTGGAGAACCCGTACTGGCAGTTCTTCTGCGGCCTCTGCTACATGCAGCACGAATTGCCGATCGATCCTTCGAGCTTGAGCCGCTGGCGGAAGCGGGTCGGCGCCGAGCGGCTGGAGAAGTTATTGGAGGCGACGATCCACACCGCGCTGGCCATGAAAGCGGTCAGGCCCCGAGAGTTTCAGAAGGTGAACGTCGACACGACGGTCCAGGAAAAGGCGATCGCCTTTCCGACCGATGCCCGACTGTATCACAAGATGCGGCTGGCGCTAGTCCGCCGGGCCGCTTCGCTGGGCATCTCACTTCGCCAGAACTATCGTTTCAAGGGCCAGAAGCTGCTGGCCAGGCAGGGCCGCTACGCCGCAGCGCGGCAGATGAAGCGGGCCGCCAAGATGACCCGCCAGTTGAAGACGATCCTGGGCCGCGTGCTGCGGGACATCCAGCGCAAAGCGCCTGCCATTCAAGGCCGAATCGCTGATGAGCGGCTCGGCGAGCTGGTCGCCTTGGCAGAGCGCTTGCTCGCTCAAACACGCAGCAGCAAAAACAAAGTCTACAGCGTGCATGCCCCCGAGGTGGAATGCATCGCTAAAGGCAAAGCGCATCAGCGCTACGAGTTCGGCTGCAAGGCGAGTGTGGCGGCCACGAGCAAAAATAATTGGATCGTCGGCACACACGTGCTGCACGGCAATCCGTACGACGGGCACACGCTCAGCGGCGCGATCCAGCAGGTTGAACGATTAACCGGCCACACACCTGGCGACGTGATGGTGGACCAAGGTTATCGAGGACACGGTTACGAAGGCTTGGCCAGCATCCACGTGGTCCGCTCGATTCCCAAGCGAGCGACGCGAGCATTACGCCGCATGCTCAAACGGCGGGCGGCCATCGAGCCCACGATCGGTCACCTGAAAAGCGACAACCGCCTGGACCGCAACTATCTGACCGGCCGAGAAGGCGATCGAATCAACGCCCTGCTGAGTGCGGCCGGGTACAACCTCCGCAAACTGTTGCGATGGATTGTTTTTGCGCCAATTTTCTGGCTCTGGCAGCGGCTCGCGGCCAAGTTGGCCGCCATCGTCGCTCCCCGCCGAGCATCGCACCTGCCGATGCCCGCTTGCTTCGCCCCAGTGCGCACCTGAAAATCAAGCCGACTCAGCCAGCAGACCGTTTTTCAGGGACGACTAATTAACCGGCCCGAATCAACTTCCAAGTCTCCACGATGGTGACGGGAATTAGCGCAAGGGCAAACACGAGCCACCAGTCCCACTCCGGCAGTCCGTTAACGCCAAAGACTTGACGCACCCCAGGAAAAGTCACTGTTCCGATTTGTAGTGCAACGGATACCACGATCGCGCCGAGAAGATAAGGATTGGAGAACAGCCCTAGCTCTAGCATGGTACGTCGCGCACTGCGGCAACCAATGGAAAAGAATAGTTGTGCAAGCGCGACCGTGCAGAATGTCGCCGTGCGGACGTGGTCCAGTGGCACATCGCCTTCTCGGCCCACAAGCAGGAATGCTGCAACACCGGCCAGGGCAACAAGCATCCCGTGCAAGAGGATGATTCCGGCATGTTTTTGAGTAATGACGGGTTTGTCTGCTGGGCGCGGTGGTCGACGCATGATATCCGGCTCCGGCGGCTCCATGCCAAGCGCTAACGCCGGAAGACCATCCGTCACAAGGTTGATCCATAGAATCTGGATTGCTGTCAGTGGTAGAGGCCAACCAGAGACTGCCGCCCAGAACAGTAGCAAGACTTCGCCCGCATTCGTGCTCAGCAGATAGTGAATGAATTTTTGGATATTGTCGAAGATCGCCCGTCCTTCTTCGACCGCGTTCACGATGGACGCAAAATTATCGTCTACCAATACCATGTCGGCGGCGTCTTTGGTGACGTCCGTCCCCGTGACGCCCATTGCAATGCCGATGTCGGCCTTCTTGACGGCGGCCGCGTCATTCACGCCGTCGCCAGTCATCGCCACCACGTGTTGATGAGCCCGCAGCGCCGACACGATTCGCAGCTTGTGCTCTGCAGTGACGCGCACGAAGACCCGAATGTCATCCACTCGCTTAAAAAGTTCTTCATCAGAGAAGCTTTCCAGCTCGTCGCCGCCAACGACACCGTCGTCCGGCCGCGCAATTCCCAATTCGCGAGCGATCGCCAGTGCCGTTGCCGCATGGTCCCCTGTGATCATCACTGGGCGAATGCCCGCCAGGAAGCATCGCCGTACCGCTTCCCTTGCTTCCTCGCGCGGCGGGTCTTTCATCCCTTGCAAACCGAGAAAAATCAAATCGGTTTCACTAGCGGCGGCAACCGGCTCCACAACAGGTTTCGACGCCAAAGTCAGCACCCGCAGCGCGTCCGCTGCCATTGTCGCGCTTTGCAGAAGCAGTGTTTCGCGGCGCGACCGTTCGAGGGGCCGTAAAGCTCCGTCGATTTGCTCGCTGCTACATCGTTCAAGAATCACTTCGGGCGCCCCCTTAACGTACATCGCGGGACGCCCATCGTGCGCTTCGACGACGACAGACATCATTTTCCGTTCCGCATCAAAGGGTATTTCGTACAATACTGGAGATGCCGCCTCCGAAGGCAGCCCCGCCTTTCGCGCGGCGACCAGCAGTGCCCCTTCGGTCGGATCGCCCAGTACCTGCCAATTCTTTTCGCCGTCTTCCGAAATCAATCGCGCTCGATTGCAGTAGACGCCTGCGGTGAGCGCGGCGATCAGGTCAGGATAATTCTCTGGCCGGATGGCTTTCTGGCTGGAAATGAATTCTCCCTGCGGCGCATAGCCGACGCCAGTTACCACGAAGCTTGCATCTCCAGCCACGATCTGTTCGACGGTCATTTCATTGCGTGTTAGTGTGCCTGTCTTATCCGAACAAATGACGGTCACGCAGCCGAGCGTTTCAACGCTGGGCAACTTACGGATTAGCGCATTGCGGTGGATCATCCGCCGTAGCCCCACCGCCAAAACGAGCGTGACGACAGCCGGCAGGCCCTCGGGAATGACGGCAACTGCCAAGCTCACAGCCGTGAAAAACACTTCTACCAAATTCCCACCGCGCATCACCTGCAACGCGAAAATTACACCGACGATGGCCAGGCAAACAACCAACAGCTTTCGCCCCAGTTCTCCCAAACGCTTCTGAAGCGGCGTCGGCTCCGGCGGTTGCTGCTGGAGCAAACCGGCAATTCGTCCCAACTCGGTGTGCATTCCTGTCGCGACAACAACCGCTGTCGCCCGGCCAGAAACGGCGACTGTTCCCAGATAGGCCATGTTGCGCCGCTCTGCGAGCGTCGTTTTTTCCGGCATGACGGCGGGGCCGTCCTTGTGCGACGGCACCGATTCGCCCGTGAGAGCAGACTCCTGAATGCCGAATGCGAATGTTTCAACTAACCGCGCATCAGCCGGTACGTGATCGCCTGCTTCCAGTTCCACGACATCGCCGGGAACCAGCTCCTCGGCGGCGACCACGACCTGTTTCCCATCACGAAGCGCCGTCGCCGAATACGCAGACCGCTTCCTCAGCGAAGCCAGCTCTCGTTGAGCCTTTTCTTCTTGGAGGAATCCGAGGATTCCATTCAGAAGCACAATCGCAAGGATCGCAGCGGCATCGAGCCACTCGCCCAGCGCCGGCGATTAGTGCTGCGGCAATGAGAATCCAGACGATTACCTCGGCGAATTGGTTGAGGAACCTTCTCCACGCCGGCGGCGGCGGGACTTCCTCCAAGCGATTTAGACCGTAGCGACCCTGCCTTATGAGCACCTCTTCCGTCGAAAGACCTGAACGAACGTCTGTGCCAAGTGCTTCCATCGCCTCCGCTGCCGGTAGCGCATGCCAAATCTTTGCTTCCGGCACTGCCAGGTTATTCGCCGCAAAATCTGGCTTTGAGGGTCCTTTCACCGTTACCTCGGCAATGGTTCATCGCAGCGCGCGCGTGTCGTTCGACAACAAGGTGAAGACGGGCTTGCAATCCTCCTCACCAAACGCCAGTGCTCAAGTACTCGTGAATCGACCCCGCCGCCGTTCGGCCGGCACCCATCGCTAGGATAACGGTTGCTGAACCACTAACAATATCGCCGCCGGCAAAAACGCCTTGCTTCGTGGTACGCAGAGTATCGTTGTCGGCAACGATATAGCCCCATTTGTTGGTCTGCATATCTGGAGTCGTCGACTGCACAAGCGGGTTTGCGCCCGTGCCAACGGCAATGACAGCCACATCAATCGGCAGGACGAATACAGAACCCGACATCGGTACTGGCCGACGCCGGCCGGACTCATCCGGCCCGCCAAGTTCCATTTTCTGCAACCGTGCCGCCGGTCAAAAGGCCCTTGTCATCGCCAAGGAATTCGACCGGATTATGAAGCGTCATAAACTGCACGCCCTCGTCCTTTGCGTGGTGGACCTCCTCAAGGCGAGCCGGCATTTCCGCTTCACTGCGGCGATAGATGATGTAAGCGTTGCGGGCACCCAGCCGCAGCGCACAGCGCACCGCATCCATGGCCGTATTGCCTCCGCCGATGACAGCCACGTTCCGTTCGGCGCAGTCATAGACCGGTGAATCAAAGTGTTGCGGATCGTACGCTTTCATCAGGTTGACGCGCGTTAGAAACTCGTTTGCAGAGTACACGCCACCCAAATGCTCACCTGGAATGTTCATGAACTTCGGCAGGCCCGCGCCCGTCGCGATAAACACCGCGGCATAGCCCATCTCTTCGAATAATTCATCGACCGTGATCGTCTTCCCAATCACGACATCAGTTTGAAACTCAACGCCCATGCGGCGGAGATTCTCCACTTCATTTCGTACGACTTCTTTGGGAAGCCGAAACTCCGGAATACCGTACACGAGCACGCCGCCGATCTCATGTAGCGCCTCGAATACCGTGACTGTATGGCCCTTCAAAATCAAATCGCCCGCGCAGCTTAATCCGGCGGGACCGCTGCCGACGATGGCAATTTTCTTACCAGTCGACGGCGCGCGGTCTGGCAACCCTACGCTTCCCGTTTGCCGTTCGTAATCGGCCACGAACCGTTCGATGTGGCCAATCGCCAACGAAGCAAATCGTTTGCCCAGGATGCAGGCGCCTTCGCATTGATTCTCCTGGGGGCAAACGCGACCGGTTACCGCCGGAAGCACATTGTCCTCGCGCAATTTGGCTGCCGCCCGCAAGTACTCACCATCCAGCACCAGGTCGATGACTTCTCGTACCTTCACGCCGACTGGACAACCGTGGACACACTTCGGATCGGCGCACGCCAGGCAGCGCTGGGCCTCTTTTCCTGCCAGCGCCACATCGAAGCCGGAGTTTACCTCGCCGAAATCGCCTGCACGTTCAGCCGCATTCCGCTCGGGCATTAATTGCCGTGGGATTTTGGCTCTCGCTTTGGGTGGTAAACGCTCAGCCATTGAAGTGCAATCGAAGAAATATATCGGGATCAAGTACCAATTTGGAAACCAACTTCCGGATGCTTCTGCTGCAGACGGCAGGCTTGCACTGTTTCAAGCTCCTCTTGCCGAGAGTCTTCAAACTTTCGCAATGCCGCCTCTTCCTGAGGGCGATACAGCCGATTACGCTGGGCCAGAACTTGAAAATCAACTGCATGTGCGTCAAACTCCGGTCCGTCGACACACGCAAATCGGCTCTCGCCATTCACCAGCACACGGCAGCCGCCGCACATTCCTGTTCCGTCGACCATGATCGGGTTTAAGCTTACTGTTGTCGGGATCTTATATGGCCGCGTCACCTCGGCAACCGCCTGCATCATCGGTATCGGGCCAATGGCCAACACATGATCGATTTGTTGCGGCAACGCAATGAGTTCTTCGAGCTTCTGCGTCACAAACCCGTGCTGACCATAGCTTCCATCGTCGGTCATCACAAACAATTCATCGCTGGCAGCCCGCATCTCGCTTTCAAGGATTAACAACTCTTTGGTTCTTGCGCCGATGATGCTAAGCACGCGGTTTTCTGCTGCTTTCATGGCGATGGCCGTCGGATAGGCGATCGCTGTCCCCACACCCCCGCCGATCACGACGACCGTACCCAACTTGCGAACATCCGAAGGATTGCCCAGCGGTCCCACCACATCGAGCAAGACGTCGCCGGGTTCAAGCATATTGATCAGCTTTGTTGTCTTCCCCACTCCCTGCACAATGATTGTGATCGTGCCACTTTCGGTATCGGAATCGGCAATTGTTAGCGGGATTCGCTCGCCGTGCTCATGCACGCGTACGATGGCAAACTGCCCGGCTTTGCGCTTTCGGGCTATCCGCGGCGCTTCGATCTTGAGCAGCTTAATTTCCGGCGTGAGAAACCGGGCCTGTTTGACTGGGTACATGGATGCAGCAATGTTGATAGCCGTGGTCCACTTCGAGTCAGAGGAAACGCTGATGCACGTAACGTGCCGGACCGCGTCGCAAATTGACACAAATGAGAATGCGCCGAATCGCAGTGCCTTGGGACGTAATTGTTGTCGTGGGACATCAACCGTGCCGCCCCGGTAGCGCTCGGAGTGCGATATCGCACGCTTCTCCCACTCAACTGGAGAATCCTACCCGACGTCTATGCAAACCCACCCACGGATTTGACCAGCAACTGCAATACGGCTGTTGGTGCACTAGCCAACCTTCGATCGGCCGTTTAATGACCAGGCCGTCCTGGCTGGCTACCCTCGGCACCCCTTATTTCTCCGAGGTTTAGCAAAACCCGACCATGAACCACGGTGATTTGTACTGCTTTCGCGATCTGGATTCCGAACGTAAAATGCAGGCCGACAAACAATGGCTTGCCGGTCAGTGTTTTTCCCTAACATGGACTTCCAAGTGAGATTTACGATGAGACTTCTTCGGTTGGCTTCCTGGCTGTTGCCCGCGACCTGTCTGAGCTGGTTCATTTTGTCCGCACCCATCTTGCGAGCGAGCGCCGCGCAGCAACACCGATTGCTTTTCTTTACCCGTTCGGCCGGCTTCCAGCATTCGGTCGTAGAAGTTAAGGAAGGCAAACCTTGCTACGCAGAAACGATACTACGTCCAATTTGCGATGAGCACCACTGGGAGCTTGTCACTACCAAAGACGGGAACATTTTTACGCCTGAAAATATCGCGTCGTTCGATGCTTTTCTGTTTTACACGACGGGCGACTTAACGGCACCAAAAGCCACCGATGGCAGCAAACCCATGAGTAAAGAGGGAAAGCAAGCGTTTCTGGATGCGATCCATAATGGCAAAGGATTTGTCGGTTTCCATTGTGCATCCGACACGTTCCACAGTGAGGGCGAACGCGACGCGACACAACCACCGGATAAGCGCGATCCGTATATCAACATGTTGGGCGGCGAATTCATTATCCACGGTTCCCAACAACCAGCGACGATGAAAGTTGTCGACCCCTCTTTTCCCGGGGCTCACAACCTCGCTCCAAGCTTTACGATGAAAGAGGAGTGGTATTCTCTGAAGAATTTCGCCGACGACTTGCACGTGATCTTCGTCAATGAGACTAAGGACATGCACGACAAGTGCTACCAACGGCCAGCCTATCCGGAAACGTGGATCCACAACTACGGCAAAGGGCGTGTATTTTACACTTCCATGGGCCATCGCGAAGATGTTTGGACCAGCCCACAATTTCAAAGCATCATAGTCGGCGGAATAACATGGGCACTCGGCGATGCGAATGCCGACACGACACCGAACATCCAGAGCGTGGCACCCAGGGCGAATGAACTGCCACCTAAGTAGTCGTCCCTGAAAAATTCTTCTATCGCTAAGAATAGAGGGTGCATTACGCATTCGATGGCGCTGAAAATTTGCCAAGTTTTGGTTCCCACGGTCCCGAAAGCTGGCAAAAAATGCAACCCAAGTCCCGCCCTCCGCAGTGTGAATTGTTTGGCGCCCGATTGAGCGACCTCTTGAACCCCGAGCACCCGCTGGTCGTGCTGGCCGAGCGGATCGACTGGTCCGAGTTCGACGCGGCCATCGACGCCTGCTACGCCGACGAGCTTGGCCGGCCGGGAGTCAACACCCGGCTGATGGTCGGCCTGTTGTACCTGAAGCACGCCTTTGACGAGAGCGACGAGTCGGTCGTGGCCCGTTGGGTGGAGAACCCGTACTGGCAGTTCTTCTGCGGCCTCTGCTACATGCAGCACGAATTGCCGATCGATCCTTCGAGCTTGAGCCGCTGGCGGAAGCGGGTCGGCGCCGAGCGGCTGGAGAAGTTATTGGAGGCGACGATCCACACCGCGCTGGCCATGAAAGCGGTCAGGCCCCGAGAGTTTCAGAAGGTGAACGTCGACACGACGGTCCAGGAAAAGGCGATCGCCTTTCCGACCGATGCCCGACTGTATCACAAGATGCGGCTGGCGCTAGTCCGCCGGGCCGCTTCGCTGGGCATCTCACTTCGCCAGAACTATCGTTTCAAGGGCCAGAAGCTGCTGGCCAGGCAGGGCCGCTACGCCGCAGCGCGGCAGATGAAGCGGGCCGCCAAGATGACCCGCCAGTTGAAGACGATCCTGGGCCGCGTGCTGCGGGACATCCAGCGCAAAGCGCCTGCCATTCAAGGCCGAATCGCTGATGAGCGGCTCGGCGAGCTGGTCGCCTTGGCAGAGCGCTTGCTCGCTCAAACACGCAGCAGCAAAAACAAAGTCTACAGCGTGCATGCCCCCGAGGTGGAATGCATCGCTAAAGGCAAAGCGCATCAGCGCTACGAGTTCGGCTGCAAGGCGAGTGTGGCGGCCACGAGCAAAAATAATTGGATCGTCGGCACACACGTGCTGCACGGCAATCCGTACGACGGGCACACGCTCAGCGGCGCGATCCAGCAGGTTGAACGATTAACCGGCCACACACCTGGCGACGTGATGGTGGACCAAGGTTATCGAGGACACGGTTACGAAGGCTTGGCCAGCATCCACGTGGTCCGCTCGATTCCCAAGCGAGCGACGCGAGCATTACGTCGCATGCTCAAACGGCGGGCGGCCATCGAGCCCACGATCGGTCACCTGAAAAGCGACAACCGCCTGGACCGCAACTATCTGACCGGCACTGAAGGCGACAAAATCAACGCCCTGCTAAGCGCTGCCGGGTACAACCTCCGCAAACTGTTGCGATGGCTTGTTTTTGCGCCAATTTTCTGGCTCTGGCAGCGGCTCGCGGCCAAGTTGGCCGCCATCGTCGCTCCCCGCCGAGCATCGCACCTGCCGATGCCCGCTTGCTTCGCCCCAGTGCGCACCTGAAAATCAAGCCGACTCAGCCAGCAGACCGTTTTTCAGGGACGACTAAGTAAACAGCAGCACCTAACTCGCTGCCGCCGGCCGACTCATCTCGCGACCGTGATGGTTATGCACGCCTAATTGCTTGCTGCCATCGCCCGCGCGCCATACTTGTCGAGAAGCCGGTACAACGTTCGACGACTAATGCCTAGCGCGGGCGGTCTCCGCTTTGTTGTGGTGATGGCTGGAGTATGTTTCCAACACATGTCGGCGCGTATAGGTAAAGAGATCCACCTCGCCGTCCGCATCACACCACGACAGCAGACCATTCCCGTTGACAATCTCTGGCGGCAGGTTTTCCATTCGGATCCGCCGATCTTCCGCCAAGATCTTCGCCCGATCGATCGCGTTCTGCAATTGACGAATGTTGCCGGGCCAGGTGTAACTCTGCAGCACCCCGAGAACATCCGGTCCCAGCGTCCAGTCCTCTCCGGAAAAATGCCGAACTAATAGCTCCAGGTCACCGGTTCGCTCTCGTAACGGGGGTAGCAAAATCGCAAGAACATTAATCCGATAGTATAAATCTTCACGAAACTGCTTCTGAATCACTTCCTCGTGCAAATCGCGGTTGGTCGCCGCCAACAACCGTACTTGCACGCGCCGCTCTTTCACCGAACCCACGCGACGAAGCGTGCCGTCTTCCAGCACGCGCAACAGTTTTGCTTGCAATCCGACTGCCAGCTCGCCAATTTCATCGATAAACAGCGTGCCGCCATCGGCAACTTCAAAGAGCCCGGGCTTTGTACCGACCGCACCGGTAAATGCGCCCTTTTCATAACCGAAAAGCTCGCTCTCTAGAAGTGTTTCCGGAAGTGCACGCGCAATTGATCACAACCAATGGCTTATCGGCCAATGGACTGACGCTGTGTAACGCACGGGCGACGAGCTCTTTCCCGGTTCCGCTCTCCCCTTGAATCAAAATCGGCTTATCCGTCGACCCCAATCGGGTAATAAGGCGAAACACTTCCTGCATAGCCGGCGACTTACCCACAATTTGCAAAGGAGTTTGTTGTCGCCTGAGCACCGCCTTAAGCTGCCGGTTCTCTTTCCGCAATTGATGCTTCTCGTATGCTTTCCAAACGAGTCGATCAAGCTCTTTGAAGCTCACCGGCTTCGCCAGAAACTCACATGCACCCAGCTTCATCGCGTCCACAGCAGTTTCGATTGTCGCCTCGCCGCTGACGACGACCACTTCGCATTCAGCACCACGGTCTCGCAACTCTCTCAACACATCAAGGCCTGATACGCCCGGCAACTCCAAATCGAGCACGACAACGTCAAATGCCTTTTGATCAATCAATTCGAGAGCCTGCTCGCCGTTATCACATTGTGCGACTTCGTTTCCATGCCTCAGAAAATACTGAGCCATGTCCGCGCGTAACTCGAACTTATCGCCAACGAGCAGTAAGTGCAGCGGACGTCTTTTGATTGGTTGCGTCATACGAGATCTCAACTGGAACTAGGACTCGCCTCCTCGACGATGCTCATCCCGTCGTCTATTCGCCATCTATAAGGACACCCCACTTAAATTTCGTCCCGGCGGGTCCTATGGATTATGGATCGATACCATCGCCCAAACATCCATCGCAAACCGCGAGCAACCTACACGGCTCGTCGACATCGCTCGTGCGACGGGAACCACTCGTGCTTCAAAATAGGCAAAGAACGTGCCGTGAGGTTACAGAAGATTACTCACCGTCAGGCATACCAAGAAAAAGCGGTGATTACACCAATAGCATCCGCTTATGGGGAGTGGAACCAGATCGATGGCGCACAAAAATGGCACATGTTGTGCGCTAGTCCGCACAGTACGCAAGGCAGTGTATGCGATCGGGCTCGAATAGCACGTGCACGAAGTAGCGATCCTGTCAGCTACCCCACGTCGATGAGCCGCTAAATCTCAACAGAAAAGCCTTAAATTCGATTGCAAACCGTCAAACGCGGCAACTAAAAGGACTCTTGCGGTCGCCGACCTGCACACGTTGGTCGAGTGTTCGGGTTCGCTTGATGCCATCACGAACACGAAACCAATCGGACTAAGATTTGCTATCTAATCTTGTGAAGGCGTAACTATTTGCGACGGAGGCTGTCATGTCAGTGGGTCGAATCTGCGTGCGAGAAGTGGACACCGTGGAACCAGATGCCTCGGTTGCGGCGGCGGCGCAGCGAATGCTCCTGCGCACTGTCGGAACATTAGTTGTCGTAAATAAACGCAACCAAGTGGTTGGAATCGTCACGGATAGAGACCTTGTGCAACGCGTGCTGGCCAAAGGTGTCGACCCAGCCAATACCAAGGTTCGTGTCGTGATGACTATCGCGCCGAAAACAATCTTTGAGCAAACTTCTATCGAATCCGTGCTGTTGATCATGCGTACCGGGAAGTTTCGTCGCCTTCCTGTCGTCGATCGAACTAATCGCCTGCTGGGTCTCGTTACGCTAGACGACATTCTCATGCTTCTAGCAGAAGAGTTCGCCCAAATAGGGCGACTGCTAACCCGCGAAACGCCGCGTGCCGTCTTGGAGAACCAAGACGCTTTGGGCATTTCAGGTCTCCAAAACGAAGCACGGCAAATCGTGGTCAATCGAACGCCTGCTTTGTAAAAGACGCTGTCGACTTATCTTGCGTAGTGTAAGGTCGGCCGAGCACTGAGCTCGAGGCAATACTGGCACAAACTTTGCTGTTCTAGGTAATAGCGGCTCACAAGGGGAAGGATATGAGTGCAATTTCGCTGCCAACTCGTCGCGATCTAACGGACGACGCTGAAAGGCAAATCCGCGCCTGGACTCACCGCTTGGAGTCGCGAAGACCATCGGAGCGGAAGACGACGACCGGCTCATTCGAACAATTAATCCGCCCGTACATCGCGATAGCGCATGAAATTGGTGTCGACGCGATCGGCATTGCGAGCGAAACCGCAAGAAAGCTCGGGTGGAAAGTCTTGGATCCGGAACTACTGGACTGTATAGCAGAACATTACGACTGGTCGAGCATTGCACTTGACTATGTCGACGAACGCACTGCGTTGTGGTTTGGCGACACATTCGGAGGAGCCCTGGATAAACGGCTGGCCTGCGAGACCGATTGTGTTCGCCGCCTTGGATTTTTCACCTTGATGGCCGCGCAGCATGAAAGTCATGTTTTTGTCGGGCGCAGCAGATTCTTGCTTCCGCGCAGAATCAGGACTCGCCGTACGCATCATCGCGGCCGGAAAGCAGCGAATTGCGCACATCGTCGAGCAGCGACAATGCAGCCCGAGCGATGCGGAAAACTTCATCCAAGACGCTGAGAAAGACCAAGCCGACTTTTTCCGCCAACACTTTCAATATGAAATCGAAGACTCGCACTATTATGACTTAGTCATCAACACAGAACACACAACGCGCGAGGCAGCCGCCGATTTAATCCTCGGCGATTACCTGTTGCGTTTCGAGCCACGTAGGGTTGTTTGTGCGTTTCACGTCGAAGCCGACCGAGGTAGTCAGCGGCTGTGATTTCGCCGCGACGCTATTAGCCGGCTTTGCACATGCGAAGAAAGGCGGCCAAGATGAGACGCCGACAGAGCACCCTAATGGAGCCGCAAGGAGACACTGAAGCACTTGCTCAACAGGTAGCGCGGATCGCGCTTCCCTTGGAAGGGACGGCGGACCTGTATCCACTTTTAGAATCCCTCGGCAACGCGCACTATGTGTTGCTGGGCGAAGCTTCTCACGGTACGTCCGAGTACTATCAGCTGCAAGCGCAAATTAGCCAGCGTCTCATCCGCGAAAAGGGGTTTTCCTT
>CAWIXI010000010.1:0-3757 GCA_963840025.1 uncultured Planctomycetota bacterium | reverse complement strand
ACTCGGGATTGCCGTCGGGAGAGAGCGCCTTGTAAAGGCTCTCGCGCCCCTAGGCCGGTTTTGCGAGCGATTTCGCTCATTCCCTTGGCGCGGGCGACATCGCCCAACGCAGCGGTAAACAGGGTTGGGTCGTTTTCTTCGAGTGCCGCTTCCAGGTAGGCGGCCATGTCCTTATCCGACTTCAAGTAATCGGCTGCGTCCCAGCGACGGGTTTTGGTCTTTGCCATGACGTTTGTTCCTAGAGGTATTTGGCCAGTTCCTTTGCTTTCTCGATATCCCGTTTCTGAGTTCGCTTATCACCGCCGATCAACAAGACAACGAGGGCGTCGCCGAGCTGCTTAAAATAGATGCGATATCCTGGGCCGTAATCGATTCGCATTTCGGAAACGCCTTCGCCAACTGGTGCTACATCGCCGGGATTGCCGAGGGACAACCGGCGAACTCTCAGCGAGGATTCTGGCTCGCGCCTCGCGATCGCGCAACTTTGCGAACCAACGCGCGAATTCGTCAGTCTGGCGAATCTCGACCACCTGCTAAGTGTATCTTAATGAATACGCAAGGGCAAGTGGAATTATCAAATGCCACGAGCGCCAACTAAATCGGCTTCATTGTGTCAGTCTCAATAGCAGCGCCTGCACCATCAAGTCGCCGTGGAAGTCGGTTTCCTTCGGCTCCGGATTATCGCCGGGGCAGTCCAACGCGCGAGTATTCGCCCTTGGCGCTCGTGTCGTAGCGCACGCCCCGAATTCTCGCCCACGGTATTGCGATGATGTTTTGCACCTCATCGTGGGAGCACGGAGACATCACTTGAGTGCCTCCTCGATGTGGCTTGCGAGGTCTTTTCCGTCGTTACTGAGCGGGTGTCCGACCCAAAGGACTTTGCCTTCACGGCCAATGAGCACCGCGTGTGGAACCCCGTTAAACGAAGAACGCTCGGGCGGCCGGCGCCTTCCAACCTTTGTTTTCGTCATTGCCGGTCCAATACACGTCTAAGTGGTTCCAGCCGTGATTGGCGAAATGCGGCCGGGCCGTTTCTGCGTCGTCGTCGATGCTAATGGGTACGATAACGAGCTTATCCTTCCACTCGTCAGTGTGGTCGGCAACTTCCTTGTCGAGTTTTTCGATGCCGGGCTGGCAAGGTCCGCACCAAGAGGCCCAGAAGTCGAGGAGCACGACCTTGCCGAGCCAATCGCTGAGTTTGACATTTTTGCCGTCTGCCAGTTCAACGACCTTGATATCAGGGGCGATCTCTCCGGGTTGCGGTGCGCAAACGGAATGTGAAGATCCGCTCCATCTCCGTCGCCTGCTTGGAACGCGAAGTCGCCCAAGGGCTGATATGCCCCTTGCGTAATGGAGTACGGCTCATTCAATCTTTCCACGTTCGGAACCACATCGGTGATGCCCGCCAGAGTAATCTCGCCGGATTCCGGAACATCGCCTGAAAAAACCGGCAGAGTGCCATAATGCCCATCGCTGTAGCCAATCTCGATCTTTCGGCCAGCAGCGGGTTTGCCGTCGGATGTTTCGATGCGGATGATCGCGGTTCGCTTTCCGTGAAACGCGTCTCGGTCCAGCGGAAGAAAATGAAAAGCGAGGTTTTCGATTTGCCCCGGTCTTCAGTTCGGTCTCCCGCCGGTCTGAAAACCGCCCCGGATCAGGTTCCGAACTGTATGGCTTGTTCGGACTCGCCTTCAGGGACCGTGTGGAAGAAAAACGAGTATTCGCCCGGCGAAATATCGCTGAGCGTCAATGGTTTGGAATCCAGATTGACGTTGGAATCTGTCAGTGTTACCGCTTGCGAGGTATGCGGAATCTGCTGCATCACCTGGACGATGGTGGATTTGAATGGCCTGGCAGCCGCCTCGCCTTTGCCCGGATCGAACGCAAGTTGCAGCGTCGCCGGCTTGGGCAGTTCAATGGTTATGGTGCCGCCTTTCACATCCATTGCAGTAAACGGTCCGGCATCGAAGGCCTGGAGGAAACCGGGAACATGCACACCCACGGTAAACGGCGGCGTATCGAGGGCAAGCTGCATTGAAAACTCTCCTGGCGATACCGGATGCACATTGAGCATGTTGAAATCCAGGGCAGATTTTCGACCGAGCGATAGGACATTCTTTCGATTGGCTGGGTTGCAAACAGCCTCGCACTTGGCTCGCGCACTGCTGGAAGTAAACTTCCGGCAGCCAGTTTTCGGGCCATTCTTAAACCATCGGGCAAACGAAACCGGAGCCGGACCTGTTCGCCGCGGGCGAGTGTCATCGTTGCGTGGCCGCCCAACAGCTTTTCACGATCTTCGCCAGCAAATTGCTTGATGCCCTTAAAAAGACTGTCTGCGCGAGCGATCACGTCGCAGACGGGCGGGAGATCGCCGCCGTTAAACAGTACATTGGCGCCGTTATCGGAAGACCATGCACGGCCGCCGCCGCTCGGGCTGTGCACCATAACCTGGACCTTGGGAATCGGTTTGCCGTGTTCGTCGAGCACTCGCACCGCGGGTTCGCGCCGAGTATTGGCCGACAATCGCCGCGTCACGGGCTTCGCGACCACTTCAATCTGCGGCATGTCGCCCGTTTCCGGTATGGTGAAATTTAAATGGCCGCGAAAATCAGATTGCGATGCGGAGGGGCTATCAGATTTGACGGCGAACAATTCTGCCCAGTATTTTCCGGGCGGGATCGGATCGGTTGTGAATCCGCCGTTCGAGGTGATCGGGAGAACAGCGAACGAAGTTGCCCGGCGCGATGGTTTTCCATCCCGGCCGGGCTCTTCCTCCGGCCCCCAATACGAACGGCGAGGTGTGAGTTGCCGCAAATCGACATCTTCGAGACCCCGCACGCGGCCGGTCAGCGGCCGGCCGAGTTTACGCTCAAACCGGATCGAGCTCCGATGGTTAGAACGGATTGTGACCAGTTGCCGATCGGTCATGACAATAAGGCGAAGAATCGCCGCCCGTCGAAGCGAATTCGACCCGCTCGACGCTAAAACGTGCCGGAGGCAAATGCTCGAATAGCTTGTCACCCTTCGTGGGGAGGGGGAAGCTCCCGAAGTGAAACCGAAACAGATCCGGGGTCCAATTCACGCCGTCGAATGTGTGCAGGTCGATTTCGGCCGCTTGTTCGTTCTGGCCGCCGGGCTTGGCGGGCAGGTCGACAACTATTGAAAGGCTTCCGGACTGGGGCAGCGTGATTATCACGTCTCCATCCTGAGGCAGGTCCCGGCATGCGACTTCCCAAAACAATGGATCATCTGCAATGATTGCCAATCGGTCCGCGGTGCCTGCTTTGCGTTGCAGGCTGAACTCACCATTCGCATTGGTGCGCATTGATGCCGGCGGCTGCTTCGTTCTGTCGGGCAAGCTCCACTAGATTGGTCTCGCCGCTTGTCGCTCGGCGCATTGACGATCACGTGTTCGTCGCCCAACAACAGCACTTCAGCGTTGGCGACGGGCGATCCTCGATGGTCGATGATCCGTCCCTTGACAGTCGCACCCTCTGGCCAGACTCGCCGCTCGCTTTTTTCCGTTCCGTCCGGCGAGCGCTTGGAAGGTTCATTAATCGCCGGAACTTTTGCTTTTGGCTCCTCAGTGGCCGGCGCTGATTCGTCGGCGTGAATCGCCGGCTGAAGTGTCACGGTTGAGAGGGCGATTGCGGAGACGATTGCTATAGCGGCTGCGGCGATTCGCGACACGCGCGAGCAATTGCGGAGCACCGTGAATCGTTCATTGAGAAGGATCGCAATCCGCTGGCGTAGTTGC
>CAWIXI010000009.1:0-50952 GCA_963840025.1 uncultured Planctomycetota bacterium | reverse complement strand
CTGCGGTGTGACACCGGCAGGCGAAACACGGTGAGGCTCTCCGGCACGTTCTCTTCCATCCACTCGGCCAGCTTCGGCGCCGTGCTCTGATATTTGCGAACCACGCGCTCCAGTTGCTCTGCGGCGGCGTGCTCGTCGGCCGAATCGCATACGCTCTGCAGGTCTTCTGCCACTTCCCGTTTTATGCCCTCTCGCGGCACGTGCGCCAGGGCGTTGCGCATCAGATGGAACTGGCAGCGCTGCCAGGGTACGCCGGGGAAACAGGCCTTGCGCGCCTCTTTCAATCCGGCGTGCGCGTCGCTGGTGATGAGCTCCACGCCGTGGAGTCCACGCTCCAACAGCGACCTGAAGAATTCGCGCCAGTGAACTTCTGCTTCGCTCAAGGAAACGCTGACTCCCAGCACGCTGCGATGCCCCTGGGGATCCACGCCAATCGCCATTAATACCGAGCAATCTACGATCGAACCGCCGTGTCGGACCTTCTCATACCGGGCGTCGAGCACGAGGTATTTCATCGGCCCTACTGGACGAGTGCGCCACTTGTGCTGTTCTTCGTCCATCAGAGCCGCAGCTCGGCTGACGTCGCTGGAAGAGATTTCGCAGCCACACAGCTGTTCGGTGATTTTGGTCACCTTCGCCGTGGACACTCCTTGCACGTACATCTCAGCCAAGGCTAATCGCAACGCCTTTTCACTGCGCGAGCCGCGCTCCAGGGCGCGCGGATAGAACTTCGCGCCACGCACCTGAGGCACGGCCAGTTGGAGTTCCCCCACCCGCGTCTTGAGCCGCTTGGGCTTAAAGCCGTTGGCCTGGCCGTGCCGCGCTTCGCCGCGCTGGTAGGGCCCCACGCCCAAGGCTTGTTGCCGTTCGAGCTTCATGCACTCGTTGATCAATAACTCCATCGTCCGGGCCATGCCGTCGAAACCGTGCTCGGCGAGCACCTGGACGACTTCACCGACAATGCTAGGATGCGGTTGGTGGGTCATGTTCTGGTCTCCTTAAATTGCTTGTGAATAAAAAACAATTCTAGGAAACCAAGCGTGGCCCGCCCCTCTTTCACTCAAACCCTCGCAGCACTGCGCTGCTAGCATTACAGAATTGGTGGGACGGTATCTATTAATGCGTAGGCGCTGAATATCCAATGCACCTTAGTGCCAACGCCGTCATAGACATAGCCCGGCACAGCAGCAAGACCGGTCGGATCAACGAAGGTCACCGGATTTGCGTGAGCATATACGTATTTGTGGAGTGAATATGGGTCCTCTTCATCTCCGGTGAATGAATCTAAGCTGTTTAACCGTCCGGTGCGCAGGATCATAATAGCGGGCGCGGAGGTACTGCAATCCAGTGGCGTTGTCGGTTTGCTCACCACTGTACAGGAACCGCGTGTAAGCCGCCGCTGAATCGAATCCAAGCGGATTGCCGTAGGCATCGTAGGCGTAGACCTGGTCTGAGAGCGGCTGGCCGGTTGCATCCACGAGTCCGCGTGTGCTGCCATGGCCATCGTAGAGCAGATAGAGCGGTGCACCGGAAAGCACGTCCGAGCGCGTTTGGGCCAGCACGTCGCTGCCTAAGAGATAGGTCAGCTCGCGGATGAGGCTCTGCGTCGTGGCGTTGCGGACGACCTCTTCGAGCACTTCGGCCTGGCCGGTGGGGCTCTGGTAATCAACCAGATAGATCGATTCCTCATTCCCTTCCAACTGCCGCACGCGGATGCCGTTCGGATCGTAGCCATACGTGATCGTCTGATCGATGCCGCCACCGTCGCTGTCGATCTCAGTCTGCGGCAGCCGGTCGGGTCCGAAAAAAAGGGGGGCCGCAAGCCAGCTAGCACGGCCCGTCCGCAACTGGCCGAGAACTTGCGGCACCTGTTGCAGGAATTCACGGCTGGGGATCCGATGCGGACGGGAGTGTTGTGGACCAACCTGTCGTTGCGCGAGTTGTCGCGGCGGCTGCTCGAACTGGGCACGCCCGCCAGTCGGCGCGTGATTCGATGCCTGTTGCGGCAGTTCCAGCTGGGACGACGCACGGCGCGGAAGAAGAAAACGATGGGGCACCATCCCGACCGCAACGCGCAGGAGCGAAAACATCGCCCGGCTGCGGCGGGAATACCAGGACGCGGGCGACCCCGTGATCAGCATCGACACGAAAAAGAAGGAACTGCTGGGGAATTTTCACCGCCCCGGCCCAATCTTTACCGACGCAGACCGTCGAGACGTTCGACCATGATTTCAGAGCGCGGGCCAAGGAAAGCTCATCCCGCACGGCATCTATGACCTGGCCAGCCAGCACGCGCACATCAACCTGAACACTAGCCATGACACGGGCGAACTGTGCTGCGACAGCGTGGCGCTGTGGTGGGAACAGCATGGCCGCGCGGCCTACCCAAGGACCAGGCGCCTGCTGATCTTGTGCGATGGCGGCGGGAGCAACAGCGCGACGCAATACCTGTTCAAGGAAGACCTGCAACGGTTGGCAAATCGCCTGGGGCTGGAGCTGCGCGTGGCGCACTATCCGCCGTACTGCTCGAAGCACAACCCGATTGAACATCGCGTGTTCCCCCACGTTACCCGAGCCTGCCAGGGGGTCATCTTCCACTCCCTCGAAATTGCCCAACAATTCATCGCCCGAGCGAAAACCAGCACGGGCCTGCGCGTGACCGTCGGCCTGTTGGAAAAGGTCTACGCCACCGGTCGCAAGTACGCCGACAACTTCAAGGAAACCATGACCATCCGCTTCGACGATCACCTGCCAAAGTGGAACTACCGCGCTATCCCCGAGTCCGGATGAACTCGGAAAGTAATTACGGGCCAATTCCTAAGCGCGCGTCAGTGGTTCAGTTTTCAAAGAACGGCGGCGGCGCTATGCGCCAATTCTCGGAATTGGCAATTCGTGGGCCGATTCACGGTGGTCTACGGGCGGCTTGCCGCCGCCATTTCATCCATCATTCTCGGGCCTGGGGCGCCGATTCATGGCAGCTTGCCGTTGGCGATCTTTTTGTACAGGATTCTGTTTTGGTAAATGCTTTATGATGTCAACTAAACGCTTTTGAATATTTTCACCACACGCGGTTGGCAATCAAGCCGGCTCCATTCGTTTCGTTTGTCAGGTGGTGTCAACGATTTGCGGTTCGCACCATTGTCGTACAGGGCATCCATGCCTACTCGGCCTACTCGTCAACGCGAACGTAATCGCAGTTGATCCATCGCGCGTTGTGCCACTTCATGCTTCATGAAAAGGCGCCAGATGAGGCCGGTCCGCACGTTTTCAATAGCCAGGAGCATGGGCCCTTCGTCGATACCTAGATTCTCGTCCTGGCCGTACGGTGGATCGAGACTGAACGAATCCACGAACGCATAGCCCCCCATCGCTGGATCACGCCACGCTAACGGCTGCCCCGTTTCATTACGAAGCGATTTGTATTCTCGCAGCGCCGCGAGGCTTTCTGCGGGGGTAAACATGATCGCGGAACCGGCGGCGTATGGGGGCACGACTCCATCGCACCAGAAATCTTTGTCCTCGATATTGGGGCGCACTTCGTGGACGAGGTACTTGTCGCGGAACGCGCAGGGCGCCAAACCCCAGCGGTTTTCACCCAGCGTCGGGAAGCGACCAGCCTCATCCAAACAACGCTGACGTTGCGTCAGCACGGCCCGGCGCGAGTTTTCGAACCAGTCTACGGTCGGCCCCGACTCTCCAAATTTGGAAGGGTCATCTGCCGCCAAATGCCGATAATCAATCCAGCAATGCGCGAAAAAATACGTGAACAAGGAACCGTTCCACGAGACCACGTACGGCGACATCTCTGCGTGCTGTTTTACTATCCGCTTGAGATGGTAATACGTGCTCGGGTCCAGCGCGTGCTTTTCGTTTGGCGCACCCACCGCGAGAAAATAGATCAACCGCTCTTCGTCGCTGCACCACTCCCAATGATTTCGCGCGAATTCTCCCGGGCCATCGACGCCTCGATCCGTCTTCGCCCGCCACCCCATGGCAAGATAGCCGGCTTTCTTGTCGAACATGGCTTGCCAATTTGCATCCGCGACGATTGGCTCAGCCGCTTTCGCGATCTCGTCACCGAAGTAAGACGCGGCCGTCATTGCCCCGGCTTGTAATCGCGCATGGTCGACTGTGCTGGCCGTCAGCTCGTAGTGATATTTTGTCTTTGTGTAGTCGGGCAATCCGCCCGTTCCACTATCGATGAAATGCAAGTAGATGCCGAACTTCTTGTTGTCGCGCCGCGAAACGAGTGCGTGTAGCACCGTTCTGGCCCGCTCTTCGCCTTGCTGTCGAGTGATCCAGCCGCGCTCAACGCCGATTGGCAACGATGAGAGTTGAAACCCGACCGCTGCGATACTGCAAATCGTGTCGCTCGTCTTATCCTTGGCCAGCAAAGCGGGACTGCCAACTTCGTTCCAGAAGTATTGGAAGCAGCCCTTCTCAATGGAATCGAGCAGCGCTTCCTCAGCCGACGAAAACTTGTACTTGGAAGCCGCTAGCGTCTCCGCGGTTCGCTCAATCGCTGGTTCCGCAAATGTCGGCACTGAGAGCGTCGGTAGAATCTCGCCGACAACGACGATACAGCACAGCCAAGCCAAGCGAGAAGGCATCAGTTGCTCCGTGAACCGCTTTATCGATAAAAGTACTTTTTGCCGGTCCCGAATTATCTTGTTACTGGGAGCACTTTATTCTGAACACCTTTGGCAAAAACTGCCCACGCATATCCCTTCGGCACTCTGAAAGGTGTTCAACCTTTAGTGCTCCTGGAAATAACTATCTGTATCGCTAAAAACGAAAAAGAAAAAAGGGACGTTCACCAGTTGGCGAACGTCCCCCCATAAACCGCAATAGGTCTAACAAATCTCCACGGCACCCACGCAGGTTTAACCGCGACGCCGCACCAGCCCGACAAGCCCAATCATGCCGAGCAGCCCCAAGGCGATGCTCGCCGGTTCGGGGACGATTTCCAGATTGAAGTCGTCGACGAATGCGGATGGGTCTGGGTTCGTGGTGTTGTACATTTCAAGCGCGGCGAACTGGGCCCGCACGAACGTGGTTCCAGCCGGCGCGGTGGCCGCTGGCGTTGTGAACAACTGGTTGCCGAACGTGCAGCAAGGGCCCGAAGCCAAACCAGCTGCCTTAACGTCGTAGGTGAGGCGCCCAAGATCGCCGTTGGTGCGATTGTTATCGTTATCGAAAATAATCTCCAGCAGCGTCTGGGTGTCGAGGCCAGTTGGGTTGGTTTGGAGGCCAGAATAGCTTTCACCGGCGCCGATGTATGCCGACAAGACAAACTTCTGACCCGGTGAAGCCGGCACGTCTTGACTCAATCGAAGGTTCGCTCGATCGCCTGTGTTGTTATTGCCTTGAAAAGCTTTGACAAAGCCCGCCAAATCTCTAACCGGCAGTGCGCTTGTGTCAGGACCGATTTTGGGAAAATCTTCGAGGGTGATCAAATCGGTTGTCGGTCCAGTCACGTCCTTGGTCATGTCAACATTCCAACTGTTGATCGTGGCCCCGCTGACATTGGTTGGCAAGTTGTCAAGATTGGCGTTGAGCAGCAGGTTTGCGGCGCTTGCCACGCCGGCGCTCATCGACAGCAGCGCAAGGGCTGCCATGCTGAAAGCTACAATTCTAAGTTTCTTCATTAGATCGTCTCCCAAAAGGACTCGCGGACTGAAAACTCACGATGGAAAAAGAGCCAACCTGTCATGGTTAGCGTTTGACCTGTTCATCAAAACATTGTAATTCGTGGTGTATCCATTCTCATCCAACCACAGTAGCACGGTGACCGCACGGTTTCTAACACTATCTAAGCAGCTGGAAGGCGTCGCAGGCCGACTAGGAACATGAAGCACATACCAGCCAACAGCAGAGTACTTGGCTCCGGAACAGATGCTCCTAAAAGCGTACCAGCACCGAGCCCTGTGCCGGGCAGATCGCCATTAAAATCGAAATTGGAGAAAGTCACTGTTGACGAGTCATTAACGACCGACGCTGTGCCGAGGTTCTGAATTCGCAGCATAATTTGGGTGTCGTTCGCGATGCCTTTCCAAGAATTCGTGAAACTCTTTGGGCCGCTGGATTGCTCCGATCCACCATTCACGCTGACCCTATATTCCATTGTCCCAGCGGTGACAACATTGGGGTCATTCTGAACATCTGGCAGGTTGGGATCGGCCAATTCGGGAGGCGTATAAATCAATCGGATGTGGACCGTGTCGCCCACGTGGTAATTCGGTCCGCTGTTGCCACCTTCTCCTTCTCCGAAGGCGCTACGCCAAGCATCGTAGTCGGCTTGGTCAATGACATCCATGCTTGCTCCCTCGTTATTGCCGTTGGGCGCAAATCGGTCGTGGAGCCGAGCGTCTCTCGCCAGACGACGTAATCGGCGGCGTCCACCGTGCCGTTGTGGTTGTAGTCGCCCAGGGGGCCACCGCCGCCGCTGAACGTGAAGTCTGGGATCACGCCAGTAAATACGACACCAATAGTCCCAGGCGCAGTCGTGTAAAAGCCGTCGTTAGAAGTTACGTTGAAAAGCGCGTTGCCAATTCCAGGAGACTTAAAATATAAGCCGGCTTCTTTCCGCGGAGCCACGTTGGGAGTCTCGATTTTGAGATTAAACGCGATATCCCAAGCCTCGCGCCGCTGAAACAGATGCCCCTGATTGTTTTCGCTTGCTGTCGCTAAACGCGCCACGTGTTCGTTTCGTTCGAACACGCCGCCCTCTTCTGAAACTGGAGCGCAGCAGCCGGTGATACCTGATTCCGCATGCGTATACGAAGTTGGAAATGGCGTTACGTTCGCAAAGAACTGATTTGTGAGTGTCGTCGGCGTGCCGTTTTGAACAAACGTCTGCTCAATCGTTGTCGGAAAAATGTCGCCGTAATCGGTGTAATTCGCCGTATAAAGCTTGTCGGGGATGTAGAGGCTCTGTGCTAAAGATACCGTCGATATAACGCTGGCACAGCACGTAAACACGACAATCCGGATTGTCTTTGCGGATGGCATCATTAAAGAACCTCAACCGAAAAAAGAACCAACCGACTCGCTTGTCAACCAACTGCCGAAGCCCAACGCAAAATGGTGCGTGTCAGCACTCGTGGGGTAACAACTGCAAGCGCTTTCAATACATATTCAACTTAATCTAAAATTCAAGGAATTGTCAACAATTCCTAACAAAAATCTGTGTTTTGTCGGAAAAATGTGGGCCTGACTTGCTGCCGCATTGTTTCAGTACTCGGCCGAGATCGCTTCGCTGTCACCTCGGTTACCGAGTCGGTTAAACTCCTCGCGGTTGATGTCGTAGCTGATAAAGTGGACCGACCCGTCGGCGAAAACGGCATTCATGCCGCCGGAATGGGCAGAGCCAAACTCAAATTGAATGGGATCAAATAGCGGAATAGGGTCAGGAGGAATGTCGGCACCGCCGTCGGGTTCAAAGGGAAAAATTGTCGACCGTAGATTGTCGTAATCCCAGCCATCGGCCCAACCACGGTTGTCGGACACCAGACCATTTTCCGGTGTTTCTTCGTAGTGATTCGGCGGGACACGTTTTTCGCCAGCCATCATCGTCTTGCTGGTTCCATCAGTGATTTTGGCCATCGTCATTTTTACTGTGAAACCTAAATGCGTCCCGCCGCCCGCCACGTTCGGGTTGGGTCTCCAATCGCACCGCTGAAAGATTCCGCGATAGACGAGCTGTGCACCGCTGGCCACTAAAGCCGGGGATGGTAGACCTTGGGTGCCCACGTTGGCGTTGCCCCAAAAAACTTCCCAATGATGGTTTTGGGGGTTGTTGAGATAGTCATCGAACAAACTCGGAGAACTGAGTTGTGATCGCGCTGGACCTGCGGTAACGCCCGCGTAGTCGATTAGGGAAACTCCACCTGGGCTAACCATTGGTTTTCGGCGCGAGGGACAATTGTAGAGCCCAATTAATTGCGACTTTATGTCGTCCTCATGGACAATCCCAGTGATCGCTCCTTCTTCCAGATAAGGGAGGATTTGATACATCCAACCGAGCCCCTGCTCCAATGGCCCATTAGGCGGTCCTTTGCGTTGGGCGACAGGGAGCGTGTAATCTCTCAAATAGTTCTCAATTTTGACATCGGGCTCGGTGCCACCCAACGGGAAGAGCTTATACGTGTCGTAGAAATTGTGGATCGCCAACCCGATGTTTTTGAGATTATTCTTGCACTGCATTCGCCGTGCAGCCTCGTGCGCCGCTTGAATGGCCGGCAAAAGCAGCGCTACCAAAATGCCAATGATCGCGATAACAACGAGCAACTCAACAAGTGTAAAGCCGCGTTTGCTTCGCAGTTTCTTGTCCGCCATGGCCAAGACTCCGAATAAATTGAAAAATGCGACGAAGAGGCCGCCTGCAACGCATTCTATGCTCGGTTTGCAACCATTGCAACTGCTTTCAGTCCTACTTCTGAAGCTCTTTTTACGCAAGCTTCTTGCACAAATTCACGGCCTGTTTCCTCGGCCGCGCCCACGAATATCAGCGTACTGACCATGATCAGCGCCAACACCACTTGATTTGGCTCTGGCACGGGCGTCCCGGCTCCGACACTAAGGTTGCCGACGTGCTGCCGCCAGACGATGTAATCGGCCGCGTCGACGACACCGTCATTATTGCCGTCGGCCGCGAGCAAATTCACCGAACCATACGTCGAACGCCAATAACTGTAATCGGTGTCGTTGACCACTCCGTCGCCGTTGTAGTCGCCCGCGGTGAACACCGTGTCGAGCGCTGTTTTCACTTCGGGCAAGTTTGCGAAGAACGTACTCGGGCGATCGGCGCCATCTAAGTACGCGAGCAGCGCCATCGTCGAAAGCGTGATGTTCCAATTGTCGGCGAACGAAGGAACGTCCGTCGGATTGGCGGCTCCCGTGGCCCACTGTGCTGAATCGGCCAATCCCAGCGGACCATCCAAACCATTCCCGAGGCCGTTATCCAAGAGAAACCGCAAGGCATCTTCGGCCCCTGGGGCGCCGGCCAGCAGCGCCTCGGCAATGCTCCATGGCTGAAACAAATCTGGCTGTCCGAAATCGTTGTAGAGACTCCAAGCTTTGTAAGTCCCGGCGCCTGCGCCTGCATCGGGCTGGAAGAAGTTGTCTCTCCCCAGTTGATCAAGCTTTGCAGCGATATCAGCTTCGGAGCGAACAAAGTTTTCCCATGGGTTGCGAGCCAAACTACGTGTGGAATAGTTATCCGCCCCGCGCTGTGAGAGATCAACAAACAAGTTCAACAAGGCCTGCTCAAACGGCGCCGAAATTGCGTATCCGGCGAATATACGAGATATTTGTGATTCGGATCCGTGAGCGAGGCGAGCAAGCGATCCGTATCCTTGTTCCACATACTGGCCAGCGGCACGTTATGCGCCGTATTGAGCGCCGCAGCGAGCGCGATCACTTTGTTTTCGTGCGTGTAGCCGCTGTACGTGCAACAACCGAACTGCCCAGTTGGCTGAAAATAGGCCTGTTTGAACGCGCCTGGGCCGGCAAACGCCGAGAAATCAAAGCGATTTTCCAGCGTGTCGAGCGACGTGCGCA
The DNA here is from genome assembly GCA_963840025.1 of uncultured Planctomycetota bacterium. GTDB lineage: Bacteria > Planctomycetota > Planctomycetia > Pirellulales > Lacipirellulaceae > JABDGM01. Next base: position 41,391 of record CAWIXI010000009.1, on the reverse strand, counting down.
GGCCTGCCGGAGTCGTCGGCTGCTGCTTGTAGTTGTGCAGCGCTAGCGCCAAGAATGATGCATCGATGCTCGACTCCTCATGGTCGGTCACCGGCGCACCCGTCACCAAATCCAGGAATCTTGTGGGTAAATAGGTTGTTTGGTTGCGGTTCGAATTGAGCGTCGTTACCAACTGGCCCATGTACGCGTCGGCTTCCGTCTGCGTTACCCAGCCATGACGCATCGCGGAGGGTAAATTCCAAACGACCCCGGTCGTCGTATTCAGTGCGCCGATCGATGTATTGTCCGATGAATTAGGTATGAGCCCGGAAGTTTTGTTTCGTGCTGTCCATAGTCCCATGAACTGCCGTTTCGCCAGACGCTCGACAACGTCTTGGATCGGCGCGGTCGCTGGATCGATGCTGGGGCCGTTTTCGATCAGGTTCGTATCGTCGAAATACACGGATCCCGACAGCGGGCCCGAACTAGCATTGACCAAATACGTTACTGCAAACGTGCGCGTCAAATCCGGGTTGCCCGTTACGTTCCAGCCGGTGCTAAGATCCAATGGTACATCGATGGGCGTCCACGCATCGGTTGCCGGAATGGTGTAACTGCGCTGCGCACGCTGAGCGAGCGAATCGCGATAGTCCTTCAATTCAACGGTGAGCGTGAACGGTGTGCCCGTGCTGTTGCGAACGTATGTCTGTAGGGATTGGTATTGAGTGAGGTCGCGATCCTGGCGATAGGGAAACTCGCCGCCAATCTGCGTTCCATTCACCGCGCTGGAAAACGCCTGAAAGAACTTGAAACTGCCGCTGGCGATCGTGCCGACGTTGAACTGATAGGCGGAGTTTCCGGAGTTGACGACCGATGACTGTTTGGTGAGGCTCGCGCCCGAGCCAACGCCCAGTGGCCCGCCCCACAAATTGAGCATGTCGTTGCGTTCACCATTGAAGAGAGGAATAACGCCAAGATCGCCGGCGTGAGCATGGCCACAGCAAAACACGCCAAAAAAAACCGTGGCTAGAAACACACCGAGTCGAGGAAGCGGAGCCATTTGTGCGCCGAACGGACCGAGGTCCGTTCCACACCCCACAACGTCACTGGCGCGCGTGCCATTGCTCCGTGTCACGAACGGACTGAAGTCCGTTCCACACCCTGCAATGTCGCTCGCGCGCAACGCTCTGCTTGCCTGCTTGCGTTTCCCTGGCCCGAGTTCTTCGGTCTTCGCCATACGCCGCTAACCCTTTAACACGCCCCCATTTGTGCGGATCACTTCCGAATAGAACCGCGCCGATTCTTTCGGCACGCGCTGTTGCGTTTCGAAATCTACGTAAACGATGCCAAATCGCTTGGAATAACCCGACTGCCACTCAAAATTGTCAAGTAGCGACCAAACGAAATAGCCGCGTAGATCGACGCCTGTTTTAACCGCCTCTCGAGCCGCAAGCAGATGGCTCCGGAGATATTGTACACGCCGAGTGTCGTTCACGCTGTTATTCGGCGATAAAACATCATCAAACGCCGCGCCGTTCTCTGTGATGTATAGCGGCAGATTGCCATAGCGGTCGGCGAACCATTGTAGCGTCTCCCCTAGGCCCGACGGATAGACCTCCCAATCAGTCGCCGTGTAGGCGCTATTCGGCTGTCGCACACGCGCGGCGCGCGGTGGCCCCTCATCGGGGTCATCGCAGGCCACCAGCCGCAAGTAGTAATTTATTCCGACGAAATCGACCGGCCGCGACACTTGCTTCAATTCCTCAGCGGTCCAATCCGTCCAGGCATCGCCGTACAACCCCGGCATATCCCTCGGCTGTTCTCCGAGTAGTACGGGGTCGAGAAACTGGCGATTGAAATAAGCGTCCCACCGCGCGGCTGCCTGCCGGTCGCTTTCGCTGTCGGAGGCCGGATGGATCGGAACGAGATTCACCACCAACCCTATGGCGTGTTTTCCACGCTCACGATACGCTGCCACAGCCGCGGCGTGGGCCTTCAGCAAGTTTTTGGAAACCGCAACGGCCGCCTTCCAATCGCGACGCCCCGGCGCATGCACGCCCGTTACGTACCCTTCGTGGACGACGACCCACGGTTCATTGAGCGTCGTCCACAAGTCGATGCGGTCGTCTAATTCTCGATACATCAAATCCGCATATTCGGCGAACCATTGGCTCGAATCAGGACTCGCCCAACCTCCTCGATCGTCGAGCGCCTGCGGTAGATCCCAATGATAAAGCGTCGCCATCGACTGGATACCGTTGGCCGCCAGCGTCTCAACGAGCCGTTTATAGAAATCTAGACCGGCGGCGTTCACCTTTCCGGTGCCATTGGGTAGTACGCGCGACCAATTGATGCTAAACCGATAGGCGCGAATACCCAGCTCGCGCATCAGCGCGATGTCGTTCAGGAAGCGCCGATAATGGTCGCACGCGACGTCACCGTTCTGATCTTCGAATACCTTACCCGGCGTGTGTGCAAAACGGTGCCAGATGCTTTCGCCAGCGCCATCCGCCAGCGACGAGCCTTCGATTTGGTAGGCACTCGTAGCGGCGCCCCAGAGAAAACCAGCGGGGAATTTACAATCAGACAAGAGCACACTCAATGCAGCACTAAAGACCAACAATTACACGGTGCGATTTGCCATCGTGCGTCAGCGGAATCTGCGCTGCCCCATCAAGAATCGCAATTGATTGGCCATCCAGCGTCGCCGAAGAAACGCCCTGTTCCTTACCGTGTGGGTTCTCAACCGTGATGTCGAAGCAAGTGCTCTCGTTCGGCAGGCGGTACGTTAATCGATATCCCGGCCAAGCAGCAGAAATCGATGGATTCAGCACAATCGTGTCGCCGTTTTCCGTCGAGAAGCCAAGGATCGATTCGACCGCGACGCGGAACATCCATCCGGCTGAACCGGTGTACCATGTCCAGCCGCCGCGCCCCACATGCGGTGGCTCGCCGTAAATATCTGCCGCCACGACATATGGTTCTGTTTGATAGATATCGGTGATGGTCTTTTCGCGGGTGTGCCAGATCGGTGTCAGCATTCGCAACAACTCGACCGCTCGCGTTCCGCGTCCGAGTTCAGCCATCGCCCGTACGAACCAGAGTACACCGTGCGTGTACTGCCCGCCATTTTCTCGAATACCGGGCAAATACCCTTTGATATAGCCCGGATCGTTCGGCGTTTTGTTGAACGCGGGCGCCAGCAATCGAATCAGCCCGGCATTGTTATCAACGAGTCGATTTTCCGCTGCCTCAATTGCCTGCTTAGCGCGTTGCGCAGGTGCGGCACCCGATAGCACAGCCCATGCCTGCACCAAGGCATCGATCTGGCATTCATCGCTCTCCGCCGAACCAATTGGCTGGCCATTGTCGTAATACGCGCGACGATACCAGGCGCCATCCCAGCCGGCTGAGTCGAGCGCCTCACGCATCTTGTTGCGATATTCCGTGTACCTAGCCACGCGAGCCTCATCGCGGCGCACGGAACAAATTGGCAGCATTTTTTGCAACGTAAAATCGATAAAGAATGCAAGCCAAACGCTTTCGCCTCGGCCCTGCCGACCGACGCGGCTAAAACCGTCGTTCCAGTCGCCGCTGCCAATGAGCGGCAAACCATGCGGTCCGCTTGTGAGCCCACGATCGAGCGCTCGGCAGCAATGTTCGTAGAGGCTTGCCGAGATGCCCGCCTCAGATGGTTTCAAATACGCTTCCTGCTCACCAGGCTTCAGCGGCGGAGCCATAACAAAAGGCGCCTGTTCGTCGAGCAGCTCGACATCGCCTGTATGCGCCACGTACTCCGCCGTCAATAACGGCAACCATAGCAGGTCATCTGAGAAACGCGTCCGCAAGCCATACTCGGTATCGGGGTGCCACCAATGCAGCACGTCGCCTTCGATAAACTGTCGCCTGGCGTGGCACAAAATTTGGCGCGGGTGATCTCTGGGCGATGATAAACGAGTGCTGCCGAATCTTGCAGTTGGTCCCGAAATCCAAACGCTCCGCCCGGCTGATAATACGCCGAGCGAGCCCACATCCGGCAACTAAGATTTTGGTACGCTAGCCAGCCGTTGATCAGAAAATCCAATTCGCGAATCGGTGTTTCAATTACGATGGCCGACAGCATTTCCTGCCAGAATCGCTGCGACTCAGCCAATGCTTCGCGGACGCTCGAAACGAAGCCGTACTTCGCAACGAGCTTCCGCGCTGCTTCGTTGCTCGCTGTTTCGCCCAGCAGAAAAGCACATTCGAAAGTCTCGCCCGGCGGCAGTTTGAACGAAATTTTCCAAGCCGCACAAGGATCGATTCCCTCTCCCGTTTGCCCATCAAGCTCGTCGGACGAAACGACGGCAGCAGGTGCGGAAAGGTCTCGATACCGACCGATGAATGCTGCTCGGTCGCCGGTACACGAAATGACGCTGTGGTGAGTTTCATCGATCACTGGCGCCGAAAATGCCACATGCTCGCCATAGTGTTCGCGATGCGGATTGGTGGCGAAGATCGCTCTCTCTGTCCCACGATGTGTCGTAGTGACGTCGATGGTTGTCTCGCTAGCTAGGCCGCCAAGTGACCAATGTTCGTACGAGAATACCGATAGTCGGCGTGATCGATCGCTACGGTTTTCGATTCGCAGACGTGCGACTTTCACGGGGTCGTCGCGGACCATGAACATCGTCAATTCTTGACGCAGGCCTTGGCTTTCATGATCGAAAACCGAGTAGCCAAAACCATGGCGCACTTCGTAGTTGCCGTCGGCGCCAGTCGGTCCCGGCGTCGGCGACCAGAAGACACCCGCTTCGTCATCCCGTATCCACAATGCCTCGGCATGGGGATCGCACACGGGATCATTATGCCATGCCGTTAAACGGTTATTGCGGCTGTTGCCGGCCCATGTGTAGCCCGCGCCACTTTCGGAAACGAGAAACCCTGCCTGCTCATTCGCGATGATATTCACCCAGGGCAATGGCGGCCGGCGTTGGCCGCCCTCGCCATCGTACGTCACGCCGATAACGTATTCCCGCCCATCTGCCGTGAACCCGCCATAACCATTGTCGAACACCAGTTCCGGCTGCTTATTTGTGACGGGTAAATCATGGAAATCCTCCGCTAGGGCTGGCCTATGTTTCTCTTCCCTCGCGGCTGAATTTGCGTAGTCAGGTCGAATGGCCACGGCCGGATGACCGTTCGACAAACCAACCGTGTTGGCCTCGTTGAGTGCCTTTCTCACATCGGCCATTTCTGCAACCGACCGCAGCAACTCTTCGATGACAGCACGGTCTGGGCCAGTGCCCAACAGGAACGCGACTTCTTGCGACTCGCCCGGCTCGATTGCCACCGCCAGTCGCAAGCTGGCAATCGGATCGAGCACCGCTCCGCTGTCGCCGCTAAGCTTTGCCCCCGGTTGGAGCGCCAGAGGACTAGCAAGTGTTCGACCGCGCCCGATAAACCGCAGTCGATTCGTTTCAAACTCGATATGCGGCGGAAGCTCGTCCGCAATCATGCAATGAACGCCCCAATACTCAGAGTCGTCATTGCTACGCGGGCGTCTTCGCGCTGAAGACAGCCTGTCGCTTTTCACAGAATTCCGTCTCCACGAACAATTTGGAAAACGCCGGATGGTTCGAGTCGGCCTCTTGCAACCCAAGCACCCATTCAAGGTAGCTCGTCAATTCAATGCGACGTATCGACTGCCCATGATTCGCAAGCTGGCACAGTCGGACCTCGAAGTTCCCATGCGGCGCTACAAAAACTTGCACCCGACACTCGATGTCTCGATCCAACCGCGAAATCTCCGCCACATTGTGTGCCGCCCGGAACTCATACTGTGCCGGCGTCACACGAGTCGGCTGATAACCGGCCGACCAGACAAAATCATCCTCTAAATCGCGCAGGTAAATGTGAAATCCGTCTGCTTCGACAAGTTCATCACCTGTCCAACGCGTGATTGCGACGCTTTCAAGCCGCGAGTGGCCACTGCCCGCTTCGCTCAGGCGCAACCTATACGCGCCGTTCGATAACGACACGACGCGGGACGGCGAATGCACCGATTCACGGGCATCTGGCGCCGGTATCTGTTCATGTTCTGCAGGGGCAAGCTTCATATCGCAACAAGAAAAAATGGCCCGCAAGACCGACCGAAAGCGCTTTCAGTCCCGCTGTTTCAGTGTAACTACCATGCGGCTTTCTGGCGAGTACTTCGCTCAAAAGCTCTATTCCTTGACACTGCCCGCCACAATTCCAGCCACGTAATACCGCTGAACCAGCAGAAATAAGAGCAGCACAGGCAGAAGAGTTATGACCGAGCCGGCCATCATCAGCTCGGTGTCCTGAACGTGCTCCCCCGACAGAATGGCTAGCGCTACCGGCAGCGTTCGCATGTCGCCATCGATAAGCGCGACCAACGGCCACATAAAGTCGTTCCACGTCGCCATAAACGTGAACACACCGAGCGTCACTAGAATTGGCCGCAGCAGCGGGAATCAAGCCGCACATCGCGAAATCGTGCGAGAGGCAATGTGTTCAAGATTACTTTTATGCTGCACCGGAACGGCGGCTTGGTAAAAAGAAACAAGCGCTTCACACACTTTCGGCAATCGCGGCCGTAGCCTAATGTTACGGAAATAAGCACCGGCTTTAGTGCTAAGAAGGTTCCTCCGTTCGGGCCGATCGCTGTTCCTGCGAAGCGCTATCGCTATACCGTACGCTTGCGTTTCGGAACGGTTTAATCCAAGACGCATAAACGCGCGCAAATTAACACCGAGCCCCCATGTCAGTCCCCGAGCGACAACGACACACAACCTCAGCCGAGGACCGTGTCCCGTGGAACCAACTCATTGCCTACGGCATGGGGGGCTTGGTCCCAATCGCACTCTTCAATATCGCCGGGCAGCTTATGGGGTTGCTCGGCAATATCTCGCTGGGGCTAAGCGCGTTCTGGCTGGGAACGATCATGATCATTCCTCGCCTCTGGGACGCGGTGTCTGATCCGATCGTCGGGCACTTCTCGGATAAAACGCGAACCCGCTGGGGACGACGACGCCCGTTTATTCTGCTCGGGGGGATCGCTACCGCGTTAAGCTTCGTTGCCATGTGGTGGGTGCCGCGCGGGGAATGGTTCAAGTCGCTCTTCGAGACGCAGGCGGCCTACAACTGGTTTCAACTCGCCTACATCCTCGGCGGGCTACTCATTTTTTTTACGGCCACCACCCTCTTTGAAATTCCGCACGGCGCGCTGGGAATGGAAATGTCCAGCGATTATCACGAACGCACGCGGTTGTTCAGCGCCAAAAGCTTCCTCGGCAACCTGTTTGCCATGGGAACGCCGTGGTTGATTTTTCTTGCGGGCCTCAAGTTCTTTCGCGGGCCCAGTGGCGACCTAACCGAGGGCATGCGCTACGTCTCGATATTCGTCGCGGCATTACTCATCCCGCTGACCCTATGGTGGTTCATCGCGCTCAAAGAACCAGGTTTCACCGTCGCCAAAGAACAACATCAATCGACGTTCTGGAACGACATGCGAGTCACGGTCAGCAACAAAACGTTCATCAGCTTGGTGGTGATTATCTTCACCCTCGCGATGGGCTTTAATTTCGTCGCGCTCTTCAATTACTACATCACGATCTTCTATCTCTTTGGCGGAGACGCAGTTACGGCGGGTGGGCTCCTAGGAATCAATGGAACCGTCTGGGCGATCACCGGGCTGGTGGCGGTTTTCCCGCTCAACTGGCTTAGCAAGCGCTTGGGCAAAAACAAAACTTTATGCATCTCCATCTTGCTGATGTGTGCCGCGCAGCTTTCAAAAATCTTGTGCTATGACCCCCAGCATCCTTATTTGGTCCTCATTCCAACCGTCTTGCTCTCGTCCGGCATGTTGATGTTCTTCACCTTGGGATCCTCCATGGTTGGCGATATCTGCGATGAAGATGAACTCACGACTGGCACACGTTCCGAAGGCAGCTACTACGCCGTTTACTGGTGGTTCATCAAGATGGGTACCGCTTTCGCCAGTTTCGTTACAGGCGCACTATTAGTCTTTACGACCTTCGACGAGCAGCAAAATGTGTACGTCGATGCCCTGCGCAGCGATATCACGGCGATTAAATCGGAGGCTGAAAAATGGTCGGCCCAACAGGTCAACTTGAAGGCCCAAACCGCAAAACTCGATGAACAGCTAAAACATTTAATCATCCAAGCAGATAAGTTGAGGAAGCACTTCGATGAGCGGCTAGAAACGACTGCCGACGAGGCGGAACCTGCCGGTCCAGCCAACGAAATGTCGCGAATATGGCGACGCTTCAATGTGTGGGTGAAGGATCCGAGAGGCCAGGCAAGGCACGTCCGCCTGTTAATCGAACGCACTAATACTATCCGCTCCAAGGCAGAGGCGCTCAAAGAGAGAACCGCCGATTTAGTGGACGTGCCCAAAGACGTGGTCCATGAGGCAGATTCGCTTTTGGACCAAACCTCACTGCTCAAGAAGCAGACGCCGACAACACTATTCCGCTTGCGGCTGGTCGAGATCGGCTTGCCACTCGTGCTGAGCGTCGTCTCGATCGTGCTTACGCTCCGCTACCCGCTGACCGAAGCTCGTTGTTATGAAATTAAAGAAGCTCTGAAAGAGCGTCACGCCGGATACGCGCCAATTGCCGATTCGTAGCCGAATACGCAAAAAGTTGGACCACTGCGCCCCGCGTCGAAGTTTTAAAAGTCAGTTGCTGTAAGACTCCTTCTTCTCTCAGGGGCCGCATCCGCACGAATCGCGTACCACGAGCTCGGCCGGCAAAGAAACCGTCGTCATCGGTCGATCCGGTTCAGCGATGCGTTGGCACAGCAGCTCGATCGCCGTCGCGCCCATTTTCGACATCGGCACCCGCACGGTCGTCAACGGCGGCTTGATCATCTGTGCGACGCGCGTGTCGTCGAATCCAACGACGCCTAGCTCGTTGGGAACCGCAACGCCTTTGGCATTCGCCCCCGCAATGATTCCCGCCGCCATCTCATCGTTGGCGGCAAACACGAAATGCTTTGGACCCGCCCACTCGGCCACGCGATCCACCGCCAGTCGATAAGCCGACCCGTACGTGTAATCCAAGTGATAGACGTCGTCTTTGTGGAACTTCAAGCCCCCCTTCTTAAGCGAATCGCGATACGCTTTGTACCTAGCTTGCGTATCGATGTTGGTTTCGACGCCGCCCACAAAAAACACGCGCTTCGCACCGCAGTTATTAATAAGGTGGTGCATCATCGCCAGCGCGCCCTGCTGCTGGTCGATGATGACTGCATCGTGTTCGACGCCTTCAATTTCATCGTCGAGTACGACGATCGGCACCTTCAGTTCGGCGAGTGTTGGACCGACACCGGCCACCATAGTGTCGGAGACCATCATCGCCAGGCCATCGATCAATGCGTGCTGGCCAATTGCCGACAGCCAACTCTCGGCGTCGTCGCCCGGCATGGCTGACGACAGCAGCAGGTTGTGCCCCATCTCCCGTGCCTGAATATTCGCCCCGCGGATGATTTCCGAATAAAACTCGCCGTGCAAATCGGGCAGCACGAGGCCCACGATCCCGCTTTTGCGCAGCATCAACCCCCGCGCAAACGCATTCGGACGATAACTGAGCTCGCGAATCGCGGCTTCGACTCGCTTGCACGTTTCCTCATTGACCAGCGCGCGACGGTTGATCATGCGCGAAACCGTGCTGATCGATACGTTGGCAAGCTTGGCGACGTCTTCGATGGACGCGGGCATAGATGATCAATTAGCGACTATTTCCAACAACAGAAGTCCGCCAGGTCCTCTCCTCGCACAATACCTTGCGGCAGTTGCGACTGTCAACGCCGCGTTGGTCCTCCCGATACACGCGAAGCGCCACTGGCCTCTCGTTTTCTTAGTTGGAGCCCGAACCAAACCATGAACGCCACCGCAATCAAGTCGACAATTGCTTTTCCATAAAAATCGATCGGCGCGGCGCCTTGATAAGCCACAAATAATACCGCCATGTTGAAGATAATAGCGCCATAAAGTAACCCCAATTCGTGCTCCACGCTCCACAGTTCATGTGCCCAGAAGCGCGGCACGAACGCCACTAAGGAGCCGACCAACGCTACACCGATTGCCACGGCAAGTAATGGCGGGAATGTCGGCATGATCCCGAACGCCAGGAGATCCAGACCGAACAGCACGATGACCGCCAATCCGCTAAGTAGGAAAAGCACCCAAGGATGGGGTGGACGCAATTTCCGAATCGAAATAACTAATCGCTGTCGCACCGGTCCAATCGCAAGTGCGATCAGCACGACGATCGCGATTGCGGCCACAACGAACTGACCAACCGACGGCATATATGGGGCCATGTGAAACACTTTCACGCGCGGATTCGCGTCCAACCGAACCAAGCGGCGCGGCAAGCGGGCAGGAACAGGATCGCAACCGTCGCGATTCCCCACGCGTTCAGCCATGGCTCCTCCGACCGCTGCCGGAAAATCAGTTTCGCCAAACCGATTGGGACGAACACCACGAACACTGTTTCATAGACCGCTGCCCACAGGAAATAAACGTAGTTCACGCCAAGCGCGCGAGCGTACTCAATGCCATGTGCTTTGAATACAACGGGCGCAAGTGAGGTCTGCTGAATCAAGCACTCCTCCGCCACCGCGAGTGCCAGTGCCAACAAGAGCATGTTGACCCAACCGAGCCGAAGTCGCCGAACGATCTCGCGAATCAAAGCCGCCCCGCCTCCCCAAATAATGAACTGAATCGGGAAAACAATCCAAGCAATGCTCATGCGCATAGCGCCTGGCAGAATTTCTGCGATGAGCGGCGCCAAGAACATGAGCGTCAAAGCGGGCGCCCCCCGTCGAAACCACGACGTGTCATCGTACTGTGTCGATTCCGGCATCTTGAACACTTTTCTGGCTGTAGCCGAATTCGCAAGAATTCGGCTACGTGGCAAATGACCACAGACACACGACGAACTTCAATTTCTCAGGCCTATCCTTTTGAAGTCGAGCTGCGTTGTAATGCTCTCGTTATTCGCATCACTTTGGGGGAAATTGTCGATCATCGGCCACCTTCCGCAAAGGCGCGAACATGGTGTTCGAAGATGTGCACGCCGCCGACACCGCTGCGAAGCCACTCGTGGAAGAATGCCCAAAACCTGTTTCCGCATTTCAAAGAAGGGCTCATGAAAGTGTGTTGGACGGATGTTGGCCCATCATACGCCGCCCGGGTGTCGGCGAATGAAGCCGGTCCGGCGACCGAAGCGGCATGGCTTCCTGACGGCGATCCGACAGATTCTGTAGGATGTCCAGCAGGCGCCGAAGAAGCAACTTCATACGCCCTGCCGTTCTTTGGGTTAGGGGGAACGGTGTGCGACGGGTCGTCTTCATCACCCCTGTGTTGCTTGCGGCCTCATCTAGCCTTGACCTCGATGGCAGGCATATATTGATCATTATCAACCTTCGATACCCACTCTCGCGGCAACGCAATACGTCGACGGAGGAGCCCCATGCGACTTTCTATTGTTTGCACGACGATCTCGGCGTTTGCAATCCTCGTATCGAACCAATCTCTAGCTGCTGCAAGTGTCAGCGACTTCCTTGTCTATAACTACCTCGACAATAACAACAATGTTCTCTTGCCTGGCCGCCTTCACGTTCCGACCGAGTACGCGACCGACCCACCACGCTTCGACCTCTGATCCTCTTTCTCCATGGTGCGGGCGAGTCAGGCTCCAACAACACGAGCCAAGTAAACGGCAATATCGATAACTTGCTTGCAGCCGCCAAAGACCGCGGCGCTTTCCTCTATGCGCCGCAAACAAACATCGGCTGGGGCAATTCGATGCTTCTCAGCTACGCAATGACTATGATCGACCGCGCGATCGCTGATAAGAGTGTCGATCCGAACCGCATCTATGTTACCGGGCTCTCAATGGGAGGAGGTGGAACATGGAATTTCTTAAATCAATTCCCCGATCGCGTCGCGGCCACCGTTCCCATCTGCGGTGTCGGTCCTACGCTCGGATTCATGCCCGCGCAGCTCCTCGACGAACCGATTTGGGCATTTCATGGTCGGTTCGATGCGACGGTCTCTACAAACGTCACGAGGAACATAATCAACACGTTTCTAACGATTGCCGGGCAGCCGCTTCCCACTTATCCGCCGCTCAACACGTTCGGCCCAAATGTTCAATTCGATTTCCCACCACTAGATTTACACTATACCGATTACCGCGGCGGACACGATATTTGGGGCCCCGTTTACGCTACGCCTGAACTCTACGACTGGATGTTTGCTCACGGGGCAGTTCCCGAGCCTAAGGTATTTACGCTCGCCCTCGTTGCGTTCATTGCCGTGGCCGGCCGCCGTTGGCCAAAGAATTTAAAAAACGCAGCCGTATAAGAACTCCCGCCTCTGGTGGTAGGGGAAGTGAGCTAAACTCGCGGAACGGTAAGAGTGGAATACACCTGTATCCTTCTCGTCGTCCAATCCCGAGTTCGTGCTATGGTATTGAACTCGCACCACATTGACTTCGCCGTCTGATTGCCGCTGACGGGAGCCTCGACCTTTGACGACAGAGTTTCAGCGGGGGCCGAAGCAACGAGCGCCGAACCCCGAATCACGCCGCAAGATGATATGATTCCCTTCTCTGGGAGATTAAGGCGTCCTTAGTTCGGGAGTTGTGCTGGAAGCCAAGGTACCGTCGCCCCGTTTTTCGTCCGGCGCGAGGGAAGATTCTTGTCCCAGGGCCGTGCTTGATCGCCAATGACGCCACAGCACGACGCCGATGCAAAATGCGCCGAATGTATAAGCGATGGCCGCCGCCCAGACGTAGGCTTCGTGGGCGCCCTTGTCGAGCTCCACGAGCGTAAGCGAGGTCGTAATTGAAAAGAAAATCAGAAACAGAACGCTGAATCCGAGCACGAACGAATGATCGACTTCGCGAAGGGCGGGTTTGCTTTCCAGCCAATGCTCCCAACCTAAAACGTTCTCCATTCGGGGTTCGATGGTTTCGCGCACGTACCGGCCAGCGCGGGCGATATTGTTTTGTTCTGCAATAAACGAGAGCATCAGGCCGAGAAGCAAGAAGGGAATGGCCGCATTGGCGAATGCAGACGGATGTTCAGCCGCCAGATAACCGGCCGCGGCGACCAAGAACATCGCGATAATCATCAGCCAGAAAATGCGATTTTTGGATTCACGGATTTCATCACGTAAGGAAAGATACTGTTGCCGGAGAAAATCGTCACTGTTCATATCAAAATTCCTCCTGGAAAAAGAGAATCACATTGGTCTAACCTGCGGATATCGCATAGGCACTGTTACATGAACAAGGCCAAAGTTGAAAAGAAGACGAGCACGCTGACGAATATGTGCGGCTGAGGCCCTTTTTGCAGCAAGCTGCGAGCCAGTTCTTTAATTTGAATGTCCTGCTAGGACAATGTACTAGAGCGATTCCGAAACGTAATTAGCAGGCGGCTAATTTGGATGTTTATTGACCCATCAGTGACACTAGGCGGTCACGTCGTTCAACCCCAGCCACCCGGCGGTATTATGAACACGAAATGGCTAAAAGCGTGAATATACACTCTTAGTGGACAGTAATTATAGCACCAGATACGATTTCGCTGATTTAACAGAACCATTGGGCTCTACCGGCGTAGCACGAAGTATTGTCAATAGTTGTGTTCTGAGATTTTGTCAGGCGGCGTCTGTGAGGTGGACCCCTTTGGTTGCGGCGCGGAATAAGGTGGAATAAGTTAGGGCTGGCGGCCCGCGAGACCCTCACAGGTCTCGCGTGGCCGCTGCCGCGGTTTAACCTTCGGATGTACTGACCAGCGCTCCTAATTGTTGCGCGCGATTTCATGTTGTTGTTCTCATCGGCTGGCGGCGCGGCGTCGCTTCGGCTTATTGAGACTCGCGCCGCCCAAACGACCAATTTCGGACGTGTCAGGAGTCGCCTCGACCCGTGGGAGCTCGTCCTGGGGCATCCTGGGCGATCGATTTTCAAGCGCGTGCCCTTGCGTCTCAACAAGCGGTCGTCTTGGACGTCGCGCAGTGTTCGGCATACACGGCGGCCGGTGTGCGATAGCCGAGCGCCTGGTGAATCCGCTCCTCGTTGTAAAAGCGGAAATAGTCCGCCAGCGACGCTTCGGCGTGCCAACCGTCCGTGTACTCGCGCAAGTACACTTCCTCGTACTTCACGCTCCGCCACAGCCGTTCGATGAACACGTTGTCGATCGCTCGACCATGACCATCCATGCTGATGGCCACTCCCGCTGTCTCTAAAAACCTATCCTAGAACCGTCGGGGACTGGCTCATTTTGTGAAGTCTTCGCAGCAAAATGTGCCTGTCCCCCTCTCCGCAGATGGTTCTGGGATAGGCTCTAAGCGACTCGTGAACGCGGCGGCCGTGAACTGACTTCCTTGATCGCTGTTGAAGATCTCGGGCTTGGCTTGCGACAGCGCTTCGTCGAGCGATTCGGTGCAGAAGCTGCCAGTGAGCGTGTTCGACAAGCGCCACGCGAGCACGTAGCGGCTGGACCAGTCCAGCACCGCCGCCAGGTACAAAAACCCGTGCCGCAGCGGCACGTAGGTGATGTCGCTCGACCATTCCTGATCGGGCCGCGTAACCTCCACACCCCGCAGTAAATACGGGTAAATCTTGTGCCCAGCGCCGGGCCAGGTGGTTCGCCGCTGGGGATAAATCGCCTCGATCCCCATCACACGCATGAGCGGCTGCGCACGCTTGCGACTCACCCCCAGCGTTTCGGCCATCTTCCGACTGCCGTAAAACGGCGTCCGCAGATACTGCTCGTCGATGCGAAGCATCAGCGCCAGGTTCTCGGCCGATTCGCCCGCCGACCGGTAGTACTGCGTGCTCCTCGCCAGCCCCAACAACTCGCACTGCCGCGCGATCGTGAGCATCTTGTGTTCCGGTTCGACGCATCGCCTCAATCCTTCAGCTGAACTCGGCAGCTTTTTTTCAACCACTCGACTTCCATCTTCAGCCGGCGGGCACCGCCGCGCACCGGTGGTCCTGCTCGTACAGCTTCTGATCGTCGGCCGCATTCTCCGCGACCCGCCGGCCACGCCCGTCTTCAAAGAGCCCCGCAACTCCCTCCAAGAGCTGCTTCTTCCAGGCCGTGATCTGGCCGGCGTGCACCTCATATTCGGCCGCCAATTGGGCCGTCGTCTTCTCCCCGCGACAGGCCGCCAGTGCTACCTTCGCCTTGAATGCTGCTCCAAAACTCCGTCGCTTCCGTGCCATCCTCCGGACCCTCCTGATAGGCCATCCCCCAGCGGGGATTTTATACCTTATCAGCGCGCCCGGTTTTCGGGGTCCACCTCAGACGTCGCCTATCGACTAGCAAATGCGGGCTTTGACGTTGTTCTTTGTAACGCGACGAATTTGTATTTCGACTTAGCTTGTGAAAAGGATCCGCTTGAGCGCGGGTATTATTGGGCCGGGTTTGTTGGGAAGCGTGCACCCTTCGAATTGGTGCCGTCGGATGTTTTTAAGAACGCGAGCCAAACCCCTATGGGGCAGGCTCTGCCGCAAGGTGTGTTTACAAAACGAGCGCGGCTGAGCTCTGCCGGAATTCATCACATTCTGGGAATCCAAGGTGAACTCTGTAGTGAGAATCTCCGCAGTCGGAAGAATCTCGAATACATGGCGTTCCCACGAATAATTGCTCTTGCCGAGCGAGCGTGGGCCTCCTCTCCACAATGGGCCAACGTTGACGACACGATCGCCCGCCAATCCCAGATGCAATCCGATTGGAATCAATTCGCGAACCGATTGGGGCAGCGAGAACTACGCCGTCTGGATTATTTTTCCGGAGGGGTGCAGTATCGTCTGCCTCCTCCGGGAGCGATTGTGAGAGATAGCATCCTTCAAGCCAACATCGCGTTTCCAGGACTCGGAATTCGCTACACCATGGATGTGTCTGAACCACAAAAGGATTCGCCTCGGCTGTGTAGAAAACCCGAACAACCACAAGAATCATGATGTTGTGGGTGAGAACGAGCAAGCGGAGTTCGCGGCACCCGCTGTGGTAGGAGCGGGCGTGGACGTGAGCGCCTTGGCGACGTTTGATCATCGAGATCACGGTTTCCACTTGTGAGCGACGGCGATAGGCTTCGCGGTCGAACCTCTCTTTCATCAATCGGCGGTAGCGGCCGGTGGGCAGCTTGGTGGTCGGCCGGCCGTGTTTGGCGGGGATGATCGTGCGAATGCCGAGTTCGTCGCGGGCGAACTCGTGGTTGCCTTCTGAGTCGTAACCGGCATCGGCCGCCAGTTGCACAAGCCGCACGACTTGTGTCGCCTCGGCCACCAGCGGGCGAAACTCATCCACATCGGGACGGGGGCCACGTCGGGCGTCGAGCGCGTAGATGAAATGGTCGTCGGTGCTCGACACGACGCTCAATTTGGGATAGTGGTGATAAACGATGGTTTTCCAGGGGTTTTCCACGCGACTGCGGCGACGGACGAAGTACCCGCTGGCCGAAGTGCACTCCAGGCCGGTCGAGTCGATCGCCGCCCGTTTCACCCGCCGCTTGCGGCCCAGGTGCAGACGCACCGTAGAGCGGAGGAGTTTTCGCACCGGCGCCGTGAGCAGCAATCGCTGCGATGCTTTCTGAAACGTGGTGAAGTGGGGAACTTGCTTCAGTCCCAGCTCCGCGATGAGCGACGGATTGTCGGCCAGGTGGACCGCCAGGCCCCGATAGTCGGTCTTCAAAAACTGCTTCAGCACCAGGCAGGCGAAGAGTTGATGCTGCGTGAACTTCTTGGGACTATACCGATGGGCGTACTCCGGCAATGCCCGCTGTGCCGTTGCCAACGCCGCCAAAACGACTGCCCGAGGTGACTTACTTGTCCGCGCCATAATTGCTTTACGCAGCAACGATGCACGGATGTTTAGCTAGCACGCGTGGTTTTCTACACAGCCGGTCGCGTCTCCCTTTTTTTGTTCGTGAAGTTAAGAGTTGAGAGGTGTGCGAATTGGGATGGTTCGTAGAAGCGCCAAATATCCTATTTCGCTATTAATTGGCTTTGGTGGTAAAGTGTCTCGATGAGTGTGACTGAGAAATAGGGATTGGATTTGTGGCTGTGTGTGTTAGAGATTGGTAGACGAAATCGTTCACTATATTGAATAGCTACTGTTCCGATGTACAATCCGTGTTCGGTGAGAAATCTCACACGACAATCATGGGGATAACGAAGTGGGTGAAGTGAACCTGCTTTTTGGCTGGGCTTGGGTTTTGGTCGGCCTCGTTTTCGGGCGCAGTCGCCGGCGTCTTTTTTTACGATGTGAATTGGTTGGGCGGTTATGGTAGTTGGCGACGTCGGATGGTGCGATTGGGGCACATTTCTTTTTTGGGGACGGGTTTGCTTAACCTTGGTTTCGTATTCACTTTTGCTTTGAAACCGAGTATTCCGCCGACACAGGCCGCATCTTTGATGTTCGTTGCGGGAGGGGCCACCATGCCTCTGGTGTGCTATCTGTCGGCTTGGAAGGACCGCTTTCGTTTCTTGTTCGTGATTCCGGTAGCAAGTCTGATTGCCGCGGCTGTGATCACTGTTTTGGCGGTGTGCCGATGAGAATCGGACTAATCGCAATGAGCGGCGTTCGGGCATGTGACGCCGAGCTAATGGCGATTGGTTTAACGCTGCCGGGATTTATCGAGCGCAGCAAAGTGATCGCCTCGTTACCGAGCCTGGGGCTGCTCACACTGGCCGGTATGACTCCGAGTGAGCATGAGTGTCAGTATTTCGAGGTCAGGGATCTTCATGAAGCGGTTGCTTTGCCTACCGATTTCGATTTGGTGGCGATTTCTAGTTTTAGCGCTCAGATACGGGAAGCGTACGAACTAGGCGACCGATTTCGCGAGTTAGAAGTCCCGGTGCTGATGGGCGGATTGCACGTGAGCATGATGCCGCAGGAAGCGCTGGAACACTGCGATGCAGTAGTGGTGGGAGAAGGGGAAGCGACCTGGTTGAAGGTACTGCGCGACGCCGAGCGACGAGAACTGCGGAAGGAATATCGAGCTCGCGAGCAGTTTGATTTAGCGAATGCGCCCATGCCAGCGTTCGAATTATTGGACATCGCTCGATACAATCGGCTCACGGTGCAGGCCAGCCGCGGATGTCCGTTGCATTGCGATTTTTGTGCTGCATCGATTTTGATTGCACCGGCCTATCGACAAAAGCCGGTCGAGCTTGTGCTGGCGGAAGTAGATCGAATTTGCGAATTGTGGCACCGGCCGTTTATCGAATTTGCCGACGACAATGCGTTTGTGAACAAACGTTATTGGAAGCGGCTGCTACCAGAGCTCGCGCAACGACGGGTTCGGTGGTTTGCTGAAACAGACATTTCGCTCTACGAAGATAGCGAATTGCTGTCGTTAATGCGAAAAAGTGGTTGTACGCAGGTGCTCATCGGTTTGGAGAGCCAGAGCGAGAAGGCACTGCGAGGCATCGAATTAAAGAACGATTGGAAGCTTCGATGGTGGTCCCGTTACAAGGATGCGATCAGGCGTATTCAATCGCACGGTATCCGGGTGAATGGCTGCTTTGTGTTGGGGCTGGATGGACAAGGGCCTGAGGTCTTTGACGAAGTGTATGAGTTTGTCCTCGATTCCGAGTTGTTTGACGTGCAGATTACGGTGCAGACCCCGTTTCCTGGTACGCAGTTGGAGGAGCGTCTGCGGCGCGAGGTCCGATTGCTCTACGATGGAGACTGGCAGCGCTGCACATTGTTTGATGTTAACTACGAGCCAAAAGGAATGAGTACCGGGGAACTGCGAGACGGCTTTCGACATTTAGCGGAAAGATTGTATAGCGAAGATCTAACTAAGTGGCGCCGTCAGAACTTTAATCGGAAGTTTTTGCAACGGCACACGATATCTGAGGAGGCGTTCGAATGAATGTGCCAAAATGGATTTCGCCGCTTTTTTGGCTGGCCGCCGTTTACGATGGTGTGCTGGGTGTGTTGTTTTTGGCTGCTCCGTGGTGGGCGTTTGAACGGTTCAAGGTACCTCCGCCGAATCACATGGGATACGTCCAGTTTCCCGCGGCGCTGTTGATTATTTTCGCATTGATGTTCGTAGCAGTCGCCCGCGCCGGCTGCTAACCGGCTACTTATGGTTTACGGTGTTTTGCTGAAGCTCTCCTATTGCAGCATTGCAACTTACTATTGGTTGTCAATGAACATTCCAATTATTTGGAAACCGTTTGTGTGGATTGATTTGGGAATGGGCTTATTGTTCGTTGCGGCGTACGTGAACACACGGAAAACCAGTGAGTAGATTCAGCAGCGTTCGAGGACTTACGCGCAGCAAAGGCGGCATTCCCCGTCGTAAATCATGAAGGGACGCTTTGTCATCGCTCGAATTGTCCGACAACTGGTCGGCGGAGGATGAAAGGATTAACATGACCGGCGCGGCTGAGTCTTAAGCTGCTCAGTCAATATACCGTCTTCGTGCATGAAGCGAGACGACCGATCACGTTCAAGCTTCAGGAGTTCATCATGGCTGATGTGCGTTCTCACTCCGCGGTTGCCGATACGCTTTCTCCAGAATCGCTCGCCAAACTCGATGCCTACTGGCGCACGGCAAACTATCTGTCGGTCGGTCAGATATATCTTCTCGACAACCCACTGCTGCGACGACCGCTCGAATTCCAACACGTGAAACCGCGGCTACTGGGACACTGGGGAACCACGCCCGGTCAAAACTTCGTTTACGCTCATCTCAATCGTGTCATTAAGAAATACGACCTAGACATGATTTACATATCCGGGCCGGGACACGGCGGACCTGCACTCGTTGCGAACACGTACCTAGAAGGAACCTACAGCGAAATCTACCCGAATATCACGCAGGACGAGGCGGGTCTGCAGCGTCTGTTCAAACAGTTTTCGTTTCCCGGCGGCATTCCGAGCCACGTGTCGCCCGAATGTCCCGGCTCGATTCACGAAGGTGGTGAACTCGGTTACTCAATCAGCCACGCATTCGGTGCCGTACTTGACAACCCAGAACTTATCGTCGCCTGTGTGGTCGGTGATGGCGAAGCTGAGACCGGTCCACTGGCGACAGCGTGGCACTCGAATAAATTCCTTAACCCAAAATCGGACGGCGCCGTTTTACCGATTCTGCACTTGAACGGCTACAAGATCGCGAATCCGACCATCCTGGCTCGCATTCCGCGCGAGGAACTGCAAAAGCTGCTTGAAGGGTATGGTTGGAAGCCGTTTTTCGTGGAAGGGCACGAGCCGGAGAAAATGCACCAGACCATGGCCGCAACCTTGGACCAGGTGATCCACACCATTCAAGATATTCAAAGCGCGGCCCGGACCAAGGGAATCTCGACTCGGCCCACCTGGCCTATGATCGTACTCAACTCGCCGAAAGGCTGGACCGGTCCCAAAGAAGTCGATGGAGTTCCAGTGGAGGGAACATATCGGGCGCACCAGGTACCACTCACATTGCCCGCCTCGAATCCGGAACACCTGAAGCAACTTGAGACATGGCTGAAGAGTTACCGGCCGGCCGAGTTATTCGACGCACAGGGCCGGTTCAATGCGGATTTAGCAGCCTTGGCCCCGGTCGGTGACAGCCGCATGGGCGCTAATCCACATGCCAACGGTGGAATGTTGCTGCACAATCTACGGATGCCGGATTTCCAAAAATATGCGGTGGACGTGACCGCACCTGGCGCTGTAGAGGCCGAGGACACGCGTGTCGCCGGAAAGTTGATTCGTGATGTCATCACCCTCAACCAAGACCAATACAACTTTCGCATATTCGGTCCCGATGAGACCGCCTCCAACCGGTTGACCGCCGTTTTTGAAGCAACGGATAGGCAGTGGGAGGCCGAGGTTGTGAACACGGATGACCATCTCGCGCCGGCCGGCCGCGTGATGGAAGTGCTCAGCGAGCACCAATGCCAAGGGTGGCTAGAAGGCTACTTGCTCACGGGGCGACATGGCCTGTTTAACAGCTACGAGGCGTTCATCCACATCGTCGATTCGATGTTCAATCAACACGCCAAGTGGTTGAAAGTCACGTTGGAGTTGCCCTGGCGACGGAAGATCGCTTCACTGAACTACTTGCTCGCGTCGCACGTGTGGCGGCAAGACCACAACGGTTTTACGCACCAGGATCCCGGCTTCATCGATGTTGTCGTCAACAAGAAAGCCAAGATTGTGCGCGTGTACCTACCTCCGGACGCGAATTGTCTACTTTCCGTCATGGATCACTGCCTGCGCAGCCGGCATTACGTCAACGTAGTTATTGCCGGCAAACATCCTGCGCCACAGTGGCTATCGATGGATGCGGCCGTCAAGCATTGCACCAAAGGAGTCGGCATCTGGGAATGGGCCAGTAACGACCGCGGCGATGAACCAGACGTGGTGATGGGCTGTGCGGGCGACGTGCCAACGTTGGAAACCCTGGCCGCCGTATCGATCCTGCGCTCCGCAATTCCCGACTTGAAAATCCGCGTCGTTAATGTTGTCGACCTAATGAAGCTCGAACCTCATACCGAGCATCCCCATGGATTGAGTGACCCGGATTTCGACTCACTGTTTACGAAGGACAAACCTGTGATTTTTGCCTATCATGGCTACCCATGGCTGATTCATCGCTTAACCTACCGCCGCACGAATCACGAAAACTTCCACGTTCGTGGCTACAAAGAAGAGGGAACGATAACGACACCATTCGACATGGCCGTTTTGAATGACCTCGACCGCTTCCACTTGGTGCAGGACGTCATCGATCGACTGCCGCAACTAGCCGGGCGAGGCGACTACCTGAAACAGGAGATGCGCGATAAGCTGATCGCACACAAGCAATACATTCGCACGATCGGCGAAGATATGCCGGAAGTTCGCGAATGGAAATGGAATGCCTAAACGGGAGACGCGATGGCAACCAGCACTCCGCCTCAAGTCGGTACGCCGAAAGCTGTTCCGGAACTGGAAAAACTCTCACTCAACGAGCTAAAAACCAAGCTCAACTTCTCGCCCGACGGCCTGACGCAAGAGGAAGCCCAGCGCCGCTTAGCCACCTACGGCTATAACGAAATCGTCGAGCACAAAACGAATCCAGTTCTGAAATTTCTCGGTTACTTTTGGGGACCGATCCCGTGGATGATCGAAGGCGCCGTTGTCCTCTCGGCGCTCGTGCAGCATTGGGCCGATTTCTTCATCATTCTCGTTCTGCTTCTGGCGAATGCCGTGGTGGGATTCTGGGAAGAGTACCAGGCCGATAACGCAATTGCCGCCATTAAAGCCAAGCTGGCGATATATGCGCGTGTGCTACGCGATCGAAAATGGGTCAAGACCGCCGTGCGAGAGTTGGTCCCTGGTGACGTAATCCGAGTTCGATTAGGTGATATCGTCCCGGCCGATGCCAGTCTGTTGGATGGTGACTCAATTGAAGTCGATCAGGCAGCGCTCACCGGCGAGTCGTTGCCGGTCGAGCGAAAGCCGGGTGAATCCATTTATTCCGGCTCGATCATCCGACGCGGTGAAATCGACGCCCTGGTCTATGGAACCGGCCAACACACGTATTTCGGAAAAACAGCGAAGCTCGTGGAATCGGCGCATACCGTCAGCCACTTCCAGCGCGCGGTGCTAACCATCGGCAACTACCTCATCGTGCTGGCTGTGCTATTGGTGGTGCTGATCATCGCGGTGGCCCTTTTTCGGGGCGACCCGATGCTCGAGGCCGGACCTGGGCAGGAGCCGGTCCTCTTGTTTGCGCTCGTTCTGACGGTTGCCGCAATCCCTGTCGCAATGCCCACGGTGCTGTCGGTAACGATGGCCGTCGGTGCTCGGCTATTGGCGAAAAGTGAGGCCATTGTCAGTCGATTGGCGTCCATTGAGGAGCTCGCGGGCGTGGATGTGCTCTGCTCCGATAAGACCGGTACCCTCACCGAAAACAAACTGACACTCGGCGAGCCGTTCTGCAGTAATCAGGTTTCAGCGGACCAGGTCATCTTATCGGCCGCACTTGCTTCGCGAGCGGAGAACAACGACAGGATAGACTTGGCCGTTTTGGGCGGTTTAAGGGACGGCACTGTTCTTCAAAACTATCAAGTGCTCCATTTTCGGCCCTTCGATCCTGTGAATAAACGCACCGAAGCGACTATCAAATCGCCGGATGGTTCTACCTTCAAGGTCGCGAAGGGCGCGCCACAAGTGATTCTGCAGCTCGCAGCGAATTCGGACGACGTAGATGAAGCGGCCGAAAAGGCAATCGATGAATTTGCCAATCGTGGATACCGCTCGTTGGGCGTAGCCAAAGCAGATGCAGAAGGCCGATGGCGGTTTTTGGGCATCTTGCCGCTCTTCGATCCTCCCCGTGCCGATGCAAAATCAACAATCGAGACTGCGTATGAAATGGGAGTCAAAGTCAAAATGGTGACCGGGGACCAAGTCGCAATCGCCCGCGAAACGGCGGCTAAGCTCGGGCTCGGTTCCAATATCTTGGACGCGAGTTGCTTCGGCGATGTTAAGGCGCACGAGACTGCACAATTGGCCGATTCCATTGAAAAAGCCGATGGCTTTGCTCAGGTTTTTCCCGAACATAAGTTCCATATTGTCGATGTTCTGCAACAGCGGAACCACATCGTCGGCATGACGGGTGACGGCGTCAACGACGCGCCGGCACTCAAGAAGGCCGATTGTGGAGTTGCCGTCTCCGGCGCCACCGATGCGGCCCGCGCCGCGGCCGACATTGTGCTGCTTACGCCCGGCCTCTCCATCATCATCGATGCGATCAAGGAGAGCCGCAAAATCTTTCAGCGGATGAACAGCTACGCGATCTACCGAATTGCGGAAACGATCCGGGTGCTGCTGTTCATGACGCTTTCCATCTTGGTGTTCAACTTTTATCCCGTTACAGCACTGATGATCGTGCTGCTGGCGCTGCTCAACGACGGCGCCATCCTTTCCATTGCCTACGACAACGTGCAGTACTTGAACAAGCCGGAAGCTTGGAACATGCGCGTTGTGCTGGGGGTGTCCACGGCGCTGGGCATCATCGGCGTTGTGGCTTCGTTCGGACTGTTCTATCTTGGTGAGCGGGTGTTTCATTTCAATCGGGAGTTTATCCAAACACTGATCTACCTCAAGCTCTCCGTCGCCGGCCATTTGACGATCTTTATCACACGCACGCGCGGCCGATTCTGGTCGCATCGACCTGCGAACGTTCTGTTGATCGCCGTGATTGGGACGCAGATTTTCGCCACGTTGATCGCGGCATTTGGATTTTTTATGACGCCGATTGGCTGGAAGTGGGCACTGGCTGTTTGGGGTTATGCATTGGCGTGGTTCGTGGTTAACGATCAGGTCAAGCTCCTTGCTTACCGGATCTTTGATCCGTCTCAAAAGCCGCTCCTGGCAAGAGAAAGCAATTGATCACTGCGCTCCTCCGCTTCGCGAGAACAAGATCGTGATGCGAGCCGTCGAGCGAATCACAGGCCCGTGGAGCGCTGTTCAGCTCGCCGAGCTTTCGGTCGTGCTCAGTTTCGCGCAACACGATTTGTTATTGCAAAATTCGGCGAGCTGGCGGGCACCAAGTTGACACTTAGTCCTTGTTCTGTAGTAGGTTAATCACGCCGCTGCTCGGGGAATTTCCGACTCCGGAAGGGGAGATCGGCTTCGAACACGGGACCGTCCACGGCCTGCGCCACTATTTTGTCTCCGAGGCCTATCGCAACGGAGCCAAAGACGCGCAGCTCATGGAGTGGCTTGGCCATCGCGATTCCCAACTGCTTCGGATCTACCGGCACCTCAGACCGGAAGACGGGCACCGGCAAATGCAGAAAATCGATTTCCTTGGTCCATGCGAGGAATCGCAGTGGCCTAGAAATACTGCGTAGTGTGTTTTATTTTTTGTAACTTGGCATCCGCGATGGCGGGCATTGAGATGAGTAACGTGACGATGCTGATTGACACGGCGAAATTCACTCCGTCGGCCATGCTTCCCCACGGTTGGCGGCGAGTATTTCCTGGGTCGTTTGTCCCAGTATTTGTCTCAGTGACTGGGACAAATACTAAACGCCTGTCGCAAGCAATTGCGGAACAAGAACTTGCGAAAGGCGTTTTGGAAACGAGCGGAGAGGACAGGATTCGAACCTGCGGAAGGGTTTGACCCCTTCACCGATTTAGCAAACCGGCGCTTTCGACCACTCAGCCACCTCTCCGGAGTTGCTTTGCCCCTATTTTTGGCGTTTTTCGCATTCTTCATCAGGAACGCTAGCGGGCTTGTACTACCTATTGTACTACCTTAGAATCTTCGGCAGTAAATCTGACCCGCCCGGTATGGGAACGGAACGCGGCGAAGCCACCTAAACCTTTGATCCAGCAGGTAGCACCATGCCCGCAAATTCTACTGGGAAACGCCGACGCCGTAAAGCTGGCGATCGGCCTGCAAAGCCTCGCCCTGACTTCCCACTCTATCCTCACCCATCTGGCCACTGGGCGAAGAAAATCCGCGGCCGGATTCACTATTTCAGCCGATGGTGCTACCGCCGCAACGGGAAGTTGGAACGCGTTGAAGGCGACGGTTGGCAGAAGGCAATCGAAGAGTACAAGCGGGTTGCTGACGATCTTCACGCCGGCCGCACACCGCGCATGGCAACGACTGGCGAATTAACGCTGACCCACCTATGCAATGCGTTTTTGACCGGCAAGTTGCGGCGAGCTGGAAACCGGCGAGATCGGGCGCCGGATGTTCGAGGAGTACAAGGGTAGTACCGACCTGTTGATAAGCCAGTTCGGAAAGATGCGGCTGGTCGATGATCTGTTCGCAGACGACTTTGAAAAACTCCGCGCCGTAATGGCCAATCGCTGGGGGCCGATTCGGCTGGTCAATGCCATTACTCGCGTGAAGAGCGTTTTCAAATACGGCTATGAGAGCGGCCTCATTGACAAGCCGACAAGATTCGGGCCGCAGTTCAAGAAACCGTCTGCGGCAGTCCTACGTCGTCACCGGGCCGCGAACGGCAAACGTATGTTGACTGCTGCCGAGTGTCGCAGATTGATAGACGCAAGTTCGCGGCAAGTAAAGGCAATGATTTTGCTGGGCCTCAACTGTGGTTTTGGCAACCACGATTGCGCCACGCTGCCGCTGTCTGCTCTCGATCTCGACAAGGCGGTAATCAGCTACCCACGCCCCAAGTCTGGCATTGAACGGCGGACCGTGTTGTGGGCGGAAAGTGTTGAGGCACTGGGGGCTGCGATCGCTGGGCGGGTTGCGCCAAAAGTTGATGAGGCGAAGCCTCTGGTATTCGTCAACACTCGTGGCCGGCCGTGGTTAAGCCGCGGTATTGCAAATCCAGTCAGTCAAGCAATTCGTAAGTTGATGAAGGAGGTAGGCGTTCATCGCGCCGGCATCGGCCCATATACATTCAGGCACGTTTTCCGAACGGTGGCAGACAATACGAGGGACCAACCGGCAATCGACCTCATCATGGGCCACAGGGATCCCTCGATGGCGGCATATTACCGGGAGTATATCGATGACAAACGACTGCGGGCAGTTGTCGAGCACGTGCGGCAATGGTTGTTTGGCAACGAGAATTGATATAATGCAAAGTTGGAAGTGCAGTCCAGTCATAACTGTAAATTCGTCGCCAGTAACTTACCTGTTGCCGTGGCACTTTTTCACTACGTAGGTTCACGTTTCGATGTATGAGACATTGTTTGACAGGCAAGAAGACTTATTTGGGTACGATCTAAATAGACCGTGGACGCTTGTACCTAGTATCGAGCGTTTCCATAAAGCAGTCGTCAAACGTTACCGTGAAACTGTACAATTCCGATCGGACCTCGCTGACCGACGGATAGATAAGGAGACGGCGCGACAGGGATTTAACATACTATTGCGTATTTTTGAGAGATTACTAGGGGAAGGACATGTGCACTACTGGCTAGCGAAAGCTTACGCAAAGATCCACCCGGAAAAGTCCAACAATCGTTTCTTCGTTAGCTTTCATTTTTGCGCCATGGACGCTGCTTGGCATTTTCTTGACATCAAAAACATTGATGATTGGAAGGATGTTTCGATACTCAATGCGCTTGCAGAACCGGAATTGCTACCATGGGACGTCGGCCCTGATGAGTTCGTTTTTGTGGCAGATCGCAGTAAGGATCGGTTACCCGTTCTCGATAAGAAATACTTATCTGCACTACAATCCGAAATGAAAATGGCTTGCCAGTTACTGACTACCCCAGATCCTTTGGAATCGCGTGAAATATCTCCTGGCAGCCCAATCGCTATCAAACATCTACTGTGCGAAGGTAGTGAGGAGATTTTGAGAGTTTGTGACTCCGATGCCACTGTGGACGATAAAATGCGGAACATATGTCGCTGCGATCGGCGATTTTTATTCTTGAAATCGCCGAACTGGTCAGCTTTGTTGAAAGTGACGGATGGTGCTGTCCGTAGAACTGCGTTCTGGAAGCAAGACCGGGTCATGGCTATTGAAGCGGAAAATTCTTTTAGAGAGACCCAGTGTATATAGCTATCTGGCGGGAGGAGGCCCACTGGCTGCGACGACGACACATAGCAAGCCGTGACACAGCGACATACAGGCGGTGATTTCGATCCGGCACCGTGGTCCTGTGGCGTGACTTCCGCATTCGGCATCAAATGCGATCAAAGCAGCAGATAGTCGATTCCTCGCGCGTGTCGTCACTTCGGGCAGATTACCGCAGTCTCCATCGTGTGCATCACCTGTGGAATGCACCTTGTGATGCGTTTCCAGTACTTGGGCTGTCATATATCTGCAGAACGGAGCTGGTAGACACTGCTTCTCGACTCGCCGGTCAAGCACACCGTACTTGGTACTCGCGCTGATCGGAATGAAATAGCATGTCATCCCCGCTAGCTAACGCTGACAGGCAATGTGCAGGTGTGTTTGCAGACGGATGGCCACACCGCTCCTCCAAATACTCTAGTAGCTCCTTGCACGAGATGATACTCCATTTCGTGATTTGGTCGTCTGTTCTGCCGCCAGTTGTACGGCAGTCTTTCTCTGCCACACGCGGCCAATGACTTCTTGTCTTCTTCGCTAGAACGCTGTGCGAGATCGCCGCCGTTTTTGGGCCATCCAACAAGTCCTTTAGGTCGTTTTTGGAACCAGGACTTACACTTTCTCAGCGGCCAAGGATGGGATTTCCGCTGATTCCAAGTTACGAGGCGGTAACGCGATATAAAAAATGTCGATCTTTTGAGCCGCTTGTCGTTCGAGAAACGAGCCCTTTGCGTTACGCGTCTCAGTAACGCAGTTACGCGACAGGTTTCACTACTGCCTTAGATTCAGATGGACGACATTGGACTCAAATTGCAAGGCAAATGACCTACGGCGTAAAAGAAGTTGCTAAAGAGTTTCGCGTAAGTGAGCAGACTGTTTTGGCATGGATTCACAGCGGCGAACTACCGGCAATCAGTGTATCCCGTTGCCAAGGTGGCAAGCCACGGTGGCGGATCATGCCTGAGGGGACTCGAGGCGTTCAAAGTGTCGCGGTCGTCACGTCCTGCGGAGCCCACCAGTAAGCGGCAGCGAACGATGTCTAGTCATATTGTTCAGTTTTACTAAACAGTTCGAGGCCTCGATTAACGAATTCATTTTCTGCACTCAGTGTCCGTTGAAAATCGAGTACCCGCGCCAGTTGCCACTGATCGCGTGATGTATGTTCACAATTACCCAAGTTTGCAGGAATAAGCACGAAAGCACATGGATAGTAAACGAAATAATGGACGTGCTCGACAGCGAGAAGGACGTACTGAGACCGGTTGCGTTATCAGTCAGTTCTTGACCGTTGAGCGTTTTGAGTCCAGCACCAAACTTTCGAGCACCTGACGCTGTCCTGACTTCGTCGCGCGCCATCGCCGCTGGCCAAAATGGCTGCGACGCCGACAATCGTGCCACCATCGGACGGCCCCTGCCATCCTTACACCTGGCGTAAGGCCGGTAATTCGATTGGCTACCAAATGCAACCAGCGGCGTGGAACATGGTGAACTACCTGTGGGACCAGCCGAACCATACCGCGACGTTCGCCGATCTTAAGCTGCCAGTTTACGACGACCCCGAGCACCCAGCAGACCACGACGCGTTTGGATCGCTCCGCAGAGCCGCTAACAGTTTTTTCATCGCGCACGGCATTCCGTGGCGGGTGCACATCAAGATGAGGGTCGTTTACCTCGAGAGGTTTGACACAACTATTTCTGCTGCTCGGCATAAATGCCCGCGTTCTGCCCGCGTTTTGCCTGACGAGGTCGCTACTTTGGATTGTTAGACATTCGACATCGCCGGTGCAAGACGGCAGCCGCGTGTCGCGCGTGGCGTCACTAAGCGGCGAAACTCTTTGTAAGGAGATGAGCATTGTTACCAATCAATCAAAACCCCGAAAACCGTGGGCAGCCCTTGCCCGACCCGATTGAAGCGAGTGCGGACGTGGTGAGCGTGGAGATGCTTCGCGGTCATAAGGGAAGAACAATCACCGACAAATTCGCAATGGGGGACGAACTCCGCAAGATGGCGGCCACGATGACAGACGAGAAGGGCGCGTTCACGCGGTGGCTGAAGGAGAAGCTCAACATGCAGCGCACCACGGCCACCAATCTCATGCGACTTGCGGCGGCAGTGCCGGTGGAAGACCGAGAAATCGTCGCGGAGCGTTTTGACCTTGGCGCCCTGTACGAGCTCACGGCCTCGGGAGCCGGAAAGGCCCTTGGAATCGCGATCGATCGTGCTCGCGCTGGCGAACACATCACAGCGGCAGTGGCCAAACGGATTTTAAAGGATCTAGCCCGAACGGAGCGGGAGAGTGGCGTCGTCAGGCTGCCCGATACGCTGCAAATCCACTGCTGCGACATTCGCCAATTGGACCTGGCGGAGGAGAGCGTCGACTTGCTTCTTACCGACCCGCCCTACGACGAGCGGTCCGTCCCGCTGTATGGGGAGGTGGCCAAGCTGGCCCAGCGGTGTCTCCGGCCCAACGGTTGGTGCTTAGCGTACACCGGCAAAATGTACGTAGCCCGGATCCACTTTCTGATGAAAAAGCACCTCCGGTACACGTTTCAGTTCGACGTGCCGCACCAGAAATCGACGCTGATCGAGTCGCTGCAGATCGAGCAAAACGGCAAGTACATCGTGGGCTACCGTCACGAGCCCGGCAAGCCTTTTTGGGAGCCAGTCAGCGATCGCGTATGTGGCAACGTCGAGAAAGCACTCCACAAGTGGCAACAGCCGATTGAAGAGGCGGTGCAGCTGATCAGTGGGTTGTGCCCTGAGGGAGGCGTGGTGTGTGACCCGATGTGCGGTAGCGGCACGACGCTGGTCGCTGCCTTAAAGCTTGGGCGGCAGATCATCGGGGCCGACATGGATCCGGAGGCGGTCCGCATCACCGAGCAGCGCCTGGCGGGCGTGTTGGCGGAGATGGAGTCGGATACGAGCGTCGTGTAAACGTTGCGGACGGCGCCACTCGCACTGGGCGGTGGGCATTCGCGACGAGCCATCATTACAAGGAGTAACCCATGTCAAAATCCAAACCCAAACCCAAACCACCATGAATCCCACTCGGTCGACCCGGCGCTGCAAGCGGAGCCGGCGTCCCCGCATCCGCGGCGGCACTGCCTTTGATCCGGACGAGCTGGAGGCCGCGGTGGCCGCCCGGCCTAAAGGGCTAAAGAAGAAGAACGGCGCTGCGGTGGTGGATAGCCGGCAGCGGGAAATCGCCCTGAAGCACCTGTCGGCGCTCAGCCGGGCGCTGTACGAGCTGGGCCTGTTCGACGAATTCAACGCGTCGTTGTCGCAAATGATTCGCCGCGTCAAGACGCTCAGGTAAGTAACAGCAACCTTCACCCCTGTAGCCGCCGGGAGGAGCGGCAGATTTAACGTGCAACTACTTTTTTTCTTTGCTCGCTCTGTCGGCGTGGATACGAAGACAGACGAGCCAACCCTGTTTGGCCCCAGGCCAGAAGAAAGTTTTATGTCGACTATTAAACAAAAAAACATGCCCGCCGTCGGCGACACGATTGAATTCGAGATGCAAGGACGGGGTGTGAAGGGAACGGTCGAAAAGCTGCTACCGGACCGCAGAGCAGTGCTGAAAAAACCTGATGGGAGTCGCATTCTCATGAGGTTTAGTAAGCGGGGCAAAGCCAAGCCGGAGAGCAACGAGGATGGAGAAGTGGCATGGCAAGGTGACGGTCGGATAGAGGACCTGCCGGCGTCGCTCGAGGTCGGAGACTTCATCAACATCGAGATCGCTGTTGATGAAGACGATGAAGTCGGTGCGGATTGGGAGAGCTATATCGTCATCGGCATCGTGACCGAGCTCCACCCAGACGGCACTTCGAAGATCAAGGTCGTCGGCGCCGATGAGGTCACCATGCGCCGCTTTTTGGAGCGATTCTCGGAGTATGCCAGTGCCTTGCTCAAGCTCGATTCATCTTTGTCGGATGAAACGCACGGTGACTAGCCCCTAGATGAGGAATTGGGTGGCGGCGCAGCCACCCGATCCTCTCTCGCGCTAGCCATGTTTGATGCGAAATCCACCCGAGCGAGGCACGTACCGGATTCAAAGCCGATTTTGCTCCGGTCGTGGCTGAGTGATCCACAACTCTCATGATGGCCAAAGGCCAAGGAGGACAACTATGAACACTGTCGAAATGAAAAGCTTTCCACAACTCGGCGCCAAGGTCGAACTGGTCGATCGCAATGGAACGGTGGCGGCGACGGTCACAGAAGTGCTGTCGAATGGGCTGCTGATCGTAAAAACACCCAGTGGGGGCTATGTACTGGCATATGCCCACCAAGATGGCATAGTCCAACGGGTCGGGGTCGATTACCAAGTCGTGGAGTGGGACGCCGCCAATTGCCCGCAGGTCCGCCCGACGCTACGGGTCGGACAGAGCATCAGCCTTGAGGCGACAGTGGATGAGGGGACGGATAGTCGCGCTGTTCCAGATTGGGAGACCCTGCCGCTCACCGGGACGGTAATCGAGATCGATGCGGGCGGTAAATCCGCTGTCGTGGTCAGTAGCATCGATACATCCGCCGTGCGCCGATTACGAGCTCAATTGGAGCAGCATGCCAACCAAGGTACATGTTTACCGGACGGGACAAGCGTTAATTAGCCGGCAAGCGCGGATTGCGGTGCACGGCTACCGAGCGGATTTTTGTCTACCCACGCACTCCCTGCACAAGGACCGGCATCCACATAACACCACCATGAACCATAACTTTTCCGAGAAGAATCAACCGACACCCATGGACGACGACCTGTTCGGCGACGGCTGGGATGCTGACTTGATTGAGCATCCTAAGCAGTTGGAAGACGACCTGCGGCAGGACGACGAATGTGAACCGTGCGAACAGCGCCCACCCATCACGATCCGCTGTCTGGCCGAAGTTGAGCCCGGCCAATACCGCTTCCAGGCGGAAGTGGATGGGCAACTGGTTCACGAAGAGGGCTTTGATCCCCATTCAGCACCCCAGCGGCAGCAGTTTGCCACCGCTGTCTACAGCAAGGCAGGGTTCGTCACGGATTGCGACGAGGACTACCGGTATGACATTGATTGGCTGGCCGGCAAAGTACTGGCGAGTGTCGCCAATTTTGAGGGGGGTGGTGACACAACCCCCAAAAACCTCGGGAAACAGGAGGTTGTGTCACCAGTCGCCACTGTCACCACGTCTCCGGGGCCGGATTCAGGCTTCGTCCCCTCCGCCCCATTCCCAATCAGTGCGCTGCCCGAAGTGGTAGGGAATTATGTCTCGGCGGCGGCAAAGGCGATTGGCTGTGATCCAAGCTTCGTGGCCCTGCCGCTGCTGTGTGTCTTGGCGCGGGCCATTGGAAACCGCTATGTGATCGGCTTGAAGTCGTCCTGGACAGAACCGGCCATTATCTGGGGTGCGATTATCGGTAAGAGTGGGACCCATAAGTCGCCAGCGCTGCAAGCCGCTACGGTCTTTCTGCAACGACAAGACGAAAAGGCCTTCGCTGCATTTCAAAGCGCCAATGGGGAATATCGCCAAAAACAACTGGTTTACGAAAGAGATCTGAATGAGTGGAAGCATAGCAAGGAAGCCCTCACGCCTCCTCCCCCAGACGCGCCGAAGAGCCAACCTGCCTGCGATTTAGCGTCAATGACATCACGATTGAAGCGCTCGCCGAGCGACTGGCCGCACAAGCCGATGGAGTCTTGGTGGTCCGCGATGAGCTGGCCGGGTGGCTGGACGGCATCGCCGAATACAAAGGCGGTAAAGGCAGTGATCTGGGTCATTGGCTGGCATTTTGGTCGGCGGTACCGTTGACGGTGGAGCGAAAGACCGGCGCCCAGAAACTGCTGCACGTGCCACGGGCTGCCGTTTCGATCGTGGGAGGTATTCAGCCAGAAATCCTCAAAAGGGCCCTTGGGCGCGAGCATCTCCATGATGGTCTGTGCGCGAGGCTATTGCTGGCGATGCCCAAGCCGCAGCCGGTGCGCTGGAGTGAGGAGACCATCCGTGATGAGGTTGATGCCGCGCTCAATGACGTCGTCGACAAGCTAATCGCCTTAGAGCCCGCAGTGGATCAAGCAGGACAGCCTGTCCCGCGCGTTCTTTCGCTGTCTAAACAAGCCAAAGCCCTCTGGGTCCAATACTTCAACCGTCATCGCGCCGAGATGGCTGGGCTCGATGAAGATCTGGCGGCGGCTTGGTCCAAGCTCGAAGCCTATACGGCCCGCTTTGCCCTGATCTTCCAGCTCTGTTCCTATGCTGCCGATGAGCCATTTGCCAGCGCTGAGGTGATTGATGAAATCTCCATGCGCAGCGCAATTGAGCTCAGCGATTGGTTTGGGGGTCAGGCAAGGAAGGTCTATGGGCGCTTCAAAGAAACTCCCGAGGAGCGCAGGAATCGCAAATTGTTTGAGCATATCCGTCGCCACGGCGGAAGTGTTACAGCTCGCGATATCCAACGTCGCCTCCGGCAGTATCCGACAGCAGATGCCGCAGAAGCAGCTCTGACCGCACTTGTTGAGCAAGGATTTGGCCGCTGGGAACAATCGCCCTCCGGGCACAAAGGCGGTCCTCCTAAGCAAGTCTTTCGAATCATCGACGTTGCTGATGTCGACACAACCTCCCAGAACGCGGGGAATTTGGGGGTTGTGTCGGCACTACAGGTCAAAAGCGCTGAGTTGGCAAAAGGACCACAGGAGCGAGATTCCCACCTCAACAATTGTGCCGATGTCGACACAACCTCCCAGAACACGGGAAATAACGGAGTTGTGTCGGCACCCATGGCCCATGACGTCGACCGGAGTAACGGTTCGGTACAAAGGGACGTTCAGCCCGTCAACAGTACCGATGTCGACACAACCTCTCAAAACACGGGAAATTTGGGGGTTGTGTCAGTGCGCTCCGTAGAGGATTCACTCGATAGGAAGATATTAGAGGACCGGGACTTCCAACCACTCGACGGTACTTCCGTTGACACAACCTCCCAAAACCCGGGGAAGTCTGGGGTTCTGTCAGCGCACCAGATTCCAGACGTAGTTGAGATAAAGGGAACGGATGGCAGTGACCACAGGTCTGTCGACAATGCCGATGTCGACACAACCTCACGAAACCCGAGGAATTCGGGGGTTGTGTCAGCGCGCTGCCTAGAAGATTCAGTTAGGAGGAACATATCAGAGGATCAGGACATCGAGCCTCCTACCAGTAGTACCGTTGACACTACCTCTCAAAACGCGGGAAGTTCAGGAATTCTGTCGGCGCTCCACACCTTCAGCACAGATCCAAAGAATGAAACGGAGGGCAGAGAACCTCGGTCCGTCGACAATGCCGATGTCGACACAGCTTCGCAGAACCCGAGGAAATAATAGGGGTTGTGTCGGCGCCATCTCTGGAAGATTCGACTGGGATGAATGGATCAGAGAACAAGCACCTCCAGCTCACCAACGGCGCCGATGCCGACACAACCTCCCAGAACACGGGAAATAATAGGGTTGTGTCGGCGCCCTCTCTGAAAGATTCAGCCCGGAGGAATGGATTCGAGAACAAGCACCTCCAGCTCACCAACGGCGCCATGTCGACACAACCTCGCAGAACGCGAGGAATAATAGGGTTGTGTCGACAGCCCTCCCTAAAAGATTCAGCCCGGAGGAAGGATTCGAAGAACAGAGAACCATTACCCAGTCGACAGTGCCGATGTCGAATTCCGGCATCAAGCGACAAGTGGTGACGACACAACCTCGCAGAACCCGGGAAATAATAGGGTTGTGTCGGCACCCTCTGTCGAAAATCCAGAGCTGAGAAAGGAAACACAAGCAGCGAGATTCCCAGCTCGACTACCGTGCCGATGTCGACACAACCTCTCAGAACCCGAGGAATAATAGGGTTGTGTCGCCACCCCTAAAGATCAGCTAGGGAGTGAAGGGAACAAAAGGTGGGCACCATCAGCCCATCATCAGTGGCGACGGCGACACAACCTCCCAGAACGCGGGAAATTCGAGGGTTTTGTCGCCACCTTCGGCTCGAAGACGCAGTAGAGGTTAAGCGAACGGATGGTAGTGGTGATGATTGGCTCGATAACAGTAGTGTCGGCGACACAACCTCGCAGAATCCGAGGATTTTTGGGGTTGTGTCGCCACCCTCAGTTCAGCAGCGGCGGAATGAAGCAAACGGTAGGAACGGCACTCTAATCCAATGGAAGTGGCGACGTCGACACAACCTCCCAAAACCGGGGAATAAGAGGGTTCTGTCGCCACCCCCAATACAGCTCAGTAGGCGGACTGGAGCGAACCAGAAAGCCAGGGCCTATGAGCCCGTCGACAGCGCCGACGCCGACACAACCTCTCAAAACCCGGGAAATATTGGGGTTGTGTCGCCACCCCCACCCCAAAATCCCACTCAACGAACCCTTCCGATAATCCGGGACGATTTGGACCCGCCCGATTCCTCTGCCCCCGAACCGCCCATTCCCTTCGACGACGAAGCTTGGGGGGAACTATGACGCCAGAAGCCCTGGTGGCGGAGTTCGCAGATCGCGGTATCGAGTTCCAGCTGGATGGCGACAAACTTCGGTACCGCCCGACGTCCTTACTCTCCACCAGCGATCTTGGAGATTTTGAGGAAGCATAAGGCGGAACTGCTTCATTATTTTCGTCAGCAGTCAAAGCCCCAGGAACCAGGTTGTGGCAAGCATGATGACAAAGCGGATTGGGAATTATCGGATGACAATTACCACCGGCCGGGCTGGCATAAGGTGCACTGCAAAATCTGCCAGAAGTTCATTGGCTACCAGCCACCTCCTCGGAAAGGCAAACAGCAAACACCACAAGCGGCCAAATTTAGGAGACGCGGATGTGAGCGAGAATCTATTATTGGCAAGTCATGCAGGTTCGAATGAAGCCGACTAGGCAAATTCACCGCGAGTGCGTTAATGAACCATCTGGCAAGTAAAACTGAGCGAGATCAAAGTTGCAGCGCGTCACCGCAAGAATTTGGGCGACATCACAGTCCTGGCTGAATCCATCGAAGCGATTGGCCTGTCTCGCGCGACCTATGAAAAAGCCAACGCCATCATCACTTCGGGTAACCGGAAGCTCATCGCCCGAATGGACCAGACCGGCAAAATCGCCGGGCTCTGCAAGGAATTGCAGCGGTAACAGAAATCTGCTGCATTGGCCCACCAGAGCACCCTACTACCGCCGGAACTGCGTAGGGTGATCGAGTCGTCTTACCGGCAGCGATTTGGGTATCGACCAGTGCTTAAATAGCTTGAAAAAACCGAGAAAAAGCCCTGCCCGGGACCCTCCGAGACAAAAGTGTTACAGATATTGCCCCCTCCTCCTATTCCTCTCCTGCTCCTCCCTCTGCTCCTCTCCTGCTCCTCCTCCTGCTCCTCCTGCTCCTTACTATTCCTTTCCTCCTCCTGTTCCTGCCTGCTCCTCTCCTGCTCCTGCCCCTCCGTGCTTCCTGCCTGATCCTCGTCCTTTCTTCTCTGCCACTTGCTCCCTCTGCTTCCTGCTCCTCAGTTGCCTTGGGTTCTTCCGCCGTACCTGACTTTTTTCCTGGTTCTTTTTTTCCTCCTTACTCCTGTCTGGAAAAGAGGCTGCCTAAGTCTTTTTTGATTGCCATTGGGTCATTGTCCTTCCTTGGCCCGCTTGGATCTTGTCGCGCATTAGCTTCAGTACTAAGTTCACTGCCGAACGGGGCCACTAGACCTGCTGGAATTACTCCTGGGCCATTCGTTCTTCTGCCGCCGAGCTCTTTGCAAGGAATATTTTTTGGCTGATTTTGGAATCTGGCTCCACCATCTACGCGGTGAGCAAGAATCTATTCCTGGCAAGCAGTGCGGGGTCGAAAGCAGCCGACTAGCCATGATTTGGGGAGACGTTACAAGTCTGGCTGCATCGATCGAAGGGTTTCATTTCTGGTGTGTTGTCGCTCGCACTCGGTCGTGCAGCACATGTCATATTCTTCCAAGCTATGTCATTTGCTTGCGGCCATCGCAACGCTCATCGAAGCTTGATCGTCCACTCCAGTCCATTACCGACCGGCAAAAGAACGCTGTGCACATCGGGTCAGTTGCGGAGCCGTTTGGCAAATTCGGAAAGTTCCTCGCGGTGAGTGAGGAGGTTGTCGGTCAAAACACCACCTCCTACTCGGAGTTTCGGCCAAACGATTTCCAGAAATGCCTGTGGGCTCGGCTTGTCGGCGTCTATGAACACGAGATCGAGTTCGTTTACCATCTGCGTGAGAATCTCATACATCACCAAGGTGGTTCGTTATTCGATGGCTTACGCCAGCTTTAGCAAATGTCGATTTGGAAGCGATGTACTTCTTTTCACTGAAATCAATCGTATGGAGATGGCCGCCGGTAACTTCCAGGGCGGCTGCCCACCATAGGCCACTGAATCCGTAGCTGGTACCGACCTCCACAATGATTTGTGCAGTGTAGGCTTAGGGCAATCGCGGCCAATAATTCGCCTTCTTCGCGCGGCACCTGCAGGGCATCGTCGCGGGTTTTGCCGAGACGTTCTAGCTCGTCAATTTGGGAAGCAAGACTGGCCGTCATTGTAATCATGGCTAAGGCTCATCATTACCTATCATTCTTCTCCGCTGCCTTCTATAGCCGGTCCAAAGACGTGTAGCGTACTGCTTATTCCTGATTGATTCCAATCATGGGTTAAGGCTCCTCCGGGTCGCCTGCATTGGTCGCGTCGCCCGCACTAAACCCGTCGTGCAGTTTGTTTTGGTGAGCCGGCCAAAGTGGCTCAAACCCGAGATTCTGGAATTGATGCGGGAGCACCTGGAGTGGTTGTGGTGTTTTCCAATGGTGCATCGCGGCCCCGTTCTTACCATCCGCTGCAATGATCTGCGGCAGTGCTGGAACTGGCCTTGGTCAAACCGCCCCTCAACCCCTGGTGGCCGCATTCCCGGACGTGGTGATTACGGGAATTTATGAGAAGAATTCCATTCCTGGCAGCGACCTATGGCCGGAAGCGACTATTTGATTGAGGCTCTTGCTCGTACCTGGATTGGTGGTGGATCCGTTTGTGGGAGGAGGCACCGTGGCTGTCTCGGCGGCGAAGATTGGGGAGGAGGTTTGTGGGGTGTGATATGGAGGAGGGTGCGGTGGAAGTGGCCAGGGGTCGGGTGGGGAATTTAAGGGTGAAGTCGGCGTGACTTATATATTGGGGCATCTTCTGGCACGGGGCTGCCCCAGTCGGTCAGCCGGGTGAATCCACGTCCTATATATACCCCCCGCACATCTACTTGTCACAAGCCGTTTGGAGCGACGGGTATAGCATATTTGTGACAAGCGGGGGTACTTGTCACTAGGTTTGTGGTAGGGGGGGTGGGGGTGAAGAGGGCGGGGTGAGATGCCAGCGTCGCCGGTTTGGGGTGATGGCAGCGGTTGGCATCACTCCTTACCGTGGGGAAACTCGGTTGCTGGTCGCCACAACGCTTCTGCGTGGCCAATGTTGGTTCGACATTACGCACTTGACGAGCATCCGGCGGAGCTTGGCCAGACTTTTGTGTTCGGCCAGGGGCCGACCGTCGGATAGGGGTTTGAGTGCGTCACGCCGCATGGCCTGACGTAACTACAATTGAGAATCGCACGCGCAGTCCGAAAGCCGTTTCAATCCCAGTCACCTCGCCAACACCAGTTCGAACCGCTCATTGACCCCCCAACCCAAAAAAGAAAGTCAACAAAGCCAGAAGAAAACGGGACCAGATCCAGAGCGCTCTCTTGACAGCCGAGGCCAAATAGGGGTTCGTCCTAGGAACGCCGCCTGTTCTTCACCTCATAAAACACAACATTCGGTTATATCTCTTAACCCGGCGGGACATGCCGCAAATTATTCAAAAACGCCTGGGCGAACTCTAGAACCTCTCCACTCAGCGAGTTGAACAACACGAGCAACAGTCCAGCTAATACGGCGGTTTTAAAGTCGCTGATGCGAAAGCCCGGGCCAATTGCTGCGGCGAACTTGAGCACAACAGCGTTCACGGCGAGCATGACCGTGAACAGCATAATCATCTTGACCGGATACGCGGCCGCAGTAGCGGCAATGATTCGACCGACCCATTGCCCCAATTGCCCGGCAAACGGGGCCAGCAATGCGTGCAGCACGCCGAGAATGACTGCCGTCACCAAAGCCGTAAAAAAGCTGTCAACTTCAGATCCGCAGCAGCTTCAAGATCAGGAGCATCGCGATCGCGGTGACGATGATGTGAATAAGGTATGGCACGTGAGGTCTCCCGACTCATGGATTAATGGCCTGCACCTCCTGGCAGCACAACTCATGCCACCAGACAGCAGCTTTTGCGGCATCCCATTCGCCCGCCGATGAACACGCCGCAAGCACCTGATCCATCTCGCTGGCGTCAGCGTAACGACTGTCGGGCGACTTCTGTCAGACAGCGCAGCACCACACGTTCAAGATCAGCGGGAATTGCGCCATTTTTTCGCCGGACATTGGGGGCACGTCGTCGCGGGAATGTGAAATCATCACGGCCATTGGATTCTCTTCGTGAAACGGCGGCTCTCCACATAGCATGTGATAGGCAATCGCTCCCAGCGCGTACAAATCGCACCGCGCATCGAGGTCGCTACTTCCCAGGGCATGTTCGGGGGCCATGTAGAGCGGTGTTCCACTGATCATGCGGTCGGCCGTGAATTGGGCCTCGCTTGGTTGTTGAACGAGTTTGACCAGACCAAAATCGAGAACTTTCACAAAGTCGCATAAACCTCCTCGTTCCGAAACGTGGAGATTGCCCGGTTTTAAGTCGCGGTGAATGACACCCGCCGCATGAGCCTCGGCCAATGCGCTGCACGCCTGCCGCAAGAGATAGATCACGTCGCCCTGGCGGCAAAGGACCGAATTCAGCGAGCAGTTGGTCGAGGCCGAGTCCCGGCAAATACTCCATCACGTAGTAAAACGTACCGTCATCGGTGTGGCCGTAGTCGAAGATTTCAATCGTGTGAGGATGGGTCAAGCTGGCGGTTGCCATCACCTCCCGTTCGAACCGGGCCAGGGCCGTCGGATCGGCACGCACTTCAGCACGAATCAACTTCAAAGCGCTGGGCCGCTTCAACAAGACATGCTCCGCGAGGAACACGTCACCCATTCCTCCGCTGCCAAGCTTGCTCACGAGTTGGTATTGGCCGTATCGCTTGGCATCGTGGACTTCCTTACGCAACGTGTTCAGCACGTGTGACGCGTACGTCGCCAACACCACACCGACTAACACGATCAGAGTATTGGTGCTAGCGTACTGCCAAGTCATCAATCCCTTCACCTGCTGCGAAGCTCGGGGTGTCGCGTCGCGAAAAAACGAGCACGAGTGCAGGGGCTAACGCCATAGTCAGCACGACGTGCCCGTTTCGTGCCAGCGATGCGGAATGAAGATCCCGTGAACCACCATCAGCAGGAACAAGCCGATCAATGCCGTCCGTCCATCCACCAGCAATTCAGTTACGTTCGCGGCATTCGCTCCCAGCACAACCGACTGGTAGCGTGAATAAATCCAGAGCACAGTAAGTACGCCGAACAGTGCGTACTCGATCCCACGAAGAAATTTTTGGTTGTGCGTATCTCGGAAAAGTAACGTGCCCAGAATGGCTCCGAGCAGCACCCAACGAACCAAGGCAACATTGCGGTGTAGCCGAACTATTCCGAGCGAATCAGCGTCTCGGACGAGAAGAGTCCAGACAAAAACCATCCCGAACACAATCAACAGCAGAACCGTCACGGCCCGCAACCGTGCGAGCAAGAGCGATGTGGACGCAGAGGTCAGGCTCTGCGGACGACCTGCGATCAGTTCAACTCTTGGCTGGGTAGAACTCCGACTGCCGGTAAATTCTTCGACGGGTGCCAGCACCAGCAAATCGGT
>CAWIXI010000008.1:0-10671 GCA_963840025.1 uncultured Planctomycetota bacterium | reverse complement strand
CGTCTCCGCGGACGGACTGGGAAATGTATTCCACACAGACTTTTATTCAGGAGTGGGCGTCTTGCTCAACAACTACGACGCAGATGGAAATGAGGTCTGGAGCCGCCAGGTGGTCGGTGGTGGTGATGGCGTATCCGCCGATGGCACGGGAAATGTCTATGTCGCCGGAACAATTGGTAATCCTGTAAGTGACGACGGGGTTCTTGAAAAGTTTGATGCGGACGGAAATGTGCTTTGGAGCCGGGAGTTTGGTACGAGTGACCACGACCAGTCGCACCTCGTCTCTGCCGACTCGGCAGGAAACTTGTTTGTATACGGTACGAGAATTTCGAGTACTTGCTATTCTGGCTGTCGACCGAGCGCGAGTCTCACTAAGTTCGATGCGGACGGCAATGAATACTGGACCCGCGAGTTGGAATCCGCTCGATATGTTCACAGGGGCGGAGTCGCGGCGGATGGCCTCGGGAATGTTTATATCTCCGGCTCCAGCAATGCGCCCATCGCCGAGCCCAGGGTTCACGCCGGGTACGACGCGTTTTTGGCCAAGTATGATGCTGAAGGTAATCGAGTTTGGATCCGCGAGTTTGGGACGGCTGACTTCAGTGACGACTCTGCCAGCGGAGTCGCGATCGACGGCCTGGGAAATGTGTTTGTCGTGGGCAGCACGAGCGGCAGCCTTGCTGGACCGAACGCGGGAGAGGATGACGCATTTCTAGCCAAGTTCGACGCAGCCGGAAACCAACTCTGGATTCACCAGTTCGGAACGGCAGCCGATGATTCCGCAGGTTATCTCTCGGCGGACAGATTTGGCAACTTGTACGTCGCAGGCAGTACCAGAGGCGATCTCGGCGGACCGAATGCGGGCGGCGGCGGCAGCGACGTTTTTCTCGCTAAATTCAACGACAGCGTCCCCGAGCCATCGACTGGGATCTTGATGTTGATAACTGTAGCAGCGGTCATCCTTCAAATTCGCAGCCGCCGCTAACCAGTTTCCACCACCACTTCCCCTAGCCCCTACCGGCAGTCCGCGCACGGCGTCGACAAGTGTCTGCTGCACAACGTCCGAAGCATCAAGACGCTTCTGCACCATCATTGGCAAGCGACTTCCGGCAACTAACCGTAAATAGGGCCGATGAAGCTGTAACAAGGATTCACGCGCCTCATCGTCGCCGCCCGATACGCGGGCTAGTGTGGCCGTTAGGCTTGGCTGGCTAGATCGCGAGATAATGAGCCGATTGTAGCCGCTGGTGTTCGTGGCCCCAAACTAATTTCGAGATTGGGAGAAAGCGTTGCAAAGTAACGTGAATCATTTTGGGGAAACCGCGAAAAAGACGGTGGGTTTTACATCTACATAAATGGGCCTTTTGAGCCTTTGGGGGAGCAACCCGTAAAGCTCCAAGTGAATCGGCTGGGATGGAGCGTCCGGCGAACCCTCACCGGCAGACAGGCCGCTCTGCGGGATCGCGACAGCCTCGCCCCGGCCGACTTAACTCATTCGCCGCATAGCACGTCCGACAACTGAAGGTTCGCAACATGAGTATCGATATTCGGCCTGCTGAGTCAAACGCAGAATTGGATGCTGTTTATAGATTCCGTTACGAAGTCTATGTGGAGGAAATGGGCCGCCGCCAACACTATGCGGATCATGAGCAACGCAGGATCGTCGATCCGCTGGATGACAATTGCGATCAACTTTACGCCGCATGGCAAGACGGTGAGGTCGTTGGCACCGTTCGCTCAAACTTTCTTCGCTCCAACGATATCGGGGAATACTACGACTACTATCGCGTAGGCGATTTGCCTGACATTGAGTCTACCGGCATATCGATCA
The DNA here is from genome assembly GCA_963840025.1 of uncultured Planctomycetota bacterium. Taxonomy (GTDB): domain Bacteria; phylum Planctomycetota; class Planctomycetia; order Pirellulales; family Lacipirellulaceae; genus JABDGM01. The sequence continues at coordinate 8,840 of CAWIXI010000008.1, read as the reverse complement.
CGACCCGCTTGATGATCCACCCGCGCTATCGGGGAGGCACTCTCGGCATGCGTCTGGCCTGCCGTACTTATCAAGACGCGCTGCCAGCGGGAATTACCACCGACTTCATCGATTGCAACGCCCACCTTGTCCCTTACTTTACAGGGCTGGGCTATGTTCGACATCGAACGGATCTAGTACATCCCGAATACGGACCGGTCACGGTCATGCGCTTGAATCTGCACGACATCGATCATTTCGAAGCCATCCGCTCACCATTCCGCAAATACTTGCGTTCCTATCTTCAAACAAATCGAGCTGTCGCAATTGAGGCCTGATATGACTGCCATTTTGGAATTGTCCGCCCCAACGAAAACGTTGAACGAAGCCGACTCAGATTCATTTGTCGACTCGCTTGATGCCCGTATCCAGCGGCTTCTCGATGAGATCAGGGAAAGCGACGTGTGGCAAACCATCACCTCGCCAAAAACTGATCCCGCATTCATCAAGATGATCATGCGTGAGGTATACCTGGAGATTTATTCCTACCAGCCACACGTAATCGAGGCGACCATTGCCATTATTGGGAAAATGCCGAAAGCCGACCCCCGGATGATCCATAAGATGCTGGTTCATCAAGCCGAAGAGGCAGATCACGGCGAAATGGCGCTGCGCGATTATGTGGCACTTGGCGGAGACGAAGCTTATGCTCGTAGCCGAAGAATCAGTCCGGCGTCCTTTGCCGTTGCCTCGCTTTGGTGGGGCCTCTGGAAAATGGAAGACCCGTTCACGTATCTGGGCGCTCTGTATCCCTTCGAAGGGCTGACGCCGCTCGTCAGTCAGATGGTGCGCGAGTCGATCCTCAAGAACGGCTTCCCTGCCAACGCCCTTGAATACATTAATTTCCATGCGGAGGAGGATATCAAGCACGCGAACCTTGTGCGCAAGCTGCTTAAGCATGTCGTTAAAAACTACCCCTCGGCGACCGACGGCATTCGCGTCGGAATCGAATACTTTTTGGCCGTCTATCCGCTACCCGTTTGGCAAACTGCTTACGATCGGGCTTGTATCCAATTCAAGCAGGAATGCGAACAGGAGCCGCATTAATGGCACATGACAAACAGCCCGGAGTGATTTCAAGACAGACTAAAGATGGCTTTCGCCCGAGAAATATCATCGGGCATGATATGCACGTACCATCGCATCGTCCGAGCTGAGCGGGAAGCATCGCCTTGAATTGTGACTGCCGAATCAATTCTTGACACCCCAGCCCACTTCACAAAGGAGATTTCAGTGAAAAACCTCATTATCCACGGAATAGCAGTGACTCTGACACTTCTAGGATCAGTCCACTTGCAAGGCGAAGATCTTCGCATCCGCGTCGAGTTGGTCAATGTCAAATGTGGCAATACAGAAGACGTAACCGGGCCCGACGATTTCTACATCGTATCCGCATTGTCGGCCGGCACAAAAGAAACGTCCAAGAGTGCTGTCACGAAACCGTTCAAAATCAACGATGGACAGACTAAGTCATTCGCGAAGTCAGAGAGAGTTCTATTCGACGCGAAAGTTCCGGCAAAGAAAACTGTCGTGGGCGGTATGAAAGCGTTCGACGAAGATTACGCAAAGGATTGGAAGAAACAGGAAAAGGCCGCTGCAACGGTTACTCTCGCATTGGCGGAAGCAGTAGAAAAACTCGGGCCGGAGGGTGAAACGGCTGGGAAGGTGCTAAGAATCGCGTTTGCGGCTTATGATAGGATTTCATCTTTGGATAAAGACGACTGCCTGGGATCAACACAATTGAAAATCCCGGCCAAGGGTGCCAAAGAAGAGATACGGCGCTGGAAGATGGTTGAAGGGGGGCTTGGGTTTTCGACTTGGAAATACACTGTGACCTACAAAATCGTACGAACAAAGTAAACGGGTTTGGCATTCAAGCATCGATTCACGATATAGCTGCCGAGCTCTTGGCAGTGGTCAACGTGGTCGCCCTCGGCGAAGTACGTCTTCAAAGAAAACGGCGATAATGACGATTGAAATCCAAGTCTATCGGCGCAGTCGACGCGGCATCTAGCTGAGCATCTGTGGACCTGGGCACGTGCGCAGTAGCTACATCTACAACGACACGAACTAGTGGCAACGAGTACCAATGCATTGAAGGGGAGCGAAGTTCCTCGATGCTGCTGTTAACAAGCGGCCAGCTAATCGTGCGCCCCACCACACCTCCTCACCCCCCTCCTAACAGCCGGCGCCCGAGCGCCGACTAAACTCTCCTCCCGCTTCCCAACCCCCGCAGCAGCCTTCCTAGAAGCTCACAGCCGGCTCGTAGCCTAATCTTCGGCGCTCCTCATCGGGTGCTCCCAACAACAGCCTCTAGCGCACGCCCGTTCATGGTTGTTCTTGGCCGAAGGAACTCGATTTGTTATATTCGAGGTATTGATAGCAAGCAGCCATCATTTGGATTCTACAGGCAACGAGGAGGCCCTACTCATGACTCGACAATTTGTTTTCTGAAGAGCGGATCTCGATTACACAGCTCGCCGAAGAGCTGGGTGTTAATTACAGCACCGCCAGACGCTGGATCAAGCAAGGCTACCGGGGCCTACGGCTAGAAAGCTTCCGCATCGGTAAGAAGCGGTACTCTACCCGGCAAGCGGCGGCCCGCTTTATTGCAGCGGTTAATGGGGAGCCGGAGGTTCTCAGCGCCGCGATGTGAGCGCTTGTGTCTAAAAAGAGAGCCGGCACGCAGATGGGGTGACGTGCCGGCCCTAGATTCGATAACCGCTGACTACCGAGGTGTTCTTGGCAGCAGCGATTGTTCAGGGACCCCAACAGGAGAATGGACTAATGAATTTTTACCACGTTACCTATTGGAGTTTTTCAATGTCCACGACTGATACATCTATCAGCAATGTTACTTTAAATCCTAGCGCAACCACGCGTTTTCTCGTCAACTGCAGCTCCCGGCGAAGCTGAGCCCTTCAATCCGTCCGGGGCCACGGAGTATCTAAACTCGCTGTATGGCTCATTAGCAAATCTCCGTGACGAGCTCCGTGATGCAGGTCGGAGTGAGAATGCAATTGCCGCCCGAATTCGTAAGTGTGAAGCGTCCTTCGATTTTCGGGCCGAAGCCACTGCTCTCCTGAATGGGGGAGAGGCGCCGGCCCAGCCCAAACCCCTGCCCATCATTCGCCTGCCAGGTGGCGACCAACCAATTTCTGACACGGCAGCGAAGCTGGGACGACAACTTGCGAACGCCCAAACGCACTTCGACAAGGGAGGGGCTGTAGTGCGAGCCGTAGCGGACGCAGCTGGTCGCATGACTTTGGCCGAGATTAGTCCTGCCGAGCTCGCCAGCGACTTGGAGGGCGTGGCCAAGCTGATGGCCAAAGATCGCAAAGGGGATATCAAGCTGGCCACCTGCAGCGAGGGGACTGCGAAGCTGATCTTGGCGTCACGCAACTTTGTGGAAGAGCTGCCGCCGTTACGTGTATTGTCCCGCTGCCCTGTGCTGGTGGAGCAAGAGGGTGAACTGCGGCTGGTGGTGGGCTACGATGCAATCAGCGGCATCTTGGCCCAGGGCGAAGCACCCATGGAGATGATGGTGGAGGAAGCAGTCCAGCTGTTCGATGAACTCCTGGCCGACTTCCAATTTGCGACTCCCTCGGATCGGTCGCGGGCACTGGCGGCAATAATTACGCCTGCCCTCATCATGGGGAATTTACTGCCGGGACGTGCTGCCCTGGATCTGGGGGAGGCCGATGATTCTCAGTCCGGCAAGGGTTATCGCCACAAGCTAACTGCCGCCATCTACGGTCAAACACTCTCGACTGTGGTGCAGCAGCGTTCGGGAGTGGGTTCGATGGAAGAGGCCTTTGATCGAGCGTTAATTGCCGGCAAGATATTCATCTCGCTCGATAATGTGCGGGGTAGGATCGATAGCCCGAAGATCGAAAGCTTCTTGACCGAGGACAGCTACAATGCCCGCTGCTCATTCAGCCGCAACTTGGAAATCGATCCCCGGCGGGTGTGTGTGATGTTCACCAGCAATAAAGCGGATGTGACCAAGGATCTGGCTAACCGCAGTTCCTGTGTGCGGATCATGAAGCAGCCGGATACATATCAGTACCGCCGGTATCCAGAAGGCGACATCTTGGATCGGGGCCGGGCCCAACAGCCCCGGTATCTGGGCGCCGTGTTTGCAGTTGTGCGGGCCTGGCATGCGGCCGGCAAACCCAGAACGGAAGACACTCGGCACGATTTCAAAGCCTGGGCCCAAACCTTGGACTGGATCGTGCAGAATTTATTGGGGGCGGCGCCCTTGTTGGATGGACACCGTGAGACGCAGCAGCGGATGACGAACCCAGCTCTCAACTGGCTCCGGGATGTAACCTTGGCTGTCGTGCGGCAAGGGAAGGCGAGTCAGTGGCTGATCGCATCCGATATCCTCGACTGCATCGAGGAAGCTGGCGACATCGTGACCCCTGGCCTACGTGAGGGAGCCAACTTGGAAGACGATCTGGTTCGGCGGCAGGCCCTCTCGCAAATTGGCAAGCTCATGAAACGATGCTTCAGCGGGGGCGAGACAGTCGAAGTAGATGGGCTAGGCATCGATCGCGAATATTACCGCGACGAGCTCTACCATGAACGCTTGAAATATGTGGTGTACCGACTGGGAGATCCCATGCCGGGTTTGCCGTTCTGATGTGACCCCGCAGATAAACCTCAAGACCCCGCAGATGACCCCGCAGATCGAGGCGCGAAACTCGGCTGCTGGGCTCGTGGACGGGGACTTTGCGGGCGTATCGGGCAGAATCGGCGAAGAACCCCGCAGACACCCCGCAGATGACCCCGCAGATAAACCTCGAGACCCCGCAGATCCCGCAGATGGTTATGTATAGTTTAATGTTGAGCTTAAGTGACACATATGTAGAGTTCTATGTACTGTCTGCGGGGTCTGCGGGACTGGGGGATTCGTGCTATTTCGCTTCTTCTCGACGAAGTGTTGCGCGAGCACGAGCTAGTCCTCTTGGCGTCGAGATACCATCCCATTTCTTCTGTAAAAGTGGCTGAGAGACATGGGGCGGCACTACTTGGTTTCGAAGGTCACGTAACGTTTTCCGGTCTCCCATTCTTCGCTGACTTCGATCAAGACGGCGGTCACCAATCGTAACAGCGAGGGCTCGTTGGGGAAGAGGGTTGCCACACGAGTGCGTCGTTTGAGCTCTCGGTTAAGCCGCTCGAGCATGTTGGTGGTGCGCAATCGCTTGCGGTGTGACACCGGCAGGCGAAACACGGTGAGGCTCTCCGGCACGTTCTCTTCCATCCACTCGGCCAGCTTCGGCGCCGTGCTCTGATATTTGCGAACCACGCGCTCCAGTTGCTCTGCGGCGGCGTGCTCGTCGGCCGAATCGCATACGCTCTGCAGGTCTTCTGCCACTTCCCGTTTTATGCCCTCTCGCGGCACGTGCGCCAGGGCGTTGCGCATCAGATGGAACTGGCAGCGCCGCCAGGGTACGCCGGGAAACAGGCCTTGCGCGCCTCTTTCAATCCGGCGTGCGCGTCGCTGGTGATGAGCTCCACGCCGTGGAGTCCACGCTCCAACAGCGACCTGAAGAATTCGCGCCAGTGAACTTCTGCTTCGCTCAAGGAAACGCTGACTCCCAGCACGCTGCGATGCCCCTGGGGATCCACGCCAATCGCCATTAATACCGAGCAATCTACGATCGAACCGCCGTGTCGGACCTTCTCATACCGGGCGTCGAGCACGAGGTATTTCATCGGCCCTACTGGACGAGTGCGCCACTTGTGCTGTTCTTCGTCCATCAGAGCCGCAGCTCGGCTGACGTCGCTGGAAGAGATTTCGCAGCCACACAGCTGTTCGGTGATTTTGGTCACCTTCGCCGTGGACACTCCTTGCACGTACATCTCAGCCAAGGCTAATCGCAACGCCTTTTCACTGCGCGAGCCGCGCTCCAGGCGCGCGGATAGAACTTTGCGCCACGCACCTGAGGCACGGCCAGTTGGAGTTCCCCCACCCGCGTCTTGAGCCGCTTGGGCTTAAAGCCGTTGGCCTGGCCGTGCCGCGCTTCGCCGCGCTGGTAGGGCCCCACGCCCAAGGCTTGTTGCCGTTCGAGCTTCATGCACTCGTTGATCAATAACTCCATCGTCCGGGCCATGCCGTCGAAACCGTGCTCGGCGAGCACCTGGACGACTTCACCGACAATGCTAGGATGCGGTTGGTGGGTCATGTTCTGGTCTCCTTAAATTGCTTGTGAATAAAAAACAATTCTAGGAAACCAAGCGTGGCCCGCCCCTCTTTCACTCAAAACCTCGCAGCACTGCGCTGCTAGCATTTACAGAATTGGTGGGACGGTATCCGCGTCGAATCGAACTCTGTGAATCTCAATACACGGCTACGCCTTTAAATCCTCGAAATGGCATCAAGGTGTCGAAGTGTGCGCTCTTCCCCGGCAACTATCACTCGCCAAACAGATAGTCGTCAGTCGTCGGCTCGGCCAGATGGCCGATGAGGGGCAGATGCGGCGGCTGGCCAGAGATCTTAGCCACCGCCACGGACGGTGCTTCATCTGGACAGGCGAGAATGCGGATCTATTCAGCGAGATCAGAAACGACCTCAATGAGCGTATCGACCAGCAGCGCGATAACGGGTTTGGCGGTGGCTGGGGGCGCCTGTAGCCAGCCTCAAAGTGTCCTCGCCGGGAGGCAAAGTGTCCCCGCCTGAGGCGGCAGTCGGCGCGACAAGCTGGCGGTGCGGCCGGCTGCCCTCTCTATTTGGGGACACTTGGGACAGTTGGGGACGCTTCAGAGGAGAAAGTGTCCCCGCGATTCGCTCTATTTTTATAGGTACTTTTTTACGCTGAGGACACTTGGGACAGTTGGGACACATTGTAAAAGAGTTATCCGGTAACTGGGTATTACCGTAGGTAAGAGGGGTTTACCGGGTGGGGAACTACAATAGGAACAAAGTGTCCCAAGCGTCCCCCGCGTCCCCCGGATGAACTCATTTTTCGTCGAGGTAGAGGTGCGCTGCAGCCCTGCCTCACCCACCGCCGGCGTAAGGTGCCCGCACGAGCGCATTCGTGCCGATTCGTCCTGCATGAATCTCAATGCCCGGTTACGCCTTCAATTCCCCAAAACGACATCAACTACTGGGACTGAGTTACGCATGAACGTCCGCTACGCGCTCCTGTGCATTACGGTCTTCTCCCTGACGGGAAGCAGCATCGCATTCGCCCATCCGGCGATCGGCCACAGCGGGGTGCATGTCTCCATCATCGGTGACAAATGGCAAATCGACGGTCGCGTGACCGATCCAGGAACTCTGGCTGAAGGGCTGCTCCTGAACGTTCGGATGGTCAACTGCACGTTTGAGGACGCCAATTCTGCGACGCGTCCCAGCGACTTCAACACCGACGCCAACACACAGTCGTTTATCGCCCAAATTCCCGACTACGTCGACCATGGCGTGCGGGCGTTTACACTGAATCTGCAAGGGGGAATGCCTGGCTATGAAGGCGCGATCAACACCGCGTTTGCCTCCGACGGAACGATTCGACCAGAGTATCTGGCTCGTGTTGGGCGAGTGATCGAAGCGTGTCGCCAACACGGCGCGATCGTCATCCTCGGGTGCTTTTATCAGCGGCAGGACCAGCGACTGCGCGACGCTGACGCCGTGCGCGCCGCAGTTGCCAATACCGCAAGCTGGGTAAAAGGGCGGGGCTTCGAAAATGTCGTGCTAGAGATTGCTAACGAATTTGGACACAGCGGATACGATCACGAGTTGCTACGTTCGGCTGCTGGGCAGGTCGAGCTGATGCGCGTCGCACGCAAGGCCGCGCCGGGCTGCTTGTCTCCACTAGTCCGGCGGGGGACACGGTACCAGACGAAGTTGCAGACGCGGCCGACTTCATCCTGGTGCATTTTAACAATACGCCGCTGACTGAGATTTCAACACGCATCAGGACGCTAAAGAAATTCCACAAGCCGATCGTATGCAACGAGGACGACAAAGTGGACGCTATCGGCGACAGCGCGGCCGCCGCCTGTGTAGCGGAAAAAGCCTCCTGGGGGCTGATGGTCAAGACAGTAAACCAGTTTTATCCGTTCTGGTTTCGGGGCGCGGCAGACGATCCGGCCGTCTATGCACAACTCCGCGAGCTGACGTCCGTCGTTTCGCCAACAATTACTACCAGCAAAAACATTTACTTTCCACCGCCTGAATCGCAAGGTGGTTGGCGCAAGCTGGAAGATCCGAACAAGATTCGCTCAGAAGCCGGCCTCGACCCTGACAAGTTAGCGGTACTTAAATCGTGGCTGTTGGACAGCGACAACCGCGATTTTGCCGCCGTAATAATTCGGCATGGCTATCTTGCTTTCGAGGTGGAGCGCGGCAACAGCGCCAAGACGGATGCTCGTCGAGTGGCCTCTGTCTCGAAGGCCATTTGCGCTACTGTGCTGTCAATCGCCGCCGAGCAGAGCCAGCAGGGTCACATGCCGCGAAAGATGAGCTTCGACGATCGGGCGTTCAAGTATATCCCTTGGGCACAACCGCTTAGCGATCCGCGTAAAGCACAGATTACGGTCAAGCAACTGCTGAATCACACTTCTGGTATCTCGCCGGAGGCCACTGGTTCGAGGAATTCAGGCGCTTGGGAGTACATTCTGGGGCACACGGGCGACGAGCGAACCGCCAAGTTGGCTTTCGATCCGGGCACGAGGTGCGGCTACTCGACGCTTGCATTTCATCACGCAGCACTGGTTTGCGAAAATGTGACAGGCAAGCCCTACGATGAGTACGCAATCGAGGCGCTGTTTAAGCCCCTTGGCATCGAGCACTG
>CAWIXI010000007.1:0-18948 GCA_963840025.1 uncultured Planctomycetota bacterium | reverse complement strand
ACCGCTCGGCTATCGAACAGTTCGAGCAGAAGCGGACACAGGGACCCGCTGCGGCGAAGGCATCGAGAAAACAACGCCGGCAAAAATCGGATGGAATCACTGAGTATTTTAAGTGATTTGCAAATCCACTGCAGTAGGCAGAGGCAACTGGCAATGAAAGCAGTAGGAAGAGGGAAGCTCATCGCCAAGATATGGCATCATGTTCGGACGCACTAACCACACAATACTTCTGTCCGCCGCATCACGTATGGCTCTGCGTCGTCACACTGGTCTATAAGCAGTTTGATCTCGAAGTGGTCGAGGTCTGACTTGACCGCGCGTTGGCAAAAGCGACCGGGACTCAAGCCGAGATCATCAACAGCAGACCATTACGGTGACAGAACGTCGGAACGTGCCTACCAATGAACTAGAGGACTCCATTGCGTTCGACGATGACGCCGCTAGCGATTCGCCTTGTGATATTGCGCGAGAAACTTGTCCTCTTTCATCACGGCCTCTGCTTTCTCCAACGCCAGCTTACGCACAAACTCTGTCTGCGATTCTTCCGCAAGTGACGCCGCAATCTGGATCAATTTCAGCTCTTCCGCTGTCAAAAACACCTTCAGAATATTCGTGCGTCGTGTAGTCCCAGAAGCAACTTCAGACGGCTTCGGGCGTTGGTTTTTTCGATCGGCCATGGATCCATTCCGTAGGTAACAACTGTACCCAAAAGCATATTAAATCAGCACCATATGGTCAATATGGGCCGAAAAGAACGTCATTTCATAACCAGCGACTGGGACTTATGGTACCTATTGACCAAATGGTACTCGCGCGCTTATGATCTTGATGTTGTTTTAAAAGCTCGCAGCACCACCGCGGCCGGTGCAGCAGCGAGTCATACTTATTCGGCCGCAACATTTTGGCCGTTGGCCAAAGAAAGTTAAGCATGAATTTAAAAAATGTTGAGTGTGCCCATCCACCATTGAGCAATTCAGAAAGTTCGATCCGTGCTGCCCTCGCCGAAGCGAAAGTTGGCGATCGGGTCAGTGTATTGGGAATTGGTCCGGAAAACGGTCGGATGTTGGGGCAGATCCAGGCCCTAAACCCAGACGGCACGACGCAGATCAAATTGGGAATGCAAGGTTGTATGTTGGCCTGGCCACTTCGACAGGGTTGCCGACCCGAAATATTGGCGGGTGATTGACCCTCACTGCTGGTTGCACCCAGGATCTCGCGTTTATTCGGCCACGTTATTTTCACGGGACATCGAAAGGAAATTGATCGAGTCGAACTTTCCCAAGCCCGACCAAGCAGAATGGCGAAGGACAATTCGGGAAGCCCGTGCAAAAGCAAAGGTTGGCGATAACGCAATGGTATGGGGCCGTAATCCACACGACGGTGTTATCAGCCAGCTGAACTCAGATGGTACAGCGTTGATTGACCTGGGAACCAAACGGTGCGATGTGGACTTGGAGTTCAATGGGAGGCCCGATTCGAGTTTTTGGCAAACAGACTTCTTTTGGCTTGAGGAACAATCGATGAATTCCCACTGGCAAGCCATAGAGGCCGAGACACGATAACGCGTGCCGACACCACCTTCGCTACCCAGTGATGGATAAGCTCGTTCAACGCAGCGGCCGCCCGTAGGAGAGGGCGGCCGCTGTTTTGTTTATGCCCTCGAAAGTGGGATTTAATTTTCAGAGCCGATGGCAAGTTCGCTTGCCAATTTCAAAGGAGAAGTCACTTGAGCACCCAGACAAAGCCACTGACCCCATCGGCCCACTTACATCCCCGAAGCTTCCGCCACGCTGCCGCCGGCCTGATCAAGAGCTTGATTCGGGCCCGCGCAACGCAGGAGCCACATTTTCTAACCGCAAAAGAGTACGCTCGGTGGGGCGTAGGAGGCATAGAACAAGAAACTCGCCCTGCTGCTGTGCTCCTAACCCGCGTGCGACAGCTACTTGCAAACTTTGAAGAGCACTTTCTGCCGGATCGATATTCCGTTTCGGAACCGGGCTTGCCGGAAGAGACGGGCGATGCAGAAATCCTCGCCGAGCACGTGGCCGGCTTTATCTATGGGGATCTCGACGAGGCAATTCGGATCGCCGCAAGTGGCAAGAAAGTTCCCTGGGACAGGTTAGCGGATTGGAGCGAACTGACTCGCTTGCGCGATACGCTGGACCGCCTGTCGGAGTCTACCCCCACGAATGAAGCGGAAATCGGACCGGTCGCCCAAAGCAGTCGGGTATTTTTATATGGCTTCAAGGACAAGCCGGTGGTGAACGGCAAGAAAAAACCGGTGCTTAAGTCGGCCCAGTACAAGTTGGTGAAGGACCTAATTGAAGCTGGTCAAGAAGGTCATACGAAATCACAGTTAGAGCGTATCAGCTCTGACTACTGGCACACCCTTCGCGCACTCAAAGAGAGCGATGACGATTGGGACCAAGTCATTCATTTTCCCGGTAAGGGAGGACGTGGATATTGGATCGAATAGGCACCGCATAACAAGGAGGGCACGATCAATACCAACGGCAACACGATTGCGATGGTAATGAATACATATTACCGTGCTGCAGGTGTTGTTGCTGATCAGCATGGTCTTCACGTGGTGCATCGAATTCGATTCCTTGTGCTGGACTCCTGCTTGGTTTTCTTCCGCGACTTTGCCGCGAGTGATCGGCCATCACTGCCGCCGGCGCGCGACCTCTAACCGCACCGCCGCGCAATGGCCTACCCTGCTTCAGGGTGTGGCCTATCGTTTTGTCCCAGCCGTGGATCCCCTACATGCCGCATGAGCTAGTCTGTGGTCACTGGTGCGTCCCTGCATAGCGCGCCTGCACTCTTGCTTCTTCAGCGGCGATATTTCTGGCAATTCCTGTCCAGTGCCGAACGCTCGTGACCACGATTACCCATCCTGGCTATGTTCGCTAATGCCCTCACCAACTCCAGAAGAAACGATCGGTCCGGTCACAACTCAAGTTGGACGAGCGTCAAAATACCCCATGAAACCCGACGATTCCCGACACAGATACCGACGAACGAGCACAGAGGCCGCTTTATGATCGGTAATATCGAGATGGAGCTTGACCACGGATGGTTATTCGATGAACGAGTATTTAACCGCAACGCAATTGGCAAGTCGCCTCCAGGTCACACCCGCAACGATCCACGCTTGGCATCGCCGTAGCTGGATTCCATGCTTGCGAGCCGGTCGTCGGCCCGTGCTCTTCGACTTCGGCGAGGTGCTGAACGCACTGCGAGCACGAGGGTCATTTCCGGTCGGCTCCGGAAATGTAACAACCCCGTATTTTAGTGTGGCCGCCGATCATGAGGACGAATGAGACGCCGTAACGTTGGCGCACACACGCCCACCCAAACACACAAGTTTTTATCGAATCGCTAATAGATAGGAGTAGGCCGCCGCCCAGGCAAGGGCAACGCACTGTTTTTCTACGATTTAACCTGATTCAAAAAGGAATTTGATGATGAATTTTACAATCTGTTCCACGGATTGCCCGGCCGGCCTCTATAAGGCCCGCTTTTTGGGCATCGAAGAGATGATGCACGCCGAGTACGGCGCCGGACTGCGTTTTGATTTTGAAGTCACCGAAGGACCGCAGCAAGGGAAACGAGCCGTTCGCATCACCGGCGCCAAGCCCACGCCCCGCAACGCAGCGGGCCGCATGCTGTGTGACTTGGCCGGCGTATCGCCAGCCAATGGCGTCAGCATCGAGGCCGACGAATTCGTGGGCCGCGAATACACGATCGTGGTCCGAGAGGGCGGCGAATCGGGCCGGACGCGAGTCGAGAGCATCTGTGCCGTGAAGGAAGAGCTGCCATTTTAATCGCGACGAGCGCCCCTGGCTCGTAGGAGAGCGCGGGCGCGCCCTTAAATCAAGAACACAATCCCTACAAACCCTAAGCGTGACAACCAATCCTTGCCACAACCAACCCTCGCTGAGCCGCATGACGCAATTCAGCACATTCAACAGCAGGAATTAGCAATGATACTCTCACCCCCGCAAGGGACTGCGGTGGGACCTACCTCCACGCGCAGTCTCAACTCATTACCTAGGCAACGCTACTTATTCCCCGTCCATGACGGGCAGGACGAGTTGCCTGGTCCACAGACCATTCCGGCCACAACGCAGTCGGCTGGTCCCATCACAACTCCAGCGGCTACCGACAACGCCCCGTTGCCGATCGCAACGGGGGCCACACGGCCCCTCAAGTGGCACGGCGGCAAACAACAACTCGCTAAGTGCATTATCTCTTTGATGCCGCCGCGGGTACGGAACTCCAACCAGCCCGCCCCCGATGATCCGGGCTGGGTCCACTATGTCGAACCGTATTTTGGTGGCGGCGGAGTACTCTTTGCTCTTGATCCCAATGGAATTTCAGAGGTCGTCAATGATCTCAGCGGCGAGCTGACGAATTTTTGGGACGCTCTACGCTCGCCCGAGCAGTTCCCGAAGCTCGAGCAGTGGCTGCGAAACACACCCTTCTCGCAGACCGAGTTTGAGCGATCGCGGCAAGTACAACCCGACGCGGACGCCGTCGTACGGGCCGGGTACTTCTTTGTGCGCAACCGGCAGTCACGCCAGGGCCTGGGACGCGATTTTGCCACACTCACGCGGAACCGCACCCGACGTGGCATGAGTGATCTGACGTCTGCTTGGCTATCGGCCATCGAGGCACTGCCCGAATTCCATGCTCGACTGCAGCGGGTGGTGATTCTCCATGGGGATGCACTTAAGGTGATCCGCCGAGAAGACGGCCCGCGGACCCTCTTTTACATCGACCCGCCCTACCTGCACGAGACCCGCAGCTCCATCGGCGAGTACGGCGCGTTCGAGATGACGGCGGACGATCATCAGCGACTCTTGGAGACGCTCGCTGAGAGAGAGGGCCGCTTCCTGCTCAGCGGCTACCGATCCGCTTTGTATGACGCATTTGCTAGAGAGCATGGATGGGAACGGCACGAAAAGGAGGTCGATCTCAAGTCGAGCGGCAAAAAAGAAAAGCAACGACGCACCGAATGCGTGTGGACCAACTACTAACATCAAACTCAAACACCAGTTCGGCCAGGTTGACCGGCCAATGCTGGGGCGAAGGGAGTCGCCGAAATGCACACGAACACATTAACCGCAGGACCCGTACTGGAGCCACACTGCGCTGTGGTTCCGCCGATCACCAACAACGGACAGATACTCAGCGGGCCCCTGGCCACCCAGCCCGAGGCGGAGCTCCCGCCCGATGCACGAGAACAACTCTTTAATGGGGGCGATGTGGGACCGGTCGGCCACATCCAAGTCTCGACTGAGCGGATCGTAAAACTCCGTGGCATCCTGTTCGACATCGACCCCCACAACCTACGCGGCGGCGCGTTGGTGCCGGCACTCAGCCAGGACGCCGACGTGTTCTATGAACGGTGCCTGCGGCCGTGGCTCTCGAACCACCCCGTGCTCGAGCACCTGGAAGTGCGGGCCTCGGGTACCGGCCTGCATGCCATTTTGTGGCTCGATCCACCGGTCACGTTTTACGACGATGCGGCCCGCAAGCAGTGGTGCTCGATCGTAAAAATCGTGCAGGCCATCCTGCCGACCGACCCGATGGCCCCTGGCATCACGGCCACCACCCGCGCGATCGGCAGTCTCAACACCAAGTGCAATCGGCACGTTCGCCGGTTGAAGCAGGGCCGGCCTGTTACGCCTGCGGAGGTGATCACGTTGAAGGATCAATTGTGCGGATCGCCGTTTCGAACCGTGTTCCAGGTGCTGACCGGTGCCGACCGGCTGTCGCCCTGCCCGTTCTGCGCGAAAGCCACGCTCGTGGCGCTCGACCATGCCGGGGTCTGCTACGGTTGCGGCAAAGTTAGTTTTGAACGGCTGTGCCGCGAGGTGTTTGAGTCCCAGAAAGCGGCGGAGGCCTAAGGCATGTCCAAGCCAGATGGTCCATCACTGGGAGCGGCGTTTGCGCAGCGTTTCGCCGCTGCCCGTCGGGAGCTCCGGCAGGCACCGCGCGTGGGCGCTCGCGACCTGCCCCGGCTCGTGGGACTCAATCCCAACGGGACAGCCAATGCACCGATTGAAAACCTGTATGCGGCAGCCACCGAGATGCTCGCGGCCAGTGGCAAGGTCTTTGTCTATGGCGAGAACGTCATGCTGGAGACGGGCGTGCGCGAGACGCTCGGCCTGCAGCGGCTCACGACCGGATCCGATCCGGTGCCTTCGGCCTCAGCGCTGTTGGCCAATTACCTCACCTGTGAGACGGCCGGCGAAGCGCCCTCCTATTTTCCACCGCCGGGCAAGTTTGTGGGGACGTTGTTGGCGCGGGGGCCGACACGCGACGCGATGCCACGCATCACAGCCTACGCACGGCGGCCCATTTACGACAACGACTTTGTGTTGCGGGGTCCCGGCTATGATGCGGCGACGGGCATCTTGGTACATGGCCTCGACATCGAGCCGATCCTGCCGGGAAAGTTTGATCCGAATAGAGCGATTCTCCAACGCTTGTCGCCCCGACTACGCACGCTCTTGGAAGGTTTTTGTTTTCGGGAGTCGGCCGATGTGGCCAATGCCCTGGCGGCCTTGCTCACGGGGGTGCTGGCGAATCATTTTATGCGGCAGCCCAAGGCGACAAACCACATCGACGCAAACCAGGCCGGTGTCGGAAAAACCTGGCTGGCACTGGCCACGGGCGCCGTGCTGGATGGCGAGCTGCCGGAGCTGATCCACTACACGTCCGACGATGAGGAGCTCGCGAAGCGGATCCTGTCGAATCTGCGGCAACGCAGCACGTCGGTGCTGTTGGTGGACAACGCCAAAACTCGTGGTGGCCACGAAGTGAGTAGTGCCTGTCTGGAAGCCAATTCGATGGCTCCCAACATCACGCTAAGAATTCTCGGCAAGTCGGTGAACCATACCCAGCCCAATGACGTGCTGTGGTTTTTGACGATGAACCAGACCAGGCTGAGCCCGGACCTGGCCTCGCGCGGCATGCCGATCCGGTTGTATTACGACGGCGACCCGGCGGGGCGAGTTTTTCGGGGGCCCAATCCGCTTGAGTATGCGCTGGAGTATCGGGCTGAGATCCTAGGTGAACTATTTGGGCTGGTTGAGTGGTGGAAGTCACGTGGCCGACCACGCGGCACGCGGCGGCACCGCTGTGAGTATTGGGCCCAAACCGTGGGCGGCATTTTGGAGGCGTGTGGGTTCCCCGAGTTTTTGGGCAATGCGGCCGAGGCGGCGGCGGAGTTCAATACTGAACTAAGTGAACTAGCGGCGGTCGCCGAATGGGTTGTGCGGGGCGGTGATGCGGCGGCCTACACGCGCTTGCGCGACCAACAACAAGAGGAAGCGACCGCGGAACCACCAGCATCCCCGGGTCTGGCTGCTACAGACTGGCTCAATGCTTTTCGCGGCGCGAGGGTGGAATCGGAGCGGCTGGAGGCCGCCAAGAGTGCACGCAGCCGGGCCACCATTATCGGCAACTTCCTGGCCCGTATGGTGGACCGGGAAGTACCGATCGAAGCCGAGGGTCGCACCGCGACGGCGCGACTGCGGTCGGCAACCGGCAGGGCGCGAACGAAGTTGTATTACTTCCAGATCCGCTTCGACGACCAATCCGAAACAGAAGACGGTTCCGGCAAACTTGCCCGACCGCGGCAGAGTAAGAACTCCGCCCCGGGCACACGTCAAGGGAAGGCGACTTCGTCGCCCATGGCCGAGTCGCGGGAGAATCCCGTCGACCGTCAGGCTAGACCGGGGTTGGCCCCCAAGGGGAACGACGAGACGTGGTAAAGCCGGAGGTGGTGAACCTTGAGGCCCCTGGTGAACCTCGAAATCCAAGGTCCACCACCAAGGTTCACCAAAGTTAAACCCTTATTATTAAAGGACTTATGATGATTGTGGTGAACCTGGTGAACCTTATTGCCTACCTCGCTGGACAACGTGTGCAGGCACCTACATCCCTATTCCTGTATAGGTACGGGGAGAAGGAAGCCAAATAGGTTCACCAGGTTCACCACACAAGCCCTAAACCCTTATAAGCAAGCAACTTAAGTGTGGTGAACCTCGCGCGGTAAAGGTTCACCAGAGGTTCACCACAGCCGCCAAGGTTCACCACAACAGATACCTATATAATGGACGTCTCACTCGGTAACAGTTCGGCTTCCTTCCGCCCCTGGCGCCCTGCCGATGGCCAGGTGTTTCACGGCACGTTCGCCATCGACACCGAAACCACACTCATCGAGGAGCGCCGTCCCTGGCTTGCGCCGACGTATGTACTGGGAGCTGCCTGCGACGGCCAGCGGGGCGTCTTCCTTACTCGGGAGCGGCTCAGCGATTTTCTCCGGGCCCACTGGGACCTGCCGATCATCTTTCACAACGCACCGTTCGATCTGGCGGTCATCCATGCGCTCGCTCCCGAGCTCGACATTTACCGTCGCGTGGAGCTCGGTGCAGTTTGGGATACCCAGCTGCTGCACCGGCTGTACAAGCTCGCTAGTCAAGGCCACACGGCGAATGGCAAAGGCGGCTCGACACTGGAAGCCTGCGTGGCCGAATACCTGGGCCTGGACCTCCCGAAGGACGGTGTCGATGCCCATGGCAACTCGATCCGCCTCTCGTTCGGCCAATACCTCCACCGAGCGGCTGCGGAGATTGAGCCCATCTATCTCGAATACCTTGCCAAGGACACACTTGCCACGTTTCTGGTCTACAACGAGCTGCTGCAGCGGATCAACGATGTTTTGCGGGAGAGCCACAACGTCTGGGGATTCATCTCGCAGCCGTGGCTCGCCGCGCAGACGAAAAACTTCGGCCCCCTCACTCACCACATCCAGCTCCCAGGCGCGATCGTGCTCCGTGAGATCAGCGGCAACGGTCTGGCGATCGATGCGGACCACCGTGACCAACTCGTTCAGCAGCTCCAGGAGGTGCGCGAGGAACATCGTGCCGAATTACGCAAGCTCGGCTACATGCCGGGGCAGGAAGGCTCTCACAAAGCGCTCCAGGAGATCCTCCATCGCTTCTCCGCCAAACACCCGGCGATTCATTTTTCGCGTACGGCCAGTCGTGGAGATTACGCCACCTCGGAGGAAGCACTTCAGGCCTTGAAGGGGATCGAGCCGTTTATCGATGCGCTCCTCGCCTACCGGGCTGTCGACAAATTGCTGTCCACGTTCCTGGAGAAGATGGGGCGAACACGCATCCACCCCAGCTTTGAGGCCTTGGTTCGTACCGGCCGCACATCCTCGTTCGGTGAGCTCAATGCCCAGAACCTGCCGCGTGATGAGCGGGTCCGCGGCTGCTTTGTCGCCAGCCCGGGGCACGTGTTCTTGGACGCTGATTACGCCACGATCGAGATGGCCACGCTGGCTCAGAGCGTCCAGAGCCAGCTGGGCCTCGAATCCAAAATGGCGGCGGCTATCAACGCCGGCGGCGATCTCCACCGGCTGGTGGCCGCGCGGTTTTTCACCAAGCCCGAAGCCGAAGTGACCAAGGACGAACGCCAAAGAGCCAAGCCGATCAACTTCGGAAAACCGGGTGGGATGGGTTCGCGGGCCTTGCAGCAATACGCCGCCGCCTCGTATGGAGTGCAGCTCAGCGACGAAGAAGTGGAGGTGCTCTCCGAATCGTGGCTGAGCCTGTTTCCCGAAATGCGGACATTCTTGCAGGACAACGACGAGGTCGTCACGAACATCGCCGCCAGTCTCGACCTGACGCCGGCGACGTACTTCGAGCACACCGACCGTGATACCTTCCTGAACCATCCCGACAACGCGGGACGCCAGGACGTGCCGCACCCGATCCTGGGCGCAATGCTACTGAAAGTCGTGAAAGAGACTGCGCCCCAGACCGCCCGCGGTCGGCTATATACGGCCAGCGAAATCGACTACTTCTGGTCACATCTGGCGGAGCACGTCGAGCTCTTACCCGCTAATTGCCACACCGACATTGCCCATCGCTGCGCTTCGGCCGACTTGCAGCGGACCATCATGCGGGAGTTCGGGCGGGGTGCCGTGTTCACGCTCACCGGTCGCTTGCGGGCCAACGCTACGTTCGCGGCGCGACACAACACGATGTTCCAGGGCCTGGCCGCCGATGGTGCCAAGCTCGCCCTCTGGAAGCTGTGGCGCGCCGGCTATCGGATCGCCAATTTCATCCATGATGAGATCATGATCGAACTCCCACAGAACACAAACCTCGCCCTCCACGCCCACATCGTGCGGCAGCTGATGATCGAGGCCATGCGGGAGGTGGTTCCCGACGTGGAGGTGGATGTGCAGTACGTTGTCAGCACAAGGTGGGCTAAGAACGCCGAGTTGGTATTTGACGACCAGGGGCGAATGGCGGTTTGGAAACCACCGGCGGTTCTGGGCCGCGAACATCATGTGGAAAAATCCAGCATGGCCGTTGCTGTGCCGGCCTAGATATTAAGGAATGCAACCAATTATTTCACGGAGGATCTATGACAAGAATCGACACGGCGGTAGCCGCCAAGTTCAAGGGCGGCAGGCTTATCTCACTGAGAGCCCTGACGCAACAACTCGGGCAACATCCAACAACCGTCTATGCGTGGGCTCGGCGTGGCGTGGAAGGTCAGCGGCTGCCTACGATCCGTCTCGGCGGCTGGCGATACACGACGATCCAGGCATTCAACCAGTTTGTGGAGAATGTCGATGGCTGGAGCGGGCCACGCAAGCGCGGCGCGAGCTTGGATTTACGATTGGGGAGGCTGACTGAGCACCAGCAGGAGGTCGACTGCTGACTGCTGTCGGACGATCGCCAGTCGCGCGATAAAATGACAATAGTGGCGATGACCTCGAAGTTGCACATGGCAGTTGCGGAGCATGCTGCATTGAAAAAAATCATGAGGGATTTTGAGCGTTGGCGTGGGAAAACCATGGCAGTCGGCGATACTACTATCGCGCTCGGCGGGTGAAGGGCCGGGTCGTCCGCGAGTATGTCGGCAGCGGCGAAAAGGGCCGCCATGCCGCTCAGGCAGATCAAGCGGCCAGAGAAAAACGGAGACGCACCAAACGCGAGCAGGCTGAGAGGCGAAAGCCTGCGCACGATCTAGCCACCCAGTTCGGCCAATTCGGAAGTCTGCTCGATCGTCTCCTCGTCTGCCAGCTCCTGGGCGCTGGCTGGCGGCAATATAGTCGCCAATGGAGGCCACCTAAACGATGCCACTAGCAACCTCGAACAACGTTCATACGGCTCCAGTTGACCGCGATCCTACCCGTGCAACGCTACTCGGCCAGCGAGCACGCGACACGGCACCATGGCTGCTACCTTCGGCTTCGAAAACAATTCCCGAGACCAACTCCAATGGCCAGGGGGTGGTCATTGAGGCTGACAATCCGACTTTTCAGGCGACCAACGAATCAGTGCTGGTCGGGCCAAACGCGTCGACCAATAAGGCCGCAGCACAGACGAACTCAGACCTTCCCGCCATCCATTACATGCCCCAAGCCAAACTCGATGCCGAATTGGCCAACTTGGAATCGCTATCCAAAGCAGCTCTAGCGGGCGACACTTCGGCCCTCGATCGACTGCGGGCTGCGTCGATCACTGTCCACACGTGTGGCGTCGACTCGCCGACCTCCAGTTGGCTATTGAACAGAAGCTGATCGAGCTAGTGACGGACAACGAGCCGCTGCGGGCCGAAGCCTTTCGCAAACGCTGCTCCGAGCTGCGTCATGAGCTCTTGGAGGACCGGTCCGCTTCCCTGCTGGTGAAAATGGCTGCCTCCCGGGTCGTGATGTGCTGGTTGTTCTGCCAGTTCCTGGAACTGAGATCTCTCGCAGATCCCGAAGACCTCCGCTGCATCAAGCAGCTGGAGCAAGCCGAACGGCGGTACCAAGTTGCCATGCGCACGTTCCAGATGGCCCGCCATGCGGACGTGCAGCTGCAGCGGCTCACACAGCAAGCAAAGTAACTGGAGCTTTGAATGCTCTCTTGCCACACACAAACCCGCGAATCGCTTGACCCACACGGTTACCAGCCGCTGGTGGTGGACGAACATGTTCTCAGCGAGGAGGATCGCATCGAGGCAATCACCAGCCCCGCACTCAAACGGCAAGATTGGTCGAGCTATTTGACGCCGGCTGAAATCCAAGCCTTCGAACGCGCGATCAAGGAGATCCAACGAAACCGATCCCCCTACTGGATCGGCCCCAGTGAGCTGCCGGCTGTCGAGGAACTGCGATTTGAGAGGCATCGGCTGGGTGTGCTGCGGGCGTTTGCGCGAGATAAATATGCCGATGGTTACGGCATCTGGTTCGGCGACAAGATTCCCTTTCCGCATGGCCGCCAGCGCACGGTCGATCCTGGGTGCTGGTGAGCCGCAGCGATCGATTGAACCAACAGCTTCTTTCGCGATCGCAAATAAGAGAATCGGTCTTGGGCATATCCACGGGACTTCACTCGTGCTCGCGAGTTTAGGCGACCAGCTTTCACAAAAGCCTGGTCGCCTTTTCCCGACGATAATTGTAATTTCTAAGTGACGACTTCCTACCCGGCATAATCTGAAGGGGCGAGAGAGTTGAGATAGTCTTCGACGTTGGTGTATCCGTCGCCATCCCGGTCAAGCGGGCCATCGGACGCTTCGTTGGGATCGAGCTGCTGCTTCCGTTCCCAATCGTCGGGCATGCCATCGCCGTCGGTATCCATTGGTGCTGGCGTCGAATGAAGCGTTGGCCACCCGCCCACGTCGGTTTGAGAGTCAATGATGCCTTTGCCGCCTCCACCCCAAGTGGAGCCATAATACGCGGTGCCCGATCGAATTTCATGGACGATTCTCTCATCCACGCTGTCCCGATGGAGCGACGCACCTGCATGCTTTAGGACAAGTTCAAAGGCTTGTTCCGCCGACTGCGTCCGCACCGGTGCTACCGTAAATGGTCGGTCGACTCGAAGCGTCGACTCGGTTGCGTCGCCTTGTGGGCTGAAATCGATACCTCCGTCCCAGTTGTTTTTGCTGGCGGCTGGAAAGCCCCACATGAAATTACCGGCGGCATACATTTTGCCTCGCGCATCCGCCTGGAGAAATATGCGATGCCGCACGCGCTGCTCGGTAGCGTGGCAATCGCGGCGAGTGGGACTCGGCCCAGGCGGTGCGGATGCCCACTGTCGGCAGTCTCGTTTTCGTCATTGCCGGTGCGGAATCACATTTCGTTGTCTAGGCACGCAGAAGGCCAGGTTCGCATATAACGCCCAGCCGCACCGGTGTAGCATCACACCTCCGGTCGCGGCTCCGAAGGCGCCTGAGTCGGTGGTCCTTGCCGAGGGCACGTTCACGTCTCCGAAATCCGGTGTGATCTATCCGTTTGTCGAGGTCAATGATCCTGGCACTGAGGAAGAGCTGCGCAAGAGCTGAAAACAAAACTATCTCCCTCAGAACTGTTCGCCGCTTCGAATTCGAAGGAGTTTGCCGGCCACGATCGAAAGGCCGCCAAAACGTCCATTGCTGACGCTCCCGTGGAAGAATTGGGTAGTTTGGCAGCCGTGCTGGATAGCTTGCCCACCGATCATCAAATGCGTCTCGCACGATCCGGAGATCACCGAAGAGCCAGACTCGGAACGCGTTGAGGAGGAGAGTCGGAATGTACATTGCTTTGCCTATCTCTACGCTACGAAACGAGAGGATGATAACGATTACCATATGATCTTGGGAACGACCAACTCCCCCTCCCACTGCCGATTCATGACTGCGGAGATCTCGGGATTGCCGCGAACCGGACCGCATCGCAATCCACTCAAAGCGGCTCGGCAGCAGTTTGAAGAACAATTTGAAGAACGTCCGATTGGCACCAACTATCGAAAGTTTCTCAGCCAACCGATTCCCGTTGAGATCACTGGCTCCTTGTTCTTCGACGTCGATCACCCGGCAGGCATCGTTGGCCCGCAAGGTCTTAAGCCGAGGACAGCTTGGGAAATCCACCCGATAACCGACATTGTTTTTGAACCGTAAGAAGCCCTTATCAGTCCAACGACGAATCATTATCGCAATACGCTCCAGATCCGTTGGTCGCTCGAACATACAAGTCCCGAACGGCTGTCTATCCGCAATGTTCGTTGGCTGGAACGAACCCAATCGTCTTTGGCGGACATGCATGCGCCGTTTCTTTATTTTGACGAGTTCGCGTACTTATCGAGCTCTTGGTCCATGACTCGATCGAAAAGAGCTTGGATCGCGGCCAGCTTGCTTTTGCCCCGTCACCGACTCACGGCCGATTCGACGGCCGACACGGCGTAACTATCCCTATCCAAACAACCGCCCGATCGCCTCCTCCTCATCCACGCCAGAATGTAAATACCGCGATGTAATCGTGACGTTCCCATGTCCGGCCGCATCCCGCACTTCGACCAGCGTCCTGCCGCCCGCTAGTGCCTGACTGATGAACGTGTGGCGCCTGCAATGGATGATAGGTGACTGCAAGCGCTCGGCACCGAAGAACTCGCAAGCCTTTAGTTCGACTGTTTGATTTGCATTGACTTGTTACAAGTGTTTTCCTATTAGCGACTTCCGTGGTTTTGGACAAAGCCATGTTTCACGGAAGGAGCACTCGCATGGAAGCGAAATACGAAGCACGCAAGCAGGAGTTGTTGGAGGAATGTACGGTAGCGCCTCAGGTGCTGGATCGGGTACTGTCCTCCGCCGGTGGAACTCGGTGGAACTCGAACTGATGACCCAACGGTTAACAGCGTGGACCACCGCATAAACCCCACCATCGAACCTCACCGGGCGCAGGGCAACCCGGCTACAATTGAGGTATGAATGAGGAACCGTCAAGCAACAGTAATAACGGTGACCGGGCCCGCAATGGCCTCTTGCAGGTCGGGCGACCAAGCGGACCGAGCATCTTTGATGATGGCTTCGACCAATAAGCTGTACTGGTTGGATACTACCTTCAACATAGCAGTGGTGCTGATTTCCCTCCCGCTACTTCGCAAGCTGGTCAAGACCTCCCCCAACACACGAGTTCCATCAAATTGTGGTCCTCCGTAAACTCGGGCCGACTTGCCATCCTCTACCGTTTCCACTCTCATTTCGGGAAGACTATGGTAAGCTGACCAGAAGGACTGGGGCTCCATGCTATGGTCAAGCTCCTCGGCTTTATGTTCTTCGTGCTGCTGGTCGGGGCCCATCTTGCCGACCTACAAGGCGACGCGCTCGACCGCCCCTTGAGCATGTTTCGCGATTGTCAACCACAGTGGATCGGCTACGCGCTGTTTGTGGTGCTGATTGGGATCGGAGCGGAGACGACGCGAACAGCCTGGCGGCTCAATTGCCCGGTCGCAACGCTTCTCTACGTGTGCTTTACCGGGTTGCTGGCGTTGATTGCAAGTACGCCATCGAACGACTCCCTCCACTTGTACTGCACAGCGATGTTGCTAATCGCGATGTTTATTTACTTAGCCGGCCTGTTGTACCAATGCGATTCATTCTTCTGGCTCATGATTCACTTGTTGATGCCGAGTGTGATGCTGATGGCCGCGCGGGCTGGTAGTGGCGGGATCTGGGAAAAAGGCATGATCGTATACTTCGTGGGGGCAACCCTCGTCCATCAGCACGTCCTCGCCCAGTGGCTCCCGCCGCGCCAACGAGTCGGGGGGTGGCGCCGGCGGACGCAACTGGTCAGTCATCAGTTTCAGGTCCGCATCCTACCCGCCGCTCCTATTCATCGTTCATTCTCCAGTAGTCTGGCCAAAAGACGACGCATCACGTCCGATGCGGGGCTTGGCTCCACTCCGTTCTAAGGTGCGTCTCGGGTCGAGTTGAATAGCTCGTCGTTCTACTGCTGGATTGGGTCATGGGACCGGCAACCGTTTCATGCCCTAATAGCTAACGAACCCGCAATCGAGATTGGCACCTGGATCAGAACACGCGCATCGCCTACACCGAATGAATGTCCTCGTTTGTGCCTTCACCAACCCCACCCTCACACCCCCTCCCCCTGAAACACCAACCACGACTCCTCCAAACTCCTCCTCAACTGACTGATCCTACCAGCACGTCACCCCATACTTCCTCGCCACCTCGCTGGTCGAAAATCCCAATGCCAAATCCTTGGCAATCTGCTTCATGTGCTGTGACAAACTGCCAAACCAACTACCTACATCCAACTTCGCCGCTACTTGATCCGGCACCGTGGCTCGTTTGTCCTCAACGAGCACATCGATCCATTTACTTGGGGTCTGCTCGATTTGAATTCCATTACTGATCTGAGCATACCGGCTTAGCGGATCTTTGCTATTCATCTTGCCCACTGCCGGACGTCCCCGCTTAATCTGCCGGGAGGCATACCAAGCCAGGCTGGAAGGATTGGCAGCTTCTGTACGGCCTTGCTCATGCAGCCTGACATAGGCCAACAGGCAATGGGCAATCGCCTTCGGCAGTGGCGTCTTCTTGGGATTCGGGATCGAGGTGACAGAAGGCGAGGCGGAGTTTTTGTTGGATGTGGGGGAGGATTGGTGAGGAAGGTGTGTTGCCAATCGGTTGAGGGTTGTTCGTTAGCTACTTTGGTTTCGATCATGGGACGATCTCCTAAGTTGGGACCGCCCCACGACCGGGGCGGTCGTGTGGGAAGTAAACACGAACCGCCCGGAAATGGGCGAAGGGGTAGATTGGCGTTGGCTAGTGCACAGCGCAAGAAAAATGCCCGGCTGGTGGAACAAGTCCAACGACCGGGCAGATGAAATGTGTTCTGATCAGATCAGGGCATGATGGCTAGCTGCAGCACCCTATATAGATGACGCAAACGCCGTCGGAATTCAGCCGGGTTCGGACGCAGCGAGTAAGCAGATGCAAACCGCCGAGCGTGCCACTCATGATGAGGACAAATCTCTCACCGTCCTGGCTTAGACCAGTTCCTTCCGCACAGCCCATACGGCGGCTTGGGTACGATCGGACATGTCTAGCTTGCGAAGAATGTGCTGGACGTGCTCTTTGACCGTTTCGTAGCTAATCCCCAGCGACTGGGCGATTTCTTGGTTGGTCAACCCGAGGGCGATCTGCTTGAGCACTTCGCTTTCACGCTTAGTGAGCGGCATCTCGCCAGTGGAACCCTTGCGTGGCTTCGCCAGGCCCCCGGTGATCCGCCGCAGTTGGTCGTGCGACCAAACCGATTTGCCTACCGCAGCGGTACGAATGGTGTTTACGATCTCATTGCGTTTGGCGCTTTTCAGCAAGTAACCCGCGGCACCCAAGGCGAAGGCCCGGGCCAGATACGTGGGTTCGTCGATCGAGCTGAACAAGACTACTGGTACCTTGGGCAGAGCGTTTTTCATTCTTGCCAGACATTCGAATACATTACTGTCCGGGAGAGGGAGAGCGAGCAGCACCAAATTGGTTCGATGCTTTCTGGCAAGATTAAGGGCGGTCTTCCCATCGTTTGCCTCGGCAATGACTTGCACATTGGTCCTCGCCGAGCATCGTCCTGAGGCCCGCCCGCACCACTTCGTGGGCGTCGGCAATCACTAAGCGAGTGGCCATCGAATCACCAACCCCTTTACCACGCCGCCGGAAGCGAAATGTACCCGACTACCAACCACACCGCACCCAACATCACCGCCACTAGATTTTCACTACTCTTGCGGCGGCGGCATGAGCTGAATTCGAATCCCGCATTTGTTGCAACGAATCTCGCAGCTGATTTCCTTGACTCGTGGTGGCGTATAGACGGTGTCCGAAGGTAATGGGTCTTCGTAGACCGACTCCCAGTCCTCCACGGGCGACAGGCGCCCACACCGATCACACTTAATCACCTTGGGCATCTCGATTTCCATAGACGTGAAGATACCAGATTCGTCGGAAGAAGCACGCTACAAAGAGCGGTTTTTTTCTAACGTGAACCGGCGATTGTCCCTTATATCGTGCAACGAGATCCATGGCGATCAGCAGCGTGCGGAGGTTGAATCGCCCCAAACTTGAGTTTGCTAATCGATTGCAATTCGCCAGACTTTTGATAATCTTGAGTCACTTCGTTCCGAGAGATAGAAGTTAGCCGCAGTGAAAACCTATGAAACACGTTAAACCGGAACTAACAGCTGTTGCACTGGCCGTCACTTTGATACTGTCGGCACATTCGGTTGCTCAATCAGATACAGCTCGACTCGATAAGTTGCAACAACGTTTGGCACAGTTAGAACAACACCCTCGGAGCAGCGACGCAGCTGGCTTAGCAGCATTTGTCTGTGCCGCATTTTGTGCGTTGTGGGCGCAACAGACCGAACGTAATGCGTGGTTGTGGTTTTTTCTCGGACTGTTTTTCAACGTCATAACACTTTTGGTGCTGCTCTACAAGAATTCGAACGACAAGAAACGGCAGATTTGACGAGGCCACCTCGTCCGTCTGCTTTTCGTATAGAATTTACCTGTCGACGAACTATTTCATGGCAGTCAGCACGAAACGCCTCTCGTGCTATCCCGGCCCGTTTCGAGGTTGCGACGCGAAGAATTAGAAATTTCTGTTTGGCTACGAGAGGAGCAATGAATGCGAGATTGCTACTACGCTCTGTCCCGGAACGATCAATGGGCTGCCATGAGCCTGACCTGCGAGGATGAGCCCAATCCCCCCATTGTCATCTTTGAATCATCGCAAGTCGCCCAAAGCTACCGCCACGAAATTGCAGGTGACGATTGGGAAGTGGTGGAGATTGATAGTGATGAGGTGGAATGCCATGCTGATGATTCGGGCAATCGAGTTCTGCTGTGTACGAAGGTGGACTGGAAACAATAAGCAAGTGTGAGCTGACGGTGGAAGAGCTTGATCGGCGATACATCGAGTGCAACTAGGAGCCTCACCCCTCCACCTCCTCTTCAAGACACTCCGGCCCCTCATGCTTCGCATTATTCACGATCGGATTCACCGGCTGCGTTAGGCATACTTGTAGTTTGACTGGTCTTGGCGATCTTCTTCTCTCTTGCAACGAGGCTACGCTCGACCCCCTG
>CAWIXI010000006.1:0-381332 GCA_963840025.1 uncultured Planctomycetota bacterium | reverse complement strand
TAAGTTAGGCCATAGGTTTAGCTGCTGAAGGTCGGTGCCGTCGAACAAGTGGAACAGCCGCGGGGTAGTCGTCCCGCCGTCTGGAAACTGACCGAGATGTCGCATGCCGACGTAGCTGAGGCAGCTTCGTCTCACCAGCTTCCCTCATCGCCGAACTGGTCGCGCGTGACGTCACCATCGAGGTCACTGCCACCGGTCTACGCTGCCGCCCCGCTACCAAGATTCAGCCCCCCGAAATCGAGTTAATCCAGCAATGGAAGGATGCCATCGTGAAGCTTCTTCAATCCGAGACGGCAATGTCTGCGGGGTCCAACTGCTGCCTCCACCTCGACCCCAGCAAGTGGGCATATTCCTCCGACCGATATCAGCGCCTCGGCTGGCGCACCGCGCATTGCCGCCAGTGCGGCTGCTTCCTCGGATATGACGCTAGTGACCCAAGCTCAAATTAACAGCCACCGCAACCAAAGAATGAAAACCATGCCCCTCCACCCCGAAATCCACTTTGCACAAGCCGATTGAGCGAACCTGTATAGCAGATTTGTGCAAAGTAGGGTGCTGCTTTGGACAAGGTTTGCGGACTTTGCACAACGCTTGTGCAAAGTATCCAAAGTCCGTTCAAACTACCGGCCACTTTGCACAAATACCTCGGAAAAATAAGGCTGAAACCCGTTGTGCAAAGTGATTTTCAGGGGGCGGGCCTAGGTATTGCTTTAAGCCTGTGGCACTGGAAGTCACTCGATAAGGAATGAATTAATGAATCGTGCAGCTATGAAAATCAGCGAGATCAAGATTGGGCATCGCCACCGCAAGGACCCCGGCGACATCACAAGTCTGGCCGAATCCATCGAATCCATCGGCCTCTTGCACCCCATTGTGGTACTGCCCGATGGCACTCTAATTGCCGGTGGCCGCCGGATTGCCGCCTTTGAAGCCTTGGGCCTCGCTACCATTCCCGCCACGGTGCTCGATGATCTCGGCGAGCTTGATGCCGTGCTGCGGGCCGAACGGGATGAGAACATCCAGCGGCTCGACTTGGTACCCAGTGAAGCGGTGAGCATGGGCCTGGAGATCGAACGGCTCGCCAGCGAAGAAGCCGCGCTCGACAGCTCGCGGGCAAAATCCCCGATGGCTAGGCCGGTGGGCGGGGCCACAGAAACCTTGGGCCTAAGTTAGGCCATAGGTTTACTGGTCGGGCTTCCGCTGTCGCTGCCAAGGCGGTGGGCATGTCCCGCTTAACCTATGAAAAAGCCAAAGCGATCACCCTCTCGGGTAACCAGAAGCTCCTCGCGGGATGGACCAGACCGGCAAAATCGCGGGCCTCTACAAGGAGCTGCAGCGCCAACAGAGAGCTGCTGCGCTGACCAAACAGAGCACTCTCCTACCGCCGCAGTTTCGCATCGAGCATTGTGATCTCCGCGACCTCAAAATCCCACCCAATACAGCCGACTTGATTCTGACCGATCCTCCTTATG
Source organism: uncultured Planctomycetota bacterium (assembly GCA_963840025.1). GTDB lineage: Bacteria > Planctomycetota > Planctomycetia > Pirellulales > Lacipirellulaceae > JABDGM01. Next base: position 379,860 of record CAWIXI010000006.1, on the reverse strand, counting down.
ATCATGACTCAGTACCGCTCTATGGAGTTCTGGCAGAGCACGCAGCGCAGTGGCTGAAGCCGGGTGGAATCTGTTTGGCGTATGCCGGCCAGTTGTACTTGTCCGAAATCATAAAGTTGATGCGGGAGCATTTGGAGTGGTTGTGGTGTTTTTCGGTGGTCCATCGAGGCCCCGTTCTTACCATGCGCACCACCAACTTTCGGCAGTGCTGGAACCGGTCCTGGCCTTCGTAAAACCACCCCTTACTCCTTGGTGGCGCGCATTTCCGGACTTAGTGATTACTGGGGAGCATGAGAAGACTCTGCATCCCTGGCAGCAAGCCCTGGCCGAAAGCGACTACTCGATCGAGCGCCTCGCGCCGGTAGCTGGATTGGTGGTGGATCCGTTTGTGGGAGGAGGCACCGTGGCTGTCTCGGCGGCGAAGTTGGGGAGGAGGTTTGTGGGGTGTGATATGGTGGAGGAGGCGGTGGAGGTGGCCAGGGGTCGGGTGGGGAATTTGAGGCTGAAATCGGCGTGACATATATATTGGGGCTTCTGGCCGGGATTGCCCCAGGCGGTCAGCCGGGTGAATCCATGTCCTATATATTCCCCCGCCAAAGTTACTTGTCACAAGCCGTTTGGAGCGAGGGGTATAGCATATTTGTGACAAGTAAGGGGTAGTTGTCACTAGGTTTGTGGTAAGGGGGGTGGGGGAGTTGGCAGGATAAGATGCCGGCGTCGCAGATTTGAGGGTGATGGCAGGGATTGGCATCACTCCTTACCGTGGGGCATCTTGGTTGCGTTGATCGACTTGATGTTTTTTTCGTGAGCAATGACGGATCGACATGAGTGCGCAAGCGAGTCCGAATTTCACAAGTGCAAGCTGCGTGAATCCGTGCGTAATCCGAGAAAACGGTCCATTGCTGACCAGTGTCACCCGATGACTGGCTCTCGACACTTCCTATGCGGCCAGGCCTCATCGGCGGGTTACTTTGGTCCGTCGGCGGCAGATGCCGCAGCACTTCCATCCTGGCCGGGTTGCGCCAGACGCACTAGGAGCCAGCGTTGCGTCGTGCCATTCTTGTGAATGAGAGCCGGCGCTTTGTTATGCGTTAGATTGCTCAAACCCGCTTCCATAACGGCATATCGATTGTCGCCAACAGTCCAGGCCGCCCGCTTTGATTGCAGGTCGACTTCGCCATGGATTGGCAATGTGCTACCGGTTACTTCGTCCGTGTAGTTACCCCGCAGAATCCCTTGCTGATTGACAGCCAACTGCATGATTAGTTGCGGATGCTGATGCTCATCGCGGACCAGCGCAAACATGCCCAAGGGTAGCCAATGATCGTCGGCCGAGGTTGCAGCCTCAGCGCCTGCGTCAGCAATCGCGGCGGCTTCCTCGCTGAACTCCTCTGCCGTTCCCACGGGCTGGCCGTTGACAACCACGTTTCCGCCTATGCAGGTCACGTTGCTCCCGTAGTCGAAAGGTGCTGGCGTGACATTGACGATTCCGCAATTCGCGGCAATTGACTTCCAAGTTGTGGGAGCCCAGGCAGCTCCGGCGGCCCAACCAGGAGGAGACCAAGCGTTTAGATGCTCACTATACCACTGCTGGTTGTACATACTCGGATGGTTAACGGGGCCGCTCGCCGCCGCGTATCCAATAGCGGCGCCCTCAGCACCCGATGCCGCAGACGTGTTGCGGTTTGCAACGGCAGCTCCTGCAGCTGCGACCTTGCGCACCGGAAACCTGTGGTATGTCGTTCTCTCCAGCTACATACCCGGCGGCTGCACCGTGGCACTATTTAAGGTCCCACGATCAAGATCGCACCAGGCGGCGGTTTGATCCATCAGGCCCCCCCCCTTCCCCTCTCTACCTTCTACCCCTCCTACCCTCCCCCTCTTCCTCCTCGAATGGCACTAGTTTAAGGTCCCACGATCAAGATGACTGCGCCAGGCGGCGGTTTGATCCGTGGCAGGTCTTCCTGCCGGTCGGGTTGCAGGCCTCCCTTGTTTGCCCGGAATGCGGAAAGGCGATGAATCGGTGGATGGCAATGACGCGGTGGTCTAGCGGAAAGCAACGAGCTTCCCAGTGACCGCCGGTGATGTTGCGAGCGACCTCGCCCCGATGAGTCTGGTTCGTCCGACCTAGAACCACTTTGAGCGGTTCTGTGGCAGCTTGGCGATGTGTCGTGGTTGCGTTAGTCGCGCGGCATGCTTCGGCCGTCGTTTTTGCGCCCGCAGTTCCCAGCGCCAGGACGGTTGCCTACACGGTGGTAAGCAATGGTCGTCAGCAGCGCATCAACGAGCGGTGCGCGCTCCTCCGGCCGAGCAGCTTCAATCTTTGGAGCGAAGGCTGTCAAGGCTTGCTTCGCTCCTTTGAAACTTACCTTGCGAGGCTCGGTGTCATTCTCCTCGGCGGCAACGGCCATCACCGTGCGGAGCAAGTTGTACGCCAATAAGTGAGTCCAAATCTCTTTGTGGACCATGTCCGGCGTTTTGCATCGCAGGATATCCATTTGCATGGTCGACTTAATCGATCGGATATCGACTTCTCCTTCCCACCTCCGCTCGAACAGATCGCCGATCTGCTGGCCATCGATCGACACGTTAAGAATCGTGGTCACGACTTTGAATTGTGTGACGCGGTTGTTCTTGTCGTGGGCGTCAACGGTCACCTGCCGCATGACGAGGCTCTTTGGGTAGCTGCGGTACTGTTCTCCCGTCATTCCGCGGGGCTTGTTGGGACGCTGCCAAACGAGCATGTCGCCCTCGGGGCCAGTCTCTGATATCCGGCTGCCTAGGCGCTCGTACTGAGCTCGAGCAACGATGTCGATGTTGCGCTCGTACAATTCCCACACGATGAAGTAATCGTCGAATAAGGCATCGGCAACAACCACATCGCCAGGTTTAAGGGTGTCGTACATTCGTCGGAAGAGGCTCTTTTCGCCGGTGCCCTTGCCCTCGTACGGCGCGATTTCCAAATCGTGGCAAGCGCCGGTGGCGAGCGATAACAGCACAGTGATCCGGGCGAGTGGAAAACCCAGACCTGTCGCTTGCTGGGGCGGCTGTGGATACATCTGTTGGTTTTCCGGCGTGTCCGGCATCGAGACGCTCGAGCCATCAATGATGAACACGGAGCGACCGTTCCACTTCCACTGGCGGGCGATGCTCATCTGTAACTCTTCTGCAGTCTGCCTCGCCAACGTAGAGAGTACCCCGGTGCGAAGACGACTCCGCGCGTCGCAATAGCTGGCCGTATTCGGCGAACACACTGCCAGCCCATTCGTCACACGATGCGCGATGATCCGCGACACGGCATCGCGGCAACTATGGTCTTCGCTGAGTACCTGACTCAGAAAACCCCAGATCGTGGTGACCGAGTTAAACACGCGGTCCCGATACTGGACGCCATGTCCGTGGAGAACGTCCCGGATACTGGCCTCGGTCAAAATGTCTGCGAACGGGAGTCCCTCATTGCACAAAGCGGCGCGTACCGCATCCAAGCTTGCCATGGAATCGCCTTCAGAGTGACAGCGATTCCTGCCGCCTGACTCGATGGCGATTCAGGCGGGTCCCGTTCTTAGGCGGAAACGCCTGGGGGTGATTTGATGCCGTCAGCCGAAGTGGCTGTTTCACCGAGTATTCGCTTTGCTGCTGGTAGGATCGACCCTCAGCGTCTCTGCTTACGTAGACTACTGGTAGGTTTGTTCACTTGGTTCAGAAAAGTCGGAACACCATGACCGCAGACGGCGTGATGGACAACATTCGCAACCTGTTTGAGCGTTCGGGAATGACGCTGAATGAACTCGGCGAAGGCTTGGGCTACGACGGTCCGACCGCAAAGAAGCGCGCGTGGTTCCTGCTCTATCGCACGTCAGACCCGCGCTTCTCGACGGTGCTAGCTGCGACCCAAACGCTAGGTGTGAAGATCAGCGATCTAGTGAAATGACCAAGCGCAGTCATCTGCGCAGCGCTTAAACTAGTGCCATTCGCGGCTGCACCTTCGGCACCTGACGCCGCAGGTGCATTCCGATTCGCGGCAGCGGCTCCGGCTGCCGCGCCTTCAGCGCCCGATGCAGCAGGTGCATTGCGGTTGGCTACCGCAGCCCCGGCGGCTGCCCCTTGGGCTCCGGATGCTGTTGGCACATTTCGCTTGTCGGCGGCCGATGCAGCAACTGCGCCCTGGGCTCCCGTCGCCGATGGTGCATTTCGGTTGGTCGCGGCAGCACCCGCGGCTGCGCCCTCAGCACCTGACGCTGATGATGAATCGCGTTTTGCAGCAGCGGTCCCTGCAGCGGCGCCTTGCTTACCGGACGCTTGGTTATAACGATTCCCGCCGCCAGCACGACCGGCCGCTGCCCCTCCAGCACCGGATGCATTGTGTGCATTTCCAGTCTGTCCTTGCCTCCAAGTTGGATTGTATTCCGACCAGGCTCCACCGGGAGGTTTCCTGCTGCTCGAAGTCTGCCCACCTGATCGTTCACCACCTGATCGTTCACCACCTGATCGTTCACCACCTGATCGTTCACCACCTCCACCGCGACGCTGGCCGTGAGCAAGCGACACGAAAAGACACAACATCATCACAATTGCCCAACCGAATAGTTGCCGAGACATGTTTTTTCTTTCTGAAAAACGGAGTTCATTTAAGAGCGACGCAATGCGATCAGCAATGCAACGGCTAGCAGCCCGTGAATGAATGCGACACACAACGCGGGAAGGCCGCCGCTGGCCAGCGCGGGACAGTTCCGCACCAGTGTCAGGCTGACAACTAAGTTATAGACTAGAAAGGCTCTGGCGACACCTAGGCCGGCGACTGTCTCAGGCGACCAGTGCGCGTACCAGCAGGCGATGCCCACCGCCAACAGAGCGCCTCCCGCGACGCGAGCGACCGCCTGCCCGGCACGATCCAAAGGAGAGCGAAGCAAGAGCAAAGCAAATCTGGAGGGAGCGAAAAGTAGCCCGATACCTGTTCCGATCTCCAGAACGGCTCCAATCGTCAGAATTAGTGTGAGCCAAACGGTGCTATCCACCGAGTGTTGCCTTCCAGCGGTTCGTTTACGTTATCTCGTACGTTTGCATCGTGCTGCCCAGTTGTCAGGCGGCGGGCGACCCTTGCGGACCGCCGCCTCGCGGATACCTCGTGGCACTAGTCGGTCGCTTTGCGGATCATTTCTGAAGCAGCCTGTTGCTGATCTGCCGTCATCTGCGACGGGCCGAGTTTGTAGGTCAGCTTGTCGATGGTCCCGGTGAAGTGGAACGGCAGCTCGTAGCTGTCGTCCACTCCCGTGCGGGTATCGCTCCCGATATCGAAGGACTCGTCGATTGCCATGAGCATCGGAATTGTGTGTGGGATTGTCTTTTTTGCCAACTACCCTGCCATCCACTGTAAAAATGCCGGTGCCCCCCTTGCCGGGTCCGGGGCCGTCATATTTGAAGTCGAACACGAGCGTGTGCTTGCCTGGCTTGAGTGCACGGCTAAAGAAGTCCTCGGCGACTCTGCCACCGATTCCACCCTCCCAACGGAATCGCTCCAGATCGAGGAGATTGTAAACGAAGACCGGCTTGCCCTTTTGCAGGAAGAGCCCGTAGCCGCCAAAACGTCCGCCCATCGTCGCGATCATTCCCTCGGCACCCCCATCGGGAACGGTAATCTGGGCGGTGATGGTGTAGTTTCTGTTGAGCAGGCTGGGTGCGTTGCCAATGGGAATGCCCGCGTTCGCACCCGTGTAGTTGAAGTCCGTTTGCCCCGCGATTGCGCTCGGTCGCGGCGTCAGGAGGCGCGGAAGAATCGAGTTATCCAAGGGCAAGACTTGGTACTTCTCCGCTTCGACGAGGAACAACGCCTGCATTTCCTTGAGTTTGTCGGGATTCTGGGCGGAGAGATCGTTGTACTGCGAGAAGTCCTCGGCGAGGTTATAAAGTTCCCACTTGTAGTCATTGATATCCGGGCATCTTTGCTGTTCCCATGAGCCACGGCGGGAACGGCGGCGTCGTGCAGGCATACCAGCCGTCGTGATAGATGCCTCGGTTGCAGAACATCTCGAAATACTGCGTGTCTGCGCTTCGACGGCGCTTTGGCATTCGCCTCGTCAAATGTGTAAGCCATGCTTACGCCTTCGATGGGCTTTTGCTTGAAGCCGTTTACGATCTTCGGCGCCTTGGACGCCCGTGGCTTCTAGAATCGTCGGAACGATGTCAATCATGTGATGGAACTGCGTACGGATGCCGCCTACGTCTTTAATGTGGCCGGGCCACGAAATGGCCATGCCTTGTCGTGTGCCGCCGAAGTGCGACGCAACTTGCTTAGTCCACTTGAACGGCGTATCGAATGCCCACGACCATGCCACCGACATGTGCGGATAGGTCTTGGCCGAACCCCAATCTTCATAGTGCAACATTTGCTCAGCTTCGGGCAGAGTCAGAATGCCGTTGTAAGCAGTCATCTGGTTGAAGGTGCCTTCCAACGTGCCTTCGGCGCTGGTGCCGTTGTCGCCACTGATGTAGATGATCAGCGTGTTATCGAGCTTGCCCATGTCCTCGACCGCTTGGATGACACGGCCAATCTCATGATCGGTGTAGGCAGCATAGGCGGCAAATACCTCCGCCTCGCGCGCGTACAGTTTCTTTTGAATGAACGAGAGTGACTCCCACTTCGGCAAGGTATCTGGCCAAGGCGTGAGCTTCGTATCGGCTGGGATGACGCCGAGTCGCTTCTGATTAGCGAATATCTGCTCGCGCAATTTGTTCCAACCCATGTCGAACTTGCCTTTGAACTTCTCGATCCATTCCTTCTTTGGCTGGTGTGGCGAGTGGGTGCCGCCTGGCACGTAATAGACGAAGAACGGCTGGTCTGGTGCGGCCGCGTTCAGGCCGCTCATGTATTTGATTGCTTCGTCCGCCATGTCCGTCGTGAGGTTGTATCCCTTCTTGCCGACCCACGGATAGATCTGGGTATGATCACGAAACAGGTAGGGCGTCCACTGGTCCGTCTCTCCGCCCATGAACCCGTAGAAATACTGGAAACCCATTCCCGACGGCCATTGGTCGAATGGCCCGGACACGCTGTATTGATAGGTGGGCGTGTTGTGATTCTTGCCAAACCATGACGTGGCATAACCATTCTCTTTGAGGATTTCACCGATAGTGGCGCTTTCAGGTCCGATGACGGAATCGTAGCCCGGGAAACCGGTGGACATTTCGCCGATGACGCCATAGCCGACCGAGTGGTGATTGCGGCCGGTGATCAGCGCCGCCCGCGTGGGCGAGCAGAGGGCAGTGGAGCAAAATTGTGTGTAGCGCAACCCCGCCTTGGCGACGCGGTCCATGGCCGGAGTCGGGATGACGCCGCCGAACGTGCCCGAGACGCCGTAGCCTTGGTCGTCGGTCATGATGAGTAGCACGTTCGGCGCGCCTTTTCGCGGCACGACACGCGGCGGCCAGTACGGCTTGGAGTCTTTGGCGCTTTCCTTGATTACGCCGCCGAACTTCACCGGAGGCGGCGGAAGCTGATCTCCCTTAATAACCTCGGTGGCGCTGGGTGAACCTGGCGTACCGTTGATTTTTTGGGCGGAAGTTGATGCGGCAACCATCATGGCCGCAGTCACGGTCAGCAGTGACGAGCCGAAGTCGAGTAGTTTGAATTTTTCCGTCATAGTTTGGCTGCCTCATAACGATTCTGTTTCGAAGACAAATTGGCGGGTTGTCAGTTAAATACGGTCCGCGGATAAGTTGAAAGAGTTCCACGTGTCGCCAATTCTAGCAGGTAATGCCACTACCCATCGCCAACGCGTGGGGTTTCCTCAGGAACTAGATATTGCGCCGCGAGCGCTGCCGCTTGTTTCCCATGCTTTAATCTCAGTCTCTAACGTCTTTTGGCAGGCCGGTGAGGACGTTTCGGGCCCAGTCCGAGAATATTGGTTTCTCGGTACGAATCGCCCTTAGGCGTTTCGCCCAAAAGTCTTCGGACTCCAAAGTCACTGAACTCGTATCGCAAGTCAAAGTGCCGTCAAACGTAGAATCTGACACAGCTCTACGCAGCCCTGCGGCCAAGTTGCACACCGGAGACGCACTTCGAAGCTGCCAACACCTTTGCGACTAACTGCCTAATAAGGGCATATCTTTGTCGGATAAACCTGACCTGGTTAAGCGTGCATAACATCCAGATCGCCGCAGGAAACATCTGGCTTGCGTGCGGCCGCCAACACAACAATGTCGATTTTCGGCGATTGCCAACCCTCTTCAATCATATCGCTCGCACTACCAAGGCGAAGTTTCTAACTCGGATTGAAGACGCCGCTCGAAGTGCGCAACGGCATGGCGGCCGAAGGTGCCAGATTGCATCCGGCCCTGGAGCAGTTGGGGAAGAATAAGGCCACCCTCGGCGGCGATGGGGCCCAGCTCGAGATCCTCATCGGCCCCCACGTCCAAACCCTCCTGCCACCGAGCTGGGCGGATGGTGTGCAAAGGGAGTGGGTGTTGGGCGATCAGTTCCTGCCGGACGAGGCTGCTCCGTCATTCCCGAGGATGTATTAAGGAAGCTTGGTTGTGGGTTGGTTGGATCTGTGCCCAGTAGTGCTGAGCCAGCCCAGCTGTTTACAGATAGTAATCCTACTTCAGTAGTATCTGTAATATCTGTAGTATCTGTAAACAGCACAGATCCACCCACAGCACAGAGAATCCAACCAGCCATAGATCGCTGTATTGTCCGGGCTTCAGGCACCACCAACGACAAAATCCTCTCCCTGGCGATTGCCCTCAAAGGCCTGCCGGAATTGGCCGAAACGATGGGCGAGGAGCTCCAGCCCTATATCCGCCACTGGTACGAACAGTCCCTGCCCCACATGCAGGAGCAGGATTGGCAGCTGGTTTGGGAGCGGTGGTTGTATTTGTGGCTGTGGGCCAAGCCGGGTCATGACCTGGTGCGGTTGGCATTTGCGGCGGCCCAACAGCAGCCGCTACCAGCGTGTGCTCATCAATATCCCCTCCAGTCCATGCGGCAGCTGCTGGCCCTGTGCCGCCAGTTGCAGCGCCATCATGCCGATGAGCAGGGAGTTTGGTACCTGTCCTGCCGTTCTGCCGGCGAGGTGCTGGGCATCAGCCATGTGCTGGCGGCCAGGCTACTGAAGATGCTGGTCAAGGACGGGGTGTTGGAGCTGATTGAGCCTAGCTCAACCGTGAGGGCCACGCGCTACCGGTACTTGGGAGACTGAGCCTGGCCGTGACCACGAACACCACCGCGCCACCCGCATAGCTCCCAGGCGGCCTCAGGAAGGCATGTTGGTTGGCGCCGAGACCTTCGGATCCCGTATTGAGCGCCGGCTGTCTGCGAGGCTCCTGGGGCTTCTGGCGTGGTACATATACATGCGCCCATGACTATTTATTGTTTGGTGGGCATTCAGCCAGATTCGAGGCATTGAAGGAGTTTGGTGGCGCGTGATTGAGAAGCTGAGGGAGCAGCTGCTAAGCCCATCGCGACCTCGCTTGTTCCCCAGATCATTCCCTAGCCTCAGCTCTTCTTTAACTCCACCCCTTACTATTGGCGGCATTTGGCCGCTGCGCGAGAATCGGAAGTAACAAGTAATGTGGAAACGAAGGCTATGGATCCGAACGTCGGTGCATTTTTAGAAGTGGTCAATTGCCGCCCCGAGGAGGTTCGAGATATTCCTGCGGGCCGGCTACAGTCAGGGTGTGCTAACCCATCGCGCGAGGAGCGGCGAATCTCGTTGGGGGAGACCCAGATCTATTTCGGCAAACATGCGGGCCAGAGGCTGAAGGACGTGCCCCGGGAGTATCTGGCGTGGGCGCTCGACCAGAAACCAGCCACTAAACCATTTCGCAAGTTTCAGCGGACGGTGCGGAAGTATTTGGGGAAGTCCAAGCCGCGGTTTCGGCGTCGGAAGGGCCGGAGACGAGAAACCGGCTTTATCGATCCGCTGACGCGGGAGTTTTTGGAGATTGTGAGGAGCTCATAAATAGCCTGCGCGTGGCAATTGCGCCCGAACTCGCACTGAGGACAACGAAAGGCAGTGCCTTCCTGTGACCACCGACTAGCCAGAAGATCCTCTCCACCACACCTCCTCATCCCCCTCCTAACAGCCGGCGCCCGAGCGCCGACTAAACTCTCCTCCCGCTTCCCTAACCCCCACAGCGCGTCTTCCTAGAAGCTCACAGCCGGCTCGTAGCCTGCTCTTCGACGCTCCTCATTGGGTGCTCCCAACAACAGCCTCTAGCGCACGCCCGTTCATGGTTGTTCTTGGCCGAAGGAACTCGATTTGTTATATTCGAGGTATTGATAGCAAGCAGCCATCATTTGGATTCTACAGGCAACGAGGAGGCCCTACTCATGCTCGACAATTTGTTTTCTGAAGAGCGGATCTCGATTACACAGCTCGCCGAAGAGCTGGGTGTTAATTACAGCACCGCCAGACGCTGGATCAAGCAAGGCTACCGGGGCCTACGGCTCGAAAGCTTCCGCATCGGTAAGAAGCGGTACTCGACCCGGCAAGCGGCGGCCCGCTTTATTGCAGCGGTTAATGGGGAGCCGGAGGTTCTGAGCGCCTGCGATGTGAGCGGTTGTGTCTAAAAAGAGAGCCGGCACGCACAGGCCGGAAAAGAAGATGATATCGTGCGGCGAGGAGGCCGCTTTATGAGAGGGGCCCGGCATCCCTCCAAGGAAAGATGCCGGGCCGGAATGCTCTAGGAAAGGCTAGTGAGCAATGTATTCTGATTCTAGCGCCATCAATACGATGGGCGCAAGTGTTACCGATCGTTATTTCAATGGGAGGGGCGGGCTGCGGCCCTCGCAGCCCGGTGACGAGAACTGGCAGCCGGAAGATTGGGATGAGACGGATCTCGACCCCTTGGCGAACTTCTATTCGGAGGACGAATCTGAGGAGCCATTCGCGCTCAAAAACTCCGGCTTGACGTCCGATATCATCCGGCGGATCCGGGATGTGACGGAGGATTGGCCACGCAGTGTGGCGGGCACACTATTCGTGGATGCCCCCACCACAGGCGTCCATTATTTTGACAAGCAGCCCGTCGAGGGGCTGTTTGGCTGGCTGGGTGCTCAGCACCCCATTCACTGGATGAAAAACGGTCCCACGAAGGGTGAAGTCTTCGCCGAGCTGCGCCGTACTGCAATCCAGTATGCCGGGATTGAATTGCTGCCGCACGAGCCGTTGATTGAGGGCACGTACTATCGTGGTAAAGTGCCGGAGCCAGGCGCTGGCTTTTACCTAAAATGGCTGGTGGATCGATTCTGTCCCGAAACCACGATCGATCGGGACTTGATCAAGGCAGCGTTCATCACGCCGTTCTGGGGTGGGCCGCCCGGCAAAAGGCCGATCTTCACGATCACCTCGGATGCCGGGCGGGGCGTCGGTAAGACGACGCTTGGTGGAGTTTATTAGCTACATCTGCGGCGGGCATTTTGACGTCAGCTGTGGTTCGGATATCGAGCAGCTCAAGACGCGGATGCTGACACCCAGCGCTCGCACCCAGCGGATTGCCCTGATCGACAATCTCAAAAGCCTGCGGGCATCGTGGGCGGAGCTGGAGGCGATGATCACCGCCCCGATCATCAGTGGCCGCCAAAACTACTTCGGTGAAGGACAGAGGCCCAACTACTTCACCTGGTTCGTCACCGTCAATGGGCCCGCCATGGCCACCGATCTGGCACAGCGCTCGGTGATTATCAAGCTGGCCAAGGCCGACTACTCGGGCACTTGGCTGGAGGAGACCTACCAGTTCATCGACGCCAACCGCAGCGAAATTATTCAGCGACATCATTGGTGCCCTGCGGGCCGAACCTTTTGAGCTATGAGAGTACTCGCGGTGGGCGACTTGGGAGGCCGGCGTACTCTGCCGATTGCCAGAGCCCGGAGAAGCCCAGCGGGTGATCTTGGAACGCCAGGGGGAAGCGAATGTGGAATTGGATGAAGTTGAGGTCATTGAGGAGTTTATCGCGAATGAGCTCCACCGCCTCAATTATGATCCATTGACCGTTCAAGTCCGCATCCCGGTGGCCGTTGTCGCTGAGTGGTACAAAAAGGCCACCGGCGACCGCAACATTGGCACGACCGGCGTCAGTCGGCGGTTGGGCCAGATGTCCGACGAGGGGCAGATGAAGCGGCTGGCCAAAGTTCCTGGTCGTCGCCACGGGCGGTGCTTCATCTGGGCGGGAGAGAATGCCGATCTGTTCAGCGAAATCAGAAATGACGTCGAAGAGCGCATCGACCAGGAACGTGATAACCGGTTTGGCGGTGGCTGGGGGCGCCTGTAGCCAGCGGGAAGTGTCCTCGCCGGGATGCAAAGCGTCCCCGCTTGAGGCGGTAGTCGGCGCGACGATTTGGCGTGGTTGGCTGCTGCCGCCTCTGTTTGGAGGACGGTGAGGACACTTTGGGACGTTTCGGCGAAGAAAGCGTCCTCCACTTTCGCCCTGGTTTTATAGGTACTTTTTTCCGCGGAGGACGGTGAGGACGGTGAGGACACATTGTAAAAGACTTTCCCGGTAACTGGGTATAACCGTCGGTTATAGGGGTTTACCGGGAGGGGAACCACAATAGGAAAAAAGCGTCCTCACCGTCCCCGGCGTCCCCCGGATGAACTCATTTTTCGTCGAGGTAGAGGTGCGCTGCAGCCCTGCCTCACCTACCGCCGGCGTAAGGTGCCCGCACGAGCTGGTCGTATTTGCGCAGAATCGTCCTGCTTGAATCGCAACACTCAGTTACGCCTTCAATTCCCCAAAACGCACATCAACTGTAGCGAGTGCGTTTTTCTCGCTGCCAGACCTTCGCCTAGCGTTGCCGCCCAACGGCGCAATTAGCGCTCCCTGCTACGACGTTGAATGCTCACCAACAAGCGGCTGCGTCAGGAAGTTCAACGAGGAGCAGATCAAGCTCTTGTCGAACGATCCCAGTCGCACGTATGCTCGCTGCTTCGTTCGGACGGGCTTGAAGGCGAATCTGCTGGCGAGACCAGGGCGATCTGCTGCCGCACCCCTGCCGCACCTCACTCGCGCAATCACTGTCGGCGCAGAAGACAAAAATATCTTCTCGACGATGGTCCGCGTAGAGCAAAAAATGTCCGCGTAGGGTCCGCGTAGAATCTGATTTGTCAGTATAAAAACCCCTATTTTTATAGGTCCGTCCGCGTAGTCCGCATAGATTCATAAAAAACTAAAAACGGTAACTTGGATTGTATTGGAGGAGTAAGAAGTGTGTTTCTACGCGGACTACGCGGACAGGGGCGGCGGAGGGGCGGGTTGGCAAGCCGTCGCTGCCGTTCTACTCGCGCCGCTCCCAACGGTCGTCGTGAGGTGCCGAATTGACTTGTTTGTATCTTAGTGCCTGGTTTACCCGCCTGTTTCCCAAAGGTTCCGAAGCGAGTGCCCTCTTCCCCGGGAACTGTCATTCGCCAAACGACCGGTGTCAGCCGGCACCTGGGACAGATGATCGACGAAAAACAGATGTGGCGCCGTACCAAAGATCCCAGCCATACCTATGGACGGTGCTTTATTTGGACGAGCGAGGATGCAGATCCAGGAGCAACTCCAATGCTTGGACCACCCACTGGATGTCACCCGCTTCATCCGCCGGGATCGTTTCGACATCATCCGTATACGGGAGGGGCCGGTTGGCTTTGGTCATCACAGGTGCCCTCAGGATTTAGGTTGCGCTAGTCGTTGGTTACCGAAGACTCAGTAAGTGCAGCATCGTGACCCATGAGTTGATAGGCAACTGTTTTGCCAGCGACGTATCGAGACCCTGGCGTCGACAATCTTTGTACTCAGTCTTTCAATCGACCCACAAAGCATGAAGCAGGCCGGGCACGTAGACCAGCAGCGTGAGAATAATATTGAGAAACAAATGAAATCCGATGCCGTCCTTAAGTCCGACCGCCAATGGCGGCAACAGAATAGCGATGATCACCAGAAGCAGTTTATTCATGCTTTGTGCCTCACATCGTTTTCGTTAGACCTGCGGAGGATTAGAATTCCCTGGCAGTACGAGCGGTCACATCTTCATGACGTATCGCCTGGAGGACAAATAGCTCCGAAGACCTCAGCCTTCGTCAAACTGTCTTGGCTCGCGGTTCAAGTGGAATCGGAGGTGCTGCTTTTGTGAGAGACTTCGCTCACGATCTTGGTTTCCTTCGGACGAACAGGAGAAGGGGCTAGCCGGGGTCCAGGGGCGGTAATGAGCAACGTCGGTTAGGTCACTCAACCTCGTCGACTTCGCCCGTCTCAATCAGAGCATTCGCCTCGTCGACCGTAAGTTGCCACCTGCCGATCGCATCGGCGCTGTCTTCATTCTCGCTGGCGTCCTGGGTGGGCCAAAGTATGCAGTCACCGGCGGCGGTCTGGAGCCAGAGATAGGCGTTCTCGCCGGATTCGTTTTTCGCGGATAATATCTCTTCGATTTTCGAAGTCATGGCGTTCATGTGTACGTTTAGTGGACGGAGCCAACCGGCAAACTACCGGTTGGCGAAATCTGTGATCGTCAGTATACCTCCATTCGCGAGTCAATACCTAGTGCTGATTCCAGTTTTGGTTCGCGAAGCTTCTGTCGACAACGCTCATGATAATGCCTTGGGGAACCTTCGCACAATGCTCAACTCGCGAAGAGCAAGTCGCGAGAGATCGACTTTGATAATCGACCCAATTAGACACGGCTCGCTGGCTATCTCTAAACCCTTCCCTTTGAGGTCTGTCTAATCGAGGATTATTGTTTGGTATTGGCCTGCTCTTTACGCCATTCGTCCAAACACTTTTCGCACATCGGGCCGTGACGCCTTGTCATTTCTTCGACAATCTTCGGGGCCATACCTTGAAGCTGATAACTATGCCTGATTTGGTGGAACGACTGCTGAGCGACCTGCTCGTTCATCGCCACGTTGCATTTTTTACAGTGCATCCTATTGCCCTCTGGCGTGCCAATAGAATTATTAATCGAAGAAAACCCCCGGCTCTGCCGGGGGACTGGCAGTGTTTGACAATTCCGTAGATAAAAAGAGGCCTCCATCTCGTGAACCGCTCAAAGCTCTCGAGAAGGAGACCTCAGATGTCAGACTATAGCAGCCTAAACCATACGAAATGGGAGTGCAAGTATCACGTGGTGTTCATTCCGAAGTGCCGTAGAAAGGTCTTGTACGGAAAAGTTCGCCAGAGATTTAGGAGCCTTGTTCCACGAGTTGGCGAAACAACGGGAATGCGAGATCCTCGAAGGCCATTTGTGTCCCGACCACGTCCACATGTTGATTCGGATTCCACCGAAGCATTCGGTGTCCGCAGTGGTGGGCTACATCAAGGGGAAAAGTGCGATCCGGGTGGCTCGGGATTTCATGGGGCGTCATCAGAGTTTCAAGGGGTACCACTTTTGGGCACGAGGATATTTTGTGACGACGGTGGGGATCGATGAGCCTACGATCCGCCAGTACATTCGCAATCAGGAAAAGAATGACCAGAAGATAGACGATAAGAAATTGTTCTAAACCCAAAAAACTAACTAACTAAACTACCGCTTTGAGCGGTTCACAATGGAAGCCTCCGGCTTTGCCGGAGGTGACTCACTCTGACGGAAGCTGCCCGCAACCTTCTATCCCAAACGTTACTCCTGCTTTTTGATCATGCCCGCCAACCTCGGCCATCGCGTGTTACCCTGCTTGCTCGTTTCCGATATGCGTCGTGCGATGGAGTTCTACATTGATACTTTGGGCTTCATACAGACGGGTTATTATCCGATCGAAAGCAACCCGGTGCGCACGGAAGTTCGTCGGGATGATGTCGCCATCATACTATACACGGAAGCACTTCACGGCCGGGAAGAGGTTCCCTCGTTTAGCGGAGCGCTGTATATCTTTCCGGAAGATATCGATCGCGTGGCCGACGAAATTCGCGGGAAAGTACCGTTTGCCTGGGGCCCCGAGGATACTGAATTCGATATTCGCGAATTCGCCATTCGCGACCCAGATGGTTACACACTTGTGTTTGCCGAGCGAGTGTAGCGACCAGGTCCGTCGCCAATATGAAAACGCTCGCTTTGTAACGGTTGGGCCACGTGCGGCGACGCAGGACAAGCGGCGACAAAATCTTTGAGAAAGTGGCGCATCTGGAATTTCGCCTATTGACGCCCTCGACCCAAGGTGTAGATTGACCAATACTCCATGCGGTCCGCCATGCGGTCCGCCATGCGGTCCGCCATGCTGCAGGAGTCGATCATGGCATCACTCGTCCATCTGCCGGCCACGCCGTCGGTTACCACAGGTCGTCGCGATTCTAGTGGCGCACGAGGCGAGTTTCTCAGCGTTCTCGTTCCCTGTTTCAACGAGTCGACGACGGTTTCCGAGCTATTGACTCGGTTATGCGGCGACCTGCCGAACGCTCAAATCATTGTGATCGACGACGGCTCCACGGATGGAACGCTGGAGCGAGTCAACGAAATCGCAAATGGCACGAACCTGCTGGTCGTTACGCGCCCAAAACGAGGCGGCAAGGGCACGGCGGTTCGCGAAGGGCTGACGCACGCGACCCGTGAATGGGTCGCCATTCAGGATGCCGACCTCGAATACGATCCGAAGGATCTTCAACGACTAGCGGTAGCGGCGGTCGACAATCCCGGTTGTGCCATCTACGGTTCGCGGTATTTAGAACGCGGCAAGGCACGGGGCGGTTCGATTGTTCCGTATTTGGGCGTCAAAACCCTGGCACTTCTTGTCCGTCTGTTATATGGCCGGCGCTGTCCGATCCTCACACTTGCTACAAGCTGCTCCCGACGGAAGTGTTGCAGCGGCTGGCGCTTGAATCAACCGGCTTTGAACTATACGCGGAGATCACCGGCAAGCTGCTTAAAAATGGGGTACCGATTCTCGATTTCCCAATTTCCTATCATCCGCGCTCTGAAGTCGGCCGGTAAGAAAATCGGTTTCCGCGACTTCGGCGCTCAGCTCGCAGCTACGTCTCATGCCGCTTTCGTGAGCGTACGGCGGACAGCAAACCTGTGGGAGGCGTCTCCGACGCCGATTCATCCACGCGGGACAGTAAAAAATCCGAAGCGTCAAGTCGGCCATCCTTCGCGTACCTCCTCTCCCGATTCGCGATCGGCGCGTTGCTGGTTTTCGCGGGCGGGATGAAGCTCGCCCCGTGGCGGCCGATCGCATTGACGTATTGGCTCGTATTGCCCGCGCCCGCTGTCTTTGCAGTGGGCGTGGCGGAGTTCGTGTTGGGGTGTTTGGTATTGAGCTTTTCGAGCTGGCGGCCCATTCGCTGGGCGACACACGCTGCGTATGGGGCGTACATTGTTACCCTCGCCTTGCAGCTTTGGGCCGGTGAAAGCGTCTGCGAATGTTTAGGCAGCCGCTCGCTGCCCATAATTTGGATGATCGCGCTGGATGCGCTATTGCTCGCGTCCATGTGGTGGCTGAGAGAATCGTGGCAACGGCCACTGCTGCGAACTCGATCCGGTAATACGAAGCCCTTTGTCGAGATACTATCGGCGACCCGCTACGCGCTACCGTTCGTAATACTCGGCAATACGATCCTATTTGGCTCAACCGACTCCGCGGTCTCGTACGCCACGGGCGCCCGGCTACTGGCGAATAGTTCGACTCATTACGTCGGTAGATTACAAGCCGAACAATTCGGTTCCGCAACGTTCCAAATTAGGAATTACAGCAATCAATCTATCCGCATCCTTGGGGCAAAGGCTTCATGTCGCTGTGTTGCGTTGGACGATCTCCCAATCACTCTCACGCCCGGAACAAGTGGTGATCTTCATATCCGAATGAAAGCACGAAGGGGTGGTTTACCGCAACTTCAACGGGAGATGGCAACCCTGATTACTGATGATCCAGCGCGATCACTGACATTGACTGTGACTGCGGGCGTAATGTCCCCACGATAGCTTTGCATTTCACTGTTTTTTACTTCTTTTACTAGGAGGTGTCCGATGTTTAACCGATTACTGTCGTTTGCGGGCGCATGCGGTTTGATCATTGTGTTAACGGGAATACTGCCCACGTTCACCGCTTTCGCCGGCGGATCAACCGCCAGTTGTTCGGGTAGTTGTCCTGAAACTGACGGTGTATGCGATGGAGGTTCGGGCACGTGTTCCGGGTCAGGCTGCGGGTGCCATCAAAATACGAACCACTGCATTTGCAAGACCGGATGAGCCGCAAATCATCGGCCCCCCCTTCAAACCACAACGCACTGTTAGTGCAGAACCGAGTTTCTGCTACCGAAAGTTTGGCCGATGTTGCCGAAATTCCGGCTCCGCACCACGGCCATCGTGGCACAGCAACAAGTGTTTCGAGCGTTCACGAACTGACTGGTCGACCGCACAATCTTCAAATCGGATTGCGCTGTGTTGTTCAGCATCTCGCTTGCTAATCGATGCGCGAATTAACTGCACAGTTACGGCATCTCCTGTTTTTGGGCTGCTGCATAGCGATGGCGGGTGGGCGTTTTGCTGCCGCCGACGAGCCTGCTGAGATGACATTGAACGACCAGCAACGAATTGCGCTTGAAGCGTTCGTCAGGGCTGCAGAGAAGGTTCGTACCCAAGACTATGGAAACGTTCATTTTGCTGTAACTCAGGTACATACGTTCCAGAGCGGTGGCACGAAAACGAGAGATGTAACCGAGATTAACTATTGGTCCCGGGAGAACCAATACTTCCGCCTTGATAGCCAGACGGTCGAATCAGACGACCCGAGAAAAAAGCCTGGTAGCCGTCACCGCATCGTTCTGGGGCCAGATGGCTTCGTCGGCTTGGATGCCATATCCGCCGACAGTCCACTCGTGATTACCGAATGGGGCAGCTATGAGGAAGGCTGGGAATCGCTGGGCGGCAACTTCGCGGTCGACGCAGCAGTCCGGTGTGGTGGGCTCCGGTACACTACTACCGAGCTTGCCGGATTTGTCGGTGTTGTACTTCACGCTCCCGCCGAAGAGAACGAATTGAAGTGCAAGCTTACCGACGTCACTCTTTCCAAGGATGGCTCGCAGTTGGTAGTGAAGTGGATACGATCCGAAGGAACGCATTCCACCAAGGCAACGCTGCGTGGCGATGTGGAACACGGTGTTTCGCTCGAATACGTTGGCGAGTTTTACGCCAATGGTGTCTTTCGAGGCGAATTCAAAGAAGAAAAGAAGTATGACTTTGATCGGTTCGGACCAATACCTTCCGACTTTCGCTTCCAACTTGAGTCCGTTGACCCGTCCGATAGTACGCGACGCGTCCAGACTTTTGAGTTCAAAGCGCGACACGTTGGCCGGAAACCGACTCCGCTCGGGGTTTTTTCACTGGAAGCGCAGGGGATTAGTAGCGTCAAACCGGAATCCGTTTGGCCGCGGCGGATGCTGACTGTATGCGTCGGCCTTGTGCTGCTAGCAACGTATTGGGCAGTGAAGAGAGTGCGGACTCGTGCCACCGATTAAGAGAGACTCTGGACGACGCACTTGGCTCCTCATTTCTGGGTTGCTCCTTCTCCAAGCAGCGATGCTCGGCTGGATTGACTGGCGCACCGCCCCGACTTGGGACGAGCCAGGGCATTTAGGAAGCGGACTTTACCACCTACAGTATGGAGAATTTGGGCCCTACTGTGTTAACCCGCCATTGGTCCAGATGATCGCAGCCGCGCCCGTGTGGGCGGCTGGCGGAGGTCTGCCGTACATTAAGCTGCCGTCGACGCCTGGCTTTCGCTCGGAGAACCTACTGTCGTCAATGTTTATGCGGGCTCATGGCGAACATGCGTTCGAATTGTTCTCGCTGGCTCGCCTGATGCTCATTCCGATCTCGCTTTTCGGCACCTATCTGCTTTGGTCCATCGGACGACGTTTCTACGGCGCATTGAGCGGTTGGATTGTGGCGGTATTCTGGGCGTTTTCGCCCATGGCGCTCGCTTTCGGCGGAACGATCGTGCCGGATGTTTCAGCCGCAGTATTTGGACTATTTGCGGCGTATCGATTCTATATTTGGTTAAGGATGGGTACTTGGTCGTCGGCCTTTTGGCTGGCCATCGCCACGGCGCTGGCGCTACTCAGCAAGTCGACGTGGCTGATCATGCCGCCTGTTTTCACGGCGTTGTGGCTGTTCGATTGGATCCGCTATCGCCAGCGACCGCTTAAGACCTACGCGCTCCAATCCTTGGCGGGATTCGCCATCGCATGGCTCGTTATTCATGCAACTTACGACTTCCACGGCGTTTTACGTCCACTTGGCAGTTTTGAGTTTCGCAGCGAAGCGCTTACAGGAAACAGTCAACCATACCAACCCGGCAACCGATTCGCCCACACGTGGCTCGCGTGGATTCCCATGCCACTTCCCGCGGATTACGTCACCGGAGTCGATATGCAGCGGTGCGACTTCGAGGCGAAGTTCCAGTCGTACTTCATGGGTACATGGCGCGACCACGGCTGGTGGTACTACTACTTAGCGGGCATCTTCCTCAAAGAGCCGCTTGCGATTTGGGGACTCGTATGTTTGCTGATCGCGGGCGTCTTACTGCGAGTGCAGCCGCGGTTCAAATGGCGTGAACTGTTGATTTATGCCCCAGGTACGGTGGTCCTCGCATTCGTAAGTTCGCAAACCGGCTTTAGTCACCATGTTCGTTATGTCATGCCATTCTTCCCTTGCCTTTACTTGTTTGCGTCCAGGGCCGCTATGCCAGCCAACAAGTTCATCCGAGTAACCGCGGCCGTACTGTGTGTTTGGTACGCTACCAGCAGCGCAATTATTCTGCCACGAAGTTACGCATTCTTTACTGAAGCGGTCGGTGGCGCGAGCGAAGGATGGCGCTGATTTGGGTGACAGTAATCTTGATTGGGGACAGGATCTGATTACGCTTCGAGATTGGGCGCGGGCGAATCCAGATAAACGCCCGATCTGGCTCCTCTACTCGCCTGACGCGCTCGATTTCCGACGCCTCGGAATTGACGCAACGAATGGTCACTTTCGAGTCGTCGAAGGTCGACCGGCTGCTGCCGGTTGGTGGGCGGTTTTCGCCACGCCCATGATTAGGCCGGAAAACGCATGGTTTCGCAAGCATGGGGCGACAATCCGGCTCTCATCAACGTTAAAATTGATTTATGTTTCTCCCGCCGACCTAGGCGCACTAAGCGGCAATGTGTCGAAAGGAGGCTCGCGATGAGCCGATTTTCTCCGATTACCGAACGACGTGGGGCTAACAGGACGCAACGCAGCATTCTCTCCAAAGGGTTTACCTTAATCGAAGTACTGGTAACGATCGCCATCATTTCGATCTTGGTCGCGCTGCTATTACCGGCGATCCAGGCGGCCCGCGAAGCAGCTCGCAAAAGCAGTTGCGCGAACAACCTGCGCCAAATCGGTGTTGCCTTGCATTCGCACGAGGGAGCGCACCGCTCCTTTCCCGGCAACGGCGGATTCACGCCCGATTCGCTTATCCGCGACACTTCCGGGAAGCTGATTCACATTTCAACCCTCGGCTTCGAAGAGGTGACAACGCATCAATGGGGCGTAGGGCGGCCAGGCGCGGAGCCGCGTCAGCAGCCTGGCTGCTGGGCTTACGCGCTTCTGCCTTACATGGAGGAAAAGGCGGCATACCTAGCTGTTGCGTTCCAGCAGAAACAGCCGCTGTTCCTGTGCCCCACGCGAGCGCGTGCCGACCCTCAACCAACGGTCGACGACGCTTACGGACATTACGAGTCGGGAGGCTGGGCTTGGGCCAAGACTGATTATGCTGGTAACAAATTCGCGTTTCCGAATCTGCCACACGTGGTTCGCCCGGCCGACATCACGGATGGCCTCTCAAAAACGATCGCCATCGGCGAAAAGGCCTACAACCCAGTTCGGCAGCTGCCATCCAGTTGGTTCTGGGACGAACCTATGTTCTCCGGTGGGGCCGACGGGACGGTCCGCGATGGCCTGAAAATCATTGCCGATCAGTCCAACGATGAATTTCGATGGAACTGGGGTTCGGCTCATGGCGACATGGCAGCATTTGTGCTCTTTGATGGATCGGTTCAGTGGAAGGTGAACACCATTGATGAAACAGTCATGAGCAGTCTCTTGAAAATCGACGATGGAGCGACGAACTAATCGCTGGTCGCCAGAAGACGATCGCCGATTGTCGGAGATTTCGTCGTCATAGCCGGTTGTTACGTAAACACCCGCTTTGTTGCGGCCGTACCACGAGTAGCGATGGCTTCATCGGTAACCGTTCACGGGTCGCGCATAACACAATTGGCAAGTGAACTGTCAATCTCGATACTCTCGGAGAATTTGCATGCTGTCGGTGTACAAGGCAAAGGCTAATCCTCTCGCTCGCTCGCTGTGCGCGGCGGCAATTGAGTCGATGATTCGCAACACTCTTGTTTTTTAGGCTCCCGACCCGTGAACGGTTACCTTCATCGATGATCTCGCGCTGCCTGGCACTCAGCGACCAGCCCATTGCGCCGGCTGTTTCTTCGATCTGCTCCGGACGCTTCGCGCCGCACAGGGCCGATGTAATGCCTGACTGGCTGAACGTCCAATTGACGACGAGTTGGGCGATGGTGTGCCCAGAGATGGCAGCGATCTCGCGCAATCGATCGACGAAGTCCTGATTCTTCTGCCATTCGTCCCCCTGGTACATAGGGTATTTGCGGCGGCTGTCGCGCTGGTCGAGTTGTGAATCGCGCGGCAATTTGCCCGCGAGCAAGCCCTTCATCAGCGGCCAATACACCATGACCGCGACGTTGCTGCTCGCGGCACCAGGGAATCGTTCGCTGCTCGATGTCGCGCTGTAGCATGTTGTAGGGCTGTTGGACTGCCACGATCGGGCACTCGGCCGAAAATTCTTCCATCTGCTCGACGGTGAAGTTTGAGACCCCAACCGAGCGGCGTTTTGCCCAACTCCATCAGCTTACGCAGCCCGCCCGCCGACTCTGCCAACGGCACTTTTTCGTCGGGACAATGCAGATATAAAAGTTCGACTCGGTCGGTTCCTAACCGCCGCAAGCTTTCATCGCACTCTATGCGCAGCCGCTCTTGCCGCCCATTCGTGACCATCTCGGTACCTTGATAATGAATGCCGCACTTGGTGGCGATCACCATTTCGTCGCGGCGTCTTCCTCAGCGCGGTGCGAATAAGGTTTTCGCTTTCGCCATTCGGGCCGTAAACGTGAGCCGTGTCCAGGTGATTGATGCCCACGTCGAAACACTTCTGGATCGTGGCGATGCTATCGGCATCGTTCACGCCCAGCGTGGTCACACCGGCGATTGGCCAACAACCAAGGGCAACGGGAGAAACTGAGAAACCAGAATTACCCAGTGGACGACGAATTTCACCAGTTCGGCCCATAGGACGACGATTGTAGCAGGCATGCTCTGGAAGACGTAGCCATCGAAATTGCCTGCCACATACAGGTACAAGCCGACTGCTTGGGAACATGTCCGCTATTTTGGGCGGCAAGCTTGATACAAACAGCAATCGTCGGGGCAAACATCGTGGCTCGGCCCCAGCGTGCCGAGGGCGAGTCGTCGCGGTGAATCAGACATTCGTTCTTCGATCAGCTCGCGAATCATTTGCACGAATCGTGGATGTGCGCCGACGGTGGCGGCGCGGACCATGTTGATGCCGAGCCGATCGCATAGCTGTCGGACTTCGGTGTCCAAATCGAAAACGACTTCCATGTGGTCGGAAATGAAGCCGATGGGAACGATAACGACGTCGCGGATGGGCGACTGGTGGTGACGCGATGCGATAAAGTCGCCGATATCGGGCTCCAGCCACGGCTGCTGCGGAGGACCGCTGCGGCTTTGGTAGACGTGTGACCAAGCCACCCTGTCCCCTGCCCTTTCTTGGGGGGAGACATGATTATGTAGACCTTTGGCCACGAGACGGCAGGCCTCGCTAAGTTGCTCCTCATAGCTGCAACCAGCGGCCATCGCCCTCGGAATACTGTGGGCCGTAAAGATAAGCAAGGCATCAGCACGCCGCTCCGCCGGAACCTGCTCAAACGCCGCCCGCGTGAGTTCAATCATTGGTTCGATGAAGCCCGGATGATTGAAATACACACGCAGCTTATCGACCTGTGGAGCCGCTAGGCCTACTTCCGTCTGAGCAGCCGCGATGTCCTCCCGATACTGCCGGCAAGTGTGATGTTCCGGTCCACATCACCGATTGGATGCCGACGTTCTGTCGCTTGGCTGGCTACGAACCGACCGAGGATCTGAAGTGGGATGGGTCAGACGTCTGGCCAATCCTGACCGGAGAATTGGCTCGCAGATCGCATCCGCTTTACTGGGCGGGCACACGCAACGACATGGCCGTACGAGACGGCGATTGGAAACTCATCGCCCGCCCCAGCGACTCAGGAAGTAATGTCGAGCTGTTCAATCTCGCTGATGATCCTAGTGAAAGGAACAATCTCGCCGAACGATTGCCGGAGCGCGTAGAGCGACTTCAAAGATTGATAGCTCGACTTGCTCGCGCTGACGGCGATTCGGCGGTTAATGAATGATGTAGTCAGTTGGCTTTCCCCCACCCATTCGGCCCATGTGATCCGCAAGCTCACCCGTAACCGCAAGATTTATCCCAACGAGGAATCAGCTCTCAAGCTCGTGTTCATGGCAATCTGCGAGGCGGCAAAGAAATGGACCATGCCGATTCACCACTGGAACCTAGCGTGCAAATAGTATTTCTCACGCAAAACTTGGTTGTTGAAGGATGTTGCGATGACCATCGATGGTTCCAATTGTCGCCGATATTGAGACGGATGATCGGCCGTATTGGAGGCAACCGCGGCGAAATCCGGTGGTGGCGCATACCGGGAGCGCGCTGCAGCGGAAGATGAAGTGCGTCTGACGGACGAACTCAAGGGGCTATCCGCGCCTACGGCGACTTGAGTCCGTCCACAACCAACTGATAGCCCCAATACTAATCAACTCGTGATACACGTCGCTCATCGACCGATCTAGGCACATGCCGGACGGCTGCCGTGCTGCAATAGGTAAACAGGCTGCAGGCGAAGTGCTGGCCGCAACTGACCACGAGCTTCACCTGCAGTGTGGACCCGCCAAAGGTCATCGACTCTTTGTTATGCCGATAACATCCCCCCCTCGCCCTGAAAAGTCGCCCACGATTCTGCCAGGGAGCGGCGGCATTTGGCTGATCCTGCCGGCAGTCACACCGTGCTTCCTTGCCACCTCACTGGTCGAGAAACCCAATGCCAGATCCTTGGCAATCTGCTTCATTCGCTTTGTCAAGGTCGCGAACCAAGCATGAAAGTCCATCTTGGCAGCGACTTGATCTGGCACCGTAGCCCTCTTATCCGCAACCAGCTTGTCAATCCATTCACCATTCCACTGCACGAGTCGGCTTCCATTACTAATCTGAGCATACCGGCTCAGTGGTTCCTTGCTGTTCATCCTGCCCACCGCTGGGCGCCCTCTTTTAATCTGCCGTGAGGCATACCACGCCAGGCTGGAAGGATTGGCGGCTTCTGTACGGCCTTGCTCATGCAGCCTGACATAGGCCAACAAGCAATGGGCAATCGCTTCGGCAGTGGCGTCTTCTTGGGATTCGGGATCGAGGTGGCAGAAGGCGAGACGGAGTTTTTGTTGGATGTGGGGGAGGATGGCGACGAAGTTATCTTGCCAATCTGTTTTCGAGTTGTCCTTGCGTTCATTGTTCATCACGATCATGGGACGATCTCCTAAGTTGAGACCGCCCCACGACCGGGGCGGTCGTGTAGGGAAAAACACGAACCGCCCGGAAATAGGCGAAGGGGTGGACGAAGTGGCTGCGGTGGCAGCGCAATAAAAACACCCGGCTGATGGAACAAGTCCAACGACCGGGCAAGTGCAGTTCGCTCAGATTAGATCAGGGCATTAGGGCTGGCGGCAGCACCGTATACATATGACGCGGAAGCTCACAGGATTTAGTGGGGCTAATGCCTGCCCGTGATCATCTTCAGAGCGGCTACTTTTTACGTGTTTAAGACCGCGTTCGACTTGGTTGATCAGATCTGAGGGGGCAATGCCTAGAACGAGGCAGATCTGAAACAGCGTATCCGCAGTCAGAGATTTGTGGCCGTTTTCAAGCTCGGAGATATTATTTTCGATCGACTTTTGAGTCGAATGCCAATTGCTCCTGCGAAATGCCGGCTATTTTCCGAGCTTTGCGGAGAAATTCGCCCAATAACGCATTATGTCGATTCTTGGCCGGCATACCGCAAGCGTAAGAATTAATGCCCGACACTCGTGAAGGCGATTAGGGGCTACTCGGAGACAGACTGAGCAGCCGCTGTCTTGCGGCGTAGTACCGTTCCTCACGGTCAACGCTCTCCAAAACCACTGCGGCCGCATCCTTGCGTCTCAGGTACGCGTATTGGTAGATGGGGTCACTTGCAACGTCGACGACCACCAACACAACGCTAGCCACAGCGGCCACGGCTTTGGTGGTGGGGTCCGGAGTAGCAACGGCGTAGTACGCCAATGATAGTTGAGATGCCCTGAGTGTCGACTTGAACGTCAAATACTCGCCGCCAATCTCCCCAGAGCGATAGCGATTGACGTCAACATACTCAAAGTACGCTGTCCCAGCGACGTCAGCGACGACGAACTGCTTTTCCGACGACTTTACCGGACGTCCTTAGCAATTGTCCCATTCGCGCGGTGACACGCGGCGCGATCCGATCAGCACCGGCCGCGAAGTATCTTTTCACGTGCGCTAGACTGTATCTCTCGACTCTCGCTGCCATCGGCAATTGCTTGCCTGCCCACGATCCCGGCAGCCGACCGCTCTCGATAGCATCGCGAACACCTTGCCACTCCGGTGATAGTGCCAAGCCACGTCGAGCCGCCTTGGCCTCCGCACTTCGGAGCTCCTGCTCGATGACCGAAAACGAATCGCGCGTTGTAAGAATTCCCATCCCTTCGTATCTTGGATCTTGAAGGGCCTTTATCGCGCTCTTCCAGCCCCACTTCGTTTGATACTTGCGCAGAATCGTTCCGTCCGATGCAATGTCAACCAAGTCAGCCGGGTGCGTCGGCAGCCCCTCGGCGGCAGTGACCAATATCCGGTCTGGAATACCCAGCCGTGCCCGCTGCGCGTTCATACGCCACGCATAGACAGCTTCAAGTGTCTTTCCTGCTCGTTGGTTTTGCATGTTGCTCGCCAGCCAATACGACTCCCATTCACCGTGGTACTTTAGAATTGCATCACGACTGATGGGCGCCGTCCGGGCCACCAACTCCCTCATCGACTGTGCTTGGAGCGTTAGCTGGCGGCTAAATACGTCACGCTCGGCAGTCAAATGTCGCGCAACCGAAATGACCGCGTCTCTCTCGGTCGATGGCCCAAGGATAGATCTGCCCGCGACGGGGGCCGGAATCGCCAGCAACAATGACACGGCCGAGTAGATTACTCTTCGGATCATAGCGATGAGATTTCGAAAACAATACGGCTGCGATCTCGTGAACGCTAGAATGTGCTAAGCCCCGTCTTAGGGCTACTGAGTACGTGCTTCGCCTTGGCAGTCCGAGCTAATGGGTCTTCAACCTTTTTGATCTTTTCTTCGTAGGTGCGTTGGTAAAGCGAGGCGACGGTTGGATGCAGCAGGCCGGTGTCGATTCGAGCCAGCGGGACGTCCCAGTTATCAGTGTCTTCTTCAGCCGAGTGAATCTCGCGTAGGGCCCACAGGTTGTAGGCTAATTGCTGGAGGCTATACAACTTGTCCGTCAGATTAGCAATTTTGTCGGCGAGCTTGCCTTCGCCTGCGCCGTTTACTTCCGACTTTCTGTTCTTTCTAGCGGGCGTCGTCTCAGTTTTTGGCTGATGGTCAATCTGCCCAACTGACTGGTGTCCCAATCGATCATGGATTGTTTGCCAACTGCCAAGGTCAGCGGCTGCGAAGGCCTCGTCGAGTTCGCGCAATTCACGGAGCATGCTCTCGCATTGCCCCCGATTCTCTTGGTCGCCCGAAATGCCGCCCGTTGCGAGCTCCGGCTCGACACGTTTCGTGGGATCGTGCAGTTGCTTCCCAAGCTCGGCCGTCTTCTTTTCTAGTGCAGCGGCCATTTGATAAGCTCGCTCTTCGTATACGGCAGCACTCCCGAGAATTTGATGGAGACTGTTATCAACCTCAGCGGAGTCAATGGTTGCTACGAGGGTGACGACCGGTCCATCTAAATCGTTCTTGAGCGTGGCAAATTGCTTAAGTGCGGTCACGGCATCTTCGTCTGTCGGATGCAGACGCCTTTGGCCAACTGGTCCCGGACTTGTTGGAGTAATTCAGTACGCCGCTTTTGAATCGCGCCAGCTACACGTCTCTTGATTTGCCAAACAAGGTCAAAGTCTTCGGCGGATCGACAGGCTAGGGCCGCGTCGTCGAGGTCATCGTCGTAGTGCATTAATAGCACTATCTCTGTGTTCAGTTGCATCAACGGCTTGTCGCTGTCCGCGCCCGCCTGCTTCACGCGGCTGTGCAGATCATTTAACAACTGCCCGAACTGATCCCATGCCGCCGGGATCTCTTGTGGGTGCTCCGCCTGGCGGATCGCAGCCATCCGGAGGAGCTGGTCGACGCGCTGATTGGCGACTCCGCCCTCGGCAGTCGGAGGCACAGAGTCCAGCACGTGACGGGCTTGCTGCAACAATTCCGCCGCCGTCATTTCCGGCGGCTTATCTGTCGAGTCGGATCGTGGCGGTCCATTCGTCTGTTTGGCAACCAACCAGGCGGCTGTGGCAGCCAACACCGAGCAGACTGAGGACCGCTGTGATCCACCGCGCCATTTGCATCGTCAAGGTCCTATTCGCTGAGGTGTCCAGACAGCAGTTGCAAACCGTTTCGCATGCACACGTGGCCGCAACCGGCTATTTTGATCCGCCAGTGCTTTTGGTATCGGGGGACGCCGGGGCTGCGCATATTTATCTGAAATCTTGGATCGAGTTGTCTTTTCGTCGCGGCAGCCCTGAGACGCTGCCAGGCAAAGCGATAACAGCACGGTCCAAACGATGCAGCTTCGGAACATACGTGCTCTCCTGATCAAATGAATAACGATTTGAACTGACTCCAAACCGCATCAGGGCGAGACGGGCTCAAATCGGAGCGTCGCCAGTCGCTCTGTCGGCGTGTTGACACTCCCCTTCTCGTAAATGACTTTCTTGAAATCCATCCCTGAGAGTCCCGTGATGCTAAAGACGATGTGATCTCGAAACGTTTCGGAATCCCAGACCTCGAGCGAGTAGATCTTTCGGGAATCGTTCCAGATCGGCCACTGATTCCGAGCCTGTTGCTTGAAGTCGACTTCCCAGCCCTCTCGGACTTGTGAGCACTTGCCGATTTGCTCGCCCTTGATGCGCATGATGATGTACATCGCGGGTGGGTGGTTGATGGTCGTTGAATTACGAATCGGCGAATCGGGTGGAATGGTGATATTAACCAGCTGATAACAGACTTGCGACGGGGCCTCGGAATTGGCCGCCTGTGGCTGGTCGGCGCGCGGCGTGCATGAACAACATGTGTGCCGAACCCGCGATGCTTACAAGAACCATCGATTGAATGAAGTGTGAGCTAAGAGTACGACAAACCATAGTACATGCTCGAAATTTGTGGTCGTGAGCGATTACCGGTCCTGCTGTCACTCACTTGCGTCCCAAACGCGCTGGCGTCAGTTGGATTCTCCGAAAATTCACCCTCTCAAGCCTGTTTTGGGCTAATCCCGTTTTGGGCTTAATTTTCGGGGCCCAATGACGGCATCTGTGTTCTCTCCGCGTTACCGCAAGCTACGGCAGCTCTTAACAAAAGCCCGCATCGATCGGGGCTTGTCCCAGGCGGCGCTTGCCGCACGACTGGCCAGACCCCAGACCTTCGTCAGCAAATACGAACGTGGTGAACGTCGCTTGGACCTGGTCGAGTTTCTCGAAATCGCGGATACGCTGAAAGCAGACGCGCATGATATTCTGAAACAAGTACAGGCGGTCGGCCGGCGACGCTGAGGGCTGGCTGAAGTCGTAACTGAGATGTTTAGCCCATTTTGGGTTGAAATCGCGCCGTAGTCAACCGCCTACGACTGTGAAAACCCCGACGGTAGGCGTCGGCGTCAATGGACTTTTCACTGCCACTGGCTGATCGGCAGATTGCGATTCACTAGTGCTCAACGCCTAACGGCGTCAAAGGAATGTTCACCATCTTCCCATCCGAAGTGGATGGATGGCTAACGCCGTGCTCAACGCCTAACGGCGTCAAAGGAATGTTCACTGTTGGCCTAGTTAGTTGCCACTGCCTTGCCTCTCTTGTGCTCAACGCCTAACGGCGTCAAAGGAATGTTCACAATGTCGACGAAGTTCGTATCGTCGAGGTTTTCCACGTGCTCAACGCCTAACGGCGTCAAAGGAATGTTCACCTCGTGGAATCCGTAATCGGTAACGTAGTTCGTAGGTGCTCAACGCCTAACGGCGTCAAAGGAATGTTCACACGGTTTCGCCCAGCTCGAATGGCGCATCCTCGATGTGCTCAACGCCTAACGGCGTCAAAGGAATGTTCACACAGCGAGTGACCAGGTGGCGGCACGAGATAAGAGGTGCTCAACGCCTAACGGCGTCAAAGGAATGTTCACTTCGACGTCAGCGTCCGGAGCAAGCCGCGTCGCTATGCGTGCTCAACGCCTAACGGCGTCAAAGGAATGTTCACGATGCACTCCGAGATCACGATCGGCGATCGCTTATGGTGCTCAACGCCTAACGGCGTCAAAGGAATGTTCACTGCATCTTCTGTAAGCCATAAGTGCGGCTTGATTTAAGTCGGGACGTTTCAAGTACCAGTGGAGCGATTCTCACTTGAGCGCCTCTTCTAGTCGTCTTGGCTTTACCTAAGACGGACTCGACATTGAAATCTGCAGTGTTCACAACAAGTATTTGCGAATCACGCATGTCCAAATTGCGACTCCCGTTGTTAAGTTGTTCTCAGGGTTCCACTTGAGCCCTAAACTGCTTTCAAAAACCGACACCACGCTGGGGTGCGTGATTCTTGCGATTACTCATACGATTCGGTACGTGGGAGGTGCCTTGATCCATGCCGATTGGTCGCCCGAAGAGTGAATCGGAATGCGTTCGGCACACCGAGTGCAAATCGGCATGACGAGCAGATCGTCTTCGTTTTTCATGATCTCCGTCAACTCCCAGCACAGTTTCTCAAGCGACGTGTGGTCAAGCCGGCACCGAAAAACGCTGTACTGAAGGCGTTCGCCATAACCTTCAAGTTTCTTGGCAACTTTCCGCAACCGCTTAGGGTCGCGTACGTCGTAAGTTACCAAGTGCCAGGATTTCTCAGCCATTGTATTACCTCATCCGCATACGTGCAAAGAGACCTGGTGCCCCCGTCCACTCCTTCTCCAGCAAGCGCGCTTCGAGTTCAACAATCCGGGCATAGGCAAGCGACTGTCCCGTAAATGGATGCCTGTAGTTCTCAGTCAGTCGCCCTTCAAACAGCCCAATTGCCTTCTTTCGACCATCGTCCGATAGCCAAATATGATCCGCCGCCACTGTGAAGTCCGTTGTCGGATCCCACTGGTTGCGGTTGACGCTGCCCACGGTCGGGATATCGACGAGGGGAACGCGGAATACCTCAACAAGGTCCAGAACCAACGGAGGGGCCGCAGACCGCGGTTGGTGGTAGAAGCCCAGCGCCGGCTCCAGCCCCACTCCAAGCAGCGTGCGGTGCACGAGCGAAAAGAGCATGCCGTACCCGAAGCTCAATAGCGCATTGAATCGGTCTTCCGGTGGATGCTTGGAGTGCCCGTTTGGAATCATCAACGGGTCGCAGCGGGAACTGAGCAGCGATGGAGCGCCGCAAAATATGACTTCGCCGCAATGCCTTCCAAACCACGGAGCGAGTCGAGACTGGTTGCTTGGTCCAGTTTGCGCAGCGCTTCACGCATTCGGTCAATCGAGGTCTTGCACCGCTTTCCGATTCGCTGCGTCTCCGCGAGATGCCCGCAACATATACCGCAGTTGCGATTCGACCTTGGCGTGAACCGTCCTCGCGATAGCTCAAGGCACAACGCTTCATTGCTCAAGGCATGGTACTGACGAATTCGTTGTTGCACCCGTCCCGGCGACGCCGAAGTCCCGGCCACAAATCGACCCCCAAAGGTCAGCCAATTGACGCCAACGCCACGATACGAGCAAAGGTGTAGGGCCTGAGTCGATATCTGACCGTAGCCATGCACCAGAACCGAATCGATTTGTTCAATCGGTATCCTTTGTTTGCCCTCTTCGGACTCGACCAATAGTGATTCATTGCTGCGCCCGACCCTGGCTTTCGGACTGATAACGTGCAATGTGTGCCGTTCTCGATTGGATGGGAACAGTCGCGGAGGCGTTACTTCTTCTCCGGTGTGAGCTAAGAGTCGCTCCTCCTCCGGCAGGCACACAACTGCCAAGGGCACTTCACGCACAAGCGTTCGTTTTCTGTGACCGGCGGCCGCTCCGTCGAGTTGCGAAGTTCCTGCGCCCGCATTATTGCGTTGCGCAAATCGTCGCGGGCAGCGTCGTCCACTTCAACAAAAGCTGTGACATTATCCGCGTGATAACGGACACGGGCCTGACGCACCGGCTCCCCAAGTTGTTCTTCAACAAGCACAGCATAGGCGACGACCTGAATGCGATCACTATGCCAAGCGAGCGGTTCGTCGTTCTCCCCACGCCGGCACGCCCCTTCTTGTGTTCGTAGGCAATCCACGCGCCGTCGCGCTTGCGAACAGCGTCCACTTTGCCGACAAGGCCCCAAGTGTCGCTACTCACTTCCAATGAGCGATACTCAGGCGTTTCGTCATCGAGTGGCAGTCGCTCAAGATGCAGCCGTCGACCGGCTAAACGTTCGCGTCGGCGACACGGATCTCTTCGACCTCTTCGAGATAGAAGAGCCGTTCGCAGTAGAGCAATGCGTGAAGGGCCATGATCCGAAGCGGTGGTTCATGACCGATTTCGGTGGCGAGAATCATGGCAAAGCTCCGCGGATCGGCGGTGGACACCATCCGTGGAAGTGCGCATCAGGCCTTGCTTTACATCATCGTTGAAGACACATGGGAATCAAGCAGATGAGGTCCAAATCGGAGAGAAACATCAGTCGTTAAACGTGCGGCTGGATGTCGGTCCAAGCCAGCGGCGGGATGTCAGCGGTTGGACCAGATGGGGCATACAGGTCGGATGTCGTTTGCGATAGGTTAGTGCGGTCGATCCAGATCGTGAGGCGGGTCGTCCTGGCCCGGACGGATATTTGTTCTTTCGCCACCCGCTCGTACCAATGGGCCTCGGGCACTTGGTCCAACGGCTCAATGCGGTCCGGCAAGAATGAATTGTCGCCGACGAACGGCAACCCATAGCGGCCACTGGAGAGTTCACCAGATAACCCGCGGCGGATACAGTGTTCCAAATCGTCGTTGCCATCAATGACTACAACAGTCCGCAAACCGACGAGCAATTCGCGACGAACCGGAGTGATGTTGTATTTGTTTCCGAATGTGCTTGCGGCCCGTTCTGCGCCAGACGAGCCAACTGGGTAGTTGTGCAACTGCTGGTACACGGTCTGCACGTTTGGATAACGATCTGGCTCGGGGATTCCCTCGATCCGCCGTCCCACAAGCCGGGATGTCGGCGCCCCGAGTGCCAGCTTCACGTGCGGCAGTCCGGATTTGGTGAGCGTAGCGGGGACTTTACCGGAGTGCAATTCGTTCTCTTCCCTCAACCGCGTTTCGATGCCGGCGAGGTTGAGCAGTAGCCCGTAGGCTGCGGACGGAGTGAGAAACGTCGCAGATGGACGATACCAACCTGCGGTGAACGTGCGGCATGCTCCAAACGGAGCTTCGACATAGAATGTGAGCATTACTTTCCCCCGAGGAACTTGGCGGCGACCGCATCAAGCAACTTCCGCGGGTCACGTTCCAAAGTGACGCCGCGCTCGGCTAAGGTTTCAGCTTGCTGGGTGGGCATCTCCTTCACAATCTTGCCTCCTAAGTAGAATTCGGTACCGAGGTAATCCGGCGTCGAGTCATGTAGGATACCGTCGATTACTTCAGGGAACTTGCCTTCGACGGTGAATCCGTACGTCTGGTAGCCTGCCACCAATTGTGGGGTGATCCGAGCGATGATGCTGGCCGGAGCCATCTCGTAGTAACTACGGGCGTGATTACCTGCCACGTCCGACAGTTCACCGATTGTCTTCAGCAGGGCCCTCACCCAGTCCGGTTTCGCTTTACAGTCCTCGCCGTTCAAGGCGAACGGGTACTGGAATGCGGTGTGTGCAGTCTCGCGGTGTAGCAACGCCGAGGTGTCTGAGTTTTTGTATGCACTGTCCTTTACGGACAATGGAGATTGCGTGAATACGGAATTGTAGCGGTAGGGCTCCAGCGCCTTTGCCAAGTTCATGCGGAGTACCGAGTCCCGCTTGAATGTAAACGCCTCCGTCCCTTTCTTGCTCCGCTTCTCGGCGATTTCCTTGCGAATCTTTTCGCGGTCCTTGCCACTGGCGGCAACCAGATAGCCGAACAGAAAGTCGTCAGCATATTTGTCCGGATCCGGGTAGTCGGCGAACCGAACGGCGAGTTGATCTTCATCATTCAGCCGCTCGCGATTGCATGGCAACTTGTATTTGGTGGCCAGGATTTCCCGCATAGCGTTTCGCATCGCTTCGGGGGAGATAATCGGGTAGTCGAACCTACCGTCGGTGATTTTCTGAATGACGGAGCGGTTCAATTCCGACTCGCCACGATAGTTGGCGGAGGGGGCCGGGTAAGTGAGCACAGTGGCGAAGAGGTTCATGGGCGAGTTCTCCAGTGAGCTTAGGAGTTGGCTGAAAGAGACAGCAGTGTCAGCGTTTTGAGGTCGTTGCGGTGATCGGTGCTTACGAGCACCTCCGCCAATACGAGTCGGTCGGCTTCGCCAAAACGCTGAGTGACGCTAAAGAATGTGGCCGCAAAGTGGTCTACAAAGGCCTGCTCCTTGCGGGAGCGGAATTCAAGGAAAAGTGACTGCGCGAGTTTCTGCTTGGCATCGTTGAATTCACCCGGCACCTTTGACCAGTCGGTCTTCTCGTTTGTGTTAAAGTGGTCGAGCTGGATCCCGGTCTTCTCTGTCGTACGGGCGAGCAGATAGCTCCGCACCACGCGGTTGATGATGACCGAAAGCGGTGTTTTCGGCCGTTCGGTTTCGGGCATAGATTTGCTCCTTTCCAGGGAATCGGCAAATAGCTTGTTTTCATGCTGGAATTTATTTGACGCGTCATTGGCGAACTGTGGCGGCCCCTTCTGCTCGGTTTCATCTTTGCGGCGTAGTTGGCGAATGAACACTTCATCGTCAAACGTGGTCAGCGTGGGATTAAATGATCTGTACCATAGCTCATCGTTGAGCAGCGCGTAGAAGTAAACATCGGCGGAACAATGAATTGCGAAAAACTGGTTCGATGTTCGGCTTTGGATTTACTATCGCGCGATAGCCAGCAATTAGTCTCGGGTTCGGCGATATGCGACCAGAAGCCATCGTCTTGACGTTTTTATCTTTCCTGACCAAGTGTAGATAATCCACACTACTGATGGAAAACCGCAATGCGCCAAATTGGGCGTCTCTCGACTGGATTTGAAGGCCTATGATTACGGCAAGATGATTCAGAAAAGCGAGCCGCGCCTTCCGATGGCAGGTCGATCACTGCCTGAGCTGGCCGGTAACCACGCACGTTATTCGACAAGCCGGCAAGAAGACTCGGGTAGTCACGTATGAATTCGTTGAGTTTTGATACTTCGGGTACTGCAATCGTGAATGAAGATGAAGGCAACTCCGTTGCCCCATCCTGTTCGATTTGATGCGGCACAAACAATAACACAGCCAACGGCCAAAATTGCAGCAGTAGGTTCTGTTCAGCCCGACCCTTAAACGGCACGCCTTCAGCATTTGAGGCTTGCGCGCTGGGAGCAATGAGCTGGAAATCTCTGCTGTGTGAAAGCTATTGCAGGTCCGGGCTCTTTGCACCTTTACCAGTTCGTTCCAAGCGTTTGGACCTTCTTTACATGCCTGACGCTCGGTGCGCTGGTTATAAGGCTCACGGGTAGTTGGTCGACCCCGTGGGATATTCCACAACATGTCCCGCCAGAGCTTTTGCCAACTCTTGTCGTCCGGCATGTCTGGATAGTGATCGCAAAGGAATTGTCCAGTTGGTTCCACCAAGCGGTAAACAAATGGTGTTCCAGCTTCCTTTTCTGCGTTAGTTGGCGGACGAGCAACTTTAGCTTGGGACCATTTGGACTTCACTGCCCTTTCGACTTTACGAGCGTCATACAGGTCATCCATTAGTGTTTGAACCATCGCCTCTGTAAACGTGATCTCTGCCGTCGTTGCGGACAGCCTGTACGTTGCCTCATCAGTTGTGATTTCTCGCCGAGCCTTCAGGGATTCGATGAGCATCACCAAGCCAGCCAGCCCCGCTTTGTGGAACGCGGTCGGCAGGTCGTACAGGTCGTACTTCACGACCACCTCGGTCGGCTCTTTCGTCTTCGTCTTCGGTTTCGGCCGTGTTTTAGTTTTTGCCACAAGGATTTCCTCAACGGAGTGGCTTATCCCAAAAGCCGGTCGTCGGGTCATAGTTTCGCTCATCGGCGACGCGCAGATACCGTGGCAGTCGTGGGTCTTCTGCTGGTTTCAATTTTCGCGGCACGGGCACGATGAAGCCTGGCTGTATATCCTTGTTCGCCGACAGATACTTTGCCACATCGCTGCTCAGCACCGCAGGAATGTTGAACGCTTCAATGTCGCGGAATGAGTCTTCCCCGCCGAATGCGTAGGCACCGCTCGACAAGAACGAATTCAACTTCGGTGCCTCGGCGGTCTTTCGGCCGTATTTTTCTAAACCTTGTTCGAGGTCCGTCTGACTCACGGCAGGTTTGGCCTGTAGGAACGCCAGGAAATCCTGCAACTCAGCAAGATCGTCTTTTGAATACACCCATTCCTCGGCCGGTTGGTAGATGAACACCTCGCCCGGACCTTTCATCGCCAGTTCGTTCCGCCCACGGCGGCAGCGCCCCATGCGTTGAATCAGCGATGAGATCGGGCACTCCTCGGTGATCAGTACATCTGCATCGATGTCCAAACTCATTTCGCATACCTGTGTGCTAATCACCACGGCTGCGGGTTGCCCGGCTATGATGGTGTTTAACGTCTCGCGGTGCCGGTTCACGCGATCAGCTAGCTTGAACCTGCTGTGATAGCATATGAGTGGCACGCCAATGTTCGACAGCTTCAACGCGATCGACTGCGCCCGGCTGACCTGATTCACGACCCAAAGCACTCGCTTGCCGGCCGCGACTGCATCGCGCACCTTCTGCTCACCAGCCGCTTCGTCGATGCGAGCAATTTTATACCGTCCCGCGTTGGCAATCTGAGCCAACTCGCCTGGTCGGTCTTCGTACACCTGCTCCATAAGCGGTTTCAGTTGCTCCTTTCGACCCGTTTGGAGCGTCGCGGTCATACACAACACCGGCACGTCGAACGCCTCCAGGAACCCCAACAGAGCCGAAAACATCGCCCGATCAAAGCTATGTACTTCGTCGACCACGATCACGCTGTCCGCCAGCACCGGCAAAAGACACATCGGTCCATAGCCATAACTCATGAATGCGAAGAACTGATCGACGGTCGCCGAAAACACTCGGTTCGGCCAATGTCGCAAAGCGAACAGTCGTGGGTCGGCGTCGTTAAAGATTTTCC
Source organism: uncultured Planctomycetota bacterium (assembly GCA_963840025.1). Classification (GTDB taxonomy): domain Bacteria; phylum Planctomycetota; class Planctomycetia; order Pirellulales; family Lacipirellulaceae; genus JABDGM01. The sequence goes on along the minus strand of CAWIXI010000006.1, from coordinate 342,159 downwards.
CGCTACGGGGATCTTCCACGGCGAACATCTCGTCGAGGTCGTAGTCGGCGGCGCCGTGCATCAAGGCGGCGTCGGCTTCCGGCGCCCACGAGACGTAATCCTTAAACCCTTCGGTAGCGGTCGCACGGGTCGGGTATAGGAATAGTACCCGTTTCACGGGTCGCTTCTTCACCTGAGCTGCAATCCATCGCCAGGCCGCCAGCGTCTTGCCCGATCCACACGGTGCAACCAAGAGCGAACGGGATGGCAACGTATCGCAGGCCGTTTGGAATTCGTTCCAGTTCTTCCATTTGCCGCGCCTGTTCAAGTCGTCAATTCGGTCTTGGATGATGCGATCTACTAAAGGGCCATTGCAGAGTTCGGTCTCGATGAACTGGTCGCGTACCCAGCCAATCACGGATTGCCCGGTTCGGCGCAATCCAGACCCGGCCGCGTCCGCTGCGACGAGCGCAGAGCGAACTGCCCTCAACATCCGGGATCTGGGATGTCCGATGTCATACCCAGCGATAGTTAACTGTCGCAGTCGCTCGAATTTGATGCGTTCTCGCAACTCTGACGGATTGAATGTGGCTACGTCGTTGGCAAACCCCCAAAAGCGTTGGTTCGGAAATTGTGGTGATCCACTGAGCTTCAGTAGTTGCGAAATCATCGGCAGCAACTGCCTTCGAAAATCGTCATGTTCAGTCAGTAATTGCGTTGCCGTGTCGGGTACTTCAGCAGCGAACTCGGCGTCACTGAACTTGAGGTGGTGTGACCCGACAGCAGCCAAAACGATGTCCCAGTCAATATCCGTCCGCTGCCTAACCCAACAATCTACACCTTCCCATGCGAGCATCAGCACGCTCAGATGTTCGTGGCGGAAGATTTGTACGCTGCTACTCTTCGTCAACACGTCCTGCATTCCTTGGTTCGCCTTTCCCCAGTCATGGAAAAGACAAGCCGCCAGCAGAATCCGAGCGAAGGGAAGATAATAGAGATCTGGATCAAGACGAAAGAAGCGAAGCCAACATTCTCCAAGCCGTGAAGGTCTTTCCATGTCGCCAAATAAGACTAGCGCCGCATCACAGACATCTTTCGTATGCTTCGAAATCGTAACCGGTTCTCCGTCAGCAATCAGACTCTTCGCAAGCAAGAAAGACATCTTCTTATTCACTTCAACGGCGCAAAAACCCCACACCCCATGTGCCGCTTCCCGCCCAAGCCGTGTTCCTGAATTGAGATTGATTCCGCAGCCGTAAGACCTTCGACAACGACTTCGTATCCAACAAGTTCACGCTGTTTGACCCGAAGCGTGCGGCGTTTGCCAACTGCAATGACAGGTTCGGCTGAGACAGCGATTTCATCAAGCTGGCGACGGACGGCAGCAGCGAATTGCTCTGCCGTGACCGATTGTGGTTGAATGTTTGCGACCTTGATTACGACCAAACGGCTTCGCAGTGCGGTGGCCGGCACAAGTGCACGTACCGTAGGCACGCCGATCCTTACGCCCACAGCTCCTAACCGGATCGCTTTTCCTGCGAGCGGTAGCATCGCGGCGATTTGATCGTCACTTACGCGGATGGTCAGCACGCTCCACGGCATGAGCATGAGTTGGCGATTTCCGACCTGCCGCCCACGAATTGGATGAACACCAATACCATTCTCCTGATGAGCGGAGGGCAACAGGTGTGAAATCGCGCCGTATAGCGCGTAGCCGTGATCCGCCGCTATCGACTCAGTGCCAGTCAACGAGAAGGACAAGTCCACGTGCATTTAGCAGCCCCTTTGGCGCGATGTGTCGGCACCGGACGCTGCTAGTCTACGCCGTTCTGATTGACCCGCCAAGTAGGGGGAGATTGACACCGGCTTTGCCTCCAATTCAAGAGGCTTATTGATTACGTGATATCGCTCGATCGGTGAAGGAAGTTTCTAAGATGTAAGGAGTCTTCGCCATCAGCCATTACATTCAACGGCTCACTTTTCCACCGATCGATTTCCGAATGGTGACCGTGGCGGCAACGACATCCACCTAGTCCATGGCAGAAACCTCCATGCCCTGTGGGATAATATCTTGGGCCGGCAGTACTACATGCGGAATGTGGAGAAGGAAGTAGCCGAGCTAACGAATCGAACGCAGTATGGCCAGGTATGGGATTCAGCCGCCAAAGAAATGGATCCCCAGAAGTGGGCACAAGAGAGCCATGCCCTATGTGAATCGTTTGTGTATTCGGAATCAATACTCAATGCCGTCAGGAATACTCCTAAGGGAGAGAAGTTGCCGCCGATGGATTTGCCGACAGAGTATATGCGGGAAGCCGGGCGTGAGGCTCGGCTAAGGGTGATAGTTGGTGGGGTGAGGTTAGGGGTGTTGTTGGGTGGGAAGGGCAAGGCCGAGTTCCAAATAAACGGGCGATAGGCAGCTTTCCTGCCACCCCACAATGTCGTTCAAAAGAGAATTTCGAAACGAATAACACCGCGCAATTTCGCGGAGGCATTTTTGGATTTGTGAGCGCATGTACCTCCCATTTATCGGACTTTGGCGACCTGACGAGCTCGATGCCCAGGTCGATGTGTCTTTACGCATTTGGGCCATCTGCCTTGGTGACGCATGCCACGCCCTCATTGTGCAGATGGGCAAAAACCATTCATTCCAACGCTCGTAGGCCGCGTAGGGACCGTATCAGATACTACGTTTGACGGAAAGCGTTCGGCGCCGACATACCGCTTCGAGTTACGCGGCACTATGATTTGCGACATAAGTTTGGGGACTTTGGCATCAGAAAACTTGCTGTGCTGGCGACTTAAGCGGATAAGCGCCGGCAAACCCAGCTAAAAACAGCGCGATAAACAGAGGGATTATAATGTCAATTGGCATTCTTTGTCGGAGTTGCGCAAAAGGCCGATCAATTGGACGAAATTCCTATACTACTCTTAGTGCTGGGCATCGTGCTCGGCGTCGTGACATTGGTTGGCCACGGCATCTGGGTGTTGCTGTCCTATCTATTCGGTAGCGGCCGGAGATCGTCGTTATCAGGTTCAGTCGACGCCCAAACCCGGCCGAAACGCGCTTGTCACAAATGCGGCGCGACGCTGCCACTCTATCAGCGCAACTGCTCGGTCTGCGGCTGGGCGAACACGGCGGTCCCGCATACGGATGAACGAGGGACGTTGCTGGCGATGCGCCGACAATTCGACGAGTTGCTTCGGCAAGGGGTGATCGACGATGAAGTTCGCGTGCGGCTTGTGGCCGCGGTTGATGACCAGGAGCGGCGACTTGATGAAAAAGCGTTGCTCACCACACGGCCAGCCGTCGCACCAGAAACGGTGCCCTCAGTTCCACCAGCGGCAGTCGAGACAGCCCCACTGCCGTTGGAGCCAGTGGCAAATGAAGCGATGCCGGCGCCGCCTGCCCACTCTGCGCCCGTGACGCTTCAGGAACGGGCGCGCGCGTATGCAGTCAGCCGTGATGCGGCCGCATTGGAGAGAGTGACAGAACCGGCGGAAGCGGTTCCGCCGCCGAAGAAACGCGAGGCCCTGTCGCGGCTATTCGCCGCTTTCATGGAAGAGAAGAACATCCGCTGGGGCGAACTGGTAGGTGGTTTGCTGATTGTGGGTTGCTCGATCGCGCTGGTGATTAGTTTTTGGTCGCAGATCGCGGCTCAGCCCTTGTTGAAATTCGTGTTGTTCAATGGTGTGACGGCAGCCTTGTTCGGCGTGGGCTTGTACACCGATCGTCGCTGGAAAATACACACGACGAGCCATGGCTTGCTGGTGATCGCCACGCTTTTGGTCCCACTGAATTTTCTGGCGATCGCGGCGTTTACTCAAACCTCGCCGCCGACCGACTTGCTTTCGCTGAGCGGAGAAGCGGTCTCACTCGTTGTCTTTGCGCTCCTCGTGTTTGTCGCCGGACGCATCCTCGTGCCTAGCGATGCCGTTTGGCTCGCTGCCGGCGCCATGCTTCCTTGTTTGATGCAGCTACTTGTCCGTCGGTTTGCAGGCACAGGCACGCCGCTCGCCATTCTTTATGCCTTGGCTGCGGTACCGATCGCAAGCTATTTGCTGACGACGGCGTACGCACTCTATCGGCGATGGACAGCGGCGGAGTCCGTAACGGAAGTTGACGCCCACCGTGTGCTGAAGTTTATCGGGCTGGTGAGCGTCGCGTCGGTGATGCCATTGGCGCTTCTGCTGCACAACGTCGGGGCCGTCGATGCAACGCTGCACTGGCTGTCGCCGCTCATGTTGTTGTGCGGCCTGCCGGCTCTTTTGGTCGGGCTATTGTTCTGGCGCAGAATAACTGACCGTGCGCTCTCAGGTTTGCAAACCGTTGGGATCGGTGTTGGGTCGCTCGGCGCGCTCATCATGCTGGCGGGAGTCGTATTGGCCTGGCCCGATCCGGTGATGTTGCTGCCAACGGCACTCGTGCTCGGCGCCGCAATGATCAGTGTCGCCGTCGGGTTCGGCATACCGGCCGCGCATCTGCCTGCGGCCGCCGCAACCGCCTTCGCCTGGCTGATCGGTTTCCACCTATTATGGGGTAGCATAGGTTGGACGCTCGCCGACTCGACACCCATCAAGGACGCGCTGTTATCGGCCACGAGTGGGAACGTGCTTGTTCCGCTCGTGGCGGTATTCGGCGCATTGGCGTGGTGGTTGCGTCGCCTTGGCCGTCATGGCGACGGCCTCATGGTGGGGATCGCGAGCTCGGCGACAGCGGCCGTAAGTCTGGCGCTTGTCGTGTGGTTCGGCTTCGGGCGTTCAAGCGATCCCGCGGGGGCAACCTGGACGATCGCAATCTTCGCGCTGGGCGCGTTGGCCGTCGCAGTTGCGTTTGAAAGACCCGATGCCGGCCGTGCCGGGTCCGCGCTCCTGTTTGCGTCGTTGGTGCAAGGCATTGTCTATCGATTCAATCCGGTCTGGCAGTTGGAGCATCCTGGGATTGTCGCATTGTTGTCACATGCGACGCTCGTCGCACTTGGCTGTGCCGTACTCACTATTCAGGCGAGACGACGTCTCTCGTCTGCCCTTAGTGCCGCGCGCCGATTAGAGGTCGTACGTACGTTCGTTTTTACAGGACAAGTTACGTCGCTTGCGGCGGCGATATGGATTATCACCACAATTCGCGGCACTTCGGCCAGCACGTCCGCCTTGAATCTTGCCTGGCTCTCCGGGGCGTGGGTGCTGCTGGCCATTCTTTCGGCTTCGGCCGTTCTGTTCACTGCCGCGCAAATCTCAATCATCTCGGCGATCGTGTGCGGTGTGACGGCCGCCACCGAGCTGCGCGAATGGTACGCGGCTGCCCAGCACCCTTGGCTGGATCCTTGGCTTCTCGAAGCGCAGGGTATCGCGCTAGCCGCCTATTGTATGTTGTATGGTGCGCTGCGTTGGATCGTTGCGCGCGTGACACTCGAAAGCGATGATCGGGTCGTCGCGGCACCGCCGCCCAATTGGCTAACGGCCGTTGCGAAAATCATCAATCCGCCCTGGCCAACGGTCGATCGCGTCGTCGCGGTCGGTCTCGTGGCACTTGCATCGCTCATTGCGATTTATGCCGCCGCTCCGGGCGCCGCACAAGAATGGTCACCGACAGAAGTTGTGGGCGATCGCGTCGTTCCACCGATCGAGCGTTTTGAGCTTGCCAATATCCCGCATGCTCACGCCGCGGATTTCGGCGCATGGCTGCTACTGGCGGCAGTGGGCGCAACGCTGGCAGCCTCCCTGTACCGGAACAAAAAGAGTCACTTGCGCGTTATCGGTTTGGTCGTTGCGGCATTTGCAATTTGTCCGTTGCTCGCTGCATTCTGGGAACACCAGGTTGCCGTCGGGTCGGCGCTTCGTTGGCTCACGGCCGGATTCTTCGCGTTCGTGTCGGTTCTTATTTGGGCGACCCAACACCGACGTTTCTCTGCTTCCGCCGATGGCGCTTCTGAAGCTGAATTGGCATCGCCTGTTGCAACATTTCGGCTCGTGCCTGGTAATGCGTTATCCCTCCGCGATCTGCTGGTGGCTTTTGCTGTCGGGGTGTACGTCGCAATGGTCGCGTATGTTGGCCGGGTCACGTTGCTTGGTAAATCCATGCCTCCGGACACTCAAGCATTGTGGCCTTGGGTCATCGCTTGGGCGTTTGTGGCAGGTGTCCCTGGCTTATTCGCCATTTTTGTAACGGCTGGTCCAAAGCCAAGATCTAACGGAGTAAATGCCTTCGCTGCCTTGCCGTGGGTCCAGTACGCACGAAATCTGCTTCTTCTTCTGGCGTGTGCGCCGCTCGCAATTCTGACGACGTTCGCGGTCGCGAAAGCATTGGTGCTGCGCCGCTTGTCGGTCCGGACCCCAGCAGTTGGTTCGCACGGATCGGCTACGAGGCGTCGTACGGTGTGCCACTTGTTGTTATTGCGCTAACCCTGATTGGTTATGCAATTCGCGATCGTTCGAGCGCTTTTGCATTTGCGGCTGGCCTTTTATTCAACTTTGTTGCCACATTCGTCGTTTTGCGGCGTTTGGCACGTGGCGGCGGCGGCTGGATGCCAGCGCTTGGATCGTGGTCGCACAGGTGAACGCCATCGTGGCCGGCGTGGTGGCAGTCGTTTGGCTGGGGGCACTGAGTTTTGCAGAGCGAACGTCAAAGCTTCGTTCACTCGGTGCTCAATGGCCGGCGTACTTACCACTCAGGTAGCATTAGCCGCCGCGCTCTGCGGCGTGTTTTTGATTCCCGCTGTGATAAACGTTGCTTATGCAATCCAGCCCGCCACGTGGGCAATTTCCGCGGATGGTGTGCTCGGTTGGACTGCGGTCGCCATCGCCACCGTCGCTGCCATGTGGCTCAATGGGCGTCATGTGCTAAGCCAAGCTGCCGTCGCACTAATTGTTGCCGTATTCCTTTCACTTATTACGCTCACAGTCGCTCGATCGAACACCAGTAGTTGGGCCGCCTACCACACATTGCTTGCCGGCTGCTGCGCCGCTGCCTGTCTATTGCCGCCGGCAGCGCGTGCTGCGAATCGCTTCGTTGTTTCAGCTGGCGAGGCTGCCGCTGCCGCATATTGGTCAGCGCCTTCAGTTCGGCTGTTTGCAGCGGCCAGTGTGTTCCTGGCGTTCTGGGAGTATGCAAACGCATCCGGGGCTCCGTGGTGGACGGTTGCGGCGCTGACGATCACCTCCGCGCGCAACATCTGGATCGCATATCGCGAGGGTGGCCGCGGCGGAATGTGGCTCGCAGCTTTGTTATTCATGCCCGCGGTGAGCATCTTGTGGCTCGATTGGGGATCCAAACTCAGTTACTTCGTGGGCTTGGATGGCATCCTCGAATTCTTGTGGGTCAGCGTGTTGGCGGCGGCGATCCTTGCCGTGATCAGCGTGTGGATTGACGCCGTCATGACGTCGCGCAACAACCTACAAGTTCCGAACCTGATTTGGAAACGAGCACCCGACCGAAGCGCCTCGGTATCCCGTTTCATCGCTTTGCCGCCTGGGCGATCGTCGTCGTGCTGGTTTTGACGACGGCCGCCGGGCTTGTTGCTGATTTGTTTGACAGTTCGTTCTCCGTGAGTTGGACCCTGGCTTGGGCTGCGTGGGTTGCCGCTGCGTTTGTGGCCACGGCCTGCTTGTGGGATCCGGAGGTTCGCTGGGCGGCCGCGTGTTTGTACGGCGCGGGTCTGATCGCGGTCGGATTGTACCTCGACGGACTCAATTTGTGCGCTCCGTTGTTTCATTGGGCACTGGCCAATGCGCTGGCCGCGTATTCATTGGCCACGAGCGCACTCTGGAGCGTACGCGACCGCTTTAGGCACACTGCCGCGCGGCTGGGTGTGCCGATGGCGACGGAGCAATTCGTCGGCCACACTGGCTCGTCGCTGCCAACTTGCTGATTGGCGTTGGTGTGCTACTGCTCGTGTGGTTGATCGAGATCACGATGCCAAACTTCGGAGAGCGGATCGTCGCTGCATACGCCGTCGGTGCGCAAGCCTTCGCAATTGGCTTGCTCGCCCATGGCGTGGTGCGCTCGCGGCTGCAGTATCTGGCGCTTGTCTGGGGAGTTTTGTTTGCCGTGGCGTTCAGTTGGGCCTGGCTGCCTCCTAATTTCCCGGCGATGTGGCTGCACCGGCTCGTTGTCACTGTGGTTGCGCTGGCCGTGGTTATCGTCACGTACGGGTTCGGACTAGTGAAGTTTTTGAAGCGCGAAAACGAGTGGACCCGCGCCGCTCAGCGTCTTGTTCCATTGCTGACCGTGCTGGCCGCGGCACTCGTATTTGTCGTCCTGGGAATGGAGGTCGCCGCGTACGCGCGCGACGGTCTTGTACCAATTTCGCTGCCCGCACTGGTGGCGGTCTCGCTCGCCCTCGGCGGACTAGCCGCCGCTGCACTTGTTGCGGCACTTGTGCCGGGCCGAGATCCACTCGGCCTGAGCGAGCGCGGCCGCACGCTCTATGTCTATGCCGCCGAAGCCGTTGCCGCGCTCTTGTTCCTGCATATCCGCGTTACGATGAGCTGGCTCTTCCGAGGATGGTTTCTGCGATTCTGGCCGATCACCGTGATCGTAATTGCGTTTGTCGGCGTCGGTTTGGCCGAAGTTTTTCAGCGCCGCCGGCAACGTGTGCTTTCCGAGCCATTGGAGACCACCGGTGCGCTCTTGCCGCTGCTGCCGGCGCTTGGATTCTGGATCATATCGAGTCAGATCCATTATTCGCTACTGCTGCTTTCGATTGGTGTGCTCTACGCTGGCTTGAGCGTGTTGCGCAATTCATTCCTCTACGGCATGTCGGCAGCGATCGCGGCGAACGGTGCGTTGTGGTATTTCCTCGCAGCAGGAGAGTCTCAGTCTGACCCAGCATCCGCAACTTTGGCTCATTCCGCCGGCTCTGTCGGCACTTCGTGGCCGGTTACATCAATCGCGAGCGACTTTCGCAAGAACAATCGGCCGCCCTGCGTTATGCGTCTGCCATTGTGATTTACGTCTCGTCGACCGCGGACGTTTTTATTAACGGCGTCGCCGAGGCCCCGTGGCTGCCGGCCGTGTTGGCCGCACTTGCACTACTCGGTGTGCTGACCGGAATCGTGCTTCGCGTACGAGCCTTTCTCTATCTCGGCACTGCGTTCCTGGTCGTAGCGCGATGACAGTCATTTGGCACGCTGCCGAGCAACGGACATGGATCTGGTGGGTGGCCGGCATTATTACCGGCTCGCTCATCATCGCGCTCTTCGGCCTGTTCGAAAAACGCCGCGACGACGTACTACGCGTCGTCGAGGAACTTAAGCATTGGGAGGTCTAACCGCCAGATAAATTGAAGCAGTACATCAGCGACGTGTCCGGTGAACAATCCACTGTTTTTGGGCGCACTTCCGGAGTGAGGCGCCGTATTGCTGCGCACACATGTCGAACCGTCCGAGATGTCGAACGTCAAGTCCCCAAGTGCTTAAGGTGTGACACTCCTTGGTCCGATTGCATAGCGACCATAGCTGCCAATGACGAACAGAGCTGCAGCTCGACGTAGCGGCTGAGTTGCCCAAGAAGATGGCGACCTTGTGGCCTTCATCCGCCCCGCCAATCACATGATTGTCCGTTCCAAAACTGCTTCGGTTAGCGACACACAAAAGCTGTCCATTGACGGACTACCAGCGTGCCATACTGAGACTCACCTCGATTACCAGCACCAAACCAATTCGCGCTCTTACAGCACCCAAATCCCCACTCCACACCCTGCCGATATTGCGATACCTGAAGGACCTTATGCAGTATGAACCGCCGCTCCAACAGAGTGGCATTTTGTGTTTACTGGGAGAGAACATCGGCTCGGACATCCAATCGGCACGTTGTAGCTTGGGGGTAACCTAGGTGTTGAAATACCTTCGGGGCCCACCTAGCCACCCTTCAATGGCCACCCTTGACGTGCCTACCAAGAGCGAACAATGTCTTTCCGGAGGACAGGTAACATAGTAGCCCACGACTACTATCAGGTCGCCAAAGCCCTACCATAACCACTTAGATTCTGCCCGCTTCTTGTCATGAATAGCCTGAGGTAAGTTCACCCTAGAAGACTCAGCGATGAGCAAGAAAGACGGGCCGAGCAAACAGGGTAACATCACCGCGCCACGTCCATTCGTCGCCGTTTGTCACACCCCCTTACTGCCGCCTTCCGCGAGACCAATGTGCGTGTCGCCATTACCAAGCGCTCGAACCCAACAGGCACATGATGCCTGTTTTGGAACGGCTATTCTGGCGTCACTTGAAGGCAGATGAGCATACATGAGGTGGGTGTTTGGAAGCCCATTTGGGCAGAGAAGGAGGTAGGTTACCCCCTCTGACAAAGTCGCTGTTGGGTCTACGAGCATCGGATTTAGATGGAAGTGCAAGCTGGGGTTTGGTGGTGGGATTTGGTGAGGAGGGGGTGGGGTGGAGGGACACCTTACTTGGCCCCTGCCCAATGCAAATAGGCTCTGAAGTGGCCACTCAAACACTTGAAGAACCACATTGCTCAAGCCATTAGTATGGCGACAAACTGACTATCGAAGACCAGGTTCATCGCGGCGTACGGCCGCTATATGGCGGCACGCAGTCGCACAGCGGGTCCGTGGTCTCCGAGCTTTGGCGGCGTGGTTGCGGCCACGGCGTGGAGGCCGTGTGAAATGGCAGGGCGACGGGGAGTTACGACTGTTCGCAGAGCTATTGACCCGTCTATGCAAGGTGCTCCTGCAGTATCACGGTGCTCTATCGCGAACCTACATCGGTAAAAGCGGTACCCAGGTTCCATTCTTCACGGAGACCGCGGTTCAAGCGTGGCGCCAAGTGAGCGGCTGATAGTTACGGACTCAAAACAACCGTCTGCGACAGCGGTAGTATTTACTACCGCGAGCGGCACATTTCGGCGCATTTTAGGGCATCTCAGCAGTATGCCGAGAACTGGAGTTCCTGCTGGAATACAAGGCATTTCCAGCGATTTAGGGGTCTTTTAGAAGAAGCCGCGTTAGCTTTAGCAAACCGGCGCTTTCGACCACTCAGCCACCTCTCCGGCGACGTCGCCGGCAAACTGTAGCCGGCGTGCGGAATCCTATCATTTTAGGGGGATCGCCGAATGCCGCAAGTGGAACCCACGGCCAGAGCCGTTTCAGCAACGCGAGCGCACTCGTTTTGGAAGATTTGAACAGTAGGCGAACCTACTTCGTCGCGATTCGCATTCTGTAGAAGGATCGCCATACGAAAACAAGCGCTACCAGGAACAACGCAGCAGCCCAGAACACGCGCCAGCCCGGGCTGATCTCGATCGCTAGCTCTACGGCCAAAAGTCCAAACAGCGTGGTGAACTTGATGATCGGGTTGAGGGCCACCGAAGAGGTATCCTTAAACGGATCCCCGACTGTATCCCCGACCACTGTGGCGTCGTGCAGCGGCGTACCTTTTTCGCGGAGATTGACTTCCACAATCTTCTTGGCGTTGTCCCAAGCGCCGCCGGCATTGGCCATGAAGATGGCTTGATACAAGCCGAAGATGGCGATCGAGATTAGATAGCCAATGAAGTAGTATTCGTTCAAACATGCGAACGCGAGCGTAATAAAGAAGACCGCGAGGAATATGTTGAACATGCCACGTTGGGCATATTTTGTACAAATGGCGACGACGCGTTTACTGTCTTCAATCGAAGCACTTTTGGCAGCGCTGTCGAGCCGAATGTTGGCCTTGATGAACTCGACGGCCCGATAGGCGCCCGTGACGACCGCTTGTGTCGACGCCCCTGTAAACCAATAGATAACTGCACCACCGGTGATCAGCCCCAATAGGAAGGGTGGGTAGAGCAAGGACAGGCTTACCTTTGCTGCCTCGTTGGTCAGGCCATCGGTCAGCAGCATGATGATCGAAAAGATCAAGGTTGTAGCGCCGACGACGGCCGTACCAATCAATACCGGCTTCGCTGTAGCTTTGAACGTGTTGCCGGCGCCGTCGTTATCTTCCAGAAGATGCTTGCCCCTTTCGAAATCGGGATCGAAGCCGAACTCGTCTTTAATCTCGCGGGCGGCGTTAGGCTGGCTGGCAATCGTAGAAAGCTCAAAGATCGATTGGGCGTTGTCCGCCACCGGGCCGTACGAATCGACCGCTATGGTCACTGGTCCCATGCCGAGAAACCCAAAGGCGACGAGACCAAAGGCGAATACCGATGGGGCGATCATCAACTTATCTAATGAACCTGCTCCCGCGACGCCGCCCGAAACGGCAACACCATACGCAACTCCCATCAATCCGACAATCACGAGTCCCATCCAGAACGCGCTGAAGTTTCCGGCGGTGAGCCCGGAAAGAATATTGAGCGAGGCGCCACCTTCGCGCGAAGACGCCACGATTTCCTTGACATGACTCGAATTCGTGGAAGTGAAAATCTTCACCAACTCAGGAATGATTGCACCGGCAAGTGTGCCGCACGTGATGATTGTCGCCAGTTTCCACCAGACGCTGCCATCGCCGAGGTCACGGATGAGCAGCACCGAAGCGATGTACGTCATCACGACCGAGATGATGGAGGTGAGCCACACGAGCGACGTCAGCGGTTTTTCGTAATCCATCTGATCCGCTTGTTCGTATTTCGCTTTCGCGGCCCGGTCGTTGATGGCGTAGGCCAAAATACTTGTAACGATCATCAACACTCGCATCACGAAGATCCATACCAACAACTTCACCTGATCAGGTACGGCCGCAGCTTGCGCCTTAGCAAGCAGCTCTGCGGATGCTGTCTTCATCGTGGCGTTGGGGTCCAATCGATGCAATTGAAGCGGCGTAATTGCCAGCATGATGAACACGATCAGGGCGACGCCGGTGACACCATAAGTTTCAAAACCGTCCGCCGTCGGCCCGACCGAGTCGCCCGCGTTATCGCCCGTGCAGTCTGCGATAACGCCGGGATTGCGGGCATCATCTTCCTCGATCTTGAAGACGATCTTCATCAAGTCGGCGCCGATGTCGGCGATCTTCGTGAAAATACCGCCGGCGATCCGCAACGCTGCGGCGCCGAGCGATTCACCAATCGCGAAACCGATAAAGCAAGGGCCCGCATAGTCGGTCGGCACGAACAGCAAAATGGCGAGCATGATCGCAAGTTCCACACTAATCAGAAGCGTGCCAATGCTGATGCCCGCCTGCAACGGAATCGCGTATACCGGAAACGGCTTGCCAGCCAAGCTGGCGAATGCAGCTCGCGAATTCGCGTACGTGTTAATTCGAATGCCGAACCACGCAACCCCGTAACTGCCCGCGATGCCAACCAAGCTGAAGGCCACGATCGTAATTACGCGGTCGGCCGCGTAACCTCGCAGCCAACCAAAATAGATCACCATCACTGCGCCGATGAATAACTCCAGCAGCAACAGAAATTTACCTTGGCTGATGAGATATGTCTTACATGTTTCGTAAATCAATTCGGAAACCTCGCGCATCGAGCGATGTACGGGCAAGTTGCGAAGTTTGAGGACGGCCATCAGGCCGAAGCCGGCGCCAACGAACGTGATGATCAAGCCCAACAACAGCAGCACACGACCGCTCACGCCGTGAAATGACACTTGGCCGACATCGGGAAGCACAAGCTCCGCTTCGCTCGCCGCCGCGGTCGATACACTGACTAAAATGAGCAGCGCCGCGGCGCTGGCCTGAACGAGAAAACGCTTCACGATGCGACCGACCTCCGAAAAACGAAAAACTATGATGGCAGGACCAACGGTGCGAAAGATGTTAGCAGCTCGGAGAGGTTCCTACGACCGTCCGCACACACCCGCCGCAAATCGTTGGAACCGACCATTTTAGGAAATTCTGGCACCGGCGGAAGGCGGGTGGATAGACAACTGTAGCACACCCATAGGGCGGTCGACTACCGCCAATTTTCCAATCGAAAACCGCTTCCCAAACCACCCCTCGGTCGGGCCCAAAAATCAATGTAATGATGAAGCCAAACGATGTGGCCCAGCGGATAATGAATCCGCTTTTCCCGATAAGCTTTCGCACCAATTTTGGACGACCAGCCCCAAATTCGCGTTGCGGTCGATGTATTCCAGGGCGGATAGACAGGCGTCGAGTGCAGATAAAATCGCCGCTGATTCATTATTTGCGGGGTTCCGCAAAGCGGCTCGGTAGAACTCAATCGCGAAGCCGACGACCGTTCGCAGCCGCTCGCGGCGTTGAGAAGGTTCCTTGCCCGCCTCATCGACAAACGATTGAACGGCCCTCGCTAACCGCACGCTGTCGATCCTGCGCGATTGGAGGCGCGGAGAAGAGTTGGTCGCGAAACCCCCACAATGCAGGCTCGGCCAATCGCATGGCTCGCTCGACGCTGCCTTCACTGAGCTCAGCTACACGCTGGGCCAGCTCGCGATCGGCGACAGCTCCGTTATCGGTAAGAATGGTCGCAACGGTGTCGGGCGCTAGTGGTTGAAAACGTACGACCTGTGACCGCGAGCGTATCGTCGGCAATAGCCGGCTCGGGCTAGTGCCAATGAGAATGAGCAGCGCACTGGGCGGTGGTTCCTCAAGCGTTTTAAGTAAGCAATTGGCGCTGGCGATGCCGAGATGATCGGCGTCATCCACGATGGCTACTCTACGGCGTCCGAAAAACGGCCTTAATCCGAGCCGATGGCACAGACCATCTTGGTTTCGATGTTCCCGGTCGCCAATGAATAGCTCAATCGGCAGTGACGACTTATCCGCGGGTAGTCCGACAATCTCCAAATCCGGATGATTGCCGGCCGCAAACATGCGGCACGATTCGCACTGTCCACACCGTTTTAGGTCGGCTTCGGCCGCCTCCGTACATAAGAGTGCGTGGGCTAATTCCAGTGCAAACCGCCGCTTGCCAATGCCCGGCGGTCCCACAAACAAATACGTGCTCGCGAGCCGGCCGGCCGCAAGCGTACGGCGAAACCGCTCAGCAATGTCGTCGTGCCCCAAAATGCCTTGCCACATAGTTCGCTGATTGCCAAATCCAACAATTTCCACGGGCACGTGCCAACGCTTGTTCGGCCCGCTTGCAGCATTGGTTTTCACTGCATGGCCGAACCGATGTATACTGACATTGCCTCTGTTCTAACATGGATGCGAGGGCTCTTCGATGGCCTCCGCCGAATCTCGTCACATTATCTCCTGTCCACATTGCGGGGCACGATTCGCCGTCGACGCGTCGCTCGCTGGGCGGCGGGCTCGCTGCGACGCCTGCAACGAGGCGTTTGTCGTTCCTGCGCCGAGCAAAGCGAGCGCAACGAAACCGAAGACTGCGACAAGAGCCGCTGAACCGCCCGCGAGCGCTCCCCAGCTTGTCGGTTTCGAATGCCGCGTTTGCGGCACACGGTTGTACGGTCGTTCCGACCAAGTTGGTAAGAAGGTCAAATGTCCCGATTGCGGCGCCGGCACCGCTATTCCTGAGCCGCCGAAGCCCAAACCAAAAAACATGCCGGCTGCGCTGGAAGGCGAGCAGTACGAGCTGTGGGATGCGGACGAGCAGCCGCTGCCGAGCGAGTTGATTGCCGTTCAGCCGAAGTACATCGCCGTGATGTGCCGTCAGTGCGGCTCGCTGATGTACGCCACTGTAAACCAAGTCGGACAGCAAATCGCCTGCCCCGATTGCGGCACAAAGCACATCGTGCCTCCCACGCCTAAGCCGGTGGCAAAGCGTTCGGTAATGGCTTCGGACCGCGAAACGCCCAAGTTGGACTTGGCGGCCGCCCCCGGAGTACGTCCCTCAGCCGTTCCCCACACGCTCGGGTTAACGCTCGCCGAGCAAGAGCGAGAGACGGAGTACAACCGCGCATTGGAAAAGTCGCGTCGGACAGGCAAGCCAATGGAAATCGATGCCCGCGGACGACCGATTATGCCACGCTGGCCACTAATCTCCGGCGTCGTTCCGTTCTTGTTTTCGGCCGGCGTGCCGACCGCTTGGCTTGGGTTGTCAACCGGGCTCGTCGCAGCGGGTTGGTTGTTCCTCTCCGGGCTGGAAATGGCGATGTCCGGCGGCATGGGCGCCATCGCTGGCATGTGCTTTTTCGTGGCAGGCTGCATCGTGGCGATGATCTGCGGTGCAGGTTGCTCCAGCTTCATGCTCCAAATCATCATGGAGAGTTCGGAGGGCAATCGCCAAATTCAAACTTGGCCCAGCATTTTCGATTGGTTCGGCAGTTTCGCTTACGTTGTGATTGCCGGCGCGGTGAGCGCTACGCCAGGCTGGGCGATCAGTCACATTCCGCCGATTGCCACCGATCCTCGGCTTGTGGGGCTTTCTATCGCGGCGGGCGTCTGGATTTGCTTCCCAATCATCTTGCTGTCGCAGCTCGATATCGATTCACCATTCGGAATCGCTTCCGGGCGAGTTCTTGTGAGTTTGGGTCGGTGTCCGCTTTCATGGACATTTTTCTATCTTGAATCCGCTCTTCTCATCGCGATTTGCGGCGGGGCATGGTGGACGGTGGCGGCACATGATTCGCGCGCAGCGGTTTGGTTGATACCGCTTTTCGTCGCGGCGTTGATCCTGTTTGCCCGGCTACTCGGTCGGCTCGCATGGCGGCTCGCCGGGACCCTTGCGGTCAACGATTCGCCGACTGATGGCCAGCGCCCGATCGGCCCCAAGAATTACAATCCCCCTCGTGGACGTAAATCGACTACGTAAAGTAGCGCACCGCGTTTTGAAATACCCGCAGGCCGTCGCCAACTTCGCGAGCCGGCTCGCGCGTCCACCGCGGATGCTGCGTCCAATCCACAAACCGCTCCGGATGCGGCATCAGGCCGAAAACGCGACCCGTCTTATCGCAAATCCCCGCCACATCCCCCATCGCTCCGTTTGGATTGGCAGGGTAGGGGACGGCGGCATCGGTTCCAGCGAGCCGGGGCGTTCCCGCCCCCGGCTCCGTCGCATACCTGATCACCAACTGCCCATTACCTTCCATTTGCGCGAAAACGTCCGCGTCGCGCGTCACGTATTTCCCCTCTCCATGCGCAACCGGCAATTCCATTTCGCGAATGCCGCGCAAAAAAACACACTTCCCCGGCTTGATAGCTAGTCGCACCCAGCGCACTTCAAATCGCCCCGAGTCATTTAGCGTGAGCGTCGCCGTCGGGCCTCGAGCATCGGCCGGCGCCAGCAAGTTCGTTTTCAACAACACTTGGAAGCCGTTGCAAATGCCGATGATCAACTTACCGGCCTCCCGAAACTTGGCAAGCGTATTTGCTAAGTGGTGCTGAATCTGGTTGCCCAAAATCCGGCCCGCCGCAATGTCATCCCCATAGCTGAAACCACCGGGGATGCAAAGTACCTGAAACTCAGCTACGCGAACTGGTTCTTCAAGCACTCGATTCACATGCCATCGTTCGGCGGAACCGCCTGCCAACTCAAACGCGTGCGCAGTCTCTTCGTCGCAGTTAGTCCCCGGCGCTCGCAATATCAAAACACGTGGTCGAGCCATTGAAAAACCGTCTAGCCGCGATACGGTGTTGAGTCTATCCCACTCACCAACGCGACGTCGCCTGCCATGTCTCCTTTAGCCCAAAGATATCCGAGTCAATTAACATTGAATCGGCATGACTAATCCGCAACCGTGTGTCACTTGTCACCTCGCCGATTCGCGCAAATGGGACGCCGTCCATGGTGGCCTCAAATGCCGCTGCCTTCTCCTTTTCGACTTCGCATAAAAACCGCGTATTCGATTCGCTAAACAACCGCGCCACGTTGCTCAGCGCACGATCGTTAGCTGGCATTGATGCGATGTCCATTCGCGCGCCTAATTCACCCGCGAAGGCCATCTCCGCAGCCG
Source organism: uncultured Planctomycetota bacterium (assembly GCA_963840025.1). Taxonomy (GTDB): domain Bacteria; phylum Planctomycetota; class Planctomycetia; order Pirellulales; family Lacipirellulaceae; genus JABDGM01. The sequence continues at coordinate 324,414 of CAWIXI010000006.1, read as the reverse complement.
CGACAGCCAGGCCCCCTTCGCTCAAATCGTGACACGCGCGGACCAAACCTTCAGAGATCGCGCGATACAGCGCCGTAAACGTGACTCGTGCCGAGGCTGGCTCAACCGTCGGCACTTGTCCCCCTTGCAAATTGTTCACCAGAGCAAAATGAGAACCACCCAACTCATCGTGCGTCTCACCAATAAGATAAATGGGATTCGCCGCCTGTTTAAAATCCATCGTTACACAGCGCGACACGTCGTTTACCTGGCCAATCGCACTGATCAGCAACGACGGTGGGATCACAATCGTACGCCGCTCGCCGCTCGCATCGCGATAGCTGAATTCGTTGTTGAGACTGTCCTTGCCGCTAATAAACGGAGTGCCGAACGCAATCGAAACGTCGTGGCAGGCCAGTGCGGCACGAACTAAGCCGCCCAGCGTCTCCGGCCGCTCGCAATCGCCCCAGCAGAAATTGTCAAGAATGGCGATTCGTGACGGGTCGGCTCCCACGGCTACACAATTCCGCACGGCCTCATCAATCGCACTCGCTGCCATGTGATAGGGATCAAAATCGCCGTAACGCGGATTCATGCCGCAAGCGATTACGATGCCCCGGCGCGAATTAAGCACCGGCCGCAGCACCGCCGCATCGCTCGGCCCATCATTCGCCACCCCGACCAATGGTTTTACCACGCTGCCGCCTTGCACCTCATGGTCGTACTGCCGCACGATCCATTCCTTGCTCGCAACATTTGGCGATGCCAAGATCTTCAACAGGTCGTCATTTAACGTATCCCGCGATGCAAATCCACCCAGTTCCTCTGGCTCTCGACTCTTGTAAACCGCGGTTCTAACGACCGGCGGCCGGCCCTTGTGCAGGAACTTCATTTCCAAATCGGCAACGCAATTATCTCCATAGTAAAGATGCAATCGTCCGCTCGGCACGAAACGGCCAATCACGGTTGCCTCCACCCCTTCCGAGCGACACAGTTCATCCAGTTCGGCCCAGGACGGTTCCGGTACCGCGAGCACCATGCGCTCTTGAGCCTCGGAGATCCAAATCTCGGTGTACGAGAGTCCCTCATATTTCAGCGGCGCCCGATCCAGATGCACTTCAGCGCCAATCTTCTCACCCATTTCCCCCACTGCGCTGCTAAACCCGCCGGCGCCACAATCCGTCACGGCATTGAACAGCCCGCGGTCGCGTGCCTCGAGCAACACATCAAGCACCTTCTTTTCTTCGATCGCATTTCCAATTTGCACCGCGCCGCCGGAAACATGCTCGCTCTGGCTGGTTAGCTCCGCGCTCGAGAAGGTCGCGCCGTGAATCCCATCGCGCCCCGTGCGGCCGCCCACTGCCACGATCAAATCCCCCGGTTCGGCTTGTTTATGTGACTTATCGCGCGGAACCAGTCCCACGTTTCCGCAATACACAAGCGGGTTGCCCAGGTACCGCTCGTCGAAATAGACTGCTCCATTGACTGTCGGAATTCCCATGCGATTGCCGTAGTCGCGCACGCCCTCAACGACGCCCCGCATCACCCGCCGTGGATCGAGCACCCCCGGCGGCAATGTAGTAGGCACGCTCCGCGTGCCGACGGCACGCGGAGCGTGCCTACTATGATCCGGCGGCGCGAAGCAGAACACATCGGTGCTGCAAATCGGCTTGGCACCCAGCCCGGTGCCCATGATGTCGCGAATCACACCACCGACACCAGTGTTTGCCCCTCCATACGGCTCCAACGCCGAGGGATGATTGTGCGTTTCCACCTTAAACGCCACGTTGAACTCATCATCAAACCGCACGACACCGGCGTTATCTTCGAAAACACTTACGCACCAATCGTCCGCGCCAAGTCGATCGCGAATTTTCTGCGTCGCAGCAAAGATCGTTTCCTTAAGCATGTTCTTGAAATGACGCTCACCAGTCTCGTCGCGATACGCAATCCGACCGGCCAGCGTCTTATGACTGCAATGCTCGCTCCAAGTTTGGGCAATTGTTTCTAGTTCCACGTCTGTTGGTTCGCGCCGAGAGCGCCGAATTGTTGCCGAATTGTTTGCATCTCCGCGAGTTGCAAATAAAGTTGTCCCTCACGGCTCAATTGCATCAGGCCGGCATCGTCCAAATCGCGTATGGCGGTCGTCCGAAGTTCGAACTGATACAGTTGTCCCAACTCCAACCGCCCCAGAGCGAGGGGCCCGAAATACACGTGTTCGATCGCGTCGTTGGCCAATAGTCGCTCGCCGAGCGACTTAATTTCTTCCTGGGATGCACCGGTGAGCCAATACTTCCGCACCGTTGCGAATGCATCGGGATAAACCCCCAAGTCAGCCGCAGCCGCTAGCGCGCTCTGAGCCACCGGGCCCATAACGCCCGGTTTCAACAGCACAGTGACTTGATGCTCCTTCTCTCCCTGTGTTCCTGTCTCCGTGTCTTCGCAAACACCGACTCGCCCCACCACCGCCCGCTCCACGACAGTATCCGTCAGCAAATCGTTCGCCAACTTCTCGACCGCAGCACGTTCCAAGGATTCACCTTGAATCAGAAATCCACGCGCGGTAGCCGCGGTTAGTTCTTTCGCCAAACCCAACTCGCGGGCCGTGCTCACCAATCGTTCGGCAGCGCGGTCTGGTTGACCTTCCGCGGGATGAATGTCAATCTCCCAGAGCATCGCGGTCCCGTTTTCTCTTTGCGGCCGTCTCCAGAATCGAGATCAGGCTCTCATTGTCGCCTTGCTCCAAGCTTTCGCGCAACGAGTTCGTCGTTTGTCCCAAAAGTTCGAGCGCATCCAACACACGCTGGCGATTGGCGGTAAAAATCGCTTGCCACATCGCCGGATCACCCCCGGCCACGCGGGTCGTATCGCGCCACCCACTTGCCGTATACGGGAGTAGGTCGGTTGGTGTAGCGGCGGCCAACGCCACTGCGGCAAGGTGCGGCAGATGGCTTGTTATTGCCAACGCCGCGTCATGGTCCGCTGGCGTCATACGATGAACTTTCGCGCCCAGGCTTTGCCAAAACCCGTTGACCTCAGTCACCGCGGCCGGTCGCGTGTGCTCTGTCGGCGTAATCACAACGATGCGGCCTTCAAACAAATCCGCCCGCGCATGTTCAGGTCCGGATCGATGGTCTCCTGCGAGTGGGTGGCTGCCAACGTACCGCGGCCCACTCCGCCGCGCCGCCAATCCCGCATCAACGGCTGCAACAATCGACTCCTTGGTGCTTCCCGCATCGGTGATTAACGACGCCGGCGGGCACGCCGCCGATGCTTGAACCACTCGCTCTGCAATCGTATCCACCGGCGTTGCTACGATGATAAGTTGCGCCTGCGAAACGCCACTGGCAAGGTTTGTCACTCCATGATCGATCGCGCCAACCTTACGCGCTACGTCGAGACGCTGCTGCCTCCGACCGATACCGATGACCGTCTGCGCGAGCCTCCGCTCGCGAAGCGCCAGACCAATCGAGCCCCCAATCAGTCCGACGCCGACAATGGCTACCGTGTCATATTCGGCCATGTGCGAATTCTAAATGTCGCCGTCCGCCGAGGCGAGGGGGCCCGTCACAAATGCGGGTAACATCGACTGCTAGGCCGAACCGACTGCCAATGACCCTCACAATTTGTGCTATAGCAAATTACTTATTCTGAGCCGATGCTTTCTCGGTCGGCGACTGCCAAGCCTTCAATTTTCAGTGTCGTCACTCGATTCGGCGCCGCTAACTCCACCACACGAATCGCATGATTGTTCGTATCTGCCACGTACAACCGGCCATTTGCTGTCGAGATGCCCGCCGGCTCGTTTAACGAGGCATCCGAGCCTTTTTCAGCGTCAACATTCCCGGCACGGTCTGTTCCCGCCACCGTACGGCATGTTCGCCGTTCGGCGTCGATTACCTTGATCTTATTGTTGTACGTATCAGCGACATACAACTTGCCTTCCTCCCAAGCCACCCCTAATGGATGCTGCAGGCGTACGTCCGAGCCCGTGCCGTCCGCATCGCCGAAATCGAAGAGCGTATTGGTCGGACCAACCAACGTTTGCGTCGTGCCGTTTGAATCGAAGGGGACTGAGCGTATTGAGCTACCTTCACTGTCGGCGACGAAAAGCTGCTTGCCATCCGAGGTTATCCCACTCGGCTGCGCGAAAGACGCGAAGTTCTGGTCGTAGGGAATCCTTGGCAGCAGGGGCCCGTTCACATTATTTTCACGCCCATTGCCGGCGTACGGTCCGATGCTACTCTCATCGAGCGGCATTTTCCAGATCTGATGCATCCCGGCCATCGCGATATAGAGGTCGTTGCCTTGATGCCACAGCGCCCAAGGACTGGAAAGCGACGTGGACAATGGCTTCAATTGCCCCGTCGCGCCGCTGAGCGAACGTTTGCCACCTTTATCGCCTAGTAGATCAGCCCACGCGCTGCCTTTCTTTCCAGTTCCGGCGATCGTCGTCACGCGCTTTGCAGACAGATCGACTTTGCGCAACAAGTGATTCTCAGTGTCGGAGACGAAGAGCACACTGTTGGCCAGCGCCATCCCTTGCGGATGGTTGAAGCTGCACTTATCGATGGTGCCATCCGCACGGCCAATCGCGCCACTCCCGACGATCTGTAGCAGTTTTCCATCCAGCGTCGCGATGACGATCCGGTTGTGATTGCTATCCGCGATGAAGAGTCGATTATTGGTTTCATCGGCTAGCACCTTGCCGGGAAATTTTAGCGCCGCCGTCTCAAGTCGCCGGCTCTCGCTTATTAACGTGGGTCGCGGTGCCGGCTTCAACAAGCCGTGCGACTTGTAATATGGTAGGCCTCGGTCGATCACCTCCTTCATTTCTTCGAAAGTAAGTTCGCCACTGGCGGCCCAAACCACGTCACCCGCAGGGTCGATGAGCACCAGCGTCGGCCAACTTCGCGCACCATAACGATTCCAAATTGCCATTTTTGAGTCATTTACAATCGGATGCTCAATCTCGTAGCGCAGTGCGGCCTCGCGGATATTGTCCGTAACATGTTCTCCCGCGAATTTTGCCGAATGGATGCCCACGATGACCAGCTCGTTCGGAAAGGCGTGCTCCAACTTTTTGAGTTCTGGCAACACATGCATGCAGTTAATGCAGCAGTACGTCCAAAAGTCGAGCAAGACAAAACGGCCCCGCATTTTCGCGAGCGACAGCGGCTTCGCCACGTTGACCCATTTACCGCCATCGAGCCCCGGCGCTGGAATGCGTTGCAAGTAAGGATTCTCTCCGGCGCTAGTGTTGGCAGCGGGCGCAGGAGACTGAGCCTGAGCGCATCGCGACAAGCAAACTGTCTTAAAATTCCCTCCCAGAACCGTAATCGCGGCGCACCACAAAAGAACATTGCGTTGGTGCGGGCCGAACAACGCGCAAGGCCGAGGCCTAAGCATGCTCATCACATCCTCATCGACTGAACGTAAACTTGAGGGTTGTATCAATTATGACGTTGTGGGTTGAAACTGGCTAACTGTCCGACGGAACTCCAACTTTCGGAAACGGTGCGGGTACGGCCGCTTTTCAACGAGTGTTTGCCGTCCGATTGCCAGTACATTCTATCCAGTCGATTCTCTTGAATGGAGCCGCCGTCGAAGAGACGGCTAGGTCGAAGGATGTCGGCCTTATCGAGGACATTCTTTGCAACTTGCGCTCGCAAACGTTCGCATTTAGGTCCTATAATTGAGCCGATGGGGTTATTTAAGTCGCGCGATTAGCCGCGACGTAATCGCGTTGAGTAAGTGACGTCGGGCTTATCCGTCCGATACTGGGGGGTCGGGTCCATGCATATGCGACACATTATTTTTGCCACCACTGCGGCCATCATGTTTATCGCCAACTCGTGCTTTGCCGAAGCATGGGTTACGAAAATGTTCAGCGAGACAAAGCACGATTTCGGCACCGTCGCGCACGGCGCCGACACGGTTTACAAATTCAAGGCCAAGAATATTTATAAGCAGGACGTCGAGCTTTTGAGCGTCCGTTCGAGTTGCGGTTGCACCTCGCCAACCATTGATAAAAAAGTGCTGAAGACAGGTGAAGTTGGCTATGTGACCGCGACTTTCAATACCCGCACATTTACCGGCGTCCACGGCGCCACGCTCACGGTCGAAGTTCGTTGGAACGACAACGGCAACTGGCGGCATGGTGAAACACAACTCCGCGTTGATGGCAACATTCGTGGCGATGTGGTGTTCACGCCCGGTGCCGTGAAATTCGACGATGTCGACCAGGGCAGCAAAGCGGAGCAAAAGGTCGAGGTCACTTACGCCGGTCGGTCTGACTGGAAAATCGGCGATGTTCGCGGTGCGAGTGATGCGCTCGAAGTCGAACTGACGCAAACGCAGCGGTATACCGGACGTGTCGCGTATAACTTGCTGGTCCGTCTTAAAGATTCAGCCGAGGCGGGATACTTCAACGAGCAGTTGGTGCTCGTGACGAACGATCAAGAGAATCCTCGTATTCCGATTTACGTCAGCGGCCGTGTCGTGCCCCAGATTTCTGTTGCGCCGGAATCGTTGATGCTGGGCAGCGTGAACAAGGGCGAAGAGGTGTCCAAGAAAGTTCTCGTCCGCGGCAAGGCGCCCTTCAAAATCCTCTCGATCCAATGCGACGACAATAAGTGCTTCGCATTCAAGACGGACGACAAGAAGAGCGAACGACACATCGTCGAAATCAAGTTCGATGCGAAGAAAGACGCCGGCGAAATCAAAGAACCCATCCACATTGCTACCGATCTTGGTGAGAAGTTTCAGGCGGTCTTGACTGCTTACGCCACCATTCTGCCGAGCGAGTCGCAGCCAACGGCGAAGGACACCAAGGTTGCCAAGCCCGCGACGGAAGCCGGAAGTGCTGCCAGTTCGGGTGCTGCCCCCGGTAGCGTGGCCAGACAATAGTTGGATTGCACGACCATCCTGTAGGAATATGTGCTGGCGCTGCGCTTTACGTGGCGCCGATTCTTTTTGCTTTCTAGCATTGCAAGCAGTTACTCGCTTGGACTCGGGAACCTAGATTGACAGCGGCCGTTTGGCTCGGAATAATTCGGCCCTCTTCTTACTGTCTTTTTCGGATCTATCGCGCTCGCGCACCGTTGCGGGAAGGTGACCGAGTTGCTGCGCAATCGCATCCACATAGCGCTCTCGGCGAGTGCGATCGCCGTCGTTTCGCTTGCGCCCCAGCCCCTGCCGCGCCGCCTAGTAAGTCTCTGTCGACAATCAAGCTGCTGAGTGCTGGTGAATCTAGTTCCGTGATCGATGCAACCCAATCAGTTCACACTGCCAACGGCGATAGTTCCATGGTCCCGCCCGCTGCGCTACCCGAGCTCGGGCCAGCGAATCTGCCGCCGCAGTTGCAGGAATTGCCACCGGCAATCGAACAAACGCAGCCGATGTACGAACCGCCCGAGTCTCTGGACGAATACGCTACGGGAGCCAACATTGAGCCGGAACAGGTCACACCTTCCGAAACATTGTTTTCTCGTCTCAAATGGCTTGGGCTACGACACGCGTCGGTCGATGGCCGCAATGCCGGCATGGGCGTGCCGCTTGTGGGTACGAGTTGGCTGAACCGGCCGTACTACTTTGGCATCGATCTCGGCACCCTGTGGATCACCGATCGCGTGCAGCCCGATGTCACGCGCGACATCGATATGTACGGCGGGATCTACGGCGGCTGGGACTGGGATTACTACTGGGGCACCGAGCTTTCTATCCAGCGAGCCACGCCGGAGTTGATCAACGAGCATGCCCGCGATGCGAACCGCGGCGATCGCATGATGATTTACACTGCCAGCCTGCTGTACTACCCATGGGGCGACTCGCTGTATCGTCCCTACTGGCGCTGCGGCATCGGCGAGATGGACATCGATTTCCCAACCGACAGCGGCCATCGGCGCGATGAATCGCTGTGGACATTTCCGGTGGGTATGGGGATCAAATATCCCGTGCGTCGCTGGTTAGCTGCTCGGGCGGAATTCGCCGATCAAATCGGAGTCGGCAATAGTGGCGTCGCAGCGCAGCACGATCTCACGCTCACGTTCGCCCTCGAATGGCGATTCGGCGCGCACCCGCGTTCGTATTGGCCCTGGAACCCGAGTCGTCATATCTGGTAAGACAAGAGGCAAGGTGGAGTGCGGAAGGGGGAAGGTGGAAGGTAAACCAAATAGTCAACCGAATGTCTTCCTTTCCCCCTCCACGTTCCGCCGTTCCCTTTCGCGTCGCCATTATCGGTGGCGGCATCAGCGGTTTGGCGACGGCCCATCGACTCTGCGAATTGCTCCCGCAAGCGGAGATCGACCTATTTGAAGCGTCCAATCGCTTGGGCGGTGTGCTCGATACAGTGAAGCGCAGCGGTTTTCTCATCGAGCGCTCGGCGGACAATTTTCTCGTCAAGCCGCCGAGTGGCGTTGACCTGTGCCGGGAACTGGGAATGGCCGACGATCTGCTAACGACGGATGAGTCGCGTCGTCGGGCGTTTGTTGTTCGATCCGGGAAGCTCATACCGATTCCCGAAGGTTTTTACCTGATGTCGCCGCGCAAGCTGTGGCCGCTTCTAACCTCGCCGGTGCTCAGTCTCCGAGGCAAGGTGCGCCTCCTTATGGAGCCTCTAATTCCTCGCGGGCAACTCTCTTCTGCCGAGAAAAAGGACAGTGCTGCCGGCGACGAAAGCATTGCCGCGTTTGCCCGGCGACGGCTGGGGCGCGAGGCGTTCGAACAACTCGTCCAGCCGTTAGTTGCCGGGATCTATACGGCAGATCCTGAAAAACTCAGCATGGCGGCCACCATGCCGCAGTTCCTGGAGTATGAGCGCAAGTCCGGCAGCCTGCTCCGCGGTACGCTTCGGCGGAAACATCCGGGGCGGCAAGACAATTGTTCCATCGACGACACGACCCAGGCAGCCAACGCCGCCAGTGGTGCGCGGTACGGCCTTTTCATTGCGCCGAAGGACGGGATGACAAGCCTCGTAAGCACCCTCGCGAGTCGGCTGAAGCATGTTCGAATACACCTCCATACGCGGGTTTCCACGATCCGAGTGGTAGACAATCGCTGGCTTGTCAAATCGGGTGGGGCGGCTGTCGATTCCAATTCCCAGTTCGATGCGGTCGTCGTTGCGCTTCCGGCCCACGCGGCCGCGGACATCTTGGAGCAATGCGACGTTGAACTTGCCGCCGTACTCGCTGCAATCGAGTACGCCGGCTGCGCTGTGGTGAGCCTCGGTTTCGCACGCAGCCAAATTGGCCATGCGCTCGATGGCTTCGGTTTCGTTGTGCCGGAGACCGAACGGCGCCGGATCATCGCAGGCAGCTTCGCGAGCTTAAAATTCCCCGGCCGCGCCGGAGCAGCATGTCCTCATTCGCGCTTTCATTGGCGGCGCATTACAACCGGAGATGCTCAAACTGCCTGATGATGATTTAATCCGCATTGCTATAGAGGAGCTGTCCGAACTTCTTCAAATCACTGGTACTCCGATTGTCCGCGACATCGTTCGCTGGCCGCGTTCCATGCCTCAATATCACGTGGGGCATCTCGAACGCGTGACTCACATCGAAAAACTGGTGGCTCGCCATCCAACGCTGGCTTTGGCCGGAAATGCCTATCGCGGTGTTGGCATTCCGCAGTGCATCGCCAGCGGCGAAGCGGCTGCGGCACGAATTGCGGCAAATCTCTCAGCGCCCACTGGCATGGGTCAATAGCGAACGACAGCGAGTGAACGTGACCAGGATCGCAACCACTGCGGCGAGGAGCATCCACGTGTTCGGCTCGGGAACGACCGAACTTTGCAATGCACTTCCCGATCCCGCTCCGCTCGTATTGCCGAATCTTTCCCGCCATGCCGTGTAATCGGATGCGTCCACAACGCCAAGCGTGTTGACTTCATTTGCAAGCGGGCCGCCGTTTCGCCAAAGAACATAGTCCGCCACGTCCACAACGCCGTTTCCGTTGTAATCGCCCGGCACGCCGGGCGGTGCGATAGTCCTTGCCAAGCGAAAGCCGGTGTCGAAGTTTCCCAGGGCCGCGGATAGGCTGTCCCTGGTTGCGCTCAACAGCGACGAATCGGTCGTGTCCCAAGCGCCTCCTCGCCGGCCACGCTTACCAGTGCTAACGAGTGCTTCATTCCATTCGTACACGTTCCCTCCCTGATCGAACGTGCCATAGGGGCTCATGGTCATTGTGTACGCGCCGGCAGTGGTGAATGGATGCGATGTGTCGCCGGTCGTTGTGTCGCTGCCCGCCAGGAAATTTGCCGAGTTTCCGCTATCGGCGGTGGGTAAGTTGTTGTCCGGCGTGGCGTCGGAACCGGTCGGGTAGTCGAAGTACGAGCTGGTCGCGGAGTTGTAGTATGCCGCCTTATACCATTCGTTCTCGCTTGGCAGAAACCACGTCGCGCCCGTGTTGCGCGTAATACTGTCGGCATTCGACGGAGTCGCCGTGCCACCGAGCAGTGTATAGGCGCCGGTTTCCGTATCGCCCGAGCCTTGCCCGTTGTTCATCCAGTTGGCGAATCGAATGGCGTTGTACCACGACACATACACCACCGGCTTGTCGTCGTACGTGTAATCGGTGCCGCCGGGTCCCATGCCGACCGCCGGCGACCTCACCGAGTATGTATAACCACCCTCCGAAGCCTGTTTGAGTTATTCCGCCTTCGAACATTCCCATCGCGGCGTTGTAGAGCCCATAGGAATTGTTCACGGCCTTGGCGTTAAGAAACTCGACGTATTGCGCGTTCGTGATTTCGGTCGCGCCGATCTGGTAGGCAGTAGTAACGCGCCCAAAGATGCCCACGCCGGGGACGATGTCGCCCGAGTTGCCGGGGTCGCCGATAGGTACGAGATCGATGGTCACCGCCCGCGCGGCAGGGGGCGATATGACTAGAACCCCGGTGATGAGAAGCAAAAGATATTTCACCGCAGCACCTCTGAGTCTGTTCCGTACCCCCATTATAGCAAGGGGTTCGGTTTTTACCGCCCTGCGCGAAACGGTGTTTTCAGCACATTTTTTGGGGCTGGGCCGAAGAACGCGGTTTTCGGGGAAATACGAAAAAAGGGCGGACCATCGGCTAGGATTTGTGCATTGAATTTTGAATCTCGCTTCGCGAAGTCGATTTTTTATTGCAAAATTCGGTGAGCCGGCGAGCGGGCGGTTTGGCGTTTTGTTCTTATTTCGCAACAGTTTATGTCATTTCCGGAGAGTCACGCTTCGGGTACTGTCCTACGACTGCGCTGACACAATTTTGACCACTTCCCGGCCAATGTAAAGCCATTCATCATCGGTGCATGGACGCGATTGATCTTCTCAGGCAGCAGGCGCTGCTCAAGCGCAACGCTGCGATTCTGGCCGCCAAGCGGGAATATGCCAGCGCCCTCAAAGAGATACGCAAACTCCAGCGCAAGCTCAACTACAAGCGTCCTGGCAGGCCACGTAAGGCTACTGGCGAGAATGCCGACCTGAAGGCTACGACGGTAGCCCGCGAGATTCTGAGCGAAGGCAAGCCGATGACGCTGGCGGAGTTGACAATTGAGGTTCAGCGACGAGGATGTCGGGCGTTGGACGATCCTCGGATCGTGGCCCACAACATCGAGAGCGGGCTGCGGTATTACCGGCGAGAGTTTCGGAAGGACGAGAGAGGAAAGTGGCGGCTAGTTCATGGTCATTAGTTTACCGCGCTGCTTGGCTTCCACGATTGTTCCAGGGGTAAGTGTGCGAAGTGTTGTGTCCCATGCAGGCCAGAATCGCAAGAGATAGGCAGCCTGCTCCCAAAATCCTAAATCGCTCCAAAATGGCCCAAAATACACCGCACTTATACCGGATGCTCGCAGCGTTTCCGCCTCTATCGTTCGCGTTAGTTGTTTTCTATCCTGCGACATGAAAACATAATTAGTCGTCCCTGAACAATTCTTTTATCGCTAAGAATAGCGGGTGCATTACGCATTCGATGGCGCTAAAATTTGCCAAGTTTTGGTTCCCACGGTCCCGAAAGCTGGCAAAAAATGCAATTCAAAGCCCGCCCTCCGCAGTGTGAATTGTTTGGCGCCCGATTGAGCGAACTCTTGAACCCCGAGCACCCGCTGGTCGTGCTGGCCGAGCGGATCGACTGGTCCGAGTTCGACGCGGCCATCGACGCCTGCTACGCCGACGAGCTTGGCCGGCCGGGAGTCAACACCCGGCTGATGGTCGGCCTGTTGTACCTGAAGCACGCCTTTGACGAGAGCGACGAGTCGGTCGTGGCCCGTTGGGTGGAGAACCCGTACTGGCAGTTCTTCTGCGGCCTCTGCTACATGCAGCACGAATTGCCGATCGATCCTTCGAGCTTGAGCCGCTGGCGGAAGCGGGTCGGCGCCGAGCGGCTGGAGAAGTTATTGGAGGCGACGATCCACACCGCGCTGGCCATGAAAGCGGTCAGGCCCCGAGAGTTTCAGAAGGTGAACGTCGACACGACGGTCCAGGAAAAGGCGATCGCCTTTCCGACCGATGCCCGACTGTATCACAAGATGCGGCTGGCGCTGAGTCCGCCGGGCCGCTTCGCTGGGCATCTCACTTCGCCAGAACTATCGTTTCAAGGGCCAGAAGCTGCTGGCCAGGCAGGGCCGCTACGCCGCAGCGCGGCAGATGAAGCGGGCCGCCAAGATGACCCGCCAGTTGAAGACGATCCTGGGCCGCGTGCTGCGGGACATCCAGCGCAAAGCGCCTGCCATTCAAGGCCGAATCGCTGATGAGCGGCTCGGCGAGCTGGTCGCCTTGGCAGAGCGCTTGCTCGCTCAAACACGCAGCAGCAAAAACAAAGTCTACAGCGTGCATGCCCCCGAGGTGGAATGCATCGCTAAAGGCAAAGCGCATCAGCGCTACGAGTTCGGCTGCAAGGCGAGTGTGGCGGCCACGAGCAAAAATAATTGGATCGTCGGCACACACGTGCTGCACGGCAATCCGTACGACGGGCACACGCTCCACGGCGCGATCGAGCAAGTGCAACGGCTGACAGGCCACACGCCGGCTGACGTGATGGTGGACCAAGGTTATCGAGGACACGGTTACGAAGGCTCGGCCAGCATCCACGTGGTCCGCTCGATTCCCAAGCGAGCGACGCGAGCATTACGTCGCATGCTCAAACGGCGGGCGGCCATCGAGCCCACGATCGGTCACCTGAAAAGCGACAACCGCCTGGACCGCAACTATCTGACCGGCACTGAAGGCGACAAAATCAACGCCCTGCTAAGCGCTGCCGGGTACAACCTCCGCAAACTGTTGCGATGGATTGTTTTTGCGCCAATTTTCTGGCTCTGGCAGCGGCTCGCGGCCAAGTTGGCCGCCATCGTCGCTCCCCGCCGAGCATCGCACCTGCCGATGCCCGCTTGCTTCGCCCCAGCTCGCACCTGAAAATCAAGCCGACTCAGCCAGCAGACCGTTTTTCAGGGACGACTAATTACTCCCCGCCAACGCCTTAAAAATGTCAACGTCTAACATATTGGCCGGGTATCGTTCGCGAAGTGCAGTGACATCAACATCCAGGGCGCGGAGCATCGCAGCGAACTTTGGGGATATGCAGTTGTCGAGGAAGTATCGCACTATTTAGGAGCGAGCAACTTTTCGTATTTTGCGGCTGCCCTTACAGCAGCCTCTGGCACGTCGAACCAACGTGCAACTTCCTTGATAGATTGCCCCTTGCCTGCATGGAGGGCTTCAAATAATGTTTTTGTGGGAACTCCAGTCTGTTCATCGATTGGTTGGCCAAAGCTGCGGCCTGGGTCCAATACGACTCGCCCGCGCTTATTCAGTGGCCAGAATCGAGCAATACTTTCGGACTGCCCATAATCGAGTTTGCGAAAAAACGGCTTCATTATGCTGCCGAAAACGTACTGAGTTGTTTTCAAGTCCTGGACCAACTCTTGCCTCCGCTTTGATCCATCCCCCTGCCTCACAGCCGTGGCAAAGATTGTTTTTCCATCCGTATCAAAGCGCTTCACGGTGAACGGATAATCTGTATCGAATTGTGCCGACGCCACTCGTGCTGCCCTGCGGATCGTTTGAAATGATACCCCGTGAGATTCAAACATATTGATGAAGTGCAGTTCCATCAATTCAGCAAAGCTAATGGTGTGTGTCTCCGGATCGTATGCCCGCACAACGATTCCTTCACCCGGACGTAGCCACCGACGGATCGTGTTGTAATGCCGCCCAACAATGCGTGCGGCATCCGCAACGCTGTAGGCACCTCGACCTAAATAACCCGCCGCCGCAACCATCGCGTGAACCTCGCCCCAAAAACTGCGTCTGACTGTCGCTAGGTTCGGATGAAAAGGACAACAGCCTTCAATATTCTAATTAGCCCCAAGCAATTTTACACCATCCGCTATCGTGGCGCACATTTTAATTTGCCCACGGAGAGCGGCCCGCGTCTCGGTGGCGCAGTCGCCTTATAAGCGACCGTAGGGGGCCTCCACAACGGCTTGGGTTCGACTCCCAGGGCAAACGCATCAAACTGGATTGGATTGGGGAAACTGCATTGATGGTAAGATTGCCCCGTTTGGCTTGACGTAAAACCAGAATTCTGTCGCCTGACGCTTGATTGCGACTCGCATAGCAAAACCGCCATGAAGGCGTCAAGAAAAAGTTGGTAATCTGGCTGACGTCGCAGCCTACCTCATCAAGTTCATTTTGATGCGTTTGCCCTGGTTCGACTCCCCCCCTCTCCGCTATATGCGGCCCTTGCGAGCTAGCAACCCACGTATCGCCTCTGTAACGGCCTTAGAGCGTTTCCACTCTTTTGTCCAGCAAAGACGGTCAAGCTCTGTAATGAGTTTCTGTGGGACGCTAACTGTTAATACAGCCGTGGGGCCATCCGGTCCAATTGGTCGGCCTGCGCCTTCACGCGCCCCGCCGATACGCTTTTTCTTGGCCATGAAACTTCCCTGAAATATTTATAGGAATTCACATTGCAATTCCGCCATGAATTATTATAATAAAATCAGATTACAAAACAAGGCCAATAAAAAAACCCACTGAAACCCGGCAAGGTAACAGTGGGCCGTACAACTGGCTTCCGCCAATCGTCCTAGTACCTCGATTGTATCAGCGGAAGCCGCAGAAAAGAAAGGCTCCCGCGATGATCGTCATAAGCTGCCAGCATGAACACAAGGTTCGGTGTGGAAAGGACCGCAAAGGCAATCAGCGGTTCCTGTGCAAAGACTGCGGCAAGTACCTATTGGCCGAGACGCCCAAGCCACTTGGCAACATGCGGATCGACCTGGACAAAGCCGCGTTTGTGCTGAACCTGCTCTTGGAAGGAACCAGCATCCGAGCTGCCGAGCGATTGACCGGGCTACACCGCGACACCATCGACGATCTTATTCTGGTCGTCGGCGAGAACTGCCAACGGCTGCTGGACGCCAAGGTTCGGAACGTCAAAGCTGAGGACGTTCAAGTCGACGAAATTTGGTCGTTCGTCGGGTGTAAGGAAAAGTGCCGTATTGCCCGTGGCTACAACGAAGAGCTAGGCGATAGCTGGACGTTCACCGCGATTGAACGCAACACGAAATTGATTCTGGCCCACAAGGTCGGGCAACGCGACAGCGACACTTGTTGGGCGTTTCTAATGAAGCTGAAAGCTGCGATCAGCAATGATCGTTTCCAACTGACAAGCGATGGCCTGAAAGCGTACACGAACAATGTTCCTTTTGCTTTCCAGTCGCAAGTTGACTTTGCTCAACTGATAAAGAACTACAGCAGCAGCCAAGAGGTCACGCGCTACAGTCCGGCCACGATAACCAGCATAGAAAAGCTACCGATCTTCGGTGCGCCGGAGGAAGATCGGATAAGCACCTCGCACGTTGAGCGCCACAATTTGACTATCAGGATGCAATCGCGGCGTTTCACGCGCCTGACCAACGCTCACAGCAAGTCGCTAAAACACCACGTTGCAATGCAGGCGATTCTATTTGCTTGGTACAACTTCTGCCGTAAGCATGAAACGCTAAAGGGCGCGACACCAGCAATGGCGAATGGACTATCTACAGCATTTTGGTCGCTCAAACAATTGCTAGAGCAGGCCGCTGGAGTATAGTAACGGCATGTCAGAAAGTAGAATGCCCACCGAGGATAGAGAACACGCCAACGAAGCAGATAGTAGCGAACAACCAATAAAATAGAATCTGTGCGAGTATTTCAGGTTCCGACCAATTGGGTTTCTCCAATCTCTTCTGGCCCAATCTGATCGCAAGCCATGCGACGAAACAAAGGTAAATGCTAGCCGCCGCGCACTTAATCTTGTGCGCCGTATTCTTGCTAGCAATCCCATCGGTTCCGTCGTTGTTGGCGTGGTATTGATTGTTGTTGCTTATTTTCTTTATCGCGCAGGAGTGTTTAAGCCCGCGAGTATCTCCGCAATTGCCACGGTGGTGTTGGCTGTCTGGGCTGGGCTTCAATTGGCAATCTACGGCGGTCAATTGAAGGCTATGCGGCAGCAATTGGCAATCCAAAGCGAAGCATCGAAACAGACGGATGAAATTATTGAACACATGAAACGTGAACAGAGACCTTGGCTCACTGCCTCGCATGTCAATGTTCACGATTCGTCCAAAACTGCGAGCCAGTACGATGCTGGCAAAGCCACATACTCTGTACTGTTGATAAACTCCGGCCGCAGCCCTGCGGTAATAAAAAACTCCGCTCTTAAAGTTTGGATTTGTGGTGATAGCGTGGAATTGAAACGGGAGGTCAAAGATACTTGGAATCTCGCAAGACAAACAGGCTATACGGCCGTTATCGGTTCCGATGGCCACTTTTATCCGACCACTCAGGGCTTTGATTGGGAATCTCAGCGTCATGTCCCCGGGGACATAAACAATGGACGGTGGGTGGTGTATCTTGTGGGCGTGTGCCTCTATTCCGGACCAATCGGCGGAGACTTTGCACTGGAATACTGCTTTCGATACGATCCCAAATCCAAGGGATTCGTTGTTCACAGTCAGCACAACCGCATAGATGTACCACCGGAAGAGCGCGGCGAGCATGGTGCTAATCACGGCTCACCCCCCGTGGTCGGCGAGCCATCAGCGCAATCGTAGGACAGTACCACGCTTCGGGGAATTTGCTTCGGGGGGTGCGTTGCAAAATGGTTTGCGGTTTGGCGTTGGCGGCGATGGACTGCAAGTGCGCAGGCCGATCGGAAGTCGGCTCACGACGTGAGTCGACTGCTATCGCCACCACACTCTTCACTCTTCGCTAAGTAGGCTTATGCAAGTGCTACGCTGAAGTTCTCACCACAGAGGCACAGAGGACACAGAGGAGACATTGGTCATTGCAAATTTGTAATTTGTCATTGGCCAAATCTGAAATGACCAATTTCAAATAACAAATCCCCAATGACAAACCCTCTTTCTTCTCCGTGTTCTCTGTGTCTCTGTAGTAATCCTTGTGAGCAATGCGTGGTCTAGCGGTCTTCTTGGTTGTTGTTCATCGGTCAACGAAAAAAAGAAGGGCGCCCTTCCAAACGTGGATCGCCGGCCCGATTGCCGTCGATCCCGTCCGTTCGAGTGCGGCTGCCTGGGCGTAATCCGCGGTTCGGGTCCAGTGTCCTTAGGATCTGGTGTCACCCGCAGCGCCCGTAAGCCGACGTGGGGCGTTCTGAACGACCGCCGCTTCGGTGAAGCGGCGGTCTATGCTAGCCCCGCGCGACCTGTTGACGAACCAACTGGGCAGGCCGTCACTGAACAGACGTTCATTTGACGTGGGCCAATGTAGCAGAGCGGGTGAAGATTACCAGCCCTCAGTTTCGGCCACCCTTCTGGAGAGGGGCATAGGAGAGAGCAGCAGAGCAGAAGAGCAGGAGAATAAGAGGGCGAGATTAGGATACCTTCGGCGGGGGGAGGTGTGCGGTGTCGGAAGACCCGCGGACAGCTCAGAACGCACAGTTCAGAACTCAATGTCAGTTCGTCCTTGCTCAGTAATGACCCCCACAATCATTGCTAATTGCCAGATCTTGGTGCGCCATCACTCTGATATACCGAGTTGTCGTGCGTAGCCGCACAAAGCCCTTGAGGCGATGTTGCCGACTTACGGAACGGGTGCCCCTTTGGTGCGCCGGATTACCTTTCGCCTCGATTGCACGGAAGCGGGCATTGCACTGTTGAATGCCACTGCCTCTGCCGTGTACGATATCGAGCATGCTGAATCGTCCGCTGGTCATCTGGCGCGTCGCTCTCCTGTCAGCCCTGCTCGCGGCGTCTTCGCCGGCGCCAGGGGACGAGACACGCTTTGTTCCAGCACGGTTCGTCCTGGAATGGGGGCACCATGGCTCCGGTTCGGGCGAGTTCGATGTTCCCATCGGCGTCGCCGTCACGGCAAGCGGCAACGTGCTCGTCTCTGACTTCTATAATGCGCGCGTGCAGCGATTCACGCCGGAAGGCAAGCACCGGGCGACCTATCCCGTGCTCCCCAATCCCGGCGGCATGGCGCTCGATGGCGACGGCAACATCTATCTCGGCCATTTCTCGGCCATGAAAGCGAACGAGGAGAAAAAGCCCGACCGGATTTCGGTCTACTCACCGCAGGGCAAGTTGTTGCGGCAGTGGGGCCGTACCGGCACAGGTGATGGCGAGTTTGATTATCCCGGTGGAATCGCCGTCAGCGGCGATGGCCGTGTCTACGTCGCAGATCAGACGAATCGGCGCGTGCAGGTGTTCGACCGCGAGGGCAAGTTTCTCTTCAAATGGGGCGAGTACGGTATGACCGATGGTCGGTTCGGCGGCAACGTCTCACCTAAATCGCGTGTGGGCGGGCCGCAGTTCGTCGCGATCGATAGGGCGGGAAACGTCGACACGACCGAGGGGTCGGTCGGTCGCGTACAGGGATTCACCGCTGACGGCAAATTCCTGCGGTCCTGGGGTGACAATGAAGATAAGGCTGGCAGCTTCGGCGGCCACTGGCGGGGGACGACAGGCCTCCAAGTGCCGGTCGGCATTTGTTTTGACCAGCTCGGCCTGTTATGGATCAGCGCTGTGAGTGGCCGCGTGCAGCAATTCACTCCCGACGGTACCTACCTGCAAAGTCTGGGCAGCGGCCGCGGCAGCGAGCCAAGCCAGTTCGAGGCCCCTCACGCCCTGGCCGTCGATAACACGGGCTACATTTACGTCGTCGATTCACTCAACCATCGCGTCCAGAAGTTCGCGATTGGAAAGTGATCGACGCGGAATCTGTTCAATCGTTCTGAAAGGGGAGGTTCCGACATGAGATCCGTGTTTTTTATTGTAGCGGTCTTCGTTTTAGATAATGCATCGGCGCAGGAAGTGCCGCCGCAGACATCCGAACTCCGCACCGCTATCGATCGAGGTCTCGCCTTTCTGGTTAAAGACGCGCTGGCTTGGAAGAACGAACACAACTGTGCCTCCTGTCATCATGCCAGCCTCATGGTCTGGGCCATGCGCGAAGCAAAGCGACGTGGCCACGTGGTTGACGAGCCCGTCTTGGCCGATTTGACGAATTGGATGGCCGCATCGGGCGACGGCAAGTTTAGTGTGGCGAGGCCTACAAGTGCGCCGAAGGCGGCCAGCCCGAAGGCCATTTATTTCGCAATTGCACTTGGCACCGATCCCAAGCGGGACGCAGCCGTCCAAGCGGGGTTGAGACGTCTGTTGACGACCGTGAGATCAGAGCAGACGGAGAACGGGTCCTGGTCCGCATGGCCGGGAAGTCGGCCCCCGATCCTCGGCAATTCGGACGACAGCTTAACTGCACTAGCGGCCCTGGCTGTTTTGCCCGCTGCGGCTGCCGGTGATAAGGAGGCGAAGGCCGCTCTTGATAGAGGGGTCGAGTGGCTCGCCGAAACAAAGACTGACGACGACCCGCAGTCGGTCGCGCTGCGGGTGGTTCTCTGGAGGACACTGAATCGTCCGGCCAAAGAATGGGAGCCGCTGGTCAAACGCATCAAGGACCACCAGAACGCGGACGGAGGATGGAGCCAGACGAAAGATATGGCGAGCGACGCCTGGGCGAGCGGCCAGGCGCTGTTTGCCTTGGCTGACGTGGACATCAAGTCCAATCAGGCGGCCATCTCTCGTGGGCAGGCCTTTCTACTCAAGTCGCAACGCGCCGACGGATCGTGGTCGATGAGTTCGCGACCAACTGTGCCTGGAGGGAAAGGTTCAACAAGCCTGGTGCCGATCACCGGCGCAGGTAGTGCATGGGCAATCTTGGGACTGGTACGGAGTACCGTTCCAGCCGAACCAGTAGCTGCACCTGACCTCGGCAGCATCCAGTGATTTCGTGTATCAACATCTCACTGACCGCCGCGGCAGGTGGACATGGTCAGTCTGCGTAATGATCGCGGTAGGGACCGCCCTTGCGGGCGGCCCCCCCGCACAGATCCGTACGTGAAGAATTATTTCATACGGCTCTTGCCTTGAGTCGAGCGCGAAATCTTACTGTCGGGTAGGGATGGAGGATTCGTTTTTGTGGGAGATGCTTACGTACAAGACGGTCCATTCTCCGCCAAGACCAGCTGTCTTTGCCCTTTTGGCTGCGTCTCCGCAGCGTCTTGAACCAGAGTCTGCTGACTTGTTTGAGGAACTGGCCTAGCCTTAAGCTGTTGCCAGGAACCGCATAGTAGTTCAGCCATCCTTGCACGACTGAGCGTAGCCACCGTGCCGTTTCGCCCAAAGGGCGATGCATTCGCTTGCGTAGCTGCTGCTTGATCGCAGCAAGCGTCGCTCGCATCCGCTTGGCAATGGTGTAACGATGAATCGTGAACCAGCCATTACGCTTGGTCTTGGCACACATGTGTATGAAGCCAAGGAAGTCAAACGTGTCAGGGTGACCTTCGCCGCGTCCTTTTCGGGTATCGATCGCAAAGCGACCGAACTCGATCAAACGCGTCTTCTCTGAATTCAGCTTCAAGCCGAATTTGGCAAAGCGTTGCTGGAGTTCTTCCAAACACCGCTGGGCCTCGTCTCGATATTCAAAGCCGATCACAGATTACAGATTAAATAAAGGGGACGGGAGTCATTTGTGTTGACGGTAAGGACACGACATGATATATTCGGCGATATGCCGCGGCGTGCTCGGTCGATTGTGGGTGGATACGCGTACCATGTGCTCAATCGGGCCAATGGGCGGTTGCGGCTGTTTAGGAAGGACGCCGCCTTCGCCGCCTTCGAGCAGGTGCTCGCGGAAGCGCTCGAGCGGGTGCCGTTGCGGATCCTCGGCTACTCGGTGATGAGCAATCACTGGCACTTCGTGGTCTGGCCGCGGCAAAGGCAGGACCAGCAGGTGACCGATTTCTTTCGCTGGCTCACGCACACGCATACGCAGCGTTGGCACGCCCAGCACGGCACCTCGGGCATGGGCCACGTTTATCAAGGCCGCTTCAAGAGCTTTCCGATCGGGGCCGACGAGCATTTGTTGGCCGTACTGCGATACGTGGAAAGCAACCCATTGCGGGCGGGCCTTGTCGCGCGGGCCGAAGAGTGGCGTTGGGGCAGCCTGTATCGACGCATTCACGGCACCGCCGAGGAGCGGGTCCTGTTGGCCGAATCGCCCGTTCCGCTCGGCCGGCTGTGGTGCCGGCACGTCAATCAGCCGCAGAACGAAGCGGAGTTGGAAGCGATTCGGCAGTGCGTCGTGCGCGGCAGGCCATTCGGCGGCGAGCGGTGGCGCTCCAAGGTCACACGGCGACTGGGCCTCGAATATACGTTCCGACCCCGCGGCCGACCGAGACTGGAAAAATGATCCCCGTCCGATGGCAGCGAGTTCAGCTACCGGTCATGGCGCCCTCACCCCAACCCTCTCCCGGAGGGAGAGGGAGAAAGGCTTCCGCCGATTAGTTCGCCATGCCTGGCATCACAATCATCGTTTGAGCAGTTTGAACGACACTCGCTATCTGGGCACTGGCCTGACGCTGGACGAATTGCAGGTCGTTGGCGCTTAGGCGTGAGAGCGCGACGGTCGTCGTGTGGCCATTGTCCTTGAGGAGTCGCACTTGGCCCTCGGAGAAGCGGATGAGCCGGGCGTGGCACGAGAAGTTGCCCGTGTTGTCGACCCAAACCCGCATTTCGTCACTCGCGAGTCCGCCGGCTTCGTGAAGCACGGTCGGTGAGCTACCGAAAATATCGTCCGCTTTCTTTTCGTCCTTTTTCTTTTCTTCGGCAGCCGGCTTCTCGGCCGGCTTTGCGGCGGGGGGCGTGGCCGGCGGTGTGACCGGTTTCTCGGCCGGCTTCTCCGCTGGTTTCTCGGCTGGCTTTTCCGTTGGCGGGGGACCGAACAGATCATTCAGCGGACTGGATGCGGCTGCCGGGGCCGGTGGGATTGGGGCCGCTGATTTTTCGGCCGGTTTCTCTGCTGGTTTTGTCGAGGGCGCCGGCGTAGTCGGCATCGGAGTGCTGAAGAGATCGCTGCTTTCAGCTGGCTTTGCTGCCGGAGGGACCGGCGTTGCAGCAGCCGGCGCAGGCGGCGGCGAGCTAAAGAGATCGTTCGATGAAGGAGCCGGTGGGTTCCCTTCGTTGTCCGGCAGCGGCACTTGGGGCGTTGCCGCGGCGGGAGCAGGCGGCAGGGACGGTGCCGGCGTGTTGTCGACCGGGCGATCCACTTTCGCCGGTTGTTGCACCGGCGCAGGTGCGGCTGGTTGAGCGGCAGCCGGCGGCGCCGGCATCGCCGGATGTACGTTCGCTTTCGGTGCCGGCGCGGGGGCGGCATACGGCATTGTCTCGGCCGGTGCACTTTCCGTTGCAACGGCGCCGCAGGAATCGCAACTACCACAGCACGGCTGGCAGGAATCGCATTCGTCGACTACGACTTCATATCCGCAGTCGTAGCAGCCGTTCCAACCGCCACAGCAGTCGCCGTAGTACGCTGGGCCGCCGTAGCCATAGGACTGGTAATAGCCGCCGCCCCAGCCACCACAATAGTTGCACGCCACGACGGGGTTCAGTGTCATGAACGCGGCTAGCATTCCAACCACGTATGTTCGCAGTGTCTTTCGCATGTCCCATTATCTCCGATATCGAAAACCTTTGCAGACTCGTCGTGAACGACCTGCCGCAAACCCTTGATCCTAATTACGCGACCCCCAAAAATCAAACAAGCGAGACAATTTGACCGCTGTTTCGCTTAGCCGGAACTCTCGTAATCAAGCCGACTTGGCGCTAGTTTCCTTGCTCTCAGGGGGCGTTGCCGGTTTCGCGAATTCTCGGAACTCCACCCCGTAAATGCGGCTCATCGAACCACGGACAGCGGCCGCCTTTTCGCTGACCAAGGCGGCTTCATTGCGGTGCTGCTTATCGGCCTGTTTCCATTCTTCATTGAGTCGATCGCGGGCTTGGGGGCCCATCGGCGTCTCCCAGATTCGTACGGCACGGTCATAAAGATCCGCGCCATCGTCGTACCACAATCTGAGCCGCCGGCCGAACTTGACGGCTTCTTCATCGACGGCTTCGGTCGGTACGGCCTCGATTTCCTTTGCGGCGAAGCGGCTAACGCGACTCTTGATCGCGAAGACTTTTGCGGCGTTGGCGGCGTTAAAGGCGGATTCGGCGTCTCGTTGTAAGTCGGCATCGGTGAGCGCGATTTCGTTCAGACGCGTCCAGTAGGCCAGTGTCCGTTCCTTCGTGGGAGCCTGCGACGCTGTGTTGGCAGACTCACTAGCGCTTTCGGAAGTGTCTATATTCTTGCCGGCCTGTAACGCAGCGATTTGATTTTTGAGCGAGCCTAGCTCCTCGTGCAAGGTTGCCATGCGCTGCTCGCGTGTCATCGCATTGTCTTGCGGCGCTTGCGGTCTCCACTGAGCTGGTACTTTGTCCAACAGTTTCGCCTCGCTCAGCGTGTTATAGGCAGCGGTCTTCAAATCTACACCCAAGTACAAAGCGCCGAGCCACGCTCCGCCCACGACGGCAATAAGACAGCCCAGGAATTCGATCTTGGTTAGGCCCGCTCGCCATCGGACAGGCCGCAGGTCTGATACGAAATTCGCCTGGTGTGCTTTGAAGATAAACATACCTGTGGTCCTCTATGCCTCGAAGAGCGACTTGGTTCGACACCGCCAGGCGCATCGAACGCACCTAAGAAGTGTAGGTCGTGTGGGACCCACGATTTCGGCCATCGAGGGCCAAGCGACCGGTAGGTTGCGGACCACATTCAACGATTAGTCGCATTAGACCGAACGTGCGGGCCAGGAGGCCTTCGCAACGCGAGGGGACGAGACCCAACGGCGAGGTCGAAAGTGGGGGACGCCGCGGTGGTGAGCGTTGGGTGCAAATCGAAGGAAGACGCCGCCGTCATTGGCGTGCGATCCGGCACAGCTCCTAAACTCTTCGCATCCTTGAACTGCGCCGGCAGCACTGCGCCGATGGGGAAAAGGAGACCGATTTGCTACACTCCGCTGTTACGCAGGTTGTTGGAAGTTTAGCAAATACCTATAATTCCGGTGAGTTCTTTGAGAGGGCACCCAGGGATGGACGCCCAACGCATCCGTTGTAAGGAAAAGGCGGCCGAACGAACTCGCCTGCCGCTTGTGGAAGACCGGGTCGTGTTCGAACCAATCGGGTCGCAACAAGATAACGCATCCAGCACGCAAGGGACGTATTCGCGTCCTAAGGTTCTCTGTCTAGGCGGGACGCACGACGCTCAGGTCGCTCTTCGCGAACGGTTCGGGGAAGACGTGCAACTGGTCGAGGTCTCGCCTTCGCGCGCATTGTCGCATCTCGACAGCGGCGAATATGTCGGAATCTATGCCGATGCCGATCATTTTGCTCAGGTCCTCAATATCGCTCGAATGGTGCAGAACGAGCGGATCCTGCAAGGCATGCCGGATGCGGTGGTGTTGCTCGGCGACGATAACACGATTCTGTGGGCAAACGGCCGCTTATGCGAATGGACCGGGCGCAAGGCGGTTGTCGGTTCGAATTTCTATGACGTGATGGGCACGCCGGAAATCTTGGGCCCCGACTTTTGTCCGTTCCAAACCGCCTTGGCGACCGGACGGCCGAGTGGCTCGACGCTGCGTTGCTTTCAAAATCGCTACATGCGCATTCACGCGGCGCCGGTGATCGATGCGGAAGGATCGCCACAGCATTTGGTGGTCACGATTCGCGAAGTGACCGACGAGATCATCCAACAGCAAAAGTTGTCGGCAATTCACCAGGCGGGGATCGAACTTGCCGATCTTACGACCGATGAAGTGGCGAAGATGAGCGTCGAGGAGCGTATTGAGCTGCTGCGAGCGAACATCTTGCATTGCACTCAGGACGTGTTGCATTACGACGTCGTAGAGATCCGTATGCTTGACCCGCAGACGCGGGTGTTGGTGCCTGTGCTGGCAGTTGGAATGACGGAAAAGGCTGCCCAGCGAGAACTTCAGGCGGAAACAACCGGCAACGGCGTAACAGGCTTCGTCGCAGCTACCGGAAAGAGTTATTTGTGCGAAGACACCAGCGCCGATCCGTTGTATTTAGAAGGCGCGGCGGACGCTCGCAGCTCGTTGACCGTGCCCGTGATGCTGCATGAACGCGTCACCGGCACGCTCAACGTCGAGAGCCCCGAACCGCGGGCTTTCAATGAGAGTGATTTGCAATTCTTGGAGATTTTTGCCCGCGATGTTGCCATGGCGCTGAACACACTGGAGTTGTTGGCGGCTGAGAAGGCGAGCACGGCCGCGGCGAGCGTCGAGGCGATTCATAGCGCCGTGGCACTGCCGGTCGACGACATTCTCAACGATGCGGTTAACGTGATGGAGCGGTATATCGGCCATCAGCCGGACGTCGTACAACGTTTGCAGCAGATTCTGCGAAACGCCCGCGACATCAAGCAAGTGATTCAGAAAGTGGGCCAGTCGATGGCCCCGGCGGAGGCCCAGCCGACGGCGGCTCGCGTAGAGCCGCGGCCGTTGTTAGTGGGTCGGCGCGTGCTGGTGATTGACGCGGACGAGGGCGTCCGCAGTGCCGCGCATGCCCTGCTGGAGCGATATCGCTGCATCGTGGAGACCGCGCACGACGGTAGCGAAGCGCAGTTCATGGTCCGCAGCTTGGCGGCCGACGAGCATTATGACGCCATTATTTCCGACATTCGGTTGCCCGATATGTCTGGCTACGACTTGTTGCTCAAGCTTAAGGAAATGTTAGGCACGGTGCCGATGGCGCTGATGACGGGGTTCGGCTACGATCCCGGGCACTCGATTGTAAAGGCACGCCAAGCGGGCTTGCTGGCGGTGCTTTACAAGCCGTTCCGTCTCGATCAGTTATTGGAAACGGTTGAGCAATTAGTAGCGAGCGATAGCGCCAATCACCCGGCCGATCGCTAAAGTACCTCCCTCGCGCACCGACGGGCGACCTTCCACCCGCCGGCGTTTCACAGGCTCCCGAGGCTGAAACGGATGTTCTCGACGGCGCTGTTCTTATTGATCTTGGGCGCAATCGGCCACATGGTGCTGTGGGTCGCGGCGATCAATAGAGTTCACGCAATGGGTATAGCTCAACGCTGGATCAATGGGATGACCGTGGTGTGTCTCGGCATGCTCGTTTTTGCGCCCGTTGCCGTTGCCGCCGCACTATTGAATCACTCGGGTAGTGACTCGTTTGCCGGCGCAGTGCGGCGAGCGTTGCGTGGATCTACGTCGTCGTTTGTGCCGTCGTGTGTGTGGCAGCAGCGATTCAACGGTGGTTATGGACGCGTCACCCCGAGGCGCATGGTCGCTGTTGACGAACCATACCAAGCATATCAGTTTGCGAGATCAACGTGCTTCGTTCGCGGGACAGGGCGTGTTTGCCTGGCTCTGTCGGCTGCCTGGGAATCAAGTGCTCGACATCCACGTTCAGGAAAAGGAGATTGCACTTCCAAGCCTTTTGCCGGCGCACGATGGCGTCCGGATCGCCCATCTGACCGATCTGCACATGTCTGGGCGGCTAAACCGCGCTTTTTATGAGCACGTCGTCAAGGTGATCAACGATGCCGAACCCGATATCGTAGCCATTACTGGAGACATCATCGAAGGTGACAGGTTTCTGGATTGGCTGCCGCCAACCATAGGACGCTTGCGGGCGAGCTGTGGAGTTTTTTACGTACTGGGCAACCACGATCGCCGGGCGACAGAAAGT
Source organism: uncultured Planctomycetota bacterium (assembly GCA_963840025.1). Classification (GTDB taxonomy): domain Bacteria; phylum Planctomycetota; class Planctomycetia; order Pirellulales; family Lacipirellulaceae; genus JABDGM01. The sequence continues at coordinate 297,352 of CAWIXI010000006.1, read as the reverse complement.
CGTATCAAGGCGGTGTTAGCCGAATCGGGGCTCAAGCACGTTGGCGATAACTGGCAGCGAGTGATTGCTAACGATTCACCATTGATTATTGCCGGGAACGAGCTGCCTTGGTACAAGCCTGCGGCGGATTTGTCGACCTGTCCAAACGAAGGCCAGGATACGTTGCCAACGCGGATTCTGCTCGCACATTCGCCCGATCAATTCAAATGGGCACAGGCGAATCAAATCGATTTGATGCTGGCTGGGCACGTACACGGAGGGCAGATTCGCCTGCCGCTAATGGGGGCGATTACATCACCTAGCTTTCATGGCGTGCGATATGCCGCCGGCGTTTTTCGAGCTGGAAATACGGTGATGCACGTGAGCCGTGGCGTCGGTGCGTTAACACCGGTGCGCGTGAACTGCCCTCCGGAAATCGCCGTGCTCGTGCTGCGGTCGACAACTGAGGGGGTATAAGAATCGAGCCGCATCTTGCGAATTTAGCTGAAGAGCCGATGCCAGCCGAACTCTCTCGCGATTTCAGCTACTTCCGCTCGACTTTTTCGATCTCGACACAGATGCCGCCAGCGCGAATGGCTTTGTGAACCGGCGTGAACCAGAGCTCGTTCTTCCAACGCAGACCGAGCGATTCGCACAGATCCATGAGCTCTTGCCGGTTGTAGGTGCGGCAGTACCAGAAGCGGCTCGTCCATGCACCGGAAAAATTGTCTTCGGTGGTGAGCAATAACATCCGACCGCCGGTGGCGAGCACGCGCGAGAGTTCGCTCAAACCTCTCTCAGGCTCGGGCACGTGTTCAAGTACGTACCCGCAGGTGATGCCGTCGAACGCGCCATCGGCGAAGGGAAGCGACGTTACATCGGCGACGATAAATGCCGGCCGGTCGCTCTTCAGCCGCTGGCGTGCTCGACGGAGCATTTGGGCGGAAAGATCCGTGCAAGTGATGCGAGCATCACGATCGGCAAACTCCATCAGGTGACCAGCGATTTGGCCGGCGCCGCTGCCGACATCTAGGATCGACTTCAAGCCGCGGATGTCGAAGCTGCGGGATCGAATCAGCCTCCGTCCGAGCTGAATGTGCAGCGACATTTTGCTGGCCGTAGCCAGCAATGCGCCTTTTCTGCCGCCGTACACGTCCTTGATCTTATCGCGGTATTCATCCGGCGAAATACGGCGTATGAGGTCGTTCTCGACGATCCTATTGATGGCACCCATTGCTTGATGTTGTCCCTAATCCGTGAGCTTACAAGTACACGCGGCGATTGTAGATATACCATTCCAGAATCAAAACGAACAGAGCGCACACGAGCACAAACTTCCAGGCTTCGGTCCGCGAAGGCGTTTGGCCAAGTGTCGCCTGGACGTCGATGTTGCCGATCTTGATGTCGGCCGGTTGGATCGTCGACCCCTCTCCACCCTGGGTGGGCCGCACGCGCACGTCGCTCTCCTGATGATCGAATAGATTAACGGCAAACCGCTCGATTACTTGGTCGCCGCGTTTCACGTCGTAGACTCCAAGCTGGCTTGTGTCCTGGAATTGAAAGACATCTTGGGCGGTTCGCCGCACGACATGTTCCTTTTTTTCTGGATCGACGACCGTTAGCTCGGGAGTATTGCCGGCCGTCCGCAATTCGACCGGTCGGCCGGGACGTGTGGATGCAAGTTGCGAGTCTTCGGTGCCGCCAGCCAAATACTCCAGTGCGTTGAGACAAAACGTCGGAAAACTCAGGCGGCGCGGCCAATTTGTGTTCACTGTGCGCGAACCGTTGGCGGCTTGGCCGAAGATTTCGAAGCCGAGCACGGCATCCTGGTAAGCGTCGCGCGGAGCGACTGCCGCGATGGGACCAGCGGTGGAGTCGATTAAGACCGTGGCGCCCGGTGGCGGTTGGAGCACGAGGCTATCCGCGATATCCACGTTGCCCAGCTCAACGTTCGCCAGGATCGGATGTGAACGGTCCCAATCGATGATCTGCGGAGCGGAGGCCTTCACGGGCTCGTCATTTGTCGCCTCTTTCGTCGGCTCATTCTTCCCTGCTGTGGCGTTTTTCTCAGTAGCTTGATTACCGCCGCGCCACGTCAGCGCCAGACGGGAGACGACCGATATAAAGCGTGTTTGATCGCGGTGCGGTAGTCGGCGCGCATTGGTCGTAGATGATCAGGTTGTAAGCGCCGGAATCGGCGTCGCGCTTATATGCATCCGTGGAGAGCACGTCTGGGGTTTTGAACTCGATATTGGCAAGCTTGCCGGCGCGCTCGGTGGCCAGCGCCACTTCCAGCGCCACGTTGCCCGGCGTTACGACAAGCACGCGGCCCGGCTTAGCGTCGTTGATCGCGGCATAGCCAATGTCGTCTTGCGCTAGAGCATCGTGTTTGTTCGGCGTATCAAGCTCGTATTTCAAGCGGGCCGTAAGCTTGCCGGGCGGCGCGTCGGCTAGTGGAAACACCACGCCGGTGGATTCATTCGCAGGTACCTCAATCTCCCTGGCGTCCAGAAAGTTGCCATCGAGTTGCAACTCAACAACTGGTTTCTGAGCGGCGTCGGTGTAATTTGCAACTTGCACAAACGCTTGTCGTTGCTCGGGGTGAGCGTCGCTTCGCCGAGTGGTAAAGGCCGTGATCGCAAGGTTCTTGGCCTCCATCGACCCCATCGGAATGTAGTAAGGCTTCAGGTTGCCGAGCGAGAAGCCCTTCACATCTTCGAACCGGCCGTCACTGAAGATGTAAACCGTCGCCGGCTGGGGTTCGACTATGTCGATTTCCTTATCGCCCTCCTGGATCGGCATGCGGCTGGGGTTGGCGAGCCCGTCGGCCAGCTCCAATGCGCCCTTTAGATCGGTGCCACGATCGGTCGGCTCGATCGTCGCCAGCCGTTCGCGGAGCAGACGGCGATTGTTGGTAAATTCCTGCACGACTTGCGGCGTATCGGAAAAGCTCACGAGCATCGCGGTCATGCCGGAGTCCATTTGGTCGATCAGTCCCCCTACGAGCTTTTTCGATTCGTCGAGCCGATTCTTGGCACCGTCGACGTCGGTAGCCGACATACTGGCCGAATTATCGACCAGGAAAATGAAACGGTCGCCATCGAGCTTCGAACTCTCCCAACCTGGCCGCAACAGCGCGAGCATTGCAAGCGCCACGAGCAGCAACTGCAGAAATAACAAAAGGTTCTGGCGCAGCCGTTGCCACAGGCTGTTGACGTGCATGTCCTCAATCGAACGCTTCCAAAGATAAGTGCTTGGCACCTCCAGCGGCTGCCGCTTCAGCTTGAGAAAATACGGCGCAAGAATCGCCGGTGGCACGAGGGCGAGGAGCCGCCCACTGCCAGGGTGAAAGCGTGCTGTAAAAAAAGTCGAGCATTTCAGCGTCGAGGGTCGAGGGTCGAGGGTCGAGGGCCAGGGGATGGGCGCTTTGCGTGGCGGTGGGATAGAGAAAGGCGCAGGCCACTTAGAATTCGAGCAAGGCGGTCGGACGCATGATACAGTTCATCGTGCTCGTCCGCGTCGAGGTAGCCTTGTAGCTTGGCTATCTGTAGTTGTGACACTACTTCCATTAGTGACCCATACGCGATTTCAAGAAACCGAGCGAATTCAGCGTCAGTTGCTCGACCACTGCCCTTGGCAATATTGGAGGAGATGGACACCACTGACCTTCGTAGTTGGCTTACTAAACCGAAGCGTTCGCTGTCGGGGAATTGAGATGTCGCTTCGTACACGCTTCGCGCGAGTCCGATAGCCGCCTGCCATGCCTCCAACTTCTCAAAACGAAACATATAACACTCCGTATGTCTGGCCCTCGACCCTCGACTCTCGTCCCTCGACCTCAACTCACCTCACCAAGCCTCGCCGGCGCAAATAGCTGCCAATCAAATCCTTCACCGGCGTTTGATTGTTGGCAAGCAGGTAGTTCATGCCGCGGCGATTGCAGAATTCTTGAGCGCCGCCGACGAAGGCGTTGAGCGTCGATTTGTAGCGGGCTAAGAGCGGCGCACTGACCGTGATTTCGGCCACGTCCTGGTCCTCGCAATCGACCAGTTTCAGGTCGCCCTTGATGTCTGGATCGAGCTCTTCCTGGCTGAGGACGTGGATCACATAGATATCGACGCGTTGCGACACTAAGTAACGTAGTGCAGTTTCATAACCGCCTTTGTCCATTAAATCGGAGATCAGAACGACAATCCCTTTGCCGGCGTTGCGGAGGCAAAAGTTCTTCACTCCTTCGGCGAGGGACGTGGTTTCGCCGGCCTCAATGCTGTTGAGATATTCGAGCATTCGCCACACGCCCCGCCGGCCACGAAGTACCGGACCGCGTAGGTGAGCGCCCTGCCCCAGCGTTTCAATACGTACTCGATCCGTGCGAATGAGGCCGACGAAGCCTAGCGCCGCCGCGAGTTGTTTTGCGTAATCAAGCTTGGTGGGCGTGCCGAAATCCATCGACAGGCTGGCGTCGATGAGCGTAAAGAAGTGCAGGTCCTCTTCTTCGAGAAAGAGCTTGATGATGAGCTTGTCGAGCCGGGCGTACAGATTCCAGTCCAGTGACCGCAGGTCGTCGCCGGGCACATAGCTGCGGAAGTCGGCGAACTCGACGCTTTGCCCTTTGCGCTTGCTGCGGCGTTCGCCCTTCATGCGGCCACGAAAGACCTTGCGCGTCACGAGCTCCAGCCGTTCAAGCTGGGCCATGAGGTCGGGCGGCAGGAGGGTGGAATCAGTCGTTTGCATGGACGGAGAGCGAAGGATGAATGACGAATGACGAATGACGAATGGAATTCCTGAATCCCTCATTCAGCATCATCAGTGATTCGCTGGACATTGTTATTTCTCGGAAGGGGACACAAGTGGATATGTTCTTTGTGCCATCAAAGTTTGTTGAGCGGCGACTGGGGCAAATGCAAGTGCTCAAAATTCCCCCTGGTATTTTTGCGCACTTGCTCGAGATGGGAAAACATGTGAAGTCAAAGTGGAAACGGTGTTTGGGCGCACACGTTGAACGGTACTGCCAGCGTAATTGGCAGGCAGGGTTAGGCGATTTTCGATGGTAAACATATGTTCAAAAGACTAGCAGGTTTGGTGGCCAAAAGCTAGACACTCCTTCACTAGATCTTAGCTGAGAGGAATCCTAGTATCACTGCCAGGAGCGTTACGGCGATGAGCAAGGTGCGAAGGCTGAAGCGATGCGGAAGTAATAACAAACCGAGCCAGGGAATTGCAGCCAGCGAACCAAAGAATGCAGCAGTGAACCAGTGTGGTACAGCCACCTTGATACCGCGCGGCACCATCTGCCCAAACTTCCACGATGTTTCAGGTTCGTTCAGAGCGCCAAACCGTTGATGAATCCAAGAGCGGTCAGGAAAGTTCGGCGAATCTCGCTCTGGGAAAACGAGCAAAGATAATACGCCGTGCCCCGACGTGAACTGTAGCCTTTGGTTACCGATCACGCCCTGGATTGTGTTATTCCAATAATAACTGTGAAACCACACGTAGATCATCAGCAATGTTGCCGCCGAAGAAGGTGCGGAGACAGCGACGCACCAGTAATGGCGTTTCGTGGTGACGCCTGCGATCCGCAGAATGCGAAGACTGAATCGGCCAATCTCTCTGGCCCAAGGAAGAGCGGCAAGAATGATGCACCAAAGTATCAGGGGCGAATAGGGGACGAACGCGACGATGCCAATGTCGTGATAGTCCTCCACGGACCACACAACCAGCAGCACGAAGACGGGGGCACACGCTGCAGTCCAGGAGATGCGGAGTAGCCAAATTATTCGACGGCGGTCCATTGGATGGTTAGCCAAACAAGTAGCTCCCCAGGTTGGGGATTAGGCCACTTTGGTGTCTTCCGCTTTCTCGGATACCTTTTGCAGGATTTCCTGCAGCACCGTATCCGGATTCACACCTTCGGCCTCGGCCTCAAAATTAAGGATTACGCGGTGCCGCATGGCGGGCAAGAAGACGCGGCGCACGTCCTCGAAGCTGACGTTATAGCGACCGCTCAAAAGTGCTCGCACTTTGGCGGCCAGCGTGAGCGTTTGTGCGCCGCGCGGGCTGCTGCCCCACCGTAAATACTGATTGGTAACCGGCACGGCGAATGGCCCTTCGGGGTGAGATGCCAACGTGAGTCGGGCGATGTAGTCCTGCACGTGCGGGGCCAAAATCACTTCCCGCACAAGCTGTTGCCACTGGACGATTTCGGCGCCGTCCATCACTTTGTCCGCGTGGATGATCGTGCCTTTCGTCGTGCGGTCGATGATCGTGTTGAGCTCGTCGCGGCTCGAATAACCCACCACTAATTTGAAAAAGAAGCGGTCGAGTTGCGCTTCAGGCAGCGGGTACGTGCCCTCCTGCTCGATCGGGTTTTGCGTAGCCATCACGAAAAACGGCGGCTTCAATTGATACACGTGGCCGGCGATGCTGATCGACTTTTCCTGCATCGCTTCCAGCAGTGCCGACTGCGTCTTGGGAGTGGCGCGGTTGATTTCGTCGGCGAGGCAAATCTGCGTGAAGATCGGACCTTTTTGGAATTGGAATTCGCGCTTACCGGATTGGTCCTCGACGATCATGTTCGTGCCGAGGATATCGGCCGGCATCAAATCGGGCGTGAATTGGATCCGCGAAAAATCAAGATCGAGCGCTTGGGCGAGCGTGCGGACCAGCAGCGTTTTGCCGAGGCCCGGCACGCCTTCCAGCAGGCAGTGCCCGCCGACGAAGAGGCAGGTGAGCACACCGTGAACAATGTCGTCGTGCCCGACGATCACGCGGCCCAGTTGTTTGTGAACGGCCTTGTAACGCTCCGCGAACTCCGCGGCCCGCTTTTCAATCGATTCGGCGAGGGACATGGGGATAGTTGATCGTTGAGGGTTAATCGTTGAGGGAATTGTATGGCCACGAAAAGGCACAAAAAGTCGCAAAAAACAATGAAGTCGGAGGGAACGCTAATCTGCGCTAATAAACACAAAGGTAAATCAGGGGGGTCAGGCACATTTTTCGTCGGAGAGCATTTTCGGTACGCAACGCTTTTCCCGACGAAAAATGAGCCAGACCCCGACCCGTGAACGGTTACGGTCTGGTGACGTTCTTAATTCTTTCTTTGCGACTTTTCGTGCCTCTTTGTGGCTACCAAGTTAATCGTCTTTCCGTTCGTTTTCGCGATTCTTGGGACGGTCTTGCCAGACTTGCTTTTTGGCCTTTAAGAGTCGTGAAGTATAGTCCTCGGGTAGTTCCGTTTCGGCAGCAGGTTTTGTCGGCGGCGGGGTCGGTTTCGTTGGGGTTGTGGGTTTGGCTTCCGCGGCTTCAATAGTGTTGGAATCAACGGGGACCGCGGCATCGGGTTCGAACCGCGTGGCGGCCCGGCGGCTTTCGATGGATTGGTCCACTTCTGCTTTTCGACTGCGAAGTCGCGACATTGTCTCCGGCGCGGCTTCGTGGCGTTCGCGCCGCAGGATGATGTCCAAAAATCGCGTCCAGACCGGAACGAGCCATTGTAGATTGATTTGCACCCGGCGGACGAATACATCCGCAAAAAAACAGCAGCTTGCCGCCAGCACCAGCCAGGGCCAAATATCTTGCGTGGCCACTGCCTGCTGCAGGTCGCGGCGGAAGGGATTTACCGCCAGTTGTGGCTGCAGCTTTTCTTCGGCTTTTTCTTTGTCCTCAGGTACGGTCGGCAGCGGCGGCAGCAGCTTACCCGGTTCGCCTTTTTTGGCGGGCAGCTCCGCAATCGATTTGAGCAGGGGCGTGTTTGTTTCGCGGTCGCGGAACTCATCGGAGTATCCGACATTCACGCCCGTGCGAATCATCGTCTGGCCGGCCCGCACAGAAATGAGATAGCTGCCAGCTTTGGTCGAATCGAACTCGCCGACGTAGCGCCCGGCGCGGTTTGCTGCATTTTGAGCGGAATCGATTCCATGTCGGGCCCGAGAACGACGCCGTCCATGGATTGATAGTTTAAGAACTCATCATCCTTATTGAGTGCCGAGACAATAATCCGCGTTTTGCCGCCGTGCTGTTCCGTGGCGTAGGTGAACTTACCCGTATCGCCCGTGGGGCGCATCGACCACCGGACCATCTGACTGAAGAACCGGTCGTATTCATCCCAGCCGGTCCAGTCGGTGGTCCAGCGCCGGCCAGCATCGGTGGTGAAAGCGACGGCCTTCCCCAGACCGTACGTCCACGTGGCCAGGATGGTGGAGTTTTCCGAGCCGACAGGCATCGGCGACGTAAGGACCACGTCGACCAGCGAGTTTTCCTTTACGTTTGTCAGCACGAAGCCGCTGACCGGCGGGAACGCATCGCCCAAACCCTGGATGATTTCGCTCTGGGAAGTTACCCGCGGGCTCACCGGCGGATTGGGTTCGTACACCAGTGGCCGGGCAATGCGGCGCGCTTCCCGCTGAAAAATCTTGGGCAGCGCGTTGGCATTATTGACGACGTAGTACTTGCCGCCAAGCTGCCGGGCGATGTTTTGCAGCGTTGGGCTGCCGGCCGGGCCGTGTGCACCGACAGCCACCGTCGTAACGGTTATGCCGCCATTCTTGAGCGCCCGGATGGTGCTGCCGCTCGGCGCGGCGGGGTCGCCGTCGCTGGCCATAATCATGTGCTTGGTGGCCGCATCGGTACATCGGGCGAGTCCGGAAGCTGCTTTTTTCATGCCCGGGTCGAAATCCGGCATGTCGCCGATCTGCATGCGGTCGATGCGGGCCAGCATCATCGGTCGGTTGGGACCGACGCGAATCATGCCGCCCTGGGATTGTCCCCACAGCCAAAGGTCGGTGTTCCCGAAGTACACCACGCCGCAATAGTCGCGAGGTCCAAGTACCTTCAGCGCTTGCTGGCAGATCACCTTTTGCCAGTAATTGGCTTGTGGAATTTCGCTGGCGTGCATATTCAAGACGAGCGCCCCGACCGGTACGACCTTCGCGCTCTTGATTTGAAAATCGACGGGCATCGCCTTTTCCAGCTCGGTGTTGGTCCAACCGCCCGCGCCGAAGCTGTTGGGGCCGCCCATCATGATCAGGCCGCAGCCAAGTTCCTCTGTGTTGCGGACGAGCATTTTGATTTGCTCGTCGGAAAAGCTGCTAACGTTTCCGGCATCTTCGCCGCTGGCTCGCGGTACATCGGCCAGAATAACGGTGTCGTATCGTTGCAGCTCGGGGAGTGACGTGAATAGCCGGTTGCTGGGTTCGACGACGACTTCCAGGCCGTCGTCGCGCAAACGTTCGACCAGATGGTCGTACTCGCCCGGCGTTTCCCAGTTTTCGATCATCAGCACCAGACCCTTGCCCTGCACGTGCGTGAAGGCGGTGGCTTGGTTATTTTGTGCGACCGCGTCATCAGCCGGATTGTCAGGCGTGAAGCGAGCCTCGTACGTATAAAAATCGGGTTGGTCGATTTCTTGCCGGAACGGGAAGACCGTCTTGCCCGGTTTGATGACGTGCGGTTCATCGACGAGTGTTTCTTCGCGCGAGCCCGCTTTTCGCACGATGCGGATACGTCCCTTGACGCTCCGGCCAGCACCATCGGCGTCCGTCGACGTGTTGTTGACGACGATACGGGCTTCGAACGGCCGATTGCGGCGGATGTCGGGCGGCAGTGCGAAAGTTTCGACGGAAACATCGCTCTGCTGATCGAGCGGCACCGGCATTACATCGATACTCACGCCCGCATCGGCGACGGCGCGGGCCTCTTGCAACGCATCGCCGACATTCTGGTTGCCATCGGTCACGAGCACGATCCGCTTGGCCGAGTCGTGCGGAAACATCGCCATCGCGCGTTGCATCGCGCCCGACAAATTCGTGAAGTCGCGGTCGAGCAAGCTCTCCACCTTGTGGCCAAGCTGGATGTTGAAATCAACCGGGGGTATTTCTACTTCGGCGTTGCGTCCGAACACGATAACGCCGGCTTTGTCATCCTTGTCTGCATTTCGTTGCTCACGAATGGATGCATTCACATAGTTAACCATCGCCGCACGGCGGGCCTCTGGGATGCTTTGCGACTGATCAAGCAAGTAGATCACGGTGAGCCGGTCGCTGGTGCGCTGGTATTGCATCTCCGCAAGTGCAGCCACGAGCAACAGCATTACCAGCGTGCGGAGCGAAAGCGCCATCAGTCGCCGCCAGCGTCCCAAGCCGCTGAGGCTGTGGAAGCTGAACCACCACATTGCCGGCAGCAGCAATAGCAGCAGAAGGTACCAGGGGCTATTGAAGACCAGCATCGCGGCCAACAGTTCTTCGATGGAGCCGATGAGAGCAAGTTTCAGCTTAGCATCGGCCATCAGGCCGAATCACGATCGATGCGCGCTTATTCATCTCCGAATCAGCCTACCTTTTTACACCAAAACTCTCAATTAGCAGCAACATCCCACGTCTTTTTTGCAGTGACAGCGCCAACCATCAATATTATGCTGAGTGAAGCGCTGGGGGTTAATCACGCAGTGAGAGGTTGGCCACGATGAAAGAAAACGAGAATAAGGCGGGATCCACCCGGCGGGAGTTTCTAAAGACGGCCGCAGCGGCCACAACGGCTCTGGGAGCACCGACGATTATCCCGGCCCGCGTACTTGGCCGGGAAGGTGGGCCAAGCGCGAACGAGCAGATCATCATTGGCGTCATCGGCGTCGGCGGTCGAGCCAACCAATTGATCGACCAGGTGCCGCCGCCCGGCCGCATTGTGGCGGCCTCAGACTGCTATTTGCATAGGGCTCGTGAGGCCGCCGAACGGCGAAAGGCGAAATGGGGCATTTACCAGGACTATCTCCAGATGTTCGATAAGGAGAAGCTGGATGCTGTCATTATCGCTACGCCTGACCATGCCCGCACGCTTCCCTGCATCCGCGCCGTGCAGGCAGGTTACGATGTTTACGCGGAAAAACCACTCACCGCCTATATTCACGAAGGCCGTATCCTGGTGAACCACGTCCGGAAGCATAACAGGATTTTCCAGGTCGGCACGCAGCAGCGGACGATGGCAATCAACCGCTTTTGTTGCGCGTTTGTGCGCGACGGCAAAATCGGCAAGGTAAAGCAAGTTTCTGCCGTGAACTATACGAGTTCGCGGAAATACTTACCGCTGCCGGAAGAGCCGATTCCGGCTACTGACGATTGGAACACGTGGTGCGGCCCCACGCCGCTACGGCCCTTCAACAAGCAACTGCAATTCGCCTGGATGCAGTGGCACGACTATTCCGGCGGCGAGATGACCAACTGGGGCGCCCACGGCGTTGATCAAATCCAGTGCGCCCTGGGTAAAGACGGCACCGGGCCCACGGAACTTTGGCCCGACGGCGAGAAAGGCATCGTCGCCATGAAATACGCCGACGGCACACCAGTGCGATTTGAACGCGAGGGTGGGCCGATGGGCGGCGCCGTATTCATCGGCACCGAGTGCAAGATGGAGATCAACCGCAATCGGTTCGCGACGAATCCGCCTGATTTTGTAAAGGATGCTCCCGACCCGGTCGTACAAGATTCCAAATGGGAAGGCCCCGGCTGGATTGCCCGCCCCCACATTCAGAATTGGCTTGATTGCATTAAGTCGCGCAAGCTGCCGAATGCGGATGTGGAAATCGGCCACCGATCGATCAGCGTTTGCCACTTGGTGAACATCACCCGCGAGCTCAAGCGCAAGTTACAGTGGGATCCCCAGACCGAGCAGTTCGTGAACGACGACGAAGCGAACAAGCTGCTCAACCGCCCACGCAGGGCGGGCTTTGAATTGCCGGAAGTTTGACGAACTATTTAATCAACCGCCAAGCCGCAAAGAACACCAAGGACCTGTTGATAGTTTTTCTACTGCTTGGCGTCTTCGCGTCCTTGGCGGTTTCTGGAAGGTGTCGCATGAAGTATGGAATGAATTTATTATTGTGGACGGATCACTTGCACGACGGCCTGCTGCCGGTGCTCGAGCAGTTGAAGAAAATCGGTTACAACGGCGTCGAGGTTCCGATTTTTAAGCCGGATGAAAAGCTCCACCGCGAGTGGGGCAAACGGCTCGATGACCTTGGCCTCGAGCGCACGGCCGTCACGATTCGTACGGATATGGATAATCCGATCTCTGCCGATGCCAAGGTGCGCACCGCCGGCATCGACGCGACCAAGCGGACGCTCGATTCTTGCCAGGCGATTGGCGCTCAATTACTCTGTGGTCCGACCCACTCGGCCATCGGCTTGTTCAGCGGCGCCGGTCCCACGAAAGATGAATGGAAGTGGGGCGTCGAAAACATGCGCACGGTCGCCGAGCACGCTCAAAAGACCGGCGTGATGCTCGCTGTCGAATACCTCAACCGCTTCGAAACGTACTTCCTCACCTGTGCGGCCGACACCGCGAGGTTCATCGCGGAAGTCGATCACCCTAGCTGCCGCATGATGTACGACACGTTCCATTCGAATATCGAAGAGAAGAATGTCGCCGAGGCCATTCGCACTGCCGCACCATACACCGTGCTCGTGCATATTTCCGAAAATGACCGCAGCACGCCTGGCGAGGGGCACGTCCCTTGGAAGGAAACATTCGACGCGCTCTACGAAACCGGCTACGACGGCTGGATGGTCGTTGAGGCATTCGGCCTCGCGCTGCCCGAGATCAGCGCGGCAACCAAAATCTGGCGACGCATGTACGAGAGCGAAGAGCAACTCGCACGCGATGCGCTGAAATTCATGAAGACGGAAACGGCGCAGCGGTGGGGATAACTTTCTGAACAAGAGCAGGAGCGATGATAAAATTCTAATGCTATGAATGTAGAAGAACTCCGTACCGCTGTGTTGACAGAGCCGTTTGAGCCCAAACGACTTTACTTGTCTGATGGCCGGACGATAGACGTGCCGCGTTCCGGAACAATTGCAATCGGTAGACGGACTTCGGGGGTCGTTGTCGACGGGATGATTCAAACTATTTCGAATCTTCACATCACGCGCGTGGAGCCAATGGTCAAAGCTGCCTCTTAAAACTGGCTGCGCTGCTTCTTACAACACAAACCGCTGCACGCGGTGATTCATTGAATCCAGCACGTGCACTCTTCCACGGCTATCGAGCACAAACGCCCACGGCGTATTGAGCTGCCCCGGCTTGCGGCCGGCACTACCCCAACTGCCGACGGATTTGCCATCGAGCGTGAACTTTTGGATGCGGTGATTGCCGTACTCGCACACGTACACGTGGCCTTTGCCATCGAGGCCGAGGCAGTAAGGGTAGTAAAGCTCGCCTAGTTTGCTCCCTTCTTTGCCCCACATTTTGACGAGCTTTCCGGACTCGTCGAATACCTGAATCCGGTGATTACACGCGTCGGCGACCCACAGTAATCCGTCAGCATCAAGTTCCAGATGTTGTGGTGCATGAACTGGCCCGGCTCGTTACCATGGCCTCCCCATTGAAGTATGAATTTGCCCTCTGGTGTGAACTTCTGCACTCGATCGAATTCGCCGTATTCAGAAACATAGTAGTTGTGGATCGAATCGCGGACGACATCGGACACCAGTCCGAACTCGCCGGGCCCTTGGCCCATCGTGCCGCCGAGCGTTCGGTCCGGAAGCAGCTTACCCACCCGCGTGTACGTGAGGATGCGGTTGTAGTGTGTATCGGCCACCAGCAGGTTATCTTCGATCGTGTCGTACGTCAGCCCAGTCGGCCGGCCATTCTTATGTTCGGGCGTATGCCAGCCGCGTAGGTAATTGCCGTCTATGTCGAAGACTTGGATACGCGCCGTCATGTCGACGATGTAAAGCTGATCTTTATCGTCGATGGCGATGGCCCGAGGTTTCGAGAACTGCCCTTTCCCCGCACCAAGCGAGCCCCATACCTTATCCGGAAGATCGACCAACGGCGCAGTTGAACACCCTCCCAAGGCAGCCGCGAGAAGGCTGCCAGCGGCAAGTCGCCCGAACCGGCGGCGGTTCAATTTTTGTGGCCAGTTGTTCTGCATGGAGTGAGAGCGGACCGATGGGGGAACAAGGCGAGGAGGCGGCGTGCAAAGAGCAAGTTCAACAGAATTCAATGTTGCCGATTTTGCCGATATTGCAATGGCCTGGCTCGGTGCAGAGCGTCAAAAGTGTAAGTATGCCAACGATTTGCGCCCGGTGCGAGGCCGCGCTAATCCTTGACCAGCCGCCGCGGCAAACGATATAGTTGATGGTCCGCCAGCCTGGAGAAGAACCGCTGCCGACTGTTCGCTGGCCGCGTTGCTTGTCGCCCAAAAGTGCGCGTTGTTCCTGTTTGTTTGCCTATGCCGCCGCTTGTCATCGATATTCGTAACGCCGAAGATTCCCGCGATGTCGTGCACCGTGCCGTTCAGGCGCTCGCCGAAGGGCAATTGATTGCGATTCCGACGGAGACCGTTTACGGCCTCGCGGCCAGCGCCTGCCGGGCCGACGCGGTGGAACGATTGTTAAGCGTGAAAGGCCGGCCCGCCGGCCAACCCATGGCCCTCGCTATCAAAAGCGCCGAAGAAGCGCCCGACTTCGTGCCGGATATGTCGCCGCTCGCCCGCCGGCTCGCCCGCCGATGTTGGCCCGGACCTGTAACGCTCGTAGTCGACAACGAGCACCGCGACGGGCTGATCGCTCAACTTCCCAGCGCGGTGCGGAACGTCATTGCGCCGAACGGCTCGGTCGGTTTACGCGTGCCGGCGAACGATATGTCGCAGGATGTGTTGCGGATGTTAACGGGCCCGATCGTGCTCACGAGCGCCAATCGCAGCGGTCAACCCGATGCGGTTACTGCCCAGGAGGTTGTCGAATACCTCGATGGCGACGTGGCGATGGTGCTCGATGATGGTCCCTGCCGCTATGGGCAGCCATCGTCTGTGGTGCGAGTTAAAAACAATTCGCTCGAAATCTTGCGCGAAGGCGTGGTCGGGGAAGCCACGTTGCGACGCTTGGCCGGCTTGATGGTGCTGGTGGTATGTACCGGCAACACTTGCCGCAGCCCCATGGCAGAATTATTAATGCGCGATAACTTAGCCAAGAGCTTGAACTGCTCACTAGACGATCTGGACGAGCGCGGCATTGTGGTGATCTCGGCCGGCATCGCCGCCGCGCCGGGGTGCCCGCCTACATCCGAAGCGGTGCAAGTCATGCGCGAGCAAGGTCTCGACCTCTCGAAGCACGAAGCCCAACCGCTCACGGAACAGTTCGTGCGGCACGCCGACCTTATCTTGGCGATGACGCAAAGCCACTTACAATCGATCGTCGAGCGCTGGCCGACCGCGGCTGGGCGAACCCATTTGTTGATGCCCGATCGCAGTGACGTAGCCGACCCGATCGGTCAAACCGTGGGCGCTTACCGCCACTGCGCAGGCCCAGCTCACAACCGGCGTCAAACACCATGCCGAGCACCTTCGCCAAGATTTATGTAGCTGATCCTCAATTTTCAACCTTCAACCATCGCCATGAAAGTCGCCATCGCCAGTGATCATCGCGGATTTCACCTCAAGGAACGGGTGATCGCGCTGCTGAAGGCCAAAGAGCACGAAGTGTTCGACGAGGGCCCTTCGAGCGATGCCAGCGTCGATTACCCGGATTTTGCCGCATTGGTGGCCAAGAAGGTAAGCAGCGGCGAAGTGGACCGCGGTATTCTCATCTGCGGCACCGGCATCGGCATGGCGATCTCTGCCAACAAGTTCCCCGGCATCCGCGCCGCCGCCTGTGCCGACGAGGTGACGGCAGCGCTTAGCCGCCGCCACAACGATCTCAACGTCCTGTGCCTCTCCGGCGACATGCTCAGCTCGCGCAGCACCGAGCGGCTCGTGGAAGTCTGGATGGAAACCGAATTCGAAGGCGGCCGCCACCAGCGCCGGGTCGAAAAAATCCGCCAGCTCGAACAGCAGCGGTGAGGAAAAGGGGACATTCTACTTTTCATCCTTTCTTGGGCCGTCCTCTCGGTCGCAGCGAGGATTCCAGGCCCAGGCGTTGTGCCGTTCGTTCCGTCCAGCGGTCGTTGCCGAACGGCGTTCCGCGGTCGATGCTTCTGCGTAAGGCGGCTAGCTCGGCATCGCTTTGCGGGGCGTTCACGTGGGCCAGCCAATTTCGCGGGCATGGCACGGGCCAGGGAGCGAGTAGGTGTGGTCGCCTGCCGCGCGGCCGCCAGGCCAGGCTCGACCACTCCCATTTCTCGGCCCGCCGCACAAGATTGGCCCGCAGCGGATTCCGCTCCACATACCGCAGGACGGTGAGCAGATGCTCATCCCGTTCGATGGGGAACGCCTTGAAGCGCCCCTGCCAAACGTGGCCGCTCGAATGGTAGTGCCGGTGGTAGCGCCGCACGTGGCTCGTCATGAGCCACTGCATCCAGCGGCTTAGGTCGCCGTCGCCGCGCGGCCAGAGGACGAGGTGAAAATGATTCGGCATCAGCACGTAGCCCAACACCCGCAGCGGCAGCCGTTCGTTGGCCTCGGCCACCAGATCGAGAAAGGCCGCGTAGTCGGCGTCCTTGTGAAACACTTCCGCCCGGCCATTGCCCCGGTTGAGCACATGGTAACACATCCCGCCGACAGAAGCCCGAGCCGTACGCGCCATGCCGACAGCTTACCCGAACGACACCCGTCGAGTCAAGAAAAGTAGAATGTCCCCTTTTCTTCCTGCAGAACGAAATGTGAAAGAGTTTTTCGAAAACCAGCGCCGTCGACGTAAAATCGACGTGATGTCCAGATTGACAAAGCAATGCACGCGACCATCAATTGCAAAAATGTTCCTGGCTCGGGGACGGGAAGCAGTCCGTATTGAACATGGTCGATTTGGATGTAGGGCATTGGTCCTGACTCGCCGCGATAGTTTGCAAAGATATTGACCTGTGCAATTCCAGCATCCACAATCGCGCCCAGAAATATGTCATTGAACGCCCGCCCGTTCCGCTCCGCCGACACCGTCGGCCGAATCAGCAGATCGGATCGCATCCCATTGATGTCATAGATCAGAAAATGGAGAGCTAGCCCGTCACCGACGGAAATCCCGGGGGGGCCATCCGTCCAGACGAATCCAAACACGCTCGGGACATACCCAAGCGCGGCCGTATCGAACTCAAAGCGGATACTTACTTGGTTAAGCTGCGGGATGTCCGGCGCGACGAATAACGCCCGCGAGCGGAAAGAATGGCCGGCGCTCCCGGAGCCATCAATCACGCCGTCGTCGGCGTCCACCGAGCTGGTAAATTCGCTGGGCCCCATGACTTCACCGTGAAAAGCCGTGCCAAAGAGGTAGTGTAGCGGTTGATAAATCCCCGGCGTATTCAGCTCCCCATCCTCGAAATCTTCCAGGTAAAAATTTGGATTGCTGCCGTCGACCGGAAATGGGCTGTCGGCTGTCGACAAATACGGTGTCGGGCCGAGGAACGTGAACGCGGCACGACACCGATTAGTCTGCGTAAAAGTTGTCGATAGGGAGGTGATTATAACGACAATTGTCCAATGGCGATCAAGCAACATGGCGGTTTCTTCTCGAAGATTGGAATTTATTAGACGCGCTGAAGAGCGAATTGCAATAACTTCTAAGCACGATTTTCACGAAAACGTGAAATGCGATGATCTTCACTAAAGGTCTTCACTCGCTGACTCAGAACACCCACACTCAAGTATAACCACTGCGCCACAGCTATTGTTCGCCATTGCAGCGAGCGACGATTAACACAGATCACCTAACAACTCAAATCCACAACGGTGCGAATGGTTCTTGGCCGCGTTGCGTCTTAGCCGAGTCCGATAACCGAACATGTGACTTCCTCCAATTTGCACAGTATCCTTCAGCCCGCAATGCACGGTCTCAATACATAAATACTCGTCTAAAAGTGCTAATTATTTGCCGGGCTCTTCCGTCCTCTGCGGACAGTGACAATGGCGGCAATCACCCAAATTCCCATAAGAAGAGCCAATCCTGGTTCAGGTACTGGCGAGGCGATTGCGATTCCCCTGCGGCCATCTGCCAAGTCATAAAGAAATGCGATACGGCCACGCGCGGGTTTGCGATCTATGTGGCGAGATTAGCAATACACGCAGCTTGTCAGACTGAAGCCTGACCTACGAATGGCGGCTACGAAACCTTCTTCCGAGCCGCATCCATTAGCGCCCCGCGGAGTTCGCGCATTTTGATCGGCATCGTCGCCACGATGCGGTGCTCGCTTACGGCGGCATGTTCAGCCCAGTGGTGATGGTTTTGATCCAGCAGAAGCACAACCGGCAGCTCGCGCGTCGCGGATTCTTGGCCGAAGCGGTTGAAGGCCTCTAAAGCAGCACGTCCATTCGTGCCAGTCGTGAAAAGCACAACATCGGCCGCCTGCGGGTCTTGGAAAAATCGCGTGAGCGCGCGCTCGGGATCGCTCAACACGAGGACGCGGTAGCCATTTTTCTTGAACAGCTCTCGGAGCATGTCCTGCATCTTCACGTCGGATTCGACGATCATGAGCTTTCGCGGTTGGCCCTGCTCGTCGAGACCTTCGTTGCTGTGGAGCTCTTGGCCGGCCGAGACCCGGCCTTCCTTCGCACCCTTCACGCGCTTGATCGCGAGCTTCAGATCGACCAGCATATCGCCGGGCGCCTGATACCGCTTGTCGGGGTCGAATTCGAGCGCCTTGTTGACGACCATCGTCAGCGGCAACGGCAGCGTTGGCACTAGATCGAGAATCGGTTTGATATCCTGGTAACGTGCTTTGCCAGCCTGGGCCCGGTCGCGGTTATCGGGGAGCGCCGGATGGGCGGTCAACATTTGGTAGAAGATCGTGCCGGCGAAGAAGATGTCGGTCCGCGGGTCATCTTGGCGGCAGCCGGTGGCTCGCTCCAAGCCCGCGTAATCAATCGTGCGGCGGCTGAAGCCTTCCGCTTCCGCGGCGTCAGAGCCCTGAATGCCGGCCAGGCCGAAATCCACCAGCTTAGCTACACCTTCACTGGAAACCAGCACATTCGACATTTTTAGGTCGCGGTGCGTCACGCCCTGCTGCAACGCATAGGTGAGGCCGGACATTACGCCGGCCATGATCTCGGCTGCTTCCAACGGATCGAACCGCCGCCTCGCCCGATAGAACTCACGCAGATTACGTCCTTCGACAAAGTCCATCACAATGTAGTGGGTAAGGCCCTGCGAATAGACCTCGTGAATCTCGACGATGTTCGGGTGCTTGAGCTTCATCCCGAACTCGCCCTCGCGGCGGAAGAGGTCGATGTAGGGCTTGAGCGGTTTGTGCGTTTTCGGATGCAATCCTTTCGGGTTGCTCAAACTGTTGCGCAGCACTTTGACGGCAAAGATCTTGCCTGTGTCGCGATGGGCGGCGCGATACACGCGGGCAAACGTGCCAGCGCCCACGCAATACAGCACCTTGTAGTCGCCGTAGAAGAAGCCGGTTCGCGATTCCGCCTTCATCAACCGTTCGAGTTGATACTGCGTCAACAGCTCGCGGCGCAGGAGAGATTGCTGAAAAGCGCCGAGCGGCGCGTTGGTCGAGCCTAACTCGCTCCACACGTTCTGCAACTGCGCATGATCAATGACGTTGACATCGAGCGCGCGTTGGGCCAATTGTTCCGCTGTTGTAATCTCGGCCATGGCACGCCGTTACAAAATGATCCAAACTTGTCGTTCGCGCCGACTCGCAGCCGACTTGGTTCGCGTCTCGAAGTTGCCTTTATGTGGTCCGGGTGGGTGGAACGCTACCGCCGATAATTACTGGTTAGCTTTCGAACTCTTGCAATCGTGCTTGGTATTCGTCGCGCTCGCGGCGAGTGGCTTCTACATCGAACATCAGGTATTTCATGTCGAGCCGCAACTGGCTCAGAGCGTCTTGCACCATACTCAGAATTCGTCGGCGTCGTTTCGTGCTCTCCACAACTCGTTCCAAAGCGGGCAGCAGTTCGCGAGAGTATTGTTCCGGTAGCGATTGAATCGCGGAGGCGAGCCGCAAGACGTCGGCGGGCAATTCTTCGGCGGGCACGGTGGATACTCGTTTGGTGTCGGCCATCAATGCTTCTCCTTGGTGGTGATGACCGTGCCAAATGCACACGCTGCGCCACCACCGCCGGACGCCAATCCCTCAATCTGCTTAACTGATTATAAGGAAACAACTTGCAATCGTTCAACAACTTGGCATAGGGGAAGCGGTTTTCGGTGGCGATGTTTACCGCATGCAACGAGTGCCCTGGCCGCGCCGGAAATGCTGGTAGAAGGCCACTTTAGATCAATTTCGGTGTTCGTTCTGCGTGTTGTTTTTGAGCAACATGAGCCGCGCCTTTATGCTGCACTCGGGATGCTGGCCAATGTTTTCTCTCAGAACTAAGCATTGGGCTGTTCTCGCTACAGTGGTCGGCGCAATTTACGCGGTTCCCGCCGCCCTGCGGGCCGCACCCGCCTTCAGCCAGTCGTTCAATGGTCCCACGACCGCTTGGCAGCTGCTTGAAAGTGGAGTACCAGCCAGAATCCTAGCGCATGATTGCATTCCCGGGGGGGCGCGCGACGGCGAGGGAATCGAACGCATCGCCGTTGCGGCCACGGCAGGACAATCTGTCCTGTTCAATTGCCCCACTCCGCCGATTGCTGTCCTTGACGAACTGCAGGTCCACCTGTGGGTCCAATCGAGCCGGCCCGACATTCAACTTGCTGCTCGCATCGCCTTGCCGCGCTCTGTTGACCGAGATCGACACGCAGTCACCGCGATCGTCAAAGGTGCCGTGTATAACCGCGCGGGCCGCTGGCAAGAGCTTGTACTTTCGCAACTGCCAAAACGTTTGGAGGCACAAGTTCGCATCCTGCGGACCATGCAACCAGGGCCGATCGATTCGCACGAAGCGTATTTGGAGTCCGTCGTGCTGATAGTGCCGGGCGATCCAAACGGCGTCGAACTGGGGACCGACCAATTGGAAGTGGAAGGCGTTCAGATCGACCCAACCAACACTGCGAATCTGACGAGTTCAAAAGTCACGACAAAAAACGTCAGTCTGTCCAATGATGCGGAGCGCATGCACCTTCCCATGTTGAATAGCCCCTCGGCAGTGGCCAATTCGGCTGGCGCCACTGGTGATGCAACATCGCCCGCACGGTTGCAAGGTTCGTTATTGCTGGTGGAAGACAAACCATTTTTTCCACGAGCGGTCCAATGGAACGGTGAGCCGCTCGAGTTTCTTGCAAAGCTTGGATTCAACGTCGTTTGCTTGACATCGCCTCCTACCGCCGAACAAATTACCGACGCAAAACGACAGGGGCTCTGGTTCGTCTGCGTGCCGCCGCGGCCGGATGCAATCGTCCGAGACGGCCTCGGGGCGGCAGGAGATCGCGTGCTTGCCTGGAGTTTGGAGGATGAGGCCATCGCCGCTGACCCGAACTACGCCTTGCGGTGGGCGGATGCGATTCGCGAGCGGGATGTTGTGTATGGCCGGCCTATTCTGATCTCGCCCGATTCGAGTTGGGGACTGGCGAGTCGATCGGGCGACATCCTGCTCGCTCGCCACGCGCGAGTTAGCTGCATGAGCGCGAAGGAATACGAAACGTGGCTCGCTGGCCGCTCGCGATTCGGTCGCCCGGGAACTCCGGTGTGGGCATCTATCCCATCACAATTCGGAGACGCCGTGCGACTTCAAAGAAACGCATTAACGCACGCAACGACGCCGGCGCCCGCTGTAGACGTTGAGCAGCTTGAGACGCTGCTACATATTGCTTGTTTGAACGGCGTGCGCGGTATTTGCATTCAGTCAAGTTCGTCGCTTAGCGAGACCGATCCGGCGACACGTAGTCGCGCCACCGAGCTGGAGATAGTCAATCGGCGTTTAGCGTTGATCGAGCCGTGGCTGGCGGGTGGGAATATCGTTGGTCAGTCGCGGTCTGCGGATAACCAGTACGAGGGCACCGTCATGTACGTGGACCGGGCCCGGCTGCTCATCCCGTTCGCCACGGCTGCGACACAAGAAATGGAGGCGCTTCTGCGCCGGCCACTTACCAAGGAAATCTCGTTTCTCGTCCCAGGCGTATCCGAATCTAGCCAGGGCTATTTTGTGACTCCTATTTCGATGAGCTCGTTATCGCCCCAGCGCGTGGCAGGAGGGACACGGTTGATCGTGCCGTCGGCAACTGACGCATTCGTAGTCATCACAGAAGATCCGCAAGTTGTGCGGTCCTTACGCCAACGGATTACGCAACAGGCAACGCAGACGGCACGCCTGAAACGCGATATCCTCGTTAGCCGAGCTCAGTTGATTTTTGGCATCGACCGCCGACTGGCTCAACTCGGTTTGAAGGCAAATCTCAACGCCGCCGATGCAACAACCATGAATGCTCAGCTTGGTCAAATAGACGCCTTGTTGAATTCAGGGCAGCTTGAGGATGCGCATAATCTCATGGGAAATGTACAGACCGACGAACGCCGTCTGATCGTTGAGCAGCAGACCGACGCGGGAATGGCGACTGGATTGCAAAGCAATGCATTTGGGCTGACGTACGACCGACTCGCCGACTTTGCCGCATTGCAACGGTCGTTCGAAAGTCTGCGTGGCGGTGAAAATGTGCTTCCCGGCGGCGATTTCGAGAATCTGAACGAGATGACAAAACTTGGTTGGCAACATGTGGTACACCCCACGCTTGGCGATGCCACGCACGCGGAACTGTCGACCTATGAGCCCGAGCACGGCACGTACTGTTTGGAGCTGCAGGCAACTACCCCGCCGAATTCCCCATTGCCCGACATCGCTCAACCGCGAGTGTGGATCGTTTCGCCGACCATGTCATTGGAGGCCGGCAGCACCGTCGAAATCTCTGGTTGGGTCCGCGTCGATAAATCGTTTGGCATTCCCGGCGAGGGTTTGGAAGTCATCGATTCTCTTGGCGGACCGGAACTCTCGACCGTGGTCAGCGACACCTCCAGCTGGCAATTGTTTCGCATGGTACGAGCTGTACCTGAAAACGCCGACCTGCGTCTTACGTTTGCCGTCACCGGTGTTGGTTCGGCCATGATCGACGCGGTGATGGTCCGCACGCTGCAGCAACCAGTTGCCCGACGCTTGCCGACCGTAGCTCGCTCGGCAAGGTAGTCGGCGTTGCTTAAAGTGAAGGGGCACGGCCTTCCCATTGACGAGCGGCGGAGTGGACCAGACGGGTGGCTGGGGTCGAGCGGGCACCGATGCGAAGCATTGGTCGGTTCACACCCCAGCCACTCACTGTGGCGCGTTTCCGTTTGCGGCCAATTGCTCGATCGCTATGCAATCATCCGCCAAAAAACTTCGTGCCGACGTGGAGCGCATTTGGCGCGCCGGTGTGGCGGCCGTTTTGCCCGAACGGCTTGTGCCTGAACATGTGCGTGTGGACGGCGATTGGCTGCTGATTGATGACGATGCCGTCGACTTGTACCGCATCGAACGAATCGCAATAGTCGGGGCCGGAAAGGCGGCCGGTGCCATGGCCGTTGCGCTAGAAACCGTGCTCGGATCGCAACGACTTGCGGAGAAGAACGTAGTCGGCTGGGTGAATGTGCCTGCGGATTGCGTTATGCCGACGCAACGCGTACATCTGCACTCCGCACGACCTGCCGGCGTCAACGAACCACGGCCGGAAGGCGTGGAAGGCACGCAGCGTATTCTGCAAATCGCTGGTTCACTCAAAGATCAGGATCTGTGCATTTGCGTGTTCACAGGCGGTGGCTCGGCACTTTTGACGGCGCCGGTGCCTGAGATTTCGCTTGCGGAAATGATCCAACTAACACGAGCTCTCAGTGCAGCAGGCGCGAACATCGATCAACTGAACACCGTTCGCAGCCAGGTGAGCGATGTGAAGGGCGGCGGATTCGCCCGTGCGTGTAAAGCAGGCCGACTCGTCACGTTGCTCATTTCCGATGTGCTGGGCGATCCAATCGATATCATTGCCTCTGGCCCAACGGTACCGACGAAAGCAACACCCGCCGATGCGCTTGCTGTGATCGAAGAACTGGGGCTAAGTGCGAATGCGTCGATTGCCAACGTGGTGGGCTATTTGCGGAAACGCGCCGTGAACGGTTCAGTAATGTCCTCGCGGCAACTCGACCAAGGTGGATATTTGCAGACTTCCCATCACATTCTCGGCAACAACGCCACCGCGGTAGACGCCGCCGGCGTCGAAGCGGAGCGACTTGGTTATTCGCACGCCATGATCGCGGCAACCAAGTCGGAGAGTGCGGCCGAAGACGTCGGCCGGCATCTGGCGAGCATGGCGCTGCGGATGCGTGAAGAGCCTGGCCCTGATTGCCTTATTTCAGGCGGCGAGACGATCGTCACTCTTGTTGATGAAAAAATCCGTGGCAAAGGTGGACGCAATCAGCAACTCGCGTTGGCTTCGCTTGAATCACTCGGCGACTGCCACGACATCGCATTACTCTCCGCAGGCACCGATGGCGAAGACGGCCCAACTGATGCGGCGGGTGCTTTCGTTACGGAAGAAATCGTGCGCTCGGAGACCCGCCAACAACTCAGACCAGTGGATTATTTAGACCGCAACGACGCCTATCACTTCTTCGAAAAAACCGGCGGGCTTTTCGTCACCGGGCCGACGCACACGAATGTCTGCGATCTAAGAGTACTGGCCGTGACGCGGACTCAGTCCCACCACCACTGATCCGGCGCCAACTTGTTGAGATCGATCCCAGCGCGGGCTTCTTTCACTTTGGAACTCTCGTCCTCGAGCAGGTTCGTCGGGGCGACAGCCTCGGTTGGCCGCATTTGCACGCCGCCGCCGATCGGCGTGACCAGCGTAGCCCCTTTCCAAATGCTGTTGACGGCAGATTCCACCTGTTTCGGCGGGTTGAGTGTCTCGACCGCAAACGACTTTTCGTCGTTGAACACGGCTGGCGTCCACTTGGCAAGTTCGTAATAGTCTTGATTCTGGATAAACGCAGCCGCCACCGCCAAGTCGATGCAGTTCCGCAGCTGAGCGTACACAGGCGCCTGTTCAGCAAGCCTGGGGTAGACCTTGGTAAAGGCCTTCACAAACGCATCGCTCGCACGATTCGAACGGCCGGCCCGCGACCGGTGGCCGTCCTTGCTCACGACTTCGTCCTCCCCCACCAGCTTGACACCTTCGCCAACCAGCTCCATTGCCATGGCATCTTCGCTCACACGGACGCACTGGTAATTGGGCACGAAGTACCAACGTTGCAGCGCGTTGCTCGCGACTTGTGAGGGGTTGGCCCGAGCAACGTAGCTCGTCAGGTGTACCGGGGGAATCTCAAGGCCAATGCCAATCAGCTTCATCCGGTAGTCGGCTTCCACCATCACCTGAGCGAAATGGGTTTTGGGCGAAACGCCCCCCACGGTGATGATTTGCATGCCCAGCTTTTCCCGCAAATTGTGGACGATGAATTGGTCTTGCCCGGGGTTCAACCGCGGATCGCCGATGCGGCCGCCCATTTGACGCAAGAATTCGTTCATGCGCGAGAGGCCTTCTGGCGTTGGATCGATCGAGCAATAGATGAATGGTTTCTTGTTGTTGGCGCCGGGCGGAAACGTCCGCAGCGCAACAATCAAATCCTGCAGCTCAACAATCGGATGGCCCGTTTCGATGCCTTCCATGCGGCCAGAGGGCGCAACGCCCCACGCCTCGGCCGGGCCGGCAATCACGATGTCACCGGTTTCCGGGTAGCAGAACACGTACTGCAACCGGGTTAGACCGGCGAGGTTTTTCATCGTGTCATCGATGCCGCGCCCGTCGGCGAGGTGTTGCTTCATAATGCGATCGAGCCGAGTCAGCGAGATTTTGCGAAGCTTGCTGCGCCGCGCCACGGCGTGGTCGAGCTTAAGCATCGCTTCCTCGGCACGCTGGCGGGCCAGTGCGCCTGTCGGGTCATTTACCCTGAGACGCCGCAGCACCCCGTCGGCATCAACGGCAACACCAGAAGTCGGGCCAGTGCCGATCGTGTTCTGATCCGTACCAGTACCAGTACCGGTACCAGTACCGCCGCCTATTTGAGCCGTAGCAGATTGCTGTAGACCCACCAATCCAGCTAGGCAAATGGCGACGGCCAGCCGCCAACCTCGAGCTGCGTTCGGAAGCGTGTACGTACGATGAACGAACCGAGCCATTGGAATACCTCGTGCGCAACTGAGTGCAGTGTGTTCCGTGCGGGGCACCCATCCGGGCTGGATGCCGCGTGGATAGGGTTTCTCCGCTCCATTTATGCTAATCCCGGCCTTTTACCAACGCAAGAAATTAGGAAATGGCTGGAGTGGGTCAGGGGACGTAGATCAGGCTTTAGCCTGACAATCCTTGGCAATCCCGCCGTATGTCAACTGGTAGTCAGGCTAAGCCTGACCTACGTCTAGGGGCTCGCCGAACGGCTCGAGCCCAGCATTCCGTGGAATGGTCCGGGCATGGAGGCGAACCATTGCCGCTGATCCACCAATTTACCGGCCTCACTGCAGCCGGTTATAACCGTCGCGATCGGTATCATCCGTCGCTTCTGGTGCGAAAAGTCAACAAGGGATGTTGCGATTCGCCAACATCAACTGTTCCAAGCGGTAGATTTTAACAGGCTGGTCGATTGCGCGCGCCGAGCCGACTGGCACGCGCCTCGTGGGCCGTCTAGCGATTGGCTCGGCCGCGCAATCCCGTTTCAGCTCCCCGCCATCAACCACCCCTTGCCACGACGACCAACGCCGTCGTGGCGTCCCACCTCCAGCCCGTAAGCTTGAGTCGCCGATGCCTCGGACCCCCAAGCAGCGACTGAGCATGGTAGTGCTCGCGCTTCTCGAGTAGCGCGATCGCGACATCCGGCTGCGCGACTTGGCAAGGACCGCGCATCGACCCCACCGGCGAAAGCCTGCTGATCTGGCCCAACGCACCCGCGGTCGCAACTCCGGCCGCGCCGATCATCAGCCCGTCGCCCGTCGGCGCCGCACCGGTTGTCGCGGTTCCACAGACAGCGCCGGCAGCTCAACCACTGCCAACGATGGCGCCCTCCACACCATTCGGCAACGTGATGGCGCCGCCCGTCTACTCCGATCCTCCCGGCATGGTTCCCACGACTCCGCTCGTCGTGCCGGCGGCGGGAACTCCCGTCGCTACCACACCGCCACCGGCATCAGCCGCCCCGACATTGCCCCCGGTCGTTCCTCCTTCGACTCCTGCGGCTCCAACGCCATCCTTGTCGCCGCCACCGGGTACCGCACCCGCGCCGGTGTTGCCCACGGCGGCACCTGTCCCGTACGGCAAAGACTTTTTAACAGTATCGCCAAACGGCCTTGTTGCGCCCATCGGCAGCGAAATGCTGCTGAAGGCCGGCATCATCGCTCCCGACAGGCATCTAATTCCCTACCAGCGGATCGACTGGTCCATCAATCGCACCGGCGTCGGCCAGTTTACAAAGCTTGGCTTCCGCGACTTCGGCCAGTTTTGGGGGCTTCTCGAAGCGCCCCAAAAGCTCGACGATTGGTCCGCAATCACGTCGACCGCAGTTGTCCCCATCACGCTCAATACGTCCACACACAACCCAAACGACGACGTGCCGATTTACCGCGGCGAATCCTGGGTGACAGTTACATCGGCGACGGAAGGCACCAGCTTAGTTACGGCTTACGCGCCAGCCTACTCTGAGTTCAACCAAGCGACGTCCACAATCTATTGGGTGGACGCCCAATGGATATTCCCGCAGCCAGCGATTGTCGAACCGGGCCGCTCGCATACGCTTACCACAACCCTCATGCGGCGGAGCGACGGTGCGCCGCTCGCCGGATGGATCGTGCAATACAACGTGTCAGGCGGAGCCCTCGGTTACGAGGGCGGCAGTTCCGTCGATACGACGACCGATGCGAACGGCCGCGCCAGCGTGGAAGTCAACCCTAAAGACCCTGGCGGCGGTGTGACGAATGTCGGCATTACGATCGTTCGGCCGCAAACAGCCGGGCCGGCGGTCATGCCTCGTTTGAACTTAGGCCGCAGCGCCGTAACGATCACGTGGGCACAGGGTGGCACGGCGGTTCCAGCACCGCCGATTGTTCCAAGCATTCCCGGCGGGGCCCCGATTACCTCGCCCCCGCCGACAACATTTACTCCACCGCCTGCTTTACCACCTACGACAACGCAACCGGCGCCGACGCCCACACCGCCGAGCACACCGGCGCCGAGCACCTACACGCCGCCGCCTGCACCGGTCGGCAAGCCACAATTGGAGGCTACCCTTCGAACTACCAGCACCAATCAAGTCACCGTCGGCGGCTATGCGAGATTTGACCTAACCGTCACCAATCGAGGTGACGGAGTTGCCCGCCACGTCCTAATCACGGCCCGCTTCGACCGCGGTCTGCGCCATCCCAACGCTAAGCCAAACGAATACTCCGTCGTCTATACAAGCGACGACTTGAAGGAGCTGGAGCCGAACGAGTCGCAATCAATCCCACTCACGTTTCAGGTCGTGGACGGCGGTACGCAGTGCACCGACGTGACCGTGACGGCCGACGGCGCCGAAGCCGTCAGCCAACGTGGTTGTGTCACCGCTCGGCAGGCGGCGCTTGAGGTAAGCGTCACCGGTCCGCGGAGCCAAGTTGTGGGTGATGCGGCAAAATTCAACGTCACGGTGCGGAATGTTTCCGACGTGGCCGCGACGAACATCGAACTGGTAATTCATTGTGATCCGGCAATTTTGCCAACCATGGCGGAAAAAGGTTCGCAGCTTCTGGCCGATGGTGGCATCTTGCTGAAGATCGACCGACTCGAAGCGGCCGAGCGCCGCACGTTTGGGATGGAAGGCCAATGTCGCACGGCCAGCAATAAAGCCTGCGCGGGCAACCGTTACGGCCGATGGTGGCGTCAATCAAGCGGCAGAAGCGTGCGTGGAGATCTTGCCGCCGCTAAAGGGCGGTACTCCCGGCGCCCCTACACCGCCAGCGGCGGCCAACTTGCGTCTCACCGTTGCCGTTACCAAGAATCCGGCACGTGTCGGCGAAAAGCAGTTAATCAACGTGATCGTGGAAAACGCCGGCCAACAGACCGAAACCCAAGTTTCTATGCGCGTATTGTTGCCACAGGAGTTCACACCGGACGCAACACAAATTCAGCCGCAAAGCGAAGCCACAGTGCTCGGCAATGAAATTCGGTTCGCCACAATCACCGAACTAGCACCCGGGCAGCAGCGGCAATACGTGATTCCCGTCACTCCCAATCGCACCGGCCGCGTGCAGGTTCGCGCAGAGGTTGCTGCCATGAGTCTTGCGGCACCAAAGACGGCCGACTCCGCAGCAATTGATATTACGTCGGCATCGCCATGATCGTACCAGCTGGCTGGGGTGGATCGCAGCGACCCCCCAGCGACACTGGGGGCTCGCCTTCAGCTCGACCCAGGCACCCAACGAGCATATCAAGAGCTCCGCAAGGGGTAGAATAATGTCCATGCCTCGATTTGTTCTGCTGTATCACGATTGCCCGCCGGATTACTCACGGCTGTCGCATTGGGACTTGATGCTCGAACGGGGCGACCTGCTTGTCACATGGGCGCTGGAACAACTACCGCATCAATGGCAAACCGCTTACGAGCGAACGGCAAACGTATTTCCCAACAGTCCACAACTTGCTGAGCGAAACGAGGTCCCTGCCCAGCAATTGGGCGATCATCGCCGGAACTATCTTGAATTCGAAGGCGAACTCAGCAGCAACCGCGGGCGGGTAATTCGTGTCGCGTCCGGCGCTTATATTATTAAAAGCAAGTCGCCGTTATGCTTGGAGTTATCGCTCTCGGGTAATGGAATCACAGGACGCGTTGCAATTCGGCGCGCGAACTCGGACGAGGATCACTGGATGCTCTTGTCAAGTAGCACGGACTTTAGTCCGTAACTCGACGGACTGAAATCCGCCTTACGAATTTGCACACCGCGTGTTTCCGTGGTAATTCTTGTGAGATCCGCAGGCTAATTCTCGTCGACTGCTCGTTTTGCAGTGGGGCGTCGCGCCAGTTCCAGCACGGAGCGCTCATTCTTCGGCGCCAGTCGCAACTCATAATCACTTAATTCCGTGTCGCCCTGCGATCCGTCGCTTGTTTTCTTACGCTGATCGGAAACCATCGCTTTGTTGCGAGCAATTTCCGTATGGCCTGCGACGTACAATTGATTCTCATCCAATTGAACATCGTCGACGTACACCGGTTCCGTGCTTTGAATTTCGACGAGCGCTACCGGCTTGTTGTTGTGCCGCGTCCAGCGCACGGGCAGTTTTAACTTTTTGCAAGCGTCAGCCAACTCATCGGCCAGTTGCAACACGGGCAGTGGCAACGCACCCGCCCGCACGGAAAGCAATCGAACGGCAATGGCGCCCGTTTCGGTAAGCGAAACGGCGGCATCAACCGAGACGACCGTCTCAACGCCGCCCGACGACGTACGAAAGCCGAGCGTCAGCACATCGCGCCCGATGGCGACACGCGGGTCGCGAATGTTCTGCGGCAACCCACCATCAACGTTTTCCGCTAGCTGCGTCGCTAACCAACCATTGATCTGCTCGGCCGTGAAGAGAGCTTGCCAGTGCCACACTTGCTTCGCATCGCTGTAGAGCGCCGTGGCACGGCTTTCGAGTTCGCGGCTGCCGCGCTCCAGCACCTCCGGCTCGATCTGGATCGCTTGGGCGTAGAATGGTTGCACTTGTCGTGCGGCATAGTACGCGCCGCCCAAAAGCGCCGCGACCAATGCCGTGACAACGACGATGCCAATCGCGGCGATACGAACCTTGCGGGCCATGGAAGCCTGTTCCGGACCGGCCAATGCTCGAACCTCCAACGGTGCATAGCCGGTATGAGGGGATTGTGGTGGAATCGTAGGAAGCGGCGAAGGTCCAGTCAACGCGAACCGGCGGCAACAGCAACTTTGTAGCACGGACTTCAGTCCGTGATTCTCGCACAGACGGAAGTCCGCCCTACGACCTTCCGGTCCGAACGGTGCCAAATTAGGACACCACTCGGTCTTGCACCAGTTAGCGTGGCGCTCCATTTTCCGATAGCATGATGGCACGCGAAGGCGCGAGCGCTCGTGTGCAAGCCGCCATTGACCGGCTGCTACCACTCACTAAAATGCCCCGTCCCGCCCGCCGCGAGTAACCGGACCCCACTTGGCTCGCTACACTAGCACCGCGCAGCAATCTGCATGAGTTCCACTGTGACCGACAATAGTGCCACTTCCTCGACGAGCGGAAACTGGGAGTCGTCGCGTCGTGAAAAGCTGGAGCGGATCGTTCAGCTTGGCCGCGACCCCTGGGGCTCGCGGTTCGATGACCATGCCGCCATCGCTGATATTCGCGCGCGGGCCAGCGAGATCACGTACAGCACACAGGACGGCCGGCAGGTTTCCTTGCCGGATCTCGAAACCGCCGTCGCCGATTTTGACTTTCGCAAGTGGCTCGCCGAGCAGGGGCCCGGCGAAATGACTGGGCCGCACGTTCGGGCAGCCGGCCGAATCGTGCTTCATCGCGATAAGGGCAAGCTGCAGTTCATCGACATCCGCGATATGACGGGCCAGATCCAGCTCTTCGTCGGCCAGCAGCAGGTCGGCGATGACTGGGAGCTAGCAAAATGCCTTGATCTGGGCGACATCATCGGCGTCGACGGCGAGCTGCGCCGCACGAAGACGGGCGAGCTTTCGATTTTTGCCCAGCGGCTCACGATACTTAGCAAAAGCCTGTCCACTCCGCCGGAGAAGCATCACGGCCTCACTGATCCGGAACTTCGCCACCGGCTACGGTACCTTGACCTCACCTACGGCGAAGGCGTAATGCCGCGGTTTCTCAACCGCACGAAGATCATCCGCTCGATTCGCGACACGCTCAGTAGCCGCGGGTTTGTTGAAGTCGAGGGTCCCACGCTCCACTCGATCGCCGGCGGCGCGGCTGCCCGGCCGTTCGCAACGCATCACAATGCGCTCGATATCGATCTATTCCTGCGGATCGCGCTCGAACTACATCTCAAGCGCCTGATGGTCGGCGGCATGGAGCGGGTGTATGAGTTGGGCCGCGTCTACCGCAACGAGGGCATCAGCCAGCGACACAACCCAGAATTCACGATGCTGGAGGCGTACCAGGCCTATGGCGATTACCGCTCGATGATGGACCTTACCGAGGCGTGCATCGTCGAAGCGATTCACGCAACCGGCCAGCCGCTGGCACTCTCGTGGGGCGAAAAGACAATTGATTTCACGCCGCCGTTTGCCCGCAAGACGTACGATGGGCTTTTCGCCGAATTGCTCGGTGTCGATGCAGCCGATCCGGTCGCCATCGCCGAAGTGGCCAAAGAAGTCGGACTCGAAACGGCCGGCAAGCACCCAGACGTGATCAAGAGTGAAGTCTTCGAGGCCAAAATCGAGAAGTCGCTCAGCGGGCCCGTTTTCGTAATGGATTATCCTGCCAGCATCTGCCCGCTGACCAAACGCAAGGCGGATAACCCCGCCGTCGCGGAGCGGTTCGAGCTATTGGTGCAGGGCATGGAGATCGCCAATGCCTACACCGAGCTGAACGATCCCGATTTGCAGGAACAGTTGTTTCGAACGCAGCTTGCCGGACTCGCCGACGAGGAATCAATGGCCAAGATGGACCACGATTTCATCCGCGCCCTCCGCCACGGCATGCCCCCCGCCGGTGGCCTGGGCCTCGGCATCGACCGGCTGGTAATGCTGCTCACGAATTCGCAATCGATCAGAGACGTGATTTTGTTTCCGTTGTTACGCCCGGAATGATAGTTGATAGTGGTTCGTTGATAGTTGCGGCTCACTCGTCGGTCTTCAGCAACTATCCACTATTTACTATCAACAAACAATCGCCGGCCCAAGGAAGGGCACCATGTACAAACTTCTTCTTTGCTGGCGCTATCTCCGTACACGTTACATCGCGCTGGCCTCTATCATCAGCGTGATGCTCGGCGTGGCGACGATGATCGTCGTCAACTCCGTCATGGAAGGCTTCACGCACGAGATGAAGGACCGCATCCACGGCATCCTTTCCGATCTCGTGTTCGAAAGCCAATCGCTGGATGGCTTCCCAGATGCAGATGCCCGCATGACAGAGATTCGCAAGGTGGCCGGTGACTACATTACCGGCATGTCGCCCACGGTGCAAATTCCGGCCATGCTCGGCTACTCTGTTGGGAGCCAATACATTACGAAACAAATCACTATGATCGGCGTCGACGAGGCAACGTATGCCAGAGTGAGCGACTTCGGCCAATACCTGCAGCACCCCGCAAACCGCAAACACCTCGACTTCCAACTGAAAGACGGGGGCTACGACACGGTCGACCATCAAGTGACCGACCCGAGCGAGGTGCACATACATCACGACATGCAAATCGCCGGCTGGGAGCTCCGCCGGCGAAAGGCGCGAATCTTCTGCGCGTCGAAGTTCCCGAGGGCGCGCTAGATGGAAACCCATTTCAAATCCCTAGCAAACCATCGGGGGGCGACACCGCACAAGGCAATGCCGCAATTGCGGGCGGACCGGCCGCACAGGAAGGTACCGACTTCGACCCCGCGACAGAGCAACACACCGGCTGCGTGTTGGGCATCGGGCTCTGTTCCTTTCGGATGTCCGACGGGTCTGACGGATTTCTCGCTTTGCCCGGAGACGACGTCGAGATCAGCTACCCAACGGCGGCTAAACCGCCTAAGGTGTTGAGCGCGAAGTTCACAATCGTTGACTTCTACGAAAGCAAAATGAACGAATACGACTCTAACTTCGTATTCGTGCCGCTGC
This sequence comes from uncultured Planctomycetota bacterium, assembly GCA_963840025.1. Taxonomy (GTDB): domain Bacteria; phylum Planctomycetota; class Planctomycetia; order Pirellulales; family Lacipirellulaceae; genus JABDGM01. The sequence goes on along the minus strand of CAWIXI010000006.1, from coordinate 263,738 downwards.
GGAAGCTACAGGAAGTCCGCGGCATGGTGAATCCGTCGACCGGCATCGCCAACTGCAACGCCATTCAAATCCGCCTCAAGAAAGGCGTCGATCTCGATACAGTCCGCGACTTGTTGCGGGCAAGCTTTCCGCCGCAAGTTTATAGAATCAGCTCATGGCGCGATAAGGAAGGCGCACTCTTGGCAGCCGTGCGAATGGAAACGGCTGTTCTCAATGTCCTGTTGTTTCTGATTATCGCCGTCGCTGGCTTCGGCATTCTAGCGATCTTCTTCATGATCGTGTTCGAGAAGACCCGCGACATCGGCATTTTGAAATCACTCGGCGCGACCGGCCGCGGCATCATGAGCATTTTCCTCGGCTACGGCTTGAGCCTCGGCGTCGTCGGCGCGAGTGTCGGCCTGGGGCTGGGGCTGCTTTTTGTTCGCTACATCAATGAGATCGCTGACTTGTTGGGCCGTATCACCGGCCAGCCTGTTTTTGATCCGTCGATTTACTATTTCCAAAAAATTCCCACGATCGTGGATTGGCCGACCGTCGCCTGGATTGTGGCGGGCGCAATGCTCATCGCGGTCCTGGCAAGCATCCTGCCCGCGCGGCGGGCTGCGCGACTTCATCCCGTCGAGGCTCTCCGATATGAGTGAAACCTTTCCCGCACTATCGCCGTATGGCTCTCACGGGCTGAACCTCTCGGACCTACCGATGTCAGCATCGTCGCGGGCACTACAGCGCTCGGCGATGCCGTACGCTGGTCCGCAAACCGTCTCACAACTTCTCGCCACTTCCGCGAGCCCGACGCGCGAATTGCTGTCGGCCCACTACGTGCGCAAAAGCTACCGCAAGGCCTCGATCGTGATTCCCGTGCTCCAGGGCGTCGAGCTATCGATCCAAGAAGGCGAATTCGTTTCGATCATCGGCTCCAGCGGCTGCGGAAAAACTACGCTGCTGCACCTGCTCGCCACACTCGATGCGCCCGACTCGGGAGAAATCTGTTTTGAAGGCAACCGCATCGACAACGTGCCTTCGGCTGGCCGCGATATCCTGCGCAACCGATATTTCGGCATGGTCTTTCAGTTCTATCACTTGCTGCCCGAGCTAACGACGCTTGAAAACGTGCTTGCTCCGGCGATGATCGGCGACAGCGTCCTCGGTTATTGGGGACGTCGCCGCGCGTACAAAGAGCGCGCCAGCGAAATGCTCGAGCTGGTCGGTCTAGGACATCGGCTCAAGCACAAGCCACGCGAGCTTTCCGGCGGCGAGATGCAACGAACGGCAATCGCCCGAGCACTCGTCGCGCAGCCGCGCGTGTTATTGGCCGACGAACCGACCGGTAATCTCGACAAAAGTACCGGCGAAGAGATCATGGAGATTTTGCGTCGGTTGAATCGCGAGCAAAAGCTCACTATAGTCATGGTGACGCACGATGCCCGGATCGCGGCCCAAGCAGATCGCACCGTTACCCTTGTCGACGGCCGCGTAGTCGCCGCGTGAACCCGATAACAGTGGCGAGTGTCGATAGCATGTCTTCCGGTATTCGGTCAGAATTTAACCAAATTGAGGATAACACAAGTTGCCTTTAACAGGAGCCAACAGAGATAACAGAGGAGCAGTAGTCGCGCTCATCTCTTGAATCTCGGTTTACTCTGTTCCCTCCTGTTTAAGAATTCCTCCTCCGTGTTCTCTGTGTCCTCCGTGGTGAATACTTCCGTGTGATTCATGTCGCGACAGATTTACATCAACGGCAAGTTTGTGCCTCAGAAGGACGCGAAGATCAGCGTCTTCGACCACGGCTTGCTCTATGGCGACGGCGTGTTCGAAGGCCTGCGTGCTTACGGGGGCAAAGTCTTCCGGCTGCACGAGCACATTGCACGATTGTACGAATCGGCGAAGGCGATCCTGCTCGAAATTCCCATGCCGCCCGACAAGATGTGGGACGCGGTCAACGAAGCGGTCCGTGTCAACAAACTCGACAACGGCTACATTCGCCTCGTGGTAACCCGTGGTGTCGGTACGCTTGGCCTCGACCCAAACCGTTGCAGCGACCCGCAAGTGATCATCATCGCAGACGCGATCTCCCTCTATCCGAAGGAGCTGTACGAGAAGGGCCTGGAGATTGTCACGGTGAGCGTGCAGCGGATGCATCCCGCGGCGCTGAGTCCGCGGATTAAGTCGCTCAACTATCTCAACAACATTTTAGCCAAGATTGAAGGCTTGCAGGCGGGCTGCATCGAGGCCCTGATGCTCAATCATAAGGGCGAAGTGGCCGAGTGTACGGGCGACAACATCTTCCTCGTCCGCCGCGGCGAGTTGTGGACACCGCCACTCGAGGCGGGCATTCTCGAGGGTGTGACGCGCGACACGGTGATCGAAGTCGCCCGCAACGCCGGCATTGAAGTTCACGAAGCGGCGTTCACGAAGCACGACGTCTACATTGCCGACGAATGCTTTCTCACTGGCACGGCCGCCGAATTAATTCCTGTGGTGAAAGTCGATTCCCGCACGATCGGCACCGGCAAGCCCGGACCGATGACCCGCGATCTCGAAGATCGGTTTAAAGCGCTGACGCAGGAATAATCGCTCGGCTTTTCGAGTGCGACTGGCTCGGCCAGTGCTCTTCGGCCGCGATCGTATGCAGGGTCTCGACAGCCTTATAATGTGGCCGATGCGCCAATACCTCCGCTACTTGCGAGTTGCCTTCAGCGTCGCTTGCGCTGTTGCATGTGTGCTCCTGGTCCCATTGTGGGTGCGGAGCTATCAGGCGCGCACCAGCATGGAAGTGCTCGTCACGCCGTGGAGTAGATTTGAGGCCCACTCTCTTGATGGACGGCTAATCGTACTCAAGCGCGATAGGGTCTTTTGGTCGTTGGAAATGATGTTAGCGTATCCGGCTGACCTGTTCTCCGAGCTGACCAAGCCCTCAACCTGTGGATTTCGCTGGTATTCAGATGGTGTATTTTCAGCGCTGAGCATCACATATTGTATGCTAACGTTCTTGTGCGCGACAATTGCAACAGTCCTGTGGCTTCCTTGGTCTTGTCGGTTCAGCCTTCGCACCCTCCTAATCGCCACGACGCTGCTTGCCTTCCTACTCGGACTAACCGAAGTCTTTTCGTGAGGTGCAACTATTGGCGACGAGACAATGGCGGATACCTGTTCCAAGCACTTGGCTTTCATGACAATCCAAGCGCCGCTTTGAGACAATTGTCGATCTGGCTCATGGTTGCGGCCGACAAGCTTCCGATTTTGCGGATGACGAACTGACAATCGATGGTGACGAGGTTCTCGCATTGAACCGCTGAGTTGAACAGCAAGCCCGATTGCTTTCCTTCGGGGCTCGCAATCTCGATAACGAGCTGAGTTGGCTCGTTTGTCGCCCAGCTGACGTTGCTGGAGATCGCGACGATGATCGTATCATCCAACCGGGCATTACTCCGGTCATCCTGCACAACGAGGCATGGACGAACTTTGGAACCGGTACGATCGCTGAACAGCTAGTCCACCAGCACCACATCACCACGGCGGACTTTCATGACGTGGCCTGCGATCGGTGCTGATCGTAGTCGTCGTAGGCATCCATTGCTGGTTCATCCCAGCCGGCGCGGCGGCCAGCCTCTCGCAGAAGTATCTGCTGCTCCTCCCGGCTTAAAGGATCATGCTCGAACAGCGGCTTGAGCTGCTCGTAACGATCTTCACCCACCAGAACGAACACCTTCCCCGTCACCGGATGCACCGTTCGCAACGGAACGTCCCCATGCTTGTCCAGTGCATGCGCAAGTCATCGCTTAGTGTCGGACTCATACCGTCAGGTTCTCATCCAGGGGTTCGAGGTAGGTGGATAGAAAGTCACCTGCGGTGCCCATATTGTCATTATTACCGGCAAGCTTGGTCAGATGCAAATTCTCAAGAGACTCTCATCGCGAGGTGGCGACCGGCTGGTTCACTTCCAGAAACTTCTTGTTATCAACCGTGCTATACGACGCCAGGCCGGTCTGTACGTCGTCGATGCGCTGCAGGTCATCTTGCGAGAGCCGCCAGGTGAAGTCGTGTTCAGCGCGGAGCGGCTCTTCGCCATCACGCTTCAGCTCGACTTTGGTGGGAACGACATGGCGGCGCACGGCGCATCGTTGAGTTGCATTCGCGGGTTGGGTGGGATCGGCGAAGTGAGCAGCGTATTGAGCTGCGTGTACCAGTCGAGGAATTCGCGATAGTCACCCATTGAATCCTGGTGTAGCGAAGCAGGACTTGTGTCAACAGTGTACGTTTCGAACTGGCTCGTCAGCACGAGCTTGCCACTCTCTCGGTCAAAGGTTTCGTCGAACCTTGGGTTGGCGGCGAAGCGGAGAAACGGGTTCTGCTGTTCGGCGGCCCACTCGCGCAGCTTCTTCATCGCGTCGCTAAGTTTGTCGGTCGCGATCTCCGTCTGAACGCGGTGCTTGTTGTTCAACAGAACGAACCGCCCCGGTTTGTCGCCCATCGGCTTGCGGAAAACGGCCGTCTGTTCCGGTTGTTCCAGGAAATCGTATACAACGCCGTTTTGGAACAGTGTCGTGGACTTGCTTACCGGCTCCTTGACATCGCCGACGAAGACCTTCGTCCGGATACGAAACGCTTCGCCAGCGAATAGAGGGAGGCTCACGGCAGGTACAAGAAGGGCAGCTAGTAAGTACGAAACAACGCGGCGCGAGGCGAGGTTCATTCGAATTACCATGGTTCCCTCCTAGGCTCGGACAATTCCACGCCCGACGCGGCGCGGAATAATAAGCGGAGGATAGACTGCTGCGGCAGAACGGGTAAATAGCGCCTCGGAATGCTAGCGACATGTCGCCTGATAAATGCCGTCTATTTGAAGTAGGCCGGTTCACTGCCGGCTTTCCACTTGATGTTGCAGCCGATGCTGGGGGTTTGTTTTTCGCTGGGTTGCTTGCCGGCGAGAACGGCATCGACGGCGGCTCGCAGGTCGGCGCCGGTGATTGGAATGCCGCTGTCGGGTCGGCTGCTATCGAATTGGCCGCGGTAGACGAGCTTCCGGTCTTTGTCGAATAGGAAGAAATCCGGCGTGCAAGCGGCATGATAGGCCTGCGCCACTTCTTGCGTCTCGTCGTACAGATACGGAAACGTGTAACCGCGCTCTTCGGCTTCGCGAACCATTTGCTCCGGCGAGTCCGCCGGATAGTTGGCGACATCGTTCGAGTTGATACCAACGATGGCCACACCTTTGGCCATGTACTCGGTCGCAAACTTCGCGATGGCATCGGCTAGGTGTTTCACGAAAGGACAATGATTGCACATGAAGATCGCGAGGAACGCCGGCTTGCCCTCAAAATCTTCCAGAGAGACGGTACGGCCATCGACGTTCACGAGCGAAAAATCGGGAGCTTTCGTGCCAATGGGAAGCATTGTGCTTGGGGTGAGGACCATGGTTGATTCTCCTCATGAGGATAGGACTTGCAGCGGTGGACGAAACGAATTCGAGCGGCGAACCGGAGCGGGAAGTGCTTTGTCAGTATTTCGAATGGACTGCGCCGTGGCAATGGCCGGGGCGTCGTTGACACTGGACCATGAGGTCCTATAATTCACGGCGAAGTTAGGGCTTATTGAGCAAAGGAGAATGTAGCAATGGGCGTTCCCGAGTTTGACGACAACAATTTCGAGAGTGAAGTTTTGCAGGCCAGCGGACCTGTACTCGTCGATTTCTGGGCGCCCTGGTGCGGGCCGTGCCGCCAGATCGCGCCGGTTATCGAGCAGTTGGCCGGCGAGAACGAAGGAGCCATCAAAATCGGCAAACTCAATGTCGATAACGCGCCCAATTCGGCTCAAAGTTACGGTGTGAGCAGCATTCCGACGCTCATGCTTTTCAAAAACGGCGAAGTGGTGGACCGCTTCGTCGGCTTGCAGCCAAAGACGCGACTGCAACAAGCGATCGACGCTGCGAAAGGTTGAGCGGTCGGGCGCGATTGCTTCCGAAACGAATCCAACAACGCGGTGTGGCGATGCCGTCGCACCGCGTTTTTTTTTGCGCCGGCACTTGGACAACTGAATCTGTGCCGAGCGTTGCTGGCAGCGATAGCGATGATGCGGTGGAGCGTCTTACGTAGATTGCTCCAGTCCACAGTCTTCCGTGCGGTTGGGTATCTGTAGCGGTTGTGGTGGAGTTTTGCGCCTCGGCGACCGATGGACATGCTGTAAGTTCCGTGAATTGGCGAAACTTTGCGGCTACGACTCCTTCCAGCCTACCAGGATGTTCCCGTATGTCCGACGCTGCCGAACGCAATTCGTCTGAAGGTCCCGTTTTCTTCGGTGGTGAGCGGCGGGTGGATCCGCCGCACGCTGGTCCCAGCCGTGTTCACCAAGCAGCTGGCGAACATATTTCGGTTCAGCCGATCGGCGCCGAGTTAGAAGCGCATGCGCAATCGGCAAGCAGCATCGTAGAGCATTCGCTGGATCAACTACGAGAGCATGCAGCTCAACTTGCCGATCGGTTGCAGGTGGAGCAGTCGGCGCTCGATCGCCGGCAAAACGAGCTGGCGGCACAGGAAGCCGACCTAAACGCGAAATGGGAAAATGCTCGGCAATGGTTGGCTGAAAGACAGCAGGAGCTAGACGAGCGTTCGGACACAACTGCTGCACGTGAGCAGGAGATGGTTGAGCGCGAAGCTGCGGGTGAAGCGCGTTTGAAGGAGCTAACGAGGGTCCGCGAAGAGGCACTCGCCGAGCGTGAGCTTCGTTTGCAGGCCCAACTCGCAGAGATTGAGCAGAGGGAATCGGAGATTCAGGCTCGGCTTGCCTCGTTGGATGAAGACCGGGCCGAATGGGACGAACGGAACGACCGTTTGCAGGCGCGCGAGGCGGCCATCGAAACGCGGCACCGAGAACTGGATCAGCGTCAGGCACAGTTGTATCGCGACATCGAGCAGTTGATCGCGGATCGAGCGCGAGTCGAAGAGCGATTGGCTGATGTAGAACGCCGCGAGGCGAAGATCGCCGATTGGGAATCGCGACTGCAATCACAGGGCGACGAGCTGGATCAGCAGACCGAGGCGCTGCGGCAGCGGGCCGGGGAGTTAGAGATCGAACGGGCCGAGCTACGCAAAACGCTATCGGATCTCTCGAAGCGCGAAGCTGAGCTGGATTCGACCGAGCGGCAGCTAGGCTATCGCCAACAGGAGATCGAAACCGCGTTGGATCGCTATGAACGGCTCGGCGTGACCGAAGAACGGATGGAAGCGCTACAGGAGGAGGGACGCAAATTCGCGGTGCGCAAGCGGTATCTGGACGAAGCGGAATCGCAATTGACGCAGGAAAAAGCGGAGCTTGCCGACCAGATTCGCGAACTGGCCAACCAACGGCGGCAATTGGAAGAACAGGTGGTGCGAGAGCGGCGGTCGATTGCCGCGCAACAGAAACTTGCGCAAAGCGATTTACAGCAGCACACGCAGCAACTGGAACAGCGGGAAACGGAGATCGACGCACGCGAAAACGCGTTGGCGCAGCTACAGGCGGAATTGCGCACCACGCAGCGCGAAGTGCTCGAGATGCGCCTGGCCACTGAGGAGACATGGGCGCAACTTTCTGGCGCACTCGCGCCGGCCAGTTTGACGCGATCGATCTCACAGGTGCGGGCCAAGTTGGCCGATCACTATCGCTCGACGCTCGAAGAGCTTGTCGAGCGTGCCGAGCAACTCGAACTGGTGCGAGGCGACCTGAGTCAACAGTTGCAGGCGATGGAGAGGAAACGTGCGGAGCTTGATGCGTGGGCCGGGCGGCGCCACACGGATATCGAATCGCAAGCGGCGCGGCTTGTGGCGCGGGAGCAGGAGCTCGATCGGCAGCAACGGCACTACGAGCAGATCGAGTCGCAGTGGCACCTCGAGCGGGCGGACTATCAGGCGGAAATTCGCCGACTGTTGGCCACAATTCGCGATCTTGAGGTTGAGGAGATGCGGGCGGCGTGAGGGGGCTGCCGCAAGTGGGCTGTCGATTTTCCTCTGGAAGCTAAGCCGCAAGCGGCGGATGGGGCATCTTCGGTCAACTCTTCTGATCGGATTTTGAATCCGTCGCGGACTTGTCGCTCTCGGTTTTAATGGCAGTGGGTTCGTTGGAGTTGGGGTCGGTGGTGCTGCGCTTCTCGCTGCTTTCCAGTTGGGCTTTGGCCGCTTTTTCGGCGCGAGCTTTTCTATCTTTGGCGTATTGATCGGCGTTCAATTGGGCAAGCCGCATCGCCTCATTGGCATAGGCCATGCCGGCGCGGATTTCAGCAGGCGTGAAATAAGGCGGGCGTCGCGGACTGCGACGCGTGCCCTGAAGCTGGGCACGAAGCTCATCCCAGGTCATGTCGTTGGCAAGGTGCCAAGTGGCCGCTTGGACGGCATTGTGCTGCAAACGGCCATTGCCGAAGGCCTTCAGCAGTTCGACGACAGCCGGCCGATCTTCGAGGAATTCGTTTGCAGGCACGAGCTTGTACGCCGCGGCCGAGTTTGGCGTCCGAAGGCCATGATTGAGGCACACGACGGCTACGTCGATCTTGGCGGTTTCTTCGGGTGGGACGCTGAATACGCCACCACCACCACCGCCACCACCGATGCCGCCGCCGCCACCACCGAGACCACCGCCGCCGACGCTCTGTTGGGCGCCGCCACCGCCGACTGAAGTGCCTCGACCACCACCGCCGACGCGGCCACCACCACCTCCACCGAACTGGGCGAGTGCGGGTGTGCCGACAAACGCATCCGGCATTTGCAGGTGGATCGGTTGCTTCGTGTTGTTCGTGATGAGTATGCGCGCGTCGTGATCGTTCTTAGCGAGGAATTTGACATCGACCTGGTGATCGTCGATCGCTTGGAACAGCTCAACGATGGAATCGGGGTTGGCGGCGTTCTTGTCGGCTGCCGGCGCGTCGGCGGCCTGGGCGAATCGCACGAGCGAGGCGAGGGCAATCAACAGGGCGCCGGTCGTCGAGAGGAGATTTTTGGCGGTCATGGCAGTCTTCAGAAAGTTCGGGTACTTGTTCCGGATCGTGGCTGTATTCGGCCAACTTTTAGCATAGTCGGGGAAAACCGCGGTTCCAAGCGAATTCAGGCCGCGAGCAGTGGAACAATTTGAAGGCCTTCTGCGGGCGCCTGCCCCGGAAATCGAGGCTGGGGCGTTGCCCCAGGCACCCCATTGTCATAAATGACGAGTAGGCCGCTGTGGGAATTTGCTACTCGTCTGAAAAGCGATTTTTTATTTCCAAATTCTCCGAATTGTGCGCCTCGATGGTTACAACAAGGGCTGAAAAACGCGCGGTTTTTTGAGAGGCGGTGACTCGAAATTGCGGTGCTGTCCTAACTCGGCGCTGACACAAAATCGAACAGTTGAGTAGCCGAACCCGCTCCACAATTATAGCGGAATGGACGCGATTGATCTTCTCAGGCGGGACGCGCTTCTGAAACGCAATACCGCGATTCTAGCCGCCAAGCGGGAATATGCCGCCGCCCTCAAAGAGATACGCAAGCTCCAGCGTTAGGCAGGCCGCTTGAAATAAGCTACCCGTTTTGAGGTTCGATCAGGAGGCTCCATTTCGGCAGGAGTGTGGATTGTTTGAGCCGGGCGGCGATGGGTTGGAATTCGCGTGGTGTGAGGCGGACGCCCGTTTCGTAAACGCGGCGCGAGCAGATGCACGATCGGCGACACGGCCCGCCAGGTCATCGTTTTCGCCCAAGACAACACGCTGTCGATGGACGTCAGCAGCGTGCCGTTCCAGTGGTTTTCCAAGATCCCCCAGCAACGTTCGAGGGGGTTGTACTTGCTGTGGTAGGGCGGATAGTACGCCAACTCCAGCGTCAGTTGCTGTCGGTCGGAGAATTCGACCAAGCGTTTCATGAACTGGGTGCGTGAACTGGCGATCTCCGGGCCGTTGTCGAGGTCGATCTGCAAGCGTCGCACTTGGCCGTACGCTTCGCGGCGATTCGTCCACCACAACTCCAACGCATCGGCCACGAAATCGCTCGTGTCGCGCGATGTGCCGAACACGATGTTGAGTTGATCGGCGGCCAATTCCAGAATGCCGGCAGGCGCGAGCACTGCGTCGGGGTGCATGTCGTGATCGACGGCCTGCACCATCTCCCCGCCGCGTGCCATGCCGCCGCGAGAGAATTCACCGATCTTGACTTTGGCTTTCGTATCGAGCGAGATGCGGAGCGTTTCTGGATCGCTGGCGGCTTGTGCGTGAACCTGCTTCAAGTTCGCGGACGACCGCTGCCCGGCCGGCGAGCGAGACCTGCTTCGCCATTCTTCTCGTATCGATTCAACCACCGATGCAAGGTCTGCCGTGTAACACCAGAGGCATCTGCGGCATCACCAACTGCCCAACCACGCCGCACTGCCTGCACAGCAAGAATGCGAACTTCAAACGTCGAGTATCCTGCCTCGCTCATGAGAGCGAGTTGTGTGACATTCCTGAATCTCAGTCTACGTCAAGGTAACACTTTTTTGCGACGCGCCATATCTGCTGGCCGTGCCCAGCAACATGCTCCTCCGCGATCTCGACGCGCCGCCGCCCGCATACCACGGCCGCGGCGCCCTTCCCAAGCGGCACTTCGAGCGCGTCGACCAGTGGCGCGACGCCTTGGCGGCGACGCCCGGACGCGGATCAACGTCCGCGACGGAGACAAAGGCCCCTTGGAAGTCGAGGTCGCGACGTGCCGCGTCCGGACCAAGATCAACCAGCGCGTCATGAAGTACGACGAGACGCTCGTGGTCATCCGTTCGCCCAACGATGAGGGCGCGACGAAGTACGACTTCTATTTCTCGAACGCTCGGAGCGGAACGACCCCCAAGGAGTTCGCCCGCGTCGCTTTGGCGGCCCATCGCATCGAGGAGGCGATCAAACGGGGCAAGAGCGAGGCGGGGTTGTCGCATTACGAAGTTCGTACTTGACGCGGCTGACATCACCATCAGGTTCTCTCGTTCATCGCCACGTGGTTCCTGGTACGCGAGGCTCAGCGGGGAAAAAAGTGGGCTCCGGCAATCACCGTGCCGCAAATTCGCGACGGCATCGCCATGCTCCTACGAACGGCTTGCCTCTGCGACACGCCGACCCAGATCGCCAACAACAAAACACGTCGCTTGCTCCGAAACCAACAGGCGCGATTCTATCACTACAAAGCACGTAACCGATTGCCACCTTTGAGGATCAATCAACGCCGATGACTTCGGACAGTAAAACTACTGCCTCCCTGACATTATGGGTAGATCAATTCCGGCGGGGTGCCTTAGGTGCTTTCTTGACGGACATCGTGCTCTCAAAGGGTTCGCGGTAGAACTCTTTGAGAACACCATAACACCAATCAGACCAAGGTGTTCCGGAAACTTTCCTAAAACCAAAGATTCCTTGGACCGCTCCACCACGATCAGGTTTTAGCGCGAGTCAGTTCGGCAAGCCAAATGTCGATGCCGCGGAGGATCATGTCGACGGCGATCGTGCCGATGACCAGCGCGGAGATTCGCCCGACGACGTCGAAGTAACGTTCGACGAGACGTTCATGCTGCCGTTTTACGACGTCGTGCAAGCGCTTAATTAACAGCACGGCAATCATGGCTGCCGCCAGCGCAGCGGCGATCGATAGTACGGCGAGGAGAGATGGCTGCCGCGATCCGGCCAGCACGCTGGCGCTCACGGTGCCCGGCCCGATAAGAAACGGCATCGCGATCGAGCCGGATACATGTTCCGGAGAGCCCCGGAGTTCTCGGATCGCGTCGCTGCCGACGAGAACGTAACGAATGGAGATCACCAGAAATACCAGTCCACCGAACATTAAAAACGACGCGAAGCGCACCTGCAGGACGCGCGAGAAAATGACGTCGCCCGCCCCGGCAAACGCAGCGAACACGACGAAGCTGATCAGCATTCCACGAATTAGCGCGCGGCGGAACGTGGCCTGGTCCAGCTCTTCGATTAGATCCAGCAAATAAATGCTGAGCAGAAACGGATTGAGCAGCACAAACATCAACAAAAACGAATCAACAAAGGCATTTATATTCATACTTATCTACCTTGGCCGACAGACAATCATGGGGCACCCGTTCAGTGAGCCTTCAGCACACGGCGGAGGAATTCGCGAGTACGTTGTTCGCACGGATTAGTGAAGATTTGGTCCGGTTGCCCTTGCTCGACAATCTGCCCCTCGTCGAAGAACAAGACTCGGTCGGCGATTTCCCGGGCAAACTGCATCTCATGTGTTACGATGAGCATCGTATATTCTTCGCTGTGGGCCAGTGTTCGCAATACGCCAAGCACTTCGCCAACCAACTCCGGATCGAGTGCCGACGTGACTTCATCGAACAGAAGTACGCGCGGCTCCATCGCCAGTGTCCGCGCAATGGCCACGCGTTGCTTCTGTCCGCCGGAAAGCTGGGCTGGCTTGGCGTCTGCCTTGTCGGCTAGTCCGACCATGTTCAGCAATTGCTCAGCCTGCTCGGCCGCTTGGTCTCGCGGTTGCTGCTTCACAATTCGCGGGGCGAGGCTGATGTTTTCCAATGCCGACATGTGCGGAAATAGATTGAATTGCTGAAACACCATTCCTAACTTGCTGCGCAACCGGCGTAAGTGGGCCTCATCGGCGGGCACGGACTGGTGGCCGCGGCTCATCGTCCACATCGACTGGCCGTCGATCTCGATGCTGCCAGCGTCTGGTTTTTCGAGCGTCATTAGCAGTCGTAGGAGAGTCGACTTGCCCGATCCGCTGGGCCCGATGATTGACAGTTTCTCTCCTAAATACACATCCAAATCGATTCCAGACAGAACGCGTATGTTGCCGTACGACTTGCGCAGATTGCGAATCTGAACGATCGGTGGAGAAGAAGGACTCATGCGTGGCTCACCTTTAGACGTCGCTCCAGGTAGGTGACGGCGATACCCGACAGCAGGCTCAACAGCAAAAAGATGATCCCGACGATCGTCAGAGGTTCCAAGTAACGAAACGTTTCGTTGCCAATGATTTTTGACCGCTGCAGGATACCCAATACGGTAATCGCCGACAGCAGCGGCGCATCTTTGAACATTGCGATTACGTAGTTCCCCAGCGCGGGAATGACTGGTGGGATTGCTTGAGGTAAAACCACATAGTGGTAAGTCTGTGCATGCGACAGCCCCAGCGCGGAGGCAGCTTCCCATTGCCCTTTGGCGACGGAGTCGATGCCGGCCCGATACACCTCGGACATGTAGCAACTGTAGTGCAGACCGAGGGTAAGCACACCTGTAAGCAAGGGCGAGAGTGTCAGCCCGACGTTCGGCAACACATAGAACCAGAAATAGATTTGTACGAGCAGCGGCGTGCTGCGGATAAACTCGACGACACTAGCCGCCGGCCATGCGATGAACCGCTTGGGGGACCTACGAGTGATCGTCCAGATGAGCCCGAGCACCAGCGCGATGAGAGTTCCCCAGGCGACCGCCTGGAGCGTGACGCCGAGGCCGCGAAGAATCTCGGGAAGAATCGACCAGGTGAACTGCCAGTCCCAGATCATCGGTTGACCTCCTGTCCCAGGCGGCGTTTCAAGCGGTGCTCGAAGCGGCGAACGGCGGCTGTGCTCAGCAGCGACAGGGCGAAGTAGATGGCTAACAACAGCGAGAAGATCTCGACCGTTCGCAGAGTTTCATCTCGTAAAAATAGCCCGGCCCGAGTGAGGTCAGTGACGGTGATCATGGACACCAGCGCCGTGCTCTTGAGCAACTCGATGAGCAGATTCCCAAACGGAGGCAGCATGATCAGTAGCGCTTGGGGAAGGATTACGTGGCGCATTGCCTGACTATCGGTCATGTTGAGGGCCGTAGCGGCCGCGAACTGGCCCTGCGGTACGGACTCGACGGCGGCGCGAACCACTTCGGCGCCGTAGGCACCGATGTTCAGGCCGAGCACCAAGATTCCGACGACGACGGCGTCCATCTTGATGTCCAAGAGGATGGGCAAGGCAAAATAGAACCAATACAGCTGCACCAGCGCCGAAGTTCCTCGAAACGTCTCGACGTAGATTGCGGAGAAAGCCCGCACGATCGGATCGCGCGAGCCGCGGCCCAAACCGGCGAGGAAGGCACAAATGACGGCGATGATCGTTGCGCCAAGAAATATGCACAATGTTAGCCATAGTCCTTTCAACAGGGGCGGCAGCAGGTCGAAAGGCGGCACGGGATCACGTTCCTTTCACGAGTTCGGCGGTCGTCACATCGCCCGGCAATGTCTCGCGTGAGAAGCCAAAGGGCCTGACGAGCTTGAGATGTTCGTGCGTTCCAATGAATCTGGCCAGCCGCCGATTGAATTCGTTGAGGAAGGCGGTGTCCTGTTTGCGAAAACCGAATGCACCGTAACCGCGGACCGACTTGCCGTCGATCAATGGATCGTGAAACGGCCGGGCACGTTCGATGCTCGAATCGTTTAGTTTGTGGAGCAGGTCCTTGGCAGTGAGTCCGGTCGCCGCGACCGCGTCGACGCGACCGGTCCGCAGGCCTTCAAGCGCAGTGGGGTAATCTGGAAAGACAATGATTCGGTCCGATGGCACGCCGAGCGTTTTGGCGTAGCCGTGTTCGACGCTTCCGCCCATCACACCGAGACGGGCTCGCGGATTACGAGCAACATCTTCGAAGCTGTGCAAATCGAGCGGATTTCCGACCTGCACCAGAAAAGATTCGCCAATGGCATACGTCGGATTTGAGAAGTTAATTTCCTTTGCGCGCTGAGGCGTGATGTACATTCCGGCGGCGATCACGTCGAAGCGGCGCGCCTTCAGACCGGGGATTAATGAGCCGAATTCCGTGACAACCGGCTCGATCTGCGTGGCGCCCATACGACGAAGAATCACCTTCGCGATTTCCGGCGCTTCGCCGGTGACTTCGCCCGTTGCACTGTCCAAGTACCCGTACGGCGCCTCGTTTGCGTAGCCGATACGGATGATGCCTGTGCTTTTAATTCTCTGAAGCGTATCGACATGTTTGGCACTTCGCGTCGCGCGGCTGTAGACGAACACCAGACCGGTGCCCAGAAGTATCAGTAGCGCAATTCCAAGTGGGGTGACCGAGTTCGCTTGCTTCTTCATTGCGCTTTCATACCCGGTCTTGCCGTGGTGAACAGATCCTTAGTGACAGCACTATGCTAAGAGAATTCGTAAACGAACCAAATAGCGGTTGAAGCCGCACGGCGATCGCTTTATAGTTTAGTTGTACATTATTTGCTTAAGCAAATACTTGCACTGCACGTAATTGGCACGGCTGTTGCTCGGCGCTTGCAGTTGGCGAAATATGCCATTCAACGGAACTTGTGATCGACGTAGTCGATCGACAGCTACATCCGGAAATGCATTGACCAACCAGAGTGAGGTAAAATCCGTCCCTGGGATCGACGTTGCGCTCAATGTCCGTTCCGCCAATATGTCGGATGCTGCGGCCATCTGGCGGTTGGTCCGCGATAGCAAGTCGCTTGATACCAATTCCTGCTACGCCTACTTATTGATTTGCACGGATTTTGCGGAAACTTGCCTTGTGGTGTACGACGAAGATCGGCTAGCCGGCTTTGTGGCGGCGTATGTGCCTCCCCCTCGGCGTGATGTAGTGTTCGTCTGGCAAATCGGCGTCGATCCTCAGTACCGCGGCTGCGGCTTGGGGCGGAGGCTGTTAACCGAGTTAATCAACCGCACGGTGACCGACGGGGTGCGCTATGTTGAGGCGACCATCACTCCTGGTAATCTCGCGTCGCAGCGTCTGTTTCATTCGTTCGCTGAATCGCGCGAAGCGGAATTGAGTACTCGTGAACATTTCGGTATTCAACATTTTGCCGAATCGGAGCATGAGCAAGAAATTTTGGTTCGCGTCGGTCCCATCTAGTTCGGACGGTGCGGACGTATGGCTGGCAAACGTTCGGCCGCGCGAGATTTTTCATGGATTCGTAGAAAGGCCAGCGGCAAACCCTTTCAGGAGATGTGATGCAGTTAATCAATCGGTTGGAGTCGGAAGTACGCAGCTATTGTCGCATGTTTCCGGCGGTTTTTGAGCGCGCCATTGGGCACCGACTTTTCGATCAGCAAGGGAGAGAATTCCTCGATTTCTTTTCCGGCGCCGGAGCGTTGAACTACGGGCACAATCCGTCGCAGATCAAATCGAGGTTGTTGGACTACATTGCTTCGGACGGAGTAACCCATTCGTTAGACATGATCACGGAAGCGAAATGCGATTTTCTGCAAACGTTTGAGGAGGTGATCCTTCAGCCGCGTAGTCTCAAATATAAGACGATGTTTCCTGGTCCGACCGGTACGAACGCCGTCGAGGCTGCACTCAAACTGGCTCGCAAGGTGACTGGCCGCCCGAATGTAATCGCCTTCACCAACGGGTTCCACGGCATGACGCTCGGTTCTTTCGCGCTGACGGGTAATGCAGGCAAGCGATCCGGCGCGGGCGTATCTCTGACGGACGTCACCCACATGCCGTACTGCAATTACTTCGGCACGGATACCGATACCATCGATTTGTTGGAAAACTACTTGCACGACACGAGCAGCGGGCTGGAAACACCGGCGGCGTTCGTCGTTGAAACTGTGCAAGCCGAGGGCGGCGTCAATGTCGCGAGTCGCGAATGGCTGCGGCGCCTGGAGAAAGCGGCTCGCCGCGTAAACGCTTTGCTGATTGTCGACGACATCCAAGTTGGCTGCGGCCGAACGGGACCTTTCTTCAGTTTCGAGGCGGCTGGCATCTCGCCGGACATCGTGTGCCTCTCCAAGTCCCTGTCGGGTTATGGCATCCCGTTTGCCATCACGCTGCTCAAACCGGAGTTCGATCAATGGAGTCCCGGCGAACACAACGGCACATTTCGCGGTCACAATCTGGCGTTCGTAACGGCGACTGCCACGCTGGATGTGTTTTGGCGACGCGATGATTTGACGCAGCACGTCAATCGCCGTGCGGAGCAGTTGCGGGATGCGATGATCAGCGTGGCCGAACGCGTAGACGGTGAAGTGCGCGGCCGCGGCCTGATTCACGGAATTGAGTTCGAGGACAAGTCGTTGGCTGGCCAAATCTCCAAAGCTGCGTTCGAGCGAGGGTTGATCATCGAAACGGCCGGTCCGAGGGACGAAGTATTGAAGGCATTGCCACCATTGACAATCGACGAGACGGGTTTGGAGGCAGGGCTAAACATAATCGACGAGAGCCTATCGTCCGTCCTGGCGAATCGCGGCAAAACGGGCTCGTCTGTTGCTTCGCCGCTTGCCTACGATGGCGGAAGTGCGACGGTTGCTTCGACTGTTTCTTCACCGGCGGAGGCCAATTGACCAATGATTATACGTCGTTTGCAGGATGTCCTCGGCACGGCCCAGGAGGTGCACGCGGAGAATTGGACCAGTCGGAGGCTGCTGCTGCGCGATGCAGGAATGGGGTTTTCTCTGCACGACACGGTGATTTGTGCCGGTACGACGACGGAGATCCATTACCAGAACCATCTCGAAGCCGTGTACTGCATCGAAGGCAAGGGGTTCGTACATGTCGTCGCCACCGGCGAACGATTCTTGATCGCGCCAGGCACCGTTTACGCGCTGGATGAACACGACGAGCACTTGCTGATTGCCGAAACACAAATGCGGATGGTGTGCGTATTCAATCCGCCCCTGGTGGGGCCCGAAGTGCATGACGAGAACGGCGTCTATCCCGTTCTCGCGGAAGCGTAGGAGAGTTAATCGAATGAGTGTTGCTTATCCACCTTTGTCCACTGTCGAAGCTGACCCTTACGAGTCGCGCGTGGGCGCCGAATGGTCGGCGCAACCACGGCAGGATCCGGTTGTTTGGGGATCCGCGGAGGGCCCGCTTGCCGAGCCGCAACTGACGCAATACGCGGAGCAAGGCTATTTTGCCGCGACCGAGTTGCTGTCGCTCAACGAAGCCGCTGAATTACTGGCCGAGGCCAACGCGCTGGCCGCCGCGGCCGACGTGACGGCAGCCGACGTCATCGCGGAGCCGAACAGCAAGGTGGTTCGAAGTTTATTTCGGTTGCACCGAACGAACGATCGCATTCGGCAGCTAGTCAAAGACCCGCGTTTGGCCGATGTGGCGCGACAGATGCTGGGAAGCGAAGTCTACGTGCACCAGTGCCGCGTCAATTTCAAGCCGGCGTTTCAGGGCAAGGAATTTTTTTGGCACTCCGACTTCGAAACCTGGCACGTCGAGGACGGGATGACACGCATGAGGGCGGTGAGTCTTTCGATCAACCTTACGGAGAACAATGAGTTCAACGGTCCTCTGATGGTCGTGCGCGGCTCGCACGAATACTACATCCAATGTGCCGGCCAGACGCCCGCGAATCACTTCGAGCAGTCGTTGCGGAAGCAAGAGTATGGCGTGCCGTCACGCGAGGCGCTGCTGTTCCTGGTCGAACAGGGCGAGATCGTCGCCCCAAAGGGCGGCCCGGGCTCGGCATTGTTTTTCGAGTGCAACACGATGCACGGCTCGGTCGGCAACCTGAGTCCATATCCTCGCACGAACCTGTTCATCGTCTACAACAGCGTGGACAACGGTCTGGTGGCGCCCTTTGGCGGACTACCGCCGCGTCCCGAGTTCCTGGCGGAGCGCGAACTGATTCCCGTGACTGTGCTTTGATTGGTGAGCACTCGGCCTTTGGCCGGCACGCGGGCTAGCGTTTGGCGCGTGACTTGACCTCAGTCGATCGCGAGTTTTGTGTCGAGGACCGGCGCAGCATCCAGATCCACCGCTTCCATGAGTTCAACAATGGTTTCCAATGCACGTGACAAGTCGTCCTGCTTCCGAGGGGAGAGCCGCAGAAGTCGAGCGGTGAACTGCTCCTGCAACGGCGTCGGCAGCTTCTTCAGGCGACCGCGGCCAAGCGGCGTCAGTCGCAGGAAGACCTTCCGGCGATCTCGGCTCCGCCGCTCGCGCACGATCAGCTTCATCTCCTCCAGCCGATCCAGTAATCGTGACACGGTTGCCGGAGCAAGTTGCACGGCATCGGCGACGCGGACGACCGTGACTTCGTCGTTCAAATTGCCGCTACCGATGATCCGCAAACAAAGCGATTGGGGTATCGACAGGCCGGTATCGCGGGCAACCTGGCGTGAGTGTTCCGAGGTTTTGCGGATGATTCGACGGATCGCCCGCAGGATTCGTTCGGTGGAATCACTTTTTGGCATGACAACCGTCGCGGATCATTCGCTCGTGACAGAGAGTGGGCGCGATAGGCTAGTACCGCGGTGAGTTGGCCCATTCGCCGATTGTTATACGGCACCCTGATTAGAGTGTCTAGGCAGCGCCGGTCGCCTAAGCGTCATTCGACTTACTAATTTCAACGATCCTATTTGCCGCCTCCAGGGGCACGGAGAAATCGAAATGCAAGAAGTCTTGGACAAACATTACCGCCGTTTGGCCGACAACTACGACGAGTTTCTGTACTACTCACCGGAGTTCGTCCGAGCGCTAACGAAACGCATGATCGAGAAGCTGCAGCTTGCGCCGTCGGATACGATGGCGGACGTCGGCTGCGGCACCGGGATGTATTCGATCGACATTCTCAAGCAGATGCCGCTGGAAAATCCGGTAATCGGCGTCGATCCGTACCGAGAAATGCTCGCGCAGATACCGCCCAGCACCCCGATTGTGCCCATCGTCGAGGATGCGCTCACATTTTCGCGTCGGAATGGCGGTTACAACAAAATGCTGGTGAAGGAGACAATCCACCATGTCGCCGACGTTCCTGCATTCTTCGCCAATGTGTACCGCAACTTGCCGCCGAGTGGGATTCTGTTGCTTGTCCACGTGCCGCCGAACGTTCAGTATCCGCTGTTTGATGCCGCTTTGGCCCGCTGCTTGAATTGGCACGCTGATCCGAACGTACTCGTCGGTCAACTCCAAACGGCGGGTTTCGACGTTCAGCGTGACGCGCTCGACTATCGCCACACCTTGCCAAAGAAGCACTATTTCAACATGGTCCGCAGCAGCTACATGTCGGTGTTAACAAGCTTTTCCGAGGAGCAACTGCGAGCGGGGCTTGAAGAAATGGAGCAAAGATATCGCGACCAGTCGGCCCTGACGTTCGTCGATCATTTTGACTATCTCACGGCTGTCAAACCGGCCGCGTGACAACGATGCGCTACCCCAAGATGAATCGAGTCGGCAGATCATTACTCAACAAGCGTAGTACGGAGTTAGAACATGAGTGAGTCGAACAGACAAGACAGTGCCACGAAAGTCGACCTCGGATGTTGGGTGAAAGTGAAAGAAGAGGGCATGGACGAAGAGGAAGTGTTTCATGTCGATACAATTACTCGGCCCGGCAAGAACCAGATTGCGCCTGACAATGCGATGGGCAAAGCGTTGATCGGTGCGGAACCGGGCGACGAAGTCACGGTTGAGGGGCCGACGGGTCCGATCAAATTCGCCGTGCTCGATGTCGGCCGGGAAGGCAGAACAGCGTAACGCAGTCTCAGTAAATCAGATTATCGCGCCGGCTGACATCGGTCACCGTTCCATGTCTGCCGACCGCTTTCCTTGAACCTTCGGAGGATGGATCATGTCCACGACAGTGAAAAATGGCGACACGGTGACCGTGCACTACACAGGAAGACGACCCGACGGATCGGTGTTCGAAACGTCGGGCAACCGCGGACCGTTGAAGCTCGTACTTGGTGAGCGACGCGTGATTCCGGGCTTTGAAAAGGCCATTGTTGGAATGTCCGCAGGTGAATCGAAGACGGCGACTATCCCGGCCGCTGAAGCTTACGGTGAACGCCGGCCGGAAATGGTCGTTCAGTTTGACCGCGGAAAAATTCCGCCGGACATCAACGTGGAAATCGGGCAACAGTTGCATTTGCAGACGACGAACGGCGAGTCAATTCCGGCGCGCGTCGTCGATACTTCCGGTACGGACGTAACGCTCGACGCGAATCATCCGTTGGCTGGGCAAGACTTGACGTTTGACATCGAGCTGGTCGAAATTGCCGCTGCAGGTTAAACGATGCCTCGCAACACATCAAATAGACATCGGAAAGTTTCACGACAACGCTACTTCAGAACGGGGAGTTATAGAACACCGCTTTGCTTTCCCAGACATCCCATTCGCTCGCCCAATTTACTACTCCCGCGTCATTGTCTAAATCAGCAAGCCCTACATAAATTATAAACTGCCCGAAGATGAATACGCATGCTAGCGATCATATGGTTCTGGGATAAGTTCTTAGTCCAGGGCAAACGCATCAAAATGAACTTGATGAGGTAGGCTGCGACGTCAGCCAGATTACCAACTTTTTCTTGACGCCTTCATGGCAGTTTTGCTATGCGAGTCGCAATCAAGCGTCAGGCGACAGAATTCTGGTTTTACGTCAAGCCAAACGGGGCAATCTTACCATCAATGCAGTTTCCCCAATCCAATCCAGTTTGATGCGTTTGCCCTGGTTCTTAGTCGTATTTGTTGGCGCTAATGTCGCATTCACGTCTCAAAGGTCCTCGCAAACCCACGACGATCGCATCAAATGGACATCCAATAATTCGGACGAGTCTTGCCAAAGTGAAGGCTAGCAGGGAAAGGTTCTTCCCTGGACTGGTAACTCGACTCATGGAGGCCATCAATGCTGTCGCCGTCGCTAGATTTCAAGGAATACTTCTCGGGCGTGGACGAACCGCGCAGCGATCGGCACGAAGCGGCACGACCTGATGGACATACTGTTCATTTGCGTCGCAGGCGCGATTGCCGGGTGCGACGGACCGAGCGAGATTGCCAGCTTTGCCAAGACGCAGTTGCCTTGGTGTCGGAAGTTCGTGAAACTCGAGGACGGACCTCCGTCGCATGACACGATCGGACGCGTCATCGCGTTGATTAAGCCGGAGCAGTTCCAGAGAGCTTTTCTTGATTGGATAGCTGGGTTGGCCAGCGACGACCAGTCCGAGGGCCCCGACTTCGTGCCGATCGACGGCAAGACGCTCCGCGGCTCAGGGAGAGCGAAGCATCGCGACAACCCGCTTCACGTGGTGAGCGCGTGGGCGACCCAACAGGGCATGACTTTGGGGCAAGTCGCCGTCGATTCGAAATCGAACGAAATCACGGCGATTCCCAAGCTGCTTGAGATGCTGGAACTCAAGGGGGCCATTCTCAGCATCGACGCGATGGGCTGCCAGAAAGCGATTGCCAAACAGATCGTCGACGGCGGCGGCGACTACGTGTTGGCCCGGAAAGACAATCACCCCACACTGTGCCCAGCGGTGAGCGATTTCTTCCTCGAACGTCTTGAGGAGGAAGACTTCCGCGAGTCCGGCTGTCGCCCACTGGAAACTCGCGAAAAGGCGCGCGGCGCCATCGAAACCCGTCTCTAGAGGGTCGCTCCGATCCCCGCTTCCATGCGCTGGGCCACGCGCGCTTGGAAAGGCATTAAGAGCGTTGGCCAAGCAATCACCCTCATCCGTGGCCAAGGACGGAACGGAGACAAGCGACGTGCGACAGTACATCAACAGCATCGCCCCCAAAGTCAACCTGTTCGCCGACGCCGTCCGCGGGCATGGGGGCATCGAGAGCCTGCACTGGATCCTCGACGTCGTATTCAACGAAGACGCCAGCCGACTTCGCAACGGCGAAAGCACGCAGAACTTCGGCTTCCTCAGAAAGTTCGTCGTCAGCCTCCTGAAACGCGACACTTCCAAGGGAAGTCTCAAGGGCAAACGAAAAAAGGCCGCGTGGAGCACCGATTTCCTGGAAACACTCCTGTTCGGCTAGGGTTTAAGATGCGATCGTCGTGAGCTTGGTGGTCGACCCACCGCTAAGCTTCCCAGCGGCCGTTACCGCCGAATGATGAAAGAGAGGTTCGACCGCGAAGCCTATCGCCGTCGCTCACAAGTAGAAACCGTGATCTCGATGATCAAACGTCGCCAAGGCGCTCACGTCCACGCCCGCTCCTACCACAGCCAATGCCGCGAACTCCGCTTGCTCGTTCTCACCCACAACATCATGATTCTTGTGGTTGTTCAGGTTTTCTACACAGCCAGTCGCGTCCCCTTTTCGTGTCTGTCCGCGTTCACCACCACCACTGCGAATAATTCGTGGTGTATGTCATCGGGGCGTAGTAGTACGTCGTTCTCGGTGTTACGTACGTCACGGGCGCGTAACCGACGCGTGTGATTGCGGCGCCAACCAGCGGCCGCTGATAGTACACACTCACTGGCGCACTGTAGTAGACCGTTGCTGGTGCGGGCGGCGCATAATAGGCCGTGGTTGCGGGGGCGTAGTACGTCGTGGTGGGCGCATAATAAGCCGTGGTTACCGCAGCGCCACAGCATTGTGCGCTTGCCACTTCGGCCAGAAGCAACGCCACGAACAATGTGATCGAGAAGGCTAGCCGCTTCATGATATTACCCTCGGTGAGAAGAAAACAACCCGGTTCTAACCGCCCTCATTCCATTTGATTATCGCTGACTTTTCCTTCGTTGCAAGAACTCGCTTTGCTGTACGCTAGCGAGCTTGAAACGGAGCACGTTTTTGATATCTCGCTTTTGTGCAAGTACCCGTCAATTCCCCGAGAGGTACCAGAAGAACTGCAAAGTCCAAGGCGAAGGGGTCAGGTCCATGTTTTCGGCCAAAGATTGCACTATTAACGCGTACCGGCTTGGCCGAAAAATGGACCAGACCCCGACTTCGCAGCTCTCCTGAGGAGACGTCGGCGACTAACGGGAGGTAATTTCGTAAATTCGCACGTCCAATAGATCGAGCGTAATCGGTCGTTCGACAGCTCCACGGTCAAACTGTGCCACTTGCGATAGGCCGTCTTCCGTAAGCCGATAGAGAGTGCCGCTGGTTGGTAGTGGATAGTCAGGCCGCTTCAGCGAGATGTGCAGCGGCACCGCTTTGTCCGTGATATTGGCCAATACTAAAGCGACGTCACCATCGGAGGCGCGCAGAACGCTCGCTAAGACCGCCGGTACCGTTTTGTGATATTCCTGAACAGCATCCTGCTGCCCAGCATAGATCGACAAACGCGAAATCGGAATTCCTATTTGCGGAACGTTCAAATCCGGCGGACGAAGAAATACGCCATCGCGCAAGTATTTGAGGGCATGTTGACGCAGCCGCGCGATTCGCAACAGATACTCGATCTCCTCGAGGCGCTGCTGTAATTGGCTGGCACGAAAGTTCGCCAGAGTCGGCTGCTGGCCCCAGACGAACGACCTGGCCTGTTCCAATCGAAATTGCGTGTCGAACATTTGGTCCAGCAACGCCAACGGCTCTTTCGGCGCGTACTTTTTGGGCCAAAGGCTGTCGTAGGGAGGCCGCGTCAGCGATGAATAATTGCCGAACTGCGTGGAGCAGTCGTGGTAGACGACGTTGAATAGCGGCAGCGGCTTCCATACGTCGGGCGCGGCGTATCGCTCCAAGCTAACTTGCAGCGAAAGCATGATGTCGAGGTACGGGAGCCAGCCTTCGCTGCATCCTTCCCCTGCGAGCGCTACCTGCTTTCGATCCGCGCAGCGGCGGCGGATGTCGCCTTGCAATTTTTTGAAACCTTCCAGCCAGTACGCGCCGCCGCCAAGCGGATGACCGTGCGATTGGTCGTAGCAAGCGAGACTCGAGCAGGCCTGGTCCATATAGATGCCGGCCACACCAAAATCCCGCACAGCTTTCTCGGCTAGGGTGGCATACGTGTTTCGCCAGAATGAAGTGCCCATGCACATAGAAGCGCAGGGAGCATGGGTAAACGTGTTATAAACTTCCGACCCGATGGTTCCGTCAGTCCTCTTCACCGCCCACTTGGAGGCGTTCTGTTGCTTCCAGCTTTTGGTGGTCATGCCCCACAACCGCTGATTCATATAGACAATCGCATGGACGCCACGCGCATTGGCCTTGGCGACCGCGCGACGAAACTTATCGGCACCTTCCCGGGGCGGAAAATACTCGGGAAATCCCACGTCGTAGGCGCAGCCATGCCACCAGTGCCAAAGAACACTCACCGGCAGCGCCGCATATTCCTGCAAGGCAACGGCCGGGGCTAGAACGTCGGAGGAAGGTCCGCGATTCCAAACCCATAGCGCGGTGTTTCTCACCCAGTCTGGTGTTTGGTGTGTGCGGACGCAGCTTTCTTTGACCCACGATTGATGTTGTGCCCAGCGGCGATAGTGTTCGGCCGCGGTGAACCAGTCACCATTGAATGCGCGAACGGATAGTTCGTAGGGAGGTGAGTAACTCGACTCGGCGGCGTGCGTAACCGGCGCGTAGTGGATCACTTCCAAGCCGAGTCCCTTCGAACCGTCGCCGAATACGGAAAACTGTTTGCGCAAGAGCTGCGCGTCATCGGCGGAGATTAATAGACCGGGCCCCTCGCCTCCATAGAACGCGAGGAACTGCATGGACAACTCGCCGGGATAGTCCCAGTCGTGACGGCCGGCCGTGCCAGGGGCGGGATTCACGATCGTGCGGGCTTCGCTGGTCGCCTCGCCGATCCACTGGGGGACAGCCAACGTTTCATGTTCCTGTGGCGTTACGAAGCCGATTCTCGGAAATGCCACGGTCCGCACCGCGCTGTCGCGGAGACCGTCGACGGAAATCCGCCAGTTGCTCAATCGTTCGTGTTGGTCCAACGTGACCTGCGCCGTTACCTGCAGCTTTGGCGCGCTCGCGAGTCCGAATTGCGACCACTTTAATTTCAGAGGGGCGTCCGCGCCGCCGGTCCAAGAAAACGCTTTCGCAGAATCGGTGCCAAGCTCTCGTCCGTCGGCAAATGTGATGTGCCAAAGCGCGATCCGGTGCTGCGGCGTCAAGAACTCATGGCAGTTGGAGAAATCCGCAAACTGGATTAGTTCGCCGTGGCGACTATCGAAGGTCACTTTTAGTGAGCCGTTGTCGAGACGTGGCGATTGTGATGGCGCGAGCGCGTGCGCCTGAACATACCGTTATTTCGAGCCATGCCACAATCACCGTTGTGGCCTGGAATATGCCCCAGGGAATGGACTTGGTCGATGGCATGATTTGTGTGTTCGCAGGAAACGCCCATGGTCGTCGCGAACTCATGAAACCTGGGTGGGGACGTTGACAACGGCCTCATCGCTGCCGCTGTCGGGACGGGCTTCAACGGGGACGTGAGTTCCCGGCAGATGTCCGGCCAACAGGTTGGCTAGGGATCGCGTCGTGCTGAAGTGACTGAGCACAATCCGCAGCATGGCGACGATCGGCACGGCCAGGACCATACCCACAATGCCCCACAGCAATCCCCAAAAAGCTAGCGCCAACAGCACAGTAACCGGATGCAGTTCCAACCCGCGGCCCATGAGTTTGGGGACAATCAGGTTGCCGATCGTCATGTGGATGGCGCCGGGAATTACGACAACAGCCGCGATTGTCCAGGGGTCATGGAACTGCGTGACCGCCACAGGGATGGGCAACAACGTGGCGATGATCGGTCCCACGCTGGGAATAAACGTGAAAAGGAAAACAAGAAATCCGAACAGCCAAGCCATTTGCAACCCTAATGCCCACAATACAAAGCCAACGAGCAAGCCGGTCACAGCTGCGATGCCGGTCATCGTCGTAATGTAACCGCGGATCGTGGTCTCGATTTCGGCATAAAGATTGGAACGCCGCTCGTGCGGATTTCGGCCGACGAGCAGGAACACGACGAAGAACACAATTAAAAACCCATGCGAAACCAGCGATGTAACGGTTCCGGCCGTTTGCGTGATGACGTCCGGCAGGAGGGCCTCCAGCTCCGCCGAAATACGTGCTTCATCGACACGAAGATGAAATCCCTTCAGTTGACCAAGATGACGATTCAAGTTGTTGAACAAACTGGCCGTTAGGTCCACCACTTGCGAACTATATTCTGAGGCCACGTGAACCATCGTCTGTACGGCGACAATGAGAATTGTGCCAAGCAGGACCAAAAATGCGAGCACCAGTAAAAGCGTTGTTAGAACTGCCAAAAAACGGGGAACCCGCCAGCGGCTCACCTGGAAATCCACCACTGGCGAGACAGCCGCCGTGATAAAGATGGCAAGCACAAACGGGATCATCACGTCCCGCGTGTAGACGAGCGCGGATGCCAGCGCGACCGTAGCCAGGATCATCAACGATCCCACCACCAGCCAGATCTGTTCGTGCCGCACGTCGGTGTTTTTCATGGGGACCGGAGCCCAGTTTTCGCCACCCTGGCTGAGCTGCTTGAAAAGCTACCTAGGAACTCTAACCAAACGGTCACCGAGAAGGGGACCCCGACCGTTTGGTTGGAGTTCCTTAGGCCACATGCCAATGCCAATCGTCCCATGTTACACCAACGGAACTGGCTGGGGATATATTCGCTTGGAAGTTCGTTCCTCTCTGGACGTCCTCACGACACGAGACGAAAATCCGTATGTGTTTCTTGCTCTACGAGATACGCTGTGGCGACTCTTGACGACCCCCTATCGGCCGGAGCCGACGCTCCGCACGTTCGCATCGTGCGCCCAAACGCAGGAAAACGTCAAAGCTCACGTTACCGTTACCGTGTTGGACGCGATAGAAAGCACCCGGTTTTTCGGCGTGCCACTTGCCCGTAGAGTCATTCAACCGGTGTACTTGCGCATCGAGAACCGCTCGGACCGGCTCATTCGACTACAGTTGGTGCGGATCGACCCGAATTATTACACCCCGTTGGAAGCGGCGGGCGTGAATCATTTCTCGATCGTCAAGCGATTATCGGCGTTCGGTCTGATGGGGTGGTTGTTTTTGCCGCTCTTCGCCTTGCTGCCATTCAAGCTAATCACGGCTTACCGCGCGAATCGGCGAATGGATGAGTTTTTTCGTGCGCAGTCGTTTCACCTTCGTCCAATCCCACCGGGCGGGGTCACGGAAGGGTTCGTGTTCACGTCATTCGACGCAGGGACAAAAATTGTGCACATCTCATTGCACTCAACCGGCGATATGATGGACATCACGACGGGTCGCATCGACGCCCACGGCACCGCGGAAACAGATACCGAATTCACATTTTCCATACCCGTCCCCGGTATCGCCGTCGACTTTCTGCGGCGCGATTTTGAAATCATGGTACCGCCGGGTTCCCGAATCGAATGCGATGTCCCCCTGTTGGCTCGCCTCCTTTCGCAAATGCCGGCGACCACCGGCAACGCCAAAGGTACGCGTGATGGTGATCCCGCGAATCTGGTTGTGGTGGGCGATTTTGAGATGCTGCTCGGTGCATTCGCGGCGCTGGGACGAGAGCGAGGTCATCACGTTCGCCACCTGCTGGAAGACGATGCGGTCGTTTCTGCTCGGATCGCACTACCGCTATTCGCCGGTCAGCGCGCTGTACATGTTCGGACGCAGCCAGGATATCGCGCTGCAACGGAGCCGCAAGTCGATCAACGAGCGGCTCCACTTGCGGCTGTGGCTCACACCGCTGTCCTTTCAGGGCAAAAGCGTTTGGGTAGGGCAAGTGAGCCGCGATATCGGCGTGCGCTTTACTCGCAAAACGTGGAACCTAACGACTCATCGCGTCGACCCGGACGTGGATGAAGCTCGTGACTACGTGATCGAGGATCTGCTGCAAGCCGGACGCATTGAAGCAACCACCTACGTCGACGGAGTTGGAGAATGCGATAGTACGGCTCCGCGCCACAATTTGACGGGTGATCCTTACTTCACAGACGGCAAGCGGGCGGTCATTCTTCTTTCCGAAACTCGCACCGATCCGCTTTCTCACGTGGTCATAGGTGACCTTATCGGGAAGCTCGCTTAAGCATTACGACGGATGGTGTCGTGATTTGGCATTGTTTGGTGCGGAACTTCGTAGCACGGACTGAGGTCCGTGCTACAAGGCTGCTGTGCCGCAAATGAGGACACTACTCTGCGACGTCGGCGATTGATTGCGGAGTCGATTTAGCCCATAATCGAAGGGCCCGCCAACTGCCGAGGCAACGGTATCTTGCGATGCCACTGTTCGACGCCTCCCCGCCTTAAGATATAGCGTGAGTCGACCATGCATTACACGCTCTCGGAAACGCGAATCGCAAGTTGGTTAATACCACTCGTAGCGATTGCGGGCGCAAGCATCAGTTCAGTGTCCACGGCGACTGCAGCGGAGCCGACTCCAACCGCACTTGGAAACGAATACCAGTCGGAAATTCGCCCGCTCATGGAGACGTACTGCCATGATTGCCATGGCGCAGCAGATGAGGTCGAAGGCGACATCAACCTGGCCGCGATGAAAACCTGGGACGATGCCGTCAAGCATCCACCGACGTGGCAAAAAGTTTCCGAGATGTTGGGCAACGGCTTGATGCCACCTGAGGATGGCGAGCAACCGACTTCGGCAGAGCGGGCCCGCCTGCAGAAGTGGGTTGGGGATTACCTAGTGCTTGCGGCAAAGGCTCATGCCGGGGACCCAGGGCGCGTCGTTCTGCGGCGGTTGAACAATGCCGAGTACACCTATACGCTGCGCGATCTAACGGGCGTTGAGTCACTGGACCCGGCGCGCGAGTTCCCGGCAGATGGAGCCGCGGGGGAAGGCTTCACGAACACGGGGAACGCGCTCGTGATGTCGCCGGCTCTGGTGACGAAGTACTTCGATGCCGCGAAAGAAGTGGCGAGCCATGCGGAGCTATTGCCAGACGGGTTCCGCTTCTCGCCACATACCACGGCGCGGGATTGGACCAATGACTTGCTCGCGCAGATCCGCAGTTTTTATGGTCAGTTCACCGATGCGGGCGGCGGCAGTCAGGTGAACTTGCAAGGTATCGTTTTCAAAACGAACCAAGGCGGCCGATTGCCTGTCGAAAAGTATTTGGCCGCAACGCTGATCGAACGTGAAGCGATCACCACTGGCCGCAAGAGCATTGAAGCCGCAGCGCGTGAACATCATCTCAATGCCAAGTATTTAGGAATACTGTGGACCAGCCTGAACGGAAAGGAACCGTCGCTTTTGTTGGATGGCCTTCGTGTGCGCTGGCAAAAAGCGACGCCAGAGGATGCGCCCGCACTGGCGGAGTATATTGCAACGTGGCAAAAGTCGCTGTGGAGCTTCTCGAGCGTTGGTCTCATCGGTCGAGTAGGTGGCCCCAAGGGCTGGATGGAGCCAGTCAGCCCAGTTACCACTAAGCAAGAATTCAAATTCAAACTTCCAGAATCGGTGGACGGTAGTGATGTTACCGTTTCGCTTGTAGCGACCGATGCGGGCGATGGCAATGCTTCCGATTTTGTTGTCTGGCACGCGCCGCGGCTGGCATCGCCCGGACAGCCCGACTTGCTGCTTCGCGATGTGCGGCGAGTCGCGGGCTCGCTGCAATTGCGTCGGACAGAACTCTTCGCAAGCGCCGCCGCATGTTTGAACGCGGCTGATGAAATTGCCTCTGACGCGGACAAACCGGAGATCGCCAAAGTAGCCAGAAAATATGACGTGCAGGAAGCCGATTTGCAGGCATGGCTCAACTATTTGGGGATCGGTGCGGGCGATGCGATCGAGCTAGAAGGTCTCTTCACGAATCGCTTGACAAAAGTGGGCGATTTTGCGTTCGTGAATGGTTGGGGCAGCAGCGATACTCCGTTGGTCGTAACCAATTCGTCGAATGAGCACGTGCGGATACCCGGAAATATGGAACCGCATAGTGTCGCCGTGCATCCGTCGCCGACTTTGCGAGCGGCGATCGGCTGGCAGAGCCCCATCGCGGCCGACGTTCATATCGAAGGGTCGGTGACACACGCGCATCCGGAATGCGGCAACGGCGTCACCTGGTCGCTTGAACTACGCCGCGGCGCGACGCGGCAACGTTTGGCTGGAGGCATGGCGCAGGGCGCGACCGCAGCAACCTTTGGTCCGTTCGATAACATCCCGGTGCATCCCGGCGATCTGATCGTGCTCTCCATCGGATCGCGCGACGGGAACCACTCGTGCGACTTAACGGCGTCCAAGTTGGAAATTACCTGCGATCACGACGGCAACCATCAAGTATGGAACCTGGCGAAAGACGTGTCCGGCGACATACTCGCGGGAAACCCGCACGCGGACAGCTTCGGCAACGCACGCGTTTGGCAGTTCTTTACCGAGCCAGACGGTGCCGCCGCGACGGGTCCCGTGATTCCTGCGAATTCTTTATTGGCAAAGTGGCAAATCGCGACGAGCAGCGAAGCACGACGAACAATTGCATCCGAATTGCAAAAGCTCCTGACGGGTGGACCGCTCGCAAAGCAGGACAGCCCCGATGCGGCACTCTTTCGCCAATTGGCATCGATGCGCGGACCGCTGCTCGGCGGGTTCGTTCAACAGGCGTCCAAGATAGCAGCAACCGATTCACAGGATTCGAGTATTGGCATCGATCCATCCATGTTCGGACATGATCCGAATGGACGGCTAATCGAGCCAGCGGACCTGTGCGTCCAGGCGCCGTCCGTAGTTGAAGTTCACCTGCCGGCCGATCTGGTATCGGGTTGCGACCTAGTGTCATCCGCCGAGCTCGATAAACAAATCGGTGCGGAGGGCTCGGCACAACTGGAGATCGTCGCCGGAAAACCGGCACTCACGTCGGGGCTGCTACACGGCGAAACGACGGTAACGATGAAAAAAGGCCGATGGTCGGACAACAATAAAGAGGTCGCCAGTTCGACCCCGATCCTTGTCGCCGAAGGTAGCGCAGCGCAACGGCGCATACAGGCGGCGTTCGATGCGTTTCGGCAACTGTTTCCACCCGCTCTATGCTACGTGAAAATCGTGCCAGTCGACGAGGCCATCTCCGTAACGTTGTTCTACCGCGAAGACGATCATCTCCAGCGGCTCATGCTGGATGAGTCGCAAAAGGGGCAACTTGACCGCATGTGGGATGAGCTGCATTTCGTTAGCCGCGACGCCCTGAAATCGGTGGACGCCTTCGCGCAGCTGCTCGAATTTGCCACGCAAGATGCTGATCCGAAGGCGTTCGAGCCGATGCGGAAGCCGATCAACGATCGGGCCGCGGCATGTCGGCAGCTTTTGGTCGACAGCGAGCCGAAGCAGTTTAAAGCACTGCTCGATTTTGCCTCGCTGGCTTATCGGCGTCCGCTAACAAGCGAGGAAACCACTGCGCTGAATGCGCTGTACACGCAGCTTCGCAAAGAAGGACTTCCGCACGAAGAGGCATTTCGATTGACGCTGGCCCGCATTTTGGTGGGGTCAGCATTTTTGTATCGCATCGAAAAGCCGGTCGCCGGTGCAGGCCCGGGGCCGATTTCAGATTGGGAGCTGGCGAGCCGACTGAGTTATTTTTTGTGGTCCTCCGCGCCGGATGCGGAATTGCGGCAGGCCGCGACCGATGGTCGCCTGCACGAACCGGAGGTGCTCGCTGCCCAAACGCAGCGTATGCTGCGTGATGCCAAAACACGACGACTAGCAACTGAGTTCGCCTGCCATTGGCTGCATATCGACGACTTCGAGCACCTGGATGAGAAAAGCGAACGACACTTCCCCTCGTTTGCCAACTTGCGCGGCGCGATGGCTGAGGAATCGACGCTGTTTTTTACCGACCTGTTTCAGCACAACGGTTCGGTGCTCGATATTCTCAACGCAGACTATACGTTCTTAAATGGGCCCTTGGCAAAGCACTATGGCATTCCGGGCGTCACGGGCGCAGAATGGCGGCGCGTGGACGGCGTGAAGAAATTCGCTCGCGGCGGTATCCTCGCCCAGGCGACGACGCTCTCGAAGCAATCGGGCGCGTCGCGAACGAGTCCGATCCTGCGCGGGAACTGGGTCAGCGAAGTGCTGCTTGGCGAACGCTTGCCGAAACCGCCGAAGGGTGTCCCGCCGTTACCGGACGATGAGGCCGCCACCAAGGGCCTCACCGTGCGGCAACTCGTGGAAAAGCATGTCAGCGATCCGAAGTGTTCCGTTTGTCATCAGCGCTTCGATGCTTACGGGTTTTCGTTGGAAGCGTTCGACGCGATTGGGCGACACCGCGACAAGGATCTCGGCGGCCGACCGATCGACACGCACGTAACGACGATGGACGGAGCTACGTTCGACGGGGTGGCTGGGCTTCGGCACTACTTGCTTACAAAAAGGCGTGATGCTTTCGTGCGACAATTCTGCCGCAAACTGTTAGGCTATGCGTTGGGCCGAGCGGTGCAACTTACCGACGGACCACTGCTTACTGACATGGAGCATGACTTGGCGGCGAAAAACTACAAAGTTGATGTTGCCATCGATGCCATTGTGCAAAGCCGGCAGTTCCGCGAGATTCGAGGAATGAAAACCGCGTTTAATGATTGAGCGTGTATTGCGCCCATCGACGTTCTGATATGGCCAGAACTAACAAAGAGGATCGACATGACCAAGCATAGATTCTCCCGCCGCACGATTCTTCGTGGCATCGGCGTCACCATGGCACTCCCCTGGCTAGAGTCTCTCAACGTGTGGGGCGATGCGGCGCGCGGAGCCGAAGTGGCTAGCGAACCGCCCGTGCGGCTCGGGGTGCTCTTTGCCGGAAACGGCTTTCATAGCAAAGAGTGGTGGGCCAAAGGCGAGGGCAAGGCGATGGAGTTGGGTAAAGTGCTCGCGCCGCTTACCGATTATCGCGAAAAGATGCTGGTGATTCGCGGCCTGTACAACGAAGAGGCCCTTAAGGGGAACATCCATAGCTCGCAAACAGGAAATCTGCTCTCGGGAGCTCCGCTCGCATCGGGCGGCGACATTCATTCCGGCACGAGCTTCGATCAAGTGTTGGCACAAAAGCATGGCCGCTCGACGAAAGTCTCGAGCCTGGTGCTGGCGTGCGAAAAATCGAACCCCGCCGTTCATAAGAACTATTCGATGCTTTACAGCTCGCACATTTCCTGGTCGTCGCCGACGACGCCGACGCCGTTGGAGCTCTATCCAGCGCTTGCCTTCGACCGCTTGTTCAAAAACGAAGCACAGCGCGGTGAAGAGAGTGTGCTCGATGCGGTTTTGAACGACGCGAGCGACGTGCGACGCCAAATCAGTGCGAGCGACCGACAAAAGCTGGACGAGTATTTGGACTCGGTGCGCGACGTGGAGCAACGCATCGAGCAGGCGGGCAAACAGGGCGAGTTACAAGGCTGGCGGCCAACCCTCGACAAGCCGAACATCCCGCGCCCGCCCGAGGGTATTCCGCAAAACATTGCCGATCACATGCGGCTTAATGTGTGATATCCTGGTGCTCGGCTTCCAGACCGATACGACGCGCATTACCACGCTCAAGCTGAATAACGATCACTCGTCGCTGCGATTTCCAAACCTGGGCGTCGATTACATGATCCACCACCTGCTGTCGCATTCCGACACGGCTGACTGGCTCAAGGTGAATCAGTTCTTCCTCGAGCAATTGGCGTACATCGCCCATAAGCTGGATGCCATTCAGGAAGGCGAGCGCACGGCGCGTAGATAATTCGATGCTGCTCTTCTGTTCGAGCATGCTCACCGGCGGTCATGATGCCACACAGTTGCCGGTCGTGCTATTGGGCGGCGGCGGCGGAAAGATTCGTTCCGGCCGCGTGTTGGATTACCGCGGCAAACCGGAACGGCAAATGTGCCAGTTGTATCTATCCATGATGGATAAAATGGACGTGCGACTCGACAAGTTCGGCGACGCGACGAAGCGGCTCGACGAGGTGTGATACGGCCCTCAAAACGTGTTCACGAGACGGCGTTTCTGCACCGTCATGTTCTTCGCCATCGTGTGCGCTTGGTCAAGGATCGTGTCCTTGAGGACAATCTTGTGTTGATTTGGGAGAGGATTGGCTAAAATAAGTGGTGTGTTCGCAACCCGATCGTGGTGGGCATTGGGAACGCATTATGTGGATCCGACCAGCAGCGCACTTTCGCGGCTTTACGCTTGTGGAGCTGCTTGTCGTCATCGCGATCATCAGCACGCTGGCGGCACTATTGATGCCGGCGGTTCAAAGTGCACGGGAGGCCAGCCGCAGAAATTCGTGCGCACAACAACCTTAGGCAGATTGGACTAGCCGCGCTGAATTACGAATCGGCGCACAGTAAATTTCCGCCCGGCTTTTTGGGCAGCGATGACCCGAATGACTTTGGCGCCTTGTCGGGCCCTCAGGGCAACAATCAGTGGAATGGAGTGTTCGTAGATCTCTTGCCGTTCCTGGAGGAGCAGCCGCTGTACGACTTGGCGACCCGGACGCTCAACATTGGCGTCAATGCCCACGATCGGAATTATTGGGACGACGCCAACGCCCTGGACGCTGCTCGGAAGAAGCTCAGTCTTCTCCTTTGTCCGACGATGCCCAACATTCCGCCGGATGTTCAAACGATCGATCGCATCTATGGTGAAATGCAGTATCCGGATTTTTCGCTGCACGCGGCGGGACAAGATGCGAGCAAAGGACTGGCGCTCACCCACTATCAAGCTGTAGCTGGCGTTTACGGAAGGGTCGGTGGGCAATGGGCTCGCGCGGGCGTTAGCATCGATCATGGCCTGATTGGCATTTACAGCGTGCGCTCCAGAACCACGGCCGCGCAGATATCCGATGGCCTATCCAAGATGCTCATGTTTGGCGAGTGCGCCCGGCGCCATCGGCAGCAGTATCCAGGTGAACTCGTCCTCGGCAGGCAGTGAATTTCCGTACGGAATCGCCTGGTTCGGTGCTGCCACATTGCCTACGGGCTTGGGCCTGAATTCAGCGAAAGAGAATGGAACGACAAATCCCGGCGCTTCGTTCCGCGTTCACTGGTCGCACTTCGGGAGCCTTCACTCCGGCGACATTGTGCAATTCGTCAATGCCGATGGTTCCGTACACGGCATCTCAAAAACCATCGATCAATCTTTGTTTGAAGCCTTGTCCACCATCCGCGGCGGTGAAATTGTGGACGTCGGGTCGCTGTAGCGTGTTATAATCGGCTTCGAGCTGGCACTGCGCCGTGCTGCACCATGGAGGAATCGCCATGCTAGTATCGAGATTGATACCGATGAGCCAACTCATTCTTTGTACCGTCGCCGCTTTGTTCCTAAACCCGGCAAACGCTACGGCCGCGGCGCCACAGCCTCGGGTATTGCCGCAGGGAGAACTGCCGCATGACGCGCGTTTACAACCGCTGAAAGACCTGAACGGCTATTTTCCTTTCACGCCACCGAAGTCGAGATCGGAATGGGAATCGCGCACCGCCGAAGTGCGCAGACGGATCCTAGTGTCACAAGGCTTATGGCCGATGCCGACGCGGACGCCGCTAAACGCTGTAATCCACGGAAAAATCGACCGGCCCGAATACACGATCGAAAAAGTCTATTTCGAAAGTGCCCCGGGCTTCTTCGTCACCGGCAATCTCTACCGCCCGAAAAACGCGGGCGGAAAAGTTCCCGGTGTTCTATCCGCCCACGGCCATTGGAAGGATGCGCGGTTCGAATCCCTCTCGGACGAGGAGGTCCGCCGCGAAATCGCAACCGGCCAAGAACGATTCGAGCGCGGCGGGCGGAGCAAGTTCCAATCCATGTGCGTGCAACTCGCGCGAATGGGATGCGTAGTGTGGCAGTGGGATATGCTGGGCAACTCCGATTCGAATCAGCTTTCGCAACAGCTCATCCATGGGTTTTCAAAGCAACGCCCCGAGATGAACACCACGGAGAACTGGGGCCTGTTCAGTCCGCAGGCCGAAGCGCACCTGCAAAGCGCAATGGGGTTGCAAACGTGGAATTCGATTCGCTCGCTCGATTTTCTGCTGAGCTTGCCCGGCGTCGATCCCAACCGCATCGCCATGACGGGGGCGAGCGGCGGCGGCACGCAGACGATGATCCTCTCGGCGATCGACCCGCGCGTGAAGCTGTCGTTCCCGGCCGTGATGGTCAGCACCGCGATGCAGGGCGGCTGCACATGCGAAAACGCCTCGCTCCTTCGCATCAATACCGGCAACGTTGAGTTTGCAGCGCTCTTCGCGCCAAAATCGTTGGGCATGACCAATGCCAATGACTGGACCAAGGATATGCCGACCAAAGGCTTCCCGCAATTACAGCAGTTATATGCGCTGCTGCGGCGCGCCAAAGGAAGTGATGCTGCAGCGCGGCGAACAATTTCCACATAACTACAACGCGGTTAGCCGCTCGGCTTTTTACACGTGGCTCAATAAGCACTTCAAATTGGGGGCTTCCGAGCCGGTCATCGAGCGAGATTACGAACCGCTCACGCGGGAACAACTCACGGTTTGGGATGCCGATCATCCGGCGCCTAAAGCCGACGATGCAGAATTCGAACGCCGGCTGTTGAAGTGGTTCACGGACGACGCGACCAAACAATTGAAAACACTCTCTGAATCTCCAAAAGAGTTCCATAAGGTCGTTGGCGAAGCGCTGGCGACGATCATCGGCCGTACTTATGCGACCGCTGGTGAAGTCGAATGGGAACCGGGCGACAAACAGGACCGCGGCGACTATCTGCAAATAACCGGCCTGTTGCACAACACAACCTATGGCGAAGAGCTACCTGTCGTATGGTTGTTTCCACGATCATGGAACCAAAAGGCAGTCGTTTGGCTCGACGATGCCGGTATGTCGTGCATCTACGATGAAAACGGCGCAGTGAAGCCGGCCGTTCTGCGACTCGTCAACGGCGGTACCGCGGTTGTAAGTGCCGACCTCTTGTATCAAGGAGAGTTTCTCAAAGACGGAAAGCCGATCAAGCAAACGCACGTCGTTACGAACCCGCGGGAAGCGGCGGCCTATACGTTCGGCTACAACGATTCACTCTTCGCCGAGCGGACGCACGACATTCTGACGATTGTGAAATTTTTACGGTCCGCGCGAGTGGATTCGTATCCGAATCCATCTTCCATCGGAGTCGCCGGATTCGGCTGTGCTGGGTCGCTTGTTCTCGCAGCAAGTGCCGTGGCCGGCGATGCGATCGATTCCGTGGCCGCCGACACTGGCGGTTTTCGCTTCGGCAAGCTGCTCGACTACCGCGATCCGCAGTTCCTTCCGGGCGGTGCCAAGTATTTCGACCTGCCGGGCATGATTGCAGTCAGTAAAACGCAACGCGTGTGGTTGGCAGGCGAACCCGGATTTCTAGAAAAGACGGACAATAAAACCGACACCAACTACAGCCGCCGGACGATTTACCAAGGCGGCAAATCTACACTACCCTTAGCCGCTGCAAATTGGCTGTCCAAATAGCCAAACGACGCAGCCGTTGCGCTCCGTGTTCCTCCAATACTAGAGAAAACGCGGGCTGGCGACTACAATATCGCCAGTGGCTGCTTACGCTTCGTTGAACCCCATAGCAAGGTCCGAACTTCAATCGGCGGCGGAAATGAAAATTCGGTTTGGGGCAAATTCGATCCTAGGGGCCCTTGTTTGCTTGGCGTTTCACGCGCAATTCACGCTCGCCGACGATGCCAAAATCGGCTATCGCCGCGACGTTCTGCCGATCCTTTCCGACCGCTGCTTCAAATGTCATGGCCCAGATTCGGCCAGCCGTCAGGCGGGCCTGCGGCTCGACCGACCCGCCGACGCCACCGCGGAACTCGACTCTGGCGCCGCGCCGTTGTACCAGGCGACGTTACCAAGAGCGAAGTTGTCCAACGGATCACCTCGACCGATCCGGACGAAAAAATGCCGCCGCCAGATAGCGGGAAGGTTTTGTCGGATGCAGAAAAGATGCGCCTCACGCACTGGATCGAACAGGGAGCGAAGTACGAGAAGCACTGGGCCTTCGTGGCGCCGGAACGTCCGTCTGTCCCGGAAGTCGAGCGCCACGATCTGGTGAACAACCCGATCGACAACTTCGTGATAGCTGCGCTTAGAAGCGCAAGGTATCGAACCGTCCCAACGGGCAAGTAAGGAGCGGCTGATTCGTCGGCTGTATTTCGATTTGATCGGATTGCCGCCAAGCTTGCCCGAAATCGATGCATTCGTGGCGGACAGTTCGCCCGACGCGTACGAAAAACTTGTGGACCGGTTGATGAAGTCTCCGCACTACGGCGAGCGCATGGCAACGGATTGGCTCGACGGCGCCCGATATGCCGACTCGAACGGCTATCAGAACGACTTCGCTCGGAATTTGTCGCCGTGGCGCGACTGGGTAATTCATGCATTCAACAAGCACATGCCGTACGACGAGTTCGTTGTCGACCAAATTGCCGGCGACCTTTTGCCGAACGCCACGCTCGCGCAAAAAATCGCCACTGGGTTCAACCGCAATAACCGCACGGTGACGGAGGCGGGGTCCATCGACGAGGAGTGGTACGTCGAAAACGTCGTCGACCGCGTCCAAACGTTTGGCACCGTGATGCTTGGCCTGACCATCGGCTGCGCGCGATGCCACGACCACAAGTTCGATCCGATTACACAGAAGGAGTTCTATCAGCTCTTCGCATTCTTCGGAAACGTGAATGAGAAAGGCGTGTACACCGAGACACGCGGCAATGTGCCGCCGCTGGAGAAGGTCGTCACACCGGAAGACAAGAAGAAGCTGGCCGAGCTCGATGTGAAGAACGCAGCCTTGAACAAGCAGCTTGCCGACCACATGAAGGGCATTGCCAGCGAGCGACAGGAATGGCTCGATTTGCTTGCGAAATCGACGGGAGCGAATGAGCCGGTCGCAGCAGCCGAGATTCGCTTGCACAAGGATGCCTCGGCACGCATTGAAGTGACGAACAGCAACGTAAAGCCCGACGAAAAGTCGGCCCCGCCGGAGTGGAAGGATGAGCTGCTTGGCGCACCGCCGTCTTCGCGGGAAAGCAACACTTGGACTATCCCGGGCTGAACTTCCCGGCGGCCGATCGGCCGTTCAGTTGGTCGGTGTGGGTCAAGCCGGCGGGCGACGGTGCGATTCTTTCGAAAATGGATAGCGCCAAAAGCTTTCGCGGCTGCGACCTGATTTTGCTCAGCGACGGTAAGCTCGCCATGCATATTGTTGCTACATGGCCGACCAACGCAATCAAAGTGATCACATCTCAGCCATTGCCGCGCGACGACTGGTCGCACATCGTCGCCACGTATGATGGCTCTCGCATAGCGGCCGGGGCAGTGCTGTACGTGAATGGCAAGAAGCAAGAGTTGACTGTTGAAACCGACAAGCTCAGCGGTTCCTTTGCCAACAACCAACCATTTCGCATTGGCATGCGGTCGACTGATAGTCCGCTTCACGGAGCGGTAGCCGACGTGCAGCTGTTCCAGCACGCCCTGAGCGCCCCTGAAGTGCAAGCTGTGCTGCAGGATGCGCTGCGGCGCGAA
The DNA here is from genome assembly GCA_963840025.1 of uncultured Planctomycetota bacterium. Taxonomy (GTDB): domain Bacteria; phylum Planctomycetota; class Planctomycetia; order Pirellulales; family Lacipirellulaceae; genus JABDGM01. The sequence goes on along the minus strand of CAWIXI010000006.1, from coordinate 223,609 downwards.
CTGAAGGACGTTAAGCCTGCTTCGCTTACGGAAGCGCGCCGAGGCCAATTCGATAAAGTCATGCTTGCGACCTCTACGGACGCATTTGCCACGAAAGCAGCAGAATTGCGGCACGCACTCAAAGCAGCACAGGATGAGCGGGCCAAGTTCGATGCGGCGATTCCCACCACCATGGTGATGGAAGAGCGCGAGAAGCCGCGCGATTTCTACGTGCTCAAACGCGGCCGCTACGATCAACCGGACAAAGACCAAAAAGTGTTGCCCGATGTGCCCGCCGTCCTGCCGCCGTTGCCGCCAGGCGCTCCGCACAACCGGCTCGGCTTGGCGCGGTGGCTCGTCAGCCCACAGAACCCGCTTCTGGCTCGCGTCGTGGTCAATCGGCTCTGGCAACATTTCTTTGGCCTGGGCTTGGAGAAGACGCCGGACAATTTTGGCGTGCAGTCCGAGCCGCCGTCTCATCCGGAGTTGCTGGATTGGCTCGCCACCGAATTGATCCAATCGAGCTGGGACCTACAGCATGTTCAGCGGCTGATCGTCATGAGCGCGACGTACCAGCAGCGATCCAAGGCAGCACCGGCGTTATACGAACGCGATCCGGAAAATCGGCTGCTCGCGCGAGGGCCGCGCTACCGGCTGCCCGCGGAGGAAATCCGCGATAACGCGCTCGCCATCAGCGGGCTGCTGGTCGATAAGGTGGGCGGGCCTTCCGTCATGCCGTATCAACCGGCAGGGCTTTGGGAAGAACTCGCCGGCGGCGCTCACGAAGATTACGTGCAAGTCCATGGCGACGATTTGTATCGCCGCAGTCTGTACACGTATCGCAAACGCACCGTGCCGCATCCCTCCATGGCCACATTCGATGCACCAAGTTGGGAAATCTGCGAAGTCAAGCGTGCTCGAACGGACACGCCGCTCCAGGCTCTCGCCCTGCTCAACGATGTGACGTACATGGAAGCTTCGCGAAAACTGGCAGAACGAATGTTGACTGAGGGTGGCACCTCAGCCGATTCACAACTTGCCTTCGCCTTCCGACTCGCAACAAGCCGCGAGCCCACCGCAACCGAGTTACGCACGCTCCGCGGAAGCCTACAGAAGTATACGGGTCGTTTTCGCCAATCGCCGGCTGCTGCCGAGCAGTTTGTGAACCATGGCGAATCGCCTCGCAATAAATCGCTGGACGTTGTCGACTTGGCGGCCCGCACGGCGGTCGCCAGTGTGCTTTTGAATATGGATGAAACCATCTCGAAGGATTAATGCCTCGAAACGGGGGACGCCTACCTGTCGCAGGAGATTGTTATGAACGCCATCGCAACGGCTCAGGCACTCAATCGTCGCCACTTCCTGAAAGGCTCGGGCACTGGATTGGGCTCCCTCGCCCTCGGATCCCTCGTCGGCGCGCGCGCAAAGCGTTAGCTTCGTCGGTTAGCGCGACGAAGCACTCGATTCTGCCACATTTCACACCCAAGGCGAAGCGGATTATTTACCTGTTTCAGTCGGGCGCACACGTCCCAGTTCGAGACATTCGATTACAAACCGAAGCTGCGCGAAGTTCGTGGACAAGACCTGCCTGCTTCTGTCCGCATGGGGCAGCGCCTAACAACGATGACCTCGGGGCAAGCCTCATTTCCAATGGCGCCCTCGATCTTTCCGTTCCAGCAATCTGGCGAACAGGGCGCGTGGATCTCCGACCTGTTGCCTCACACGGCTGGCATTGCGGACGACTTATGTATCGTTCACTCGATGTACACCGAGGCCATCAATCACGATCCGGCCATCACGTTCTTTCAGACCGGCTCGCAGCTCGCCGGGCGTCCGAGCGCCGGGGCATGGGTCGCCTACGGTCTGGGGCGGATGAATCAGGAATTACCGGCGTTCGTCGTGATGATTTCTCGCGATCCCACACGTCCTGCCGGTCAACCGCTGTACGATCGACTGTGGGGAAGCGGGTTTTTGCCGACACAGTATCAAGGAGTGAAGCTTCGCAGTGGGAATGATCCCGTGCTTTATTTGGACAACCCCGCTGGCTGCGACCGCCAGATGCGTCGCAGTATGCTCGACGACCTGGCGTCGCTGAACGAGCAGAGCTACTCCAGCATTGGCGATCCGGAGATCGAAACCCGCGTTGCGCAATACGAGCTGGCGTTTCGCATGCAGGCCGCGGTGCCGGACCTGACGGATATCTCCAATGAGCCCGAACATATTCTCAATCTGTATGGGCCCGAAGTACGCAAGCCGGGCACATATGCCCGCAATTGCCTGCTGCGCGCCGGCTGGCGGAGCGGGATGTGCGATTCGTGCAGCTTTACCACATGGGCTGGGACCAGCACGGCAATTTGCCCCAGGACATCACCAAGCAATGCGCGGCGACCGATCAGCCGTCGGCGGCGCTGATCCACGATCTCAAACAGCGCGGCCTGCTCGAAGACACACTCGTCATCTGGGGCGGCGAGTTCGGTCGCACGGTTTATTCACAAGGTGCTCTGACGGCGACGAACTACGGCCGTGACCATCATCCGCGGTGCTTTTCGATCTGGCTCGCCGGCGCCGGTGTTCGCTCTGGCATGACCTACGGCACGACGGACGAATTCAGCTACAACATCGTCGAGAATCCAATGCACGTGCACGACTTGCAGGCCACGATGTTGTATCTGATGGGGCTTGACCACACACGGCTGACGTACCGCTTCCAAGGTCGCGATTTTCGTCTCACCGATGTCAGTGGCGAGGTGGTGCATGCAATTCTGTCGTGAGTGCGAGCGGCGATTCGAGCGGGCGTGTCGCCGCAGGCAGCCTATCTCTGACGCGACTTAGGCTTCGACCGGCCCTTCGACGCCGCCGGTGAATTCCTCGTCCTTGGCAGCGTGGCCGGTGAGAACTTGGGCCTGGTATCCGCCGCGAGTCTGAAAGTATACGATCAGGATCAAGTAGCAGACACACATGATCGCGGGGAGCACAGCGATTTTCGCGAGCGCGTGTTGCTTGGTATCGCTTTCGATTTTCGACAATTGGGCGAGTTGCGCTTCCGTTAAACCCGCTGATTCAACCTTTGAACGAACGATCGCTTGGTAACTGGCAAAGAGGCCTGGTTTTTCGATCGCAATTTTCGAGTGCACTTCAGGCATGGCAGTCGCTACAGCACGATTCAGATCGACATCTTGCAACGTGCCGATGGCTGGGCCGCCGATGGTGCCGACAGCGATCATGCCAACGCCGGCGATGGCGTTGAGCAATAGCGCCCCGCCGCGCGGATATTGTTCCGAAACGGTACCGAGCGTCGTCGGCCAAAAGAATGTTTTGGCTACGCCGTAAAGCGTTGCGGCCATGAACAGCATGGCAATGCTCGTGCCGGCGTGGCCCAGCCAGTACAAGCCGACGGCGGCCATCGCGGCGCAAATCGCCAACAGACCCAGCGGCGAGATCTTATGCACGATCGGCCCGTGCAGAATCGCAGGACAAACATAATGCTGGCCGTGTAGATGAAGAACCAGGTACCCTTGGTCGGATTGTTGAGCACCGAGCCGATAATGTCTTGAATCCAGCTGTCGGTGCCGAGCTCGGTGGTGGCGAGCAGGAACATGATCAGCAGCATGAATACAAACATCGGGCGGCCGAATGAACGGATCCAGATGCCGAACGGAATCGTTGGAATGAGCGCGGCCGCCAACGCATAAGGAACTGGGATCGCCGGAATCTTGAGGACGGTGAGAATCTGGCTGAGACCCATAATGATGAGAAAGGAAACGATATAGGCGCCGCCCCAGCCAAGCTCAGCGAGCATCTCTCGATAAGAGACGCCCGCCTCGACGCGCTCTTGAACGGGAAACTTCTGGCCAACCAACATGATGCCGTAGAGCAAAATCGGCGCAATCAAGATCGTCATTTTCCACTGCCAAAGATGCAAGGTCGTTGGTATCCAGCCTCTATCATTCATCGCGGCCATACCGATCGCGAGCAGACTCCCTAGTACCAGCCCGCCAGGCCAGCCGGCATGAAGAATATTGAGCCAATGGGTTTTATTGTCTTTATAAATGGTGGCGACAACGGGATTGATCACAGCCTCCACGGTTCCATTAGCTAGTGCGTAGATGAACGTGGCCAAATACAAGACTTCGAAGTTAGGGGCGAAAATGGTTAGCACGGCAGAGACGATATGGCAAGCGAATGCGAAGACCATGGCGGTGCCGTAGCCGATGCGATCGATGATCAAGCTGAAGAGAATGATGGAGATGGCGAACGGAAAGAGACCGACGCCTTGGATAACACCCTTTTGCTCCTCAGTGAGGTTGAATTGAATACCCCAATCGTTCAGCACGCCGCCGCGCACGGCGAAGCCGAACGCCGTCGCGATCATTGCCATGAAGCAACCAAGGAACAACCGCCGCGCATGAGTTTGAGTGGCCATATCGCCTCAAAAGTAGAATGGATGCCGTGGGTCCGGCGAGCCGAGCCGAACGCTTCCAACCGAGTTATTGGTTTGCCGCTCGACTCGCGGCAGCTATGAAATCCGCATTGTGAGAAGCTACCGTCCCAAAAAACGCATTCGACATACGCTTTTTATCATTTAATCCAGGCCAAGTGTTGGCTAAATTAACATGATGGTTGGGAGATAGCAACTGCAAGGGCCTCCGCACAGGTAGCTCCATCTATACAGCGCTCTGGCGCAGTGGGACCGTTGCTAGATTCCTGATCTGAATCAAAAGGGCAGTTATGACGAAGAAATTGTCGCCCCCGGTCAAAGTTGCGATGATCGGGCTGGGGTTCGGCGCCGAGTTCATTCCCATCTACCAGCGGCATCCGCAGGCCGAAGTTGTGGCAGTGTGCCGCCGTAACCAGATGGAATTGAACAAAGTGGCGGACGCGTTCAAGATCGCCAAACGCTACACCGACTACGGGCAGGTCTTGACTGACCCAGATATCGATTTTGTCCACATCAATAGCCCGATTCCCGACCATGCCTGGATGAGCATGGAGGCCTTGCGGGCCGGGAAGCATGTGATGTGCACCGTGCCGATGGCGACGACCGTGGACGATTGCGAAAAGATTTGCCAACTCGTCGCTGATACGGGCCTCAAATATATGATGGCGGAGACAGTAGTCTACAGCCGCGAGTTTCTATTCATCAAACAAATGTACGAGAAGGGCGAGTTCGGCAAGATTCAATACCTGCAGGCTTCTCATCCTCAAGACATGGACGGCTGGCCGGAATACTGGGAACGCATGATTCCCATGCACTACGCGACGCACGTCGTTAGCCCTGTGCTGGGGCTGATGAATAGCCTGGCCGAATACGTATCGTGTTTTGGTTCGGGAACCGTACGGGAAGATATTCGCAAGAAGTCCGGGAATTCGTTCGCCGTAGAGTCATGTCACATTAAAATTGCAGATAGCGATGTGGCCGCTCACATTTGGCGGTTTTTGTATGACACGGCCCGGCAGTATCGTGAGAGCTTCGACGTGTACGGCTCGAAGAAGTCGTTTGAGTGGACGCTGGTAGAGGGCGAGCACCACATTCTGCACACGGCGAAGCGCCCCGAACCAGAGATTCCAGAGCGGATTGAAGTGCCCGATTTTGCGAATTTGTTGCCGAACGAGATTCAGCAGTTTACGCGGTCGATCGTCGACGCCGAGCACCTGTCGTTCCTGCAGGGCTCCGGGCATGGTGGTTCGCATCCGCACTTGGTTAACGAGTTCGTCAGCGCGTTGCTTGCTGATCGCGATCCTTGGCCGAACGCCACAACCAGTGCGAATTGGACGTGCGTCGGCATTTTGGCGCACGAATCGGCGCAGGCTGGCGGTCAGATTAAGCACCTACCGGAATTTTCTAGGAAGCGCAAGTAACCCAAGTCCAAAAGTAGTCTCACGCAAAGGCGCCGAGCCGCAAAGAGAGGATAATGTAAAACTCTCGTCGCGTCATCGCGGCTTTGTGTGAGTTTCGTTCCAATCGATTGGATGTTGAACAATGAAGAACTGCCATCGTGTTATTATTTGCCTGATTGCCTTGACGGTGTTTGCCTATCCGGCCGGAGCGGCCGAAAAGTACAAGTTGCATACATTCAATAAATTGCAACTCACGGATAAGTTCTTTTCCGAGGGCGCGAACTTCGGCGACTTCAATCACGACGGATCTATGGATGTCGTCGCCGGCCCCTATTGGTATGCCGGCCCAAACTTCAGCGAGCGTCACGAATTCTACACACCCAAGCCATTCGACATTGCCGCGTACTCCGATGACTTCTTCACGTTTACGTATGACGTGAACGGCGACGGCTGGACGGACATCGTCGTCGTCGGGTTTCCAGGTCAAGAGGGCTGGTGGTTCGCCAATCCGCAAGGCAAGCCGGGCAATTGGCAACGCCACACCATCATGAAGGCTGTTGACGATGAATCGCCGACGTTTGCCGATATCACGGGCGATGGCAAACCAGAAATAATCTGCGCCACTGGCGGCCAGTTCGGTTATGCAGAAATCCCAAAGGATGATCCCACGCAACTTTGGCAGTTTCATCCCATTACTCCAAAACGTGGATACCAGCGCTTCACGCATGGCATGGGCATCGGCGATGTGAATGGAGACAACCGGCTCGACTTCTTGGAGAAGGATGGCTGGTGGGAACACCCGGCGCCCGACTCGAAGGCTGAATTCTGGACGTTTCATCCGGTGCAGTTCAGCGGACCAGGCGGTTCCCAGATGTACGCGTTCGATGTGGACGGCGACGGTGACAATGATGTCGTCACGAGCAAAGCGGCTCACGGCTATGGCCTGGCGTGGTTTGAAAATCTTGGCAAGGACGGCAAGGGAACCAAATTCAAAGAGCATCTCATCATGGGCGAAAAGCCCGAGGAAAACGAATATGGCGTGGCATTCTCTCAGACGCACGCTGTCGCGATTGCAGATATCGACCACGATGGAATCCCCGACATCGTGACAGGCAAACGATTCTGGGCGCACGGAGGACACGACCCGGGCGCTCACGACCCGGCAGTTTTGTACTGGTTCAAAACGGTGCGGGACGGGAAGAACGTCCGCTTCATCCCGTATCTGATCGACCGCAATTCGGGCGTCGGCACACAGGTTGTCGTGGGCGATGTCAACGGCGACACGTGGGATGATGTCGTTGTAGGCAACAAAAAAGGCACATTCGTTTTCACCCAGAAAGTGCAAGATGTTGATCGCCGTTCATGGGAGAGCGCGCAGCCAAAGTCGAGACAACCGTCGCCCCAAGCCAAACCATCTGCCGCTGTCGTCAAGCCTGCGGACGCTACGGCGACAAAACAAAAAATCCAAAAAACCGATCAGGGCTTCGCAGCTACGGCAGATAATGGGCGCGTGCTCAACCTCGATTTTGAAAAAGGGGATCTTTCGGATTGGACGGCAACTGGGACTGCATTCGAGGAGCAGCCATCACGGGGCGACACCGTGCATGCGCGGCGTGCCGACAGCATCAGCGGTCACCACGGAAAATTCTGGGTTGGTACCTACGAGCGAACCGGGGACGGTCCTCAGGGCACGCTTACTTCAGTTCCATTTAAGGTCACTCACCCGTACGCCAGTTTTCTCGTCGGCGGCGGTGCGGGCCGTGCCGTGCGCGTCGAAGTCGTCGACGCAGACACGAACAACGTCATTTTTGCGGCAAGCGGACGCAGTCAGGAGCAAATGCGGCCGGCGATCGCCGACCTTACCAAAGAAATCGGTAAGAAAGTTTTTATCCGTGTCGTCGATCACGGGAGCGCTGGGTGGGGCCACATCAACTTCGACGACTTCCGTTTCTTCGATGTGCCACCCAAGGCGGCCATCGAAGCTTCCAAGGTCGGCGAGTCCGACATCTACCCTTACGCCGGCCTGCCAGGTGAAGAAGCGGTAAAGGTAATGAAGCTGCCAGACGGCTTTTCCGTCAAGCTGGCGGCTGCCGAGCCAGATGTCAAGCAACCGATCGCCATGGCAATCGATGACCGAGGACGATTGTGGATCGCCGAGGCTTACACGTATCCAGTCCGTGCCCCAGAAGGCAAAGGCCGCGACCGGATTCTTGTTTTCGAAGATACCGACGGCGATGGAAAATTCGATAATCGCAAGGTCTTTGCCGAGCATCTCAACTTGGTTAGCGGCTTGGAAGTTGGATTCGGCGGCGTGTTCGTAGGCGCGGCGCCCTACCTACTTTTTATTCCCGACCGAAACGGCGACGACATTCCCGATGGCAAGCCCGAGGTCCTACTCGACGGCTGGGCGTATGAAGACACGCACGAAACGCTCAACGCGTTTATCTGGGGACCCGATGGTTGGCTTTACGGGTGCCACGGCGTTTTTACGCATTCTCACGTTGGCAAGCCGGGAACGCCTGACGAGAAACGTGTTCCAATCACGGCGGGTATCTGGCGATACCATCCTGTTACGCATAAGTTCGAAGTTTTTGCCGAAGGGACGAGCAACCCGTGGGGTGTGGATTTCGACGACCACGGCCAGGCATTTTGCACGGCCTGTGTGATCCCCCATCTGTATCACATGATTCAGGGTGGACGCTATCTGCGGCAGGCTGGCCCGCATACCGATCCGCACACGTACGGCGACATCCAAACAATCGCCGATCACCTTCATTATCTCGGCAACACGCCGCATGGTGGCAATGGCCGCTCGGGCGATGCTGGCGGCGGACATGCCCATGCCGGCGCCATGATCTATTTAGGCGGCGCCTGGCCCGATCAATATCGAAAATGTATCTTCATGAACAATATCCATGGACAGCGCGTCAACATGGATGTCTTAGAACGTCAGGGATCAGGCTTTGTCGGCCATCACGGCAAGGACTTTCTGCTGTCTTTCGATCTCGCCTCGCAAATCCTTAACCTTCGCTACGGGCCGGATGGGCAAGTCTATATCATCGATTGGTACGATACGAATGCGTGTCACACGACAAGTGTCGAAGCCCATGATCGCAGCAACGGCCGCATCTACACGGTTTTCTACGGCAAGCCCGACCACAAGCAAGTTGATTTGAAGCAACTCAGTGATCGCGATCTCGCAGAACTGGTCCTCGAAAAGAACGATTGGTATGTGCGGCACTCGCGGCGCATTCTTGAAGAGCGTGCTGCGGCCGGCACGTTGGATCCGTCTGTCCGTAAACGTCTGGCTGAAATCGCGACGACGAATCCAGATGAAACTCGCCGTTTGCGGGCGATGTGGGCGCTCGATGTCACTGGCGGTGTTCCTACCGATCTCATTCAGAGGCTGCTGGCCGATGAAAATGAATACGTACGCGCTTGGGCCGTTCAGCTTTCCATTGACCACGAGAATCCAAATCTGGCGGAGCTACTGCCCCGATTCTCCGAGCTGGCAGAAAAAGATCCATCGCCGGTGGTGCGTTTATACTTGGCATCAGCCATGCAGCGGCTTCCAGCAAACCAACGCTGGGACGTTGTGCAAAAGCTCGCCATCCATGCGAGCGACGCCAACGACCACAATCTGCCGCTCATGTATTGGTATGCGGCAGAACCGCTTGCCGTGTCCGATCCGCATCGGGCGCTCGCGTTTGGTCTATCGTGTGGTGATACGATTCCGCTCTTGCGCGAGTTTATGTTGCGCCGCATCGGCGACTTGGAAAACGATGCCGGGTTGGCCGTATTGGTCGATGGATTGGCAAAGTCGAAAGATGCCGACGAACAACTCACGATCATCCGCGGGCTACGGACGTCGCTCGCCGGCCAGCGCCATGCAAAACCGCCTGCTGGTTGGTCAGCCGTTTACCAAAAACTCGCGCTGAGCAATAAGCCCGAGCTCATATCCGAGGCTAACGCCGTCGGCGTGATCTTCGGCGACGCTGCCGCGATGCAGTCGTTGCGTTCGCTCGTGACGTCCCATGATGCAGATGTCAAGTCTCGGCGCGATGCGCTCAAAGCGCTATTGGCGGCCAAAGACCCAAAGCTGGCGGCAACGTTACAATCGCTGCTATCCGACACGAAAATGCGAGAAATCGCGCTTGCCGGTTTGGCGCAGTATGAGGATTCGCAGACTCCCTCAAAAATATTGGGGGTTTACACGCAGCTTACCGCCAACGAAAAGCAGGCTGCCTTGGCGACACTTGCGTCACGCGTTCCTTACGGAACCGAGTTGGTCAAAGCCGTAAGCGCTCATGAGCTTCCTGCCAAGGATCTTTCGGCGGACTTGGTCCGTCAGTTGCACAACCTGAAAGATGAGTCAATCGACAAAATGATTGGCGACGTCTGGGGGCAGGTTCGCAATACGCCGGCCGATAAGGTGGCGCTTATCGAGAGTTACCGCAAGCTGCTCGCCGGCCATCGGTCGGAAGCACCCGACCCCTCGTTGGGTCGCGCGGTGTTCAGTAAAACGTGCCAGCAATGTCACACGCTGTACGGCATCGGCAATAATATCGGACCCGATCTGACCGGTTCCAATCGGTCCGATCCTAATTACTTGTTAACGAACATCGTCGATCCGAGCGCGGTGATCGCGAAGGAATATCGACCCACGGTTGTAACGACAACCGACGGCCGGGTTATAACCGGCATCGTCTCCGCCGAAAACGATAAGGCCGTCACGCTCCGCACGGCCACCGAAACTATTGTTCTGCCAAAGGACGAAATCGACGAGCGCGCAATCAGCAATATGTCAATGATGCCGGAAGATCAATTGAAGCAATTTTCTACCGGCGAGATTCTCTCTTTGTTCGCATATCTCCGCGGTAAGGTGCAGGTACCGCTACTGGCTACGAAAGAGAACGCCGCCAGTTTCTTCAACGGCAAAGACCTGACCGGCTGGCAGGGTGAGCCCGGTTTGTGGTCGGTCGAAAATGGCGAGATCGTCGGCCGGACAAATGGCTTGCAACATAACACGTTCCTGATGAGCGACATGGCGGCCAGAGATTTCAAATTGTCGCTCGATGTGAAGCTAGTGAATGACATGGGCAACAGCGGCGTCCAATTCCGCACCGAGCCGCTCGATGGCTACAACGAAGTCCGCGGCTATCAAGCAGACGTTGGCCCCGGCTGGTGGGGCAAACTCTATGAAGAGAACGGCCGCGCGATCTTGTCCGATAAATCGGGCGAGCCGTTCCTCAAAAAGGGCGGTTGGAACCACTACGAGATCGAGGCCATCGGCAGCAACATCCGCACGTGGCTCAACGGCCAACCGTGTGCGGATTATGAAGACCCGGCCGGTAGGCGCGATGGGGTGTTCGCACTTCAGCTTCACGCTGGTGGGCCGACTGAGGTGCGGTTCCGGAACCTTAAGCTGGAAATCAAGTAATCGTCAGGACGCCGTATTTCACAACAGCGAAGCAGCGGGCTCATCGAGATATAGCGTGCAACATTCATGTCGTTGGAGGATTGAAGCTGGTACCTGAGGTGTAACCTCGCCTTTGACGGCATTACGAACCGCCTCGGCTTTGCGCTTGTCGGGCACGGTGCAAACAATGGCGCCGCTCTTCATGATGTGATGAACGCTCATTGAAATCGCCTGTTTCGGGACGTCTTCAAACGTGGGAAACCAGCCTTCACCAAGCTGCTGGCGGCGACAAGCGTCGTCGAGCTGCACGACCAGGTACGGTTCTTCTGTTTGAAAATCGGCTGGCGGGTCGTTGAATGCCAGGTGGCCGTTCTCGCCGATGCCGACGAATGCCACATCGATTGGATGCTTTTTGATAATTTCCCCCATCCGGCGGCATTCTGCCTGCGGATCGCCCTCCCCATCCAAGAAATAAAACGCACTCAGCGGCACCGGCAACTTGCTCACGAACCGCTGCCATAAGTAACCACGGAATGAGGCCGGGTGTGAGATCGGCAGGCCAACATACTCGTCTAAGTGAAAGCCGGTGACGCGGTGCCAATCGATGTCCGGTTGACGCACGAGATGGGAAAGCATTTCGAATTGTGATGCACCGGTCGCCACGATGATATTGGCCTCACCCCGTTCCTCAAGTGCATGACGTATGATTCCCGCACCGTCTTCGGCGGCTGCTTTTCCCATTTGGTCTTTCGTTGGCCAAATCCCCATTTCCATCGGTCTACCCTCGTTGATTTAATGAATCATTGATTACTGTGACTGCCAAGAATATAACCACAAAGGTACGAAGGACACAAAGAGCAGCAAAACCGCATAACGTTCTTCGTGCCCTTTGTGTCTTTGTGGTTTAATAATCATCGAAGCTCATGCAAAACTCACCTGAATACGTCGATCTGCAGGTGAATGGGTACGCAGAGGTCGACTTTAACGCCGACAAACTCGTTGTGGAAGACGTGGCGGCGGTTTGCCGCCGTTTGCAGACCGAGGGAGTGGCCAACATCCTGGCCACGGTCATTACCGCCGATCTCGACGCCATGTGCCGGCGGCTGGCCAACATTGCTCGCGTGCGGGAAGGCGACCGCGCGATCGCCGATGTGATCTACGGCATCCACATTGAAGGCCCGTTTCTTAATGAGGAGCCAGGCTATATCGGCGCTCACCCCCCCGAGGCTGCCCGACCCGCGACTACAGACGCAATGCAACGATTGCTCGAAGCCGCGGGCGGCCTTACGAAGATCGTCACGTTGGTGCCCGAGCGCGACTCCGGCAACCGCGTGACAGAATTCCTGGCGGACCAAGGAATAATCGTCTCTGCCGGCCATTGCAACCCATCGCTCGATGAATTGCGGGCCAGCATCGACGCTGGGCTATCAATGTTCACGCATCTGGGCAACGGCTGCCCCGGCCAATTGCCTCGCCACGACAACATCATCCAGCGCGTGTTGAGCCTGGCCGATCGTCTCCACATCGGCTTCATTGCCGATGGCGTCCATGTCCCCTTTTTCGCCCTGGCGAATTACCTCAAGTGCTGCGGCATCGATCGGGCGTTTGTCGTGACGGACGCCATCTATGGGGCCGGCCAAGGACCAGGCGAGTATTCGATCGGCGATCAGCGCGTTGTGATCGACGAAAACCTCGCCACCTGGTCGGCAGACCGCAGCCATCTAATGGGCTCGGCCGGCACGATGCGTCGGTCCGAGGAGAATTTGCGCAATGCGCTTCATCTTGGGGAGCAACAAGTACGTCAATTGCTCGGCGACAACCCGCGTCGAATCCTCGGATTAAGCTAAGAGGCTATCCGGAAAATGTCGGGGACTGTCCCCCTCTCTCAGACATTTTCCGGATAGCCTCTCTGCCGACGCGCTCTCCCAAAAGAGACCACTAACAAGCCGATCGCAAGCACAGGGTCGGTCCGCGACATGGTGGACAACAACGGCATCGAGCGGCGGCATGCGGTATTCGATGAGTTTGGCAAGGTTCAAGGCATCGAGTACTATGATGCGGCGGGCGACATCATCAAAGGCACCCAGCCGTGGTCTCACGCCGATGCGGCCCAGTCGCCGTTCCTCTACACTGGCCGCTGGTTCGACCGCGACACCGGCCTGCAAAATAACACCAATCGCTGGTACGACCCGGCCATCGGCCGCTGGCTCAGCGAAGATCCAATCAGCTTCGCCGCCAGCGATGCCAATCTGTATCGCTATGTGGGGAATGGGCCGACAGATTGGATCGATCCTCGTGGACTTGCTGCGGGGACAGCGTGGGGCGCTGGTAGATCGAACCCTTATGCTCCTCCCTTAAGCACCTTCGTTGACCAGAATGGCGTAACTTGGCAGGCCCGATGGCCAATCGGACCTAGCACAAATTCCAAGCAATGCTCTTCAATCTACGCAGCGCCCAAAGTGGGGTCCCAAGGGTGGAATGACGAACAGAATCTTATGGAACGGCAGAATTACTGGGACTGGTATTTAGGCCGTAAGCCCACGTTTCCGCCACCCGGCGCATGGAGCGGCGTTAAGCAGAGGGAAGCGATCCAGAAGTGTGAGACAGAGGGGTCGTTAAATAATGTGGTTGATCCAATCGAGCTGGAATTATAGGTAACCGGCCTGTTCATGGCGGTCGGCAGGAGCCCGGTCATCGAATACAATACGTCAACGACATCGATCCTGACGGCATACGTCTTGATGAAAGACTGTTTCGCAGGCGTGGGTAAATACCTTCCCTAGCTTCTTTTGCCGTGAGACCGATGCGGAGAACACTAATGATAACAGATCGCCGTTGTTGTGTGCGCGCGTACTTTGGCGCGGCGCTGCTAGTTGTCTGTTTCGTCCCCGGGTGCAAAACGGATTCGGAGTCGGCCAGTGCAACTGTCAAGAGCGGCAACGAGCTCTTGCAGCATGGGAAGGTCGATGCAAGCATCGCTGTATACACCAAAGCCATTCGGCTCGACCCGAAGAATCCGGAGGCATACCTTTGCCGTGCGTGCGCTTATCAGGAGAAATGCAATTTTGACAAGGCGATCGCAGATGAAACGGCAGCCATCCGACTTGACCCGACGTCTGCGACGGGTTATGGGGACCGTGGATTTACGTATGTCAAGACGAAGGATTTCGACCGAGCTATCGCGGATTTCACAGAAGCAATTCGTCTGGAACCGAAAGACGCCGGAGCGAAGGTTGAGCGCGCGGCAAGCTACCATGGTCGGCGCTGGCCTACGTTGGTAAAGGTGAGTTTGACAAGGCAATTGCCGACTGTACGGAGGCCATCCGGCTCTATCAAGAGGTCAAGCCGCACAATCCGAACATTGTTGCAATGTACTATTTCGATCGGGGCGTCGCCTACGACAAGATGGGAGACAAGTCGAAGGCCGAAGAAGATTTTGCACGAGCCAAGCTGATCCTCCCGGAAACGGTGCATTGGCCAAGGAACTAGCGGGTAGCCCTGGTTCTTGAACCAGGGCGGCGCAGCCGCAAGAAGTTGCACCGATGCGCGCGGCCTCTGACCACTCACGCAAGTGGCCCAATTCTGACTGTTGACTTCAGCTCCAGATCCGGTATAGTGGACGCACGTTTAGTATTCCCATAGATAACAAAATATCGGCCGCTCACCGCATGCTGGCCTGCACCCGTGCTGTGCGCGAACTGGCCCTGCCTCCGCTCTTTGAAAAGTTAGAAATGCCCTTCAGCTGGCCGACAGACGGATAGCTGAAAGCCGACAGCCCCCGTCCGGGCGCATCCAAATCGCTACAGGAGTGCAAATTCCAGGGGGAATTTTGCGATTCTGTACCCGTGATGCCGCACCCAAGGGCAAGTGCGCAAAAACCCGTGGGGGAATTTTGCGCACTTGCTCACATCCGCAAAAAAAGCCAGTTCGCGTGCCAGCGGGTAGCGCTGGTTCTTAAACCAGGGCGGCGCAGCCGCAAGAAGCTACACCGATCAGCGTGGCTTCTCACCGCTCACGCGGCACCGGTTCAAGAACCGGCGCCGCCCTCGCTGCTGGATCGGTTTCCGCGTTTTGCGCAGCCGATGCGCTCTGGAAGAATATGAGATGCTGCCACGGCAACTTCTCGAAATCCTCGACGAGCTTGAAACCATTCGGCGGAAATTCTTTCATGATCTGAGCTTTGCTCATTTTGTGCAGCGGCTTGATGGGCACTGCCGGGTCTTCCGCACGAAATTCGGCCAACGCCACTCGGCCGGTTGGTTTGAGACTCTTGCGGATCGTCGCCAGCATTTGCTCCGGGTGCGAAAATTCGTGGTACACATCAACGAGCAGAACCAGGTCAAGCTTCCCCTCTGGCAGCTTGGGATCAACCACCGTACCTAACACGGGTTCGATGTTGGTAACCTTCGCATCCGCGGCGCGGTCCTTGAGCAGCTTCAGCATTTGGGGCTGAATGTCGACCGCGATCACCCGCCCCTTTTCACCGACGAGCTTGGCCAGTTTCAGCGAGTAGAACCCATTGCCGCAACCAAGGTCGCACACCACATCGCCGGGTTTCACGTGCAGCGCGGCGAGCATGGTTTTGCAATCTTCTTCGCGCTCTCGGGATTCGCGCGTGAGCCAGGGCGCGCCGAGGAAGTGCATCGTCTGGGCAATTTCCCGCCCCTTGTATTCCTTGAGTGGCGGCGGAATTGCGGCGTCTTCGGCCAACATCAACTGCGGCCAAGCCACAATGGTGAGGGCGACAGAAATAATCCACATTTGGGAGCGGTACTGCATGCCGCTTATTATCCATCAATGGGAGTATGCTGTCGATGCGGCGGCATCGCACAACTATACTTTACTCAACTAGCCGCAATTCCAGCCAATCCTTCACGAAAGCCAATTCAATGTCTTTGAAGAGACTCTCCCTCCTGCTCGTCCTGTTGCTGTCCCGTACCGGTTTGGCCGCTGAACCAGCGGACTTCTTCCCCATCATGCCCTGGGATGGCGCTCCCAATGATCCTGCGGTGCTGCAGAGAATTCACGATTGCGGTTTCACGGTTGCCGGTTTTGCGCCGCCGACTGCGTTGGATGCATGTCAAGCCGCCGGGTTGAAGGCGATTGTCTCCGACGCCCGGACCAGCGGCTACGACTGGACGAAGGTCGATGCCAAATCCGCACGTGAAAAAGTCGCGGAATTGGTGAAGGAGGTCCGCCATCATCCGGCTGTCTATGGCTATTACTTACGCGATGAGCCTTCCGCCAGTTTCTTTCCCGGCTTAGCGACTGTCAGCGGCATCGTGAAGGAGCTGCACCTCGGCGCTTGGCCGTACATCAATCTTTTTCCGAATTACGCCAACGCTGGCCAACTCGGTACTCCGACCTACGACGCATACCTTGAACAATTCATCGAGACTTGCCACCCGCCCATTTTGAGCTACGACCATTACGCCATTTTGGAAGGCGGTGGTTTTCGAGGCGAGTACTTCGCAAACCTGGAATCGGTGCGGCGGGCCGCTTTGAAACACGATTTGCCGTTCTGGCAAATCGTCCTTTCGGTGGGCGCTTTGAGCTATCGCGAACCATCTGCAGCCGATATGCGCTTTCAGGTCTATACATCGCTCGCTTACGGCGCCCGCGGACTTGCGTACTTTAAGTATTTCACGCCTGCGGTTGGCAATTATCGAGGCGGCCCAATTGATCAATTCGGGCATCAAAATCCCATGTGGCACACGTTGCAGCAGGTGAATCTGCAAGTCGGCAAACTCGCCCCCACATTGCTTAAGCTAAAGTCGGACCACGTCTATCATTTTGGCGACGTGCCTGCCGGCTGCACTGGACCCGACGCTAACAGTCTCATCGAAGCAATCGCTGGGCCGATGCTGGTGGGGGATTTCACGCACGAAGACGGCAGCCGATACCTCATAATCGTGAACAAGAGCTTCACCAGCTCCGCAGCGTGTTTTCCGAAGCTCCGAAAACCAGCCGCTCGGCTAGACGTCATTTCCGCATACACCGGCGCGGCAACTCCCTTCGTGGGTGAGCAGTGCTTTCTAGCGCCGGGGCAAGGTGTGCTGCTGAAATTGGTTCCCGCGGCAAAAAAGTAGTCGTGCGGAGTTATTGAGCCAGATGGCCAACCTCGCTTTTGGTTTGGATAAGCTAAGAGCCTTCGATACTCATTCAGTTGCATTCTTTTCCTCTTGCGGCGGTCAGTGCTCGTCTCCTTTCATGGAGATGCGACAGGCCCCATACGCTCAGAGCGACCTGCCGCGAGACTGAAAAGTCCGTAAGCATTCCCGACTGAGCCATTTCTGGCCGGTGCGGCTGGCGATCGCCTGCTGAATCTTCTCTTTGACCGATTCGAGGCTGCGGCTCGCACCCGGCTGCATGGGTGGGAAGCCGAGCAAGGCCTCGAGCGCACTGGGACCGGTCTCTAAACTTTGGTGATTTTCGGAATACTGGCATTCCTCTGTCCGTGAGTGCGTGACGACAACCCACTACAGTTTTCGGGCGCATTTCTTCAATCGTTATACTCACAGCTTTCGGGCTCGTGAGTACCTTCGCAACGAACTACACGCGTGGATTTCCGGGTCTCGCAGTTCATCTCGTTACTCGGCTCTGTGTGTTCCAGAAGATTCTCGCTCACGCCGATGTATACGTTCACGTTGGTGAAAAGCGTATGCCGCCTGCTGGAAGTTTTTGAATTGTCAAAGCATCGTACGGCAATTTGAGTACCGACGGACTCATTCTTCGAAGGCAAAGACACGCGTCCAGTCGTTTTTCATGCTGATCACCCCCCAGCCTTTCTCTTGGGCCTCGTTCATAAGTGACTGCGGAAATGTACCGAACTTGGTGTCCGGCAGCCCTCTGGCGGGACCGTAGGCATATTCCCGCTTGGCGTCGTCGTGGAACACCAGCATCATCAGCCGCGCGCCCTTACCCGCACCGGTCCACTCGAGCATCTCGCGGTCTCCGGCGGAGTTGCCGAACGACGCAATCGGTCGCCTGCCAATGAACTTTTCGATACTGACAGGCTTGCCGGTCTTGTCGTCGATGAAATCGATCTCCGGTAGACGCATCAGCACTGGTTTGCCGTCCTGGACCTTGTATTTAGTCTCGATCGTGGAACCCACGACCTGCTCGGGTGGAATTCCGTAAACCGCCTCCGTCATCGGCCGCATGAACTCCAGGCCGCCGCCAGACACAATATACGTCTTGAATCCGTTGGCCCGCAGATACGCCAGAAGTTCAAGCATCGGTTGATAGGCCAACTCCGTATAGCGGCGCTTGAAGCGCGGGTGACGCGCCTTTTCAAACCAGTCGGCCACGATCGCCGCGAAATCGGCTGTGCTCATGCCGGCATGCGAAGCCGTCACGAGCTCAATCATCCCTTTCGCACCCGCTGATCCCAGCGCATCAAGGTCGTTGTCGAGCGCCGCTTCGAAGGGTTGCTTCGTTTTCCACCCGGGATGCTGAGGGGCCAACTGCTTGACTCGCTCCATCGCAAAGGCGAGCTGGGTGTACATTGGGTGCTCCGTCCACAGCGTTCCGTCGTTATCGAATGTGGCGACGCGTTCGGCGGTCGGCACGAAGTCCGGCGATCCCTCCTTAGTCACTTTCTCGACGAACTCTAGGATGGCTTTCTTTGTGCTTGTCTCATTCCACGACGGCAGTGGGTCGGCGGCGCGCGAACTGGCTGCGATGAACGCTACCACGCCAACAAGCGCGGCGGTGACGAGGTTTCGGCGGCGAATAGTTTTCATGAGTCTAATGCGGTCAAGTGACGCATCTCCAGGGCTCGGTTACGAAAGTGCGAGCCGCCCTTCGTGCAGCGGCCCACATGATTCATAATCGCGTCGGGTGGCTAATTGCCTGTAGGAAGGGGAATGCTGACGCCCTCTTTCTGAAGTTGTTCCCTTACGAATTTGAACCGCTGGTACTCCGTCAGTGTGATCGGAAGCGGTAGTCGCCGTTGTCGAAACGCTTCTCGCCGATGTTTCCCATTCGTAGTTGCCATCGAATCTGGCGCCGGCACGGCGGCAGGAAAGCGTCGTTGGCTTATTCTTTCTTGATCAGACCGTTCTTGATTAACTCAGATTCGATCTGGGCTACCTTACTTGTGAGCTGCTGCAAATAAGCGATGATGACCGCGTGTGTGTACTGCGCATCGATGCCGACCGGTGAGTCTTGGACGCTGATGCGATTGATAATGTCCGTGTAATCCGACTTGGGCAGGTGTAGCGGCTCGGTGCTCATTTCAAATTCCTCCATCGCGGCGAAGTCGTTCTTAGAGCCTATCCCAGAACCATCTGCGGAGAGGGGGACAGGCACATTTTGCTGCGAAGACTTCGCTAAATGAGCCAGTCCCCGACGGTTCTAGGATAGGTTTTTACCTGTCGCAGGTAGCAAAAACCACAGCGGTATGTCCCGGGACATACCAATTCTTGTTATCGAAGTTTGGCGTACCCGTTCCTCCATATTGTGGGCTCTCACTTGACCAAATAAGGTTCCATTGCTTTCCCCAAGGCGGCGCGACCAACGGATCCGAAATGGGCAGCCAATCAAAGTCGCGGCCCAAATTGAATAGCGCCAGCCGGTCGTCGTCCGAATTGCTGCACCATCGCAGTGCAAACGCTTCGGGGCCGATGACTGCTCCTTCCATCGACATGCGATTCTGCCGCGAAAACACGGCATCTTCGCGCCGCAAGTGCAACAGATCTCGGTGGAGCGCCATCATAGAGGAATCCGGCTGGCATTCGTCCCAGTTCAATTTGCATTTCAAATACGTTTGCTCTTCCGCCGGATGCGGCAGAGGAGCAGCAGGCTCCAACGACTTGATTCGCGGGAATTGATGCATGAATTCGCGGCGGCCGTGGTGAACGAGTTCGGCCAATTCGGGGTCATGGTCGGCGAAGTAGAGGAACGGGTTCGACGCACCAAATTCCTGTCCCATAAACAGCAAGGGTGTTTCCGGGCCGAGTAGGAGTAACGCCGTCAACGCACGAAACCGCCCCGGCGATGTGAGCAAGTGCGTGCGCAATCCGTTCGCCGAGTTGGCAACCTGGTCATGATTTTGCAGAAAATGGATGAAATGACGCGCAGGGATATTGCGCGTTGGAACACCGCGAGGGTGACCCTGCCGAGTGCTCCATTGTCCCTGATACAGGTGGCCGAAACGGATGGTCGAGATTAGCTCTTGAGGCGAGCCAGTGAAGTCGCGGTAATACGCTTCGGTGTTGCCAGTAGCCGCCACACGGCATGCGTGGTGGAAATCGTCGTTGAACAAGCCGTCATTACCCCAGCCGCCTTCTTCAGGGGACAGCACTTGCTGACAGCGATTCTTATCGTCTTCACTTACGACAATGATCGACCGATCGCCCGCAGCCGATCGAGCAGCCCGCGTCAACTGGGTCACGATATGTTCGTCGGAGTCGTCGATGACCGAATGAATCGCATCGAGCCGTAGACCGTCGAGATGATACTCGCGGATCCAATGCGCGGCACTTTCGGCCACAAACTCGCGCACCGGGTCAGCGTGTGCGTCGTCGAAGTTGATGGCGGTGCCCCAGTCGGTGCGGTGCTTTTGCGACGTATAATATGGGGAAAACTGACCGGTAAAGTTACCCGCCGGTCCGAAATGGTTGTAAACCACATCCAAAATAATTCCTAAGCCAATTGCGTGGGCGCGATCGACAAACATTCGGAAATCGTCCGGCGTGCCGTAAAGTTGCGTTGGTGCATACCAAAAGACACCGTCGTAACCCCAGCCGAATTCGCCGGGAAAGGCAGCGACTGGCATCACCTCGATTAGCGTGATGCCAAGGTCGCGCAAGTGCGGCAGCTTTTCGATGGCGGTCCTCCAAGTTCCCTCGGGCGTGAATAAACCGATGTGCAATTCGTACAGCACCTGCCCTGGCAACTTCACGCCGCGCCAAGCATCGTCGTTCCAGGCGAATTGGCGATGGTCGATCACTTGCGACGGTCCAAACACACCCTGCGGCTGAAAATGGGATGCGGGGTCGGGATAATTCTGCGGATCGTCGTCCACGCGATAATAGTAGAAAGCACCTGGCTCAACGCCATCGACCAACGCCCCAAAGAATTCGCCAGATTCGCGCTCGAGTTGAATCTCGCGTTGCTCTTGTCTGTCTGAATTGACGAAAACCAGTCCGATTTCCCGACGTTCGGGCGCCCACACGCAAAAGTGAACGCCGCCATCGACGATGTGCGCGCCCGGCCGAATTCGCGTTTGGTCCTTCAAAGAAGCCGTCATTTGGCATATCCTTTGCTAAAGGGTTGCAAAGTCTCTCTATCAATGTGCGGCTGCGGAATATGTATTTTAAGCGGAATACATTGTTCATCGGAACCACCAATTTCTAGCAAGTCTTGTTGCAGGTCAATTCTTTATGTCGGAGCTTACTGCTACTAAAACCGCTGTTGCAGCTTGCAGCCACCGATATAATCGCATCCCGCTTTCGACTTACCGGCTGCAGCTTGGTTCCGATCTCACGCTCGACCAGGTTGCGTCGCTGTTGCCGTATTTACACAAGTTAGGCATCAGCGATGTCTATCTGTCGCCTCTATTTCGCGCGCGGGCCGAAAGCAGCCATGGCTACGATGTGGTCGATCACGGCGCCATCGACCCAGCGATCGGCAATTTGCAAACGTTTGCGCGAATGGCGGAGTCCGCTCGCCAATTGGGGATGGGTATTTTGCTCGACGTGGTACCGAACCACATGGGCATCAACGACCCCGGAAATACGTGGTGGCTGGACGTGCTGGAGAATGGTGAAGGGGCCTATTTTGCCGATTTTTTTGACATTGAATGGCACCCCCCGGCGGCGGCATTAGAAAACCGCGTCCTCCTGCCGTTCTTGGGTGAACCATTCGCTAGGGTACTGGAAAACGGAGACCTTCGGGTCGTCTATCGCGAGCGACGATTGCAACTGGAATATGGGCCGCGGCGCTTCCCGCTGGCGCCTCCGTCGTGGCCGGTCGTTCTCGATCTTGCACTAAACGACGAAGCATTGATTGCAAACAAGAACGCTTCGATCCTGGCCGACCGGAACGAGCTGTGTAGCATTATCACTCAATTAAGAAACTTGCCGCCTGGGGCTCATCGCGATGCGGTTTCGATGGATGAGCGCTATCGCGAACAGGGCATTTCCGGCCGACGTCTCGAACAACTGCTTTCCGCCTCGCCTGACGTTCGTGCCGCCCTGGATCGCGCTCTCGAACAGATTAACGGCGAAGAGGGAAATCCGAAAAGCTTCGATCGACTCGAACAGCTCCTCGATGAGCAGTGGTACCGCCTCGCTTATTGGCGCGTTGCTGCGGATGAAATCAACTATCGCCGGTTTTTCGATGTCAATGACTTGGCCGCCATTCGCGTCGAAGACCCCCGCGTGTTCGAGGCCGTTCACCGGCTTGTGGTGCGCTTCTTGGAAATGGGTTGGGTGACGGGACTGCGCATCGACCACCCCGATGGTCTCCGAGATCCACAAACCTATTTCAAAAACCTGCAGACGCTCTTCCGCACGGCACGAGCAAACAGCGACGACGAAGCTGCGCGCCGTCTACATACTGGCTGAAAAGATTCTATCCAGCGACGAGTCACTCTCAGAGGACTGGGACGTCTGCGGCACGACAGGTTACGATATCCTGAACATCATTGCCCGCGTGCAGGTTCACGGCGACGGGCTCGCCACGCTGCGATCCATCTACGACGATGCCACGGAGCAAACCACGAAACCGACCGAAATTGTCTACGAAAGCCGCCGAACTGTTCTACTCGCGAACATGGCCAGTGAGCTACACATGCTCACGGCTCAGCTCTATCGGCTGGCCCAGCAACACCGTGCCTCGCGCGATTTCACGCAGCCAGCGCTGCGACAGGCCCTCCGTGAGGTTCTCGCGAGTATGACCGTCTATCGCACGTACGCTCGGGGCGATAGTTGGGATATCACCGAAGCGGACTACCGAACCGTAACGTCGGCCGTCCGCATGGCAAAACGCCGCAATCGCACGACTTCGTATTCGGTGTTCGACTTTATTGCGTCGGTTCTATTGCTTGAGCATCCCCCTACAATCACGCCGGAGCAAGCGGAACAGCGACGACAGTTCACGCTCAAGTTCCAACAGGTTAGTGGACCCGTTGCAGCAAAGGGCGTCGAAGATACCGCATTCTATCGGTATTATCCGCTCGCTTCGCT
This sequence comes from uncultured Planctomycetota bacterium, assembly GCA_963840025.1. Lineage (GTDB taxonomy): Bacteria > Planctomycetota > Planctomycetia > Pirellulales > Lacipirellulaceae > JABDGM01. The sequence continues at coordinate 200,179 of CAWIXI010000006.1, read as the reverse complement.
GAACGAAGTGGGTGGCGAGCTCGATGCCAGGCCGCTCGCACTCGATGAGTTCCACCGTCTCATGCATCACCGGATGCACGAATGGCCGCACTCCATGTGCGCCACTGCCACGCACGACGCAAAGCGCGGCGAGGATTTCCGTGCGCGACTTCATGTCTTGTCTGAAGCTCCGGTCGAATGGGCCCGGGCCTTCTCACGCTGGCAAAAAATGAACCGCTCCTTTCTAAGCGAGGTCGATGGCGACGCGGTTCCCAATGCCAATGAAGAATATCTGATTTACGAAACGCTCGTTGGCACCTGGCCGCTAATTGGCAACGCGGAAGCAGACTTCGATTTCTACCGAGATCGCATTCTGCAATACTTCGAAAAGGCGTTTCGCGAGGCGAAGGTCCAGACCTCTTGGATGAACGCGGATGAATCGTATGAAACCGCGGTGCGCAACTTCATCATGCAGCTACTTGCACCTGAGAACCAGCAGTTCGCGGACGATGTTACAGCATTCGTCGCACTAATCGCCGATGCAGGTTTCGTGAATTCACTGGCCCAACTTCTGTTGAAAACGACGTTGCCCGGTATGCCCGATTTCTACCGCGGCACCGAGTTTTGGGACTTCAATTTGGTCGACCCAGACAATCGGCGGCCAGTCGATTACGACTCCCGTCGGCGCAGCCTTAAAAGCTTGTGGGCCGCAGCGGATAAGGATCTCCCGGCGTTCGCCCAAGAGCTCGCCGCTCGTTGGCCCGATCCTGAAATCAAGCTCTGGCTTACATCGAGCAGCCTTCGGCTGCGCCGCGACTGGCCGGACCTCTTCACGTTCGGGGAGTACATTCCCTTGACAGGCATTGGCGCGGCCGTCGACCATGTTCTCGCCTTCGCCCGTCGGTTGGAAAGTCAGATCGTGATTTCTGTGGTGCCGCGGCATTTTTATCGATTGATTGACCGACACTCGGTAGATAGCCCGGAGTCAGGCCCACCCCAAGCTAATTGGAGCGGCACCGCACTCGCTTTACATGATGACTTTCCTGACAACTGGACCGACTGTTTATCGGGTTGTTCGCATACGGCGTCAGCGATTCAAAGCGATTTTGACGGTAACCACGGGCGAATCTTACATCTGGACGAGCTGTTGGCGGTATTTCCCGTAGCGCTTATCATCTCAACGGCGAACTAAAGGGCGAAAGGATTGCGTTTATGCGTGCCTGGCCGGGTCGACCCTACCCTCTCGGAGCCACATGGGATGGCCGCGGCGTGAATTTCGCACTCTACAGCGAGAACGCCATCAAGGTTGAACTCTGCCTTTTCGACGCGGCCACCGACAAAAAAGAAGCCGAACGCATCGAGCTCGTCGAACACACCGACATGGTCTGGCACATCTATCTGCCCGATATTCGCCCCGGCCAGTTGTACGGCTATCGCGTTTACGGCCCTTACGAGCCGCAGCATGGCCACCGCTTTAATGAAAACAAAATTCTGCTCGATCCGTACGCGAGGTCTGTTGCCCGGATGCCGAATTGGACAAAAGCACTTTCCGGCTACATCATCGGCAACAAACAGCAAGACCTGTCGTATAGCAAACTCGACAGTGCAGCTGACGCGCCGCTGGGGTGCATCATTGATGAGGCGTTTACATGGGGCGACGACCGACCTCCCAAAACACCATCGCACCGTACGCTGATTTACGAGATGCACGTCAAAGGTTTCACGAAACTCAACGAAGAGATACCTGAAGAATTCCGCGGCACGTACGCCGGCTTATCCTCAGAGCCGGCGATTCGCTACCTTCGCGAATTAGGTATCACGGCGGTTGAGTTGCTGCCCGTTCATGCGCACGCGGACGACCCCATTCTGTTGAGTCGTAAGCTTGTCAACTACTGGGGCTATAATACTCTGTCGTTCTTTGCTCCCGAGCCACGATACGCCTCCGTCGAGAATCCGGCGGAAGTGATCCAGGAATTCAAGACGATGGTTCGCAACCTTCACGATGCCGACATCGAAGTCATCCTCGATGTCGTCTACAACCATACGGCAGAGGGCAACCAACTCGGTCCTACAGTTTGCTTCCGCGGCATCGACAACGCCAACTATTACCGCCTCTCACCGGAGGATCCGCGGTACTACATGGATTTCACCGGCTGCGGCAATACGCTCAACATGCGCAATCCTCGCGTGTTGCAGTTCATCATGGACAGTCTGCGGTACTGGGTTATCGACATGCACGTGGATGGCTTTCGCTTCGATCTCGCCAGCACGCTCGCCCGAGAGCTGCACGAAGTCGATAAGCTGGGTGCGTTCTTCGACATCATCCATCAAGATCCGATACTCAGCCAGGTGAAACTTATCGCGGAGCCGTGGGACTTGGGCGAAGGCGGCTACCAAGTCGGGAATTTCCCGATCTTGTGGTCCGAATGGAACGGCCGCTATCGCGACACGGTGCGCCGCTTCTGGAAGGGCGACGGCGGTGAGGCCGCGGAATTCGCCACGCGCATTAGCGGATCGAGCGACCTGTATGAATGGAACGGCCGCCGTCCCCACGCCAGTGTGAATTTCATTACCTGTCACGACGGCTTTCCACTTGCTGATCTCGTGTCCTACGACCACAAGCACAACGAAGCCAACGGCGAAGAAAATCGCGACGGCGCCAATGAAAACGACAGTTGGAATTGCGGCGCTGAAGGACCGACGGACGACTCCCATGTGAACGAGCTTCGTGCAAAGAAACAACGCGCGTTCCTCGCCACCTTGCTATTTTCGCAAGGCATTCCGATGCTGCTGGCGGGCGACGAAATCGGCCACAGTCAAGGCGGCAACAACAACGCGTATTGCCAGGATAACGAGATCACGTGGCTCAATTGGAATCTCGACGACCGTGAAAAACACCTGCTCAATTTTGTCCGGCGCCTCATCGCGATTCATATCGAAGAGCCGAACCTCCACCGTCGGCGCTTCTTTCATGGAAAATCACTGCACGGAGAGCAATCGCAAGAAATTGTCTGGCTGGATCCAACCGGTAAAGAGATGTCTGCTGATGCCTGGAAAGCCGGTCATGTCCGGTGCCTGGGCGTCCATTTGATCGGTGGACATATCGACGTCGATGAATTCGGGACGCCGATCATTGGCGACCACCTGCTCATCTTGTTTAATGCGGATCATGAGCAGGAAATCCCATTTGAATTGCCGTCGGTGAACGATGCCGGATCATGGGAGCGGCTGTTCGACACCGCGTTGGAAAGTACCGATATGGATATTCCACAGGCGGAGGGTAAGTCCGTCACCGCGGACGGGACGTACAAACTCGCTTCTTGTTCAATGGCGGTTTTCCGAGCGCCAGTATCCAAGGCCCCCGAAAGGAACAACATCTACTCGTAGGTCAGGCTTCAGCCTGACATGCGGCGGGTAGCTAATGCTTGTCAGGCGAAAGCCTGACCTGCAAGTTAACGGTGTCAAATTCGATCAGAGATGCGTAGGACGCGCGTTGTTATGCGCAAGATTTAGAAGAAGGTTGCCGCGATGGCCGAACAAAAGCCTCACAATCTCGCTGAGCTGAGATTGCCGCAGCTTCGTGCAGAGCCGCCCAAAGTTGCCGTGTTGCCATTCGGGGCCACGGAACCGCATGGCCATCACCTGCCATATGGGACTGACGTTATCGAGACAACCGCGATTGCCGACCGAGCGTGTTATCTCGCCCGCCAACAAGGGGCCCACGTCGTCGCGCTACCGACAATTCCTTTTGGCGTGCAGACATCGCAGCAAGCGTACCCCCTCGCGATGAACCTCTACCCCAGCACGCTCAATCAGATTCTGTCCGACATTACGGAATCGCTCGACAACACCGGCATCGAAAAAGCGGTGATCCTCAACGGCCACGGCGGGAACGACTTCTACATGCACCTCAAAGAGCTGTATGGAAAACGCAAGGTCTTTCTGGTGCAGGTAAATTGGTATGCCATGTGTCGCGAATTACAAAGCGAGCTCTTCGCGCCGGGTGGCGATCACGCGAACGACATGGAGACGAGTCTCGTCTTGCACCTTCGCCCGGAGCTTGTGGACATGAAACAGGCCGGGCCCCAACCCACCGCGTCATTCCGCTTGGCGGGTATGCGAGCTGGCTGGGCTCGTGCCCCGCGACCCTGGGAAAAGTACACGCAAGACTCCGGCGCCGGTGATCCGCGCAAGGCCACTGCTGAAAAAGGTGCTCGTTTCTTCGATGCCGTCACCCGCGAGTTAGCCGCGTTTCTGGTCGAACTGTCTCATGCCAGAGTGGACGCCACCTTCCCGTTTGTACCGTAGCCGAACTTCAAATATCGGATTCCCATGCCTCCGCGCCGGTCATTCCATCTCATGCCAATGAAGGTTCACGTTCGCAGCGCTACAATTATAATAGGATTTAAGTGCCGCCTTTGCCGCCCGCCCCGGGGAGAGGAACGCTCTCGATGTCTGCCAACGGTGATGGAATTCAGTTGGAGCTGGATTCCAACAATTCAGAGTATGTGGAACAACTTCTTGACGATTATTTGCAAGATGCATCACGCGTGTCGCCGCTGTGGCAACAATACTTTCGCAATCTAATCAGTGGAAACGGCGAAATCCTGACCCCGCGGCGCTGCCCTTCCTTTCAACCTGCCAGCGTCTTCAATCCGCCGTCCATGCGACGGTCTCTGCCGCAGCATGTCGAAGGCTCGGCCCTCCTGTTGCAACACCGCGTCGATCAGCTCGTTGTCGGCTATCGCGTGCACGGCCACCTCGCTGCCAAGCTCGATCCCCTCGGCCTTGCCCCGCGCGACAGCTCGCCACTCGACCCAAGCAAGTACGGAATTACACCCGCCGACTTCGACCGCGAAATCATGACCACCTTCGGCGGGGGCAAATCCCGACCGATGCCGCTCCGCGACTTAATCAACCTGCTCGATGCCACTTACCGCGGACACATCGGTTTTGAATACATGCACATCCCCGACCGCCATCTGCGGGAGTGGATTCAGCAGCGGATCGAGCGAAGCGACCCCGAGCGTTCGCCGCCGCGCGAAATCCAGCTCCGTATTCTCACGCGGCTGACTGACGCGGTCATCTTCGAAGAATTCGTGCGTAAGAAATACCTGGGCGCGCAAACATTCTCTCTCGAAGGCGCGGAGACGCTAATCCCGCTGCTGGACCTTGCCTTGGAAGCGGCTGCCGAGGATGGCATTAGCGAAGTTGTAATGGGGATGGCACACCGCGGTCGGCTCAACGTTCTGGCCAACATTGTCGGCAAGCGCCCAGCCGATATCTTCCGCGAATTCGAAGATCCCTACTCCGATTGGTTCCTCGGCCGGGGCGATGTGAAATACCACCTCGGCGCGAGCGGCGAATGGCAGGCTGCCAACGGCGCCAAGCTCGAAGTCTCACTCTGCTTTAACCCCAGCCACCTGGAATATGTCAATCCCGTAGCAATGGGTCGCACCCGCGCCAAGCAAGATCGAATTGGCGATCAAGAACGTCGCCGCGGCTTGGCACTCCTGATCCACGGCGACGCTGCCTTCGCCGGCGAAGGGGTCGTGCAGGAAGCGTTGAACCTTAGTTTTCTGCAATCATTCACGACCGGCGGTGCGCTCCATGTGATTCTCAACAACCAGCTCGGCTTTACCACCTCGCCGAGTGAAGGCCGCTCGAGCACCTACGCCAGCGACGTGGCCAAGATGCTGCCCATCCCGATCTTCCACGTTAATGGGGAACATCCACAAGCCGTCGCCCGCGTCGTTGAACTGGCGATGGAATTCCGTGCCACATTCCAACGCGATGTCGTCATCGACATGTACAGCTACCGCCGCTGGGGACACAACGAGGCGGATGAACCGAGTTTCACCCAACCTCTCATTTACAAAGCGATCCACGATCGGCCTTCGATTCGCGATAGTTACCTAAAACACCTACACCAGCTTGGCGAAGTAACCGAGGACGAAGCCCAACAAATCGCCGACGATGAGCGTGCCGATTTGGAAAAGCAGTTCAATGAAGCCAAGCACTCGCCGCCGGCCGAGTACCCAACGCCGGCCGGTTTTTGGCAACCGTACGTCGGTGGTCGCGAGCCCGACGAAGGCCCCGACACCGGCGTGCCGGCCGACACATTGCAAAGCCTCCTTGAATCACTGGCCCTAATTCCCGACGGTTTTCATCTCCACAAAAAGCTGGAACGAACGGTGGAACGTCGCCGGCGCATGGCCAGGCTCGAAGAACCAATCGATTGGTCAGCGGCGGAAGCTCTTGCATTCGCATCTCTCGCCATGGAGGGCCATCCCGTGCGGCTCTCCGGCCAAGACTCCGAACGGGGCACGTTCAGCCATCGTCACGCCATACTTCATGACTCTGTCGACGGTCACCGCTTCAGCGTCTTTGAAAACTTGCAAAACAGTCAGGCCACAGTCGAAGTGGTCAACAGCCCCCTCTGTGAAACCGGCACCATGGGCTTCGAATATGGTTATTCGCTCGATTGCCCGGAAGCCCTGGTGATGTGGGAGGCCCAGTACGGCGACTTTGTCAACGCCGCGCAGGTAATCATCGATCAATTCATCACCAGCGCCGAAGACAAATGGCGACGTCTCAGCGGCGTCGTATTGCTCTTGCCGCACGCGTTTGAAGGAAAGGGCCCCGAACATTCAAGCGCTCGCCTGGAACGCTTTTTGTTCGAAGCTGCCGAAGACAATATTCAAATCGTTGTTCCATCGACTCCGGCGCAATACTTCCACTGCCTCCGCCGTCAAGTGAAGCGCAATTGGCGCAAGCCACTTGTCGTACTTACGCCCAAAAGCCTCTTACGGCATCCGCAGGTTGTTTCGCCTCTGAGCGAGCTTTCGACGGGCCGCTTTCATCGTATTCTCGGCGACACCCGCCACAAACCGACACAAACTTCCGGCGTGCTGCTTTCCAGCGGCAAGATGTATTACGACTTAGTTGACGCCCGCGAGAAACAAAACCGCTACGATGTGGCCATCCTCCGCGTCGAACAGTTTTACCCGCTGCGCGGCCACGTGCTGTCACAAGCACTAGACGCGTATCCGGCGGAAACGCCCGTGATTTGGGTCCAAGAAGAGCCGGAAAACATGGGTGCCTGGGGCTACTGGAAGCATCGGTATTGTTACCGCCTGCTCGACCGCTACCCACTGTCCTTCGTCGCCCGCACACCATCGGCCAGCCCGGCCACCGGCTCGAGCGCCGCCCATCATCGAGAACACGACGATCTTATTACGCGAGCTTTTAGAATATTGCTATGAGCATCGAACTAAAAATTCCGGAGGTCGGAGAGTCGGTCCGCGAAGTGCAGATTGGCCGCTGGCTCAAGCGCGAGGGCGAAGCCGTCGCGGAGGATGAAAACGTCGTGGAGCTTGAAACCGATAAGGCTTCGATGGAGCTTCCCGCGCCAGCCGCTGGCGTACTTGCCCAAATTCTCAAACGCGAAGGCGATATGGTTGCCGTGGGGGACGTCATTGGTTATCTCGAAAACGGCGACAAAGCGAAAACAAAGAAAGCCGAGCCGGCTGAAACAGCCAAAGTGCAGCCGGAACCCGCTGTGCTGGAAGTCCCTGCCGAACCGCCGGCGGCGACAGCGTCAAAAAATGACTCTGGTGCGGTAACGTCAGACAAGCATGAGACCGATATCGCCGTCACGCCGGCCGCGCGGCGCACTCTGCGCGAGTTCGGCCTGCAAGCTGCCGACGTTGAAGCCGAAGACGGCAACCTGCGGCCTACCGACGTGCTCCGCCACGTGGAATCACAGAAAGGATCCAAGGAAGTCAAAACCGCGCCGCCGCCGTCACCCGTCAAGCCGCCAATGGCCGCGGCGGAAACGCCCGTCGACGGCGAGCTTGAAGAAGTCGTCCCGATGAGTCTCATCCGCCGCCGCATTGCCGCACGGCTGGTGAGTGCGCAACAAACCGCCGCATTGCTGACGACGTTCAATGAAATCGATATGACGGCCGTCAAAGATTTGCGCCACATACCGCGAGGCGTTCCAAACCAAATACGACGTCAAACTCGGATTCATGCCCTTCTTCGTCAAAGCAACCATCGACGCCCTCAAGGAAACGCCGGCGCTCAATGCCGAAATCCGCGACGACAAGATCGTCTACCACCGCTATTTCCACATCGGCATCGCCGTCAGCAGCACCAAAGGCCTGGTCGTGCCCGTCTTGCAATTTGCCGAGCGCCTCAGCTTTGCCGAAATCGAAAAGGCAATCAACGACTTTTCGCAACGCGCCGCCGACAACAAGCTCGAGCCGAAAGATTTCGAAGGCGGTACATTCACCATCTCGAACGGCGGCGTGTTCGGTTCCCTGCTTTCGACGCCGATCGTCAACCCGCCTCAAAGTGGCGTCCTCGGACTCCACGCGATCCAAGACCGTCCCGTCGCCCGCGAAGGACAGGTCGTCATCCGACCAATGATGTATGTTGCTCTCACGTACGATCACCGCCTCATCGATGGCCGCGAAGCCGTTGCGTTCCTCCGCCGCGTAAAAGAAACGATTGAAGACCCTGCGAGGATGTTGCTCGAAGTGTAGCGCATGCCGCACGAGCGACCTTCGTAGCACGGACTTCGGTCCGTACAAGAATCACCGACTTCAGTCCGTGCCACAAAGTTGCTGTGCCGCAAATTAGGACACTAACGGAAATGCCTGTTAATTGACAACAACCGCCCTCTAGTTTATTAAGGGTAGCAGTCCTTCCGATTCGCGGCCTCCGCTGCCGCTTCCACGCACTACCCCCGGCGCACCATGATCCACCTTCGCACGCTGTTGATAAGTGTCGTCTGTTTCATTCCATTTACACCTATGTCTAGTGCACTTGCCAAGGAAGGCGTCATCCGCGCTGGCATCATCGGCTGCGATACGTCGCACGTCATCGCTTTCACGAACGCTCTTAATGACCCCCAAGCTTCGGGCCCGCTCGCCAATGTAAAAGTGACGGCTGCTTTCCCCGGCGGCACGGACGTGCCTGCTAGTAAGGACCGCCTGGCGGGCTACGTGAAGCAGCTTCGCGAAAAAGGAATTAAGATTGTCGATACGATCGACCAGCTCACGGAAGAAACCGACGCGATCCTGTTAGAAAGCGTTGATGGCCGCCCACATTTGCAGCAGTTTCGCGCCGCCGCCAAAGGCCAGCCCATCTTTGTCGACAAGCCAGCCGCCGTCTCCCTGGCTGACATTATCTCCATCTTCCGCATCGCCGAGGAAACCCACACGCCCGTCTTTTCGTCGTCGTCACTACGGTTTTGTAAAGAAGTGCAGGATGCCGCTCACGACCAATCGATTGGCGACATGCTCGGATGCGAAACAGTCGGCCCGTTGTCCCTCATGACCCATCATCCTGACTTATTCTTTTATGGCATCCATGGCGTGGAGCCGTTGTTTGCGATTATGGGCACCGGCTGCGAAACGATGAGCCGCACCGACTCACCGCTCTCAACCGTCGTCGTCGGCAAATGGAAAGATGGCCGAATCGGCTCTTATCGTGGTCTAAAAAGAGGCCATAGCTACGCCGTTTCTACCTACGGCACGAAAGGCATCTTGCAACACAAAATCGGCAGCGATTACACGCCTCTCCTCATCGAAATCTGCAACTTCTTCAAGAGCCGCCAGCCCCCCGTTAGCCGCGAACAAACCGTCGAAATCTACGCCTTTATGGAGGCCGCTGACGAAAGCAAACGGCAAGGCGGCAAACCAGTCGCCATCAGCGACATCGTCCACAGCGCCGAGCAACAGTCGCTGGCCCGCTCAGCATCCACCAGTGGAGGAGAATGATGACCGATTTCAATCGCCGAACTTTCCTCGCCGGTGCAACCGCGGCCACGGTAGCGCTCGCATCGCGCCGCTCTGCACACGCTTCGGCCGCCAGTGAAATGGTCTCGATTGCGATCATGGGCGTCAACAACCGGGGCTCTCAGTTGGCGACGAGCCTAGTCACGTTGCCCGGCGTTCGGATCGCGTACGTTTGCGATTGCGACGAGCACGCGCTCGCAAAAGGAGTCGCTGCCGCCACCTCAGCCGGCGATTCCGCCCCCAAAGCCATTAAGGATTTCCGCCACGCGCTCGATGATAAGTCGATTGACGCCCTGTTTTGCGCTGCGCCCAACCATTGGCATGCACCCGCCACGATCCTGGCTTGCGCGGCAGGCAAACACGTGTACTGCGAAAAGCCTTGCTCCCACACGCCGGCCGAAGGCGAGCGCATGATTGCAGCCGCGCGCGACGCCAATCGCGCCGTGCAGGTTGGCCTGCAGCGCCGTAGCAGCCCGCATTACGTCGCGGCCTCGGCTCGCATTCGCGACGGCGCGATAGGTCGTCTGCTCTACGCTCGCTCAACGTATAACAACAATCGCCCTTCGATCGGCCACGGCAAACAAACGGCCCCGCCCCCCTGGCTCGACTACGAACTGTGGCAAGGCCCCGTGCTCGCGGAACCGTATCGCGATAACGTCATTCCGTACAACTGGCACAACTTCTGGCACTGGGGCAATGGCGAGATCGGCAACAACGGCGTCCACACGATCGACGTCTGCCGCTGGATACTCGATGTTGACTTCCCCAGCAGAGTCATCGCGGCCGGCGCCAAGCTCCGCTACGACGATGACCAACAAACGCCCGATACGTGCAACGTCACGTGGGAATTCCCCGGCCATACGATGACTTGGGAAGGCATTAGCTGGTCGCCGCCCTATGTGAAGAATGGCGGCATCGGCATGGAATTCCGCGGTGAAGATGGCACGCTCTACATCGACGACAACGGCTACAAAATCTACGACCTCAAACGCAAGATGGTTGAACACCAGGACGGCCATCGCACCCAGATCGAGCACCTCGCCAATTTCCTCGACACGGTTCGCGGCAAGTCCAAATTGAATTGCGACATCGCGGAAGGTCACAAGAGCACGATGCTCTGCCATCTCGGCAACATTGCCTATCGCACCGGCCAAACGCTGGAAATCGACCCGGCCAGCGGACACATCAAAAACAATCCGGCCGCTGAAGCACTGTGGTCCTGCGAGTATCGCCCCGGCTGGTTTCCGGAAGCATAGCGGCAACCGCCGTGCTCGACGACATAGTGGCGGTCGTTCGCTGTGCTTCAACGCGGGCATGCACGACGATGAAGCGTGCTACTAACTACTTTCGTATCGCTTGGACCGCATTCTGCGGGATGGTGGCGGTGCTGCTGGTGGTATTGTGGGTTAGGAGTTATAGAACCACTGACTTTTTTCAGTGGTCGGTTGATAGCCGAATACATGCCTTTCTGCAATCAGTAGAGGGTTTCTGGATCATTGGTACCAGTGACAAACTTGATTCTCCGGATGGACTGCAAAGCGTGAGCATCGTAGGTCGACAGTTTGTTCCAACTGGATTCGCCAAGGTTGTCACGTCTAAATCGTTCCTGATTAGCTTTCCATATTGGGTGCCACTCATTCTAGCTAGTTTCTTGGGTGGAGTCCCTTGGCTTCCATATTCCAATCGTTTCTCCCTGCGCACCCTACTCATTGCAACTACGCTGGTAGCCGTTGGATTGGGATTGATAGTGTTGATGGTACAATAATCAGCATCACATCGCTCGTCACTTAACGTATACGAATCGCAATGCCGCAGCTTCGTTCCAGGTTTGCGATAATCGACTTCGACCGCTGGATGCTCGCGGTCGGTGCGTGCGTCGGCTTTATCCTCGTCTTGTATTTAAGCCACAGCTTCGTGGCGTCATTGCTCCTGGGCGCCCCCATGGGAATCGGCGGAAACTGCATGGTGCTCATTTTTTGGAAACTTGCTTTGCCGAGTGGCGTAGAACTCCCTGACTTGTTCAAACTTGACCGCAAACAACGCTATGGAATGCTCGCTGTTATCGTGCTCTCGATTGGTTGGGTATATTGGCAGGCGGCGAAGAACCTAAATTCATTTGACCTCCTCTGCATGACTCTCGGCACTGCTGAGTTTGCCGCAATCTTCGGATATGGCTGGTATCGCCATAGTCGTTCCGCGTAGCTGTGCGCAAAATCCTCAGCTCGCTAGCTAAGCTGCTTGCGAAATCGGCTAATGCTAAGCAATAGGATCACAACGCAACAGATCGCCAGTCCCAGCGTCTCAGGCACCAGGTCGATCAAGTCGGCGCCCCGCAGCACGATACCGCGCAAGATTTCCAGAAAGTACGTGGCCGGGAGCGCGAATGTGAACAAATAGATCGGCAGCGGCATCTCGCTGCGCGGAAACATGAACCCCGACAGCAGTACCGTGGGGAGCATGATCATGAATGCGACCTGCATGGCTTCAAGTTGCGTGCGGGCGATCGTGGAGACGAGCAGTCCCAACCCCAGCGCGCAAACCAGAAACAGTGACGATAATCCAAACAGCAGCGGCAGGCTGCCGCTGATCGGCACCCCGAACACATAGACCATAACGGTCAGCACGATCAACATGGCAACAGACCCAACCAGGGCGTAGGGAACGAGCTTCCCAAGCAGCAAGCCGCCACGGCCCACGGGCGTAACAAACAACTGCTCGAGTGTGCCCAATTCGCGCTCGCGAACAATTGCGAATGCTGTTAAAAATAGCGTCACGAGTTGAAGGATGATGCCGACCAATCCCGGCACAAAAAAGTGCGAGCTTTCGAGGTCGGGGTTGTAAAGCAGCCGCGGACGGAAGTCGACCGGCATGACCGCTTCACCCGTCTCGTTGCGAGCCGGCGCAATCTGCGCCGTGTCGGCCAGCGAGCGGGCAATCTTGAATGAACGGTTGATTCCGAGCAAGTTGGCCGTGTTGAGCGCGGTGGTAGCCACCTGCGAATCGCTGCCATCGATCAACACCTGCACTTGAACTTGCTCGTGCCGTACCAGACGATCGGTAAAGTCAGGCGGAATGCGCACACCCACTTTCGCTCTGCCCGAAGTAATCGCTCGGCGAAACGATTCGTCATCCAATACGCGTTCGACAAGGTCAAACGTCCGTGTGTTTTCGAATGCTTCGATGAGCTGTTCGGCTTCCGGGCGGCCGTCCAAATCGTGCACCACCATCGGAATATGTTCGATCTTTACGTTGATCGCGTAACCGAAGATCAACGTTTGCAACGTCGGGATCACAAGCATAAAGAAGATGGTCGTGGGCTGCCGGCGAATGTGAAAAAATTCCTTGGTAAGCACGGCGCCAAACCCCCACATCAGCCGCTGGCGCTCGGGCTCCACTGCTGACTTGATGACAGGCAACTTCGCCCCAGTTGAATCCGCCTCGTCCTCCGCCGACGGGCCCTGTTGCATGGGTTGCTTCGTATCACCTGTTTCACCACCGTCGCTCCCGCGTTCGGCCGCACGGCTCAACGTTACGAACACATCCTCAAGCGTTGGCTTGATCTCCCGCGCTTGCGAAGCATCACGTGGAGCATCTAATTGCACCAGCATGTCGTCGCCACTCACGTGTTTGTCCGCCAACACGTGGATCGTCTGTCCAAACAGCGTGGCATCGCGAACGCCGGCGATTTTCCGGAGACGACTGAGGTTGCCAGTTGGGTTCGGAAGTTCTAACTCCCAACGGTTTGTGCCCGTCGGGGTCACTTGTGGTAGCGCCTTGAGTTCATCCGGCCGGCCGCAAACGATCAAGTTCGACTGATATAAATAGCCGATATCGGTGCACCGCTCCGCCTCGTCCATGTAGTGCGTCGAGACAAGCAGCGTCTTGCCTTCGCCCGAAAGCTCGAACAGTAAGTCCCACAAATCGCGGCGCGCCACCGGGTCGATGCCGGCCGTTGGCTCGTCGAGAAAGATCAGCTCTGGTTCGTGGATCAAAGCGCAAGCCAGTGCAAGTCGTTGCTGCCAACCTCCAGAGAGCGTACCGGCAAGTTGATCGAGCCGATCGCCCAAATCAGTAAGTTCCAGGACCGATTCGGCACGCTCATACTGCCGCTTGTCAGAAAGTCCATAGATTCGTCCATAGAAGTCGAGATTCTCACGTACGGTCAGATCGGTGTACAAACTGAACTTCTGCGACATGTAGCCGATCCGGCGCTTGATCGCCTCCGGCTCTCGCGACACATCGTGCCCGAGCACGGTGCCTATGCCGCTTGATGGTTCGAGAACGCCGCACAGCATCCGAATACAGGTCGATTTTCCGCTGCCGTTCGGGCCGAGCAAGCCGAAGATCGCCCCGCGGCGAACGGAGAAAGTCACGTCATTCACCGCGACCAAGTCGCCGAAGCGGCGCGTCAAGTGCTTGACGTCGATAACCGGTGCGGACATAAGTGTGACGCGTAGGTAGCCCTGTCGCTAAAACTCACTTTTCCTGAATTCCATCGAACCACACGTCCGCCGACATACCAGGGCGTAACTCATCGAGCCCTTCGTCAAGCGTCACTCGAATGCGAAACACTTGTTTCGAACGTTCTTCGGGCGTCTGCACATTGCTTGGCGTGAACTCGGCCTGTCGGGCAATAAAAGTAATATGCCCGCGAAACCGCTTACCCGGAAAGCTATCCGCTGTTACCCAAACCGGCTGATCGATGTGGACGTTAAGCCGATTTTCCGGCACGTACGCCCGAATCCACAGTCGGCTCATATCCATCAATGAAAGAACTGGCGCATTGGGCGAAATCATATCGCCCGGTCGCAAATCGACAGCCTCAACCACCGCGTCGAGCGGTGCGACAACGTTCAGCTCTGCCAGTTGTTGTTCGATGGCCTTCAGCGCCGCCTGGGCCGATTCGGTCGCCGCCTTGGCCTCGGCAATGTCTTCCGGTCGGTAGCCGTTTTTACGCAGCAGCCATTCCTGGCGGGCTTCTTCCAAGTGAGCCTTAGCCTGATCGATCTGCTCGAGCCGCGTGCCTTCCTTCAAAAGTGCGAGATCCGCCCGTCGTGCCTCCAGCGTAGCCCGGGCAACCCGCAAAGCCGTAGTTGCCTCGTCCATGTCTTCTTGCGTCGTTGCCTTGCTCGTAAAAGCGCGTTCCACGCGATCGAGCTGCTGCTGGCTCAACACCAATTCTGCATCCGCCAATCGCACCTGGGCCTCTGCAGCGACAATTTCTTGCTTTCGCGGACCGTGCTGCAGTTCAGCCAACTTGGCCGCCAGTTGGTCGTACGCCGCTTTCGCCTGCGCGATCTCCTCGGGACGGAAACCCTTTACAAGTTTTTCGTATTCGTCCGTCTTTGCCGCCAAATCGCCCTGAGCCTGCGCCGTCGCTCTTTTAGATCGAATGGTTCGAGCGCTACGAGCAATTCACCCTTCTTGATCCGCGCCCCTTCGTCGATGAATACCTTCTGCACTCTGCCGCCGACGCGGGAACCGGTGCGTATTTCATAGGCCTCGACGAAACCTGATACCCTGAATGGGCTCGGCTTGTACTGGCTGTAAATCAGCAGTCCGATTGCAACAGCGGCTAAAACTACGAGTGCTATTCCCCGCTTCGACACGCTTCGCTCCACGGCATTCAGACGTTACAAACCTGCTAAATCTAGTCTAGCACGGCAATTTGTCCACTTCGAGACACGTGCGCAATAGTGTGGCCACCAAGTGTGGCCACCAAAGGACACCCGCTCCGACTCGAACGAAGTACACATTAACCTACGACTTCACGCGGAATCGCCGGATGCACTGCGATAAACACGCCGCAGGGGGCGTTTGCAATGACATACGATACCCAATCTTCGGCGCCCGCTTCCTCCGGCCGCCACGACGTCGACGGCGCTGGTACGACGATCGCATCGTGCTTCTGCTGGCGGCTGATGCGGACGATGTCCGGGCCCGATTGAGGCCCTGCTTCAATGATCGTCAATTTCCGGCCGACTTGCTCCGCGCGCTCACGATCGCTCACCAGCGTGTCCTGACCGTTGATTTGCGTTGGTTCAAGCGCCGCGGCACGAACCACATCCAGCACAACGCCGCTCGAGACCATCGTGAGCAGCCATTCGAATACGTCGCTGCTCACTCGCGTACCGTCGTGCACGAACAGCAGGTGTCGCACTCCGACCCCCGCCTCGCGCAGCTCGGCGACCGAACGCGCTTGCCGCTCCACGGCTTTGGGAATGCGGTTGCCGCCGTCCAAGTCGAACGTTAAGTCGCGCTCTTGGCTCACTACGTGCACCGTCAACCCCTGCGGCTCGCCGGCGTGCAGATTGATCCAATAGAACGCGATCTGATCGAGCTGCTCCTCGACCGTGTATTTATTCGAAGCGCCGACGAATATTTCCTGGGCGGGCAAGTCCTTCGCGGTGTTGAGTACCGCGTAGAGTGCGTTGTTCGTCGGCACCACGAGCGGTTTCACCGATTTGCCCAGGCGTTCGGCATGGTTCACGACCGCCGTCAGCAACTGCTGGTCGTAAAGATCGAGTGGATCTTCGCTCGGCAGGCCGGCCCCCTGCGGTTCAACCTTGGCTGTCATCACCACCACGTTGGTGGTTTGCGGGTCGGTGTCTGCTACGCGCCTTATCGAGCATGAACAGGTTGTACGGCGAGCGAATCGCCACCAGCTTGCAGTAGGGTCGCGCAAAACCAAGATCTCCCTTCGTCACCTTGGTCACCATTTCACGATTGAACTGCTCGATATGCTCGTGACGCTCCTTTCCACGCCGCTTGCGATGAAGGTATTCGGTAACCGTAAACACGGTCAGGAATGCGCAGAAAAGCATATTCCACTCGTGGTGGCAACAGGCTTCGTAAACAGATTCGCCAACGCCGACACGAACACGATGAGAAACACGAGCCCCAGCCCAATGGGCAGGTACACATCCCGATAACGAATGTTCAGCGGTACCACGAAGTCGCGAGGCCCGCGCATCTTGAACCGCAGCACCGCCATTGAGAGCGTGTTGAACACGAAGCTCCACACCACCCCAAATGCGTATGCCTCGCCCAACAGGATCACGTCACCCCGACTGGCCAAAATCGTAAGCAATTGCAAACCTGTTATGAGATACAGCAGGCGATAGTTCGTGCCGTACCGCCTGTGGGGACGGAGAAACCAGTCGGGCAGCACGCCATCTTCAGCCACGCGGCTCAGCACGCCGTTCGAGCCAACAATCGAAGTATTCACGGCCCCCGACAAGATCAAAAACCCCACAAACACGACAAATGCGTTCAGCATCAACAGCAGCCACGCCGGGCCGATCATGTGCATCGCCAGGCCGCCCATCCAATTGTCGTAGTAAGTGGTCATCCGCTCCTTGTCCGGCACCAAGATGACCGCCAGGAAATTCATCGTGCCCGTAAGCAGCAGGCTGTACGCGAAGACGATAAAACCGACTTTCTTGAAATTCGGCAGCTTCGGCGACTCGACCTCGCGATACACCTGCGCGAGCGTCTCCTCGCCGCTCATTGCCAGAATGGAATGACCGAACGCGATCAGAATGCCTACCAGCCCCACGATGCTGAGCCAGTCGTGCGGATCGCGAATCGGCTTCGCCAGCTTTGGCATTTTTCCCAGTACGCCCAGCGGATCCTGCTGCTCACCGGTAATCGGATCGATGCGCGGCGCCACTTCACCGGCCGCATTCACTTCCACCGTCTCGTGCAGGTCCGGCTTCCAAGTGGGGATCGGATTCACCGGCCCGCGAACGCCCAATGTGACCCCACTCCACGCAAGCATGACGAGCCCCATCACGGTGGTCGCCATCATGATTCGCATTGCCTTGGTGCTCGACTCGTGGATGCCCAGTAAGTTTTGATGAAGGAAGTACAGCGTCACTACGCTGGCAATTGCGACGGAGCCCCAGGCCTTGATGCCGTCTCGCACCGATGGATCGATCTCCACGCCCAGCAGCCGAGCGGCCATTTCGAGCACGAGGCCCACAATATACTGGCCAGCCGAAACGCCACTGATCGGTCCCGTGAGCACATAATCGAACAACAGGGCCGAAACGGCTGCCTTCGCCCAAAAGCCGCCAATCGCTTCCTTCACGATTCGATACACGCCGCCGCGCACGAACAGTGCACAGCTCTCGATGTACACCGCCCGCATCCCGTAGCTGAACAACAAAACAGCCAGAATGAACCATGGCGCCGCCTTGCCGATCGCGTCCTCCACGATGGCGCCAATGTAATACACGGTGCTCGACATGTCGCACAGCACTACCGCCGCCGTGCGCCAGTACGAAATGAACGTGAACATCACGCTGCTGACAACCACCACCTGGGCAGCACGACCTGCAGAGCCGCCAGTCGGCTGGCCATCCGAACCAAGAGATTCCATGGAAGCGATCCTGGGAAACGAAGTCCCAAATCAAGCAAAGTGGCGCTTGACGCTAGATGGATGATGGCGCGTTGAGCTTGCCTCGATTGGTTCGAGGCGACTAACGGGAGAATTCGGATCAGCCGACCCGCGATTGTAACCGCGCATCATTCAGGAGAGCGGAAGTTCCTTTCAAATCGGCCCGGGCAACACACCCAGGCGGCCGACGGGGTTAGCTGACGGGCTAGAGCTTGAAAGTACTCCGACTCGCATCGGCGAGTCTGCGCCCGGCATCCGCTAGAGCGAATGCATTGGTTCCTCCGCTTCCGCGCCGTCGGCGCGGAATTAGGCTTCACGGCCGTTACTATAGATTGCCAGAAGGAATCCCCGCAAGGCCGCCCTTGCTGAATGAACGCAAGGGCTAGAACTGGCTCAGGTTGCGACGAATAGCACTTGCGCCGGAACAACAAGACTCAGCAAGTGCATTGCCGTATGATTTAGAACCTATCCCAGAACCGTCGGCGACTCGCTCATTTTGCGAAGTCTTCGGAGCAAAAATGTGCCTGTCCCCCCTCTCCGCAGATGGTTCTGGGATAGGTTCTTAGCATCATCGTTCCGCGATTGGGCGATCGTCACTGGATGCTGTCATTTCTTGAATTCCGTACTTCCCGAGCGCAGTCCCGCTTTGCCATGGTCGAACGTCGTGGTACCACTGGTAGAACTGCGGTTGATCCAACATACTGATCGCGCGACATGCCAGCGCGCGACGATCGTTAGCCCATACCGAATTCTTTGTGGGGTCTTGCAATGACCATCGACCAACTGATCTTCGTGGGCTTGAACGGCTATACCCTTGCGCTCGATCGCGATACTGGCGAATTAGTATGGTCCAACAACGAAATGAAGAGCGGCTATGTCACGCTGCTTTTGGACTTCGATCGCCTCATCGTCTCTACGAGCGGATACATCTATTGCCTCGACCCGCTCACGGGCAAAATCCTTTGGCATAACCCACTTAAAGGGTACGGCATGGCTGCGCCCACTTCCCTAATTTCCGTCCGCGGCCAAAGCTCACAAACCGTGATCGAACAGGCTGCCGCAGCAGCGGCCGCGGCAGCAACTGCAGGTACATAGCAAGTCCACGACACTTGCGTCATGCCGCCCCTGGCAATTGCCCGGTCATTGCGCCATAATGCGATAGCGGTGGCCGCTATCGATGGTCGGTGGCGCTCTGATGCGAAAACTGGAAGCCCGCTGCCATGCCTGATTCCCTCAAGGCTCGCGTCGCTTCGCTTAGCCCGCGACAGCGGCAAATCGTTCGGCTCACCAGCCTCGGCTGCACCAGCCACCAAATCGCCGCCATTCTGGGAATGTCGCGCTGGACTGTCGAAAACCATCAGTTCCAAGCTAAGGAGCGGCTGGGCGTGAGCAAGGCCGCATTGCTGACGCGGATCGCCATCAAGTACAAAATCAGTCCGCTCAACGACGAGCTCTCCAAATCCGAGCTCCGCAAACTCGCTCGCAAGACTTCCCGCTAAGCAGCACTCGTCCGTGTGATCGGGGTCAACTGACTCGAAGCCCAAGCAAGTCGATCTCTATTGATGACTTCGCAGCAATTGGACTGTGGGAGGCCTCTCCGAGGCCGATAACGTGTCGTAATTTCTGAGAGCTATCAGCGTCAGAGACGCCTCTCACAGGATCATTTCCTGCACCGGCCTCAATAATACACAAGGGGAAAACGGGCATCGAGCGCAGCGAGCTCCAGCAGGATTGTTGATAGTTTTTCTGCCTCTCCACCTCGTGAGAGCTGTGATGAGCGTGCTTTCGCGTGCCAGCACCAAAATTGGCTATCATGCTGCCAATTCTTGCTCTGGCGACATTCTCGCTATTTTGCCATACTTTTCCGCCACGCTGCTCACATACGATCCGTTCGAAGGCCGCAACCCGATTCCGTTCCACTTGCGGCAACTGTCTCTTCTACCTCTTCTACGGAACCTCACCCACGGAAGTTAGTACGCGATGCCCTTTCTCATCCGCTCGAAGTCATCCAAATCAACTCGACGCAAAAAGCGCGGCGCGTGGCAACAAGTCGGTCTCGTTGCCGGCTTTCTCGCCGGCCGACACTTCGTCGGTGCCAAAGACCTCCACTATGGCTATTGGATCGACGGGATCGACCACACCATTCGCGACTTGCCTCGCGCAAGAAGCGTATTGTGATTTCCTACTGCAGCACATTCCAACCGACCTCCAGCGGATTTTGGATGTCGGTTGCGGCGCCGGCGGCGTGGCCGCAAAACTCGTTGACCGCGGTCACACCGTCGACTGCGTCAGTCCCAGCAGTTTCCTCAACAGCCAAGCCAAGGAGATTCTGGGCGACAGGGCGCGCATTTTCGAATGCAAATACGAAGACTATCAGACGACCGAAACCTACGACGCCGTCCTGTTCTGCGAAAGCTTTCAGTACGTGAAGATGGAGCGCGGCCTCGACAATGTCATCTCCCAACTGCGTCCCGGCGGTCAGCTCATCATTTGCGACTTCTTTCGCACTGCCGACGACAATCGGAGGCGCCATCAGCGGCGGACACCGCCTCAGCGAGTTTCAAGAAATCGTTGCCCGCTATCCGCTCAAACTCATCGAAGAAATCGACATCACCGAGCTCACCGCTCCCACCTTCACCGTGATCGACAGCGCCTTCACCGAGGTCCTGCAGCCCATTTGGAACGAAGTCGACGAGGCCGCCCTCGCCACTCACCCATGGGTCTTCAAATGCGGTACATGGTTCTTCCGCCACAAACTCAACAAGGTGAAGCGCAAGTACTTCACCAACGAACGCAGCGCCGAGAACTTCAAAAAATTCAAAACCTATCGACTCATGCGGTTCGAACGCTGCTAATCCGCTAAGCCATCGAACGCGACAAACTTGTCACCTTTTCTGTGCACTGGTGCGCGCCAAAAGGATGCGCCGTTCTATCGCCTGCCCAACGCCGGCAGCGACAATCACCGGAAAATTGTCGGGAAAACGACCGGCTACACGCCGGCATCTGAATTGCTGAATAACAGTTCGCCTTGCGACTCGGTCTGCGCTGATACTGTTCAACGCCGTGACGATGGACGCCGCAAACGACCGCAAACATTCTTCTGTCGCAAGGAGCTTTCCCGTGGTCAGCCTTCTACGCCTCTCGAGTGTCGTTCTGCTTTGCTTCGTCGCGTACGCCGACGCAAACGGAGCCACTGTCGTATTCTTCGATCCTTCTCAGGTTGCCACGCCGGTCGCTTCCGGAGCCACCTGGGACACGATCAGCAGCAATGGTTATTTGTTTACATATACCATGGATAAACTCTTCACCGGCGGCATCGGGCCGGATCCTATCGGTCGCCCCATCCGCGTGTCCTGGCCCACTGGAGTCGAAGCACAAGCCGTCACCGCCGGCCCCAATCCGAGCAAGGCGAAAATCACTATCGAACGTGTTGATGGTGACGTTTTCGATCTCACGGCATTCACCGCGGAATTGCTCGCAAACACCGGCGGCGCAGGTGGTTCTTTTGAAGTAGTCCCGTTCTTGAATGGCGAGGAGATTCTCCCCGATCCAGTCGTGTTCGATGCAACCGGCTACACTTACAGCACCTTCTCCTACAATGAATCACCGAACCCTCTCGGAAGCACAGCCCCACTCAAAGGCTACGATAAGTATTCGATCGACCTCTACGTCGATTTCGCGCTGATTGGCCTCACGCTGCAAGGAGCACCAATTCCCCCGCCCCCAGGCGACTACAACCAAAATGGCGTCGTTGACGCGGCCGACTATGTCCTTTGGCGAACAACGGACGGCACGCAAACCGGCTACGACACGTGGCGTTCCCACTTCGGTCAAACGGCCGGAAGCGGCGCGGCGATTCTGGCAACCGATTCTAACCCTGCCGTTCCCGAACCCGTGCTCCCGATGACGCTTCTAGTCATCGCGCTTGCAACATCCCTTTACCGATACAGTCGCTCAAACCGTCGCGCGACATAACTTGCCGACAGCCCCTGGCTCCGCCGGGGGTTCCTGAAAAGGAGTGCTCTCGTCACTCAGCAGCCAGCAGCGCCATCGCCTGTTCAAAGTGCTGCTGCAGCAGCAAGAATTCCCGTCTGCTGCCGCCGCGGTCGGGGTGCAACAGCTTCACTTTTTGGCGATACGCCTCCAGCACCTCATCCGTTGTGCACGGCATCGTCAGCCCCAGCGCCTGGATGCACCGCGGCGTTTCCCGGCGAATCCAATCGGGAAGCTCGACCCGGTAATGCGTGATTAGCACCAGCGCCCGCCGCAACGAACGCAGATACGCCCGCACATCGAGCACCATGCACGCATACCCAGCCACCACCGCCCCCAATATCAAGGCAAGATACCCGGCCGTAACAACCCAATCCACGCCATCCGGCCAATAGTAGACAGAGTCAGCGGACGCAATGAGAACGTGCATCTAGGTGCGATCGAGAATGGTTTCGTCAGAGTTGTCGAAGTCATTGTAAGCAGAGCAAACAATCCGGCCAACCTGTGCCGGACACTTCGCGGGGCCAATCACCTTCTCGATATGGAGAAGTAAGTGTGGGAGGCGTCTCCGACGCCGATTTCGCTCAAACATCGAGAAAGGCTGAAGTGGCGACATCGCATCGGGGTCGGTGACCCCTCCCACAAATCCCCCCAACTTCAAAAAGTGATTGATCCTGGGACGCTTCGAGCGGTGTCGGCGATCCCTTACGCCGGCCCCCAACCCCCTTCCGTCTTAAGCTCGAGATGCTTTCTGAAATCGGCCACGTGCTCTAGCATAACCCCCAGCGGCCGCGGTCCTGCATTTAGTCCTTGCTTCCAAATCTTGTTTGGCATCGTACCAAGCACGAAATAATCGTGCCCCACCAAATTCGGTGCACTCCGCGCCATAGTAGCAGCCAGCTCTCCCTCCAACTCGTCTTGATGGGCAATGATTAACTCGCAACGGGCGCAGTAGCGGCATGTCTTGCCCAACACAAGCGGTCCCCAGCCCTCCAGGTGAATGAGCAGAGGGAACTTACGAAGGTAGGTGGCACGGCGGCATTGTGGGCACTTGCTCAGCCGGATGTCACGATACGGATTCAGAAGAAAGCAGTATCGAGGAGGCAGCTTACCAACCCTATCGTTCCGCACGACTCGTCTCCTGCCCTCTCTTTATCGCCTCACAACGAAACCGCTCGACGATCCATGACACATGGTCGAACGAGAATCGCTCAGATTGCACGCATGCATAACAGCCCGTTGAAAAAGGGGACTGGCTCGCGGCCCGATACGAAAAACACCTCGAAATCACGTTTCCATGAGCGTGCCTGTCCCCTTTTTCAACACGCTGATAAGGAACTTTAAGGAACTCTAACAAAACCCCCTCTCCTTCTGGAAGAGGGCCGGGGTGAGGATGTCTAGAAGACAGTTTTGTTAGAGCTCCTAACAAAACGGCCGGGGACTGTCCTCCTATCGGTGACGGTTCTGTTCGAGTTCCTAAACGTTGCGGAGCGAACACACCAAGCCGCCGTCGTTGCCGGCGGGTATCGCCGCGGCGACCAGCGCCGCATTAGGCGTTGCAAACGCAGAACTTTTATCCGCTCGGTACCGCAACGCGGTTACACACCGCAGCCCAGGGTTGGCCGCGACTCCGCGGCCTACCCTGGGTAACCCAACCACACAAATTGCATTACGCTGAAAGCGTTACACAAACGCTCAACTCGTACTCGTACGTCGCATTTCGCTGCCGACACATTCGGACGTCAAATGGCTTGCCGCACAAGGCATACCCGACTCGATTTCCCAGCCGAGTAGAATTTCACGCAAAGCCGCAAAGACGGAAAGTGAAAACCACAAATACGAAAGTTCCGCGGCTTCCTTTGCGTCTTTGCGCCTTTGCGTGAGACTTTCCCCGGTCGAGAACCACACCCGCAGCCACTACGCTACATCCTCCAAGACAGCTTGCCAGCGTAGAAAACGACTCAGAAAGATCGAGCAGAGCTTTTAAGAAACTGCCGGCGCGCGCTGTTGATTGGAATGCCGTATAGATGTTAGGCGTGGCCAGAACTCGGTTTACAACTCCCGCATTCGCTGGAAAACGTCCCGTCTGGACGACCATGGGCGACTACCCAATCGCGAAGAGACGCGACGTCCTCCGCGCCTATCTTTAGATAACTTCGCTCGGTGAAACCACCCGGGGCACTCTCATGTAACGGCTCACTGATATGTGTGCATGATGCACGGTGAAGAACCATGTAACGTGGAGTTTCCGGCCGAGTCGTATTCACAACGAACCCATGTGGATGGCTCTCTCGCCAAACCTTGTACTCATCATCAGTTTTAAAGACAGTTGCTGCCATATATTATTGCTCGGCTTGCGTAATTATGACGCGGCTTGCCACCACATTCCAACTTTGACATCGTGCCCAAGTGCGTTATTAGTATTGAGGTGAAATTCAAGGTCGATGATCCGGTCGTCGTCAAGATGGTACGGGCGCTCTGGATGCGCGACCCCTAGTACTGGTCCCATTGCGTCCCCGGTTGGTTTCCACAGTAAACTCCAATTGCGACGCGACGCGCAACGCCACGCAATTCGTACCCGCGCTGGCCCAGGCGGAATAATAGCGGGTTCGCTTGCCGCCAATCCACTACGAATGCGCTCTTTCCATGATTTGTGCGAAGCGCCACGCCCGGCATTAATCGTGAAACTTGACCAGCTATCGTCATCGAGTGGAGCAGCCGGAATCGCATCGCCCCATGCGATTCGCGAGCCACCGCCCACAAATTTTCTTGCGGTTACAAGTGCAAATCGCGCCGGCGGCAAACACCGCGAACCAAATAGCGGCGTCAAGTAGTTTTCCAAGTCGTAATGTCGAAGGAGCCTCTCCGGATCCTTCACATCGACTTCAAGGCGCAGAAAAAGCGGTCTATCCTTTGGTACTGGAAGCAATTTGCAAATGAGATCATCGAGGTAGGCTCGCAAGCGTACTTGCGCCGGGTGAGAACTCTTCTCCCAACTGGCAAGCAGCGGTGATATCCCATCTACTTGTCGTCCCACTGGCCCGGCTTGCCACACCATCGAATCGCCTAACACTAAGACTCAGTTGCCGCCGGAACGAGGCGGCGGGGTTCCACGCGGTATAGCAGTATACCAAACAGCCCACGTTGCCTGCGGGGGGCCGTTCGGTTTTTGAAAAAGACGCAAACTCTACCGCTACAATGGCGGCATGGCTGTTTGTTGGCAGCCCTGCCCTCACGTCATAAACCTGCGACGCTACGTTTGACCAAATTTGAACTAGATCGACCTCCGGTCCCGCTAACCGAACTTGTGGTTTTCTGCCCGGCAGCCTGCTATGCTTAAAGTATGAATCAGCCAATCGACGCGATCTACGATAATGGTGTGCTGAGGCCCTCGGTGCCCCTGTCTTTACCTGATAAGACCCGTGTGAAGGTTATTGTGGAATTGCAACTGCCGACAAATTCAGTGACACCGCCTCAAGACGAATGGGAACGGAAGCTTCTCGGACTTGTTAAAGATTGCGGGGTCTCTCTTGCAAATTCTGCGGTTGGCAGCGAAGGACTGTATGAGTAGTGGCATACCTACTTGATACAAGTATTCTCGCCCGGCTGGCGAATTCGGCAGATGCGCAACATGCGACTGCCGCAAATGCTGTGCTGGTGCTCCATCGTCGCGGCGAATCCCTGCATATCACGCCACAAGTACTGGTGGAATTCCGAAATGTCGCCACTCGCTCTACGGCGCTGAATGGACTCGGGCTATCAATCGAAGAAACGGAAACTCAAGCCGCTGGGTTCGAAGCTGCATTCCCGCTCTTATCGGAAACGCCTGATATCTACAATGCTTGGAAAGCAATCGTGGCGGATTGCGCAATCATCGGGAAGCGAGTGCATGATGCGCGTTTGGTGGCCATCTGTCATGTTCATCATGTAGCGAATCTATTGACCTTCGACGTCTCGCATTTCACACGAATGGAAGCATCCGATCCAGGTATCCGTGTAGTCGAGCCAATGAATGTCTAAGCCCATATCCGATTTTCGGCCACCATCTCGATCTCTTACAAAAAATCCCAAGTGGCCGAAAATAGGTATTGAACCAATGTTCACTATCTGCTAAGCTCGCACCCGTGAAATGACCGTCCTGGGCGCTGCTGCCCGTTGTACACGCCGGCCGTTGTCGCGTTTCCCGTTGCGACACGGCCGGCCCTAAGGAAGCAGCACTGTGCGGCCCGGCGGTTGAGGTAAGGACCAAGGCAAAATAGCGCGCGTCATCAGATAGTCGCGGCCAGGGCGAATCGCGCCAACCGCGGACGCTCCGCTAGAAGTGTGCGCCGTCGGTCCGCTGATCGGGGCCCTGCATTTCACTTTTACGCCGAAATCAAGGAGAACGACGAAAAACAACATGTCGTGGCACGGACTTCAGTCCGTCCGAGAATCACGGACTGAAGTCCGTGCTACAAGATTTCTGTGCGCCTCCGATGGCGCGAGCGGGCAACCTGCGCATGGCACTGCCGCGTATGCGCTCCCGCTGCGCACACGCATGGAACCTATCCCGACGCCAACTCAAAACCATTTTGCAACGCACCCCCGAAGTAAATTCCACAAAGCAGGAGTCTCCCGCAATGACGCAACCCCTTTCGCCATCAGATCAAAACACCAAACCGAGCGCTCTCCGCCTCACCGAATTTGGCAATAAAAAATCGACTTCGCACACGCGACTCAAAGTTCCGCCCGCCACCGAGCCCGTGCCCGCGCCACTACTCCCAAGAACGGGTGTATCCAAATCGCTACAAGTGCGCAAAATCCTAGGGAGGAATTTTGCGCACCTGAGCTGAATCTCGAGGATTACGTAAACCACGCTGCACCCGCCATACAACCACGGTACCGCTCCTCTGGCTAACAGCTAAGAGCTGATAGCTTTCAGTCGCTTGCCGGATCAGTAGCTATGCCAACAAATGATCGCATCCCGTGTCAGCACATTTTGGAAACCAATGCCAGACTTTCCTCCACGCCTGCGCGAATGGTTCGGCAGTAGCGATCCAGGTCGAGATCATCGCGCTCCTGGCCGAATGGCTCCTCAACAATGGAATCGATCAATTCGACACCAAACAGAAAGAAGCACACCAACAAAACCACTGGCAAACTCCAAAAGCCGCTTTCCGGCAACACGAGCCAAGGCGCGACCAATACATTTAAGGCCAGGCCCGTTCGCAGCAAACCTTTGTAGGAGGGAGATAGAGGAGTGTTTCGAATTTTTTCACACTGCGCCGCAGACATCCAGCAACCCGTGCGCGTGGGCATCGAGTATCCACAACACCGCCTGGTCGATGTGGCCGTCGTCCTTCCAATCCGCGATGGTGGCGAACAATCGCTGCGCCAAGTACAGCGGCACATGCGGCGGGTTCGCATCCTCGTGCTCGAACCCCGGCAAGTCCCGCAATTGAAATGATTCGTTACGCAAGTGACGCTTCAACGCTTCGGGAAAGCTCACCAATATCTCGCCGATCCGCGAGCGGTCCAGCACGTCGGCCGGCACGAAAGCGCTGCATTTGGAAGCGAGGTTGCGGCTGTCGTTAGTGAGCTGGCCCCATAGGCTTCGAGCTTCCCACCAGCGTTCATAAGCAGCCCGATTGCGAAAGCTCAGCAGCAGGCTCAGAATCAGGGTGTTAATGAGGGTCCCCGCGCCGCCCCAATATTCGATCACCCGGATCTGATATAAGTGGAACAACAGTCCAGCGGCCACATAATACACAGCCACGGCAAGCAGCAACGCAACCAGACGCTTGCCGACAACCAGGACATCGAACGTATCTCGGGCGGGCCAGGGAATCATTTCCACTCGTCCTGGGGCAGGAATCTCACGCAAACCGTTTCAATTTTGTAAACCATGCTGACTACCTCCATGCACTCGCCCGCCACATGCGTCTCGCGCCTCCGAATCCAAGTCGCCCTCGAAACGAACGCGGATTGTACGAAGTATAGCATAAAGCACCGTGATCGCTGACCGCGGTATGATGCTGAAAACACCAAACGTCCCGTTAGCGGGTGAGCATTGGCCGCAACAAGCAAACTTGTGCCGCAACTTAGTCGGCAACGCGGTTACAGCGCCGGTCCGGTGGTTGTGTTCAATTTTAAAAGACGTGCGTGAAATACGATCCCTGCCAAACGAACCATGACGTTCGTTTATGCGACCTACTATAATAAGCGCCCCGAAGAGGGCTGGGTGATCGCCGGTGCGATTTGGCGGATTCGGTCCGACGGATCGCGCGGGAGGAAAGTCCGGGCACCGCAGGACAGGGTGGTGGATAACGTCCACCGATCGCAAGGTTAGGGAAAGTGCAACAGAAAGCAAACCGCCCGCCTCGGCGGGTAAGGGTGAAACGGTGCGGTAAGAGCGCACCAGCAGGCGGGGCGACTCGCTTGGCTAGGCAAACCCCACCCGGTGCAAGGCCAAACAGAGAGCATGAGTCGGTCCGGCTCGTTACGACTCTCGGGTAGGCTGCTGGAGACGGCGAGCAATCGCCGCCCTAGAGGAATGATCGCCACGGTGCGCTGCGAAGTGCGCCGAGACAGAACCCGGCTTACAGGCCCTCTTCGGGATTCTTTTATTTATCAGCTACCGCGTCCCACCAATCCGTTATCATGGCGGACATGGCCGAGGTGACGCTGATTCTGCAGGCGATCGACGCGGGCGATTCCGAAGCGACCGCCAAACTACTGCCGCTCGTCTATGAAGAGCTGCGTCGGCTGGCTCGTGCGCGGATGTCGAACGAGCGGGTCGAGCACACGTTGCAACCCACCGCGCTGGTGCATGAGGCCTATCTTCGCTTAGTCGGCGGCGCCAATCCGCGGTGGAACAACCGTGGCCACTTTTTCGCGGCCGCGGCCGAGGCCATGCGGCGGATCCTCGTTGAATCGGCGCGGCGCAAGCAGACGCAAAAACGCGGTGGCGGCCTTGTTCGCCACAGTGATTCGGCCGATGAGCTTCCCGTCGCAATCGAGTGCGACCCGCTGGAAACCCTTGCCGTGCACGAAATGCTGGACCGGCTGGCGGCCAAGTCGCCCCGGATCGCCGAGCTGGTCAAGCTCCGCTATTTCCTCGGCTGCACTCTGGCCGAAGCCGCCGAGGTGTTAGGCATCGCACCCGCCACCGCCGAAGACGATTGGACCTACGCCCGCGCCTGGCTGCGTCGGGAATGGCTGCGGAACGAAGCAAATTCGTAATCGTCAGGCGGCCGTGCTAAGCTGGGCGCCAACGGCAGGGAACTGGCTCATTTTTCGGAGATTTCGGAGGAAAATATGCCTGTCCCCCTCTCGGCTGGAATATTTCCGAATAATCGATATTGCGGGCAAAAATCAGCCGGGCCTTTTCCCGCCGTTCTCGCACTGTTCTATGGAGACCGACCATGACCGGTGAAGAAGTCCAATCCGAGCGCGAAATTTTCCAGCAGGCAGTGCGATTGCCGGCCGAGGAGCGCGGCCCGTTCCTCAAGCAGGCCTGCGGAGCGGACGATGCGCTGCACCGAGAGGTCGAATCGCTGCTGGAGGCCCACGATGCCGCCAGCAATTTCATGGTGCATCCCGCGATTGGCGATGATGCGACCGCGCTCCACCAGCCGTTCATTGCCGAACGCCCCGGCACGATCATCGGCCCGTATAAGCTCTTGCAGCAGATCGGTGAGGGCGGCATGGGCGTGGTGTTCATGGCGGAGCAGACGGAGCCGATCAAGCGGACCGTCGCACTGAAAATCATCAAGCCGGGGATGGACACGCGGCAGGTGATCGCCCGCTTCGAGGCCGAGCGGCAAGCGCTGGCCATGATGGACCATGCTAATATTGCCAAGGTTTTTGACGCGGGCACGACCCACTCGGGCCGGCCTTATTTTGTGATGGAACTGGTGAAGGGCGCCCCCATCACGCAGTATTGCGACGAGCGGAAGCTCTCGCCACGGGAGCGGTTGAAGTTGTTCGTCCCGATCTGCCAGGCTGTCCAACATGCTCATCAAAAAGGGGTCATCCATCGCGATATCAAACCGACGAATGTATTGGTAGCTGAATATGACGACCGCGCAGTCCCCAAAGTGATCGACTTCGGCGTCGCCAAGGCAATTGAGCAACGGCTGACCGAAAAGACGATGTTCACCGAATTCGGTCAAGTGATCGGCACGCCAGAGTACATGAGTCCCGAGCAAGCGAAGCTCAACCAGCTGGACATCGACACCCGCACCGACGTCTATTCACTGGGCGTTCTTTTGTACGAAGTGCTTACCGGCGAAACGCCCTTCGATCGCGAGCGGCTCCGTTCGGCGGCGTTCGATGAACTCTTACGAATCATTCGTGAGGAGGACCCGCCCCGGCCCAGCCTGCGGCTGAGTACCAGCAGGTCGCTGGCGTCGATTGCCGCCAACCGTCACGTCGAGCCGAAACAACTCAGTGCACTTGTGCATGGCGAGTTGGACTGGATCGTGATGAAAGCATTGGACAAGGACCGTGCGCGTCGGTACGACACGGCGAACGAGTTTGCGAGCGATGTAATCCGCTATCTCAGGGACGAGCCTGTCGAGGCCTGCCCGCCGTCAGTCGCCTATCGACTGCAGAAGTTCGTTCGGCGAAACAAGGGGCCGGCCGTGGCAGGGACATTGATCGCATTGGCCTTGGTGGTCGGCATGGTCGGCACAACGTGGCAGGCTGCCCGCGCGACCCATGAGCGGAATCAAAAAGAGCGAGCTCATCGTGAGGCGATATCCAGTGAGCGAAAGGCAGTCGCCTTTGCAAAGGCGTCGAAAGCACACGAAGTGCGAGCGGTGCGCGAACGCGATTTGGCCCGTGAAAACCTCTATTTGGCGCAAATGCGCTTGGCCCAAAAGGATTGGGAAGCGGGGAATGTAGGTCGAATGCTCGACTTGCTAAATGCCCATCGCCCTGCACCGGGCCAGACGGATCTTCGTGGCTGGGAGTGGTACTACCTTTATTCCCTAACTCAGCGAAACGTGCGCACGCTCTACGGCCATACCGGTCCAGTGATGTGCGTTGCATGGAGTCACGATGGGCGTCGCATAGCTTCCGGCGGCACGGATGGCAGCGTGAAGATCTGGGATGCCGCTGCTGGTGACCAAGTGAGCACGCTGCGCGATGATCGCAATTCCGGCGCCGTCTTTGGCGTCGCGTGGGCTCCGGACGGGCACCGGTTGGCCTCGATCGCCGTCGGGCCGCGCATACAGATCTGGGACGCAATTGGGGGGAAGAAAACTTCGGATCTTAAGATAGATGGTGAACCTCAGCTGTCTATCGCATGGAGTCCCGACGGTAAATGGCTCGCATCCACGAACCAACACGCGATTCGAATTTGGGAAACGGAATTTTGGAAGGAAGCGTTCTCTTCAAAACCAGATCGTGTCGGAATTGACGGCCCAGGGTTGGTCAATTCGCTCGTTTGGAGCCCAGATGGACTGTGGCTCGCATGGACACATGAAAAAGGCAAGGTGAAAAAGTGGAGCGTAAAAACGGGTCGCGAACAACTCGTGCGGTATTGGAAGAAACATGCCGGCACACGCTCAATCGCATGGAGTCCGGACGGACAGCGGCTTGCTCTATCCAGTCGTTATGAACAAATCTGGGTCTGGCCCGTGACCGACACCGAGAAAGCCCCGTTGGAGTTAAAAGGACATACGGCCAGTGTGAACGAGTTGGATTGGAGCCTCGCGAATAGACGCATCGCTTCAGCAAGCGACGACGGCACCATCAGGGTCTGGGATCCGGAATCCGGAAACGAGTTATTTGCATTGCGGGGTCACATCGGCTGGATCCAAGACGTTTGCTGGAGCCCAGACGGGCGTCGCATCGCATCTGCCGGTGATGACGGCACTGTGCGCATTTGGGAAGCCAGGCCACAAGAGTCCCGCTCGCTGCCGGGAACAATACGCGCTGCTTGGAATCCAGATGGCCGACGTATGGCTGTCGTTGGGCCAGACAACAACGCCATGATCCTGGATGCGCAAACCGGTCAAGTCGAGCAGATCTTTCGGCACCACGCCCGTCGCTTTATTTCGGCTTTTGCTTGGACCTCCGATGGTCAGCGGTTGGCCGCCTCGAATAGCGATGGAACTGTTAGCGTCTGGGACGCAAATACGGGCGAGCAAGTGCTTGAGATTCATGCCGATGATAGGGCCGGCGAAACACGCAGCGTTTGCTGGAGTCCGAATGATCGCTATTTGGCCACGGGCGGCTGGAGTTGTGCAGTTAAAGTGTGGGATGCGGCGACCGGGGAAGAGGCGTTTCGGCTGACGGGTCACGAATGCATCATAGGCTCTGTGGCTTGGAGCCCTGACGGACGGCGTATCGCCTCCGCTTCCTGGGATCAGGTGGTCAAGGTCTGGGATGTCGCATCTCAAGAAGAGCGGTTTCATCTACTGCGAGATCCGCGGGCCCCCGCCCGAGCATTGCCGGCAATCAACCAGAAACTTCATATTGTTGCCTATGGCGACCAAGCCGACGGCCAGTCCTCGATCGTTTGGAGCAGCGATTCTCGGCGTCTTTTCACGGGGAGTGGGCACGGCGATATATCGGTCTGGGATATGGCGACCGGCGCCGAGTTATTGCGGATTCACGCGCACCCTACGACGGTTCGCTGCTTGTCATTGAGTCCCGACGGTCGCCGCTTGGCTTCCGGAGGCAACGACCGGGAAATCAAGATTTGGGACGCTGCCAGCGGCCGGCAATTGCTGACACTCCCCGACGATGAGCCACAAGGCCATGCTCTTGCATGGAGTCCCGATGGGCGGTCACTTGTATCATCGCGAAGAGGTGTCCGTCTATGGGACGCTTCGATAGCCTATGAATTGGAAGATTCGGCGACTAGAGAACAAGCCGCCGATAGATAGCATCACCAACATTATCAGAACACGAAAAATCCGGCCGGTGAGCCAGTAGCGCCAACCACCACTCACCGGCCGGTGCCGAATGCCCGGAGCGCACGGTCCGCGCGCCGCGGGGCGATGGCTTTTTAATTGTACCGTGCGGACCTGGAAGGGATAATGTTATGTTTTTCCGCTGCCGATTCCTCGCCCGGTTCGGTTTCCTCCTCTTGATCGCCGCGCTGGCCGCGCCTGCCGCGAACGCCACCGATTTCACCTGGACCGGCTTTGATGACAACGACTATTTCAATTACCTGAACTGGCTGCCGTTCGATCCGGGAGTGATCACCGGTCCGCCTGGCACCAACGACACAGCCACCATCGATAACGGCGACTACGTCACGGTCACCGATAATTTTACCAGCCAATGGTTCATCAACGGTCTGACCCTGTCTGGCGGATCGCATCTCGATAACGACGGATACGACTTCTACGCTCACCGCGGCTATGAAGTAGTCGTCGATGGCGGCTCATCCGCAGAGACTACGATTTCGGGCAGCGGTACTGAACTCATCGTCTGGGAGAATCTGTCGGGCCCGTCGGCCGATGGCTTCGACACCGACCTGATGACCATCAACTTCGGAGGCAAGGTTTCGCTGGGCCACGGCCGGTTGGAAGTCGATAGCGGACTGCTTGATATTAACTTGTTGGGCGAGTTGCGCGGCTATGGCTGGGTCGATCTCGAAGCCAACCGCGCCGCGACCTTCACAGCTCTAGAAAATGACGGCCTGATCCACGTGTACGGCTACGGAACCATTTTTACGCCCGCGCCAACACTCACGGTCACCACATTCGACGCCGACGCCCGCGTCGATCTCGATGGCTTTTATGAGATCGGCGCCGTGCAGATCGATGAAAACGGATGGCTCGGGATGAACGCGCCGCTCACCGACGCCTTCGACGGCGACATCACCATGGGCCGCAACACCGTCTTTCAAATGACGGACGGCTGGATCAATGGCACCGGCGGCATCATCAACATCAACGCCGGCACCGGGACGGCCGCGATCAGCGTCGCCGCGCCGAACACCTTCACCAACAACGGCACCATCAACGTCAACAGCGGCACGCTCGTGATGGCGGCCAACTACGTCGACAACGGAACGACCATCCACGTCAATGGCACCGGCCTACGCCTGCTCGGCATTAACAACACAATCAATAACCCAGATTTTAACGGTGCTTACCACTTGGAAGTCGGCAGCGGCAGCGACACCACGATCAACGCCGGCCCCTTCAATTGGGATGGCAGCGGCAGCGCCACTACAACCATCGAGAACGGCGGCCACTTGACGCTCGACGTTGATTCGGTGGACCTTACCGATAACCTCGACAACGGCACACTCAACCTGCAAGGCAGCAGGGCAACTGTCAATCTGCCCGGTTCCGATTCCTGGACGATGGCCGGCACGATCAACGCTCTGGCCTCCGCTGCCGTTTCAAGAATTGATGGCAGCCCGGTGCGGGTCACCGGCACGGTCAACGTCGCCGTCGGCGCCACGCTTGATCTTGGCGCCTTTACGACGGTCGCACCGACCGCTCAATTCAATCGCGGTGACAACTCCATATTGTCCTTCAGCGGCGGCGGATCAATCGAGGGTGACTTTGATTTGGACGGTCCGGATGACAATCTCACCGTAACCATCGGCGATGGCCAAACGCTCACCATGCACGGCGCAATCAACAACGATTCGGTCAGACCCGACACGTTCCACGCCACGATGCGACTGGAGGGCGGCACATTCGACGTCTCGCCCACTGCCATCGACCCTTTAATGATTTTTTGTGATCCTGACAAACCTTCTTGCGATCCGACCGCCCCGCCCGAAATTGTTTTCAATCAGGTTTCTAACGCGCTGCCCAGCGTGATCGCCGATGGCCTGCTGCTGAAGTACAGCAAAGTTACCGTAGAGTCCGGCACAGGAGTCATCGACGCTCCGGTGGAGACAACTCCCGATGCCATCTTGGACACTTCTCTGGGTGACAGCCTGAAGTTCACGGAAAAAGTCTCTGCCGGCGGCGGCGAGTTCATTGGCAGATTCTCCTTCGATGGCGGGCTTGAGGTGACCGAGGACACCATGTTCGACGGCCGTCCGGACTTCGACGGCGAGACGAATGATCAACACGTTTTGGTCCGCGATGGTGTGACGCAGACAGTCAACGCCACGAACCCTATGACATTCAGCGGAAAATGGGAGGTCGATAGTGGCATTGTCGACATTGGGACCACGAGCATCGAGCTGCTCGTCGATTGCGCGAACCTCACGAGCACGCCAGGACAGATTATTCTAAAGCAAACTTCCGCCAACGTTCCTCGCTTCGGAGGTACGGCGATCGAATTGCTTGTGGTGGACTGTGCTGAGATTTTACAGGAAGGGCCCGGCGAGGGGATCGTCCAAGCATCTCTACTTACGACGACCCCAATGGGCTCGGTCAAGGGAAATCTCACCCTAGACGTCGGTCGCTGGGAAAATGGCGGCCTTGTGTCGCCCGGCCATTCACCCGGCACGATCGAAGTCACGGGCGCTTTCGAGCAAACCGCCAGCGGCCACTTGCAGATGGAGCTCGCCGGAACGACGCCAGGCACGGAGCACGATCAGATTCTGGTCGGCGGACAGGCTATGCTCGGTGGCGCGCTCGATGTTGCGCTCATTGATGGGTTCACACCCTCCGCAGGGGACGTGTTCGATCTATTCGACTGGGGCAGCGTGTTCGGCACGTTCGATTCGGTAAATCTGCCTGCGTTGGGTGTGGACCTTCTTTGGGACACCGCGTCGCTCTACACGCTCGGTGAGCTGCAAGTCGTCCCCGCCGGAATCCCCGGCGACTACAACAACGACGGCCTCGTCAACGCCGCCGATTACGTCCTGTTCCGCAAAAACGAAGGCACGACCAACCTGCTCGCCAACGACCCGATCGGCGGCGCCATCGGCCAGGGCCAGTACGACCAGTGGCGCGCCCACTTCGGCCAAACCGCCGGAAGTGGTTCGGTTGTTCATGCGAACGCGTCCGTTCCTGAGCCGGCATCGGCCGCGCTAGCCATTATCTGCATTCTGGGGCTGGCCCTAGCTGCGCAGCGTGGCTTCGGCAATTGCTAATACGTCTTGCCTTCAAAACAAAACGCCCCGGCTTTATGCCGGGGCGTTTTCATTGACGAATGTCTTGCTCTCGAATGCGCGGCTGACTAAAAGCCCGAGGCCGAGCGGAACATCGGTTGGCTGTTGCCAATCGAGGGCTGGCCGCTGTTAATGCTGGTGGTCATCGGCTGCGGAGCTGGCTTGTTGATCCGGCTGGGCGGAGCACTGCTGCGCTCGGTCGGAATCAGGTCCTGCTCGATCACCTGCAGCAACTTCGAGATGCAGAGCTTGTTCATGCTGGTCCGGAGGTCATGGGCCTCGGTTCGCAAGTACTCGTGCATGCTCTTGGGCAGCCGAACCGTGATGACGCGGGTCGGCTCGCTCTCGGTGTCGGTGGAACTTTTCTGCTCTCGGAGCTTGACCAGCCACTTCTGGATTTGCTCGAACTCGGGGCTTTTTTCGAAGGCCGACAGGTCCTCCAGCCGCGTGAAATGCCGGCGGATGATGCCGTCGACGCCGAGGATCTCGCGAAAGAACGTGACCCAGTCCGGCTCCGAGTCATAGAGCTGGCGGGCGGTTTGCAGGATTTGTTGGTACTTCTCCGTCGATTGGGTTAGCACGGCGAATGTCTCCTTCCAGGTCGTGCGGAATGGCAGCGGACCGGTTGGCCCGCGAATCGGGGTCGTTATTTAGTGGCATTTTCGGAACGCGGCAAGTGCAATCATGGATGTCGTTGCAGTGCTTGCACTTACGCTAGCAGCTAGCGACTGCCTATATGCAGGCAGTGAATGCATAAGAAGCGGGCGGCCTGGTGGTGCACAGTTCTTAGGCAGCCACCTTTTTCCCGTTTGGGGCAGTGTCCGATTAGGCCGAAACTGATGGGGAGCGGTCGAAAAGCGCGAATATCGCTGGGGGACTGCAGGAAATAAGCGAAAGGGCGACGCGAACTAGCGGCGCGTCGGAGTCAAACCGCAAGTGAATGACGAGAAGAGCGTACGAGGGGCCGGTGGGGCCAAGTCGTCAGATCTTCGCCAGATTATCGCGGACGCGGAGGAGGAGCTGCTTGGTCAATTTGACGCCGTCCATCTCGCCGGGCTTCTCTCCTTCCCATTCGATGCCGACGTAACCGTGGTAGCCGGCGTCGAGGACGATCTTCATCATTTTATGGTAGTCGATCTCAGCTTCGTTACCGTCTTTATCAAAAGCGTGGCTTTTGGCGCTGACACCCTTGGCGAAAGGCATCATCTCGGCCACGCCCTCGTAGCGATCGTAGGATTCGGTGGGACTAATGCGGAAGTTGCCGAAGTCGGGCAGCGTGCCGCAGTTCTTCAGGCCAGAGTCCCTAACTTCTTTAATGACGCCCGCAAGCCACTTGCCGTTGGAGGAGATACCGCCGTGGTTTTCAACGATCACATTCATGCCGTGCTGGGCGCCGAAGTCGCTGAGCCTGCGTAGGCCGTCGACGGCGAGCTTATGTTGTTCCTCGGGCGTGCCGACGGACCGGGCGTTGACGCGGATCGAGTGACAGCCCAGAAACTTCGCGGCTTCGACCCATTTGTAGTGATTCTCGACCGCCTTGGTGCGCTGGGCGTCATCCGGATCGCCGAGGTTGCCCTCGTTGTCGCACATGATGAGTCCGCTGCGAACGCCGTTGTCCTCGCACCGTTTCTTGAGCTCTTTCAAGTAGGAAGTGTCGTGGGCCTTATCCATGAAGAATTGGTTGACATACTCGACGCAGTCGATGTCGAAGTCGCGCTTGGCGACCAGTGGGAAGTCGAGATTGTCCATCTTCTTGCCAAAGAGCGCCCGGTGAAACGACCATTCTGCCAACGAGATCTTGAACAAGGGATCACTTTTCTCTGCGGCGACTGCGGCCGAGTCGGGTAGCGATGTCAGCCCGATGGCGGCACCGGCCGCTACGGTAGTTCGGAGGAAGGAACGCCGATCGAGTGAGCCGCTCATGTTTGAAAACTCCCAAGATTATCATTCGGATGCAAGGTCAATCATGGATCGTGTGATACCTGCGATTCCGAACAGCATTATGGAGCCTGGGAATGCAGCGGGCAACCAATTTGATCGCGAGCGGCTCGATCCGCTATATTCGGGCGGCGAGAAGGCCTCTCGCAAAGGCGCGAAAACGCAAAGGTTTCCATAAACTGTCTTTGCGCCTTAACGAGTGGCGTGAGATGCTTTGGATTTAGGAGTTGTAGTTATGAGTGAAGCGACCGCTGGTGACCCCATTCAGATACAAAACGGCAACCTGGTCGTGCCGGACCGTCCGATCCTTCCGTTTATCGAAGGCGACGGCACGGGGCCGGATATTTGGCGTGCGAGCCAGCGGGTATTCGATGCGGCGGTGGCGAAGGCCTACGGCGGCGAACGGAAGATCGCGTGGCGGGAAGTGTTCGCGGGTCAGAAATCGTTCGACAAATCGGGCAATTGGTTGCCGGATGAAACGCTCGATGCGTTCCGCGAGTTTCACGTCGGCATCAAGGGTCCGCTGACGACGCCTGTGGGCGGCGGCATTCGTTCGCTCAACGTGGCGTTGCGGCAGCTGCTCGACCTATTCGTGTGCTTGCGGCCCGTGCGATATTTTCAGGGCGTGCCCAGTCCGGTGAAGCAGCCCGAGCTCGTGGACATGGTGATCTTCCGGGAAAACACGGAAGACATCTACGCCGGAATCGAGTTCGCCGGGGGGACACCTGAAAGCCAAAAGATTTTGGACTTTCTTGGGCATGAATTCGCCAAGGATGCCAACAAGATCCGTTTTGGCACGAAGGAGAAGAATGCCGCCTGGCAGAAACAACTCGAAACAATTGGCGCCGCACCGCGACTTGCCGGTCGAGGTGGGCATCGGCATCAAGCCGATCAGCTATCTCGGCACCGAACGGCTCGTGCACAGCGCGATTGGTTATGCGATCCAGAACAATCGCAAGAGTGTGACGTTGGTGCACAAAGGCAACATCATGAAGTTTACGGAAGGTGCTTTCCGTGACTGGGGCTATCGCGTAGCACGCGAGTTCTACGGAGCACAAGAAATCGAAGGTGGTCCATGGTGCAAGATTCCCGAAGGGAAGACGGGCGCCGGCCTCATCATCAAAGATGTAATCGCCGATGCGTTCTTGCAGCAGATACTCACGCGACCGGCAGAGTACGATGTCGTCGCCACACTGAATCTCAACGGCGACTACATCAGCGACGCGCTGGCGGCTTGCGTAGGCGGCATCGGCATCGCGCCGGGGGCGAACATCAACTACGTTACCGGCCATGCCATTTTCGAAGCCACGCACGGCACGGCGCCCAAGTACGCGGGCCAGGACAAAGTGAATCCCGGATCCCTCATTCTTTCTGGTGAGATGATGCTGCGGCACATAAAATGGAACGAGGCAGCCGACCTCGTCATCCGCGGCGTGGAAGGCGCGATCGCGGCGAAGACCGTGACCTACGATTTCGCCCGCATGATGCCGGCGGCACATGAAGTGAAGTGCAGCGAATTCGGCGAAGCGGTGGTGAAGCACATGGGCTAGCAGTCTATCTTCGACCGCTGCGGCCTGCCTAAAATGGAAGTATGGCGACAGCGATTTCGTTCGCTCGTCCGTTGTCTGACTTCCTTGCCTCTTTAGCAAATTTGCAATGGCCAACGGTACGTCTACACCTGAACCGAGCTCTCACGGATCGTCGCAATCTGGTTCGAAGCCCGCGTCATCCGCGACCGATGTGCAACAGAGCGACATCACGGTAGTTTCGACAACGCCGCCGCACGAAATGGGGGCGGCCGCGGCAATGCTCGATCCGCGGCAGTTGGGGCAGGCCCTGGAGGGACAGCAGCTTGACCATGTGCTGCTGGAAAA
Source organism: uncultured Planctomycetota bacterium (assembly GCA_963840025.1). Lineage (GTDB taxonomy): Bacteria > Planctomycetota > Planctomycetia > Pirellulales > Lacipirellulaceae > JABDGM01. Next base: position 160,162 of record CAWIXI010000006.1, on the reverse strand, counting down.
GTTTATAGGCGGAGGCGGGATGGGGGCCGTTTTTCGCGCGTGGGATACGAACCTGCATCGAACCGTCGCGGTGAAGGTCCTATCGTTGCGTCATGCCGACGACAGTGAAAGCCAGCGGCGATTTCAGACGGAAGCTCGGTCTGCCGCGCGGTTGGATCATCCGAATATCGCCCGCGCGCATTATGTCGGAGAAGATCGAGGCTTACCGTACATTGTCTTCGAGTATATCGAAGGCACAAATGTCCGCGATCTGATCTACGCGAACGGTCCGCTGCAAATCGGCGATGCACTGAACATCACGCTTCAGATTTCTGGCGCTCGCACACGCTTGGGAGCGTGAAGTGGTGCATCGCGACATCAAGCCATCCAACATCATCCTTACGCCGGATGGCTTGGCGAAGCTGGTCGACATGGGGCTTGCACGGCTAGAACAACTCGAGAAAACCGAGCAGGATAAGACCGCGACGGGTGTTACGTTGGGGACGTTTGATTACATCAGTCCTGAACAGGCTCGCAATCCGTGCGCTGCGGATATTCGGAGCGATATCTACTCTCTCGGCTGCACGTTGTTTTTTATGCTCACGGGTCGTCCGCCGTTTCTTGAAGGCAACGTGCTGCAGAAGCTGCTTGCGCATCAAAGCGATCCGCCGCCCGACGTGCGTGAACTGCGGCCGGATGTGCCCGATGTCATTGCCGCGGTGCTGACCACCATGCTGGCCAAACGGCCGGAAGACCGCTTTCAGACGCCGGTCGAACTGTCGGCGGCGCTGACGAGCTGCATCGAGGATCTGGGGCTCACTCCGCCGCCGGTGGCGCTGCCCGGGTACATGGGAAGTTGGTCGCCGCCGGCAAGTTGGTGGCAACGCCACGTGCCGTGGCTGGTGCCTTTCGTTTGTTTGATTGTGATTGTGTTGGTCTTGGCGGTGGTGTGGCATCGCGAAGTAAAGGAGCCCGTGTTTCCGGAGTTGCAGCATCCGCAAACATTGCGCATTGAATCGCCAACAGAACCCACATCGCCGACCAACCAGTCTCTGCTGCCGGACAGCGGTAATTCGACTCGCTGAGCTGACTCTACCGGCGTGCGGGGCACTCACTCGCCCTCCCCAAGCTCGTACCCAGCGCCATCCGTTCAAACACGGGTGATCTTGCCCGCGAGAATCTGTTACTATTCTGCCATCCGTGAGGCTTTCGATGGCAGAAGAATCAACAGTTCAGCACGAAACGCTGTTCGGGCACCCCGTCGGCCTGTTCACGCTGTTCTTTGCCGAAATGTGGGAGCGGTTCTCCTACTACGGCATGCGGGCGCTGTTAAGCCTCTACATGATCAAGGGGTTTCTTCAGTACAGCGACAGCAAGTCCTATGGTGTTTATGGCGCCTATTGCGGATTGGTTTACGTGACGGGTTTTGTCGGCGGCATGCTGGCCGACCGATTGCTTGGTACGCGCCGCGCGGTGGTGCTAGGTGGCCTCTTAATGGCCGCTGGGCACCTGATGATGACCGTGCAAAATACAACTGCCTTTTATCTGGCTCTTGGACTATTGATTACCGGAAACGGTTTCTTCAAACCCAACATCTCCACGACCGTCGGAACGTTGTATCCAGCGGGCAGTCCTCGTAAAGATAGTGGTTTTACGATCTTCTATATGGGGATCAACTCGGGCGCCGCGATTGCGCCGCTAATCTGCGGATACGTTGCCGCCAAAACTGATTGGCACAACGGGTTTGGATTAGCAACGATCGGAATGTTGGTGGGTCTTGCAGTATTTGTAGCGCCCATCCGGATAACCCAGGTGCTTATTTTAGGAGGTGCATTGCTGACCGCCATCAGCATGCTGTTTATGCAGAACAGCATCTACGAATTGGCCGTCAACGCTTTTTCTGCATTAGCATTGGCCACGGCTGGAATCATTGCGTTCATGGCGCTTGGCCGGGGTGGCTTGCCGGCAAGCGCGGGTGCGCCGCCAGATCCGAGTTATTTGCGACGATCGATCGGTCCGTTTCGACTTGATTTCCTTACGTACGGCTGTGCGCTGTTGGTTGTTCCGCTTTTCGCCTTGTTGTTGCAGTACAACACAATTGCGCAATACCTCCTTTATGGCTCCGGCGGAGTTGCCCTGGTCTACTTGCTCTACGACGCGGCCCAACGTTCAAGAATCGAGCGAGAGCGAATGTTGGTCATTATCATTCTGGCGTTCTTTTCGATCATCTTTTGGGCGAGCTTCGAGCAAGCCGGAAGCTCAATGACGAACTTCGAGGACCGAAATGTCGATCGCGTATTAGAAAGTAAAAGTGTCACGGAATCACAAGTTGGTATGCAGATTCAGTTTCGCGTTTTGGAGAGCCCCAAAAACGACGAACTGGCCGAGGTACCCGCCATCACACAGGAGCAAATCGGGCGACAGAACGACGACCTGAATATGGCTGCCAAAATCGCGGAGGCAATGCGGCTGATTAACGACTGCAAGCCCTCCGAAAAGAAATTGGGGCCTAAGGCACTTGAAGAATTCATTCAACGTACGACGAAAAGCAACACGCTGATGCTAACGGGCCTTGATTCACTCCGCGAAGCAGCCGGTTTCGAGAAGGCACCACCGTCCCTGCAAACGCTGAATTGGAAAGTGGCCCCCGACAACGTTGGTATGGGAATCGGCGGCAGCGAAATCGCGACGCCTGAGCTACAAGCCGCGAATCCCATTTACATCATGCTGTTTGGGCTAGTCTTCACAGCGCTATGGTCGTTTCTGTCCGCAAGAGGGCTGGAGCCGAGCGTTCCAATTAAGTTTTCGCTAGCCTTACTGCAGCTTGGGCTCGGATTCGGTGTGATGTGGTACGCGACCAAATATGCATCGGATGCTCGTGGCATGATCGCTCTGCCGTGGTTGTTACTCGCTATCCTTTTGCACACCACGGGTGAGTTGTGTACCTCACCCATCGGACTTTCCATGGTTTCTAATTTATCGCCTAAACGGCTCGTAAGTACGGTGATGGGAGCGTGGTGGGTCGGAATGGGAGTTGCCAATGCACTAGCATCGGTGATTGCTAAATACACGAGCGTGGGCGGCGAAGGCGGCAATGGACCACAGGTTATCCCCCTGCCACAAAATTCCATTCACAAATTCGGTGACTTATTCGGCAACATCGCGATCGTGGCATTTGTTGCAGCATTCGTTTGTTTATTAGTTTCGCCGCTTTTAACCAAGTGGATGCATGCGGATGCGGAGCCATAGCCATGCCGGGGCCAATGGCGCGAGTGGAAACGCCTAATCCGTGGGTGGTGTCCTAATTCGGCGCCGTTCGGACTGGAAGTTCGTGCTACAAGGTTGCTGCGCCGCCAATTAGAACACTATCAATCGGGGGAGTTGCTTGACATGCTGCTCGTTTCATGCTTATTTGTTATGGAAGAGCCTGACTTGATTCGGGCCGCCAACCCGTTTGCAGCCGCTGGAAAGTTGCGGCCCAAACGCTAACCCCCACCCCAAACTTTCCACCTGCATCATCCACCCAGAGGTTCGACAATGCGCTACCGCTATTTTTTGATCGCCGTTCCGTTCCTCACGGTCGCTACCGCGGCGCAGACGGCAGTCGCTATTCCAGCATTCGAGAAGGTGTTCAAGAAGGATTACCTGGACAACAACCCGCACAAGGAATTCGCAGAGGAAGCCAGCAAGTCGCCAAATAAGTGCTTGATCTGTCATCAGGGCAAACATCGCAAGAACCGCAACGCGTTCGGTCAGGAATTGTCCAAACTGCTCGACAAGAAGAAAGATGCGAAGAACGTGGAAAAGATCTCCGCGTCGATCAAGAAAGTGCTAGAGATGCACATCGACCCCAAGGACGACAAGAGCCCGACGTACCTCGATCGATTGAAAGAAGGTAAGTATCCGGCTGGCGAGCTCGAGGATCTTAAGAAGGAGCCAAAGGAGTCGGCGGATAAAGAGAAAGAGAAAGAGAAAGAGTAAGTGCAGCGAACATCACGATCATTCCACGAGGCCGGGTTGCGTTGGCAACCAGCCTCGTGGCGTTTTTTCTAGGTTACCTGCATGCGAATGGCCGTTTGAAAATCTTCGCCCGGCTGCAAGATTTGCAGGCCGGTTGCATCGCCCTCGGCCGTTAGGCGAATTGCGTCTGGCACGCACGTGTACGGCTCCATGCAAATTGCCTCGCGGTGGGTCGGCGTGTATACCACGCACTGCGTGAAAGCGGAATCAAACGACTGTGTCAGGATGCGGCCGCTGTTTGGATCGGTTAGCCGTGTATAGATTTGTCCATCCGTACCTGACCGCAACTTCGTAAAGACGGTGTCAAATTGTTGGTCACCTAGTCGCAGTCCGTGCACCAAGTGCTTGCATTCGGGCGCTTGCAGAACGCGGCCCGTGGGAATCATTTGCTCCAATTCCCAGCATGCTTCGGCCGGCACGGTCACGATCGTATCGTCCACCTGGCTGTTTTCAGCAAGCGGCAATCGGAAATAAGCGTGCGTCGCAAAGCCGCACGGCAGCGGGCCATCGCCCGTATTCTGGTACTGAATTTCACTCACCAGTTCCGGGCCGCGAACTTCGTACGACACGCGGACTTTGAAATCTGCCGGCCAGCGCTTGAGAATCTCCGGGTCATCGACGGAAGCCTGGAATTCACCGATAACCCGCGCGCTGTCTTCTTCGACGACGCGCCAAGGTCGATTGAGGACAAAGCCGTGAATCGCGTTGCCGAACGGGTCGCCAGGTTCCAACAGATATTCGCGGCCTTCAAACTGATACTTCGCGCCGCCAATCCGGCCAGGAAACGGAAACAACAGCGGAATGCCACAGCTTGACGGACGCTGGTCGCCGGCGGCGAAGCCTTCCATGGCCCACAACATCTCGCGTGGTCCGTCGCTCAGCATTGGCTGCCAACTAAAACAGTTGAAGCCTAGACTGACAAGCAATTCTGCTGTGGAACCACTATCCGCGTCTGTTATTCTTATGATTTGTGATTTCATCGCGGCTCGTTGTTAGTTGTTAGTTGCTAGTTGCTAGTTGCATGTTGTAGAATACGCTGCCGCTACTGGCAACTATCCACTATCCACATCCAGGGCGATTAGCTCAGTTGGTTAGAGCGTCTGGTTTACACCCAGAAGGTCGCAGGTTCGAGCCCTGCATCGCCCACTTGCACTGGCGTCGAAACGCGAGTTTTTCGCACGTCAAGCAACTTTTCCTTTTCGCCGTTCCGCTCGTTGCCGTTCGATCCGTCCGTTTCCGCAGGTGACTGCAGCGCAGGGTGCAGTGCCGCGAGCGAAGTGGTCCGCTGTCGTTTGTCGATAGTGCTTGTCGGCGATCATTGTGCTGTGCCCAAGCCAGTCAGCCGCCACATGCGTTGGGAACTGATCGGCCAACTCTGTGGCTCGCGTTGCCCGGAGATTCTGAAAAAGCTTTGGCCACGGCTTCAGGCCGGCACGGCGAATGATTTTGCAAAGCTGTGTCCGCAGATTAATGTTACTTTCTCGATAACGCGTGATGACCGGCTGCTCGCTCAGCCGCTTCTCCTTTGGGTCGAAATCCTCAAGGAATTCATCACGCACAGTTTCCAGGTACGGCCGCAACTCAGGAAAGAGCGGCATCACGCGGATGCCTTTCCCCTCGTGGTGCTCGGTCTTAGGCGAACGTACAGTGATTTTGCCGGCGTCGAAATCGACGTCGCCCCAGAGTAGGGCCAGGTGCTCCGAGGGGCACCTTAAGCCGCCGTAGCGGCTCAGCGCAAATAGCAGCTTCCATTGCGAGTCGGGGCAGGCTTCCAGCACTGCCGCCGCGTCGGCACGGCTCACAAAGTAATCCCGCGAACGATTCGAGCGGACGACCACGCCCTTCATTTCGGCGAAGGGGCTTTCCGCAATCAGCCGACGCCGCTCCGCATCGCGGAAGAACTGCCTGGCAATCCCGCAACGGCGGCGAACCGTGTTATCGCTTAACCCCTGACCGCCAGCCTTCGGATTGGCCTCGTTCTTCGCGAGCCCCAGCCATCGACGCCAATCGTCTGCTTCGGCCGGTGTGATATCCGCCAGCGGTTTATCGGATCCAAAGTATTCGAGCAGACAGCGGCGAGTATGCCCGTAGACAATGGCTGTGCTTCCTTTCACGTCGGCGCGTTTGGCAATGTAGCTATCCAGGAACGCCGCCAGCGTATTTCCTGCCGCCTTTGCCCGCGGTGCCACTATGCCATGCTCCGCGAGCTTCTTGTGCAAATCGTCGCCAATCGTCGCCAGCCAATCAATGACGGCCGGCTCTGGCGTATGCAGTTCCGCTTCGCCGCGACAAGCAAATCAACATTCGTCGCCACTTTGCTGCGCGTAGCTCATTGTTGCGATGCCGAGTCGCAACGGCTTGCGTTCACCATCGGCGTTGAAATACAGAATCCGTTTCCGGCCGTTCGGGTCGCGTACAATGCTTGCCATTCTTGCACCTATCTACTCGTTTACTTCTTGGCCTTCCGCTTCGTTTGCTTCGTCGTTGGGGCGTCCAGCATCAGGCGAGCGCCGATGCACTCGCACAGTTTGTCAATACTGTCCCAACTCATGCCAGCCTGCCGATGGACGAATCGGCTCAGTACGGCTTGCTCAATGCCGGTTTCCTTGCTTATTTGGTAGCGAGTTTTGCCGCATCGCTTGATGGCTTCCCGCAACTGTTCGCTTAATAGTTTGGTTGCCATTGCCGCATTCTAAAGCGTAGTTGATGCTTCGTCAAGTATTCTCAACTTAGGTTTATCTTTTCGACCGCTCCTTTTCAAAGCGAAGGATCCGCGAGCCTCAAAACGGTTGCGACCACCGCGTCGATCGCGTCCTTTAATGCCCTATTGAACTCGGCCAGCGCTTCTTCGTCGGGTGCCGATCGTGGCTCGGGTTTGGGGGGCAAGTCGAGGTCGTATAGCTCGGCGTTCTGATCGGTCGGGTACATGGCGTTAGTCTCCCAGGTAGCGGTACTCACTCGCGCGGTGGCGCTTGCCCGGCGTCGCCAGTTCTAATACGCGATCATGCACAAGCAATCGGAGCCATTTGTTGGCAACGACGTGAGTAATGCCGAGAACATCGCCGCTCCGGAATTCGCTCATTGGTCGGGCTAGGTAGTCGTCTCTGAAAAACGGTTAGCTGGCTGAGTCGGCTTGATTTTCAGGTGCGAGCTGGGGCGAAGCAAGCGGGCATCGGCAGGTGCGATGCTCGGCGGGGAGCGACGATGGCGGCCAACTTGGCCGCGAGCCGCTGCCAGAGCCAGAAAATTGGCGCCAAAACAATCCATCGCAACAGTTTGCGGAGGTTGTACCCGGCAGCGCTTAGCAGGGCGTTGATTTTGTCGCCTTCAGTGCCGGTCAGATAGTTGCGGTCCAGGCGGTTGTCGCTTTTCAGGTGACCGATCGTGGGCTCGATGGCCGCCCGCCGTTTGAGCATGCGACGTAATGCTCGCGTCGCTCGCTTGGGAATCGAGCGGACCACGTGGATGCTGGCCGAGCCTTCGTAACCGTGTCCTCGATAACCTTGGTCCACCATCACGTCAGCCGGTGTGTGGCCGGTTAATCGTTCAACCTGCTGGATCGCGCCACTGAGGGTGTGCCCATCATAGGGGTTGCCGTGCAGCGCGTGTGCCGACGATCCAATTATTTTTGCTCGTGGCCGCCACACTCGCCTTGCAGCCGAACTCGTAGCGCTGATGCGCTTTGCCTTTAGCGATGCATTCCACCTCGGGGGCATGCACGCTGTAGACTTTGTTTTTGCTGCTGCGTGTTTGAGCGAGCAAGCGCTCTGCCAAGGCGACCAGCTCGCCGAGCCGCTCATCAGCGATTCGGCCTTGAATGGCAGGCGCTTTGCGCTGGATGTCCCGCAGCACGCGGCCCAGGATCGTCTTCAACTGGCGGGTCATCTTGGCGGCCCGCTTCATCTGCCGCGCTGCGGCGTAGCGGCCCTGCCTGGCCAGCAGCTTCTGGCCCTTGAAACGATAGTTCTGGCGAAGTGAGATGCCCAGCGAAGCGGCCCGGCGGACTAGCGCCAGCCGCATCTTGTGATACAGTCGGGCATCGGTCGGAAAGGCGATCGCCTTTTCCTGGACCGTCGTGTCGACGTTCACCTTCTGAAACTCTCGGGGCCTGACCGCTTTCATGGCCAGCGCGGTGTGGATCGTCGCCTCCAATAACTTCTCCAGCCGCTCGGCGCCGACCCGCTTCCGCCAGCGGCTCAAGCTCGAAGGATCGATCGGCAATTCGTGCTGCATGTAGCAGAGGCCGCAGAAGAACTGCCAGTACGGGTTCTCCACCCAACGGGCCACGACCGACTCGTCGCTCTCGTCAAAGGCGTGCTTCAGGTACAACAGGCCGACCATCAGCCGGGTGTTGACTCCCGGCCGGCCAAGCTCGTCGGCGTAGCAGGCGTCGATGGCCGCGTCGAACTCGGACCAGTCGATCCGCTCGGCCAGCACGACCAGCGGGTGCTCGGGGTTCAAGAGTTCGCTCAATCGGGCGCCAAACAATTCACACTGCGGAGGGCGGGCTTTGAATTGCATTTTTTGCCAGCTTTCGGGACCGTGGGAACCAAAACTTGGCAAATTTTAGCGCCATCGAATGCGTAATGCACCCGCTATTCTTAGCGATAAAAGAATTGTTCAGGGACGACTAATTATGCCTCTCTCACTGGGAGTCCGCAAGCAACTCAGCTGCTTCAGTCGTAATCACCGGTGAGTTACGTACTGATCGACCGTTGACGCGTCTTAAAGATCGATGCATTCGATTTTCAGTCAAATTTCATTTGCGCGGTGAAAAAGATAGAACATCTGCAAAAGACTGCAAGGCACAAGACGTGGCAGCATGTAAGCGTCAAATGTGTAGAGGTTGTATACGTATCCCAATCGGGAGCAATTACGATGGCCGGCCGACCAAGAACAATGCTGAAACGGGTAACGCGGATTTTGGAACGTCAGCGAAAGCTTGCCGAAGAGCTGCGCAAACTGATGCCGAAGCAATACCTGCCGGGCCCCGGCGAGGCTGTGGCTGGTTCCCGATGGCGGACCCAGTCATGGGGCTCACACAGGCAGAACAACATCTCACAAACTGGCCACACTTTTTTTTCTAAATAACACCATCGCCGGTGTTATCTGCTGGCGCTCAATGGCACCCAGATTTCAGTTGCAGAAGGGGGGTCCCGAGCATGGTTGGGACGGTGGTAGATCCCAGCTCGAAACCTAGTCCGGGATGCGGTTTCCGGACCGACACAACCGTCACCAAACATGGCTGGCGCAGGTCTCCAATTGCCCTGCGCAACCTGGTTCCACACATGGTTCCCGATCGGCTCCGAACACCCTCACGAGACGTGGTTGATCATGGTCCGCAGAGCCTAATAGCCTGACCACCACAAGCTCCAGGGCAAGCGCATGAGTCTGACAAGGTTGAATTATTTGCGGTCGGGTTGCCTGAGTGAAGGCTAGCACCGAAAGATTTCCGTGGATGGAATTGGTTTCTTTCACGGAGGTATTGAGCGATGGCAAAACGTGTGCAGCCGATGGCGGAGTGTTTTTCAGAGATTGATGACCCACGGAGCGAGCAGGCACGACTTCACGACTTGACAGATATCCTCTGCCTGGCGGTGCTGGCGGTCATTGCAGGCGCCGAAGGCTGGGAGGACATCGAAGAGTTCGGTAAGCAGAAGCAGGCGTGGCTGAAGCAGTTTTTGCGACTTCCCAACGGCGTTCCGTCACACGACACGATCAGCCGGGTGTTTCGGCAAATCAAGCCTCACGTGTTTCAAGAGGGGTTTATGCGCTGGATTGAATCGTTGCACAAAGAACTCGGCCTCAAGCTGGTGGCGATTGACGGCAAGACGCTGCGTCGCAGCCATGATCGGCAAACGATGAAGTCGGCGTTGCATTCGGTCTGCGCGTGGAGCGTTGAGAACCACGTGATGCTGGGCCAACAAGCGTGCGAGGAAAAATCGAATGAGATCACGGCGATCCCCGAATTGTTAAAGCTCCTGGAACTCCAAGGCGCGATTGTGACCATCGACGCGATGGGGTGTCAAAAGGAGATTGCCAGGGAGATTGTCGAGGGCCGGGGCGACTATGTGCTGGCGGTGAAAGAAAACCAGCCGAAGCTCCACGCGGCAATTGCCGAGCACTTCGATCACCGGCACGAGACGGAGTTTTCTGGGAGCGACTGCCGCCGCCGAACAACAACAGAGAAAGGGCATGGTCGCGTCGAGCAACGCTACTACTACCATGCGCCGCTCGCCGATTCGTTGCAGCCCTTTGTGAAACAATGGCAGGGACTCGCGACGATCGGCCAGGCGATCTCGATTACATGGCGAGACGGCAAGGAAGTTTCCGACGTGCGGTACTACATCAGCAGCCTCTCGCTGGGCGTGAAGCGGTTCGCTCAAGCGGTGCGGGGCCACTGGGGTATTGAAAACTCATTGCATTGGGTGCTGGATGTTACCATGCACGAAGACCAGAGCCGCATCCGCAAGGATCACGGACCGGAAAACTTCGCCCTGCTCAGACGCCTCGCCGTGAGCCTTGTCAAACAAGACACCTCGCCTGGAAGTATCCGCAAAAAACGAAAACGTGCCGCCTGGAACAACAACGCCCTCGCAAAGATCGCCAAGCTAACAACTTAACGTGCGGTTGCCCTGGCGAGTCATCCCCCAGCGGCGCGCCTTTCCCCAGATTTGAGAGCAAAACCCCTATGCCGGGGGAGGCACCTGCCAGCGCACCAGCACGGTCAGCGTCCTAGGCAGTTTGGTCTTGTCCCATTTTTTAGGTAGCAGTCCAGAACCGAGTTTGCCCGCACCATAGCCCAAGGCAGCTCCTAAGAGCCCGCCTCCGAGTATGCCTTGAAGGTGTCTTGGAACACCCGGAATATGCCACGAAAGAGCGCCTCCAGGCAGGTATCCAGTCACTGCTCCAAGCCCGTGCAAAGTGGGCGAGTAATCCATTCCGGCCGCCTTGAGGTTAGGCCAGACCCAATTTTGCTCAGCCCCAGCCGATGGCATATCTTGCCTATTTAGACAGTTTGCCAGATACCCGTCTACGGCTTCCATGGCGCTCGCGAGCTTGTGGCAGGGCAACCGCACGTTAAGTTGTTAGCTTGGCGATCTTTGCGAGGGCGTTGTTGTTCCAGGCGGCACGTTTTCGTTTTTTGCGGATACTTCCAGGCGAGGTGTCTTGTTTGACAAGGCTCACGGCGAGGCGTCTGAGCAGGGCGAAGTTTTCCGGTCCGTGATCCTTGCGGATGCGGCTCTGGTCTTCGTGCATGGTAACATCCAGCACCCAATGCAATGAGTTTTCAATACCCCAGTGGCCCCGCACCGCTTGAGCGAACCGCTTCACGCCCAGCGAGAGGCTGCTGATGTAGTACCGCACGTCGGAAACTTCCTTGCCGTCTCGCCATGTAATCGAGATCGCCTGGCCGATCGTCGCGAGTCCCTGCCATTGTTTCACAAAGGGCTGCAACGAATCGGCGAGCGGCGCATGGTAGTAGTAGCGTTGCTCGACGCGACCATGCCCTTTCTCTGTTGTTGTTCGGCGGCGGCAGTCGCTCCCAGAAAACTCCGTCTCGTGCCGGTGATCGAAGTGCTCGGCAATTGCCGCGTGGAGCTTCGGCTGGTTTTCTTTCACCGCCAGCACATAGTCGCCCCGGCCCTCGACAATCTCCCTGGCAATCTCCTTTTGACACCCCATCGCGTCGATGGTCACAATCGCGCTTGGAGTTCCAGGAGCTTTAACAATTCGGGGATCGCCGTGATCTCATTCGATTTTTCCTCGCACGCTTGTTGGCCCAGCATCACGTGGTTCTCAACGCTCCACGCGCAGACCGAATGCAACGCCGACTTCATCGTTTGCCGATCATGGCTGCGACGCAGCGTCTTGCCGTCAATCGCCACCAGCTTGAGGCCGAGTTCTTTGTGCAACGATTCAATCCAGCGCATAAACCCCTCTTGAAACACGTGAGGCTTGATTTGCCGAAACACCCGGCTGATCGTGTCGTGTGACGGAACGCCGTTGGGAAGTCGCAAAAACTGCTTCAGCCACGCCTGCTTCTGCTTACCGAACTCTTCGATGTCCTCCCAGCCTTCGGCGCCTGCAATGACCGCCAGCACCGCCAGGCAGAGGATATCTGTCAAGTCGTGAAGTCGTGCCTGCTCGCTCCGTGGGTCATCAATCTCTGAAAAACACTCCGCCATCGGCTGCACACGTTTTGCCATCGCTCAATACCTCCGTGAAAGAAACCAATTCCATCCACGGAAATCTTTCGGTGCTAGCCTTCACTCAGGCAACCCGACCGCAAATAATTCAACCTTGTCAGACTCATGCGCTTGCCCTGGATGACTCGCTGATCAACGTACCGCCGGTCGAACTCAAAAATTATGAGCGTGAGTTGCCTGTGTATCCAGGCGGAGCAAATGCTTACCCGAAATTCGTGCCTAATGCCAGCGCAAGGGCTTCGTACTTGCGACACCCTGCGTATGATCCGCAGGCGCCGCTGCGGGTTTCGGCCGATAAGTACAAGCTGGTGCAAGCTGCCGTGAATGAGGTTGTCGGCGACGCGCACGTCGATCCAGTTATTAAGCAAGCAGTTAGCCAGACAGGCTATGAGCTAGACTTTGGGCCAGGGCAAACGCATCAAACTGGATTGGATTGGGGAAACTGCATTGATGGTAAGATTGCCCCGTTTGGCTTGACGTAAAACCAGAATTCTGTCGCCTGACGCTTGATTGCGACTCGCATAGCAAAACCGCCATGAAGGCGTCAAGAAAAAGTTGGTAATCTGGCTGACGTCGCAGCCTACCTCATCAAGTTCATTTTGATGCGTTTGCCCTGGACTTTGGGCCGCCTGAAGTGCCCATTGATTACCTAGCTGGTAGCGTATGGGCTGACCCTCGTGTTGCTGGCCATTTGCCGGTGCCGATGCGGGCAGCAACTACCGGGCTCATGGAAGTGTGTGGCTGAACCGGCAGCATCGCTTTTCCAATGCGGAATGCTGCAACGATTCATGGCGGGGTCAGATTCAGCCAACCGGCATCCTTGCCCCACAGGAGGACTTCTTGTCCGTGTCGGCAGGTCTCGATTCTATGCTGAGTGCAGCAGATGAAGAGTGGCAATCTAGGTCGCGCTCAGGAGGGGTCAATGGCCGCTTGACCTGCTCGGGCATATCCCGGTGATCGGTGCGAGGCGCGACGTCGCTCGCCCAGCATAGACGACGGCCGCCATCATCTTCGTCCGGCTTAAGGATGTCGCCGGAGCACCCGCGCCAGTCGAGAAGATATCGCACCCTCTTGCTGACGCTGCGACCGAATGTTGCAGGCGAGGAGGCCGGACCAATTATGCCAAAAACTAAAACGGTAATTACCGAATCGAGAGCGCGCTACTCTTCAAAATACCGCTTTTTCTCGATCATGAATGCGTGTGTTTGCGCGCATTTGCAATGGAGTACGCCCCGCATATAATGCTGCACATGTAAGGGAAATGTCGTTTTTCACCTTGTTGTTCGGCCTTTTCCCAAGCTGGATGTCGCCGGTTCGAGTCCGGTCGCCCGCTCTTGTAAAAAAGACTCGCCGAAACAAGGGTTTCCTGTACCTGCCGGTGGCCGGCAGTGCGGCAAATCACTGCGAGCCTCACTTTACCCGCGACATCTGTCTCAAAAACTCTTGTTCTAGCCTGCCAAGATTGCCAAAGTGCTCGCGGAATTCGGCAAGGCGCGCTTCGGGCGTATCGTCAATAAGGGGCCGCTTTTCGGCCAGCACTTTAAGATATTTAGCGTACTCTTTTGGCTGGTACTTGATGAGGTAGTAGTTAAGGGCCCAGGCGTCGGCATAGGCCTCGATGGCAGTCCGTGGGTTGCGGAACCGGTGACAGTCGCGGAGCAGTTCTTCGAGCGACCCCTCGTGCCAGTTCGAAAGATCCTTGCGGAACGTTTGGAGCCGCGGATAGTTCACACGACCGATGCCGCGCCAGCCGCGGGTGCTCGTGAGATCGGGCGCCTCGAAGTACACGGCCATGCCTTCGCACAACCATAACGGGATATCGGCGTACCGTTGTTGCAGGCCGCAGTTGAAAGCGATTTGGTGCGTCGCTTCGTGCACGATGGTGGCCACCAGCGGCACGGCAGCAGGTTGCGAGAGCATTTGGTTGATCTCGCGTAACGAGCTGCGGCCGCCACCGCGGACGGCTTCAACGCCTGTGAGATCGAACATATTCACGCGGTTCGACCTCAGGCTATAGAAGCCGATGATGTTGCCGGTGCCGCCGGGTAGGTCGTCGCGGCTCGCTTGGTCGTACTCCTGTCGGCTGGCGAATACAAGCACCGGCAATGGGAATTCTGGTTCATGCAGCTCGATGCCCTGCCCTTCCCAATAATTTGTGAACGCTTTATGCAACCGTTCGAGAAGCGAACTCGTCCACTGAGCGTAGGTGCGCGACGTATCGTAAACGACCACGTAATGCGGCGTCGTGTAGTTGCGAAAACCGGCCGGCATTTCGGAGCGTAGGCGCTCGGCAAGCTCCGCAGGTGTGAGCGGCTTGAACGGTTTGTCAAGCTTTTTCCGCAGTTGGATGTTGGAGCGTTCAATCGGCCACAACACACCGTCGCTGGTTTGCAGCAGGATTCCGCCATCGGCCGCTTCGATGACGATTCGCCCGTCGGCCGAACGCTGTTGACCGTTTTGAATGAACTCGAGGTGCTCTAATTTACTTTCTTCCGACGACGCGTCGCGTGAAACTTTGGCCCGTGCCGCCTGGGCAACCAGCGTCGTCGAAAGGCAGATCGCGAGCATGAGAGTCAATGCTGCGATCGCTGGTTGAGAGGCAACAAGCTTCATGAAAAAACTGGTCGGCAGGCACGACTATGAGAAACGGTTCCCCGTTACAATCCATTGTACAGCACGCCAACGAAGTGTCGGAGATGAGGTTGGTAACGCGGAATTGCAGGTTGCAAGTCAGGCATTTGACCGGTCGTATGTCGGGTGCTTGACACCACGGGTTACGCCGCGACTTCATCGCAATGAGCCAGGAGTGCATCCTTCCCTAAGCGATGGCAGAAGTCGCCAAACGACTCACCTTCCTGGCGGGCGTCTTTGTAGCAGCGAAGCACCGCCGCGAGCGTGGGAACGACTTCGTTCGTCGGCACGAGGTCTTTGTAGATGAAGTTGAGCCGGTCTCCGAGCACACGGCCGCCGAGAAAGATCGTGTACTTGTCCTTGGTTTTGCCAACCAGGCCGATATCAGAATTATAGGGCCGTGCGCATCCGTTCGGGCAGCCAGTCATCCGCGTGGTGAAGACCTCGTTTTCGAGGCCGAGTTTTTGGACCTCGGCTTCGAGTTGGTCGATGATCTCCGGCATAATGCGTTCGCTTTCCGTGATTGCCAGGCCGCAAGTTGGCATGGCGGGGCAGGCCATCGACCAACGGCGCACGATCGTGTAGTCCTCAGTAAGCGGCACGCTGTGTCGACGCAAGATTTCTTCGAGCCGCGAACGGTCCTCCGGCGCGATATCGCAAAAGATGATGCTTTGGTGCGGTGTAAGCCGCAACGGTACGCGAAACGAAGTGCAGATTTCGCGGAGCGCAGTTTTGAGCCGCATCGTTTCGGTGTCTTTAATGCGGCCGTTCTCGATATTCAGACCGTAGAACCACTTTCCGTCGCCCTGTTCGTGCCAGCCCATGCCGTCGTTGAAGCCGTGAACGCCGAAGGGCCGCACGGGTTCGAGCGAGTCGCCAAAGTATTCCTCGACTTTGCTACGGAATCGGTCGAGGCCCCAGTTGTGAATCAGGTATTTCATGCGGGCAATCTTCCGATCGGCCCGGTTGCCGAAATCGCGCTGCACTTTCACAATCGCGATGCACAAATCGACGACTCGCGCCGCATCGATGTAGCACATCGGCAGTGCGACCGCCGGAAACGTTTTTTTCGCGCTAGGTGTCACACCGAAGCCACCGCCCACCAGCACGTTGTAACCGACAACACTCCAATGCTCGCAAACCGCGAGCAAACCAACATCGTTGGCATATACATCGACGCTATTATCACCCGGAAGGCCAATCGCAAACTTAAACTTTCGCGGCAAATAGGTTTTGCCGTAAATTGGCTCCACCGGATCGTCGCCCGGCATCGAATGGCCTGCCGGGTGCGCGGGTGGTGTGCCGACGGGTCCCACGTCGATGCTCTCCCCCGTCTCGCCGTCGCTTAGCCAAATTTGGTGATAGGCACGCGTGCGCGGGTTAAGCTGTTTCACCAGTTCGCCCGCCAACTCGTACATCTGCTCGTGTACGGGGTCGCCGTTGTAGGGGCAGGGCGAGCACATGACGTTGCGCTTGACGTCGCCGCAGGCCGCCAGCGTCGAGAGCTGAACTTCATTGATGCGGCGAATCGCGTGCTGGAGGCTCGACTTCAGAACGCCGTGAAGCTGCAGGCCTTGCCGGGTGGTAATGCGGAGCGTGGTGTTGCCGATTTCATCGCACAGGTCGAGCTCGGCCAACAGTTGATCGCTGGTAATTCTTCCACCGGGAATGGCGGTGCGGACCATGAAGCTGTAGAACTTGGCCTTAGCGGAGCCGTCGACGCGAGCCTCGGCTCGTCGCTCGCGGTCGTCTTGCTGGTACGTGCCGTGATGCTTGAGAAGTTGGACGCTGTCCTTTCCCACGAAGTCATTACCGTCGGCCAGTTCTTCCGGAATTGTTCCGCGAAGATAATTGCTTTTTGCCTTGGCAATTTCCACCGGGCTAAGTTTCTCAGGCGCTCCGTTTTGAGACGAGTCGGGCATTGTGATCTTTACCAAATCGCTAAACATTATCCATCTTAAACCACTACTTTCCGAATGATACCTTGAAACCACCGGCGTGGCCAAGGTTGGTAGCCCACAAAGGAACCCGCACTTGAAGCATGGAGGCAAGTCGTTAGCCAGCCGAACCGGCGGAGAAGCCGATAGATACTACCCCTGTCGCGGTTTATCGAGGATCGATTGGTTATTGCTGAAAGGAGTGGCGCGGATGGAGCAAAAACCTTCAACGGAATCCCCTCGCAATGTGAGGACACCTGCAGTCTTATTGGCGACAGGATTGGGCTTAGGCCTTGTAACGGCTGCACCAGGGACCATGGGGGCGTCGTGGAGGGCGTGCCGCTCGCTTGGGCGATCAGTTGGTTGCCGGGAATTGGGTGGCAGGTTTTGGCAATCGCTTTGCTGTTTGCGGTCGGCGTTCCCTTGACGACGTCCGCTGGGCGGTCGTTGGGCGGCTCGAAAGATAATCAAGCCATCGTTTGGGACGAAATTATTACGGTGCCTGTAGTATTTCTGCTGGTGCCGCTTACCAATTGGCGAATCGCCCTGGCCGGATTTCTTCTGCATCGGCTGTTCGATATCACCAAACCGCCGCCAGCCGCGCAGCTCGAACGGCTTCCCGATGGATTGGGCGTCATGGCGGACGATCTCATGGCGGCAGGTTATGCGTCTCTCGCACTGTACGGTGTTGCTTGGTTCAGCGAAGCTTTTGGTTGGAACCTCCTTGGAGCAATGGGCTGACGCCTGATGAAAAATCGGGATAGAATCGCAGTCCCAGTAGCTGCTGTAGCTCAATTCCTTGTTGCTCCTCAATTTTGACTATCCACCCTCGTCGTCCTCATGCCTGCCACCATCCTTAACGGCAAACAGTTGGCACAACAGCTTCGATCGGAGCTGACGGAGGAGGTGGTTGAGTTCATTCAGAACAATGGCGTGGTACCGTGCTTAGCAGCGGTTCTGGTGGGTGACAACCCAGCCAGCGAGGTTTACGTGCGGAACAAGCGACGCGCCTGCGAGGGAGTGGGCATCGAGAGTCAATTGCATTGCCTCAGCAGCGATGCGTCGTCGGACGACTTATTAAAGCTCATCGCAAAGTTAAATAAGGATGCTGAAGTGCACGGCATTCTGGTGCAGTTACCGTTGCCGCCACAGATCGACAAGAACCGCGTGCTCTCCGCAGTAAGCCCTAATAAGGATGTCGATGCGTTTCATCCAGAGAACGTAGGCCGCCTGGTGCAGGGGCGACCGCGATTTTTGCCGTGTACCCCTCAGGGAGTACAACAATTGCTTGTACGTAGTGACATCGAGATCGCTGGGCGGCACGTGGTGATCTTGGGGCGGAGCGAAATCGTCGGTCGACCGTTGTCGATCATGTTATCTCAGCACGGTGCGGGAGGAGATGCGACTGTTACCCTGTGCCACAGTCGATCCCGAGACCTGCCCTCGATTACTCGGCAGGCGGATATCTTGATTGTTGCGATTGGCCGAGCCAAATTCGTGACGGCTGCCATGGTAAAGTCGGGGTCCGTGGTGGTGGACGTCGGCATCAATCGCACCGACGCTGGAGTGGTAGGTGACGTAGATTATGAAGCGGTCGCGGCCGTCGCTAGCGCGATTACACCCGTGCCCGGCGGCGTCGGGCCGCTCACAATTGCCATGCTGCTTCGCAATACGCTGTCCGCGGCACAGTCGCTGGAAACATGAATCGCTGAAGCATCGAATGCCGCTGGCCGTGCGACAACCTGGGCGATTTGTTTGATTTGAGCACCCGGCATGCTATCTTGATAGGCGCCAGGAAAACTTAGACTGAACTGATAGCAGCCATCTTTTTTCGAGTCCGGAGGACATTTTCGATGAGCGACGCGACCCCGACCGATTCTGGCGCACCGCGGCCGACATCTTCAGTAAGCCGCGTGTTGGCCGTCGTTTTACCAATCGCATTGATCGGGCTGGCTGCTTACTGGTGGTCTACGAAACTCGAAGCACGAGCCCGCAACGATATGGGGGCGGCCATCATCGGACGGATGTTTACATCGGAGCCGCTGCCGACGGGCGAAAGGATGGCGTTTCCGGACGCGGACAAGGATATGGTGGCTGACCCGCCGACGGACGCGGCGAAATTGATTAGTCCAGACGAGCTCGTATTCTCGTATGTCGCCACCGAGGAGCAGGGTATACCGGACGACACCTGGAAGGAACTGATGGCCGCCTTGAAGCAGAAGACCGGTAAGGAGGTCAAGGTAACTCACTTCTCGAATGCAGAGGCTCAGATGGCTGCGCTAAAGAAGGGCGAGTTGCATATTGTGGGGCTGAACACCGGATTGGTGCAGAAAGCCGTCGAGCGCGACGGCTTCGTGCCGCTTTGCACGTTCGGGCGAGCCGACGGAAGTTGGGGCTACACCATGGAGTTCCTGGTGCCGGTTGGCAGCCCCATCAAAAAACCGGAAGACATCAAAGGCCACAAGTTGATGTTCACAACGCCGGACTCGAATTCCGGCTGTAAGGCGCCGCTGGTGTTACTGAAAGAGACGTACAATTTGCTTCCCGGCCGCGATTATGAATACGGGTTCTCACAGGGACACGAGGATTCGATCAAGCGGGTGGCCTCCAAGGAATTCGAAGTCGCTCCGATCGCAAGCGACGTGCTGGCTCGCATGGTGGAAAAGAAGGAAATCGATCCGGCTGCTGTCGTTTCAATCTACAAGTCGGAGCGTTTTCCGCCGGCGGCTATCGGCTACGTGTATAACCTGACGCCGGAGCTGCGAGACGGAATTCGTGAGACACTACTGATGTTTGATTGGAAAGGCACCGGCCTGGAAAAGGAATTCGGACCGGAAACGACCAAATTCGTACCGGTGAATTACAAAGACGACTGGGCGAACACGCGTCGCATCGATCAGGTTATCGCCGAGGCCCGCAAGGCCAATGCGCCGAGCAATAGAGGGACCTGAAAAGTTCCTTAACTTCTTCGTTGCCGCAGGACCTCGTAAAATAGCACAGCGGCAGTCGTGGAGACGTTTAGGCTATCGGCGATGCCGTGCATGGGCAGCCGGACCGCCGTTATGCCGGTGGTGCGCCAGGCATCGCTCAGGCCGGCCGATTCGCTGCCCAACACGATCGCGGTGCCATCGCGCAGGTCGATATCCGTGTAGAGCTGCTCGGCATTGGGGCGCGCCGCGACAATGCGCAACTTTTTGCTGTATAGCCATTCAATTGTTTCGGCCGTCGTTGCTTCGCAGATATTAGGCCGAAATACAGTACCCAGACTCGCGCGGATTGTGTTTGGATTGTATAAGTCCGTTCGGCCATCAGAGACGATTACCGCGTCGACACCTGCCGCATCCGCGCTACGCAGGACGGCACCAAGATTTCCCGGCTTTTCCAGCCCCTCAAGCACGACCACGATCGGCGTCGCGCTCAACTGCAAATCGTGCAGATTTCGGTCTGGAGTTTCAGCGACGACAATCACGCCGTCGTCGCGGTCACCGAATGCAAGCTTGGCATAAACGTCTGCCGTTACGTGAAAGCCCTCGGCGGCAGAGATTTCGATCGCTTCGATCGCTTGGCGGGATTCCGCCGAGTCGGCCAACTCATCGGAAATGTATGCCTCAATAGGCACGATGCCGGTCTTCATGGCCCGAATAATTTCTCGTGCACCATCAATGATAAACCGGCCGCATCGTTGCCGCTCGCGGGCGATTCGCAGGCGCGCCGCATCCTTTACGCGGGGATTCTGACGGCTGGTAATGCGCGAGTGGGCGGTCATTTGCACATGATCGTCTTGAGCATGGAATTGGGTCAATGTGCTGTTCGTGGAATTCTTCGAACCAAAATGGTATCATTCTCGCCATGCATGTCTTTACCTATGGTTCGCTGATGTTCCCTGAAGTCTGGAAGACCGTCGTTGGCCGTGAGTTTGAAACTGTGGAGGGAACAGTCGCCGGTTATTCGGTTTTTCGCGTCCGGGACGCGGCGTTTCCGGGAATTACTGCAACGACGGAAGAGTGTCGAGTGCCGGGCCTTGTGTACTTGAATGTGGATGATTCGTCACTGGCGCGGCTCGACAGGTTCGAAGACGATTTTTACGATCGACTCAGTCTGCCAATTGACTGCAAGGACGGCCAACGGCGCGCCGCCAACGCTTATGTGGTCCCGGCCAGGAACCACCACGTCTTGACATCTGAAAATTGGACCGCCGCCGCCTTTGCCTCCAGCGGCGGTTTGGCCGACTTCATCGCGCGGTTTCAAGGGTTCTCGCGGCTTGGTGGCGAGGCGTGATGCTCAGCTGGTGACGCGTCGCTGCCGAAGACGTAATGCAGTATTGCCTGCCGGTGGCGATAGTACACAACGCCGCCAACGATCGCCCCTATTACCAAAACGACGAGCGTGGCATAGAATTCCACGTGCCTGACCCACTCACGCACATTGTCTCCGAACAAATAAGACAACCAAAATACGATGCCTACGACGAGTGTGGCGCTGATTAAATCGTATGTCAGAAACCGGCGGTATGGCATACGGATTACGCCAGTCATCACATAAACCGGCGCGAATGCCAATTAAAAATCGAGCCAGGAGCATGACCTTCAATGAATGGCTTTCAATCGCCTTCTGAAACTGCTCTTGGTTTTCATCGGCTAGTAACTTTGCAAAGCGCGGGTGTGACGTAAAAATGCCGTGACCCCAGTGGTAGCCGATCGCGTACATGAAGCTATCGCCGACAATTGCTCCTGTGAGACAGGCTACCAAAGCGATCCACCAAATGAGGTGGCCTTGGGCGCTCAGCACGCCGGCCACCACGATCGCCGCTTCTTCGGGAATCGGCATCCCGCATCCGGTAGAGGCAATGAATACAAAGACCCCCAAGTAGCTGCTGGGATGGAAAAGCGAGCCAAGCATGGGCGATGCGATACGGGGTTTGGATTAGTTGCTCGCTAATCGTAGCCACTGCCGATCGTCTGAGCCAAGTGCGATTAAGCGCACATCGCCTTCGCGATCACCGGGTGTGACCAGTAAAGCAGCGATTTCCGGATGGGCTGAGCAGTATTCGCCTGCCTGTTGAGGTCCCATGACATAGAAAGCGGTGGACAAGCCTTCGGCCTCGGTGGCGGTCGGCGCAATCACGGTGGCGGAATAAAGTCCTTCGGCCGGCCGACCAGTCCGCGGGTCGAGAATATGCCCATACCGCCGACCGCGGCGAATGAAGAACTGCGTGCCCGCGCCGGAAGTGGAAAGAGCTTGATTGTGGAGCACCAATTCGGCTATGCGCTCGTTCGACCGCAATGGGTGACGTACCCCAACTCGCCAGCCCGGTTCTTCGGAACCAGGTTGGCCGCCGCGAGCCAGCACGCTGCTCTTACCGCCTTGCAGCAAAATGTCGTCAACTCCGTGGGCGGCCAACAATTCAGCCATGCGATCGAGCGCGTAGCCTTTACCCAGGCTGTTGAAGTTAATCTCCACGTTAGGCCTTTGAAACGCAATCGTTTGCTGTGGGGGGTCGAGCTCGACGTATTGCATGCCTACTCGCTCGCGAGAAGCTTCAATTTGCTCGTCGCTGGGGACGCGTCCCTCGCGGCGCGAGAAACCCCACGCTGCGGAAAGCGGACCGCTGGTAATATCGAGCGCCCCTTCCGTGTCGCGGTGCAACTGCTTGGCTTGTTCGATTAGTCCGAAAAGTCGTGATTCAACGGGAACCGGGCCAGCCGCAGCCGTGTTGTTGATATGGACGACCTCACTGTCGTCGCGGTAAATAGTCATCTGCGATTCGAGCGATTCGACGAGATCGAGCGCTTCGAACACGTAATGCATCGAATCGTCGTTCCGCGCTGCCCCGAGCTGTACTTCGAACTCGCAAGCCATTGCACGACGGCGAACGCTTACGACGAGCGATCGCCGCGACGAGACAGCGACTGGATCATCGATGTGGGCAACGCGGTCGACAAGTTCGCGCGCAACGGATTCGCCCATTAAGAAGCTGCGGCGGGTGTGGCGTTCGGGTACCATGCAACGCTTCATTGTATCCCCCAGCTTCGCGTTCTGCACCCACCTCTGCTATCGTCCCCATTGAGCATCGAGCTTATACTGCGTCGATTGCACCCCAAATCGGAAGAATTGTCGCCGTGGTGAATGAACTGATTATTAGCGTCTCCGGCTTGCGAGGTGTCGTCGGCGAGACGCTGACTGCTGATGTCGCTTACCGGTACGCGGCCGCATTTGCAGCGACGCTGCCCCACGGGCCTGTGGTTGTAACACGCGATGGTCGCGCCAACGGACCGCAACTGGTGGCGCCAATTGCTACAGGCCTTTCCGAGGGCGGCACACGGCAGGTTTTTGACGGCGGAATTGCCGCGACGCCGACCACAGGCGTGCTTGTGCGTTACCGCCAGTGTGCCGGCGGCATCCAGATTTCTGCGAGCCACAACCCCGCCCAGTATAACGGCATGAAACTGTTTTCGTCCGAGGGACGCGTGGTACCGGCTAGTGCGGGCGCGGCGGTGCTCGAACGATACAAGACGTCCGATGCGAAGTATTCGATTGGCGGCCGGAATCAACCGGAATGTGTCGAGAATCTCAGCGATACCACGTCCGCGCATCTCGCACTCGTTGAGAAAACGATCGATGTTGATCGAATTCGACGCCGGCATTTTCGCGTGTTACTCGACGCTAACCACGGAGCCGGCAGCATTTTGGGAAAGCCACTGCTCGAGCATCTGGGATGTGAGATGGTTCTACTAGGCGGCGAGGCGGATGGCCAGTTTGAGCACGAGCCGGAACCGACGGCGGAGAATCTTGCATCGGTTGTGCAACGAATAACGGAAGTTGGTGCGCAGATCGGATTTTGCCAAGACCCCGATGCCGACCGGCTGGCGATTGTCGACGAGAACGGCCGGTATATCGGCGAAGAGTACACCCTGGCCTTGTGCGTCGATCACGTGCTACGCAGCACACCGGGACCGGTGGTCACAAACTGTTCGACCAGCCGAATGGCGGAAGATATCGCTAAAACATATGGCGTTTCGTTTTTTCGCTCGGCAGTGGGCGAGGCCAATGTCGTGGACGAAATGCTGCACGCAGCGCAATTCTGGGCGGTGAAGGCAACGGGGGCGTCATCGACCCGCGTGTGGTATTGGTCCGCGACAGTTTCGTCGGCATGGCGCTGGTGCTCGACGCGATGGCCAAGCGCGACTTGTCAATCAGCACACTTGCAGACGAATTGCCGCGCTATGTAATTCACAAATCCAAGGTCTTTGTCCCCCGTGAGGCGATCGCGAACGCGCTCGACGCTCTCGAATGCCATTTTACTGACGCCAAGAGCGATCGATTGGACGGTCTTCGACTCGATTGGACTCACGCTGACGGCAGCGGCAGTTGGCTCTTAATTCGGGCGAGCAACACCGAGCCATTTGTGCGGATCGTTGCCGAAGCGCCAAGCGATCTCGAGGCAAAGGTTCTTTGTGATCGCGCGGTGCGCATCATAAAAGAAGTGCAATAAAACGCTCGGCTCAGGCATTTCCGCCTACATCATTGAGCCGGCCTTCTCAGCGGCCGCACGCAGGGCCACCATGTACGGTACGGGCTCGACACCCAGCGCATTGAGCACCGTGCCACCAGCGGTGAAAACGTGCGTTACCCAGCTGGAGTTTCCGTACTTTTCGAGGGCTGCCCCGCCTTCGCCGCCGCCAACGTAAACCTCGACGCCGTTGTCGGTCATTCGCTTTAACTGCGGGATGAAACGCCGTGTTCCACCTTCAAAACGCGGATCCTCGAACATGCCGAACACGCCGTTGTAGAAGGCCACCGCGCCATCATCGCGCGAGGAATTCACCCACCGCTTCTTCAAAGACCTCGCTGGTTTTGGGGCCGACATCGAACTGCTCATCGCCAGGTTTCAGGTTTTCGACGACGCTGCCGTCCTGGATCACAAAATCAACGGGCAGAATGAACTTAATGCCCTTCTTGCGGCCTTCAGAAATCATGCGGTGCGCCTGCTCGATGCGCGATTCGGGCACAAAGTACGGTTGATCCTTGTGGCCAGGGTCTTCGGCAACGCCGAGACAGCATTCTTTGCCGTCCAATTGTGATGCCGCCTTGCGCAACGCGCCGGAAAGCGCGCCGGCCGCGATGACGCGGGTGATCTTGCCGCGGTTGATCATCGCTTCCATGTCGTCGAGCTTGTCCGCCTTGAGACCGCTGAACACCACGAGCTGCGCGTCGAGGCAACGCATCAGCGGCTGGGTGAATTCGCCCGCTACGTATTCACCCAGGGCAACTTGCGGCATCGCAGCCGGTACGGCCACGCTGCACGCATCGAGGCTGCCGGCCGAGAACGCTTCGAACACGTAAACCTTGCCCAGCTTTTCGGCAAACTCGTTGGCCAACTTGGCAAGCTTAGGAGCGAACTTTGGAACATCGGCCGGTTTGGCTTTCCAGAGTACTGCGCTCGATTTCATACTTGCGGGTGTTTTCGAGCATGAGAATCGCGCCGGGCTTCGCGTCATCGATCCGCTGCTGAACTGCCGGTAGAATGGTCATCGAGGATTCATCGAGCCAATCGCTCACCAACGGCACGTCGCACTTCGTGATTTCGCCGAGCCGCTTGGCAACTTTGTTGAGCGATCCCTCTGGTTTGCGGCCGATGTGTCCGAACACGATTTGCTTCCAACCGCGCTGCTGGCCGAACTGCAAAGTGTCCACCATCGAGCGAAGCCGGATATCACCGTCGCCGATATTGGGGCCGGGCTTGGCGTCGACATCACCGCGCACAAGCACCGGCGTGCCAGGGGGAACATCGGCCAGTGCCGCCATGCCTGGAACCGCACGAATATAATCGGCAAGCGAAAGTTCCGGCGCCGTAGCGCTTCCGGCCAGCAACATTTCGCACCAGGCGCTCATTTCTTTTTCCGACACAGGCATGTCATTGTCCTCGGAACAGGGCACCTTGATGCTGAAAGCTGGATAACGGATGCTTGAGTGTTCGGCACCCGAACTTCCATACACCCAGCATCCAGCATTGAGATACCGTTGGTCAAGTCGCTTTATCCGATCCACGAAATCGCAGAACGCCTTTCGCAGGCAGACAGCGAACGTGTGCGCTTAAAGCACGCGGCCGATGAGGCGGACGTCAACGAAGTTGCTTCGCCCGCGGACGCAACGGCGGCAACCATTCGCGCGCTGGCTGAGCCCGTCGAGTTTCCTCCACTGGCTGCCGGGTTGGTGCCTGGGGATCATGTGGCGATTGCAGTCGACAGCGAGGTGCCATGCTTGGTCGGTGTGCTGCGCGGCGCGATCAAGGCGTTCGAGCAAGCAGGAGTGGATCGCCCCGATATTTCAGTGGTCACGACCGATGTGCAAACGCGAGATTTGTGCCGCGATGCGCTGGAGAATGGCGAGGCTGGCCCGCAGGTTGTCGTACACGATCCGCACGACCAGAACAACTTATGCCTTGTGGGTATGACGAAGCGTGGCGAGCCGCTGCTGGTGAATCGCGCCATTTTCGACGCGGACGTTGTCCTGCCGATCGGCTGCGCCCGCGTTGGTCGTGAAAATGCCTACGACAGTCTTTTTCCGCAATTTTCAAATGCGGAAGCTCTCGAAAAGTACCGAACTCCCTCGCAGCACGAAGCGCTTACCAACCGCAATGCCAAACGTAACGAGGTGGACGAAGCCGGCTGGATGATCGGAGCGCCGATGACGGTGCAAGTGGTGCCGGGGCGAGGCGAGACTGCGGCCAATATCGTAGCGGGAGAACCCAAGGCAGTAGCGCGCCGCATGAAGGAACTTTGCCGCGTGCAATGGTTGTTGCGCAGCCCGCAACGCGTGAGTTTGTTGATCGCAACCGTCACCGGCGGATCGCGGGCGCAGACATGGGCGAATGTTGGCCGGGCACTGGCCTCTGCGGAACGCTTGCTCATCGACGGTGGGGCAGTGGCCATTTGCTCCAATCTCGATGAACAACCGGGGCCTTCGCTCGGCCGACTTATCGGCAGTCCCGATCTCGATGTGGCAGCACGCAAGATCTCACACGACCACAGTGCCGACAGTTGGCCTGCCTGGTATCTGGCGCGGCGCTGCAGCGTGGACCGGTATATCTTCTCAGCCAGTTGAGTTTGGACACCGTGGAGGACTTGGGCCTCGCGCACGTCGATAGCATCGACGATCTGGTACGCTTGGCCGGCCGGCATGAAAGCTTCGCTGTAATCGATGATTCTCAACACGTAGTCGTGAGGGTGGATAACGAGGACCATGTCGCTTAATTCGAACGCGACCTTTGAAGAACAGTATGAGGCACTCCGGACCGGCTGCGGTCTTGTCGAGCTTCCGAACTGGTCCAGCATTGTCGTTACGGGCGCCGATCGTCAGTCGTTTATTCACAATTTTTGTACGAACGATGTCAAACGGCTGAAACCGGGCGAGAGCTGCGAAGCCTTCTTCACAAACGTGAAGGGGAAAATTGTCGGTCACGGAATTGTTTCCTGCCGCGACGAGGAGCTCGTCATCATTGGGGTACCAGGCGCAGCGCCACCCTTAATCGCGCACCTCGACCGATACTTGATTCGAGAGGACGTTCAACTGCACGATGCGACCGCAGAGCGTCGGTACTTCTCGTTCGCCGGTGGAACTGCGGCCGGTGCACATGACCAAATCAAAGAGAAAATAATAGCGGTGGTTTCAGCCGTTGTTCCCTGCAGTTTGGTTGGCAGTCCGTACGAACGGCTTATCGAAGTATTGCCGCACGATTCATCGTCGTTCGCGGGACTACTTCAAACGCAGAAGGTAATCGCAGCCACTCTAGCGTTTGAGGCCGCAAGGATTGAAGCGGGCGTGCCGTTGTTTTTGAAGGACTTTGATAAAAACAACTTCCCGCAGGAGGTAAGACGCGATCGCGAAGCAATAAGTTTCACGAAGGGATGTTATCTGGGCCAGGAAACCGTGGCACGGATCGATGCTTTGGGACACGTCAACCAGCAAATCGTCGGTGTTCGCTTCTTCGACAACGTAGACATTGTGCCAGAGATGGAATTGTCGCGCGATGGAAATTCAGTCGGGCAAGTCTCGTCTTGGGCGTTCTCTCCTCAATTGAACGCACCTCTGGCCTTAGCGATGGTTCGGCGCGAAGCTAATGCCGTAGGGACGCAACTTGACTCGCTGGTCGGCAAGTGCGAAGTAATTGATTTACCCCTTCCTGCAGATAGCTGAGCTCCGAAAAGCGCTATTCTCCACGAAGCTCCCCTGATTCCTAACTTTGAGTGCACCCGGAACACGCGAATTGGTACTGTAGCTTGGCGGATCGACGCCGCAATGCCGAAAAGCTGAATTCCGAAGAGTAGTTGGAGTTTTGTTTGAAGACATGAGTTTAGACACATAGTTGCCCGAAGACTTCTCGCCAATTGGACTTCCGTCGACGAGCCTCGTCAACCCAAGGTATTCACCGTTGAGCTCCGGGAAAGACACTCCCTGAATTGGGTGTTTAATGAACCCTCGCCGCTGGCCTGTCTCAACTCTGTTATAATCGGGTTGTAGCCCAATATAGTCCTACTAATGGTCGCTCCGAGGTGTTCTTCGTTAGGACGAATCGTTGGCTGACATTAGCTCATTTGGCCAGTCGGTTCTTGATCCATTCGGTCTTCATTGATGCGGCGGGACATCGTATGAGAATGACACGCGTGTGGTGCGGAGTGATGGTGTTGACATCCGTGTTGGTTCTTCCTAGGGCCCGACTGTGGGCGGTTCCGCTCTCAACCCTGTTCGACGGTCAATCGATAACGGCCAACGACAAGCTGTACAGTGCGTTCACCTTGACGTTATCGCAGACGACAAACGGCGGCGTTGCGGATACCTCTCATATCGACGTCGTGCCGCTGACCAACGATCCGCTGAGTCCAGGGATCAAATTCACCGCCCCAGCCGGGGCATTGGGTACGGCATCCGCCCACGAAGGTGCTTCGTCGGTGCTGCTGACGTTCTCGTTCGACGTTTCTACTCTCAGCCAGTTGCCGCTGATCAAGGGCAACTCGTTGCTCATCAACGGCTTGGCCTTGGATTCCGGTCCGTTGGCTTCCATTCAAGTATTTGAACAGGTTTTCGACGCGGTCGGCGCTCCGCTCGGCGCCAACCAGGCACTTGCGACGCACCAGACCCAGGTAGGTGACTCGAGCCTGTCCGACTCGATTACGTTTCTGCCGCAGTCGCTTCTGCACGTGGTAAAGACAATCGTCATTAGCAGCCCGGGAGATAACGACGAAGCTATTCTGACGATGTTCGAACAGCGATTTTCGCAGGACCTGGCTGGCGACTACAACCTTAACGGCGTCGTCGACGCTGCCGACTACGTCGTGTGGCGCGAAGGCGCCGGCTCGCAATCCGAATACGATATCTGGCGGGCCAACTTCGGCCACTCCGCTGCTGCTCCTTCATTACCCGGCGATTACAACAACAATGGCCTCGTCGACGCGGCCGACTATGTCGTCTGGCGCAATACCGATGGTATACAGGAGGGCTACGATACCTGGCGATCCCACTTCGGTCAGACGAATGGCAGCAGTTCAAGCGAGATTTCCGACGCCGCTGCTCCAGAACCGGCATCCATCGTGATGCTCAGTGTGGGAACGATCGCTATTTGGTTCCGTCGACGCGCCGCATTAGAGCCATAAACTCAATCGTGCATGGTACGCGCGAAGAAGCCACCGTAGTTGCAACGCTGCGAAATATGTCTGAACCGGCTCCTCAAAGAGGTGTTGCGGTCGCGTGCTTCGCGGAACGCTTACCGTACGGTTACACGTTTGGTCGTGCGGCTACCGGATATTCGTGATGGTTTTCCAACCAAAGTTGCAAACGTCTAAGCGTATTGCCCTCTGCAGGTACCTGGCCGCTCATTTCCAGTTTCTTCTCAACGAGCCGGTTTCTTAGGTCGTTCAAGTGCTTCGTCATTTGTGCAAGAAAAGCACTAAGCTCTAAACTCGTCAGTTCATGCCGGACCAGTTGAACCTGCCCTT
Organism: uncultured Planctomycetota bacterium; assembly: GCA_963840025.1. Lineage (GTDB taxonomy): Bacteria > Planctomycetota > Planctomycetia > Pirellulales > Lacipirellulaceae > JABDGM01. The sequence continues at coordinate 130,393 of CAWIXI010000006.1, read as the reverse complement.
CGCCACGTACCCGTCTGAGCGAAATCAGGTGACCCTGCGTCGCTTTAAACAGCAGCCCATCGACGTAAGCGCGTCGCAACTCGCCGGCGGCATTGAAGTGGTAAACAGGGTCTTCGCCGAAGAACACGCTGAGCGCGCCGTCCGCCCGAAATCCGGCAACGATCGTGATGTTCACGACGCTTCCAACGGAACGATCCGCAGGGCGAGAGCGGGGCACGAGCTCAATGCGCTCAACGAGCGCGGTTGCTTCTCTGAAGTAGATCTTCGCGCGGCGATTCCTGGCGGGCCATCTGACCAGCATAACACGTTACGTGCCTATTCGCTGGTCAAACTGTAGCTAACTGCTCGGTGAGCGCCCCGAACTGCCAATGGTCGACATCCAAGGCCAATGGGTGCCGTTCCTCTTTGCCGATGCGGCGTAAATCGTTTCGCACCTGGAACACGGCCTCGATGATTTTCGGATCCCACTGCTTGCCAGCTCCATCGCGAAGGATGGCGTCCAACTTTTCATCAGACATGCCTTTCCGGTAAGGCCGATCGCTGGACATTGCATCAATTGAATCGGCGACAGCGACCACGCGGGCTAGGAATGGCGTTTCCTCGCCTTTCAATCCGGCCGGATAGCCAGCGCCGTTCCAAGCCTCGTGGTGATGGCGGACGACGGGCATTACTTTATCCAGCTGCTTGACCCCGTCGAGGATGCGACAGCCAAGTTCCGGATGGGTCTTAATGTGCTCGAATTCGGCCTGAGTAAGCGCCAGGTTTTCGCAGGACGTTATCGTCGATGCCGATTTTACCGATGTCGTGTAGTAAACCCGACAGATAGATCGTATTGAGGTCTTCCTTGTCGCAGCTCAACTGCTGAGCCAAGCACACGGAAAGGCGGGCGACCCGATCACTGTGACCACAGGTGTACGGATCCTTGGCGTCGATCGCGGAGGTGAGGGCTCGCACAACACTGCTAAAGAATTCCGACTGCTCATGGTAGAGCGCAATATTGCCGCAGTGGATGCCCAGGATCGTGGCGACGCTGGCCATGAGGCAGGCTTCGACGGTGCCGAACTCGCCTTCGCTGTTGGTAATGTCACCGGTGCCCGTGTGATTCAAAGCGAGCAGCCAACCAAACAGGCGATTGCCTTCGCGGATCGGCACAGAAATGATCTCGCGCACGTCCGGATAATACCAGGTGGGAGAACTCGTCGCACCGCGGTTGAGCACGACCGGCTCCGTGGCAACGTGTGGACCCATTCGCTCGATGAACTTGGCAAACTCCTCCTTCGCCAATGGGCAATCACCGTGTACAACCAGCGTTGCATCGCCACTGGCGGCTTGGCCAAGAGTGCCTTGACCGTCCACGTAGTCGAACGATTCGAACCAAATGGCGACTGCTTTGGCGGGAATCACGTCGCCAAGCCAGTTGACCGAAAGCTCGCAAATATCGGTGACGCTCTTGGAGATCGACAGGTGTTCGGTGAGGCGGTGCAGCAGCGTGATTTCCTCGAACGTCATCAGCAAGTGCGACGACACATCCGCCATCTGACGTTTCAGTTGAGCGGTGGTTTGCAGCAGCCTTGATCGTTCGATGATGGCGCCACTCACTTCCAATAGCGCCTCGGGCGTCCAGGGGGTTTGCGAGGCCGCCCAATGAAATGCTTGAGTGGCGTTAATGCCAAACTCGTGCGCAGCTGCCGACAATTCGGCTTCTGACGCCGGGCGTTCTGTCACGAAACATCCGACGGCCACGAACGACTCTTCCGAAGTCACGCTCGCAAGGGGAACGGCAAATAGAAGGAGGGGGCTAACTTCATCCAATACTTCGGGTCGGCCTTGGCGAGCCACCTGTTCGCAACTGGGCAGCCGTTTGTAGAGATCGAGGGGCAAACCGCTGGGCGCCGTTCGAAGTTGTCTGCCGGTGGTACACGCCAAGATTGAAAATGATTGACCGAAGGCACGTTCCAGCGAGCGCAGCATTTGCTGGGCATCGCTGGGCAACGTTTGCTCGATATCACTTGCTGCCCCGAGCGACTCGTGGTTAGTCGCGGGCAGCATCGATGGTTGGTCGTGGAAAGTTGTTGCCACGATCGCAGAATCTCCGTCGGCTAAAGGGCCTGGGCAGCAAGAAGCCAAAAGGGCTGTCGCTACTCAACCGGGAGTGCACACCCCCAAACATACGTCATGCGCAGAGCAAAAGAGCGTACCGGACCGGTCATTGGGCGGGGGCTCAACGGAGCGTTTAGAAGCAGAACCGGGCGGGTTGCGCGGATCGTGCGGGTTGCGCATGCAGCTGGCGATTAGATGCGGTCGCCCCGGGCTCATAAGAGTAGCGGCTTACGCGTCTTGCGATTGATTACGGCGTTTTCGGTAACGTTGGCTCGCGCGCTGTAATATGGCGATTTCGTCCGGCGAAAGTGCAGACCAACTCGAATCGTGAAGGCGTGCCAAGATATCGTCCACGCGGGCGTCCTCGACGGCTTCTTGGGCACGGCGATTCTGCTCGGCGGACGGACGCTGTTGGTGCTCGACGAGTACGCCATCGCTGTCGTCGTCGGTCGACCACATAACGTCGAGCAAATCCAGACCATCCGAGCTTACCTGATAGCCGGCAGGCTCATCGGTCCATTCAGAGGTGGTCGCCGTCGCGAGATCTTGTCGTGCGCTAAAGAATACGAACAACCCGAGCGTCACAAGCGGGATCCACAGCGGAAAGTGGGATTGGAGCTCACCCGTCATCGTGAAAAGCGACGACGCACACAGCAGGGCGGCGACCCCCATCGCGATGCGGGCCGTTGCGATGCGGGCCGTACGTCGACCGAGCGCCGGCCACAACATGGCCCGTAGGATCGGGCCCCCGTCGAACGGGTATGCCGGCAGCAAATTGAGCAGCATCAAGTTCCAATTGATCCACAGCGTGATTTTGGCAGCAATAACCGCGGTACCGCCCGGTTCGATCAGGTCCTGGGGCGTGGCCAGCGGATTCAGCAACCCCAGTAGTTGAGTGTTGCCGGCAATGGCCAACGCGATAGCGGCCAAAACTGCCAGTAGCAAGTGAACAATCGGACCAGCAAGTGCGACGAACAAGTGGATTTCCGGCTCATCGGGCACACGCGGCGAGATAAGCCCACCAACAGGCCCTAGTACGACCGCGTCGACTTTGCCGCCCACCCGCAGCGCCGCCAACGAATGCCCGGTTTCATGGAGCGTGACACTCACAAGGAGCACGCCAACCATCATCAGCCCATCGCGAATAAGATCCTGGTCGGGCCACGTAAACGCCAGCGCGAGTAGCGCTGACAGGAGAAAGAAAATATGCAGATAGACAGAAACGCCCCACCAACGCCCAAGGCTAAGACTCCAGCGCTGGACCGAGCACCCGGGCATGCGATGTCTCAATTGAGCAAAAGAAATGGGGGCCGAAAAGCAATTCGGCGACCGTCGCCAGGAGAGCCAACTGCTCGGCAGCGCCAGCCGATTGTATCCTACCAACCTTGTCAAAAGCGGGCAAATGACTCCGCGCCGATGCGGCGTTGTCGCTAGAATTCGAGCTGCGACCGTTGGCCAGCCGGGGTGTATTGCGCCTACCAAATCGTAGCATAAGTTGAATGTGCCTCCCCGCCGCCTTACCCACTTTTACGCTGGCCGAGCCGGCGATGTTCAATAAGCACAAGAGCCGCAAATTATGAGTGAGAACGATCGAACTTTGCTGGAAACTAAACGCTTTACAGTGGTGGAGAAGTCTGTCGTACGCCCCGACGGGCAGCCTGCCAGCGTTCAGTTCGTCAGGCACCCGGGCTCCGTCGCCATTTTGCCTATTTTGAACGACGGCCGAGTGTGCTTGATCCATAGCCGGAGACTAACGGTAAACGAAACACTCATCGAAGTGCCGGCAGGGACTCGGGAGCCGGACGAAAGCCCGATGGAAACGGCGCGGCGAGAACTCGCGGAAGAGACGGGTTATCGGGCCGCAACCTTCGACGAGCTGGCCGCGTACTTTCCTTCGCCTGGTATTCTTAGCGAGCGGATGTGGATTTTCGTCGTGCGCGGACTAATCGGGGGTCAGCATGCGCGCGAGGCGAACGAGGAGATTGAGAATTTCATCGTGACGTGGGATGAGGCGCTCCACATGATCGATAGCGGCGAGATTCATGATGGCAAGACAATCGCCGCGATTTTGCTGTGGGAGCGCAAGCGCTCTGCTGCGAAGCAGCGGGGAACCTCATGTCTTTCATAGTGCTGCGTTTTGCTGCGTTACCAGCTTTTCCGCAGCAGCCGTTCTTCTATTTTGTACGCGTGATGCAAGTCGTGCAGCGCGATGTGGCGGAACATGATGAACACGCTGTAGTGCGCGTACTCTTCGTGCTCCGCAGTGATTGCCCACTGTTCCGGCGTGAGCGTGCGAAGCCGCTCGATCATGGAAGCTCTTTCGCGGTCAAAACGATCCATCTCCGCTTCGAGATCAAGTCTAAGAAGAGCGTCATCCGGCTCATCGCGCGACGGTTCGTAGGACTGGATCGTACAGCCCGGTTGAGCGAGCATTTGATCGAGCCGCCGCATCATGATCGGCTGAACAGCCGGTAAATGAACCGCATGCTCATGGGCAGACCATACACCGGGCGCCGGCCGCCGCTTCCGCAGCTCGGGCAGCATTTCATAGATTACCTGCCGCACCAGCCCCGGACCAAGCGCGAGTTGATCAAGAACAATGCCGATCTGAGTTGGTAAACTCATCCGTTGTCTGGCCCTCGACTCTCGACTCCAGTTCACTCCACCGTCACACTCTTTGCCAAGTTCCGCGGTTTGTCAACATCGCAGCCGCGAACGATCGCGGCATGGTATGCCAATAGTTGCAGCGGAATCGCTGCCACAATTGGCTGCAGGAACTCGGGCACTACCGGCACGCGGATGACCTCATCCGCCAACTCGACAGCTTGCGAATCGTCCTTGTCGACGATCGCAATCACCGGCCCACCGCGTGCCTTGATCTCTTCCATATTCGAGATCACTTTGCTGTACACGCCGCCCTGCGGCACGATGAACACGCTCGGCGTTTGCTCGTCGACGAGCGCGATTGGCCCATGTTTCATTTCAGCGGCCGGATAACCTTCGGCATGGATGTAGCTGATTTCTTTGAGCTTCAGCGCGCCTTCCAACGCCGTTGGGAAATTAAACTGCCGACCTAGATACAGAAAATTATTGCACGACGCATACTTGGCCGCGATGCGGCGAGCTTCGTTGTTCGTGTCGAGCGCTTCCTCAATTTGTTGCGCCAACGCGGACAGCTCGTCAATAATCCGCAGCCCGGCTTCAAAACTCAAGTGGCGCAACCGGCCAAAGTACAGGGCGAGCAGCGCCATCACGACGCACTGCGACGTGTATGCCTTGGTCGACGCGACGCCGATCTCCGGCCCGGCATGTAAATAGATGCCGCCGTCAGCCTCGCGGGCGATCGTACTCCCCACCACGTTGCAAATCGCCAGCGTCGGATAGCCTTTGCGTTTCATTTCGCGCAAGGCGGCCAGTGTATCGATCGTTTCGCCGCTTTGCGTAATTGCAAACAGCAGCGTGTGATTCGACATCGGTGGGTTGCGATATCGCAGTTCACTCGCGTACTCCACTTCCACGGGAATCCGCGCGTACGCTTCAATCATGTACTCGCCGACGAGGGCTGAATGCCAACTCGTGCCGCACGCCGTCAGAACGATCCGGTCGATCGATCGCAACTGCTGCGGTGTCAGGTTTAAGCCGCCGAATACCGCCGTTGCCTCGTCACGGTTCAGCCGGCCACGCATGGCGGCCGTGACCGATTCCGGTTGTTCAAAAATCTCTTTCAGCATGTAGTGCGGAAAGCCGCCCAGCTCGACTTGCGATGTATCGATGTCGAGTTGCTTCACGTTGTGCCGCACATCCCCTTCGTCGCGATGAATAACGCGGATCGAGTGCGCCGTCATAACGGCAAGCTCGTGATCGGCTAAATAAACAATCCGATCCGTATGCCCGACCAACGGCGAGCCATCGCTCGCGATAAAGTGCTCTTCATCGCCGACGCCAATCACCAGCGGGCTGCCCAGCCGCGCGGCAACAATGACATCCGGCCAATCGCGGAACACCATCGCCAAGCCGTACGTGCCGCGAAGCTGGGCGAGCGAGCCTGAACAGCCTCGACGAGCGGTGTGTATCGGTCCGCCATGGCCGGCGGCACAGACGATCCGCTGCTGGGCCGTCGAGCATCGAGCTCCGCCGCCACCAATTGGGCAATCACTTCCGTATCCGTCGCCGATTTGCAGTAGTACCCGCGTTCGGCGAGTTGCTGTTTGAGTTCGCGAAAATTCTCGATCACGCCGTTGTGAACGACGGCGACAGCATTCTCTCCACCAACATGCGGATGGGCATTCGTATCCGTCGCCGGACCGTGTGTGGCCCAACGTGTATGGCCCAGGCCGATATTGCCCGGCACCGGGTGCGTCTTCAATTTTTCGACCAAGTCATCGACCCGTCCGGCCGTTTTGGTGACCACGAACTCACCGTCGTGAACAGTGACAACACCGCTGCTGTCATAGCCTCGATATTCCAGCCTGCGGAGCCCTTCCACAAGAAAATCGATCGCCTGGTAGGGGCCGATGTAACCAACGATGCCGCACATCAAGAGATCCTAAAGAGACACCCTCTCCCATTGGGAGAGGGCCGGGGTGAAGGGTGCCTTGGAAAAGGTTGTGGAGGTATGTCCTTATAGTTTTCAGCTGGGTGGCTGGGGTCGACGGCGCCGCGGCGACCGAGCCCCCAGTTCGCACCGCAATTCTACGATTGCCGGCCTTTTTCAACCTACCCCGATTCGGCGGAATTCGCTATCAATTGTCGTTCCAAGGAAGGAGCCATCATGCCTCGTTCGAAGTCTCCAACTGTCCAGCCGCGTAGCTTTGTTGTCATTCCGGCCCGTTACGCATCCACCCGCCTGCCACGCAAGATGTTGCTCCGTGAAACGGGCAAGACACTTTTGCAGCACACGTATGAAGCGGCATGCGCAGCCCGCAAGCCGGCGGGTGTCATCGTGGCAACCGACCACCCGGAAATCGCACGCGAGGTCGAGCGATTCCATGGTGATTTCGTAATGACGAGCGCCGATTGTGCCAGCGGGACCGACCGCGTCGCTGAAGTTGCACGCAAAATGCCGCGCGCCGAAATCCTCGTGAACGTCCAGGGCGACGAGCCGGAAATGATGCCCGACAACATCGATCGCGTGATCGAGTTATTGGAGCAATCGCCTTCAGCCGGTATGGCAACCTTGGCGACTCCGATTCGAACCGCCGAGCAGCTCGCTAATCCTGCCTGCGTGAAAGTCGTCTTCGACGACAACGGCCGCGCCCTCTACTTCAGTCGCAGCCCAATCCCCTTCGTCCGCGATGCACCGCTTCAAGGGTGCCTGGAGTCGAGTCCGCCCGCGGCGGACGAGCCCCCAGGACGCAACAATTCCGGCGGGTGGCTGGGGTCGAGCGCTAGCGAGCCCCCAGGACGCACCTCTGATACTGAATCTACAACCCAACATCTCCCATCCTTCAACCATCCCCCCCTCTTCCACCAGCACCTCGGCATCTACGCCTATCGCCGCGATACACTGCTTAATATCGCATCACGTCTCCCCTCCTCACTCGAACAGGCGGAGAAACTCGAGCAACTCCGCATGCTCCAATCCGGCGGCACCATCCTTGTGGCCTCCGTCGAGCATTCTGCCACCGGCATCGATACGCCGGCCGATTACGCCGCCTTCGTCGCTCGCCGCCGCGCCGCCGGTTAATAACCTTTTGCGGCTTAACGGGCCCAGCAAAAACCATCGCCCCGCGCTTGCGGTTTAGCTACAATGCCCCCGTGATCACCCGCGCCCACGAACCACTTCCCCTGCCACTCTTGATCACCGGTGTCGCCGGTGTGGCGGGCTACAACGCGCTGCACTATTTCCGCGCCCGCTTCCCGGGCCAAGTCATCGCGATCCGCCAGGAAGACAATTGGCCACTCACCGGCGATGGCATCATTCCCTGCAATGCCGAAGACCATGAGCGGCTGCGTGCCTTATTCGACGTATACCGATTCCAGTCAGTCCTGAATTGCGCTGGGAACTGTGCCCTGCGAGCGTGCGAGCTCGATTCACGCCTCGCCTGGCGCACCAACGTCGAAGGCCTGGTCAACCTGCTGTCCATCGTCGTCGATCGCAACGTTCGGCTCGTTCACCTTTCCATCGACTTGGTGTACTCAGGCGATCGCCTTCCCCCTTCCGCCTTCCCCCTTCCCCCATACACGGAGTCCCACCCCACCGACCCTGTTACTGTCTACGGCAAAACCATGGTCGCCGCCGAGCAACTGCTCGCCGATTGGATACCCGAAGCCTGCACGCTACGAATCTCGCTGCCAATGGGCGTGAGCTTCAACGGCCACGCTGGTGCCATCGACTGGATCCAGTCGCGCTTCAAAAAAGGCCGCCCAGCCACGCTGTATTTCGATGAGGTTCGCACACCGGCCTACACTGACTGCCTCAACCGCCTCTACGAGCGCGTGCTGGCCAGCGACTTGTGCGGCCTCTACCACGCCGGCGGGCCGCTCCCGCTCTCGCTCTATGAAATCGCCCAAATTATCAATCGCGTCGGCGGTTACAACCCGAATCTCTTGATGGGCTGCCAAAGAATCGATGCCGGCCCGATCCCCCCGCGAGCTGGCAACGTGGCCATGGATTCCACCGCTCTCGCCGAAGCACTCGGCGACGACGAACCGCTCGACGCCTGGCCGTACGATGAATCTCTGATTCCCACGCATCGCGAGTGGCATTTCGATCGCAACGGCACACCCGGCTCGCGGGTACTGCTGGAGCGTGTTCTCTATCGCAACCCCCGCCGGCACCCTCAGATTGGCTAGAAGCCGTTTCAAAACCGTCGGGGACTGTCCCAATTTTGCGCAGTCTTCGGAGCAAAATGGGACTGTCCCCCTCTCTGAGACGGTTTTGAAACGGCCTCTAGCCAACCGAACCTCGCTTGCCGTATTATCCTAAAAATGGTATATTCGTATGGGCGAAGCGACGGCGGAAGAACCGGGCATCAAGCCGCTTGAATGGGTTGCATCTTCCAAGGCGGACCTGGCGGCATTTCCCGACACGCCGCGCCGCGAAGCCGGTTTTGCGCTCTACATGGCACAGATCGGCTCCCGCGCTTTGAAGGCGAAACCATTAAGCGGTTTTGGCGGGTCCGGTGTACTGAGGTCGTGGCCGACCACGATGGCAACGTATATCGGGCAGTCTATACAGTAAAATTTGCCAAAGCCGTGTACGTCCTGCACGCGTTCCAAAAAAAATCGACCAAGGGTATTTCCACGCGGAAGTCGGATGTCGACTTGATCATGCAGCGGCTCAAGGTTGCGTCTGATCACTACGCGCGGGTTTACGGGAGCCAGAAGCCGTGACGGAAAAGAACCAGTTACAGGTGGAGCGCAGCAAAGGGAACGTGTTCGCCGATCTTCGGATTCCTCATCCCGAGGAGTATCTGGCAAAATCTGAGCTAGCGGCCAAGATTTTCAAAATCGTCCGTCGCCGTCGGCTGACTCAAGCTGCCGCCGGTAAGATTCTTGGAATTAGCCAGCCGAAGGTCTCGGCGCTTCTTAACGGACGGTTGGACGGCTTCTCCACGGATCGATTGTTTCGCTTTCTCACGGTGCTGGGTTGCGACGTGCAAATCGCCGTGTCGCCGCCGCGCCCGCGAGCACGCGGAAAGATCCAGGTGAAAGCTGGATAATGCCGTCTACATCCACCCACCACCACTGGCACGACGAACGCCACGGCACACCCGGCTCGCGGGAACTTTTGGAGCGTGTTCTCTATCGCAATCCGCGGCGATCTGTTGAATTCAGGCGGTATCTTTGAAATGATTAGTAAGCGAGACGTTTTGGATGTGTTTTTCGCACCGCTGGTGCCGTTTGTCGCCCATCCGGTACGGTTCGTTGCGGTCGCGATACTATTCTTTGTCGCGGCCCTGCTAGTGACGATATGGCGTAAAAGGATCGCCTGGGCGCCGCTCGTCGCAGGCGTCGCATGGGCCTGCTGCGCCGGGTGGGAATCCCATTGCGTAAAGATGCGCTACAACATTCGCGTCGATTTGCTTCTGGTTTATCCTTTGCTCGTCGCATTCACGATCATTGGCGCTGCGGCCATCGTTTATTCCAAGCCGTTGCGATTCCCCCGGCAATTCACGCTCCGCGCGTTATTAATCCTAATAACGGTCGTCGCGTTTCTGCTGGGAATCATCGCGTGGTATGTGAGGGCATTTAAGTCGGTTTGACCGGCTAAAGCGCGACGGTTACGCTGCTTGAATGCGTAATCTCATCGCCTGCATTCTTGCGCTCACTGTTTTGACTTCCTCATCCGCCCGTGCCGACTGGCCCGAGTTCCGTGGTCCCTTCGGCGACGGCTACGCCACTGCCGACGGCGTAACCGATCCGATCGGCCTCCCAACCACTTGGAGCGAAACCGAAAACGTCCGGTGGAAAACACCCATTCCCTTCAAAGGCTGGTCCACGCCCGTCGTGATGGGCGGCCAAATCTGGCTCACCACCGCCACTGAAGACGGCCATGACTTCTACGTTCTCTGCGTCGAGGCAAATACAGGCCAGGTCCGTCACAACAAGAAACTTTTCCACTGCGATTCTCCCGAGCCACTCGGCAATCTCGTCAACACATATGCTTCGCCGTCGCCGGCAATCGAACCAGGCCGCGTGTATGTTCACTTCGGCAGTTACGGCACAGCCTGCCTCGACTCAACCAGCGGCAAGGTTCTTTGGCAGCGCGACGACCTGAAATGCCGCCACTATCGTGGGCCTTCCTCTTCCGTCGTGCTGTTCAAAAATCTCGTGATTCTCACGTTCGACGGCGCCGATCAACAGTACGTCATCGCACTCGACAAGAAAACCGGCGAAACGGTTTGGAAGACCAATCGTGACGTCGTGTGGCATGATCAGGATGTCACCGGCAAATCGCCCGACGCCGCGAAACGGGCGCTCGATGGCGATATGCGCAGAGCGCACAGCACGCCGCTAGTCATAAAACTACCCGACGGCCGGCCGATCTTGCTAAGTGGCGGCGCAATGGCTGCCTTCGCCTACGACCCGCACACTGGCAAAGAACAGTGGCGCATCGAATTCGACGATTTCAGCGTCGCCCCGCGACCCATCTATCGCGACGGCGTCGCCTACATGGTCACCGGCAACATCCACACCGAGCTTTGGGCCATCCGCGCCGAAGCCCGGGGCAACCTCACCGAGACCGACAACGTTCTCTGGCGACTGAAATCCCGCGTCGCCCACACCGCCTCACCTATCTTGGTCAACGGCCTCATCTACATGGCTACCGATGACGGCATTATCAACTGCATCGACGCCGCCAACGGCCGCAAGGTGTGGCAGAAACGCGCTGGCAGCTCCTACGCCGCCTCTCCTATCTACGCCGATGGCCACCTCTACTTCTGCGACCGTGACGGCGAGTCGACCGTTATCACCCCAGGCCGCCAGTTCAATCTCGTCGCCACCAATACCCTCAACGACGGCCTCATGGCGTCGCCGGCGATTGACGGCCAAGCGATGATTCTCCGCACCAAGACGTACCTCTATCGGATCGAGGCACGAGCACCATCCGAGAGCACGTCGGAGAACTAGCCTCGACCGCCAGGCCGGCTCTGCCGCCCGCCGCGTCGTACGTGCTGTGCGTGAACCACGCATCCGTGTCAAGCACTGTTTTGGGCCGCGCGTTCTTGAAAGTTTTTTCTCGCTTTTGGCCGCGCACTGTGCTAACGTCTGACCTGTAAAAACCGGCTATTCACTAGGTAGATGTGGACTCGCAAGAATCCAGGCAGGACTATCGACGACCCTAGGAACGGCGAACGCAGACAAATAAGTGCCGAGGGCTGACACCCCCCACCGAGGTGTATCCAAATCGCTACAGGTGCGCAAAAACCCGGGGAGGAATTTTGCGCACTTGGATAATTCCCGCTGAAACCTGAACGGTAGAGAAATGCTGCTACTCGCCCAATGCAAAATTCGCGATCGCCGTGAGAAATTTCGGCCGCGGCAGGGGCGGAATCTCACCGACGCTGCCCTTCGGTGCCTTACGCGGCATATCGCCTCGAAGCGTATTCGTTTCTGCCGGCAAGTTCCATTGCGCAAAGGCTTCGTCAAAGGGAAGCGATGCGACCATTTGGAACCCAATCAGGCGACCATGAGCGCGTTCCATGGCGGCGTGGATCGCCGGCAGGTTCTTGAGGTCACTCAATTTTTCGTGCTTCCCCCTGGGACTCGCGGCATCCGGTTCAGCGGCATCGGGCGTTCCCGACGGCGTTTCGCCAGTCCAACGTCGCCACAAACTGCGAATTTCGCCCGTATCGATCGGTGTCACACCATCGTGCACGATAATCGCGTCCGTTCGAACGCGGCGCTTCGCGTAATCGATGGCCGATCCCAACCCGCGCCGATGGCGGTGACGGCGCACCGAGACCTGCGGGTAGTGCGTGGCGAGCTCTTCGGCCACTTCGAACGTCGAATCGTTCGAACCGTCGTCGATGATCAGCACGCCGAACTTCGATGTCAGCTCACTTGCGAGCTCGAGGATTTCGTGAACGCTCTTACGCAGCCGCGTTTCGCCATTGTAAACGGGCAGCACGACGGTCAAGGACTTGTTGAACACGCTGTCTCCAACGCTAAGAGAGTGAGCGAGCGTGCCTCCTGCGTCTCTTTCGATCCGTCACCATCACCATCGACCAACCCTACGCTTAACTGCAGGTTTGCCGAAAAGATAAATCTTGTGCGGTCGGAATGGCGTGAGCGAGTCGGAATTGTGGCAGCGATTAAGCTGTTTGTAGCGAACCTAACGACGCATCGCCGCGACTGTGAATTGGTCGAGCGTAAGCCGTCGCGTGGTCACAGGTCGTACGGCTGGTTCGGACGCCGCGACCGCGATATGCTGTCTCATTGGTGGCATCTCCGCCGCGATGGTCTCAAAAATCCCGCCATGAACGAAAAGTTGTCCATTACCCCGGCGTTTTCAGGCCCAGATGGGTTGGTGACAGTGGTCGCTCAAAATATCGCGACCGGCGACGTGCTCATGGTTGCGCACATGAATCGCGAGGCCTGGGACGAGACCGTCGCCAGTGGCCGGGCCGTGTATTACAGCCGTTCACGACAGCGGCTCTGGCGAAAAGGCGAAGAAAGCGGGAACGTGCAACTCGTGCGGGAAATCTTCGTGGACTGCGATGCCGACGCGGTACTACTAAAGGTCGAGCAGGTCGGTGGCGCAGGCCTGCCACGAAGGCTATCCGTCCTGTTTCTACCGCCAAGTGACGCCCGACGGAGTAAAGATCGTCGCCGAGCGTGTATTTGATCCCCATACCGTATACCGAAATAGCACCGATTGAATCGCTCCACGGACTGGTCGCTTCAACGACCAGTAAACAAGTCCAAGCATTACCTCCAGCTAGCCAAAATGAGCCACGAAGCCCGCCTCAAAGAACTAAAGTTGGAGTTGCCCTCGAATCCACGCGTTCTGGGCGTGTACAAGTTCGTATTGGTGCAAGATGGCTTGGCCTACGTCTCTGGGCACGGTCCCGTCGGTGCCGACGGCACTGCCATTTGCGGCCGCCTTGGTGAAACGCTGCGGAAAGAAGAAGGCTACGAGGCGGCGCGTCGCACCGGGCTCAACGTGCTGAGGTCGTTGCGCGAACACTTCGGCAGCCTCGACGCGATCGATCGACTGGTGAAGACAACCGGCTTCGTGAACGCATCGCCCGACTTCAAGGACCATCCCGCCGTGATTAATGGTTTCAGTGAACTGATGCGCGATGTCTTCGGCCCGGAGGCTGGGGTCGGTGCGCGAAGTGCAGTAGGCGTGGCATCGTTGCCGGCCGGCTGGGCGGTTGAAATCGAGGCTGTGTTCAAAATCGCCGGCAGCAAATAGTGCCAGAGTCACAGAGATGCCGGCCAATGCCTACACCATCTCGGCGTCGAACGCATCGTCGGCGACATAGGCCACGTTCGGCCGGCCGCCCCCCATGTACAGGGCGAGAAAATAGCCCAATCCCAGATTCATCACTGCCACAAATGCAACGTACCAGACCATAAACTTGGGCCCCGTCCGCGAGAAAATGATGCGCTTCAACGCTAGTTTAGCTCAAAGATCTCGGCGCAGTCGGGGAAGCGTACAACGCAAAGGATGTGCGGAACATTCGGGTGAATCCTCTTCGCCCGTCGATTCTCCTCACCGCGTCACGGCGGCCTGCGAGCCTCGTTCATGCGATTTCAGCGCCTGAACGAATTCCGGCGTGACGCTATCAAGCGTGATGACTTCGCTCTGGCCACCAGGTGTCTTCGGCCGCACGATGACAACGACTTCCGAGCTAGTCGCGCGCTGCATGATTTCGCCAAACGCGGCCTGCTCGGGTTCGCTCAAGCTCTGGGGAAGAGCCGCCTTAGAGTCAACAGCGGCGGAGACGGTCTGTCCGGGCAACGGCGAGATTGGATCGCGCGGCTCCTGAAGCCGAATGAGGGGTTGACCCACTTTCGAATCGGAGGCGGTTGCGCCCACCTGGGGGGCCGTGTCGTTCCTTGCGTAAACGTCTTTCAGGCCCAAACGGGCCAACTCTTCATGCACCGAGCCGAGTGCCGCGTAGAGGCCTTCTTTGCCTTCGTAATCGGCGGCATAACAAACCCCGATCAATTGTCCTTGCAGATTGAACAGCCCACCGCCGCTGCGGCCTTCTTCGGGCGCCCCACTGACTTCGATATTCGCCGGACCTTGATAGCGGTCGAGTTGGTTGATCCGCTGCGGCAAAAGCGTGGGGTTTTTACCATTGCTGCAGCCGATCGTCGCGACACGATCGCCGCGTTGAATGGCTGTGTGATCGGGAGCAACGGGTACAACCGCTACTTGCTGAGTCGGTTTGATACTGACGAATGCGACGTCACGCTGAAGATCATAGCTGATTAATTGACCGGGAAGTGTTTCCGACACTTGTGGGCCACTTGGGCCGACGTCAAACGTTTCGACCGTCATTTGGCCTTTACCCTTGGATTCACGAAACAAATGGCCGCACGTGACGATGAGCGCTTCCCCGCTGCGGGCATCGACGATCGTGCCAGTGCCGAACGAGCACCCTGCGGATCGTCCACGCGAATGCGGACGGTAGCGGCCATCAGGTTTGGCGGAAAATCGTCACTTGAACTTGATCCGGCCGAGGTTTCAACGGGAGATTGAACTGGACACGTTGGGCCACCTGGGCTCGTGGCCGCCGCCGTTTGACTCCAATTCTGCTGCTGCACAGAGGTGGCGGTCTCGAGTCGTGGCGCCGGCCCTTGTGCCGTATTGCCGCCCGCAACAACCCCCGGTTGCGTCAGCGCATCGGGAGACTGCCCGCGTGCATGGTGGCGTTGGACCACGATTTCCTTGGCTTTCTCGAACATCTGCTGTAATCGTTCGCTACTCGTATAGCCGATCTCGCGATCGACCTCCTGGCCATCCACGAGCATCACGAAGCACGGAATCCTGCTGACGCCAAACTGCTGCGACGTTTGGAAGTCGCGCGTGGTATCGATCTCGCGAATCGGATAGTTCGCTTGTTCGAAAGAATGCATGATGGGCTTCATCTGCATGCACGGGCCACACTGAGGCGACCAGAAATCCAGTAAGAGGATTTGAGGCGCGGCGCCGCGGGCCGAGAGGCCAAGCGAGGTTACCGCCAGCGCGAGTGCTGCTGCCGCGAGGCACCGCCCGCAGGGTGGTCGGACCATCCGTTCCCTCCTTGGAAGGTGTGGTCGGCACGCTGTCGCGGCGACGCGCGTCACCGCGAGGACATCACACTCGGACCCGCGGGATCGCGAATCAGTCTACCGATTGCTCACCGACATCCTGTCGATCGAGCTTATGGCAGGCGAATTCTTTTTGCGGGGGGTGGCCGAGCACGTGAAGCGAACCAATGGGTGTTGATTAGCGTCGGATTCGTTACGGGAGAACCGCCGCCGGGGGTGACAATGTCCTCGACTTGGGAAAATCGTACAAGGTCAGCTTGGCGGGTCGCGCACATCGCACTCCCGGAGAGTTCGCAGGCGGGCTACAATGACGCAGCAGTGCGGGAAATTGGACCGTGCTAGCAGCAGATCGATCTGGTAGCTCAAGCTAGATAGGCGGGGAATTACGCAATCGATTGCGGTTTTTGTTGTGAGACGACTACTTGTCACTTCTGCCCTGCCCTACGCGAATGGCGATATCCACATCGGCCATTTGGTCGAGTATATCCAAACGGATATTTGGGTGCGGTTTCAGAATCTGGTCGGAAACCGTTGTCTGTATATGTGTGCCGACGACACGCACGGCACGGCGGTGATGATTCAGCGCTCGCAAGGCCGGCGTCAGCGAAGCGGAATTCATTGCCGAAATGCAGCAGGCTCACGAGCGTGATTTCGCCGCGTTCGACATTAAGTTCGACAACTACGGCAGTACGAACAGTTCGGAGAATCGCGCGCTCTGTGAGCGGATTTGGGCGTCCATCCGCAAAGCCGGGCTCGTCGCCGAGCGTGACGTGGAGCAGCTTTACGACCCTGAAGCGAAAACATTTTTACCGGATCGGTTCGTGCGCGGCACGTGCCCAAAATGTGGATCGCCGGATGAGCCGGGCGATAACTGCAGCCGGTGCGGCCACCACTATAGTCCGGCCGAACTTATCAACCCGCGGAGCACACTCAGCGGCGCGACGCCGGTGCTTCGCAAAGCGTCGCACCTGTTCATCGAGCTCGAACAGTTGCATGGGTTCTTAAAAGAGTGGACGCAAAGCGGAGAGCACCTACAGTCCGAAATCGCCAATTACCTGAAGGGACATTTCTTGGGAGAGCCGCTGCGCAACTGGGACATCTCGCGGCCGGCGCCGTATTTCGGCTTCGAAATTCCCGATAGCCCTGGCAATTACTGGTACGTTTGGTTCGACGCACCGATTGGCTATATCGCTTCGACCGAACAGTGGTGTGCTCGCCACCGGCGAAAAGTTGGATGACTGGTGGCGGTCGCCCGACTGCGAAATCCACCACTTCCTCGGCAAAGACATCACCTACTTCCACACGCTGTTCTGGCCCGGCATGCTCAAGACGGCGGGCTTCAAGCTGCCCGCGAAAGTTCACATCCACGGCTTCCTCACGGTAGATGGCGAGAAGATGTCGAAGAGCAAAGGTACGTTCGTTGCCGCGCAAACGTACCTTAAGCATCTCGACCCGAGTTATCTTCGATACTTTTACGCATCGAAACTCTCCTCACGCGTAGAAGACCTCGATCTCGCCGTGGATGAGTTTATCGGCAAAGTAAACACCGACTTGGTGAATAAGGTGGTCAACCTGGCAAGTCGCACGGCCAAATTCGTGGAGTCGACCGGCCTTTCGTCAAAGTACCCCGATGACGGAGGCTTGTTCACCGCCGCCGCTAAAGCAGGCGACGAAATCCGCGAAGCGTACGAAGCAGACGATTACAGCCGGGCCGTGAGGCTGATCGTGGCACTTGCCGACCGTGCGAACCCATATGTCGAAGAACGTCGCCCGTGGGACTTGCGCAAGGACTCGACTAAGGCGCAGGAACTGCAAGATGTGTGCACTGTAGCCCTGAACCTCTTTCGCCAGATCGTCATCTATCTCACACCGGTGCTTCCTCGCTTGGCCCAACAAATGGGCGAGTTGCTGAACGACCCGATCGACGGGTTGGGATCAATCGCGAACGCCGCTCGTCGGCACGCGCAGTCAATAAATTTACTCATATGCTTCGCCGCGTCGAAGAAAAGGATGTACTTGCCATGATTGAAGAAAGCAAACCATCAGCCGTCGCAGAAGAATCTGAGTTCTGCAACCGGGTCGCAGTGGAACGACGCAGGCGACGCACTCGCCGCCGAGCCGCTCACACCCGAGTGTACAATCGAGGACTTCTTGAAGGTCGACCTGCGTGTAGCCCGGGTGATCGCAGCTGAGGATGTACCCGAAGCCAAAAAGCTTCTCAAGCTAACGCTCAGCCTGGGCGGCGGCACGACGAAAAACGTTTTCGCCGGCATCAAAGAAGCCTACAAGCCCGACGAGCTCGTGGGCAAACTGGTCGTGTGCGTGGCCAACCTGGCCCCGCGAAAGATGAAGTTCGGCGTCAGCGAAGGCATGGTCACCGCCTCGAGCACCGAAGGCGCCCCGGCCACCGAAGTGTTCGTCGTCACCGTCGACGAAGGCGCCGTGCCAGGCCAGCGCGTGCACTAAAAGGGAACTAATAAAGGCGAGGTCCGTGCAGTTCTAATTCGCGATAGCGGGGCCGTTGGAACTTTCTCACAACCAGTAGCTTCGAACTCGCATGGATAATCCTAATCGAGCGCCGCGACGAATTCGCTTCTCGTTGATCAACTCGTTGTTGGTACTTACCTGCGTCGCATTGGCAATCGGCTGGTGGTCAACGGTCGAGCTACCGAGATCTCCTTTTTCGACACCAGACTATCCCAACGAATATGCGATTCTCGAGCTACCGCTTACTTGCTCGTTGAATCTAAACGTTGGGCTTGGGCCCAGTTGGTACTTCAGTGTCAACTCAGCAGGTCAGGGAGAGCTGACGACCAGATACGCTGAAGACTCCACGCAGAAGATTCAAATTACTCCTGCTCAAATGAAAGAATTACGTGAACTCCTCGTTCGCGAAAAGTTCTTTGAGTTACAAGATCAATATGGCGAACTCGTGCCTGACGGCGGCAGTCAAATCACTACAATAACCGTCGGTAACTGGACTCATTCTGTGCAGATTGATTACCTGGGGAACTGGATGCGTAGCGGGAGTACCGAGCAGATGCGACAACCCGTTCGGGCACTTCGCGTGTGGAACTTGATTGCCGGGTGGATCAAAACCCCTGATGCTGCGGAGAGCAGTAAGTACAATCAACGAGTGATCGACGCGTTCGACCAAGCCACTGCCGGTACGTCCGCGAAGTGACTCTCAACTTGCTGCAATTCTGCGGCGGCGTATAGCCATTTAGCCCCCGGTCAGTGACCGGGGGCTAAATACACTTACTGGTCATCCACGGCATGCGCTTTGAGATCTTCTAGATCGCAATACGCGAGCGCGGCTTCGTGGGTGGCGGCGAGAACTACCTTCGGAGCATATCCCGCATCGAGCGCTTCTTGCCAGCGTGGTGCGCAGAGGCACCAGCGGTCGCCGGGCTGAAGACCAGGAAAGCCCCATTGTAGGTTGGGCGTGGAGAGGTCATTGCCAGCGGATTTTGAAAACGCCAGAAACTTGGCGGTCATCACGACACACACCGTATGAGAGCCGACGTCTTCGGGGCTGGTGTTGCAGCAACCGTCGCGGAAAAAGCCTGTCATCGGCGACGTGCAGCAGGTTGCCAGCTTGCCGCCGAGCACGTTTTTGGCCTCAGGAAGCCGTGCGACGCCATTCGTCGAGGCGATGCGGATCATGAGGGACCTATCGAGCTGGGGTGCCCTGAAATCGGCCCGCGGAGCGAGCCGACGACAATAACCCGGAACTATTCCCGCCGGGCGGTGTTTAGGTCTAGGTACGGAATCGACGGATTTTGTGCTATCCTGTTTCTTGGTAGTGGCCGTATTATAGCAAGTGGAAGGGGTGACGCGATGATTCTTCCCGCGGCAAAAATGTCCTTCTGTTTCGCGGTGGTTTTGCTGGCCGGGGGGATTGCCACGAGTCGCGTGACGGCCAAGCCGAGTGCCGAGGAAACAGCCCGCGAAGTGGATCGTCTGTTAGCGCAGGAAGTATTCACGGACGACACGAAACTCGCCCCACGGGTGGATGACGCCACCTTTCTCCGCCGTGTTTGGCTGGACATCGTGGGCGACATCCCCACCCCTGAGCATGTGACGGCCTTTCTGCTTGACCCCGCGGAGGACAAGCGCGAGCGGGTCGTGAACGGATTGCTGTCCGACCCGCAGTACGGTCAGAACTGGGCTCGCTATTGGCGCGACGTGATTCTGCGCGGAAGCTCGAAGATCGCGCTGCGATTGTTGCCAATCCGCTGGTGGTGACGCTGACTGAAAAGTTCAACGAAAACGAATCTTGGGCGAAAATCGCGGCCGAGTTTATAACCGCGACGGGTGATGTTCGCCAGAACGGCGAAACGGCGATTGAAATGGCGCAAGAAGGCCGCACAGAGGAAACAACGGCCGAGATATCGCGGATCTTTTTGGGAATTCAGATCCAATGCGCACAGTGCCACGATCATAAGACAGACCGTTGGAAACGCGAGCAGTTCCACGAATTCGCCGCGTTCTTCCCGAGAGTTGCAGTTCGCCCTATTCAAACACCGGTGGAACGGAGCTTTGAGGTCGTTGCGGACGATCGTCCGGATAATGGTCGAAAGTTGCCGGCCGCTCTGCAGGGGCGACGTGGCAGCGCCGAGCACTACATGCCCGACTTAAGCAAGCCGTCTTCGCCGGGCACGAAGATGCAGCCGAAGTTCTTCCTTACTTCCGCGAAGCTGCCGTTCGGAACGCCTGACGCCGAACGGCGGGGGGCGGCCGCTAAGTGGATGACGCAGAGCCCGTGGTTCGTGACGGCGTTCGTAAATCGAATTTGGAGCGAGTTGGTGGGCGAGGGCTTCTATGAGCCCATTGACGACATGGGTCCCGACCGCACACCAACAGCGCCCAAGACCATTAAGTTGCTAAGCCGCGGGTTTGCCGAAAACGGCTTCGACATCAAGTGGCTGTTCCGCACGATCTGTGCAACCGACGCCTATCAGCGCGAGAGCCGCCCGCGGCGTAATGCGGACGGCACGCCATTCGTCTCGAGTGTCGCTCAGCCGCTGCGGAGCGACCAGCTTTACAACGCGTTGCTAAGTGCGCTCGAAATGCCGGAGCCCGACGCCGCAACGAATCGGCGAGGCCGACCAGGCGGGAAAAAGCTGCCGTATGGTCCGAATGCATCCGTTCGGCAGGCGTTCGAAGTGGCGTTTGGCTACGACCCGAGCGACCCGCGTGAATCGGTGAACGCCTCGATTCCGCAAGCGCTCGCGATGATGAATGGCGTGCGGATCAATTTGGCAGTGCGAGCAGTCGGCCAAGAAACGATGTTGGGCCGCCTGCTAGAAAACACAAGCGACGATAGGGCCGTTATCGACGACCTTTATTTGCAGACCCTTTCGCGCGAGCCGACGGATAAGGAACGGGCGGCTGCGCTGAAGTTCTGCAAGTCGACGAAGAACCGCTCGGGTGTGTTCGAAGACCTGCTGTGGGCCTTGGTGAACTCTTCGGAGTTCTCCCATCGGCGATAGGAGCATTGCGATGACCATCAAACTTGAACGCCACGTTCATGCTCGGACCAACTGCGATTGCGTGGTGCATCGCCGCGATTTTTTGCGAGTAGCCGCGGCTGCTGGCGCGGCGGCGGGCATGATAAGCTGGACCGACGCCATCGTGATGTCGGCCGAGGATATGCGCAAACGTGGAATGGCGTGCATCCTGCTATGGATGAGTGGCGGACCGAGCCAGTTCGAAACGTTCAGTCCGAAGCCAGGGCACGAAAACGGCGGCGAGACGAAGGCGATTTCTACTTCAGTAAACGGAATCCAGATCGCGGATAGTCTATCCAAGTGCGCCGGTACCATGCAGGATCTGGCGATCGTACGTTCGATGACCAGCAAGGAGGGCAGCCATCCGCGGGCAACGTTCTTATTGCATCACGGCTACCTGCCAATTGGCGGCGTCAAGTTTCCGACGCTCGGCTCGCAAGTGGCTCAGCAAATCGGCACTCCCAATCTCGACATCCCGAGCTTTGTGCGAATTGGCGGGAGGGGCACGGATGCAGGTGGCGCCGGGTTCCTCGGCGTCGATTACGATCCCTTCATATTGCAGAATCCGGAAGCGAAGCCGGAGAATACGCAGCTTGCCACGCGTGCCGACCGCTATACACGTCGGCTTGATATGCTGAAAGAGGTCGAGGCAAATTTTGGCGCAGTCGAAGGGGTCGACCTAGTCTCCGATCACCAGAAGCTCATTGGCAAGTCGTCGAGCATGATCCGCAGTCCGCGGATGGCGGCGTTCGACCTTAGCAAGGAACCGGAAAAGATGCGCGACGCCTACGGTCGGACAAAGTTCGGTGCCGGATGCCTACTGGCCCGACGACTTGTGGAGGCGGGTGTTACGTTTGTCGAAGTCAATCAGACAGGCTGGGATACGCACGATGACAACTTCAAACGTACGGCGAACAACAACTCGACGATCGATCAGCCGATGGCCCAGCTTGTGACCGACCTCAAGCAGCGCGGTATGCTCGACCGCACGCTGGTGATCTGGATGGGGGAATTCGGCCGGACGCCGCGAATCAATGCCCGCAGCGGCCGCGACCATTATCCGCGAGCCTTCAATGTGGTGGTGGCGGGTGGAGGCATCCGCGGCGGGCAAGTTGTAGGCGAAACGGACGCAGGCGGTGTCGAGGTGACCGCCCGGCCTGTGACCGTCAGCGACCTGTTCCGCACCATCTATACAACGCTCGGCATCGACGCCGACTACGAAAACATGAGCCGCACTGGACGGCCAATCAAGCTGGTGGATGGCGGCAAGGTGATTCGCGAGCTTCTGGGTTGATTTTCTCGGTCCCGCCGGGGAAGATCGCACAATAGTGCAGGTGACGATGCGAATCGATTACCGTAGCGTCTTTGCGCTTCTGTATGAGAGTGACCGATTTGCGCTTCGAACGGCGGCCAAATTATGTTCGCTTCGACATCGCCCGTATTTTGGGACGACCTTGCGCGGATCGGCGCCGCCGCGTTACTGGGCGGAGCGATTGGACTCGAGCGTGAGTGGA
This sequence comes from uncultured Planctomycetota bacterium, assembly GCA_963840025.1. Lineage (GTDB taxonomy): Bacteria > Planctomycetota > Planctomycetia > Pirellulales > Lacipirellulaceae > JABDGM01. Next base: position 107,553 of record CAWIXI010000006.1, on the reverse strand, counting down.
AAGGCCATTGGGCAGGGCTTCGCACCCATATGATGGTTGCGACGGGTTGCGCCATCTTTGTGATCTCGGGCATCGCGATTTCCGGCGAAAGAAGCGAAGCCGTGACGCGCGTGATTCAAGGGATCGCTTCCGGGATTGGCTTTTTGGTGCCGGAACAATTCTCAAGCTCGATGCCACGCAGCAAATCAAGGGGCTTACGACAGCGAGCTCGATCTGGCTGGCAGCGGCCCTCGGCGCCGCGGCGGGACTGGCCGAATACGCACTAGCCACGGCGGCGGCCGTCATGTCGTTGATTGTGCTGGGCGTGCTCGGACCGATTGAAAAATTGTTAGAGCGACGCCAAGCCGAATTTCGCCACGCACGCGACGAAGTTGTTGAGGAGAAGGCGGAGCGCAGGAGAAATATGGAGTAGCGCCAGCTTCGCTCAAACCGCGATGGAATGCATCTTTGGCTGAGACGAAAGAAAAACACTCTAAGGCAGGGCGATATCCTTCAGTTCGTACTCCACCGGTAGGTCGACGATCGCGGCCGGAGTTTCATACACCCAAGTTAAGCCGTCGAGCCTTTGCACGTCGAACAGATAAGCAGCACCGACTTCGTTGGGGGCTTGGCGAGTGGTTTCGAGGCCGGCGTTTTCAATGCGTTTACCGTCTTTGTCGACTAAATAAGAAAGATTTTGAAAGACCCAATCGCGATGCGATTGGAGCGCGCCGTTCGCTTCGTCGAGCGCGAACCGCATGTGGACTTCCCAGACGGCACCGTTTTTCCGAACGTCGTCGAGCGTCACCTGGACACCACCGAGACGCTGGGTTTCGCCAACGGCGTTCGTGAGATTCTTAAACTGGAATTTGACGTGTCGTCCTGGTACCAGTGCACGTAGTTTTCCATGGAGCCTGGAAATCCTTTTCACCTCGCGCTGGGAGGCTAAACGGAAGCACCATCTCGGCCGCTTGCGTGCCGCTAGGAACCTCGACGCCCTGGGCGGCGTCCGGCTGCGTAATGGTCAACGGTGCGCCAGTGTCCGTGATTGCCTGTACGTCAGCCACCGGTTGGGATAGAGCAATTGGCCGTAGCCTGGGTTCCCACGCGATTTCGAGCTGCAGTTTGAGAGAAGTTTGATTCGGCTGTCGCAGATTGCGATCCGCCTGAACTTCCAGGATCTCCATACGATACGGCCCCTGATAATCGGCACGCCCCGTGCGGGATGCATCGTAGTTGCCGCGGGCGACGATCGAAAGCGCTTCCTCTCCGCCATAGCTGTAGATGCCGAGTTTTGTCTGGTCGAGGATTTGATCGACGGCGGACCAGAACGGCTCGTCCTTGAGGGTTAGTGTTATCGTGTCGCCCTTTTGTCCGGGCTCGCGGTCGTCGCGGTTATCGATGAATTTGTTGCCGGTTTGCTTTTCGATGGTCTTCAAGACATCGGTGAGTGGCATATTTTTGGCCGTCAACGTGACGGTCGTGCCTTGTGTTGCCGATTTAGAGACGCGGTCCTCAACTTGTTGTCGAATGTGCGAAACTCGATCGCGCACTCCCAGTGGCATTTGGTCGTTGTCCTTAGGCAGAAGTGCCAGAAAGCGATCGGATTGAGCTGTCGTGGATCCCGCCAATTCCAAGAGCTGTTTTTCCGCGGCGTCGCGCACGGTGGCGCTGTCATCGTTCAGTTGGTCCACCAAGCGACCTATTTCACGCCCTAGTTGCGTGTCGTCTGCCGCCGGAGCAGGTTTGTTTTCGGCGGCTCGGGCCACAAGGGCTAGTAGGGGTAGGATAAGAAGAGCCACGGCAGTTGATCGCGTTTTCATCGGCGCCTCCGTCGGGATTCCCTGTATTTTACCGGCCACCACCGAAAATGTCTGCCAGGTCCGCGGGCGTCTGTGAGCTAAGCTTGTAAAGGACTACCAGCGTTCTTAGTCGGATGGAGGCGGGCTCTTGACGGTTTCGCAGGGGGATTCTGCATGGGGAAGTTTTTCAACGGCGTCGCTCTAGCTTTAGCGCTCGTCTATCTACCGCTCGGTCGCGAGGCATGCGCGGCCGATTTCATGTTCCGCGCGAACGTCGACGGGCAAATCCTTGAAGGTAAGCCGCTGCATTGGAGCGACACGCAAATGCTGCTTCTCGGGCGCGATGGTCGGCTCTACGAATTCAATCCGAAGCTCGCTCGCGACGCGGTGAAAACCGGGGCACACTTCGAGTCCTATTCGGCGTCCGACATGAAGATGTCGCTCGAACACGAATTTGGCAATCGGTTCGAAGTATCGTCGATACGTCATTACGTGGTTGTGCATCCTCGGGGAGAACGCGACTTATGGGCCAATCGATTCGAGGACTTGTACAATCGCTTCGAACATTACTTTCGCGTTCGCGGTTTCGTGCTCGAGGAGCCAATGTATCCGCTCGTGGCGGTTGTCTATCGCGACCAAGATGAATATAGGAGAAATGCCGCCGCCAGCGGCGCTCCGATGCATCCCAACACGCTAGGCCATTATGACCCGCGTTCTAATCGCGTTTTTCTATTCGATGTGACGGCCAAGAGCCACAATGCCGATTGGTCGGAAAACGCCACAACGATCATTCACGAGGCCACGCATCAAATGGCGTTTAACACGGGCGTGCATCGTCGCTTCGCCGTGGAGCCGCGATGGTTGGTGGAAGGGCTTGCGACGATGTTCGAAGCACGGGGAGTGTGGAACGCCCAGTACGATCGCACTCAGGCAGATCGTGTGAACCGAGGACGGCTGGACGGCTTTCGCAACTACGTTGCCACGCGGCGGCAGCCGGACTCATTGGCCATGCTGCTGACCTCGGATAATCTATTTCGAAGCGATCCCGATGCCGCGTATGCCGAAGCTTGGGCCCTATCGTTCTATTTGTGCGAGACACAGCCGCGGCTGTACGCGGCGTACCTTGCTCGTACTGCAGAGCGTCCGATGTTTGAAGACTATCCGGCCGTGGAACGGATGGCCGACTTTCAAAGCATCTTCGGCAGCAACATGAAGATGTTTGAGACGAGGTTCCTGCGCGATATGGGAGACGTGCAATAGCGTCTTTATTGTTGGCGTCGAGGCTGAATTTTCACGAAAACCGACGACGGAAATTTCCCGGCATTGCCGTCGGCACCAGGTTTAGAAATTTGCTGCTCGAGGTGGAGCCGATGCAGCCGTCGGGCCAACGGCAGGATCGGCGGCCGCTGGTTTATCGGTGCGTCTTCCGCAGTCTGTCGCTCGCGTACAGGTTTCTGTTTGTGGTAGCTATCCAGCTCCTTTTGGAGTTGATCGCGGTCGGCTTGCAGCTTTGCCTTATCGTCGTCGGGCTTTGCGGCATCGACTTCCTTCTGTGCCAGTTCGACCGCTTTTGTCGACCATTTAATCGCATTATCGAAATCGCCCGTTTCAGCGTACGCCGCAGCGAGGGTACTTAATATGTGGGGTACCTCGTAACCGCTCGATTCTGCCGCTTTGGTTGCGAGCTTTAGTGCGCGCGGGCCATCGCGAAGCTTGTCGTCCGGCGAAGTGGCGAGCACCCATGCAAAGTTGTTCAACAGGCTTTCATCATCGCCTCGTTGTGCAAGCGCTTTGTTAAAATCGGCGATCGCTTCGGCGTGCTTGCCAACGTTGAGGTACGCGTCGCCGCGGAAACGAAGCGCGGAATAATCATCGGGATCCTTCGTGAGAACTTTCGTCGCGGTGGCGATGGCTTTGTGCGGCTTATTGGCCATCAAGTAAAAAGTTGCCAACCGGTTGAGCAGCAGCTCATTACCAGGAGCAGACCGCAACAGTTGCTCGAGGTTTGAGATCGCTTGATCCAAATGATCCGTAGCGGCCAGAATTTCGGCCTTCATCAAATACGGCTGTGCGAGTTTGGGCTGCAACTTGATTACCGCGTCGATATCGGCCAGCGCCTTTTCGGGTTGCTTGAGTTCGAAATAGATGCCAGCCCGAAGAAGCAACGTGGGAATGTTATCCGGCGAAAGCTCTAGCGCTTTGGTGAGTTGCTCGACCGCTTTGTTCAGATCTCCCTTCTGGCGATAGAGCTCTCCGCGATGCTGATACGGCAACGGCGCCTCCGGCACCAACTCGCTGGCCTTGTCGAAGCTTTTGAGCGCATCGTCGTACTTGTTGAGTCCCAACAAGATCATCCCGCGAAGCTCGTTCGTATCGGCGTGATCCGGTTCCATCTTTACGCGCGATCCGCATCCGCCAGAGCTTTATCGAACTTATCGGTTTCATACAAATGCTGGGCGCGGAGCCTCAGGTAGTCGGGCTTACCGGGCACCAGTTCGACCGCCTTGTCGAGATCGGCCTGTTGATCTTTATTGTCCTTTTCCACGCCGCTTCGCAGTGCGTACGCTTCCGCCTTTTGATCGGTGGTGGCATCCTTGGAATCAATGACTTTGGTGAGCGCCTTTTGCGCGGCCGAGTCGTCGCCCAGCGGCAAGGATTGCAGTTTGCCAATCAGCAACAGGGCATCAATCATCGAGCTATCGAGGCTCGTCGCCCGCTGCAGATCGGATAGCGCGAATTGGCGGAACTGCATCGACCGCAGAGCCCGCTGGGGGGCTTGTGCCGGCACATTGAAGACGGCGGCCGCATACAATTGGCCTCGCTGCACGAGGGAGGAGACGAGTAGTTGCTCCGCGAATTTCTTATTATCGGCGTTGAGCCCCTTCTCAATCGCTGAGTCGGCGTGATCGATCACTTCATTTAGATCGTTGAGAGAATCTGCTGTGACTTTTAGCTCAGTAGCCTTATCCAAGTCAGCCTGGCCTTCATTCTCAGCAGAGACGGGAGACGCGATAGCGGCCAGGAGAAAACAGGCGAATATCGACGAAATCGGGAGGATGCGAAGCATAACGGACTCACTTGCAACAGGACCATCCATTGGGACGCGGTGACGATTCGTTAGGCCGTCCCCCGCAGCGCTGCATTATTGCTACTTTGCGGGCATCGGGCTACGTGAAAAAGTCGGTGATTCTGCAACAAACGAGCGTAAAGCGGCATAGGCTCGGCGGGAAACTCACGCGGCCGCGGCTTCACTCGTTCCGTGTGCGATGCCTTGAATGTGTGTGCGACCGGGCCTTTTATGGTTATACTTTCGCGTTTGCAGTTGGCGAGCGGTCACTGTTTGTGAGTTGCGGAAAGATGGAAGCAGGCATCGTCGGATTACCCAACGTCGGCAAAAGCACGCTTTTCAACGCGCTGACGGCCGCTGGGATTGCTAGCGAGAATTATCCGTTTTGCACGATCGAGCCGAATGTGGGTGCCGTCGCAATTCCCGACCCGCGGTTGACGACTATAAACAGGTACATCGAGACCGAAAAAATCGTACCCGCGATCTTTCAACTGGTGGATATCGCCGGCCTCGTCCGAGGCGCCTCGCAAGGCGAAGGCTTAGGAAATAAATTCCTCGGTAATCTGCGGAACGTGGACGCAATTCTGCACGTCGTTCGCTGCTATGAAGGCGAAAACGTCGTGCACGTGGAAGGCAGCATTGATCCGTTACGAGATATCGACACGATCGATACCGAATTGATGCTGGCCGACTTGCAATCGGTCGAAGGCATGCTGGATCGGGCCCAAAAACAGGTCCGCTTGGGCGGGCCCGAAGCCAAGCGGCGAGTGGAGATCCTAAAGGAGTGCGAAGTTCTGTTGGCTGCCGGAAAGCCAATCCGGGGACTGACGTATGAAGAGCCAACGTCAGCCCGCATTTTGAAGGAACTACAACTTCTAACGGCGAAACGCGTACTCTACGTGGCGAATGTCAGCGAAGATGACCTTGAGGGAAAAGGGCCGATGACGGAACAGGTTCGAACGCGTGCCGCCGCCGAGGGTAGCGAGGTCGTGCCGCTCAGCGCCAGGTTGGAAGCGGAAATTGCGGAATTGGACGAGGCGGATCGAGCTGAAATGTTGCAAAGTGTCGGGCTACGCGAACCCGCCCTCGCCGTTCTCGCGCGGGCTGCCTACAAACTGCTCGGCCTACAGAGCTTTTACACGGGTGGGCCAAAGGAAATTCGCGCTTGGACGATTCCGGTTGGTGCCACGGCGCCGCAAGCGGCCGGAGTGATTCATAGTGACTTCGAACGCGGCTTTATTCGTGTCGAAACCTACTCGGTCGATGATCTTGTGCAGTACGGCAATGAAAAGGCGATACGAGAGGCCGGCAAGCTGAGGCTGGAAGGCAAGACCTACGTAATGCACGATAAGGACGTGTGTCACTTTCTATTCAATGTTTGATCCCCCGATCCGCGGCCTCGCTCTTGCGGTCAGATGATAAGTCAGGCTACAATAAGAGATTACATTCGGTTGGCAGTGGTCGGTAGAACCAATACACGGAGATTGCCTTGGGCACAAGAAAATCGGGAAAGGGTCGGCGAAAGCAGGGCGCAAAAAGCGCCGCATGCGTTCGAAAATTCGCCACCGTAAGAAGTAGTCTTTGTTGAATCGCACCTCTTGGCGATACATTCACATGTCGCGCGACATATGGTTCCGGCTTGTCTGCTGCTGCGCGGAATCAGCGTACAGGCCCTTGGTAATTCTCGCGTAGCTGCTGCAATTTCCTCAAATCGCCGTCGTGCGATACACTTCTCACATGGAAGCAATTGCGGCAAAGGCAGCTCGGCACGAATTCAAGGCCCTGCGGGACGTGAACGGCATACCGCATATTGAGGCGCCAGACTGGTTAACTGCCCTGTACGCCTGGGGTTACATGCACGCGATCGACCGGCCGACGCAGGTCTATTTTGCCCGCGCGATCGCTGGCGGCCAGGCCACCGAGCGAATTTCCAACAAGCCTGAGCTGTTGGAAATGGACATTTTCCTACGCCGGGCCGGGCTCTATCGCGACTTGGATCGCGAAATACGAGGCCTTTCGCAAAACATTCGCGAGCAACTCGATTGGTACTGCCAAGGCGTGAATGACGGTCTTGTAGATGCGGGTCGCACACTACCGATGTGGGTGACAGGTTTTCGGCCGCGGCCATGGGAGCCGGTCTCCGTGATGCTCATTGGGAAGCTGCTCAGTTTCGCCGGGCTGACGATCGGCGAGCAAGAAAACGAACGCCTGCTGCTGGAACTGATTCAACTTGGCGTTGATGATGAGCGGCTTCGCGAGTTGTTCAGCCCCTATCTGGACGGCATCGACTTCGAACCACTCCGCGAGATTCGAATTGCAAAGCGACTGTCCGATGAAACGCTGGAAGTGCTTGCCGATTTGCCGCGGCTGGCCGGCAGCAACGCTTGGGTGGTGAGCCCCGAGCGCAGCACAACGGGCCATGCCTTGCTTGCATCCGATCCACACCTGGAAGTCAATCGCCTGCCGGCAATTTGGTATGAGATCGCGTTGCGTTGGGGCAACGACCAATACGCCATGGGGGCAACGCTTCCTGGCTGTCCGATTATGGCCGTTGGGCGCACGCACCATCTGGCCTGGGGCGTCACGTACATGCACGCGGACACGAGCGACTTCTTCGTTGAAGATTGCCAACCAGGCGGCGCCACTGGGTGGCAATATCGTCGCGGCGACCGCTGGTTCGATTTTCAACGGCGGCAGGAAGTGATCCGTCGTAAGGGGGACGAGCCGATCATTTTGGACGTATACGAGAACGAGCAGGGCGTTCTGAGCAGCACGCCCGATCCGGTGGAGGGCCCAGGGAAATATCTCTCCGTTTCCTGGATTGGTGAGCAGGCAGAGGGAGGGCATGCAATCGCCACTTGGCTCGATGTGATCGCTGCCCCCGACACCGCAGCAGCAATGGAGGCCGTTCGCGTTGGGCCGCATCCTTCGCTTGTATGGCTTTTTGCGGATCACGACGGCCATATTGGCCTTCAGGCGAGTGGCTGGCTCCCGCAACGTGGGGGCGGGAACTCGGGAATTCTGCCTGTTCCCGCCTGGGACGAGGAAAACCATTGGCAGGGTAAGGTCCGAGCCGATCTGCTGCCACGCGAGTTCGATCCGGCAATTGGTTTCGTCGCCAGTGCCAATGAGGAGTTGTATCGCCGCGATGGACCACCGCTGCATGCACATGCCCAGCCGGATTATCGTAAGCGGCGGATTGTGGAGCGATTGACGGAGTTGCCGCGCGCCACGATCACCGACATGCAGAACGTGCAGTATGACGTGTTGAGCGTGCAGGCCCGCGACTTGTTGCCGGTGCTGCTGGCGTTGGTGGATGATTGCCCGCTCAAACAAAAACTCTCTTCCTGGGACTGCCGCTACACACCGTCGAGCACCGAAGCCACTTTGTTTCAGCATTTCTATCGCCACGTGGTGCTGCAGATTTTTGGTAACGAGCAAGGCATCGGCTGGCGGCGCATGTTCTATCTGTGCACGCGGATGGGCTATTCAACCATGGTACTCACGGCAGTGGACCGTACTCTCCGCAAAGTGACATCATCGTGGTGGCGAGGTCGAAGCAAGAAGGCGCTTGTACAAAAGGCGGCTGAGCTCGCCCAACAAGAACCCGTAAAACCCTGGTCGGAGTTCAATACATTCCACTTTGTGAATCGCTTCTTCGGCAGTACACGAGGCGGCCGATTGCTCGGCTTTAAATCGAAACCAATTGCCATGCCCGGCTGCCATGCGACACCATTTCAAGGGCACCTGATGACAACCGCCACTCGAGAAACGACGTTTGCACCCACGTACCATTTCGTAACGGACATGGGGACCGACGAAGCTTGGACAAACCTGCCCGGCGGCCCCAGTGAAAATCGCTTCTCGCAATGGTACAAGACGGATATCCCCCGCTGGATCGCCGGAGAGTACAAGCGCCTCACGCCGCAAGGCGATGAGTAAGCCGAGCCCTCGAACTAGCATCGGCGGCCACTCCGAGTCTTCGCCGCACAACAGTTTGCATAACAATGGTATGACCGCAATTGAGCATGATTTGAGGGCGGCCCGCGCAAGAATCGCCGCGGCATATGACGCCACGACACTGGAGCAAGCCGGCGAACGATTGGTGCGGGCATTGGCCGAGCATCTTCGGCGTGTCGAATCGCGAGATGCGAACGTTTTGAACTGGCGCGAGCCTAATGCGCTCGTGATGGAAGCCCGGCAATTCTTGCAGCAACTCCCGCTGAATAGTGGGGAGCGGCGTGGCGAGGATTTATCTAGTGGTCGCAACTCGGGCGATATTGCCGGCCGCGTTGAACGCATTACTCGTGAAATGCTCGCCCGCGGGCAGAATCTGCATAGCCCGCGTTACGTTGGGCATCAGGTACCGGCCCCCGTGCCACTAGCCGGGTTGTTCGACCTCATCGGGAGCGTAACCAATCAGGTTATGGCGATTTATGAGATGGGCCCTTGGGCGACCGCCGTCGAGCATGCGATCACGGATGCTGTCGGCGAACGATTGGGTTTCGTGCCCGGCAGTTTCTCGGGGTTGGTGACATCTGGCGGTACGCTGGCGAACCTCACAGGTTTGTTGGCCGCGCGAAATGTCGTGATCGGCGACTCTTGGACCGCCGGCCTCAGTGGTAAACGGCCGGCGCCGGTGCTCGTGGCCCATGCGGACGCTCACTATTCGGTAACGCGATCAGCCGGAATCCTGGGGTTGGGTACCGATCAAATCGTGCCGGCCGCGCTCGATGGGCGACGGCGAATGGATCCGAATCGACTCGATGAGACACTTCGAAAACTGCGGTCGCGAGGCGTGCCGATTGTCGCGGTATCGGCAGCAGCGTGTGCGACGCCGATTGGCGCGTTCGATCCAATCCCTGACATAGCTGATGTGTGTCGGCGGTATGACATATGGCTGCACGTCGACGCGGCCCACGGCGGCGCAGTTGGCATTCAGCGATCGACATCGCCATTTGGTCACTGGCATCGAACGGGCGGACACGGTCGTTTGCGATGCGCACAAGATGATGTTCATGCCGGCTCTGTGTGCGATGCTCTTCTATCGCAGCCCCGCGAACCGGCTAGCGGCGTTCCATCAGGAAGCACCGTATCTGTTCGATCCCCTCGTGCCTGAGTTGGCGAAATACGACAGCGGCGTCGCAAACTTGGAATGCACGAAGCGGGCAGCCGCGTTCGGCCTGTGGGGCGTGTGGTTGCTTTTCGGGCCGCAAGTCTTTGCCGATATGGTCGACGTTACGATCGACACGGCCCGACAGTTTTACGGGCTGCTGTTAGAGGCTGACGACTTCCAAACCCTTCATGAGCCGGAGTGCAACATTGTCGCATTCCGCTATTTGCCGGTCGGACTTCGCGATGCACCGGCCGAAGATGTGGACTCCTTCCAGCTTCGACTGCGGCGGCGCGTGATCGAGTCCGGAGAATTCTACTTGGTGCAAAGCCGAATCGACGGCCGGCCGGTGTTGAGGACGACGATTATGAATCCGCTCACGACAGTCGAGGATTTGCGCGGCCTGATGGATTGTTTACGGCGCATGGGCGGCGAGCTGCTCGCTACGGATCGCTGAAGCGATTAGGCAGAAAAGGTGGAAATATCGCAGACGGCGGTTTAGCGGTTGCCGCTTTTTCGCACGTGCTGAGCTGTCATTTTCGTGCGGAGCTTGCTCTGTTCCATCTTCTTTCGCAAATGGGCGAATTTGGTGGCCGGTTTGCGGCCCGCTGGCTTTTGAGAATGAGACATCTTCTGCTCCCAACAAACACGGCAGGAAGTGACGAGCGACACAAAAAACGCTCTCTATGCGAATCGTAGTCGTTGGCCACTGTGAATGCAACAAATCTTCGTGTCGAAGACTCCTGCCGCAAGCACTATTTATCGAGACTCGATTGCTTCCGCCTTCATTCGTGGTTTTGATGTTGACGTTCCCTTGTTGTTGAAGGTCCATACAATAAAAGGATGCGATTTGCCCGAGCATACGTGAGAATTGGGATTCGTGTTGGCTTGTCAGCATTGCTGGCGAGCGTTGCGGGCTGCTGGGAGAAGATCGAATACACAGGCACGCCTTCGTCGACGGCCGCATCAACAGCACCCAAGCCCACGGCGGACGCCTTGGCCGAGTCGTCGACTACCCACGGTCCTTCGGCGAACACGTCCATCGCGCCGCCAGCAGAAGATAATCTTCAAGCTCCGGAAAAGGTTACGTCGTCAATCCCTACGGAATCGGTTCCGCCACCGTCCTCGATGGTGTCCACAACTACTGAATCCGACGCCGGTCGCGATATGATTCCGACCGAAGCGGACGATAGTCAAGCTGCCACGCCCGTAGTTGCGCAACCGGTATCACTGCCCGCTACGACACCTGCTGCAAACAAGCCAGCGTCCACTTCCGACGATGACCGTTACGCAACCCCATCGTCGGTAAGCGTCCCGCTGGTGCCAACTACGCCGCCTGCCGCAAAGGCGGATGCGCCGCAAAAGACGGTAGATGTTCCGGCGGCAGCCCCTCATCAGGATGCGAAAACTGCGTCGGCCACGGCCATCGCGGCGCCGCCTGCCAATGCGATGAACAGCCGCCGGGCGGCCTGGTTGCTGGGCAGCAGGCTGAGCCTCGCGGCATTGGCAAATGACCGTGGTGTGGCCGCAGAGAGTGTGCCGATTTGGTTTGCCGACGCGCAAGCCGCGGCCAAATACCTGGGCACGACGGTCGCCGACCTTCCGGAGCCGATCGCTACCAATGATAAAACCCCCGCTTCTCGGCGCGTGATCGATTACTTGCTGGTGAATGGTCAACGAATTGGCCGGCAACTCACGAAAGAACATGGATCTGAAGAGGCATCGCTATTCGAGATCGCCTTGAAGTCGAATGTCCTGCTATTGTTGTACACGCCAGGTTCATCGGCCGGGAATTCGGTCGCTACGGCGATCCAACAGGCAGCACCGCGGGCTAGATTACGGGCTGAACTTTGGCGGCCGCTCGTCGATGCACTGAAGAAGCAAGTGCCAGAAAGCGACGTGCGAGCGGCGGTGCGGAAGATGCACGTCGACGTGGATCAGTATCTCGCGGGCGGGGCGGAGCCAAGCGGCCGATGAGTTCCACGCCCACCACGCCGCCAATGTGGCGACGCTCTACGCTCGCTATTGCCCTCGTCGGTAGCTTGTTGATGTGGGCTGCCTTGCCGCCATTCGCGTTAGGGTGGCTGGGCTGGGTCGCGCCCATTCCGTGGCTCATGCTCGTGCGGGGCGATGTGCTGCCGGGCCGCCGGCCGTATCGGTCTTTGTATCTCGCGGGGTTGATCTTCTGGCTGATGGCGATCTATTGGCTGATCTTGCCTTATCCGAAGTTCACATGGATGGGGTGGTTAGCTCTTGCTGCCTATCTGGCCGTTTATTTGCCGGTGTTTGTGGGGCTCTCGCGCGTGGCGGTGTATCGGTTGGCACTACCGCTGTGGTTGGCGGCGCCGATTGTGTGGACCGGTTTGGAATTGGCCCGAGCACACCTTTTGACGGGTTTTTTGATGGCCTCGCTCGCGCATACGCAAGTGAAGTGGACGAGGCTCATCCAAATCAGCGATTTGGTTGGCGAGTATGGCGTGGATTTTGTAGTCGTGCTCGTTGCAGCATGTGCAACGGAAGCATTGTGGCTTGCGGGTTTGAGACCATGGATTGACTTCAGTGGACCGCAATCCAAATGCCGCAATCCGAAAATGAAGGTTCACAGCGTCTTGCTTGCGCTTACGCCCGCCGTCATTACGATTGCGGGGACACTGGTCTATGGCAACTCGCGAATTGACCGAATCGAAAAGGCGATGGCCAATGCGAAAGGACCAGGACCACGGGTGGCGCTGATCCAGGGTAACAGCCGGGCAGAGTGGAAGCTCGATCCGAACCGCGAGCGGCAAATCATGGAGGAATATATTTCGCTCTCTGAGCGTGCAATTGCCCAGGCCCGTGAACTTAAGGGAAGCGGGCCGATCGACCTCGTCGTGTGGCCAGAGACGATGTTCCGCATTCCGCTCTTCACATTTGATCCCAGTTACCAGCCTCCTCCAAATGCCGTGAGCACGCCTCAGGAGTTCGCATCGTATGCACCGCACGAACTGGCGGCGCTGGTAGACCGGCTCGGGTCGCCGATTTTGGTCGGAATTGATCGAGCTTTTGGAGCGGTCGCCAATCCGGGCGCATCGGCAGAATCGACGATGCAGCAATTCAATTCGTCGGTGCTCGCCGATCGAGAGGGCAAGATCGTCGGCACGTACGACAAAATGCACCGCGTGATGTTCGGCGAGTACATTCCATTCGCCGATTGGATTCCGTTTTTGTATAGAATTACGCCCCTCACAGGCGGGATCGTGGCCGGCGAGAAGCCCGCCGCGCTGTGGCTGGAGAAAAAATACTGCTTCTCCCCGAACATTTGTTACGAAACGGCGATTCCCCATGTCATCAGGCGGCAAGTCGCGACGCTTGAACAGAATAACGAACATCCAACAGTCCTCGTGAATCTCACGAATGATGCGTGGTATAGCGGGTCGAGTGAACTCGACATGCACCTAGCATGTGATGTCTTTCGTGCCGTGGAGACTCGTGTGCCCCTGGTGATCGCGGCGAACGGCGGCATTTCGGCCTCGATCGATCGAGTCGGCCGGATCCGCGATCGGTGCAAAAAGCAAACCTCCACGTTCCTGTTGGCGGATATCGAACCCGGCGATACGGCCAGCCCGTATGTACGGTACGGCGATTGGTTTGCCGGCGCGTGTTTGGCTTGCTGTGCGGCGGTAAGTATTGTTGAATGGCGGGCTCGACGTGCTTTGCGCTGGCGGCCCTCGCCTCCACCTATCGATCTCCCACCCGGCGCCACCGAGCACTAACTTCGTTCGAATGCCTGTTGTTCTGCAATTGATTGACGCCCACAAACGGTACGGTGAGCAATCGCTGCTTGAGGGGACGAGCTGCGCACTGGCGGACGACCAGAAAGTTGGTCTCATTGGCCGTAACGGGGCCGGCAAATCGACGCTCTGCCGCGTGTTGTTGGGAGAAGAGGAACTAGACGCCGGTGAGGTTGTGCGCGGTCGGCAGTTACGACTGGGCTACGTTCGGCAGCATGATCCGTTTCACCCCGGCGAAACGGTCCGCGAGTTTCTGATGCGGGATAGCGGTCAGCCGGATTGGCGCTGTGGCGAGGTGGCGTGGCAGTTCCAATTTCCAGATGCGATGCTCGATCAGCCGGTCCGCGAGCTGTCTGGCGGTTGGCAAACGCGTACAAAGTTGGCAGCATTGCTGTTGCACGATCCCAACTTGCTCATCCTCGATGAGCCAACGAATTTCCTCGATCTGCGGACGCAGATGTTGCTGGAGTGGTTTTTGCGCGATTTCCGTGGCGGCTGCCTGATCGTGTCGCACGATCGGGAGTTTTTGAAGAAAACGTGCACGCATACGCTGGAGCTGTCGCGCGGCGAGCTCACGATGTTTCCTGGCAATGTGGACGCCTATCTCGCTAATCTCGAAGAACGGCGCGAGCACGACCGGCGAGTAAACGCGACAACACTCACGAAACGCCGCCAACTGGAAACGTTCATCGCCAAGAACCGCGCGAAAGCCAGCACGGCCAGCCAGGCCAAAAGCAAGACGAAACAACTTGAGCGCTTGGAGTTGATCGACATCGAAGGGCCAGAGGCCAGCGTGCGGTTTCGCTTTCCCGAGATCGAGTCGCGGCAAGGTCCGGCCGTGCGGACGAAACACCTTTCCATCGGCTATCCGGATCACACCGTGGCCCGCGACGTGCACCTCGAGATCGACCACGGGGCTCGCGTTGGCATCGTTGGCGACAACGGCCAAGGGAAAACGACTTTTTTACGGACGGTGTGCGGTTCGTTGGAACCGATCGCGGGAGAAATCACTTGGGGCTATGGCTGTCAAGCGGGTGTGTACGCGCAACACGTGTACACGTCGCTGCCGGAACAGAAGACGGTGCTCGAATATCTCGAATATGAAGCCGCGCCAGGCACTGTGACGCAGCAAATCAAGGATGTGGCGGGCAGTCTGCTATTCAGCGGGGCGATGGTCGAGAAACGCATTCGCGTGCTGAGTGGCGGGGAGCGGGCTCGGCTGGTGATGGCCGGATTGCTTCTGCAACGCAACAACGTGCTCGTCCTCGATGAGCCCGGCAACCACTTGGACGTGGAATCGGTCGAGGCTCTCGCCGAAGCGCTGATCGGTTACAGTGGAACCGTGGTGTTCACGAGTCACGATCGGCACTTCATGCATTGCGTGGCGACGCATGTGATCGAAGTTCGCGCCGGCCGTGTGGCCAGCTATCCCGGGAACTACGACGAATATGTTTATCGCGTTCAAAACGAGATCGATGCCGGTCTCCGCGCTCCACATGGAACCGCGTCTATGCCAAGCTTGACTACCACAGCAATCACTGTCGACCGCAAAGCGCCGCGCGATCGGACCGCGTGTCCCAAAAGAAGTTAAAAGCAGTGGAACGGAAGATCACCCGCTTGGATGAAGAGAAGAAAGCGGTCAGTGAGCATCTACTTGTCGTTACTGATACAGCCGAGGCACAGCGCCTGCATAGTGAACTCACAAGGTTAACTAACGACTTGGCGATGCTAGAAGATGAATGGCTCGAATTGTCATCAGAGCTGGACGACTGATACCAGTGTTACCGATTGGTCCAACATCGAGGCAGACATGGCAGAGCAGCACAAATGTGGGCCTTTTCGGAACAGTTGGGGCGCAAACAAACCGCTAGTTGCGGCAGCGAACGCGCCAAAGCCTGCGCCGAGGGGGGTGGTCAGACAGCTCGATAGTTCCACTGCCTGCGCAGTTGGCGCCGGCCACCCCTGCTTCCGCTCCAATAAGTTGATTTCGGCTACGCCTCAAGCAACTTCTCCGCTCCATAAGCACAGCGGAGTTACCCAACCTGTACTCACATTGGAACGGGTCCAGAATTCGGAGCGGGCCAGTTGAATAGGCGGGTTTCCACAAAAACACAAATACGAATAAAATGCGCTGCTTCAAGCACTTAGGTCCGGTAGCTCAGCGGTTAGAGCAGGGGACTCATAATGCAAAATCGCAGTTTTTCAACAATGCCGTGAAAATCCGTTTCACCGCTGTTTTCTAGGCTAAAGTGCACTTTCTCCGTTGTTCAAATAGGGCCCATTAAGGTGCCAAAAGTGCTATTAGCGGGTGTACGTACACCCGCTAATTCTCTCGTCGCGGTGGCCCGCTGACACCTGCTCTCGACCACACTACCATCTCAATTACACTTGCTTCCAATTCCGCGCCACGAGGTGATTTTGGGCAGGTGTGGGAGGGGGTAAACATCGCGTCGAGGGCATCCGCAGCCCTACCTTCAATGTCAAAAAGCAAACACAAAACGCCGCGCCGATTGACCCAATACCCCATGCGAAACGACTCCTCAACTGCCGCCACACCACCCCCATCACCCCACCCTCAACACCAATCTTCTTCGTAGCCAGCGACGGCCATCATGCCCAGACAAGATTGTGCTCAACTACCACAAAGCAGCATGCTAGGTGGGTCGAAGGCATGAGCGTTAGGTAGCAATACTGCGGCGCGATACGACTGCAGATGTGAGTGGTGTGGGTGGGGGTAAGGTGGCTGTTCAGCAGCCTGAAATTCTTGTTGAGCCTCTACATTACCCGCGCGCTCCGGTGAGACATCCTTGGCTCCTGGCAGGCAATTTAGCATGTCATTGAGAGGTGGCTCGGTCGGCCACAAGGGTATTTTCAACACTTAGGTTACCCCCAAGTCACAACGTGCCGATTTGAGGACCGAGCCGATATTCTCTTCCAGTAAAAACAAAGCGCCACTCTGTTGGAGCGGCGGTTCATACTGCATAAGGTCCTTCAGGTATCGCAATATCGGCAGGGTGCTGAGCGAGGATTTGGGTGCTGTAAGAGCGCGAATTGGTTTGGTGCTGGTAATCGAGTTGAGTCTCGGCACGGCCGCTGGTAGTCGGTTGATGGACCGCTTCGGTGTGTCGCTAACCGAAGCAGTTTTGGAACGGACAATCATGTGATTGGCGGGGCGGATGAAGGCCACACGGTCGCCATCTTCTTGGGCAACTCAGCCGCTACGTCGTGCTGCAGCTCTGTTCGTCATTGGCAGCTATGGTCGCTATGCAATCGGACCAAGGAGTGTCACACCTTAAGCACTTGGGGACTTGACGTTCGACATCTCGGACGGATTCTCATTATGGCCTCGTTGGAGAGAGCATCTGGTCTACTAGGTCAGCTTGAGTCTTGGAATGGTTCGAAGACTCAAGGGACCATTACCAAGGAGGACCATGATGAGATTTTACAACGGCCAACACCAGTTCTATTGCGGTGTGGACCTGCATACCAAGCGGATGTACCTGTGCATCCTCGACCACGAAGGGAACAAGCGATTGCATCGCAATGTGCGGGCGAAGCCGCACGAGTTCCTGAATGCCATTCAGGACTATCGTGACAACTTGGTCGTGGGCGCCGAATGTATGTTTACCTGGTACTGGCTGGCCGATCTTTGCCTGGACGAAAGCATCAAGTTCATTCTCGGCCACGCCCTCTACATGAAGGCCATTCATGGAGGGAAGAAGAAGGACGACAAGCTCGACAGTGAGAAGATCGCTCGGCTGATGCGTGGGGGGACGTTCCCGCTGAGCTATGTCTACCCACGTGAGATGCACGCCACCCGCGACCTGGTCCGACGCCGAATGTTTCTGGTCCGACGCCGCAGCGAGTTGTTGGCCCACGTGCAGCTGACTAACCAGCAGTACAACCACGATCCGTTCGTCCTGGGTCACGAACGCTACGTTCGCCAACCACCAAGTGTCGACTAGCTTCTCTGCCGCTTGTACTTGCGCCGGGATCTACGTGGCCGTAAGAGTCGAGGATATTCACGTTGATTGACCGGCTGGATATCGATGTCTCGCAAAACTCGAAACGCGTCGTCTAGTCCGATCCGAAGCATGTCCTCCAGAAGTGAAAGCCCCTCCGTTCGAGTGTCAGAAAACCGCTGAAGGGTCATCGCTATCTTGACCATATCCGGTCCCGCTTCGAACAAATCATTGTCGGGCTTTCGTGTACGAAGAATAGCACTGCATATATCTAAGGCCAGTTTTCTCTTATGGGCGGCAATCGGGAGTAAATGGCGAACCAAATTAGCAACAGCCATCGTTGAAAAGATTGTCGGATTACTGACAAATGCTCGAAAGAGTTGCTCGGAAGGTTCGTCGATTGCCAACGTTTCGTCATCCCAAAACACTGTTTCGATTGCATGCGCAATGTTTTCGTTTGCGACAGGTATGAGTCGGCATAACAGGT
Source organism: uncultured Planctomycetota bacterium (assembly GCA_963840025.1). Taxonomy (GTDB): domain Bacteria; phylum Planctomycetota; class Planctomycetia; order Pirellulales; family Lacipirellulaceae; genus JABDGM01. The sequence continues at coordinate 89,373 of CAWIXI010000006.1, read as the reverse complement.
GAGAGGTGCTTTCACCACCACGTGTATCCTTCCATAGATTGGAAGCCGCAAATGCCATCCCAATAGCAATTGCCTCGTCGTACGACTCGGGGTTCGCCAAGGCTTTAAGTTGCCGTTCCAGCTCATCGATTGCCCAGGGACCGTGGTGTTCCCGCAAAGCAACAAGCCCCAGTAGTTCGCCGAATCCTTGCCTTGACTTAAACTGCTTCGATTCACGGAGTGTCTTAAGGAAGTCTTGGACAAACGACAGAGAAAGTAAATCTTCGACGAACGCAACGAGCCTTATTCCCTCAATCGATTGTCTTACAGATGACCGGGAAGCAATGAAAAAGCCTTTCGACTATTGTTGGCCCACGCGATTATCGCAACCTGAAAGGCGAATCCAACGCAACTCCGTGCAGAAGGTTGTCCACGTGCGTGCAGGTAATGGCCCGTCGATTATCCGAACTAGCGAATCGAACCACTGGTTGCAGGCAGCTGGCTTTCGCATCAAGTAGCCGTTCGTAAGCGCAAACAGCGGAAAAACTGCTTGACTAAATGTCGTGAATACTCCACGCGACCAAAGAACCGAGTCGATTTCTTTGTTTTCTGCGTGTTCGGTGGCCGTCTCTTCTTCGCCTCGCTCGCCCTCACTGACCGTCCAAGGCTCTAAAAGCCATGATTCTAAGATTTTGCAGAGCGCGTCGGGCAACCCTTTCCCTGGTCGACATCTCCGGTACAGTACGTAACCGATATTCGAACGCAGGAACTCTGATTTTGGATTCAGAACCGCAACCTGTTCCATAAAGGCGATTGCCTCGTCGTCCGATACGTGCTCTTCAACGAATGCGCTCACAGCATTTGTCGGTGCCTCTTCGCTTCCGTTCTTGACAAGATGGATGATGAGCTGCATTGCACGTGGGGCGTTTTCTTTAGCCATCTCCGCAATCACTTGCCCGGCTGCCGTAGCACCGCCAGGTTCTTCCCATCCTCCTTCAACTTCAACCCACTGTCGCATCGAGCGATCTGCAGTTGGATTCGCCTCAAGTACCTTCAGTATTTCGTCGTCCGATTTCGTCAGCATTTGTTCTTTAGAAATTGGGGACAGCTGTCGTACGAATCCCATACGGGCTCTGCTGCGACGCTCACGATCCCAACCGACCAGTGAAGCCTTTTCGCTATCCAGCAATTTTTGATTTTGCTCCGACAAATGCTCGGAGCCGATTGCGTTCAGGAGTCTAAGTCGCGACTCGCGATCCCAAGTTAGCTGCTCTCCCTCAGGTTTGGCTTCGGGACGATATGAGGACCAAGACAAAATAGTGCTTTCGAGTTGACCCAATTCCGTCTTATTCAGTTTGGGTGCTATTGCACTGATGAGGTTCATTGAGTCTGAAAGCTGACTACTTTCATACGTTCCAACCTGGAACCGACGGGAATCCCCCATTAAGTAGTCGAGCCCAACCGTCGCTCGTGTCGGGGCAATCAGACAAAGCCCTTGGATCAGCACCTTATGAACAACTGCATTCTCGGACGACCAACTAGGTCGAGTGATGCGGACAAATTCGTCAGGGCTAGACGTCGCAACTTCATCTACCGCAATCAGAACAGACGTTAAGATTCCTGGCTGCGGTCGATCTAACTCATCGTCTTCGAGGGACAAACAGTAGCCCGAGTAATGATTGATGACTGTTGACGCAGCACCAGAATGATGCTTCTCGCATTGCTCGACAAACCAAGGCCAAGTAGCCTCAAGAAATTCCAAGGGTACCTTTTCCGCGATCTCAGGCAAATCGTACCAGTCATTGGCGTGTTCGAGTGGACTACGCATCGCGTCTCACTCCTATTCTCGGTTATTAGTTTCGAGTTGCCGCATGATATCGACAAATAAGGCAGGGGCAAGTTTTGGTTGACTTTCGGCAATGTTAAAGACGAGGGATTCGGCCCAAAAGATCCGATCGCCACTATCCTTAGTTCGTCGAATCAGTGTCCGGACAATATTGACTGATCGCTCGTCCCACGCCGATAGCCCACTCATCACTCGATGTGTCAATTCATCTTTCGACGGATCGTTAAGCCAGTTGTCCTCAATCAAAGTAAGTACCCTATCGCGGTCAAATGACCATGCGTCCGACAACACGCCAATTAGTAACCATTGCGCGTCGACTGGCCCTCGCATGATGGTCGGCAAGTGAGTCATAGAGAGTTCGTTAAAGTATTCGCGTTGCCCGCGAATGCTTATTAGCGCTCGAACTCTATCGTCATTCGAGCTTAAGCACTTCCCGATAAGCTCAACTTCAAAATCACGCGGATCGGTTTGGCGACCTAAAAACTCCATCAGCAGATAGCGGATATGAAGGCGGAGTGTGGCATTAAATAGCTCTTCAAGCTCTTGACGATACTTCGCAGGATTTGCCTCGCGCAAATACTGCAGGACGGCCCACACGGTCGGTCGCACTAAGACGGCGTTCTGACGTTCAACGACGTGCGTACAAAGTGACTTGTCATCTTTAGTAAATAATCTCGCCTTTGCGTGTTCAAGTAACGTTTGATGGCGAAATCCTATTCGCAAATCTTGCGCAACGAGTATTCCCTTAGCTTCGAGTGATTGCAGGACGTTCCGGTGATCCTCAAACTTCACCAATGGAGCCCAAAGCTCTTCGTGCTCAATAAGATACCCTGTGAGGCTGTATAAAACGTCACGCTCTTCCTTTGTCGTAACTAATCGCTCCCATAGATCGTCCAGCATCAGCTGGTACGACTTAAATGGATCGGACTTACCAGTGTTTTCAAACCGATTTAGGTAAATAGTTAAGTGTTGGGGATTTCGTAGCAACTCCTTAAAGTCACTTGGCCATCCGTCGGGGTTCGGCACGCCATGGTTTTTCAGAAACGTCGATACATCGTCCCACTGCGGGAGGGCAAGTTCGACGACACGTGCGTTTAGCGAGCTGAAGCGTGCGTCATGGGAGTAATCGAAACTGCGACACGAGCAGACGACACTTACCCCTGGGACACTCAAACAGTCTTCGATAAAAGACACTAATGCGTTCAGTCGGTCTGACGTGAGGTCGACGGTGCTTGAAAGAGCATCTAGTTGATCGATAACAACCAATACATTCGACTGAGTTGCAACTGCCCTAACAGCGTCAATAAGCGACAGGTCTAATTCGAGTACCGACTTACCCCACTCATCAAAGGACTGATCGGATGGAAATGTGTCCGCTTTAATCGCCAGCGTAATCTGACCATTGGCAATCGCATTATTTGCGAAGAGCGCTAGAAGTGCGGTCTTACCGCTGCCAGGCCCTCCGAGAACGAAAATGAGTGGACAATCGTCGCTCGTGGCAAGCGTTTCGTCTATCGCAGATAGCTCGGCGCGAGGAATTCGGTCGTCGGGCTTCACCACTTTATTCAGAAGAGCGGATGAAGATTTGCGAAACGCGGTGGCGATGTCTTCCGTTGTTGGAGTCTCACCAACTTCGCTTCTTTGTCGGCCTAATACGTAGCCAATTGCCGCAGAGAAAACAGTGCTTATTCCAGCCCAAAGTGCGGTCAAGCTTGCGGCGATAAGACCTCTACCCGTGTTTGCAGTACGAAACTCAGAATCATCATCATCTAGCTTGAAATGCTCCAGCGGTCCTTCCATGACCAACGCATGGAAGAACGATGCGGCAGTATTGCATGCGTAGGCTGTACATTGAGGAATACGATCGAATCCCACCAAATCACTAATACCGCGGATCGAAAGTAATGGAATGTGCCTGTCTTCGCTGAACGTTCTTGCTGCCCACTCGACTCCACCATATTCCATTTCGATGTGGGTTATGTGTCGCCCCACACTTAGCCATTGCGCGAGTTTGTCGGTGTCTTTCACGAGCTCGTTTGAAGTTGCAAGTGCTCCTGTGTCGACTATCGGAGGTCGAAGATTTTGCAGATCAGGAAAATTGTGGAGCAACGCATCCCGCACCGACTCTCTATGACTGTTTGGCCCATAGTAACATTCCGACGTTATGTCATTTGGAACCTCGAATTGTGGCTTGGGAACAATAATAGCAGTGGCGGCGTTCCAGTTGCCCAATTCGGATTCCCAGCCGCGAAGGTCCGCGAGGATAGGTTCTAGGTCTCGATGGATAGGACCTCCTCTTGTACGAAGCTCTGGGACCTTGTCTTGCTTCGCGGCGGTCACTGAGAAGTCCAGAAAGCTGTCCGCCAGTAAAACGTCGCCAAGCGAGAACTCGTTAGATGGGACACCGCCGGCGATGCCGACGAGCACAAGCCATTTAGGATCAAGGTCCGCAATAGCCTTACTCGCGGCCACCTGCGCCGGGGAATGCCCCTGACTGGAAGACCGTATGAAAGCAATGCGAACAGATTTGCCATCACGTCTCACCGCACGGCAATATCGATAGCCCTGGCGACCTCCGATGACTGCCGACGTGTGGGGGAAACGGCGAATTACTGCAGCATATTCATCGTGTCGAATTGCGATAACTGCAAAGTCGATGCGCCCTCGCAACTGGTTTATATGAATTGTCTCCGCCATTGGAATCGCTCCAACGCTGCGAGGGACAGCACAGCTTTGGACGCCACCTGATGCTGAAAAGAGTACCGCGATGTGAATTCGCCCGTCGAGATGCCGAAATATACCAAGCGACGCAACGGAATGCGATGTCGGCCCAGCGTGGTGACGGATATGAGGCAGCGGTTTCTAACTACCTAAGGAGGGCGTGTCATTACGCTTGACTCTCCAAGAGAAAGGGCGGTTCGACCTGTGCGCGCAACGGTCTTGCAGATTAAGCAGCAGACGGCTTTACCGCAGCGAAAGACAAAATCCCTTTTGGCCGGTGTCCTATCTCGGCTCATACCGCATCGCCACCGCCCCCGAGCCGAACTCCAGCCGGCTCACGAGCTTCAAGTCGACATACTTCGATAGCCCCGCGAACAACGTTGGCCCATGGCCCGCTAGCCTGGGCTGCACGACGAACTCGTACTCATCGATCAATCCCAGCTCCGCCAACGCCTGCGGGAGCTTCACGCCTCCCACGAACAGTCCCTTGCCCGACAACCGCTTGAGCTGCTGAACGGCCTGCCCCAGATCCCCGCGTACGAGCTCCGCGTTCGAATCAACCCGCTCCAGGGTGCTCGACACGACGTACTTCTTTGCCGCGTCGATCGTTCGGGCGAAGGGTTCCATCCAATCGGCCATCCAATCAGGCCTCACTCCCGTCGCCGGTGGCCGCCACGCTGCCTCCATCATTTCGTAGATTACCCGGCCAAAGGTGAGGGCATCGGCCTGCGCGAGGTTCTCGGCAAAGTGACTATGCAACTCTTCGTCCGTCGGGATTGCCCGATGATCGCAGCACCCGTCGAATGTGACGTTAATGGAACACCGAAGGGGTCGCATTACGTGCTCCTGAAGCGGGCTAACGATCAAGATCACCGATGAGCGCCGGAAGTAAAGCGGCGATGCTGATCAACGCTCCAAAGGCCGACCAAGCCTTAGATTGGCAAGGCGGGGCGCTCATTCGGTGCATCGGCTGGTTCGACCTGCTTGGTTCTGTCTTCATTCTGCTCTCTTCATCGCTGCCAGTTTAGCGCCGGCGACGATGATGCCGAGTATCGCCAAGCCCCAAACATAAGGGATTCGGAGGAGAATCCCGATGGGCAGTCCGATGATGCAGATGATTAGCCCCCCAGTGAGCAACCGCTTCCTGAACGCCACAAATTGAGGCTCTGCCGGCTGGCCTTGAAGAGGATACCCACATGAAGGGCAGGATGTTGCCGCACTGGAAATCTCCTTCTTACACTCAGGACATGAGATCAAGGACATGCGATCACTCCTTTCGTCGAACTTGTTATTGGGCGGAAACTTCTTCAGTAAGTCCTGCATATTGAAGGAGAACTTCAGTAAGCGGGCTATCCATCCTATATGGTGCCGGGATGCGCACTCAAGCTGGGGAATCAACGTAAGCAGAATACGGCAATCGGACATCTTGAAGCCGAAAAAAGCCAAGTCCGTGAAAACGACCTAGTACTTATGAACCTGAGTCGATTTTGGCGACCGGCCCATCTACGTAAGGTGGGCGTGACATTATGCTTGAGATTTTGAGCGATATGTCGACGTGGCACATGACAAATGAGGGGAACGTTGCCGTTCGTGCCACCGTCTCGGCCAGCTCCGTGCCGGCCGGGGCCGACCGTCAGATAGGGGTTTGAGTGCGTCACGCCAGCGACCCGCTCGGCCTGACGTAACCATAAGTGAGAATCGCACGCGCAGTCAGAGAGCCGCTTCGATCCGCATTTTCTCAGCAACCGTTTTGATGCTTACTGACTCGATCATTCACACCCAAGAACGAGAGAGTCAAGAAAGCCAAAAATAAACGGAATAGAATCCGTGCGCTCTCTTGACATCCGAGGCCATATAGGGGTCACGAACGCAGCCTTGGCAGCCTGCCAAGCGCCACGAGTTTGGCTGCACTTTTGGCTGCCGCCGAACTGCGGTCGGTGGGATTCACTGTTGCCCCGAACGGCGATTTTCTGGCGCGGGCAGGAGCTGCAACCGACATCATGAAGAACAAGCAGTTGCAGCCAGTGGTCTGCGCGACTTCAGCAGGCTGTCTATGCGATTTCCATCCTGAAAAACGGTGGTATTTCGGCACTCCCAAAAATCGGTCGAGTTGATGGAACTCCCGGCCAAGATCGTGCAAATCGGAAAAAAGTCGCCAGCGAATTGAACGACGCCCGCCATTGAGTCGACTGAATAGAACGGAGCCAAAAGGCTCCATAGAATTTGATCTGGATATTTCCGAGAATTGGCACTCGCAGTGCGAAAATGAAATGCTCTTCACCCGAGTAACCAAAGTATGATCCATCATGACAAGCTTTCAGAAACGGTCGGATAATGCCAGCGATCGACGATTTGCCTCAAATCGAAGAGCGTCTGACGGTGCTGCTCGCTCAGCAGGGCGATCGGGATGCGTTTTGCAGACTCGTGGATTTGTACGACTATCGGCTGCTCTACTTTGTCCGCAGAATTCTCGGCGAAACCGAGGGAGCTCTCGATATACTCCAGTCAGTCTGGCTGATCGTCCACCGAAGGTTATGGAAACTCAAATCGCTGGATGCATTTCGAGTCTGGTTGTATCGGATCGCGCACGACCAAGCCGTATCAGAGCTGCGAAGGATATCCAAACGACCAGTGCTCGTTGAGGAAGTCGAAACAATACAGGCATTGGACAATACAAATGCCGAAGAAGTGGCATTCGACAATGTGGAATTGGTTCATGTCGCGCTGCAGGGACTGTCCGTCGACCACCGTCGCGTGCTCACACTCCGCTTTCTGGAAGACATGACTACCGATGAGATTGCTGAAGTCGTTGGCTGCCGTTCCGGCACCGTTAAGTCCAGGCTGCATTACGCGAAAAACGCACTCCGTTGTAGAATTGAGGAACTGCTCGATGCCTAACTCACAAAACACAGGTCGCTTCGCGGCACAGCTTCTCCAGCAGGACGAGCCCCTGAGTGATTCCCAATATAAGGAGTATCGCATGAAATTCGAAAACGCTTTGACAACGGCTGAGCGAAGAGAAAAGCTCGCACATCGCGTTGTTATCGTGTCATGTGTCGCCACCTTCACCCTGATGTTTGTTGGCGGGAGCAAACTCTTCGGTTCTTTCGTTCCCTCGGAGAAGGACGCAAACATCGTCTCCCTTACGCTCAGTGCGATATTTGTCCTCTCCGCCGTGCTCTTTCCACTTTCTCTTGCGTCCTACTATTCGCGATTTCGGCCCAGGGTCAGGGAATCAAAGGAACAACTCCGCGACGCCACAATTCTCGATGTTAAACGCGAGATCTGCAAAATACGAAAGCAGATCGCGGCGATTTCGCATCACGAGGACCCAACTTAAACGTTGCCGCGCGGGACTTGCGACAAGTGGGAAATCAGCCCTAGGCCGTCGACAATCCAAATTACGGATGCCATCGCCACTAACCAGGTCCTGAACATGCGGCCGTCCCGTCAATGCTTCGTTTGGCGGCACTCGTCGCCGCAAGTCCCTTTGCCGACGAATCTTCGGGCCGGACATTTTCTAAACTCATGTCACCTATCAAAGTCCCATCAAACGTCGAATCCGGAGCTTGATGGTGTCGCCAGAAGGTGGCTGCCGACTTCACACGGGGAGCGGCTTCGCCAACGTCCGATCAGTTGGAGGTGCATTCGCTCACAAATCCAAAAATGCCTCCGCGAAATTGCGCTGTGTTATTCGTTTCGAAATTCTCTTTTGAACGACATTGTGGGGCGGCAGGAAAGCTGCTTCATTTGGACCCGAAGACTCGGCCAGGCCCCTTCCCACCCAACAACACCCCCACCCTCACCCCCGCCGCAATGATCCTTAGCCGGGCCTCACGCCCTGCGTTCCGCATGCAATCTGCCGGCAAATCAATCGGCGGCAACTTCTCTCCCTTAGGAGTATTCCTGACCACATTCAGTATCGAGTCTGAGTACACAAACGATTCACACAGGGTATGGCTCTCCTGGGCCCACGCGTTCGGATCCATTTCTTTGGCGGCCGTATCCCACACCTCCCCATACTGCCGGCGATTCGAAAGCTCGGCTACTTCCTTCTCAACATTCTTCATGTAGTATTGGCGGCCCAAGATATTATCCCACAGGGCATGGAGGTTTCTGCCATGGACTAGGTGGATGTCGTTACCGCCACGATCGCCTTCTGGAAATCGATCGACGGAAAAGAGAGCCGTGGAGTGAAGTGGCTGATGGATGTCGCCCACCAGATGCATGAGCCAACAATAGGCCAGTGCTTTTACGTCTGGACCCGCCTTGCTCGAAAGTACATCCCTTGAATAAGCGATTGCCTGAATGACGTTGTATTGGTCTATGGGGATAGGGGTTGGATACGCATGGGAAATGTTGACCGGCAGCTTCCCAGCCAAAGCTCGCAGGTCACTCACGCCGAGGTACAGAGGAATATCAATGTAGTGCCAAGAGGGTCGGTTGTATTTCTTCTGCTCATCCCCCTTAATCCCACGGGCAATATCGGGCCAGGTAGCTGCGTGCTGAAAGATCCAGTGGTCCTGCTTGTGAAATGCCTAGCCGAATGTCGGCACTGGAAGACCTGGTTAGAAGGAATAATGTTGGCGAGCAAACATTCAATTGTACCCAGACGGTGAATCATCGCCCCTTTTCTCAATTCCTTTTGTGGGACCTATAGCGTATTCGAAGGCCTGCAGCTAAACCAATAAATAGCATCACTACCGATGATGGTTCAGGGATAAAGTGCCCTTGGCCAGAAAATGCCCCCACCGTGAAACTAGGATGTGCACCTTCCCAATTCCACGAGGTGAACACCTCAATGCTCTCAAGATCAATTGCATCTAGCTCGAGGTTATCGCTTTGCCAATCTACTCGACCGGAGCGAAAATAATCGCCGGTGGACTCGACAATCCAGCGAAAAGCATTGTTCGTCATAGCTCCCTCGATCGCACTCCAATCTAAATCAAATTCGTCGGCGTTAGCTTCCGTTATGGTCCACCAAATTTCGCCACCGGGGTAGGGGATTGGCACAATGTTTGAAATCGTAAAGCCGACTCGGGGCTCTAAAGCAACAGGGTCCGACGTTAACGCAACTGAAAAGGAAATAGGGGGCGATGGAGGAGGATTCCCAACCCCTGGAACCCAGCGACCTCGGGTCAGATCAGAGTAAAGCCGCAATGGGTATAGATCGTTCGCCGCACGGACGGACGTGATTGAAATGAAAAGAATCGCGATCGTAACAAAGTGACGAAGATGGTTGACTCGCATATTCCCCTCCGTTTGACCATGAAGAAAAAACTTGTTCCATCACGCACCTAAGTGTGCCGATTCGCACGCTCACCCTTCTCCGATCCCGTCTCAGAGTTCTTCTAAACAGTTAGAACATTGCCTCTGCCAGCAGAAGAGTGATTTGAAGTATAAAACCATCGAGTCAATGAAATTCATCAAGACATCGCTGAGGTGCATTCCAATTCCCTAATACGCTCGCCGGAACGCAAAAGCCGTATACAGACCGAACATATGATATGCATCCGGCAACTGTACTCAATATCCAAAATTCAGATCACCGAGATTTGGTCAAGCACCTTCCAACTTTGTTTCGCTGAGCAGCTTGGAGATCGTCAGTTGGTTGTCCTAATTGGTCCCCCATTCCACAGAAAGGGCTTAGGGACACACTTGCGATATCTTCGTCCATTCTCAAATCTATTCCTCGATCGCTGGCTACCCTCCTGCATACTCCACCAACCAACAAAACAAATTCGCCAGCTCCATCTCCCGGATCGACCCACATCTGGCTGCCACTAAATTCGGATTCCCCACAACCACGGCCAGCGTCTTGGCTCGTGACACCGCTACGTTCAATCGATTGGGCTCCAGCAAGAATTCCGCCCCGCGTGGTGAATCTTCCAGACTGGATGAGCACATGGAAACAATCACGACATGGGCCTCCTGGCCCTGAAACTTGTCGACACTGCCCACTTTAGCTGCGGGCCCCAATCTTTTCTTGAGCAATCGCACCTGCATGTTGAAGGGGGCAACCAGAAGAATGTCATCAATGTTGAGATTTCGAGAGCGAGATTTGCTGGTATCCAACACCTGGCAACCCAGCAGCTCTTGCACCAGTTGCTCAATGACAACCGCCTCTTCTTCACAGCACTGGGAGTTTCCATCGTGTGTGACGGGGATAAATAGTATGCCAGCGTTCTTGGTTACCAGTCCGCCGTTGGTGCTGATGCGGTGAGACGCGGTGGAAGGATGGCTGTGCAGACGGCTATCGTAGACGGATTCTGAGATGAATTGGCTGATGTCGGGATGTAATCTGCGGGTCTGGTCCAAAAAGATGCCCATGTCTCGCGGGATTGTGGCATGGCCGGCCAACAAATAGTTGAGTGCCGATTGACCACTCTCGCCTGGATGCGTGCCCAAGACTGGCTGGGCCAGTTGCATCTGGTCGCCAATGAGGACGAGATTCTTGGCGGCAAGTCCAACGGCCACGGTATTGGCCAACGAAAACTGGCCGGCTTCATCAATAAATAAGTAATCAAACTTCCCCTGCAAATAAGCTCGGCTGAAGACCCAGGCTGTGCCTCCGACCACCACTGCTCCTCCTGCCACAGCGTCTCCAGCACTCTTTGATTCAATACATTCGATTGTTTTATTTGCGACGAGCGGGTCTGCGTCATCGTCCCCGACTTTAATGACCCGGAATTTTTCGTTGGCCTTCTTCATGCCCACACAGACAGCCCGCAAAACATTGAGAATGGCCTTGTGGCTATTCGCTGTGACGCCAACTTTGTAGCCACGCCGCAATAAATTCAGGATGGCTTCTGCTGCGGTAAAAGTTTTGCCACAGCCTGGCGGACCTTGGATGCAGAGGACCGTGTTCTTCATTCGCTCGATAGCGTTGATACATTCTTGCAGCAAATCGGTTTCATCGGAGACGATCGGGCCAGTTCGATGTCGTATTAGCCGTGGTGCCCGCCGGTGCAAAAGATCATCCACGGCTCGGGAAAGTATGGTGCCCTTACTCCAAGCCTCCACATAACGAAATACAGCATCGGCTATGGTTTCAGCGGAAACGTATTCATCAGGGATCAGGTTGAGTCGCTGTGCCCAGAGCTCTTGGGCCCAAGTTTGATTTCCAAGCGGCCTTTATCAGCGTCGAATGACTGGATAGTTGTTCGGATGCTCAAATCGTGGGCGAAGAAGCAATTGGATTTTTCGTGCAGCTTGGTATCTTGGTCAGGATCGAATTTATATTCATAGGCATAGGATCGCTTGATTGGCCGGCGAGGCTTCTTGGTTCTTTCGAGTGCTCCCAGGCAGTCAAATTCGTCTACCAATTCCTGCTCAGTCATCTCACTGCGTGCAAACATCGACCAAAAAATCGGCTTGGCTTCTCGCCAGTGGTATTCCAATAGATAGGCCAGCAGCTGCTGGGTTTTTGCTTTCTCGGGATCTTTGATCTTTTCCTGGGTTACTTCCTGCAAAAGTCTCGCCGCCAGATACTCCCGCCGGCGGAGCTTCATCATCGAGTTTGGTGGTGGTTGAGGTGAGTGTACTCGATGCCATGTTCATGCTGCACGCTACGCAGCCAATTAGCGAGCTGCCAAGTGGATTCACAATCCCACTGGTTGTAGTCGCGGATCACCTTTAGCAGTGGCGATCGTCTCCAATCCTCACTCTCCCCACTCTCCATCCAGGCGTGGTAGGCCACCACGGAGCCACCAGCGGTGGTAACTTCGCCTTCACGTCGCTGCATGTACTGGCACTCGACGTCCTTGAGTGAATAGCCCTTGTTTCGGATCACCAACCCCTGCCGGACCACCGTGAACAGATCCACAAACACTTGGTTGCGTAAGAGCTCATCCACTTTTCGTTCACGGGTGGCACGCTTGCCCATCAGCTTCCGCATGGCCGTGACTTCATAAGCCGCGTAATGATAGATGTGCATCGCCGGATCGTCTTTCCAGCGGGCATGTACCCAATCCACAAATCCTTCAAACGCAATTCGTTCCTGACCTTGGTCATGGGCCGACCAATCTCGAAAGCAGCTTTCTCCATTTTCCAAACAGGCTGCCCCAAACAAGTATTCCAAACCCTCCTGGATGAGCGGAAAACCTTCCATATCAAAATACACGTCGCCAGGACTTGGCGGCGGCAACAATGCTAAGCCCAACCGGGAATTGTCGGGGTCGGGTATTCGGCGTTCGTAGAGTGGCTTCTCCTGGTCCTTCGATTTCAACTGCAAGCTAGTTGGTCCTCCAGCCTCACAAGCATCGAGGGAGCAAGGTGTGCCACGTACTTCTTTTTGGTGCGGGCCAACTTGGTAGGCGTATTAACGCCGGCTGCTTCCAATTTCCTGATCTGGACATGCGTGATGTTGGCCACTTGGCTCAAGTGGTCCATGGCTTGGAGGTAGCTTGTAGCAAACGTGCACCAGCGGCCATGGCTTTTACTCAGACCAGGATCCGGGAAAACCGATCGGCAGCAAAACTGTATTGAAAATGCAGAAAACTTTGCCGCAGGGATTGGAGTAGAATTTGAATTTCTGGACCCGCAGCCTTTCCTGCTGGCCATGCCCAAGTACCACGCAGAACGTTTCGGGCAGAAATCCCTAATCGCTTCCAGCATCACCGAATATGAAGAGAGTTGGACGATGAAATAGGGCTTCAGCGATCGGGCCAGTTTTGTATCCCAGACCTCGTAATAATGGTCGCCAAGTTTGGATTTCCCCGGTTGGCGACCAGGAAGTCGGCGAAACCGGCGAAGCCATCATGTTCCAGCCGACCTTGATAGATAAAGGGAGCTCCAGACCGCATCTCCTCAAGCGTTAGCTTAACTGGTCCGCAGCCGACAAACCACTCGGTACTTCCACTACATCGTGGCCATCACTACGCAGTTGTTGGAGATAGGCTGCCTCAAATTCTTGGCCCTTGGCGGCGATCAGCTGTAATTCGGCATCGGGCACATCAGGTTGGCATGTGACTCCATCGATCTTGATGCCCAGTGGCAGGCCCTGATCGGTTGCTACGGCTTGGTTGCGGTTGCGGAACTCTGTTTGCCAGCGATCCATCCAGGAGGCAAAGTCACCATCCAGATAGACCACCAGATCGCTAGGAGAATAGACAAGCTGATTGCAGGCATACTGCATGACCAGCAGCCTCATTGCAACAGAGAAGAAGATCACCCAGACCAGTCAAACTACAAGTATGCCTAACACAGCCGCGAGTTGCCAGTCGCTTGGGTGATTGGATTGACAGCCCTTACTAGTTGCAGGAGAAGGGAACAGGCAGCAGCGAAAGATCTCTTCAAAATTAGGACAGACGACTACCGCCGTTGCACCAGAGTCAGAACAGCCTGGCAATGCCGGTCAAACAAGCGATAAATCGTTGCGGTGCTTGAATCGGTTGGATGGTTGGTTTGCTTGTTGCCGTGCGGGCGAGCGGGCGGGGGTGGTGGGTTCTGAGTTGCCGGTGATGAAAAGGGGTGGGGTTGTGCCCATTCATAGCCCTATCCAGACAGATTGAGTTGGCTTGGCAGTGGCCGATAATTCCTTTCCAGGGGCGAAAGGTGTAACATGGCCGAAACACGACAACCAAGGAATCCAAGGAATCCAACGGTGTCCGAAGGAAAATACGAGCCACCAAGGGAAACGAAGGGCGACATTGGTCATGCGGCAGGGCGTGGTCTGGCGGGGGCGATACCGTTCGGCGGGCAAACTGCAATCGAGATATTCAATATGGTCGTGACCCCGCCCATCGAACGCCGCAGGGACGCTTGGCGTGAAAGAATTGGTCAAGCAATTGAAGAACTTGAAAAGTTCCGAGCGGGCATCGCGGAAGAGTTGCAAGGCAACGAAACTTTTCTCGATACGCTAATGCAGGCGTCCACGGTTGCGATGCGTACTAGCCAAGTAGAGAAGTTGGAAGCACTACGCAACGCGATTCAGAATGCCGCTCTTGCTGACCCGGATGATTCGCTTCGACCATTCTTTCTTCACTTAGTGGATCGTTTCACGCCTATGCATTTGGAGTTATTGGCTTTGCTAGACAATCCCGACAAATGGATTGGAGACCGTGGGCTTACTACCACTCCAAAGAATCCCAAAAAGCTAGTCGACGTTCTTTATTGCATCTATCGAGAGTTGGACCGTGAATGGGATGGGTCACTTTGCGAGCGAGTGTGCAAAGATTTGCATGAGTGTGGATTGCTCATCGCTTCTTCAATTCGCAAAGATGTTGGACGCTTTCCTTACTACCCTGACAAAGATCGTTCCGAACAAGCTGGATACTGGTTTGCCGATGAGCTGCCGGCGGATTCGATAGATCCCTATTCAGGGAGTCCCACGGCGTACAGGCATTGGACAACTGATATGGGTAGGAAGTTTTTACATTTCATTCGGTCTCCGATTCGCGAGTGAACAGAATGGGCATGGATGAGTCTATTGCCGCTAATACTGACGTTCCCGTATGAAACGCAACCCAATGCCACCGTTGGCTACGTGGTAGGCGTTACCGATGGTGATACGCTTCTTTTGCTGGTGGAAAACCAGCACCACCGAATCCGGCTTGAAGGCATCGACGCACCAGAGAAGCAGCAACCCTACGGCAACAGATCGAAAGCTGCTCTCTCAGAACTGGCATTCAATCGCTACGTCTTGGTTCTGTGGCGAGATACAGACCGCTAAGTAACAGGCGGTCCTGTAAACCACCTGTTTATTTCTCGCAGCGAACTCGCCAAGATACCGAGAAAGCATGCGTCAGTTGGATTTCCGCCGCTTTGCTGCCCCCCTGCGAGCCGCAGCGGCTTTCTTGATCGACTCCGCCCAAGGCTTGCCGTAGATTGGCTCGATTTCCGCCCAAGTGAACACGCGGTAGAGTGCTTTAGAAACGGAATCTAGCCCCGGCTAGATTGATCACGACTCAATCGGCTCACGTATAGCAGGTAATACGCTCTATCTTTTTAGTCAGACCACTCTGCACAGCAAAGCACCAAATTGCGTGGTGGCGACTAGGAGGGAGCGAGGATGCAAGTAGCGGAAGTGGGCTGCCCCGATGACTGCATGGAGCACTATTGCGGCTCAGAAATCAGCAGAGTTGTATTGCTGAGTTTTAAGTTAATAAGTCAGGTCGAGCAAACTGTCAGCATGTTTCAATCGCCAGAAATCGAAGTGCGTTGACAGCGAATCTTTTTGAGGCCTTGTTCGGTGAACTGGATGTTGGTGATGAAGGTCGCCATGAATTCCCCCCGCGCTGAAAGAGAAGTTGAAACATGATCGGCCGGTGGCGATCCTTCGCTGCGTCCCTCCCTACGCCAGTTGATTCATGATGCCGAGCAGCACCGGCCGAAGCCGTATTATGTAGTCCGGCATGAATCAAATTGCAATCACTTGCCCCGCTAGCAACATTATGTGCAGTGGAACTGGACCTCGGGGGCTGAGTTTTCAGCCACCGCAAATCACCGCACTGCCGCACTCATTTATTGATGGAGTTTGACGGTTACAGCAGGATTGGCGGCGAAGTGTTTGCTGTCACCACAAACGGTTTTAAGTGGGCCGAGATCCTAGCCGAGAATTCCATATACAGGACATAGGGACCGTGACGGGCCTTTACCCTCCATAGCCTTGATGGTCCCTACCCCAACAAAAAGCCCGCTTGGGACGGCGGGCTTTTTGTATTGGGGATTCGCGGATTGTTTGATGCTTAGATTGTAGGGGCAGTGGTACCGGGCTCCACTTCTGTGCCATGCCGGCTACGAATCAGTCCGCCTCGTCCAAATTCTCATCCCAATCTATTCCCGAATCTATTTCATCCCAGTCTTCATCCAAATTCATCTCGTCCAAGACTGGGCAGTCATGACCGGCAGATTGGCAGGATGCGAACAGCTCGCCGCAGAGAGAGCACCATAAGCAACGCAACTGATGGAATGTTCGGACCTATTATGCCACTTCGGAATGATGTCCTAATACAGATTGTACGCCACTCAATATTCGGAGCCAGGAATGCCTGACCGCCCACTCTTCGAGCGCTACAACATTGCTCCTACCCAAGAGATCCCAGTCATCCGGGATATGGCTGCTGGACGTGAGCTCACCTGGATGCGATGGGGCTTGATTCCACCCTGGGCCCAGGATCCCAACGACGGCCCCTTACTCATCAATGCACGTGCCGAAACAGCAGCCGTGAAGCCCGCCTTTCGCTCCGCATTGAGAAATGCTCGCTGCTTAATTCCGGCAGATGGGTTTTATGAGTGGAAGAAAATCGGCACCAAAAAGCAGCCCTACCATATCCGCCGTGCAGATGGACAGTTGTTTGCATTTGCGGGGTTGTGGGGGAAGTGGCATGAGCTGGAATCCTGCACCATCCTAACCACCGATGCCAACGAGCTGGTGAGGTCGCTACACAATCGGATGCCGGTGATCCTACCCTCGAATGATTACGATAAGTGGCTCGATTTGGAGATGCAGGATCCTCAAGATTTGCTCACCCAATTTCCGGACTCAGAAATGTTGGCGGTGCCGGTGAATCCGATCGTGAATAATGCGAAGCATGAGGGGCCGGAGTGTGTGGAGGTGGTGGAACTTGGCTACGGCTAGTGCTGTCACGGCGTGGCAATCCATGTCGCATTTCAATCCCAGGAGATGTAGATCGCGTTGCCTGCTGATAGTAATTCGTCCAGTAGCCGTCCAGTTGGAAGTAAGTGATTAAATGAAAAATATCCGTCCGTAGTGCCGATTTGAGCTCTTATTCTCAGCGAAATTTTATGAAGCAAATGGGGTAGAAAAAGCGTCAGCGGTTCTTCCACTTCGAATAGCACCATTGAATTCTTCTTGCCCTCACGACGGATTGAATGACTGGAAATCGTAATGTAACCGTCATCAAGCAAGCCTATCCAGTTCTTGCCCACGATGCACCTTGGAAGCATTGCGAGGCCACTCGGATACGTCGGACATCCTTTGTTCGTGTACCAGTTTTTTATGTGTTCGGCTGCCGTTTCCTTCCGACATGAATCAAATGAGAACACGTAACAGTTCGCAACAATCTGAGCTGTTGCGAGCCTCTTTTCTTCCTCCGTAGCTGGATGTCTGGTGCCTTCACCTGTTGAAACCTGAACCGTGCCACAGTGCACTGGCTCAAGCTGATGGAGAGCAAATGCGTTTTCGAACGCAGCCTCTAGTCCTGTTTTATCGAGCTGGGACTTTACTTCTACGGTAGCAATTACTCCTTCGATTGGGTACATGCCGATTCCCGTTGCAACTTCCAATTTAGGAATTCGATCGTCGAAAATAATTATGTCGCACTGACGGGAAATAATTCCTCGGGGATCAAAAACCTGCCCTGACGCCAGCGCGCACGCCGCAGGTAGCGTTCGTTGAAAAACAGCTCGGCAAAGAAATTCCTTTACTGATCCGCTTGTTGCAGAGTGCTTTATCAACCCGGCTGTATCCGCTCGGTGCAAGAGCTCGTTCGCATAGCTTCTAAAAAACGACTCGGTAATTAATGTGTTTGTAATCAGTCCTCCTGCCATGATCGTTATTATCCTTTGGCCGTGTCTGCGGGACGCACGCTGGGGGTCGGTAGCGAGCATGTGATCAGTACGAAGCCGCTTATATTGACCCTTTCTTGGATGCAGTTCTTCCACATTGTGACGCCACCTACATTAGGTGCCGCAAGTCAGAGAAGCAGCAGACTAGAGCTTCACATTTGTCCCGCTTAATTACATCAGATTCTGCGTCATCTATATAGGGTGCTGCAGTCGCCACCGTACCCTGATCTGATCAGAGTACATTTCATCTGCCCAGCTCTTGGACCCCAAATCCAACGGCTGGGCTTTTTGTTTGGCTACCACGCACCCATCGAATCACCCCCGTACGCCCATTTCCGGGCGGTTCGTGTTTTTCCCCACACGACCGCCCCGGTCGTGGGGCGGTCCCAACCAAGGAGATCGTCCCATGCTCGAAACCAAAGAACGTACCAATCAACCCTCAACCGATTGGCAACCAACCTTCCTCACCATCCTCCCCCACATCCAACAAAAACTCCGCCTCGCATTTTGTCATCTCGATCCCGAATCCCAAGAAGATGCCACTGCCGAAGCGATTGCCCATTGCCTGCTGGCCTATGTCAGGCTCTATGAGCAAGGCCGAACAGAAGCAGCCAATCCATCCAGCTTGGCTTGGTATGCCTCCCGGCAGATTAAAAGAGGCCGTCCAGCAGTGGGCAAGATGAATAGCAAAGATCCGCTAAGCCGATATGCCCAGATCAGTAATGGAATTCAAATCGAGCAGACCCCAAGTAAATGGATCGATGCGCTGGTTGCCGACAAGCGGGCCACGGTGCCGGATCAAGTGGCGGCCAAGTTGGATGTAGGAAGTTGGTTTGGCAGTTTGTCACTGCGCATGAAGCAGATTGCTAAGGATTTGGCAGTTGGTTGTTCGACGAGCGAGGTGGCGAAGAAGTATGGGGTGACGGCTGGGAGGATTAGTCAGTTGAGGAGGAGTTTGGAGGAGTCGTGGATGGTGTTTCAGGGGGAGGGGGTGGTGGTGTGAGGTGATGTGGATGACCACGGACTTTTTTCGCTGCAGACAAAGTCGGTGGTCAAATATGGTTAGCGATTTTGTCTGCAGTTCTGTTAGCTATTGGAGCATCGTAGGTCTGCACCGGTCACGACGTCACCTTAGCAACACCAACAGCATTACCAGCGGCGTCTTCGCTTTAATTGAGTGCTTCAGGCCAGCCGGCATGTGCACCCAAGTTCCGGCCTGGGCTTCCTGTGCATCATCGCCCAAGCCCACCGTTGCCTCGCCCTTCACAAAATACAGCATCGCCGGTTTTGCAGCGGTGTGCTCGGATAGTTCCTGGCCGGACCCGAAGCCGAAGACCACTGCCTTCACTTGATCGTCCTGATAGATGGTGCGGCTCAAGATGCCGTCTGCAGGAGGTTCGGCTTCCTTGGCGAGATTGAGGATGTGGGTGTAGGTGGTAGGCATGGCGGATGCTCAATTAGGGGTGGGCAGCAGGATCTCGATGCCGAACTTGGGTGCAATCTTCAGCAGCTTCTTGATCTCCTCTTCAGTCGGCAGCAGAGCCGATGTTGAACCCTCAGGGAGCGGCACACCAATCTCGAAGAACATCTGCTCGAGCCCAGCTGGTGCGACCACGAACAGCAGCTTGGCTGGCTTGTCGCTTTCATTTCTGAATGAGTGTGGTACGCCGATGGGCATGTTCACGAACATTCCAGCAGTGGTGATCATGTGCTCGTCCCCGATCTGGAGTGCGATCTCGCCATCAACAATATAAAATCCCTCCTCCTCACGGCTGTGAACGTGACGTGGTGGGCCGCCGCATGGAGGTACGATGGCCTCCCACATGGCGTAGGTGCCGTGCGTGTTGTCGCCGGTTGCCAGAAAGCGGTAGACATCACCGACAACGGCGAGCGTGCGGCCCTCGCCGGGACTTCGGACAGTTGGGGAACGGTTCATTTAAAAGCCTTTGGTATTGAAACCATTCTTGTCGGGTACGCAAGTCATTCGGTACTGCAGTTGATTGAAGATTTGGTGGCGATAGCTCTCCGGATCGCCTCATTTACCCCCAGCGGACGAATCGAAAAGCATTCGAGGGCTTTGGTGTCCCGCACGACGGTTGGGTTCTTCAGTCCTTCGATCAAATAGCGTCCAACTTCGTAGGTGCTAGGTGTGACGATCGCCAACCAGAGACCGGAAAGATAGGGAGTGAGGACAGGAACAAAGATAAGTCGCCGCCGCAGTCCCCGCTGACGGGCATACTCTCGTATCAAGTCGCCGTAGGTTACAACATCGGGGCTACCGATTTCAAATACGCGACTCTCACCATTCGGCAAATCCTTGGCGGCCATAAGATAGGCTACCACATCGTCGATGGAAATGGGCTGCGTTGGTGTGGTGAGCCAGCGTGGGCAGATCATCACCGGCAGCCGTTCCGTAAGAGACTTCATCAACTCATACGACAGACTGCCAGAGCCAATCACCATCCCGGCCCGAAACTCAATAGTTTCGACGCCAGACTCTCGCAGAATCTGGCCCACCTCGTGGCGACTTCGCAGGTGCGGGGAAAGGTTTGGGTCGGCATCATCTCCCAGTCCACCCAGGTAAATGATCCGTTGTACGCCGGCCCGCTTGGCCGCCTGGGCGAAGTTCATGGCCGCCTGCTTATCCTGTGCTTCGAAGTTTCGAGATCCACTCATCAGGTGTACCAGATAGTAGGCTGTACGTACGCCTTGGAGTACCGGATCCAGAGATGCTGGAGCCAGAACGTCACCCTGGACGACTTGCGTTGATGTACACACTCGAGACTGGAGTTTGTTGGGACTGCGTGCCAAACAACGCAAGACGACCGGTTGCTGCTCAAGAATCGGAATGAGCTGGCCGCCCACGTATCCCGATGCCCCAGTCAGCAGAACTACGGGGCCAGCCGGCATCTCGGTACTAATCGGCTCTGCTGTCGGCATCGTCTTTGTTTCTTACTCCGGGTTGGGCGGCGGCTGATATTGCGGCTACTATTCAAGAGCGTCATTTTACTGCCTCTGGAACCGCCGCACATGCTTTGCAGTAATTAGGATCTTGGATGGCAATGTGGTCCCTGCGAAAACCGAGCCCCGAGTCCATTCGCCGGTTCCTGGCAGGGCAAGCGGAATTAGGTTTCAGCTATTCGGCGGTGGGAGCCACGGCCACAGCACCTCCCGTTGGTTATGCGGTCGACCGGACGCGTGTCGAGTTGGGATCTGGCGAGTCGGTCTTTCAGTCTGCCCTCGGCGCATTGAAGCGATGGCAGCAATTCCAACTCGGTTGGGTCGAGGCCTGGCCGCAGAATACGCCGATTCAAACAGATGAAGTCGTGGCAGTGTTGGGAAAAGCCATTGGTTCGTGGTGGATCAATGCTTGCCGCATCGTTTACGTCATCGATCAGTCAGAATCAATCAGTCGGTTCGGCTTCGCCTACGGAACATTGCCCGGGCATGTCGAAAGTGGCGAGGAGCGATTCTTGGTGGAATGGGACCAAACCACTAATCGTGTGCATTACGATATTTTGGCGTTCTCACGACCGAATCATTTTGCCACCCGGCTAGGATATCCAGTGGTCCGCCGCAGCCAGAAACGCTTTGGCAGAGAGTCGGCAAAAGCCATGGTCAGAGCGGTGAATACGGTGTTGCCCGTTCCAGAAGATTCACAAAGCCCGAGTTGAAAACTATCGTCGGTGATGTGAAACGACGGATCTATCCAGCAACACCGCCGAACACAAATGATCGAGATGTCGGCGTTATCTTTGTGGACGAGTCACGGAATTGGTCGAATGTTGTTTTAATGAACTGACTTCATTTACGTTTCGGTACCCGTTGTGCGTTCAGAATGCCCCAGGTCCTTGGTGGGTGCGATACGATCGCGCACCAATTGCTTGAGCTCTTTGACCTCCGGAAAGCCTTGCTTCTCGGCCCGGGACCAGACAAGCTCGCCATTCACCCGGATCTCAAAGACACCACCGGTTCCTGGCACCAAGGCTACCTCCCCAATCTCTTCGAAAAAGGTGGTCAGCAATTCCTGGGCCATCCAGGCAGCTCGAAGCAGCCACCGTCACTGAGTGCAGTAGGTGATTTCGATGCGGGGAGTGTGTGGATCCATTGTTCACTGCACTTTAATCTTGGGCCCGGTTCTTCCTAGCAGGACCTCGTTGCCGTTCCTTTTCATCTTTCATGTTTGCGAGGTGCATCTTTCGTGGCGGCGACAGTCGAATATCATAGTCTTTCGGCTACCAATTAAACCCGCTGCTGGAGCAACTCTGATGGACTGGATGGATTGGTATAACAGCCTCGCCAAACCTGCTTGGACTCCGGCCCCAGCGACGATTGGCCTGATTTGGAGAATTCTCTACCCGATTATTATCGTCACGTTCGGCTTCGTCTTCGTGTAGGTACCGCTTTCGGGTGCGACTATGTGCAGCTCGATATCCATGTTGGGCTGGAGAGCGAGCAGGTCTGAGAATTTCTTGCTTTCCGACCAGGGGCAGGATAGAATCGTCGTCAAATTCCTAATGGGCTAATCGCCTTGGCTCGCAGTTCAACATTCCAGCTTCTGCTGATAGCTTTTAGGGTCGTAATGCAACAAATGCTGGAACATTAAAATCTCGGAAAATGAAACGAAGAATTGCGGAGGCGGATGTTTTATTGCTCGCCGTAGTTTGTAATGAGACAGGCTTTTCCAGATGAACAGGCAGGAAGAAGGCGCTGGATCGGCGAAGCTTTCCGTCAGGAAGCCTGTCTAACGGAGCACTCGTTCGGGATGACTACCTGAGTTGTTTTGGAACTTTCTTTTGGGGAGAATGACTAATGAATGCGAAGAAACTTTCATGGCTGGGGATTGCTGCACTGACCGTAGTCTGTCTGCCGAGCGTTCAGGTTGTCCGGGCGACGACGTCAGTTACGTTTCCAAGCGGCGTGCTAGATCCAGCTCTTCCAACATATGCCGACGAGACGGATTACAGTCCTAGTGGTTTGAATCTTGGTAAGGACGGCTATTTGTTCTTTAACTTCGATGCGTCGACCGATTCGGGGAATGATCCGGTCGGAGACGACCGGGCCGACACTCTGCCAAGTTGGATTGGCGTGGAATATGACCCAATTTTCGCCGCCTACTCTTTCGGGACCGATCCAGGACAAGAAACGTACTCGCGAGGTGGCGTTACTACGTGGGCTAGTATCACATTACCAGATGGTATCGCCCCGGGGCTTTCCGGCGCGTTAGTCGATCCAGCAGCCGACGATAATTCGGACTCGGCAATCTACAACCTCGCAATACTGCCAGGTGCGCCGTCTTCGTTTTGGATGCACGTTGTTACGGACAATACCAACCTCGAGCACGACTCGGCCGGACGAATTAAAGCTAAGGACAACGTCTCGGGTGAGGAAGCGAGACTGAACAATCTCACGTTCAACGGGATTCCTGACGTCTATTCGTTCCTGTTCAAAGGTGTCACTGCTGGTGACGTCCTCCAAGTCCAACTGAACTCGGGCGTGGCGGGCGAAGACCCCAGCATTGCAGGCATTATGTTCGACGTGGTTCCCGAACCGACCAGTGCCGCATTGTTACTGCTGGGCGGCGTGTTCCTCGGTCTCGCGGACCGACGACGGCGATAGTTGAGTTTATTCAACCTCCGGGCACAAACCAGCTTCTTTGTGGGCGGGCCAGCAAGCTACGTCTCTGTGAACACTGAATAGGCATTGCTGTTTCCACTCTCCATTACCTCCGTATCGCCTTCACCGCATTCTGCGGGATACTGGCGGTGTTGTTGGTGGTGTTGTGGGTGAGGAGTTATTGGTATCGCGAATCTTTGTCGGGCTGGTTTCCAGTCCATGGGTTTTTGCAAATCACAGGTACTAAAGGTGTACTCACGTTGATCGCGAACGGTGAAACATGGAAGCCTGGATTTCGTTTGTCCGCTGAAGAACTTCAGGAACAAGATGAGTTGCAGTGGAACTTCCATTTTCTGCGACCCCCACAATTGAATCCACGACTCGGAGGCTGGTGGATTGAGATCAATACGCCATGCTGGTTTCTATTTCTAGTCTGCCTAACATTTGGTGGCATTCCTTGGCTATTGTGGTTTCCATGGTCCAAGCGTTTCTCCCTCCGCACCCTATTAATCGCAACTACACTGGTAGCCGTCGTGCTGGGGTTAGTAGTGTGGTTGGTGCGGTAGTTGGCTAGGATTCACATTGAAGCCAATCGGCTATGGACGACACTCGAATGGATTGCCCTATTTGTGGCGTTGTACTGCCGTGGAATGGCGAGTTTGTAGCATCGTACTTGTGACAACCACTTGGATTGTTATCACTTGCAAACCAGTTAGAGTTAGTGACAGTGGGGCCGATTCTTAGACCGTATCCGAACGGATTTAGAGAAGCGTGCAACCTACAGCCATGAATGGTGTGTTTATGGATGCTGTAGCGGTGGGTGGATTAGCAGCATTCGCTGGTACTTTTGGTGGATGAGGACAAGCTTTTCGTGCTTTATTTTAAGAGGTTTTTTGCAATCCTGGTTTGCTTCATTTTTCTGATTTTTACTGGTCGTGAATGGCGCTTGGAATGGTAAGTGAATTTTGGTTTGAATTCCTAGTTTGGGGAGTTTTTAGGGTGAAACAGACGCAGAATCGGCGAGGGCAATCGTCAGGTAAATGATGCCGTATCGTGGGGGGTATCGTGCCGCTAATTACTTGGTCGTGGAATTCCGCCGGCACAAGTAATGCTCGTCTGCATCAGCCAACCCAGGGAACACAGCAAACACGGGTGGAACAGAGATTGCGCGTGCGATCTCGCACAGTGCAGTGTGTCTGGAGACACATTGTTGCTTTTGCGAGGTCGCTATACTCCATCTATGAAGTTGGAGCTGACCATGCGATCAAGAAAAGAAATGACGAGAGGGGCCATGAAACGAAATGTTTTCCGATTGCTGATTACCTTTACTTCGATGTTGGTCGCCGGTTGTACCATCATGACAGCATCTGACATAGCCTTCGCTAAAATTCTAGCCGACTCCGTGGCGGATTTCGGAGGAACCCAAGGCCGGCTCGGATGGTATTACGGGTATTACGACAAGACTGCAGATCCTAATCCTGGCTTCCATCTCAATGATTTCATGATGATGACCCAATATCTGCAACAGTCAGAATTGACTGATTGGGTCACTGGACCGGCTTGGGCGGTCCAGGCTGGTTCATTATTCACGGAATTGTGGAGTAATGGCGGGCACGGAAACGGCCTTGAGACGAGCGGGGGACGAATGAGTGAGGAGCAGTTCGCAGATCGCCGCTGGGTGAGTGACTACGATGGGGAGGTCGCAATATCCGGGCACCTAGCTAAACTTGATGGAATTCACAACTCCAACGGCATCGCCGGACGCATTTACCTCAATGGGGATCAAGTATTCTGGCAGTATGTGGCTGGGTCTGACACTCTGGGCAGCGATTATAGCTTGAACACCACAATCCATATCGGCGACGTCCTTGACTTTCAGATCGACCCTTGGTTCGCGAATGATTGGGGAGACTCCACCTTGTTTACCGCCGAAATCAGCACAGTGCCCAAACCCACCACCATTTTTAATCTCGATGTTAAGCCCGGAAGCCATACTCACCCGATCAACCTTAAAAGCCACGGCGTATTGCCAGTCACCGTTGTCAGCACTGATGACTTCAATGCGGCGGATGTGGACGTAGACACGTTGCTGTTTGGTGATCCCGTTTTAATCGACGCCGGTGGGACGGGTGTAAGTCCTCTTCGCAGCACGTTTGAAGATGTAACGGGCGACGGATTGCTGGACCTATCACTGATGTTCAGCATCCCGGAGATGATTGACGCCGGGGTTTTGAACTCGCTCACCAAGGAGCTTCGGTTGACCGGCAGCACGTTGGCCGGTACGAGTATTGCCGGTTTGGATTCTATCCGGACAGTTCCACCGCTTCACGCCGAACAAGTTCCCGAACCTACGGCTTTGGTCATGCTCTTGATGGGTGCACTGATGATGGTTGCAGCACACGATCGTCGTCAAAGGTAGCATGAGAGTCGGATGAATGACGACTGGTTAGATCGCTGGTACGGTAAACTGCAGGTCACTCTGCAAACGTATGAGCCTCGTACCCGTGACTGGGTAAAGCGACAGTCGCAAGAATAAATGTTGCAGTGCAGCGAGCTTGGCCTCCTACGGGCGAGTGGATAAGGCACTGGTCCCGAAACGTAGCCACCGCTGCGCAACGAGCTTGGCCGCCAACGCGTGACAGGGTAAATCGCTCGTTTCAAAGATGGCGAAAGCTTTCAGCAATAGGTAAATCAGTTTCAATCGGCGCCGGGTGCGTGGTCGTGCTTCTATTGATTGTGTCGTTCCGCACCGGTGAGACTTCAGACGCGACGGCGTCGGCTTCGCCCACCTCGACGGCTCCATCTGTTCCTTCAGTTAGGTCAAAATCGTTTCCTCGCAGACGTGAACCTCGTAAGACTGCGACTCCGCGTAACCAGCACATCGCTGCGGTTCCTCCTACTGCCGTTCGCGATATTCCAGAAGCTCGACGCAATGAGATTGATGCGGTCAAGGCAGCAATCACATCAATGGCTTACTATCCGAGATCTATTCGATTCGCTCCAATTGAGGAGTGGACCATAAAGCCCAATAGCGTCAAGACCAAAGAAGGTTACGAGCAAGGGATTGAAACTGTTTATGAAGGCTGGGTGGAGCAAGAGGATGGTCTGAGGAATAAATTTGAAGTGCTCGTTCGCACCGGCAATACTAGCGATGGTCACGAAATGATGTTTTTTATCGGCCCCCACAACTACAGTGAAGTAACAAGTACACCTGTGCCACCAGGGAAAGTTTGGATAAGACATATCAATATTGATCGCGTAAACGTGCTTGGTGGACGGCTTTCACCGAACGCCATCGGGTATTCGAATGCAGTGATGCTTTATGAAGACTGGCGATTTGGGATTGAACGAAACCACATGTTTTACAATTGCGCGACGAAAAAGATTGAGTGATAGATGGTTGGTAGTGCTTTGATGGTTGCGCTTGTCCGCTGATAACGTACCGGCACATCGTCATCGCTGTGGAACAACGAAAAACGGATCTCCTACTCGCGCCAAAAAACTAACAAAACCGGGCGGTAATAATAATTTCCTACCACGACATCCAAACCGTTTATCATAGGGCATTCTGCGAGCGTAATTCGGCGAGGATTCTGATGTAATTTGGGGCTGTGTACGGGTACGGAAACGGTGGCTAATGTCTTTGAAGCTTGCCCGACTGTCACTGGGGTTCAGTAAGAAACGCGAGAATCTTGCGGCTGCCGCGGCCTTACACTTTGCCAATTACAATTTCTGCTGGCGTCCCCGGTATACCGACTACAGCGGGAAGGCTGGCCGGCTGGGTATAGAGCCTCAAGTTTGAGAAGTAGGGTTGCCGCAACTTGGCCTTCTAGCTCTCCTCTCCAGACGCATACTGCTTGATTGTCGAGACGGTCTCACCCACAATTTGATCCAGCAAGCCAAACATACATATTATTTCGCTCGACATCCGTATAATCAGAGTCATCCATCCACTTCCGGCCACGCTTTCTGAGCACCAAGGCGATCTCGTCCAGGTCCACGAGGATGGACCCATCATCGTCTCGCAGGATGTGGACAATCGTATTTGTATCTTCGAACTTGATTGATTTGGCCACGTTCAAAAACCTGTTATCGAAGGGAATCTTCAACGTTTAGTGTTGGTGCATCCCTGCAGCAGCAATGCCAAACAGGATCGCCATCATGGTGATGATGAGTAGTAGTGTGCGGAGGCTGAATCGAGCACGACTGTCGCGGATAAGGACAAAAATCACGTACAGATACCACGCCAGCAGCACCAGAACACAGACGATCCACAGAGGAATAAAAAGGTAAAGCATGTGCGAAATAGACGCCAGGGCCAAAGGCGGCCATGAGGCTGCCTAGTTGCGGGGCTTGGGCTGGAGGAATTCTGGCGATGTAGAGCCGCTGTTTGGGGGAGCCTACTTCTCCCATACCTGTCCCGTGGCCGTATCCAACACGAAGGCATGGCCGGCTACGGTTCGTATTTGGTAACGAGCTGGCTCCACTGCTCGGTTATGCCGGTCAATCCACCATCCCAGAGCCACAGCGACAAACGCAATCAAGACCAACAGGTCCCGAATGGAATGCTGCTTCATCGCAACTCCCTTTCAACGGCAAAGAGCAGTGTAATCCCATGGCATTCATGATGGAACGTTGAAGCTTAGCTGACGAGGTCGGAGGCGTGGTCATTACGGCGGGTTGATGGTAGTGATCTCAAACTACCGGGCTCATGCACTCAGCCCATAGGAAGGCCAGTCGCGCCGGCGTTTCACTCACTCCACCCCCTCCTTATTCTCCACCGCCCCTTCATACACCGCGACGGCGGCCTTGGCCATCAAGTGGATGGTTTTATGCGAGGGGAGTAGCGGTAATTGCTTGAGCCCCATCTTCATCAAGACTTTGGCGATGGCTGGCTCGAGGTGCTCTTCGAGTTGGTGGACGGTTTTGGGGTTCATGGGGTGTGTTCCATGTCAGAGGTGGTTGTGGCGGAGCAGTTATTGCCGGCGACTGGATCGCCATGGCCATTGGCTGTGCGACCTGATCGGTGGTTAGCTGGCTGCCAGACGGTGCACCAAGGCGTCGGGCTCCATCTCCATCTTTCAAATCTCTCCCTCGACTCGCGAGCCCCTCCACCCAGCCATGTCCGCGTAGGTCCGCATAAAAACACACTTCTTACTCCTCAAATACAACTCATGTACTATTTTCAACTTTTTATGATTCTACGCGGACCTATGCGGACCAACCTATAAAAACAGAGGTTTTTATGCGGACATTTTTAATTCTACGCGGACCCTACGCGGACATTTTTAACTCTACGCGGACTTCATCGAGGAATTATTGTCCAGTTCAGGTACTTTAGGCGCTGGCGGTGGGGGCGGCAGCAGGGCACGGCGGGCCGCGCAGCGAGCCGGAGGGAAAGGCATCGGTGGCCCGGTCAAAGAGAGCTTGGTCCCAATCACTCCGTTTCCCTCCGACGATGGTCCATTCAGACCGCTTGGGCACTTTCAGAGCCGTTCGATAAGGTTGCGGCAAATCACGGTGCCGCTGCCCTAACCACTGTTGGGCCCGCTGTGATTTGAGAATGGTTGCAGCGCGGAGCGGCGTTTTTTGGATCGGCTCCCATTACCACTGCGCACGGTTGGAGCCGATGAGCTGAACCTCCACGCTGGCCCGTCCTGCTCGCTGCCTCAGCCACCTTGCTTCAGGCGACCCTCAACCGCTGCTCGCAGTTCGGCGTCCAAGCGTTGGCTCGTTAGCATCCAATCGAGATAGTCCGCTGGAACCTCCGACACTGGCTTACCCTTATGCTTACCGAACGGCATT
The DNA here is from genome assembly GCA_963840025.1 of uncultured Planctomycetota bacterium. GTDB lineage: Bacteria > Planctomycetota > Planctomycetia > Pirellulales > Lacipirellulaceae > JABDGM01. The sequence goes on along the minus strand of CAWIXI010000006.1, from coordinate 59,876 downwards.
GCGGGCTCCCATGAATCTTTGAGTTCCTCACACGCCGGGCTATGCCTGATTCTCCCACCGCACCAAGCACATGGTGATGGCCAGCAGCGTGGCCCGGTGAGGTATTCATAGTCTAGTTGCGGCAGCTGCGACCAGCACCACTCGGAATACTCGAAGGGATCTTGGGGCGTGCTGGCGACAGATGGCTTGGCCGGTGGCGAGCCCTTCGCGCGCTGGCGTTCGATCGGCCCGTCGCTGGACTTGGTGTGAAGCCACGCCGGCCCCCACAACTTCTTTGACGTGGCTGTTTGTTGCTTCGTGGTTGTTTGCATTCTTCCTCCACAAAATGAAATAGTTTGTAAATAGGATTCGGCTCTAGCGTCGTTCCCCCGCTGGGCTCTCAATAGCCAGGCCGTAATCCAATGCCTTTGTAGATCCGTGGCCGGGAGCCTGTTGGCGTTTCATCGGACTTCTTTCCCTGGGGCCTGACGTCGCCCAATCCCGGAACAGCGGCCCGCAGATCTCGACCGAATCGTGGCTTGGTACTTTTGTGTTCCCAACCATTCTCCTCGCACCACCTGCCATAGGCTTGATACAGATCGTCGATCACGACAGAGTATTCGGGCCCCTTGAGACAGCATTGATCTATAAACGCAGAGATTGGGGATGCTAAGGCGACCATCTCGTCGATGAGCTCGTTGGCTGCATCCGGCTGTACAAACCGACCGCGTTCACGCAGCCGCCGCCACCCCTCAATGGCCCACAGCAAGATGCCCCGCAACTCCCGCACCAGCTTCTCTTCCAGATCCAAGTCTTCACGACCAAGAAAGCTTCTGGTGGTCTGCAGGACAATCATTCTGGAGATGATCGTGCCACTGGCATCATTCAAGCCGGGTAGCTCATTGCTGATCAGCACGATCCGAGTCGGCAGCTGGAGGTGGAGGGCGGACTTATGTTTGCGATCCACCGTCAGCTTGTCTTCGCCTGAGATGGCCAACAAACGCTCCACTACAATCGAGCGGTCCACTCTACCGAGCCTTACATCACTGACTATGGCCGAGGTTTTGCCGAGCAGGCTTTCCAGACCAAAATTCGTAGCCAATCCTGACAGCGTGGGGCCGGCCACATTCCCATCCCCCACCAGCCGACGCAGTACCCGGGCAATGGTGCCTTTGCCGCTGCGCGGGGGCCCGAACAAAGCAAAGATCTTCTGGTACCTTGTATCGCCGGTCAGCAAGTAGCCGAAGATCTCTTGCAGCGTATCGATCGACTGTTGATCTTCACCCCACAGTTCATCCAGAAAGCGTAGCCACTCCTTCGGCTCCGGGGCGTCTGGCTCGAAGCTGAAGTCCGTGGCGACGGTGGTAAAGAATCTCGGCGTTGCTGGAATGATGCTCGGCTCGCGACCCTCCACCAGCGAGGGCAGATGCACAATGCTGTCCCGTGTGGCCAGGCAATCAGCTGGCTTCCAAGCATTGTTCCGTTGCTTGGTCCAGGCCGGAGGTGAGATGCCGGAGCTCAGGGAAACCTCTGCCCGCAGATGCTCCATCACATCAGTTACATGCCTCGATCGCACCACCGACCACCGCGATTTAAAACTGCTGGTGACCAGAGACCTAACTTGGTCGGCACTGACTTCGAGGTACCGGCCTGCGGACCAATACCACCACGAGCCTGACCAGAATCGCAACGTGGGTGCGTCGTCGCGAATCAGCTTTGAGATAACAAGGTCGGCAACGTCCGCTGGGTCAGCCTGAGAGGCGGGCGGTAGTGCGGCACGCTTCTGTTTGGTACGCCGAGGTCTTGGCTTGGGAGACTTGTCTGGGGCGGAAGCAGCAGCAGCTGGAATTGCCGGAAGAATGCCCCGCGCGCTACGATTTAGAATAGAGGCCTCTGGAAAGGAACCAACGTCAAACATCGAATAACTCCTAAAACTTATAGATGGTTTGGCATAAGTCCATTTCCTTGGCTGGGGTGGGTGAAGTTAGCTGCCAATACGTCCCTCGCTTGGCAGCACGTGTGAAGTTAGCAAGGACCCCAACTACTTGCTAACTCTCTTGATTGGACTGAAGGACCCTCAATCGCTCAATAGCAGCCCGTCGAGGATCCAATTGCGGCTGCGAAGATCTCTGGCTCGCCATTCAAGGCTGCCAAGAAGCGGGCCGCAGCCTGCCGCGTGGAAAACCGCTTGCGACCAATGCGCAAGCTTTCGAGTCGCTGCCCTTGATAGCCGCAGTCCATCCAGCGGGCCACGGTCTTGCGATTGACGCCAAGCTCGTCGGCCAGTTCGTTGAGGGAAATCCGATCCTCAGTAATTAGTGTATCCGTCATGTGTCAGCCTCCTTGCTGTGAAAGAACTTAACTTCCTTTAATATACCCGAATCACCGACATCACCCAATAGTAGCCATGGACATCTGTGCACTTCATGGGCATCAACTGGGGACGTGGTCATCAGCGGATAAGATTGTTCGCTGAGCGCCCGTTATGAATCCCGCAAAGGCGGTAGCAGCTTCGCTGACGAAGATTCAATAGGTGAAGAGCCGAAGAGGCCACACTAGATTGTTCGTGGCGGAGGCACGCTGCGGCGATGTGAGCGTTGGTCGTTGCGAAGAGTATGTCCGCGCGGTGAGGCTTTTGAATGCTATGTCGTGGCGACGATCCACGCTTCTCCCATTGAACGTTGCCAGTTCCCTCTGCGTACCGCAATGGATTTGCAAATCACTTAAAATACTCAGTGATTCCATCCGATTTTTGCCGGCGTTGTTTTCTCGGTGCCTTCGCCGCAGCGGGCCCCTGTGTTCGCTTCTGCTCGAACTGTTCGATAGCCGAGCGGTTAATCAAATAACGTCGCCGCTTGCCCTTACCTGAGCTGGTATTGACGGCCTGCAGCTCACCATTGTTGATCAGCGTGTAAATTTTACTGCGGCTACACTGCCACTCCTCGGCGAGCTGCGGAACAGTAAGCGTTCCATGGGCACTATCGGATTGTGCGGCAACTGCCTCCTTACGCGTGCGTTTTGCACTTGCCCTGCTCCCATTGAGCATACCGTCGCTGCCACTATCAGCCCGCAGTAGCCGGCATGCCGCCTCGACCTCGCGCTTGAGCTCTTGACGTGTGCACCCGGCAAAGCCCTTCATAAACTCCTTGGCAATGGCGGCGACCTTGTTTAAGTCGAAGTTCGTCTCGTCCTCTGGGTTAAGCTTATTCAGCAGGCTACGAAACTTATCTGTATGGCGAACGAATCGATGGTGGAGGTTGGCGTGCAGAGGATTCAATTTGAGTTCTGACGGATGCTTTTTGATGTAGGCACAACCGAAGTAGTAGTAGTCCTTGTCCCTTCGCACTTTAGGGTTGGGTTGGATGGCAGCAATCCGCTTGAGGACGCGAGCCTTGGACGGCGTCTTTTGGAGAAGGGACTGGCACAGCATCAACGTTGGCATCACGTAGGATGTCACGTGTGAGTGGAGATCCCAGAGTTTTTCAGGCTTTTGGGGCATTGGTTATCGAGGCATCGAAGCACTGATGCCGGAGTGTGAGGGCGACGCAAAGGAGCTAACAAGACAGCGGCTATTGTTTAGCCGCTGGATTTTAGAACAGCATGCTATGGCCGGCAATCAGCGGCACGCAAGGCGGCGAGGCACGAGGCAATTATTTTGCGTGCTTCGGTGGGAAGAGCCAGCGCCGCACAACGTTCACCACCGCCAGAAGCCGGTCATCGCTAATCCGCTCCCGGTATACACCTGCCATCGTATTGTCGGCGTGGCCCATGATGTGATTAACGGCGACTTGATCGCGTGATTCCCCGGCGATGGTCTCAAATGTATGGCGAAGGGCATAGAAGCCGAGGCCGGGGCGATGGATTTTGAGTTGGTCCAAAAGCTTGCGGAACTCTTTGGTCACTGGATTGTCGGGCGTATCCTTGGCCCATGGCTGTCCATACTTCGTCACGAATAAAAGATGATCATCCTCTCGGCGTTTCGCTTTCGGTCTCTGCTTGAGTGCCTCGGCAATCGCCTCAATTGTCTCGGGCCATAAGGGGCAGTGTCGTTCAATCGCTGTCTTCGGACGAGGAAAATCTATCCAACCTTTCTTAAGGTTTACTGCTTTTGTAGGCAGGGTGCCGCAGTCGTGGTTTCCAAATCCGCAGTTAATCCCAAGTAAGATCATCGCCTTTAAGGGTTGATCAGCCTCCGCCAGCAGCAAGCGAATCTGTTCCGCCTCGAACATGCGTGCGCCGCTTTTCTGCCGATGTGCGCGAATTATGCGTTTCTCTGGCCGCTTAAATGTTGGACCGAACAGGATGGGTCGTTCAATGAGACCAGATTCAAGTCCGTACTTAAATAGAGTGCGAATCTGTTGGACCTCCCGGCTTAACGCATGAGGCCCGAGTCGCTTAGCCAATTTTGCCCGCAGGTTTTGGAAATCGGTGGCGACTAAATCCTCCACTAACCGTCTCTTGCCAAACGTGTCGACTAGATGCTTGCAGGTGGCATAATAGTCCGAAAACGTCGTGGGTCGGATGTCGCCGGCATCGCGTTGCTGCTCTTTAGCTGTCAGGAAGCGATTGCAAAGTTCGGCCAGCGTAAGCCCGTCTTTATTTGCCCGTGGCGTTCGACCAGCAAGCAAGTCGTCCTTCTGTTCCAACCATAATGCTAGAGCGGCCTTGCCTGTTGGGTCGTCGGCAATCCTTCCAAAATAACAGTGCTTGCCGCGAACCTTCTTGGCCCAATAGCCACGGGGATGGCGGAAAAGCGGAAAGTCCTGATGTGGTTTCTTGGGTCTGGTGCGTTTAGTAGAATGAGTCACGATGATTCTCCCCGATTGAAGCTCAAGAGTTCAACACACGGCGGCCGCACGCTCGCAAGTTGCCTAGTACCTATTGTTATAGATGGTGTACGATCGGGTGTACACGCTATATAGCAGAAGAACGAAGATATGCAATAAACGCCACATTTTCAAGCACTTAGGTCCGGTAGCTCAGCGGTTAGAGCAGGGGACTCATAATCCCTTGGTCGGGGGTTCGAATCCCTCCCGGACTACTTTTCGTTTCGCACAGTATCGCGGGGAGTCGCTTTTGTCCGCATTTATTGGGTTCGCCTTTGCCAGCCGCGAGTCCTCGCGAGTCGAAACGGCCGCCGACTGCTTCGGATTCCGCTTCGCCTTGGAATCGTCACTTGCGGCGCGGGCGAAGTGATCGTCGGTCGTTTGGAAGTAGTGCTTGCGGGCAATGTCTTCACTGTTGCCCAGCCAGTCGCAAACAACGTGCGATGGGAAGCTTTCGGCAAGTTCGGTTTGCCTTGAACTCCGCAAGTTGTGAAACAGCCGGGGCCACGGCGTCAGGCCAGCGCGATGGACGATTTTTTCAAACGTCGTGCGCGGGTTGCAATTCCGCCAGCCGACTTTGCCTTGGGAACTCGCTCGCATCCGTTCATCGACCACGTACACCGCGCCGTCGGGGGCCAACTCAAAGGCGTCGGCCAGGATCGGCCGCAGTTCGGGGAATAGCGGTATCACGCGGCTTGCCTTGCCGGGGTGGTGTTCCGTCTAAGAACGTGTTTTGAAATTTCCTGAATAGCGAAAAACAGCTACGGCTCCCTCTTTTGGTTCGCAGCCTGAGGAAGGAGCCGCAGCATGAAAACGGAGCGTCAGTATTCCAGTGATTTGACGAACAAGCAATGGCAATCGATTCGACAACTGTTGCCGAAGCCTGCGCGACGGGGCCGACGACCGATCGATCGCCGGCGGATCATCCACGCGATTTTGTATGTGGTTCGCACGGGCTGTCAGTGGAGGGTGCTGCCCAAAGACTTTCCGAACTGGAGCACGACGTATGGCGTGTTTCGGCGGTGGCGCGACGACGGAACCTGGCAGCGGATTCACGACCGCTTGCGGGAAAAAGTGCGCAAAGCGGCCGGCAAGAAATCGACTCCCACGGCGGCCATCGTCGACAGTCAATCGATCCGGACTGCCGAGGGAGGGGAAGAACGAGGCTATGATGCGGGCAAGAAAATCACCGGGCGCAAGCAGCATCTGGCAGTCGACACTCTGGGCATGGTGCTGGCCGTGGTCGTTCACAGCGCGGCGATCCAGGATCAAGACGGGGCGGCGTGGGTCATGAACAAACTGGGCGAGCAGTTCCGGCGGCTCAAAGTCATCTTCGGCGATTCGGCGTACGGTCGATCAGGGTTGCCGGAATGGGTCAAGGAAACGTTTGGCTGGGTGTTGCAAACGGTGCTGCGGCCGGTGGGAGTCAAAGGATTCGTCGTCCTGCCGAAACGATGGATCGTGGAACGCACCTTCGCCTGGCTCGCGCGTCACCGTCGCCACAGCAAAGTCTACGAAAAGACCGAAGCTTCCAGCGAAGCAATGGCCTACATCGCCATGATCAGCCTCATGTCCAAAAGCCTGGTTGGGGCTGAAAAATGAATTTCAAAACACGTTCTTAGGCGACGACACCACGATTCGACCCGCATCCCAAAGCACGTCTTGCCAGCGGAGTGAAAGCACTTAGCTAGGGCAACGCAAGCCATCGTAACGGGCCAATGCTACGACAGCTTTCCAATGATGGTTGGGGCAGGCATCCAGCAGCTTTGTGGTTTCGTCGGCGATTAGGCGAGCGGCGGTTGAAAAACTACCAGAAGTGCTTTTTGTGAAAGCGCTGAAGGGAGTCAAGTTATCGGTTTGATTTACTTGTTTTCACGGGAGAGGGCATCATGGATGACGTCACGAATGAATTGTTGGCATCGGCATCCAAGCGGCTGAAGGGGAACCAGCGGCGACAGTTTCAGGCAGAGGTTTGCACGAAACTCTGTGGTGGCAGTCCCCGCCAGGCGGAACAACATTTTGGTTGGGGCCGAGAGACCGTCGCCAAAGGGTTGCGTGAGCAATCGGGTGAAATTGAAGTCGTCGCGCATGCTTTGCGGCGCGGGCGGCAGCGCAGTGAGGATGCGAACCCCCAACTGGCGATCGACATTCGCTTGATTGTCGAGCCCCATACGCAGTCCGATCGTGAATTAAGGTCTTCGCGACAATACACGAACTTTTTGGCTGGCGAAGTGTGGCAGGAGTTGTTCGAGAAAGGCTACTCGGAAGAGGAACTCCCCCAGCGAACGCACGATACGCGACATTCTCAATCGCCTGAACTATCGACGCAAGCGAATCCAAAAAGGCAAGCCACGGAAAAAGACGGCAGACACCGATGCGATCTTCGATAATCTGCAGGCGGTGAATGAAAAGGCCAAAGACGACCCGGAAACTTTGGAAATCTCGCTGGATACCAAAGCGAAAGTCAGCCTCGGCCAGAACGTCTTAGGGGGGAAAAACCAGAACCGACAGCCAAGGTAACGTGACCAAGGGCTGGGATCACGATCTACCGGCCAAAGAGAAGCTGGTGCCGTTTGGCGTGCTGATGCTGGCCACGGGCGTTTTGACTCTCTTGTTCGGCACTGCCGAGACGAGCGACTTTGGGGGCGACTGCCTGCGTGTCTGGTGGCAGTCGGTTCGCTCGCCATGTCGCCACCCTACTCGACTTCAAATTTGCTCTCGTTCGCAAGCAGTTCGATAATTTCAGATAGTGTTGGGCGTTCGTCTGGCCTCTTGGATAACATTCGCTGCGTTTAGCTGGCCAAATACTGGCGACGCATGTCACCCCTGTCCGGGCCAAGGATTGGAACCTCGCTTCGAACAGCTTCGACAATCCGCGAAAATAGCCGGAGGTCACTAAAGACTGGATGCCGTTCTAGCAAGTGGTATGCCAGCCACGATTACTTTGATACTCTCAGGTGGCAGAAATACCGGTTCTTCGTAGTCATAGTGATTTTCTGGTAAGTGGCACAGCTGGAGTCGTCTAAAGTGCCCACAGTTCAAGTCGTAGATGGTCGGCACCAGCTGCGGAGAGAACAGCCCGTCAATTGGCTGTCTGGCCGCAAGCGGCGGCAGTCATATAATTGGAATTCCCGTTGCAACCGATTGTCTCACAACAGGTTACGACGCGACTTGAGTGAACTGCTAGTGCAGTTTTTCAGCCATTGGGTATAGTTGTTAGTGGCTTATTAACTTAGGAATCATAGTGGCGGCCGATGCGCCGCCACGACTATTTAATGATCGAAGCGACAATTCCGGTGGGCAGTGCCGATGAGTTGGTAACGCTGCTGGGCGCAAGCGACCAACATCTGCGACGCATTCGCGACTCTGTGCCGGCCAAAATCTCTACGCGTGACGGCAAGATCCACGTCAGCGGCGATGAGCAGGCCGTTCTCCAGGCCACCGAAATCATTGAGCAGATTAAAACTGCGGCTGCTCGGGAGGGGCTGGTTTCGCCAGACCAGGTTACGCACATTATCAAGCAAGTGACGGGCGACCCAACTAACGGCCGCACCGCCCCGGTGGACGTGCGGCAGGCAGGTCGAGTGATTCGGCCGCGGACACCAGGCCAGGCTGAGTACGTCGAGGCGATTCGTACGTTCGATCTTGTATTCTGCACGGGGCCAGCGGGGACCGGAAAGACATATCTAGCGGTTGCCACCGCCGTCGAATCCTTAAAGCAAAAACAAATCGGCAAGATCGTGCTCGTGCGACCAGCAGTGGAAGCCGGCGAGAGTCTCGGATTTCTGCCGGGCGATATGCAGGCCAAGATTAATCCATACTTGCGGCCCTTGCTCGACGCGCTTCGCGAAATGATGGACTATGAGCAGGTAAAACGCTACATGGTGGATGACGTCATTGAGGTGGTGCCGCTGGCGTATATGCGCGGTCGGACGCTCAATAACGCTTTTATCATTATGGATGAAGCTCAAAATACGACGGTCCCGCAGATGAAAATGTTTCTCACGCGGATGGGTCTGCAATCCAAAGTGGTCGTGTCTGGCGACACATCGCAAGTGGATCTCCCGCCACACACGAAGAGCGGATTAATCGACGCACTCGGTCGGTTGAAAGGTATCGACGGGTTTGCGAGCGTTACTCTGAGTCGTGGAGATATCGTTCGACACCGACTCGTGCAGGAAATAGTTCGCGCCGTACGAGGAGGGCCCTGCGAAGAAACGCTAAGCTGCAAGCGGAGCGTTTTCCGGTCGTACTATGAGCACAGGCAGCAAAAAGAAGCGGCGCATCGATCGCGTCACCTCGTTGGAATTGCCACCTGGCGTATTTGGCCACTTGTTGGCACATCTGCGCCGGGGGCACGTGCTCGTGCGTCTGGCCATGTGCGCCATAACGGCGATGCTGCTTTGGGCGATTACTCGGGGCTGGACACCGCCGCTGGCTTTTCATCGGGGTGATGTTCCACACCGCGATATTGTGGCTCGTACCGAGTTTGAGCGAGAAGATCCTGCGGCTACGGAAAAAGCGCGCGAACAAGCTCGAAAGCTGGCAATAGCAACGTATGACCACGACCCATCGCAGCTCGATCAGGTGCGGGCGAAGCTTGAAAACGACGTGACTGAGATCGTTGCGGCCAAGTCATTGGCGAGTGTCGATAAGCTTTGGGACACGTTCCGTCTTCCACTGGCGGAGGGCACTCCCAAACCCACGCCGCAGGAGCGCGAGCAGCAATACCAGAAGTTTCACGATGCGCTTGCCGCAGATGGTGCACTCGCAAAGTTCAAAACAGCGCTCGACGAAACTTTGGCGCCCATTATGGATAAGGGGCTGATCACAAAGTTGCCGCCGGAACATGACGCCAACGAACAGACCATCTCAGTTCATCCCGAAGGCACAGACGCCAATTTTCCCCGCAATGTGCCGGTGAGCGAAGTGCTCGTCGAGAATGTCGCATCGCAATTGCAGAAAACGCTTGCCACCAAGATGCCAACACCGGACGTGGCCGATCGGGTGTTCGCCAGGCTGAAATCTGAATTGCCGTCCGCGACCACGCTCAAGCTCAACCTGGATGCTACACGGAATGAACAGAAGGCTCGGGCAGCCGAAGTCAAGACGCAGATGGAAGTCATCCCCGCCGGCGCCGTGCTGGCACATGCGCGCGACGAACATGGAAAGCTACTTCCCATTGATGACTCGGCGCTCGAAAAACTCGAGCTTGAACATCAAACGGAACTCGCCCACCGAACTTTTGCGTCGAAGGTAACCCGGTCGCTTGCCGTGTTTGGCATGTACGTTGCGCTATTCGTGGTGTGCGGATTCTTCATCTATCATCGTGATCCGAGGATCGTCAACGATCTGAGCCGTTTGGCGACGCTGTTAAGCTTGGTGGTCGTCACGGTAACTTTAATTGTCATTACGAGTAATAATTGGCGGGCAGAAACGATTCCGCTCATGCTGTTCGGCATGACGGTGGCCATCGCCTACACTCAGGAAATCGCTTTATTGCTGTCCGCAGCCGTTGCACTGATCAGTGTCGTTGCGAACGGTCTGGAGTTGGCGGACGCGATTATCCTTTTGGCGGCTACCGTCGGGGCCATACTACTGCTCGGCCGCGTGCGAAGCCGCAGCAAGCTCCTATCCGTCGGTTTTGTCGCTGCCGGCGTGGCCGCATTGACCACGCTCGGTGTCGGTATACTCGAGGGTGATCCTTTCGGAGCCAGCTTGAAAACGGCCGGACTATTGGCGTTATGGGCAGTAATCGCCGGCTCATTGATGACGTGCTTGTTGCCGATGGTCGAAAAGGTGTTTAGCGTCCAGACGGACCTCAGCTTAATCGAGTTGGGCGACCCGGCTCACCCATTATTGCAAGAGTTGATTCGCCGCGCGCCCGGCACCTACAACCACTCGATCACCGTCGCGTCACTAGCCGAATCGGCGGCCGAAGCGATCGGGGCCCGCGGGCTGCTGGTACGTGTGGGGGCATATTTCCATGATATCGGCAAGATGCTTAAACCCGGCTACTTCGCGGAAAACCAAGGGCAAGGTGACAACCGTCACCGCTCACTCGTGCCCGCGATGAGCACGCTGGTCATCATTGCCCATGTCAAAGACGGAGCTGACCTCGCGCGGCAGGCAAAGATCCCCGAGCCAATTATCGACTTCATTCAACAACATCACGGCACCACGCTCGTCGAGTATTTTTATCGCCAAGCAAGCGAGAGCAAAAAAACCGATCCGAACGGCGCCGAGATCGATGAAAGTTCGTTTCGCTACCCCGGGCCGAAGCCGCAAACCAAGGAAGCTGGTATTTTGATGCTCGCCGACGCGGTGGAAAGTGCCAGCCGTGTGCTCGTCGAGCCGACGCCCTCCAGAATCGAGAGTTTAGTCGAAGACATCAGCCGCAAGCGGCTATTAGACGGCCAGTTCGACGAATGCGGGCTCACGCTCGAAGAAGTTCGCAAGATCGGCGCCAGTTTGGTGAAATCGCTGACGGCTGTTTACCATGGGCGGGTGAAATACCCTGATCAGGAAACGGCCTAGAGAAGTGAGTTGCTGGAAACGTGAGTAGGTGCTCAACGACTAACATCGAATCACGTGCTCACTGGCTCACTAATTCACTCATGACTTGTGACTCATTAAATGCCGGCCCAGCTTGCGAGGCATTCGAGGTCTTGCTCTCGAACGGCCAGTCGCAACATGCTGTGGACGAAGAACAGTTGATCGCAGCCGCGCGGGCTGTGTTGCAAAACTCGGAGTTTTCCTCGGCCATGATCAGCTTAGCGGTGGTTGATGACTCGACCATGCAAGAGCTGAATCGTCAGTTTTTGAACCATGATTGGCCGACGGACGTATTGAGCTTCGCGCTGCAAAATGATGGCAGTCATCTGGAAGGCGAGGTAATCATCAGCGCCGATACGGCGGTCGCCGCCGCCAGCGAACTCGGTTGCACCGCTGCGGCCGAGCAGTTGCTGTACGTCATTCACGGCATGCTGCACTTGGTGGGTTATCGCGACAAAACGCCGACCGAATCGCAGCGAATGCGGCGGGCAGAAGCCAAGTTTCTCGGTCAATTCGGCTGGGAGGCGGCGTTTCGGTCGGATTGCGGCGACGAAACAGACAAAGCAAGAGACCGCCTCGATGCCAGTGATAAAGTCGATGGAGCGACGAGACCGTGATCGTGAGTGCACTTCTCTGGTTAGCGATTGTTGGCCTTGTGGCTACTTGTGTGTTAGCAGTCGCAGCGAGGTCGCTACACTCTTTTTCTCGCCATGATCTGGAGGAAATCTGTCGCGACCGGCATGCACCGGAACGCTTCGTTGCTATACTTCGCAACCACGAACGCCTTGCGCTCGGCGTGGAAATGCTGGTGGCGAATTTCCTCGCCATCGCAACGTGTGCGGGAATGCTGTGGGGGTGGCTGTCGTTTGCCGTATTCAGGTCGCACCCGTGGCTCGCGTTGATCGTCGTGGCGATTGTGCTGGGCCAACTCGCGGCGATTGCCGCTGTGTGGTTGCCAAGGTCGATTGCACGACTTGGATCGGCCCAGTTTTTATTTTCTACGTGGCCACTCTGGAACTTCGTGGGCAAGTTGGCAGCGCCCTTGATCTGGGCGGCTGGCTATCTGGATGCCGTGTTGCATCGCGCAGCGGGCCGAGTCCCGCAAGTGCCCGACGAGGAGTCGTTCGAAGAGGAAATCCGCTCCATTGTCAGCGAAGGACATCGCGAGGGCCTGCTGGAAGAAGAGGCCCGCGAAATGATCGAGGGTGTTATTGAATTAGGCGACGCGGTGGTTTCTCACATCATGACGCCGCGCACCGAGATTCACATGATCCACGTCGATACAGCCTGGGACGAGATGGTCGAGACGGTCATCGAGTGGGGCCACACCCGCGTGCCGGTCTACGGCAGCACTCGCGACGAAATCGTTGGCATCTTGTATAGCAAAGACCTGCTGCCCGAATTGGCGAAGCCCGCCGACGAGTCGCCACGCCCCATTAGCGATCTCTTGCGAAAACCGCAATTCGTGCCGGAAACGAAGCCGGTCGACGACTTGCTGAACCTCTTCCAGAAGAGCCGCACGCATATCGCCGTCGTCCTCGATGAATACGGCGGCGTCTCCGGCTTGGTGACAATCGAAGACGTGCTCGAGGAAATCGTCGGCGAAATCGACGACGAGTACGATCAGAAATCTGAGGAAGAAATTCGCAAGATTGACGACGATGTGTGCATGGCAGTCGGCCGAGCCCACGTGGACGAAATCAACGAAGTGATGGACTTCGACCTGCCGGAAGAAGAGGATTTCGACACCATCGGCGGGTTCGTATTTGCCGAATTCGGCCGCGTGCCGACGGCTGGCGAGACCATCACGTGGCACGATTCCGTCCGGGTGACGGTGCTGGAAGCGACACGACGTCGCGTAAACCGCGTTCGCCTCGAGCGGATTCGCAAAGAATCGCTGGAAGCGGTGTGAGGAATAAAAAGTCGCGACTTGCTCAGTAGAAAACCTCTGTGGGAGGCCTCTCTGAGGCCGATCACGTGCCGCGAACCTACAAGAATTCGGCGTCAGAGACGCCTCCCACACTAAAGGCCATCCGGGTTTTCTACTGAGCAGACGCGAGTCGATCCATGCCTTGGGCTGCTTGCGCAAGAATAGGTCGCGTCCGGCTGTATAGACAACCTCGACACGTAACAGAATCATGACATTGTGCGTGGGGCCTTTCAATCGAACTTCGCATCGTTGGCTGCTAGCGGTGCGCGGACGAACGGTTCGAGACGACGCTTGACCATGGAGACGATCGTTTCCACTTGAACCCGGTCGCGTTGGGCGGCTCGATCGAAGCAAGTCTGCATTAGCCGCCAGTGTGCCGGCCTAGTGCAGATCGCAGCCACTCGACTCCGCGCCAAGGACACGCCCAGAGCAATTTGGGGCTCTGGACAATGCAATGAGCGGGTTCAATTAATCTACGTGACAATCGAGCGGCAAAAGGGCCTATGTATACGTGCTAAGTTTTCAGTTCTATAGCCCTCGGTTGCTTTTTCGCGTCTATTTCTCTATTTAAGCGATTGAAGCTATTGCGCATAATCCCAAGTCCTATGAAATTTTTTGAAAATACTGTGGGGAACTGTGGGGAGGCGTTTCCGACGCTGAATCCGCATTCGGCTCGATGCAGTTGCCGGCATCAGAGAGTCCTACCACAGAATGTCATCAACAAAGTAGACTTAAAGAAGTAATACGATCTCAAATGACATGCTGCAGACTTGTAAGACCGCTGTTCGCGGCAGTACTGACCGTCATTGCGCTCATGCCGGGCCGGTTGCCAGCGTCCGTAGCGAACTTCCGACTTTTTGGCGGCGAGATTACTGACATGGCGGCGGATGGCGCCGATTCTGTTCTCCACCTACTTGCGCGATCCCGATGGAAATGTCTCTCCGACCTTTGATGCATTCGGTCGTGGTTATGATCGATATGGGACTGGCACCATCGCTACGGAACTCTCTAATGACGGCTCGATTATAGCGGGACATGGTGTCACCAAGACGTCAGACTTTTATCAGGGGTGGGTCAAGCATGGTGACGAAGGTTACACGCCAATCGGTACGTTGGGTGGTGACCGCAGCATGGTTTACGGGATGTCCGACGACGGCCAGTATCTAGCTGGTACAAGCTACAATTCGCAAGCGACCGCTCAAGGTTTTCGTTGGTCAGAAGCGTCCGGCATGGAAGGCATCGATTATTTGCCAAAATCTACAAACGCAACGGTGAGTGGCATGTCCGCAGGTGGGCAAGTCATCGCGGGTACCGCGTCGGTTGTGGACGATAGTTTCGATCCTGGTTTTGTGATTCGAGATTGTGCTGGCGACTGCGGTCCGTTAATCGCCCAGTACTCCCAAGCGTTTATCTGGACTAAAGCGACAGGGACGACTTCATTAGGTGCTTTGCGCCAAAAACCGAGTACCGTCGATGAACTGGAATGCCCACCCGTCCCGTACGATACGTACGCAAATCAGATTTCTGACGACGGAACGACGGTTGTGGGATACGGATCGACGTTCGAGGGCTGGATTTGGCGGCCTCAAACAGGAATGCGTTTGATTCCCGGATTGCCGAATCAGCATGGAATGTTCTTACCGCTAGATGTGTCGGGCGACGGTTCTGTTGTGGTCGGGGGCATCGGTGGGTCGTGTGGCATCAACTGTTTCGCCGGACCGGGAGCCGTTATCTGGGACGCCATACATGGCACGCGACTGCTCAAAGAAGTCCTAGTCGAGGAATATGGCCTTGGTGACGAGATTGGCGACATCTTTTTGGAACATGCGACGTATATTTCGGCAGATGGACTGACGATTGCTGGAAGACTAGATCGCACAACCGGAGGTGGCACGTGGATGGTGACACTTCCGTGGTCACCCGCTGTGCCCGAACCTTGGGCAATTTCGCAGTTGATGCTGGGCGTTTTTCTGCTCAGCGCGTTCTGCGCGCTCGCGCACAATTCTAAGAGAACACTGCCGGCCCATTCCTGTCACCGAAAAATGTGGCATGCTTCCCCGGCGATTCAGGGTCCGCAAGAGCGCTCGATCGCCCTGCCTGAATTAGATCCGGTATTAATCTTGCCCGCCAAAGTCGAACCGTCATCGAGCTCTGCGCTGTGCGCGAGTTTCCCCGGCCCCGCAATCCTCCCGACCGAAGGTCTCCCAATCTCCCGCTTCTCCCGCTCTGCTCCTCTCTTCCACCCCTCCTCTTCAGCCCCCCTCCAGAAGGGTGGCCGAAACTGAGGACTAGCAATCTCCACCCGTTATGCTAAGCTGGCCCACGTCAAATGAACGTCTGTTCAGTGACGGCCTGCCTAGTTGGTTCGTCAACAGGTCGCGCGGGGCTAGCGCTAGACCGCCGCTTTAACCAAAGCGGCGGTCGTTCAGAACGCCTCACGTCGGCCTCCGGGCGCTATGGGTGACACCAGATCCTAAAGCGCGTTTCGCATAAGTGTAGCGGATATTTCGTCGTTTGAGGCTGGAAAACCCAGCACGGCAGACGCTACACGCCCGTGCGGCTCGCACTAAGGACACTGGACCCGAACCGCAGGGGTAGCCCAGGCAGCCACACGCGAACGGACGGGATCGACGGCGCGCCACCGCCCGAAGGGTGGTCGTGGGCCGCTCGATCCACGTTTGGAAGGGCGCCCTTCTTTTTTTTGTTGACCGATGAACAACAACCAAGAAGACCGCTAGACCACGCATTGCTCACAAGAATTACTACAGAGACACAGAGGACACGGAGAAAGCCGAAGAATACGTAAGGGCAAAGAATCACGAGTCAAGAGTCAGACGCAGGGCGAAACGGGATTGCTCCGCCGGCTCTCGACCCTCGACTCCTCCGTGTCTCCGTGGTGAACAATTCCGGCAAACCATTTTGCAACGCACCCCCGAAGTAAATTCCCCGAAACAGGAGTCTCCCGCAATGACAAAAACTCTTTCACCATCAGAACAAGACACCAAACCGAGCCCCCACCGGCTCGCCGAGTTTTGCAATAAAAAATCGTGTTTCGCGAAATCGAGCAAAAAGAAAAAGAACGAGGGCAAAGTGCGCAAAAACCCGGGGAGGAATTATGCGCACTTGAACTGTGTCCCCCCCAGGGCTCGCCGCGCTCGCGCCACCGCGATTTGCACCCTTGCGTCTGCTGGATAGTCAAGCGAGCCGCAAAGCTCGGTCTCCGGTGGCCGAAATCCAAGTCATAGGAATTTTCGCCGAAAGTCCTTACGATAATATCCCCAAACCAATTCGTGCTCGCGCACGCCACATCCATGGAACTGCAAGGTCGCAATCCGCTGTTCGCCCCGTTGGCCGTTTTCACCATCGCACTCTCCCTTTCCATTGGTTGGGGGATTCGCGGCAATTTCGGCCACGAAGCGGGGGCGATGATTGCCGGCGCGTTGTCCGCTGCCGCTGTCGCTATACTTTCCGGCCGCGACGATTGGCAGAACCGCGTCGCCTACTTCGCCCTATTCGTGCGCTCGGCTGGGGATTCGGCGGGTCGATCGCTTACATGTACCCGCTTTCGTTCACCGAATCCGGGCACACCGCCAGCACGTACTACGGATATTTTTCTTTGTTCCTGGAAGGTGGCCTGTGGTGCGGAATGGGCGCGGCGGGCACCGCCCTGGCTGCAACAATGCCATTGCGCCGCATGACGCGTTTCTTCGCGCCACTTTGTTTTGTCCTGGTGGCCATGGCGCTGTGGCCTTGGATTGAGGGACCGCTCGAGAAATTCCTGTCACCTGTTGCGGCCGGCATGACCGACGAAACGTGGCACCGCCAGGAAAGCCCGCTCTATTGGTTCGATGCCGATTGGATGCCGGCCTGCGCGGCACTGTTAGGTGTATGCGTCTTCGAATTGTACGATCGATTTCGACGCAGGCGCGAACGATTGCTCGATCATCCCATCGCGCTTCTACCGTTTGCCGCCGGCGGCGCGGGAGTGGGATACGTTGTTCAAGCCGCCCTGCGAGCCGGAGGGTTTGAGGAATCCATTCGCCACGCGCTGGTCGTGAAGCTCGGCGACCTGAGCTACGTCAATCCAAAGACGGGGCATGGATTCGATCCGGACCAGTTGCTCACCAATTGGCCGCAGTTTTTTGGCGACTATCCCCAACATCTCGGCTGGGGCATCGGCTTGATTGGCGGCGCCGCCGTCTATTTCGCCCTCACGGGCAAGTTCCGCAAGGATGCGTCGCTACTGTTGTATTTGTCACTCGGCTGGCTGATTGGCTTCCTCGTGATGCCCGTCTTGGGAAGCACGTTCCTCATGAATTATGGCGGCTTCCGGCTGATGCCGCCGCGCAGTGACGACTGGGCCGGCATTCTGGGCGTGTTTGTCGCCGGATTGATCTGGTCGCGCCGCCACGGCCTCGCGCCCATAGCAAATGTGATGTCATTAGGCTTCATCCTGGGCGGAATCTCATTCGCTACCGTGCCCATGATTCGTTTCCTGCTGCGTTATCCCGGCCATCCCTGGCGCTATCCCGGCGGGGTGCCGGCGGCATTCGCACACTATCAATCCGCCAACTGGCACAGCATTTTGGAACAGTCGCATGGCTTTGGCCACGGCCTAGCCATCGCGATCGCCATGGCCCTGCTGTGGCGTCGCCAACCATATGATGCACGGCAAGGGCACGTCCGCGGATGGACCGTGGCGTTCTCCATATTCTTTGTGTGGTTCGTGGTTGGCTTTCTCAATTTGTACAAGCTCGTGGAAACATGGGTCGGCAACGGTTCCGTACCGCCCACGCTCAAAGCGCCGTTGCTAGACTTCATCGAATTCTCGCCACAAACCTGGTTTTGCGTCGTCTGGTGGACAGCCGCAGCCGTGGGTGGCAGGCTCCTCCTTCTGCACCAGCGGCGACGACTCGAAATCGTACCTGAAACGTGGGTTGGCAAAGGGCAGCTGATGTACGTGTTGTTCCTATGGCTGATGGTGATCGGGAACTTCAATCGCGCGATCCCCGGCTTCTCGAACGTCAGGATGGTCACCGAATGGGTGATCTTCATGAACGCGTGCCTCGCAACGCTCCTTATCGTCGCACTGCCGGGAAGAACGCAACTGTCCATGAGCGCCGAGCCGGCTACAAGCCAAGAGCGTCACGTCGCATGGCCTTCACTCGCGAAGACTTGGCTTGTCGGGCTGCTAGCGGCAACCGTTCTAATGACTATCTATGGTGGTTCGACTTTGGCGCTGTACCAGAAAGACCTTGAAGGCAAGCCATGGGCGAATCACCGCCGTTTCGGACCAGAAGCCAAATGGCGCATCGATCCAATTCTCAAACACGGCGAACATCCCTGATAACCACAAGTTGATGTGCGAGAGATTAACGGCTCATGAAACCGGCCGGAGCACTACGCGGCGCAGGTCCATGACGGCAGCTCCGGGCTTCGTTCGCGGTTTTACGGCAAGTGAGTGCTTGCCAGCACCGAGTTCGACTTGGCCTATCGTTCTTTGAATCATACTTTGAAAATGACCAGTATCTTGGACCGTGAACGTCAACGTATGATCGTCGATCTTTACGTCGACTACCGCGCCGCCCTCACCTTTACCACATCCCTGCTGAATTTCGACTTCGTACACACCGGCGGAAGAAACATCAAAATCCCAATCGGCCCAATCGTCCGAGTTCGTCCAATAACCCAGCGTGTTCTTGTTGGGCTGCGATTCGTAGCGCAACGTCTTACCATGAATGTGTGCGTCTTTAGCAAACATACGAACATCGCCGGTCGCGGGCATGACCAACGGTTTGCGCCCTTTGATTGCTGCATCCATCGCCTCCCGCCATGCTCTCCAATGTGGCTCGGTGGCGACAGCCGTCGGTTCGGCCGAAAGCTTCGAAGGATCTTGATCGACGTACAGTCGCCGATGCAGCGCCGCATCGAAATCGGGATTCGGCGTCGGCATCCGTGCCCCGACCTGGGCGCGCGATGCGCGCAACTTGCTAAGAAGACCGTCGGCCAAATCCGGCTCGCTGGCGGCGAGGTTTTTCGACTCGCTCGGGTCGTGCGCCAAGTTGAATAGCTCAACGCTGCCATCTTCGAAATTCTCGACTAACTTCCACTCTCCCTCGCGAATCGCTCCGGCGGGGCGACCACCCTGATTCGTGTAGTTTGGAAAGTGCCAAAACAGATCACGATCCGGCATCGACCCACCGCGCAGCAACGTCATAATGCTAACGCCGTCCAACGGACCGACCGCTTCGGCCGGATTTACGCCCGCCGCTTCCAGAAGAGTTGGCACAAGATCGGTGAGCACGACAGGCGTTTCGCACGTGCTGCCGGGGGCGACCACACCGGGCCAACGAACCATCAGCGGCTCGCGCAGGCCCCCTTCATACACATATCCTTTGCCCGCGCGAAACGGCCTGTTGTCCGTCGCCGGAGTGTCCGGGAGCTCAACGACATGCAGCCCGCCGTTATCACTCGTGAAAATAAAGATCGTGCGATCGGCCAAGCCGAGCGATTCAACTTTGGTCATCAGTCGACCCACCGAAGTGTCCAGCGTCTCAATCATCGCCGCGTAGATAGGGTTGAACGCATCGTGATTCTTTTCGATCAATTCCGGTATTGCCGCGAGCGGCACATGGGGACAATAGTGCGCCACGTAACAAAAGAACGGCTTATCGCGGTGATCTTCGATAAAACGCTCGGCAGCGGCGGTGATCGTGAATTCGCTTTTGCCGCCATTCTCCCATGTCGGTTTGGGGTTGGCCGGCGGCGAGACTGCCACGTCAAAACCTTGCTCCTTGGGCCCGAAGCCGCGTCCGCCAAGGTGCCACTTACCAAACAGTCCGGTGGCATAACCAGTCTGCTTCAACAGTTCGGCGATGGTTACTTCTTCAAGTGGCAATTGGCCTTCGATCCGCGGCTGTAGAAGTCGTTGCGACGGAGCATCCGGCCGACCGGGGAGGTAGTTCGTCAGGTTGAGCCGCGCTGGGCACTTGCCAGTCATGAGTGCGGCCCGCGATGGGGAACAAATTGGTTGCGCCGTGTAAGCACACGTAAACCGCATCCCTTGCGATGCGAGACGGTCCAAGTTGGGTGTGCTGTAGTCTTTCCCTCCGTAGCACGCGAGATCCTTAATCCCGAGGTCGTCAGCGAAGACCAAAACGATGTTTGGTTGTTGGGTGATCTTCGGTACATCGGTTGCGTGAAGTTCGACCGATAAAGCCAAAGAGAAAACAATGGACGTAAGCGTTATCGCGACAGAGTATTTCATAGTGCGCCTTT
This sequence comes from uncultured Planctomycetota bacterium, assembly GCA_963840025.1. GTDB lineage: Bacteria > Planctomycetota > Planctomycetia > Pirellulales > Lacipirellulaceae > JABDGM01. Next base: position 39,308 of record CAWIXI010000006.1, on the reverse strand, counting down.
TTTATGAACATCTCGATCCGAGACAGGCAACGTCATCATACCAACATTCGATACCGATGACCAAAACTCTGAAACTTGCAATCGAAAGCTGATGCAGCGTCGTGACGAGCACAAACATCAGGGGCCTTGCGTTACCAGCACAAACATTTTTGGATTCTGGAAATTGTGTACAATACTGATATCTGCTTGCACCAATCGTCCTTGATGCATAGCCGGGGTGTTCAATTCAATGAGCCGTCTTTTCTACTTCTCGTCGTCAGCAGCTGGCCGATTTGAAGATTCCGAAGCGTGCGGAAATGCAGGGCATCGATCTGCCTGCCGAACCCCAGCCAACACGCGACGATGTACCGCGACAACGATCAGCGCGAGTTTGCCCGCGCGCTTCGCAATCAACCTACCGAGGCCGAAAGGCGCTTATGGCATTTTCTTCGCGCCGAAAAGCTGCGTGGTCGGAAGTTTCGTCGCCAAGCCACAATCGGTCCGTACGTGATTGATTTCGTTTGCTTCGCGGACAAACTCATCGTCGAGCTCGATGGGCCGCAACATTTGGAACCGGAAGCCCTCGAGCACGACCAGCGGCGTACCGGCTGGCTCACCGCGCGCGGCTATCGCGTCGTTCGTTTCCGAAATCAAGAGCTGGATGAGAACATTCGCGCGGTAGTCGATGCGATCGGGCGGGTAATCGATGAATTGGCGCTTGTGCGGGATCCCCCCTCCCCAGCCCTCCCCGCCGAGGGGAGGGAGCCGGACGAGAGTAGGTAACGCTAAGCTCGGGATTGGCGAGTTTTGGTTTTGAGAAGAAGCCTGGTCGGGATTCGTGGAAAAATGCGTTCAAAGGTTTGGACTTGGACGGGAGGTGGTGGAGGATGAGGAGAGAGGACGCGTTCCAATGCGAGTGAACGCGGAGCGGCGTTTACACAGGGCGTTAAGTTGGCCGTGAACCGAAAGCACCTTAGACTGTCGTGTTGTAAAGGGCACAACTATGTCACGAAAGTCGAAAAAGCTGAAAGTGCCCCGCGCCGTCGCAGATCTCCGCGATAAGATGCTTGATCAGCATGTAACGGAGCCAATGCCAGACGGGATTCCGGAGGGAGGTCATCCGATTGGGAGGCTCTGCACGTATCAGCAGGGACCATTCCTCAGCGACCCTTCGGATATAGCCGCGGGGCTCAATTTCAAATCTGGGGGAGCTTTCTTTTGCGATTCCACGATGTTTATTTCCGAGACTGCTTCGGAAATATGGTCCGCGTTAATGCGAGATCGGCGGATCGTGTTGGTTCCCCCAATGATCCAAGAATTAGAGGCATGGGTCCGCGATCCACGCGGGACAAATGCCAGCGTGCACTCGGAAATCGCTGCCGCATTGGCGGGCAAATGTTCGGACGCTGTGCGATTGGCCGATCCGCCGATGGACGACGTGACGCGGACGGCAGCCAATTACTATCTCAATCTGTTGGGAATGCGAAAGCACTCTCTTCAGCTTGCACGAGACCGACTTGAGAAGAAGCTTGGACGCCCTGCCTCTGCGCAAGAAGTAAGTAACTATTGCCAACAAACGCTGACAGCTCGCGGTCAATTGCTTGGCCGACAGGGTTTGGAGCCCAAGATTCCAGCTCATCTTTACAACGATGAGCGACTCGTAGTGTGGGCGATATTTCACGCAATATGTAGTGGGGAGGAAGTAACGCTGCTAACAAGCGATGAGGCGGTATTTGACCAATTCTGGAAGGCGACACAGCTAATCCATGGTCATTACTACTCGATGTCCTTCGCGGATTTATATGCAGCAAACCCGCAGCGATATTCCGCCAAAGTAGAAAAGTACAACAAGAGCGGCGTATTTGTTAACGATGAAGTGATTATCATTCAAAAGCCGCAACCGCAAACATACGACTTGCTACCACCACCCAATCGGGAAGTACAGATCCATTGCATGTTGTTGCAACGAGAGTGGACGCGAGTAACGTATAGAGCAGAAATAGGCATGCGGCGATTGCTCCGAATCAAAGGGCAGACGGGCTGTCTCAACACGGATCGATTGAACGGCCGCAATTGCCACTGGTATATGACCGTCAAGGGAATCCGTCAATTCGGGGACGCTATCGCGATCGGAGATGACATTATCGCGCATGACCAACCGGTCAGGCTTTGTCCGATCGATCTGGAATTGGCGCTTGAGTCATACCTTAATCCTATACCTGTTCAATATGTCAAATCGAGCGGTGATGGGTAACTCGCGTAGGATTAGTTCGCCGTGGAGCGGGGGGAATCCGTCGGGTATGTCGGCGACAGATTGATAGTTTGTCGAGGGCGTACAACCCATCCTACGAATTTGTGCGAGTAAGCCAATCTTTGAAATGGGTTGGGCCGAAGCGTGCCGGGCCGGTGGGGACCAGGGTTTGGTCGTTTACGGGGATGCCGAAGTAGGTGGCGCTGGGGTCGGTGATGACGGTCAAGTCGAGAGTCGAGGGTCGAGGGTCGAGAGCCGAGAGCCGAAACGGATGAGGAGCGAGAAGTGGCGGTCAGGTATTTTTCCGACGAGGTCGTTCATGCGGATCGGGTAGGGGCCGGCGATTTCGATGGTGGTGTTGCGGAGGCACCCCTCCCTTAATCCCTCCCCGTCGAAGGGGAGGGGGACGGAAGACGGAGGTTCGTTCGCTCCTTGCTTTGTCTCTTCTCGTCGAAGGGGAGGGAGATTCAACGTGGCGATGTCGGCGAGGATGGCGGCGACATCGGTGACGGCGATGGGTTGCATGAGGGCGGGTGGCAAGCGAACTGTGGCGGGCGGAAGCCCCTCCCTCGATCCCTCCCCAGTAACGGGGAGGGAAGCCGATTGGGCGATGCCGGGGTCGAACTCGAAGAACTGCGTGGCGCGGACGATGGTGTACGGGACGCCCGAGGCCTTGATGAGATTTTCCTGGGCCAGCTTCGCGCGGAAGTAGCCCATCGCGAGGAGGCTGCCTTTGCCGCTAGGCCACCGGGACAGGGCATCCATTGATTTACCCCGTCCCCTGCGTCCTGCATCCTTTCACTGCTGCTCGCCCATCACATCGTTGAGCACATCTTCCGCGACATAGATCGGCAACGGCGGATCGCACGTTACCGCGACCGCAATCGCATCGCTCGGCCGGGAATCGACCTCCACCAGCTCGCCTTCGTGTCGCACGCGAAGCTTCGCGTAATAGGTGTGCTCGCGCAGCTCGCTGATCACCACGTCTTGGAACTCTCCGCCCAGCGATTCCACGGCGCCCACCAGCAGATCATGCGTCAGTGGTCGCGGCGCTTCAAAGCCTTTGACGCGGCGGTCGATGCTCGTGGCCTCGAAGATGCCGATCAAAATCGGGAACGTCCGCGGCCCGTCGATTTCTTTGAGATAGATCACCTGCTGATCGTTGATCTCGCTGATGATGATCCGAGACAATTCCATTGCGACGGGCATGGCGGCGTATCCTTTGCTTCACTCAATGCGGACTCGGCTCCCTCCAGCATTATAACCGCCCAAAGCCGGGAGAAAAAACGGCTGTGACTGGAACGCAAAACGTCGTGATCGTTGTGGCATTGTGGTAAAAGATAAACCACAACGGCACAACGGGCACGACGTTTTTTTGAATGCCGCTTATTTGGCGAGTTTCGAAAGCGCTGCTTCGACCGATGCGAGTTGGCCGCGGAGTTCTTGCGCCTTGTCTTCCTGTTGCTGGACAACGGCGGCGGGCGCTTTTTCGACGAAGGCTTTGTTGGCGAGCTTGGCGTCGATCGATTTGATCTGTTTTGTGAGGTTGTCGCGGTCTTTTTCGAGGCGCTTTCGTTCGGCAGCGACGTCGATGAAGCGGCTGACGTCGACGTGCACTTCGATGGGCCCATGTCGTCCGGTGAGTGGAAAGCTAATCGGCACACCTTGTGGTTCCGCGGAGGGGCCGATCTGCGCGGCCGTCGCGTGAGCCATTTGGGCAAAGTACGGCTGCATCGGTTCGAGCAATTTGGCCGTTTGAGCATCGCACCGCACCGTAAAGCTGAGAGCCTCCTTGAAAGGAATGTTCTGTCGTTGACGCGCTTCCCGAACTGCGCCGAGCACCGCTTGAAAGTCGGCGAACTGCTCCTCGATCGTGGCATCCAGATACTTTTTGCCTGTAGAGTCAGGCCAGGCTGCGATACAAACGCTTTCTTCGGCGCGTTGCAGCTTATCAATGCCACGGATTGGCGCCACCTGCCCTAACATTTGCCAAACCTCTTCGGTGAGAAAAGGCATCATGGGGTGCAATAGCCGCATGAGCACGTCGAGGGCGTGGGCCAGTACGCGTTGGGCCGTTTCGCGGTCACGTGGCCGCGTCTCTCCGAGACGCGATCCCGAGTCTCGGAGAGACTCGTCCACGTGGGCGAACCTTGCTTTGGTCATTTCTACGTAGAAGCTGCAGAATTCATTCCAGGCGAAGTCGTACAGCGTGCGGGCGGCATCGGCATAGCGGTAGTGTTCTAGGGCCCCCGTAACATCATGCGTCACTGTCGCGAGGCGCGAGAGGAGCCAGCGGTCTTCGAGCAACAAGTCCTTATCTGCGACGGGATCGGGTGAGTAGCCTTCAAGATTAATCAGCGAAAACCGCGCCGCGTTCCACAACTTATTGGCGAAGTTGCGGCCGAGCTCGAAACGCTCGCTGACGATGGCCCCGCGGGGCAGAGTTTTATCCTCGGGCTTCTCAGCCCATTGGGTGCTGAACGGCTGGCCACACTTTTCGCATTCAACGCGCGGGAGTTGGCGGTTCTTTTTGGTTTGCGGGAACATCGCACCGCAATGTGGGCACTCGAATTCGACCGGCATCCGCACGTCCTGCGTTTCGGTCGTGAGGTGCGCGAGGCCGAAACGGAGGGCGTCGGCGCCGAACTTTTCGATCACGTCCAGCGGGTCGACGCCGTTGCCCTTCGATTTGGACATCGTTTCGCCATAGCCGTCGAGAATTTTGGGCGTGATGTAGACCTCGTGAAACGGCACCTCGCCGACGTTGTACAAGCCCGAGATGACCATCCGGGCGACCCACAGCGTGATGATGTCGCGTGAGGTGATGAGCGTGCTGGTGGGATAGAATCTTTTGAGCTCCGGCGTTTCCTCGGGCCAGCCCATTGTTGAAATGGGCCAGAGGGCGGAGGAGAACCAAGTGTCGAGGACATCCGGTTCCTGTTTCAAAAAATGAGAAAACCTGACTTTGAAAGCATCGGTCGTCGCATTTTTAAATCCGGGAACGCTGTTTAGCGACAGACGGTATCGGCTCGCCGGGCTTAAGCTCCTTAAACTCGAAACTTTCGTGAAAAACCTTTAGGGCATCCAATGCAGAATGCGCCGTCTCATCACTTGAACATATTTGAATCAACCACCGTTCAGTCGGAATAATAGTGAACTCCGCTGAACTCACGCCACACGCCAAAAGGTAATTCGTGATTGCGGATATCTCATCCGCTTGTTCCTTTCGCTCCTTAGCTTCGTAGTTTTCGTCGACAGTGCCGCCAGATGTCGTAACCGATTCCCATACCGGAATCCGATGTCCCCACCAAAGTTGGCGGCCGATGGGCCAGTCACGTTTTTCGGCGAGCCAGTCGAGGTAGCCTTTGGCGTAGCGGTCGGGGACGATCTTCACCCGGCCGGTGGTGACGGCGTCCATGGCGGTTTGGGCGAGGCCACGCTGGGACGAACCCTCCCCTTGCCCCTCCCTACGAGGGAGGAGAATTTCGTTTTCGTCCATCTTCATGAACCATTGGTCCACGCGGCGAGGTTCGATCGGTTTCTTGCTGCGGTCGGAGTGAGCCAGGTCGATTTCGCGGTCTTCGATTTCCACGAGCAAACCGGCCGCTTCCATGTCGGCCACCACCGCATCGCGCGCTTTCATAACCGTCATGCCGCGGTACTTTTCCGGCGCGCTGTCGTTGAGGGTGCCATCATCATTCAAGAGGTCGATGACGCCGATCTCGGGATGGCGTTGCCACACGTCGTAGTCGTTGGCGTCGTGACCGGGCGTGATCTTGACGCAGCCGGAGCCGAGCATAGGGTCGGCCCACTCGTCGGCAATGAGCGAAATCTGGCGGCCGGTGAGCGGTAGCTCGAGCATCACGCCGCGGCCCGCCATGTCACGTAACTGCGTGAGCTCCGCTTGCGTCTTCGCACGGCGCTCCAGCAACAGCGACATCTGCTCTTCGATCTCGGCCTTCTCCTTGGCCGACGCGGTGAGCAGTTTTTCGCGGAGCTCGGCGCCGCGCTTGTCGAACGCGCCGGCCGGATCGGAGTGCACGGCCACCGCGGTGTCGCCGAGCATCGTTTCGGGGCGCGTCGTGGCGATCGTGACGAACTGCGGCTCGCCGGGCTTGGGGTCGACGACCGGATATTTGAAGTGCCAGAAGTGGCCCTTTACGGCCTCGTGGAAGACTTCATCGTCGCTGACGGCGGTTTGCAGGAACGTGTCCCAATTCACCAGCCGTTTGCCGCGGTAGATTTTGCCGTCTTGGAATAGTCGAAAGAACCATTCGCGGACCGCCCGGGCACATTGGTCGTCCAGCGTGAATCGCGTGCGTGCCCAGTCGCAACTGCAGCCCATTTTCTTCAGTTGCGACAGGATGCGCGCTTCGTACTGGTCCTTCCATCGCCAGATCCGCTTCACCAAACCGTCGCGGCCCAGGTCGTGGCGGGTTTTCTTTTCTTCTTCGAACAGCCGGCGCTCGACGACCGCTTGCGTGGCGATGCCCGCATGGTCGGTGCCGGGCATCCAGAGCGTGTTAAAGCCTTGCATCCGCTTCATGCGGATGAGGATGTCTTGCAGCGTGTTGTTGAGCGCGTGGCCGAGGTGGAGGGCACCGGTGACGTTCGGTGGCGGGATGACGATGCTGTAGACGGGCCGATTGTCATCGGGGTCAGCATTGGCGTGGAAGTAGCCGCGCTGTTCCCAGTAGGGGTACCACTTGGCCTCAGCGGCGGCGTGAGCGTATTGGGAAGGAAGGTTTTTGAAATCCATTTCAAGTTCTTGCGGAAACAAGCTTCAGATTCGGAACATGACTAAAATGTTGATCGCGCGTATCCAGCGTCAGGTCGTTTTCAATAGCCTGAGCAGCGATCCAGATATCATTCGTCGGAATAGGAGTTCCTTGCTTTCTGAGCGCGACCCATATGCGAGCGTAGAAATCGGTCGTTTCCGCCGTGGGCGTGAGAATATCGACTTTCGGCTCGCAGAGGAATTTCGCGAGGATGCTCTCATTCCGAGTTTGCTGCGAACCTTCTAGAAACCCCGCCCGTAGTTCGCCCAATACGATTATGGACACCCATACTTCCGCCGCCGATTCCACTCTCCGAACGACTGCCGGATCGCCGCTATTTAGATCGTCGTATCGATTGGTGTCGAGGATCAGTCGCATGTAATAGATACGGCTTACTTCCACAGTTCGGGATCAATCCGACGCTGCTCCTCGAATGCGGCACGGGTCCTCTCGTCGATTGTACGCGCACCAGCGATTCCCGAAAGATCACGCCTCTTTTGTGCGGGTTCACTGAGTCCAAGCCCGCGAGCGAGCGCGTCGAGGATCGTCTGCTCGGGGCTCTTGTGCTCCGCCGCGGCGAGCGCGCGAAGAGCGCGGTCAAGTTCTTCCGGCACATTATCAAGTGTATAGGTCATAAGCTAATTTTATATCGGCATTGACCAATGAGCAAAGGTGAAATAAGGGGGAGTCACGACCTTCGTTTCAAGCCATCGATAGATTCCGGCCTCATTTGTTACTATGACTCTTCGTTTGGTAAGTGTACGCGTCCCGTCCTACGGCCAGCGCGTACACGCCTTCGGCAACAACACGTAACGTAGGATTTTTCTTCGGCTGACTAAATCTCTTCGTCGATGTACTAGGCTCTCCAGCTTCGTACAGGCAGTGCTCATTGACACGCTCTGTTTTGAGCACTTGTTCACCGAATCCCAAATGCATCAACGTCCAGGACTGAATGTCAGCAGCGCTGACTGTCACATTTGGATTGATTAAGAGTTCTACCAGCGCCGTGTTGATTGCGCGAACGTAAGCTTTGTGGACGGATATGGGCGTACCGTGATCATGTATTTGCTGAGAATGCCAATGTTCAAACGCTTCATCTTGAGACTCAATGTTCGAACGTTGGTCATACCTCATTGTGTTCATCGTTATCTCCTTGGTCGATTCACTTTGCCCCTTGCACAGCTTGTACTCAATGCTATCCACCAACGCATCCCAACTGGCTTTGATGACGTTCTCGTTGACGCCGACGGTGCCCCAGGTCGTGCCGTCGGCGTCCTGGCTTTCGATGACGACGCGTACGGCGGCGGCGGTGCCGGCTTCGCTATTGATCACGCGGACTTTGTAATCGACCAGTTGCACGCTGCGCAAGTTCGGGAAATGCCCATTAAGCGCTTTTCGCATCGCGGCGTCCAGGGCGTTCACGGGGCCGTCGCCCTCGGCCACCTCGTGCCGCACTTCTTCGCCAACCTGCAGCTTCACCGTGGCTTCAGTGGTGGTTAGGCCGTCGCCCGTGGTTTCGACATCAACGTGGTAATGGAGCAGCTTGAAGTGTGGCTGAAACGTGCCAGCCGCCCGTTGAACTAGGAGCTCGAACGAAGCCTCGGCGGCTTCAAACTGATAGCCGCGGTTCTCTAGTTCGATAATTTGCTTCAAAACGCGATCCATCACGGCAGCATCCGTGACCTTGCCGGAAAGCTTGAGTTGAATGGTGGCTCGGCCCGAAAGCTCACCGACAAGAATCTTTCGTTCATTGCCCACTGATTCGGGCACAATGTGCTCGTAGCTCTTCGAGACCCGGGCCACCGCGTGCGTGTGCATGCCGCCTTTATGGGCAAACGCACTTGGCCCCACAAAAGGCTGATTGTTGCGGAAGTGCATATTCGCAATTTCATAGACATAGCGCGAAAGTTCGGTGAGATGTTCGGCGCCGTTGCCGTCCAGCACTTCGTACCCCCGCTTTTTAGTGCAAGATTAGCGACGACCGAGATAAGATCCGCATTGCCGCAGCGTTCGCCGAGCCCGTTGATCGTGCCCTGCACGTGCACCGCGCCCGCTGCGATGGCGGCCAGCGAATTGGCAACGGCCAAATCGCAGTCGTTGTGCGTGTGGATCCCCAGCGGCACGTCGACGGCCGCTGAGGCTTCTTTCGTGAGCGCGGCAATCTCCTCCGGCATGCTGCCGCCGTTCGTATCGCACATCACGATGAGCATCGCCCCGCCTTCAACGGCTGCTTGGATTGTCTTTGCAGCGTACTCTGGGTTGGCCTTCCACCCATCGAAGAAATGTTCGGCGTCGTAGATCACATCCCGGCTCATTTCGCGCAAGTAAGCGATCGTCTCCCGGATCATCGCCAGATTCTCGTCGAGCGACACACGCAACACGTCGGTTACATGAAAGTCGCTTGTTTTGCCGACAATCGTGACGACCGGCGCTTGCGAATCGAGGAGCGCCTTCATGCCGGGGTCGTCGGCCGGCTTCACCCCTTTGCGCCGCGTCATCCCAAACGCACATACGCGGCTATGCTTCAGCGGCTCGGCGGCAATCCGCTGGAAAAACTCTGCGTCCTTCGGGTTTGAAAGTGGATAACCACCCTCGACAAAATCGAAACCGAATTCGTCAAGCCGGCGGGCGATGAGGAGCTTATCCTGTAATGAGAAGTTCACGCCCTCGCCTTGAGCGCCGTCGCGGAGTGTGGTGTCGTAGATTTGGATACGGGACATTGGACCTCACTCTTTCAGTGCGGACTTCGACGATTGGCCCTCGAGTCCGGCGGTAAATCGCTTTGCGTTTTCTTCGTCTCCGACAGCCCGTGCGAGTTCTAAACCCTTTTTGAACATCGCGATCGCCTGCGGGTGTTGGTTTAAGTGGATAAAGCTGCTCGCCAAATCCCCGTAAACAGCAATGGCTTTGGGATCGAGTCGGAGAGTCGTTTCAAACGGCTCGATCGACTCCTGATATCTGCCTGCTTTCTGTAGGGCTTTGCCCAAGTTCCTATACGCCGTCGAATAGGTTGGTTCCATTTTTATCGTGGATTGAAACACTTCGATCGCCTGGTCGTTGTGGCCTGCCACGTAGAGTGTTACGCCCAGATTGTTGCGAATTGACGCGCTTCTCGGCAGAATGCGAGCCGCCTCCGCAATATGCATCACCGCTTCGTCATATGCCCCGTGCTTTTTCAACAAAAGGCCGAGCGAATAGTGAGCATACACCGAGTGGGGGTCCAGGCGAATTACCTCGCGATATTGTTCGGCAGCCGCTGCATCATCGCCCGTCCGTTCAAGATACGCACCGATGCTCTGGTGGGCCATTGCGTCATTCGGGTGCGCCTGCAACACTTCTAGCCACAGATTCAACTCGTTGTCATAGGCTGCCAGCCTCTTGGCACTGATGAGGCAGAATGCGACCGTGATCAAGATCGTTGGCACGCCAATCATCACGAGTGGCGTGCAATAATTGGCCGCGCTATTCGGATCTTCAGCGCGTTGTCGAGCCAAGGCTGTTACAAGCCGGTAGCCGCCAACGACGATAATCACCACCGGAGCAACAAGCGCTAGATACATTCGGCGCTCGGCCGCCATCTCCGTAACAATTGGGATGACCAACGTCGGCGACAAGATTGCGAAAAGCCACGTGCTCAGAAACGCCGAGGGTAAGTTTCGCCACAACAGTACAAGCGTGGCGGCCCCCCATAGAAACAGCGGCACTACATACGGCCACGCCTGAGAAATGCTCGTAAAGTACGGGAATTGATAATGGATCAGCAGCGGCCAAGGCCAAACGACGAGCTTCAGATACATCCAGATCACCTTCGACTGCGTAAGCCACCAGGCGAAAGCTGGCACACCTACGTTAAAACCCGCGGCATCACTGTGTGGGGCGTTGATATTCAAACTCAATAGAAGCAGCCATGTCGATGTCAAGCCGATATACAAAGGCCACGAACGACGCAATGAACTCGCTAACGAACCGCTAATAAATGTTCGCTCAAACAAGAGCACGATGAGCGGCGCCGAGACCATCACTTCCTTGGAAGCCATCCCCGCCAAACAGGCGATGACAGCAAGCATCAGCCAGATCGCACGGCTTCGGCTCTGCCTATGCGGCGGCACCGCCGGTTCCTCGCGATCGCCGGTAGTTGCGAGCTGTCCACTGGCCGCCCAATAACGCAAACTGCAATACAAAGTGGCGAGGTAGAAAAACGCCATCAACAATACCGTCCGCTGGGTGGCGTAAATTACCGCCTCGGTTTGTAATGGGTGAAGAGCCCAGAGCATCGCTACACCGAGGGCCAACCAACCGGCTGACTGTTCGAATTCACCGTGGAAGTACGGCAATCGCAGCGTCCGCTTCGTGATCCCCCACAACAGCATCGCCGTAAAAAAATGAAGCACCAAATTGACAACGTGATAGCCGGTCGGATCGAGGCCGCCAAAGTAATAGTTCACGGCAAATGAAGCGTTAACGAGCGGCCGGGCGGTCGTAGGTAATTCAAAAGGCGGATTCAAAGGACCAGGCCTCACCCAGCCGATCATCGGCCACAGCGAAGTGATCGAATCGTTTTGCACGATCGCGTTGACGTCGTCGAAGATGAACGGAGTGTTGACGGCCGGACCGTAGATCAGGCCGATAAGAATCGCCAATCCGGTTGCTACCGCCCACGAGGGTGGACCACCAGCATCGTTTGGCAGCGCGCAGCCGCCCGCCGAATCGCCCAAGAGGGCATCCCGCTCCGATACGGCTGGGCGCTGCAACATATACTTCTACTTCCAACAAAAAAACCCTGAGGCTTTCGGCCTCAGGGTTGCTACGTTTCGATGATTTCGAGAACCGAACCTCAAGGCCTGATGTGCGCATAATAATCACAAAGCCGCCGACAAAGTCGGTAGACGCAACAACAGAAACGGATCTCGGAGCAAACATGCGACGATCGGCAAACAAATATACGAGATTAGTAATTAAGTAAGGATAGCGGGCGGACGGGACCTAGTCAAGTTACCACGCGCACGATATTCGGCTCACTCCAGGTGGCGTACTAGAACCGGTACGATTTTGCGTATTCGGCTTGACGCTACGGCTGTCCCCAGCATAACTTGCTGTGGTTAATTCCCACCTTACGTCCGCCACAGACCCAAACCCACCCCGGCGGACCGATGTCCCCTTTCAATGAAAGGAGCATGCCATGCGCATTTGCCTCCCGGTGCGCGGTTCAGACGCCCGCACACTTCAAGGTCGTTCCACGCGACCGGGCTTTACGCTCGTCGAATTGCTCGTCGTGATTGCAATTATCGGCATTCTGATCGCGTTCTTGCTACCGGCGATCCAGGCAGCTCGCGAATCGGCCCGCAAATCGCAGTGCCAAAACAATCTCAAGCAAATCGGGTTGGCGATCCAGAACCATCACGACACCCGCAAAGTGTTCCCGATGGGTCGCAATGGTTGGAAGCAAAAGGCTGTGTCGTGGGCCTTTTTCATCTTGCCTTACATGGAAGAGACGGCCATCTACAACAGTTGGAATTCACAAGCCCGCGTCGACGACCCCAAGAACGACCAAACCATGCGTACGCCGATCGAAACTTATGCCTGCCCCAGTCGCCGCCGGGCGGCCGCGGATCGCAATTTCGATAATAACGACGCCGCCCCAACGCCCGATCACATGGGAGTCGCCACCTTGGCCGACTATTCAGCCAACGCCGGCATCAAGCTCATGACGGGAATGGTCGGTTCCGATGCGGCCGCCAAAGCGTTCGGCCAATTCAGCCGGACTGACGCCGGACCGATCTTCAGTGGCTCACATATCAGCGCCCGTCAGGTTGAAGACGGCTTGTCGAACACGATCGCTGTGGCTGAACGGCACTTGCCGCCCGTGCCCGCTAATACGCCGCCTGAAATGGAACATTTCGTGATCGGCGATACAGCGGCCATAGCAGGTGACACCCCGCACACGACGTTCGGCTGCACGGAAAACGGCTTAGCTACGAGCATCGATGATCCGGATCATAACAAGTTCGGCAGCTCGCATTCGGGCGGCATCGTGCAAGCCGTGTTCTTAGACGGCCACGTACGCGGCCTCAAGCCAGATATCGCAGTCGCGGTGCTCAAAGCGATAAGTACCATTGGCGGCGGCGAAGTCATTCCCGAGGACGATTGAGCCTAACTTGGGGTGGCTGAGGTCGAACGGAGCGAGCCCCCAGACGCATTGATGAACGCGAATGTAATTCACCAAGCGGACTGGTCGCACACGCGACCAGTCCGCCTTAAAATTGCGCCATGCCCAAACTCAACGAACGCGCTCACGAACTCTGCAATGTCATGGTTTCCGATGCCGACAACCTCGGCATCACCGTCAGCACGCTCCGTTGCGGCACGCGGATCATCGACTGCGGCGTAAAGATGAACGGAGGTTTGGAAGCTGGCCGGCGATTGGCTGAAGTATGTTTGGCAGATTTGGCCGTCGTGAGAATCAGTGCTGGTCGGCCAGGATTCTGGTCCGGTCCAACGATCGAAGTCAGCACAGATTGGCCGGTCGCTGCCTGCATGGCCTCTCAATACGCTGGCTGGGAAATCAAGGGCGAGAAGTTTTTCGCCATGGGCTCTGGGCCAATGCGGGCGGCTGCTGGACGAGAGGAATTGTTCGACCATATTGGCCTGCGCGAAAAGGCAGTTGTGTGCGTCGGTATCCTAGAAACAAGCAAATTGCCGTCCGACGATATATGTCTCGATATCGCGGCCAAATGCGGTATCGCGCCCGACCGCTTGACGTTGCTCGTCGCCCGCACGGCCAGCCCCGCCGGAACCGTGCAGATCGTGGCCCGCAGCGTCGAGACGGCGCTACATAAATTGCACGTATTAGGTTTCGACCTAACGCGGATTCGCCGAGGAATGGGCGTCGCGCCTATTCCCCCCTTGGCCCACGATGATTACGTGGCTATCGGCTGGACGAACGACGCAATTCTGTACGGCGGAGGAGTACAGCTCGAAGTCACCGGTGATGATGAGTCACTCGAGCAAATCGGACCCCAAGTGCCGAGCAATGCTTCCAGCGATTACGGACGGCCATTTGCCGAGATCTTCGCACGCTACGACAACGACTTCTACCGCATCGATCCCCTATTGTTCAGCCCAGCAAAGGTAACGCTAAATAACTGCGATACGGGACAAGTGTTTCATTACGGTAAACTCGCGCTCGATATTCTCGCTGAGTCCTTCGCAAAAAAATAGCCCAGCCATCTTGGCTGGGCTCGAATACGGTCTCCGCATCGCTTGGCGGTTTAGCTTCACGACAGCCGCTACAGCTTCGCAATCTTCGCAATGAGGTCCGCCGTCCGCACGCTGTAGCCCCATTCGTTGTCGTACCAGCTTACGACCTTGAGCAAATTGCCGCCTAGCACTTGGGTGAAATCGGCGGCGAAGATCGAGCTGTGCGGGTCGCCGATGATGTCGGTCGAAACAATCGGATCTTCCGTGTAGCACAGAATACCCTTGAGCGGCCCCTCGGCCGCCTTCTTCATCGCCGCGTTGACTTCTTCCTTCGTCACGTTCTTCGACATCAACGAAGTGAGATCCACTACGCTGCCGGTCGTAACTGGCACGCGGAGGGCGATGCCCGTGAGCTTGCCCTTGAGCGCGGGGATCACTTCGCCGACGGCCTTTGCCGCGCCGGTCGACGTGGGAATGATGTTCACGGCCGCGGCGCGGGCACGGTATGGATCCTTGTGGGGGAAATCCTGCACGACCTGGTCGTTCGTGTACGCGTGAACGGTAGTCATCAAGCCTTTTTCGATGCCGAACGTTTCGTGCAGCACCTTGGCGACCGGGCGCAAGGCAGTTTGTGGTGCAGCTTGCGTTGCTGACGCACTTCATGCCGGCAGTGAGCTTGTCGTCGTTCACGCCCAACACGCAGGTAAGATCCGGCGGGTCTTTGGCCGGGGCGCTCGAGCACGACTCGCTTGGCGCCGGCCTCCAGGTGCGTGTCGTAGCCGGCCTTACCATCTTTAGCCCGGCCGGTGAAGATGCCAGTGCTTTCGACGACCACATCGACGTTCATGTCCTTCCACGGCAGCTCGGCCGGGTTCTTGATCGCCAGAATGCGGATCTTTTTGCCGTCGACGAGGAGGTTTTCATTGTCGTGGCTGACCGTGCCGGGAAAACGGCGGTGCGTGCTGTCGTATTTCAGCAGCGTCGCCAGCATTTTGGGGTCGGTCAGGTCATTGATGGCGACGACGTCGAACTCGCCTTTGCGAGCGAACAGATTGCGAAAGGTGAGCCGACCGATCCTGCCAAATCCGTTGACGGCAACTCGAATAGCCATTGTTTCCTCTCTTACTCCGAAAGGGACACATAAATACGCGAAATTCAGTCGCGAATTATACAGGCCGAGAACGACCGGAACAACTGGCCACGTTACACGACGACGATATGCTGGCCGCAAATGCTGGTGGCGATGACATCTACGAACCGACCTTCGTTGGCGGCATTCGCTGGCACCTCGACGACCGCATAACGGCAAGACGTGCCGAACCAAATTCCTGTACCCTGCCGCCCGCATCCTGCATCCTTCGTTTCCACCAGCACGCGCAATTGCCGACCAATCAGACTGCGGTAGTAGGCGTCGCGAAGTTCGGCCTCCACGGCCGCTAGCTCCCGCGAGCGTTCTTGCTGCACGTGCTTGGGAACCTGGCCCGACATTTCGGAGGCCGGTGTGCCGCGGCGCGGGCTGAAGGGGAAGGTGTGCATCTTGGAGAAGCCGACGGCGCGGGAGGTGGCGATCGTTTCGGCGAACTCAGCATCCGTTTCGCCGGGAAAGCCAACGATGATATCGGTCGTGATCGCCGGTCGGTCGAGCCGCTCATGCACGAGTCGGCAGCGGTCGATGAACCGCTGGCTGCCCCAGCGGCGGCGCATCCGCCGCAATACGCTATCGCTGCCGCTCTGCATCGAGATGTGCAAGTGGGGCGCGATCTTATCGCCATGATCCGCCATCACCTCAATCAGCTCGCGGGTGACCTCAGTCGCCTCAATGCTCGAAAGCCGAACGCGAAAATCGCCCGGCAACTCGGCGATGCGGCGAACAAGGTGTGAAAGGCGAATCCAATCCTGCTTAGGCACTGGCGAAGCCAGTGGCACCCCCCCGGAGAACGCAAGCTGGCGATTCCAATCGACGCCATAATGCCCGAGGTGAATGCCCGTCAGCACCACTTCGCGGTACCCGCGGTCCACGAGCCGCCGCACTTCGTCGAGGATATGTTCCATCGGCCGACTCGTGAGCTGCGGCCGCACGTGCGGAATGATGCAAAAGCTGCAGCGCAACATGCATCCGTCCTGTACCTTCACGTACGCCCGGTGTCGCCGACCAAACCCGCTGATGCCTGTCGGAATATCAGTGACGCCAAACCGGCCTAGCAAGTCCGGTAGCTCGCGCTTGTCGGTCACCACTTGAGACACACCGGGCAGTGCCGCAACTTCGTGCGGCGCCCGCGTCGCATAGCAACCCATGACGACGATCTTCGCGCCAGGATTTGCGCCGAGCCATCCGCCGAATCGTTTGCCGACT
Organism: uncultured Planctomycetota bacterium; assembly: GCA_963840025.1. Lineage (GTDB taxonomy): Bacteria > Planctomycetota > Planctomycetia > Pirellulales > Lacipirellulaceae > JABDGM01. The sequence goes on along the minus strand of CAWIXI010000006.1, from coordinate 22,750 downwards.
CTTGGCGTCCCCTTCGTTCGTCACCGTGCACGTGTTGACGATACACAGCTCTGCTACTTCGTCGTCGCGCGCATCCTCGTATCCAATACCGAGCAACCCCTCGCGCACGTACTCCGTTTCGTACTGATTGACTTTGCACCCGAGCGTAGTCGTCCGTAACTTCATCCAACATTACCCTTAACTCGCCGCTTCGATCGTCGAGTGCATCGACCCCGTACAGCTCTTAATCAAATCATCTTTGCCGTAGGCAAGTATTTGATCCCGCTTCAACTCCGCCAATTCCTGCGTCGTCGTATAAACGACAACTTTGCCCTGAGTATCAACCGTCTCCGCCATCTTATGGCATTGTTCCTGGGTATGCCCGAACAGCTCCTTCAGCATTCGCTCGACGTACTCATAGGAATGTGCGTCGCTGTCCCATAGCATCACGTTATAGCGCGGCACCTCCCGCTTCTTTTTCTCCGTTTTCGACTTCGGCTCCGCCACCATCGTGGCCGCTTCTTCTTCCGGCTCGGCGACAACCGTTTCATCTGCGTCCATAACTCACCTATTCGCGGGTCTGCAAACCAAAAGAGCCGCTCTCACTGCGGTGGTGAAAGTGCTTTCAGCGCATTATATTGTACGCCCATTGGAACCAACAGGAAGCAGCCGCCAAATGAACAATGTTACGACCTACATCGAAAGCCATCGCCAGGCGTTTGCCGGCGATTTGGCTGACCTCCTGCGAATTGCCAGCGTGAGCGCCGATTCGCGACAAAACTGCGAGACACAGCGTGCGGCCGACTGGGTAGCCGCGCAGTTCCAACTTCTCGGCCTAGAGACGGAAATGATACCGACGAAGGGCCACCCGCTCGTTTATGCCCAGTCACCTGCCGTGCCAGGTAAGCCCGTCGTTCTCGTCTATGGCCACTACGACGTTCAGCCACCCGAGCCGCTCGATGAATGGATCAGTCCCCCCTTCGAGCCCACCGTCCGCGACGGCAACATTTATGCCCGCGGAGCGACCGACGACAAAGGTCAAATGCTCACGCATATCAAAAGCGTCGAAGGTTGGATCAAATCTGTCGGCAAGTTACCGTTGCAGATCAAGTTTCTGATCGAAGGCGAGGAGGAAGTCGGCAGCGAGAATCTCGAACCCTACGTTGAACAAAATCGCGAGAAGCTGGCCTGCGACGCCGTCGTCATCAGCGATTGCAGCCAATTCTCGCCCGGCGTACCGGCCATCACTTATGGCTTGCGAGGCATCGCGTACTACGAGCTCCGCCTCCGCGGCCCGAAACAAGATTTGCATTCCGGCACGTTCGGTGGTGCCATCACCAATCCGGCCAGCACACTCATTGCCTTGTTAGCAGCATTGAAAGACAAAGACGGCCGCGTACAGGTCCCCGGTTTCTACGACGATGTCGAGCCCCTCACCCAGCGCGAACGCGACGAATACCGCGCGCTCCCGCTCACCGAAGCCGAGTTCATGCAATCCGTCGGCGTGACGGGCATGTTCGGCGAAGCAGGCTACTCGGCGCTCGAACGCCGCTGGGCGCGTCCTACGTGCGATATCAACGGCCTCACCAGCGGCTATCAGGGCGAAGGCGCCAAAACGGTCCTTCCCGCCAAAGCCAGTGCCAAGTTCAGCTTCCGATTAGTGCCCAACCAGGATCCCCAAAAAATCGGAAAGTCGCTCCGCAAGTTCTTTGAAGAACGCCTCCCGCCGGGAATCCAAATGGAGTTGATCGACTACCACGGCGCGCCGGGCGTCGTCGTTCCGCTCGATAGTCCCTACATCAGCGCCGCGTCAGCAGCCATCGAATCAGCTTTCGACCGTCCGCCAGTATTCATCCGCGAAGGTGGCTCCATCCCGATCGTCAACACGTTCACCGCGGAACTTGGCGCCGACGTGCTGCTGCTCGGTTGGGGCCAAAACGACGACAACACCCATAGCCCCAACGAAAAATTCTCCCTCGACAGCTACCACCGCGGTACTCTCGCCAGCGCGAACCTGTGGGAACAGATCGCAAAGCTTTCACCAACAGAGAAGACCGGAAAACAATAACCACAGAGACACAGAGGACACTGAGAAGAGAATTTGTTCATTGTCTTCTCTCTGTGCTCTCAGTGTCTCTGAGGTGAATTAATCTTTCGAAACAGCCGGACCACTTTCTCATGTTGGATAAGCGTTTCATCCTCGAAAATGCCGAAATCGTTCAGCGCAATTGCGATAACCGCGGCGTAAAGGCAGACGTTGCGCGTTTCGTCGACCTCGAATCCCAGCGCCGTAAGCTGCAACAAGACGTCGAGGACATTTCGCAAAAGGCGAATATCGTAAGTAAGTCAATTGGGATGGCCCCCGATTTCGAGCAACGAGAGTTGCGGAAGGACGAAGGGCGTCGTCTGCGTGAACTAAAAGAAAAAGCACTCCAGGAAATCGAGCGCCTGACTGCCGAAGCGAGTCTAATTCTTAATTCGATGCCGAACCTCACGCACGCTAATTCCCCCATCGGCGGCGAAGACGCCAGCAAAGAACTTCAGCGCGGCAAAACCGATGTCCGACCCTTCAGCTTCCCCGTGCAGGATCACGTTGCCCTCGCTGAACAGCACCACCTCATCGACTTCGAAGGCGGTGCCCGTGTCGCCGGGCACGGCTTTTACTTCTTGAAAAACGAAGCCGCCCAGCTAGAGCTCGCACTGCAGCAGTACGCGATGGAGTTACTCGTTCGCGAAGGCTTTACACCCATGATCACGCCCGATCTCGCCCGCGGCGACGTGCTGAAGGGGGTCGGCTTCATTCCGCGCGGGCCCGAAACGCAAATCTACAGCGTCGAAAACCAAGACCTGAATCTCGTGGCAACGGCCGAGATCACTTTAGGTGGCTTGTACGCCGGCGAAGTGATCGAAGCCGAAAAATTGCCCATCAAATTGTGCGGCGTCAGCCACTGTTTCCGCACTGAAGCCGGAGCCGCCGGTCGCGCTTTGCGCGGTCTCTATCGCGTGCATCAATTCACCAAAGTTGAGATGTTCGCCTTCACGCTGCCCGAGCAAAGCGACGACATGCACAACTGCTTCCGCGATCTCGAGTGCGAAATCTTCGACGGCCTCGGCATTCCATACCGCGTGCTCGATATTGCCACCGGCGACCTTGGCGGCCCCGCCTACCGAAAGTTCGATCTGGAAGCCTGGATGCCCGGCCGTGGCAAGGGCGGCGAGTACGGCGAAGTTACCAGCACCTCGAACTGCACCGACTACCAATCGCGGCGGCTCGACATTCGTTACAAGGTCAAAGGCGAAAAGGGCACCCAACTGGTCCACACGCTCAACGGCACTGCCATTGCCATTAGCCGAGCTCTAATCGCTGTCCTGGAAAACTACCAACAGGCAGATGGCTCCATCCTTATCCCTGAAGCGCTTCGCAAATGGATGGGTAAAGACCGAATAGGCGACAACGCCCGCTAGTCCGTCCTGCTGCATTCGCAATCTTCTTGCTCCAACCGCTTCTGTTGCCGTACTCGCCTGATTGGCACATTCTTTGCGGCTTGTTTAGGCGAGTTCGCCTACCTCACTCCATCGGTCGTTTACATGAACATTCTAGTGATCGATATCGGTGGCACGAACGTGAAAGTCTGGAAAGCCGGCGAGAGTGACGAGACAAAAATCCCGTCGAACAAAAAGCTGACACCCAGCACGTTTGTCAATAAGGTTCGACGGACTGCCAGCGACTGGAAATTCGATCGAGTTTCTATCGGATATCCCGGACACGTGAGGCATGGCAGCCCGATCGCAGAGCCGGTTAACTTAGGAAGCGGCTGGACCGATTTTGATTACGCCGCCGTCTTCGGCTGCCCCGTACGAATCATGAACGACGCCTGTATGCAAGCGCTCGGCAGTTACGAGGGCGGCCGCATGCTATACCTCGGGCTGGGCACTAGCGTCGGCTGCGCATATATCATCGATACGACCATCGTGCCCCTCGCGCTCGGGCATTTGAAACTGCGACACGATAAAACGATTGATGAGTGCATCAATCGCACTGCTCTGGATGCTGGCCCTATCAACAAATGGAAAAAAAACGTGGCGGAAGTCGCGAGTATCCTGAACGCGGCCTTCCTGGCCGACTACGTCGTCATCGGAGGTGGAAATGCGAAAAAAATGGACAAGATGCCCGAAGGGTGCCGCCGCGGCGGAAACCATAACGCGTACTTCGGCGGCCTCCGCATGTGGGAGGACGTCGAGTAATTCGCATCGCAATTTTGCACGCCGGACAGCTAACACCTTTACCCATGTGGCTTCAACCATGTTCTTGGATATCAACGACAAATAGGTTATAATTTACGCACTCCCCTGCCGAACCTTGGACCGGTTCATCATCCCACCTAACGGGGTCGTCCTTGCAGACCCCGACTTGCGATGCAATCGACGCAGCACAAACTGCGATTTTCATTGCATGGCGTTATCGCAACGCTCGCGTGTTGCTTCGCCGCCTGCCCCGCGCCTAAGTCGTTTGCGTCCGAATCGACCGGCCAGCAGATTTACCGCAACCAGTGCGCGCGATGCCACGGCAAATCGGGCGAAGGGACCGAAGATAACTATCCCGATCCGTTGACAGGTGACAAATCGGTTGCCCAACTTACAAAACTCATTCATAAGACAATGCCGGACGATGCGGACAACAAGTGCTCCGCAGACGACGCCGCGAAGGTGGCCGCATATATCTACGACGCCTTCTACTCCGCCGATGCGCGCATCCGCAACAAGCCCGCCCGTATCGAGCCGTCGCGGCTCACTGTCCAGCAGCATCAAAACGCTGTCGCCGATTTGATCGCCAGCTTCCACTCGCCCGTCGATTGGGGAACTGAGCGTGGACTTCACGCCGAGTATTACAACTCACGGGATTTCAACCCAAAGGCGCACAGTCTGGAACGGACCGACGCCGAGGTCAACTTCCACTGGGGCGAATCCAGCCCCGATCCAAAGAAGCTCGAATCCAAGGAGTTTTCCGCGATCTGGAAAGGCTCGCTGCTCGCCCCCGACACCGGCGACTATGAATTCGTCGTGCGGACCGAACATGCCACACGGCTCTTCGTGAATGACAACAAAGTTCCGCTGATCGACGCTTGGGTTCTATCCGGCCATAAAAGCGAACACAGCAGCGAAATTCATCTGCTCGGCGGCCGGGTCTATCCCATCAAGCTTGAGTTTTCGCGCGGCAAGCAGGGCGTAAATGACAAAGACAAAAACAAAAAGCAGTTTCGCCCGGACGCGAAAACGTCGATCTCGCTCCAGTGGAAGCGGCCCTATCACACGCTGCACGTGATTCCCACGCGCAACCTCTCCGTCCAATCGGCGCCCGAGGTCTTCGTAACACAAACCCATTTTCCGCCTGATGATCGTAGCGTCGGCTACGAACGTGGCACGTCGATTTCAAAAGCCTGGGATGAAGCCACGACCGAGTGCGCGATTGAGACGGCCGGCTATGTGGCGGACCACCTGCAGCAACTCTCCGGCAAGAGCACCGATGCCGCCAGCAACGAACCGATCTTGCGCAAGTTTTGCGGGCTTTTCGCTGAGCGCGCCTTCCGCCGGCCGTTATCGGAGGAGCAACAGAAGTTTTACGTCCAGCGGCAGTTCGAAGCAGCGCCCAACCTGATTACAGGTGTGAAACGGGGCGTGCTACTCACGCTTAAGTCGCCGAGGTTCCTGTATCGAGAACTCGACGGTGCCAAGAACGACCCCTATGATGTGGCCGCCCGGATGTCGTTCGGGCTCTGGGATTCACTGCCCGATGATGAGTTAATCTCAACCGCCAAGCACGACAAACTAAAAACTCACGAGCAAATTGTTGCGCAGCTCAACCGCATGCTGCCCAACCTGCGGACGCGGTCGAAACAACGCGGCTTTTTCCTGGACTGGCTGAAGATTTCGCAGCCGCACGACCTGTCGAAAGATCCCAAGACGTATCATGAGTTCACCCCTCAGGTCGCCTCCGATTTGCGGACTTCGCTCGAACTGTCGATCGACTCCATGCTCGAAAGTAGCTCTGCCGATTTCCGGCAATTCCTGCTCAGCGATGCGTTTTGGTTCAATGGCCGATTGGCGCACGTTTACGGCGTGAAGATGTCGCCCGACGCATCGTTTCAAAAAATCGAATTCGAGCCCAACCATCGCGCCGGCGTGTTGTCCCACCCTTATATGCTCGCCAGCCTCGCGTACACGAACGCGAGCTCTCCTATCCACCGCGGCGTGTTCTTAACACGGAACGTATTAGGCCGGGTACTGCGTCCACCCCCCAAAGCTATGACGCCATTGCCGGCCAACGTGCACGCCGAGCTTAGCACACGCCAGCGCGTTGCCCTGCAAACCAAACCCAAGGCCTGCCAAGCGTGCCACGGTATGATCAACCCGCTCGGATTCACGCTGGAAAACTTCGACGCCATCGGACGATACCGCACAGAAGAAAAGGATCGCCCCATCGACGCCACCGGAAGTTATTTGACACAATCCGGCCAAGTCGAGAAAATCAAGGGTGCGAAAGACCTGGCCCAGTTCGTTGCCACCAGCGAGGAAGCGCAAACCGCTTTCGTCAAGCAAATGTTTCAACACACCGTAAAGCAATCCGTTTTCGCCTACGGCCCGAACCGACTTCACGATTTGCAACAGTTTTTCGTGGCTCACGACTTCAACATCAAAAAGTTGCTCGTTGAAATCGTGGCCGTAAGCGCAAACCCCGATCTTGGTCAAGCTATGCCCGACAAATCAACAAAAGAACTCACGCAAAGTCGCTAAGGAACAAAGAATCTAATCGAAGAGTTTTTGCATCTCCCTTTACTCCTTGGCGCCTTTGCGAGAGATTCCCGCACGTCAGTCAAAATTCAAGCGATTAAAAACGATTAATACGATGACCACCTACGCCTCCCGCCGCGAATTCTTGCGCAAACTGGGCGTCAGCGCCGCCGCCGTGCCCTTCATGCTGAACTTGCCCAGCTTGGGCTTCGCCAGCGAAGTGGCCCCGCGCCGAAAACGCTTAGTGATTATGTTCAGTCCCAACGGCGTCATCCCTCACAACTTCTGGCCCGATGAAACTGGCGAACACTTCACGCTCAAAGAAAGCCTCAAGCCGCTCGAGCCCTTCCGAGATCGCACGCTCCTCCTCCACGGCATCAGTGACAAAATCCGCGGCGATGGCGACGGCCACATGCGCGGCATCGGCTGCCTGCTCACTGGCGTCGAGCTCTTCCCCGGTAATATCCAAGGTGGCTCCGACACCCCCGCCGGTTGGTCAAAAGGCATCTCTATCGACCAGGAAATCAAAAGCTTCTTGCAGACCAACCCCGCCACGCGTACGCGCTTCGGCTCGCTGGAATTCGGCGTCATGGTCCCCGACCGCGCCGACACCTGGACTCGCATGTCGTACGCCGGTCCCAACAAGCCGCTCGCCCCGATCGACGACCCTTACCAAATGTTCGCCAAGCTCTACGGCCGCATGAAGGACGAAGAAAGCTTGCGGAGCATCCTCGACGATCTGCAGGAAGACTTCAAAAAGGTCGAGCACGCCGTCAGTAGCGAAGACCGTCAGCTGCTCGAAGAACACAGGACGTTCGTCCGTGAAATGGAGCAAGAATTAAAATCCGGCGCCTCGGCAAATGTCGGCCATGCCGTGCCACAGCTCGAACCCGGCATCAAAGAAGAAAACGACAACATGCCCCGGCTCAGCAAGCTCCAAATCGAGCTGATGGTCAGCAGCTTTGCGGCCGATTTCAACCGCGTCGCCACGCTGCAATTCACCAACTCCGTCGGCGAAGCCCACATGCACTGGATCGACATCAACGAAGGCCACCACCAGCTTTCACACGAACCCGATAGCAACAAAGAGGCCGTCGACAAGCTCACCCGCATCAACAAATGGTACTGTGAACAGCTCGCCTATCTGGCCCAGCGCCTCGCCGCCACCCCCGAACCCGGCGGCCCAGGCACCTTGCTCGATAACACCACCATCGTCTGGACCAACGAGCTCGGCAAAGGCAACTCACACACGCACGACAACACGCCGTTCGTTCTGGTCGGCGGCGGCCTCGACTTCAAAATGGGCCGCTCGCTCAAGTTCAAGAACGTCCCCCACAACCGCCTCCTCCTCTCCCTGGCCCACGGCTTCGGCCACCGCCTCAAAGAGTTCGGCAACCCCAACTACTGCGGCGATGGCCCATTAACCGAGCTGACATAGAGTCGCTACCACAGCCGTGGTCGCGTATTTGCAATAGTGCATTCTCCAACGCCGCTGTAGCGTCGCCGATCGCCTTCATTCGCCGCTTGCGGTTGGATGCGATCTGGCAGTTCTAGCCAATGCAAACACCAGTGTATCATCGACGGAAGCGAATGGTGCCGGTGGGGTCTTCAGGTTCGCGGCGGTAAACGGCTTTAGCTGCCGGTCGTTGACCGGCAGCTAAATGGGCAGTGTCGGACGGCGAGCCTCGTTTATTGGAATCGCGGCGCCAGTCTATCGACGACAAGCTTACCGATGTTGAGCGACGCCGTTGCGGCCGGGGAGGGTGCGTTTTCGACGTTGACAACGCGGTCGGTTTCTTCAATGACGAAGTCGTCGACCATTTGGCCGTCGGGGCTGACGGCCTGGGCGCGGACGCCGGCGGGGGCCCAATCGAGGAATCGGGATTCGATGCCGGGGACGAGTCGCTGCAATGCGCGGACGAAGGCCGGCTTCGAGAAGCTGCGCCACATTTCGTCAGCGCCGATTTTCCAATAGCGCGTGGCCAGCCGCCAAAAACCGGGGTAGGTCAGCGTTTCGGCCAGGTCGCGGAAGTTGATGTTCGTGTTGCGGTAGCCTTCGCGGGCAAAAGCGAGGACGGCGTTCGGCCCGCATTCGACGGCCCCGTTCATGCGGATGGTGAAGTGAACGCCGAGGAACGGATACTTCGGGTCGGGTACGGGATAGATGAGCATTTGCACGAGGTGCCGGAATTCGTCGCGGAGCAAGTAGAACTCGCCGCGGAAGGGGACGATCATCGAGGAGGGCTTCGCGCCGCTGAGGCGGGTGACGCGGTCGCTGTAGAGGCCGGCGCAATTGACTACCTGCTGGGCTGCGAACTCGCCGGCGACGGTTTCGACGATGGCACGGCCGCTTGAGTCATGCCGGATGCCGGTGGCACGGGCACTGGTGACGACTTGGCCGCCCTCGCGCGTGATGATTTCAGCGAGGCGACGGGCGACTTGGGCGTAATCGACGACGCCGGCCTCGGGGACATAGATGCCGGCAATGCCGACCGCGTGGGCGCGAGCTCGCGAAGTCGTTCGGGACCGATTCGCTCGCAGACAACGCCGTTTTGTGGGCCGCGTTCGAGGAGCGTTTCCATTCGCGGCAGTTCCAATTCGTCGGTGGCGACGATGATCTTGCCACAGAGGTTGAAGGGGATGTTCTCGCGCGTGCAGAACTCCTCCATCGCTTTTTTGCCGGCACGGCAGTTGATGGCTTTGAGAGAGCCGGGGCGGTAGTAGATGCCCGTGTGCATCACGCCGGAGTTGCGGCCAGTTTGGTGACGGGCGATGGCGGCTTCTTTTTCGAGGATGGTGACGCGCTTGCCGGGGAACCGTTCGAGGAAGCGGTAAGCGGTGGCGAGTCCGACGATGCCGCCACCGATGATGATGAGATCGGATTCAGGAGTCGAGTTTTGCAAGGTCCAATTCCGATTTTGAAAAACGAGCCAATTTGCGGTATGATTGTAGCATGACACGTATCACAGTAAATGAAGGGATGCTTTATTCCTAGCAACGCGTCCGTTCAGGTGGCACAGTGGCGCAGGAAATCTACAACGCGCGGTACCGGACACAATTAGAAGCGACTCACGCGGATGAGTTTGTCGCTATCGAGCCGGATTCGGGCGACTACTTCTTGGGTCGAACGCTGAGCGAAGCTATTCAAGCTGCTCGTTCCGCTTATCCGGAACGGATTTCCCTTGCCATGCGTGTTGGCCACAAAGCTGCGGTGGAGCTAGGGGTGCTGGTTCCGTGAACGGACGCGTGGATCGAGCAGGCCGAGCGCTGGTCGATATCAGCTTGCGTCCAAGGCGCAAACGAGAAGCCAACGATCGTTGCCGTCTGGGTGGATACGGCATTCACTGGCGAGCTCGTGATGCCACGGCACATTATTGACCAACTCGGATTATCGCAGTCGTCGGCCGTTATGGCTGGGCTGGCGGACGGCATCGAGGTTGTACTCGAGATGTTTAGTTGCGTAGTTGAATGGCTTGGCGAACCGCGGTCCATCGAAGTTGTTGAAAGCGACGCACAAATTCCGCTTTTGGGAGTCGGGCTCTTGCGCGGGCACAAGTTGACCGTCGATTATCGAATGAGCACGATTGAAAATCGCATAATTCTCGCTGGACGGCAGTTGTGATAGAATTTCTTCACCCGTCTGCGAGGCATTGCTCGCCAGCTGTTTTCTGTTCCCCGACCACTGACCCCCTCCGCACTTTCTTCCATGTTCGAAGCCCTGCAAGACGGCCTCGGTTCCGCTCTGAAAACGCTGCGCGGACAAGGCAAGCTGACCGAATCGAACATGCGCGACGGGCTGAAGCTCGTCGAGAAATCGTTGCTCGAAGCGGATGTCAGCTTCCCGGTGGTGCGCGAGTTTATCGGGCGCGTGACGGAGCAGGCGGTTGGTGAGCGGGTGCTTAAATCGCTCCATCCGAGCCAGCAGGTCGTCGGCATTGTCTATCAGGAGCTCGTGAATTTGATGGGGCCGGTGGACCATTCGCTCCACCTACGCGGTGCAAATGACGTGACCGTGCTGATGATGTGCGGCCTGCAAGGTTCGGGCAAAACGACAACCACCGGCAAGCTCGGGCGGATGCTGAAGCAGCGCGGCGCCGGCCGCTGTTGGTCGCGTGCGACTTGCAGCGTCCCGCGGCCATCGACCAGTTGCACGTGCTGGGCGAGCAACTTGAAATCCCGGTTTACTCCGACCGTACGAACAAGGATCCGGTTGCTGTCGCCAATGCGGCGGTGCGCGAGGCGAAGAAGCACAACGCCGATATCGTCATTCTCGATACCGCTGGGCGGCTGCACATTGATGACGAGCTGATGGCCCAGCTCGAACGGATTGATCGGCAGGTTGCCCCGCAGCAGGTTTACCTGGTCGTCGACAGCATGACGGGCCAGGATGCCGTCAACAGCGCGAAAGTTTTCAACGAGAAGCTCGAGCTGGACGGCGTCATCATGACGAAGCTCGATGGCGACGCCCGCGGCGGCGCGGCCTTGTCCGTCAAGCAAGTCACAGGCGTGCCGATCAAGTTTATCGGCACCGGCGAGCATCTCGACGCTCTCGAAGAATTCCATCCCGACCGCATGGCCGGGCGTATTTTGGGCCAGGGCGACTTGCTGACTCTGGTCGAAAAGGCTCAACAGGAATTCGACCAAGAGGAAATGCGGCTGACCGAGGAGCGGCTAAGCAAGGGGCAGTTTACGCTTGACGACTTCCGCAAGCAGCTTTCGCAAATCGGAAAATTGGGACCGCTGCAGAAGGTGATGGGCCTCATCCCGGGCATGAACGCCATGTCTGAAATGATGGGCGACGTCGACCACGAACAGGACCTGAAGCGCCTGTTCGGCATCATCGACGCGATGACGCCCGCCGAGCGCAAAAACCCGGGCAAGACGATCGATCAAAGCCGCCGCCGCCGCATTGCCACAGGGGCCGGCGTCGAGCCGCACGAGGTGGGCGACCTCGTCAAGCAGTTCGACGCGATGGCCCAGATGATGACCTCGCTCGCCGGCAAGGGCATGCGCGAGCGGATGAAAATGGTTCGCGAATTGCAGTCCGGAATGATGCAAAGTCCGAACGGACTGGCTAAAAAGAAAGGTAGCACGGGAAAGCGCCTGACGCCGAAGGAAAAGGCCAAGCTCAAAAAAGAACGAGAAAAGGAAATGCGCCGCCGCAAACGGGAGGGAAGACGCGGCGGAAACGGCGATGGTGACGAGAGTTGATCACCGGATCGGAACAATATGAGATGGGGTTGACCATGCTGTCTTGTAGTGGCAATCGGTGGGCGAACGTTTTGCGGCTAATTGTGGCCAGCTTGGCGTTGCGTTGGGGATGCTGTGAACGCGCGTTGGCCGTTGGGCGCGATTACACCATCGACATGACCCAAAGCAGCATTGCCGTTTCTGGCACGGTGTACAGCGTCGATCTCAACCAAACAAAGCCCATCGTGCAACAAGGCCCAGGCGGTCTGACGACGACCTACACGGGTACAATCAAGACAGACCGTGCCGCGGGCAACGTCATGTTCCTAAGCGGCAGCACGATGGATGCCAACACAAGTGGTTCTTGGAAACCTTTGTCAGACGCAACAGATGGCAGCGCCCCGGCCGACTACGGCGGCAAATCGAGCTTCACGTACTTGGTCGTTCTCACGGACAATGTTTACTTCGCGGGACGCAACTTAGTGGCCGATGTGACTAGCGGCACACTCGACGTCAATGGTAGCAACCAATTCAATATGTCCACAATGAATCTGCTGTTCACAAGCGGTACCATTTCCTACCGAGACGATTTCGCGCTTGCGGTTGGATCCAACACCCTTGTCGGACTAGGCGGCGCTCTCACCGGCAGCGGCACGCTCGGCTCTCTTTCGGAAGGCGGCCGCGTGTATGAAACACTCACGTTGCCAATGAACGCGTCGTTCGTGCTCTCCAACGCATCTGCGACGATCACTCTCGATCTTACCGGACAAATTGTTGCCAAGTATCTCATCCCATCGACGAATGGCGATTACAACCAAAACGGTATAGTAGACACCGCCGATTACGTGGTGTGGCGTAATTCGCAGGGTCAGACGGGTTTGGGACTCGCTGCCGACGGGAACGGCGACAATCAAATCACCTCCGCCGACTTTGACGTCTGGCGCTCGAAATTCGGCCAGGCGGCAACCGGTATTGGCGTCGGTGAAGGCCTCTCGTCTGCCTCTGCTGTTCCGGAACCTTCCGCCCTGCTTCTGCTGGTTGTCGTGGTCGTTTTTGTCCATGGCAGCTACCGCCAGCGCGTGTGACAGGATGAAGTATCTCAGCCGCGCGTATTCGTCCTACTATTGTTGGTGCACGTTTGCACCACGCGCCGCGACTTCACAGATCAGCGCGGAGAATATCACGTGGTCGTGAAGGTTAAGTAGGTACGATCGCGTCCGCTTCAATTTCAATCATCGCGTCGCTGTCGATCAGGCGTGCTACTTCCACGATCGATGTGGCCGGGCGAATCTCGCCAAACACGCTGCCGTGGACGTGGGCGACCTCTTCCCAACGAGCGATATCGACAACGTACATCCGCGTACGAATCACATGCTCCAATTGGCCGCCGAGGCCTTCGATTGCCGCCCGGATTATTTCCAGGCACCTCGCGGTTTGCTCAGAAAGCGTTGCGGCGTACGTGCCGTCGGCGTTGATGCCAACCGAACCGGTAACGGCGATCACATTGCCGCTGCGTACGGCGCGGCTGTAACCGATGATCGGCTCCCATTTCGATCCGCTCGAAGCGCATTTCCGACCGGCACGCTCGTGGACTGTGATGTTGATATCAGACATTGTGGCTCCCCGCCTAGATTGCTTGCCCCCCTCTTATCCGCAGATGAACGCAGATTTACGCAGAGGGGACAGACGATTCAAATATTCTTCTGCGCGACCTCTGCAAATCCATCGGCGTCCATCTGTGTCTATCTGCGGACGAAAGAAAAGCCAGAGTTAGTGAATACCCTTCGCAGCTAACCAGCGTTCTGCATCCAGCGCCGCCATGCACCCGGTGCCCGCTGAGGTGATCGCTTGGCGATAATAATCGTCGGCCACGTCGCCGGCCGCAAACACACCTTCGACGCTCGTGCTCGTGCGGAAGGGTTTGGTCCAGCGAACATAGCCTTTTTCAGTCAGTTCAACTTGGCCATTCAATAACTTCGTGTTGGGCGTGTGCCCAATGGCGAGAAAAACGCCGCTGGCCGGGAACTCACGTTTGCCATCTCCCTCAGTGCTTGCCAATCGCACACCCGTAACCCCCTCTTTGTCGTTCCCGAGCACTTCATCGAGCGTGTGGTTCCATTCTAGTTGAATCTTTGGATTATCAAGCGCCCGCTCCTGCATGATCATGCTCGCGCGCAGCTTATCGCGGCGGTGGACCATGTGCACCTTGGAAGCGTACTTCGTAAGATACGTGGCCTCTTCCACGGCGGAATCGCCGCCGCCCACAACGATGAGCGGCTTGTTGCGAAACCGCGGCAGCGCGCCGTCGCATACGGCGCACGCACTCACGCCGCGATTCTTAAACGCGTCTTCCGAAGGCAGCCCCAGGTAATTGGCCCGGGCGCCGGTCGCGACGATCAGTGCGTGCGTTTCGTGCGTTCCGCCTTCGAGCGTGCGAACAACGAATGGCCGACGTTGCAGATCAACTTCAATCACGTCGTCCGTGACAATCCGGGTTCCGAAGTTGTAAGCCTGTTGCCGCATGAGCTCCATCAGCTCGGGTCCCGTGACAGCATGCCGGCCCTCGTGGATGTTTATGTACTGCGTGCGCTCGGCATCAATGGCGGTCGTCAAAAACCCCTCCAAATCGCCCGCCGGAAACCCTGCATAGTTTTCGACCTCGGTCGTCAGGGCGAGCTGCCCCAGAGGCAGCGTGCCTTGCAGCCGGTTTTCCTCGGTAATCGCTCCCTCGAAGAGGAGCGGCTTAAGTTCAGCGCGGGCGGCGTAAATCGCGGCCGACCAACCAGCCGGTCCGCTCCCGATGATAATTACGTGCTCTACCACAATTGCTGCTCTCCTTGCCATCACGAGTTTTCCAAGCAAACGGCGGCATTATAGGAGCGGGGCGCGAGGGAGTAAACCAATCCTTCCGCGGCGTTGCTGCCGGTCCGCAGACGCTGATATGATGAGTAGTTTGGAAACAATCCTACAGCCATAGCGGCGGGCTGTTCCAAGCGCAGCTTTTCCAGATTCCTATTCTGCCATGCTCACCTTTCTGGTTGCTGTCGGCTCGTTTGTCGGTTTTATAGTCGCCTACCACACTTATGGGCGCTGGCTGGCACGGCATGTTTTTCAACTCGATCCGAACGCGGAAGTGCCCAGCCGCCAATTGCGCGACGATGTGGACTTTGTTCCGACGCGGAAAGAGGTCATTTTCGGCCATCACTTTACCAGCATCGCCGGTACGGGACCGATCGTCGGGCCGGCCATCGCCGTATTTTGGGGTTGGTTGCCAGCACTTTTATGGGTGCTTCTCGGCTCCATCTTTATTGGCGCCGTGCACGATTTCGGCTCGTTGGTCGTAAGTCTCCGTAATCGAGGACAAACCGTTGGCGATATCGCCGGCCGGATGATTGCGCCAGAACGCGGCTGTTGTTTTTGCTAATACTTTTTTTCGCGCTCACTGTCGTACTGGCAATTTTTGGGCTCGTCATTGCCCAACTGTTCAATCTCTATCCGGAGTCGGTGCTGTCGACGTGGGTGGCGATGCCGTTGGCCGTGGGGGTTGGTTTTTGGGTCTATCGACATGGCGGTGGACTAGTTGGTCCGTCCATCATCGGGTTAATTGTGTTGTACGGGGCGGTCTATTTGGGTTCCTATTTCTGGCCGGTGTCGATTCCGGATGCGTGGTGCACCAGCTTGTCGAGCGCGCTCGGCCTGCCAAGCGATGCGCTCAATCCGGTCGTACTGTGGACTGTCATATTGTTTGTTTATTGTTTCATAGCGTCGGTGCTGCCAGTTTGGATGCTTCTGCAACCGCGCGACTTCATCAACAGCCAGCAGCTTTTATTGGCCTTGGCGGCACTTGTATTGGGGATCTGCTTGGCTGGGCTTTCGGGCCATGCCGATTTACACCAGAGCGCGCCGGCCGTGGTTCCGATGGCGCAATGGCCGGCCGACGCACCGCCCATTTGGCCGTTTTTGTTCATTACGATCGCCTGCGGCGCGATCAGCGGGTTTCATTGCCTTGTTTCCAGCGGCACTTCCAGCAAACAGGTAGCGAATGAATGCGATGCCCAATACGTCGGTTACGGTGCCATGTTGCTGGAGGGTGCGCTGGCGGTGATTGTCATCCTGGCCTGCTGTGCGGGTCTCGGCATGGGGCTCTTCGAACGTCAGACCGTTGCGGGTATTTCGAACGATCAGGTTATCCGGCCCTACACGTTTGAGGCAGAACGAGGTGCGGACGGCCAGCCACTGGTGGGTGCAGCGGCTTGGCACGCTCAGTATGATCCGGCTAACGGCTGGAATAGCTTCACATTGGGCAAATTGGTGGGCGGCTTCGTGGACGGCGGCGCGAATTTTTTAACCGCCACCAGCTTGCCACTGAAGTTTTCCGTCGCTGTCGTGGCGGTGCTTGTGGCGTGTTTCGCTGCCACGACGCTCGATACGGCGACACGGCTCCAACGCTACGTTGTGCAAGAACTAGCCACGACGCTCAACATTCGGCCATTGACGAACAAATACGCGGCTACGTTCTTTGCCGTGGCGCTCGCGATGGTGCTGGCGATGATGCGCGGCCCGCTTCGTCCAATGGAACTCTTGGCGCACATGGACACGGAGGCGTTTATCTATGGCCCCTGTTTGGGGCGATCAACCAGTTACTCGCGGGCTTGGCCTTTATGGTCACGGCATTTTATTTATGGCGGCGAAACAAGCCCGTGTGGTTCCTCGTGCCGCCGATGCTGTTGATGATCGTTATGCCCGCTTGGGCACTGGTTTGGCAAATGTTCAACGGCAGCACAGGCTGGTATGACCACAATCACTTGCTGTTCGGCGTCGCGGCCGTCACATTGCTGCTTCAGGTGTGGATGGTTGTGGAGGGGCTTCTCATGTGGCCACGTGCCCGCGGTGTCATGGAGCAAGCCCTGCCGCCGCTGCCGCGGGGGCCCGAAATCGAGATCGGCGGTATACCCTGATAACCATTCAGATGGTGCCGACGACTTGGATCGCCTTGCGGCCCTTGAAGGCCCCGGTTGGGCATGGAACTTGGGTCTGCCCTTCGACGGCAACTACCAGCGGCTGCGTTGATGTCCTTTTCGGTGGTGATGATGTCGCCCACGCGCAGGCCGATCAAGTCGGCGTCGAGATGTTGCGTCTCGGCCAGTTCCACGACCAGTTCCACCAGCGCATCGCTCAATTGGCTGCTGATGCGCTGGATATTTTCCGTCGTGGCGGGCGTCTTGCCGTAGCTCACCCAGCTGTTGGCGGTCAGCTTGCTGCTGATCCGCTCGATGGAGTTGAACGGGATGCACAGGTTCATCATGCCGCGGACGTCGCCCATGCGTGAGCTCGAAGCTGATCAGCACCACCACTTCGTTGGGCGGCACGATCTGCACCAGCTGCGGATTGCTCTCGACGCGGTCGACGCCAGGTCGAGCTCGAGCACGTTCTCCCAGGCGTGCTGCATTTCGTCGAGGAACAGATCGGTGATCCGCGACACCAGCCGCAGTTCGATTTCGGTGAGCGGCCGCCGGGCCGGGGGCGCCGGACTCGTTGCCGCCGCCCAGCAGCCGGTCGATGATCGGGTACAGGATCGACGGGTTGATGTCGAGAATCAACTGGCCTTCGAGCGGCTCGGCCCTGAGCAGGTTGAAGCAGGTGGGGTTCTCGAGGCTGAACACGAACTCGCTGTAGGTGAGCTGATCGACGCTGGTGAGCTTCACCTCGACGATGCTCCGCAGCAGGGCCGAGAGCGCCGCGCCGAAGTTGCGGCCGAAGCCCTCGTGCAGCGTCTGCAAGCGCCCGCATCTGCTCCTTGCCGACGCGCTCGGGACGCTTGAAGTCGTACGGCGATAACCTTCTCGCGAGGCCGAATGCGGCGCGGTGCACGCGTCGGCGACTGATCGTCGGCCTCGCTGCCGTCCATCGCGTTGAGCAGGCTTTCGACTTCCGCCTGGCTGAGAACGTCGCTCACTCATCGTGCACTCCGTTGCAGTGAGGAAAGCATCAGATCACCAGATCCCAATGGCCAAGTTCACAATCTGATTCGATCATGAATCTTGTCATTGGTCACTTAGTTTGTATCTCGCTGTCATTCACGCACCTGTCCTTGTCCGTGGACCACGTACTTGTAACTGGTCAGTTCTTCGAGGCCGCAGGGGCCGCGGGCGTGGAATTTGTCGGTGCTGATGCCGATCTCGGCGCCCAGGCCGAACTCGCCGCCATCGTTGAACCGCGTGCTGGCGTTGACCATCACCGCCGAGCTGTCGACGCCGCGCGGCAAATGCGCGCGCGGCCGTGCCAGGTCGCCGGTCACGATCGCGTCGGTATGGCTGCGAGCCGTAGCGGTTGATGTGCTCGATCGCCTCGTCGAGCGAACCGACCACGCTCGACGGAAATCATCGGGCCCGAGATACTCGGCGGCGTAGTCGTCTTCGCTGGCCGGCTTCGGCACTTGCGAACAGCTCGCACGTCCGCTCGTCGCCACGGATCTCGATGCCCTCGTTCGGCGCAGGCGCCGCCAATCAGCGGGCAGCAATTCGCCCGCCACGTCGGCGTGCACCAGCAGCGACTCGGCCGCGTTGCACACGCCCAGCCGCTGGCACTTGCTGTTGACGCAGGATCGACTGGGCCATCTCGAGATCGGCCGCCGCGTCGACGTACACGTGGCAATTGCCGGCGAAATGCTTGATGACCGGCATCGGTTGCCTCGGCCGCCACGCGGCGAATGAGCCCTTCGCCGCCGCGGGGAATGGCCACATCGATGTATTGCGGCATCGCAGGAATTGGCCCACGGCCGCGCGGTCGGTCGTGCTCACCAATTGCACGGCGTCGGCGGGAAGCCCGACTTCATCGGCCGCCTCGCTGAGCAGCTCGACAATCGCCCGGCTGGAGTGAATCGCCTCCTTGCCGCCGCGGAAGATCACCGCGTTGCCGCCTTCACGCAAATGGCGGCCGCGTCGGCCGTGACGTTGGGCCGCGACTCGTAGATGAAGAACACCACGCCAAGCGGCACGCGCACCTTCTCAATCCGCAATCCGTTGGGGCGATCGATCGTGCGAATTACTTCACTAATCGGATCTGGCAGCTTGGCAATCTGCTCCAACGCCACGGCGATTTCATCGATGCGTTTGCCATCCAACTTCAGGCGGTCGATTGCCGCATCCGTTAATCCGTACCGTGGCGCCGCCGCCAAATCGTGTGCATTTGCTTCGATAATCTTCTCGGCTTGTTCGCGCAACAAGTCAGCAGATCGCCGCAACCAGGCGTTTTTGATTTCGGTCGGTATCGTTGACAGGCGCATGGACGCCCGCTTCGCGCGAACCGCGACCTCGGCACAGTATTTGTCCAGATCGAGCTTGGTGGCGGTTGCCATGTCACTACGTCCACAGATTCAGCCAACGGGAGGTATCGAACTCATTAAGTATCGGTAAAACCAGCACTTGGGTCAATGTTGGCTTGCCGCAGACGTTAGTCCCATTGTCGGTAAATCACGGCAAATCCAGGCCGCTGGCGGCTTCGAATGCGATTAACGCTTCACGCACAGGTCGGACGTCATGAACGCGCACGATCTGTACGCCCTGCACTGCCAGGCCGAGAGCTGCCCCAATGTTGGCGTTGGTGCGGTCGGCTTCTTGGTCGCCTATCAGCTTACCCAGAAAACCCTTTCGCGAGTGTCCGACCAACAGTGGGCACCCTAATTTGTGGAACTCATAGCAGTGCGCCATGAGCGTGATGTTATGAACGTGCGTCTTGCCGAAACCGATACCTGGGTCGAGGCAAATCCGCCGCGCGGGATGCCAGCGGTTTCGAGCGCGTTGCGACGTTGACGCAAAAAATCTTTTATCTCCAAGAGCACATCCGTATAGGTCGGATCGTCTTGCATCGTCTGAGGCGTGCCCTGCATGTGCATCGCGCACACGCCAGCGCCACTTACCAGAACTACAGCAATCATCTGTGGATCGCCTGTCAGTGCCGTCACGTCGTTGACGATCTCCGCACCCGAGTCGATTGCTGCCTGCGCGACCGCCGCTTTGCTCGTGTCGACGGAAATAGGAATCGAGACTTGCCGGGCGACTTCTCGGATGACCGGCACAACCCGCCGCAGCTCTTCGTCTTCGGGGACGGCTTCGGCATAGGGCTGCGTACTTTCGCCGCCGATATCGAGTAAGTCAGCTCCATCGGCTACCAATTGCAGGGCGTGATCGACCGCTGTCGCCGTGTCGAAAAATCGCCCACCATCCGAGAAGCTATCCGGCGTCACGTTAACGATGCCCATCAGCAGCGGCCAGCGTGGAAAATCGAGCATGCGAGTGCGAAGTCGCCACTGTCTCGCGCGAACGTAGTCGGGATCCGATTGCATTCCTCCAGGTTATCCCCCTCGCATCGATTTCGCCATCGGTTGCGCTGCGGCATCATTACATCCAACACGCAACGTTCAGCGCGTTTCGAGGGTCGAGGATGGCCCGGCTCGCAGCATCTAACGTCCAACTTCACCATGGCGCTTCCATGGTGCCGACGATTTGTTGCGCTAGCCGCTGAATTGCCTGTTGTTGCGATGTTGCCACCGATTGTCCTGCTTCGGGAATAATGTTCGACGTCGCGTTCATGGCGATCATTTCGGGAGGTAGGGGGATAACCTGCGCGGGCGCGATCGGCAATCGGCGGCGATTGAGCCAAGTCACATGCGTCCGGATATCGGTTTCGGCAACACGCGGGTCATCAAACGCGTTTTTGACTAGCGTTCTGCGCGTGTCAGTGATTAGCGCACGGAAAGAATGCTGTCGGCGTCCGGCGTGCTCACGACCTTGTAGGGCGTTTTAAGTTCGATCTCCTTGCACACCGCTTCTGTAAGCCGTTCGCCGAGGTCGCGGCGATAGCTGTCGGATTCGATCATTGGCACATACACGGTGGCGACGTCCGGCGCGTAAAGTGAACCGGCGCCAACTTGGTAGCCAATGCAGCCAGATTGTGCAATCAGGCAACCAACAAAGATAACTTGTGCAACCACCACCGTGTTGAGCACGGTTTTTTCACGCCAAGTCGCCAAGGCGCAAGGCAAGCGCTGAAGAGCACGCGATTCCGAAATCGGCGAGAAGTCGCTCATTCAAAATGCTTTTCGCCTTGGCGTGAGATGTGTGCCATCCAGGCTTTTGCAAAGTCTATTTGACAGTGGTTGGGGAGGAGCTGGATTCGTTACTCGTGCTGCTGCTCGGAGCTTTGGCTAACCGCGTGCCGCCGTTTTGTAGTTCCGGAATGTGCGCCACTCGGGTCCGTTCTCGGCTTTCCGGAAACAAATCCACTAGGAACGCCAGCTTCTTCGGGGGCTCGTCTGGCTCACCTTTGATTTCAGCCACTCGATCGCTCGCTTTTTTCGCCAGCTCCGTTTGGGGATACTTTTTCATGACTTCGGCATAATAAAACCTGGCAGCACCGTAGTCTTTCTTTTTGTCGTAATACGAGGCCATCCGATAATCGCGATTGGCGATTTCGAGATTGAGCTGCCCCTCGACCATGGCCAGCCGGTCCTTTTCCACTTTGCTCAACCGGCCCGAGAACTGCGAATTCAATTGCTTAACAAGCGATTTCGCTTCTTCCAACGGGGTGCCATCGTAGTCTTCGCCCTGATATTTGCGGAGCTTCGCCTGCAGACCGAGCAGATGGGCCTCGAACTGAAGTTCGCTACGCGGGTATTCGCGACGCAGCAGGGTGTAGTTATAGTCCGCCTCCTCATATTGTCCGTATCGGAAATAGATGTTCGCCGTCGCCATAATAGCGTCGTCTGCCCGCGGTCCCGTCGGATCATTGAGGCGAATGCTTTCATAAGTCTTGATGGCATGACCAATCGTGTCGAACCAAGGGCGAGTTTTGTCGTACACGTTCGGAGCCAGGGCCCAATGATGGTACTGCTCGTCACGCTCTTCCCAATATCGGGCAATCTTCCATTCGCGGTCGATCACGGAATCCATGTACCGCGTATTGGTGTACGCCTTCACTAAGCCGTCGTAGGCGTCACGGGCTGGAATATACTGGTCGTTGAAAAAGTAGCTCTCAGCGAGCATGAACATCGCATCCTGTTCGATCGAGGAGTGTGGACCGCGCGAGATCGCCGTCTGAAATTTTTCCGCTGCGGCCTTGTATTTCTTGTCGCGAAAGAGTCGGTCGCCCTCGGTGTACGCGTGACGTGCGTACTGCTCGTTCGGACCAAGACCGATTGCCGTTTTCATTTTGTCGTATTGCACGCGCGGATCGAGCCCCGGCAGAAGTCCAATCTGTTCGTTCTTTTCTCCGGCTGCGATCACGCTTTCTTTGGCGACGGGGCTCGCGATTGGCCTGCCATTCCCGTCGAAATAGCCGTCGACGCCTTCGACCCTATAACCCTTGCCGGGATCGAATACCGCCGCGCTCTTGTGCTTCTTCCACCATTGTGCCGTGCCAACGGTTTCGGCAGCCGAGTCGCTGCTCCACGGCCAGGCGGCGCAGAACCCGACGGAGCGCCCGCAGAGCAATGCGAAAGTAACGCAGAACAATAGCGCGAATTTGACGCTGGCGCACTTGGAGCCGAACTGCGGCATCAAACAATCCATACCTAATGCGGAAGAGAGCTGCGCGAGAGCGGGAATACTCGGACGACGAGGGCGGAAAAATACGCGGGCTGACGGTGCGCGGTCAAGAGCAGGCTTCCCCGCCGCGATTGGCGATCCGCTATCGGCAAGATAGATGAGCAAGATGGACTGGTGCGGTCGGCGATAGCTGCTAGCGGACCGCCATATAGAACATCGGAATTCCTGCCACGATCAATCATTTTCGG
>CAWIXI010000005.1:0-1766389 GCA_963840025.1 uncultured Planctomycetota bacterium | reverse complement strand
GAGGTGCCACTAACCAAGCGTGAAAGCGAAGTGCTCAAGCAGATCGCCTTCGGGTTGACGAACCAAGAGATCGCCCAGTCGCTGGGGATTCGTTACGAAACGGTCAAGGAGCACGTCCAGCACATTCTTCGCAAGCTAGACATGACTGCTCGCACTCAAGCCGCCGTGTGGGCGGTGCGGGAGAACCTGGTCTGAACCGCGCCGGTCTGAGGAGGGGGCGGCCGAACGGTTCGGCAACGGTAGGGCCAAGCCGCACACCGCCCGTCAAGTAGAAGATTAGGACGAGTCTTTCGGTTGATGGTCCGACGGTCTAAGTTCGGTTGGCTAAACCCCGACTGCGGCGAAAGATTGCTCGGGCTCATCATTATTACGTTAGACGATTTTGTACCCAGTACACATACAATCAAAAAGTATGGTTGCGTTCGAATCTGCGGTAAGCCACAACATGGATATGCCAGAACTGTTAATGGCTGAGGGATCGTCAGTGGCACCATCTCAATTACGGCGGTGTTCCCATGCACGTTAAATCGTTTGTCTGTTCTCTCGCGGTCTGGCTCGGTTGGCCCGTCTTGCTCGCACTGGCTCAGCCGGACAAGTACGGCCAATTCGCACCGGCCCGATGCGTTCGAGAGAACAGCGCCTCGTTGGCTTGTTCCGGTAGCGAAAACGAGTGGTCGCGGCGACAGTTTGAAGCAAGCAAGATGCAGGGAGAGCCGAAACGTCTGGGCCAGCGGCTGATGCTCGCGATCCAGGATGGGCGACCCGAGCTTGCTGCCCAGTGGTCCCGAGAGTATCTCGCCCAAAATCCTCGGCAACTCGAAGCACTGTTCGCACTGGCGGTCGCTGAGGCGAAGTTGGGCGACGTGGATCAGGCCTTCGACACCACGATGGTGCGGAATCGGCGGGGGGCTTCCCTTCGAACGCTTTGTCGCCGGCCCGCCCGACTGCTCAAGCCGCTGACGTCAAGCTCGTCATTCAAAAAGTACCTCGCAGGGCATCCAGTACGTCTGGTTCATCGTCCGAGATGTTAGGGGCCGTTACACACTCTAGCGCTCGCTTCTGGGTACGCACCGCCAACGAAGCGGACGTGACGGTCCGAGTCTTCACGGCTGAGCACCATGACGGCGACGCCGATCAACCGGTTCACACCGCGACCGGGCGCACTTCCAAGGACGCGGACTACACCGGCGTAGTGTCGATTACCAATTTGGAACCTGACACTGCGTATACATACGACGTGCTGGTTGACGGCGTGCCGGTTCTCGGCAACTCATGTGCGGCCGTTCGCACGTATCCCCTACCCAGCGCACCGGCACAATTTCGTGTGGCCTTCGGCGGCGGGGCAGGCTACGTCCCGGAACACGAGCGGATGTGGGACACGATTCGCTCCTTCAGACCCAGCCGTATTGCTGCTCTTGGGCGACAACGTGTATATCGATCTGGCGGAAGAGGCCGGACCGCTCCATCGCTACACGTACTACCGTCGCCAGTCGCGGCCCGAGTTCCGCAAGCTCGTTGGTTCGACACCCGTATTCGCAATCTGGGACGATCACGACGCCGCTATCGACGATGTTTGGCTGGGCCCGTATCGCGATAAGCCAAGCTGGAAGCCCTCGATGTTTACCCTCTTCCAACAAAACTGGAACAACCCCAGTTACGGTACCCACGATTGGCCGGCGTGCTGGTTTACATTCTCGATCGGGAATGTCGATTTCTCCATGCTCGATTGCCGTTATTACCGCACGAATCCATTCGGCGACACGCCGACGATGCTCGGTCCGGTGCAGAAGGCGTGGCTGTTGGAAAAACTAAAAGCGTCCCAGGCTCAGTTCAAGGTCATCGTCTCGTCGGTGCCGTCGGCATACGGCGTGAAGCCGGGAAGCCACGATACGTCGGATGGGTTTCCGGCCAAGGCGCACGGAGGGGTGCTCTTGGATCGAAAAGAATCATCTTAACGGCGTTGTGCTTCTTTCAGCGGATCGCCATCGTAGCGACGCTCGCAAAATAGAGCGTCCCAGCGGCTACGCATTATATGATTTCATGAGTTCGCACTCGACCAATGTGCACACCCACGAATTGGTCCCAGGGGCCCTGTTCGGTTACAACGAGAAGTGCTCGTTCGGCCTGCTGACGTGCGACACCAAGCGTGCCGACCCGCAAATTACGTATGCAATCGTCAACATTGACGGGAAGATCATTGACAACTCCCTCAGCCGCGCTTCAGCAAAAGCCAGCTCTCGGCATCGGCCGATGCCGCCACACGTTAAACGCTGGCCAACCGATACATTTCGACCAGCAGTTGCGCAAACTGACTCTCCTGTGTTCGAGCGAAACGAACTTGACCGACCAAGTGCACACCATCTGCAGACGGCGGTCCAAAACAGCGACGCGTGGGCTGCACCTACCGAGTGCCGGACGATTGGTCTCATGGCGAGCACGGAGTCTAGCGTCAGCGCACTGGTGGCCGAACACGGCGACACTTTGGCCCCAACGCAATCTTTCCACTGTTGCACTGTGGTCGCCATGCTAAATTGTTCGCGATGGTGCGTCATCAATCCATGAGAGCGCGTTAACTCATAATGGCTAACGACGGCTGATTCATCCACTCGCCCGGTCGACTGGAAATGTTCCAGTGGCCGGGCGTTTTTGTTGCATGCTGCGGCAACCCTCGCAGTCCATCTTTCGCCCATTTCCGGGCGGTTGTGTTTTTCCCACACGACCGCCCCGGTAGTGGGGCATCTTAGACTTAGGAGATCGTCCCATGCTCGAAACCAAAGTAGCTAACGAACAACCCTCAACCGATTGGCAACATGCCTTCCTCCAACATCCTCCCCCACATCCAACAAAAGCTCCGCCTGGCCTTCTGCCACCTCGATGCCGAAGCCCAAGAAGATGCCACCGCCGAGGCCATTGCCCATTGTCTGTTGGCCTATGTTCGACTGCAGGAACAAGGTCGCACTGCAGCCGCCAATCCAGCCAGTCTGGCTTGGTATGCCTCGCGTCAAATTCAACGGGGTAGGACTGCGGTGGGCAGGATGAATAGCAAGGATCCACTAAGTCGGTATGCTCAGATCAGCAATGGAATTCAAATCGAGCAGACCCCCTAGTAAATGGATCGAGGTGCTCGTCGAGGACAAGCGGGCCACAGTGCCGGATCAAGTGGCGGCGAAGTTGGACGTAGGGACTTGGTTTGGCAGTCTGTCACAGCACATGAAGCAGATTGCCAAGGATATCTGGCATTGGGATTTTCGACCAGCGAGGTGGCGAAGAAGTATGGTGTGACGGCTGGCAGGATCAGTCAATTGAGGAGGAGCTTGGAGGAGTCGTGGTTGGTGTTTCGGGGGAGGGAGTGGGGGTAGAGGGTGGGTTTGGTGAGAGTACGAGAACCGATTGTTCATCAACTGCGGGCAACGTTATCAGCCACAGTTCGTAAGTCCACCTGCGGGCTATTTAGCTATTAGGGCATTGGTCGGTTTCTCATAGCAACCAGATGTTGTGTTTGATGAATGGTTTAGCCGGCCGCTAGCTCAACAGTCGGCGCTCTGCGTTGCCTGTAAAGCATGTCTGCAGCGATCGTCCGCTGCCAACAATAGGACCACCCGCTACAAGGAAGATTGTAAGCATACGTGGTTCAGGGACAGTGGGATTCGCATTGGAGCCTGAACCCCTTTCGGCCGAGCAACCAGTTGGCCGGGTCAGATTCACCCACCTGGAAATCGCCGACTTGCAAGGCGTACTGGGTTTAGAAACTCCCGGTGGAGGAGTCAGTCTCGGACGCCGGAGCGGGCCGAATGGTCGCCCTCGGAACCGTTTCTAAACGGTTCCTTGTATTGCGTCCAATCGGAAGGGGTATCAGTTGATGAGACAACCGTAGCAGTAACGACCGCGTTCACCACACTGCGCCGAACAGGTTTCAATTGCCAAACTGCTCGGACCCGCGGTTCCATGTGCAACGGTTTGTTCTGTTGCATTGGGAGTGGGCATCATACAGCGACGCCAAATAATCTACCAATCCCGGCTGTTACCGCCATCGCAATTACGCCCCAGGAGGTCACGCGCCCCACTGCCTTCGCAACTGGAGCACCGCCGATATAAGCGGAAACATCGCCGAGCAACGCCAAAAACTAAGGGACAAACCTGAGACCACCATTCCGATCATGTTGACGGCCGTGAGAAAGGCAGCCAACATGGGCAGTGCGGCCCCCTACGCAAAAATCGCTGAATTTAATTAAGGTGCATATAACACCTTGCCATCTTTCAGCCTCCAATATGAGTAACGAGTAACTAACGTTCGCTCCGTACTCACATCAGGCTTTTTACATGGTATCAGGGTGGTTTTAGTTCGTTGTCAATGGTAATGCATGTGTCGTTTCTAATCCTTGCTCCGCACTTAACATCGTTTGCAGCTCGACTAGCGTGTCGGCCTTATATTCGGTCAAGTTCCCGCCGCCCGCGATGGTTAGTAGCGAGTCGGGTTAATTGGCGTCAATATCTGTTACTCCCAGAGTTCGAAAATCGGAATGTCGTTTCAGTCGGATAGTAACAGCAGATGGGTGAAGCACTCTTGCGAGTGCTGTGATGTCGCGTCGTGTGGGTACCATTGGTGGGTTTCCTTGTAGTGAGATGGTTAGATCCGCTGGACTAAAACTAGCGAGTGCGAATCATCACGTCCTAGTGCACCGGTTCTTAATCCGTGGATTTCCTTGTTATCGCTGAATGTCAACGCCGCAACTCGCCTAGTAAGTCTTTCCGGGAGTGACGCATCCTGTCACGACATGTTTTGTCGTTCGTGACAACCTGAGCTCCTTCGGCTGCTGCTCGGCGTAAAAAATATGCACTGCCGTACACACGCACGGCAGTGCACGAGAGTCCTTATGGCTCACGCCAACTAAAGCAATCACATCACAATTGCTGCCAAGTGGTGCAGTCAAATCGTCAGCAGTTTAGTAGCGGCGTCCGCTGCCACCACCGCCACCACTACTGCGGCTTTCACGCGGACGTGCTTCGTTGACTGTGAGCGTCCGACCGTCATGCTCCTTGCCATTGATTGCAGTAATGGCCGCTTGAGCGTCTTGGTCGTTTTGCATTTCGACGAAGCCGAAACCTTTGCTCCGACCGGTGTCGCGGTCCATGATGACTTCAGCACTTTGAACCGTCCCGATTTCACCAAACATTTGGTCGAGATCTGAGCTCGCGACGTTATAGCTCAGATTGCCACAATACAGCTTCTTTCCCATGATACATCTCCTGCGAATGGAAAAAGTCACAGCCCTGATTCACTTTCCGAGGCTGCTAAGAAAGGGGCCTGGATGGAGGCCCGCCAGGAGGTGAGGCTGAAAGAGGCTGTCAGGCAACCAAAGAAGCAGCAGAGAGACACCTTCACTAAACACCTGTCCAGAGCCATTGTCGACGTATCAGGCCGCGATGTCCAGACGCAATCGGCTCAATGCACCGACAAATAAGAACAAGTTAATCAACTGGAACGGCCCACTCGGCAAAATGGTGGAGTTGTGGCCTCCCATGCCCTTCGTCGGGCTTCGGCGACCCGCCCCCGGTCAAAAATAGTCGAAATCGATCTGTAGACAAGCGGCTGCGTCGGACATAGGTTAAGACGCGGGCGAAGTTGTGACTTTCGGTGTATAGGAAAGGACGACGCAATGGTCGACAAAGGTGGCAAGAAAGATAAGGATAAGAGCAAGAAACAAAAGGCTGAGCAACAGAAACAAGAGCTGAAAAGCAAGCAGGAAAAGAACCGGCCAAAGACCTCGTAACCGGCAGCGTGATTCAGACTTGGGAATCGGCCTGCTGGTCCGAAAGCATATTACACTGACGGTCGCCGTGACTTTGGTGCCCGAGCATCTCAGAACGGTTCGGTTGATGAAGTAGCTCAGTCACGCACGAGTTTACGAAACTATCACGCGTCGACCAATGGTCGTCGCGAGTATTCCCACAATAAGCAGGGCGAGGAACGCTGGGTTCCGGACGGAGGCACGTGTCGCGGCACCCGACCGGCGGTGAAGAATGTTCGACCGAAGTTGGCACACCAGGTATTGTAGTCGTCCCTGATAAAGGCTTGTCGTTGAGTAGTGGGTTGATTTTTGGACGCGTGGGATGAGTGATCAGGGAGGCGCTGGCGATAGATCCTGGCGACAGCGGGCGGGTTTGGCACTTAGGAATGCTTTCAGCCACCACCAGAGCCGAAAAATCGGCGCAAAAACAACCCACCGCAGCAGTTTGCGGAGGTTGTATCCGGCGGCACTCAGCAGCGCATTGATTTTGTCGCCTTCACGGCCGGTCAGATAGTTGCGGTTCAGGCCGTTGTCACTTCTCAGGTGGCCGATCGTCGGCTCGATGGCCGCCCACGTTCCAACATTTGGCGTAGCGCCCGCGTCGCTCGTTTGGGAATCGTGCGGACCACATGAACTGTGGCCGAGCCTGGTTGCATTTTGTTCGCCTCGATCATCTGGGCTGCCGCTGCCAAACCCGTGAGTGTGTGGGATCCGGACACGGAGTATCTCCAAAGCGTGGCTCCCGTTCACATGCAGACGTGGACCTATCGGGGAACAACTCCAAGGGAAATATGGCAATCTTGGTCACAGCTATTTGGCACGGGGTCGGTCTATCATCGCTTGGCCACTATTGTTTCGCGGCATGGCCAAACGTTCCGCCGGGCATATGGCTTTTTGGACTTTACGAGGCGATTGGGGTAGTTCCTGTCGTCCTCGCCATAAAAGGCCGGAAGCAGCGCCCCTCAGAGGCGCCTAACAAGTCGCTCAACCCGAGCCGGAACAGGCCTGCGAGTTGAGGATGTGGTAGAATCCAACGTCTGTCGCGCCGGCCTGTTTCGGGCGGGTTAGTTTGATCGTTGACCGCGAAATGACCGGGTGGCCCCAGGGCGTTACCGCCCCGGGGCTCCCACAGACCCGTACGTGCGCACATTACGCGCATACGGTTCCTCTCATCATGGATTCGCTGCGCGCCTGAGAGTCGAGCGGACCGCGCGATTGGGGGCAAGCGGGTACCGACGGAGGATGACAAGGAATCTCTCCCACGTCATTGAGCGGATGTTGTTACGGCGGTTAAGCCACCGCCGCCAACGTGGCCCGACTTCGTGGAGAAACCGAGCCAACGCTGCCGAGTTTCCCGTTACTCCGTAGTACGCGTAGTGTCCGCGCAGCTTCTCGTTGAGCTTCTGGTGTTGGTCCTGAATCGGCAGGTGCCGATTGTCTCGGCACCAGTGGTCGATGCTGCGGACCGCTCGCGTGAAGCGATCCTTGGCGGTCTTGAGTTTGACCACCCAGTACCCATTCCGGGAGCGTGCCCAGTAATGAGTGAAACCCAGGAGGTTAAACGTTCCAGGACGATCGTCTGGTGATTCGTTCCGATCCTTCCGCGAGGAAGGAGGCCGGAAACGCACGAGCTTCGTCTTGGTGGGGTGGACGGTCAGACCATACTTGCCAAACCTCTGCGGGATAACTTCCAGGACGCGTTGAGCATCACGCTCATCACGGAACCCGATCACGAGTCGAGTAGCCCGGGGGAATCGCACCCCCAGGAACACCAACCACGACTCCTCCAAGCTCCTCCTCAACTGACTGATCCTGCCAGCCGTGACGCCATAATTCTTCGCCACCTCGCTGGTCGAACATCCCAATGCCAAATCCCTCGCAATCTGCTTCATCCGCTGTGACAAACCCCCAAACCAAGTACCTACATCCAACTTGGCCGCCACTTGGTCCGGCACCGTGGCTCGCTTGTCGGCAACCAGGGTATCGATCCATTTACTTGGGGTCTGCTCGATTTGAATTCCATTTCCGATCTGAGCATATCGGCTCAGTGGTTCTTTGCTATTTATCTTGCCTACTGCCGGGCGCCCACGCTTCACCTGCCGTGAGGCATACCACGCCAGACTGGAGGGATTGGCAGCTTCTGTACGGCCTTGCTCATGCAGCCTGAGATAGGCCAACAGACAATGGGCAATCGCTTCGGCAGTGGCGTCTTCTTGGAACTCGGGGTCGAGGTGGCAGAATGCGAGGCGGAGTTTTTGTTGGATGTGGGGGAGGATGGTGAGGAAGGCATGTTGCCAATCAGTGGAGGGTTGTTGGTTAGCTAGTTTGTTTTCGATCATAGGACGATCTCCTGAGTTGAGACCGCCCCACGACCGGGGCGGCCGTGAGGGAAAAAATCACGAGCCGCCCGAAGTGGGCGAAGAGGTGGATTGATAATGCTGCTGCGCAGCGCAATAAAAATGCCCGGCTGGTGGAACGGATCCAACGACCGGGCAGTCGAGGCGATCAGCAATTACTCAGCGATCACAGCGTGGGCGGGAGCACCTTGTAGTAATGGTGCAGAAGCGGGGCGGATTTAGTTGGAGGCTCGTGACTATGTGAGCGAATGTACCTCCCATTTATCGGACGTTGGCGACCTGACGAGCTCGATGCCCAGGTCGATGTGTCCTTACGCACTTAGGCCATCTGCCTTGGTGACGCATGCCACGCCCTCCTACTGCTCGAAGGGTGTAGCCGAAGCGGGCGTTCGTAGCAACGATGATGTTGTCATCGAAGTGATTGCGCAACTGCAGAGGTCGCCGCCACCGCCTTCAGTTTCCGTAAGCCGAAACTCGCGGAGGCTTGTCCAACCGCGGGCAGTTTCCGTTATGCCGAATCGCAGTAGGTGTGTCTCACCTCAGCACTTAAGATACGGGCTGAAAACCCCTTCGGCGCATCGCTCCGAGCTATACAAAACCGCGACAGAATCGTGGGCTGGCCCCTGCCAATCGAAGCTTGGGTACCCCTCTTTAATGCAAGCAAGCTCGGCTCGTGGTAAACTGCTCGCTGAACCCATGCGGTCCTACGTTGGCAGGCGCAAAATAGCTGTGTCAGAAAACACTTCATGTGGAAAGCGCTCGGCGGCGACACACCGCTTCGAGTTGGGAAGCTAGGAGACGTTGGCGAAAGCTAACTCCAAAGCGAGATCCATCACGGCCTGGCCGTCGTCGGCAGTCGCACTGATTCCCGGCAGTTCCAACTCATTGGCCGTGGCTTCGCGCCGAGGAGCGCGCCAGGCCGGCAAATAGTTGGGCTGAGGCGCGAACGTCTCGAAAACTTGCTGACGGGCGAGCATCCGGCGGTCATACTTGCCGGTGCCTTGTCAGCCGATCTTCCGAGAAACGCAGAATCAGCTCCTACCGCTCTGGAAACTGTGGCGGCACGAGCCAATGACGAGCTTGGTACTTGAGCGTTGTCTTGCCATAGAGCTCCCACCGGTGGTGGGTCGGCAATGCCTTGAGGATTGCCGTTGCCCACGGCGAGCGCGAATGTAGCCGCGGCCGTTTGGCTTCCCGACGTACGGCTGGCGGCGCCTACGTACTGATACACGCGGTCGGTCCCACTGTCGACGATCCAGATATCGCTGACATTGGCCGGATCGATCGTAATCCCCGTCGGCCTCGAGTTCGCCGAGCTGATCTTCCAGCTGCCGACCAGGCTCCCCGACACGGTGTACTTAAACACCTTG
The DNA here is from genome assembly GCA_963840025.1 of uncultured Planctomycetota bacterium. GTDB lineage: Bacteria > Planctomycetota > Planctomycetia > Pirellulales > Lacipirellulaceae > JABDGM01. The sequence continues at coordinate 1,756,873 of CAWIXI010000005.1, read as the reverse complement.
TCGGTGCTGGAATCGTTGACGACCCACAGCGACGCCCCGTCCGTGACGATGTCCTTGGCACTGCGGTTACCACTGTTGAGGCTGAAGCTGCTGGCAGCGTTCTGGCTGCCCGAGAGCCGGCTCGCCGCGCCGGCGTACTTGTACACCTTGTCGCTCTTCGAGTCGACGATCCACACGTCGGTGCCATCGGTAGCGATGCCTTCCGGCGTGGCTCGGCTGGACATCGAACCGGCGCTCCAAGAACCCAGCAGGCCGCCACTCGTGTCGTAGACAAACACCTTGCGATTGGCGTCGATGACCCAGACCTTATCTCCAACCGCGGTGGTCGCGGCGCCGCGGCGCGCTGTCGCTGAGCGAGTAGTTTTCAATCGCGCCGCCCGCAGCATCGTACTCAAACGTACGATTGGCCGACGCATCGTCCACCACATAGAACTTGGTGGCTGGTACGGGAGCGAAGGCGAGTTTCATCAGGAAAGTGCCGTTGCCGGAATTGGTCAGCGTCTGGCCCGTCGAGAGGGTCACGCTGTCCGTAAATGACCCGCTGACATACACATTGCCGGCGCTGTCCTCGACAACGCCATTACCCTCTGTCACACCAGGCCCTGACATTTGGCGGACCCAGGCGAAGCTGCCATCGGCGTTGAGCTTGACGACGGCGCCATCGTCCGACGCATCGACGCTTGTCAAATTGGCGACCCCCGGCCCAGGATCGAAATCCGCGCTCCCCTCAAAGGCATACGCCAAGAGCGGATTTCCGGCCGCATCGAGCCGGAGCGTGCCGGGAGTCACATTGCCCGGCCCACTGGCGATCTTGTCGGCCCACACAAAGTTGCCCGCCGTGTCAAACCGGGCGACGAAACCGTCTTGGCCGCCAGCGCTAGTCAATGTGGTTGAACCGGCATCAAAACTGACGCTGTCCACAAACCGCCCGGCGACGTACAGGCTACCGGCCCCATCGGCCGCAACGCGGGCCGCTGTCACGGCCCCGGTACCACCGATCTCCTGGGCCCACACGGTGTCGCCCGTCGATTCCTGCAACTGGGCGACGTAGATCGCCGCAGTGTCGGCCGTGGTGCTGGTCACCAGCATCGGGTCACCCGGCTCGCCAAAGTCGGCCGTGTTGCGGAACGTGCCGACGGCATACACGTTGCCGGCGTTGTCGAGCGTCACACGATGCCCAAACTCATCCTCGGGACTGCTGAACTGTCGAGCCCAGGCAAAGTTTCCGAGTGTGTCGAGCTTCACCACAAAGGCGTCGGATGCGCCGGCGGCCGTCATATTGAACGTGCCAGCGCCCGGATCGAAATCGACCGTGTCGAGGAAGGAACCGGTAACGTAGACGTCGCCGGTGGGGCTGACCGTCATACCGTTCGCGGTGTCGGAATTTATCCCACCGATGTCGCGGGCCCAGAGGAAGTTGCCAGTGCCGGCGTCGAGCTTGGCCACAAACACGTCGTAGCTGCCCTGATTGGCAAGCGTAGTCGTACCAAACGTCGGCGCTTCCGAATTGGAATGGCCGGTGATGTAGACGTTTCCGGCCGCGTCGAACTCCAGGCCCGTATCGTACTCGTGGCCGACGTGACCGGTCGTCTGGCCAAACTGCTTAGCCCACAGGAATTGGCCTTGCGGGGTATACTTGGCGACGAAGCCATCCTGGGCATTCTGATAGGTCGTCAGCTGCGCGACGCCCGGCCCCGGGTCGAAATCGACGGTGCCGCGGAAGGATCCAGACACGTAGACGTTATTGTCCGGGCCGATGTTCACATTGGAATCGGACAGCACGGCGGGCCCGCCGAGCGCGAACGCCCAGCCAGGATCGGCCGAGAGCATGGCGCGTGGTTCGAGCGATTCGAAGTTGAGGCGGGTGCGGGCCATCTGGCTGCCCGTTCTCTTTTGGCCGAGTTTGCTCGGCCGAGCGATTTGGCGTCGTCGAGTTTTCATGGACATCTTTTAATCCTTGTAAAGTGTTCGCGGACAGTCAGATTCGTGTGTGCCAGGACCGGCATGACGAATAGGAGGGCGGCGATCAAGAGGGGCGCCGTTGATGGTTCTGGAACGGCGGCCGTACGGGCGAAACTGCCGCTGCCGGACGATTCGCCGAAGTGGGCCCGCCAGAGATCGTAGTCGGCTTGCGTGTACGAAGTGCCGAGGCCATCGCGCCAGACCGTGTAGTCGGCGGCGTCGACGGATCCGTTGTGATTGTAGTCGCCGGGCAAGAGGCTGACGTCGCTGAATCTTGCTCAAAGACGTCGTCAATTTCCTGATCGGCGCGATAGAGAACATGGCTGCCATCGGGACTGATCTGCCAATTGGTGATGTTACCTCCGGCGACCAGTGGGCCGTTCAGTTTGACGTGCGTCCCGCCGGCACTGGAACGGCATAGAGCTCGAACATCTCATCCGAGTCTGTCGCGAGATAGTCGCCCTAACTTCCCTCCGCGTCCACTGCGGGCTGAACTAGTCCGCACCTCCTGCGACCACTGGGCCGTTGAGCTTGACGGGTGTGCCGCCACTGGCTGAAACAATGTAAAGCTCACGTCGCTCGTGACTTCCTGATCTGCCAAATAGCGAACGTTGCCGCCGTCGGGGCTAAATTTCATGGAAATGACGGCGCCCCCGGCGACGAGTGGGCCGTTCAGCTTCACCGATGTGCCGCCTGTGATGGGGACGATCAAAATGCGTCCACGTCTTGCCGTTTTTGATACGCCGAGTAGTGGACATGGCTGCCGTCAGGGCTGCATAAGAAATCGTTATCTGTACCATCAACCAGAGGACTGCTGAGCTTAACCGCTGTTCCCCCGCCGCTGGGCACACTGTAGATCTCGACCGTATCGCTATCCTGCATTGCCAAGTGATACGCGGCTACCGTCCGGACGAATTGCTGACCGCCGTAGCTATGCTCCCGCCGGCGTTCACGGTGCCATGAGTCTGCTGGCACTCCCCCGTCGGTCGCGACCCTGTAGATGTCGACATATTCCTAGGCTCGTCGGACCAGTGATGACGCTGCTGTTTTCACTGATCTTCGGTAGTAGCTACCCCCGACTCCGTCGTCCGATCGGTGCAGCTACTCGCCGCCAGCGTGGGGACGCTGACAATGTCGTAGCCGCCGTCAAACTCTGGAGGTAACGGACTGGTGCCGTCCAGGCCAAATGTCCGAGTGCCGAGGCTGCCCCCGGCGCCAAATTGCCCGTTATGTTTGACCTGTGTATCGCCAGCGAGATACGTAAATAAGCATTAACACCGTCGGTGTCTTTCCGCCATACACCACGACTACCATCGTGGCGAACTCGTACCTCCATCTGCCGCGTCCACCAGGACCCATTCAACTTTACACGTTTCCCGCATCGCTACTTGCTGAACAGTTCAAACACCCCATCGGTATCTTGGTCCGCTTGATAGATAACACGACTTCCATCGGGACTGTAGCGAACGCTCGTGGACACACTGCCGCCAGCGACGCGCGGGCCGTCGAGCTTAATCGGCGTGCCACCGGCGCTGGGAACGCTGAATAGCTCGTAGGGGCCGTCGGTGTCCTGGTTGGCAAGGTAAAGGATGCGACTCCCATCTGGGCTGAAATGAAGGCCATAATTGGACACGTCGCCTCCCGCGACGAGCGGCCCGTTCAAGCTTGACCGGTGCGGCGGCTTGTAGTGTTGCGGCGGCGTCGAATGCCGCGATGAGAATGCCAAGGGCGAAATGCACTCCAACGTGTTTTGTGCTGTTATTAACGAGCAGGTATGAGCGCGCCGCCGTATGGCTTTGCCCAGTGACGCGACGCCGCAGGCGGCGGCGAATCGAATTGCTCGATGTTGGTTCATGGCTTAGTTCCAACTGCAACGGATGTGCCAGATTTTGCATCTGCATTGCCTTCTCGGGCCCCATCTCACTCAAGATCTTGTAGCTACTAAAAGCTCCGACCTAGCCGCGGGCGTCCGCTTCGGCTGACCGTAAGCCCAGACTGAAATGTGCATCGGGGCCTCGGTAAACGCCGGAGACTCGCCCTCGCGCGTCGGTCGAATCGAGTTAGTTCCTCAGCCGACCGCTTGACGGCGCCAATGCTGGTAGCAGATCGCGCCTGCCGTGAGGCCGATACCGCCCAAACAACAACGCTAAAAGGTTCGGGTACGCCTGCAGTGGGTGTATCTCGGACGAGCCAAGCTGCCCAACCCACTGGGCCGATGTCATCCGAGGAAATAAATGATGTTTCGGTGAACAGAACGGAATTCGGGCGTACACCGACTCTCTGAACTAAGTTAAATCCTGCGACCGACTGATATTCCGGATATACATTAGAAGAAGTTCCGGTTGTCCCCCAAACGCCCGACAAGAAGTAATCGTGATAAGTCTCTCCAGAATGAGAGATCGCGTCCGCGTATAAAGATGCGGCCACGACGCCGACTAACCCCGTCGAGCCTCGCAGGGCGCCGTTGGATGCCCATGTGGTCCAAGAGCACGTTGACTCTCTGAAAGAGTCGCGTAGCGGAGATCGTCGACGTTCACCAACACCCAACAGAGCCGACATCTGATTAAAAGATTTGCCCAAAGTCGTCGTGGGGTCGAGCCAGTCTAAACCTGTTAACGAATCCGTCGTGATATTCATATGATCGGGGGATTAGTAACTCGCTAACGAGAAATCATTACTGTCCTGGATTGAGGCATCGGCCCTGGGGCAAGCAGCAAAGAACGCCAGCGATCCGACCGCTGCAAGATGGCAGCACATGTTCGTTGCTTTCGTGCGGCGTCGCACGCAAGCCGCTGTGCCGACCGCGCTGGCGAGACCCAGCCAGACGACGGTCGGACAGTGGCTCCGGCACCTGGCCTTCCACGTGTGGAGGCACGGCCAATTCTTGGCTCAATGCGTACAGGGATCTAAAATACAGTGATTCATTCAAGCCATCGCTTCACCCAAGCTCGGGCCAGGGTTGCCTGTTGAAACCATACGACGGCCGTTGCTGTTCCTAAGGTGTTCCCAACTGTCCTGCGACCATCGAAGCCCGTTCCGGTCCAGACTCAGCGGGCCAAGTATCGACGAATTGATCGACGATCACGGGTGCGTCAAGAAAGCCATCCCAAAAATCAGCATGATCATCTGCGACCTTGGTTCCATTCAATAAATAAACCGGTGCCTCAACGTGTGCATTATCACGAGCGTCGATGGCGGAGGTCGAGGCGATCACCCGCCACGTTACTCCCATTTCAGTACCGGTCAGTGATGGGTTCCTCGCCGCCTCACTCTGGACGAAGGCATTGTAATAATCGATATCGGAGCTAGTAGCGTTGGTATACCCTTCGGTAACGAAAACCAAGTGGTAGGTGTCACCGGGGCTAAGACCGGGCGGAACGTAGATGCTGGCCTGTAAGTCGGCAGCGCCAGGCAGCACACCCATTAACAAGTCAACAAGCGTGACTGTTGAGAGCTTCATATCAATTCTCTGATTTGGGTTAATCCTAGGTGGGCCGAGAAGAATCTCGCGTACTGGTGACAAACCGGTAAGTTCGATGTATTCGCATTCGGTGCGACTTCTGGGCCCAGCGGCAGCCGGGGTGAGGCTGTCGCGCACTCGTAACACGGCTCTCGCCGCGAAAGGAGCCCGCCGGACGCTCCACCCCAGCGGCCACCAAGCCCGTGGATCGACCCCGCTTGTTGCGAGCGAAGACCGACATCGTGGCGGGCAGGAAATCTTGTCATGGAGGTTCCTCAGCCTTTGCGGCTCGGTAAATATTGCCCTTCAATTAGTTAGCCGTCCCCAGCTCCTGAACCGATCACTGGAATTCTGGCAAAAATCTTCACTTTGACCTCTCGTGGCCCCATTTAGCCCCGGCCAGCGGTGTAAAATTAGCCCCGGCGAAAGATTTTCGGTGACCAATCCGCCGCGGCTACGGCGCAGTAAATAGGGGAGACTGCGCGATGGGGAATTCCGACGTTTCCGAATCCGACTCGCTGCTGCACCGAGCCAGCGTGGGTGACCCACAGGCCCGGGCCGAGCTGTTGGGGCGCTACCGCGGCCGGCTGCGGCGGATGATCGCCATCCGGCTCGACCCCCGGCTCACCGCCCGCATCGATGCCTCGGACGTCGTCCAAGACGCGCTCAATAATGCTTTTGCCCGGCTACCGGAGTATTTCGCCGACCCGCAACTCTCGTTCTATCCCTGGTTGCGGCGAATCGCCTGGGACCGGCTGGTGGACATGTACCGGACCCACATTGGGGCTGAACAACGCAGTGTCCTCAAAGAAGAACATGGGACACTGCACGTGAATGACGCATCGGTCCATGAGTTGGCCGACTGCCTGGTCACTAGCAGCTTCAACCCTGCGCCGGGCGATGCTGGCCGAGATGCAGGTCCGCATGAAGGCCGCCCTGCAGTTGCTTCAACCGCACGATCGCGAGATCTTGGTGCTGCGGTATTTGGAGCAATTGGGCGTCGCGGAGATTGCAGACGTGTTGGGCATCAGTCAGACTGCAGTTACTTCTCGTCACTTGCGGGCCCTGCAGCGGCTGCGGCGGCTGTTGGGCGACGATCTAGGGGGTTTTTAGAGTATGAAGTCGCTGCTCACTTCTCTCCCGGTTGGATCGTTCGTTGACTCGCAACCACTTGATCCGGCACTTGAGCAACTGATCGAAGCGGCCGCCTCGCAGATTCAGGCGGGCGAGCCGCTCGACGTGGAACAATTGATTGCCGCCCATCCGAAGTATGCCCAGCAATTGCGCCAATTGCTGCCGGCCGTGGAGATGCTCGTCCGGATGGGAGAAGCACCACCGGAATTGGCAGTAAGGTCAGCTCCCGCCAACGGCCGTTCACAAACGCCGCCCCCTCAGCAACTGGGCAGCTTTCAAATCATTCGCGAGCTGGGCCGTGGCGGGATGGGCACGGTCTTCGAAGCCGAGCAGCTCTCGATGGGTCGGCGCGTCGCCTTGAAAGTGCTGCCGTTCGCAACATTGGCCGATGAAAAGTCCCTGCAGCGGTTTCGCAACGAAGTGCGCGCCGCGGCGGCGCTCGACCACCCCAATATTGTTTCGATCTATTCGGTCGGTGAAGAACGGGGTGTGCACTTTTACGCGATGCAGCTCATTCGCGGTCAAACGCTTGCCGATGTGATCTCGGAGTCGCGAACGGTGCGCCAAAGGGATGAGCTGGCGAAAGCGAACACGGATGATGTGCTGACGATCGACTCATCGGTCACTCATCCACGCTCCACGAAGGCCGAAGTGCAAGCTCGGATCAGCACGGTGGCCGAGTCGCGACGCAGCTCGGATCGCTATCGGTCCGCCGCTCGTCTTGGTATCCAAGCGGCCGAAGCCCTTCAGCACGCCCACGACCAGGGCGTGTTGCACCGCGACATCAAGCCGGGCAACCTGATGCTCGATGCTGAGGGCCAGCTCTACATCACCGATTTCGGTTTGGCCCGCATTGAGGCCGACGCCGGCATGACGATGACCGGAGACGTCATTGGCACGCTCCGCTACATGGCGCCGGAGCAAGCCCTGGCAAAACGCGGGATCGTCGACCATCGGGCCGACATCTATTCGCTCGGAGCGACACTCTATGAGCTACTGGCTCTCGAGCCAGCATTCGGCGAAACCGATCGCGCCGACCTCTTGAGGCAGATTGCCTGCGATGAGCCGCTCCCGCTACGAAAGGTCGATCGCCGCATCCCAGCGGAGTTGGAGACGATCGTCGGCAAAGCAATGGCTAAATTGCCAGACGAGAGGTACCAGTCTGCCCAGAGTTTGGCCGACGACCTGCGGGCCTTCCTCGAACATCGTCCCATCCAAGCGAAACCACCGACGCTCGCGAACCGCTTGGCGAAGTGGTCTCGGCGGCATCAGACGTTGGTGCGTGCCGCGGCGATTGTGTTCGTGTTGCTGACCGCGTTTCTCGCCGTGGGCATGGTCGTCGTAAAGCGTTCCGAGATAAAAACGGCCTCTGCGCTCGAAAAAGTATCCGACCTGCTCTACACGGCAGATATGACCGTTGCCTTCCAGAACTTTGGAAAAGGCTGGTTCGATGAGGCGCAGCCAATGCTCGATCGCTATCATCGCCAGGATGGGGAGGCAGACCGCCGCGGATGGGAGTACCGCCTGTTGCAATCGCTCGTGCGTCCACCCGCAGCATATGAATTCGTCGGTCATGAAGGCTCCGTGAATGAAATCGCCGTATTCCCCGACCGTCAGCGACTGGCGAGTGTGGGGGACGACGGTACGCTTCGCATTTGGGATCTACAGTCACAATCGCTGTTAAAGAGTCTGAAGCTAGGACTCCAGCCGCTCTATTCGTTAGCCGTCTCGCCAGACGGCCGCTACATCGCCGCGGGGTCCAACACAGTCTTCTTGTGCGACCTCGTGGCGGGAGATCGAGTTCAGGAGATCTTTCACGGCGAGCACCATATTGAATCACTCGCGTTTCGACCCGACGGCGCATGTGTCGCTGCTGGATCACGGTACCACAACGTCTTTCTGATATCGCGTGAGGGAGAATTGTTGGGCCGTGCGCGTGTGCGGCGCGAGTCGAATCGCTGGAGTTCCTGGCTAAAGAACATTTATTACTGCTGCCCAATCGAAAACCCCTATCCGCTTCAGATTACGTCGGAACTGCCCAGCTTTGGCGTGATGATCTAACCAACGTCCAGCGAGAGTTCGACGGCTCGCAAGAGGGAGTTTCGGGACACATTACCGTCGCTCGGTCGTGGCCCGGCGGGAATTATGTCCTGGCCGGGGAGCGGTATCCTTCAAAGGCCGAACTTTTCGAATGCGAGTCGGGACGTGTCGTGGGAGCTACCCCCCAGGCACGTGGAAATCTAAATGATCTGGCCGTCGCACCCGACGGAGCGTCCATCGCAATAGCGTACGATAACGGCATCGTCGAATGCTACAAAGTGGTGAAGCGGGAAGGACGCATTTCCATCCGCAGTCGGCCCAGGGTTTTCAAGTCGCATCGAGGTGAGGTTTCGGCCGTGCGATTTGTGTCATCCGACCAGCTAGCCACCTGCGGAACGGACGGGTTGGTGAGAGTGTGGAAGCTCACAGATACGAATACTCGCGCGTTTGACGTCGACGAATCGCCCGCCTACAGCATTCAATTATCTCCCGATGGAGACCTACTACTTTATACCTGCGTTACTGGCTTCGGCGTGGTGAACAGCTTGAACGGTCACGTCCTAAGTTGGTCAGGCAAAAAAGCGGCGCTACCTGCCGTTTCAGCCTGGTCACCTACGGGCGATCGGTTCGCAGTCTGCCTGAGTCCGGCGTTTGGGGAGCGACTTCGTATCTATGACCGGACGGGCAAGCGAAAATGCGCGATTTCACCGGCGAGCTTACCAAGAGATGTTGCGTTTTCGCCGAATGGCCGCCTGGTTGCTATTATTGGCGAGCAGAGCTTGCAGATTTGCAATGCCGAAAGCGGCAAAGAGGTCATACGACGGTCCTTGGACGCCGAGGGTCGGGCCGTCGCGTTTGCCCACAAGGGCGTGCAGCTTGCGTTTGGAGGGGTGCTCGGACGAGTATTCATCTGTTCCGGTCCAGACTTGTGGCCCGAACGTGAGCTCGACTGCAAAGTAGATACTTGCTGTATCGCCTTCAGCCCGGATGATTTAACACTGGCGACCGGGCACCAAGATGGCGTTATTCGATTGTGGGACACCGCGACTGGGAGTCTACGTGCGGTGCTTATTGGGCATGGACAAGCATTGCGCGATATCGCCATTTCGCCCGATGGTCGAACGCTGATCTCTTCCGCCGATGACGGAACCGTTCGAATGTGGTCTGTTCAACACGCTCGAAGCTATGGCGTTTTCGACCGGACCGCAACACTAAGATCGGATTCGTCCGCTGATCAGATCTGTGGGGTAAGCCTGTCGGCCGATGGTCGGCGTTTGGCAGTGGGCTATACAACCACCATCAAGGGCTCGCCGGATGTACGCATCTGGGACATTCGCGACCGACCCGAAGATTGAATCACTCAGTCGCAGGATCTGTCGGAAAATGTTCCAAGCAAGCCAACCCAGACATTGCATCCCTCTCATGCCTGTGCACACAGCGGCCTTTCCCTGGCGGTATACCCGGTTGATTAGAATTCCCCAGATCCTACATGGCATGGTCCAGTCCAAGGTCTTATCGTTTCGGACTACCGCCAGAATCGTTCTTCCTGCTGGTGACGGGCACGCTGTTTTTTACCATCACATCGCTGTTTAGGACCGGGATGTAAGGCCGCAGCTTCTTGGCACAATCACGCCCTCCTGGTGCAGTTGTGGGAGTGCAAGGTAGTAAGCGGTCCACGGACGGCCTCGACGCTTGCTGAGAGCAGCCGATTTCGAGAGATCCGCTACCGTATCTAAAACGGTCGGCTATGAAGCCGTGCGTGCCAAGTGATAACGAGTAGATGGAACTCATTGTATGAGACTCGCGATATCCGCGAACGTTGCATACCGCGCCAAGCCGTGGCACTAACACCCCCTTAACCCTTCCAATAGTACTAATCCGATGCTGCATATGGCGCGCCTCCAAATGACACATGGCGGGTGGGGTGCGGTCTGTGTAGTCGGTGCCGCCCGTATTCGAATCCGGCAGAAGAGACTTGCGAACCATCGTGGAGGTTGTAACATGTATCTCCTATGGGCTCGCTACACGCCGACAACGGCCTGAGTTTCTCGGCGGGGGAGTACATTCTCCCAAAGCTTTTCGCCACACTTGGCTTTATGCAGCGGCCTTTCTAGTGCGTATTGCGGCTCACGACCAGCAGAATTCTCTGTAACATGAAGCGGCTTGGTTGAATCTTTTGCGGGCTCATTCAGAGCTGAATCATGAAGTCGCGCGTTACTCGAAGAGGACAACGATGACTCACCTTGATTTCAAGTCCCCACCCATTGCGAACACGCTGGTGCTTATCATGGCAGCGGCGGTTGTTCAGTTTTCAATGCTGGGGTGCGCCCAGCAAACCACTGGCCAGCCAAGTGAAGGGCAAGAGTCTGAAGTCCCGGCCAAGGTGGGGAGTGCCGTGCAAACTACTGGTGTGCCCGGTTCACCGAGTGCAACGACCACGATCCCGGGTAACCAACTGCCCGCACCCGCACCGAAATTCGGCGGCGTGATCAAGAACGACGCGCTGCAGTCCAAGCCCTGGTGGCCACCGACTGTAGTGCCGCCGAAGGACTCGCCCAATATCTTGCTGATCATGACCGACGATGCCGGCTTCGGAATACCGAGCACGTTCGGCGGCGTCATCCCGACACCAAGCATGGACCGCATCGCAAACGCGGGGCTACGCTACAACCGGATATGCTCCACATCTCTGTGCTCGCCGACGCGCGCCGCAATCATCACCGGCCGCAACCATCACTCTGTCGGCTTCGGCGTGATTGCCGAGCAGGCCACCGGCTTCCCCGGCTACGACAGCGTCATCGGCGTAGACAACGCGACGATCGGCCGCATTCTGCGCGACAACGGTTATGCGACGAGCTGGTTCGGCAAGGACCATAACACGCCGACGTACGAGGCCAGCCAGGCCGGACCGTTCACCCAGTGGCCAACTGGCATGGGCTTCGACTACTTCTACGGCTTCGTCGGCGGCGATGCGAACCAGTGGGGACCGAACCTCTTCCGCAACACGACACAGATCTACCCGTGGATCGGTCACGAGGGCACCTTGAAGATGGATCGATCGGATCCAAAGGCGAAGATCTGGCCGGTCACCGGGAAGGAGCCCTCTTGGAACCTGGTCACCGCGATGGCCGACGATGCCATCGACTGGATGTACCGGATCCATCAGACCGCTCCCAAGCAGCCGATCTTTCTCTATTACGTGCCCGGCGCCTCGCACGCGCCGCACCACCCGCTAAAGGAATGGGTGGATAAGATTCACGCGATGCACTTGTTCGACGATGGCTACGAAAAGTTGCGCGAGCGCATCTTTGCGAATCAAAAGAAGCTCGGCGTAATTCCACAGGACGAAAAATTGGCGCCTTGGCCGAACGACATCCTCACACCGTGGGACAAGCTCACGCCCGACGCGAAGAAGCTCTTCATCCGGCAGGTCGAGGTGTTCGCCGCCTACGTGGCTTACAACGACTACGAGATCGGCCGGGTGATTCAGGCATTCGAGGACCTGGGCAAGCTCGACAACACGCTGATTATCTACCAGAACGGCGATAACGGCACCAGTGCCGAAGGTGCACCGGAAGGCACGTATAGCGAGGTCGCGTTCTTCAACGGCGTCCACCCGCCGGTGGATGTGCAGATGAAGTTCTACGATGCCTGGGGCACCGAATTCGCATACAACCACATGTCAGCGGGCTGGTCGTGGGCGTTCGACACCCCGTTCGACTGGTTCAAGCAGAACGCCTCCCGCCTCGGCGGCATTAACCAGAACATGGTCATCTCCTGGCCGGCGCGCATCAAAGACAAGGGAGGCCTGCGCGAGCAGTTTATCCACGATATCGACGTCGTGCCGACGCTGCTCGAAGTCACTGGCATCCCCGCGCCCAAATACGTGGACGGCATCAAGCAGAAGCCCATCGAGGGCACGAGCTTCGCCTACACGTTCGACGCAAAGAACGCCAAGGTGCCCTCCCGGCACAAGATCCAATATTTCGAAATGATGGGCCAATGGGCGCTCTATGACGACGGCTGGCTGTTGAGCACCAAGCCCGACCGCGTGCCGTGGGACGCGTTCAGTCCCGCCAACCCGGACCCGCTCAACAACCAGGTATTCCAGCTCTATGATCTGACCAAGAACTTCAACCAGTCCGAGGACATCGCCGCACAGCATCCGGACAAGGTCAAGGAGATGCGGAAGTTGTTCGTCGAAGAGGCCAAGAAGTACCACGTCTTCCCGCTGGACGCGTCGGTGGGAGCCAGAGTCGCCGCGCCACGTCCGAGCCTCACCGCCGGCCTCACAGAGTTGGTCTATACGCGGCCGATGACCGGCGTTCCGCAGGGCGATGCGCCGTACCTGCTCGATACGTCCTATAGCCTTACGGCGGACATCACCGTGCCGCAAGGCGGTGCCGAGGGCATGATCGCGACTTCCGGTGGGCGTTTCGCGGGCTGGGGTTTCTACCTGCTGAAGGGCAAGCCGGTGTTCTGCTGGAACCTGCTCGACCTGGAGTGGATCAAGTGGGAAGCGCCGGAGGCGCTCGCGCCTGGTCAACACACCGTGGAATTCGACTTTAAGTATGACGGACTCGGCACTGGCACGATGGCGTACAACAACTTCTCTGGCATCGGCAAGGGCGGCATCGGCACCCTGAAGGTGGACGGCAAGGTGGTCGACACGAAGCGGATGGAGAAAACCATCCCCATCATCCTGCAGTGGGACGAAAGCTTCGACATCGGCTCCGACACGATCACCGGTGTGAACGATGCCGACTATCTGCCGCCATTCCCGCTGACGGCAAAGTTCAACAAGCTAACAATCAAGATCGACCGTCCGCAGCTTTCGCCGGAGGAAAAGAAGAAGTTGGAAGAGGGTATGAAGAAAGCCGCAATGGGCATTCAATGATGCAGTCTCGGTTGTGAGCCGCGCGGCAATTCCAAGGCATTTTTATTGTTGCGCTCGGCGCCGTCGCATGCACGTAGAGTGGCCAAGGAATCGTCGTTCCTTCGTCCTCGGCCTGCTCGAAACCATCACAGTTTTGGGCTGCTTGATACCAACAATCTCGTACATAGTCGGTGCGATGTTGAAGGACTGATTCGTGCATAAGGTCGAACCAACATTCAGCACTGACTCGTCGTGCCAAATGGCATGCCCACATGTGCCACGAGGGATAGTGGACTAAACGCAGTTCGATCCCACCGGCAATGAGGGAGCGATTGTGCGGTACGATCGACGATCGAACGGCCGGTGAGCATCGAAGCGTAAACCCAATTCGGCCCTGCTACCTCGACGATTAACGTCTCAGGCTATAGCCATCTGCCCAGGGCGATACGATCACAGATGGGCCGTTGCCCGTCAGCCATGATTTAAGCCGTACACGATCTGCTCGTTCCGCATCCCATCTTCGTTTCGGCGGCTAGGTCAATCCAATGAATCGCGGTTTGGAATTTGCTTGAACTCCCTCTTCTGAGCCGGTAGATTGGGGATACGCTTCATCCTCCACTTTGTCATCTCTGTTTGGAGGAATTGCTCGTGAGTCACGCATCCCTTTGTATGACGATTCCACCGGCCAGTTCCACTCCTGGCGCAGTCGCAGGTCCATGAGCCAAGCAGTGGGGTCGGTTACACGATCGATTAGCCGTTCGTTGCTGCCCCGGCGGACGAGGCGCGATTCGCGTGATTCCCACCGCAACTCACCGTCTAGCGGACTTGCAGCGCCGCGATCGTCGATGGCGATGAAATGATCGCCAACCGCTTCGAATTGCAGATCTTCCTGCGGTGAGTCAAACAGGTCGCGTGCCGCACCACATTGGATCGAAATCAGCATCCAGCCCCAGACAACCAGCGACGCGACGCGACGGAACGAAAGCAGACAACCATCGCAGTAGCGCATATTCGATGGCCCGAGCGGTGACGGATCAATTTCTACATTCCGACCGTACCACGCAGCCCGAACACGATAGCCGTGTCATTACGTGCATCAGCCGGCTCGATCACCTGCAGGTCGGTGGATAACTGAAAACAGCGAGCAATGGCGGCGTTGTAATACAGCTCAACCCCGTTCACGTCCTGCAGTTTCAGCACACCGCTGAAAAGGTTTTGGAGGTCGTTGCTAATGCCGGTGTGAAAGTAACCAACACCCATGGAGTCTTGTGGTCGCGCGGCATTGAAGCCTTGTGCCTGGATGGCGACGTTGGTCGACCAACCGATGGGGCTGGTCTCTTGATTGGCTAGCCCCCACTGGCTCAGCAAGGTGATGTTGCGTTCCTTTTGACAACAGTCCATCCAAAGCGTTTGTTCGAGAATATAGAGCAGCGTATAGGCGGCCCCATGTGGGACCGCCACGATTCCCTCGTCCGGAACGATCACAAAGCCCGTGGGGTCGAATGCTACGAAATCGCCGGTCGACCAGATGCCGCCGAAGAAATGCGATCCCGGCAGACCTCCAACATCCGTGAAGAATCTCCAGAATCCCATTATGTTGGCGCCGTTGTCGAACAGGTTGTCAAAGCCGCTCGTCGTGGCGCAGTTTTGCGTGTCGTATACTAGTATCCCACCTTGGGGCTGCTTGCCGTGATATGTCATCGCACCGGCGCCCATAAACGATAACGGCACGACGCGAGCCACCGATATCGGGATCACCATTGAGGCGTTCATAAAACCGTTGATGCCACGACCGGTTTCGGGGTAGAGGCTGTAAAACAGATCAAGCGAGTTGAACTTGCCGAACGTCACTTGAACGTTTTCATTGAGCGCTTGCGCAAAGGTGAGGCCCGTAATTGCCGTATCGTGTTCTCCCTCCTTGGGATAAAGCATCGCGACGTTGGCCGGCGCGAAGCCGACGGCGTCGAAATTTACGTCTTCGCCAAACCTCGTCTCGGCGTGCATGGTCATCGTCATGCCTTGCCACAGTCCTAGTTTGCTGCTGTCTAAGATGAGGAATTGGTCAACCTTGCCGCCATAATCGAACTCCTGTTCCGCACCGCCACTGGTGACGCCTTGGTAGAACTGCGTTACCCCCGGCGCGTAGGTGATACCTTGCGCCTGCATAGACTTCGCCATTGCCGACATGCGACAAGAGAATTCGTCCGAAAGCGGGCAACTGAAGCAGTAACCTTCGTTGCTCGGGGCAGGCATGGAGCATTCATTGGGGCCATAACAAGAGCAGCAGTTGCTATCTAGAGCGCTGCATTCGCATGACGCGAACTGGATGTCGTTTTGCCAGCCGTCGCCCAACACCGCGGGTGTGGTCGGCAACAGCGACAGGACCCATAACGCGCCGAAGAACCAGCCTCCAACCCGTGGGTTCAACGTTTGCATCGCATCCGTGTCCGCAACTTGGCGATTCGTTCCTGAGACATCAATTATCTCTGGGAATCGACGGCAACAAAAACTTTCGAGCACAGTTTCGATATAAAGCACGAAGGTGCGGGATACGTAAACTTTAACATTCAATAGCGGCAGCACCGGCGGCTCGACAATTGTATTCCGATCAAAACTATAGTTCAGACCGCGTTTGGATATGCCAATGAGCAGCCTTGGTCCTCCCCACGACCAGTTTGTCCGCCTACTTCCTGATGCGCTCGCCGGTTATTCAGCAGCCAGCGCCCGATCATTCCGGCAACAATCCATTCATCGATCAAGCGACAAGCTAGTTGCCATCGTGATCCAATTCCTAGACACAACTGCTTCTCGCTAACGACGAACGCACCCGCAATAGGTATGGATAACGTTCCTGTAATCGCCGTTACAAACCATTTCTTAGGCATAACCAGGCCGCATCCCGTAACGTAGATTTCCGCAGGTCCCCGAGGCCTCCTTGCCGCCGATGAGTTCTTTTGACAAAACCATCTGAGCAACGGAGGCCTTTTCTGGCGATGTCCGTATTGCCGAAAGCGATGCTGCGATAGCGATGCTTAATCCTTGGTGCGAAAGAGCTTACAGAAATCTAAGTGCCATTCGTGGCGGCGACCTCTGCAGTTGCGCAATCACTTCGATGACAACATCATCGTTGCTACGAACGCCAGCTTCGGCTACACCCTTCGAGCAGTAGGTGGGCGTGGCATGCGTCACCAAGGCAGGTGGCCTAAGTGCGTAAGGACACATCGACCTGGGCATTGAGCTCGTCAGGTTGCCAACGTCCGATAAATGGGAGGTACATTCGCTCACATAGTCACGAGCCTCCAGCTAAATCCGCATCGCTTCTGCACCATCACTACCAGGTGCTCCAGCCCACGCTGCGGTCAGTGAGTAACTGCTGATTACTTCGCTTGCCCAGTCGTTGGACTCGATCCGATGACTGGGTTTTTTCGTTTGGCTCTAGCTGCAGCCCATCGAATCCACCTCTTCGCCCATTCCGGGCGGCTCGTGTTTTTCCCTCAAGACCGCCCCGGTCGTGGGGCGGTCTCAACCCTAGGAGATCGTCCCATGATTCAAACCAAAGTAGTCAACAATCAACCCTCAACCGATTGGCAACACACCTTCCTCACCATGCTCCCCCAGATCCAACAAAAACTCCGTCTCGCATTCTGCCACCTCGATCCCGAGTCCCAAGAAGACGCGACTGCCGATCCCGTTGCCCATTGTCTGTTGGCCTATGTTCGACTGCATGAGCAGGGACGCACTGAAGCAGCCAATCCATCCAGTCTGGCTTGGTATGCCTCGCGGCAGATTAAACGGGGCCGCCGCGCTGTGGGCAGGATGAACAGCAAAGATCCGCTAAGCCGGTATGCTCAGATTAGTAATGGAAGCCGACTCGTGCGGCGGAATGGTGAATGGATTGACAAGCTGGTTGAGGATAAGAGGGCGTCAGTGCTGGATCAAGTCGCTGCCAAGTTAGATGTAGGCACTTGGTTTGGCAGTCTGTCACAGCGCATGAAGCAGATTGCCAAGGATCTGGCGTTGGGATTTTCGACCAGCGAGGTAGCGAAGAAGTATGGAGTGAGTGCCGGGAGGATCAGTCAGTTGAGGAGGAGCTTGGAGGAGTCGTGGTTGGTGTTTCAGGGGGAGGCGCGCGCCCCTTGCGGTGTGATGCTGATCATGACCACTGTCCGGCTTGCACTGCAGGCGAAGTCAACGGCCAATTAATAACAGCGACTTCGCCTGCAGTTTGCTTAGCTATTTGAGGATGGGTTCCGTTTTGACATTGATGTGTCTAAAACTTTGGAGTGATAAAGAATCTCACGCGCTTGAGAGTTGATGACACTCCGGAAGTAATACGGCTTTTTGCAGCAGCCCACGGCTGCGGCCAATAGAAGCGAGTCACCTCCGGCACAGCCGGAGGCTTCCATCGTGAACCGCTCAAAGCGGACAGCTTGGTTGGTTAGGTTACTGGTGTATCAGAACAACCGATTCTGGTCACTCTTGCGGTCGTTCTGTTCCTGATTCCGAATGTACTCGCGGATTACGACTTCATCGATTCCCACCGTCGACACGAAGTAGCCACGTGCCCAGAAGTGGTATCCCTTGAAGCTCCGATGCCGCCCCATAAAGTCCCTGGCGACGCGGATCGCGCTCTTGCCCTTCACGTAACCCACCACATGCGAAACCGAATGCTTGGGCGGAATCCGGATCAACATGTGGACGTGGTCCACGCACAGATGCCCCTCCAGGATCTTGCTCTCGCGCTGGCTAGCCAACTCGTGGAACAGCTTGCCCAGATGCTCTCGCACCTGTCTGTACAGCACTTTACGGCGGCATTTCGGGATGAAAACGACGTGATACTTGCACTCCCATCGGGTGTGATTTAGGCTGCTGAAATCTTGGTCTCCTTCTCGGTGAGCCTTGAGCGGTTCACGAGTGGGAGACCTCTTTTTCTCTACGGAACTGTCATACGCTGCCAGTCCCCCGACAAACCCGGGGGTCTTCTTCGATTAATAATCGGTGAAACGGGTGAAATTTGAAAAGAAAAGAGTTCCGGAATTCGCGCAGCGCGTTACAATCGCCGGAGCGTGAGACCGCACCTGAGTGGTTCTGAGTTCCACTTGGCGGGGGAGTTGCCCTTGGTCGACGCAAGGGCTGCGGTTTGTTCGTCAGCTCGATGCTCGATCGCGAGAATAGTCGCGCGGTGTTCATCAGAAGTGGGCGTTTGCGGATTCGTCCATTGAGAAAAAGTTTATGGAGTAGCAAGCGCGTTGCCGCAGTTGTTTGTGGTCCGACGTGCATAGATTTCTTCTGTCAAAACGTGCTCGAGGGAGGCTCTCGTGCGAGACCATCGTTGCCTTCGACGTCCTGGTCGCAAGCCCGCAAGCGACAAGTCTCGCGGTGCTCTTCCGCGCGGGCTATCATTTGAAGCGCTTGAGCCGCGGCTCGTTCTCAACGGAATGCCGCTTACCACCGCTGACCGTGACAACTTGTTGTCTGGATTAGACGCAGTTGGCAGCGACAACGATCTGGCCGGCTGGCTCGACACGCTTGCCCATCACGGTCAATTGTCGACTCCGTTGGCGATCATCGACCAGTCGATCGGCGCGAATGTCGATCCGGCAGCCGCCGTTCGACTTGGGTTCATCCAGCCGCTGGCTGCGCTCCTCACACCACTTGATACTCAGACCGACGTAGACGACGTAGACATCGTCAATTTCCTCAACGACGATCTCCGCGACGGAATTGTCGGTGTCTACGATTTTGAGGTCGTCTCGGCCGACGGTGGCTTCGCGGGCGAGCGACTTGCTTTCGATGTCGTCCTTCGCGCTACGCGAGAAGACGTCGCATTTACGACAACATTCGGAGTGACTGGCGACGCGCTGGGCCTGTCCATCACCAACGATGCTGCCGCCACGGGTAGCGCCGATTACACGCTCAACTTTGACTTCTCCTTCGGCGTGGACGAGAGCGACGCGTTTTTTGCCGAAATCCACCAGCTCGATATGTCGGCGGCCGTTGACGAAACGGCGGAACTCGTCGCGTCGTCACCTGCTCCCCCGGCGGGAACGCTGGCGGCGGACGTCGAACTGCGACTCGTCGTCAACGGCCAGGATTCAATTAGCTGGACGGTACCAGCGGCGGGCAATGTCGGTTCGACGTCAAACTTGGCCGCGCAAATGAACAGTCGTCTGTCCGCCGCATTATCGGGGACTCCTTGGGCCAATGGCGTGACCGTGGAGGAGCGCGGCAGCAACTTGGCATTCGTGGCATCGGACGGCGGAATTCACTCACTTCAGTTAATGGGCGGCGATGTACTCGGGTTCGACTCCAATACGATCGCCCAGGGTCCAATCCAGAGTTCTCTGGAATATGGGCTGCTCGGGTTGAACGTTGAGGGCGGTGCGCTCTCGCTGACGGCGGGCGTTACCTCGGTCGTCGACCATGGTCCCGACGGCGTGCTTACCACGAACGAATTGGGGGTCGGCGCCGCGGGGTTATCGTCGCAAGTCGTGCAAACAACGCGCGGCAGCCTTGACGCCTCGCTGCCCGTATCGTTGAGTGTGCCCGGGACACTGCTGTCCGGTGATCCGTTATTGCAAATCGTCGATAACTCTCCGTTCAATCCTGCTGGCTTGGTCATACAAACTACCGAGTTTACGGACATCACACAGCTCAATCGCGAGTCAGTTGTCGCGCTTAGAGACGGCCTGTCTTCCGTCGCACAATTTGGCGGGATGCTAGGTCAAACCGGAGATTTTAATGTCATCCTGCCGGGTACCGGAAAACCGCTGGGGGAGTTGCTGGACATTCAAGATGTTTTTCAGCAATCCATTGTCGATCCAGTTTCCGGATTGCTCGACGACTATCTCGCCGAAGCGCAGGCGCAGCCGTTCCCACCCGGGACAGCATCCGACAGCTGTTGGAAAGTGCGGCGCCGTTGATCGACGGCGATCTGGTCGTCTCATTGGCCGTGCCGGATACACCGAATGTTGCGGGCGAGTTCCAACTCGGCTTGGATATTTCGGCCACGCGTACCCAGCAGATAAGGCTTGACGTCGGCACCGAAGCTGCCGCGCACGACCTGGTGGTGAGTGAGCCACCTTTGATTACCGTGACGACGACGTTCGAATTCGATGGTGTGGTGGAATTGGACCTCGCTCAATTGCCCGCCAGCTTAAACGCGGCGTTTTTGGAAATTCAAAACGCTTCGGCCCGCGTGATGATTGACGAGAATCTGCTAGACAAGCAGTTCTCGGGCCGAGTTGGGTTGTTCGGCGTGGATGTGCTTGGCGGCAGCTTCAACATCGACGCCTCGTTGTCGGCGTCCGTCATCGATGTGAACAACCGGTTGACGCTCGCGGAAGTATTTCAGCTTCCTCTCACCGATCTCATTACTGTCGACCGCCAAATCGACGCGCAGTCCATTGTGCTGCCCGTTACCGCGGTATTTGGCAGCCAATCGCTCTCCGGAATCAGTCTCGATTTTTCCAGCGGCCTGTTCGACAGGGGAACCGAATTGGTTCCCATTGGATTCGCTCAATTGGACGATTTTCGCAACTTTGATTTTAACGGGCTCGCCGGTGCGGTGGAGGATATCGGCCGCTGGCTCGACGACCTCGGCACCGGTCCGTTAGCCGACGCTGCCTTGCCGTTGGCCGTGGACCCCGGTTCGGAAACTGGCCAATCGCGCTCGCTCCAGGACGTCTTGGACTTTGCCGGGCAATTCGAGTCCTACGTGCCTGTCAAAGATGATAATGGGCAAGTTTTGTTCGATACGATCCAAGACTTCGCCGCGGGATTGCCGGCTGTAACACTTGAAAACTACGACGCGGCGGCGGATGAGCTTACTTTCCAGATCGCCTTTTCACCTACCTTGCCGTCCGTCGACGCCAACTTGGACATCGACTTCGACCTGGGGGAGCTTGCCGGCATCAACACCAGCGGCACGTTGAGCCTACTGCCCACGTTGCGGGCGGAGATGAATGTCGTCCTGGATCTGTCGCCGCTGGGCGGCGGCTTCCAACTGAGCGGCAGCACGCTCTTGTCTGACTTGAATGCCGGCATAGGCGTGATGTTTCCGGTTGGACTACGGGCCGCCAATCCACTGCCCCTGCAGGACGGCGTGCTGCCGGCCAACGTGACCTTTGACGTCACGCTGGGCGCAGTACCCGGTAGCGAAAGCGCCGTCCCAGACACGACATCGGTGACTGTCGCCGCGGAAGATACCGGGTTCAACGCGACAGCGGCCGACTTGTTGCGCGACGTTAATGATGCGCTCGCCGTCGCTGGCCTGTCCGATTTTATCGAGGCTTCCTTGGATGATCAGCAGCGCATCATGCTCGTTGCCGTCCGTAACGAGGTGACCACCATTAACGTGGACCATGGCGAAGAGTTGGGTTTCAGCGGTGCGCAAGCGGGCAGCGACTTAGGTCTGGCCGACATCGAGATCACGCTGCGCGACGGCACCGCTTTCGCCGTCGATCTGGACGGCAGCGCGAACGTCCAGGACGTGATCGACCGCATTGGTACGGCTTTGTTGGCTGCTCGAACGGCCGCCGGGCAGGCTTACGACCCCAACGAATTGGTGATCAGCATCGATTCAGAGTCCAGCAGTCTGATCCTGACGGACAACACGTCGGAGTCCACCGTCGACTTCGAGGTCCGTGGAATCAATGGATCCTTGGTCGGAATGAGTTTGGGAATATTGGCTGTGGACGATGATGGCGACGGCGTCATCGAAGGCATGGCACTGCATGGCGACACGTTGGCCAAGCATATTCTCTTGGAGTCACCGATACTGTCCGGCGGAATACAGCTCGTGGCCGACGATTTCAATGCGTCAGCCAATTTCGGTTTCGTGGGTGTCAGTATTGAAAACGGCAGCGTGGTCGACCTGGATGGCGGGCCGAGCGGACTGCTGGCAACGGTAAATCTTGTCGACTCGAGTGGTCAGCCCGTCACGCGCGTCCCCTGAGCCAATTGTTCGCTGCCCTGTCGGGCGACGCTGGGATGGGCTCATCCACCGATTTTTCGGTCGCGACGGATCTAACGGGCGGTGCGAGATTCAATCTGCCGGTATCCGTCAATTCGGGAATTGGTGGCATGTCCGCCGACCAAGGCACGCTTGTCGTCACCATTCCGGATATCACCACGACACTCGCCGGCAGCAATCAGCCGGCAGTCATCGATCTCGATTTTTCCAGTTTTGGACAGCAGTTGACGAACCTCAAGAATCTGTCGTTTCAAGACGTCATCGACGGCCTGCGCGATGTCACCACGTTTATGGAATCGGTCGAAGATCAGCCCGAGTTGGCCCAGCAATTGCCGCTGGTGGATTTCAGCCTGAAGGACTTCATCGCATTTAGTCCCGCCTTTGGTAGCGTCTTGGACACGGTCGAAAAGGCGGCCGACGTTGATGGCAATCTACAACAGCTCGAAGAGGTAATTGAGGATGCGCTGGGAATCCCGGACGAAGGTGGAGATGAAAACCACGACAGTCCGCTGGTGACTCTGTCCCTGGATACGTCCATTCCCAATCAGCCAGCTATTCGAATCGACTTGGAGTTCACAGAAAACGTCGGACAAGATGTGCCGATCGCGTTCGACATCACGGACTTGGTCGACTTCTCCGGATTTCCGTCGATCGGAGGCCTTGGTGATTTGGTGGACGCAAGCGGTGGTGCGCTGCTGCAGTTTTCGGCCGGCGTGGATGCCGGTATCTCGTTTGGCCTGGAGTTTGACGGTGCCTCGTCGATTCGGCCGTTTCTGTACGACTTTGAAACGGGTACTGGTTCGGGCACGAGCTTGAGAGTACACGCCGGTGCGTTCAGTAATGACGTTGACTTCGACGTGTCAATCGGGCCTGTGGGTGTGAGCATCGTCGACGGCAAGGCCGGCGTCGGCGGAGATACGACGGGTGTCAACGATGCGGAACTGGCCTTCTCTTTGGGCGATGGGTCCGGCCGCCGATACCTGAATGAACCGATTCTTCCTCATCTCAACGTGCCAAGTCTGGCCACGACCGACGCAATTGCATTCGTCGAATTGCCGTTCTATTTTGACTCTCCGGCGAGCGGGATGATCTCCTTGGGCACGCTCCAGTTCTCGCAGAATTTGCTCGATTTGGGTGCACCTCCGACTCCTACCTCGACGCCTGATTTCTCCGCAGCGTTTGATGACGTGTTGAATAACGGTATCGGCAGCAATCTGTTCGCGCTGGCTGGTGGCTGGGAGGGAATGTTCAATCTGCTAATCGACGGAATGCGGGGCCAAGTGTTGGGCACTCCGATTCCGCTGGTGGGCGATGCCCTCAAGGATCAAGCAGACTTTCTCGAAAACCTGCGCGACGATGTCGTGGACACCATTAACGACCTGAGCGACACCGCCACGTTGTTTGTGCAAGACGCGCTGTTCCAGGCGCTTGGGCCAGCAGGACTCAAGCTATTGCAGGACGCCGACGGCAATCACGTCATCGACTTGAACGACGTGTTGGTGAGCAGCCCCGACTCGGAAACCGTTCAGTTCGATGTCCATCTTCGTCAGGAACTGGGGTTGATCGATGCGCCGATCGGCGTCGACTTGGCGCTGCCGGGTCTGTCGCTGGACGTCATGAGCAATGTCCAACTGAAAACTGGATTCGATATTCGACTAGGCTTTGGTGTGAGTCTCGACGACGGTTTCTACGTGGCGACCGAGAACAGCGGACTGGAACTGTTTGTCGAAGCGCTGGTACCGGGCTTGAGCGCGGCCGGAAAAATTGGCTTCCTGGATCTGAATGTCACGGACATTCCCACGGCCCGCATTACGACAACCGCCGCCAATGGCGACAATGCTGAATTCACCGTCAAATCGCGCAAGGCCGGACCACAGCATGCTGGAGTGGCGATCGCCATTGTCGCGGGCGGCACGAAGGTGCCCACGGTCGTCTACAATGAAGCTACCAAAACGCTGGAGTTCCACATCGCCGTGGGACAAACCACGGCCGCGGACATCGTCGCCGCACTCGCATCCGATCCCGATTGGGAAGGCTCGTTGCCAGCCAATTCCGATGGATCGGGACTCGTTTCTCTCACGGACAGCGGCGTGACGGTCGACGATCTACCGAGCCGCGTGGTGGGCAGCTTTCGCGTTGACTTTCAGGAACCGGCAGGTGCGACTGACCAAGATGGTCGACTGAGCCTGCCAGAAATGATTGCATCCGGTTTCGGCGGTTTTGTGGACACAACGACCGACCTTCGGGCGGACATCGACCTGCACTTGGACGTCAGCTTTGAGGGCTCATCCGTCTTTCCGCGGATGCGGACTGATTTCATTGTCGACTGGCAATTGGGCAGTGATCCAACGGTTGATTTTCAAAACGTGCAGATGAACTTGGGGGATTTCTTCAGTGGTTTCGCAGGCGACATCCTCAGCGAGATTCAACGAACGCTGGCACCGATCCAACCCATCATCGATGTTTTGACGGCACCGTTGCCCGTCCTCTCCGATTTGAACGGACACCCGGTAACGCTCGTCGACGTGGCCCGACAGTTTGGCCGCGCGGACGTGGCCAAGTTCGCTCAAGCCGTGATCGACGTGAACAACCTAATCGTAGGACTGCCGCAAGTCGGTCCCGATGTGTGGATCGATCTGGGCGAGTTTACTATTCCTGGCAGTGTCGCATTGGACCCGAACAACGGCGGCAACTTTCAGATGGACGTCCAGTCGCCGATCCATCATGCCGTTTGCTCAATTTGGCAGTCCGAGCAAGGGAGGCAACAGTTCCGGTAAATGGGTAAACAATCTCCAAGGCGCGAAAGGTTCGTTCAGCTTTCCTTTCCTCACGCAGCCAAGCCAGGCATTTCAGCTGTTGCTCGGTGGCGACGCCGACTTGTTCCGCTACGACGCACCTCCGCTAGGGGTCGACTTTTCGTACAGCCAGTTTTTCCCAGTGCCGCCGATTCCGATTCTCGGCGCGGAGATCGCAGGACGCATTTATGCCGTTGCCGACTTTGAATTCGGGATGGATACGTCTGGGTTCCATAAATTCGAGCAGACCGGCAACGCGCTCGACATCTTCGATGGCTTTTTCATTGCCGATGTCAATGAGAATGGCGTGGACGTGCCCGAAGTGCGGTTGGGCGGCAGCTTAACCGCCGGCGCCAAGCTGGAGCTCTTAATCGCCTCGGCCGGTGTTCGGGGCGGGGTCTTTGCAAATGTCAATTTCAACTTGCACGATATACCAGACCCGGAAACGGGCCTCACGGACGGCAAGATTCGCGCGGGCGAAATAGCGCGGAATTTGCAACTCGGACCGATTCACATCTTCGACGTCAGTGGAAAAGTCGATGCGGGCCTGGTGGCTTTCGTGGATGTGAATCTGCTGTTCTTCCAAATTCACGATGAATACGAAATCGCTCGGGTCAATCTGCTGGACTTCGAAATTGATCGACCACCATTGCCGCCAGATCCAAATGCCTTCGTGCCGCCGGTGTTAGCGACGCAGGCTGGGGGAACGCTGAACCTGGCATTAACTGGCGGTGACGACAAATTCACTGTGCTGCCTGGGCCTGCAGCCAACAGCGTCATCGTGGAATCCAATGGTTTTCAAACCGACCCCTTCTCCGGTGTCACGAAGATCGTCGGTAATGCGGGTGCCGGGAACGACTCGATCAAGATCGATCCGTTGGTTACGATCGCCGTCGAGCTGAGCGGCGGTTTGGGAAATGACGAATTGATGGCCGGCGGCGGAGCTGCGTTATTGCGCGGCGATGAAGGCGACGATCTTTTGATTGGCGGTTCGGAAAACGACCAACTATTCGGCGGCGCCGGCGCGGACACGCTGATGGGTGAGCGCGGCGACGATCTTCTCGAGGGTGGTGACGATGATGACACGCTGGACGGAGGCAGCGGCGCCGACACACTGCGCGGTCAAGCGGGTGTCGATGTCTTGCTCGGAGGTCGCGACCAAGACGTGCTGGAGGGGGGGAGTGGCGACGACTACCTGCAAGGCGATCGGGGGGACGACATCTTGCGGGGAGGTGACGGCAACGACCAATTGATGGGTGATCGCGGCGATGACCTGCTGGAAGGCGGCGATGGAGACGACCAAATCATTGGCGATATCGGCAGCGATACGATTATCGGAGGCGCCGGCAACGATCGTATTGACGGTGGGCTTGGGACTGACGTTATCTACGGGGGATTAATCGGCGTCGTAGTCGATGCCACAACGGATGCGGATACGATCACCGGCGGAGCGGGCGACGACACCATTGATGGTGGTGAAGGTGATGACCTGATTCAAGGCGGAGCGGGCAACGATACGATCTTCGGCGGTTCGGGAAACGATACGATCTTCGCCGACGATACTGAGGCGGGTGGCGACGTCGTGGCCACGCATGTGATTGACGGTGGCGCAGGCGACGACATCATCTATGGCGACCTTTGGGAAGACGTCATCCGAGGTGGGTTTGGTGATGACTCGATTTATGGGCTGGCTGGCGACGATCTGCTCTCCGGCGACGATGGGAACGATCAAATCTACGCGGGCAAAGGCGACGATGCCGTGTTCGGAGGTGTCGCAGTCGCCGGGGCCGCCGATTTCGACCTGGGAAACCCCAATAAGTTCTCCACTCCCAGTGATCCAAATCTTGTTTTTCAAAGCCCGACCGATATACCGGACAGCGAGCTTGTCTACCGCATCGTGCCGAAATTCACGGATGGTCTTAGTCTCAACGGCACGCTGCAGGACGGCCAGGACACGCTATTTGGTGAGGAGGGGACCGATTGGCTATTCGGCGGAGACCAAAATGACAGCCTGTTCGGCGGCGATCAAACGGATTACTTGGACGGGGGCGCCGGCTCGGACGCAAACCTGTTTGGCGACAGTGGCGACGACGTTGTGCGAGGTGGCGCTGGCAACGACGTGGCCCATGGCGGTGACGGCGTCGACCAGGTCTACGGTGACGAAGGTGCCGACGAATTGTACGGCGACGCGGATACGGACGGACAACGATTGTTCGGCGGCGCTGGCAACGATTCTCTATACGCTTGGGCTGCCGGCAACACCAGCGACTCGACGACCGCCGGCGATCAACTTTTTGGTGGGGGCGGCAACGACTTCCTATATGGAAATCTCCGCGACGAGTTCCTATCGGGCGAGGACGGCAAGGACTTCCTCAGTGGAGATGCGCTCGTCGGTCCCAATTATGCCCACAACTTGTCGGCTGCATTCAACGTGGATCAACTCACGTCGCAGCTGATCGGGAGCAACGACCTATTGTTGGGCGGTGCTGGTGAAGATCAGCTCTATGGCGGCGGCGGCGAGGATACGCTCTGGGGTGGGGGCGATTCCGATTGGCTGGAAGGTCAGGATGGCGTCGACATCGTCTACGGCGGCAGCGGCATCGACATTCTGGTTGCAGACTCCAATGCCAACTATCAGCGATTCGGCGACACGCTCGATGGCCACAAGGCCAATGCGCCTGGCGATGTCACGGCCGACGACAATGCGACTGATATCTTGCTATTGCAGGGAACTACGGGCGACGACGTAATTCGACTGAGAACCAGCACGGCGGCGGACGAGTTACGCGATGCCAGCGGCACGCCGCTACCTGAGTCACCCGTCGGCGGAGAGCTTTTGGTCGAGTTCAACGGCGCAATTCGAGGTTGCGTGGCTGGAAGCCGGGATTCCGCTGGTGGAGCAATTCCGCGTAGCCGGTCTTGATGGGAACGACGTCATCGAGTTTATCGGCGGCCCTCAAGCGCTCGACTTAAGCAGCCTGATCAACCGGAGCGATGATTTCGTCACGCGGATTGATGGCGGTCCCGGAGATGATCTGTTAGTTGGCACCGTAGCTCGAGACCGCATTGACGGTGGCTTTGGAAGCGACACCATCTACGGATTTGCCGGCGATGATCGGCTCTGGGGCGATCAGGGAGTGGGTTACGGCAGTCGCCTCGATCACGACATCCTGTTCGCGGGGCAAGGCAATGATGACTTGATCGGCGGACAGGGCGAAAACGAGCTCTACGCCTGGTCGTTTCAGCCCGATGCGGACGTCGACGTCCCCTTTGATCCCCGAACCCCGGGTGTCGGTAACGGACTCAGCCAGTTCGGAGTGTTTGTCGACAGCGATGGTACGCTACGCGACGACGCCCAGCAAAACTTCGATATTGGGGACATCTCGGCCGTCGATCGTATCAGCGGATCGTCGATTGGAGCCGCCGCGCAACTCGACCGTTTTCAATTCGAGCTGAATTCGACGGGCACGGCTGACGACGTCATTACGCTGCAAGACTTGAACGACTCTCGATCGCTGAAGTTTGAACTCTATAGCAGCGGTCAGTTGATCGGTGAAGCCGCTACCTCGGATTCCAAATTTGCGACGATCAGCCTTGAATCGTTGCCCAGCGGCGACTACGAGATGCGAGTCTCGCTGGTTGAGGGTGCCGATCCCGCGGAAGGCATTCCGTACGATCTGCAAGCGGTCGTCGATGGTGGCGGAACGGCTCAAATCGACCTCGCCATCGAACTCGAAGACACGGGTTTGAATCGCCTATTGGGTGCGGCTCAAGATGATCAGTTGTATGCCGGTACCGGGTTGGACTTCCTGTATGGGGGCGACGGTCGAAAATACCCTGTTCACCAAGAATGGCGTGACATTCGATAGCGCCGATGGTGGTGTGGCGGGCGACGATGGTTGGAAGGAGTACGCGAAGACGATCGACAAGGTTTGGTACGTTGGTGGATCGAATGTCGACGACGTTTTTTCGGTAGACTTTGTCACGGAGCCGGGCTTGCTGCAGGGACATCATCTGGTTACTCGCCTCTCGAACAACAACGGCAATTTCACATTCGACGCCCAGGTTCGCCTGGATTTCACGGCCGTCGACGAAGATGGCAATCTGATTTGGGATCCGACCGAAATACTGGTCGACTTCAATGCGCTGGCCGACACCAATCCATTCGCCCGAGCAGCCGCACTGGATGCGCGTTTTCAGGACAACGACCCGACGCTATTGGGCAGTTTGCTGCCGCCCGAAGATGATTTTCTGGCAATCGTCATCGACGCATTAGGGGGCAACGATCAAGTCACTGTTGGACCCACGGTGCAAAAAACTGTGTGGGTTGACGGAGGTGACGGAGATGACCGCATACAGATACTCTCCGGTCAAGCGATCTTGCCAGATCAGACCGATACCGGCTCGCGAAACGACTCCATCGCGACGGCGGCCGAGGTGGGCGGTCCGGCGGTGATCACGGCCGGGAGTCCCCTGCCGGCTAATGGGCTGCTCACGGCGGCTGCGCAGTTTAGCGTTATCGTGGATAACGAAGTATCAGCTCTGGTGACAGTGCCCGCCTCGGAAGCCGACGCTCGATCTCCAAGCGATTTGCTGGCAGACGTCAATCGGGCGTTAGCGGTTGTCGGGCTGGCAAACCGAGTTAGCGCGCTGCTTATCGGGAACGAAGTCGATGGCCAAAAGCTGGCGTTTGCGACACTGTCGTCGGGAACGAATGCGCGGTTGGCGATTAGCACGTCCACTTCGGATCCCGCAGCTACGCAATTAGGATTGGCCGAATTCGCGCAAGCAACCGGCGGCGAGTCGATTGGACGCAGCACGGTATTGACGGGGCTGACGATCGACAATCCTCAGGACGTCGACTTCTACCGCGTGAAATTTGCCGACCCGCCGGCCGCCGGCGC
Source organism: uncultured Planctomycetota bacterium (assembly GCA_963840025.1). Lineage (GTDB taxonomy): Bacteria > Planctomycetota > Planctomycetia > Pirellulales > Lacipirellulaceae > JABDGM01. The sequence continues at coordinate 1,726,728 of CAWIXI010000005.1, read as the reverse complement.
GCGGATTTTCACCTCCAGCATCGCGGCCGAAGATGGAATGCGCCTTGCACTTTTACGGGACGATGGTTCCATGGAAGGCGAACTGCTTGCTGCCGAAACCGATGGAATTGCCGGCATCGACTTGGACGGCTTGGGCATCCTCGCTGGCCAAACCTATCTGCTGAGAGTGTCATCCGATCTTGTGCCGACCATCTACAACCTGCACTTCGATCTGGCCGATTCGCTCACGCCAGTCGGGGCCGATTTGGCAACCGCTACAGACTTCGTGCGTCGAGATGTCCTGTTGGGTGGTCGCGGTGACGACATTCTATCGGGCGGACCGGGAGAAGACTGGATCTTCGGCGGACCAGGCAACGACGTATTGACCGGAGGTAACGATCGCGGTGCCAGCGATTTATTGTTTGGCGAAGCAGGCGCCGACACCTTCCAAACCATCCCCGACGGATTGCCATTGCTCAAAGGGACACAGCAAACGTTCTTGCCGACCTATAGCGATCGATTCGACGGCGGTCCGGATGACGATCGCATCTTGTTTCTCGGCGGCGATCTCGATCGACGCGGCCTGCCGGTGAACGACGTCGTGGCTTTGCGCTATAACCAGGTACTCGGTCGCTACGAAGTCACCAGCCAGATATGGGACATCAACAATCAACGCTTCATCACTGAAGCCGTCGACGATACGAGCACCGTGCGGCAGTTCTCCCGACTGTACCACTTCTTTACGACGACCGGGGTCGAACAACTGATGATCGACACGCGCGAAGGAGACGACGTGGTGCATGCCGACCCCGGATATATGTTCGCCAACGATCCATTGCAGGAAACCTGGGGATTAGCGGAAGGCGATTTCGAGGCGGGAGCGGTGTTGTTCAACCTGAACATTCAGGGCGGGCCAGGCAACGATCGACTGTTCGGCGGCGCCGGTAACGACGTGATCGACGGTGGAGATGGATCGGATTTGATCGCGGGAGGATTGGGCGATGACACGATCCGCGGCGGTCCCAGCAATGACTTCCTGACGGGCAACCGCACGATCGAACCGGATCGCTTCGAGTTCGTTACCCGTGCTGGAGAATCCGGCCCGAACGATGTCTTCCAGTTCGCCGCCGACTTGGGCAGCGTTTTCGCCGGCGAGACGATCGACGGCCTCAGCTTCCACGACGGCGATCAGGAAGATTGGTATCTGGTACGACCGCGATCGCTGTTTGAGTTTGCCGGACAGAATACCGCCGTGCTGACTCCCGAGATGCTGCGTGCCCAGGAAGTCACGATTGTCGACGGCCAAGTGATGCCCGTCGAGAATAGTCTATTCGACGTATCGCTCTATATGGCCGAATCCACGGGCAGTGGCAATGAGTTGACGCTCGTTCCGGCCGACGTCTTCCACGGTGCGGCGGAATTCGTGCTCATCCGCGTCGTCCGTCCCGCCTCGCAGCAAGCGGGCGATTCGCGCCTTTATCAGCTGGAATTCCAACCGCCCTTGGGCGACACAGTCGACGTATCGGTCGAAAGCGCGACCCACGCACCAACGGACCCCGATGCGGACCGATTTGGATATTCGGTCGACCCCAACGCATTGCGGATCAAACTGGACGGGCTCGACATCGGCGGCCAGGGCGTCGTCATTCCAGTCGGCGATATTGACGGCGACACGCGGGACGATTTCATCCTTTCGGTGCGCGACGCCATTCCCGATCCAGTGACAGGCAAGGACTACAGCTACGCGAAGATCATCTTCGGCAACGACCCGTTGTTAGATCTTGGCTCCGGTGCGACCGCAGCGACGGATTCCGTCTTGCTGAAGCTCCCGGCTCCGATTTTATCAGAGATCGGCGGGGCTCGAGCGCAATTCAGCGCGCCCGGTGACCTGGATGGCGACGGTTTGTCGGACATTGTCGTATCGATCGAGGGAACGCCGGATAGCGACGGCGTGTACATTGTGTTTGGCCGACAACAATTCAATCCTGTTTTCGACGTCGTCGCGAACGTGTTTGCCGAGGGCGGCAATGTTGTCAAGATAAGTGGCGTGGGCACAAATGTCTCGGCAGCTATTGTGGGCAATGTCGACGATGACGCCAACGGCCGGGACGATCTAGTGGTGTCGGACGATTCCGGTGCCAGACTGTTCGTCGGTCGACCATTTGATCAGTGGCTCATGGGATCCAGTCTGGCGTTGTATCACTTTACGTCCGGCAACGACGACGGCTTTACACTGGTGTCCAACCGACAAGGTACGCCCCCGATGTGGCAAGTGACTGGCGACCGGCTGGTCATGGGGAACGGCAACTACCAATACAATGTCAACGATTCGCTCAGCACGGAACAGCCAGCCGCAACCGCCATGGCGACGACGCCGTTGATCGACCTAAGCGGCGTACTCACCGCGACACTTAAGTTGCAATCCCAGCTGCAAACCGAGAATGCGACCGGAGTCGACATCGCACGACTGCAGGTCGAAGTAAATGGTGAAACTTTTGATCTGGCAACCAATCAAGCAGACGGTCTGCTGCCCGACGACAATCTGGTGCACGATTTGACGTTCGACATCAGCCAATTCGCCGGTCAGTCGATTCGCATCAAGTTCGACTTCGACACAGTGGACGGGTGGCAGAATCAGTTTTTCGGGTGGGCGATTGACAATGTACAAATTGACGCCGTGGGGCTCTCGCCCGATGATGCGGACGTCGAATTGACCAATGTTGCCAGCCGAGCCACGCCGCTAGGCGACTTTGATGGCGATGGAATCAACGACTTGGGGGTGTTGACGGACAGTAGCTTTGAAGTCTTCTTTGGACAAGCCGATGTTGTCAGTATGGCGTCGGTCGCGTTAGCTGGCGACTTCACGGGCACCACTCCTTTCACGGCCGGCCGAGTCAATGGCGACGCGCTGCCCGACGCCATTCTGAGCGGCGAATCAGCCAGCACCCTTGTCCTGAGCAACGGACGCTCAACCCCCACGACGATTGTCAGCAGCATCGGAGATTTGCGGTCGATGGGCGATCTGACGGGCGACGGACTCTCTGAATTGGTCGCCAGCGGTCTGGAGACGACGGCTCGGCTCGAGCCACCGGGCGAAAACGTGCATCCGGTCATCCGCATGTTCGTAGGTGGTTCGAATGCGCAGCTCACCGAACGATTGGAAGCCGGAACGCCGAACGTCGTTTTCGAGTCGACTGATTCGCCATTTGTCGACATCGCCGACGCCGACTCCTTGTTGCTTACGCCTTTGGCTGTCGGACCACTCGGAGACGTCAATTCGGACGGTATCGCCGATCTAGGCCTGTTTTCACAGCTAAGCACCGAACTCTCGGTATTGTTCGATGGCCACCTGGCGGAGACGAACGACGGAACGTCCAGCGATCCGGATGCGACGCTGCCGGTCGAGCGATATCCGTTCTCACTGGCGACTCCGATTGTCAACTGCGCTCATTCCCAGTCAGCTTCCAGGAATCAACATCGCCGAGGATCCACAGCCACGAATTTCCGACGCTTTTGCCCTGGAGGGACTAAATGCGAATGAGCGACTGGCGAATTCGCGTTCCATCGGCGATGTCAATGGTGACGGGATCGAAGACTTGCTCATCACCAGCGAATCGACTGCCTACATTCTCTACGGTCCGGTCCAACTCGATGACCTGAGTGAAATTAATACCCAGGCGCAAATCGTCACGAATTTGGGGAAAGCCGCATTTGGTCATGGCAACGTGTTCGGCAGCGACGCCGACGATCTGGTGTTTCTGGATGACGCGTCGATGGTCCACGTCGTGGAGGGCGGCACCGAATTCAGCCGCGACTTGAATGTCCGATCGGAAATTACGTTTGCCTTTCCCACGCCGGGCGCTAGCTCCGAGGTGCACGTACTGAATTGGAACGGCGACGCGTCGGCCGATATTCTGCTGGCGCGAAATACGCTGTCTGGGTTTAATTTGGGAGAGATCCGATCCGGCAGCGATCTTACTGGTTCACCGCTCGTCACGCGCTTCGCCCTATCGCCTGGACTCCTTTTGGCCACGCTCCAGAAACCGCTAGGTGGCATCGTATCACCCGCCGCCAGCTTTTCGACGACCAATGTCGGCGATGTGAACGGCGACGGTCTGGACGACCTGCTGTTTGCATCACCCGATCTGGTGACCTTTGGCGATGGCGTTTCGCTGCCGTTGGGTGTGTCGTTTCTGGTAATGGGTGGCACAGCCGGCACCGGTGGCATCATCGATCTTGTTCTCGACAGCGAGGCAATATTCACCGGTACGACCTTGGGCGACGTAGTCTCGGCTCTGGGCGATATCAACAACGATGGCTACGATGACTTCGCTGTCAGCCGCGCCCGCGAGGGAACCGGCGGGCTATCTGGCGGTTTGTTTGTGTACCTTGGTCAGCCAGAGTTCCGATCGAATCCCAGCCTGCTCGAACGATTGACTACATCCGACGCGTCAATCGTCATCCGCCGCGACCAAGCCGGCGCCTGCTGCCAGGTCGGGCCATTCGCGGTCCTCTGCAAGCAACCGCCGGCGACTTCGACGGCGACGGGACCACCGACCTGGTCGTGGGAGGAACGAGCCAGGAGATTGTCATCGGCACCAGCAGCCAAGGATTTGAACGCGACGCCCACGGCGAACTGCGGGTCTTCTTCGACGTGTTGTCCAAGGGCTCCGATGTCACATTTTCGCAGGCCGATAGCGTGATCCGGGGTGTGCTTGGGTCCGACGAATTTGGCACACTTGCCAGTTCACCGAACCTCAATCTTAACGGCGACGACTTTGACGACCTGGTCGTCGGCGCCGCTGGTGTCGACGGAACGCTCAACGGGCTGACCGCAGACGCCGGGCAAGTCTATGTGATCAACGGCCAGTCGCAGGCGTACGAACTGCCGCCGGACGAACAAATTACGGTGCTCTCGAACTCTCCGCTGGGACCCTTTGTCGTCGATCCGCAAACCGGTTCACCAGAGATCTTCGGCGGCCCTGAGCCGACGGTGTCACAGCCAAACCCGGGCGACTACGACAACAGCGGAAACGTGGATCAGGCTGACTACGGCGTATGGCGAGCCAGCTTTGGCCAAACCGGTAGCGGGCTGGCTGCCGACGGCAACGGCAACGGCGTCGTCGACACCGCCGACTATATTGTCTGGCGGAAGAATCTTTCCGGTCACCCGGACAACTTCACGCTCATCGACGACGAGCGGTGGTATCAATTGACCACGCTCGGTGACGGCGCGGCGGGGGACTATATTCGCGTGTCGCCGGGAGAAAGCGCGGTGACAACGCCTGTGCGACCGAAGGACGAGGGAACGGTCGACTATAATGACCAACTTGTCGAGGACGAAAACTTACACATTGGCGGGAACGATCAAAATGTCGCCGTGTTGGAATTTGATATTTCTCCTTACCTGGACATCGTCAATGATCCGGACGTGCCGGCAAATGTGCAGTTGAAACTGAAGGTGGCTTCGACCAGCAACCGCTTCGTGGCACCTTCGGACATCAGCCAACTCACTTCGTCCGGCGGCAAAGTGTACTTCACGGCCACGGATAATGCGACCGGAAACGAGTTATGGGTCACGAACGGCACGCTGGAAGGAACGTATCGCGTGACCGACAAGGTACAACCGGGCCCTGTCGGCTCGCAGCCTATGAATCTGATTGACGTCAACGGCACACTTTTCTTCACAGCCAATCACGACGAAGCGAATGGTACGGTAGAGCTTTGGAAGTCGGACGGTACCGATGCCGGGACCGTGCGGCTCGACGAAGACATCTTAACGGGCATCCCAGACGACATCGCTCAGTTCACGACGGCGGGTGGCAAACTTTACTTCGTGGCTGGCAACGTGCCGTGGGAAAGTGATGGGACGTCCGCCGGTACCTACGATCACGCACCGGGGGATAGTAACGGCGATCCAGACGACGACGTGTACGGCTCGTTGCCGAATCTCTTCCCGCAAAATCTGACCGCGGTAGAAAGCGACCTCGAGCAGGAACCGATACTTTTTATGTCCGGCTTTCGGCTCGACAGTAACGGTTTGCCAAATCCCCAGCTTTCGCGTGTCTTATGGGCCTCGCCGCACGACAGCAACGACCCCGATTCGATTATGCAAGTGGGCGACAACGCCATTGGTGCTCGACACACGCGACCATCCGACATGTTCGCGTTCGATGGCCTATTGGTCATGACAACGATCGACCCTTCCGGCAACCCCACAGGACTCATGGCGACCAATGGGCTGCAGAATGAAGGCGCGGGAAGCCGACCCGGCTTCAACGTACCGATCAACATTCGGCCGACGAATCCGGCCTCCTATGTGCTTGATAAGGACGCGGCGCCTCCTGTCTCGAAGCCGATACCGAACGATAGTGGACTATGGGACGGCAACCGCGACATCCTCTACTTTATTGCTGACGATACGGGTGGCGGGGGGCGTGCGCTATACAACCTGCGCATCACAAGTGTGCTCGACGGTCGAGCGAACCGCGACAATAGCTCGATCCAGCTGACCGCCACGAAATTGGCCGTTGTTGAAGGCGATCCACAGCAATTGACGTTGGTCGGCGACACGTTGTACTTCACCACGAGCACCTCCGGTCGCGGCACCGAATTATGGAGTGTTCCCAAAGCCGGCGGGACCCCGACTCGGCTGACGGACATTAACGACGGCACCGGGGACTCGGACCCGCAGGAATTGACCGCTGTCAACGGCACGCTGTTTTTCATCGCCAGCGACGGAACGGCGCGTAATCTCTACCGATTGCAAGACGGTGCCCCCGTTTTAATTCCTGGCAGCCCGGCCGATCCGATCGGCCTGTCGCCGGCTGGCGATCGCTTGATTTTCTCCGCTGCGGGAACTCTCTGGTCCACCGATGGCGACTCTGTCATTTCCATGGTGACGACGGCGATTCCCGAGACCACGGTAAACGTGCATGTGCTCTCGCAGGCGGGTGACGGAGAAGTCACGGCCAGCGACCGCACCGCGCCCGCATTTACTCCGGTCGAGGCGACTTTTGTTGGAGTCGACGGCGAGCTCGTTATCGATCTTTCAGACGTGATTCGCACTGCGGCATCCGGTGGCGGTGGTGAGCTTACGCTACGGCTGGAGGGTGTGGCGGGCGAAGACGAGTTGTTGATCTTGCCGCCCGCCAATGACGCGGACCTGGGCACCCGACTGGAGATCGCGCCTCAGGGCGTGGTCGCGGACCTCGTGGATGCGGATGGACGCACATTGAGCCGCGACCAAGCGGTGACGGATATCCGGGATCTTGAATCCGGCACGTACTTCCTGCGCGTACACACGCTTGAGGGTACGGCTCCATCCGCCCCCCTCCAGTTCAGCATCGAAATCGACGCGCCGACGCTCGGCAATGCCCATGGGGCCACGGATCGAGATGAAATTTTTGGCGGCGACGGAGACGACCGCATCGTCGGTGGACCAGAACTCGACCGGCTGTTTGGAGAAAGCGGGTTTGACACCTTCCAGGCGGAATCGGTAGAGATCTTCGATCGCGACACGCTCTCTGGCGAGACGGTCGATCCTGTCGGCGTCGCCGAGGTGAGCAACGTTCCGATCGCGCCCGTCATCAATCCACAAGTGTTCGACACGAGCGACACCGATCCGGTTCTACGCGCCGCAGTTGCCCGTGCCTTGGGGCAGCCGGTAACCATTGGCTTTGATGGCTGCCTGCTCACGCATCATCCGATCTTCGCCAGCGATGCGGCCGAGATCGAGAGACTGGATTTGTCGGATTCTGGAGTTCGCGATCTGGCTGAACTGGCGTCGTTGATTAATTTGCGTGTGCTGGATCTGGCAAACAATCAGCTCGATGCCGGCTACTGGAGTTTCAATCAAACGATTGATGGAGTCGGCGTTGAAGGTATTCCCGGTACCCTCACCGGTACGACCTTTTCGCCGGACGTACCGCCGGCAATCGGCGCGGGCGAGTCGCTCGCGTTTGACGGCATCGATGACCATGTCGATTTTGGCGATGTTCTCGATCCGCAAGACGGCAGCTACAGCGTGAGCTTCTGGTTCAAACCCAACGATACCAATGGAGTGCAGTTTCTGGCGAGCAAGGGCAATCGAACCTCGAGTGTCGTCGGCTGGAGCGTGTTTCTCTCGGGCGCGCAGCTCGAATGTGCGCGGGCAACAGGTGGGCGGCGGTGCCGGCGATCGGTTCGGTATGTCGATCGACGGAATCACGACCGAGTGGCACCATGTGTCCATGGTCATTGACCGATCCGACAACAGCTTCCATGCCTATCTCGACGGCACAAGCCTGAGTGTCATTGCTGGGTTGACAGACACTCTACTTCCGGGCAGCACTATTGAAACGGCGTCGCCTCTGCTGCTGGGAGTCGATTCCAATTTCGGCGCGGCGTTCGACGGGATGTTGGATGAGCTGGCTGTGTTCCGCGCGGCGCTGACGGAACAGCAAGTACAGAAGCTTGCGGCTAGCGTTCCACCGGCGGATGCCACGTTGGCAACAATCCCGACGTCATTGGATAGACTCGCGTATCTCTCGTTGGCGTCCAACGGACTGTCGCAAATCGACCCGACCTTGGTGGCGGAATATCCCGCGCTTACCTATCTGCAACTCAACGACAACAGTATCGGCGATCTTAGGGCGTTTGCCCACATGCCGGTCATCGACGCAGGAGACCCAGGCTACACGGAGTCTGCCGAGTTGTGGCAAGAAAATATTAGTCCAGTCGAGAATGCATTTGACGAAGATTACCACTTCCGATCCGTCGACGGGAGCGAAACGTCGCTCGCCCAATGGCAGTTCAACGGTGTGTCGCCCGGTACGTATGAGGTGCAAGTCACCTGGCCAGAAACGAATCTGGCAAGCACCGGGGTGACGTTCTCGATGGACGACGGAGTGAACACTCCGCAAACGTTTACCGTGAACCAGCGCTGGCGCCGGACGGCGCGATCTCAGGCGGTCGGCCGTGGCAGACAGTCGGCACGTTTACCGCAACATCCGACCTCACCGAGTTCACGGTCACCATCAGCAGCGCGACCGCTGGGATCGTGGTGGCAGACGCGGTCCGGTTATTGCCAACCGATCCGGCGGCTGCGCAATTCGAAGTCGTCGACTTGCGCAACAATCCGCTCGATAACTATTCGCGAGACGCGGTGATTCCCGAACTGCAAGCCAACGGGGTTGTCGTTCGCTACACACCCGATCCCGCGCCCGGGAAATCGATCCGATTCCACCGCAGTTTGCCAACGTGGGCGGAGGGACAGTCGAGATCTCGCTGGAATATACTGCGTTCGGGGCGGAGAACGTCATTTCACATGTGTCCGATTTTGCCCGCTCTGTCGCCGTCGCCGACTTTAATGGCGACGGCCATCTGGACGTCGTGTTTGCTTCGCAGCAATATGGGAAAATTGCCTGGTACGCAAACACCGACGGGCTAGGAACGTATGGGACAGAGAACATCATCGCCAACGGCCTGCAAAATCTCCTGCAAATCGTTGCGGGCGACATTGACGGCGACAACGACATTGACATTCTGGCCACGCAAGGCTCGGGCAATCCGATGACGTGGTACGAAAATATCGATGGTTTGGGAACCTTTGCTGCCCCGCAGATCATTGCTCCTACGTTTACGTCGGCCCTCCCGGTGGAGCTGGTCGACCTTGATGGCGATTCCGACCTGGACATTCTGGGCAATTCGAGCGCTGGAAATTCAATTGTGTGGGTGGAAAACTTTGATGGCATGGGCAACTTTGGCACTTCGATTTCGATCGATGACAGTACGGCTGGTGGCAGCTGGGTCGTTGCCACGGACATCGACGGTGATCTTGATATCGATGTCGTCGCAGCGATCAACGGTGGTGACGAAATTGTGTGGTACGAGAATTTGAATGGCCAGGGGGCATTCGGTGCCCGACAATCAATCAGCACGGCTGTTGATGCAGTGGTTGACCTTGCCGCGGCCGATCTGGACGGGGACGGTGACAACGACCTCCTGTCCGCCTCGTATTTTGACGAAAAGTTCGCTTGGTATGAAAACCTTGATGGAAATGGCACATTCGGCAGCCAGCAACTCTTGGGTGAAGCGAACTTTGACAGCGCGCGTGTTGTGGCACCTGTTGACATCGATCTAGATGGCGACCTCGACGTGATCGTCGGGGCCTCGTCGTCTTCCGATCAGTTGGGATGGTTTAAAAACTTAGATGGGAATGGAAACTTTAGTGCGTATATTCCAAATGCAACGTCCGCCGTCAACATTTGGGATGTGGTGCCTGCCGATATCGACGAGGATGGCAAACCGGACGTGGTGATCGCCTCCGCGTCGTCGCTGAACGATACCGTCGCATGGCTGCCCAACGCTGGTGATTTCACGCCGCATTTCTTTACTGCCACAACTGACAACCCACTGGTTACCGCCACGGTCGTTGGCAGTCTATCGCAGATCAACTACGCTCCTGAATTCACGGGTACCGCGCGTGTCACCGTTACCAAGCATGATGGGACGGTCGAGTCTCCCACAGGCCGTACCGACAAGACGTCGTTCGACCTGCACGTCGGTGAGGAAGTGATCTACGGCATCCTGTTCCGCGATGTTGACGGCAATGGCCAGCGTGACGACGGCGAGCCGATACTCGATGGCTGGCCCGTGGAAAGCATGTTGAGTGAATCGATTCCTGTGGGAAGCGTCGATTATCGGGCCGACTCGTTTTCGCCGGGCAGTGAGGTTCAGTTTCCAGGTGGACTAGCTGTATTCTCGGCGATCGACACCGATACGGGGCAGAGAACTCCCGTATATGCTGCCGAGAACCCGAATGATCTCAGCATTGTTTTTGACTCGAACACCGATGGTATATGGTATCCGCAAACCAAGTTTCGAGTCGATTTCGCGGCGCCGGTGGAATCCGCCCAAATCGAATTTCACAACGCCACGCCCTTCGATATCCAGACCCTTATCTGGCATATCTACGACGTCGATGGCAACGAATTGGATGCATTGCAGGGTAACACTCCACCTGGATCTGGCGCAACCATTCTTTCGTTTGATGTCATGCCCGGTGAGCCGAAGATCGGTTCCATGGAAATGGAAAACCTCTTTTCATCTCCTTTCCCTGTTTTGGTCCTTGATCGAGTAACCGCTGTCTATAGTCAAGATCCTGTCGAACCGACTCTAACACTTACCGATGCCAACGGCGAATTTCGAGTACGTAATCTTCTCGTTGGCACCAACTACGCAATCGTTCCGCAATTGCCGGCCGATTGGGTAGTCACCACGGGATCGACGACCATGGTGGTGGACGGCGTCGAGCAAATCGAAATCGGTATCAACGGTCCTGTCTTGATCAACGGCGATCTGGTAGTGGACGAAGGCAGCCTTGCCAGCCTTACGGCAATCTACAACGGAACCAGCCCCACCTACGACTGGTCAATCACGCGCGACGGTCTCCCATACGCCGGCGGCGGCCAGGTTGAGAACGGCGCCGATTTTACGTTCACGCCCGATCGCCACGGCGTCTACACGGTCAGTGTGGACGTCAACGACGGTGGAATGAACTACGTCGAGACAGTGACGGTCATCGCCAGAAATCTTCCGCCGGTCGTCAATTTAGGTCCCGATGTCTCGGCACTTGAAGGCCAGCCGATCAGCCTTTCCGCCCTCATTTCCGATCCGGGGCCCGGCGACACAATCAGCGCCTACGCTTGGTCGGTCACTAACACTGCGGGTGTTGAAGTCGCGGCTTCGACATCACCCATGTTTGATTTTGCGATTGGCGATGACGGCACTTACACGGTGCGGCTCGCTGTTGCCGATTCCGGTGGGAGGGTAGCGTCCGACGATCTGACACTTAACATCCAAAACGACCCAGTTTCGTTGACCATCGACCCTGCGAGTGGCGGTGGCGGAGGTAGCTTGGCCGCAATTCAGTTGCCGGGCAGCGGCCCAGAAATCCGTGACGTCCGGCTCGGCGAAGAATTTGTCCTCACGGGCACCTTCGGAGATACCGGCAATGACATCTGGACGGGGACGGTCGACTTCGGTGACGGCACGATTCGACCGCTTGTCATCGATGGCACGACGGGAACCTTCAGCGCCCGGCATACTTACCAACGAGGTGGCACTTACTTAGTCAAGGTGACCATCGACGACCAAGATGGCGGCTCGCAGTCAAGTTCGGTGGGCGTCGTGGTGGGCGTACCGAGAGTGACCGGAGTGTTCGTCCGAAGTAGTGGCTGGACCTCGACGTTCCTGACTGAATTGGCTTCGCAAGCGGTTGTCGATCCCGAGTTGGGTCTGTCGATTCTTGCCGGGCCGTCGCAGCGATCGCCGCTCGTTTGGGCAAACATTGACCGTGTGAGTCTTCAGTTCAGCCAGGATGTCGGCAGCTTGGCGGGCAGTTTCTTGGTGCATAGTCAGTTCGGCGATTTGCTGGTCAGCGGCGTCGTATACGATAGCGCGTCGCGGACCGCCACCTGGATGCTGACGGAACCACTCGCCGGAGGACTGACTGCGCTCGAGCTACTCGACCGTGTCGTCGACGTCGCCACGGGACTCTGCCTGGATGGCGAATGGACCAACAATCGCAGCGTATTCCCATCTGGTAATGGAAATTCTCGCGGTACGTTCTTGTTTTCGCTTTACGCCACTCCGGGAGACTATAACGGCGATCGCCAGCTGAATTCCCAGGACGTGGATGCGTTTCCGCCGCGGTTGCTACCGCAGTCTACGATCCGATTTTCGACCTAAACGGAGATGGGGCGTTGAATTCAGCCGACCAGAACATTCTTAGCCAATTAATTGCGGCGGTGCCATTGCCGGGTGACTTTGATGGGAGCGGAACGGTCGACCAACTCGACTATCAAGTCTGGCGAGCCAGTTTTGGCCAGACGGGCAGCGGGCTTGCTGCCGATGGCAACGGCAACGGCGTCATCGACACCGCCGACTATGTATTATGGCGGAACAATCTTCCGGCGGCGGTGCCATTGCCGGGTGACTTTGATGGGAGCGGAACGGTCGACCAACTCGACTATCAAGTCTGGCGAGCCAGTTTTGGCCAGACGGGCAGCGGGCTTGCTGCCGATGGCAACGGCAACGGCGTCATCGACACCGCCGACTATGTGTTATGGCGGAACAATCTTCCGGCGGCGGTGCCATTGCCGGGTGACTTTGATGGGAGCGGAACGGTCGACCAACTCGACTATCAAGTCTGGCGAGCCAGTTTTGGCCAGACGGGCAGCGGGCTTGCTGCCGATGGCAACGGCAACGGCGTCATCGACACCGCCGACTATGTGTTATGGCGGAACAATCTTCCGGCGGCGGTGCCATTGCCGGGTGACTTTGATGGGAGCGGAACGGTCGACCAACTCGACTATCAAGTCTGGCGAGCCAGTTTTGGCCAGACGGGCAGCGGGCTTGCTGCCGATGGCAACGGCAACGGCGTCATCGACACCGCCGACTATGTGTTATGGCGGAACAATCTTCCGGCGGCGGTGCCATTGCCGGGTGACTTTGATGGGAGCGGAACGGTCGACCAACTCGACTATCAAGTCTGGCGAGCCAGTTTTGGCCAGACGGGCAGCGGGCTTGCTGCCGATGGCAACGGCAACGGCGTCATCGACACCGCCGACTATGTGTTATGGCGGAACAATCTGGGGTCAGGTTTGGGGTTTGCTGCTATCACTGCCCCGCTAGGTCTTGCCGTGCCGGCTACCGCTTTACGAAAACTGGATGCGCCAGTCCTGTCGGTCGAACAACCCGGAGATGTGATAAGATTCGCCTTCCGCATTGACGGTCCCGAGCAGCCAACCGCTTGCCGCGGCTGGAGGGCGACGCAACCTATTCTGATTGGGGACGATTTGCTTCCCGCATTGCGCAATTACCTCACACCTCGAGGCCCCACGCTACGAGACACATGGATTAGACCTCGCACGGCAGACGAGGCGCGTCAGCACTTTCGCCGACGATCAACGCAATGCGCGGATTGGGCACGCTTTCGCAAGAATTGAAACATACTTCAAAGCTGTAGACTACCAATGTGACGCGTTGTCATTGGCGTGGGAGGAGTGGGAAGAGTTGTGAGAGAAGTCGCGCATTTCCGCGCGTGGTACAAAAACAATGCGAATCGCAAATCTTTGGCACCTTCACCCTCTCCACCTATCGCTTTGGCGATGGCGCTATGGACCGTCCCAATAAAAATGTAACACTGGCATGGACGCCGTTTTGGGATTCGGCGACAAGTCGCCGATCCTGGGTGAAGGACTGCATTTGCCGACGACCGTCCGCGAGCGGGCGGTGGAAGCCGTTCAAAACCGAATTCCGAAGAGCATCGTGGCCGAGAGTTACGGTGTCAGTCGGCTGACGGTTTATCGTTGGTTGGATCGGTTCGAAAGATTCGGAGCCGAAGGGCTGGTACGAAAGCCGGGAAGTGGACGACCTCGCAAATTGGAGGAATTGGCAGAAGAAGAGCTTACAGCGATCGTTCTTCAAAAGGCATCGGATTTTGGATTCGAGACCGACCTTTGGACGGTCGGACGTTTGCTTCGCGTGATCCGGGAACAATATGAGATCGACCTCTCGGACAACACGGTTTGGCGCCGCTTGCGCGAGGCAGGGCTGACGTATCAGAAGCCGGAACGGGAATACTACGAAATTGACGAAGCGACACGAGAAGCGTGGCTTGCCCACGACGTTCCAGAAATACGCAAAACAGTCAAAAAACACCGGGCGATCCTCTATTTTCAGGATGAATCGAATGTCTCGCTGACGGCCCTCTTGGGAAAGACGTGGGCTCCGTGCGGCCAAACACCGCGATCCCAAGTAACTGGCAAACGAGGTGGCGTCGCAGCTTTATCCGCGTTAAGTCGCCGAGGACATCTCCTGTTTCGGTTACTGGAGAAGCGAATCGCCTCGGCCGAGGTGATTGATTTTCTCCAGCAAATGTTGCGACACCACCCGCGCCGCTACTTGGTCGTTGTCATGGATCAAGCGCGACCACACACCTCCAAGAAAACAAGAATGTTTATCGATCAGCAACCACGGCTTCACGTGTTCTACTTGCCAAAATACTCACCCGACTGGAATCCGGACGAAAAAGTCTGGAACCACTTGAAGCACCAAGAATTGAAATCCCATCAGGCCAAGACAAAAGACGAACTCAAACAATTGACTCGACGCAAACTCCGAGCAATGGCCCAACGCCCGCAACTCATGCGCGGCTTGTTCTTTCGTTGCTGTATCGCCGAACTATTCAAATAGCACCGTGTTACATTTTTTTCCGAACGATCCATAGTCTCATGTTTTCGGTGCCGTTGTTGATTGGCCACCAAAATCCTTGGGCCGATATGCGCCGGTTTGCCCCACGGATCGCCCGGAAACCGGTCGAGATTCGAGAACTTGGTGTCGCCGCGTTTGAACGGTTCGTTGTTTGGATACCGGGCAGTTGGCCGCGGATTCGCGTGGCATCGGGACAGACCGCGGTACCGTGAATCATTTGGTTCCTAGGAATCAAAACACGTTCCTGCGGCGGTGGTGTGGCGACGGAAGCTATCACGGGAGCCGGCGATTAAAAACCGGCGTCTGCGCAGCGGCGAGTTCCGGTTACAATCTCTCGGTCATGGATGGCTCACCACGCATTCTCATTGTCCGCCTCAGCGCGATCGGCGACGTGATCCACGGGCTGCCAGTCGCGTGCGCTGCTGCGCCAGTGCACTGCCTAACGCATTCCTTGGGTGGATCGCCGAAGGCACCGCCGGCGATGTGCTGGAAGGCCACCCGGCGCTTGATGTTTTGGTGCGGGTGCCGCGGCGGTTTTGGAAGTCGCCACGGGAGATTCGGCACATGCGGCAGCGATTGCGCGCAGTTGAAGTTCGATATCGCGATCGATTTGCAGTGTCTTTCTAAAAGCGCGATCACGGCCTGGCTCAGTGGCGCAGGCGCAGGATCGGCAAGTCCGGGCCGCAAGGGCGCGAGTTGAGCCGCCTCTTCAACAACGAACTGGTCGAAGCGGGTGGCGCGCATGTCATCGAACACTATTTGAGCATGCTCCGTCCGCTGGGCATTACTTCGCCGGCGGTGCAGTTCGATCTGCCCGAGCGGGCCGCCGATACAGAAATGGCAGACGCGTTTCTGCGTGCCAGCGGATTTGCCGGCCAGCGCTTTGCTGTGTTGAATCCGGGCGCGGGCTGGCCATCGAAGATGTGGCCAGCGGAACGGTACGGCGAACTGGCCCGCCACTTGTTCCGGAAACACGGGATGCGGAGCATTGCCGCGTGGGGCCTGGCGAACGAGTTGCCGCTTGCGGAGTCGATTGTCGAGGCCAGCAATGGCTGTGCATTGGTTGCCCCGCCCACTTCGATGCTCGAATTGGCGGCCCTCTGTCGGCGGGCGGCATTGTTTGTCGGATCGGACACCGGCCCGATGCACCTCGCAGTCGCCGTTGGTACACCCACGATCAGCATGCACGGACCTAGCCGGGCGGATTGGTGCGGGGCCTACGGGCCCCACAACATTCGGATGCAGATCCGCTACGAGGCGGGCTCGTCGCTCGAGCGCCGGCGGGCCGACGACTCGGCCATGCGTGCCATCACCGTCAGGATGGTGGAACATGCCTGTGACCAGATACTGAGTTTGAACGCAGCTCGCAAATGCGGTTAACCTAAGCAAGTCGAACTTGATTGAAAGGAGTCTACGATGCGACGGCAAATGGAATGCGTGGCTGGGGGCCTCATGCTCTTCTTGTTTGGATTCGCGACGTGTGCGGTGGAAGCCCAGTCGCTCGACGGCACGTGGGAAATCGCGTCGGTGATCGACAATGGGCGTGTTATTGCACCGGCGGACGTCCTGCTGAATTATGCGGCCGACGGGCGCGTGGTGATTCATGGCCAGGAAGTGGAACTTGTGGTGCCCATGACCTTTCAGCGCAAACGGCTGCCGTTCGTTGTGGATGCGTCGCAGAGCCCGATGGCGTTCGATCTGGCCGGTGCGGAAAAGACGGGTGGGCGGGGTATTTTCATGGCCAGCAAGGATTCGTTGTTGCTGTGCCTTTCCAGCCGCAACCAGGGACGGCCGACCACGTTTGCGTCGCTGCCCGGTTCAGGCAATCTGCTGATTACACTGCGGCGGACGACTGACAGCAATACCACGCTTCCAGGGCAGCCGACCGCAACGCCGACCTACCAAGACGAACAGTTGCGCCAGATGCTTGTCGGCACCTGGGGACACCAAGACGCGGATTCGATTCACTATCTCACGCTTGGCAACGACGGAACGGTCAGCACGACCGATACGTGGAAAGATCAGTTCAAGCAATTGTTTCATCAGGACGTGCATTCCGGCGGAACATGGCAGGTGCGGGACGGGGTGGTGACCATCAATATCAAGACGTCGACCGACAACGAGCGCCGCGGACAAACGGGTTCGTTCCGCGTGCGTTCGATTACGGGCAGTGAGCTCGTCGCGGTCGACTACGACGGCAGCGTGCGGCAAGAATGGAAGGCGCCACAGTAAGCGGTCTGCCATTTGTGCCAGACGTGCATGCGTGGGAATGAGAGCAGTCGCGATTCATGCGTGGGCCTTTTTCCGCTCCGCTTTTTCCTGCAGCAGGTGTTTGGCCTGTTCGAGCTCGCGTTTGCGCGACGCCGATAAATTTTTGCCGGCGCGGTTGATGTAAAACTGCACCATGCGGATGGCGGAGCCGAGCCCCTTGGGGCTGACTTTCTTCGTCGCCATGACGCGGGCGATCGTTTCGGCATCCTTCGTGTACAGATCTTTCGGCGGATAGGTTGATTCTGTTTTGACCTTCGCGCTCCACTTCGCGTCGCTGCCCTTGCGGTGCGATTTTTTGGAGGACGTTTTTTTGTGTTTGGTTTTTGCCATGGCAGTTACCCCTTACCGTAGAAACGGGGCAAACGGCGCGCCACAACTTGCCTGAACATCATGGTGTTTTTAGAGCGCGTTTCGCATAGGTGTAGCGGATTTTTCGTCGTTTGAGGCTGGAGAACCCCAGGACGGCAGACGCTACACGCCCGTGCGGCTCGCACTAAATTTCTAGGGTTTTTGGAACTCGGGGCAAGAAGCGCAAAATTCCCCCTCGGGATTTTGCGCACTTGCATTTGGGCGGGGCGACAAGGGAAGTAGCTGTCCAAAACTCCCCCCCTTGGGTTTTGGATAACCCTGTAGCGGGTTGAATGTAGCTCGATTGGGCTCTCAGCTTTCAGCCGTCAGCTACCGGCCATCGGCCAGCGGAACGGCGTTTTTTTATTGTTAAACATCAAAAAGCGGACGCAGGTTCACTGCGCACAGCATGAGCGCCGGCTAGCGCGCGGCGAGCGGCCAACCGCTGGTCTCGATCCACATACTATACGGGCGATCACTATACCGGAATTTGAGGGCAAGTCAAGCATCAGAATCGGCCACCTTGGCGAAGGAGTCGGGGCCGGGTGGCTGGTTGGTGGCAGGTTTTCTGCTTCCCTTTTTTTATGCGTTTAACGGGAAAGCCGTAGGATGGGATGGTCGCTCTGCGACAACTCAATAATTCCGCTGCTCACCTAGTTCCGATGGGTTCCCGTTCCGCGGCGAACCTATGCTGCGAACTGCGTCTTACGGGGAAATCACGAAGGACGGAGGCGGTTGCGGCGCCGTGGCCAAGAAGTCATATAGTTGCACCATACGGATTGACGACCTATACTTTACAGGTATAATACCTGTGGGTAATAGTTAGCAGCCCAGCCCACTGGAGAGCACCAGGTGGATCCTTCGATTGAGGCTGTTCAAAAGGCGTTGGAACAAACTGCTCGGGCCGCACTCCGCTACATCGTAACGAACGACTTAACGCCCTCGGAAAACCGGAAGTTGGCAAAATTAATCTTTGGTTGCATGAATCAGAAGTTTACGATCGCGGGTCGAGTGCAGCGTCGCGGAAGTCAAGAATTGAGTAAGGTGCTCGAATTCATCGGAAGAGCCTCGGAGGCTTTACAGGAAATTGACGAGCGTCTCGCGCACGAAGAAGAAGGGGAACGGTGATTCCATGTCGATCAGTAAAACTCAGCTTGGTCAAGCGGTTCGCCAAGTTCGTGAATTGCGCGGTTATAGTCAAGCGGAGCTCGGCCGCCAATCCGGCCTACAGCCCAATACGATTGCTCTTATTGAGCGAGGGGAGCGTGGTGTGTCGCTTGATGCCGTCAATAAGTTGGCCAGTGCACTAGCGATTCCAGCTGGATGCCTGACGATGCTGGGAACGACCAAGCTTCGGGGCGATTCGGAAGGAACAGCAATGGTGAAGAGCGTGCAAGCGCTTATTTGGGCGACGCTTGTCGCGCAGACCCAGCTCGAAGCGAAGGAAGAAGCTGAAGAATCGACTCAAGCTAAAGTCAGGGCCATCAAGTCAGGTCCACGTTTGCAAGCACTTGCTCAAGGGGCACCCGCGAAGAAAAAAGTCCAAAAACGGGGCTCTGGATCCAAGAAGACAGCAGGAACGAAGTCGAAGAAGGCTCTTCAGTTAAGCGATTGAAGGCATCCATGGCTGTTGCGATGTCCGAGTTTTGGGCTTATTGACATGGCGTGCCTTTTCTATTCCCGGCGTTCTGAGACCTACGGTCGACGAATGTGCGGGGTCGGGAGACCCGCGCACAACAGGAGCCGGTGGAAAGACGCTAATGTCCGCGGCTACAAGGGGCACTGCTGGACAAAAGCAGCAGTGGCATCCGGCGACCCAGCTTAGGCCATCGGGTTCGCCGGACGAACCCTCCGAAGAGTGCTAACACGAAGGACAACAGCGAACTTGGTTCGGGGACGGCTACGAGGTTGGATACAAAGATGCCACGCGAGCCATCGGTGAATCGGGCGTGAAAGGCGAGTTGTCCTCGGTTATTGAATCCGCTGGCCCGACCGTCGCTATTGCCTGTGCCGCCGATGAAATCAAAGGAGTAAACGGTGCGGAAATCGCCGGGGGCCACTTCCAATAGTTCCCCTTCACGAGCGATGAGCTGCAAGACGCTGTTACGATCGGTGGCCCAAATGCCTAAGTCGTTCGTGTCATTCACGCTGCTGCCGGTGAGGGAGGCGACAAAGGCCGTCTGTCCTGCATCGTTCAGCACGAGCGAACGGAGGTCGAAACCGGCAAAAGTAACGCCATCGGGTGTGCCGGGCGCTTGAGCTCCGCGGTAGGCAACAACAGCGAGATTTCCCGATCCTTCCGACCACACGCTGGAGCCACTGAATCCGCCGCCGGAGAGGGACGCGTAAAAGGCGGTTTGGCCGACATTATTTAGAAGGGGCACAGGCAACAAATCAGGCGAACCAGGGAAATAGACAAAAGTGACTCCGGCAGGCAAGCCGGGGGCCTGATCCCCCTTGCGTGCAACCAGAGCGAGGTTTCCCGATCCGCCCGACCAGATACCCGTATCGTTTGAGCTATTGACGTCGCTGCCAGTGAGACCTGCGATAAAAGCAATGCGCCCCGATTCGTTTAGCGCGGGCACCCCGAGGCCTGCAAATTGGACGCCTGAAGAAACTCCGGGAGATTGGCTCCCCGCGCGAAACATCAGCTTCAAATCCCCGGGTGTTCCAAGCAAGATGCCCGAATTGTTGGAATTATCGACACCGGTACCGGCAAGACGTGCACGAAACGCGGTCTGCCCTGCGGTGTTCAGCACCGGCGGATCGAACGGCCTCAGGTAATTGGGGCTTATGAGAGTCACTCCTGGCGAAGTATTTGGGGCGGGGTCTCCGTTTTGAGCCAGAAGCGCAAGGCCGCCCGATCCTTCCGACCATATTCCCGCAGTATACGTGCTGCCCACGGTAAGTGGACTTAAGGCTGTCTGACCAGCATTGCTTAGAGCAAACCAATCAAGGAATTCGTAGTAGCGTGTGCCAACGGGCATACCGACGGCTTGATCCCCTTCTCGGGCCACGAGAGCAACAGGTCCCGATCGTTGGACGAAGAGTCCCTGGTCGTTCAGCGCCGTTCACGCCGCTGCCCGATAGCGTGGCCGAAAACGCGAGCTGACCGGCGTCGTTGAGAATAACCGTGTTGAACATGCGATAACTCACCCCACGGCTCGTTCCGGGTGCCGGATCGCCCTGGCGCGCCACAAGACTGAGGCTACCAAAACCCTCGGACCAGAGACCGTAGCCGTTCGGATCGTTCGCGATCGCGTGAAAGGCGGTTTGGCCAGCGTCGTTCAACACCGGTGTTCCGAAGATTTTGCCGAAAGTCACTCCGCTGGCTGTACCGGGGGCCTGCTGCCCAGTAAGGGCAACGGTTCGAAGGGTGGTTGCTGCCGGCGCAATGGCTGCCATCACGACGGAAACAGCAACGCTCAGCGCAGCAAGAATGCATTGAGACACGAGAGCAGAGCGGATTCGTGATCCGTGCAGAATCGTTGCTTGCTATTCTCAACTCGAAGTCTAACGGCCCGATTGTAATTGCACAGCCAATCAACCGCAATGTTTTCCGCATCCGTTCAGTGTCCTAAATTTGGCGCCGTTCGGGCCGGAACTTCGTAGCACGGACTTCAGTCCGTACGAGAATCACGGACTGAAGTCCGTGCTACAAGTCGCAATCAATAAGTCGTCAGGCGTTACGATTATCTGACAGCCGTCGGTTGGTATTCGTTTTTGAAATCCGCCGGGGGCTGGCGGCGGCTTGTCGAACCGTGGCTGAGACGCACGGGTGGACGGAGGAGGTGCCGCAGTCGTCCGTGGCACGGCGGCGTTAAGAGACCTACGGTCGACAAATGTGCGGGGTCAGGAGACCCGCGCACAGCTGCGCTCGGTTGGAAGAAGCACTCGCCGCGGCGAGTGGCACCCGAGTGTAAGGTGTAAGGCATCAGCCGTTGAGTCGGAGCCATATGCAGGGGTGGGCAGGTCAGCAGCGGCGCGCCGGGGTTCAATGGTCTGCTGGTAAGTGAGTCGCTGCTTGCGCGATTGGAACTCACTGGAAGAGAACACCGCGTGGGCAAAATCTGTAGCGGGCGACATTGTGGTGCTGCCTTTTCCGCACACGAACTTGCAGCAGGGCAAACGCCGACCTGCACTGGTGGTCGTCGGTCTACCGGGCGACGACTTGATTCTTTGCCAAATTACAAGCCAGACCCATCGCGACTCCTTTTCAATCCCGTTGGTCAAGGATGACTTTCAATAAGGCCAACTTCATGTGAGGAGTTACATTCGGCCGAACCGGCTGTTTACTGTAGAACACTCGGTTATTCTTTATACTGCCGCGCAATTGACGAAAGCCAAGCTGGACGAAACACTGGCGAAGATCCGTCAACTATTCTCATGAACCTTGCGCTGCGTCTGGCCATGTTGCAGGCGGTTCTCGTGTCTCGCCGCGAGTGGCGATGAGCGCGGCGTGTCTTATGGGGAAGCTGTAGGATGGATTGGTCGCTCTGCGACAACCCATTATTTCCCCTCAAGTAATTCCATTCCGATGGGTTCCCGTTGCGCGACGAACCCATCCTAAGAACTGTCTGTCTGGGGTCGTTTGCGACGCCCAACTTCAAGGCGTAGAATTAATTACCATGCAAGTCGAACTTCCCGACAAAACGATCCGCGACGTCGAGTCCCTGCTCGCCAAGCGCGGCCAAAACGGAGATGTATCCGAGTTCATCGACCGTACGCTTCAGCGCGCGCTATTCTTTGAAACCGTTCGCGACGTAAAGCGCCAAAACGCCGGCGCCAATCCCCAAGAACTCGACCGCCTCATCGACGAAGCCGTAACCGCCGCCCGCGCCCAGCGTTCCAGGACCAATCCCGATGCGAAGGGTGCTTGACACGAACGTGCTGGTGTCGGCACTCATCACACCCGGCGGCCTGCCGGACAAACTGCTGCAACACTGGGAAGCCGACCATTTTACGCTCGTCACCTCAGCGGCTCAGCTCGACGAACTTCTGCGCGTCCTCGCCTACGAAAAGTTGCAAACGTATATCCGTCCCGAACAAGCGGCCCAGCTCATCGAAAGCATTCGCAGCTTCGCCGGGTTCGCGGAAAATCTTCCGGAACTGAACGTTTCCAGCGATGCGGCCGACAACCTGATCCCCGCCACCGCAATCGCCGGCACCGCAAGCCACCTGGTAACCGGCGACAAAGCCAACCTTCTGAAGCTCAAGTCAGTGGACGATGTCGCGATCATTACCGTCCGCGAGGCAATCGAGTTGCTTGCCGCCCGGTCCGCGTAGCCGTTGAGATTGCGACCCTCCTCGTTTCCTTCGGCTGACAGCTAACGGCTTCTTTTCAGCTTTTCAAAGAGCGAAGGCTGCAATGCAGCGTGGGTGGAATGTAGCACGGCCGTGAAGTGAATTAAGGGCTATCCACTTGACTCCACCAACCCGTCGCGTTCCGGCTTGCCGCTCGTCCTGGTCCGAACTGAGCCCCTCGGGGTCGAGCCTCGTTGCGCGAATCGCGACTTCGCCGTCGCGAAAGCGAATGTTCGCGCCCGCAACTCGCACAGATGACAGGAACCAAGACCGAGCAAGCGGCTTCGACGCGAGTTTGGTTTCGGCCGAAGTCGCACGAGCCGATGCAACCTCGTGCCTGACGCCGACTGCGGAATTCGCCATCGGTCGCGATCCCCTCCGCAGGCTGCGAAATCGTGGGTGTGATCTTCCTGAAGGCGCGTGGCGACGGTTCGAGCTATACATTGAAAGTCAAGATGATTGCTACCGCGGGCTGCTACGGCGTGCCTGACCGCCGACGTTTTCGAGTGGTCAAGAACGGCTTCCGTGTCCGCAGTCATCTATTTCTTTTTCTTCTTGACGGGTTTCCTCGCCGCAGGGCTTTTGGCTGCACGCAGGCTTTTCCTGGACCACTTGCGCTTGGCGATTCTTTTCTTGGTTCCCTTCGTCGTGGCTGGCGGTCGTGCCGTTTTCTTTTTGCGCTTGGTAGGCAGCGTTTGAGTGAGCGGGTCCGTTTGGTCGCCGGAGTCGAGATCGATTCCAAATACGTCGGACAAGTTGCTCGCGGCAAGCTTCTTGGATTTGCCGGAAGATGTCGCGACGGAGACTGCCGCTTCGGTGTCGACCGCGATCAACTCCTGGTGGTCGACGCCGCGTAGTGTGAATAACAAGTCGGGACTCGCGTCGAGCCGCGCACCAACGCCATACATGGCCGCCGCAATATGCTTACACATGCCGGCCCAATCCGGGCAGTCGCAACGGAAGGAGATCTCTTTCGGCAGCGGGAACAAACCTTCCTTCTGGTCGGTGACGATCCGCATCACCTCGTCCGACAGCCTTCCTTGCAGCAATTCCAGTAGCGACCCGATCTTGCCCGCGGACCGCTGTTTGATCACACGCCACTTCGCTGGCGGAAGCTCTTTGATCTGAACTTTGACCGTGTACAGTTCCGATCCCGCGACACGCGCCTCGACGTGTCCTTTGGTGACACACAAATGACAGACCGAGCCGTTGCGGACATAGGTTCTACCGCGCGGCAAGCGGTTGGCGAAGTCGCTGAACGACTCCAGATGATCGCACCACGCCTCGCCCCAGAAAGTCTTCGCAATCTTGCGGCCGTCGATTTCGACCGGCTGAACGTCCAGGCCTTTCTTGCGAAGAGACGCGAGTTTCTTCGCGGCGCGCCGACGCCGCTCGGCCACCGAGACGTAAGGCCGCCAACCATAACCGTAACCATATCCATAGCGTGGCATCGTGGTTTACTCCGTTAACAGGCTTGTACGGAAGGCTGCCAACCTGTCAACTCGCACGCTGGCAGCTTACGGCTACGGATCAAACTGACGCGCGCTCGACGTCAAGAGAAACGAGATTGATTAGTTCCTTGTCGCTCATTTCGGTCAGCATCTTCTCGGCTCCTTCTCCCAGCAGATCCTCACTCAATTGGGTCTTTTCCTCGATCAATTCATCAATCTTCTCTTCAATGGTACCGCGACAGACAAATTTGTGCACGAGCACGTTACGCTGTCTGGCCGATCCGAAAGGCCCGGTCAGTCGCCTGCTTCTCAACGGCCGGATTCCACCAGCGGTCGAAGTGAACGACGTGCGACGCCGCTGTCAGGTTCAACCCAGTGCCGCCCGCCTTCAGGGACAGGATGAAGAATGGCGGGCCGTCGTCCGACTGGAACTGATCGACCAGTCTTTTTCGGCTTTTGACCGCGGTCCCGCCGTGCAAGACCAGCCCCGGTCGGCCGAACACCGACGCCAGATAGCCCTGCTAGCGGTTCGGTCATTTCGCGGAACTGGGTGAAGATCAACACCTTTTCCTGTCGCGAGGCAATCTCGTCGCAGATCTCGGCCAGCCGGACAAACTTGCCGCTCTCCTTGGCGTCGAAGCGGCCGTCCGACGTCAATTGGCTGGGGTGGTTGCAGAGCTGCTTGAAACGCATCAGATAGGCCAAGACCAGGCCGCGGCGTTTCATCCCGTCGAGCCCCTTCAGTGCATCAGCCAGTTCTTTCACGAGTTTGGCGTACATCGCAGCCTGGCGTTTGCTCAGTCCGCAGAAGGCCCGCACCTCCGTCTTGTCTGGCAGATCGGCAATGATCCGCTTGTCGGTTTTCATTCGCCGCAGGATGTAGGGTCCAACCAAACGGCGCAGCGGCGCATATCGGTTGTCTTGTTCGCGGGAGTTCAATCGCTTGACGAACTCCTTGAACTTCTGTTGCGATCCCAGCAGGCCGGGACAAAGAAAGTCGAACAGCGACCATAAGTCTGACAAACGGTTTTCGATCGGCGTTCCGGTCAACGCAATCCGCGCATCCGCCTTCACGCGTTTGACGGCTTTGGTTTGGCGGGCCGCGGGGTTCTTGATCGCTTGCGCTTCGTCCAGCACGGCCAGGCGCCATTCGATTTCGAGCAACCACGTTTGCCGAAGTAACATCCCATACGTGGTCAGCACGACGTCGACATCGCCCAACTCGTCATCCGCTCGCTTGGCCATGCGTTTCAGATTATCCGCCGGCATCTCAGACGGATGAACAAACACCGCATTTAACGACGGAGCGAACTTCTCGATCTCCGACTTCCAATTCGCCAACAGTGAAGCCGGCAACACCAATAGAGTCGGTTTTTGATTCCGTTTCCGTGTCTGTTGTTTCTCCGCGATGAGCAGCGCCAGAACCTGAATCGTCTTGCCCAATCCCATGTCGTCGGCCAGGCACGCGCCCAAGCCAAGGCCGGTGAGAAACGACAGCCAATTGACGCCGGTCCGCTGGTACTCGCGCAATGTCGCTTTCAGTTTTTCACCGGGGCGGGCTGCCTGGAGTTGCTCCGGACTGCGCAACTCAGCGAGCAGCTTTCCCAGCCAATCGCCAGCCCGCACGAACGACCATTCGCGTTGCTCGTCGGTTCGCGCACCGTCGTCGGCCAGGTCTCGCGGCGCACCGGCGAGCAGCCGCATCCCTTCGACGAACGACACGCCGTCCGCCGCACTGGCTTCCACCTGCCTCCAGTGTTCAAGCGCTTCCTGCAAGTGCTCGCGGTCGACCTCAACCCACTGTCCGCGCAACAGCACCAGCCCGTCTTCGGCCGCCATCAGGTCGCGCAATTCGGCCGCCGTCAGTTCCTCGTCGCCAAGCGCCAACCCCACTTGGAAATCGAGCATTCCTTCCGCGTCAAACCGCTGCTGCCGGTCATCGCCGATCGTCACACTGACCCGCGGCCGCGGGCGTTTCTTCCACCAATCGGGAAGCCGCACCAGAATGCCGCTGTCTTCAAGCAGCGGCACTTCCTTCAGAAATCGATAGGCCTGGGGCGGCGTCCACGCGAGCGGCTGATAAATGTCGCCCTGACTCAATCAACTCCCGCGCGAAATCGCTGCGCTGCGAGGCGAGGTGGACGGGCGAAAGAAGATTGATCAAGGTCTTCTTATCCTGCCGGCCGCTGTACTGTCGCAAGGCGTTGCTGAGCGGTTGGTACTGGACGCGCGAGCTCGAAGTGACAGTGGGCGCGTAGGTCGCCAGAAACGCAAACGGATACTCCGGGTCATGACGGTTCTCGGCCAGATGAAAACAGACGCGGCCGACCTGATGCCACAGCGGAGCCCGACATTTCAAAAAAACTGGCAGGCCTCCGTCGAAAGCCGCTCCCTCGGCCCGCACCCACGCGTCGAGGTCCGACCAGACGTCGGCTAACGCGTCACCGCTGAGGTACTCCGCGCCTTGCATCGGCGGCGCGCTGAGTACGAGGGCGTCGAGTTCCGCCGCGTCGGGAGCCGGAATTGTTTCGAGCTCCGCCTGCGGCGCATGGCACAACTCAGTCAAGTAACGACCGGCGAACGAACGCCAGTAGACCATCGACGGGGGAAGTGCTGCGTCAAGCTTCTCCGTCGCCAGCGTGAACAGCCCTTCCGCTTGCGACGCCGCGAATGCTTTGGCGACCTTGGTAATTCTTCGGTCCGCATCGTGGCCCGCATCCACATCCAACAGCATCCCCTGCACGCTCGTCGATTCGATAGCAGTGACGCGTCTCGCCGGAGTGAATGCCAGTACTATGCTCATAGGCCATCCGTGCCGCCCACCGCGGGCCAGCGGCGGTCTTCATCCACTCAACGATCAATGAACGCCATGATACCGAACTTCCTCCCTGACGAGGAGCCGTTCAGGCCTTGTTGAGACAAGCTGTCAACCACTCAATTTGACGGCGAGTAACTTTCTGATGACTGGCTTCATCGTTGCACAGTCGCCCACATTCGCCGATGTTGGCGTTTGGGTGATGGGACGGATGTCGGTTTCGTTGGTGGGGTCGCGGCCGTGCGGGTCCGTCGGAGGAAGACGCTCCGTTTCGGGGATGTCGGGAACTCAAGAGTACGAGGCTGAACTTCCGCGGCGACCGCGTCAGGCGGAAAAAGAGGGCAGGTCGGCCAGCTTCCGTAGCGGGCGGTCACGGCAATGAGCGACCGCGACAAGGAGCGGAGCCGAAGGAAATGAGATCGGACGCGAGCGATTTCCCACTGTCATCAGATCGGAGGCGAGTCAACGACAGTTTCTGGCCGGATTTGCGCGGGCCATTCGGGTCGCTTCGGTCGACAACGCCGCCCGCAATTGACCCGAGCGGCAACTCGCGGCGGTTGGGCATCAACCCGACTGGAATTGCACTCGATGCCAACTCGCAGCGGTGTCCCCATCGAAATGATACCGCCGTGAGTTTGCCGAAATCCTTAGCCGCGTCGATCGATACACCTTCCGCGAGTGCGTACGGGAACGAATTGACAGCGGTGCGAAGACCGCTGCGGTAGGAGGCGTGTTCGTGTGGCGGCGACCCAGGGTTCCCCTAACCACCTTCAGCACTGCGGCTTTCGCGCCGCTTCCGAGTCTCCTCTCGACTCATGTCCCCCAAAAAACTCCCAAATCTTAACTTCGCTTTAGCCACGGGGGCACTGCGTTATACGGGCTGCACTTTCGGCTGACCGAGATCTTCCTCCCACAAAGACGTTTGAAAGCACCGACAAATGATTCGCACCGGCTGTGTAGAAAACCACGCGTGCTAGCTAAACATCCGTGCATCGTTGCTGCGTAAAGCAATTATGGCGCGGACAAGTAAGTCACCTCGGGCAGTCGTTTTGGCGGCGTTGGCAACGGCACAGCGGGCATTGCCGGAGTACGCCCATCGGTATAGTCCCAAGAAGTTCACGCAGCATCAACTCTTCGCCTGCCTGGTGCTGAAGCACTTTTTGCGAACCGACTACCGGGGCCTGGCGGTTCATCTGGCCGACAATCCGTCGCTGGTCGCGGAGCTGGGACTGAAGCAAGTCCCCCATTTCACGACGTTTCAGAAAGCATCGCAGCGATTGCTGCTCACGGCGCCGGTGCGAAAACTTCTCCGCTCTACGGTGCGTCTGCACCTGGGCCGCAAGCGGCGGGTGAAACGAGCGGCGAGCGATTCGACCGGCCTGGAGTGCACTTCGGCCAGCGGGTACTTCGTCCGTCGCCGCAGTCGGGTGGAAAACCCTGGGAAAACCATCGTTTATCACCACTATCCCAAATTGAGCGTCGTGTCGAGCACCGACGACCATTTCATCTACGCGCTCGACGCCCGACGTGGCCCCCGTCCCGATGTGGATGAGTTTCGCCCGCTGGTGGCCGAGGCGACACAAGTCGTGCGGCTTGTGCAACTGGCGGCCGATGCCGGTTACGACTCAGAAGGCAACCACGAGTTCGCCCGCGACGAACTCGGCATTCGCACGATCATCCCCGCCAAACACGGCCGGCCGACCACCAAGCTGCCCACCGGCCGCTACCGCCGATTGATGAAAGAGAGGTTCGACCGCGAAGCCTATCGCCGTCGCTCACAAGTGGAAACCGTGATCTCGATGATCAAACGTCGCCAAGGCGCTCACGTCCACGCCCGCTCCCACCACAGCGGGTGCCGCGAACTCCGCTTGCTCGTTCTCACCCACAACATCATGATTCTTGTGGTTGTTCGGGTTTTCTACGCAGCCGGTCACGTGGACTAAACCAGCAGGTCCCAAGTAGAGAAGTACGGCCAGCGTCACCGCAGCCCAATTCCAGCCGGTCCAAATTACGGCCAGGCACTCAAGGTGCATGAGCACCTACGCGCTCATTCGCAACCAGTCGGGACGGTCACGCTCGTCGAGCGACGGACGAAGGACTCGATTGTTTGGTGTGCAGTCGCGTTTTGAAGCGGACGAGAGAGCGGTCACGAATTCATGCTCCAAATCCCA
Source organism: uncultured Planctomycetota bacterium (assembly GCA_963840025.1). Taxonomy (GTDB): domain Bacteria; phylum Planctomycetota; class Planctomycetia; order Pirellulales; family Lacipirellulaceae; genus JABDGM01. The sequence goes on along the minus strand of CAWIXI010000005.1, from coordinate 1,697,131 downwards.
AGGTTCAATAATAAGGCGAATGTCGTCCAGGTGAGATAGGGCATGAACAACAAGGCGGCCACGGTCGATCGGCCCAAGAAACTGATGGTTGTCGCGGCAATCGCAAACCAGAGAACGAGAATTTCGACAAATGCAAGGCCTGGACTGCGGAAACCAAAAAAGATTGCAGACCAAGCGACATTTAAAACGAGTTGCAATGCAAACAAGGAAAGCGGCGCGCGCGAACCGGACAAGCCGCCACGCCGCCAAATGAGCCATGCAGCAACGGCGATCATGAAATACAGCGTGGTCCAGACGGGCCCGAACAGCCAGTCGGGTGGCGTCCAGGAAGGCTTGACCAGCGTTTGATACCAATTGCCAACCGTGGTCGCCGTAACGGCACGCCCTAAGCCAGCCGCTCCAAACGAGATGCCGACAAAGCCAAATAGCCACAACAACTGGCTCAGGCGCGATGGCTTCGACTGCTCCTTACCAGTTGAAACGGATTCGCGACCCGCGTTAACGATGCCGCGCAACATGCCCGCGAACACGATTTGATGCAGTGGATAAACAAGATACCAATACGCGAGTCCCGCCAGGCCGACCGGATCGAACATAGCAGTCTGACGAACTTGCGATCCGCTCGTCGTCGGCTGAACTTCGAATTCGAGCCAAGCCCGGCCCGGCAAACGCATCTCGGCCAAGAGTCGCAAACGACGGTCTGGCTCGTAGGCTTCAACTCGCCAGCAATCGATGGTGTCGCCGACGCGGACTTGATCCTGATCGCGGCGACCGCGGCGAAGCCCGATGCCGCCGATCAACAGGTCGAGCAGTCCGCGCAGCTTCCACGAACCATCGGCGTAATACCATCCCCGGTCGCCTCCGATTCGCCGAATCGGCACAAAAGCGTGCTCCGGTGACACGGGACTCGATTCGACACGTGAGTCGATCAAGCGATTGCCGAATCGCGCCCCGGCCCAAGTTCGCGTCGTACCGCCGGATGAAACTGCGTCCGACCAGCGGGTTTCCGCAATCTCCCGGTCCTCATTTCGCAATGCCGCAGCAATCGCTTCTCGGTAGCCAACCGGACGAATGTCGAAATCCGCCAGCGCGGATGGGTCACGAACCAGGGTCGGATGCCGAATGCTATCGATCAGTTTTCGGCCAATCCGGGCGTAAAGCGGAGTGACTAGACCGAGCCACAAGCTTGACAGCCGAGGTGTTAACACCGGCACCCTAATGAGCAGCCGGCGCAGGCCTCGTTGTCGCGCGTATTCGCGCATCAATTCACCATATGACACTTGGTCCGCTCCGCCAATTTCATAGACGCGCGAGTCGCTCCCGCTCAGTTGAAGCGCGGCAACTAGGTATTTGAGCAGGTCCTCGATTGCGATCGGCTGCGCCGGAACCGCAACCCAGCGTGGTGTGATCATGATGGGTAGCTTCTCGACGAGGGCACGAATCATCTCGAACGACAAGCTGCCCGAACCCAGCACGATCGAAGCTCGGAACTCGATCACTTGGACGCCCGTTGAGCGGAGGAGCTGACCAACTTCGTGGCGGCTGCGGAGATGCGGCGAAAGCTGGTTCTCCTCGTCGCCCAACCCACCGAGATAAATGATACGCTCGACGCCAGCCTCACGCGTGGCCTCAGCAAAGTTCTGTGCGGCCCGCCGATCCGCCTCTTCAAAATCGTCGGCCGATCCCATCGAATGCACAAAGTAGTACGCCGTCTCGACGCCAGCCATCGCGGCCATGAGTGACTCGCGGTCCAGAACATCGCCCCGTACAACCTCGACGGTGTCCGTGACGCGAGCGGACAGAAACTCGGGATGCCGAGCCAGGCAACGAACGGGAATCGAGCGCTCGGACAAGAGGCGCAGTAACCGGCCTCCGACGTAACCGCTTGCTCCCGTGAGTAGAACTTTGCCTGGCATGGCCATCTTCCTCTTCAAACCCGGTTGAGCCGCGATGTCGACGCGCCGGTCTCTGGAAAGAGTTCGCGGAGTTTGTTCTGGCGGAAGGCAAAGATTTTGAATAAATCAGGGCGCACGAAGAGTGCGTTAATCAGCGACCCGCCGTAGACGGCGTAGTCGACAATGTCGTGGCACAGCGTGCCGCCGTCGGTTGCCTCGAAAAAGTGCTCATGGCGCCAGCGCCGATAGGGGCCGCGCGTCTGTTCGTCCACGAAACGCAAAGGCGGCTCCCACACGCTGATACGACTTTGCCAGCGAAGCGGTACACCGTGGACGCGTAGTCGGTAGTCAATGAGCGTTCCAGCCGCGATGCGAATGGGCGGCGGCGTGACCACGGAAAAGTGCAGCCATGCCGGGGTCAGGGATTGCAGATTCGATGCATCGGAAAAAACCTCGAACACCTGGTCCCGCGGATAAGGCAGGAACTGCGAGGCTTCCAGCCGAAAGCCGCGCCCGGTCGGTAAACCGACGACTCTGATCGAGCTTTGCATCTCGGGAGGTGCCTGTTTCGCTTGGAGATTCACCTGCTGACTCCTGTTCGGCAAGGACGGCGCGACGACGCGGCAACTGGACAAAGCAATTCGTCGCGCAGCTGGAGCACGGCGAGTTCCTTGGCTTTTGCTTCGACTTCAACAGTCACGGCAAGGCGTCGCCAACAGTCTGGGAAATCTCCCAGGTCGATATAGTCGTGATGTCGCTGAGGTGTTGGTCCGCTCCAGCCTTCCAGCGGGCTGGAGATATGAAAGAGTGGCTCGCGGCCCCAAGTGCAGAACGCTGCGTCCGTCGCTTGTTCAATCGTCAAGCCATCCGACAAACAGCGGTGATGATGGACGTCGTACACCAGTGGCAGGCCGATAGCTCGGCATAACGGCAACAGGTCTTTCGGCGTGTAGACCTTGTCGTCGTTTTCAATGGTCAGTCGCGACCGAACCGCGTCGGACAATCGATCGAGACTTCGGGCGAGCCTGGCCAGCGCCGCAGCTTTGTCGCTGTAAGCCCCACCACCGTGAATGTTGATGGCGTCCGCCCCCACCCACTCGGCTACCTCGGCTTGATATTCGAGTTCCTCAATCGACTTCTCGACCACATCCTCGCGCGGCGAACTCAGTACGACGAACTGATCGGGATGAAAAACGGTGCGGATACCGTGCTCGGCCGCGAACGAACCGCAGCGGCGAAACGCCCCGACGATCACGTCAGATTCCGGTAAGTCGTCGACCGAGTAGCCAACCTGTGGATGCGTTTTGACGGGTAGAATCGAACTGCCGATTCGGAAACAGCCAATACCGTTGTCCGCACAATACTGTAACGCCGACAGCAGCGACTCGGCATTCGCCAGGCAAAGTCGCGACAACTTGTGCTGTCGTTCCCCGGCGCTCCAGCGCAGCAAGTTTGTCGCTGTCGTGGTGCGAAACTTAATCGGCTGCTCGACGAACTGGCAGCACAGCCCGAGCCGCAGCTTCGAGCTTGAATGCAGCGGATCGGACGCCAATTTCACGGTTAGGATTTTGATCACAAAACGTCACTCAGGAGCGCACAAACTACGCTTGCAAGTGGCTCTCCAGGAATCAGAGCGATTTGTCCAATGCCCGTGAGGCTTCGGTCAACAAGTCCGCCGTGTCGGCGTCGCCTAGTTCACTGGCGGCGGCGTCGATCGCCGACCGGCACGTAGCGGCAAGTGCGGCGTAGCGCACGGCCAAGGCTTCAACCTGCTGCGTACCAGTCGTCGCATCAGCTGGGTACTCCGGCAATCTCGAAGCCGCAGCGGACTGACGAGCTGTGCCCCGTGCTGTGCCGCCCAAGGCGGTCGCCCGCTCGGCGATGGTATCAACGTCATCAGCCAGTTGCGCGGCTAGCTTATCGAATAGCTCGTGCAACGCGAAGAACTGAGGGCCTTTGACGTTCCAATGAGCCTGTTTCGTCTGGCTGTAGAGGTCAAACGCGTCGGCCAGATGTTGGTTGAGCAGCGAGACGACTTTCTCGCGTGACTCCGCGTCGAGATTGTTTCGGGTCGAGAACAGTTTAGATTTGTTCATTTCAAATTACTCCTGGGAATAGCTTTACGATTGTATTCACCAAGTGACGTTTAGCAGATGCACAATTCCCTCACTTCCGAGATGCGCGAGTTGGCTTCCTCGGCTTGGCGTTGTTCTTTGTTTTGCGTCCGCCCGTCAACGAGCGGTACAGAGTTGTGGCGAACGCTTCGAGGTGTTGCATGGTGTCGCCGTATGCCGAGTAGCTCATGCGTTGCCGCAACTCCTCGGTCAATGCTCGGCCGCCAACGACCAGCGCCGTATCCGCCGCCGTACACGCTTGCGACAAAGCCGCGAATTCGGTGACAAAATCCAGTCCCTCGCGAATGTGGGACACACTCAACCAAAACAGCTTGGGCTTCGTCTCCTGGACCGCTTTCACCAGAGAAGCAAACGGGATCGAAGTGCCTAGCGATGTTGCGTAAAAACCAGCGTCACGCAACACCAACTCGGCCATTGCCGAGGGCAAGGAATACTGGTCGCCCTCGATCGTGCCGCCGGTCGCCAACCATTTCCTTTCAGGTACTTGCTGCACGCGCCGCAGGTCGAACAAAACTCGCAAGGCGATCTCACACCCGCGACGTTCCTGGTAGACCTCCGCTTCATGACACTCCCAGCGGTCCCCGATCGCGCGAAACGCCGCCGCAATCACCTCGTCGAAGATCACACTCCGCGAATGCTTGGCCACGTACAGATCGAATACAATCTGCCGTGCAACTAGCTCGTCTCCGGCCAACAAGGCATCGACGAGCCGTGGCCCGCCGTGCGTCAGACCAGTGCTGGCATGCTCGCTGACCGGCGGCAGGCCGAGGATTTCCGGTAAAACGAGCCTTTGATCATGCTCGCGGACGTAGCGCAAAACCTTCGCGATAGTCATCTTGCGGTGGCCGCCGGCGGTGCGGACCGTCTCGATCAGCCCCTGGTCGCACCAGCGCTTCAGCGACGATTCGCTAACGCCGAATGCTCGCGCGACTTGCTTGGGAGAAACGAGATCGGAGCTTTTTTCCATACCTTTGCCATTCGCTTCGCATGAATGATTTGAACGAATTATAGGGTCCAGCAGAACGATTGTCCACTTCGGCCGGGTCGAGATTGTTGCACTAATCATAAGCCCTTTTAAGGACGTTATTTACGGCACAAAATACCGGCCAGCTAGGACAAATTCGACGAGTGGTTGTTGACGAATACAGCTGCGGTTGCGTATAACTCGACATGAACGATTTGACCGATTTATGCTGTTCAAAACGGAGAGGCCAGGGAATGAATGGGATTTCAACTCTCTCGGGACTTCTCATGGCACGCCTTCCCCGGGCGGCGGCCGCAGTGAGGACCAGGATCGGCAAGTCGTTTCGTTCAAAGGTTTGGTTCAGTCTAGGTTTCTTTTTCTAAAAAGGAATGTGTCATGTCGTGTGCTTTGAGAAGTTCAGTTGTGTTAAGCGTCGCGGCCATGCTGCTGGCCTCATCGTCGGCTGCCGTGGCCGGCGAAGTGTTCTAACAAGTCAGTCACAACAGTCGCCTATAAGCAGGAGTCAAAGGAGACAAAGTTGGACATCATCGACACCGCCGTGAAGGCGGGCTCATTCAAGACGCTGGCTGCCGCTCTTAAGGCGGCCGGACTGGTAGATATGTTAAAGGGCAAGGGACCATACACCGTTTTCGCGCCCACTGATGAAGCCTTCGAGAAGCTGCCCGCCGGCACCGTCGAGACACTTCTCAAGCCGGAGAACAAGGACAAGCTGGTAGCGATTCTGACCTACCATGTGCTGGCCGGCAACGTGAAGGCAGCCGATGTGGTGAAGCTGAAATCTGCGAAAACCGTGCAAGGCTCTGACGTAAAGATCGCGGTCGCCGACGGTCAGGTGATGGTGAACGATGCTAACGTCGTCAAAACGAACATCGCGTGCGGCAACGGTGTGATCCATGTCATCGATGCGGTTCTGCTTCCCAAGGAAGGGCCGACAGATATCGTCGACACCGCTGTGCAGGCAGGCTCGTTCAAGACGCTGGCTGCCGCTCTCAAGGCGGCCGGACTCGTGGAGACTTTGAAGGGCAAGGGGCCTTTCACCGTCTTCGCGCCCACCGATGAAGCCTTCGCGAAGCTACCCGCCGGCACCGTCGAGACACTGCTCCAACCGGAGAACAAGGACAAGCTGGTAGCGATTCTGACCTACCATGTGGTCGTCGGCAATGTGAAAGCCGCTGACGTCGTGAAGCTCAAATCCGCAGAGACAGTGCTGGGTCAAACCGTGGCGATCGATGCTACAGATGGCGTGAAGATCAACAATGCCAACGTGGTCAAGGCCGACATCGACTGCGGCAATGGCGTGATCCATGTGATCGACACGGTACTACTTCCCAGGGAATAGTTCGCGGGATCCCGGTCATGGCTGGCGAATGGCCGCCAGCCATGACCTTATCTTCTGACCGAGCACTGAAGTAAACGCAGGGAATACAGCATGACTAGCTTGAAGACTGTAAAGCTTTTGATCTTGGCCGCCGCCGGCGTCTCCTTCTTATTCTTGGTATACCTCTGGTTTCTCGTAGATCAGGAACAAGGGGTTTTTGTGGGGCTGTGGGTTCCGTCCATTCTGTCATTCGGCGCTTTGATAACCAACGGCAGAGGGCGACGCCATGACTGACTGGATTGTTTTCCTCGTCGGCTGTTTCGCGACCTTATTGTGCGTGGTCGCCATGGTGATTCTGGTCTATGCGGTTGAAACAGATGTTAAAGATTGAATCACCAAGGCGTTTGGCAAGAACAGGAGTATTCTAGGCAAACTTGCGGTGCGCCCGTGGTGCCGCGCAGGAGAATGAACGGATGTTGGTTCTTTCCCGAAAAGTCGGCGAACGAATTAGGATTGCTGGGGACATCGTAGTTGTCGTCACGGCGATCCAAGGCGACCGAATCAAAATCGGTATTGAAGCTCCCAAGTCAGTTCGCGTGCTGCGTGAAAACCCTCGTTCAGTTCAGCGCACTGCCTGAGTGATTGCGTCATGAAAATCGCTGTAATGGGTGCTGGCATTTCTGGACTCGTGGCGGCGTATCGGCTGAAGGCTATTCACGGAGGCAAGAAGAAGGACGACAAGCTCGACAGTGAGAAGATCGCTCGGCTCATGCGTGGCGGTACGTTCCAGGGCAAACGCACCTAATCCTGTAGAAGCAGCAGAACGATGGCACAAGACTTTGCGACACCTTTGACGGCGATACGGTGCTTTGACCGCGTTGCCATCGCAAGGCCTTGTAGCAGCACGTTTGTGCTACCGCGACATTAGGTGCGTTTGCCCTGCCCCCTTGCCCCCACGCCGCCGCAGAGCAACTGGAGCGCGTGGTTCGCAAATATCAGAGCACGGCGCCGAAGCTGGCCGAGTGGATGGAAGAGAACGTGCCGGAGAGCCTCACCGTGTTTCGCCTGCCGGTGTCACACCGCAAGCGATTGCGCACCACCAACATGCTCGAGCGGCTTAACCGAGAGCTCAAACGACGCACTCGTGTGGCAACCCTCTTCCCCAACGAGCCCTCGCTGTTACGATTGGTGACCGCCGTCTTGATCGAAGTCAGCGAAGAATGGGAGACCGGAAAACGTTACGTGACCTTCGAAACCAAGTAGTGCCGCCCCATGTCTCTCAGCCACTTTTACAGAAGAAATGGGATGGTATCGGCTAATATGGCGTCGTCCATTCCACCCCATGCTTCTTGTGGGCTGGGATATTCACGAAGTCACCCGGCTTCAACTCCACCGTATGGTCCGACACCAAGAAATGCGTGCCAAACAGCCAATAATGTTCGCTTGTTTAAGGACTAATCGACTTCCCACCGGCCGCGCGGAAAGTATCAAAGATGATGCACTAAGTGAACAATGCTGGGCAGCAAAACTTCATTGTCTTTGATGCGAACTCTGAGGAGAAGGAAAAGTCGAAGGCGCGTCGTTTTTGTATTGAGTGATCGGCGACAGCGCTGATAATGGGGAATTGGAATGGACAGGGTGCTGCGATCCTATCGCGTCGCACGGCTGTGTGTCTTCTTGTTAGTGGGAGACAAATGCATGACCACCCGCTCTGGTTTGGCAACGCGTCGAAGAGGTTTTACACTTGTTGAATTGCTCGTCGTCATTGCGATCATTGGAATTCTCGTCGCGCTGTTGCTGCCGGCGATTCAAGCGGCACGCGAGGCGGCACGCCGGGCTCAATGTCAGAACCATCTGAAGCAGCTCGCTCTGGCGTGCATCAATTACGAATCAACAAAAAAACATTTTCCGCCAGGCTTTGTTAGCCAACCGACCGTGGTCGAAGCTTGGGCTTGGAGCACGTTCATCTTGCCATATATCGAAGAGCAGGGGCTCTACGATCGCTTGAATCCATCGGAGACGTTTCAAGAGCCGATCGATGGCAATCGTGTCACGAAACGCAATCTGACCGATCTGTTTTTAGGCGGTAAGGACATCGCCCTGTTACAAACACCTATCACGGTGTTTCGCTGCGCTTCGGACAGCACCCCAGATTTGATTCCCGTATCGAACCCACCAGATCAGCTTTACAACTTCTGCGGGGAAGGCGGCGATCCGCCGACGTGGTCACGGCACTTCAATGGCTCGTCGGCACCCGCCGGCTTTCAGCCATCCACGTCGAACTACGTCGGCAACAAAGGGACGATTGACGCGGAGTGCCCGGGCTCGGGCAGTGGCACGCCCTCGAGTCCATGGGTACCAAATGAGGCGAGATGCGCCAACAACGGCATCTTCTTTGGAGACAGCGCGATCGGAGTTAAGAACATCGCCGATGGAACAAGCAGTACTTTCCTGATCGGCGAGCGAGATAAGTATTGCCTGGCTGCCACGTGGATTGGCGTCCGGAACCCGCCTGGCCCCGATATGTGGAGCTCGAATTGGGCTTTGGGTCATACGCGCGATAAACCGAACGCCGCGTGCACCGGAAACCATGCCAACACCGATGGTGACAACATGTGTACAGAGGGCTTCAGCAGTCCCCACCCGGGGGGCGTGTTCTTTGCTTTTTGCGATGGTTCAGTGCACTTTATCAGCGATGACATAAGTTCCAGCAATGGCGCAAATAAACGCGACTGTACGGCCACCAAGTCAGACCCAATATCGGTGCGTTGCAACTCCCACATTCAAGTGGGGTCGAACGTGATCAACTTGATTGGGGTGTACCAGCGGCTTTCGTGGCGAGATGACGGAGAGACCATCGAAGATTATTGACAATGACCTGACTGCGATTCCGAGTTTGACTTTGCTTTTCTGATATTTGCTCGCTGGTTCAACTATGCCCGCTACGCGCTATTCGACGGTCGCCTTGGTGTTGCTGCTAATCGCACCGGTGGGATGCGATAAGAGCGGAGGACCGCAGGTGGCACCGGTACATGGACGCGTGACTCTCGACGGGCAGCCTCTCCCGGACACCAGCGTTGTTTTCCAAGTGTCTGGAAAGTCGCCCAGCGGCGGCCGCACCGGCGAAAACGGAGATTATGAGTTGATTTACAAACGCGGCGTGAAAGGTGCGATCATTGGGATGAACCGAGTAACAATCTTGGAGGACACCCAGAAGACGCACGGTCCGCAGCGTGTGCCGGCTCGCTACAACGAGAAATCGGAGTTAAAAGTGGAAGTCAAGCCGGACGACAACGAAATCAATTTCCCCTTAACGGCGGCGAAATGAGGCGCAGGATCGGGCGCTACATCGTCACATCGTCGCGCAATCGGGAATCCCTCGCGCGGCGGATTAAGAAGGTGTGACGCAGACGTGATCTATTGGTCATAACCTTTTGTTTGTTATGGTTTTTAATTGACTGCAAACCCTGGGGGTATTAGGATCGAACTGTCGCGAGTGAAAGCCCTTAGGATTAGTTTAATTTCGTTTGCGACCGTGCAAACGTCATGGGGCGAGGAGTGGCATTGAAATCGATCAAACCTCCAAGGGTGATGTGAGCAGCGGAAATTGATCCGCCGGAACAGAGGAGGCAGCAGCTTTCGGTAAACTCAGGTTAGCAGCTGTTATTGATTCGCGACCCTTTCTGACCCATTCCATCTCCTGCTCTACACAAGGGGATCCCACCATGATGTTCCACACAAAGGCTCGTTCTGTGACGTTCACGCTCCACGTTGTCTGCGCCATCGCCGTTGTGGCGGTATTGTCTTTCACGCAAGCTGCCAACGCGGTGACGCTCTATTGGGACGCCAATAGCTTGCTCGCGGGCACCGGAACATGGGATGTAAACACCACGCAGAACTGGAGCACGATGAATGTTGCGGGTGCTCCCGACGCTAAATGGACTCCGAATGATGGGACGGTGGACGCGTTTTTTGGCGGCATTCCCGGCGTAGGGGTTTCGTTGAGCGCAATGGGCGGCGCCGATGGCCAAGTTACCGTCAGCGGAACAGTCAATGTTAACTCCATCACTTTTGAGCCTGACACGAATGACTCTAACCCGGGTAATTACAGTATTTACGGCGGCACGATCAATATCACCAGTCCGACCAGCTCCATCGTGATGAAGTCGAACCTGGACGCCACGCCCCGCCCGATGATCATCGCGTCGCCTATTAGCGGCACCGATATCACGGTGGTAGCCGACGCCGTCATGGGAAACATCAATTCGCTTTTGACCCTTGGCGGCCTCGCCGGGCCCGGCGCGGCGACCAACACGTTCACCGGCGACCTGATCTATGGCGGGACCTTCGCCGCGGACGCAAATGGCTTTTCGCAAATCGTCATCAACAACCCGACCGCGCTTCCATCCACCGCGACCGTGAGAATGAGGCGCACTCTTCTGCCAACTGCTTTTCACGGCTAACGGCATTGCGGGCAACACTGGTTACACCGCAACGTTCAACAACAACATCATTCTCAACGATACCGGTAGTGGCACGTTCCAGCAATCCATCGGTGCGGCTGCCTCCGATGCAGTCATCACGCTGGGCGGCGTCATCTCCGGCGACGCCACGCTTGTGTTCCAGCTCGGGAACGGCGGCGGAAACGGTACGATCGTGTTGGCGAACCATGAGACCTATACCGGCTCGACCACTGTCAGCTCGCAGACGCAGGGAATCGTCCGCTTGGCAATCGACGACGCTCTTCCTGTCGGTACGAGATTAAGCGTCAACAGGGGCAGGTTTGATTTGGCTGGCTTCAATCAACGAGTCGGCGGACTCAATAGCACAGCCGGCAACGGCTTCGTTACCAATACGGGCTCGACATCGACACTGACTATTGACGGTGACGATACCGGTAACTTCGCTGGGCTCATTGGAGCTTCCACCATCTCAGGCTCGAACGACAACATCGCATTGGTTCTGGCATCCACCAATACCGGCACACTGACGCTCAGCAACAATACAACTTTTGGCAACACATACACCGGAGGTACGACGATTAATGGCGGCAAACTGTTGGCTGGTAATGACCTCATCATCAACCCATTCGGCTCGGCAACCGGTTCTGGGTCAATAGCGATCAACAATGGCGGCACGCTAGGCGGCACCGGCGCTGTCGGTGATGTCATATCCGGAATGGGAACCGTCACGGTGGCGTCGGGCGGCCATATTGCCCCCGGCTCGGCCACTGGCAACACCATCGGAACCCTCTCTGCTTTCAATGCAGTGACGCTCAATAGCGGCTCCAATCTCGATATCGATCTGGGCTCTCCCGCGCCCGGCGGAGGCACGAGCGACCGCCTCGACATGCCGAACACTATTGGCAACTTTGCCCTGACGGTGCCGGCCGCAGGAAACAGCGTTGGCTTCAATCTCAGCGACCCGGCCGGCGGGGCTGCGGGCAATGGCACGTACGTCCTAATGACGTTCCAGGCAGGTCAGTACACTGGCAGCAGCAATGCTAGCCAGTTCTTCACCAACTCGCTGCCTAGTTCCAACAGTCTGAACGGCCCGACGACGATTGTTTACCATCTGGCCGACGACAGCAACACAATCCAGGATGGCAACCCGAACGACGCCACGCGCGTAATCATGACCGTCACTGGCGGGCCCAATGCCCTCACCTGGACAGGATCAACAAACGGCACGTGGGATGTCGGCACGACCGCGAACTTCAACAACGAAGGTACTGGCAGTAGCTCGACATTCGCAGGAAACGACAACGTCACATTCGACGACAACGGGGCGAACATCAACCCAGTTACCATCGCGGCTGGTGGCGTGCAGCCGAATATTGTCACCATTAATAACAGTGATACCACGACGTACACCTTCTCCGGGGGCGATATCAAGGGAAGCAGCCTCGGCGGAGGAGGCGGGCTGTTCTTGCGAGGGAATGGGGCGGTAACGATCGATAGCAACTACACCGCGGCCGGGCCAATCATCAGCAATAAGGCGGGTACTGGCACTGCGACGTTCAATGGGAGTATCACTGCCGCCACGTCGCTGACGGTCAACGGTGGCACCGTCACACTCACTGGCGCGAACTCTTACACCGGCAACAACATCGTTGACGGTGGCTCCTTAATCGTTCAGGGCGCGTCGGCCACTTTGGGGGTTGGAGATTTAACCGTCCAAACTGGCAGGGCCGTCATTTCGGCCGGCGTTCTCGACGCGATCGCCGATACGGCCAACCTCACGCTTGCCGGGGGCGGAACCACAGACATGGCGGACACGGGTTTCATTGATCTAGCCGCTGGTATCAACGAACAAATTGGCTCGCTCGTACTGGGCACAATGACGTTCACCAGCGGGACGTTCGGCGCGACGGGCAGCGGTGCTACAAACATCATGGATGAGTACTTCTCGGGGATGGGGATTATCACGGTGATGGGCGCGAATCTGCCGGGCGACTATAACAATGACGGCAAAGTGGATGCCGCTGACTACGTGGTTTGGCGTAACGATCCGTCCAACAACGGCGGCCCCGGTGGTTACAACACGTGGCGAGCTAATTTCGGTATGACGGCTGGCAGCGGCACGGCGCTACCCTCCACCGAAATGCTGTCGGCCGCTGTGCCTGAGCCAGCGAGCATTGTTCTCTCAATGCTCCCGCTGGTCAGCATGCTTTTCTGGCGGCAAAAGGCAAGGTTTCAAGTCTCAAAAATCATTCGCGCATGAGACGAGCAAACAACCAACTGTATCTTACACTTACTTTCCTGCCAGCGCTAATTCCGACGAACCGGCTTTGGTCACCTCCACCTATGCTGAACTGTATGCCCCTCACGAGTATTTTCGCTCGCTTTAAAACTTAATCGGGTAGAAGAATGACCTCGACTTTGCTAAAGGAAGAACTCATGCATGAAGAGCTGAAGTATCCATTCGAGGGAGCTCTGAATCTAGACGCAGGGCCGACGGTGGAGCCGCTAAGACGAACCCTCAATCCAAGTGAATTGGGCGGTCCGCGCGAGCATTGAAAATCATCCGCGCGGCAATCAAAGGCCGCGGCACACGTCGCAGCACGTGATCTGTACGCGGATGTATGTCGTCGATGCGGCACGCGGGGAGGAAATTGCATGCATTCATGGCAGCGTGTCCGGAGATCTGACCGGCAAAAACAATTATGGAAATTGTCGACAGCGACTCGCTAATTGGAATTGAAGCGGACACGGTCGTTCCTATTGAATCTTGACGAGCACGTGGCAGTGGCCACGTTGATCCGTTAAGTCGAGTGTTTCGTGGTCCATAGTCGGTACATTGGCAGATTCAATCTTCAAATCTCCCGGCAATCGCAACCGCAGCAGAGTTCGAGCAGGGGCGTACGGCGGCAGTTTAACATCAGCGACCACTTGTTTGTGGGTCAGGTCCGACTTGATGCGGAATGACACATCCCCGAACTGAGTTGGGGCACGCTCGACCACAATCTCTTTGCCGTTTTCCAGCCAGCGGCGTGGTGTTGCAAAGCACAAACGCAGCGTTTCCACACGACCATCATCATCGAGGTCGTAGTCTTGTACGAGCAGGTAACGCAGTTGCTCCAGAAAGCTGGCATTTCCGGTCGAATTGGGCGGGAGAAAAAACTGTCTGCCGTATTCGTCGTACGGAAGGATGCTACTGGCTTCGCCATCGATGAACGTGTCACGGGTCAGGCCTTGGGCCAGCTTACCGTAGAAACTCACGAGCGCGCGATCGGGTTCGTCTCGTTCCAGAAGCGCCAGCGCGTAACGCGTTGTATATAGGTCGTCGATATTCTGTACATTCACCCAGAAGCCACGGGCCGCTTGACAGCGTACCATACCCATGCACAAGCCACCACAGTTTTGAATGTATCGCAAGATATCGTCGGCAGTTGGCGAATTTGCGGGAAAAACTCCAGAGAAAAGCACTTGCGGCACAACCAGGTTCCAATAGCTGCCTAACCGCGTGGCGGTGATTGGGTCGTGTACGGTTTCTTCTCCTAGCGCGATCGGCAAAAACGGCGGATCAACGCTGCGGTCCAGAGCCTTGTCGATCGTCGCTAAGATTGTCTTGCGGTAAGTGGCCGCGATTGCTGCAAGTTTAGTGGCTTCCTCGGCTGCACCCATATCTGAAAGAACAAGTCCCATGTCGCGGAGCCCGCGCCAACAATTCGCATTGGCGTTGATGGAGATGACGGGTGTATCGATGTCGCTGCAGTATTTTTCGCGTGGCAAAAGACCCGTTTTGGGGTCCAGTGATTTTACAAGGAGGTCAATTTCCCGTTGCCACAATGCGCGCGTCTTGCGTATGAGCTCCGCATCGCGCGTGACGAAATAATATGCCGCGAGACCTTCCAATTTATAGCCACCATCGTGAAATTCGATATTTCGTCGTCGATATTTGAAGATCGGCGGGATTCCCTCGCCTGCATCTTTTTCGTGACCCCACAACAGCAGCGAACGCATCGTCTCGCCCGACTCATGTGCATATTGCCGCGCATATTGATTTCCGGCCGAATAGTTGAGCTGATCACCTGCCATAATCATGTAGGTACCGACAAGGAGCGATCGCCAGGCGTTGTTGACGTACGGCTCTGGTACATGGACGTCAGTGCCGGCAGCCAGCAGCTTGTTCCACGTCTTTTCGCATTTTTCGCGCTGGGCTGTGTACCACTGTTTGCTGGCTTGCTGAACCGTAGCCATATCGGCAGGTTGCGTGAAAACCACTACATACGCGGTCGCAGTATGCTTCTCTCTGCTCATTAGGCTTGAGCGAGCGGTGCGCCACTGGAAATTATTGTCGTAGGCAAGCAAGACCCTGTTTTTCGCATCAAGAACCACGTGTCGCTTGGCGCCGCCGGTTAGCAATTCGTTTCCGCTTTCCATGTCGAGATTGATGCGGCCCCAATCCGCGCCGGGAAAATCGAGCCGCACGAAGAGCGCTCCGACCGACGCGAGCTCTGGGTCAGTTGCTGGGAAGACTTCTTCACGATACGAGCCATAGTCCCCCGCGTATTCAAGTTGAACGATCGGCAAGAAGCCGTCGACGTAATGCGGACCGGTCAGCTTGCGAAGATTTTCACCGAATGGGGTCAGCCGGTTGCCGACCAAAACGTGCCAAGGAGTGCCTGCTTCGCCCAGCCAAATGTAACGCTGGGCCAGCGGATTCAGGATGCTGCCATTGCTGACGATTTTCCCTTTCACCAGTGATCGCGGCGCGGCTAGTACGATTGGGTAGTACCTGTAGCGTGCATCGACGTAGCGCAATGGCGGTAGTAATTTCGCAAAGAATTCGTAACTCGGACCGCCGGGATCGCAAAGAGCCGCTTCACCCCACAGATCGATCTTAGATTCGATAACCTGCTGCGGCGTGATTTCTGCGCAGGAGAGCTGCGCGGACGTCGCGAACAGCCCGATAATCAGACAGCGAATGGCAAGGTTCATCGCGTCACCCATGAGCGCACGCAAGCTGGACATCGCTCGGTCCGCTTTCGGAAGTTAGCCAAAAAGTGCTCCGTTAGCGTGCATAATCGTCGTTGCCGACGCCTGCCGTTTCATTGCTGCATTGTTGGGGAGTGATGTGGCGCTGCCCAGGTCATCGCGTCATAGGACATAGTCGGCTGCATCGACAACGCTGTCTTGGTTATAGATTATAATCGCCGAGTTCAGCGCGCATAGCGCCTACAACACAAGACGAACACCCGCACACGCACGCAACACAGCGCTCGACACCAACAACACTGACGACAGCGCAGACAGCAACTACTTGTGGAAGATTTCCCACCGCTGTCGTGGAATTGACCTATGGTGATAAAGAATATTGTATAGGGTCAAATTGTTGCTTGAACGGTCCAAGTGACCGGTCCCAATTTTTGCGGCACTGCAATCCCGTTGATATTGACGTATTTGCATCTTTTGAGCGCGATGGGTTTGGGCCTCCCCGTTTGTTTCGATTACTGTCTTTCGTGCCTTGATTAATAATCGCCACTCGCTCGACGACTTTGTCCCAGATCAAAGCAAGGTGAAAAATCGAAGTCTCACGAACCGAATCATTTCTGAAATCCAACTTCTCATAGGGATCGTAGCCGTTCTTATCCAGACTGACTTTGATTGTGGCACAGGGATCAAGCCAGAGGGTTACACCACTGCGTAGATGAAGACTCCCGCTGAATTAGATTTCTAGAGCGAAGAACTAGACTGTTCCATCGCTGGAACATGCACAGGCGTTGATTGCCTTTAGGATAGATTCTGTATCCTTTGCGGTCCCATCGCCCATGGCCCCGAAATTCTTGATTTCGAAAAGGTTTATAGTCATCTCGATTGCACAGAGCAAATTGATTACGATCAATTGAGGTAAGCGACTTTGACTAGAGTCCAGCAACTGACTCTCAACTCTTCACACTCAATCCTCCGCCAATGACCACATACCGGTTCAAGCTCGCGCGCACTGAACCCAGCGCGGCCAAGCACTTTGCGCTCGACCTCGACAGCCGGATGACGGTGCTCGACGCGCTGTTCATCATTCAGCGCGAGCACGACCCCTCACTGTCGTTTCGCTGCTCGTGCCGGGTCGGCATGTGTGGCACGTGCGCGATGCGGATCAACTGGATGCCGCGGTTGGCGTGCCAGACGCGCGTGGAAACGTTGCAAGCCGACGCGATTGCAATTGAGCCGCTGGCCAATCTGCCGGTGTCGAAGGACCTCGTCGTTGATCTGGGCCCGTTCTTTGCGAAGTGGAAGAAAGTGCGGCCCGCGCTACACCCGAAGGATAAAGATTCGAAAGAGCTAGCGATCGTGCGGCCGGATTCCGAATTTGGAAAGCAGGCGCTGGTGAAACGCGACTGCATCACGTGCGGTGCGTGCTACAGCGTGTGCGGCATCGTGGGCAACAACGAAGGTTATTTGGGACCGGCCGCGATCAATAAGGCCATGTTGCGCCTGCTCGACCCGCGCGACGGCAACGTCGAGGACCGGCTTACCGTGCTCAACGATGAAACGGGCGTGTGGCGGTGCCATACGCAGTTCAACTGCGTGGCGGCGTGCCCGAAGAATATCAACCTGACCGATTCGATCATGAAGATGAAGCGGTCGCTGCTGTTTCCGAAGAAGTTTCAAAACAAATAGTTTCGGAGCAAACGAATGGAGTGGCTTGTCCCAAGGCATCTCGTGTCTGGCGGAACGCCAGATGACGCGATGGCTCAGGAACTTCAAAGCGAGCTTTGCGGGGATCACATCACATCTTGTACGGTATTCCCGTACGGATCATTGGGCGTCGGCAAGATTGTGATGATGCCCTATTTGAGCTTTTAGATGGCTCAAATCGAGTTGCAGTAGTACATCTCACGTTTGCGCAACATCCTGAACCAGATCCCATTTGGCCGGAAACTCGAATCTTCGACAACTTAGAACATTTCGTGCGTGATGAAATGATACCCGAACACGAGACTTGAAACACAGGAATATAAGTTGTCGATAGGTTGGTCGCCCGCATGAATATTGACAAGCCCAGTTCGCTCTCCCTTGCCACGCGCAAGTATGCCTGGCGGTACGTCGGCAATGTTGCATTTTGGATTCAGCGGCTGACGGGGATCGCGCTGGTCGGCTATTTGATCCTGCATGTTCACACGATCCACGATCTACAGGACCCGGAGAAGTTCGACCGGGCGCTGAAGCTGTTCGGCACGCCGTTGTTCAAGCTGGGCGAGATCGGCCTGTTGGCCACCGTCATCCTACATGCCCTGAACGGCGTCCGGCTGACGATGGTCGACCTGGGGGTGGGGCTAAGCCGGCAGCGGCAAGTGTTCTGGTACTTTGCGATCGGCGTGGGGGCGGTGCTGTTCCTGGCGGGGGCGATACCGATGTTTATTTACGGCATCCTAAGACATTCATAACTGAAACGATAAAGAAGATCTCACGCAAAGGCGCAAAGGCGCAAAGAAGACTTTTGACCACGACGACACAACGGACGCGACGATAAAATGCGAATTCATCTTCGTTTGGTCGTATTTGACCTCGTGCTTGCCGTCTTGTTGTGGCGAATCGTTTGTTCTTTTCATCTTTGGGTGAGACATTTTTAGACCAGGTTGTATGAGCGGACGCGCGATTAACTGGTATCTGCAACGAGTCACCGGGGCGGCGCTGCTTCTGCTCTTGATCATGCACTTTTGGGTCGAGCACTTTACGGCTGAGGTGCGGACGCCGGCGGGGCTGACGTTCGCGGTTATTCAGCAGCGGTTCTTCCACAATCCGTGGTTTGTCGCGGTCGATATCACGTTCCTGTTTATTGCGCTGTACCACGGCCTCAACGGTATTCGCAACATCTGTCTCGATTACACGTGGGGCACGCGGTTTCGGAGGCCGATCACGATTGTTCTCGTGCTCTTTGGCATTTTCGTGGCCTACTGGGGCGTGACGGCATTTACGGGAAATACGCATTTGAAGCAGGGAACCGATGCTGCGGTTCAGGCGTCGGAAGCGGAGGGGCCAACCACTTCCTGAATGCGATGGAGGAAATCATGAAATCAACGATTCGAATTTTCCTTGGATTGCTCTGTTTTACCGTCTCTAGAACCTCTTTTGGTCTGACATCTGAGCGCGACATAACTCCCGAGTATGTGAGCACCCATTCCAGTGAATTCTCAATCAAAGCGAAGGAGAAGGATAACGGGATCGTTCAATTTGAGCTGCGGCATGATGTTCTCCGACCGATGTACCACGTCGCACACCTCACCGTCGTCGCAAACGGTAAAGTCCTGGCAGAGACGACGACGCCTTTGTTTGGAAAGATGCACGGCAACGTTTTGTACTTTTCCATCGCTCGCGATCTTCTTCCGGAGTCCAGATTCGATCTCAGCGATAGCGAAGTCGCTGGTTCCGGTGAAGATGCCACTCCTGTGCCGGGGACCGTGATAAATCGATTTCGGCTCGTAGATTTCGTGCCGAAGAACTTGCTTGGGCCTGCCAGCAAATGATTCTCCCCATTGACGAACTTTCCTGCGATGTTCTTATCCTCGGTGCCGGCGGGGCGGGCATGCTGGCTGCGCTGCATGTCACGACCGCGAATTCACGGGCCCGGATCGTCATCGCGGTGAAAGGGCTCATCGGCCAGTCGGGTTGTACGCGGATGGTGCAGGGGGGATACAACTGTGTCCTCAATACGGCCGATTCGTTCGACAAGCATTTCGACGACACGATCAAGGGCGGCCAGTTTATCAATAACCAAGAGCTGGCCTGGGCGCTGGTGCACGACTCACCGGATCGGATCATCGAGCTTGAAAATCGGGTGGGGTGCCTGTTCGACCGTAATCCGGACGGGACGATTCACCAAAAACCGTTCGCGGGGCAGAGCTTCGACCGCACGGTGCACAAGGGCGACCTTACGGGCATCGAGATCATGTCGAACCTGCGCGACTGGGTGTTCGAGCAGCCGAATGTGACGGTGCTGGAAGAAACGCGTGGGCTCGATTTTTTGACGGCTGGCTCGCGTGTTGTGGGGGCGGTGCTGTTGGACAACCGGCGCGGGCGGTTCATCGCGGTTACGGCGCCGGCCACGCTGTCGGCCACCGGGGCGGGCGCGACGATGTACCAAATCAGCTCGCCGTCGCTGGAAAAGGCGGCCGACGGGCAGGCGATGGCCGCGCGGCTTGGTGCCGAGTTTGTCGACATGGAGATGATGCAGTTCCATCCGACGGGGCTGTTGTGCGGCAAATCGATTGCGACGGGCGGGCTATTGGAAGAGGGCTTGCGGCGCGGGGGCCCGGTTGTACAACGTGTTGGGCGAGCGTTACATGGAGCGGTACTCGCCCGACAAGCTCGAACGGGCGACGCGCGACGTGGTTAGCCGCTCGAGCTACATGGAGATCATGGCCGGGCGCGGTACGGAGAGCGGCGGCGTGCTGATCGACGCCACGCATATGAAAGATGTCGCCAAGAACTTCGCTGGCATGGTCGACCGTTGCCGCGAGTACGGCTTCGACCTCGTGAACGACCGCGTCGAAGTCAGCCCCAGCTCTCACTACCACATGGGCGGCATACGCATCAATGTCAACTGCCACACCAGTCTCGACGGCCTCTTCGCCGCGGGCGAAGACTCGGGCGGCGTCCACGGCGCGAATCGCCTCGGTGGCAACGGCGTCGCCGACTCCATCGTCTTCGGCGCCCGCGCCGGCGACATCATGGCCGACTACATCACACGTTCCTCCGACGGCGTGGTCGCTTCAGCGACCACGCCCTCACCCGCGCAAATCGACGAAATCTGCAAACGCTGGCTTCACCCCCTCGAACGCACCACCGGCGAAAACCCCTTCGCACTCCGCGACCACCTCGAACGCACCATGTGGACCAAAGTCGGCGTCGTCCGCAACGGCCGCGACATGCAAGAAGCCCTTCCCATCATCCAAGAAATCCGCCAGCGCATCGGGCACGCGACTTCATCTGGATTACCCCTCTCCCCTCGACGGGGAGGGGTGAATGGCTCACCTTCCGCAATCTACAACGCTCTGTGGAACGAAACCATGAACACCGAAAATCTCGCGCTCATCGCCGAAATGCTCACCCGCAGCGCGCTGGCCCGCGAAGAATCGCGGGGCGCCCACTATCGCAGCGACTTCCCCACGCAAAACATCAACTGGCTCAAAAACATCCGCATGCGCCCACGCGAAGACGGCAGCTTCGAAACGACCATGACGCCCGTCGAATTCACGCGCATTACCCCCGCCGAACTCAAAGAACACCGCGAGCGCGCCGGCCTCAAGACCCTGCCTGCAATCGACGATGAATGAGCCGAACGATGCGCCCGCACACTCGGCTTGACTCGCGCGTTTCCAATTCCAGCGTAGCATCACCAACCATCACAATTCATGGCTTGCGGTTTAGCTCAACTCTACCAAGTCCACGATGCGCGCGGTCTCCCAACCCCGCACATACGCCGACCGCAGGTTTCCGCATCGTCCCTTCCCTCCTAGTCAAAAACCAAAGTCTGGAACCGCTAATCTCCGCTAATTCTCGCTAATCCGAATTAGCGCCGATTAGCGGTTATTAGTGTTCCCACAAACCGCCCGTCACCCCCCGAAATTTACCCAATCGTTTTTGACCGCGCACTGTGCTATGGTCGATCTTCGCGCCAATCGCGCTCATTAACCATCGATAACCATTTGAAGTTCGTTTCGTCGTCGGCCATCGTTTCCGTCGCCGCCGCGCTATCGTTGCACGCTTACTGCCTTGCGTGCCACCGGCTCCGTAAGTGCTGCTCGCAAACTGCAGTTCGGGACGCACGTACCCAGTATTCACCGAATAATGGAACATCCGCTCGTGGTAAAATATGAGATTTCCAGCCTCGCGCTCAACGCGAACGCCCAGAATTACCAAATACTGGACGCAAAAATCGTGTGCTCCGCACTCACCAGTATTCCGCCGCCGCCCGCCAAACCGAATTGTTGCCAATCCAAATCATGTTACTGTCGATTCGTTCGAATCAGCTTTTCTTCGCAGCCAGAATTCGAACAAAAGACAAGCGCCGAACACCGTACACGAACGCCTCGCGCCTGTGGAACTTTCAGTAGACTACGATCCCGAATACAATCGCCAATATGACCATCTCCTACTCAAAACTCGAAGAAGTTGCCTACGAACTCAACCGCCGTGCAGCTATCGCTGTGCCGCTCGATGCCAAACAGGCGTTCGAGCAGGCTGCCGAGCGCGAGTCCAACCCGGACGCGAAACGAGCGATTTTGGCCGTTATTAATAATGCCGACGTCGCAGTCAACCAGCAAAGCTCGATGTGCGGCGATACTGGCCTGCCGCGGTTCTACGTAAAGGCTGGCAACGACGTGCGGCTCGAGGGCGGCTTTGCTGCGCTGGAGCGCGCTGTCCGCGCCGCGACGGCCAGGGCCACCAAGGACGTCCCGCTTCGCTCAAACCGCGTGCACCCGCTCACCCGCAGCAATCCCGGCACCAATGTCGGAGTGATGGCCCCGAACGTCGATTACCGCTTCGAGCCCGAGGGCGACTGGATCGACCTCACGGCCGTGCACAAAGGCGGCTTGTTTGGCAGCGACTATCGCATGCTCTTCCCTGGCGACGGCATCCCCGGCATCAAGCGGTTCTTCGTCGATACGCTCGTCTCGTTCGGCCATCGCGGATTGTCCTGTCCGCCGGTCATCGTCGGCGTCGGCATCGGCGGCACTAAGGACCAATGCGTTACGCTTGGCAAGGAAGCATCCTGCCTGCGCATCGTCGGCGACCGGCACCCCGATCCGCTTGTCGCGGCCCTGGAGCTAGAACTGCTCGAGTTGGGAAACCGCACGATGATCGGCATCATGGGTTTTCGCAGCGACACGCCGGTGCTCGACGTGCACTGCGAAATGGCCTACGCTCACACCGGCGGTCTGCCCGTTGGTATTAGCGAACTTTGCCACGCGGTGCGCCGCGCCACGGCCCGCATCTACAATGATGGCCGCGTCGAGTTCCGCGAGGACCCGCAGTGGTTCACCGAATACTACCGCCGCGACGGAATCAGTTTCGAACCCGGCGCACCGCAACCTTCTACCAAGGGCGGCGAAGGCATGAAGGGCCTTACGGCCCTAGGGGCAGGAGTCTGCCGGCTTGAGACGGGGGCAAACGGGAGTGCACAACCAGTGCCCAGCACCTCGCTCCCATTGCTCAATGCAGCCCCCAGCCCTCAGTCCCCAGCCCCCGCCTCCCGCGAATGGCACCTCAGCGTCCCGCTCAGCGAACACGACGTCCGCCAACTCCGCGCCGGAGACGTCGTCTACCTCACTGGCTGCATTTTCACGGCGCGCGACGGCGTCTTCAAGTACATGATCGACGAGGGCCACGAACCGCCCATCGACATCCGCGGCCAATATAACGTAACCACGCAATCGTCGCCCGCCGGCGCCGAAGTCGCCCCCGGCCAATACATGGTCAACTCGCTTCAGGCCACTGCCGGCTTTCGCTACGCCCAGTGGATGGATCGATTATTCGAGCGCCACGGAGTGCGGGCGGTCCTCAATAAGGGTGGCATGTCTCAGGAGTTGTACCAGTCCGTCTTCAAGAAGCACGGCGTGGTCTGCCTCTCCACCATGCCCTACGGTATCGGCGCGATCTACGGCAAAGCCGTCAAGGGCGTGCGCGATGTGTATTGGAAAGATCACCTTGGAATGTCCGAAGCAATGTGGCTATTGGAAGTCGAGGGCTCGGCCCGCTGCTCGTGGACGGCGACACCTTGGGCAACAGCTACGTTGCCAAACATGCCACCGAAGTCAACGCTCCGCTCGTTGAAATCTATAAGGAGTTGCCAGAGCTCATCCTGAAGCGATTCGGCGAAGTGACCGACCCGACCGAGGAACTGATCAAATGATCGCAAGCGCGCCGCCTCGCGTATTAGAGCACCGCTCTCGATATCCGTTAGTTTGATGACGTAGCCGTGCGGGTTTACGCCGGGACTGTGTCAAAAGCTCTGAGCAGACGTTGTACGGCACATTAAACCGTGTACCGAAAAACTTGTGTCATGAGGGTGATTTGTACTAAGCCGCTGCGCGGCAGAGCGGTAGAGTTCGGTGAACGCATTCAATGCCCGGTGTCTCTGCTGGCCGGGCGTCATCAAGCCACAACGGCGCAGCGAACTTGTCAGCAGCATCGACCTTGCGCCGACTATCCTGAGCGCGGCCGGCGAGAAGATTCCCGACAACTTGCCGGGCGAGGATCTATTGCCGGTCTTAAGCGACGAAAAACCGCTTTCCTGGAAGGCCATTTTTGGCGAAGGGTTTGCGCACGATGTCGCGGATCTCGACTCACCGGAAGCTTCGCTGTTGTACCGTTGGGTTGTCGAAGGAAAATGGAAGCTGATACTCACCTATGACGGAAAACTTGGCCGCTAAGCGGCCATTCACTAGGATTGCGAGCGGCACCCGCAATTGTACGATTTGTCTGCCGATCCGCAAGAAAAGGTGAACGTTGCCGCGAAGCATACGGAAATCGTGCATCGTCTGGCCCAGAAGATAGCCGATTGGTTGCCCTGACAAAATGACACACGCGGCACGACTCGACTACGCTCCGGGAGATCGTCGCGACGATGGAAGCCCGCTACGGCAAAGCCCAACGCATTTGGGCCTTGGATCGCGGGATGGTCTCGGCCGAAAACCTCGACTTCTTCCAGGCCGGAAAGCGGCAGTACATCGTGGGGACGCCCAAGAGCCAACTCAAGCGATTCGAACCGCAGTTGGTGGCCCAGGACTGGCACGCCATCCGCGACGGGCTGGAGGTTAAGTTGTGCGCCTGTCCCGACGGCGGCGCCGAGACCTATATCCTGTGCCGCAGCCGCGACCGCCGCCAGAAGGAGCAGGCCATGCACGTGCGGTTCGAAGCAGCGGATCGAAGACGGACTGACGAAAATCGCGGCCAGTTGTGCCCAGCGGCGTCACGAAGTGGGACCGATCGAGCGCCGCGTCGGACGCTTGTTGGGACAGAACACGCGGGCCGCCGGCCTGTTCGACGTCCAGATTCGCGCCGCCGAAACGGCGCTGCCCAGATCGAATGGAAGAAGGTCGAGAAGTGGCGGGCCTGGGCCGAGATCAGCGAAGGCTCCTATCTGCTACGCACCAACGTCCGTGGCTGGAGCGACGAAGACCTGTGGCGGGCCTACATCCAATTGGCCGATGCCGAAACGGCCTTTCGCATCCAGAAGAGCGACCTCACGCTGCGTCCGGTCTGGCATCAAAAGGAAGACCGTGTGCTGGCCCACATCCTGGTCTGCTTCCTGGCCTACGTCCTCTGGAAGTTTCTCGGGCAACTCTGCCAGCGAGCCGGCCTCGGCAATGAACCGCGGCGCGTGCTGGACGAACTGAGCGAGCTGAGCGTGGTGGACGTCGTGCTACCTACCAAGGACGGTCATGAAATCCGCACCCGCTGCGTGACCCAGCCCAGCGACCACCAGAAAATCCTCCTCGAACGCCTCGGACTGAGTCTCCCCGGACGACTCCACCCAACCAACTTGTAGTGGAAAAACCGGGGCTCCCCCCGTTGCGCCGCAACGACTTACGTCAATCGTTGGGGAAGTTGGGTTAGTTCAGTTCAGCGTACTGCCTGAGTGATTGCGTCATGAAAATCGCTGTAATGGGTGCTGGCATTTCTGGACTCGTGGCGGCGTATCGGCTGAAGGCTATTCACGGAGGCAAGAAGAAGGACGACAAGCTCGACAGTGAGAAGATCGCTCGGCTCATGCGTGGCGGTACGTTCCAGGGCAAACGCACCTAATCCTGTAGAAGCAGCAGAACGATGGCACAAGACTTTGCGACACCTTTGACGGCGATACGGTGCTTTGACCGCGTTGCCATCGCAAGGCCTTGTAGCAGCACGTTTGTGCTACCGCGACATTAGGTGCGTTTGCCCTGCCCCCTTGCCCCCTTGGGTGCATCGTATAGGGACAAGTGCGCAAAATTCCTCCTCGGGTTTTTTGCGCACTTGTAGCGAATTGGATACGCCTCGGGTGGGTTATCGGCGGTCGGCTGTCGGTGATCGGCCAGCGGAGCGGTGATTTTTTATTGTTAAACATCAAAAAGCGGACGTGGTTCACTGCGCACAGCATGAGCACCGGCTAGCGCGCGGTGAGCGGCCAACCGCTGGTCTCGATCCACATACTATACGGGCGATCACTATACCAGAATTTGAGGAAGGTCAAGCATCGGAATCGGCCACCTTGCCGAATGGAGAGAATCCAACAATTCCGTCGCTCACCTAATTCCGATGGGTTCCTCTCCCTTGCGGCGAATCGATCCTACGAACTCTTTGACATAGCCGTAGTGCCACCCGCGAATCAGGTGTCATCAGCGTGCGAAACGGCAGCCACGCCACGGAAGCTCATTTCAGTGGTGTACGTTGGCATAGAAGGTGGCAAAAAACTAGGAAGAGGATGCGGACAGGATGCGGAATGCAGGGGACAGGGAGTGTAACGGTGGCCGGTAAACTGAGTTGTTGACGGTGTTTTTTCGAATTTGTGCGGGACTGTTCATGCCTTATAATTTAGCCATGAGCACTCCCGATCTAATTCAGCAAGAAGTGAAAGAGTTACCTGAAGCGCTGCAACGCGAGGTTTACGATTTCGTCTGCTTTCTCAAATCGCGAACGGTCGACTACGCGTTTGATGGTTTGATGGCAAGCGAGTCGGTGCTCGCGCGATTGGAATACTCCGGAAGAGGATGCCGCGTGGGCAAACCTGTAGCGGGCGACATTGTGGTGCTGCCGTTTCCGCACACGAACTTGCAGCAGGGCAAACGCCGGCCTGCGTTGGTAGTCGTCAGTCTGCCGGGCGATGACTTGATTCTTTGCCAAATTACAAGCCAGACCCATCGTGACGTCTTTTCAATCCCCTTAGACAAGGATGACTTTCAACGAGGCAACCTTCATGTCCGGAGCTACGTTCGGCCGAATCGGTTGTTTACGGTAGAGCGCTCGGTCATTCTTTATACTGCCGGGCAATTGACGAAAACGAAGCTTGACGAAACGCTGGCGAAAATCCGTCAACTTTTCTCATAAACCTTGCGCTGTGTCTGTCCATGTTGCAGGCGGTTCTCGTGACTCGGCGCGAGGCCCGCTTTGTGGGAAAGCCGTAGGATGGGTTGGACGCATCGCGGCAACCAGCCATTCTGCCGCTCAGGCAATTTCGATGGGTTCCTCGCCGCGGCGAGCGATCCATTCTACCGATTTTGCCGACTTTGTACGGCGTTGTGCAAAGTATCCAAAGTGAGCTTGAGGTGGACCCCATTGGTTGGGCGCGGAATAAGGTGGAATAAGTTAGGGCTGGCGGCCCGCGAGACCCCCGCAGGTCTGGCGTGGCCGCTGCCGCGGTTTAACCTTCGGATGTACTGACCAGGGCTCCTAATTGTTGCGCGATTTCATGTTGTTGTTCTCATCGGCTGGCGGCGAGGTGATATCCGGGCACTTAAAACTGCACATGCCAAGAGCAAAGCAAGCGACGACGGTTCTGGAACAAAGCTGCTGTAAGAAAACTCACTTTGGCTCAGTAGCATCGTTTCTGCAATTTGCCCGCGCCACACATACACATAATAGTCGTCAACATCGATACGCGATGGCGCTCCAGTGCGTGTTTATAGTATGCTGCCATTCAGGAACCTGAACGATGTTCCTAGGAACAACGCGATGTTGAATTCGACGTAAGTCCAAGCGCGCCCGGAGGGACTCGAACCCCCAACCCCTGGTTCCGAAGACCAGTGCTCTATCCAATTGAGCTACGGACGCAAGTATCCTCTCAACAGCACCTTACGTTGATTCTGTATCCTGCTCAAAAATGAACAATACACCCTGTACATTCACTGCGCTTAAAGTCGGCCCTAACATGACCGGTTCCCATCGCTTCGAGCCCTAGCACGGTTTGGCTGAGAACAGACCATCGAAGCTCATTCTACCCGGCGGAAGAAAACCCAGAAACCCACCAAGCCCCGGCCCGATTTTCCGCTTTTTCCACATGCGACCGGATACTTAGTCAAGAAAGTCCGCGAGCGGCTCTACTACTTCGGTAAAAAAGGCGACGATGCCCCGAAAAGTTGAAGGATCCCAGCGAACGCGCTCCGGTTGTGAATGGCTGCGTGAGTGTTGCATGTGGGTGTGTGCTCCGGCCGCGCCAAGGTATTGGCAATCCGCCGCTTTCCACCAGCTGGACTGAAACCGATGGCCCGTTCAATTCCGGCGAGCAAATCGTCTGCGACTCACGCCTCGGCGACTTGCTCCGCCACAATGAGCGACGCGTTGCTTGTGTCGTCTTGTCAGACTTAGCAGCATGGCATCTTTGGAGTCGTAGCGGTTGCGGTTCGAGCGTGCCTCAATTGGCTTTCGTCGCATCCTTCGGAGAGACCAACCTATTGCTGTTCCGTTGACAATTGGCTGCGTCCCTCAGCATCACCACTTCCGTCCGCGTCTCGTCTTTGCTCACGCTCTATTTTTTGCACCCTATGGAGCGTGACCTATTTCCACTCCGGCGGCCGTTTTTCGACGAAAGCGGCGAGGCCTTCTTGGGCGGCATCAGTGGTGCGGGCGGTGGCGCTCATGGCGGCGCCGACGGAGAGCTGCGTGGTGAGTTGTTCGCCGACGGTTTCGTAGAGTAGGCGTTTCGTGAGCTGCATCGACTCTGGTGCGCCGGCAGCACATTCTTCGCCCAGTTGGGCGCAACGGGCCCAGAGGCGGGCTTCGTTGATCAATTCGTGATAGATGCCGAGGCGGTGGGCTTCGTCGGCAGGGTAGAGGGACGAGGTCAAGAGCAGCCGCGCGGCGGCACCTCCGCCGACACGGAAGGCGAGGAGCGGCGCGACGACGCCGGCCACCAAACCGTGGCGTGGCTCGGGCAGGCCAAATTGGGCATTTGGTCCAGCAACAACGATGTCGCACGCAAGGACGAGGCCCGCGCCGCCGGCGACGGCGGGGCCGTTGACCGAACCGATAATTGGCTTGGGCAGCTGCATCATCTGCATGACCAGCTCGCAATAGGCCTCAGCGGTGTCACCCCAATCCTGGGTTTTCTCATCGTCCGGCATCGTCGCGGCGGCGTGCATTTCGGGGACGTCCATGCCGGCGCAGAAAGCCGTGCCAGCGCCGGTGAGGATGATTGATCTCACCCGTTTCTCCAGGTGAAGATCGCTCAATGCTTCGGCGAGTTGAGCGAGCATAGCGCGGGTGAGCGCGTTACGCCGCTGGGGGCGGTTGAGCAGGATCGTGCCGACGGCACCGGTTACTTTGACGTCGATGGAGTGGCTGGGCATGTACACGGTGGGGTGGGTCGGGTGCAGGGAAGTTAGAGAAAGCGGCCGGCAAGTGAACATTTTGGCGTGGTGCGGACGTATCGATTGTAGGAGTTCATACGTCGAGCGACGAGGCAACGTTGTTGCAATGAGGCAACGCATCCCCACCGGATTTGATGCAGGAAGGCGACGCGCGGGCCGCGAAAAGCGTACGCCGGCGTTCGAGCTTCCGTTGCAAAGCTTGATGCTGCAATCGTTTACGCCGTGCCAGGTTCGGGGGCCGCGGTGGGTTGGCATCGAGGCTGCATTCTGCAACCGGCGTCATGCCCCATTGAACCGACCACCGTGAGAGGAACCGCCTGTGCGACGCGCCCGCCCCAATCGTCCGCTGAATGGCAAGTCGACCCGTAACGGGGTCGTGGCCACGAATAGAACTCCGAATCGCAAAGCCCAGGGGAAGAATAACCATCGTGGCAGTTCAGTTGGCGACGACGATTTCATTCTGAACGACAACGACCATCCGGACGAAACGCTGGATGCCGGGCCGGAACATGATGATGAACTCGAGCATTTACCGGAGGAGGGAAGCCCTGAATCGCACATCGACGATCCCATTCGCATGTATCTCATGCAGATGGGTGAGATACCAATGTTGTGCCGGGCGGATGAGATTTCTTCGGCGCGCCGGATTGAGGAAACGCGGACGCGATTTCGGCACCTGCTCCTAGGCAATGACTTCGTTTTGCAAGGGGCGGTCGACCTGCTGGAAAAAGTTCAACAGGGTGAACTGCGGCTGGATCGCACCATCGAAATCTCAGTTACGAACACGTCGGAAAAGCGACGAACGCTCAAGCGGCTCGCGCCGAATCTGGCGACAATCAAGCACTTGATGCAGATAAACCAGGTTGATTTTCGCGTAGCGATCGACAAGCGCCGGCCCAAGACCGAAAAGCGCTCTGCGTGGCGGCGGCTAACGATCCGCCGCGGAAAAGTCGTTCGGCTCGTGGAAGAGCTCAATCTTCGCTTGGGCAAGTTGATGCCGATGATGCATCAACTCCACAAGATCGGCGAGCGGATGGTCACGATCAAGCAGCAGCTCGCGGAACCCGAGAAGTTGATCAGCGATAAGCAGCAATCAGAGTTGCTGCAAGAGCTGCGCTATTTAATGCGGATCACTTTGGAGTCGCCGGCGACGCTCGCTCACCTGTCCGCTCGCACGCTGGAACAACGCAATAAGTACGACGAAGCCAAGCGAGTGCTCTCGGCGGCGAACCTGCGACTTGTTGTCTCCATCGCCAAACGGTATCGCAATCGCGGTTTGAGTTTCCTGGACTTGATTCAGGAAGGTAACACAGGCTTAATGCGGGCGGTCGACAAGTTCGAATACCAGCGCGGCTACAAGTTTTCGACGTATGCCACGTGGTGGATTCGACAGGCGATCACGCGGGCGATTGCCGACCAAAGCCGCACGATTCGGTTGCCGGTGCACATGATCGATACGATGGGGCGAGTGCGGGCCGTGACGGCAGAGTTTGTGCAGGAAGTAGGCCGCGAGCCGAATCCGGAAGAAGTGGCCGAACGGGCTGGGCTATCGATTGAGGATGCCCGCGTGATCATCAAGATGTGCCGACAACCGCTGTCGCTCGACCAGCCGGTGGGAGATCATGAAGATAACTTCTTCGGCGAATTCCTCGAAGAAGCGCGCGAGGATGACCCTCTTCGCGACACGAATATTGAAATGCTCAAGCAGCGACTCAACGACGTGATGCACGATCTTTCGTACCGCGAACGAGAAATCATTCGCCTTCGCTACGGTTTGGCAGATGGCTATACCTACACACTGGAAGAAGTCGGCAAAATTTTCCAGGTGACGCGCGAGCGCGTGCGACAGATCGAATCGAAGGCTGTCCGCAAATTGCAACAACCATATCGCACGCGCACGCTGGCGGGGTTCTTGGACGGCGTGGAAATACCACTGGAAACGCAGTAGCTTATTCAAGCGAAACCGCACGCGGATCGTGGATTTTATAAACTGATCAAATTATTGAAATAAGCGAAGCGAATCCCTCGAGTCTCCCTCCTCCCGCCGCTTGTGTGCCACCTGTCTCGTCCCATCTTCGGTAATCAGGTTTGCATCAGTTTTACACGGGAGAAAGGGCGGATTTCGTGTATTAACCGGACAGGTGCCCGGTAGCAACTGCCTTTTTCGACCTTTAATCCATCAACAGCCGATCAAATCCTGAGGGCACGCGGCACGGCTCGCGATGCCCTTTTTGTGTTTGGGGTCAGCCGATGGAGCGCCGCACCGTCCAAGCACGTTAACGTGCCGATCGGCAGACTTCCTTCCAGGGGTTGATCCCGGACAGTACGAGCCGACACGCAGGTGGACAGGCTATGCGCATCTCTTCCAGTCCACCCGATTACCGGTTTGGTGGCGAGTGCAAATCCCTTGTTTCCTAGGGCCAAAATCGGCCCTTTTTTTCACAGCCGCGTTCCGAAGGATCAGGGTGGCTATCGGGTCGTCTTCGACTCGGACGCGTCTACGGGTGCGATGGAAAAGCGCACGTCGCGGTTGAACTTGGCAACTACAGGTGAAAAGACCGGTGATTATCCACTGCACATTCTGCTCCCGAACCAGTCACAAACCCGGCCCATGCACGCCATCATAAATAGACTGCGCACCCCTCTTCTAGCCCACCCGACTATCGGTTTCGTGGCGAGTGCAAAACTCTTGTTTTACAGAGTCAAATTTGGCCCTTTTTTTCACAGCTGCCGTTCAAGAAGCCAGCCCGACTATCGAGCCGTCTTCGGCTCCGACGCGTCTACGGGTGCGACGGGTGACTTTGCCACGGTTGAAGAGCACCCCAAACCAGCATCACTATCTACTGTTCATTCTGTAGCCGGACCAACCGCCACGCCGCATAACTAAACACCCCAGGCAAGCGTCTTGCTTGCCTAGGGCGCTGCGATCGAGCCGTCCTAGCCGTCCAGCCGCAGCATAGGCCACACCAATAGGCGGCTGGAAGTGTAGTTTCTGCTTGGCAACCTGAAAAAAAACGGACGGCACTGGAACGAACCCATCTGCCTTTTCGCTCGTATCAATCAACTGCCCTCAAAAGCGAAATCATTGGGAGTGTTTCGCGTGAGGATACGGCAGGAAAAGGGGCGACACTGGCAGGGGGATAAAGTGGGATGTCCTGCATAGCCAGTGGATATAGTCCTCACCGCCCGTCAGTCCGCGCCAATACAAGCGTGTCGTTCCGTACGTCTCAAGTCATAGCTTGCCATCGCTGGGAGGACAGACCATGTCGCTGATGAACGGTGATTGGGTGAGCACGCCTGGTGGCCAAGTAGGTGAGGTTCTACTGGTTAGTGGTCCTTCGGCATTCGTCGAGGTCCAAGTCGAGGACAGCAATCGGCGCATTAGCAGCTTTCTGTTAAGCCGGCTGACAAAGGTCGATCCACCTACTGGAGCTGGGCATCAAAGAGAGTCAGAGACGATCTCCCGACGAATTGCCGAACTTGAGGCAATGCTTTTGCATCCGCTTGACGATGACGAAGTGCACTTGGCGGTAGACGAGCTGGTCGAACTTGGAGCTAATAACCGTACGCCGCCAGCAGATCGCGAAGGCTGACGAGTAAGCCGCCTGATCCATCCGGCTCTGGGTCGATACAGATGCTAGCGAGTCCTTGTTGGTGCAATTCCGAAACGGCGATGAGAACACCCTCCCGATCTGCGGCTTGATTTATTTCCCATCGTCCGCCATCGCGAGCCTTCAAGAATTCGGCGAGCTTCTGAGCACTGGTAAAGGCGTGGGCCGCATCTGGATCAGCACAAGGGATGTTGGGCGGTGGGTTGAGAACGTGCTTACGCTCGGTGATTAGCCAAAACGGTAGTTCCAACCGTTGCATTCCAACTCCCGAACATGCGGCGGTCTATCCGCTGTATAACACGCCGTTGCGGATTGTACCACCCGCTGTTGAACCGTCCACGCCCCCGGCTTCCCAGCCCGCCCGATTATCGGTTTCGTGGCGAGTGCAAAACTCTTGTTTTGCAGAGTCAAATTTGGCCCTTTTTTTCACAGCTGCGTTCCGAAGGGTCAGGTCGACTATCGAGCCGAGTTCGGCTCGGACACGTCTACTGTGGGATGGCTACTGCCGGCCACGTCCCACCGTATTGCAAAACCTGCTAACCAGCGTAGAATTATCCCCGGCTCTTTTCTGGGAACATGGCACTACTTCAAGCCGCTTGGAAATGGCTCAAAAACAACTTGGTAGTTTGGTAGACTGTGGTGTTCCACGATCCTTCCGGAGGCGCCACTGTGGTCGGTTATCACGCAACGATCGAAAGGCAGATGGTTCTCTTTTTCCAGTCGCTTTCGGAGAAGGATCGACGGCGGTATGCGGCAGTCGAGGCGGCCAAGCTGGGACATGGCGGCTCGGCCTACATCGCCAGGTTGTTTGGCTGCAAAGTTGATACGATCGAGCGCGGCAAGGAAGATGTGGAGCAGTTACCGGAGGATCAGGCCGCCGGGCGTGTCCGAAAAAAAGGGGGGACGAAAACAAGCTAGCTTCGCCAACCCGCAATTGGTGGAGCAACTGAAGGAAGTTGTGGAAGGCCACACGGCTGGATCGCCCATCGAGCCGGGCCGCCTGTGGACCAATCGCTCGCCGCGTGAGATTGCCGAGGAGCTCTGCGAGCGAGGCAGTCCGATCTCGGCGAACACCGTCGGCCGGTTGTTGCGTGAGGAATTGGGGCTGTCGCATCGCGCGTTGGCTAAGACGTTGCCGACCGGGGCCAGCGTGGACCGCGAACCGCAGTTCGCGCGGATGCTTGAGTTGCGGGCGGAGTTTTTGGCAAAGGGCTGGCCTGTGCTGTCGATCGACACGAAGAAAAAGGAGCTGTTGGGCGATTTTTATCGCCCCGGTCGCGCTTGGAGCGAAACTCCGGGGCGGGCTTTGGATCATGATTTCACCAGCTTGGCGACGGGCAAGGTGGTTCCCTATGGCGTGTACGACCTGGCCCAACAAGAAGCACTCGTCATGTTGGCCAAAGGCGCCGACACGGGGGAACTGGCGGCGGCTGCGGTTCGTCGTTGGTGGCATCGGCTGGGCAAAGGGCGTTATCGTCGGCGCGACCCGATTCTGCTGCTCGCCGATTGCGGCGGGAGCAATGGCTATCGCGTCCCGCTCTTCCGCGAACGGCTCTCTTGGCTCGCCAAGGAACTCGAACTGACGTTCCGCGTCTGCCACATTCCTCCCTACTGCTCCAAGCACAATCCGATCGATCATCGTTTGTTTTGCCATTTGACGCGATCGCTTCGGGGACTGCTGCTCAAAAGTGTCGAGGTGATTCGGGACGCCTTCGCCCGCACGACCACCTCCACCGGACTCCGCGTCGTGGTCGAACTTGCTCGTCACGTCTATCAACCCAAAATCAAGCCGCACCCGGATTTCACCCAACACGAACCAACCCGTCGCGATCAACTCTTGTCGGCTTACAACTATGTCATCGCCCCAACGTAAACTGCCAAGTTATTTTTGAGTTGTCCCTTGGTCGTATTTGCGGATATGGCCGACTGTCCCGCGTGCAATGCGACGGGTTACGAATCTTGGACCGAGGACATTCCGTGCGCCTCGTGCCTGGGGACTGGTCTGTTATTTGACAACCCATGCCGTGATTGCAATGGCAAAGGTTACTTGGGGATCGACAGTCGTATGCTCTGTGAACTCTGCGACGGTACAGGCAGGGTGGAAGACCGCGACTAGCTCTCGTCACTTAATAAAGCTGGCCAGCAGCCGAGCGCCGATGCAGCATCGAATGGTGGACGCAAATGGCGATCTTGGCTTCTGTGCAGGCGACCTTGGCTTCGGAGCCAATTGGTGAGAGCGCTCCCTGTTCGTTGCATGAATTGCAAAACCACTCGGCTCGAAACTGCCCCTCCACAGGCTCCGTGACGCGAACATCGTATCGAACATCGCCCAACTTGAGCTGTGTCTGCTGCGTCCAGTCTGAACGAACCGCTTCCACCGCCGCCATCACAACACTCCTCCAAGGCGGGAACTTTCGCCCATCGAGGCAATATTCATGGAAGAGGTGGCAAGCGGTGTGCCGAAAGACGTGTTACACCGGCAGCTATCTTGCGGAGCGAATGTCGCACCCGCCGAGATGTCGCGCTTGTTATCTCCCTTGGCAAAGCGCAGACTGTGCAACGCTAGGTAGCGGTTTTCAGTTGGGGTGTTGGGATATCTTGAAAGCCACTGCCTGTTGCCGGAAGGAGTCCGCATCCCTGACAAGCATCTGGGCAACCATGCAACGGACATCCCGTTATGCGGGGTGTCCGTTTTTATTGTTTGCCGGTGTCCACAGTAGCCGACCGGTACTGATGAGCCAATCCGATTTCACACTACTTGCAATCTCCGTTTCTCGGTCGTAGACTGTTCGCGACCTAGCCACTGCTGCGCTAACAGTTCTGCGGTTGGCGCCGATGTAATCGCAGTCAGCCACTTCGAGCAGTTACCACGTCAGTCCCCCTATTCGTGATTGCAACTCTCCCGGTTGGGCTAGAGATGGCCCGGAGATCGGCACAAGGGAGTCGCTTGTCCCATTGCGGCGCCTTTTGTATTGCTGTTAGCCGATAAGCAGCGATGTGCTGCACTCGACTCCTCACTATCTATACCAAGCTCGACCAGCTTCTGGCCGACGTAGATAACATCGCCAATGAGCCGGTCTACGCTGATGTCCACACGCGGGCTGATGAGTTACGCGAGCTAATTGTTGGATTGCAGGTTGTGGATAGAGAGAAGTTGGATGATCAGGGGTGAAGCCAGCCCAAATTGAACACGAGGGAGAGACTTAACTTCAACTGGATTTTCTTACCACCGCATCAAGGCGCGGTATCATACGACAGGTGAGCAAGGCATGGACGAATCTGCGCCGTGCCCCGCTGGAATCGCAATGACTTTGATACGACATTGGCGGCCAATTGCTGGCATCTTGCGACCTACAATCGAACTGCCATAGTCAGTGACTAGAACCACCCAATTGTGTAGGCCACAACTATGAACCCCACCTACCGCAAACACTTGCTTCGCATCTTGCACAACCTGGATCAGAGTTGCCTATCAGCCAATGCCATAACCAGTGATTCTGTCGCAGGCGATGAAATGCCATTCGCCAGCGAACTGCGCGAAGCGTTGGGAATTCAACAACGTAGCGTGCGAGCTAAACTCGGCAACATATTTGACGGCCTGGAATGCGAAGTATGCGGCAAGCAGGCCACACACATCGAGCATGACTACAATAGCGTCTGTAACGAATCCTGGCTGGCTATCGACCTCGATCCTGAATCAGGCGGGCCTTGGTACTTTTGTGACGAGCATTGTTGAGGGTTAGCCGTGTGTGGTCGATTCTCCCTACGAGCACGGCTCAACGACATCCTAGGCGCAATTCGCGGCCGAAGCTGTCGGTCTTGACAAATACCCATTATTCGAGCGCTATAACATCCCGCCGACACAGGACGTGCCAATCGTTCGGCTAATCGACGGCACGCGAAAAGTGTCACTGGCATGCTGGGGCTTGATTCCAGCGTGGACCAAAGACCCCAAAAAATCGTCTTTGCTTAACAACGCCCGCTCTGAGACGGTCAAAGAGAAGCCGTCGTTTCGATCTGCATACAAGTCGCGCCGCTGCATCATCCCCGCGAGCGGCTTCTACGAATGGCTGGCGGACAGCAAGCCCAAGCAACCATTCTACTTTTATCGACCAGACGATAAGCTGCTCGCGTTTGCGGGTTTGTGGGAAACGTGGAACGACATCGACACGTGCACCATCATCACCACCGATGCGAACAAGGTAATGGCACCGGTGCATGATCGGATGCCGGTCATCCTTGGCGACAACGACTACGGCGCTTGGCTCGATCCGTCGTCGGGTGATGCTTCTCATTTGCTCGCCCCGTGTCCGGTCAGCGAAATTACCCGCTATCCCGTGAGCACGTTCGTCAACAGTGTCCGCAATCAGGGGCCTCAGTGCGTTATGCAGGTAGCGCTACAATCAAATCTCTTGCTCGATTAGCACCGGCATTCGGCTACTGCGGGTCATAATCCGGTAGTAATGGCTTGCAGGCACAGTCAGCATGTAAACGTGTGGCTTGCCTTGTTCGTCACGCACCAAGATGCCGCGAATGCCTTGGGTAATCTGATACCAGACGCCTTTATCGAAACCGTAATCGGTTGGTATTTTGACTTGCGCTGGTCCAAGCCAAAGCCACGTGCCGGCCATTCTAGCACGTTTGAAAAAGCGCACCAGAAGAGCAGTTTCTTAATATCCATTGCACACGATGTATCAAGGATTTGCGCCAAGGTTGGGTCGACAGTTAATACCTACGGAACTGATTGCGAAATGAGTATCGTACAGCTATGATGATGGCGGGAGGGAACGTTAATGAAATCTGTCCTCACCCTTTCAGTGTTTCTCATTGCTGCCGCATCGGCACATGCAATCGAAATCGAGTTGGTTCCGGTCGGCAATGCGGGCAACGCGCCGGACACCCGCTACATGAATATCTCTGTCGGGTCGGTTGGCTACGACTACCAGATCGGCAAGTATGAGATTACTGCCGGTCAGTACACCGAGTTCCTCAACGCGGTGGCAAAGGCCGATCCATACGAGCTTTACAACCCGAATTTGGCCATAACTTATCAATTGAGAGGAGCAGGCATCAAGCGATCTGGTTCATCGCCGAATTTCAGCTATAGCTTGTCGGCTGAGGCAGCCAACCGACCAGTGAACTATGTGAGCTTTTGGGACGCGGCTCGGTTCGCCAATTGGCTTCACAATGGTCAGCCCGTGGGACCGGAGGGATCGGGGACGACCGAGGACGGTTCGTATCATGATGTCGGTAACCAAGCGCTCTTTGGACGCAACGCCGGCGCGACGTTTGTAATTCCCACCGAGGACGAGTGGTACAAGGCGGCCTATCACGATAAGACTGTCGGCTTGTCCTCCACTTACTTCGACTATCCAACGCGGACAAACGCGGTACCGGGAAGGGATACAAATGAAACGACCAATGCTGGCAACAACGCGAACTACCTGACATTCGACTACTTAATTGGCAACCCATTCTATCGCACGGAAGTCGGCGAATTTGAGCTGTCCGAAAGTCCCTACGGTACTTTTGATGAAGGTGGTAATGTGACGGAGTGGAATGAAACTGCCGTGAACGATTCGTCGCGTGGTGCGCGAGTTGGGCATTTCGGTACCCCCAGCATCGCCATGAATGCATCCTTTGGTGGTTTCGCCGATCCTACGGGTGAGGGTCCCGGACTGGGGTTTCGGGTAGCAAGAATTCCAGAGCCATCTACAACAACGTTAGCTGTTATCTCAGCAATCGCAGGTTACTTCTTTTTTCGTCGCCGTATCACCGCTCGGTAACCCACAATTTCGAAAGTGAACTCGTGACACCCTGAGATTTATTGCTACTTTTCTGCTCAAACCCTTGGTTCAACCATCTAATGATACACGCATCGCTAATGGGCTTGTGACAAGAGCGCTCAAGCGCGTGAACTTGTTACATAGACTGTTCCCGATCCGGTTATCTCACAAGGGGTTCTGTTTCACGTTGCCCCATAAGTATAAATCGACGGAAGGTACGAAGTGTAGAAGAATACGCCTTGATTGCCAAGCACGCCCACCGGTAGACCGCGTAGGTGGGGAAACCGCACCCGCTCAGCCGAGACATAGAAACAATCAGCGTCGACGTGCCCGATCATGGGCGGCTAGTATATCTGAACACATGTCCATGTCAATAGTCTTCAGCCTCAAGCTGGAAAAAGCTCATCAGCAGGTCGTTAATCGCCGGGTGCGAATCTAACGGGAATGCGCTAGAGTGACGATAGAAGCGATCGACGAGGTTCGGGAATGGTTAGGGGTAGGCGCTCGGCGGGAATGTTCGACAGACTACAAGCGGCCAGACGATCGCCTCATTGCTTCTTCCCCAAGCCCGGTCTTATTATGAATGAATGATCGCTGTTACGTGCAAAGCCTGCGGGCAGCAGTCGCAAGCGCCAGACTCGTTGGCCGGCAAGAAAGCTGCCTGCCCCAAGTGCCACTTGCCGATTGTCGTACCGTCAAGCGTAGCGGCACGGTCACAGTTCGCTACGGGGGGTTCTCAACCCGGTAATGCCACCAACAACGCGACCCTATCACAAGCTAACCAGACAGTGGCCGCCGAAAGTCCTGAAGACGATCCGCTGTCGGGCCTCGATGAATTCTTAGAGACGTACAACGGGCGCCCCGAAGAGACAACCGTTCGGCAACAAACGACCGATCTGGCTCGGCTCCTCGGTCTGGCTGCCGTGTTGAGCTTTTTCATTCCCGGCTTAGGGCAGATTTACAAGCGACAGATTGATCGTGGTCTGACGATTCTCGGCGTCATGGCTGGACTGCTCGCCACAGCTTCCTACCTGTTTATTGATGCACTGAGTCGGCTGCCATTTGAAGGCTTGGAATGGGGCGTCCTGATGTTGTTTATCATTGCTCTGCTGGTGATCATTGCAGCCGGTTTTGTCTGGCGCTGGCAGCTCTATGACGCGGCACGCGGATAAATTGGCAACGCTGATAGCCCATGATAGATTTTCAAGCAGTCGAAGAGGGGTCACAATGCCTAGAGCCTTGCAATTAATAGTGTTCCTAACGGCTACGATCTTTGGCCCCGACGCTTTAGCAATTGTGATTGACGATTTCAGTGTCGGTCCACTTGCACTTTCGAGTCGCCAACAACCCTAACAGCCGAGTCTTACAGTCGAATCTCGACCCGTCACACGTTGTCGGTGGAACACGCGATGTGGATTTCTTCTTTGTCGGACCATCGCCTGGTAACTCAATGGCTATTGATACAGCGGCTAGCGAACTGCGGGTTGATGTGGCGTCTCAATGTTGTACTGAACTTAAAGTATCGTATGGCAGTTCTCAGAACCCATTACATCCCGATCTTACGACCGAGGGAAACGACCGATTCGTGTTCATATTTGGACCTATCGACACGAATGTGATGTGTCGACGTCCGTTCTTTATCTTATCGGATACGCAGAATCGATCGGCCTACGTCCTTGCTGCTCAGTCATTGCCAACCAATCCGCAAGCTGGCTTTTCACTCACAGTGCCGTTCACGGAATTGCTCGGGGTTGATCTGTCCGACGTACAGAGCTTTCGATTCGATATTGGCAGATACCCAGGTGGCAGCAGCTTCGCCCTTCGGGAAGTGTTCACCGTCGCGGAACCTGCGACAGCGGACGTGGTCGCCGTTCTGATGTTGCTTATGGCCACGGTATCATGCGGGAGGACTGCGGGTTGGGGGAGATTTTAGTCGTCGCAGCCGTGAAAAGATAAGACGCTACAGTAGGCAAAGCTGCCTACCGTAGCGTCACGGATGCTAAACAAGTTACTGCGAGGACAAGCTGAGTCTACCTCTCAGGTGCGTTCCGGCTCTGGTCGCGCGACCGCCGCGCTGAGCGATAGTCCTGCTCCTGACCTTGGTTTCTATTTTGATCCGAGGCCAAGTATTTTCGCAGCTCTTGGCGACTGATCTCGTTGTTGCCGTTTTGATCGATCTGGTCAAATTGCCGGGCCAGGGAAGTTCCTTGTGCCTCATCCTCGCTGACCTGACCGTCGTCATTGTCGTCAAGCCGCTTCAGCAAGGTTCGCGCCCATTTCGACGTGATTTCTTGGCGGCGCTGCTGCAATTCGTCACGACTAATCTGCCCATCTCCATTGTCGTCGATGTCCTGCAGTGTGTCATAAGCATCCTGCAGGTCGTTGAGCGACAAGCCGCCGCGATTGGCGTCGGAAACCCAGATATAGATCATTTCTACCGGTACGACTCGGCGCTTCATATTCTGAGCGTGCTGTTTCAGCTCGTTCGCGGTGAGTTTGCCATTGCCGTCGCGATCGAGCTTTGAAAAGCTACTGCGCTTGTCACGCGGTAACTCCGACCGCTCCAATACGCCGTCCTCGTTTTCGTCATACTGGTTGATCATGTGCTGGGCGGATTTCTGGTCCACGTTCGATCGTTGGTGCGATTGATTGTAGGTTTGCGAATCCTGGTCTTGGTTCTTTGCATTCGCATTCGGAGCGAAGAGTAGCAAGAGTGCTATCGCACTTGTGCTGAGAATAACTTTTCCAACTTGCCTGCGCATGCCATGTTCTCCTTTCAGACTCGAAACGTTCGTGTGCGACAGCACGGCGTGCCGTCATTGCACTATGTGGGCTGCAAAAGCGATACCACGATCTGCGCTTGGCGTATTCTTTCACAAAGGAACTTGTGCTGCGATGACGAAATCGACGTTGCGATCGGGAAAGTCTGAAAGAAGTTTTTGAATGGGCGCGATGTTGATGATCCCTATACTCTGATCGCCTTCGCTCCCGTGGCAAAAAAAGCACCGCTGTGGGGAAACCGAACTCGGACGATGTGTCGTGAATCGATCGGCATCCTGGAAACGATTATTCGTGGCACGGCTCGACTGGAAATCGGATGAGGATTCAAGATCGTAAACAATGCGCGGAACGAAGGACCGCAGTGCATCGAGCCGTTGGTGCCGTGAATGCTATACTGCAACCATGCCCCCAACTCGCCGCAAAGAACTGATCGCCTTGCTGGCCTACATCGATCAGCTTCTAGCTGATACAGAGTCACTCACAACCATCCCGG
This sequence comes from uncultured Planctomycetota bacterium, assembly GCA_963840025.1. Classification (GTDB taxonomy): domain Bacteria; phylum Planctomycetota; class Planctomycetia; order Pirellulales; family Lacipirellulaceae; genus JABDGM01. The sequence goes on along the minus strand of CAWIXI010000005.1, from coordinate 1,655,338 downwards.
ATGACCATATCCTGCAGCAGGCCAGCAACATATTGGATGAACTACGCCAGGCACGGCGAGAAGCTGAAGAGATGCTGCACAATGGACGACGGGTGGTCGTTCGTACTGGTGGTTGGCCTTGGACGCTGCCATACGGCTCGTTGTGTGTGGGTTTGTGGTCATCGCTCGTGGATTATGGTTGGCAGTATAACCTCCGCACCTTGCTCTGGGTGTTGACGATTGTGGCTCTGGCTTTTGGGGTAGGGCGTCATCAATTGGCCCCACTACGCGCAAACTGGACAGCTCGCTTTAAGCTTGCCATAATCGCACCTCAGGGCAGCCAGGGGCGCAGCTTAAACAGGAGGGCATTCATGAGGCCGCATCGTCTCGGTTTTGCACTGCTCTTGCTGGTGATAATTGCCGACGTCACGCTTGCGGAAGACCGCTCCATCGACGGCAGTGGTAATAATCTCTCCCTTCCTTCCCGTGGGGCCGCTAATACGCCGTTCGTTCGCGACGGCTATAAGCCGCAGTTTTTTGGCACTGATGGGGCACTTCCCGACGAAACCCAGCGCCCCAACGCGCGCGACATCAGCAATGCCATTTCCGCGCAAACGGTTAGCCATCCCAGTGCTCGAAATCTGAGCAACTACATTTGGGCGTGGGGCCAATTTCTGACCCACGATACCGATCTCAGCACCACCAGCGATGGTGCCGAGGTGAATGATACTGCGCCGATCCCCGTCCATTCACCGACTGATCCATTGGGCCCCAATGACATTCCTTTCACACGGGCGAATTTCGTCGCCAATGTCCAGGGTGGCGACCGGACACCCATCAACGAAATCACGAGCTATATCGACGCCTCGAACGTCTATGGCTGTGATAGTATTCGCGCCGCGGCGCTCCGCACAAATAATGGCCTTGGTGCCAAATTGCTCGTCGATACCGCAAATCTTCTCCCACGCAACACGGCCGGCTTGCCGAATGAAAGCAATGGTCCTGTACCGGCCGATCAGCTTTTCCTGGCTGGCGATATTCGGGCGAACGAAAACTCCCTGCTTACATCACTCCACACAGTTTTTGCCCGCGAGCACAATCGCCTTGTCGACCGCATCGCGACTGTGGAACCAGGGCTAACGGACGAGCAGCAGTACCAACTTGCCCGCAAGCTCGTGGGTGCCGAGATGCAGGCCATCACCTACCATGAATTCTTGCCGGCTCTGCTCGGAAACGGCGCCAGCGTTCCCAAAGCTGAGCAGTATCAGTACAACAGCCAACTCGACGCCAGCATCACAACCGCCTTTTCGCATGCCGCGTTCCGCTTCGGGCATAGTGCCGTCACCTCTCAGCTCAATCTGGTCGATGCCGATAATGCGGTCGCCGGCAGCCTCGCGCTGCGTGATGTCTTCTACAACCCACAACTCATCGGCGCTGATCCAGCGATGGTTGACAAGCTGCTTCGGGGAGCGGCAATTCAACGCTCCGAGGAGATCGATACGCTTCTCGTCGACGATCTGCGTAACTTCCTCTTCGGCCCGCCAGGCGCTGGTGGACTCGATCTGGCGTCCTTAAACATTCAGCGGGGCCGCGACGCCGGTGTCCCGACGATGAATGCTTTGACCCGGCCATTTGGTGCAGCGTCTGTGTCCAGCTTTAGTCAGCTGACCTCGGATCCGAATCTGGCTCAGGCCCTGACCACGTTGTATGGGTCCATTTCCAATGTCGATGCCTGGGTCGGCGGCCTGGCACAGGATCATGCGCCTGGCGCCAGCGTCGGCAATTTTTATCAGTCGATTATTCAAGACCAATTCCGCCGACTGCGCGACGGCGACCGTCTCTTCTACCGCGGCACCGCGGCAGGGCTCTACGAAAATGGCGTACTGAATGCTGACATCGCACAAATTGTTGACCTCGATCATCTATCACTTGTTGATGTCATTCGTGCCAACACTTCGATTGATCATTTGCAGGAAAACCTGTTCTTCGTCCCCGGCGCTGGCGACTACACTGGCGATGGCGTCGTCGACGGCGCTGACTACATCACGTGGCGCCGCGATCTGGGGAGCAACGATGTCTGGGCCGATGGGAATGGCAACGGCACAGTTGGTCCAGAGGATTACGATATTTGGCGCTCCCTCTTCAACGCGACTGGCTCTGTCGCGGGCGGCGCAACACTCTCATTAATCCCCGAGCCATCAGCCGTTCTTTTGCTTCTGACGCCGATCTTTGTGGTCGCCCAACGTGGTCCATTCCACTGGAAGTCTCGCTAATCCTAAGTTTCCATTTCGGGACTTTTCGCACTTTAGCGAATATGCAACTGGCAAGGCAGCCACCGGATGAAAAAGGTTGGGAACGGCTTTCTGTTCGAATTTCGGCTTTATCTGGAGATCGTTGGGTGATAAACACAACGGGAAACGACCTAGCTGGGCACGCGATCACGGCATGATCGTTCGCGGCATTGTGGTTCGCGCTCCAACGATCAGCCAAGTTGTGATGGACGGGCTTAAGCGAGTTTTGGGCGACAATATTGAATCGTACGCCAGAGTTTGCGAAGGAGCGCGCGAGGAAGTCTATGAGCGGATGGTCCTCCACGCCCAGGAACGCGGCGACGACGCCGTGATCGCCATGCGCTACGATGCCACGGAATTCGCGCAGGGAGTAACAGAAGTATTGGCGTACGACACGGCCGTCAAAATCGCGGCCGAAACGTACTGAGGTCCCAGTTATCAATGAGCGCGTTCAGCAGGATCGCCAGTCTTATCGCATTTATCGTCGGGCGTCGTGATCCGCCCGGCATGACATCGCGCCTCTCTTAGGTGTGGTCGCACCGTCGATCGTGGTCATGTATGGGCTGCGTTGCATCACAACTCGCCAAGCGACAATTCTATCCAAGGGAGGTCTTAGTCGGATCATCGGTCTGCCAGCAATGTCGGCAGGACTCGCTTACGGGCTAGCGGGTGTCGCGCTCTATGTGTTTGTTTGTTGGGATGATCATCCACGATTCGCAGGCATTCGCGATGCGATGCTTAAACTGCTGCTGCTGTGCATCGCTATTGCTTTGGCCGCCACATTCGGATTGGTACTGATTTAGGAATTGCGCATTTGCAGTGTGCAGTTGACGAAAACGACAAATAACCCTGTTTTCTGTACAAAGGCCCCGCGGACATAAACTAACGGACGACTACGCTCGGTGATTTCACTTCGATTCGAGGCGAAACAGGCGAGTCGAAAGGGACAGTCTACTCCACCGTCCAAGAAGTGAGATCGAAATGAATCCGAGCGAAAAGAGTATGGGGCTCGGCTCTGGCACGATCGATAGATCGTAGAGCTGAAAGTCGACTGCAAGCGAGTCATTGACGTCGAATCTCAAGCGGGATCGATCAATGGGATTGTTGAAGACGAACTGGGAAAGCGGATCGGTGGAGGATAGATCGTTGATACTATAGGTCAAATTGAATACGAAGTAGTCGGGTATGTGGCCCGAGATTGAGGGAGCCGTCAGTCCCGCAGGTCGTGTGACGTCCAGCTGAATGTGATCGATTACTCCGCCGAAGTTGTTCAAGACGTCGAAAAGCCCAGCGCTTGAGGTAATGGGATAATGGCCGTCGATATTGGCGCTGAAGTTGGAGACACCGTAGTATGCCACTCCCGATGAGGACGACAACGGGGACAAGGTCAGGTGACCACTTACGATTTCGCCTGGACTGAATGTTGAGGAGAACACTGTAGGCACCGATGTGACTCGTCCTGCGAACTTATAGTCGGCAGCGGAAGCTGCATTGCAAAGAGTAAACAGTAGACCTAGAACGGAAAACGCAGCAACGGTTCTCTTCATTCGTCGCTCCCTGAATACATTACCGGTCCAGAAATTAAAGTGATTTTGCTCTGAATTGTCGAATCAGAAGTTCGCCCATCCATATTCTAAGTAGAACAGTGGAGCTTCGCAGGACCGCGTCATATCTTCTTATATTTATCGCAGTGGAAGCGCTCACGTTCCGTCCAGCGGCACATTCGGCACTCGCCGCCGACATGGGGCACCGCGAAGCCATCGTCGGCAGATTGCCAAATTTCGGACATATCAAAGACGCAATTGATGGATTCAGGCCGCGAATGCTGACTTCGCTGGCCACCCGTTTATCTCGATTCCCGAGCACCCAAAACCCCTTTTTTCATAGGGTCAAATCCGCCCATCATTTTCAGGGACGTGATCTTGGCGGTTGAGGCGACTGTATAGTCGGGTGACGGCGCAGTGCGTGTTTGCTGGATTCGGGCCACAGAAATGCCTTTGCTATACTGTCGGTTATGTCGAATGGTCGACTCGCTAGCGCGAGGGGTAAAGGAAGCCAAAATGGACGACGAATCGAAGCAAATGCTCCGAGAAATACTTGATCTCCAGAAAAAAGAGTTGCGGCTGTTAGAGACTTACCTGGCTCCGCCTTGGTACCTGCGCCGATGGCACGTGCCTCAATTCAGTCTACGCACGCTGCTAATTGCCATAACGCTCGTTGCGGCTGGATTGGGCTTCCTTGCCATCCTGTGGCGACTGAATCATTAATGCTCCGCACGCTCCTCATCGCCACCACTCTCTTCGCCCTCGCATTCGGCACGGTTTTACGGTTGGCACATCGATGCAATTCAATAAGCTGAGAATCAGCACATGCAAGAATCGCCGCACGGCGACGAAGACGAAGTAGGGGTATTAGTACCGCCACTTGTGAGATCATCAGCTGGTTTGCTTCCTGCCATAAATATGCCTTGGAAACCGCTGGTGCGATGAATTCATCCGCCTGTCTCTCAAGCTCCGAAAAATGCTCAGTTCTCTTGCATTGAACGGCTACCTCTGGCTGGCGTGGGCCGTCTATTGGTTCGTGGCAGCCCGCTTCGTCAGTTCCCGCAAATTCACCGAACATTACGTGGCGCGCCTTCTCCACAGCCTGCCCCTGGGCTTCGGCATGTACTTGATCTTTGGGGGACTCGATTTCAATTGGCTGCACCAGCAACTGTATGCCGACAACGCGCCGCGTTGGCTCGGCATGGCCCTTACCGTCACCGGTCTACTGTTCGCCGTCTGGGCTCGCATTCACTTGGGACGTAACTGGAGTGGGATCATTACGCTCAAGATGGATCACAGGCTGATTCGCACTGGTCCGTATCAATATGTACGCCACCCGATTTACACTGGCTTCTTCGTCGCCGCTCTTGGCAGTGCCTTGGTTGCCGCCAGGGCCGACGCGTTCATCGGAGTTTGTTTTGTGCTGATAGCCTTCCTGGTCAAAATCCGCCGTGAAGAAGCGCTGCTCGTCCAGGAATTTGGCGACCAGTATCGTGTCTTCCAGCGAGAAGTGCCGGCGCTCATGCCATTGATTCGATGCTGATTGTAATGCTATTGTTTTGGACATGCTGATCGTGTGAATGTTACGATAGGCGGCGTGATTGATGGCTAGTTTCGCCACTTCGTTCGAGCGAGCAATTGCGCCAAGCCGCCACAATATCAAGAACGTAAATGACAGCGTTGACCGGAAGCGTGGCAGTCGTCACGGGAAGCAGCCGAGGCATCGGCAAGGGTATTGCCCTTGCCTTGGGAGAAGCAGGCGCGACTGTTTACGTCACCGGTCGTAGTGATGAGCACGGCACAACGGAGGGACTTCCCGGTACAATCCACGAAACCGCGACTGCCGTCACGAAGCGGGGCGGACTGGGAATTCCCGTGCGCTGCGACCATACCGTGGACGCCGACGTCGAGGCGCTATTCTCCCGCATTCAACAGGAACAGGGCCGACTGGACTTACTCGTCAACAACGTGTGGGGAGGCTATGAACAGTTTGACTTCGCGCACTTTGCCGACCCTTTCTGGGAACAGCCGATGCGGCACTGGTCGGGAATGATTGAGGCCGGCCTGAGGGCGCATCTCGTGGCGAGCCGATTGGCCGTTCCGCTGATGATGCCCACCGGCCGAGGATTAATCGTTCAAACGACAGCGTGGGATCGGGACAAGTATCTGGGCAATCTGTTTTATGACATTGCCAAGTCAGCCGTGAACCGAATGACATTCGGCATGGCCAGGGAACTGCAGCCCCACAAGATCGCCGTGGTGGCCCTTGCCCCTGGCTTTGTGGGAACCGAGCGCAGTGCTTGGGGCTTTCAATGCAGCCAAGCGAATACCCGAGAATCTTGAATCGCCAGAGTATATCGGGCGGGCAGTGGTTGCGCTGGCTTCTGACGCGGACGTCATGGCCAAATCGGGGCATAAACTGACGGTGGGCCAACTCGCGCAGGAATACGGCTTCACCGACGTTGATGGCCGGCAGTTGCCGCCGTTTCAGATTGAAGACTGATTGATCTAGGGGCAGCAGTCAATTACCACTGAATCTTGTGAACGTCCGACGACCACGCGTAGCGATCTATGAACCAGCAAATGCCAGAGACCTTCCGTTAATTAGACCCGCGAATCAATGCAACTCCTCGGTCTTGACCGCCTCTTTAGACACAATGATGCCAATACTGCGGTAGCGAAGTATTAGGCGTTCGGCTCGGGTATAGCGCGGTGGTAGTCAAAGGCAATTCCCGCGGAAGCGAAGTCCTGTCCCGGACTGACGAAGTGACGTAGAAACTTGCCTGTTTGGCCGTCGTACATATCGATCCCACCATTTACGGGAACATTTCCCACAACAAAATTCGTCGTGTAGAAATTTCCATCCGGCCCGAATGCCATTCCGCAGGTCGGGTTAAACAAGTATTGGCCGTCGATGAATACCGATACAAAAGCCCCCGTCACTCCATTGAAGCGAAGAACATCATAATTCCGTTGATCAAATACATAGAGATCACCGTCCGGCCCGAACGTGAATGAGTAGGGGGCCTGAATGTATCGGCCCGAGGTAAAAACACCCATCGACGCTCCCGTGTTTCCGTCAAATCGCTCGATCGCGTATTGGCTCGCTAAATACAAGTTCCCATCCGGTCCGAACACAAAGCTCGTAGCAAGATTAAATGTCTGGACGAAGTTCCCTAGTAGCTGACCGGTATTGGGATTGTAGTGCTCGATCGTCTTCGCGTTATAGTCATTTACGTAGAGCAGTCCATCTGGACCGAATGCAATGCCGAATGGGAATTTTCCAGGGGCCGCGCCAATCTTAAGGATTAGCGATCCATCGTTCTTGCTGAAGCGATACACGCCGCCCACCAGGTCAGAGTATTGTGAGCCACTTCCCGCAAACACGTCGCCGTTCGGGCCAATCGCTATACTGCGCGGTTGAATGAGACCGGCATCCGAGCCAACAAATACCCCGTCCAGCCTCCGGACTTAATGGGCGGAAGGGGCTGACCTGTCGCGTCATCGTACCTGAACACCGCGCCGAAACTTTGATACGACGTACATGATGCCGGCTTCGGCGCGGCTAGGGCTCATAAAGGCGACCGCGATGAACAATAAAGGCATTCTGCCACGTTTCATGGAGCGCCCCAAAAGATAGAAGATGCAAACAGATGTCGTGCAATGGCGGATTGTAAGACGAAGACAAATCGTCGAACAATATCAATCGGAGCAACTTCGGCTGTGTCGTGCCGCTACGAATGTTGTGGGTACCTTGCACTTCATTGGAACAAAGCAGGTTAACATGTGCGCAAATCGCAAATTTTTAATGGAGAAGTGTGATCATCTGTGCAAAGCGAAGCAAGACGCTAAGCGCCGGAAATTCGAAATCAGTCGCCGTTGCTTTCCTGTGCGATGGCGCGGCATGGCAAGTTCTTGCAGTGACGGATGAATCAGTGATAATCAAAGGCAATAAGGGTCATTCGAGTTGCCACACTTCCGTCTCGCTGAGGGTGAATTCAATAAAGGCGATGTACCTTTTCTTGACTACATTTTTCGCGATACTGCTAGTGGGAGAAGTAGCTAGCGCAATGCTGTGGGTCAGCATCGCGAAACGAAGAATTGAAGGGGTCACACGACAATCGCTGGTAGTCGTATCGACTGCCGTTACGCCTTCACCGTTTTCGCAATCGATGTGAACTGCTCCAGCGCTCTTTGCGGTCATCGGCAATTTCTTGAGCCAGCACATCGGGAGCTGACAGGTTGTCGCGTCACGCGACCAGTAAATATCGAGGTGCACCTACTCACGTTGAATGATGTCGTCGGATTCGAGCCAACGCCAGCGGCCATCCGGTGTTGCCTGCAGAGAGCTGCATTGCCGCCTAAACACAATCTCTTTTGGGGCGCATCATACGTCTGCTACACTGAGGCCAATGCTCAGTTTTTACACTGCTATTTGGCGTTGAAGTGGAGTGGTAAATGGCTGAGCATACAATCAACAAGAGCGGCTCCCGGGGCCGCAGGAGCATTTAGTGATCGAGCATTCACCGGCTTTAGCTCCGCGGATCCGACTTTTGGGATCGCTGCTTTTCATGTTCCTCATGCCAATAACGGCGAGCCTGAACGCGACCGAGCCAGCAGCACTCCCCAAGGTGAAAGTTGTCGACGGTGTTGTTATGCCGCGGCGACCGGTGGTCGAGGCAATTGCTGCAGCGATGCGGTTTCTCAAACGAGGCGACGGCAATTACGTGCCCGGCAATATTCGTGGCGAGCTGGCCGGCTACTTCACCAGTGCATTTGTGAATGAAGATGGATCCCGTAGCGACCGTCAACTTGCCTTTCCAGCGCGGCAGCATGCTTATTTTATGCTGACCTTTCTACGATATTATGCGTTCACCCATGAGAGGGAGTGGCTTCTGCGGGCGCGAGATCTCGCAGACTGGAATATTGCTCATTCGACCCCGCCAGATGCGTACTATCCCAGCGTTCCCTATTCAGTATTTTCGAATGGGAAACCTGGGGGCTCGAAGGACAAGGACTCTATTGAACCTGACAAGGACGCTTTTATCGGAAGTGCCTACCTTGCCGTATTCGAAGCTACGTCGGAAAAGAAATACTTGGCCGCGGCGAAAGCGATCGCAAAGGCGCTTGCAAATCGCCAGAATGAGGACGGAAGCTGGCCGTTCCGAGTATTGCCCGACAACGGCACCGTTCGGCAGCAGTTTGGCGGAGCACCAGTCTTTTTTGTCCAGTTTTTTGAAGACATTCTTCGTCACGCAGATGACCCGTCATTCCGGCTAGCTTACGGCCGTGCAGTAAAGCTCATGTTAAAAAGAAATGTGGAGAAGAATCGCTGGGGCACTTATCACGAAGATGTTGGGGTTGAGCCGGAAGATTATCTCTCGGCGGAGCCAATGTGCTTTACGGCCGACTACCTATTCTGCCAATGGGCTGCGCACCCTGAATACATTGAAATGGGCAGGCGGGTTCTCCGAAAGTTTGAAAATCGATTGGTGCATACAACGGGACATCCCGCTGCTCCTGCGCCAGCCGTCTCGGAACAGGCGGGATTCCAGCATATGATGCCGGGCCATACGGCGCGGTATTGCCAGGCGTTGGCAGACCTCTACGTGGCCACCGGCGACGAAGATGCCAAGAAAAAAGCGCTTTCCGGTATCAACGCGCTCACCTATATGCAGTCGCCAAAGGGCCTCTTCGGAACGTTCTTCCAGCGCGTGAATGACAAACAGCCCGACAAAAAGAGGCCAAACTGGTACTCGCAGCACCTTTACACTGTTTACCACGTGCTCGAAGCGACGTCCGCACTTCCGGAAATCCAGAGTGAAGCAAAATGAACAGCGCGTGGCACTGCCGTGATCGTTAATGGCTGGATTGATAAGACCCCAATCGCCACTTCGAGTGCCGAACCAGCTTTTCACCGGATTAGCGGCAGTCATTGCCGCGTACCTACACCCTGAAGTAGGGCTGCCCCAATCAACATAAGCAAGAAAGCAGTCGGTTCCGGTACCGCGACCGAAATTGCGGTAATACCCTTATCGCCGCTCACAAAAAGAAATCCATCACCCAGCGCAATATCTCCTGTATGGTCCGAAAACGTCCATTCCGACTCACCCGTTAAGACGTTGATCGCTTGAATCTCTTGTCCCACGTGAAGAAAGAGATGGGTGTTGGTGAGAATCATTTCGGACGTATAATCGGACGACGGGGCTTCCCAAGAGGCGTAATTCACGCCCGTAGCGAGATCATAAAATCGCACTCCATCGCTGAACTTGACTGCCAGCCGACCATTGCCCGCGGCGAAAGAATTTGGGATGCCGGGAATGTCGATGTCCTGTAAGTGCGCATGCGTCATCAGACGATGTGCCTGTCCGACGTATTCGAGGGATCATAAGCATCGTAGATAATGACATCGTCTTCGCTAACCATGGGATGGATTCATTCTCAGCCCGTCTGGGTGAACCACGTCGTCGAGCGCTTGACCCGTGGCTAGGTCCAGCACTTCGCCCCACACCCTGTAGATTCTTCCATCGGCAACGACGGAAACTTCGCTATCACCGCCCCTGTTGTTGAACCATTGAATTCCGCCTGCCGGGTTGAAGGAATACAGACCGCCGTAATAACCTCCAGCCGCAATGACGTGACGATCGACGAGGGTCGGGCGGTCTTTCGTACCCCACTGCGAGGCGTACTCCGTATCCGACACAACTTCACCCGTGTTCGCGTCGAGTCCGAATAAATGGGGGTGTTCTGGCTGGTAACTTAACGCAGAATGTCCCTCTCGATTGGCGTAAACGATTCCATTCATCACTGCTTGCTCGCCAAGTTCGTGCGGATGGAAATAACCGTAGATCGGCTCCTCCCAAACTAAGTCGCCGCTTGCGATGTCGAGGGCCAGCGCGGCCAACTCATCAATTTCCATCCGCTTCGCAGGCTAGAAAATCGCCTGCTAAGTTGCCAATCACTCCGGCTTCTCTCGTTCGTTTCATCGGTTCATGCCCACGATTTTCGTTTCGCATCGTATTTGTAGAGAGTGGGGGCTGCCTTGTTACGCGCGTGGTTTCACCTTCCACATGAGCGCCAGCAACAATGTGGCAATTGCCCCACAGATGAGAGTTGTGTAAAGGACGATCGACCAAGCGCCTTCCGGCCCGAGGGTTTTGGTATACGTGTCGACGGTCCAGCCGAAACCCTTGTCGAGTGTCATTTTGCCGATGTAGCCGAATAGGCCAATGAAGCCAGCGGCAGTGCCGATGGCTTTTTTCGAGACGATATCGAGTGCGGCGATGGTGATGAGGTTGATGACGGGGTAAATGAAGCAGCCGATCGTCATGAGCATGAGGTAATCGAGCCATAAGTAGCCGGCGGGGGCAGCGATGATCACGCCGAAAGCCGCCATGATGGGCAGCATGCATAAAGCGGCCACCATTCCGCGGCGACCACCAATTCGGTCGGACACCCAGCCAAAAAAGATAGTAGAAGGAATGCCGCCGAATTCGATTGCCATGATGCCGAACCCACCCCCCGTGAGCGACGCGCCTTTCACTTCTCGCAAATAGGTGGGACCCCAATCGAGCATGCTATAGCGTGTGATGTATGCAAAGAAGTTGGCAATCGCGAGGATCCAGACGTATGGGTTTAACAGGACTCTGTCGAAAAAGAGCTCGCGGTAGGAAAGCTCGCGTTCTAAGTCTTCTTCTGGAATTCCCCCGGCAGGAAAGTCGTTCTTAAATTCCTCAATGGGCGGCAGTCCGACGGACTGCGGCGTGTCTCGCAGGCGGGTAAACAGATAGGCGGCGCCGACCAGTGAAATGACCCCGGGGACGAAGAATGCGTATTGCCATCCGCCTAAGGTTTGCACGGCCCAGGCGGCCAATACGCCAGCGACCCCGCCGCCGATGTTGTGCGACGTATTCCAGATGCTAAATGTGAGGCCGCGCCTCCGATTCGCTGAACCAGTGGCCCATCACGCGACCGCACGGTGGCCAGCCCATGCCTTGGAAGAATCCATTGAGCGCCCAAAGCCAAAAGTGGACGGTGTAACTGGATGACGCGCCAAATGCGAAGTTGCAGAGAGCGGTGAGCGCAAGACCGACGCTCATGAATTTGCGCGGGTCGCTGCGATCCGAGACGGAGCCCATCACGAACTTGCTCAGACCATAGGTAAGAGCAGTGACCGCGGCGATATTGCCGATCATCTCCCTGGAATAGTGGAGCGAATTTTTTAGTTCGAGGGCGACGACGGAGAGATTGTTGCTGCGAAGGAGATAAAAAGTCGCATAGCCGATGAAGGTGGCTTCGAGCGCTTGCCAACGATAGAACGGATAAACGCGCTCGACTTCGGCGTCTGGGCGTCGAGGCGCCGGTGGTGGCGGAGCAAAGAAATGTCGTATGGGCTTTAGTGCATCCATGTTTGCGTCTGTTGTGCGAACGCGCTTAGCACGCCCTTTCAAGATATTGCTGTAGTTCGCCGAGATGTTCGATGACCAGATTGGGTCGATTTTTTTCAGGGCAGGACTCGAGGTCGGAACGCCTGGTCTCGCCGGTAAGCGTGAGGATCGCGAGCGCGCCGGCATCGCGGGCCATGCGAATATCGGTGTATAGGCGGTCTCCGACTAATGCGACTTGTTCCGGTTTGAGTTGGTGCTGTGTGAAAACGGCCTGCAACATAGCGGGGTTCGGTTTGCCAGGGATGGCATCGGGTTGCCGGCCGGTTGCGGTTTCCAACAGGCGCAGATGGCGGCACAATCGGGGAGCACCGTCGGTCGGTCGGTTGGACAAACGCGATCGGGATGGGTTGCGATGTAGGGCAGGCCTCGGCTGATCCAATACGCGGTTCGGCACAGGTCGTCGTAAGTGAGGTCTGTGTCGAAGCCGACGATGACGGCGTCGGGATCTTTATCGACGATTTGGAAACCCGCTAATCGGAAGTCTTCGCACAAACCAGGCGTGCCCAGGACAAACAGCCGCTTGGCGTTTGGGAGAGTCGACGTCAAATAGTGTACCGTCGCTTGTGCGGAAGTTTGGATTGACTCCGGTGCTGCATCGATTCCAATCTCGCGCAAATGGCTTACGTATTCCGCCCGGCTGCGGGAGCAGTTGTTCGTCAAAAAGGAATGGCCGATGCCGAGCCGCGACAAGTAGGCCAAGAAGGGAAGTGACTGTGGATACAGCTTATTCCCGAGGTAGAGCGTGCCGTCCAAGTCGAGCACGATGTGGCGAATTCTGTTGCGGTCCGGCATTATTTCAATACAGATCGCGGGCGTGCGGATAGTCGCCCGATCATGGCTGCATCTGCGAAAGGAAAAAAGGCGAGACTCCTCAGCCTCGCCTTTAAATCGTGTTGGCCAAAGTGGCTCGGCGCTAGCCTCGTCCGAAACGCGACAGGGCGACGACGAGCGATGCCATGCACAAAGTTAGCAAGGCCGTTGCGGGTTCTGGAACGGGAATTGTACCGGGCGAGGAGGGATTGCCCAATCGCCAATCATTCGCGGTGTCGGTGTCGACGTACGGATTAATGCGTTCGTAGCTCTGTCCATCGACCTCAGCATCTGCATCGAGCGGCGGATCGAAGGCAAAGGTAAAACCCCAACTGACGGCATCGACGACCGAATCCGCCCCGTCCAAGATGAGCGCCTGATCGCCACCATTGGCCATGTTGATCGCCCCACCGTCAGTGTCCCATGCGGCATAGGTCGTCAAGTCTGGCACACTCGGATTGCTGGAGAGTGCTTCATAGGTTGGAAGAAAGCCGTAGTTGGTGAAGAACACGTTGGCATCTCTCGCCACGAGCTGAATGCCGCCGGCGGGGATCGAGGCCCCAGCGGGGAATTGCATCATGGCTTCGCCGGAGCCCGTGCCGCCGCTGGTTTCCTCATCGCCAATTTTGTAATTCGTCAGATCGATCGCCGCCGGGCCGTTGTTGAAGATTTCCAGAAATTCGCCGCCCGTATCGCCGCCCACCTCATTGTAAAGAACCTCGCTGATCAGCAGGGCCGCGCGGCAGGGGAAGCGCCACAATGACCGTCAAGAAAAGAGCATACACAATTGATTTCAGAGACATTGGCAATCCTCCTTCAAAGGTGATTCACGGCGATTCATCATCCCTTTCGCCGCCTGGCATGGTGAAAACAAAAAAGACCCCGCGGCATAACCGCAGAGCCTTTCTCTTAAATCTCTGGCTCGTAGGATATTCAATGAGTGCTGTTCAGCACCCGAATTGAGTTAGTTAGATGCTAACCCAACGACATGCCGCCTGTCAATCAAATTTTTAGATATTCATTGAATCTTCATTGGGGGTCTGAAAGCACGCATTCCCGGTCAAAGGAAGATTAACAACTAGGCAAGGTTCAACTTCCACAGGTCGGGTGACGTACTGGTCACCGCGCGGCAGCCGCTTGCCAAGACTTCCGCGACATCAGCTTCCGTTCGACACAGGCCGCCTGCGATTCGGGGAATACGACACGTGGCAAAGTCTTTTGCGACTTTGGCGGCAACAACCCCCGGCAAAATCTCGACCGCGTTGGGACGAGATTTATTGACTACGGAGAGGCCGCGATCGACTGCTCGGCTATCAGAAAGAAATAGCCGGACAATCGAAAGTAGACCACCGCGCCGGGCGGCGGACGCCAAGTGATGGTGGACGGTGACGACGCCCGTAATACGTTCGAAGCCCGACAAGAATTCGATGCCGGCTTCGCTGTTTTCGAGTCCGGCGACTAGATCGACATGAACAAAAAGGGGTAAGTGTTGCAGTTTTGAATCGCTGAAAAGATTGAGCACTCGCTCCAAATCGGCGAGTGTTCCACCCTGTAGGAATACGGAACTTGCCCGAGCTAACAAATCTACGTGAGCGTCTGGATCCCAGATCACTGGAATAACCTGTTTGCGAAAGCAAATTTCGATGGACTTTCGCCGCATGACATGATTTCGACCGAAAAAGACAGCGAACGCTGCGGGAGCAGATCACAATGCGATGAGCATTACAATAAAATGCCAAAACTGCTTGACAGAGGTGTAACCGACTCGTTAGACTACGCCTGTCGGGCGGAAATTCAGTTTGCAATTATGAGTCTTCGGTCGCGCAAATTCGATCATAGTCGAAATGCATTGCACGGGCCAAGAGTATAAAGAGAATGGCCCCGCGGTTTTGCACCGCGGGGCCATTTTTATTTGGTGAATGGATCAATGCGCAGTAGCGGTGAAATTGCGACGATGATATCGCGCGACGAAGTGCTCACGAAGCTCTCCGGGCGACAAACCGATGTGCTTGTTATTGGCGGCGGCATTGTCGGCGCCGGGGTTGCACGCGACGCCGCAATGCGCGGGCTTAACACGGCGCTGGTAGAACAAGGCGACTTTGCCTCGGGCACGAGTAGCCGTTCGAGCCGGCTTTTGCACGGTGGCTTGCGCTATCTCGCGCAAGGCCGCGTAGGGCTCGTGCGTGAAGCCAGCCGCGAAAAGCGCGTGATTGGCAAGATCGCACCGCATTTGGCGCAGCCGCTGGCGTTTATTTTTCCAGGCCGTAAGGGGACGAGTTGGTCGCTGTGGAAGTTGGCGATTGGGGCGAAACTCTACGACGTATTGTGTGGGATGCGCAACTTCGGTGGAAGCAGAGTCTTCGGCCGGAAGAAGACGATTGAAGTTTTGCATGGCGTGTCCGCGCAAAACTTGACTGGGGCGGTTCGGTACTTCGATGCGTTGACTAATGATGCCCGGCTGGTGATCGATACCATTCGTTCGGCAGTCCAGCATGGTGCCACCGCACTCAATTATGTTCGACTGGTCGAGGCCAAGCATAGTGGCAACGTGTGGCGATGCACTCTCGAGGACGTTGAATCGGGGGCGATGGTCGAGATCCAGGCGCGGACGGTCGTGAACGCGACTGGTCCTTGGTCAGACAAGCTGCCGCATTCGAACACTTCGCTGCGGCTGACCAAGGGCGTGCATCTCGTCATCGATAGGGATCGGCTGCCGATCCCGGATGCGGTCGTGATGGCGGAAGGCGACCGGATTCTGTTTGCGATTCCCTGGGCGGAGCGAGTCATTCTGGGCACGACGGACACCGATTATCAGGGGCCTTTGAGTGAGCCGTCGTGCGAAGAAGCAGACATACAATACATTCTTGAAATCACGAACGCGACATTTCCGCAAGTGAATCTCACGCACGAGGATCTCATCAGCACATGGGCTGGCTTGCGCCCGCTGGTGGCGGATCGACACGGCAATCCGTCGGATATTTCTCGCCGGCACGAGGTGAAGATGAATGAGCCCGGTTGGTGGGATGTGACCGGCGGCAAGCTAACGACCTATCGCTTGATGGCGGAGGAGACCGTCGATGCCATTGCCAAATATGTCGGTACCGCGAAGAAAAAATGCGAAACAGCACACCGACCGCTGCTGGAGCCGAGGGCTACTTCAGGAGTCAGCGGCATCGTGCCCCCGCCGGTTTCAGAGATGCTGGTGCGACATTATTGCCGCAGCGAATGGGTGCGGCATCTAGACGACTTGATGGTTCGCCGCACGAGTTGGCGGCATTATCGGCACGATCACTTGGAAGTGGCGGGGCGAGCCGCTCGATGGATGGCCGTGGAGCTGGGATGGGACGAGACGAGAGTTCAATCGGAAATCGTGAACTATCGGACGCGTGTTGGCGCGAACGGCACTGCGACGGCTCCGCATCATGCGGTCGCCAATGGCCAGAGGCGTCGCGACGAGATGGCGTGTGAAGTCGGCGATGGTACTAGGTTCGTTCAATCTTAAAATGCTGGGGGTTTGATTCGGTTCGGTGCTGGGAGGCAGCGAGAATGTGAAGATTTCATCATCGTTCTTTCTTCAACGTTTCGCTGAAATTTAACACGCGTCGCCTAAACAAGGTGGCTTGTTACTATTCCGTTTCTACAACTCATGAGGTGGAAGCATGCGATCAGTAATTGCTACGATCATTGTGGTGCTCGTTCCGGCAGGCTTGGCAATGGCCGACACGGCGACAACGGTATCCTTTCAGAACGGCATCAACGGCTACACTGGGACCGTGGACCGCACGATTGACGATCGTGGGGGTACGTTTGACCACGATGGCTCGACGGTCTCCCAATACTTCTTGGACGGTTATCAAGCGAGTCCAGTATCGCATGAAGCGCAGTTGCTGATGCGATTCGACAACATCATCGGCGGCGGAGCGAGCCAAATTCCGGCCGGTGCCACGATCCTCAGCGCCAAGCTGACGCTCAATACAAGCACTTCCGGCAGCGCCGACTCGCCCGGTCCCTGGGGAATTGCGCAGCTTCTGCAGTCATTTGATTCCAGCACCACTTACTTTGGCAGCTATAACTGCGGCGGTTGTGCGCTGGTGAGCCGGGGCGCCTGGTGGGAAGACGGTTACACGAACCGCCCGGTCGCGGGGTTTGGCGCAATTCCAAGGTGACGTCGCCACAGCTCGATATCACAGCGCTGGTGCAGGATTGGGTTGACGGGGCAGCGAATAACGGGTTCGTGGTCCAGACCGGCAATCCACCCGGGACCACCAACGGTTGGGCCGTTCTTTCCAGCGCTCATCCGCTTGTTGAGCGGCGTCCTGAACTCTCGGTCACTTATACGACGGGCATGATCGAAAGACATACCTTCCAGCACGGCGACACCAATGGCTACACATCCGACACGATGGCCTACGTCCAGAGCGGAAACAACATTTTCGGCATCACCGGTGCAATGCCTGAGCCTGATGCGAGCGTGGATGACGTTACCTACGACGGCCTGACTGGAAATCCGAGTGTTTCGCCAACGTCGACGATCTCGCCGACGGCCCTGACAGATTTCCAAGTGTTTTTGGATGGGCCGCAATTTAGCGACGTGGATGGCACGGCTAGCTCTCAAGATGCTTTCGCGTTGCTCAGGTTCGACAATGTATTTGGCGGCGGCGCGAATCAAGCGCCGTCCGATATCCCGGTGGCCAAAGCCTGGTTGGCAATTTCGACGGGCGACACCAGCGACAACGCGGCCTCCAACGGTCATTGGGAAGCTCATCGGATGCTGCGGAGTTGGGACACGACTAGTTTGCATTCTGATTTCGGCTCCACGCCGGGGTTGCAGGTGTTCGACGGTGACATTGCACCGGCCCTCGACGACCAGAAGGGCATGATCTACGGAAGCCAAGTTTGGTTCGACGTAACCAGCTACCTGGAAGGCGTCCGCAACGGTGCAGCCGATAACGGCGTGGCCATATCGTCGACCTCAACTGCCGATGGTTGGCAAATTTACCTCAACGGCGATGCTACGCCAGAATTCCGACCACAGTTGATCGTCCTGTCTGGCAGTGTTTCGATTCCCTCGACCGGCTTGGCGGGCGACTACAACAGTGACGGCGTTGTTGACGCCGCGGATTACGTGCTGTGGCGAAGCGGCGGCCCGCTAGCAAACGAAGGGGATAATCCAGGCGTGGTAGACGCCGGCGATTACACTTTCTGGCGAGCCCACTTTGGCGAGACTTCCAGCAGCGGCCCGTCGGGTCCGGTCGCCGTGCCGGAATCGAGCGTTTTGCTGCTGGGACTCTTTGCCGCGCTAGGGTTTGTTTTTACCTCTTCTCGTCAGCGGTAGAGCTGAAAATGGAAAGGCGCTGAGCGATGAAGTTGAAACGATGCGCAACGACTGGGGCAGTGGGCAGCTCGACCGGTTTTACACTGGTCGAGCTGCTCGTCGTCATCGCGATTATTGGGATTTTGGTGGCGCTGTTGCTGCCGGCGATTCAAGCCGCGCGTGAGGCCGCGCGGCGAGCCCAGTGTCAAAGCAACATGAAGCAGTTAGGGCTCGCAACTTTGAACTATGAATCATCTTACAAGAAATTGCCGCCGTCGAAGTACGTCGGTCTTGATATGAGCGGTGGCGGTCGGCCGACGCAGGTACTGCACTCGACCATGCAGTACGTTTTGTCGTTTATGGAAGAAACGGCGGTGGCAGACCAATGGGATATGAGCAAGACGTGGAACGATGAAGAGCCGAGCCAGGCGACCGATAACTTCCGGCTCTCTCAAACACGCATTCCAGTGCTCCGCTGTCCGTCTGCTCCGGACGAACGTTCCACCACGGATAGCGCCGGAGTATCTTCACTGAATACCGGTGCCACTGACTACCGTGTCTGTGATGAGATCAACCGAGGGAGTGGCAGGGCGTTGGACTTGCTAATTAAGGCGATCCAAGTGAAGCCGAGATTTCTTCCCTGGCCGCCAGATACAGGTTCTTCGGACGATTTAAAGAAGCATTATGTCAGCCTGCTGTACAACCACGTGGATTCGGCGAACTCGAAGACCGACTTTTCACGGCTAAAAGATTGCACCGATGGCACGTCGCAGACGTTCATGTGGTTTGAAACGGGTGGCGCGCCGCGACGATACGTTAAAGGGTCACTCCAAACGAGTGTTCGCGGCGGGGATATCGAGATCCAGGGCGGTGACTCGTGGGCAAATTACGAGAATTTCTATCACGTCCACGGCGATACGACCGAGTGTCCAACCGGATTGCTGAACTGCACGAATAGTGAAGAGATTTATAGCTTTCATAGTGGCGGAGCGTATTTCGTTATGGGCGATGGCGCGATTAAGTTCGTAGTCGATTCGGTTGACCCGGAGGTTTTCGTATCGCTGTTCACCCGCAACGGAAACGACATTATTGATTCCGCGCCTTGATGAAATCGGCGTCTTAGGCTGTTGATCAAGAGGCGAGAGAAAATAGGCTCAACAGTGATGCGCAGTTCGTCGTTTTTGTTGGGAGTGCTATCTTGCTTGCTAATCCCCACATTCGGCTGCAGCGGTGGTGAAAGCGATCGCGTTCCCGTCTACCCTGTGACTGGGGAGGTGCTCGTCAATGGCCAGCCAGCCGAGGGAGTAAGCGTTATATTCTATCCAGAGGGGCCCGCCCCACAGGGCAAGAAGATGCCGGTACCCGCCGGCATGACGGATGGCAACGGCGAGTTCAAATTGACTTCGTATGTTCAAGGAGACGGCGCTCCCGCTGGCAAATACAAAGTGGCGGCTGTTTGGGATGAGAAACCGCCTGCCAAATTTTCCGGCGTCTTCGAGCCAAAAGATCGCCTTCACGGCCGCTATGCATCGCCTCAGACGAGCAAGCTCTCAGCAACCGTGGAAGAGGGCAGTACCGAAATACCGCCGTTCCAATTATGACCATGTTGGTAAAAGCTTATATGTTGAGTGTCGCGTACTTCCTGCGAACGAATCATTCGACGATGCGCTATTTCCGATTCGGTTTACTGTCTAGGCGCGTACAACTTCCCGTTGGTCTGAAGTTTTTTTCATTGCTCATGGCCGTGATCGGAGCGGCATCGACGGGTGCCGGGCCGCTGCAGGCTGAAGTGATTATCAGCGAGATCATGTATAACCCGCAGGGGACAGATCTCGACACGACGGTCACGCCGAACATCTATCGCGAGTGGGTTGAGCTTTACAACACAGGTACTTCACCGGTGAATTTGGACGGTTGGCAATTTGGCGATGCGCAGGACGACGATTGGGCAAGCCCCTTTCCAACCCGCACCATTTTGGATCCGGGGCAAGCACTGGTCGTAACGGGCGATGCTTCGACGTTTGACAACGAATGGGGAAATGGAATTAATCGGATCCAAGTGAACAGTTTCCCAACACTTGCCAATACGCCGTCGCCAACCAACGAAACGGCTGCGATCCGCGACAACCTTGGCGTGATTCACGACAATGTTAACTTTGACCAGAATTTTAATCAATCAAATGGCTGGCCGAAAATCAACGGTAGCGACGGCCAAAGCTTATTTCTTCTGCCGCAGGCTTTGAACTCATCGGACAACAACGTCGGGTCCAACTGGAAACCTTCGATGTGGGGGCTGTACGGCGCGAAGTTTCGGAGCGCCGACGGCGAAAATCACGGTTCGCCGGGATATGTGGAAACAGTTCAGCAGGCGCCGTTTGCACCGCGCCGGATGCGGCGTGGTCAATGGTGATCATGCCGGACACACAGAACTACGTAAAATGGGCGGAGTACCAACCGATTCTTAACCAGACCACGAGTTGGATCCGCGACCATCGCGATGAGTACAAGATCCAGGCCGTGCTTCAGGAAGGCGATATCGTCAACAACAACAATACGAACAATCCCACGAGCGGCGATCAGACAAGCACGCAGCAGTGGCAGGCCGCGCAGGCAGGAATGTTTATTCTGAACGGTGAAGTGCCTTACATCATGGCAGCTGGTAATCACGATTTTGGGACCACGAACGCGCAGAATCGTAGTACCATGATCAATAATTATTTCAAACCGACCGACAATCCACTTGTTGATCCGGCCCAAGGCGGCATCATGAAAGGCGAGATGACGGCGGGCGATATTCAAAACGCATACTACGCGTTTACAGCGCCGGACGGCCGGAAGATGCTCATTTTTTCGTTGGAGTGGGAACCACGGCCGGCCGTTGTAACGTGGGCCAACCAAATCGCCGGCTTGCCCGAATATGCTGATTACACGGCCGTGTTGTTGACGCACAACTACTTGCAAGCGAACAGCACGCGAAGCACTACGACAAACGTTGCGGGGGACGCATCCGGAGAGGACCTTTGGCAAGAATTAATCAAGCCGATCGAGAGCTTTCAAATGGTATTCAACGGGCATTTTGGCGGCGACGGCGCCGGTTACCTTGAAAGCACGGACAACGCGGGCGTTGTTGTGCATCAAATGTTCGAAAACACGCAGTTCGAAACTCTCGGCGGCGACGGTTGGCTTCGGCTCGTCGAGTTTCTGAACGATGGCAAAACCGTGCGAGTACGAACGTATTCGCCGTATCACGATCTGTACCGCACCGATCCGGCGTTCGATTTCGAATTTCAGCTTGCACCGTTGCCGCCGGTGCCGGGCGATTACAACGGAAACGGGGTTCTTGACGCGGCAGATTACATCGTGTGGAGGAGCACACTAAACTCGACGACGGAGTTGGCCGCAGACGGCACTGGCGATGGTGTTGTAGATTTTCGCGACTATTATTTTTGGAGAGCGGCGTTCGGCATCAATCATTCGGGAAATGGCTCGATGGCCGGACAGTCGTTCGCAGCGATCCCGGAGCCAGCAAGTGTGGTGCTGCTTTCAATCGCAATCAGCCTGGCACTCGTCAACTGCCGGCGGTTCCGGTTGCTTAATGCTGCTGAGTGAGCTGTGCCTGCTGGCAACTTTGCCGGCGAAAGGATAATTTGATGAAGTTATTTGTCTTTCGTCTAGCGGCGGTTCTGTCCGTAATGAGCGTTTACCCTTTGCCTTCAAACGCCCAGTTCGTCATCGGCCATCGCGGGGCATCTCATGACGCGCCGGAAAATACGATTGCTTCATTCAAGTTGGCGCTCGAGCAAGGTGCGGATGGATTCGAGAGCGATTATTGGCTGAATGCCGATGGCCACGTTATGTGCCTGCACGACGCCGATACGAAGCGCGTGGCCGGCAAGAAGTTGTCGGTGACGAAGGCGCCGTTTGCGCAGTTGAGGGCGCTGGATATTGGCAAGCAGAAGGGCGCGAAGTGGCGTGGCCAAAGGATTCCGACGTTGGAGGAGGTGCTCACTGTTGTTCCGGTTGGAAAGAAGGTTTTTCTTGAGCTGAAGTCGGGACCTGAGGTGGTGGGACCGATGGCGAATGTGATTTCAAAGTCGTCCGTATCGCCGGAGCAAATCGTGTTCATCAGCTTTCACGCCGACGCAATCGCTGAGTGCAAAAAGCAGATGCCGCAAATCAAAGCACTTTGGCTGTGTGGCTTCAAGGAGAAGAAGGGAGGCAAGAAGCCGCCGACGGTCGAAGAAGTGGCGGCCACGATTAAGCGAATTCATGCCGATGGTCTGGATGCGGAAGCCGTGCCCGATTATGTCAATGCGGCTTTCCTCGAGCGGCTGAAGGAACTCGGTTGCCACGAGTTCAGCGTGTGGACCGTGGATGATCCAAAGTTGGCTAAGTTCTATGCCGATTTAGGAGTCTGGTCGATAACCACCAATCGCCCCGGTTGGCTGCGGGAACAGATGAATTCGGAATAGTAGCGTCGTCGTCTCGAGGAGCGCGCCGATTACTTGAAACTGGCGGTCCAGAGAATTTGTAGCCATATGCGTTTAATTCCATCGAGTGTGAATTAACCAATGATCGAAAGTACTCACCACGTTTAGAAACGCCTAATGGGCGACGTTTTCTTGATACTCTAACCATAACCGCCACTGAGAATCCCACATTGGAACATGGTTGCTACTACAACTAACGTTGGTCATAAAATGACTAATCAATCGGGTTCGGGCACGACAAGTAAGCCGTCAATTGCTCACGTACCTACTGCTGCTGCTGAGTTGCGGAAATGTTGTCGTCAGAACTCGCAATCTGTCTGGTTGATGGTTTCGTCCGAATTGGCATCGGCCCAGATTTGTTAGCGACGTTTTGATAAAATGTCGCCCGCCGTAAAACGAAATCAGAGTTTGCTGATCCTTACATTGCAAATAACCCTATTAGCCGGCTCGTGTTAGCGTAAAGCTGATCCGGCAACACGTTTTCAATAACCGGGACTAGCGCCTTGTGGGTAATGGTGTCGTTTGCAATGCAAGGAACAATGAGTTCCTTTGTCTCGAGAAGGAGTTCAATCAGTCCTGATGAAAACAGCATTTTTGGTTGGTGTGGCTTCCATCGTGGTTTCTCTCAGGGCAATACCTATGGCAGCGGCTACCGCGGGATCCAATTCGGCGCGTCTCAATGTCCTCTTTATCGCCGTCGATGACCTGCGGCCGGAGCTCGGATGCTACGGCTTCTCTCTGATCAAGTCACCGAACATCGATGCGCTCGCGCGACGAGGATTGCGGTTTAATCGCGCCTATTGTCAGTACGCGCTGTGCAATCCATCGCGTTCGTCGTTGCTCACTGGCCTGCGTCCCGAGACGATTCACGTTTACGATCTAAAAACGTTCGTTCGTACAAACGTGCCTGATGTAGTCACGCTTCCTCAGCTGTTTAAAAACAGCGGCTACGAAGCCCGCAGCATCGGAAAGATCTTTCACGTTACCAACGGCAACCACGAGGACGATATTTCGTGGAGTGCCCATGCCTGGCAGTCGCCAAAGGATGATCATCCGCATGAGGCACGCGGCTCAACGTTGAAAGCGAAACGGCAAGCCACTAAATCGAAGACGCGGTCAAAAAGCGGCCCCGATCCTCATGCCGATGATCTGCCCTACGAGTCGCCAGATGTCCCCGATAACGCCCTGATCGACGGCCAAATTGCCGAGAAGGCTGTTAGCGTCATGCATGAAATCAAGGACAAGCCGTTCTTCCTGGCCATCGGGTTCCATCGGCCGCACATGCCGTGGGTCGCTCCGAAGAAGTATTGGGACATGTACGAGCCGAGCAGCATTCATTTGGCGATGTTTCAAGATTTGCCAGCCGGTGCGCCCGCCTTTGCCAGCAACAATGCCTCGGAGCTGCGCCGGTATAAGAACGTCCCTAAGCACGGGCCGATTCCAGAGGATCTCCAACGGAACTCGATCCACGGGTATTTCGCTAGCATCACCTATGTCGAGGCTCAGGTCGGAAAAGTGATTGACGAACTCGACTGCCTCGGCCTCCGCAAGAACACGGCCGTTATTCTCTGGGGCGACCACGGCTATCAACTCGGCGAGCACGGCACCTGGAACAAACGCACCAATTGGGAAGTCGCCGATCGTGTGCCGCTATTTATCAGCGTCCCCCGCCAACAACATGCCGGCGGCCAAACGAACGCGCTCATCGAGCTTGTGGATATGTATCCGACGCTCGCCCAGCTCTTCGGCCTCACACCACCGAACGGTTTGGAAGGACGCAGCTTCGTCCCCCTGCTGCGCAGGCCCGACATGCCGTGGAAGGAGGCGGTGTTCACCACACTTCAGAAGCCATTGCCCGGCATGGGCACCGGCTTCGGCCGCGCGATGCGAACCGATCGCTACCGCTTCATCGAATGGAGCAGCACCGAGTCGGACAAAAGTGTATATGAACTTTACGATGAGAAGAATGACCCACTCGAAAAGGTCAACATCGCCAACCGGCCGGAGAATTCGGAGCTTGTCGCGAAAATAACGAAACGTCTCCACTGCGCCGATAAGTGACCGATGGCACCCGGATTCAGAGGAATTCGGCTGTTTCCGCGATGCCGAACTCTAACGATTTTAGCTACGTGCGATGCAATGTGACCGATGACATCAGAATGATGCTATTTTCGGCTCGAAATCTTCGCCAAGATTCGCCATCGTATTGCAAATAACGAACCAGTCGGCACGTTCGGCCGCCCGTTTCACATCAGGCAAATAGAGGTTAATGGGATCAGGGTGACCGCATGTAGCCTCACGGCGTCGGATGCCAATTTGCGATTGCTTAATCTTAATATAGTCATCCCCACAGCTTTGGACAGAGATGTTCTTTCTTCATCCGTATTATCTGCAGTTTGCGGCAGCAACGGCAGAAGCAGATCGAGGTCAGGACGCTATACATCCAGCCTGGGACGCCGTGGGAGAACGGCTACGCCGAGAGCTTCCACAGCAACTCCGGGACAAGCTACTAGCCAACGAAGTGCTCGAGAATTTGTCAGAGGTGAGAAAGAACACTCCGGCTTGGAAGCACGAAGGTTACAACCATTTTCGGCCACACAGCTCGCTGGGTTACTTGACTCCGAGCGAATTCGCGGCGTGCAGACTACGACTTCGACGTGCACCGTGGCGCTCAGCGATCTCATCATCCGTCGAAGCATGACGAAATGGCAAAAAATCGCCACTCGTTAGACACGGGGAGGTGCGCAGCTGTAATGATGGTGCCGAACTCGACGTGGGCACTTCCAGGCGGATACATAGTTCGATATGGTCTTGTCGAATAACTCGAGGAAAACACAAGTGCTTGTGCAAGCATCACCCTACTGATCACAAGCGGTCGTATATATTCGACAAGGCCGTTCGATATTGGGAAATTTTGAAACCGAATAAGACAGCAATGAAGTATAAATCCTCGGCAAAGCCGGGGGCCAATGGCGTATCAATTCCTGTACAGCCTCTACCAACTTACACAGGGACAATAAAATGGCACGGAAATGGGTGCTTGCTGCCTGTGGATCAATTGCTGTAATGTTGGCAACGAATCACTCAATGGCTACCGAGCCAGCGACGTTCAATATTCAGGCGCATCGTTGTGCAGGCATATCGCTGCCGGAGAATACTCTCGAGTCGGCACGATGGGCATGGCAACATGGCGTCACGCCGGAGGTCGATTTACGGATTACTAAAGACAAGCAGATTGTTTGCTTTCACGACCCAAATCTGGCCCGGGTGCCCGCGAATTCCGACGCGAAGACTGAGAAGCTCAGTGTCGAAAAGCTCACGCTGGCCCAGCTCAAGAAGCTGGACGTCGGGTCGTTCCGAGGTGCTCAGTATGCCGGCCAGCGGATCCCTCCGGTGGCTTCAATCTTTGCTGAAATGCAAGGCCATCCTGAGCGGATGCTCTATCTCGATATCAAAACCGTCGATATGGACCAGCTCGCGAAGCTCGTCCGTAAATACGGCATCGAGCGACAGGGCATCTTCACCTCGACACACTATAACCTACTTCAGGATTGGAAGAAACGGATTCCCGATTCGCCGACGCTCCTGTGGAACGGCGGCACCGAGGAGCAGTTGATGAAGAAGCTGGATAAGGTGCGAAAGTCCAATTTCGAGGGAATCACGTTTTTGCAAATCCACGTACACGTAGGCGACCTGACGAGTGACGATCCGTTTGATCCCAGTAGTAAATTCTTGCGGAATGTGGCTAAAGAACTGAAAGCGCGCGGCATCGTCTTTCAAGTGTTGCCGTGGGAGTGTTCGGATCAGCGGGCGTATCAGAAGCTGCTTGCACTGGGGGCAGAGTCGTTTGCAACGGATTATCCTGAGGTCACGCTTGCTGCGGTGCGCGACTTTCAGCAGAAATCGAAGTAGTCGCGGAATTCACGAGAATACATGCGGTATTGAAATTGGCTGAAGTCTTGCGACATCAGCTACAACATCGGGCGGCGTGGCGGATGACGGAAGACGATCGGTTAATGAAGTCAGCCCTGCATCGTGCGCGGGACACGCGGAAGTTGGTTGTCGCTTCGGGCGCGACACAATGCGCACGAAGTGTTCGCCGAGCTGTTCGACGATTTCGATTGCATCATTATCGCGGATGAGAACACGTTCGCCGCGGCCGGCAAGGACGTTTATGATGCCTTGCGAGCCAACGGCCGGCCGTGCCTAGAGCCGCTTGTGATGGAAGCCGCGGGACTGTACGCGGAATACTCGTACGTCACTCGGATTCAAGAAGCGCTCACGACGAACGACGCAATTCCGATTGCCGTTGGTTCGGGGTCGATCAATGATCTCACCAAGCTGGCCTCACATTTGTGCGGTCGGCAGTACCTTTCTGTGGCGACGGCCGCATCGATGGATGGCTACACGGCATTCGGCGCTTCGATCACACATGAAGGGTCGAAGCAAACATTCGATTGTCCCGCGCCGTTGGGCGTAGTTGCCGATTTGGACGTGATTGCCTCCGCGCCGGAGGGGCTCAACGCGTCGGGTTATGCAGATCTGGTTGCCAAGGTGCCAGCGGGGCTCGACTGGCTGTTGGCTGACAGCTTGGGCGTCGATGCAATCGATCAGGCGATCTGGGACATGGTGCAGTCGCGGCTCGATGTGTGGATGAGCGATGCCGATGGCGTGCGCCGTCGCGATATGGAAGTGACTCGACGGTTGATTATCGCTCTGTTGATCACTGGTTTCGCGATGCAGGCTGCATGTTCGAGCCGGCCAGTATCCGGTGCGGAGCACCAGTTCAGCCATCTTTGGGACATGGAGCACCATACGCATCGTGGCGTGGCGCCGTCGCACGGTTTCAAGGTCGGTATCGGTACACTTGCGTCACTAGGTCTGTACGAAGCAGCGATGGCGCGCGATCTCGAGCAGCTCGATGCTGACGCTGCTGTCAATGCGTGGCCGACGCTCGCGGAGAACAATGAGGAAATCAATCAACTCTTCGAAATTCCCGAACTCCGCCGCAAGGCAATTCTCGAAAGCACCACGAAGTATGTCGACCGCGACGCGCTCCGGACGCAACTCGGACGGTTGAAGCGCGATTGGCCGCGAATTCGGGTACGGCTGGCCGAGAAGCTTATACCGCGGGCGCAAGTGTACGACATGCTTCAAGCGGCAGGTTGCCCGGTGCGATCCGAGGATATTGGTATTTCGCCGGAGCGGTTGCGGGTAAGCTTCCGCAAGGCATATCACATTCGCCGACGCTTCACGATTTTTGATTTGGTTCGCCGCACGAACATCTGGGACCAATGCTTCGATCAAATTTTCAGCAGTAAGGCGGACCATGAGCTCTGACGAGTTAGCAGTCGAGCAGCCGTTTGAAATCGTCGATGGGGCCGGCGTTTCAACGGCCGTCGCCGCCGCAGATGCCGTGTCGTTCAAATACTGGCAGTGGCGAATCCTGTTGTCTGCGATGGTGGGTTATGCGCTGTTCTATTTCGTGCGCAAGAATATCAGTGTCGCAGCGCCCATCATGTACGAGAAGCTGGGCATCACGAAGAGTGGGTTCGGCCTGTTTCTTACGTTGCACGGCGTGTTGTATGGCGTATCGAAATTCTTTAACGGCATCCTCGGCGACCGTGTAAACGCGCGGTGGTTCATGCCGTTTGGGTTAGCATGTTGTGGCGTAATCAACATTATGTTCG
This sequence comes from uncultured Planctomycetota bacterium, assembly GCA_963840025.1. Lineage (GTDB taxonomy): Bacteria > Planctomycetota > Planctomycetia > Pirellulales > Lacipirellulaceae > JABDGM01. The sequence continues at coordinate 1,626,773 of CAWIXI010000005.1, read as the reverse complement.
GGTTGAGCACGTCGTTGGTCGCATTGGGTGTATTGTGGATGATGAATGGCTATTTCCAGGGGATGGGATTTCCGCCGTGTGCTCGCCTCATGACGCACTGGTTTTCACCGCGCGAGTTTGCCACGAAGATGGCGATTTGGAACTGCTCGCACTCGCTAGGCGCCGGGTTGATACTCATTTTGTGCGGCTATCTCGCGCCGATTGATTGGCGACTCTGCTTCTTCGTGCCGGCCGGCATCGTGCTCGTCGGCGCCGTGCTGCTTGTCGTCTTCCTGCGGGATACACCGGACTCGCTTGGCTTTCCACCCGCCGAAGGCACCGCCGATCTTGCACATGAGGCCGAGCCCCTCAGCAGCTCGCTGGGGAGATTGGTGTTCAGCAACCCGTACATCTGGTTATTGTCGTTCGCGAATTTCTTCGTGTATACGGTGCGTTACGGAATTCTCGATTGGGGCCCAACGTTTTTGAAGGAGGCCCGCGGCGTCAATCTTTCGAACGCGACCTGGATGATAGCTGCATATGAGGGCGCCGGTTTGTTGGGCATGCTGTGGGGCGGATGGATGACCGACCGCGTGTTTGGAGGCCGAGCCACGCGGGCCTGCTTTTTCTACATGGTTTGTTGTACGGGCGCGCTGCTGTTGTTTTGGAAGCTGCCGCACCAGACGCGGCTTTCCAGCGCGGCTTTGTTGTGCCTGGCCGGCTTTTTCATTTATGGTCCGCAAAGTCTCATTGGCACGGCTGCCGCAAAATTGGCCACCAAGCGAGCAGCCGCTGCGGCCATCGGCCTGACGAGCATTTTTGGCTATTTGAGCACGGTGCTATCGGGTGTGGGAATCGGTGCGCTCGTCCAACACAAAGGTTGGGATGCTGGCTTCATGGTGTTTGCCGCGTGCAGCGCGATCGGCGTGCTGCTGTTCGCCATGTGTTGGGGAGCGAATGCGCATGGCTACACCGAAGAGCAAGCGAGTTGATTTGCTGGTTTTTTTGAGACTGTAGCACTATTACAGCCAATCAAGCGGCCTTTCGAAGCCTCGCAGTGTGTAGGGTTTTGGTGGTTTGCTCGCGCTGCTGCGTTCGCTCCTCGCGCTGCATGTCCAGGGCGATCCGCCCATGGATGTTCGCCAGAGTCCGCACGCGGTAGACGGTCTTTTGCATTTTGCGGTGACGGCGGTAGCCACGTTCCACGGCATTGGATGTAGATGGCAGCAGCTTGTCGTCCAGGAAAGTGAGCGACTTCTCCAGGTTGGGCGAGAACAGTTTTTGCAATGTCTTACCGACTTTCTTAAAGCGACGAACCCGGCGTCGGAGCTTGGCCAGCTTTTCCAACCCGGTATCCGTCCGACAGCGGCGATCGAACAGACGATAGACCTCATCCATGATGTTGCGCAAGGTTCGCAATTCAGGCCGTCCGCGCGTGATGCGGTGAAGCATTCGCCGCTGAGAGGGCGTCAATTCGTGTCGAACAAAGAGGTGGCGATGCTCAAACAGGTCGCCGACCTTCTGGTCGAGCCGTTGGCGACGCTCTGCCGCCTGGCGGGCGGCGGGCGTGGACGGACGTCCGCGGCCCAGCTTCGGTTTGGTGGCGGCCAACTGTTTCCGAATCCTGGCTACCGCACGCGATCACGACCCCACGCATGCCGACGTCGAGCGTTTCTTCCGCAGGTTTCTGTCGATGCTGAAGCAGCGCGGACTGGAGTTGAAGGGGATCACGACTGACGGGTCGAGCCTGTATCCAGAGCCAATTCTCAGCGTTTTCGGCGATCTGCCGCACCAGGTTTGCGAGTTTCACGTGATCAAGGAACTGACTCGATCAACGAACTCAGTGGCGTTCGAATTGTGAAGCGGCCGCACATGCCAGAAGTATGGTGACGGGAACACGGAGCAATAAAGCAATGCTGCATTAATCCGTGCTGAATCTTATGCAAAATGAGCGTCTCGGCGAAAGATTTGTTTGCCAGCTACAGGCTTGTAAAATGCGAGCCACGGTAAACTCTCGTCCCTTGTCTGCAGGACTCTTCAGGATTTGAAAGGAGCGCTGGTGCGAGTCTGCTTTAATGAATCTTCTTCGAAACGCTTCTCGGGGTCACTAATCGCTGGCGCTCTGTTGACTTTATTCAGCTTTAGCGACCAAGCGGTTTGTGTTCCACCGGCCGATGCACCCCGCTACGCAATATATCTTTTAGGCTTCGTCGATCAGGAGCATACGTCCGCCAGCGGATTGCAGCGGAGCCAGGTCGGAGCTGCAGATCCCGACAATGGAATAAGTGCTGATGCACTTGTTGGATTCTCTGACCGCTTTTCCGCATTTGGTCAAACGGGCGAATCAGGTTGGTACTTTGACACAACCACAAGAAACACAACTCGATTAGGGATTTTCGATCCTAGTCAATTGTCTAATCCGTTTTATAAGTCCACAACATTTCCACTCCATGTGAACGCTGCCGGTCAGGTGACGGGCACATCTTCAAACAGCCTTACATCCGATAGCGCACCGGCACTCGCATGGTTCTACGACCCTACAACGGGGAATACCAAGCGCATTGGATATAGCACACTAACGAGTCCACCTGACAAGCTCTCTGACGGTTCCTCTTTTTTGCAGCCGGACGGCGTCGTTATTGGTGTCACGGCGGTGGGTAACAAAGGCGCTCAATTCGCTTGGGTATATGACCCAGGTCTCGCACTAACGACGCCAATCGGTCTATCGGCAAGCCCAGATTTAGGAAGTAGTAGTTCTTCTGTGTTACAAAGGATAGCGGGTGTCTCCAGGGACGATGTTGTTGCGGGAACGACATTCTTCGGATCTTCGTCATCGGGGCAGGCAGTCTGGGTCTACGACCCCGTTGGAAAAATCACAAAAAGAGTTGGATTATTCGACGACACATACTGGCGCTTGAATGGCACCAAATTCTCTGAAATCAGCGGAATGAGCATAAGTGGACTGGTTGCAGGACGCTCGATCTTCCGGGCCGATACGACTGAGAGGTACCAAGCTTGGATATACGATCCGATGACCGATTCAACCCGCTCGATTGGTTTAAGCGACCCGACGACGGCTAACCAATGGACGGACGATATAGTTTCGGTCACAGACGCCGACCGCGTGTATGGGACCTCCGCGAGCGACATCACAACCGTACCCTGGATATTCAACAATGATAGCGGCTTGACTGCTACGATGGGTTTAACAGCCGGGGACAACCTTCTCAGCAACGGCGGTTCGAAGAATGTCAGTGTTGCCTTTTCAAGCACCGGTTTTGTGCTAGGAAAAGCGCAACGAAACTCAGGCGATACACGCTCGGACTTCAATCAGACACCTTGGGTATTTGATCCTACTACTGGCCTAACGCATGCGGCCGGATTGACGGCTGGGGGTTATACTTCCACTGGAGGCGGTCGTTGGGCAACTCCCTTGCAGATTAACGATCTAGGTCAAGCGATTGGAACTTCCCGACTCTTCAACGGCAATGGAAGCTCTCTCGTGCGTGAGAGATATAACCGAATGTTGTGTTCTATGAGATAACTGACCTTTTGCAAATTGGTGTTTCAAGGCCGAATGTCGAGTAGTGTTACGCGGCCAGGGCCATAGGTTGTGTTGGGCATCGAGAGGCTGCACGACGGATTGGTGGATGCAGTGCTAGCTTATGGAATTTTCGGTGGAATTTGAGGTCAATAGGGCATGGCGCAACGACGACCCGGAGGCCCTGACCATGCCCGCGATCGTTGACTTTCCCGAAGTGATTAAACAAGCCCTGCCGGAATTTGCGGACCTGTTTCACGGTGAGCCACAGCGGCGCCACTTGGCTGAATATTTGACGGGGCTCTTGGTCGCGGCCAACAAGACGGTCAGCGGGATCAACGGCGAGTTCGCCGAAACGACCGACCAATCGTGCCTGAACCGCTTTCTCACGGAGGCTGAATGGGACGCCGAAGAGCTCAACGAACGGCGTTTGGAACTGCTGCAGAAAGACCCTACGACGCGCTATCACGACCAGGGAGTCATTGCCGTGGACGATGTGCTCATCGACCACGATGGCAAGCGGATCCAAGACGTCGGCTGGTTTTGGGATCATGCCGAGGAGCGCTATAAAATCGCTCACGACTTGTTGTTCGCCAATTACGTGACCAGCAACGGCAAGCACTACCCGCTCGACTTCCGGCGGTTCAAGAAACGCGAGCAGTGTGAAGCCACCGGTGAGGTGTTTCTTGATCACGGCGTATTGTTTCGCCAGTTGGTGCATTGGGTGTGTGAGCGAGAGATTCCCGGCGACTTCACGTGGGACAGCTATTTTTCCAGTGCTTCCAACATGAACTACGTCCACTCGAAACACGACCGCTTCGGTCAGCCCCGCGCTTATATTGGAGATTTGAAGAGTAACCGCAAGATTTGGTTCCGCGGCCGGGAAGTGCGGGTCGATGAGTTTGCCGCTGCTATCCCGCCGCAAGATCGCAAGGAGCTTCGCCGCGGCGATGCGCGCCAATGGTATCTCACCTGCACTGTGCGGCTGCCGCAAGTTAATCATCCGGTCCGCATCGTGATCTTGTGGAACCATCGCCGCGACGACGCTCCGTGCAAAATCCTCGTCACCAATCGTACACGTTGGGAAGTGACGCGCATCGTGCGCGGCTATCGGTGCCGTTGGACAGGAACCGAGACCTACCATCGGGACGGCAAGCAACATTTGGGCATGGGAGATTGTCAGCTGCGCAGTGGCCTGGGCCAGACAAGGCATATGTACCTGGTCATGCTCGCGTACAGCCTCTTGGTGCTCCAATTGAAGCAGAACCGTGCGAAGGAATGGGCGCTTGCGCGGCTGACGACCATCGGCCAGGCCTGTCGCGCCGTGGCTGCCGAGACGCTGCGGACCACTCTCCAGTGGGCCATCTGCCAAGTCACTAATGATTCGAAAAAACCTCAACACGTCATCGCCCAATTGGGGTTGATTTAACGATTTGCAAAAGTCCAGATGGAGCGTATTTTATTCACGCCGGATCGGCGGAGCCTATTAGGGTCGCACGGCCGTAGGCCGTGGGTTTAGAACGTACTAACAAAGACATGAACGGCAGTGCAGACCAACCCAGTGTGGGCAATCGGATCGTCGTCGTGGTCGAAGGGGGAATGGTCCAAAACGTGCTTGACATCCCCAGTGGCTATTGCCTTGAGGTCCACGATTACGACGTGGAGGGCAGCGGCGAGCGTGATTTGGAAACGGACGACGACGGAGATGTGTTCTTCCGTGGCGTCTGGCAAGCATCGGACTCGGCCGGCACGAGTCTAGCCGTGTCAGGTAAGCTTTTGCAGCTTTGCGAGGATGCCCGATCTATTTGCGATGAGGCCGCCACGTGGCTTAGCGGTGATGAGGCGTATGATATCGAAGTTATTATCGATTCGCTAGAAACAATGGCCCGCGAACTGGAAGCAGCCATCGCCGAAATCCATGCTGGTTCCGCGTAAGGTCGTTGCCGTACATAGACGGGCGCCGCGAAAGGGGAAAAGCAAATGCCAAGTTTTCGAGTTTATCAAGTTCAAGAAGAAATTGTGCTTCGCAGGTGGATGTATGAAGTCGAAGCCGACTGTGAAGCGGCGGCGCTTGAAATCGCAAAGACCGGGGATGCCGCACCTGAGCCGCAAGGCGGAATCGGTGTACCCAAGTACGCTAATTTCTGCTCTCGGGTCTACTCTACTGTGCTCAATGTGGTTCCAAAATGGTCGGTCGGAAGAGACGCGAGAGGTCCATTTACTATTCGTGCCAAACCAGTTGGTTAAGCGGGGGAGCTGAATGTTCAGCCAATACCGTTAAACAATCGGAAATTGTTGACGGTATTCTTGATGGTGCTGAGCTTTGGGCGGCAAGCCCGGACGCGATGGAACGTCTCGACAATTATGTGGAGCTACTTTCCAAAGATATTCAGTCTAAGGGAAGCGCTGAACTGCTGAAGCGGAGATTGGACGATATTACCAAGCAATTAGAAAGGGCCAAGAACAGAATTCTATAGGTCGATGACGAACTGGTGGAAGTAATCCAGAAACAAGTGCGTGAACTGAAAGCTGAGCAGCTATCGGTGGAGAGCGATCTAAAGACGGTCGGGACATCAATCGAAGAAATTCGCGACACGCAGAATCAACGACTGGATGCCATAAAGGCCCAAATTGATCTTCTGCGTCTAGCAATCAACGAGGGGAATTCTGTCAAAGCCCGTAGCATGCTCAATGAGATAGTTGACCGGGTGGACATCACTGCTGTAAAAGAACCGTGGGGTAAACGATTTCGCTACAACCTCAGCAACGCCTATATCACTTTCAAAACGTCCGTTCTGAACGTACTCACGAGTCCGGCTATTTGTGATTCAAAGTTGTTCACTCCTGCCACCTTCGGGACAGGTGGCACGCCTTTTTTTGCGCGATCTGGCGACGGTCACTGTCGAAGTGCACACTGGTGTAGGTCCAGTGAACACCTATAATTAAGGTTTCGTACCACGATATTCAACTTAGGCGCTGAGTGGCGGAAGAGCACGAGCGGATTGTGTCTACGATTGAGGCCGACCAATTATCGAGCTCGCTGCGTCGGATTGTCGGCGCGGATCATGTTCTGGACGCGCATTCTGATCTGGCGGTTTACGAATGCGATGCGTTCGTGATCGAAAAGCACTGCCCGAGCGTGGCAGTGTTTCCGAAGACGACGGCGGAAGTGGCGGCCGTTGTCAAACTATGCAACGAGCACGGTGTGCCGTTTGTGCCGCGTGGAGCGGGAACGAGCCTATCCGGCGGCGGCCTACCGGTGGGCGGCGGCGTGATGATTGTGCTTACGCGGATGCGAGAAATTTCGGAGGTCAATCTCCGCGATCGGTATGCGATTGTCGAACCTGGGGTGGTGAACGCCCATCTCAACAAGCGACTAACTGGAACCGGTTTTCATTATGCGCCCGATCCATCGAGCCAAGGGGCTTGCACGATTGGCGGTAATGTTTCGACAAACGCAGGTGGGCCGCATACGCTTAAATACGGTGTGACCGTCAACCATGTTCTCGGTCTGGAATTGGTGACGGCCGATGGTGAGATCATGCAAGTCGGTGGTCCGGTCGATGGCGGCCCGGGGCCGGATTTGGTCGGAATCATTGTCGGAGGCGAAGGGACGCTCGGAATTGTCACTAAGATCTGGGTACGGCTGACACGCAATCCAGAGAATGTACGGACCATGCTGGGGGTGTTCGATTCGGTCGATGATGCCACACACGCGATCAGCGCTATCATTGGGGCGGGCATTATTCCGGCAGCACTGGAGATGATGGACCAGGGGATTTTAGTCGCAGTCGAGGAGGCGTTTCACTTCGGCTTCCCGCTTGATGCGGAGGCGATTCTGTTAATTGAGGTCGATGGATTGGAGGTGGGTCTCGACGCACAGCGCGACCGCGTGACGGAAATTTGCCGGCAGAATCGAGCGCCGAGAAGTGCGTTTCGCCGCGGATGCGAAACAGCGACTCCAATTGTGGAAGTGCCGTAAGCAGGCGTTCGGCGCCATCGGCCGACTAAGCCCGAGTTATTGCACGCAGGATGGCGTCGTACCGCGGTCGAAATTGCCGCACATCTTGCAACGGATCCGGGCGATTGGAGCCAAACACGATATTCGAATTGTGAACGTGTTTCATGCCGGCGACGGAAACTTGCACCCTATTTTGCTGTTTGACGAACGGCACCCAGAGCAGATCAAGCGGGTGCTTGCAGCAAGTGGTGAGATTTTGAGTGAGTGCTTAGCGTGCGGCGGCAGTGTGACGGGCGAGCATGGGATTGGGCTGGAAAAGATCAGCTTTATGAACCGCATGTTCACCGAGGACGACCTCGACGTGATGGAGCGACTGCGTGAGGCGCTTAACCCGAAGGGAATATTAAGTCCCGGGAAGCTTTTGCCGACAGCCGGTGCGTGCGGTATGGAGCAGGTGCATCCGGGACGGCGGGCAGCGCTTTGACTCCTCACAAGACGAATCCTCGGTACAGAATGATGACGACAGCCGTTAAAGAAGAATCACCTTCGGTTGATGCCACCACGCCGTCAACGCCGGCGGAAGTAGCAGTGGCGGTGCGTGCAGCCTACGCGGCAGCTGAAGCGGTATCGCCAGTTGGGGGCAGGACGGCGCTGGATTGCGTCGGAGCGCTCAAGCCAACAGCGGGGCCGTTGGATTTGAGTGGATTGGCGAAGGTTGTCGATTACACGCCACGGGATATGACGATCCTGGTCGAGGCGGGCGTGCGAATGGCCGATCTAGCGGCCACGCTCGGCAGCGAGCGTCAGCAATTGCCGATCGATGTGCCGCGTTCAAGCGAGGCCACGGTTGGCGGTGTGGTCGCAACGAATTGGAACGGCCCGCGACGATGTGGCTATGGGACCGTTCGCGATTATGTGATTGGTATTCACGCGGTCGACGGTCGTGGTGTGGCGTTCAAGGGCGGCGGGCGCGTTGTGAAGAATGTGGCGGGGTATGATTTCTGTAAGCTGCTAACTGGATCATTGGGGACGCTCGGCGTGATAACGCAAATTGCACTGAAGGTAAAGCCATTGGCGGAGTGCGCGGGCGTTGTGGCCGCGGACTTTGATGAGTTGGAGCCGGCAGAGACTGCGTTGAGTCGATTGGCAATGCTCGAAGCGCCGCCCGTCGCGATTGATTTGTTGGTGGGAGAGGCGTGGGGCGATGCGGTTGGGGGCTCGCCTGCGGCTTTGCCCCAGGCACCCGCTGGCTTGAGTCCTGAAGCAGTCCATTGTCGGCTTGTCGTCCGGGTAGAAGGGACGGAAATCGAGGTGGCTTGGCTAGCCGACCGGGTGCGTGATGAGCTCGGCGCGGCGGGCGGAGCAGAAGTCCGACAATTGACGAACGAAGAGGCCGGCGAACTGTGGAAACGCCAAGTCGAGTTTTCTGATCGAGGAGCGGGAACAGATGAAGATAAATCACCGCTGGTGATATTAATCGCGGTGCCGCCAAGTTCAGTTGTGGGGATGACCACCAAAATCATGGCGGTCGACCCAGCTTGCTCGGTTCAGGCGCACGCAGCGAACGGCGTCATCGTGGCCCGATTTGCGAAATTCACACACGGTGATCTGACGACTGTGCTCGCAGGTAAACTGCGGCCGGCTGCGGTGTGGCTCGGCGGTAGCTTGGTCGTCCTGCAAAGTACGCTCGACGGGCTCACACCGCACCTTGTATGGGGTGGCCGCACTGACGCGGTCGTGCTGTTAGAGCGAATCAAGCAGAAGTTTGATCCGAAGAACATCCTTAATCCGGGTAAATACGTTTTTTAGTTTTTACAATGGGCTTATTAGCCACAGAGGACATGGAGTTCACCGAGAAAACGAACAGGCGTTGTACTCGTTGATCCTGAGGCGGTATTCAACTTGTCTCTGTGAAATCCGTGATCTGTGGCAAACAAATATCGTGACTGACACTCTAAATCACTCTACGCAGACAAATCCCGGCATGGCGCTCGATTACGAGTTGCTGTTGGACTGCGTGCATTGTGGATTGTGCACATCGGCTTGTCCGACGTACATCGAAACGGGCGACGAAAATGAGAGCCCGCGGGGCCGAATTTATTTGATGCGGAGCGTCACCGATGGCAAGCTCGAGTTGAACGAGCATGTACGCGGGCACTTGGAGTTGTGCCTGGACTGTCGGGCATGTGAGACGGCGTGCCCCTCGGGCGTGCAATATGGGAAGCTCATCGAGCCATTCCGAGTGGCGATGGATCAGGGGACGAACACGTCGCAGAAGGATGACTGGTTCCACCGCTATATACTGTTTGGTTTGTTTCCATACGCGACGAAGCTGAGGCGCGCACTGCTGCCGGCGCGGATTGCCCAGAAGACTCGCTTGCTCAGCTTATTGCAAGCGACGCGGCTTACTTATGTGCTTCCGTCACCGTTGCGACGGATGGTAGAGATGCTGCCCTCACCACGGCGAGATGAGGGACCACTGCCGGAGTTTTTACCGGCGGTTGGCCGACGACGTGCCACAGTCGCGCTATTTACCGGTTGCATTGGCGACGCGATGTTTCGACATGTGAATTGGGCGACGGCCCGCGTGCTACAACAAAATGGGTGTGACGTGCACGTGCCGCGTTCGCAGACATGTTGCGGTGCAATCCACTTTCATTCAGGATCGAGCGAGCCGGCTAGAGAGTTCGCAGATCAGAACCTGGCTGCTTTTCCACTGGAGCGATTCGACGCGATCATCAACAACATCGCGGGCTGTGGCTCGATGCTCAAGGATTACGGCCACCACTGGCACGACGACCATCAGCGAGCTCGGGCGGTATGGTCAGAGAAGGTCCGCGATGTGAACGAGTTTTTGGACCAGCTCGGACCGGTGTTGCCGGAGGGCAAGATTCGCATCGTGGCGACGTATCACGATGCCTGTCATCTCTTGCACGCCCAGAAAGTGCGCGATCCACCGCGGCGATTGTTGGGACTCGTGCCAGGTTTAGAGGTACAGGACCTTCCGGAATCAGAACTCTGTTGCGGTGCGGCTGGCACGTACAACCTTACGCAACCGGAGATGTCGGCCCGGTTGAGCCGGCGGAAACTCGACAACATCAAAAAAACAGGTGCGCTGGTGGCAATCACTTCCAACGCCGGGTGTGCGCTGCAGATTCGCGCGAGGCCCGCCAGCAAAACGAACGGCTAGTGGTCGTGCATCCGATGGAGCTCCTGGATTGGAGCTACCGCGGAGTGAAACCGCCGTGGCAAACCCTAGAGTAACGTAAAGCACTTAATTTCCAGCCGCACAAGCCGGGCGGAAAGCTCTTGGGCAGAGGCGGGGCGGCGGAGTGGGTCTTTCGCCAACATGGTGTGGGTAAGATCGGCGATTGGCTCGGGGACGTCGGGGCGAAGAGCGCGGATATTAGTCGGCTTGGCTTCGCGATGCAGGGTAGCGAGCTCGCCCGGATCGTCGGTTTCCCACGGGCGATGGCCGGTGAGCATTTCGTAAAGCGTAACGCCGAGGCTGTAGATATCGCTACGCGGACCGGCGGCGAGCATCGACGTCACCAATTCTGGCGCGATGTACGCCAGCGTGCCGGCCAGTGGACGCGTCGCCCAATGATTGGCTTCGGCCGGCGTTTGTGCGAAGCCAAAATCGAGGAGCGTCGCGTGGCCGGTCGGCGAGACAACGATGTTGGCGGGCTTTACGTCGCTGTGAATGACGCCCGTGCCTTCGAATAACGCGTCGAGCGCGTCCGCGGTTTGCCGGGCAATCCACAATGCGAGAGGAATCGGAAGCTGCTGGCGGTCGGCAAGGATTTGTGCGAGAGGTGCTCCGTCGAGTTTCGGCGACACGATGTAAAACGGCGGTTCCTGTACGCTGGCCGATAGCACCGGAAGCACGTTCGGGTGGGAGACTTTGCTGCCGACCCAGACCTCGCGGCGCTGCATCTCAATCGCTTGCGAATCACGCCACCATTCTTTGCGAAGTACCTTCACGACGTAAGCGGCGGGTTGGTTCGGCGGGCCGTCGGCGGGCCGGGCGACGTAGACTCGCGTGAAGTTACCTTCGCCTAGGGGACGTATAAGTTGCCAAGGGCCGAGGCGACCGACGAGTTGAGGAGTGACGGCAGCGGAAGCCGCAGAACGATCCGTCGCTTGAGTAGTTTCAACAGTAGCCATGCGCGATGAATGAGTGTATGCGCGCACGGACAAAGTGGTGCGCGCACTGGCACTTTAGAGAAAAGCGTCTCGCGGCGTGCGGGAACGCCGCGAGACGAAAAGAACTGGGTCTGCGAATGACATCGGGAATGCCGGGCGAGAAAATGAAAATGCCGAGTCAAGCGCGGCATAGGTTGCCAAGTCGTGTCAACTTGGGAAGAGGCCAGCGAGTTTGCAGAATATATTCGCGTGCCATTGCTTGCGGTGCGGTGAGGGGTGTCGTTGAGCCAACCGAAGTTGCTCGCGGTTCTCAACGTGTGAGCCAAGCAACGGAATCAGTGCGGCGCAAAAGCGCCTCCCTGTGGAATGTTGCGAGAAGTGGCACACGCGGCGGATGCTATCACGCGCCGATATACCGTGCTTGCACGGTGCGAGCAGTGGCGATATCGTTGGTGCCGCCGACGATCGTGCGGCCATCGGGGAATACTGTGATGATGTAGCTATTTACATTGAGACGAAGCAAGAATGGGTTCCGCTGGATGCGGCCGACACCAGCGAGCCGCGTGGCCAATTCGTCGAACGAAATCGACATGTCGGGAGGCGCACTGAGTTGCACAGCGTTGCGACCGCAGAGGACGGCCGAAGCATCGCCGCGCTCGCCAGCGAGCCACGCAAATTCGTGGTGCTTGCATACGCGGCAATCGTTGTTGTGCTTTAGTTTTTCAAGGTCGATATAGCGGGCCTGATTATCCCAGAGATCGATGATCGTCAGCTTGCGACTCACCGCTTCGCGATGGCAGCTCGAGAATCTTCAATGCCTCGGCAGCTTCGATCGAAGCGATAACATTCACGATCGGTGCGATGATGCCGGCCGTATCGCACGTGGGCGTTGTGCCGGGTGGCGGGACGTCGGCCATCAAGCAGGCGAGGCAGGCCGTCTCCCGCGGCAGGATTGTCATCGTTTGCCCTTCGGCGCCGATGCAGCCGCCGTAGATCCAGGGCTTACGATATTTTACAGCGAAATCGTTGAGTAGAAATCGCGTGGCGAAGTTGTCGGTTCCGTCGACGATCACGTCCACGTCGCTCGCCAGCTTGGTGATGTTGAGGTGCGTGACATCCGCGACAACGGGTTCAATTTCGATCTCAGAGTTGATTTTGAGCAGTTTGTTGGCGGCAGCGAGGGCCTTCGGCAAGTTGTCGGCGACGTCCTGTTCATCGTACAGCACTTGGCGCTGCAGGTTACTAAGCTCGACAAAGTCGCGATCGACAATCCGCACGAGTCCGACGCCGGCGCGCACGAGCGTTTCGGCAATGACCGAACCAAGCGCGCCGCAACCGCACACGAGCGCCCGAGCCGACATTAATTGGCGCTGGCCTTCCTCGCCGAGTGGAGCGAAGCGAGCTTGACGGTCGTAACGGGATGGTGAGGTTTCGCTCATGGGATTCAACCGGTGCCGGGGGCAAAGTCAACGGCCCGGCGCGGGGCGAGGCGTTGTAGGCCAACCGTGCCATGATACTCGGCGATGGTTTGCCCGTCGCGAGTCGCCTGTACGTCGATTCGGTACATGTGCGGGAGTTCTGCCGACCACAGACATGGATCGGTGACGACGGCTTCCGCCGTCGAGCCCTGAGTAGAGCTAGTTTGGCGGAAAGCATACTCGGCAGGCAACGTGCGCGTGTTCTCGCAAAACGGGCCGCGAATCTTGCCGCTGAGTTTGGCCAAATCGTTTCCCAAGTAGTGTGCGTAGATGTGGGCTTCCATGTCGGTCACGTCGCCAACGGAGATTTCGATGTCGTTCGCCATATCAGAGCGGCACGCAAAGACGCGAAAGCCCAGAGGGATCAATCATTTACTTGGCAGCTTTGCGCCTTGGCGTGAGAAGGTTGTTTTGGTTTATCGTTGTCCATGGATCGTTCACGAGCAAACTCACGGGCCAGGATTTGTCCCGTAGCCGATTCTGCACACTCCGCAATCTCTTTGGGCGTACCCGTGGCGACGACGCGACCACCCGTCTCGGCGGCGCCCGGACCGAGATCGATGATCCAATCGGCGGCTTTCATAAGTTGCAGGTTGTGCTCAACGATCACCAGCGAGTGACCGACCTCCAACAGTGCATCGAAGCAATCCAACAATTGAACAACGTCTGCGAAGTGGAGGCCGGTGGTTGGCTCATCGAGCAAGAACAGCGTGCGGCCACGACGCTTCGCCGCTAAATGGGCTGCGAGCTTGAGACGCTGCGCTTCTCCGCCGGAGAGGGTGGTCGCCGGCTGACCGAGACGCAAGTAGTCGAGGCCGACGTCGAGCAGATACTTTAACTTGGCCTGCACTTTACGCTGACCGCGAAAAAATGTGAATGATTGACGGGCCGTCATATCGAGCACTTCCGCGATGTTTTGACCGCGGTATTTAACTTCGAGGACGGATTGCCGAAACCGCTTGCCGCCACACTCCGGGCATTTCATGTACACGTTGGCCATAAATTGCATGTCGATTGCGAGGTAGCCGTCGCCATGGCAGGTGTCGCACCGGCCGCCTTCAACATTGAAGCTGAAGTGACTCGCGGTGAAGCCACGAGTACGAGCATCGATTTGTTCCGCAAATAGCACGCGAATCGGGTCGAGCGCTTTGATGTAGGTGGCCGGGTTCGAGCGGGGCGAGCGTCCGATGGGACCCTGGTCGATGTGAATGACGTCCTCCAACTGGCCGGTGCCGAGCACATCGTCGAATTCGAGAGGCTGCGGCAGATCGGCAGGAACGCCGTTTTGGTGCAGTCGGCGTGCGAGAGCGGGATAAAGCGTTTTGTCGACGAGCGTGCTTTTGCCAGCACCGCTCACGCCTGTCACAAGGCACAACACGCCGAGTGGGAACTCGACCGTGATGTTTTGTAGGTTATTGCCGCGAGCACCGCGGAGTTTCACCCAACCTTGCGACGCGGTGCGACGAGACTTGCCGGCAACGATGCTGCTGCGGCCCGAGAGCCAGTTGCCAGTGCGGCTATCTTTCGACCGTTCAAGCTGTTTTGGAGTGGCCTGGTATGTGATGCGGCCACCCTCGCTGCCGGCACCTGGGCCAAATTCGACGACCTGATTCGCCCGGCGGATGATTTCCGGCTCATGTTCGACGACGACGACCGTGTTGCCACGCTCGTGCAGTTTTTCTATAGCGGTGGCGAGTGGAGCGACATCGGCGGGGTGTAGACCGACCGAGGGTTCATCGAGCACATAGAGCATATCGACCAGATTTGAGCCAAGCGTGGTCGTTAGAGCCACGCGCTGCGCTTCGCCGCCGCTGAGCGTACGCAGCGGGCGATCGATGGCCAGGTAGCCGACGCCGACATCCACCAAGTAGGCGAGCCGAGAACGAACGTCTGCCACCAGCGGCCGGGCCATTGGCTGTTGCCACTCGGGAAACTGTAGTTCGCTAAAGAACTGCAGGGCGTCGCGAATTTCAAGGCGGCAGATATCGGCGAAGCTGCGGTTACCGATGCGTATTGCGAGCACTTCGGGTCGCAAACGCGATCCGCCACACGCCGGGCATACCCGATACGACCGCCAACGACTCAAAAACACTCGGAGGTGCATTTTATATTTACGCCGCTCCAGCCAGCGGAAGAATCCATTGAGTCCGCCGAAATCGCGCTCGGGCACGCCTTCGACGATGAGCTTGCGCTGCTTTTCGCTGAGTTCCCCGTAGGGCACATCGACGGGCAGCCCGTAATCCTTCGCAAGGGCAAGCAACTCTTCAAGTTCGTGTGCGTACGAGGGCGAGTTCCATGGGGCGATAGCGCCTTCACGCAGCGTTTTTTGCGGGTCCGGTACCACGCGGTCCATATCCGTGACAACAATGTTGCCGAAACCTTCGCATTCAGAGCAAGCGCCAAGCGGGCGATTAAAATTGAAGAGCTGCGGTTCGGGTTCAGGGTAGTCGATGCCGCAGGTGTTGCACCGCAATTCGGAACCGAATGAAAGCCGGTGCCAGGGGCGTTCGTCGATCGTGTGCCACTGGCTTTGCCAGTGATTCGTGGCAGTGCCTGAGTATGCACTGGCAGAGCCAGTGGCACCCTGCAAATTGCTGGTGGAGTTAGTGGCACTCACTGGGGTTGTGCAAGTTGTGGTTTCCTGTTCCCGTGCGGCGAAGAGGAGGCAGGCTCCATCGCCGGCCGCGAACGCGGTTTCCAGTGAATCGCGGAGGCGCTCGGCGCTTTGTTCGCCGGCCGTCAGGCGATCGAGAATGATTGACACAATGTCACAGGGTTTGATTTGCGATGCCAAATTCGGTTCGATGGTCTCAGTGCGTTCGCCGACGACGGCCCGTACGTAGCCCAGGCCTACCAAGTCCGCGAGCCACTGCTCCGTTGGTTCATCGTCCGGCACAATCGCATCGAAGCCCACCATCAAGCGCGTGCCCGATGGCAATTCCGACAAGGCTTGGGCCGCGCTTTCGGGCGAATCGCGCCGTACCGGCTGTCCACACTGATAGCAAATGACCTCGCCGACACGTGCAAACAGCAGACTTAGGTATTCATTGACTTCCGTCGTCGTGCCGACCGTGGCGCGGTTCGATCGGCTGGGGTTTTTATGCGTCACCGCGATAGCGGGCGGGATGCCATCGATGCGTTCGGCCTGCGGTTTGTCGAGCTGTTCGAGGAATTGCCGCGTGTAGGCCGAAAAGCTTTCAATGTAGCGGCGCTGGCCCTCGGCATAGAGCGTGTCGAGCGCCATGCTCGTTTTGCCGCTGCCGGAGACGCCGCAGAAGACGACGAGCTGACCGTGCGGCAGATCGAGATCGACCTGACGCAGGTTGTTGACGGCCACTCCACGTAACTCGATGGATCGTTGGCTCATCCCACACGTTCCCAGGCGGGGCTCATGGAAAGTAACGAATCCTTCATCGTATGCGGCGGTCGGACTCCCGTCGACCAGTCGTGCAGTGGTATAATTGCTTCGTTACATTCACAGGTGTTGGCAGAGGGCGTAGTGCAACGTTCCGAGAAATTCGCCAATCCGTTTTACGGGCTCTTGCTTGCTGCGGGCATCTTGTTCGCGCTGACGGCGGTCTGCTACGGTGTGATGGCGTTTCACGATGCACGCCCGGCCGCGGCGGGCGCCGTCGGGCCCGTTGCAGCCGCACCGGCGGACCATCCCTTATTAGCTTGGATGCGTCGGCACGGCGAGGTGGCGCTGTTGGTGGAGCTGGCGTTTTTGGCAGTGTTCACGTTCGCGGCGATTGGGACGGACGATTACTGGCAGCGGCGCAAGGCGGCTTCGAAAGAGCAGGACCGGGAAACGGCTAACGTCCACTGATTTTTCATTCAATTGTTAATGGGGGAGCGATTCCTCGGCCGTCGCCGAGCCCAGTGAAACTAGCGAACAATCACGATTTGTTCAGACTCGTTGTGTAAAGGTTTATCGGATGCAAGTGAAAAAACTGACCGAAGTTCCCGCCAGTGAAGTGACGATGGAGGGCGCTTCGAAATGCCAGGTACGTTGGTTAATTGGCGAAGGGGACAAGGCGCCCAACTTCGCAATGCGCGAGTTCGAAGTCAAGCCAGGTGGCCACACCCCCAAGCATTTTCACGATTACGAGCACGAGGTGTACGTGCTAGCGGGGAAGGGGGCCATTGTCGATGGCGATGCGGAGCGTCCTCTGACCGCCGGCGATGTGGTATTCGTGGCGCCGAACGATGTGCACCAGTTTCGTAACACCGGCGCGGAGCCGATGCGTTTTCTGTGCCTGATTCCAAACTCAGCGACGGGCAAAAATGTGAGTGTCGTGCCGGAGTGTGGATTAGAACCCCGTACCGTGTAGCGCCGTGGCGACGAAGTCTATCGAGCAGCAGATCGATAATCTCCGCCAGGAGATCCGTGAGCACGATCGGCGGTATTATGTGGACGCCGCGCCGACGATTTCCGATCGCGAGTATGACAAGCTGTTGGCCGAGTTGAAGGAGTTGGAGCAATCTCACCCGGAACTCGTCATGCCCGATAGCCCGACGCAACGCGTCGCCGGCGAGCCGATCGAGGGGTTCCGCACGGTCGCCCATGCGCGGCCGATGATGTCGATCGACAATACGTATGATGCGGCCGACTTGCGAAAATGGGCCAGCCGGGCGTTTGAAGCGGTCGATCCCAAGTTGCTTGAGTTGGCGGCCAAGCTGGACGACGCCCGCAAGGGTGGCTCGAAAGCAGAAGAACATCGCCGCGAGCTGCGCCCAAGTACGATGCGGCATTGGAAGCGGCTAATGCCGCGGGTTTTCCCGTCGCTGGCGGTTATGTCGCCGATCCGAAGGTCGATGGCGTGGCGATGAATTTGCGTTATGAGGACGGCAAACTCGTTTTGGCCGCCACGCGCGGAGACGGCCGGCGCGGCGACGACGTGACGGAAAACATCCGCACGATTCGGGCGATTCCGCTCGTCTTGGAACCATCCAAAAAGTATCCGGTACCTGCCGTGCTGGAAGTTCGCGGTGAAATCTACATGCCGCTCGGGGAGTTCGAGCGATTGAACCGCAAAGTATCCGAGGCGGGCCAAGAACCGTTCGCCAACCCGCGCAACGCCACGGCCGGCACACTCAAGCAGCTCGACCCCGGCATCGTGGCCGAGCGCCGGCTTAGATTCTTTGCCCATGGCCGCGGTGAGATCATCCTCCCTCTCGCAAAAGGAGAGGGTTCCTCCGCTTCCCTCCGCTTTGACCAGGGCCGGGAAAGGGCTGAACCTTTCAACACACACAGCGAATTCCTCGCCGCCCTCGCCGCTTGGGGTATTCCGGTCAACCCGCTGACGCGAAAGTGCGACACGGTCGACGCGGCGTGGGAGATGATCGAAGAATTCGGCACGCAACGCCATGAAATGCAATATGGCGTCGATGGCGTCGTGGTACGTGTCGATCGCGTCGATTTACAAGAGCAACTGGGCAGCACGAGCAAATTTCCGCGGTGGTGCATCGCCTACAAATACGCGGCCGAGCAGGCGGAGACGAAACTCCTCAGCGTCGATTGGCAGGTCGGCAAATCGGGCAAGCTTACGCCACGGGCCAACATGGAGCCGGTCTTCTTGGCCGGCACCACGGTGCAGCACGCCTCGCTGCATAACCTGGGCGAAGTCCGCCGTAAGGACATTCGCATCGGCGATACGGTTGTTATCGAAAAGGCGGGCGAAATCATTCCGCAGGTGGTTCGCGTCGTCACCGAGAAACGCCCGCGCGGCCTGAAGCCGATGCCGCCGCCCACGAAATGCCCCGAGTGTGACGGCGAGATCGAAATTGAGTACGACCAAAGTAGAGTGCGCGAAATCGAATCTTATCCGGCCAAGGTCGAGCGTGAAAAGGCGCGGGCCGAGAAGGAGGGACGCAAGCCGGAGGCGATACCCTCTCCGCCGCCGCTCGGCGAAAAAGACGAAACGGGCCGCTACTGCATCAATCCCGAATGCCCGGCCCAATTCCGCGAGCGTATTATTCACTTTGCTGGCCGTGGACAAATGGATATCGACGGCATGGGCGAGAAGGTCGTCCACCAACTGGCCGACGCTGGACTGCTCGAGTCTTTCGGCGATATCTTCACGCTTCGCAAGAAACGCGATGCCGTGCTCGCGCTCGAACGGATGGGCGAGAAGAAGGCCGACAATCTGTTCGCCGGCATTGAGGCCGCCAAATCACGCGGCCTGGTGCGCGTGTTGGCCGGGCTGGGCGTTCATCATATCGGCAGCACGGCCGCCCGAATCGTCGGCGAGTATTTTGGTTCGATCGAAGCGCTCGTCGAAGCTCCGCTCGATCAAATCGAAACGCTTAAGAGCGAGGGCGGCGCTTGCTGGTATCGGCACGGAGATTGCCAACTCACTCCATTTGTTCCTGCACAGCCGCGAAGGGCGGCGCGTGATCGGCGAACTGCGGTCCGCCGGCGTCAAGCTGGATGTGGAGCGAGCGACCGCCGCCGGGGCGGCCGGCAGCGCGCCTGGCCGGCAAAACACTGGTGGTCACTGGCACATTGGCCAAGTACAAACGCGAGGAGATCGAATCGCTTATCGTGCAACACGGTGGCCGCGCGGCCAGCAGTGTGTCGAAGAACACCGATTACGTCGTCGCCGGTGAGAAGGCGGGCAGCAAGCTCGACAAAGCCAAGCAGCTCGGCGTGCCCGTCATCAGCGAGACGGATTTTGACCGCCTGATTGGCTAGACATGACGGCAGATCATGTTTGCGTCAGGCTGGCCGAAATGGAATCCACGGTGGCAAGACCCGTTTGATTTACCCCTGTAGTTGCCGGTCCGCCCTGTCGTTCTTGGCGTGTATTACTTGGCGTAGCCAATTGGCTTTCACGCCTCGTCTGTCGCAGCATTTTTCGCACGAACCCGGTGCACTCGTGACGGACAAGTTGTCGCCGACCTCTCGCTGCTACGGTACGCGAAGTGCTCACTGCTGAAGCTTGGCGCAACGACTCGCGTCGGCATTTGTTGATTGCCCTCGCGCACATTCTATTGAGGAGGGAACAGAGAGATGAGATGCACATTCAGTTTAGCTCTTGCCATAGTGACCGCGATCGGACTAGCCACGACAGCGTGGTCCCAAACCGGCGGAGCAGGAGCGAGCGGTGTCGCCGGAGGCGCTGGGACTGCTAGCGGCACTGGGACAGCGGCCGGTGCGGGCACCGCCGGTACCACGGGAACGCCAAGGACAGCGGGAACTGCTGGAACGGCGGGAGCCGGCAACTCGACAGAAATTGGGGCCGCCGCGGCCCCAAATGGTGCGGGTACGGCAACCGCGAATGGCAGAGCAAACGTCGGCCGAAACCCATTGAGCGCCAATGCGGGAACCAACCCGAACAGCACCATCAACCAAACGCCGTTTTTTGCTGATCCAGGCATTCGACGCCAGCTAAACCTTAATAACAATCAGTTCAACGCACTGAATCGGTCGTATCAGAATGCTTACCGTCAGTACAATCAGGCTTTAAGCAATCTTGATAGAAGTAACCTGACTGCGGATCAGCGGGCCCTGCGAATTCGGCAGTTGCAGAACGAGTTTTTTAACAATTTCAGAAATACAGTGGACAACACGTTTACTGAACCGCGTTATCGTACTCGCTACGAACAATTGCAGCGCCAATACATGGGATTTAATGCTTTCAACAACCTGGCAATTCAAAACCAATTAAATCTAACGCCGCAGCAACAGATGCAAATTCGAAAACTCGCGGATAGTTGGCGAGACGAGTTGCAACGAGTACGTCCCAATGGCGAAAGCAACGATATCACACGAGACCAATGGAGTCGGATGTATTCGCAGTACTGGGACCGGCTCAACTCGATTCTTACGCCGGAGCAGCAACAAGTCTGGTCGCAACTGACGGGGGAGCGGTACACGTTTCCGTGGAATATGTACTATCTGAATTCCCCGGTGCAGACTCGGCGAACCCAGACCGCGAACAGGATAAACCCTACGGTGCCACAAGACAACCAAGAAAATGCGAGGCAGAGCAGCACGGTTCGCTAGTCGTGTGAAATTCTGATATGTGTTCTGACCGTCTTCAAACTCTCCCACTGACCGCGGCTAGCGAAGACGCGGTCTTAACCGATGGGAGAGCTTGGAGGGTGGTGGGCGGCGTTCCCGAAACAGGGAAGCCGTCTTTTTTTGCGTCCAGCGTAAGAAACCTTGTCCATAGTTGACGCGCCGGTTAGTTGAGATGCTAGCGCCACTGGGTTCGTCATAGTTCATGGGCAGCTTGTCGCTGTTGCGTGTAGACTGCCGACTATGCGCAGAAAAAGGCGCTCAGTCCGGGCGCCACCAGTTAACGCCGAGAATTGATCGCGCACGATGTACGCGAACAGGCCGCTGCAGTAGACAACAAATAACAAGCTCAGCACGGATTGTCCACTAGTTGCTAGCAGCAGAGTCCAACCGACCAGCGCAAGCAGGCTGGGCAGCGGGTACAGCCACATGCGAAACGGCATGGGCGTCTCGCCGTGGCGACGCAGTGCATGTAATGCAAAGATCTGGCCGATGAATTGAATGACGATGCGGACAACAACCGCACCTTCAATCACAATTGCCAGAGGAAAAAAACAAAAGAACGCGGTGAGGCCGCTGAGTAGCGCGAGCGACGCCCAGGGATAACTACGCGTGGGATGCAACCGGGCAAAGAAGGAAAAGAAATCGCCGTTTTTGGCAGCCGCATACAGGATTCGCGAGTAGCCGAGCGTCATCGCGAACAATCCCGCAAGACAGGTCCAAATGATCAGACCGGTGAAAAGCTTGGCAGCGTTTGCGCCATAGAGTCGGGCCATAAAAGCGCCGGCGATGTTTTGATGGGCCATCGTTTTGTCGTTTACCATTTCTTGCCACGGCACGACGCCCATAAAAGCCAGATTCATCGACAAATAGATAGCAGCCACGATTCCGATCGAAAGCAGGACGGCACGAGGAATCGTCTTGCCGGGAGCGCGAACTTCTTCACCCAAATGGCAGATGTTGTAGTAGCCCAAATAATCGTAAACGGCCACGCTAGTGGCGGCGCCGAGGCCGATCATGAAGCGATGGTCGAACTGAAATGCCTCGTTCGGGAAATTCAGGAGCGAGACATTGAAATGAAGTGCGCCGAGCACGATCACGGTACCGACGGCGACAAATACGCCGGCCACGAGCAGCATCATGAGCTGACCGAGCGAACGGATTCGCTGACACAGCAGCAGGAAAATAGCGACAACCATCAACACGGCGGGCATACCGATCACAGCACGTTCGTCAAATCCCCAACCCTCTAGCCACTCCTTGGCAGTTGGCCACAAAGATAGCGTGAACTGCGAAGCGGCAATGTAGCCGGACGCGACTTCGAGTGTGCCGCTGATGAGAAACTGCCAGATGAACAAGAACGGAAGGAAGCGACCCCAGGCCGACCCGCGAAAAACTTCGCGTAAGTAATGATACGTCCCGCCGCTGCCAGGTAGGGCGGCTCCCAGCTCGGCCCAAATCAAGCCGTCACACATCACGATCAACATGGCGATGGGCCAGCCGAGCATGCTTTGCGGTCCGCCCATCGTCATCAGCAGCACCGGAATGCTGATGAACGGCCCCGCGCCCAACATGTTCGCGACGTTGAGTGACGTGGCGTGCCACAGATTGAGCTCGCGCCGAAGGTGCGGCGACGATGTTTCGGACATTGAGATACGCGTGACTGGAATTAGTGAAGAAAATACATGAGCGACAGCCAGCACAATATCGTAAATCTGCAGTGTGATCGCAAGCGCTCCATGCGAAGCATCGGTTTGCGAAAGGAAGCCATTTCATGTTCGTCGGCAATCGACTACAGTGGTCTGCAACGCCGATTAGGTTCGCTTTCGTTTTGGACCACCCGTAAGTGTGAAGTCGTGCGACAATGTATGCGACCTGTTGTTGACATCGGAGGACAAACATTTGTTATCGATAAAGCCGCCCATTGTGCAGTTGGCGTTGGACTTTGCTACGATCGAGGAAGCGTTGGAAGTGGCCCGCATCGGGGTGGAAGCGGGCGTCGATTGGCTCGAGATCGGCACGCCGCTCATCGTGTCCCAGGGACTAGCGCCGATTGGCGCAATGGTTCGCGCGTTTCCGAAGCACCCTGTGTTGGCCGATTACAAGACGATGGACTCGGGTGGGAAGAACGTCCACCGCACTAGAGCCCAAGGAGGCCACGTCATGTCCGTGTGCGCCAACGCACCGGACGAAACGGTCAGGGCGGCGGTCGCAGCTTCGAAGGAGACCGATGTCCTGGTGGTCGCGGACTCTATTGGTGTCAAGCAACAGGCGGAACGTGCCAGACAGTGTGCCGACTGGGGCGTTCACATGATTTACTTGCACTACGGCGCAGACCAGCGTAATGCGGACGCTTCTCAGGATTCAGTGCAATGGCTTGATGAAGTGCTGACAGCGGTAAATATTCCCGTCGGTGTTGGCACTTTTGGCGTTGGGGACGCCGTCTGCGCAGTGGCCAAGGGGGCGGACTTGGTCGCCATCGGCCATCCGCTAATCACTGGAGCGGACGCGAGCGCGAAGCTAAACAAGTTCGTCCGTGAAGTCCGGGCGAGCTATCGGCCGAAAGCAAAGCATTAACTTCGAAATGTCGAAGCTACCAAGCGAGTTGATCCTACATCTTACTTCAGGAGCCTTATGCCGTGGCGGAGTTTCACTATTGCTTCAACACCAGCACGATCCGTGGGCAGAAACTTTCGCTTGTTGAAGAGATCGACATCGCCGTGCAAGCAGGCTACCAGGCTATAGAGCCGTGGGTGAGTGAAATCGAATCCTATGTGCAACACGGCGGTACGTTGCCAGACTTGAAGAAGCGCATTGCCGATTGCGGTTTGACTGTCGAAAGCGCAATTGGCTTCGCCGAGTGGATTGTGGATGACGAGGCTCGCCGCACGAAGGGACTCGAGCAGGCTCGCCACGAGATGGATATGGTACATCAAATCGGCGGCAAACGCATTGCGGCGCCGGCGGGTGGCGCCACGGAAGTGAGCGACATCGATTACTTGAAGGCCGCCGAGCGATATCGCGAGCTGTTGTTGATCGGAGACCAAATCGGCGTGGTGCCACAGGTGGAAGTGTGGGGATTCTCGAAGACACTCACACGGCTAGGGCAAGCAGCGCTCGTGGCGATCGAAAGCCGGCATCCCAAGGCCTGTGTGCTACCAGATGTCTATCACCTGTATAAGGGTGGCTCCGACTTCACCGGTTTGGCACTGCTAAATGCGGACGCTATCCATGTTTTCCACATGAACGATTACCCAGCGAATCCGCCTCGATCGGCGATCAATGACAGCGACCGCGTGTACCCCGGTGACGGCATCGCTCCGCTGGCGGAGATTATGCAGACGCTCAGGCACATTGGCTTCGGAGGCTACTTGTCCATCGAACTCTTCAATCCGCACTACTGGCAGCAGAACCCGCTAGAGGTGGCTCGGACGGCACTGGAAAAGTTGAAAGCTGCCGTTCGACGCGCGTCATAGTGCTTGTGACGAGATGCTGCTTGTCGCGACATTGACGCTCGTAATTGTATTCTCGGAGGCCGGCTGCCCAGGACCAATGCGACCGGGGCCAATTCGAGTCCATTATTCAAAGTCGTGCTTGTCGGATTGATGGTTTCGGCCGCTTTGCGCCTGCCTTTGTGGCGTGTGAAGCCCTTGACGGATTGACCTTTTTTGATCGCCAAGCTTTGATAGGCGGTATGGCTCCCTTTCGCGCGACCGTTTCGAGGCGGACGTACACGTTCGAAAGTCTGAAAGTACTGCTTGCCAAAGCGTCGCCTGCGCGAAGTGGCGACGTGCTGACCGGGGTTGCTGCGATAGATGATAAAGAACGGGTCGCCGCACAACTGGCGTTGGCCGACGTGCCGCTGTCGCGTTTTCTCAATGAGCCGATCATTCCTTACGAGGACGACGAGGTCACGCGGCTGATTGTCGATAGCCACGATCGTGGCGAGTTTGAGGTCGTTTCCGGCCTGACTGTCGGCGAGTTTCGTGATTGGCTACTGCGCTATGAAACGACCGACGATGCGATATCCGCATTGTCACCTGGCCTGACACCAGAAATGGTCGCAGCCGTCAGTAAGCTCATGCGCAACCAGGATCTTATCTTGGTTGCGAGCAAGTGCCGCGTGGTCACCCGCTTTCGCAACACGCTGGGGCTCGCAGGCCGACTTTCGATTCGCCTTCAACCGAATCATCCCACGGATGATCCGGTGGGAATCGCGGCATCGATTGTGGACGGACTCTTGTACGGCTGCGGCGATGCCGTAATCGGTATCAATCCGGCCACCGATTCCATCGAGACGGTGATCCGCCTTGTCAACATGTTGGACGAGCTCATTCAGCGCTATCAGATTCCGACGCAGGGTTGTGTTTTGGCCCACGTAACGACGCAGCTGGCCGCGATTGAGCGCGGCGCACCGATCGATCTCGTATTTCAATCCATCGCCGGCACCGAAGCAGCCAACTCAAGTTTCGGCGTCAATCTCAAATTGCTGGAAGAAGCACAACAAGCGGCCAAGTCGCTAAAGCGTGGCACGGCGGGCGGCAACGTGATGTACTTCGAAACCGGCCAAGGATCGTGTCTTTCGCCCGGGGCCCACCACAGTGTCGATCAGCAAACACTCGAAGCGCGAGCCTATGCCGTGGCGCGACATTTCGATCCGCTGCTGGTGAATACGGTGGTTGGATTCATCGGCCCCGAATACTTGTACGACGGCAAGCAAATCACGCGTGCCGGGCTGGAGGACCACTTCTGTGGCAAGTTGTTGGGGCTGCCTATGGGCTGCGATGTGTGCTACACCAACCACGCCGAGGCGGATCAGGACGACATGGACAACCTGCTCACGCTTCTAGCGGTTGCCGGCTGCAATTACTTCATGGGCGTGCCCGGCGCGGACGACATCATGCTCAATTACCAATCGACATCGTTCCACGACAGCCAATACTTGCGGCAAGTTTTGCGTCTGCGGCCTGCCCCTGAATTCGAGCAGTGGTTAGAAGAAATGCACATTGCGAACGAAGGCACTCGCCTGTTGGCCATTCCCGAACGGCACCGGCTGATTGGCAGCGTCGAGTCGTCGATTTCAAAACCGCGCGTTAGCTAGACCGATGGATGACAAGCTTCGCAAGAGTACTGTTACACGTGATCCGTGGGAGGCATTACGGACGGCAACTATGGCCCGCATCGCTCTGGGTCGGGCTGGCGGCAGTTTGCCCACGCGTGAGTGGCTCGACTTCAAATCAGCACATGCGGCCGCTCGTGATGCCGTTCATTTTCCGTTTGATGGCGAACAGCTCGCTTCTGAAATCGCCTCATTGGGTACAGAAGTCGTCATCGTGAGCAGTGCGGCAACCGATCGCCGTACGTACCTCGAACGACCCGACCTGGGGCGTCAACTCGATGTGCCCTCGCGGCATGCGTTGCAACAGTTGAAAGTTGACGCGGGATTCGACCTCGCGATCATCGTCAGCGATGGCCTGTCGGCGATCGCCGTGCAACGGCAAGTACGCCCTCTATTGGAAGTGCTCTTGCCGAAGTTGCGGCAGGACGCATGGTCTCTCGCGCCGGTCATTGTCGCATCCTTTGGCCGCGTTGCGCTTCAAGACGAGATCGGTGACCTCCTGGTCGCGCAACTTGCGCTCACGCTCATCGGCGAACGCCCCGGACTTGGCTCGCCCGACAGCTTGGGGGCATATCTAGTGCTCGGCCCCAGCATTGGCAACACCGACGCGGATCGCAATTGCGTATCCAATGTCCGCCCAGAAGGGCTGTCGCACGCCGCCGCCGCGGACACTATTCATTATCTTCTGTGCGAAGCCCGCAGTCGCCGAATAAGCGGTGTCCAGCTTAAAGACCAACGCGCCCTTATTGCCCCTGGCAACGCATCAACCACGGCGTCGATTTCGAAACATCACACGACCGACGAAGATACCTAGTCGTCCCGGAAAATGGTTTGCTGACGGGTAGTCCGTGATTTTCGGTTGCGTTTGGTGGCCGCTCATTCGGGCCTCGGCACGAGCGCCGTTCGGTAGTGAGTGGGTTGGGCGAAGGACCTGGCGGTGAGCCGGCAGCAGAGCGAAAGAGTTGGCGCAAAAACAACCCACCGCAGCAGTTTGCGGAGGTTGTACCCGGCAGCGCTTAGCAGGGCGTTGATTTTGTCGCCTTCTTGGCCGGTCAGATCGTTGCGATCCATGCGGTTGCCGCTCTTGAGGTGTCCGATCGTCGGCTCGATGGCCGCCCGCCGTTTAAGCATGCGGCGTAGCGCCCGCGTCGCGCGTTTGGAAATCGTGCCGACCACATGCACGGTGGCCGAGCCATCGTAACCGTGTCCGCGATAGCCTTGGTCGACCATTACGTCGTCAGGTGTGTGGCCTGTCAGTCGTTCCACTTGCTGAAGCGCGCCGCTGAGCGTATGCCCGTCGTAAGGATTGCCGTGGAGCGCATGGGCGCCCAGGATCCAATTGCTGCGGCTGGTTGTGGCCACGCTGGCCTTGCAACCGAACTCGTAACGCTGGTGCGCTTTGCCTTTGCAGATGCACTCCACCTCGGGAGCATGCACGCTGTAGACTTTGTTTTTGCTGGTGCGCGTTTGAGCGAGCAAGCGATGGGCCCTGGCGACCAGCTCACGCAAGGGCTCGTCGGCGATTTGGCCCCGGAATTTACCGGCTTTACGCTTGATGTCCCGCAGCACTTCGTGGCCATCGTCGCGGAGGATTTTGACGAGCTTGGTTCCGATGAGGCCGCTGCCGCCGATGACGACGATCTTCATGGGGATGCTGCTAGTGAGTCGAGAGTCGAGAGTCGAGGGTCGAGGGTCGAGAGCCAGAATGAGCGTGGAGTGCGGTAGGCAAAGTGACGCGCGTGGACTGCGGCCCGCATTATGACGGCTCGCCAGGTAAAGATTATATGGTTAATTTCATGCGTAGCGTACTTCGAGGTCAATGCCGAAATTTTGGCGGAGGCGGCGCAACTCGTCCTAGCTTAATATGGGTACGGCAAAACCACGAGCGATCGACCCTGCGATTCCAGGAGAACAGCAAAGTTCAAGCCGAAGGGGTCAGGTTCATGTTTTCGGCCAACGATTGCACCGTTCATGCGTACCGAGTTGGGCGAAAAATGGACCAGACCTGCTCAGTAGAAAACCCCTGTGGGAGGCCTCTCTGAGGCCGATCATGTGCCGCGAACCTACAAGGATTCGGCGTCAGAGACGCCTCCCACACTAGAGGCCATTCGGGTTTTCTACTGAACAGACCAGACCCCGACTTTGCAGTTCTCCTGCCCGCGGTTCACCAGTTGGGTCGCGTCCAGATAGTCAGCCATAAGAAAAGCCGCAAAACGCGGTCGGGAGACAAGACTGTTCTATGACTCAGCAAACTGCCACATCGCATGAAGAGCCCGAAATTGCGGTTGGACTGTTGAACCAGTGCGAGGAGGTGCGCATCCAGCTAAAAAGACCGTACAAGGACCTTTCCGGTCGAGTGCTGCCCGCCGGCGAGCTTCACGTGAGTTGTGGCGACGGTGTGCTTAACTGTCAGGGGGTTTGGGAAGGCGAAGCCCGAGAGTTGGTTCTTGCGCCAACTGATCGGAAGAGTTGCCAGTTCAGTCTCGAGGCGACGATCGGCATCGACTTCCATTGGCAGCAGCGCGAGACGCAATCGTTTCGCGGCAGCTTGCAACTTCTGCCCAAGCCGGGTAATCGGCTCACCGTCGTCAATCGGGTGCCGTTGGAGACGTACTTGATGTCGGTCGTCTGCTCGGAGATGAAGGCGAGCGCTCCGCGAGAGTTTATTAAAGCGCACGCGGTGATCTCGCGAAGCTGGCTACTCGCTCAACTGGCAGCCCGCCGCGCGACCAACCCGGCTGGCGGTCGAAAAAAGGGCGATGCCGAAGGCGAACGTGTGCGCTGGACGGAACGTGAGGCGCACGACGATTTCGATGTTTGCGCCGACGACCACTGCCAGCGCTACCAGGGGATAGCCCGAATCGACGTGCCCGACGTGGTGGCGGCGATCCAAGAGACGCGAGGCGAAGTGCTCACGTTCAAGGGCCAACCTTGCGACGCGCGGTTCAGCAAGAGCTGCGGTGGGATCACGGAAGAATACCAGACGGCTTGGGGCGATGAGGCTGTGCCGTACCTCATCGCGCTGCGCGATATGCGCGGCGTCGGTCGACAGCCGCCGCCGTTGGCCGATGAGGAGGCGATGCGGGCGTTTCTGCAAAACCCGCTCCCTGCGTATTGCGACTGCAACGACCGGTCCATCCTCTGCAGCGTTCTGAACAACTACGATTTGGCCACCGAAGGTTTTTTCCGTTGGCAGGAAAGGCTATCAGCCAGCGAGGCAAGCCGACTCGTCCGCGAAAAACTGGGAATCGATCTGGGGAGGCTGCTGAAACTGGAACCGGTCGAACGCGGACCATCGGGGCGGCTGAAGCGGTTAAGGTTGGTGGGAGAGCAGGGGGCGCTCGTGATCGGTAAGGAACTTGAGATTCGGCGCGCGCTGTCGACAACCCATCTCTACAGTTCGGCCTTTGTTGTCAACACTGAAGGACCTGTGGGGCGGCCGGATGCGTTTGTACTCACCGGCGCCGGCTGGGGGCATGGGGTCGGCCTGTGCCAGATTGGAGCTGCCGTCATGGCGCATCAAGGAGCCGAGTGTCGTGAAATCCTGGAACACTACTATCCAGGAACCCAAATCGAGAAGTATTACGCTTAGGCGAGGCGCATAGAGCCTATCCCAGAACCATCTGCGGAGAGGTGAACAGGCACATTTTGCTGCGAAGACTTCGCAAAATGAGCCAGTCCTCGACGGTTCTAGGATAGGTTTTCAGTTTATAAGACTCGCAAGCGTTGGCGATCTGTTGGGATCTCGAGCAGCGGACCACGCTATTTGCACTTGTTGGACACCGTCTGCGCCATTTCGATCGCGACGCTGGGCCATCGGGAGAAAGTCACCTAGAACTCGGTTTTTACGTTTATTTGCTGTCGGTGGCACGAAGAAACGTGGCTAGGCGGTCGAGCTGATCGGTGTTAATTAGGTCCAACGAGATTTGTATAGAGCTGCGATCGTCGTGGCGGGCAAGTCGAAGTCGTTGGTCAAGAACGCCAGCCGCTTGCCGATGGGCGGATCGTAATAACGAATCCGACGCAACGGCTCGGGATAGCCTTGAAAGGAATAATACGTTTCCAAAACAACCGTTTGGTCGCACTGCACGCCGGTCGTTTTGTCGACTTCGTGGGAGTAGCGGCGTTGGAACTTGAAGTTCTTCTTGGCTCGGGTGACGAAGTACGCCTTGGCCTGATGGAGTTGATGCAGAGCGGGCGAAGTCGAGATACCCACGATCCATGACGTAATACGCGCCGGGCGCGGGAACCAGGTAATCCAACACGTTCACATCGTGCAGTTTTCCGTCGGAAATCAAGATAAATTCGGGGATGTTGCCTTGCAGATTGAGCAGCGTGTGCATTTTGACGGCCCCCTTGGCCTGGCGAAACTTGGCCCAGGGAAACATCGACAGACAGAGATCGATCGTGGAAGCGTCGAGCGCGTAGACGGTCGCATCCAAGTCGAGGCCCAAGTCGTTCCTCGGCGTAGAGGGCGCGGGCCTCGGCCGATCAGAACTTGGGCGAAGTCGGCGTAGATCCGCCAGTCGCGCTGCTGATTGGCGTTCGACAGATTGTTGCGCGAGACGCCACCGCGCAGGCCCATGTGATACCACTTTCGGCTTCACGGCCCGCAAGCAGGTTTCGATGTCGCGGAGACTCTCGCGGTAAGTGAGTTGAGCGAAGGCCATCACCCGCAGATGTTCGCTGCACGGAAACGTTTTGATCTTGTGATCGCCGCCGTACCGACGGACGCACGTATCGAATCGACGCCACGGCAGAAACTCCATCAATTGCGAGAACACCAACTTGCCTGCGTGCATAGACCGATTCCCCTCCGAAATCTCGGAAATCGGAAATTATCGGCCAATGCAATTTCAAATCGAAGCAGGTCATGTTTTTTCGTAAACTACAGACAACCAACGGCTTAGAATCAATCAACGTGAAAACGTTGGGACAGTACTGTTCCTCGACGACACCCAAAGCGGCCATGCAGTTCTGCTGGGCGCATCTGATCCGGGACGTAAAATTCCTCGTGACCCTGTCCAGCGCGCCCACGCGCCGTTTCGGCGAGAAACTGTTGGCCACGATCAAGCACCTCTTCCGCCTCTGGCACCGCCGTGACCAGATGCCGGCCGAACGCTGGCAGCGCGAAACGGAGCAGGCCAAACGAGCGATACTCAAGGTGGCGAGGCGTCCGCCGTGCCGAAGTGAAGCAGAGAATATTGCCCAGCGGTTTCGTCAACACGCCGAGCACTACTTTCGCTTCCTGGAGACTCCCGGTGTGGAGCCAACCAATAACGCCATCGAGCAACGGTTCCGCTTTGTGGTGATCGACCGCAAGATCACCCAGGGGACTCGCGGCGAGGCCGGCCGCCGCTGGTGCGAGCGCATCTGGACCGTGCTGGCCACCTGCGCCAACAGGGCCGCTCGGCGTTCGACTTCCTCCATCACTCGATCGCCGCTCACTTCAAAAGCCAAGCATCACCATCCCTACTGCCGAATCCCCCGTGAACGGCCACTTGCATGTGTGCCGTCGATTTCCGCGCAGGCGATCAGGATCTTTGCGCATCGCGCCAAGTGGGGCACATGCACTACGCCGACTTTTCATAATTGCTGTGCCGACATGCATTCAGTCGATATCGAAAGTGAGTATCCGCTTGTAATTCTTCGCGAAACGATTCCAATATGTATCGCCTTAGTTTAGCTGCATCCGCATTTGGCCGAACCTTATGCACGGAGCAATTCGCAAATGAAGTCTTTAGCACAACGATCATTGGCGGCTTTTCCCGGTGGCGGTAATGGCGAATTCAACTTGCCTGCCGAGCTGTGCACCGTACTTGCGCGGAGAGGGATGCCGGGTATGGACGACTACCGGCCGTTCGATGCTGGACTTTTCGATGGGTTGGGGCTCGGCATTACTGGGTCACGGGCAGCGTGCAATTGCCGACGCGGTATCGGCGCAGGTTCGCCACGGGACGAATTTCGCTTGCGTGAACGAGAAGTCGCTGATTTTGGCAGAGGAGATTGTTCGTCTCAGTCCGGCATGTGAAGCGGTGCGATTATGCTCATCTGGAACTGAAGCTACGATGTATTGCGTGCGGCTCGCGCGAGCGTTTACCAGGCGGCCAAGAATCCTGAAATTTGAAGGTGCTTACCACGGAGCACACGACATAGGTGTAGCCAGTACGTTCCCGCCCGAGCCCCTTGACTACCCACGGGCACAATCAACCACGTGGGGCGTGGAGCCTGGAATGGAGCAAAATGTGTTAGTTGCACCCTTTAACGACATTGCCACGACGCGCCAAATTGTTGCCGAGAATCTAGGACAGATCGCGGCTATTATTGTGGAGCCATTGCAGCGTTGCCTACCGCCCGCCCCTGGTTTTTTGGAAGGACTGCGGAAGCTGGCGCAGGAAACCGAGTCGCTGCTCATCTTCGACGAAGTGGTTACCGGCTTTCGCCTCGCTTACGGCGGTGCGCAGGAATATTACGGCGTAATTCCGGACCTCGTCGCCTACGGAAAGGCACTAGGAGGTGGCCTTCCAATTGGTGCCTTCGGTGGACGGCACGACGTGATGGATTTTGTCCGGGAGGAACGTTTGAATCGCCAACCGTATGTTTGGATGGCATCGACATTCGGCGGAAATCCAGTCTCCGCGGCAGCAGCCAATGCGGCGCTGGAAGTTTATCACCAAAAGGAAACATACCCGAAACTTCGGAATCTAGGCGAGCACCTGCGAGCGAGCATGCGAAGCGTGCTCAAGGCTCATGGAGTTGAAGCTCGCGTGATCGGTGATGGGCCGCTAGCTCAAATCGTTTTCACGAGCGGCGATGTTTATGATTATCGTTCCAGCCAGCACCGCAACGCTTCACTGGCACGGCGACTAATGCTGGACTTATTCGCGAGAGGGATATTCCTCAATCCGATGGGAACGAAGCTGTACCTTTCGCTGGCTCACGATGATGCAGCATGCGATGAGTTTTGTGCAATGCTCGATGCGTCGTTGGAGATTATTCTCTAGTTGATTTGATCGACTACGGGCGTGGATCGGTAGCGTCTTGCCGTGCGCTTACCCGCTTTCGGAAGTCCGATGGTGTGGTGCGTAGCTCGCGGCAAAATGCCCGCGTCAACAATTCCGGTCTGCCAAATCCACATGCCCGGGCGATGCTCGTGACGGACCAGTCCGTGTCGCATAACAATTGGATGGCCTTGTCGACGCGGACACGGCGAACTTCGTCTCGCGGCGTGCGACCAAAGTGTTTACGGAAGGCCATCTCGAGCGCCCGCCGGCTCATGGGAACCTCATGTAGAATGTCCTCGATCTGAAAATCCTCGGAAATGTGGTCGCGGATAAACCGCACTGCTTGGGCCAACAGGTCGTCCTGAAGTGCAATTTTGTCAGTAGATTGACGGGCGATGATCCGCCGCGGCGGCAAAAGAACGTTGAATGGGTGGATATCTTCGCCTCGCATTAATTGATCGAGCCTCTCCGCTGCGCGGAAGCCCACTTCATGCGGGCCTTGGTCAATGCTCGATAAGGGCGGCGTTGAGATCCGCGACGTGAGCTCGTCGTGCTCACCTCCAAGGACAGCCACGTCTTGAGGCACTAGCAAGCCCACTTGCGTGCAAGCCTCGGTAACCTGCCGCCCCTGCAAATCGTCGAATGCGAGCAGAGCGACGGGTCTTGGCAGCCCGACCAGCCATTGCGAAAGCTCTTGAAGCTGCTGCTCGCTATTGAGCTTCGCAAATTCCTGCTGTACGGGCGAAAAACGCGGGCAAACATAGCCAGCTTCGCAGATGGTATCGCAGAACGTGGCCCCGAACCTGTCATAGTAGTTCGGACGAAGCGTCGAGCCGCAATAGGCGAATTGCCGAAAGCCGGTATCCTGTAAGTATTTGAATGCCAGTTTTGCCGCGGCTTGTTCATCGCACGTGACGCGCGGGATAAGACTCTCTCCTATTGGATACCACGAGACATTCACCGCCGGTACCCTCATCGCGATCAACTGCTCTGCGAGCGGAGAATGAGTAATTCGGGCCACGACGCCGTGACCATTCCACTGTTCAGGAAGCATCGTGCGGTCGTACTTTCCGCGCGGCTCGATGGAAAAGACCCAGTTCTTACCAGACGCTTTCGCGTACTCGGCAATGCCCTCGATGAGACCGGTGCCCCAGCTCGTGGCAGTATCGATAAGCAACGCTACGCGTTTTTGGTTGGCCATGTCTGAACCGGAAATTGACTCGTCGAAACGGGAACCTCAACTTACCAATCTGAGTAAAATCGGTACTGCGTCGATTGGTCGCGAGACGCGATAGCAGCGCCGACCTCGAGCATCACCTCGCGGGGCAGCCCGTCTCTGCCACCCAATCATGGCATTTCACGGTGGGCAATGCGGTGATTGACCCTCGCTACGACGGTTGGTAGGTCGGCGATCGTATCAATGAGATAATGTGCGCCGGCGGATGCCAACCGCGATCGAGCTTCGTCGAGCATGGAAGCACGTAATTCTTGGGTCAAGCCCTCATAATTCTCATAGCTAAGTCCGACTTCATTGCCACTCGCTACGACACCCACCGTCCACGCTCCGGCGTTGCGGCCAGCGGTGATCCCCACAGGTGTGTCGTCTACCTTCAATACGCACGACATTGGATAGACGTCCAGGTGCCGGGCATTCTCGAAGCAAAGCCAGGGCGCAGGTCGGCCGGGCGAGACGTCTTCCGCGCAAAGCATCACATCCGGCTCGTACCCTTCGGACTTGGCTCGATCAGCCACGGCGGTAAGCAAGGAGCGACTGTAGCCCGTGCTCGATCCAATACGCAGGCCACATTGGCGACAAGCCCGTACCGCCTCTGGGCAACCCTGTATGACGGTCGAACGTTCGACGACAGAAGCGTGTTGTCGTTCTAGGAACGCTTCATATAGCGTGTCGGCATCGGTCTCTTCAATGCTTCGTCCGTGAACTGCAGCCCATTTCTCCGCGACGCTGGGCAAAGCGAGCAAATCCCGTATGTGCTGTAGCTTTGCCTTGCCCATGGATTGGTGCGCTTCAACTTCCGTCAGGTCAACGCCCACTCTATGGAATGTCGCTAATAGGGCCTCTACAGGTGCACGGCTACCGAAGTCAACCGTCGTGCCGGCCCAATCCAGGATAACTGCCAACAACCTGTCGGGCTTATCGGGCCATCCCTTCGAGGAAAGCTCAATCATGGAGTTAGTCCAGCTAATACTGCCATGGCGTCTGGTGATGAATCTGCACTGTTATGCATTTGCTGCTGCACGAAGTTCTCAGCTAAACCGAACGACATCGTCATGCCACATCCACCTGTTGCAATGACTATGGTTACGCCTGGGCTTGGCCGACGTACGAATTGGATCTCGTCAGCCAAGGTCGCATATATTCCATGCCAGCGCTCGGCGATCGACCAATCCGGAAGCCGCAAAAACCGTTGCAATTCGAGGACGATCAACTGGTTAATCAATTCCTTATCAAAGGGGTCGATGTCATCACCATATTCATGGGAATCGCCGATCACTACAGCGCCGTCGCCGTTTTGAGATGCCATTACGTGGATGCCATAGCGGTCCAATTCGGGTGACTCTACCGCAATCCGCTCTCGCAGCTTCTTAAGCGAGTTACACACGCGGAAGGCCGCGTAATGCCGTAGCGTGAGCCCACCGGCCATTAAGATTCCGAGTCGCCAATTATGCGGCTGATTTACCGTCCTCATCATTTGCAACTTGCATACGCCGAGTTTATTGGCGCGATACACTTCTGGATACAAAGTTGCGCAGTCGACACCACTGGCAACTGTGACACGATCGAAGTACCACTCGCTGCCGTCCGTCGCGCGCAGCTTCGGGACATCGATTTCGCTTACGCAAGTGCCGAACTGAAGATCAACTCCCCAACAGTCGCGCAGCCACGCGGGCGCTTGTGCAATCACTTGCCGCGGGTTGACACACATCTCCGTCGGACTCCAGAGACCTCCCAACGTGGCACCGTTTTCTACAGCGGGCCAGCGCCGCTCAATTTCATCCGCGCTGAGCAGGCAGCAGTCGTACCCGAGCTCTGGCGCCAACGCGGAGAATTCCCGGAGAACCTCCAATTCATCGGCTCGACAGGCGACATGCAAAGAGCCGCACGGATCGTTCCAAAGCCCGGTCTTTTCGAGGAACTCCGACCATAGCTTTCGACTACGGATCGCAACGCGATGCAAAGGACCATTGGGTTGCCCGATTGGCCACACCATTCCGAAGTTGCGAACCGAATCGCCCTCGCCGCGCGATCGCGTTCGAACAGCGTGACTTGTGCTCCTTGGTGCGCCTCCTGCCACGCGTGGGCTATCCCCACAATTCCTGCGCCGACGACTGCTACTCTTTCTGCCATTCAGTTGCCCGAAGTTTGTTCTTGATGCGTACACAGGAAATCGGTCACGCTACAGGGACCGGCAGTACTGCGCGTATCTTATGAAGATAATGTTCGAACTGCGGGCTAGCGAGGCCCTCGACCTTGGCTTTGTCATCCCACCGCCGCAGCCTGACTGCATCTGCACAATGGGGCTGGCGGTGAAATGATTCGCATTCTTCGGGAGTCATCGAGCCGCCTTGCAATTGTAGGCTCAATTCCGAGGGACCGCTAAGCGACGCGCGGTAATTCGGATCGACTGCGCACAGATAGCGTTTTGCCGCTACGTGCAAGCGAATCGGCTCCACGACCGAGTCGGGAAACCGGACTGCGAGCCACTTCGCACCGAGACGTTCGTGAAGATCGTCCACGCCGTCATCGGGAGCATCTTGCGGAAGGTCGTGAAGTAGATGGCCGATGTCGTGCAGCAGTGCGGCGACGATTAGTTCGGCGGCAGCACCCTCGCATTCCGCAAGATGAGCGGCCTGCAAGCCGTGCTCGAGCTGGGTGACTGACTCACCACCGTACATTGAGCCGCCCCGTGTCGCAAACATTTCCTGGAGATCGGCAATTACTTCTTCCGGCTCTGCTCGCAGATGAGACATTGGAAACCTCGCGCGGTGATCGATCATAAACCCTTAATGTTAAGACATTTCGCACAGCCCAGGACCAGTACAGGGAGCGCAAAAGCGTTGACGATCGAGGAGGTAGTATCTCACACGATGTCGGGGAGTGCGCGTGTTAACCAATCATTAACAATGTCTTCCTATCATTTTCTTCTTCCTTGTTGTATCGGAGAAAGTGAGAAAACAAGCCTTCATATCCCCGAATCGCTAGTGGCTTGCGACCGGAAGCGGCTGGAATTGGATTAAGCTTCCGGGATCCCTTACTCTCCCACTGGCTGATTTTGCCACGACGACTTATTCACTTTCACCCGGGTACCTAAAGTGGCCCGTAGGTGGTGTCCATGTCAAAAGCGCTCACGAGGTTGTTGAGCAAGTCCAGTCCCGCTACGTTGAGCACGTTTGCGATTGTCACGTCGTTTTCGGCCTATTTTTGCATGTACGCGTTCCGGAAGCCCTTTGCGGCCGGCACGTACTCCGGTGCAGGAGTGCATCTTGGCCTCGGCGGAAACCACTTCGTAGAACTCAAGACACTCTACGTGGTGAGTCAAATCTTAGGTTATACGTTATCGAAATATGCCGGCATCCGGGTGTGTTCGGAAACAGATCGTAGCGCTCGACTGAAGCTCTTGTTAGGAGCGATCCTAGCGGCCGAAGGAGCCCTAGTCTCTTTCGCAGCTGTTCCCAAATCGATGCCCCTGCTCAAGGCCGTGGCCATCTTCTGCAACGGATTACCGCTGGGGATGGTGTGGGGGTTGCTAGTGCTTTACCTGGAGGGGCGACGCACATCGGAACTGTTGCTGGCGGGCTTGAGCTGCTCGTATATCGTCGCCAGCGGCATCGTGAAGGACGTGGGGAGGGCGTTGATGGCCGGCGTCGATTTTCCAGTGCCGGTGATGCCGCGCCTATCTCTTTCAATACCAAACCCTTTTCCACCGGTGCCGGAGTACTGGATGCCTGCGGCTACAGGCGCCCTGTTCTTTCTGCCGTTTGCTTGTTCGGTTTGGCTTTTGAATCAGGTACCTGAGCCCAGTCTAGCGGATGTGGAGGCACGAACTCATCGTATGCCGATGCATCCTGAACAGCGCAAGGCATTTCTTAGAACTTATTTCGTGGCAATCGCGAGTGCGCTGTTGGCGTATTTCCTGCTCACCGCCTTCAGAGACTACCGCGACAACTACATGGTCGACATATTCGACGAGTTGCACTACGACTATGCAAGCAACAAAAGCATTGTGTCGTGCGCCGAGCTGGTCGTTGCTTTCGGCGTATTGGTCGCCATGGCACTTTTGTCGCTCGTACGGAGCAACCGCCTTGGTTTACTGAGTGTGTATACCCTCATGATCGGCGGCGCCGCGATCTTGGGAGGCAGCACGCTGCTGCTCGATCACGGTTGGATCGATGGCTTCTGGTGGATGACCCTGATCGGACTTGGCGGTTATCTGGCGTATGTGCCCTACGGATCGGTGTTGTTCGACCGCGTTATTGCCGCCACGCATTTTCAGGAACCGCCGTATTCGGAATCTATTTGGCCGATGCCATCGGCTATTCGGGAAGCGTCGTTTTGCAGTTGACCAAGGATCTTGTTTATGCGGATACGTCTCGGCTGTGAGCGTTGCAACCGTGGCATCTTGCTTAGGGTGGTAAGCTGGAGGAATTCGGAATGTTCCCCAGACCAATCGCGAGGTGCCAGATGTCGAGGCGAATCCCGGAGAAGGAAGCTTATTGGCGGAAGATGGTGCGTCAGCAGCGGCGGAGTGGGACGACCATCCGGCAATTCTGCAAGGACCACGAAGTGTCGGAGGCGTCGTTTTTCAGTTGGCAGCGTGAAATCGCGATCCGAGACCGGCAGGCCGCCGGCACGAACGGTTCTTCATCATCACGCAAGAAGCAGGCGGCTCCACCACCCGTGAACGCTGCTGCTTTTATTCCCTTGCGGCTCTCCGGCGCGAGTGCCATGGAGCTGATCCATCCTCGCGGCCACGTGCTGCGGATCCCGGCCGGGTTTGATGGAGACAGCCTCGAGAGGGTACTTCGATTGCTCGACCGCGAGATGGATAGCTGATCATGTTCTCTGTCTCAAACCACATCCGGGTTTTTCTGGCCCGAGACCCGGTCGACATGCGTAAGAGCTTCCACGGTCTGACGGCTTTGACCGAGGGAGTATTGCAGCAGGACCCGCTGTCCGGCCACCTCTTTGTTTTTGTGAATCGCCGTCGGGACCGCATCAAGTTGCTGTACTGGGGCGGCACCGGCTTTTGTATCTGGTATCAGCAGTTGGAGCGGGGGACCTATCAGCTGCCAGACGCGGCAACGGCCGACGAGCGTCAAGGCATCGAGATCACGACCTCGCAGTTGTCGTTGATCCTGGATGGCATCGACCTGTCTAGTGTGCGGCGACGCACACGTTACCAGCTACCGGCCGATCATCGCGCGACCAGCGAAGCGATTTCGGCCTAAAAGGCGTGGCCTCGGCGAAAGGAAAAATTTTCCAAACAGGTCTTGCGCCTCTTCCATGAGTTGGATAATACCGTGCGTTGTTCACAAGCCAGTGCTGTGGATCCAGCCGACATGACGTCTTCCCCCACGGAATTACCGCTCGACATTGCAGCCTGCCAGGCGATGATTCGTGAACTGTTGGCCGAGCGCTCGGCAAGCCAAGAGCGACAGCGGCAGCAAGCCGCTACGATTGCGGCTCACGAGGAGGCGCTGGCGAAGCGGGACCAGAAGCTGGCCGAACAAGAACAGACGATCGTTGAGCAACAAGCGACGATCGATCGGCTGCTGGCGGACCTGGCCCTCGTGAAGCGAGCATTGTTCGGCTCGCGGCGAGAGCGCTACATCGAGGACCCGCGGCAGAGCGTGCTGTTCGATTCGGTCCAGTTGCCAGAAGAGAGGCAGGCGACGGCGGCGGCAGGCAGCGAACAGCCGGTCGAAGCCAAGCCTCGCCGCACCAGCCGGGGACGTGGTCGGCGGCTTTTTCCCGACTTCCTGCCGCGCTCCAGTGTGCACCACCGCTTGAACGAGGACGAGATCCCCACGGAGCTCCGCGACGATCCTGCGGCGAAACGCTTTTTCAAGAAGACCAGCGAGATCCTGGAATACGAGCCGCCGAAGCTGCACGTGGTGGAACATTATCAAGAAGTCATCGCCCGCGATGAGCCGACGGGCCAGTCCACGATAATCACGGCCGCGAAGCCAGCGCCGCTGATCGACTCCTTCGCGGGGCCGGGGTTGTTGGCCCATTTGACGGCCAGCCGCTTCGCCGACCATCTGCCCTACTACCGTCAGGAGGACATCCTTTCCCGCTGGGGATTTCTTCGCATTGAGCGGAGCACGCAATGCCGCTGGATGTCCGCCCTCGCGGAGCGACTGGAGCCGTTGGCCGACTTGATGCGGGGGCGCGCTTCAATTGTTGGTGCTTGGGGTAGATGAAACGCCGGTGCGGATGTTGAGCTTGGCGGCCACCGGCAGCGTCAAGGCCTACCTGTGGGGCACGGTGGGCGACCGTGGTCATCCGTACGACTGCTTTTACTTTACCGTCGATCGTGCGCGGGCCGGCCCCGAAGAGTTCCTGTCGGGATTCTGCGGCTACCTGCAGTCGGACGCCTACGTCTGCTACGAACAGATCGCGTTGGCCAGCGCTGAGATTCTGAAAGTAGGTTGCTGGGCCCATGCGCGGCGCAAGTTCGAGGAAGTCCACTTCACAGCCGCGAGCCGACGGACCCATACGGCCATGGGATACTTCAGTCGTCTGTACGACATCGAGGACCGAGCTCACTCGCTAAACGACCAGCAGCGATATGAACTTCGTCAGCAGGAAGCCAAGCCCATCGTCACCAGCTTGCATGAATGGCTGCTGGAGCATGCTGAGCGGGAGCTGCCCAAATCGAAGCTGCGCAGCGCCGTTGGCTACATGCTGAACCGCTGGGACGCCTTCCAGCGCTACCTCGAGCATGGCGCGATTCCGATTGACAACAACCGCACCGAAGCTTCCCTCAAGTACGCCATTTTGGGGCGCAAGGCGTGGCTGTTTTTCGGCAACGAGCGAGGAGGTGAAACGGCGGCCACGCTGTTCACCCTCACGAAGAGCTGCAACCGGCATCGGATCGACCCCTATGCGTATCTGCGCGACGTCTACGCTCGTTGGCCCTCGCTGCGCGAGAGTGAATGGGAAACGCTGCTGCCCGACCGCTGGATCCAGCAGCATCCCCAGCATCGGATCCAGGAGCGGGTCGCCGAAGCGCACGAGCGCGCCGAGCGCAAACGGCAACGGCGGGCCCAGCGCCGTCATGCCCTGGGAAGATAGAGGTCGGCAGATGTCACTAGCTCCGCCCAAGATGTCCGAAATTCTGAAAGAGATGTCGGAGCGTCTGCTCCGCTTCCCCAGCAGGATACCCTCTTCGGAAGCGGCGCATATTGCTTTATTCTTTGCCACGGCGGCTTGGAACGAGAGCGTGGGACTCGCGCATGCCAGGGAAGGATATCGGACCGTGTGGGAAACGATCGAGGCCGACAATCCGCCAGTTTGGAGTGAGTTCAAGTCAGACGATGTGAACGCGATGATCGATGAACTGGTCCGCTACAAGCGGACCCGCTACCCGGACGACCAGCGCCGGATTCTGGTGTGCGGCATTCTGGACGGCAAGATTCGCGTGGAGTGGTTGCGACCTGCGGCACCGGGCATCGACCCGCAGTGGGAAACCCAGCCTGTGCGGGATGGTTCGAACGGGCGACCGGCAAGGAGCGATCCGCTTCCTGCGGTCGACCCGAAAAATGTCTCACGCCAAAGCAGTCAAACGCGTGGACAAGGTCGCCGACGAATTAGGCTTGATCGGTTGATCTGACCGACCGGAACCCAGCCCGCGATCAGCACGGTAGCTACCGTCATCAATTGGCGCCACCAGCCAGATGCCATGGATGCATCGCTCACTCTCGGCTTGTCTTCCTTCGCCGATTCTCTTATGCCGTCTCACTTAGTGGGATCGTTCTGGTGGCCTTAAGCGGCAGTGTCTTCTGGCTGACCGCCAGCAAGTCGCGGCAATCTGAGTGAGTCGCACCTTTCTGAGCTTGAGAACCTACAGTTTCTGCAAGATATGCTTGGCTAGCGCACTCTTTTCCTCTCCCGTTGCGATGCGCGTTCGCATCATGCGACGAGCCAAGAACCAGTGCCGAGCGCTCCCACAATTAAGCCCAAAGCGCCATCGTAGGCGCGCGATGTGCGCCGAGAGTCAAAGCTTGAGCTGCTTTCGAGAGATTTTTTGTAAACATCGTCAATTGACATACGACCTTCATTAGTTCTTCACGTGACAGCATTAGTTATCTAACAACTGATTTGCCAAACGTCGGCGAATCTCCATCGTGTTTGAGACCAGAC
Source organism: uncultured Planctomycetota bacterium (assembly GCA_963840025.1). Taxonomy (GTDB): domain Bacteria; phylum Planctomycetota; class Planctomycetia; order Pirellulales; family Lacipirellulaceae; genus JABDGM01. The sequence continues at coordinate 1,584,137 of CAWIXI010000005.1, read as the reverse complement.
GTGTAGCGAGTGGCTATGTTGAGGAGGACGTCAATGAAAAGGCTACGACTGTTGAATTGTTGCCTGGCCGCTTTACTTTCAGTTGCCGGGTCGGTCCGCGCGGCAGGGCTGTTGTACCAAGAAAACTTCGACTCCTTGTTGCCAACCCTCGGCGACAGTGTCAACGAGCGAGTCGGCACGGCGATCGTCACCCGCGTCGCGAGCGACCCCGATTCGACGCCGATTTCCGGTGTCTGGAGCAATTCCGCAACGGGTTGGACCAAGGACAATAGCTTGAGCACCTACGACGGCGCTTCAACGGTCACGCCAGGCGTCGCCGGCACGGGGCTTGCCGATTACGGTGTCGATGAGTGGGATGGTTGGAACTTTCCGCGGCTCGATTTCTGGCAGGAAGCTGCTGAAGGGCAGGATCGCGAGCTTTTCGGCACTGTAAGTGGTGCGTCCGGCACGGTCGCCGTCGACTGATCCGGATGAGTACTATGACCTCGGCGATCCGGACGATCCGACTCATGGGGGTTATTACAGTGCCAGTCTCGTCAGCCCTAGCATTCCAGTCAGCGGCGGCCAGTTTTACGGGCTGGGCTTTGATTCTAGTTGGCGATATGAGGCATTTGATGACAGCGCACCTGGTTTCGTGGACCAGAACAATCAGGAGGTTGAAATCATCGCCTCCTTCGACGTGGGCGGCAACACCCAGGTCGTGAAGTGGAATTCCGACGACACAGATGTCAATTGGAAACCCGATGCTCCAGATGAGCACTTCAATGCAAATGGGGCAGACATACCAGCCATCGAGGCGCCGGCGGGCGCCACTTCGATGCAGCTTCACTTCAACATTGCCAACGCCGGCAACGATTGGTGGTGGGCGGTCGACAATGTCCAAGTTGAGGATCTCACCGGCGGCACTGGCAACGTGCTGTCTGAAGACTTCGAATCGTCTGTTACCCTTGCCGACAGCGTGAACGAGCGCCTCGCGGCCAGCGCCAAGGTGACGTCGGCGCCCGGCAGTACCACTACGGTGTTGGGAACGATGTATCCGACCGCGGCCAAGCCGGATGCCTTCACGCATAGCGCCCGAGCGGGATCAAACGTCACAACCACGATCGACGTCGGCAACCAAGGCGACAATAACGTGGGCGTCTTGGAATGGGAGGGTTGGAGCTTTGCGACCCCCGATTTCTGGACGTTTGCCGATACGCAGGGCCGCGAAGAGTTTACGAAAGGTACCGGCGTCGTTGCCATCGCCGATGGCGACGAGTGGACCGATCTGGGGAGCCCGACCGGCAAGCTGCAGACGGTTTTTGAGACCCCCAGCATCGACCTATCGGGCGTGGGTGCCGGCGAAATGATCAACATTACGTTCGACTCGAGTTGGCGCTCGGAGGATGGCCAGACCGGAATTCTCACCGCGCTGTTGGATGGTTCGCCCGTGGAACTCTTCCGCTGGGAGGGCGGTGCCGACATCGTCCCAGGCGGCGACCGGAACCGGACTGTCGACCTCTTTTTAGATCCTGCCGGTGCTGCGTCGCTGCAGCTCCAGTTCAGCTACGAAGGCGGCAACAACTGGTGGTGGGCGATCGACAACATTCAAGTCAGCAGCCGCGCCGTACCCGAACCGTCCGCTTTGTTGTTGATGGCAGTGGGGATCTGCTGCGGTTTTGTACGCAGAGATCGACGGCATTTTGGTTGAAAGTCTCCTGGGGTACCGCTTCCTCGGTTTGCGAACCCCCGCCGTCACTGGCGGCGGGGGTCTTCCTCACCGTGAAGACGATTTGACAGCAGAGAAGTTCAATGAGCCGTATTGCGAAATTCCGTACTTTGCACCGTAACGAGTTGCGCATGACACGTTTTGGTTCGATAAGGCACTTGGTTTTCCTATCAATCTTCGGATTCGATCGATTCTCAGGAGTTATGAAGACAATGGCGATGTCAATTCTTTCTCGTCGTTCAATTTGGTTGCTGTTGAGCGTCGCCATCGCAACGATCACGTCGAGGGCACAGGCAGTCGATTTGTTCAGTGAGGATTTTGAGGGAGTGACGCTGCAGCCGGTCGTAACATTTGAAACCGAGCTTCGTGAACGTGAGGCTTGGCAGCAGGTAGGGCCGGACGGCCCGGCGGGATGGACCGAGGTCAATCTTACGACCGTCAATCCCGAAAGTCCTGGTAGCGGCGTTACCGAATTTGCCGGGTGGCGATTTGTCAACAAGGACTGGTGGATCCTGACCGCAGGCGATCAGGGCCGGTCTCAGTATCTCAGCGGCAGCGGGATCGTCGCGGTAGCAGACCCAGACGAATGGGACGACTTCGGTGGGCCTGCTGGCGCGGAGAACAATCTCGATCCAGCCAACGGGCTGTTCGACTCCACGCTCGTGACGCCATTGATCTCCCTGAGCGGCATCAGCGCAAACGAGGCAAAGCTTTCCTTTCACTCCTCGTGGCAGCGCGAAGATTTGCAAACGGCGACGCTCATGGCCGTGTACGATCGCGGCACGGCCAACGAGTCGACCGTCCCCCTTTTCCGCTGGGCTTCGGAGATCGGCGACCCAGATCTCAAGCCCGATGCCACCGATGAAAGCCTGACGGTCGACCTGCAAAATCCAGACGGTGCTTCGAACGTACAACTGGAGTTCCGCCTGCTCGGGAACAATGACTGGTGGTGGGCCGTCGACAACGTGAACGTATTCACCGGCGCCGGACCTGGCGAGGACGGAGTTCTGCGGGCGATTATCGATCGTGACACCGGCGACGTGAAAATCGTGAATCGAACCGGCGAGCCTGTCGATCTTCGTGGCTATTCGCTTCGTTCTCAAGCCGGTGTGCTCGACGAAGCGAGTGCGGCCTTTCTTGCCGACACCGATCCCAATTGGCTGCAAGCGACGCATCCGGGCGGTGACAGTAATGACCTGAGTGAAGTGCACCTGAGCAGTGACGAGTTGCCCGCGTTGGGTGAGATCAATTTTGGAGATGTATGGCAAGGCTTCTACAAGGAACTCTCGGACATTTCTTTCGAATACCTTGTGGATGGAAACGACGTTCCGATTCAGGGAATCATCGAGTTCACCGGGATTGACGGAGTTCCCTACGACTATTTAGACCTCGATTTCAGCGGCGCGGTCGACATTCTCGACTGGGAGCAGTTCAAGCTAGGTTACGGCAGCGACCTGACAGGACTCACCGAGGCGGAGCGATACGCAAAGAGTGATCTCGACAACGACAAGTTTCACACGCTGAACGACTTTCTTGAATTTCAGCGGTCCTTTGATTTGGCTTACGGCCAGGGGGCGTTCGCCCAGATGCTAACCGGCGGACAAACTGTGCCCGAACCATCGACAAGGTTCCTTCTCGGTCTGGCGACCGTTGGAATGGTTGTCTTGCGCCGGCAGAAGGGCTGCAGACTGGTTGTACTCAGTTGCTGCTTCTTCGTTGTTAGCGGTATCCTTGCACCGCATCGAGCCCACGCCCAACTCACGCTGCTATACGAAGATTTCGAAGACGTGCCACTAGGCCCGACCGTCGATGAGGGAGTCGAGGATACAGGCGGAACGCAAGCCAGCAATGTGTGGAGCGAAGCGCCCCCGGTAAGCGTCACGCCCACAACCGGGTCGGGAACTGCCCCTTGGATCATCGACGACTCAGGAGTGCCCGTTTCCGGCCCGCCAGACGCAAATGGTAACCCGGATACGAACGGCATTACGGAGTGGGCAGGTTGGGCGACGGCAAACAAGGATTGGTGGGTTGATACTGCAGGCGACCAGGACCGAAGTCAGTTTACGCGTGGGCTTGGAAGCGTGTTCATTGCCGATCCAGACGAGTGGGACGATGGTCCAGACAGTCCAGGCCCTGGCCCGGTGTTGGATTTGTACGACGCTCGTGCTAGGACGCCCGTCATCAACATTCCTGCCGGTATTCCCGCCGGCCGAATCAAGCTCGCGTTTGATTCGTCGTGGCGTCCGGAGGGATTCGACGACCTGAACAACACAAACAATCAAACCGCTGTGATTCGTGCAATCTACGACGGTGGCGCACCCGTAGAGGTGTTGCACTGGGATTCGGACGACGAGGGCGATTTCTACAAGCCGGACGCCACAAACGAGCATGTGTCGCTGGACCTACAGTACGACTGAACGGCCACCACCTTGCAACTTGAGTTCGGTCTGGAAAAGGCCTGGAACGATTGGTGGTGGGCAATCGACAACGTGTTGATCTCTGTGCCCACTGATCCAGCCAAGCTGTTTATTAACACGGCCAATGGCCAGGCGTTCTTCGGCGGCGACGATGTGATCCCCAGCGAAGTCACCGGCATTAACATCACCAGCAAGACCAGTCTGTTGCAGGTCATCAACAACGGCGGCCTTTCGCACTCAATTGACGAAACGGCCGACGGACCAGATCCAGATTCCACGCCGGGAGACTCGCCCGGCGAGCAATGGGAATCTCTCACTTCGACCAATAAACAGTTCGCCGAAGCATTCTTGTTCGGCAGCTCCAGCTTCGACGACGCCCGACGCGAACTGTTGGGAGTCTTGATCGACGCGAACACGTTCGACCAGCAGGCCGCGGAGGCAACCGACAATATCCAAATGACCTATTCTCTGGCATCCGGCGAGTTAGTGAAGGGTATCGTCGAGTACTTTTACGACCCGACGCCCATCTTACCTGGTGACTACAACAATAACGGAGTGGTGGATGCGGCAGACTACGTCGTTTGGCGCAGGAATGAGGGCACGAGCAACCCGCTCCCCAATGATCCGGACGGTGGGATGATCGGATCCGCTCAGTACAACACTTGGCGATCCAACTTTGGAAATACATTATCGGGTGCAGGACAGGGAAGCGGCGGTCTCTCATCAAGCACCACCGTGCCGGAACCCACCTCCCTGCTTCTGGTCGTGCTCGGGTTCGCCGGTACTTGTTTATGGCGGCGTCGCAGCGGCACAGCAAGTTTATGTACACTGTTTTTGACCATGGTCACGCTGAATGGAGTGGCGTCAGCCGCCGTTCCTCCATCGCCGTTCCTCGATCGTTCATATCTTTTCGGCGAGGACGACGCGGGCGGAACGATCGGTCAACCGGTTTCCCAGATGGACTCATTTGGCCATTTAGTGACGTACGACAGTGCAGGCGAAACTGGCAAAAACCAGCTCATCGATCTGATTGCCGAAAGTCCAACATCGCGCAAAGCAACCTATGTAAGCACTACCGACCGGCCCGATGGCAACGGCGACATTGGCCTGCAGTTGAACCCCCTGTCTTTCGACCGACAGTACTTGCGCACGGGGTTTGGAGAAGCTCTCAATTTTCCGGAGCAGTCGCCTTCGTCCAGCGCGTCGCTAATCAACCCCGGGGGAACGATCAACTATTACCGCATCAATGACCGCGGCTTCGAGCTTTGGGCCAAGCCCACCTCGATAGCCGGAACGCAGGACATCGTGATGGACAGCCAGCAGCATGGTGTACTGATCGATCAGAATGGCAAATTTGCGATGCGTTATGGCAGCCGGTTTCAAGTGGATACCGAGCAACTGCCTGGACCAGACGGAATGCTAGGCACCGAGGACGACATCCTGAATGTCTCGGACCCAGTGATCACGCCGGCCGACTACGAAACAAACGTCGTCGAGCAGACTAGCCAGTGGTATCACCTCTCGGTGGTGCGGCCGTTCGGGCCGAATCAGGGCTCAATTTTCTACATCAACGGTGTCGCTGAGGCGATCGCGTTTGGCGAGTATGCGGTAGAAACCATCGTCAACGTCGGCGAGGGCGAGGTCTTCACCAATATCGACTCGCTGGATATCAGCCCCCTTACGGTCGGAAGGGCGACTACGACGGATGCTGGCTTTAATGTGCCGCTAGGCCAGGAGAATTTTTTCCACGGCATTGTCGACGATCTCCGCATGTTCGTGATGGGATTGAACGACAACGACAATCTCCCCGGCGGCGGCACTAACGTCCTGAACGACTATGGCGAATACATATTCCAGCGCGACAATGGTTACGCGCAAGCCTTCGCCCCAAGCCAGGACGGAGATTTGAGCGGCGATAACGTGGTTACACTTACCGATGCGAATCTGTTCGCAGCCAACTGGCTCTACGAGAAACGCATGACCGCCGTGAACCCGATTACCGGCGTCGAAGGGAGCCGGTTAGTAGGTGACCTGTCGACAAGGGCGCTCGGTGATTTCAACTATGACGGTATCGTCGACCTGCGTGATTGGGCGATCCTGAACAATGAGAATCCAAGCGCTGGAGTAGCAGCCATGGCACTGATTAACGGTGCGTACAGCGTTCCTGAACCTTCCTGTATTGGTCTTGCCTCGTTGGCGCTGGTGGCCCTGTCGCTTGCGGTACACCGGAGAGGCAAACAGGCATCGCCTTAACGAATTAACGAACGCCTATGAGCCGGGACAAGGGTTAGCCGTCAGCACGCAGCCGGAATGTGCGCGTCCGGGTTTTCAGTCAGCCTACCCAGCGATGGCCCGTTTTACACACTCCGCCAAAGCAGTATGAATCGAAGTCGCCCATCGGGATCTACCCACTTTGATGCATTAGCTCTCAATGAGACAACAGTTTTGCGCTCAGCAACCTTAAACAGATTTGTCAGTGAGTGGATCATGTTATTTGCTACGCAGAGCCTTCGAACGCGCGAGTTCGTCACTTTTTTCGAGTAGCAGGGAGACGTTTCTTATGTTCTTCATCCCTATCATTCGGCAAATCAACCTACGGTATAGGCGTCGCGTGTTTCCAGTGGCCGATCGCCGAAAATGTTTTGGTTTTACACTTGTCGAGCTGCTAGTCGTCATCGCGATTATTGGTATTCTTGTGGCACTGCTATTGCCCGCGATTCAAGCGGCTCGTGAAGCAGCGCGGAGATCGCAGTGCTCGAACAATCTAAAGCAGATATCGCTAGCTTGCTTGAACTACGAATCAGCTCGCGGAAAGCTGCCAACGGGTGCTTTCCTTGGTGAGGGAAGTGCATGGTCCGCATTTATTCTGCCGTATCTCGAAGAAGGTGCGGTGTTTGACAGCCTCACGATTGGGGAAGATGAAAACGGCAACTATCAATGGGGCTCCCCCGGAGGAAAAGAATATGGCTCGGTCGATGAATTGGGTGACAAGTATCGGAACATTCGGCTCGCCGAAACTGTGATCACTGCTTACCGCTGTCCTTCCGCCGGTCTGCCAGAACACCAGTATGATTTATCGGCCGACGGATACCTTGTGATGCGCCGCGTGCCATGCTCATATATGGGCGTCGCAAGCGGACTGGCGCAGTTCCAATATCCAAGCTTCTGGTTGAGGATTCAGAAATCTCCCTCGGTGGCGCCTTTATGGCCCGGAGCCGACGGCGTGCTAGTCGGAATTCATCACAAGGAGGATGTCTCCTCCGGTCAAATTCCGCTCCGCAAAATCACCGATGGTACAGCCAAAACGCTTATGGTTGGCGAATGCATTCACGACTTCGAAACGGTCGAGCAGCTTGGACACAGCTCGGAGGACGTTCGGGGCGGACGTGTCGATCATTGGTATGGCGGCAGCGATGATATTGATACAAAAATCGGAAGTAACAGCTTCAGCGACATCTCTGAATTCCTCGGTTCCACTGCCGTTGGCATCAATCTGCCAAAGTCCGCGACGGAGAACCAGCAGATTTGCTTGGGTAAGGAAGACTCTCCGGCATGCCAATCATTACAGCTTTCGTTTGGCAGCAAGCATCCCGGCATCGTGCAGATGGCTTACGTCGACGGACATATCGAGTCTATCAATGAAGATATCGACGCGCAGATTTGGAGCGATTTAGGTACTCGAGCTAGCCAATACTACTCGACGGGTGGAGCCGGGCGCCGATAGGCTTTGTGCTTGACCGGCACCCCCGATAATTGGCCGCTGCCGCCACTTTTGATGAGAAAATCACGCATCCAATTAACGGCCGGACTGTTTCGTTCGCGCGTCTGGCATCTGCTGGGGTGAGCAACTCGTCACTGTTGGTTGCCGTCACGTTCGTGGTCGTGTTGTTTGCTGATGTCGCTTACGCCGGCAATAAGGTGCTTATCATCGGCATTGACGGTGCCGGTGGCTCGTATGTTGCCGATGCAATTACGCCAAACCTAGATGCGCTGGCTTCCGAAGGAACAGCTCGATATGACTTTCTTAACGAGGGGGCCCTCACTCCCAATCCACCAGAGGGTTATGGAGCCAGCGGCGTTAACTGGTCGACCATTCTGACCGGAGCATCAGCGGCGCATCACGGCGTCGTCGATAATAGCTTTTCAGGGAACAATTTCGTTAGCTACCCGCACTTCTTTAAGTATGTCAAGCAGTTCGACAGCGACTTGTACACGGCTTCACTGGCCAATTGGACGCCGATCAACACAGAAATTGTGCCGGACGAATACGCCGACCTCGAAATTGGCTACGACAGCGGGACAGACGAGGAACAAGATGCTCTTGTTAAATCGGATGCGGTCGCGTTGCTACAGTCCAATCTCGACCCAGACATCGTCTTCCTGCATTTCGACGAGGTCGATGGCGCGGGACACTCCTCTTCGTGGGGCAGTCCACAATACGTCGCCGCCATTGAGATCGTGGACAGTCTAGTCGGCGAAGTTATGACCGCACTCAACTCGCGGTCCGGTGTGATTAGCGGTGACGAGGACTGGCTCGTAATGGTCACCGCGGACCACGGCGGGCAAGGTTACAGCCACTTCGCTTCACAGGGGCCAATCAATTGGGAAGTTCCCTTTGTCGTCAGTGGTCCAAGTGTGCCGAACGATACCACGATGCAGCAGGGCACATTACGGGACGTAGCGGCCACGGCCTTGTGGCATCTGGTCATCGATCCGTTTCTGGCCGGTCTGGATGGAACCGTCCGTGGATTGCCAGTGCTCCCGCCAAATGGAATGGTGGGCGACATTAATCAGGATGGCCAGGTATTCGGCGATGGAGCCGGCTCGGCCGAATCTGACGATGTAACGGCATTTCTGAGCCACTGGCTTGAAAGCGGAGGCGACTTGAACTTCGACGGAGTTACGAACTTGTCGGACTGGGCTCTCCTGAACAAGCTCGATCCAGCGATGGGGTCCGCTGTTTTCCTGGCATTGAATTCGGAACGTGGCGGCGTCGCCGAGCCATCTTCGGGGCTAATCGTTGCGACGGTGGTGTTGCTGCTGAGCGGCATACTGCGAAGGCGGTAAACGGCGGCCGCTTTATGTGGACGGGCAACCAGCGATCCTGATGTCGCTCCTGCACTTCACATCATCTTAACGCCGTCCGTTAGCGTTCCACGAGCAATCGAATTAAATCTGCCGTCAGTTTTTCATAATTATCATGCCGACCCGATTAGGATCCCGGTAAAATGGAGAATCACCTTTAATTTGAATTTGTGCGGCCGCATTAACGCAATATAGATGCAAGGAACATTTTATGCGATGCAAGACACGTCGACTTGTGCCGTCGAGCGGCACAGCGGTTGCCAGATTCGTCTTCTTTGCGGCAGCATCTACCGCCGCATCATTTTGGTACGCAGCACATGTCTATGCAGATCCCCCGCATATTTCGGATAGAGAACGAGTCGGTTACGCGGCAGACGGCAGCGTCGTGACGCCTGTCAACCAGGTGCTGACGCCCTTCGGCCGCCAATTAGACTTGCCGGGTTTGCGGCCGCAAGCGGTGGCGCTATCTCCAAACGGCAAAATATTGGTCACAGCGGGAAAGACGAGCGAATTGATCGTCGTCAATCCCGACCAGATGCGGATACAGCAGCGCGTGGCGCTTCCCAACGTGTCTTCGGCTGCGACGCCTGACTTGGTTTCAGAGCAGGTACTCGATCCGGACAAGGAGGGCCAGCTCAGCTACACCGGACTCATCTTTTCGCCGTCGGGAAATCGTATCTACATGAGCGACGTCACCGGTTTGATCAACGTCTTTCGCGTATCACAGGAGAACGAAGTCACGCCGGAAGTCGCGTGGGTTTTGCCGCCCGCGGGAGCCCAGCGGCGGAAAGCTGAAATACCAAGCGGTTTGGCGACGTCGACCGATGGCTCAAGGTTGTATGCTTGCGGAAATCTGTCAAACCAACTTTTGGAGCTGGACACTAAGTCCGGAGTTGTCTTGCGTAAGTTCGCAACAGGTGTCGCACCATTTGCTGTCGTCATTGTCGGACAGCACGCGTACGTCAGCAATTGGGGCGGACGCCGGCCGCAGGCTGGCGACGTCACCGGCCCTGCGGGTCGGGGTACGTTCGTACGCGTCGATCCGGTGCGCCATATCGCGAGCGAAGGATCGGTCAGCGTGATTGATCTGAAAGCCGGCAACGCGCTCACCGAAATCCTTACTGGTCTTCATGCGAGCGGACTCGCTCGGTCGAGCGCTCATCCGTACGTCGTCTGCTGCAATGCTGCCGACGATACATTGAGCGTCATTGATACGCGGAAAGACTCGGTCGTGGCAACGATTTGGGCCAAGCCCAATGCGGCCGATCTGCTCGGCGCGGCTCCCAACGCGGCAACGTTCGACAGCAGCGGCCGACGGTTATATGTTGCCAACGGCTCGCAGAATGCGATCGCCGTATTCGACTTCGACCTGGTAAACCCCAAACGCTCCCGACTGTTGGGAATGATTCCAGTAGGTTGGTATCCGGGCGCGGTGGTGGCCGATGGGGGAAGAGGAGTCGTCGTGGCAGCGAACATCAAAGGATTGCCCCGTCAGCCGAAGCCGTACAAGGACAGCGATGTTCCCGGCGCCAAGGGATTTAATTCACACCACTACTTCGGATCGCTGTCATTCGTAAAAGTGCCATCCGACGATCAGTTGCCGACGCTCTCGGAGCGCGTTGCGCGAAATCTACGCAATCCGCGGATTGTCGCCGCGCTGCGTCCTCCGCGGCAAAATCAGTCTCCACGAGCAATTCCCGAACGGATCGGCGAGCCGAGCTTGATCAAGCACGTCGTCTACATCATCAAAGAAAACCGCACATACGACCAAGTCTTCGGCGCGTTCGGCCGCGGCAATGGCGACCCGGCGCTTTGCGTTTTCGGACGAAAAATTACGCCCAATCATCACAAGATTGCGGACGAGTTCGTGCTGCTCGACAACACGTATTGTTGCGGTATACTCAGCGCCGACGGCCATCAATGGAGCACCACTGCCTATTCAACCGATTACATGGAGAAAAGCTTTGCCGGCTTTCCGCGAAGCTATCCCGACGGAATGGGAGTCGACGAAGATGATGCCCTGGCATATGCACCTTCAGGTTTCATCTGGGATAACGCAATCAAACACGGCATCACGATTCGCAATTATGGCGAATTCATGGGGCCGTCCGTACGATGGCGCGATAAGAACAAGAACGGCGAGCCCGATTTCACCGCCTGTTACCAGGCTTGGAAGAAGGACACGGATGATGTCGTTTTTGGTTGCTGGCCGAGCGTCGAAAGTCTGCGTGCGTTTTCGCCTCTTAATTACGTCGGCTGGAATATGTCGGTCCCCGATCAGTTTCGGGCGGACTTTATCATCCGCGAGTTAGCCGATTTTGAGAAGAAGGACAAGTTGCCTCAGCTAATCATTATCTGTCTGCCTCAGGATCACACGAGTGGAACGGATCCAGACTGCCCGACGCCAGCGGCATGCATGGCGGACAACGATCTCGCGCTCGGTCGCATCCTGGAGTCTCTGAGCCATTCCAGATTCTGGCCGACCATGGCTGTTTTCGCGATCGAAGATGACCCACAAGCCGGTTGGGATCACGTGAGCGGCTATCGCACCATCGCGTTTTGCGCCAGCCCCTATGCGAAACGCGGCGCGATCGTGAGCACTCAGTACAACACTACCAGCATTCTGCGAACGATCGAACAGATTTTGGGACTGCCGCCGATGAATCAATTCGATGCCAGTGCGACGCCGATGTTCGAATGCTTTGTGAACTCGCCCGACTTGCATCCCTACAGCGCTGCGCGGGCACTGATCGCGCTGGACGAACTCAATCCCCAGCCGCATGCGATTGCCGATCCCGTGCTGCGAGAGGATGCGATCGTCTCCAACTCGTTGAATTTTCGTGAGGTGGATCGCGCACCGGAAGATGTGCTCAATCACATCCTGTGGCACGCAATGCGAGGAAGTAAAGCGCCGTATCCCAACTGGGCAATCACTGAGGCAACCGACGACGATTAAGCATTGGGAAAAGTGCTCGGCGCCGTCTGGAAATCGGCAAGGCGATCCCAATCACGGCCGATATCGCGAGCAGCAGCGATGACGGCCCCGGTACAGCGGCGCCATGAGCAGAACCGCTGCCGGCGGTCATTCCAAAGTTCATCCGCCAGATGTCATAGTCGCCCGGATCAATGATGCCGTTTTGGTTGCCATCGGCAGCGAGATTGATCAGAGATCCGATAGTGCTCCGGTACAACACGTAGTCGGGGGCGTCCACGACGCCATTTTGGTTGTAGTCGCCGAGCAGGCCGCCGATGTCGGCAAGCTGAATCTGCACGTTGTTTGGATTGTGGATCAGCGACCACTCGTAGACCTGACCGCCCAAGTTCGCATCGAGCACGTCGTCGAATGTGCCGCTTACGCCGCCGACAGCCGTGAGAATGGTGAACGTGTCGCCAATCTGCGGGGGCTGAAATGCCCCGCCAATGTTTACGATGTTGGGTTGGATGAAGCCGTCGACGAAAGCCATGCTGCTGCTGATGGTGAGCACGTCGGAATCGGTGCTAGTGGTATTGCGGCCGACATCGGCAACAAGAGTTGCCCCGGCAGATTGCACGAACTCGGCGACGGCGACGACCCCGACCGCGTCACCCAGGCGCAGGACACCTTCATTCGACAGGCTCACATTGCCGGTCGACAGGCCCGCCGGCAGCGACATGTCGCCGCTGACGGCGTTTTGTAGGTAACCGTCGCCCGTGATCGTGGCGCCTGGCTCCACCACGGTAGTGCCCCTCATCTGCAGCACGTCGGTCGAGGAGTCGATGTCGGTCGTGCTGGCGGCCGAGAGGGTCGTATCGGCGGAGATGTCGACGCGTTGCTGGACGTTGAGCTGGCCGGTGACGACCATTTTCGAGCCCGCCACCCTGTTCGCAAAACCAATGGGGATGCCGCCGAGATTCATCGTGCCCGCCATCACCCAGGAGGCTTGGGGGTCAGTGAGATGGATGGCCAGCCGTGCTACGGTGGGGCCGCCGATATCGAACGTGCCGTTGAACGTATTGTTCCCCGTGTCGATCTGCGTAGCATGCACTTCCAGCCCGGTGTTGATGTCCCACAACGTATTGCCCGACGCGCCGTCCATGTCGAAGGCGTCGCCCGAAATGATGCTGGCGCCGTTGACCGTGGCGTTGCCCTGCTGCCGGGCGATGCCGTTGATCGTCATGTTGCCGCTGTAGGTGGTGGGACCGTTGAAGTCGATGTCCCCATCGGCCAGGGAAGTGCTGAACGTGTTCAACGTGCCGCCGTGGATCGTGGTTGGGCCATTGAAACTGATATTCGCGTCTTCTGAGACGGAGACATTTGCATTGGAGTGCAGCTCGATTGGCGCATCGACATTTCCTACGCCCGATTGCGCCTGGAGGTTGCCATGAAATGACTCACCTCCAATGCTCAGCAGGCTGCCAGAAACGTGCGCCGTGTTGCCGGCTCCCGGGTCGAAGTCGATCCGAGACGGGAGATCGAATGTGCCGGCTAGGCTCCATGAATGGTTGATCGTCAGTGTGCTGCTGTCGCCCAGAGTGATGAGTCCGCTGTAGGCGTCGGTCAGCGTTGGCTCGACGATCAGTGTCGCGCCGGCGTTCGATAGGTCCAAATGACTATTGAGATTGGCGCCGGAGCCGTCCAGATCGATCGAGGGAGTGCCCACGGGCGCGGTGATTGCAATCGTCTGGTTGATATCTGGCCGAATCGTGCCCCGGTTGTTGAAATCCAAACCTGCAATTGAAGAGCTGACGTACAGTTCGCCGCGACCAGTGATTAGGCTATCCGCATCCACGCCCAGGCCTGCGATAATACGGGCTACGGTTCCTTCGATGTCGAGTTCGCCGCCATTGGAAAGATTGACTTGATCTGCGAAGAAGGCGTTCACGTTTCCGGCCGTATGACGAACAATTAACTTGGAGCCTTGTCCCGTGATCGTGGCGACACCCCCGTGATCGTCTGCTACAACACTAAGAGAATTGAAATTCATGTTGACACTGGCGCCATTGGCGATCAACAGCCCGCTAAGTGCCAGGTAATCGTCTTGCAGGGTGACCCGGTAGGGAGTCTGGATGATCGCGACATCTAGGGCGTCAGGAGGTCCCACGATCGGATTCGGCGGAAGGGGAAGGTACGGAGTCCAGTTGGTCGGGGTGTCCCAATTCCCGTCGCCGGGAAACACCCAGGTGAACGACTCGGCTCTAGCCGCTCGCGGCACGCTGCAAGCTGCCGATGAAGCGACCATGACAATGAAAATGCGCGAAGCGGTCTGCAGAAGAGCGCCGGCCCGACTGAAAACCCCCCGGCTACGCACCAATGTAATCAGCGAAGCTGCGGCGGTAAGCGCCAATATCGCGGCGCTCGGCTCGGGCACAAACGTGCCGGTGAGCGTCGCGGTGCTGACGAGCACGTTGCCACTAAAGTTCGGCAGGGAATCAACCTCCACCACAAACTCTTCCAAGCCGGGCACGCCAAAGTCATTGACGAAGCGGGGCTCAGGCCAACCAACGACGCTGCCATTGGTCACGGTGTACGGGGCACCAGGCGTCAGTGCAAACGGCGGCTGTGTGAAATCGCCATAGTCAGCGCCCAGCGATTCTCCCTCGACGTCTTCGGCGATGACCAATAGCGGTTTCTGGATGGTCGAGCCACTAATGGTACTACCAGCAAGGTCCCAGATATCACATCCCTTGAGGACCTCGCCATCGGCGTCCACGGCCCCTATCGCCAGCCGTCCGCCGACCGGCACCCTCCGCAAGTGGATGACGCCGTCGCCGTTGACGTCAACGAGCGTTTGAAAGGTAAATCCACCGCCGTCACCCTGGTCCACGCCCACGCGGAGCGGAGCCGCCGTGGAGGACGTGCCGCTGTTGAAATCGAGATACCACCAGCCATCCTCCCACCCAGCGCGAGCGGCAGAATGCAATACGAGGCAGATGCCCACGGTAAAGGCGGCTATGGTGCTGAACGACTTCATGGGTTGTTTCTCGTTTGATGATTCAACGGGAAGAGTGCGTTTCCACGGACGTGCGTCGCCATGAGTCACCCTCGTGTCACCGATTGCCCAATCACTGAACGAAGGTATCGACTTCGTAACGGAGCCAGAGCAGCGACACCCATTGCCATCAGTATAGCTGACCCTGGTTCAGGTACTGCCGGTTGGTATGTCGATAGGAAAACGCTCGATCCATCCGTCAGGGTGAGAGTAGTTTGCCCCGTCGTATACGCCTTGGCATTGGTGAGGATGTGCATAAAGTAGGACTCCTCACTGGAAAACAAAGAATTGCCGAAAATGAACGAGACATTACTACCATCGCCCGATCGCGTAGCTCGGGTCGGTGCCTTGGTGCCCAGGCCGTCAGTACGATATTCGACATCGGTATTCCATCCGGCAAAGTTGTTGGCTTCTAATGTGCTCATAATTCCGTTGAGGCCGCCGCTCGGGTCTCGTAAACGATATCCGAAGATCAGATTGCCACTCATAGTCGAGCGGACAATGCGAGCCTGAAGATTCCCTTCATAGAGCAACGGATTACCTACTCCACCGCCGAAGATTTGATAAGGAATCAGGTCATCGACAATGACCGTTCCACCCAGCTCTGGTTGAGCCGCGGACGTTGTACCAGAGAGCGCAGTCGCACCGCCGGGAGCAAGGAGGGTTGCGTCGGCAACTTGGGCCTGGGCCGAAAGGAGCAGCAACGTGGGGAAGAAAAGACCTGCGATTCGAGTGTGAAGTGACTTGAAGGACATGATCGACTCGCTTTCTGTAGTTAGGCAGTTCTTCATTGGATCTGCGGTTGATGTTCGGTAGTGTGTTGACGAGGTGTACGAGCTCTGCCCGGCCGGGCACGTTCGACCTGGCGCTACGTCGTTTAGGTCGTGCGTGCGAATTGCCGCAGCGAACTTCGCGGGACGATGAACAAGATCGACACTGCCCCCAGCAGCAGCACGAATGACTGTGGCTCAGGGACGAAGTAGATGGCCGCCCCAGTCACGAAGTTCAATTCCGAATCCGCCGTGACGCTGAAGCCGGCCGACAGCAGGCGCAGATCGTCCGTGTAAAATGCCGGCGCCCCCTCGATAAGTCCGGCGTAGTGGGCCCCGTCGGGCAGCGTGGCGGACGCAAAAGCAGTATCGAGTCCCAGCAGGATATCCGCCGTCGTGTCCCCGGCCGAAAAACCCATCGCGGCAACGATTGGCGAACTCGTGCCGTCCAAGTCCACGGTGGCGACTAACGAGCCGTTTCCTCCGGCCGGTACAATCGGCTGGCCGTTGGCACCTTCAAGCAACATTAGTACAACGCTAACCACTCCAAAGCCGTGGATTTCGTGCGGCTTGAACAGCAACGGCAGATCGGGCACCGAGCCTGGCGGTAGCGTTGGCGGCATCACCGTCATGCTCATGCTCACTTCACCCGCCGCTACGAAGTCGCCACTGGTGGCCGTATCAACAGTAAGAGTATTTCCGGAAACGGATCCGTCACCGCTGAAAGCGTTGGCAAATGAATCCATCTCCACCCGCATCGTCGTGACCACGTCGTGGCCCGTTTGGCCATTGTTAAGCGTAACGTCGTAGGTCGCAGAGTCATCGGAATTCCAGACGCTCCACGTTAGAGGGCTGGAGAAGTTTAGCGATCCGTTCGGCACTCCGGCCGTAAATTGGACGTTGGCTGCATCGGCCGACGACAATCCGGCCAGCGCCAAGCCCAGCGCCAAGCCGGTAAGTTGAAGTTTCAGTTTCTTTAGCATTGGTTCTACCTCCGAAAAAAAGGTCGCAGCGGAAAGGGAAGTAACGTTTCAGCCGGCCAACAGCTCGATTTCGCCGCGATGTTGGACAACGGAAAACAGCTTCAAACTGGGCAGAGCGGCTGCCTACCGACAAGAGACGACAGCCGCGGCGGAGTCATGCGCGCCGGCAGAGAAAAAATACAAGAATTGCCTGCGTCTCGGGAAAAACCGCAGGCGAGGCAACGATTTACCAGAGGACGGCCGGAGTCGGATCGACCGTAGTGCTCCAAATGCGGACCGCCTCTTCACCGCCGTATCCGACCGCGGCCAGACTCCCACCGTCGGGTGACCACGCCAAGTCAGGAACTCCGCCCGGGTATTGGAGCGAGAGTGTCATTTGTCCCGATTCGGCGTCCCAAATTCGCACCGAGCCCGATTCGTCCGCCGATGCGATTCGTGCGCCATCCGGACTCCACGCAACGGAATGAACGTAGGTTGTGTGCCCGCGCAAGTATCTCCATCCGGAGTCGTCGCCGAGCCTCCACACGACTACGCCTGTTTCGCTCGTCGCACACGCTAATTGCGAGCCGCCAGGATGCCAGGATATCGAGTTAATGTGGCTGTTGAGCGAAGGATTTCCCATGCGGGCGACTTCCGCACCTGAGTCAGGGTTCCATAGCCGCAAGGTGCCGTCGAGTCCGCCGGAAGCGAGGTGCTCACCGTTGGGACTCCACGCCAACGACAAGAGTTGCTGGCCGTCCGACGGCAAGACACGCACAATCTGTTCCGTGGCGGTATCCAGAATCTGAATGTCGCGGTCATCGTGTGGCATGGCAAGATGCCGACAGTCTGGACTCCACGCCAGCAGTCGAGGAAGACGCGATCCGGACCACGTTAGCCGCTCCTGGACCGATTGCCTACTCGTCCGCGAAGCCGCGTCCCAAAGATGCAGTAGTCCGTCATAGCTGATTGATGCGAGTGTAGCACCGTCTGGACTCCATGCCACACCAACGACGTTATACTCATGTTTATAAAGTGATATCGGCGGCGACGACGGCGATTTCGCGTCGCTGAGGATGACGGTCTCTCCGATGCGGCTAGCGTAGTGGGTTCCATCGGGATGCCAGGAAATCGTGGCGGCGCCGTGGGAAAATTGAGGTGGTGGTGACGCGTTCCAAATTTTGATCTTGCCGTCAATGTCGGCGGTGGCCACGCGCTCACCCTGGGGATGCCAGCAGACGGCGGTCACGCGCGACTCGTGTCCCCGCAACTGGCCGACTTCGGAATTGGATCCAACATTGTGCAGCTTGACCGTCTTGTCGCCATCGACATAGGCGAGTTCCGGCTCATGGGGGTGCCACGCCACGGCTGCGACCGCCGCGCCGGTCTGGATCTGGATTTGATCCGGATCTTCAGCGCGCCAGATATAAAGTAAGGATTCACCGGCATAGTAGCTGTACGCGAGTTGCGAACCATCGTGGTTCCATTCAAGACATTCTGCGGAATGCTCCGTGTCTCCGAATCGCGCCATTTTGTGGCCGGTCCGTGCGTCGATCAACATGATTTGTCCGCGCTGGGGAGCAACCGCAAGCTGGTCGCTTTGGGGGTTCCACCGCAAAAATTTCACAGCGTCGACGGACAGATCGAATCGTCGTTCGACTTTCCAAGTCGATGTGTTCCAAATGGTGACCCCGGTCCCATCACCGTCGTCAGTTGACGCCGAGTTAGCCGTGGCAATGCGATTCCCAGCAGGGCTCCACGCCACTGCGGAAACTGGTTCCTGATGTTGCAGCGTATGTATGAGTTGGCCGTGTGAAGTGTCCCAGATATTTACTGTGCCGTCGTCACTCGCCGTGGCGAGTTGGGTTCCGTCTGGATTCCAAGTCAAGTCATTCACGACACCGAGATGATCGGTCAGAACGTGACGGGATTTGCCGTCGCTGGCCCAGATGCGCACGCTCCAATCATAACCTGACGAGGCCAGCCACTGGCCGTCGGGGCTGAACGCCAGCTTCGAGATTCCGCCGTCATGACCGCGGAGTGTCGCCAAATCCTCGTGCAAGAGCGAATCGAGGTAGTACCATTCCCATCCACGCCGGTCGACTTGTGAATCTTCCGGGTCCCAATGTGCCAGAAGTCGCTGGACCTCTGCCAGGCCGTTTGAGTTCATGGCGGCCCGTCCGGCGCTACTCATTTCGGCGAAGTAGAGATTTCGCTCAATTGTGTCGGCACGCTGGTTCGCCAGTCTAAGCGCCATTTGCGTCTGCAAGTATCCGATCGATGCCACGATGGCCAGTCCGACCAATAGCAGCGCACAGGTCGCCCAGAGTCCCGCCAGCCATGGATTCTTACGCGACCAGCGATACGCTTTCACCGGTGTGGATAAGGGCCGGGCCTGGACCGGTTCGCCCGCCAAGTAGCGCCGGCAGTCGTCCGCCAGCTCCCGTGCCGTCTGGTAACGATCCCGCGGCTGCTTTTCCAGGCATTTCAGACAAATGGTTTCCAGATCGCGCGGTATCTTGGAATTGAGCGAGCGCGGATTGGTCGGCCGGTCGTTGATGATCTGCACCAACAGTGCCGGGCGGCTTCCCTGAAACGGCAACTGGCCGGTCAGCATTTCGAACAAGATCACGCCGAGCGAATAGACATCGGCGGTTCGGCTTACTTTGTGCCCCCGCCCGCTGGCTTGTTCTGGCGACATGTAGGCGGGCGTTCCGAGGATTTGTCCGTCGATCGTCATTGTGAGTTCGCCCGCTTCTCGCTTGGCAAGTCCGAAGTCGACCACGTGAGGCTCGCCGGCCGGATCGACTATGATGTTGCCAGGTTTCAGGTCGCGATGCACCACGCCGCATTCGTGAGCATAGTGCACGGCCTCGGAGATCGTCGCGCACAGCCGGGCTGATTCTTGTACCGTTGGCCTGTTCGTTGCCAACCACTCCTTAAGCGACGCTCCTTCGATGAAATCGCTAACGATGTATATCAGGTCGTCGTATTTACCGACTTCGTGAACGCTCACGATGTGTGGATGGTTGAGCTGTGCCGCCACGCGGGCGTCGCGGAGCAGGATCTCCACCTCCGAGGCGTGAAGTTGGCGGCTGCGGGGTATTTTGACGGCCACCGTGCGTTCGAGACTAAGATCGCGCGCCTTCCAAACCACTCCGAACTGACCGACGCCAACCTGCTCGACGAATTGAAACTGTCCGATGCGTTCTAATCCGCCGGGAAGTGCCCCTTCCGACAAATCAACCAAGCTGAAGTCGCTGCCGCACGACGAGCAACGAATGCTATGAACGTCAGAATCGTCGAGCAGCTCGATCGAGTTTCGACAGTGCGGACAGCGGATGTTGAGCACGCGTGTGGCGGCGCTGCGGAGCGGCTTGAGCAGTTCCTCGGTGCGTTCCCGTAGTCGAAAGAAATTGCGCAGTTCGTCGGCTAAATCCGCATGTTCGTTGATCAATTGCTCGCGGTCGGGGGGACAACCATCGTCGCACGCTCGTACATACCCGGCAACGATCTCCTCAAACCGCCCAGGCGATCTTTCCACGTCGCTTCCACTGGAAGCCATCGGCCTAATCCCCCAAGATCTCGTGAAGCCGCTTGAGGCCTCGATGCAACAATCCACATACCGCTGATTCGCTTTTTCCCATGCGTTGCGCTGTTTCTGAAAGCTTCAGTCCCTGTAAATGGTGTAACACAATGGCGCCTCGTTGTGCTTCGGAAAGAGACTCCAGTGCCATAGGAAGTCGCAGCAGTTGTTCATTCCTTGCCGCGTGTTGGCTCGGGGTCGAACACGACCTTGCAAGGGCCTCAACGCGGCGAAATGAATCGGTAATCGATTCGTCGAGCGGCTGGACGCGAGCGAGATCGCGTTTGGCACGGCCGTGGTAACGAAAGGCGTCGACGAGGTTGTTCGCAAGAATCCGAGAAAGCCATGAGAGCAATTCGGCTTCACTGCGCCCCCGAAATTGATCTTCTTTCGCGACTGCAACAAGTAAGGTCTGCTGTGCCAGGTCGGACGCATCAACTTGTTGTCCTAGAAAGGAATCCAGCTGTGTGTAAGCGAGCAGTTTCAGATATGCCCGATATCGCTCGAGCGCTTCACTGCCTACTTTTGTCACCGCCTTCACATTCGTATCGTGTGGGGCATCTCGCATTCTGAACTCGCCTCACGTTCTGGGCGTGTGCCGGCAACCCTCAAGGTAGCGATCCGCAGCCCGCAAAAAGCGATGAAGCAAAAAGAGAACATCTTGAAAACCAGTGGGGATGACAGGAGTTGAACCTGCACGACCTTACGGCCACTGGATCCTAAGTCCAGCGCGTCTGCCAATTCCGCCACATCCCCATGCTGTAATTTACGTTGTTTTTTGACTTTGGCTCGCAATACTCAATTCTAACGACACCCGCGCCGACACCCGCGAGCTAGAGTTGAGCATGAAAAAGCCTGAGAAGCCATACGACGATTATCCTCTGTTCGCCCATCATAACGGACAGTGGGCCAAAAAGGTACGTGGAAAGCTTTACTACTTCGGCCCTTGGGCTGATCCGGCCGCCGCCCTAGCTGAGTTTTTGAAGCAACGTGACTACCTATTCGCCGGCTTGCGACCACCCACTGACGAGCCGACAGTAGCCGAACTACTCGATACCTTCCTAGGTCCGAAGGATCGCGCTCTAAATGCTGGTGAACTATTCCAAGTCACGTACAACGAATACGACGCCGTTTGCGACATCATGGCCGAGTGGGGCAAACATCGCCAGTTGAGCACATTGACGGCCGTTGACTTTCGACTACTGCGAGAAGCGATAGGGCAGGGCAAGACTCGACCTCTTGGCGCTGTCACCGTCAAGCGTCGATTGACCATCGCCCGCATGGTTTTCAAGGTCGCTCGCAAGCTGCGAGTGACAGTGGACTATGACGACGAACTTCGGTCCCCACCGGCTCGCATCTTACGCAAGATTAGGAACAGCAAGGTTCGACTGTTCACGTCTAAGCAAGTCCGGCAGATCGTAAAGAACGCGGATGGCGAGCTACGTGGTATGGTGCTCCTGGGTATCAACTGCGGGTTCGGGCCAAAGGATTGTTGTGACCTACCTACCAATCGAGTTGACTTGAATAACGGTTGGCACAATTTCCATCGCGAAAAGACAGGTGTTGAACGGCGTTGCCCATTATGGCCTGAAACAGTCAAATCGCTGCGTAATGCAACGAATAATGGCAACGTGTTCGCAGCGAAATGGAACCGCCGCAACATCGCCTATCACTTCCGCCAGTTGGTTGACAACTTCTACGTTAAGGACGTGACGGAGTTTTACTCGTTGCGGCGCACATTCGAGACGATTGCGACTACAAGCGGCGTTTCGCAGGCGGTTATTGATACCATCATGGGCCATGTTCCCGCCAGCGATGATATGTCGGCGGTATACCTACAAAAGATTTTCAACGAGCAGCTACTACAGTGCTCGAATCACGTCCGGCAGTGGTATCTTGGTAAGCTGCCTAGTCTCGATACTTTCTGAAGCCTGTGGTACGCCGCTTGCGCCGTGTCGACTCTGGCTGCGGCTGGCGCGATTGCAGAAACGAGTCGAGATCGGGCCGTTTGACGATCCACCGTGGCCGCTTACCAGTCGCTATGTTGGCGGCTTTCAGTTGCTTCGTGCGTATCCAGTTGAGCACCGTATCCGGGCTAACGCGCAGCTCTTCGGCGACTTGGGGTGGGTTGAGTGTGTCGTTGCGTTGCTTTCCGCTAGGTACAGCTTCTGCGCGCAGCGATCGCAGCAATGCTCTGGCGTAACATTTAAGTCGCGCGACGGTGCCAAGCAACAATAGCCATCGTCCGCTTTCGCGCTCAACTCGATTTCCGCGAGTCCTGATCCCGTCTGAGCGAACAGCAACATTTCCAAGATGGATTCGCGCAGCATCAGCTTCTGGTGCGGGAAGTCCGTCCGCGCAAACATGGACGGAATGTCGGGAGATTTCTCCAAGAAGCGACGGTAAAACGTGTCGAATAATTGGCCGGACTCTCGGGCGCGGTGATAACTGGCGACGACGTGCTCGAATGCTGCATCCATCGCTACTGCCCCTATTGGAAAAGTGATCAGCAACGCCGCTCGTTAACTCCTCGCCAGCCATCGCAGTAGACGCCACAGCAGTCCCAGAAACGTAATTGTCCAGGCCGCCAAGGCGACGTAAACGCAATACCGGGGAATGACGTCAAGAAAAGGCGCACAATGGCTCCTGTCAGCCGATGCGTGCAGGCCGTGTACATGCCGAGCGGGAAGACGGCGCTCCAATAGACGATGTCGTACGTTAGCGGAACTTTTCGCACTACGTGCCTCCAGACCCCCAGCGACAGCAACAGAGGTATCCACCATGTCGCAGTTGCCCAAAAGAGGAGTGTCAATCCTTTCAGAAACGGCAATAGCTCGGTCAACAGGTGGGAGTCCGACGCGCTGCTAATGAGCACCGTGCCGGCTAGCGTAGAGATCGCCATCGCTCCCATGTTGATCCAATAGGGCGGTGCTAATTGGCGTGGGTCGAGCGGCAGAAACGTATAACGATAAAAAATCAGCGCGATAATCCAGATATAAAGCATGCCGCCGCCGAGCCACATAGCGAGCGCGAAGAAATACACCACTTCGCGAGCTTGGAATTGATTCGCAATGAGTGCGCCTAGTGCTGACACGGATTGCGCCGCAACGACCGTGACAAGCCAAGCTCCGTTCAGTCCCTCGCCTAACGCCGGCTTGTTGGTCTTTACGGTCAAAATTGTGAATATTGTGTAGGTAATGACCGCCCAGAGCAGGATGCCAAGAAACCACAGTCTCACCGCGATGACTGGGCGATCTACGACTACGACAAACTGATTACCCAGCACGCAGGTCGCGGCAATGAGTGTAAAGAATCCCACACACCGGTTGTGGTCGAAAAGATCTGCAACAAATTTATCGCGGTAATGGACCACGCGAAGCAGGGTCATGATCCACAGGACGACGTAGAATCCAATGTTGGCCGAAAGCAGCGAAGCCGCGATAGCAGGCATACCTCGCAGTTGAGCGGCCACCGAAACGATGCCTGTCGCCATCACCAACGCAAACGACGCCGGATGAAGATCCGTGATCGGCGACGTTGCGGTTTCCGTGGGACGTGCAGTAGACATTGCAATCTATCGGTCAAGCTTGAAGAGATACCAGAGCAGGCCCGCATTTAATAAAAGACAACCGACACTGGCGAACGCGGCCGGCCAGACGATCGAGCCTTCTCCGCCGAGCCAGGCATTCATAGTGGCTGTGAGCAACCACAATTGCATGAGCACCAACGTGAGCACAATGCAGAGAATCCCATTCACGATGATCGTTCGCTCGTGACGCGAAAGCGGACGCCGTTCGCTCATGCTTCCTCCTCGAATCCTGTGGCGTAGACCACACCGTCGCGCACCTCAAGCGTAATTTGCGGCAACTGGCGTCTGGGTGGGCCGGCAATTGGCCGACCCGTTGTCAGGTCAAAATAGCCGGAATGACACGGGCAGCGCAGGCGGTGGTGCGCAATATCGAGCAGGACAGGACATTGCAAATGTGTGCACTGACTACTAAAGGCAACCACGGTCGTGGCATCGGGACGGAGCAAGAGAGCCGGATCTGTTTCACTGGGGTAGCAAAACGTCTTGGCTTCGCCGACCCGTAGCTCACTTAGGTTGGCAACTTCACTCGTCGGTAATTGCGTGCGAGTTTTTCGCCAACGCTTCTGAAGCGCGATCCAAAATTGTCCGACTACGAACGCCAAGCTCGTAAGCCCCAAAAACTTCGTAAAATCACGACGGGCGACATAGCCATCTTGTGCCAGGTCGATGGGAAAATCACGCCGCCATTTCGGCTGGTCTTCCATGTCGCCGCGGTCAGGCGGCAGCGTATGTAGTTCAGGGTCCGGATCAATTGACATGGCGAACCTCATTGAATGATATGCAGATTGATTAGCATTGGATCGGTATCAA
The DNA here is from genome assembly GCA_963840025.1 of uncultured Planctomycetota bacterium. GTDB lineage: Bacteria > Planctomycetota > Planctomycetia > Pirellulales > Lacipirellulaceae > JABDGM01. The sequence continues at coordinate 1,559,241 of CAWIXI010000005.1, read as the reverse complement.
TTGCTGCGAACGATCCAAGCGATGTTTCGGAAACACTGCCATCCAGAGCGGAGAGAACGTCGATGTACTCTAGTTGCGATTCGCGGGGAACCATCATGTAAACCTTCGTGTGAACTTCTTGCTGCCCAAACAGGAAGCGATTTTGTGGCACGGATCGTGGCCGCAACTCTTCGATTTCCTCCCACGTCCCATAATGAAGTGCGCGGCTAGGACAAACCGTAGCGCACATTGGCTGCTTGCCGATGGATGTCCGGTCGTAGCACATGTCGCACTTCATCATCAGTTCGAACCCGCTGTTCATCTTGGGCACGCCGAATGGGCAGGCCAGCACGCAGTTATTACAGGCGATGCAGCGCGGCTTGCGGGCCGTTTGCACGACGCCATCTGCCGTCCGTTTGATCGCGTCGGCCGGACAGACCTCCGCGCAGGTCGGCGAATCGCAGTGCATGCAAACGACCGGAACGGTTTGCGGTGATATAGCGCGGTCGACATACTCCAAGTGAATCATCGAATGTCCCTTGTGCGTGTCGCACTCGCTGCAGGCCTGCACGCATGACTTGCAACCGATGCAGCGATTCGGATCGATGAAAAAGTATTTTTGTCCCGGTATAGGCATCGACGAGTCTCCTTTATCTGTTGCGGTTCGCAGTGCTCGGCGTATTCGGCGAGCTGCCTCCGCCTTCGGACTCGGACGGCACAGACTTTGTACTCCGGAATCTTCGAAATCGGATCTTGCGCGGAAATTGTCAATTGGTTGACGCTTCTCGTCCGGCCCAATGATAAGGAACGAAAACCGTATCCGGGCGAATCGTCCGCACTACCTGCTGCCCGCAACGTGCATTTCGCCACGGCGGCTATCAACTGTTGTCCAATCACCGTCGTCGATGCCCATCCGTTCCGCCAATTGCGGATGCATCTCGATGCGCGGTTCGGGATACTGTTCTACCAGTGGACCGATTCGCCGCGTCTGCGTGCCAGATAGAAACTGGCTCACCACGCGTCCCGTCGTCAGGATGATCGGATACTCCGCGTCGACGTCCTCGGCTGGTGGCGTGTACTCGGCGACATTGAACCGCGCCTTGCCATCGGGGAAGTAGTACGGCCCGGCACCCTTGGCGATCGGATTCCACGAACCGGGTTCGAACAATCGCGGCGTGCCGGGATGATCCTCCGACGGGCAGGGCCAACAAACGCCGTATTGCTGCTCGATCTTCTCCTAGGTGATCCCTGAATAGTCGGCGACGCCCCCTTGGCTCGCCCGACGCAATTCGTCGAAAATCTCGCGCGGCTCTCGAAATGTGAAACCGTGCGTGCGTCCAAGGCGGCGGCGATGTCCTGGATGATCTGCCAATCTTGCGTCGCGTCACCGGGAGGATCAACCGCCTTGTTGATCTTGATGACGCGGCCTTCGATTTGCGTGACCATCCCCTCGTCCTCTTCCTGCAACGAACCTGGCAGCACGATGTCGGCGTGACGGGCCGTCTCATTGAGAAAGAAGTCGATCGCCACGTAGAAGTCGAGCTTGTCCAACATCCGCGCGATGAAGTTGTTGTCCGGCAGCGAAACAAATGGATTGAAGCAAATGGATAACAGGCCGCGAATCTCGCCTCGATCGATCTTGCGAAAGATCTCATAAGCGTCGACGCCCGGTTGGGGCAGTTCGTCGGGATCGATGTCCCAGACCTTGCGCCACGTGGGCACGATGCTCGGGATTTGCCAGGTCGCGACCGCCGGGAAGCTGATCGCACTTCTGCCCGTGCTCGCGGCCGCCTTGCCCGTTGGCCTGGCCGGTGATCGTGGCATAGCCGCAGCCCTCGCGGCCGATCCGCCCGGAGGCGAGCACGATGTTGATCGCCCCCAGCACGTTCTGCACGCCGTGGCTGTGGTGCTCGATACCGCGGGCATGAAGTAAGAAAGCTTGACTTCGCTGTCCCCCACCATTCGGCCGCCTGTGCGAATCGACTTTTCGGCGATGCCGGTCACTTCGGCCGTCCGTGCAGGCGTCCATGGCCGGACATGCTCGGCGACGCCGTCGAATCCGACCGTGTGCTGCTCGATGAAATCGTGATCCAGCCAATCATGTTCGATCATGAGGTGCAAGATGCCGTTGAACAATGCGACGTCGCGGCCCGGCTTGACCGGCAGAAACAGATCGCAGGTGCGAGCAATCGGTGTGATTCGCGGATCGACGACGATAATCTTCGCGCCATGCTCGCGGGCCTGCCACACATAATTCGTCGTGATCGGCGCACACTCGGCGACATTCGCGCCGCTGATCCATACCACGTCGGCTTTTGTGATATCGGACCATGGATTGGCGGCCCGATCGATGCCGAACGCCTTCTTGTTCCCCGCGCCGGCGCTGACCATGCACAGCCGACCGTTGTAATCGATATTCGACGTTTTCAGGCACACGCGGGCAAACTTGCCCATCAAATAGGTTTTCTCCGTCGTCAGGCTCGCGCCGCTGAGAACCGCCATCGAGGAGGGGCCATGCTCGCGATTGAATGCGGTCAATATTTTTCGCGACGGTTCGGATTGCCTCGTCGTAATGCAGTTCGGACGAAATCCGCTCGGCGATGCTGAATCGCGTTGATGAGCATGCAGTAGCCGATCGGGATGCGAACCTTGCAAGTACCGCTTTACTCCTTTTGGACAAAGCATTCCGCGATTGAATGGGAATTCCTCCCACGGCTCGAAGCCAATGACTTCGTTGTCTTTTACCTTGAGTTGGATGCCGCATTGCTGACCGCAGAAACAGCAGTGCGTCTTAACGAGACGATCTGCTTCAACGCCGCGGTCCAATCGCTGACCGCTGGAGAAAGCCAGGTGTGGCCCAAAGGCTTCAATGACGGCGGCTAAAGGTGCTGGTTGTTGTGCCATGCGTAGTTTCTGTTTGCCGATGGGATCTTCGTCGCTTCGCGCTTCTCAAGCGCACTCCTGCGATATTGTCGCCTTTCGTTCGTCCGCCCAGAGCCGGCCTTGCGCAATGGCCGGCATCAGGCGGCGGCACCGAGGACAGATCCGTTGGAAATGGTCAACTGCCCCATTCTTCAAATCGTATGTGTAGCCAAGCTGCCGCTCGACATCGATCAAATCATCAATGTGCATTTGCGACGCGTAGGCGGCGCCACACCGGCGAGGTGCGCTGTTTCTCCCCGTTCACCTGCATCCTTGTAGAACGCCACTCCCAGTTGCGACTGGCCTCTGGAAGATGTGAAACAGCTTTCCAAAGGGCAGCCACACCAATGTGACAATGACCACAGCCGCGTGCAGAATGGCGAGAAACTCGTAGCCATAACCGCGCATCCATTCGTAGCTGACGACGAGCATCAGACCAGTAATGCTGATCGCGAACAGCAGCACCAGCGGCATGATATCTTCGCCAAACTGTTGGAGGGCAGCCGCATCGCGATCGCGCATGCGACGTCGCATCGCCAGCATGACACCGCCAATCACCAAGAACGCCGACCACACCAGACCATGGAATATCAGCGCACCCAGCAGTGACTCGATTGGGAACGAAAAAATCTCAAAGCCAAAGACGACAATGCGATAATCGTCGAAGTTGTTCGGATCGAGCGTGAATTGAATCCAGCCGAAGACGAGCGGAAACGTAATTGCCGCGGCCAGAATACATCCCCAAAGTATCAGCCAGTGGGCCGCTCCCCGGCCGACGTTGCGTCGCCAGATGAAGCGATTGAAGACGAATGCGTTCACCAGTCGGCCGATCCAGACAACCAGATTGCGCGGCAAGAACCGTGGTGTGAAAAAAAGCTGCCAGCCGCGCTTCCAATACAGCCATGTTGGAGGCCGCTGCAGCCAAATAGCATACCGGAAGGTGATCCCGAAAACCGAAAATAACGTGGCGAACGTATAGCCAACGAGCGCGGCATCGAAGTGGGATAGACGACGTGAACCGACGACTATCAGCACGGCAAGAAACGCCGTCGTCAGAACACCAGCTAAGCTCGCTACTTTCGTTTCTCGCCGCATCATTCCCACCGCCTGTGACAAGAGATGCTGTGAATAGGATAGCCAACTACCAAGCAATCCAACAACCTCATCGAACAGACCACAGTACCGGCACGCTAACTCGACGCACCCTTTAACAGCAATAACAACATGGTGACAGGCGTTATCGCATGGATGCTATGCTTCAACATCGCAGGCATGTGAATCCAAGTTCCGCTGGTCGCCGAGACCTTATCATCTCCCAGCCCGACGTCGGCTTCGCCGCTCAGAAAATGCATGACGGCTGGAGTCGAGGCCGTGTGTTCGGATAATTCCTGGCCCGCGCTAAACGCAAATAGCACAACCTTCAATCGTTCATCCTGATGGATCGTGCGACTGAGGGTACCATCGGTCGGCGTTTCAACCTGGTCGGCAAGATTCGCAAGCATTGTATAAGCAGTCATGGGTTCACCTTCCCAGGTTTAACTGCCACGAGGGTAATCGCGGCTAGGTTTTTGCGATACGTGCGAAAGACTCGCCGCATCGCAAGGATGCGGCGACGGGCTTCGCTGTTCCATGCCACGTTCCAAGCAAACCGGATCGCTCGCAGCAACCCTTCATCGCTGACCATACGTCTTGGTTCCAACAAATGCATCGGTGCAGTATGCTCCGCGACCACGGTCAGTCCGGCTGCCGCCAAAAGCTCGCGCGATTCGCGCCCGGTGAGTGGACGAACGCCAACACGGATCTCGCCGGAAAGTCCGTGACGAATCGCATCGCTTGTCGCCAGGTCGACATCGTCGGGAGTGAGACAGAGTTCGTGAATGCCGTAGCGCCCGCCCGGTTCCAGCAAACGCGCGGCTTCGGTCACAATCCGCATTTTGGCGCCAGGCTGCTGCATCGACAGCATTGCTTCGCCATAAACAACGCTCGCGGAAGCAGTGGGAAGGCCAGTCTCTTCGGCCGTTCCACGGACGCAATGCTGCTTCGGTGCGGTCAGATATCGGTCGAGCGTGGCCGCCGCCTTTGAATCACGCTCAACCGCGACATAGCAATCTGGATTACGAGCGAGTGTTAGTCGAGCCGTTACGCCCAAGCCCGGTGCGAATTCCACAACACGATCGCCTGTTCCGATGTTCAAATCGTCGAGCAAGCGACGCGTAAGTTCCAGTCCACCGGGACGCAGGACGCGCTTCCCCATTTTGGCGAGCACCCAATGCCCAGGCATTTTTTCCACTGGCGGTTCACTGTGCCCCAAGGCCTTTGAAGTAGCGGCAAGATTGGCCATGTCTCTCTCCAATTCTATAGGTATTACTCCGAGTGGATCGCCCCCTTGCGATCACTATCCGGTCACATCGCATAGTGGAACGATCGCGCTCGTCGAGCGGTGTAACTGATCAATCGTGACTCGTGACAACGCTTTTTCGGTCGCCGCATAAACCTGGTCCAGCTCCCGGTGGAGCGGACATAGCCTCGTATGAGTTGGCAGCCCCAGAGGGCAATGACGAATTCGCTCCAGCGGTGCGACCGCATTCACCACGTCGAGGATGGTGATTTTTTTCGGGGACCTCGCCAGCCTATAGCCGCCATGCGGACCGGATTGCGAATGGACAAGGTCCGCGCGTACCAAGTCTTGCAACACCTTGTGTAGGTAGCGACGAGGTACCTGTGTCTTCTCCGCTAACAAATCGGCCGACTCCCGTTGGTCGGGTTTCCGTCCTAACCACACCACGGCCCGCAGCGCGTACTCAGCAGTTTTCGATAACATGAAATTGTCTCCTCAACCCACCTCCCTAATTCTACACCTTGACATGCACAATACAATCCGTAAACTGTGGAAAGTCACAACTGCACCCCAGCAGGGGACTCAGCGGGTTTCATTCGCAGCCTCTTGTTTTCGATCGCAGGATAGGAGTTGTTATGCTTTCTCAACATACGATTGATATCGTTAAAGCCACCGCGCCTGCCGTCGCACCTCAGGCAGAAGCAATCACGCGTCGCTTCTACGTGCTCATGTTCAACGAAAACCCGGAGGTGCAGGCGTATTTTAACCAAGCCCATCAGCATTCCGGGGGCCAGCAGCAGATGCTCGCCGACGCGATTTGCGCTTACGCGGCTAACATCGATAATTTATCTGCACTCGGCCCGGCAGTGGAACTGATTGCTCAAAAGCACTGTTCACTCGGCATTCGTCCCGAACACTATCCGATCGTGGGAAAGCATCTGCTCGCGGCGATTAGAGACGTGCTCGGCGACGCGGCCACTGATGAAGTCATCGGTGCTTGGGCCGAAGCCTACGGATTCCTGGCTGAACTGTTCATCGGCCGCGAGAAGGCTATCTACCAGGAGCAAGCGGCGGCGCCGGGAGGTTGGAACGGATATCGCCGTTTCATCGTCGATCGCAAAACGGCTGAGAGCGAAATCATTTCATCGTTCTACCTCAAGCCAGTGGATGGCGGTCCGTTGCCTCCGTTTAAGCCAGGGCAATACATAACGGTGAAGATCGTCCATCCGACGGTTCCCACCTCGCCCCGCAATTACAGTCTCTCCGATCGACCAGGACTGGGGCACTATCGGATTAGCGTGAAGCGTGAACCAAGCCTCGCGCCGGAAGTGCCGGACGGACTGATTTCCAACTATTTACACGACGCAGTCCATGAAGGCGACGTGGTCGAAATCGGCCCGCCGTGCGGCGAGTTCACGCTCGACCCGGCGTCCATTGCGGATCGGCCGATCGTCCTATTGTCGGGCGGTATCGGTATCACACCAGTCATGTCCATGTTCAAGAGCTTAGCTCACCACGGCACGGAGGCGGCTGTTCACTTCGTTCATGCAGCGCGAGATAGCCGCGTTCACGCGTTGGCCGATGAAGTGCGACAGGTCGCTGCGGAATTGCCTAACGTGCGCACTCACTTCCGATATGATGCTCCGCATACGAATGATCTGAAAGAGCAGCGTTGCGACAGCGTCGGATTCGTCGATAGCGACTTCATTCGGGATTGGTTGCCAGACAACGATGCAGAATTCTACTTCAGCGGTCCAAAACCATTTATGACGAACATTTATCGTGCACTTCGCGATTGGGGTGTGGACGACGCCCGATTGCACTTTGAGTTTTTTGGTCCGAAGCAAGAGCTTACGACCGCTCCTATCGCTTCCCATGCTTCGGCGGTCACCGGCAATCGGGTTGGTGAGCCTGTTGGGAACGGCGCTCTTGAAACAACGACCGCGAAGGCGCCTTCGCGGTTTCCGGAGAAAGCGATCATGCATTATCTATACGGACTCAAAGAGGGTCGACCTCGACGGTTGGTGGCCACTTTCGATTCCGAACAGCAACTATTGGCGTACGTTCGCTGGGCGACGCTCGAAAGCCACGAACAGCAGCGGGGAAAGTTCGAGCAAGGCAGTGCGCTTGCAAGTAGTGAGGCTTGGGAAAGGTCGGACAACGCGCGGACCGATGATGACGCGAACGAGGTGCCTCATAATCCCACCCCAAGTATGTTGTAGCGGCGCAAAGCCGTGACACGCGGGGCAACGCAGCGAAAGACGAAAGAACTAGTCCCCGGAGTCCTACTGGGGAAGCGATTTAGCGAGTTTCGATAACTCACCGTTTTTGAAACGCACTCTCGGAGCGATGCTCGTCCCGGCCAACCTGCTTCGGTCGCCCGCACCTCGGGACGAATCCACGGATCCAGCAAACAGCCTAACGCCAACAAATCGATGGCGCCATTCGGCGGTCTCGACAGGATCAAGAACCGCAGCGCCCCCCGGAGCGTCGAGACGCACTTAGGTGCACAATGACGAACCCCTATATGGCCTCGCCTGTCAAGAGAGCGCACGGGATCTGGTCCCGCTTTTTCTGGCTTTGTTGACTTTCTTTTTTGTGTTGGCGCCGAGCGCGTGTGCCTCGGCGGCCTATGCAGTGTCAATTAGTGGCCTGAACGGGTTCTGCGGAAGTGACTGGGATCGAAACGGCATTCGGACTGCGCGTGCAATTCTCTTGTAGTTATGTCACGCAAGTGGCGTGACGCACTCAAACCCCTATCCGACGGTCGGCCCCGGCCAGGGCAAACGCATCAAAATGAACTTGATGAGGTAGGCTGCGACGTCAGCCAGATTACCAACTTTTTCTTGACGCCTTCATGGCGGTTTTGCTATGCGAGTCGCAATCAAGCGTCAGGCGACAGAATTCTGGTTTTACGTCAAGCCAAACGGGGCAATCTTACCATCAATGCAGTTTCCCCAATCCAATCCAGTTTGATGCGTTTGCCCTGCGGCCCCGGCCGGCACGAAGCTGGCCGAGACGGTGGCACGAACGGCAACATCGCCGTCCTTTACTGTGCCACGCCGTAGAATCACATCGTTTCCCTGAGTACCGTCCATTCACACAAGGAGTTCATCCCACGGTGGCGTGGAAGTCTTAGTTCGTGTTGGGCTCGGGCCAGGGGCAATCACGCCTTTTCGAATCCATCATCTCCTTTCGCATCATCTATAAGTAAATGTGGGCGCCGATGGCGTTCCAATCCGACAGAGCAGGTTCTGTGACCTGAGTTCGTCATAGCGGCTCCGCCACCGGCTCCACTTAGCTGGCGAAGAACTTCACCGCATCAAAGGACTCGTTTCGCTTGAGCATCTGATACACGGCGCGGGCGATCTTGCGGGCCAGCATCGTCATGGCCCGCGCCTTGCCATACTTCTTCTCCTTGCGTTTCAGGAATGCCTTGGCGTCTTCGCTATTACGGAGCCCGCTTCCGAGAAAGCCCACTTCAAGTGCACGTTGCCGATCTTGGCGCCACCGTGTCCGGTGACCTTGCCGTCGCTGGTCTGCTTCGGCGTGACCAACCTGGCATAAGACAAGAAATCTCCGACACTGGGGAAGCGGTCGATGGTGTGGATCTCGTACAGCAGTACCAAGGAGAGAATCTTGCCGATGCCAGGAATCGTTCGCAGCAAGGAGCAGGCCCGGGGATCGTGCAGCGTGGCCTGCCGCACGAGGTCCTTCTCGAGTTGCGTCAGGAGCCGGTCGTAGTGGCCGACCATTCGAAGGTCAGCTTCGACGTTCAGCCGCGCCTGCTCCTCCGCGAATCGATCCAGTACGTCACGATTGCTGGCGTACTGCAACATCTTCTCGAACGGATCGTGATTGTACTGCTGGTTGATCAGTTGCACGTGAGCTAAGAGTTCACTGCGGCGTCGTACGAGAAACATCCGGCGTCGCACCAGGTCGCGAGTGGCTCGCATTTCACGCGGATAGACGTAGCTCAGCGGGAACGTGCCGTCACGCATCAGCCGGGCGATCTTCTCGCTGTCGAGCTTGTCATCCTTCTTCTTCCCTCCATGAATGGCTTTCATGTACAGGGCGTGGCCGAGGATGAACTTGATCTTCTCGTCCAGGCAGAGGTCGGCGAGCCAGTACCAAGTGAACATACATTCGGCGCCGACGACCAGGTCCTCGCGAAAGCCCTCGATGGCGCCCAGGAACTCGCGCGGCTTGGCCCGCACGTTGCGGTGCAGAAGCTTGTTCCCCTCGTGGTCGAGAATGCACAGATACATCCTCTTGGTGTGCAGATCCACGCCGCAATAGAATCGGTGTTGGACGTTGTAAAATCTCATCATGGTCCTCCTTGGTAATGGTCCCTTGAGTCTTCGAACCATTCCAAGACTCAAGCTGACCTAGTAGACCAGATGCTCTCTCCAACGAGGCCATAATGAGAATCCGACCTGCGACCTAAGTAGCAGCAAACTTGCTCGGATTGTCGCAGCCTTAAATTCTTCGGACGCATCGACCGTTTGACTCATTGTCAGGATAAGAGAATCGATAGCTCCATCGTCTCGGGCAAGGGCGCACCGGTCGCGAGAACTATGAGCGTTTCGTGGTTCGGCCGACAAAACTCCTCAACAACACGGAATCCTGCGGGTGCGAGAACTAGTGTGATACACGCGCCCATGTGAGTTTTCGAGAAGGCCGGTGTTGGGGCAAAACTTCGCTTTTCCAAATTGAAAACCCAGTCGTTGCTAGACTCGTGTCATATACACCCACCCCATGCTGCAGGAAGACCGGGGGTCCGGGCAAAATTCCACAATCTGAGAATGGCGATCTGAGAATCTCGCCCCGCAACATTTTTCGAATCCGCGCTAGCTCTTGCGCGGCCTGCCACGCTTACGCGGTGGCGGTAGTTGCTTTCGTTCTTTCACCGGCAGCAACGCTACAGCCGATTCGCAAAGGAGCCTGGATAGGCTGACCTTCTTTCGCACTGCCAGTCGTTTCAATGCTGGCACCCATTCATCAGGAATGGTTATGTCGATTCTCATTTGGGCTCTCTGGATAATATACACATATTATCGGCCGTGCGATTGGATTTCTTTAGTAATTGTACACATAATTATAGTAGCGGGGCGATGTTCGCCCCCAATCAACTCTTCTGTGAGGGCGCACCCATGATTACGGCTATCGATTCAGTGTCAGAAACCGTGCGAGCAGCGTTCCCGTTTAGCATCGATAAGCTACCGCTAACGGGCCCGGATTATCTTTTCACGCCACATTACGGCCTATTTCGTAGTGATACTGGCGCATCAGTTGGTGCAGCCGTCCGCAAAGGCTATCAACCGCACTCGACGGACGATATTTGCGCTTCGGCAAAATGTTTTTTCAGTCGGGCAATCTCGTCCTGCCAAGGGCGCCCCCTCCGGTAGTCTTCGATGCACGCATAGCTGGGTTGAATTAGAGCGCACTCGTCTTGCGTAAGGCCGCTGTCGTGTATCCATTCCAGCAGCGGACCTTCATGCACGTTCTCGATACGGACGTGGTTTGTGCTCGATGCGATGCTATTAACCAATTGCTGCTGGCCGTCCAGACGCATTAAGTGACCAACGGCACATGCTGTGCCTGCTTTATCGACGAAATAGGGCACCAACCGTCCAGGGAAGTCAGTGTTCAATGGGTACTTCCCAGCCGCCGCGTAATCGTGCAATCGAGCTATGTGGCGTACTCGTCTCGCAGCAAGTGCGCGATAAGTCTCCTCTAGGGAACCCATCCCATTTTTACAAATAGGCTGGGTTTGGAATGCCGCAATTGATTGCAATAACGGACCGTTCGTCGAATGCAACAGATCAAACACCAATAGCACAAATACGGTTAGGTATCGCGCTGTGAAATCGTATGGATGAGCCATGATCCGATTAACTCCGCCATGAGGGACATGTCTGGGCTTTATGGTTGTATGCGGCTGTGTCCAAGTTGGAACGAAGCGAGTTAGCGGGGCACCCCGTCCAAGTGTCCAACCAAAAGACTAGCGGGTGTCGTCTCGAAAATCACGACACCACGACACCCGGTTCAGTCGATCCAGCAGGGTTCAGCGGGTGTCGGCACGTCAAAAGCTATCTGGAATTGCAGTGTTTCCCGTGGATTGCGCGACGAATCGCCGCTTCCTAAGTCCAGCGCGTTTGCCAATTCCGCCACATCCCCTGTGGATCGTCGTGGTTCGTTACCTAAGCAGTATAGCCGGCATTAGCCGAGAACGGCTACCTGCGAGGTGCCCCCGACACGATCGTTCAGCATTCCGTGAAATACAAACAGCTTTTCAGCGACCCAGCATCGCCGGCTCAGCACGATCGTCTTGTGGCTGTTCGTTCTTGGACCCTATTTGCACGCTGATGGTTCGCAAATGGCCGCGGCGATCGACAAGCAGATCGATTTTCGGCCGGCCGACGTCCAGTAGCGATTGAAATATAGCGTGCAAGTTTGCGCTATCCACAAACGATTGGCCTTCGAGTCCGTCAATGCGATCACCAACTTGCAAGCCGGCCGCTGCGGCGGGAGTTCCCGCAATAACCCGCGTGAGGAAAACCGAGCCTGGCTCCGCATCATCTTCACGCCACATGATTCCCAGTCGAGGCCGCGCTAGATTTCCCGGCCAGCTTGCGAGTGTCGCGGGTGGCAGCGGCCGCTCCAAGTCGCGATGCATCTTCTCGGTCTCGTGCGTAACCGCACTCCGAAACGCGGGTAATTGCTCGTCTTCCGCAATGTTAACTAAAGCTGCGAACAAGTATCGGCAAACTTCGCGCAACCCCTCAAGGTTGATCTTTTCCACATCATCGGTTGGCCGGTGGTAGTCCGAGTGCAGACCCGTGTGAAGCAGGGCAATCGGAATTCCGCGTTCCAGAAACGGCCAGTGGTCGCTATTCGCACTGAGTTCCCACGAGAAGTCGAGCCACATCGGATCATCGACCGAGTCGCACAACAACCGCCGCAATCCGTACCCACTGCGAGTTCCCAGTACCAGCAGGCGTTGGTCGCGCAGTCGGCCGACCATATCAATCGTGATGTCAAGTTTGACGCGGTCGATTGAAAGGGTAGGATGCGCAGTCCAGTATTTCGAGCCGACGAGTCCGTTTTCCTCGGAATCCCAAAACGCAAATAGGATCGAGCACCGCGTCTTTAGGCCTGATTGGGAAAAAGCTTCAATCGTTTCCAACAGCACCGAGACGCCGCTCGCATTGTCATCGGCGCCGTTATGAATTTGACCGAAGGGGCCGTAGCTGTTGCTCGATTTACCGTAGCCGACGTGATCGTAGTGGGCGCCTACCACGACCACTTCGTTCTTAAGAGTCGGGTCATCGCCGGGAAGAAGCACCAAGATATTTCGGCAAGTGCCGTTAAACGTCTGAACGTAATCACCCTGATCGCCGGCAGGAGTCAGGCCAGCTGGCTTGAGCTGCTTGAGCACATATTGCCCGGCGGCGCGCCCACCGCGGTTGCCCGCGGCGCGGCCTTCGTACACGTCGTCGGCGAGCACTTCAATATGCCGATACAATTTCTCTTCGGAGATCGAATTAAGAGCCGCTTCGAAAAGGTCGTGATGTACCGCGTAGGCGGGCAACGTCGACGTTACCCATGCGCTCAAGAACGCGAACGACCAGAGACATTGTCGAAAACGCGACAAAGATCCTCTCCTCCTGCGCAAGGAAGCTCAGCGGCAAACCTGCATCGAGGTGCCCCCATCCACCACGAGCACCTCACCCGTGATGAAGTCGTTCGTCACCAGCGCGCGGACTGCCTCCGCCACTTGCTCCGGCGTCCCCTCGCGGTGTAGCGGAATGCGCGCGGCCAAATTGTGGGCTTTCGCCTCATCCGTCATCATATCATGAAAACGGGTGCGGATGATGCCCGGGGCCACACAGTTCACCCGAATGTTGTTATCCGCTTCGTCGCGAGCCAGGCTCCGTGTGAACTGCAGGATCGCCCCTTTCACGGTGGCATAAGCGAGATGTGTCGGCACACCGCGAATGCCCGCCACCGATGAGATCAGAATGATCGCCCCCTCGCCGCACTTACGCATGATGGGTAATGCGCGGCGGCAGAGAAAGTAGGCGGCATGTACATGCACGTCGAATGTCGCCATCCACTGCTCGGGTGAGCATTGATCGATCGTGCCAAGCGACGGCCCGCCAGCCGAGTGGACGAGAACGTCAATCCCTCCCAAGCCGTTCTCCGCCTCGCCCACCATTCTCTCAACTTCTTTTGGCCGCGCGGCATCGGCAAAGATCACGACGCATTTACGGCCGACCGACTCGATGGCCCGCCGCGTAGCGGCGGCAGACTCATCTTCGTGGCGACCGTTAATCGCGACATTGCAACCCTTTCGCGCCAAATCGATGGCGATCGCGGCTCCAATGCCCTTCGTGCCGCCTGTTATCAGTGCTCGTTTATTCGCAAGTTGCATGTCAATGTCGTCCGATGTTCGGGGTGTTTATTTTTGTGAGGCTGTCGGGTATTCCAAAACAATTGGCAATCCAGGAAGGATCAGGGCACTACTTCCCTATACAGAACGTCTTAAAGATACGGTCGAGAAGGTCATCCGTGTAGACGACACCAACCACTTTTCCCAGTTCGGCGAGCGCCATGCGCACTTCGGTAGCAATCAATTCGTCGCCTGCATTCTGACGTGTAACGTTCATCGCTTCTGCGATGGCGCTGGTGGCCAAGCGAACACTCTCGCGGCAACGCTCCGCGGTGGCGTGGACCGCTTGGCTACCCGAGGCCAGGTTATCGCATGCAAGCACGGTTTGGAGCAATTCGCATAACTCGGCCACACCTACGCCAGTGAGACTACTTGTAGTGACGACGGGAACGCGGAGCCATTCGGTAGCTTTGGCATTCTCCTGGGGGGAGAGCATTCCAAGATCCGCCTTCGTCACTGCAACAATCTCACAATCGGCCAGGCCCGATTCTCGATAAGCATCCATTGCCTGGCCCCAGTCGCCGGCTTCTACGCAGAATACGCGCACGGTTGCTTGTCGGTGACGTTCTGCGGCAACTGATTGAGCGATCTCTTCGATTGGTTGCCGGCCGGCGGACTCGCGATTCTCAATGCCAGCCGTATCGACCAACTCACATTGCAGGCGACCAAACGAAAGATCGGCCGTGAGGTAATCGCGCGTCGTCCCGCGATGCGGCGAAACAAGTGCGGGTGTGACCTGCGCCGCTCGCGAGTTGCAGTCATCGCCGTACCGATGAACGAGTGCATTGAAGAGACTGCTCTTGCCGACATTCGGAGCGCCGACGAGCACCACTTGCGGCAATTCTCGCGCAGAGTGTCGCGACTCCATCTGTTGTGAGACTTCTCCGAGCAGTTCGGCAGCCGTTTCGAGACGAGCAAGCACATCCTGCTGTGAGACGAAACGAATGTCCTCTTCAACGAAGTCTAGGCCCGCTTCCAGCTCGGCCAGTAACTGCACCAGATCCTCGCGTAACTGATGAAGCGGCCGCGCCAGCCCGCCGGCTAGCTGCGCAAGCGCCGTATGCAGTTCATCTTCACCCCCGGCATCAATGATCCCCAAAACCGCTTCAGCCTGCGTTAGATCGAGTCGCCCCGCGAGAAATGCGCGTAGCGTGAACTCGCCAGGTTCAGCCAGCCGAGCACCACTCTGGCACAATGCGCTCAGAATTGCCTGCAATACGGGGGGTGAGCCGACCGTGTGTAGTTCGGCCACTGGCTCGCGCGTGTAACTACGGTTTGTCGGCCACAGAAATAAGTCGCAAGGAACATCCGATTCCCATCCCCGATAGGGAAGAGTAAGGGAAGGATTCGTTGCCAAACGACTTGAATCCATCAAAACGCGGAAGTTGCCACTTAAAACCGTCGGTTCACGAATTTCATCAAGCTTCCGACCATCGGTCCGCCGAAACATCCGGGCCGTAACCGTTGTGGCCGCCGGGCCGCTCACGCGAACGATTCCTCGCCCCGCGCCGCCGCCAGCAGAGCTAATTGCGCAGATAGTGTCGCCGGCGTAGTAAGACATCGAACCGCCCCGATTGGCTAGTCAAACTCGTAGACCAGAAGAGGCCACTCGGTTCTCGACTACTTCTTCCGCCCTGCCTTGCGCGATTTCTTCGAGCCGGAGCTGCCGTTGGGGCTTGGCTTCGAGCCACCGCCGTTTGATCCCTTGCCACCTCCAAATGAAAATCCACCGCCCGCTGTGGCATCGGCCGGTTTCGCTTTCGGCAGTAACTTGCGTTCCGCGATGCCCCAAATGCTGGAAGCGATGAAATAGAGACACAGCCCACTGGCCACCTTGTAGAACATCAACCCCATAAACATCGTGACGTACTTCATCATCTTCTGCTGCATGGCCGCTTGATCAGTGGATGCGGCTGGCATCGACATTTTTTGCGTCACCAGAAATAAGACTACCGTCACGAGCGGCAACACATTCAGATAGGGGCCCAAACCAAACACGCCTTGTGCCTTCGAAACGAACTCCGGCATCACAGCCGACCAGTTCCAAAGCATGTCCGGCGCCGCGAGATTCGAACACCAGCGAATCCCATGTCCAAACAGCGGCGATTGTCGCAGCTCGACATCGACCATCAACGCTCGATAAAGGCCAATGAAAACTGGAAACTGTAAAAATACCGGCAAGCAACCGCCGAGCGGATTGATCTTATTCTTGCGATACAGCTCTTGAGTCGCCTGCGACTTCTTCTGCATGTCGTTCTTGTATTTTTCATTGATGCGATCCATCTCCGGCTTGAGCGCCTGCATGCGGGCCATACTTTGCGTTTGCTTGAAGCTGATCGGAAACATGCAGCCGCGGACGAGGATCGTCAGCATGATGATCGCGACGCCATAGTTGCCGATGATGCTATAAAAGAAATGCAGCACAGCCAGCATTGCCCGGGCGATCGGGCCGAACCAACCGTAGTACAATAAATCCTTGAGCGAATAGGTTGGGTTGTTGGCCGGATAGTATTGTGCCAGCAAATTAGGTCGCTTGGGACCGATGAACACCTGGTATTTATCGGTGTGCGTTTTGTCCGGATCCAAATCGATCGGCTTGCGATTCATTCGACTCGTCACATTCGCATACGCGGTGTCACGGGCGTCCGGCTTCGGTCCTATGATGACCGCCTCGGTGGTATCGAACCAAATGTCATCGAACGACTTCCGCTCTGGAATCAGCATCGCCGCAAAGTATTGGCCGTCGACCCCAGCGTAGGCGAGCGCCTGCCCGTCGCCCATGGGAGTAACCTTGCCTTTGGCGATTTGCACGTCGTCAATCGACAGCTCGGCGCTGCCTGCAAATCGAACCGCGACGTCGCGCAACCCACTGCCGCCCCACCGCTGACTGATCTTCCGGGTATACCACCAACCTTCTATCGGCATGCCGGTTGGACCGTCGAGCCGGTATGCAACAGTTCGCTTCGTTTTCCCCGTGTTGTGGAATTCAACTTCGAGTTGCAAGTTATAAGCGGGATAAATGGGATTGTCGCGCTCCTTAGGCGGCGCCTGGGCGAGCGTGTACCGCTTGATGATCTCGAGGTTTAACTCGGGGAGCGTTCGGCGAAACGTCGCGGCCTTTTCGTTGTGTTCCATCAATTCCCAGGTACCGCTCTCCAAAACGCTCGCCATTTGCTTCGCCTCATCCTTCTCAAGCGGCTTATTGTCGAGCGACGCGACTGTGACGACGAATGACGGTTGATCGACAAAGTCCGGCGGCAGCGGTGCGCCGCGCATGACATAGTTCTCGATTTCCGGTCGTAGTACCGCAAATGGCTCTCGTATCAGCCGCACCGTGTACGGTTGTGGGGCGGCATCGCCCCTGCGGACTTGCAGCACGAGATCTTGCCTCGGCTGCGTCTTGGACAACATCCGCTTGAAGTCATCGACGTTTTTGACGTCGGTGACTTTTGGTTCCCCAATACCAACGATCACATCGCCTAGCTCGAGGGGAGCCGGTTTGCCCTCCTGCGTGGCTTTCGCGGCCGGCGTGCCGGCGCCTACCACTTGCACTTGGACTCCGCCCGCGACATTTTTCAATTCGAGCTCGCCGAGATAACCGCTCCAGTCGTCCTGATCGAGAAACCGGGGGCTCGCCATTTCGGCTCGCCGGACCGCAGCGCCGGCGTTCGTCAGCGTTATCAGCATTCGATAGTCGCTGGTCATATCCAGCGAGCCGAGGGTTACATATTGCACGGGCGTATTGCCTGCTGCGACGGCTGGCAATGGGCCGGCATTGGCAGCCGGCGGTGGGGCCGCTTCTTTCTCCTGTTTCTCCGCCTTGGCTTCCGCACCCGGCGCAGTGCCTTGGCTTTCGGCTGATCCTTGCCGGCCGCTGGCGCGTTCGCTACTTGCTTCGGCGGTGGCGCAGGAGGTTGCGCCGGCGGAAAGAGGCGATTGAACAGCAACATCGCTCCAATCGACATCAACAGAAACGCAATAAACCGGCGTTGATCCAACTCTCAAATCCTTGTGTAGCGCGGAATCATAAGCTGCCAAGCAGTGTTACCGCTCACGTTGTTCCGTAATTCGTTAATTCGTTGTCCGCCGTGGTTTCTTGCAACGGCCCACTGCAACGGACTACGGACGCAATCCCGCTATCTTCCCTGCTTGATCCGATCGCCCAAGAAGTCGTCCAGGTCGGGGATGTTGTAGATTTTGTTGGCTGTCGCATTCGGATCGTAATCGACACGACGGAAAGTGAGCTGATGGTCTTCCTGAATCACGTAACAGGAGCGGGCATCGCCATCGCGTGGCTGACCGACTGAGCCAACATTGCACATGAACTTTTGTTGCTCGTAACGGTAGACGTATCCCAGTTCATCCGGCGTCATGAAGTTGCGGCTCTCCGTGAACACGCCCGGCACATGCGTGTGACCTTGAAAGCAGCCGAACTCCACCATGTTGAACAATTTCTCAATTTTCTTTTGATTGTAAATGTCTTCCGGGAAAACGTATTCATTCACTGGATTGCGCGGCGACCCGTGCACATACATCCATTTGCCGTCGCGATACGTGCGGGGCAGGGCGCCTAAAAAATCCCACCGCCGGTCAATCGCCGCGCGATCTCCCTTGGAGCCTTCCAATTGGTCCCGCGTCCAAAAGATCGCACGCTCCGCGCCTGTATTAAAACCTTCGGGATCAAACAGTGCGCCCTGATCGTGATTGCCCAACAAACATACGCGACACTTTTCGATGATCAGGTCCAAGCACTCGCAGGGGTTAGGGCCGTACCCAATGATATCGCCCAGGCAGAAGGTTTCTTCCACCCCTTGTCCCTGAGCGTCGGCCAGCACTGCCTGGAGCCCTTCCAGGTTGCCGTGAATATCGCTGATAATGGCCCGTTTCAATTCACGGCTCGCTTCGGCGTGTCTGGGATTCGATAAGCGACGGCAGAAGGTAGACGCCCGTTTTCGGCGTCTTGCTGGTAATCCGGTAGTCTAAAAGTCAGCGTTGCGAGGGTCAAGCGGCATCGCTGCAGCCCGCCAAACTAGCAATGGTAAAGCTTCGATATTTCACCCCTACTTGCAGCCTTCTACGGTTTAGGCAACCCTGGGAGGATGCAACTTGCCAAACGAATCCTGGCAATTGAGACTTCGGGACGTCACGGTTCCGTCGCGACACTTTGGGGCGATGCCAGCGGAATTCGGAACATAAAGCAAATAGTGCTTACTGACCAACAGCGGACGGCTCAAGTGTTAGCTCCCTCACTGCAAATGTTACTCAAGGAGACGGATTGGTCACCGTGCTCCGTCGACTTGGTCGCGGTCACGATCGGCCCCGGTTCCTTTACGGGGCTCCGGATTGGCGTCACTGCCGCGAAAACATTTGCGTACGCTGTGGGCGCCGAGGTGATCGGCATCAACACGCTGGACGTGCTCGCTGTGCAAGCGCCGTCATCGGATGCGGCATTATGGACGATTCTCGATGCACAGCGCCAGGAGCTATTCGCAGCTAAATTTCGTGCAAATGGATCGGGTCCTTTGCAGGTCGAACATGAAACGTCGATCATCTCGCAGGAAGCATGGCTCGCGGAGCTGCAGGGCGGCGATCGAGTAACGGGCGCCGCCCTTGTTCAACTCACCAAGCGAGTTCGCCCGGGCGTCGAACTTCTTCCACAACATTTGTGGCAGCCGAAGGCGGAGGCCGTCGGTCGCATTGCCTGGGACGCCTACCAATCAGGCCAACGTGATGACGTATGGCAGCTCGCGCCAAAATACTATCGTGCCAGCGCCGCCGAAGAAAAAGCGGCCGCACGCAAATAGCCCAGCCATTTTGGCTGGGTGGATCTCAACGCCGCGGCAACCCACCGAACCAGGATGGGTCGGCTATGTATTCGCAAACGCTTCACCAGCCATCGCGATCGTGGCATCGATATCTGCCTCGGTGTGCGTTGCCGAAACAAACAGCGCTTCATATTGGCTGCACGGAAGGTAAACTCCTCGCTCCAGCATCGACCAGAACCATCGCCCGAACCGCTGCGTGTCGCAACGGCTTGCCGAAGGCCAATCGGTCACGGGCTCATTGGCAAAGAACAACGTCATCATGCTTCCCACGCGGGCTAGTTGATGTGGCACGTCGGCTGCCGTGGCTGCGGCGCACAAGCCCTGCGCTAGTCGAGCGCTCAATTGTTCCAGCCGCTTGTAGGGTGGATCGTCTCGTAGTAGGCGCAGCATGGCACAACCGGCCGCCGTTGCCAGCGGGTTGCCGCTGAGCGTTCCGGCTTGAAAGATTTTGCCTGCCGGCAGAACGCGATCCATGATCTCACCGCGTCCTCCATAAGCCCCGACCGGCAATCCGCCACCTACGATTTTGCCGAGCGTCGTCAGATCGGGCTCGATATTAAGCAGTGCCTGCGCGCCGCCATACGCGACCCGAAAACCAGTCATTACCTCGTCGCAGATCAACAGCGAGCCATGCTGCCGCGTCAATTCTTGCAGGACAGCGAGGAAATCGCTGCTCGGCACGACCACTCCCATATTGCCGACGACTGGCTCGAAGATCACACCGGCAATGGACTTGCCGTGTTCGCGAAAAGCCTCGCGCAAACCAACAACATCGTTGTATTGCAACACCAACGTGTCGCGGCTCGTTCCCTCTGTGACCCCCGGTGAATTCGGAACCGCGAGCGTCGCCGCGGAGCTGCCGGCAGCGACCAACAAGCTATCCACGTGCCCATGGTAGTTGCCGGCGAATTTCACAATCACATCGCGGCCCGTAAAACCGCGCGCCAACCGAATCGCACTCATCGTGGCTTCCGTGCCGGAACTCACCAACCGCACCTTTTCAATACTGGGAACTGCTTCAATGATCAGTTCTGCCAGCTCGTTCTCACCTTTCGTTGGCGCGCCGAAACTCGCGCCGCGCTTCGCGGCTGCTACAACAGCTTCAACAACTTTGGGATGCGCGTGACCAAGAATGAGCGGCCCCCAAGAGCCCACGTAATCGAGGTAGCGATTGCCATCGACATCCCACAAATACGCCCCCTCACCGCGTTCGATGACGATCGGTTCGCCCCCCACTGCGCCGAATGCACGGGCCGGGCTGTTCACGCCGCCGGGCATCAACTGCTTCGCTCGTTCGAACCATTGATGGCTTTGTTCATGTTTCATGCTTGCTATCTATTTCTTTCCCAATTCGGTGAGACCGTCGCGAGCCCTCTTCACAACGCCAGCCGCCCAGGCATCCTTTTCGTGGAGATTCAGGATCGCTTCGTAGATGCCCATCGCCTTTTGCGGATAGGTGGCCTTCAGCCGTTCCGCCGCTGCCAGGCGTTCGTTGAGCGCCGCCATCTGCTTCTCGCGCTGTTGGGCCAAATCGGCTTGCAGCGATTTTATGCGGCGTTTCGCGAGCTGCACGACATCGGCCGTGCGTTCCGCGGCCTTCCGCTTCGCCGTTTCCTTGCTGGTGGATGGCATCGCGTTATCGGTATCTATCGGCGCCTCCACATCATAAAGAGCGACGAGCGAGTTCAACATGGCAATCGCCTTCTCGGGCGCCGTGGCCGCCAGGCCGGCGGCCTCCAGAAAAAGTTGCTCGGCCGGCAACAACGATGTATTGATCGTCCCCCCTCCACGCGCTTGCCGCTGCAACTTTCGTTCTAACTTATCAAGCTCGATTCGCTCCTTATAGCCACGCAGTAAGTCGGCGCACGAGTCGGCCGGAAACCGCTCTAGAAAATCATCCACTTCTTCTTCGACCTTGCTCAATGACAAATCGTCGCCGCTATCGACGCGTGCCGAAATCTCGTTGTAAAGCTTGTCGGCCGACGGCGGCCGTGAAAGGTACATGATCACGCCGCCCATCGTGGCAAGCACCGCCACGAACGCCAGAAACTGCGCAACCACCAGCACCCAGGAACGCTTCTGCTCAGCCCGTCGTAGCGCATCTTCTTCTTCGATGGTGGTAAATCGCGCTGGCCGTTCCACAGGTTGCGCTGCAACAGCCGTCGTGTTTGGCGCCGGTGAGGCCAATACACTTTGCGCACTGGGCTTCAAAAGGTTTTCATCCGCGGCCAATGTCGCGGCGTTCTGCGACGCCTGCGATCCAGCGGTCCGATCAGGGCCCTCCGCTGCACTCCCCCCGTTCGCTGCTCCCTCGTGAACTATCTCTGCCCGCGTCGCCTCTGAGGACAGCGATTCATGAACGTCATCAAGTTGATGTGGGACAGGCGGTTGTTCGGAGGCCAAGGCAAAATCGTCAGCCGCTGGTCGAGAAAGCGCATTCACCATCGCTTGCAGATGGCGCGCCAGCACTTGCGTGTTGGGAAACCGATCCGTCGGTTCTTTGGCGAGCAGTTGCATAATCACATGCTCGAGCTGCTCGGGCGTATCCGGTGCGTAGCGTCGCACCGGCTCCGGCTTAGCGAATCGCTGCAGTTGCAGCATCTGCGGCAAGTTGTTGGCGCGAAACGGCGGACGGCCCGCTAAGAGCGCGTACATCACGCCGCCTAAACTGTATTGATCGCAGCGTGCCGTTATCGGTCGACCGTCCGCCTGCTCCGGGGACATATAGTCGGCCGTACCTAGGACACCGCCAGCCGTGGTGAGAGAGGTCATGCCGAACAGCCGGGCGATGCCGAAATCGGCGAGTTTCACGCGCTCATCGTCAGACAATAAGATGTTCGCAGGTTTGATGTCGCGGTGGATAATTCCATGATCGTGAGCATGTTTGAGCGCCAGCGAAAGCTGTATCGCGATGCTCGTCACCTCGCGCCAATTGAACCGCCGGCCGGCCTTCAATTCGTCTTCCAGACTGATGCCGTCGACCAGCTCCATCGAATAGAACAACACGCCATCCTGCTCCCCGTAGCCGTATAGCCGGACGATGCCGTCGTGCCGCAGCGTTTTGAGCGATTCGATTTCCGCTTCGAACCGCTCCCGGAATCCTTCGGCTGTGGCAAGGTGCGACGAAAGCGCCTTGATCGCCACACGCTGGCCCGTTTGTGGAACGGTCGCGGCATACACCGAGCCCATGCCGCCTTTGCCGAGCGGCTTCTCAATTACATAAGGCCCAAGGTGCGTAAGTTGCATGCTGATTTGAGGATGCAGGGAATTTAGTCGAGAGTCGAGAGCCAGACGCAAGCGGACCGGTCGTCCCCTCCGGCTCTCGACTCTCTCTCGTCTCTTGACCATCTCGTCGAGTGCTAGCGGGATGGATCGGAATCGAAATAGTAGGTAATTGCAATAAACGCGGATGCGGAATGCAGGATACGGGGTCGACTAGGCGAAAAGCGGAGGGCGGAATTACTCTTCCGGCTCTCGACCCTCGACTCCTCGCCTTTTCTCCATCGTAACAGCCTCGCCGAAAGCGAACCAGCAAGCATTGCCGGCAGCACATCGTGGCCTTGAACGTGTTCGCTCTTTTCACTAGAAGCTGGCGGACTTCGATCCTTTAATCTGCGGCGGAGTATCGTCACGCCGCGCGGGGAATCACTAATGCAACGCCCTCACATTACTCGTGGTTGTATTCAAGGAGTCGTTGCGGCGTATTTCGTGGCGGCGAGCGCGTTTAGCGGACGGGCCGCCGAGGTGGCGCCGTATGAAGCCCGAGTGATCGTCTCTGGAGCATCGGTGTACAGCGGACCGGGCGCGAAGTTCTATCCCACCGAAACACTGGTTAAAGGCGATGTCGTCGAAGTGTATCGCGAGAAGCCGGGCGGTTGGTTGGGCATTCGGCCAACGGTAAACAGTTTTAGTTGGCTGGCGGGCCGCGACCTGAAATTGCGCGAAGGCGGCCTGGCCGAAATCAACAAGGATAACGTCGCATCGCGAATCGGCAGCCGACTGAACGACAAGCACAACGCCGCCCAGGTGCGCCTCAAAAAGAGCGAAGTGGTCGAGGTGCTTGGCGAAGAGAATTTGGAAGGCGAGACGTGGTTCAAGATCGCGCCTCCCTCCGGCGAGTTTCGCTGGCTGCAAGCGTCCGTCATCGAGCGAGCCGGACCAGTCCAACAAACGGCGGTCGAGCAAAAGAGGCCGGAGAGCGCCGCTAAAACGGATGCAAAGAGCAAGAGTGCCCACGCGCCCACCACAGACACTGCAGCGGCGACGGCCGCGGATGCTGGTGCTGCGACGCCCCTGAGTTCGAATCCACCGTCACCGGCTGGGGCAACTGCGCCTCCGTTGGATTCGGCGGCCGCAGCAAAGCCACAAACGGCATCTCCGGCCGGCGAAGGCATCTCGCGTGAGCTGACGGCGATCGACATGCGCCTATCGCGGATGGCAGCGGCGCCGGTCAACTTGTGGAACACCGAGCGGCTGGAGCACGACACGTTACAACTCGTGAACCGTGCGCAAACGTCGGCCGATCGCGAAGCGGCGCAGGCAATGATGTCCAAGATCAATCAATTCGCGGCGGTTGCTCATCGTTCGAATCCACCCGCGACAGCATTCGCGGCGTCGGGAAACCCAGGCACATCCAATCAGCCGCCCATCACACCATTGCCGGGCGCCATTGCGACCACGACAAGCGGCGGGCCATACGACTCCGTCGGCATTTTGCGGCCGGTCGTTTCGCGGCGTCCTGGTGCGCCACAGTTCGCGCTCGTGGACGATCGAGGCCAGGTCCTCACATTCGTCACGCCGACACCGGACGTCAATCTGCGGCCCTACCTCGGCCATCGTGTCGGCGTCGTCGGCAACCGCGGCTACATCGCCGAGTTCAACCGCGCGCACGTCACCGCCGCCCGCGTGACACCGCTCAATGATCGGATCGTGCGGTAGTGTAGTGAGGGGAAGCGCAGGACGGGCTTAAGTCCGTCCCACAAATCCGGTCCATCCCACTTGGCCTCCTGCGGCAAACCTTGTGTGCCAACCAGCCATGATGGTGCGTGTGGCACACAAGCCGATGGCGACACCGTCCTGCGCTTCCCCCCGCTTCCTGTATCCCTCTTTCTGTGCCAAACGTCCAGGGTGTGGGAATTAAGCGGTGTGTGGTTATCCGTGTCTGGGCTGATGAAGCTACCTTTTCGATCAATTCGCGAACGGTCCAAACGTGGTTTTCCAGTCCGTGGATCATTGCCGGCGTTTCGCCTTTATTAAGCAAGGCGTGTTTTCAACGAGCGGCTTAAATTTACTGCGAGCCACCTGGCTTGGCATGGTAAACTAGCTCGCCGCTGTGGCGGCCTTTTTTTATGCACATTTGGTATAATTGATACAATGAAGGGCACGGAGCATTGCTAATGCACTCACACCTCACGCGCTTAATTCTCGCCTGTTCAATCGCTATTGTGATTTGCTCTCAGCTTCGGGTGTCCGCTGCGCATATCAGAATACATTTTCAGGGGGTGGTTACTAGTGCTGAGCGGGACGCCGAAGCATTTTTTAATGTGGGCGACGCAGTAACCGGTTCTTTTGATTACGAGTCAGCTACGCCGACCCTTTATCCAGATGACACTAGCATCTACGAACCCCTCCAATACCCGAATCATGGATCAGTAACCATCGGAAGCTACACGGCACTGTTTCGAAGCGGTGGCAAGGCTTACGTTTTTGATGACATAATTTTAAACTTGCCAGCACCTACGGTAGCCGATCAATTCACTGCGAATCCATACGCAAGTGGGCCAATCCTAAAGGAGATGCGTCCGCGCAATCTCAACTTCAATGTCGTCGATGACACGGCGAATTACTTCAATGGTAGCGCCCTGCCGACCTACTTGCCACCTCCATCTGAATTCTTCATTGCGGATTGGGTTCTCGTCTTTATTTCGTCGGCTCCAAACAACACTACTATTCCGGGTCGCGTGCTTGGGAACATCACAGCCATTAGCGTAGAAGTTGTGCCGGAGCCAAACACCGTAGCTGCTCTGTATACTAACTATCGCCATGACCTCCGGAACTTCCCGCCGATTTCTCTAACACACCCCGTTCTTGGGAGTAGTGCGCGCGGGCACGGGCTCGGCAACGGGCGGAATTTTGAGTCGCGTGTGCGAAGTCGATTTTTTATTGCCAAATTCGGTGAGCCGGAGGGGGCGCGGTTTGGTGTTTTGTTCTGATGGCGGAAGGGTTTGCGTCATTGCGGGAGTCTCGTACATCGGGGAATTTACTTTGGGGGTGCGTTGCAAAATGTGTTCGAGCTGGCGTCGGCATTGGTTCGATCCGTGTGGCGCAGCGGGAGCGCAGGCGTGGCCGGTGCCTGCCCGAGCACCCGAGCGCGGTTTTTGACAGGATTTACAGGATCGACTGGATCAATCAGGGCTGTGCGATGGGTGTTGGTGGATCACATGTTGGTTTATCGTTGTTCCTTTGATTTCGGCGGAAAAGTGAAATGCAGGGCCCCGATCAGCGGACCGACGGCGCACACTTCTAGCGGAGCGTCCACGGTTGGCGCGATTCGCCCTGGCCGCGACTATCTGATGACGCGCGCTATTTTGCCTTGGTCCTCACTTCAACCGCCGGGGCGCACGGTGCTGCTTCCTTAGGGCCGGCGTTGTGGCAACAGGAGTCGCCACAACGGCCGGCGTGCACAACGGGCAGCGGCGCCCACAACGGTCATTTCACGGGTGCGAGCTTAGCAAATACTGAACATTGGTTCAATACTCCTTTTCGGCCACTTGCGATTTTGTGAAAGATTGAGGTGGTAGCCGAAACAAGGCGCGAGTGGCGAGCGGCGAGGAGCGAGGGTCGGGGCGCAATTCAACACTGCTAAACAAGCCAGCAGTGGCACCCTGCGGCAGACGCAAGCTGCTGCACACCGACGTCGAATAGAGAGCGCATTGACGAGCTGAAAGGGCACTGGCGTAGCCAGTGTCACCCTCGGGGAGTAGTGTTTGGTTCATAGGATGCTCCGCATCTGGTCCAGCAGCTTTTGCGGAGTGGTCAGCGGCTTACTTGCCGCGGAAACCGCGACTGGGTAAGCTTCGTTCATGGGTGAAGCCCGGCCGGAGAGGCCGCTGTGAACGTGAACACATGTATACATAAGATGCCCCGCTTGTCAAGCGGGTTTATCCAACTTTATTGTGGATAAGACCGTCTTACCCACAAATTTTGTGTCGAATAACAAGTTCGCCAACAAAGCAATGCGTGTGGACACGAACCCATATCAGCCGCATTCCGTCCTGGGCGATTTGGCGTTGCCGCAACGTCGGACGCTCAGCAAACTGTTTGCGTTGGCCGTAGGTTTGCCGCTTGCGGCGGACTTTGCCGTATTGCTCGCAACCGGAACCGTGGGCTGTTGTTTCTGGCTTTTCCAACAGGCCGCACCGTTGCTGATCCTCGCGTGGCCGATCTCCGTACCTCTTGCCTTCTGGCTTCACCATGCGCACAAAGCTACTTCAGATGCCGGGCAATTCAAAAGTCGCCAACTTCTCTGGCTCGCACCTCTGATTGTGATCCCGATTACAATGCTCGTCTGGGGTGCTGTATTCGCGCACCCACTCGGACGGGGATTCGTGCGTTGGCAACTGACGGTCGTGCATTGGACATTTTTTGCGTCAATTGCGATTGGCGTCCTTGCCGTGGCATTCAATCGCGGGCGGCGTTTATTTGTTGCCCTGTCCACATTAATGCTACTAATGTTTTCATTCTCCTGTTCTTTCACCGCTGGCTCTTCGGTCACCGGCGATTGGCTGTGACATTGGCGAACAAAGCGTTGCACACGGAGCCGCGGACCGCGCGGTTTGCTGAGATCAACATCGTTCGCCGCGGCCGGTGAACGCCAACGTTATTTGTCTATAGACTACGTGGAGCAAAAACGTATTATGCAACAATTGAGGGAAGCAATCAGACAGAGCAGCAAAAAGGCGCAGCACTTGACCCACAATTGACGACGATCAGCGCTGCTTGGCCCAGCCTCGACCAGCAAACGAGGGCAGTCATTCTTGGTCACTCGACGACGCTGCAACGACGACGCTGCAAAAAGTGGCCGAGGCGGGAGTCGAACCCGCACGGGGGTTACCCCCCAACGGATTTTAAGTCCGTAGCGTCTGCCATTCCGCCACTCGGCCGATTCCCCCCTATTTATAACGATCGATCGTCTCTATGTCGTGGCGGATCGGTTGAAAACGTTGTCGCCAAAGAAACGCTACTGTTCCAAGCGCGTGGAGCGATTGGAGCCCACAGTGTGATCCGGGCTCCACTAGAACGGCCTGTCATTATCTTTGTTTCAGAAGACTGTCCCAAAGCGGCCGACGCATTTCTTTTGAACTTGTCGCCTATTTGCTATACTGCGTGTGGAGGCTTCGGCAATGACAAGCGGAAACTTTGTGATACAGAGTGCTTTGCCCGCTTTTGTTGCGGTGCAAGTCTTTGCGGCATCCGCTGCGGCCCAATTATTTATCTTTACGACTTCCCGTGTGCCCACTCCCGGCCTGCCCGGCTACGGGACATATACTGTGACCGTCGGTACTACAATTGGCGAACCCATCCAAGGATTTGACTTTGCATCGCAGGCAGAGTTCGGGTTTTTCGGTCCCATGAACCAGGTTAATCCTGGGGGACTAGCAACAATCTTTGAGGATAATAACGCCTTCTTTCCGTCCACAGGGGCCGACGTTTTTCAGGATTCGCAGTTCAAGTTTGTTAGCTCCGACGTGACGCTGCCTCACGGCTTCGCCTCAGAGAGTGCCACCCAGCTGCGCGCGGTATTCTCTGCTCCCTCGCCGTTGGGCACTAGCGTGCCGTTCGTTCAGTTGGTGATACCTCCACTAAGTTCCGTGCATGCCTTTGGTCAAATCCTGATAGCATCAGGAATCGGAGATTACGACACGGAGGTTGAGTTTACGATCGCTAATTATTCTCCTGAGCCGTCGACACTCATCCTGTTTGGTCTGGTTACACTCACCATCTGCTCATTCGTCCGCCGTCGTTGAGTAGTCGGCTACTTCTCCTAAGAGCCAACGAAGTCCGGCCTGAATCCGCACGAATCGGCACATGCCATTCCGTCACTCGGCCGAGTGAGGCAAGAGCTTGATTGTCTCATGCGACAGCTTAGCCCTTGACCCTTCGCTCTCGATTAACCTATCGTCCTCGCTATGGGCAAGTCTGGCTACCCCGGCATCGATGGTTTTTTGGGAACGTGCGCGCCGCTGATTCTCGATGTACTTTGCTTAGCGATGCTGGTGGTTGTCGTCGTGCTGGGCTGGAGCATTTATCAGGTCAAATACCGCGGTCGATTCACGCTGCACAAATGGACGCAAATCG
Organism: uncultured Planctomycetota bacterium; assembly: GCA_963840025.1. Classification (GTDB taxonomy): domain Bacteria; phylum Planctomycetota; class Planctomycetia; order Pirellulales; family Lacipirellulaceae; genus JABDGM01. The sequence continues at coordinate 1,530,365 of CAWIXI010000005.1, read as the reverse complement.
CGCTGGCGGCAATTTTGCTGGCGACGGTTATCCTGTTTGAGATCGATATTCGGCTCCATGGTTGGGAAGAAAGGGCGGCAGGACAGCTCGGCGCCCAAGCACCGGCGAGCGCGGTGGCGGCGCTGTACGTGCATCTAATTTTCGCAGTGACGACGGTGATATTATGGCCGACCACGATTGTGTTGGCGCTTCGCAATTTTTCAAATCCACCGAAGCCTGGTTTACACAGTCGCATCCACGTGCCGCTCGCGCGTGTAGCCGCTATCGACATGGTGCTGACAGCGATCACCGGCTGGATTTTTTATTGGGTAGCGTTTGTGCGATAGCGAAAGCGCGTCGATACAAGGATGGATTCGCCGCGCAGCGAGATCCGATCGATCTCATCGCCTATCATCTGATGGGTTCTTGCTTCGCAATGACCCCATCCTATCCAACTGCGCGTCAATGCTCGCTCGGCTCCGACTATCCGCCAATCGTATTGCACGCTATTTGAGTTGCGCCAACAACTTCATCCAGCGCTGCCAGGCTTGGTCGCGCGCCTTGCGGTTCGGATTCGAAGCATCGCCGGTCATCTCGCCTTGGCGCATGAAGGCATGCTGGGCGCCTTCATAGATGACCGGCTCGTACTTCTTGCCGAGCTGCTTCATTCGTTTTTCGACATTCGGTACATCGCCACTGATGCGGAAATCTTGGCCGCCATAGAAGCCGTAGACCGGGGCAGCGATTTTTTTGTAATCGTCTGCTTCTTTCGGCGCTGAACCGTAAAACACGAACGCCGCAGCAAGGTTCGGGTTATGCGTGGCGTACGCGAATGCCTGTCCGCCGCCCCAGCAGAAACCGGCCACCGCGACGACCTTGTTACCTGCGGGTAGCGCTTTGGCATATTTGTAAACGGCATCCAGGTCGGACGTCACTTGCGCGGGCGGCAGCTTGTAAATCGCCTTGATCGCCTTGTCTTCGGAACCGTACTCGGCAGTCCCACCACCGTCCGGGGCCGTGCCGCTGAGCAAATCCGGGGCAACGGCAATGTAGCCGGCCTCGGCCAGCTCATCGGCGAGGCTGCGGACCCAATCGGTAAGTCCGCGGTTTTCGTGGATGATAAGCACCGTCGTGGCAGGGTGATCGACTTGCGGATACACGACCCACGTGCGAACTTGACGCCCGTTGGGCGCCTCGAGGTCGACCCATTCGCTGTGCCGCGGCGACTTCTGAAGCCGATCGAGAGGACCGGTGGTCTTGATTAAAAACGGTTCTGAGGGCCTTCTCAGTTTTCTAGCACCTTGATTTGTATCCTTGTCCTTTTGTGCATGCACTGCGCTTCGAAATCAACAACAACAGTACGGCGACTATGACGATTGGTTGACGCACGGTGCTCCTCCTTTTGACATCATCGTTTCAGTCAAACGACGGTCTAAGAGAAGGGGACATTCCCATTTTTCCTCGAAGACTCGGAGAAATCGGGACAGTCCCCGTCGGTTTTGGGACAGGCTTTTAATCTACGCCGTAGCTTTCCACGAGTATTTCTCGCGGCGCGGTCGCGACATCAGCATCGTTGCTTGCTCGTCGCCGATGAACTCTTCTTTCTGCGGGTCCCACTTCAAATCGCGGCCCAGCATCAGCGTGATGTTGCACAGGTGGCAGCACGTCATCGTGCGGTGATGCGTTTCCACGTCCGAAATCGGCGTCTCCCGGCTCTTCACACAGTCGAAAAAGTTCTTCATGTGGTTGCCGGGCTGCTTTCCGCCGTAGAGCTTGACGACTTCCTCATCGAGTTTCCGCTGCTCGTCCTTGGTCATATCTTCGACCGGCTTTCCCGTGAGCCGTTCGCGATTGACAAAAATGCGGCCATCCTCGCCCTCGAACAGGATGCCGTTCGGGAACTGCGTCTTGCCTTCGTCGGCTTTGTACTCGTCGCACACATTGATTACCGAGCCATCGTCGTACTCCAAATTGATATCGAACGTGCTCGCCGTCTGGTAGGCATTGGGCAACTTTTCCTTGCCGTGCAAATAGGCGATCCAATCGAACTTATCGGGCACGATCGGCGTGAACTTGCCGGCGCCGCTTACCTTAATTGGACCGGAGTGGTCGTGGCCCAGGGCCCATTGGGCGATATCGATGTGGTGGGCGCCCCAGTCGGTCATCTTCCCGCCCGAGTAATCAAAGAACCAGCGAAACTCCTTGCGGCGTTCCATCGAATAGTCCGTGGCATTGGCAGCTCCTTGCCACATATCCCAATCGAGACCTGCGATGGGCGCTGTCGTCGCGAACGGTCCGCCGATGGGACCTCCGCCGATCGCAACATGGGCTTTCACGGTCTTGCCCAGCCGGCCACTCTGCACTATGGCAATCGCCTTTAGGAAGCGACTGTCGTTCTCGCTCCGCTGCTGCGTGCCGACTTGAAACACGCGCCCCGTGTCCTTAACCGCCTTGCGAATGCGAAAGCCTTCTTCGATCGTGAGCGTGAGCGGCTTTTCACAGTACACATCGCAACCGGCATGTAGCGCGGCCACGGCAATCGGCACGTGCCAATGATCAGGCGTACCGATCGTCACAATGTCGGGCTTCTCGCGTTCGAGCATCTCGCGATAGTCGCCGTACATCGCGAGCTTATTGTGAAACTTGGCACTGAACTCGGCAGCGTGCACCGCATCGACATCGCACACGGCAATCATACGCCCAAATTGCGATGCCCGCATCGCATCGGAACCGCCTTGCGAGTACGCGCCCCGGCTGCCGCCGACGCCAATCGCCGCGATCGTCGGCCGATCATCTCCCGTCGACTTCGGCGACGAGCTCTTGGCCTGGGCCCAGGCATGAGGAACCGAGACGATTGCTCCGGCAGTGGCCGAACGCTTAAGAAATTCACGGCGAGTTGGGTTCATCAATTGTCTCCTTATTGTCGTCAAGAGCTTAGAGTCAACAGCAGCCAGCAGCAACGCGACGACCCAAAAGTGGCGAGTCAGAACCTGAGTTAGTTTCTTGCTCTTGACTCTCGACCTTTAGCTCTTGACTCGGTTCATTCGTTGGTGATCTGGTACACCGTCGTTTGTTTATACGTCTCTCCAGGGCGAAGGATCACGGAAGGGAACTTCGGCTGGTGCACGGAATCCGGAAAGTGCTGCGTTTCGAGGCATAAACCGCTGCGATAGTGGTACGCCTTTCCGTTCTTTCCTTTGACGCCGTTCAGGAAGTTGCCGCCGTAAAACTGGATGCCCGGTTGCGTCGTGAATACGCTCAGCACGCGCCCCGATTTGGTATCGCGAACCTTGGCGGCCAACGCCAGCTCGCCGTCGTGATTGTTAAGCACGAAATTGTGGTCGTAGCCATTTCCAGGTTGGTCGTTGAGCTGGTCCACCCGCTCGCCGATTTTGTGGAAATCGCGGAAGTCAAACGGCGTACCCGCGACCGGCACGATTTCGCCCTTCGGAATGAGCGTGTCGTCGATTGGCGTGTAGTAGTCGGCAGCCAGCATCAATTCGTGATCGAGAATTGTCGGCGAACCTGCGCCTGATAGATTGAAGTAGGCGTGATTCGTCAGGTTGATGGGCGTCGCTTTGTCGGTCGTTGCCGTGTAATCGATGCGCAGCTCATCCTTGTCGTTGAGCGTGTACTTCACGTGGCACGTCAGAGTGCCGGGAAAGCCTTCTTCGCCGTCGGGGCTGACGTACGTGAATTCGACGCCTTGGCCATGCTCGTTCTCGAACGGTTGGCCCTTCCAAATCACTTTATCGAGGCTGCGCTTGAGCCCGCCATGAAGCGTGTTCGGGCCATCGTTCTTGGCGAGCGTGTACTCCTCGCCGTCAAGCGTGAATTTGCCACCCGCAATACGGTTGGCCACTCGGCCGGCGATAGCCCCAAAGTAGCCATTGTCCTTGGACTCGTATCCGGCGACATCATCGAAACCGAACACGACATCGTCCATGTGGCCGTTCTTATCCGGTACGTGCCATTCGGCGAGCGTCGCACCACGCGACAGGAGTTTGACCATCACTCCTTTGCTATTCGTGATCGTGTAGGCCTTGACCTCCTTGCCATCTACCGTTTTTCCGAAATCGCTCACCTTCACCTCCGCGAACGACACCGACGCCGTGGTCACGGCGAACAGAATGGCTGCGGACCAGCAGCCTAAAAAGATTCGAATTTGGGAAGCGCGGCCCTGAGCCGTGCGCGATATCTGCCGGACCATCTCGCCGCCTCGCTGGTGTCTTGACTGTGCCAATTACGCCGGATTGTCGTTGATTGTAACTGCGCACTTCGCCACGCTACTGTTTGGTCGAGTATGCAAATATCGAGCGGGCCACGGTTTATGAGCAAACACAGGCGAGCTGGTGAAGGCAACGTGTACGATGCTGAGCTGCGACTCGATCATGCCCATGTGGAGATGTTTCGCTCATGGCACAGGCTATCGCACCGATGTATCATGGTGTCCGCATTCGCGGATGAGTCCGGTAATCAACACAATAGGCGGCGAGGCCATGCGACGTGCTGCGAAAAACTGCTTTTCCGTGTCTCTGACATCTCTATCTCTTGTTTGTTTAGCAATGCTTAGTGTGGGGAACCTCCGCGCCGCGTCGCCTCCGCCGCAAACCGTGGGGCACATCGACCGCTTCGATCCGCGCTCGACCAACTCGTGCCGCCCGACGCGAAGATGGAGGTTATCGGCGAAGGCTTCGCGTGGTGCGAGGGGCCCGCTTGGGTTCGCGACGGCGAGTTTCTGCTGTTCTCCGACATTCCCAACAATGCGATCATACGCTGGGACGCGAAGAATGGCTGCAAGCGGTTCATCAAGCCTGCCGGCTACACCGGCAGCGACCCGCGCCGGTGAATCTGGATCGAACGGTTTGACCGTGGACCACGAGGGCCACCTAATCTTGTGTCAACATGGCGATCGGCGTGTGGCACGACTCGAATCTTCGTGGGACGCCGCTCGACCAAAATATCAAACGCTCGCCGACCGCTACAACGGCAAGCGATTAAACAGTCCCAACGATGCGGTGGTCGATTCGCACGGCTCGATTTACTTCACCGATCCGCCCTACGGTTTGGAAAAGGGAATGGACGACCCTAAAAAGGAGCTCGACTTTCAGGGCGTCTATCGCATTGAGTCGGATGGCAAGCTCACGCTGCTGACTAAAGAACTGGAACGGCCTAACGGTATCGCGTCTCACCCGATGAGAAGACGCTTTACGTTGCCAATTCGCACGAGGGCCGCCAGATTATCATGGCTTATCCGCTCAACGCGGATGGAATGCTCGGCAAAGGCCGCGAGTTGTACAACGCCCAAACGCAACATGCGACCGGCCCCGGCGCGTGCGACGGCCTCACGGTGGATAACGACGGCAACCTGTTCGCCACAATTCCGGGAGGCGTTGCCATATTCACGCCCGATGGCAAGCAGCTTGGCCTGCTCGCCACCGGCGACCGCACGGCTAACGTCGAATTCGGCGAAGATGGATCGACATTGTTCATCTGCGCCAACCACAATCTGCTGCGCATTCGCACCACAACAAAGGGTGTAGGATTCTAATGAGGGCTGCATAGCAATTGGTCTGTGGGAGGCCTCTCCGAGGCCGATGGGGTGTCAAGGATACTGAAATCCATCGGCGTCAGAGACGCCTCCCACAGATTCATTTCCTCCGCAGCCCTCAATAGTTGACGACGATGCAAGCGCTTCTGCTCACGAAGTACCGCGAACTTCAGCTCACCGATGCCGAGCGTCCGAAAATCGGCCCCACCGATGTGCTGGTGCGCGTCGCCGCCTGCGGCATCTGTGGTAGCGACGTCCACGGTTACGACGGCTCCAGCGGCAGGCGCGTACCTCCGATCATTATGGGCCACGAAGCGGCCGGCACGGTGGCCGATGTTGGACCGGCCGTCGATCGCGTGAAGATTGGCGACCGCGTGACCTTCGATTCAACAATCTCCTGCGCCGAATGCGCGCCGTGCCGACACGGTGCGATCAATCTCTGCGAGAACCGTCGCGTCCTGGGCGTTTCATGCCCCGACTACCGCCAACATGGCGCCTTCGCGGAGTTTGTCGCCGTGCCGCAACACATACTCTATCCGCTGCGGAACAACATGCCGTTCGAACACGCGGCGATGATCGAGCCGGTCTCGGTGGCCGTGCATGCTGTGGAACGACTCAACGTCCAACGCGGCGAGCGGGCCGTGGTCATCGGCAGCGGCATGATCGGCCTGTTGGTGATTCAGGCCTTGCGCGTAGCCGGTTGCGACGAGATCATTGCGGTCGACATTGATAGCAGCCGGCTCGAATTGGCAAAGGAACTTGGAGCCGCTCGGATAGTGAACAGCGCCGAAGTTGACCCCGCGACTTGTGTTCCGGAAGTAACGGGAGGTGAAGGGGCCGACATCGCCGTCGAAGTGGTCGGCAACGCGGCTGCGTTCAATACGGCAATCGCCTGTGTTCGCCGTGGCGGTCGCGTCGGCCTGGTTGGCAACCTTGCGGCCGAGGTTCCCTTCCCTCTGCAAGCTGTCGTCACGCGCGAGCTAACGCTATTTGGCAGTTGCTCCTCCGCCGGCGAATACTCCCGTGCCATCGACCTCGTTGCCAGCGGCGCAATCCGCGTCGATCCATTGATAACGGCAATCGCTCCACTTACGGAAGGCCCGCAATGGTTCGAACGCCTCTACGCCCGCGAGCCGGGCCTGATGAAAATCATCCTCCAACCTTTCACCTAGTAGGCACGCTCCGCGTGCCGTAACCGCCCCTGATCAAATCCACTATTGACAATTAGCTACGGCACGCGGAGCGTGCCTGCTACACTCATGTCCAATCCCTTCGACCTCACCGGCAAAACCGCTCTCGTCACCGGCGCCAGCCGTGGCCTCGGCCAACAGTTCGCCCGCGTGCTCGCCGGCGCCGGCGCCGACTTGGCCATCTCCAGCCGCACGCTTGCCTCGCTCGAACCCTTTGCCGACGAAATGCGAAAACTCGGCCGCCGCGTCGCCTGCGTCGAGCTCAACGTCCGCGAAGAGGCGAGCATCGAAAACGCCGTAGCCACCGCGCTCGCCGAGCTCGGTCACCTCGATATCCTCGTCAACAATGCCGGCTGCAACATCCGCAAACGCGCCGTCGAAGTCACCTGGGACGATTGGAACACGATCCTCGACACCAATCTCCGCGGCGCGTTCTTCGTCGCCCAGGCGTCGGCGCGCCGCATGATCGAGCGGCGCGCGGGCCGCATCATCAACCTGGGTTCGGTCACCTGCGTGGCGGGCTACGCCGGCCTCGCACCCTATGGCGCCAGCCGCGGCGGCATGAAACAAATGACGATGAGCCTCGCCCACGATTGGGGCGAGTACGGCATCACGGTCAATTGTCTCGCCCCCGGTTGGTTCAAAACCGAGCAAAACCGCGCCCTCTACGAGACGAGCGGCTGGGTCGAATACCTCTGCGAGCGCATCCCGCTGGGCCGCCCCGGCACCCCCACCGACCTCGACGGCACGCTCCTCCTCCTCGCCTCCGACGCCGGCCGCTACATCACTGGCCAAACCATCCTCATCGACGGCGGCATCTCTGTCGGCGCGGTGCGCGCTGCCCCGCCAAGAAAAGTAACTCAGGCATTGCCAGACAACTCTTGAAAACCACTACGACACAAAGAACACGACGTTGTGCCCGTCGTGTATCGTCGTGGTTACTTCTCCGTCTTCAGCTTCCCGCGCAACACCACGTCATCAAAATTCCCGTGGTCATCAAACGTGCCGATGCCGATCTGGCCCCATGTGAACGTCTTATCCTTCGCCGTCATGTAGGGCGTCTTCCTATCGTTGAAGTACACCTTCATCGAGCCATCCTCCACGCGGCGCTCCACCTTCACGTGGTGCCAACCCTCCGTCCACGGCGTCCCCTTGGCCTGCTTCTCGGTGATCATCGTCCGCGGCGCGTCGTTGACAATAAAAATCTGGCACGCATGCGGATCGGCCTTCGCGCCCAAGTGCACGTAGTAAAAATGATTCGGGTCCTGGTAGCCCCAAAAGATACACAGGTCGCGATGCGGCCCGGCATCCACGTGCGTCTCCTGCACCCGGGCCGTGAGGTCAAAATCAGTCACCTCCACGTCCTTCAACAGCGCAAAGCTCAGTGGGCTGCGAAACTTCGGTTGATACTTGCTGATCCCCGTGCAGCGCAGGGCGTGATTCCCCGGCGGCCCGATCTCGATAATTTTCCAAACCGGGTCAGCCCCCGGCGGATCGGTCGTTTTCCAACGCGAAAAGCCGTGCTCGAAATCCTCTTTCAAAATGAGCGGAAGCTGGTTGTCGCCCAAAGAAGCGCGCTGGCCACCAAACAAGCAAATGAACAAAACGGCAATAGATAAAGGAAGAGTTTTCATGGCTCTCACGACTCGAGTGAAGACAAAATGTGATCAAGTTCGCCCGCAGAACTCGATGATAGGAGACCATCACCCCACTTTCCAGCACGCACCGAGGTATTGGGTCGGTTCGATGGAATTTTGTTGGGTGCCTGGGTGCCTGGGTGCCTGGGTCTAGCGCAGCGAGCCCCCAGTGGATACGGCGAGCGGCTGTTTCCAATTCGCACGCTTTTTGCTAGGATGATGCAGCTCGCCGCGAGTATTTTCCGCTCTCTAAGACCGCTGCGGGAGGTAAAACCATGCACATCATCGGATGGATAATCTTTGGCTTGGTCGTGGGCGCAATCGCCCGCCTGCTAATGCCCGGCCCGCAACCGATGGGCATCATCCTGACGTGTATCTTGGGTGTCGCCGGTTCGTTCGTCGGCGGCTACATCGGCTCCGCCATACACGGCGGCCCCATGGATATCGCCCAACCTGCAGGCTGGATCGGGGCAATTCTCGGCGCCCTGCTGCTCCTGTTCTTGTACGGCATCTTTACCAAGCGGGCAGCGTAGATCCGGCTTTCTGGCGATGCCCCGGAGAAGGCTGCCGGCTCTAGCATTTCTTGCTTGACAACTACTGGTTAATCAGTAGAATGACGGACATTGCTACTGTTAAACCAGTAGGAGACGTCGAAAAAGGGGACTGGCTCGCGGCCCCGTCACCAAACAGCACATCCGACCGTGACCACGAGCGTGCCTGTCCCCTTTTTCAGCGGGCGTAAGGAGCAATGCAATGGCAATTGAAATGCCCACCGACCGAGAGCTCGAAGCCCTCAAAATCCTCTGGGAACGCGGCGAAGTCACTGTCCGCGACCTCGCCGACGCCATGAACGCCAACGCCGCCCAACAAGGCGACGATGAACTCGCCTACACCACCGTCCTGAGCCTGCTCCAGGTGATGGAGCAAAAAGGTTTCGTCGGCCATCGCCGCGAAGGCAAGGCGTATGTCTACGTGCCGCGCATCCAGCGGCAGTCCACCATTCGCCGCCTGGCCGGCACGTTTCTCGAAAAAGTCTTCGACGGCGCCGTGGATGAATACTTGGTCCACGCCCTCGAATCCAAACAACTCTCCGCGGCCGAGCTCGACGAGCTCGAAGCCATGCTCGCCGCCGCTCGCAACCGTCGCCACGTGGACGAGTCTCTCCGAGACGCGAAATCGACGAACGTCGGTCGTTCCGCCAAACGCCCCCGCAAAGGAGGCCGAAAATGATCGACTCGTCTAATCGGCAGTTGCAAACCAGCGTGCTAATCCAATTTCCATCCTTCAGTCTTCAACTCGACACGAATCGCGATTCGCTCATCTTCGTTCATATCCAGAAGCCGCACAGTGCATTGCCCAATTTCCGTGACCCCGAGGATTTCTGGCCCAACAATCTCAAAATGCTCATCCCATCGGTGAGTCCGTGGATTGAAAAGCTCAACGAGCTCGCCGCTAACGGGCGAAATCGTCGCGACGTTTGGCCCCTTCTTGGCGTTGCAGTCGGGGCAGGCAAGGGCCAAGTTCGACGGGTCGTCGCTGCCGCCGTGCTGCCTCGCGCGAATATGCTCGATATGAAACCGGAAATACGGAGCAGCGTCCTGCGGCAGATGGCAGTATTCGCACCGCCCCTTCGCTCGCTCGTGCACAAAACCCCGCGTGCCTGCGTCCATTTGCAAACGCCGCTAACGACTAAGGATTCGTCGAGCCTTGCTTTGCAGCAACGTAATCACGTGAAATGTGGCCCGGAGTTTTTCCAACTCTGCCCGCTCTTCCTCAGTCAACAGTCCCTCGTTGGCTCGTTCTGCAAGCTGGTCCAGTCTCGACTGCGCTTCCGAATCCGCGCAGCCCTACAATCTTCTGCGCCGCGTCCGGCGTAAGACAATCAACAAACGGATCCAGCACTTGTTCGAGAATCTCGGTCGTGCTCATAAACCCAAGTTTCACCAAGATGTCAATGCACGATTTTATTTTAATGAATAAAAAGCTGCCCGGATAGAGCGACATCAACACCGGTTGGATATATCAATTCTTCCCAATCTTCGCCATGCAGTTCAAAGACCAACAAGTTGCGAACGCGACCCCAAAGGAGGCCGAAAATGAGCCACGCGATTGAAACCTACGCGCAATGGTTGGCCGACTATTACTTGCTATCCACTGTTCTCTTGGCGCTGACGTTAATCGCCGTCGCCTTATTAAAACAGCCCTCCCAACGGCTGGCGGTTATTAAGTCCACGCTCGTCGCCTTGGTACTACTGGCCATTCTGTGTGCAATTCCCGGCTGGTCGGTCATGCATTTACTGACGGCTGAGCAGACGAACCCAATCGTCGAATCACCGCGCGCGGTTTCTATGGTGCTCGATGTGGTCAATGAGGATACGTTGCGTCCTGAAGTTAAAACACCGCTCGTCACCAAGCCGAACGCCGCTCCCCCTCTCCCTCAGGGAGAGGGCCGGGGTGAGGGTGCCTTCAAGTGGTCAGATATCTCCTGGCCCGCCGCGTTCGCAACGATACATCTGTCTGGCGCCGCCTGCCTTCTCGGCTGGCTCGTACTCGGCTGGTTCGCATCGGCACGGTTGCGACGCACGGCCAAACCTGCCCCGCCGGGCTTGCTTGCACTCCTGCACGAAGTCGCCGGAAAGAATGCACCATGGACGCAGCGCGTGCAATTACTCACGCACGACCGAATCGAAGTCGCCGTAGCACTTGGCATTTGGCGACCCGCTATCCTGCTGCCCAAGCACTGGCTCCACCACCTCCCCCTCCCTGTTAGGGAGGGGCCAGGGGAGGGTTCGACACACAACGATTTGCGAACGATCCTCGCCCACGAAGCCACGCATATTCAAAATCGCGACCTCCACTGGCTCGCCGTCAGCCGCGCCTGTTGATCCTCCTTTGGCCGCAACCGCTCTACTGGTTCGTCCGCCGCCGCATGCGCCTCGACCAAGAATCCCTCGCCGACGCCGCAGCCGCCGAACTCACCACCCGCCAACAATACGCCGAACAACTCGTGGCCTGGGCTCGCAACGCGCGGCCCGGCCCCGCCTTGCACCTTTCCTCTGCCGTTGGCCTCTGGGAACGGCCATCGCAACTCCGCCAGCGCATCGCGATCCTGCTGCAACGAACGCATTCACGGTACTCCGCAATTGCTCGCGCGTGTCGCGAATCGCCGCAGCCGCTATAGCAATCGTCTCCGCAATCGCCCTCTCAACCGTGACACTTCAGCCGGCGATTCACGCCGACGAATCAGCGCCGGCCACTGAGGAGCCAAAAGCAAAAGTTCCGGCGATTAATGAACCTTCCAAGCGCTCGCCGGACGGAACGGAAAAAAGCGAGCGGCGAGTCTGGCCAGAGGGTGCGACTGTCAAGGGACGGATCATCGACCATCGAGGATCGCCCGTCGCCAACGCTGAAGTGCTGTTGTTGGGCGACGAACGCGTGATCGTCGATGCGCCGAGCGACAAGCGGCGAGACCAATCTCGTTGGTTTTTGCCCGACAGAACGAAGCAGCCGCCGGCATCGATGCGCACCAATGCGAATGGTGAGTTCAGCCTGCAACGCAAAGCAGGCACCGCGGACCGATTGGCAATCATTGCAGATGATCCATTGTTTTGGGAAGTCGCATGCCGGGACCTGCCTCAGGATGGAGACGTGATAATCACGCTGCCCCAGTCCGGAAGCCTTTCAATAGTTGTCGACCTGCCCGCCAAGCCCGGCGGCCAGAACGAACAAGCGGCCGAAATCGACCTGCGCACATTCGACGGCGTGAATTGGACCCCGGATCTGTTTCGGTTTCACTTCGGGAGCTTTCCCCTCCCCACGAAGGGTGACAAGCTATTCGAGCATTTGCCTCCGGCACGTTTTAGCGTCGAGCGGGTCGAATTCGCTTCGACGGGCGGCAATTCTCGCCTTATTGTCATGACCGATCGGCAACTGGTCACAATCCGTTCTAACCATCGGAGCTCGATCCGGTTTGAGCGTAAACTCGGCCGGCCGCTGACCGGCCGCGTGCGGGGTCTCGAAGATGTCGATTTGCGCATTGCGCACCTCACCATTCAGTATTGGGGGCCGGAGGAAGAGCCCGGCCGGGATGGAAAACCATCGCGCCGGGCAACTTCGTTCGCTGTTCTCCCGATCACCTCGAACGGCGGATTCACAACCGATCCGATCCCGCCCGGAAAATACTGGGCAGAATTGTTCGCCGTCAAATCTGATAGCCCCTCCGCATCGCAATCTGATTTTCGCGGCCATTTAAATTTCACCATACCGGAAACGGGCGACATGCCGCAGATTGAAGTGGTCGCGAAGCCCGTGACGCGGCGATTGTCGGCCAATACTCGGCGCGAACCCGCATTGCGAGTGCTCGACGAACACGGCAAACCGATTCCCAAGGTCCAGGTTATGGTGCACAGCCCGAGCGGCGGCGGCCGTGCATGGTCTTCCGATAACGGCGCCAATGTACTGTTTAACGGCGGCGATCTCCCGCCCGTCTGCGACGTGATCGCTCGCGCCGACGAGTATGCTTCGGGCATCAAGCAATTTGCTGGCGCAGATCGTGAAAAGCTGTTGGGCGGCCACGCAACGATGACACTCGCCCGCGGCGAACAGGTCCGGCTCCGGTTTCGTTTGCCCGATGGTTTAAGATGGCCCGAAAACTGGCTGCCGGAAGTTTACTTCCAGCAGTGCGCGAGCCAGTGCGCGACTATGCGCAACCCAGCCAATCGAAAGAATGTCCTATCGCTCGGTCGAAAATCTGCCCTGGATTTCAACATGCTCAATGTGCATCCGGTATCGCCAGGAGAGTTTTCAATGCAGCTTGCCCTCGATACGCCGCCGTTTTACGTGGGTGTGCATGTTCCCGGTTTCCTCCAGGCCTTCGATGCCGGACCGTTTACTGCAATGGATGTGAAAGGCGGCACCATAACCATTGAACTGCCCAAGCCGGCGACGCTGCAACTTGCGTTCGATCCGGGCAAAGGCGAGGCGGCTGCCAGGCCATTCAAATCCACCATCGTCCAGGTGATGCAGCAGATTCCGCATACCTCGCAAGCGGTAACACTGACAGATTCCAACGTCAATCTGGATTCCAAACCATTGACGCTCAGCGATATTTCGCCGGGCGAATACTTAGTTTTCTTCCACACGGTCCCTGAAGGCGCTCCGAACAAGCCATACAGTTCGGAACCTGATCCGGGGCGGTTTTCAGACCGGCGCAAGTTCGAACTGAAGCCGGGGCAAATCGAAAACCTCGCTTTTCATTTTCTTCCGCTGGACCGAGACGCGTTTCACGGAAAGCGAACCGCGATCATCCGCATCGAAACATCCGACGGCAAACCCGCTGCTGGCCGAAAGATCGAGATTGGCTACAGCGATGGGCATTATGGCACTCTGCCGGTTTTTTCAGGCGATGTTCCGGAATCCGGCGAGATCACTCTGGCGGGCATCACCGATGTGGTACCTAGCGTGGAAAGACTCAATGAGCCCTACTCCGTTACTCAAGGGATATATCAACGCCTGGGCAACTTCGCGTTCCACGCCAGCGAGGAAGTGGAGCGATTTACATTCCGTTGCCGCCGCAACCCGGAGAGATCGCCCCTGATATCGAGGTCGTTAAACTGGCCGACGGCAAAACCTTCAAACTCAGCGATTGGCTCGGGAAAGTCGTGCTCCTCGACTTTTGGGCCACTTGGTGCGGACCTTGCCAGCCGGCCCTCGAAAAGCTCGACAAGGAAGTCGTGGACCATGCCGACCAATGGAAAGATAAGCTCGTCGTCGTACCCATCAGCATTGACGACGTCGCAGATGCGCCCCGGTCTCATTTTGCCAGCCATGGCTGGAACCACTTAGACACGTATTGGACTGGCAAGGGCGAAGAGATAGGCTGGAAGGCGCGAGCCGCTCGAGCTTTCCTGATTAATGGGGTTCCACATGCGGTCCTCATCGGCCGTGACGGTAAAGTCCTTTGGGTCGGACACCCGCTTAGTAACGACGGAAAAGACCTCGCAAGCCACATCGAGGAGGCACTCAAGTGATGTCTCCGTGCTCCCACGATGAGGTGCAAAACATCATCGCAATACCGTGGGCGAGAATTCGGGGCGTGCGCTACGACACGAGCGCCAAGGGCGAATACTCGCGCGTTGGACTGCCCCGGCGATAATCCGGAGCCGAAGGAAACCGACTTCCACGGCGACTTGATGGTGCAGGCGCTGCTATCGAGACTGACACAATGAAGCCGATTTAGTTGGCGCTCGTGGCATTTGATAATTCCACTTGCCCTTGCGTATTCATTAAGATACACTTAGCAGGTGGTCGAGATTCGCCAGACTGACGAATTCGCGCGTTGGTTCGCAAAGTTGCGCGATCGCGAGGCGCGAGCCAGAATCCTCGTGAGAGTTCGCCGGTTGTCCCTCGGCAATCCCGGCGATGTAGCACCAGTTGGCGAAGGCGTTTCCGAAATGCGAATCGATTACGGCCCAGGATATCGCATCTATTTTAAGCAGCTCGGCGACGCCCTCGTTGTCTTGTTGATCGGCGGTGATAAGCGAACTCAGAAACGGGATATCGAGAAAGCAAAGGAACTGGCCAAATACCTCTAGGAACAAACGTCATGGCAAAGACCAAAACCCGTCGCTGGGACGCAGCCGATTATTTGAAGTCCGATAAGGACATGGCCGCCTACCTGGAAGCGGCACTCGAAGAAAACGACCCAACCCTGTTTACCGCTGCGTTGGGCGATGTCGCCCGCGCCAAGGGAATGAGCGAAATCGCTCGCAAAACCGGCCTAGGGGCGCGAGAGCCTTTACAAGGCGCTCTCTCCCGACGGCAATCCCGAGTTCGCCACCGTGCTCAAGGTGATGCACTCACTCGGCATCAGTTTGCGTGCCGCGATTCGATAGACCGCCTCACGTCTCTTCTCGCAGCCCGTTCCTCGCTTCTCGCAACTCCATGTCAAGCGCCAGTTTTCAGCCGCGCTTTTATCTTACAAAGTTTTTCTTGGTTTTGGCCGCGCACTGTGCTAACCTCGCACTCCCTGAAATGACCGCCCGCGCGTTGCTGCGAGAAGAGCTCTCGCCGACGCCGTGCCGCAAACGACGCCGGCTCACAGTTGGATAGGTCCCCCGACCTCTCTCTTGCTGTACGCCGGTGGTCGCCGGGCGCGGCCTCTCGGCCCATTGGAAGCAGGACCCACGCCGGCGGTTGGAATGAAGATCGAGCGAACGCGCTGCGTCCCAAGTCCGCCGGCCGTGCTGGTGAGAGTACAGCCGGGCTTAGTCGGCTTGTGCGCGCGCTGCAACTCGATCGTCGGCCCAGTGGCGCCATCATTTCTTTTTTTGGCTTCACATCGGAACGATCAACGAATCCGCCAACCACCGAGCAAATTATGCCATAATCAACATCGAGCTTTAAAGCCTCACGCAGAGCCGCGGAGGGCGCGGAGATGAGAACGCCGATCTCCACGATTCTCGCTAATCGCCTATCAGCGATTAGTGATGATTAGCGCAGATTAGTGTTCCAAACTACAACCACCTCCCCCGGCGTCGCGAACCAATTCCCGCTACAATGGCACTTGCTTGCGTGCCCAGCGCAACTGGTCCGCCTATGCGATCCTAACACCTGATATCTAATACCTAACACCGAACGGAGCAACACTCGTGCCCGGTCCCCTCAATAAATACAGCGGTCAAATCACGCAGCCCGAAACGCAAGGCGCCTCGCAGGCGATGCTCTACGCCACCGGCCTGTCGGAAGAAGACATGAATAAGCCACAGGTTGGCATCGCCAGCATGTGGTTCGGGGCCGCGCCGCGTTGGTGAGCGCTCGCGGAGTACATCCCGCAGGTTCTCGCCGGCGTGTTGGCGGCCGCTGAAGAACAGTGCAATCCGCTGGCCGTCGCTCGTCGATACCACGCCCGAGGTGAACAGACCGGTGCGCTGCGACCCGTCTTTGTTCTTCGGCCCCTCAGCGGCACTTTCCTGAAGCGCTTGTTTCCTGGCCCGCTTTCCCAGCAGCTCCAGGATTTTCACCGCGGTGTTG
Source organism: uncultured Planctomycetota bacterium (assembly GCA_963840025.1). Lineage (GTDB taxonomy): Bacteria > Planctomycetota > Planctomycetia > Pirellulales > Lacipirellulaceae > JABDGM01. The sequence continues at coordinate 1,513,977 of CAWIXI010000005.1, read as the reverse complement.
TCGTTCTGCACGAGCTCGCCCTGCGCGGCCAGCCGCACCAGCTCGTCGTGCGCCGGAGCGAGCTTCTCCGCAGCGTCCTCGACGATCTCCCACTGCGTGGCGGCCGGCAGTGGAATCTCCATGTTCGCTTGAAGTCCTTCAACACGGTTGAACGGCAGCCCGGCGCCGTATTTCAACACCCCGATCATGCTGGCGGACGTGGCGTCGTATTTTTCCTGGCCCACTCCTGCGGGCGATTACGCCGTATACACCTTGCCGCACAGGTTGCAGCGGAACTTCTCGAGCTGGTACAGCTTGGCCCCCCGGGGAGCCTGACCCACGATCCGCACCAGCACGCCGGGGGCTGAGCCATAAATCGTGCCCTCCAGGCAGTCGGGGCAGGCGTCGCCCAGCTTCAGCGATTCGTGTGGCACGTTGATCTTCTCGGCGCCGGCGTAGGCGTCCGCCCCGTTGCGGCCGTGCCCCTTTTTCCGCGGCGATTTGGATTCGCTCGCAGCGGCGTCCTGGGCGACGGCGTCCACGACGGCGAATTCTTCCGCCGGCGCGTGTTGCTGACCGACTATCGCATCGGTCTTCTCGGTGGCGGCGCCGAACAGCAGCTTCCGCAGACGGGCGATCGTCGTGTTCTTGTCGCCCAGCATGCTGGTCAGGCAGCCGTACGACTGGACCAGCAGGCGAATCGTGCAGTAGTCCTCGTCGTCAAAGGACTGCTCCTCGGCGCGGCGCGTTAGCTCTTCCAATCGCTGGGCATCCAATTCGATGATCTCCACTCGTTTCCGCGCCATGATACCGCCGAATGGCCCAAGTCAAAAACATCAATCGCGCTGCATTTGCCACGCTTCCGCGATGTGTTCCTCGGAAAGTCGCGCTCTTAGCAAGGAACACTCGGAAAACGCAAGAGGAGTAGGGCGGACCGAAGAAATGGCGCATGACGCGCGGGACGTCAGGTCCGCGGCCCCACCGGACGCCAATCGGGTGCCGCACCGGTGGCCGCCGGATTCCCGACCGAAAAGAGCACCTGCAACTGGTGCGCGGCCAATGCCTGCTGACCGGCGCCCGCTGCTCCCGGTGGCCACCAGCGGAACCGCCTCTCAGAAAGCCGCTTGTGGCACAGCCAAAATCCCTGGCCGTCGTACACCAGCGCCTTGATCGCCGTGGCGCGGCAATTACGAAATACGAACAGCGTGCCGCTGAACGCGTCTTGCTCGAACGCCTCCTTGCACAATTGCACGAGTCCATCGATCCCCTTGCGAAAATCGACCGGCGCGACGGCCACCAGGATCTTCATTTGCGGCGTGATCTGGAGCATGTTACTCGCCCTTCCAGAAGCCGCGCGCCAGGGCCGCCACGTCGAGCGCGTCACCTCCCTTCACATGGACGCGCATTCTTGCCCCCGCAGGATTCTCGAAGTCGATGATCCATTCACGCGGCTCGCTAGCACAGGGAGCGGAGAGCTCAACGAACGACGGCCCATTCTCCCATTGTCGCGCACGGCGCGGCCGTCCCCCGCTCAATGCGCTTCTTCAAAGAATAGTAATCGAGCCGCAGCGCCGATGCCGTCGGGTGCACCCCATGGCTCGCTGCCAACTTCACCGCCGACGCCCACAGCCGTTCGGGAATCCGCATTCCAGGCTTTCGCGTCCGCCGCCACTTCGTGAATTGGCGCTCGGCACCCGCCAACGCTGAGGGAAGATTCACGCTCTTCTTCGCACGCATGTTGCTGTCCTCCGGGATAAGAAACCAGGAACACAGCAACGATAGCAGCTCAGCCAAATAGATTCATACAGGCTTGCCGAAAGGACACAGAGCGTCAACAGCGTGATTCGCAAGTTCACCAAGAACCGCAAGATTTACCCCAACGAACAATTAGCGCTGAAGCTGATTTACATGGCGATTCACGAGGCGTCGAAGAAGTGGACCATGCCGATCCATCACTGGAAGCCAGCCCTGAACCACTTCGCCATTTTGTATGAGGACCGCTTACCCAATTTGGCCTAGCAAATAACGTGCCCTGATGGTGTGACACAAAAATCTTTACAAGGCCGAATAATTCTGGCAAATAATTCCCCATCAGCGCATTCCTAGGACAGTACCGGACTTTTGTCCCTCCTCTCTCGCGTTTTGACCGGTTTTTTCAGTGTTTCGCGCGCACGCGAAGGGACAAAACTCACTGACATTTGTCCCCGAAAAATCGTGTTCGCGAAAATGGGACAAACACCCCCACATACCCCCCGAAACTTCTCCCATAATGAACCGCCCCCGCAGGGCCCTGCATATCTTTTTTTGCGGACGATAAAACTCGAACGACGAAAAACCCCAATGAAACGAAAATAGCTACAACGTCCAAATCAACTCTTGCAGCTTAGCTTCCGCCCGCGGCTTAGCCGCGACGCGCAGCGACCGCACTGCGCCTACGCATCTTCGCCCATTTCCTTGCCGAGCATCACGAGAATCTGGGCAATGAGGCCTGTCCAGCCTGTCTGGTGGCTTGCGCCGCAACCGCGCCCTGCGTCGCCGTGAAAATACTCGTAGAACGGTATGTATTCTCGCCAGTGCGGATGGTTGTTGAATAGCGCGCATTCACCGAACACCGGCCGCTTGCCTTGATCACCACGCAAGAAGATCCGTGCTACACGCCGTGCAATCTCCTTCGCGACTTCCTCCAGCGACATCATTCGGCCCGATCCCGTCGGACACTCCACCTGAAAACTAGCGCCATAATAGAGGTGATACTCACGAAGCGCCTGAATGATGAGGAAGTTGACTGGAATCCAGATCGGCCCCCGCCAATTCGAATTGCCGCCGAACAGGTCCGTCGTTGATTCGCCCGGTTCGTAATCGAGCCGGTACTCATGGCCGTCGAGCTGCATTACGAACGGATGTTCCAGGTGATACCGCGACACGCTCCGCACGCCGTACGGCGATAAGAATTCGCGTTCATCCAGCATGTACGCCAACATGCGCCGGAGCTGCTCCGTGCGGACTAGCCCGAGAATGAGCGTGTTGTGCACTCCCGGCGTGACCATCGGTCCGACGGCCTCCATCAGATCAGGCCGGTGCTCCATAAACCATTGCCGTCGTCGATTGAACGCGGCGTGCTTCTGGCAAGAAAAGGCATCGACCACTTTTGCGCCGAATAGCGGTACGAACCCGACCATCGTGCGGGCACGAATGGGTATTGTCTCATCGCTGGGAGACGTTAATTCATCATAAAAGAAACCATCCTGCTCGTCCCACAGCGATAATTTCGAATCGGTCAGGCTGTTGAACGAGTTGGCGATATAAACAAAATGTTCCCAGAATTTGCTCGCCAAGTCTTCGTACACCGGATTCTGTTCTGCAAGAATCAGAGCGATCGACAGCATGCTCCGAGCAAACGCCGCCATCCAACTGGTGCCGTCCGCCTGGCCGAGCATATAGCCCGGCGGCAGCTTGCCGCGATCGAAGGCGCCGATGTTGTCCATTCCCAAGAAGCCGCCTTGAAAGATGTTTTTTCCCAGCGGATCTTTGCGGTTCACCCACCAAGTGAAGTTGAGCAGCATTTTGTGGAACACGCGTTCGAGAAACACGTAGTCCGCCACGCCGGTGTGCGTTCGCTCGATATCGAACAGGGCCCGCGCAGCAAGCGACAGCACCGGCGGGTTCACGTCGCCGAAATCCCACTCGTAGGCAGGAATTTGGCCGTTGGGGTGCAGGTACCATTCGCGCAGCATCAAGAGGATTTGCTCTTTCGCGAACTGCGGATCGACGTGCGCGAACGCCGCGCAATGGAACCCCAAATCCCAAGAAGCGAACCAGGGAAATTCCCACTTGTCCGGCATCGAGATCACGTCGCGGCAGAAAAGATCGCGCCAGTCATGATCTCGGGCGTCGCGACGTTGTGTAGGTGGCGTCGGTTCGGCCGGATCACCTTTCAACCAGTCGGTCACGACGAAGTGATAATACTGCTTCGACCACAGCATGCCGGCGAAAGCTTGTCGCGCGATGGTCTTGGCGTCCGTCGACAGCCGATCACCTAGCACGACATTGTAGAATTCGTCGGCCTCCTCTTGTCGCTGCGTGATGAGCGCGTCGAAATCGGCAAATGGCGTCTCAAGTGGATGTTCATCGATGAGGGCCGACAAGCGAAGGTTGATTGTAAGCGTTTGCCCGGCATCCACGATGCGAGAATAGTGGGCGGCGGCTTTCGTTCCGGTGGCGGTTGGATTTACGGCGTTATGGCTGCCCTGGACCAAATACTCGTGAAATGCATCTTTCACATAAGGTGTAGGATTCGCCGCGTTGAATAGGCGCTGGATATTCGTCGTGTTCTCGGTGAAGAGCAATTCGTCGCCATCGGCACAATAGAGAATATATTCGCCGAGTTCATAATGGTTGGCGATCGCCGTGCGTGTGGAATTCGCTCGGTCCTTGATGTCCGCGCCCGCGACGATCGTCGGACGCCGCAGATCGCGGCCCCAGTCCCAAGTATTGCGAAACCACAACGTCGGCAGGACGTGGATTGGCGCCGCGGTCGACCCACGGTTCGTGATACTTACACGAACAAGCATGTCCTCCGGCTCATGCTTCGCATATTCGACGACGATATCGAAATATTTGTTTTCGTCGAATATCCCGGTGTCGACCAACTCGTATTCCGGATCGTGCCGACTTCTTCGCTGGTTTTCGTGGACCAGTAATTCGTAGGGAAACGCCTTCTGCGGATACTTGTACACGTACTTCATGTACGAATGCGTCGGCGTGTTATCGAGATAGAAGTAATACTCCTTGACATCTTCGCCGTGGTTCCCTTCATGGCCACTCAGTCCGAACAGCCGTTCTTTGAGAAATGGATCTTGTCCGTTCCAAAACGCAAGCGCGAAACACAGGTATTGGTGACGATCACAGATACCGGCGATGCCATCCTCGTTCCAGCGATAAGCACGTAATCGCGCGTGTTCGTGCGGAAAGTAGCTCCAGGCGTCGCCGTCGACACTGTAGTCCTCGCGGACGGTGCCCCAAGCGCGTTCGGCCAAAAACGGGCCCCAGCGGTTCCAGTGGCCAATGCCCTGGCGGTTCATCTGCAGGCGAACGCCTTCGTGAGTGTCGTAGATGTTCATCGCCGAGGTAGGTCAGGCTTTAGCCTGACGCTTGGTGGTCTTGAGAACTGTCAGGCTAATGCCTGACCTACGGCTTTTCTTCCAGCGCCGCTACCTTCCCCAAACGCCGCAGGTGCCGTTCGGCGGTGCTGAACTCGGCGGCCAAGAATGCTTGGACAAGGTCCCAAGCTGCCTCGGGCCCCGCCACGCGCCCTCCGAGACACAGGATATTCATGTGGTCGTCTTCGACGCCTTGGCGCGCCGAGAAATGATCCATGATCAGCGCCGCACGGGCCCCCGGCACCTTGTTGGCGCAGATAGAGGCCCCCACGCCGCTGCCGCAGACAGCAATGCCGCGGTCGACTTTTCCGCAGGCGACCGCTCGGGCTAACGGAACTACAAAGTCCGGATAATCATCGCCCGACTCTAAAACGTCCGCGCCGAAGTCGATCACCTCGTACTCGGCCTTGAGCAATCGCTCCATTAAGTCGACCTTCAACGGGTATCCACCATGATCCGTCGCTATACCCACGCGCATTGTTCATTCGCTCCAGTAAACGAGAGGACTCAAAGCCTCGCTGCCGCGTCGGGGTCGGCGAGCACCGTCGCGTGTTCTTGATTGACTCTGCCTGCGGGAATCGCCGGATCACCTTGTTTCAATTGAACGAGCGGGCCGATTTTATCGCTACCGGTGATTAACCATAGGATCCGTCGTGCCCGGTTGATGATCGGATACGTGAGGGTCATCCGCCGCCGATTTTGGTACATTCCGGAGAGCGCGACATCGCGATCGACCACTTCAAGCACCGGGTCGCCCGGTACCAAGGATGCCGTGTGACCATCTGGCCCCAGTCCTAAGTGCACTAGGTCGAGAACGGCGGGCTTTCCGGCAATGTCGCGCAGCGTGTTGGCATATTCCTTCGCCGCTTGCTCGAGGTTCGGCTTCTCCACAGGCATCGCGTGGATTTGCTCTTGCCGCAACGGCGCGTGCTCCAACAAGCTTTCATGCAAGTGCGTGAGGTTTCGATCCGGATCGCCGGCAGGCGCGACCCGTTCGTCCACTTGCACGATCTGCACCTTATCCCACGGCACGTTTTCTTTTGCGAGTGTTCGCAGCATCTGCCAAGGCGTTCGGCCGCCGCTCACGGCCATCACGAATCGTCCACGTGCCGCAACATCCTCGCGAGCGGCTGCCGCGATAAATGAAGCAGCGCGCTTAGCAACCGCATCAGCATTCGCGAGAATGTCGATGTTCACGTTGCGGCTCCAAAAAGACTTAACAATGCATGGTGGGATTCTGCCACCCGCCAGGCGGACACACAAATTGATCGACCTCGCTGGGTCCCCAGGTGCCGGACTCATATTCAAACACCGGTGTCCCGGCCTTCACGACCGGGTCGACGATTCGCCAAGCCTCTTCCACGGAATCCTCGCGGGCAAACAAGGTGGGATCACCTCGCATCGCATCGGTTAGCAACCGCTCGTACGCGTCCATCTCGTCCGCCGCAGGGTGACGGCTAGCCACCGTCTCCACGCAGTTGCCAGTTTTCTCATCGCCCGGCGTAACGGCCATCATTCCCACCGCGAAGACAATTGCCGGGCTGATCTGGAATCGGAAGTAATTTGACTTCAATTCGTAGCCTTTAAACATGGTCGGCGGTTTGCGAAGCCGCACGACGATCTCCGTGCTGGTCACAGGCAAGCATTTTCCTGCGCGAATATAGAATGGCACCCCCTGCCAACGCCAGGAATCGATGTCCAGCTTGACGGCCGCGAACGTTTCAATCTTTGAGTCAGGCGCCACGCCTTTTTCTTTGCGATAACCTTTGAACTGACCACGGACGATGTTCTTGGGATCGAGTGTTTGGACGGCTCGCAAGACCTGAACTTTTTCATCGCGAATCGATTCGCTGTCCGTACGAACGGGCGGCTCCATCGTTAAATTCATCAGCACTTGGAACAAGTGATTCTGGATGACATCGCGGATCGCGCCAGTTTCTTCATAGAACGCTCCGCGCCCCTGCACGCCGAAATCCTCGGCCATAGTAATTTGAAAGCTCTCGATGTTATTGCGATCCCAAATTGGTTCCAGGAATGAATTGGCAAAGCGGAAAAACACCATGTTGTGCACAGGCGCCTTACCCAAGTAGTGGTCGATGCGGAAGATCGCTCGCTCGTCGAAGGTTTCCAATAAAATCGCGTTGAGTTTCAATGCCGAGGCCAGATCGCGGCCAAACGGCTTTTCGATAATGACCCGCGCGCCGTCCGTGCAATTTGCTTTGCCCAATTGCTCGACGACAGGGCCGAACATAATGGGTGGTATGGCAAGGTAGTGAGCTGGGCGGTGCGGATCCAAGCGCCTTGCGCAGCGCCTGAAACGTGGATAGGTCGTTATAGTCGCCATCAACGTACCGTAGCAGGCTGCACAACTTTTCAAAAGCCGGTGGGTCGATGCCTCCGTGATTCTCGACGCTATCGCGAGCGCGTTCCTTGAGCTGGTCCAGGTTCCATCCGGCCTTGGCCACGCCTATGACTGGGACGTTAAGCTGGCCATGCTTCACCATCGCTTGCAACGATGGAAATATTTTCTTGTGGGCCAAGTCGCCGGTCGCGCCAAAGAAGACGAGCGCATCGGATTCGGTCGGTGTCGCCATTGCGTTCCTCACGATTTCGCTGGTTTTTCCAAGTGGCCGCCGAATTGAAAGCGCATTGCCGAAAGGAGCTTGTCCTGAAAGTCGGCCTCGCCGCGGGAGCTGAACCGCTCGTAGAGCGCAGTGGTGAGCACTGGTGCTGGAACCGCTTCGTCAATTGCCGCCTTGATGGTCCAGCGGCCTTCGCCGGAGTCGGAGACGTGACCCTCGAATTTCGACAGCTCGGAATCCTCGACCAACGACGTTGCCGTCAAATCCAACAGCCAGGAAGCGATCACGCTGCCACGGCGCCACACCTCGGCAATATCGCGCAGATTGAGATCATATTGATAATACTCAGGATCTCGAAGCGGCGTTGTTTCAGCATTGATTTCGTGCAACCGCTTACCGATGTTCGCATCCTTCAGAATCCCCATTCCTTCGGCGTAAGCAGCCATGACGCCGTATTCGATGCCATTGTGCACCATTTTTACAAAGTGCCCGGCGCCGTTCGGCCCGCAATGCAAATAGCCTTCTTCGGACGTGCCGCCGAGCTTCTCGCGTCCCGGCGTACGCGGGATGTCGCCGCGGCCTGGGGCGAGCGTGGCGAAGATCGGATCGAGTCGCTTCACGACATCCGGTTCACCGCCGATCATCATGCAATAGCCACGCTCGAGTCCCCATACGCCACCGCTAGTCCCTACGTCCACGTAGTGAATGCCTTTGGACGCTAGCTGCTTGGCGCGGCGAATGTCGTCCACGTAGTACGAATTGCCGCCGTCAATCAGGATGTCGCCCTTTTCCAAAAGCGGCAGCAAGTCGGTGATCATCTTATCGACGACAGCCGCCGGAACCATCAACCACACAGTGCGCGGCTTCGTGAGCTTTTGGACAAAGTCTTCGAGCGACTTGGCGCCAGTCGCCTTTTCTTTTGCGAGCTCATCGACCGCTTTCGGAAAGACATCGAACACGACGCATTCGTGACCGTTTCGCATCAGTCGACGCACCATGTTGGCGCCCATTCGCCCCAGGCCAATCATTCCCAGTTGCATGAGTGACTCCTTTTAATTTTTATCAACGCGAAATGGCGTGTCTTACGACTGGAATCCGGCGTTTACCGCACGGCCGTCCGAAGCTTGCGGTAACGGCGAATCAAATTATTGGTCGAGCTATCGTGCTTGAGCTGTGGCTCTTCTTTGGTTTCCAATTCTCCAATAATCCGCTTCGCCAGGACTTTGCCTAGCTCCACGCCCCATTGATCGAAGCTATCGATATTCCAAATTGTGCCCTGGACGAACACCGAATGTTCATAGAGCGCCACCAGCTTGCCAAGCACCGCCGGGGTTAAGCGCTGTGCGAGAATCGTGTTTGATGGCCGGTTGCCTGGGAACACGCGATGCGGTACAAGCCAATCGGGCGTGCCCTCCGCCTTCACTTCTTCCGGCGTTTTACCGAATGCCAACGCCTCGGATTGGGCCAGCACATTGGCCAACAACATATCGTGATGCGGCCCTAACGGATTAAGTGATTCGACGAACGTGATGAAGTCGCATGGAATCAGCCGCGTTCCCTGGTGAATCAATTGGTAGAACGAATGTTGGCCGTTCGTCCCTGGCTCGCCCCAGAAAATCGGGCCGGTCTCGCAATCGACCTCCGTCCCTTCGAGCGTCACTCGTTTGCCATTGCTCTCCATCGTGAGCTGCTGCAAGTACGCGGGAAATCGCTTGAGATACTGTTCGTAGGGCAACACCGCCACCGTTTCCGCGCCCAGAAAATCGTTGTTCCAAACCGCTAGCAGCCCCAACAGCACTGGCAGATTCTTTTCGAACGGCGCGGTGCGAAAATGCTCGTCCATTTCGTGAAAGCCTGCGAGCATGTCGCGAAAGTTTTCTGGACCGATCGCGAGCATCGTCGATAACCCGATGGCGGAGACCATCGAGTAGCGGCCGCCGACCCAGTCCCAGAACTCAAACATGTTGGCCGTGTCGATGCCGAATTCCGCCACCTGGGCGGCATTTGTGGAAACAGCTACAAAGTGCTTGGCCACGGCTGCCGCATCGCCGCCTAGCCCTGCGAGCGACCACTCGCGAGCGCTATGCGCGTTCGTCATCGTCTCCAACGTTGTGAACGTCTTGGACGAAATGATGAACAAAGTTTCTTCCGGGTCTAGATCATGTGTCGCTTCGACGAAATCGGTTCCATCGACGTTCGAAACAAAACGAAACGTCATTCCGCGGTCGGTATAATGCCGCAATGCCTCGTAGGCCATTACAGGGCCCAGGTCTGAGCCGCCGATGCCGATGTTGATGACATTGCGAATTCGCTTGCCGGTGTGCCCCTTCCACGCACCGCTCCGAACGCGACCGGCGAAGGCCGCCATCTTGTCAAGCACCTCATGCACGTGCGGCGCGACATCCGTTCCGTCGACTACGATCGATGCATTGCGCGGCGCTCGCAGCACCACATGCAGCACGGCCCTCTTCTCTGTAACGTTGATCTTTTCGCCGCGAAACATCGCGTCAATTCGCCCGCGCAAATTGCATTCTTCGGCCAATTGTGCGAGCAGCCGCAGCGTTTCATTGGTGACGCGATTTTTGGAATAGTCGAAGTAAAGGCCGACCGCTTCGAGAGCCAGGCGGTCGCCGCGCTGAGGATCTTCTGCGAACAATTTTCGCAAATGGCGATCGCCGATCTGTTCGCGATGCGCGCAAAGCGCCTTCCATGCAGGTCGCGCCGTGAGTGCCGCGGAAGTCGCGGTCATTTTCGCTTTCCTTTCGCAGGTTTCTTTTTGACGGATTTACGACGCAGTGCCGCGGGCGGTCTTCTAACCGTCGGTTTACTCGCAGGCGCTGGCTCCCACAGGCGGAAACCACCGGCAAAAGCGTTCGCATTGTCACCCGCCCGACACTTAGGCGGTAGCTTATCCAGCTTTTTAACGTTTCCGCCGCCTAAAACGACATCGTCTGGCTCGAGCGCCGCGACCAATAGTTTTACCACGTCGGCGACGTGCCGTCGCCACTTGTGGACGCCATGTTTTTCGAGTCCGCGGACGCCAACGTAATCTTCATAAGTCGCCTTCTTGTACGGCAGATGCCCCAATTCCATCGGCTCGACGATGCCGCCGACGATCAGCGTTGTCCCCAACCCGGTGCCCAGCCCCAAGAACAGCATTTTGCCGCCGTTGTAGCTGCCGAGCGCCTGCATCGCCGCGTCGTTGACGATCTTCACAGGCCGTCCAAACGCGGTTTTGAAATCAAATCCTACCCAACCTGGCGCGAGATTATGTGGCTCGGCGACCGGCTTTCCACTCAACACGGGCCCCGGGTAGCCCATCGAAACAGCGTCGTATTTCCAGTCACCTGCCAGCCGCTTAACGGCTGACACCATTTTCCGTGGCGTAAGTGTGGGGCCTGAATCAAATTTTTGCGGCTCGTTCTCGCCCGTCGCCAAAATTTTGACGTGCGTTCCACCGACGTCGATGACGAGTACATTCATAGCGATGCGATACGATGAAAAGTTGTAACAAGTGTGGTCATTTGCCGACGTGATCGGTGTCGTTCCACAACCGGATCACAGGCTGCGACAAGTTATGCTCATAACCCAAGGAACTCAGACTAGCGGTGCTGAGCAGCAGATGTCTACCCGCTTCGGGTGCGAACTCCATCCAACGAGCCGCCAGGACACGTAGAAGATGGCCGCTCGAAAAGACCAGCACGTTGCCGGCTGCCGACCGAATTTTCGTCAATGCTCGGTCGGCACGCGCGCCAACTTGCTGCGGCGATTCCCCGCCCGGGCACCCGTCGCGAAACAAATCCCAATTTGGCCGCTCGGCGTGAATTTCGGCCGTTCGCCGGCCTTCGTAATCGCCGTAGTTCCACTCCACGAGCTCGGGCATCAGCTCGGCCTGGTCGCCGAATCCGGCCAACCGACAGGTATCCGCCGCACGCTTGAGCGGACTCATATACACCGTCTCAAATTTCATCGGCTGAAGCCGTTTGCCGAGTTGTCTCGCGTTGCGCTCACCGCGCTCCGTGAGCGGCAAATCCGTGAGCCCTGTATGCTGGCCCGTTAGGCTCCACTCGGTTTCGCCGTGCCGTGCTAAATAAACGACCGGAAGCTCGTCGCCCACCACGCAACTCCTTGCTGCAATCGAGACCGGGAAAGATAGGGGCCCAACCGAATGTTCTAAAGATAACGGCCACACGTGCATCCGTCACGTGGGCATATTTCGATTAGATTGGCCAAGCAGGCATGCATCTACGCAAGACTTCCCAACGATCGAATCAGCGTGCCGACGAACTGAGACAACGTACAGGCCGAATCGGTTGGTATCGGAGACGCCTCCAACAGTGTCATTCCGTGCACGAAAGTCAACCGTGGGAACTTACCAAGTCACATGCTCGAGGTAATGCAGGGTGGCGGGAATTTGCTGCTCGCTGTGTGGCGACTCGTCTTCGATGAAATACCACTTCACACCAGCTTTCTGTGCGGCTGGCAACACTCGGCTGTAATTGATTTGGCCTGTGCCTAGAGCAACATCGTTCGATACGTCGGTGCTGCCGGTCAACAATCCGGTTGGCGTTCCACGTTTCATGTCTTTTAGATGCACCAGCGCAAAACGGTCGCCGTACTTTTCGAATAGCGTTACCGGGTTCTGGCCGCCATGCACGACCCAGAAGACATCCATTTCGTAGCTGACACTATCTGGTTTTGTCTCCTTCATTAGCAGGTCGAACAACGTGCCGGAACCATAGGGCTGAAATTCGTATCCATGCGTATGGTAAAAGAACTTGATGCCGTGTTTCGCCAAGGCTTCGCCCGCATTGTTGAAAACGCGAGCAGCTTCACGGCACGCTTTTTCATCGAAGGGTCCGCCGTGAGGAATCCACGCACAACCTGCGTATTTTAATCCGAGAACTTTCGCTTCCCGTGCGATCCCTTCGACGTCGCTTTGAAACCGCTCGAATGGGAAATGCCCACTCTCTGCTTTGAGACCCCGCGAATCCAGCTCCGATTTAAACTGTTCTGGCGTGAGACCGTACGTGCCGGCGAGTTCAACATCTTTGAATCCGAAAACTCGCACTTCATCGAGCGTGCCTGGAACATCCTTCGCGAACTGCTCGCGCAGACTGTAAAGCTGTAGCCCGACTGGCCCCTTAAAGCTCGGCCCTGTTCCGACACCATCGGCATTAGCGATAACGCTGCTTACCAAAGAAGTAACAAAACCTATCGTAAGTAGCAATGCCCGAGATAGTTTCATGATTAGCTCAAACCGAGGAGTAGAAAGGGTGGCAATCGAACCTAAAACGGTCGATTTTCAACGTCCAGTTGTTACCGACAATTTAACCACCACACCGATTTGAGCAAGCCCCAGCCTACCAGTTCAGCACACCGGACTGTTGAAAAGCCCAACCACCTCGAGACGCTACAACGCGAGACCTGCTATCTCTCTGTTCTGCGCCGTCGCCGCGGAAAACAACCGGCAGCCAACGCAACGATTAGAAGCCCCATGGTTCCCGGTTCTGGAACACTGACCGACGGCATCTGTGCGTTGAGAGCCAGGTTCTGCATGCTGTAAACGAGCTTCTGCAATGAGAAGTCGAAGCCGGTGAAAGCATCGTCGATTTGAGATTTGATTGGGTCGATCATCACCCAAACCGTGTCGCCGACGTTCAACGTACCGAGCGTGCGATCAAAACCGGTCAAGAGCCCATCGGTTAACACGCCTTGTTCAGAACCAATCAGCGTGTCATTGACATAGACCAGGACACCCAGCCCGTCCTCCTTTGACATCAGGGTGTCATTGTCTTTTTGGATTGAACTGTCCGCAATGCGATAGAAGCCTGCGCCATCTTCCGCCTGAATCGTATAGCCGGCCATTGGCATATACTTCTTATTGCCCGGGTGGCCGCCATCGGCCGTGAGCGACAAGTAATCGTCGTGGTGGCTTTTCTTATCCGGGACCGGCGTTGCGCTACCCGTGGTGTTGTAGGCTTGTTCCGACTCGCTCCATAACAGGGGAACGTAAGCCGAGGATTTGCCAACCTTTCCCTTCGGGTCCCATGCGTACGTCCAACCCTTCGCCGGATGCCGCCCTGAAAATCGGACTGATAGCCTCCAAGTTCAACCCAGTCGGCCGTGAGGGTCGGGGAGCTGGAAAGCGAGCCAATGCCGCTTGGTGAGTTGATGGTGATCTCGCGGCGACGTAGTTCGGCATCCTTCCAACGGCTCCAGGCGCCTTTCTGGCTGTCGGTGTAATACACGTAGAACGATTGGCCGGAGTGCATCGGATCGGCGCCGGTGCCAATGATGGTGGGGTAGAATTGCTCGCCGGGGTCAACCGCTACCGGCTGGCGTGGCGCCGAATTCACTCCATCGGACGATGTGGTCATGTACAGATCGCCGCCGTCAGCCGTCCATTGCGAGCCGACCATCACGAGTTGGCCCAGGTAGTCGTTGTACGATACGCCGAGCCACGCATTCGCCGTGTTCGGAAGTTCGAGGTGCGACGACAGTCCGCCAAGTCCGGGCTGTGTCCATCCGCCGTTGTAATACTTGGTGAAGGAGGTGGACCGACCAGCCAGAGAGTTGTTCAACAGGTCCAACAGAGGGGCTCGCGCGACGGCCACCTCGCTCGTGTGTCCGTTCGGGAGCCAGTCTTTGTAGTACACATTGAAGTAGCCGTTGACGATTGCAAACGATCCGCCGCCAACATCCGTTCCGTTTCCGGGCGAATTGGGAGTAATGATCGTGCCAAGGTCGTGAAAAGTTTGCCCGCTGGGGTCCGTCGAAAGCGCCAGCCCCAAGACGCTGTAAAAATTCTTGGAGCTCTTTCCCTGCACTTCGGCGTGATAGACCATGAGGCGTGCACCGCTATAAGGATCTGCGTAAACGGGTCCACCCGCAACATAATCGAATGCCTTCTTCGGTATATCGACAATCGATACCTTTTGCTTCGACCCACCGGGATTGGTCAGCGTGCCTGTGGTCATGAGAGGCTTCGAGCTGTTGGCCGCATAGAAGTCGTAGGTGCCGTCGCCGTTGGAGACCACGCCGAGATTTCCGTCTGGCCAACTTTTGCCCCCGCCGGATGACCGTTGTTTTTTAGTGTAGATGACTTGCGGCGCGCCGATGGAGACGTCGATCGCACGAACAATGTCAGTCTCGACGAAGACGATCGCAAGAAGCGCAAAGCACTTGATACACGTGGATGCGAGTGGGCGGCTTAAGGGAGCAAATCGGAAAAACGTCATCGGGATCGCCTCTTCTACAGGAAATAAAAAGAAGTAGAAAGTGGGCTACAAACTGCAGCACGAACAACAGGGGGCGCGATTGAGAATGGTGCCCCTGATTTCCACGCTAATTACCGGTCGCGAGGCGTGTAGAGATGATGCTGAAAAACAACACCGGCGACGTTTACGATGCCGAAGAGAACGGCCGTAGCAGATGTGCGGCCGGTTACGTTGGGGGAATCGGCCGAGCCTTCAACAGTTGTAGGCAACTGGGGGCTCGACCCCAGGCACCCAGCGCGGCCGTGATAGAACAAGATGCCGTTTTAAGCGGCTAGACGTTTAATGGCGGTTCGATCTTCCGCCGCTTCCAGAATGCGGTCGGCAAAGTCCTCGGCGGGGCGAAGACTGTGACGAGTTCGAATGGCGTGAGCGGCTCGCTGGCCCATCGCCTGCCAATCATCGCGCCGCTTCCATGCCCGCTCCAGCACTTCGTCTAGCAGAGCTGCCGTTGCCGCGGGCGCGATAAATCCGCTTTCATTATCGTCGATCAACTCACGTGCACGTCCCACGTCGGTAGTGATGGGCATCCGGCCACACATCATCGCTTCCACGAGCGACAACGCATTGCCTTCGGCTCGCGAAGGCAACAACAAACCATGGTGTTCCGACCATAGTTGCTCGATGTTGTTGGATACGCCGCCGTAGCTAACTTGCTGTTGCAAACCGTAATTATCCAGCGCACGGCGGAACTGATTCAAATTGCCATTATCATTACCCCAGAGCGTAATTTGGAGCGGACGCGCGCGCCACTTGGGCATCCGCATCACGCGAATGATCAAGTCCTGGCTTTTCGTCACGTAATGAATGCGAGCGACGCAGGCCAGCTTCCAGTTAGGCGTTGTCGCCGCCCAACTTGGCGCAGCGTCAAGCGCACCGTAAATGGGTTATCGACCACCTCCAGCCGCGGCAACTCAATTGCCAGATTCGATTCGATAACTTCACGATTCTCCGTGGAAACAAAAAAGCATCGGTTCGCATCTGCGTAAGCCGCGCGATAGGCGTCGAGGATGCGCGAATCCATCCAATTGTGCGGTCCTGCTGCCTGAAGGATGATCGCGTAAGGAACGCCCAATGCGCGGCACGTCGTGGCAATTTGCGGATCGTCCGTGTGACAGGAGAAAGAAATCGTCACGAAATCCGGCCGGCATTTCTGCAACCAGTGCATATATCGCAACCGGGTGAGCCGCAGTTTTTGTAGGGTTCGGCGCAGCGTGCGGCCCATGCGTCGCCGCGAGCGAAAGTAAGGCTGTCGCGCCGCGATCGATCAACCGTTGCAGCGGAGGCGCTGCGGTTGGCCAGCTAAGGCAGTTGAACGCCACTTCGTGTCCGCGGTCGAGCAGCACACCGGCGGCGCGGCTCCACAGCTCTTCACTGCCGCCCCACGGAAGTCCCCCCATCGTTGAGAAAAAGGCAATTCGCATCGCTTGCTCGGTGGAACAACGCCTCAGGCCGCACGCCGCGTCGGTCTCAACGTGCGGCGGCATGCTTCGCCTAACTCGACGCTCGAAGGGTTCCCTCTATCATCGGCTGTACAGACAAGGCCGTGCGCACATTGAATCGGGCGCTCGATCAAATTTAATCGGCCGACATTCGGACCGTCGTTCCATTTGACCGGCCGAGACGGCTCCGTCCGGTGCCACATGTGGTAGCCATGCGTGTAGCCAAGCACGGACACGATGCGGCGGCCCGCCCGACGCAGGCGATATGCCAAGTCGTCGTCTTCGCACCCCCAGCCGATAAAGCTTTCATCAAAGCCGTTGATCGCTTCGAGATCCTCGCGCGAGATACCGATGTTGTAACCGGTCAGCTTCGGCTTGGTAGGATGGCGAATCAACTGATAATAATGGTCTTTGAACCGCTTTCGGAACAATCGCTGACGTTCGTTGCGGGACGCCCACGCGTGATACGCCCCAGAATCAATAGCCGCGAGATCAATCCGCTCGGTGGCCCGTTGATCCAACCGCAAGCAATCGCCGGCACGAATTATTCCCGGCCGTCGCGCCAAGAGATGCTTTCGCAGGTGATCCGGTGGAAATAGGCAATCACTATCGCTAAATAAGAAGTACTGCGCACTGCTCGCTCGCGCACCATCGTTGCGGCATAGGGCAACGCGAAATCCGCGATGCGGGTGAGTAACCCATTTAACGGGAAAATCTACCGAACGCCCGAAGTTGCGTACGATCGCCTCGGTGCCGTCTTTTGAACCGTCATCGGCCACAACGACTTCGAATTTCCCGGCGACTCCTCGCTGCGACGCGAGGGAGCGAAGTGATCGTTCTAAGTGCGCAGGACGCTGGTAGGTCGTGAGAATTACCGAGAGTTCAAGCTCTAGTGGCATACAGCACGCATTACCAGCCAAGGCGCCGCCAGCATCGAATTGCCCCTCGCGGTCGCAGCCAGAGTCACATGGGTCGGTCGGAGTGTAGCGGAGAATCGAGGGCGGGAACAATAGGAAACACCTAATCCAGCGATCTCCGTAACGGCCAGGAGTAGCGAAAATTTCGCCGATTTTTAATGAGACACTCGAATGCCAGCACTTCGGGCCATCGGTCATCGTGTGATGCTAATTGCAAGTTGGGTTTTCCGCCTAAACCCACAGTATTGAACCCGGCTATTTTCGTCGCTTCTCGCTGAAACGGGTTCTGGAAAAGTACGCAAAACGTGAATAGTGATATTCACATCCGTGCCATTGGAATATATACATTCTGCGGCCTCAACTCGCGGCGTCCCGGCAGCTGCGACTTCAAAGAGTGGCTGGCGCCCACTCGTCATCCCCCAGATCCCTAAGATCCAAGACGAGGTTGCATTGCAATCATGACATTTCAATACTCGCGAACCTGCGCGTCGAATCCCGCCGACAATTCCATCAGCGGGCGAATCATGCAAATTCGCCAAATGCAGAACGAGCTTCGGTCGAAGCCCGTGACCGGCACCTGGCAACGGTTGAGGCGGATGCTATATAAAATTCTCCGCTCCACATTTGGGAGGCAGTTCGATCTCAATTCGGCAACGGTGGACCTCATCGAGGCAGTCTACCGCGAATTGGAATGCGTCGCGACCCGACCCAGCTCGCAGCCTTCCCCTTCCCCTTCGCATACTCAAGCCGTCAATGCTC
This sequence comes from uncultured Planctomycetota bacterium, assembly GCA_963840025.1. Lineage (GTDB taxonomy): Bacteria > Planctomycetota > Planctomycetia > Pirellulales > Lacipirellulaceae > JABDGM01. The sequence continues at coordinate 1,495,862 of CAWIXI010000005.1, read as the reverse complement.
TGTCGCCCGGCGGACAACGGGAAGTCAGCTTTTCGACTGGTGAAGTATTAGCGTCGTGCGGACAAACTCAAGATCAAGCCAAGCTCAACAATATCCGTCCCCTTAACGGCTTCAATTCTGTGTACACTTCGCCGGCCGAAATGCGGATGCCCGAGCGGGTGGCGTTGTACAGTTTGATTTTCGGAATGCAGCCGCGCAACTGCCTGGAAATCGGCACGTTTCGGGGCGGCTCGTCGGCCATCATCTGTGGAGCAATGGATGACACGGGCTTCGGACAACTCGCCTGTGTGGATCCGAATCCGAAGGTTGAAGCTGCTCTTTGGTCGCAGTTAAGCAATCGTTGCCGGATGTTTGAAGGTCGATCTCCGGACGTTCTCTCTGAAGTCGCCAAGCAGGTGAACGTTCCGTTCGACTTCGCATTGATCGACGCGAACCACACGTACGATGCGGTGCGACGCGATGTTTCCGGCGTCCTTCCGTATCTCGCCGACAGCGCTTATTTGTTGTTTCACGACGCAAATCTGCCGGATGTTAGACGGGCAATTGACGAACTTGTCGCCGCTTCCGAAGAGCTTACCGATTGTGGATTGATGTCTGTGGAACCAACGGTTCTATACCAGAACGGCGAGAGCATCACATTTGCCGGATTGCGATTGTTGAAATTTCAACGCCGAGTCGGAAAGGTGATGGCAGCGTGAGTCGCAGATTGCCAGTAATTCTCGCGGGTACAAACTGCTTGAGCGGCGTCACGAGTTGGGCCGATCAATTGCGATCCGCGTTAGCCAATCACCCGCGCTACGACGTGCAAACCCTGTACGTCGGTCCCGAAACGTCCGATGACGCGGACATCTCCGTCCGAACACTACAAGAGGCGCATCATGTCATCCGCCAAATGTCGCCCGCAATCGTTATTCCGAACTATGTGTGGTCGTTATTTCTAACGGCTTTTGAGCCTGGTGTGCGCTGCGTCGGCATGTGCCATGCCGATAGTGATAATCAGTATTACCGACCGCTCAGTTGGTATGAGCCCTTGATTTCGAAATACATCGCGGTCAGCCGCGAGTGTGACGAGCGATTGAAGCAGTATGTCGCGTGCCGTGCGCCGGATATCACAACTCTGCCATACGGAGTTTGTGTCCCAGCGGCACTGCACCGAAACTATCGAACCAAGCCGCTACGAATCATCTACGCCGGCCGCGTGACCCAGCCTCAAAAACGCGTGTGGGACTTTATCCCGCTTGTCGAGCATTTGCGGCGGTCAAAAGTACCGTTCGTATTCGATATTGTGGGGCAAGGGGACGAATTTGAACCGCTGCAGCAAGTGATGAAGACCCGCATTCCGGCCGCCGATGTGTTCTTTCATCCGCGGGTTCCTCACGCCGAAATGGCCGCCAAATGGCTTAACCACGACATTTTCGTTCAAGTGTCCGACTTCGAAGGGACGAGCGTAAGCATGCTCGAGGCGATGGCCCACGGCGCGGTCCCGGTGGTTACCGCAGCCAGCAGCGGAATTGCAGGCGTCATACATTCCTCAAATAACGGCTTCGTCGTGCCGGTCGGCGACATGGCCGCAATGGCCGAAGTGATATCGCGGCTATCCAACGATCAAGCGACATTGGTAAGAGCCGGTGAAAACGCGCATCGCACTGCTCAGGCGTACTCGATGGATTTGTATGCGGAAAAGTTCGCACAAATTCTTGATCAAGTCGCCCAAACAGATGAGTGCTTCAACTATCGCAAGAAGTACGGTAGGTACTCGCCATTCCATCCATTGTTTCTTCAGCAGGAGCTGATTGATCAACAGCAGGCCGAAATAGACAAACTCAAGGGGCGTTTATTGAAGCCTTTGTATCAGCTTGGACTGAAACGGTGGCGACGGCCGAATTCGCGCGGCGATAAGCAAGCGGCATGACGGATATTTTTGTGTTCAGACTTGGTTCGCTGTCAACGCCGAGGGACAGCAGTGTGAAAACCAAGCCGAGTAACCTGGCGACGCGGCCATACGCCGCAGTTTCACGACCGAGACTCGGACCATCGGGAATCTAGGCTGCTCGTATGGTGCAGCGTCACATGATCGCAACTTATGTCACGCACAATAATTATCACAGGCATGCATCGTTCTGGGACATCGTTGATCAGCAGCCTGTTGCAAAAGGCAGGAGTCTGCATCGGCGAAAAGTTGATTGCCGCAAATTCCGCGAACCCACGGGGTTACTTCGAAGATGTAGACTTTTACGAGTTCCACGAACACCTCTTACATCAACGTGGTCAGACCTATCTTCACGTCGATAGCAATTTCACATTCCAGCCGACTGGCCCGGAGGTGGAGCGAGCGTGCCAATTGCTTGCCGAAAGGTCCCACCGACCTCTTTGGGGCTGGAAAGATCCACGAACCTCACTGTTCCTCTCCTTCTGGCACCAACTATTGCCCGACGCGTGTTTCCTGTTCGTTTACAGGCATCCGGTCGAGGTGTTGTTGTCGCTGCTTCGGCGAGGTGAATTCGATGCAAATCCGTCACCACTAGACGGATTGCAGGCCTGGCAAGTGTACAACTCGAACATCCAAGCGTTTTGCGTTCAACACCCAGACCGCTGCCTACTGGTTCATATCGGCGGTGTGATCCAACACCCATCCAAATTCTCTGAGATGCTTCGCAAAAAGCTGCAGATCGACTCGGTTCCCGGTCCGGAAGCATTCGCTCAGATCTACCATGGAAACGAGCTGCAAAAGACATCGTTTTCGGCTGATTTGGACGTCGTGCTGCCCAGGATATCGCCCGGACTGCTCAAGTTATATCAACGGCTCAATCAAGAAGCCGACTTGCCAAGCGACGGGTTCGAAGTCGATTCGTCGGCATCACAGCAATTGGCGTCCTTGGTTCAAATGACCAAAAACCTCCCGGAGCCGATGAATTGGCCGGTGAAACACAGTTTGGTGCAGATCTTCTTATCTTCAATTGCTCCAGAGCTGACGGAACGGATGCTTGTGCGATTTCACGACAGTGCAAAATCTTCTCAGCAAAAGGTCGACTATCTCTGGCTACTCGTACAGCAGAATCAACGTCTTCACGCTGAAAACGCGCAAGAACTGGATCTCCGGTCGGCACAAATCACTGAACAACAGTCGGAATTGGATCGCCGGTTAACCCAAATTACTGAACAACAGTTGGAATTGGATCGCTGGCTCGCCCAAATTACTGAACAACGGTTGGAACTGGATCGCCAGCGCACCCAAATTACTGAACAACAGGCGGAATTGTATCGTCAAGTGACTCAAATCGACGCTCTGTCGGATGAATTGAAAAGCATCTACCACACGCCAGTCGGTAAGGTAATTCGGTCCTACCGGAATCTCAAAGAAAAGTGGAAGAGAGCCGCGTGAGGTTAGCCTGCCCCCAAAATCCTGTGGCTAACGGGGTGGGTAAGGCCGCTGTGCTGCTGGAACGGAGGAATAGTTTGAGGCTTATCCGAACGCAACTGTTGGCAGGTAATTGTCACTAATCTGCCCGCTGTCAATGCAATTGATCCGAAATCCCAAAAAGCGATAGCCCGACTTTCCTCCTCGGTCTGAAGCTGAACCGCACGCAAGGCGGCCCTTCTCTAGGCTACTTTTAGCGCGATCGGCATGTGCTCGAGCTTCCCACGATCAACACGCACGATGCGGGTTGCGAGCGCAAGCGTGCTCTCGCGATGGGTGATCATGATTAGCGTGCGGCCTTGGCCATACTCTGTGAGAGCGTCGTGAATCAGCTTCTCACTTTCGACGTCGATCTGGCTCGTCGCTTCGTCGAGAATGAGAATCTCCGCGTTTCGCAGAAAAGCGCGGGCCAACGCGATCCGCTGTCGTTGGCCACCGCTTAGACGGTGCCCGTTCGGGCCGACACGCGTCTGGTACGCTTCGGGAAAGTTCGAAATGAACCCGTCCGCCCGAGCGAGCCGAGCGGCTGCTACCACTTCCTCGTCGGTGGCATCCCAACGTCCGTAGCGAATGTTGTGCAGAATCGATTCATTGAACATCTCCGTCTGCTGAGTGACCAATGCGATGCGGCTTCGCAAGTCTTTGATGGCCACATCGCGCAGCGAGATGCCGTCGATCAACACATCACCTTGCTGGGGATCATAGAACCGGCACAGCAGGTTGATGATCGTGCTCTTACCGCCGCCATTCGGGCCTACAATCGCTAAGTGGTCGCCCCGCGCGATCGAAAGATTGACATTCTGCAGCACTTCCTGCAGGCCGTCGTAACTGAATGTGATATCGCGAAATTCAATCCGCTCATGCGGCTTAGGCAATGGCTTTGGGCACTCCGGTTCCACTAATTGGGATTCTGTCTCAAGGATGGGATAGAGCAACCCGGCCGCCGCCATGCCGTTGTTCAGACCGGTGACAACGGTCGAAAGCTTCCGTAACGGGTCCGATGCGCCGACCAACATCGCGAAAAATACCGTCACCTGCGTAATACTCAACGGCCTGTTGGACATGCGGATACCGAGAATATGGGTTTCGTGATTAATCACGAGGTAACCCGAAACAACCACGCCGGTACACAAGATGCCCATTCCAAGCAGCTCGGTGACGGGACTGCTTAGCCCATTAAAGAACGCCGCCTTCATCGCAATCCGACGAATGCTACCGGTCGATTCGTGAAAACGCTGGCGCTCGAAGTCTTCCATCGTGTTGGCCTGCACCGTCAGCAGCGAGTTGAAGACCTCGAGCATGACGTGGTGAAAATTCATTGAGCGACCGAGCGCGCTGAGACAGAGTCCCCGGATGCGCCGATTAAGAAACACAATCAGAAAGCCTGCGACTGGCGCGAAAATCAGCGAGGCGAGCGTGAGCCGCCAGGAGATCATCCAAGCTCCGCACAAGCAGGCTAAAATGCGCAACGGTTCCGTGACAGCACCGCCATAGAAACTCGTGATTCCGTTGGCCAGCATGTCGGCCGTATGGGCGATTTGGGCCGTAAAACCGCTGATGCCCAGCGCATCGAACGTCGGCCGGTCGAGCGATAGGGCTTTGTCAAATAGGCGACCGCGAATCTCGCGCACGATGCTCTGCGACACGTACGAAACCAGCATCGTGTCCGTCAGCATGAGTAGCTGCTTTAGGGCCGTGGCGGCTGCGACCATGAGCGCGATGAGCGTCACTGTCGCAAACGGCTTCGACGGCATGAACCGCACTAGAAAGGGCTGCACTCGCTGCGCCGAATAAACGCTCGCTCCATCCATTTTGATATGCGTTTTCAGCACATTGAGTTGAAATCCGATCTCGTGCTGCCTCGTCGGATCGGAGATCACTGCGAGTCTTTTCTCAAGCTTCTTAACCGCGTCCTCGTGGGCAGCCAAATTACGCTTGGCTGATTCCAAGCGCTTTTGATTCCACTCCTGCAGCGACTCACCGTTGAGTGTCGTTTCGATGATCGGAAACAGCGCGGCAATGTTTGCTCCCCACAACGCCGCCACGCCTAGCGAACAGAAAATTGCGATCAACAGCGCCGGCCAATATCGCCATGCTTGTCGCAACGCCCTCGCGAAATACTTCATGGTCGGTCTCAGCTTGCACGCCTTCAGACACAATGCTAGCACCTGCTCCCCAATGATGGAGCGGTACCGCGGGGCAGCAGTTTAGGGGGCGGGGCGCAACATGGCAAGCACGGATTCGTTCCGCAGATTTGCGGCAAATTAATGGGTATTGCCTTGAGAAAGAACGCGCTAATGCGAGCCAGGTCGTCTTCGACCCCGGCCGGGACGGCGGGCCGCCGTCCAGATTACTTAGATGCCGTCGCTCTACCGGCTGCGAGAAACACTCACCCGCCGACGAGCTTGGCCGTTCGTATGCGGGCCTTGGAGGCGATGGGCCATACCACGGCTCGCGGCTGAAGGTTTTTTACAGCTCAGAAGCTTTTCGATGTCTTTCCGCTTCGGCGCAGAAGGCTGAGCCCCCATCCGCGTCACGGAGACCGCACCGGCGGCGTTCGCAAATCGTACAGCATCGGCCATCGGCATCCCTTCCGCGAGCGCCACGGCCAACGCGCCGTTGAAAGTATCTCCTGCCGCGGTCGTGTCCACCGGTTTTACTTTGAACCCTGGCACGAGCTGCGTTGAAGTGGCCGTCGCCACGAACGAACCGCGGGCACCAAGCGTGATGATGACGGTCTTCACGCCTTTGCCAAGCAGGACATCCGCGGCGCGGCTGCATGAAGCTTCGTTCGTAACTTGGATTCCCGTTAAGAGCTCCGCTTCGGTTTCGTTCGGAGTTAGGATCGAAACCTTTTTCAACAGTTTGTCGGGTAGCTTTTTCGCCGGCGCCGGGTTCAAAATGACGAGCGCGCCGTTTGTATGTGCTAGATCGGCGGCGGCTTGCACGGTTTCGAGTGGTGTCTCCAATTGCATAATGACCGCGTCCGCGTTTGCAAACGCAGCTTTGGCCTTCCGTACGTCGGCCGGCGAGAGTTTTGCGTTCGCACCACCGCCTACGCCGATACTGTTCTCGCCATCCTTGGCCACGAAAATCAGCGCTACCCCCGAGGTGCACTTATCGTACCGCACATGGTCCACGTTAATGCCGCACTGCACGAAGCCGGCAACGGCCTTTTCACCGAACATATCTTTGCCAACGCGGGCCACCAACGTAACCGCCCCGCCCGCCTGCGCTGCAGCAACCGCTTGATTCGCGCCCTTGCCGCCGGCGGCGGTCACGAACTCACCTCCCAACAGCGTTTCACCCGGCTTGGGAATGCGGTCCAACTTGAGGATCATGTCGGTGTTCGAACTGCCGACGACAACGATTTTTCGCGCCATGGCGCGTACTCCTTGCGATAGATCATTTAGCGTTCGCATACACGATGAGGGCTAGCCCAATGACGAACAGGCCAAACATGAACGCTAACAGGCGATTAGTTCCCACCTCAGCATTCTGAAATTCTTTCCACACGAAAACGCCCCACAGGGCGGCAACCATCGTCGCACCCTGGCCTAATCCATACGAAATGGCGTAACCGGCCGTGTCACCAGCTAAAATCGCAAACGACATTCCTATACCCCAAATCATGCCGCCCGCGATTCCTACTGCATGTAGTCGAGTACTTCCCTTGGTAAAGTAGTCGCCAAAAGGGACAGGATCTCCGACAAACGGTTTAATCATGACCAGTGTGTTCACGACAAAGCTCGATAGGAACAACCCCAACGCAAAAAACACGAGCGCCGTGTAGGGCGTTAGCCTGCCGGCCATTTCAGTATCGGCGATGTGGGCCAGCGGCGGCATTGCTTTTGCCACAAATTGAAAGAACTGCCCCATGAGCACGCCGCAAAGAACGGATAGTACGATACCCTTAGCCGTTGTCTTTTGGCCTGAGGAAGGTATCCGCCGATAGGCCAACGCATCTAGTATGATTGCGGCAGCCACGCACGCTACACCAGTAAACAGCAAAAGTCGGTTGCCAGTTGGATCGACAAGATAAGTCATGAATACGCCGACCACTAACGCCAGTCCAATGCCAATCGGAAAAGCGACGGCCATTCCCGCAATATCGATGGCGGCGACTAACAAAACGTTCGCGATGTTGAAAATGACGCCGCCCAATAAGGCGTACCCAATGTATTGCACGTGGGCTTGTCGCAGGTCATTGATGAAACTCCGACCGTGTTCGCCCATACTGCCGAGCGTGAATGCAAAGATGAGCGTCAGCAGCAATACGCCGAGGCAATAATCCCAATAGAAAAGCTGGAACCGCCATTCCTTGCTGGCCAGCTTCTGTGTGTTCGCCCACGATCCCCAACAGATCATGGTAATGATGCACATCAGCACCGCTACGGGATACGATTCAACAAGCACCATAAAGGAAGTCGCCTGAAAAGTTGCGTTGGAACGGTATAACTACTAGCTTATTAGTCGACCCAGCCGGGCGAAACACTCATTTCGGCGACTTCGCGCTACTTTTTATTGCCCGGCAACTTCGCGAGATACACAATCGCCCGCGTGAGCATGATCTTATGGCCCGAGCTACGCGAGTCGGCGTCCTTACGCAAGACGACCCGAATCATATGTTCGCCTGGCGGTAAGCCATGGATGCGCCACAGGTCCACGTCGTGCGTGTTCGGCACGATGTAGGCGTCGGCCACCAAGTCACATTTCTTCCCGTCCAAATAAACGTCTGCGCGTCCCCCATTATCAGATAGATTGCCGGAGAGGGCCAGACCAGTGCCATTAAATGTGAGCGATGCCTCGCTGCCCGGCGCGACGGACTCCTTCGCAGGGAGCTTGTGATGATCTCGCGCGTCAGTCCATTTTCCCTTCCATTTCCAGGCCTTGTCCTGCACCGGCCACACTTTTATCGGTACGCCAAAGTTCGCCAATTCGAGCTTTGGCGGCTTCGGCTCCTCGACGGGGATCGTAACTTCCTGTTCGGTCACCATGCCGCCCGCCTGCCGAATGACCTTGAGAGCACGCTTTTCGGTTGACTTCACGATGTCGTTGAACGAGTAATCGGTGTAGCTGAATTTCTTGTCGGCAAGCTTTGCCAGTTCGTCCTTGTAATGTTGAGGCAGTTCGTCGTAGCCACGCATCGCCCCGAGAACTCCGAGGGCGGTGGACGGGTTGCAGTCGGCATCCTGACCACAACGAGTTGCGACCTCCATCGTCTGCTGCCAATCGCGGTTCCCATACAGCAGCCCAATCGCGACGTAGCCGCCGTTTAATTTTGCATCGATATTGAACGGGCGATTCACACCATCGGGGCAGACATCGTTCTTGTCCCACTTGTCTTCGATCTTCTGCCACACCTTGCGCCAATCCGGCTCATCCTTCGACCACGCGAGCACCTCGGAAATAAGCTGCGCATAAGGACAATCAGGTGGAATACAGGCTAAACCGGTTTCGACAACTTTTCGCGGATCGCTTTCGAAGTACGCCGCCGTGTACATACCGGCTACGAACATGCCGCCGTAGAGACCGTCACCATAATTCATCACCCGGCCAACGCGGTCGCAGTACTTATTTGATACCTGTGGCAGGCCAGGGCACATGATGCCGATGAAGTCCGCCTCAATTTGAAAGTCGATATCATTCGCGTGCATGTTGTACTTGGGGTCGCCCGAAAGCGGCGCCTCAAGTCCGCGGTTCAAATTGCGACGCGCACCAGCATTCGCGTGCCACAGTTGGTATTTCGAATCTTTGAACGCTTCGCCGTAGTCGCGAGTGGTTGCATCAAGGCCGATCGTGTCCATGACGTGCGCGAACGTCATTTCCACATATAGGTCGTCCTGATCGATGGCGTTGGAAAGATTATCCGGATGGAAGTCCGTTTCATTGATCTTTCCTAAGAACCTGAATTCAACGGGCGCACCGTACGATACCCCAATCATCTGTGCTGCCCAGGCCCCGCGAATTCGATCAAGCAGTACGTCCCGCGATAAGTGCCGCATGGGCTCGGATTGAACCGGCGAGGCGATGGCCAGTATTATCAGCGACACGAAAACGAACAGTTTATTTCTCATGGAGGCAGCTAGCTACAGTTTGCAGACAAAAATGGCGCGCCGCTCTATTTCGAGCGAACGACGCCCCAGTCACAATGTCTTGGACCGCTCCAGCAAAATTAGCACGGCGGTGCCGTATCGCTGTTTTTCTTGCCATTTAGAACACCGTCTGTCTTGGGAGGTCCGATGGAATCGCGTAGGACCAACTGCACGGGCACCCGATGAATCAGTAGGTCGGGCTTACACCCGGTGCGGATCTGCTCGATCAATAGCTCGGCGGCTCGATGGCCGATGGTCTCAATGTCCTGGCGAACCACGCTCAAGGGAGCTGCCAAATACTCGGCAAACGGCGCATCATCGAAGGTGACTAGCGAAACGTCATGCGGAACTCTCAACTTGCGCTCCCCGAAAGCCCGCAGCGCCCCCAGTGCATTCTGATTGCTTAGTGCAAAAATGGCCGTTACCTCGGGGTGCCGATCGAGCAACTCACACGTGGAGCGGTAACCCGACTCTTCGCTAAAGTCATCCCCTCGAATCAACTCAGCGTTGGTCTCAATCCGGTTCGCCTCCAACGCTCTCTTAAAGCCTTGTAGTCGCTCATCATTGGTCGATGTTCCGGGACGGCCTTGCAAGCAGCCGATGTGCCGATGACTCTTCTCGATCATGGCACTCGTGGCCGCGTATGCGCCGCCTTCGTTCTCGGAAGTGACTGTCGTCAGGTGAACGTCTTCGAACCAACGATCGACCACGACCACATTCGCGCCGCTCCGCTCCAGCCGGCGCAAGTGGGGGCTCGATTCCCCGATCGGGCAAACGATAAATCCCTCGACCTGCCGCGACTGCAGGTGTGTCAATAAATCCTTCTCATGCTCGATCGAATCGTGGCTATCGGCCAACAGCGTCGATAGACCGTGCCGCTCCGCAAAGATCGTGGCCTTCCGGGCGATAGCCGCGAAGAACGGGTTCGAGGCGTCTGGCACCAACAGCCCGATTAAGCCGCTTCGCTGAGTGCGTAGGGATCGCGCCACGTGGCTGGCCTGAAAGCCTAATCCCCGGGCGGCCTGCAGGATGGCCTGCTCCGTTTTTTCGCTAATTCGGCACTGCCGAGCCTTGCCAGCCAGCGCCCGGGAGGCTGTGGACGGGGAAACGCCCGCCACTTGGGCCACCTGTTCGAGTGTGACTGGCCCCGTTGCCATTACTTGAAGTCCGCCCACAAATTCGTAAAAATTCGCTTGCACAATCGATTGTGCAATGTCATAATAATCCGAGTCAAGCGTAAAATCAATAAAGCCGCCTCATCCGACGCTCAGAATTATGCGCCACTTAGCCGACGCCACGCAATCGTACACGTCGGTCAAAGGGTGCAAAGTCGGTTGTCATCGCCCGGCGGTAGCAGCGGTTCGCGCTTGATGCGGTTCATTCGGTTTTCACTTCCACGGTCGCAGTTTTAACGAGAGTCGTGAGCTGACTAACAAGCTCGGGCATTGGTCGGTTGATTCGCAATAGGTTCGTGCCTTTCGACAGGCTCTACAGGTGGCAAACACTCGTCGTCGAGCGGGCGTGCTCAACTCAAATGGAGAGCTCAGGTAGGACGACGTTCTTTTGATGTCCACAAGGCTGGATTGGCGTTCATCGCGGAGAATCGACAGTTTGTTTTCGGCTGCATTGGCTGTTGCGCCCTACGACCATCGAAATCGACGGCAATTCGCTTCATCGACATCATCAATGATTGAGGTGCCATATGTTAAATCGCTGTTATTCACGAACCAGTTTGTGCTTTGTCCTTGCAATTATTACGGCGGGTTCGATCATTGTGAGCGACGCTTGGTCGCAAACGTTTATTCCCACGAGCGGCACCGCCGATTGGAATAATGATGCGAATTGGTCGTCCCCGCCGTATCCCAACACCAGCGGCGCCGCGGCCATAATCCCAGAGGCTACAGACCATCTGACCGTGAATCTGAACGAGTCAATCACAATCGGCTCGTTGGATATCCTCAAGCCGGCTAGTGGGGACGCGGTCACAACGATCAGCGAGGGCACGTCGGGCTCGCTAACGTTCAGCGGCGGCACGGCGACGTTGACGAACTCGAAAACGGCTACCGGCGGGACCGGCGCGACGGTAATCGATGCGCCGGTCTCGTTCACCGCCGGTCTGACCGTCGTGCAACAGAGCGACACGGGGGACAATACGGATTTGCAGTTCCTGCAGGGGATTTCCGGCAGCGGTGGCTTGAATATCACGCGGGTCGGGCCTGGCCCCGACTTGGAAGTCCTTGTGGTGAACCTCAACGGCAACAATACGTACTCCGGCGATACGCATCTCAAGGGTGCCAGCAGCGCCGACTTTCTGCTGGTTCGGCTCAACCATGTCAACGCGATTCCCGGTGGCATCGGCGCCTCGGGCGGCGCGAGCAATATCATCTTCACAGAGTCGGCCGTGCTTGGCCTGGGAGCCGACGATTTTCTGCGGGACATCGGAACCGGCGACGATCAATTTCGAATGCCCGAAAACACCGATGCAAATCGCGCGGTTCAAAGCGGCTGGGCCGCGTTTGGCGAAGATCGCGTCGTGAACATCGGCGGCAGCGGGGCGCAGGTTACGTGGGGCGGCTCCGACTTCAGTCCCAATATTTTGGTGCTTGGGCATCCAGGTTCGGATAAGACGCTCACCTTTGTGAATCCACTCGATCTGGGAAGTAGCGGCAATAAGAACATTCGCATCCCGAACGGTTCGGCCGACACGGATACCATCATCAGCGGCGGCTTTACCTCGAGCGGCTCGGGCCTGGTTTTTTGGGGTTCCGCTAGTAGCCTGATTGGCGGCACCGTACGCCTGACCGCCGACAACAGCAGTCACACGGGGACCACAGAGATGCGCGATGGCGTGATCGTCGTACTCGACCACGCCGATGCCTTAGGTCCGGGCAATTTGCTGTTCTCCAATAGCGCGGGCAACAACATCCTGGGGCTGGGTATCGACAACCCAACCTTTACCCGCCCCTTGGGCACTGGCGACGGCGAGGTACGTATCGCCAGACAAGGCGGCTTCGCGGCCTACGGCGGCGATCGCGTCGTCAACCTGGGCGGCAGTGGCGACATTGTCACGTGGGGCACCGCAGGATTCCTTGACGGTAACGGTGGTTCCCTCCTCTTGTCCGCCGACAATTCCGACAGCATGATCGACTTTCAGAATGGAATCGATCTCAATAACGGCACACGGGGTATTGCCGTACGCGACGGCAGCGCTCTTCATCGACGCCACAGTGAGCGGCGTAATCTCCGGCCCGCTTGAGTTTAGCGCCCTGACCAAGAATCTGGCAGGCACGCTGGCCCTCACCAATGCCAATACATACGCTGGTGGCACGACTATTACCGATGGTACCCTTCTGGCTAACAACACCAGCGGGTCGGCCACTGGCACTGGCAACGTGAATGTGAACGCCGGCACGCTAGGCGGCACCGGGTCAGTTTCCGGTTTGGTTACCGTCAACGCAACCGGCCACATTGCCCCTGGTTCTCCCGGAGCAAGTATCGAGTCGCTCGACGTCGGATCGCTCACGTTGGAGATTGACTCGTTGCTCGATTTTGAGCTCGGTGCCCCCGGATCGCCTGGGGTGACCAGCGATCTACTCAATGTTATCAACTCCGACGGACTGACGATTAATGGCGGAACAGTGAATTTGACGGATGCCGGCGGCCTCGCAGCCGGGACTTACACGCTTATCGACTATGCAGGAACTCTCATGGGAGACATTGCCAACTTGGGAACACCAACCGGGCCTGCCGGCTTTGCCTACTCCCTCGTGAACAACCTCGCCGGCACTTCGGTCGACCTCATGGTTACTACCGCCGGGCTAGTCGGCGATTATAACAACGACGGGAAAGTGGATGCCGCTGACTACGTGCTTTGGCGTAGCGATCCAGGAAGTTACGGCGGTGACCCGGACGGCTACGACGCGTGGCGGGCACACTTTGGCGAATCGATTCCGGGCAGTGGTACTTCGTCGCTGGTGGGGGGGGCGGTCCCCGAGCCGGGCACACTGGCACTCGTGGGAATGTTAGTCTCACTGAGTCTTATCGGCGGCCGCGGACCCTGGAGGAACGCGGAACCTACCGCGTAACGGTCGCTCGTGATATCGGCCGGGGGGCATGTAGCAGGGATGAGGAATTAGGTTACATGATCGCCAGTTGGAGTCTTTCTCGCGGTCGCTACGTAGGTGACGCAAGCCGAGCGGCGCAGTCTCCGTCCCGGCTCGGCAGAACAACAGCGCCACACGGTTTTACCCTTGTGGAGTTGCTAGTTGTAATCGCCATTATTGGTGTTCTCGTGGCTCTCTTGTTGCCGGCCATTCAGGCGGCGCGGGAGGCTGGTCGACGGTCGCAATGCACAAACAATCTTCGCCAATTGGCCATTGCCGCGTTGAATTACGAGTCGGCGAAGCAATCTTTTCCGATGGGTCGGCAGAAGGGTTTGACCCCGGACGGCGACAAGATCTCGCAATGGGGACACTTGGCGCTCATTCTGCCGTATGTCGAGGCCGCCGAGTTGTACGAATTGGTGGACTTCAATGACCCGAACATAAAAACGGAAACCAGTCCCGTACGACTTCAGAAGATCAGCTTTTTCCGATGTCCGTCTGACTATGAAGATCGAATGAATACCGATACGTGTTCCGTCGGTAATTGGTGGCTCAACGCGGGCCGCACGAATTACCGCGGAAACGGCGGTTCTAATCCGGGAAAAGCGGTCAAAGTCGCTTCCACGCTAGGTGGGGCGGCCGTTGACTACCGGGAAAAAAACAACGGAATGTTCCTTACCAATCAAGCTGTCAGTCTTAAGCAAGTGACCGACGGTGCGTCGCATACAGCGCTTTACAGCGAGATGATTCTGGGCGACGGTGACCGTCAACGGACTGAGATTCCCAGCGATTGGTTGTACATCTCGGGAAACAGCGAGATGGCGGAGGACGTTTATCAAAACTGTATGAAAATAGCGAACCCAACAGCGTACACCGGGAACGTTCAGTACCCTTGCAGTGGAAGAAACTGGGTGCACGGTGACTATGGAACGTCGCGCTATAATCACGTCGTGCCTCCCAACTCGAGAAGTTGCAGTCAGAGCGCCAGTGGTAGCATGCTCACTGCAAACGAGATTAACGACGACGGCAGCGCGACCACGGCCTCCAGCCGGCATTCCGGCGGCGTGAACCTGGCGTGTGCCGACGGAAGCATCCACTTTGTCAGTGACGATATCGATCGCCTAATCTGGAGCGCCCTGGGATCACGAAATGGCAGTGAGTCGGTATCCGGCGCCTTTTAGTGGGTCGACGCATTGCGACGAAGTTTAGAACGATGCACGCGCGCCCGCGAGGCGACGTATCTATCGTCGGGGCAAAAATTAGCACGGCGGTGCCGTATCGCTGTTTTTCTTGCCATTTAGAACACCGTCTGTCTTGGGAGGTCCGATGGAATCGCGTAGGACCAACTGCACGGGCACCCGATGAATCAGTAGGTCGGGCTTACACCCGGTGCGGATCTGCTCGATCAATAGCTCGGCGGCTCGATGGCCGATGGTCTCAATGTCCTGGCGAACCACGCTCAAGGGAGCTGCCAAATACTCGGCAAACGGCGCATCATCGAAGGTGACTAGCGAAACGTCATGCGGAACTCTCAACTTGCGCTCCCCGAAAGCCCGCAGCGCCCCAGTGCATTCTGATTGCTTAGTGCAAAAATGGCCGTTACCTCGGGGTGCCGATCGAGCAACTCACACGTGGAGCGGTAACCCGACTCTTCGCTAAAGTCATCCCCTCGAATCAACTCAGCGTTGGTCTCAATCCGGTTCGCCTCCAACGCTCTCTTAAAGCCTTGTAGTCGCTCATCATTGGTCGATGTTCCGGGACGGCCTTGCAAGCAGCCGATGTGCCGATGACTCTTCTCGATCATGGCACTCGTGGCCGCGTATGCGCCGCCTTCGTTCTCGGAAGTGACTGTCGTCAGGTGAACGTCTTCGAACCAACGATCGACCACGACCACATTCGCGCCGCTCCGCTCCAGCCGGCGCAAGTGGGGGCTCGATTCCCCGATCGGGCAAACGATAAATCCCTCGACCTGCCGCGACTGCAGGTGTGTCAATAAATCCTTCTCATGCTCGATCGAATCGTGGCTATCGGCCAACAGCGTCGATAGACCGTGCCGCTCCGCAAAGATCGTGGCCTTCCGGGCGATAGCCGCGAAGAACGGGTTCGAGGCGTCTGGCACCAACAGCCCGATTAAGCCGCTTCGCTGAGTGCGTAGGGATCGCGCCACGTGGCTGGCCTGAAAGCCTAATCCCCGGGCGGCCTGCAGGATGGCCTGCTCCGTTTTTTCGCTAATTCGGCACTGCCGAGCCTTGCCAGCCAGCGCCCGGGAGGCTGTGGACGGGGAAACGCCCGCCACTTGGGCCACCTGTTCGAGTGTGACTGGCCCCGTTGCCATTACTTGAAGTCCGCCCACAAATTCGTAAAAATTCGCTTGCACAATCGATTGTGCAATGTCATAATAATCCGAGTCAAGCGTAAAATCAATAAAGCCGCCTCATCCGACGCTCAGAATTATGCGCCACTTAGCCGACGCCACGCAATCGTACACGTCGGTCAAAGGGTGCAAAGTCGGTTGTCATCGCCCGGCGGTAGCAGCGGTTCGCGCTTGATGCGGTTCATTCGGTTTTCACTTCCACGGTCGCAGTTTTAACGAGAGTCGTGAGCTGACTAACAAGCTCGGGCATTGGTCGGTTGATTCGCAATAGGTTCGTGCCTTTCGACAGGCTCTACAGGTGGCAAACACTCGTCGTCGAGCGGTACCGGCAGCGCCGCATTGCCTGCCGTTCCGCTAGGACATAAGTCGCTTGCCTAAGTTGGTACATCGTTCGGCGCACCATCGGGTCAAAAACTGATCATTGCACGCAGCGATTGTCATGGCAGCCTTGAAGAGGACGGTAGTGCGTATTCGTTCTAATAGCAGTGGGTTCGAAGTAGTTTCTTGAAAGTTCCTTAACCCGTTAACGATCAAGCACAACTTTGCACATGTCCGAGCACGATGCACACATGCGTTCTCGAGCTTTCGTAAAAGGCTCATCCGCGACGCGCAAGTTGGCACACTTGACATCCAGCAATTGAGAGTTAGCACACTATGGCGATTTACAGTTCATTATCAGGTTGGCGGCCGGCAATCGCGACGCTGGGAATCCTCATCGTAGCGATGGGAACGACACAAAACGCGCAGGCAACAACGTACACGTTTGTGACCCAGACTAGTGCCACCTATGTAGATTGGCACACTGATTCACTTTGGAGCCCGACCGGGATACCAAACTCGGCCGATGATGCCGTCATTTTCAATCGCCCGCTGTTAGCCGGAGCCACTGGCAGCACCTTCACTGTGAACGTCGACCAGAACACTACGGTCGGCTCGATAACCGTCGACAACACCAATAACACCAATAACAACAACTTAGTCCTGGACAATTTTTTCGGTACGTTGACTTTCCAGACCACCTCCGGCTCGGCTACCTGGACCCAGACCGGTGGTATGAACGGGGGCCGGTTTGACATGAAGCCCGACATCACGCTGCTTTCCGATCTGGTCATCACGCAGGAGAACCGTCCCGACATCAATAGCGCTAGTTTTCTCCGAGGCCTCATTACCGGAGCTACGGATCGCACGATTACCAAGGAAGGTGCGGCCAATCTTCAACTGGAAAGCCACAACGGTTCGGGTTTCCAAGGTCAATACATTATCAACAACGGTGCCCTCCGCTTCACTGGTAATTCGAATATCTCACAGTCGACGGGTGTCACAATTAACTCCGGTGGCCAGATGCAGTTTAACGCCAACGATGCGGCCCTAACTTACGATTGGAGCCTCGCCTCCGGCGCGGTGCTCAATCTGAATGGGACCGGCAAGGCGAGTGGCAGCGCCAGCGCTGGTGCATTGCGGTTCCAAGGCCAAGGTAGTGATTCGGGGACAAATCACCCGTATTTCCACAATCCTGTCGTCTTGCAATCGGATGCCACCATCGCCATGGGTCCAGCCTCGGTTACTGCCGAGTTGGACAACGTCGTATCGGGAGATGGTGGCCTGACCGTCGCCGGCCCCGGCACGCTCATTCTCAGCAATGCCGGAGATTCCTACATCGGAGACACAACGGTCGGCGGAGCCGGTATTTTGAGCATTACGAATCCCATTCTCGCCGACGGCTCTGATGTTTATCTCGCAACCGGCACGTTTTTAAACCTGGATTTCTCCGGGACCGACGTAATTGACTCACTATTTATCGACGATACCTCGCAGGAAACAGGAACCTGGGGTGCGATGGGTTCTGGCGCAGATCACGAAAGCGATCTCATCACTGGCTCCGGGCTGTTGCAAGTGTCGACCTTCGTCTCACCCGGTGTGCCGGGGGATTACAACGGCAACGGCGTTGTCGACGCAGCTGACTACGTGCTTTGGCGGAACGGTGGACCTCTGCAAAACGAAGTGGACAACCCCGGCGTCGTAGACCAGCAAGACTACGTTGAATGGCGTGCTCGTTTCGGAAATACGTCCGGCAGCGGCAGTTTGGCCCAACCTGCCGCCGTACCCGAGCCAACTACGGCCCTACTAACGATTCTCGCCCTGTTTGCGCTGCTGGCTTCATCACGGAACCGATAAGTAATTGTCCGGGCAACCCTCACCTGTGTGAGAGTTGTGTACCGGACGGAAGAGGTTGGTATTTTTAGGAGTTAACCAAAATGCCATCGCGGTTTACCTGGCATCGCCTCCACAGACCAGGCTTTACACTTGTCGAGCTGCTGGTCGTGATTGCCATCATTGGCATTCTCATCGCCCTGTTGTTGCCCGCGATTCAAGCGGCTCGCGAAGCGGCCCGGCGAACGGAGTGCACAAATAACCTCCGCCAATTAGGCATCTCTGCTATCAATTATGATACGGCGAAAAAAGCATTTCCGTATGGACGCCGACGCGGCAGCGCCATCGTCAATGGCCAAAAGCAAACCATCCCACAATGGGGTCACTTGGCGCTAATTCTGCCGTATATCGAGGCCGCCCAGGAGTTTGCAATGATCGACTTCAACGATTACACGATAGCTACGGATGACAACGACGTGAAATATCAGAAGTTCAGCTTCTTCCGTTGTCCAAGTGATACGGCAGATCGTCTGGATGACCCCACGTGCACGGTTGGCGATACTTGGCTCAACGTAGGCCGCACCAATTATCGTGGCAATGGCGGTTCCCTGTCGGGGAAGTCAACGGATAAGAATTTGCCCGATGGGACATACACTACTGAGGAAGAAAACAATGGCATGTTCGTCACTAATCGAGCCATTAGCCTCAAACAAGTGACCGATGGCGCATCGCACACGGCCATGTATTCCGAGGCTGTTCTGGGCGATGGCGACAAGTACCGGGTCGAAGTTCCCGGCGATTGGTTCAGGATTCCTGGGGGGCAGTCGACCGTTGACTACATTTACCAAAATTGCACGAATCCTGCCGTCATCACCAACGGAACAGGGTCCAATCAATATCCTTGCAGCGGGCGCAATTGGGTACACGGCGATTACGGAACCTCACGCTACAACCACATCATGTCACCGAATGGAGCTAGTTGTGCCGCGCAAGGCAACGCTGGCGGGTTCAACGCGATTTCAATCAATGAAGCTGGCGGGGCTCACACCGCTTCGAGCCGCCATCCCGGCGGCGTGAACATGGTCTGCGCCGATGGCAGCACGCATTTCGTCTCCGATAGCATCGATCTCCAGGTGTGGTGGGCTCTGGGGTCTCGAAACGGCGAAGATGTAGTCGGGGAAAGCTTCTGATGCACACTCTACTCAAACGTGATCTGGATTCGATCCCGCTTCGTGCGGTACTCAAAGCGATGTCTCGTGTCTTCTTATGCGTGTTGCCGTTCGTCGTGACGTCTGTAACCATAGGAAGAGAGGCGAGTTCGGCCCGATCGCCTTCCTATGGGCACAAACCGAACATCATTTTCATCATGGCCGACGACCTCGGCTACGGCGACTTAGGCTGCTACGGCCAAAAGCAGATTAAGACCCCTCAGATCGATCGAATGGCGGCTGAAGGCCTGCGATTCACGCAAGCTTACGCTGGAGCGTCTGTGTGCGCTCCCTCGCGTTGCGTACTAATGACCGGCATCAATCAAGGTCGCGCACGAGTCCGCGGCAACATACATGCAACGAAACCAGCAGCCGCCTTGCGGGCCGAGGATGTGACCGTAGCTCGTGTCCTGAAGAACGCCGGCTACACAACGGCACTAATCGGCAAGTGGGGTCTCGGCGAGCCGACGAAGAACCAACAAGGCTTGCCGCGTCACCAGGGCTTTGACTATTTCTTTGGCTATCTCAAACAAGGCCATGCTCACAACTACTACCCCGATTATCTCTGGCGAAACGAGTCCAAAGTCACACTTCCCAACGTGATCTCGGACGATCCGGCGCTCAAGCATAATGTCGCGGCGAAGAAGGTTGAATATAGCCACGATCTGTTTGTGACCGACGCGCTCAAGTTCGTCCGCGACCACAAAGACGAACCATTCTTTTTGTATCTGCCGTTCACGATTCCCCATGCCAACGACGAGGCCGGCAAGAAAGGCATGGAAGTGCCCGACTACGGTCAGTACGCGAATCGCGACTGGCCGGATCCGGAAAAGGGCTACGCCGCGATGGTCACGCGATTGGACGGCGATGTAGGCCGCCTCTTGGCACTGCTGAAGGAACTGAAGTTGGACGACAATACGCTCGTTATCTTCACTTCCGATAACGGCCCCCACCATGAAGGCGGCTTCGATCCCGACTTTTTCGACTCGAACGGTCCGCTACGCGGCTATAAGGGCGGCGTTACCGAGGGTGGTATTCGCGAGCCGATGATTGCCCGCTGGCCGGGCCACGTACCGGCTGGTGAAGTAACGAACGCGCCAGTTTACTTTGCCGATATGCTGCCGGCTTTCGCCGATTTGGGCGGCGGCAAAGCTCCTACGAACATCGACGGCATCGACATCACTCCTACTTTGAAGGGCAAGTCGCAGCCGGAACTGTCGAATCGATTCATCTATTGGGAGTTTTATAAGAACGGCGTAGTCGCCCAGTCCGCCCGTTGGCAGCACTGGAAAGCGGTTCGCGATCCCAAGACGAAGAAGATGGAACTCTACGATCTAACGACTGATGTGGGTGAAGCCCGCGATGTTGCTGCACAGCATCCGGACGTTGCGGCGAAGTTTGCTGATTTCTTCCGCACCGCCCGCACGGAAACGCCCGGGTGGCCTATGGCAACAAAGGCCGACCGTGGCCCAAAGAAGAAAAGTCCCGCGTCGTGAGTTTATTCGAAATGAAGCAAGGACAATTACCTTGTGTGTAAAACAAGCGGACGGTTGTCGGCGGCGCCGGGGCAGTCGCCGCCGACTCCTTTTTTAACGAAATGCATCTCGAAAAAAACCAAAAGCTCGGAAAGAGTCCAACCGTAATTACAATGGAGTATGAGCCCCACGTTAACCACAACTTGAGATAGAGGCAGCTTTGTAGCATCAGTGATTGGCATTGATGTATCCACGTGTTATCCCTTTTTAGGCCCTAGGGGGCTGGCGGGAGACTGACTAATGAAGATGATTTGCCACTTGATACGGCCCGCTCTCACGGCGTTGGCGCTGGTCGTGCCTGTATCATTGATCCATGCGGCCACGTTGCCGGTCACCGGCTGGATTGTTCACAACGGGACTGCCACGGTTGGTGGTACGGCGAGCAACCCGAGCTTTACTCCGGGAGACAATGTTACGCTCATGGCTCCCTTGTCCGACATTTCGCTGTCCAACGATGGCGACTATGTCGAAGCCAGCACAACGCTGACGATGAACAACCGCTCAACTACCGGCACTAACTCTCTCAATACGCAATTGCGGTTTGCTCTTTTAGATGATTCCGTGAATGCAACGCCTACGGCGGACGATTTCCCCAACGTTGGCTTCACCATTGAGTATTCCAATGCCGCTGGTGGCGGACTTGCTCGCGAACAAGAGAGTCTCACACAGACCAACCCATTCGTCAGTCCGACGTCGATCAATAATGGCACGCCGGATGCAAACGGAGGTTCGATTCAGGGTGCCGATCCCGGACCGGTGACCTTCACAATGAAGCTTACGCGTAATGGCGGAGCACTTGACATGGTCGGTTCGATTAGCGGTACCGATTCGGTCACCACGCTTCCCTATCTGGCAAACTTTGGCTGGACCGGGCACACGTCGACAAATTTCCCTTTGAACGGCACGTTTACATTCAACCGCCTCGCAGTCTTTCTGGGCGGTAACGTGAATGCCGACAACGCCGTATTGTCCAACTCCTCAGCTTTAACGAATGTTCCTGAGCCGTCATCGTTAATTTTAGCAGCAGCCGGCTTGGCACTCGGCGGCGTGATGACGGCGAGACGTTCACTCCGCGCTTAGATGCAGTGTAAATTACGGAGACAGAATGAGGCCCCTTTGGTTAGTAGGTTATTGGGCGGCGTGGTGGCAGTGCTGCCAGCGCTCCCTGTTTGCGCTCAAGCTCCGCGCCGAACATCGTCCACATCTTTGCGGATGATTTGGGCTTCGGCAGCGTTGGTTTTAACGGCCAGACGCAGATCGCTACGCCGAATCTCGACGCCATCGCCAGCGCTGGGATGCAGCTCACGAACGCTTATGCGTGCCCGGTCTGCGGGCCGAGTCGGGCCACGTTGCTCACGGGCTTCCACTCAGGGCACGCCAGTATCGACGGCAACGACGGGCTGGAAACCGGGTTTCGGGCTGAGGATGTGATGACAGCCCAGGTGTTGGCGCCGGCCGGCTACACTTCGGCCATCTTCGGCAAGTGGGGTTTTGGGGCCGACGGCGTACGCAGCCTCTCCGGTAGCGACCCTCTGCCCTCGATTACGCAGCCAGACAGCTTACCTACGAATCACGGGTTCGACGAGTTCTACGGCCTATTGAACCACGGCGCGGCCCACGACTACTTCTACGATTGGATGTGGCAGAACGACTCCGGTGCGCCGTACGGAGTTTCCACGGTGGCCAACAACGGCGGTCCCGGCGGCAGCCCCGAATACACGCACGACCTGTTCGCCGCGAAGAGCGAACAGTTCGTCGCCGACCACGCGGGCGACAGCAACCCGTTTTACATGCAGATGAATTATACCATCCCCCACTGGGATATTGACGCGATTGCCAACGCCACGGGTGGATACGGTATCTACGCCAACGAACCGTGGACCAGCAAGGAAAAAGCCTACGCGGCGATGATCTCACGGATGGACACGAGCATTGGCTCACTCATGGCCAGGCTGGATGATCCAAACGGCGACGGCGACCACTCGGACAGCATCGCGAGCAACACGCTTGTACTAATCACCTCCGATAACGGTCCGAGCGTTGAGGACGATTCCCCGGTCGCCTTCTTCGACGCCAACGGCGTATATCGCGGCGGCAAGTTCGAAGTCTACGAAGGTGGCATCCACATGCCGGCGCTAGCATATTGGCCGGGGACGATTGCAGCGGGCTCGACGAGCGATTACCGCACCGATTTGGCGGACTTCATGGCCACTGCCGCCGATGTGGCTGGCGTCGAGGCGCCGGTGGGCATCGACGGCACGTCGATTCTCCCCACGCTCACGGGCGAGGGCCACCAACGTGCGCGGGATTATCTGGTCTTCGAGCATACGGGCTCCCACGGGCAAGATACTGATCCGCGTATTGGCAGGTGGGCTGTCCTTCGCCAAGACGGAATGAAATTGATCCATTACAACGACGACTCCGAAGAGCTTTTCAACTTGATCAGCGACCCCAGCGAATCGAGTCCGCTGGGCCTAGGCGTGTCGGCAAACGCCCAGATTGCGGCTGAACTCCGAGCAGACGCAATCGCCGAGGGTGCACTGCGCGGCACTGTGCAATACCGCGCGTGGACAGGCCCCAACGGCGGCAACGTGCAGGATGCCGCGAATTGGGATGGCGTCGGTCCACCGCATGAATACTGCTCTGCCACCATCACGAACAACGGCGCCACGCCGGCCATCGCCCACGTCAGTGCCGATGTGGCGACACTCGGCGTGGAAGTTCGCGGCCAATCCGCGCTGCAGGTGGTCGATGTTCACGCTGGCTACACGCTTAGCGGGCGCAACGAAGTGCGGATCGGCAATCACGGCCGTGTGGACCTGAGCGACGGCACGTTGGCTACAAACCGCTGGGTCAACGTCCGCAGCGGTGGCGAGCTGCGCGGGCAAGGCACCGTCGAGGGCGACTTATACAACGAGGGCGTCTTGTCGCCCGGCAAAGCGGACGATTCATCGGCTTGGCCTGTTGCCCCGCCTCCAGCGCTGCCATCCATCAATTTGAATACGAGCATTGCCGCCGCAGCCATTTTCAGTTTCTCCGGCGTTCAAGACGACGTGCCGCTATTCAAGACAGCAACGACGAGCCCTTACGCGGAAGTTTCGCACGGCCTGGATTTTGGACCCGGCGTGAGGGTGGACATACACAACCCCACCAACCCCACCAGCGTGAGGAATGAGTTCAACGTTGCCAGCCAGACCGCCTCCAGTCTGCAGAGCGCCATTGATGCGGGCGATTATCTCACGTTCTCGGTCGAGCCAGTGGAGGGCGCCGGCATAATTCCGACTACCCTCAGTTTTCGTTTATGGCGAGACGATGTATTCTCGCCCAACCACTTTGCGATCCTCTCCAGCATCGACGGCTTTTCGTCCTCCTCGGCTCTCGTGCAGACGGCGTATTCTGATTTCGATTCAAGCCACCAACATACGTTAACGGCCAGCTTGCCTGCGGTCGAAGGGCTGACCGGCCCGGTCGAATTTCGGCTCTACGGCTGGGCGCTTCGGATGCGACACACACCATGCACCTGACGGCCGCATCGGTCAATGCCCGATTCGTAGCGGTGCCGACGCTGGAGTTCGACTTCACCGGAGTCCAGGACGCGGCACCCCTGACGGCCCTCCATCGGCAAGACGCCAGCGTGGTGCTGACGAGCGGCCTCGACTTCGGGCCAGGCGCCGCGCCAAGCGAGACCAACAACGTGGGCAACGAATTCAACGTCGCCGGGTTCTCGACAGGCAGCACGCTGCAATCGGCCATCGATGGCGACGATTACCTGACGTTTGCCGTGCGGGCGATTCCCGGGCTGGCCATGTTTCCCGACAGCGTCAGCTTCACCCTCTGGCGGCAAGCCGGCACATCGGCCACCGATTACGCCGTTCTGTCGAGCGTCGATGGTTTTTCATCCGGGGCGGAGTTGACCCAAGCCCACCTCACGACGGCCGGCTCGGCGAACCAACAGGTGATTACCGGCGCGTTTGCTGACGCCGATCCCACGACGGATCCGGTTGAGTTCCGCCTCTATGGTTGGAATGCGGCCACGGAGCTGGATAGCACGCACCTGGTCGGTGCGTCGATGCGGGCCCGGTTTGCGTCGGTCGCCGGCAGCCCGCTCGATCCCACGGGCAGCCTCACCGTGCAAGGCGATCTGTATCACTTAGCGGGCGGCATGATCGACATCGACCTCGGCGGCGATACGGCCGGCGTCGATTACGACACCATCAACGTGCTTGGCAATGTCGAGCTCGAAGGCGATCTTGCCGTCTCCTTGGCCGATGCCGGCGGTAGTCCCTTTGCCCCAACGTTGGGCGACACGTTTAATATCCTCACGGCGACGCAAGGCATCACAGGTCAGTTTGCAAACGTCTCGCTTCCGCAGCTTACTAGCGATCTTGCTTGGCGCGTCGATTATCTGTCAACAGCGGTCCGACTCGACGTGTTGTTGTCGGCCGACTTCAATCAAGATGGCGCGGTCGATGTCGCTGATTACGTCCTTTGGCGCAACAACAACGGCAATGAAGCAGACTACCTCAATTGGCGCTCGCATTTCGGGATGACGGTCAGCATCGGGTCGGGCGCATCCGATTTCGCGAACGGTGCAGCTGTTCCCGAACCCGCGAGCCTCTGCTTGCTACTCATCGGCATGTCGGTCTTTTCCGTTTGGCACCGACGCACAACACGCTGCGAGTAACTTTGAAGTAGGCGAATCGCTATGCGGTTCAATCAGGCGGGCTATATGCCCGCCGGCCATTGGAAATTTGTTGACGCCCGAGAAGCCGCTACTTGCCCTTCAAACTGAGCAAGTACGCCAGCAGCGAATCATAGTCGCGCTCCGGCATCTGCTCGATGACGTTTCCAGGCATCGGCGACAACGCCGATTGTTTGCGCTCTGCCACTTCGGCCAACGGCACGCGGGCCTGTTGTCCGTTGGCATCGCTAAACACCAGCATTTTCCCCTCTTCGCGCAAGCCGAAGCCGCTGAGGATTTGGCCCCCTTCCGTTTCAATCGTTACCGTGCGAAACGAGAGGTCCACGTTGCGATTCGGGTCCAGCGTGTCTTCCAGTAGCCGATCGAGTCCCCGGTTACCGATCCCATCCATGCCGGCCCCAGGTTTTTTCCCACGTCGCCAATCTTGTGACAGTTCGCGCAAACGCTTTTAGCAAATACGGCACGTCCTGCTTCAGGATCGAACTTGCCATCCAAAAACTTCGCCCGCCGCTCGGAAATCAGCTTTGCAATGCGATCGTCTGCCGGTGAAAGATTAGCCGTCAGCTTGCTAATTTGTTGTTCGATGTCGGCTACGCCCGATGCCTTAAGGCGGTCGACCACGGTCGCTTCGCGAAGCAGCTCAGCCGACGCTCTGCCTTCACGAATCTCTTTCAGCAGTGTTTGAGCCGATTCTCGATTGCCGGCTAAACCCGCCGCGATGAGCACTGCCACCGACTCCGGCACCGACTTCAATTGGGCCGAGAGCACGGCACGAGCCTTCGGCTGGTCGAGTCGGGCGAGTTGCTGCACCGCCTCTTCACGGGCCGATGTCGGAACGCTCGCGTCGGACAAGATGGCACTGAGCGGCGCAATCGCCCGCTGCGGTTCGAGCATTACGAGTGCATCGGTTGCCGCCAAACGAGTGATGAGATTCGTGTTAGTCGGCTCCGTCGATGCGACTATTTGGCCCATAAGGCCCGTCAGTTTTAGCTGCCCGGCCAGCCGCAACAAATCAGCCTGAACCGACCCTGCTTCGCCTACCGGTCGATCCGGCACCGAGATTATCGCCGGCTCGAAGCGTGAGACTGCTAACCAGGCAAATCCATCGAGATCCGTCATACCATCCACGATTTCTACATGGCCTTGTTCCCCAGCGTGAGACGCAAGGTCCCACTGGAATCGATGCGCAATGTCATCACGCGGCGGGTAGCTGCGCGCCACTTCGGTCCCGTCTTCCAGAACGAGCCGCACGTAATTGAGCTTTCGGTCCGGCAGGTTAGGCGGTCCATTATGACCGCACATCCAAAAGCTCAGCTTCGCAGGCAGCTCGAAGACCGGGCTGTGCAGAATCCCTCCCAACCGCTCACCGCCATCAGGCAGCGAACTGATCATTTTCGTCGTGTTGCCGTCGCCATAGGCCCGCTGCTGTGGCAGCCATGGGCTCGCCGTAGCTTGCCGACCGGGCAACGGAACATCGAACCATTCGCTACTCGTGTCGCCCGCCAACGTCGCTCCGATCAGACCAGTCAACTTCGAACGCAGCAGACTGGTAAGCGGCAGGCCACGTTGCGATAGCCCTTCCGCCAAAGCACGCAGCAGCGAGATTTGCAATCCTGAATTGCCCGGGAACCGCTTCTCAATGTTGGTTACCATCGCATCGACCCGTTCCCCATCCACAAAATGCGCCGCAGCCGGAAGCGCCTTGATAAGCACTTCATCGTTCACGCGGCCGTGCAACGCCTCGTCGAATATCAGCAAAGCCGCGGGGCCCGTCGGCGCCGTGGCGGCAAATGCAACCAACTGTTTTCGTTCCTTCGCCGGCAGTTTGAGCGTCAGCAGTCGCCCCGCAAGTATTGGGCTTCGAATCTGATCGCGTAGAGCAATGCGAATTTCATGATACAACTGGGCGTCGCGCTTATCGGTGGCGTTAAACGCCGCCAACAGCGGCGAGAGGTTATCAACTGCCGGATGCTTCGAGAGCGCTTCCGCCGCGGCACGGCGGACAAATGAGTCTGGATTATCCAACGCAGCTCGTACCACTTCAAAATGCCATGGCTTCCATTGAGCAGTTTCCCCTAAGGCCCTAACCGCGTGAACTTGGACGTTTGCCGGCACATGCGGCCCGAGCAGTTTACGGCCCAGAGATTCTGAAATTCCGGTTGTTCTTTGCACGATCCAGACCGCATGGCAAGGCTGTGCAAACTCCGCCCCAGCAATGTCGCTGCCTTTAGGCTCCGCGCTCAAATTGCGCGACAGCAACTCGCTCGCCATAGTGGCGGCTTTTTTGGGAAAGCGATCGATCAGATAGTTCGTCGCCAAAACCCTGATTGTGAGATTTGGATCCTTCAGTAAGGCAAAGAGCCCTGCCGGGTCCAAAGTATAGAGGTCCGGCATCGTTTCGATAGGTGCTTTTCGCGATGCTTCGGGCGGCTTGCCCTTATACACCACTCGCCAAATCCGACCGCGTGTTCGATCTCGCTTCGGGTTCGTCAAGGGGACTTCATAATGTCCGATGATGCAATTGTAAAAATCTGCCACATAAAGCGCGCCGTCCGGCCCCGGTTGCAAATCGACCGGCCGAAACCACGGATCGTCACTTGTCAAAAAATTCTCGACCTTGATCACAACTGGCGTCGAGCCGGTCCATTTCAACCGATCACAATGCACCCGATTCGTAATCACATTGCCCACGAACAGCACGTCGCGGTACTCCGGCGGAAAGTTCGGGAGCGTGCTATAGGTCACGCCCGCGATGCCCGTGCCTCCATGGTCGATGTGCGTGATTGCCGGTGCGAAACCGAGTCCGTCATGCGGTTTCCCAAAACTCGAGTAGTAGCCTTCACGCAACAACATCGTCACTGCCGAAGAGTGACAATCGGCAGAAAACAAGTTCCCAAGCGGATCGAAGCTGAGTCCGAACGGGTTTACCTGCCCCCAACTGTATTGCTCGATCTTCGATCCATCAGGCCGAAATCGGTAGGTGTTGCCCGACTGCATGTGCAGCACCACGGGGCCTGTGCCGCCGATCTTGATATGGCTGTCGTTGCTGAAGCCGTGGTTGGCATAGATCCAGCCGTCAATCCAGCGCGTGAACGCGTTTTGATCGCCGTGTGTATCGACGACGCCGAACGGGCCGAACATGACTTTCTTCTGGTCCGCAACACCATCGCCGTTCGTATCGGTGAATCGATAAATGTTCGGGATCGACCATACCACGGCCTCTTTGTCGCTTAGCGGCGCTACACCGATCGGTATATTCAAATGCTCGGCGAAGCGTTCGACTTTCTGCGCTTTGCCATTCGGCGCGAAATCGCTGAAGATGCTGATCGCATCGCGGGCCTTCTCGTCACTCTTGGCGGGAAATGGGTACTCTAGACTATGCGTCACCCACAGCCGTCCATGCGCGTCGAATTTCATATTCATCGGCTTGTGGATTGCGGGCTCCTCGGCCACGAGCTGAACTTCAAAGCCGGGTGGCACGTGGAACTTCGCCACCTCTTCGGCTGGTGTTAATGCAGGCGTTTCAGCGATTAACGGTTGAGCAAGCGCGCGGAGACGGCCAACGACGAGAACACTATGGCAGCTAAAACAAACCTCTGCATGGAGAGACTCGGCTAAAGAAACGGGAGCAGGAACGGCGGCCACCAGGGATTGTGGAAGGTGGGTTAGGTGGGATGCGAGCTCAGCATTGAACTACTGAGAACGCTGCCTTTATTGTACACGCTTTGCGACAAGATTTGTGCCCGAATTTCGGCTGCGGGGGAAGAATGCGAGCCACAGCGATCACAGTCGTCTAACGATGCCGGCTGCGTACAATTGAGCGTGGAGGCCAATCAATGATCGGTGCCAGAACATACAATCGTTTCAGCTCCGAGTTGTACGATTACGACCACACGCAAACAGCGCCGATGTATTTGCTGATTCTCCTGCCGGCGATTGCATTGGCAGTGATCGGATTTATTCTGCGAGGCTCGGATCCTGTTCTGCCGTCTATGCTCTTGGCCGTCGGAGCTGCAATGGCAGTTGTGGCGTTCTCGTTTCGCCAACTAAATATTCGCGATGAAGGCGATACGTTAGCAATCCGATTTGGGCCGATTCCGATTTTTCGGAAACGCGTCAACTACGCTGACATTGCGGAGATCGCCCGCGACAAAACGAACTGGTTAGATGGCTGGGGCATCCATTGGGTTCCCCTTCGCGGCCGGACCTATAACCTCTGGGGTTTCGACTGCGTGCGGTTGACTCTGCACAACGGTCGCACCATCCGCATCGGTACCGATGAACCAGAACGTCTGGCGGCATTCGTGCAAGAAAAGTGTCGTCAAAGCTAACGGTAAGCGCATCGCGTCCCGCCCAACACTCGTCATGCCTCACTTGCTTACGGCGCTTCGGTGTTTAACACTGCACCCGTAATAAACCAACCGTCTTTCTCGCTACGGACGACATGCGCATGTGGGCCGAAATAGCGCCGGACCGACTCGAATTCTGGCAGATTGGATCCGTCCACGCGTTGTTTGCGCGGAGTGCCTGCCTTGCGATCGGCCTCGGTCGTAAGCAGATTATTCAGCAGCTTGCCCATCATCGACTTCGATTCCGGCATTTTGTTTTCGCGGATCATTTCGAAAATCGGTCGAACTTCTTCGTCGCCGCGTCCGAAGCCCCAACCGCTCCGATCGCCAGGCGCCAACTTGCTCATCACGTCAACCATTTGTTTGTAATCGGCGGCGCTCCCAAGCCGTTCGCGCTGAGCGAAACCACCCAAGATTTCCGTCAGATACTTAACATCCGACGCCATCATCAGGTGGCCAAGCGCCACCGTAACGGCTGAGTTGGGAATCACGTGCTCGCGTTCTCTCTTCTTACTGCCGCCACTGCCGGAACCTACGGTCGTAAAGCCCGGTACCTCAACTTGCGGTTCCTCTACAGCATTCGACTTCGCAGTGCGTTCCCAAATTACGTACGGACCGATTTCGCGCCGCTTGACGTCGCGTTCGTTCTTCATCCATCGCTCGAGCGTTTTTGCCAATGCCGCCTCATTCTTTGCTTCAATGGCGAAGATCGACCGTTCGCTGTCTGGCGTGATCGGCGTATCGTAGTTGGTGATCACGCTGACCCGATTCGTCATGTTTCCAATAAACTCCTTGCGGACGTCGACCTGCGGGCCGTACGGATCGGTCGTCCAGCCTTCCAACGTGTTCTTCCAGGCGTCCTCATGCTCTTGAATCGCGTCGACCAACGGTCCGACGTTGTCGAACGCGTCTACCAAATTCACGTTGATCGTGTTGTAGCTAGCCAGCATCCGCGGCACCCACGACTCCGGCTGCACCGCAGGACCATTCGGAAATTGCATCATCCGCATCGATAGATTCCACCGTAGTGGATCGCTTTCTTTGCCCTTCACCGGTGGCGCATAGAACGATGTCCGCAACACGAATTCGAGATGTCCTTCCACCAACTGATTGACGTATCCGCCCGCGCCCTCGATCGCGTCGAAACCATTCTCGTAAAGAATTTTCGCCATATCCTGAGTTTGGTGGCGCGGCTCTTGGCGCAGCGTCCGCGTCGCAAAGATGAAGCCGAACGGTTCAATAAACCAACGCGCCTCGGGCTCGAGATTGCCAGCTTCCTTGTGGCAGCGTTCCATCGTCGCGATGTACGCGGGAACGGATTTCAAATTGTCGCTCGCACTGCCGGCAAATCGCTTAACCATCGCCTCCGCTTCAGCGAGGTCATCCACAACACATAGCACATCGTCTTTGACGAAGTATACCGTCCGCTGTGTGTTGCTCGGCTTGTCGACGATCATGGTGAAAACCTGCAGCGTGGTATCCCCGACCTGTACCGTCGATGTTTTCGCATTCCGCGCGGCAAAGCGCTGTTTCATCGCCGCAATGAGCCCGTCAGCGTCCTTCTGGTGACCGGTGATGTCGATCGTCATCGCCATCGCGGCATCGGGCGCTTTACGCTCAATAATCGCAAGGCTCAGCTCGCCGCCGGTAACGCCCTTAAGATCGTCCCAGGTGATGCCCAGCTTCAGTTCGACGGCACCGAATTCATCGTGCATTTGCTTCCGCAGATCGGTCACGAACGCCTGCATACTTTCGTCGTTGAGCATCTGGCCGAGCTGAGTCTTGTCCCAGCGCTCATCGAATTGCTTCGGGTGGGCGACCGAGAAGTAGCCCTTCGTGGTTTTGGGAAGCAGTGTATCGCTCGGCGGACCAGCCCAGACGGTCGCAGCCGACAGGACTAAAAGTGAAACGGCCCAATGATGGCGACGGATCATTGTTGCAAACTGCAAGGTGAACCTCCTGGTGGAGACTAGGAATCGGGACAGGGGGGACTTGTCGCTATCGGGCCAATCCCAGGCCAAGACGACTTTCCTTCCTTCGTCATCGGCCGACGGCGGGCCTAAGCCTTCATGGCACCTGGAAAGCCGGTAGAAACTGCCGGCCGTGTTCATCCGTTGCGGGCATTATAGCGAGACCCGGCCCACCGGAACGACCAGCAAACCAGGTATTTTCCACACAAAGGGCATCAGCGCTCTGGTCCGCAACATTGCACGGCCTTCTTGGCTGGAACTCGTCGGCCTCCGACCCAAAATAGGGCGGGTATATAAGAGGTAACTCCAAGCCGGCTGTGGCCTTAGGGACTAATTCACCAGCTCCCGCCGCCGGTTCAAATAGTCCCACACCACGTACCGATCCAGGTCGCGCCCGGCCGTAAAGAAGACCCGACCCGAGGTCGACTCCGCCAATCGAAACGCGAACCGTACGTCCTCCTCTGTCTGCGACCAGCTCGGCAGCAAAAACAGATTGATCGTTATACCTTCGCGCTGACAAGCCAACCCTTCGCGCATCGTTGCCGCCTCCGTCCGCGGGTCCGGCGGATATAGAAGGTACAGCATCTGCTCTTCGAAATGGGCCGTCGGCAGGCCATCCGTAATAAGAACGATCTGCCGATTCGGCGTCTCCTGCGAAGCCAACAGCCGTCGCGCCATCGACAATCCATGCTGCAAATTCGTGAAGTGCGGGGGAATGCGATATTCACTGATGTCGTCGCGGCTCATATCCGCACGCAAAGCAATTACCGGGTCGTAGATCGTGACCGGCTTCGGCATCAGGTTCGCGATCCGCCCCGGCTCAACAATTTTCGCGAACGAGTAAACTTCGATGAACCGCAGCCAGTCACCAGGGTACTCAGAACTTATCAATCCTTCTAACGCAAGGCCCATCCGCTTGACGTTGATGTACTGTCCGTCGTACCGCATCGAGCCGCTCATATCCATCAGCACACACGTAGCGCACTTCGGCGTGTTGCGGGTGCGATGCACCTGAATGTCGTTCGCATCAAACCGCACCGGCACACCCGGCCCGCCGCGTACGAGCGCATTGAGAAACGTGCCTGTGATATCCAGGTTCGCGATCGAATCTCCAAACTCATACGGCTTAGTGATTTGCAGCTCGACGGCGCCCTCTCCCACAACCGGCCCCTGGTGTCGGCCGGTACGCGACGGCGCCAATTCACTAAACAATCGCTCCAATAGTTTCCCTTGAAACAGCCGCATCGCTTTTGGTGTGAGGCGGTAGCTGCCCGCTCTCTGTTCCAACCCCTGCTGCTCCGCGATTTGGCGCAGATAATCTTGAACTTGCTGTTGAAGATCGCTGAGTTGATCCACGTCGCCCGGTTCCGCGAACTCAGAGAGCAGATCCATATCGATGATGCCGATCTGAGCCGTCTTGCGCTTCTTCGAGCTGCTTCAGCAGCTCATCAATCTTTTCAAGCTCCTCCTTGATCGCGAGCGCCTGCGGCACGGTCATCGATTCGTGACCGGTGAATTCGTACTTCGACGCCAGCTCATCGATCTCATATTTTTCACCCAACCGCTCGATCACATTCACCAGCGCGCATGCCCACGGTGACTGGTCGTCACCCGCCGCATACCAAAGCCGTTCTAGGTCCCGAATCTGCTCCGTCTTCACCGCGCTATAAAACGCCTGGCGAAACTTCTTGGGCACTTTGGTTTCGGTGGACTGATCGATAAACGCCTGCTGGACCCGCTGGCCGACCGTTTTCGTTTCGTAGCGGGCCAATATCTTTCGCTTCCGTTCTTCTAGCATCGCAATGAGCGCGTCGATGCTCGGTCCCAATCCGGCAATTTGGCTCGGGTCGAGGTGAATCGCGCGGGCCAGTTCTTCTTCAGTCAGCTCGCGGTGCTCCCCGAACATCAGCATGTGTTCCAGAGCCGCCGATGCCAGATCCGGAGGTGGCTTCGTCGGGCTCGGGAACCGCTGCGGGTCGTACCTCTGGTAAGCGTGAATCACGCCGCCAAGTGTGTTGCGATTGGCCATCGTTAAATCTGCGAGCCGTGGCGATAGACTACATCCCTGAATTCAAAACCGGCTGCATTATACGCATTTGCCTTACCCCGCGGCCAATACTGACGGCGTCCTAATTTGCTTGCGCATGGGTGGCTGTGGTCGAGCGCAGCGAGCCCACAGTTCGTTGACTCCGGGGCTCAGTCGCTGCCGGCAACTTCGACCCCAGCCACCCACCAAATCAACAGGCAAATTATTGAGGCCTGCGCAGAAAATGAGCCTGTGGGAGGCGTCTCTGACGCCGATGGAGCGTTGAAATCGTAACACGCCATCGGTCTCGGAGAGGCCTCCCACAGCCCAATAGCTGCGCAGTCATCAAAAGGACACCACCCAAATCTCCAGAGGCACACCACCCTGTATTCCCGGTGTGTATACTGAAAGTTTGCCCGAACTCTTCGCGCCCCACCCAAAATAGAGTCTTGCAGGCATGAACCCCCTCGCCTGGCTCCGTTCTTCAACCAAACGCGACCACCAACCGGTCGCCCACATGACCTGGGCCCATACCAGCGTCGGCCGGACGATTTCGCGCACCGGCGTGTTCCTCAAGCGGCAACTCTGGATCTGGCCTATTCTGGCGGTGCTGCTCCTTTCGCTGATTGGCTTCTTCGTGCGTGGCGCTATCGAAACCACCATGCGCGAGAACCTGCGGTCGCAAGTTGATTCGCTCGTAAACTTGGAAGCGGCCATGCTCGAAAACTGGTCGCACGTGCAAGAGTCAAACGCTGAGTCGCTCGCCAACAACATCGACATCCGCCAAACCATCTACCCGCTGCTAGATTTATCTCCAGGCGACACCACTAAGCCAAGCGAAGCCACCACCGCACTTCGCACCAAGTTAGATAAGTCGCTCGGTCCCGCGCTCACCGCGCACGATTACTCCGGCTACATTGTGATTGATAAACTTAAGCGGATCGTCGCCTCCAGTACGCCGGAATTAATCGGTCAGAAGGATCTTCCCGAGTACGAGTCGTTCCTGCGCCGTGCCTTGGACGGGGAGGCAACCGTCGCGCCGCCGTTCAATAGTATGATCCTGATGAAAGACGATAGCGGCCGGTTGCAAACGGGCAAGCCGACGATGTTTGTGGCAGCACCCATTCGCGACGACAGCTTCCAAGTTGTCGGCGTCCTCGCCTTGCGGATCGACCCTGAAAGAGAATTCAGCCGGATCATGAACTTGGGCCGCTTCGGTGAATCAGGCGAAACCTACGCGATCGACAAAAACGGCCTGATGGTTTCCGAAAGCCGTTTCGACGAGAATATGATCCTGCTCGGCTTGTTGCCCGATCAAGAAGGCTCCCGTTCTATTTTGTACCTTCTCGTGCGCGATCCCGGCGGCAATATCACGAAAGGATTCCGCCCAACCACCCGCCGGCACGACCTCCCCCTCACCCTTGCCGCGGCCGAGGTCGTGGCAGGTCACTCCGGCGTGAATGTCGAGGGCTATCGCGATTACCGCGGCGTCCCGGTCGTTGGCGCGTGGAAGTGGCTGCCCGGCGACAATGTTGGCGTCATCACCGAGATCGACTATGCCGAAGCATTTCGGCCGCTGACGATACTTCGCTGGGTCTTTTGGGGCTTGTTCGCGCTGTTGGTGCTAAGCGCGGCCGCGATTTTCGTCTTCACGCTCATGCTCGCCCATTCGCGCCGCGAGGCCCAAAAGGCGGCGATCGAGGCCCAGCAAATCGGCCAATACAAGCTCGAAAAGAAGCTCGGCTCCGGCGGCATGGGCGTGGTCTACAAAGCACAACACGCGATGCTCCGCCGGCCCACGGCCGTAAAAATGCTCGACGTCGACAAAGTCAATCCCGCCGCCCTGGAACGCTTCGAACGCGAAGTGCAAATCACCAGCCAGCTCAACAACCCGAGCACCGTCGCAATCTACGATTACGGCCGCACGCCGGAGGGCGTCTTCTACTATGCGATGGAGTATCTGGACGGCATCGATCTTCAGTCGCTGGTAGAACGTTACGGTCCGCAACCGGTGCCGCGCGTCATCCACATTCTCCAACAAGTTTGCGGTTCGCTCTACGAAGCCCATTCTCTCGGCCTCGTCCACCGCGACATCAAGCCGGCAAATATCATGCTCAACCGCCGCGGCGGCCAGCCCGATGTCGTGAAAGTCCTCGATTTCGGCCTCGTCAAAGCGCTCGACGAGCAGAAGCAAGCGGGTCTGACCCAACAGGCCTCCCTCACCGGCACACCGCTCTACATGTCGCCCGAAGCCATCCAACTGCCCAACTCCGTCGATGCCCGCAGCGACATCTACGCCGTCGGTGCGGTCGGATACTTCCTGCTAACCGGCGCGCCGGTCTTCGAAGCCGACAGCGTCGTCGACTTGTGCCAGAAACACGTTGCTACGCCGCCCAGGCCACCCTCTGAGCGTTCGCGCCTGCCGATCCCCGCCGCACTCGAAGCAGCACTTCTCGCCTGCCTGGAAAAATCGCGCGCCAAGCGGCCGCAAACCGCCCGCGATCTCGCGGTCCTCATCGCCCGTTGCCCCGATGCAAACGAGTGGTCGATCGAAGAAGCCGACGCCTGGTGGGGCCGCCACGAACGCGGCCAACCCGCCGGCCTCACCGAACCGGCCGGCGTCAGCCGCACCGCAAACCACCACCACAACGTCACCATCGACCAAGCACGATAAATCGATATAGTGGGTGACGGATAGGTGGGGGTCGAGCGGGCACCGACGCGAAGCGCTGGTCAGCGAGCCCCAGTGTGTTACAGCCGGGTGGATCAAGAAACGCCCCCAAATATCGTCCGCCCCCTTTATTTGTCCATGGCCAATTTTCTTCGGTTGCAACTCATCAGACCGTTCAAACTCTAAGAACGTGTTTGGAAAGTCATTTTTCCCTGCCGTAGGCCAACTCGACTGGGTTGAGGTGGCGTAGCATACGGTGGATCATGCAGACTAAGATCATCGCTTCGCTGTTGATAGTCAGTTCTTCTTAGTCCTTGCTCAAGCGTCGATACCAGCCAAACCAGCCGAGAGTGCGCTCGACGATCCAGCGTTTCTGCAAGAGTTCGAAGCCCTGGGAGTTCTCGCCGCGTTTGACGATTTCCAACACCCAAGCCACAGGTTTGCTTCACCCAATCGATCAGTTGTCCGGCGTAACCACCGTCGGCCCAAATGAGTTTCAGCCGCGGCAGTTTTCCTTGCACCATTTCCAGCACCAGTTTCGCGCCGTCACGGTCCTGTACGCTGGCGGAGTGAACGACCAAGCCCCAAATCAAACCGAGCGTATCGACCAACAGATGGCGCGCTTTGCCTGAAAGCGCTCGCGACGCGGTCAACGGGGAATCGCTGTGGCCGCTTTGGCCCCATGCTCCAAGGTTACTTGTGCAGTGGGCATTTCAGCTCCGGACGGAAAATTCTAAAAAAGTGCTTGCACAATCGATTGTGCAATGCCATAATGACCGCGCCAAGTGCGGATTCGATGAAATCTGGCATCTCGGTGCCCTTATGATATGCCAATCGACAAGCATTTTGCGATCGTCACGCAGGGCGTTCGCTAGGCGTAGTCGTGGGGGTTGGGGGGCACCCTGGTTGACCACGACCTTTCGATTTTCGCATCACTAATCACTAATTTCACTCGGTAAAACAAGCCGCCGCTTCAGGTGGCGTTTTCCCGATCGGTTTACCACGAAGGTTATTCCTCGTGACGGATACCACAGGCGGCACGAACTCATCCGACAAGGTTTCCAGAAGTCCTCTGGGTGGTGGTCCCGCGTCGATGCTGGTCATGCATCGGCCGAGGGTATTCGACCGGCGCTTCCTGCCCAGCAGACCGGGATGAGGCGGCATTGTCGTCGGCCGGCGCTAGGAAGCTAGGAATGGGGATAGCAGAAAAGGAGAGAAGGTCGAAGTAGTTTGGCCGAGGGTGCGGCTGCTATGGGGTAGTCAACTCGTTCTGTGCACCAGCGGAAGGAAGATGGGAGATCTAAAGATGGCGCGTCATCAATTCAAGTTTTCACTGGCCGGTCGCATCTTTCTTGTTCTGGCGCTCTGTTGCACCGCACATTTCGCTCAAGCAGCGACGTCGACGTTTGTCCAGTATGACTTCCTGCAGGGGAACGCGCCTTGGAACGACACGAATAGTTGGGCCGATGGGGAGATCGGACCCAATCCGCCGACCACCGGAGGAGGCCATATTCCCAACGCTCCGGGCGACGTGGCGGTTCTGCAGCAGCGCATAACGACGGACCCAACGCTCGCCAGCGGCAACGTTCGGTTGTATCTCCACGAGGACACGACCATTGGTTCACTCATCAACAAGAATACGAACAATTTGTATGGGTCCATCATCGTGGGAGAGACCGGTGCCGAACAGCTCATTTTTGACAACGGAACGGACCCTGCCGTGTGGACGGAGACTTATGGGTCAGCGGATGACGAAGGCAATGCTAGCCGGATGAGGCTCAACTTGCCCGTCACTCTCCACTCCGATCTGATCGTCAACCAGGATCATAACCCCTACCGGAATACGTCGACCGAAATCGTCAACCAGCTTAACGGCGGCGCTGATATTACGCTCACCAAAAACGGACTTGGCAGCCTGCAGATGGCGTGGGGTTACCCCCTAGGTCCGTCGGAGGGATTTCTTGGTGACGTCGTTATCAATGAAGGCACTATTCGTTTGATCAATGGGGCCGGTACCACGAACACCACGCTCAGTAAATCATCCGGCGTCACCGTCATGGACGGTGCCCAATTTCAGCTCGGCAATGGCATCAGCACGATAAGCCTCGGTGCAGGCGCTGAGCTGAAACTCAACGGCGCTGGAAACGCTAGCTCAGTAGCCCGTTATCCGGAAGGCGCCTTGCGGTTTGAACAAACCGGCGGGTTTGGGATCGTGTGCCCCTTCAACAACCCGGTCAATCTGCAGACAACTTCGCGGATCTTCGTAAGACAGTCGGACGTCACTGGCGTTCTGACCGACGAAGTTCTAGGTGCGGGCGGCCTGAATAAAGACGGTGCCGGCGTGCTGAAATTGACTGCCGCGGCGGCGGCGAATGGAAATACTTACACCGGTGGGACCACCGTTTCCGGTGGGACACTGGCTGTTAACAACACCATGGGCTCGGGCGTCGGGACGGGTGACGTTGTGGTCAACGACTCTGGGACCGGCAGCGGTGCGATCGGCGGAACGGGTTTCATCGGCACGCCATCGGACGCGTCGAACGTCACGCTGACCGGCGCGGAAATGTACCCCGGCGACCTCACTGGGAACGATTCTGCGCCGCCCTTCCTCGATACTTTGCCGGGCCGGCTTACCGTATACGGCGACGTGACTTTTGACAGTGCATCCTCGCTCAATATCGATTTGAACGGGGCGGCGGCCGGAACTAGTTACGACCAGCTCGTGGCCAGTGGCATCATCTCGCTGGGCGACGCGAAGCTGAACATTACGCTCGGCGGCGGTTTCACTCCCTCGGGTCAGTCGTTCACGCTCGTTGACAACCAGGGAGCCGGCGCGATCAACGGCACGTTTTCGATGCTCAATGGTGTGGCGACGGATGAGATTA
The DNA here is from genome assembly GCA_963840025.1 of uncultured Planctomycetota bacterium. Classification (GTDB taxonomy): domain Bacteria; phylum Planctomycetota; class Planctomycetia; order Pirellulales; family Lacipirellulaceae; genus JABDGM01. The sequence continues at coordinate 1,456,375 of CAWIXI010000005.1, read as the reverse complement.
CGCTGGGTGGCATCCCATATCAACTGAAATACACCGGCGGAAACGGCAACGATCTCGTGCTCGCCCCGATCGGCCTGACCCTAGCGGGCGATTACAACGAGGACGGCAGCGTCGACGCCGCCGATTACGTGCTGTGGCGCAGTGATCCGGACAGCAACGGCGGTGATCCCGACGGCTACAACACGTGGCGGGAACACTTCGGCGAATCGGCGCCGGGCAGCGGCAGCTCGTTGCGGACGCGAGCCGTGCCTGAACCGAGCACCTGCCTGCTTGTCTTGCTCGCTCTGAGCGGACTGATGGCAATGGTCTTCCGACGCTAAAGCAGCATTTGGGCAAAACGTTTTGCAGGAAAATTACTTTGGCCGAGTGTCAGTATTTTAGTATTTAAGGAACCAGCGAGATGTTACAAGGATCGTCGATGCAACGCGCGCAGCGACCGGGGTTCACCCTCGTGGAGCTGCTCGTGGTGATTGCCATTATCGGGATTCTCGTCGCGTTGTTGCTGCCGGCCATCCAGGCCGCCCGCGAGGCGGCGCGGCGGGCCGAATGCAAGAATAAGCTTCGTCAGTTGGCAGTGGCCTCGTTGAATTATGAGACGGCCAAGAAGGAATTTCCATTAGGCCGGCAGCAGGGGACCACCGCAGACAACAAGACCATCGTGCACTGGGGTTTTCTGGCCCACCTCCTACCGTACGTTGAGTCGGCGAGTTTGCACGATTTGATTGACTTTGACAGTGACATAAGCGTGGATTTGCACCCGGCGCGATTAGCGAAGATCGATCTGTTTATTTGTCCGTCCGATGAGGAGGATCGTGTGAATACGATCGACTGCGGTCAGCTTAACTATGGCCGGTGCAGTTATCGTGGCAATGGCGGCGGCGACACGGGAGAGACTTACGAAGTACCTTCGACTGCCGGTGGATCAGCCCACGATTTTCGCGAAAAAAACAATGGCATCTTCCTCACGAACCTTGCCGTGAAGATGCGGCAGGTCATCGACGGCACATCGCATACCGCGATGTTCAGCGAAAAGGTTCGCGGCGACTCGGATGCGGACGTGATCGAGATTGAAAGCGATTGGTTTAAAATCAACGGTACCGGACAAACGGCCGAGGAGGTTTACACCAAGTGCAACGATTTGTATTTGGCTAACAAGGTGGGACAGTCGTATCAATTTCCCTGCGGCGGGCGCAACTGGGTCCGCGGCGACTACGCAACCACCCGCTACAACCACATCATGCCGCCCAATTCCAAGAGCTGCGCCAGAACGCAAGCGGCTCCAGCTTGACGGCGATCCAGGTAAACGAGGATGGCGGTGCCCACACCGCTTCGAGCCGACACAACGGCGGCGTGAATGTTGCCATGGTTGACGGCAGCGTGCAATTCGTCAGCGATGATATCGATCGTCTGGTGTGGAACGCCATGGGAACGCGCGACGGCGAGGAAATAGTGAGTTCTGATGAGCTCTGATGCATGATCCAGCTTGAGCCCGGATTGGCTCTGGAGCTCCCTTGGAAAACTCAATCAAACGAGAATTACGCTTCACTCGAGTTGCAAAGATTCGCAGCCCACGAATCGACACGGCGACGATGATCGGCGGCGCCGGGGCAGTCGCCGCCCGCCCACGGTGCCGCGGAAGATTCGGCCAGACCGGTTCAAGCGACCTGGGGGGTGGGTAGAAAACCGGGAGGCGTGGCGGGCTTGAGATCGCTGACGGCGGGACAGGATGACCCGTCCGGCCTATTCGCTTGACCAACCCGCGAGGGGTGTGGTGGTAGACGGCGGAAATACCGGCCGCTTGCGTGACTTCCGCGAGCGTTATGGGCCGGACCGCCGTTGTGCTCAGCTCCGGTCGAAAAAATTTGAAAAACTTCTTGCACAATCGATTGTGCAATGACATAATAAGCCCGTCAAGTAGGGCAGTCGGAAATCGGTCGTAGGAGGAAATTTGGCATTGCTGTTCCGGGATGGTTGGCTAGTGAACAAAGCTTGCATCCGTTTGCGTGGTGACTTTTTTTTGCGCGGTGTGAGTCCATTGTGACTCTTAGGAGGAAACGAGTTCGCTGCTAACCACGACCGACAGAGAAGTGTCTACCCGACTATCCCGATTCACAGTTCACACTTTAAACATGCGGGTCTTTTCAAGGGTGGCGTTTCGGCCGATTGATTCACCACGAAAGTTAATTCCTAATTGACGACTTTTTCAGGCGGCTAAGCTCATCTCCGCACGGGCTTCCTCGACCTCGGTCGCGAGCCCAGGTGGACGACCTTTTTTGGCGTCAACGACGTTTGGCTCAGTCTGCCACGGATCAGAGATTGGCACCCGGGGCAAGGTGTGAAACCAAGAAAATTGGCAACGCACCCAGACTTGGAGTTTGAAATCGTTCGTTTGGCAGCGGCGGCGCGGCCGGGCGGCGAGTTCGATTGACAACCCGAGATCGTATCGTAATGGCTAGTCCGCCACGCCGAAGTTGGCACATCTGACATCTAGCAACCGGAGGGAAGTCCTAATGACGCGTCACTTTTCTGCCCGACAACTGACTATCATATCGCTCGGCATCTGTATGGCAGCAATATGGAGTGTGCAGAACGCCCAGGGAACAGACTACGATTGGGCTTATCCTGGAAGCGCCAATTACCCGAACTGGAACGACACGAACAATTGGACTCCATTGGGCATACCCAACAGTTCCAGTGACACCGCCACCATCGCCAGGCCGGGCGTATCGCCGAGCATTCCCCTCACCATCGCAATCACGTCGCCCGTGACGGTAAGTGATCTCACCATCAACAACACCTCAGCCTGATAGCAATGGGTTCACGCTCGGCGACACGGACAACGCCGGCGGCAATCAGTCGCTGACCTTCCAGGCTAATTCAGGCTCGGCCAGCTACACGGAAACGCTTGGCGCCGGAAACGGGCTGATAACGGTTAAGAGCGACTATACCGTCTTGTCAGATACGGTGATGACGTTCGACTTCCGCGACAGCTTGAACACCAGCAGTGTTTATACGGGCACGATCACCGGAACCAGCGATCGGACGATCACCAAAGAGGGGTTGGGCAACATGCAGTTGGAGGAGGACGCCGCCGCAGGAGCCTACGAGGGTCAATACATCATCAACAACGGTGCCCTGCGATTCGTCGGCAGGACGAATATGGCGGCATCGACGGGCATCACGGTCAATACCGGTGGCCAGTTGCAGATTTTCAGCGGTACCGGCTCCCCCGACGACTGGAGTATGGCCAACGGCGCAGTGCTCAATCTGAACGGGCCGGGCAAGATCGGCGGCGCTGCCCCGGGCGGCGCCCTTCGGTTTCAGGGCGGCCCCGGCGCGGAATATGTGAAATTTCACAATGATATCGTATTGCAGTCGGATGCCATCATTACAGGTGGCAATGCCTCGGTTACCGGTGAGCTGGACGGCATCGTTTCGGGACCTGGGGGACTTATCCACGATAAAGGGCCCGCCACGATCCTTATCAGTAATCCAGCAAGCGGCTGGGACGGAGACACGACGCAGATTTCCGGCGTGTTGAGCCTCACGAATCCAATTCTCTCGGATAGCGCGGACGTTTATCTGGAGGCGGGCGCTTTGAACCTGAACTATGATGGCATCGACGACATTCATTCCTTGTTCATTAGCAGCGTAAAGCAGGTAAATGGTCTCTGGGGTGCTACGGGCAACATATCGGCCGACCATACGACCGACCTGATTACCGGCAACGGGCTGTTGAACGTGGTACCTGAACCAGGCACGGGCCTGCTCGCCCTGTTTGCTGTCGGCGCTTTGTTGGCACTTGCGGTCAAGCGTAAACTATCGCGCAATCAAGGCTGTGCGCGGCGGGCCGCATCGCCGCAGCAGGTGATGGAGCTGTATCACCAGCATGGCGCCAGCGAGCAGTTCCACTTGATTGATCTGGCTCCGCGAAATCGGTTGGCTTCGCATCTGGCCAACACGATTGGCGGTCTGATTCTCAACGAAATCCTGGAGACGGCCCGATGCCTGCCGCGGTTAGAACGCTACCGCTCTATACAAAAACGATGCGAAATGCAAATCGTTGGCAGGAACCGATGAAATGAACGAGAGGAGCCGGAGTGGGCGTGTGGTCAACAAACTAATCCGAACGCGTGACACTCATGGTTAAGAGATTCGAGCGGCCTTCAGCTACCGATTCTCGGTCGAATCGGTCTTGGACTCGGCTGTGGTGAAGTCTTCGGGGTCAAGAACCGAGATCTACTTGAGCGTCTCGGGGGGCAATTCCCTCGGCCTTCTTTGCCAACAGGCGCCGTTCTTCTGTGGTCAGTTGAATCGGCTTGCCAGTTTCCCGTTCCAATTCTTCTTTCAGCTCCATTGCTTCCTGTCGCAGCCGGGCGATTTCGCGCCGCTGTAGCTGCTCCACCCAGGTGGTCAACCACTGCTTGAGCCGACTAAACATGACTATGTGCTCAGGCCGCTTCACGATCGTAGTATTTCAACATTCCACCCAACCGTTCTCGACAGGATAGGCTGCCGTCGCAGCTTGAGCACGCCATCCAGGCCTGCCGCGGCGAGGGCGTCGTCACGGCCGAGCGCATTGCCGGACGCTGCGAGCAACTGGCGATGTGCCCAGCCCACGGGCAATTCGCGAATTCAAATGGGCAGCCCGTACTGATTCCTATGGTGCAGGTCCCGCTGCCGGACTTGCACCGCTTTGACTCGTTACTTTCTCACGGAGGAGAAGATCATGGCTCAGAAAGAAACGTCCCCGCTCTTGCGATCGAACCTCAAGGCGCTACGCTTGCCGACGATGCTGGCCGAGTATGGCAAGCTCGCCGGGGAGGCGACCGACAGCAATCAGGACTACCTCGACTATCTGTTGCGACTGACGGAGTTGGAGCTGGCCACGCGCAGCGCCAACGCCTTGCAGGCGCGGATCAAGCAGGCCGGCTTTCCCATTCAGAAGGACCTCGACGCATTCGACTTTAGCGCGGTGCCCGGCTCTCTCGAAGCCCAAGATCCTGGAGCTGGCCCGCTGCGGCTGGATTGATCAGCGTCAGAACTGCTGTCTGTTGGGTAGTTCGGGAACGGGAAAAACGCATCTGGCCATCGCCTTGGGCTTGGCCGCCTGCCGACTGGGCAAGCGGGTCCGCTTCTTCACGGCTGCCACGCTGGTCAATCGCTTGGAAGAATCGCAGAAGCAGTACCAGCTTGATCGGTTCTTAAAGCAGCTCGACAAGCTCGATCTCTTGATCTGCGACGAGCTCGGTTACCTCTCGTTCAATCGCAGCGGAGCGGAACTGTTGTTCCAGGTATTCGCCGATCGCTACGAGCGGTCCAGTCTGCTGATCACCAGTAACTTGCCGTTCAGCGAATGGCAGCAGGTGTTTCAGGGGGAGCGGATGACGGCCGCTCTCTTGGACCGGCTGACGCACCATTGCGAAATCTTTGAGATGAACGGCGAAAGCTACCGCTTCCGCGAGTCGATGAAACAGAAGCGGACCACCAAGGGCAAGTAGCTATCGGCCGTCCGCCGGCAAAACGTTCGCAAATCGCGCACAACAAAATGGAGAATTTAATCTTAACCCAATGAGTGAACTAACGGAGGCGGCCGCGCGAGACCTTGGAAGGGTCTTGCGGGCCGCTCCCCATACTAACCAGATGGGCCCCGATTCAGCCCAGGTGGGTCCCATTTCCATGCCGATCTCCACCGGTCTCCCAAGCTCCCCTTCTCGTTGTCTACTGCTCACCTGCTCTCACGACCACCCCCCCTCTCCAGCAGGGTGGCCGAAACTGAGGGCTAGCAATCTCCACCCGCTATGATACATTGGCCCGCGTCAAATGAACGTCTGTTCAGTGACGGCCTGCCCAGTTGGTTCGTCAACAGGTCGCGCGGGGCTAGCGCTAGACCATCGCTTTAAAAAGCGGTGCTCGTTCAGAACGCCTCACGTCGGCCTACGGGCGCTGCGGGTGACACCAGATCCTAAGGACACTGGACCCGAACCGCGGACTCCGCCCAGGCAGCCGCACTCGAACGGACGGGATCGGTCGGCGCTCCACCGCCCGCAGGGTGGTCGGGCCGCTCGATCCACGTTTGGAAGGGCGCCCTTCTTTTTTTCCTTCACCTATGAATAACAACCAAGAAAACGGAACCGACATGCAATCGATTTTCTCGTGATCGAATACACAATGGGTGACACGCCCTGAGGCTCCGCGAAGGGCGTGGTCGTACCGCTTGGGGCCGCGCTGCCGGCGTGCCCAACAGCGTGCATCCGATGGCACGAGTGGACAAGCGATGCATGTGATCGATCCTGTAAATCCTGTCAAAAACTGACTCTCCGATGGCACAGAGGGCCAACTTACGCATGGCACCCGCCGCCGATGCGCTCCCGCTGTGCGCCACCCGCATGGAACCTTAGCCCGACGCCAAACTGAAAAACATTTTGCAACGCACCGCCGAAGTATATTCCCCGAGTAGCAAGTCTCCCGAGACGACACAAACTCTTGCTGAATAAGGACAAAGCGCCAAACCACGCCCCCTTCGACTCACCGAGTTTTGCAATAAGAAACGCGTTTCGTGAAATAACGAGTCCCGACCATGAATCCACTGTTCGCAAAAAGATACCTCAGCAGGGCGGCACGCTTTGAAAACCAATCTGGCCAAAGAAGCGTACAGAAAGAGCAAATAGCTATCAGAAGTCGTACCAGATGCCGAGGCCGAGTTGCTGCTCGTTCTTGTAGTAGAACTGGAACTCGTTGCTCTTGCCGTCGTAGTACTGCACGCCGAGCCGCAACGTTTGGTCGAGAATGCCGCGACGGAGGTAGCCGAACTGTACCGTCAAGTCGCCGCTGAAATTATGTTCTTGGCGCACCCGGCCATTGACAGCAACAAATGGTGTCCAGCAAGACGCAGGGTAGGGCTGGGAAAGCTCCGTGCCGAATTCGAATTCCCACGGTTCGGCGCCGCCGCTGGCGTTGAACGCCCAGCCGCTCTCACCGTACAGCCGCCACGCCGGGATTACATAGTACGAGGTGCCCAACACGAGCGAGTCTCGCACATAGTTGATGCGGTTGTTCAGCGCACCGGGATGGCGAATGGCAAATTCATCACCCATGTGCGAGCTGGTGTGGGCGTAGCCGAATTTCCATTGCCATTGTGCGTCGCCCCAGGTGATTGGGAAGCCAAACACATAGTCGCAAGCTTCGAGGTCTTCCTTATGATCCGCATCCAGTCGGGCGATGGCGGCACCATAGACATCAAGTTGATATCCGACTGGTTTCACAGGGTCACAGTTGCCATAGCGGAGCAGACCGGCACGACCGCCGAGCGTGGCATCCCACAAGTTGCGGCCGGAGAGGTCGTTGAACATAAACATCGACATGCGTGGTTCATGTTCGCCTGCCATGTACGAGTGATAGATGAGTCCAGTCGGCGCCCATTGCCACGTGAAATCGCTGTCGACTGGCAGAGGATCGCCGAACGGCTGGTCCATTCGAATCACGTCTTTAGGCAGCGAGTCGGGATCGTCATCATTCGGCCGCGACCAGACATTTTCACTCGGCGAGTCGACGCCTGAATCCACCGGGGCCGGCATAACTTCCGACGGCGCTTCGTCAGCACGACTCGCGGCGGCGACAAGCAATATGCTTACCGCCACTAGCACTGCCGGTGCGCACGACAGCATCCTGATGAGGCCGCGGGTTCTCAACATCGAAACCAAGGTCAGGCGAGAGAGCTGGGTCCGAATCGTCGCTGACGGTGAGGAACGGGCTGCGAGACGCGCGCACGACGACTTCCATAGTTGTCTCGGCTGTGTGGATTACGCGAATTGATTACGCCGCACCGTGGCCGCAAAGTTCGAGCTAGCGGTGAGAAGGTAGGAACACGTGGCCGACTCTGCGGCTGCTACTACTGCGCACTATGCTGGTTCATGAGACCGGGCGGCAAGCCGAGCGAGCAGGTCGGCAGCAGCCCCACAATCGATCGCACTGGCTGCCATTGCAGCCGCCGTTTTGGGATCGGTGGTTTTGCCCGCCACGATAAGACCTGCGGCAGCGTTCAACACAACGATGTCGCGAGCCGGACCGCGCTCGCCGGCAAGAATTTTGCGGATGATGGGTGCACTCTCGGCGGGGCCGTCAACTTTCAGCCCGTCCAGGCTCGCACGGGCGATGCCGAAGTCCTCGGGCTGCCAGGTGAACTCGCGAGTCGGTCCGATGACCGATTCATCCTCTGCCACGATCTCAGTCACGTTGGTGGTGCCAGTGAGCGTGACGTCACCGACGCCGTCGTCGCCCGAAACGACCAACGTGCGTTTGGTGCCCAGTTTTGCGATCGCACCAGCCAGGAGCGGTCGCAGTTCGGGCCGCCCGGCACCAAGGAGTTGGCAACACGCGCGGGCCGGATTCAGGAGGGGACCGAGAATATTGAAGATCGTGCGAATCCCCAGCTTTTTGCGAACCGCAGCGACGTGCTTCATCGAAGGATGCATGAGCGGCGCGAAGCAGAAACACAAGCCGAGCTTGTCGAGACACGCTTCCACTTGCGAGACGGTGGCGTTGATGTTGACCCCGAGCTCGTCGAGCACGTCGGCCGAGCCGCTGCGGCTGGTGATGCTGCGGTTGCCGTGCTTGGCCACCGGCACACCCGCGGCCGCTGCTACAATCGCGGCGGTCGTGCTGACATTGAACAGCTTCGAATCGCCGCCGCCGGTACCGCAGGTATCGAGCACTTCGGCGTGCCGCGAGCGAATGGGGGTCATGTGGCGGCGCATGGCGAGGGCCGCACCGGCAACTTCGTCAACGGTTTCACCCTTGGCAGCCAGGCGCGGTCAGTAGGAGTCCAATCTGGTCGTCTGACCACTCGCCACGCATGATGGCGTCAATCGCGCCGGACATCTCCTCGATGGAGAGATCTCCTCCGGCAGAGACTTGACCCAATAAGGTAGTAATCGGCTGCGGCATAGTGGTTGAGCTATTGATTGTAACGACGATTTGGAAGATGGCGTAGCTAAACCGCAAGCGATGTACCTTGAGGTTTTGTTGAAACTACCGTAGAATACGTGCCCGACGGAACGACGCTTTTCACCGGGCGACGGTTCGACGGATTACGATCCGATGGCCAGAAAAATAATCCTCGACGTGGATCCCGGCATCGACGATGCCGTGGCGTTGTGCTTGGCGCTGGAGGACCCGTCGTTGGAAGTGCTGGCCGTGACGGCGACGGGTGGTGCCGTCTCACCGGAGCAATCGACGATCAACGTCCAGGCGATTGTCGAGCAACTCGACCCGTCGCGCTGGCCGCGCTGGGCAGCGCTCATCGGAGCAAATTCTTCGTGCCGATGGCCGGCATTTGTTTGGCGCCGATGGTTTGTGCGGCGCTCATTTTGCAGTGGCCAAGCGGCATCATCAGCATTCATCAGTGAAGGTGATTTGCGACGAGGTGCGGGCCGCGCCTGGGGATGTGACGATCGTGGCGACCGGGCCGCTCACGAACATTGCTTTAGCCCTGCAGCAGCAGCCAGACTTAGCCACGCTGATTGGGCATTTGATCATGATCGGCGGCACGATTGGCGGACCCGGCAATGTGACGGCGGCTGCCGAATTCAATATCTACTGCGATGCCGACGCGGCCCGGACGGTTTTTCATTCACAGGTTACCAAGACGCTGATTCCGATTGACCTCACCAGCCGCGTGATGCTGAGCTTCGACCTGTTGGAAAAGCTTCCCGATGGGGACTCGCGGACGCGGGGAGTTATTACGGCAGATCCTGCCGGGCGCGTTTCCGAGCGTATCGCCAACAATTGGGCGTGGAGGGAATCCACCTTCACGATGCCGTGGCGGTTGTGGCAGCGCATGGAGCCGGAACTGTTTACGACCGAGCAGATGTACGGAGACGTTGAGACGGAGGGATCGCTTACGTACGGAGCCACGGTGTTCGACCGCCGGCGTCACCCAGAAAGCCGGCCCAACATGGATGTGGCCATCGATATGGATACGGCCGCGGTGACGGACCGCATCGTGAGCAGGTTAACGCGGGCCGCGTAAAGCGGCCAGCAATTGCTCTGCCGACGCAATGCAAGTGTACGGGCGACTATGGCTATTCTTTCGGTTCCTTGAGGCCGCCGGCATCGGCGATTTGCACGTCTATTGTAATGAGTTTCCCATCGCGGAGCACCGTAATCGGGACGTGGCAGCCAATCGCCGTTAGTTTAACAAGACTGATCAGGTGAATATCCTCGTCGATCCGTACGCCGTTGTATTCGAGGATAACATCGTTCACGTGCAAGTGGGCACGTTCGGCAGGCGAGTTGGGCTCGATCTTCGACACGCGCGTGCCAACCAAAGTTTCTAGGCCCAGCGCCTGAGCCCTCTGCTGATTGAAGTTGATATCCAACTTCACTCCCAGAAAGCCGCGGGGAATCGGCTGGTTCTCGACCAGTGCCCGAGCGATGCGAGAGACGATATTAACTGGAATGGAAAAGCCGATGCCTTCGTTGCCGCCGGAAGCACTGGCGATTGCGGTGTTGAGACCGACGATTTCGCCACGGAGGTTGACGAGCGGACCGCCGCTATTGCCGGGATTGATCGCGGCATCGGTCTGAATGAAGTTCTGCCATTTTAGATCGTCATCGCCCAGGTCGAGATTGTGTCGGCCTTTGGCGCTCACGATGCCGCGAGTCACGCTCTGGCTGAGGCCGAACGGGCTGCCGACGGCAAGGACGTAATCGCCGATTTCCAGCGAATCGCTATCGCCTAAGCGCGCTGAAACAAGATTGTCGACGTCGATGCCGAGCACCGCCACGTCAGTTTCGCTGTCGCTCCAAATCTTCGTGGGGTGAACGACGCGTCCATCGTATAAGTGCACTTCGATTTTATTCGGCTCAGAGTGACGGATCACGTGCCGATTCGTGAGCACGTAGCGGTTCGAACCAAACTGAACAATCACACCCGAGCCCGCCTCTTCGACGTGCAACAGCCCTTGAAACTTGGGCAGCGGCTTCGATTCAATATGCACGACGGCGGGAGTGACTAGCTTAACAACTCGCTTCACAATACTAAGTTCGCGATCTAGCCTCTGTACATCGCGAGCGAGCGAAGCGTATTCGGCGTCGCGCTGATCCGATGATGGCGTGGCGACAGGGCCGCCGTTGGTGGTTGACGGTGGTGGCGTAGCGACCGCCAAATTTGCGATCTGCGCGCTGGTCGGCGTAACGAGAAATGAAACACACAACGCCGCGACGAGAATTGGCATGCCGCAATTAGCGAGCGCGCGTTGGACGCGATTCAAAGGGATCATGGCGGAGGCAGCCTATGTTCCATTGAAAATAAAAACCCGACAGCGACACCGTCGCTACCGGGTTTAATTATAGCTTGTTTGAAGCGAGACGGAAGCAAAAGGCCTTTCGACACAGGCCCTATATTTTCACTGTGCCTCAAGGTCGCTGAACGACACATCGGCGTCACTATAGCCCGTGTCTAGTACCCGGCTCCAATCGCTCCCTTGACCACCGGCGCCCCCGCCCGTTTCCGCGGCACGCTGACATTCGATACAGCTCGTGGCGTAGGGCAGAGCGTTCAGGCGGGCGAGCGGAATCCGATTTCCGCAGCCTTCGCACTCGCCATAGGATCCGTTCTTAATGCGCACGAGGGCCCGCTCAATGTTCGCCAATTCGCGGCTTTCCACTTCGGCGAGTTGCGAGCTGATCTCGTCCTGGGCGGCATCGAGTGCGGCATCCACCACGTCGCCGCCAGTCTGCTCACGCAGACTGTTTGAGCAAGCTCAAATCGCCGGCCAAAGCCTTACGGAGCGCGTTGCGGCGCGTGACCAATAGGTCGCGCATCTTCAAAATTGAATCTTTGCGTGTTGACATCGAGTTTTACACCTTGCCTGGCGGGCCGACGGCCAATCGCAGTCAAACGAGCGCTTACTGCGAGACCGCCCCCCAATTTCTCTGTTCCCGTCACCCCTGTATTTGGCCAGCCGAACTTCGGAATCGTTCGACCTGCCAAAACTCGCGATCAGTTGCGTGGCGAAACCGCGTGTCACCGCGACAGGTGGTCCGCAACGTAACTATAGTACGCACGTCCAGTCCATTGGATCGCTAGCTTCCCGCACAACCGGAAAGTTTTGCCAGCGAACGGGAGCTGGTACTGAAAATTTGCCCGGAATTTCGCTGGCTTGGGCGAGAGGTGCGGGTGGACCCGATAGGCGAGACGCCGTCCCCCTGACTTCCCCCCAGGCCAGACACTTTGTAGTTGCCGCAGGAAAACGGAAGCGTTTCCGCAGAGTTCTACTTTGCCGGGCGTCTATCGGTAATCGGCAGGTTCGTTGCAAAAGGGCCAGCCGAAGTTTTCGGATTATGCGGCTTAGGTTGTGAGGTCACTTGCCAGCACAAGGCTTTTGACGCTTGCCTGGGAGAAAGGTACATGCTTTTAACAGAAAACTGCGTCCAAAATGGACGAGCCACTGCTGTTGGCGCAGCATAGTCCCCAGATTTACTCCCGATAGGCGTTTACAGATGCTTCTTCTTGAATGTCAATCCGCCGGGTCGGTTCCACGACGCCAAGGTGGCTCGCATCCAGTGCAGTTGAGAGTCCGGGCCAATGGACAACTTGTCGAGCTGCCCCTGGGGAAAACGATGATCGGAACAAGCCCGCGGTGTAATCTGCGCGTCGAGCAGCCCGGCGTCCAGCCGCTGCATTGTTTGATCGTGCACGGCCCGCAAGGGCTTAGAGTGCGGCGGTGGGCAGAGGACACGCAGCTCAACGGAATGCCGTTTGATGATGCTCCCCTAATTGCGGGGGATTTGTTGACACTCGGCGACGTGGAATTAGAACTTGTGAGTCCGCAACCAGTAAGGGAGTCATTTCCTGATGATCCGGAGTGGGCAGAAGAGGGATATTCGGTGACCGGCGAGACCGCATTCGAAGCGGCACCAGCGGTCAGCGAAACCGATGGCGGCTTGATCGACGCCGTACAGGAATCCGTCGATATGATTTCGAGTCTAGACGACACGGCTCCAGTTGCATCTGTTCCAGAAAACCCGGACCCGGTAAGCGACCTCGATGAAGCCTGTATTGAAGTGGCGAAGAATTCCACCGGGGCCGAAATGGAGGCGACCGAAGTTGTATTTCGTCAACTGCAGACGGCATGCGCCATGTCGCGTGGCCGCACCCGGCGGATGCTGGCCTCATTGCGTAGCCAACGGGAACTCAATCAAGACCTCGCACAACGGCTTGCCGAGGTAAACGAGCAACTGGCCGAACTCGATCGGCAGCGAGCCGACTGGGAAACGTCGTGTGTAGACGACAAAAACCAGCAGCAAGAGTGGCAATTGGAGTTACAGGATCTGCGGCGACAATTGGACAAATGGGAAGAACGCCTCGCCGAGCACATGAGTCTGATGGGAGATCTGCGGCACGAACTCGTTGTGGCGCACGAAAACAGATTGCCAGCCACCAGTTCGGCGCATACCACGGAAGTTTTGCCCATAGTCGAACCAGCTATGCCGAATAGCGAGCCGGCGAGAGAGCCACCTACAAGCGCATCGAGGGAGCCGGCGCTGTTTGAACCTATTGAGCATCCCGCAGTCGGCGGTTTTGCGTCACTGCTAAGCAAATCGCCGGCGGAAGAGTCGTCCGTTTGTGAAGAGACATTTCTCACAGCCGACGATGAAGCTAGTGAGAGTTTGAATTCGGTCAGCGAGTCGAACGCGAAGCAGGAATTGGCACAGAAGGTTTTAGGCTCGGAGATTCCAGCGAGTCCGCCGTTACATTGGGGCGAGATTACGCCAGCTAGGGAATCGAGCGAACATGGTTCCCTCAGCACGGCGATTGATGTTGGCGCGATCCAAATGGATCATCCCGCCGGCATAGGCGAGGAAAGTAGTGCGACGTCCGTAGAACAAGCTGATGAGATCCCTCCAATTGGAGAGCTTTCGATTTGGAAGCAACTTGCAGAGGCGCAACAAGGGAATTGCGATGATTCCCGGCTGCCCGCGACCGAAGTAGCAATCAAGCCAACAGCGGCGTGGGGTCGTGATACTGTTGGCGACGTCGCTAATGAGAATGACGCTAGCTACGCGGCGAGTGCGCAAGCTCGGCCGTCCGACGAAGAGGAGGAGGAACCGGAGCTGGCGTTGGCGGATAATTCACATGATGCTGTGGGCGCCATCACCGATGAACCGGCTGCTAGGCCAGCTCGAAAGCCAGACACAACTTCCTTTATTGAGCGCTATTCGCACTTGCTGGCAGACGACGAAGCAGTCGAGCCTGTGGCAAAGCCTGAAGGGCAGCGACCTCTGGCGGAAGAGCCAGTTCCGCCAACTATAAACGCGGTGGGTGTTGTGCGAAATGAGGTTAGATCGGCGCCGGTAGCCGCGAGTGAAGAGGAAGAATCGATCGAGCAATACATGGCGAAACTGCTGCAGCGTATGCGGGGTGAGTCGCAGCAAGGAGCGCCGACGACTACTGCTGCCGCTATCACGACGACAAGCGATTCTTCGGCTACACCAACCACTGTGCTTGGCGAACATTCGGAGCCGGCTCGGGGGGAATCATCGGCGTCCGATACCGATGCAGCACAAGCTGTAGTGGACTGGGAAGCCATTGCGCGTCGAGCAGCGGCCGCACCGAAAACGGACTTGGGTGCTTTGCGGGCGTTGGCGAACGAAACGGCCCGCCGAGCCATCGGCCGCCATGAACTGAAGAAGCACCGCCGCAATACTGTGACAAGAGTAATCGTTGCGATATTGGCCGGCACGACCAGCTTGTGGCTGATGCTCGAAGCACCGAATTGGCGCCACATCCAGTTTATTGCAGGCGGCGTGTCGCTATTGATCGCAGCTTATTGGTCGGGAAAAGCGTTTCGCGAGATGTTGAGATCGCGGCGGGCCGCCGCGTACGATGGGCCGAAAGGAATCGAGGCTTATAATACTGGCCTGCCGATCGACGTGGAAGGTTGAGTTCTCAAGCGGGATGGTAGCCCCCGGCGCTGCCGGGGTTGTACTCACGACAAAGTCTTGCGGTACTTCAGACTGCCGGCTTAGCCGGGGGCTGGCGGTTTCCGCGGAGATTCGCGCGAAGTAGGTCTCTAAAACCCACGTTCGGCGCGGACGTCGCCGAAATCACGTAGATGGTAATCGATGCCGACGTGGTCGAGCACGCGGCAGAGGCTACGAACGGCGACACCCATGCCGTCGGGGCCGCTAAAGCCGCCGAATTGACCGCCGCCTTTCAAGTGCGGTTCTAAATCGAGCACGACGCCGGGGATTCCGCGTTTCGTAAGTTTTTGTTGCAATTGCGGGATATCTTCTGCGAAGTCGCGGAGGATGCGTTCGTGGCCGCTGTCCCCCAAATGGACAGGCACGAAGTGCTTGAGTTTGTCCTCGTCAACATGACCAGTTCGACCAGAAAGCTGCGGGTCGTGGTAGTCTTTGATGTGCATCCAGCCGATGCTGGGCTTCATCGCCAGGTATTGATTGAAGGTCTCTTCCGGCGTGTAACCTTGGCTAATGATATTGCCGCCATCGAAAATGGTGACGAGTGCCGGGTGATTGACCCGGCGGTGTAGTTCCGCGACCAACTCACCCGACTGGCCGACGAGATTGGCCTCGATTTCGAGGCCATACGTGAGGTCGCTGCGGTGGCACATTTCGGCGATTTGGGCGAGCTGATCGGCCGCTTGGGCAACGTGTTCGCGAGGGTCATCGTCTTTGGGGGGATAGAACGAAAAGCCGCGGATGAGCTTGGTTTCAAAGGCATGTGCGAGCTCGCAGGCGCGGCTGACTTCCTTTTCAAGGTACTTATCGAATGGGACATATTGGTTGGCAGTGCCATCATTCACGTCGCGAAGCTTGACCTTGCCGAGCGGCGAGCCGATCGACGCGACGTTCATACCGTATTCGTCTTCTAGGTGGCGGACCTTCGTAATCTCGCTCTTAGTGAGCTTCATCACGTTCTTAACGCCGCTGCCAACGTCGACGAACCGCAGGCTGTAGTATTGCAGGCCGGCGGCCGACATGGCCGAGAACTGCTCGACGGCGGTTTTGTGGTTCGCAGCTTCATCCGCGAAGCCGGAAAGAACGACTTGGGGGCGATCGGACATGGTGCTTTATTCGCTCGATGTGCTACGAACCTCGCGCAAAGGCGCGAAGGATTGGAGGAGTCTTCTATCCGCAGGTGGACGCAGATTATAGTTGAATATATTTGCGTTCATCGGCGTTTATCTGCGATTCAGATCATTTTCGTGCGGCTTCGCACTTCAGCAAGAAACTTTTTACGTAACTACATTGTGGTCGCGTACTTCGTCATTACGGTCTCGGTCATCCCGCCGCGGGCGTTGAAGGCGGCTTCGATTTTCATCGAGCGGGGCTTAACGACGGCGACCAAATCGTCGAGGATCGTGTTCGTCACGTGCTCGTAAAAAATACCCTGGTTGCGGAAACTCTGCAGATAAAACTTCAGGCTCTTCAATTCAACGCACATTTTATCCGGCGTATAGCTTATCGTGATGGCGCCAAAATCGGGCTGGCCGGTGCGCGGGCAGACCGACGTGAACTCGGGCGATACGATTTCGATCTGGTAGTCGCGGTCCGGAAACTGGTTCTCAAATGTCTCCAGTAAATTGCAAAACTCACTCATTGTACCGCTCCTTTTGGCGGGTTGTGCATTGTGGCATGATAGAGGGCGTTGCGAAAGGGGAAGGGAAATAACCACGAAGAGGCACAAAAGGGAAAAGGATTACTTTTGTGATTTGTTAATTATCGTCACTATTTGCAGTTGTTGAATTGCAGCAGGTATGACTCCAATCGACGCATCAAAAACGAATCCTGCTGTTGTGTTGCTTTCTGGCGGCCTCGACTCAACGACGACCGCGGCCATTGCAAGGCATGACGGGTACGCGCTGTATGCATTGTCCGTGGACTATGGTCAGCGACATCGGTTCGAGCTTGACGCGGCGCGCAGGGTCGCAGAATCGTTAGGCGTCGTGCGGCATGTCGTCGCGTCGGTTGGGCTCGATCAATTTGGCGGAAGCGCACTCACTGACCAAATCGACGTGCCACTTGACAGAGACGAGGACTCGATTGGTCGTGGGATTCCAATCACGTACGTGCCGGCCCGCAACACGGTGTTCCTGTCCTTGGCGTTGGGTTATGCTGAAGTGGTGGGAGCGGCCCATTTGTTTCTCGGCGTGAACGCGGTCGATTATTCGGGTTACCCCGATTGCCGGCCGGAATACATTGCGGCATTTGAGAAACTGGCCAATCTGGCTACGAAGGCCGGCGTGGAAGGAACGCTGCAGTTTCGCATTCGCACGCCATTAATTCGGATGACGAAGGCGGAGATCATTCTGCGGGGCATGGAATTGGGGGTTGATTACAGCCTGACGCATTCGTGCTATGCACCAAACGAAGCTGGGATCGCGTGCGGCCGATGCGATGCGTGCCAGCTTCGGCTGAAAGGATTCGCCGAAGTGGGTGTGGTGGATCCGATTGGGTATCAACGTCATGCGTGAGGACGGAGAACGGCGAATGCAGGGTGCAGGGAATCGAAGCACTGTCCCCGCATCCACTTCACTGCTTCCTTGGTGAAATGCGGATTGTTGAGATTTACCGCTCGGTGCAAGGTGAAGGCTTCCTGACGGGAGTTCCAAGTGTGTTTGTACGCGCAAGCGGGTGCAATTTGCGGTGCTGGTTTTGCGATACGCCGTATGCATCGTGGCAGCCGGAGGGGCGCGACATGTCGACCGACGAGATCGTGTCGCAGGTCGAGGAGTGGGACACGCGGCACGTGGTCGTCACGGGTGGCGAGCCGATGTTGTTTGCGGAGTTGATTCCGCTGTGCGCGCGGCTGCGGGCGATTGGCCGGCATGTGACCATCGAGACGGCGGGAACACTGCATTTGCCCGTTGCGTGCGACTTGATGTCGATCAGCCCAAAGTTCGCTAGCTCGGCGCCCGATACGCAATGGCATTCCCGTTGGCACCGCCGTCACGAGCGCGAGCGGCATCGGCCCCAGGTAATTCGGCGATTAGTCGACGAGTTTCAATACCAACTAAAATTCGTTATCGACTCGACTGACGATTTGGACACGGTCCGGAGCTATCTCGTCGAGCTGCCCGAAATCAACCGCGAGCACGTGCTGCTGATGCCCCAGGGCACGGAGCAAGATGAGCTTGAGGCACGGGCAGAGTGGCTGAAGCCGTTCTGCGAAGTTGAGGGCTTCGTTTTTTGCCCACGGAAACAGATCGAGTGGTTCGGGCCAGTCCGCGGTACGTGACATGGATGCCTGGCGTTTTATACTCGCGAGCCTGCGGCATTATCGGCGGATTCATATTGCCGTGGCGCTAGGAGTAGCCGTGGCGACAGCGGTGCTGGCGGGGGCGCTGCTCGTCGGCGATTCGGTGCGCGGCAGCCTGCGGGATCTTACACTTCAGCGGCTCGGCAAGATTGATTCGGTGCTCGTGGCGGGGCACATGTTTCGGTCTGCATTGGCCGATGAATTGGCGAGCGATCCCGAATTCAAGAAATACTTCACGCAAGCTCAGCCGGCACTGATTTTGAACGGCACGTTGCAGGCCGGCAGTGGCAAGGAAGAGCGGCGGGCGACGGGCATTTCGGTCATCGGGTACACACCGAGCTTTTGGTCGCTAGGGGAGGGCGGGCCCGCCAAACCGCTTGCCGAGGATGAAGTCGCGCTCACTGAGCCCGTTGCTCGTGATTTAAACGTTAAGGTCGGCAACGATGTTTTATTGCGAATTCCGACTGCCACAACGATTCCGGCAGACAGTACGCTTGGCAAGAAAAGCGATACGTCGCGCAGCCGCCTGATGAAAGTTGCGGCGGTATTGCCGACCGAAGGGCTCGCACGATTCGGCATCGCGCCGAGTCAGCAGTTGCCGCGGAATACATTTGTGCCGCTGGCGGCGCTGCAACAACTGCTGAAGCAGCGCGACAAGGCGAACGCGATTCTGGTGGCCACAAACGACACCGATCAGGCGGCCAGTGGCGAAGCACGACGGGCACTGGAGCAGGCGTTCCAGCCGGAGTTAGTCGACTACGGCGTAAAGATCGAAGAGCTTACGTCGCCAACCCATTGTTTCCAAATCTCGGCGGATGAGTTGGTGTTGCCGCCAGAAGTCGTGCGGGCGGCGAAAAAGGCGTTTCCTGCCGGCAGTTTGCAGCCGGTGGTCACGTACTTGGCAAACACGATTACCGCGGGAGAAGGGGCAGCGCAGCGCAAGATTCCATATTCAACGATCACCGGCGTCGATTCGACGCCGCAACTTGGTCCGCTGCTCGACAAGCAAGTTGAACCGATCGTACTCGCCGACGATGAAATCGCACTCAATCGCTGGGCGGCTGACGACCTCGGCGTCAAACCTGGCGATCGTATCGCGGTGACGTTTTACGAGCCGGAAAGCGTGCATGGAAAGCTTCACGAACGCCAGCCGCCGTCGTCATTCAAGTTGCGAGCGATTGTGGATTTGAAGACGGGAGACGGCAAACCGGCGCCAGCCGCCGATCCGAAGCTGACGCCGGAGCTGCCCGGTGTTACGGACCAGAAATCGATCAGCGATTGGGACTTGCCATTCAAGTTGGTGGAAACCGTCCGTCCGAAGGACGAAGAGTACTGGAACGAGTATCGGACGACGCCGAAGGCGTTTGTTTCGTTGGCGACAGCGAAGCGCTTGTGGTCGAGCCGCTGGGGCACGATTAGCTTGTTGCGATTGTCTTCAAATGATTTGTCGGCCGCACAGGTCGCCGAGCAACTTCGGCATGAGATTGTGCCGTCAGCATTGGGAATGACATTTCTACCCGTGAAGGAGCAGGGGCTCGCGGCGTCCGCCGGGACAACGCCGTTTGAGGCACTATTCATCGGATTCAGTTTCTTTCTGATCGCGGCTGCCGTGATGTTGGTGGCGTTGCTGTTTCAGCTGGGCATCGAACAACGGACCAGCGAAATTGGCACGCTTGCGGCCGTGGGTATCGGACGGCGACGGACGACCCGATTGCTTGCGCGCGAGGGTATGATTGTCGCTGGAATTGGTGCGACGATCGGCGTGGTGCTCGGCATCCTTTACGCAGCAGTGATGATTTTCGGCCTCCGCACCTGGTGGTTGGCCGCCATTTCGACGCCATTTCTAACACTGCATATCACGTGGCGAAGCTTGGTAATCGGGTGGGCCATTGGGGTCGTCGTGTGCTGGCTAACCATCTGGTGGTCGGTTCGGCGATTGGTGCGAAGACCGGTTACACGGCTGCTCTCCGGAGCGTTGGACAGCGAGCTTTCAAAACAGCCGGTGCGGGCGACAGTGGCGATTTGTGTCGTGGCCTGTGATGCGAGTCACACTGGCGGTGCTGGTGATTCTTCAGTGCCTCATTGGTTTCTTCGTGCAGGGTGAAGCCCAAGCCGGCAGTTTCTTCGGAAGCGGTGCGGCGATGCTTATTCTCCTGTTGGGAGAAGTTCGGCATCGATTTCGGCATTTAGGGCGAGGCGGCGGCATAGTTCGCACTTTTTCCTTGCCACAGCTTTCGATGCTGAATACGGCACGCAATCCCGGGCGCAGCACGCTAACGATCGGTCTCGTCGCGGCGGCATGTTTTTTGATCGTCGCGGTGAGCGCGTTTCATCTCAACACCGGTGAAGGCGGCACTGGCGGCTTCGATCTCGTTGCTACAAGTGATTTACCGATTCACTATGATCTCAACACGCCGACGGGGCGGCGGAACCTTGGAGTATCGGATCAGAAAAGTGGTGGCGAGAAAATGTCTGACGAAGAGGTACTCAGTCAATGTAGGTTCTTTGCATTGCGCGTTGCCGAGGGCGAAAACGCCAGTTGTCTTAACCTTTACCAACCCAAACAACCACGCGTGTTGGGAGTGCCGCAATCGCTCGTCGAGCGTGACGGCTTTGCCTGGTCGGCGAGCCTCAAGCAATTTGCGAAGAATCCCTGGCAGGCACTTGATGCCGATTTGGACAAGGACATTGCGGGGCGAAAGATCGTGCCGGTTGTGCTTGATTCGAGTACGGCGATTTACAGTTTGCATCTGAAAGGCATCGGCTCGCAGCTTCCGATTCGCGATTCCGCGGGCGATACCGTAACTGTGCAGGTGGTTGGACTTCTTGAAAACAGTGTGTTGCAAGGAAACTTGCTCGTTAGCGAAGCGAACTTTCTGAAGCTTTTTCCCGACGTTGCCGGCTATCGATATTTCCTAATCGATGAACGTGGTCGATCGATGCCGGATGCTGTTGCAGGCGACAGCGTCGCCGGTGCATCGAGTGAGTCGGCCAGCGGCACGCGAAGCGTAGCGACGATCCTCGAATCGACATTGGGTGATGAGGGATTCGATGCAACCAGTGCCCGCGACCAGCTCGCACAATACCTTGCCGTGCAGAACACGTATCTTTCGACGTTTCAAAGCCTAGGTGCCTTGGGGCTGTTGCTGGGGACGATCGGTCTGGCTGTGGTGCAATTGCGGAGTGTGCTGGAACGCCGTGGTGAGTTGGCGCGAATGCGCGCGGAGGGCTTTCGTCCCGCCAGACTAGTGGGCATGGTTGTTTGGGAAAATGCTGCGCTACTGCTGGGCGGATTGGCGATCGGGTGTATTGCGGCGGCGATCGCGCTGCTTCCCCAGTGGATGCCGCATGAGGCGACCGTTCCGTGGGGGACGTTGGGCCTGCTATTAGGCACGATTGCGGCTGTCGGATTGCTGGCGGGTTGGTTGGCGACGCGTTCGGCCGTCCGCGCGCCGATTGTGGGGGCGCTGCGAGGCGACTAGAAGATAATCGGCTGGCGGGCTAAAGTAGTGACGCGAGGGGAGGGGCCTAGTCAGCTAGATTCGGCCTAGCGGCCGACGCCAAAGGTTATGTGCGTTCTGATTGACTTTCACCGGATGCTTTGATGCGAAACACGTTGATATTGTTTGCGGCGATTGCACTGACCGTTCTCTGTTGGGGCATGTATGGGCCTACGTTGCATGCCGGGCAAGTGGGAATGTCTACCATCCCTGGGGCGCCGGCCCAGTTGCGGCCATTTGTGTGCGTAGGGCTGGCGTATTTCTTGGTCGGCGTACTTGTGCCGTGGGCCTGGTTGCATTTTCAGGGCGAGGAAGGTGACTGGACTGTTACCGGATTGATCTGGAGTCTGGCCGGCGGCGCGATGGGGGCGATTGGTGCGCTCGGAGTTATTCTGGCATTTAAGTTTGGCGGCAGCCCGATTTACGTGATGCCGCTGGTGTTCGGCGGCGCCGGTGGTGAATGCGTTTCTGACAATTTTTTTGGCGCGGAGGATGAATGAAATCGGTCCGTTGTTTTTGGCCGGTCTGGTGATCGTGACGATCGGTGCCGTCGTGGTGCTTATGGCAGCACCGCATGGGCGTCCGCCGGTGGCCGCTGCTCATAGCGCAAGCCCGGAAGCTCAAACGGCACCCGCTCCGGTCAAAACTCCGACTGTCAGCGCCTCTACGCGCAAGTATCGGCACTTGGTTTCTGCGAGTCTTTTCGATCGCGCTCGCGATTGTCTGTTGGGGATCGTATGGGCCGGTATTGCACAAAGGGCAAGCCGCGATGCATCACAGTCGAATGCGGCCGCTGGTCTGTGTCGGAATCGCATACTTTATAATCGCGGTGATTCTTCCATACTTTTTCCTGGGTGAGATGGGCGAGGCGAGTACATACCGCAGCTTGGGCACACTCTGGAGTTTGCTCGGCGGTACCTTTGGTGCTGTGGGAGCTTTGGGCATTATTATGGCCTTCAACTCGGGAGGTCGTCCGGTATACGTGATGCCGCTGGTGTTCGGCGGGGCACCCGTTATCAACACTCTGGTCGCAATTTCATTAACGGACCAATGGAGCAAGGTGAGTCCTTTTTTTTGGGCAGGCTTGATTCTAGTTATTGCGGGCGCGGTGATGGTGCTCGTACTGGCGCCGCGTGGTCATGCACCTGCGCCTGAGGCAGCGCCTGCTTAACAGAGAGGCAAGGTCGGGGGAATTCTGGAAAGCTAAGCCAGTCCAATTCGGCGTAGCCGCCGACGCCAAGAGCATGAGCGCTCACTTGTAGGTTAGCGCTTTATCTGAAATATCTTTGCGACACCAGGCGCCGCTAAAGCGGATGCATTTCACAGCGGTGTAGGCCTGCAATTTTGCCGCCGAGATGCTCGTGCCCAGTGCCGTGACACCGAATACGCGACCGCCATTGGTCACAACCTGGCCATTGTGGAGGGCTGTACCCGCATGAAACACCTTTACTTCGGGAACTTTCGCGGCTTCGTCGAGTCCACGAACGGGTTGGCCGCGCTCGTAGCTACCGGGATAGCCCTCGCTGGCCATCACCACGCAAACTGATGGACGCGGATCCCATTCGAGTGGGGCGATTTCATCGAGCCGGCCATCGATGGTGGCTTCTAACAAATCGACGAGATCGCTCTTGAGTCGCATCAAAAGCGGCTGGCACTCGGGATCGCCGAACCGCACGTTGAATTCAAGGACTTTTATTCCCTGGCTTGTAATCATGAGCCCGGCATAGAGAACTCCGCGGAAGGGTCGACGCGAGCGTTTCATCTGATGGATGATCGGCACCAGAATTCGCTCTTCGACACTGGCGAGCATTTGATCGGTGACGAGCGGCGTTGGACAGTACGCGCCCATGCCGCCAGTGTTTGGGCCCTTGTCGCCGTCGAGCGCGCGTTTGTGATCCTGACAAGCGGGCATCGCGACAATCGTGTGGCCGTCGGTGATGGCCAGTACGCTTGCTTCCTCTCCGTGGAGCCGTTCCTCAATCACAATTTGGTTTCCAGCCTCGCCGAACTCTTTGCGAATCGCGATGCGTTCGATCGCGTTCAGTGCCTGATCGCGATTGTCACATACGACGACGCCCTTTCCCGCTGCTAAGCCATCGGCTTTGACAACGACCGGCGTGTCGTCACGGTCTTTGAGGTAGTTTGTGGCCGCCCGCGCATCGCGAAAGACGCGATAGTCCGCCGTCGCGACATCGGCGTGGCGGAGCAGGTTCTTGCAAAACACTTTGCTCGTTTCGAGTTCGGAGGCAGCCTTGGATGGTCCGAAGGCCCGCAGTCCGGCTTGTTGGAACGTATCGACGAGGCCGGCGGCAAGCGCCGCTTCGGGCCCAACGGCCGTTAGGTCGATCTGGTTTTGCTGCGCGAATTCTAAAAGACGTTTGACTTCGGTCGCTGGAATATCAACGTTTTCGGCATCGAGTGCTGTACCGGCATTTCCGGGAGCTACAAACACACGGTCTACACGGCTACTTTGGCCAAGCTTCCAGGCCAAGGCATGTTCGCGACCACCACTTCCAATCACGAGAATATTCATCGAACTCTGCTCAATTGTACGGTCCCGTCCCGTTTGGAGGTTAAGGTATCGCTACAACAAGCCACATCGCACCTGAAAGTGTCCGTCTCAGTTTCGGCGCGGATCAGGCGAGCGTCAATTGCGCAGAAAACCAGGGAGGAGTCTCACGGTGGCATGGTACATTGTGTTTTCTCGTGAAGTGCACATCGCTCACATGACATTTTTGCTCTTTACGACCACTGGGTCGCGGCAGAGAATGCTACTGAGTCGCCAGAGGGGGCCGCGCCGGGATTTCTGACACGGCGGTTGACAAGCTTTCGTTCGAGATATACACAATAGAGAGAAGATTGTGAAAAAAGTCACAATCCCCTGCCTAGCCGGCTCCATGGTTCCTATAAACCATTGCAGCGTAGCCGATCGCGGGCCATTAGGTGGGGCTGTCGCGGGCCTCAAGTCGCGACTGCACGAGCGCTTTACGCGCACGCGCTTCTCCCACCGGGATTGCCGTACGGATGACGGTACAATCTCGGCACAAGGGCGTGACAATGGCTGAGAAAAAACTTACCGTCGCAGAGATTTTGGCAGCCGCTCGTAAAGCGGATGCGGAAGGTGGTGCAGCGGAAGCGACTAAAACCGAAGTCGACGCTGAACCATCGACGTCAGTTGAATCATCGCCTGCTGCGGCCAAGCCGGCGGCACCGCCAGTGAAGAAGCCGGCCGGCGGTGGAAAACCAAGCGTCGCGGAAATGTTGGCGATGGCTCGCGGCGAGAAACAAGGCGGCGATGCACCCGCGCCAGCAAAGCCGAAGGCGGCACCTGCAGCCAAACCGGCCGCCGCGGTATCAAAATCGGCACCGACCAAGAAAGAAGCAGCGCCTGCCAAAGCTGAGCCCGTCGAAACACAAAGCATTTTGGCAGCGGCGCGGAAGAGCGCAAAACCTGGCCCGATGACGAAGGCCGAGGCGCAGGCAAAGTCCGCGACAACTCCGGCCAATGTGAAGAAGGCCAAGGCCAAGGAAGCGATCGTCGTGCCGCCGATGCCGGTGAAACCGGCCTACGCCAAGCCTGGGGCCAAGTCGAGTAAAGAGCAAATTGCCGAGCGACGAGCTTTTATTTTCGGGATGTCGGCGTTGGCCGTCGGCTTCAGTGCATTGACGGCAACGGCCGCGGCGTGGACGTTGGGCACTGTGCGGTTCATGTTTCCGAACATTTTACGCGAGCCACCAAGCAGGTTTAGCGTCGGCACCCCCGACAAGTTTCCACCTGGTCAGGTCGAAACGCGGTTCAAGGCACAATTCGGCGTGTGGATTGTGAACACGGAATACAACGGCCAGCAAGAGATTTTTGCGCTTAAATCCGTTTGCACGCATCTAGGCTGTACGCCCAATTGGCTGGAAGCCGAGCAGAAGTTCAAGTGTCCGTGCCATGGAAGCGGCTATTACAAGGATGGTATTAATTTCGAAGGACCCGCCCCCCGTCCGCTGGAACGCTACGCCATCGGCATCGGCAGCGACGGTTCGATCCAAGTCGACAAAAGCCGCACATTCCAACAAGAGATGGGCGATTGGGACAATCCGGCGTGCTATATCACCGCCTAGAGTGCAACCCGCGCAAATGAAACGATCGAACACTGTTTGTGCGAGGTTCAGCCCCATTTGGTCCAAGTTTTAATTTTGCGCCTTTGCGCCTTAGTTTGAGTGCTGTATTTTTATCCTTTTAATTCTCCTTAATTCCAGTTCATCACGGGCGAGCTGTAAACGAATATGCCTGGCCTTGGCGAAATCATTACCGAATCTCAGATTTGGAAAAGCATCTTTCGGCACCCTATGCCGGTTGACCGCCGCAACCGCATTGTGGTGATGCTGACGAATTTTTTCCTGCACCTTCACCCGGTCTCGATCAAGAAGCAGGGCATCGCTCTTTCATATACATGGTGCATGGGCGGCGTCACGTTCTTTCTGTTTCTCGTCGAAACGGTGACCGGTGTCCTGTTGATGTTTTACTACCGGCCCACACTGGAATGGGCGTACAACGACATTTTGGCGCTGCGCGATATTTATTCGCTCGGCATCATGCGCGAGATTCATCGCTGGGGTGCCCATGCGATGGTGATTACGGTTTGGTTGCACATGTACCGTGTATTTCTGACCGGCAGCTATAAACCACCGCGGGAATTCAACTGGGTGATTGGCGTGATTTTGCTGCTGCTCACGCTGCTACTGTCGTTCACCGGTTATTTACTGCCGTGGGACCAGTTGGCGGTGTGGGCGATCACGGTCGGCTCGAACATGGCCCGCGCGACTCCATTGTTGGGGCATGAGGGCCCCGGCCACCAGTTGTTGACGCTCGGTTATCCCATGATCACGAGTGGATCCGATGCGCGCTTGCGCTCTTAGGTGCACGGAACGTCGGCGAAGAAACTTTGAACCGGTTTTACATTTTGCATTGCATCGCGATCCCGCTCGCGGTTTCGTTGCTTTTGGCGATTCATTTTTGGCGCGTTCGCAAGGATGGCGGCATTAGCGGCCCGCTGTAGGCGAGAGCCTTTGGTGTCGCCGACCTGGTCGACTGGGCAGGACTAACGGTTGTTTAACTGAATTCGGCTTTGCAGCCGACACGTAGCATGCACGGAATTTCACCACAGCAGTTCGCGGAGACCGTTTCGTCGTTCCTCGTGTGGTTTTACATCGTGCTGGCAACGATGAACGGCATTGCGGCGCTGCTGATGTGGAAGAAGTTCGGACCAGTCACGTACATCCGGATACGTCTGCCGGGCTTCACTGTGCCGATTACCAATGCGCTCGTGTGGACGCTGGTTGCATTCGGGTTTGTGGTACTGGCCTCAATGTGTGCCGGCGCGAACTTGGCAATGATGCCCAAGATGCCGCAGGCATTTCGCGAATTTGTGAACGCGCATACCGGCCCGGTGATCTACTCGGTTGGAACCACGACGCTACTGGTAGTGCTGTTTTTGTTTCGGTCTTGGTTCGTGCGGCCGACGGTTGCCTGGTCGATTTGGAACCTGATGCTGTTGTTTTTGGGTTTGTCGATGCCCGATCCGAATTTTTATGCGATCGTGGCCAAGCCGGATAACGTGCCCATTGTTTCACTCGTGTTTTTGCTCGCGTTTTTCACTTGGCTGGCGACCTATAAGGCCGTCCAGAACGACCGCCGCATGGAAGCAGGGGAGCCACCGCTGGAGAAGCTCGACGACGAAAAGGTGCTGGTGTGGCCGGACCTGGTCTACACCGAAATGATTTGCATGATCGCGTTGACGGCGGTGCTAATCTTTTGGGCAATGTGGTTACGGGCCCCGCTCGAAGAACCCGCAAGTAGCGTTAAGACTCCCAATCCCTCGAAAGCTCCGTGGTATTTCTTGGGATTGCAGGAAATGCTTGTGTACTACGATCCGTGGATGGCCGGGGTCGTGCTGCCGAGCCTGATCATCGTAGGTTTGATGGCGATCCCGTACATCGACTTCAACAAAGCGGGCAACGGCTACTACACGATCAAGCAGCGGCGGTTCGCCTACATCGTATTCCAGCTCGGTTTTTTGGAGCTCTGGGTGACACTTATCGTGCTGGGTACGCTGCTGCGCGGTCCGAATTGGAATTTCTTTGGGCCGTATGAAGAGTGGAATGCGCACAAAGTCCAGGCGCTGAATAACATCAACTTATCCGATTACTTTTGGCAGTGGTGGTTGGGCAAGAGCCTGCCAGCAGTGCCGCAGATGCAGGTCATCGTCGATTACTTCCCCACATGGATTTCGAGCTGGTTGCAGCCGGTGCGCGCAATTCGTCGGGATCTTGTTCACGCGCGAATTACCGGGGACGCTATTGGTGCTGGGCTACTTTATTGCCTTGCCACCGCTGATGGCCATCACGGTGTTCCGCAAATTTTACCAGCGGATGGGTTTCATCCGTTATATGGTGCTGGCGAACTTGCTGCTGTTCATGGCGGCGCTACCGATCAAGATGGTGTTGCGCTGGTCGTTCAATCTGAAGTATTTGATTGCGATACCGGAGTATTTTTTGAATTTCTAAATTGGTTTTCGGCTGTCAGCTATCGGCTGTCGGCCCGAGCCGCAAATGAGTTTCTTGCCATAGGCTGATAGCCGATAGCCCCTCATGCCAGCGACTGAAAAAACTTGGCGCGACCAGGCAAAGATGCACGTGTTGTTCGGCATCTCTGCGCTCATCATGTTGGGCGGAACGCTCTGGATGTTGGCCAAGGACCACAATCGCGAATGGCGGAAGTGGCAGTTGGCGGACCGCGCTCGCGAGCGCTGGACGATCCAAGCACAACTGGCGCAAGCGAACACTGAATCCACGGTGGCACTGGACCGCCTGCAAAAGGATTTATACGCCGCCCGCAGTGCGAAAGTCGACGATCAACTGGTCGTGGACTTCAAGCAAAAGGTGAAGGAGGAGGATGCGCGACTGAAAGAGGCCGGGGTTTCGGAAACTCCTGCGGATTTCACCGGGCTCGACAAGGCCGCGACCGAATTACAGCAAGCTCAAAATGGCACCCCAGGGGCCCTCGCCGCTCGGCAAGAAATCCTCGACCAGATGAATGGCTTCATTCGCGAAGCGAAGCGCCGCGAAAACGCTCTCCTAACTAAAAAGAAATTTGTAGCTGCTGACCAAACAGCGGTCATCAGTGAGCGCGGCATTGCCGTCGGCGAAGGAAAGCCGACCGCCAAGATCGAAGAAAGAATTCAAGAGCTCGCGGCTCAGGCCGTGCAGCTCGAAGCCGACCTCGCTGCTGCGAAAGATTATCGCGTGGGATTAGAAACGGTGCTGAAGCAGATCCAGGCTTCTGAACTCGAAACAAGAAAACAAATCGCCGCCATCGAAACGGAGCAGAAGCGGTTACAAGAAAACCTCAGCAAGTTCACAACCTCGCCGGGTGAATGGATCAATCGTGGTCCCGTGCTTGATGCGCTGTATACGGGCAACATCAAGCTGGACCAGATTTGGTTGCCGGACATGAAGATAAATTACAACTTCAGTTCGGTGGCCAGATATGATCGGTGCATCGTGTGCCACCGAGCAATCGACGCGACAGCCCCCGGTACCGCAAGTGACCCAGCGTACCCCGCGATCCCGCGGCTCGAACGTGAGCGAACCGTACAGCTTTCGACGCCCGCCGAAGCGCCGAAAGCAGTTGCCAGCGATAGTCCTTCGGATGCGCTGGCGACAATCTACGGCATGATACTCGCACCGCGCGGCCAAGTAGACGCCAGTGCCGTTACGGTCCAGGTTGTGTCGCCGGATAGCTTGGCAGCGATCGCCGGGCTGCAGATGGGAGACATTCTGCAAGAAGCCAACGGCGGCCCGATCACCTCGAAAGAGGATGTGAAGCATTACTTGGTGGACCTTGCGGAGTGGGGAAAGCCGATCACGCTCAAGATTCGGCGCGGATTAGACCAGCCGTTTACGTCGCATCCGCGGCTTGATTTGTTTGTGGGCAGCACGAGCCCACACAAAAAAGGGGAAATGGGTTGCACGATCTGCCATGACGGGCAGGGCAGTGCGACCGAGTTCAAATGGGTGTCGCATACGCCAAACGACCCACACCAAGCACTTGACTGGTCGCGTAAATACGGCTGGTTCGACAACCACAATTGGGGCTTCCCGATGACGCCCGAGCGCTTCATCGAAAGCAATTGCCTGAAGTGCCACCACGATGTGGTGGATCTCGAACCGAGCGAGCGTTTTCCGGTGCCACCAGCGCCGAAGCTGGTGAAGGGATACGAGCTGATTCGTCAATACGGCTGCTACGGATGCCATGAAATCTCCGGATTTGATGGCCCCACGAAGCGCACCGGACCCGATCTGCGGGTAGAGCCGAACTACACTGCGGTCGCCGAGCAGATATTGACGGACAAAGGCCTAAACGCCGACGAGCGCGAATTGGCGAAGAAGCTTGTCGAGCGTCCGGATTCGACCGAAACACGACATGAGCTCGCGCAATCGATTCACGCCGACGCGAATCTAGAAAAGAAAGCTAATGGCGATACGAAGCAAGCAGAAGCTAAGCCTCGCTTGACGCCGGACACGCATGCTCTGGCGGATGCTCTCAAGGATGTTGATACGCCGGGGGCGTTTCGCAAGGTTGGGCCGAGTTTGCGATATCTTAACTCGAAGGTCGACTATGCTTGGGTCGCCAGTTGGATTCGCAAGCCGTCTGATTTTCGGCCTAGCACGCGGATGCCGCAGTTCTTTCTGAATTACGAGCACCTCGGTACGAAAGACAAAGCGTTTACGATTCACGACGCAGCCGGTGAGGAGCAATCTGTTACCGACCTCGATTTCACCAAGCGATTCGAGCGGATTGAGATCCGTGCTCTCGCCACGTTCTTGCTTGCCGACAGCCAGCCGTTTGAGTACGTCGGTCCGCCAAATGGTATCACCGAAGCACCTTCGGCGGAGCGAGGCAAGCATTTGTTTGAGACTCGCGGTTGCCTCGCTTGCCATTCGCACGTCGACTTCCCGGACATCCATTCCACGCAAGGACCGAACCTGTCGCGTCTATCGGCAAAGCTCAACACCGACAAGGGACGGAAGTGGCTCTATAGTTGGCTCAAGGCGCCGAACCACTATTTTCCGCGAACGGCGATGCCGAACTTGTTCCTCGATCCGATTGCGGAGAAGGATGCAAATGGCAAGCCAACCGGCAAAGTGACCGATCCTGCCGCCGATATCATGGCCTTTCTGCTCAGCGTACCGACGGATTGGCATCCGAATGCGGAAGTATCGAGTCCCGAACTATCGCCAGAGGACAAAGCCGCTCTCAATGATTTAACGGCTGTTTGGTTGTCGGCCTCGTTCCCGCGCTTGCGGGCTGAGAAGTTCGCCAAGGATGGAATTGATCCAGCCCTAACCTCAAGCGTGAAAGTGGATGAACGCGTATTGATCGGTCCGTTGGATGACAGTAATCGGGCGCAGCGGCAGCTCGAATACGTCGGTCGCCGCTCGCTCAGCCGCTATGGCTGTTTCGGGTGCCACGACATTCCAGGCTATGAAACGGCAAAGCCAATTGGTACTCCGCTCGCCGATTGGGGTCGCAAAGATCCGGCACGAATCGCGTTTGAAAATATCAACGAGTTCCTGGCTACCCACGGCCAATTCATCCCAACGCGCGATTTGGGCAATTCGCCCGCGAAGGCGAATGGTGCAGGTAGTGCTGAACCAGGTGCCACAGTATTAGAAAGCAAACATGGAGGACATGCGGAACAGAACGCCTTGAATCCGCTAGCAGACAAATACGATCCCGATACAGCTTACTTTTTACAGTCGCTAAATAGCCATGAGCGCAACGGCTTCCTGTGGCAAAAACTGCGGATGCCGCGCAGTTTCGACTATGAAGCGACTCGCACGAAGCGCTACGACGAACGGCTCCGGATGCCAAAATTCCCGTTCGATGAGTCGGAGCGCGAAGCGGTGATGACCTTCGTGCTCGGTTTGACGGACGAGGCCCCGGCATCGAAATACATTTATCATCCGGGACCACGTGAGAAGGCGATCGTCGAGGGGCGGCACGTGCTGGAAAAATACAACTGCGCCGGTTGCCATATTCTGGACATGGAGCGGTGGGATATTGCCTTTAAGCCCAACCAGTTCGATACGCCTCCCACAACGAATGATTATCCATTTTTGAGTCCCGACGTAACGCCGGAACAGATTAAAGCATCGGTGACGACCGATAAGCGCGGATTCCTGCATGGCGAGTTGCATGGGATGCCGATGCGTGACGAAACGACCGGAAAGCCACTGCTCGTGGATTCGGACGGAGTGCCGATTGAGCCGGACGACAATGAATCGGAGCGTTTCTTCCAATTCACTCCGTTCGAGCCTGTCGTGCTCAACGGCGTGCTGCGCAAAGTCGGCGTTCAGAACCTGAAGATACCCGCCACGATGGATGGTAAGAATCCTGCCCGCGGGACGGCGTTTCCCGGTCTGGGCGGCGATCTGGCCAAGTATCTCTATCCCCGGGTGATTGCGGAGGAGAAGAAGAACAATCCCAACCTCGTAGCTACGGAAGCTTGGGGTTGGCTGCCGCCGCCGCTTCAGAGCGAGGGCGAAAAAGTGCAAACGAATTGGTTGCACGACTTTTTAATGGACCCGACACGGATTCGCCCGGCCGTTGTGCTGCGGATGCCGAACTTCCACATGTCGAGCGACGATGCCAGCAAGCTTGTCGATTATTTCGCCGCCAAGTCGAGTTCCGAGTTCCCCTATGAGTACAACGTGCGGAATCGCACGGGCTACTTAACCAGCCTGGAAAGAGATCATCCAGCATTGCTGGGCGATGCGATGAAGATCGTCACGAACAGCAATTACTGTGTGAAGTGCCATTCGGTGAGCGATTACCAAGTCCCCGGCTCGGCGAAGGCTGCCGGCCCGAATTTGGATCAGGTGTATCGCCGCCTGCGTCCCGAATATGTGCACCGCTGGGTGGCGAATCCGCAGCGAACTCTGCCGTACACGGGTATGCCGGTGAACATACCGTATGAACCGACACCGCCGAATTTTGGCGGCGTCAGTCAGTCGTTGTTCCCTGGACCCAGCACGGCGCAGTTGGAAGGCGTGGTGGATCTGCTGATGAACTTCGACGAGTACACACGCCGGCAGACTTCGGTGAAGGCGCTGGTGAAGGAGCCACCGCCGGGCGGTCAGCCCCCGGCCGCTCAACCTCCCGCGGCCGCCAAGCCACCGGACAACACGTCGGCACAACGATGAGAGATCGACAACTGGCAGTGCAAATTGCAAATTAATCGCGTGGAGTACGACGCCACGCAAATTGAAAACCACGACGGTTAATTGAACCGAGTCGGGGCTAACGTTCCGACAGAACTTACGCGAATGAGGCAAACTATGTCAAAAAGCATCTGGAGATTATTTGTCGCCGCAGCTGTGGTGTTTTTCGCGATGGACTTCTCGGTCGGCGCATATGCCGCGGGGTGGGGCTCTTTGAAAGGTCGCATCCTGGTCGAAGGGACGCCACCCAAGCCGGCGCCGCTCGTGGTCACGAAGGATCAGTACTGCATCAATAAAAAGCCAGAGAACCAATCCATCGTCATTGGAAAAGACAACGCGCTTGTAAACGCAGTTGTCTATCTACGCGTGCCGCTCGGCCAAAAAGTGGACGTAAACCCCGAATATGCGGACGACGCCAAGAATCCGGTTGTGCTCGACAATAACGGCTGTGCGTTCCATCCGCACGTGGTTTTGATACAAACGGGGCAGACGCTGGAGATCAAAAACTCCGATCCAGTCGGCCATAACACGAATGTCGCCGTGTTTGCATTCAATCAAACAATCCCGACTGGCGGACACGCGGATGTGAAAGCCAGCACTGCAAGTCCTCTTCCCACTCCGGTCGTGTGTAATATCCACCCATTCATGAAGGGATACATACTTGTTCAAGACCATCCGTACATGGCGGTCACAAACGAGGACGGCGGCTTCGAGATCAAAGATATCCCGGCGGGAAAACATACGTTTCAATTCTGGCAGGAAGCTGCCGGCTACTTGAAAAACGTAAAGCTCAAGAAAGGCACCACGGATCGCCGCGGTCGTGCGGAGCTCACGATTGAGGACGGCAAGACACTCGACTTGGGCGACATCGAAGTGCCGGCCAGTGCGTTGAAATAGTTCACAGTGCGCTGGGCGCCACCCACTAATTTATAGAAGCGATGAAACGATTTTTGACATCTATAGGTTCTGCCGGTGTGGTCGCTGCGATTGCGATCATAGTTGCTGGATGCGAACGCCAGTCGGTGCTCGGTCCAGTCGCCAACGCCGCTTCTGCGAAAACAATTCGCGAAGCGCTGCTGGCCGGCAACGCCAAAGGCGGTGAGAAGGAAGCCGCCTCCACCGGCACAGGTTGGGCGACCCTCAAGGGCCAGTTCGTGTACGATGGTGATCCCCCGAAGATGCCGCCATACCACGTCACGAAGGAACCTGAGATCTGCACGATCAACGGGTCCGCTCCGCCGGAGGAAACGCTGGTCGTGGCCCCTGGATCCAAAGCCATCAAGAACGTCGTGGTTTTTCTGCGGGATGCGTCGCGGGTCAATGACTCGGCCAAACCCAAGACCGACCCGGTTGAGTTTGATCAGAAACATTGCGTGTTTCAGACGCATGTCGTGGCGCTGACGGTCGGACAATCGCTTGATATCAAGAATAGCGATCCGACCGGCCATAACACGAACATCCTTGGTTCGGGCTTCAATCAGTTGATTCCGGCAGGCGGCTCGATTGCCTATAAGGTGCAAAAAGAATCGCAAATGCCCAACAAGGTTACCTGCAGCATCCATCCTTGGATGACGGCGTACATGCTGCCGCGTAAGAACGGCTACTTCGCCGTGACGGACGCCGACGGAAAATTCGAAATTGCGAATGTGCCCGCCGGCGAACCGCTCGAGTTTCAAGTATGGCATGAAAGTGGGGCAGCGCCCGGAAACGGCCTCGTCGGCACGACACCTGATGCGCCCGATCTGAAGTGGTCGAACCGGGGTCGCATTGCCGTAACGCTTAAGCCCGACGAAGTAAAAGAGATCAAGGTCGTCGTTCCTTCAAGTGCATTCCGCTTGTAGTTCGATCACTTGAAATTACTAACTACGGAGAACATTGAACACAGAGCGGAGAATAGGCAGTTTGTCTTCGTGAACTTCGTTCCGCTATGGTTGGATTCCGACGATGTCGATGTGTAAGTTTACAAAACGTGAATGGATAGTTTTGGCAGCAGCCGTTGCTGGGCTTGTGCTGGAAGGATGTGGCAAGACCGAGCCGCCGCCATTTCGGCTCAACATGATGAATGTTGTCGCCAAACAGATTGCGCCAGAGCATCAGCAGGCGATCGCGAACATTCTCGGCGCGATGTTTGGGACTCCCAATCATCCAATCGCGTTGCCGGAAACAGGACTCGACCAGAAAAAGCTGGACATGGCTGCAGGCCCCGTTTGGAGCGACGAGGTGGGCGGAAAGCATGGGCTATTTCGCCGTCACTGTGTCCACTGCCACGGAATCTCAGGTGGCGGTGACGGACCGACGGCTTCGATCCTGAATCCCTACCCGCGAGATTATCGGCCTGGCATCTTCAAATTCAAGCGGACCTACACGTCGGCCGAGCCAACCGACGCCGACTTGCATCGTACGTTGAATGAAGGTATTCCCGGCACGGCTATGCCGTCGTTCGCTTTGTTGCCACCGGATGAAATTGCGGCGCTGATTGAATACGTGAAATACCTGAGCATGCGCGGCGAGATGGAAACGGCGCTCGAGAACTACGTTGCCGACGAATTGGATCCTGGGGACAAGCTGGATCCGTCCAGCGACCCCGCGCTCCAAAAGCTCATCCTTCAAGACTTGCTAGGACCGATCGTCGAATCCTGGAACGGCGCGAAGGATCAAGTTATCGTTCCAGAGGAGGCGGCCATTCCGCCGGAACACCCCTCCGACAAGGAACTCGCCGCCTCCGTAAAGGCGGGCCGGGAGTTGTTCTATGGCAGCACTGCAAATTGTGTGAAGTGCCACGGCCCCACGGCGTTAGGAGATGGTCAACAGAGTGATTATGACAACTGGAGCAAGGCTACGAACGATTTCATCAAGGCCACCGACGACGAGCTTGCCCAAATCCTGTCACTAAAGGCCGATCTGGCAAAGGCGCAGGGTGACGACGTGGCGCAGCTCAAAGAACAAATCCTGAACGCCCAAAAGGAATACAATCAGCGCGAGGCTCTCATTCCAACATTGTTGTCACCGCGTAACGCGATACCACGCAATTTGCGGGAAGGCACTTTCCGCGGCGGGCGACGGCCGATCGACATTTTCTGGCGGGTTTCGGCGGGCATTCCGGGCACGCCGATGCCAGCGAGTGGGCCGGCCGCCGAAGGCGCTCAAGGCACGCTAACACAACAACAAATCTGGCAGTTAGTCGATTACGTTCAGTCCTTACCGTTCGAGCCGGCTAGCCTGCCGCAAAAACGACCCATCAACGCGTCAGCGGTGAGTACGGGTGAGTAGGGGTGAGTAGGGGGAGACTTGGTTGAGGCTTGAGTTTGATTGGCGGCATGCTGGATTAAGCTAAGCTCAACTCGATCCCGCCGAATGGGAGATTAATTGTGAAGCACTTTTGGGCGTTCCTGTTCTTGCTGGTGCCGATTCTCGGCGTGCTGACGTTCGTGCTGGCGCCCTACTATAACCATTCCTTCCCGCGCGATATTTCCGAAAACGGTCGCGTGATCGACCAATTGTTTTATTTCATTCTTGGGCTTACCGGAATTATCTTCGTTGCCACGGAAGGCGCGTTGTTTTATTTCATGTGGAAATACAACAAAAGCTCTAATCCCGAACCGGTCAAGTATTCGCACGGTAGCCACACGCTGGAAGTTGTATGGACCATTTTGCCGGCCGTCACACTGCTATTCATCGCCATCTACCAGATGAATGCTTGGGCCGATGCAAAAATGCGGAAACCCGATGTACCGGTGACTGCCGAGATTACCGGGCGTCAATTTAACTGGGACGTGCGTTATCCGGGCCCTGACGGCGTGCTCCATACCCCGGACGACATTATCCGTGTCGATGGCGAAATCCATTTTCCCTCAGGCGAGGAGATTTTGCTGAGCATCAACAGTGCCGACGTACTCCACAGCTTCTTCCTGCCCAATATGCGGATGAAGCAAGACGTAGTACCCGGCATGCAGCAGTACATGTGGTTCAAATGCCGCGAGCCAAAAGTGACTGTTGATATTGTATGCGCGGAATTGTGCGGCTGGGGTCACTATAAGATGAGTGGCAGAGCAACATTTGAACCGCGCAGCGAGTATAACGCTTGGCTGGCGGAAAAAAGCACTGAACAACAAGCCCACCGTATTGCCCAAGCACCCACACCTTAACGCAACCGTAATAAGCGACTAGCGATCTCGCAGACACGGATCCTTGATCATCGAGCCCCTTCAGTTATGAGCACCATCACCGTAGATTCCCACGCTCACGCGCACGGCGGACACATTAGTGTCGGCAAGTTTTTGTCGACGTATGTCTTCTCGCGCGATCACAAAGTCATCGGGATTCAATTCCTGTTCAGCACGCTGATTTGGTTCTTCATCGGCGGGCTGTTGGCGCTGGGCGTCCGCTGGCAATTGGCCTATCCGTGGTCCGATATGCCCATTTTGGGCAAGCTGCTGTTCTCAGCGGAAGGTGGCCAGATCGCGCCCGAAACTTACACGATGCTCTTCACCATGCACGCCACGGTGATGATCTTCCTTGTGATCATCCCGATTTTAGCCGGTGCGTTTGGTAACTTCTTGATCCCGCTCATGATCGGGGCGGATGACATGGCGTTTCCGACGCTCAACATGCTGAGCTATTGGTTCATGTGGCCGGCGTTTATTGCGTTCGGCGCCAGCTTCTTCGTGGAAACCGGGCCCATGTCGGGCTGGACGTCCTACCCGCCGCTGGCACTAACGATCAAAGCGCAGGCGTTTTGGCTCGTCGGGCTTACGTGTGTCGGCATTTCATCGATGATGGGCTCGGTGAACTACTTGACGACGATCATTCAAATGCGTGCCCCCGGCATGACGATGTTCCGTCTGCCGATGACGATCTGGGCCATGTTTATTACCGCCATTCTGCAGGCGTTTGCATTGCCGGTACTCACGGCAGCCGGCTTCATGCAATTGGCCGATTTAACGCTGGGAACGGGCTTTTTCATTCCGGAAGGTTGGACAGCAAACAACGCCTTGCACGCTGCGGGCGGTGGACAGCCGCTGTTGTGGCAACATTTGTTTTGGTTCTACAGCCATCCGGCCGTGTACATCATGATTTTGCCGGCGATGGGGATGGTTTCGGATATCATCGCTTGCTTCGCTCGAAAGCCGCTATTTGGCTATAAGCCAATGGTGTATTCAATCGCCGGCATCGCCGGGCTTGGTTTCATCGTGTGGGGTCACCACATGTTTGTTTCTGGCATGAACCCGGTGCTGGGCATGACGTTTATGGTGGCGACGATGTTTATCGCTCTACCAAGTGCCATCAAAGTATTTAATTGGCTCGGCACAATCTGGGGCGCCAAGATTCAGTTTACGACACCAATGCTGTTTGCCCTGTCGTTCGTGTCGATGTTCATCATTGGCGGTTTGTCCGGCATATTCATGGCAGCCACACCGGTTGATATTTTCATTCACGACACGTATTTCATCGTCGCCCACTTCCATTACGTGCTCTTCGCAGGAACGGCGATGGCGGTGTTCGGCGCGATCTATTTCTGGTTCCCGAAAATGTTTGGCCGCATGATGAATGACGGGTGGGGGAAGGTTCACTTCTTCCTCACTTTCATTTTCTTGAACGGCGTGTTCTATCCGATGCACATTTTGGGCTGGGCTGGGTTCCCGCGGCGCCTTGCCGATCCCTATCACTACGAAACGTTCCGACATCTGTTGCCGCTCAATCAGTTCATGACCTGGTGTGCGATCCTGATGGTCGGCAGCCAACTCATCTTTGTCATCAATTTCTTTTACAGCATCTTTTTCGGCCCACCGGCGGGTCGCAACCCGTGGCATTCCAACACGCTAGAATGGCAAGCGCCGAGCCCGCCAGGTCACGGCAACTTCGATTTCCAACCGGTAATTTATCGCGGTCCGTACGAATACGGTTCGCCGGAAGTTGATATGGATTACTACCCACAAACGATGCCGCCGCCACAAAATCAGCCGGCGGTCGCACCGGCGCACTGATTGCGCGTTTCCACGCATGACCACATCCCATACGCCAACTGGATATTCGCCTTGGCCCCATCGTTTGGCCTTGGTCTTGGCGTGCGCCACTTTTCCGTTGCTGTGGGTAGGCGGTTTGGTAACCACCACCGATGCCGGGATGGCCGTTCCTGACTGGCCGAATACGTACGGCTACAATTTATTCCTCTATCCTTGGCAGACATGGCTGTCGGGCCCGTGGGACCTGTTCATCGAGCACGGCCATCGCCTGCTGGCCTCCACAGTTGGAATGCTCACGATCGCATTGCTCGTATCGCTTTTGCGAACGGAACACCGTCGTTGGATGAAGGGGTTGGGTTTCGCTGCGTTGGGCCTGGTAATCTTTCAAGGCGTTCTGGGCGGCATGCGCGTATTGTTCGACGAGCGCACGCTCGCCATGCTACACGGTTGCACGGGGCCAATGTTCTTTGCACTTGCCTTGGCGATGGTTGCTTTTACGTCACGTACCTGGGTGGAGAACGCTTCGCCGTCGCCGGTCGCGGGCGCCGGCCCGATTCGCCTCTTGGCCGTCGTCACGGCCGTGTTCGCCTATTTGCAAATCATGGTGGGAGCGGTTGTGCGTCATGTTCCTATCGACGCCCAACCAGCCACATTTATGCTGGCGGTGAAGTCTCATTTGTTCCTGGCCGCGATACTGGCTCTTCACATTGCGCTGCTAACTTGGTTTGTGCAGAGTCGAGCGCACCGTGTTTGGCCATTAAATCGCTTGTCGCTCGTGCTTGCCGGGTTACTACTACTGCAAATTGTGCTTGGCGCCGGCACTTGGATCGTCAAGTTTGCAGTGCCTACCTGGGCAGCGAGTTGGATTTCAATGCAGGCCGTCGCCGTCCAGCAAGGCGGTTGGACGCAAACGCATGTCGTAACGGCCCATGTCGCTACAGGCTCGCTGATATTGGGAGTTGCAGTCGCCCTGGCAATTTACGCGCAGCGGCTGCTGGTCGATTCGCCGTCGCCCCAGGCAATTGTTCGCCGAGAACTGGAGGCTGCCGTATGAGTCGCATTACTACAAGTGCCGGCGTTTCGCTTTCCGAAATGCGGAGCCGTACACATTGGCTGTCGCGCATCAGCGATTATGTTGAACTCACGAAGCCGCGCATTGTGATGCTCGAGCTGGTGACAGTTGTCGTGGCGGCGCATTTGGCTTCGCCATGGGGAATTCCCGCAGCCGTGTTGCTGAATGCGGTTTTGGGTGCCGCCCTAGTCGCCGCTAGTGCCGGTGCGTTCAATCAATGGTGGGAACAGTCGACCGACGCGTTGATGAAACGGACGGCCGTTCGGCCGCTGCCCTCCAAGCGACTTAACTCGCGACACGTGATCGTATTTGGAGCGGCGACGCTTATTGTGGGCCTCTTGTTATTGGTATTCGCAGTGAGCGCATTGACGGCCAGCGTGGCCTTGGCCACTTGGCTAGTTTATGTCCTGGCGTATACGCCGCTGAAGACGCGGTCGCCGCTCAATACAGCCGTTGGCGCGGTGAGCGGTGCGCTGCCCATTTTGATCGGCTGGACCGCGGTTGGGGCGCCGATTGATATGCGAGCGCTTTCGCTGATGGGCGTGATGTTTCTGTGGCAGTTCCCGCACTTCATGGCGATCGCCTGGCTGTATCGTGCCGAATACGTTCGCGCCGGCCAGCGTATGTTGACAGTCGTGGACCCAAGCGGACTTCGGGCTGGTGCTCAAGCGGTGGTAGGCGCACTGGCGCTAATTCCTGTTAGTCTCGTGCTGGCCATTTCGCCTCAAGCGGGTAGCCCGATCATCTACTGCTGTTGGACACTTCTACTTGGTGCGATGCTTGTGGCGGCTTCTGTGATGTTTTTGATTCGGTGCGATGACCGCGCTGCCCGCCGTTTGTTACGGGTCAGCCTTGTGTATTTGATTTGCTGGATGGGCCTGCTACTAATGGTCGCCGTTTAACAACGGAAAAACCAAGATTGATGAAATATGAGCGATTCACACGGACCAAATTTTTCGTATCAGCCGGCGCTGCCGATACCTAACGGCAAAACGTGTCTTTGGTTGTTCCTGTCCACGGAAATCATGTTTTTCTCCGGACTTATCGGGACATACGTTGTGTTGCGATTTGGCGCCGTCGCATGGCCGGCGCCGCACGACGTGCATCTGAGCGAACCAACGGGGGCATTCAATACATTCGTGTTGATTTGTTCCAGTGTGACGGTGGTACTCGCTTTGGAAGCTGCGAAGCTCAACCAAGCGTCGAAGGCCAAAGCCTATCTTTTGCTCACATTTTTGCTGGGCTGCGTCTTTCTAGGCGTCAAAATGTGGGAATATTCGCAAAAGTTTGCCCACGGAATCTACCCGATGAAACCGCATGGGCTAGTGTACGACAAAGCAGATGTTTATTATTCGGCCGCCGTGCGCCAGAGGCTAAACGAATTGAGGGCGCAAATCACTGCCGCGGGCGCGGATATATCGGCGGATGACAAGGCGCGCATTGGAG
This sequence comes from uncultured Planctomycetota bacterium, assembly GCA_963840025.1. Classification (GTDB taxonomy): domain Bacteria; phylum Planctomycetota; class Planctomycetia; order Pirellulales; family Lacipirellulaceae; genus JABDGM01. The sequence goes on along the minus strand of CAWIXI010000005.1, from coordinate 1,414,834 downwards.
TAATCGACCAAATTACTCGCATGGTCGACGATGCCGAAACGACGATCCGCAAGGAGCCCGATTCGCCTGAGGGCATTATCAAATTGACGGAGTTGGCGTACGAAATCTACCCACCACACGATCAGGGCACTGTCATCCGAGCGGCTGAGGCCGGCGCAGTGCCGCCAGGAATCGTGGTCAAATACGCTTCCTATCAACAACCGACTGCGTCTGCCTCGGCAGAACCAAGCGGCGGTGAACATGAAGGTTTCAACGAAAAGTATCCTTGGCTGCGCCTACCGATCATGATTCCCGGAGGACCGATGTGGGCCAGCACGTACTTCTTGCTCACGGGATTTCACGCCTTACATGTCTTTGTTGGCCTGATCGTATTCGCGCTACTGCTATTCGTGACCCTGGATCGCAGCCGTGTTAAGATCATCGAGAACATCGGCCTCTACTGGCATTTTGTCGATATCGTATGGATTTTTCTGTTTCCACTGTTGTACTTGTTTTAGATGTGGCAGGTTTGGAACAAGTCGGAATTGATCAAACTGCTGTCAAACCATTCAACGAAGAAGATAATTTATGTCTGATCGTGACGAACATACCGAAGTCGGCCACGATAGCCATGAGTACGCACAACATGGTGGCAACGGCAAATATCTGGCGGTCTTTGTCGCATTATGCGTGCTAACAACGGGTTCTTTTTTGACGTACTTCCCGTTTTGGCGCGCGCATGTGCCCATGCAAGCTAGCCGCGCACTGATGATGGCCATCTCTTGCACCAAAGCAATGCTCGTGATCATGTTCTTCATGCATCTGCTGTGGGAGGCCAACTGGAAATGGGTGCTGACAATCCCGGCCACGTTTATGTCGATGTTTTTGATGCTGATGCTCGTTCCCGATATTGGTTGGCGCATCAACAATGGATATGCGCGGTATTCTGAGGAGCGTTGGGTTTATGCGGCCAATCCGCGAAAGATTGAATCCTCCGACCTAAAAGCGGCCGAGGAACAACTTTCGCACGAGGACGCACATAAGTAGTTTGGGAAGTATGTCTACCTCGCCCGCCGTCGATATCGCGCATCTATCTCATCGCTACGGCGAACACGAAGCGATCCGCGATCTGACGCTGAGTATCGCCGAGCGCGAGGTATTCGCCATTCTTGGTCCCAACGGTAGCGGCAAGACAACGCTCTTCCGCGTGCTTTCGACGCTGATACCAATCCAGCAAGGCGAAGTAAGCATTTTCGGCTATGACCTCCGACGGGACGCGAGCGCAATCCGTGCTCAGTTGGGCGTCGTCTTTCAAGCACCCAGCATCGACAAGAAGCTCACGGTGATCGAAAACGTGATTCACCATGGGCGACTATATGGTCTAAGCGGCCGCGATTTGCACGCACGGGCCGATGAAATGCTCGCCCGCTTGGGGCTTGCCGATCGCCGCCGAGACCTGGTGGAAAAACTTTCCGGAGGTTTGCGGCGCCGCGTCGAGTTGGCAACGGGCATGTTGCATCGACCACGACTGTTGCTTTTAGATGAGCCTTCCACTGGCCTTGATCCCGGCGCCCGCAGCGACCTTTGGCAGTATTTGGAGCAAGTACGCGATAGCGACGGTGTAACCGTCGTGGTTACCACGCATTTGCTCGATGAGGCGGAGCGAGCCGACCGCATTGCCATCATGCACAAGGGACAACTCTCCGCCCTCGATACACCCAGCGCGCTGCAAGCCGCTGTCGGCGGCGATGCAATTACGATCCGTTGCAAGGATCCAGGTGGGTTGGCAGACGAAATACACAAACAGTTCAATGTCCCGGCAATGGTTGTGGACGGCTCGGTTCGGCTCGAACAGCCCAACGGCCATCAGTGGATTCCACGGCTCGTAGAAGCCTTCCCAGACCGTACGGAATCTATCACGCTCGGCAAGCCAACGCTGGAGGATGTTTTCATTCACTTCACTGGGCATCGGTTTTGGAACGAGGCGGAAAGTGAGGACCAATCGGCTGGCAACAATCGCAAGCGCCGTAGCAGGGCTGGTCACTAGCTTGCATCGAGTGCTGCGAGCCAAAGCCTTTTGGTGGTCGACTTTATCAGGTCTAATCCGTGTAGTTGCGAACTTATAACGAGAACTTTATGAGCGAGATAGCAGCAATCTACGAGCAGACCAAGCCGGCGACGGTTGCTCCTTGGCCGATCGTTGCCACGCTTTGCGAGCGCGAACTGGTACGGTTTTTCCGGCAAAAGAATCGTGTGTTCGGTGCGCTTGGCCAGCCAATCATCTTTTGGCTTTTATTTGGTGCTGGCTTGCGGAGTGCGCGAGTTGACGAGAATCGCCTCGATTATGCCCATTTTTACCCTGGCACCCTCGTGATGATTCTGTTGTTCACCGCGATCTTTGCGACGATTTCCATTATCGAAGATCGCCGCGAAGGCTTTTTGCAGGGCGTGCTCGTTGCACCTGTGCCGCGCTGGGCAATGGTGATGGGCAAAATCCTCGGCGGGGCTGCAATCGCGATGCTGCAAGGAATCATCTTCTTGCTTCTAGGGTGGTTAACTGGTGCGGTTGGCTGGTTTCAGGTCCTGTCGACGACGCCGATGGGTGTAGTGGCCGCGCTCGTTTTGATGTTCGTAATCTCGATTGCGCTCACGGCCCTTGGTTTCTTGATTGCCTGGCGAATGGACTCCACGCAAGGTTTCCACGCCATCATGAGCGTTTTCCTGCTGCCCATGTGGCTACTTTCAGGCGCCTTTTTTCCAATGGACGTTGGCGGCTGGCTGGGCTGGATTATCCGCATTAATCCGCTCACCTACGGAGTGGCCGGATTGCGGCTGTACCTCCAAAATGTAGACATCGCCTCGGCCCATTTGCCCTCTCTTACTGTCTGTTGGATTGTGTCATTGGTATTTGCCGGCATCACGTTCGCGGCAGCTTGGTGGATTGCCGGCACGCGATCGACCGGAGACTTGTTATGAATTCGGAACAAAATCCAGTTTCATCGCCACAACCAATGCCTGAAAACTCACCTCCGCCAGCGGGTTCGGCGCTCCCTTACGCGTTATGCGCGGCGGTTGTAATTGCCATGGCCTTTGGTTGTTGGAAGTGGTATCAGGTTTGGCAATTCGGGATCGCCAAAAGCGATGCGATTCCCGCCAGTGCGATCGGACCGCCGCTCACGGAGTTCGAACTCACCGAGCGCAGCGGCAAGCCGTTCCGCTCGGCCGATATGCGCGGCCGCGTTTGGGTGGCGAGTTATTTCTTCACGACCTGCCCTGGCCAGTGCCTTCGGCTTAACTCGAACATTCAGGTGTTGAGCAATATGCCCGACTTGAAGGACGTGATCTGGGTCAGCATTACGTGCGACCCAGACAATGACACACTCGAGGCATTGCGTGCTTATGCAGACCGCTGGAAAGCGGATCCGGAACGGTGGCTTTTTTGCCGCGCCGACTTGGAATATACCCAGCGCGTGGCGAAAGGCATGAAGATTTACCTCAGCCTCAAAGGGCATCAGGACTACTTGATCGTCATCGACAAGCAGGGAAAGATTCGCGGAGTCTTCGACGGCACGAGTGAAAGCCAATGCAAGCGACTACACAATCTGCTCATTGAATGTCTTGACGAAAAGGCGCCGCACGATCTCGCGGTCAGCGAGGCAACAAAGGCGAAATCGAGTTGACGATTCTTCTGGCTGCCCACCCTATCGTGCATGTGAATGCTTCGCTTAATGCGTTAGCAACGGTACTGTTGCTAGTTGGTTTGTTTTTCATCAAGCGCGGGCAGGTTGATGCGCATAAATGGACCATGCTGGCCGCGTTTGGCGTTTCGATTGCTTTTCTAGTTTGTTATTTGTGGTATCACTTTGAAGTTGGCCACGTTAAGTTTACGCACCCCGGCGCGGTAAGAGTTGTGTACTATGTGATTCTCGCCTCGCACGTTATCTTGGCGATTACTGTGCCATTTTTAGCGGTTCGCCAGATTTATCTTGGCTATCGCGCGGTGGGCTGCTGTTGCGGCGATGTGCCGCAGCACGAGAAAATGGCCGTGGCGGCTCTCTATCGCGAAAAACATTTGCGGTTCGCCAAGTGGGTGTTTCCAATTTGGCTTTACGTTTCGGTGACGGGAGTCGCGGTGTACGTAATGCTTTATCACCTCTGGCCGCCAACAGGGCTGTGATTTAGAATTAAACGAGCATCGAGGGCACGTTCGAAGCCGTTCGCGGAGGTGCAGAATGAAAACAATTTACCACCAGTTCGAACCGGTGATTGTGCGCTGGGTCATTGCCGCGATTGTTCTCGCGCTGGTGCTATTGTTGGCGAGCGTTGCCGCAGCCTGTCCGACATGCCAAGAAGGCCTCGCACAAAATGATCCGCACGGGCAATCGATCGCGGCAGGCTATTACTATAGCATCCTCTTGATGATGTCGATGCCATACATCGTGATGGGCACACTTGGCGGCTTGGCTTATGTCACGATTCGACGTGCACGTCAGGCGAATACCGAAGTTGAAAGCGAATTGCCGCCATCTGACGGACCCGCCGCCCAATAGCAAGTCGAAGTATATCGGCCGACTGTTCGTTCCCTGTCCTTGTGCCGGAGTGGGAACGGCGAATTGCGGTGCGATTCTACCCGATTGGTAGCTATTGCTCACTTGCTCATCCGGCGAAGTTCCTCGTCATTTGGCCATGGATCCCAGTGCTCGTCGAATGCGATCCATAGCGCCCGGGCATATCGAAAGAACCACGTTGGGAAGAGGCTAGCGAACGCACCCAACACAAGCAGCCGCTGGCGGTCGGTTAGAAAATCGCCGAAGAACATTGCGAAGTACATGATAACGACGAGCGTCCCCGTTACGGCGTAATTAAAGTAGATCGATCCCAACAGGTAGCCAGCATCGCGGTTGAAGCGGCGACCGCAGGCGGCGCACGAATCGTGCATCGCAAACCAGCCTCGAAAGATTGGCGCTGCTCCACAAGCGGGGCACTTCAACCGCAGCGCCCGCCACTGCAAGCGGCCGAGGGGCGGACGACTCTCACGCTCAGAATGATATTTGACCGCAGGTTGGTCGCGTAGATCTACATTGTCGTTCATCGTTTGCTATCCTACGAAAGCCCTGGCGCGCTGACCATCACCCGCTTGTCACTTTGTACCCCCAATGTTAACGTGCACGCCATGTACACAGTCGCACGGTTTCTGCAGATAGTTGGACTGACGATTCCGATCTTGGCGATCCTCGCGCAACTGAATGAAGCAATCACCGCAAGTAAGATGTTGGGCTTTTTGGTTACGTCAATTCTGATCTTTTCGATCGGCTACTTGCTTCAGCGATCCCTGGGCGGTCCGCAGTAGGCAGTCGATCAGAAGCCAGTGCATATCAAAGTTGCACACAAAAAATATGGCCCAAAACGCACCGGCGCTGGATGGGTTAAGGGAGGAGCAACTCGCGGGAAACGTCCCCGAAGGCTTCCAAACTCGTGTTCTGGCTCAATTTCGCGTGGGCTTGGGTGGATTGGATAAGCTTACCAGCCAATCACGATTTCGCAGGAATTGCTTGACAGGTTGTGCCCCGCGAGGGTACGCTTACGCCTTACCCGCCTACTACGTTGGAGTTCGCGGCCAGTCCGTGAGATTTACAACGTCCCGCCTTACAGCTTCCATCCTGAGGTCCAACTCAGGCTTCTTCACATTCGATTGCGATCGAACAGTCAGTAACGAAGGTTGATTCCGGAGGCGCTCACATCGCCATCAAACTCTAGCCACGCATGGGAGGACGAGCCATGACCTGCTGTCCGGGGAATCCGCTCAATCGCCGCAATTTTTTGACGGTTGGTACCATCGGTGGACTTGGCCTCACGCTACCCACTTTCTTTCGCTTGCAACAGGCCCGGGCGGAGCAGAAGTTCTACGAGAGCAAGGAAGGCAAGGCAAAGAGTGTCATCTATATCTTTATGCCAGGTGGAATGGCCCACCAAGAGTCATTCGATCCGAAGCCCTTTGCGCCCGTAGAGTATCGCGGCCCCATGGGCAGCATCGAAACGAACGTCTCCGGGGTGCGGTTGAACGAACACTTGAAGCAGACAGCCCAGGTGGCTGACAAGATTACGATCTGCCGTGCGTTTACGCACGGCGAGGCAGCCCACGAGCGCGGCACCCATAATATGTTCACCGGCTACAAGCCGAGCCCGGCGCTAATGTATCCGAGTTTTGGTGCCGTCGTGTCGCACGAGTTTGGGCCTCGGGCCAATTTGCCGCCGTATGTGTGTATTCCAAGTCAGCCGAATGTTTACGCAGGCACGGGATACCTCAGTTCATCGTTCGGCGCGTTCAGCTTGGGAGACGACCCGGTGCGCGATGGATTTCAGGTGCGCGACCTACAGCGGCCTGGCGATGTGAATGATGCTCGATTCGGCGAGCAGCGGAAGCTGCTCGAAATCGTCAACGACCATTTTCGCAAGCTGGAGAAGTCGGACGCGCTCGATGCGGTCGATACGAACTATCAACGCGCGTACGCACTGATCAGTTCCCAGAAAGTGCGCGAGGCGTTCGATATCGGTAAAGAAGACCCCAAGGTGCGCGATGAGTACGGCCGCAACCAAGCTGGAGCGCGGATGTTGCTCGCACGTCGATTGGTCGAAGCTGGCGTACGGTTTGTGACACTCACCTACGGCGGTTGGGATAATCACGACAACATCGCCGGCGGAATGGCGAGCCAACTGCCGGCGTTCGATCAGGCATTTGCCGCTCTCATTCGCGATTTGGATCGCCGCAAATTGCTCGATTCGACGCTGGTGTGCGTAACGACGGAGTTCGGCCGGACGCCGAAGATCAACGGCACAGCAGGCCGCGATCATTGGCCGAAAGTATTCAGCATCGTGATGGCGGGCGGCGGCATCAAACGCGGCATCGTCTACGGCAGTTCAGATGCCACGGCAAGTGAGCCGCAAGATAATCCGCTTACTGTGGAAGACTGGGCAACGACGATGTACCAGTGTTTGGGCATTGTCGGCGACAAAGAACTTATGGCACCGGGAGGTCGGCCGGTGGAAATCGTCAAGGACGGGCAGGTGGTTCGCGATTTATTGGCATGACAAGAGCTCTCCACCGATTGTTCACGCCTATCGCCGTTGCCGCCGCCGCGACTCTGTTCAGTGGTGGAACGGAGGCGGCTTCACCGCAGCTTTCGTACATTCTGCCGCCAGGAGTTCAGCGCGGCCATGAACACGTGCTGACGTTTACCGGCGCGCGGCTCAAAGATGCCGACGAAGCGCTGTTCTACGACCCGGGCGTTACCGTGAAGAAGTTGGAGGCGGTCGATCCTCAGAATGTGCGAGTCACGATCGACGTTGCGCCGAATTGCCGGCTGGGCGAGCACATCGCGCAGCTTCGGACCAAAACCGGCATTTCGGATTACCGATCCTTCTTTGTCGGCGCACTGCCGAATGTGGACGAGAAAGAGCCGAATAACTTGTTTGAGCAGCCGCAGGCGATCGAGCTGAACGTGTGTGTGGCGGGAGTGCTGCAAAATGAAGACGCAGACTACTATCGCATCCACGCTAAGAAGGGTCAGCGGATAAGCATTGAAGTCGAAGGCATTCGCCTTGGTCAGGCGTATTTCGACCCGTATCTCGCGATTCTGGATCAAAAACGATTCGAGCTGGCGACTGTCGATGATACGGTCCTCGACAAACAGGATGGTTTTCTCTCGATAACCATACCTGCGGATGGCGACTACACGATCCTATGTCGTGAAACATCGTACCGCGGCGCCGACAATTGCCGGTACCGTTTGCACGTGGGAACCTTCCCGCGGCCGAGTGTCGCGTATCCGGCGGGTGGGAAGCGCGGGGAACAACTGAAGGTCCAGCTTCTGGGTGATGCCACCGGACCTATCGAACGACAAATCACGGTGCCGGCCGATCCGAATGCAAATGCAGACTTGTTTATTGATGACGAACAGGGCGTGACACCTTCGGCTGTTCCGTTTCGGGCGATCGCGGAAGGCAATGTCATGGAATCAGAGCCGAACGGCGGATTTGAAACGGCAACTCAAGCCGAACTGCCGCTGGCCCTAAACGGCCGTTTGGAAAAACCGGGCGATGTCGATTTCTTCAAACTGAGCGCCAAAAAGGGGCAGGTCTGGGAGGTTGAGTGTTACGCGCATTGAATTGGTTCGCCGGTCGATCCCGTGCTCAATATCTACAAAGCTGACAAGTCTTCGCTGGTGGGCAACGACGATGCCCGTGGCTTGGACAGTTACGTCCGTTGGCAAGTTCCAGACGATGGTGACTACGATGTGCGCGTAGCCGATCAGTTGGGGCAGGGCGGACCAACATACGTGTATCGAGTTGAGCTAACTCCAATTACCCCCTCGCTGACCATCAGCATTCCGCGGGTCGATCGCTATTCACAGACCCGGCAAACGGTGGTGATACCACGCGGCAATCGCTACGGCACGCTCATCCTAGCGACGCGCAACGATTTCGGCGGTCCCATCGAGTTGTCATCCCAGAACTTGATTCCCGGCGTCACGATGACCACTCGGCCGATGCACCCGAGCATGAATTTGGTGCCGGTCGTGTTCGAGGCGAAGGAAGATGCGCCGATCGATGGCGACGCCATCGATTTGCGGGCTAAACTTGCTGATCCGAAGCAACCGCCCGTTGAAGGCGGCTTTGAGAATTCGGCCGACTTTGTTCTCGGCGAACCGAATAATGCCGTTTACGTCTCGGGAGTGGTCCACAAACTAGCGATGGCGGTGGCAGAGAAGGTGCCATATCACTTGGAGATCGTTCAGCCGAAAGCCCCTCTAGTGCGATCCGGAACCATGAATCTTAAGGTGCTCGTCCATCGAGATCAGGGCTTTGACGCGCCTCTGACGGTCCAGTTTCCATTCAATCCGCCTGGGGTAGGTTCCGCGGGCGCGATCACGATCGACAAAGGTAAAAACGAGGGCGTCTATCCGCTCAACGCGAACGGCGGTGCCGCGATTGGCAAGTGGCCGATGATGGTCATTGGTGCAGCCGATATCGATGGGCAGGCATGGGTCTCGTCGCAACTCGCCGAGTTGGAAATCGCTGACCGATTTGTGGTCTTCGACATGAAACGTGCCGCCTGTGATAAGGGTCAAACGGCCCAAATTCAGTGCACGCTCACGCATAACACGCCATTCGAGGGCAAGGCGAAAGCCGAGCTATTGGGTTTGCCGCCTGGTGTTTCGGCCGCACCGATCGAGTTCGACAAAGACACCAAAGAGCTTGGCTTCCAGGTAAAGACGACAAAAGACACACCGGTCGGGACGCACAAATCGCTGTTCTGCCAGGTAACGATTACGCAAAATGGCGAGCCCGTCATTGGGACGGTTGGAACGACCGAGCTGCGTGTCGATGAACCTCCAGCAGCGACTCCAAAACCAGCACCCACCGCCACGATGGCGAAGCCGGCCGCGGTGCCGCCAGCAGCTAAGCCGTTATCGCGCTTGGAGCAGCTTCGTGCCAAGGCGCGTCATGGAGAAGGAAAGAAACCATGAACGAAATGATCTTCGTAGTGATTGCCTTGCGGTTAGCGACTGGGTTGCCCTCTGCGCCGCTGTCAGGCGCACAGGGTGGTCATGAATTAAAGGCGCTGCATGTTTATCCCGGTCAGATCACGCTTACAACTTCACGTGACGCACAGACCGTCGTCGTCCAAGCGGAGTATGCAGACGGCATCACGCACGACGTAACGGATAAAGCCGCTTGGAAGTTCGACCACGAAGGTCTCGTAGTGCAGGAAGGCAATAAGTTTCTGCCGAAGATGGACGGCGACACAAAGCTAACGGTCACCTTCGAGTCCAAGAGTGTGGACGTGCCGATTACCGTCAAACAAGCGACGACGGACCGGCCAATCGGTTTCAAGCTCGACGTGATGCCAGTATTTATGAAAGCCGGCTGCAATTCTGGGAGTTGTCACGGTTCGGCTCGCGGCAAAGATGGTTTTCGGTTGTCTCTCTTCGGATTCGATCCCGACGGCGATTACTATCGAATCACCCACGAACAGCCAGAACGGCGAATCGACCTCTCGATTCCAAGCCAGTGCTTGCTGATGCAGAAGGCCACCGGTCAGGTGCCGCATTCCGGCGGTAGTCCCACGAAGAAAGGCGATCCGCTCTATTCCACGCTGTTGCGATGGCTTGAAAGCGGCGCGCCCGCTGATAAGGGTGAGGTGCCGACGATCGACGCATTGGAAGTTTATCCCCCCACCGCACTTCTCGACGGTGCAGGCGAAACACAACAGCTTACTGTGCGTGCGAAGTACTCGGACGGCACTGATCGCGACGTTACCGGGCTGGCGGTGTTTCTTTCTAATAACGACAACGCCGCCACCGTGTCCAAGGAGGGCAAAGTAACGGCTGCCAACCGCGGCGAGGCCTTCATTATGGCCCGCTACGAGAAGAAAACGGTGGGCGTACCGTTCCTAGTGCTGCCAAAGGGACTCGCCTTCCAGTGGAAAGAGGTGCCGGCCAACAACTACATCGATGAGCTGGTTTACGACAAGCTGCGGAGGTTGCGGATTCAGCCCTCCGAGCTGTGCACCGACTCCGAATTTATCCGCCGCGTGAGCCTGGATGTGTGCGGCGTCTTGCCAACCTCTGCTGAGACGGAAGACTTTTTGGCTGACAACGATCCAAGCAAGCGTGAAAAACTTGTGGACCAGTTGCTTGCGCGGAAGGAGTTTGTGGATCTGTGGGTGATGAAGTGGAGTGAGCTACTGCAGATACGCTCCAGCTTATACGTCAGCTACAAGGCAACGCTGCTCTACTACAACTGGCTGCAAGAACAAATCGCGAGCGACGTGCCCATCGATGAGATGGTGCGAAAGCTGCTCAGCGCACAAGGTGGCACGTTTACGAATCCAGCGACCAATTATTACCAGGAGGAGCAAGACCGCCAAAAGATCGCCGAAAATGTGGCGCAGGTGTTCATGGGCATGCGGATTCAATGCGCTCAGTGCCACAATCATCCATTCGATCGTTGGACTATGGATGACTACTATGGTTTCGCCGCGTTTTTTGCACAGATTGGCCGCAAGGCTGGGGCCGATCCGCGGGAAACGATCGTGTTCAATTCCGGCGGCGGCGAGGTGAACCACATCGTGGGCGGCCGTGTGATGGCGCCGAAGTTTTTGGGCGGCGCCACGCCGGACTTGAAAGGGCGCGACCGCCGGCAAGTGCTGGCTGAATGGCTAGCGTCACCCGAAAACCCCTACTTCGCTCGTAACCTCGCCAACATCGTATGGGCCCACTTTTTTGGCCGCGGAATCGTGAACGAAGTCGACGATGTGCGCGTGAGCAACCCGCCTGTCAACGAACCGTTGCTCCAGGCGTTGGCACAGCACTTCACCGATTATAAGTACGACTTCAAGCGACTAGTCCGCGATATTTGTACATCGCGAACCTATCAACTTAGCACAGTAATGAACGGCACCAACTCATTCGACGAGCGCAACTTCTCGCACGCGACGCTGCGGCGGATTCGCGCCGAAGTGTTGCTCGATTGCATCTCAGAAGCGACGGAGACCAAGGACAAATTCGCTGGATTGCCGTTGGGCGCCCACGCAGTTCAAATCGCAGATGGAAATACGGCGACCTATTTCTTGACGACGTTCGGCCGCGCATTGCGCGAGACAGTCTGTTCGTGCGAAGTTAAAATGGAGCCAAACTTAGGGCAGGCGCTACATTTGATCAACGGCGAAAACGCGCATGAAAAAGTAAAGCAGGGCGGTGTTGTAAAGCGATTGCTAGATGCAAAAAAATCACCGCCAGATATTGTGTCCGAGTTGTACTTGCGCTGCTTGAGCCGACGTCCGACCAACGACGAGGCGAAGGAGATTGCGACGCAGCTCGCCCAAGAAAAAAATCCACAGACTGCGCTGGAAGACGTGTTTTGGGCTCTGCTCAACGCGCGCGAATTCTTGTTCAACCATTGATGATGATAGTTTCGAACCTGCGACTCTGTATGTCCGTAATTGGACCCCGTCGCGCAAGTAAAAATGCGGGGCGCCGCTCTCTCGCTTGCGCTGATGCTTGTTTCGGTCGAATCAGGTTCATCGGAGTCGTTTGTATCACAGCGATGTGTGTGGCAAATGTCGCGGGTGCCGATGATAAGGTCACATATGACGACAACGTGGCCCCCATCTTTCGGCAGCGGTGTGGGACGTGCCACAACCCGACCGCAAAAAAGGCGGATTTGGATGTCACGAATTACCTAAAGCTGATGCAGGGCGGTGCCACCGGGGCCGTCATTGAGCCTGGTGATGCGGACAGCAGTTATCTTTTCATGCTGGTGACGCACAAAGAAGAGCCGTACATGCCGCAGAAGGCAGATAAGATGCCCGATGCGGAGATCGATTTGTTGCGGCGCTGGATCAACGGCGGTGCTCTGGAAAATGCCGGGAGCAAGGCGGCGAAGCCGAAGGCGACGATGAAAGTCGCCGTTGGTGAGGCCTCCAGCACGCGGCCAGCCATAGTCCCGCTTCCGCCGCGCATGGCCTTGGAACCCGCGATGCGTTTGGAGCAGCCGCCAATGGCTCGATCCATGGCGACAAGCCCCTGGGCGCCGCTTGTGGCGGTCACCAGTCAGCGTCAGGTGTTGCTCTACAACACCAAATCGCTTGAACTGGTCGGCGTGTTACCGTTTCCTGAAGGCCAACCCAACGTGGTGCGTTTCAGTCGCGATGGTCGGCTGCTCCTGGCGGGCGGCGGCCAACCCGCAGCGAGCGGCAAAGTCGTGGTCTGGGACATCACCACCGGCGAGCGGGTGTTCGAAGTCGGCAATGAATTGGATGCGGTGATGGCGGCGGATATCAGCCCCGATCACAAACAAATCGCCCTTGGCGGCCCGCAACGGCGCGTGAAAGTGTATTCGACAGAAACGGGCGAGTTGCAATATGAACTTACGAAGCACACCGATTGGGTTCTCGCCGCAAAGTTTAGCCCCGACGGCGTACTGCTGGCCACGGCAGACCGGGGCGGTGGGCTGTGTGTGTGGGAAGCAGAAACCGGTCATGAGTATCTAACGCTCACGGGTCACACAGCCGCCGTGAACGCGGTGGCATGGCGCAGCGATTCCAATGTGCTGGCCTCAGCGTCGGAAGACGCAACAGTGCAATTGTGGGAGATGGAAAACGGCGCCGTGATCAAGAAATGGAATGCGAAGGCGCCCGTGTTGTCGATGGACTTTACGCGCACCGGACAGGTCATTACTGGGGGCCGCGACCAGGTCGTAAGACTTTGGAACCAAGACGGCGCAAGCAAAAGAGACCAAGCCAATCGGCGAGCTCGCTGTGAGCGTGGCGTACTGCAACGAAACGCAGCGTATGATCGCTGCTAATTGGGCCGGCGCAGTTCAAGAATACAAAAGTGAAGATGCGTCGCCAATCGGCATATTGGTCACCAATCCGCCGATGCTCGACGACGCTTGGCTGCGGCCAAGACGACGCTGCAACAGAAGACGGCAGTGGCTACGCCGCTTACCGCCGCCAAGCAAAAGACGGAAGCCGATCTGAAAAAGACACAGGCCGATCTTGCAGCCAACCAGCAAAAGGCAGCCGCGTTACAAGCCGATGCCGAGAAACTTACGGCTGAAGGGAGTAAAATCGGACAGATGCGATCTGCGACCGAGGCCGAGCGCGTCAAAACCGCGAGCTTGATTTCGCAGAATGAAGCGGCCCGTCCGTTGGTTACTGAAGCGCTGAAGCAAGTTACCGAAGCAATTGCGAAAGTGCCGAATGACCCGAAGCTGCCCGAGGTGCAGCGACAGCTTGCCGAGCAACAGAAAGTAATGGAAAGTGGCTCGGCGAACTTAAAGTCTAAGGTGGCAGAATTGACAGCCGCCGTCGCAAGCCTGGATGCGCAATTGAAACAGATCAACGCGCAATTGGAAACCGCCGGCAAAGCCGCAGCAGCCGCCGCGGACCAAGTGAAGACACTCACGGCTCAGGCGGAACAGCAAGCGAAGTCGCTGGCGGCTGCACAGCAGGCGGCCGGCCCCGCCGAGGCCGAATTGGCGAGTGCACAACAAGCGGTCGCGCGCTGGCAAGACGAGATCGCGTTCCGCGATCAAATGACCGCGTTGCAGAAGCAACTAGCGGCTGCCCGTAAGGCGGCGGCCGATCGCCAGGCGGAACTCGATAAAGCGAGCCAGCAACTTAAGGCGGCCAACGAGGTGGTAGCCTCGGCGACTTCCAAGCGCGACGAGGCCTCTAAGAACATCGAAGCGTTGAACGCCAAGATTTCGGCAGCGCGGGTTGTCAAATGATCGCCGTCGCAAGAGCGGTCAATCCTTATGTCGCCGCGGCTTTGGCAACCGCCCCTTCATCGCTTGCATAGCCTGCAAAATTTCGCCCAGTTGAAGCAATTGATCGTGGTTCTGATCAACTTCCGCAAAGTGCGCTTTGAGGAGTTCGTGCCCCGACGCCTCGCTTTCGCTTAACCCGCCGTCATGGTCCGCGTCCGCTGCATCGAACATGCCGACAATGTCGAGCCCGGGTCCAACAGGTTTTTTGCCCGCTTTGCGCGTGTCGTCGCGCGGCAACATCACGTCAAAAAACCCGATCATCATTTCGTCCCATGTCTGCTCTCCCCAGCGAATCGATTTTGTAGGATTGGGATTCGCCGGATTGTCTTCGGAATTGTCGAACACCGCACGGCAGAAGATCACCGACCCAACCGGAAGCCGGCGCGGTTCGGCCAACACATAGCGTGTCTGCCAATTGAAATCGTACTTGGGCACATCGAGCAGCACCTCCCGCTCGCCAGTGGGCAGCACCAGCTCATATCGGAACGATTTACCTCGCACGTGCATGTGGGGCGACAGAGAGATCAGCGTGAGTTCCTGCTGCGTCGGTCGAGTCGTCGCGGTTACAATGTGATTTGCCGACCCTGGCGGAATTACGAAGTCGGCATTGAGGGCTTCGGTCGTAATTAGTTCCTTATCGACCTGTTTCAAGTTGGCGAAGACGAGACCGATCTCCGTTTTGTCTTGCTGCACAGAACCAGTCGGCGTGTAGTGCATCTCGAAGACAAACGTTGAGCCAGCCGGTATTCGTTTGGCAGAACCAGCGGGAAAAGGATCGAGCCGTAGGCCCGGAACATACGCGGCCAGGAAAATTCGATCATGGTCCCAGTCGGCGCCGGGCGGCACGACGTAGGCAATCGAATGGTGCACAACTGCGCGATTGCCGGGAATAACTTCGGCAGCCTCAATCCATTTATCTTCCTTGAAGCCCGAGTCCACGCGAAAATACTGATAGGGCACGCCTTCGCGGCCGCTATCGGCGGGCACCGTGAATGATTCCTGCATTGAAAGGACGATGTCCGGCTTACGCGGCAACTGCCAGCCTGCTGTGAATTTCCGCGGTGGAGGCGCTTCCGCGAGGTCGCCAGCCGGACATCCATTCTTCACCCATCGATAGATCTGTTGTCTTTCGCTGGCCGGCATACTGCGGTCGTTAGCGAACGACCCGTAGCGGTGATCGGCATGCCAAGGGGGCATTCGCTGCTGGCGAACTACTTCCGCAATCATCTCGCCCCAGCCGGCCGCATCGTCGTACGAAGTGAGTGCAAAGGGGCCAATCTCTCCCGTGCGGTGGCACTCCACGCAACGGGCTTGCAGGATCGGCGCGATATCCCGTGCGTACGTTACGGGACTGTTTGGTTTCGACTTGTGAGCCCGACCAATAATGCAACCCCATGCTTCGGTTTTCGGAATGGAAACCTGCTTGCCGGCGAGCAGCTCGTCGATCGCCAATCGCAAATCTTCACGATCCGGCTTATTGCGTACGATGCCTCCCACCAAGAACTGGTCGTCGATGCGCCCTTGGTAGCGCACCTCGCGCTGGCGGTCGAGCAGAAAAACCTGCGGCGTGCGTTCCGCGGCGAACATATCGGCCACCTCATTGCGGAGGTCTTTCAACACGGGGTAAGTAATATTGTGTTCGCGCACAAATGCCGCGATTTTCGCCAGTGAATCCTGAGAGTTCGACATAATCGCCACGACAGCCACGCCCTTCGGCGCATAGTGATCCGCGATTTCTTGCAGTCGCCTAGCATACAATTTGGCTAGTGGACATTCGGTGCCCAGGAACGCGACTACTACCAAGTCACTATCGGCGAAGTCAGCGAGCGCATGTTCCTTGCCCAAGTGATCAGGGAGACGAAAATCGGAAATCTTCGCCTCAAGTTGTGTCGCTGCCCTTGCGCTCGGCAGAGCTGACGTGGCAAAGGCTAGCAACAGTAAAGCGATTCTAATAAGCATGGAGGGCACCAATTTACTCCTCGCAAACGTCATCATAGACGCCTCGGCTAATGCGCCAATACCGGTCATTTTACGTGAGCCTTCCTTCAGACATCAAAGCGAAATGCAGGCAAAACTCGTCGCCAAATTACCAACGTTCCAAATATCGTCGAAGTGCCGGCGACAGGCGCATCGCCAATGGAGTATCGCAAGAACTCCCGGAAACACCAGCAGGATAGTCGCTGGTTCAGGAACGATACTTTTTGCTTCGAGCGCAGCGCCGTTGCTGTTGGTTTGGCCGAAATGGGCCCGCCACACGTCGTAATCTCCGGAGTCGATTTTGTTGTTGAAGTTGCCGTCGGCCGCTAAACCCGTCCCTGACTGGTTGAACGACTTGCGCCACACAATGTAGTCGGCCGCATCCACGACACCGTCGAAGTTGTAATCGCCGGGAATCCCGCTGGCCCCACGTAAAATGTTCAGATATAAGTCGCCGTAGCCCTGATAGTAGTATCCTTGCGTGTAGGTTTGATTGCCAGAATCGTCGACGGATGTCCGGGCCGCCACGACGCTTGATTCGATCTGCGTATCCTCATGCCATTCATTAAACGAATTGACCATCAGAATGTTGTCGGCCTTCGGATCGGTGCGCGGCACAACGACTTCATTCAGCATCCGTTTGAAGAGCAGGCCTTCGGCTGAGTTTGGATCATCTTGCATATAACGCGAGGCAGCAGGGTGCCCGCTCCGCACGCCGCTGTCGTTGAATCCGGGCGAGGCGGTTGGAATGAAACCGACGTCTACGCTGGCGGCAGCACTGCGGGCACTGTCATACACGTTGGCCAGATTCGTCAGCGCCGTCGATGTCGAACCCGCGCCCTGCAATGCAGTCCCATATACATCGAAGTCCGTGATGGCATCCCACAACTGAGCGCGTTGTTCATTGATGTCCCCCGCGAACACGTCGTCGCCCACGATGTATGGGTTGATGCCGAATTCCGATTGCATCGTGGCACGCAGTTCAGCGACGCTCTGGCGAGAGATTTGAGTATTGAAATAGGCCCGCGTCACGTACATGAAAACCACGGGCCGGCCGTTGATTTTCAGATAGTTCGGGTCCGAAAAGTAGTTGATTGCAAGATAGCGGAAATCCGGAATAAGATTCGCGTAATTGGGGCTCGCGAAATCCCCGAGCCGACCTGTCGATTCGTAATGCACGGCGTACTTGAGCTCGGACATGCGCGGATTTGCAAGAATCGAACTGCGGAAGGTCGTATTCTCGGCCGAGCTTGGGCCCCACCAACTCACGGCCCAAAAATCGACATTTGCCTGATGGCTTTGATCGATGTGCGACGCAATGGTGGCGCTGTTGCGATTGTCGTAATAACCGATGGCGGGCGGCTGGGACGGGACCAGATGCCCGCGCAAGCTCTGGTTGAGACTATGCCCACCCTGGAATGATCCGTACCACGGGTAATAGTAAACGCCGACCATCGGCGCACTGCGAGCCATCGAAGCCGACCAAAGAGCCACCACGGAGGACAAAATGCACAGCAAAAACGGTCTCTGAAACATGCGCTGTTCCCACGACGATTGAAATCCGTCGTGTGCGCGGCGCCAGACCTGCGCGGCGGTCGTGCCGCCAGGCTCGGCGAGGCGCCACCGGCCGGATCATGTGCCACACGCTGGCTACTCCCCGGGATGGCGCGCCAGCAATTCCGTCAATTGAAACGCGTGATATTTTTGCTCCGCCGCTGGTTCACCCACCGGACTGGCATTGGCCACCCACAGCCGGGTGCTGCCCGGTTCGAAGAGCGCGTCGTGAAGGTTCGACTTCATTGCCACCGGGCGATCCATCAGATGCAGAGCGGACTCTGCCGTAATATTGCCATGTTCCGACTGCACACGCCGCACAAGCTCATCGTATCGGCTTCCGGCTGAAAGCAGCACGGCGTCTGCTACCGGTTTGGGTAACCGCGGGTTGGCCTCACCAGGTGCTACCTCTGTAAGCTTCTCCGGCGTTGCCGCAATCCCAACAGCGCGGTTCGTCTTGGCATCGGAGATCACATAGTAATACTCGCACGTCCGTTTGTGGCTGCGAAATACATCCACAGCGGCATCCAGATCCTTCGCGGTTTCCAGCACTTCACGCACAAGAAGCGACATCGGTGTGCCCTGCCAGGCTCCTAACCCGCGGCCGCCCATTTCGCCGATCGCAACATGATCGGCATTCATGCCCGTCACCGAACCGATGAAACCCGCATAGCCGACGTTCACGAACGGAATGCCGCCCGTCGGTTCCTCGACAATCAGCACGGCGTGCTCTTGCAATCGCAGATCGACGCCATAGTCCAACACGCGGCCATGATAGAGCGTTCCGTCGGCCGTCGCCGAGTTCATTACGGCGAATCCGCTACAATGAAATAGCTCGGGAATGAAATTAGCCGCCTCCACGTCGGCCACGGTCACTTCGGCGCCCTCGGCCAACCCGCGCATCTCCTCGAAATATTTGGCCGGTATGTAGGGCCGCTCACTGGCGATAATCCCGGGTAATACACTTTGAGGCGTCACACGTAGTGGCCCCACATTGGTGAGTGTTTGGTCGCCCTTCTCCTTCAATATGAATCGCAAATTCTCGCGTACATGGTCGCCGAGCAGCTTACCGTGCTGCACCCCCATTTCGTGAGGAGTCCCCTTCAGATGCAGGACCAGGTAGCCATCAATTGATTCCAGCCAGCCTGCGCCATATCGGCCCAGCGTCTCCGCACGAGATGTGGCGGCCATCCCGGCGGCTACAGTGAAGACCAGAATGAACCAACACCGCACGAGTTTAGCCGCGTGTGTCATACCGCAAATCTTTCTACTACCGGAGCATAGACTGAAGCTAAACGAGCAACTCAATTTCACTTAAAGTCTGGCACGCCGTCGTGATCAATATCAATCGTCTTGAGATCCAAAGCAACATAAGGCCGCTGATAGGCTTCCTGATCGCCCTTGGCATACGAGACCCAAAGACGAAGGTCGGTCGCATCATAAACAGTATCCACGACGTTGCCGCCTTTGATCGGAATCCGATTGGCAAGGTCGATAAGTTTTTCCCCGTTGAGCTTTCCATATTCCTTCTTCAGCGTCGGGAAAGCGCCGCGGCCTTCGTCGTTGTAAACGACGCAAGATAATACATTTGGTGCAAATTCGTCCGTCGGATCGTTGTCCTTCCACACCAGAACCCGGCGATCCGGCGGCTCCGGCGAGTGCGCCCGGATCTTCACCGCGCGGTGCTCATTTCGGCCGTCCCCGAAAACAAAGTGATAGCGCTTCGTCATCGGCTGAGCGAGGAAGATGTCCAATGCGCGGGTCAAGGAATTCGCGTCATACAACATCGTTCGAAAATACACGGTAAAGTGCGGTGCGTGAACCTGATACGGCATTTCCTTGGCCGGGGCATCGCCCATTTCCGCCAGCACGATCCCGCGGGCGTTCATGCCCGTGTGGGCCCCAATCACACCCGCGAAGCTTGGCACCACGTGCGGAATCCCGGTCGTCGGCAGATACACGACGATAACAGGAAACTCATGGGCCCCAACCTCCAGGCTCCAATCAAGATTGCGTGTTTGATACAGATGCCCATCGGCGGTGGCGTTCCCCCAGGCCGCAATGCTGCTACACGAATACGGCATCAACAGCGGTATCGCATGGACCGCCTGCAGCGTCCGCAGTGGCACTCCGGATCCATCCGCCAAGCCGGCCAACTCCTGCTCGACCCGATCGTCGCCGTACGCTGCGGAACGGGCCCACACCTCTCCCAGCGTCTCGGGCGAGACTTTCAACTCTTTGGCAACACCGGCCAATGCGGGAGGAATAAATGCCTGCATTTCTTTGCCCATTAGCTGACCCAGTTGCCACCCCATTTGATAGGGTGTTCCTCGTACCACGGCCACAGGCACTTGGGCCGCTCCGTTGGTCAGGTCAAAACGCGTCCCATAGCTGCCGCTGGTATCCGGCCGGGCGAAGTTTCCTTCGTGCGCTGTCTGACGGGCGACGCCGTTTCGGACAGCGTCGTCCTTGTCCTTCGCTTGGGTGGTCCCTGCTAGTAGCAACAGGACGCACGCGAATGACCAACCAGTACGAAAAAAGGACCGCATTCGAACCTCCCGCCGAGATGTGCAGTGTGACGGTTAGCTGAGAGCAAAATCAGCGTATCGGAGCCCTTCGGAAACGAGCCAAACCGTGCATTCGAGGCAAATAAGGAAATAGTTTTGAGAAAACGCCGTATTATAGTAGGATATCAGATGTGAACGCAAGAAAAGTTGTGGAAGTTGGTTTTCGATTTGATAATGTAGTGAGAATACGAGAGAAGGCTGGCATAAAGACCTCGACTGGCGTTTTTGCGTTCGTGACTTTTCGTTAGCTCATCTTGGTGTTCCAAACACTCAGCGGAGGTTGGCAACGTCTGATTGCACCCGGAACGTCTTATGTTTATGTCGGCGTAACGATTTGCAGTCGATCGCTTGCTTGGCAAAGTCGTGGAGGAAAACGGATATGGTTTCCTGTCGGCGATGGTCTCGCGGTTTTACACTCGTCGAGTTGTTGGTCGTGATCGCGATCATCGGCATTCTTGTGGCGTTATTGCTGCCAGCAATCCAGGCCGCCCGCGAGGCTGCGCGCGGCGCAATGCATCAATAACCTCAAGCAAATCGGGATTGGTCTTCACAACTATCACAATGCGCACAACACGTTTCCCAAGGGATGGCTCGCGAAGGGCTTTCCGGATGGCTTCTTCGCCAACGCGAACACGAAGATTCTTCCCTATTTGGAGGAAACATCGCTTAACAACATTTACGATCAAAACGAGGCTTGGTATGAGCAGGTGCCGGAGGTGGGTTCTACCGTAATCCCGATGTTTCTCTGCCCATCCAGTGCTCACGCGTCGAACCCATTTCAGCATCCGGGGCTCAAGGATATTCTCGGCGGCAGCCGAAACTCGCTTTTCGGATTGACTGACTACGCATATTGCAAAGGCTCGAGTGATGCATTCTGCGTCGATCTTTCAAATATCACGTTAGGGGGCGGAAACGTAGAAATGAAGCCCGGTCCTCAGCGGCGCGACACCCAGGGTGTGTTCTCAATTGCCTGGGGCGCTTCGATCAAGCAAATTACGGACGGCACGAGCAAGACCTTTGCCGTAGGGGATGCCAGCGGTGATCCCATATGGAAGGTCTGCCATGGCCGTGGATGTACAGCGGCCGACTTAAAGCCCGAAGGTAGTACGGACGATCTCCCCTACGCCTGGTTCCCTTGGATCGCCGGCCAACCCAACAGCACAAAGTATTTCAAGGGCGGGGAATTTGTCGTTACTTCGCTGTTCGCCGGCACCGTGGAGCCCTTGAACAAGTCCCCTGTCACCGATACGTATCTCGAGGATTCCCAGTATAACAGTCATAACCCTGCTTTTGCGTGCGCCGATAGTGATAATGGCGGCAGGCACAACGTCAGCAATTTTCGCAGCAATCACCCCGGCGGCTGCAATTTCCTAATGGCCGACGGTTCCGTCGCGTTCGTTAACGAGAGTATCGAGCTTCTGGCGTATCGGGCCAAATCAACGATCGCAGGTGAGGAAGTCATCAACGAGTAACGGATTGCCTGTTGTTGGGCCAGTGTTGTTCTGCAGTCTCGAGCTCGAATCGGGCGATGGTCGACTACAAGCTTCGGCCGCGGCTTTTGAGACGACACCGGAAGAGCCAACTGCGGCCCCCAGCGACGATACAGGTTGGCCTTCGATGCGGGCCAGACCACAAAAAAAACGAGAACCGCTGACTGTGGTTCGACCGAGTCAGCGGTTCTCTCGTTTCTAATCGGTGTACCTAGTAGAATTAACTCCGGCTTCGGAAGCGGGCCAAGGCGCCGAGTACGCATGCGAGTCCCATCAGTGCCACACTCGTCGGTTCTGGGATGACCAACGTCGCCACGAACTGGCCAGCGTAGTGAAAGTTTGCGTCATCGCCCGGCGAGTCAACATCGATTGGAATGAACAACTTGATTTCCGACGCCCCACCACCAAGCGGAGTTACCGTAAAAGTCGACATGGCTGCCGTTGCGTTGTCGTCATCGCCGCCGGCCAACTCGGAACGCCCGCGAATGGCACCGACTCCCGGAGCCACCCAATAATCAAACCACCCCGTGGCGAACTCGAAGTTCTCGGTCGTGGAATCGAACTGGCCTGAGCCGTCGACCGCCAAAGCAGCCGGTGTGGTGACGTTGTAAACGACATCTCGAGCAACACCGTAGGCGATATTAGCGCCGAAGGCGGGGTGATAGACTCTGATACCCCAGTCAGCGTCGGCCGCAGGTGCGGGATCATCGCCAATGGTCGTCAAACTATCGTCGTTGAATTCGCCGAAGTCTCCGTCCATATCCAAGTCCAGATATGGTTCCACCTCGGGCAGCCACTTCCCGCTGGCGTCGGCATCTGCAGCCGAGGATAGAATCTTGATGCTGGTTGGCGCCAGCAAATTATCGACATTGACCGTAATCGTGCCTTGAAATGTGGTGTCGTTGGATGGGAGGGCCGGATTGTAATCGGTCGTCCCGGCTACAGGCGCTCCAGGCGCAGCCACGTCTTGGGATAGCATTGGGAGGCCACTGAAGTCGCCCGTTTGCAAAATGTGGCTCTGGGCCTGTACGAGGTTCAGAGTGAGCGAAACCGCAACTGCGTCACGAAGCCCCAAAAAAGAGAAAACCTGCACTGCAACGATACAAGCTGTAACTCTTAGGATGCACTTCATTAGGCGACCTCCAAGAAAAGTAAAAAATGCGGGGCACCTAGCCGCCCGCCAGCAAGAACGGGGTGGGGTAACTAAGCCAACCGAGAGTAACCCCTAATGAGGCGTACGCGCGGTCCGTTCTGCCGATATCATTGATGCTACCTATCAGAAACTGATTGTCAACAAAAAAGCGGACGCTTATCACAGATTATTGCAAGATCCTTTACGCCCTGTGCAGAATAGCCAATTCCGCCCAGCGTCTAATAATCGTTTCAAAACTGTAGTCGGCAGACTACCGAACGCGGTTGCGACGGCACAGACAAATGCCAGCTAGACCGGTGATCATCAGCAGCAGGCTAACCGGTTCAGGGACGGCACTTCCGACACCAAGTCCGGAGCCACTTCCGGCTGTGTTGCCAAAGCGGGCTCGCCATTCCGTATAGTCTTCTGGCGTATTGGAACCAGGCGTGGCGACCTCGTTTTGCAGTGCTCCGCCATTACGCCACAGGACATAATCAGCTGCGTCCGCCTTGCCATCGTCGTTGTAGTCGCCCGCTAAGCCGGGCGCGGACAGCAACGAAGTGAGGGTATAGTCCTCATGAAACTGATCGCCGGTCGTCGTAAAGTAGTCACTGAATGTTGCACTTGTCAGGCCACTCTCGCCGTTCGCCTGGAGGATGCCTAGATCCCACAGATCTTCGTATCCAATGGGAGTGAGGAAATCAGGACCAACTGGCATCCCAGTTCTAGGATTGATCGGCGGCGCATAGAGGCCATCGCTGTCTTGTTTGGCCACATAGATGCCGCCTAGGTACTGAAAGGCGGTGTTATCAAAATGCGGATCAACGATAATTGAACCGGGGCCAGTAAAATTGATCGAGTACTTTTCATTTCGTGGTCCCACGTCTTGATGATACTCGTACCCAAAAACCAATTCGCCAGAGAGCCAGCCAAACGGGTAGTCCGGATAGCCCCCGTCCGTCAGGTCGAGCGTGCCACCGTTGATTGTCACAGCGACCTCAATGCCATCTTCATGGCCACTATTACTACCACCTTGACCATTAAAATAATCTAGTTCTCCGAAGATAATCTTGCCGTCATTCTCGATACGTCCGCCGTTAAGTAGGTTGATATTGATTTTGCTGTATGCAGGCAGTTCATCACCGTAGCCGAAAATAATCTTGCCGCCGCTTGAAGAGGTTCCCGATTTCGTGCGGCGCCAAGTACCATTATCCAGCGTCATATCAATACCAATGCGGCTCCACCGGCCATCGGTATCGGTATGCGAATCCATAGAAAGGACGGCGCCCTCCTTGATCGTCAAACTGCCGCCGGGGACCAAATCCATGCGGGGCTTGAAATCGCCCTGGCCATTCGGATCATCGGGGGAGCGGTTATGGTTGTGCTCCACCATGGCGCCACCGCCGATCACCATGTCCACACCACCCCGACCACCGACATGGCCATCCTGGCCGATGGCAGCGTCAGCGGTTAGGCCCGACATTCCACCAAGGGTCCAATTGGCTTCATGCCACTGATCGCTGGTCGTGCCATCCCAAGTCGCCGTCACCAACGCCTCGACGCGCGTGCAAACGGCACCGCTCACAATCAAGCTTACAATCACAACCGCCAACAAGTTATGCTTCATGACACCCACCGATTTTCCCCTACGAGATGCATCTCAACTAACGATTAGATTTCGAGCCCAGAACACGAAACACTCCACGGCTCCATCACGCTCGCTCAGCGAAAAGGCTCCCGAACGGCTACAGACCACGCCCACCTGACACCGTGAAACTCCAATACCGTCATTTTCAACGAAAAGCAACGAAAACAATCGCCGGCTATACCGCTCCCACCGGTCCCAATCAGTTTGGGAAAGAGACGCTTGTCGCCAGCCGAATTCTCGTTGGGAAGCGCCCGAGTAGGGCGGATCCCCTCAACATGAAAATAACCAAATTTCGTTAAGTAGTCAAATTTATTGCGTTGGGCGCTGGTTGCTGGCCCGTCCTTCAAGGAAGCAGCCCAGTATGCCCCGCCCCGGGCGTGAGCGAATCTACGAAGTCCAGGCCCCCCACGTCCCAGGTCCGGTTCGAATCATCGCCGCCCCCTACGCCGGGCAAGGTCCCGTTCGAAAAGGTATTAATCGGTGCGTAACGAGGCGGGCAGTTTTGGCGTCGCCCCTGGCTGGGTGCACACGAATGCCGCCACTCGATTCGCCCAAGCGGTTACTCTTGGCAGGGAAAGGCCATTAAGCTTGCCGATCACCAGGGCCGCCGTGTACGAATCACCCGCGCCGACCGTATTGAGAACCGTCACTTTCTCGCCTTTGCATTCGCACTGCTCGCCCGACGCACTGCGGACCAGGGCACCGTCGTCTCCCCGCGTAAGTGCTATAAGTTGGAGCGAAAAGCGATCGAAAAGTCGCCCTATCAATCCTTCGTTGTCGCCGGTCCAACCCAATACGTCGGCAAGAATTGACAGCTCCGCGTCATTGAGTTTGAGCGAGTTGGCTAATTCCAGGGATTCTAGTACGACCTCTTTTGTCCAATACGGTTGCCGAAGATTAATGTCCAGAATCCGCAGGCAATCAGTCCGTGTTACATGAACAAAGCGTTGGATTGTCTTGCGCGAAACGTCGCTCCGCTGTCCGAGGGTGCCAAAACAAACCGCATCCGCGCGAGCGGCGAGCTGCCGCAATCGATCGCTCCAGGTGAGGTTGTCCCAGGCGGTGTTGGACGCAAATTCGTAGCTCGCTTGACCGGACGAATCGAGATGCACGAGCACTTGCCCGGTCGGTCGATCCACTACGGAAACGAAGGTCGTATCGACACGGTGAGTCCGCAACCGTTCGACGGCGTGCCGTCCCAGTTCGTCATCCCCGACCGCGCTCACGATATGCACATCGACGCTGCCGCCGCTGAGCTCGCCAACGCTGCACGCAAAATTCGCTGGGGCCCCGCCAAACTGCGGGCCGTCGGGAAACATATCCCACAGAATTTCGCCAATCCCAACGATGATCGGACGGGAAAGCATGGCTCCGCTTACCTCCTTTCAAAGGTTTCTTCGTTCCCGGTCACCGAAACCCCGCACACATAGCTTGTTCTGCACCCGCCTTTTGTTATCTTGATTCAAAACAAACTCGGGGCCATGCCTGCGCTTTTTTATCTTCCTATGCGTCCCATCGTTCAAATCTCACTGGATATTACCACGATTGATGAAGCGCTCGCCACGGCTGAGATGGCTCTGCGGGCTGGCGTCGATTGGCTCGAGGCCGGCACGCCACTGATTATTGCCGAGGGAATGAACGGCGTGCGAGCCCTGCGTCAGCGATTCCCCGACACCCCCATCGTCGCCGACCTGAAAACCATGGATGGCGGCTACTTGGAAGCCGAGTTGATGGCGAAAGCCGGCGCCACGCACGTTGTCGTCATGGCCCGCGCGCACGAGGAAACCATCCGCTGCGTGGTGAACGCCGGTCGCGACTACGGTGTCAAAGTGATGGGCGATAACCTGGCCTGCGACGACATGGTCGCGGGTGCTAAGTGGCTGCAGGACTTGGGCTGCGATTACATTATCCACCACATTGGCTACGACGAGCGACGTGGAATTGCCGCTCGCGGCGAGCGGATGCCAAGCCCGCTGGATCAATTGCGCGAAGTCGTTGCTGCGGTCGATGTTCCCGTGCAGGCGGTCGGCGGGCTGTCGCTGGAGCAGGCAATCAGTACGCCGGCCTACGGTGCCCCGCTGGTCGTCCTCGGCGCCCCGCTTGTGATTGATGCCGATGCATTTCAAACGGCCAGCGGCAATATCGAAGATTCCTTGCGTCTGATTTGTGAAAAAGTGCACGGTTACGGTGACGTACCGGTGGGCCGGCGGTAAGCCGCGACTGGTGGTTCCCGAACTTGCAGGAATTCCGCTGCACCGCCGACAGCGCGCGGATTCTTGCGAAATCAGCTCGCGAGTTTATTATTCTCGCCAGTAGAACGATTTGTTCGGCACCTTGTAAGCAACCTGCATCTCAGGCGTATTCACAGAGGTGTAGCCATTGTGGATCGAATCGACGGCCGCCATCGTCATTCCCGAGGTAAGCAGCGTCCGTTCTACCGGGTACGGGGCTCGGTTTTCGAGGATCATTGTTTCGATGTGCCGGACCAGCGGATTAAAGAAGTCCGCCGTGGTGGCACTGAACGTCGGCATCGGCAAATACATTTGGCAGGAGACGATTTCGTTCGTGTCGCGACGCAAACCGGCATAGTTGAAATCGTGGATTTCCGCCATGAAGAGCGTCGTACGAAAACCGTCGCGATGCTCAATAAAATACGCGAGCATGTCTGGCAGTGCCCGGCGCCCAGTCGATGCTGACTGGCCGCTGAACGTAGCCATTTTCGACCGGCAAGTTGTGGCTGCGTGTCAATGCGGCTGTGAGCAAGCGACGGCTTGTCTTCCGATCCGGTGATGCAAGGTATTCCCACATTTTTTCGCCGCGCAAGGCATGAACTGATCGAATGCCCACCTCGCCGCCTTGGCGACGTTCCGACATGCATTGCGCGGTTTCCAGGCCATGAAAGTCGTAGCTGTCCACGCCGCCGTACCCAACGCAAACGCTCTCCACGAGCGGCACGCCGTGTGGCATTTCAACAGCGGGCAGCCGCCAGGTGACGGGGAGCGAGGAGCCGGCGAGAAATGGGAAGCCGAGGCGCTTCGAATCGGAGACCATTTCCGTGCAATGCGGCCATGCCGTCGAAAGGTGCTTATCGTTAAATACAGGGACAGACCGGCCGCTTGCTTCAAACACGTTCGTTACCTGCTTGAACCATTCGTACCGTGGGTAAAGTGTCTGTCCTTTATCGTTCTTGGGATAGTTGCCGTGTTCGCCGATAACGACCACGCCATCGACGGCCAATTCCTTGCCTCCAAGCGTCAATGCTTCGGGGATGCTCGAAACGAGATTCAGGTTACGCTGCTTAACAATGTCTCGACCAAGATCGCCCTCGGGAAACTGATCGATGTAAACAGACACCACATCAAGCCGCGGCGTCTGCCACCCGCCGCCCCAGCAGTAACCCAGCGTGAGCCGATCGAGAAAGTGCTGCGCATGCGAATGGAGGCGAACTTCGGTGCCGATGAAAGCGATCTTTTTTCGCGGCGACTCGGCCGCGCTCGTTGTTAGTGCGGCTGCGCCGCTTGCGGCGGCGGCAGCCCCTGCGAGAAAAGTGCGTCGTGTGAACATATCAATCCTCGATTTCGTCCTCGTTTCGCGGCCAAGTGATGGCCAACAGTATGAAAGCAATCATCGGTAGGCAGCCCGCCACCGCCAGACCTTGATCAAACGAATGGGTCTTGTCTACATGTCGCCCGAATATTGTCTGAGCGAACGGGGAAAACGCCCAAGCCGCCACACCTGCGATTCCGGTAACTTTACCTTGATGACGGTGCGACAAGTCTTGGGTAAAGGCGTGGTAGATGGGAAATACACCCAATGCTCCAGCGCCGGCCACTAAAAGTACGATCAATAAAGGCCACCCCTGTTGCAGCCAGGGAAGTGCCAACGTAAGCAGGCACATCAGTGCGCACGCGAAGAACGTTAGCAACCTTGACCGCTCAACGGGCTGTCCCCGCCTGGAAAGCCACAACGCAAAAGCGCCGCGCCGATGCAACCAATGTCCGTCGCGACGAACCACAACGAATTGTAGTACAGCGTCGTCTGCTCGGCGTATCCTCGCCCCTCCTCCAAAAACTTAGGCAACCAGGCCCGGAGCAACTGCCACGTAGTGTTAATCAACGAAACAACGACGAGGATGACGAGCATTCTGCGATCGAGAAGCACTTTCCACCAAGGGTCCGAGTCTTTTGGCTCGCTACTCACGTCTTTTGCCAATACTTCGCGCGGTCCGGTGAACACCCAGCAAATGACCCAAAATAAACCAATAACCCCAATCACGCGAAACGGCAATCGCCAGCTACTGACGTTCTTGGTTAGAAGGACGCTCATAATGAGCGGTGTGACAATCGCGCCGATCGAGGTGCCGCTCTGCAGCACGCTGTTACCCATGGCGCGACCTTTGGCATCAAGCAAAGCGCACACCGTTTTGATGCCACACGGCCAATGCCCAGCTTCGAAAAACCCCAACAGCGTGCGGCAAATGAGGAGTTGGTGATAGTTTTCAACAGTCCCCGACAAAAAGCCGGTGGCCGACCACAGCAGAACAACGCCAGCGTATAGCCAACGCACCGAAACCCGATCCGCCAAAAAGCCGAAGAAGAGCGAACCCACGGCAAAGGCCAATCCGAACCCCGCTTCGAGGTTGCCGTACTGCTCTTGGGACATGTTGAATTCATGGCTGATCCGCACCGCGGCGTTGGCCAACGTTTGCCGATCCATGTAGTTAATCGCTGAAGCGAGCAGCAATAAACCCGCAAACCACCAAACCTTGGCGCTAATCGCCGATTTCTCGTGCATAGGTGAGGCTGGCTTCATCATCGACGAGCTTTCAAGAGTTGAGGAGCGGACTATTCCCGGGCTATTCCGGCCGCCTCGGCTTTCAACCGTTCACGCTCGGCAATTTTCGCGAACGGATAATAGACGGCCATTGCGATCACAATCGAGACAGCTCCCCAAACGGCCGCTCGCCAGTCGCCGCCGGTAACGAGGTAGTGTCCAATAATGGGCGGCGTCGTCCACGGGACGGGCACGAAAGGTCGATGAATCACGTTCCAATACATCAATAAGTAGCTGCAGGTTGTGAGAATCAAGGCATTGAGAATATACGGGACCATGAAAATAGGGTTAAGCACGATTGGCATGCCGAAGAAGATCGGCTCGTTGATTTGAAAGATCTGAGTTGGCAACGACAGGCGGCTTACCTTGCGAAAGCCGGACTCTTTGGAGTTCCAGAGGACCAGAGCCAGACCGACGGTGGCTCCGGTCCCGCCGACGTTGACGAACGTTGTAAAGAAGCCGGTTGCGGTGACGTACGGCGGCGGCTGGCCCTGTGAAACCGCCGCCACGTTAACGGCGAGATATTGCAGAAGAATAGGAGCCACGATGGCGTCCATGGCATTGTCCCCGTTGATACCCACTGACCAGAGCATGGTGACAACAAGGGCGTAGACCAAGATTCCTGGCAGCGTATTGAGCGCAAACACGAGTGGAGAAAATGCGTGCTGCACGACGCTATTGATATCGACTCCGATCACAAATCGGACGATCCAAAACACGACGACGAGGAACACCAGCGGGACAAGTGACAAGAATGACTCGTACACGACGGGCGGAACACTCTCCGGCAATTTAATGACGAGATTGGCGTCAGTGAAAAACTTTTGAACCCGTACAGCAATTAACGCGATAACAATTGCCGTAAACAAACCGGCGGAACCCAGCCCCTCTGTTGACAGAGTGAAACCAGCCTTGCTCAGCTCTTTGATTTCCAAGCTGCTTAGGGCCTGCGGGTTTAGCTCGATACGGCCGTCGTTCTCTAGTTTACTGAAGTCCTCTTGCGCGAGCTTTCTTACGTTATTGGGTGGCACCTTCATGGAATAGTGGGGCCCCATATTGACCTGCAGCATTAAAAAGACAAGAACGGCCATCGAGGCACTGACGATGGCCTCTTGCTTGAGTCGTTCGCCGAGGTCGTAACCGATCGCAAAGCAGACAAAGACGGCCAGCAGATCGAATGTCGCGTGGACCGGTACCTGGAGGAGCTCGAAATACGGCGCGACGATTTCCTTCCAGCCCGCGACCGGTAGCTCCGCGACGATCATGAACAAGCCGCCGATGATCGTCAGCGGCACCACCGACACCATCCCCGCACGGATCGCTGACAGATAGGTATTTTCGCTGAGCGCCGTCAGCGGGGGCACGATGTATTTGTTGAGGAAGCCGTTGGCTGGGTTCACTTTTACTCCTTGGCTCATGAACCGAACTGTACCCAGCGTGGTACAGAACATGAATAACGATAGCAAATTTGGCGCAGCGCGCATAATATGGGCCACTTTTGTGTTATTCCCAGAACCCTCAGAACACAAAATCATGCCCCAAGACTTGGCTTCGTCCGGCGATTTGGCGCTTTTGGGAGGGGAGCCTGGGTGCAAGTTCGAGTGGCCCGCTTGGCCCATTCACGACGAAACCGAAGAAAGCCAACTGCTAGAGGTGTTGCGATCGGGCCAGTGGTGGTACGGCACGAAAGTCCAGGAGTTTGAACGCGAATTCGCCGCATTTCAGGGGGCTGCCTACGCGGTGACTTGCACCAATGGCACGACCGCCCTCGAGATGGGGCTGCGGGCGCTCGGCGTCGTTGCCGGCGACGAGGTGATCGTCCCCCCCTACACGTTTATCGCCACGGCAAGCGCCGTGGTGACGGTCGGCGCTATTCCCGTCTTTGCCGACATCGATCCGGAGACGCTTTGTCTTGATCCAGAGGATGCCGCACGAAAGATTTCCGTGCGAACGCGGGCCATCATTCCAGTGCATGTTGCAGGGCGCACGGCCGATATGCCAGCGATCAACGAGATCGCTCAACGGCACAACTTGGCTGTCCTTGAAGATGCCGCCCATGCCTGGGGAAGCGAGTACGAAGGCCGCGGCGTCGGCACGCTGGGTCAGTGCGGCACGTTCAGCTTCCAGGTATCTAAAAACATCACGGCAGGGGAGGGTGGAATCCTTGTGACGGACGACAAGGACCTGGCCGACCTGTGCCGCAGCTTTTCTCATTGCGGTCGGACCGAGGGCTCGCCTTGGTATGACCACAACAATTTGGGGAGCAATCTCCGCATGACGGAGTTCCAGGCTGCCATATTGCTGGCGCAACTTGCGAGGCTGCCGGAACAGGTTACGCGTCGAGAGCGGAACGCGACTCTGCTTGATGAAGCGCTCGCCGAGATTCCCGGCATTCGCCAGTTGGTTCCGGCGCCGAAGATGACTCGGCGTAGCTACCATCTCTACATTTTTCGGATCAATGAAAGTGAACTGGGGATTTCGCGGGACCGGTTCATCAAGGCACTCCAAGCGGAAGGGGTGCCCGCTTCCGAGGGTTGGTACCGGCCGCTGTATCGAAACGGCGTCTTCGCTAAGGCGCATATAGGGCCTCCGCACGGGATTCGGGCACCTTTGGCGGGAATGGGCGTCGATTTTCGCGATGTTTCCTGCCCCGTGTGCGAACAACTCTGCCGCGATGCAGTTTGGCTCCCACAGAATGTCTTGCTCGCTGAGGAGTCGCAGATCCGCTGCCTGGCCGAGGCAATTCGGAAAGTGTTCGCGAATGCGGCGTCTCTCTGCCAAACCAGCTAGGGCCCCCAATGCTCGAACCTGAATTTCTTGGCGGCGTGGTCGAAGGATTCTACGGCCAGAATTGGGCCCAACATGAGCGGCTTGATCTGATCGATCAGATGGCCGCCTTGCGGCTCAACACGTATTTCTATGCGCCGAAGAACGACTTGAAACATCGAGTGATCTGGCGGGAGTGCTATAACGAATCGGAGCTTGTGTTGATCCGTGAGATTGCTAAGGCTTGCGACACTCATGGCCTACGCTTCGTCTATGGGCTGAGTCCTGGTCTGGATATCCACTTCTCCGACGAGGCGGAGCGGGACCAAATCAAGGCGCGATTCGGGCAGTTGTGGGAAATCGGCGTGCAGCACTTCGCATTGTTGTTCGACGACCTGCCGGGCAAGATGTGCGAAGAGGATCGCAAGCGATACCAATCACTTGCTGCAGCGCACAGCGACGTCACCAATGCAATTTTCGATTGGGTCCACGATCGGTTTTCAGAGGCTCGATTTTTGTTTTGTCCCACGCCGTACTGCGAGCGGATGGACCGCGCAACTGGGCGGTGCTGGGTATCTGGACGAGGTAGGCCGACTACTTCGTTCGGAGATCGACATTATGTGGACAGGACCGGAAATCGTCTCCGCGGAGATTTCGGTCGAGTCGATCGAACGGCTCGCGCATCGCATCCGTCGTCCTCCGGTAATTTGGGACAATTTGTTTGCAAATGACTACGACTTTCGACGGCTTTACTGTGGCCCGTACGCTGGTCGGTCGCGAGATTTACGCCGAGCCGTCCGGGGGATTCTCATCAATCCGAATAACGAATACCCGATCAACTTCATCCCGCTGCGGACCTTTTCGGCCTTCCTCAGCGGCGACGGCCAATGGCAGCCGCGCGAGGCGTTTCTCGAATCCGCCGCGCGATGGCTACCCCGTTTTGGCACCGTCACCACTCGGGTGGCGCTCGATGATTTGGTTCTGTTGGCCGATTGTTTTTACTTGCCTTTTTCCGAAGGCCCGGAAGCGGAAAAGCTGCTCGGATTGATCCATCGTTTGCTCACCGAACCAGTTGCTGATTGGGGGGATGCTTATCAACAGCTCTCCGATCTGAATGCTCGCATCCAAACCTTGTTCGATCGGCTCACGGAATTGCGAGACCGTGAACTTTTCAATGCTTGGAGCCGGCGGGTGTGGGACCTCAAAGAAGAATTATTAGTCATCGAGGCGATACTTGCTCAGAAGAAAGCGGGGCGGGATATTGGTGACGGAGTCGAATTAGAAATCTGCTTGCCGGGAACGTTTCGCGGCGGGGTCTTGGCAAAGCTCCAGCGTTTCGTGTCGATGGACGCTCAAGGCAAGATCAAAGTTCAGACCGCACATTGAAGGAGATTGCACTTCATGGGAGCGAAGATCCGCGATTATCGGCCTGGAGACGAGGCGGCGGCATACTATGTGTGCCTCAAAACGGGCAACCAGGGCGACGACGGCGAACCGTATTATCGCGAAGACCCGGATGCCCTGGGGAGGATTTTTACAGGACCTTACATGCGGTTTGAGCCGGAGCTTGCGCTCATGCTCGAAGACGAACAAGGCGTGTGCGGCTACGCCTTGGGAGCGCTCGACTCGCGGCAATTTTACGACCGCTACGAAAAGGAATGGCGGCCAGAACTCTGTGAGCGTTTCCCCGATCCGCCGGGCGACCCATCGAGCTGGACGCGGGTCCAGGCGATCCACCATCTCTACCATCATCCAGACTATTACTGCCCGGAACCGTACGACGAGTATCCGGCGCACTTGCACATCGACCTGATGCCGCGGGCGCATCGGCAGGGGTATGGAACGCGGATGATGAATGAGCTCATCGAGCGGATACGGGCGAAAGGTGCGCCGGGCGTGCATCTGGGGATGGCGGCCAGCAATGACCGGGCGCACCAATTCTATCTCACGCTGGGTTTTGCCGACCTCTGCCGACAGGGCACTGGCGATGACGAAACTCTGTACATGGGGAAACGACTCGCCGGCTGAATGATTCATGCGTGCACTGGGGGCTCGCCTGCGGCTTGACGCCACGGTCGAGGAACTCCAGCAAGAGAGAACAGCGGTTCCGCAAAGAGCTGCCGCGGGCCGAACATGTAATCTACTCGGACGTATTGTTACCGCCGTGCGTTGTGGAGAGTGATCGCCACGATTGAAGGCTGATTGAATCGCTATAGAACGCGACAGCCCCCTCCCCAATTATCGAGTTCACTCCGCCTGGATGTCGGTTACGCGAGGCAAAATAGCGAGGATTGTTGGTTGCGGAAGTGCGCAATGGTAAGCCAACTTGTGATTCAAGCATTGTTCCGCCTGGCCAGCAGCAGTGCAGCAGCTGCGGCGGCGGATGCGAAACCGACTAGCGGATAGCCGACTCGGAAGTAAATAGTCGTCCCTGAAAAATTCTTCTATCGCTAAGAATAGAGGGTGCATTACGCATTCGATGGCGCTAAAATTTGCCAAGTTTTGGTTCCCACGGTCCCGAAAGCTGGCAAAAAATGCAACCCAAAGCCCGCCCTCCGCAGTGTGAATTGTTTGGCGCCCGATTGAGCGAACTCTTGAACCCCGAGCACCCGCTGGTCGTGCTGGCCGAGCGGATCGACTGGTCCGAGTTCGACGCGGCCATCGACGCCTGCTACGCCGACGAGCTTGGCCGGCCGGGAGTCAACACCCGGCTGATGGTCGGCCTGTTGTACCTGAAGCACGCCTTTGACGAGAGCGACGAGTCGGTCGTGGCCCGTTGGGTGGAGAACCCGTACTGGCAGTTCTTCTGCGGCCTCTGCTACATGCAGCACGAATTGCCGATCGATCCTTCGAGCTTGAGCCGCTGGCGGAAGCGGGTCGGCGCCGAGCGGCTGGAGAAGTTATTAGAGGCGACGATCCACACCGCGCTGGCCATGAAAGCGGTCAGGCCCCGAGAGTTTCAGAAGGTGAACGTCGACACGACGGTCCAGGAAAAGGCGATCGCCTTTCCGACCGATGCCCGACTGTATCACAAGATGCGGCTGGCGCTAGTCCGCCGGGCCGCTTCGCTGGGCATCTCACTTCGCCAGAACTATCGTTTCAAGGGCCAGAAGCTGCTGGCCAGGCAGGGCCGCTACGCCGCAGCGCGGCAGATGAAGCGGGCCGCCAAGATGACCCGCCAGTTGAAGACGATCCTGGGCCGCGTGCTGCGGGACATCCAGCGCAAAGCGCCTGCCATTCAAGGCCGAATCGCTGATGAGCGGCTCGGCGAGCTGGTCGCCTTGGCAGAGCGCTTGCTCGCTCAAACACGCAGCAGCAAAAACAAAGTCTACAGCGTGCATGCCCCCGAGGTGGAATGCATCGCTAAAGGCAAAGCGCATCAGCGCCTACGAGTTCGGCTGCAAGGCGAGTGTGGCGGCCACGAGCAAAAATAATTGGATCGTCGGCACACACGTGCTGCACGGCAATCCGTACGACGGGCACACGCTCCACGGCGCGATCGAGCAAGTGCAACGGCTGACAGGCCACACGCCGGCTGACGTGATGGTGGACCAAGGTTATCGAGGACACGGTTACGAAGGCTCGGCCAGCATCCACGTGGTCCGCTCGATTCCCAAGCGAGCGACGCGAGCATTACGTCGCATGCTCAAAACGGCGGGCGGCCATCGAGCCCACGATCGGTCACCTGAAAAGCGACAACCGCCTGGACCGCAACTATCTGACCGGCACTGAAGGCGACAAAATCAACGCCCTGCTAAGTCGCTGCCGGGTACAACCTCCGCAAACTGTTGCGATGGATTGTTTTTGCGCCAATTTTCTGGCTCTGGCAGCGGCTCGCGGCCAAGTTGGCCGCCATCGTCGCTCCCCGCCGAGCATCGCACCTGCCGATGCCCGCTCTGCTCGCCCCAGTGCGCACCTGAAAATCAAGCCGACTCAGCCAGCAGACCGTTTTTCAGGGACGACTAAATAGCGCGCGGCCCGGGTTCCCAACTGGCGATGAATCCAAAAACACAAAATGCGGCAATCAGCAGTAGCAGGAACACCACAGCTTGTCTCATGGTTCGGTCGCCTTTTCGTTCGCTCGTTCCCAAACGTGCCGATTTACCCGCGGGGCAATGCGAGTGGTGCATCATGCGGCGGCCCACGCCAAAAAGGTGCGAATGATCTTCGTAAGCTTTGTTTCGTCTCCTGCACCATGCCACACGTTGTCTGTGACGTAGCAATGCAGCCACCGTGAACCCTCTTGGAACCCATTCGAGTCGACATTCTCGGATATTTGAGTAAATGGTTTAGATCGCAACGCTGTGCCGACAAGATCGATCTTGACCCACCATCCGGGGTTATCGCAACTTTCGATCTTAATTCCGTAGCGGTGCTCCCACTCGCCATCGCACTGCTCGGCGTACCACACCTGAAGTGCTTCTAACGGTTCCACGTTGCTGCTCCCAACACCAAACCTCATTTATCCGCCGCAAAGGAACTAGCGGGACTGCGAGAAGTATACCCGCTGCGCATGCTAACCGCCAAACTCGCCGCGATTGTAGGCGGTTCGCTACAGCGTCCTTGTTAGGCACCTGGATCAGGTTTAGCCCTGCGTCGCGCGAACGCAAGAGCAGTTCCGAGAACGGCGCCGGCGCAAGCGGCAACCGCAGCGCGTATCCAAATGGAATTGAACTTCTCACGAAGTTCCATGAGCACCCCGAACACGATGGCGCCTCCGACAATAATCGTCCACCGAAAGCTTGCCGACATAAAATGACCGTGCGGGATTCGCCGTCTAATACCAAAGGTCAGTTGCCCGCCCTCGAATTGAAAGTGTGGCGCACGCAGTATACGCGATAGGTCAGTAAACCACCAAACTCGCCCGCGTTTGCTCGCGGGGTTAATGGCGGTGGAAGAGTTGGCCTGCTCACGGATGGACGTAATGGAGGTAAAATAGCCAGATGGTTGGTATGTAAAGGCTGCCCCAGACTCCAAGCACAATAGCCCACGCAGCCGATCTTCGCGGCGGACGATACGTGGCAATAATGCCAAGTAGCAAGCCGATTGGGCAACTCAGCACGGACCAGGGCATGAGCCATCCAAGCGACTCATTGTTGAACACGAATAGCGAAATCAGCCCAAGTGTGCTCAGCACGAGTGCAACATTACCAATTCGGTTTCGTTGCATCTTTCGCAACTCCAAACGCTGCCGCTTACAGCAAAAAACTAACTTACGGGGCTACGCGAAGTATATCCGCTGCGATAACAAAAAACCAAACTCGCCAATTTGCTGACGGGTTAACGGCGGTAAGATGTTAGGTGACGTCTTTGCCAGTCAGCCAGCCATTGAGAATGTCTGACACTTCTGCGGTTGTTTGCGGACGGTGCTCTCGCTTTTTCAACATCATTCGTTCGCATAAGGCGACTAAAGTGCGTGGCGCATCTGGACGGTCCCCAGTGACCGGTGAAGCCATCGCAACCTGATGCTTTAACAATCGCTCGGATATTGAACCCTCAGGAAATGGCGCATGGCCGGTAAGGAGAAAATAGAAGGTACAGCCTAGGCTGTAAATGTCAGCACGAGTGTCCGTTGTACAGTTGTTGAGCGCCTGCTCGGGTGCCAAATAGTCCGCAACCTCGGAAACCTGATTGGCTGACAAACTGGTCATCTGGAAACCGTCATCGTCGAGCCCCACGTATTGGTCGACTAACCGTGCCCGGTCATTCTCATCGATGAGTATTGTTTCTGGTTGCACATTGCGGTGTACCGAACCGGTGCCATGCAATGCGCTTAACTGCCGCGCAACATCGTCGACATAACGCGCTGCTCGGCGATAATCCAACGGACCCACGCCATCGATAACGCGTTTCAAACTGGTCATGTCGTCAAACTTCGCGAACCAGCCGCCTAACCATCCGCTACGAAAGCAAAACGCCAAACTCGCCAATTTGCTGACGGATCAACGGCGGTGGGTGGTTGGACTACTCAGCCGCCTTTGCCTTATTCGCCTTCCGTCGCAGTTTGACGGAAGAGACACCATTTTTTTCCAACGATATTTCAAGAGCTTCGCGAAATACTCCCTGAAGTTTCGACGTGGAATTATGTGAAATAATGTACAGAGCCAGAGAAACAACCGTCTTACTGTGCTCATCATAGGAAATGACGAGTGTGATTTCGTCGTCGATTCGGCAGAAGTCGAGTGCAATGTTATTATTAGAGGACGCCATATCGAGCCCGTATTTTAGCGCGTCAGCTTCGTAACCATGGCGCTGTAATGTCTTCTTGGCGGCGTCGAATCCGATTCCAGGCGCAATCGCATCCCCACGGGTGGTGTTGGTCAGCGTGAACACAACGAGAAACATTAAGTAAATGATGCGCATATTGAATGCCTACCTCCAAACCCTCATTTACCAGCCGTACACGAAGTAGCGGGGACTACGCGAAGTATAAACTTGCCCAACCAATATGCCAAACTCGCTGCGATGGTAGGCGGGTCAATGGCGGTGGGTGGTTAGCCGTCCTGGCGCGGCTTTTCTATTTGCGGCTCGTTGACTACGTCGAAAACTCGTATATTGGGCAATAGCTGCCGGACGTATTCGATATCGGCTGGTGTCAATCCGCAATTCTCGAACAAAATTCCGACCGCATTGCGGCTGGACAGTGGATTAAGCACGACAAGACGTTCCAAGTCGTCTCGACTGAAAAAGCGATTTCGGAATGTAACACGATATTCCGAGGCAATTGGCTCGAATGGAAGTGAGCCGACGGTGCCGCCGAGATCGGTGATGACTGAAAGAGCTTTGGCACGATCCTGCTG
Organism: uncultured Planctomycetota bacterium; assembly: GCA_963840025.1. GTDB lineage: Bacteria > Planctomycetota > Planctomycetia > Pirellulales > Lacipirellulaceae > JABDGM01. The sequence continues at coordinate 1,375,754 of CAWIXI010000005.1, read as the reverse complement.
ATGACGGTAGTGTCTCACCGCAACGAATGCAATCAAAACGAAAGTGGATACGATCGCTATTTGTTTGATGCGTGACATAACAGACTAACGCCAAACTCGCCGCGATTGTAGGCGGGTCAATGGCGGTGGGTGGTTAGGCGGGTTTAATGCCCACAAATAGGAAAACAGCGACCAATGCGATAAACCCGACCATGTAGATGACGAACAACACTCGCATCAAACGTGCGACGGCAGCCAGTGCTGAATCGTTCAAGCTTTGCCACCGCCCTTGAAAGAGAAACTTGATGAACAACCATTGATTGCGCATCGAATTGTTCCAAAACAAACCAGGTGAACCGATGGCTTCATAGGTTGCCACGTGTCTACTACGGAGGCGGTGACAAGTCCATACGATAAGGACCAGCCAAACGATGGCTAAACCGAATAACGATATAAACCACGGGAGTGCGATTGCTTCGGACACCTTCTACCCCCAAACCACCAAACCTCACCTACCGGCTGTACCCGAATTGGCGGCACTACGCGAAGTATAATCGCTGCGCAGCGTAAAACGCCAAAGTCTCCGCGTTTATAGACGGGGTTAATGGCGGTGGGTGGAAAGGCGGCGTAAAGCTGTCTTATTTGTGTCCCATAAAACGCATCTGCTTGGGATCGGGAGTTATCTCCGGTGGTCTCGTGAGGGTCTCCTCGTCTCCGATTTCGAGGCACCAATAATCGCTGCCTCGCCTCGCGTTCAGCGAATAATCTCTTGCACGCCCATTCTCTGTGTTGGCATACCATGCAACCTTGTCGAAGCCCGTCTGTTCATTTGCGTGCAGCGTGCCCTTCCATATAACATCCGTATGAGTGACAAGATTCTGATAGTCAATGTTGCTCCGCCGCTCCGGAATGCAAAACTCTCTGATGGCGGAAACCTGCCAACGACGTTCGAACGCCTTCGTGAGGCTTTCTTGCGACCTAAAAGCCGCTTTGGCTTCAACCGTTGAAGCCGCCGCTCCAGACCGTGATGCACCAGATCCACCGGAACATCCAACGATTGCCACACAGACACTAAGAGCCGTAGCTACGCGTAGTGACTCCGTACCGCCTACCACCAAACCTCGTTTATCCGCCGTACACGAAATAGCGGGGACTACGCGAAGTATATCCGCCACAAAAGCAAACGCCAATTCGCCGCGTCGTCAGCGTATCAATGGCAGTGAGTTAGACGGGTCAACGGCGGTGGCGGGTTAGGCGGCGTGGCTATCTGCCACTTGCTGCGCTGGGTAGTTCGCCCTCAAAACCTAGTTCAGTGAAGGGCGTAAACTGAACATTAAGAAGCTCAGCAGCTGACAAATTTCGCTGTTCAACCGCCTGATAACCAAAGATGCGTTTACCGCCGACTTCCAAAACCACAGTATTTCCATTTTCATCCCAATCAATCCGTTCCCGAAAATCAGCGTGCATGGGTCGAAAGTCTGGCGAAGAGTAAACTTGCCGACCATCCACGGTGACCCAGAAATTTACGTCGATGCCATCGGTTCGCACAAGCTTCGCAATGTGTTGTCGGTCCGGGCTAGCTTTCTTCATTACGGTCGAGACCGTACTGAAGTAAAGACCTGCACAGAAAACCACAAAAAGACTTGCCACGCCTACGAATAGACAGGGAACTGTGCGATTCTTATTTTCGGCTGTCATTGTGTGAACGCGACACGTCTAACATCAAGCCTCACATACCCGCCGTATACGAAGTATCGGGATTACGCGAAGTATAACCGCTTCGCACGTAAAACGCCAAACTCTCCGCGTTTGTAGGCGGGTTGATGGCGGTGGTGGATGAGTTAGACAGTATCGTGAGGCTTTCGTTTTATTGACCACGGCTTCAAGAATAGGTCACCCGCAATAACTATCGAAAAACCGACGTACATGAGCGACTCTTCAGAAAGATAGCGAAAGAATCCTGAAACAATTAAACAACCAAACCCGACTCCGAGAACTATATCCGAAAGATTACGGTCAAAATATGGCTTTAGCCATGGTTTGGGCAATTGACGAGTAATGACGCCGTGGAAAAGTATGCCCAATCCTGTGGTTGTCATCAGCAGACCCCCCAATAACAACCATCCATCACTACCGATGCCCATGACGAGGAACAGCGGTCCGAAAGTGAGACATGCGGGCACAACCGCCCATCGAATCTCAGCCATATACACCTCCATCGTCGATTAGTTGTCCGATACAAAACCTGTACCTCACACCATCTAAACCACTCCTACCCCGATTAACCTCGCCCGCCATTCTACGTCGGCTGCTAGGCGAATCCTAGCCAACTACCCCGCCTACCGCACCATCCAAACCAAGAATCCCAGTACCGCAGCTATCAGCGTAGTCGCGAGTAGCAGGGTGCGGAGGGTGAAGTGCCAACTGAATTGATGTAACCCCGGAACAAACGACAAAGCGGCAGATAATAGGATTAGGCACCAAATTGGAATTGTGATTCCCGTCCCAAACGGAGTGAAATCACCACCGCGAAAAACAGTGATCCTAATGGGATATCCCAACAAGTGGTCTTTCAGCAGGACCGTTGTTCTTGTGTCAGTTTCCTTGGGGTAGAACATCTCGTTGATAAAAAGCTTTCCCTTCATTGCTGTGACGCTACTATTCATGCCCGAGACATCTAGGTCATACCAACTGGAGTAGCTCCTCACCCACAGTACCACCAGCAGCACCACCATTATCCCGCACACGGCGGTGAAGGCGATGCGGAGGTAGCGGAGGAACTTCCTCATGTTCGTATCATCCAGACTAGCGGATGTACTCCGCAATCGCCTCCTCGGTCACGTTGCCGCTGGTCGCTACAAAGTAGCCCCGAGCCCACAAGTGGCGCCCCCAGTATTGTTTTTGAACGTGTTTGAACTCCATCATCAACTTGCGAGACGTCTTGCCTTTGATGTACTGCATGATTTTGCTCGGCGAGAGCGTCGGCGGACACGACAGCAGCACATGCACGTGGTCCCCAGACACCGCTCCTTGCAGAATCTCGATCTCCTGCGTCCGACAAATCTCCCGCACTAACTCCCGAACCCGAATCCCCACCACCCCCGGGAGAATCGACTTGCGATACTTGGTAACCCACACAAAGTGGTACTTGATGTCAAACCGACTGTGAGAACCCGTGCGGTAATTTTCCATCCCTCCAATTCTAGCGAAATGCAAAACCTAAAGGATTCGCCTGAAGGCGAGGGTTTTAGACCCATCGTCGTGACAATAAAAAAAGATCCTCCTGAGGAAGGCCCCGAGGGGCACAGGAGGATCCCGAAGGAAAGATTGGCGTAGCCAATCCCATGTGAGGTGGGATTGCAAGTACCACGTTGTGATCGTTCCAAAATACAGGAGACGCAAGTTTTACGGAAGCCTTCGCGGAGAGATCGGGAGGATTCTCCGCGGTCTTTGCCGGCAGCAGGAGATCGGATTGGTGAAGGGCAATGCATTGCCGGACCATGTTCATCTGCTGTTGAGTGTTCCACCGAAGTACAGCATTGCCAACACGGTGGGATTCTTGAAAGGGAAGAGTGCCATCCGGATCAACCGTGACCTCGGAAAAGTGAAAGGATGTTTGTACGGGCGAGCGTTTTGGTCACGCGGATATTGCGTAAGTACCGTGGGGCTGGATGAAGCGATGATTCGCGAATACATCCGGAACCAGGAGCAACACGAGCGTGACCAAGAACGCGGTTTGTTCGACAATTAACCCAAAGGCCCCTTTTAGGGGCAGTCTTTTGAAGCTGTCATCGGTGCACATTTTTGCTGGCTGCGTAGTTTTCGTTATCTGGAGAATTCGGTGCGTCGAGACATTTCCACCGCGAGTCGTCATCTTTCGTTGTTTCCTATCGTTGTTGCGGACCGTAAGGGTTGGTAAGGAATGGTTCTACGTCAGCACGTCTCGCTAGCCAGAGCAATTTGTTGGCCAATTGCTTGGGCGTCAGTTTGGCAAAAGCGTCTGTCCAGTGCTGGGCAGGAATTGCGATAGCCATGCCTCGCGTAACGCCGCTGATCTCGTCCGCCAGGTAATAGAACGAGAAGGTGATCTCCTTCTTGGCAGTCCCAGTCCCTCCTGCGGTCGGAGCGACTGCTGGATGTGTCGCCGCAGGGCGGCCAGCACCACGCTCATGGCGTTGTACATCACCACAGCCAAGCAGAATCCAAACAACGCTGCCTCCGGATAGCCTAGCGTATTCAGTTCGCACTTCAGCACGGTTGTCAACTTGGCGAACGCCGTTTCAGTGTGCCAATCATAATACCTCCCAAGATAACACTTTGATCGAGCTAGCGTTGCTACTGAGAATGTTTTTCATTGTCATCGGTTCTCGGCTTCGGAGTGATCAGTTCTGTGGGGTATGGCTGCGGCCAGCCACGCGGTGCGTGGCGGAGCCGACGCAGGCGGTTCATCTCGTCGGCGTCTGCGTAAATCGCCCAGCGACCTCCCGCGGCCGTGACTTTGCGCGAGGTCGACCCAGCCGACGCGTTGCCATCGATGCAGCGTTGCGATGGGCATTGATAGCTCCGAGGCCAGGTTCGCGAGCCACCATTCGTCGGCCTTAAGATATTGTTGGACGGCGCCATCGCCTGACAACGCGCCTGCACTCGCTCTTCGTTCACGCAGAAGGCCACTCAATATCCCTTTGGTGAATTGTGATGCTCGCTTGGGCGGATGAAAGCCTTCCGCATTCAGCATCGCGGCAGATCTCGGACAGTGTCTTACGCTCGGCACGTAAGGCTTCCACGCGGGCTACCAGTTCGTCGTAGTTGGACAACTGTTTGTACGTTTGCACCGGACGAATCAATGTGTGCCGGCTGACGAACCCGCCGGCCCAGCGCAGTTCGACATCCACGCGGTCCGTGTTGCCTTCCACGGTCACCGTGACTTGTTCCAACAGCAGCCGGGCGATCGTTTGCCGATCTTCGGGCGTCGTCGAATCGGCATGCCACAGCGCGGGCAGATCCTGAGCAAGCGCGAGAATCTGCTGCGCTCTTGCGGCGAGAGTAGTGTCGGGCTGTCTTGCTGGAAACGCGCGTAATCGGCCTGCAATTGCTCGTCCGCACGGAGCGCTTCGTCCCAACGGCGTTCCAATTCGCGCGCCACCAGGCGATGATCGGGATCGACCGCCGCGTATTGCCTGCGTGCCTGCTCGACTTCGTAACGCGAACGTGTCAGCCGCTGCTGCCAGTGATCGTCAAGCTGTTTTCGCTCACGCTCCGATGTCTTCCGTCGCGGCCAGGCTCAGCTCCAAGCGACGCGGGCGAGACGGCTTGCAAGCAGCCGCTCGACCACGAACGTTTCGAGCACCGCGCCCGACAAGCTTTGACACACCTCTTCGCCGTAGTCAATCGCAGTCGCGCAGGCAACTGTAACGCAGCGTCTTCTGGGCAGCGACATTGTTATAGCCGACCAGCATCCGATGCCCGCACCGGCCGCAGACTAACAACCCGGCCAGGACGCTCGGCCCATGACGGGGAGCAGCGAGCAGCTTGCCCAAGGCGCTGTTTTCGCGCAGTGTCTCCTGGTTGGTCTCGAATTCGTCCCACGAGATGTAAGCCGCAAAGCGATCGCGAATCAGTACGCGACAGGCATCGTGCGAGTTTAATGTACGCCCCGTCGTTGGACGTCCAGGGATCTTCTTGCGAGGATCGATCTCTCGATGGCCCCAGCGATACGCGCCGGCGTAGATCGGATGGTGCAGCATGTTCAACAGCGTGACGCGGTTCGGCCGGCGCCACTCCAGCTCACCGCGGTTGGCTCCGAAGTGAGGCCGCACCGGCAGCTTCACGTCGTTCCGCACCAGCCACTTCAACAAGCCGTTGATGCTGCCGCGACGCGTAAACTGCTCGAAGACCAATCGCACGACCGACTGCACTTGCTCGTCCGGATCCATGACGAAGTCGCCGGCGCCTCTCTGGCAGAAAGGCTGCGCACGTAACCGATCGGGGCGTGATTGATCACCTCGCCGCGCTCGGCCTTGTTCCACATGCCTTGTTGCAGACGACTCTTGAGGATGTGCAATTCCGCTTCGCTCATCGTTCCTTTGAGGCCCAGCAACAACCGGTCGTTGTATTGGCTCGGATCGTAAAGTCCGTCGGCGTCAGCCAGCAGCGTTCGGTAGATCGAGCAGACTTCCAATAACGCATGCCAATCCTTGCACGACCGGGCCAGTCGACTCATCTCCAACCCCAGAATCAGGCCGACGCGGTCCGAACTGACCTCCCCCAGCAATCGTTGAAAACCGCTTCGTCCTTCCGCCGAGCTGCCGCTGTGACCTTGATCTTCATCAATCACTTCCACCGCCGCGGCGGGCCAGCCCAACGCCACCGCCCGATCCGCCGAGGCATACTGCCGTGCTGTCGACTCGCGGTGTTCGAGTACTTGCTGCTGTGTCGATTGCCGCACGTAGACGATGGCCATTCGCCTGAGATGTTCGTCCGTGATCTTGTCGGAGCGGAGCGTATCACTTGGCGAGACGGTGCTTTTCGGTTCGAGTCGCGCCGGTGATGGCGACTTGCTACGCACGGTGAATTGAAGCGTGGCGTTACTCATCGGCGTCCTCCTTCTCGGTTGGAGGAGTCAGCCGCTGAGCGAGAATCCGCGCTCAGTTGGGTGAGTAGTTCGTGCTGCCTGGTCGGCGGCAGTCGCGTCCAGAGTTGTTCCAGCGGAACTGGTGGTCGCGACTTCGAGTGGATCGGGCGTTGGGCGCGGGGGGGACGCGTGACCGCATGGGGAGCCTCCTTGCTCGGGTTGAGTGCTAGCAGCTTGCTGCTGTCGACACCAACATGCTACCCGCAGCAGTGCCTTGGAGGACACCTTAATCTCAAGCGGCGAACTGATACAAGAGTGCGCTTGATGTGCAGTCCGGCTGGTAGACTTCGATTTGCCAACGCGACGCATAGGTCTCGGCAACCTTGGTAGCGGACACCTTCTTCGGCAGGTTGGTCAACAGGTGAAGTTCCGTGTCTCCGTCACGGGTGGGTTCATCCAGTTTCAACGTCACGCGCCGTACGGTGAGCTCCTCTCCATCCGCCATCGTTAAACATAAACCTTGTTCGTACACGACACCGGTGTCGATGCGACCCAACCATCGGCGACGTCCCACCGGTTGTCCTTTCAGGGCGCCGTGTTGACGGATCACAAAATACGCCTTGCGCTCGGCGATTCCACCCAAAAAGTCCAGCGTGCTGTAATCACGATCTGCGATCCAACATTGCCCACGCTGCACTTGATCCAGCAGTTGGACGTATAACGGTTTCTGATTGGCGTGACCGTCTCGGCAGGCGATAATATCTTCCACTAACTCGACATGAGGATTCAGAACCGCCACCGTATGTCCCGGTAGCGGTGCATCGCCGATTGTACGGAGTTCTTTCAGTCGATGCTGGGTGCCGGACAAGTGGTTGCCATCGACAATCCGCACGTCATAACCAGCCAATGGCCCCGGCAAGGCAGCGTCCATCTCGCCGATGGTGGGCTTCAAGCTGGCAGCCGTTTCGCGGACCAGGCGTTCGGAGACCGCCGGCTCGATTCCGCTAAGCTTGTTGTAAACCGATTTCACGGACACGCTGATGTCCTTACGCTTTTTACGATACGCAGCATGGACCGAGGGATGGATCCGTGTGACGACCACGCTCAACAATTCGGCACAAGTAGAAAAGGCCAACTCGCCACAGTACTGTCTTTCGGCGACATCCTCGAAGAGTTCGTCCAATCGCTCGGAAGAAAAGGCGGCCTCCAGCGTGCCTCGAAACATGACGCTCACGGGACTCTCATTGATAAACGGCTCAAAGACTTCGTCAAAAACCATGCCAGACCTCCCTCAGCTGGGACAATCACTAAACAAGGAAGTCTCGCACGAACTCGTCTCACGTCTAGCCTCCCATGTCTCCGCTGGCTACGATCGCAGTGACAGCTTCAAAAGACTGCCCTTTTAGGGGCCTTCCTCATACTACCGGCCTGCCGGTAGTTATTGATTAGGCAATTTTGGTTGCGGACTGAGAGCCCGCTGCCACAGAAATGTAGTCACGGCATTAAACGGTGTGAGCGGAAGCTAAAGCTAAGTTCCAGCGCAGAAAAACGGCCGGAGCGGACCCCACGGAACAAGGCAACCGTCAGAATGAGGATCACCAGCACGACTGCAATGACAATCAGAACGTTGCCGATTTTGAGCACCGCTCGCTGAAAATGGCTCACTGTTACTGCGCTTTCCACTAGGCGCGCCGTCCGGCCGAAATAGGTCGATCGGCCGGTGGCATCCACCAGCGCGTCGGCTTCGCCGAGTTTGACAATCGCGCCGGAGTAAACCGTCTCACCCGCTTTGCGCGTCACCGGCAGTGATTCACCGCGGATTGCGTCGAGGTCATCATTTTCGATCCGTGGGAGCCCCAGTCGCCAATACTCACACCGATGAGCTGGCGGCCTGTAAATGATCCACGGTTTCGATCACCTCTGGCAAATGCGTGAACGCTGGCCCGCCTTGCATCATCACCGCGACGCCGGCTGCCTCAAGTATCTCCTCACGAGTGGCTCCCGCCTTGACGGAACCCTGAACGTGCAGCCGGATACAGGGAGTGCATCGATGCGCCAAGCCGATGGCCATGGCGATCAACTCCTTGTCGCGCACCGACAGCGCGCCCTCTTTCATGACACTTTGATAAAATGTGCCAAACCCGCCAGCGACGGCCGGCATCTGGTCTTTCATTTTGTGACGATCGGCCTTCCAAGTATTGAAGAAGGCACTTACTTCGGTGGTCATAATAGCAATCCTCTCTAATCGGGACAGTAAACGTTGCTTTACAAGGGTAATGCGTCGAATGCTCCTTCGGACAGCTCTTTTAACCGTTGGCGCGGGTACTCACGACGTCCTAACACTGACTTGCGCAAGTAAAGCGCCTGCCGCCCTGTGCGCATCCGATCAGCACTGCCAACGCGCAAGAGCCCACACGCGATTCTATGCCGTCGGCGCGGCTAGTGAGGATGATTGGTACCCTCGCCCCGAGAACAATGCCAGCCGCCGATGCGTGGCCGAGAAGGATGAGCTGCTTGGCCAGCATATTGCCCGCTTCCAAGTCGGGAACCAAAAAAATATCGGCATCGCCTGCCACTGGCGAATGGATACCTTTGATTTCCGCGGCCTCCTTGCTGATTGCGTTGTCGTAGGCCAATGGCCCATCGACAATCGCCCCTGTAATTTGCCCGCGATCGGCCATCTTACATAAACATGCTGCATCAATGGTGGATCGCATCTCCGGGTTGACTGTTTCAATTGCAGCGAGCACGGCGACTTTCGGTGTAAACGGATGTTCGGCGATGCCAACGACCAGATCAACGGCGTTTTGCACGATATCCTTTTTCGTCAGCAGATCGGGAGTGATGTTGACGGCCGCGTCCGTGATGATGAAAGGTTTGTGATAGTTCTCATCCGCGAGGACGAACGCGTGGCTCATCCGCCGCTCGGTTCGCAGGCCGCTGTCGTGCTTCACAACTTCGGCCATTAATTCGTCGGTGTGCAGGCTGCCTTTCATCAGGGCGTCCACCTCACCACGTGCGGCCATCTCCACAGCCTTACTTGCCGCTGTATGGCTGTGCGGCACGTCAATCAATTTGTAGTCAACGATATCCAGCTTTTGCGCTTTGGCAATAGCGACTATTTTAGATCGCGGACCAACCAGCACTGGTTCAATCAATCCTTCGCGTGCGGCGTCGATCGCGCCTAGCAAAGCATCGTGAGTGCAAGGATGCACGACTGCGATTCTGATGCTCGGTTTCGTTTTAGCGCGTGCCAGAAAATGTCTCGCAACGTGGTCGACGTTAAGTTTCTGTTGCATGTTTTTTCCCTTCGCCGCATGACCGGAGCGACGCAGCCGATAAAGCAATTGCCACCGGAGCAGTTGACTTGACAGCTGAGAGACATCAAATTATTGGCCTTTGATCCATTTGTGGGCGTCTTCGATATTCTCCGAGTCGAAATAGCGAATCGTTGCTGTCGTAAATGGTTTGCAGAATACCGACATTTCCTTTCTCCGATTTGCTCTCACCCACTAACGCGAGTCGCTCGATGTCGCGGAAATGCTACGCATCGAATTAGACGTCTTCCCACAATGCACCCGCTTCCCACCCGTGAAAATCGTGCATTTCCAATAGAATCCGGATCTTCCCGTGCTCGCCGATCAGTCGTTCCGTCATCGGCAAAAAATCTTCGTAATCCTGCCTAGTGAGCTTCCCACTTGCGCGAACTTGCAAAATCTTGCTTCATTCTGAATTTGGATCTCCACCGCCATAGATACCTCCAATCTTGTCGACGGCTTCTAATTGCGTACCATCGCAGCTCACCCGAACAGATTGCATTACTTCTGAACGCTAGTGGTCGGTTGAATTGTTTCCCCTAAGGTTGTGGGTGCCATCCGGCATCGACCCACAGTTCGCCGCTCATGGCCGAGTCAGCAATCATGAAGCAGATCGCGCTGGCGATCTCTTCCGGCCGAATGAGACGCCGCAATTGGGTCTGCGGCAGGATTTTCTTTTGGATGAATTCGTCGCCCAACACACGTACCATCGGCGTATCGGTAAATCCGGGATGGATCACAGCGCACCGCACCCCATAGTATATTGCTTCCTTCATCAAAGTGGCCGCCACGCCATCGAGCCCGGCCTTGGTCGCCGAGTAGGCGACCTGCCCTTTGATCCCATGCGATGAAACCGAGCTAATGAAGACGGCGGTTCCGTCAATAGGTTCCGAGGGTTGCCACTGTTTCAATCCGCGAGCATGGCGACTTTCCGCCACTTTGCCAATCATTTCCATCGCCCAATAGGTGGGAGCAACCAGGTTCACCTGCAGCACCTGCTGGAAATCTTTCACCGGGTACAACATCGCCTTGCCCGTCTCTTTATCGAGACGGACCGCAAGCTTATCACGCGTGATACCGGCCGCTGGCACGCAAATCGACGGTACGCCATATTTCGCTGTGACGCTCTCGAAGACTTGCTGCCGGAAACTTTCGTCGGTGACATCACCAACAAATGGTATGGTGCATACCTTTTTGCCCAGTAACTGGTTAACAGTGGACGCGGCCTCAACGACTGAATCAGATCGGTCGACCATGGCCACTGCCGCGGCGCCCCGCCGAGCCAACTCCTGCGCGACGGCACGACCAATTCCACTTCCGGCCCCTGTAATGACTGCCACTTTCTTTTCAATGATCATTGTTTGCGCTCCTTTCCCAGCATTTGTGCCAACTCACTCCTGCAGGACGTAGGTGCCAGGCGCATCGCCAAGTGGCGGGTAGTCGTTTTTCGATGAGCCCAGTGCAGGTGCCGGTACTACTCCCGTCGAATTGTTAACTAGCCACGATTGCCATGCGGGCCACCATGATCCAGCCGTTTTCGGCGCGGTTGCCTGCCAAGTATCCGCGTCCACATATCGTTCGTCGGCGTTTTTTCGTCTCTATTTGGAAACTGCGATGCTGATGTCCGGGCTCGCTCACAATTCCTGCGTTATGACTGCCCGTGGTGAGCACAAATGTCACGCAGGTGTCGGCAAACAAGTGGATCTTGTAGACCGAATGCCATGGTGCAACGTGATCCCAGACTGTGCCGACGCAGAAAATTGACACTCGAATGTCGGCCAATGTATTTGGTCGGCCATCTACTTCGTAGCGTCCCTCTGCCCATCCCGTGACCGGAAAACCGTTCGGAATTCGAATTCCCGTGGACGTGAACGCGCGATAAATCTCTCCCAGAGAAAGGTTGTAATCGCCGACCGAACCCGCTACGCGATTTAACATATCCGCGCTGCGCCGAATATGTTGTCGACGATTCAAATTGTCATGCCGGTTACACATTGGCGAGACACTGGCCTAGCCATTCCGGGCTCGCTGGCCTGGACATCCTGTTGGTAGTGAGTGTAAACGAACACCGGAATCTTCAAATCGCCAAGGTGACAGTGAATCAATGATAAAACGTCGGACCATTCGAGATGTCCTTGCCCCGTCGCCAATCTAGGCAGGGCAATACTCTTGATATCTCCGTTTTCCATTTCGTGCCGCAGCTGTTTCAGGCTACAGTCAACGTTGCCGAGGGTGGCCTTTACGTCTTGGTAGCGATCGCCTTCCAGAGTGAATAAATTAAAAATCCGAATACCAGGACCATTCCACGTCCAAATCTCGCCAGGCTTGGGACGGCATTGCTTGACATAGTTTCGGAATTCCTTTAGCAGCATTGGCCATTTTCCGCGTAACGACGCGCGAAGCCCTTCCTGGAATTCGTCATTCGGCCATACGCTATGAGCGATGGCACCTGCTCTCGTGAGCAGAATGTCACCGGATACTTCGTGAATCATCGATTCCTCCTCTTTCGCATCACCTGACTCTATCTATCGCCTGCCGAGCGGCAGTGAAAAAGTTGAAATTGCTGTACGACATCAGACTGACGACTTGAAGATTCCCTCGGATGTCCGAGTCTCAAGATTGTTACTACTTGAGGCAAAACTCATGCCGCACAATATGAGGTTGAGTTAAATTCGTGCCGCGTGCTTTGCCCCCTGCGCGAGCATTTCAATCTCGTTCACTTCTTCATACCGCAAAGTCTCTGATTCATCCGAGCCAACCCTCAGCTGTTTTAGCTTTTAAGTGTCCGCCTGATGCATCGGTCCTAAGGCATTGCCAGCTCGCCCTCGCACCGAACGAAACGCCCAATCGAAGCCAGAGCACGCCCTGAAGCGCGCCAAAAGGATACACCAGCGCGCTATTTGGGACGTGGGCCGCAATCAAACGATGAAGAATTGAGACGTCGATCGGGGGTCGTACTTCCGACAAACAGCTGATCATGTGGCGCACGTTTTGCTCTTCGCAACGGCTCCGCCGTACTGAGCACGAGGTGTGTGCATCCCAATTTGGCCAAAGGTCCGGTAGTAATTTGGGTACTCCTTTTGTGGCGTACAGTAGCACAGATGCTGCCATCCGCGAGCCATCCACCATCACCCTATTAACTCTTTTGGCGGCAACATTTTCTGTATGGTGCCGGCTGAATGCATAGCGCGTGCCGAGCACCCAAAAGCGATTGGAAATCAGAACAAATCGAGCGGTTCTGAAATGGGATGCAATTCTCCGGACCTCATTCGGTTCGGCGAATGAGTAGGTGTTTTCAGTCACACATTGGGCGCACGACTCAAAACTTGGCGCGCCTACAGGAGTCGTTGCGCAATCATTGCAAAACGGTGTTGATATCAACACGTGGGATCAATCAACGCCGGCAGGCTACGCACTGATTTTGTCCAATGGTGGTCACAGCATACAATCTGTCTGCGTTGGGCGTCTCCGACATCGCCAACAGGCCATGTTTACACATTTCTTCTAGTGCCCTCCGCACCGGAAATTTATTTTCCGGGTACGTCTCAAGAATTCGGCTCTCCAACAATTCGGTCCTGTCGAGGCGCAAGTATAGTAGTCGTCCCTGAAAAATTCTTCTATCGCTAAGAATAGAGGGTGCATTACGCATTCGATGGCGCTAAAATTTGCCAAGTTTTGGTTCCCACGGTCCCGAAAGCTGGCAAAAAATGCAACCCAAAGCCCGCCCTCCGCAGTGTGAATTGTTTGGCGCCCGATTGAGCGAACTGTTGAACCCCGAGCACCCGCTGGTCGTGCTGGCCGAGCGGATCGACTGGTCCGAGTTCGACGCGGCCATCGACGCCTGCTACGCCGACGAGCTTGGCCGGCCGGGAGTCAACACCCGGCTGATGGTCGGCCTGTTGTACCTGAAGCACGCCTTTGACGAGAGCGACGAGTCGGTCGTGGCCCGTTGGGTGGAGAACCCGTACTGGCAGTTCTTCTGCGGCCTCTGCTACATGCAGCACGAATTGCCGATCGATCCTTCGAGCTTGAGCCGCTGGCGGAAGCGGGTCGGCGCCGAGCGGCTGGAGAAGTTATTGGAGGCGACGATCCACACCGCGCTGGCCATGCAGGCGATCCGGCCCCGAGAGTTTCAGAAGGTGAACGTCGACACCACGGTCCAGGAGAAGGCGATCGCCTTTCCGACCGATGCCCGACTGTATCACAAGATGCGGCTGGCGCTAGTCCGCCGGGCCCGATCTTTGGGCATCACTCTTCGCCAAAACTATCGTTTCAAGGGCCAGAAGCTGCTGGCCAGGCAGGGCCGCTACGCCGCAGCGCGGCAGATGAAGCGGGCCGCCAAGATGACCCGTCAACTGAAGACGATCCTGGGCCGCGTGCTGCGGGACATCCAGCGCAAAGCGCCTGCCATTCAAGGCCGAATCGCTGATGAGCGGCTCGGCGAGCTAGTCGCCTTGGCAGAGCGCTTGCTCGCTCAAACACGCAGCAGCAAAAACAAAGTCTACAGCGTGCATGCCCCCGAGGTGGAATGCATCGCTAAAGGCAAAGTGCATCAGCGCTACGAGTTCGGCTGCAAGGCAAGTGTGGCCACGACCAGCCAGAGCAATTGGATCGTGGGCACACACGCGCTTCACGGCAACCCTTACGACGGGCACACGCTCAGCGGCGCGATCCAGCAGGTTGAACGATTAACCGGCCACACACCTGGCGACGTGATGGTGGACCAAGGTTATCGCGGACACGGTTACGAAGGCTTGGCCAGCGTACATGTGGTCCGCTCAATTCCCAAGCGAGCTACGCGGGCACTGCGCCGGATGCTCAAACGCCGAGCGGCGATCGAGCCCACGATCGGTCACCTGAAAAGCGACAACCGCCTGGACCGCAACTATCTGACCGGCCGAGAAGGCGATCGAATCAACGCCCTGCTGAGTGCGGCCGGGTACAACCTCCGCAAACTGTTGCGATGGATTGTTTTTGCGCCAATTTTCTGGCTCTGGCAGCGGCTCGCGGCCAAGTTGGCCGCCATCGTCGCTCCCCGCCGAGCATCGCACCTGCCGATGCCCGCTTGCTTCGCCCCAGCTCGCACCTGAAAATCAAGCCGACTCAGCCAGCAGACCGTTTTTCAGGGACGACTATAGTAGTAGAATATCATGTGCAAGCTGCGACGGCCGACAAAAGATGGCTGTGATCTGTCTCTCGAGCTCGATGTTTTCGGCACGAAGCTGAGCGTTATCTCGCTCCAGCAGACTTACTATTTCTCCGAGGAACTGGCACGTCTCGGCTAAAGTTGCGTGGCCGATGTCACTTTGCGACACACAAGGTGATTCGATCATTTCTACATGGAAATCATTTCGCCGCAGCCGATGGAAGAACTTGGCGACTCTCATCATGCTCGTCCTTAGAGAAGCCGGCGGTGTGCCAGGTTCGGATACAGAAACACTTGCAATGCCGCCATGATTAACCGGCGAAGATACAAAACCGCGAACTCCTATTTCGACTGTTTTAGATTTGTCGTTTGCTTATGTTCAACGGAGCCAAGCGTTTATGCTGCTTCCAGTGATACAGGCGAGCAAGCTCGTTGCGGGTGAGTCGTTGCTCTCGTTCGTGTCGGATGCGGGAGGGTATACCGCATCCGCAGCGCCGCGCGAGGATCGAACTGATGCCTTCGCGAATTTGTTGGACCGTGATTGCCGGCGTCCATTTTTTTCCCCTGCCGTGCTTCGCACACCAGAAACCACGTGGCGATGAGCGACAGGATTTGGTGATGATGCCAGCCCTTCCAGTTGCGGACTTCGTAAGCTGCCAAGCCGGCCTCGCTCTTGGCTCTCTGGATGCATTCCTCAACGCGGTGCTCGGCTTTGGCGACGCGCAAATTCGGCTTTCTCGGTGTCGGCGCTCGCATTCGACAAGTAGTAATCGGTTTGGACAACGCGTCGGTTGTCGCGATCCCGGAAGCGGATCACAACCAACGTTTCTTCGTGGCCTTCTTGCCGCTTGTCCGTGCGCGCGACCACGCGTCGCTTAGCCACTTCGACAAGGAGCGGTCCCTTCGAGCCGTCGCGCACGTCGATTCGAGTCCAGTCACACTTCTTGAGCGCCGCGGCCCACTGGTCCACTCGCGTCCAAGGCCGTTTGGGATAGCGGCCGCGCCCCGAATAGGCGGGCGGGTCCACTTCCAAGTCGCGGATCTGCGTGTTCGACGCCACGGCCAACAAGTACTGCTCGCCGAGCGCGTTCAAACGCTGGCGAAACCAGTACGGACGGCCCATTTCGTCGTCCCCGGCGACCCACGCATGCGGCAGCCGGTCGCCATCCTGCGCGAGCATTTCCAAGCACAGTTGATGCCGCGTGCGATAGCGGATTTCCTTCGGCACGCCTGCCTTCTCGCGTCGAGCCTTGTCCTGCGTCCACTCCTTGGGAAGGAACAGCCGCGTGTCGACCAGCGCGTGCTCCTTGCTCGATGCGTATCCCAGGTAAACCGCCACCTGGCAGTTGTCGACCTTGCCCAACCGACCGCACCATTGCCGAGCAACGCCGACCGATTCTTTTCCGGACTTTGGAAAACCCGAGGGGTCCAAGACAATCACTCCGTCTTCCTCGCCCAACTGCTCGCCCACCTGACGCACCAACTCATCTCGCAGCGGCTCGTGATCCCAATCCGACACGCCGACAAACCACTGCAGAGGCATGCGATCCTGGCCAAAGCGATAGGCGATCGACTCCACGTTCTTGTGCTCCAGGTCCGGCAGCAGGCCTTGCACAAACGTATGGGCATGCTCTTGTTGTTCTCTGCGAACCAGAGGTTCCACAAACGGTTCCATAAATCGCTCCAACCGGGACAGTACCCGATCCAGCACCTGAGGCGCTACCGTACATTCCTCCAACAATTCCTGCTTGCGTGCTTCGTATTTCGCTTCCATGCGAGTGCTCCTTCCGTGAAACATGGCTTTGTCCAAAACCACGGAAGTCGCTAATAGGAAAAAACTTGTAACAAGTCAATGCAAATCAAACAGTCGAACTATGTAAATAGTAGTTTTTGCTTCTTAATCTTGTGCTGGCAAAATATCGCACGGAATCCGGCGCGGTCCGAAATGTTTCCCGTTGTCTCGGCTGCCATGGCACTCGGCATCGGCCCTCGTCTAAACGTGATGACGGTCGAAGGAGCGGTCGCGAACTAAGGTACACCTCGCAGACACTCGATCAAGTCGCCACGTCCACCAGTCGCATTTTCAAAAGGTTGAATAAGCAGAGTTGAGGAAAGCTCGGTTACGCTGTGGAATTGCATTCGATCCGGGTCCGCCGGGTAACGAAACTGGAGCAACTCGGATGCGACAGTCAACGCACTCAATGCAGTGACGGAAGGTTTACGTCGTCGGGTTGGGGTGTTCCTTCGTAGCAAAATCCAGTTCCGAAATCTCGGGTGGTGACCAGACCGCAAGGTCGGCCAGTCCGCCGCCGCAATAGAGATGGTGCCACAATTGTGTCGAGATGACCGCCGATAGACCGAGGTCCAGAGAAAATCGGGCTAATGACCGGCGCGGCAATCGACGCTGTGCTTCACAAGCACGACGCACTCCTTCCGGTTGGAAGTAGCCGGTCGCTCGCAGCGATTCCTCGCTAAGCAGTTGATCTACCCATTCCGGATGGTCATCGCCGATGAACGACTTCCCCAGGTTCGCACGAAACATGGTTTTTTTACGGCGGGCAATTTCAGTTGGCAGCAGCCGAGCAGCCAATTTACGCAGCAGCCATTTGTCGGTCCATCCACGCAGTTTATATTCGGGAGCAAGCCTTGCGCAAAACTCGACCACGCTTTCGTCGAGGTAGGGGTAACGGCCCTCTGTTGACGCATGCTTCAAGGGCCGGTCTCCTTTTGCCAACATCTGTAGCCCAGGAAGCATGACCTTATAGGCGGTATAAATCGACTGGTTAAGAGGGTGCCAACACTTAAGACGCTTTGCGGTAATCGGCAGGTCTTCGTACGCGTTGTAGCCGTCGAGTGTTTCCCACATCCGGTCTGCATATAGCGTTTCGCGGGAATGTGCGACAATCTCCCACGACGCCTGCTGCGCCATTCGCAGATCGTGCACACCGCGGGGCTGGGGCCAGTGATGCGCGCCGCCGCCGAGCAAGCGACGTAACACCCATTGCACGCCGCCGCCGACGGGGGCGGCAATCGACTTGGAGACAGCCAGTTGCAACCGGTGCCATTTGAACCATATGTAACCGGCGAGCGCTTCGTCTGCCCCTTCGCCAGTTAAGGCCACGATGTTGCCCGCCGCCTGGTTCGCTTCGGCGAGTAAGAGCATGCATGCGCAAGATGTATCGAGCACGGGGCCCTCGCATGCCCGGATCAGCCTCGGAAAAGCGTCGGCAATGTCCTGTTCGGCGAGCATCACAGTCGTCAGCGGGTGCCGACGTGATTGGCCGTTATGGACGCGAGCCGGCTTTCGTCGGTCGGTGCGGCATTGTCGAAGCCAATCGTCAAAGCTGGCAATGGTTCCCCCCGCTCCTGGGCAGCGAGCGTCATCAACACACCGGAATCGATTCCGCCGCTCAAGTAGCCGCTCACCGAAACCTCGTCCGACAGTCGCCGCCGAATCGCGCGTCGCAACAGGTCCTCGAACTGACTTACGGCATCGTCGGGATCATCAAATCGCTGTTCGGCGCCGTTATCCGGAAAGTCAAGATCCCAATAAGCCCGCACTTGAAAACTGCCGTCTTGGACTTTGGCAAAATGGCCGGGCGGAAGTAGGTAAATCCCTTCGAAGGCCGAATCGCGCCACGGCATTGAAAAGAAATGGAAGTGGTAGTCGATCGCTCGAATGTTTGGCCTCGCTTCGACCATACCGGAAGCCAGTAGGGCCTTGATTTCGGAGGCGAACAACAACCATCCCTGGGAGCTCGTGTAGTACAGGGGGGCGATGCCGACGCGGTCGCGTCCAAGCCAGCCGGTCCGCTGCTTACCGTCCCACAAGGCCACCGCATACTGTCCATGGGCCACATCGAAAACACGCCACGCACATTCTTCGTAAAGATGGACCCAGACCTCGGTATCGCAATGAGTCGCGAATCGATGCCCTTGTGAAGTCAGTTGTCTCCGCAATTCTCGATGCTCGAACAGCTCGCCTTCAAACGTGACCCAGATGGTCCCGTCTTCGTTCGACAGAGGCTGCCGACCGCCAGCTAAATCGACGATTGAAAGTCGGCGATTTGCCAACGCAAGACCCGGTTCGACGTGAATCTGTTCATCGTCCGGACCGCGATGCGAAATCGAGCGGACCATGCTGCGCAGTCGCGGTACCGGAAAATCTCTATGGCCGCTCAGATCGAACGCCCCGGCAATTCCACACATGATCCTTGCCCCCTCTTTTCCCGTCGATGTTCGCTCGACGGCGATAAGATGCCAGTGTACCGTCTGGCAGCATTATGCAAAGTGGCCCATCTGACACTTCACATGTCAAAGACAAAATTCGATGGCGGCTGGTGCCAAGATTCAATGTTTTTAGGAACTCAGTCAATGCGCCTCGTTAAATGACCGTTTTGCAAAACCGTTCCCGCGGCTCGTAAGCCCGCGAGGACTCAACGTGGCCTGTGACTCCGCCTGCGGTCCTTCTTTTGCTGCCTTCGCTTGGCTTTTGCGCGACGTTCTGCGTCGTGTTGTTTTCTTCGCTCCTGTGCAAGTTTTCGCTGTTCGGCGGTAATATCGGCAAATCCCCATCGTTCCCTGATCGACGGCCAACCGGCTGAACGGTCCGCCGCGATGCCAAGGCCACTTACGCCGAGTTCTTGCCGAACGTCTCCCCAGTCGCCAGCTATTGTTGGATCGATAATGTTCGCAGCAAACGCTCGTTCGATCGTCTCGGCCGACTCGACTGCTTTCAACTCAAGCAGATCGCCGACCAGGAAGCCGTTGAGGTCTCCCAGGTCCGTTTGCTGACGCGCCAGTTCGGCGGTCAGGATCGTCACTACCCGTGCACGAGTTTCTGGAAAGTGACGGACGATTTCACGCAGACCGTTCGCCGCGCTGCCACGCGGGAAATCACCGTGCGAGTCGTCTGACAGGTAGGCCGCTAGCGGTTCGATGGCAGCTGGTCCGATCAGACCGAAGACCTTGTGAAATTCCTCCAAGTACCAGTCGTCACCAAGTTCATCGAGCGCGTCCTGAATATTGAGGAGTGGCTGGACGGCCTCGACCGCACGCAACTGGCCCAAGGCACGCCACGCATGCACTGGGCCGTAGATGGCATCCGGATCTGACGACGCTGCGCCCCATTGCGTCGCCAGCGAAATCAGAGCTGGAATGTGCTCCGATGTCAGTGCGTACTCCGCGACATAGTCCTGATCTCCTTTGAGCCATCGTCCAGTACCAGCTGCGTCGCCTCGTTTCCGCAGCGCTTCCACTTGCAATTGAGATGTAGTTCGGTTGTCCATGAGACGACTCCGTTCGAAAGAATGGTCAAGCTTAGGAGTAGTTTTGCTTTGATTCAGACTTCCTGCAACTCCAGGATCGAGTCGCGACTGCGTCGGAAACTCATTGACGCGTGACAGGAGCCAACAATCGACTGATTTTGAACCTCGGCACGGCCTGCGAACGGTTATCTGGAGCCGCCGAGTTCAGTCGATACTTCTGTTCTTGCGGATAAGGCGCTGCGCTCGAAGAATACCCGCCTTAACCTCGTGATTTTCCGACTGGCCGCGTGTTGCGGCCTGCGGGCCAGTGAAATTGCCATGCTCCAGGTTGGCGACGTGCGGACCGAGATGCCCCGGCCCCCACCTGCGGATTCGCGTGGGCGCCTCGGAGGGTAGCCGATCGCGGACGGTGCCTTTGTGGAGGGACGCGGGAACGCTGGCGGACGTAGCCGAGTGGCGTGCTGAGAAGATTAGGGGCGGTGTGAAGTCCGATCAGCCGTTTGTGGCGTCATTCAAGGTCGGACGGGAAAGTCGGCGGCTCTCTCCACACGTTGCGGAAGCGGTTCCGCACGGCTTGTAAATGTCTCGGCGCCGAGCGGCTGCGATCGCTTACCATCCATCACGGTCGGCATACGTTTATCAGTCACGCGCTGGCTGGCGGTCGCACGCTTGCCGAAGTGCGGGATGCGGCTGGGCATGGAAATGTGAGCATTACGTCGCGGTATTTACATTCGGGCGTGGATGCAGAGGATGCGATTGGGCAGCTGTTTGTATAAAATATTGCCCGCAAACAATTACTTTGAAGCCGTCGTTGCAGTGACAGCGCGACCGAGGCCAAATTGATCGCCTGCCTGAAACGGCTTACCGTCCACAAAATCGATTTCCATCAGCTTTTCGCTCTCCACTAGACGCCCCTCTTCGTCGCTGAGTTTAGCCACGATCTTTCGGGTCTTCGTGTCGATGACCTCGCCGGTGGACGGATACGCCAAGGTGCCATCCCGTGAGAAGGTAATCCAACCGGGCTGCTCCCGTAGTGCGATACTCGGGCCCTGTTTCGGCGGCGATACGGTAACATCAAAGATGTGGACACGACTGTTGAATGCATCGCAGATCCAAACTTCCTTCTCATCGGGAGTGATCCCAACCCCATGACTGGGGCAACCGTGCCTCTTGGGTGTTCCGAGCGGAAAACCTTTTACCTCGACTCGGTGGATGACTTGGCCAGTCGTCAGATCGCCGACTTCAAAACCCAACAAGCCATTTACAGTCGCAAATACCCGCGTCTCGGCACTGTTGATTGTGAAAGGCCGGATGGCACCACCAAACGGCCCGATGGTTCTTTCGACCATGTTGTCAGTAGTCGAGATCACACTCAAGTTCGGCGAGCCAAGGCCGGCCAGATAAACATGCTTGCCGTCCAGTCCGCAGACCGTGTTGTGGGATTTTGAGTTGAGGACGAGCCGCTTAAGTTCTACACCCGTCGCTGCGTCCACAATGTACCAGGCCTTCTGCTCCAGCGACGGTAGGTAGATCACCTTGCCATCGGGTGTGATCGACATACGATCGCAGCCCAGGTCAAACGACTTTTCCCAAAGCACTTTGTCCGTCAGCAGGTCGATGCAAATCAGTCCTTGTAGCGTACTAACGTAGAGTCGCCCGGTGTTCGCGTTAGCACAGATCCCTTTTATGTTGAGAACTTTTCCGTTCTTAGTCACTCCATGCCCGTCCAGCGAGATGCGTTTCACGAAACGATGATCGTGATCGATGTCGAACACCAACACACCGTGCGCACCCCATTCGAGATAATCGCGTACGCCTGGGGAGCCGACATACAAGAATCGCTGCTGGCCCGCGGCATGCTCAGTTGCGATTGCGCGGCTTGCCGCCAATCCCAGAAGAAGCAACAGACACACGAGTCTTGAAAGTTGATAAGGTCGAGCCATCTATCATCTCCGCGCAGGGGTTTCCCAATTCAGGAGGTCCGTTTGAAACGCATCACTTTTCAGAATGCAGTTATACAATCTAGTCGTCCCCGAGTTGCGAAATCGGATCGCACAGTTAGGATAAAGTATTAACATACCGTCAAGGACTGCAAAGCATGAAAGTTCGTTCGTTTGAACCGGCCCTTTCGTCGACTGCCCCGGGACTTGTCGCAGTGTTTTTCTTGGCCATTGCTGTTTTGTGGCACTACAACATACCCGTTGTCATGGCTGCCGAGGCGGAGCCACAGGCACAATATGTTTACAAGATGATCGGAGCACGGAAGTTGACGCTCGACGTCGACTATCCGCCCGATTGGAAGCCGACGGACAAGCGACCGGCCATTGTCTTCTTTTTTGGTGGGGGCTGGACGAAGGGCACACCTGACCAGTTCAAACCCCAAGCCCAATATTTTGCCAAACGAGGACTGGCATGCTGCCGTGCCGACTACCGCGTCCGTGCTCGAGATGGCGTAACTCCCGACAAGTGTGTTGAGGATGCCATCAGCGCCATGCGCTGGGTCCGCAGCCACGCGACTCAACTTGCCATCGATCCGAACCGGATCGTCGCCGCGGGCGGTTCGGCCGGAGGTCATCTGGCTGCCTGCACTTATTTTGTCGATGACATCAATGCCTCGGATGACGATCAGTCTGTTTCTCCCAAGCCCAATGCGATGATTCTATACAATCCCGCTTTGGATTTAGTAGGATTGCGTGATCATGCCGGTGGCAAGTTCGTCCGCGGGATAAACGATCTTGTACGGAAACAGATTTCTCCTCTCCGCCATGATCTCAAAGAAACGCCGCCCGCATTGTTGATCGATGGCACGAAGGACTTTCTCAACCCGCAGGTCCGTGAATTTGTTCGCAAGAGCAAATCGCTCGGCGCACCTGTCGAGGCTTATTACGTGGAAGGGCAACCGCATGGCTTCTTCAACAGATCTCCTTGGCTGGAGAAGACGACCGAGCAAGTTGACCAATTTCTATGTCGCATTGGGTACTTGAGCGAAGAACCAAAAGTACCACTCCCAACGAGGAAGGCCACGTCGGTTTGGAAGTGTCGCGTTTCAGGAGGCTGACGACGAACTTTCTGAGGAAGCCGAAGTTCTGCGTGCTTTCGCCGTTGCGAAGTCGGCTGGCGTCTTCGTTCAATACGACGTCGAGGATCCAGTGCAGGCTCTCGATGCCCCCATGCCCGCGGACGGCGTCGGCGAACAGGTTGACTTTGGGGGCGATGCTGTTGATGTACTGTCGCACGTCGCTTGTCTCCGTTCCGTCCTTGGCCCGGATGAGGGTGATTGCTTGGCCAACGCTCTTAATGCCTTTCCAAGCGCGCGTGGCCCAGCGCATGGAAGCGGGGATCGGAGCGACCCTCTAGAGACGGGTTTCGATGGCGCCGCCCGCCTTTTCGCGAGTTTCCAGTGGGCGACAGCCGGACTCGCGGAAGTCTTCCTCCTCAAGACGTTCGAGGAAGAAATCGCTCACCGCTGGGCACAGTGTGGGGTGATTGTCTTTCCGGGCCAACACGTAGTCGCCGCCGCCGTCGACGATCTGTTTGGCAATCGCTTTCTGGCAGCCCATCGCGTCGATGCTGAGAATGGCCCCCTTGAGTTCCAGCATCTCAAGCAGCTTGGGAATCGCCGTGATTTCGTTCGATTTCGAATCGACGGCGACTTGCCCCAAAGTCATGCCCTGTTGGGTCGCCCACGCGCTCACCACGTGAAGCGGGTTCCCGCCGGTTTTGACCCTGACGAAGGCCGCCGAATTGCTGGCAGTTCCAGTAGGAACGCTGCGCGATTGGAGATCTCGTGGGCTGCTTAGGAACTGTTCGCGTAGAGTCGGAAAGCGAGTCCGTTTCTTTCGCGATCGGCTAATTGCACAAGTTTTTAACGATGGTCTTGAAAATCCGAACAATGCAAAACGAAAGTAAGACTCAGTATGAGCGTGTTGGTGAGCATGTCGCAATTTTCCGACGCGGCGGTACGTGGCACGCTTATTACCGCCTTGATGGTCGGCCAGTCAGACAGTCGCTCAAGACAATCAGCAAAAAAGAAGCCCGACGGAAAGCGCTTGCGATCGAGCGAGATCTCGTGAATGGCGAACTTCACCGACCTGTGCGGGCACCGCTCATTGAGAACGTAGTCGAAGAGTACATCTCGCACCTGCGGGCGTCGGGTCGCTCGGAGAAAACTATCGCTAAATACATGTTCACGTTCAGGCTGGTACTCGAACTGGCAGAGAAGCGCGGTATCACGCGAGTCGATCAATTGGATCTAGCATTCATCAATGCGTTTCGATTGGAACGGAACACGCACCGCGAAAACCCAAAAGGATAAACAAACATGGCGAAGGCCAAACCCAAAACGATTCACAATGACGTGGTCGTGATTAAGCAGCTCCTAAACTTCGCCGTACGGCGTCGCTTGATTCGGGAGAATCCGTTAGCTGGACTAAAAGTCAGTCAGCCGCCACGCACTCCACAGCCGTTCTGGACGCGCGATCAGGTAGAGAGAATTCTTGCAGCGACGAGCCCCAGGTACCGTTCTTTGTTTCAGTTTTTGGCTGATACGGGTACCAGGATTGGGGAAGCCCGCTGGATGACATGGGCCGACATCGACCTGGAGAACCGTGTCACCTACATACGACCAAAAGACTACTGGACTCCGAAGTCTGGCGACGAACGAGTGATCCACCTGAGCAACGACCTGTGTGAGCTGCTGGCGGGCATGCCACGAGTAGCGCAGTGGGTATTCACGGCGCCGGCGACAAAGCGATTCCCATCGGCGACCCGGCAGGTTTCAGATCGGCGCACGCTGGCGCACCTCAAGGTAATTCTCAGAAAGATAGGCCTACCCGGCCATCTGCACACGTTCCGGCGCAGCTTCATCAGCCATGCCCTTACTAACGGCGTGCCGGAACCGATCGTCCGCGATTGGGTTGGTCATGTCGACCATGAGATTATCAAGCACTATACGCACATAGCAGACCAGCAATCACGAAGCGCAATCGACACAATTCAGCCTGGCAAGACGTCGTTGCAGCATAGTGACAGTCCAAACAGCCAGGAGTTAAAACGTGCGCAAAAACGTGCACAGAAAGGCAGACTGAAATGAGTACGTCATCCAAAAAGAAAAGCCGCCAACGGGTTACGTCGACGGCTTCTGTTGTGAGCGGAGGGCACGGGATTCGAACCCGCAACACCTTACGGTGCACCACATTTCCAGTGTGGCCGCTGGCCAATTCGCTTACCCTCCAGCAGGCTGACTTATTTATCTTAAGCGGATTTCCAATTCCTTCAACCCAACGCGCTGTTGTCGGAATTCCCAGTCGTATCTCGATTGGGCGAGCCATACGGAAGAGGTCGCGCTCGCATGTTTAGGCTGCAACGTTGGTTGGCAAAAGGCTAGAGGTAAACTCTGAGAACTGAGAGGACTTGAGTGCTGCAACAATCTCGTCGAAATTGTCGAGAATTTCTGAATAAGGCCTGTTAATTACCTTGTGCATTCCTTGAGGGCGCTCGAATTGGTTCGGCACGTTTAGACATTCTGCGATCGGTTGTAGCACTCGAGTATTCATTGGAATAAGCCCAGCCTCATTCGCAGAGGAGACGTCTTGAACAAGATCTTCATAGGAGAAAGTTTGCACGTTCAGATCTTGAGTTAACCGCAAAAACTCGTCGCGCTCATTTTGTATATAAGTCATATACGCCAATAGTTCTTCTGGAGAAATCCGGTACCGGCCTTCGAATTTCCTTCCGTCCTGGTTGTGCCATATCTTTCGCTCGTTCGCGATAATCATCGAGAGCGCTGCGTGCGCCAGATTTTTCCGCACCATGTGGATGATCTGAATTTGCCGTTCTCGAAAGTACTTAATTAAGAACGGACGTTCCAGCAAATCGGTATATACCGGACCTGCGCATCTCAGCTGATTATATTTCACGTCTAATCCCAATGCCGTCAGCTTGCGCTTGGGTGTACCATACGATTCGCTGTTGCTATAAACGTCGCGGTGGAGGACCGACATATACCTATCGAGCAGTGCCTGAGCATCGCTCACAGTTTGTGTTGGGTACTTTTCGGGCGGTAGCTGCCGCACACAGTTGTGCCAAAAGATTGGCGCCGGATAAGGCGTAAACGGTTCAGCAACCAGCGCAAGCCTGTTATTCGAATTCAGGACTTCTCGAAGAAGCTGAGTACCAGTACGCTGACACCCGACAACGGCGAATAGGCGAATGGAACTTGGCAGACGACCTGACTCGAGTATCGACGGAGCAGGCATTGCAAAATCTTGCCGAATTGACCGCGCGTATCCCTCAGGCGTAAGCAGCCTGCGGACAGCACCGAAGAAACTTCGTAATTCGACCATGAACTCTGCTTGCGATAGAGCGGATAACCCCCCAACCCGGCGAGCGAGTACGTTTCGTATGCTCGCCGTGTGTGGGAAGTGAAATAGCCTTTGCGGTCTTCTAGCAAATACGGAGCGTTTCGGCTACTGCAGATGGCGCGATCGCTCCAATTCAGGAATAAGTGAAACATCGCGGCGGTGCTGCTACCGCCGATACCGTTTTCGCGCACTTCAGCCACCGGACGTTATCGCGTAAACCACATGCCATTCCGTGGCTATTCGGCGTGCGGCGCCTGATCAGTGTTTTCGAAGCCCGACTTTGCCAATTGTTTCCGTATGGCAAGTATCGTCGCGTCGCCAAATGTCGTGCCGCCGCGATCGGTTGCCAGCCGTTTTCGTTCCTGCGTCAGGTATTTGTCTCGTTCGGCAGCCGCTTCGTTGATTTGTTTCTGAATCTCGGCGCGCCGTGTCGCCATCTGTTGAACATATGCCTCGCGTTTTTTAAGCGGTAAGCTTTTGAGCGCATCAGGCAACTCTTTCTCGCTCACCTTCTGCAAGATCGCGCCGTCTTCGGCAAACGCATCGACCAAATCTCGATTCCGGTTGTTATAGGCAGCGTTGGCCTTGGCCACTGCCCGCGTGCTCGCCGTGCCGGCACTCGCTTTTTCGGCATTGACATCTTGTGCCACTTGGTTGGCCGCATAACGCCCCCGATCTTCGTCGGCGCCATACCAAAGATACGTCTTGTTCAATTTTGCGTTGAGCTTGATGATGATTTTGTCTTGGGGACAATCGATTTGCACCGTCGATCGGTCCTGGTCGATGTTCAGGAACTCGCCTTCGGCCAACTGTGCGCCGTTCTGCCAACCACCATTTATGCCTTCGGTGCGACTGCCGCAGTGGATCGTGTTAACGATGATTCCTTTCTCGATCGCCTGCTTGCACGATTTATGGTAGTCGACTGATCCCTGAGTAAAAGGTTCATTGCCGGCGATGAAAATCGTCTTATACCCGTTCGGCTCCTTCGACCAATCCAGCCGCTTCACCGCCTCTTTGATTACCTGCCCGCAGTATTCATCACCGCCGCACGTGGTTAGCGCGAACAGCGATTCGGAAAGCTTATCGAGATCGTCGGTAAGCGGCACGACCTGACGAATGTATCCTTCCGATGCTGGCAAATTCGAATTACCGTACTCGAACAGCGCGACGCGCAAGATGGGCGTCTGACCGTGTTTCTTCGCCTTTGCAAATTGTTGGACGATGGTCCACAGTTGGCTCTTTGCCTGACTGATGAGTCCATCCATAGAATTTGACGTATCCAATAGGATCGCCACGTCGACCGCGGGCCGCTTCCCATGAAATGGAGGCTTACTGGAATCAACCGTATTCGGCTTCGATTTCTCGACCGTGATGACAACTTTCGTGTCTTTCGCCAAACTGCTGGAGACGGCGGTCAAAACGATTAGACCGGCCAAGCAAAAAACATATCTTTGTGCCATAATCAACTCCTTATTGCTGTGATGAGAATCGGCAAGAGCTACTTCTACGCTTTGGACGCGGGCTAGGGCGAAAAAGTTCCCGGGTGTTGCTACCACAAATGGGTATTCGTTTGCTAGGTAGCCTCTCTATTGCATTTGCGTCGCCAAACTGAATGAAAGCAGTCATCTACCAAGAGTTTGGAGGCACAATTTCGCTGGTTAGCGTGGAAGATCCGCGGCCAGAACCAGACGGCGCCGTCATGCGCGTCGAAGCAACCGGTCTCTGTCGGAGCGATTGGTACGGCTGGCGAGGACACGACCCGGATATCAAGCGTTTTCCGCACGTACCGGGACACGAGTTTGCAGGCACTGTCGTGGCCGTCGGTCGTGACGTCCGGCGTACTTTGCTGGGAAAGCGCGTGACGATGCCGTTTGTGGCGGGATGCGGATCGTGCGACGAATGCCGACACGGCAATCAGCAGATCTGCGATCGGCAGTTTCAACCCGGCTTCACGGGTTGGGGGACGTTTGCCGAGTATGTTGCCGTTCGCTACGCGGACGGCAATCTGGTGCCGCTGCCCGACGATATGTCGTCGATCTCCGCGGCCGCGATGGGCTGCCGGTTCGGCACGGCATATCGAGCGGTCAAAGTCCAGGGTGGGGTGCGGCCCGAAACATGGGTTGCCGTTCACGGCTGCGGCGGTGCCGGGTTATCTGCGATCATGATCGCGGACGCATTGGGAGCGCGTGTCATTGCTATCGACATCCGTATGGAGCCCTTGGGACTTGCTGAGCAACTTGGCGCCGAAGTTGCTCTCAATGCCACCGAGACTCCCGACATTGTTGCCGCGATTCACGATATAACGCATGGAGGAGCGAGCGTTTCGATCGACGCCTTGGGTAGCGTGGCGACATTAGAGAATTCGGTTCTCTGCCTCAGGAAGCTCGGTCGCCACGTACAGGTTGGGCTGCTAACGCCGAGTGATGCGATTCCGGCCGCCGTAATTCAGCGGCTTGTCGCTTGGGAACTTCAGATGGCTGGTAGCCATGGGGTTCAAGCCCATACGTATCCCGAGATGTTCAACCTAATCCGCGGTGGCCGGCTAGATCCAAGCCGGCTTGTCGAGCGAATCTTGCCGCTTAACGAAGCGCCACATGAGCTGGCATCGCTCGATGACTATCGCGGTTGTGGCATCACGGTCTTTACGCCGTCGGCACTGGTTGCGAATAGCGATTAGTCGATCGCGGGCGCGCCTTGAATCAGCTTTACAAACTCTTCATTCGACTTGAATTTGTTGAGCTTTGTCGTGAGCTGCTCCATTGCATCGACGTGGTGCATCGTCGAAAGCGTACGGCGTAGCATCGTGACCGCGTGCAACGCCTCAGGTGGCAGCAGCTTCTCCTCGCGTCGCGTGCCCGATTGCTCGATATCGATCGCCGGCCACACACGGCGGTCGGCCAACTTGCGATCAAGCACGAGCTCCATGTTTCCAGTGCCCTTGAACTCCTGAAAGATCAGGTCGTCCATGCGGCTGCCGGTGTCGATGAGCGCGGTGCCGACGACCGTCAGCGAACCGCCTTCTTCGAACGCCCGGGCCGTTGCGAACAGCTTCTTCGGGATGTCCATGGCCTTGATGTCGACGCCGCCGCTCATCGTCCGGCCGGTGTTGCCGACCCACTTGTTGAACGCCCGCGCCAGTCGCGTGATCGAATCCAGCAGCAAGAATACATCCTTGCCCATCTCAGCCAGTCGCTTACAACGCGCGACGGTTAATTGTGATAGCCGCACGTGGCTCTCCACGTCGCGGTCGAGACTACTTGCGAAGACTTCGCCTTTGATGATCCGCTGCATGTCGGTCACTTCTTCCGGCCGTTCATCCACGAGCAGCACCACCATGGCGACGTCCGGGTAGTTCGTCGTGATTGCGTTGCTGATCTGCTGAATCATGATCGTCTTGCCGGTGCGAGGCGGCGCGACAATCAGCGCACGCTGGCCCTTGCCAAGCGGCGTCAGCAAATCCATGACACGTGTCGTGATGGGCTGCTGACCAGTCTCGAGTTGGAACCACTCCTCGGGGTTGATCGGTGTGAGTTCATCGAACGTCTTCACTTTCAAATAGTCGTCCGGAGCCATGCCGTCGACATCGAGCAGCTCTTTCAGACGCGGCCCCTGACCACGACGCTGGCGTTGGACCATTCCACTCAGCAGCACGCCTTCGCGGAGTCCGAATTTTTCGATCATCGTCCCGGGCACAAACGGGTCGGTCCGCTCTCGCGTGAAATTCGTGGCGGGATTGCGCAGGAAGCCGTAGCCGTTGGGATGCATTTCAAGCACGCCCGAGCCGGGTACCAGAGGCAAAGCCTCGCCGTTTTCCAGGCCTTCGTACTCCTGGCGATCATCGCGATTCTGGGACCCGTAGCTGCGGCGTCGTCCACCGCGTCCGCCCCCACCACCGCGTCGTCCTCCCCCGCCGCCTCCGCGGTTGTAT
This sequence comes from uncultured Planctomycetota bacterium, assembly GCA_963840025.1. GTDB lineage: Bacteria > Planctomycetota > Planctomycetia > Pirellulales > Lacipirellulaceae > JABDGM01. Next base: position 1,345,184 of record CAWIXI010000005.1, on the reverse strand, counting down.
CCGCTCTGGCGGTTGTCCCGGTAACGTCCGCCTCCACCCCCTCCGCCCCGACGCTGTTTCTTGGCCATGTGACTCAAAATCCTTACCTTAACCCTGTGCAAATAGAGATACTCCGCTCGGAAGTAAAAAGAAGACCCTAAATTGTGTGAGATCGAAGACGGCCATCTGCCGCAACTGGACGTTCACTTACTGAAACGAGACCCGCGATAGATTCGCATTGGTCGAAATGTTAGTCGCGAAATCTCCTTGGGAGGTGACCGGCGACATGTATCCCTGCATAGTGCGCGCACGACAAAGCGCGAGCGAAATTGGCTCTGCTTTTGCACGACTGCGACCAGGACGGTCGCCGATTGAGGCAATCCAGTCACACAGCCGCGAGTCATTTAGCAGACGTATAGCGTCTATCTGCCGTGGATATTTGGTCGGGATCGAACGAACAGAATCCGAAGACCCAAGGCCAAGGCTCCGACGGATCCCCCGTGCCCAAGAGCATTCCTGAGGGCATCGAGGCGGCCCTTAGCTTACACAGCGTTTTGAATTGTCCGCTGCGGCAAGCCAAAGCGTTTGGCCGGAAGAACCTGCCGGAAACCGGCAGGACAATCAACTCATGCGTATTCTTAGCCATTCTTCGGTGATTGTCAAGCTTTAGTTCAACCCGACCCCGAGAAAAAACACAAGAAAACCACGATTTGGGTCCCCGCTGCGTTGCAAATCGCTCTATCGACAGCTAATTTCCGCCCTTCATCGATTGTGTCCGCTAGCGTTAGCCTCCCTGCCGGGCCGGTGCAATCGGGAGAATCTGCATATTCAGTAAAGTCGTTTTCCGAAAGGGACGATTAGGGAAACGAGGGTGCGCAGTCTGCGCGACCACGCGAATGCCACTCCCTGCACTTTCGACGCCGAGGGCCTCTCATGCGAATCCATTGGCAACCACTCGTTTTGGCACTGAGCGCACTGTTTGCGGTACCGGCTTGGGCCCAGCAAGAGGCGATCCACTGGCACAACGACCTGGAATCGGCAAAGGCCGTCGCTCGCGAGAGCAAACGGCTGGTGCTCATTCATTTTTGGACGCCAAGTTGCGTGCCCTGCAAATCACTCGAGCGCAACGTGTTCAGCCAACCGGGCGTGTCGTCGGCCATCGAATCGCAGTTTGTACCGGTGAAATTGAATGCGGACGAGAACTCCGCCACGGCGCAATCATTCGGCATCACGCGGGTGCCAACGGATGTCGTTATCACACCGGATGGCCGAGTAATTGGTCAGCTCATCAGCCCGCCGACGCCGGCTGCCTATGTGGCCGAAGTAACGGATTTCGCCCGGAAGTACGCCTCTATCAGTGGCAGAGCGTATGCGGGCGCGGTGGCAGCCGCACCGGATCGCAGCCATCTCAACGACGCGTATGCAAACTTGCCTGTCTCACCGAACACGCCGCTGGCGATTGCTCCGTCGAAGGCAGATGCCAGTCAGAATCAAAACTCCTTCGCAGCGACGAGCATAGGCACCCCTGCAATGGGTACTGGGCTCGCGACTGCAGGCACGTCGCCGAATTTTGCGACGGTACCCTCGGCAACGGCGCCGGTGCGAACTGCCGTTAACCAATTGGCCCCCGGCACGTTAGCGGCGAAGCCTGTAGCTTCGGCTGTACCAGTTCAGAACTCCTCCTTACCGCATTACGCCGCGAATCCGCCGGTAGCGCCGCAAGTGGTAAACAACCCTGCCGCCGTGGCTTCGCAGGCGAACAGTCCAGCCCAAAGACCGATTACCCCAGTCGGCTCTCCCAGTGCACCCGCACAGGTTGCTAATCCATATCTTCGTTCAACGGCGTCTGCGCCCGCAACCCAGTCCGTTCCGGTTGCGCCGCCCATGGCGCCTTTGCCAGCAAACCCAGTTGCGACGACAACTTCAAGGCCGCCGTTCGCGCCGCCAACCGCCAGCGCTCAGCCTGCGATTGCCGCGACTACAGGGCCCACTGCAACTGCAACGGACGCATCAACTGCCGTTCCTGACTCACGGTTGCTGCCGCCCGGTGCGCCGCCATTGGCGTTCGACGGATACTGCCCGGTGAGCATGCGTAACCAGTGGAAGTGGGTTCCCGGCAATCCGAAATACGGGATCGTGCACCTCGGTCGCACCTACTGGTTCGCTGGGCCGGAGGAGCAGAAACAGTTCTGGACCGACCCGGCCCGGTATGCCCCAGCTCTCTCGGGCAATGATCCGGTGCTCGCGACCGACCACCAGCAGCAGGTGCCCGGCAAGCGCGAACACAGCCTCGACTACGACGGCATGTTCTACATGTTCGCGAGTGAAGCAACGTTGCAGCAGTTCACGGCAAACCCGGCTCGCTATGCGACCGCCGTTCGGCAGGCGATGGGTCTGCCGCGGGGACAGTTGGTGCGCTAAGCGACGCGTGGTCGCGCTTCATCCGACTGAGATACGGGGTTATAAACAGGCAGTCCGTGAATTTTGCGACTCATCGGAATTAGCTCATCGCGCGGTTGAGACGGGGCTGACGTCACGTTTAGATGTCAGTCTTTTTTGAGCGACCGCTGCAAACGCACCACTTGGGCGCGGACTTCTTCCAAGCCGGGATTGAGACGCAGCGCTCGCCGGAAGGCCTCAAGCGCGGCGACGGGGTTGTCCTGCAGCATGTAGCATTGTCCCATTCCCGCCGCCGCGGTGAAGTGATATGGATTGATTTCGAGCGCCTGGTGGCAGTCGCGGATGGCCGCGTCGTATTGGCCGAGGTGGTAATGGGCCGTGCCACGCTGGCACCAGGCTTCGGCGATCCAGGGTGAGCTGTGGATGAGTTCGGTCGCTAGGCGCGCTGCCTGCGTGTGTTGCCGCTGGTCATTCAGATCGGCCACCTCACGGAGCATCTCTTGTTGCTGTCGGCTGCCAACGCGGCACCATAATTCCCGGATGCCCGTTTCAGCGATGGTGCGGACTCCGCGGTCGCGGTCGACCAGTGCGCGGCCCAAAACCGTGTTCGACGAGTAATCGCCCATGAGGCTGAGCGCCAGCACGGCGGCTCTTCTGGCGACGTGGTCGCCCATCATCACGACCCGTTCGAGCGATGCGTTCGAATAACGGTGCGCCATGCGCTTGATAAACATGGCACAGTCGCTGTTGGTTAGATAGCGATTGTAGTAAATGACAAGAACAGGGGTGCGCAATCGACGAGTGTCCACGCCATTGACTCCGTTACAATTAGCCCAATTGTTGCCAGCTCTAGGACGAAACGACTACATCAAGGCACAATAGCCTGATGTGCACACTCTCACTGATTCCGTAATTAATCCAGCCGCGAACCGACTTGCCGTTCCATGAGGTCCTGCGCCACAAAAACGTGGCTTGCGAATCATTCGCTCCGGCGCGGCGGCGAAAAGTTGATGCATTTCCCAGCAGTGCATCCGGATTTGGCCGGCCGTCCCCGCCAATCTCTAGCGTTGAGTGTAATCACAAATGAAGAGAGCACAACGAAAAAATTGGTTGCGGCGGCAAGAATGTTCGAGGTTGCCGTAAGGCGATATTTTGGGAAGTTCGCGCTCGACTATAATGGCGCTCGGTTGAGCAACCTATATACCCTCTATACCCCCGGAAGCGTGGTGGATTGGTAGCGTAACCAAGTAAATTAAGGGCGCAACTGCCGCGCGTTCAACTCGGCAAAAAATGTTTTCGCTTGACACACTCAGAGTGAACGCATGCTGAGGGCGAGTGCTCCAACTGAACTCTTGACAAATGGCTGGCCCGTTGATCTCACGACGAATTGGTAACCTGACAGAGATTTGGGTGCTGTTGGCTGGATGCCTAACCTGCTCCGGTTTGCTGGCGGAAGTGCCGGCGGAGACGCACTGCACGGTCGGCCACGCCTGGCGCTCGAGGCCGAAGGTAGTGCACTTCGTCACCGGCCGCGGCCCATGGCAACTATTCATTGGCGACAGGTTCCGCTTCGCGAGGCAGTTGGTCGGCTCCGGGGGCTGTATGACGAGCCGGTGTTCGTAGATCGGCGCGTCGATCCGGATATGCGTGTATCGCTAGACATCACGGCAAGTTCAGCGGAGCAGGTGCTCGCCGCTTTCGCAGCCGCTCACGAGTTGGGCGTTGCTCGATTAGGGAAACTGTTATATTTGGGGCCAAGTTCCTCGGCGGAACGATTGCGGCCGCTTGCTACACTTCGGTCGAAAGAAATCACGCGTCTGCCAGACGAGGTTCGTTCGTCCCTAATGGGAAGAGAGCGGCTGTCTTGGCCGCGGCTAAGCGAGCCGCGCCGGCTCATTGTCTTGACAGCCGAGAAGCGCGGCTGGCGGATCGTCAATCCCGAGCGAATTCCGCACGATCTGTGGGCGGCGGGTAAGCTTCCGAAACTCAGCGCAGCTGAGGAGTTCACGGTGCTGCTGATCGGCTTCGATTTGACATTCAAATGGCGCTTGGACGGGCGAGCAATTCAGGTTTCGCCGCTGCCACCGGTTGCAGCGCCGCGGGATGCGCATGTGGCTCGCGACGGGCCCGCCACGATTGGTCCAGCAGCCCGGTCGCCTGTTGGCAAGACGAAGCAGGTTTTCACACTACGCGTTCAGGAAAAACCGGTCGGGGCCGTTCTGCGTGAGTTGGCCAATCGCCTTCACTGGAACGTACGAATCGATGAGGATGCGATTCAAGCGGCAGGAAAATCGCTCGACGTGCATGTGTCGTTCACCGTGACCAACGTCGATAGAGACGAGCTATTAGATGCGTTGCTGAAGCCCGCCGGGCTCGACTATCGAATGGAAGGCGAGCGAATCCGAGTCGTCCCCTTACAGGCAAACTGACCATTCCCCGGCTATCGCCTACACCGCAACGAGACGCTCGAGCTGCTCGCGGATCTCGGATTCGATCTTGCCTTTGAACATCAAGGCGGCGAAGGGGATGTCGCCGGCCAGGTTCAACTCGTTATCGGCCACCGTGATGCCGCCATCGAGCGGAATGCCATAGGTCTTGAAATGGAAGCGCAGCGTGTCGCCGTCCCACGACTGCTGTAGGTCGCTCACTTGATTCGCAAACTTGGCTTCCAACATTTCGACGAACCGCTCTAAGCGCGAACGCGCCTCGTCTCTGGTGAGAGTGTGCGGCACGTGCACGGCGAATTTAGGCATATTAGATTCCTGATGTCGGATGGTGAATGTTGAATGCTACACGCGACGCATTCAACATCCAACATCGAACGTTCACGCCTTGTGCTGCATGAAGTGTGCAACGACTAAAAAAATCGACCGGTCATTATTCGTTTGCCGGATCCTCGTAGTCGGCCCGATCTCGCTCATGCCACAGTGGCAAACCGGAGCGAGCCCGCTCGGCGAGGATTTGTAATTTGGCTCGCGTACCGGGGATTGCGGTCGTCGCCTGGTAGCGACTTGGATCGACATCCTCGGGTTCGAAAAACCAGTCCCCTTCTCGAATCGCGTCCAATACATTCTTGCACATGCGATCCACCCCTTTTTTCGCGAAGCGACTCAGATCATCGAGTGTTCTCGAACGTCCCCAAATATGCTGGTTTCTCGCTTGCTGTCAAGGAAATTCTTGCGTCCACCTCGTGTGCGATATGGGAAGACATGTGAGCAGCAATTTCGATGCCGGCGTTATGCGCATCCAATCTCACGCAGATGCGCAGAGTTCGCAAGGGCAAGAGTCACCGCTGGCAAATTCATCGACATTGGGCCGCCGAATTCGTATGCTGTGTGGCGAGTTGTTTCAAGCGGCGCACCCGATCGGCCGAGATGGTTCCACCGCGGCCTGCGTCGCAAGCGGCGCCCCGGACCGCGACTAAATCGGTGCGCAACTCGATCACCTCCTGCACGCGCTCGGCAGATATTGACCCGGCCAGGACGACGAGCATATCGCGAGCTCGCACCTGATTAATAAATTTCCTCAATTCTCGTCTGGGCCAGTAGTCGAAGAGGCTGCCGGTGGATTTACCCCACGTGTCAACCAGCAGGGCAGGGCAGCCGAGTTTCGCGCCTGTGCTTAAAACGTGTTCCGGTTTAGGAGCACCAGCTGTTTTCCAATCGGCGTACACGACGGCAACTGGCTGGGCGGGCTTTACGGTCGTTTCATTGGTTAACTTTGAAACGGCGATGCGCCAGCGCGATTGCCAATCAGCGGCCTGACGGCAGCCGGCCAATCCGAACTTAAAAAGAGCAACCCCCGACGGGATCGGAGTGAGTTGTCGGATATTGTCATCCGCCGCGAATTCGAGCAATTCTCCCATCGCCATAGTGACGGGAGCCCGATCGGCAATAGCCTGCACAATCTCGTTAACGGTTCTTGTATCGGCGGCTCCGAGCGGTCCGCGATCTGGTTCCTTTACGTCAATAACATCAGCGCCGGCTGATAGCGCCGTGAGCGCTTCTGTTGCATTGCGCACGCTCACAAGCAAGCCTGGCGCATGAACATGAAAGGGAGTGTCAATCATCAGCGCTGTTCTTTCCGATGTTGTCCTTAACTTCTTTGAGACGGTGATTGAGTTTACGGATGATTTCGCCGGTGAGAGGTTCGCACCACGATCCACGGATGGTGACGTAGCCGTCGTCCCAGTTGCCTAGGGCCGGTTTTACGGCTAGGTGGGCCCATTCAGTATGTCGTTGCGATAGCCGAGCCATAAGGTTCACGGTCTTGGGCTGATTCGTTACGGCTGGAAGGTGGGCCGGTCCTAGGCCGGCAAAAAATGCTTCCACAAACTCCACCGGCACAGCGATCGGTGGGCCGCTGCGGAGATAGAATAGCACTTCGCCATTTTGGAAGGCCACCCGCGGCCGAATTATCTGACGGAGTAGCATAGCGATCAATGCTACGCCGACCAGAATTGTCGCCCAACCGAGCCATCGCCAGTGCGAGGCTGTTTCTCCGACGGTCCCTACGACCATTGCAACGCCGATTGCGGCAATGATAGCCGGAGGGACACAGCCGAACAGGATCGCCCTGCGATTCGGATGGAGCCAAGTTTCGCGCATCAAGCCGTTCCTATTGCCCGATCCCTACTTGTTGATCGATAGCCAGACGGCATGGACGATATCGATGCCGCTCGATAACTTGAATCGTCTCGTTCGTGAATCAATGAAACTACAGGCGTCGAGGTTACTAGTTCGATGACGCAACACGCACACGAAAGCGGCAACCACATCATGGCGCCGGTGGCTATATTGACAATCGTCGTGTTGTACGGCATCGCGGTGATCGCCGGGTTGCCGCAACTGGGAACCAGGCAAATTGTAGCAGGTCAAGCCGCTCACGGCGGCGCGTCGGCTGAACACACCAGCAGCGATATGGCGCCCGCTGGCACCGTCGAGCAGCGCTCTGCAAAAGTAGCGCCGCCGTTGTGGACCGTGATTCCGTTCGCGGTACTGCTGGCTGGAATTGCCGTCCTGCCGCTTGTTCCGGCAGCCGCCGACTGGTGGGATTCAAATCTAAATCGTTTTATCGTTGCAATAATCTTGTCGCTCGTCGCCCTAGCGTACTACGCGTTTCTTCACCGCGCGCCGCTCGAAGGCCACTGGCCCGCCCACCACGTCGTAGAACCGACGGAGAGTTGGATGCAGACCGGGTTTGTAAGGACGGTCCTAGCCAATGCGTTGCTGCAAGAGTACGTGCCGTTCATCGTGCTTCTATTCAGCCTGTACACGATCTGCGGCGGAATTCGGATCACCGGCGATTTGCAAGCTCATCCCATGACGAACGCCACGTTTATGGGCGTTGGCGCCGTCCTGGCCAGCTTCATCGGCACCACCGGCGCCGCGATGCTGCTCATACGTCCCGTATTGGAGACGAACAAAGAGCGCAAGCATGTGGCCCATACCGTCGTGTTTTTCATTTTCGTGGTGTGTAATTGCGGCGGCTGTTTGCTGCCTCTGGGCGATCCGCCGTTGTTCTTAGGGTATTTACAGGGCGTGCCATTTACTTGGACCTTCGTGCTATGGAAGGAATGGTTGTTTGTGAACGGTTTGTTGTTACTGGCCTACTTGCTGTTCGACTCGATTTGGTTTTACCCGCACGAGACCATCGCTGATATCGAGCGCGATATTGAGAAACAGCGTCCGCTAAGAATTAGCGGCTGGGAAGTCAACGCGCCGCTGCTGTTAGGTGTCGTGCTGGCTGTGGCGTTTTTGGACCCGAGCAAACAACTTCCGGGAACGAGCTGGCACCCGTGGATTTATTTGCGGGAGATCGTGCAGCTAAGCCTGGTGGCGACTTCGCTCTGGTTTGGCAGCAAGCAAGTCCGCTACGCCAATCGGTTCAATTACCACGCAATCGTGGAGGTAGCCGCTATTTTTACGGGCATTTTCGTCACGATGCAGCCGGCGCTGCAAATCCTGAGCGTGCACGGTTCTGAGCTCGGCATTCGCACCCCCGCTCAGTTCTTTTGGACGACCGGCGCCCTCTCCAGCGTGCTGGATAACGCGCCGACGTATCTGGTTTTCTTTCAAACGGCCCAAGCGATGCCGCAATCACATGACGCGACGCTCGTGGCAGGTATCGAACATATCGTATTGATGGGGCTAAGCTTGGGGGCCGTGTTCATGGGAGCAATGACCTATATCGGCAACGGCCCCAATTTTATGGTCCGTGCCATCGCCGAGAAGTCGGGCGTGAAGATGCCGAGTTTCTTCGGCTACATGGCGTATAGCTGTGCTATTCTGCTTCCGTTATTCGCTGCAATGATGTGGTTCTACTTGTTGTTTCCGTATTGACGATTTTTAGCGGATTCGACTTGTGGCGAGTGCATTCGGCGCTGATATTGGGATTACGTGTAACGGTGTGATTTTACGCAGCAGCCTCTTAATCTCCCAAGGGCTGCGGAGCTGCGCCGTCACACTCGTGTCTGTTTTCTTTCCCTTTTGAGTTGGCTACCGCCTCTCGTCAGCCGTGTCGCACGAGACGATCAACAGTGCCGCACAACTTGCCGACCTGTGTCGGCGGTTGGCACGCGCGGACCGGATCGGCATCGATACAGAGTTTGTTTCTGAAGATACCTATCGCCCCGAGCTTTGCCTCGTCCAGGTTGTCACGCCCGAAGACTTGGTGGTCATCGATCCGTACCGCGCCGGCGACATGACCGCTTTCTGGCGCACGCTTGCCGAGGGCAATCACTCAACGATCGCGCATGCCGCCCGAGAAGAGGTTAATTTCGCGCTCACTTCGTGTGGCCAGCCGCCTGTCAATTTGTTCGATACGCAACTCGCCGCTGGATTCTGCAGCGCGGATTATCCGTCCTCTTACGGCTCCGTCGTCTCCAGGTTTCTCAATGCACGGCCTGCCAAAGGGGAGCAACGCACCGATTGGCGCCGCCGTCCGCTGACGGAGGAGCAAATCGACTACGCATTGGAGGATGTGCGGTATTTGCTGCCGCTGTACGAAACCTTGGGCCAGAAGCTCAAGAGCCTCAACCGGCTCGAGTGGTTGGGCGAAGAGATGGACCGCTGGCTCACGGATCTGAAGGATGCTCGCGACAACCCGCGTTGGAGGCGAGTGTCCGGTCTTGGAAGTTTGTCGCCACGGAGCTTGGCGATCGTACGCGAGCTTTGGATGTGGCGTCGCCGCGAGGCGGAACGGCGTAATGTGCCGCCGCGCCGCGTATTGCGCGACGACCTGCTCGTAGAAATCGCCAAACGCAAGAGTGACGGCGTCGAGCGAATCCGGGCTGTCCGCGGCATACATCGTGGGATGAAACCAGATATGCTCAACGAATTGGCTCAATGCGTGAAAACGGGCCTGAACGCGTCGCTCAGCGGGATCGAGCGGCCGTCGCGGGAAGCGAAACCGTCGCAGCTCAATTTGCTCGGACAATTCTTGTCGCCGGCGCTCTCCAGCATCTGCCGCAATGCGAACGTGGCTACGAGCCTCGCTGGTACCGCCACGGACGTTCGCGATCTCATTGCGTACCGGCTTGGTTTCGCAGGGGCGGACAACGACGAACTACCCTTACTCGATGTCGGGTGGCGTGCTGAATTGGTTGGGCACTTGATCGAAGAACTACTCGCCGGCAAAAAATCGATTCGTATCGAGGACCCGACGAGTGAGCATCCACTGGCGTTCGATATCGTAGGAGGCGAAAGTAACTAGTTTGGGCGTGTGCCACTGCTTGAAACAAACCAGTTCGCTTCATTAGATTGTTGAGCGCTGCTGGCCACTCGTCGTTGTGGATATTTGGGAGGCAAGCAGTGCCTCCTTCACTTTGAAAACCAAATCGCTCGTTGCGAGCAGTGGTATACAGGGACCAAAGCCTATGTCTAACGTAACCGCCGTCGATCTCGAAGCTTGCCGGGGCCGCCAGCGGAGATTACTCGATGTGCTCGCACCACTTGGCGTCGACCTGACGGTACTTACGCGGCGCGAGTCGGTGCAATGGCTTACCGGCATATGCATCCGGCCGCCCTTCGAGCCGATCGCGGCCATGAATGCCGATGGTCTCATCACCCTCGTGTTGCCTGAGCATCTGGCCGGCGAGACAGCAGCCGTTGACAAACTCGTGGGCTACGAAGCCAAATGGCATTCAACAACGCGTGACGAACAGCGCTCGGCAAGTTCCGCAGCTGCCCAGGCAACGCTAAAGAAAACTCCGAAGCAGATTGCTTGTGAATTCGAAGAGTTTGCGCCAAGTTTATTGCTCGGCTTGAATGCTTCGCTGGTTGAAATTGACTCGATTCTGTTTGATCTTCGCAGACACAAGGACGCGGACGAACTACGCCTTATGCAGCGGGCCAATGAGGCGAACCGAGCAATGTACGAGCACACGCGCGAAATCGTTCGACCAGGTCTCAACGAACTGGAGCTATTTGCGGAAATGCACAATGTCGCGGTGCAGACGCTGAGCGAAGCGCCGACGTATTTCGGCCAGGACTTTCGCTTCTGCGATCCTGGTGGTCCGCCACGCGATCGAGTGGCAATGGCGGGCGAACTACTCATCCTCGACTTAGGCGTCGGAATCCGCGGCTATCATTCAGACAATGCCCGCACAATCGCGGTAAGCGAGCCTACCCAAGAGCAAGAGAAAGCCTGTCAGCACGTGGCGGAGGTCCTTTCCATCATCCAGGCCGAAGCGCAACCTGGCGTTCGTTGTCGCGATTTGTACGACCTCGCTCATAAGCATTTGAATGCCCACCCGCCGTGGACGTTCAACCACCATCTCGGGCACGGCGTCGGATTGGCGCCGCACGAAGGACCGCATTTGAACCCGCGCTGGGACGACATCTTGGCCGAGGGCGATTTTCTCGCCGTGGAACCCGGCGTCTATCACGAAGAATTGCGGGCCGGCGTTCGCCTGGAACAGAATTTTCTCATCACAGCCGATGGTGCACAGCTTCTTACCGACTGGCCGCTCGGCTTGTAGGTGGCCAACTAGCACGGTTGGATGTGACAGGCGATTTGCGGTCCGCAACGGCAGTTCGATTGGGCAGCCGCGAGTTACTTTGAATCTGACGCCGGCTGCTGGAATGGCTTCGTCTCGTTGCGCAACGTAAACGTGATGGCGTGATACCCGGAATCGGTGTCGTAAAAAATTCCACCGCCCGGGGCTGCGTATTGCATTAGAACTTCGAAGGGTGGCAATTTGCTTTCTTCCATGGCGTCCCCGAGTGCCGCGAGCCATTTGTTTTTCTCTCGGCGATCGTCAATGAAGGCCCGCGTTTTTTCGGAGGTCAACAAATCGTACCACTGCCGCAACGATTCCTCAAAGCGGCTCATGGTAAACATCACCGGAGTTGCACCGCGGGTTTCTCTGCCGATCACGGCGCTGGTTCGCGCATAGTCGTTCGAATCCACCAACCGATCGATCGTTCCATCTCGTGCGGCGATGTATTGTTCGAACCGCTGGCACGAGCTGCCGATAAAAAAGTACCCATCCATAATGCCAACAAACGGATGGACGACGATAGAGTCTCCCTCGGGCCGCTCTTTTGCCGCCTCCGCTTTGCGCACTCGAGGCGTGAGCTCGTAGTAGGTGACGCTTCCAAAGTGGCGCTCCTCAAACAACTCCGGGAAACGATCCATCACGGTTTTGAGCGACTCCTTCGCCGCGGCTTCGTCGACCAATTCGGCGGCGAATACGTGCTGCTGTCCGCGAAAATGACTCGGACGTTCATAACCGATTGTCCACGTATACCTCCCTTTTAGGTTATCGATGATCTTCGTCGGAACATCGATGCCGAGCTTATCGGATAACTTTTCCTTGACGAATTTGTCCACCGAGCCTTGATAGCGGTACTGATCGATGAGCGCGAGAGTCGATCGTACATCGGTGCGAAGATTCCAATTCCATGTCATGTACGTTTCAATCGCCAGCGGTACGAACGGCTGCGGTGCTGTATCTCCGGGCTGGAACGCCGGCAGCAGCAACACGCCCGAGCGCAGGATTTTCAAGCAGCAAGTGGAGTTGCGAGAGGTTGTCGTACTCGTCGGTCGCGTAAGTAATAGCGCCGCCCACCGCCATTACTCCATCAAGACCTAATGAAGGGAAAAGGCCCAGTGCGAAGCTCAGACCGCCGTTGCCGCGTCCGACGTTTCGTAATAACTCGATCGGATCGACGTAGAACAGCAGTTGCGGTGGCGGATCCTGCGGCCTGCGGCAGTTCTTTACGATCGTGGCGAACCGCTCATTCTCGGCGAGCGTGCGGCCCGGCACGAACGGTTCTTCATGCTTGTCGGATTTTCCTTCAGATCTCTTCTCAGCATCTTTATTGGACGCCGTGCTCGCTGCCACGGTTTCGGATGCCGGGGCCGCGCCGGCCACGTCGCCCGCATGGTCCCAATGCCAAAGTACACCGCGAATTACATTCGGATCGGTCGCAGCAATGATGGTGCTATCCCGCTGGCAGACGCCAAACATGCGATTTTCCCGGTCACGATCGCGCACAACCGTCACTTCCACGTCGCCAATCTTCTCCTTGCTAAAGTCAGCGCCCTTTTCTTGTGCAATATCGAGTGCTCGATCAACCAACTTGTCTGCAACAGAAGGTTCGTCGCCCTGGTCGATCATCATCAGCAACGCCGGCCGCTTGTCGGGGCGAGCGACGACCGCAAACGCGACCTCGCCCTTGGGGAGCTTTTTCAATTCCTCCCAAGAAATGCCGAGCTTGCCCTCGGCGTCTTGCGCATACAATTCGCCCGCTTTGCCGTAAAGGTTGTCCACCAGCGGCTTAAGCTGCGGGTCTTGAATCATGCGACCTAACGCAGTTTGTTGGATTCGCTCGCCGAGTTCATGGGCGTCGGCAATGCGGACGAAGATGAGCGACTCCTCCGGGAACAACTTCATCGACGAAGGCCGGTCCGCCCGCGCCGGAACGAATGTAGCCAACACCAGCCAAGTGGCGGTGATTCCGGCCAGCAGTTTTTCCAGAACGCGCGAAGGTTTGCGGAAAAGGTAAAATCGCATGGCATGACTCCTGGAAACACAATGGCCCACATCAGCCGGAAAACTCGCCGCTGTCGGTTTTTGCCAATGAAATACGTAGTATCTGGGAAGAATTCGCCGGCGAAGGAGAAAACTTGGCTCGCATTATACCCCGAAGGGGCAGATAGATATAATGAGAGCGGTCGCTCTCGGAGGTTTCTATATGTGGACTCGGATTCTCGCGTTTTTCGCCGTCGCGTTGACCGCTCTGATGCCAAGTGGAGCGGCCCTAGCCCAACGTAGCGGTACGTCCGCCTTCGGCAGCAGTGGTTTTGGATCGTCTGGGTTCGGCTCAAGCGGTTTCGGTAGCTCCGGCTTTGGCGGCAGTGGTATGAGCGGCTTCGGCTCAAGTGGCTTGGGGGGAAGCGGATTCGGTTCCAGTGGATTTGGCACGAGCGGTTTCGGCAGCAGCGGCTTCGGGAACTCTTCGTTCGGCCAAAGTGGTTTCGGCGGCTCAGGATTCGGAAATAGCCAATTCGGCGGCGGTCAGTCGTTCGTCGGTCGGGACGCTGCGGATATGCAGTCCACCTTCATGCAGTCCAATAGCGCGAGTACGCAATTCTTTAAGAACATGAACCGCCAGATGTCCCGCCGCAACCGCCGACAGCAGACTGCCACCACTACCACCGAGAACCCACCCCAAAAGATGCGGGTGCAAGTTCACACGGCGTTCGATACACCGCGGCCCACATCCAATGTGGTGGCCGCAACGCTGCAAACTCGATTGGCGAAAATCCTCGCCGATCACCACATGACGCAGCCGACTGTGACGGTTCAAGACGGCACCGCGGTCATCAGCGGTGCAGCGGCCAGCGACAGCGAGCGCCAAGTTATCGCTCAGCTCGTGGCACTTGAGCCTGGCGTGCGTGAAGTCCGCAATGAGATGACGGTGGCCGGCGAGCCTAACGCTGGTACTGCCCACCCGTCGGGTAGCTAACCGTCGCCGTGTTGCCGACTTGGCTCGGCATGCCGGTCGGCGATTGCGCTTCCAATTGGATAATCTTCTGTTGCAACGCCTGCTGTTGCTGGAGCATCTGTTGAAGTGCTGATTGGTTCGCTGGCGGTTGCTGGGGCGACATCGAAATCGGTGTCGTGCTGATACCCCCCGGCGATTGAATCGAGGGTTTCATCGTAGGCGTCATCGTATTCAGTGCAGAGGCAGGCGCCTGCGGGATCTGAGATGGGAGGTTGATAGGGCTCAAGTTCGGCCGTCCACCCGCGCCCGCGATGTTTTGTCCGAGCTGACGTGTTACCGGAGTTTGCATCGAGGGCAGCATTGGCGGCACATTCGGAGTTTGTTGCAACGCCGACTGGCTCAGCAATGGCTGCGAATACGATGCCGCCGTCAGAGGTGTATGGTTTACTGCCGGCACATTCCGATCTCTGATCGCCGCGGCACTCGGCATCTGAAAGTTGTTAGGTAAGTTGATGGTAGTGGCGGTCATCCGCTTGGCCGGCAACAAGCTATTGTTTTGTGCAGACTCAATTGCAAGCGCCTGTGGATCGTTCGCCACCGGCACTTCATAACTTGCTTGCCGTGCATCGTGTGTTTCTCGGCGTTGCGCTTGCAGGTTTTGCAGCGTTTGGATGGCGGGCTTCGAAGGCACGCCGTCGGGAAGCTTTGGTGGATGCTTCGTTCCGTCGCCGGCGAGCACCGGCTCCCTCCCCGGCAGCGATTGCTTCGCTTGCTCGCTGGAGACGACCGCGCCGCCCTTCGGCTCGAACCGGCAAATCAGACTGACCTCGGTCCTCGGCCCCCCCACTTCGTCCCACGGCAACCAGAAGCTGTAGGATGAGCCCAATTCGGACTTGCTCATGTGCAGCGGAATCTGCTCGGGCGGAAATACGTAGCGGCGTGTCGGCTTATTGTCGGTAGGTTCGCGACCGGTCTCGTCGAACGCATAGACCACGAGTTGGCCGTCGACAAGAATTGGCTTCTTTTCTTCTTTACCGTAGAACATAACACGGCCGCCGAAGCCACGTTGCGGTTTCTTCCCGGCTTGTGTGAGCACCGTGTCCGTCCAAGTGCACACCATCCGCACTGGAACGCCTTCATGCGGCGCATCTTTGTCCTTGAAGGGCCAGGTGCTATCCAAGCTGAACATCTTCGACGGCTTCCAATTCGTCATCTTCGTGCAGCCCACGCCGCATGCCAGCACGCCGGCGAATATGACGATGCTCGTGGCCTTCGTAATTTTGGTAGATGCATTCATCATTAGGGTGTCGGTACCGCCGTTTGTTGTGCCGACGTCTGTTGAATGTTCGCCGAGCGCACTTTTTCTGCCGCTTCAATCGCACTGTAGCGGTCGTTCATGGGACGAGACGAACTGGGCGATTGTCGCGTACCGGGCGTCGGCAAGGGTTCCCCATTGCTTGGAGCAGGTGTCGGGCTGCTGGGCAGCATCTGATCGTAGGCGGGCGCACACAGTTCAGGCTGGCCGTCCGGTCCGAGCGGCTGCGACGACAGCGGGAGTAAACCTTCCTCGGGTACCGGATTCGGATAGAGCGACTCCATTTCGCCGTCGTACCACTCGTCGCAACGGCTGCGCAGGCCGGCTTCGCCATGGACGTTGATCACGTCCGAGAGGACCCAACTCATGCGCGAGGACTCGATTTGCTTCGTCAGGTCCGAATCCATCTTGCTGTAGATGATTTGCGGTGTGAGAATGATCAGTAACTCACGGCGCTTTTCTTCCACGCTGTCGTAGCGGAACAAGTCGCCCAACAACGGTACGTCGGCGATCACAGGCACCCGGCGATGAATATCGTTCTTCTCGGTTTCGATCAAACCGCCGAGGACGACCGTTTGGCCGCTTACAGCGCTAATCGTCGTCTGCGCTTGCGATACATCAATTCTGGGAGCGGTTACTACCTGGCCGCCGGCCGCGATCGAAATCGGAATGCCCGGATCGGCCGAGACTTGCGACTTATTGGCAATGATCTGCATCACAACCAAACCGTCCGGGCTGATGCGAGGGACCACCTGCAGAATAAGCCCCACCGAACGGTAGACGATGTTATTCGTTTGTCCGAATGTCGTGAGGCTAACGCCAGTGACGGTCGGTACGTCCTGGCCAACTTGCACCGCACCCGGCTGACCGTCGAGCGCCATGATTTGCGGTCGACTGAGAACTTCGAGACGGCGTTTTTCCTGCAATGCCCGCAGTAAAATGCTCACCGCATCGCTCGACGCCGAAAAAACAAACCCGCCAAAGCCTAAGCTTGGATCAGCGCGATTGAGAGCAAAATTCGAAAGGGCTTGCGTCCCCACTTGACCGGCCGTTGAAAGCGAACCCAAGTTCGAACTGACGTTATTTCCCAGAGCCTGGCCATTGTTGAAATTGAATCCGGGGGCGCCGGTGGCACTGATGATGTTTTCTGTCGTTGTCTGGACGCCGTTGGGAGACGTGTTTGTTAAATTCTGGGGTACTACATCCGTTAACAGGGAGCGATCGAACAGCACGGAGTCCTGCAAACCCAGTTCCACACCGAATTGATCCGTATCGTTGAGCTGAACCTGGGCGATCAGCACTTGAATGAGCACCATCGGTGGCCGTTCATCGAGTTCCTTTATCACCTTAAGAACCTCGTTGTAGTAACGTGGCGTGGCGCTCACGATCAAGCTGTTGGTCGCAAGCTCCGGCTCGATGATGACCTGTCTTTCAATTTCCTCGAACGGACTGATGGTGATTTCTGACTGCTGTTCGTTTTGCCGTTCCGTCTGCAGCCAGGCGTTGAGCGCCTCGGCCACGTTTTGGGCGAACGCGTTGTTGAGTCGGTAGACGGTCGTTTGCCGCTCGCGGAGATCGCCTTCATCGAGGCGCAACAAAATCGCCTCGACGACGGCCAAGTCCTCGCGGCTGCCCACGGCGATAATGCTGTTGGTCCGCGTATCAACGGAAAATTGCATCCGCACCGGCCCGCCCTGACCCAACCCGCCGCCACCTGCCGTCGCATTGGCGCCGCCCTGGCCGCCGCCACCCTGCGATTCCGCCGGCACCGAGAACAGCGACCGCAGCATATCCATTAGCGAAGTGGCGTCGCCGTTCACAATCGTGAAGACCTTCAACTCGGCCGCTGCCCCCGGCGTATCGATACGCGCGACCAATGCCGCAATTTCGGCGATGTCCCGCGGGCTGGCGATCACGATCAGAGAGTTTGTGCGCGGATCGGCGACAACCTCAGCTCGTGCCGGAAATGCCGGCGTCAACTCGGTGATGAGCCCGTTTGTAGCGCCCGCAGTATTGCCGCCGCTCCGTTGGGCTTGTGTTGTCGTTGGTTCTGGCTGCGCGAGGAAACCGTCGATCAGCGTTTTCGCTTCCGTGGCCGAAGCGTGCTTCAGCGGAAAGACTTCGAATCGGGCCGTCGGAATGACCGGCTGGTCGAGACGCTGAATCAAGTCGATCGCCATTTTCACGTTTTCCGTACGACCGATCAGCAACAACGCGTTCGGAGTCCCCAGAGGAGTGAATGTGACCGTGCCAATACGTGGGCCAAGCACCTGGTCGTACAAGTGCTGCAACAGTGAAGCCACCTGCACGCTATCGACGTACTTCAATGGATGAATCTGAATTTCCGGAACCGTCACGGCGCTCAAATCTTCGATTTGCTTGATGATGTCCATCACGCGTTGCACGTCGCGCTCGCTGCCGCGAAGCACAATAACATCGAGCCCTTCGACGAATTCCACTTGCACCGGTCCGAGCAGTCCTCCGGCAGCTTCCGCCACTTTTACTGCTTGCTTGGCCGTTTCGGCGCCGCCCGGCGCTGGCGCGACTTCCGTAGTTTGTGGCTGTGTGCTGCTAGCCGCCGGGGCGTTCGCTTGCGCGGCTGATTGCTGCGCCGTGTTTTGTGCGAGCATCTCGGCCGCCGGATTGGTTTGCCCGCCAAAGGCGGTTGAGATCAGCGAGGGTGAACCGGAAGGACGGGCCGCCCCATCCGCCTGCAGGATCTGTAGCGCCTGTCGCACCCGATCATGACTGTTCGGCTTCGTTGCAACGAGCCTCGTCACGCGATCGGGTGTCGCTGGGGGGCTATCGAGCGCTTCGATGACGCTTCGCCAGGCGGCAACTTGCGCGGGAGGGCCATCCAAACGAATTTGTGCCGAATGGGCGTTGACGCTCATTGTTACGCGCGCACCCGCCGACGCTTCGACAGGAAACGACTGCCAGTCGCCGGAGGCATCGACGGTGGCCGGCAACGAACGAGATAGCAGATTCTCGAGTTTGGCGTGCAATTCGGCCGCGGGAATCTGACGTAGCTGAAACAGAACAGCGTTGCCAGGCACGGTCAGCCCGACATTCGGTGTTGCAGGAGCGACTTGCGGCGCTTGGATTGCGGAACCAGGCATTTTTGCCGCGAGCTGCTGGTGAATCTGCATCTGAATCGCAAGCGGCGCGAACACCAGTGCTTGGCCCGTACGCTCGTCGATTGCCACGCGGATATCGGAGCGTCCAGCGGCCTGTTGCTGCCAAGCTACCAACACATCGCGCGTTGCCGTATTGAGCGGGTAGGCCTCGACCTTTGACTCCCCCGCAGCGGTAGCTGCCGAGTACGTGGTGCCCGTACCGGCTGGTACTTGGCACTGGGCATAGCGCACTGTGAGCAATGCCACCAACGACGCGGAGATAAACTCGAGGCGCCGCTTGACGAGCCAATTCTGAAATGTGAGCTTCGCGATCGTCATGAGGGGTGAAGATCGGGGCATTGCGCGAGATTTCAAGGCGGAGCGCACGACATGGCGCGACCACTACGATCCGCACATCCGGAATAATCGGCAAAGCTTGCCCGATTACCCAAGAAATCTGGGAAAGAGACACCAATCTTACGGGGCAGCAATGCTGGCTGACAGCAACGATGGCGTTCTGCAGTGGTCTTGTAGAGTGGCCACCGCCCACCGGTAGGCCTCCGAATGGAGCCGATTGCCTGCCTCACAGAATGGGTAATTCGATCATCGGCCCGGTGGCGGAGCGACGCCGGGCGGTGCTAGTCCAGCAGGGCCTGGGCCTGCTTCTGGACCTGCCGGGGGGATGCTTCCTGGCGGTGGAACAGCTTCGAACTGAATCTCCGCAAACCCCAGTGGATCCGGATCCGACGCACTTGGATCGGGCGCTTCGGCCGCTGGCAGTGGCGGACCGGCTCCTGGTTCGGCGCCCCGTTCGTCCATCATCGGGCTACCTGGGTTCCCGGGCGCCGCACCGGGAGCGCCGGTCGCACCGGTTTTCGACACCATCTCCTGCAGACGCTTTTGCAAGGTGTCAATCTGCCGAACCCGTGACTGACACGTCTTGCTCAGCTTGTCGACCGGTACTGTCTTTTCTTCCGCAGTCCGTTGGTCGCCGTGGCCTTTCATGATCCCAATTGTGACAGTCGTCAGATTGGGATCGTGTCTCACGTAGTGGGCAACGACTGTGTACTTGCCCGTCAAGTCGCTCCATTCCTGGCTCTTGACTAAATTGATGTAACGCTCGGCGAAGTTCCGCGTGCTCCGATCCTCGGAACGGGTGAGATCGAAGTAGAATTTATCGACACCCGGCGGGGGCGATTCCTTTGCCTCCGGCTGCTGGGCCACTTGCGCGAGCAACGCTCGCTAGCAAGCTCAGTAGTGCCAGGGCGTAAAGCCAACGTGCTATTATCATGGCGACTTCCCATGTAGTTCTTTTGGGCGGCCGTTCGGAGATACCATTCGACGTTGCAGCAGCAACTAGGTCATCGAAACCGTTACCGTCTTCAACTCAGTGTAATTCGCCAGCCCGGCTTCGCCCAGCTCGCGCCCCAAGCCGCTCTGCTTGAAACCGCCGAACGGCGCCGCTGCGTCAAACACGTCGTAGCAGTTGACCCACACGGTGCCGGCCCGCACTTTGGCCGCAAAATGGTGGGCTTTGGCCACATCGCGCGTCCACACCGCCGCGGCGAGGCCAAAATTCGTATCGTTCGCTCGGCGAACGATCTCGTCCACGTTCTTGAACTTCAGCACGCTCAGCACGGGCCCAAAGATTTCTTCACGGGCGATCCGCATGTCGTCCGTTACGCCGGCAAACAGCGTCGGCTCGACGAAGTAGCCTTTGTCGCCGACGCGCTTGCCACCCGAGATCATCTTCGCGCCGTCCTTCTTCCCGTATTCGACGTACTTGAGGATTTTGTCGAATTGAGCTTCATCCACTTGTGGTCCCTGCTGCGTCTCTGGATCGAACGGGTCGCCCACGCGACGATCCTGGTTCTTCTCTTTTAGCCGATCAATCACTTCGTCGTGAACGCGCTCCTCGACGAATAACCGGCTGCCAGCGCAGCAGCACTGACCCTGATTGAAATACAGACCGAAATGCGCGCCTTCGATAGCCGCGTCCAAATCAGCATCCGCAAACACGACGTTCGGGCTCTTGCCGCCGAGCTCAAACGTGAGCCGCTTCATCGTGTCGGCCGCTTCGCGCTGGATGATCTTGGCCGTAGCCAGCTCGCCCGTGAACGCCACCTTGTCGACGTGAGGATGCTTCACGATCGCCGCCCCAGCCGTCGGCCCATACCCTGGCACGACGTTGATAACGCCGTCCGGAATGCCTGCCTTCTGCGCGATCCGCGCCATCCGTAAACACGAAAGCGGCGTTTGTTCCGCCGGCTTCATTACGATCGTGCAACCCGCGGCCAGCGCCGGGCCCCACTTCCACGCGGCCATCAGCGCCGGAAAGTTCCACGGGATAATCTGCCCGACGACGCCCACCGGCTCGCGGCGCGTGTAGCAAAAATAGTCACCGCGGATCGGAATCGTGCGGCCTTCGATCTTATCCGCCCAACCGGCATAGTATCGCAGGCAATCAATCACCAGCGGAATGTCGGCGGCGCGGGCGTCGCTAATCGGCTTGCCATTATCGAGTGTTTCGAGTGCCGCAAGCTCCTCTGCTTCCTCTTCTAGCAGATCGGCCAACTTATTCATCAGCGCGCCGCGGTCGCGGGCATCCGTCGTGGCCCATGGACCGTTTTCAAACGCATCGCGGGCCGCGACCACCGCCGCATCAACATCTTCCTTGTCCCCCTCCGCCACTTCGCAGATGACTTCCTCCGTGGCCGGGTTGATCGTTTCAAACGTTTTGCCGCTCGCCGACGGTACCCACTTGCCGCCAATAAAACACTGCGTTTGCCGAACCTGCGGCCGCCGGATCGTTTCAGTAATCGTTGCCATGATACGAGCCTCCTATGCGAAAGCGCGAAAGAAAAGCGGGCGTAGCTCCCGCCTGAGTTTTGCCAATGTAATTGTAGTGCCGTGCCCAGCCACATGTCATCTGCCTTGCGGCGGGAATTTTATGGCAATTTCGCTGCAGTTCCAACCAGGAGGAGTTGATCAACTGTTCGTATTCATGGAGGGGACTTCGGAATCCAAATCAAATTCAAACGATTCAGCTTTGGTTCGCCCTTGGGTTTTGCCACCGGGCTATTGTTTTCCCGGACTCGGAGGCCATATCCCAAATTGTTTCCGGTAAATACGCCGAGGTTAATCCACCAAACGGTATACCTCGTGCCGTTCGTCAGTTCCCACCCATTCATGGCGTTCAGCGATGCGTCCTCAGGGACGCGTCGTGTGCGCAATTTTGGCGTAGATCCCTTTAGCAGCAGTGCTCGCTGTAAGGGTTGGCAATTGCGAATTAATCGCGGCGATAATCTCCGGCTCGGTAATGGTAGGCTCAAATTTCCCGACAGAATCATTACCGTAGCGCGCATTGAACGATGCGACGAGAGTGGCGAGGGGGATCGTCGGCTTCGCGAAGTACCAGTCGTATAACGGTGGTCCAAATGTTAACAATAGCGCAAATAAGGCGATGGCGCAAAGCATCAATCTTACGCTGAACCGAATCCTCATGGATCAATAATACCTAAACTGGCCTGTATATTCGGGCATTCGAATTGAGCGTTTTGAAACCGAGATTGTCGCAAATACTACATTCGCTAAAGGTCAAGCAAGACGCGGAGTTTTTGCCCCACTTCGGGAATCACCGCCGCTGGCAAACCGCCGAGGCGGCGAACAACCGCCGTAGCGTGGATTGTCGCCAACTTATGTAGACGCAACGCCGATATGGTCTTCAGATTTGTCGGTCGATGTTCGACAGTTGCCGGGTCAAGAACGATGTCCGACGGAAGCAAGGGGTTTGGGATCACCGATGAGATATAAGCGACCAGAACTTCTGGCACGGGTCCAAGTGGACCGGTGAGTGCCAGCACGGGCCGCAGTTTCATTCCTGGCGTGTCGCCGAAGGGAAAACTGGCGAGATAAATATGGTCAGGTTGGATCAACGGCCTCTCCGTCGGCAAGCGTATAGATGTCCTGCCGCGTGTCTCCAAGTTCGTCGGCCCATTGATGGGAGATGCCCGACGACCAAGCCGCGCCAGCATCATCCTCATGGGCAGCGGTCAGCCAGACAGTCACCGGTCCCGGAGGTACAGATGGTGGAACCACCGCCGAAAGCCGATGCTGATCGTCCACTTGCCCTTGAATCGTGATTGAAGTCATATAGGCAATCACCTCCGTAGTTAATTCTATCATCCTATTTCAATAGGTCCGTAAACTCAAACTTCGCCCCGTCGAACAATCCCTCGTCGCTCAACTTCAGCGCCGGGATGACCAGCAGCGCCATAAACGAGAGCGTCATGTACGGCGCTCGCAATTTGGATCCCCAGGCTTTCACGAGTTTATCCAGCTTTCCGTAAGCGTGGCCAACTTCTTCACACGTGCCGGTGGCCATCAGGCCGGCCACCGGCAGCGGCAAAACTTCGGCAACTCGCTCATCCCCACTCGCCGCCGACAATCCGCCGCCGGCCTCCATCACCAGATTGATGGCGGCCGCGATGTCTTCGTCGTTGGTCCCCACGGCAATCACGTTGTGCGAATCATGCGCCACGCTCGAGGCCATGGCCCCGCGGGTGAGCCCGAAGTTCTTGATGAACGCGATCGCCGGTGGCGCTTCGAAGTAGCGATTCACCACGACCAGCTTGAGAATGTCGAGCTCAAGCTGCGCGTGAACCGCCTCGTTGATGACCTGCACGGGAAACTCGAGCCGGTTGGTAATGAGCTGGCCATCGAGCGCTTCGATCACTTGCAACTTTAGCGTCGAATCCGCCGGCGCCGAAACCTCGATCTCCTCTGCAGGTACCTTTCTCGCAACAAAGTTGTTGACCACCCTCGACTCGACGCTCGGAATCGACGTCACGCCTTTCTCCGCCACCAATTCGCCGCGGATCCATGTTCGTTGCACCTTGAAATCCTTGAGCGACTCAACCTCGATAAAATCGGCCGGTTCGCCGACGCGCAACTGCCCCACCGGCAGCTTATAGTGCTCGATGGGCGTGATGCAGGCCGCCCGCAGCGCGTCGATACACATCGATCCCGCGCTCCACGGCACGTCGCACAAGGACATTGATGTGTCCCAGCAACAACTCGTCTGGATGCTTGTCGTCGCTGCACAGCATCACTTGGCCCGGAAACTCGCCGAGCAAAGTGTATAGCGCGTCGAAGTTGCGGGCGGCCGACCCTTCGCGAATCGAAATCTTGCAGCCGGCCTTCACTTTGTCGAGCGCTTCGTCCTTCGTGAAGCACTCATGATCGGTGGTGATTCCCGCCGCGATGTACCGTGCCGCCTCTTCGCCGCGAAGTCCCGGCGCATGGCCGTCCACTGGCTTACTGCGGTCGTGGGCGGCTTTTACTTTCGCCAGGCATGCCGCGTCGCCATGAAGAATGCCGGGAAAGTTCATCATCTCGCTGAGATACAGGATCCGCGGATCGTCGAGCAGCTTCTCGACCTCAGCTACGGTAATCTCAGCGCCCGCCGTTTCAAATGTCGTCGCCGGCACGCACGAGGGCGCGCCGAAGAAAAACTTGAACGGCACATGCGACGCGTTCTCGAGCATGTACTCAACGCCCGCGACTCCCAGCACGTTGCCGATTTCGTGCGGGTCGCTCACCGTCGCCACCGTGCCGTGCACCACGGCCGCTCGCGCGAACTCGCTCGGCACAAGCATGGAGCTCTCAACGTGCACGTGCGCATCAACAAATCCCGGAAGCAAGTACGGACTCGCATGGGGAGCTGTTTCCCGGATGGCTGCAATGCACCCGTTCTCCACAACGACCTCGGCCGGGTAAGTACGGCGGCCCAGGATGTCGACGACGTTCCCCATGACATTAAAATTGCTTGCAGGCATAGTTCGTTGCTGATTCATGATTTTGAATGTGCTGCACCTATTGATGTCACTTTATAGCCACAAAGAGGCACGAGAAGTCACGAAAAAGCTTCTTGCGTCTTTTTGTGCCTTCTCGTGGCCATCCTTCGCGCCACCTCCGCCAGCAATGCATGCACATGAGTTTAACGATTTCGCAAACTTTTCTGAAAGTGGGTCCAGCGTCCAGCCGATAACCCAGAGCAGCTATTGATCCAAGGGGGGATCACGCGGCAGTTGCTGCGCCCGTCAAAGGCGAGATGCCAGCAGCCGCCCCTGTTTCGCGTTTGTTGAACTGCTCTCCCCGAAGGATCAACCGATGTTCGACGCCCGCCTCACCGCTCCTCGGTTCACACTCGCCACGCTTTTCATTACAGCAGCCTGGATTGGAGCGGCCTCTGCTCAATCCACCGATACGGCAAATGAACAGTGGCGGCCCGCGGGCATCACGCGGCCCGTATACACGCACTCGGCCGCATCCGCTGCAGCCTCGTCGGCGAACCAAACGTGGCGTCTGCCCAACAGCCAGCAACCTGTCGATAACGACCAGCGCGACGACGATGGCGTAAATCCACTCCGCCAAAAAGAAAAACAGCCTTCCCGTTCCTCCGCCAATCCGCCGGAGCCTCGCGCGTTCGAGCCGCCGACGCATGCCATGCAGATCGCTGCTCGTCCACCCGCGGCAACCAGGCCTTCAACCCAGCAATCACAACAGCACTCACAATCGGCCGCGGTAGCGCAGGCCCCTTCGGCAATCCGCCATCCAACCGGCGTACGCTCAGTCGCGCATGGAGACAGCCAGTCGCCCCGCCGCGCCGCAAATGCCGCTGTACCAGCGCCCACCCCAAATGAATAACTACTCCCGGCGAGCGAGCGGCCGTTCGTCCAGAGGCAGCCTTTGGGATACGATCACCGTCGCCTTCCAAGGTGACGCCTCGCCAAAACAAGCTGCGGAAGGCCTGCCGTCGCCCGGCGAAAAGAGCGTTACGCTTCCCGATCCGGTAATGAAACATTTCGACGGCCCCGGCACATTCATCGGACCTTATCAACCGCCCTATGGTGATCCCGGCGCATGCGGTGACGGCTATTACAACGGCAGCGGCCCTTGTGGCGATGGTTGCTGCGACCCCGCTTGCGGCAGTTGCGGCTGCCCGTGCGAGCCCGGCTGTGGTTGTGAGCCTGGTTGCGGCTGCGAGAACAACGGCAACCAAGACCTCTTCTGCATCGGCCCAGGTGACGATGAATCGTGCCACACCGTCCGCGTCCGTTGGCCCAAATGGCAGGAAGTCGAAGTCTTCGGCGGCGTGCAGGGTTTCAAAGGCCCCTATGATCAAGACCGCGACAGCGGCAACTTCGGCTTCAACGAGGGCTTCAACATCGGCGCGAAAGTCCCGTACGCGGCCCTCGGCTACCAATTCGGCTGGCGCGGCACGGAAGACCAACTCAACGGCGACAAAGACACCGGCATTACCCAACAGTTCTTTCAACAATTCGCCACGGCCGGTTTATTCCACCGCCAATGCGAAGGCCTCAACTTCGGCGTCGCCTGGGATATGCTCCGGGACGATCGCTTCACTTCCGAAGCCTACGACCAGATCCGCAGCGAAATCAGCATTCGTGACGGTGGCTGCCACGAGTTCGGCGCCACACTCATCTTCGGGATGAATGACCACGGTTTCGACGATGGCAACGGCGGCCAATACTTCTTCGAAGCCAGCGACCAATATCTCTTGTTCTACCGCTACCACGGCTGCAACGGCGGCGAGGGACGCTTCTTCGCCGGCTTCAATGACGACTCCGACGGATTTATCGGCTCCGACATGCAGATCCCCGTCGGCGATCGCCTCAGTGTTCGGGCCGGCTTCGAGTACCTGATCCCCGATGCCCCCAATGGCACCGCAGGCGCCTCGCAAGAAGCCTGGAACATCGGCATCGGCCTCGTCTGGCACTGGGACTGCCAAGCCCGCAAATGCTTCGACAACTGCTACCGCCCGATGTTTGACGTCGCCAACAACGGCACGCTGATCGTCGACCGACGCCGGCACGTGCCGAACATGGCGATGGCGCCGTAAGCAGGTGCGTCGACCTCGGCATCTGCCGCGGAGCATCTTAGTCCAGTAACACTTCGCCCGCCATTTCGGTCGCGGTGCCGTCCTCCTCCGCCAATTCGAGCTCGGGGCCCAACGCCGAAAACAGCTCTACGAGCGGGTCGGCGAGCAGCGTGGTTGTCCGCAGCGCGTGATTCATCAAATCGCGACGCGTTAAGATGCCAACCAACTTCCCATTCTCGACAACAGGCAGACGCCGAAACGCATAAAGGGCGAAAAGCTGAGCTGCCCGTGACAATGGCACGTCCGGATTCACGGCCTGGGTTTCAGTCACCATGTACCTCGATATGGGTTGATCTTGAAGCGATGGATCGAACACAACGTCGAGGAGCTCCAACTCGGAAATCATACCGATAAGCGCGCCTTCATGGTTGACCACGGGCGCCGCGCCAGTGTGATGTTGCGTCAGAAACCCGATCGCTTCCCCCACGGTCGCGTCAGAACGTATCGACGCGACGGACTTATTCATCACTTGCCCAACCGTTGACATTTCCAGTTCCCCCCGATTTTGGTCGCGTTACAGCGCGAATTTGCCGCCGCATTCGAAACAACCCGGATCGACACGACGACAGCGGGTGATTTCCAGGCTCAGTTCGCCGGCAGGTACTTTCAGCTTCACACGCTCCTTCGGCAATAGCGGAACCGGCGACAGAAATCCGACGCCTTTGCGCGACACATCCTTCGTGTACGTGCCCAAGACCGTCGTCCCTCGCCTTAGGGACAACTCAAAAATAACTTGGCAGTTTACGTTGGGGCGATGACATAGTTGTAAGCCGACAAGAGTTGATCGCGACGGGTTGGTTCGTGTTGGGTGAAATCCGGGTGCGGCTTGATTTTGGGTTGATAGACGTGACGAGCAAGTTCGACCACGACGCGGAGTCCGGTGGAGGTGGTCGTGCGGGCGAAGGCGTCCCGAATCACCTCGACACTTTTGAGCAGCAGTCCCCGAAGCGATCGCGTCAAATGGCAAAACAAACGATGATCGATCGGATTGTGCTTGGAGCAGTAGGGAGGAATGTGGCAGACGCGGAACGTCAGTTCGAGTTCCTTGGCGAGCCAAGAGAGCCGTTCGCGGAAGAGCGGGACGCGATAGCCATTGCTCCCGCCGCAATCGGCGAGCAGCAGAATCGGGTCGCGCCGACGATAACGCCCTTTGCCCAGCCGATGCCACCAACGACGAACCGCAGCCGCCGCCAGTTCCCCCGTGTCGGCGCCTTTGGCCAACATGACGAGTGCTTCTTGTTGGGCCAGGTCGTACACGCCATAGGGAACCACCTTGCCCGTCGCCAAGCTGGTGAAATCATGATCCAAAGCCCGCCCCGGAGTTTCGCTCCAAGCGCGACCGGGGCGATAAAAATCGCCCAACAGCTCCTTTTTCTTCGTGTCGATCGACAGCACAGGCCAGCCCTTTGCCAAAAACTCCGCCCGCAACTCAAGCATCCGCGCGAACTGCGGTTCGCGGTCCACGCTGGCCCCGGTCGGCAACGTCTTAGCCAACCCGCCATGCGACAGCCCCAATTCCTCACGCAACAACCGGCCGACGGTGTTCGCCGAGATCGGACTGCCTCGCTCGCAGAGCTCCTCGGCAATCTCACGCGGCGAGCGATTGGTCCACAGGCGGCCCGGCTCGATGGGCGATCCAGCCGTGTGGCCTTCCACAACTTCCTTCAGTTGCTCCACCAATTGCGGGTTGGCGAAGCTAGCTTGTTTTCGTCCCCCCTTTTTTTCGGACACGCCCGGCGGCCTGATCCTCCGGTAACTGCTCCACATCTTCCTTGCCGCGCTCGATCGTATCAACTTTGCAGCCAAACAACCTGGCGATGTAGGCCGAGCCGCCATGTCCCAGCTTGGCCGCCTCGACTGCCGCATACCGCCGTCGATCCTTCTCCGAAAGCGACTGGAAAAAGAGAACCATCTGCCTTTCGATCGTTGCGTGATAACCGACCACAGTGGCGCCTCCGGAAGGATCGTGGAACACCACAGTCTACCAAACTACCAAGTTGTTTTTGAGCCATTTCTTAGTACCGCCTTCCCCCGCATGAAGTAGCGGTGAAACGAGCGACGGTTGTCGTGGTACAAAGGAGCTGCCCCGCGAGCGGCAAAAAATTGGCGCCGACTAGAGTCGTTCAGCTCTACTTTCGGTTCCGCCGCCTCCCACAGCTCCTCCATCAGCTTTTGGTCATGGTCAAGTTCCAACATGCCGCCATCTCCGGATCGAAGTGTGTGCCGGCGTTCCTACTGATATAATCTTTCGCTTCCTGCGCACTACAGGGTCGGCGATACGGCCTTTTCCCCGTCATCGCATCGAACACATCCACCACAGCCAGCATCCGGGCCCAGGGGTGAATTTCGTCCCCTTTGTAGCCGACCGGGTAACCCTTGCCGTCAAACCGCTCGTGATGTTGATACACGAGCATCAACTGTTCATAGCTCATATCGTTGCGGTTACAGAGTTCCTCGTAGCCCCGCTGGGGATGTGTTTCGATAATCGCCCGCTCTTCGGGCGTTAACTTGGACGGCTTCGACAAAATGCTGGCTGGAATGAACCGTTTGCCGATGTCATGCAAGATCGCAGCTTTCGTCATGGCCTCGAATTGATCTTCCTCGCAAATGCCAAGCCGCTCCGCCAGAATCACGCCGTAGCTGGCGACGTTCGTAACATGTGTGAACGTATTGAAGTCGTGCCTCGCCAATGAGAACAAATCGTTCGGCAGTACATGGTTGCCGACCAATAGCGACGTTAGCTCGCGCCCCAGCTTCTCGGCCACAGCCACATAGGGCCCACAATCGATCAATCGTGCGGCATGCTCGATCTCGACTGCCATTGCTAGTTGTAACGCCGCATATCGTTCCGCCGGCCGCACGGACTCCTGCTCAGGCTGCGCATCGATCGTCTCGAGCAGATGCGCGGCAAAGTCTTGGAACTGATCGGTACGAACAAAAATCTGCCGAACGCCCGTTTCCGCCAGTTGCGCCGCCTGCCCAGCTTCCATAGGGCAACAAGCACGATAGTACAGAACAGGGTCGCTCCCGCTCTGATACTGAACAAACAAGTCGACCGGCGTCCGATTGAGCCGCCGCAGCATCTCAAGCTGCACGGGCATGTAGCCGGACGTCGTGCCGCCGCGTTTTGCTTCTTGTACGGTTGCAGCCATGGATCAGTACCACTTATTGGTGCACAATCACGACCCCAACGCCTTGCGGGTTCTTACCCCCCGCCCAATGCAATGTACGCCACCCCTTTGGCGTCGCTGACGGGCCGCAAACAAAATGGCGAAAGAGAGTCCTGCTGATTAGCGCGGAGATGACGATCATGCCGGCTGTATCCATTTCGCTCGATCGGCATCCGTACCATCGCGGGTGTGGCGGCTGGGAGGCTCGCCGAGCGGCGGTTCGCAGCAGCGCGAGCGGTGAGCCCTTGTGACGCAGGACAAGTGCGCAAAATTCCTCCCTAGGATTTTGCGCACTTGCAGCGATTTCGAGACACCCGTTCTTGGGAGTAGTTCGCGCAGGCACGGGCTCGACAGCGGGTGCGGTTTTGAGCTGCGCGTGCGAAGTCGATTTTCTATTGCAAAATTCGGCGAGCCTGAGGGGGCTCGGTTTGGCGTTTTGTTCTTGTCGTGCAAGAGTTTGTGTCATTACGGGAGACTCATGGTTCGGGGAATTTACTTCGGGGGTGCGTTGCAAAATGTTTTTGAGTTGGCGTCGGGCTATGGTTCCATGCATGTGCGCGCAGCGGGAGCGCATGCGCGGTGGCTCTTGGGGCTCGGTCGCCGCAGCGACCTCGACCCCAGCCACCCTGCCTCTGTGCCATCGGAGGCGAACAGGATTTTTGTGGCACGGACTTTAGTCCGTGATTCTCGGACGGACTGAAGTCCGTGCCACGACATGTTGTTTTTCGGTTGCTCTCTTGATTTCGGCGTAAAAAGTGAAATGCAGGGCCCCGATCAGCGGACCGACGGCGCACACTTTTAGCGGAGCGTCCACGGTTGGCGCGAATTGCCCTGGCCGCGACTATCTGATGACGCGCGCTATTTTGCCTTGGTCCTCACTTCAACCGCCGGAACGCACGGTGCTGCTTCCTTAGGGCCGGGGTTGTCGCAACGGGAGTCGCGACAACGGCCGGTGTGTACAACGGGCAGCAGCGCCCACGACGGTCATTTCACGGGTGCGAGCTTAACAAATAGTGAACATAAGTTCAATACCTATTTTCGGCCACTTGGGATTTTTTTTGTGGGAGAGGGAGACGCGAGTAGAGAGCCCTCGCCGCGGCGAATGGCACACGGCCGCGTGTTTATTAGCCCCCGGTCATTGACCGGGGGCTAAATGGGGACGGCGGGTTGGGAATGGGATCTCTGCCGTGGCGCCGCCACCAACACCGCTAATTTGGTTATCTTCCCCCGCAACGATATACTGGCGATCGGGTGTGCCACGGTTTGAGGGTGGGTAGGTAGCGGTTTGGGAGTTGCGTGAGCGGTGCCGGAAGACAAACGCGAGGGATGAAGATGGATGACAACCTTTTGCGCGAACTTATTGCGGGACAAAAAGAGCAGACGGAGTTACTTCGACAGCATCTTGCTCGAATCAAATTCAGCCTGAGGACATTACTAATCGTAATGACGCTTTTGGCTATTGGGTTTGGAATCTTGGCTTATGAGATCAAGCCTTCACCGATTCCGGCTCCCTCAGCAGGTCCATGGACTTCCTATCCACCACTCGTTGTGCCATCTAATCCAGGTGCACCAAGTTCCGGTTCGCAACCATATGTGGTCGTGCCTGCACGCCCATATCAGCCAACTCCGGTAAAATAATTCGTAGCCTACACGGTTATGAACGGCTCCCGCACACTCCACTATTTTCGTATCGCCTTCACCGCCGTGTGCGGAGTAGCGGCGGTCCTTCTCGCTATGATTTGTTTGTTTGCCTTAAAAAGAGAAATCGTGTCTCCTGCTTACGCACCTTACGTCAAAATTAAGACCTACTGGCAAGTTTACGGATGCATTTCCCTCGCGAGCGGATTACTTGCTGTCGCTCTTGGAATTGGACCACGTTTGAGGTTTAGCCTCTGCACACTGTTAATCACGACAACGGTGGTCGCAATCCTTCTAGGGTTAGACTTCTACATCAATCATTAGGAACCATTGTAGCCACACACGACCACGCATTGCTGCTTCTATGCGTCCCCACTTCCACTACTTCCGTAACGCCTTCACTGCATTCTGCGGGGTAACGGCGGTGTTGCTGGTGCTGGGGTGTGACTAAGCGGTATCGTCCTACAGTCATATCTCTTGGTCAATCAGCATCGGCATACGGTCGTGCTTCGTCATCGTCTCATAATAGTGTGAGGCTGGCTTGGTGAGCATGTAGACGTGTGGCTGCTCGCGTTCATCTTCTACAACCACACCTTGAATACCTTGTACAATCTGAAACCAGACACCCTTTTCTAATCCGAAGTCGGCAGGAATCTCAACTAACTCAGGCGACAGCCAGCGCCACTTGCCTGCTTCCAAACTCTCATTACGACACCAGCCAGTGCGCGGGAGCTTCGACTCTTTATTTCCACGATTGCCCCATTCAAGAATCTCTATCTGACCGTGATGTATCACGGGCAACTGGACAACCGGGTCGGTGTACATAAAGTGCAATTCTTGCTGCTCGCCTCGCATTGTGATTCGATGGGCTAGCTCGTATTGCTCGAATAGCTCTTGCCGAAGCCGCGCCTTCAAGATGGAAATTCCTTTGCACACTGTAGTTACCCCTCAAAAACAACTCTTGCCGTAGATGTCACAAATATCGTAGTTGTTAGCTGCGTCCCCATACACGTCTACTAGTGGCATGGTAGCCCCGCTTCGCAGGGCAAACCTGCCTACCCGATTGTTGATAATGCGTTTGATGTCCTGCAATTGTGGCTGTTCAAAGAGACTCTTTTGGCGACGTGCCAAGGGACGCAAACCACTGGCGATTACGTGCATGTAATGAACAAACGCGGTTGGCGGCTGCCACGTCAAAGGCAACAAGTGCAAAGCCGCTTCCAACAGTGCATCAAAGTCGGCACGGCTGCCGAGTAGGCTGCTTCGCAACGAACGCTCTGGCGCGTCTTTGAACAGCAGCGATAGAATCAAGTGGTCGCAGCAAATCTTGTAGTACGCCAATGCCTCGACGAGTCGCTCGACGTTCCGTACAACAAACGCTCGAATGCGCCAGGATCGCGGCTAGCAGCACCAATCGACCCGCCACGCGAGATAAACTTGTGGTCGGGGCGTTTTACTTGGACTGGCAGAACTGGAGTGCCGTTCAATTCCCACCATAAATCCTCGCCAGTTTTTGTCAGCAACCAACGGATGAAAGCACGGTCGGCAGCCGCGAACTCTTCGCAAGTTGTGATGCAGTGCGCTGCTAGTTTGGCTGCGCTTCCTCGCGCGATGCCTGTAATGTCCTGAACAGGTCTATTGCGCGAGCAGTCGCAATCGGTCTGTGTCGTCAAGCACGACACCATAGCCAAACGGCTTCGATGAATCACTAATCAACTTCGCAAGGGTTTTTGTTGGTGCAATACCGATGCTCACTGGCACGCCTACCTGCCGTAATATCTCACGCTGCAAGTTTGCAGCGGCAGCCAATGTCGTCTCACGGGCAACAAAGAATTGCTCGTCAATGGAGTAGAACTCGACCAGTGGGCTGATGGATTGAACAATCGCCAGCATCTTGCGAGAAAGAACCTCATACCAAGTAAAGTCACGCTTCACATAGACGGCTTGCGGGCAAATCGGCACGGCTTCCCAGATAGGAACCCCCGTCTTAACGCCGGCCGCTTTCATTTCGTAGCTCTTCGCGATGATACACGCGCCATGATTGCCCAGCACGGCAACGGGGATGCCGCACAGGTGGGGGAATCGCACCCGCTCCGCCGAGACGTAGAAACAATCTGCATCGACGTGTCCAATCATAGTCGGCTACTATAACTGAACATTTGTCCATGTCAATAGTTCGGTTGGATCCTGTGGCAGTTGAGTAGGAGTTGTACCGCAGCCAGTAAGTTGGCGAAGTTGGCTCAAAATCCCCAGCAGCGATATACTGACGGTCGTTCGCTGTGCTTCAACGCAGGATTGCACGACGATGACCCGCTACCTCCGCTACTTTCGTATTGCCTTCTCCGCGTTCTGCGGGATAACGGCGGTGTTGTTGGTGGTGTTGTTGTGGGTGAGGAGTTATTGGTGGTGGGACATCGAGACAAAACAATCTTATTGTACGTTCGCTTCCGTGAAGGGGGAGTTCGGATGTGATTGTCCTTCAAGCGGATTTAGAAATGGCCGATGGAGTGGTCAGCGATTCAATTGCCGAATCGTATGCCCATAAGGCAGCACGGGGTTTCAAGACACCTCTTCTTCTTCTACATGGACGCGTCGCCGTATGAATTTACAATTCTGGTCCCGTATCTTTCTCCGTTACTATCGCTCGTGCTATCGCAAGCGTTCCCTGGATTCGTTGGTCCGGGCGATTCAGCCTGCGCACCCTACTCCTCGCGATGACGCTGGTAGCCGTGGTGTTGGGGGTGGTGGTGTGGTTGGTGCGGTGACGAGATGAAAACTTACCTCCACTACCTCCGTATCTCCTTCACCGCCGTGTGCGGAGTAGTGGCGGTGCTGTTGATGGTGTTGTGGGTGAGGAGTTATCGCGAATGGGACCAATTAAGTATCCCTATTCACAAAGACTGGTGGATTGCAATAGAGTCTATTAGAGGAGAATTCTGCGGTTGGGAATTCCTCTCTCCTGATGGTTCTACGGATGGTCATTGGAACGTATATACTCGTCCACTGGCTGAAGTATTAGCTAGAGAACGACTGACCGACCCCGCCTACGAATTCGGACCAAACAAGGGCTTACGTGTGAGTGAGGGGGAGGTTTGGGTGCCACAATGGATGCACATTATATTCACCGGCACGCTCGCAGTCCTTCCGTGGATTACGCGGCTGAGACGGTTCTCCCTGCGCACCCTACTACTCGCGACAACGCTGGTAGCCGTGGTGTTGGGGTTAGTAGTGTGGATGGTGCGGTAATTTAGGTCAGTCGATGCCGCTAAGGATAAATACTATGAGCAATGCAATCTCAAAATACTGTTCCTCGTATAGCCGCAAATGCGTGGGAGAACTTTTACTGGGGCTGGGAGTCGGTTGCCTCGTAGGGCGTGCTCTATTGAACGACTTAGACAGCACTGTAATAGGAATTGCCTGTTCTCTTGTACTCACTGTGGGCTCTTACTTGACAAAACCAACAAAGCTCTCGAAACAAAATCCCTAGCTCATTACGAACAATTTCGACACTTGCCACGCCGAAGGCGTTCAACTCCAAAGCCCAGAGTCGCCGCGTCAGCGGCGCACTCTGGGTGGCGGATCGGGATGATAATCGATTACTCTGAAGGAGTTACACCCAACTGCCTGATGCTGTGTAACGCTTTCAGCGTAACCGCACGAAGCACGAAGTTGACCCAGGGTGCGCTCCGAGCAGCGACCCTGGGCTTCGGAGTTTAACACCTTCGGTGTACGAACGACTCATAACGAACGACTTGAAACACCGGAGTTATTTTTCCGGCGGTCCTAAGCTCGCAATGCGTCACTTTGAAGCTATGAGAGGCGTGCCGCCCGACCCGGTTGGGAGTTACGTGTAGGTGAGGGTACACGACGGCTATGTCGTCAAAGTAAGTGGGCTGCGGAGCAGTCAATGGTACTTCGTCAAACCGGACGGCGGATCAATTGATGAATTGGCGCTCCCGCCGTCTCCGAGCGTTTAATGGCGAGGGAGGCTCAATATAAAATGACTGACGAACTTGTGGTCGTATTGTTGAGGGTCGGAACGCTACTGTTACTGTTGGTAGTGCTTATGCCGCTGCTGATAGGCGCCGTTCGCGTTCATTGTTGGTTCAACCGAGAGAAATAGTCGAGCCGTCAGTAGGTCGATGCGTTCGTATCTTTATTACTTCCGTATCGCCTGCACCGCATTCTGCGGCATAACGGCGGTGTTGTTGGTGGTGTTGTGGGTGAGGAGCCAAAACCGTATCGACCGGATTACTTGGCACTACGACAACGCCAAGGCGTTTCAGGTTGGCACTCTTCCAGGTGCATTCGATCTGAATTTATTTGTGGACAGACCCATTCCCGTGCCACGGTCACTCGCTGCTCGCCCATGGATGACTGAGTGGTTCGAATCCATGCAGTACATTAACGGTGAGACCTACTGGTGGTTTGCAGTACTCTCTGGAAATAAATTTCATTCTGTGGTCATTCCAAACTGGTTCCTGATGTTGAGTTGTTGCGGATTTGGCTCCGTTCCCTGGCTTCCATGGTCCAAGCGATTCAGCCTCCGCACACTACTACTCGCGATGACGCTGGTAGCCGTGGTATTGGGGGTGTTGGTGTGGATGGTGCGAAATTAATCCCAGTATGCGGCGGCTGCCAGCAGCGGTAATAGGAGGCACGGAGCGATGTCGAGGACAGGCGGAGGGCAGATTCAGTTCTCGCTAAAGTCACTCTTCGCGGTGATCGCGTACGTTGCCATATTCCTGCCTACAGCTATTTGGGTGATGGATCGAAAAATTCCGACCGGCTCATGGGAGTTGCCGGTCCTCTTCTATCCGTCACTTCGATTTACGGGGTTTGGAGTCATCGTTGTTCCCTTCCTGTCGTTGAGCATGGTGATTGCTTCATTCGTGTTAACCATACGAAGCTATCCGCGAGCTGTAACAAACTATTACTATTTTGCGTGCGTCCTCCTTTTACTTGGCGTGTCGCCGGATACTCCAAATACGGTTCGATGGCTTGCTTCGTTGTGCGTTGGCTCCAGTGCATTTGTCATCGAAACTTTAATACGTAAATTGCCGAAAAGGCAGATCGTTGCGGCATTGTTGGCTGTGGGAGCAACAGCCGGGGCCTATGTCTTTATCTTGTCTGCAGTCTGTTGAAGCCTCTGTCTAAATCAGCGTCTCACGACGCCTGTGGCCGTGCTCTGGATATATTGGTCCAAACTTTTCAACCTCCGCACACTACTACTTGCGATGGCGCTCATAGCCGTGGTGTTAGGGGTGGCGATGTGGATGGTGCGATTGTGAAACGGCGGCCATTGCCTGTTGATCAGGACGATTGCAAATTCCAAAGACGAAGGGGTCAGGTCCATGTTTTCGGCCAACGATTCGAAGAGAAACGCGAGGCTGGTTGGCCGAAAAATGGACTAGACCCCGACTTTGCAATCGTCTTGCCGTCCAAATCCTTGCCGTACCCTTTGGTCGCAATGCGCGGTAGAATGGCGAGTCTTTATCCCTAGCTCGCTTGCTCGCCTATGCCGACCACCTCGACACAACCGACTTCCGCCCGTTCGACGACTCGCCGCGGCGACGTTCGCAACATTGCCATCATTGCCCACGTCGACCACGGCAAGACGACGCTCGTCGATTGCCTGCTGCGCCAGAGCGGCGAGTTCCGCGCCAGCCAGCTCGTCGGCGACTGCATCCTCGATTCGAACGACCTGGAGCGAGAACGCGGGATCACGATCCTGGCCAAGAACATCGCCCTGCATTACAAGGGCGTGAAGATCAACCTCATCGACACGCCCGGCCACGCCGATTTCGGCGGCGAGGTCGAGCGCGTGCTGCGGATGGCCGACGGGGCGCTGGTGCTGGTCGACGCGGCCGAGGGGCCGATGCCGCAAACGCGGTATCGTGCTCTCCAAGGCGCTGGAGTGCCGGCTGCAGCCGATCGTGGTGGTCAACAAGATCGACCGCCCCGACGCCCGGGCCCACGAAGTGCTCGACGAAACGTTCGATCTGCTGATGGACCTCGGCGGCGGAGCACGTGCTGACCGACTTCCCCCACATCTTCGCCACCAGCAAGGAAGGCTACGCCACGGACGACCCGGAGAAGCCTGGCGACTCGATGCAGCCGCTGTTGGACATGATGCTCGACTCGATTCCCGGTCCTGAGATCGATCCCGATGCGCCGCTGCAAATGCTGGTCACGAATCTCGACTGGTCGGACTACGTGGGCCGCATCGCCGTCGGCCGGATCTATTCGGGCACGATCCAGAAGGGCCAGCAGGTCGCGCTGATGCAGTCTGCCGAGCCAACACCTTTAGGGAGAGGGCAGGGTGAGGGCGCCTTGAGATCATCGAACACCCTCACCCCGGCCCTCTCCCAAGGGGAGAGGGAGAACACCTTTACGCTGGCGAAGGTCGTCGAAGTCCACCTGTTCGACAAGCTCGGGCCGTGTCGAGGCCGAAGAAGCCACCGCCGGCGACATCACGGCCCTGGTCGGCCTGGAAGATGTTACGATTGGCGACACGATGAGCGATCCGGAGGACCGCCGGGCGCTGCCGCGCGTTTCGGTCGATGAGCCGACGATCCAGATGGTGTTCGGCATCAACTCTTCGCCGTTCGTCGGCCGCGAGGGGAAGTACGTCACGAGCCAGCATCTGGCGGCCCGGCTGCGGAAAGAGTTCGAGCGCAATGTCGCCCTGCGCGTCGAACCGTACGTGGAGGCGTCTGTCGGAGATGCGGAATTCGAGTCTCGGAGAGACTCGACCACGTGGAATGCAACTTCGTTCCAAGTGTTCGGCCGCGGCGTGCTGCACCTTTCCGTGCTGATCGAAACGATGCGCCGCGAAGGGTACGAGCTTTCGATTGGCAAACCGCACGTAGTGCTGCACCACAACAAAGGCGTGATCGAGGAGCCGTTCGAAAGCCTGGTTGTGGAAGTGCCGCACGACAAGCTTGGGCCGGTGATGGAGCTGGTCGGCGCCCGCCGCGGTCAGCTCGTCGAAATGACAGGCCACGACAATTACACATACGTGAACTTTTCGATCCCCGCCCGCGGCCTGATCGGCCTGCGCACGCGCCTGCTCAACGCGACGCAGGGCACGGCCGTTGTCCATCACCGCTTCGAGAAGTACGCACCCGTTGAAGGCGACATTCCCGATCGGCCCAACGGCGTGTCTGGTCTCGATGGTCTCCGGTCGGGTAAATGCCTACGGGCTCGACACGCTGCAAGAACGCAGCCGAGCTTTTCGTCTCGCCGGGCGACGAAGTCTACGAAGGCATGATCGTCGGCGAAAACAGCCGCGAGGACGACATGGCCGTCAACCCGACGAAGGAAAAGAAGCTCACGAATATGCGTGCGTCCGGCAGCGACAAGAATATCCTGTTGAAACCGCCGCGGGTCATGTCGCTTGAAATGGCGCTTGAATACATCGAGGAAGACGAGCTCGTCGAGGTGACGCCGACCAGCATTCGCCTTCGCAAGAAAGTGCTCAAAGAAATCGACCGTCGTCGATTGGCGCGGCAAGGAGCATAATGTAGGTCAGGCTTTAGCCTGACAATCTTGAATGCTTTTGTCAGGCTGCCTTCGATAATGGTCGCGGCGTAGAAATCAACCGCTAATTTGCGCTAATCATGCAGTAGTGGTAATTACGCCGATCAACGTTCCTGCTGCGAATTAGTCGCCCCTGAAAAATCCCCCTTCTTCGACGAATAGAGGTCGCATTTGCTCAGTAGAAAACCTATCCGTTGTCTAAAAACCTATCCTAGAACCGTCGGGGACTGGCTCATTTTGTGAAGTCTTCGCAGCAAAATGTGCCTGTCCCCCTCTCCGCACATTGGATGAGGGCGGTTTCGTCGGCAACAGCCCGGATGTTCCGGGCCTTGTCGTCGAAGGGCGAAGTCTCGTTGAGGTGGCCGAGCTTGCGCAGCATCTGACGAGGACAATCGTCGAAACCTATCTGGACCACGGCGACCCGCTGCCGCCCACATTGGCTGCGCTCGATCTCGCCGGGCCAATCGATCTGAAGATCCCGTGGGCGTCCGCTGACGAATCGCTGAGACAAGAATAGGGTTACCAAAAAGAATCCAGCGGGCAGCTTTGCAAATTCTCGCCCTCCACGCATCCCG
Organism: uncultured Planctomycetota bacterium; assembly: GCA_963840025.1. GTDB lineage: Bacteria > Planctomycetota > Planctomycetia > Pirellulales > Lacipirellulaceae > JABDGM01. Next base: position 1,305,532 of record CAWIXI010000005.1, on the reverse strand, counting down.
CCCCCTGCATCCCGCATCCTCGGCACCTGGACAAGAATCGCTTCTAGGCATCCGTACACTTCCTGCTATAAGTGTACCCATCAGCTTCAAATCGGCTGAATACCGGGGATAGACAAGGAAGCTATTCTGATCGTCGATACCCGTGCTACGCAGTTCGCTGCTCCAAGGGTTCTTCGCCGCGCCCATTGCGCCACGTGAAAAGAAGCAGCAGACCGGAAAGGCAGATCGCCGAGGATGGTTCAGGCACAGCGACGGAAAGCGGCTGGGCGGAGAGTAGCGCCGCGCCGCCGGCGATCGAGTTGCCGACGTTTGCGCGCAAGCTTGGTAGTCGCTCGGTTGGTAGGTCGTGCCCAGGCCCTTGCGCCACACGACATAGTCGGCGGTGTCAACGACGCCGTCGTGGTTGTAGTCGCCGGGGATGATCGTGATGAGCGACGTCGGCGTCGAATAGCTGCTCCAGCCGCCGTAATTGTCCTGGTAGCGAACTTTCCATGTGTAGGTCGCTCCGACGCTGAGCATGCCGGTGGGCACGATCATGGAGGTCAGGTGCGAGGTATCCGTGCCGCTGTTATACACGATCGCGCTGCCGTTATAGATAAGCCATTGGGCCGCCGTTTGCGAGCTGCCGATCGCGCCATCGCTAAAGGCGTTGGCGGTGAGAATTGGCGTGAGATTAGAAACAGACGTGTTCGCCGCCGGCGAAACGTTGCTCGGCGCTGTCGGCACGATGCTGTCGGGGACAGTCATATGAATAAAGAACGTGATCGTGCTGCTACTGTTGGCCCAGTTCCAGGCTACTCCATCGTGGGAAGTGGAGTGGGCGGCGATTACGCTGTTCCCCAGATAGACGACGGTATGGTCAATCCCGCTCATACTTCCGCCGCCGTTACCGTTCCAGTCGTAGCCGATGACATCGCCGGGGGTCAGTTGACTGACGGATGAAACGAGCTCGCCATATTTATACGTACTGCCGTACCCTCCTGATGAATTGCCGACCAACAATTCGTCGAGCCTGGCCGCCCCGGGTTCGCCGTAGGTGCCGGCGCGCGATGGGATGGTCAAACCGCCCCCCGGGGTTCCAATAACACTGGAGACGAAGTGGGCACAATCGTCCCCAATACCGCCGGCTTCGTTTGGCACATTCACCGGTACTGGCTGCCCGGCGCCGTAATAGTTGGCTGTGCTTCCGTTGATCCAAAAATATCCATCGCTGACGACGTAGTTGGCGTATCTGTAGCCGTACCGCACGGCCGCGGTGCGGTCGTAGACGATGCTTGCCGAAGCAGTTGCCGCCAGGGTGCCGATGACAACCCCGGATAGCGCCGCCAGCGCTGCAGGCTTAACCGTAGAATGCCTTTGCATCTTATCAGTCCCGTGTGTCGATCGATGTCGCTTAGCCCTGTCCCCAAACCACCGCATCCGCGCGATGATTCAATACACTCCACTATCGTAACAAATTGCCCCACGATTGCAACGAAGGACCGATGAAGCAGTTCTCCGGCAACAGTTGCTCCTCAGTCGCCAGCATATAGGTGAGGATACGCTGCCATTAGAGATCCAGTGCGGACGCTTGCCAATTCTCGAACTCCCCACATCCCGCCCCCTGCATCCCGAATCCTAAGCGCATGGCCAAAAATTATATCTAGAAATATGTACACTGTCTGCTATAAGTGTACCCGCCAGCTTCTGATCGGCCGACAGCCGAAAGCCAAGAGCTGATAGCCGACCAGCAAAAGCCACTGGTTCGCGCTTAATGCTATTCGCGTATTCCTGCAGGCAGTAGAATTGTGATCAACCGAGCCAATACCTCAAATCTCGAAGGTTCCACGATGGGCAAAAAGGATTCCCCCGTCCCCTGGTTCCGGACATGAGACGGTCGAAGAGAGTAGTTGAGCTGGAATCGTCAACGACGCGAAACCGAAGAATAAATGAACGACGACAACCTACGTGAGTGGAATTTTCAGCTGAACATTGCGGGACTGACGCTATTGCTCTTCGCGTCCGGCTATATCGGTCAGCACCTGGCATTGCTCTTCCCGGTGTCGGGCTTGCCCCGAATCTTGTTCCACTACTCGGGCGAGCTCGTCCTGACGGCCGTGGCATTCGGATACGCAATGTCGCGAGCGTTCGGAGCGAGTGAACCGCAACGGCGTCGCGTCGATTGGCTTAAGCGGTCTGCTGTCTGGCTCTATGTCGGCCTGGGGGCGGTGCTGGTCAACCTGATATTGTTGACGGCCCTGTTGATGCTGGGCAAGCTGTAGTATCACTGGCTGCCCCGCCGAGCAAACGGCGCGTCAATTCGAGGCCTCCGGGCCGCAACGCGCGTTTGCCCATTCGCGCCAACAACCAATGGCCGGGCATTCCTTCCACGGCTGGTCCGGGGCAGGGCGCAGCTTCCACGGTCATCGCTTCACCTCACATAGCGGAACGATTTCGCTGGTCGAATCGACCAACTGAGCAATGGTCACACGCCCGAGCGCCTTTTCGGTCGCGGCGTACACTTCGTCCAACTCCTTGTGCAAAGGGCAGAGCCGCGTATGAGAACGCAAACCCAGCGGACAGCGACGAATCCGCTCCAGCGGCGCGACGGCGTTCACGACGTCGAGAATCGTGATTGTCCGCGCAGTTCGGTCGAGCGCGTATCCGCCGCCGGGTCCCGGCTGCGAGCGCACGAGCTTCGCGCGCACCAACTCCTGCAGCACAGTGTGCAAATAACGGCGTGGCACCTTGGTGTGCTCGGCCAGCCGATCCGCGGACTCCGTCTGATCGCCGGGGCGGGCCAACCAAACGACGGCCCGCAGCGCGTACTCGGCTGTCTTGGGCAACATTGTCGATCTCCTCAAGTGGCTGCTTAATTCTACACCTTGACATGTAGAAATCAAGCGCGTATAGTTGGCGGCAGGAAGATTGATTGCATCGAATCCTTGGCGGAGACTTATGACATGGCGCTTTCGCATGCAAAACCGGTCGAGCGCATCGATGTTCGTCCGCTCGGCGAACGATTCTTGACCGCACAAACGACGACGCTGGTCAAAACCGATTCGATCGAAGTAATCCGCCTCGTCCTGCCAGCGGGTAAAGAAATCCCGCCGCATGACGTTCCCGGCGAAATTACGCTGCAGTGTTTGGAAGGCAAAGTTCAGGTACGAGCCGGGGGCTCCGCGACTGAACTTGCAGCCGGTGAGCTCGTTTACGTAATCGGATCGGAACCACATTCACTACGTGCCGAAGAGGATTCCTCGCTCTTGCTGACGATCTTGTTATTTTCCAAGCGTGTGTAGCGGGCGATCCAGCGGTTCATTGCGCCGGGCCGAGTGCGGCATTCGGCGGCCGGTTCTTACTAGTTGCAAAGGTGGGCATTGACATGAAGCGGCTCTGGATGCTGTTTGCGGCGGTGATGGTGGTTTCGTTTGCCGTGTTGAGTTGGATCGGCTCGCGCATCTATCAGGAATCGCCGCCGCTTGCCGACCGGGTGGTGACGACCGACGGCAAAACCGTCGTTGATGAGGGTGAAATTCAGGCTGGGCAAAATGTCTGGCAAGCGATGGGCGGCATGGAGCTGGGTTCGATCTGGGGCCACGGCAGCTACGTAGCGCCCGATTGGACCGCCGATTGGCTGCACCGCGAAGCGATGTTCATTCTCGATCGCTGGGCCCAGGCAGACTTTGGCGCCAACTTCGACCAGCTCTCCGGCGAACAACAAGGCCAATTAACCGGGCGGCTCGCGCAGCTCATACGCACCAACAGGTACGACCCGGCGACGCGGACAATCACGATCGATCCCGTGCGGGCCGACGCGTTTCGCGCCAATCTCGCCCACTATTCCGACGTTTTTTCGAAAGGCCAAGTCGACTATGCCATTCCCGCCGGCGCCGTGACCGACTCGAATCGACTTCGCCAGTTGGCGGCGTTTTTCTTTTGGACTTCCTGGGCGGCGGTGACCGATCGGCCGGGAGACAACATCAGCTACACGAACAACTGGCCGTACGAACCGCTGGTAGCGAACCGGCCGACGGGCGAAGCGGTGGTTTGGACCGGCGTGAGCATCATTATGTTACTGGCGGGAATCTCGGCGATGGCCTGGTGGTATGCCTCGCGCCGCAGCGAGGAAGAAGAGCCGCAAATCCCGACGAGCGATCCGCTCCAAACCTGGGCGGCGACGCCTTCGCAAAAAGCGACCATTAAATTCTTCTGGGTCGTCGCTGCGTTGATCCTCGTGCAAATGCTGATGGGCGTCGTGACGGCGCACTACGGCGTGGAAGGAAACGGGTTCTACGGATTTCCGCTCTCTAAGTGGCTTCCCTACTCCGTCGCCCGCACGTGGCACATTCAACTGGGCTTGTTTTGGATTGCAACTGCTTGGCTGGCCGCCGGTTTGTTCATCGGACCGCTCGTGAGCGAGCAAGAACCCGCCGGGCAGCGATTTGGCGTGAACGTCCTGTTTCTAGCTCTGCTCGTCGTGGTGGTCGGCTCGTTGGCCGGCGAATGGCTCAGCATTCAGAACAAAATGTCGGATGCCACGTCATTTTATCTCGGCCATCAAGGATATGAATACGTCGACCTGGGGCGAGCGTGGCAAATCGCGCTCTTTGTCGGCCTGCTGTTGTGGTTGGCCTTGATGATCCGCGCGCTCCGCCCGGCACTTCAAAAACACGGGGAGTCCAAACAACTCGTGGCATTGCTCACGGTCGCCACCGGAGCGATTGCTTTGTTCTACGGCGCCGGCCTGACTTGGGGCCATCACACGCATCTCACGATTGTCGAGTATTGGCGATGGTGGGTCGTGCATCTGTGGGTCGAGGGATTCTTTGAAGTCTTCGCCACGACGGTCATCGCGTTTGTATTCATGCGGCTGAAGCTGATTCGGCCGGGTGTCGCTGCGGCCGCGGCCCTGCTGTCGGCGACGATCTTTCTCTCGGGCGGCATTATCGGCACCTGCCATCACCTTTATTTCGCCGGCACGCCCACGGTCGCCCTGGCCTGGGGCTCGGTCTTCAGCGCGCTCGAAGTCGTGCCGCTGGTGCTGGTCGGTTTCGATGCCGTGGAAGACCTGCGGCGGTCGCACTCGTCGAGCTGGGTTCAACGCTACAAGTGGCCGATTTATTTCTTTGTGGCCGTGGCGTTTTGGAACATGGTGGGCGCCGGCCTGTTCGGCTTCATGATCAACCCGCCGATCGCGCTCTACTACATGCAAGGCCTCAACACGACGCCGCTGCACGGGCATGCCGCCTTGTTCGGCGTGTATGGAATGCTCGGCATCGGCCTGATGCTGCTATGTTTACGAGTCTTGCTTCCAGCGGCGGAATGGAAAGATGGCTTGCTGCGATTTTCGTTTTGGGCCCTCAACGGCGGACTGATGGCGATGTGCCTGTTGAGCCTGCTGCCGGTCGGCTTGATGCAAACCTGGGCGTCAGTCGACCGCGGTTACTGGTTCGCACGCAGCGGCGAATTCCTCCAGACGCCCCTGATGCAGAATCTCCGCTGGATGCGTGTACCCGGTGATACTTTGTTTTTCTTGGGCGCTGTGGCGCTGGTGGTATTCGTTGCCGGGTTGAAGACCGGCCATTCCATCAAGAAAACTGCCACCGACAATTAGGATGACGATTAATTCCAATTTGACGCGAACACTATTGCCGACTCACGCATAACCGGGCCTGATTCGGAACGACCGATCGCCGTAGCCACTCTCGGCCGGCACGTGTGATGGGGCCGAAATTTTAACTGACGCTGGGAGACGCAAAACTGCGTCGGTCACATCGACCGCAGCGATCTTCGCTGTGCCATACATTTAGGAATAGAGCATCGGGGCCCGATGCAACCGCCGCTGCAAGTGTTCTTGATGCCCGCTCTTTGCGGTCGCTCGCAGAACCCATTTCCCAGCAGAAAAGCTTACACAGAACGCTCTCGGGGTGGCCGAAAATCGCATCTAGTAATCCGCGCCCTACTTGTTACACTCGTTCTCCGCTCCAAAATTCCGCGCATTCGAGCTTTGGCGATCTAGGTTTAGGGCGGAACTTTTAAGGCATAAGAGGCTGGAAATTAGTGGCCAAGCCCAACATCGCGCTGTCGCATTGCTGAGAGTTTCAATGCGTAGGGAATTCCAACATGACGTCACGCGCCGCTGCTACTCTGCGACAGTTGATATTCTTCATGTCCAATTGGCTGTCTCAAATTCGCGACAAGCTGCGCAAAAACCTGGTGGGGAATTTTGCGCACCTGTCCGTCTGGCTTACAGCGAACCAGCAGCACCACGCTTACTGGTGTCGATACCGCGCTGGCGAAGGCCCTGGAGCGACTGTTAGTTGCGCGTTTTCATCCCTACAATGCGGCGTGAGAACATCAGAAAGCTTACATTGTGAATCACTTTACCGATCAATTGGCGGATGCCGTTCACCGCAGGGGAAACCCCGTTTGCGTCGGGCTCGATCCACGCGCGAAGAATCTCCCCGCCGGGGTGTTGCGGCGTGGTGACCAATCGGCGGCTGCGGTAGCCGATGGTTACTTAGAGTTCTGCAACGGGGTGAGCGACGTGGTCGCCTCACTCGTGCCGATCGTTAAAGTGCAAGTGGCATTTTTCGAAGAGCTCGGCCCACCTGGGATCGCCGCGATGGAGCAGGTGATTGCGCACGCCCAATCGCGCGGTCTGCTTGTAATCGTCGATGCGAAACGCAACGACATCGGCAGCACGGCCGAAGCCTACGCTCGCGGTTACTTGGGCCGCGAGAAAGGCGCATGGCATGCCGACGCCCTCACCGTGAGTCCCTATTTGGGCGACGATAGCCTCACGCCGTTCGTCGACGTGGCTCGCGAGCGTGGTGCCGGCATCTTTGTGTTGGTGAAAACATCGAACCCTGGCGGCGGACTGTTGCAGGATCTCAAGTGCGACGGCCGCACCGTTTATCAGCACGTGGCCGAGCATGTCGAGGGGCTTGCCTCTGCGACGGCTGGCGAATGCGGTTACGGTGTGGTGGGTGCCGTCGTTGGCGCCACTTATCCCGCGCAGCTTACTGAGCTTCGCCAGAATATGCCCCATACGTGGTTTCTCGTTCCCGGCTACGGCAGTCAAGGCGGCACGGCGGCCGACGTCGCCGCCGCGTTCGATACGCGCGGACTCGGGGCCATTATTAACAATTCCCGCGGTATCATCTTCGCCCACGAGCGGCCCGAGTTTGCTGCGCGCTACAGCACCGCGGGATGGCAGGCTGCCGTCGAGGCTGCGACCCGCGAAATGATCGAAGCAATGGCTCCGTATTGTTCTGTCCAGAAGTGAGATGCATAGGTTCGGTTAACTGCTATCAGGACGTCAAGCTGCCGGTCTGGTTGCGAAGTAATCAACCGCGGGCGGTTGATGATCAACCAACTTTCTTTTTGAACGTTGGTGACATTCAAAGCAAGCAGTAAATGCGAGGCTCAGCGACGAGGGAATCGAATTGCGATGCTTGGCACCTGCTTTGCGGTGCTGACAGCAAAACTCGAACGGCTTTTCGTTGAATTTGTTACGGAGATGTAATCGTTGCCAACTCATTTCAAACGGCCCGCCGGGCCAGAAGGAGTCACCGATGAAGATTGCAATGCATCTTGGATGGTGTTTGGTTTCAATTGCCGTAAGTCTGCTTGCCGAAGGCCAGCAGGCGACGACGAATGGTAGTCAACCCTCAGCGTCATCGTCGCCAGCCAGCCAACAAGCAGGTTTGCAAGACCAGCACGCGGCAACGCCGAATTCGCCATCAAACAACCAAAACCAGCAGCCCGGCACAACCAATGACGCTGGCACTAGCCTGGAAACAAGTGGGCTCGGGAACGTGGAGCAGAACAATGGTCCGACGCAACACATTTATGACAATTCGTCTGCTGTCGATAGCAATCGCCCGATGCCAGCGCCAAGCATGCAACAAGGTCGGGCGATGTCTCCTGGCGGACAGCAGGGCGCCAATCATTCGCAGGCGAGGGGCAACTGCGCAGCAACGTGGGCAACTGGGGGTGTGGCTCATTGAGAGCGCGGGTCCTGGCGTCCAAATTGCGCGGGTCACAAGCGGCAGTGCAGCGGATCGTGCTGGACTGCAAGCGGGCGATGCCATTTTGCAAGTGAATGGTCACGGCGCCATGTCGCCGATCGAAGCGGCACGCATGATCCGAGCAATTCCCGTCGGCCAGACCGCAATGCTGACGATCTGGCACGAAGGCGGTGAGCGGCAAATACAGGTGACCATGGAACCGGTGCGCGAGGCATACCATGTTGGCTATCGCGGCGACGAAAATCCCACCGCGTCAGTGAGTGGCGACCTGGCCGCACGCATATCGCAGTTGGAGCAGCAGGTCCGATCGATGCAGGACGAGCTACAACACATGAAACAGATGCGGCAGCAAATGATGCAAACGCAGGACACCGGCACCGCGCCCGGCAGCTCTGCTCGGCCGTCGGTCAACAATGAAACGTCGCCACCACCGGGTTTCGGAAGCCCGGAGCAGAAAGCAACGCCGTCAGAAGGCAGCACGAGCACGCCAGGCAATACGGGCACGTCCGGCAGCTCAAATTCGTCTGGGAACTCTGGCACTTCAAGCAGCGCGAGTGGTACATCGGGCAGCTCGGGCTCGACTACGGACTCTCAAGATTTGTTCGGCAGCGGTCCAACGACGCCGAGTACCGGCCAATCGAAGCCGTCCAGTAAATAACACTCCGCTTCGTGACAGTGATCGCAACGAGACCTTTCAATTGTTATGAAGGGTCTCGTCTAGCGATCCGCGCGGGTACTTTGCTTGTTTTAGGGGCATTGTCATCGGCAACGACGCCGATCATCTGCATGCGACCAGTCTGCAAGCCGTTGACAAACAGATCGTGGCGCCAACCGAGCTGACGCGAGGTTTCGAGTGCACGGCGGCAGGTCTCTTTGCCAAGGCGTTCGCGGTCGACGCGGTGAAATCGAAGCGAACTTGCACCACATCTGGGGCGAATCGGGTTGTCGTCGGGAAATTAATTTCTTTCGCGTTATTTCCAGGACCTTATCTGCGCTGTTGTCGGTCATGGCCTGTCGACCGACGCGAAAGCGTTGTGTACAGTGACTTTGGGCGATGTCGGCGAAATCTCCCGCCGACGGATTCTTTGCAAATTTGCTCGGTGCAAATCGGCGGCGAAATCGAAGCCCGAGACACGAGCGGCATTTATTGGTATCGTAAAAGGAAGGCCCACGAGCCTCCCACCGGTGCTTGATGCAACATCGCACCACGAATCCACCCTCGTGATTCTCACATGGTTCGCTTGATGGCTAGATTGCTGTTCGTCGGCTGTTGGCTGACTCTTGTATTCGGCACCAACATTACGCAGGCTGCGGATGTGCCGATTCCGGCGAAGATCGGATTCAATCGCGATGTACAGCCGATTCTCTCGGACAACTGTTTCCACTGCCACGGTCCGGACAAGAACGCCCGCGAAGCGGACATGCGTTTGGACGTTCGCGACTTGGCGACCAAGGCCGCGGACTCCGGCGCCACGCCGATTGTGCCCGGCAAACCGGATGAGAGCGAAGTTGTGCGCCGGATCTTTTCGACCGATGCCGATGAAAGGATGCCGCCGCCGGATTCTCACAAGTCGCTCACCCAGCGACAGAAAGAGATCCTCAAGCAATGGATTGCCCAAGAGGCAAAGTATCAATTGCACTGGTCCTTCGAGCCGCCGGTGAAGGCCCAAGTGCCGGCGGGGCAGAATGGCGTTGATTTTCTGGTCCGCAAGCGGCTGACCGAACTTGACCTGCATCCTTCGCCGGAAGCGGATCGTCGCACGCTAATCCGCCGGTTGTACTTCGACCTGCTGGGGTTGCCGCCGACGCCGCAGGAAGTGACGGCGTTTGTGAACGATGGCGACCCCGACGCTTATGAAAAGCTGGTCAACCGCGTGATGAAGAATCCGCACTACGGTGAGCGAATGGCGCTTCCCTGGCTGGATGTGGTGCGCTTCGCCGACACCATCGGTTACCACAGCGATAATCCTATGAACGTGTGGCCCTATCGCGATTGGGTCATCAAGTCGTTCAACGACAATAAGCGGTTCGATCGGTTTACGCGCGAGCAGTTGGCCGGCGATTTACTGCCTGACGCAAACCAGGAGACGCGTGTTGGGTCGGCGTTCAATCGATTGCTGCTATCGACGGAAGAAGGCGGGGCGCAGCCGAAGGACTACGAGGCCCGCATGTTGACGGACCGGGTGCGCGCGATCGGGGCGGTGTGGCTGGGTTTAACCACGGGGTGCGCACAATGCCACGATCATAAGTTCGATCCGTTTACCTCGCGCGACTTCTATTCGCTAGGGGCGTTCTTTGCCGATATTCAGGAACCAATCATTGGGCGACGTGAAGAAGGGATGCTTGTCACCTCGCCGGAGCAGAAGAAGCAGCTCGCGAAACTCGATGCGCAGTTGGCTGACGCGACCAAGGCGCTGGATGCCGCTCAGAAAAAGTGGGAAGCCGACGTAGCCAGTCAAAAGGTCGTGCTGCCGGAACTCGAGCCGCAGTCAAAGGCCGCAGACGCAGACAAGAAGGCGGCCGAGCACGTGGCGCAGATTGCAAAGGCGGATGCGGACAAGCGTAAGCCGGGAGAAAATCAGGAGTTGCAAACGTATTTCCGCACCAAGGCGACGAGCGTGGCCGCCGCGGAGCACGAAGCGTTCACCAAGGCGGAACACGCGCGGAAGGACTATTACGATTCGCTGCCGAAAGTGCTGGTGTCGGTCCACGCCGAGCACGAGCGCGTGGTGCGGATCTTGCCGCGGGGTAACTTCATGGATGAGAGCGGTCCGGTGGTGCATCCGGCGCTCCCAAATTTTCTGCCGCATCCTAAGGTCGAAGGCCGCGAGTTAACGCGGTTGGACCTGGCGAATTGGCTGGTGTCCCGTCAAAACCCGCTCACCGCGCGAACCGTGATGAACCGGTTGTGGCAGCAGTTCTTCGGCGTCGGGCTGAGCCGCGTGCTCGATGATCTTGGAGGGCAGGGGGAACCGCCTGTGAACCCGGAATTGCTGGATTGGTTGGCGTGCGAATTCATGGACAGCGGCTGGGACATGCAGCACATGGTGCACACCATTGTTACCAGCCAAACGTATCGCCAAGTCTCCACATCGACCCCGCAGTTGGCGGCGGCGGACCCTGCCAACCGATACGATGCCCGGCAAAGTTGTTTTCGGTTAGACGCTGAGTTGGTGCGCGACAATGCCCTCGATATTGCGGGACTGCTTTCCCCTACGATCGGCGGGCGCAGCGTGAAGCCCTATCAGCCGGAAGGGTATTGGGACAATTTGAATTTCCCGCCGCGGAAGTATGTGGCGGACACGGGTGAGCCCGAATATCGGCGTGGCATCTACGTGTGGCGGCAGCGCTCTTTCCCTCATCCGTCCCTGTTGGCGTTCGATGCGCCGAGTCGCGAGGCGTGCACGGCCGAGCGTGTGCGGTCGAACATTCCGCAGCAGGCGCTTGTGTTGCTCAACGATCCAACTTACGTGGAGGCTGCCCGAGCGTTTGCCGCTCGAATCTTGGAAGAGTGCAATGGCTCAACCGATGAGCGCATTGTGTGGGCGTGGCAGCAGGCGTTGCAGCGCGACCCAACGGCGACTGAATTGCAAACGATGCGGACGCTCATTGACGGCCGATTGAAGGAATACCACGCCGACACTTCGGCGGCAGACGCCCTGCTGAAAACCGGCTTGACGCCCGTGCCAGTCCAACTCGACAAAACAGAGTTGGCCGCTTGGACGCATGTGGCGCGTGTGTTGTTGAATTTACACGAAACGATCACTCGGTCGTAAACGTGCGAGGTGAATCCATGGATATTCGATCCGAGCTGCAACAATTTCGAGCTCAACAGTTTACGCGGCGCGCCTTTTTGGGACGCAGCACGCAGGGCCTAGGAGCACTCGCCCTCACGAACCTGCTGGCGGGGACATGTTGGGCGACTTCTTCCTCTTCCGGGCCGAAACCGTTGAAGGGCGTGCTCAATTCTTTGCCGCTGCCACAGTGCGCCAAACGCGTGATCTGGCTCGGGATGGCGGGGGGACCATCGCACTTGGAGACCTTTGATCCCAAGCCGAAACTGGCGGAGCTGGATGGCCAGCCGATGCCCGAAAGTATGACCAAGGGGCAGATGCTCGCCCAATTGCAGGGGCAAAAGCTGATTTGCTTTGCGCCGCAGCACCCGTTTTCCAAATTCGGAAGCAACCAAACCGAGATCTGTTCCTTATTCCCCCACATCGGTTCGGTGATCGACGACATCTGCCTGATTCGCTCGATGACGACCGATGCGATCAATCACGATCCGGCGCACATGTTCATGAACACCGGTTCGCAGATCGTGGGACGGCCCAGCATGGGCTCGTGGACGACGTACGGACTCGGTAGCGAAGGGGCCGATTTGCCCGGCTTCGTGGTGCTGATTTCGTTGGGGAAGGGCGGTCAAAATCAACCCATCGCCGCGCGGCAGTGGAGCAGCGGCTTTTTACCAAGCCGCTACCAAGGCGTGGAGCTGCGCAGCCAGGGCGATCCTGTGCTGTATCTTAGCAATCCAGGTGGAGTTTCGCGCCAGCAGCAGGGCTCGGATATTGCCGCGATCAACGCACTCAACCGCGAGCACAATTCGGTCGTCGACGATCCGGAAATCGCCACCCGGATCGCTCAGTACGAAATGGCCTATCAAATGCAGGCCAGCGTGCCGGAACTCATGGATCTCTCAGACGAAGGCCCGAAAACGCTGGAATTGTACGGTTGCCAACCGGGCGACGGCTCTTTCGCCAGCAACTGCTTGCTCGCGCGGCGGTTGGCGGAACGCGGCGTGCGCTTCATTCAACTCTATCACAAGGATTGGGACCACCACTCGGACGTTAAGCAAGGCATTGCGTACAAAGCCGAGGAAATCGATCGTGCGTGTATGGCGCTGATCGTCGACCTCAAGCAGCGCGGCATGCTGGACGAAACGCTCATCGTGTGGGCGGGCGAATTTGCCCGCACGCCGATGTCGCAGGGCGGCAGCGGCCGCGACCACCACAATAAAACCATGTCGGTGTGGCTGGCCGGCGCCGGCGTTCGCGGCGGCATGGTTCATGGCGCCTCCGATGATCTGGGCTATGCAGCCATCGACAAAGTGCATACCATCCACGACCTGCACGCCACGATGCTGAACCGGCTAGGTATCAATTCGGAAGCGTTTACCGTAAAATTCCAAGGGCTCGACGATCGGCTTACCAGCGTCGATGGCGGCAACGTGATTCGCGAAATCCTGGCGTAATGCAACTTGCCACGGACTGAAACCAAGGTGACCCGGGACGACCGCAAGCTGCGGATCGCGCGGTCACTCATCATCGTTGCCGGCTTGGGTTTGTGGTTCTTAACGCAATCGTTCATCGGCGCCCGGCCTATCGGGCTTCACGATGAATTCGCGGGTGCGATGATTTCCCGCGGCGATGGCTTGTTTCGAGTCACACGGCCCATCAATGCCTGGCTTCACGAGCATCCTCGATGTGCCGACGCACTGCTCATTTCCAGCTCAGCCGTCATTGATGCGCTTGGTATTTGGTTGATCGGCGCTTCCGTTTTTGGTACGACGATGCGTCCGTTTCTGGGGCTGCTGCTCGTCTTTGCACTACGGCAAATAACACAAGCACTGTGCGTGCTGCCTGCGCCGGAGGGCATGATCTGGCGGTATCCGGGTGTTCCGTCGCTGCTGGTCACGTATCAAGTTGCTAACGATTTCTTCTTTTCCGGCCACACAGCAATCGCCGTCTTTGGAGCGACGCAGCTAGCGCGCTTGCACCGGCCCATTTGGCTGTACATTGGCATCGTGTTTGCGTTTTTTGAGATTGCCACAATAATTTCCCTGCGGGCCCATTACACGATGGACGTGTTTGCAGGGGCGATTGCTGCATTGTGGGCGGCACAGATTGCCGACCGCGTTGCACCTCTGCTCGATCGCCTCCTTGCCGCTCAACTTCACGCTGGAACTAGCCGAACATCTCAATGATCAAGCTGAGCTTTTTGGCGCTGCCGGCGAGGTGACTGGCTCATGTTACGTCGTGACCAGCGACCGAGCGCGGGTGATGGTCGACATGGGCATGCACCAAGGCGAACGGGTGGCCGACGAGCACAACCGCCAGATGGCGCCACCCGACTTGCCCAAGCTTGATGCCGCTGTTCTCACGCACGCTCACCTCGACCACTGTGGCCGCTTGCCCATGCTCGTTAAGAGTGGCTATCGGGGCGCGATTCATTGCACGGCGCCGACCGCGGATGTAACAGAAATCATTCTTCGCGATTCGGCTCGGCTACAGGCCGAAGATTACGCTCGGTTCCTGCGGCACTCTCACGGCAACGCAAACCATCACGAGCCGCTGTACAGCGAAGAGGATGTTGAGCGGACATTGCACCGATTGACGACCGTAAAGTACGAACAGGAAACGACCATCGCCGCGGGAATCACGATCAAATTGCTCGACGCGGGCCACATCCTGGGGGCTGCCAGCGTGCAGATGGTCGTTGACGACGGCAGCCAGTCGTTGACGATCGTGTTTTCCGGCGACGTGGGGCCGGCGGGCGCACCGATCCTGCGGGATCCGACAACGCCGACCCCTGCCGACGTCGTGCTGCTCGAATCAACATATGGGGATCGTGACCATCGATCGATGGACGAGACACGCGACGAGCTGCTATCCATTCTTCAAAGCGCGCATGCCACGAGTAGCAAGATTATCATCCCGGCGTTTGCCGTCGGGCGCACGCAAGACCTGTTGTATCACATTGGCGAGTTTATTCGAGCGGGCCGATTGAAACCGTTACCCGTGTACGTCGACAGTCCGATGGCAACCTCAGTCACCGATTTGTACGCGCGCTACACCGATGTGTATGATCAACGAGCGACAGAACTCATCCGACAACACATGAAGCCATTGAGTTTCCACGGAGTCGTTTACACTCCCTCCGTAGACGAGTCGAAGCAATTGAACGAAGCGCGGGGCGCCATGGTGATCATTGCTGCAAGCGGCATGTGCACCGGCGGGCGGATATTGCATCACTTAAAACACAACCTTCCAGATCCGAATGTCCAGGTCCTGATCGTGGGTTACCAGGGGCGCGGCGCCTTGGGGCGCCGGCTCGTGGACGGCGCGAAATTTGTGTCCATCTTCGGCCACGACGTGCCAGTACGCGCCAAGGTTCATACGCTAGGCGGGTTTTCGGCCCATGCAGGCCAGTCGGGCTTATTGAATTGGACGGCGCCGTTTCAACATACGAAGCCGCGGATATTCTTGACCCACGGCGAAGATGGACCGCGAACAACCCTACACGAGCAATTGAAGTCGCGGTTCGACCTCGCGTCTGAAATGCCGTATTATGGCGACGAGGTCGAACTGTAGCACAGTTGCGAAGACTATTTCGCGTCGCGTTTCAGTCCCGAGCGTGTCGCTTGGGCGGCGAGCGGGTCATCCGGCCAGGCGTGCTTCGGGTAGCGCCTCCGCAGCTCTTTCTTCACTTCTGGGTATCCGTTCTGCCAAAAGCTGGCGAGGTCAGCGGTGACTTGCTGCGGCCGAGAATTCGGACCAAGCAGGTGGAGCAGCAGGGGCATGCGGCCTCCGGCGATGCGCGGCGTTTCCCGCACGCCGAACATTTCCTGAATCCGCACCGCCAGCACCGGGGGATTACCAATCTCGTAAGCAATCGAATGCCGGTTGCCGTTTGGTAATTCCAGTTCGGCCGGCGCCAACCGATCGATTTCTACCAGGCGATCATATCCCACCTTGCTTTGAAAGACCGCCAGCCAATCGGCGGCGCAAACTTCATCGAGCGATCGAAGTCCGAAGCAAATTTCCGGAAGCAGTTGATGCAGATCGGCGTCATCGAAACGCGGCAATTGCAGATCGGGCATCACGTCTGCAAGCCAGCGCACGCGGGCTAGAAAACGTCCAGTAGTTGTGTCCGCCGGCGGCAATAACCGGTCGAGCTGTTGTCGTGCTTGTTGGGCAAGCAGATCGGCTGCGGCAGCTTTGTCGGTGATGGCGATCGGGGTTTCCTCCAACATCAGGTCAACCCAATACATTCGCTGGCGGGCTTCGACTTGGCCTTTGGTCGGATTGAAGAAAAGCTCTTCGCGGAGTTGCAATGTCTCGTCGGGAAGCCACTCCCGATCGACAGCCGAAACAAGTCGTGCTCTAGCTTCCCCGCCCACGTCGTTGATGTCGATCGCCAGAAACAGCGGTTCGCCGCGGACCCGTGAGCTGGCGTCAATCCGCACTCCGCGGCCACCGACAAGAAGAGCCCGATCCTGTGTGCCAGTGCGAAGTTTGGCGAGACGGTCAGGAAAAGCATCCAGCAGCGCGTGCATCAATGCTTCATCTGGGTGGTCGGCACGTGGCGCCCGTGGAAAATCCGCCAGATGATACAACTGCTCAGCAGCGCAACACGTGGTGGGCGGTGCCCGGATGAATTTCGAGGTTGGGATCGCCGACCGAAGTACCGGCATGAAAGGCTTGAATCGCAACCACACGGTCCACAATATCCGAGCGATTGCGAACCTGTCCATATTCTCGTGGCCCGCCGCGAGTGCGCTCCGCTGAACGAAAGGGATCGCGCTCGGAAAGCAGCGCAGCGGCAATCGATGTTTCCCGCAGCACACCCCGCTCGGCGCCGGCAAGCAGCAGCCGTGCCAAGCGCGGATGAGCTGGTACCGCGGCCAGCGTTTGACCCAAAGGAGTGATTTGTCGGTGGTCATCGATTGCACCGAGTAGCGAAAGCAGCCGGTGTGCATGTTCAACGGCTTCGGCTGGCGGTGGATCAAGCCAGGGAAAAGCCTCCTGCTCGCCAAGTGCCAGCAGCTGCAAAACCGGTTCGGCCAGATCGCCCCGCTGCACCTCGGGCGTTTCGGCGACCGGCCTCGATTTGTGAGAGGACTCCTCCCAAAGGCGCCAGCAGATGCCGGGAGCCGTCCGACCGGCTCGGCCCGCACGTTGGTCGGCTGACGCTTGCGAAATGGGAACCAACTCCAGGCGTGGCAAACCAGTCGCGCTCGAAACATGCATCTGTCGTGCCTGTCCCGAATCGATTACGGCGGTGACGCCCTCGATCGTCAGCGACGTTTCCGCCACGTTGGTGGAGAGAATGATTTTTCGCCGGCCGATGTCATTCAGCACTTGATCCTGCTGATCAGCCGAAAGATCACCGTAGAGCGGCAAGAGGGCATGACCCCCGCGCTCCGCCAACGGTGTGAGTGAGTTCCGACACCGAACAATTTCGCCAACACCGGGTAAAAACACGAGCACGTGTCCCGTCGTTTCCTGCAGTGCGTAGGGGAGCTGCGAGGCAACGCGATCTTCGAGATATCGCTGCTGCCCGCGCCGCTGGTAGCGAATCTGCACGGGAAAACGGCGCCCCTCGGCGTGAATGATGGGGCAACCACCCAGGAGTTGAGAAACAGGCTCGGTCGCAAGCGTGGCGCTCATCACGACAATTCGCAAATCAGGCCGTAGCATTTGACGAATGCGGACGAGAAGACCCAGTACCATGTCCATTTCGATCGTGCGCTCATGGAACTCATCGAGCACGACGGCGCCGACTCCTTCGAGTACAATGTCATCTAGCAGCCGCCGCAATAGAATTCCGGTCGTTGCGACGACAAGTCGCGTGACGCGAGTCACTTGAGCGTCGAACCGAACCTGATAGCCAACTTCGTCGCCGACCCGTGCGCCACGCAGTTCAGCAATCCTTCGTGCGACGGCTCGTGCCGCCATCCGGCGCGGTTGGATGAGGACGAGCTTTTGGTCACTCGGCAGATCGTCCAAGATGGCGGCGGGCACGAGCATCGTTTTGCCGGAACCGGGCGGCGCAGTAACGACGACGACGCCCGCACGCGATGCAACGATGGCTTGCGAAAGGACTTCAGCAACGGGCAGATCGGGGGGCAATCGCGCACTCATGTTCGCGAGTATACTTAGAATCTGTTATGCGGCGAATGGAATATCAATCTAAGAGAACTTGGAAAACGATTGGAGAGGACCATTGATTTGACCAGCGATGACGATCAACTTCGAGCTTTTTACGTGCGGTGCATCACTACCTTCGCATTTGCCTTGATGACTGCGGCGGCAACTGCCGCGGTTCCGGACGACTTTCCGCGATTTATCGTTTCTGGCCATGCGCCCGAGATGAACTCGCTGCGGCAACTTTTCTGGTTGCACTACGAACCAGCAGGCCCGCAAATTCCGCTTTGGGACGAGTGGCTGCCGAACGCGACGCTGTGGCCGGCTATCGGTACCGGAGAACAACTCAACAGGATGCGCCAGCGCTGGGAACGAGCCTTGGCGTCGCGCCAGATTGATGCCGACGGATACGTCGCCACCCAGCAGCACGACGGTCCCGCGCACGCTGAGGGCTGGCCGTTCCCAACATGGATGCAGGCCGGTGGCATCGGTTGGCACTTTCGTCCGATCGGAGTGGCGGGTTACGAAGTCGCCGCCGGCCACGCCTGAAGGATGGCAGTTGAAGGGCGCTCTCGACAAGGGCGTCAATGATCGCGGCTGGCAGATCGAAACCACGGATCGCGTTGTAACACTGCAGCCGCCCGCGTTTGCGATTAATGCGGCGTGCGCACCTTGGCTGCGGCTAAATTGGTGGGCTTCCGGCTTGGAGCAAGCAACATGCTATATCGAGTGGACGACCAAAGTCCGACCAGAATTCGACAGCGATCGGCGCGTCGTGTTCAGCGCGCCGGCGGACTCCGAATTTCGCAATCCACGCGAGACGCGTTCGATGATTCGCATGTACGGTCAGCCTGGCTGGCAAGGCGATATCACAAAGCTCCGCATCGGCTTCGAGAACGCCGATCCGGGGAAAGTCGTCATCAAATCGTTTCACACTGCTTGCGACACGCGGCAAAACGTCAACAACCTCAACTACATTAGGGGCTGTCACGACTATTTCTTTTGGACGCGCGATGTGAAGTTTTTGCGTAGCCAAATTGAACGCATTCGTTTGGCGATGCGTTTCGTCGATCGCGAATTTCAGACGCGAACGAAGAGGTGCATTTACACAACGTGGCCCGGGCACGAAGGGCGAAGCGGTGTGCGTTGGGTCGACGGCACAAAGCAGGTCATTTCCGGGGAAGGCATCGGCAGCAACTATTGGGACATTCTGCCATTCGGTGGCGAAGACGCGTTGGCGACCGTTTATTACTACGACACACTGTTGAAGCTGGCGGACTTAGAGGCACTTATTGCCGCGCACCCGGAGTGGAAACTTCCTACGGCAGGCGCCTTCGATCCGAAGGATCTGCGAGAATTCGCCGCCGAAGTGAAAAAGCATTTTGATACGCGGTTTTGGAATCCCGTGACCGGCCGGTTTGGAACCGTCGATCTCGACGGCCAGTTGCACGATTACGGCTTCACCTTTCTCAACGATGAAGCGGTGGTGTTTGGCATCACCACCCCCGAGCAAGCGCGGTCAATCCACTCGTGGTTAAGTGGCGAGCGAAAGGTGCAGGGCGACACCTCGACCGGCAGCGACATTTACCATTGGCGCTTTGCACCCCGAACGACGACGCGGAGAAATATCGACTATTATTTCTGGGGTTGGTCGAACCCAGAAAGCATCCCGTGGGGTGCGCAAGTTCAAGACGGCGGCGCGGTGCTGGGCTGGTCGTACTACGATCTCATGGCCCGGCTGAAAACGGCCGGGCCCGATGATGCGGCAGCGCGCTTGAAAGAGATTGCGACGTGGTTCGACGATACACAACGAGAAGGAGGCTATCGCGCGTACTATGGCAAGGATCCTGCACGCGGAACATTGCAGGGCGGCAACGTAGCCGGTGGCCTGGGCTTGGACCACGAGTTCATCGAAAGCGTCCTTACGCCGCAAGTCATGCTCTACGGCTTCTTGGGCTTTCAACCTACGTACGATGGCTTTGCCATTTCGCCCCAACTCCCAAAGGATTGGCCAGAGCTGACAATTACGAGAATTCACTTGCACGATCAGGTGCTCGATATCGCCGTTGATCACGATGGTGGGCTGAAAATTAGCGGCACCGGTCCCAGGGCCGAAGAACTGGCAATTCATGCGCCAGGGAACGTTCACTTATTATCCGCAACAGGAATTGCCGCGCGAGTCGTGACGAAGCCTTAGGTGCCCGCGTTAGAGGCTGGAGAACAAAGCCCATTTCGCGCTGGGGTGACACTAAATTCCTGGGATTTTCGGAAATCGGGGCCTGTTCGCTGTTTCCAAATGGGGCGCTGTTCCACCATTCGTTCTGCGCAAGACACGCGCTCTCGCCATCGGTGCGCAATCGTGTAGAGGGCGGGCATTGCCCACAATTCAATAAGATCGTTGACGGCGGAGGGCGTGAAAACCGACAGCGCGGAGGCGGCTGGTTTCCAAACGACCGACACGAATTTGAAGGATTTTTCGGTCGACGTGTGTGATTGGCATGGAATTACTTTGGCCGATTTTTCAACTACCTGCTTGACCATTGCGCCCCCCCCCCGGTATACAACGGGGTAATGTGCTGACCCCCCTGGTTCGAATGAGAGGTGGGTGCCATGGCTTTTCGGCGTTTTGCAGCCAATCTTTTCACATCACGTTGCCAGCGCTTCATGCGCATTTTAGTTGAGCCGCTGGAGCGCGTCGTAGGGGAGGCGTCTGGGTTCCGCACGCTACGAATTGTCATTGCGATTATTTTGCTCTTCGCAGCGGCAATGAAAACTTACGCACTGTGGAGTCCGGACGTTCAAACCCCGACGTACTTCGGCATGCCGCTCTGGGTGCCGGAAGTGGGCGTGGTTGCTGAATGGATCTTGGGTGCGTGGTTGCTCGTGGGCGTACTTCCATACTTAGCGTGGCTATGCACGCTTGTTTGCTTTGGCATTTTTCTTTGTTTGTCATTGAGGGCGAGTATTGCCGGAGCGACGGCTTGCGGTTGCTTCGGTTTTCTGTCGACCTCCCCCTGGCTAACATCGCTCATGGACGCCGCAATACTAGTGGCGCTGGTTGTAATCCGCCCGTCATCTGAAGGCCGAAAGCCCGGCGGTGGATGTTATGAGCTTCGTAAGCTGCTTGTTAGGTGCGGCGCTCTCATCTTCACAATCTTTACCGCAACGATTGTGCTGTGCATTGGAGTCATCGCGCAAGCTCGCGAACTATCACCCGTCTACAGTAACAAGTTCTGAAGGCGTAACACCTCCATTTCTTGGAATCGGCGAAGCAAGTAAATGCCCTGCACACTGCATTGATATAACGATCAGTATTGCGCGTGCGTTGCTTGGACTGGATCCTGGTACCCCTGGCCAAGAAATTGCGAGCGAACCGGGACGTATGCTCGCCGCCCTGCGTGATTCGGCAGCGGGAATTGGCGGGACAATCCACGTATCGAGTGTTGAAGAAGTCCTGTCGGGAATGTCTCTCGGAAAAGTCCCTCCCATCGTCCTAGTATTGCGCAGAGCCACATGTATCTGTTGCTCGGAGCGTTCGATGTTAATGGAGAAATTTTTTGTCAGATAGTCCACGGCGATTCGGAAGTGTCACTTGTGCCCGTTGCCAAAGTTCGGGAGGCCCAATTTAAAGAAGCATGGCGAGTCAATTCTAAGAAGGATGGATTTACCATCTGTGTCGGCGAATCCGGAGCAATACTCGTGAACTCCATTTTGCATAATTTTGGTGCGGTGAAGCCAGATGCAGATATGAGTTGCAGCTTTAATCTCGCGAATATCGGGAGACGTCCAATCATCTTGGAACGTGCTCGAACGTCGTGTGGATGCACGGCAACGGATCTTCTTGAATCTCGCTCGTTGCTGCCTGCGAGAAAACGAAAGTAAACGTAAGTATTCGCCCAAACGGCGGGCCGTCTACAAGGGAAATGGCCATAATTCCTGCACATCAGGCATCTGCGAAGGGAAAAGTTGCCACACGAAATATTCGAATTGCAGTTGTTCGGCAGTCAGCCGCAGTTAATGGACGTCGTCCCAAATAGAATCGATTTCGGTACCGTCGAACGGGAAAGACTTACAAGCGTACGGTTCGTATTAGCGAAGTTTATGACACCGTTTTGCAATTAACAACATCGCCACCAATGACCTGCCGTTAGTTTATTCAATCGAGAAGAGTGTGGCGAGAGATGGTTTGGCAACGTATCGGATCAGATTCGCCTTAAGAGTAGATCGCCGTCTAACGGGAGAACATTCAGGCACTGTCACCGTAGTCACGACAAGCGATGCAAAGCATACGTTGTCGATCCCTGTGCGATTTTCCGTTGAGCCAGCTCGTAATGGTCGATCCAACTATCATCACGTTTGGCACGATCGGACTTGGAGAGAGCGTGACGCGAGCTGTGCGGCTCACTTCTCAGGATGGGACAGGCGTTGATGTGAAAGTCTTAAATAAGCCGGCAGATTGCACGGTAGAGGTTGAAAAGAAGGGGGCCATTACGGAGTTGACGGTGACAGCAAAGCCTTCTACCTCCGGCATCTGGAAAGGTTTAATTAGTGCGTCGGTACATAACGCGTCATGGAACGGATCAATAGACATTAGCTGCGTGGGCATAACCCAGCCAGGTCCGTGACCGAGTAGGCCGGAAATTGTTAATCGTTTTTTGCCGTCACAACCTCGTAAATGCAGGAGAAGTTTAAAATGCTGCGTAAGAAAACAATTTTTGTTGTTGGAGTTTTGCTTTCTAGGCGTTGCGATTGCTTGGTTCGTGGTACCGCCGCCAAAGTCAGCAGTTGCCGGAGGATGCACACTGACTGCCGGTAGTGGCTTCGTGACATGCGAGGGACAATCACACAATACTTGTCAAGGCTGCGGGGGCGGCGTCATGGTGCTGCGACACGAAATCCAAAGTTATTTGGCATTCCCCGACCATTCACGGGACGACACCTGGTTCCTCAACTGTTTGCACATCGACCGTTCCTTGTAAAGACTCCTATCCTTGCGAAGGCACGCTAAATGTACCCGGGCTCTGCGACATTGACGGCTGTCATCAAGATCCGAATTCTCAGATCGGTTGCAGCCTTCAGTGCAGCTTGGGAACGGGGACACAACTCATCGTATACGATAATGTTGCATACGCGTGCGGTACAGCTTGCCCGTAAATTTTAGCCACTCACGGCTAGACTAATGAAGATTCCAAGCTATGGCTCGTCCGAATAAATCTGTCCTAGTGAGATCGTTTCAAAAGGCCTAATTTCAAGCGTGTCGACGCACCGGGGGTGACAGTTTTTTTGCGACGAGCCATTTTAACGCTGGCTCCGCCGCCGTAACGTGGTCGCGACGTACGGCGCTTACCCTGGAGCCAGGCGCTAATTTTTCTATCGTTTTACTACGGCTAATTTTCTGCTGCTATGATTCGTAGGAAATTCTTTCCTTTGACGCCGCCCGTCAGATTTAGTTAGGTGAGGCCGTCCGGGAATTCGGAAGTCGAAAACCTTATGAAATGAGACAGTTATGGTTGTGGCAGCACGCCGAGCGAATTCATCGTAAGTTGGTAATTGTCGAACTGCAATCACGTCGCATTTTTAAGGCTCCAATTCCCGGGTATCCTCAATTAGGGATGTATTTCAAGGAGAAACGCGGTGCGACAATTGCGACTTCTCGGAATTTGTAGGCAAACGAAGCACACCAGCCGAGCTACATGCTCATCAGCGGTCTACGGCGCGCTGCTGCTATTCGGATTATTCGGATCACTGATTTACAACAACCCGGCACTTGGAATAGATACCATGTTTGATTGGAAGGAAGTGCCGGTGCCGTCGAACGTTTCCACGCTCAAAATGTTGGCAAACCAATGCAAAGCTAACTATGAATCCATCAAGACTTGGCAGGGCACGTGCGATGTCGAAATGCAAGAACGACTATCGGAAAAATTTGTCGCGGGGACGTTCCAAAACTCGGTCAATAGAGTTCGTCCACTATCGAAGCGCTCCATCTTCACTTCTCAGTTCGCTATTGATTTTGCTTCAAATTCGATTTATCGGCTTAAGAAGACAAGTAAGACTATCTTTGCCGATGACAATGGGAAAGAAGTGAAAATGCTCGGCGTTCGACCGGTTGATGAGTCAACCATTATCACGTCGGAACATTACTTACACATGATTCCGAACCAGATTTGGCCGGGCTTTAAAGTGTTGCCGGATTTTCCGCAGGCCCGATATAAGCGAGCTGCGTTTCGAGATCCTACGCAGGAAGCAAATGGCCAAAACTTTGGCGATCTCATAGACCCGCGTGATTTTTTTACTTTTGGCGGAGGGGATATAACGTTTGGTCGGACCCTGGAGGGCTATGTGCATAGACTTCAATCCAACGGTCCGAGTGATCTTAACATTTCAGTCTTCGAGTCAACAATGGAGGGGGGGCGACTTACTACCGCACGATCGCACCACTTCTCGTGGGGGCAAGCAAAATCTATTTCATCGTCGTGTGGAAGTCGACGGTCGGTTACAACCCCATTAGTTTGATAGTTGCGAGTAGTCCTAATGGGGACAAGCCTTCGGGCACCACGAGTTATTCATGGAAGCAAATCGATGAGATATTTGTGCCCGCCGAGGTGAATCAAACTCGCTATACGAACGATGGCACGATCAAGTACGAACGCGCTGTACGGATAGAAAATCAGGTTTTAAATCACCCCTTGGTCCTCACCAATTTGATTATATAGGTCTGGGGCTGAAGGACGGCGGATGATTGTCGATAGGATCGAGAACGCAGTATATCTCCTGAAGGATGGCTCGCCTGAAAAGTTGGCGGATTTTGGCACGCCCTACAGGCCGTCAACGAATTGGCCGCGCGTGATTGGCATCGTTGTGGCAGCGGTCGTGATTGCGGTGCTGTTAGTGCTTATGATCCGCAGGCGTGTGGTGCGGCGCGCAGGAGCGGCGTAAGGGTTGACGCGTGAAGCCTGCGTATTGGAACTCGTTGACGCACTTGGTAACCATGGCTCATCATCGACTGAACCGCAGCGGTTTTCCTTGGCTGGAGTTAAGCCTCGTACTGGCGGTGTTTTTGCTCTTTGCTTTGATTTTTCCATCGTGGTGCGTGTCCGCCCTGTATGGAATGGATCCGCGTGTATGGACTCACGGGGTGTGGATCGGCATCGATATTGGCACCATCGTTGGGCTACTGCTGCTGCGGTTTCGGCCATGGAAATACGAGAGGAAATGGGCCGCGCATCTTCGAATCACGTAACGTATCGTCGAGATACTGAAGCAAGCGCTGACTACATGGCGCGGACGCAGCACGAACGCAGAATGGCGCGAGCGAGCGAAGAAGAGATTGCCGTTTATGTAAGCTTGGGTGTTAGATATTGGATGGTGGATGGGACGAAACCTTTTGCAGTTTCTGAGGCGGTGGTGGCTGGATTCGGCGCTGGTGGTGTCGGTGGCGAATCTTGGTTGGTTAGTGTATGCGTCGGCGACGGCTCTGGGGCTGGGGGAGGTGCCCTCGCTACGGAATGCCGATTTTCCGAACACGTATATTGAAAGAATTCATCTCGATCTGACTCCTCCAAATCAATATGTGACGTTGACATGGGATGGCCCAAACGCCGCGAGCCAAGAAGCTGGCCCATTCCATAGTTCGCCCGGGCGGGTTGGGGCACGAACGATTGCAATGATGCGGTGGAAAGCAATTGCCCGAATTCGAGGTGTACGCCAAAGGGGAAACGCAAGGTGGAAGGTTTCGCCGATTGGATCGGCGGGCCCCGATTTCGCTATGTTACTTGGATCGACATCCAGCGAAAGATCGGTTTTCACTCGTATCCATCGGTTCCTGACTATCCTGCATCGCAAGGCTGTGTGCGGTTGGAGCCATACGCGGCGCGCTTGATTCATGACAATTCCATTGTGGGGAAGACGGAGATACTCATTGACGGGACGTGGACACCGCCAAGGCGGTAGGTGTTAGGTGTTAGGTGTCAGACAGGGAACTAGCCGCGAAGAGGCACGAAAATGCACGAAGATGTGAAATACTTCAGCAGATCGTCTTGGCGGTTTTTCGTGTTTTTTGCTGCAATCCTCGCGCTCGTCGGGTGCGCGAAGAAGGCGGTGGAGAAGGGGCCGGTTCCGCCGGGCGATTACACCGTGGTCGATGCGAAAGACAACCTCAGCAACATCTCGCTCCGCGCTTATGGCGACATGAAGTATTGGTATTCGCTCTTGAACGCGAACCCGGAGCTTTGCAAACGGCCGGGGTTTGATTTGGTGCCGGGGGAGACGATCAACGTGCCGGCGAAGGCGGACATCGACATGAAGCTGCCGAAGAGTGTTTTCCCAAAACAGTTGCCGGCGGATTATATTGTGATGCCAGGGGATTCATTGCCGTTCATCGCGCAGGGATGCTATGGCGATCGGGAATTGTGGATGCAGATTTATGAGGCGAACCGCAGCACGCTGTCGTCGAAGGTGAAGGAGAACCCGAAGATGTTGATTGCGGGGCAGGTGTTGCATATACCAGCGAAGGAAGAGGGGGGCGAGGATCGGAGGAACCAGCCATAGGCAAGGCGCCCTCACCCCCGGCCCTCTCCTAGGAGGGAGAGGGAGAGCGGTAAAGAGTAGCAGAGGAAAAGTGATGCGCGGGGTTGATTGGGAAAGACGAACCCTCCCCTTACCCCTCCCTACAAGGGCGGGGAATTCTCGCGGCGCATTTACGCTCGTGGAAGTGCTGATCGTGATTGCGATCATCGGGCTGCTCGTTCAGCTCATGTTGCCGGAGATTCAGGCGTCGCGGGAGCGGGCGCGGAAGACACAGTGTGCAAACCACTTGAAGCAGCTTGGGCTGGCGAGTCAGTTGCACCTGGATGCTCACAAGTTTTTTCCTTCGGGCGGCTGGTCGGGGGCGTTTGTGGCCGACCCGCAGCGGGGCTACGGCAAGAAGCAGCCAGGCAGTTGGTTGTTCAGCTTGCTGGATTACGTGGAGGAATCGCCGCTGCGCGCGGCAGGTGGCGAGCGGAACGAAGATTTTCCGATGGGGCCGGGGCTCACGGCGCTGTATGCAGAGCGCGCCGGAGGTGTTTTACTGCCCGAGCCGCCGGGCGGCGCGGGCGTATCCCTTCAAGCGGTCCGGCAACGGGCATTGGTCGCTGAGCGTGGCGCAAGGGATACTGCTCTTGCCGGGGGTCACGAAGTGCGATTACGCAGCCAATAGCGGCGATTCGATGTATAGCGCGGCCGAGCAATTCAACGACGAGCCGCAGATGTGGGTGCCCAAGGACTACGACGCCTTAAAGACCGACCCGCCGATGTGGACCGAGACAAACAATCTTCAGACCTCTTACTATCAAAACGGCGTGTCGTATTACCGCAGCGAGGTGCGGCCGGCGCAGATTTTGGACGGGCTGAGCAAGACGTATCTGTGTGGCGAGAAGTTTTTGTCGCCGGCATTTTATGACGACGTGAATGTTTCGGATTCGCCCGGAATGATGGGGGACAACCAGTCAGCTTGGACGGGCTTCGAGTGGGACAATCACCGAGTAGCGTGGAACCCGAAGGCGCGGTGGCCGCAAAAGGCCTATCAGCCTCAGCAAGACGGTGCGAGCAACACGTTCGCCGGGTGCTTCGCATTCGGCAGCGCCCACCCAGGATCACTGAACATGACGTTCTGCGACGGGAGCGTGCAGGCCGTCGGCTACGACATCGATATGGAAGTCCACCGGCAGCAAGCGAACCGGCTGGATGGGAATTGATTCGTGTGTAGCCTCGCAAAAGTGATTGAAAGGCACCCTCACCGTTCGGCTGAGCTCACGGCCGAAGCCCCAGCACTCTCTTAAGGGGAGAGGGAGTTCGCCGGCAGAACCATCGGCAGGGTTGGCGCGGGGGTCTCTTGTAGGGAGGATAGTTGGTTCAGGCGGCATGCCCGCTGCGGCTGGTTTCCTGGCCGTTGCGAGCGATGGTTCGACCTATCCTTGTGTGGCGATGGCGGCCGATGAATTTCTCGACGCGCAGACGTTGCAAAACGGTGGCATCATTTCATCGGTGAGACCTCGCGTGTCGGCGACGGATACGACTTTAGATTCGGAGCTGTTTCGCGGGTATGAGCTAGTTCCCGGCTCATACGACGAGGTGTTTTCCGCGCCCGGTGTATTGCGGCCGGCATGGCGGCTATTTCTCAAATCCGCGAAAAAGTTGAGCCGCGTTGAGTACATGCGCCGCTGGGAGCAGGCCCAACGCTTGCTCCGCCAAAATAGCCTCACATATTCCGATTTGAGTGATCCGGCAGCTCGTCGGGCGCCCCTGGGAGTTGGACGCACTGCCGCTCATCATCCCGGCCGACCAATGGCGAACCGTTGCCGCAGCGCTCGAGCAACGAGCGACTCTTCTCGACCTTGTCCTGCGAGATGTGTTTGGCTCCCAGACGCTCGTGCGCGATGGAGTTCTCCCGCCGGAAGCGTTATTTCGACACCCGGGTTTTCGGTTGCCGTTTTGTCGGCCGCCGGAAGCATACGGTTCGAGAATGCTGCATTTTTACGCGGCGGATTTAGCAAGAGCACCGGATGGGCGCTGGTGGGTGCAGTCCGATCGGTGCGAGAGTGCCAGCGGCGCCGGCTTCGCCCTCGAAAATCGCATCGCGCTCTCACGGATGTTGTCGGATGTGTTCCGGCAATGTCGTGTCGAGCGGTTGGCGCCGTACTTTATCGCGGTCAAGGAGCGTCTCGCGCAGCTTGCCCCGCAACACGATGGCGACCCGCGGATTGTTATCCTCAGTCAGGCGGCTGGCAGCACCAATTATTTCGAAGATGCCTTCTTAGCTCGCTATTTGGGTTACACGTTGGCTGAGGCCGGTGATTTGGCGGTTCGTCGAAACCGGCTGTACTTGAAAACGTTGGCAGGCCTCTCGCCGGTAAATGTGCTCGTGCGGCGGCCGAATAGCGAACATCTCGATCCGCTAGAAATCTCGGATGCCGACGCCCATGGGACCGCGGGACTTTTGCAAGCGATGCGCTCTGGGAATGTGACGATCGCCAACACGCCCGGTAGCGGTTTGGTGGAGTCGCCGATCTTTCGTGCCTATTTGCCCCGTTTGGCCGAGAAGGTCCTCGGCGAACCGTTGTCTATGCCGGGTGTTGCCACGTGGTGGTGCGGCGAGCCCGATGCCTGCAACTACGTGCTCAAGCGGCTGGACGAGCTGATCGTGTCGCCAGCCTATCGCCGCCGTGGCGAACCGGCGTCGCAGATTAGCCAATTGGCTGAGTTGTCGCGCCGAGAATTGGTAGCGCTTATTCGAGCAAACCCGGAGAACTTTGTCGCACAAGAACGGATCGTTCGATCGGGCGCACCGGCTTGGTCCGGTACACAGTTGCAGCCGTGCTACATCGCGCTCCGCACATTTGCGGCCGCGCATGGCAATGGATTCACGGTGATGCCCGGTGGCTTGGCGCACGTGTCTGCGTCGCTGGCGCCTTTAGAACTTTCGCTCTTGGACGGTGAGCGAAGCAAAGACACGTGGGTGCTGGCCGAAGGGCCGGTCGAACACGTTTCGCTGCTGACGGCGACCGAAGGCGAGCTGCCTTTGCGTCGAGGCGGTGTCGATTTGTCGAGCCGCGCTGCGGAGCACTTTTTTTGGCTGGGGCGCCACTCCGTGCGCGCCGAATTATTGGCCAAGTTGATTCGTTCTGCGGCGCGTCGGTTGGCGAGCGAAGAGCAAGTGGAGCGCATTCCCGAACTGCCGCATTTGTTACGCCTGTTGGCGGAGCAAGGGCAGATCGAACCAGGCTACGTTGTAGAGGAAATCCGCAAACAACTGCCGGCGATCGAAAAGCAGTTGCCAACGTCGGCGTTCGACGAGGGACCGCCCAGTGCGCTACGAGCTACCGTTACATCCTTAGCATCGTTGGCAGCAACGGTCCGCGATTTGATGTCGCTCGATAGCTGGCGGATTGTTCGGCAAATGAACGACGATTTCCGGCCTACGCCGGGTCGGCATGGGTTCCTTGACTTGCTCGATAAACTCGACGTTCTTCTCATTCAGCTCGCGGCGTACGCCGGCGAAATCGCCGAAAGCATGACACGCACATACGCGTGGCGATTTCTGGACCTGGGGCGACGGCTCGAACGCGCCTTGCAGGAATCGCAACTCATCCACGGTATGCTCGCAAAGGGTGGCGCAAACGAGTCCGAAACCCTAGAAACGTTGCTGGAAATGCTCGACAGCGTGATGACTTACCGATCACGTTATGGGTCACGGTTTCGGTTGGGTGCGATTCTCGACCTGATGCTGTGCGACGAAACCAATCCACGTTCCATCGCGTATCAGCTTGTCGAATGCGTGGCACACCTGGCACAGCTTAAGGTGGGCGTTCAGGACGACAACAAGCCGGCTGATGAGGGGATGTCGACCGCGTTGCTAAATGCGGTGCGCGATTCAAATGTCGTGCGCCTTGCGCGGGAGTTCGAGACAGGGACGGGCGCTGCATTGAATGAATTGCTCGATACAATGGGCAAGACGCTTCCCGAACTGTCAGATGTCATTTCGCATCGTTATTTCTTCCATTCGGCGCCGATCCAGCGATTGGCCGATATCGATTCCAAGCCGGCCTCACCGGGATAATCACACGTAGTAATCTGCGTTTCTCTCGAAAAAGCGTTGAAATACCAAATCACTCACAAAACGTGGTACGAATATGCCGACCTGGCGCCGGTTTGCCATAACCTGGTGCATTTGGCGCGCGCGAGACCGCATATCAAAACTGCGTCGACTATCGCTTGGTGATTGAACCCGCACCGGCTTTCTTCGCCAGCCGCGAGGACTATTTCGGCAATCATGCTAAGTACTTTTCGATCGAAAGCACACATCGCAAACTGGAAATTGTCTCGGAAAGTACGGTTGAAGTGTTGCCCTCCGCCGACGCAATGCCGAGCAGCGAGGTATCGTGGCAGGATTGCGTTGTGCGGCGAAGTCGAAAGGCGAATATCGGTCGACCCCACGCAGCGATCGACCCTTTGTTGGCTCAACTCACATTTCCGTCACCGCGGGTCCCCCTTCTGCCCGAGGTCCATGAATATGCCGCCAGAAGCTTTTTGGCGACGCGCTCCATCGTTCAGGCACTCGTCGATCTGACCGTACGAATTTACCACGAGTTTCGATTCGATCCCCGGGCGACGACGGTCGACACCCCACTGACAGAAGTGATGCAGTTGCGTTGCGGTGTCTGCCAGGACTTTGCTCACTTGGCGACGAGCTGTGTACGCTCGATGGGGTTAGCGGCTCGCTACGTAAGCGGTTACATTCGTACGACGCTGCCGCCAGGCAAGCCGCGGCTGATGGGGGCGGATGCGTCGCACGCCTGGTGCTCGGTGTGGTGCGGACCATTGGGTTGGGTCGACTTCGATCCGACCAATAACTGTTTAGTTGGCGATTCGTACGTTACGATCGCGTGGGGACGCGATTATGGCGACGTGTGCCCAATTCAGGGCGTATTTGTGGGCGGCGGCGATCATCGGATTTCTGTGAGCGTCGATGTTGTACCGCTCTCTTAAATGCGCTTTGCGACATCCTCCCGCGGGCAATAAAGCGCTCGACAAGTAGTGAGCTGCATTCGAAAATAAAATTAACGCCGCTTTAATTGAGCCGCTCTACAATGGCTTTTCATTTCCTAAAAACTGCGCACCTTCTCACACTTGCTGTTCTAACGGCGTTGCTGACGATCGCGCGCGATTCTGCTGCGCTAGGACAGTCGCTTGCTGCCCGCGGTATCCGTGGTGCCTCGACCGCCGGTACCGATTATGGGCGGGTCAAAGTTTTCGGAGTCGAAGGGACGGGCAACAAGTTTGTTTACGCGTTCGACCGGTCGGGAAGCATGGAAGGGGCGCCCCTGGCTACTGCCAAGAAGCAAATGCTCGACAGCCTCCAACCACTGGGCGAAACGCAACAATTCGAGATTTTGTTTTTCAATCACCGCTTGCAGGTATTCAAGAGTTCCAATGGATTCAATCGACCAACATTCGCAACCGACCGCAATAAAGAACTCGCCGCGGAATTCGTCAAGCGCATTACGGCCGACGGTGGAACCGACCGCTTCGCCGCGTTGAAACATGCATTAGCACTCCAGCCCGACGTTGTCTTTTTCTTGTCGGATTCAGACAAGCCGATGTCCGAAGGTGAACTGGTCGAGATTGCACGCCTCAATGAACGAGTAGGCGCAGATCTGCACCATCGAATTCGGGCGCGGCGATAAGCCGGCAGGCGCGAGCTCGATGGCCGAATTGGCACACGCCAATAACGGCCAATACGTCTACGTCGATACGAGCAAGTTGTCGAAATAATCTATTGCTTCGTATCGCCATCCGATGGAGCACTCTCGTCAGCAGTCGCAGAGGTTAACTTGCCAGCCTCGTCCGCGCTAATGAAACCGTCCCCGTTCGCATCGAGATTGGAAAATTGCTCACGCGTTCCCAGAAATTCGCGGCGGCTCACGTCTCCATCGCCATTGAAGTCGGCGCGTACAAACCACCTTGGTGCATCGGCAAGCGCGGTCCGAGCTCCCTCGGACTGCGGCCGATAAAACGAATAGGTATCCGGCCGCTCGCCGCGTAGAAACGCCACAATCATCGAGTAGGGCAACTCGTCGTTTTGTAGTTGTCCGTCTCGGTTCTTATCATATTTCAATAGCGTTTGCGCTAGTCGAAATCTCACGCTCGCCGAGTCGGCCGTCTGCGTCCGCGTCCAGTAACTCGCCAAGCGCATCACATTGATCGTGGACCATTAGCCGGACTTCGCTTGCCGCGGTTTTCTCTACAGGCTGCGGTCCGCGCACGAGGTCTTCCGCCAGAATCACTAACCGCGTCGTACCCAGTGTTAATACGGCCCGATTGGCAGCCGATTGCGAAGCGACGGAGACTTCGGGAATGTGCTCATTCACCGTGAGCATTGCCTGGTTGGCTCCGTTGCTACCCTTGCTCGTGAAATTGACCGCCAACTTAAGGTGCGGCTCAGTGGTTGAAATCCCGGCTAGCTCGTCTTGATCGAGGCGGCCATCGCTGTTTGTGTCTACTTTCCGATATTGGCTTGCTAACAAAGGGAAGTTTTCGGGATGCAAATTCTGCTGTGGCGCATACAGATCAGTAAGCAAGTATTCGATCCGGTCCTTGGCGAAATCAGGTTCAAGATAAAGTGCCGCGAATGGGTTCCCTGTCCGCTCGGCGAACGATATCCGGCCAGCGTCAACTCGCAATTGCTCCCGAAGGGTTTCGAATTCCTCAGACGTGACCGAACCGTCATCATCGTCGTCGAACCTCGCCAGTGTCTCTGCGCAACGGTTCAGCTCATCCGCCGAGAGTTGGCCGTCGTCATTCGCGTCCAGCAACTTCCAAATGCGAGAGGATGCGCGTAGGGACTGAAAAATACGATCGGCTACTTCGCACGCTGAAAGCCCGGGCACGTCGAACGGCAGCGCGACCTAGCCAGGCGGCAGCTTCATCACGCTGGACTTGGCCGTCGTGGTTTCGATCGTATTGATCGGTCCACATCTTGAGCTCTCGTCTCGGTACAGGATCATTCCGCGCTTGCTGCTCTTTGAGAAACTTATCGTTCGCTGCCAGCTCCTTCCAGGTCAGTCGTTTGTCATGGTCGGTGTCGGCGGCCGCGAGCACACCATTAATCAGCTGTTCAAACACATCTTGTTGTCGGCGGCCGTCTATCTGCAGGCTAACGTCGACGATGAGCGGTCCGCCCGGTGTTAAGACTGCCACGCGAACGTCACTGCTCTTTTCTTTCCCTTTTGCCAGTCTGCCGGACGCGTCTTTGCCGTCAGTCGGCGGAGGAGCATTTGTGCTGCTTTTCGCGGGTTTGTTTGGCAGCACGTTGGGTTTCTTGCCTGCGGCCGAGGTAGCAGTTACCGCTGCTGCGGACATACCTTGTCCAGTGTTGCCAGTCGGGACGGCTGTAGAAGCAGCAACGCTCGGCTGCGAAGACCGTTCCGGCAATTGCTTCGAAGCTGTGGGAACGTTCGGCGGAGCTGCTTGTGGCTTCTTCGGACGGCATCCCGCGAGCGCGACAACTAACAAGCTTGCAATAATGACAAAGTGACGAGGCATGCGATGGTGTGCGCAATCAAGCCAGGATCTCGTGAATCGGATTGCCTTCTGCAAGTTTGATTGGCCTGTTCGATGGCGTGATATTCTCACGGTCAGGCGGCACGCCCAGGGCGGAGCACAACGTCGCCAATACGTCACCGACGCCGACCTGTTTTTCTTCGACCGTCATTCCATCGGCACTCGTCCGTCCGAATGCCTGTCCGCCGCGGATGCCGCCACCGGCGAACACGCACGACCAAGCAGCCGGGAAATGGTCGCGCCCGGCGTTGGAATTGATCCTTGGTGTGCGGCC
The DNA here is from genome assembly GCA_963840025.1 of uncultured Planctomycetota bacterium. Taxonomy (GTDB): domain Bacteria; phylum Planctomycetota; class Planctomycetia; order Pirellulales; family Lacipirellulaceae; genus JABDGM01. Next base: position 1,271,219 of record CAWIXI010000005.1, on the reverse strand, counting down.
AAATTCGCTGATCCACAGAATCGTTGTATTCTCGAGCAACCCGCGTTCTTGTAGCTCAACCATGAGCGTTGCCCAACCCGTATCCAATTCCCCCGAGAGCTTCCGGACGCGCCGGAAATTGTCTTGGTGCGTGTCCCAACCCAGCACATCGCCGAGTCCCACTTCCACAAACGGCACGCCGCGCTCCACCAGGCGCCGGGCCAGCAAGCAGCCTTGCCCAAATACTCCTGAGCCGTACTTGCGGCGAACTTTATCCGATTCGCTGGAGAGATCGAAAGCGGCGCGAACATCGGGCCGCATCAGGTCAGCTGCTTTCCGATAGAGTGCATTGTGTGTTTCGAACGCGTTGCTATGTCGGTTCGCCAGGAAATTGCGTTCCAATGTGTTCCACAATTCCAGTCGACGCGCAGCCTGATCGGTCGTTATCTGGGCCGGCAATTCCAGATCTTCCATTTTCAAATTGGCCAACGGCTGGAGACCCGAAACACCTTTTGACGTCGGACCCCCCGCGGATCCAGAAACGATCGCCGGCGCAAATCGCGCACCTAGGAAACCAGGCTCAAACGCGGCCGGATTCACATCGCGCGGCGGTGCGACGGTCACGTAGTTCGGTAACACGGAGTCGGCCGTCAATTCCTTCGCCAGTGCACAGGCCATTGAAGGGTAGGCCACGCCGCCTCTTGGCGTACGGCCGGTGCGAACCAGATACGTGCCACGGGCGTGGTCGCCCTCTTTCGTGGTGAGCGAGCGCACGATCGCCAATTGATCCGCCTGTTTGGCCAGCTTTGGCAGGTGCTCGCTGAATCGCAGCCCTGGTACGCTCGTTGCCAACTCTTTGAACTCGCCGCCATTCGCATGGCCGGGCTTCATATCGAACGTATCGGTCTGGCTCGGTCCGCCGCTCATCCACAGCAATATGCAATGCCGTTTGCGGCGCCGGTCCTGAGCAACTTCCGCCGCCAGGCTCGGCAACCAACTGGCACAACTGGTGCCTAGCACACCGAGTGCAAAACTACGGAGCATCTCGCGTCGGTCGAACTCGCCGTAAAGAGTCGTCATGGCCGCACCTCTCCTCGTTATCGATTAAACGCGAATTCCGTGCTGTTCACGAGCGCCCAGAGAATATCACTCAGCGTGCGTTGTCGTTCCTTTTGCCCTTTCGACGTTTCCAACGCGGCCAGGCACGACTTCGCTTCCTCGCTGTTTGGCTTGCGCCAAAGCCGCTAAGAACAGGGCCTCGATGCAATCGTTATCGCTCATAAAGGGTGCTTCGAGCGCGCCCAAAATGTTGCTGCGATCGGGTGCCGTGACGTCGGACATCGCCCGACCGTTCATCAGCAGCAGAGCCTGCAACGTACCCTCACGATACTCCGTAGGATCGCCCGGCGGCGGACGCATACGTCGAATAAAATCGACCCGCACGGGATCTTCCTCCAGGCTGCTGTTAACGCCCGTGAGCTCCGACTCCGAAACAACGGGTCGAGGCGCCCGATCGCCCAGCGGAGCGAGAACCGTAAAGCTGTCGTAGAGTTGTTCCGGCGTGAGCGGCTTGGCCAGCATCCGTGAAAAATGCTGCGGCGGTTTCGAGGTGTCGCCATGACTCGAAAGCTGATAGACACGTGTGATCGCCAATGTCCGCCACAGGTTGCGCAAATCGTAACCAGATTTCACAAAGTACGCGGCCAGCTCGTTGAGCAACTGGCCGTTTGCAGACTCCGGCTGCACGTCGTCGAGCGATTCGACTAGGCCACGACCGAAGAGCTGCGACCATGCCCAGTTGACCGCCGCCCGAGAAAAGAACTCGTTGCCTCGCGACGTTAGCCAGAGTGCGAACTGGAGCCGGCACAACCGGCGCCCCTCGTCTTTCGCCATATCTCCATCCGGGTACTTTGGCGGCACGACTTCATTGGAGTCCGGCAAGCGCACATCGCCCTGGTCCGCATCGACAAGCCGATACGACATTTGCATCATGTTGTTGCGATCGTTCGGCGCCCGAACGCGGGCGAAGAATGCGGCCAATCCCCAGAAGTCGCGTTGCGTCCACGCCGCGGTCGGATGGTCGTGGCATTGCGCACAGTGGAGGTGCACACCGAGAAACAACTCGGCCGTACTCGTTGCCAGCTTCTCAGGCGAAACATCGTTCACCTGATAATACAAAGCAGGCCCAAGCTCATCGCCGCCGAGAGTGAGCAGCATTTCGCCCACTAGGTTGTCGTAACGCAAGTTTTTCGCAAACCGCGCGCGCAGCCATTTTTGCAGCGCGACCGCCTGCGGCCCTCGCTCCGCATCAACACCAAGCGGCAAGATGCGATTCCGCCACACCGTCGCCATGTGCGTCGAGTATCGTGGAGAACTAAGCAAATGATCAATCAGCCGCACCTGCTTGTCGGGGCTCGTATCGGCAAGAAACGCCCGCACTTCCCCGACACGCGGGATCACGCCATTCAAATCGAGGTATACCCGGCGAATGAACTCGCCGTCCGTCGATTGCGGTGCGGGCTCAATCTTGTCCGCACTCCACATTTGGGCAATGAGCTGATCGATGCGAGCCGCCATTTGCTCGCTGCTCTGCGCGGCCGTCGCGAACTGAGTGACGCCGTGCTCACTGGCCGTACCAGCGGCACGCGCTGTTAAGCCGCACAATATCCCTGTCGCGACGAACAAGAGCACAATGCCGGCTCGATTGAGTTGCATGACAGGCAAACTCGGAATGCGAAATGGCGCTTTGGGTTCCCATGGGAACCATCGCGGGAAAAGAACTGAACAAATCTCGCGACTCTATTATTGTAATGCTTTTGGCGCTGGAAACCAGCAAGGCATGTTGACTGGTAGCCGATTTCCGCTCCTATTCATTCTTCCGCAACTGAGACGCGCAGAGTTCGGAGGCTGCCCAAAACCGACAAATCCTTGCAAATTCTGCTACACTAGCACGCGACAAATAAGAACTTGTGGAATCGTCTGCATCTTCCGCTAGGTTCGCCTGTTCAATGATGCTGATGCGCGGAGTGCGTGGGCCATATAGCTGCGGCGCGTGACAGCCGCTAAAGGAAAGCCAATGCTCCTGAAAAACTTGACCTGGCCCGAAGTGAAGTCCCTTGACTTCGCAAAGCTGATCGTGCTTTTCCCCACCGGTTCGTTCGAACAGCACGGCCCGCACCTGCCATTCACTACGGACACGGATATCGTCTCGGCGATTGCCGACCGAGTTGAGCGGGGGATGGAGGACCGCGTGTTACTCACACCGACGTTGTGGCCCGGGCTTTCCACGCACCACATGCACTTTCCCGGCACGCTGGACGTGCCGCAGGCGGTGTACATTCAACTCGTCACCGAGCTCGGCAAGTCGCTCGTCAGCATGGGAGCAAAAAAGGTGTTCATTCTCAACGGCCATGGCGGAAATGACACACCGCTGCGAGCTGCGCTCCGAGAGCTCAAGTCGGCGGCGCCGGAAGCGAAGTTTGTATTTGCTTCGTATTGGTCGCTCGCCGCGAAAACGTTGCACGAAGTTCGCGAATCGGAACTCGGCGGCATGGGCCACGCCTGCGAAATGGAAACCTCAATTATGCTGCACCTCTGCCCCGATCGAGTCAAAATGGAGCGAGCCGTCCGCGACGGTCCGCCCTTCGCCGACCCGTACCGCAAGGCTGACATGCAGTTTGCACGTCCCGTCTTTTTTGTGAACGAGTTTCACGAAGTGACCGCGAGCGGCGTCATGGGTCACCCAGACCTAGCCTCGGCTGAAAAGGGCAAGCGGTTCCTCGACGGCATCGTGGCCGACGTGTCGGCATTCGTCGAAGATTTCCTGACGTGGTAGCCACAAATTTAGCCGCCGGTCAGCGGCCGGCGGTCGAACGCGTACCAGCCGAGTCGCACGCGATTGATTAATTCTTTTGCAACGACGTAGGGCCTGCAGCAGCTTGTTTATTATTGTTTGCCGCCGTTGCCTTTTGCAGAAACATCGGATTATGCGCGTCTCCCCGCGAAAGCAGGAACGCCATCAAATCGAGCAATTCATCCTCATGTAATGTATTTAACAACCCCGCCGGCATCATCGACGTCTTGGAACGAACCATGGATTCAATGTCGCCTCGATCAACGCTGACCGTCGCGTTGGGATCCTGCATATTGGTGTTCACGACAATTTCCTCGCCCGAATAATTCGTGATGCGGCCCTCCACGATTTTGCCGGATGTCGTAGTAATCACCGACGCAGCATACTGATCGCTGATAACTTTGCTAGGCTCGAGCACGGATTCCAGAATGTCGCGTGGGCTGAAGCGTCCCGCTAGGCCGGTGAGGTCGGGGCCCACCGCGCCACCACTGCCCGCGAAGTGGTGGCAAGCGTAACAATTGGCGGCCGCGAACATGGCCTTCCCATGTTGGAAATTGCGGTCTTGCAGCTTGGTGGCGAGCAGCGGAATCACGTCTTCCATCTTCCAATCTTTCACAAACGGCCGATTCTGCGCTGCTCCGTCCTTTTGCGCCACTGGTTTCGCATTGATAAGGTCACCCAATGCCTTTCGCTCCTCAGCCGTCGTGTTTTCTAAACAGTTGTTCTTCAGTTCCTGAATGAACGTGGGGAAGTTGTTGCCGCCGCGATAACTTTGAGCGTGCACAAACCACTGAAATAGCTGGCGGTGTAGCTCGGGCGTCCAGCCAGTTTTGAGATACTGCAGCGACTTGACGATATCCATTTGTTCTTCCTGCGCGGGGGCTGCCGCGAGCAATTCCATGCCCTTCGTTGCTGCGGATGGAGCCTGCAAGTAGCAAAGCAGCTCCGTGAGCAACACGTTGGCTCGACGATCGTCCGCTGGATAAAAACTGTCGAGCCGTGTGATTAGCTTGCTGCGTGTTGTTTCATCCGGTGGACCAAGACGATACAGCGCTAGTTCATAGACGCGGAGCATTTCCAATCGCTGTTCCTGCGAAAGCTTGTTCCAATCGAGCTTGGCGAGCGCCGCGAGCACAGGCGCCTCCAAAGGATGACGAACCACATTATCGGCTGGGTACGCTGGCGGTGGCGTATCGAGATCGGGGCCAGTTGGCTTGTACGATCGCGGCACCTTGCGCACCAGTGCCAACAGTGCCGTCAACGACGCCTGTGGACTTGCTTCAGAGAGAGCCCGCTTCTGCCACGATTCAAGCGGTCGGTGTTCGATTGCCGTGCGGGCCGCATAGCGGATATACCGGTCGGAATTGCTCAAATAGGGCCATGCCTTCTTGACCGCGTCAGGATGGTCGCCCATGTGGAGCGCTTCAAGCTGATGGCGAATAGCACGCTGATCTCGCTGGGCGTGATGATCGACGGCGGGAGCGGTCGACTCCTTGCCGTCGTATGTTAAGCGATAGAGACCCGACTGCGTCTTTCGACCACCGATGAGGAAATACATGGCGCCGTCGTGCGGATTGACGATCGCGTCAGTGAGCGGCAGCGGCGTGGCAGTCATAAACTCTTCCGCGGTGCCGGTGTACGAAGAGCCTTTCGGCTGCAGATGCACCGCGTACATCTTTCCGTATGTCCAATCACACAAGTACAAAGCATTCTGGTATTTCGCGGGGAACTTGGCGCCGTAGCCGAAGACGATACCGGTAGGAGAGCCAAGCCCGATATTCACGACAGGGGAAAGTGTATCGGCAAAATAAACTGGCCATTTGGCGCTGCCGTTGCGCCAGCCCCAATCGACGCCGCTCATCGCATGGCAGACACGCGTGGGTCGATACCATGCGCGCCGATGTCCCACTCCATATCCGCATCGTACGTAAACAATTCGCCGTCGGCATTGAAGGCGATATCGAATGGATTCCGGAACCCAACGGTAATGCATTCCCACTTTTTGCCCTCTGGATCGACCTTGTAGATCGCACCACCCGGGGCGGGCACACCGCGCATAAAACCGACACCGTAAATTCGCGGCAGCAACTGGTCTTCGTCCCAAATTTGTGGCACGCGCGAGCTCGATTTCTCTAACCAGTGCGTGGCATCGCCGCAAACGACGTATAACGACTTGCCGTCCGGCGATAGCAGAACCGCATGAGGGCCGTGCTCGCCGTCGCCGTCGAGTTGCTGCAAGAATTCGACGGAGTCGAGTTGGTCATCGTGATTGGTATCACGCACGCGGTATAGACCGTTCTTAGCGCGATCGCCGCTATTGACCATTACATACAGGCTATCAAAAGCCCACAGCAAGCCGTGGGCCATCCCGATATTGACCGGTATCTTCTCAACCTTAATTTTTTGAGCCGATCCGGAACGCGGCGGCGTGATCCGGTATAAGCTTCCATATTGGTCGCTTACGATCAGGCGCCCCTTATGGTCGTAGCAGATATTGACCCACGAGCCTTGCTGTTCCTTGGGCACTGAGTACAGCAGTTCGACCTTGAAGCCTTTTGGCACATGAATACTGCCTGCCGGGGTGGCCGCAGCCGCTAGCTCGAAGCGCGGCTTTTCTTCGCTCTTCTTCTTTGCGTCGACAGCACCGGGCAGCAAGACAATTAAGGATAACGAGAGGAGTGCAAAAAAGAATTGTTGTAATTTCATTCGATGTCCCGCCGCCAACTTTGAATTTGGAGTCTAGTGAAGTAAAGGTTCAATCAACGCGAACCGGCCAAATCTCTTATTTCCGATTTTATCCGGAATTATCCGCCTAATATAGTTGCTCGATACTCCCTCGCAACCAGCGAGAAGGGGGCCGTAGGCGACGAAACTACACGAGTTCTAGCCTATTCAGGATAGCACCTGAATGCAGGGATTCCCATAATTGAATGGTGTCTGATCGATTCTAGCCGCGTTCGAAGGCGATTACCGGCGAACTACATCGCGCCGTTGAGCAAAATTTGGATCACTTATTTCCCATCACAAGTCCGGTAGGCGTATTGGCCACGCTGTGCGGGATTTGTGCGTTTTTCTTTTGGTTCGAGAAGGCAACCAGTTGGCGACTCTTTCAGTTTCTCCCGACGCTGATTTTCATTTACCTGGTGCCGGTCATTTTCACCAATGTGGGTGTCTTGCCCGCCACGTCGCCAGTTTACGATTCGATTGAACATCTGCTGCTGCCGCTATTGCTCACGCTGTTATTGCTGAATTTAAACGTAGCCGGCGCCGTTCGTGTGATGGGGCGCGGCCTCGGCGTCATGTTGTTCGGCAGTTTGGGAGTGATGGTTGGTGCGATTGTTGGTTTGGCAGTCGTAAAGCCGTGGCTCGGACCGGAGGCGTGGAAGGCGTTCGGCACACTGAGCGGCAGTTGGATTGGCGGCACGGCGAACATGGCCGCCGTGAGCGAAATGATCCACACCTCGGGCACCGAATATGGTTTGGCCGTGCTCGCCGATTCGACAATTTCCTATTTGATATGGATGCCCATTCTGCTGGGCTCGAAAAAATTTGCCGACAGATTTGCCAACTTTACTCGCGCCTTGCCTAGCGGGCCAAATGATTTCGACGATACGGAGGAGGTCCCTCAAAAAGAATCGATAGCGCCCAAATCTCGTGACTACATCTTTCTTTTGTGCATTGCTCTGTTGGCTGCATGGCTTGCGGACGTGGCCGCTGTCTGGATTCAGCACTATCTCTCAACATGGATGTCGTCCGCCGCCAATGGTGTCGCTGAACCGAGTCCCTACTTATCAGCAGCCACCTGGCGAATCCTGCTAATCACTACGTTTGGTATCGGGCTCTCGTTCACTCCGCTGAGTCGCATCCCCGGCAGCCAGGAATTGGGGATGGCCCTGCTGTATGTTTTCGTGGCCCGAATGGGCGCGACGGCGGAACTCTCGCGGGTGGCCGATCAGGCAATCCCATTTTTGCTGGGGGCGATGATCATGATCTTCATGCACGGTGCATTTTGTGTGCTTGGGGCTCGGTTGTTTCACACCGATTTACACACGGCCGCTATCGCCAGTGCGGCGAACGTGGGCGGTGTCGCTTCCGCATCGATTGTTGCCTCCTACCACCGCCGTAGCTTGTTGCCCGCTGGTATTCTCATGGCGCTGGTGGGTTATGCGATTGGCAATTACTTCGGATACATCACCGCACTTCTCTGCCATTGGATGATGTGACGGCCTTTCTGCAGTCACTGCAGATTTCAATCCAGAAGCCTTTTTGCGAAAGCAAACGATGCCGCATGACCGGCATCATACTCTGGATCGTCCGGATTGAAGCTGCTGATCCGCGCGACGGGCATCACGGCCTGCAAGAAACGGCCGTTCCCCAAATAGATTCCGGTGTGACGAATTTTGCCGTCCGCCGCTAGGAAGTAGAGCGTATCACCCTTCCGCAAGCCGGCTCTGTGCCACCGCGTGGCCGTAAGCTGGCCCAGATAGATTTGCTGATAAGCATCGCGCGGCAGGTGCAAGCCGGCCGATGCATAACTCATTTGCACCAAGCCCGAGCAGTCGATGCCATTCGAAGTGCGGCCACCCCAAAAATAGGGCGTTCCCATAAAACTTTGAGCCGTGGCAATGATGGCGTCAATCTTGGCTTCGGGAACCTCGCACATATGGCACGCCGCGGCTGGCAAGTTCACAATTTCGCCCGTAGGCAATTCCGCCGTCACGCTATTACTGTCGGTCTTTTGCCACTTCAGACGAGCGCCGGCCGGAATCGAAAGTTTGTTACCCGGCTCTTGATCGGCGGTGACAAGAACGCGAGGACCACTGAGATATTTCGAGTAAGCCGCCTCATCGACTCGGAGCACATCCGCGCTGCGAACATATCCGAGGTAGCCCTCACGACTATGCGCCAACAGGTAGCCGTCTTGCTCGCGCAACAGCAGCAGCGGTTCGCCGAGTAGGCAGTCATTTTCTTGCTTTCGCCGCCCACTTGGTTTGTCGAAGCAGTAACTGTGCGAAACCTTTACGAGGCCAAATACTTCTTTTCCCAAGCCGGCGGTAGGCAGCGTCTCCATCTGATCGTCGACGTCAAAACCAAGAATCGTCAAGAAATTTTTCAACGATGATCGCGTCTCCGGAAACTCGACGAACCCATTGAGTTCGACCTTCTTCCCATCCTTCGGGTCGGCCGTTACGTCGAACGCACAGATACGGCTGTCGTTGCCCAATTCCCGCGCAAAGAAGTTGATGTACTGGGGCAGCCGCTCCACTTTGCCGATCAAATCGGGTTCGATTTTTCGAGCGACATGCCGCAGATCTTTGGGCACGACGGGTTCCGGCGTCGCTGGAGTTGCGGTTTCTGCGGCGCGGCCGATCGCAGCACAAACTACGCATAAGATCAGTAACGACACGTTTAGCGACATATTTGCATGATTGACCGGTGAAATCAATTCTTTGGCGTAATCGCCATTTAAGCAATGCCGTCGCGATGCTGGCAAGTTGCGGATTGCGGACCATATCGTGACCCGTTCAGATGCCGCGAACCATCGTTTCACAATGTGTTATCATAAGGACGTCGACGAATATTCGTGATTTCCTCCCGAGACGACTCCCGGATGGTGCGGCTACGATGCGATGAATGGCACAACAAAAGCAGGAGCCGCGGTTGTAGCCGGTGCTTGGTTGTTCTGGGACGTGTGGTCTTGCGTTCGGGGACGCGAAAAAAACTGTCGACTTTGCGCAGACGTTGCGCCGATTATCGAGCGGCACTGTATTCGTTGCCATCAGCCGGCAATCAAAAAAGGCGACCTGTCGCTTGCGACTAGAGCGGACTTAGATGCCAACGACTATCTCTCAGCTGGGAAACCCAAGGAAAGCCATCTACTGGAGGTCGTGACTTCCGAGGGCGGCGCGAAGCCGCTGATGCCTAAAGTGGGGGCGCCGCTTTCGCCCGAGGAACTGAAAACTTTGGCGACTGGGTTGCCGAAGGAGCTACATGGCCTGCTAGCGCGATATTGAAGGAACGATCCAAAGCCGACCGAAGTTGGTGGTCGCTGCAGCCACTTCACGCGCAGGAGCCGCCGGCGGAAGGCATTCCAAGCGGTTGGGGGGCAAATCCCATCGACCGTTTCATCGACTTGAAATTGGCGGCAGCGAATTTGAAACCGAATCCGCCCGCCGATCGGCGAACGATAATCCGGCGTTTGGCGTATGACCTTACCGGACTGCCGCCTACGCCGGCGGAGATCGACGCGTTCGTGCATGATGATTCGCCTGACTCCTATGAAAAGCTGGTGGATCAGTTGCTCGCGTCTCCGCGTTATGGTGAGCAATTTGGTCGCCAATGGCTCGACGTGGTGCGGTTCGGCGAGAGCACGGGGTTTGAAGTCAATCACGTGATCGATAATGCCTGGCCCTATCGCGACTACGTGATTCGATCCTTCAATGAGGACAAACCATTCGATCGCTTCATCGAAGAGCAGCTCGCCGGCGACTCGCTGGCGCCAGGCGACCCAAACGTCGAGATCGGTCTCGCGTTTTTGGTGTGCGGTCCAGTCGATATCGTCGGCAATGCCGACCCTGTGCAGGCAGCGCAAATCCGCGCCGATGGCGTCGACGAAATGATCCGGACGGCCGGCGAAGCATTGCTGGGGCTGACGATTGGCTGTGCTCGTTGTCACGATCACAAGTTCGATCCTATTATGCAGCGCGATTACTACAGTCTGTACGCCACATTGGCCGGCGTATTTCATGGTGATCGCATCGTCGCCAGCGATACGCAGCAGCGCGAGCATGCCGACAAACTCGCAGTGCTGGAATCCAAAAAGAAACATTTGCAAGAAGAGAAGGCCGCCCAAGAGAAGTTGCCCACGGCCGACCAACAGCTTGCCGCGATCAATCAGCAGCTGGCGGAAGTGGATCGACAGATTGCGTCGCTACCAGCACTTCCCAATCTTCCAGTTGGCCATTTCGAACAACCCGCGGCGGAACAGTGCATCTTCGAGCGCGGCGATGCCCAGCGCAAAGGTGAACATGTTGTGCCGGCAAGTCTAAGCACGCTGCAAGACGCAACGAAGGGCTATGAACTTGCTGCTGACGTCCAAGAGAAGGATCGTCGCTTGCGCATTGCGCGTTGGATGGTGGCCGCGGACAACCCGCTCACGCCGCGCGTCATTGTGAATCGCCTCTGGCAGCATCACTTCGGCACTGGCATCATCGCCACGCCTAACGACTTCGGTTACATGGGCGAGCGGCCGTCACATCCGGAGCTGCTCGATTGGCTTGCGCAAAAGCTAATTGACGACGGGTGGCGCCTCAAACCGTTGCAAAAGTTGATCGTCATGTCGCAGGCCTATCGGCAGGCGAGCACGTTTCGTAAGGATGGCGCGAACGTGGATGCCGACAGCCGCCTCTTATGGCGCTTTCCTCCTCATCGACTAAGCGCGGAGGAGATCCGTGATACGATGCTTTATATTGCAGGCGTATTGAATGACAAGATGGGAGGGCCCGGATTCCGCCTGTATCAGTATTCGCGCGACAATGTGGCCACATACACACCGCTGGATTCGTTTGGGCCTGAAACCTACCGCCGTGCTGTCTATCACCAAAACGCCCGTGCTTCGCGAGTCGATTTGCTATCTGACTTCGACGTACCTGACTGCGCATATTCTGCGGCGCGGCGCACCTCCACCACAACGCCCTCCCAAGCATTAGTGCTTATGAATCACAGTTTCACGCTGGCAATGTCAAAATCGTTGGCCGAGCGGCTGACGAAAACGGCTGGTACTGAAGAAACCACGGCCCAGGTCGACGGGGCGTTCAAATTGGCCTTCGGGCGTTCGCCCACAGCCAGCGAAATGGCAGCGGCCACAGCGCTTATCGATCGATATGGGCTGCGTGCTTTTTGCCGGGCCATTTTGAATTCTAGCGAAATGATTTATGTGAATTGATCCGCGGATTCGTCATGAACACTTCATTCAACTTAAAGTCAGCGGCTCACGAACAGATTCTATCCCGCCGGGGATTTCTCTCGGATGCGTTCAGTGGGCTGGCTGGCATCGGTCTGGCAAGCATGTTGGGCCCCGAAGTGTTTAGTGCGGTGGCGCCGAAAGCTGTGCCTGCCGGTACATGGAAACCCGGCAATGGGCTTGCGCAGATACGCCCCCAGAGCCAAGCGCGTGCTGCAAGTCTTTTGTCCTGGCGGCGCGTCGCATGTCGACTTGTGGGAGCATAAGCCCGCGCTCGAAAAGCACCACGACGAGCCGTTGCCTGGCGAAGAAGGACTTGTCACATTTCAAGGCAAGAACGGCAATCTCATGAAAAGTCCCTGGCGCGTTTGTGCCGGCCGGCCAGAGCGGCAAGATGATCAGCAGCATGTTGCCGAATATGGCTCGGCATGTCGACGATATCGCATTCATTCATTCGATGCAGTCGAAGACCAACACGCATGGCCCGGGTTGCGTGTTCATGAACACCGGCACTATTTTCGAGGGTTTTCCGAGTGCCGGAGCATGGGTAAGCTTCGCGTTGGGAAGTGAAAACGAGAACCTGCCTGCATATGTCGCGATTCCAGATATTCGCGGCGAGCCGCCCAATGGCAAGGCGAATTGGGGCAATGGTTTCCTGCCCGCGCAATATCAGGCGGTGGTCATGGCGGCGCAACAGCCGATTCGCAACCTGTCGATTCCGCAGGGCATCTCGCCGGACGAAGAGCACGCCACGCGCGATTTCTTGCGATTTCTAAATGAAGAGTACGCCGGTCGACATCCGGGCCTCCAAGAACTCCGAGCACGTATCAACGCCTATCAATTGGCGGCGCGGATGCAATTGGCAGCACCCGAGGTCGCCAATCTCGATGCCGAATCACCGGCAATGCGGCGGCTCTATGGAGCGGACGACACCAATCCGCTCAAGGCCGCGTATGCACGCAACTGCCTGCTCGCGCGGCGGTTGTTGGAACAAGGCGTGCGTTACGTAAATCTATACTGCGCGTTGCGCGCTCGGGCGTTGATGGTCTGTTGAATTGGGATGCCCACAAAACATTGAAAGCCGACTACGAGCGGCATTGCCCAATTTTTGATCAGCCGACGGCGGCCCTTCTTACCGACCTGAAGCAGCGCGGCCTGCTTGACGATACGCTCGTGTTGTGGACCACAGAGTTTGGCCGCATGCCAACGCATCAAGCAGGCGTGATCGGTCGCGACCACAACCCCGATGGGTTCACCTGCTGGATGATGGGAGCCGGCGTGAAAGGCGGCACCGTGATCGGTTCGACGGATGAATTCGGGCGACGTGCGGCGACCGATCCAGTCACCGTCTGGGATTTTTACGCGACCGTTTTACACCTGCTCGGGTTCGATCACACGAAGCTCACGTTTAATCACAATGGCTTGAGCCGCCGCCTTACCGACGTCCACGGGAGCGTTCTCCAAAGCCTGCTGGCGTAGATTGAGGGCTATTGCGAATCGCTAACGCGCCGCTTGAATCTCGATGCACATCGGCGACGGCGAATTGACAACACTGTTGTAGACGAGGCCGCCTGTTTTTTCGTCGATTCGAAACTCAGAAATCGTGTTCGAATCCCGCCCGGCCGCCAACAGATATTTTCCGCTCGGATCAATGTTAAAGCTTCGCGGATGGCAGCCGCGAATTGCTTCGCGCTCCACAAGCGTCAGTCTCCCGGTTTTCGGATCAACGCGATAGGCGCCGATCGCGTCGAGGCCACGGATCGATATGTACACGAACTTGCCGCTAGGATGGATGTAGATCTCCGCGCCGGTACAGAGCACCTCTTGCAATTCTTTTGGCAATCCATCAGTCGTTTGGATCGCCTTTAGTGTGCCGGCTGTTGGATCGTACTCGAACACGGTAACATTCGCACTCAGCTCGTTGACGACGTACACGAACCGGCCATTCGGATGAAACACCAAGTGGCGTGGTCCACTACCAGACGGAACGCTGCCATAGCCGTGCGGCTTTAACTTGCCCGCATCGAGGTCCATCTCATAGATCGCGATTCGATCCGTTCCCAGGTCTGGCACGAAAAGAAAACGGTTCCCCAGATCAGTGCCTACCCAATGGGGATGCGGGCCTTCCTGCCGATCGTGATTTGGCCCAGACCCCGAGTGACGAACGAGCTCAGACCGCGGCTTGATCGTTCCATCGGCGGCGAGCGGAAAGACTGCCACCGATCCCGTGCCATATTGCGCCGTGAACAAACAACGGCCACTGCGATCGCACACTAAGTGGCATGCCCCCCCGTCGCCGATCGGCTCGCCGTTCAAGAACTTTAGTGATCGGCGGTCATCGGAAATCTCGAACGCTGCCACTCCGGGTTCACCGTTTGCAAGATGACATGCCGCGTACAAGTATTTTCCATTGGGATGCAACGCCAAAAACTCGGGCCCGCCAATTTCGGCCGCCAACGTGGGCGCACTAAGTGTGCCAGTATCTTCATCGAGCGTGGCCCGATAAATCCCTTCGCGTTCCCCAATGCCGGCTTATCCTTGCCAATCCAAACCACAGCCTCTTCGGCAGACGACGTTCTCAAAAAAGGCATAGCGACCATAAACCCTAGTGCGATTAAAGAAATCCGCATGAACTACTCTCCACCTGGCGAAAGAACGACAAAACGAACTCGTCTAGCATAGCATCGCGGGGACCCTTCTGCCGCGTGCGTTCCTCCCTGTGCTGGGCCTTTTCTGTACAATCACTGGGGACCAATGGCCGAACCAATTCCCAAAACAATGCGCGCGGTGGTGCTGGAAAGTTACCACCCAAATGTTACGGACGCGATCCGCGGTTTGAAAGTGTTGGATCGGCTGATGCCAACGCCGCGACATGGCCAAGTGCTCGTTCGCATCGAAGCCGCGCCCTGTAACCCCTCCGACTTGCTACTGTTGCAAGGAAGATACGGCACGCTGAAGACGCTGCCGACTGTTCCTGGCTGGGAGGGGGCGGGGCGGGTCATTGCCAGCGGCGGTGGCCTTTACGCACGGTGGCTGGCTGGTAAGCGTGTCGCCTGCGCCTTGCCGCACGACCGCGATGGCACGTGGGCCGAGTATTTTGTGGCCGATGCCCGCGATTGCATCCCGCTGAAACCAGCGTTGCCGATCGAGCAAGCGGCCACCTTCATTGTCAATCCGCTCACGGCGATGGCACTCCTGGAGACGGCGCGGCGGGCTGGGCATCGTGCAGCCGTTCACACGGTGGGGGCGAGCCAGTTGGGCCGCATGATGCTGGGAATCGCCGCCGAAATGGACTATCCCCTCATTCACATGGTTCGACGCGAAGCTCAGTTCGAGCTGCTCAAGTCGCGGGGAGCGAAGTACGTGCTCAACACGTCGCAAGAATACTTTGCCGACGAATTGAAATTGTTGTGCAAAAACTTGCACGCGACCGCGGCGTTCGAAGCCATTGCCGGCGAGATGTCTGGCGTGGTACTCAATGCCATGCCGCCCAAGTCGACGATGTACTTGTATGGCGCACTTTCGGAACAGCCGTGCAGCAACTTCGATCCTGTCGAAATCATATTCCACCAGAAATCGCTTACGGGCTTCTACCTGGGTAATTGGTTACGACAACGGGGCTTGATTGGCTTGCTGCGAACTGTCTCGAAAGTGCAGCGATTGCTTATCGATCGGCGGATCGAAACAATGGTGCAGCGACGTATCGGCCTCGACGAGGTCGTCGAAGGCCTGCAACAGTACGTTGCCAATATGACCGACGGCAAGGTGCTTATCATGCCGCACCTCACAACGTAGGTCAGGCTTCAGCCCGACAACGGATCAGGGCCGACCGAACCGATGCCGCTCGATATATGGAACTGATCGCCACTGCCGCAGCCGGCGCCGAAGCCGTGGTCAAACGGGAGCTCGCCGCCCTCGGCTACGACGCGCGCACCGTCACGCCAGGCCGTTTGCTGTTTCACGGCGACGTTAGCGCGATTTGCCGCAGCAATCTTTGGCTTCGCTCCGGCGAACGCGTGCTCATTCAAATGGGTTCGTTTCCGGCGACCGATTTTGGTGTGCTGTTCGATGGCACGGCCGCGATCGCCTGGGAGCAATGGCTGCCACGCGATGCGGAATTTCCGGTAAAAGGACGCTCGCATCACTCGCAGCTTTCCAGCGTTCCCGCCTGTCAGAAGATCATCAAGCGGGCCATCGTCGAGCGCTTACGCAAGACGTGCCATACGGAACAGTTGCCAGAAACCGGTCCGCGCTGCGTGGTTGAAATTAGCCTCCGCGACGATCTCGCGACGTTGACGCTGGATACGACCGGCGTCGGCTTGCACAAACGAGGCTACCGTCGCCTGGTGGGCGAAGCCCAGCTTCGCGAAACGCTGGCCGCCGTGCTGGTGCAGCTAAGTTACTGGCGCCCCGGCCGCGTGCTCGCTGACCCTTTCTGCGGCACGGGCACAATTCCCATTGAAGCCGCACTCCTCGGCCGAAACATTGCACCGGGCCTTCAGCGCGAGTTCGCCTGCGAGAGCTGGCCGGCGTTTGAACGGCAGCTCTGGCAGCAAGCTCGTGAAGAGGCCCGCGACCTTGTGCGTCCGCCGCTCTCCGAACGACTGCTGGGCTACGACATCGATCCCGATGTGTTGAGTCTCGCTCGCTATCATGCCGAACAAGCTGGAGTCGCCGAAGACATTCACTGGCAAGAGCGTCCGTTTAGCGAATTGCGAGCGAAGGCGGAGTACGGCTGCCTGATCACGAATCCGCCGTACGGCGAGCGCCTTAGTGTCGACCGCGAGGTCGAAGAACTCTACCGAACGTTTCCACTCGTGCTGCGGCGACTGCCGACGTGGTCGCATTATGTTCTTTCTTCACGTCCGGATTTGGAGACGTTAGTCGGTCAGACCGCAAATCGGCGTCGAAAGCTTTACAACGGTCCGCTCGAATGCACCTACTATCAATTCCACGGTCCGCGTCCACCGCGCGACGACGATCGATTAGAACCCTCTCCCTCTGGGAGAGGGCAGGGTGAGGGTGCATCGGCTGCCTGTAATTTAACCTCATCCTCACCTGCTTCCGAGCTGAAAGAGAGCGGCCCGATAATCGTCCCGGCATTCGGCGGACTACAAACCTCGGCCGCCCGCCAGGCGGAAGAATTCGCCAATCGACTGCGAAACCGCGCTCGGCATTTCCGCCGCTGGCCCACAAAGCGCGGCATTACGTGCTATCGCCTGTATGAGCGCGACGTTCCCGATGTGCCGCTTGTGGTGGATCGCTACGAAGATGCGTTGCATATTGCCGAATTTGCTCGGCCGCATGATCGTTCGCCGGCACAACACGCCGATTGGCTCGACTTGATGTCGCGGACGGCTGCCGACGTGTTGGACGTGCCGCGCGAACGGGTATTTGTAAAACATCGCGACCGTCAGCGCGGGGCAGGGCAGTACCAACGCATTGATGATCGAGAGGCTCGTTTCGCAGTGCATGAAGGTGGTCTTAGGTTCATCGTGAATTTGTCCGACTACATCGATACCGGCCTGTTTTTGGATCACCGCCTTACGCGGCAGATGGTTCGCGAAGCGTCCGCCGGCAAGCGGTTCCTCAATTTGTTCGGTTATACGGGTTCATTTAGCGTGTATGCAGCGTCTGGTGGCGCTACTTCGACGACCACGGTCGATAAGTCGACCACTTATATCGACTGGGCGTGCGAGAACCTGAAGTTGAATGGTTTTACCAATACAATCCACCAGGTTGTACGGAGCGACATCCGCGACTTTCTCGAGCGATTAACTCCTCGCGACGTATGGGATTTTGCCGTCGTCGATCCACCGACTTTTTCCAATACCAAAGGCGTAGACGATGATTGGGACGTGCAACGCGACCACGGGGAGCTGCTGCGCCGATTGGCGCAGCACATCGCCCCCGACGGGACCGTGTTCTTCAGCACGAACTTCCGCCGCTTCAAACTCGACGAAGCTGCACTCGGCGCGTTCTATCGCATCCGCGACATCACCCGCCAAACAATCCCCGAGGATTTCCGGAACCAGCGCATCCACAAGTGTTGGCAACTCATTCGTCATGATTTTTGTTAGCTTCTGTAATCGATCCCGCCGCAGCCGATTTCGCGAAACACGTTTTTTATTGCAAAATTCGGCGAGGCGGAGGGCTCGCAGCTTGGTGTTTTGTCCTGATGGTGAAAGAGTTTATGTCATTGCGGGAGACTCCTGCTTCGTGGAATTTACTTCGGAGATGCGTTGCAAAATGTTTTTGGGTTGGCGTTGGCGGCGATGGGCGGTCGGCGCGCACGCCGATCGGAGTCGGTTCGCTGAACGAGTCGACTGCCAACGTCAGCACTTCCTCTGCCAAGCAGGTTTATGCAAGTGCTACGCTGAATTTCTTACCACGGAGACACAGAGGACACGGAGGAGATATTAGTCATTGCAAATTTTTAATTTGCCATTGGCCATATCTGAAATGACCAATTTCAAATAACAAATCCCCAATGACAAATCCTCTTTCTTCTCCGTGTTCTCTGTGTCTCCGTGGTAATCCTTGTGAGCAATGCGTGGTCTAGCGGTCTTCTTGGTTGTTGTTCATCGGTCAACGAAAAAAAAGGGCGCCCTTCCCAATGTGGATCGATTGGCCCGACTGCCAATCGATCCCGTCCGTTCGCGTGCGGCTGCCTGGGCTACCCCTGCGGTCCGGGTCCAGTGTCCTTAGGATCTGGTGTCACCCGCAGCGCCCGGAGGCCGACGTGAGGCGTTCTGAACGACCACTGCTTTTGGTAGTGGAACGGACTTAAGTCCGTTCTACATGTAAAGCGGCGGTCTAGCGCTAGCCCCGCGCGACCTGTTGACGAACCACTGGGCAGGCCGTCACTGAACAGACGTTCATTTGACGTAACGTGGGCCAATGTAGCATAGCGGGTGGAAATTACCAGCCCTCAGTTTCGGCCACCCTGCTGGAGAAGGGCATAGGAAAATGATATAAGAGGAAATGGAAAGTTTGAGAGACCAGTAGTCGTTGGAGGCGGTGGTGCGGTGCCAAACCTCGCACGATCGGCAAGTACATGGATGGAAGTCAAAATGGTGTCAAGAAATGATCCCCCTCCCCGTCCATTTTTCTTTAATTTTTCCCGATGCTAGCGTTCGCCCTCAGCCGTGGTGCCGATAGTCGCGTTGTCGCTCGAATCCAAAGTAACTCAATAACGGAGAGTCATACTATGCGTATATCCGCATGCGTGATTTGTGTGGGAGCTTTGTGGGTGACCGGCTGTCACGATGGATACTCACAAACACGTTTGCAGCCTAGTGCTGCCGAGGTCAAGGAGCAAGCTGAGGCGTATGCGAAAGACTGGGCCAACATGGGCATGTGGCTACCCGACAAGAAGCAAGTGGCCTTCTTCGTCGGGAATTTCGACGGCACGAAAGATCTCCTCACCAGCAAGCTCAGCGATCCCAACGATGACGTGAGACAGCGAGCGGCTTACGTAATCGAGCAGCTGGGCCCGACGGCGAAGCCGACAGAAGGAGCACTAGCTTCCGCTCTTTCCAAAGAAAAAGTTCCGCTCGTTCGCGTCTATCTGTGCAACGCCTTACGGGCTGTCGGGAGCTCAGATAAAGAAGCTCTGGCGGAGTTGCGAAAATTGCTTCGGGCTTCGGGCAACGACAAGGACACGCTGGAGCAACGTATTTATGCGGCCGCAGCCCTTTCTACGCTCAGCAATGATCCTAAAGAGTCATCGGAATGCATTGATTACGTCTGCCAGTGGCTCAAGGCTCCCGATGATAAGTTAAGTCCCGCCGAGCTCGAAAAGTATTGGGACCTCCGTTGGTCCGCCGTCAACGCCGTGGCCGACATGAAACAGGCTCAACAGGCTATCCCTTTATTGGAGAAAATGCTCAACGAGCCAGGGAAGCGTGCGTGGGTTGATGTCCATGTACCGACTGCCCTGGCAGCTCTTAAAGGGACGCCGGCTCCTCAGCATATCTCATCGCCAGCAACTCACGCAGCCTGGACGCCGCCTGCCAATCCAAATCCTCAAGCGATCCTCAATGAAGCACAGGCGGACATGATTGCTGGAAACTATGAGCAGGCCCTGGCGAAGCACGTCTGGTTCTATCGAAATGCACTGAAGTTCGACCGTGCCTTGTACGGCGTGCGGCTGTCTTTTGCCCTGAGTTACTGGAAGCAGTTGGCCACGGTGTATCCGCCTGCAAAAACAAAGCTGGTCGCATTCCGGGACGAGGCAGCCAACAAAGTAACAAGTGGCGAGAACCTACGTGAATCGTTTCACGACTTCGAATCGATCAACTCCGTGTTGGGTGATGAAAAGAAAACAGCGGAATTATTCACGTCTCTTGATAAGAAGAACCCCAAGGCAGCCACGCAGGTGTTCAATGTTGCTCGACCAGCCCTAATTCGGGCGGGTGACATCAAACTGTGCAGCAAGTACGTCGACGCGAAGGATTATCCGCGTCTTGTGCATATGTACCAAGAGAACCTCAAAATTGCAGCTGACGCGACTTTCGGTGAAGCACAAAAGGATTTTGCCCGGCACAGCTTTTCAAATGATGTTGCTACACTCGTGGCACTTCTAGCCGTGGGCGATCGTAAGACTGAAGCCGAAAAGATTGCTGCCGATGCGAAGAAGGTTCTGAATGACAAGAACTTCGACGAGGCTCTGCAGAAGGCGTTACAGGGAAAAGTTCCGGAGCCTTGGCCGCCTGCGCTGAACTGAGGGTGAGGCAGAATAAATTGTTGGCAAGCGATTTTCCTGCGACGGACAAAATAGAGGACAAAATAAAGGAGACGGGGATCATTTCTTGACGCCCGCTGGGGGCTCGCTGCGCTCGACCCCAGCCACCCAAACGAAATTCCATGAAGCTGACCCACTGCCTGACGCCCTGTAACTCTTAGTGCGGCTCATTTTGTCCGCTTTAGAATCACGACCCAATCATCGGACGTAATGCGTTCGGGTTTTTTGAGTATGGGCGAGTCTGCATTCACGGTTCCAATCTCAATCGTCGAACCGTTTGTCGGGTCGAACGCAACGGCGTGGTACTTGGCGCTCGGTTCTAATTTCTGAATCTTCACAGGATGGCTTTCGGGCACGTAGACGATCCGCACCTTGCCAGGGATGCCTGTGGCGAACGGCCCGTATTCAGTCTTCGGCGAATCGCCGTCTGCATACGTTGCCCACTCGGGATGCGGTGTGAAATCCTGCCAGGCGAATCGCTCGAACAGCTTTTTGCCGAGTCCAACCTGGCGGGAGCCGGGCAAGTTCATGGCCTCATTCCAAGGGATCACGCCGTAGCCTACGCCGACGTGGTGATATGGCGAGGGACCGTGTGGCACTCCCGGGCGGTTGCACTGCCAAATGCCGTTCGCGCCGTAGGTGTGTCCGGCCGCGCCGTTGGTGAGGCAGAGCCAAAACATTTGGCGCGTCCACTTCGTGGGCAGGCTATCCCCCAACATTTCGTACGCTGCCTCGCCATCGATCACCGGCATTGTCGGTGTGTCGGCGTAGGACGCTTGCACGGTGCGAAATGTTTTTTCCACGGCTTGGCGCTGGCCGTGCGGCGTCTGCAGCATGTCGAAATCGAGCAGTGAGGGATCGTCCGTCGCGTGGCGGGCGGAAAGTCGGCCGATGCCTGTGGGATGGATCGTCAGCGGCCGGTGAAAGGGATCGGTCGCACGGATGTAGCGCATCACCTCGGTCCATTGGGCGACTTGCTGGCGGTCGTCGTACGGGAAACCCTTTGCCAGGTACCACGGCAAATTCGCTTCGCCGGCCGCACACCACACCACGGGCATCGCGCCGTAGCGGGCGATGAGATACCGCCAATGCTGCTTCATCTTGTCCACGCCCATCCACGGCATGAAGTAGCCCCACGCGCCGACGATACACGGCGAAATGCCTTCGTGCGCGAGATATTCGAGCCGTTGGTCGGCCGCATCGAAGTATTCAGGGCGAATTCGAGAGTAGTCTGCCTCCCAGGGGCAGCCCACTTCGTTTGCCCCGCGCGGATCGAACGGAAACATATCTGGGTACAGTCCGGCAACGATTTGAACGACGTTGAATCCCTTTTCCTTGCGATCGGCCGTTAGCGTTTTGAACTCATCGGGCCAGTGCAGTCGGTGACAGAGCCCCATCCACCACGTATCGGCCAGCCAAAAGAAGGGCGTGCCATCCGCGTACGATAGATGGCGGCGGTCGGCAGCCACTCGGATCGGCCCGTGGAGGTAGAGCGGATTCTTTCCGGTATACGGACCGATTTGCAGCGAACCTGTAACACCGTGCAGACCGCGGTCCTTCGTATTGGAGCACTCGCTGCGGTAGCGATGCGTGCCGACAATTGGCGAAGCGTAACGGACTTTCCACACGGAGCCACCAGCCCAAAATGCAGGTACTTTCAACTCATGGCCGTGCGGGTCGGTGAAGACGACATCGAGCGTGACCGTATTGAATGGATCGTCGTGAGGGATTTGGGCCTGGAACGGCAACTCGACAAACACGTTGGCTTGTGTTTTCGGTGCGTCGGCAGCATAAACTGCAACGCTCACTTGCGCGCCCAGCGCCAGCACAGCGATTCGCATCCACGCGATCCACAGCCGTTTCGTTTCAAGCGTTTTCGACCTGTTATGCGATGTAATCAATATTTTCTCCCGTTCGGCGGATACGGAACGTGGGTAATCGTTTGCTCATACTGCCTCGGCCGATAGTCGGCGGGACGCCGCGCGGTGTAGCGAAGATCATCGAGATACACGGTGACGTACTTGCCGCCTCGGCGGATGTTCAGGAGGCCGAAGCGATCGAATGTGACGTGGGCCGCTCGTTGTTGAGGGGTTAAGTCGAGTGTGTGAGCTTCGTTGTCAATGCTCATTGTAATCTGCCCAACGCCGTTGTTCGCGGACGGGTCGTAGTCGAATGTGAAGTGATGCTTTTCGCCGGTCGGCACGAAGATGGGCCCCTCGCTGTGAGACGCCAATGTTCTGGTCGGCGAGAGTTGTGCAGACAAATAGTAACCAATCCGCGTCGGTCCCTCGATCTCCAGAAGCATTGTCTGCGGAAGCGGTGCGCCGCTTTCCGGGTCCGTCAATTCAGCCATCCTGGATATTTTGTTGAAGTAGCCAAACGCCATCCCGGCGTCGGTGCCCCCGGCCGTAAAGGCAATCTGCCCGGAAAACGAAATGGGGTCATCAAGCGTTAACCGACCGATGTCGTCTGCGTAATAGCCGTGCAGCGGATCGATCGGCTCCGTACGCCAGAACGTGCCGCCAATTTCGCCAGCGGCTTTTCCGGCATGGTTCGTCCGTGAGAACCCAAAATCCTGTTTGGCGTGAAAGTCACGCTCGATAAATTCCGTGCGGTTGCCGTGCGATTCCCAGCCAGGATCGTGCGATAAATCGACCTTCTTGCCGTTCACGCTCAGTTCCGAAAGGGTAAACGCTGACGATCCGCCCGGCAGTTGAAAATTGAACACTCCGAACCGATCGAATGTGGTCCGCGCATTCCGAATGGCTTTATCGATAAAGTGGGCATGCTCCGGACCGTCGTCAACTTGAAGCAGAATGCGTCCCTCGACGCTCTTGGGGTCCTTGCGAACTTCCCATCCGGCGTCGCGACCCTCCTGGTACTCGATCACGCCCGACTTGCTCGCCGCTTGAAGTCGCTTCCGTATTAATTCGATTGTGGTCCCTGGTTCCGACGCCTGCGCGAGCGACAAGATTTCCGGCTCGGTCTTGCGCGAATCCCCGATGTACTCGCGGAGCTTTTCGTCCTGCCACGCTGTGGGGACGGTAGCGTTCGCGTCGTACGTCAGCCGCCAATGATGTGGATGACCGTCGACAGGCAACCGGCCTGCCGTGTATCCGCCGGCCTTCCAAGTCTGCGACATGTAATCGACAAGCGTTTCGATTGCCAGCGGATCGCGTAACCGAATCTCTCCGAAACGCACCGCGAGCGAAGACCAGGGTCGCCACTCCTGCCTGGCAGCGTTGAAGAACCCGATATAGAACCCATCATTCCGCTCGGCCGGTGCGATTGCAATGCGACCTTCGGCCGAAAGGTTGCCGTCGAACGAGAACGGCCCCACCGGCATCGCATAGAACGCCGGCGTGCGGGTTCGCCAAATCGTGCCGGCAATCTCACCGCCGGGTACTTTGCCGTCCTGCTTTTTGCGCCAACCGAAGTCTTGCTGGATCGTCGGGCAGTTATCTCCGACGACACGGTTGTTGATTCCTTCCCAATGCGGATCGGAAGCGAAATCCTGTGTGACCTGTGCAAGTGGCGCCATGCTTTGAGCGATCGCTTTACTTCCAGTGACGGTTATCACTGCGAAAACAGCACACAGTAGCGCGGTTTGGAGCACGTCCATCGACCAATTTGACGATACGGGGACACGTAGGTAATTGCAGAGATTATTCGTGTTCATGGCAGATACGATACCATTTGCGTTGAAAGCTGGGGTGCTCGAGCACTTGTGGATTCACGATCCCGTGCGGCGCTCTGGGCGCGAGCAGGATCACGCCGTTTGCGCCTTCGATTTGATCTGCATTGATCTGCGGCCGATGCTCGTCAAATCGCTGCACGCTTATGTTCGGGTTCCCTTAAACGTACATGGGCTATTTCGGCGAATTTCAGTTCCCCGCTGGCAGTATAAAAATCAGCCGTGAGTGCGACGTGAAAGGTGCTCAACATGATGTCCTTATGTCCGCTGCCGCAGGTGAATGCGCAAGCACGGTTTCAAACAGAAAGAATAAGGGTAATATCGGAGTGCGTCTAGAAATTGCAAATCGTTAGTCGCGCTCACATCTTCGCCCAGCAAGGACAGTAGACTCGAACTGTTGCAGCAAAATCGATTCCCGATTCCAGAATCACAGCTATCGACCGTCTGCGGTTGAGTTCTGCTTTGTTCCTTGGAATCTCTACCAAAGCTGGTTAAACTGACCGATGCAATGCCATACAGACGCGCTCCGCGTTCCCACCCGTCGATATTTCATTTCTAACAGCTTTTATGCACGATTGACGGAAACTTATGAATACAAAACATTCAGTTGGTGCAAATAGGTCGCGTCGAGAATTCTTAAAAACAACGGCGGCCACGGTTGCCGGCGTTGGGCTCACTGCTGCAACGGCAACACCAGTACACGCTGCCGGAAGCGATGACCTCAAAATCGCCCTCATCGGCTGCGGCAACCGCGGCACCGGCGCCGCAGTTCAAGCGCTCAGCACGAAAGGCCCGGTTACGCTGTGGGCACTCGCCGACACGTTCCAAGACCGTATCGAAGGCTGCCTCAAGCACATCGAGCGCGAGCGCGATGAACAGTCGGGCGGCGCATCCAAGGTGAAGAATAAGGTCGACGTGCCAAAAGATCGCCAGTTTGTGGGCCTCGATGCCTATCGCAAGGCAATCGATAGCGTCGATGTGGTGCTCATCGCAGCCCCACCCGGATATCGTGCGCTTCATTTCGAGCAAGCCGTGAAAGCCGGCAAACACGTTTTCATGGAGAAGCCGGTAGCCACTGATCCGGCTGGCATTCGCCGCGTTCTCGCCGCCGCTGAAGAAGCGAAAAAGAAAAACCTCAAGGTCGGCGTCGGGCTGCAGCGCCGCCATCAGCCGTCGTACCGTGAAGCGATTCATCGGATAAGTGACGGCGAGATCGGCGAGCTTATCACGCTTCGTTGCTATTGGAACGGCGGCCCTCCCGCGAAAACTCCCTATCCACGCGGCAGTCTCTCCGAGCTCGAATATCAAGTTCGCAACTGGTACTTTTTCACGTGGCTGAGCGGAGACCACATTTGCGAGCAACACGTCCACAATCTTGACGTCTGCAACTGGATCAAAAGCGCCCATCCGGTTGATGCCCAAGGCATGGGCGGCCGCCAAGTGCGCACCGGCAAGGAGTACGGCAACATCTTCGACCATCACGCGGTTGAATTCACGTATGCCGACGGCACTAAAATGTTCAGCCAATGCCGGCAAATTCGCGGCTGCACCAATGAGGTGGCTGAATACGCCCACGGCACAAACGGCATCGTCAATCTCAACGCCCAGCACGCCGAGCTGCTCGTAGATGGACAGCGCAAATGGCGCGTAACCGGCGGCCAACGCGGCTACAAAAACAATGCGTACCAAGTGGAGCACGATGCCCTATTCGCCGCCATTCGCAATGACAAGCCGTACAACGAAGCCGTGTATGGCGCCACGAGCACGATGACCGCGATCCTCGGTCGCATGGCGACGTATTCTGGCCAGAAGGTGAAATGGGATCAGACCTTGCAATTACCGCACTCGATGACCACCGATGCAGAATCTTGGGACGCTGCCGCACCAGTAAATCCGGATGCGGACGGCCGCTACGCCGTTGCCATTCCTGGCGTCACCAAGTTCGTTTAGGGAACGCTGGATGTTCTTGTCCGCATACGTCGCAGATGGGCGCAGATAGAATTGAATCCACGAATCCTCACCGGTTCATCTGCTGTTTTGACCCAATCGTATTTTCTACACAAATCTGCGATCATTTGCGGTAGAAATGATCACTGCAATTCGAAGAGAAATCCCCGACCAATGCAACTCACCTATTTCCACTTGTTGGCGGTCTTGGCGTCCTTGGCGCTTGGTTCATCCGCAAACGCTGCCGGTATCACAGCCGGCGTAATGACTCCCGACCAGCTTCGCGCCGCCGGATTCAAGCCGCTTGTTGAAGACGATTCGCTTGCCGCTTGGGACATGAAACCTTGGCTCGAGAATCACTGGACCGTCCACGACGGCATCATCAACTACGACGGCAAGGGGGAGAATAACCAATTTCAAAAAAACGACCTGTGGACCAAAAAGTCCTACGGCGATTTTGAGCTCTATGCCGAATGGCGCCTGCCGTCCAGGCCAAAGATGAAACCGCACCCGATCGTTCTCTACAACGGCGATTTCCTGATGCGGGAAGACAACCCCAACAAGCGTGTCACCCGCCCACACCTCGACGCCGGCGATAGCGGCATCCTCTTCCGCGGCACCTCGAAGTGCCAGGCCAACATTTGGAGTCAAGCGCTCGGCTCCGGCGAAGTCAACGGCTACCGCACCGATCGCAGCATGCCACAATCGGTTCGCCGCGCCTGTATCCCCATCAAAAACGCCGATCATCCCCTCGGCGAGTGGAACGCGTTTCTCGTCACTATCCAAGGAGACCACATGACCATCGATACGAACGGCGAGCGCGTGATCGACGTCACACTACCCGACCTCCCCGCATCCGGCCCCATCGGTCTCCAACACCACGGCGACCCGGTGCAGTTTCGCCAAATATGGGTGAAGGAACTCTAGCCAGACGTAGGGTGGGCTCTGCCCCACCATTGAAGAACCCCGGCGATGCAAGTCACGCAATGATCTCGCGAATCACTTCGCCGTGGACATCGGTCAGGCGGCGATCGATGCCGTTGTGGCGAAACGTGAGCTGTGTGTGCTCGATGCCGAGAAGCCGCAGCACGGTCGCATGGATGTCGTAACAGTACGTGGGTCGGTCGCGGTCGAGCGGCTTGTACGACCACTCGTCGCTTGGGCCGTAGCTGATACCGCCGCGCACACCGCCGCCGGCAAGCCAATTCGTGAAGACAAACGGATTATGATCACGGCCGCTGGAACCTTGATTACATGGCATGCGGCCAAACTCGCTCGTCCACATCACGATCGTGTCGTCCAGCATGCCGCGTTGCTTGAGATCCTTGATCAGTGCCGAAGCACCGATGCCGAGTCCGGTCGCCAGTGGGCCGTGGTCGCGCTTCAAATCCTCGTGTGAATCCCAGTTTCGACGCGGGAAGCCATTATCGGCGCCGCTCCATACCTGCACGAATCGCACGCCTCGCTCCAGGAGGCGGCGCGCGACCAGACAATTGCGGCCGAAATATTCGATCTCTTGCCGTGTGTCGATGGCCGCCTTTGCAGGCGTGATCGTGTTTGCCTTGTCGAGCCCGTACATCCGTAGAATGTGCTCCGGCTCACTGCAAAGGTCGAGTGCTTCGGGTGCACTCAGTTGCATTCGCGCTGCTAATTCATAAGCCCGAATTCGAGCATCGAGTCGCGAATCGCCTCGGCGTGTTGCCTCGTGCTCGTGGTTGAGCGTGCGGAGAATCTCCAGCCCCGCAGCGTCGCTTTCGCGCGTTACATACGATCCCACTGGCGGAAAGAGATCAACGACCGGTCGTTTTGAACTCGGCTGCACGACGGTCGCCTGGTGTTCGGCTGGCAGAAAACCGGGCGACCAGTTCATCGAACCGTTGGGTGGCATTCCACGCGGGTCGGGCAGCACGACGAACGTTGGCAGGTCGCGATTCATGCTTCCCAGGCCGTAGCTGATCCACGCGCCCATGCTCGGGAATCCCGGCAGCACGAACCCTGTGGCCTGCATGAAGGTGGCCGGCCCGTGCACATTCGACTTCGACACCATCGAGTGAATGAAGGCGATGTCGTCCACGCACTCGCCGAGCGGCGCAACCGGGTCGCTTAACCACTTGCCGCAGTTGCCGTGTTGGCGCCAGCCAAAGGGGGACGCCATGCATTTATCAGGCGCCGATTGAAACAGCTCGACTTTTTCACCGGGATCGAACTTTTCACCGTGGTGCTTAGCCAATGCCGGCTTGTAGTCCCACAAATCGCATTGGCTGGCTGCACCAGACATGAAAAGCTGCACTATGCGCTTGGCTCTTGGCGGATACCGCAACTCGTAGGGGCGAGCCACGGCCACTTCACCGGCCAGCAGCCCTTCGTCGTGCAGCATGCTCGCCAAGGCAATCCCGCCGAGTCCGCCTCCCAACCGCCAAAGGAATTCGCGGCGCGACGTCCATGGATCTGAAAACAGTCGGTCTTGGATTGGTGTCATGGCTCAATCAACAAACACGAATTCATTCATGTTGAAAATCAACCGACACGCGTTCGCCAGGCCGAAACGATCTGCATACTCGATCACCGGTTGAAGTTCCTCGTTTCGCGGCTCTCGTGCGAACGCGAGCCGCCATGCTGCCTTGATCCGCTGGGTTGTGTTCGTGCCCATTGGCGTGACTCGCTCGGCAAAGTGCTGCGCCATTCGGACCATGAAGGGATTGTTGAGCAGGGCAAGCGACTGCAGCGGCGTCAATGTTTCGTTTCGCTTTGCTACCAGCGCCGAGGCGTCGGCGCAGTCCAGCGTCGCCATGAAAGGATCGGGCACGCTACGCACGATGAGTCGGTAAATGCTCCTTCGATGTGACTGTGGATCGTCTGGATCAAATACCTCGTAATTATAATGCGGCGATTCATCATCTTTGAAGCCAAAGGTCTTGAACGGTGGGCCGCCGCGCGTCGTATCGAGCTTGCCGGCAACTTTCAGCACGGAGTCGCGAACCGCCTCTGCTTCGAGGCGACGTCGGTTCATGTGCCATAAATACTCATTCGCACCGTCAATTCTTTCAAACTTGGCATTGCCGGACGACGCCTGTCGGTAGACCGCGCTTGTACAGATGAGTCGGTGCAAATCTTTGATCGACTGACGCCCGTCGCGGAAGGTTGACGCCAGCCAATCGAGCAGTACCGGATGCGTCGGCAGCGCGCCGATGCGTCCAAAGTCGTTGGGCGAATCGACGATCCCGCGCCCAAAATGATACTGCCAAATACGGTTGACGATGGATCGCCACGTGAGTGGGTTTTTCTTGTTGATCAACCATTTGGCCAGCGACGCCCTTCGAGCACCTTCGCCCGCTGCGGCATCCAACTGGAACCGCGAACCCAGTTGTGGAATGTATCCGCAGGCGCCAGGGCCCACTTCAGCGCCCGGGTCCTTTTCGTTACCTCGCTTGAGCAAATGCACGGTCCGCGGTCGACCATGCGTCGGTACAAACGTGCCCCGCGGCGTGAATTCCGTGGCCGCCGCGAAGACAAGGCCCGGCGCCGATACGCTGCTGGCCGCTGACACAGGTCGATCGGCCCGGTCGATCCCCGCAAATACCGCTTGCAAGCTGTAGTAGTCTTCCTGCGTGATCGGATCAAACTTATGGTTATGACACCGAGTCGCACTGTGCCGTCATGCTATTGAACGTGCCGATGGTGGTTGCCACCATGTCGTCGCGGTCGAGGTTGCGAGTGACCGTTTTAGCCAGTGTCCCTTTCGCGAGTTCGATCTGACCTACGTAGTCGAACGGTCCCGCCGCCAGGAATCCGGTGGCGAGCACTCCGTCTGCAGTTCCCGGGTATAAGATGTCACCCGCTACTTGTTCTTCGACAAACCGACTATAAGGTTTGTCGTCGTTGAAAGCGCGAATCACGTAATCGCGATACGGCCAGGCGTTTGGCCGCACTTTGTCTTTGTCGTAACCGTGCGTGTCGCCATAGTGCACGATATCAAGCCAATAGCGGCCCCAACGTTCGCCGTAATCGGGCGACTCCAGCAGTCGGTCGACTAACTTTTCATACGCGTGGGGGTCGCGATCGGCGACAAATGCCTGCACTTCGTTGAACGATGGAGGCAGGCCCAGAAGATCGAAGTACAACCGCCGAATGAGCGTGCGGCGGTCCGCCTCCGGTGAGGGCGCGAGCTTGTGGTCTCGGAGCTTTGCCAGGATGAACGCGTCAATTGGAGTGCGGACCCAATTAGCCTCCACTGCTGGAGGAGTTGGTCGATTGAGCGGCTGCAACGACCACCAATTAAGATCGTATTGCCGCTTGTCTTTAAGTTCCAGACCTGTCGGCCAAGTAGCGCCTTTCGACGATCCACGTGCGAATGACGCGAACTTCTGCGGCTCGCAGTGGCGTCTCGCCCTTCGGCATCTGCGGGGCATCACCGGTAATGTAATCGAAGAGCAAACTTTCGTCTGGCTTTCCTGCGACGATGACTGCTCCGCTCTCACCTCCGGAGACTAGGCGATCGGCGGAAACGAGAGACAGACCGCCCTTTGGCTTCACCCCGCTATGGCAATGAAGGCAGCTGCGCTTCCAAAATGGGCGCTACGCGATCGCGGAAGGACTGGTCATCGGCTCGGACAGCCCCGGCCGCCAATAACACCGCTGCGCCGATAATCCGCCGTGGATCCATGCGATCTTTTGATTAAATGCTAAACGCATTCGCTGGCCAGCAAGGAGTTGTTTCACGCGAAGGCGCCAAGCCGTGAAGAAAAATCAAAACCCGAACTACGAACTTTGCGTCTGGATTCTGTATTAATCAACGACCGTAGTTGCTTATCGCCCCTTTCTGGGAGTCTGTCTACGCTTTGACCTTCTTCGGATTGCAAAGTTTTTTCTTTTTCTTTGCCACCACCCCGCATTCTTGGCAGCGATAATCACCCGGCTTGGCTTTGCGTATTGGTTTTCCTTTTTGGCACGACATTGCCTGTTTCCTTGTCCCGGTTAGCGAATCTCATTATAACACTGAGGAAATAGAGGCGAGCAAACTATGTACCGAGCTGCCGTAATCGCGATCTCAGTCCTAATGACATCGTTTGCGGTAGGCGTACGCGCTGAAGCGCCTGCCGCAGGCGACGTGCAACTTTCCGGTGCGGAAGCATCGCACGATTGGCCCGGCTTTCTCGGTCCGCATCGCAATGGCAAATCGGACGAACGCGGCCTGCCCAAAGAGTGGCCCGCAAAGGGCCCGCCGGTCGTTTGGCAGGCAGCCGTTGGTGCCGGCTATTCGGCTCCCGCGATTTCCGACGGCCGGCTGTTTCATTTCTCGCGATACGAAAACAACGCACGGCTGGTTTGTTTTGATGCGACAACCGGCGAGCAAAAGTGGGCCTGCGACTATCCGACCGAGTTCGAGGATATGCTTGGTTACAACAACGGCCCACGAGCGACACCGGTCGTCGACGGACCACACGTCTTTACTTATGGCGCCGACGGCATCTTGCAGTGCATCCGGGTCGCCGATGGAAAGTTGGTGTGGCGTGTCGACACAATGAAGGCCTTCGGTGTCGTCAAGAATTTTTTCGGTGTTGGCAGCACGCCGCTTGTTTACGGCGATCTACTGCTTGTGTGTGTCGGCGGCAGCCCGCCCGATAGCCCGACCGATGTTTACGCCGCCAACGGCATGGTGCAGCCGAATGGTTCTGCGATCGTCGCCTTCGATACGGCGACGGGCAAAGTCCGTTGGAAGACAGGCGACGAGTTAGCGAGCTATTCCAGCCCGAACGGCTCCAAGATCGATGGCCACGATGTCGTCTTCATGTTTGCCCGCGGTGGCCTCATGGCGATCGATCCCAACAAAGGACAAACAATCACGGAGTTCCCCTATCGTGCGTGCAGACTCGAAAGCGTCAATGCTTCCACGCCCGTCGTCGTCGGCAATGAAATCTTCATCTCCGAAACGTACGAGCTCGGCAGTGCCCTCGTCCGTTTTACGGGAAGCAAGTTCGAAGAGATTTGGAGTGACCGCAACCGCCGCCGCAACCAGGCGATGGCCCTGCATTGGAATACACCCATCGAACACGACGGCTATCTCTACGGCTCCAGTGGGTATCACGCGCCAGAAGCCGAGCTGCGCTGTGTCGAATGGAAAACGGGCAAACTGATGTGGAGCGAGCCCAACATGGGTCGCTCTTCGCTGTTGCTCGTGGATGGAATGCTCGTTTGTCTGAGTGAGGATGGTACAATTCGCCTCCTGCGTCCAGCACCGCAAAAGTACGATGAAATCGCCAAATGGGAACTCAAGGCCGCCGATGACTCGCCGCTATTGCCTTACCCGGCCTGGGCCGCACCGGCGTTGTCGCACGGGCTGCTCTACGTCGAAGGCGCCAATCGGCTGGTGTGTCTCAAATTGTTGAAAGGCAACTAATCCAGGGCGGTGCCGAAATCGCATGAATTCGGGGTGGCTGGGGTGGAGCAAAGCGTCCCCCCAGCGCTTTGGGAGCTCGTCTGCGACTCGACCCCAGCCACCCGCGGCATGCCGCAGGGTGCCGAACTCTCGCGAGTTCAGCTACACGTTCGGCTTCTTCGAATCTGCTTGTGGCATCGGTGGCAACCAGCGGTCCCGCACGTCGTTGAACATCTGGATCCATTTCTCTCGTTGCGGTTCGGTGAGCACTTGGCTGATTTCGTCGCGAATCTGCTCAAGCTGTGCCATGACCTTCGGCTGAAACTCCCGCCGAATCACCGCTAATGCTGCTTGATGCTTCGCCACAATGGCCTCGACTTCTGACTGTTGTGTCTCATCCAGGCCTAGCTTGCGATGCAACCTGGCCGCGATGCGCGCGGGTGCCTCCTCGGGATGGTGGATCGCATACTGCAATCGATGCACGGCTGCGATGATCGTGGAGCCGGCCCCGGTCGCGAAGCCGCCGGCAAAGATCAACACGCCCAAGAGCACCGTCAGCCAACGTCGCCGAGGTTTTTCGGCAGTAGGCAGCGAAACGTCCGAATCAGCGTTCGATTCTGTGTTCATTGCAGTGCGACCACAAAGGGTGTCAGCAACGAGGTTATAGGATCCTGCAATTGGGACCAAGCCTGTTGCACGAAGATGCCCGTTATCAGCACGGAAACCCAGCTAGCGGCAAGTACCGCGGCTAACGGCTGAATTGACAGAGACCACCGATTTTTGCGCTGGCGGCCGAGTCGAATCGTGCGCAACACGCGAGCCGTAACATCGATAGGATCGGGCGCCGCTTGTTCCATCCGCGCTCCAAGTTCACTTAATCTTTCTAACTCGTTCATCGTTTGTTCCTGGCGTCAAGCGGTGACATGTAGCTCGTCGAATAGCTTGTGAAACTTTTGCCGCGCCCGATATGCCTGCACCTTGACCATTGACTGCGACCACCCGGCGAGTTCGGCCGCTTCCGCCACGCTCTGCGCATTCGAGGTACAACAACGTCAGCACCAAACGGTCCCGCGGCGGCAGCCGCTCCAGGATGGCTGCTACCTCTTCCAGGTCATCGCCTCCCGTCGTCGAATCGCTGGCGGCTGGGTGGCCGTGCAAGTTCTCTTGAAAAGAGACCACCTTTAATCCGCTATTGCGTTTCCAATACCGGTATCCCACCCGCGTAGCAATCCGCTGCAGCCAATGCTCCAGCGGCGCATCAGCCCGATAGCCTGGCAGGCTGAAGTACGCCTCGACAAACACATCGTGCGTCAGCTCTTCGATGGCATTCGGATCGCGCGTAAATCGCGTCATCCGACGTGCGATCACCTCTTGGTAGCGCTCGATGATTCGTGCGTACGCGGCGCCGTCGCTACGAAGCGAGGCGGCAATGTCCGCCCGAATGCGCCGCTCCTCGGCGCTGACCGATCGAGCGCACCCTTCGGCTTTTGTGTTCACAGCCATCCAAACGAAGAGCGCCCGCACCCACGATAACGTGAGTGCGGACGCCGGCATAAGCTGCTGCGTTTGCGTCGTCATTGCTGAGCGAATTTTTCGATAAAACTGTCCACCGAGCTTTCCGATTCTTGCCGGAAGCTCTTAATTTTGTGTATTTGGTCCGGCGTCAGCACTTTAGCGACTTCGCCCTTAACTTTCGATGCCAACACGGCTGCATCACCGATGGATTTGCCCAAATCATTCGCAGCCGTACGAATGGCTTCTTCGTTCGACTCCTGGGCCAGCGTCGCTTCGCACGCGCCCGTCGTTTCTCTACGATCGGTTTTGCCACTGCGACGATCTCGGATCGATGGCCGTCCACAATCTTCTTGATTGCATCGCGTTGTTCGCTCGTCACATCGAGCTCGGAACGGAGCGTCATCATTCGCCCGATTTGGCCCTGCAGGAACATCCGCAGCGGACGAGCACCATCGTGGCCCAACATGCGTGGAGCCGCCGCTGCTCCCAGCCCGCAAATCGATACGCCAACCAGCATCAGTGTTGCGATTGTTCGCTTCTTCATCATTAACTCTTTCTAAAGTATGGGTGCAATTGGCCCCAAGTTGCCGCAACGGCGGCTTTTGGCCTCTACATACTGGTAGTGGCCAGCCGTTGCCATTCGGTTACACCTAGATCGTGTCCGGTGTCGGATGCACCCACTTTTCGCGATAAATGCGGGCCAGCTTTTGGTTTGCGTCCTCGTCGCCGGCAACGCGGCCGGCCTGCGCGTCCCATTTCAAGCTGCGACCAAGCTCCATCGACAAATTCGCCATAATGCAACTAGCCGTTGAAATGTAGCCCTCCTCGATATCCGACACCGGCCGCTGCCCCTCGCGGCGGGCCGCCAGAAAGTTTTCCATGTGCCGCCGAGTCGCCGGCGCGGCAAACAACTCCGTCTCCTTATACTGCACATCTTGGGGATACTTGTTGCGCTCATCCAAAAAGTCTTTGTGCACCGGCGAGCCGTTGCCGTTGGGGATGAAATCATACGAGAAGACGCTCAATTTCAACGTGCCTTTGTCGCCGTAGAGCGTCGCGCCCCAACCGTACTGTGGATCAGGATTGGCGCCCCAGTTGCGTTGGTTCCAGACGACTTCAACATCGCCGAAATCGAATACGGCGGTTTGCGTATCGTGCGTGTTGGCCGTGGAACCTTTCCGGCGCATCAAGATGCCGCCGGAGGCCGAGATCGACCGCGGCCAGCGCAAGTCTAAAAAGTAACGTACGACGTCGAAAAAGTGGATGCACAAATCGCCGGTTTGTCCGTTGCTGAATTCACGTGCCGCGCGCCAACCACGCGGATGAATGCCTGGATTGTATTCGCGCCACTCTGCCGGGCCGACATAGGTGTTCCAGTCCAAGTAATCTGGCGGCGGCGCGTTTGGTGGAAAGTCGCCCGGCGAATTCGAGTAGGCGTGGATATCAACATACGCCACTTTACCGAGCGCGCCGCTGCGAATGAACTTGTCGCGCGCTTCCAGCAAATGCGGTGTGCTTCGTCGCTGTAGGCCGACTTGCACCGTACGATGGTATTTACGCGCGGCAGCTAGCATTGCTTGGCCTTCGACCACGTCGTAGCTGATTGGCTTTTGCACGTAGACGTCGGCTCCGGCTTTGCATGCTTCGACCATCGGCAAGCAATGCCAGTGATCGGGCGTGCCGATCAGCACGATTTCCGGTTGTTCGCTTTTGAGCAACTTGCGGTAGTCGGTGAAGGTTGCCGGCTTCTTTTTCGACGCCTGCCGGCTTGCCACCAAATCCGCTGCGGCGCCGAGCATGCGACTATCGACGTCGCTCAACGCGACCACTTCTACCGGTGCAACCTGGATCAGATGTAGCAAGTCCGTCTTGCCGTACCAACCGCAGCCAATGAGGGCGACACGAAGCGGTTTTTCACCTAAATCAGCAAACACCCGCGATTGCATCGCCGCAAACGCAGTAGCGCCGGTGACGCCCGTCTTTAGAAATTCGCGTCGATACATGGTTCGCCTCCAAAGAAGATTTTGGCGCTGGTTATCCACGGCGCACTGCGGCAATTATACTCTGAGAGTCGGCGATATTATAAACATCGAAGCTGCCGTCCTGGTGGCCAACTTAAATGAATGGTGAATGAAGATGCGAAACAAATCGACCGCCTTCCTGATCTTCTCCTCGTTTGCTGTCGTTGCTGCGAGTTTATGTACGGCAAAAGCGTTCGCGGTCGAAAATTCACGGCGACCAAACATCGTGTTCCTGTACGCCGATGATTGGCGTTGGGATTGCCTGGGTGTTGTACAGCGCGACGAAGGCGACAAGGCGCGCTTCCCTTGGTTAAAAACGCCTCGCTTGGACAAGTTGGCCCAAGAGAGCATGCTCTTTCGCCAGTCGTTTGTCGTCAATTCATTGTGTTCGCCCGGCCGGGCATGTGTGTTGACCAGCCAGTACAGTCATTTGAACGGTATCATCAGTAACCGCCAGCCGTTGCCAGTGGACGCGCTCAACGTTGCGAAGCAGCTCAAGAAGGCCGGCTACACGACCGCCTACTGCGGCAAGTTTCACATGGATAATCAGCATGACCGGCCCGGCTTCGACTACGTCGCTAGTTTCGTCGGTCAAGGCAGGTACTACGATTGCCCCATTTTGCTCAACGGCAAGCAAACGCCAACGCATGGTTGGATCGACGATGTCTCAACCGACTATGCGATCAAGTTTCTCCGGCAACAGCCGAAGGACAAACCATTCTTTCTCTGGCTGGGTTACAAGAGCGTGCATGGCCCACGTGGCAATCAAAGTCTGCCCGAGCGATTCCACGGATTGTATGAAGGAAAGGTGTCGCGAGACGTTCCGAATTCCGAAGTGCCGGCGATCTTTAACCGCGACAACAAAGAGTTCGCGGCGAGTTTTCTTAGCCGCAAGAACCGGCGGCTGGAGGCATATCGCATGTACATGCGCCACATTACCGCGATGGACGAATGTATGGGACGCCTGCTGGATTCGATCGACAACAACGGCCTGGCGGAAAACACCATCGTCATTGCCGGAAGCGACAACGGTTACTATCTGGGCGAACACGAATTGGCTGACAAGCGCTCGGCTTACGACGAAAGTCTGCGCGTTCCCCTGCTGATTCGCCTACCGGGAGAGAGCCGCGCCCATGGAACCACGAGCGATGCAATCGTGCTCAACATCGATTACGCACCGACCATTCTCGATTTTGCCGGCGCTCCGCCGCTCCCCGAAGGACAAGGCCGCAGCTTGAAGCCGTTGCTCAACGGCGAAACGCCTGAGGATTGGCGCACGGCGTTCTTCTACGAATACTTCAAGGAACCTCGATACACGTCGCCCACCGTTTTGGCTGTGCGAACAAACACGAGTAAGTTGATTACCTATCCTGGGCACGACGAATGGACCGAGGTTTTCGATCTCGTTCACGACCCGTACGAGATCAAAAACCTCGTCGGCAATGAGGCGCTGCTAAAGCAGTTGCGTTCCGTGTTCGACGAGCAAGCACGAGCCATAAAATTCCGAATGCCGAAATTGTTGTCGGCCGACGAGGCGTCCCAGGCCAAACGCGGTCGCCAGAAGAGAATAGCGGAGTAGCAACGATCCGTTGTGGCTTATTTTATGGATGGCGGTCTATATGACTTCGTTGTCTCGCCGTGGTAAACTGAATTCACTCGGTTTGATTGCCGTCAGTTAAATTCCCGCCTTGGATTGTGCCGATCGGCATAGCAGCTTCGCGGGCCGTTTCCGGTAGAATGGCTTCCCGAATCTGCCTGTCCCAATTTACCGCAAGTTTGAACTCTTGACGCTTCATGACGAGCAGCCCGCTGCAATTCGGACTGATTGGCTTTGGCGCGTGGGGCCGGTGCCATGCCGAGGCGATCGCCAAAACCAACGGCGCGGCGCTCTCGGCAATCGTTGCTCCCAGCGAAGTGAGCCGGTCCACTGCAAGCGATGCATTTCCACAATCGCAAGTATACTCCGACTATCGAGACCTGCTCGCACGAGAAGAAATCGCCGTCGTCGATATCGTCGTGCCGAGTCATCTGCACCACGAAATCACATCGGCAGCGCTGTTGGCCGGTAAGCACGTCCTGCTGGAAAAACCGATGGCGCTTTCGCTGGCACAATGCGACGACTTAATCCGATGTGCCCGGGAGAAGGAGCGTGTGTTTGCCGTCGGCCATGAGCTGCGTCTTTCGTCGCTATGGGGAAAGGTAAAGGAGTTGATCGACTCCGGCTTCGTGGGCGACCCGCTCTATGCTTTGGTCGAACTGTCGAGGCGTCCTTACCGTCAGGGATCGAACAGCTGGCGATACGACATCAATCGCGTCGGCAGTTGGATACTGGAGGAGCCCATCCATTTCTTCGACCTCGCCCGCTGGTATTTACAGTCGGTCGGTGAACCGCAATCGGTGTTTGCTACCTCGAGCTCGCGCCAGCCCGGTCATCCGGAATTGAAAGACAATTTCACCGCGATCGTGCGATTTCCCGGCAGCGCGTATGCCGTCATTTCGCAAACGTTGGCCGCCTTCGAGCACCACCAAACGGTTAAGGTAACGGGCACCAAAGGTGCTCTCTGGGCTGCATGGAGTGGGGCAAAGGACCGCACGCGGCATCCGGTCTTTTCTCTTCGCGCGTTCGATGGCGAGCAGATGCACGAGATCAAAATCGGCAAAATCACCGGTGAGGTGTTTGAGCTGGAGGATCAAGTGGCAATGCTTGTCCGCGCGGTTCGCGACGGGGGCGAGCTCTCCTGCGGCGCCGAAGACGGCCGCTGGTCGGTCGCCATGTGTTTGGCCGCGCAGCAATCGGTGGATTGCGGTCAGCCTGTGGTGATTCGCGATGTTCTTCCCGGCAACCTTTAAATCTGGAGAGCTTCATAGCTCGCCTTGCCTTTTTTCCTAATCGCTTTTGAGTCCTCTCCATGTTGAATCGACACTCAACTCTCGCCCTCGTCCTCGTTGTAAT
This sequence comes from uncultured Planctomycetota bacterium, assembly GCA_963840025.1. GTDB lineage: Bacteria > Planctomycetota > Planctomycetia > Pirellulales > Lacipirellulaceae > JABDGM01. The sequence goes on along the minus strand of CAWIXI010000005.1, from coordinate 1,232,172 downwards.
GTTTATCTCTGTTGCCGCTTTGGCTGCAAACAAACCGATCAAGAAGGGACCCGCTGCCACGGGCAAGGCAAAACCTGGCGCCGATATCAACCTCCAGCTCGAGCGCGTGCCGCCCATGTCGCCCGAGCAGTCGCGCGACAGCACAGAAGTGTTGCCAGGCTTTCGCATGGATTTGGCCGCCGCGGAGCCAAATGTCATCGATCCTGTGGCGATGGCGTTCGACGAGGCGGGGCGATTGTACGTCGTCGAAATGCGCGGCTATTCGGAGAAAGATAAAGCACGGATGGGCCGCATCTGTTTGCTCTCGGATCAAGACGGCGACGGCCGCTTCGAGACCAGCAAAGTATTTTTGGACGATCTCTCCTGGCCAACCGCGGTGGCCTGCTACGACGGCGGTGTGTTCGTCGGTGATGCACCCGACATTTTCTACTGCAAGGACACTGATGGTGACGGCAGAGTCGATGTAAAAAAGGTTGTGTATACCGGTTTCGGACGCTCGAATGTTCAGGGCCTTCTGAACACGTTTCTGTGGGGGCTCGACGACAAGATTTATGGACAAACCAGCAGCAGCGGCGGAAAGATCACGCAGCCCGGCAAGCCGGGGCCGCCGCTCGATCTACACGGCCGAGATTTCCGCTTCAACCCCAAGACATTGGAAATCGAAGCCGTCACCGGTGGTGGGCAGCACGGCATGTCGTTCAATCGCTGGGGCGATCGCTTTGTTTGCCAGAATAGCGACCATCTGCAATCAATCGTGTTCGAAGAACGCTATGTGTCGCGAAACCCATATCAATCGGTGGTTTCCGCGCGGCGGTCGATTGCCTCCGACGGTCCGCAAGCTGAGGTGTATCGGATCAGCCCCGTCGAGGCCTGGCGCGTCGCTCGCACCAAGATGCGCGTTGAAGGTATGGCTAAGGGGCCAATCGAGGGCGGCGGCCGCGCGGCCGGTTATTTCACGGGAAGCACCGGCGTCACGGTTTACGAAGGCGGCCTGTGGCCGAACAACGACGACGCCATGGTGCTCGTCGCCGATGTGGGCAGCAATCTGGTCCATCGCAAGCGGCTAACGCGCGATGGCGTAACTTACCGCGGCGACCGAATCGATGATCACACCGAGTTCATTCGTTCGAAAGACATCTGGTTTCGGCCGGTGCAAATGGCAATTGGTCCCGATGGCGGATTGTACATCGCCGACATGTACCGCGAAGTCATCGAACATCCGCTTAGCTTGCCGGCGGTGCTCAAGCAGCAGCTCGACCTGTCGAGCGGCGACGACAAAGGCCGACTCTATCGAGTCGTGCCTGCGGACTACAAATACACACCACCGAAAGTGCTGGACAAAGCAACAACCACGGAACTAGCGGCGGCACTGGATGACGCCAATCAGTGGCGACGCACCACGGCGCTGCGATTGATTTACGAGCAGCAAGACCCCGCCGCCGGCAAATTGCTTCATGCACAGCTTGCCAAGACGAAGCGCCCGGAAGGCCGAATTGCGGTACTTTATGCCCTCAAAAGCGTGAACGCTCTGGACGTTGCCGATCTGTTGAAGGCCCTCGGCGACTCGCATCCACAAGTCCGCCGCCATGCGATCCGGCTTAGTGAATCGCGGCTGGATGAATCGGTGCCGCTGCGCGACAAAGTCGTCGCGCTTGTCGCCGACGCGGATCCAGCCGTTCAATTCCAACTCGCACTATCGCTAGGCGAATGCCATGATGTGGCAGCGACCAAAGCAATCGCGGCGATCTTGCTGCACTCCACCGATCGCGACATCACCGACGCCGCGCTCACCTCGATCGTCGATCGCGCCGGTCCCGTGCTGGCCCTTGTTCTCGACGACGATAAATGGGCCGCTAGTTCGAGCGGTCAAGCGGTCCTACATGCAATCGTGGGTCAAATCGTTCGTCAGCGGCGACCGGAAGACCTGAAGGCGATGATTGCGGTGCTTCGTCCATCGGACGGCAAGCGGAATGCGGCGAGCCAAGCCGCGCTGCTCAGGGCGCTGAGCCGATTGCCTGCTGGCGCGCTCAATGGCAATGAGTCACAGGTTGTGGAGTTGCGAGAATTGCAGCAGTCGGCCGCCAAGGCCTTAGCTTCGCAAGCTGATCGAGTGCTGAGTCGACCCGGCGCGAAACTGGAAGATCGAGTGGACGCGATCGAGAATCTGGCGTTAGGTGGTTTCGACGATCAACGGGCGACTCTCGAAAAACTGTTCGCTCCGCAAGAGCCGACAGTCGTCCACGCGGCGGTGCTCACAACCTGCGGCCAATACGATTCGCCGGAAGTGGCCCAACTCCTGCTTTCGCATTGGGGACAGTTCTCACCGAGCGAGCGGTCGCAGGCGACCGACGTGCTACTGCGTCGCGGCGCGTGGGCCTTGGCACTCGTCGAGTATCTTGCCAAACAGAATGTGCGAATCACAACGCTTGATCCAGCTCACGTCGCTAAGCTCGAGAACTATCCATCTCCAAAAGTTCGGGCCATCGTGCGCAAGCTGCGTGGGCAGGGCGTGACCGAGGATCGGCAAAAGGTGTTTCAAGAATATCGCGGAGATTCGCTATCGGGCGGCGACGCGGTGCAGGGCAAATTGGTGTTCGAAAAGAATTGCTCGACGTGCCATGAAGTTGGCGGAACCGGCCACGAGGTGGGCCCGAACCTGGCGGCGATGGTGAATCGCGGCGCCGAGTCGGTGCTGTTCAACGTGCTCGCTCCCAATGCCGAAGTGGATCCGCGATTTTTGCAGTACGTGGTGCTGACGGCCGACGGACAAGTCATCACTGGCGTGATTGCGGGCGAGACCTCCACCGCCGTTACGCTCCGCGGGCCGGATAATAAATTGACCACCGTGCTGCGCGTCGATATCGACGACTTGCATAACACCGGAAAGTCGCTCATGCCCGAGGGGTTCGAAAAAATCATCGACAAGAAATCCATGGCGAATTTGCTGTCGTTCTTGCAACAAAAGGCCGGGCCGCAAGGAGCTTCCAAATGAAATGTATCGATACGACTGGTAGAGGAGTAAGGCAGAGTAGCAGACTGCAACTAATGCATTTGCGTCTGGCGATCCTATGTTCCTGTGCTTCTGCTGTTCTGTTCTTACTCGTTTTTACTAGCGCCGATGCACTTGCTGTCGATCTCCGCGTCGCCACATTCAAGGTCGATGTCACGCCGCCGCCGGGCTCGCCGCTGTGCGATGCGCTGGTGCCGCCGGCAACCGGTGTGAACGATCCCCTCTCCGCTCGCGGCATCGTTTTGCAAGCTGACGACCAAAAGCCGGTGGTGCTCGTGGCCGTCGATTGGGTTGGCATCGGAAACGAAGGGCACGATGCCTGGTGCCAGGCAATCGCCGACGCTTGCAAAACGCCGGTCGATCGTGTCTGCGTCCAATCGCTGCACCAGCACGACGCGCCGGGCTGCGACTACTCCGCAGAAAAAATCGCGGCTGGCGCGGGGCTCCCAAATCAACTGTTTCCAGTCGAATACTCGCGCGATGCGATCAAGCGCGTCGCGGCCGCAGCGGCAGAAGCCCCCAACCATCTCGAAAAAGTGACGCAGGTCGGCTACGGCAAGGGCGTTGTCAAAAAGATCGCTTCCAATCGGCGAATCTTGGGGCCGGACGGCAAGGTAAAATACGTCCGCTATACAGCCGGTGCCAAGGATCCAAAGATGCGCAAAGCGCCCGAGGGGACAATTGACCCGTTCGTGCGGCTCGTGAGCTTTTGGAACGGTGACCATCCGATCGCGGTACTTTCTTACTACGCCACGCATCCGCAAAGTTACTACTACACGGGCAAGTGTAGTGCTGATTTCGTCGGGATGGGGCGCGACGAAGCGCAGGCAGCCGAGAAAGCGGGCTTGCACATCCATTTCAATGGCGCCGGCGGGAACATCGGAGCCGGCAAATACAACGATGGCTCACACGAGATGCGCCCGATCTTGGCCCACCGATTGGCCGAGGGTATGAAGCGGGCCTGGAACGCGACGCAAAAGATCGACACCAGCAAGCTCACCTTCGATTGGGCGACGCGGAAAGTGAAGCTGCCGCTCGCCGAATGGTACAACGAGAAAGAGGAAGAATCGCTCTTGCACAGCGAAAAGGCCCAGCCACTTGCGCGATTGAGGGCGGCTCGCAACATTGCGTGGGCGCACCGTGCGAAGAATGGGCCGCCGATCACAATCGCCCGTCTGCGCCTCGCGGCTCCCCTCTCCCTCCGGGACAGGGGCAGGTACCCTAGAACCACCCTCTCCCTCTGGAAGAGGGCAGGGTGAGGGAGCATCGGCCATCGACATCCTGCAGATGCCGGGCGAACTCTTCGTCGAGTATCAGCTCGCCGCCCAAAAAATGCGGCCCGATGCTTTCGTATGCATGGCTGCCTACGGCGACTACGGCCCCGGGTACATTGGCACGGCGATCGCCTACACCCAAGGCGGCTACGAAACAGGCGACTCGCGCGTGTCGCGCGTCTCGGCCCGCGTTGAGCCGGTGCTAATGGGGGCGATGCGATATCTGCTCGCAGCTAATCCATCGGCAAAACGACGGCCGTTCACAGTGTCGGCTGCTGAGGCGAAAATTGCATTTGGATCGCCGGAGGGACTTACCAAGCTACTCGAGCGCCGTTGGCCTATTTCTGCGATTGAAACCTTTTGTATACCTGAAAGGAGACACAATGAGGCGTATCAAAATCTCGTCGCTGACACAAAAGTGGTCTGGCACGGCACTCTACATGCGAATGTCAAGTCGCAGTTCGACAAAATCGACTGGTATGCAACGACGGAAAATGGCCAGGCGAAAGAGTATTCTCTCAACGTAACTCGTGGCCACAATGGTTGGCACCTTGAGGGCGGAAATGAGCAAACGGTCCAACACCCGCCTAAGGTTGCTCCAAATCCGCACGAACCATGGTTCGTCGGAAAAAAAAACTCGCATTAGTTTCCTACGGTTGCGACCGTCACTACTCGGCGTTCCCCGAGTGTCTGTCAACGACGATGAAAATTCCCAATGCGGACAGGGCCGTCATCGAACATCAAAAAATCGTTCTTTACCTACTTAATCCCGACCATCCAGACGGCGGATCAAAAGCACGCCTGCTCTTGTCGCTTGGATATTCGGCGTCCAATTGGCAGCGGTTCGATGCCGACCTGCGACGCATGCATTTAAGTGAAAACGCTTTGGTCGCCAGCCGAACGATTTGGGGCGATCGCTATGAAATTGTGGCTCCAATAACAGGGCCTGTGGGCGACACGGTCCTGTTTCGCAGTGTATGGCAAATTGATCTTGGGACGGAAGTACCTCGATTGATTACAATGTATCCGGAGTGAATTATGGCATTGGAGCTATATCAGCGTGCAGTTTTGACGGTTGATCTTCCTACGGAAGGGTTGCGTGCGGGTGATATTGGGACAATCGTTGATAAACATCAAGTACCCGGCGTATCTGAAATCGGCTACAGCGTCGAATTCTTCGATCTAACCGGCCGGACCGTCGCCGTAGTTACGATTCCAGCCACTAGTCTGCGCGAGCCTACTACGCAGGATATACCGAGCGTCCGTGCGCTTACTGGGTCGCGTTAGGCACATCAACGCGCGATAGCCTCAGAGTCGTATCGAGGAATTTGTACGCTTGTTCCCGTTCAGCATCGGGAAAATCATGCGCACCGTCAGGATGCACCGCCTGTAGATGACTGGGCTGCCCGAGGAGCTGAAAAATCGGGCGAGCTGCGGCTAAGCACTCTCGCACGCCGTCGATATCGAAGTTATCATCATGCAGCGGCGCGACGACGAACACAGCCCGGGGGGCAATCGCCGCCAGCACCTCAGCGAAGTCGAACGGCATGCGGTCGGGCGAATAGTTGCATTTCGTGGCGATTAGCGGCATGTAACGCGGGCTGGTCCAGCCGTGGAGGTCGCCCCCTTTATATTTGTGGAAGCTCGTAAACCCGCAGGACGTGACGACGGCTTTGATCCGCTTGTCGAACGCGGCGGTGAACAGGGCATTGTGGCCGCCGAGCGAATGGCCGACGCAGCCGATGCGATTCGGGTCGACTTCCGGGAGCGATTGCAACAGGTCGACCGCCCGGATGTTGTCATAAATCGCTTTCATCGTGCCGCTGACGTACTTGTCCGTGCCGAAGTTGTAATCTTTGGAGTCGCCGAACGAGGGATAATCGGGCGAGAGCGTGACATAGCCGCGCTTGGCCAGCTCGGCCGCGTAGTGCATGGTGGGTCGATCGGAAAGGCCAGCCGGGGAGTCTTTGCCGTTGGGTGTGGTTTGGTGGAGGCAGAGGACAGCGGGTTGCCGCAAGGCACCCTCACCCTGACTCTCTCCCGGAGGGAGAGGGAGTAAAAGCCACGCTTCGACGACTTGGTGCGGATCGTCGGTGTGATAGGCCAGCTTGCGGCGGATGTAACCCAGTTCGTGATGCTCTTCCACCACTTGAACATCGAGCGCTACCGGTTTTTCGGGATGGGGCAGGGGGCCAATCACTTCTTGCATGCCCGCAAGAATCTGTGCGCGGCGTCGTTGCCAATCGGCTGGTGTGCGGATGGGGACGCGCCCGCCGCTAGCGCTCAAGTAATAGGAGAGGTCGTCGTGTTCTGTATAGCGCGGCGACTCGGCGAACAACATCGGCTGCACGATGAGTGCGCTGTTCAGCAAGAACAAACAGCTGATTTGCAGACGGTATTTACGGCGAACACTCATAGGCGTGGTAACTAACAGATTAGCGATGATTAGCGCTGATTATTGTTCCAGCTTTCCTTGAAATCTGCCTACGCAAAAGACTTTCTTAATTGTTTCACTGTTCATTTTCGGCGCGAGTCTCGCGGCGATTTTTGCGCCCGGCCCTTCCGCCGGGCCGCTTCTGTGCCGCTTCGCGTGACGCTTGGCGAAGTTTGTCCGGACGAGCGTCGGCATATTGGTCCAGGACAGCTTTCATCTTCTTGGCCGCGGCGGCTTCGTCGCCCGTGAGATCGGCGAAGTGCTGCGGCGGCTTGTCTTCGAACGGATCCTTTGTCAGATTGTAGAAGCGGCCGTTACGGTAGAGTTTGTAGCGTTTTGTCGTCACGAATTCACGAATAGGCGGGACGCCGTTCCTCGAATACCAGGTGTAGATCCACTCGCGCGGCTGGCCTTTCTGCCCAACGATTTGCGGGAAGAAGCTACGCCCGTCGACAGTAAGGGATTCAGGAATCTTCACGCTAGCCGCCGCGCAGATGGTGGGAAGGAAGTCAGTAGTATCGATGAGGTCGTCGTTCACAGCACCTGCCGGAGTGTGGCCAGGCCAATTGACGATCAGCGGCACGTGCATGCCGCGGGCGTTCGTGAGACCTTTGCCGCCCTGGTAGGTGGCGCCTTTATATCGCGATGCAATGCCCTGGCCCGTGCCGTTATCGCCGAGGAAGATGATCAGCGTGTTGTCTCGCAGGCCGAGCTCGTCGACTCGCGCGACAACGCGCCCGATCAGCTTGTCCATGTACTGCACCATGTCGGCAAAATGCTTCGGGCTTTTGTTGACTCGTTCGCCAACGGCCCGGGGAGCCCAGTCAGCGCTGTCGGGCGTCGGCTGATACGGCGCGTGGGTGAGGATCATCGGGTAATATAGAAAGAACGGGTGCGACTTGTGCTTGGTGATGAACCCGAGCGCGAACTTGTTGACGAGGTCGGGACCGTACTCGCCGTGGTTAAAGTCGCGCTCTTCGGCGTTGTATTCGAGACCGGGGTTGGCGTAACGCGGCGGGCGGCGGGTGTGTTGCCACAGACACGACTCATCGAAACCGAAGCGCTGCGGAAGATCTTTGTCGCGGCCGAGCTGCCACTTGCCGGCAATCCCAGTCACGTAGCCGGCGTTTTTTAGCAAATTGGCAAAGGTCGTGGCGTTGGGGTCCATCAGGCCGAACTCGATGTAATTGCGCACATTGTACTGGCCGGTCATCAATTGCACGCGCGTCGGCGTGCAGAGGGGCTGCGCAGTTGCAGCGATCGAATCGCATGCCGGTGGCGGCCAGGCGGTCGAGGTTGGGCGTTTTGTAGCTGGCGCCGCCGTCGGCATTGAGTGTTTCATAGCCGAGGTCGTCGGCCATGATGAGAATGATATTGGGCTTTTTCGCATCGGCGGCATAAGCGGCCTTGCTGAAAAGCGCGGCCGTCAACAATACGAGCAAGTTATTGCGGAACATGGTGGTGCCTGAGGGGTTCGTTTCACAAGTTGACTTAATCGTACCCATAGTGCCGGTTTGGTGCCATCATTCTTTGACGGTGGCGACGCCACGCTCTTTCTGGCACACTGGAATATGTTTCTCATGAAAGCGGGGTAGACACGGAGGAATGAAACCACGAAGGCACGAAGAGCACGACGAAAGGCCTCCGCGTACTCTGCGTCTCTGTGTGGGATGATTTTTCCTTTGTGTACGACAAATAGCGTTCTTGAACAGGGGAATCTGATGCGAGCTTCGACAACGCTGCTATTTCTATTCTGGCTCTGTGCGGCGGCAAGCGCCGCGGAACGGCCGAATGTGCTGTTTATCTGTGTCGACGATTTGAAGCCGATGCTCGGATGTTACGGCGACGCCACGGTGAAGTCGCCGAATATCGATGCGCTCGCCGCGCGCAGGGCTGCAATTCAACAGGGCGTATTGCAATCAAGCGGTGTGCGCACCGTCGCGGAATTCCCTGCTCACCGGGCTGCGGCCGCAGACGATCGGCATCTACAACTTGGGCACCAATTTTCGCGCGGCAGTGCCCGATGCCGTGACGCTGCCGCAGTATTTCAAGCAGCACGGTTATCGCACGGAGGGGATGGGCAAAATCTTTCACCGGGGGCACGGCAACCACGAAGATCGGGCGTCGTGGAGCGTGCCGTTTTGGCCCGGCGACATCGTGCACTACGTGCTCGAAGAAAATCTGGCCGCCAACAAAAAGTCGCGCGAAGCGGCGTTGTTTGACAACACTCCTTGGAAGGCAGCCAACAAACTGACGCGCAGAGCGCCGTACGAGTCGGCCGACGTGCCGGACAACGCGTACCCGGACGGCCAAATTGCGGATGAGGCCATCAATCGGCTCAAGCGCGCGTCGGCGAAGCCGGGAGAGCCGTTTTTTATCGCGGTCGGTTTTCTGAAGCCGCATTTGCCGTTTTGCGCACCGAAGAAGTATTGGGATTTATACGATCCGGCATCCCTGCAATTGGCAGCGCGACGAACGCCGCCGGCTGGCGCACCGGCGTATGCCCCCACCAACTTCGGCGAGCTGCGCAACTATGCCGGAATGCCGAAAGAAGGACCGGTGCCGGACGACAACGCGCGGAAGTTAATCCACGGCTACCATGCCGCCGTGAGTTACGTGGATGCTCAGATCGGCCGCGTGCTCGCGACGCTCGAAAAAACAGGGCTGGCGAAGAATACGATCGTCGTGCTGTGGGGCGATCATGGTTGGCACCTGGGCGATCATGGGATGTGGTGTAAACACACGAACTACGAGGAGGCGGCGCACATTCCGTTGATTGTGGTCGACCCGCGGGCGAAGAGTGGCCGCGGCAAGTCCGATGCATTGGTGGAGACAGTGGATATCTATCCGACGCTCTGCACCTTAGCAGGATTGCCAGTGCCCGAGGGTCTGGACGGATCGAGCTTCGCGAAGTTATTGGAGGACCCCGCTGCGCCGACTAAGGATGCGGTTTTGCACGTTTATCCGCGCGGGAAGCGGCTTGGCCGGGCCGTGCGGACCAAGCGTTATCGGCTCGTGGAGTGGAAGACGCCAGGAGCGGACCCGAGCACGGCGGAGTTTGAGTTGTACGACTACGAAACCGATCCCGGCGAAAACAAGAATCTCGCGAATGAAAAGCCGGAGGTAGTGCAAGAGCTGGAGGCGATTCTGACGAAGCAGCCGGAGGCCAAGCCGCAGGTGCACGCCGCGGACGAGGGGAAGCGGCGACGAAAGCAGGCCCGTAAAAAAGTCGATTCTTGATGTAGTAACAGGCCATGCCGGCTCGCTAATGGCCGACGGCTAAACGGTCGAATGATCAACACTCCGTTTGAATCGTCTTACGCGAAGAGCGCCGTGGCGGCTTGCGCCTTCACCAACTCGCGCGGTTGATTGAGGTGGTTAAAGACGATCGTCTCTGGGCTGATCCCGAGCGAGTGATAGATCGACGCGAGGACTTCGGTCGGGTGGACCGGGTTTTCCAGCGGCGACGAGGCAGTGGCGTCGCTCTTGCCGTGGACATAGCCGCGCTTGATGCCCGCGCCGGCCATAACGGCGGTGTAGCAATACGGCCAGTGGTCGCGGCCATCGGCACTGTTGCTGTTGCCCGAAGTGCTAATGCCCTTCTGCGGGCTGCGGCCGAACTCGCCGATGCAGACCAGTAGCGTGTCCTCGAACATGCCGCGTTTGTCCATGTCGTCGATCAGCGCGGAGAGGCCCGTATCGAGCAGGGGGCCGGATTGGGTCTTCATCCGCTTCGTGAGATCCGAATGGTGGTCCCAAGAGTGGTTATCGGAGTTGGCCACTTTGGGCCAGATAACTTCGACGACCCGCGTACCGGCCTGGATCAGGCGCCGGGCGAGAAGGCAGCTTTGGCCAAACGTGTTGCGGCCGTACTGATCGCGGAGCGCATCGGGCTCGAGGGAAAGATCGAAGGCGTCGCGTGCACGGCCCGACGTGACGAGATTGAGAGCACGCTTGTAGTACTCGTCGAGATTCTCTTTTTCGACGGCTTTCTCGACCGCGGGCATCTGGGAGTTGATGAGGTCGCGCAGCTTGGCGCGGCGCCGCAGCCGCACGGCGAACACATCGGGCCGCATCTTGAGATCATCAATCTTGATGTGGTCCATTTTGTTCATGTCCATGTCATCGCCTTCGGGGTAGAGCGTGTAGGGGTCGTACGCCTTTCCCAAAAAGCCTGCGGTGCCGCCCTTGCCGACGACGTTACTCTCCTGCAACGGCCGCGGCAGCATGACGAACGGCAACATCGGCTCGGTGAGCGGACGCAAGCCGGACGATTTGCGAACCGAAGTTGGGGAAGTCCTGGCCGTTGGGCGGCTCGAGCTGGCCGGAGGGGCTCACCTTATCGGTCGTGTAGCCGGTCATCATTTGGTAGATAGCGGCCGTGTGGTTAAACAGGCCGTTCGGCGTGTAGCTCATCGATCGGATCATCGTGAAGCGGTCGTTCAATTGAGCGAGCTTCGGCAGAATCTCGGTGAAGCTGACGCCGGGCAGCTTCGTGCCGATGTTCTTGAACACACTGCGAATTTTTTCCGGAGCGTCCGGCTTTGGATCCCAAAGGTCAAGATGGCTCGGGCCGCCTTGGAGGTAGACCATGATGACATTCTTGGCCTTTCCCCAACCGGGGCCGCCACCGACAGCGGCCGTAGCGGGTGACGACGTACCTGCCGCTTGGACCGATTGCAGCTTCAATAGCGAGCTGAGAGAGAGGCCGAGCATACCGGCGCCGCCGACACGCAGCACATCGCGCCGGCTGGGTCGCAGGTGAGCATCGCACAAATCTTTGGCATTCGGACCAATGATTCGGAACATGATGGACCTCGGGGGCAAAATGACGAATGCTTAAATGACGAATGACGAATCGGACCGCGCGGCCGTTTTACATTTCATCATTCGACATTAGGTACTCGGTCATTTGCGTTAGTGGTTATACAGGAACGCAGGGCTATTGATTAGTGCCCAGACAATGTCTTGGGCGACGGTGAGACGTTTATTCTTCAGTTGCTCATCGCTGAGCTCGACGGCGCGGCGCATTTGCTGGAGTTTCGGATCGATCGGAAGCGGCTGCCGTGCGGCCGTGAGTTGGGTTTCTAGCTCTTTCACGCGCGGGTCAGTGGGGAGCGGTTGCTTGGCAGTAGCGACGGCCGCTTGCAGCTCCTTGTAATGCTTGTCGCTCGTGCGGAGTTGTGCGACAAGCGCCTGACGCTCGGCATCGGTGCGCTTATCGGCCGGCTTGGCGAGGATCGTACTGATCGCGGGCGGCAGGCCAAAATTGAGCGGCGGCTTCGAATCCGTTACAGAGATTCGGAAGCGGCCGAGCGAGTGCTGGCCGTCTTGGAAGTTTTGGTGGATCGTGAACTCGAGCAAGCGGTCCTTGACGCTGTCGAGCGGCGTCTTCAACTCGAACCGAGCTGAATGATCGCGGCCGAGTTGCGGGGCGATGGCCCACCCGTTATCTGTTTGCGGTGTGATTTTGCCGTCGATCGCGTCTTCCACTTTGTAGCCCGCCTGGCTAAACGTGGCCTTGGCGTTTTGCAGCTTGATATCCGTCGCGGCATTTCCTTCCGCGGAGAACAGGCGGATGGCGTCGATCGGCAGAACGCTTTGCGCATCTTCGACAACGATGCGAATTCCGGTCAACTCCCCATCGGCACCAATCGCGATCGGCGCCGTCAAGTCGCCGCCACCGCTGGCCGGCAGTGTTCGGTAAGCCGTTTGCGGGCTGCTGAACTTGGGCTGCTTCGTGGTGGTCCACTGCAACTTGAAGGAAACCGTCGGTCGAATTCCCGTGACAATATCCACGAGGTAAGCACCGGCCGGCGCCTTTAGCTCAGTTTTAATGCCGCCGCGCTGGCCGTCGCCGAAGACGTAACGCATGCCGGAGTCGGCCACGACATGAGCACCTTGCTCGGTTTGCCAGCCGTTCTCACCGGGAGCAAAGTCCCAACTGCGAACGAGCTTCGTAGGCCCCACTTTCGGAAGACTCCGCGCGACAAATTCAGTGACCACAAAATTGCCGCCGGCGCCGCGCCCCGGGCCGCGGTTGGCAAGCCGGTCATCGGCAAGCGCATCGAGCCGAATGCCCGTGATGTTTTCGAGCGGGATGGGCGCCACAATGCGATAGGATCCTCGGGCTTTTTCGCCCTCCACAAAGATGGAATTATCCGATTGGCGCGTGAACTTAGCACCGAAGGTGGCGCCTATTTCGGTAGGCTCGAGCGGATACCAATGTGTTTTCTTCTGCTGCGCCGCTTCCCACTTCGGTAGCTTCGCTGCGAGTTGCTTGTCGTATGCCGCCAGAGCGGCCTGGGCTTTCGCGATCCGCTCGTTGTCGCTCCTCCTCGGCCCGCGGTTGCCGCAGCTTGACAAGATCGCGGTACGCATCGAGTTCGGTCTGCAAGCCGGCGATGCGGTTTTGGCGATCGATTTCACGCTGGGCAAGTTTTGGTCCGAGGTCTTTCTCATAAGCCGTAAGATCCGCTACGAGCTTAGCGTGCTCCGTATCAAGCTCATCGAACAACTGCGTGGCGCCTTTCACCTCGTCGGGCTTGCCGGGGCGATTGAGAAAGCGAAGGAATAGGTCCTTGACGACTTGGCTGTTGTCCTTGACCGCGCCGACGAGTTTGGCAACGGCGTTTTCCGGATCGCTGATCGCGTTGCCGACCGTAGGGCCGCTGATCAGAGCCATCACCGGGCCAAGCTGCAGGTTGCTCGAACGCTCGCATTCGCACACGCTTTCACGGGCCGGGCGGCCGAAGTTGCCCAGGAAGCCATCGGGCAGCTCGACGCCGACATCGGGCAGCGCTGCTGCACGGGTGCCGGGCGCAACACCGACGAACGACGACGTGGCGCCAGTCGTGCGGTAGATCGCGTCATATAACACTTCGGCGGGCAAGCGGCGGGCACGGGCGTGTGAAAAATTGATTTGGTCGTCGGCATTCCACTTGTTGGTCGCGACGGAAAGCTGGTACGTCCGCGACTTGCAGATAAGCTGCATGATGTGCTGTGTGTTAAAGCCGCTCTTGACGAACTCGTTGGTAAGATAGTCGAGCAGCTCTGGATTGGTGGGTGGGTTGCCGGCGCGGATGTCGTCAAGCGGCTCAATGATGCCGCGGCCGGTGAGATAACCCCACAGGCGATTCACGTAACTCTTGGCGAAGTAGGGATTATCGGGCGAAGTGACCCAAGCGGCGAGTTCTTCGCGGCGCGTTTCGCCCGGCTTCGTTTCGTGTTTGCACTGGAATGGAAACGTGGGTGGAGCCACAGCGCCGGTGCGAATATGTGTCTCCTCGCCTTGCTTGGCGTCCGAGATCATTTCGTAGAGCGGCTGGCCAGCCTCGACGGCCGATCCGTCCACGATCCGGTCGCCACTCGCGGGGTCTTTGGTTCGCTCAACCCGCGCGAAGTACGCGGCAAGGTCGTAGTACTGGTCCTGCGTCCAGCGTTCAAAAGGATGATCGTGGCACTTGTTGCAGTTGAAGCGCGTTGCCAGGAACAACTGCGTGGTGTTTTCCATCACCGCGTCGGGCGTGCGCAGCGTTTTGAAATAGCAAGCCGCCGGGTTGTCTTTTGTCGAGCCTTTCGCCGTGAGGATTTTGCGGCGAATTGGTCATACGGGCCGATTGGCAGCCACCTCGCCGCGGATCCAGTTGCGGAAAGCGGTCGCACCCTCGACGCCAAGGAACTTGCGGTTGACCATCAACAGGTCGGCCCACTTGTTGGTCCAGAAATCGACATAGTCTTTATTGCCGACGAGTTGGTCGACTAGCTCATCACGCTTGACTTTCGTTTCACGTTGGTCATCGACGAACGACTGCACTTGCTTGGGCGTGGGTGGCAGGCCTGTGAGATCAAGGTACACCCGACGGACGAAGTCGTAGTCGTTGCACTCGGCCGAGGGGAGCGTTTTGGTGCGTTGGAGCTTGGCAGCAACCAGCTCATCGATGTGGTTATTGGCGGGAACATCCTTCCACACGAAGCCGGCGCGGTCACCCATCACCGTGAGCGTGGTGGCCGCATATTTGCCTTCGTAGCGCACGAGTGCCGCGGCTTCGCCGCGGCGAAGCGATTCCAAGAGCCCCGGCTGCCGGCCACGGCCTTCACCACGTCGGTGTTGCCGCTCTCAATAAAGGCCTCGCGCGTGACGTCGCGCTCGCTGCCGTCGGAATACGTTGCAGTGACGCGAAGCTGCTGCCGAGCACCGACGGTTTCAATCACTGGATTCTGCGGCGTGACTCGGATTACAGTAACGCGCGGCGACGCGAGGTTGAGCTCCGCCCCCGCAGCGATCCATTGGCGGAGCGTTTCGTAATACGTGCTGCCGGGCTTAATCACCTGGCCGCCCATGTGCGGCACGCTCGCGGTCGGCTTCAGGAGCATGAGACTTTGCGCCGGCGATGCGATGTTCACGCGGCGGGATGCGTGGTCATCCGTGAGCGCACGCACGTCGAATACGGGATCATAGCCGCGGAGCGAGAGCTTGAAGCCGTTCTTGCCCTTCTGTGCGCCGTGGCAAGTGCCGGCGTTGCAGCCGACGTGCGCGATGATCGGCGCTACGTCGCGAATGAAATCGGGCGCGTGCGGGTTATCGAGGTTCGCAACTTGAACGTCGATGTTGGCCGATTTATCGCCAAGTGCGACAGTCAGCATCGCGTGGCCGTTGGCGGTCGGTGTAATAAAGCCGACCGAGCTTGCCACCGCGACCGGAGCGGAAAACGTGAGCTTAGCTCGACCCGTCACGTCGACCTTCGCGCCCGAGGCAAACTCGGCCATGACCACAATTTGGGCGTAGCGATTGGGGCTATCGAGCTGAATGGAGATCGGTTCCACATCGAGCTTCACGACCGGGTCGTTCGCCGGCAGCGGCGGCTCACTGTCACGCGGATGCGTATCTTCAAAGACCGGTTTCGCGTCGCGGAGAGCCGCCGCGATGTCCCGCTTCGCATCGGACTTGCTGATACTGACCGGCACGAAGGAGGCGACGAGCGAACTCTTTTGCGTATCGATAATGCGCACCGTGCCGTCGCTGCCGGCGGCGGCAACGCGGTCGCCGTTGGGACTAAGGGCCACGGCATACACGCCACCTTCGGCGACGTCATACTTCACCGGCGTTTGTACACCCTGCTCGAAATGCTTTTTAAGCTGGGCGGTCTCGTCGGCCGAGCGGGAGGGCACGGGCTTGGTGAGAATCGCTTGGATGTTGTCCGGAATCTTCGGCGCCGGATCCATTTTATAAACGTTGACGGTGCCATGACCGTCGAGGCTGCTTCCGGCCGCGATCGTGTTGCCATCGCGTGTGATGTCGACACTGAACACGCGACCCGGCAACGAGGGCAGTTCCCAGAGCAAGTTCGCATCGTCGCCAATCTGGCGAGGAGTAATGCGCTGCATGCGGTAGATGCGCGGCGTGCCGTCCGAGCCGCCAAAGATAATTTCATCGCGAAGCGGATGCGTACGCAGGCATTGAATGCCGCCCTTTAGTGCGCCGGGAGTAATCGAAGTGATGTTATCGACGAACCGCTGTGTGGAAACTTCAATCAACTTGGCGGCCATGTCGCGGCCGACGGAAACCAAATAGCTGCCGTCGTTCGAAAACGTGGTGCCGAGAACCCAGTCGTCGTGCGACTGTTGGAATAGGACTTGTTCGCCGCTCTCGGCATCGATGACGCGCACCGACTTATCCGTGCAGCCGAAGGCGACCCGCTTGCCATCAGGCGACCAGGACGCGCCGAAAATTTCGTCGCTCGTTACTGGAACCGAGAGCAGCAACTTATGTTTGGCGACATCCCAGATTTGCACTTCGCCGGTGCGCGCCGGTTGACCTCCCGTGACGGCAAGCTTGGTGCCATCGGGTGAGAACCGAACCGAGTCGATGCGATCAGACATGCCGACTAGCCGCGCCACGAGACCGCTGCCATCGGCCTTTTGCAGCAGCACTTCGTGGAAACCGGCCACGGCGAGCAGCTCGCCGCTCGGCGACCAATCGAGCGAAGTGATGACCGGCGGGGCGTTATAGATCGGTGGATGTTCAGCGTCGATCGGCGGCGTGTTATCGGGCGGCGTGTCGTCTTTAGCGCCCTCTTCGATCCAGCGGCCGATGAGGGCGATCTCGCTCGCCGCTAGGGGAGGCTTGCCCTTGGGCATCTCGGCTTCGCCCTTATCGGGCGTAATCTGATCAAGCAGATAGCTATCGCCCGGCTTGCCCGGAACGACTTCCTCGCTGCCGCTCTCGCCTGCGGAGAGCAGATTCTTGAACGATGTCAAATCCAACTTGCCACTCGCTTTGGCAGGTTGGTGGCAGCCTTGGCAATTGGCTTGCAGGATGGGGAGGATTTCAGCGTGGTAGCTGACCGGCTTTTTCTGAGCCGAAGTGGCGGGGCTAGCCGGCTTTTCAGTTGCGAAAAGTCCTTGGCGCGTAACCAAACAAACGACGAGAA
The DNA here is from genome assembly GCA_963840025.1 of uncultured Planctomycetota bacterium. Lineage (GTDB taxonomy): Bacteria > Planctomycetota > Planctomycetia > Pirellulales > Lacipirellulaceae > JABDGM01. The sequence goes on along the minus strand of CAWIXI010000005.1, from coordinate 1,215,021 downwards.
CGGCAAATGGCCAGAGGCCGCGCGGATGCGCTGCAGGACGTCTCATCCAACGTGCTCCTTGCACCAGAATTAAGGAGTGGACCGCGGGGATGCAGCCGAGCCGGTCCGCCTATTCGACCATTGGTCGGGAGGTGGGACTTTTGTTCAATCGTTGCGGCCGGCTCTGCTCATTGTACCTATGGATGCGATTCATGCAACGGTGCACAACTCGACTGCCGCGAATCTATAATGTTGTGGGAAAATGCAGCGTCAAACGAATGCAAAGTTGCAGAGGCGAACCAGTCGCTTCGGACGATTGTTTGCACAGACTACGACTCCGAAGCGCCGATTCGCAATTCGCTCGACAGTCGCTTCGCAGCTCGAACGAGCGGCATGTCAGCGCCATACTTGGCGGACAGCGAAAGACCTACCGGAACACCAGTCACATTCCCTAGCGGCATTGAAATCTGTGGTAGGCGTCCGACGCCGGCAATCGCAGTTACTGCCAACGTGCGCTGGTAATAGTCGCTCGTGCGTTCGTAGGCCTTCGAACCTTTGGGCGGCGCGATCGTGGGTGCCGAGGGTAGACAAAGCAAATCGCCAGCGGCGAGTGCGGCATTCAGCCGGCGGCAGTAATGTTCGCGATGCTCGACCGATTCGCCGATCCGAGTGCGGTCTAGCTTTTTAACGAACCCCAGGCCGGTTGATGGGGCAGGTCCGAAGCTTGGCTTGGCGTCGGCGATCCACGCCCCGAGGCAACTTAACATCTCCGAACCTTGGAGCACGCGATAAATCGTAACCCACGTCATTGGGTCGGCCGCCAACGCCTCGCCGCACAACTCGCTGAGCGATGTTTCGCGCACGCGGTTGGGAAATGTTTTTCTCAAAGCGTCGATTGCTGGATCGAGCGCCGAGCGGACGTCGGCATCGGCCAGCGCAAAAGCTTCGCGTACCAAGTGAATCGTGCCGGGCGTGGTTGACGATTGAGATTCATCGTCACCGCCCAATAACACGGCGGCAGCGCGTTTTAATATATCGAGATCGCGCGCGAAGAGACCGACGGTATCGAGCGTGGGGGACAGAGGCATCACACCGGCGACGGAAACTACACCGTACGACGGACGTAGACCCCAGATGCCGCAATAGCTAGCGGGAACGCGGACCGATCCGCCAGTGTCGGTGCCCAACGCAAAGTCAACGAGCCCACACGCCACGGCGGAAGCGGAGCCGCACGAGGAACCGCCAGGCACGCGATCGGGCGCAGCCGGATTGAGCGGCGTACCGTAGAAGTGGTTTTCACCCAACAAGCTGAACGCGATTTCGTCGGTGATAGTCTTGCCTTCGCACCGCACCGGCAGCAAGAAGCTGCTCGACGCAAAGGGCGGAGACAGTTGCGGACGGATGCGTGGCGAGCCACGTCGGGTTGCCACAGCCAGTGGAGTGGCCGGCGACATCGATCAGATCTTTGACGGCAAAGCTCAGTCCATCGAGCGGGCCGGAGCGCGTAGGTGGCAATGTAAACCGCTCGCTGAAGGCGCCGGATTGTTCAAACGTAATCGTCGTCATGTTGAAAGAGATGAAGCAGAGGTTAAAACAAATGCATGTAGAAGTGCAGGGGATGGAACACGAGACAACGCGAATTGTCGCAAATAGTGATGCGTGAAGATTAGCGACGACAAGCGTCCTTGGCAAAACACAAAGGCGACGATTCTCTGCGCCTCCGCGCCTCTGCGTGAGACACTTGCGGCGTAACCAAGCTCTGAATCTAATACAAAGTGTGTTTGTCCAGAGTATCGTTAGTAAATTCCCACTGTGGAGAAGTATGATGCCGTCGCAACGGTTCAAGCAACTAGCCGAGGACGCCAAAACACGTGTGCGCGAAGTCTCACCAAGCGAGGCGGCCCAGCATCAGGCGCAAGGAGCTGTACTCATCGATGTTCGCGAAACCGAGGAATTCACAATAGGTCATGCCGTTGGGGCGATGCATCTCAGCAAAGGCGTCGTCGAGCTGCGGATTGAAGAAGTCGTAACGGAAGTTTCGACGACGATCATCTGCTATTGCGGCGGCGGATCGCGGTCGGCGCTCGCGGCCGATAACTTGCAGAAGATGGGTTACACGAATGTGGCCTCCATGGCCGGCGGATTACGGGCCTGGAAAGAAGCAGGGCTGCCGACTTCATAATGGTGGCGCCGCTGTTTACAAATCGTGCTCCACGCATCGAAGCATTTTTACAACGTGGGCTCTGAAGCTTGGCGCTGATGGTTCTGCTGCTGGCGAGTCTTGCGGCAGCACAGGACTATCGCGCACTTGCAAGAACGCCGCCGCCGATTCCGTTCGGCGTGGATGCGTTTACGCAGTGGGAGCGCTGGCCCTATTTGCGGATCGGCGTGCGGTGCTACATGCGTAGTACATTCGATCGCAGCGGTGGCAACGACAATGCCGACGCAGCTCACTTCCTCCGGTAGGTCCCGGCTAAAGATTCGCACCAGCTTTGGATGCAGTGACGTGACGGTCAAACCGATCGTGACCGCAGACTTCCCGTTGCGAGCAGTGACTGCGTGAACAGATGCGCATGTTAATACCGTCGATCACATTTTTTCCCTGATGGTGCCGAAATACAGTTTGTCCAATGGACGGTCCTGGAAGGTCCCAACGCGCGTTCCCCGGGAAGGTCAATCCATGCGCAAGTCACTGTTGTTTTTGTTGGCTACCCTCGCATTAAGCTGGCCGCTCGCGTTCGCGTATTTCGCGATTTTTGGCACGGATTACTCGTGGAGGTTTGCCTTGATGGGCACTATGTATATGTATGCCCCCGGCCTGGCTGCGTGCTTCGTGCAGCTAGCGTTTGGGGAAGAGATTATTAGGCCGCTGGGAATCTCCTTTCGCTTTAATCGTTGGTTCTTCATAGCCTGGTTGCTGCCGGCGGTTCTGGTCGTGGCGGCGACTGGTGTCAGCCTGTTCGTGCCAGGGGCGGAATTCACTGTCGATCCGGCGCGGGCTAATATCCATATCTTCCACTCTCAAAACCTTCCGCCAGAAACGCAAGCCGACGTCCAACGCGTCCTGACGGAGACGCCACTGCACCCCTTCTTTCTTGTCTTGGCCGGCGGCTTGTTTGCCGGTTTGACGATTAACGCCGTGGCAGGCTTTGGTGAAGAACTCGGCTGGCGAGGATTCCTACAGCGCGAGTGGGAGCCTTTGGGTTTCTGGCGGTCGTCCTGGCTGATCGGAATCGTCTGGGGCCTATGGCATACACCGTTTCTCATCCACGGCCACAATTATCCGGGGCACAGCTACATGGGAATTGTTGTGATGACCATTTGGACGGTGCTCTTTACGCCGCTGATCGCTTACGTACGCAACCGGGCGAAGTCCGTAATCGCCGCGTCCATCATGCATGGCACGCTCAACGGCACTCTGTTCGCCCCCGCTCTCGTGATTCGCGGTGGCGACGCGCTTGTTGTCGGCACGATGGGGCTCGCGGGAATCATCGTTCTGCTGGCGCTCAACCTCGGACTGTACTGGTTACGGAACCGAGTCGCAGCAAACGGATAGACTGACACCAACGATACCGCGTTGCGTCGACGAATCATTCTCGCGGCGCATGACGGCGTCATATGAGACTCTCTAGGAATGCCATACGCGTCGTCATTGGATCAATCGTGGCAGCGCATCGCAGAGTAGAGGCCGAAGATCACTCCCACGCCGACCGAAATGCCGAAGGCCAGCGGCACCGTTCAGGGAACGACCTCGGGCGAGAACGACTTGATCACCTCAGGCAAATTGGCAACTAGTTTTTTCTAGTTGATGTGGGCGCTCAGGAAAATCACCCACCAAATCCTGGCTTAAAGAGCCGTTGAAGTGCAAGGCGTACTCACATTTGCCAAATTACAAGGGGAATTGCCACTTCAAGGGGCTTGCGCTAGTTTTATAATGCAAAGTTGCTTTGATTGAACATTTTCCTAATAGGAACTTTGCCATGCGACCTGCACGAGCGAATTACCTCGCGCTGGGTGCATGTAGGTCGCTTCTTATGCTCGCCGGCCTCGTGATGAACGTTGAAGCAGCCGACACCAAGCGCGACGACGAAATGCTGGCTGCCTATTTTCGCCACGAGACGCAACAGCTCGCGGATGCCTGCTCGGCAAAACTAACGTCGGCGGACGATTGGACTAATCATCGTCAGATGTACCAGCGGCAGTTGCGCGAAATGCTCGGCCTCGATCCGTTGTCGGAGCGAACGCCGCTCGAAGCCGTCGTCACTGGGAAGCTAGAGCATGACGACTTCCTTGTGGAGAAGCTGTATTTTCAATCGCGGCCGCACTTGTACGTGACCGGGAACCTCTATCTTCCAAAAAACATCACCGGTCCTTCGCCTGCCATTCTGTATGTTTGTGGCCACAGCACGGTCAAAAAAAACGGCATCGCCTTCGGCAGCAAGGTTGCATACCAAAAGCACGGTGCATGGCTAGCACGCAACGGTTACGCGTGCCTCGTGATCGATACGCTGCAATTGGGTGAGATCGAGGGCATCCACCATGGAACGTATCGCGAAGGCATGTGGTGGTGGAATGCCCGAGGGTACACGCCCGCGGGCGTGGAAACGTGGAACGCGATGCGAGCGATCGACTACCTCGTTTCGCGGCCAGAGGTGGACGCAAACCGCATCGGGATTACGGGTGCTCTGGCGGCGGGGCGTATAGCTGGTACGTGACGGCGCTGGACGATCGTGTGAAAGCGGCGGTGCCCGTGGCCGGCATCACCACGCTCAAGAATCACGTCGTGGATGGCTGCGTCTCACGGCATTGCGACTGCATGTATTTCATCAACACGTATCGGTGGGATTTTCCGCAGGTGGCGGCGCTCGCTGCGCCACGGCCGCTACTGATTTCAAACACCGATCGCGATGAGTTGTTTCCTTTGGATGGCGTCGTCGATCTCTACGGCAAAGTACGGCGGCTGTACGAATACGCGGGCCGGCGGCCAGATGTCGCCCTGCAAATCGCAGCGGGTCCTCACGCCGATGGCCAAGTTTTGCAACTTCACGCCCTGGAATGGTTCAATCAGCACCTCAAGGGTGAGAACCCGCTCGTCGAAACGGCTGCCAAGGATTTCTTTACACCGGAAGAACTAAAAGTCTTCGACAAGCTGCCGGCCGATCAAATCAACACGCGGATTCACGAGACGTTCGTGCCGGTGGCGCCTCCACCTTCGACCGTCATCGGAAAGCTTGAGTGGGAATCGGAGCGCGATCGACTCATTCACACGCTGCGAGAAAAATGCTTCGGCGGCTGGCCAGCAACCGATGACTTTGCGAAAGTTGCAATGCGGCCGCAGCTCGAAGCCGAGTCGGGTAACGTGCGATTGACTGCATATGACTTCGAGAGCCAGCACGATGTCACGCTGTGGTTGTATCTATTATCGCCGAAGGACGTTCCGGTCAGTGCATTGAAGTCGATCGAGCTTCAGCCGTTGGATGATGGAGGCTGGTCACAGTTTGTGGCAGCGATGAAACCGGAATTCGCGGAGCAATTTGCCGATGAAACGACGCCAGCGACAACCCCGAAGCATTCGCAATCACCACAATCGCGAGTCACGTCAGAGCACGGGCTCGCGTTTGTAGCCCCGCGTGGCATTGGTCCAACGGCGTGGACGAACGATCCAACAGCGAGAATACACATTCGCCGGCGCTTCATGCTGCTGGGCCAAACGCTGGGTGGCATGCGCGTGTGGGACGTTCGCCGGGCGATTCAAACACTGCGCGCGATCGATGGGTTGGCCGACGTGCCGTTGTCGTTGCGAGGTGATCGCGAAATGGCAGGCATCGCCTTGTACGCGGCGCTGTTTGAGCCGAAGATTGAGCGATTGGCACTGCGCCATCTTTCCCGGTCGCACAGCACCGGCCCAGATTTTTTGAACGTGTTGCGGTTCCTCGATGTGCCGCAAATGGTCGCGATGGTCGCCCAGAGCTCGCGCATCGAACTTTGGCAAGACGGCAACGATGCCTGGGAGTACCCGCTGGCAATTGCGGACAAGTTCGGTTGGGGTGATCGAATTAAGATAAAGAACGACGGCACTCGTTGAGTCAGTCACAACGAACTGTAATGGACATGAGTATTCAAACGTTGAAATTTGCAACTGGCGGCCATCTGCCGGCAGTGGGATTCGGGCTGTGGAAGGTCGAAAAGCCAGCGGTGCCCGGCTTGGTGGAAGAGGCCGTCCGATGTGGATACCGGCATTTTGATTGTGCGAGCGATTATGGAAACGAGGCCGAAATTGGGGAGGGGCTGCAGCGAGTCTTGGGCAGCGGCATCTGTCCACGAAAAGAGTTGTGGGTCACTTCGAAGCTGTGGAATACGAATCACGCACCCGAGCATGTGCGGCCTGCATGCGAGCGCTCCCTGCGCGATTTGCGTTTGGATTATTTGGACTTGTATCTCATCCACTTTCCCATCGCGCTGGAATACGTGTCGCCCGATGCGCGCTATCCGGCCGGTTGGTTCTTCGATCCAGATGTCCCGCAGCCGAAGATGAAGCCGGCCCGCGTGCCGATTGCAGAGACGTGGACGGCTATGGAGGCGCTGGTCCAAGCTGGCTTGGTGCGTAACATTGGCGTGTGCAATTTCGGCGTTTCTTTGCTGCGTGATATGCTGTCGTACGCAAAGCTTCCCCCGGCCGTGTTGCAAGTGGAGATGCATCCGTATCTCGCGCAGGAAAAGTTGGTGCGGTTTTGCCGCGAAGAGCAGGTTGCAGTTACGGCCTTTTCGCCGCTAGGCGCCGCGTCGTATTTTCAGCTTGGCATGGCGACCGAGGACGAAGCCGTGTTGAATCAGCCGGTGGTGCGCGACGTGGCAGCGCAGCATAGCAGGTCGCCAGCGCAGGTCGTCTTGCGGTGGGGCGTGCAGCGGGGCACCGCCGTAATTCCCAAGACTAGCCGGCCGGAGCGACTTCGCGAGAACTTGGCGATTTTCGATTTTGAGCTGTCAGCCGATGAGATGAATGCGATCAGCGCGCTCGATCGCCATCGCCGTTTCAATGACCCCGGCGTGTTTTGCGAACAGGCCTTCAACACATTTTTCCCAATTTACGAGTAGCAGGGCGGCACGGAGACGATGCAATGACGACAACCGCAAACGATATCAAGATGAATGTGGCAACAGTGCCGGGACAGCAAACCGAATACGATCACGAATTCCCACTGGTGCTTCAATGCGAAACGCCTGGCGCAACGCTGGCCGACGGCGTCGCCTGGGCACAGCCGCACCGCGATGAGCTGCTCCAGAAATCCGCCGAGCACGGCGCGATCCTGTTTCGCGGCCTGCCGCTCCATACGCCGGAGGATTGCGACGCCTTCGTTGCCGCCTTTAGCATGACGAACTTTCCATACAAGGAGTCGCTCTCGAACGCCGTGCGTGTGAATTGGACCGAGCGGATTTTCTCCGCGAACAAAGCGCCACCGGAAGTGACGATCTATTTCCACCATGAAATGGCGCAAACACCCATCTTTCCCAAGAAGATATTCTTCTTTTGCGTACAAGCGGCGGAGGAGGGGGGCGAAACGCCACTCTGCCGTTCCGACATTTTGTTCGAGCGGCTCGCCGAACGCTGCCCGAAGTTCGCGCGCGATTGTGAGGAGAAGGGACTGCGGTACTCCAACGTGATGCCGGCCGAGAACGATCCGAATTCCGGGATGGGCCGCAGTTGGAAAAGCACACTCCGCGCGGAAACACGCGAGGAAGCGGAGGGCCGGCTGCGCGAAATTGGTTACGACTGGGAGTGGCTGCCCGATGGGAGCCTGCGGGCGACGACGCCGGTCCTGCCGGCCGTCTACGAAGTTTCGCCTGGTCGTAAGACGTTCTTCAATCAGCTGATTGCGGCTTTCCAAGGCTGGAAAGACGACCGCAACGATCCGGCGAAAGCCATCCGCTTTGGCGATGGCTCGCTGCTCGATCGCGACGCGGTGCATATCGCAACGGAGTTGGCCTACCAACTGGCATTCGACCTGCGGTGGCAGCGCGGCGATGCCGTGATCGTCGACAATATTCTCACGATGCACGGGCGTCGCACCTTCCGCGGCACGCGGAAGGTGTTGGCGTCGCTGGCCGATCCGCAAACACGTTCGGCGAATTAGACTGCTTTGGCGCGTGGGCATGCAAACCTTCTCCAGAGCATGCCATCCTCATAATCGATCGTCATTGGCCATTAGGTCGGTCATGAAATCACTCTGGCTCGAAATGTCATTAAAGTAACGCTGATAGTAACAATTGATTTTGAGTTATTACACACGATCAGCATTACAGCGAGCTCTTTCCAGATATAATGCCGTAAGATTCGTAATCGCCACTGGCGACGCGATCACTAATCGATCGTGAAATCGCGACAGAGGTTGTATCGGTTGAAGAGGAGTTTGCATGACCGTTCAACAAAAGGTACTGAGCACGACTCCGGAAAACCGGGAAACACCACTCACGGACGTGCTGAGCTGGGTCACGCCGAATAAGTGGTTCTTCGTCCGCAGTCACTATGAAACGCCGACGATCGATCTCGGCTCGTGGCGCTTGAGCTTGAATGGCTGTGTCGAGAAACCGCTTGAATTGACGTGGGATCAGATCGAGTCGATGCCGCAACGGTCGGTGTTCGTCACAATGGAGTGTGCGGGCAACGGCCGGTCGTTTTTGAAGCCTCGCGTGGAGGGCGTGCAATGGACCGCCGGCGCGGTCGGCCATGCCGAATGGAGCGGAGTACCCTTGCGACACGTGCTGGGACGCGCGCCTGAAGCCGGATGCTCGTGAAATCGTGTTCTATGGCGCCGACTGCGGCACGGAGCGGAAATCGGAGGCGCCGCAACCGTTTGCCCGCAGTCTGCCCGTCGAAAAAGCGCTGCACCCCGATACGCTGTTGGCGACGCGGATGAACGGCGAGCTGTTGGAGCCGTCGCATGGTTACCCGCTGCGGCTTGTGGTGCCGGGCTGGTACGGTGTGGCCAGCGTGAAGTGGCTCACGCGGATCGACGCGGGGGCCGAGCCGTTTCGCGGTTACTATCAAACAGTGAAGTACACGATCCAGCACCGCACGGGTGGCGGCACTCGGACCGATATCGTGGGCCCCATGCCGGTTAAGTCCGAGATCCTGCGCCCGGTCGGAGGCGATGTGTTGGGCGTCGGCGGCAATCGCGTGTTCGGAATGGCGTGGGCCGGCGAGCAGGCCGTAGCGGCCGTGGAAGTGAGCGTCGACGGGGCAACCAGTTGGCAGCGAGCGGAGCTGCAGGGAGTCCGCGCCCCCTATTCCTGGACCGCCTGGGAATATCTGTGGGAAGCGGCCGCGCCGGGCAACTACTCGATTATGTCGCGGGCGATTTCCGCGAGCGGTGAAGTCCAGCCGATGGATCACGACGCCGATCACGGCGGCTATCTGATTACGTTCTGCCGGCCGATTTCCGTGACGGTTGATTCCGGCCGCCGTAGTTACGACAATCTGGGTGACGTCGCCGATCTGCAGCGCGAAGTCGCCAGCGTGGCCCGTGAGCGCGCGGGTCGGCCGCTCGATGCTGAAATCGAGTTCATGAGCGGCGCAGGAATCTAGTTTTCGCTATTCGCCACATTCTAATGCAAGGCGCCAAGCCGCAAAGGAAGCTACACGTTGTCGCCTGACGCCACCTCGCCCGACGACAAACCGTGGTATGCGGGCGTGACGCGCTATCAATGGCTGGTGCTGGCGATCGCTTCGGCGGGCTGGGTATTCGACGTCTACGAAAGTCAGGCCTTCGCGATCACGCGCAACCAGATGTTGCACGAGTTGCTCGAGGGCAGCATCCGTGACGTCAAAGACTGGGGCGACATTCTGTTTGCCGTCTTTCTGCTCGGCGGGGTGGTTGGCGGTTTGGCGGCCGGCTCGCTGGCCGATCGTTATGGCCGGCGGCCGATTCTGATTCTGACGATCTTCTTGTATTCGCTCTTCTCCGGACTGACGTTTTTTGCGGCCAACTTGTGGCAAGTCGCGGTCCTGCGGTTTCTGGTGGCGATCGGCGTCGGCGGCGAATGGGCGGTGGCGGCAAGTTTGGTGGCTGAGGTGTTTCCGATGCGCGCGCGGGCCCACGCCTCCGGCATCTTCCATGCTTCCAGCGTCCTGGGGACGTGGATGGCGGGACTGGCCGGCATGGCCATCGGTGCACAGTGGCGGTACGCCTACGTGGTCGGCGTCCTTCCCGCGCTGTTGATACTGTGGGTGCGGGCGGGTGCGCGAGCCGGAAATGTGGCAGGCCGAGGTCGAGCAGTCGCGGCGCGGCGGCGTGCACTTGGGCAGCTTCCGCAGCTTGTTGTTCGAACAGCCGTGGAATCGGCATGCGTATGCGGGCATCGCGCTGGCCGGTGTGGGACTGGGGACGTTTTGGGCGGTTACGGTGGCCGGCCAAGACCTTGCGCGAAATGCTCCAGCGCCAGGGGATTAGTGACGCCCGTGCGGCCGAGCAGGCGAAGTTTGCCTACGGCATCGTGGAAACGACGGGCGGCGGGCTGGGGCTGTTGTCGTTCGGACCGCTCAGCGCCGCTTTGGCCGGCGGCGGACCTTTATCGCGTTTCAGTTGCTGGCGTTTGTGATCGTGCCGATCACGTGCTTCGTTCCTCAAACGTACAATCAACTTCTCGTGCTCCTGCCGGTGTTTGGTTTTCTGACGCTCGCGATTCATGCTGGGTACGCCATCTACTTTCCAGAGCTTTTTCCTACGAGCCTGCGCGCCACAGGGGCCAGCTTTTGCTTTAATGGCGGGCGAATCCTGGCGGTCGCCGTGCTGATTTTTTCTGGTTGGCTCAAAGCCCAGCCCGGCATGGATTTGCGGTGGGCGATGACGTTGCTGGGGTCGCTGTTCCTCGTCGGCGTTGGTTTGATGTTCTTCCTGCCAGAGACCAACCGGCAGGAGCTGCCGGAGTGAGTGCCAGCGGCGAGCCCTCGTGACGCAGTTCAGGTGCGCAAAATTCCCCCCTAGGATTTTGCGCACTTGTAGCGATTTCGACACACCTGTTCTTGGGAGTAGTGGCGCGGGCACGGGCTCGGCAGCGGGCGGAATTTTGAGTCGCATGTGCGAAGTCGATTTTTTATTGCACAATTCGGTGAGCCGGAGAGCGCTCGGTTTGGTGTTTTGATCTGATGGCGGAAGGGTTTGCGTCATTGCGGGAGACTCGTGCATTGGGGAATTTACTTCGGGGGCGTGTTGCAAAATGGTTTTGAGTTGGCGTCGGGATAGGGTTCGATGCGTGTGCGCGCAGCGGGAGCGCATGCGCGGCATCCTAATTTGTAGCAGGCACGCTCCGCCGTGCCGTAGCAGCGATTGTGGCGATGCTTTTGTCGGTTCCGTTACGGCACACGGAGTGTGCCTACTACAATGCGGTCGAGCTACAGTTTTTCGTTGTTCCTTTGATTTCGGCGTAAAAGTGAAATGCAGGGCCCCGATCAGCGGACCGACGGCGCACACTTCTAGCGGAGCGTCCACGGTTGGCGCGATTCGCCCTGGCCGCGACTATCTGATGACGCGCGCTATTTTGCCTTGGTCCTTACCTCAACCGCGTGGGCGTACGGTGCTGCTTCCTTAGGGCCGGGGTTGTTGTAGCAACGGGAGTCACTACAATGGCCGGCGTGTACAACGGGCAGCGGCGACCACAACGGTCATTTCACGAGGGCGAGCTTAACAGATAGTGAACATAAGTTCAATATCTATTTTTGGGCCACTTGAGATTTTTGTGGAAGACTTGAGTTGGTGAGCGGGAAATAATGATTGGCAGCGAGGAGTGAGTTACGAGGAGCGAGGCGCGAGCGGCGCGACTGCTGGAGGCGGAGAAGAGCACTCGCCGCGGCGAGTGGCACCCGTGACCATTCTCGTGCCGTGGACCATTCTCGTTAGGCATGCAGCCACAGATTAACTCTGAGAGGCACTGCTGGACAAGAAAGCAGTGGCACCGATGCGATGGAGCCATCGTACGAACTTAGGTATTTGGCCCTCGGTCGGTGACCGGGGGCTAAATGGGTGTGGCGGCCGTTACTTTGGAGCATGAATCAGAAACTCCGCCGGGAGGTTTGAAATCGTCGGTAATTGAATCGTCGCTTCGTACGACAAGCCCGAATACCGTCGAGCACTTGACCACGGCCAATCAGTCGATTGTGGAACCAGGCTGCGCCGAACTGGATTCTGGTGGATGTAATCGATTGCCGCCAAGACGGCTTCGACGTTGTCGAGGTTACGGTCATACGTGCGGTCCTTCGTGCCAGAGTGGAAAACGAGGTTCAAGCAATGCGTGCAAACTTTCGGCAGCCATGGCAGCGGGTGGAGCCAGTGGCACCCGTGCTTTCGGCAGTCATGGCACTGGCGGAGTTGGAGGCGCTCTGCGAAAGGCCGCTATCACCCCTCCCTATCCCTCCCCGTCGAAGGGGAGGGAACCGGAAGCCGAAGGAGCTAAGCGAAAGCCGAAGGGAAGGGGACCGGAAGGAATTGAGCGTTGTTGGCGGTTGGCACCACTGGCAATAAGCCACAAGACCTCTGGCCTGAAACGGCACTGGCGGATCCAGTGGCACCCCTGCATCGAGTTCGAAAGGCACTGGCGGGAACAGGGGGGCAGCCGTGCGTCGGAAACGTTGGTCAGAGACTGACGTCTAATGTGCCGTGTTCTCTGCCGGCCCGTTGAGACGTGTTTGCAGGAATCTAAACGTCTCGACGCCGTGGATGGTATGCGGACCGTTGAAGAATTCGATGGTGCCCCGGTCGCGTAAGCCTAACTCGTCATAGTGACGTCGGACTTTGGCAAATTCAGCAGCTACCCATTCGTCTGGCGCGACGCCATCCTGATGTCCCCGCTCGACCATGAATGGCCGCGGGGTCATGAGGCTGGCGAGCTCTGCGTAGGAAGCGATGTTGCCCAAGTTCCATTCCGGCATTTCGTACTCGCCGGTGAACACGTAGCCGTATTTGTCATCGACAGTTACTACTTTGCGGATCCAATCGTTGAAATCTCCGGAACAGATGCTCAAGCAATACTGATCCTTCAGAATGGGCGGCACGCGCATCGCTGTTTTGCCACCGTACGACAGGCCGTAGAAGCCGATACGGCTGGGGTCCACATTGGGAAGTGTTTTCAGCCAATCGAGCGTTCGCTGATGCTGACGGATGATAAAACTGAAAAGCGATCGCTTCATGGGGTTCGATTGGCGCTGAATCACGCGGAAACGCTCGCCGCCGCGGTAGGGATTCTGCGGCGCATAAACGATGAAGCCGCGTTTGGCCAACGTGTCGGCGAACGCGTTGTAGTATCGGTAACCTTCGCCGGTATGAGTTATTGTGTCGCGCGGCACGCCTTCGAGTCCATGCTGACAGACGACGACCGGTCGCTTCGCATCGGGCCGCATATTCTTGGGCAACAGCAAGATTCCGGCGGCCAGGACGTCGGGGTAGACGTCGATTGCCACTTCGTAGCCCGTGTAGGCTGGATCGTCGATCACCTGACGCGTGCGAACGTTGGGTAGAATTGACGGTTCGGGAAGTTTGCCGATCATCTCTTCCCAGATGTAGTTGCGATAAAACTCCGTTGAGTCGATCCAGGTACGGACGCTAGTGCGATCGGCCTTCGCCCAGAAATTGTCGCGGACCTGTGGGCTGAGCCGCAACAAACGTTGGGTGTAGTCGGTTAGCTCCTGAACTTGTCGACGCTGACGTTCGGACAGATCGGGCTGATGTTCTGCCATTTCCGGTTCGGAAAGCACAGTCGAAAGTTCTTGCCTAATTCCCAAGCTCGCCAGGTACGCCTTGAGCGCGGCGCCGTTCCACTTGGGTCTGAGCCGTTCGCGCTGACGAAGAGTGCAATGCGGTTCTTAGCATTGAGTCGTTCGAAATACTTCTGTGCGCGATCGTACTCGGATTGGACATCGTTGAGTTTCGCGGTGATGATTTTACCCGGCGCCGCGGTGGCGCGGCGGCCTTGCGCGGGCGGCGGCGGCCCGGCAACTTCCGGCGTCGCACAGGCTTCTATGATTAGTGATCGGGGCGCAATCATGCCGGCAATCTCGGCATCGCCAAATTCGGCGAGCAGCCCCCACACATTGCGGTAGATGGGCTCCTGCCACACACCGGTTCGGTCTTGGAAATAGCCTGAGACCAATGCAGCGTCGATTCGCGGATCGATGGCCGCTGCGTATAACGCCAGTAAGCCGCCTTCGCCCACTCCCGCGACGCCGATCGGCAAGTCACGTTTTTGCTGCGCGTTGAGTTTTTGAAATTGATCGACGGCCGCTTGAATCTTCTCGACCTCGTAGCCGATGATGTGTCGGCCGAGCGGGAAGGCCTGCCGATAGATGAACTCACGATGCGGCTGGTTCGTGTATACGACCAACGGGTTGCCGGAATACGTGTCGTCGCGGCTAATCAGGGTGGGCACGAGGACCTGTACGCCGGCGGCGGCGAGACGAATAGGAATGGGAGTATCGTTTCCCAATCCAGACGCAAGGCCGATGAATGTTTCGGGCGTCCAGTCGGCATCCGGAAGTGCAATCACTTGCGCCGCCGGAGGCGCCGGCGGTTCCAGAAGCAGGCCTTCGCCCGTCACGCCCGCCAGGACATGCCAGCGTACTGCGTAAACCTTTACGCCGTTCCACCGGGCGACGACTTCATCCTCGCCGACTTTTGCTACTACTTCGAAGCCGTCAGCGGTCTCGCGCTCGTCCACTGCACCAATGATGGTGCGGAACCGCGCTCGATGATTTTGTAGCGACTGGCGATAGGCCTGCGGGTCCGTTTTGCTCCACTTCCAGGTTGCATCGCGCAATCGGGGTGAGTCATTCAGCGCTCGCAAGGCATAGCGGCTGATACCGGCAACCATTACTTCATCGAGCGGCTCGCGGATCGTAAGTGGTTGTGTGCCTGGCAACGACGACGGTGCATCTTCTCCACGCGCGCCGGGCATGACCGCCAAGACGACCACTGCGCTAACCAGCACGAGTGAGTGCCGATGAGGCATGATGCTACACCTTTTCGGGTACAACCCAGGGCGAGCGATATTCACGTTTCAAAAAGCCATTCGCTTCCGAATCGCCGACGAACGTTTCCGTTTTGGGATCGACAATCAACTTCCGCCCTCCCAACCGGTAGCTGATGTTTGCGAACTGAGCCATCAGCGTGCTGCGATGCCCTTCCTCGATGTCCGCGTTCGGCCGCTGCCGAGTGCGGATAGACTGAATGAAGTTCTCGAAATGCACCTCGTCGGGGAACGGGCCGTTTCCTTGTGCCGCAATGACTGGCTTGCGATCTTTGGGATGGGCGAAGACCTGCCAGCCACAGCCGTGACGGCCCAGAATCATTAGTCCGCGGCTGCCGTAGAGTTCGATGCGCTCCGAGTTTTGCGGCCAGTACGGGAACATGTCGCTGTCTCGCAGCGCCTGATCGCTTTTGATCATGTACGGTGTGTACAGCGTTAATTCGAAGCTCAGCACCATGTCGTCGTACTGGAACACGGCGATTTGCGTGTCGGGGGATTCCAGTACTCCCTTTTGTGCGAACCGACCACCTGTGGAGTACACCGACTTAGGATAGGTTTTGCCGGTGACCCAACGGGCAATGTCCATCTGATGAATGCCGTCGTTGATGATGTCGCCACCAGAGAATCGCCAGAAGTGATTCCAGCAGTGGTGGTAATTCTGGTTATACCCTGATTGGGGCGCCGGGCCGGTCCACATGTCCCAGTTGAGTCCAGGAGGTGGATCGCGATCGGTGACCGCCGGAACATTCGGCCAAAGTTTTTGGTTGATCACGCGCACCATGTGGATGGAGCCCAGTTTGCCACTCGCTATGTAGTCTTTGGCTTCAATGACGTAGGGAGCGCTGCGATTCTGCGTACCCACTTCGACAATCCGGTCGTATCGCCGCGCCGCTTCGACCATCTTGCGGCCCTCCCATGGCGAATGGCTGACGGGTTTTTCGACATACACGTCCTTGTCCGCCTGGCATCCCCAGATGGTCGCCAGCGCGTGCCAATGGTCGGGCGTGGCGATGATGATCGCGTCGATCGACTTATCGTCGAGTGCCCGCCGGAAATCACCTGTTGCCTTGGGTGCTCGGTGCTGAATCTTTTCGACTTCAGCAACGCGCTGCGGAAAAAGTGATTCATCGACGTCGCACAAGTAGGCGATCTCGCAATCGGGCCGGGCCGCAAACTTTTGTGCATGAACGCCGCCGCGACCGTGGAGCCCAATTACGGCGAGCCGCACCCGATCGTTGGCCGAGCTGGCTTTCGCCTGTCGCCCAGTTGGTAAAGTGAGTATCCCGGCGCCCAACCCAACACCGGTAGTGGCTGAGGACTTCAAAAAGCTGCGGCGGGTAAGCTCGTTCATTAGAGTGACCTCCAATTACTGTTTCGCGCTCGTTGCTGTTTTCCTCATATCGTAATAGGCGTAGGCGGCAGGGAAAACCATTTTCGCAATGATACAGGATCGGGAGATCGCAAAACTCGCCGAGGACACACCCGCGACAGCTTCAGGCCCCCCAAAAGCTGGCATCGCAGCTTGGAAATCAAATAACCCTCTGATAGAATCACGGGTTGCGGCAAACCATGTCGCCGTCCTTATCTGGCCAGCGCGAGCATCTCATCATGAGCTTGGCAGTCCTCACAGCGATTGCGTTGACGGGTTTTCTTAGCACGGCGCCACAGTACTCGGCGGAACTCGTTTTTCCGCTCCACCCGCAGCACAACCACGCGCCGGGAATCGTCGAGTGCCCGAACGGTGATTTGCTCGTTTCCTGGTATCGTGGGTCGGGGGAGCGAAGTGCCAATGATGTGGCCGTTTATGGCGCGCGGCGAAAGCACGGCGAGGCAGCTTGGAGCGAGCCGTTTCTCATGGCTGATACGCCAGGCTTTCCCGACTGCAACACCTGTATGATGATTGACCGGCACGATCGATTGTGGTTGTTCTGGCCGACAATCATTGCGAACACGTGGGAATCGTGCCTCACGAATTATCGAGTGAGTTCCGATTACACGGGCCCGGGCGCGCCCAAGTGGAAACGAAATGGGCTTGTGTTGCTGAAACCGGATGATTTCAGTGCAGAGGCGGTCGCCCAGCTCGACAAGCTTGTAGCAACTTTTAAGCCGCTGCTCACCACGGAATTGCGCGAGGAAATCGCCGACGGCCGCAAGAAGCTAAAGGACAAGCTCTACCAGCGGCTCGGTTGGCAGCCTCGCTGCAAGCCGACGGTTTTGCCGAGCGGACGCATCCTACTGCCGTTGTATACGGATACATTTTCTATCTCGATCATGGCGGTTAGTGATGATGATGGTGCAACTTGGTACGCGAGTAAGCCCATCTTTGGGTTTGGCGCAATTCAACCCACTGTCTTGCGCCGCAATAGCGGCGAGCTCGTCGCTTACATGCGGGAGAACGGCATCGAACAGCATATCCGCACGGCATCGTCGCAGGACGAAGGCCTGACATGGGGCCCGGTGAGCGCGACGGAACTGCTAAATCCCGGCTCTGGGATCGATGGCGTGCGGCTGGCCAACGGCCATTGGCTGCTTGTTTACAACGACACGATCAGTGGTCGCAATAGTCTGGCGGTTTCGATTTCGGAGGATGAAGGCAAAACATGGACGTCGACACGGCACTTGGAAAAACATCCACAGGGAAGCTACCATTATCCCGCGGCTATTCAGGCGCGCGACGGCACGATTCATGTCGTTTACAGTTATTCCGTTGCTGGCGGCCAAAGCATGAAACATGCGGCGTTCAACGAAGCCTGGGTGAAGCAAAAGCAGCCAGATTAGCCGGCGTGCATTGGGTCGGGCCGTTGGCACACGTGCCGCGGTAACTCATTCGATCGTCTCTTTTGATAGGGCCAAAACAATGCGACGAGCAAGTTCTTTGCGTGCCGATTGGATGCTCTTCGTGATCTGCGTTGGCGCATTGGTCACCGCCACGGCGAGGGCAGAGATTCCGCCGGCGCCGCCAGGATACGCTTCTGAGAATGACGTGAAGCAGGCGTTTCTTGCCGGTAAGCTTACTCCCATTGATTTGACGATCGACGTGCCCGACACCGTTTCGGTCGAGAGAAACATCCAATATGGCGCCGGTGGCGGCCATCCGTTGCAACTCGATCTGTACTCTCCAAAACGCGCGTCGCAACCTGTGCCCGCTGTTTTGTTCATTCACGGCGGCGGTTGGAAGAACGGCTACCGACAGATCTATCACTATTACTGCACGAAATTCGCGGAGCACGGCTATGTGGCAGCGACGGCGACCTACCGCCTCACAAGCGAGGCCCCGTTCCCGGCTGCCGTCGAGGACGTGAAGTGTGCCGTTCGCTGGCTGCGGGCCAATGCGAAAAAATATGGTATCGACCCAAACAAAATTGCGGCCGCTGGTGGTTCGGCGGGCGGTCATCTGGCGTTGATGATCGGTTATTCGTCCGACGTGCCGGAACTCGAAGGAAACGGCGGCAATGCCGGAGTGAGCAGCCGCGTTCAGGCGGTGGTCGATCTCTATGGCCCGACGGACCTGACGGACGACTTCGCCAAGTCGAGAGGGGAAGTGATTCGATTCCTGGGCGGCAAGAAATACAATGAAGCACAGAGTCATATCGCCTCGCCTCGCCGATTACGCATGTGACGAAGGATGATCCGCCAACGCTCATTTTGCACGGGTCAATCGATTCGACCGTGCCGATTCACCAAGCCGAGCTTTTGGCGGCAAAGCTCAAAGCCGCGGGCGTCGAGTGTGAATATGACCGGGTTGAGGGTTGGCCGCACACGATGGATCTCGACGCGGATGTGAACCGCCATTGCATGGCGAAGATGTTCGAGTTTCTCGACAAGCATTTTGCGAAGCCGGCGGATAATGCAAGCAGCCAATAGTTGAGTGCGGCCGCTTCAGAGAAAACAAAGATGGACGATTTTTCCCTGACCGGCCAACACGCCCTAATCACCGGCGGTACGCGTGGAATCGGTTTGGCAATCGTCGAAACCTTCGCGGCTGTGGGCGCCAAAGTCACACTTTGTAGCCGGAAGGAGCAGCACGTCCATTCGGCCGAACTGTCGATTTCGGCTGGCGGCGCGAGTGCGTACGGCGTAATCGCCGATATTGGAAAGCCCAATGACATCGCCCGACTTGCCGACGCTGCCGAAGCTCATTTCGGCCCAATCGACATCTTGGTAAACAACGCCGCAACGAATCGCCACTTTGGCCCGATTGAAGAAGCGAGCGAGCACGATTGGGACCGCACACTCGGCGTCAATTTGAAAGGACCCTTTCTGCTGTCGCAACGAATTGGCAAAAGGATGATCGCCCGAAAGAGCGGATCGATCGTTAACATTGCCTCAACGGCAGGACTCCAAGCTGCGGCGCGCATGGGAGCGTACTCAGTATCCAAGGCAGGACTCATTATGCTCACGAAGGTTCTGGCGCGCGAGTGGGGGCGATTCGGGGTACGAGTGAATTGTATTTGCCCCGGGCTCGTCCAAACCGATCTGAGCGAAGCGCTCTGGAATGATAAGAAGCGGAGCGCCTCGATTTTGGCCATGAAAGCGCTCGGTCGAATAGGCCAACCAAATGAAATCGCGGGTGCGGCGCTCTACCTGGCTTCGCCCGCGAGCAGTTTTACAACCGGCGCCGTACTACAGGTGGATGGCGGTATGGTGATCTAATGAGACCAGCAGCGCGTAGCCTCACGCTGCAGTTTCTTCACTTGGGATAAACGAGCAAAAACATCCATTCGGCGACCAGCGCCGGCCGATCCTGGCCTTCGACGTCGATAGTATTTTCTGATCGCACTATGAATCGGCCGGCTTCGCGCGATTCTACTTCGGTGAGCTTAAAGTTAGCCCGCACCCGCGCACCAACCCGCACCGGACCCGGAAAGCGAACCCGATCGAAGCCGTAATTGATCGCCAATAGCGCCCCCGGCGGCCAATCGTCGCCCCCTGCCTTCCGCACCAAATGCGGCAGCATGGAAAGAGACCAAAATCCCGGCGCAACGCAATCACCAAACGGACTTTCGCGGCGGGCGCGTGCAGGATCGATGTGCATCCAGTCGCTATCACCCGTTGCCTCGCAAAAGCGATTGATCACATCTTGTGTGACGACGTACCAGTCGGAAACTTGCGGCCCGCTGCCGTAGAACTGTCGGATCGCCTCGGTCCTAGCAGCGGGGTCAAGATTATCGGCCATGTTCGATTTCTCAACTTCTTAAATGATTATCCGTCCCTTCAATCCCATTGCCCAATCGCCCGTAGCCTGGTTACTTCATCGGCTGCCATCTGTTTGAGCCGCTGGTAGTCGCATTTTCCGGACCGGTTTAGAGGCAGGAAACCAGAATCGAGCAACACGTATTGGGTGGGTCGCATATAGGAAGCAATTCGCTCAGCGTGTGCTTCCAAGCGGCGCCGTGATACATTTTGCCCTGCTTGAGGCACGATGAACAACACGATTGCTTCGCCGAATAGTTTGTGGGGTTGCCCGACGGCTGCACAGGCAGCGACCTCCGAGCGCAGCTCCGCGAAGTGCTGTTCGACCTGCGCGGGGTGCACCTGATAGCCTTTGGGCTTCATTACCAGCTTCGATCGTCCAGCGAGCACTAGGCCGCGATCCGAAACGTAGCCTAAATCGCCTGTGTAGCAGTAGCTATCTCGCGAAACGGTATTGCGATAGGCTTCGGGATTGCCGACATAGTCAATAAACACCTGCGGGCCGGTGAAGCAGATTTCGCCCGTTTCGCCCGTCGGCAATTCATCGCCAGCAGTGCCGTCTGGTTGCATTGGTTTCCGGATCGAAAGGGGCGTCATTGGCATCGGCCAGCCAACACCGTTGACCAGATATTCGGCATCGTTGGTGAGCCCGGTGTAGGTGACGAAACCGGCCATTTCGGTCAATCCCAGCCCCGTGGCGACGAGCGGGACCTCTCGGCAAAGCCGCTCCACAAATGGCCGCGTAACTTGCTGGCCACCGAACATCGCGCTCCGTAACGAGCTCAGATCGTATTCGTCATAGTTCGGTAGTTGCCACTGCATTTGAAACATCGAGGGAATCTGACCCATCGATTCGACTTTGTAGCGCTCGATGGCCTGCAGCGATTTCGCGGCGTCGAACCGGCCCAAAATCACGGCCGTGCCGCCGACGAAAAACGTCGTCATCAATTCTTCGCCCTGGCAGCCCACGTGTGATGGCGGCAGGTTGACCAGCATCCTGTCGATGTCGAACCAACCGCAGCCGCCCGCCAGGCAAAGGTTTTGAGCCGTGATGTTGCGGTGCGAAAGCAACGCCGGTTTGGGCAGCCCGGTCGAACCGGTTGTGTAGATGATTTGAGCCCCCTCCGTGGGAAGGATTTCGCGAGTCGATTTTGCGTAGAGTCTGGTTAACTTCGGGTAATCTCGCGTCGCAGAGCAGACGTCGAAGAATCTCTTCGCAGCAATTGCTCCATCAATGAGGTGCGAGTCGTCTGCAAATTGAATGAGGTGTTCGACGTAACCACAAGAAACACGCACCGCTTGTGCAACGGGCGTGAAATCGACCGCCGGCGTATTGCCCAACATCACCAGCCCTTTGGCCTCGATCAGCCCCAGCGAGCGGACGACTTCTTCCACTTTGAGCCGCATGTCGAGGGGCGCGTGGATGACACCGATTTTGAAGCACGCGTATTCGAGAAAGATGTGTTCGGCTGTAAGCGGCAGCAGCGTTGCTAAATAATCGCCGCGACGATAACCAAGTTCGATGAGCCGCAACGCGAGCGCTGTCGATCGCTCGTCAAACTGATGGTACGTAAACTCGCGACCTGTATCGAACTCGATGATGGCCGTCGCATCGGGGCGCTGCCGCGCCCATTTCGTCACGACGGCATGCAACAGATGCCGATCAGCGTAATCCCGCTCGTAGTCTTCCCAAGTAAATTGCGGAATCGTCACCGTGCCGTGCTCGTGCGCGTGTTGGGAGCTACTGCTCGCGGATTTGCGTCGATAGGCCGTATTCCAGCGGGCCGAATTGGTGCGTTACCTCCGCAAAGAACGCCACGTGCCCCTTGGCTGGCTTCTCGACATGCGCGATGTACACACCATCGGCATCGGCCGAAATCGGCGTCGCCTCCCAGTGGGCCGGGCGAAAATCCTTGTCTTCCGCATGGGCCATCCATAGTCGCACAGCCTTCGGCTTCGGCGTAGACTGCACCACCAGCCTCATCTGACCTCCGTCGTCATCATGCTTCCATGAGACGTTGGGCAGCAGTTCATTCGTGGCGACGCACTGCGCAAAAACGGCGAGTGTTGTGAGGGCTTTGTCCTTTCCGCCGTCCAGCCCATGGCCGGCGTTCGGCACGTACAGCACATGCTTCTCGCCGGTTAAACCGTCCCAATACAGGTTCAACGCATCGATGACCCAGTAACGATCGTTCGTGCCGTTGATAAGCAGCTTCGGCAACGTCAACTGGCTTCGGTACGTGTACGGGTCGACCCATTGCCAGATGGGAACTTCTGGATGGTTCTGCATCACATCGACAAGGCCTTTCAGCGTGTAGTCGGCAATCTGCTCGCTATATTTGCCCCAGGTGTCTTTTTGGTGCTTCATCTGCGGGCGAAGATTAAGCGTATCAATGACGATCGGTGCAATTCCGGCAACACGTTTGTCGGCCACGGCGGTGAGCCACGTGGTCCAACCCCGTTTCGAGCCGCCTGTGACGACGAACCGCTCGATTTTCGTGTTGTGCTTTTGAAGCGCGATCTCCTGGAGCGCGTCCATCGCCCTGACAGCGCTCTTCACCATGGGGAAGAGCAGGGGCCAGGTAGCGTCCTTTGTCTCCAAATAACGAAGAAACGTCTCGCTGATCAAATCGTCTTCCTTGCGATCGCCTAATAGTGGCTGGTTCGGCACCTGATTCAAAAACGCAACGGGCATCTGGGCCGCTTTCGCGAGTTTGCGGCCCATGGCCCGGTCGTCGGCGTTTGGCTTGCTGCCCGTGCTGCCGCCCATAATGAACAAGAGCACGGTATCCGTGTGACGAAGATTGTTAATGGGAATAAAAACCGTCAGCGCGTGTTTCCAGGTGATTCCCTGCCAAACTTGGGATGTGAGCTCGATATCGTATGTCAGGAAATCATCACTGCTGTCGTTCTTGAGCAGCTTCCAAGCGAAAGCATCGTCTTTCGCAGCGACATAGTCCTGAAGCGCTGTGGGAATGCCATCGGTTGTCGACTCTGCCGCTTTGACTTGCAATTGATTGACTGTCGCAACGACGGCAACAAGCGACAACACAATGAGACTGCGAACCATGGAAATCTCCTGTACGAAAGCACGGTGGCCTGAAGCGACTTGAAGCGGACCCCATTATACAAACATGGATGAGCAAGACCGAAGTTAGTCTGAAGCCGCCCGAATTTTATCAATGGCATCTTTGGCCCGCTCGCGAACCTTTGTATCGGGATCTTCGCGTGCAAGTCGCTCAAGTTCCGGAAGAGCAGGGGCCGCTTTGGCCCCTATATTGCCGAGGTTTCGCGCCGCCATGCTTCGAATTCGACGGTCTTTCTCTTTCAAACTGCTAATTTGAACCTGGGGATCGAGCCAAGGTGTCTGGGAAATGTCAACGGCCGCCGGTTTGGACTTACCGCATCCGACGAGGCACATGGTCAACAGCAGGCATGCAATGCTGGCGATCCGATGGAACTGCGAACGCATGTGGAAACCCGCTGATGATCGCCGTCGACGCCAACGCAACAAAAAGCTCATTCCCGCACTAGTCCGTTCGCGAAATCTGCGGCACAAATCTCACGGTTTGTTCACCGTCAATCATTGCTAACGTCCTCGCCAGCGATCGTCGACAACGCGCGATAGGCAGCCATATCAATGCTTTCGTTCAGGAAGGTCACCGAGCCATCGGCCATCACAAAGTTGCAACCGCCAGGGTGATCGCTACGGTAATTGCTGACTGAGTGCTTGCCCCCTTCATAGCTGGCCAGGCAAACATGCGTCGGGTCCGTCAGAAACTTGCCGTAATCGGACGTATATTGTCCCATATCGAGGAACGTGTCCGTAACCGGATTCTTGTTCATCCGATCGATCGTACATCCGTACAAACTCGGCTTGGCGCCTAGAACTCGATAATATGAGGAACTGTTCGGTTCGCCAATAATCCAACCCATCGATGCCTGTGCCGGATTCCCTTGGGGATCAGGCAGCGGGGTTGTGCAATTCGCCAAATGGCAAAGTTGCCACTTGGGGTCGCCACTGGCGTCTCCCAGAGCCATTGTCTTGCTCGTGCCATCCGTGATCTGGCGGATCGAAGCGCCCCAGACCACGCTAAACATGCCCTGTTGGTACTTTTTTACGCGTCCGACCTTTACGCCGAACCCATCCCGCTGAGCGCAAAATGCATCCGTGTAACCCATGCAATATGCGTACTCGGATATGCCATAGATACCACCAGGAGCCCAATCATCGTCCATCAGTGGATCAATCAGCGGATTCGGCGCGCTAGATGACGGGCACTTGAAAATCGCTATCACGGCACCCGCGACACTGGGTCTACCGGGTCCGCCGCGATCTTGATCTTCCCACGGTTCGTCGGGGTTGTAGAGATCGTGTAGGGCGGTCTCCTCAAAGTAAGGCAACAAACTCGCGTTGGCGTTGGTATACACCTGCGTGGCCGTCTTCATCACCGCTCCCATCGGGAACGACTTATTCGCCGAATGATAATTCTGCAGGGCAAGCCCGAACTGCTTGAGGTTGTTGGTACATTGCGAGCGTCGCGCGGCCTCGCGGGCCGCCTGCACCGCCGGTAGCAGCAGCGCGATCAGAATGCCGATAATGGCGATCACGACCAGTAATTCGACCAGGGTAAACCCGGGGCGTTTAGCGACGTTTCCCATACTGCTGATTGGGCAGCTCAGTTTACGTTGCGAGCTGCTTTGAGACGTGCGGTTGTCGAGCATTGCCATGTTCCGTCCAACCAGGTCTGCCGTGACAGCCCCACTCGTTATGCGCCTCATTAGGCGACTTACACCCGAATTATATCGTCGCGGGCCAGGGGCGTTCGATCAACGTGCCCAGCGTCGGCAAGCAAGACCCGCTAAACCGAGCAGCACGAGCGCCGCGGTCGCTGGCTCCGGCACCGAGCTTCCATTCGCAAGGCCGCTGCCGCTGGCCGAAAGGCCAAAATTGCTTCGCCAGAAATTATAGTCAGCCTGATCGATGATCTGGCTGAATTCGCCCGCCGAGACGGCCCCATTCGCACGCATGTCGTTGAACGTGGTCGGCGGGTTGGAAGTCGGCCCGGTGTTCCCGAGGGTTTTACGCCATAGAACATAGTCGGCCGCATCCGTGACGCCGTTGCGATTGTAATCGCCGGCCACGGCCGTTTCGGTCTTAAAATTGTCGATGGTGAAGTCCGCGTCGGAAAGGATGACATAACCCACCCCGTACGTGCCCGAGTATCCAGTAGAAATCGTCGACGGGTCGAAGGGAACCTCCGGCGTTAAGGGGTCGCCGTCGTCGTCGATGTTGCCGATCGGCTCGGCGGCCACATCGCGCCACTGTTCGGCCACGATGGAGACCACATTTCCGCTGCCATCCAGTTCAAGAACCTGACCATGCAACGAATTTCCAATGACTTCGAGCACCAGTCGATAATCTTTTGAGTTGTCGAGCAGTGGCATACCACTCGAGCCCTTTTGTGAACGAATGTCCTTTAGGCCACCCCCGCCCATGAGATTCAACACCATCTCGCCGTCACCACCACTAGCCGTCGATTCATATTGGTACGAATAACCGCGTAACGGGAGGCCGGTTCCGTCTCCAATCATTGGCACATTATTGGCGCCATTAAGCCGTGCGGCGATGCCGAACCAGGAGCCGAACGGGCCCGTGTTGGGGAAATCGACAACGTCGGCCGTGACCCGCACATCGGTGAACATCGGGCCGGTATAACTCCCCACGAAACCGTAGCCTTCAACTCCAGGCACTGTACCGTTGCTTGGCGCCGTCAAATGATATTGGCCTGTCGAGGCGTCCCACGTCTGGCCCGTCGAACCGACCTCATTGTCGAGATGCGTCCAAGTGGGATTAGCGGTGTCGTTCAGATCCGAAAAGTCATCGGTGACAACCACCGCCTTCGCACTGAAAGGAGCGGCTACAAGGAGGAAAACCATCAACCTCGCCACGACGGCGATTCGCGCCGCCGAAAGCGATCGGGGCCAAGCGCAGCGTTCCAAGAAGGGGCGGAATCGGGACCACGTATGAGAGCAAAGTTTTCCCGCAAGCAAATGCATCGACATCATTGTCTCTTCCCCTAGCTAATGACTAAAAGACGAAAGGATCCTGGGGCTCACTGCGTGAGTAGCCCGCGGACCCTGTCGTTTCCTTACTAATGTCAAGCAACACGAATCAAGTTCAACCTATCCCCTATACCTTACCGTTCCGAGCGACGACGAAAAGCCAGCAGTGCGCCGATTCCGATCGCGGCTAGCATGGCCGCCGTCGGTTCCGGGATATCCTGCGTCTTGAAATTGTCGACTGTGTAGTCGACCGGAAACGAGAGAGGAAGCGTCGTGCTCTGGGCACCAAGCCCAAACAATCCCGATAATCCGCTCGCGAATGTGGCATCGGTCTTTTGTTGGTAGGCGATCACTCCACCACCAACCTCGGTTACCGTCCCATACAACGTGCTGCCGACGATGCTCAACGAAAGCGTGTAGTCATTATTTGCCAGGTCCAGCGCAACCAGGCGAACCGCCGGTCCGTCGTTGCCGATATCGTCGATGCTCAAGCCATTTATTCGGTACATCACCATCTCGCCGACGCCCGGCGCTGCGGCGAGGTCCTGTTCGAACGCGTAGGCATAGCCCTGGAGGGCGTTAAAGCCGTTGTTGCCATTGAGCCGCGCCGCCACGCCGTAGGCGAGACCGGATGCAGGCTCTACCAGGTCGGCCATCACGTTCACGTCGGTGAACGATGGCTGAACGTAAGCCCCTGCGAAACCATACTGGTTGCCGGCAAGTGTGATGCCGTTGCTGGGGGCCGTGATGTGGTATTCCCCCGTTGACGCATCATAGGTTTGAGACGTCGAGTTGGCGTCGCCGGTGAGATGCGTCCACGCCGGGTTCGCGGTGTCGTTCAAATCGGAGAAATCATCCGTGACCAAGGTGGCACGGACCTGCGAAAGCGCCATCCCAAAGCATGCGATTGCCAAAAAAGTTGCTGTTCTTACGAGGTACTTCATTAGCCGAACTCCCAGGTGAAAAACGGAGAAATCAAACAGCCAAACGAGCAGTGCAGAACCCGCCGCGTTGTTACTGATAAACAGTTGCACCTAAAGAAAAGGTATTGGGCCCCAACCTACGCCACCATCCATTACCATAGCCGAGCCGCGAAAAATTTTCCAGTAATTTTTGCCAAATTCTGCGAACGAGCCGGCATCCGTGGTCCTGGCGGGCATTTGCAGAAAACCTGCCTATGCCCCGACGCCCCCTCGACTTGGAGCGCAGGTCAAAGCTCACTTTCGTCGATGGTATTGCCGTCCTGGCGATTGCCTAACCAATCGTGAATCATGGGGTCCATGTCGTAGGACAGAAAATGGACTGACCCGTCACAGAAGACCGATTGCCAACCGCCGGGGTGCGGACCGCCAAATCTCCACTGCCACCACGAGCCCAGTTTCTCGGAGCCCGGTGTGTCGGGGGAAGCCAAATAACCGATCGGTGATCCACTTGGCAAAAGTATCACCGTTGTTGCTCGCAGGTTGTCTTTATCCCAACCCGTGTACATGCTTTGGTCATCATTCAGCGCGCCGCCGTCTGTGTAGTTATTGGGATCAAGATTCTTTTCACCAATAAGATAAGTGCGAGAAGTACCGTCGGTAATCTGACGGAATTCAATCGTGCTGCGTTGAAAGATGACGCCTGTGTGTCCGGTTAAACAGTTCGATTTGGAAATGACCTTGGCCACGAATCTTGGTCCAGAGTATTGCCAGTCATGCGAATCGTAATCAGCGATTGAAGCCGGCCCCACGTCAGTGCCAACGAATGGTACGTCACCCACATTCCCGGCATAGTCGCTTTTGCCTGCTAGGGGCGGCGGATCATAATTTCTAATGTCGCGGGGACTCAGTGGGTAACCCTGAGCAGCTCGGCGGCTCGGGCAGTAAAAGACGGAGATCGGCGTCGAAACCATTTGTCCGATTGCTCGCGCGAGTTCGGATCGCCGCACTTGAAGCCGCGGCCAACGCCTGCGCGCCGATTCCTCGATGAACGCCAAGAGCTGATACGCCCAACTACCCGGCTGGCGCTCGCCCATCGGTTGATCCGGGCAGCCCACCCACCAATCGCCCCAACCGGCGGATGGAAAGAATTTGTACGAATCGTGAAACATTTGGGCGGCAATTCCCAGTTGCCGCAGGTTGTTCTTGCACTGGCTCCGCCGGGCCGCTTCGCGGGCCGACTGGATTGCCGGAAGAAGCAGCGCCACAAGCACGCCGATGATCGCGATCACCACCAGTAGTTCTACCAGCGTGAACCCGCGCCTAACTCGAGTGGTTGGCCGTTCGTGGGCCATAGACCGAACCAGTCGGCAAATAGCCTCCAACGAGCCGAGACCAGTGTAGGACACGACATCGCGGATGGCGTCGAAAAGATACCCAACCGCCCGAATTATAATCTCGCCACTAGAATTTAGGCAAGCGCACCGCGTGCCCGTGTACGGCACGGATTCGGCAACGCTCAACAAGCAGAGCAAAGTGAAAGCCAGGGCCAGAGGTTTCGTCGACACGCCGAGCACTACTTTCGCTTCCTGGAGACTCCCGGTGTGGAGCCAACCAATAACGCCATCGAGCAACGGTTCCGCTTTGTGGTGATCGACCGCAAAATCATCCAGGGGACTCGCGGCGAGGCCGGCCGCCGCTGGTGCGAACGCATCTGGACCGTGCTGGCCACCTGCGCCCAACAGGGCCGCTCGGCTTTCGACTTCCTTTATCAATCGATCGCCGCTCACTTCAAAAGCCAAGCATCACCATCCCTACTGCCGAATCCCCCGTGAACGGCCACAAAAATTGTCTCGGGCATTGGTCGTATTGAAACCAATATGAAGCGCTGCCGGTCCAACTCTCTTCCTGATTTGACGTAGGTGTACGACCAGAGCCTCACTTGACAGCTGATCGCCGGTGTTCTTCTCCGACTGTGATTGCCGTGGATTCTCGTCGTGCGCAGTAATTCCGGCGGTTCTGGAACACCAGTTGCTATGCAACCGTCTCGGTGAACTGAATTGCGTTTTTGGTTCGCGAAGAAATCCATCACCGGTCCACGCAGGACAGAAAGTAGGTTGCGCCCATGTCGCCGCGAAAACATCGAGCAGCTGTTGCGTTCGCGGTCGGAACCGCGAGTTTATTGGTATTCCTCAATTCGGCGTTTGGCCAAGATGCACAAGTTCAAGCGACCGCCAAGGCAGCACACCAACAAACCGCCGACGATGCGGCAAGATCGAATCCTCCTCAAGTGGTTACGCCGACGAAGCTGGCGGCACCCCCTCGTGATAAGACGACGATCCCGAATTCTACAGAACTGAAAAGGCGAGCGGGCGAACAGATTGGCGACAATCCGCAGGGCCGCTCCCTTGTCCTGGGCATGAAAGTACAGGAAGTCGACAACGGTAGCGTCAAAGTTGTTGGTGTAGGAACGGCCACGCCGGCCTACGAGGCGGGAATCCAAAAAGGCGATCGACTGGTTTCCTTTGATAACTTTAGCGCGGACAATTATCGAAAATGGATCGACGGTATGCGACGGTTGGCGACGAAGGCGCCGCCTGGGGCAAAGCTTCCCGTGGTGCTGCTGCGCAACGGCGAACGAGTCATTACGAGAGTCCGTGTGCCGGAAAACCACACGGATGCCTTGCAACTACCCATGCCAGCGCCACCGTCGCAACCGCAATTGCCGGGGCAATCTCCGAGCGAGGCTGTCGGAATTCCTATGAATGGCGATAACTTTGTGACCATTGAGAATTCCGGTCCCTTTGCCAACTTTTTCAACGACCAGAGTAGTCCCGCTACAGAACGGGCCATGGCGGAACTCTTTCGTGTTGGGGACAACAAATCAACGAATCCACTTTACCCACGCGGTGCCAGCGGCGAGCGTGAAAGAGCGATAGGATCAGAATCTACTACTAATGCGCCCTTGGGTACACACGGCGCACGAATCGGTTTGGCCGGTTTTCGCAACGATCCCAACGGTGTGTTTGCAATGGTCGACGTCGGCGCATTGGATCCGGGCAATTACATCGTAGGAATAAGCGACGCCAGCGTTATCGGCAATCAGCCGGCTGCCGGGCAAGTTCCTTCGCCGAAGGTCCAAACCACGGCGACAGGATCAACGGGCAACGCGACGCCAGCGGCCACGAATAACAATGCGACTCGTTCCGTGCCAAGAACAAGAGCTGGAACCGGTGGCGCTTTGCCAGCGCAGCCAACTGAACCCGTGCAGCCGCAAAGTAGTATCCGACCTGCCAAACAGCAAATCCCTCGAATTATCCTCGCGCAAACCGCCACCGTGGGTGAGAAAAACCGTAGCGGCGCAGCCTCGGCTGAGTCATTGGCCGCGCCGACCGATCAAGCTTCTACCACCGACGCCACACCTACGGGACAATCCGGAGTTAACAGTCCACTAAACGACGAACTGAACCAATCGGGTTCGGCCAAACCTCGCAGTACCAACACTGGCGTGCCTATGGTGAACCAGATCGGAACGTTAACGGTCGACCAAAGCGGTACAGGACGGATGCAGAAGGTCGTGGAAGGGCTCCAAGTTCGTAACATTGTGGGTCAGGCATTGGTGATTTACGCGCCAGCTACGGTGCCCACCGCCACGCTTCCGCCGAACCTGGATGCAACGGCTGACCCGGTAACAACGAATTCGCCGGAGACGGTAACGACGAAAAACGTTGCTAGTACGTCAACGTCGAACTCATTGACTCCCATTGCTGCTGGGATAATCCGGCTACTTCCAGATCGGCAACCATCGCCCGCTGGTGCTGCTGGGGGAAGCACAGCACAAGAAGCTGCTCACGCTCCGAACGTCCAGCCCGCGAGCAAAACGCCACTCGTTCCACCAGACCAAACGCGTTGAGGCATTCAAATATCACCACAAGGAGCATGCTAAAAACAGCCGCCGATGGCAAACGCGGTAGCAGGTGTATTATGTGCGTCTTTTTGTGTGCCAACCCGACTGTTCATGAGTGGCTGGATATCCCCGTCGCCCAAGCACATCGCCAGGCACTGGCACTCAAGGCGCTTTGTCCGAACGCCTCGCTTCTCAACGCCGCGACTGGAACTGCCCACGACGATTGGGCGGTTGTTGACTCATCCATTGAACTGCCCAAACTTGGGGTGCGCTGCATCTACGACCGTGCGGTGTGGCGACACACGTGGCGACGGAGTGAAACAAAGGATCAATCCTCGCATTTATCTGAAGAGTGGCACCATGCGCTTGATGCGTTCACCAAGGCTTGGGGCCGTTTGCTCGTCCTCGTCGGCTGGCGGAGTTGACTGCGCCGGAGCGACAGGCGGAGGCTGTTTTGCGGCCGCGGGAGTAGCGCAACGGCCGGTGCCGACGGCGGCGTGTATGCCATGACGAACCTCGGCCAGTAGCCATCGAGCAATTGGATACAGTCGTTCAATTGGCCGCCATCGTAGGCTGCTTGGACATCGTGAGTGCGCTGCAATAGCTTCACAATTTCCGCCGACGCGTTGTTGTAGTATTTAAGTGGCAACAGGATATCGTTCAGGTTCACATTGTCGAGCCAGAACTCACCAGGTCCCGTCACTTCGAATTTGATTCGCATTTCACCACGCGAGTCGAGTGGCAAATCGGAAACAAGGATTGCGTATGGACTCCACTGTTGGTTCTCGTGTTTCGGATCCACTCCTTCCGTTGCTCGACGAAACGCTTGCCCTTCGGATTCACCTTCAAAAACGAGCCGCAACTCTGTGCCGGGCGCAGTGCTTTGGCTACGAGCGAACACAGTCATTGAAAGCTGGCCTGTGGCGGGAATCGGAAACGGGTCGCTTTCTAAAGCGGCCAACTGGCCGTTGCTACGAAGATATAAACACGTTTTTCCATCCTGTGGACTAATCGCATCGAGAACGGCGGTCGCAGTTGAAGGGTTGCCGACAAGATGCCACCCCGGTACAGCTCCGGCTCCACCCACTGGCTCGAAGTTTGGGTTCGCGAGCGCGCGATAGGCGTGCGGTGCGGATAGGTTTCGGTTGGCCAAATTGTCCAGCCGATGTTTCAGCTCGGAATTGGCTGTGTCGTCGAGGGTGACGTGAACCTCCTCAACCTTTATGCCTGCTGCCCCGATGCGCACGGCTTTCAGATCGTATGGTTCCAACGAGACGTTCCATGGTTGCCGACCGGTTAATATCGCACGTGGTTTAACCCGGTCCGGGTTACTCGCGTCCGTGCCAGTTAACACTGGCTCGAGTGTCGTTGGTTGCGGAGTATCGAGCGCGATCTCAGCATCCACACGCCAAGGTGCTGTGTTCATGACGACTATGATAGCCTGATTGTTCTCGGAATATGTGCGGACAATGACCGGCTGCTTAACGATCTCAGAGATTTGGGCCGTGGTGGGTAATGTGGCAAGCAGCTTGCGCACGCTTCTCAACACATCGTCCTGCCCTAGCGGCAGGAAATCGCCGCCGTCGATGAGCACGGCTGGGGAGTTCCGCATCATCGCTTGCAAATACGCTTGCCGGGCTGCCGTTCCACCTGGCATGGGTTGGCTGACTAGGCGCATCTCGTCGCCGATTCGAAACGGGCTAGCCGGCTCAAACGAGGTAAGCCGGAACGGCAGAGCACGACGAAACAGTAGTGCGGCCGACTTCGTGGACGCAGTTGGTTCATGATTCCAGTGGGTAAAGGCGGCGTTTAACTCTAGATCGATCGCGTGATCTGGCAACGGCGACATTGATTCCACATAACGCGTTGGGCACAATACGACGCTTGGAGTACGTTCAAGTAACTGTCGGTCGATCCCGAGCTCCAGCATCGTTTCCGAGACGCGATTATCCGCAAGCAGATTGGGACGGATTCTCTGGCCGATTTGCGGGTTATCGAATAGCTTTTCGGTCGTGAGCACCAGCTTGCGTTGGCCGTCTCCATGCACGAGTACCGCCATGCGGCTGTAAAATGCTGCAATTTGCTTGGCACGCCAAGAACGCCAAGCAACCGCGTTTGGTCCAGTTAGTGCTGCTGTACGAGCGGCGAAGCTGCTCGGGTCCCGTCGCACGCAGTTGGGTACCTGTATCGTGCGCGAACCGATCGACGGTGGAGTCGTCCAGTCCCCACTCAAGCGTTGACAATTGCGTATATCCATCGCCCTTGAGCTGCACTGACAAGCCGCCGAATGACGGATGTGTACCGTAACGCGCGACGATCTCTCGAACGATATCGAGCATGGCTTGTTGCACGCGCGGATCCAACACATTGTAGTACGGTGCCAACCCGCCGCGCGTGCCGTTGACTTCCAGCCAAGTGCGGCCATCTGATCCGACGAGCTCCAGACCAGAAATGTGTGGATCGCTATTGCGGCGTAACTCTTCGAGCTTCGGAATCGGCGTGGCGAATTCAATGGCTGGGATTAAGGTCAGCCCCTCCCGGTCGAACACACGCAACATGAGCTCTAGCCCGTCGGTTTCGCGGGGACGTTCGGTCAAACGTCCTGAATCGTAGCGCGGGGTTAGCTGCAAGTGAGAATTTGGAAAGATCGAGCTGCCGTCGGCCAAAACGCTAACGATCGCACTGTTGAATCCGCCGGCCTGCACGTAATCAGCGAGTCGCGTCGCACTTTGGTAAAGAGTTTGATAGTCGTCGACACTTTTTGGGGCTCCCGAGTTGACGATCGATTCGAGCGCTTCGGTTGCGCCGAATGACGTCCTGGCCAACGGTCGGGCCAGGTAGGCGGCAATTAGTCGGTCGTGAGACGTTACAGGGATCCTCGACGTAAGCGGGCCAATACGCTTCATCACGCGAATTTGACCAAAATGAGCCGCGGCAGTGGGATGCTCATTAGTGACAACGAGCAGAGGCGCCTGCGTTCGCGGCCAAAAAATGAGTCGCTGCGTCTGTTCGTGCTTCTCTTCCTTGCGGCCTAAACCTTCGACATATACTCCTGCATCGTGTTGGACGCCTTCGACGATGCCGGCGGCATTGGGCTCGACGATGCTGAGGCCGAAATGTTGTTCCTCGTCCGCCGGGTAGTCGATTTCCAAGAGATGTGGTGCCCCAACCGCCTCTAACGGCAGTGAATAGGCTTGCCAATGGGGATCGGCGCCCTTCACGGTTGACGGCAACTCAACGAATCGCCCCAGCGGAAGGTCGGCTGCGCCAGCTCGAATGCTGCCCAGCGGGCCGTGATTCAAACCCGGGATCCGTTGGAACTGTGTCCACGAGGGGAGGCGTTCTACCCAACGGGGATTCGTAGGATCAATTTCCAGGACTTTCTTCCAACGCCCAACTTCCTCGCTAGCAGCCGGGCGAGCACCCACCACAACGATTTGGAAGCTCCGCTCGGCGATCGGCGTTGCGGCGCCGGGAAAAAACTTATCGCGAAAATAACCGGAGGCTCGTGAAACTGAGATGTGGACGGTATAGACGCCTTCCGCAACTTGGAGCGGCACCGTGAGATCGATTCTGGGCTGGCCATCAACCGGAACAGCTAATTTTTGGTTGTCACTCCAGACGACCTCTTTGCGCCGGGCTGGCGACAAGGTGGTTTGTATATCCAAAGTTGTGCCGTGTAGCGTTGCTGGTAGCGCCGGTGCGAGCTCGAATGCAAGTTGTTCGCCCGGAGCAAAAATGAGAGCGTTGTTTTGGGCAGCGCCCCCAAGGAAGGAGATTTGCAAAGACGGTGTTGGAACGACGCGGACATCAAGCGTATTGCCGTGGTCGTCCAGGCGAAGTTGATAGGGGTGCCGCACTAAATCGGCGAGCGGCACTCGCACCTGCGAGGGCAGGGCTTTTGGACCGGTGGCCAGTTCGACCAGCAAACTGGAACCGGGGGCGGCATCGGCGGTTACTTCGATACTGTCGGTCTTGCGTGGACTTAGCGAAGCGATTCGTACTTGGCTGTTTTCGATCCAGATCGAACCCGCTGCATCAGGATTCAATCCGAGCAGCCTCAAATGCGACAAAGAACCTTGATCGAGCCGCACCCGGCCAACCCAGGGATTCGAATCCCCACCACTCCATGAGATACAAAGCCGCACAGGCTCTATCGGTGGCGGCGTAGCGGAGCCCTGGCCGACCGCAGAACGAACTGCGATTGCGCACACCACGCAGCGCAACGCGCGCGAGCGCAGCGGCAAACGATGACGGACTTCCTTGTCCGAACATAAGTGTGTTCGTTGCTGAGAGAAAGATCAACCAATCGAGGCAACGGGACCTCGATGACGGCGAGTAACTGCCGGCCAGCCAACAATTTGCCGCCGAAAAACCAAACGGCGAATTGTAGGTGGCTGCTTGGACAGTCACTAGGCCAGCTTGCATTCGTCGAACAAGCGTTTTTTCGCACGAATGCGCAGCTAGCACTCAGCTAAGTGTCAATGCCAATCGTCGAGACGAGAATCGTCCATGAACTGACCTACTGCGACGTTGCAAATGTGTCGCCTGCCTCAATTCGCTTCAGAAATTCGCTGGCAGCCGCCTGGAGTTCCTCAACCACGTCCGGGCACAGTTTCGACACGTCGTTCGCCTCCCACCGATCATCGGGGCGAACGAAAAGTTCGAACTGTTGCGAGGTCGCATCAGAGGCACTTGCGGGATACTCGCCCGCACTCATGTCATCTGTATCGGTTGCCGATGTGCGCAGGCACCAAGACTTAGTGCGGATTGCATACATGCCTGAACCATACGTTGAGATTAGTGACTCACGCCAGGCAGACGGGGCGGAGGCAGCCAACGGCAGGAGGCTCGAGCCATCAGGGTGCAAAGAAGATTCAGTCGCGTTCGCGCAATCAAGTAACGTCGGCAAAATATCCAGATGTGATATGAGTGCGCCGTTGCGAGCGAACTGGCCACGGGTGTCCGGAAAGCGAATCAGACACGGGACATGCAATTGCTCGGCGGGTAGCCGGGAATCGACACCTCCGATCTTCCGATGCTCGCCAAGCGGAAAACCCCGCGCCGACCAAGATCACTAGCCAAGGGTGCGGCGAGTTCGAAGCGATGAGCGAGTCCATCAGTTTTTGCCAGCAAGTATCGAGCACAACCACTTGTGCTGCGTAGGCAATGCTGTGTCGATAGGCAATGTCAGGATCAGCATCTGGTACAATCCAAATGTTCGGCGGGATTGTCGTTTCCAACGGCGGCGCGTCTTCTTCATCGAACAACTCGTGCTGCAAGTCGAGAGGTGCGTCCCACGGGCCGTGCATGCCTTGCGAGTGGACCCAAATCAATCGCGGCCGCTCAGTGTTTGTGCCGGCAAACTGCTGGAACTCGTTTGACCGTTGCGTAATGTCGCCATGTACGGCCGCAAGTAGTTGTGCAAATTTCGTCTCTACGATGTCATCTACCCGTTCCGCTCCGGCGGCTTCGTCGGCAGGATCAATCTGGACGCGAACTTGATGAAAATCGGCGGCGCAGGGGAATTCCGCTAGTTCGGCAGCATCGGTAACAAGCGTCGTGTCGAAGCCGAGCTGCGCGAAGATATGTGGTAGTGAAATCCCGTTTCCCAACGCTGTATTACGTTCGGTATTCCCACGATCGGGCCGCGCTGGATGACGTGACTGCCAAAGGGCGCGATAGATCATCGCTAAATCGGCGGCCGGGGCGTAGCATTCGTCCAATAACAAAGATTCTGCCGCGAATTGGTCGAGCGTGGATGTGGAATACGTTGTGTTGCCGTAAGCGCCGAGTGCCGACGCACGCAGCCCATCGACGACAACAACTAAAACATTTGAAAGTGGCATGATGCCGAATATAACGGTCGGCTGACGGCTGCGAATAGACCGTCAGAACGAGGACCGCCGCCATTCATGCCACAACAGGTGGGGAAAGGCCCAGGCGTCGCGCGCGTAACGGCCGGCGAGGCGCCGCGGCTCTGATAGAACACGGTGCAACCACTCAAGGCCGAATCTTCGCATCCAAACGGGCGATCGACGCCGGTGTCCGGCCAGGAAATCGATGGTAGCGCCGGCGCAAATGGCAACTTTAGCCGGCAACTCGTGACGATTGTTGTGGACCCAGATTTCTTGCCGTGGTGCGCCTAGACCCACGATCAGAAGATCGTGATCAACGGCTTTCATCGCGGCGATCGCACGCGAGTTCTCGACCTCCTCGTTTTCGAATTCCATGGGTGGTGAATAAGTACCGACTACATCGACGTTTGGCCATTGTCGTTCGATACGCTCGGCAGCACGATCGGCGACGCCTGGAGCAGAACCAAACAGAAACACTCGCAACCGGTGTGTGGAGGATGTAAACAAAGCGGGAACGATATCGCTGCCGGCCACCCGCTCGGGAAGATGCTGGCCGAATACTCGGGCCGATAGCACGAGGGGCAAACCATCGGCCAGCACGAGCGAAGCGTTTTCGTAAGCGGCCCGAAAATCGGCTCGGTTTTGGAAAATTACAGCGTGATCGACATTGGGAGTAACAACAAATCGGCACTCCATGCCGCGTGCTGACTGGCACCAATCGAGCAACGTCTTAACGGCATCGAACATCGACACGCGAGAAATTCGCATCCCGAATAGGCAAACATTCCCGAGGGTTTTTGTCGTATTCATCGTGGTGATTGTCCGCCTGCAGGAATCTTGGAGTGATGTACGTCGGTCAGGCTGGCACAACCGTAGCGTGCGAGTGAGCACCGCCGTAGCGTGCCGCCCTCCGGAGCGGCGACATTTGCGGCGTCCTGCGTCATTTGACGCAGATTTACCGTCAGCCCCGCAAACACGAATAGCAACAGCTCCTGCGACGGCAGGAGCGTGAGGTCATGGAAAACGGCGGAGCCCAAGTAGTTTGCGATTAAGGCCAGCATCAGTACGCCCTGGGCGCGAACCCACGGCTGTAAATCGGTTCCCGTTGCGAGCGACCATGCATTTCGTCCCCAGGCGATAAACACAGCAACGAATGCGGCCAGCCCGATCATGCCTGTCTCGGTGAGAACACTCAGAAGCGTGTTATGGTGATCCAGGTTGCGAAGCGACTCGAGTTCCACGGTTTGCCGACGGTCGGACAGATAGGGGAGTTTTCGATCAAAAAATCGCCCGAACCCGACACCCAAAATCGGATTGTCGCGAAACATTTGCCACGACACATACGCAAACGATTCCCGTTGATCAACCGAGTGCTCCGCGTCCTGTGCAGTGCCTTCTCGTTGGATGTCAACCAAATGGCTCCATGAAACTACGAGAACAAGAAGGCCGACTAGCGTTCCACCAGCCACCGCGGGAAGTCGCCAATGCCGCGGAATCTGGAACGCAGCGACAACAAACGCGCTTACGGCAAAGCCAATCCAGGTGGATCGCGTGTATGTTAGCAACACGCCAAAGGCCATCAGCGGCACGGTTGTCAGCAGTGCGAGTTGCTGCCAGCGCCAGCGCCTGGGGCAAAAGCGTCCATGCACACAAGCAACCCGCAGTAAGGTAAATGCCCAGGCTCACCGCGTTCAAATCCGGCCCGCGAGCGCGACCGAAGTGAATTCCGAGATCGGGATTAGAAATGTAGCGCGGAAAAACAAGAGACCAAAGGTGACTGACCTCGAACACTCCAGTCAGGGCAAGATACACTCCCAGGACGACCAGCGCGATGAGGGTCCGTGACCAATCGCAGTAAGTGATTGGCAATTGCCGGATGAAGGTATACACGGCGGCCGGCACCAAGAATGCCGCGAACAGGCGACCCCACTTGGACGTGACACCGTTCGTAAACTCGGGCTCCCCGCTACAGAGAGCGCTAACGGTGAGAAGCAAGAGTAACGCGGCGAAGAGCCAATCGCTGCCTGTCATCGATCGAAATGGCAAGTCACCCAGGCGCCATTGCAGGGCGAAAGTCGCGAACAAGGCGATCAACAAAATGCGGTCAAGCGTGATTGGCAGCGGCCCAATATGGACATTCCAGAACTCATGTCCCAGAACATAGCTCACCATCACCAGCAGGCCGCAACCCACCAGCAGCGAGCCGCGGCGCGCAACGATCACGCCCCATATAGCTGCGGCAATTGCAAAGATGGCAGCGACGACGGGCATTCTTTATTACGCAGTCGATCCGGTAGATTGAGCAGCAAATCACTTATGAATTATGGGTTACATTTGAGGTGTTGTTGCCGCTTTCAGTGGCACCGCCCCTGCACCTTCCGCACGGCCTCTTGTAGCGATAGGCCACGAAACATGCCAAACGCACCTCCGGCAGTCCGGGGGCGGACACCTACCAATAAGTCGTTCCCGGCACCGTTGACAGAAGTAATTGTTTCCGACACGGTACAGTGGTCTGTCGGACTTTTTTCGCGATTCCGTGATGGTCCATCGACAAAGTTGGCCAGATCTCCATGAGAAGTTGAAGACGTGACGGCCTCAACCGGTGGAGTCGCGAACAGGAAGACGACCCCGAGCCCTAAGATCAAACCGCCGACACCGCCGGCCGCGACGATCGTTTTGCGAGCGGGCCCGACTGGCCGTACACCGGCCTCAACGTTGTCAACGCGACTGATAAGGCTTGCACTATGGGCGGCGGCCTGACGAGCGCGGGCGTCTGCAAGGTTCTTTTGGGCCGCTTCCACCAGCCGCGAGTGATTTTGAACCGAGGCGACCAGATTGGTGTACTCCGCCCGGGCCTTAGCTAGGCGCAACACCCGCTCACGAGCCAAAGTTTTTCTGGACAACAGAGACTTCTCGCGATCGACACACAGGTCGATCTCCACCTGCAGGCCTCGAATTGCGACGCCAATTTCATTGTTTAACTGTTTGCGAATCAAATCCTCGGCTTCACGGGCAGCGATGACGAACGGGTGGTCCTCGCTACGGCTGCCAAGCAGGTCGGCCGTATGCAATTGGGCATTGACGAGGGCATTCTTTAACTGACTGACGGAAGGTTGGGACACCAGCAGGCTATTCGGCGTGGCTAATATTTGCTGGGGATCCTTCTCTGCAGCAACAAGCACTTTGAGCAGCCGTTCGTTTCCGTTCCGGTTGGCCTCGTTGGCACGGCGTTCGGTCTCGATTCCGGCCAATTCTTGGGCGACCTCACTCTGATTGCCTGCATCAGCACTGAGGCTCCTCAACTCCGCCAGATCCGCGCCAATATTCGATTCAAACGCCGACAGTTTGTTGGTTTCTACGGAAAGGTCGTTGTTGGCCATCGATACGGTGCGTTCGAGCTCGGCAATCATCCCCTGGGCGCTTTTGCCACGCAATTCCTGCGTCCGATGTTCGAGCTCCTTGCACAGTGCCACGAGAAGAGCCGTGGTTCGATCGCGGTTCGAATCGACAACGGAAAGGTAAAATACCTCGGTCTTCCCAAATTCGGCGCCACCGGGCGGTCTCATGTCCACGCAGGCGCGAAACTTTTCAACGTCGAGCGGGGTCGGCCACACATCGGGGTGACGATAGCCGTGCGGCGGACCGACCTCTCGCAGTGTGGCTTGGATCACATGTTGACTCTTGGCGAGTTCCAAAACGGTCTCTTGTGAAGTTTTCATCTCGGAAAGGTCGGAAAATTTACCCAGTCGCTCATCAGAGACGCTGGCGACTTCCGGACGAATGATGAGGGCCTGCGTTGTTTTCCACTGGCGCGGAGTAACGAGCGTATATATCCCGACGATGACAGCACATGTCACGGCCGGCATGGTCCACAAATAGACGTGCGTTCGCAGCAGGCGAATGAAATCCGCGGGCTGTAAGGCGTTCCCGACATGCGAATAGGGCAGATCAGCTTTAGCGCGTGCCATGGAGCAGATACCTCGGTGACGAATGGAGCGATGTTGCCGAAGGGTCGTAGTTTCGGCTGTGAAGAGGCAAAGCCCATGCCTAGACTTTCACGCGCTATGTTTCCAACAAGTCCGATGGATAAAACGTGCGGTTTTCACGCCGTTTTTAGATATTTGTTTGGACAACTTCTGGCAGCGAGTCCGTTCCAAACGCTGCTGCGCTGTGGCGTTCGTGCAACAAGTGGCGAGCGGGCAACACCACGGAGAAGTGATGCACGTGTTACAACCGGAACGCAAGCCGCGGTGGGACTCGGTCGTGAGTTGCATTCTGCTGTAATTACGGCAGAGTTTTGTTGCCGTGGGTCGCTCCATTCGCCACTTGTTGGGCGAGGCACTGCGTTTGCAGATTTGCGCAAGGTAACGGGCTTAAAGTCTAGCCACACGTAGGAAGGGCATGCACGTCGAACAAATCATATCGTGGCATAAACTAACCGCCATCGAATCAGATTGGAATGCGCTGGCAGGCGAAATGCCATTTCGCTCGTGGGACTGGCTCGCGACGTGGTGGAAGTACTACGGCGCCCCACGGTGTGATGGTGCTCGAAGCCGGGACCTGGGGCAATCGCGGGAGCTCTACGTGCTAGCGGTCTACGACTCGGAGAACACGAAGGACTGCAACCGCCAACTCGTCGGCATCGCACCCTGGTACATTGAACGATCGGCGATCAAGGGCAGTGTGGTCCGGTGGCTAGGAGACGGCGAGGTATACACAGATCACTTGTCCCTGGTCTGTCGGACGCAGGACGCCGAACGTGTTTCCTCGGCAATTGCGGAAGCTCTTGCCAGCCTCTTTGTTGATTGGGATCGGCTCGAACTAAGTGGAGTCGACGAAGACGACGAACCAATTAGCAAGCTCATGCTTGCACTCCAAGACCTGGACGCCGTCGTCGCTAAAGAGACTGTCGACCAATGCTGGATTCTCGATCTACCTGCAAGCTGGGATGACTACTTAGCCAGCATATCGAAATCTCATCGCAAGCAATTGCGGCAACTGGAGCGGCGGCGTGCTGGAATCCGATCGCACCGCGTGGCACGTGGTTCGAGACCCACGCGAGCTCAAGGAAGCGTGGTGCGTGCTCGTTGACCTACATCAGCGGCGCCGAATCAGCCTAGGCGAACCCGGCTGCTTCGCCTCACAAACATTTCACGACTTTCACCGAGAGGTGGCTGAGCGGCTGCTCAAACGCGGCCAGCTTCGAATGTCGTGGCTGGAACTCGATGGCTCACCAGCGGCGGCGGAATACCACGTGGCCGATCGTGCTGCGACGTTCGCTTATCAGGGCGGCGTCGATCCTGAGAGACTTGAGGAAGAACCTGGCCGTCTCTCTACGATCTTGTGCCTCCGAAACGCGATTAACGAACGACATCAGCGTCTTGATTTCCTTCGCGGCAACGAACCCTACAAAGCCCATTGGCGAGCGACGCCGCGGGCAACATGGAACTACCGCGTTGTGCCTAACCGTCGCCTTGCGCGGCTTCGCGGCCAAGTTTGGAACATGGCCGACGCATTTGGAGACTGGGCACGCCAGGGGGCACAGTTCGTTCGTTCTGCAACTGGAAATTGAAGCAGAAACCCTTTACATCACCTCGAAACTGACATGCTGCACTGATGCCGTCGACACGAAAATACGCCTTGAGAGCCTACTATTTTTCGACGTTGCCGCTAAGGCGGTGGACGGCGGTCCGTCGTGTTGCTCAGCATCGCGTGCCGATGCGAATTCTGTTTTATCATCGGGTGGCCGATGAAATACCAAACGACTGGACAATGTGTTGCCAAGCGTTTGCAGCGCAAATTGCTTGGCTGCGTCAACGCTTCGATTTGGTCAGCTTGGCGGAAGCGCAAGCTCGGATTGCCTCC
This sequence comes from uncultured Planctomycetota bacterium, assembly GCA_963840025.1. Taxonomy (GTDB): domain Bacteria; phylum Planctomycetota; class Planctomycetia; order Pirellulales; family Lacipirellulaceae; genus JABDGM01. The sequence goes on along the minus strand of CAWIXI010000005.1, from coordinate 1,172,221 downwards.
GGACGTAATCAGTTACCCACGGCTTGCATTACGTTTGATGACGGCTACGCAGACAATTATCGTTTTGCGATTCCGCTGCTGCTCAAGTGTGGCATTCCATTCACTTACTTCGTTTCCACGAACCATGTATTACGCGGAGAACCGTTCCCGCACGATGTGGCGGCGGGACGGCCGCTGGCCATGAATACGTTGGCACAGTTGCGCGAGATGGTCGCCGCGGACGTTGAAATTGGCGCGCATACTCGCAGCCACGCCGATCTGGGAGGCTCCTTAACGACCGAACAGATCGCCAACGAAATTGTCGGTTCGAAGCGCGATTTGGAAGGAGCACTTGGCAAACCGGTGCGCTACTTCGCATTTCCATTCGGATTGCACCAGAATCTGTCGACCAAGGCATTCCGCGTCGCCTTCGAAGCCGGCTTCGCTGGTGTGTGCTCTGCATACGGCGGTTACAACTTTCCTGGCGACGATCCTTTTCACTTGCGGCGGTTCCATGCGGATGAGGAGTTCATTCGCTTCAAAAACTGGATGACCGTCGATCCGCGAAAAGTGCGAGTGCATCGCGACTTCGATCCAGGGGATTTTAGGAGCAAAGTGGAAGAGGGCTCAGAGAAAGGTACTGAGAGCGCGGAACTGTTCGAGCCGAGCGACGCTGAGGCGCTGCACAGCGAACCGCTTGTTGTGTGAAATGGTAAGACCTCGGCGACGTCTGCGCCTCTGCAAGAGGCATAGGAATTAGGCTCAATAGCTGATGGACTCGAAATCAACCAAAAAACGGCGCTGGCGCCCGACACGCTCGCCACGAGTGTCACGATTTTGCTCTTGGCAAACATCGTACAGCGGAGCATTGGCTTTGGCCGCGGGATCCTGTTTTGCCGTTGGCTGACGCCCGACGAATTGGGCACTTGGGACATGGCGTACAGCTTTTTGCTGCTAGCGGCCCCGGTCATCGTGCTGGGCCTTCCCGGTTCTTTCGGACGATACCTGGAACGCTACCGGCAGCGCGGGCAGTTGCGCACGTTTTTGCGGCGGGCAACGGTGTGGACGACGGTGCTCACCATCTCTGCCGCCGGGTTAATTATTTTCCAAGCGCCGCGTTTCTCCGACCTGATTTTTGGCCAGCCTGATGCGAGCACGCTCGTTACTGTTTTGGCACTCAGCCTGATGGCGGTCATCCTGCATCATTTCCTCGAAGCAGTGTTTTCCGCCCTTCGCAAATTCAGCATCGTTTCGACGATGCACTTTTGCCAGAGTATTTCGTTTGCGATCATCTCGCTCGCGCTCCTTTGGTGTTGGCGGTTTGCCGCGGAGAGCATTGTCGTAGGTTATGGAGCAGCCTGTTTGATATCTGTTGTGGGAGTTCTCGCTTGGAAAGGCGGCGCCTTGTTGGCCGAAGCAACTCCCGATGATGGCATTCCCCATCGCGAATTCTGGCCGCCGCTGATGCAATTCGCCTTTTGGGTGTGGGTAACCAATCTGTTCTGCCACCTGTTCGGCGTCGTCGATCGCTATATGCTGGTTCACTACAGCGGCCTGGAAAACACGGCGGCGCTCGCTCTGGTGGGAAACTATCATGCCAGCCGCATCGTGCCGATTTTGTTTCTTTCCGTCGCCGACTTGTTGGGCGGTGCCGTAATGCCTTACCTAAGTCACGATTGGGAAATTGGTGCGCGGCAGCAGGTTTCCGACCGGCTCAACACGGTATTGAAGGTCACGTCAATCGTCATGCTGGCCGGCGGCGTCGTGGTATTGTGGACGGCGCCGCTGTTGTTCCACGTCGCGTTTCAAGGGCGTTACGACCAAGGTCTGCCCGTGCTGCCCTGGACAATGACGTACTGCGTTTGGTACTCGTTGTTGCTCGTTGCACAAAACTATGCCTGGTGTGCCGAAAGGACGAAGCTTACCGTGGTGCCGCTCGTCGCCGGATTAATCCTTAACGTGACGATCGATGCGCTGCTGATTCCACGCTGGGGACTACTGGGGGCCGTGCTGGGTACGACCGCGGCAACGTGCGTCGCGCTATTGGTTTTATATTGGATCAATCGCTCCGCGGGCATGCAAATTCAACCGGGTATGTTGTGGTTATCCCTTGCGCCGGTGGCACTTTGCGGTGGCGCTGGTGGGGCACAGCAATGTTGTTGCTTGTGACCACGGCGTTGCCTTTCTCTAAGACACTCGTGACACCGGACGAACGTGCACAATTGGCTGAGTACATCGCTCAGCTCATCGCGCGCTGGAATACGTATTGGTCCGTGCCTGTAGAACCAACGGAGCCGACCCATGCCATTTGACAGTGAACTTGCTCACGGCACTGCGTTAACCGTGAACGATGAACCGGATTGCGACTCAATGTCGGCGACGTCAGTCGCGCCACAAATCACTGACTACAGGTTGGGGACAGCGGCTGCCAAAGGACTGCCAGTCGCCGCGTCGGCCGACGTCCAACCAAAGAAACCTCGGCTGAATGTCCCGCGGCCGCTACGCGTGATGTTCATGCAGACCGATATGCGAGTCGGCGGAGCAGAAATGCTGACGGCGAACATTATTCGACGGATGGACGCTGAACGGTTCGCGCCGGAAATGTGCTGCCTAAAAGAGCGCGGAAAACTGGGCGAATCGTTGGCAGACGGCTTCCCAGTCCATCACGACCTGCTCACAAACAAATATGACTTGCGCGTGTGGCCTCGACTAACGCATCTGCTACGACATCGCCAAATTGATGCGGTCATCACCGTCGGCGCCGGGGATAAGATGTTCTGGGGACGACTGGCGGCTCGGCGAGTTGGCGTGCCCGTCGTTCTCTCCGCTCTGCACAGCACAGGGTGGCCCGACGGCGTCGGCCGGCTTAACCGTATGTTGACGCCGATCACCGACTCCTTCATTGCGGTCGCTGAATCCCATGGCGAGTTTTTAGCAAAGAACTTGCGCGTCGCTCGCAATCGGATTGCGGTTATTCCTAACGGCGTCGACACAGAGCGGTTCGCTCCGGCGGCGGACGTGGCCGAAATTCGCCGAGAGCTGGGCTTCGGACCGCTCGATCCAGTCGTCGGAATCGTGGCGGCGCTTCGCCCCGAAAAAAATCACGAGCTATTTCTCGAAATGGCAGCTCACGTAGCGCGCACGTTGCCGACGGCCCGCTTCTTGATCGTCGGTGACGGCCCTTGTCGCGCGTCGTTGGAACAGCGAGCTCACGAGCTAGGTATCACAAATCGCACAATCTTTGCAGGATCACGCGGAGACGTGCCGCGTCTGCTCACCGCGATGGATGTGTTCGCATTGACGTCGCACATCGAGGCGAACCCACTATCGATTCTCGAGGCGATGAGCGTAGGTCGTCCGGTCGTCGCCACCGACGTTGGTTCTATTCACGAAGCAGTCACGGAAGGCCAAACGGGATTCTTGGTAACTTCCGGCAATGCCCAACAGTTTGCTGATCGGGTGAACCGGTTATTGAATGCTCCGCTCATGAGCCACGCAATGGGCGCGTTGGCACGAAAAGAGGTAATCGAGCGGTGGTCCGTTGAAGCCATGGTAGGAGGGTATGAGCGACTTATTGAAACGACCTACGCTCGAAAAACGCAAGTCGCTTACAATTAGCTGCCTCATCGAAGAAACAAGAGATCTCCGTAAGGATAGCAATTGCGAAATTGTCGAGCGGCAGCCGATAATTAGCTATGCACAACGGTTCACTGTCGCTGGACGCCGACAACCATGATTACGGAGATCATCCTTACCACGCTAGCCAGGTTTTTGAGCGGCGCGAGCGTGCGCTGGATCGACTGCCAACCAGACACGTGCCAGCGGGTCTATTTCGCAAATCATACAAGCCACCTAGACATGATCCTCATTTGGTCGGCCTTGCCCCACGAGGTGCGGAAGTTAACCCGCCCCGTGGCGGCCAAGGACTATTGGGACCGCGGACCCATCCGCCGGTATATGGCGAAAACGTACAATGCCCTGCTCGTCGACCGCAAGGAAATCAAGGTTCACCAAAGCCCGGTCGATGTCATGCTGCGGGAAATCGGCTCGACAGATTCGCTGATTATTTTCCCGGAAGGTGGTCGAACGGCCGGCGAGACGGTGGGCGAATTCAAAAGTGGTTTGTATTATCTGAGCAAGAAGCGACCGGACCTCGAGCTCGTGCCAGTACATATCGATAACATGAACCGTGTGTTGCCGCGTGGCGAATTTTTACCGGTGCCGCTGCTTTCCTGTATCACGTTCGGGCCTCCTATGTGGCTCGAGGCGGGCGAGTCGAAAACCGATTTTTTGACACGAGCACGTGATGCCGTGCGACGACTGAAAGAAGTTGATTAACGATGGTTGGGCGAGATTGGCTACTTGCGGCGGTGGTCGTCGCGTTGTTGGGAACAGCAACGGTGGTCGGCCAAATTGTGCGCCGCCAACCCCACCTCGGTCTCAATGCGGCAGCAGTGGCGACATTCAATCGCCGCGTGCGTGTATGGTGGATTTTTTACGCACTCCTACTCGTCGCATTCTTTAGCCCGACGTTGACGGTTGCGATCTTCGGCCTGATGAGCTTCGAAGCGCTCCGCGAATTTATTACGCTCACGCCGACGCGCCGGGCGGATCATCGTGCGCTCTTTTGGACGCTCATCTTCTTCACGCCGATGCAGTATATCTTCGTCGCGTACGACCTTTACGGGCTGTACAGCATTTTTATCCCGGTCTACGCGTTCCTATTTATCCCAGCACGCGTGGCGATGGCTGGCGACTTCAAACGGTTTTTGGAACGAGTCGCGAAGATCCAGTCGGGCTTACTGATTTGCGTGTACTGCCTCAGTTTCGCTCCGGCCCTCCTTTATTTGGATATTCCCAACGCCACGCCCAGCGCGAAGGCCCGGTTGCTGTTCTTCTTCGTTACCATGGCCCTTCTTTCGGAGGCGTTTCAATTCATTTGGAGTCAACTTTACGGCCGGCACGTCATCGCACCCACGATCAATGAAACGCGCAGCCTGGGAAGGGCTCGTCGGCGGCTCGGCGAGTACGGCACTCGCCGGGATGGTCCTGTATTGGGCGACGCCTTACGAGCAAATCTGGCAATCTGCGTTTATGGCGATGGTTGTCGCGGTGATGGGCTTTGCCGGCGCCATGACGATGTCAGCGATCAAGCGCGACCGTGGTGTTCGCGATTACGGCACACTCGTTGAGGGCCACGGCGGCGTGCTCGATCGCATCGACGCGATTTGCTTTGCAGCGCCGGTGTTTTACCACATCACACGGACGATCTTTGGGATTAGCTAACGCCGCAGCACAGCCTCGCCGCGGGAAGCATCGTACACGCTGGAGTTCGACGCGACGGTCGATTCAAGCGATCGAATAGGATTCTGGCGTTCGCGTTCGGCTCGCTCGGCTGCCGCCGCGTAGACGGAGGCACTTGCCGAACCGACCGTCACTGCGGTGACATGGTCCGAATGCTTAGGATCTGGGGCTGAAACTGGCGTCACGGGGTCGGGGCTCTGCGTTCTTAGCACTCCCATCTCAGCAGGAGTTCCTTTCGACCTCGCTGGCGTACGGCCGTTCGAGGCGAATTGGCCGACTGGTGATGTTGCGGGAGCCAGTTGCGGCCGACCCTCCTTAACCCAATCGTTCCAGGAGCTCTGCATCGCTAACAGACTGCCAAACCCGTAGTGATCGTGAACCGCACGCGGCCAATTCTCATCCTTCATTCCGTCGGCCAGAAAGTTGAGGAATTCTCGGCGTCCCTTCTGCTCGATTAACCATTCAGAAAGCGAGTGTCCCTGGGCGTACAGGGGCATGACGTCTTGCGGGTACTCCTTCATGGCAAACATCTGACTGAACGGAATGCCGCGGCCGGTATGCAGGTAATGGGTAAGGTTCCGTTCTTGCTTCGCGATCTCACTGCGGTTCTCCATCGTGGTGCAGGCGCCCTCGTCTGCCCAGCGCGGCAAGGGCTGGCGGAAGTAGGACGCGAAAATCGTGTGTGTCACTTCGTGCGGCAACACCGAGTCGAGAATTCGCTCGTGCGAGCCTTGAATGTTCATCTTCCAGCCGTAAACTTCGCCCCGATCAAAAATGAAGCTCGTCGCTCCACCCGCACCCAGATTTGGCGCAACTTCCGCATGAATCGGACATGGTTTTGCCCAAGCTGGCAGTTCCTGGCCGAGCCATTCGATCGCCAGGTCGCGACGATAGACTTCGGCTTGATCGCCGATCTCCTTTGCCAACTGTGGCGTGGGAGCTGCGACCGTGAAATTCGTTGTCCGGTATCCGGCAGCGTGAGCGAACGGCTGCGCCAGCAGCGACCAACAACAAATCAACAGGGCCGAGCCAGATACGACTCGGGTGATACGAGCTTCCATGCTCTATTCCTCCGTGCTACGTCCTTGTCGCACGCAACTCGCTGCCGAAAATCCCTGGCAACGAGGTTGTGCAGTACGCGGATCATCGGGTCCGCGCTCGCGGCGTATCATGCCACGTTCTGGGTTGTGGCCGGCCAAAGCAAACGCCGGGCCAATAACAAAGCTAGTCCAGCGTCAAAACAGGCGACGGTTCAATTATGCAAGGGGACTAAGTCGTTTCGTCTTTACGCAGCGCTCGACGCATGCGATTCATCGCCGCGGCGCTTTGTAAACTTTGCACACTGTATCATGCCGCCATTGCAACGACCTAGGCCGATTCCCGGATTGAAACTGCGTGCTAGCGACTGCAGTGCGACAGTTTGTGCCGTCGGCGGTTCGTACCCTGACGGAAGAAAGTCGATTCATGTCGCTTGGTTCGCTTTGATTTGATCCAGCATTCTGCCTGGCGAGCCCATGATGTTGTATCCGCCGTCGAGGTGCAAGATTTCGCCAGTGATGCCGGACGACATCTCCGACAGCAAGAATGCACCACATTTTCCGGCCTCCTCGTGAGTCACGTTGCGGCCGAGCGGCGCCATCGCCTCGTAGAGCCCCAGCATTGCGTCCACACCGGCGCCGCGGCCCGAGATGGTCTGCAACGGACCGGGACTAAGCGCGTTGATGCGTACCCCTTGCGCCCCAAGGTCGTAGGCTAAATACTTCACGATCGAGTCCAGCGCGGCCTTGCAGATGCCCATCACGTTATAACCGGGGACGGGTCGCTCGCCGCCGTAATAGGTGAGCGTCAAAATGCTGGCGCCCGGGTTGAGAATCTCACGGGCCGCGTTCGCCAGGGCGATCAAGCTGTAGGCACTTATCTCCATCGCCAACTTGAAACCGGAACGGCTGGTTTCGATCGTGTCGCGCTTCAAATCGTCGGGCAACGCAAAGGCGATCGAATGTAGCAGGAAATCGAGCCCACCGAGCTTCTCCTTGGCCACTTTCATCAACTCAGCGATGTGTTCGTCGTTCGTTACGTCCATGGGATGAACGAACGCTGCTTTGGGGTTGCCCTCGATCAGTTTTGTAACTCGACCGAGATTCTTCTTTCGCTCGTCATCTGGCTTGTCCGGCATGTACGAGAAGCCACAAATGCCCCCGCCGTTGAGGATTTGTTCGGCAATGGCCCAAGCGATCGACTGCTTATTGAATACGCCTGTAATCAGGCCCTTTTTGCCCTCAAAGAGTGCTGACATCGACTCTTCTCCCGGTATTATTCTGGATATCCACTGTCGCGAATTAGAGACACACAACTGTTGTCTAATTGATTACACACGCTATAATTTGACTTGAATTGCAGCCTCTCGCTTTGCGAGCGACTACGACGGATTGCGTACTTTTCTTCTTTTCTCCTCACACGGTCATGGCGACGCAAACTGAACAATGCCAGACATCGTACCGAACCTGCTGCACCTGTCTAGCGAGGTTAGCAGCACCACCGACCTCTGGGAGCCGGTCCTCGACCTTGTGGTTTCCGGCCTTAACGCCGATGTGGCAGCCGTTGCACTCGCAACACCCCCGAGCTGGTCTGTCAAAGCGGTCCGCGGAATAGCACAGTCGAATGTGCCAGTAGAAATCGCTGCGGAGGCAATCGAACGCGGCGACGTCGTGGCGGTCGAGGGTTGGTACGCGGCCCCATTGGTGGGCATCTCGCGTGCCTCGGCGACGGTCGAGCCCGGCTACGTCCTTTTGATACGTGCAATGTGCAGCGAATCGCAATTCGCAGATGTTGCAAGCCGGCTGTCCGACACTCTTGCCATCGTCGAGCGTCAGTCGCGAGCCGATGCGCGCGTCGATCGATTGCAAACCATCCTGGCCATTACCCATGAATGGCATCAAACGAATGAAATGGAAACGCTGCTCACACGCATGGCAGAAGCGGCCACGAAACTGTTGGAGGCCGACCGAGCGAGTATCTTCCTCTGGGACAAGCCGAACAAAACGATTGTCGGTCGACCCGCGTTGGGGGTGGCAGGCGGTGAATTGCGCCTGGCAGATGACGCCGGCATCGTCGGCCAAGTGATTCAATCGGGCGAACCACGGCGGGTGAGTGGCGAATTCGACGCCGACGAAATCGATCGCGCCGTCGATCGTCAGACCGGCTATGAAACAAAAACAATTTTGTGCGTGCCACTGGTTTCTCCGAAGGGTGAACGGCTGGGCGCGTTCGAAGTGCTCAACAAAAAGAACGGCGCCTTCACGGCAGAGGACCAGCGCGGCCTGCTCGAGTTGGCCTCGTACGCGGCCGTAGCGCTCGAAAATGTGAAACACTTCTCGGATTTGCTCGAGCGGCACGAGAAGATGGTGGAACAGGCCGCGGGAGACACACTGCTCGTCGGCGAGAGTCCAGCCATCCAAGCGGTGCGCTCGACAGTCTCACGAATCGCGGACACCGACCTGGCCGTATTGATTTTGGGCGAGAACGGAACGGGCAAGGAAGTTGTCGCCAGAACTCTGCATTTTCGCAGCCGGCGACGCAAGCACCCGTTCATCGCGGTCAATTGCGCGGCACTCACCGAAACACTGCTGGAGAGCGAGCTTTTCGGCCACGAAAAGGGAGCGTTCACCGATGCCCACGAGGCCCGATCCGGCAAGTTTGAGCTGGCCTCCGGCGGCTCACTGTTCCTCGATGAAATCGGCGACATGAGCCTCTCTGGCCAGGCGAAGTTGCTGCGCGTGCTGGAAGAAAAAACGATCGTCCGCGTCGGTGGCAGCCGGCCAATCCACACGGATGTACGGGTGATCGCCGCCACAAATCAGAAATTGGCCGAGCTCGTGCGCGCAAGCGGTTTCGTGAAGATTTGTACTTCCGCCTCAATGTCGTTTCGATCGAGCTGCCGCCGCTCCGCGAACGCGGGAACGATGTGATGCTCCTGGGGGAATTCTTTTTGCACCAGTTCTGTAAACGGGCCGGGCGCCGCGTGCCGAAGTTCAGTGCAGCCGCGCGAAAACGACTCGAAAGCCACACGTGGCCGGGAAACGTGCGCGAGCTGCGCAACCTGATGGAGCGGCTCGCCTATTTGTCGAGCGGCGATCGCATTGAGCCCGAGGACTTGGCGTTTATCCTGTCGCCGTCTTCCGGCGGATCGTCACTCATCGCCGCAGGACGCGAACTCTCCGACGCAACCCTCGAGTTTCAGCGCAAGTACATTCAGCAGGCAATCGATCGAGCTCGCGGAAACGTGAGCCTGGCAGCCAAAAGCCTCGGCGTGCATCGTTCCAACCTCTACCGCAAAATGCGCCAACTGGGAATGGAAACGCACGAAGAGAAAGCAGACGATTAGCCATTGTTCCTCGTTTCCGCGCTCCGCGCGGGAATGTTCCTAACATCCTATTACCTTTTCATCCCCACCGAATCAGATAGATTTAAGCGTAGTGTTAGTGTTGCCGTTGCAGTCGCCATTTGGTAACGAAATCTTGATCAATCATGCTGAGCTTCTTAAGAGACACCTTGATCTTCTTGTTTGCATGTGTCTCAATAGTGACAGTTCCATTGGCGTAACTCAGGAGTTTTGCTTCAACTGTAAATTTCCCGTTTGCACTTGTCCAAGTACGATACTTTGCTTCTTCGGCCGCTTGAACCGGTTTCTTGTCTGGAGCTTCGGCTGGCGGCTGTTCAAATTTGACTTCAGCTTCGGTATTTCCGTCAGCTTGATGGTCGATAATAGGTTCGGCAGCTATTTCGTCCGCTGTAAGATATCTACCGTCAGCCACTAGATATCTCTTGTCGCCGAAAAGCGAGTCGAGAAACCCGCTGGGACTCTCTGAATTACTGGCTGTGCCCTTTCTTACCGACCCCCCCCAATATGCCGGCACATATTGCGTCATTGCACAATTTTTCAAGTTAACGTTTCCCATAAGCCCGCTGCATGTACCAATTATAGATATTTTTTGTCCCGGTGAGAGCGTTGCCAACGAAGCGTTTGCACTCTCGTCAAAAAAGCACTGAACGTTGCGCAGCAAGCCACTACCTTTCAAAATTACGTAGGAACCAGAAATAACACTCTTTTTAACCGCCTCTACCTCGCCGCTAACAATGAAACGCCTCTCCTTGAAGCGTTCGTCGGCAGCAACTTCATTTGTGTCATATTTGCTTGCCAGCTCGTAAGCGCCGAACACCTCTAAATCGCGTTCGCTATCCGAAATAGTCTTCTTATTGTTCTTTTTCGCCTCAGAAGCCTGTTCACTGCCAGTCGATTCTGATTGCGCAGTATTACTGGCTTTTAATGACTCGGCAGGTAGCGGCGGTGGTGCGACTTTGCGATTCGGACTAATGCTTTCCTGCTTGCCGTGTGATTCTGGTGATAGTCTCTGCACCATAGCTCCAGCAGGTGCTTGAACTAATTTCACTTGGATTGCTCCGATGACAAGTGCTAGACCACACACAACGGAGCCCACGATCGGATAGCCAGTCCCTGCGTCACTTCCCGCAATAGCTAAAGAAAAGCCAACTACACCTAGCAGTAGACCTAGTCCGCTGAGCGCGATCGTAAAGATTGCGACCTGTGGAAGCCAACAGAAAACGAAGCCAACCACGCCAAGGATAAGAGATGCAACACCCACATTGGATGAACGCTTTGGGTGGCGCATATTCACCGATGGGCAGATCTTAAGACGTGGCGAAAGCAAATCTTGCATTTTGTTTGCTTCCTGCAATGGATCGCTACCAAATTCAAAGGCATTGTTCTAGCAAGTGCCGTTCCGCAGATTCCCGACCTCACGCAAAGCCACCGTCGAAGCGAAGTCGCTCATTTCCACGAGATAAATTGTCTGATGATCTGTGCGGCAGAGCACATTTGATGTGCAATTAAGCGCACTCTTCGCAGTCAGTAAATGTGCGTCAGCATCAATTCAAGCATGCTTGTAAACTGCATGTGCTGCACAATCACAGTTTCAACTTCTCTCGGATACCACTGCCGGCTTGCCCGGCAGTGCTGACTTGCGACGAATGCCTTGCAGTCTTGCATGTGAGTTCGAACGCCAACTATAGAGATCGTGGCGCTTGCCATCAATTAGCGAACATTAGCGGCTGTTAGTGTTCAGAATTGCGTTGAAAATGAACTCCTCGTTTAGGGAACGACTCAAAAACAACCTCCACAATTCCTAAGCCGAAGGCGTTACATTCCACACCCCAGAGTCGGTCGCCGCGGCGACCGCACTCTGGGAACGCGGGCACCAACAAATGATCCCCGTCCCCTTTAATGTTTTTCGGGCCAGTCAGGGACCACGCCCCGACTTCGGAGACTTCCGCCCCCTCTTGGTCGAAGCGCGGGCCCACGTCGCGGTGAAGGCGGTCGCGGCGGATGCCGGCTTCGACAGCGAAGCCAATCATCAGTTGGCCCGCGACGAACTGGGGATTCAGTCGCTGATCCCCCCCCCGAGCACGGCCGCCCGCCCGCCGGAGAACCGGCCGGCCGCTATCGCAAACAGATGAAACGCCATTTGCACGAAAGTCGTTACGGACAACGCTGGCAAGTGGAAACGGTCAACTCGATGATCAAACGCCTGAGCGGGGAAGTCGTCAACGCCCGCACTTACTGGCGACGCTGCCGACTCCTGCTGCTGAAGGTGCTCACTCACAACATCAGTATTCTTAGACAACGGATAGGTTTTCTACTGAGCAGTTCTCCCCCCTTTTTTTCTCCAGAATCGTCAGACGCCGGTTTTAACGTTTGCCGGTGATTGGCGGGCTACCGACTAAAATACGGCTCACATCGCACCCGGCCTAATCAGCCGGGGTTTTCGATTGCGCACGGGATGATAGAAAAGATTGCGGTATCGGATCAGTCCTGCTAGCCTTAGCTGGGGAGCACGCGCTGAATGAAAATGATTCTTTCGATGGTGATGCTCTTTGCTTACGCGGCCTCGGCATCGGCTATCACGATAGATACCGTTCCGGTTGGCAATATCGGGAACGCCGCTGACCCTGCTGAGGGTAGTCGCGATATACCTGGTTTACATTTTGGCGCTGTCGGCTACGCATACAACATCGGCAAGTACGAGGTGACCGTCAGCCAGTACACGGAGTTTCTTAACGCAGTGGCGGCGACCGATACGTATGGGCTCTATAATACGCGCTTGACTACTATCCGGTCGATTGCGGGGATCGCCCGCAGCGGTGCCTCAGGCAACTACCATTACAGCGTGATTGGGTCGCCGAATCACCCGGTCACGTACGTGGACTTCGGCAACGCAGCGCGATTTGTTAACTGGCTCCAAAACGGCCAGCCAACCGGTTCGCAAAACGCGAGTACGACCGAGGACGGCGCGTATACGCTCAACGGTAAGATAACTGCGTCCGACCTCCGGACCGTCGTGCGGAATCCAGATGCGAAATGGTTCATTCCGACGACAGACGAGTGGTATAAGGCGGCGTACCACCAACCGGCCTCACAAGGCGGTGATTCAGATGACTATTGGGAATATCCAATGATGACCAATAAAGAGCCGTATTCCGACGAGCCGCCGGGCACGACGCCGGACAACTCTGCGCGTTGCGAATATCGAGAAGAACGACCAAGTCGCCAACGGCTATGACAACGGTTATGCGTTGCCCAGTTGCAGAGCAGGGTTTCACGATTGCCTTACTGACGTCGGCTCCTACACATCGTCGCCGAGTTATTACGGCACGTTCGACCAGGGTGGCAATGTTTGGGAATGGAACGAAACACAGGTTGGCCCGTACCGAGTCCTGCGCGGCGGTGCATGGTTCAGCGGCAACTACTGGGTTGACGCGGCGGGCCATGACTGGGCGCTGACACGTCTCGGAATCAACTTATAGGCTTTCGCGTGGCAACAATCGTCCCTGAGCCAAGTGCGATGCTACTATTCGGTCTTGCAGTAGTTGCTCGCTTCGGTTTTCTTCGTCGTCGTTAGGCTCGCGGAATGTTTCGCCTACCCGCGCCCCTCCCTACCGGTGCTCGTTTGGCGTGGGCCTACGTGGCGAGGCGAGGGATTACGGGGTAAGCCGCGCAGGGTGGAAAAGGTGACAGTCACGAATGGTATTAACAGCCTGTTGAAAAAGGCCCAAACACGAGGTCTGCTAGCATCGTTTTCTCCGGTGAATTCGCCGCTAGTACACTTTGCAAAACGACTTTTTCAACAGGCTGTTAACATTTCCGTAAGTCATTGGTTCTCCAGCTCTTTCTTGAGTTGCTTGCGGGGTTTAGGCGGGGGGGTAGAAAAGGCTAGAAAGGGAAGAAACGTAGAGTCGAGAAGTGGCGCGGTGGTTTAGGACGGGCCTATCTGTTACCGGCTCTTTCGGTTGCCGGTGCCTCACGAGCCTGTGCATGCTCCGTTTCCACTTCCCGCTCATCGAACCCTCGCGGGCGGTTTTCCCGCATCCGGCTCTCAGACAAGGTGGTCCTGCGTTCGCCCACGCGCTCGCTTCGCCGGAACGTGCGCAGTCGGGTGAGACCCAATTGCTGGTACAGAAACGGATCGGGAAAGCGCATGTACTTCCCCCCTCTGCACCTGGTGCTTCCGGCACAGCCACTGGCGGAGCCGGCGAGTAACGTGCTGGTCGATCACTCGATAAGCCGCGCGTTGCCGACCCCCAGGCGGCAGTAGTTGCCCAGCCGTTCAGTTTGCGGCGGGTGGCTGGGGTCGAGCCGCAGGCGAGCCCCCAGAGCGTTGCGCCTGTTGGCTGCGCTGTGCGCGGGTCTCCCAACCCCGCACCACGCCCGACCGAAAGTCTCCCAATCTCCTTTTTCTCCTGCTCGCGCACACCCTTCTCCAGCAGGGTGGCCGAAACTGTGGGCTGGTAATCTCCATCAGCTATGCTACATTGGCCCGCGTCAAATGAACGTCTGTTCAGCGACGGCCTCCACAGTTGGTTCGTCAACAGGTCGCGCGGGTCTAACGCTAGGGCATCGCTTGCGAAAAGTGGTGCTCGTTCAGAACGCCTCACGCCGGCCTACCAGCGCGGCGCGTCGATTCGAGACTGAATTTTTCGAGTGGGGGTGCAGTTCTCTTTTTGTCCTGTTGAGACAAAACACACGCCTTCAACTACATTCGCCAAACTGGCCCAATTCTGTGCATTGACTTTCCCTGAGCATTTGGTATAGTGAACGTCCGTTTAGTAACACGTAATGCGGCTCACAGAGGCCAGCGCTCGGTTACTCACCGCGCGCTAGCCTGCGCTCGTGCCTGCGCACGAACCGATCCTGTATCCGCTCTTTGAAAAGTTAGAACCGCCGTTCCGCTGGCCGATGACCGATCGCTGACGGCTGAAAGCTGATAGCCACCCGTGGTGTATTCAAATCGCTACAGGAGCGCAAAAACCCCAGAGGGAGTTTTGCACTTCTATTCCACTTTCACCCTAGTTCGCGCACCTGCCGCCCTTACCCAAAGGCAAAGTGCGCAAAAACCCCTGGGGGAATTTTGCGCACCTTGAACAGTGCCGGGGTGAAAGGCGTCAGGAACTTTCCACTGCGTCCGAGGTGCGCGCGGCTGCCCACCGCCGCCAACGCCGAACTGAACACCATTTTGCAACGCACCCCCGCAGTAAACTCCCCAAATCAGGAGCCCCCTGCGATGACATGACTTCTTTCACCATCAGGACAAAACACCAATCAAACCCTCCGCCTCGACCAATTTTGCAATAAAAAACGCGTTTCGCGAAATCGGCGCGTTAAGAAAAGATGTGTGCTACGAAGCGACATAGCAGCGAATTCGCCTCAGGCGTTTCGCGGACCCGCAGGACAAACTCATCGTATGATATCTGCGCGATGCGTTCGACGTATTCTGGATAGGTGACCACCCGTTCTAGCATTGCGGTCCGATCCAGCTCCGGATGAAACTGCGTGCAATAGATTGGCTTGCCGTCAAAGCGAAACGCTTGTTCGCTCACGCGGTCTGACGACGCGAGCAGCACCGCATCGGGCGGAAGTGCAACCACATGGTCTTCGTGACCCGCTTGTGCTGTGAACGTTGATGGCAAGTGGCCAAAGATTGGATCGCTGGAACCAGCGGCGGTCAACTTGACTTCGATCGTTCCCAGTTCGGCATTGGGTAAGTCGTTGATGCACTCACCTCCCATCGCACGCGACATCGCCTGAAATCCCCAGCAGGAGGCAAACGTCGGTTTGGATAATCGGTGGATCTCGCGCAAAGAGTCGATGACTCGGAGAATCCACTCACTTCCGGGATTCTCCGGCTCGCACGCGGCGGAATAGTGGCCGCTGCCGCCAAGGAGCACCATGTCGAACTGATCTAACGTTTCGCGCGATGGCTCTTGCTTGAGGAGTGGAATGACCCCGATCGCGTTGGCATCGCAATCGAGCGCACGGGCAAAACAACGGACCTCCTGTGGGGCCATTGGGTCGTCGTCATTGCGCGTTTGCAGCAATAAGTATCGAAGGCGACGAACCATAAGTTCAATGGGTTACCGTGTCAATGGCGGCGGCCAGCGTTGTCATCATTGTGTCGAGCTCGTCGATCGAGACGCTCAGCGGCGGCATGACGTACAAGACATCCGCAAGCGGGCGTAGCCAAACGCCGCGGCGAGTGTTTCTCGGCAAACTTGCCAGGCGCGGCGCTCCGATGCAGGGTAGGGCAGGCCAGTGGATTTGTCCGGAGTCAACTCCAGCGCACCGATGAGGCCACGCTGTCGAGTCGTAGCAACGTGTGGGTGCTCCGCGAGTCGGCACAAATGATTGCCAAGTGCTGCAGTCTTTGGCGGTAGATTAGCGAGCGTTTTCTCTTGCTCAAATATATCAAGCGAAGCCATTGCCGCCGCACAGGCGAGCGGATTTCCGCTGAACGTGTGGCCGTGGTGAAGCGTGCGGCCTTCCTGGAATTCGCCGAGAAAAGCTCGGTAGATCGTGTCGTTCGTGATCGTCGCCGCCAGCGGCAGATAGCCGCCGGATAGCCCTTTGCCCAGGCACAGAAAATCCGGAACCACCTCTTCTTGCTGGCAAGCGAACATCGTGCCGGTGCGGCCGAAGCCGACGGCGATCTCATCGGCAATGAGCAGCACATCGTAGGCTCGAGTAAGCTCGCGAAGCCCCTCAGAAAGCCGGCCGGATGCATAATCATCCCAGCAGCGCATTGGACAATTGGTTCGATTACTACTGCGGCTACTTCGTGACGGTGTGAAAGCAGTAGCGCCTCCACTTCGCCGAGAAAATGCGCCGTGGCATCAACTGATGACGTTCCGGTCGGCAACCGGCGAGAATCGAGCAGAGGTGAACGGATGACGTCGAACAACAGCGGTTTGAACAGCGCGTGAAACCGGGCGATGCCGCCCACACTAGCACTCCCGAGCGTATCGCCGTGATAGGCTTCGCCGAAGGCTAGGAATTTTGTCTTCTGTGGCTGCGGCGAGTCGCATTGTCGCCAGTACTGAAACGCCATTTTGAGCGCGACTTCGACAGCCGATGAGCCATCGCTGGAGAAAAAGACATGCGCCAGGTCGCCTGGCGCAAGGTCGGCCAACCGCTTTGCTAACCGCGCGGTGGTATCGCCGCCCATACCAAGCGCAGTGCAATGAGCGACGTGGTCTAGCTGCTCGCGAATCGCCGCGTTGATTTGTGGGTGACTATGGCCATGAAGGTTGCACCACATGCTGCTCGCACCGTCGAGGTACGAGCGGCCATCGATATCAAAAAGCCGACAGCCTTCCGCCCGCTCGATAATGAGCGGCTCGTAATCGGCCATCTGCGTGAACGCGTGCCAATGGTAGCGGCGATCCCATTCGCGCAGATCGTCGTGGGAGGGTTCGTCGCTCATTGGACTCCGACGTTCGTCACCACGACACACAAACGGGCGAGCCGACTTTGACGCCGAGCATGGCCGAGGCGTTCTCGTCGACGATTGCCAATTCCAACCGGCCGGTTGAGCCGACGTGGGCCATCAGCGTCATTGGAGGCTGGTCACTGAATGTGGAGAAGATGCCCACGGTTTCGTGCTCGTCGCAAGTGATAATCACGGAGTCCCCACTCGGCACGGTATCCAGCATCGCCTTTGTGATATTCGTAATGAGGTTGCCGAACGAATCGACTTCGATTATTTCGCCTTCAATGCGATTTGGCACTTGTTGCACCTCCGACCACGGCAGTTCCACAAGTTGCTCGATCGATTCGCCGAGTTTTTCCGGCGCCAGTCCCAGGCTTAGCCGAGCCGCTACGGGGGCCATGATATCGCGACCGTGAAAGGTGCGCGACACTTCGGGCAACCAGTGCTTCGGCTCGTCGACACTGACAATCTTAGACGGACGATCCAGCAACGCCAAGCGACTTAACACGCCGTTGTCCGGCGCGACGAATTGTTGCTCGCCGATTTTCGCGTATACGACGCGGCGTTTGCTGCCGACGCCGGGATCGACAACGGCCACATGGACCGTGCCGGACGGAAACCAAAAGGCGGTTTCGGCAAGTACGATCGCGCCCGCGCGGATATCGTGTGGGGGAACGGAATGAGAGATATCGACTATTTGGGCGTGTGGATTGATCGAGAGAATCACGCCCTTCATGGCCCCGACATATCGGCTGCCGACGCCGAAATCGGTCGTGAGCGTGATGATTGCCGGTAATCGCGAGTCATCGGCCATGTCAAACCGGAAGTCAATGCAAGTTAAGATGCCGCCTCAATCAATTCTAAACAAATCTCTCGGACTCGTGTGGGGTCAACATTCGGATTTTGCTTTTTCGCCTGGCCAATCAGAGAGCCGACGGCCTGTCTTTTGCCGGCCCGCACATCGGCGACTGTTTTGGGATTGGCCGCCAAGAGCTCCTGACAAAGTGCAATGAGTTCATCTTCGTCGATGGCCGCGATCCCAAGTGCTTCAAGAGCATCTGCGGAGCCCAGCCGCTTCTCCACCATCGTCTGAAACACTTCACGGGCTCGCGGGCTCGGCACGTCGCCGGATTTTATTTTGCCGATCAAATCGGCTAGGGCGCGGCTTGTCACCGGCAGCAATTCGACGGTGCTTCCCGTCTCTTTGAGCGTTCGCAGCACATCCTGTGTTACCCAGTTGGCCGCCGCCTTCGGATCGCCCGATTTTTCGGCAACCTCTAAATAGTATCCGACAACCGGTCGCCCCTGATTGATGAGTACATCGGCATCGTATGCCGACAGGCCGAATTTGGTTTCCAATCGTCCGCGAAGCGCTGCCGGTAGCTCGCCGAGCGACTGACGGACTCCCTCAACCTCTTCGGCCGCAACCATTACCGGCGCAAGGTCTGGATCCGGGAAGTAGCGGTAATCGCTCGATTCCTCTTTGCTGCGTTGCCCGCGCGTAACGCCAGCGACATCATCCCAGCCGCGCGTCTGTTTAGGGGCGTCACCCAATTTACGGTGCGTTTCCTGCCATTCGCGCCATTGGCGCTGTGCTTCGTATTCGAGCGCGCGTTCGACGGCCCGAAAACTATTCATATTTTTGATTTCAACGATGGGCGTGGCGACTTTGCCTTGCGGCGTCTCGATGTGCAGGTTGACGTTCGCATCCACACGTAGGCTGCCCTCCTGCATGTTGCAATCGGAAACGCCGATGTACGTGAGCAGCAGCTTCAGCTCGGTCAGAAAGGTTTTCGCCTCGAGCGAGCTACGCATGTCAGGCTCGGAAACAATTTCCAACAAGGGCGTGCCCGTGCGATTGAGATCAATGAGACTGTCGCCCTTGCCGGCAATCTCATCATGCAGGCTTTTGCCAGCGTCTTCTTCTAAATGTGCGCAGTAGGATGCGGACTCGCTTCGGTTCAAACGTACCCTTGGGGTCACTGATATCCAAATAGCCGTGCTGCGACATCGGCAAGTCATATTGGCTGATTTGGTAGTTCTTCGGCAGATCGGGATAGTAGTACTGCTTTCGGTCCCACTTCGTGAATGCAGGGATTTCACAGTTTAGCGCGACGGCCGTTTTCAGCGCGAGTTGAAACGCATTTCGGTTCATCACCGGCAGCGAGCCCGGCAAGCCGGTGCAAACGGGGCACGTCTGCGTGTTCGGCTCCGCGCCGAACTTCGTGCCGCATCCGCAGAACAACTTGCTTGCCGTGGCAAGTTGCACGTGGACTTCCAAGCCAATGATGGTTGAGTACTTCACCACGGAGAATCTAGCCTTCTAATGGCGCACGTTGCCTGTGCCAGTTGGTTACTTGTTCATACATCTGCGCGCCTCGGAAGAGGCGATCCTCTTCCAGAGCGGGGGCTTGCAGTTGCAGTCCAATTGGCAGGCCCGACTTTGATAGGCCACACGGTAGACACAAACCGGGTATCCCGGCCAGATTTGCGCTGACGGTGTAAATATCTACGAGGTACATTGCCAGCGGGTCGCCGGCCATCTGGCCGATTTTAAATGCCGGTGCGGCCGTAATCGGTCCGGCGATAAGATCGACCTTGGCGAACGCTTCGTCGAAATCGTGGCGAATCAAGCGGCGGACCTTCAAAGCTTTGAGGTAGTACGCGTCGTAATACCCGGCACTCAGCGCGTACGTGCCGAGCATAATACGGCGTTTCACCTCGGGGCCAAATCCTTCCGCCCGCGTGCGTCGATACATTCGCACCAAGGCCGAATCGAGATGTTCGAGTCCCACCGTGTCGCCCGCCGCTTCGAGTCGTTTGCGATCGGCGGCAAGCTCGGCCAACATTTCTTTTTCGTTTGTGCGATAGCCAAAATGAACACCGTCGTAGCGAGCCAGATTGCTCGATGCTTCGCTGGGTGCAATCACGTAATACGTTGCCACGGCGTATTTGCTATGTGGCAGCGATATTTCATGGAGCGTCGCACCGAGCGACTTGTAAACATCCAGGGCGGCCCGCACGGCCGATTCGACTTCGTGATCGAGGCCCGGCCCGAAATGCTCGCGAACCCAACCGATGCGCAAATCCTTAAGCGGCTTAGTGACGTTTTGCGAATAGGACGGCACTGACACGTCGAGCGAAGTCGTATCGCACGGATCATGACCGGCGATTGTCTCCAATAGGAGGGCAACATCCTCGACCGACTGACCGAACGGCCCAATTTGATCGAGACTGCTGGCGTACGCAACGAGTCCGTACCGACTGACTCGGCCATAAGTTGGCTTCATTCCAACGACACCGCACAAGCCGGCGGGCTGGCGAATGGAGCCACCGGTATCGGTGCCGATTGCCAACGGGGCCATACACGCTGCCACCGCGGCTGCCGAACCGCCGCTGGAACCACCAGGCGAGCGTTCTAGGTCCCACGGGTTGCGAGTCACGCGGAAAGCCGAGTTTTCGGTCGAGCCGCCCATCGCGAACTCATCGAGATTCGTGCGACCCAGGACGACGGCGTCGGCCTCGCGCAGCTTCGCAATGACGGTCGCATCATACGGCGGGCGAAAGTTTTCGAGCATCCCCGAGGCACAGGTCGTCTTCTGGCCTCGCTCGCAGAGAATGTCTTTCACAGCGATCGGCAAGCCAGCCAGCCGACCGACCGGTTGCTTCTTAGCGCGCCGCTCATCGACTTCCGCTGCCCGATTGAGCGCTCCCTCAGCATCCACGTACAGCAACGCGCCAACCTGCCCGTCAACCGACTGGATACGGTCGAGATATGCCTGCGTTAGCTCGACTGAAGTTACCGCGCCGGACTCAAGGCTTCGCAGGTGTTCGCTCGCAGTTTGCTCGATAAGCGACATGACGCGTAACGCAACGATGAGTATGACCGACTTTGCCAGTGCTCTGTTTTACACGCGCCGGGAATACTGGCAAAGCCAGGGGCACGATCAGAACGAGCGAGCCGCCACTATTCGCCCAATACGGCGGGCACCAAATAACCGCGATCGTCGTGGTGCGGTGCATTGGACAGGGCTTCGTCACGCGGCAAGCTCGGCGCGACTTCGTCGGCTCGAAAGACGTTGACGATTTCAATGGCGTGGGCCATTGGCTCGACGCCGTCCGTGTTTACTTCTGACAATTGATCGACATAGCCGACAATCTGAGCCAGTTCGGCCGTCATTGTGGCGAGTTCGTCCTCGGTGAGTTGCAACCGTGCGAGGAGAGCAACTTTCTCAATATCCTGGCGCGAGATACTCATTGCTCGGCCTATACAGCTCGGCCATGTTGGCCGCGACGAGAAAAATGTCTTTACCTGCTAACCCAAGATGGGTCGGCTATTTTTTCTTTACTTCTTTGCCTTCGCGTCATGTGGCACTTGAAACGGAGCCGCGCGCACGACCTTCGTCACTCCTCCGCTCCGGATGCACTGCGTGCAGACGAGCATTGCTTTATGGCCGCCCGTGGGCGTCATCACCTTAACGCGCTGAAGGTTCGGCTTAAATTTGCGGCGGCTGATGCCGGTGACTTTCGTACCGACCCCGCCCAAATACTTCTGCTTGCCGCGCGTCGTCACTTGATTGCCAAGTTGGGCGCCTTTGCCACACACGCTACATTGCCGAGCCATCGCTCACCTCGAATTCACAAGCCGCTGTTTTGGCCAAAGCTAAAGAATCTGCAAGTATAACGGATTTTGACAGTCCGGCAACGGGCAAAACAAGCTCGGATTGCTAATCTGCCCTGGTGATGGCCAATACTTCTTTGCTCACGAGGCCATTTGTCGCGATCGCTTCGCCGGAGTGAATCGTCGCACTCCCTTTCCAATCGGTAAAGTGTCCACCCGCTTCTTCAATAATTGGCTGCAGGGGGGCCGCGTCCCAAATGTTGACGACCGGATCGATCATCACTTCTGCCCGCCCCGTTGCGACCATGAGGTAGCCGTATCCATCTCCCCAAGTGCGGGTTAACTGCGCAGTCTGTTGAAGACGCAAGAAGACGTCTATCGCGTCCTCCTTTCGCTGCGTGATGTAGCTGGCAATCTCAGTTGTCAGGAACAAACTGTCGCTTAGGTGATTCACCGTCGAAACCCGCGCCGCCTGCGGCGTCGACTGTGGACCGGAAAGATGCCAACAACCGTTGCCCTTCGCCGCGTAGACGGTTTCCGCAAGCGCCGGCGCATGAATGACGCCAACGATCGGCTCGCCGTCACGCAGCACAGCCACGAGCGTAGTGTACAACGGAACGCCGTGGATGAACGATTTCGTGCCATCGATCGGATCAAGAATCCACTGATAGGCGGATTCGCCCCGCTCTTCGCCGAATTCCTCGCCGATGATTCCGTCACCGGTAAATCGCTGCCCGATTCGCTCCCTGAGCAGTTGCTCGGCAGCCCGGTCGGCAACGGTTACTGGCGATTTATCGGCCTTGCGATCGATTTGCAAATCGTCGCGGTGGAAATAACGCAGTGTGATCTCACCCGCTTCGCGAGCAATCTCGACCGCAAAACTGAGGCGTTCGTCGCTCTCTAATCGTTGGCTAGGCATGTCGTTTCCGAATCGCTAAATTCGTGAGAATTGGGCATTCGCCGCTGAATCCCGGTGTATTCAGCGCTCCTGGCCTTCTCGTTCCAAGCTGCTGGCGGCCTTGCAGGGCAGGCAGGCCGCCACTAAACTCCCGCCCCTGGCAGTTATACGTAACCGCCTAAATGGCCGTAGCTTAGCGGCGTCTGTGCTGATCCGAAAGCGAACCCCTCAGGATGCCCGGTTCGACGCACCGCAACGGCACGGCCGGAATTTTCCGCATCAGAGGCCAAACACGTTCTAAATACTGGCCTGCGATGGATTTAGCTTGAATCGGAATGCGGCGCTTTTAGAATGGACCTAGAGGTGCCGGATTCCTCAATGTGCGGCCGCAATGCGGTCCGACGGAGGAATTTATGCGACGTTCGCTCGTGGGTGCCTTGTTGGGAGCAAGCCTGGTGATCGCGGTGTTGGCGGGTCGGAGTTCCTCCGAACCACCGTACGGTCCGCCGATCGATGTGCCGACGCGCGGCAGCGAATTGTTCACCAACGTCACGGCCACCGAAGGGCAGCCGCTGACGGTTACGGTGGTCGATCCGCGGCAGCGCGTGATGGCAGTCTATCATGTGGATCGGACCTCCGGCGAAATTACGCCGATGAGTATCCGCAACATCACCTGGGACTTGCAAATGATTGAATACAACAGCGGCAAGCCGATGCCGCAAGATATCCGCAACGGTCTCAAGCATTAGCCATCAGTGGTAGCGACCTCCTCGCCCGCTGAAAGACTTCTGCAAGAGAGCAGCGGATATTCGGGCAGCGCGAGGATTCGATGGCACAAAAATTCACTGGCTTGGAACAAGCCGCCGACCAGCTCGGCATCTCCAAGGATCGCCTGAACCAGCTTCGAGAAGCTGGCAAGGTGCGGGCCTATCGCGACGGCGCGAGCTGGAAATTCCGTGGCGAAGATATTGACAAGCTGGTTGCCGAAGGCATTCCCCAAATCGACCCAGGTTCGAGCGATTTGTCCCTCGATACGGGCAGCGATATCGACCTGTCATCGGACGTTGGCGGCGAGCCGAGCGGTGACGACTTGGATCTCTCAGGCATGGAGCCCGGCGCTGTGCAAAGCGGCAGCGAACTCGGCCTCGCAAGTGAAGAGGAAGGCTCCGAGCCCGCCAGTGATTTGAATTTGGAAGATGTCGATGAGCCGACCGTGGCCGGTGACGAAGGTTCGGATGATGCCTTGGCGTTAGACGCTGACGACTCAATAGACGTCAATAAAGACTCAATTTTGCTGAGCGAAGCCGAACTTGGCGACTCGCCAGGCCGACCGCCGAGCACGATTATCGGTAAAGCCGAATTGGATTTGGACGCCGACCTCGATTTGTCGCCATTGGACAAAGGTTCCGGTCCAGTCAGCGACGTGAAGCTCGCCGCCGATTCCGATTTGCTGCCTTCCGGCGATGACGATTTAGCACTCGAGACGCCGAGCCCCTCAGGCAACTTCGAAGGTTTGGAGGAATTGGAGGTCGATCTCGAAGCAGAATCGAGTCGTATCTTGTCCCCTGAAGATGTTGCCAAAGCGCAGCAAGCGGCCAAGTCATCCGACAAAGGGAAGGAAAGCAAGAAAGGCGAGTCGTCCGGCCTTAGCGACCTGGGCTTAGCGCCGCTCGATAGTAGCCCGGCCGTTGGTGCTTCCGATGTGAACGTCGGCAGCGGCGCTGGAAGTGGTGTGGGCTTGTCCGGGCTTTCAGCACTGGAATTGGATGATGACGACGACCAAGTGCTCGGTGAAGGGAGCGGCAGCGATGTGACCTTCTCCGGCGAGAGCAGCGGCATCAACATCATTTCACCGTCGGATAGTGGCCTGGCCCTCGACGAAGTACCGCTCGATTTGAGCGGCTCGGCCCCGATTGGTTCCTCGCTCGACTTGGGTTCTGCATCGGAAGATGTTTCGCTCGAACCACTCGACCTCGGTGGGGCGGAAGCGAAAGCCGGTGAGGACTTTCAACTCACGCCGCTCGGCGAAGATGAAGGCGACGAAGAAAAAGACAGTTCGCAAATTATCGCGCTCGATGAAATCTCTGAAGAAACCGCCGGCACTCCCCTCGCAAGCGGCTTGGGCGAAGCGGGCATGATGTCCGAAGACTTTGCTCTGGGTGGCCTCACGCCAGGCGCCGCCCCCGTGGGCGTCGCCACCGCCACCGAAATGCCGTTTTCGATCTGGAACATCATGGGGTTGGTCAGTTGTATGCTCCTTTTGGGCCTATGCGGCATGATGACGTTCGACCTGCTCCGCAACATGTGGAGTTGGGACGGCGTGAGCACGATCAATAGCTCCCTATTGGAAGTGCTAAACCCATTCCTGGGCAGGTAAGGAAGAAGCATTTTTTTGACAGGATTTACGGGATCAGTGAGATTGAAGCAGGAAAACTCTGCGTGGGCTTAGTTTTATCTTCCTGCCATCCTGTTAATACTGTCTAATCCCCTCCGAAATGCTATCGCGCAAGCGTACGCATCTGCCAAAAACCTGCGGTACCACGCGACCCCAATTTCGCTATAATTCGCGGTAGCGGCCGAACTGCCCATCCCGAGATATGGGCGAAGCACGTACAAGGCCGCCCCGCCCCCAAACTCTCATTCTTCGCGGCTCAATGGCCGCTTCGGTTGCATGGTATTTTCACCTTACCTGCGTCGGCAAGGATTCTTGCTAGGCGTTGTCGCGCTTACAGCGATTGTCGCACTTGGTTGCAGTCGGACCGAGCAAATTCATTCGTATCCGGCGCCGAAAGAAACCAAGCCGGTGGCGAAAGAATCCGCACCCGCGGCGCCTCCTGGCGAAATCACCGACCGCATGCTGACCGCGATTCTTCCGGTCGGCAACCAAGCGTACTTCTTCAAAGTGGTGGGGCCCGTCGCAGAAGTCAACAAGCACGAGAAGGAGATTGACAGCTTCTTCACAAAGATCAGCATCGGCGACGACGGTAAAGCCAAGTGGCAATTACCCTCGGGTTGGAAAGAAGAAGCGGGAGGCAACGCGATACGATTGGCCACGATCGTCATCCCTGCCGAGGGTAAACCGCTAGAGATTACGGTCACTCAATTGCCGTGGTCCGGAACGCCGGAAGGAATGCAGCAAAACGTAAATCGCTGGCGCCAGCAATTGGAGCTACCTCCAATTGGACCCGTGCAAGTTACTGACAACACACGGCAAATTAAAGCAGGCGACTTGGCGATTACGGTCGTCGATCTGCGCGGTCACTTTGGTGCGTCTGGAATGGCGCCGCCGTTTGCTGGATTAGGCGCCGGGAGCCGATCGGCGCCGAGCAATTCGCCGGA
This sequence comes from uncultured Planctomycetota bacterium, assembly GCA_963840025.1. Classification (GTDB taxonomy): domain Bacteria; phylum Planctomycetota; class Planctomycetia; order Pirellulales; family Lacipirellulaceae; genus JABDGM01. Next base: position 1,146,243 of record CAWIXI010000005.1, on the reverse strand, counting down.
GCTGCCGCCGGGCCATCCGCCGATCGGCCCGACGACAACCTCTCCAAATGCCGAACAATCCGAACCTGGTAAGTCGACGGACCGCATGTTGGCAGTCATCTTACCCGCTGGCGACCGTGCGTGGTTTTTCAAAGTGGTCGGTCCCGTGGAAGCGGTCGATAAACGCGCTGATGAAATCAATCAGTTCTTCACAAGCATTCACGTCGCAGGCGCCGATCGCCCCACTTGGAAAGTTCCGCCAGACTGGAAAGAGGAGCCAGGCAGGGGAATGCGGGCCGCCACCCTTCGAATTCCCGACGGAAAACAGCCGCTCGAGATGTCCGTCATCGCGTTGCCGTGGCACGGCACTCCGGCTGAAGTGCTGAGTAACATCAATCGTTGGCGCGGACAGATGAAATTGCCTGCTGCAAGTGAAAGTGAATTGAAAGATTTCACTCGGGAAATCAAATCAGGAGATGCCACGATGACGGTTGTCGATCTGCGTGGCCGCTTTGAATCTGGAATGACGCCCCCCTTTGCCGGAGCGATCGATGGCCACAACTGATCTTGCGCCGCCCCGGGGCCTTTTGAACCAGGCTAAATCGATATCGCAAGTTTCGGCGGCGCGATTTACGCTTTCGCGCGTGCTCGCGGTTCTGGCATCATTGCGGCTAACCGTCGTGCTCTTTGCTCTGTCGATCATTCTCATATTCCTCGGAACGCTGGCTCAAAAAGACCACGATGTTTGGCAGGTGGTCAACGACACATACTTCCGCGTGTGGTTTGCCCGGGTTGATTTCCAAGTGTTTGAGCGGCTGGCACAGTTGTTCTTCAAAAGCGTGCGGTGGAACCTCACCGGCGGGTTTTATTTTCTCGGCGGAAAAACGCTGGGCCTGCTTCTGCTGGCCAACCTTGCCGCGGCGCACGCCGTTCGCTTCAAGGTAGCTGCCACGGGAAAGCTACTCTACGCCGGCCTGGCGACCATTGCAGCCGGGGTGCTGATCACCTATTTGGTCATCCGCAGCGGCATGAATCAGGGCGTCGAAAGCGAACTCTCCGCCGCCTTCTGCGATTATCTGTGGCAGGGCTTCCGGGGGCTGCTTGCGGCGCTTACTCTCGTGGGCGCCTATGTGCTGTTCTTTCGGGGAACTCCCTCGAAGCGGAAGCTAATCGAATGGCGCGTGCTGTTCGTCGTCGATATCCTGCTAGCCATTCTCACGGTTTGGCTTCTCGCGCATCCTGAGGCCCGGCTCGATAACTCCGGAATCCGCATCCTATGGCAACTGGCGAAGGGTTCCGCTGCCGGACTTGCGCTCCTTGTTGGCTGCGTTATGGTCTTTCGCAAACGGGCCGGAATCGTGCTGCTGCATGGCGGCATCGCCCTGATCATGCTGACCGAGCTGTTCACGGCAGTGGCGGCTGTGGAATCGCAGATGACTATCGCCGAAGGAGGGACCGCAAATTATTCGAGCGATATTCGCACCAGTGAATTAGCAGTCATCGACCACGCGCCTGCCGACCACGACCAGGTGACCGTCGTTCCCAGGGAATTGTTGGAAGCAAATGTGGGCGATAGCTCCCGAATTGACGATTCACAACTTCCCTTCACAATCCAGGTCCACCGCTGGATGGATAACTCAGACCTCCGCGACACATCGGAGGGCGATGGGAATCCCGCGACCGCAGGGTTCGGCAAGAGCAAGGTTGCTGTGCCGGTGTCGGCGGCCACGGGTGTCGGCGATTCTGCTGAGAAGGTTGATATCCCCTCTGCATATGTCGAATTGTTCTCCAAGAAAACCGGCCAATCGCTGGGCACCTATCTCGTGTCTCAGTGGTTCATGGATCAAAACCGGCAAATGATCAACCAGCCGGTCGAGGTCGATGGCCACACCTACGATCTTGCGCTTCGATTCAAGCGAATCTACCACCCGTATTCGTTGACCCTTAAGATCTTTGATCTTTCCCGTTACGTGGGCACGAACACTGCCAAGAATTACTCGTCGCTGGTCGACTTCAAGGATCCCCGGCACAACGTAGAGCGTGATGTTTCCATCTGGATGAATAATCCCCTGCGCTACGCGGGCACCACGTTTTATCAACAAAGCTACAACACGGACCTAAGCGGCAAACCGACGGGCACGGTGCTGCAGGTGGTCACCAACCCAAGCTGGATGACGCCGTACGTAGCTTGTATGCTCGTCGCGATCGGTATGCTGGCCCACTTCGGCACGATGCTGGTGCGATTCTTACGGCGTCGCAACGAAGCAGCGCAGAGCTTTAATGGGGAAGGCGATTCCGAATGGGCCGATGACTCGAATTCACGTCGAGCGCGCAAGAAAAATAGAGTTCTAAAGCATCCAGTTCCTACGACAGCTTGGTCCTCGCTCGCCACTTGGTTCCCACTGATTGTGCTGGCCGTGTTCGCCAGCTACATCGGCAATAAAGCTCGCATGCCCAAGTCCCAGCCGAGCGAAATGCAGATTTTTGAGTTCGCCAAGCTGCCGCTCGCGTATGAAGGGCGGATTAAACCATACGACACACTCGCGCAACAGCTTGCAAATTCTTTCTGGGCGGCAGGAATTGGGCATATGGAATAGCGAAAAGAGCAAGTTGGAATCGCATTTGCCCGCCATTCGTTGGCTGCTCGATGCAATTTCTGGTGCCGAGGGTGCAAACGACGAGAGAATATTCCGTGTGGAAAACTTGGATCTGCTCGACGCATTAGGTCTGCCGCGTCGACCGCAGTTCTGGAGGTATTCCCTCCATGAAATCCAAAAGAAACCAGCCACGGCAACTGATGACGCAACGAGCACCACCGAACTTCAGCGTCAAATCAAGCTGGCCACGGATACTCCCGAAAAAGATCGCTCGCTCTATCAACAAAAGGTGCTAGAGCTGCGCGAAAATACAATGCGTATATGGTCCTCGTGACGGCGTTCCGTTCACCGCCGCTCTCAGTGGACGAAAAGCAGATTGCTGAAAGTTGGCAGCGGTCGCAAGACATCATCGCCCAACTCAATGAAGCCGGTGCGCCGCACGCCGTGCCGCCCGTAGCCGTTGACGCAAAATGGACCATTTTGATGCAGGCCGAATTGGAGTATTTGCGCAACCGCGTTACGAATCAGCCGCTCAACCCCGCCACTCTGACGCTGACATCGATGCTTGGGGCCTATGCCCGCGGAGACGTGACGACCTTCAACAAAGCGTTGGCGGATTATCGCGTGTTGCTGAACAAGTATCAGCACACGCTGGATGCGAATTACAACAAGCTCATTGCCTCGGGCGTCGCGAAATCGGAAATCATGTCTCTCCCGAAGGCCAATTTCGAAGTCTTCTTCAATCAGTTTAGTCCGTTTTTCTATGCGGCCGTTCTGTATGTATTTGCGTTCATCCTGGGAATCTTCTCGTGGGTCGGCTGGACCGGCCCACTGCGGCGTGCATCCATTTGGCTGCTGTGGTTTACATTTGCGCTGCACACGTTTGCGCTCGTGGCGCGGATTTACATTTCCGGCCGGCCACCGATTACGAACCTCTACTCCACAGCGATTTTCATTGGTTGGGCTGTGGTGCTGATGTCGCTCGTGTTCGAGTCGATCTATCGGCTCGGTTTGGGCAATATTGTCGCCGCGGTGATCGGCTTCTTGACGCTCCTCCTGGCCTATAACCTGTCACTCGATGGCGATACCTTCATCGTCCTACAAGCCGTGCTTGATACCCAATTCTGGCTCGCCACCCACGTGGTGACGATCAATCTCGGTTATGCCGCTACCTACGCGGCCGGGGCGTGGGGCATCGTGTATATCATGTTCTCTCATGTATTCCCCGTACTCGATCAGGACGCGCGGCACAAAGTGCTGCGGACGCTCTACGGCACGTTGTGCTTTGCGATTTTCTTCAGCTTTATCGGCACTGTCCTTGGTGGGCTGTGGGCCGACGATTCCTGGGGCCGCTTCTGGGGCTGGGATCCCAAAGAAAACGGCGCCCTGATGATCGTGCTGTGGAACGCCCTCGTGCTCCACGCACGTTGGGGCGCGCTGGTGAAAGGCCGCGGCCTTGCTATGCTCGCCGTCGCTGGCAACATCGTCACCACCTGGTCGTACTTCGGCGTCAACGAGTACGGTGTCGGCCTTCACGCGTACGGCGCTTCGGAGAGCAGTACCGCCATGTGGCTACTCGTCTTCGGTGCGACGCAGCTTGCCATCATCGGGCTCGCCTTGATTCCACAGAAGTGGTTCAAGTCGTTCACGCAATCGCATTCGGCGGTGTAACAGTGGTTTCGAAGGTAGTCGCGAACCACTCGTCGCTACGCTGCTGCTGAGTTGCAAGGCGCATTGCGCAGAATCAGCTACGCCGTCCGCAGCGCCGTCTCCAATCGTCGAATCGCCTCGTCGACTTGGCACGATTGATCCGCCATGCCAATTCGCCCCTGCTGGGCAATCAACTTTTCCACGCGGTGATGCGCCGAAATAACGGTGCTGTGGCTGTTTCGGCCGAAGAACTCGCCGATCTCGCTCCAAGCCGACCGCGTGTATTTCCGCGCCAGCCACATCGCAAGCATCCTCGGTTCGGCCACGGATCGGCTCTTGCGATCAGAACGCAACTGTGCCGGCTCGACGCCGAATGCGGAGCACACCACCTTCTGCACGTCGGTCAGGCGGACAGAGCGCGTGTTGTACCGCGCTAATTCCGCCAGACCTCGCTCGGCCATCGTCCGGGTAATCGGCTCGTGATAGGTGGTGCTCATTGCCTGCAACCGATGTAGCGCTCGCGCAATTCGCGGGCGCCGGACGTGATTTGCGTGGCAATAAGCGTCGCGACGCCTTCGGCAAGCGCGATATCAGCTTCGTCCGCCAGTTTCTGCACGATACGTAGACGCGTAGCGAACTCCGGCGGCGAAATCTCACAGGTCAACCCGCCGGAAAGCCGCGAGACCAACTCCGGCCCTAATCCACGCAGTTCCGCCAGTCCACGATCGCTCGCCAATGCAATTTGCCGCCCATCAGCCGTGAGCGTATCGAGCGTGTACAGCAACTCTTCGAGCGTTCGCCGCTTGCCCGTAAAAAACTGAAGGTCGTCAATCGCAAGAAGCTGTGCGCCGCGGCATTTTTGGCGGAAGCTCGGCAATCCACTCCCGCGAAGAGCTTCGATGAAATTTGTGGTAAACTGTTCAGCCGTCAAATACAGTGCCGTCGCTCGGGAATGATGTCGGCGATATTCCTGTTGAATGGCTCGCAGCAAATGCGTTTTTCCGACGCCGGTCGGCCCACAAAACAGTATCGGCGACGCTTGTTGCCTGCCGCGGGCCGTCAATTCGGCCGCGCGAAACGCATATTCATTGCTGGAGCCGACGACAAATCCCGCCAAACCGGCCACTCGTCTCGAGTGACAGGCCTTGGCGTCTGTCGAATCGGGGGCAGAAGGAAGTGGCCCGCTGCGCTGGCATAGACCGCCGGACTGCGATTTCGTTCGTGTAACCTCCGCGCTCGCTTGGCTTTGTGCCACCTGATCGAGCTCCGAATCAATTTCGAAATCGATTTTGCCCTCACCGCCTATTGTTGCCAACCAGCAATGGCAAATATCCTCCGCAAAATGAGTCCGCAACCAATCGCGGACAAACGCGCTGGCCGCCCGAACGGTGAGTGTAGCGCCACGGACACACAGCTGCGCCTGCAGCGTGAACCAAAGGTCAAACCGTTGTTGGCCGATTCTTTCAGCCAGTAGCGTCGACAACGCCGCCGCGACCTCGGAATCTTCCATGACGACTTCCTGTTTGCTCCGTCGGCGACATACCTCGAGCGCATCGCCGCCTTCGTAGCAACGATTCGACGGCGTCATGTGCCGCCAAGCACTGGAGAAAATCCTGCGCAAAACTGGAGAAAAGGCCGGCCTGCGAGCTGCGCCGTTTCCGACAGCAAACTCCGCCCAAGCCACACCGCGATTATTCTTTTGCAACCCGCCGCAACTGAATTTGTCCGTCTTTCGTCGCACAACATTCGATTGCGAGTCGACGATTTTACGCCTGCTAGCACGGCTGTCAAAGGGGCTTTGATGAGTTGTTGGGAAAGGTTGTCGATGTTCGTCGCCAGATGTGCGCGAACTGCCGGATTGTGTTGAGGTTGCGACTGTTCGCGCTGGCGAAATTTTTTTTGCGTTGGTTCGATTCGGGAGTGGAAAATGTGTTTGCCGTGTTCCGCTCAGGAATACTTGGCCAACCCAAACATGGTTTGCCGCACTTTTTGCAATAATGCATAGCACATTCGCAAGTAAGCGCGCCTATCCGTGCGATTTCGCCGGGAACCGCACGTACACCGCGCAACTCCCAGATTTCAAACCCTGTACTGCGATACGTGTCTGCCGCTGGCGTATTTGCAGCGTCGACGGCCACCAAAATCCGCTCGACACGAGCGCCGCGTGCCAACCATTGCGTATAGGCGCAATCTGCCTGCCCCAACCGCGGCCGCGATATTCAGGCACCAGCCCCATGTACATTAATTCCCAGTGTCGCGCGTGCGGATGGTCCGCAATGAGCAACACGCCGACATCTTGGCCTGCGTTGCACAAACATCCAATTCTCCGGCTGAAACACACCAGTTGCCTGATAGCCGTTGATAACATCGTCCATATCGCGGACTCGATCGAGGGCCGTGCAATCGAGCGTGCCTTCGTACGTCCGCTCAATTAAGCTCGCCAGTCGGCCTCGTTGGGACTCGGCATACGCTTCAAAATCAACCTCGCAAGAATCTGGCTCCACCAGCGGAAACCGGGACGCCTCGCACGAAAGGTACAGCAAATCGGCCAGGTGGCGGAAACCAACATGTAGCAAGACTGTGACCGTTTCCGTATCAGGCGCGAGCAAAAGAGACTGAGCTAAGTCCGTTCTTGTCACGTCCAGCTCGCGAACGACGGCTTCGGCCAGTAAGCGCTCAGTTGGTGCCTCTTCGCCAGCAACAAGTTGCGGCGGCCAAAATACGGCGAAATTTCCGCTCTGTCGCTGTCCCCACGCCGCGCCGCATAGTTGCTCGCCACGTCGAGCAATGAATAAAGGTTCCTTGGCAAGTTCGCCGGGTGCGCTCGCATCTAAGAGAAGCTTCGCAACTTCGCAACGCTGACTGGGTGCGAGATCGCACAGAACGACGGCCAGGGCTTGCCCACGAAGCTCGGCCGGACAGCGAATAATCTCCAATCCATCGGTCGGCATGCGCCGAATATAGCCGACCCATCTTGGGTCGGCATCGCCCAAATCATGACCAGCGCCGCCGCATAACCAACAACGTAGACGCTCCGCAAGCGACTATTCCGGCCAGCGCATTCTTTGTAGCTGACTTTCCTCAGCCGGTGTCGCATAGCGCACCTGGCCGAAGTAGCTCTTGGCGGCCGAATGAACGGAGGAGGTTGCACCTTGCGACGATGGGTCGGCAGCGGTCTTCGCCGTCTCAGCAGCGGGTGGTGACGCGACTTGTGGGATTTTTAGCATGGGTCCATGCGGCGGCAGCACTCGCGGCGATCCCGGCCTAGCAAACTCCAACTCCACGGCAATACTTTGCTGCGGTGTATTCGAAAGCAAAACAGATTCCGGGTGCAGTCGTAGCTCGCTATGGAGCCCGTCATCGTCACGCACCTGAAAGACCTTTGCGCCGATCGGCGCAGCGACGGGCTGAAAGTGGTACGACTGCGTTAAGAACTGCACCAAAGGCGTGGTGTCTCCTGTACTCCCCTTGAACGAAATGAACTCCACCTGCCCCTGTTCATTGAAATAGTACGTGAGAGCTCCAGCGAGTGCAGACATTTGCGTCCCCATCACCAGCGGCACGCGTATGGCAAATAAACCGACATCGGTCGGGCCGACCGATTTGCGCGGCCAATTGCGACAAACCCACTCTTTCGAAACGTCGAAGCGTAATACCTGCGCCACGGACGCGAATCTGCGCCCCCTCGGAAACAGGCGTATTAGCCGGCGGGGAAACGGGGGCGGAAATTGCCGGCGATGGACTGGTGGCGACCGGAAATGGCGTCGCCTTGGCTACGTTCGCAGATTGAGCCGGCGCGGCGGCCGCGGTCGCTGCCGGGTGTTTTGCGGCAGTCTGTGTGAGCTGCGAATGGGAGGCGAGGTAGGGAACGCCTACCGACGCGCCAAGCAGAGACGCTATGATGACTGGTCGTGAGGCCATCTCGTAGGTCAGGCTTCAGCCTGACATTTAATTGACTGGCACTTGAGGCTAACACGCCTCACGTACGGAATCCATCATTCTCGTTTTCGGCGTTCTCGCCACCGTAGCTTCGACACCCTTCGATGACGACCTTTTGTAGCGAGCATGCCGACATCGAATGGTTGACGGGCAGCGAGGCTGACGTGCTTCTCACGGAACTTGCCGAAAATTCCGCACCCCTGCATACGTCGATTGCCCAGCTGCGCAAGCGATTTTCACCCTCACAAACCCATTTATTGGCTGAACAAGTCGAACTCCGACGCCGCGCGGCAGCAAAGTTTACGCATCCCGAAAAACTCTTCTTTACGCGGCTAGGACTGGAACAGGCGACCGACGAGTGGGTCGCCCGCTACAAAGCCTCGCGTTTTCAGCAACCGCGAACCGGGGCGTCTCCAACCATCGCCGATCTCTGCTGTGGCATCGGCGGCGACCTGATGGCGCTTGCCAACTGCGGCAAAGCGCTCGGGATCGACCGCGATCCAGTCGCCGCCCACTTTGCCCGGGTCAACTCACAGGTCGACGTGCGCTGCATCGACGTTGCCGATTTCGATTTCGACGGAATCGACGCTTGGCACATCGACCCCGACCGCCGGCCCACCGGTCGCCGCACGACCTCCCTCGAATGGTGCCAACCCAACCGCAACGAAATCGAGCGTTTGCTCGCGCGTTTACCGCACGCCGCCATTAAACTCGCGCCCGCAACAGCGGTTCCCGACGATTGGGCCGAACGCTGCGAGCTCGAATGGATCAGCCGCGACCGCGAATGCCGCCAACAGATCGCTTGGCACGGAGACCTGGCCACCGATCCGGGTCGTCGCCGCGCAACCATCCTGCTGTCGAGGACTGTCCCAAGTTTTCTGAGTCTTCGAGGAACAATGGGACTTTCCCCTTCCGCGACATGCGGCGCCCCGCACAATCACTGGTCAACCAAACCAACCAATCACCCTAGTCACAAAGCCTGACCGCTTTGTCTTCGACGTTGACCCCGCCGTAATCGCCGCACGGCTTACCGGCGCGCTCGCCGCCGAGCACCGCCTTAGCGCCCTCGGTGCCGGCCCAACGTATCTCACCGGCCCGCAAGCCATCGACGATACTGCTCTCGCCTGCTTCGAGGTCGACGATGTCTTGCCGCTCCGCGTCCGCCCGCTTGCCCAACACTTACGCGCCCGGGACATCGGCCAACTAGAAATCAAAAAACGCGGCGTGGATCTGGACCTCGAAAAGCTTCGCCGCAATTTGAAACTCCATGGCGACAAAGCCGCCACGCTCCTCACCACACAAATCGCCGGCCGGCCAATCGCCGTATTGGCCCGCCGAGTTTGCACGTAAAGCCGATCAATGGCTGGCCGGCTACAATGCAGTACGTTCGTTTGCTAGAATCGGGCGTCTAACTTTAAGGCCACAGAAGGTAACCACGACAGCACAACGAACACGACGTTAATCCATCGTCGTGTCCGTCGTGCCGTCGTGGTGAAATGTCGCTTCTTCAAACTTCAAAAGGCTTGGAAATCATCATGAGTCACGCGCACAAAATCGCCGTCATCGGCGGCGACGGCACCGGCCCCGAAGTCGCCGCCGAGGGCGTTAAGGTTCTCAAAGCCGTCGCCAAGTTAGAAAACGTCCAGTTTGAGCTAACAAATTTCGATTGGGGCGGCGACCGCTTGCTCAAAACCGGTGCAGGTCCTGCCCGACGACGGCCTCGACCAGCTCCGCAAGTTCGACGCGATTCTGCTCGGCGCGGTCGGCCACCCGGACGTCGCCCCCGGCATCCTCGAACGCAAGCTGCTCCTCGACCTCCGCTTCGGCCTCGACCAGTACATCAACCTGCGGCCCGTAAAATTGTTCCCCGGCGTCGAAACGCCCCTCAAAGACAAAGGCCCCGACGACATCGACTTCTTCGTCGTCCGCGAGAACACGGAAGACCTCTACTGCGGCGCCGGCGGCTTCATGCACAAAGGCACGCCGCACGAGGTGGCCACGCAAACAGCCATCTACACCCGCCGCGGCTGCGAACGCTGCATCCGCTACGCCTTCGACCTCACCCGTAAGCGCAACAACGTGAAGGGCAAGAAGCTCACGCTCGTCGCCAAAACGAACGTTCTCACGGTCGGCCACGATCTGTGGTGGCGCACGTTCCAGGAAGTCGCCGCCGAATACCCCGACGTCGAGACCGACTACAACCACGTCGACGCCTGCTGCATGTGGATCGTCAAGAACCCCGAGTTCTACGACGTGATCGTCACCACGAACATGTTCGGCGACATCATCACCGACCTCTCCGGCATCATCCAAGGCGGCATGGGTGTCGCGGCCGGCGGCAACATCAACCCGCTCCCCGACGGCACCAGCATGTTCGAACCGATGGGCGGCAGCGCCCCCAAGTACACCGGCACCGGCAAGATCAACCCTATCGCCGCCATCAACGCCGTCAGCATGATGCTCGACCAACTCGACGAACCCAAAGCGGCAGCGCGCGTGATGAAAGCCATCATGCACGTCACCGGCACCAAAATGGAAAGCCAAGCCGCCGGCAAAATGGGTTACACCACCAGCGAGGTCGGTGATTTGGTGTGCGAGGCGCTTTAATCATAAAGCCGCGACCGCCGATCGCGGAAAAGTTGCGGAATGAATGCGAAAGTAGCGCGAAACGAATTTCCAGGGCGACGCGAGACGATTCCCCACAACCTCGATTACCCGCCGCGCGGTTCACGTTTTCGCCCCGTAGGGCGCGCTGCGACAGCTCAGGGCAAGGCCATGTGAGCGTCGCGGGCATGGCCGCCGCCCTGGGTTCATGTTGGTAGAGTGGCAAAGCCCCGTAAGGGCGCGCTAAATCGTCTCCAAAAACTCGACGTCGCCAAGCACGCCCTTTCAGGGCTTCATTATCGAATTCACCTGCTTACCCAGGACTTCGTCCCGGGCTATCATAGCGCGGCCCTTCAGGCCGATTGTCAAATCACCGTATTCGTGCGCCGTTCTTCGGGGGATATACGATGGCCCAATCTCTCTCAAACATCCTTCTCCACATCGTCTTCAGCACTAATCTCCGCAAACCGTTGATCGACAACGCAATCGAAGTGGAACTCTTCAAATACCTCGCCACCTCCTGCCGAACCCTCGATTGCCCAACGCACGCCATCGGTGGCGCCGACGACCACATCCACATTGCGTGCTCCCTCGCGCGGACCATCTCCGTCAGCAAGCTCGTGCAAGAAATAAAGCAAGACTCGTCGAAGTGGATCAAAACGAAGCACGATCGATATGCCGATTTCGCCTGGCAAAACGGCTACGGTGTATTCTCGATTGGCCAATCACAACTCGGCGATCTTCGCGGCTACGTTACTAACCAACGCGATCATCACCGCCACGTTTCATTCCAAGACGAGTTCCGCCAAATCTGCAAAAAGTACGGCATCGAACTCGACGAGCGCTACGCGTGGGACTAACCTCACCGCGGCCCGATTTGCAAAAACCCTTGCACCAGGGCCGGTCGGTAATCCGTTGGCTCGTTCCCAGCCCCGAAGGGGGCGCGCTGCGACAGCTCAGGGCAAGGCCAGGCGAGCCTCGCGAGCCCGACCGCCGCCCTGGGTTCAAGTAGATCCCAACATTTTCGAAGCCCTGTAAGGGCGCACTTAAATTCGACCCTCTCAAAAACTCTCGCAACAAACGACGTTTCCCATCCGTTCCGCAGGTACTTCTCCAACGAACCACGTAACGCGATAAACTTCTTTTAGGAATCGGCCGCTACTTCTGCTAGGGTGGCGCGCCCGGTGCCACTGGCCACTTCGGCGATACGGTCCACCTCACACTACTTCGAGAAGAGGCTAAGAAACTTGTAACGCCACAACCGGGCATAGAGGATGAGCCAGTCCCACCACTTGGCGTTATTGTCGATTTCGAGTGCTTTTCGAAACCACTTTGTTGCAGCAGCAAAATCACGTTGTTGCCCGGCGATCTTTACTAATCAGAGATTGCCTAGGCTAGTGCAGATCTTCGCTGCGCGATCCATGGCGCCGCGCTTCTCATGTATCTCTAATGCTTTTTCATACCACCTTTTGGAGGCCTCGTAATCGCACTGCTGACAGGCAAGGAAACCCAAACCCGTATAGCAATTCGCCTCCAGCTCATCATTCCCACGCTTCTTTAAGATCTCGAGCGCCTTCCGGTATAGCTTCTCAGCGTCTCCAAAGCCACATCGCTTCTGAGCAATCTCGCCTAGATGGATTATATTGTTCGCATCGCCCTTTTTTCCAAAAATTTGCAGTGCTTTTCGAAGCCACTCCTCAGCAGCCTCATTGTCGTCTTGGTCCTTGGCGACATCTCCTAGGTTACAGTACGCCTGCGCCATACTGATTTCGTCATTTAGCTTCTCACTAATTTCTAGAGATTTGAAATACCACTGCTCTGCTGCGTCGAGGTCGTGACGCGTCCAGGCGACAACACCCAACTGGTGATAACTGGCCGCTGCACCGCGGTCGTCGCCTTCCTTTCCCTTGATGTGAATCGATTTCCACAACCACTTCTCTGCCGACTCGTAGTCCCCGCGACTATTGGCGACAGCGCTCATATTGTTGTAGGTAATCGCCGCGCCATGTTCATTACCATTTCTCACCTCGATTTCAAGCGATTTCCGATACCAATGCTCGGCAGTGTCGAGGTCTCCTCGCCCGTACGCGACCAATCCCAACTGGTGATAACTTTCCGCTGCACCGATGTCGTCGCCCAGCTTTTTCCTGATGCGAAGCGATTTCCACAACCACTTCTCTGCAGACTCGTAGTCCCGGTGACCGTTAGCGACAGCGCTCAAATAGTGGTAGGTTCTTGCCGCGCTGTGTTCATCACCATTTCTCTCTTCGATTTCAAGTGCTTTCAGATACGACTCGTCGGCAGCGTCGAAATCTCCTCGCCAGTACGCGATCAACCCTAACTGGATGTATACTTCTGATACTTCGTCTTTGCCTGCCCGTTCATAAAGCTTGGCCGCTTTCCGGCAAAGCTCCTCAGAGTATTCATGGTCTCCTTGGTCAAATGCGTTAATCGCCTTTGCATAATAGGCTAAAGCGGGATTATCTTTATCGCTCGATTCAGTGAAACCGCTCATGGCTCTATCCTAAATGCAAGACCTTGGTTGATAAGAGTATCCATTGGTCAACTGGTCGACGACCTCGACGAGGTTTTGAGGCACAGCCACAGTGCGACGTATGCGATTATCCTACGGAAACCACACGGCCGGATTCCCACCTGGATTTGCTGGTCCTACGATGACAAGATCAGGTGATTTGGCAGGACAAGGCCCTGGTATATTTATAGTCCCAGGATTTCATTCACCAGGTCTTGGTACTCCTTTTTGTGGCAACACTTCCATTGTGGGGAATCTATTGGTGCCGGGGAATGGCCGTGGATTCGCCCGGTGCCACTCGCCGCGGCGAGTGCCTTCCCGCGCCCTCGCTCCTCGCTCCTCGTAACTCGTTCCTCGCAACTCGTCCCTGCCCCCAGCCTCCCGGCCGCGCCGTGCGGCCCCATCCCGCATCCCTGAGTCGCGACCATTTCGCAGACTGGCCGAAACTAATACTGGACATCTGTATAAATACCTGCTATGCTTCGCGTCACATCATTGCACTCGCTCTTTGAAAACCCGGAAGAACCATCCACTGACCAGTCGCCCCTGGGCAGCCGGTTCGCCGTGCGCACTCACCCCGCTGCGCATCGGCGGTGTGTCCTATTCGCGACAGGTGCGCAAAAACCCCAGGAGGAATTTTGCGCACCTGTACCAGTGATCCCGCACAAAGAGGCAAGGAGCGCAAAATCCAGTGGGGGAGTTTTGCGATTCTTGCTCAGCAACCTCGTGGCACGGACTTCAGTCCGTGATTCTCGTTCGGACTGAAGTCGCGGTAATCCCCTTTGAATTCAAGCTGCCCGAAATATCGAGATCGCAATTGCTAGCGGTCAGCCTTTGGTTCCCTCGGCAGATGCAAACCGCACTAGCACTGTCACTCTGCGCACTCTGCGCAAAGAAATCGAATCGCAACGCGGGTTGTGGTGCGGCACGACGGTGACAACCGATTCAACCCATACGGACGGTACAACCGGTCTGCGCGGTAGGTTTGGCATAGGCAGACCTGCCGTTTCGGCTCGTGCTGCGATGCACCGGATGGCGTGCTGCAGCATCGGCGAATTTGGGGGGGAGCCGGCGTGCAAGGCGACAAACCACGAGCAAGAGCAATCGGCGCGGTCGTGCTTACGGCCCTTCTGTGCGCTAGGGCTGCGGCGGAAACGAACGATAACCCATCCGCCAGTTCGATTTTGGAACCGGCCGTTTGGCAAGGACCGGCCATCAATGCCCAGTCGAATGCCGCAACCGGCGGATCAAACTCAGCAGCGGCGAGCAGTTCTAGGCATTCGTTTTTGAACCCGTTGTGGATGGCTTTGCAACCCGCACCACCGGTTCCGCCACAGACGATTCAAACGCCGACCATGACGAAAACTAATCCACAAGGAGCACGGACCCCATCAAATTCAGCCCAACCGACGCTGACACAGCCACTATTGGACGGCGATGCGCCAATCGAAGAGTTGACGCCGCCGGTTGTAGAGGATGGTTGCATCGACAGTAACGGTCAACTCCACGTCAAACCGTATGGAGGCGGACACCCGACCGATTGGCCGTGGGGCTGTGGCGGTTCGCCGTATCGTACTGGCCCGGGCATGTGCGACAACTATAGAGTCGGGCCGCGGTGGCATATCACCGTCGATGGCATGGTCATGTCGCGTGAAAAAACCGATTTGGGTGCGCTCACGTTGTTCATGAGCGATCCGGGTTACCCGATTCAAGGCGGCATTGGTGTCGAGCTTCCTGCAACGGAAAACTTTAGTTACGGGCCTGGCGGTCGTATTTCGTTCACGAGTCAGATCGCACGCTGCGTCGGCTACGATGTGCAAGCGGTATACGAGGGAATCAATGACTGGAACGCGTCGATTGTGTTCCCCAAGCAGGCCTTGCCAGATATAAGCGGTACATTGGTAATCCCCCCGGACCCTGACACGGAACCCGGTTCACCATTTCCGGAAGGGTTCCAGCAGCGCAGCCTGCACTACCGGTCGAACATGAATTCGGGTGAGCTTAATTTCCTGACGAATTACGATCCAACTTGGCGGCCCTATTTTGGGGTACGGTTCATCCAATTCGATGATGAAATCAACGACTCGCTCAATCAGGAACGACAAGTGCCACTGCCAGGCCCGCGGACAGACGCGTTGCTCCTCGTCACCGATCCAATCGGTCCTACGTGGGAGACCGATCGAGTGAACCTATTTCACTTGCGGAATAACCTAATGGGATTCCAGATCGGTTTGCTTCACGATACGGTGCGTCTCAATGACCGCTTTGCCATTGAAGGATTCGTCAACGGTGGCGTCTATTACAACCAGATCAAATACAGCAACGTGATGGGCGTCTATACGACGCAGACGTTCGCCGACAATACGCGAAGCCTCGATGGAACGGGTGCTGGTCGCACCGATACGTCGAGCATCGTTAATAACGATGCCCGCGACCTTTCGGAAATTTCTTACGTTTCCGAAGCGTCGATCACCGGCGTATGCCGACTGAATAAGTGCTGGGCGCTGCGGGCTGGATATCAGATTCTCTGGATCGGTAACCTGCACCTCGCGGATGCGGCATTTCTGGGTAATCCGGATCAAAGCGATAACCTGCGTTTCCAAGGTTGGCATGCCGGAATTGAGTGCCGGCGCTAGCGATTGTGTAACCAATATTCGCGAAAGGTGCGCAAGCGGGGGAGGGATTCTTGATCCTTTGCCCGACCAGATGCCACTTTGCTGGCAATGATGTCGTCGATATGGCAGACTGGAAAACCCTCTACGTCAACATAGCGCTTCCAAGCATCATCGAATCGCTCAATGCCGTCCGGAGCGAAGACTAGATCGATGTCAAACGGACCGCTCTTAAGCTGTACAAAATCCTTTCCGCGAGCTATTTCGGCTGCCTGTGTGTCGGTTAACGTGAATCCAAGATCGCGCAAAGCAGCAACAGCGTTGAGGCAATTTTGGGGCGTTTTTTCAAGAAAGACATCCGCATCTTGCGTTGTGTCGGGGAATCCTAGCAGTATCGCTCCCGACTTGCCCAGGAACAGGTAGCGAACACCATGTCTCGCAAAGGCGTCACGGATTTCTTCTGCCTGGCGATACTCAAACGCGCCCATAGCCTAGCCAAACTGGTAAGTTCCGTTCGCACCATTGCCGATAATCAGCAGTTGTATCGAATGCACGATATGAGGCATCATCCATCACCGGCTTATACGTTTTAATGAAGGCATAGCGGAAACGCTCGGCAAGCGGCCGGCGCGATGCGGCTTCGAATTCCTCGAGCCAGTCGCGAGGGATAGATAAAACTGCATCGCTGGATTGATTTACAGCCATAGTCGAGCTATTGCGGATCGCTTCGGTTAACGGCACGCGGGGTGTGACTACTTCCATTATGCCCGAATTTCTACGCGGCGCGGATCCGTGCGGGTGATGATTTCGCTGATGCCGGTTTGGTTGAAGCCTTTGTAGCCGTCGTTGCGCTCGAGGATCTCGAGGTGCGAGCCCAGCGCTCCCTCATGGCGGAAGCGGTCGGACTGCTCAGGCGTAATCAGGCGTTCGCGCAGCAATTGCTCGATCCGTTTCGGGTCGACCGGCCAGATCTCGCCCTTCGTAAATGCCTGCTTGAGATGCGGGAAATACGTAAAGGGCGCCATTGTTTCCACACCGGCGGCGGCAAGTTGTTCGCGGGCAGCGTCGAAATCGAATTGGCATTCGAGATGGTGCATGCCGGCTTCCAAAAAAGCCTCACCGTGCAGTTCGCACCACAGGCCAACCGTGCCCAAGTGGTCGCGCTCGGGAAGCGGCTGGTGGGCGAAGTCGCCTGCAACTTCTTCGGGGGAAAGGTCCACATCCGCAAAGATTACGACGTGCGCATGCGGCTGCTCGATAACTTCGGCGCCCCAGCCGGCTTCGCGCCCGGCGTAGAAACGCTCGCGGCAGTGGAAGCCCATCAATTCAAGTGTAGCAATTAAATGTGGAAACGCTGCACGGCTAGATCGATACGTGTGGTGGTCGTGGTTGGCCCAGCCGAGTCCAAGCCGGTTCTGACGCTCGTACTGGACGGCGCCGGCATGGTTGCGGCTTTGCCAATACTCGCGTTCGGCAGTAAAGAACAGGTCGCATGCCCAATCGGTTCCGAGATCATCGGCCGCCGATTTGAACAGTTTTTGCGATTCGGCGAATCCCTCGTCGAATGTGGGGAAGCTTCGCCGGCGATTGCGAAACGCCTGCAGATGCTTGGCCGCCGCGACAATTTGTTGCGGCGTATTATTGGGACAGCCGAACTCGTGGTAACCGTGGCGCTCCACCGCCCATAAGGCGGCTTCGCGATGATCGTCCAGTAACACATGACGGTAGACGCAGCCGCGTGGACCGATAACTTGTTCGGCATCAACGGGCTTCAGTCCGAGTGCCGGCGGCAGTGCAAACACACAAGCTTCGACAGAGTCGCAGCGCAAGGCCAAGCCCGTTTGTCCATCGTGAACCACGACAGGCGGAAACATGCCCAAGGTATGTCGCCAAACAGTACGATCGGATTGCTGTTCTGAGTGATACCCCACATCAGCAAGCTCGCCGATGAGGCCAAGTGAGTCAGCATCGCACAGTGTCAGGTGATCAACCCAATCTCGGAGCCGCGTGCCCGTGTAGTCGTGAAGTTCATGCACAAGCTTCTGGATCACCGGACTGCGCAGCCAGCGCATCAATCACGCGTGTGACCCACCGTGCAGCGAGTGGCTGATTCTTCCATTCGAATTGGCTTGTTTCGTCGGAGAGAGCATCGTAGGTGACGGACATGGTTGGGCCTCGGCTATACGGCGAATACGTGGCGCAGATAAACGTTCGTTTATCAATTATACTGTGGCTTGGCTGCTTTTTGCAGGCCGCGAATATCAACTGACCTCAACCGTATCCTCCAACCATTCCTTCGTCTATGCATCGTGTATTGGTTTTGGGCGCCGGAAAAATTGGCCGCATGATCGCCCGGTTTTTAGTGGACTCGGGCGACTACGACGTGCTGGTGGGCGACGTGAGCGATTCCGCGTTGCAACGTATCGCAAAGCTTACCGGCGCCGAAGTCCGCCACGTAGATGCGACGAATGCGTCTGATCTAGAGTCGGCTTTGGAAGGCCGCGACACGGTTCTGTCTGCACTTAGCTTTCATCACAATCCCGAGGTGGCGCGAGCCGCGCTAACCAGCGGTGCTAGCTATTTCGATCTGACGGAGGATGTCGCCACAAGCGACGCCGTGGCAGCCATTGCGGAAAGTGCGGCCGAGGGGCAAATCTTCATGCCGCAGTGTGGTTTGGCACCTGGCTTTATTTCGATCGTCGCCAACAATTTGATCAACTGGTTCGAGCGAATCGAAACAGTGAAGATGCGGGTCGGCGCTCTCCCCAGTTTCCAACGGGCGAGCTGAAATACAATCTTACGTGGTCGACCGACGGCTTGATCAACGAATACTGCAATCCGTGCGAAGCGATTCATGGGGGGCGAAGAATCGACCTTTTGCCCCTCGAAGGACTAGAACATTTTTCGCTCGACGGCGTGCGGTACGAGGCGTTCAACACCAGCGGTGGCTTGGGCACGTTGTGCGACACGCTGGCGGGAACGGTACGCGAGTTGAATTACAAGACCGTTCGTTACGTAGGGCATCGCGATCAAATGAAGATGCTCATTGATGAGCTGCGGTTGGGGGAGCATCGCGAACAATTCAAGGAACTTCTGGAGCGCAGTGTGCCGGTAACATTTCAAGATGTCGTTGTGACATTCTGCACAGTCACCGGCTGGCGAAAAGGGCTGCTGGTCCAGAAAAGCGACGCTCGTAAAATTTATCACCAGCAGGTCGGCGATGAAATGTGGAGTGCGATTCAGATTACGACCGCTGCTGGCGTTTGCGCCGTCCTCGACTTGCATGTAGCGGGAAGCCTGCCGAGGCGTGGGCTCGTGCGACAAGAACAGGTCGCATTGGAAGATTTCCTGGCCAATCGCTTCGGTGAGTACTACGAGTCGCAAATGGCGACAAAGTTCAGTGCAGGTGTACTAGGCGAGGAAGATTGATCGATGAATGCCGATTTGGAACGCGCGCTGAAAACGCTGCGAGTCGACGAGGCTTTTCCGCAACCAAGTTTTGGTCCAACTACCGAGGAGGAAGGACCTCCGCTGAAGGTGCGCTCTCCGATCGATGGCAGTACGTTGGCAGTGGTCGTTACGACAACAATCGAGCAAGCCAATTGGGCAATTTCCAGGGCCGTCCGCACTTTTCCCGAATGGCGTGACACGCCCGCACCGGTTCGTGGTGAATTAGTCCGGCGGATCGGCAATGCTTTTCGCGAGCGACAAAACGAGTTGGCGACACTTATTGCTTGGGAGGTCGGCAAGATACTGCCAGAGGCGCGCGGCGAAGTACAGGAGGTGATCGATATTTGCGATTTCGCCGTCGGGCTCAGCCGGCAATTGTACGGTAAGACAATTGCGAGTGAACGACCGGGGCATCGGCTTACTGAGTATTGGCATCCGTTGGGACCGATGGGCGTAATCTCGGCGTTTAATTTTCCTGTGGCCGTGTGGGCATGGAACGCCATGATCGGCCTCGCGTGCGGCGATCCGATCGTGTGGAAACCGTCGGAAAAAGCACCGTTGAGCGCAATCGCGTGCCAACAAATCGTTGAACGCTGCATTAGGGATGCCAAGGTGCTGTGTTCGGGGCTCTCGACGGTAGTGATCGGCGGACGCGAAGTGGGCGAAGCTGCTTGCCGCGTCGCCGCAACTGCCGCTCATTTCAGCAACCGGAAGCGTGCCAATGGGCCGCGCTGTCGCCCAGATAGTCGCAAAAAGGCTTGGTCGTTCGCTGCTTGAACTTGGTGGAAACAACGGTATGGTGGTTGCTCCGTCCGCCGACTTAAAACTGGCGGTACGTTCGATCGTTTTCGCGGCGGCTGGAACATGTGGCCAGCGTTGCACCACGCTGCGGCGATTGATTGTGCACGAATCCATTGCGGATGAGCTGCGGGATCGCATCATCGCGGTTTATGAGCGGCTGATTGTTGGCGATCCGACGCGTGAAGGCGTGCTTGTAGGACCGCTGATCGATAATCGTGCGTTCGACGCGATGCAAGCCGCTCTGGCAACTGCTATAGATCAAGGCGGTAAAGTGCATGGTGGCGAGCGAGTGACGGAAGGCGTGCCGGCTGGTGGATACTATGTGCGGCCAGCGGTGGTCGAGATTTCCGCGGATGCCCTGATCATTCAGCAGGAGACCTTTGCACCGATCCTTTATTTCATGCGCTACCGCGATATTGAGGAAGCGATTCGCATTCACAACAACGTACCGCAAGGCTTGTCCTCCGCGATTGTGACGCGCAACGTGTTGGAGGCTGAGCTATTCACGTCGGCGGCGGGTTCGGATTGCGGCATCGCGAATGTGAACGTTGGTACGAGCGGCGCGGAAATCGGCGGCGCGTTCGGCGGCGAGAAGGACACCGGCGGCGGCCGCGAATCGGGCAGCGATTCATGGAAGGCCTACATGCGCCGCGTAACAAGCACGGTCAACTATTCCGATGATTTGCCGCTCGCGCAGGGAATAAAGTTCGACGTGTGACGCCGATTCCGCGTATTCGTCGACTTACGTCTGGCTGAGCTTTCGCCGCCGCCGTTTAGGCCGGCTTCTTGGCAAGGTAATAGTAATTCATGTCGTCATGCGGAAGCTTTTCAACCGTGATATCATGCAAGCCAGCATCACGAAGCATTTTCTCAGCAAGTTCGCGACCCCAGCAGGTTCCCAACCCGGCGCCGCCTTGGGCAAGTGAAACGGTCATGCAGTGCATCGTGGAGATGGAATACAACAGCGGAGCAAGCGGATTGTCGAGGTTGTTTTCGAGTTGGCTGGAGGCCAGGATGTCCTGCATAAGGAATGTACCGCCTGGCCGCAATGAAGCGACAATCTCGCGCAACACAACGTCCGGTTTTGCCTGGTCGTGAATCGCGTCGAATGCCGTAACCAAGTCGAACTCTTCCCGGTCGCCGAGCTGCGCCACATCGCGACGTTCGAAACGGATGTTATTGAGTCCGAGCCGCTCTGCCTCGGCGCTCGCACTGTCGATGGCATCTTCGCAGAAGTCATACCCTACGAAGCGACTATTGGGGAATTCGGCCGCCAGGCGGCATGCCGCACGGCCGCTACCGCAGCCCACATCGAGTACATCGATGCCATGGGCGAGTTTATCCATGAGACCGTCGGCGAGTGGGATTATATGATCAGTGAGCGCGGCGACCACAGTCTGGGCACTTTCCTCAGCCATTACCTCGTGGAAACGATGAAAAGCTTCGTAATGAACACCGCCGCCATGGTGGAAGCATTCCACGATTTGGTCCTCAACGCTGCCGAGCACGGCCATCCATTGCATGGTCGCAGCGAAGTTCACCGGCACCGCGCCACGAGTCAAACATGCTGCGTGCTCTACTGGAAGTTCATACGTCTCTTCGTCCGGATCGAAGTTCACGATCCGTCCTGTCACCATGGCGCCAAGCCATTCGCGAACATAGCGTTCATTGAGTCCCGCATGTCTCGCGATTTCGACGATTGTTGATGGTGGCAGTTCGGCGAGCGTATCGAACAATCGTGTCCGATGTCCGATCCCAATCATGAGATTCAGCGCACCATTGTTGATGATTTGCACGAGCCGATCGGTGAAATCAGCAAGCTTGGATTCGTCCATTTCGCACTCAGTCGTCGCAGGCATTAAGTTTCCTTTCTGCAATAGATCCAATTTGCCTCGGTTATTTGCCAACTGCAAGGTAACGGGCACGTGCGCAGGCAAGCCAATGGGCAGGCGGCAACAAGCGGCCAAATCCCATTTTCTAGCAAGCCGACGAGCTCGTTTGCGGAAGGAAACTGCAGCAGCCGGGGGCCAATCCGACTGCTGCAGGGTCGTCGGAACGACCTAACGGAGACGCAAGAGAGAACCAACTTTTCCGTTCCTGTTGGTAAGGGGTGTGAGGGCTACAGCCACAGCGTTTTCAACGACGGTCTCTTGAGCAAGGAACGTGCCAAAGAGAGCGACTAACAGATCGAAACACTGGAGCTACAAAACGCGTAGGAAATACCGCAAAAAATAGCGGAAGCTACTGTAATGACTGTATATCGATAGCGTTGATTTATGACCGATGCCGTCTCAGTCCGAGACGGCGGTATAATTTTGAGACGACGGCTGAGAGAAAGCGCCGGCAAGCGTAACCTCTACGGCTTCGGCTCCATCACAGCCCGTTCAAAGTCGCGAACGAAGTAGCGACTACCTTCTTGACGACGCGATGCCCTTCGGCAGCGAGGCGGGCCCGCAAGTTTTTGATTCCGCCGGGGGACTTGGGATTCAATTCACCGCCCGTTTTGAGCGTTCGCCAGTAGGGCGTAATCCGCGAGCGGCCGGCCTGTTCGTCCTCGTCGGCAGCGTGGGCGGCAATCCAGGCGAAAATGCCGGTCGTCATCGGGCAGGCGGTGGTTGTACCGTGCTTTTTGGCGATTGTTTTGCGAATCGCGTCGATGGTTGTAAGCTTGCCGCGGCGCACTTTCTTCATCAGTGCGTCGACCTCGAGCGGCGCGGGAATCACAAACGTTCCTTCACCCCAGCGCTTAGATTTCGTACTATCGATCTTGGCCACCGTGGGATGGCCCTTGCTGTCCTTTAATTTCTCGCACCACGATTTCCGCTTCGCTTTACTCATTGCTGGACTCACGCGCAGACAATGTTCATAGTCCGCTCGCTATAACGCTGGAGTATTTAACCACAGAGGTCACAGAGAGCACGGAGGGAGATTGTTGTCGAATTCTACCGAATCCCGTGTCCCCGTGGATTCTGTGGCTGAAGGCTCATGAATTTTCATTACGGCTCGTAGCCAAGATTCGGCGCCAGCCAGCGCTCGATTTCTGCGATGGTCATGCCTTTGCGGCGGGCGTAGTCGTCGATCTGGTCGCGGGTGACACGGTCGATAGCGAAGTAACGCGATTCTGGATGGGCGAAGTACAACCCCGAAACACTGGCGGCCGGATGCATCGCGAAGCTTTCGGTCAATTGAATCCCGGTCGCCCGCTCGGCATCGAGCAGTCGGAACAGCGTGCGCTTTTCCGTGTGATCCGGCTGCGCAGGGTAGCCCGGCGCGGGGCGGATGCCGCGGTACTTTTCAGCGATCAACTCCTCGTATGTAAGCTGTTCATCAGCGCCATAGTTCCAGCCAGAATGCCGCACTTCAAGGTGCAAATACTCGGCAAACGCCTCGGCCAACCGGTCGGCCAAGGCTTTCACCATGATCGAGTTGTAGTCGTCGTGCTGCCGGTCGAAACTCCTGGCCAACTCATCGGCGCCAAGCCCGGCTGTGACGGCGAATGCGCCGATGTAATCCGCCCGGCCGCTCTCGACCGGCGCGATGAAATCCGCCAGCGAATAAAACGCCGTCTGCCCCTTGCGTTCCCACTGCTGCCGCAGCGCGTGAAACCGGCACCGTTCTTCGCGTCGAGATTCATCCGAGTAAACGAGAATGTCGTCGCCTTCACTCGCGGCCGGCCAGAAGCCAAACACGCCACGGGCCGTGAGAAGTTTTTCGGCAATGATTCGGTCGAGCAGTTCGTTCGCATCGTCGAACAGTTTTCGCGCCGCCTCACCAAGCTGCGGATCGTCGAAAATGCGCGGATACTTGCCCTTAAGCTCCCATGTAATAAAGAACGGCGACCAATCGATAAAGTCGCGGAGTGTGGCGAGTGGAAACTCATCGAGCACGCGCGTGCCGATGAACTCGGGCTTGGGAATGTCGATCGTAGCCCAGTCAGTTTGAAAACGCTTGGCGAGCGCTTCGGCGTACGGCACGAGCTTCGCTTCCTGTCGCTTCGCATGCGACGCGACCAGTTGCTTTTGCAGTTCGCGGTTCTCGGCGTCGAGTTTCGGCCGGGCTTCTGGATTGATCAGCTTTTCGACGACGCCGACCGACCGAGACGCATCGAGCACGTGAATCACTTCCGCCGAATAGCTAGGGGCGATTTTCACGGCGGTGTGCTTTGCGCTGGTGGTCGCACCACCAATCAACAGCGGCAGGCTGAATCCACTACGCTGCATTTCGCGGCCGACGTGGACCATCTCGTCGAGGCTCGGCGTGATCAGGCCGGACAGGCCGATGATGTCTACGCTTTCCTCGCGGGCGCGTTTCCAAAATCGTTTCGCACGGCACCATCACGCCAAAGTCGATCACCTGAAAGTTGTTGCAGCCGAGCACGACGCCGACGATGTTTTTGCCGATGTCGTGGACGTCGCCCTTCACGGTGGCCAGCAGCACTTTGCGCGCGGGCCTGGTGTGCTGCGCCGCTCGCGGCCTTTTCGGCTTCCATGAAAGGCGTGAGATAGGCAACGGACTTTTTCATCACGCGGGCGGATTTCACCACCTGCGGCAAAAACATTTTGCCGGCGCCGAACAGGTCGCCCACGATGCTCATGCCGTCCATCAGCGGGCCTTCGATGATCGCGAGGCAGCTCGGATATTTTTGCCGGGCCTCTTCTGTATCCTCGTCGATGTATTTGACGATTCCCTTTAAGAGGGCATGTTTGAGGCGCTCTTCAACTGGCTCGTTCCGCCAGGCTTCGTCGACTTCAGCGGTTGCGCTACCCTGTCCTTTAATGGTGTCGGCGTACTCAACCAGCCGTTCGGTCGCGTCCGACCGGCGATTAAGGATTACGTCTTCTACCAGCTCCTTCAGCCGCGGCTCGATATCTTCATAGACCGCGAGCTGGCCGGCGTTGACGATGCCCATGTCGAGGCCGGCACGGATGGCATGGTACAGAAAGACTGCGTGGATGGCCTCGCGGACAGCGTCGTTGCCCCGGAACGAAAACGAGACGTTCGAAACACCGCCCGAGATGTGCACGCCGGGGCACGCGGCCTTGATCTTCGGAATCGACTCGATGTAATCGACGGCGTAATTGTTGTGCTCCTCGATACCTGTGGCGACGGTTAGGATATTGGGGTCGAAGATGATGTCCTCGGCCGGAAAGCCGACTTGATCCGTGAGCAGCGTATACGCTCGCTTGCAAATTCGAACTTTGTCGTCGAGCGTGACTGCCTGCCCTTGTTCGTCGAACGCCATAACGACAACGGCCGTACCGTACCACCGGCAGAGCTTCGCACGACGGAGAAATTCTGCTTCGCCATCTTTGAGGCTGATTGAGTTGACAATTGGTTTGCCTTGCAGCGTTTTGAGTCCCGATTCGATCACGGACCACTTGCTGCTATCGACCATCGTCGGTACGGCGGCCACATCGTGTTCGCCCGCGATGAGCCGCAGATACTTGGTCATCACGGTTTCGCTGTCGAGAAGGGCTTCGTCCATGTTGACGTCGATGACGTTCGCGCCACCTTCCACCTGCGACCGGGCAATTTCAACCGCCTCTTCGTAATTTTCTTCCTTAACCAATCGGGCGAACTTGCGGGAGCCCGTGACATTCGTTCGCTCGCCAATCATGAGGAAGTTGCTGTCCGGTCGCAACGTGAGCGGACGCGTGCCGCTTAGCCGCAGATAATGTGACGGCACCGAGCGCCGGTGCGGCTTAACACCGCTTACGGCTTCGGCCATCGCACGAATGTGCTCCGGAGTCGTGCCGCAGCAACCGCCGACAATGTTTACCCAACCGCGCTCGGCAAATTCGCCGATCATGCGGGCCATCTCAAGCGGGCCGAGGTCGTACTGCCCCATTTCGTTTGGCAGGCCGGCGTTGGGATGACAACTGATCCAGCGCGATGAAACTTGCTGCAATGTTTCCAGATGCGGCCGCATGAGTTCCGGGCCGAGGGCGCAGTTCATGCCGACGGACAACATCGGAAAGTGGGCGATCGCGTTCCAGAACGCTTCGACCTCCTGGCCGGAGACAAACGTCGCCCCACCTTTGTCGAACGTGCCAGAGATCATGACGGGGATGCGGACGTCGCGCTCTTCGAAGTAGTCGCGCGATTGCGAAAAGGCACGCTTTGAGGTTGAGCGTGTCGATCACCGTCTCCGGCAGCAGGAGATCCACGCCCGCTTCCACGAGTGCGGCAACCTGTTGGTAATACGAATCGGCCATCTGGTCGAACGTGACGCCGCGGTAGCTGGCGTCTTCGACCTTCGTGCTAATGGCGGTTTGCTTGGTGGTGGGGCCGATCGAGCCGGCGACGAACCGCGGCTGATCGGGCGTGCGATCGTTGAACTCGTCGCACGCCTGTCGGGCCACTTGGACGGCTGCGGCGTTGATCGCGCGGACAAGTTCGGGCGGCAGTTCGAACTCTGCCATGCCGATGGGACTGGCGCCGAATGTATTGGTTTCAACGATGTCGGCCCCGGCTGCCAAGTAATTGCGATGGATTCCGGTGACTTCGTCCGGGTGAGTAAGGCAAAGAATATCAGCAAAGTTTTTGAGGTCTTTGTGATGCGAGGCAAACCGCTCGCCGCGGACGCCCCCTTCGTCCAGGCCCAGCGCCTGGATTTGCGTACCCATCGCGCCATCTAGCAGAAGGATTCGCTCGGAAAGCACTGAATCGAGCAAGTCGGTTTTGTTAGAGACGGCGGTCAAAGCAAATGAGCGTAAGCGACGGAAAGTGGTTTAGGGACGTACTCTATGTCTGCAACGCGCCCCTCGTCAGCGAGAATGACAATCAATTGGCCGGCAGGTTCAGGGTTGATAATCTGCCGACACCGCCGACAGGAATAAGTACCTTATACCACATAATAGGCGGCGAAGTGGTACGCTGACAACGTGTGTGTTACGCCGCGTCGTGGACACGTTGCGGACGAGCTTTTCCCCTGTAGCGTCCGTCCGTCCAGCGGTTCCAATTTGAGCGACCATGATCGCCCGTGGTCGTCGACGCATTCCGCTTGGCGCTTGGCCGACACCGCGTACACACGGCAGCCCGACACTCGAGGCGATTCACGGTCACTGGACCCCATGCAAAGCAGTGTGCCAGCCGCCACGCGCGTGCTACATTGGGCACATGCGCACGCTGATCAAAAACGCGCACGTCGTGCTGCCCGATGGCGTTCAATCTGCTTCGGTGGTTATCGAAGGAGGGCAAATTGCCGATATCAACCCGGCCACGCAACTAAAGGTCGACGAGGTTGTGGACGCTTCAAGTTTTCACCTATTGCCGGGTGTCATTGACGACCAGGTCCACTTTCGCGAACCGGGACTGACGCACAAAGAAGATCTGGCGATCGCGAGCCGAGCGTGTGCGAAGGGCGGCATCACCACGTTTCTGGAGATGCCCAACACAGTACCGCCGACGATTTCGCAGGCTCGCCTCGAGGAAAAACTTTCACTCGCGGCCACGAAATCGCTCGTCAACTACGGCTTTTACATCGGGGCGACGACCGACAACATCGCGGAGTTGAAAAATGCCCACCGCACGCCAGGCATCAAGATTTTTATTGGTTCGAGCACGGGCAATTTGCTCGTCGATGAACAAGATGCCTTGGAACGGATTTTTGCAGAAACCTCGCTCCCGATCACGGCGCACTGTGAGGACGAAACCACCGTGCGAGCCAACGCCGCGAAGCTGACTGGCACGCACGACGTTGCCGATCACTCGCGGATTCGCGATCACCAGGCTGCACTGATCGCCACGCGGCGAGCGATCGACCTGGCGTATCGCCATCGGCACCGATTTCACGTGTTGCACGTTTCCACGGGTGCCGAGACGCAACTGCTCGCCGATCATCGTGGTTTGATCACGGGTGAAGCGTGTCTCCACCATCTCTTGTTCAATGTTGAGGACTATGTTCGGCTTGGCACGTTGGTGCAGATGAATCCCTCGCTGAAAATGCGAGAGGACAGTGCCCAACTATGGCACGCCTTGGCTGACGGCCGGCTGCAAGTTATCGCGACGGACCATGCGCCGCACACGCTTGAAGAAAAGCGGCGGCCCTATCCTGATTCGCCCTCGGGTGTGCCGGCGGTTGAGAATTCGCTGGCCCTAATGCTGAATGAAGTGAACCGGGGCCGCTGCACGCTGGAGCAGGTCGTGCACTGGATGTGCGAGGCCCCGACGCGCGTGTGGGATATCGTCGGCAAAGGCCGCATCGAAGTCGGCTACGATGCCGACCTCGTGCTGGTGGATTTGCAGCGGACGCACGAGGTGCGAAACGAGGAACAAATCTCCAAATGTGGTTGGAGTCCTTGGCACGGCGAACATCTGACCGGCTGGCCCGTGCGAACGTGGGTGATGGGCAACGAAGTATACAACAACGGCCGATTCAACACCGATCAGATGGGCCAAGAAGCCAATTTTGACCACGCACGCGGAGGATATTGGGCAAACATGCGCAGCTGAAGTTGCTAGACTTTGGCTGATGCCACGTTGGCGTGAAACTATTGCGAATTCCGATACCAAGTAAGAAATGCTGCATCTTCAATGTGAAACGCCGGCTCGCTGGTTGGAACAGGTCGATCGAGACCTACCGGCGATCCTCATCGACCACGCGCACTGTGAAAAGAAAGCGGCCGGCACGGCGCTCAATCTCATCTTTGCGTACGTGGAAAACGTCGAGCTGTGCCGCGCGATGACGGATATTGTCAATGAAGAGCTGGAGCATTTTCACATGGTGCTCGACCTATTGGCCAAGCGCGGCATTCGGTTCCGACGCTTGACGCCCTCTGCGTATGGCCGCGAGTTGAATGATCTTGTGCGAAAGCAGGAGCCCCAACGGGCTGTCGATCGGCTCCTGGTGGCAGGTTTGATTGAAGCCCGCTCATGCGAGCGATTTCACGTGCTATCAGAGCACGTACAGGACGCGGAGCTGGCGGAGTTCTATCGCTCGCTGTTCGAATCGGAGGCCCGTCACCACACAACCTACACCAGGTTGGCGAAAGATTTCGCGGCGGAAGAAGCTGTTCTGGCCCGGCTCGATGAATTGGCGGCCGCCGAAGCGGCGATCATCTTGCGGGGCGAGGAACGACCACGGATGCACAGCTAAGCGAGTTAGCTTCTTCGTGCGTATTTCGTTCGATCGGCGAGACATCATGGCCGAGTTGGAGACCGGCAAGACTACCAACCGGGGCCGTTGGTATCAATGTCGCCGGCTGGCCATTCGCCCGTGCTTGGATATCGCAGGATGACAGGATCCCAAAATGGGTTGGCCATTGGATCGGCGGCTTTTGAATTGAAGAACCGATTTGGTGCGACGATGGCGCCTAACTTCTCGTAAAACGGCCGCACGTCGTCGCGTGTTTGAAAAAGCGCAAAAGGGTAGGTGCCGTTATCGACGAGATCGAATGCAGCTCGGACGAGCGCCTGTCCCAGTCTGCGGCCGCGAACAGCGGGGTCGGTGCACACGCGACATAAGGCGAGCACGCGCAAATCGCCCACCTGGGTACGGATAGTGCGTGGATCAGCCTCGGCGTGCGCGATCACGCGGCTTCCCTCGCGCACGAGAAACGACCGTGGATACTCAGCTTCGGGTCCGTCATAGTCTATCCATCGCTCCAACATCTCTGCCGTACGCGTCTCGACCGTTCGGCCCGGTTTCGGCCAAATGGCTACTAGCAATTCCGCAATGGATCTGGCGTTCTCTTCGCTAATCGTGCGCTGATCGATCGTTTCAATTTGCATGCGATTGATCCATATTGTGGATTAGGCGGTAGTGTCCTAATTTGCGGGACAGAAACCTTGTAGCACGGACTTCAATCCGTGATTTTCGTACGGACTGAAGTCCGTGCTACGAAGTTCCGGTCCGAACGGTGCCAAATTAGGACACTACCAATTAGGCAATGCGCTTGAGCTTGGGCCATCGTATGCGTATCGTAATGTTTCAACTACCATCACGATACCCGGAGCCTAGCTATGACGAAACAAGTGAAATTGAGCGGAGTGCTGCCGAGCCGGCGCGAATTTGTGCAAGCGAGTTTGGGGCTTGGCGCCGTCGGGCTCGCGACACTTGGCGCCGTCGATAAACTGCGGGCGGCGGATACGGATGATGAGCACAAAACAGCAAATTCGCTCATTAAGCCTGGCGACGTAGTGCTATTCCAAGGCGACTCGATCACGGATGCCGGCCGCAAGCGCGGCATCGCGGAGGCCAACTCGCAACCTGCATTGGGAAGTGGGTATGCCTGGTTCGCTGCTGCGCAATTGCTTGTGGATTCGCCGGACGCGAACTTGAGAATCTACAACCGGGGTGTCAGCGGAAACAAAGTCTTTCAACTCGCTGAGCGCTGGCAGGCCGATTGCCTAGATCTCAAGCCCGACGTGTTGAGCATCCTCATCGGCGTGAATGACTTCTGGCACACATTGGACGGAAAGTACAACGGCACCCTGGAAAAGTATGAGACGGACTACCGCGCTCTCATCAAGCGGACCAAAAAAGCATTACCTGACGTGAAGCTAGTCATCTGCCAGCCGTTCGTAATTAAGACAGGGCATGTGAACGACAAATGGTTTCCCGCATTCGACGGGTATCGCGCCGCGGCGAAACGCGTTGCCGACGAGGCCGGGGCGATTTTCGTGCCGTTCCAAACGATGTTCGACCGAGCAGTGAAAATTGCACCGCCAAACGTATGGACGGCCGACGGTGTCCATCCGGCCGCCAGCGGCGCCGTTCTCATGTCGCATTGGTGGATGAACGCGGTTGGAGCTTAGCAGCCTGTTGAAAAAGTCATTTTCATAACGGTGCTAGCCCTCGGACCCGATTGCGATGACTCCGAAACGCGATGCGCGATTCGATTCTCCGTTCCAATAATCCCAAATCTCGGTCCCATCGTGGCGGCTTGCAGACCTTGAGTGCCGGCGCTGGGCATTCAAACCAGCGTTTTCAACAGCGTCATGCAAGCGTCCACTTGTTCATCCGTTCCCACGGTAATCCGCAACCCGTCGCCCCAATTCGGGTAGAGCATGTACCTTACCAGCACGCCGGCTTGTTTCAACTCTCGATAGATGGACTCGACTGGTGTGCTCTCGTGCGTGCACCACACGAAATTGGCCTGCGATTCGACGACATAGAAGCCCATTGCTCGTAGCACTTCTGTCATGCGTGCCCGCGTTGCGAGAATGGTCGCCTGCGTTTCGGCGAGCCAGGCTTGATCGTCAATCGCCGCTGTCGCCCCGGCAATTGAAAGCGAGTCGCAGTTATAGGAGTCCTTAACCTTGGCGAGTTCTCGATTCACCTGCGGCTGCGCGACGAGATAACCGAACCGCAGCCCGGCCAGAGCGTAGGATTTGCTCAACGTTCGCGCGACCATGATCTTTTCGTTTTCAGCGACGAGCGACAGGCAATTCGTTTCCGCAAAATCCACGTAGGCCTCATCCACCAACAGCGGGCAGGGCAGGGCGTCCGCAATCGCGGCGACCTTCTCCGGCGGCACCATGGTGCCCGAAGGGCTATTCGGGTTCGCAAGGTACACGAGCCGCAGCCAATCGTTTGCTTGACTAAACTCGGTAGGTAACGACCAGTCGGCGTTATAATTCACAATGTCGCATGCCGCCCCTTGAATTTCGGCCAGCGTGCGATAGAGCAGATAGCTCGGGTTCGCAAAGCGTACCATATCGCTCGTGCCCACGAAGGCCCGCGTCACGATCGTGAGAATGTCGTCGCTGCCATTGCCGCACAGGATCCAATCTGGGTCGACGCCGTGCAGCTCGCCGGCTCGAAAGCGGAACGCGGTCGCCAACGGATCCGGGTACTTCTGTAAGCCCGCCTGCACGACACGCCCAATTGCCGCCTTTACCTTTGGCGAGCATTGGTATGGATTCTCGTTTGTGTTGAGCTTGATGAACTTCTCAACTCCCTGCGGCTGCTCGCCGGGCGTGTAGCCTTTCATCTCTGCAATGTTGGGGCGAACGGAAGGCATATGAGAACAGTTAAGACTCTAGGGATTAGGATTGTCGTGCAAAAAGACACCGACCCGCAGTGAATCAAGTCGTTCGTCGGCGAATTACTTAAAGGCTAGCTGCCGCTGCGCCGCACCCCGACGCTTGCTCCATGCGCCGTAAGTCCTTCCCGCTGCGCCATGCGAATCGCGTCCTCCGCGACGGCATTCAAACCTTCTTGCGTAAATTCAATCACGCTATTGGACCGCAAAAAGTCATTCGACGACAGACCGCTCGCGAACCGCGCCGTGGCACCCGTCGGCAACACGTGCGATGGCCCAGCGACGTAATCCCCGAGCGCAACCGGACTGAACGGCCCCAAGAACACCGCACCAGCATTGCGGATCATGCCCAACATTTCTTTTGGATCGTCGCATGCGATGTGCAGATGCTCCGTTGCCAACGTGTTTGCTAATTCAGCTCCCTCACTGCGATCGCGCACCAGGATTAGCGCCCCAAATGCTTTAAGTGACTGGCGCGCCAACTCCGATCGCTCCACCACACCGAGCTGCTGCTCCAACTCAGCCGCCACCGCGCTTAGCGTCGGCTCGTTCCACGTAATCAGGACACTCGATCCCGGCGCATGTTCGGCCTGCGCGATGAGATCGGCCGCTGCAAACTCAGGATGCGTAGTTTCATCAGCAATCACAACCACTTCGCTCGGCCCTGCAATGGAATCGATATCCACGTCACCGTACACGAACTTTTTGGCGAGCGCCACAAATTGATTCCCAGGCCCGACGATTTTATCGACTTTCTTTAGCGGCCCACCTTCGAGCCCGTCGAGGCCATACGCGAGCGCGGCCACGGCCTGTGCTCCGCCCAGGCGGTAGACCTCGCGAATGCCAAGCTCATGACAAGTCGCGAGCACATCCTGATTATAGGCCCCATTGGGCGTTGGCGGAGAAACAACCGCGATCTGTTCCACGCCAGCCGCTTGTGCAGGAACCGACGTCATCAACACCGTCGATGGATACGCGGCCGCTCCACCTGGCACACATATTCCTACGCGCTCGAGCGGCAGGTAACGTTGCCGCAATCGGCTGCCGTGCGGGCCGTCCACTTCCACATCGCGATGCAAAATCGCCTGTTGAAACCGGAGGATATTTTCGCGGATCCGACGGATCGTTCCCAGGAACTTGCGATCTGCTTTCGCATGGGCGGCCGCTAACTCTTCAGCCGGAACTCGCAGCGTTGCGGCCGACAAATCCGCTCCATCGAGTTGCTTGGTATAGCGCAGGACTGACGCAAGGCCATTCGATCGCACGTCGCCACAAATCCGTTCCACCACTGCCGACGGCGTCAGCGACTCGCCGAAAACCGCGATCGTCTTTTGTCGCCCCGCTTCGCTTACGACGTTGCCATTTGGCGCGAGCTTCGCGCGCAGCGCCGTTATCGCTGCCTGTGAGTCGGGTTTTCGAGTGTCGATTTGCTGAATCTTCAGGGACATACGATGACCAGCTATTTAGCCCCGGGTCAGTGACCCGGGGCTAAGTGGGCGGCTGCTATGCCAGCACGCCTGTTCATTGAAATGCTACCTACTTACTTAAGGCTGGTAAGCATTCGCATCAACCGCGATAATGCTTCGGTACCATCCATTCTCGCCAGAAACAACGCAAAAGAAAACCCGAAATGAAATTGCTGATCGACCTCCGCAGCGATACTGTCACGCGCCCCACGCCCGGCATGCGCGCCGCTATGGCGGCCGCCGACGTGGGCGACGACGTCTTCGGCGACGATCCAACTGTTCGGCGGCTTGAAGAACGTATCGCCGACATGCTGGGAAAGGAAACGGCCGTTTACGTGCCGTCCGGCACGATGAGCAATCAGATCGGCCTCCGCATCCACTGCCAGGCAGGCGACGAGTTCTTATGCGAAGCGAATTGCCACATCTTTTGTTATGAACAGGGTGCGTACGCCCAGTTCTTCGGCATTGCCGCGCAACCCATCGAGGGCGATCACGGAGTGCTGCAGGTCGAACAACTAATCGGACGCATTCGACCGGAAGATAACCACTGTGTCCGCACGCGACTCGTCTGTCTGGAGAACACGCACAATCGCGGCGCGGGTCGCATCCAACCCTACGACTCGGTCGCCGAAATCTGCGGCTGGGCCGCCGACAACGGTCTGCGCGGCACCTTGATGGAGTGCGCCTCTTCAACGCTGTGGTCGCCACGGGTATTCCCGCCGCCGATTGGGCCAGTCACTTCGACACCGTCAGCGTCTGCTTTTCGAAGGGGCTGGGGGCCCCGGTCGGCTCGGCGCTTTGTGGTCCAGCAGACCTCATCCGTCGAGCCCGCCGTCACCGCAAAGCACTCGGCGGAGGCATGCGTCAGGCCGGCATCATCGCCGCCGGTGCGCTTTACACTCTGGAGCACCATATCGACCGCCTCGCCG
This sequence comes from uncultured Planctomycetota bacterium, assembly GCA_963840025.1. Lineage (GTDB taxonomy): Bacteria > Planctomycetota > Planctomycetia > Pirellulales > Lacipirellulaceae > JABDGM01. The sequence goes on along the minus strand of CAWIXI010000005.1, from coordinate 1,111,696 downwards.
ATGACCATGCCAACGCTCGCATTCTCGCTGAGGCCGTGCGTTTCTCGCCCGGCTTGCGACTCGACCCTGAGATGGTTGACACCAACATCGTGATCTTCGAAGTCGATCCGGAACTTGGAACTGCCGCCGCCTTTGTTGCCCGGCTCCGCGACGAAGGCATCTGGATGAACGCTACGGCCCCACAGCGCATCCGTGCCGTGACGCATCTCGATGTCTCGCGCGAACAAGTGCAGCGCGCCGCCGCGGTATTGCATGAAACGGCTGCGGAGGTGCATTCGGTAGCGGGCTGAACATCGTCGCAGTCTAATCGCCGGATCCACACTGCCGAATCGTCCGACCCTTAACTCAGCCGTTCTGGCAATGAAACTGCTACCCCAAATTGAATTGCGGGTTGTTTTTCTGATCTTCTTTTGTGCAGCAGTCGGTCTAACTTGTGCTTCGGCTCCCCCTTCCCGTGAGAGCGAGGAGCTCCGAGCGCTCCTTACAATCTACGTCCCCAGTCTAAACGTGCATTACGCCCTGCTGACTGCAGCCGCAACCGTGATGGTTTTTGGGCTAATTCAGCAAGTACGGTTCCTTGTCCATTGGAAACCGGCAACATTGAACGCGAAACGCGGCATTCACTTTGCGCGAGTATTCGCGATCACTTGGCGAATCGCCATCGCTACGACGATTGTTATTTGTTTGCTCGCTCGCGTCCTGATCCTGCGGCAGGTTGTTCGCTTGCCGAGTGGCGACGATTGGTTGATTAGTAAAGCATTTCCCGATGCTCTGCTGGAAGTCGCGATGATCGTCGTTCTATCGGACAGCATTCGACGCTGGTGCCCGAATAGTTCTCGTGAGCCATCCACAAAGCTGGAACCGATAGCTTGGATCGTTGGAATAATCCTCGCGCTCTTGGTCCTACCCGAAGCGGGCTTTATTACGTACTTAGTTCACATTGCTGTCCAAGGAATCGAACGGGCACAGCCGCTCAAACTTCAACGCCCCGGGGTGTATCCCGACCAACTAGCTACCCATTTTCGGCTATTCTGGATTTCATTTGCTGCGGCGATTGCGGTAGCTCTGGCCGCTTCTCTATTGGTCTTAGCGAACCGAGTAAAACGCAGGACGAAAACGTGCCTAACCTTGCGCGTTTCAGCATTTCTAGCGGTGTTAGTTTTGGCGACTGCCTTTAGTGTTTGGTTCTACCGCGACTCCTTTCCCTATGTGTCGCCTGATATGGCGAGTGTCGGGTTTGGAAGCAACTTCTTCGACTTTGTTTGTGGCAGCCTATTCGCACTTATAATCGTCTGCGCCTGTGCGTACCGCTTAGCACTTATAGAAGAATCGACGGTTGTCTGCGACCCTAGCAAGAGTTTGAACTCGCACCAACGATTTCTGCACGAATCGCCATTGTGTCTCGCAGTGTTATTCGGTGCCGAGATGACCTACTTCATCGAATCCATTCGCGAAATCGTGAGCGGCCCATATTTCTTCGGCGCAAGCACGTTTGTGGCAATTGTTGATTCATTCCTGAATTATACGGACTCGTATATTCCCATCGCGATCTTTGTACTAAGCTTACAGCTATGTTGGATCCGCTGGAGGCGCCGGCGCGAAACGATTACGTGGAGAGTTTGGGCCCTCGATCGGACTCGCTTTGGCTGGAACTCTTTGGGCCTCACGCTATTGTTTATCGTTGCCGTGCCAACGATAGCAATTTATTGTTTCACGTTTTGGCTCGGTCCCTGGTACATGTACGGCTCGTAAACAAAGCGCAACTCAAGTGTAGATTGACTCTGATTCAGCTAATCCCTCCCAACGTCGCTGCCCGGGCCACACGGTCGATGCCCAACATGAACGCCGCCGTGCGTAACGAAACTTTCCGCTCGCGGGCTAGCGTCCACATCTGCTCGAACGCATTGGTGAGCGTCTTATCCAGTTCCTGACGGACCCGGTCCAAGCTCCACTGGTAATACTGCCTGTTTTGCACCCACTCGAAATAGCTGACCGTCACACCGCCGGCATTGGCGAGAACATCGGGCAGCACGATGACGCCTTTCTCCACCAGCAAGTCGTCGGCATCCGGTTCAATAGGTCCGTTCGCCGCCTCAATGATGATGGGCGCCTTTACTCGCGGCGCGTTCTTGGCAGTGATGACTCCGCCAATCGCCGCCGGGATGAGCACATCGACATCCAGCTCCAACACTTGATCATTCGTAATACATTCGGCGTCGGGGAAGTCGCGCAGCAACTGCTCATGTTCGATGACATAGCGCAACGCCTTGGGAACATCGATTCCGTCCTCGCGAAAGTATCCGCCGGACGCATCGCTGATGGCGACAATCTTGCATTCAGCCTCGGATAAGAACTTGGCCGTGTGTGTGCCTACGTTGCCGAATCCTTGAATGGCAATCCGAGCGCCGACCATCTTGCGTCCGAGCCGGCCGAAGAGCTTTTGCGTCAGCAAGCCGACACCGCGGCCCGTCGCTTCCTCCCGCCCGGGAATGCCGAAATACTCGACTGGCTTGCCAGTCACGACCCCCGGGTTGAAGCCATGGTATTTATTGTACTGGTCCATGATCCAAGCCATTACGCGATGGTCGGTCCCCATATCCGGCGCGGGAATGTCCGAATCCGGTCCGATCATTTCATGGATCACGTCGACGAACTTGCGGGTAATGTGCTCCAGCTCGCGTGCGCTGAGCTTTGAAACATCCACCGCAATCCCACCCTTCGCGCCACCGTAGGGGATATTCACGACCGCCGTCTTCCAAGTCATCAACGACGCCAAACTGCGGACTTCATCCAGATCGACTCTCGGATGGTATGCAGGCCCCCCTTCATTGGCCCGCGAGCGCGGTTGTGCTGCACGCGATAACCAATCAGCGATCGCAGCCGTCCGTTGTCCATTTCGACGGGTATCTGCACCTGCAGTTCACGCCGCGGCATAATGAGATAAGTCCGTAGACTGTCGGATAATTCAAGCTGATCCGCGGCACGTTGAAAGAAATTATTGGTGGCTTCGAAAGGTCGCATGATACTTGCCTGGTTTCCGCCGTTATGCGGTCGTGCTAGGTTTTTTGTCTAGGATGAATTTCTGCCATCTTGCAAAGACTATGCCGCGGATAATAGGGCGCAACACCAACCGAAACAAGCCGGCCTCGCCGCTGGTCGGGCCGTTTCAAGTCTCTTAAACTGATAGGAGGGACCACGTTGACTCCAGCCGCTGTGAACTATGAGCGCTCCACGGGCCTCCGCACCGACAGGCGCGCCGCCGCCGAAATCGCGCAAGCACAAGGAATGGCTGATCGTCTTCGGCGTGTTGGCTGCCTTTGCAATTGCGCTGCTGGTGGCAAGTCGCGACTTCCTTTTCGGCACCTCGCGCACGAGCATTTCACCGCCGCATCCAACCACGCCGGCAGCCCCGACAAACCCACTTCAGGCCGAAGCACAAAAAAATGGCGCCGAACAGCAGTCACAACTCGTCGACGATGATGGCAAAACGTTGTGGGAGTCTCCAACCGATGGCAAACCGCTCCACTTGGCGTACTTGCCCCCTGGCGTGCAGATCATCATTGCAGCCCGGCCAGCCGATCTGTTGAAGCATTCCGAGGGCGCGATAATTCGCGCCGCACTTGGCCCGCTGGGACAGGAAGCGATCAGCTATCTCGAGCGCATCACCACGCTGCCTCTGAACGACATCGAACAGCTCCTCCTCGGGTGCCAGATCACCGGCCAAGGGAAATGGCTGATTACGATCGTTGCCCATACGGCGAATCCGATCTCACGCGACTCCCTAATCGCGAAACTTCCGAAAACGACCGAGAAGGATCATGGTGGAAAGAAGTATTGGCTGGCGGGCGAGCACGCCTACTATCTACCCATTGGCGCGGAAAACCGAACGTTGATCGTCGCCCCCGAGGACGCCATTCATGAAGTGATCGATCTCAACGGCCAGCCACCGCCGCTGGGACGCGATCTCGAACGGCTCATCGCCCACACGGACGCGGATCGGCATCTCACGGTCATCTTGGCCCCGAATTCACTTTTTGCCGAAGGTCAGACCATGTTTAGCGGCGAAGCGCTTATGCTCCGCGACCCGCTGTTCTGGTTCTTAGGCGACGAGTTGAGTGGCACCGCTCTCAGTATGAATTGGAACAGGAACTTTTTTCTGGAGCTGCTTGCCACGCCGAACTTGGACATTTCTCCAGAACGAACGTCGCGTGATCTTGCCGAACGTATTCACAAGATTCCGGAGCAGGTAGAGCAATACGTCGTTACTCTGAACCCTCAGCCGTATGGGCGACTGGTCATAGCACGACTTCCAGAAATGGTCCGTAAGCTGGCCGAATATACGCGAAGAGGGTTTGAAGGTGACCACGCTGTCCTGAGATGCTATCTACCTGTGGTTGCAGGTCATAACTTGTTCCTGGGAACCGAGCTGACGCTGGCGGAGTCCCTTGGGGGTGCCTCGCAAGCCGCTCAATCGGCCGCGCCGGTAAAGGACACGGCGATATCGGACACAGATGCAAAGAACCGGCTGGCGAAGGTGACGTCGCTGAAGTTTGCCCGCGATACGTTAGAGTCGGCGCTCGACCAGTTGTCGCAAGATATCGGCGTGCCCATCGTCATTCGCGGTCCCGATCTGCAGGCCGACGGTATTACCAAGAACCAATCGTTCGGCATCGATGTGTCCGGCAAGCCGGCCGGGGAAATCCTCGTCGAAATCCTGCGGCTAGCGAACCCCGACAAAACCTCGCCTGGGCCGAGCGATTCGCGGCAAAAGCTCGTTTATATCATCGAACAAAAACCCGACAAAACCGAACAAATCGTTGTGACCACACGGGCCCGAGCTGCCGAGCGGCACGACGAGTTGCCGGCGGCGTTCCGCCTGGAAAACCCATCCAAATAACTCCCTCTCCCTCCGGGAGAGGGTTGGGGTGAGGGTACCAGCAAGCATGGTATGATAAAGGGAGCAATAAACCGAGCACGCTTCTGAGAATCCGGATGTAGCTGAATTCGCGAGCATTCGGAACTTGTACGAGTCGCGTTTAGCCAGCACCTCCTTTCTTCTTCTGCTGATCGCGTTGTGGAACCATTCCGCGTCACCTGTGAAACTTGCCGTTCGCGGCTAAGGGTTCGTAGTGCGGAGGCGATCGGGCAGATCCACGCCTGTCCTAAGTGCGGAAGCATGGTGCAAATCGTGCCGCCGCCTGGCTGGTCGGCCAACGAGGCAACGCCTGCTCTTGATAATGCAACGTCGCAATCGGGCGAAATGGCGCAGACAATGCCGAGCTCGTCCAGCACGATCATTCCCGCCGATTTCGGCATTGACTTGTCGATGGAATCGGTAGCGGCAGTGGCAGTACCCTCTTCGCCCGCCATCGCGGAAAGCGCCAACTGGCACCCGAAGCGTCTGCTGGCGGCATCTCGGCTGTTGTGTGGTGGGCAATGGGCGGAGCGGCCATTTTCGTCGTTGCTGGTTTGACCTACGTCCTGTGGCCAACCGCCCCGAAGGTTGTTCCCAAGCCCGCTCCAACCGCAAAAGTGACCGTCGCAGCGAAGCCAATTGCATCCATTGAAGACTCGGAGCAAAAAGACTCGGCCCCGGCACCTCCTTCCAAGGAAACGCCAATTGCCGACAACGATCCGTATGCCGTGGATCACTCGAAGAAAAACCAAATTGCTGCGTCAAAAGCAACACAGGAAGCGCCGCCTACGCCGACTACTGCGGCCAATAAATCAGAAACGCCGTCGCCGGTGAAAGTTGCAGTCGCCTCGCCACCGCCGTCACCAGTGGAACGGCCAGATGCAGCGCCGTCGGCACAAAAGCCGGAGCATGTTCTAAAGTTCGATCCGTTAGATTTTGATCCCGAACATTTAAGTCTTTCCTCCACGCAGTCCGCCACTTTAAACATACCGCCGCTGGTCGCTTCGACCAATTCGATACCGACCGGGCCCGACTCGGCACCGCCGGCGGACAACGAGAAACCGCCCGAGCCAGCCGACTTATTGCCGCCGCCCGTCGCGAACCAACCTGTTTGTGTGCAACGAGGTCCCGCCGTGGCCGATGAGCCGCAGCCGCTCGATACGGCCCAGCATCTGGCGCTAAAGTTGAATTCGCTGCAACTAAATGAAATGCCAATTTCGCGGTTTGTCGATACGCTCGCCGAAATGGCTGGTGCACCGATCACTCTCGATCCGATCGCACTCGAACGAAACGGGCAATCAGCTCGGTCCATCGTTTCGGTCAACGTCGCAAACGTCACTCTCGAAAAAGCGCTGCAGAGCGAACTCGCCAGGCAACGGCTTGAACTGGTTGAGCAGGACGGGCACGTCAGCGTTGAGTTAGCAAATCGCGATGAGTGGCGTGCCGTCGACTTTAACATGAAGGACCTCGTGGGCGATTCGGATGCCGCGCCCATTGCCAAACTCATCGAGCGATTCGTGGCGCCAGAATCGTGGAAGACCAACGGCGGCAAGGGCACAATCCATGTCGATGGTAGCACGCTCCGAATTGAGCAGTCGCTCGCTGTTCGCCGAGAGGCGCTGATATTTTGCGAACGCCTACGGCTGGCCCGCAGCCGGCCGCAGCGGAGCAAGTACCCCGCCAATCTGCTGACGGTGGAATCACCCTACGAAACGCTGGCACCGAAGCTCAACCAATCGACCACGTTCACATTGATGGCCTGGACGCGGCTGGCAGATGTTGTGCGGCAGTGGCAGGAGCTCAGCGGACTTGCGATTCTTGTCGATTGGTCGGCTCTGAGTGACATCAATCTGCTGCCGTCGTCGCCGATCGCCTGTTCAACAATCGCCCGACCGTGGAGTGAGGCATTAGACGGCGTGCTCGAACCCCTGGGGCTCGGATGGTGGGCCGTCGACGGCCAGACGATGCAGATCACGAGTCTCGACGCGCTGCCACACATACAACGGGTTGAGTTCTATTCGGTTCCCCGAAAGCTCCGCGAACAGTTTTCGACGAGTTCAGCACTTGTCGAGTCGCTCCAAAAGGAAATCGGTAATCGCCCGAACAAACCCAGAAATCCAGACGACGTTCGCATTGAGCTTGATGAACCAAGTGGCCGATTGATTGTGCGGGCTACGCCCGACGTGCAGCGATTTCTCACCAGGCGCTTGCACGACGACTTGGCAAGATAGGGCGGAGCTCGCACATGGCCGCACTTCGGTGCGGTCGCGAAGCTGCAAGCCTCGAAGTGCTAGCAGCGTAGCGGCCCCAAATGCGACATCTTGGATTGTAGCCATCCGATATATGCGAGCATCGATAGCGACTTCATTGCTCGATGCATTGCGGATGAAGCCACGTGGGCAGGCGAGCGGATTTTTCGTAGGATTGTGGTGGTCCAAGTTCGGCGATGTGGCAGTGGCGGTTTGTTCCGGCATTGTTGCCATACGCAATACATGTTGATTTCAAGACGAGGGATCGATGACTCGCAATATCTTGTTTTTGGCCGCCGTTGCTCTGTCTGTAAATCTCTACGGCTGCAGCTCGAAGTCAGGCTCAGAACCTGTCGCGACGACGACCGCCGAGACCGCGAACCACGCTGGCGGTGGTGATTCGGATAAAAGCCTGCCTGGCTTGGCGGAACTTTCCCCGGAAGATCGCGCGTCGGCCGAGCAACAGCAGATTTGCCCGGTGAGCGGCGAAGCTCTCGGGAAGATGGGCGCGCCCGTGAAAATCGATGTCAAAGGTCAACCGGTTTGGATTTGTTGTGTACACTGCAAAGACGAAGTAATGGCCAACACCGATAAGTATCTGGCCAAACTGAAGGAGGCCGCTCGTAAAGAGTGAGGGCGATCCGTTTCAAACGTCCAATCGCGCGAGCTTATTCTTGCGCCGGATTCGGCAGTTGCTCGTTGGGCTGCCGCAACTCGGTCGGTGGTTCGGCGATCGCGCAGCCGACGGAGCGCTCCAAGCGAGCAATGGCCTGCTCGCGCGCTGCGTTGCGCATATAGTATTCGACCCGCAACCGCAGTAGCGTGTCGTAGTTATCAATGAGCTGTTGAAATCCGATCCGCCCAACGCGATAGGCTTCAATCGAAAGTTCAAACGTCTGCTGAGCTTTTGTAAGAATATCCTCGTTAAGAATTCTGAGTACTTCGTCCTGCTCTTGAACGTCTGCGTAGTATTGTTCCACTTCTGCACGAAGAGCATCCCACGCGGCCTCGTACTCCTGGCTGCTCTGACCGGCCTTGAGGCGGGCTTCACGCACCTCCGCCCGGCGCTTGTTCACATAGATGGGCAGATTGACGCCAACCGAAAGTGAAAGCGCGTCGCGACCATTGGCAACCGCACTGAGCCCATGTTCGCCGATGGCGTTCCAATTGACGCCGACCGTGGCGTCGGGAAAATAGTCGCGGCGAGCCAGATCGACTCGCCATTCGTCACGGGCAACGGCTTCACGCCGGGCATTCAGGCGAGGATGACACTCGTCGAGCATCCCCACCAGAATTTCAACCTGTTTTGGTTGGAGCGATTTTTCCAGCCGTGGTTCGATATCGATGGTCGCACCCCGTGGCAGGTGAATGGCTTTGGCGATTCGCACATCTGCTCTTGCTTTGCCCTGACGTAGCTTCACCAGCGTGATATCGAGCTCGCGCAGCCGAATCTGAGCTTGGAGGACGCTTTCCAAGCCGACTTGCGCCGAATTGGTTTCGTACCGCTGGTGTGCGATCGTGACTAAGTCTGAAATCTTTGGTCGCAGCCCACAATAGATTCGCTCCGATTCGTCGAGAACATACAAATCATAGTAGGCCAGCTTGACTTGTTCGATGATGCCGAGTTCGACATCCGCTAGGTCCGAAAAGGCAACTTGGGCGTCGTAGCAGGCAATTTGGCCTCGGGCATTGCGTTTGCCGAACCAGGGGAACTTCTGTGACAGGCTCAGCATGACCTCTTGCGGCCCGGCCGCCGTTTGAATGGGTTCCAGAAACGTCGTCGTCGAGAGCATGGGATCGTCTAACGCCCGCGCTTGCGGGACGCGGGCCAGCATCGACGAGGCCTTATACCGCGCGGCGCTGATCTCCGGATTGTCCTGCCGGGCTAGCGTGACGAGTTGAGCGATGGCTACTGGTCCGGTGATGGCCGAGTTCGAAATGGAAGCAGACAGCATCGCGGACGGGTTGGCGGGGCCGCTTGACTGCTGAGTCACCACTGCAACTGCCTCCGACACAGGCGCCGAAACGGGCGGTGTTGTTGCTTTGATTGCTGGCAGTCGATGCAGTGACTGCTTACTAGCCGCTGCGGGCTCTTTGCTAGCTACCGGCACGACGAAGCTCAGAGCAGCCCCCAGGCCAAGAAACACGGCAATATACGTAGTACATCGCTTGGCCATTCTGAAAACCCTCCGTGTCCTTTCAACGTGGCGGTTAGAAGTCCCGACACAGCGACGTATCACTGCTCATCGGCGAAACTCGGCTGCAGACTATGCCAGGCTTTCCGCGTCGCGCAAACTCTGAGCATTTTGCGCATTGTGCCGAGGGCCGGCATGCTCGTGCGGAACAACGATGGATAGGAAGTCCAACAAGAAGCTTGAAACTCCTATCCCACCGGCTGCAATTGGTGCGTGCTTGCTATCGCCTGTGGCTCGATTTCGGTAGCCCTTGACAAAGCCGTTTGCGAGTGGAGTCGTTCCCACCGCCGCTTCCGGACCCAAAAAAACAGCACGGGCAGGAATATATCGATTACCTCATCGGCAATTAAGATGCCGCCTAACACGGGTGCTGCCATGGGTCGGATTACTTCGGCAGCAACGCCGGTTGCCCACAACATGGGCGCGATGCCGATGATCGTGGTCGCTTCCGTAAGCACTTTGGGACGGAGGCGGTGCACCGCTCCTTCCATGATTGCTTCGCGAAGCTCCGCGATGGAACCGATGTTCGCCAATCCGCCGCGGTTCTCGATCGCCTCGCGCAGGTACACGAGCATCACCACGCCCGTCTCCGTCGCCATGCCGAAGCAGGCGATGTAGCCAACCCACACCGCAACGCTGAAGTTGTAGCCAAAGAGGTATTGAAATATGACGCCGCCAGCGAGGGCGCCGGGCACAGCCAGCATCATCAGCAAGGTGTCGCCCACGTCGCGGTAGGTCGTGTATAAAATAAACAGAATCGCGAGTATCACGAGCGGAAAAATGAGCGTGAGCGTCCGCCGGGCCCGCACCTGGTGCTCGTACTGTCCACCCCATTCGATGTACATTCCGGCCGGCAGTGTCACGTTCTTGGCGACTGCCTGCTTCGCGTCTTCGACGAATCCCATGATGTCCCGATCGCGAACGTTGCATTGTACGTAGCTCCGCAGAAGCCCACCCTCGCTACGGATGGACGCGGGACCTTCCACCACATGGACGTTCGCCACTTCCGCTAATGGAATTTGCGTTGGAGCGGAATTGCCTGCGGCGGCCGATCTTTTGTCGGCTGAACCGCCCATCGCTTGTACAGTGGGTCCTGCCATGTCGCCACGAGCCGTCACCAGCAGCCGACGGATCGATTCTTCGTCAGCACGGAAGTCGCGAGCGTAACGCACGCGCACAGGAAACCGCTCGCGGCCTTCCACCGTCGTCGTCAGCGGTTCACCGCCGAGCGCCACTTGAATTGTCTTTTGTATGTCACCGACGTTAATGCCGTAGCGCGCAGCTTTTTCACGGTCGATTTCAATCTCAATATAGGGTTTCCCGACAATCTGGTCGGGTGTCACATCCGCAGCGCCCTGCACGTTCCGGATCACGTCGGTGATTTGCTGCGAGACTTTCTGTAGCCGGTCGAGGTTGTCGCCGAAGATCTTTGCCACAACCATTAAGCGTGCCCCGGTAGCCAACATGTTAACGCGGTTTTGAATCGGCTCGGTCCAGATGTTGCCCCAGCCGGGCATTTGAAGCACAGACTGCATCTCCTCCACCAGTTCGTCCCGCGATTTTCGCCATAGAAGGAGCCGACGTCCAAAAGTTGAGTCGCTCTCTTTTCGAATGGTTGCGAGCTGCTCTTTCGTTGGCTCGTGCTGCACTAATTTGTGCTCTTTTGCCGTAGCAGGGAGTTGCTCCATCACAGTCATGTTGAACGTGACGACAGCCTGGTCGAACAAGTCCCAGTTCAGCTTCTCGATGCGCTCTGTCAGCAGCTCGTTACGCCTTTCAACCAATTCATTGCAGATCTCTGAAAAGAGGGTCGGTCGCGGCCGCCCCACCAAATCACCTACGGCCCAGGTGATCTTCTGCCACGCATTTGGCTGAAGCGTTAATAAGCGTGGATCATCGCTCAGTACCTCTTGATTAACGAGGATTTCGGTCACGTCCTGGCACAACGACTCGACGTCATACTCAAGCGGCTGCTTCGCGAGGCGAGCACCGTACTTCCGCGACATTTGGCTGACGATGTCGTCAAGTTTCTCAGGCGGTTTCTTTAAGGTCCGTTGTCGGATGAGCGTGGCAACAAGCGAGTCGATTGCATCGCGCGTGAGCTTTTCTCCGAGCGGTTTCTCATAGTCGGCAAGTTGCTCCGAAGCCAACATGCGGAGTGTCTTGTCCACGGCCGCCGTTCCCTGCATTGCCAGCTCGTTAACCATCTGCTTGCGCATCCGCGTCAGGCCTTGTGATGAGGCTAGCCGCGATATATTGGTCGAGTATTTCACTAGTCTCGCGTAGAGCATCCTTATAGCGGAGCTGCCGCTTAGGCCAGCGATCGCGGGGCTGGTATTGGATCATCGTCTCGAACATTTCCAGCGGGGCCGGGTCGGTCGGCGTATCTGCACGGCCAGATTTGCCGACGACATACGCCACCTCCGGAAAGGTTCGCAGCAGGGCATCGCGTTTCTTCAGATCGGCAATCGTCTCGGCAATTGAGGCACGTGGCACGCTGGTCGCCATGTCCATCAGCGTTCCCTCTTCAAGCGGCGGCATGAATTCGCTTCCCAGCTTGCCGGCCAATAGCCAGCCCGTGCCTACGATGCACACGAACGTCCAGATCACGAGCACCGGACGGTCCATCAGCCAGTCGAGCATTGGTCGGTAAACGTTGATGAAGCCGCGCACGATCCAGTTTTCGTCTTCCCGCTTTATTCGGCCGCGAAGAAACGTAGGAAGCAGCGCCGGGACGAGAGTAATGGCAAAAATCGACACACCGACTAATGCCAACGTCTTGGTCCAGGCCAGTGGCCGAAACATCTTGCCTTCCATTCCCGATAGGGCAAACACGGGAATAAACGAGATAAGCATGATCAAAATGGAAAAGAAAATCGGCCGGCCGACCGTTTTACAGGCGGCGATGATCTCGTCGCGGGTATCCCCTTTCACACGCGCATCGCCGAACTTGTGTGCCAGGCGGTGCGAGGCGTTTTCCACCATGACGATCGAGCTATCTACTAACACACCGATCGAAATCGCCAACCCAGCGAGGGACATCACGTTCGACGACACGCCCATCTGATACATGAGGATAAACGAAAACAGGACCGCCAATGGCAACGTGAGACAAATGACGACCGCACCACCGATGTGGCCCAGGATGAGCAGGACCATAATCGTGGCCGTGAGCATGGCCTCCTTCAAGACGCCCGTAACCGTCTGAATCGCGCCATCAATCAATGGCGTTCGATCGTAAAACGGCACGATGCGGACGCCTTTCGGCAGGCCGGCCTGAAGCTTTTCGATTTTGGCCTTGATTCGCTTGGTAACCGTGCGCGGGTTTTCGCCGAACCGCATCAATACGACACCGCCCACCGCCTGCCGGCCATACTTTTCCAGTACGCCCCGTCGAAAGGCGGTGCCTAGTTGCACAGTGGCTACGTTCTTAACGAAGATGGGCACGCCGTCGCGCTGCGTGACGGCTGTGTTCTCGATGTCTTCGATCGATTTAATCCAGCCGACACTACGGATGATGTATTCGGCGTTCCCTTTGTCGACAACGCGGCCGCCCACCGATTGGTTGCTGTTGGCGATCGCCGCTTCTATTTGGCCGAGTGTGATCCCGTATGCCCGCAGTTTGTCCGGGTCGATGTCGATTTGGTACTCGCGCGGGTAGCCGCCGATCGAGGCCACCTCGGCCACGCCTGACACGCCGGATAGCTGATAGCGAATAAACCAATCCTGAATCGAACGCAGCTCGCTCAAGTCGTAACCGTCGCCCTCGACGGTGTACCAGAAAATCTGTCCCGTAGCAGTCGCATCGGGCGCGAGGTAGGGTACAACACCTGCCGGGAGAATATCTTTGACATTGGCCAATCGCTCGGAGACTCGTTCTCGGGCGAAATAGAACGGCGTCTTTTCGTCAAAGATCACATTGATCATCGAGAAGTTGAACTCGCTGCTGGAACGCACCGCCTTGACCCCGGCCAGACCTTGCAGTTGCGACGACAAAGGGTACGTGACCTGATCTTCAATCTCCTGTGGACTGTGCCCCATCCAGTCGGTGAATACGATCAGCTGGTTTTCGGAGAGGTCGGGAATCGCGTCGATCGGCGTGTTGTACACGGCGTACACGCCCCAAACGGCCAGCGCCGCGGTCGCCGCCAGAATTTGGAAACGGTTCCGTACCGAGTATTCGATGATCTTTTCGATCATGGGATATTTCCTTGTCGAATCACGTCGCAATTCCGCGCCAACGGTGGAGTGAGACGCTATTTCCCGCCGCCCCCAGGTCCGCCTTTCGCACCAAAATAAGTAGCCGCTTGTGCCGGATTGAGTCGCGTGTCAGCATCGATCAGAAACGCGCCGGCGGCGGCTATTTGATCGCCAGCCCTTAGACCGGAGACCACTGGGTATTGGTCTGCAATGCGCGGCCCAAGGACGACTTCGATGGCTTCAAACACGCCCGGTTTCGTTTGCCGGTAAACGACCTTGCGTGTGCCGGTGTCGATCACGGCCTCGGCAGGGATCGACAGCACGCCTTCGGTATCCTGCGCGGTAATCTTGGGCAAATACTTGGCCGGATCCTTTTTCATAGCGGCTTCACACGCGGGACAGCAGAGGAAAACTGTGCGTTTGCCGAGCACGAGTTTTACCGGCGGGCCCATGCTCCCAAGCTTGTTCTCTGTAACGGGGCAAATCTCTTGAAACGCAATCAACGACGCATCATCGGTTCCTTTCGGTCCCTGTTTCACCTTCGCGATTTGGCTTTTGAATGGCTCAATTGCGACGAGCGGCACGTCAATGTTGACCGTCACGTACATGCCGGGCCGCAGGTTGCCGCTGGAATTATCCAGATCAAAGCGAACGTTTACGGTGCGGCTCTTACGGTCCACGACCGGATCGATGAATGCGACTTTGCCATGAAACGTGCGGCCCGGCTGAGCAGTGTCCGCGGCTTCCACCTTCTGACCGATGGACGTGTACGGTATCTGGTCTTCGTAGATCCGTGCCTGAACCCACACATGGGACAGGTCGGCGATTTCATAAAGCGGCGACCCCTCCTGCACGTATTGTCCCTCGACGACGGACTTCTTCAGCACTACGCCGCTGCGCGGAGAGGGAATCGTGAGCGTGTAGGCCGTCTTACCCGCGGCCAGGATGCCATCGATCTGCCGATCGGACATCCCCAACAAATTCAGCTTCTTACGAACGCCGTCGACCAAATTGCTTTCGCCACTTTGTCCGGATCGATTGTCGGTTGACTTTGCAGCCGTAAGCAGTTCGGTGGTCGCCACCGACAGTTCGGGGCTATAGATATCGACCAGCGGCGCCCCTTCCACAACCTTGCTGCCCGTGAAATCGACGTGCACTTTTTCGATTCGCCCCGGCACGCGGGCCGCGATCCGTGCAAGCCGCCGCTCGTCGACCTCCACGAATCCCATCGTGCGAATGCGTTTCGTCAGCGACCGCGGTTCCACTTCGGCGAGTCGAATTCCCCCTAATGCCATTTGGTCTCCATTTAAGGAAACCCGCGATAAAACGCCCTCTGGCAGCGGTTCTTTGCTGCCTTTTTTGCGTTTCGACAGCGGCATCGCGCAGATCGGGCACGTGCCCATCTCGTTGCGAACCACTTGGGGATGCATGGGGCAATAGAATTCGTACTCGGTACTAGCCGTCCCTTCCGCCGTCGGCCTGGTCCACTTGGCGTAGTAGTTCTCCACGGAATCCCAATAGACGAACACCGCGCCAGTGACGACGAACAGCAAAATGAAGCGTGCGCGGACCAGAAGTACCCGCAGCAAAGGCAACCGCTTCGGCGGCGCGGGCAGCAGAGGACCATTGGCCGGTGGCGAAGCACCGTCTTGATCGGGGAGAGAATTCTTCTGTTCTGTTGGTTTTGTAGACATGATCTTTTTCCGATCGAGCGACAGGAAACGTGCATGCCCGCGATGTGGCCTGGCTAGCCAATCACCAGCGAACCTGCAATGCAAAGTGACTTGCTTACTCTTACTGCAATTGGGGAACGTGCGAAGGTTGTTGAACTACTCGATCGCGCCGCAAAGACAGTCGGCGACTCGAGTAGCACTTCGCGACCAGACAGCGCAGCGTAAAGAAGATCGCCGCGCGTAAACGAATCAGATGACCAACCGATGCAACGTCACAACGAGGTCGTTCGGCGGTGGTCCCGTATCGAAATCGACCGCCAGTCCAACCGGCGAGTGGTCGCATAGGACCGGCACGGAGAGATCGACCAAGGTACACAGAGAGTGAAGACCGTCCACATCGACCGATTGTGCGATGGTTACGGGAGTCACTACACGCACTGCAATGGATCTGCAGCGATGACGTTCCAGCGTCTGGCCACTCGCGGGAGATGACGTGCTCTCAGGAGTGTGGATTGATCGTTGTGCGAATTTGCCTTGGTCACAACAAGGACACTTGCTACCGGTCGCAACTTGGCTGGCACAACAGGATCGATCCGCCCTCGCATGCTGCTCGTTTCTATTTTCCGTTTTCGCGCAGCAACCGAATCGACACACCGCTTCGAAATGCCCGGTGCAGCCACATCCCACCACCGTCTGGCCGTTGAAGACAACCAGCGGCAATGCTGCCCACACCGCAACGACTCGCATGCGGCGTCGGACAAACCGTATTGATTGAGCTCCGAACATAACGGAACTTCCCGTGAAGCGATGATCCCTAGTCCTAAACCTGGCTCCCTGAGTACATTTTACGGCAGTCTTGAGCCACTTGTTCGGCTCAGACGATCCTAGCCAACTAGCTGAGCTCGGGAACTGTCAATTCCAGCACTCGTAATATTATACCTTATTGGCAAGATTTTGATTACTCCACTTAACGAGGAAAAGTCAACGACTTGCAATGCCGGAATCGAATCTGTCCTGCGACTGGCGACCCGCGTGCCTTGGTCCTCCCTGTCGGAATCTTGCCAGATCCGCCATTGTGTCGTCTGAATTCCGGCGACTTTCGCCAAAGACAAGGGGTAGCCAGATCGGGCTCCAGCGCCGATGATGGCAGGCAGTTCGATGGTCCTAGCGACTTAGGAGGAAGGAAAAATGAAACGTAAAGCGTCAGCGGTTTGGAAAGGCGGCCTCAAAGACGGCAAGGGTACGATCTCCAGCGACAGCGGAGTGCTGGACAATACCCAGTATTCCTTCAGCACGCGGTTTGAAGAAGGCAAGGGCACCAACCCCGAGGAGCTTATCGCGGCCGCACATGCAGGCTGCTTCTCCATGGCTCTCGCTGGTCAGCTAGCCAACGCCGGCATGACGGCCGACGAGATCAAAACGACTGCCACGGTGACGCTGGAAAAAACAGATGCGGGTTTCACGGTCACGGCATCGCATTTGGACGTCAGCGCAAGAATCCCCGGCTCCGATCCGAAAGCGTTCGAAACAGCCGCCAACAACGCGAAGGCCGGCTGCCCAATCTCACGTTTGCTGAATACGAACATCACGATGGATGCGAAGCTCGTTTCGTAGGTCAGGCTTTAGCCTGACGCTCGTGATAGCCGAATTCATAGGATTTCGGACTCGCACCGTGGGTGCCTAAGAACGAGCCGATACCGAGCCCCCAGCGCCTCGCAACTCTGACACTCGGCACTTATCTCCCAATCCGCCACAAATTTGCTTCCGAGCGAAGAAAAATGGTGCCGTCGACCAGGGCGGGCGACGCCAGTGTTCGCTCTTCTAGATCATTCGTCGCCAGGGATTGAAAGTCCTTCGCGGCTTGGACAACCGTCGTCACGCCGTCTTCGCTCTGAAAGTATATCCGCCCTTCGGCAAACACGGGGGATGCCGAATAATCGCCTCCTAATCGCTTGGTCCAATGCACTTTTCCAGTCCGTGCATCGGCACACGTCGCAACGCCCCGGTCGGAAACAAAGTAAAGTTCGTCACCTACGACCAGAACGGACGGTGTTAAAGGTGCGCCCTTCTCGCAAGTCCAAACCACGTGCGTATCGGTCACGTCGCCTTCTGCGCCCTTTGGGTCGATGGCATACAAAACTGGTCGGTCAAATCCCGAAGCGACATACAACAGGCCGTCCGCGAAAACCGGCCGCGGCACAACCGAGTATCCCTCGCCGTAGCGAACACGCCAGATTTCATGGCCGTCGGCCGGATCATAGGCCGCCACGAATCCGCTGCCCGGAATCACGACTTGTTGCTTTCCATCAATTTCAATAACAACAGGCGTACTGAACGAAAACGTTTTGAGTGCCGATGTGTTACGTGGGGTTTTCCATTTCACGCCTCCGGTGCCGCGATCGAGTGCCGCCACAAACGGATCTTCCATCCCGTCGCAACTGAACACCAACCGGTCGCCGATAAGCACCGGCGAGCCACCGTTGCCGTGCCTTGGATGATATTTAAGCGAAGTCTGTCGCCATACAACATTGCCGTCGAGATCTAGTGCCCCGGTGCCCATGTGACCAAAGTGCACGTACAACCGGTCGCCGTCCACAATGGGAGTGGGGCTCGCCATGCTGTTCTTCGAATGCTTCTCCTTAGCGACGGCATTGTCCGGCCGAAATACTTCCGTGTCCCAAATGATGTGGCCGTCAGTCGCGTCGACGCACAATGTGCGCAACGAGATTGGCTGTTCATCCTCGCCAACGGCCGTTGTCAGGTACAATCTCCCGTTCGACACCACAGGGGACGACCAGCCGACGCCCGGTATCGCCTGCTTCCATGCCACGTGCTCGGTGGAACTCCATTCGATCGGAATATCAGACGCCGTCGAGATCCCGTCTCCCGTCGGCCCACGAAACTGCGGCCAATCGGCGCCGTACGAGAGGACACTGCTAGAAAACACAATCGTCAGAAAAACGTGTTGCAACAACATAGAGTCAGAATTCACTTCATAAAGGGGATCAGAACTTGAATACGCCGGCAGCCACCCGCTCTGCCGGGGTTTTCGGCTCAACGCGAAAGCCACGAGCTGCTGCCGTCAACAGCACTTGCGCGAATCTCATTTTGAGCAATTATCGTCGCCGCAATCAGTTGTGAAAGAGGCTCTTGCACAATTGCAAGAACACAGATCGGGATCAGGTATAATTCGGTTAAATGCAGCCTAATGCCGCGTCGCCAGGCGCGGCAACGGGGGAACCAAACGGGAAATGGCCTGCACGGCAATATGCCGAGCAACCGATTTTCCACGGGGCGCAGATTCATGCGAGACGAGAATCGTACGGCTTTAAAGCGAAAGGGTCGACGACCAGAGGCTTGCCTCCGGCCCTAGACCATCGATGCTAAGCCCTCTCCCTCAACCGAATCGGGGCACTTTCCAGCCCTAGCCCGTCAGCTAACCTCGTCGGCCGGCCGAACACGTGTTTCGGCCATGGTGGAAGGGCTTCTTCGTCGCTGCGCTGGACGACGGGCACCTCGCATTCTGGCGTGTAGTCCCATTTCGTTGCTTTCGTGCTTGGCTCACCAACCGGTGCGCTTAGCAGCGGTCGCCAAACCGCTGCTAAATGTAGAAAAGTCGTAGCCGCGAACAACAGAAAGGAATGCCGCGATGTTTACGTCGCTTTCCCATCTCATGCCGGCCATGCCGCCGGCGCAAATCTGGTTAGACATCACTCCGCTGAAGCTGGCCGTACTCCTGATCGTGGCCTTGCTGCCGATCGTGTGGGCTTGGCTCACGGTCCGCTATATCCCCAACGATTACGTGGGGATCGTGGAAAAGCTGTGGTCCTCTAGTGGTTCGGTCGGAGAGGGCCAGATCATCGCCCTGGCGGGCGAAGCTGGCTACCAAGCCGCGCTGTTGCGCGGTGGTGTTCACTTTGGCCTGTGGCGCTGGCAATACGCCGTGCACAAGGTGCGATTCATAACGATCTCCGAGGGCAAAATGGGCTACGTATACGCCCGCGACGGCCAGCCGCTGCCCTCCAGCCAAACGCTGGGGCGGGTGGTCGACTGCAACAACTTCCAAGACGCGGCTGCCTTCTCGCCTCGCTGCGGCCGAATGCCGGCCAGCGCGGTCGGCAACGGGCGTCTTGCGCGAAGGCGTGTATGCCATTAATCTCGCTGTGTTCACGTCATCACCGAGTCACGTGTGCACTGCCTGCGATGCCTCGTCGAAAAGTGCGAGTGGCAAGCCATCAACCAATGGCGCGACGCGCTGTTGGAGGTCGACGGATTCACTCCGCTCGTCATTGGCCGCAATATGGTGCCAATGCCGATGACCCGCCGGAAAGCCGGCCACGAGTGCGAAGTCGACTCAGATCGGCATCGTGACCGTTCACGACGGCCCGTCGCTCGCGCCGGGCAGATCATCGCCCCGCCCGTCGGCAACGAGCCGCGGGATGCCGAACTACCACAACAACTTCCAGGACGCCGAAGCGTTCCTCCGCGGCCGGCGGCCGCCGCGGACGGCAGTACGTCCCGCTCACCGACGGCACGTACTTCATCAACCGCTGGTTCGCCACGATCGAGCTGATTCCCAAAACCGTGGTGCCGATCGGCTATGTGGGCGTGGTCGTCAGCTACTACGGCAAGCGAAGGGCACGACGTCTCCGGCAACCGGCTTCCGGCACGGCGAACGCGTGGGCGAAGGCGAGCGCGGCGTGCGCCAAGACCGCTCGGCCCCGGCAAGTACGCCTTCAACACGTTCGCCGGCAGCATCGTGCTCGTGCCGACCACGAACTTCGTGCTCCACTGGATCACCGGCAAGAGCGAATCGCACCGCTACGATGAGAGCCTGAAGTCGATCGACCTGGTGACGAAGGATGCCTACGAGCCGCTGCTGCCGCTGTCGGTCGTGGTGCACATCGACTACGAACGGGCCCCGGGCGTCATTCAGCGGTTTGGCGACGTGAAGAAGTTGATCACCCAGACGCTCGATCCGATGCTCAGCGCCTACTTCCGCGACATCGCCCATAAGAAGACGATGCTCGAGCTGTTGCACGAGCGCGCACGATGATCCAGGCGCGAAGCCCGCGAGGAGTTGCAGCGTCGAAGTTCCGCTGAGTTCGACATCGAATGCGTCGACGTGCTGATCGGCAAGCCCGACCAACGCCGAAGGCGACGACAAGATCGAGACGCTGCTGGAGCAACTCCGGCAGCGGCAGCTTTCGACCGAGCAGATCGAAACGTACGATCGCCAGCGGATTGCGGCCGAGAAACGCCGCGTGTTGCTGGAGGCGGAAGCCCTGCCGACATGCAGACGCAACTCACCAACGCCCGCGTGAACGTGCAGGTTCCGCGAAAGTCACGGCGACGCCGAGTTGGCTCTCGCCCGCAAGAAGGCCGAGCAAACCGTCGTCGTCGCCGAAGCCGAATTGGCCCGCTCGCGGCGCGAGGCCGAGCAAACCGTCGTGTTGGCCAAGGCCAACGCGGAACAGGAGCAATTGGCCGGCCGCGGCCAGTCGCAGCGGATCATGCAAGTTGGCTTGGCCGAGGCTTCGGTGCTGCTACGTCAGATCGCCTCCTACGGCGACCCGCGGTTGTACGCCCTGTCGCTGGTGTCGAAGAACTTGTCGAAGAGCAAACAGCCGTTGGTGCCCGAGCGGGTGTTCCTGGCCGGTAACGGTCACGATGCGAATGGCTCGGCCAGCGAGCCGAACCCGACCGGCGGCCTGCTGGGCCTGTTGGTAAGCCTGCTGGTGGCCGAAAAAAGCGGCTTCCAGCTTGGCCTCGATAGCCCCGAGCTCGCCGACCTCCGTTCGTTCGCCGAACAAATCGCAAACGATGCGTCAGTAGCCGCGGCACCAGTGGCTGCAACCGCCGGCGGCACGAAGTAGTCACCGCGTGACCCCCAGTAGCCGCCAACTTTTGAAGGTTGGCGGCTACTTTTCTAAGCGGGGCCGCCATCCACTCGACATCGTGTTCCAGACCGGTGGTCAAAAGTGGACGTGGACTTCTGTATAGATTATGTTATGCTTATCCTAACTTGGTTTTCACCGACCCGCTCTTTGACATTCCGATTGGCCGATTCGTTCCCCACACCGGACTGCACTGCCGCTGCGCGCTGAACCGCACCGCGGCATGCAACATAGCCGTGGACGGCAGCGAATGGTCTTTTGTCCCGCATTCGGCGTCCAAGTGGGATCTAAAACGGACAAAACTCGAGACTGTAGCAGTATTGTTGGGTTTGATGGTGATTCAATGAGCGGTTTTGGCTAATTTTCCGGCCTGGAACCAACAAGCCAAGGAGGGCTTTGCCATGTCGGGAGTGGGAGAGTATCTGCCCGATGCCACGGAAGGCATCACCTGCGTCGAGGAGTTGCCCAAAGCCAAGGTTGTGTACCGCAGCCGAAACCTCCGGCGACGTCCTTGCCCCCATTGCGGACACAGCGCCTATCGCCATCGGAAGTGCCGACGCGCGTTGCATGACGTGGGCGATTTTGTCTCGGGTCGGCCACGCGACATTCAACTCAGCTACTCTCAACATCATTGCTCCTGCTGCCGACGAACGTTCAACGCCGATATGTCGGACTTGCGCCCCCCGGCGGCCACTACACCCATCGTGTCGTCGGTCTGGCCGTGCGACTGGTGGTGGAAGACGGCTTGCCTTATCGAGCCGCCAGTTGGCATCTGTGGCGCGATCATCGCGTATTCGTTCCCTTTGCCACGATCCAGAACTGGGTTGAAGCCGGGGGGGAAAAAGGCCCAGCCGCGGATCGCTGGTGATTATCTCGACTGGGCCCTGGACGGCTACTCCGGCTATGTCGCGGCCGATGAGTTGTATGACGGACCGTACTGCGTGCTGTCGCTGGTCGACAATCGCACCTTCAAGCGGATCGCCTTCGAGGTGCTGGAACACGACCCGACTCAAGTCGACATCGTGGCTTTCTTCCGACGCTTTCAAGCGGCACTGTCGGCCCGAGAGCTCTCGCTGCGAGGGATCACGACCGATGGTTCTCCGCTGTATCCTGGGCCAATTTCGCAGGTTTTTAGCGACGTGCCGCACCAGGTATGTGAGTTCCACGTGATCAAGGAACTGACCAAGTGCGTGCTTCGAGCAGCGGCTCGAGTCCGCAAGGAATTGGCGGCTCAGAAGCCGAAGCTGTCGCGCGGGCGGCCGTCCTCGCAGGCCGCTCGACGGGCGGCGCCCGCAAGCAGCGAATCGCCGACAAGCCGCATGACTTGTTCGATCATCGACATCTTTTCGTCCAACACCATCTCACCGAGGCCGAACGAAGAACGTTCCTGCGCATTTCCCGGGGACAGCCTTTGTTGCGTGATCTTCGCCAGATCATGGATGAAGTCTTCCGCCTGTTTGATCGACGTCGCCGTACCGACACGGCCTTGGCCAAGCTGGCTCGGCTGCGCAGGCGGGTACGTCCCTTTCAACGGATTGGCAAGACGCTTGACAAACTGTTCTCTCCGAATCCGGAAAAGGCGCTCACCTTCCTGGACGACAAACTGCTACCTTCAACCTCCAACGCAGTGGAGCGTGGAAATCGTCGACATCGCAAAATGCAAAAGAGAGCGTCTATCGTGTGCGTCATGCGCCGCAACTGCGTGCTCGGATCGCCTTGGACATGCTCCGCGAATCACGAATTACCCCACAACGTGAAACCGTAAACACCCTGCACTACGCTGGTGCCAGGTAAAATACTCAACATCGTTGCTACAGTCCCAAAAAGGATCTCAGAAAAAACGCGACAGCGACCGCCGCTGGGGAAGTTGGGTTAGTTGGGCGTTGTATGACGGAAGCGGAGTATGGCACCCGCTTAGGCGAACTCAAGTTGGCGAAAGGCCCGCAGTCCGCGGCGGAGCGGTACGACCGTAGCGATTGCGCCGACCACGATAGCGGCCCCCGTGCCTAAAATCAGCCACATCTTCAGATATTGCGGATCGACGAACGCAGCACCCCACGGTCCTTTGCCGGCGAGTAAGTAGAAATGACAAGGGAGGGCGGTGAGGACCACCACGACCATAATATAAAGCACACTCAGGACAAGATTTAAAGTGCCACCGAAACCGGCCGCGATTTTGGAAGGCGACGTTTCGTGGAAATTCGGCATCATGGCGCCGAATCCCACGGCGATGGAAGCAAGACCCAGGCACAGCAGCACACACGTGAGCTGGTGGACGCCCACCACCATCATCGGCACCCGTAGCATCACATCGCTCAATAGCACGAGGAGGCACAAGGGACCCAGGAACCGATTGACGCAAACCAGAATTTACTCCACAGGATTGTGTCACGATCGATAGGAAGCAATCCGAGAATCCAGAAGCAGTGCCCTTCAAGGCTGATCATAGGATATATGAATCGCGTGGTGAACGTTGAAAGAATGAGTCCGACGACCGCAAGGTTTAGAAAGCTCACCATGTTGATCCACGTGAGATAGCCGATGTCGCTGTGGGGGTTATTGAAGCGATCGACGTTCAAGAAGTAAAGCCCCAATAGACCAAAAAAGATCAGGAATTGAGACCACTGCACCGGGTCGCGGCGAAGTAGACGCCAATCTTTAATGAGCAGCAATTGCAGGGGCAGCGGAAAACCGGTCAGAAACAACGACATCGCCCGATCCGCCCAGGAGCGCCCGACGATGCGGTTCCGCCTGCGGCGACAGGCAAAATTCGCGTAGCTCGCGCGGAACCGCGCTTCGCTCCCCACACGGTAAGCACATGGAAGAACAGAGCGTTGGACACCAAAAGGGCAAGGTACAAGATGCTTTGCAGTATTGGGAGATCGGTTACATCATCTATTGGCGCAACATTTCCTTGCCGAGCGGCTTCGAGCAGGCCACTCGCTAACCAAGTGCTAGGCAGCCATTCTTGTTGCGTAAAGCGAAAACGATACAGCGTATCTTGAAACCACTCATTTCCAAACAAGCGCGATTGCGGGCTGTTCACAGTGCGCCAAACGAGTGGCGTGACGATGCACACCAACAACAGCAGTGCGGTGGCTACTACAATCCGCCGCAATTCCGGAAGTTTATGAATGATAAACAGACAGCAGATCGCGCCAATGCTGCAAGGTATGTAAACAAACGCGATGATTAACGGCGCCAGCAGCAAATAATAGATCCAAGGCGCCCCGGCCACGATGCCGTAAGCAATCATGATCGGGCTGGCGAGCAGAAAGAAGCCCCAACTGCTGAAGAATACGGCCTCTTGAAATTTGTAAAGCACAATTCGCTCGGGTCGAATCGGCATTGTCAGCATGTAGGTTGTATCTGGTGAATTGTAGATACCAGAATAGAGAATAATGCCCGACGAGAAAATAAGCATCACATTCAACGAAGCAAAGAACAGGTGAAACACAAACCGCACCGTTTGCGCGGGAATGGCGCTCCCGGAGCACCCACGTTGTCGACGATGAACGTGAAACCCTCGCAGAACAACAGGAACAGCCCGATCCAAAAGAACAGGCTCAAACCCGCGACCAGGCACGTTCGCAACCGGGCATCGACGAGAAGTTGCCCAAGCTGCGTTCGTGTCGTGCAGTAACGCACACGCCACAGCAATTGAGCTTCACGGTCCTCACTCGGCAAGCCGGGGACCGTTGCGGGCCAGTTTTCGGGGCGTGCGGTCGGTGCCGCTGCACCAATTTCCGGAGATGGAAAAAACTCGTTGGCGCTGCCGGCACTCATCTTGCTATCGGCTTTCAGTGGAGTTGCCGTTCTTCTCGGTGAGAGAAAGATACATCGATTCTAAGGATCGGGGACCGTCTGGATATCGCTCTCGCAGCGTTTCGATCGAGCCGTCAAACAATAAACTGCCATGGCTCATAATACCGACTCGATTTGCAATTTCCTCTGCAGCTTGCAGCGTGTGAGTCGACATGAAAACGCACATGCCGTCGGCCACTTCTTGCCGCAGGAGATCTTTGACCAACCGAATGCTGTGCGGGTCAAGCCCGATCATCGGCTCATCGACCACTAACACGCGGGGGGCATGCAACAGCGCGGAAGCGAAGACGGTCCGCTGTTTCATGCCATGGGAATAAGTTTCTGTCAGCTCGTCCAAGAAATCGCCGAGCTCAAAACGTGCAATCTCGCGTTCGATGGCATGTTGCACCTGCTGGTTGTCCATACCGTACATGCGACCGACAAAGGTCAATATCTCGCGGCCGGAAAGCTTATCGTAGAGATATGGCTGATCGGGAACATAACCAACGAGTGCTGTTGCCTCGCGCGTCTGGCTAACAAGGTCATATCCGCCGACGCGAACCAACCCGCGGCCCGGGCGAATCAAACCTACCAGCATCTTGATGGCGGTCGTTTTCCCGGCGCCATTGTGGCCCAGGAGGGCGTAAAGCTCGCCAGGCGCGATGCTCAAACTAAGGTTTTCGACCGCGACCTTGTCGCCGTACGATCGGTAAACCTGCTGAAACTCAATCATCGCGGCTTGGAACGTGGCGCGGGATCGTCGCGACGGAATCTATATTCAGCAGTCGCTTTGCCATTTTGAGCGATTTCCGGTCGGTGCAGCGTTCAAACCGCAGCTTCGCATCCATCAGGTTTACTTCCTGACAGAGCACTGTGCCGTCTTCCGCCACCCAGACCACTGCGTGGAGCGTGTTATTAGTGGAGACCCCAGCGGTCGACAAGCTACGATACTCAATCTTACGCGCCAAGACGCGCTCACCGCGGTGGTCGATGTTGCACTCTTCAACCACTTCGGCCTGCATGATCTCAAGCGAATTGCCCGGTGGACGAAACGGGCTGTAGATTTCTTGCTGCCATTTTCGACCCACGTAAATTTGCAGCAGCTTCGGATCGGGGATCAACTCATTCGTCAATCGCGAGTAGGCCGGGACAGGATACGACACCTCATTCGTCACCTCGCCGGATTGGACCCTGAGCTTCAGGTCGGCGCCATCGATTTTGCCATTCACGCGCATCACGATGGGTAAGTCGTTAAGCCGGACTTCGGTATTGAAGTACGATAGATTGCCGAGAGAGTCTAAAACGAATGCGCTGCGCGTATCGAGCGAAATTTCACCCAGCGCGAACGATGCCGCCCATCCATTGTGGCGCGAGTTCCTTGATTTCGATGCCTTGCAGCAATATGCGGCTGTGGATTTCCGTCGTGCCCAGCGCACCTGGCACGGCTTGACTTACCGCGTGACCAACAGACTTTTCGCCGAAAAAGATTTCCCAGCAGGTCGGTTCATTGCGGACCAGCACGCCGTGCGTCGGTGGATCGCCATGAAAGAAAGGCGGCAGGATTCGAGCAACCATCAGCCACGACATGGTGCCGGCCCACAGCACCACCACGACGCCCACAAAAATCCTATTGCCCATGGCCTGCTGCTCCTCGTTAATCGCCCGGAATCAGCTTCGGAAGGCCCGCCACATAGCCGCAAAGTGGAAAGGAACGCAACTTCCAATCTCGACGCGGACGACCCTATCTTATCCCGGAATCCATTAAAAAGCTACGAAATGATTCGTCACAGGCCGCCATACGTTGGCCATTAGACCAAAAAAACTGCCCCAGATCCTGAATTCAAACAATCGGTGATGCTGGCCATGGTAGCTCGCCACCCCGACATTGTGCCGAAATAACGTGCGCCATAAGCTGAAAGGCACATGGAGGGAACAACAGTGGCGCATTATCGAGCTAGCGTGATTTCGCAACGATTTCGTCCAATCTTCATATTCCCTGTGACACTTGCCGTAACAGCAATGTTCGTTGGTGTTGCTGGGTGCGGTCGGCAGACAGCAAAGCAGATGCCGGCTCAACATTCCGCTGGTTCCGATTCCGGAAGCGCGGAAGCTCCTACGGAGCCGACACGGGAGGAACTCGAAAATCCCGTTGTCCGAATTGAAACGACAGCCGGCGCTATTACCGTTCGATTGGACACTGTTCATTCGCCTGGCACCGTTCGCAATTTTTTGAATTATGTGAACGACGGTTTTTATGACAACACGCTCGTACATTTCGTCGATCCAGGTAAGATGATTGTTTCCGGCGGCTACGCAGTCGACCGATCCCCCAAGCACGCTCGTCTTTCTCCGATCCGCAATGAAGCCCACAATGGCCTCAAAAACACCCGTGGCATGATCGCAATGACGCGCGATCAAAGCCTAATCGATAGCGCCACGTCGCAGTTTTTCATCAACTTAGTGGACGCGCCTCAACGCGACCACACGGGCGATACAGCCGATCAGTACGGTTACTGCGTGTTTGGTGAAGTGACCGAAGGACTTGAAGTGGCCGACAAAATTTCCCATTCTCCGACGGCAAATTACGGTGGCGATCTACTGCAAACGCCCGAGCCACCGATCGTAATCAAGTCCGTGCGGGTTGTGCGGTAGCTGCAAAATACGGCTCGTTCTCAAGGCGGTTTCTACTATCAACCCCCAGGCCGATCAGCAGTCTACATGCAATAATTGTTAAACGGCTTCGCGGAAGATCTTATAGCTCTCGGACTGCGATTCGATGTCGAGCAACAACGGACGATCCAACGGTATTACGTCCATCTTTGGTGGCCTCGCTGGCTCGCGCATGAAGCAGTGGGCACGGTACATACCGCAAATTGCTGCGCTTGAAGAGCCACTCAAAGCCCAATCCGATTTCGAACTCAAGAAAACTAGTCTGTCGCTTCGGTATCGAGCCCGTAGCGGGGAATCCCTGGATCGATTGCTGGTAGAGGCCTTCGCGCGAGTGCGCGAGGCGGGGCGGCGGCGGCTCAACATGCGGCATTTTGATGTGCAGTTGTTGGGCGGCGCGGCCGTGCACCATAATTCGATCGTCGAAATGCAAACGGGTGAAGGCAAAACGCTCACCGCTACGCTGCCACTCTACCTGGCCGCGCTCGAAGGAAAGGGTGCCCACCTCGCCACTGTCAATGACTATTTGGCTCAGCGCGATGCGGATTGGATGCGGCCGCTTTACGAAGCTCTTGGCATGAAAGTCGGTTGTATTCAATCGCAAATGCAACAGGCGGATCGGGCAAAGCAATACGCTTGTGACATCACGTACGGTACGGCCAACGAAATGGGGTTCGATTTCCTGCGCGACCGCTTACTCAAGCGGCGAATCAGTGAAGGGCAGCGCGACCTGTTCGGCGCCATGCTCGGTAAGGCTGGCAGCGGCCACGAAACGCCAGTGCAGGGCGACCTGCATTTTATGCTCGTCGACGAAGCGGATAGCATTCTCATCGACGAGGCCCGCACGCCACTCATCATCAGCGCAATACCCGGAGAAGATGAAAAGCTCGAAGCAGAAGCCTACCGCTGGGCCGCGGAGAATGCAGATGTCTTTGAGGAAGATGAACATTATGACTACGACCACAAAGAAAAGACCGTCGAGTTGACGCTGCCCGGACGCCGCAAAGTTCGCGAGCTACGCAAGCCGCCGGCCATGGATCGTATGCCGCTCTCGACGATTTATGAGCATATCGAACGGGCGATTAAGGTCGCTCGCGAAATGTTTCTCGACCGGCAGTACGTGGTCCGGGACGGCGAAATCGTCATCGTCGATGAGTTCACGGGCCGACTCGGAGAGGGCCGCAAGTGGCGGGCCGGAATTCACCAAGCCGTCGAGGCAAAAGAAGGCGTTGAAATCACTTTCGCCACCAATCAGGCCGCCCGCATCACGGTCCAAGACTTTTTTCTGCGTTACAACCGACTCGCTGGCATGACCGGTACGGCGTCCACCAGCGCCGGCGAGCTTCACAAAATATATAGCTGCCGCGTGCGGCCCGTGCCGACGAATCGGCCGCCGATCCGCGAAAAGCTACCCACGCTCGTCTTCGGCACGGCCGAAGCCAAGTGGCATGCAATCATCGAGGAAATCGTGGAACAGCATGCAATCGGTCGACCCGTGCTCGTCGGCACGCGTACAATCGATAAAAGCGAGGTGCTCTCGCGGTTGCTCGCGGTGCGCGGCATCGAACATTCGGTCCTCAACGCTCGGCACGTTGCCAAGGAAGCAGAGATCGTTTCCAATGCCGGTCAGCCCGGTAAAGTCACGGTGGCAACGAACATGGCCGGACGTGGTACCGATATTCGCCTCGGCGAAGGCGTCACCGAGCTCGGCGGCTTACACGTGATTTGCACCGAACTCCACGAAGCGCAGCGCATCGATCGGCAGCTCATCGGCCGCTGCGGTCGCCAAGGCGACCCTGGCACCTACCGGCAGTTCCTCGCGATCGACGATGAGATTCTGGAAACTGCTTACGGACCGAAAAAGGCGGAGAAATTCAAGCAGCGAGGCATCCAGCTCTCCGGAAGCGGTCCTATCGATGGATTCGAAGCAGTGTTTTACAAAGCGCAGCGCAAGGTCGAACGCCGCCACTTCCGCGATCGCAAGGTGCTTCTCTACCACGAAAAAGAACGCCAAAAAATGCAGCGGCAAATGAGCCAGGATCCGTACCTCGACACGGCTGGCTAATGAGGCGGTTATTTGTGCAGGTAACTCTCGCTCATGGCTCGTATGGCTCGCGGCAGTTAAACTGATCGTCAGAGCGGCCAGTGCAAGATCCACTGCTCCGATTGAGGCCCGCAGCGCAAGCAAGGGAAAAAGCTGCGACTGCCCGCTTTCATTGAAAAGATGTGGAGCATCATTTGTATGCGATTCTTAATCCACGGATGTTACAGGTGTAGATTTCTTTTCGCGGTTGCCACCGCGCTCGCAATCGTAGCCCTTCTCACGTGTCGACGCATTGCAGCTGCAACCCCTGAGCCAACCGATTATGAAGTCGGCTTGGCGAAAGTCGACATCACGCCCGAAACTCCCATTCGCCTTAGCGGCTTCGCGAGCCGACTTACCGAATCGGTAGGCGTGCGTGAGCAAATCTTCGCCCGGGCGATGGCTGTTCGCACTGCCGCGGGTGGCGAGCCAGCGGTGCTCGTTACCGTCGACAGCCTCTGTATTCCGGCCTACGTCCGCGATGAAGTCGCGCATCGCCTGAAGGCCAAAAAAAATCTTCCAAATGAGCGATTGGCCGTTTGCTCGACGCACAGTCACACGACCCCGATGGTTTCTAATGCTCTTCCCACCTTGTTCGGCCGACCTATCCCTCCCGACCAAATACGCCGCATTGATCGTTACACAAAGCAGCTGATCGACAAAATCGAACAAGTAGCTCTAACGTCGCTCGACGACATGAAGCCCGCGCGGCTCGCCTACGGAATCGGCAACGTCGGCTTCTCGATCAATCGCCGCACACGCGGCGGCCCTGTCGATCATGATCTGCCCGCGATGTCGATTCTCGCCGCTGATGGGAAGGTTCGCGGCATTTGGGTGAATTACGCCTGCCATTGCGTCGTTCTCTCCGACTACAAAGTCAGCG
This sequence comes from uncultured Planctomycetota bacterium, assembly GCA_963840025.1. Taxonomy (GTDB): domain Bacteria; phylum Planctomycetota; class Planctomycetia; order Pirellulales; family Lacipirellulaceae; genus JABDGM01. Next base: position 1,081,130 of record CAWIXI010000005.1, on the reverse strand, counting down.
GCGACTGGGCCGGCTATGCAGCCAATGAAATTGAAAAGCAGTATCCAGCATCTATCGCACTCGTCTCCGTCGGCTGCGGCGCCGACTCGAATCCGCAATCGGGCGTAACCGGCGACAAGGCTGAAGTCGCACAAGGCTACGGTCACGAAGTGGCATCGGAAGTTGAGCGGCTGTTCGGATCTTCGATGACGCCAATCTCCGGCCCCATAACGTGCCAGCTCGACACAATTTCGCTTGCGCTCCAAAAACTGCCGTCGCGCGAGGAATGGATGGAGCGGACAAAGGCGGATACTGCCGTGGGCTATCACGCTAAAGTGCAACTCGCACATCTTGATGCGGGCAAAAAATTGCCCACGGCCGTCGACTACCCCGTGCAAACCTGGAAATTCGGCAATTCACTGGCAACCGTGTTCTTGTCCGGCGAAGTTGTGGCCGACTATTCCCTTCGCTTAAAAAAAACGTTTGACGCGACCCGTCTCTGGCTAAATGCCTACGCGAACGACGACCCCGGCTATATTCCTTCGGAACGCGTACTAAAGGAGGGTGGCTATGAGGGGGGCGGCGCCATGATCTATTATGGTCTCCCCGCGCCATTCGCGCCTGGATTGGAGAACAGGATTTTCTCCACCGTGAGCGCTCAACTCGGTGACGTCTTCAAAGCACCGCCAAAGAGCAACGGCACTCAAGGCAGTTTACCGAAGAGCCCGGCCGAATCGCTTGCTACGTTCAAAGTTCCCGACGGCTTACGCGTGGAGCTGGTCGCCTCCGAGCCGATGGTCCAAAGCCCGGTCGCCCTCGACTTCGGCCCTGACGGCAAACTCTGGATCGCCGAAATGCGCGACTATGGCTGCAAAGACGGCGAGACTTGCCCGCCCAACGGTCGCGTGAGCGCTCTCGAAGACCGTGACGGCGACGGCACTTATGAAACGTCGCGCGTCTTTCTCGATAAGATCGCGCAGCCAATGGGCATCACGCTGTGGCGCAAGGGAGTGCTCATCTCAGCCGCCCCCGATCTCATTTATGCCGAGGACACTAACAACGATGGCAAAGCCGACGTCGAACAAAAATGGTTCACCGGCTTCAGCGTGGAAAACCCGCAGGCCCGGCTCAATGCGCTTGCCATCGGTCTCGATGGCTGGTTGCACGTCGGATGCATGTTTGCAGGCACGATTCGCAATCGCCAGGGTAAGGAGTTCGCGATCGGTAATCGCGACTTCAACCTCAAGCCCGACGAGGGCTTGATCGACCCCGAAAGTGGCCAAACCGAAAACACCCGCACGCGCGACGATTGGGACAACTGGTTCGGCTGCGAGAACGGCATCGTGGCGTTGCACTATCCACTCGCCGATCGCTACTTGCGGCGCAATCCGCACCTCGTTCCGCCCGAACTCGTCGTCCGCGTGCCCACGGCCGCGGCGGCGCAGCTCTATCCACCTGGCAAGCTGGTTCTTTGGGAGCTTTCCGGCCCACCCGGCCGAGCGACTGCCGCCTGCGGCATCACTATCTATCGCGACCAATTGCTAGGCTCCCAGTATTACGGAAACTCGTTCACCTGCGAGCCGGTCAATCAGTTGGTCCATCGTATGGTACTGCGACCCAAGGGCACGACATTTGTCGGCGAGCGGGCCAAAGCGGAAGCCAACTCCGAGTTCCTGACGGCGACCGACAATTGGTTCCGCCCCGTGCAGGCCCGCACAGGTCCGGACGGGGCCCTCTGGATCGTCGACATGTACCGCTACGTGATCGAGCACTCGCGATGGATACCGAAAAAGACGCTCGACCAGCTCGACTTGTATGCGGGCAGCGATCGCGGACGTATCTATCGCGTGCTGCCGAAAGACGCCACGCACCAACCGCTGCCGCGGATCGACAAGCTAACGACGCCTCAGTTGACCGCTGCCATGGACTCACCGAACGGCACACTCCGCGATATGATCCAGCAACAACTCGTTTGGCGCGGCGACTGCGATGCGGCGGTCCTGCCGCTTGCCGGCTTAGCGGCAAACAGCCCGCGCCCCGCCGTCCGACTTCAAGCCCTGTGTACGCTCGATCTCCTCGGAAAGCTGGCCGACGCGCAAATCGAGACAGCGCTTGGCGACCCCCACCCCGGCGTCCGCCGTCAAGCGGTGCGACTGGCCGAATCCCGCTTTAAATCCTCCTACAAGCTGCTTGCGACGGCGGAGAAATTGGCAGATGACCCGGATCCTTTCGTTGTGTTGCAACTCGCCTGCAGCCTCGGCGAGACCGACGACCCGAGCAAGATCGCTGTCCTCGCCAAGCTCATCCAAAATTATTCGAATGACCCATACATAACGGCGGGCGTCCTGTCCTCCATCAACGATGCTGAACTCGGCCCGCTGTTGAAGCTCGTGTTCGCCAAACCGACGAAACTCCCGGCGAGTCTGGTCGGCAAGTTGATGGAACTGGCCGGCACCGCCACCACTGCACAAACCGTTGCGATCGCTGTCGAACTGGCAGCAAAGCGCGCGACCGCGCCAGAATCTGATAGCTTCACTGCTCTCGAATCTTTGCTTACCGGCCTCCGCCGCAACCCACGCAAGACAGATGTGCTAACGGGTGCCGCGGCAAAACAACTTCAGCGACTTTCTGACGAGTGTCTAACGATCGCCAACGACGCCGACGCCGAGGTCACAACCAGGGCCACGTGTATTCGCGTCGTCGGCCGCGCGCCGCATCCAGAGTCATCCCAAGTGAAGGCACTCGGTGCGTTTTTGAGTGCTGACCATCCGTCGCAATTGCAGCTCGCCGCCATTGATGCGCTCGCCGAGCGAAGCCAACCTGAAGTGGCCGACGTACTCCTCGGTGCTTGGCGTACGCTCACACCCGCGCTCCGCACCCGCGCGCTGGATGTACTCCTAACTCGCAAACAATGGGTGGCGGCACTGTTGGTTGCCGTCGACACGAGCTCCGTGGCGGCGGCCGAGATTGATGCTCCACATCGCGCTCGCCTCACCGAATACCCCGACGCCGACCTTCGCAAAAAGGCAGCCGCAAACCTGTCGCAGGGCAGTTCCAAAGAGCGCATGGCCGTCGTCGCCCGTTACCAGCCGCTCATCAAAAAAGGCGACCCACGGCGCGGCAAGGCCGTCTTCCAGAAGAACTGCTCGCCCTGTCATCAGGTACATGGCATCGGCACGCAAGTCGGTCCCGACATCGCGGCCCGCCAAGATAAATCGATCGAAGGACTGCTGCGCGAAATCCTAGACCCTAACCGCGCCGTCGATCAGCGTTTTGCCGAATACATCGCCGTCACCACCGACGGTGTTGTCAAGAACGGCATCCTAGTCGGCGAAACCAGCGGCGCCATCACGCTCCGCACCCAGCAAGGCCAAGAAACAACCCTTCTCCGCAGCCAGCTCGAGTCTCTCACCTCCAACGGCCGCTCGCTCATGCCCGAAGGTTTCGAGAATCAAATCTCGCCCAATGAGATGTCGGACCTGCTATCCTTTCTTGCAAATCCCTGACTGAAGCTTCTGGCTCAGTGTCAGCATTCCGTTACTGCCACGGCTAACCCCCCGCGCGAAGTTTCCTTGTATTTGGTGAGCATATCGCGGCCTGTCTCGCGCATGGTGCGGATCACACGATCGAGCGACACGCGATGCGTCCCGTCGCTGCGAAGTGCCATTCGCGAAGCGTTGATCGCCTTCACAGCCGCCATCGCGCAGCGTTCGATGCAGGGCACCTGCACCAGGCCGCCGATCGGATCGCACGTCAGACCGAGGTTGTGTTCCATGCCGATCTCGGCCGCCATCTCTACCTGTGGCACGTTTCCGCTGAGGACTTCAGTAAGCGCGCCAGCCGCCATCGAACAGGCGACGCCCACCTCGCCCTGGCAGCCCACTTCCGCGCCGGAGATCGAAGCGTTGAGCTTGTACAGAATGCCGATCGCACCGGCGGTGAGCAGAAATCGCACGATTCCATTCTCGTTCGCCCCCGGCACGAACCGCCAATAATAATGGAGCACCGCCGGAATGATGCCGGCCGCACCGTTCGTCGGTGCCGTCACCACGCGCCCGCCCGCCGCGTTTTCCTCACTGACGGCAAGCGCAAACAAATCGACCCAATCCATGGCAGCCAGCGGATCGCGCTCTGCGATCTCCCCTCCTTTGTAGGGAGCGTTCAAAGAAGGGTTCGCCTCATCACGAGCCGACAGCCGCTGAAACAGCTCCGGCGCACGCCGACGCACCTTCAACCCACCCGGCAAAATGCCTTTCTGCCGGCACCCGCGTTCGACACACGCTTGCATCACGTGCCAGCGCTCGAGCAGGCCGGCGCGCGTCTGGTCGTCGCTACGCCAGCAGCGTTCGTTGGCCAGCGTCATTTCGCTGATGGAGAGACCGGACTCCGCCGCCATCCGCAGCAGATCGTCGCCCGACTCGTAAGGGTAGGGGAGTTGTGTGTTATCGTCCGAGATCTGATCGGCGGCCGCATCCGGTTCGTCGACCACGAAGCCACCCCCAATCGAGAAGCACGTGTATTCGACGAGTGCCTTGCCGTCGGCATCGCGCGAGATGAATCGCATGCCGTTCGGATGCTGTGGCATCGACTCCTTGCGCAAAAACAGCAAGTGCTTCGCTTCATTGAACGGAATCGTTGGTCCCCCGACCAGCTTCAGCCGACTGCTCGAGCGTATCGCCGCGGTGCGTGGGTCCACTGCATCCGGATCGATTCCTTCAGGAGTCGCCCCTTCGAGGCCGAGCATGATCGCCTTATCGGTGCCGTGACCTTTTCCCGTAAGCGCGAGCGAACCGTACAACCGAACTTCCACCTCCGCGCAGCGGTCCAACATCTTGTCCGCCCGCAGCCGGTCCATAAACCGCCCGGCCGCGCGCATCGGACCGATCGAATGCGAGCTCGAAGGCCCGATGCCAACCGTAAACAAATTGAAGACGCTGATCGCCATCCGCCAAGCCGCGAAAAGAAAATCACTTGTCCACCCAAAAGAATTGTACGCGACTTGGCCTGTCAAAACTGCCGGTTTGTTAATTGAAGCAAGATAAGCAGGAAATGATGCGGACAACGACTGCGAACGAACAGTAATGGTGCGCCGATGCGCCGATAAGAAGTAGCACTGCTTCTGCCAATAGCAGCGAGGTCCTGGCCTCGTCGATCGTTTGAGGATCAGAGGTCGAGGTCGCGTCGGCCGTGGAGCTCTCGCCGAAGTTCGCTCGCCATGTCGCGTAGTCGATCAGACTATTCCCACTATTGCGCCACGCCACATAATCGGCCGCATCGACCACACCGTCGTTGTTGAAATCGCCAGCCAGGCCAATCGTGAGCGGCACGCTCACGTGCGCGGCACGGCCCGTATCGTCCCAAACCACAAGCCCAATCTGGTATGTGCCGGCTTCCGCAAACGTGTGCGAAACGTTTTGGCCCGTCGAAGGCAGCCCGTCGCCGAAATCCCACAATGCGTGACCAATGAAGCCGTTATCAGAAAAGGTGAACGAAAAATCTGCAGCAACGCCGGGTGAGATCGTGCTCGGCGCCACGAGTGAGATCGTCGGCGCCGGGTTGCCTGCGAAACCTTGGCTCGTCAGTTGGCGGTTCGCCCCATTGCCGCTTACCAAGTTGCCAGTCCACTGCAGGTTCGTGATGCTCTCGTTCGTAATCGATGCCCCGACGTTGTTCTTGAATTCATTCCCCACAAACGACAGATGATCATTGGAGCCGGTAAGCGTAAAACCTTCAGCGTCGTTCGCATTAAACTTGTTGGAGGTGAATGTTACGTAGTCAATATCCAACCCGTGAAAGCCCTGGCCGGCGTCGGAATACTTATTGGGCGCGTTGGAGTCAGTGCGTGTAAATGTGTTTTGCGTAGAAGTACATCCGCGAGATTGAGGTCTGAATGGCCGCACCCCAAGTCTCGGCGCCGTCACTCACATTGCGGGCCCAGTACGCAAACTGCTGCGGAGAAGCACCCGCGATATTTACCAATCCATGCACGCCCGAACCCGCGACATTATCCGTGAAAATCATGTCCTGACTTCCAACCGTTTCCAGTCCACCCATGTTGGCCGCCGGCGGCACATTGCGAAACGTATTGCGACGGGCCGCCGACGCGCTGCTGCCGTCGAAGCTAATCCAATGATCCACCGTGTTGTCCTCGGCAAGTGCATGGCCGCTGCCATTCCAGAACTCGATGTCGAGAGCGTCCGTTCCCGAGAGCCCGCTGCCCGAAACGCTATTGTGTTGTGCCACGCCTCCAGTGGAATGGTCCAAAAAAAGGCCGCCACGGCCGAGGTTCGTAAACGTGGAATCAAGGACACGGTTGTTGTTCGAATCGGCCTCCACACGCACACCGCCCCCATTGGCTCGCCGGGCCGATGTTCGTGGCTGTGATATGACGGATCGTCGAATCGGTGACACCGGATGAGAAGTGAATTCCAAACGGTCCGAAGCCGCTCGACTTCGTCATGTTGCTGATGCTGATGTCGTGAATCAAAAGTTCACTGGCGCCCGAGCCGCCGATCACCTGATTCGTAATCGAGTTGCCCACGGGAAAACCAAGGCCGTAGATTTCGACGTGCGTGAGGCCGGAAATATCGATGTACGTGTCCGCATCGCCCGTCAATTGTCCACTACCGCCAAAGAATGTATTGCTCTTGGGCTTTACGCTGCTAGCAAGCCGAAACAGGCCAGATGGCGGGTGCAGCCCGCGGTTTGTATTTTTTCAGACGGCGGTTTGGTAGCACCGCATGGACTTCAATCGTTTTCGCCGGTGCTTCCAGAACTGGTCGAGGCGACTGGTTTCGCTGAGGTGGTCGGCCGCCAGCACGAGGAGGGGCTCGGCGCCCTGGTCCCAGAATTTTTCGGTTCCCTTGACGCGACGGTTGATCTGCTTGATCGTCGACTCGATGTGGCTGCTGGTGATCGGCAGCCCCAGCCGTCGGTACTGATGGTACTTCATGCGTGACCGCTGATTCTGAAGATAGCCCCACGTCTTGGCCACGATCGCGGCGGGGGAAGTCTCGTCGCTGTCGGGGGGAGGCCCCAGCTGTTCCGCTCGCACGGCGACCGCTGCGATCACCTTGTCGACCGCACTTTCCCACAGCCACTGCGCCCAACACACGTAGTCGTCCCATGCCGCTGGGCCGCTTCGCCCGGCCATTGCCGCGGCGTACACGTAGCAGATCGCGTGCGTAAAATCGACGATCGGGGTGTAGTGCGAGAAGTATTTTCGATGCACCGTCCAGTTGCTGGCCGATCCATCGGCCACGAACGCCTTGCGCCGCGCCGCGTGAAAGCCGCGGCTGTGCGCTTCGGCGACCAACCGCTTGCCAAACACTTCTTGTCCGCCGCGGGTAGCGACCACGCTTCGCACCAGCACTTCGGGGCGGCCGTGGCGATCGTCGGGAAACTCCGCCGAAGGCGCCGCGGCGCCTTCCGTGGAAGCGGAAGATCCCTTGATTTCCCGGCTCAAATCGTGCATCCGCTGGGGATCGACAAACGTCTTGGGAATGGTCGGACAAGGGTCCCGCAGTCTGTTCTTCACTCACCATGCTCAGGCAGCAGCCCACCAGCGATTCTTTCCAATAGCCTTGGGTGTTAGGCTCGTTTTCGTGGCGATCGCGGACTTGAATTCGCCCGCCGTCCATCATCACGCACACCACTTGCGGAAGCTGGTCGGTGGGGCTCTTTTGTTGTTCGGGAAGCGGCAGCGCTTGATACGCTTCGGCTTGTCGTTCTGCTTCCGCCACGCGCTCTTCTCCGACCCGCTTGGTCCATCGCTGCACGCGCTCGCGCGAGACCTTGGTTTCGGCCAGCGCGATCAGATCCTTCGTTGCCTGGACGAACGATGCGGACTGCGAGCCGGCGTACGCCACCTTCCGCAGCATGGCCGGCGTGAAGGGGCAATCGACCTCAACTCCAATCGCCCTGGTCAGCGGGAAAAAAAGCCCGCCGGCAGGCGGGGCAGAAATACTCCGGCTCGGTGATCGTCACCGGACCTCGCCGGCCAATCAATACCCGCTCGCGCTGGCCCTGGTATCGGCCCGGCTCGCCGCATGTGGGGCAGGTCGACTCGTCATCGGTGGAACGGTCGGCCGAGGTCTGCTTCACGAGTTCCGCATACATCGCGTCGCCGATCTCGACCGTGCGCGTCTCGATGGCGTCGAGCCAACTGAGCGCATCGCTATCATCGACATCGCCCAAATCAACGGCTAATTCACGTGCGAAGGCCGCAATCCGCTCCTTGATCTCCTGGGTAGTTGCCATCCGTGGCTCCCTCGTTTCTCCAGCTTTTCGCCGGTACGCCCACCTGCCGTCAATTCCTGCCATCACTTCTACACGATCGACCCAGCCAGTGCAAAGTGCAGGCTGCACCCCCAGATGGCACCAGCACTAAATCACCGTTGCCTGCCGCGTCGAGCGCCGCTTGAATCGCTGCTCGATCGCCGCTGGCGTCATTCGGCGTTGCGCCAAAGTTCAGAACGTTGAACACTGCTGCGTCGCCGCGGAGCGTGAATGTCCACAGCATTAGAGCAACTGTCACAAAGCCTATGCACCACCAGGCGTACTTCATGCCAACTCCTCAACCGATGGACCGGATGCCCGCGCGTGCGAAGCATTCGCGAGGAAACACACTAGCGGTGCAGGTAAGACTCAGCCTTGCAAATCTGGGACCGGCAATCGATGTTGTTGCGATCTTTGTCACGCTCTTAAAAACCGCACGAGCTGATTGCGGCTGGGTGTCGCTGGTTGGTTTGCGGCCGAAGCGGCGCAAACATATCCGCGTAAGACTTAAGTCGAGCAACAGCTTCCGACATATTCCCTTTCCCCGTTTAGGGCGTTCGACAATCTTGTCGCAGCAATGACTGCGACCTTTTTGGCTTGTGCAGAACTCGACTGCTGTGCAGTCTGACGCATTGGCCGAGTGACTTCACGCAGGCCAAACCGCCCCCAGCGTGCTCGAAAACTCGGAGAACACCGCTACCCGCGATACACCGGTGTGGGTTCAATGGGGGTCGCTTTCTATGGTCAACGGCATCGAACTTCGACACAAGATCAGTTGAATTTTCGATTGTTATTCGGCCTGCTGTCGTTGGAATACTGCAAGCACGATTGAAAGCTTGAAGAACAACCTGCACATGAACGGAAAGCTTTCAAAGAAGTCGCCAGATAGTGACGGCTATCCCTAGCATGACCGCTACGATAGAGGTGAAGAACAACAAATGCCCCAGGCTGAACCGCCATTGCTGCTGACTGACATCCTGAATCAGTGAAACCGCAAACAAGACAATGATCGACGCCATCACGCATATCAGCACAAAGCCCGGAAAAGTAACAAATCGGCTTGCGAGCATGATGGTAAAGGGGGAACTAACTGAAATCTTCAGTGGATTAGCGGCGGCGAATCCTTGACGCAGCAACGTCAAACAAGAATGTCAGGGTGATCAGGAGCAGTGTGCAGAGACCATACCGCTCGCGACCCTCTCATTGATAGACAAGCGTTGCTCGAACGGCGCTAGCGCTCACCTTCGATGACAGCAAAGATTGGAGGCTGAACCTAAATCCGACAACGGGTAGCTTGCTATTGGATCGTTTTAGGATTCGTGAACCCCGTCATGTGCTGTTCCCACACTTGGCACGTCGCAGTATCAAGGACAAAAGCGCTGTTGCCACTCACTTGTAATTGGTATCGATCCGAAACAGCCACCCGGTTGTGCCGGTCAATCCACCATCCCAGCGCAACGGCGACAAACGCAATCAGTAGCAATGCGTCGCGAGTCGAAAACTGCTTCATAGCAATCCTCATTGAACGGTAATCAGCGGTCGAACCCAAGGGCACGAACAATGACATTAAACCTGCCTGACGCTCAACAGAGCTTAAAAGAGTTTATCGGGGCAAGCTGTGAGCGGCAGCAGGCATCAACATGCCCTGCGATCGCGAAAGGAAGCATAGTTGCACCGATCCCTGCCACAGGCAGACCATTCTACTCATCTACCAACTCTTGCGAGTGCGAAGGCCCAAGGTTTGAAAGTGATGAGTAAGACTGAATTGAGGCTTGGCGGTCAGCAGGCAGCAATTGCAAATCGAATGAGCAAAATTGGAGCGGCATGAGTGCTAAACTATCTTATCTAGTCGTCCCTGAAAAACGGTCTGCTGGCTGAGTCGGCTTGATTTTCAGGTGCGCACTGGGGCGAAGCAAGCGGGCATCGGCAGGTGCGATGCTCGGCGGGGAGCGACGATGGCGGCCAACTTGGCCGCGAGCCGCTGCCAGAGCCAGAAAATTGGCGCAAAAACAATCCATCGCAACAGTTTGCGGAGGTTGTACCCGGCAGCGCTTAGCAGGGCGTTGATTTTGTCGCCTTCAGTGCCGGTCAGATAGTTGCGGTCCAGGCGGTTGTCGCTTTTCAGGTGACCGATCGTGGGCTCGATGGCCGCCCGCCGTTTGAGCATGCGACGTAATGCTCGCGTCGCTCGCTTGGGAATCGAGCGGACCACGTGGATGCTGGCCGAGCCTTCGTAACCGTGTCCTCGATAACCTTGGTCCACCATCACGTCAGCCGGCGTGTGGCCTGTCAGCCGTTGCACTTGCTCGATCGCGCCGTGGAGCGTGTGCCCGTCGTACGGATTGCCGTGCAGCACGTGTGTGCCGACGATCCAATTATTTTTGCTCGTGGCCGCCACACTCGCCTTGCAGCCGAACTCGTAGCGCTGATGCGCTTTGCCTTTAGCGATGCATTCCACCTCGGGGGCATGCACGCTGTAGACTTTGTTTTTGCTGCTGCGTGTTTGAGCGAGCAAGCGCTCTGCCAAGGCGACCAGCTCGCCGAGCCGCTCATCAGCGATTCGGCCTTGAATGGCAGGCGCTTTGCGCTGGATGTCCCGCAGCACGCGGCCCAGGATCGTCTTCAACTGGCGGGTCATCTTGGCGGCCCGCTTCATCTGCCGCGCTGCGGCGTAGCGGCCCTGCCTGGCCAGCAGCTTCTGGCCCTTGAAACGATAGTTCTGGCGAAGTGAGATGCCCAGCGAAGCGGCCCGGCGGACTAGCGCCAGCCGCATCTTGTGATACAGTCGGGCATCGGTCGGAAAGGCGATCGCCTTTTCCTGGACCGTCGTGTCGACGTTCACCTTCTGAAACTCTCGGGGCCTGACCGCTTTCATGGCCAGCGCGGTGTGGATCGTCGCCTCCAATAACTTCTCCAGCCGCTCGGCGCCGACCCGCTTCCGCCAGCGGCTCAAGCTCGAAGGATCGATCGGCAATTCGTGCTGCATGTAGCAGAGGCCGCAGAAGAACTGCCAGTACGGGTTCTCCACCCAACGGGCCACGACCGACTCGTCGCTCTCGTCAAAGGCGTGCTTCAGGTACAACAGGCCGACCATCAGCCGGGTGTTGACTCCCGGCCGGCCAAGCTCGTCGGCGTAGCAGGCGTCGATGGCCGCGTCGAACTCGGACCAGTCGATCCGCTCGGCCAGCACGACCAGCGGGTGCTCGGGGTTCAACAGTTCGCTCAATCGGGCGCCAAACAATTCACACTGCGGAGGGCGGGCTTTGGGTTGCATTTTTTGCCAGCTTTCGGGACCGAGGGAACCAAAACTTGGCAAATTTTAGCGCCATCGAATGCGTAATGCACCCTCTATTCTTAGCGATAGAAGAATTTTTCAGGGACGACTATCTATTCTTCAAGCGACGCGGACGGGACTCGAACCCGCAACCACCGGATCGACAGTTATATACTGGGCAGCCGTATATCAGAGCTTTTAGGCTTGTTTTCTCGATGCCTAAAGAGATTCTACCCAGCCGATTGACCATTGCAACTCATTGCACTGAATTGCGAAAAGTAGCGGAATTTTGGCGGGTTGAAGATCGCTAAAAAGGAAGATTCCGTTTTCAATTTGTGATCTGCGGCCCAAAATCAATCGCACAGGATGCCCAGTAACGAGCGCCGACGGGTCGGGGCGACGTTTGATACATGCCTTAAAGCAGCGATTGCGATGATTGTGCGGGCCGACACCTAAATGCTATTCAGGTTCGCAAGGCCGGGTCGCGTACTAGACTTCGACCGCGATTCGTCATATCGCCATCGAGACGAGAGCAGAAAGCAACCGCTTCGATCGGTGCCGATCGGTGGATTGGGAGGGATTTCTCGCCACACCAATTCCCACTCGATGTCACCCATGTCACCGGGATAACCGCCGTGCTATTGAGAGTTATTGCTTTCTTCTCACGGCATTAGTTCTACAGCGCTAGGTCACGTCCACTTACATCGTATCAGGTGCTTGAGAACGATGCCGTTTTGCCGGAGTTTCTTGAGTGTTCGCTTGCGATGGGAGGTCCGAGCGGCGGCGTTGCGTTGTTGCCAGTGCTGGATGACCTGGGCGGTGTGCTCGATTAGCTTCGGCGACGCGCGACCGTTAAGCCACCAACTCGGCACAAGAGCGCCGACGGCGGCGTGGACTTGGCAGACGGTGACTTCGTGGTTTTTCCCCCCGCAGTCGCTCGCGGCAGCGGGCCAGGAACAGCGAGCTAACACACGACAAGATCAGATGCCGCTTGAGACCGACGTAATACCGGCCCTCCCATTGGTCGAGCCCGATCTCTTGCTTCTGGTCGCGAAAGCACCGCTCCACGCGCCACCGCGAAAAGGCGACCAGGAGCAACGTCTGAACGCTCGTCTCGTGCGGCGCGTTCGCAACGAAGAACTTCACTTCGTCGTGATCCAAGGCATTGCGAGCAACGATCAGGTGCAGCTCGATTCCGGGCAAGCCGTCGTCGTTCTTCATCGTGATGCGAGTCTGCTTGACGTCCCAGACGAGCGGGCCCTTCTCGCCGTCTTTCACGTAGTAGCGCGTCCAGTCTTGATCACACAGCCCGGGCCAGCGTTCGACGAGGTCCTTGACACCGCACGGCGAAGGGCTGTCGGCACGCAACCGGGGCGTCTTGCGGGGCCGCCCTCGTCCGCCGCGGCGGTACGGCCGCTCGGTGATGTTCGGCCGCGTGGACCAACACGAAAACGTCTCCGGAACCTCGGCGACGAAGAGTTGGCCACGGGCGTCCAAACCCGCTTTTGACCCGCTGCGATGCAGTTCCCAGAATTATTCGTTAGTCTGGTGGACCCAATTCGCACGTGCCGCGAGTTCCATCTCAATAATTTCGGGGCAAGGACGATCGACAAACGATGTCATACGATCGAACCAGTGTATCAGGAGGACAGATCAATTCGTGTAACCGACGCCGATGGAATGGCCCTTTTTAAATCGGAGAAAAGGAAGGTTTTTAATCGGTGCTTTATTGGTTTGTGTCATATGGTGTGATGAGTTACTGGGAGTTCTTATGCGGCGCCGGCGGATGCGGCATCGATTGGTGGAACTTGGCGATGACATCTCCGATAGTACGCAGCGTGTCGGCGGTGAGGACCAAGTGGCCCTCAACGCCGGTCGGCGTCACCTTAGCGGCCATACCGACCGGCGGGCTGGGGGCGAATTCGGGCACTTTCACGGCCGGGAGGTTGGGGAGCGCTGCAAAGAATTGCTGCATGGCCTGGGTAGCGCCGCTAACGTTGACGTAGGCGACTAATTGGGAACCTGGCGGTAGCTTGGCAGCGACCTTCGTTACGCTCGGGTCGGCTGCCAAGCCGGGCTTGTGCGACTTGTAAACTTCGATTGCGGATTTGAGCAAGCCGAGCGACGTGTAGGCCATGACGACCGTGTGCTCGTCAGCGGGCGCGACGAAGACCTTAAACTTACCCTCGGGACCGGCGAAGGCGCGCATGGCGGCGTGCATGTCGGGCCCACCGGGAGTCGTTGCTTGCATGGCACTCTCCATGTCCATCGTGATTTCAAAGACTGGTATATCGCCGAGTTTGGTGTGCTTAACTTCCGGAACGGGGATGAGCGGCGACTTTACCTCTTTGCCGAACTCACCCATAGCAACCAGGGTCTTTTGATAGTCGTCGATGTAGGCTTTGGAATCGTCGACGGTCATCAGCGCGGTCGTATTGCTGTAGATGCCGGCGCCCGGCTTGGCGATGCCGAACCGCATTCGCATCGATGCACGTGGCGCATCGATCCCGAGGAGAGCTGGAGGTATTTTTCAGATTGTTCAGGTGTTAAGTGAAACGCGGGGCTGTGCTTCATCATCTGAATCGAGAATTTCATGAGTTGGTCCATTCCTCCCTGGGGTACGATGCCCCCCGCTACAATCATGAACGGCCCGGCGGGCAGGCCGGCAAGGAAATCCTCGGTCGCCGGCGGCACGCCCGTGGCCCACTTCGCCCATGCGCCACTCGGCACAAACTGAATTCGTTTCACAAGGTCGATAGTCCGTTCCGCGTCGATCCGTAGGCCCAAGCCGAATTGTTCGACCTCGGGTGCAGCGGCGGTCAGGAAGTCGACATACAAGTTAAGCGAATCGGCGGCAGTCTGGCCTTGGGGGCCTGGGACCTTACGCATTTGCACTTGGGCGGTGCGAATCCCAGCAATGAGTTTCGGCAGTGCCTGGGCGAGGCCGCGTGAGGTAATGACGAGACTAGCTTTGTTGGCGTCAAGCCAAGAGGCCAGTGACGCATCGGACGCGAGGTTGGTGTTGGCCGCAAGAAATGCTTCGAGCACAGTGCGATCGCTCGAATTGGCCAGCACCGCGAAGTTACCCTTGTGAGCAAGGAGTTTTGTGGTGCCGTTCAACTGTGCTTCTTCGATGCCACGGGCGGGGTCATTCACGTGGAGGCCGGTGCAGAAATCGGCAAAGTTCGCCACCGGAACAAGCACGACGATTTCGGGCGAAGGATCGGCGCCAATCAGAACGATCGCCAGATCACCCTGAGCGTCGATGCCTTTCTGTATACCGAAATAATTTTTAGCGAGCGTGAACAGATCAGGAGCCGGCGCTTGGACGAGCTTTGCCAATTCGCCGACGTTGCGGTTGACGTCGGCAAGGTCGCGAACGACGGCGAAGCCGAGCGCGTCGGACGGAATCGCCGTGAGAACACTTTCACGCGCCTCGGCCAGCACGGCGGCGAGCATCACGAACCACCAAACGAAACAAGTCCACAACTTTGTACGCCACATCTTTCGCCTCCCTTTTTGAGTGTGCGAAGGACCGCTCGAATTTGAACCGTCTACTGACTTACTGACGTAATTATGGCGACACGGTCGAGTCTGCACCATGGCTGAGCGGCGGTCGTTCATAAGCGATAACTGGTGGTTGGCCTTGGACGCGGCCATACTGTTCGTTGTGTATGGGTATTTGGTCGTTGCCAAGTATCGTGGATATGGATGGCAGTTTAATCTCCGCACATTGTTTTGGGTGCTGACTATTCTTGCTATTCTTGCGCTAGTGCTGGGGCTAGGGCCTCATTTGGTGGGGCGTAGCTGGTCGTCAGTAGGACAGTGGACCAAAGTCGCGCAGAACGAATGGATATGGTTCCAAGCAAGCGAGAAGCCCAGTTCTCCAGATGTCGCTGTAAAGTGGCCATTCATTGCTTGGCGGCACGAAGTCCACCGAAATCGCTATAATGCTTGGAGCCTTTCCACGGAAGAGGTTCCCGCGCCAACAGCCAGCCATGTACCGGAACGTTTGTAATTTCCTGCTGGTCACGTACCTCGGTCTCGCACTTTCTGCGAACGCCGCCGACGACGAGGTCGCGGGTATTTCGCGAACCGACGGGTTGCCCCTGGAGACGGGACCTTTTGACAGCCGAGCTACAGCATCCGGCGAAGAGATCGCGTACGATTTCCAGCCGGTGTATTTAACGGCAGAGCCGAACGATTGGATCAAAACTTTTCGCTGGGATATTCCCGCAAACACCGGTCTAGCTCCCGGCAGCAGGTTACAGGTCACGGAGTCCCTCCCGTTCCTTTACCCCGACTCCACAGCGGGAACGGATCACTTTCTTCGTTTGCCGATTTCCGATTGGCATGAAACCATCGTGGGAGGCGAGCTTAGTGATTTCTTCCAATGGGATTCTCAAGCCACGAACACTGGCATCACGGCCACAATAGGTAACGAAGAAGTCCCAATCGGAGGAAGCGTCAGCTTCTCTATCGACGGATAATCAATCTGGTTCGATTTCGACCCGATTTCAATTCCGGCGCAAGGAGCCTCATCGAGCGATCCACTCATACTCGTCATTGCGAAAACGATCGAATGGGTTGGTCCGGTACTCGATCCACTGCCGACTTCACATGACATCGAACTTGGCGTGAGCGAATATCCGTCTACACCAGGACCTATCGGCGACTACAACTTTGATGGTGTCGTCGATACGGCAGATTACGTGTTGTGGCGCGGGAGCGATGGGACTCAAGCTAGCTACGAAGCTTGGCGATTTCATTTTGGCGACGCGCTCAGTCAGCCGGCGACGCGTCCTGCAATGATTCCCGAACCATCCACCATCATCTTATGTTTGATCCTTGGCGTTGGTTCGTATTTGATTCCCCATCGACGTATGGTTTGACCAGCGGAAGTGTGCGACTGGGACCTTGCTGTTCCGCAAGCAAGGCCACGGCATGCGATGTGTTGAACGACAGATGTGGTGGATTCTGGGGGCACTAGGCGGGAAGTTATGATGTGCGAAAACCTCGCTAGACTTGAGCAAGCATTCAATGCCGCCGATAGTCGATGACCCGCTACCTTCACTACCGGCTTATCGCGTGGACCGCATTCTGCGGAGTAACGGCGGTGTTATTGAGCGTCTTATGGGTGAGAAGCTATTAGTGGTGGGATAATGGAATGTGGTGTCCACTGCGGCGGCTCTGGCCGGTTAGAAAACTGCGAGTAGCGTTCTTTGTCTAGTGCGCCTTGCAAAGAGCTTAACACCGATGGAATAGCGAATGGTGGAAACAAACCCCAATCATTGCTTCCATACAAACATCCTTCGCTTCGGAGCTAACCGGAGTCGTTGGTCCGCTTTCATTACATGCACTACAAAACCAAGTGGCTCGGAATAAACCGTCTGTGGGTCCGCTGACGTTAATGTCGTATCGAACCTTATCCAGTGTGAGTTGTGTCCGTTGCATCCAGACTGAGCGGATAGCTTCCACCGTTGCCATCTTCGTGCCCCCTCAAATAACAGAGAGAAGCTGAGCTTCTGCCCTTAGAGCGTGTTTGAAAAGTTGGTTTTACCGCATTTCAGGATGGCATTTGACCATCGAGACACTCGTAAATCACGAAGAAAACGCCGTGACAGCCCGTGATACCTAAACTTTTCAAACACGCTCTTAGATGGAATTATTTATCAGAGCGGTTCGCAATGTGCGTACCAACTCTACCCAGCGGTACACGACTCTGGTGTCTGGTTTGTCTATGCGGACAGAATGCCGGCCATGCCCCGAAGCCGCAAAGCACTGAAAGACCTGCTGCACATCACCAAGCAGCATATCGCTCAGATTGAGGAGCGCTTATCTGAAAACCTCGGCGAAGAGGAGATATCCCACCTGGTCGGAAGGGCCGCGGAATGGCAATCAAAGCAGCGAGTACTAGAAGAATTGCTCAGCGAACAACCGCCGGCAAATAAACCGACCAGCAACATATCGGACTAATGTAATGGTTAGCGACAATGCTCACCGATCACCGCCCTCGACTGCTCGCGCTCACGGCCAAGCTGGATCAGTTATTGGCCGGCGCTGAAGAGCTTGCCGGTGAGCCGGACTAAGCGGACCTTCACGCCCAGGTTCCGCCGTACTCGTACAACGCATTCGTCTTGATTATTGGTAGCGTGAATTGATAGTCTGATGCCGCTCACGCACGGACGTTCGGCAACTTGGGTCTTCGCGATGGCGACACGAAGAATTTTGGGCATTCACTTGACGGCTTAATGACCACTATTGGACTCGCGCTTCACGACGTAACTATGGCGCGACAAATCCGAGATGTTGGACCTGCATCTGCTAGAACTAACAAGGGGCTCGGACTCATAAGCTTAGGGAGTCAGATGGGCAGCCATGCGGCCGACACCGTGAGGGTGTCAACCGCAATCGGCTTCCTCACAAAAGCGAGCTGGCAACAATCGATTCAGCGACGTTCGGGAACTGTGTCCTCCGTGTCGTTTTCGTTGACGCCGTTATTCCGCGCCTCTGGATTTTGGGGCCGCAATGCGCTGCGGCGCACGTTATAGCGACGATCGATTTCGCTCGTGAACCGTCGGTCCGCGAAATTGGGCCAATGCTCATCGTCAAACCCTTGGGCGCCTTTTAGCTGTTGCTTGGTGACTTCCAGCGTAAGTACGTAATCATTTGGATCACCTTGTTGCGGACGCACCTTAAACGCCTCAAATGGCACCGCGAACATCTTCTCGCCCATCCCTAAGAATCCCCCATAGGTCACCGCAACATACTTAATCTTGCCGGAGTTGCCGTCGATGACCAGGTCATTAATTTCACCAATGTTTTCGCCCTGCGCATTTTCCAGATTCTTCCCAATGAGCTTGCTGGCTCGGATATTCGCTCCACTCGTTTTGGTGTCCAGCTGGCCGAGTTGTTGATCGGCGTCGGGGCGGTTGGCTTGGCGATGTAGATGGCTTGTCGGCCTTTGTGGTGTTTCAACGTTGGTATCCGTCTGGCCCTCTTGCTGGGCAATTGAAGCGGGCGTCCAAAACAATGAGGCCGCGCCGACGATCAACGCGGAGGCGATTGCTAGCGGTACAGTTTTCATAATCGTGTTCCTGTAGAAAAGGAAGGATACGCGTGCACACAGCGTGCACGACTCCCCCGCCTCATAGCAACTGCTATACCCGATCGCCGATTGGAAATAGCATTTTTGCGTCGCAGGGTTTTTAAACCGACTTTGGCTGCGGCATAGCGACGTAGTCGTCCTTCGTAGCACCTTCTTGTCCGCTTGCGCTGATTGTCGCGCTTCCAGATGCTAGTCGCCGAAGAGCCATTCAGACGTAACGTGGCACGATAGACTCTCACCGGCTTCAGTCTTGGATATTTCAAGAAGAGAATGCTTTATTGACCGTAACGACATTAACTATGGACCGTACTTCGGGCGAGCATGACAGTAGCTCCATTTGTGTTCTTCACGACGACAATGGCACGGCAAGCCAGCACTCAGTTTCGATCAAGAAAACCTGGTGGGCGTTGGCCGCTGTAGAGTCATCGTGCTCCGTTCTAATCCAGCGTCCCTGACCGCTCATCGCGCTTAATCTTCCGCCCTGAAACAATATCGCGCATAAGGTTACTCAGCCTCGAACGAATGTCGAAGATACACCTCGACTGTCCGAATTGAGTCGGGACCAAGATTGACTTACGAACTGGCATGAACTTTGCATTCGTACCGCCGCCGCACATCGTCGTTTTCAAGTTTCGAAATGGGTTCATATCCCGACCATCCGCATTAACCTGAGGAACTCACCATGCATCAATCTTCTTTAGAGGACTTGCTCGCCGACGAATTGAAGGACCTCTACAGTGCGGAAACGCAGTCTGCTGAAGGGCATACCGAAGATGGCGAAAGCGGCAACCTCGACATCACTCAAAGCCGCATTTGAAAAACATCACAAACAGACGGAAGGACATGTTGAACGACTGGAAAAGGTCTGTGAGCTACTTGATGTGTCACCGAAGGGCAAGAAGTGCAAAGGCATGGAAGGTCTCATTGACGAGGGGGCGGAAGCTATTAAGGAAGATGCCGTACCAGAAGTCAAGGACGCGGCGCTCATTGCGGCGGCACAGCGTGTGGAACATTACGAGATCGCCGGGTACGGGTGCGTTCGCACCTACGCAACTCTCTTGGGCAATGACAAGGCGGCCAAGCTTCTGCAGCAGACGTTGGACGAGGAAGGCGACACCGATAAGGCATTAACCAAACTTGCCGAAAGAATTAACGTCGAAGCTGAAGAACCGGTGAGTCGAACGTCCTCAAACGGGTCCAAGTCCAAGCGGAAAAAAGTCCAAGTGTAGTTGCATGCCATTTGTGTTGCCAGACAGTTACAAGAGCGGAACGTTTTATGAGTAATGCTTCGTCAGAAAGCTGGGGGCTGTGTGTTTCCTGCAAGTGGTGGCAGATCGAGCCCGTGCTGAACCCAAGAATCTCACCGCTGGCTTGTGCATCGAGGAGAAACTACAACCGTTCCAGTTGCGTGTAACCGGCAATAGCGGCTGCAACATGTACATGGAAAGGGTCCCGGCGAGGGCGAAGGGTTCAAGCGATAAGCCTCCAACAGCCCAACCAACTCGCTAGCAGAGCTTAAACGAGATTTGCAATTGGAACGCAATCCACTTCTTTATCGTCTGAAGATGGCAGTGGATGGAAAGTCCGCCATGCGTGCCGCGTGTGGCCGAGAAGCTCGCCATGTGATGTGAGGTAACGTGAACATCGCATCGTCGTTTGTGGATTGGTACTGGTCACTCCGCCTTAGTTTTTTCGCGAGGCACGTAGCTTTCAGGATTGTTCCGGAGCTAACACAATCCGTTTACCGGAAGCTCGGCGACAAGCTCACCCCCGGGGCGGAACTGAAAGAATACATCGACCGTCGAGCTGCTCAATTGGCTCAACCGTTCGTCGACGACCTATTACGAACCCATCCTGACATCCCTGGCCCACTGGCGAACAAGCTCGTAATATCGGCCGCCAATAAAGCAGCAGCGGCCATGATTCTCGACAAGCGCCGAGTCGTAGCCGCCTGATCCAGTTGTCATTGGAGCTAGCGCATGCGGGCACAAATGGATTCGTTCGGCCAATCGGACATGGGCCGCTTGCGATCAACAAATGAAGATCATTTTCTCGTGGCTGATTTGAATAAGTCGTTGCGCGTCCACGGCACAAGCCTTAAGCTTGACGACGAAGCCCGCATTTATGGAGGCTCCCAGGGCAAGCTCTTGGTCGTAGCCGATGGCATGGGGGGCGAGGCCGAGGGCGAACGCGCTGAGCACAATTGCGGTCGATCAGTTGGCGGCGTATGTGCTGAACAGTCTTGGGTGGTGTTTTCGCCTCGAAGAGAACACTGAGCTTGACTTCCGAGAACATCTCCGAAAAGCGCTTATATCTTGTCAGGACAGCATTCATGCGGCGTCGATTGGACACCCGGAAATGCGGAGTATGGGCACGACGATGACGATGGTCTACATCATCTGGCCGCGGGCGTTTGTTGTGCACGTCGGCGACAGCCGGTGCTATTTGTATCGAGACGGGCAGCTCACTCAGCTCACGATGGACCACACAATGGCTGCCCTACTCGCCGACAGCGGTCAGATGAGTCGCCAGCAATCGAGGCAGTCGCGCATGGGGCATGCACTCGTCAATGTGCTGGGCGGCAAAAGCGACGAATTATCGGTCGATGTCGACCGGTTAACGCTTGAAGTCGCCGACACCCTTTTACTGTGTACCGATGGACTATACGACATGGTTCCAGACGACCAGTTGCAGGATGTACTGGCTTCATCCCTTAATGCTGAGGCCGCGACTCGTATGCTAGTGCAACTCGCCAATGACAATGGCGGAAAAGACAACATCACTGTCATCGTTGCTCGCTTTCTTCCCCCACAGCTAGACGAACCACGAGCCTTTGTCGAGGCTGAAATTCCGCTCGATGAACTAACCGAAATTGAATCCGATGTTACGAAATCCACCGTCACTTTCGAGCGGCCCGCTGGCTCCGCCTCATCAGCTGGTTAAGCGACGGATCGTGTCGCTTGTGCTGGCCGGTAATGTTCAGCCGTGTAATGCATAACACGAGTAACCGGAGAACTCAGCGAACAGAGTGTCGGAGGCCTACTTTTGGTAATCGTATTTGGGGATTGGCAATCCGCGGAGTGTGGCTCAAGTCCACCGGACATTACAAGCCCCACCACTGGAACGATCCAGTAAAGACTTTCGAATTAATTTCAATCTTGGTGTTACCTTGCCGTCGTCTTCGTAATTCTTGCATTCTCCCCCTTCGTGATTCCGATTCCAGTAACCGCCGAATCATTTGCGGCGGGAAAGCATAGCTCGCCGATCTCCACCGACCCGTCCAATCCGGCGAGAACGACTCGTAGCTTCTCCGCCGCCGCTCACCGACGATGCCTCTTCTTTTCACTCATCCGCTCCTGCTTTCCTCCTAGGGTTCCCAGGAGTCTACTCTTCGGAGGAGGACACTCCTAACTCCCCGAATGTCTCACTTGGGCTGATACACTACACCCGTAGGGGTTACTTGACACTAGGTTGTGGTAAGGGGATGGGGGGTGGTGTAGAGGTGGATGCTGAAGAGACTCCTTTCGGCCGTGTAGTATTCAGCGCTAACGATCATTGACGCTTACGATGAAATGCCTGCATGGCCATAAAAGCGACACGGCCGCCATAAGAACTACTTGCTGCAGGATGGCTGGTTCGGGGATGGTACTCGTCTCGATGTTGAAGTCGCTACCCTTTGACATCTGGCCAAAATGCGATCGCCATGTGTCGAAATCCATTTGCCCGTAGATTGAACCTACGCCTTTGCGCCAGACTACATAGTCGTCCCTGAAAAATTCTTCTATCGCTAAGAATAGAGGGTGCATTACGCATTCGATGGCGCTAAAATTTGCCAAGTTTTGGTTCCCTCGGTCCCGAAAGCTGGCAAAAAATGCAACCCAAAGCCCGCCCTCCGCAGTGTGAATTGTTTGGCGCCCGATTGAGCGAACTCTTGAACCCCGAGCACCCGCTGGTCGTGCTGGCCGAGCGGATCGACTGGTCCGAGTTCGACGCGGCCATCGACGCCTGCTACGCCGACGAGCTTGGCCGGCCGGGAGTCAACACCCGGCTGATGGTCGGCCTGTTGTACCTGAAGCACGCCTTTGACGAGAGCGACGAGTCGGTCGTGGCCCGTTGGGTGGAGAACCCGTACTGGCAGTTCTTCTGCGGCCTCTGCTACATGCAGCACGAATTGCCGATCGATCCTTCGAGCTTGAGCCGCTGGCGGAAGCGGGTCGGCGCCGAGCGGCTGGAGAAGTTATTGGAGGCGACGATCCACACCGCGCTGGCCATGCAGGCGATCCGGCCCCGAGAGTTTCAGAAGGTGAACGTCGACACCACGGTCCAGGAGAAGGCGATCGCCTTTCCGACCGATGCCCGACTGTATCACAAGATGCGGCTGGCGCTAGTCCGCCGGGCCCGATCTTTGGGCATCACTCTTCGCCAAAACTATCGTTTCAAGGGCCAGAAGCTGCTGGCCAGGCAGGGCCGCTACGCCGCAGCGCGGCAGATGAAGCGGGCCGCCAAGATGACCCGCCAGTTGAAGACGATCCTGGGCCGCGTGCTGCGGGACATCCAGCGCAAGCGCCTGCCATTCAAGGCCGAATCGCTGATGAGCGGCTCGGCGAGCTGGTCGCCTTGGCAGAGCGCTTGCTCGCTCAAACACGCAGCAGCAAAAACAAAGTCTACAGCGTGCATGCCCCCGAGGTGGAATGCATCGCTAAAGGCAAAGTGCATCAGCGCTACGAGTTCGGCTGCAAGGCAAGTGTGGCCACGACCAGCCAGAGCAATTGGATCGTGGGCACACACGCGCTTCACGGCAACCCTTACGACGGGCACACGCTCAGCGGCGCGATCCAGCAGGTTGAACGATTAACCGGCCACACACCTGGCGACGTGATGGTGGACCAAGGTTATCGCGGACACGGTTACGAAGGCTTGGCCAGCGTACATGTGGTCCGCTCAATTCCCAAGCGAGCTACGCGGGCACTGCGCCGGATGCTCAAACGCCGAGCGGCGATCGAGCCCACGATCGGTCACCTGAAAAGCGACAACCGCCTGGACCGCAACTATCTGACCGGCCGAGAAGGCGATCGAATCAACGCCCTGCTGAGTGCGGCCGGGTACAACCTCCGCAAACTGTTGCGATGGATTGTTTTTGCGCCAATTTTCTGGCTCTGGCAGCGGCTCGCGGCCAAGTTGGCCGCCATCGTCGCTCCCCGCCGAGCATCGCACCTGCCGATGCCCGCTTGCTTCGCCCCAGCTCGCACCTGAAAATCAAGCCGACTCAGCCAGCTGACCGTTTTTCAGGGACGACTACATAATCTCCAGCATCGACAGCTCCGTCCCGATTGAAATCGCCAGGTAGCACTATATCAATCACCTGCAAAGAAATGGTCGTGGGTCCATAGAGCACATTCCACTCCAATCCATTCGCGAGAGTGGGGAGCTGCAACTCGTCAAATTCACCGAGAACGCCGCCACCGGACGACAATATCAGAAATGAGACACCAAGCGTGGGACTGAAACCATCTGATAGTTCTATGGCGAGCACGCCGTCGAGGTGCGCTGATTGACGATATTGAGCGCTGGATACGATGAACTGTTGCTGAGTTCTACAGTTAACTTACCATTCGTCAGTTGGGTGTAGTCGCTGCGCACGTCAAGCGCGCCCTCGGCCCGCACGAGCAAATTACCCCCAGCCCCGTCGCCAACTTGAAGCGAGCTGATGGGACTAATGGCTGAATTCACGATAACCGTCCCGCCGCCATCGAGAACAACGGTTGGACCAACTGGGTCGCTTATCGGGGTAGTCACAGAGACAACAAACATACCCCAGTCTATACCGGTATCGTCATTTACTTGCACATTGACGTTGCCGGTTTGCAGTTCGTCTAAGTATGAACCCAAATCAAGGACCCCCACAAACGTGCTCGACGTGTTGATGTGTGAGTCCCAACCGAGGTCCGCAAAGTTGTGGCCATTCACGGAAGATTCGGCAGTAGGGATGGTGATGCTTGGCTTTTGAAGTGAGCGGCGATCGAGTGATGGAGGAAGTCGAACGCCGAGCGGCTCTATTGGGCCAGGTGGCCAGCACGGTGCAGATGCGCTCGCGCCGCAGTCGGCCAGTCGCAGCCGGTACCGGGAATATATCGGCGATCAAGTCCCATTCGTCATCCGTCAGTAACATGCGAGCCATCGCATGCCCTCCATAGCGGGAAAAAAGTTCACCCGCCAAGCATCGCCGATACTCCAGAAACATCAAATATCAGTTTTGGGACAAAGCCTAGTACGCCTCAAGTTTCCCATAACGAATTCTAACACTCGTTTGCTATGAGTGACAAAGCGCTAGCCAAACAGCTCGCCGACATCAAGTGCGAACGGCGGATTGCTGAAAAAATACTACCGCCAAGCGGCGTGATTCGTAGCTCCGTTATTGTGGTTCGGTTGTCAAAGAACTATCTGTGAGGACGGATGGCGCCGGGGCCGCCCGCGCGATCAGTTTTCACTTGCCGATTGGTCTACCAACGCTGTCACATCTTTCCATTCAATAGCAACCAGAATCACTCGGCTCCTTCATATTGTCCGCACGTACCAACAATTTACGTTGCGCATTTTATTTGTACACGACGTTCTTTCGCGTCAGTCGCAGTACGAACACCGACAAGAGCGCCGCGAAAGAAAGAACCGAAATAGGCGGTTCTGGCACCGCTGCAAAAGAGGTGCCGCCAGAGGCAATGTCGCCGAAATGCGTGCGCCAAATTGCATAGTCGGCGGCGTCGACGCGTCCATTCAGATCCGCGTCGGCGGCTAGCCCCCAACCTATTTGCCCAGTCGAGTTCCGCCAAACCAAATAGTCTGCAGCATCGACGTTGCCGTCGTGATTGAAGTCACCGGCAATCGGCGCCGAGGTACTCCACAGCATGGTTGGTAACTCGTTCAGGGTAATGACATCGTTATCGCCCAGCAGCGCCTGAATTTGAGCGGGCGTGTAGTTGTTTACAATGTCATTAACACTCCACGGCGAAAACCAACTCCACTCAATCCCACGCTCGCGCAGAAGGTTTGCAATTGGCAAATTCCCCGTTTCCGAAAGAGCGATCATCTTACGTCCATCATATGTATCGAGCAGATTGAGCCACTGGCCGCTCGTGCTTGAACTTGCGTTTGTGTAAATATCGGCGCTAACGATGTCGACCACATCGTCGCCAGGGTACCAATCGAGGTGCGTTTCTACGGCGTCGGACGACGTATATACCCAAATGAGATTGTGCAGCCCATCGACGTTTGTAAGCCGGTCATACATCAATCGCCACAAATCCTTGAACGCTTGCGGCCCCTTGGCGCCCCACCAAAACCAAGCGGCAGATCCTGTAGGAGGCGAATTGCCTTGTGCCTCGTGCAGTGGTCGCCAGAGGACCGGTATTCCCGAATCCTGGAATTTTCTGAGTTCGACGGCGATCGCGTCGATGTCTCTCAACAGAAGTTGATAGCGCGAGGAGTTCGGATCCGCCAAAGCGGCCTGCACGTCGAACGTTGTCGCGGCGGTGTAGAAGCCCCGCCACCACTCCTTGCCGGGCTGATCGATCAGATCGGTGGGGGCGTTCCAGTGCCACATCATTGTTGGAATACCGCCAGTTTGCTTGGCCCAATTGATGATTCGCTCGGTTTCGCCGTTTGGGTTCGCACCGTGTTCGATTCGCGACGGTGAATAGTCGATGAAATCCGAACCGCGCACAGCAGGAACCAGACCACCGGACTCACTGAGGTAGCTCGATGAAGGGAACGGCACATCTTGCGCCCACGAGGCCCTGCTGACCGGATAGCGTTTTAACGCCATAATTTCCGGCAAGATAATTCATCAGTGTCTGTGTGCGCGGTGTCGCCAATGGGTCCGATAGATGGGCAGAGACTGGAAGCGGGGAGCGAACAGTCGCTGCCCTGAGTTCTAAGTAATCGACGTCATAGTAACCCCAGCCCTTTTGAATGGTTAGTGAATTCGTCGCACCAGTGAGATCGAAAAGTCCGGCGCGGTCGAGAGCGAATTGGTTGCTGGTGTCAAATGTTCCTTCACCGATCTCGGAATTGACCTGGACGCCGTATCCTTTGTGCCCGGAAGGCGATCGATAACGAACCCACAGTTCGTACAGCCCGTCCGGCAAACTGTTGGCTTGGATCGTGAGTTGGTCTGAGGCGCCGTCGAACCCAGTCACGTAACCTGTTCCCGAATAGCCTGGAACTGAGCTGCTAATGGTCACGCCGCTCAAAGTGCCCATTTCGGCCTCGAAACGGTAGACCTGGGCGACGACCGATGAAACGCACATGAGCGCGGCGATCCCTACAATGATGCATCTCACTGGAGCTTCCCCATTCTAATTCGTGGCAGGGCCGCGACATTTGTCCTCGTTGCCGTAAAAATCAATGTGTTTCCGCCGCCAGTGGCGCAACACACAACGCTAACGTCGGCGCCTTTGGCCTGGGCACTTTGATCTCCAGCGGCGAATCGGCAGTATCCACGATCAGGGGCGTGGTGGCGGGGCTAGTATACTCCTTTGGAACGATTGGCTTTGCGTTCGGACTCGTTTCAATGGACACTTTGTGTTTCCCTTTGATCAAACCGTCTCCGTACTTATAACTCGTAACACAGTCGAACTCCCCCTGCCATCAGCATTGGCCATTGCTGGACGCGGGACGGCGCCAACAACGGCAGGGGCATCCTGGGAAACAAACCGTAATACCACTGCGTCAGGAAGCGGGGACCCGTCCTCGTACCGGATTCTTCCGTGTACTTTTTGATAGGAGTACGGACTGCCAGAGCCGCAGCCTATCGCAAAACCGCAAACGAATAATAGGAAGCAACGTATAAAGTACATGCCACGGAACACTCAACCAGGAATCGAGCAAGCTCGGATGGCGCTGCCGCCCGATCTAAAACTGGCTCTTCACTGAATATCCATCGCGTGAGATAAGCAGTCGTTGCCAGACGCGAAAGTTCGCTTCGTAGGTGTCGTCACTGGGTGTTGGCGGTCCATTTGGATCGGCTTGGTTTATGATGCCGTCATCGTTGATGTTTCCCTGGTCGATAAAATCGCTAAGGAAATGCACGCTGCCATCAGCCATGGCGGCGTTCGCGCCGCCCGGGTGCCGGCTGCGAACCACCGATTGGCCGCTCATATCCGTGCTTGTGTCGGGCATCATGCACTCTGCTTTCAATCGCGATTCGCCTACGTCATCAATGATATCCTGTTTGCCATATACATCGTCGTCACCACTGTAACAACTATTGATTGCTTTTGACGCACAACGACAATGGATATTCGACCCGCACATCCCCATGGCCCAGACGCCGCGACGGTCACGTTCGCTAAGACCCACTCGCAACTCGGCCAAGATAATGGTCTTCGATGAACCATCGGTGATCTTTGACATATTCAGCACTTGGCGCCGTTTGCCGTCCTCAAGCCCACCCACGCCCAAATTATACTTATAGAACGGTGCCCACTTTGGATCCGACGGCGAGCCCGAAATGCCGCCGAAGAAGCCTTTGAGCGCATAGTAGTTCGGCCAAAATTGAAACCCGTTGTAACCGTAATTGCAGCGGGCCCAATTACCACCATTCCCCTCAAATTTTCTGCCGCGGCCTTCATCGCTCGGGCACAGCAACACCGGAATCTCCACACCGCGCGTGCGCTGTTTGCCGCCACCCGAATTGGCGTGCTGAAATTCAGAGTAAAGGCATCGTGCGTCGCCTGCTCTTCGATAAATGGCAGGATATCGATTGCCCAATTCTTAAACATGATGTTCGGAGTCAGAATCTCATCGGCATCGTTTGGGCGAATCAAAACAGCCGCCGGAAACTCCTTATGGACATCATGATAACTCTGAAGCGCCAGAGCGATATTCTTGATATTGCTGGTGCACTGAGCGCGCGCGCCGATTCGCGAGCTGCCTGAATCGCCGGCAGCAACAGCGCCACTAAGATTCCGATGATTGCGATGACAACCAACAGCTCGACAAGCGTAAATGCCGCGCATTTCCACCAGTTCTTTGGACCGCGTCTGTCGAAGGGCGCCATAACCTGCGTGAATCCGTTGTCTGAGCGGCGATGACTCAAAAACGACATCGGTATCCCTCCACATCCCTCCACTTGCCAACCGGCCACTTTTGCCGTGTTAAAGCACTTGAACTACTTATAACGCAAGTTGACGAGGAATTCAAGGCATCTGCTGGCAATACGCGGTTCTCGCACTGAAACCGTTGAACCGGAGCCGTGCTCCATAGGCGCCTCGCACGGCAACAACGCGAACTGAACTACCCTAATCGTGACACCGCGTGCCCATCAAGCAGGTTGCAGCTGCCACCAACACCAACATTATACCTGTTGGCTCCGGTATTGGCGCACCGCCAAGGCTGCCGCTGCCGCTCGTGTTTCCGAATCGGGCTCGCCATTCGACATAGTCGTTCGCGTCGACGGTGCCCGGGGTATCGACTTCATTTTGCAGCGGTCCACCGTTGCGCCATAGAACATAGTCGGCAGCGTCCACCGTGCCATTGTTATTGTAATCGCCTGGAACTCCTTCCACAAATGAAAACTGCACAAGGTCGACATTAATGTTCAGGTCATTCATGTGCTCGAACAAGTTAACTCCGAACGCCGGTACGATATTCCGATCATGGACGCCATCGATCGGAAATACGAGATCGTGGAACTGTCCGTCTACCGGTAGGTTGATCTCGCCATACTGCCCAACTGCGCCTCCGCTGGTGGTTTGGAAGGCTTCGTAATTGCCAGTTTGGAAAAATGCTTGCACTCCGACCGAGCCGCCACCGCTAGGCGTTACGTCTGTCGCCGATATTCGAAACGTAACGCGATTGTAGTTCGAGAAATCCGCTGGTCGTTCGTAGAAAGTGTTACCATAGAACGACGTCCCATTTCCCCAAGAAATAGCCGCCCCACTTGGGGCACCTGAGACACCATGGGTACCCAAGTCCGTCCATTGAAGGGACCCAGAGCCGGTCGTATTCTGCGAAAGGCCGGATTGGTTCTGGCCGCCATCATTGCCAACCACTGCACCCCCTTCAAAATTCACGTAGGCGCCGTTGAGCCCGTTGTCGGAGCTGCCGACGTCATGTGTAGCCAGAGTGCGGATTGTAAGTGGCGTCCCAGTGCTTCGGGCCTCGGAAATGTTCCAGGTCAGGTATCCTTGATCAACGTGATCGAAAACTTTCACGCCGATCACGCGGCTGTATGCCTGCTGTTCAGAAGTTAATTTGAAAACCGGGATTTGCACGGTGGTCACTGTGTTCGGCGGGATCACCCACGGAGCACCGCTCGGCATATAATCCGGCCCCGGGCCGAACCAAGTATAAGTTGAATTCCTCCCTGTTTGAATGAACGGTTGTACGCTTACATCTCCCGTGCCGTTGTGAGAGATGTCCATCTCGATGAACTCCAATCCGGTCAAGTCGATGCCTCCCGAGGCCAGAGAACCTTCGCGGATATAGTCGCCATTATCTCGAAATATGTGCGACTTGCCGTAAAACGTGGGATCGATTGAGCCAGGATCAAACTCATCACCTTCTTCCGTGATCGTCAATTGTCCAGCGGTCGTATTGCTGAGAACTGTAAAGTTCGGTTCGCTGGTACTACGTAGCCAATTCTGTGTATTTCCCGTCCCGTTCCAGGTGTACAAGACGCTGGGCGACTGTGCCGAAGCGGCGCCGCCGCATGCGAGCACCGCCAAAACAACAATGGATATACGCGGTCGCGTCATAATCTCCGTCCTCATTCTGCAATGGTCCGCTTGAATCGCCGACTGTATGTCGGCTCCCTCTCTAAGCCGTTCGGTCACAAACACCTTGGTGCCGGCACGTGTCGTCCCGCGCCGGCACTGAAATTCGTCGCCCTGCTCAAGGGCATTTCATTCCACGGCTTCCTGGCCGATTCCGCGTTTCACTCTTCAGACGGACACGAATCGCCGGGCTCGACGAACCAAGCCCAGACTACCGATCAATCCTACACCTAGAAGCACCATCGTTGCCGGTTCTGGAACTTCTGAGAATCGAACCAAATCGATATTGATGACCAAGTCGTTTGTGTGCGTTCCGAGGTTCACGCCGGTTGCTTCCACAACATTCATGGTGGCCGGTGCCGACAAACCAGCTAACGAGAATGTCAAGTCATGGAAAGCTCCATCGATTGGAAGGGCCAGAGTTCCCGGCGTGTCGAATACAAAGCCGTTCTTCTGAAAGAAGGCCTCCACGTTGACCGACCCAGCTCCATTCTGCGAATCCGTGGCAGACATCCGAATTGTCATATAGTTGTAATTCGAAAGATCGGCCG
This sequence comes from uncultured Planctomycetota bacterium, assembly GCA_963840025.1. Lineage (GTDB taxonomy): Bacteria > Planctomycetota > Planctomycetia > Pirellulales > Lacipirellulaceae > JABDGM01. Next base: position 1,050,170 of record CAWIXI010000005.1, on the reverse strand, counting down.
TGCGATTATTGAACGAATTACCGTTCCACGCCGTTCCGTTGCCCCAGTTGACCGCCCCGCCGCTTGCGTCGCCGACGCCTTGATCGCCCTGGTCCGTCCATTGCAGCGAACCGGAGCCGGACGAGTTGTGCGACAAGCCCGTCTGGTTCTGACCACCATCGTTACCGATGATCGCGCCGAGATCGAAGTTCCCGCGGGCTCCCTGCAAACCGCCTTCGGCCGTGCCGTTGTCGAACGTTACGAGATCGCGCACCGTGAGCGGTGTGCCGCCTGCCCGCACTTCACGCAACGTCCACACGACGTCACCGAGCCCGGCATGGTCGCGGGCGTTAAACCCGATCGTACGCAGATAAACGGCTTCGGCCGGCGAAAGGCCCGTAATAGGTACCTGGTAGGTGTTCACTCCCGGCATAACGGCAATATCTGGCCCGAGCGCTTTGTAAGTGAATCCGGTCGACGCCTGCACAAAAAACTGTACGCTGATGGGACCCGCGCCATTGTGACCGAGGTCGAATTCCAAATAATCCAGGCCAGTTACATCGGTTCCTCCGCTGGAAGCAGTTGACGACTCACGAACTCGATTAGAACCATCGCTTATCGCGATAGTTGCGCCGGCACCACCCGTTTCGGTGATCGTCAACTCTCCAGGAGTTGAGTTATCCAAGGTCGCCGTATTCGTCCCGAAATTCTTCACCCAGGTTTCAATGTTTGGCGAGGGATTGCCAGTATTATCCCACGTGTATAGGGCGCTGGGCGATTGGGCTCGTGCCTGCGTACATGCTGCCAGAACTGCCAGCGCTAAAGAACCAACCAACCATCGATGCGACTTCATTAGTACTCCTCCACCAGTGTGACTGAATTAAATTAAAGTGGTGCGACGCGCACACAAGTAGCCAACCGACCCCTCTTCACGCTCTTGAAACGACCGCCCCACAAGCGGGGCCGGCCGCTGATGACGAATTCCGCCTCCGCCCGTTCCATAGAAACAAAAACAGAATCTATCCGGCCAATCGTGGCCAAAATTCATTAGACCTGCCTGTTCAACTACTTGAACACAGTTTAACTGCTGTTAGCATCCCTGTCCATCATCTTGTAACGAGCGAATAGAAAAAACCGAAAAAAATACCCTAACACCCGCCAGGTAGCCGGAAATCTGCGGAAGCAGAGGCGTTCAATTCTCGCCGACTGCCCGATTATGCGTTTCAATCTTGTTCTCAATCGCTGGGTCTGCGAATTCGGACTGGCCGTGCCCCCACGGGTCCCAGGACCCAGTGCTCCAGAGAAACGCGGCCGAAACGCGCCATTTGGCCAGCTGCGTCGTCAAAAAATCGAGCAAAGCCGAATGGTACTGCCGGCGTAGTGCCCGCATTGCGTCATTCGTCCAAGGATTCCTCCGAGGATTCGCCGTCCCTTCCCACGGTGCCTCGACTGCTTTATCGAGATCGACCTTACCGTCATGGGCTTGTCGTCCGCCGATGCCCACTTCGGAAAACTGCATCGGTTTCGTCGTCGACACATGAAGACCAAGTTGGTGGAACTCATTCATAAATCTGTCGATACCGCGCACAAAGTCAAGCGCGGTCGGCGAAACACTTACCGGAGCATAAAACGACATGCCGACGAAATCGCACTCATCGATCAGCATCTGCATCTGTTTGCGTTGCTCGCCTGTCAACTGAATGTCGTTTTCGCGCGACGGATTTCCGCTGCCTGCGATGCCATTGTGATTGAGGCTAATGCCGATCTTCAGTTGCCTGAGCTGTGGACGCTCGCGCAGCCGCCGAGCGATCGCGCGATAAGCAGCCGGATAGCGAAACAAGCTCGTGCCCATTTCGCCCGAAAGGGCAAGCTCAACGTGCGTCGTCGGCTTCACAGTTTCGGCCAATGCGTCGGCGATCGTGCCGAGCACCAGGTCGTTATATGAGTAACGGCCGTACTTATCGAGCGGATCGAAATTGACCCAGTTGCGCCACTCCTGAACCTCGCCCCCGGCGTCGATGTGCGGCAGTACATAGATCGACATGTTGTGGCGGACCATTCGAGCAAACACCTGGCGTAGGTTATTTTTGAGCTCCTCGCGCATTGCGTCATTGTATGGCTGACTGCTGCTTCGTCGTCCCGAAAAGAAGCCAAAGGATTTCACATGCAGATCATCGGTCAAGTCAACCAATACGGAGACAACGACGTTCAGTTGCCGTTCGCCGTGTTTGGCCGCATCGTCGATCGCCGCCAAGGTGGAATCGATACGACGACTACTGTCTACGAAAATCGATGAATTCAGTTGAACTGCTTCAGCCGATGGCACGACCGGGTCGTATTCAATTTCCACGCGCGACAACTCAACCCTGGCTTTTTGCGGAGCAGTTTTCTTGCCTTCGGTTTCTTTGCTCGTGGTCCTCTCTGCGTTTTCGGCTGTAATCCGCAAGAACTTCGCTTCGCCCTGGGTGGTGCCACTAAACAATGTGGGTGTCAAATATCCATAAACTGTCCGACCAGAAGAAAAGGTCTGCACCTTTGGCGTCACTGGGCGAAACTTTCTGCCGTCGCTTGAAACGGCCAACGTTAAGCCGGCTTTATTCGGTGCGAAGCTATAAACCTTCCATCTACTTATCGGGCCATCGGCTCGATATGTGACGGCCGCCCCTGGATCGAGCACCAATCGCTGACAATCCTCTTGAACGGTGCGCACGCTTTCGCTGGCCTTCGCTACACTTCCGGCCGTCGATGCCGCGAGTGACAAATCGCGGCATTCGTCAACCAGTGTTCGGCACCTGGTGGTTACGGGCCCCACGACATTGGATGGCTCTGACTCACCGGCCGCGTTCCGTGCTACGACGCGGTACCAGTACCGCTGGCCAGGCTCCGCCTGGTCGTCGTGAAACAGGGGCCGGTACTGAACGTCGGCATCCGAAACATCCGCCGCAATCTTCTGCCACGGCCCATCGGCGGCTGATGCGCGCCAAATATCGTAGCCCGATGCACCTGCTGCACCCTGCCACGAGATCGCGCTCACCTTGGCAATTGGCAGCAGCCTCGGCGGTGCGGGCCTTTCGATCGCGGGCGGTTTCATGCCTCGAATTTCGTACGCCTTGTTACGCACAAGGGCGAGCACTGCTCGCTCATCGTACCGCTCACCGGAATCAAAGCCCGGCCAATGAAAGGCCTTATAAATGTTCTGCCCCGTGCCGACTTCCATGTGCCAGTAGAACCCACCCTCACGGCGATGCATTCGCAAGCTCCATAACAGCGCGCCGGAGGCACCCTCATCGATGACTGTTTGGATCGCGCTCGCAATATGTGGCGTTTCGACAAAACCGAATTCACCCACCATGTATGCCTTTTTGCCTTTGGTCAGGGCATACGCCTCGCGAATCGGCTTGCTGAAATCATGGTTCTCGCCGAATGGATAATGATGTGTCGAAATCACGTCGATGTTCGGATCGTCCAGCGACGCCACCGGAAAACCGTGCAGCGATTTACCGTCCAAAACAAGATGCTTCTTATCGAGGTGCTTGATGTAGGCCGCAATTTCGCGAGTCCATTCCGGGCTTGGCATGATTTCATTGCCCGTTTCCCAGCCAAAGATGGCCAGTTCATCGCGATACTCCACGCCCGTGTAAACATTCTTCCGCGTCAACAGATAGTGAATCGTGGTCTTGAAGTCGTCGATTATTTGCGGATCGCTCCAAAACGCCTCGGCTGGTTTGCCTCGGAAGGCCGCGTATTCGCCGATGCCGCCCCACCACTTCGACTGGTCCACAAACGGAATAATGATGCGGATTTTCTTCTGTCGGGCGACTTCGATTACCTTATCAAGAGCGCGGAAGCCCTCCTCGTTGAATTCTCCCGGCTTCCGCACATGCACAAGATCGCCCATGTCCGACCCATTGCGATGCACGCTCAGCACGTAGGTGCGCACGACTTGTCCACCCATCTGCCGCACCGATTCCAACGCGTCCTCGATCTCAAATTCGTTGGGCCATCGCCACGGGTTTGGGCTCGTAAATTCGTACGCATCCTCCTGCACCATCAGGTTTGGGATATTGAAGGAGATATAACGAAACTCCTGAGCGCCGTCGAACAGCTTGTCACCACGACGGTTGATGAAATTCATCGTCGAGGTGTCCGCCGGTTGTGCCGCATACACAACGACGCAAACCAGCCACAATGCGATACTTGCGATGAGCCTATTCACGCCTGTTGCACTCCGTCTTCCGCCGAGGCTACAAACCCCGGCGTATAACCGCTCGGGAAATCTTCCAGCTTGTCGTACCAATTGAATTTTAGCCACACCGAACATACGGTTACGACGGCGATCGACCACAGCAGCCGATAATGATCCTGTAGCACTACGTAAATGCCGGTGGTTGTAAGCGCCGTCTGCCAAACGATTCCGACAACAACATTGATCATATCGCGGCCAAACGCTCGATTCTCCTCCGCACGCGGATTCTCTTCGATCACCGCGTTGCGAATCGGCCCCCAAATACCCCACGGCCGGACTTGAAGATAAAACTGTTTTAGCACGGCGAGGTCGTCCGGCGGCGTTAGGAGACTTACGACCACACAACCAATCAACGAAATCACCAAAATCAGCGGAAAGTTGTAAATCACGGCCAATTCCGGGAAAAACTGGGGGACGACCGCCATCGCGATCAGTCCGGTCACCATTCCGCCAAAGTAGCCGTAGCTGTTGAACCGCCACCAATACCACTTCAACACATTGGATGCCGTATATCCGCCAAAGAGCGCGGTCACGATCCACTCCACAATGCTGTTAAGTGAAGTGGAAGCAAATCCAAACGCCGTTCCAATGATCACGACCACGACCGAGACGACATAGCTCAGGCGAACATACGTCTTTTGAGAACCTTGCGGGTTGATGTATCGCTTGTAGATGTCGTTGACTATGTAGGCCGGCGCGGCGTTCACCGTTGCGGCGTAGGTCGACATGAACGCCGCCAGCAAAGCGGCGATCATGATCCCCAGCAAGCCAGGGCGCACGAACTCGCGCATGACGAGCGGCAAGATTTTCTCGAAATCCACCGCACCATTGGTCGGCGCCAATTCGTCGGTGAAGTAACCCAGCGCGAGCACGGTCAACCCTGTGATCAGCATGTATCGTGGTATCAGCAGCACCACATTTACGATCCAACTCATCTTAGCCGCTTCGCTGGGCGTGCGAGCCGAAAGCACACGCTGCATGTCGTAATCGGGTCGAGGTCCGGCCATGCTTTGCAACCAGCCTTTGACCAAGAGGATCATCCACACGCCCGAAAAAAACTCCCACTTGTCGGCGGCAATCTGAACGTTGGCGGCCTCGAACAGCCCGCTCCAATTCAAGTTCAGTGTGCGACCAAAAAATATGCTGTTCCAGCCTGCGGGAACCTTGGTCGCTAGCAACTCAGGTGAAACCTGGTGCATCGCAATGATGCCTACCCAAATGCAAGCTACCGTCATCACGATGAATTGAAAGACCTCGGTGAACACGACGCTTAGCATGCCACCTTTTACGACATAGATCGTCGTTACGGCGGTGATGATGAGGCCGTACAGGTTGTCGTTGACCTGGGGATTGGGCGAAAGCTGCCACGGCAACATGGTGGCCGCAAACTTCCCGATGCCCACAAATCCATACGCCAGAAAACCGATGACGATCAGCATCGCGTACGTGACGACGATGAGGTGGGAAAGATGCGCTCCGGGACCGCTCCCGAACCGAAACCGAATCCACTCGGCGCCCGTCATCACGTTCGAGCGTCGAAGCCAGGTCGAAAGGTAGACCATCATGAACACCTGATTGAACACGGGCCACATCCACGGTAGCCACACGCTCTTCAGGCCGTAGACGAACATCCAGGCCACCATGAGCATCGTGCCGCTCACATCGAACATTCCAGAGGCATTCGACAACCCAAGGGCATACCATGGCACGGAGTTGCCACCGAGAAAGTAGTTCTGCAGACTCTTTGATGCGCGGCGCAAAATCCAGAAACCCGCCGACAGCGTAAGCGCGAAGTAAACGATCAGAATCGCCAGGTCGAGGGTGGTTAGGGCCACGTTCAGACTCCGCCCGCGACACACCGTGACGCTGCCAAGGTGGCGCTAAAACACGTGCGAATTCTCTTTGACGAACGCGATAAGTTCGTCGAGATGAGCATAAGCCAGGCAGCACGAAGTGTCCGCCGCGCCATAGTAAATCGCCAACCGGTCTGCCACCTTATCCACGAGAGCCGCGCATGGGAACACCACGTTCGGTACATGGCCGAACACTTCGTAATCCGCTTCCGGTGTGAGAATGTGCTGATTCGTGCGAAACAAAACTTTCCACGGCTCTTCCAGATCCAAAATTGCCGCGCCCATGCTATAGACGAACCCGTTGCATGTATCCATTACGCCGTGATAGATCATCAGCCAGCCGTCATCGGTCTCGATCGGTATCGGACCAGCGCCGATCTTGGTGCGCTGCCACCACTGCCCGACCTCTCCTCCGCCACGCCGCATTACCAGGCGGTGCATGCCCCAATGACATATATCGGGGCTTTGGCTGACGTAGATATCGCCGAATGGCGTGTGGCCGTCATCGCTGGGTCGGCTGAGCATGAAATACTTGCCGCCGATCTTTCGCGGAAAGAGCACGCCGTTGCGATTGAACGGCAGGAACGCGTTTTCCAATCGTTCGTAAATTTTGAAATCGCGCGTCGTCGCGACGCTGATCGTCGGACCGTTATGGCCACCGCACCAGGTGATGTGGTAGGTTCCGTCGATCTCGCATAAACGCGGATCATAGGCATAGTCGGCCGGCGACTTCGGATCGCCCTTTACAAACTCGATGGGCTCGGCATCGATCGCCCAATCGATTCCATCATCGCTCCACCCGACGTGCAGATGCGGAAAACGATCCTGTTTTTCCAACCGGAACACCCCCACGAATCGATCGCCAAACGGCGCTACGGCGCTGTTATAGACGCCTTGCACACCGGGCATGTGGCGCCGCCTAATGATCGGGTTTTCGGCATGACGCCAAACAATGTCTTGGCTCAGGGGCGAGCGCTCTTGCCAAGGAATTTGGCCAATTACACCGATGTCGGTGCGCGACAATCCGTTCACGCCTTCATCGATTCGCCGAAGCGTGCGGTGCAATTTCGTCTCGATTTCACTCTTCATAGTAGCGCAATTTGGCCCAAAGGGCCGACTGAGCCGCTGACGTCGGATTGACACCTACTGACCGCGAGCAATAATAATTGCTGGACGTAAAATAGTTTACTCACTCTCAACAAGTGTGTCTACGTCCTGCCCAAATCGCCTCCCTTTCTGCGCGAAGCGTATGCCGCTTGGGGCGCGTAGCACTAATCGGTCGGCCGCATGCGCGGCCGGTTCCCCACATGGCCACTTCGCATGTTCCGCGGTTGAAAGACGTGGCCAAAGCCGCCAACGTATCGCTCGCCGCCGCCTCGCGCATTCTCCGCGGTGACCGCGAACGCTTTGGCGAAGAAACGTGCCGTCGCGTGCTCGAAGCCTCACGGCAGCTCGGCTGGCGCCGCAATCTGCTGGTCAACGGCATGCAGACCGGCCGCACCCAAACGATCGGCGTCATGATCCCGCCTTACGACTCGTTCTGGGTGAGCGTTCTATCCGGCATCCACGATGCACTCGCAGAGTACGATTACCTGCCGATCACCGTTTGGATCGGCAACCTCGGCGATATGCCACACTTCGAAAAAGAAGAAGGCGATGGCCTGCGTCAAATTAACCGCTTGCTCGATCGCCGCGTCGATGGTCTCATCATGTGGCCGACGTTTAGCGTTGCCTACTATCACCACTTCCCAGAATTCGTCGAGCGCCGCGTTCCCGTTGCAGTGATAGACCACTATTCAACCGTCGCAGACTCGGTCGAAACGGACGAAGAGCAAGCCACATCCGTCGTTGCAGAGCATCTATTGAGTCTGGGCCACCGTCAGATAGCCTGTCTCTCCAGCCGCGAAACGGCTTCGCAAACGTGGGCTATCAAACGGCGCAGCAGCTTCGAAGCCGCCGTTGACCATTGTCCCGGGCTCATGTGAAGAGCTGGCATCTGAATACCCAAGGCAGCAATGGCCCGGAAATCGCGCGTGAGATTCTCACCAGTAACGTGCGCCCGAGCGCCGTCTTCGCCGTCTCCGACCACGAGGCCGACTTCATCTATCAGGCCGCCGCGGAGCTTAACTTAACGATTCCTCGCGATCTGTCGGTCATGGGCTTCGCCGACCTCGATTTCGCTACGACGATGAAGCCGCCACTCACCACGATGCGCCAGAAGCCGGAAGAAATCGGCCGCCTCGCCGCAAAGCTGATCGTAGACCGCATCGACGGCGCTATCGCCGATAATGATGTGCCGACGACGATCAAGGTCCCTGCGGAACTCATCATCCGGGACTCGACTGCAAAGCCCTGAGCAGTCCTTTAGTCGTTTTACCCCTTATTAGGCATTTAGTCTCTATCATAGCGAAGAGGCCGTCCTGTACAAAAAGATCGCCAACGGCAAGCTGCCATGAATCGGCGCCCCAGGCCCGAGAATGATGGATGAAATGGCGCGCGTTGTAAACAGCGCATCGACGTGGCAGGAAAGTGGCCGAGCCGGACAGCGACGGATTGGCTTAACCTGTTAGTTGCTTGCCAGCCAGTGTCCCGTACGGATTTCCAACGGTAACGATCTCCAGACTGCTCCCTTAGGAATTGGCCCGTAATTACTTTCCGAGTTCATCCGGACTCGGGGATAGCGCGGTAGTTCCACTTTGGCAGGTGATCGTCGAAGCGGATGGTCATGGTTTCCTTGAAGTTGTCGGCGTACTTGCGACCGGTGGCGTAGACCTTTTCCAACAGGCCGACGGTCACGCGCAGGCCCGTGCTGGTTTTCGCTCGGGCGATGAATTGTTGGGCAATTTCGAGGGAGTGGAAGATGACCCCCTGGCAGGCTCGGGTAACGTGGGGGAACACGCGATGTTCAATCGGGTTGTGCTTCGAGCAGTACGGCGGATAGTGCGCCACGCGCAGCTCCAGCCCCAGGCGATTTGCCAACCGTTGCAGGTCTTCCTTGAACAGGTATTGCGTCGCGCTGTTGCTCCCGCCGCCATCGCACAAGATCAGCAGGCGGCCTGGTCCTTGGGTAGGCCGCGCGGCCATGCTGTTCCCACCACAGCGCCACGCTGTCGCAGCACAGTTCGCCCGTGTCATGGCTAGTGTTCAGGTTGATGTGCGCGTGCTGGCTGGCCAGGTCATAGATGCCGTGCGGGATGAGCTTTCCTTGGCCCGCGCTACTGAAATCATGGTCGAACGTCTCGACGGTTTGCGCCGTAAAGATTGGGCCGGGGCGGTGAAAATTCCCCAGCAGTTCCTTCTTTTTCGTGTCGATGCTGATCACGGGGTCGCCCGCGTCCTGGTATTCCCGCCGCAGCCGGGCGATGTTTTCGCTCCTGCGCGTTGCGGTCGGGATGGTGCCCCATCGTTTTCTTCTTCCGCGCCGTGCGTCGTCCCAGCTGGAACTGCCGCAACAGGCATCGAATCACGCGCCGACTGGCGGGCGTGCCCAGTTCGAGCAGCCGCCGCGACAACTCGCGCAACGACAGGTTGGTCCACAACACTCCCGTCCGCATCGGATCCCCAGCCGTGAATTCCTGCAACAGGTGCCGCAAGTTCTCGGCCAGTTGCGGACGGGCCGTGCTAGCTGGCTTGCGGCCCCCCTTTTTTTCGGACCCGACCGGCTGCCGCGTCCTGCGGCTCCTCCAAATCCTTCATCCCCTGCCAAATGGCCTTCGGATCACAGCGTAACACGCGGGCCACGTACTCCACGCCGCCATGTCCCAGCTTGGCTGCCTCCACTGCGGCATACCGCCGTCGATCCTTCTCCGACAGCCAATCAAAAAACCGCTTCATCTTCCGCTCGACTTCCAACGCGTACGTTTCCATCGCCAGACTCCTAAAATTGGACAGTCCCAGGCGATAACATACCCCCCTTCACGAAAATCGGGAACTTATTCCGGGCCAATTCCTTAGTTGAGCTCATTGAGGTTCTGCGTAATCGCGGTGTCGGCTTTCGGTCTGTTAGTGACGGCCTCATTGATACAACGACCCCTTCGGGCGAATTGATTTTTCATATCTTCTCGGCGCTGGCTCAATTCGAGCGACGGTTGATTCAGGAGCGGACCAGGGCTGGTCTGGCGTCGGCGCGAGCAAGGGGCAGACTGGGCGGCCGCCCACCGATCAACCTCGACCAAGCGAAAGTTCGGGCTGCAAGAAGGCTGCACGATGATCATACGCTGAACATCGACGATATCTGCAAGACACTCAATATTTCGAAGTCAACGTACTACCGTTACGTGCAGATGAAGAAAAAGAATTAGCCTCACGTCAACCAAGTTCGTTTTCTACCGCCAGACTTAGATTCTCATACGTTTGTTGGTGTCGCCGCGACGATTCGGAAACTCAGACGTTTTCTCCGAATGAGACACGGACCCACTGTATGCCTTGCGGACGCTCCAGCAAACCAACATTACTCGGAGTGAGCAAAAGCCCATACGATTTCACCCTACGAGGCGATTCTCATCTTGAGTACGGCGACGCGGATATTGTGCGGGAATTGCGATAGGTCGACGAATTTCCAACAAAAAGGGCGATTTTTTGTTGCGTGGCGGGTTGCAAAGGCATAGAATCTCCGCGCTGTTGCCGCCTTTTGGCCCCGCAGCGCGGATTCGCCGCTCTTGGTATTTCGAACCGAGCCTCCGAGATGCCGAACCGACGCATTAAGGTGCTGGCTTTGCTTTTGGTGGTTATTTGGCTCGGGTTTTATTGTCAAGCAATCCCGGTCAAGGGCCAAGCGAATCGTACGATCTCATCACGAGCACCTTCTAGTTTGGATGACGAAGACCAAAGGGCGATAGCCGACGATGATTCGGATGATTCGTCGGACGATCTGATCTTACTGCGCGGCACATTGAATACGTTGCCGTACGTGGCCGCTGTTGCAAGCTTCCAGGGACACTCGACGCTAAACGGCGCGGCGAACGCTCCACGAGCGCGACACTCGCGTCACAGCATATCCTGCTCAGGCTGTGATCCGATTTCTTTCCGCGCCCATTGAATCTGTTTTGATGCCGGCTGTTCTTTGTGGATGTTGAACCATGATGCCGCTCCTCAGGCCTCTCTTTCGCAATCAGACGCTACGAAAACGTAACCGCCGACCAGCGGCGAGCGTGCCATACGGGCGGCGCCTGGCTTTCGAAAATCTTGAACCGCGGGCGATGCTGTCGGCGACGCTGCTCAACACGCCGACATGGCTCGAGCGCGGTCCGGCGCCGATCCATAATTCCACCAGCGTCGATCTCAACGGGAACGGTGACGGTGATTTCGCCGACGTTGCCGTAGGGGCAATCCAGGCGATCGCCGTCGATCCCACCAACGCCAATCACGTTTTCGTGGGAACTGTCAACGGCGGCATCTGGGAGACCGGCAACGTCAACGCCACGAATCCGGTTTGGGGCACTACGACCGATCAATTGCCCTCATTGGCCATCAGTGCCATTGCGATCAATCCCGCAAACACCAATCACGTCTATGCCGGGACTGGCAGTCTTAGCTCCGACAATCTTGAGGGCGGGCAGCCAGTGGGGCTTTACCGGTCATTCGATGGCGGCACGACCTGGACCCAACTTGGCTTCGACACGTTTCATGGCTTGCAGATCCAGAGCATCGTTCCGACGTCACTTCGAACGATCTTCGTGGCGGCGAGCCCGCCAGAGTCTCGCGGGTCGGGGGCGGGAGGAGGTGTATACCGCAGCGACGACTTCGGCGTGAGCTGGGTGCGGCTGTCGGGCACGAGCGGCACGTTCCTTCCTAATGCCCCGGCCACAGACCTAGTCTCGTTCGCGGTGAACTCGACGACCGTCGGGTTCTATGCGGCCGTGCCTTTCTCAGGCATCTTTCGCAGCACCGACGGCGGGGCACGCTGGCAAAACATCACGAATAACCTCTCGTCCAGTATAGCGAGTGCGTTTCAGATTGACCTCTCTATCAGTCCCGTGTCTGGGCAACCCGTCTATGCTGGACTGTTGGGGTCCGGCGGCCATCTGATTAACGTATTCCGCAGCGCCCGCGGCACCGATGGAATCGACAACAACGGCAACTTTCTAATCGATGAGCCGGCCGAAGCCACGTGGCAGGCCATCGCGCATACTCCACCAGACATCGGGATTGATAATGGTACTTTCCACTTTGCCATCCTGGCCGACAGCACCCTGAACGACGTCGTATACATCGGCGGTTCGGGCGAATTGGAAAGCGGAGTCAGTCGATTGTTCCGTGGCAACTCGTCGACCCAGACATGGACACCGCTGTCGCAGCCGGTCGCGAGCAACACCGCACCGCACCCCGACGTGCGCGACCTGGTCTTTTCCGGCTCCAGCATTCTTCGCGCCGACGACGGCGGCATTTATCGACTCGTCAACCCACGTGGGATTTCCATCCTCCCACCCACTGTATGGCAGTCGGCCATTGGCAACCTCCGCAATTCGGAGGTCATTTCCGTTGCCCTCGATGATCAGAACAACGACTTTACCGCGGACGACGTCATCCTTGCCGGGATCTTCGACAACGGCATCGACCAGCGGAGTGCGACCGGACAGTGGACTGAGATTTTTGGCGGGGATGGGTTGATCGTTCAGGCCTTTGATGCGGGAACGCCTACCGACTACGCTGCGACACAGTTTAGCGTTGGATCGCGCATCGACAACGGATTTCCTCCGCGAGTTAATGGGTGCTCGCTAAACACTTTTCTCACTCCCCAGTTTGACCCTACGATACCATTCAAAGTTGCCTATCAGGTCCATGGAGAGACCCCAATCGGGTCCTCACGGGAACTCGAGAGAGGCTGTACGAATCTTTCGACCGTCAGAACAGCGTCACATCGATTGGCGGCGTGGATAATTCGGGTACGTTTCCGGCTTCCAAACCGGTTCCAGGGCTCACCGGATTGGTGCTTTCGATGGCGTACGGGAGCATCGCCAACCCTGAGATTGCCTATGTGGGTACGGATACTGGCGACATCTTCGTCCGTAGCACGGCAGGCGGGGCCTTCGTCAAGACGACTTTCCGCCGCTGTCATCGCAAACGAAGGCTCGGGTTCGACGCACAGCCCATTGGACATTGTTCTCGATACCAACAAACCTCAGCTCGCCTACGCGGTCACCAATTCCGGCGTGTACATGACCCAAAACATGTTCGATTGGCAGCCTATCACCGATGATCTGGCCGGGCTGACGCTGCCAGGAAGCGAGCTCAACCTGCGATCCATTGCACTGGTCAACGACGACACGACCAGCATTACTGACGATGTGATCCTGGTGGGCGGTTTAGGTGGGGTTTTCCGCAGGAAAGTCGCCGCGCCGGCAGGTCCCAAATGGAGCGAATATGGTCAAAGGTTGCCCAATACTTTGGTATCAGACATAGAATACGATGCGCAGCAACACACTTGCAGCGGCCACGCTCGGCCGCGGCGTGTGGACGATTTCCAGCGTGCGCAGCACGATTGGATTGGAATCTCGCCTCCAGGTCAACGGAACCACCGGAGTGGATACGATTCGAATCGTTCGCAATGTCAATAACCCCTCGCTGCTGGATGTGTTTTTCAACAACACCACGTCCAAGCCCTCGATCACGGTGCAACTCTCGGTGGTGCAGAGCATTCACGTCTCCGGTGGCAACGGGGCCGACAATTTGCAGATTCAAAGTTCCGGCGGCATTGTGAGTATTCCCAATGGCATTGAGTTCTTGGGCGGCAATGACAATTCCTTTGACACACTCGTCCTGAATAACTCGTCCGACACGAACGGTGCAACGGGAGTGATCTTCTCCGGCGGGAGCATCAAAGGCTCGCTTGTAGGTCCTCTCACGTTCTCTGGTGTCGAAGGGATTTCGATCTTCTTGGGATCGGGTAACGACAACTTTGATGGATCAGAAACGAGCGTCCCCCTGACTTTAGTCGGAGGAAGAGGAGCCGACATCCTGCGAGGCGGCTCGGGGAACGACACGCTCATTGGCGTAGACGGCGTCTGGGGCAATGACAAGCTCTTTGGCGGGCCTGGAAACGACACGGCACTAATAGACCCCTTCGACTTCTTCGATGGAGATGGGGGCAAGGACGGCGTCGACTTTTACGGCACGCCGGGCAATGACCACATCGTGGTCAGCCGGCAAGTCGGACCCGATGGCGTTCAGGCGGTCATTGGGCTGAATAAGCAGACGCAGGTGTTTAACTACGTAAACGGCGAAACAATCAGTGTGTATGCCGGTGCGGGGAACGATCATGTCGTGATGGACGAGAGTGCCGGTTCGCACTGGCAGGCACAATTCTTCGGCGAACAAGGGAACGATCACCTTTACGGCGGCGCGATGGATGATTTGCTCGATGGCGGGCCGGGCAACGATTTTTTGGATGGTGGTGGCGGCGACAATACTCTTGTCGGCGGTGGCGGACATGATGTGCTGCGAAACGGGCATCCTCCTTTAGTATCGCTGTCGATTGCGGCCGCCTCGACGGCGACCCCCGTCGCTGCGGGGACTTCAACTAAATCCAGCTTAGCGCGGCTCGTTCAAGCACCCGTCCAGTTCGATAATCGCTCGCGTCTGCTTGAATTGAGCCGTATCGATTCCAGCCTTGCGTCGCTTGCCAGCTTCTATCAGGAATTGGATGACAAAGATGCGACACAGTCGTGCGCAGCCCTTCTGGAGCGTAACACCCACAGCAATGATTTGGATGAGGAATTGCTCGACGCACTGCTGTCTAGCTTCTTGTCCAAGGAAATTGGTTCGACTATCGGAACGGTCGATAACACGTTTGCAACGTACTTCAGCGCAACGTAGTCTGTCACAATGCAGGCCTATTTCAGGCCATGAAGGCCCCATGTTTCGTATTGGTGCGCTCTCATTTGGGATATTGCTGGCGATGACGGCATCACCGCCGCACGCCCGGGCTGCAAACGATGTATGGGATGGCAACGGCAACGTGCCGCCGAGTAACAACTGGAGCTTCGACCCGAGTTGGGTCGACAACAGCAGCCCAGGGAATTCGGACACGGCCACATTCAACATCGCAGACACCTACACGGTCTCGTTCAGCGTCAATAACCTCGACGCGATCCAGGCCCTGACCGTTTCCAGCGGTCATGTGACATTCGCCAGCACCAGCAGTACCGGGCGGCACGCTGCCCGTCAATTCTGCCACTGGTACTCAGGATGCGTTGGTCACCGGTTCCTCCACATTTCTCATTCTGGGCGCATCGCCTTCCAATGACATCAGCCTCCTTGTCGGCGACGACCTCTCGGTTCAAAACGCTGCCGTACTGAAGGCACAGTTCGGCAGCGATATTACAGCCAGTGATCTCTCAGCAACTGGCCTTAACGGCACGATTGTCCTGGATAGCAGCGACTCGAAGCTCACGCTCACCGGCGCTGGGATCAACAACTTCATCGGTCGCAGCGGCCACATCGGCGACCTGGCGTTTCAGTCGGGCTCGATTGGAAACAGCATTGCCGGAAACCTGGGCATCGCCGATTCGGGCGTCACCAACAGCCAAGGCTTTGTTTCCGTGCTGGAAGGCGCGACGGCCTCGCTTGCGGGCAATCTCACGATGGCCAATCAGAACGTCGCCGGCCAGATCGCGATAATGGACATCGATGGCACCAACTCCGCGTTTACGCAAACGGGCGCGAGTACGATCACCGTGGGCGCAGCCGCCAACGGCACGGCGAACGTCGATATCGGCGTCACGACCACCGGCGGCACGCTCAACACGGGCACCGGCCTATTTACGGTCAACGCCACTGGTACGGTCACAATTGGCGGCAGTGGCAACAACAATACTGGTACGCTAAACGCCAACGGCGACGTCCTCGCCAACGGCGGCGTGCTACGGCGGAATCGAGGCACGTTCCTTGTCGCCCCAACTCACACGATGACGGTTCAAAATGCCGGCCTGTTCGATGTGCACGGTTTTTATAACGCCGATGCTACGTTTATCATCACAGGCGCCGGCTCCGCTTGGACAAACGACAGCAGCTTGTCGATGGGCGCGGCGGGAACTGGCGCGCTCACGGTTTCAACCGGCGGCACGGTCTCCGATACGAGCGGCAACGTCGGCGTTACAACAGCCAGCAATGGGGCTGTGACCGTCACTGGCACAAGCTCCGCCTGGACCAACACCGGCAGCTTAACGTTCGGTTCCCAGGGCACCGGTTCGCTGGTGATTTCCAACCACGGTTCAGTTTCGAACACCTCGGGCACTGTTGGCTCGGCCGCAGGCAGTCATGGAACTGTGACTGTTGCCGACCCCGGCTCGTCGTGGACCAACAGTGCAGAGCTGAAGATCGGGAACCTGGGCTCCGGCACGCTCAACATCGAAAAAGGCGGCGCGGTCTCCAGCAGCGGCACGGAGAGCGACGTTGGCCTCGGCGCGGGTAGCGATGGGACCGTAACGGTAAGGGACGCCGGCTCAACCTGGACACTCAATTCTGATTTTGTTGTTGGCGACAGTGGCACGGGGCGGCTTACTATTCAAAACGGCGGTGCGGTCTCCAACTCGGCCAGCGTCGTCGGGTTCCAACCTGGCAGCGATGGGGTCGTGACTGTCACCGGTACAGGGTCCAAGTGGACCAACAGTGGATCGGTGACCATCGGCTACGCGCAACTCGGCCGGATGACGATCTCGGCTGGCGGTGCCGTCTCCGATACCGAAGCGGCCATCGGCTATTTCGGCGCCGAAACGACCGGCGACGGCGCAGTGACCGTGACTGGCGCAGGCTCTAACTGGACGAATACCGGTAACTTGTTTGTCGGCTTCTCTGGAACCGGCGCCCTTTCGATCGAATTGGGCGGCACCGTCTCCAACAACGAAGGCGACATCGGCTTCGACGGCACCACCAGCGCCGTCGGCGGCAGCCATGGCACCGTGACGGTCACCGGCACCGGCTCCACCTGGACCAACTCATCCCTGGCTGTCGGCGGCAGCCTGATAGCGTCCGGCGGCACCGGCTCGCTGGCTGTGTCCAGTGGCGGCCTCGTCCGCGTAAATGGAAGCCACCATCGTGTGGGGACACGGCTCGATCGATGTCCGGGCGAGCGGCACCTATAACGCGGGCGGCAATGTCACGATCGACGCAGGCGTTCTCACGCGCGCCTCGAGCGGAGTTTTCAACCTGGCCGCGAATAAGACGATGACCATTCAGAACGGCGGCCGCGCCAGCTTCACCGGCGGCTACACCACCGCTTCGAACGCGATCTACAACGTTTCCGGAGCAGGCTCAACATTAGAAGCCCTCAGCGACGGCATCTCCATCGGCAATGCGGCGCAAGTGCATGTTACGTCGGGTGGTCTTGTATCGTTTGCTGGCAGTCTCAGCGTCGGCATTAACGGCACTGGCATAAGCGGAAATGGCACGCTCACGGTCGACGGAAGTGGTTCCTCACTGGTTTCGGGCGGCTCCAGCAACTCCTGGGGCCAAAGTGGCAACACGGCCACCATCACGTTCTCCAACAACGCTACCGGCACACTTAGCGGCACACTCGATCTGGGCGCCACTACGACTGCGAACACCACCGCGATTGTGAACGTTCTCTCGGGCGCTGATCTGAGCGTGGGTGGCAACCTTACTCTCGCGGCTGCGGGCGGCGCGACCACGTCGGCCACCTTGAACATACAGGGCAGCGGGTCAATTTTTACACAGCCGGGTTCCGGCGCGATCGTCGTCGGCCATGCCTCGTCTGGCGTGGCGGCCATCAATGTCGGCACAACATCCTCGGGCGCAACGTTCACGACCAGCACGGGGGACACCACCATTAACAAGACTGGCGTCGTTACGATCGGCAATGGCGCGAACAAGGGCACGTACGATGCCAACGGCAATATCGCCGTCAATGGCGGTTTGCTGCGCCGCGGCTCGGGCAGCAGCTTCGATCTGGCGGCCGGCAAGATCTTGGATGTTCTAAATGCTGGCCGAGTCTCGTTTACCGCCGGTTACACGACCGCCTCGAACGCGATCTACTTTGCCTCCGGCGGCGGTGTTCTGGAAACCCTCTCCGGCAATCTGACCGTCGGAAATGGCGCGCAGGTAAACGTCGATAGCGGCGGAACGGTGTCGTCCGCTTCCTTTTTCGATATCGGTACGACAGGTGGCGATGGAACGCTTGTTGTCAGTGGAAGCTCGTCTTCGGCTACTGCTGCAGCGCTCAGCCTTAATTTCTGGGCAACCAATGGTCACGCTGCCCACGTTACGTTCACTAACAACGCCACCGGCTCATTCCCTGGTGGAATCAGTGTGGCAGGCTCAACCGCCGGCACTGCGGCTACTGTCAATGTCCTGTCCGGCGCAGACCTGACCGTCAGCAACCTCTTTCTCGACTGGTTTGGCGGTGCGGCGACGTCCGCGGCATTTACGGTCGATGGTGCCGGTTCCAGCGTTACGCAGTCCGGCAACTTCATGCTTACGGTCGGCGAATCGGCGGGCGGTTCCGCTTCGCTCATCGTCCGAAACAACGCCTTGTTCACAACCGGTACGAACTCGATTTTCGTCGACCAGACCGGCACGGTCGAACTTAATTCGGGCGCAGTCTTCGACGCCCGCGGCACCATCACGATGAACGGCACGTTCAACTTCCTGGGCGGGACGCTCCACGTCGACAACTACACCGGCGACCTCGACAATCAGGGCGGCACCCTCGCGCCCGGCCACTCCGCCGGCAACACCAACATTTCCGGCATGTACAAGCAGCAAAGTCCGGCCACTCTCCAGATCGAAATCGGCGGCACCGCGCCTGGGACCGCGTTCGATACGCTCCACGTCGGTGGCGCAGCCGTATTGTCCGGCACGCTCAATGTGTCGCTGCTGAGCGGCTTCGCACCTTCGGCGGGCAACACGTTTGAGATCATCACGGCTGGTGGCGGGATCAGCGGCGAATTTGCCTCCGCGGTCTTACCGGCGTTGACTGGATTGATGTGGCAACTCGATTACCAGCCGAACGCGCTCGCATTAGTCGTGGCGATTCCGGGCGATTACAACCACAACGGGGCGGTCGATGCTGCCGATTACGTCGTCTGGCGCAAAACGCTCGGCCAAACCGGCCCCGGCCTCGCCGCCGACGGCAACGGCAACGGCAACGGCCAGATCGATTCCGGCGACTTCGACATCTGGCGCGCCCACTTCGGCCAAACCGCCGGCAGTGGCGCGGGCACCAGCGCAAATGCGGCCGTTCCCGAGCCGACAACGTTGATCATGGTTCTGCTGGGAGCGTTGGTGATGTGCACTCGCCGACGCCCGGAAGTTTCATAAACTCATCCGCTCGTGAAACGTGCCAGAAATCGACCCTTTCTCGGGTCGGAAGTCGTATCGACAACCTGCTGAGGTGTCCCCACCGCTGTCAATTCGCCCGCACTGGAACTCGCGTCGGTTGCATCGCCCGCCGTGCATTTGGCAGGTCGCTCAGCTGCACATTTCGCAAAATTTCAGACCGATTTTGGGCGAAGTGTGCAGCAAGCCGCCGAATCTGTGGCAGCGTCAACACCGATGTCGCGAAGCGGGTCGGTTTCGTAAGGGCGGATTGTCCATCAACTTCGTTCACGATTACAATCGTCATCTTCATCCGGTGAATAACTCGGCAAGGGTTCGGCAATGATTCTTCGAACAATCCCACCTTTGATTTATTCGCCACTTCTGTTTGTCTTCTTGTTCCTCACGGACGCAACATGGGCGGCGGACATGCAGACAGTGAAACTCGCCCCCAACGGGAAAGGATTCATCCTCTCTCCGTCTGGCGACCGCTACGTGCCCTGGGGCCACAACTATGGCTCAGTTGATATCCTGGAACGTCTGGCCAAGGACCCTGCCCGTGTCGCGCGAGACTTCAAAGATATGAAGGCCGCCGGCACTACTGTTGCTCGAGTTCACCCCGAGATGCCAAGGATCCTCACCGCTCCGAACAAAGACGATCCGCAGTCACTCGACCAACTCAAAAAGCTCCTCAAGATCGCCGAGAACTCGGACATTCATCTCATGGTCACGGGCCTAGCATGTTACAAGATCGAGAATCGTCTGGCTTGGTATGATTCGATGGATGAGCAGGATCGCTGGAAGACGCAGGCCTTTTTCTGGGAAACGGTCGCCCACACGTGCGCCGAGAGCCCAGCCGTATTCGCCTATGACCTGATCAACGAACCCGCTGCAGTCGGGAAGCATGCCGATGGGTGGTATATGGGCAGGATGGGAGATGTCGAATTCTGCCAGCGGCTCAGCCTAGATCCAGGCAATCGCACCGGTGACGATGTCTTCCGCGAGTGGACGAAGCGAATGGTCGCCTCCATCCGCAAGCACGACCAGACGCACTTGATCACCATGGGAATGCTTCCGTTCCCTGGCGCATACACGGCAGCTGCCGAACAGCTCGATTTTGTCTCGCCGCATTTGTATCCCAAGTCCGGCGAGGTTAATGACGAGATCAAGCTCCTTCAAAAGTTCGACTGGGGTAAGCCAATCGTCATCGGCGAAACCTTTCCCTTGAGCTGCGGCACAGACGATGAGCGAGATTTCCTTCTCAAGAGCCGCGATTTCGCGCAAGGCTGGATCGGACACTGGCCTGATGAGTCCCCTGCGCAACTAGCCGAATTGAGAGAGACCGGCAAGGCCACGATCCAAAATGCGATCTGGCTGTCCTGGGTAGACCTATTCCAAGAGCTCGGTCCGCAGATGATCGGCGAAACTTCGAAATAAATACGAACACCTGAATCGCCAGCAACGCGCAGTGGACGCCCCCTACTGCAACGTAACGTCAACTGCGCCAAGCGCAGAGGTGTGACCACCGCCCCCAATCGCCATTCCTCCAATTCGCCGATGTTGCATCAGTCTCAGCAAGTTCGTCGGTTCGCCAAGTCGCACACTTCGCCATTTTCTCGACTATTATGGGGTCAACTGTGCAGCTAGCGTAAGCTGCCTGATCTTACCCCAGAGCGACAGGAGGTTCAGCAGGAAGCCGATTGTCGCCCTCGGCTGGAGGAACCCGGAACGGAAGCATGTGTCGACGGCCTGGAGTCGTCGCCATGTCTATCAGCCTTGAGAACGTCGCAGTCAAGTATTTGGCCGCAAAGAAGCTCGCGTCCGGAACCTGCAAGGAATACCGAGGCACGGTCGCCAAGTGGATCGCTTGGGAGAAAGGAGTCGACGTCGACAAGATTGGCAGAAACCATCTGCGAGATTTCCTCGACTGGGTCCATGAGAAGGCAGCGGCGGATGGCGGGTCCAACGCTGGCCGCACGGCCAACAAGGCCCGCGAGAATCTGAGGGCCATCCTGTCATGGGCCTGGGAGCAGGATTATCTTGAGAAGCTGCCGCGATTTCCCAAACCCAAGCCGCAGCGCGACGTCGCCGGACGCCACTACCTCAGTAACCAACCACGGCCATAGGCCGTGGCTTTGGCTTGCCCCGCAAAGCGGGGCGTTTGGATTAAGTTAAGCCCCGCTGGGCTGGTTTTGGTTTTTCGTTAGTCGAACAGTTGGCCCTGACCTTCGTCCCAGTTTTCCTGTTCTCGTATGTAACGTCGCACTGCAGCTTCATCACGCCCCACAGTGCTGACCCAATATCCAGCTGCCCAAAAGTGCAGGCCGGTCATTCGTCGTTCCTTCAAAAGCTCACGGTGAATACGTACCGCACTCTTGCCTTTCACAAACCCGATGATGTACGACACTGCGTACTTTGGTGGGATCTTCAGGCACACGTGGACATGGTCGGGCATGCGCATGCCCCTCCAAAACCTCAACTCCTTTCTGTTGACACAAATCTCGAATAATCCGACCAATGGCCGAACGTAACTTGCCGTAGATAACCTTTCTGCGATACTTGGGGATGAACACGATGTGGTACTTGCACTCCCAACGGACGTGCGACAACGATTCAAAGTTTTCCATACGCTCTGTCTCCTTAGCCTAGCGGGGCTTAACGGAGATGGAGCGTATTTTATTCACGCCGGATCGGCGGAGCCTATTAGGGTCGCACGGCCGTAGGCCGTGGGTTTAGAACGTACTAAGGTCGTTTTGTCCTGAGCACACAAGTGGAATGTAGATTCTGCGCCCGGACGGATTCTCATTATGGCCTCGTTGGAGAGAGCATCTGGTCTACTAGGTCAGCTTGAGTCTTGGAATGGTTCGAAGACTCAAGGGACCATTACCAAGGAGGACCACGATGAGATTCTACGATGGGCAACACCGATTCTATTGCGGCGTGGATCTGCACACCAAGCGGATGTACCTGTGCATTCTCGACCACGAGGGGAACAAGCGACTGCATCGCAACGTGCGGGCCAAGCCGCACGAGTTCCTGAACGCCATCGAGGGCTTTCGTGACGACTTGGTCGTCGGCGCCGAGTGCATGTTCACCTGGTACTGGCTGGCCGATCTCTGCCTGGACGAAAGATCAAGTTCATTCTCGGCCACGCCCTCTACATGAAGGCCATTCATGGAGGGAAGAAGAAGGACGACAAGCTCGACAGCGAGAAGATCGCTCGGCTGATGCGTGGCGGAACGTTCCCGCTGAGCTATGTCTACCCACGTGAGATGCGGGCCACCCGCGACTTGGTCCGACGCCGAATGTTTCTTGTCCGACGCCGCAGCGAACTGTTGGCCCATGTGCAGCTGACTAACCAGCAGTACAACCACGATCCGTTCGAGAAGATGCTGCAGTATGCCAGTAACCGTGACATGCTTGATCGTTTTGAGCAGACGAGCGTACGACTCAGCGTCGAGGCCGACCTGAAAACGGTCGGCCACTACGACCAACTCCTGAAGCAACTGGAGACGAACCTCGTGCGGCAGGCCACGCTGCACGATCCCCGGGCTTGCCGCTTGCTGCGAACGATCCCCGGCATCGGCAAGATCCTTTCGCTGGTGCTGCTGTACGAGATCCACACCATCGACCGTTTTCCCAGTGTCGGCGATTTCTTGTCGTACGCCAGGCTGGTCACGCCGAAGCAGACCAGCGACGGCAAGGTCACCGGACACGGTGGCGCCAAGATCGGCAACGTGCACTTGAAGTGGGCTTTTTCCGAAGCGGTCCTCTGGATGCTCCGCAACAGCGATGACGCCAAGGCATTCCTGAAACGCAAGGAGAAGAAGTACGGCAAGGCGCGAGCCATGACGATGCTGGCCCGCAAGATCGCCCGCGCCGTTTATCAGATGCTTAAGCGAAAGGAACCCTTTGATGCGGTGAAGTTCTTCGCCAGCTAAGCGGGGCCGGCGGTGGAGCCGCTAGGACGAACTCAGGTCACACAATGGGTGAGGCTTACTCGAGAGACAACTCGCAACGCCAAACTCAGAACCTGCTTGGTCGGATTGGACCGCCGCCGGCGCCCACACTTACCTAATACCGATGCGAGACGATGATGGATTCGATAAGGCGTGATTGCCCCTGGGATCGAGCCCAACACGAACTAAGACTTCCACGCCACCGTGGGATGAACTCCTTGTATGAATGGACGGTACTTAGTCGTCCCTGAAAAATTCTTCTATCGCTAAGAATAGAGGGTGCATTACGCATTCGATGGCGCTAAAATTTGCCAAGTTTTGGTTCCCACGGTCCCGAAAGCTGGCAAAAAATGCAACCCAAAGCCCGCCCTCCGCAGTGTGAATTGTTTGGCGCCCGATTGAGCGAACTCTTGAACCCCGAGCACCCGCTGGTCGTGCTGGCCGAGCGGATCGACTGGTCCGAGTTCGACGCGGCCATCGACGCCTGCTACGCCGACGAGCTTGGCCGGCCGGGAGTCAACACCCGGCTGATGGTCGGCCTGTTGTACCTGAAGCACGCCTTTGACGAGAGCGACGAGTCGGTCGTGGCCCGTTGGGTGGAGAACCCGTACTGGCAGTTCTTCTGCGGCCTCTGCTACATGCAGCACGAATTGCCGATCGATCCTTCGAGCTTGAGCCGCTGGCGGAAGCGGGTCGGCGCCGAGCGGCTGGAGAAGTTATTGGAGGCGACGATCCACACCGCGCTGGCCATGCAGGCGATCCGGCCCCGAGAGTTTCAGAAGGTGAACGTCGACACCACGGTCCAGGAGAAGGCGATCGCCTTTCCGACCGATGCCCGACTGTATCACAAGATGCGGCTGGCGCTAGTCCGCCGGGCCCGATCTTTGGGCATCACTCTTCGCCAAAACTATCGTTTCAAGGGCCAGAAGCTGCTGGCCAGGCAGGGCCGCTACGCCGCAGCGCGGCAGATGAAGCGGGCCGCCAAGATGACCCGTCAACTGAAGACGATCCTGGGCCGCGTGCTGCGGGACATCCAGCGCAAAGCGCCTGCCATTCAAGGCCGAATCGCTGATGAGCGGCTCGGCGAGCTAGTCGCCTTGGCAGAGCGCTTGCTCGCTCAAACACGCAGCAGCAAAAACAAAGTCTACAGCGTGCATGCCCCCGAGGTGGAATGCATCGCTAAAGGCAAAGTGCATCAGCGCTACGAGTTCGGCTGCAAGGCAAGTGTGGCCACGACCAGCCAGAGCAATTGGATCGTGGGCACACACGCGCTTCACGGCAACCCTTACGACGGGCACACGCTCAGCGGCGCGATCCAGCAGGTTGAACGATTAACCGGCCACACACCTGGCGACGTGATGGTGGACCAAGGTTATCGCGGACACGGTTACGAAGGCTTGGCCAGCGTACATGTGGTCCGCTCAATTCCCAAGCGAGCTACGCGGGCACTGCGCCGGATGCTCAAACGCCGAGCGGCGATCGAGCCCACGATCGGTCACCTGAAAAGCGACAACCGCCTGGACCGCAACTATCTGACCGGCCGAGAAGGCGATCGAATCAACGCCCTGCTGAGTGCGGCCGGGTACAACCTCCGCAAACTGTTGCGATGGATTGTTTTTGCGCCAATTTTCTGGCTCTGGCAGCGGCTCGCGGCCAAGTTGGCCGCCATCGTCGCTCCCCGCCGAGCATCGCACCTGCCGATGCCCGCTTGCTTCGCCCCAGCTCGCACCTGAAAATCAAGCCGACTCAGCCAGCAGACCGTTTTTCAGGGACGACTACTTAGGGAAACGATGTGATTCTACGGCGTGGCACAGTAAAGGACGGCGATGTTGCCGTTCGTGCCACCGTCTCGGCCAGCTTCGCGCCGGCCGGGGCCGACCGTCGGATAGGGGTTTGAGTGCGTCACGCCTGTTGGCGTGACGTAACCGCAAGAGAGAATTGCACGCGCAGTCCAAAAGCCGTTTCGATCCACGTCACCTCGCCAACACCCGTTCGAACCGATCATTGACACTGCCTAGGCCGCCGAGATACACGCACTTGCGGCCCAACCAAAAAAGCGAGTCAACAAAGTCAGAAGAAACGGGACCAGATCGCGTACGCTTTCTTGACAGCCGAAGCCAAATAGGGGTTCGACTTTGGTCACGAACCCATTACTTTGAAAGGTCGCCAAGCGTCATCAGATTGACCGCACTATTCGCTGCCACGAATTGCGGTCGGTGGATCTCGCGGCTGCCCGAACGACGATTCACTCGTGTGGACCGGCGATGCAACCAACAGGAGTTTGAAGGACCATCGAATTCTGGCGGTGCGGGCCGCCGAAGCAGGTTGGCCAGAACAAACATCGGCGGCAGAATTCGTTTCTAAACAGTCATTTCTCAGAATACCGAGTATACCGGTCGTGACACGAGCAATTCATTTTCCAATCTTTCATAGTGTCCGCGGCACCACCGCAAGGCGTCCAATTAGTGAGGGCGGTGTTGCTGAATTTGCCATCTGCGTTCCTCCGGCGAGGCAGGCAAAGACGACAGCAGGTCCTGCAAAGCATCCAGGCTCACAGGCTTGACTAGGTGATAGTCGAATCCCGCTTGCTTGGCTTGTTGTTTGTCTTTGTCTTGTGCGTAACCCGTCAACGCCACGAGTAAAAGCCCCCCGAGACCAGTCTCTTTTCGCAGACGGCGCGCTAGTTCATAGCCGTCCATGTTTGGCATACCAATGTCCGAAATCACCAGATCGGGGCGCTCGCGCCGCACGTCTTCCAACGCCGTCGCCGCGTCGTGTACGGTGCGAACCTGCTGTCCCATCGTCTCCAGCAACTTACCAAGGACATACCCGGCGGCTGGCGTATCATCAACGACCAGGATTTGGCGGCGCGGAACGGACGTTCGGCTATGTTGCCTGGGTGGCATTGGAGCGGAATGCCGCTGCGAGTCACGCATTATCGGAAGATACACGATAAACTCACTGCCCTCATCCGGGCCGTTGCTATGGGCCTCGATCCGCCCTCCATGCATCTCAACAAATGTCTTGGCCAGTGTTAAACCGATGCCCAGACCGCCTTGGGCGCACGTAAGGGTGCGGTCCACTTGTGCGAACTTTTCGAACACGAGCGGGAGCATATCGGCGGGAATCCCCAGGCCAGTATCCCGGACCGAGATCACGGCTTCGCTCCCTTCGGTGCGGGCCGTGAGCCAGATTTGTCCTCCGGGCTTGGTGTATTTGGCCGCATTGTTCAGCAGATTGCCGATGATCTGCGTGAGCCGAACGGGGTCGGCGTCCAATATCACCGGCTCTGCCGGTAAGCAGAGTGCCAACTGATGCCCAGCCTCGTCGATAAACGACTGCGAAATCTCGACCGCGTTCGAAACGATGGTGGCAAGCTCGATCGCTTGCTTCTGCAATTCAATTTTACCGCGTGAGATACGCGAGACATCGAGCAGGTCGTCGATCAGGCGGACCATATAATCCACCTGTCTCTCCATAATTTCGCCCACAGGCTCCACTGACGGGCTGAGATCGCCCGAGAGGCGGAGCAGGTGCAGCGAATTTCGGATCGGCGCCAGCGGATTTCTCAGCTCGTGAGCCAACGTGGCCAGAAACTCGTCCTTGCGGCGGTCTGCGTCGCGGCGGGCGGCCTCCGCTTGCTTGCGATCGGTAATATCGCGTGCGACTTTCGACGTGCCAATAAACGTTCCGTCGGCACTAAAGACCGGCGACACTGATAAGGAAACATCAATTCGCCGACCATTCTTAGCCACGCGGATCGTTTCAAAATGTTCAATACGCTCACCACGGCGCAAGCGTTCTAACAAGCCCTGTTCCTCATCCTGTCGGTCCGTTGGAAACAGCAGGGCAAGCGGTTGACCAATCACTTCGCTTGGTGAATACCCGAAGAGGCGCTCGGCACCTGTATTCCAGCTCTCGATATTACCTTCCAAAGTCACGCCAATGATGGCATCTTCCGACGAGGCCACGATGGCTCCGAGACGCGCCAGCGCTGCTAGCTCTCGCTCCCGTTCCGCAAGTTGATCGCGTAACTGATACTGTCGCTGACGCGCCCGTACGCGCCGAGCGCATTGGCGCTCACGAGGGTGGCCACCCGTGTCGGACGTTCCAAGACTGTGACGTTTCCCAAGAGGTCCATGGCCCGTGCCACGGCGGCTGAGTCGGCCCCCGCCCATGCAGTGACGAGGATCGGCATGTCGGACCAAGGGGGTTGACGGCGGAGCCATTCAGTCAAGCAGTCGTCTCGATCCTCCAAGATGGACTCTTCCGCAAGTAAAAGGACTGCTACGCCTGCATCCAGCTGTTGGCACACTTCCTCTAGCGTGTCGCAGCAAACGCAATCGATCCCATTCTGTGCGAGCACGGAGTCGGTCAGCGCCGCGTCTTGGATCGTTGGAGCCAAGACGATCGCTCGCCGTTCGAGTCTCGCCCGGTTGCTATGCGTCATGGGGGGTTTTCTTCCTGAGCGCGACCAGCAAACTTCTCGAAAAACGGCACTCCGGTGAGCACGCCGCGAAAATCGCGCAGCGGCGGCCCCACGCTAATCTGCCCGTTCTCCAGCTGGAATTCGCGAATCGATCGCTCGTGCGCTCCTCCGCGCTTTTTGACGACCGAAATGGCTTGCTTTATTTCCCCTCTCGTTTCAAAGTACCGCATCAAGATTACGGCGTCCGCGAGATAGCTGGCATCTACAGGAGTGATCATTGGTCCGCCAATTAATCCGTGATGGGCGCCGATGAGGATGGTGGCAACGCCGGCTTGGCCCAAGTAAGTCAAGAGTTCATGGAGCTGAATAGTGAGGAAGCGCTCCCCGGGCATGGCATTCAGATAACCGTTCAAGCTATCGATGACTAACACGGACGTTCTCTGACGCTCGACAGCGTGACGGATCGTGTGAGCGAATTCGCCCGGTGATAATTCGGCTGGATCCACTTGCGCGATCTTCACGCGGCCTGTTTCCACGTGTTTCCGCAGGTTAATGCCCAGACCGGCGCAGCGCGTTCAACAAGGTATTGGTGCTTTCGTCGAAACTAAACAATACCGCGTTTTGACCACGCTCGGCCGCCGACGCCACAAATTGCGCGGCAAGCGACGACTTTCCACTACCTGGCGAGCCGACGATCAGCGTGCTGGTCCCACGTTCGATGCCTCCGCCCAGCAAGGCATCCAAGTCGGCGATGCCACAGCTCAGTTTTTCCAAGATCAGCGGCGAACGATGCTCGCTCGCTACGATCCGCGGGAAGACTTCGAGACCTCCGCGCCGAATAACATAGTCATGATAGCCACCACGAACTTGCACGCCGCGATATTTGAGCACGATGAGCCGCCGCCGCTCCGCTCCGTATTCCGGATTCACCTGTTCCATCCGGACCACTCCATGCGCGATGCTCTGCACCTGGAGATCGTGCTCCGCGCTGGTCAAGTCGTCAAGGAGCAGTACTGTGCAGTGCCGTCCGCTAAAGAATTGCCGCAGAGCTAGAATCTGTCGTCGGAAGCGGAGTGGATTGCCGGCCAGCAGCCGCAACTCCGAAAGTGAGTCAAACACAATGCGACGCGGGTTGATTCGCTCTACGTCGGCTATGATCGCTTTTGTCGTTTCGCTTAGTTCCACTTCCGACGGATGGAACATGGTGTATTGCTGGTCGGGACGTAGGCTGTTTTCTGGCGGGATTAATTCGCGAACGGTAACGCCATCCAGTGACCAGCCGTGTGAGGCACTCACCTCGCGAATTTCCTCCTCTGTTTCGGACAAAGTCACATACAAGACCTGTTCACCGCGCCTCACGCCCTCCAACAGGAACTGTAATGCCAGCGTTGTCTTTCCCGAGCCCGGCACACCTTCAAGCACAAATAGACGATTCGGAGTGAAGCCACCCCGCAGGATATCATCCAGCCCTTCAACACCGGTCGCGGCGCGGGCCGCTGAGTTTGCGTTCGATAAAGTTGAGTCAGTGTTCACGGAAATCGGTCATTTTGATCGGTCCGATCGCGGTTGATAAACCCTGAACCAGCCCATTGTAGCTGTTTCAAATCGCTATTAATTCGACTGTTTTAGATTTGTCGTTTGCTTATGTTCAACGGAGCCAATCGTTTATGCTGCTTCCAGTGATACAGGCGAGCAAGTTCGTTTCGGGTGAGTCGTTGCTCTCGTTCGTGTCGGATGCGGGAGGGTAGTACCGCATCCGCAGGCGCCGCGCAGGATCGAACTGATGCCTTCGCGGATTTGTTGGACCGTGATCGCCGGCGTCCATTTTTTTCCCCTGCCGGGCTTCGCATCACCAGAAACCACGTGGCGATGAGCGACAGGATTTGGTGATGATGCCAGCCCTTCCAGTTGCGGACTTCGTAAGTCGGCCAATCCGGCTTCGCTCTTGGCCCGCTGGATGCATTCCTCGATGCGATGTTCGGCTTTGGCCACGCGACTATACTCGGCTTTCTGGGTGTCCGTGCTCCCATTCGACAAATAGTAATCCGTTTTGACAACGCGTCGGTTGTCGCGATCGCGGAAACGGATCACAACCAACGTTTCTTCGTGGCCTTCTTGCCGCTTGTCCGTGCGGGCGACCACGCGTCGCTTAGCCACTTCGACAACGAGCGGACCTTTCGAGCCGTCGCGCACGTCGATTCGGTCCAGTCACGCTTCTCGTGCGCCGCGGCCCACTGGTCCACCCGCGTCCAAGGCCGTTTGGGAGAGCGACCGCGACCCGAGTAGGCGGGCGGGTCCACTTCCAAGTCGCGGATCTGCGTGTTCGATGGCACGGCCAGCAATACCGCTCGTCGACGCGTTCAAACGCTGGCGAAACCAGTACGGACGGCCCATTTCGTCGTCCCCGGCGATCCACGATGCGGCAGCCGGTCGCCATGCTGCTCGAACATTTCCAAGCACAATTGATGCCGCGTGCGATAGCGGATTTCCTTCGGCACGCCCGCCTTCTCGCGTCGCGCTTTGTCCTTCGTCCACTCCTTGGGCAGGTAACAATCGCGTGTCGACCAAGGCGTGTTCCTGGCTCGACACGTATCCCATGTAAACCGCCACCTGGCAGTTGTCGACCTTGCCCAATCGACCGCACCATTGACGGGCGACGCCGACCGATTCTTTTCCCGACTTTGGAAACCCCGAGGGGTCAAACACGATCACTCCGTCTTCCTCGCCCAACTGCTCGCCCACCTGTCGCACCAACTCATCGCGCAGCGGCTCGTGATCCCAATCCGACACGCCAATGAACCACTGCAACGGCATGCGCTCCTGGCCAAAGCGATAGGCGATCCACTCCATGTTCTTGTGCTCCAAATCCGAGAGCAAGCCTTGCACAAAAGTCTGGGCATGTTCTCTTGTTCTCTGCGAACCAGAGGTTCCACAAACGGTTCCATAAATCGCTCCAACCGGGACAGTACCCGATCCAGCACCTGAGGCGCTACCGTACATTCCTCCAACAATTCCGGCTTGCGTGCTTCGTATTTCGCTTCCATGCGAGTGCTCCTTCCGTGAAACATGGCTTTGTCCAAAACCACGGAAGTCGCTAATAGGAAAAAACTTGTAACAAGTCAATGCAAATCAAACAGTCGAATTAAACAGTTGCTCGAATTAAAAAACCGGCGAGAAAACCCTTGACGACGGCAAAGACTTACAACCGATCGAAAAAACCTTCATTTTGCGGCATTTGTGGCCGCAAGTCCCCTTTGCCGACGAATCATCGGGCCAGACAGTTCCTAAGCTCGTGTCACCTATCAAAGTGCCATCAAACGTCGAATCCAGAGCTTAATGGTGTCGCCAGTAGGCGGCGTCGGGCTTCACAGAGGAGCGGCTTTGGCACCGCCCGATAATTTGGAATTCCGTTCGGCCACGTGGCCTAGCGCGGCCGAGCCACGCTTTACTTCACGCTCCGCGTCGCGCAACCGAGTTCGGATCTCGGCGTCACTCCACTGCCGTTGGAATGGGTGTCGTTCCTCGTATCGACGAATGGTGGCGATCGCCTCAACATCGTTGAGCCCATGAGCCACAGCGCAGCAGCTCACGGCATACAGCCGGCGTGAGCTGTCATTCTCCGCACTTTTTTCTGCGATGCGTAACATCGCTACGAGTGCCGCCTGTCGGGCAAAGCTGACAGGCCAAGTCGAGAGTGACGAGGCCTGGACGGGTTCCTTCGCTTTCAGTGCTCCTAGGATTCGGTCCACGACCAACTCGGGCAAGGTGGCCAGAGCGACGTCGTGAATGCTCAATCCCTTGTACCACTTTCTCTTGGTGGACGGCGGGACAATGCTTTGCGCTCCCTTTCCGTCTGCGCCGATCCGGACTCCAAGCTTCGAACGGTTAGCCGCCATTCCCGGGAAATTTATGACCGCTCGATTGGTTCCGCGGAACCGATCGTGGAAACGAAAGAGGCGGTGTTTGCCGCGCGGGCTCTTGTACGTGGGCGTTTTCGGCTGGACACATTCAGCGAACAGCTCAACAAAGATCTTTTCTTCCGCATCGGAGTCGCACTCGATATCGATGGCTGAGTCGGGCCCGAGCTGAATCCCGATCGCCGGCGAAGTGGCCGACCGAAGTAATCGCGGTAGGTCCGCCTCGGTTATGCGTCGAGTATGCCATCTGCGTCCACCGATGGGCACCTTCCCGTCGCAGACCGTGATCGTTAGGCCATTACGTATATATCGTTGCGCCGCCGCAAGAAGTCTCTGTACCTCTTGATTGTGGTCTCGACCGGCATGTGACTTCGTGCTGGACGCACTTCGATTGCCGTTGGTACAATTGTTCATGTCTTTCCTTTCCGGCCCGTTCGTGTCTCACCACGGCGGGCCGCTCTTACGCCCGCCCGCGGGCCAATCATTGTGTTAGTTAGTCCTAGCTATGCATGTCGGTTGCGGGTCTCGCGCCGATAACTGGTACTTTGTGCGAATGAATAACGTCGATGTCATATATCCAATGAATCAAGCTCCTCTTCGACGGCGCCTCCCTCACGGCGAGGCGCACCTGCAGGCTTGTGGGCTGGCGGCGCTCCATTGATCGCCGTCAACGCGTCGAAAAATCTCTGCAGCGCCTCGACGCTCGTGCAGGTGACGCCTCCGACTCGGAGTACTTCGAGCTTTACTCCCCGTAAGCCCGTTTTGCTCCAGCGTCGCAGACTAGCAACGTGTGTCTTCCTGCCCCGACGCCGCCGCGGCAATCTCGCAGCGCCTTCAGAGAGAGGGAATACCTCCTCATCCTGGATGTCCATCTTTGGTCTCCTACGCGTTGATTTGTATCCAACGTAGAAGCTACCGTGTGATTCTGTCTTTTTGGGCTGTCAGAAATAGGCAAGAGAGTCTGTCAATGCTGACAGACTACAGTTCGATCGACTGAGATACAGAGAAGTGGATCCTGGGGATCTAAGAGCGTCTTGGCAGCGCTACTCGGAGTCGATAACCGAGGCCTCGATCACTCTCCACTGATAGGCATAAATCAAGAATCTTTTTATTGAGGCGTGACACGGTCGTATGGATCTTCTGGTCGTCGCGGGATTTGCCGTCGCCCCACGCGTGGGCCAAGCTCTCAAATCTGACCGTGCCACCGTTGGCTTTCAGCAGCTGCTCAAAGAATCCCGCTTCAAGAGGGGATAGGTGCACTTCGCCCGCACCATCACGCCACACCGTCTGCTTGTGGACGTTGTATTCCACGCCTAGGGCGCGAATGGGCTGTCCTGAGTCGGTCGGGTCCGCTGGCGCACTATTTCAACTCTGGGA
Source organism: uncultured Planctomycetota bacterium (assembly GCA_963840025.1). Taxonomy (GTDB): domain Bacteria; phylum Planctomycetota; class Planctomycetia; order Pirellulales; family Lacipirellulaceae; genus JABDGM01. The sequence goes on along the minus strand of CAWIXI010000005.1, from coordinate 1,017,138 downwards.
AGAATGCCGTGAGCCAATCCCGCCGCTCCCAAAAGCAAAGATCGCAAGCTATTTTGGCAGGATGTTCGATCAAATAGTTGATCGCCGACAGGGAGGCTGCCCAGACGTTCAAACCCAGCGCCGCGTACAAGTAGCGCGGCAGTGTCGTTCCAGTGAGATCGAAGGAGCTACGCCAAACCTCGTACGCAGTTCGCTCACACTCGTCACAGCAGCCGGCCCGGGCGAGTGGATCGAAACATCCCCGGTCAACATGCCCGAATGGGCCCTCGCCATTGCGTTCTAGATCGCGCCTTATAGGAATTACTCCGCGTTGTAAATAGGCCAATCGATACAGGCCAAACAGCCACTGGTCTCGGCAATATCCGGCCTCCCAGTCCTTGGGATTTGGGGACATCCTCGGAAAAAACTGCTGCGGCAACGCTAAGGTGGCCCGCTCGGCAAGGCCCGTAAACTGCTCGAGATGGTCGCCGTCGCCATAGAAGCAAAGGTGCTGTACGCGCGGCAGCGGCACGTCGAGCCGAAAGGCCGTATGTTGGAATGTCGGCGCTCGCAGGAACTCCTCCCAACCGTTCGCCAAGTCCTCCGCAGCCTCCCGGTCGGGCCGAACCATGACTCGTGTCGCGTGATACAGACCAGAGCGATCAAATCCTTGAAATTGCTCGCGCAGTTTCCGCAGCTCGCTAACGTCCACGCCAACTTCGTCCGGGAGAAAGGGAAGATCAGAAATGGGACTTGGTTTGGATTTACTCGCGCCCATATGGTACTCCGGTTCACGCGTGGTTCGAAGATCGACGTGAGCTACGTGCCCGCGGCAACATCGGCCAAGGCAGCGGATCCTCGGCGCTCTGGAGCCCTGGACGGGCAATCCACTGGCTCCTCGAGAATCCACGTGTCGTCAACCCATTTCTCGAGCGATTTTGATCGCAAGTTGCTGGTCCCGTTCGGCGTAAATCTCGGTCGATTGTAGACTCGCGTGACCAAGCGAAACCCTAGACGCCTCGATCCCGTAGAGCCGGCGGAGCTCCGTCCCGCGGGTGTGACGGAGCTGGTTCGGAAACCACGCCTGAATTTCCACGCCAGCTTTCTCCGCCTTTTTCAGCGCGTATCGAATTGCTCGCCAGTACGAGCGTGTCGTGTAGTGATCACCGACGCTGCGCGGTGGCGTGCGCTTGCGTCGGGCCGCCACGCGTTTCGCGCGGCTACGCAGCTCAGAAGGATAGATGGGAGTTTTGCGGTCCTTCTTGAAGCAGATCTGTCGCCGCTCCAGCTGCCACGCCAGGGCTTCTCGTGGGCTAAACAGGAATGCCGAGGATGATCGATTTAAAAACGGTCTTAGCACTTGTTGCGCTCGTGGACCAGCGCGACGACCCGCTGTTTTCCGCGCCAATCCGTCTTATGCCGTTCGACGATGTACAGCCAAGTGTCGTCTGCCATCTCGATGTCAGCCGACCGCATCTTCACGACTTCGCCCGGCCTCATTCCGGTAAGCTGCTGAAGTTGAACCATGGCGCCAACCTGCGGCGTGAGAAACGGCAGCAAGGCAATCACGTCCGCCTCTGCGACTGGCGTCACTGCTGGCGATTCCCGCGCCGCGCTCCGACCTTTCTTCAACCCATCCACGGTCCGCAAGGCCTCATAGATGGCAGACGGTAGCAGTTCCTCGCTCGCGGCCCAGCGAAAAACCCTAATGATCCTGCGAATCCGTTTGTTGATCTCGCTGCGGCTCAGGTCCTGGACGACGATCATGCGCTGGCGAATCGACTTCAAGCACTTGGGGCCGAATTTGTCGGCCGGAGTAGGGCCAAAGAGCTGCCGCAAGGGGCGCAGAGAATCGCGAATTCCGTCGATCTCGCGGGAAGGCTTGCCGTCGCGACGATAGTAGGTCAAGGCGAATTGCATGTAGGCCAGGATCAGCTCGTTCACGAAGAGTGATTGCTGCGCATCCGCCGGGGTGTTCCCGGCGACTATTACGTCCTCGCTAATCGGCTTGCCGGCGAGCCAACCGGCGATGAGGCGATGGTATTTTTGGAGGCTCTCTGCTGAATTGTACTTACCCAGGTAGATGTCCTTGCCATCGAGCCGAACGACGCCCAGATCCTTGGGCTTGTAGTGGCGGTATTTGGGGCTGCGCGATCGAGAGGCGGGCATGGGCGGCTCCTCGGGTCTGAAAAGAGTACCTGGTACTAGTGTTTCAGGGCTTGGAGGCCGCACCGCCCGGCGGGGCAGGGACGCGAAAACGCGCTCGGCTAATCAAATAAAAGGCAGCGACGCGGACGGGACTCGAACCCGCAACCACCGGATCGACAGTCCGGGACTCTAACCAATTGAGCTACCGCGCCTATGGTACTTCGTACCGGCACGAAACTGTTTCCCCCTGCCGGCCTTAGACCAAGAACTATACCAAACAGCCAAATGAGCGACAAGCGGTCGGGGTCGGGTGGCTCGTGGCGGGGCTTGATTCGTCGCGACCGTTACGATCATCGCAGGCGGTGCACCCGGAAGGAAACCGCCAAGTCGACAGTTGATGCCGATGATGACCCCAAGCGTGGCGTACATTTGTTTGTCCTCAGTTTTTTGGGAAGAGGCCGACCATGGGCTCGTTTTTACAAAATCTTTGGTACAGCGCGATGGATGCGCCGACGAATACCTGGAATTGGTTTAACAGTTTGAACCGCGAAGAGTGGTTAGTTGCGTTGGTCGTGGTATGTGCGGCCGGTTTCGTGAGTCTGCTTGGATTTCAATCCCGGCGACTCTAGTGAATATCCATGTTAGGTTCGAAGTCGATGGATTTCCTTGCTTCCCAAGTTAGCTGGATACTATTCGCTCTGGCACACTCGTTTGAAATCGGCTTGCCGGTGACGGCAGGGCTTGGCGCTGTCGCACTCGTTGGCTATTTGTTTGGAAACCGCACGCGTACCAAGTTGACCGCAGAAATCGATCGGCGACGACAACAAGAACTCGACCGAGCTGCACGAATTGCATGGCAGTTGGAAACGATCGTAACAGGACTGCGGCAAGGACTGGTCTCGCATCACTCACAGCTTGCGACGTTCAAGCGCCAATTGCGGCAAGCCCAAAAGGTAGGGCACGACAAAGCTTGGGAGCAGTTGTGTAGTGAAGCGGAGGCAATGCTCGGCCCAACCATGCAGCTTGCGCATCAACTTTCAAACGCCTACGACCAAATACGGCAACAGTGCGATGCGCTAGAGACATTCACACAGGGCCGAACGGATCCACTGACTGGTGTCGGCAACGGGCGGGCACTGGAGCAGCAATTGCGAATTCTGTTGAATGGTACCTGCAAGGGAAATCCGGCTTTTGCCGTGGCACTGCTAACCTTGGTTCAAAACGGGAAAACGGCGGAAGGCCAGCCGAAGCCCAGCGTCATACCGCTGCTGCCGAAGCTTGCGAGCATCATCCGTGCGTGCATGCGCGACACCGATTTCGTAGCACGATACGGCGAAGACGAGTTTGTCGTCGTGATGCCACAGACATCGCTCGTCGGGGCTCGAGTATTTGCTAGTCGAGTTCGCCAGCACGTGTCCGATGAATTATCGACGAGTGTGTGCTGCGGACTGACGGTAGTCCAAGCCAACGATGACCCACGCGCTCTGCTCGCGCGGGCCGATTCGGCGCTCGTATAGCGCCAAAGCTGCTGGAAGCAATCGGCTATTTGTCCACACCGGCGGCCAAATCCGCGAGGATCAACCTGCTCCGCAAGCTCCATCCCACCCGTCGGCGTCGTCGGACGGCGAGAATGACCTCATCGAGGTTGGCCCCGCGGCTGCGGGCTAGGCCTGTTCCAACCAAACTCCGCCGCAACGGCTCCGCTGGAGCACCTTGCGCTTGCCGGCATTCACGGGCGCGTTGACGGTTTGCCACCAGGTTCCGTACCATCATAAGGTAAGAACTCAGGCGCCCGGCCATTGCCGGAATCGGCGTGGTACTGCGACGAGCTTGTCTGGAAAGGAGTGGAACATGCCCCTGTTTGAAGTCGAGACTGAGAATCACATCGTTATCACTTGGGCGGAGGACAGCGACGCCGCGTCGGCCGTCGTGGGGGATGCTTACCCTCAAGAACACGTAATGCGGCTGACGAAGCGGCCGCGCGACACGTGGGTTATTTCAAAGAGCGCACTCGGTATCTCCGGCAAGATGAATCCTTGTCACACAGCCCGCGATTGCCTGTCGAAAGCTGAGGGAGATAAAGTGCATGCGATCAGGCTCTACATGCACGAGACGGGCTCCGATTTAGAACAGGCGCGTAAGGCAATCGAATCCAATATGGTCATGGGCTGGTGAAGCCTGTTGGAAGGCCCCGCCGCGATTGAGGCGCTTAGGCTAATAGCGCGTTACGGGCACTGGTGCCGTAGATGCCGCCGGCGGCAAAGTTTGACCTCCGGCGGCACCCGTCGTCGCAGGCATTACAGAACTCGCTGTGGCAGACGCAGGGCGACTTGCAATTTCTAGGGGCGTTGTGGCCAATGCGCTTACGTACGTTGATGTGCCACCAGGTCGATACTGGCCAGGGGCCGATGCCAGCTGCACGGCGGGAACGCTTTCCGCTCTTGATGCCACAGGTGCGACTCCCGGACTAGCAGGTAATGCAGCATTCGCATGGGGTGTCTCTGCGATAGCTGTTGCCGGTGGCGTTGCGGACTTTGCTGCTTTGTTGTCAAGAGAGGGCAAATTAGGGTTTGCATAGCGGTCAGCAGCGATCTGATTCGGATCTGTAAGTGGCGTCTGGCCGGGCATAGCAGAAGGTGCCGTCGAATTGCGCGGCGATCCGTAGCGGTCCGCGGGATCGCTCGCGAGCGGTTGTGGATTGCTCATTACAGGCGCCGTTGCTACTGCCGAACTATTTGCAGGAACACGGGAGCTGACGGCGTATCGATCAGCTCCCTCCGAGCTCTCGTTGACAGCAACAGAAGAAGAGGTGGGCGAAACCGACGGTTGATAAGCGTTCGGGTCGTAAGGGCCGGCCGCCGCAACAGTGGCCGGGGTAGTATTAGTAGCAGATGGCGGTACAGAAGCGGATGTTCGCGTCTCCAGTTTTGCGGCAGCGGGCGGCGAAGTTGCCGACGACTGGGAATTTGGAGTTGAAACGAGCTTGTCGACCAAGGCATTTTCCGCCGGATACGTTGCCGTCGGTGCGTTCGCCAGCGCCGATGACGATGTTACGGGAATAGAAACGGAAGGCATAAGGGGGCGCTTGCTGTCGATGCGACGGCCGTTACGCCAGTCGCGCCTATCGTGGGAGATCCAGCAGCGGCTACGTTGGCAGAGGATGGCGGCACAGCTGGAGTCAAGCCAGCAACGGCTACCGCCTGAGGTGTTGATTGAGCGGACGGCAGCGATGGCGTGGCGGAACGGGCTATCACCGATGAATCTTCGGGCGCCTTATCGTGTTTCCACCAAGCGAGACGCGGTCCAGATTGGCAACCGGTCACGGCGGCGATGACGACCAAGATTAGTGATTGGAGCGTGGTTTGTTTCATGTCGTTGGCTGCCCTGTATTCCTTCGCAGGGTAGCACCTCGCGCGGCACAGTCACTACGATTCAATCGGAACGCAGCGACTATACGACTCTTCGGCATTGCCAGCCTGCAACGTTTACGGAAACGAGCATCAACAAGCTAACGATGCAGCGCATGCAAATTGACTGACCCCTGGTTGCTGGTGCGCCAAATTGGGACAGAATGACTTTGTCGAGCGGCGCGGATTATAGATGTGCAGCGTGCGTCGTCAATGGCAGTCGACGCCGCTATCATTGCACGGGTGCAGCCTGCACTTTGCACTGGCTGGGTCGATCGTGTAGAAGTGATGGCAGGAATTGACGGCAGGTGGGCGTACCGGCGAAAAGCTGGAGAAACGAGGGAGCCACGGATGGCAACTACCCAGGAGATCAAGGAGCGGATTGCGGCCTTCGCACGTGAATTAGCCGTTGATTTGGGCGATGTCGATGATAGCGATGCGCTCAGTTGGCTCGACGCCATCGAGACGTGCGCGGTCGAGATCGGCGACGCGATGTATGCGGAACTCGTGAAGCAGACCTCGGCCGACCGTTCCACCGATGACGAGTCGACCTGCCCCACATGCGGCGAGCCGGGCCGATACCAGGGCCAGCGCGAGCGGGTATTGATTGGCCGGCGAGGTCCGGTGACGATCACCGAGCCGGAGTATTTCTGCCCCGCCTGCCGGCGGGCTTTTTTTCCCGCTGACCAGGGCGATTGGAGTTGAGGTCGATTGCCCCTTCACGCCGGCCATGCTGCGGAAGGTGGCGTACGCCGGCTCGCAGTCCGCATCGTTCGTCCAGGCAACGAAGGATCTGATCGCGCTGGCCGAAACCAAGGTCTCGCGCGAGCGCGTGCAGCGATGGACCAAGCGGGTCGGAGAAGAGCGCGTGGCGGAAGCAGAACGACAAGCCGAAGCGTATCAAGCGCTGCCGCTTCCCGAACAACAAAAGAGCCCCACCGACCAGCTTCCGCAAGTGGTGTGCGTGATGATGGACGGCGGGCGAATTCAAGTCCGCGATCGCCACGAAAACGAGCCTAACACCCAAGGCTATTGGAAAGAATCGCTGGTGGGCTGCTGCCTGAGCATGGTGAGTGAAGAACAGCTGCGGGACCCTTGTCCGACCATTCCCAAGACGTTTGTCGATCCCCAGCGGATGCACGATTTGAGCCGGGAAATCAAGGGATCTTCCGCTTCCACGGAAGGCGCCGCGGCGCCTTCGGCGGAGTTTCCCGACGATCGCCACGGCCGCCCCGAAGTGCTGGTGCGAAGCGTGGTCGCTACCCGCGGCGGACAAGAAGTGTTTGGCAAGCGGTTGGTCGCCGAAGCGCACAGCCGCGGCTTTCACGCGGCGCGGCGCAAGGCGTTCGTGGCCGATGGATCGGCCAGCAACTGGACGGTGCATCGAAAATACTTCTCGCACTACACCCCGATCGTCGATTTTACGCACGCGATCTGCTACGTGTACGCCGCGGCAATGGCCGGGCGAAGCGGCCCAGCGGCATGGGACGACTACGTGTGTTGGGCGCAGTGGCTGTGGGAAAGTGCGGTCGACAAGGTGATCGCAGCGGTCGCCGTGCGAGCGGAACAGCTGGGGCCTCCCCCCGACAGCGACGAGACTTCCCCCGCCGCGATCGTGGCCAAGACGTGGGGCTATCTTCAGAATCAGCGGTCACGCATGAAGTACCATCAGTACCGACGGCTGGGGCTGCCGATCACCAGCAGCCACATCGAGTCGACGATCAAGCAGATCAACCGTCGCGTCAAGGGAACCGAAAAATTCTGGGACCAGGGCGCCGAGCCCCTCCTCGTGCTGGCGGCCGACCACCTCAGCGAAACCAGTCGCCTCGACCAGTTCTGGAAGCACCGGCGAAAACGATTGAAGTCCATGCGGTGCTACCAAACCGCCGTCTGAAAAAATACAAACCGCGGGCTGCACCCTCATTGCACGGCCCATGCGGAGATTGCACTGCTGCGCGAGCTAGCTGCGACTTCGTGCGCAATAAAAACCCCCGATCGAACCGGGGGCTGCAATCAGCTTTGGTTCGTAACAGGAGAGAGAAGCAATCACCCTTTGGTGGCTTTGTAACGGCTTTCGACGGCGTTCCAATCGATCACGTTGTAGAACGCGGCAATGTAATCGGGCCGGCGATTCTGATAGTTGAGGTAGTAGGCATGTTCCCAAACGTCGATGCCTAGGATCGGTGTCTTGCCGATCATGTAGGTGTTGTCCTGATTCGGTGTGCTTTCGACGCAGAGCTTTCCGGCCTTGTCGACACTAAGCCAGGCCCATCCGCTGCCGAAGCGCGTGGAGGCAGCCTTTGTGAACGACTCCTTAAACTTGTCGAACCCACCGAGCTCGGCGTCGATCGCTTTGGCCAATTCGCCCCCTGGTTTGCCGCCCCCTTTGGGGCCCATGATCGTCCAGAACAACGAGTGGTTGGCGTGGCCGCCGCCATTGTTGCGTACCGCGGTGCGGATATCTTCCGGAATCTTCTCAATGCTCCGGCAGAGGTCTTCGATGCTTTGCTGCGGAATACTCTTTCCTTCGAGCGCCGCATTGACGTTGGTTACATAGGCGTTGTGGTGTTTATCATGATGGATTTCCATCGTCTTTGCGTCGATGTGGGGCTCGAGTGCATTATTTGGATATGGCAGGGGCGGCAACGTGTAAGTCATGATTCGCTTCTCCTTTAAATCTAAATCCAGCCAGTGGTTTGGTTTACCAGCAACATAACGGTCGCACGGCGATTTGACAATTGCCCGGCGAAGTCGCCGGAACCGCAAGATTTGAGGCATAGCCCATTTGCGGTCACGAGAATTGCGCGCTGCGAAGTGGAAACTTACTCCAAACGGCTAATCCCATCGCGACAGAAATTCGGGCGCAGACCGAGCCGACTACATTTCGGCTTCGCTGAGAAGCGCAGCAAGCTGCTGGCGTTGGCGGTCCAGGATATCGAGCTGAGCCGCAATGTCGGCGATGAGCGCTTTCGTAGTACTACGAGCGCTGCTAACATCGGAGGCTCGGCTGCTCTGATAACCGTTAGCGTGAGAGATAGGATCTACACGAGTGTAAGCTTCCAATGCAGCATCCAGCGCATCCGAAGTGGGGAGCCCGGCCTTCTCGTGTGCGGCAGATCGCGCACGATCCACGACGTGTGCTGAACGGCATGTTTTCGCCGACACCAAGCTCAGGTTAAGTTCTGTCGGTGCGCGACGCATTAGCCTCTGCCTTATCAGGTCGGCGATCGTGAATCACTCAGCGTTTGCGACGACAGGCTCAGCCGAATCGAGCGTCTTTCTGTTGACATCACGGACCATTAAGTAAGACTTCAAGCTGCCGAGAAGTTGCCGGGCTATTTCGGCGGTTGCTTCGCGACGGCGATCACGGTCGCGGCGCGGGTGGATAACAACATCAATGCGGGTCTCAACGTACGACCCGGCGGCAAAGCCTTGCGTGTTCGATCGCTCTGAGCGCTGCTGCGAAAGTTTCAAATGGATAAGGAACGTGGCAGTGCGATCTGTCGAACGGCGACTCGTGCCGGAATGGGCATCGGTTACGACCAGCTGAAGCTCGTTTTCATTAGTTTTGATAAGTTTGGCGTTGTGATCGGCGATGAACCCGCGCAATTTTTGAATGGCAACTTCGATGGGAACCATCGTGACCAGCGTAGCATCGACTAACGCGCTGCCGCGCAAAGAGTGGAACGGCCACCAACTGCGTTTGACTTTTTCTTCCATCATTCCGTCTCCCAATTGGACGACCTGATTACGTCCCTGATCTTTGGCCTGTAAGAGGCGCGGTCAGCCCGCCGCAACATGGTTTTCGGAGTGTCGCCGGTCTGGAGCTCCGTGACGCCGAAGCTAGCAGTAATCGCCACGTTACAAAGGTCACGCTGCTTGACCTCCGACAGTGCCTTGCGGATAGATTCGGCTTTGATAGTGGCCGCCGAGTTGGTGCAATCAGCGCAAAGAACAGCGAATTCCTCTCCGCCGTAGCGGGCCACCAGGTCGCCTGATCGGCACATTGTTTTGAGCAGAGATGCAAACGTGATGATCGCCGCGTCGCCGGCCTGATGGCCATACGTGTCGTTAATCGATTTGAAGTGATCGAGGTCGGACATGATCAGGCTGCATGGCAAATTCGACTCCTGATGGGCGGCGACGAAATTATTGAGCATGCGATCGAATTCTGCTCGATTGGCCACCTGCGTCATCGGGTCTTTGGCGACTTGGGCATGCAGTGCCTGACACTTTTCCTCAAGGGATGTCTCCGACGAAACGTCATGAAGCAGCACAGTCACGCCATGGATGGCGCCATCCACGCTACGGACTGGAATGGCGTGTAGATCGACGGCAACATGATGACCTTGGCGGCCCATCACGCTCACGCGACCAAGCCACTGAACGCCCGTCGAGATCGCGTGGGCGACGGGGCATTCTTCATTGGCCACGCGTTGTTCGCGACTATTGCACATGTCCATCAGGCTCGGCAACAGCGTGCGACCGCAGGCTGCGATGGAGCTGACGCCGGTCAGTCGCTCGACGCCAGTGTTCCACAGCAGGATGGTGGACTGGCTATCGACGAACACGACGCCATCATGCATGTTGTCAATCAGTTTCTTTTCGAATAATGCCGTGATTGAATAGGCGGTTTGCTGCGATGTCGGGTCTGGTCGGTCGCACTCGGCGACCGTCCAGGGCACCAAGCTGCCTTCCTTCGGCAGGCGGTGTAGCCAACGACGAGCCAGTTCGTCGGTCAACAGATTCTGGTTCTGTGAAAAAAGCGACTGGAACTGCTGGACTAGGTTCGGATCAAATTGATCACCCGCACACTCGAATAGCTCAGCCAAAGCTCGTTCTCGAGAACGAGCTGGTCGATAGAGTTGGTCAGTAGTCATCGAGTCGAACGCGTCGACGATCGACAGCATTCGCGAGGCGAGCGGCAGGTCTTCGCCCTGACGATCTTGGTTGCGGCCATTGCCGTTGAACCATGCGCGGCTGTAATGAACGATTTGCAGCAGGTTTTGCGGCGCGCCGCTGCTCGCAAGCACTTCCATCGTAAGCGGCGCGTGGCGAGACATCAGGGCCGCCTCCTCTGGCGTGAGTCGGCCCGGCTTCAATAGGACTTTTTCTGGTACGCCGACTTTGCCCACATCGTGAAGTAGCGCAGCAACCTCGAGCAAATCGCGCGTTTCATCGTCGAGTTGAAGAACGGTGGCCCAGGAGCTGCAGCCCAAAGCCACACGCAAGGAATGAGAAGCCGATTGCGGATGCTTGGCACGAAGTGCGGTATACAAACCGCTCGCCATGCCGAGTCTCGCTTGAACCAGTTTGGCCTCATGTAAATTCGTGCGACTGGCAGCGAGAGAATGCCCGCTTTCGGCGGCCGCTTCGTCCAGCGAATTCAGCAAAACAGATATTTCGGAAACCTGACGAGCAGGGGAGACAGTTTGGCGGGCTGGCACCGCAGCATGCCCCAAATCCTGGGAGTTGGGAAGCGTCGTTGATCCAAGAAAGTCAGCCATTTGTCATCGAGTAGCACAAGGTGCAACGCAAGCGGAGGACGCGCATCGGCGCCATTCAGCGCAACAAATGGCCGCACTCATCACCGAAACAACATCCATGCAAGCGTAGGTCATGGGTGAGGTGCGGCAAACTATCACATACTCTTCAGCATTCCAAAAACCGTCACCGTCGCGATTTCGAGGCTGTTGATGGTTAGAGGTGCTTGCTGGCTTGATTTCCTGCACAACTTATCAGCGCATCGTGGCAAACTCGTTGCAAGCGGAATAATCAGTCGCTCACCTGCCAGGAATCAGTTGCAAGCATCGAAATGCCGAAAGTGATTATGCACCTCGTGCCGGATGTAGAGCTTGGCGCTGACTTGTCGGCAACCCGACTTTTACAGTTTACTCGGGGCCTATATTTTTGGCTGCCGTAGGGATTCGCGGGGGCCAACGTGAGAATAAATCGGGAGTATTAATGGTCAACTTCCCTGGTCGCGATCGACGGCGCCGAGTGCTCAAGGATGAAGTGCTCTCTGCATCCACCAACCACCGCAGTTTGAGAGCAACTGTCGACGCAGATGCATCGAACGATGTCCCGCGTTACAGTGACGCAGCGGGGGTCGAGAACCATCCACAAGTTACTGATTTTGTCCCGCGACGGTTTCGGTCGATAGCGATCTTTGTTCTGCTTGGCATTGGTCTGACGGCCATGCTGACAGCGCTCGATTACTTCACGCTGCCGATTGCCGCGGCAAGTGGCATGCAAACCACGGCCACGCTCGACATTACCTCTTCTGGAAGCCTGGCAGCATGGTTCTCCGCGGTTGTCTTATTGATCGCGAGTGCCACGTGTCTACTGACTTACTCGATTCGCCGCCATCGAATTGACGATTTTCAGGGGCGCTATCGTGTGTGGCTCGGTGCTTCCTTCGCATGTCTGGTGATGAGCGCCAACAGCGTTGCCGGACTTCACCAAATCCTGGCCGACGTCTTGGGGCATGTAACCGGCTGGACGGCTCTTCACGGTGCCGTTTGGTGGCTCGTGCTGCCGGGCGTCCCAATGGGTTGGATTTTGGTCCGAGCGGTTTTTGACATGCGGGAATGTCGCTTGGGAGCAGTGCTGCTCGTTGCTGCGATGGCTAGCTACGCCGCTAGTATGGTTAGCGTTTTAGGCTTCGCGCGTCCCCGATCCGCAGTTGCAATCGCTCGTTGCCGGGGCGGCGCTACTGTTCGGCCACTGGCTGATGCTCGCTTCGCTGGTGTCATACGCTCGCTTCGTCGTCCTCGATGCTCAAGGCCTGATTACGGTTCGTCGCCGCACAACCGCCAAACGCGTGGAGAAGACGGCCTCCGCCAAGCCGTCTTCGGCAGCGGGATCCGTGGCCGCCGCAAGTACCGCATTGTCCCCGGCAGGGATCCCTCGTCGGGTGCCGCAACTCGCTAAAACGACGGCGGATTCTAGCCGGTGGGTTGACGGCAGCCGGCCTGAGCGCGACCGTTACGATCGCGATCAAGATGACGATACGAGCCACCAAAAATTGAGCAAATCGGATCGCAAACGACTGCGGAAGCTTAAAGCGCAGGGCCGCGCCGCCTAGGGCGTGGGGCTAGATGCTCCGTGCCCGATGCTGGATACTGGAGACCCAAGATCAATCATCGGGCATCCACGACCAGTATCTCGCAATGACCGTTCGCACCCGCTTCGCCCCCAGCCCAACTGGCTATCTACACATCGGTGGCGTGCGTACTGCGCTGTTTAATTGGCTGTTTGCCAAAGGGCAGGGGGGGCAGTTCATTTTGCGCATCGACGATACCGATGCCCAGCGCAATGTGAAGGAAGCGCTAGCCCCGATTCTGCACGGGCTCAAGTGGGTGGGACTCGACTGGGACGAAGGCCCGGAAGTCGGCGGACCCTACAGGCCGTACTACCAATCGCAACGCTTGGAAAAGTACCAGGCCGCCGTCCAGCGGCTGCTGTCGGTGGGCGCAGCATATCGAGATTACGCGACGGTCGAAGAGCTACAGATCGAGCGCGACGAATCCCAAAAAGCAGGCAAGCCGTTCGTTTATAGCAGGCACTGGCGGGCAGAAACAGCCGACGATGTGAAGCGCTTCGAGGACGAGGGCCGCACGGGAGTCGTGCGGTTATTGATGCCGCGCGAAGGACAGTTCGTGCTGCAAGACCTCGTCCGTGGCGAGGTAAGGATCGATTGGGCCAGCGAACAGGATCATGTCATACAACGGGCCGATGGCACATTCTTATATCATCTGGCCACCGTTGTGGATGACAACGACATGCGAATTTCGCACGTCATTCGCGCTGAAGAACATCTTTCGAACACCGCGCGGCAGATGTTCATGTTCGAACGTCTCGGCTATGACCTGCCGCAGTTCGCGCATTTGCCGTATGTGGCGGAACCAGGAAGTAAGACCAAACTCAGCAAACGCAAACTGGACAAGTACCTGAAGAACCGTGACTTCGCCCAGCTAATGGAACACGGGCAGTCGATCGCTCGACGACTCGGACTCGCCGTGAGTGCGGAAACATTTAATCCTGTGATCGTTGATTTTTACGAGCAGGTCGGCTATCTACCTGATGCACTGCTCAACTACCTGCTCCTGCTCGGATGGTCGCTTGACGACAAAACAGAAGAATTTACGTGCGACGAGATGCTGCAGCATTTTTCGCTGGAACGCGTCAACAAATCGCCAGCGAGTTTCGATTGCGAAAAGCTCGTCGCATTTGAAACGCGGGCAATGCAGCGGTTGCCGATTAAACAGCGGGTAGCGAAGGTCGTCCCGTTTTTGCAGCGGGCGAAGCTTGTTATCGATCCCCCTCCGTGCGATACAGCCCCATACGTAACGAGCATTCTGGAAGCAGCCGGCGACCGACTCAAAGTGGCGGGAGACATCCTCAATTTTGAGGATTTTTTCGCGGCGGACAGCCACTTGCATTACGACCAAGCGGCGCTGGACAAGCGGCTACGCAAACCGGCCGCCGCCCGCGAGCTCCTTACAAAATTTCGTGATGCGCTCGCGAACGCCGAGGCATTCAACGCCCCTCATTTAGAACAAATGACCCATGCATTTGTCGAAGTGAATGGTATTAAGTTGGGCGACATCGTCCATGCTGTACGTGTTGCGGTGACCGGCAAGGCCGTCGGTTTCGGGCTTTTCGACACGCTGGCCATTCTCGGCCGGAAGCGGTGCCTGGCGCGTATTGATCGGGCACTTGAAATTACGGCATAAATCCGTAAAGTGGGGGGTGGAACAGGCAACGGCTGGGGGCTGTTTCCACGCTTATTACTTTTCGATTTGCCTGCGCCATGTCTATTGGCTCGCCCAAATTAGCGCGACGCGAACGAGCGATCGAGCTTGCGCAGCGACGACTGCATCGCATCGAAATTGAAACCCATCGCGTCAAGGCGGAATTGGCCCGGCTCGCCGCTGACTACGAAGACGATGTGGCCGATACGCTTTCCCGGCGACTACGCCGACGAAAGCACCCGAAACGACAAAATCACTTCGAGAATGACGCTGATGTTGATGCGGCTCGCATGCGATTATCGGTGCGACCGTCGGATCTCGCAGCTGTGATACCAATGGCGGCCTCCGCGCCGACTGGTCATGCTGTTCATAAAACTGCCTCTCTAGAAAAATTCGGGAATGAACGACGCAAAGTAACCGAGATGCCTCGCCCCACTCCGACAGTGGTTGAACAACCCAAGGAGGGATCATTTCATTCCATCGGTGCGCGAGTCCGACGGAAAAAAACCTATAGCAAGTCGGCCGGCCCTCTGGTTTGCAGTCTGGCGGTGCATGCGGTCGCGCTGGTGTTCTGCTTGTCGCTTACCTTCGTCACGCTTGTGCAGCCGAGAATACCACTGTTTGCTAGCCCGATGAAAGCGGAAGAGGATATTCCCGCTCCTACAAGCGAGGTCAAAATCGAGCCGTCCAAATTCGAAGACGCGGAGCTTCAAAACACGATTGCGTCGAGTGATGAGTTCAATATCGCTGACAACATTTCACGTGATTTCGAGCCAGCGCAGCTAGGCGCCGGCAACAAAGCGATGGCCGATATCGGACAACTCGATGCGTTACCGAGCGACCTGGGTACACTAATGTCCGGGGCCGGCAAACCCAGCAGCGGCAAACCGGGCGGCGATCTGGGGACGGCCATATTTTTCGGAGCGCGTTCGAAAGGCAATCGCTTTGTGTTCGTCATCGACAACTCAAGCAGCATGAAGGGCGGCCGGCTGGATACGGCTCGTGCCGAGCTTGTAAAGACGGTCGAGAGCCTCTCGACAAAGCAGTCGTTTTACGTGATCTTTGTCAGCGACCAAACATATCCGATGTTCTATCCGTTGCCAGAGCGCAATTTGATTCCGGCCACTCCCGCTAACAAGAAGCGACTCGTCGATTGGTTACCGAAGGCAATCCTGGCTTCAGGTAAAAACCGCGAGCTCATCAAAGCAATGGATATGGCCGCAGCGTTGCGGCCGCAAGTAGTGTTCCTGTTGTGGGACGGCGATCTCCGCTACAGCGACGCCGTGCGGATCGACGTGATGACGCATCTAACGGCGCCGAATCAGTGGAACTTTACTGTGCACACGCTCGGAATGGGTATCACATCGGCTGATAGCGAGCAAAACCTCACGGCCATTGCGCAGGCACACGGAGGTCTTTACCGCCCCATCGATGTGCCCGTTGCGCAGAATCGATAATCGCCGAAGAGTAGCGCGTCGCTACTTGTCGATAACTCACCGTATGCGAGCACCGTTGCGATAGCGCGCTCTTGCCGGCAAACCGTTTTCGCCTAACACTTAAATGCTCCGGTTGCCCCGCCGGCACTCCCATGGTGCATGCAGCATGCCACATAAACATTCGCACGCGCACGAGTCGATGAGCGACCGTAGGCTCGTATGGTCTCTCGTGCTGAATTTGTTGCTGACTATCGGGGAAATTATTGCAGGACTATTCGCGGGCAGCTTGGCGTTGCTCGCAGATGCCGTTCATAATTTCAGCGACTGTGGTTCGTTCGTTATCGCTCTCATAGCCAGGCGCGTGGGACGATTGCCTTCTGACGAGCGCCGCACGTTTGGTTATCGACGGGCCGAAATCATCGGCGGCGCTCATCAACCTTACTATCCTTGTCATCACGAGTCTGTATCTTATTGTTGAAGCCGTCGAACGGCTATTCAGCGAGCATCCCATCGATGGTTGGATCGTCGTCATCACTGCGAGTGTCGCTTTAGTGGTAAATCTGGCGACGGCTGGGCTGTTGCACGCAATGTCCCGTGGCAACATGAACGTGCGAGCGGCTTATTTGCACAACCTGGGCGATTCGTTGTCATCGTTCGGAGTGATCGTCGCTGGCGTCGTCATTCTATGGTTCGGCGCCGTGTGGTTCGATTCGCTCGTGACACTCGCCGTTTCAGTCTTCATTCTGTGGCAAAGCATTCCCGACTTAAGGCGTTCGATCCACATTTTGATGGAGGGCGCGCCCGCCGACGTCGACGCCGATACGCTGGTCACCGAATTGCAGGCGATTGCAGGCGTCACGGAGGTTCACCACGTACATTTGTGGGAATTAGACGAACACGAACGTGCACTTGAAGCACACGTTGTGGTGGAAACCGAGGACATCGAGCGCTGGACCGAGATCAAGCTAAAGATCAAATCACGGCTGGAAGACACGTTTCATATCCACCATTCCACGCTGGAACTCGAGGGCCGTGAGGAAACGGCCTGCAAGCCCTGCCCACCCGGCCGACCGCACTGCTAGCTTGTGTGACGTCCTGTGTTGTCGCGTCCGGGCGATCCCGTTCAAGTTTGTCGGTTAATCCGGTCGATCCAAGCGAGGAGGCCCGTTCTTGGGCTACGATCTGACGGTATATAGTTTGCCATGACATCTAGTGACGACGTATCGACGACCATCAATCGCCTTACCGGCGGTGTGATCCATGCGATTTTAGGCGCGCTAATTCTGTGGGTCGGTCAGACCACCTTCCGCCATGCCGGCATCCTGGCGGGTGTCGACGAAAAGCTGAACAACATTAAGCATCAATTTGAGGATGTCGACCAGCGTCAGGATGGCATGCGAAAGTGGCTCGAAAACGTAGTTTCGCAAGTGAAAGACAACAATCGAGCACAATTCACCGCCAATGACGGCGAGAAATTGGCCGCCCGAGTACGGCAGGCAGAACAGGCTACGGCCGACCTGGAGCGAAAATTCGTGGAGCGGATTAACGTCCTTGATTTAAGGTTAGCAACACTCGAAACGCGCCATCAGGATTCGCAAGAAGTCGCTTCGCTGAAGCTAGAGGTAGCGCAACTGCGGAGCGATCTTTCGCGGGCAGCCGTCGCTCAGGAAAATGAATACCAACCGAGCGATCGGCTTGCTCGGAAGACGCCCGTCTATCTACCGCCAGTCGATAGCCGCCGTTGATGTCAGCGCGACGCGGGGACTGGGTAAACAGCACACGAGCTAATCATTACTGTTGCTATTGTGGTGCTGCTCGTTGTGGTTGCGGTCGTTCTCGCCGCGCTTCTTGTCCTTGTTATCTGGACCTGTTTGCGTGGGCAGTTGCTCGGGCCGGTTCCCGAGCCAGGCCTTACCAACGGCCTTGTCGATCGCCTTTTGTATCGCTTCGGCCGAGACATTTCCAACGATGCGATGCACCTGCACGGTGGTTTGCGGGGCTGCCTGCTCGTCCAGCTCCTGAACCATCCGCACGATGTCGTTAAAGATGCCTTTCTGGGCAGAGACAATCAGGACGCCAGAAACATCGTCGGCGCCGAGCGACAACGCGCCGTCGAAGCCCACTTTCATGGGCGAAGGTCGATCACTATCGGAACTTGACGACGATCCGCCATAGTTAATCACTGTCATGCGTTCCGTGCTCGATCGATCTCCCTGTTTGTTGCCGCGGTCGAACTCCTTATCCTTAGAACTCAGCAAATCGCGATAGACTTCTTTGATGGCGGCAGCAATCACCGAGGGCCGCGAGTATTGAACTTTGATGGCCGCGGTTTGGCGAATTTCAACCGAATCGACAGGCGCCGGCTTGTCAAAAGCCTTGATCAACTGCTCGATATCTGCCAGTTGGCTCGCGGACGCATTGGACACCAAAATACTATTGCTCGGTCGGTCATATGTAATCATCAACTTGCGGCGCTTGGAAAGCCCACCGCCCGATTTTTGGCTGCCCTTTGGGATCATGAACCCATACCAGTCGCGCGTGTAGCCACTGGAGTCATCCTTCATGTCGTCCTCAAAATAATCCGTCAGATCGTACCACATCTCCGAGGCGCGAATGTACTTGAGCGGAAACACTTTAAACCGCGGTTCGGAGGGCGAAAGTTCTTCAATGAGGTTTTCCAGCCGATCGAGTGCGGCCGTATCGGACGAGCTCAGAACCAAACGGCCGTTCTCCGTCACCGTGATGGTAACGGGGGCGGGGGATGTCGTTTTTTTATCGGACACCGTATCGCTTTGTTCGGAACCTGCGGGGATGGTGTCGGTATCCGCGCCTTCAACTGGTGACGCCGTTGGCTCGGCATCCGCGCTGCCTGATTTGCCGTCTGCGTTTACCGATTTTGTAGCGGCTCTTACGGCCTGCATTTCAACAAAGTGAGCCGCAATGCGGCCGCGACCAAGCATGCCTGCAGCCCGATCGTTTTTGCTCTTAGTGGACGCAGCAGGTTTTGCGCTCTCCTTCTTCTTGTCATCGGTAGGCACAGGTTTCGCCGCCGCCGGCGCTTTAATAATTAACTCGTTGCCAGCGGCAGATGGCCACGCGGCGCGAAGCTGCTTCAATAATTCCGCCGTCGACTTAGCGTCACTCGGCTGAATAATCCGAACCCGACTTGAATTTCGCTGAGGATCAGGGGTTTCCCCGAGTTTGACCAACAACTCGTGCACCCGTTCCATTTCGGCGTCGTTCGCCCACACCAGTAGCTGATTGTTTTCGATGTCGGCATCCACTCCGAAACCTTTGACCGGCTTTTTCTTGTCCTGGTCGCGGCCGTAGTCGTCCCATGGAGACCAGTAGCGTCGGCGATTGTTGTTGTCCTCGTCTTCTTTCTCTTGGCCGCCCATTAGGTTGTAAATCGTGGCGGCCACCGCGTCGGCGGGTCGCCGGTGCAGTTGTATGACTTCAAAATGCCGCCCCGTTCCATCGAATTGGTCGACTAAGCTGCTGATCTTCATATGGTCGGCTTCGCTTGCCAGCGCAAATAGCGTCTTGCTGCCGCTATCGATCTTGAATTCGGCGTAGGGACTCAACCCGCCAATCTCCTCGAGCGTCGACACAAACTTTTCCGGATCGAGCGTCGTGAGCGGGTATTTTTTTAACCTTCGTTTACCGCTGTCCGCAGTGTTTTTTTCGACCGCAGTCGTCTCGCCGAACGGAACGTCGAGGTAATCGATCGTTTGTTCAATAATCTTCATCTGTTCCGGCGGCGCATTGGCGAGCACGCTATTTCGCTGCCGGTTGTAGGCCAAGTAAACTTTGGGCGCGTCCGATTTGCCCAACAGCTTCGAAAGGTCTTTCCCGTGCTGCTGTTGCTGCATTTGCTGCAGCATCTGCATTTGTTGTTGTTGCATTTGCGGGTTGGTTTGCGCGGGCTTGGCATTCGGATCGACGCCCAAAATGACATATAGTGTTTCAATCACCTGCTGCGGCCGTGCGTACTTGAGCACAAACTCTTTGGGCACGATCCGGCCGTCCTGAACCATCCGCTCCTGATTGAATAGCTGACTCACCGTTCGCAAATTGGCGACTGAATCCATCACCAAGAGCCGCTTCGATGCCACCAATGGAAAGATCTTAGCTGTTGGGCTAAGCACCTGTTTTACGTCATCCTTTGCCTTCTCAACCTCCATGTCAGCAGGCACCTCGAACGACACTTTCACAAAATCGTACGGCTTTAAGTCATAGAGTTGATCTTCGTCGACACGCCGCACGAGGCTCGGATCGAGCTTCTCGATTTTGAAGACGCTGAGAACTTCACCCGACTGAATCGCCACATAGCCGCGTGCCTTCAAATGGCGATTGATCAGATCTCGGACTTCGTCCAACGAGTACGCCCGCTGCGTGGTGAGGTTGAGATAGTCGTTCGGCAGCTCTTGCCAATCGAGGCTGCACTTGGAGATGTTGGCCAACCATTGCATCACATCGGGCCACGGCTGGCCGATGAAATTGAACGGCGGCACGCGGCCCTTGTCGTCCAGCTTCACATCGAAATCGCGCGGATCGGGCATGCGCGGCGGCTTCTCGGGACGTTTGATCTCTGAGGCACTCTCCTTTTTCTTATCCTCATCCTTCTTCTTATCCCCTTCGCCCGGCTTCGCCGGCTGCGGCTGGCCAGGCGCCCCCGGATGAGCACCAGGCTGCTGTGGGGGCTTGCCATTCTTCATGGCTTGGATCTGCGCCGGAGTAAGCTGCACCGGTTGGCCGGCCGGAGTTGCTGCCGGCGCTACCACCTGCGCGCGGATGACCCGGTACGAAATCGCGCAAGGTAGAATGAGCGACAGCGAGACTAGCAAACTGATGCCGCGCCGTCGGTGTTCCTGGGTAACCATGATTGCAGCTCCGCGCGTACGGCCGAACCGGATCCCGAGATCCCCCGCGATCCAACCCATTATATGTGAATCTGCTCGAGACCACAAACATAGGGGGGCAGTGCTGGCAAGAAACCACCTGCGGAGTTTTAACCCATCTCCGCCACAATAGACTCCACGAACTGCTGCATGCTCGCACTGCCGCCGAGGTCGCCGGTGCGAGCTTTCCCCTGAGCAAATACCGTCCGGACCGCGTTTTCAATCTGATCCGCCGCTCCTTTTTTATTTAGATAGCGGAGCATGAGCACGGCACTGAGGATGAGCGCCGTAGGGTTGGCGATTCCTTTGCCGGCGATATCGGGAGCGGAGCCGTGCACTGCCTCGAATACGGCAACGCCCTCGCCAATGTTGGCACTCGGAGCGAGCCCCAAACCGCCGACCAGACCCGCGGTCAAATCGGAAACAATATCGCCGAAGAGATTCTCCATCACCATGACATCGAATGCTTGTGGATTGATAACAAGCTTCATCGCGGCGGCATCGATTATACAGTCGTCAAACGCGATATCCGAAAACTGCTCGGCCACGCGCCGGCAGGTGCGAAGGAACAATCCATCACTGAGCTTGAGAATGTTGGCTTTGTGAACACACGTCACACGTTTGCGGCTTTGCCGTGCGCCGTTTCGAAGGCGAAGCGGGCGATTCGGTCCGAGGCCCTCTCGGTTACGACACGCAAGCTTTCCACCACACCGGGAACAACTTCATGCTCCAACCCGCTGTAGAGCCCCTCCGTGTTTTCACGGACCACAATAAGATCGACATTTTCGTAGCGTGAAGACACGCCCGGCAACGAACGTGCCGGCCGGTAGTTAGCAAACAGATGCAGTTTTTGTCGCAGCTCGACATTTACGCTCCGGAAGCCGATTCCGCTGGGCGTCGCGGTTGGACCTTTGAGCGTGGCATCGGCATCTTGAACCGCAGCCAGTGTTGCAGCAGGCAACGGGCTGCCAAGTGCATCGAGCGCCGATTGACCGGCGAGGTGCGTTTTCCACTCCACGCCTATTCCCGTAGCCTCCACCACGCGCTGCGCAGCCTTCGTGACTTCGGGGCCAATGCCGTCTCCGGGAATGAGAACGATTTGGTACGTCATGGTCGCCTTCCGCTCCCCGCCTGAATCCGTTTTATTGGTATCAGGATGGAGTGGCCATGGCAACGCCCCGTGCATGTTTCTGTTTTCAAGTGTGATGCTTCAGGCCCCAATCCGATCGGGTGACTGCGGCGCACTTGCTCTTGGAAAAACATCTGAAAAGAGATTCCTTCACTATGATTAACAACACGATACTTTTGTCGATTCTCTTCGTCACCACAAATCAGGCGACGTTGAATCCGTAGTTTTAAGAACTGCAACAACAAGGAGTGCTGTTATCCGGCGACGCCCAGGTCACACTTCCACCGCCCACGACGGCCTCGATGCCACTGCGCAGCAGTCCGCCCTGGCAAAAATTGTGGGCGACCGCTGCTACCCAATCGACCTTTTTCTGCGCGATTCGGTGGCCGCACCCTTTGTTCTAAAGTTCCCCGACATGCGCGGGGTAAACGTACCGGCCCAGGGAGCTGATCTATGGTTTGTCATTCACGGCGACTTGGATCAATTATCGAAGGACGACGTGTTGAAGGATTTCACCACCGCGCACGGTAAGGATACAACGCTGCACGTATTGACGGCCGCTGAGTTGGAATTACGAAAATTACCCGAAATCAGCGCCGACGACGACAAACGGTTAAGTGCACCGGGAGAAACCGCCGAGCGGTTTGCCCATTGTGCTTGCGGTAGCTAGGAACGACGTTTTTAAGACGCGGCATGTGAGAGTCTCCCTAATTGAGACGCTATAACGGAATCTTCCGTTTTCGCGTCGGAGGAAAGCCTCACAGCCGAACGTCGGCTGGTAATCGTAACTCGTGATTCAGCTTTCGTTTACAACCAGTGGAGCCGAAGGGACTCGAACCCTCGACATCTAGCTTGCAAAGCTAGCGCTCTCCCAACTGAGCTACGGCCCCGGTAAAAGTTATCAGCTATCAGCGGATGGCTGACAGCCGATAGTCCAAAGTGGGCGCGCCAAGACTCGAACTTGGGACCTCAGCCTTATCAGGGCTGCGCTCTAACCAACTGAGCTACGCGCCCGATCCCGTGCAAGCAAATCATTTTAATTTGGTAAGGCCAGGTGCGAAAGGCGTCCTAACGCCGTTCGGCCTCTGGTTTTTCAGTGGACCGCCGTCGCATGTCGCACCAATCGCCAACTTCGCGGCTGGCATTCGCGAAAACACTGTGAAACCGTATAAACTCACCCGTTCGTTAGGGGCTGTGCCCTGTCTAAAATACATCTGGCGAAGCCTTTGACGGTGTTCACCGCCAACACGATCACATAGACCCAGTTTCCATGAGGAGGTTCCAAGGATGGATACGCGAATAACGACGTCAGCGATCATTTGTTTTTTAGTGGGAATCTCCGGTGCATATCACGTAGCATCGGCGGCCGAAGCGCCGACCCCGGCACAGGCACTCACATTGACACCCCTCCAGCCGCTAGTGGAGTACACAACTCCGGCCAAAGACGAGTTCGCACAGTGTACAATTCGGCCGGAAAAAGAGAATGGCGCAACCTCGTGGGTGATACGCAATCGTCAGGGAGAGCTTTTGCGTCGATTCGCCGATACGAACGGCGACAACGTCGTTGATCAGTGGTGTTATTTCCAGAACGGCATCGAGGTCTACCGCGACATCGATTCAAATTTCAATGGAAAGGCAGACCAGTATCGCTGGTTCAATACGGCCGGAACACGATGGGGGATCGATAAAAACGAGGACGGAAAAATCGATTCTTGGCGCGTGATATCGCCGCACGAAGTGGCCGAGCAGGTCGTGCTCGCGATCAAAAGTAAAGACCAAGCGCGGTTCGAGCTGGTCCTCCTCACCACCGACGAACTTAACGGATTGGGCTTCGGAAAAGCGCGACAGGATAGCATCTCCCAATCGATCGCGGATGCGCCGGCTGGCTTCTCGAAATTGATCGCCGAACAAAAGGTGATAACGCCGCAGACTCGTTACATCGATTTCGGCAGCACACGCCCCGGAACGATTCCGGCCGGCACAAACGGTTCGACGAAAGATGTTACGGCTTGCGACAACGGCGCAGCCCTTGTGCAAACGGGTGACGAGCACGAACAAGTCTTTCTCGGCACGCTCGTCGCAGTGGGCGATACCTGGAAACTGATCGACGCGCCGTCGGACGCACAGGGACAGAATATCGGTTTTCTCGCACAAGGTGGGCCTGCCGCAGCGGGTTCAACGGGGGAGAATGCACCTTCCGACGAAATGCAGAAATTGATGGCCCAACTGGAAAAACTCGACAAAGACGCAGAATCTCTTCCGCCTGACCAAACCGCCGCGAATGTCGAAAGCCGAGTCTCCGCGCTGCAAAGACTGGCTGAAATCGCACCCGCAAACAGCCGCAATCAATGGTATCGCCAATTGATCGATGTCCTGAGCGTCGCCATTCAGTCGGGCAGCTATCCGAAGGGTGAGGAGCGGTTGACGCAGTTGCAAAAGGAGCTGGAAGACACGAAGGCGGACGACGATCTGATTGCTCACGCCACCTTCCAAAACATGTGGGCTCAATTTGCGATTGATCAACGTGATCCCAAAGCCGATATGCAGAAACTCCAGGATAAATGGCAAACCGACCTGCAAGCTTTTGTAGGACAACATCCGAAGAGTTCGGATGCCGCTGAAGCGCTCCTGCAGCTTGGGATGTACCAAGAGTTCATGGGCAAAAACGAAGACGCACCTAAATGGTACCAGCAACTCGTTGCGAACTTCCCCAACGCGCGGCAAACTCAACGAGCAGCCGGCGCTCTGACACGATTAGGCTCGCTCGGCAAGCCAATGAAGCTCACCGGCAAGGACCTTCAATCCGGCGCCACGGTCGACATCGACAAGTATCGCGGCAAGGTCGTCCTAATTCAGTATTGGGCGATGTGGTGCGAGCCAGCCAAGCAGGACATGGTGCTGCTTAAAGACTTCTACGATAAGCGCGGCGGGCGCGATTTCGATATCGTCGCAGTCTGCCTCGACGACAATGCCGATGCTGCCAAGGAATTCCTCACCCAGAACCGCTTTCCGTGGAAGAATATCTACGAGAAAGGCGGACTAGACGGACGACTGGCTAACGAAATGGGCGTCATGACCCTGCCGTTAATGATTCTTGTGGATCAGAAAGGCAGCGTGACCAATGCCAATGTTCACGTGGCCGAGTTGGAAGGCGAATTAGCAAAGCTAATCAAGCCATCGGCGGGGACTGCCAACGCGCTCCGGTCGCCGCCAACGTCGCGGTGAGGCGACTGGCGTCCGGCGCCGAATGTGGAACAGGTTGCACCCGCTACCAGCTCCAGCGGCGATTGCGACGCGCGCTCATGCCACAACCAGGATGTACCGCTTTGGGCGACTTTCGGCGCTTCTGCTGCACCGACCGCTTTTGGCGATACTGCTTTCCACCAGAAAGCTGACGGACGTATTCGCTATCGGGTTCGAGCAGATCATCTGCATCATAGCGAAACTCATGATCCCGGTATTGCATTACACTTCTCCTGACGACAGTCGAATTCATCAGCCACCTTGGTTGTTGATTGGGGACCGATCGACTTGTGGCTCTACCTACGGTACCGCCGAGGCGAGTCCAACGTACGCGGTTTTTTACCGCGTTTCGGTCACGAGGGAAATCTCAATCTGCAACTCACGCGCCGATGCTGGCATCGGTAGGATGCGACACGCAGCTCGCCTTACAGAAACAGCAAGGAAGTCGATTCGAAAAATCTTGACGCACGCGCCTCTAAGTCCTGAACTGACCAAGATCTCAGTCGCAAAGTCACAAGAATGGGGATGAGACACTCACCAAAATGGTGAGACGCCGCGATCACGAAGCGATGCGGCCGAGGGGCACTGCGAACATAGCAGGGGCGCGGCTGCTCCGCATTCGTCATCCCCATTGGAGGAAGAGTTGAACACTTGCGCAAGCGCGCAACGCGAAGGCTGACTGAGGCTTTCAGCCTTTTTAGGAAGAGGTTTTCTGCAGTAGCTGTTCCGGCTCGAGGGAGGCAAACCGCCGTGCGGCGATTGGCAAATTCAAAGGTGAAAATCAAAGGTCCGTCGCGTTTGTGTCTCTTTTGGGTTTGCTCTTTCCTGTACCGCTAAGGCAATTGTTGTGCCATCGAGCATAGCCGCCAACCCGCTAATAGCATTCAGCCAGTGGTAAGCTTGGTGTAATCTGTAAATCTTGCAAAATCGGCACAGTTTTACTCCGATCGATCGCAGCTCTCTGGTCGATGTGCTTGGCTCTAAATTGCTCCTAAGTCGTTTATTGCAGAGCGTTTGAATTGCTCAGATTGCTATTCTGACCATCAGGCACAATGGGTTATGGTATAGCAATCGCTTACCCGTCCGTCTCCCACCCACCACGGTATGAAAACGGTTCGAAGACCGAGCCGGTTTACCCACCGCCGTTGTATCACAGGAAAAGGATTTCCGGAGGAACCCGCATGGATGCTGGATACGCTTGGATTGTTTTTGCATGGATCGCCATACACCTAGCAGCATTGGCAGCGGCCTATGGGACTCGAGTCGCCGCCGGCTCCCGTCTCGAAAACCTCGCTCAATTCGTCTGTTTTGCGGCCATGGCGATCATTGGGGTAGCTGTTTGGATTTCGCAGCAAGCTCAAGCCGGCGCCTGGGGATTATCAGCAGCGACTCTGATGGGCATGGTGCTAACCGCGGTCGTTGATTTCCGCAAGCTACACGACTCGCACCACCCGGCACGTCATCATCACAATTAGCGAGCTCGCCACATCAATTCGCCAGCGCGAGCTATCACGACGCGCAATGCCTTTCCCCGCAAAGTCTTCCCAAATTTCTCCCACGCGCCGGGTCGACCGGCAAAATCGGAAAAAAACTCCCCTTCCGCACGACCGGCAACCGAAACTACCAATCGGGCAACCTCGCTCGGAGCGTGGAACAAGGTATATCCACGCTGCCAAGTCGTGCTCTTAGCTTACTCGCGCCGCCCGCGGCCCGAGTCAAGTTCTCGTCCTAGGGGGAAAACAATGCGTAGAGTCATGTTTCTTGCCGTGCTGGTCGCCGCGCTGGCACCAGCGGTTACAGCAGCTGCAGATACCGCCGCGGAAAAGCACGTGGCGCAGCAAATTGGGAGCCACCTCAAGCAGAGTGGCCAATTGCACAACTACCGCGTCGGCGTCAAATATCACGATGGCGTCGCGTACCTGGCCGGCACAGTAGCTAGTGCCGAGCAGCGTGATGCCGCGGTGCAGCTCGCGCAGCAAGTGGATGGCGTGACGCACGTGGTCTGCAAGCTGGAATGCCCGAACGATAGCGGCTCTAGCTCCGGAAAAACGGAAGAGAGCACCAGCAACAACCAGGGGCAGAACGCCGAGTTGAATCGGGCTTCGTTCGACCACGCCCAAAAGAGTTCCTCCGGTGTAATGCAAGCATATCAGCCAGCTGGCGACGCCCAGGCGATGCCGATCCGACAGAATCCGATCCCACGGCAGTTCGCTCGCAACAACATCACGCCTCAAATGCGGCGTAACAATATGCCGGTGCCCGCCGGTCGCATGCCCGGCATGATGCCGGTTCGTCAAGCAAGTGCAACCGGCGTGTATCAGGCCAGTTGCCCGACTTGCAACGGCGGCGGCATGGGCCCCGGCATGGCAATGGGCGGTTATGGCGGCGAACCTGCCCCGTCCGGATTCGTTCCACAAGGCTACGGTCGCGGACCGAGCTATGACAATGCTCAGATGCCAGCTTATGCTTGGCCAAGTTACGCGTCGCATCCGAACTACGCTGCTTTGACCTATCCGCAACAGTACTCGCCGACGGCGTGGCCATATATCGGTCCGTTCTACCCGTATCCGCAAGTGCCGCTAGCGTGGCGCAAGGTTTCGCTGGAATGGGACGACGGCTGGTGGTTCCTCGATTTCAGCTCGCATAACTCGAGCCACTAATCAGCGACGGCAGATTGCAATTGGATCCGAAGCCCCTGTCGCGAGGCAATTCGCGAGAGGGGCTTTTCGTTTGCGCACTGTCAGAGCTAGCAGGTTGCGGCCGACATTTTCCCTCATAACCGGAAAAACCCGCAAGTTTTATCCAGTCTGTCACGATAACTACGGCTAGCGGCTGTTAGGCAGATTCCTAACGACGCGGTTCGCGCCGACCAGCGGTTTCCGCAACTCGCAACGCGATCAAAAAACACCTCTGTCTGCTGGAAAAGGATTCGCGATGGCAAGGATCAAGACCACCGCATTCGGAATCTTACTGGTGACATGGTCGCTGACCACCACCGGCTGTTTTTGGGGCTTCACTACGGGCGGCCCAAGCTTGGGCATCCTGAGTGTCCCCATTCCGATCAGTCCGTATTTCCAAAAGACCAAAGAAGACCAGTATTGGGAACATGAGCGCTACGACCGCGTTCCCATCCTCGGACCGATCACGTCCGGCGGGCCGCCGGTCGCCCTCGATCCGCCAAGCGACGACGAAGTCATGCGCGCTCTGGAAAAGGTCCATCCTACCCAAAGCGGCATCCCCTTCTTGTGGGAACGGAATCGCAATCACGTGCGAATCGTCAAGTGTAAAATCGCCGACTACGTCGATCCGCCGCGCGTGTATCCGCTGGTTGGTCCTGCCCAACAGCACCATGCACACTACAAATGCACAATCTACTATGAAGACGTGCGTCGCATCGGCTGGCCCGTGCCGCACACGCTTCGCGATGAAGAGGCCGAAGAAGTCATCTACATCGACCACAACCACTTGCACATGGTGGGCAACGTGGACACCGGCTGTAATGCCCAGTTCTAGGTCTTAAGCCAACTAACACGCTAACAGCGACAAGGAGACAAGGAGACCGGGAGACCGGGAGACAAGGAGATGCGCTGAGACGCCTCTTTCTCCTTGTTTCCTTGTCTCCCTGTCTCCTTGTTTCGCTAACCGAAGGATGCGGCTTTCATGGTGAGTACCTTACCAATGCTGGCCGCCGCGAACCCGCCGATCCCCACACGCAGCTTGTTCGACATGCTGCTTGCAGGGGGACCGATGATCGTACCCATCCTGCTGGCTTCATTCCTGATGGTACTGATCGTATTCGAGCGAACGATCAGCCTCCGGCGCCGGCGGGTGATACCGCGGCTGTTTATCGAGCGCTTTCTGTTGCAGCTTCGGGAGGGCGCGCTCGACCGTACCGAAGCCCTCGAACGTTGCGAGGACGAATCGAGTCACGTCGCACGCGTTTTCGCAGCGGGAATTCGCAAATGGGGCAAATCCGCTGTCGAAGTCGAACAGGCCGTGCTCGATGAAGGCGAACGAATCGCCAACGTCCTACGGCGTAATCTCCGCGTCCTGAACGGCGTGTCAACTGTCTCACCGCTGTTGGGTTTGTTGGGAACGGTTTGGGGGATGATTCAAGCATTCAATGTCATCGCCAGCAGTCCCGCGATGGGCCGCGCCGAAATGCTGGCCGGCGGCATCAGCGTCGCGCTGATCACAACGGCGACGGGGCTCCTTGTCGCCATACCCGCCTTGATCTTCTATTTGTTTTTTGTCGGACGTGTCGACGGGTTAGTCATGCAGATCGATTACTACGGCCAGGAGCTCGTCAATCTGATCTCCTACGAAGCTCTCGAAGACCGCAAAAGCTCACGACTCACGATCGCCAGACGTAAAGCAGCCTAGGAAAGTCAAGAGCCAAGAGCCGGAAGTCTGGCTCTCGACTCTTGACTCTCGACCTCCCCCATGCCTCTCAAACTACAACACGACGAAATGCCGGCGCTCAATCTGACGTCGATGATCGACGTGTTGTTTCTGCTGATTATCTTTTTCATGGTGGCCACGAAGTTCGACGAGATGGAGCGCAACATTCAAGTCGCTGTGCCCACTGTGTCCCAAGCGGGCGAAGATGTGCCGCCGCCTCAGCCGCTCGTCGTGACGGTGACGTCCGACGGCCGCTTCGATCTCGACGGCAAGGCAGTTACCGAAACTGAACTGACTTCGCGGTTGGCTGCCGCACGTACGCCACTCACCGAGCCGACTGTGATCATTCATGGCGACGCGAACTGCGCGTTTCAGCATGTCGCGGAAGCGCTAGGCGCTTGCCGCCAAGCTGGCATTTCCGAGCTCGGCATCACGGTTCGAATCGCGGATCGCAGCGGCTCGAACGGGGTCAAACATTAGCACCATCTCATGACCGTGGCCGTTCCAAAATTGGTGACGGGCGTACCGATTTGCATCGCGTCCGTCCATTTGGGTTACTGGCTACTGTGGGCTAGTTCACTGGCTCTCTGCGTAACGCTAGTCGTGTTGCTGTGGACGCGCTGGGGCCATTCGCGACCGTTGCACAAATGCGCGGCACTCTCACTCATCGCGCACTTGATCCTCGCGTTCTTGATGATGACCGTGCGAATTGTCAACGGCGACGGCGCAGGCGGTGGCGGCGGCGGAGTACCGATCCACGTGCGAATCGTCGAAGAGGTCACGAAGCCGGCCGCACGTTCAGTCATCAGCGCGACGAACGCTAAGACCGATCTCCAGCCGCCGCTGCTCCTTACACCGCCGCCGTTGCACGCAGATGCATCGAAGCCCGTCGCGAAGAACGACAAAGTGACAACCAAGACAGACGCCAAATCGTCAGTGGACATCGCGGCCAATGACTCAGCCAAACAAATGGTTCAACCGAAGGCTGTGGAGAAGCCGGAGCCTTCAGCCAAGAACCCCGATGTTGCAGCCGCACAAAGCAAACCGAAAGCGCCGGATCCACCGCCCGGAGTTGCAAAGAATTCCCCGCCGCCCCCAGGCAATGGTGACGCGAAAGTACCCGCACCAACGCCAGTCGATGCCTCGCCGTCTTCGGCTTCCACCGAGGAAATCCTCGCGGCGGCATCCTCGAACCCGTATGCCCTTCGCAACGCGCCCGGTAGGCTCGGGCTGGTCGCAGGGCAGGGTGGGAGCGCGGAAACGGAGGCCGCCGTCGCCGCGGCGCTGCGCTGGCTTGCTGCCGTGCAAGCCCGCGACGGCCGCTGGGATGCCATGCAGTTCGGCGCGGGGCAAGAACAGTTGGTACTCGGCCAGAACCGGGGCGGAGCAGGGCAAGGTGCGGATACTGGCATCACCGCATTGGCACTGCTCGCGTATCTGGGCGCGGGGCATTCGCATCTCCAGGGTGCGTACCGAGACGACGTCCGTCGCGGTCTTGATTTTCTCCTCCATTCTCAGGCAGCCGATGGCAGTCTATTCGGCAACGCCACGCTCTATGCGCAAATGTACTGCCACTCGATGGCAACCTTTGCCCTCGCCGAGGCCGAAGCCGTTACCGGAGATCGTCGTCTCGCCGCCGCAGTCACTCGAGCCGTGAATTTCAGCCTGGCCGCTCAGGACGTATCAACCGGCGGCTGGCGCTATCGGCCCGGCGACACCGGCGATACGAGTCAACTTGGTTGGCAAATCATGGCCCTCACCAGCGCCGAGCGCACCAGAATTCAAATTCCCGATCAAACGTGGGGGCGCGTGGAACGCTTTCTCCAGACCGTCCGACGTGGCAACAGCGGGGGCCTCGCGAGTTACCGACCGGATAGCCCGCTGAGCACCTCGATGACGGCCGAAGCGCTCTATTGCCGACTCGTTCTTCACGAGACGACGGCGGCAAACGTCTCCGAGCCGGCTGCTGAGGAAGCCACGTCGCAGCTCCTCGCATCGCTGCCCAATGCGGAGCGGATGAACCTGTACTATTGGTACTATGCCACACTGGCCTTGCACCATCGACAATTTGCAAGCGAAGGTGCCGCCACCGCTTGGCGAACGTGGAACGAAGCTCTAAAAGCAACGCTGACAAAGACGCAGGTCGCGTCCGGAGACGACGCTGGAAGTTGGAGCCCTAGCACGCTCTGGGGTGGCTACGGTGGCCGCGTTTATACAACTGCGATGGCGTCCATGTGCCTCGAAGTGTATTACAGATACGCCCCCGCACCAGCCGGTAGCGGCATATGGATGGCAACACGCCCCGAGTCACAACAGCTATCGCGCTAAGCCGCGAACCGTTGTCCCACGTGCGGTGTCGGCATTGCTGAGAGTGGGTACGTATCAAGATGGTGGACAACGTGGTGCACCGTTTGTTCCAGTGCCGCCGCAACCAGCTCGTCGAACGCCGCTTTCGGCCATTCGCGGCTGACAAGCTTGAGGGCCTCCTCGCGTACACAGGGCAAGGCGTGGGCGCGCACATAGCCGCGTAACTCGGCCAACGACATGTTTTCGGCATCCACGCTCAGTCGAGCCAACGTCGCCGCCACGCTATGCCCCGTAATCTCGCGCGGCAGCTTTGCCCGATGCTTGCGATAGTTAAACATAACGGCTCCCACCAACTTGCCTGAACTTGACCAGGCTTCCCTAATCGCTTAACTTTTAAGCAAAGTTCGAGGAGGCAATCGGTCGAAACGATTACAGAGTTTTTTCGCACGGCGCCGTAGCCAAGTGGCTAAGGCATCGGATTGCAAATCCGACATCCCCGGTTCGAATCCGGGCGGCACTCTTGAGCCACTCAGCAAACGTTTGCGTTGCGGGTGGCTCTTTTATTGCCCGTTCGTTGCCTCCGCAAGATCGGCTAGTGCTAGCACCATCGGCCGAAAGTAGCTGAATTTGCAAGAATTCGGACGCTACGCGAGCCCAGGAGCGCCACTGCTGGCTAGTCCAGCAGTGCTCGGACGACATGCGGGATGTTTTGCAGGTGGCGCAGGTGGTAGCCGCCGAACTCTTGCAAGTTCAGTTACGACGTCGGGGTGCAGCCCGCGGTTTGTATTTTTTCAGACGGCGGTTTGGTAGCACCGCATGGACTTCAATCGTTTTCGCCGGTGCTTCCAGAACTGGTCGAGGCGACTGGTTTCGCTGAGGTGGTCGGCCGCCAGCACGAGGAGGGGCTCGGCGCCCTGGTCCCAGAATTTTTCGGTTCCCTTGACGCGACGGTTGATCTGCTTGATCGTCGACTCGATGTGGCTGCTGGTGATCGGCAGCCCCAGCCGTCGGTACTGATGGTACTTCATGCGTGACCGCTGATTCTGAAGATAGCCCCACGTCTTGGCCACGATCGCGGCGGGGGAAGTCTCGTCGCTGTCGGGGGGAGGCCCCAGCTGTTCCGCTCGCACGGCGACCGCTGCGATCACCTTGTCGACCGCACTTTCCCACAGCCACTGCGCCCAACACACGTAGTCGTCCCATGCCGCTGGGCCGCTTCGCCCGGCCATTGCCGCGGCGTACACGTAGCAGATCGCGTGCGTAAAATCGACGATCGGGGTGTAGTGCGAGAAGTATTTTCGATGCACCGTCCAGTTGCTGGCCGATCCATCGGCCACGAACGCCTTGCGCCGCGCCGCGTGAAAGCCGCGGCTGTGCGCTTCGGCGACCAACCGCTTGCCAAACACTTCTTGTCCGCCGCGGGTAGCGACCACGCTTCGCACCAGCACTTCGGGGCGGCCGTGGCGATCGTCGGGAAACTCCGCCGAAGGCGCCGCGGCGCCTTCCGTGGAAGCGGAAGATCCCTTGATTTCCCGGCTCAAATCGTGCATCCGCTGGGGATCGACAAACGTCTTGGGAATGGTCGGACAAGGGTCCCGCAGCTGTTCTTCACTCACCATGCTCAGGCAGCAGCCCACCAGCGATTCTTTCCAATAGCCTTGGGTGTTAGGCTCGTTTTCGTGGCGATCGCGGACTTGAATTCGCCCGCCGTCCATCATCACGCACACCACTTGCGGAAGCTGGTCGGTGGGGCTCTTTTGTTGTTCGGGAAGCGGCAGCGCTTGATACGCTTCGGCTTGTCGTTCTGCTTCCGCCACGCGCTCTTCTCCGACCCGCTTGGTCCATCGCTGCACGCGCTCGCGCGAGACCTTGGTTTCGGCCAGCGCGATCAGATCCTTCGTTGCCTGGACGAACGATGCGGACTGCGAGCCGGCGTACGCCACCTTCCGCAGCATGGCCGGCGTGAAGGGGCAATCGACCTCAACTCCAATCGCCCTGGTCAGCGGGAAAAAAAGCCCGCCGGCAGGCGGGGCAGAAATACTCCGGCTCGGTGATCGTCACCGGACCTCGCCGGCCAATCAATACCCGCTCGCGCTGGCCCTGGTATCGGCCCGGCTCGCCGCATGTGGGGCAGGTCGACTCGTCATCGGTGGAACGGTCGGCCGAGGTCTGCTTCACGAGTTCCGCATACATCGCGTCGCCGATCTCGACCGCGCGCGTCTCGATGGCGTCGAGCCAACTGAGCGCATCGCTATCATCGACATCGCCCAAATCAACGGCTAATTCACGTGCGAAGGCCGCAATCCGCTCCTTGATCTCCTGGGTAGTTGCCATCCGTGGCTCCCTCGTTTCTCCAGCTTTTCGCCGGTACGCCCACCTGCCGTCAATTCCTGCCATCACTTCTACACGATCGACCCAGCCAGTGCAAAGTGCAGGCTGCACCCACGACGTCGGCAGCACTGTAATTCACCTTGCATGCCTGCGGCGCGCCGACTATCCTTCGCCAACTTGTCTTCGCCCGTACCACTCTTCTCGATGGGCGACCGACCGCGAAGGAGAGACGATGGACCGTTTTCACGCTCGGGTTGCCGCTGCGAATCGAATCGTTGCTGCCTTGCTCGCCGGCACGCTGCTGATCGTAAACAGCGGTTGTCCGGCCCTGTTGGCCACCGGCATTTACGTGCTCGATGGCGGCAACTTGTCGCCGGCCGAGTTCGATGGGCTCAAAGGCGCGCGGGTCGTCGTCATGTGCAAGCCACCCGCTTCAAACGAATACCGATACGCGGGCGCATGCGCAGAGCATCGCCACGCGTGTGAGCGAAATGCTCGTCAAGAACGTCAAGAACATCGATGTCGTGAATCCGCGCGAAGTCGATAAGTGGGTCGACGAAAGCGACTGGGGCGACTTCCGCGAGCTCGCCCAGGCGGTCCATGCGGAAAAAGTGGTCTACATTCAAATGGACGACTTCGAACTCTTCAAAGGCAAAACGCTCTATCAAGGCCAAGCCGACGTGACCGTGACCGTGTACGACATGCAAAACCACGGCAATGAATTGTGGCACAAGCATTTGGGCGAATTACTCTACCCAGTCAACAGCGGCATTCCCGCACAGGACAAGCCGGTGCAACAGTTCGAGCGCGAGTTCGTGGACGTTGTCGCGAGTCATATCGCTATTAACTTCTACCGCCACGACCCGAACGAAAGCTTCGCCATGGACGCGATGGCTAACCGATAATCAACGGCAAAACTGGCGGACACCGGCTCGGCCCTTTCTCTTCCGAATGAGCCCCGACATAAGCACACTCACGGCCAGCATGATTGTGTTCGGCTCCGGCACGGCATAATAGGTCGCCGGCGAATTGCTGAGATTTGAATGGCCGGCTGCCGCACCACTGCCGGCCGTTTCACCGAAGTGGGCTCGCCACGTATCGTACTCTTGCTGCGTGCCCGAATTGTTGCGCCACACCACATAATCAGCCGCGTCAACCGAGTTGTCGTGGTTGTAGTCGCCCGGCAACCCGGCAAAGAGCACCTCCAGTGTGATGTCCGAGGCATTGTAATGAACATCCCAAGTCAGCGGCGTGCTACCTGCCATCGCTGGAAGATTTTCAAGGTTGAATTCGCCGGCAATCGTGCCGGTGGTCGAGATCAGTGTGAACGTGTCACCCGCCGCCGGAACGAAGTTGTTGATGAGCGTCACATCGAGTCGGCTGCCGCTGGGGCCAATCGTGACGACGTTGGCCGGGTCTGTGGAGACGAGCTGATCGTACTGGTCGCCGGGAGTGGTGCCGCCGAGTTCCATCTCTAGCCGGCCGAAATTGCTGATCGTGTACGCGCCTTCGATCGGCACGCTGGCCGTGCTTTCGCCAGGTGCGTGAATGCCGTCAATACGCACGTCTTTGAGGAGCCCGTTGCCGCCGATCGTGCCATTGATTTCAAGCGGATCAGCAGCAGAGGTTCCTTTGACCAATCCGTTGTTGATAAACATGCCCGGGCCGTTGATCTCGCCGGGCCCGCGGATCGTGTGCCCGGCCGCTTGCGTGAGCGTGAATCCACTATTAACGGCGAGCTCGCCTTCGAACCCCGACCTCGCCAGCACGATCTCGCCAGTGCCATCGATCGCGACGTTATCCTCGACGATCATTCTGGTAATGCCCGCAGAGTCGTTGCTATTGATGGTGATTATGTTGTTGTTGGTGAGTGAACTGCCACCCACATAGAGCGTCTTGGAGGCTGGCACATCAAACACCGACTCGTTGGTTACGTCCTCGATTCGGCCAGAGCTAAACACGTTGAACTTGCCGGTCCCCACGGCTTCGAGACGCCCACCTACGATGGTGCCGCCGTTGTCGAAATCCACCGTGCCCTCGTTGGCCACGATCCGGCCATCGGGCCCGTTCTGCGTGACTGTCGTCGAGCGAATCCGCAATGTGGCGCCGGCGTCCGCCCGCATCAGGCCGTTGTTCGTCTTGGGGCTATCCTGGAGTGTGAGGATCGTGCCGTTTCGCGGCTCGGCGATGATCGTGCCTTCGTTGACCAGGTCGGCGCCGATGATCCCCACGCCGCGGATCGTATGGTCGGAGCCGTTCGTTCCTTGCTCGCCGAAGCCGGCCAGGATACGCGCACCGAGGCCTTCGTAATTCATAATCACTTCGCCGCTGCCGCCAAGCGTGCATGTGGTCGCAAAGGTGATGGCTCCACCGCCGGCATTCGCACTTACCAGTATCGTGCCATCATTGGTGATGCCACCAGCACCGATCACCAGTGTGGGTACGGTGCCAGTGCCCATGACCATGTCCAGATGACCTTGAAAACTTAGGTCGTTGAACGTCAGCGCGTTGCCAGTTGTTTCAAACACGCCGCCGCCGCTCGATTCGAGCGTGCCGCCAGTGACCGTGACGTTGCTGATGAAAACCTTGTTGGTGTCGGCGATGATTCGGCCGGTGGCCCCCTGGGTCACACCGATGTTGAACCTCAGGTCGCCGGTCGGTGACGACTGGATCACACCGTTGTTGGTTTTGCTGCCACTGCTGATCAGCAGCGTGGCCAACATATCGCCGTTGACATCCTCGGCGGTTATCGTGCCGTTATTGATCAGGCTGGCCGTCAGTTCTCCCTCGCCCCGAATCGTGTGATCTGATTCTTGCGTAACGGTGCCGCCCGTCGCGGTGATCTTTGCGAGACTGCCCGGAGCGGCGAGCACGATCTCACCCGAGCCGTCCAGTGTTCCGCTGCCGATGAAACTGAGGTTGGCGGACGAAGTGGAGTTGTCGCTGTTGACCGTGATTAGCCCGTCGTTCGTGAGTCGGCCGCCGTTGATGTTGAGGCTATTGCTCTGAATCTGGATTTCGCCTCCCGAAAGCACATCGAGTTCGTTCGACGTGGCGAAGTTGTCGACAACCGCCGGCGCGGGAGAGCCGACTACGGCGTTGTCACCAGAGCTAGGCGGACCGGCCGGTGTCCAGTTGTCGGCGATCCGCCATAGGTTCGATTCGCTGCCGTCCCAAACGAGCTGCCCCTTCGCGCCGCCGCAGTCGCCGAGAAGCGATACGATCATTACCAAGACAACTAGCCACAACCGGTGCACTTCTCCGGCCGTTAGCGAACTCCGCACCTTGGCCACACACTTACGAAATGCGGCCGGGTTCCAGTGCGAACGAGGAAAGATTCGACTAGCGGCCATGGCTGCATCCTCCACCGAGGTGTATACGTGGTTCGGCCGACCACGGCACAGCACATGCTAGCCAAAGCGCCCGACGGCCGCTTGTTCGCGCCAGTATGTT
Organism: uncultured Planctomycetota bacterium; assembly: GCA_963840025.1. Classification (GTDB taxonomy): domain Bacteria; phylum Planctomycetota; class Planctomycetia; order Pirellulales; family Lacipirellulaceae; genus JABDGM01. The sequence goes on along the minus strand of CAWIXI010000005.1, from coordinate 979,647 downwards.
CCCTTCACGGCGCCGGGTCAAATATTTTTAATGCCATCGCACGCAATTAAAAATATAACCGGAGCTTGCGCCGAGTCGCGACGGCATTTCAGGACCCCATCATCGTCCCCCGAACCTTTCCCACAGTGTTGCTGCCACGAACATGCTCAATTTGTACGCACTACATTGCTCCAGCGTTCGTTTGTTGACAATCCGGTAGTGGGCGTCTGTCGCTATTTCGTCACGCAGCCGAATTCGCAAATGATTCAGGCGGGGCAACCGAATTCTTACAAATTCCGTTATAGCATGGTGCTAAATGCATCTTTGATCGGAGTAGTAGGGTATCGGGAATTATGTGTGTAGCAACGACACATTAGCTTAATTTGCGCGGCGAGCTTGGTTCCGTTCTTCACGCCACGTTGATGGGGAAGCCTATAGTTGGGGCGGTGTACAGAGTTACAATAACCGCGCAACCGCGTTTCATCATTGCGTCTTCGCGCCTTTGCGTGAGACTTTTAACTGCTTGTCAAGCAGCGGCTCTTGGCCACGCTTGCGTTTTTGCGCTCGAGTCACGTATTTAGCCGCGCGTTGTGCTAATGTCGAACTGTGGGCCAAAACTGCGCTCGTTCTTTGAAAATTCGCTGAGTGAATTGCTAACGAGAGGCGTTGCCTCACATGACCACCGTACGGTGCTCGCTCCGCCATGACGAGGGTTTTGTCTCACCTTAACCGCTCGAATGGCGAGCCCAAAAGAGACAAAACCCGAGCACTTTTGAAGATCGGCGCGTGTCGCAAGTCCTCTGTGCGAAAGAGTTAATGCAAATGCAGCCGCAAGAAAACTGGCGGGGTTTTGTCCCTAATAATCGATATTCTGCAAATGTAGGGCAACGAAAATTGTAACAGCTTGGCGCACGCGAACTTGCCCCACGAGATGCAGAAGAATTCGCGAGGACAAAAGTCTCAAAAGGATCAGAAGCGCTTACAGTGGCGGCGGATCGCGCCGCGGCTTCATGGGTGCTTCGGCCTTCGGTCTTTCGGGGCGAGGGCGATTGCGGTTGGCTTGGGCCCGGGCTATCCGGCCGGCAATGTCGGTGAAGCGTTCATGCCATTCCCAGCCGAGCGGTTGTTTAAGCTCCTTCGCGGCTTCAAGCGCCCAGGGAGTGCCCCTATTATCCGTGACGACGCGGTCCAGATACTTCTTCGCATCGGCTGCATCCTGTGCCAGCGCAGCTGTTCACGGTAACGGAATCGATTGGCCGCAGTTCCCAAGTGTCGCTTGTTTCGTCCTTGAATTTCAGGCCCTGTTTGGCGATGGCGAGCATCGCGTTGTAACCCTCGGTACGGACCTTGACGGCCAGCGCGCGGCCCATCGCCAGATCGTAGCCGGCCTGCCAGCGCGGTGTGGTGATTTTAGTTCGATCGCGTTCGCCTTGCCGGAGGATGGTGGCCAGAGCATCGATCTTGGGTTCGAGCCGGGCCGCCTCGCGCTGCGCGACGGACAGGTCGCGGGCAAATTGGGCTTCATCCACGCGGGGGAAGCGGAGACGTACGTTTTCCATCGGCGTCGTGGCCGAGAGACGCGAGGCCTCGACAAGCGCCGCGCAAGCCTTGTTCGATTTGAGCAGTTCGTAATACTGCTTCGCGGAGATGAAATCGGGCCGGTAGTTGCGCATAATCCGCTCATCGAAGAACGTGGACATGTACGTCGACATGGCCGCGGTTTCCCACGGCTCGATTTTCTTTCCGGTTTTGCGGTTGGGGTGCACGGAGAAATAGAGGCCACCCGTTTCGTACGCCAGCCGGCTGAGACCGAACGGGCCGAAGCCGGAGTCGACTTGTTCCTCGTTCTTAGGCGTGCCGCCGAAGAGAAGCATGAGCCGCTCAGGCAGCAGCGACTCCGGGCCCTGGTGAACGGGCGCTTTTTGCGGCGTCTGGTCATATTTGGGGTCGGGATCGACCCATTTTACGTAGGCGATTTCCCGACCGAACGGCGCCGGCACACCGATGACGTACACCGGCATGGCGTACTTGCGGCATACATCGACCGTGGCGTCGAGCGATTGAATATCGTCGCCTGCTTCATCGGTGAACACGACGATCATTACGTTTCGTCGTGGCGAGCCCAGCCGAAAATGACGGTACTTCTCCGCTAGGAAGCCGACGGACTGAAAGACGTTCTCTTTACCGTTGTCTTGCGAGTCGTCGTCGATTCCGCGTACGGAAGCCTTTATTTCACTCAAATCGGAAATTGGTTTAGGCGTGAGCAGCTTCACCGTGTTGCCGAATTCGGCGATGGACGTCAGCAGCGGTTCTTCACCATGGTGCTTGAAGGCGGCGTTCCCAGTTGCCTCGATGATGCCAAGCTCCTTGTAAATGCGATCGAACCGCTTGGCGATCGCCTCGCGTTGCGGCTTGAGGCTGCCGGATTGATCAAAGAGCCATGCGACAAGCGTCGGCCGCTCATCGAGCGATAAGAGGATTTCGTGCGTGATGCGATCAACGGCGCCGACCGCGCCCGTGGCGCCCACGCCGCCCGAACCTTTGATGATGACGTTCTCGGGAAGATTCGGCCCTTCGAGGATCGTACGTTGGAAGTCGTGGACTTCAATTTTGCCGATGGCTGTTGTGGGCTGCAGTTCGTAGGCGATTTGCGATTCGGTCGCTTCGAGCGGTGCCGAAGGGCGGGCCGAGTCGACGCCGCTTTCGCTCAGGGCCCCGACTTGATCCTGCGGATCGACCGAAAAATGAAACTCTTGTGGGATCGGCGTTTGGTCCAGCACTTCGAGCGGCGTCGCGGACAGCAGCAGTCGCTCTCGGATCGGAATATAGAGCGTCAGCGAGGCCAGCACCAAGAGGGCGGTGAGGTGGACCGTGAAGCTGACGAGCCAGGCAGATAGATCGTGGAGAGTTGGCAGACGTTGGAAGCTGGCAACCAGCCTCGACCACAGCCGCGGATTATCGACCGTCGCCACGACGTCACCCTCAACACCGTTCCTCACGAAACCCCGAATGGGGCGGCCAAGCCTCAACTACCATTGTCAGTTATCGTAACGGTTTCGGCAACTGTGGCGTGCCGGGCATTGCCATTTGATTCGAGCCGACGACGATCGTTTGTCGAACCGTTTCTGCTTATAATATGGTCACCGCGACCGCTTCAGCGACAACACGTTAGGGAAAGTTCTCGATGAATGCTTGCCGAAAATTCGTCTACGTCATGCTGCTCGCCGCCGTTCCGATCGTTCTTGGCAAAACTGCTTTCGGTCAACCGGGCGGGGCGGCTCCGCCGCCGGAAATGACGACGTTGACTACCAGGGACGGCGTGCAACTTCGGATCACGTATTTTCCGGGCGCCGCGAAAAGGCACCGAAAAGGCGAAACAAACGACGCCGGTCGTCTTGTTGCACGATTACAAAGGCACCCGAGCGATCTTTACTCCACTCGCGCTCAAGCTGCAAGCGCCGGGCGAGCCGACCGTGGATCGCCCGTACTTTGCCGCGGTCACGGTTGATCTGCGTGCTCACGGAGAAAGCACAAAGCAACTCTCGCCAGATGGCGCTGTCGCCGAACTGGATGCGGCCAAGCTTTCGAAGGAGGACTTCATCGCGATGGCGCGATTTGATATGGAAGCCGTCCGCAGTTTCCTGGTGGACAAAAACGACGCCGGCGAATTGAACCTGAATAAGTTGTGCATACTTGGGTCCGGCATGGGAGCAAGTGTGGCCGCGAATTGGGCCTTGCAAGATTGGACCGCACCGCCCCTTGCGCTGGGTAAGCAGGGCCAGGACGTGAAGGCGCTCGTGCTCATTTCGCCGCGTTGGTCCTACAATGGGCTAACGATGCAGGATGCAATGAGATTTTTACCGTTGAAGAAGGGTGTTGCCTGGCTATTGATTTGCGGGGCCGAGGAACAGAAATACAAGACGGATCTCCTTCGCATCCAAAAGCAGCTTGAGCGGTCTCACCCAGTGACGGATAAATCGGGCGGCAAACAACGTAGCGGCCTGTCCGTCGAAGAGATCCCGTCAAGCTTGCAAGGAGACCTACTCGTTAGCAAGCTGGGGGACGCCGTCGATGCGGGAATCGTTCGGTTCCTGACCGAAAATGTAGCCTCGCTTCAGTTGCCGTGGACCAACCGGCGGAACAAACTGCCGTGACCGCAGCTTTTGCGGCGAGTTGGATCGGAACACTATCCGCAAACCAGCCACAGATGAGGTGGACCTATTCTGCCGACACTGGCCGACCCAATTGGGCTCGCGGCGTGGCATCGTTATCGTCAACGTACGATGACACCGGGCGGATCGGCACCAAGTCGCCGCTTGCCGCTTCGCGGACGGATGCGTCGCCTTGAAATGCTGCCTGATAGCCCTGTCGGTCCCTAGTGGTGTAGGCGAACCGTTCCGGTATTTTTAGCTCGGCGCCAATTGGCAACAGGTCGGGGTCGGAAAGCACGCCACGATTGAGTTCAAAAATCTCGTTGCTGCGTTGGGGATTGTCCAAGTACAGGCCGGCAATTTTTTCGAGCGTATCGCCATCGGTCACGATGTGCGTTCGCGATTCGTCTAAGTCTTCGACGGGCCAAGGATCCGCTGCTGCTTGGCTGTTCTCGGCCAGCCGTACGGGTGTGATGAACGCTGTGGGTGTCGCAACAGCAGCATTATTACTGATGTTGGCATCGCCTCCGGACGGACGTGTCTTCGGCCAGTCCATGCTGACTCGATATGGGTCATTTTTGATCCCTATAGGTTGCTGATCCTGCTGCGGTTCGACCGGTGGCATGCGTCGAACGACGGCGAGACGACGCGGCTCGTTGCCAATGGGCCGAGGTGCTTCGTTGCGCAGTCTAGCCATCGGAATCGGGGCTTCCAATGGTGAAGACTGTGGGCTGTCGTTCATGGCGATAGATTGAATGGACTCCGATTCGGCTGGCGCCATCGAAACCGGCATGACCGGAGCTAACGAAGAAAGCAAGGCCGGTGCCTCGGGCGCGCTCGGTGAGACTGCCGTCGCGCTCGCATCGGGCGTGAGCCGAACTGCGCTGCAAACCGGTGTAGCAATGGGAGCCGTGGCATTTGGCGTGGGAGCGGCGACAGTCAATAAACTGGGCGCCCGAACAGCCAATTGCTCGACGTCACGCGGTTTGCCTAAGAAAAAGGCAACGCCTAGCCCACTTCCCATCAAGGCCACAGCGATGAGTAGCTTTTGAACAACGGACACGGAACAACCTCAGGATCGAGCGCATCATGGATCACCAGCCGGGGTGAAACCAAGAGTTAGCGTACGACGGGTTCGTCCGTGAACTTTCATCGAGACCACGCAAGTCGTGTGGTCTGTAGTATTCTTCGTCACGCGAGAGAGGCGAGTTCGCGCTCAGAATGCCTCGACCGAGGTTTTTCCGCGGCTGGCGCGTTGGTCGCTGCGGTTTAGCTAAACTTTTACTCGCGGGCAGACTTTACGAACCATGCGGAAAAAACGGGACTGCAGTCTGTCTGATCGTTTACTGCAAGCTTTCGGATCACCCAACCGGCTGCATTCTCCGGGTAGGTGCTTCGATCGGCTTGGCACGTGGGGGAGCGGCACTGACACCGCTGAGCCACAAAAGAATTGGCGAGGCCACGTAGATCGAGCTGTAGGTGCCGACTACCACACCCACCAGGAACGCGAACGCAAAACTGTGCAGCCCAGCGCCACCCCAGATGTAGAGGACGACCACGGTAATAAACACCGTAAGTACGGTCAGAATGGTACGGCTCAAGGTTTGATTCACACTATCGTTCACCATCTTGGCAGTTATCTGCGGCGTTTTGCCTTTGATTTCGCGCAAACGGTCGAATGTAACAATGGTGTCATTCACCGAGTATCCGATGATCGTCAGCAGCGCGGCGACGATCGTCAAATTGATTTGGAACGCATCGATTTTCAGCGCGGCGGCTACGGTAGGAACGGCGTTCACAACATAGGCGCTGCAGCGCGATCATGCCGATCGTCATTAGCACGTCGTGAATCAGTGCGACGCCGGCCGCGATGCCGTAGGCCGGTTTTTGGAACCGAAGCCAAAGATAAATGATCATCGCGACGATGCTAATCGCAGTTGCCAACAATGCCTGGAATTGCGTGTTTGTGGAAACGCGGCCGCCGATTGTATTGGCCAGCGGAAAGAGTGCGGTGTTTTGTAGTGACGACTGCACTTGCTGGAGCGCGGCTTTTGTCGCCACTTCATCCAGACCAGCAACGCGCACCGTCCAATCGGCGTACCGCACGCCGCTGCCGGTGTGGTAATCGGGGTTTGTAACCGTGACCGTTAGACCGGGGTGCCCCTGCTGTGACAGAGCCGCCACGATCTGGTCGTGCAGCGCGTCGTGGGTCATTCCCTTGTCGTCTTCGTACCCAAGTCCCGCGTTAACCTGTACCTTCGCCTCGGTACCGGCGAAATCCGGATTCGATACTGTTTTTACGTCTCTGAATTCGAACGAGTACCTCTTCAGCTTTTGGCCGAATTCTTTTTGGATCACGTCCTTGACGTTTTCGACCGATTGATCACTCGTATCGATCGTGAAACTGGTGTGACTGTCGCCGCGCTCAACGACGAGGAGATTCTTGTCGGCGAGATCGGTTTGAACCAACGCATGACGCACCTCGGGAAGCGTCATCTGGTCTTTCTGATTAAGAGTGAACGTGACCGATGACCCGCCGGTGAAGTCGATATCGAACAAGGACGTGCCGCGGAAGTAAACGGCCACCATTCCGATGGCGATCAAGCCCCAGGATGCACCGATCATGAGCCAACGAATGCGCAGGAAATCGAAGTTGGGCTTGGAGAAGATGTGCATCATCCGCAGCTGCTTGACCCAGCCGCGACGCTCGGCAATATCGAACAGAAGCCGGGCAACGAAGATGGCTGTAAACATGCTGGTCAAAATGCCCAAGACGAGTGTTACCGCGAAGCCCTTCACTTGGTCGGTGCCGATGTAGAACAGGACGATACCGGAAATGATGGTCGTCAGGTTCGAGTCGACAATTGCACTCATGGCTCGGCCGAAGCCGTTACGAATGGCCATGCGGAGAGCGGCGCCGCTTTCCAATTCTTCGCGGATGCGCTCATAAATCAGCACGTTCGCGTCGACCGACATACCAACTGTAAGCGCTAGACCAGCGAGCCCCGGCAACGTGAACGCCGCCTTGATGAGCACCATGAGCGCGAGCACCATGAGCATGTTCAAGGTAAGTGCGATGCACGCGACGATGCCAGCAAAGCGGTAGTACACAAGCATGAACACGACAACGCCGATCAACGAGGCAATAATTGCACGCTTGCCTTGCTCGACTGTTTGGCCGCCGAGCGTCGGGCTAATGATTTCCTGACTGATGGGCGTCTTATTGAGTGCAGCGGGCAAACTACCTGCATCCAGCACTTGAACCGTAAGTTCCACATCGCGATCGGTCATCGATCCGCCGCTGATCATGCCGCGATCTGAAATGGTGCTGCGAATGGTCGGCGCGTTAACCAGCTTGCCGTCGAGAAGGATTCCCAAGCGACGGTAAACGTCCGGCGTCGCGGGGTTCGGTAAATTCTGGCCTGTGAGTCGTTCGAACCGTTGAGCGCCGGCGCTATTGAACGAAAAGTGAACGGCCGGCCCGCCGCGTTCATCCAGACCTTTGGAAGCGGAAGTAAGATACTCGCCCGTGACGCTATAGGGATCAATCAGCACGAGTATTTCGGGCGTGTCACCGGCCATCCGCTTGACATAACCGTTCTGACTGTCCACCGGGCCGAATTCGTTCACGTCGTACGGCACCCACTTCGCCACGAGTTGATCGCCCTGCACGACGTTCTGCTCAGTGGGCGGCACAAGTTTCGCCGCTTCGATTTTGTTTTTGTCTTTGATGATCGTAGGGTCAGCCGTGATACGGAATTCCAACTGCCCCATTTTCGTGATCTTGTCTTTCACGAATTCCATTTCGTCCTGTCCGACTTGCGGAATAATGATTTCCACGGCCGGACCGTATTCGCGGATCGTGATTTCCTTGGTTCCATCGGGGTCCAAGCGCTTCTTGAGACTGCCGATGAGTTTGGACATGGTGAATTCGCGACCGCCGCTCCTAATTTCCTTCGTAGCGGAAGGGGCATTGGATTTCTGCGACTGTTCTGCATTGGCGGCGGAGGGCGCTTCCTGCAATTCGTAAATGAGCGTAATGCCGCCGGCCAAATCGGGCCCAAATTTGAATTGCCCGAACACGCAGACAAGGATCGAACCCGCGAGGATTCCCAGCGTGAGGCTGATCTTCCAGGCGTGGTCCGGCATTTTCCAGATACGGCCCAGATAGTTGCCGATCATGATCGGCACAATAAAAAGCACCAATAGAATGATGACCAGAAGCCACATGCTCCAGCCGCTGTTCGGCTGCGAAGCGGCCCCGGTCGTTTGAACCGCTTTGTTCGCTATGGACTGCTCGGTTGCCCCGGCCGGAAGTGATGTTGTTTCGTTCTTCGGTGGAGAGCTTACCGGTCCTGTGTCTGCCGGCGCCTCACTTTTGGGAGGAGCATTGGTGACACCTGAATTCGTCTCATTCTGCGGCATCGCTTCCGCTGCCTTCGCGGGGGTTGAATTCTTTGCTGCCGGTGTGGATTTGTCCGCTTTCGCCGGCGGAGTTGCGTCGGCTGCTGGCGAGGTCGGTCCGGTCGCGGCTGCTGCTTTTGCATCGGCTGATTCAGGCGGAGCTGCAGGTTTCTCCTCCGCCTTGGCAGCGGGTTGGTCGGCCGGCGGCTTGGCCGCAGCTTCGGAGACCGCTGCCTTCTCTTCAGTGTTGCTTTTGGGCTGACTTGGCTGGCCCCAAGAATTTGCGGAGCTCATAACCGCCGCCGCGGCAATCACCAAAGACCACATCCACCAGCGTCCAACACGATTTCTTTGGCCGTAATTCATCGCTCACTCGTCCCGCCTTGCAGCTTCATTTGCGAAAGGCGCATTCGTTATGATTTGTTCCCGCTCGCGGAGGCTTCGTCGTCCTCACCCGTTATCACGCGGGCGATGGCCGACATATTCACGCGGAGTTTTGTTCCCGTGGCTTCGTCAACGCGCAGCGTGACTCGTTCCGCATCCCTTTGTACGTTCGTCACGACGCCGAAGATGCCTCCAATCGTGACCACCCGCTCGTTTTCTTTTACATTGTTGACCCTGTCACGCAGTGCCTGTTCCTTTTTCTTCTGCGGTCGGAGCATAATGAAATAGAACAAAACTCCCGTGATCAAAATCATGACCAGCAGACGAAGGCCGTCGCTTGGCCCTGGGCTCTGGTCGGCAGCTGGGGCCTGCTTTTGGACGGCGTCTTCTGCCAATAGCAAGCAATAACAAAGGTGAAAATACACTGGCTAAAGTCCGTGCGAGAAACATAGACTGGATCTGGCAGAAAGAGCCCGATTAGGCGTGAGGATCGGTCCCACACCCGAGCAAGTCAATAATCATAAGATCAAGCGCCACAACGGACAAGGGCGGATCGGGAAGCAGGAGCGACGAATGAGGGAATGATGAAAGGAGGGTCTTTGATCGTTCGTCATTTGCCGCTCAGGAATTCGTCGTTTTTTATTTATCAGGTTTCGCCGGACTGCTCAGGCGCTGTCTCCCACCCGCGTCGGCGCTGGCTGAGAAGCGCTGAGAGCCTGTCTTGTCGAATTGCCTGACGTGCCTCCGCCATAAGGCGCTGGTAATACGTCAAGTTGTGAATAGAGACTAAGATTGGTCCCAACATCTCGTTCGCCTGGAACAGGTGGCGAAGGTAGCCGCGGCTATGGCGGCAGGCCAAACATGGGCAGGCTTCGTCAAGCGGCTCACGGTCTTGTGTGTATCGCTGATTTCTGAGTCGCACGGGTCCGACGTCGGTGAATGCGAGCGCATTGCGGCCGTTTCGCGTTGGCATCACGCAGTCGAACAAATCGATTCCTCTACGAATTCCTTCCAGCAAATCAATTGGGCGGCCCACACCCATGAGGTATCGCGGCCGATCTTTTGGCAAGAGCGGAGAAGTAACATCGAGCGCTGAGTACATTTGTGCCGGTGGCTCGCCGACGCTCAAGCCGCCGATTGCATAGCCGGCGAAATCGAGCGCGATTAATCGTTCGGCCGATTCGGCCCGGAGTTCAGCGTCCAAGCCCCCTTGCACGATGGCGAATTGCGCTTGTTCGCTACGCGTCGCGGCTGCTTTGCACCGTTCGGCCCAACGCAGGCTGCGCCGCATGGCGTCGGCGACAGTATCGCGGTCGTTCGGCAGGGCGACGACATGGTCGAGCACCATGGCGACGTCGCTGCCGAGTTGCTCCTGTATGGCGATGGCTCGTTCGGGGGTTAGCTCAATGGCCGCTCCATCAATATGCGAACGGAAGCAGACGCCCGTTTCATCGACGACCATACGTTCGGCGAGACTGAAGACTTGAAAGCCGCCGCTATCCGTGAGAATCGGACCGTCCCACCCCATAAACGCATGCAGGCCGCCGAGGGCAGCCACCGTTTGCTCGCCAGGCCTCAGGGCCAAGTGATACGTGTTGGCGAGAACCATTTGCGCGCCGGATTCGCGCAATCGGCCTGCGTCGACTCCCTTCACAGTTCCAAGCGTGCCGACAGGCATGAAAGCAGGCGTGTCGACCACTCCATGTGGAGTCGTAATCTTTCCGCACCGCGCAGAACAGCCGACTTCTTCGTGAACTATCGAGAAGCCAAATATCGGAGTTGCCATAGGATGCATCGAGAGCAATTAAAACGAGATAACTGGCTCTCGACTTTTCACCCCAACTCTCGACATCGCTCAATCACCACGGAGCTTGATCCCGTGAAGGGTCAATTTTTCGCGAACCTCGTTGAGACTCGTGACGCCGAAGTTTTTGCACTCCAGCAAGTCGTCGCCGGTACGACGCACCAATTCGCCAATTGTCGACAAGCCAAGCCGGACCATACACTTGCGGGCCCGTACGGAAAGGTTCAAATCGGCAATTGGCCGGTCGAGCAGGGCACGCTCGTCGGCTGAGAGTAGTTCCGGATCGTATGCCGGTTCTTCCTCGCGGATTTGATCGGCGAACTGGCCGAGCTCCAAGCCCTTCGATTGCAGCATGTCGCGAATTTCGACCAGCGACGTCTCGCCGAAATTCTTACTTGCCAGCAATTCTTGTTCGCTGGTGCGTGTTAGGTCGCCGAGCGTCATGATGCCCATCTTCTGCAGGCAATTACGGCTGCGGACGGAGAGCTCGAAGTCGGTCACGGGGATGCCGAGCACCTGGCTAAGACGATCCTGCCGGCGGCGGGCGTCTTCGTCGTAATACATATCGCGTGCCGCGTCTGCATCCTTGGCAAACAGACGGGCGCGCGGGTGATCGGGGAAGACGTCGAGAATTCGCCGATAGCATTGCCGGGCTTTTTCGTAGTACTGCATATCTTCATACAGCACACCAAGGTTGAGCAGCGTGCCGACATGAGTCGGGAATTGTGTTGCGGCCCGCTCGTACAAGTCGCGAGCGTAGCTGTCGTTGCCGTGGCGATCGTTCTCGAGGGCGAGGCCAAACAGGGCTCCAGCGTGCGTACCATCCGCCGCGACGGCCCGCTCCAACAGCGCGACGGCTTCGCTCGGATTGCCGCCCAGCGCCGACACCGTCGCGGGCGCTGGTACAGATATTCAGCCGTCTGCTCGACAGCACCTGAAAGACTGTTGAGCACGTTCATGGCCTCCTGCGCGGCCGTTGTACCGCAACCCTTCGGCTTTGGCCAGCGCTGACTTGATCGCGCGAGTAGCCAGCCCTTTCGGCCGACTCGTACGCGGCAAGTGCCTCTGGGTATTTGTCGAGCGCGAGGTAAGCTTTGCCCAAGTAGAAATGGGTCAGTGCGCCGCCGTCGCTATGCGACAACGTTTCAATCGAGTTGCTGTAGCGCCCCAGCAAGTACAAGCATACACCTAACCGAGCGGCGGTGGCCGGGCTACGATTCGGTTGCTCTTCCAGCTCTGCAGCAGCTTCACGCAGCTCGCGATAATTCGAGTAACTCTTCCCGATTGCACCGATGATCTGGACAATTTCATTCGGTCCGAATCCGCTCGGTGAAAGGACAATTTGTTTGACAATGGACTCTGTGCCAATCGACATTTTCGAAAACTCTCCACTCCTGCCTGGGCAAGGCGCGAACCCAGCGAGGACGGTTATGCTTGCGGCGACAACCAGATCGCCTGTTTTTACACTTTAGCTATTGCGCCTTGCAGAGAGCCAGCGGTCGGAGTCGAACCGACAACCCCCGCATTACGAATGCGGTGCTCTGCCGATTGAAGCTACGCTGGCAATACTTGAAAAATCGTGGTTTTTGAATATCCTTGGGTTTTCTCAGAAACCACTATACACCTATTTCTACACCCGCAATGATAAAAACCACCTGAAAGCAACACCCCACCCAGCGGCACACAGCGGGCGTTAGAAGTAAAACTCAAAATCCTTCAATGAAGGGTGTATTCGTGGCTAATTCTACCCGACGATCAAAGCCCAAGAAACCCCATCGCGATTTTCCTCTCTTTCCCCATGCCACCGGCTACTGGGCTAAGAAAGTGCGCGGCAAGCTCCACTATTTCGGCAAGGTTGCCAACGATCCCGGGGGGGCAAGCTGCCCTGCAAAAGTGGCTCGACCAAAAGAATGATCTTTTAGCGAGCCGTACACCCTGGAGTACATCCGATGGCTTAACCGTCGCCGAGCTTGTCAACCGCTTCTTGACTCACAAAAAATCGCTCGTCGAGAGCTCTGAATTACGGCCCCGAACTTGGGAGGATTATTATACCGTGTGCAAGAGGGTGGTTAGCGTGTTTGGCCGCAACCGGCTGGTGTCCGACCTGGTGGCGGATGACTTCGCCGCGCTGCGGACATCGTTCGCAAAGACTCGTGGCCCCTACGCCCTGGCTGGGGACATTACGCGTGTACGTGTGCTATTTAAGTGATGAATCGATCAAGGCATTATGCTGACACCGATTCGGTATGGCCAGAGTTTCAATAAGCCAAATCGAAAAACCTTGCGCCTTGCAAAGGCAAATTCCGGACTCCGTATGTTTAAACGGGACGAGGTATGGGCCATGCTCTACGGTATGATGATCAAAGGGGAGAAGCGTCGCGGAGCGTCACAGCCTCTGCGAACAATGATTCTACTCGCACTGAACGGCGGCCTAGGCAACAGTGACTTAGCAAACTTGCCGTTGGCTGCTCTGGACCTGAAACACGGCTGGCTTAACTATGCGAGGCCCAAGACTGGAATTGAGCGTCGTATACCCCTTTGGCCGGAAACAATCGAAAGCCTTGATGAATGGCTCGCCGTGCGTCCTCGGCAAAACAGTTCGGCGGCTGGCGGTTTAGTTTTCGTAACCCATCGTGGGTGTAGCTGGTCGAAAACGGTTGCCGACAACCCGATCTGCAAGGAAACCGCCAAATTACTTCAGCGGATAGGCCTGTGTCGTAAGGGACTTAACTTTTATTCGCTGCGGAGGACATTTCGCACTGTTGCAGGCGAGGCTCGAGACGAAGCGGCGGCGGACGCAATTATTGGTCACGCACCGCGCGGGGATGATATGGCGGCAATCTATCGACAGCGGGTTGACGACGACCGACTGTTCGCGGTCGTTGAATATGTTCGCAACTGGTTGTTTGAAACCGAGCCCGCCACGTGAGAAGCGCTACGCAACTAGTAACGCAAGAAGTTTGTAGTGGCTGACTGCAGTACGAATTGTCAAGAAATAGTTGGCCATTCCTTCGAAGGCAGAAATCAAGTCATTTCATTTCGCGGCCAGTACGTACGGTGACCGCAACGTCGATTGGGATTCTATCTTCGAGCGGCTCTTGGTTTCCCGCACCAGCAACGGCGTGACACTTAAACCGGGAAACGCCGCAGTACCAACCATCGGCAGGCGTGATGCGGAGGCGTCGAAACGGTCGAAATCGACTACGCCATCACCAGCGTGCCACGCGGTCAGGGGGATGCTGCCCAGTTGCTGGCTTGGTGGCGTGGCCATTGGGGCATCGAAAACCGCTCGCATCATGTTCGGGACGTGACCCTCGACGAGGATGCCTGCCGCATCCGCACCGGTCACGCCCCGCAAAATCTGGCTGCCTTCCGCAACGCCATCGTTTCCATGCTACGCCTGGATGGCCACAACAATATCGCTGCCGCACTCCGCACATGCCCCTGGAAAACTCAACAACTCCTCGCCAAACTGGGCATAGTGAAAAAGTAATCGTCCCTGGCCCGGCGCCTTGGCCCCGGTTATTCCAAAACCTGCGGGCCAGCCGAGAAACGGAACTTGCCGAAAAGTATCCGGTGCAGGTGGTCACAAGCTGGATGGGCAACACGCCCAGCGTGGCCATGCGGCACTACCCGATGACGAACGACGAGCACTTCGCGTCTGCTGTGAAGGGCGACGAGCCGCCGGCCGAAGTAGCCCCAGAAGAGGCAACGGAAAAAGCGGCGCAAAATGCGGCGCAGTCGACACACGCTGGGCATCGCCGGGACTCGCACGAGCAAAGTAGCGCGCATGAAAAACCCCGGACTTTGCCGGGGTTAGGGGGTAGCTGCGATTTGACGCAACTACCCGGAATGGCGGGGACAGGATTCGAACCTGCGACCTCGAGGTTATGAGCCAATAACCTTGCCACAGCCGAAACACCCAGTTATTCCGCTGGAATACGGGCATTATAGGCCCGTGAGGCACCAATGCAAACAATTGCATACCGTTGCGAACAGTGCTGGAAAACACGTGTCTTTTCAGATACCCCGATCGAGCTGACACGTGTCGAAGTGAACTGTCTATACCGCTAAAGCAGTTTTGTATTTTACGTAGCCGTGTAGCCGCAGCGGAGGAAGGCATTTTGAATATCGTCGAACGTGATTTGGAGCAAGGCTTGTTTGGCGGCTTCGACAGTCTCGCGCCAGTTGCGGGGGCGTAATCCGCGGACGAGCTGCTTGACCTTGGCGAAGAGCTTCTCAATCGGGTTCAGATCAAAGGAGTACGGCAGCAAGTACACGAACGATGCTCCAGCGGCCTCGACCAGGGTTTCTGTAGATTTCACAAGAGAACTTAAAGATGAGAGCAGCGATGGGTTCTCGGGAGCATGGTAGAAGGCAAAAAAGCAAAGCCGAGAAAAAACAACAGAAACGATACCGGGATTTGAATTATCGAGCAGAAAAACAGCGAGCTCGTCATCAATCGCGCTGAGCCAGCAGCAATATATTCGCTGCACTAAGACTTGATCGCTACCGTATGAGCCAACTTGACTGACGGGCAGTCCTAGAAAGATCCCCCACACAGTCATTTCCATCCAAAAGTGCGGGGTGAGGAAGTCCGCATCAGACGAAAAAAGCCGCGTGTGTCCTGCCTCCGCGGCAACATTCGGTTATAGCTCCCTTGTCCAAATCTAGTGCCAAACTGCTATTCGCCAAAGGCCCAGGTAACGTCCCCACCCACCCCCTCCCCACCAAATTCCACCACCAAACCCCAGCTTGCGCTTCCATCTAAATCCGATGCTCGTAGACCCAACAGCGACTTTGTCAGAGGGGGTAACCTACCTCCTTCTCTGCCCAAATGGACTTCTAAACACCCACCTCATGTATGCTCATCTGACTTCAAGCGACGCCAGAATGGCCAATCAATAACAGGCATCATGTGCCTGTTGGGTTCGAGCGCTTGGTAATGGCGACACGCTCATTGCTCTCGCGGAAGGCGGCAGTAAGGGGTGTGATAAGCGGCGACGAATGGCCGTAGCGCAGTGACGTTACCCCTGGTTGCTCGGGCGTCTTCCTTGTTCTTCGCTGAGTCTTCTAGGGTGAATTTACCCCGGGCTATTCATGACAAGAAGCGGGCAGAATCTAAGTGGGTAAGGTAGGGCTTTGGCGACCTGATAGTGGTCGTGGGCTACTACGTTACCTCACCTCCGGAAAGACATTGTTGGCTCTTGGTAGACACGTCAAGGGTGGCCATTGAAGGGTGACTCGGTGGGCCCCGAAGCTGTATCAACACCTAGGTTACCCCCAAGTCACAACGTGCCGATTTGAGGACCGAGCCGATATTCTCTCCCAGTAAACACAAAACGCCACTCTGTTGGAGCGGCGGTTCATACTGCATAAGGTCCTTCAGGTATCGCAATATCGGCAGGGTGTGGAGCGGGGATTTGGGTGCTGTAAGAGCGCGAATTGGTTTGGTGCTGGCAATCGAGGTGAGTCTCAGCACGGCACGCTGGTAGTCGGTCAATGGACAGCTTTTGTGTGTCGCTAACCGACGCAGTTTTGGAACGGACAATCATGTGATTGGTGGGGCGGATGAAGGCCACATAGTCGCCATCATCCTGGGCAACTCAGCCGCTACGTCGAGCTGCAGCTATGTTCGTCATTGGCAGCTATGGTCGCTATGCAATCGGACCAAGGTGTGTCACACCTTAAGCACTTGGGGACTTGACGTTCGACGTCTCGGACGGTTCGACCTTATGCACGAACGCGGCGGCACAAATGTTGCCAAAAGCCACCTAAGTGCGATCAGTTGGACTACACAGTTCGCTCGCAGAAACTCCGGTCGGTGGGCACCACCGCTGCGAGTTCGCCCGAGTCCTAACTCAGCGAAGTCGATGCATCCGCCGTCATGAAGAACAAGCAGTTGAAGCCAGCGGTCTGTGCGACCTCAGCAGATTGTCGATACGATTTCCGACCCGATAAAGGGTCCTGTGATGGGGCATTCCAGGGGCCCGGAACGCCCCGCGTCTCAATCCGAGAAGAGGTATCGCTTTCCGGCACGGAAAACCTGTGCCGAAGAGCTACCGGATCGACGGGTTTAGAGACGCCCATCGTCGCCGGCACCGTTTCTAAACCCGTCCATTCTTGACCTGTTTCACGCGTTGTCGAGTTACTGGCATTCGCAAGGTTTGTTCCCAGTGGGACTCGAACGAGATCCCACCCTATTGCACTTGTATTGGGTTAGTGTTGGGTTTGCATTGGGAGGGTGCAAATCGCTCGCTTCCAGGCGATAAAATCGACTCGCCAATATTGTACTTATATTGGGTTTGTATTGGCAACGCTGCCCCACGTGTGGTCCACGTCCGCGTCTGCATTCCCGCCGCAGTGGCGTTCTTACCCGAGAGAATTTTTGTGGCTCTTGCAGTTGGCCTTCTCTGAACGTTGTGCCTAGGCGGATCTCATGCGAGAATCGAATTCGGTTAGTCGTGGCATAAACCGAAGATTGGGAGAGGATTGCCATGCCCGGCAAATCAGATCGCGCCCAAGATTGTTATCAAGTTGGCATGACTGCCTTTCAACGGGGCAACTTGACACAGGCAGCCGAATGGTTGCGTCAAGCAATCGGGCTCACCCCCGAAAACGCAGTGTACCAGGCACACGTTGCGGAGATATTCCGCCGCGCTGGCTGGTTGCCCGAGGCGCTGGCGGCGGGACGACAGGCGGTTCGCCTTCAACCCGACTTCCCCGCGGGACACAACAACTATGGACTGGCACTGTTAGACAGCGGCCAACTGTCTGAGGCAGAGTCTTCGTTTCGGCAGGCCACGCAGATCGACTCGAATTACGCCAAGGCATGGCACAATCTCGGTAATGCCCTTCGGCTTCAGCACCGTCTGGACGAAGCATCCGCCGCGCTCCAGCGCGCCATAGAGATTCGCCCTGATTATCCGCAGGCTTTGAACGGTTTGGGGCTGGTGCTTAAACAGCTTCATCAACACGATCGCGCGGTCGCCTGTTTTCAACAAGCACTAAAACTGCGAGCCGAATATCCTCAGGCCCTGTTGAACTTGGCCAACACGCTGGGTGAGTTGGACCAGGGCGAAGAAGCCGAGCGCCTCCTGCGCCAGGTCCTCGAATTGGCTCCGCAATATGCACAGGCCTGGCACGATCTGGGGGCGCTGCTGGAAAGGAATCGGCGCTTAGGCGAGGCGTGCGATGCTTATCGGAAATCCGTGGAGATCGACTCGACGTCATTCCAATCGCTGGCGGCTTTGGAAAACTCCAAGCGCCGCTGCTGCGACTGGAGTGACCGGCCTCAGTGCATTGAGCGGTTACTATGCATTGTCCGCGATACGGTCGCCCGCGGTATGCCTAGTCCGTTGTGGCCACTGGCAAGTCTGCGATTTCCCACCACCTCGGCCGACCGGTTGGCAATCGCGCGAGTACGCTAGAACCATTGCGGCCAACATTGGCGCGTGCGAATTGCGAAAACTAAGCGCGATGGACGGCGGGATAAGAACTGCAGAGACGGACTCGCCGTCGACTTCCCCACGCTTGCGCGTCGGCTTTCTTTCTCACGAATTTGGTCACAACGTGGTCAGCCATTTGATGGCGGGCATATACGGACGCTTCAATCGACAGCGCTTCGAAATCGTCGCCCTCGACTATTCTCAGAACGACAATAGCGAGTTGCGTAGCCGCGTATTGTGCGACAGCGACCGGTGCGTTGAACTCTTCGGGTTGACTCCAGGCGAAGCAGCACGGCGGATCTCCGCAGAACAGGTCGACATCCTGTTCGACATCAATAGCTACATGTCGGGCGGCCGACCGGAGATCGCGGCCCGCCGTCCTGCACCGATCCAAATCAGCTACATGTACCCCGCAAGCATGGGAGCGGACTGGATCGACTATTTTATCACGGACCGTTTTGCGACTCCGCCAGGCCATGAACAGTTCTTCACCGAGAAGCTAGTCTATTTGCCGGACGTCTACCTGCCGACCAACTGCGATCAACCGATCTCAGAGCAAGGCCCGAGCCGCGTGGCGTGCGGCATGCCCGACGAAGGCTTCGTGTTTTGTTCCTTCAATAATCCGGACAAAATCGAACCGGAATTATTTGATGTTTGGATGCGAATCTTGAAACGAGTTCCTGTTAGTGTCCTTTGGCAACGGTGCGACAACTCAATCATCGAAGAAAGGCTTCACGCGGAAGCCAAAGCGCGCGGTATTGCCCCTGAACGTCTGATCTATGCCCGGCAACTTCCTAGTACCGCAGACCATTTGGCCCGTCACCGTCACGCGGACCTATTCTTGGACACTTACACTCACGGCGGACATGGGACGGCAGTCGACGCGCTGTGGGCCGGGTTGCCGCTGTTGGCCTGCCCGGGCGAGGTTTTCACTTCCCGAGTATCTGCCAGTCTGTTAACGGCTGCCGGAGTGCCCGAGCTCATCGCGTCCGATCTACATGAATACGAAGAGCGGGCGGTCCGACTGGCCGAGCAGCCCAATGAGCTGAATGCAATGCGCGAGAAGCTTCTTGCCAACCGTCGGAAATGCACATTGTTTGACACGAGTCGATACGTACGCAATTTGGAGCGGGCGCTTCTGGAAATGTGGCGGATTCATCGAGCGGGTGAATCGCCGCGGTCTATCGATGTATCGGTGATTGTCGCAGACGAAAAACAATCAGATGGGTGAAGCGCTATGGGCCGCAACTTAGTACCTGCTAGCGTCAGTTCGTAGGCCCAAGGGCGATGAGACGCCTGATAACGATGGACGACTCGTCGATCCGAGCCCACTTAATGGGCCTCTAATTTGTGCCATCAATCGGCATCTCTGGCCCGATGACACACGCTCTTTCAATTGTCGCCTTTTCGAAGCCGACGACCGCAGGAAAGCTCACCCCGGGCAGAATCTGCACGTCGAAGATCTCGTCGACAGTCTGTTCAAACTCCACGTTGCCTACCGCTTTCCCTGTCTCAGTATCGACGACCCACACGCCGCACTTCCGTTGCTCCAATTGTTCTGCAATGGCTACGCCACCAAACACACTCGATTCGCGAATCCGCGATAGTCCGACCAGAGCATACTTGTCCAGGAACGCCAATCCACGAGTGTATCCGGGCAGGCTAGCGACCACTTCGACGTGGCCATTGCGCGGATCGACGGTCACCAACCGCCCGTTGCCCGAGTCGAGCAGCCAGACGCGGCCGTTATGGACGCGTGGCGAGTGTGGCATCGAGAGTCCGCGAGCCACAATCTGCCCGCTGGGCACGTCGATCAGGATGCCTCCGGTGCGTTTGTGGTCGCGCCAGCCCTCGGCTGCATCGGTTTCCGCAAACGCGGTGGCATATTTTGGTCGCCCATCAAGCAACGCCAGGCCGTTCAAGTGGCAACGGTCATGGCGAATCGTCTGAGTGACGAATGGCGGCCGCCAGCGGGGGACAAAGCTGTATGCCGGGTCGATCGTGCATAAGCAGGAGAACAGCGTGTTGACTATCCATAACTCCGCGCCGTCCTCACCTACACCCCACGCGATTTCGTGGGCATCGATATTTCCCGTCACGTGTGAACTACGTGGGATATAGCAGGCATCGTGCTGGCCAGCCGGTTTGATCCGTGGCGCAAGAATCGTCTCGTTGCGAAGCTGCCAGATCTGATAGCGTGTGGCCAGCGCCAGGCGATCCTGCGTCACCGCCAATCCCATCGCTTTGTCGAAGGTGCGCGGCAGCAGCGAAAGGCGCTTCGGCGTCGGCGCGGAACACGGCCAGCTTGCCCACTTGATATGTTGAGACCCACAGCGACGCATCGAATGCGGTCAGCGACTGGGCGAACCCGTCGGTGTGCGTGTAACGGAACGCCTTGTCTCGGTCGTTGGACAACTGCCCGTCGTCGCTCATACGCCTAAAGCCTGCTGAGAATGAGTCTCATCACATTAGAAGCTGGGCAATACAGGCACGTCGTATGCGACTTGTCACTACGGTGTAGGCAGCCACAACGCGAGCATTTTTGCCCTCATGTGAAGGATCGAAGGACATAGATAGGTCCACTTCCTAATTTTCCTTGCAATTCAAATCCTCATCCCAATATACTAGACCTATCGATCGGATGCTGCCAACGGTCGTCGAGTGAGGTGGGTCCGAGCGACGTGCTCTGCATGATTGGCGCCCAAGCAGAGTCACTTCTGCAGTATTGTTGCGCACGGCTCGACGAATGCGCATCGGTTTCCCAACGGCTAGTGGGGGATGTCATGGCGCGGCAACCTCGCAAATCTCGCCGCCTTGTCTTATCTCGGCCTCGGAACCGTTACATAAATAGCCGCTCTCTTCGCGTGGAATTGCTCGAGTCGCGTCTCTGTCTTAGCGTGGCTCAACTCATCAGTCATTGGACGTTTGATACCGATGACATCAGCGGCAACACGGTCGTCGACACGGCCCCACTGCTAAACTCTCAAAGCGGAACCAAGACGAACGGCGGGCCCTCCACGGCCGCCACGAGCGTCGTGGGCCAAGCGGCCCAATTCGCGGGCGGGGCGAACGATTCCTTCTCCGAGTTCGTCGATCTGGCCCCGCACGCCAGCACATTCGGCGCCTTGGCCACCGGAACCATCTCCGCTTGGGTCAAGCCGGATGTCGGCGACCCTACCGACGTGCTCACGATCTTCAGTGTCTCCAATTCCACCGCAGCCAGCCAGGAGGCGCGGTTCTACGTATCCAACGGCGTCAGCCCCGGCGTCGGCACTTTGGTATACGGAGTGCGTGATGGAACATCCGACGGAAGCATCACCAGCACGTCCACAAACTTGTTCGACGGCGGGTGGCATCATGTGGCCGTGACCGTGGGAGCCGGCAACTCCGCGGAGATCTATATCGACGGAAACCCGGAGGGCAGCGGGACGGTCTCCTTCCTGACGGACCTGTTCGCAGACGCCTCGGCCATTGGCCGCAACAAAGACAGTACAGCTGGCGGTGGGCAATGGTTCTTCGGCGGCGGCATCGACGACGTCGGCCTCTGGAACGACGCCCTCACCGCGGACGAACTAAAGTCGCTCTTCAATCTCGCTACCTATGGCGGACTCAATTACGATCTGGGACAGGCCGAGCAGCTCTTCAATTTGAGCGATACCGGCAGCGGGCAGGTCAACATCGGCGGTCGCACCTGGTTGGCCGTATCAGGCTTGACCGGCCCCGAAGGTGAGGTCGCAGCTGGGTCACACGGCGACTTGACGCTCAATCTAGGCGGTGGCGTCGGCGTAGCGACACCTGCCGCCACCACGGGCGAGTTTTTCGACAGCGGCCAGGCGCTCGGAGATCACCACAGTACCGGCATTTCGCTGGGCGACCTGGACGGCGATGGCGACCTGGACGCCTTTGTCGCCAACCTCGGCGAGGCGAACCGGGTGTGGATCAACCAGGGCGGTGCGCAGGGCGGCACGCCCGGCACGTTCAGCGACAGCGGCCAGACGGTCGGAGATCACCTCAGCCACGCCGTGTCGCTGGGCGACCTGGACGGCGACGGCGATCTGGACGCCTTCGTCGCCAACTACGGCGAGGCGAACCGGGTGTGGATCAACCAGGGCGGCGCAGGGCGGCACGCCCGGCACGTTCACCGACAACGGCCAGACGCTCGGAGCTGCCTCTAGCGTCGACGTCTCGCTGGGCGACCTGGACGGCGACGGCGACCTGGACGCCTTTGTCGCCAATTTCAATCAGCCAAACCGGGTGTGGCTGAACGACGGTACGGGCACCTTTAACGACAGCGGCCAGGCGCTCGGAAATCACTCCAGCTTCGCCGTGTCGCTGGGCGATGTGGACGGCGACGGCGACCTGGACGCCTTCGTCGCCAACGTCGGCGAGGCGAACCGGGTGTGGATCAACCAGGGCGGCGCAGGGCGGCACGCCCGGAACGTTCACCGACAGCGGCCAGACGCTCGGAGCTGCCTCTAGCGTCGACGTCTCGCTGGGCGACCTGGACGGCGACGGCGACCTGGACGCCTTTGTCGCCAACCTCGGCGAGGCGAACCGAGTGTGGATCAACCAGGGCGGTGCGCAGGGCGGCACGCCCGGAACGTTCACCGACAGCGGCCAGACGCTCGGCAATCAGACCAGCTACGCCGTGTCATTGGGCGACCTGGATGGCGACGGCGACCTGGACGCCTTCGTCGCCAACTACGGCGAGGCGAACCGGGTGTGGTTGAACCAGGGAGGCGCGCAGGGCGGCACGCCCGGCACCTTTAACGACAGCGGCCAGACGCTCGGAGCTGCCTCTAGCGTCGACGTCTCGCTGGGCGATGTGGACGGCGACGGTACTCTGGACGCCTTCGTCGCCAATTCCAGTCAGCCGAACCAGGTTTGGCTGAATAGGAATCTGAAAGTTGACCTGTCGATCACCAAGACGGCGGGCCAGGTGGCCGTCACCGAGGGCGGTTCGCTCAGCTACACGATCGTCGTCACCAACAACGGTCCCGGCAGCGTCGCCGACGCGACGGTGACCGATACGTTCCCCGACACGCTTACTAACTGCGCAGTGGACAGCCGAGATCACGGGCACGGGCAACGCCAACCTCTTGGGCGCGGATAACATTAGTGAACAGGTCGACCTCGATGCCGGCTCGTCGATCACCTACACGGTGACGGCCGACGTGGTGGGATCGCTAACACCCTACCAGAGCGCGGAGCGGATCGTCACCAACACGGCCACCGTAGCCCCGGTCGCAGGCATTATTGGTGACCTGGACCCCTCGGACAATGCAGCGACAGACGCCGACGTCGTCGTGCTGGCCACCAAGGGTGGCAGCGGCATTAAGGGTGGCAGCGGCACCTTCACCGACAGCGGCCAGACGCTCGGAGATCACTACAGTACCGGCATTTCGCTGGGCGACCTGGATGGCGACGGCGACCTGGACGCCTTCGTCGCCAACGTCGGCGCGAACCGGGTGTGGATCAACCAGGGAGGCGCGCAGGGCGGCACAGCCGGAGTATTCGCCGACAGCGGCCAGGCGCTCGGCGGTTCCCAAAGCCTCACCGTGGCGCTGGGCGACTTGGACGGCGACGGCGATCTGGACGCCTTCGTCGGCCTCGACTTTGTCGCGAACAAGGTGTGGATCAACCAGGGGGCGCGCAGGGCGGCACGCCTGGAGTCTTCGCTAACAGCGGCCAGGCGCTGGAGATCAAAGCAGCTGGGGCGTGTCGCTGGGCGACCTGGACGGCGACGGCGACCTGGACGCCTTTGTCGCCAACAAGGGGGCGAACCGGGTATGGCTGAACGACGGCACGGGCACCTTCACTGACAGCGGCCAGTCGCTCGGTAATTACAACAGCTATGGCGTGGCACTAGGCGACCTAGACGGCGACGGCGACCTGGACGCCTTCGTCACCAACTCACTCAATCAGCCGAACCGGGTGTGGATCAACCAGGGGGGCGCGCAGGGCGGCACGGCCGGAGTATTCGCCGACAGCGGCCAGACGCTCGGAGATCACTACAGCTATGGCGTGGCACTAGGCGACCTGGACGGCGACGGCGATCTGGACGCCTTCGTCACCAACGGCGTAGTCAGATACGACTTTGGCGCGAACCGGGTGTGGATCAACCAGGGGGGTGCGCAGAACGGCACGGCCGGAGTGTTCGCCGACAGTGGCCAGACGCTCGGCGATCACGACAGCAAGGGCGTGTCGCTGGGCGATCTGGATGGCGACGGCGATCTGGATGCCTTCGTGGTCAACTGGTTCGAACCTAATCGCGTGTGGCTCAACCAGGGAGGCGCGCAGGGCGGCATGGCCGGAGTATTCGCCGACAGTGGCCAGACGCTCGGCGGAGCAAATAACCCTCGGTGGCACCTGGCGCTGGGCGACCTGGACGGCGACGGCGATCTGGACGCCTTTGTCGCCAACGTTGAACAGCCGAACCGGGTGTGGCTCAATCAGAATCCGGACCTGTCGATCACCAAGACATCAAACCAGGTGGCCGTCACCGAAGGCGATCCGCTCAGCTACACGATCGTCGTCACCAACAACGGTCCCGGCAGCGTCGCCGACGCGACGGTGACCGATACGTTCCCCGACACGCTTACTAACGTGCAGTGGACAGCCGAGATCACGGGCACGGGCAACGCCAACCTCTCGGCGCGGATAACATTAGTGAACAGGTCGACCTCGATGCCGGTTCGTGGATCACCTACACGGTGACGGCCGACGTGGTGGGATCGCTAACACCCTACCAGAGCGCGGAGCGGATCGTCACCAACACGGCCACCGTAGCCCCGGTCGCAGGCATTGTTGGTGACCTGGACCCCACGAACAACACGGCGTCCGACAGCGACGTTGTGGTGCTGGCGGCGACTACCGCCACCACGGGTGAGTTTTTCGACAGCGGCCAGACGCTCGGAGATCACGACAGCTGGGGCGTGTCGCTGGGCGACCTGGACGGCGACGGCGATCTGGACGCCTTTGTCGCCAACTACGGCGAGGCGAACCGGGTGTGGATCAACCAGGGGGTGCGCAGGGCGGCACGCCCGGCACGTTCACCGACAGCGGCCAGACGCTTGGAGATCACCAAAGCCGCGCCGTGTCGCTGGGCGATGTGGACGGCGACGGCGATCTGGACGCCTTTGTCGCCAACTACGGTCAGCCGAACCGAGTGTGGATCAACCAGGGCGGGCGCAGGGCGGCACGCCCGGAGTGTTCGCTAACAGCGGCCAGGCGCTCGGCAATCAGACCAGCTACGCCGTGTCATTGGGCGACGTGGACGGCGACGGCGACCTGGACGCCTTTGTCGCCAATTTCAATCAGCCAAACCGGGTGTGGCTGAACCAGGGGGCGCGAGGGCGGCGCGGCCGGCACGTTCAGCGACAGCGGCCAGACGCTCGGCAATCAGACCAGCTTCGCCGTGTCGCTGGGCGATGTGGATGGCGACGGCGATCTGGACGCCTTTGTCGCCAACCTCGGCGAGGCGAACCGGGTGTGGCTCAACCAGGGGGTGCGCAGGGCGGCACGGCCGGCACGTTCAGCGACAGCGGCCAGACGCTCGGCAATCAGACCAGCTTCGCCGTGTCGCTGGGCGACCTGGACGGCGACGGCGACCTCGACGCCTTTGTCGCCAACTACGGCGAGGCGAACCGGGTGTGGATCAACCAGGGCGGCGCGCAGGGCGGCTCGCCCGGCACGTTCAGCGACAGCGGCCAGACGCTCGGAGCTGCCTCTAGCGTCGACATCTCGCTGGGCGACCTGGACGGCGACGGCGACCTGGATGCCTTCGTGGCCAACAGTGGCGGAGCGAACCGGGTGTGGCTGAACGACGGTACGGGCACGTTCAGCGACAGCGGCCAGACGCTCGGAGCTGCCTCTAGCGTCGACATCTCGCTGGGCGACCTGGACGGCGACGGCGATTTGGATGCCTTCGTCGCCAACTACGGTCAGCCGAACCGGGTGTGGCTCAACGTGTCGACGGTTTTATTCGGAGACTTCAACGAGAATAATGTGGTCGATGCAGCCGATTACGTCGTCTGGCGCCACACACTGGCGGCTTCCGGTACGTTCTTGCCGAACGATCCTACGCCCGGAACGGTCGACGAGTCCGACTACCTCTACTGGCGGGCGCACTTCGGCGAGACCCTGGGCGCGGGCAGCGGCGCGGCGGCGACTGTGCCCGAGCCGAACGTTACCGATGAGGCCCTGGCAGACGCGGCCGCGACCGAAGGAGTTGAACCAGCGGCGGCCGCGCCGGCAATCGTGGTCGAAACAGAGCCGGGATTCATGGTAGCTCCCGCGCCAGCTCAGGCGAACAGTGGCGGCCCCTTGGTCATC
This sequence comes from uncultured Planctomycetota bacterium, assembly GCA_963840025.1. Lineage (GTDB taxonomy): Bacteria > Planctomycetota > Planctomycetia > Pirellulales > Lacipirellulaceae > JABDGM01. Next base: position 953,143 of record CAWIXI010000005.1, on the reverse strand, counting down.
AGCAAGTCCTCAGACACCAGCGGTGCTGTTGCCGGCCGCGGACTTACGGCAGTCCGCGCCCTTGATTTCCTTGCATCGACGAACGACTTCTTAAGACCAAGTCGAGCGCAACGGCCCGGCCCGGCCCATTCTCGGATCTCACAATTCTTTGCCACGGTGGATGACGACGAACTGCTGCTGCTGGCCACTGCCAAGGTCAGAAAAGAACGGCCGGCCGACCGAGACCGATTTGTCCGTGCCGAGGCAGATGAGAAAACAGCCTCCGAAGATGCGGCCCCTCGAGATGCGGCCAACTTGGACGACCCATTGGCCTGCGTGCTGGCCGATTGGTGTTAGGTGCAAAACAGCCCTGGACAGCGGCCGTCATGGAGCTCCCCCGGTAGGATTCCAACCTACACGTTTGAGTATCCTTCCTTTGTAGGCACGGACCGTGATAAGTCCTTTGACCAATGAATCCTCGGACGCCGACGTCTCGAAACTCGTGCCGGAAATCAAAGTACTACCAAGCATAGTTTTTGACACAAGTACGTCGCGTCCGCCACGGCCGGACAGCATTGGTTCATCAGATCGACGACAACAAAGTCATGGCCATCGAAGCCCTGCTTTGACGAGATCCTTCGTGACCCATGAGGGCGTGCCCTGGGTCGCGAGCGAAGTGCGAAATGGCGGTTCGTCATTGTGCACGAACGCAAACCTACGGTGGCCACCAAGCGCCACCATTTTGTCTACGCTTACCCTCACTTCGCATAGCGGTTCTTGGAATCGACCGCCGCCGCGAAGAGCAGCTCCGCCCGGCCGACAGGCAATTCCACCTCCGTACATAGGAATCTGCCATTTCCCGCGGAGGCTGTTTAGACCTCGGAACCTGCGCAACGGCAGTTTTGGATTGCAATCATTGCAATTCACGGGACATTGCTGCAGGAAAAAAGCGGCTGGCCTTGCGTTATCGAGGTGATTTAACGGCCATGTCGGCCAACAACGAGCCGAAAACTCCATCGACCAGATGGAGACCGGTGTCGCATTCTGCTTTGCCCGTTCGATCCGCAAGCGAACTCTCGCGTCGCGTTTTGTGATCGATCGGGCGCGAATCATTCCGCGCTGCCAGCCACGCCAACAATCCGGCATCCATGTTCGCCTGGGATGACAATCTGGGTATCGCAATTGGTCGACGGAGCACCTTGAGGAGACCATTCGATGGAATCGTTTGGAGTGAAACAGTGATCGGCGGTCGACGGCGACCGGCCACATCGAACGTCACATCTTTTTTCGCAGTTTGCGCGTCAGCTACTAGATTAGTGATTGCAGGCGTAGCAGTGGAAGCTAACGGGACTGCGCTCCCGGCTCCCGGTTGCGGAAGCGTCTGGCCGAAGTGGGATCTCCATGCTTCGTAATCTTCCGGCCCAATGGTGCCGTCGCCGCTGCCGTCGGCGCCGCTGTAGGGTGCGAGGCCACTCTGGCCGAGCATATCTCTCCAAATGGTATAGTCCGCCGCATCAACGACGCCGTTGTGGTTGTAGTCGCCGAACAAGATGTCGATCGCGTCGCCAGGAATGAATTCAAAGGCCCCAATGTCGATCCGCTCGCCGTCCACACCATCGCCGTCGAACACGCGCACGAACGGCTCGCCGCGCTGGTCGAACGGCACGGCGTCGTCGGTCATCGGGTCGCCATCGGGGTCGGCCGGATCGAAAGTCGGGTCGCCTGCATCGATGGCCGGGCTGCCGGGCAACAACGCATGTGTTTTGGTATGTCCACCGTTGTCCGCCAGCGGACCAAGCTGTGGATTGTCCATCGACACGTTGTTTCCGCCGCTGCTGGGTGTCATCCCCGTGCCGATGAGACTGTAATTGACAACCAAACCGCTATCTGGATCGGGCAGCAGATCGTTGCCGGTGCCCGACGCCGTATTGCCCGCAAAGATGGAACCATTCACATCAATCGGTAGGTCTTGAGTTAGATTGATGACAAAGATCCCTCCGCCGTTGGCGTTCGTGCCAGCCGTGTGGTTGTCGAAAAACGTGCTTTGAAAGAGTGTCACAGGGGTGTTGCTGAAGGTGCGAATCGCGCCCCCGTCGGCTTCGAGGCCGGTCGTGGTATTGCCGCTGACCGTACTTTGCGAAACTATCAAGCTACCCGAGATCCACATCGCGCCTCCGTGCGCGCGGAAATTGGACGTCGTATTGACGCTGACCGTGCTCTCGGTGAGCGTGACGTCGCTGAGAACCGCCTGAATCGCGCCGCCATAGGATCGATCGCCTATGGTGCGGTTGCCAGTGATCGTACTGCGGGTGATTTCAAAAGTTCCCCCGTTGGTATAAATCGCCCCCGCTGAGGCGAAATCTCCCGATGTGTAGTTGCCCACCACCGAACTCTCGTCGATCGTTAAGCTGCCGTTCTTTGCGAAAACAGCGCCGCCCCGCGCACTTTGGCCGGTGGTGTGGTTGCCGCTAATCGTGCTCCCGGAAATCGAAAGTGGGAACGTGCTATAGATCCCGCCTCCGTGCGCGCCGGCGGCCACGGTGTAGTTACCGTCGACCGTGCTGTCCACCAGATTCAAGGGACCGGTGGCGTAGACTCCGCCGCCTAACGAGCCGGCGCCCTCAGTGCGGTTGCCGCTGACGGCACTTTCCATGAGCGTGACCGTGCCACCGTCGAATACAAATCCGCCACCATTCGCATTCGGTCCGGTCGTGCGATTTCCGCTGATGATGCTCTCGGTGATCGTAGATGTGGAGTCGGCGACAAACCCGCCACCATAGGCGTTGCTACCGGCGGTGCTGTTTCCAGTCACCGTGCTCTCTTGAAGAAGCACTGCACGAGAAGAGTGAATTCCGCCGCCGGCTGCGTCGTCACCCAATGTGCTGTTCTCGCTGACGGTGCTTTGATTCAGCACCACGTCGCCCGAGGAGCGAATCCCGCCGCCAAGTGCCCCAATACCTTCGGTGTGGTTGCCGGTAACGATGCTGTCATTGAGCGTCAGCGTGCCGAACTGTGCCGACCAAATTGCGCCGCCGTGCTGAGAGTTGGCCGTAGTTCTCCCGCCCGTAAAAGTAATTCCGTTGAGGGTGACGTCGAACGACTCGTCGGACACGCCAGGGTCGTCGATAAACAGGACTCGCGACTGTCCGCCGGCATTGATCGTCACGTTGTTCGACAACATCGACGCATCAATAGTGATGGCATCGGTAATCGCCAATTCCGTTCCCCCCAGTGCGATGGTCTGACCGGAGAGTGCTGCATCGAATTCGATGAGATCGCCACCTGGATGTGCGTTTGCCAGTGCGATAGCCTCGCGGAGCGACGTCATCCCATTCAGCGGGTCGCCGTCGTCAACGTCTGACGTATTGTTCACGACGGCAAGTGGTGCGAACTCGATAGCGCCGATATCGATGGTTCCACCGAGGACCCTGGCAAAGGGTGCGCCGCGCTGGTCGAAAGCGGGCGGAGCAACAAACGCAGGATCTCCTGCGTTGATTGCCGGGCTACCCAACAACAGCGCGTGCGTCAGCGTGGGACCGCCGTTGTCGGCCAGCGGAGCCAGCAACGGATCGACGTCAATGAGATTGAACGTGTCGATGGCCAGTGTACCAGCCACGTTGGCGGATGATGTAGCCGCGTTCCCGGCGATAATGCTGCCTGTTACGTTTGCCGTGCCGCCATTGTTAAGAATGCCACCACCGCTGCGGGCGGTGTTCTGGGTGAGGGTGCTGTGGAGGACGGATGTTGTTGCGTTGTTGAAAATCCCGCCGCCGGTGCCTCTTAATCCCGGAGTTCCGGAGCCAAAATTCCCACTGCTGGCAGTCCCGCCACCTCCGGTCGCGTTGCCACTGACCGTGCTTTGCTCTACCTGCAAAGAGCCGCCCGAAACGAAGAGTCCGCCACCGAGACCACCATTGCCGCCGTTCGCTCCCATCGTAATCACAGCAGTTCCACTAGGTGTTCCAGCATCTCCACCTCGGCCGGTCATATTTCCACTGATCGTGCTGGACCGAACGAGGAGCGAACCCGCCGAACTGAAGATCCCCCCACCATTTCCTCCGGCACCACCATCGTAAGCCAACGATACTAGGCCGCCCAAAACCTCACTGTTAATAACACCACCCGTCCCGCCCCCTCCGGCCGCGTTTCCACTGATCGCACTGGCGGTGATGGTGAGGTTCTCCATGTTGAGAATCGCGCCGCCACTCGCCCCCGAGCTTCCGGCGGTTTGGCTTCCATTCACTCCCCGTGGGGCATCGCCGCCGGTCAGTGTAAGGCCACTGATCTCCACATTAATCAACGCACTCGTTCCGTCGGTGATGTTAAAGATGCGATAGCCGTCGCCGGTGGCAAACGTGTTGTCGGCGCCGTTGCCCGCGTCGATCGTGAGAAGATCGGCGCCCAAGCCAGTGATTGTCAGCGAGTCGGTGATCGTCGGCAGTTGCGAGTTGATGGCAATCGATTGGCCCGAAAGCGAATGATCGAACAACACCGTGTCGGCGCCGGCCGTGTTGTTGGCGGCTGTGATCGCTTCGCGGAGCGAGATGCCGTCGCCGCCGTTGTTGGCAATCAAGTTGGCGATCGACGACGTGTCGCCGTTCACTACGTCGAGGGTGTTGCCCACGGTCACGACCGCCAACAGCCGCCGGTCTTCCAGCGGCTCGAACCGCAGCGAGCGAACGAAGCCGTGCTGCGCGCCGGCTAAGTGCGAGGGACGCTGCTTCCGGGGGAAGTGGGTAAGGAGTTGCTGCCGACCGTGCTTGAGGGGCATATCGCATCTCCCAGTAGAATCGTTCGTCGTTTGCCTCCAACCGCGGTGCCCCAGCCGCGGCTCGCGATGAATGCAGCAGAGCTTTGTCCGCAGCAAAGGGCGCTTTAGCCTAACAAGTTGCTCTTGAATAAGCAAAGAATTGCGACTGCTGGATGCCGGCGGAGTTGGAAATCCTTGATTTAGTGGGTTCGGCTGACGTAAATCTGGCGGCAGTTAAATGTTCGCAAGGCGAGGCGAGCAAAGTCGTCTGTTGCTCGCCGCGCCTATCGCGTGATCCCATCTACTGTGCAGTTGGTGCGCTTCTAGGCCGCAAGCGGCAAGGATCTCCGGTGCGTAAGGCGGGCGTGGCATGCGTCACCAAGGCAGATGGCCTAAGTGCGTAAGGACACATCGACCTGGGCATCGAGCTCGTCAGGTCGCCAACGTCCGATAAATGGGAGGTACATTCGCTCACATAGTCACGAGCCTCCAACTAAATCCGCCCCGCTTCTGCACCATTACTACCAGGTGCTCCAGCCCACGCTGTGATCAGCTGAGTAATTGCTGATTGCTTCGACTTGCCCGGTCGTTGGATCTGTTCCACCAGCCGGGCATTTTTATTGCGCCTGCACTAGCCAACGCCAACCCACCCCTTCGCCCACTTCCGGGCGGCTCGTGTTTCTTCCCCTCACGACCGCCCCGGTCGTGGGGCGGTCCCAACTTAGGAGATCGTCCCATGATCGAAACGAAAGAACGTAACAAACAACCCTCAACCGATTGGCAACATGCCTTCCTCACCATCCTCCCCCACATCCAACAAAAACTCCGCCTCGCATTCTGTCACCTCGATGCCGAATCCCAAGAAGATGCCACTGCCGAAGCGATTGCCCATTGTCTGTTGGCCTATCTCAGGCTGCATGAGCAAGGCCGTACAGAAGCCGCCAATCCTTCCAGCCTGGCTTGGTATGCCTCGCGGCAGATTAAGCGTGGCCGCCCAGCAGTGGGCAAGATGAATAGCAAAGATCCGCTAAGCCGGTATGCTCAGATCAGCAATGGAATTCAGATCGAGCAGACCCCAAGTAAATGGATCGATGTGCTCGTTGAGGACAAGCGAGCCACGGTGCCGGATCAAGTGGCGGCCAAGTTGGATGTGGGTACTTGGTTTGGCAGTTTGTCCCAGCGCATGAAGCAGATTGCCAAGGATCTGGCTTTGGGATTTTCGACCAGCGAGGTGGCGAAGAAGTATGGCGTCACGGCTGGTAGGATCAGTCAGTTGAGGAGGAGTTTGGAGGAGTCGTGGGGGGAGTTTCAGGGGGAGGGGGTGGTGGTGTAAGGGTGATTGGTGAGCGCACAAACGAGGACATTCATTCGGTGTAGGCGATGGGCGTGTTCTGATCCAGGTGCCAATCTCGATTGCGGGTTCGTTAGCTATTAGGGCATGAAACGGTTGCCGGTCCCATGACCCAATCCAGCAGTAGATCGACGAGCTATTCAACTCGACCCGAGACGCACCTTAGAACGGAGTGGAGCCAAGCCCCGCATCGGACGTGATACGTCGTCTTTTGGCCAGACTACTGGAGAATGAACGATGAATAGGAGCGGCGGGTAGGATGCGGACCTGAAACGTAGCCGTTCACGGGTTTTCAAATTGCCATTGGTGGATTTTGGCCGCTTGATTTAAGTTGTCGCGTCATGGGGACGCGACGGAAGACATGCCCGAACTGTGAACGTCTGGCTCGGCGGGTGGCCGAACTCGAACGGCTGCTGGCCGAGGCGTTGGCGAGAATCGTGGAGCTGGAGAAACAGTTGGCTGCGGCCCGGAAGGATTCGTCGACCTCTTCGAAGCCACCTTCCAGCGACATCGTCAAGCCGCCGCGACCGGCGGTCCAGGCCGCTGGGGGACGAAAGCGGAAGCGACGGCTGGGTGGTCAACCGGGCCACCAGCGGCACGAGCGGGCACCCTTTCCGCCGGAGGAGGTCGATGCCGCCTGGATCTACGAGTGGCCGGAATCGTCGCTGACGTCGGATTGGAAACCGCTCGACGAGTTCCAGACGATTCAACAAGTGGAACTGGTCGAAAAGCTCTTCGAAGTGACCGAGCATCGTGCGCGGTTGTATCTTCACCGCCCGACAGGCGAGGTCTCGGCGGCACCGCTTCCCGACGAAGTGTCGCGTGCTGGGCTGGTGGGTCCGCGGCTCTCGGCGTTCGTCGCGTACCAGAAGGGCGCGTGCCACATGAGCTACCGAGTGATCGAAACCTTCCTCGCCGACGTGCTCGACCTGCCGATCTCCACAGGACAATTGGCCAAGATCGTCCGCAAGGCGAGCGCGGCCTTGGCGGCGAGCTACGAACAAGTCGAGGGCACCCTGCCGGGCCGGGCCGTGGTCAACGTCGATGAAACGAGCCACCCCGAAAACGGCCAGCGTCTTTGGGTCTGGGGCTTCCATGCGCCAGGGCGGCAAGGATGTACCTTGTTCCACATCGACACGGCGAGAAGTTCGGACGTGCTGAAGGAGTTCCTTGGCGAAAGCTTCCCAGGCGTTGTCGGCTGCGACTACCATAGCGCGTACCGCAAGTTCCTCGACGACACCCAAGCGACCATGCAGTTCTGCTGGGCGCATCTGATCCGGGACGTAAAATTCCTCGTGACACTGTCCAGCGCGCCCACGCGCCGTTTCGGCGAGAAACTGTTGGCGACGATCAAGCACCTCTTCCGCCTCTGGCACCGCCGTGACCAGATGCCGGCCGAACGCTGGCAGCGCGACACGGAGCGGGCCAAACGGGCCGTACTCAAGGTGGCGAGGCGTCCGCCGTGCCGAAGTGAAGCGCAGAATATAGCGGAGCGGTTTCGTCGACACGCCGAGCACTACTTTCGCTTCCTGGAGACTCCCGGTGTGGAGCCAACCAATAACGCCATCGAGCAACGGTTCCGCTTTGTGGTGATCGACCGCAAAATCACCCAGGGGACTCGCGGCAAGGCCGGCCGCCGCTGGTGCGAACGCATCTGGACCGTGCTCGCCACCTGCGCCCAACAGGGCCGCTCGGCGTTCGACTTCCTCTATCAATCGATCGTCGCTCACTTCAAAAGCCAAGCATCACCATCCCTACTGCCGAATCCCCCGTGAACGGCCACGCAGGCGCGTCGGGCCGGAAACACCGTATTATGTAAATTTCAAACTGTTGCGGCGAAATGCTGTATCAATGTGCTGCGCTCACCTCATCTCCGAGGAGTGTATCTCTCGATTGAATTCCACTTTCACTCTCTTGCCTCCTTGGCTGTGTGATACTCGCGGCGAATGTGCTCCAGATCCACCTTGGGCTCGGGACGCTTCATGTTCAGTCCTTCCAAGTATTCGACGACGATCCGGGCCACGGCGAGGTTTCGGAACCACTTGTGGTCGGCAGGGATGACGAACCAGGGCGCGTGTTCCGTGCTGCACCGGGACAAGGCGTCGTCATAAGCCGCCACGTAATTATCCCAGAAGCCGCGCTCCTGGTAGTCGGCCTCACTGATCTTCCATTGCTTGGCCGGATCGTTGAGCCGTTCTTTGAAACGAGTCAGCTGTTCTGCTTTGGAAATGTGCAGGTAGAACTTGAGAATGTGGGTATCGTGTTCGACGAGGCCTTTCTCGAAGTCGTTGATGCGCTGGTAGCGTTGGGACCACACCGCTTGAGGAACCAGGTTGTGGACGCGGACGACGAGTACGTCCTCGTAGTGGGAGCGGTTGAAAATGGCGACTTGCCCTGTGGCCGGCGCGGCCGGGTGAATCCGCCACAAGAAGTCCTGGGCTGCCTCCTTGGCCGAGGGCTGCTTGAAGCCTGTCACGCGACAGCCCTGGGGGTTCATCGCGCCCAGGATGTGGTTGATCGTTCCGTCCTTACCCCCCGTGTCCATCCCTTGCAACACGATGAGTAGGGAACACCGTCCCTCCGCGTAGAGTAACTCCTGTAGCTCGCGGAGCTTTGTCCGGTCTTGTTCAAGCTCATCAGTCGCTTCCTTGTGGCTCTCGTGGTCGTGGTCCTTGAACCCCGGGTCGATATCGTTGATCTTGACTTTGCTGCCGGGCGCCACTTGGAAACGCTGTCGATAGTTCATGTTCGTTCTCCTGCTGATACTGGTTGATATTCGCCGGCCCTAACCGTCGGCTGCTCGTTTTGCTCGTGATTTTCTCCACTTCGGTTGTGGAATCCATGGAGCAGGCGGTAGAACACCGGAGTCAGCAGCACGCCAATGACAGCGGCGAACAAGATTACGCCCATCATCGCGTAAGAGATGCTAAACAGCTTGCCTGCCGCAGTGTGCGGCGCGTGAATCGGCCCATTGCCGGTCGTGACTAATGCAGCATTGAGGCTGGCATCCAGCCACTCAAGCCCCTCCAGAAAGTGATAACCGATTCCACAGATCGCCAATCCAACTCCATCTACACACACGGCGACGATCATAAATCCCATCATCCGGACAGCAAACCTACTGGGAGACAAGAGAGATCGATGCGATCCTTCAAACATTACTCCGCGCCTCGAGTCCTGAATATGCTTCGCCGCCACAATATCTCTTCGCAGCCATTTATAAACGCCACTAACGCGCTGGAAGAAGTTAAGTCGCAGTTTTCTCGTCCTGCGAACCTTTCCGAATCTCCCGCTCCGCCTCTTCCCAGTCTTGAACTCCTCGGCGTCGATCCTCGTAGAGTTCATAAGCTCGCTTGGCGATCTGCGGCCTCAAATCGGACGATGTTTGGGCTTGGGCTTCAGTTGCCGGTGTGGCCCCAGCTTTGGTGTGATCCAAAATCCGGTAGGCGAGCAGTTTCACGCGGTCGTTCACAAGGAACCACGACAGGGCGTAGCCCCACACGAACAATGCCCAACCCCAGCCAAGGGGCGTCATAAACACGCCGTAAACTGCAATCAAAGTCGCGACGAGTTGCGTGCCGAGCACAGCGATCCAAAGGATCCGCGCAGGGCGTATGGACCAGAACGGGCCGCGCGTACGCGTGAGGAAAATCGTCAGATGTCCGGCCACGGAAAGCTTCAGGTACATCAATGTTTGGATGTGCGGACGGTCGAGATCGAAGACCCGCTCACCGAGATAGAACAGGCCGAAGGCCGCCACGACCCCGATGACGCCCAGCACCGTGGAAATCCCCAACACCATGCGCATGTTCCAGGCCTCGGGCTGGTCCTTGTAATGAACATTGTCATAGGCGATGGACAGGATGGCTCCGTCATTGAGCACCGCCAGCATCACGATCATCACCGCGGTCACCGGATAAAACTTGAAGAACAGGATCGCTAGCGTCATTAATAAGAGCACGCGCAACGTCTCGGCGATGCGGTAGATGGCATAGCTGTTCATCCGCTGGAAGATTTTCCGGCTCTCCTTGACCGCGTCAATGATCACCGAGAGGCCGGGCGCCACCAGCACGATGGACGCCGCCGCGCGGGCCGCGTCCGTCGCGCCGGAAACGGCGATGCCACAGTCGGCTTTCTTGAGCGCGGGGGCGTCGTTCACACCGTCGCCGGTCATGCCGACGATATGGCCGCGTTTTTGCAGCACATCCACAATGTGAAATTTGTGTTCGGGGAAGACCTGGGCGAAGCCGTCGGCATTGTCGATGGACTCGGCCACTTCGGCGGTCTCCTGCTTTTTCGAGTCGCCCAGGCTGGCGGCATCGAGGATATTGGTGCCCAGGTCCAGCTTTTTGGCCGTCTCCTTGGCGATAGCCAGCGCGTCTCCCGTCACCATCTTGACCTTCACGCCCATCTTTTCCGCGGTGGCGACGGTCGCCTTGGCGTCGTCTCGCGGCGGATCGAACAGCGGCAACACGCCGAGGAACTGCCACGGGCCATCCCCGTCCGCACGCGCCACGCCCAGCGAACGAAACCCGCGCACCGCGAAGTCGTCGACCGCCTTGTCAACGGCGGGCTTCACCTGCGCGGCATCTGCCGACAGCTTCAAGATCACCTGCGGCGCGCCCTTCGTCACCTTGAACGTCTTTCCGTCTTTGGCTTTGACCGTGGCCTCAGTGCGTTTATGCACCGGATCGAATGGCTGGAAATGAAGCACGTCGTAGTCCTTCAACGCATCCTTGTCCTTCAGCCCGGCCAGCACAGCTAGATCAATCGTGTCGTCATTGTCCGAACGCGACGCCAGCGCTCCATCGAGGATGAGTTGATCGGCCGGGACGTCGTGTACCGCGAACGGATCGCCCAGCGTCAGCTTGTTCTGCGTCAGAGTGCCGGTTTTGTCCGCGCACAGCACATCCACGCCCGCCAATTCTTCGATGGCCTCCAACTTGCTTACAATCGCTTGCTTTTTGGCGAGCAAGCGCGCACCCACGGCCATCGTCACCGACAACACAGTGGGCATGGCCACGGGAATGGCCGCGACGGTGAGGATGAGGGCGAATAAAAGGACCGGGTCCTTGGGTGGTTTTGCGTAGAGCATTGGTTCGCCGCGAAGGAAACCGACTGCAATAATCACCGCCACCAGAGCCAGCGCGAGGATGATCAGGTATTTACCAATCTTCAAGACGGCCTGTTGAAAATGGCTGACGGTGTGAGCCTCCTGAACCAGTTGTGCCGTCTTCCCGAAGTACGTGTTGGTACCCGTCGCATAAACCAGTGCGCCGATCTCACCCCGCTTGATAATCGAGCCCGAAAACACCGCCTCGCCGGCTTTCCGCGTGGCGGGCAATGACTCTCCCGTGAGCGCGGACTGATCCAACGAGACCTCGTCGCCCTCCAGCAACCGCGCGTCCGCCGGTACAATGTCGCCCAGGCGCAGGCGGATGACGTCGCCCGGCACCAACTCCCGCGCCGGGGGATTGATCCATTTTCCGTCCCGCTTCACTCGGGCCTTGATCGCCAGCCTGGCCTTCAGGGCGTCGATGGCGCTGCCTGCCTGGTGCTCTTCCCAAAATCCGACCACGGCGTTGCAAAGCAGCAAAAAGAGGATGATGCCAAAATCCTCCCAGTGACGGACGACAGCCGACAGAATTACCGCCAATTCGATCATCCACGGGATGGGGCCCCAAAAATAGGTAAGGAATTTCAGGAGCGGATTGGTCTTCTCTTCTTTAATCTCGTTGGGCCCATATTGGGTCAGCCGTTTCTGCGCTTCGGCCTGGGTGAGGCCTTCCGGAGACGAGCCCAGTTTTTTCTCCACGTCCGGCATGGGCAAGGATTTCAAATCGTCCTGGGAGTCAGGCTTGACCCCCGGCTTCGATTCGGGAGCTTTGGGTTTATTGGCATGGGGTTTCATTAGGGTATTCTCTGGGTCTAGTCTTCGTTCTTGTTGGTGTCCGGGTTTTCGACGGTCTTCTCCTCTTCGCCCGATTCAAGCCGCAACAGGCGCGCGTCGATGTCGGCCAGCAATTTCTCGTAAATCGCCTGATCGAGAACGCCTCGCCGAAAGGAGTCGATGACATGGTTCTTCTCCGTCAGCAACAGATGCCGGTGCGTCCACTGCGATTCCTGGGCCGCAATCGCCGCGCGGTCAAGCTCCAACTCGCCGATCTGGTGTTGCTCCTCCTTGATGCGCTTTTCGTACTCATCCTTGAGGCGGGCGCGCACGTCTTCATGGAAGAAATGCACGTGCGACATGCGTTCCAGTTCGTCGAGCGCCGCGCTGGCCGCTTGCAATTTGCCGCGGGCAAACTCGTACGCTTCCCGGTGCTGCCGCCCTTTGACGATGCCTAGCCAGCGCAGCAAGGGTGAGACGGTCATGCCGTGGACCAAAATCGAGATCAGCACCACCCCGAACGTCATTGTGACCAACAGATCCCGATGTGGAAAATCCACCGGCAGACTGAGCACCAGCACCATGGGCAACCCGCCGCGCAACCCCCCCCACGTCAGCACTACGCTCCACGACCACGGAAGTTTCTCGCGGGTCATCCGCAGCAAACCGGACACCGCGAAAATCACCAGTCCCCGGCCCGCGGTCACAACCACGTATGCCACGAGAATCGCCTTCCAAGAACCAAATAATGCATCGAGATGCACTTCAAGCCCAATGAGCAGGAACACGATCGAGTTCAAGGCAAATGCCACGTACTCCCAAAAGGCTTCCACGGCGACCCGCGTGGACGGCGACATGCCCGTGCGCGCCCGTAATTGCCGCAGAGCACCCCGGCCACCACAACCGCGATGACTCCTGAATAATGAAAGTGCTCAGCCGTCACAAACGAGCCATACGCCGCGATGGTCGTCAACGTGATCTCGATCATCGGATCATCGATCTGTTTGATCACTTGCGATGCCGTCAGGCCGACCGCTGCGCCGATCAGCCCGCCGAAACCGACAATCATAATAAAGTCTGTCGCGATATGCCCTGCAGTCACGTTGCCACCGGTCACTAGCGACAGACTTAGTGTGAAGAGTACGATTGCCGTCCCGTCGTTGAGCAAGCTTTCGCCGTCCAACAAAACCGACAACCGCCGGGGCACGCCGAGACTTCGAAACACCGCCACCACCGCGATGGGGTCGGTCGCCGCGATCAACGCTCCAAAGACCAACGCATACTGCCACGTGAAATCCTGCTCCAGATGCAGCGTGTTTACGACAGGCGTCAGGATCACGGTCGTCAGCGCCACCGCCGCGGCCACACCCGGCACAGCCAGCGCCGCGATGGCGAAGCGGTTTCGCCAGAATTCCCGAAACTCGAGGTGAAACGCGGCTTCAAACAACAAGCCCGGCAGGAAGACCGAAAAAAGCAACTCCTTCGTCAGATGCGGCGGTGTGAACAGGTTTAGGATACCGAGCGCCAACCCGGTTAGCACCAAGGCCACCGTGTACGGCACATGCAGTTGCCGCACCCCGATCGCCACCGCAGTCGCGACCGATACCAACAGAATCAAGATCGTCTCAGTCTGCACGGTCTGTCATCCTTGTGTCACTTTCCTGTACTTTCCATCGCGGCACTGTAGTCGCCACGGCGCGCAGCCCGGTTGCACTCAGCCCGATGAAGGAGTGCCGATTGGGCCGGTTTCACATTAGCGTCCCGACCCGACCAGATTTCCAAAGCCGGTTGCTGGATGGCGCGGGCAAAGGAAAATGTGAGCGCCCAAGGCAGTCGCGACTTGAACCTGACGTTCATGGCATTCAAACGGGAGGAAGCAAGCTCAGGAGTTTGGCCGCCGGACAAGAATGCGATCCCCGCAACGGCGGCGGGGACGGATCGCAAGAGACACTTCACCGTGGCGTCTGCCACTTCATCGACTATTACTTGTTTGGGGCAATTCAATCCGGGAAGCACCATGTTGGGTTTCAGGATCATGCATTCCGGTATCACCCGCTGCGTGTAAAGCTGATTGAAAACCGTTCGCAGGACTTCCTCGGTTACCTCGCAACATCGGTCCAGGGTATGCGCGCCGTCCATGAGCACTTCTGGCTCAACAACCGGGACTATTCCAGCTTCCTGGCATAACGCGGCATAGCGAGCAAGCGCCTGTGCGTTGGCCTCAATGCAACCCCGGCTGGGAATTCCGTCATCCACGGCAATCACCGCACGCCACTTGGCAAAACGTGCACCCATTTGAGAGTATCCAGTCAGGCGGTCGCGCAATCCGTCCAGACCTTCGGTTATTTTCTCACCGGGATGACCGGCCAGGTCCTTGGCACCGGTGTCAACTTTGATGCCGGGAATGATTCCCGCCTCGGTGAGGACCTTAACAAAGGGAGTGCCATCTTTCTTCTGCTGGCGGATCGTCTCGTCGTAGAGGATCGCGCCGCTGATGCATTCGCCGAGACCAGGCGTGGTCACAATCAACTCTCGATAGGCGCGCCTGGCTTCCTCGGTCTGGGGAATACCCAACTTGGCGAATCGTTTGTTGCAGGTTGGATTACTTTCGTCCATCGCCAGCAGCCCCTTGTCGCCGGCGACCAGTGCGCTCGCGGTATCGATCAGCTCTTGCGTATTCATCTCTGATACCCCAGCAGTTTTGTCAATCATTGGACGACCCCAGCGGAGGCGGGTCAGTGCTGCGACTCTCTATGATCGCGCAGCCGCCCGAGGGTGCTCTCAATCAATCTGGTCAACTTATCGGCAGCGCCGTCGACGGCTTCGTCCAAGGTCGCTGCTTGATGCGTGACCGCGATAGGTTGGCGGCCTTCGAGGCGGGCTTCCATCACGCAACGCATGTCGTCATTGCCGCCTTTCTTGTCGCTGTTCTCATCGCTCAGTTGGACCTCCACTCGCGTGATGTGATCGCTGAATCGCTTGAGGGCGCTCTCCACTGTGCTACTTACCTGAGTGGCCAGCGACGCGTGACCTTCGATATTACCGTCGGTATTCAATTGGATCTGCATGCTGTTCTCCTTTGTGAGTGTGGTTCGTTTAATACCGGTAGGTGGCAGCCAGTCCCGTCCGCCCCGGCATCTGCTCGGCCGGAATGGCCAGAACCTGCCCGCCCATCTTTTCGACCAGTTCGCCCAGATCGTCGAGCAGGTCATCGACTTGCGGGTGGCTCAGATCAGCGACTTCGACCCGACCCGTCGCGCTGTCAAGTCGGCCGGCAATCTGGCGGTCGGCCTCGATCAGCAGCGTCGCGACCCGTCCGGCGGCAGCCGCCTGAGCAACCTGCGCCAGGTCGTCATTGCCAAACCCCTTGAATCGGGCTTGTTCGAACTTTTCGCTCAGCTCAGCCAGCCGCGCCTGATACTGCGGTTCGACGACTTGCCAGGCGCGTTCCCGAAGTTCATCGATTGGCAGGACGTCGGGATTGATCCTGAGCCCCTCCGCGATCAGAAATGGGTTGAGGCTGATCCGGCGGAAAAGATTGTGATGCTGCGGCAACGCCGCCAGGATCAGCGGCAGGCCCGATGGCCGGGAATGGTGTTCGAGTACCGCGCGGTCGACCGCGCGAAAAAACCGCTCTGCATCGTTGTCCACCTCGTCCTTTTTCCCGCCGTGGCTGTGATGCATGGCGTCGCGACCCTGACCGACACCGCCGTATGAAGCGACCGTCTGATGCGGCTCGGTCAGTTCCTCGCCCAAAGCCTCGGTGATCGTTCGCGGGACGCCTGGAGCCGGATCGATCTCGTCGAGCGCGTCGCGGTTCCCCTCGAAGAGCCCGATCTTCTGGAGGCTCAATCCCAGAACCTGATAGTGACCAACCGATTGCAGAAAGCGTCGCAAGGGCTTGGTGTGAAAGCTATCGGCCACGACGGCCAATTCGGCGACCGGCCGCTGAAGCCGGAACACTCGAAACAGGCTTGGCCCGCCCAGCACGGCCAATCCCTCGCGCGTATGGTTCCAGAAGGCATCATCGTGAGCGAGGGCTGCAAACGGTTCCAGCAGGAGCCGGGTCTCGACGGCCGGATACTTCTGCCGGAGCGATACCTCCAACTCCTTTACAAGATTGCGAAATCGGATCGGGTCCTGCTGATTCTCGGGCCGGCTCCGATGGGTCGGCTGGTAAAGCGAGAGACACGGCGGCTGTTGGGCTGATGCCAACTCGGCCAATGATTCGATGGTGAGCAAATTACTTTTCTGTGTCATTTTTGTGCCTCGTGTTTCAATTGATTGAACAAATCAATAGTCGCTCTTCAGAAACCCATTACGCCTTGTCCAGCCAGGCGGGCCTCGGTCGATTGGGCGTGATCGAAATATTGAATTGTTGCTTTCGTGAACGGCTTGCAGAACGTCGTCATGCCGTGCTGCCACTTCGTTTCCCCGACCGTCGCGATTCGGTCGATGTCGGCGAAGTGTTTGATGGCGAACTTAGTGTCTTGCCAAAACGCGCCGGCATCCCAGCCGTGGAAGTCTGTCATATCGAACAAGACTCTTAGTTTGCCGTCCTGGCCGACGAGCCGCTCGGACTCTGGCCCGAAGTGTTCGTAGTCCGCACTTGTCGACTTGCCGCTGACATGCTCGTTAAGCAGCTTACCACCGTCTTCTTCATTGAGTTGAATGGGCATTGTCTTTTAACCTTGTGAGGGTGAATGAGACGGTTGAGGGTGTTGTCTGCAAACAAACGCTTCGCTTGCTATTGGGCGAAAGGGACTGCCACTTCTCCAACCCATTTCAGCGCGTCTTTGTAACCCGAGTCCGGGAAGTGTTTGACCTCTGGATGCACAAAATGAGCGACGAGCTTGGGCATCTCCGTGAGAAGACGACTGTCGCTCACCACGGCCAACCTTTGGATCTTGTGGTGATGGCTCTCGATAAACCGCATATGAGCGAGAAACGCTTCGAGATTCACCCAGCCCGGAAAGGCTTTGGTGCGGATCATCAACCCAGGCAATTTTTCATGTTCCGCGATGTAGGGATCGATCTCGTGGGCCAAGCCTTCGAAATCGCTCGCTTCGAGCGGAACTGTAGGCTCGAGAACGAGTATCCCTTCTGGCAAAAGTAGTTTGTGTTTGAGCATGGAGATGTCTTTATCTATTGAGGTTTTCAATTTCAGTTGCGGACTACCGCCATGTTCACGCCGTGCTTTTAGTCCTGCCCCTCACCTGTGCATGAAGCAGGCTCGGCTTCGAGTACTTTGCGCATACGCGCCAGCCGTGTGTCGATCCTCGCGCGGTCATGGGCGGACTCGACGGAACGCTCGGCCAACTCGGCGATCCAGTCCGCTTGTTCGCCAAGAACAAGCCGTCGGCGTGGACTGGCCGTCAAACTGGCAAGGGTTTGAAGGGCGCCGAGTATCTGCGACATGATGGCGACGTTACCTTTGGCGTTGCCGCGAATTTGGTCGAACGATTCGGCCAGCAAGCTTTCGAAACTCGGACCTTTCGCGATCACTCGCAGCTCGCCTTCCTCGTAGCGGTGAGATGAGGGGATTTCCCGCGGCGCTATCCGCGCCAGAATCGCCGTCAAATGATCGACGCACATCACGGCGGTAGTAGTGTCGTTGATGCCGGGAGAGAGCGCTTTCAGCGCGATATCGACGATCTGCCGGATGCCGAAGGCCGCGTCCTGATCCACCGTGCGGTGACGGCTGATGCTGAACGTCGCCTGCAGGGCGTGGGTCGTCGCCTGTTCCGGCGGCTCCTCCAAAGCTAGTGAGGCCAGTGTGGTGTTTTGGACAACGAACTCGCCAATGCCGTGGTCCATCCACACGATCGTATTCCTGTCCCGCGCCAAGCGTATGAGCGCTGCGTTATCCACACTCTGAATATAGCCAGTCTCGCTGGATCTGACG
Source organism: uncultured Planctomycetota bacterium (assembly GCA_963840025.1). Classification (GTDB taxonomy): domain Bacteria; phylum Planctomycetota; class Planctomycetia; order Pirellulales; family Lacipirellulaceae; genus JABDGM01. The sequence goes on along the minus strand of CAWIXI010000005.1, from coordinate 935,268 downwards.
GCTCGCCACTTCCGCTCGGGCGGCGGACGAAGTGGTTGCTCGCCATCGTCGTCGTCCGGTCCTTGTCCGAGGTTGACCGGAAACAATCGGTCGATGGACGCGATCGTTTCCTCTGCGATTGAAGCGATGATGCTGGAAGCCTGGATCGAAGAGGCGATGTGATGAATGAAGAAAATCAGTGCGACGATACCACCGAGTGCGAGAACGAAGCCGAAGGAAACCGCCAGGTTCGGAACAAATGCGCCTTCATCGCCGCTGCGAATCGTGCGCAACACGATCAGGCAATAAGTGAAAATGCCGGCGAAGATTCCAAGCACGACCTGCGTGACACGGCTGCGAATGAAATTTCGCAGGATGCGTGAGGTGTATTGGCTCGAAGCCATCGCCAGTACCATCAAGACCATCGAGAATGTCACGCCCACCACGGTCATCATGGAGCCGGCAATTGTGGACATCATCCCTCGTGCGCCTTTCCGCCCCGGTCCCAAACAGTCGCGGCCACTGCGCCAGCCATCGGTCGCTCACGACGGAGTCTGCCTCGATCAAAACTGCCGCGAGGGCAATGCTAGCCACGACGATTAGCGATGGCATAAACCAGAAGCTCGACCGCAGATTGCTCCAGAACTGCCTGAATCTATTCATGGCGTGGCTCCCATTTCCAATTCCGAATCTCCGGCAAATCTTGGCCGTGCTCGTCGATGTAATGCTTGTGCTCGATAAGCTTGTCCTGCATCTGCTGCTTCAGGTAGGCGCCCTTGGCGCCCAGATGGGGCAGCCGATCCACCACATCTTGCACCAGATGGAAGCGGTCCAGGTCATTCTGCACCCGCATGTCGAAGGCCGTCGTGATGGTGCCCTCTTCCTTGTAGCCCCGAACGTGGAGGTTTCGGTTGGTCCGGCGGTACGTCAGTCGGTGGACCAGCCAGGGGTAGCCATGAAAGCCGAAAATGATGTGTTTATCTTTCGTGAAGAGCGAGTCGTAATCCGCTTCGCTTAGTCCATGCGGGTGCTCACTGGCAGACTGCAGCTTCATCAGATCGACAACATTGATCACTCGTATTTTCAAATCCGGGAGATGCTCGCGTAGAATGGATACGGCAGCTAGGATTTCCAACGTGGGCGTGTCGCCGCAACAGGCCATCACCACGTCCGGTTCGCTGTCCTGATCGTTGCTGGCCCATTGCCAGATGCCGATGCCTTCCGTGCAATGCACGACGGCGGCGTCCATCGTCAGCCATTGTGGCAAGGCATGTTTTCCCGCAACGACAACGTTCACATAGTGCCGGCTGCGCAGGCAATGATCAAAGACAGACAGCAGGCAATTGGCGTCGGGCGGCAGGTAAACGCGTACGATATCGGCCTTCTTGTTGATGACATGATCGAGGAAGCCGGGATCCTGGTGCGTGAAGCCGTTGTGATCCTGCTGCCAGACGTGCGAGGCGAGCAGATAGTTCAGCGAGGCGATCTTTCGGCGCCAGGGTAGTTCCAGCGTTACCTTTAGCCACTTGGCGTGCTGGCTGAACATCGAGTCGACGATGCGAATGAAGGCCTCATAGCTGTTGAACAAACCGTGCCGTCCGGTCAGCAGATAGCCTTCCAGCCAACCTTCACACTGGTGCTCACTGAGCATCGAGTCCAGCACACGTCCGGCTGGCGATAGGAATTCATCATTCTCTACTTCGCGGGCATCCCACTGACGGTTGGTGACTTCAAAAACGGCGCCCAGGAGATTCGAGAGTGTCTCATCGGGACCAAAGACGCGAAAATTACGCTGATCCTGATTTAATTTCGCCACATCGCGTAGGAACTTACCCAGCACGAGCGTATCCTGGCCATCGACGGCGCCGGGGGAAGGGACGTTTACCGCGTGGACATGAAAGTCCGGCATGCGCAAGTCACGCAGGAGAATTCCGCCGTTGGCATGAGGATTGGCGCCCATCCGCCGGTCACCTTTTGGCGCCAGTTCAGCCAGATCCGGCATGAGGCGGCCATCCTCATCGAACAGTTCTTCTGGTTTATAGCTTCTCATCCAGCTTTCGAGCTGCTGGACATGGGCGGGATGCTCGGCGTCCACCAGGAGCGGCACCTGGTGTGCTCGGAACGTTCCCTCAACTTGCAGACCATCGACGAACTTTGGTCCTGTCCAACCCTTGGGCGACTTGAGGACGATCATGGGCCAGCGCGGCCGCGTGGTTTCATTGTTGATCCGCGCGTTTTCTTGGATTTGACGAATGTCCTCGATGGCCTTGTCCAACGTGGTGGCCATGAGTTGGTGCATCTCATCCGGCTCATCACCTTCTACAAAGTAGGGCGTCCAGCCGCAGCCGCGGAAGAATTGCTCCAATTCCTCGTGCTCGATGCGGGCTAGAACTGTCGGGTTGCTGATCTTGTAGCCGTTGAGATGCAGGATCGGCAAAACGGCTCCGTCGGTAATCGGGTCGAGCAGCTTGTTGGACTGCCAGGCAGTCGCCAAGGGGCCTGTTTCCGCTTCACCGTCGCCGACGACGCAGGCCACGATCAAGTCCGGATTGTCGAACGCCGCGCCAAAGGCGTGGCTGAGCGAATAGCCGAGTTCCCCACCTTCGTGAATCGACCCCGGCGTGGTCGGCGCAACGTGGCTGGAAATCCCGCCGGGAAACGAGAATTGCTTAAACAGCTTTTTCATCCCGGCTTCATCCTGGGTGACGTCCGGATAAACTTCGCTCCAGGTGCCTTCGAGGTAAACATTGCCCACAATCGCCGGACCGCCGTGACCGGGACCGGCGATATAAAACATGTCCAGGTCGTACTTCTTGATGACCCGATTCAAATGCACATAGATAAAATTCTGACCTGGCGTCGTACCCCAGTGTCCGACCACCAGCGGCTTTACGTGCGAGAGTTTCAGCGGTTCCCGCAGCAACGGATTGTCGTAGAGATAAATCTGGCCGACCGACAAGTAGTTGGCGGCTCGCCAATAGGCGTCCATCTTGTCCAAGAGTTCCTGTGACAGGGACTCATCGGTTGCATGCATAGTGTTGGTAGACATGGCATTCCTTTCAAATTGCAAGACCCAATAGACAGCAGACTGATTTGGCAATCATCCACTGTTCGTCCGTACGAATGACGTGAACTGTAACCCGACTGGCGTCTGCGGAAATTATTCCTGCTGACTCCGCATTGCGCGCTTCATCGAGTTCAATGCCGAGGAAGCCGAGCCCTTCGCAGATGCGGGCGCGAACTTGCGGCGCGTTTTCGCCGATGCCTCCGGCGAACACTAATGTGTCGAGTCCGCCCAGCGCGGCGGCATAAGCGCCGATCCACTTTTTCGCCTGATAACAAAACAAGCGCCACCGCTTCAGCGGCCCGAACATCCTTGGTTTCTCGCGCGAGTAAGTCCCGCATGTCGGGGCTAGTTTCGGATACGCCGAGCAGCCCCGACTCGTGGTTCACCATTTGGCCAAATTGCGGCGCGGTCATATGTTCACTTCGCGCCAAGAACGAAACCAATCCAGGATCTACGTCGCCGGAACGGGTGCTCATCATCAGTCCGGCAGCGGGTGTGAGCGCCATTGTCGTGTCCATACTGCGTCCGTTATGCACGGCGGCCAAGCTTGCGCCGCTGCCGAGATGGGCAAGAATGACGCGTCCCTGCGCTACGGTCGTGCCGGCAAGACGCTCGAGTTCCTGCATCAAATAGGCGCAAGACAAGCCGTGAAACCCATATCGCCGTACCCCCTGCGCCTCGTAACGGCGCGGGATCGACAGCAATTGGGCAACGCGCGGCATGTCGTGATGGAATGCCGTGTCGAAACAAGCGACCTGCGGCAGGTCTGGAAATCGGCGACGAAACGCTTCGGTTAACTGGATCTCTTCCGGTAGGTGCTCCGGATCGAATGGTTTGAGCTGACGCAATTCCTCGATCATTTCCGACGTGATTCGCTGCGGTTCCCAGTACTTCGGTCCACCATGCACCACCCGATGACCCACTGCTGCCAACGAGCCACGTTCGATTCGCTCCTGAACCCAATCCATCAGCAGGCTCGTTGCGGTAGTGTGGTCCGGCACCGTTACGGGCCGCGAGAAGTTTTCGGCCTGGTTCAAACCTTTTTCCTGCAGGGTGGCCTCCGGCAATCCAATTCGATCGATCCCGCCGTCCAGAATTCGCCGTAGCGAGTCACCGCTTTCGAACAACGCGAACTTGATGCTCGACGAGCCGCCGTTGATCGTCAGGATGCGTGGGTTAGTGGATTCCATGACGATGCCAATTCAGGCCTTCGGCCGAACGGGTTATCCGCGACTCCCGGCGGCCCATTTTTTTGGTTGATCTATTCGATTCACCGGCGAAACGAACTCGATTGTGCTGGGCGGTCCGCCGGCGAGCCTGGCGGCAGGAACTCCGGAATGTCAAGGCGTGCGACGCCAATTCGGTCGTCCGCCATGCCGTAGTAAACGTCGAAGCGATCCGGCGAGCCGAGGTCGTCGCGCCGATCGATGCCGGTGGGGAAGACGACGTTGGCGACGGTCCCTTGGGATTCTTGCGGGGACTCCGGTATTAGCACCGGCTCCGGCGAACGGTAACGGATGAAACGCGGATGCTCGTTCGAAAGCACCATCACCCCCGCTGAGTACCGTAGATTACGCCCGCCGGCGCTCGGTCCTGGCTTTTTGCTCACGCCGTGATAGATGACCAACCAACCGTGTCGCGTTTGAATCGGCGGAGTACCGCCCCCGATTTTGAGATGCTCCCAAGGGGCCACCGGACTGGCGAGCCGGTGATGGGAATTAAATAGGCCGAAGTGCTGCGGCTCGACTCCCTTTAGAGCCATGGGACAGTAGGAAATCCAAATGCTTTCACGATCGAGGTCGACCACTCGGGACTCGTCCTTGCGGGACGTTTCTTCGGGACAAGTTCCGGGAAAGAGTGGGCGATGAAGCATGGCCAATTGAAGTTTGCCGGCATGATTGGGAATCGCGACGGGAAAGACGCTGGCATCTTTGTTATCGACGTTGACGAAATCGATGCCACGATACGGAGCAAAGGTCGCCAGCCCCATTCGCTTCCAGTGAAACAAATCCTCCGATACGGCCAGGGCGATCCGTGGACCGACAGGCGAAAGTGCCGTGTAGGTCATCACGTAACACTGGAGCGGTTCGACAAACGTGATTCGCGGATCTTCACAGCCGCCACTACCGTCGGGGCGAAGTTCATAGTCCGCCTCGGGTTCCAGCGCGATGCCGAGCCGCTCAACGCCCGCCGGGTCGCCGGCTTCATTGAACTTTACACGTGCAATGCCGATGCGCGAGTAATTGCCCTGCGCAACCAGCCGCGGGAAGAGGTACAGCTGACCATCGGGGCCCCGAACTGCGGCCGGATTGAGGACGCCTTCGACCTCCAGCGGATTACCTGGCTCGGGCTCCATGATCAGCCCTAACCGTTTCAATCGAAATCCGGCCATCTCTTCTCCTTGCGAGGTCATGCTCGTTAACTTCGAGTCAAACACGCAATGATTGTTTCGATAACCAGTTTGGTATCATTGGGATCTTTGACACGAATCGAAACCGCACCGGCCTCTTTGGCCGGATAGTCGTTGCCACCTGGGAACAAGGCATCTCCAACAAAGATCATCTCGTCAATGGCAATGCCCAGCACGTCGCGTAACTTTTTAATCCCGTAGGCTTTGTCAATGCCAGGCTTCGTTACATCGATGGACGTCGCGCCGCCCATGTGGACGGAGAACTCGGAAATCATAGGGTCAAGGATTGCCGTGATCTTCTTCCGCTTGGCAAAATCCGGGTCCCACTTTTTCTTTTCTGCAAGCGGGGCCTGCTGCCCTAGCGCGGAAAACGTGATCTGGCTGCCCCGGTCTTCGATTAGTGTTCCCCAAACCTTTTCAGGATTGAATTCCGCTAATTCAAGCGACCGCTTTAGAGCACCGACGATTTTCGCTTTTTCATCCGCGGTGAAATCTTCGGAATAGAGTTCTTTCCAAGCTCCGTCGTAGCGATAGAACTTTGTTCCGCAGGTCGGGAGAATGGATAAGTTCTTCAGGTGTTCATCTTGATTGAGTTTAGAGAGCACTTGCTTTTCGAATTGTGGCCAGTTACCTCCGGAAATAACAGCCACCTTGAGGATGCTGAGAAGCTTACCCAGAAGTGCCGACATATCGTCATCCAGGGGCGACTTGCTCTGGGCGAGTGTGCCATCCAGATCAAAAACAATTAGCTTCTTCATGGCATCTCCGGCAACGCAATTTCCAACAGAATCAACTCGCCGCGCGGTTGGCAAACACACGCTCCGACGATGGCAGGCAAGAGCAGCACGTCACCTTTCGCGATCCCGTAAACGGCGCCTTTGTGCTCCAACTGCGCCACGCCATCGATGCACACCAAAACGCGAGGCAGGTCCACCACGCCAACGGTGAACGGCGATTCACCGCGGAGCCGCCACAATGAGAAATGGTCACATTGAAAGAGACGCTCTCGCACGACCGGCGTTGTCGCTTCGACTTGCGGCACCACGGGAGCGACCGCACCCTGCGAAAAATCAATGCATGCCAGCGCCTGATCGACGTGTAGTGCCCGCGGCTGGCCTGTCTTGGCGTCGACGCGGTCCCAATCGTAGAGCCGAAACGTCACGTCGCTGTTTTGCTGCACTTCGAATACCACGACACCTCCGCCAAGCGAGTGAACGGTCCCGGCCGGCAGAAACACGCCATCGCCAACCTTCGGCGTAAAGCTAACGAGGTCGTCTGCCACCGTTTGGTTCGCAAGCGCTCGCCGCAGTTCTTCGGCCGTCGTGCCTGTCTTCAGGCCCGCGTAAATTAGGCTTTTTGCGGTCGCCTCCAGTACGACCCATGCTTCCGTCTTTCCAGTCTCACCTGCTGGGAGGAACTCCGTCTGACAATCGGCCGGATGGACCTGGACAGAAACCATCTCGCGCGCGTCGAGAAATTTCAGCAGTAGGGGAAATCGACTGAAACGCTGCGCCAGTTTTCCCAACATTTGCTGCGGCGACTGCTCCAGCAATTGCCGAATGGTCTTTCCTTTCAGCGCACCATCAGCGACTCGGCTGGCGTGATCATCGCGGTCACTGAGCAACCAGGCTTCGCCGATGGGACCATTCCCCGGCAGCGCTGCCGACAGCAAGTCGGCCAGGCGCCGACCGCCCCATAGCCGATACTGGCAGATCGGCGCAAAACGCAACGGATATAGCGGCAGCTTGATCATGGCCGGTCTTTGTTTCAGCGAGTATCAACTACTCGGAACCCGCCGGGTCACGCCCCAACGGCGGCTGGTTCGGCATGGACTTCTGCTTTCGTCGTGTTCGTCTGTCCCAGGAGTTCCTTTGCGCGTTGCACTTCATCGAGTGTCCCATGCGCTACCAGGAGAAGCCTGCCGCTCTTCACCTCGGTCTCGTATTGAAGGACGCTTTTCTTCGGAATGCCGATACTGAATAGCGCGGCGCCGAGGGCACTAAGCCCGCCGAACACAGCGGCCTCTTCGAGCGCACCGACGATCCACATGACGAGCGGTCCCGCCACGAGCACCTGACCAATACCCGGCACCCAGAAGAACGCAGAGCCAAATAACAGACCCCAAAAGCCACCCCAAAAAGCTCCTATCTTGCCCCAGTACATCATGCGGTCGCCGGTGGTGTAATAGCCGACGACGTGCTCATCCGTATGGTAATTCTTGCCGACGATCGACAGCTTCTTCATGTCGAAGCCATCTTTTTGTAGTTCGCGGATTGCGTCTTCGGCCTGCTCATGAGATTCAAAGACCGCGACGACGGAATTTGTGTTGGACATGATGGCGTTCTTTATCTTTCGTTTCAGAGTTACTCGGATCATCGATCAGGAGCAACGTGCTCCCATCGGAAAGTGTTTGCTCGGTGTCTTCCCCGCGGTGTGTGCCTCTCAACGTGCTAACGGCCGTTGCCCACCGCCATTGCAGGTGTTGCACTGGCCGCGGTGATCGGTACGGATTGGGCCGGGGCCTTCACCCCCAAAGACGCGTCGTCGGGTTGTCCCTTGACCAATGCGCGATGCGCCGGCGGCGTCTCCGCCGTTCCCCAGGAACGGTCGCAATAGTTCCAGTGGTAACGGGAAAATGATGGTGGAATTCCGTTCCGACGCCACTTCCGCGAGGGCCTGTAGGTACCGCATTTGCATCGCCATCGGATATGGTGTCATGATCTGGGCGGCTTGTTTGAGTTTGTCGGCCGCCTGGAATTCCCCCTCCGCGTTGATGACCTTCGCACGCCGGTCGCGTTCGGCCTCCGCTTGATGGGCCATCGACCGCTTCATCGGCTCGGGAAGGTCCACGTCCTTGACTTCGACGACGGAGACTTTCACTCCCCACGGCTCCGTGTGCCCATCGATGATCTCTTGCAAACGGCGGTTCACTTTATCCCGCTCCGTTAAGAGGTCATCGAGTTCCGCCTGACCGAGTGTGCTGCGCAAGGTCGTCAAGGCAACCTGCGAGGTGGCGAACAAGAAGTCGGCCACCTCCAAAACGGAGCGCATCGGATCCACCACTCGGAAATAGAGCACGGCATTGACACGGACCGAGACGTTGTCGCGAGTGATGATATCTTGGGGCTCGATGACTTTTGCGATGGTCCGTAAGTCCACGCGCATCATGCTATCGACCGGCCAGAAGACCATGATCAGTCCCGGTCCCTTGGGTGTGGGCATGGCCCGTCCTAGGCGGAAGATCACACCTCGCTGGTATTCGTTCAGAACACGGATGCAGGTCAACATGTAAAGGGCGACGAGTGCCAGGGTCATTCCCAGACCGATAGCTGTTACGATCATCCACATGGCGGAACCTCATCAATGGTTTCTGTGAAAACGGAGGTGTTGTTCAATCTTCTGCACCACACAACAAAAAAGCCGACGTGGCGGAACACTTGGTGGTATTCCACTACGTCGGCTTACTCGTTAACGCGCCCCCCAGCGTCGCTGGGTTGCTCTTTAATTAGTCATCCGAAAAACGATCCATTTTGCGAAGCCATATCGGACTTCTACATGCGGACACGTCTCCTAAATTCAGTCTACGCCGTCGGGCGGTGCGAAGATACGGGGGTGATGCCTCACAATTTGATTTCTCGCGATATTCCTGGAAAGAGCTTTAGATTGTGATCTATCGCGACGCATTCCTACGGCGTTCCCTGTGGCGGACGGTGTCCCCGGTGTGCCGAGTGCATTTCGTCGGTCCGTATCACAAACCAGCCAGCTAATGGCTGACAGTCTGGACATCTAGAATCGAGCCACTCAAATCCAGAATTATAATGCCGGCGATCCGCAAAACGCGAGATCACCGAAAGCTTCGGAGTTCACCACGCACCGGCTTTTCAACCTGATCGTCGTGGCCGCGAGCGGAATCGATGCAGCGGGACGCATATGGAACAGCCTGCAGGCGCTGCGCGTCCACCGTACGTCCGCACTGCTGGCAGACGCCGAATGTTCCCACCCGAATCCGCTCCAGCGCAGCTTCTACCTGTTCGAGCAGCAGCTCTTCGTTCTGAGCAATCGCAATCTCGCTGTCGAGCCCCTCGACATCTTGATCGGCCGGATGCGTCGGCACACTGGTGATGTTGCCCGGCGCGACCACGTCCTCGCGCAGCGCTTCTTCGGCCATGCCGACCTCTCCCTGCAACCGTTTACCAAAACGGTGGGTTGATGGCGTATGTCACGCGTCATCGACTTTTCGGCACCCGCTAAGCATTACGGCCTCGCCGATGACACCAACCAGCCGCCGCGAACATCAGCAGCATTAGCGTTGCCGGCTCGGCGAAAGCACTCGCCAACATTCCCATGACGCGCAACGCTGCACTTGTCGGTTCAGGCACGGCGACGGTCGCCGTCGCACCGGATCCAATGCCGTTGGTCCGGCCGGGGCGGGCCCGCTCGTGGTACTAATTCTCAACTTTGTTCAAGTCCGTCGCGTCAATTATAATGGCCACTTGATTCCGAAGCAGCTCGACGCCTTTGCGCAGTCTGTAGGGATCACCTAAAAATTTAGCCGGCAGCGAAAGGCGGCCCGACATGCGGACTATCTTGCTAATCATTTTGGCCATTATTCTTCCGCCACTGGCCGCGTTTTTGGTCGTGGGCCTCAGCACCCATTTCTGGATCAATCTGATCCTGACGCTTTTGGGCTGGCTGCCCGGCACTGTGCACGCACTCTGGCTTATCGTCGACCGGTCGCCGAATAAAAATGCGGGGTGAGCGAGTGTTGCACAGACGGGTGAAGCAAGAGAGCCTCAATGCCGCAGGGACGGGCAATTCAAGTCCACCACTTCTGCTTGAACAGCTTCAAACTCTCGAACCAGAGAATGCTGACTGATCCAGCAGCCAAGCAAAGCGCGAGGTCATCGGGATGCAACGTCGAGAAATGAAACAGGTCGCGCAAGAACGGAACGTAGAGTGCAAGGCCAAGGAAGAAGATCGTGTCACCGATGACCCACCAGAGGGCCGCATTCGGGGTCCGCAGGTGGACCAGATGGTGCGAGTCCAAGAGCGGTTGGCGAAAATCAGTCCCACGTTGGCCACTACAAGCGTGGTGAAACTCAATGCGATGGCGTCCGTCACGTTGAGCCAGCCCCACAACGCCGAAAGGTAGACTGCCCGGACGAGCAGCAATACACTCGCACCTTGTAGCAGACCGAGGCCAAGTATGCGGTGACCGAACAGAGGCGCCGTTGGACTTCGGGGCGGACCGTTCATCACGTCAGCCTCTTCCGGTTCGGCTTCGAACACAACGGAACACGCTGGGTCGATGATCAATTCAAGGAACAGGATATGTACGGGTAAGGATCGTCCTTTGTTACTATTGCGGCGCGTACTGGCCCGTCGCGCAGACAGATAGAAAAACGAACGCACGCGCCCGATTTGGCAAGCCCTACTTCCCTGTCTCGCGATAGAGCGGCGACTCGGCCAGCGTGAATAGCACAACCTCTTCACCGGTAAGCGTGCTGATGTCGTGATGCAAACTCACGACTCTGTGCCCGTCACATCGTGGATCAGTGATTCCAAAATCGGTCGCGCCGTTTCGACGAGGTGGATTCGCACTTGTTTGAGCAGGTCTCTTCCCTTCTCGGCGGGAAACGATGCAACCAATTGCTGTTCCGCCACGGTCAAGACGCCTTTAAGTCGGACAATGAGAAGATCGCCGATCAAGTAAGCGTGAATATCCTTTGGTCCGCGACCCATGTAATCCTGTTCGAAACGCGCGATACCCGCGCATACAGCGGCTTCGATCTCTCCCTGTGTTTTCATATGACATCTCGCACTTGCCCCCTTATATTTCACCGCTGGCAGTGCTAAGGGATACGACAAATCCTGGGAGATATGGGTCCTTCGCGCGTCCCGCTGCATTCTGCCTGCCGGACAGATGTAAGGCCGGATGGCGTTCCGGTCGATAATACCGTATAGTAGCAGAAGCAATCAGGGATTGCAGCCTTCGCGAGATCTTCCGCGGGTCGCAAGCAATTTCGAAAGCGAAGTTTTCGGATGACTAAATAAAGGGCAACCCGGCTGGGCCGGGGGGCTCGTTAACGAGTAAGCCGACGTGGTGGAATACCTTCGGGTGTTCTGCCACGTCGGCTTTTTTTGTTTTGGAGACAACACCGCGACTGGGACCGCTCATGGACGAATTATTTGGACACGACGAACCCAACCGTTGCAAAGAGGTTCTGACTATGTCTGCTTTAGTGATGGAGGATCGTCTCCCGAGTAACGTTGGAGATTCCGACTTGTACAACCGACTTCAGACACCGGGGACAATCGTGGCACGAGGCAGCCACTCTCTGCAGCGCCTTCTCGGTGCCCGCAGAGAACTGCTTCGCGTGCTGGTCGTGGACGACTATCGTGCCTCGGCGGACACAATGTCCAGACTGGTCGTGGCGTGGGGACACGATGTCCAGCGAACCTACGACGGGAACACCGGTTTGGCACTGGCCGCCGCGTATCAACCCAATGTGTTGCTGCTTGATCTCATTGTGTTGCTGCTTGATCTCATCATGTCTGGAGTGAGCGAAGTTGCGCTGGCACGGCAAGTGCAGCGACAGGCTAGCGTGAATAAATGTCTGATGATCGCAGTTACAGGCCGCACCGATGCCCGACACCGGCTGCAATGCGAGCAGGCGGGCATCGACCTGTTTCTCGTAAAGCCCGTGGACCTTTCGTTCTTGCAAGTGCTGTTAGAGGTGGAATCCGAATACCGATTGCGGCCACGGCAAGACGTAGGATCGCAATTGTTTTCAACAAGGTTGGAGCAACTGATGGCCGCTGCCTGCTGCTGAACATCCGATGGGTGAGGAAGAATTTCCGGAGGTCAATGATGAATATCGTTCGGCCCATATTTGTGTCCACATATCCGCCGGAGAAGTGCGGCCTGGCAACTTTTACGAGGGATTCCGCCGACGCCGTGGATCTGACCGCGACAGAGCCGATTTGCTCGGTGGCGGCGATCCGGAAAACGGATGAACTATGCTACGACGATTCGCGTGTCGTGCATGTTATCGATAATGGTCCGCGAAACGCGTACCAGCTAGCGGCGGAAGTGGCCAACGACGGACCCTGCGATGTTGTGAGCTTGCAGCACGAGTTTGGTCTCTTTTCCGGCCCGTGGGGAGCTGATGTGCTGGACTTTGTGCACAATTGTCGGAAGCCGGTTGTCACCACGTTTCACACGATGATGACCCAACCAGACCGACTGCCACAGCGTTTGATTCAGATCCTCTCCGAACGAAGCCAGGCGGTCGTCGTGATGACCGAGTTGGCTGCAAAGCTCCTGGACACGGTATATGGCGTATCGGGATCGAAGGTGCATATCATTCCGCACGGTGTGCCGGACATTCACTTTGACGGCGAGGGCACGTCGAAAGCCCGACTTGAATTGGCGGGCCAACAAGTTATCTGCAGCTTCGGACTTATCAATCGCGGCAAAGGGCTGGAGCATATGATTAAGGCCATGCCGCGAATCGTGGCGGCTTGCCCCGATGCTCTTTATATAGTCGTCGGCGCGACACACCCGCAGGTGATGCGGCAGGAGGGCGAGGTCTACCGAGAGAGCCTCGCCGCAATGGCCGAGACACTAGGCGTTGGCGCGAATGTTCGATTTGTCAACAGTTTTCTCAGTTTGGCGGACCTCGCTCAGTATTTGCAGGCCTGCGACGTGTTCGTCACCCCCTATCCGGGCAAGGATCAAATTGCCAGCGGCACCTTGGCTTATGCATTGTCGGCGGGATGCGCAACCATCAGCACTCCCTACCTGTACGCTGAAGAAGTCCTGGCGGAGGGGCGGGGTCAACTTGTGCCATTTGCCGATAGCGATGCCCTCGCGGATGCGACAATTCGGTACTTACAAGATGCTCCATTCCGTGCTGAAACGCGTCGCAAAGCCTATGAATATGCCAAACCCATGGCCTGGCCCAACGTCGGCCGGCACTATTTGGAGCTTTATCGACAGATAAAACGCGCGGACGAATCGAATTGGGCTCAGTCCGCGCGCAAGCTGTTCGCTCGCCCGTCGGTGAGGGCAGCGGTATATCTCAGTTGATCACTTACGCCGAGATGGAGGATTAGTCATGTCCCGATTTGTTTGGATGGTGACGCTGGCCGGGTCTGTTGCGGTCGTCGGCTGCGAGCGAAAGCCCGCTGATCGGAGTCCCGGAAAGGTCACATCGGAAGACGTCCGCCGTGATGCTGGTCAGGCCGTGAATACGGCCGTGGAGTTTTCCCAGCAGGCGAAGGAAGAATTTCAAAGAAAACTGGATGCCCGACTTAAGAACACGGACGCCGAAATCGCCAAGCTCCACGAGAAGGGCCACGATCTGAAAGGCGATGTCAAAGTTAAATGGGACCAGAAGCTGGCTGACTTGGAAACGAAACGAGATGCAGCCCGTGCCAAGCTGGCCGAAGTCGCTCAATCGAGCGGCGCAGCGTGGAAGGATGTTCAGAAGGGAGCCCAGTCAGCCTGGGACGAATTGGACAAAGCTGTTCAGGAAGCGTCGCGGAATTCTGATCGATAAATTGTTGACAGAACAACCTCTAGAAAAAGGAGTCGTCATCATGAGTGGCAAGACAGACGTGGTGAAAGGCCGGATTAAGGAAGCCGCCGGCGCATTGACGGGTAACGACAAACTTCGCGAGGAAGGAAAGACGGACCAGGCAGTCGGGAAGACCAAGCAAGCCGTCCAAAAAGTTGCCGACAACGTAAAAAAAGCTGTAAAAAAGGTGACTGGTTAATCGAGGAGTCGCGTGATGCTGAAGCGACGTGGGATTTCCCATTAACCGCTTCGGCATCCTGCACGCATCTTGATGACCGATGTCAAAACGTAATTGAACTTTCGTTTTACAGACCCTTGATCGTGGATGTTGCATGGTTCAACCCTTGCGAGTCGTCATTCTGAAGCCCAGTAAGTACACGTCCGATGGCTACGTGGAGCGCTTTCGCTGGGGCTTCATGCCCAACAGCACTGTGCCGTACCTGCGAAGCATGACGCCGGCTGTCGTGGGCGACACACCCGCCGAAGTTCACACGGTCGATGAGTACGTCCATACGGACCTGCATTACCTCTCCCTGCTGAAGCGATCCGGAGGCGACCGGACGCTGCTCGCACTGGTGGGCGTGCAGAGTCATCAGTTGCATCGCGCTGGACCTCGCCGCTTATGCCCGGCGATGTGGCTGCATGGTCGTTATCGGCGGGCCTCACGCGATGACCTGCGACACTTCGATGTTGCAGGACCGCGGTGTCAGCTTTGCGCTGGCCGAGGCAGAGTTGGTCTGGCCGGCGATCCTACGCGACGCGGCCGACGGAGAACTCCAGCCCGTCTATGGGCGACAGCAGCGTTGGCAGCAGGAGTTAGATTCGCCAGTCATCGTGCCCCCTGGCCGCAGAGATTTGGGCAGGTACGTGATTCCGATGTTGGGACTCTACCCAGCTCGCGGATGTCCGTTCCTATGTAACTTCTGTTCGGTAACTAAAATCGCCGGACGACGGGTTCGCAGTCAGACCGTCGCCAGCACATTGGCCAGTCTCCGCGCTGCCAAGGCGGCCGGCGTGCGGACGATCATGTTCACATCCGACAACTTCAACAAGTACCCGGAGGCGGAGGAGTTGCTGGCGACGATGGTGGACGAACGACTTGGGTTGGAATTCTTTGTGCAATGCGACACGCAGATCGCACGGCAGGAGCGATTAGTGGCGCTGCTGGCCAAGGCCGGGTGTTACCAAATGTTTGTGGGGGTCGAGTCGTTCAACCGCCAGACACTCTTGGCGGCCCAGAAAGGTCAGAACCGCCCGGAAATGTACCGCGATATTGTCCGCCTCTGCCGCGAATACGGGATCAGCTCGCACTTTTCCAACATCATCGGATTTCCGGAGGATACACCGCAAACAATTAGCGAGCACTTGGAGACGCTGCAGGAGATGGGCCCGACGTGGGCGTCCTTTTATATTCTCTGCCCGATTCCCGGCACCGAGCAGTACGACGACTTCCTAGCTAAGGGACTGATCAACGAGAAAAACCTCGACCGGTTTGATACGACGTGCCTGACTTGGCGACATCCGTACTTCTCGCGCGAGCAGTTGTCGGAATTGCTGTTCGAATGCTATCGCAGATTAATTTCGTTCCGGCACAGCTTGCGAAACGTGCGAGACGAAGTGACATTCGGCATGCATAGGTTGCTGGCGCAGGTCCGCGGGCAGCATGGCCATGTCGATGTTCACCCGCTATTGCGCGTGGCGACGGACCCATCCGATGTCGGGCGGTTTAATGCGTACGAGACTCGATGGCGTAAACGATTATCTGCCGCTACGAAAGAGGGGGTTCGGCTTCGAACTGGCTCCATTGCCGCAAAGTTTGCAGTTGCCGGATGTGGTGGACCAACCAAATCAAATAATTGCGCGTCGCACGGGGAGAAGAGCCGCAGTTGGAATTGATTGACAGCTACTGCTCCTTCCATGACCCAAGAATTGAAAGAGGAATTGTGATGAAAGGCTTTGTGAAAGATATCGAGGACCTCGCTGTCAAGAATGACGAGTTCCGCCGGGTGCTTTACACGGAGAAGAATTGCCAACTCGTCGTGATGTCGCTAAATCCCAAGGGAGAGATTGGGGCCGAAGTCCACAAGCTCGACCAGTTCTTTCGGGTCGAGAAAGGGACCGGTGAAGCGATTCTTGATGGGGTTCGGACGGCGATCCGAGCAGGTTTTGCAGTAGTCGTCCCGGCTGGTACGAATCATAACATCATCAATACGGGCAGTGTTCCACTGAAGCTCTACACGCTCTATGCGCCGCCCAATCATCTCGATGGCGTCGTCCACCATACCCGTGAAGAAGCGGAGGCGGACGACGAGCATTTCGACGGCAAGACGACGGAATAAAGGGGGAGGACGTATGAATCGTGTTCAATCCGATCGTGGTTGGCTTGGCGTTGACTGCAAGAACCGTCCTGGTCCTTGTCGGGCTTCGTTCAGGTTCCACCTGACGATTCCGGTACAAGGAGTTTTGCAGACATGAAGAGATTACTGCTGGTTGTTTTGGTGCTGGTCGTGGCCGTCGGTGCCCTGGGCTACTGGCAGGGATGGTTCAGCTTGACTAAGGGAGGCAAGATTGACGTTCGAGTTGATCCGGCGAAGTTCAAGCAGGACAAGGAAGCGTTCAGCAAGTCGGTCGGCGAGAAAGCCAAAGCAACGAAAGACCGGATCGCCAGTCTCTGGAAGAATTCCGAAGGGCTGACCGGCGATGATAAGGCTCATGTGCAAGCGGATCTCCGTGAATTGGAAAAAAAGCACGACCGACTTGAACAACAGATCAAGGAACTCGACGATGCAGGCCAGGGCAGGTTCGAGAGTATCAGACAGGACCTCTCGAAAACCCTTGATGAAGTAGAGAAGAAGATTGAGGAATTGACGAGAAAGCTGGAGAAGGAAAAGGACAAGTAGGACCCCGGACGGACGCTCCGGCGTCAGACAGGACCTCGCTTGTACCGTATAGGCAATCTGCCGCTTACCGTGGCGTTCACGGCGGCAACCTTTACCGTGTTTTAGACCATCGAAAGGGGTGACTTATGAGTCCTCTCGTACTGATCCTTGTCGTGATCTTGCTTCTCGCCCTGTTCGGCGGCGGCTACGGCTACCGCAGCGGCAACAACATCCTTGCTGGGGGCGGCGGCATCGTCGGGTTAATCCTGATCATCCTCATTATTCTGTTCCTGATGGGCCGGTTATAGTTGTGCGTGATTCACCGTCCGGGGAGTTGGGCGCAGGTGCGTGACCAGATTAGGATAGGCGCTCGGGTCACCGAACATGAAGCGGCGACCAAGTTTGACGAGGGCTTTGATATCCATTCGTGCTGATTGGGTTGATTCTGGATAACACCGAACGCCTCGCGAAGTACGGCGCTTGACGATTCTTCCATTCACTAAAGAAAGGGTGTCGCAATGTCTATTGCTAAAGTCACCGAAATTATCTCCTCCTCCAAAAAGAGTTTTGAAGATGCCATCGAAGGCGGTATCAAGCGATCGTGTAAAACGCTCGAAGAAGTCCAGGGCGCGTGGATCAAAGAGCAGACCGTAAAAGTCGAAAACGGAAAGATATCCGAGTACCGCGTCGCTATGCTTGTGACGTTCGTGCTCAAAGACTAACGTCGTGATTTCTCCCCGTTGAGTCTTACTTGACCAGTCGTGCGTCGAGCCGAGCGGCGTGGTTCAGTGTGGCATTGCGCATGTCAAAGACCTCAGTTAATATCAAGGTCGACCTCTCGCGACTTGCTCTTCGCGAGTTAAGCATTGTGCGAAGGTTCCCCAAGGCATTATGGTGAGTGTTGTCGACAGAAGTAGCGAACCAAAACGGAATCAGCAGTTGGTTTGGACTCGCGAATGGAGATATACTGACGATCACGGATATCGCCAACCGGTACCGGTTGGCTCCGTCCACTAAACGGACACTTGAACGCCATGACTACGAAAATCGAAGAGATTTTGTCCGCGAAAAACGAATCCGGCGAGAACGCCTATCTCTGGCTCCAGTCCGCCGCCGGTGACTGCATATTATGGCCCACCGAGGACGCCAGCGAGAATGAAGACAGCGCCGATGCGATCGGCAGGTGGGAACTTACGGTCGACGAGGCGAATGCTCTGATTGAGACGGGCGAGGTCGACGAGGTTGAGTGACCTGACCTAACCGACGTTGCTCATTACCGCCCCTGGACCCCGGCTAGCCCCTTCTCCTGTTCGTCCGAAGGAAACCAAGATCGTGAGCGAAGTCTCTCACAAAAGCAGCACCTCCGATTCCACTTGAACCGCGAGCCAAGACAGTTTGACGAAGGCTGATGTCTTCGGAGCTCTTTGTCCTCCAGGCGGTACGTCATGAAGATGTGACCGCTCGTACTGCCAGGGAATTCTGATCGTCCGCTGGTTTAGCGAAAACGGTGTAAGGCACAAAGCATGAATAAACTGCTTCTGGTGATCATCGCTATTCTGTTGTCGCCATTGGCGGTCGGACTTAAGGACGGCATCGGATTTCATTTGTTTCTCAATATTATTCTCACGCTGCTGGTCTACGTGCCCGGCCTGCTTCATGCTTTGTGGGTCGTATTGAAAGACTGAGTACAAAGATTGTCGACGCCAGGGTCTCGATGCGTCGCTGGCAAAACAGTTGCCTATCAACTCATGGGTCACGATGCTGCACTTACTGAGTCTTCGGTAACCAACGACTAGCGCGACCTAAATCCTGAGGGCACCTGTGATGACCAAAGCCAACCGGCCCCTCCCGTATACGGATGATGTCGAAACGATCCCGGCGGATGAAGCGGGTGACATCCAGTGGGTGGTCCAAGCATTGGAGTTGCTCCTGGATCTGCATCCTCGCTCGTCCAAATAAAGCACCGTCCATAGGTATGGCTGGGATCTTTGGTCAGGCGCCACATCTGTTTTTCGTCGATCATCTGTCCCAGGTGCCGGCTGACACCGGTCGTTTGGCGAATGACAGTTGCCGGGGAAGAGGGCACTCGCTTCGGAACCTTTGGGAAACAGGCGGGTAAACCAGGCACTAAGATACAAACAAGTCAATTCGGCACCTCACGACGACCGTTGGGAGCAGCGCGAGTAGAACGGCAGCGACGGCTTGCCAACCCGCCCCTCCGCCCCGCCTTTCCGCGTAGTCCGCGTAGAAACACACAACTTACTCCTCAAATACAATCCAAGTTACCGTTTTTAGTTTTTTATGAATCTATGCGGACTACGCGGACGGACCTATAAAAACAGGGGTTTTTATACTGACAATTTAGATTCTTCGCGGACCCTACGCGGACATTTTTAAGCCTACGCGGACCATCGTCGAAAAAGCATTTTGTCTTCCGCGCCGATTGTTAGTCGCGCGAGCAGGACGGACTACGCGTGCGGCAGATCATTCTTGGTTTCGCTGAACACCTGACGCAGCCGCTTGCTGGTGAGTAATCAACGTCGTAGCGGGCAGCGCAGATACTGCGCTGTTGGCTGGCAACGCTCGACGAAGGTCTGGCAGCGAGAAAAACGCACTCGCTACAGTTGATGTGCGTTTTGGGGAATTGAAGGCGTAACTGAGTGTTGCGATTCAAGCAGCACGATTCAGCACGATTGCGACCAGCTCGTGCGGGCACCTTACGCCGGCGGTGGGTGAGGCAGGGCTGCAGCGCACCTCTACCTCGACGAAAAATGAGTTCATCCGGGGGACGCGGGGGACGCTTGGGACACTTTGTTCCTATTGTTGTTCCCCACCCGGTAAACCCCTCTTACCTACGGTAATACCCAGTTACCGGATAACTCTTTTACAATGTGTCCCAACTGTCCCAAGTGTCCTCAGCGTAAAAAAGTACCTATAAAAATAGAGCGAATCGCGGGGACACTTTCTCCTCTGAAGCGTCCCCAACTGTCCCAAGTGTCCCCAAATAGAGAGGGCAGCCGGCCGCACCGCCAGCTTGTTGCGCCGACTGCCGCCTCAGGCGGGGACACTTTGCGTCCCGGCGGGGACACTTTGAGACTGGCTACAGACGCCCCCAGCCACCGCCAAACCCGTTATCGCGCTGCTGGTCGATACGCTCATTGAGGTCGTTTCTGATCTCGCTGAACAGATCCGCATCCTCGCCTGTCCAGATGAAGCACCGTCCGTGGCGGTGGCTAAGATCTCTGGCCAGCCGCCGCATCTGCCCCTCATCGGCCATCTGGCCGAGCCGCCGGCTGACGACTATCTGTTTGGCGAGTGATAGTTGCCGGGGAAGAGCGCGCACACTTCGACACCTTGATGCCATTTCGAGGATTTAAAGACGTAGCTGTGTATTGAGATCCAAACAGCATCGATTCGACACCAAGAGGACTAGCTCGTGCTCGCGCAACACTTCGTCGAGAAGAAGCGAAATAGCACGAATCCCCCAGTCCCGCAGACCCCGCAGACAGTACATAGAACTCTACATATGAGTCACTAAGCTCAACATTAAACTATACATAACCATCTGCGGGATCTGCGGGGTCTCGAGGTTTATCTGCGGGGTCATCTGCGGGGTGTCTGCGGGGTGTCTGCGGGGTTCTTCGCCGATTCTGCCCGATACGCCCGCAAAGTCCCCGTCCACGAGCCCAGCAGCCGAGTTTCGCGCCTCGATCTGCGGGGTCATCTGCGGGGTCTTGAGGTTTATCTGCGGGGTCACATCAGAACGGCAAACCCGGCATGGGATCTCCCAGTCGGTACACCACATATTTCAAGCGTTCATGGTAGAGCTCGTCGCGGTAATATTCGCGATCGATGCCTAGCCCATCTACTTCGACTGTATCGCCCCCGCTGAAGCATCGTTTCATGAGCTTGCCAATTTGCGAGAGGGCCTGCCGCCGAACCAGATCGTCTTCCAAGTTGGCTCCCTCACGTAGGCCAGGGGTCACGATGTCGCCAGCTTCCTCGATGCAGTCGAGGATATCGGACGCGATCAGCCACTGACTCGCCTTCCCTTGCCTCACGACAGCCAAGGTTACATCCCGGAGCCAGTTGAGAGCTGGGTTCGTCATCCGCTGCTGCGTCTCGCGATGGCCATCCAACAAGGGTGCCGCCCCCAATAAATTCTGCACGATCCAGTCCAAGGTTTGGGCCCAGGCTTTGAAATCGTGCCGAGTGTCTTCCGTTCTGGGTTTGCCGGCCGCATGCCAGGCCCGCACAACTGCAAACACGGCGCCCAGATACCGGGGCTGTTGGGCCCGGACCCGATCCAAGATGTCGCCTTCTGGATACCGGCGGTACTGATATGTATCCGGCTGCTTCATGATCCGCACACAGGAACTGCGGTTAGCCAGATCCTTGGTCACATCCGCTTTATTGCTGGTGAACATCACACACACCCGCCGGGGATCGATTTCCAAGTTGCGGCTGAATGAGCAGCGGGCATTGTAGCTGTCCTCGGTCAAGAAGCTTTCGATCTTCGGGCTATCGATCCTACCCCGCACATTATCGAGCGAGATGAATATCTTGCCGGCAATTAACGCTCGATCAAAGGCCTCTTCCATCGAACCCACTCCCGAACGCTGCTGCACCACAGTCGAGAGTGTTTGACCGTAGATGGCGGCAGTTAGCTTGTGGCGATAACCCTTGCCGGACTGAGAATCATCGGCCTCCCCCAGATCCAGGGCAGCACGTCCCGGCAGTAAATTCCCCATGATGAGGGCAGGCGTAATTATTGCCGCCAGTGCCCGCGACCGATCCGAGGGAGTCGCAAATTGGAAGTCGGCCAGGAGTTCATCGAACAGCTGGACTGCTTCCTCCACCATCATCTCCATGGGTGCTTCGCCCTGGGCCAAGATGCCGCTGATTGCATCGTAGCCCACCGCCAGCCGCAGTTCACCCTCTTGCTCCACCAGCACAGGGCAGCGGGACAATACACGTAACGGCGGCAGCTCTTCCACAAAGTTGCGTGACGCCAAGATCAGCTTCGCAGTCCCCTCGCTGCAGGTGGCCAGCTTGATATCCCCTTTGCGATCTTTGGCCATCAGCTTGGCCACGCCCTCCAAGTCGCTGGCGAGCTCGGCAGGACTAATCTCGGCCAAAGTCATGCGACCAGCTGCGTCCGCTACGGCTCGCACTACAGCCCCTCCCTTGTCGAAGTGCGTTTGGGCGTTCGCAAGTTGTCGTCCCAGCTTCGCTGCCGTGTCAGAAATTGGTTGGTCGCCACCTGGCAGGCGAATGATGGGCAGGGGTTTGGGCTGGGCCGGCGCCTCTCCCCCATTCAGGAGAGCAGTGGCTTCGGCCCGAAAATCGAAGGACGCTTCACACTTACGAATTCGGGCGGCAATCGCATTCTCACTCCGACCTGCATCACGGAGCTCGTCACGGAGATTTGCTAATGAGCCATACAGCGAGTTTAGATACTCCGTGGCCCCGGACGGATTGAAGGGCTCCGCTTCGCCGGGAGCTGCAGTTGACGAGAAAACGCTTGTTGCGCTAGGATTTAAAGTAACATTGCTGATAGATGTATCAGTCGTGGACATCGAAAAACTCCGATAGGTAACTGGTAAATAAACATTAATCCATTCTCCTGTTGGGGTCCCTGAACAATCGCTGCTTCCGAGAACACCTCGGTAGTCAGCGGTTATCGAATCTAGGGCCGGCACGTCACCCCATCTGCGTGCCGGCTCTCTTTTTAGACACAAGCGCTCACATCGCGGCGCTGAGAACCTCCGGCTCTCCATTAACCGCTGCAATAAAGCGGGCCGCCGCTTGCCGGGTGGAATACCGCTTCTTACCGATGCGGAAGCTCTCTAGCCGTAGGCCCCGGTAGCCTTGCTTGATCCAGCGCCTGGCGGTGCTGTAATTAACACCCAGCTCTTCGGCGAGCTGTGTAATCGAGATCCGGTCTTCAGAAAACAAATTGTCGAGCATGAGTAGGGCCTCCTCGTTGCCTGTAGAATCCAAATGATGGCTTCTTGCTATCAATACCTCGAATATAACAAATCGAGTTCCTTCGGCCAAGAACAACCATGAACGGGCGTGCGCTAGAGACTGTTGTTGGGAGCACCCGATGAGGAGCGTCGAAGACTAGGCTACGAGCCGGCTGTGAGCTTCTAGGAGGGCTGCTGGGTGAGTTGGAGGAGGCAAGGAGACTGGTTTGAGTCTGGCCTGGGCGCTGGGTGTTAGGAGGGAGGTGAGGAGGTGTGGGGGGCGATTACATGGAGTGCGCTTACTCAGAATGACATCGTGGAACGTCGCTCCCCTTTCGATACGTTGCTTAATATTGTAAATGATACGAGTCGCTGCAGACTTACTTACGCGCACCTACTCGGCCCCCACATGGAGGTGCTGCATCGATTGCGCCCGACACTGGAGGCGTAGTCTGGCACCTAGCTTCTGCTGGGGGCTAATCGTCGTGGGTAAAATGAAGTCATAACTACAATCCCCTTTGCCCCGCAAAGGGTTACGCTTTGGTCAATTAACAGGCACTGTCAGCCATTTTGCGCTTAGCCACTGCCGTCCCAAATTGAGAATTACAAAGACTAAGGCAGCCCGCGGGTAATAGCCTACCCGGAATTAGGTTTGATCACGACGCTCCACTTGGGAAGTGTGGCGGAACGCTCGAGTCGAGTGGCGATTTGCCGGAATGCAGACTTGGTCAATCGCACGCCGGTTTCGTAGACGCGGTCGAGTAGGTGCACGAACGGAGCCACGCCGTGCCAGGTCATGGTCTTCGCCCATTCCAACGCGGTTTGGATGGAGGTCAGCAGCGCGCCGTTCCAGTGGTTTTCCAAGATGCCCCAGCAACGTTCAATCGGATTGTACTTGCTGTGGTAGGGAGGATAGTAAGTCAATTCGAGCGTCAACTGAGATCGATCCGAGAACTCGACCAGCCGCTTCATGAACTGCGTGCGGGAACTGGCGATTTCCGGACCATTGGCCAGATCGATCACCAGCCGACGCACGCCGGGATGCGCGGCCTGCCGGTGACTCCACCACAGTTCCAGAGCGTCCGCGACAAAGTCGCTGGTGTCGCGAGACGTCCCAAAGATCACGCTCAGTTGACGGGTGTCGACCTCCAGGATGCCGGCCGGCGCCAGCACCGCGTCCGGGTGCATGTCGTGATCAGCCGCTCTCACGGCTTGTTTGCCGCGGGCCACGCCGCCCCGTGAAAACTCGCCGATTTTCACCTTGGCCTTGGTGTCCAAGGAAAGGCGCAGCGTTTCTGGTTCCTGCGCGGCTCGCGTATGAACCTGCTTCAGGTTCTCGAAGATGGCATCGGTTTCAGGAAGTTTTTTTGAGGCTCGACCTTGCGGACCCGCCGCAGGCAATAGCCCAAGCGATGGAGGATGTCATGCAGGGTACGCTCGGCGGGCACGTGTTGTGGCGGGCTCGCCTGGGCCAGGAGTTTTTCACGCACCGCTTTGGCCGTCATCCGTGTGAATGCCAGCGGGGTTTGAAATTTCGGATCCGCCTGGCATTCCGGCTCCACAATCGCTTGAATCTGCTCTACCAACGCCGGATCTTGCGCTTCGGTCTTATGTCGGCCGCGGTCCGAGAAGTTGTCGACGCAACGAATCCCACTGCGCAACTCATTCAGCCCGGTATGCACCGCGGCCCGTCCTCAACCGAAGATCCGTTCCGCTTGACGGGCACTCCCCTGGCAATACCGAAGGGCAACTTCCGCTTGGAATTGACGACGCTGATATCCCGTCAGCTTGCGCGCCCCCGACTTAATCGTCTCTCGCACCGATGCCGTCAATTCGCTCAACATGACCTCTTCCCTGAGACAGTGGCTTCACCTATCCTCCTCTGGAAAGAGCTTCATAGCAGCAATTCCCCGATTACAGGTAGATCATTTTCTGCTGGTTGCCTAATGCTCTGTCTGTCCCTTCGAAGAACGCCAGTCAATAGGTTGGAATTCTCGGAGGCCAAGCCGTATCAAAAAACCTGACTGGTGGTATAATCCCCGCGAGACGATCACGCTCGACGTCTTCATTGAGCGGTTTACGTCCGCGGTGGCTTTCATTATATGCTTCGCCTCACTACTGGCTGGCGGCAGCTATTCCAGTCATCTCCAGGCCGCACCCTTAAAAGAAGATTAGTCAGCCGCGACAGGCGCTTTCGCCGCGCGGCGTTCGAGGTGCTCGAAGAACGGGCGATGTTGAGCGTCGCTCAAGATTTGGTCAACGAGATCACTCCTTATCAAAACGCGATCAACACGGCGCTCGACGTGGCCACGCGCTTGCCGCTGGTCGGTCACCAGTTCGACAGCGTGGCGGAAATCAGCACGATTCTGCAGAATTCGCTGGCGAGCATCGACGCGCAAACGCAAAATCTCACGAGCGGCCACCATCAATTGGCGATTCCGCTTCCAACGATTGCGCACACTTTCACGTTCGACCTGGGCTTAGACGCCTTTCTGCAATTTTCATCCTCCGGCGGCGTCACCGCTTCAATTAGCCCAACGCTCAAAATCGGCTTCGACTATAACGGCACGTCCGTTACGCTCGACGCGGCAAACACGAATCTGGACCTCGGCTTCGGCCTGTCGCTGCCCGGCTTCCAGGCGACGGCGAGCTTAAACGGGTTTTTGTACACGCATGTCGTGGACCAAGGGTCAAACTTCAACGGGCACCTGGCATTCGCGTTCGACAACAGCAATGGCGTATCGCCTCACTTTTCGGGCGATGCGCACATCCGGCTAGGCCTATCGCTGAGCTTCGTCGACCCGGCCTTGAACGCGTCGTTTAATCCGAAGTTCTTTACCGATCTGCAAGTTGATTGGAGCATTAACGCGGCGAACAACACGCTGCAGACGCCGACGATCGCGTTGAAGAATTTCGGCCTCGATGCCGACAGTTTTCTGCACGGCTTCATGGGTGACATCGTGACGACGGTGCAGAAGTTCACCAGGCCGCTACAGCCGTTTATCGATGTGTTCGATACCCCGGTTCCGATTCTCAGCGCGTTCGACGGCGGCGAAACGGTGGGCGATCTGATGCTTCAGGGCGCCGGTTTTTCGCAAGATCAGCAAGATCGTTTCGATCTGATGATCCATATCATAAAGGCCGTCAATGCGATCGACCTTGCGGGCAACACCGGCGGCGCGGTGATTGTATTCGGCGATATCAATCTGGGCGGCACTTCGCTGACGGGCGACGGGCAATTGGCCGGCGGCTTCAATTTCGACACGAGCCAGCTCAGCGGCGTCATCGACGACATCTTTAATAGCCCCGTGCTCAATGACGTCAAAGACACGCTGCAAACGGTTGCCAGCTATACGGGCTTCACGTCGACGGCCGGCTTCCAGTTCCCGCTGTTCGAAAACCCGGGTCCGGTGATCGGCGGAATCCTCACCGGTCAAACGCAGACGATGTTTTCGTTCAGCACCGGCCGCGAGCACTTCGAACTCGCTCCGAGCATTGGCTTCGGCATCAAGGATTTGTTCGGGGTGTTTCTCACGGCCGGCATCGTGTTCGACGCCGATTTCACGATGGGCTACGACACGGCCGGCCTCACGAAATTCGTGCAGGATCCGCAACACAAGGCCCAGGATCTGCTGCACGGTTTCTACTTCGACAACAGTGTCGATACGACGGATGCCCCGATCCCCAATGTGCCGTCGCCCAAAATGACGGGGCTTTACTTGCAAGGATTTGCCGAGGTCTCCGGCTCAGCAGTCGTAACTTTATCAGGAGGAATCTATGCGAACCTGAGTGTCGAGTTGGTGAGCACCGATAATTCAACGCACGTGGTGCTCGACTCGATGATCAGCAACCTTGCCGGCAACAGCAAAGTCTTCAAACTGTCTGGCAAAGTGTACGCCTCGGCACAAATCGAGCTCACAATTCCGGACCCCATCGGACCGGACATCACGCTATTCAGTTACAACTTGGGCTACGACGAGCTCATTAATTTCGATCCGCCGCCGCCACCGGATCTCGGCCTGCCCCTTGTTGTCATCGACGTGACCAACCAGCACACGTTGCTTTTAGACCCCAGCAAGATGACGCCTGGGGCTTCCGTCACGGTGCAACCGTTTCATGATTTTTCCATTACGAGCGCCGGAACATTCGTGGGCGACGGCATTCGCGTTGACTACCCAGGTGAGATCGATCTCTACATCGAGCGCAAAGATGATGCAAATACGAACTACTACAACTTGCTCGGCGTGAATGGCGTGGTGCCCGACGGAGTGTCGCTCAACATCATCGATCCGTTCCGAATGTTCGCCGATGAAGGTGCAATCGATCCGGCGCCCGCTCAGACGAAGCCGGGGGTCGTTCTGGCTGGTGGAAAAAACGTCGTTTACAAATACACCGAAGCCAGCGACGGCTCGCACGCCACGGCGCTATTGGCCGGCGGATACGGTTCCAATACTCTGACCGGTGGCACGATGGAGTTTGGCAACTTTATTCCTGCTGAGCGGATCGACCAGGCCAAACAACATTTTGGCGACGAGTCTGGCTACGACGCCGCCGGCATCGGCCTCATTAACTCAACGATCGACACCGCGATCGCACCGGCCGACCCTACCGGCATTATTGGCGCCACGATGACGGCCAGCCACGGCGGTCTCATGTTCGGCGGCCCCGGCAGCAACAGCTTCTTTGCTGCGGGTGCCGGCGCGTACGAAATGATCGGCGGCACGTGGGTCAACACGTTCAGCATGAGCCCGTCGTTCGACGGTGTGCCAGCCACGTATCAAATCGACGGCGGTCCCTTCGGCCAGAGCAGTCTGGTCGTCCGAGTGCCAGCTGATGAGAACGTCACCTTCGAAAATTCAACCATTCCCGATAAGTACGATCCGACGTACAAAGCCTTGGCCGTCGAGGCCAATGCAGGCCTTTCTGCCACCGCGCATGGTATTCAGAATGTCAACATTCTTGCCACAAGCGGCTCGACCGTTACGCTCGGCGACACTTCGGAACTGAATATCGACTTCTCGATTTCCGGCGGTGCGCATCTCATATTCGGCGGCACCAACTGCGCCCGATGATTTCAACGTCTATACGACCGGCAGTTACTACGATCAGAAGAACCACTTTACGGTGCCGAAATTTGGCTACGATGAATACAACGTTTTCCACCCATTTACAAATTACGGCATAGCTCTCCCGAGCCGCTTCCCCAACCCGGTTTATTACATTTCGCGTTATTTCGGCACGAACGGTTGCGCCGAAACGATACCGTTCTCAATCGACGATAACTTCAACAGCGCGATCGAGCTTAATGGCGGCGGGGCAAGCGACACTTACTACGTGACCTTGGGCGTTGGGTCATTCGTCAATGTCACGGTCAACGATACAGATACGGCCAGTCAGAATGAGCTGACGGTCCAAGTTTTTGATAGTAACCTTGTCTATAACACTGCTACGCTCACCGACAACTCGGTCCAACTAGACTACTACACCGACGTCGTGTTCCAGGATTTCATTCCCGTTGGAATCACCGGCCTCTATCGGTCTTCATCCACCTCATCTGCCCACTACACCACATCAGTCTTCTTCGGCGCCAATGACAATCTCACCTTCGGGTCGCCCGTGCAGTTCATTCAGACGATCATCAATCGTCCGACCGCGCCTCAGTCGGTCAACGTGAACATTGGCGGATTCAGCTACGCCAGTTACATTCCCTACGCAAGTTTTGGCCCGGAGCCCAGAGCCTTCGACCTATCCACAAATCCATTTACAGACATCGATTTTGGAAACGCGACGCCGCGTAATTTCGTGATCGAGGCCAATGGGGGTGACCTAGCGATCGACCTTCAGCCGGGCGCACTCCCGATGACCGTAGATGTCAACGCGAATGCAGGCACGCTATCGATTTCGAGGTCGGCAGGATGGACTGGCGATGTCGACGACATCAATGTTTTGGGAAACTCCGGTACGCTGAATGTTTCGTACGATATTAATTTTCCAACGAATCAACTGGTTTCGATCACACATCGCATCAATGTGCTGACGAACACGGGCACGATCAACTCAACCGATTTAGTCACAAATGCGTATACCGGCCTCAACACTTCGACCTTCAGTGCCCAAATCAATGTGGGTACCGATGGGGCTGGTGGAGTTCAAAACCTGAGCAATGTGCACGGAACAATTAATCTACTCGGCGAAAACGGTTACCAAAGTCTCAACATTGACGACCGTAGCAGAGTTGGTACTTCGCCGAATTGGTTGATCGCAAGCACACAAACGCAGATTGGCGATCTTACGATCAATTACGATTTGTCTGGCGTTGGATTTCAGGCATTTTGGAAAACTGGCACAACCGTAGCGTATCGCGATATTCTGCAGTTTTTTTTCAAGAATTTGAATGGCTTGGATACGTACCCCAATTTTCCGCTTGATTGGAACCCGCAGTCCCTTATCCAAAACTCCGATGGCGAGGGCGTCACGTTGAACCTTGCGAATTATCTCGGCGGCCAGCCGCCCTCTGGCACCACAACCTACGGCGCAGCGAATTTGCCCCCAGGTTTGTCTCTCAACCCCGCAACTGGCCTCATCGCCGGCACGATTCCATACGGCAGTTATGCCGGCTCATCTTACAGCACGCTGCTTTCGGCTACCAACGGTTTATATACTCGCGAGTGGACGATCGAATGGGATATCTTTAGCGCGATCTATATTTACATACCGTACTATGAGCCATTGTTTCCTCATCCAGTCAACGTTGACGAAACGGTCCCCGTCAGCTTCGATCCGATTTCCGTGAACGATAGTTTGAATCGAACTCCCGTGGTGACTGTCACGGGCTTACCCGCCGGTCTCTCATTCGATCCGAACACCGGCGTGATTAGCGGTACCGTTCTGGCCGGCGCCTCGACGCAGGGCCCGTACGAGGTCCATGTCCACGCCGATGACGGAATCGAAACGGCCGATGTTGCGTTCCAGATGATCGCGTCTGGCATTCAGCTTACGTCGACGCCAGTCGTGCAGTTAAACCACGACGGCGACGTCGTCGACTTCAACTTGAACGCAACCACCACGTCCGGTGGCACACTAACCTATTCGGCCACGGGCTTACCCAGTGGGATTGTGCTTGATACGGCCACAGGACAAATCAGCGGCACGTTGGCCGGCAACGCCGATACGCAATCGCCGTACTATGTTCAAGTAACTTTTGATGACGGTTTCAGCACGAAATATAGTGCCATTACGTGGACCGTGCTGCAGACGGGCGTGACCGATCAGATTACGTTCCCGACACCCGTCGACCGATCCAACGCGGTCGGCGATTATGTCTTCTTCTCGGCCGACGCAACTTCCTCGATTTCGTTGCCGCTGCAGTTTACGGTTCAAGGCTCGCCGCTGGGTCTAACGTTCGCGTATGACCCCGCTTATTTGATTGGCACGGGACGAGCCTTCCTCTACGGCACTGTCCCCGCCGAGGCGGCCAGCGGCTCGCCATATGAAGTGACTCTTATCGCCACTGACGGATTGTACTCCGCCTCAGTCACCTTTACTTGGCAAATCACCCCCGCCCAACCTCCCGCGCTTCCCGGCGATTACACTGGCGATCAGGTCGTTGATGCGGCTGACTATGTTTTGTGGAGAAAGTCGCTCGGGCAGACAGGGCTTCCTCCCTACAGCGGCGCTGACGGAAATGGCGACGGGCAAATCACTCTGGCTGATTACGGTGTTTGGCGCACAAACTTTGGTGCCATATCCAACGGTTCGGGTGCGAGTGAATCGACGGCGATTGAACTTCCCACGCTAATTATTAGCAATGACTCTAGCGTTTCGATTCACAAGCCAACCGTTGAACCGATCTCCCCGGCTGTGAACGACAACCTGTTCGCTGCCTTTGCGGCGGGGTCAGCGGCGAGCAGCGCAATCCCTAATGCTCTATCCGGCCAGCTTGCCTTTAGTCCAACGATGTTGCCAAACGATGATCTATTGCTATTGGCCGTTGAAGGTATTAGAGGAGCCAGGTCCAGCACCGATGACGCAATCGGACGCCATAATTCAGTCGAAGAACGTGAATGTGTCTTCGACACCTCCTACGACGACGCACTGCGAGCCGATCTAACCCCATCATTGGTCACCCCAGCCCGCGGAAACTACTCGACAGTTTGATCGACGCTGCCGATTATGTTTTCTGGAAAAAGAATTTCGGCAGCGACGTAGCAAAGTACGATGATTGGCGCTCTAACTTCGGCCAAACTAGCTGCAGCGGGTTGGTGGCCAACATAGCAGCCCCCTAGCCAGCGACTTACCTTCTCCTGACTTTAGTTGGCGTTGGATGGGATCTTAGACGAGATCAGTGCATAAGGCGGTTAAGTCGCGGTCTCGCTTCGTCGCCAAAGTAATTTCATCGCACTGAGCTGCATCAATGATAGTTTCTTAATCGCCTGCCCATGATAGATAAATATTCGCCGCGCTCCGTCATCAGTGTTCTGTGCATTGACGATTTTCACTCCACTACACGCGCCTCGGGCCCACCCACCTCACCCACTCCTCACAATCTCCAAAAACTCCCGCGTCAGCGGATCGATAAAGCCGGTATCTGTACTCCGGCCCTTCCGACGCCGAAACCGCGGCTTGGACTTCCCCAAATACTTCCGCACCGTCCGCTGAAACTTGCGAAATGGTTTAGTGGCTGGTTTCTGGTCGAGCGCCCACTCCAGATACTCCCGGGGCACGTCCTTCAGCCTCTGGCCCGCATGTTTGCCGAAATAGATCTGGGTCTCCCCCAACGAGATCGCCGCTCCTCGCGCGATGGGTTAGCAGACCCTAACTGTAGCCGGCCCGCCGGAATATCTCGAACCTCCTCGGGGCGGCAATGAACCACTTCTAAAAATGCACTGACGTTCGGATCCATAGCCTTCGTTTCCACATTACTTGTTACTTCCGATTCTCGCGCAGCGGCCAAATGCCGCCAATAGTAAGCGGTGGAGTTAAAGAAGAGCTGAGGCTGGGAATGATCTGGGGAACAAGCGAGATCGCGATGGGCTTAGCAGCTACTCCCTCAGCTTCTCAATCACGCGCCACCAAACTCCTTCAATGCCTCGAATCTGGCTGAATGCCCACCTATAATAAATAGTCATGGGCACCTGTATATGTACCACGCCAGAAGCCCCAGGAGCCCCGCAGACAGCCGGCGCTCAATACGGGATTCCGAAGTCTCGGCGCCAACCAACATGCCTTCCTGAGGCCGCCTGGGAGCTATGAGGGTGGCGCGGTAGTGTTCGTGGTCACATCCAGGCTCAGGTCTCCCAAGTACCGGTAGCGCGTGGCCCTCACGGTTAAGCTAGGCTCAATCAGCTCCAACACCCCGTCCTTGACCAGCATCTTCAGTAGCCTGGCCGCCAGCACATGGCTGATGCCCAGCACTTCGCCTGCAGAACGGCAGGACAGGTACCACGCCCCGCGCTCATCGGCATGATGGCGCTGCAAGTTGCAGCACAGGGCCAGCAGCTGCCGCATGGACTGGACCGGATATTGATGAGCACACTCTGGTAGCGGCTCCTTTTGGGCCGCCGCAAATGCCAACCGCACCAGGTCATGACCCGGGTTGGCCCACAGCCATAAATACAACCACCGCTCCCAAACCAGCTGCCAATCCTGCTCCTGCATGTGGGGCAGGGACTGTTCGTACCAGTGGCGGATATAGGGCTGGAGCTCCTCGCCCATCGTTTCGGCCAATTCCGGCAGGCCTTTGAGGGCAATCGCCAGGGAGAGGATTTTGTCGTTGGTGGTGCCTGAAGCCCGGACAATACAGCGATCTATGGCTGCTTGGATTCTCTGTGCTGTGGGTGGATCTGTGTTGTTTACAGATACTACAGATATTGTAGCCGTTCACGGTTTTTCAAATTGCTATAGGTGGAATTTGGCCTCTTGATTTAGGTTGTCGCGTCATGGGAGCGCGACGGAAGACATGCCCGAACTGCGAACGCCTGGCTCGGCGGGTGGCCGAACTGGAGCGGTTGCTGGCCGAGGCATTGGCGAGAATCGTGGAGCTGGAGAAACAGTTGGCGGCGGCCCGGAAGGATTCGTCGACCTCTTCGAAGCCACCTTCGAGCGACATCGTCAAGCCGCCGCCACCGGCGGTCCAGGCCGCTGGGGGACGAAAGCGGAAGCGACGGCTGGGTGGTCAACCGGGCCACCAGCGGCACGAGCGGGCACCCTTTCCGCCGGAGGAGGTCGATGCCGCCTGGATCTACGAGTGGCCGGAATCGTCGCTGACGTCGGATTGGAAACCGCTCGACGAGTTCCAGACGATTCAACAAGTGGAACTGGTCGAAAAGCTTTTCGAAGTGACCGAGCATCGTGCGCGGTTGTATCTTCACCGCCCCACAGGCAAGGTCTCGGCGGCACCGCTTCCCGACGGAGTGTCGCGTGCTGGGCTGGTGGGTCCGCGGCTCTCGGCGCTGGTCGCGTACCAGAAGGGCGCGTGCCACATGAGCTACCGGGTGATCGAAACCTTCCTGGCCGACGTGCTCGACCTGCCGATCTCCACCGGACAATTGGCCAAGATCGTCCGCAAGGCCAGCGCGGCCTTGGCGGCGAGCTACGCACAAGTCGAGGCTGCCCTGCCGGGCCGGGCCGTGGTCCACGTCGATGAAACGAGCCACCCCGAAAACGGCCAGCGTCTTTGGGTCTGGGGCTTCCATGCGCCAGGGCGGCAAGGATGTACCTTGTTCCACATCGACACGGCGAGAAGTTCGGACGTGCTGAAGGAGTTCCTGGGCGAAAGTTTCCCAGGCGTTGTCGGCTGCGACTACCATAGCGCGTACCGCAAGTTCCTCGACGACACCCAAGCGACCATGCAGTTCTGCTCGGCGCATCTGATCCGGGACGTAAAATTCCTCGTGACCCTGTCCAGCGCGCCGACGCGCCGTTTCGGCGAGAAACTGTTGGCGACGATCAAGCACCTCTTCCGCCTCTGGCACCGCCGTGACCAGATGCCGGCCGAACGCTGGCAGCGCGACTCGGAGCGGGCCAAACGGGCCGTACTCAAGGTGGCGCGGCGTCCGCCGTGCCGAAGTGAAGCAGAGAATATTGCCCAGCGGTTTCGTCGACACGCCGAGCACTACTTTCGCTTCCTGGAGACTCCCGGTGTGGAGCCAACCAATAACGCCATCGAGCAACGGTTCCGCTTTGTGGTGATCGACCGCAAAATCACCCAGGGGACTCGCGGCAAGGCCGGCCGCCGCTGGTGCGAACGCATCTGGACCGTGCTCGCCACCTGCGCCGAACAGGGCCGCTCGGCGTTCGACTTCCTCTATCAATCGATCGTCGCTCACTTCAAAAGCCAAGCATCACCATCCCTACTGCCGAATCCCCCGTGAACGGCCACCAGATATTACAGATACTACTGAAGTAGGATTACTATCTGTAAACAGCTGAGCTGGCTCAGCACTACTGGGCATAGAACCAACCAAGTCACAACCAAGCTTCCTTAATACATCCTCGGGAATGGGAGCGGCCTCGTCCGGCAGGAGCTTATCGCCTGACACCCACTCCCTTTGCACACCATCCGCCCAGCTCTGTGGCAGGAGGGTTTGGACGTGGGGACCGATGAGGATCTCGAGCTGGGCCCCATCGCTGCCGACGACGAGCTTATTCTTCCCCAGCTGGTCCAGGGCCGGATGCCATCTGGCATCTTCGGCCGCCATGCCGTTGCGCACTTCGAGCGGCGTCTTCAATCCGAGTTAGAAGCTCCGCCTTGGTAGTGCGAGCGATATGATTGAAGAGGATTAGCAATCGCCGAAAATCGGCATTATTGTGTTGGCGGCCGCGCGCAAGCCAGCTGTTTCCTGCGGCGATCTGGATGTTATGCACGCTTAACCAGGTCAGACCTATCCGACAAATTTCACGCCCTGGTATGACGCTTTAGATCCCCAAAATACTTCTTCTGGAGGATCGGCAGCTTGGATTGCTGTGAGGGAAAGTTCAGGTCCAGACCTTTACTTTCCCGATTACGGAGAATCCAACATGTCGTACCACGTCAGACGAACCGGCCGTGTGCACCTTACACAGTAGAGCTGAGGTCCGTGGCGGCTTGGGTGTCCTCACCTAAGCATGTTCTTGAGGCCGCCGCATCGGCCCCGACGCGTCGCGATTGGGCATCGCCGCCTCTGAGGACGGGTGACGACAGCGACGCTCTACTTGGAAGCGCCCTTGGACATTCGCGAGGTCTAGGGACTGCCCAGCCGTCATGTTACGATTACCCAGGTCTATGACAAGCGTCGAAGAACCACGAAGGAATCGGCGAACCATGAAGTGCCGATCTAGCCAAGTGCTTTCTGGCTAAGACGTCACATTACATAACGCAGAGTGTTTTATCCGATGCGCCTTTCGCTGAACAGGTCTCCGGTAGCTGCCGATGGGTGTGTGGCGATTTGGAACCCTGGTCTTGGCGCCAGGTGTTCCGAGTCGAGTGGACTCGTTTGCGTGCGTTAGGACGCAAATGCGGAGGCCAAATTTCGACCGACTTCACTCTCAGGGATGTTTTCCGCGTAGTCACTACCTGAAGGCACGCTTCAGGGGGCTGGAATCAGTGAGCCCCTGCTACTTGGAAAAACGCCGCCTCGCTTCGTTGAAGCAAAAGCTAGGAGGCGTCCATCGTGCCCGTTTCAAAAACGGTCCTTTACTCGGAGTCCAAGAAAACGGATGGCCTAATGCGACGGCGGCCCGCACGTCATTTGCCGCTTGTACCTGATTAGAACGCCCCCGTTTCGATTCTCTGCGGCGGCAAGCCTTGGCTTTTACGACGAAGGAAAAGCGTTAGCGAACCAGCCAGGCCGAGGCCGAATAACACGATCGATGACGGCTCGGGTACCGTACTGGGCCGAAACGCAAGGTATCGCGGATTGCCCACATTGTTCGCGAAGACGGTCGTCGTCCCGTCGGGAGTGATTTTGTAGATCAAATCGGCATTCGGATTCGCGGCGTAGAGGTTTCCGTTGGCGTCGAAGGTCAGCCCTTTTGCGCCTGAGATTGTCCCGAAGTTACTATACGAACCGCCACCGGGATTGATCTTATAGATCGAAGTCGCGAAGAAATCTGAGGCATACAGATAGCCGTCGGTATCAAACGCCAAGCCGTACGTGTTATTGGAGCCGAAAGGCAGCGTCGCATAAGTGCTCAGTGTTCCGCCGTCGGGAGTTATCTTGGTGATGGTTTTCGCCGTGCAGGCATAAACATTGCCATTGTCGTCGAGGGTCAGACCCGTGGGACCTGATGAACCAAGATCCGCAAAGAAGCTGACCGTCCCGGCTGGATCGATCTTGCTGATTTGATGGATGAAAGCATCCGCGACGTACAGGTTGTTCGCCTGATCGATGGCCATTCCGTAGCCTCCGGCGTGGAAGGTAGCGTTGCAAAGAAACTGACGGCACCGCCGGGCGTAACCTTGTGAACGTCGCCACCACCCGCCACAAAAAGGTTACCGAAGGAGTCAAACGCCAGCCCCTCCACGTTTGTGAACAGGGGCAATTGCGCAAAGAGGTTTACTGGACCGGGTGGACTATACGTTAAAACATTGTCGTTGTTGCCGGACGCGTAGACCGTTGTGGCCTTGGCGGCCGAGGTGGGGAAAAGGACGGCGACGGCTAGGAGACACGCGGAGACGCTGATTCGGAGTTTCATTAGCGTTGATACCTGACACGATTTCTTGGTCTTGAGACCAGGGCGTCAGGGTGCGGCAGAGACCAGAAAGCGGTCGCATCCTGAACGGTTCGAAGACCAGAGTCTTCAACCAGAGCCGCGAGAGGAGTCTAGGCTAAAAGGTGGGCCCTTACAAGCCGCCGCCGACTATGCGGTGGGTTGGCTTGAATTCGGTGCTGAAAACCGTTGGATTGATGACGCGAATTGCGGTCAGAATGAACACCGAGTCGCAGACCGAGGCGCGGAGATGAGTTTCCGAGACGTTCTAGCCGTGCCATCAAACGGACGAGTACTTGAGAATAATCGTCCGTCTCAGAACGGGTCGTTAGTTGCGGTGTGTCACGCGTTGACGAGTTTATGACTCGGCCGCGCCTCGGCGAGGCACATAACCAACAAACCGACGAGCAACATCAGTGCGCTTGCCGGCTCGGGTACGGTGGCGGACAGCGACGCGGCGGAGGGTAACGACGCGCCGTTGCCGGGCGGTTGGCCGAAGTGGGTGCGCCACAGTTGTAACCAGCGGGGCTGCCGTCGGTCTTCCGCCACAGCACGTAGTCGGCCGCGTCGACAGCGCCATTGTTGTTGTAGTCGCCAGGAATAGGAATTGGTGTGAGTAAATACGCGTGGTACTGGCCACCGATCAGCCCCTGTCCGGTGATCTGCCCTATGTCGTTGATGTCGGCTGCGTCCAATAACTCCCAGCCCGAGAGCGGGTCGATCAACGTATTCAGATCCACTATGCCGCTGCCGCTCGTGTACAGAAACGCGTGCTCATTACTTGAAACATTTGCTGCGACTTCGGACGCGCCGACTACCTGACCGCCGGTACCGACGTTGTAGCTGTAGCTGTTGAGTCCACCCAGTGTTGTCAGGTCCTGCATCGTGCCGCTCGTGCCGTTAGGCGTCGTTGGCGTCCATAGGAAGGCATGATAGGCCGCGTCTCCAGTCGTGTAGGAGAAGCCAGCCACTTGGCCGCTCGCGTTGAGGGTGCCTCCAAAACTCTCGGTTCCGCCAAGTGTCAAGAGATCGTGCATCGTGCCGCTGGTGCCGTTGGGCGTCGTTGGTTTCCACAGAAATGCGTGGTAGGCCTCGTCACCGGTTGTAAGGGATGAGCCTGACACCTGACCGCTGACATTGATCGCGCCCCCGTCGCTTTCGGTTCCACCAAGCGATCCCAAGTCGTACATCGTGCCGCTCGTGCCGTTAGGCGTCGACGGTTTCCACAGAAATGCGTGCGTGGTCGAGTCTCCGGTTCTGTCAGAATCGCCCGTTATCTGACCGGTGGCGTTGATGCCGTAGCCGTGGCTGTCGGTTCCACCGAGCGTTCCCAGGTTGAACATCGTGCCGCTGGTGCCGCCCGGCGTTGTTGGTTTCCACAGAAATGCGTGCGTGGCCTCATCTCCCACGGTGAAGGACTCGCCCGTCACCTGGCCGCTGGCGTTGAGGCCGTTCCCAAAGCTTTGCGTTCCACCGAGCGTTAAGAGGTCGGTCTTTGTGCTGCTTGCGCCATTAGGTGAGGTGGGTTTCCAGAGAAACGTATGGTAAGCGGCGTCTCCAGTCGCGTAGGAGGCCCCGGCCACCTGGCCGCCCGCGTTGAGGCCACTGCCAAAACTTTCTGATCCGCCGAGCGTTCCCAAGTCGGTGACAGTGTACGAAGCGGCGTGCGCGGCGGTCGTAATCGATACGGTGAACGCCGCAAACGCGACCACGCAACTAGCGGTGCGATAATTTGTCATAAGTGTGTTTCCGGTTTCTGGCCTGCGGTAAAAAAGTCATCGCCCCCGCGTGCAAACCGAGCGCCGAGGAGATGCCGGGCCGGTGAGGAGCTTGCTTCGCGGTAAGCCTCACCGGGCACTTATTTTTCTTCAACACCACACGGAACGGGGTCGATATCTGGCTCAACCCCCGACAAAGACCCCAGTGGACGGCGATCCGGGCAACGGTCTCAGCCGCAGCCGATACAGATACCTTCACAGACGCCCCAAGAGCAGGCAAACTGCTCGGGGCATACAATGCCGCACCCGCCGCAGTTCCTTGAATCCCAATTAAAGTCAGTGCCCGGCGGGCAATCGTAGCACGCTCCCTGGTTACAGATGGGGGCCGACGCAGGGCAGGCATATCCGCAGGCGCCGCAGTTGTGCGGATCGGAACTCAGCGAGGTGCACGTCCCGTTGCAACAGGCCGACCCGGTGGGGCAACAGACGAAGTTTCCGCAGCTTCCACAAAGGCGGCTGGTGTTGCCGTTGCACGATCGGCAGGCCGCCACGCATTGGTTCCGTCGCTTCTTGGTCGGACACGACCGGCAGAATGCGGTGCACCGGTCCGGCCCGACCGCCCAAGCGGTGCCGACCCCCAGAGAACCAAATACCGTGCCGGCTAAAACTACCCCGAGGCTCCGCAGCGATTCGCGGCGCGACACCGACCGTGCCAGCAACTTCGATAACTCATCGAGACGTTCCATGATCGTTACCTCTCTTTTTTTCCTCAAATAATGTGTAAGGTCATTAACCAGTTCAGATCGCCAAGGCTTTCTCCGCTCCGAAGAGCCACGACTCGCCGGCGTACGATTCAGGCACGCCTTCGCCAGCCAGGGCCAGAATCGGCTCGACTCCCACGGCGACGTCGCTTGCCAGGATTCCTTGCTCGTCGATCAGGTATCCGATGGGCGTGGCGAACATCGCATACTGGAGCGAGACTTCCCACTGCTTCTGCAGCACGATGGGAAAAGTCAGCCCGAGCGTGGTCGCCTTGGCGCGATTGTTTCGACATCGCGCCGGCTCACCACGAGCACCTGAAGTTCTGTCTGCTGCACGTGAATCTCTTGTAATCGGGGAGCCAGTTCATCACAGGGTCCGCAGTCGGGATCGGAAAACACCAATAGCACCCGCTCTCCCCGAAAGTCCGCCAGCGACAGCTCGCCTCCATCAATGCGCGGCAACCGGAAATCTGGCGCCAGGGTGCCGGACTTCAGACCGCTACGGTTCAGGCGACTGCGGGCCAGTGAGGGATCGTCGTTTGCGCCGTGTGGCGCGAATCCATTCGCTGCCGCGTCTGGTTTGATCGGGGCGGGCGCAATTGCCAGTCTCAGCAGCGGCTCAGCGCCCACGGCCAGCTCGCTGGCGATTCGCCCCGCGCCGTCGATCCGATATCCCATCGGAGTTCCCGTGGCGCCGAACATCGCCGCGACTTCCATTTGCGCCTGCAAGAGGATTGGGCAACGAATACCATAGCGCTCGACAAGCCCGCAGT
Organism: uncultured Planctomycetota bacterium; assembly: GCA_963840025.1. Classification (GTDB taxonomy): domain Bacteria; phylum Planctomycetota; class Planctomycetia; order Pirellulales; family Lacipirellulaceae; genus JABDGM01. The sequence continues at coordinate 895,441 of CAWIXI010000005.1, read as the reverse complement.
TCTCCTCGGCATCGCCGGTAGAGACAACGACAGGTACGGCCCGCTGGTTGCCTCCGTCGGTCGGCAGGGCGGCCAGATCGGCGGCCATCTTTGTGCAGTACCCACATTGCGGGTTGAAGAATACGAGCAACACGTTTTGTCCACGAAATTCGGACAGCTTGCGGCGCGCTCCAGAGAGATCCGGAAGCTCGAAATCCGGCGCGACCGTGCCGAGCGGCAGACCGCCGGTTTCCTGTCGATTCGCACCGGCGCGAGGCCGGAGTTGCTGCTCGATTTCCTGCAGCCGCACCAGGATGCGGCCATTCTGGCGCACGAGTTCATGCGCAAGCCAGGATCCGATGGCGATCAGCAGCCATGGTAAGACAGTTCCGAACACGATGGTCATCATCATAGTTCTCCCAGCACGGCCACTACCGTCAGCGCGTAGCGAGCGGCAAAGTTGTGGCGTTTCATGAAACCTTTCCACTGCGGTCTGCGGTACAATCAAAAAGTCATCGCCCCCGGCGCGCAGACCGAGCGCCGAGGAGATGCCGGGCCGGTGAGGAGCTTGCTTCGCGGTAAGCCTCACCGGCCGCTTTTTTGTTACTTCACTTCGTTTCCGACTTCGTCGTCGGATTCTCGTCTGCGATCTTCAACAGTTCCTCCGCCTCCGCCCGGAAGCGGCCGAGTTGGTCGAAATCAGTTTGCCACGCCCGTCCCTTCTCCATATCTTGCACTGCCTGGTCGTAGCACTGGCGGGCTTGGTCATGCTGACCCAGTTGCCAGTTCGACATTGCGAGGATGAACCAATCGATGGAGTCCGCCCAACGAAGGGCGCCACCCCAGCCATTTGTTCCGAGTTGCAAGGACTTTTCTAAAGCCGTGCGCGCTTCGTCCCACTGATTTTCCCGATAACGGGCGATACCCAGCGCGGTCCAATTATTGCTGGCTTGCGGTTCAATCTTGACGGCTGTCTCCGCCAACTCTGTCGCCCGGTGAGCGTTGCGCAGCCGCGCGTCCGGACAGTTGCTGAAAATCATCGACAGTTCTGAATGCGCCTCGGTGCAGAGCTCCGGAGGAAAATCGGACTCGATTCTGATACTTTGCTCCAGGGCGGCAATCGCCTCTTCGTACATCCCTTTTCGACCGAGCGCGATGCCGAGATTCCCATAGCAGCCCCAATAAGTCGGAACGAGTTCAATCGCTTTTCGATAGCAGGCAATGGCTTGATCGTATTGCCCCAGATGATAGTAGCCGTTGCCCAGATTCATGATGGAGCCGGCGTTTCCTGATCGAAGGGCAACCGCTGCCCGCATAAAGCCGATTCCGTCCCGGATATCATTTGGCGACTGCCGCCAGATCAGGTCCACACCCAAGCGATAGTTGATCCAATAGTCAGACGGGTATTTCCACTGAGCCCGCCGTAGAATCAGTTCCTGCTCGGGGAGCTTTCCGCTCGCCCAAAGCGCCGAGTATAACAACGTCAAGGTGGCCACTGGCTGCCGGTCCAGGTCCGCGGAGATCACAAGATTGGCCAAAGCCGACTGATCCTTGCGGGCTATGGCCTCTCGCACTCGCTGCCGCCACGCATCGGGATCTGTGGCGTGGAGCACATCGATCAGCCGGCGATTCGAGGCTTCATCCTTGTCCATGCTTCGAACTTCGACATTCTTCTCCATGTTTCGAGCGGCGAGCCAGTCATCGAGTCGCCGGCAACAGTGCTGCCGCGATTGCCCGCCGCGCGGTGATTCGATGAACGGCCTCGCTCACCGGCAGCGTGTCGAGGTCGATCCCGGCTTCGCGGAACGCGGCCGTGTATTCCTGATCCGCCTTCGCGGTTAAAGAGAGTGCGGTATGAGTCACCCAAACTGTTCCACTCTGGGCACGGATTTCGTCGAGTCGCTGGACGAGTTCCAGGTCGGCCAGCGCTTGCCGGACGCGCTCCTGGATGTCAGGCGGCGCTTCGCCCGCGGCGAGCGCCGGCTCTGCCCGCCGGGCCGATTCCAGCGCTTCGGACCACTTCTCCGCCTGTTCGAGCTGCGCCACCTCGTCCAGGATCAACTCAAGTTGCCCCGATACTTTCGCCTGCCGCGCTGTTCGCTCATGTGCCAACTGCTCCTCGCGAGCGGCCCGATCGCGCACCGCCCAGCCTATTCCGCTGCCCAAGAGCACGAGGAAGAACAGCACCAGCGCACTGACCGCGAGGGCAACCTTGTTCCGCTTGGCGAACTTGCGGAAGCGGTACGCCGCTGAGGGCGGACCTGCTTCCACCGGCTCGTCGTGTAGATGGCGCTCGATGTCGGCGGCGAAGCCGCTGGCCGTCTCATAGCGGCGGTTACGGTCCTTCTCCAGGGCCTTCATCACGATCCAGTCAAGTTCGCCGCGCACGTCTTTGCTCAATCGGGCCGGTTCGCTGTGCCGATTGGCGGCGACCGACGGGAGGTTGTCGATCGAGCTGACGCGGGTGCTCGGTTTGGGCGGCTCCTCTTCACGAATGATTCGCAACATTTCGTCGAACGCGGCCTCGTGCAACCGTTTCCCCCAAAAGGCGTCGAGCCGGCTAAAAGCTCGTAGAGCATTACCCCGAGTGAATAGATGTCGCTGCGAGTGTCGATGTCGAGCTGATTGAACTTCGATCTGCTCGGGGCTCATGTACTCCAACGTCCCGAGCACTTGGCCGAACTCCGTGAACATCGTCCTTCGGTCAGCTTCTGAGCCGTGGCCTTGGCCACGCCGAAGTCGATAATCTTTGCGACGGCATGATCATCGTACTCAGCCACCAGGACGTTCGAGGGCTTGATATCGCGGTGGATGATACCCTTCTGATGGGCATGCTGCACTGCTTGGCAGACTTGCACGAACAGCTCCAGCCGCTCGCGAAGCGGCAGTTGTTGTTCGTCGCAGTATTTGGTGATCGGAACACCTTTTACCAACTCCATGACGAAGTACGGTCGGCCACTGTCGGTGGTCCCGGCATCGAGCACTTTCGCGATGTTCGGGTGATCCATCATCGCCAGAGCCTGCCGCTCGGCTTCGAAGCGGGCGATGACCTGCCGCGTGTCCATCCCCGGCTTGATGATCTTGAGCGCAACCGTCCGCTGAATCGGCTCGGTCTGTTCGGCCATGAAGACGACGCCCATGCCGCCTTCGCCGATCTGCTGTAAGAGTTTGTACGGCCCGATCTGGGCGCCGGGTTTTTCGGAGATCGAGCAGGTGTCGGTCGTCAGGGCAAATTCCGCCGCTGGCGCTCCCAGAAAACTTCCGGGGTTTGCGTGTGCTTTTAGCAATGCTTCAACACGTTCACGCAAAGCAACGTCGTCGCCGCAGGCGTCGTGCAGAAATGCCGTCCGCTGATCTGCGGGCTGTTCGATCGCATCTTGGAAGATTTGCTCCTCCTTCATTGCTGCACTCCCGAGGCCAGTCACGGCCTCCAAATAGACAAGCGAGATTCTCAGCTTGCGAGCATCAACGTATTTTCAGAAAATGCGCTTCGCACTGGTCAGCTACCGCGAACCTCGGCCTGTAGCCAAGCTCGGGCAAACGCCCATTGACGATCCGCCGAGCTGGCCGAAATTCCCAGAACCTCGGCGGCTTGTTCTCCCGTCAGTCCGGCAAAGTACCGAAGCTCAACGAGTTGCGCCTTAAGGGGGGCTTCGGCCGCCAACCTTTGCAGAGCCTCATTGAGCACTAGTAACTCGTCATCAGGGAGCGGGCCCGCCACGTCGTGCAATCGCTCTCGTTGCTGGCCGCCACCGCGTTTTTTCGTCCGCTTCCCCCTCGCGTTATCGACAAGTATTTGTCGCATCGCGGCGGCCGCTGATGTGAAGAAATGTCGGCGGTCGCGATATGATCGGGTAGTCGCGCTGCCCACAAGCTTAAGGTATGCCTCGTGCACCAGCGCAGTGGCTTGCAGAGTTTGGCCAGATTTTTCCTTGGCCAGCCGATGAGCTGCAAGCTTGCGCAGCTCCTCATACACGAGCGGCAAGAGCTGTTCGGCGGCACTCGGGTCGCCGGATTCGATTTGAGATAAGATCTGCGTGACGTCAGTCATGACGCCGATTATACCGCGGCGACCGACCGCCATCTTTGTGAGCAGAGACTATTGGGCCGTCAGCCTGAGCACAGGTGCCAAAATTGTTGGTTTGGCGAGGCATTTCCGGTCGGATCTACAGCCCGCCTTCTCAGCCAACAGATTTGACGAGTTCCTGAAGCATGAAGAAGGGTACCGAAAAACGGGTGCCGGATTGCCCGCGGTCCGTCGGTGACTAGCCGCCCGATGGGCGACTCACAACGGTCCATTCTCGGGTCAAATCAGAAAACGTATGGCAAACGAGAGCGTTGGGTGCCAAGCAAGGGAATTGCGAAACTAAAAGCCCCACAGAATCCAAGAGCTCGACGGGACTTGGGTGTGTATTTTTTTTACGACGCAGCGATTAGGCCCGGCGAAATTTTCTTCGCAGGGCGACGATGCTCAACGCGCCGACCGTGGTCAAGACGAATGACGAGGGTTCGGGAACAGAGGCATCCACCCAGCGATTGTCCACAATGTTGGCGTCGACCGAGTTGACCGTCCAGCCCTCGGGAAGGTCGAACACGGGCCCGTCGCTGGCAAAACTTACGGTGTGGCTAAATATGCTATTTGCAAAGGCTGCAATCCCCGGCTGGGCGCCGTTTTGATTCGCGTGCGCGATGGCATCGATCGACATTTCTATCGAGAATACTCCGACGGGAATATCGCCTGTAACGTCAATATTAAGTCCTTGCGCAATTCGATCATCTGCAGGCCCATGAAACAAACCTTCTGCACTGCGAATATTAACATTGTCGTCATGGCTATTCGTTCCGAGAAAACCGAAATCACTCGCGCCTCCGATCCTTATATGTACTGTGGCAGATGCCTCTGCACCACCGCCGGGAGCTGCAGTTGTGAAAACACTTCCACTAACGTGGAAATGGAGCGTTGTGTGAACGGATGTTAACGTCGTATTGGGAGCGGTAACCTGGAAGTCGTCGTAAGTGGCATCAGCAATCGACCGAATGAGCATGTCGCTAGCGAGGCCGGGCGCGCCCGGCGTAGTGGCCTGCGCAAGGCGCCGACCTTTCCGAAGCCCGCATATGCGGTTCCCATTCCTGAGATATTCAATCTTATCGGGGTTGGCTCGACTGTACCGGACGCGGTGGCAAATAAGTGCCCCGCGTTAGCATCGAAGGCGATTGTTCCACCTCCTGATGACACGCTGGCCGAATAGGTACTCGCCCGTGATTGTGGTCCAAGCGTCGTCATAAGTGCAAAGCCGACGATCAGGAAGCTTAATTGGAATCTCATTGCGTTCGTCCTTTTAGGGTTTGTGGTATTACGTGGTCGTCAGTGGAAGGAGTAGGGAATCTATTCTGCGCGAACAAAAAAGCGTTAGCACTTTCTCCCACATCTCGGCTACAGGTACCGAAACGTGGAAGAAGGCACCAACGCCTTCTGGCAAATCTAAGTAGAGGTAAGTCGTCGTGCGTGCGGAACGACCCTTTATCGGGTCTGGTGCAGCGTGTTGTCCCCCGAAGCCGCGGTTGTAAAAAGCGTTCGCCCCGTTAGGGCAGTGTTGCTAAATTCTCGTCAACGGAGTGGTGCCGGTCAACTACGAATCCGGCAAGGGAGCCCAAGTGACCGGGTGTCCCGGCTGGCCGAAGTCGTTCGAAATACGTTGATTTGCTGGGCATCCAGTGGGCAAAAAACGGCTTCGCATCGCGTTCCTACAAAACGGACGACTTCTCGGCACTATATATCTGCAGTTATGCCTTGGTCAGGCGAGATGACGGTAGAGGAACGAGGGCCGAGTTATTCACCATCTCGTTACATCGGTTGCTTCATGCGGTAGTTTGGTTTTCGGCGATTGGTCGCGAAGGCCGGCCTCCTTATTGGTGCTTCGTGCCCGTAATATATCCTGGTCTGGCAGCGCGCTTGGTGTTGTCATTGGTGGCGTGTCCCCAATTGAGGAGCTTTTTCTCGGTTGTGGACGACGACCCCGCTGGGGAATTTAACGATCTACTTGCGCTGTCCGCCGGTCGCCTTGTTTCGTGATTGTCACTTGAAACCCGGAGACCGAATCATGAGCCGCAAACATGCCAAGACGAATGCACCCCGACAGCGTGGTGGATTGCCGGTCGACAACGCGCCGGCACAGGACGACAGGCTGAGAGCCGTGAACTGCGATGCTGCGGGCATTGACATTGGTGCCACGGTCCACTTCGTGGCGGTGCCGGACGGACGGGACGAAGTCAGCGTACGGAATTTCGGCACGTACACGGCCGATTTGGAAGGTATTGCCGATTGGCTAGCACAATGTGGTGTTACGACTGTCGCCATGGAATCGACTGGCGTGTATTGGATTCCATTGTATGAATTGCTGGAGCATCGTGGGTTTGAGGTTATCTTGTCGGAGCCCAGCCAGATCAAGAAGGTGCCAGGCCGAAAAAGTGACGTGCTCGACTGCCAATGGATCCAGAAACTGCACAGTTTTGGCTTGCTCCGTGGATCGTTTCGTCCGGACGACGCGATCGTTGTGTTGCGGGCCTATCTCCGACAACGGGAAACGCTTGGGGGTTACGCCGCCAGCCATGTTCAGCACATGCAGAAAGCCTTAGAGCAGATGAACGTCAAGCTAACGGAAGTCATCTCGGATATTACGGGCCTGACGGGAATGAGCATCATCGAAGCAATTCTGACTGGGCAACGCGATCCGACAACTCTCGCCAAGCTTCGTCACGAGCGCTGCAAGAATGATGAAGCAACAATCGCCTTGGCGCTGCAGGGCAACTGGCGTGAGGAACATCTGTTCGCCCTGCGTCAGTCACTGCAACTCTATCGCGTCTACCATGAGAAACTGCTTGAGCTGGATGCGCAAATCGAAACCTATCTCCAGACCTTTGCCGATCGCTCGAACGACCAAGCCACCAATCGTCCGTTAAAGAAGCCACGGCGTAGACAGCACGAACCGGCGTTCGATTCCCATGGACTCTTGGTTCGCATGACCGGCGTGGATTTGACTACCATCGATGGTATTGGCTCGCATTCGGCATTGCAACTAATCTCGGAAATCGGCACCGACATGAACTGCTGGGAAACCGAGAAACAGTTTTGCAGCTGGCTCAGTTTGTGTCCCGGAGTAAACAAGACTGGCGGTCGTAAGCGGAGCCGCAGTGGCCGGACACGTCCCAGCGCTAATCGGGTGGCGAGGGTGTTGCGTCTCTGCGCACAATCATTGCTCCGGGCCGATTGTGCCCTGGGGGCCTTCGGACGCCGGATGCGAGCGAGACTCGGAGCACCGAAGGCAGTCACCGCGGTGGCTCACAAACTGGCCAAGATCGTGTATGGCATGTTGAAGTACGGAAAGCCCTACGTCGACCAAGGCACCGACTACTATCAGGAGCGATACCGCCAACAATTGGTCAACAACCTGCGTCGTCGTGCAGGACAACTTGGCTACTCCTTGGCGCCGAAACGCAGTAGCTGCGCCGTGGATTGGTTCCTGGGGATAGGTATCGGTAACCGGCGCGTTGATGAGTTTTGGGACGCGGTGGCGAGTTAGTCCCTGCCTTCGGCTAGTCGTGTCTAAACGGTTCGTTTGGCGGCAATCGACGCCGCAACTCATTTTGCCGACGATTCTTCGGACCGGGGTGCATCTAAACTCATGTCACCTATCAAAGTCCCATCAAACGTCGGAACCGGAGCTTGATGGTGTCGCCGGGGTTTGGCTCGGGGCGTCTAATGGGCGACGGCTCCGGCAACGTCGGATAAGTTGGAAATCTGTTCGCTTTGATCGCTTCACGGCATCGACGTAAGGAGACCGGCGGCTCCTGCAATCTATCGAAGTCGCTACGATCTAAGTAGGCTCTCGCTATCTTGTTGCACGCACAGGTCGAACAATCATTGCTCACGAAAAAAACATCAAGTCGATCAATGCAACCGAGGTGCCCCACGGTAAGGAGTGATGCCAATCCCTGCCATCACCCACAAATCTGCGACGCTGGCGTCTTATCCTGCCAACTCCCCCACCCCCCCTTACCACAAACCTAGTGACAAGTACCCCCTACTTGTCACAAATATGCTATACCCCTCGCTCCAAACGCCTTGTGTCAAGTAGATGTGCGGGGGGAATATATAGGGCATGGATTCACCCGGCTGACCGCCTGGGGCAATCCCGCGCCGGAAGCCCTAGAATATAAGTCACGCCGACTTCACCCTTAAACTCCCGACCCCTGGCCACCTCCACCGCCTCCTCCTCCATATCACACCCCACAAACCTCCTCCCCAGCTTCGCCGCCGAGACAGCCACGGTCCCACCTCCCACAAACGGATCCACCACCAATCCACCTGCCGGCGCGAGGTGCTCGATAAAGTAGTCGCTCTCGGCTTGGGCTTGCTGCCAGGGATGCAGACCCTTCTCCTGCTTTCCAGTGGTTACTAAGTCCTGAAGCGCGCGCCACCAAGGAGTAAGGGGTGGTTTTACGAAGGCCAGGACCGGCTTCCAGCACTGGCGAAAGTTGGTGGTGCGCATGGTGAGCACAGTCCCGCTATGGACCACCGAAAAACTCCACAGCCACTCCAGATGCTCGCGCATCAACTGCATGATTTCGGACAAGTACAACTGGCCGGCATACGCCAAACAGATTCCACCCGGCTTCAGCCACTGCGCTGCGTGCTCGGCCAGAACTCCATAGAGCGGTACTGAGTCATGATCATAAGGAGGATCGGTCAGAATCAAGTCGGCTGTATTGGGTGGGATTTCAAGCTCGCGGAGATCACAATGCTCGATGCGAAACTGCGGCGGTAGGAGAGTGCTCTGTTTGGTCAGCGCAGCAGCTCTCTGTTGACGCTGCAGCTCCTTGTAGAGGCCCGCGATTTTGCCGGTCTGGTCCATCCGCGCGAGGAGCTTCTGGTTACCCGAGAGGGTGATCGTTTTGGCTTTTTCATAGGTTGCGCGGGACATGCCCACCGCCTTGGCAGCGACACCAGAGGCCCGGCCGGTAAACCTATGGCCTAACTTAGGCCCAAGGTTTCTGTGGCCCCGACCACCGGCCTGGCCATCGGGGATTTTGCCCAACAATTCATGTGCTCCATCCATCCAACCCATCTCCTCAATTCCCGCTGCCCAGTCCGGCTATCGCAGCGTGTATTGACGTTGCTATTATTCCCCCCGCACATCTACTTGACACAAGCACTTTAGCCCTATTTTTAAAGGGTAAATGTGTCAAGTAGGCCCTCCTTGACACTTGTTTGTGACAATTAGCTGGTCGTCTCAAAACGGAATTTCGTCTGGGTAGATCTCCTCGAGCAGGCGCGAAGCAACATCGTCAGTTTCAGCCGGCACCTCTTCCTCGGGCACAGCGGGTGTCTCGAATCCAGTTTCTGTCTCTGGTGTCTCGGCATCCGTGAGCTCAGATGCGGTCGGCAATTCGAATCCGCCTCGTGCCACTTCCTCCTGGGGAGTTCCTGTCAGTTCCCATACCGCTGGCTTCGGCCCTTTGCCCTCCGCCACCTGCCTGACTGCCCCTAGGGCCGCCAGCTCCGAGAGCCAGCCACTCACGGCTTGGCGGCTCTTGTTGTCGGTTTTCACCGCTTCGGTGGTCGTGAACGTTTCCCCCACCCACTCCAAGAGCCGCCCGTGGAATTCGATGGCCGCGTCTGACATTCGGCCCCCCAGCAGTCGAGCCAATGGCTTGCGGCACAACTTGACTGCAATCTCATAATCGGAAAACTCGGCAATGATCTGCTGCTCGTCATCCAGCTGGCGTTGATACTGATGCAACAGCGCAGACGCTCCAATCATGCTGAGCAAGTGATTGAATGCGCGGCGGGCTTCCACTCGCGCGTTGCTGAATTTCCGGGCCAGCGCTTTGGCAAAGGGAATTACCACCGGACGCGGCACGAGCATCCGTTGTAGCGCCCAGTGTCGCTGGATGATCTCATCGTGCTTGGTGGTCTGCGTGCCGCTGTGCATCTCAGCGATCCGGTCCAGTACGAGTTGCGTCTGCTGGGGACGCTCATCGGTAGAGACAATCAAGCAGCGGTTCTTGTCCTCCTCAAAAATGTCGCTGGCCGTCGTCGACTCACAAAACGCGATCGGGCCCGCTTGTTCAATACGGACCGTGGTATAACCGGATTTCTTGTCTTTGATCGGAAGCAACTTCGATAGTCTGCCACTGGCAATCATCTCGCGCAGGGCTTTCGTGGCGTCGGCGATATCGTCATCCTGCCGCCGTGACCGCTCACCCGCGATCACGAACCGATGCTGGAGCGCACCCGGACTCAAGTAGTACAGCGCTTGGGAGGTGATCGTGGTGGCAACAAGCACCGTTTCCGGCGGGAATGTTCTGGCCACGGTCTCTGCCACAAAGCTTTTTCCACTCGAGGACAACGACTGAATGATCACCGCCAGCGGCCTTACCAAGAGGCGGGAAACACCCGCCAAATAGAGTGTAAGAATCAACTGACGTTCACCTGCTACGCCGAGCGCTTGAATATCCGCAACAATGCGATCTAGGAGCTGCGGATCCTCGAGCATTTCACGTGCTTCTTTCCGCACCTTCTCTGGCATCTGCTGAAGCCGCGTCGCGCTCGTTTCCTCGCCCGGCTTTGCATCCTTCTCTGGCGGCAGTTCCGACTTGTTCAATTCCGCCGCCAAACATATGAGCTTTTGCTCGGCGTCGACAGGATCGATCGCCGGATGCAAGTCGGCGAGCCGTTGAGCGAACTTCAGCCGCTCGCTTCGCTCGGCAGGGTTGAATGTTTCAACTTCCAGAATTTGCTCACCGCCGCCCGTCACAATCGTGGCGGTAAGCTTGAGCGCCTGGCCACTCACCTTGCCACTAGCGGAGGAGTTGACGGTGAAGCTTAGGGATGCTGCCTCATCGTCGAGTTCACTGATTATGTCTGCGATCGCATCATCGCCCCTCCCCTCGGCCCGCAGCCGGTCACGTTCAGCGGCCAAGCGCCCTTCGAGAGAGTTGAGGAATTCGGTCGCGTCATCATCCGCATCGAATTCGCAGAACATCCGCTCGAGCGGATCATCATCGCCAGTTTGCTCAATATCATCGATGGCGTCGTCCGCTTGCTGGACGACCGTGTCGAATGTGTCGTAGTCCACAAAAATTACCCTTTCAGTTCGACTGTTCGCACCCTGCGGGGTGCGGCCATGATCGTTGCATTTCGTCGAGTTATTCCATGGGAACGAGCACCAGCAAGGTGCGATTGCCATCCTCACCTTGGGCGTCCATCCATCGGTGGTATGCTTTTTTCACCTTGTTGCAGTTGCGGTAGGCCTCGATGTCCATCACCGGCAAGCCGAGCTCCGTGGCCTGGCTGCGACTGATGGCGTAATCGTGCGAGGGGTAGCTGTACACGAAGTGCTTGGCGACTTCCAACGGATTGAAATCCTCTGGTACATCACAGGCTCGTCCCTCGAGCATTTCGCTCGCGTACCGGACTCCGAGTTCCAACTCGCTGGCTACTCGCGGGATTATGAACGGGTCGAGCTTGCCAATCAGTGGCCGAAAAAGGTTGCCCGCATAACCAACAAACATCCCCTGGATGTCCTCCGGCCTTGTTTCCGTTAACTTGTCGAAATGTTTTTCGCTGGAAACCAAATATTCCGCCGCAGAGTCGGCCCAAAACTTCATCGAATTGGCGATGATTAGGCCGGACAGCGGATAGCCTTCACGGTCAGGGTGGTCAAACTGGACGTCGAGGGGACCCAGCTCCGATCCAGCATCCATGTAAATCTCGTCACACCCAAGTGCTATGAATGTGGCCGCACTTTTGGCGGAATCGGGGATGACGACCCGCAACCACCTGCACCGGGCCCGCAGCGCGAGCACGAGCCGGTACGCGATGTGGGCGTCACCTCCAAAGGACGCCAACCAGATATCAATCTCGCAGACTGGCTGGGTCCCCGGTCACAACCTCGTCGAGCAACCGGTTAAGGCGGTCAAACAACGGTCGGTTTAGATTGCCGTGTGGGATGGAACCATCTTGGAAGATGATCACGCAATACTTGTTCTTCGAGCGGGCACGTTTTCGTCGTTTTTTGGACGCAGGCATGTCGAGTCTCCAATGAGTTCATTGAAATGTAGCAGTCGTATGAGGAGGTAAATCGCCGCTCCTCTCCCGGCGTCTACAGGGTTAGATGTTTTATTTAGCTACCTGAGCGTCTTGACGCGGCGAATCATTTGCGACAACGACGCGTTGAATTCGTCGAACAGGCCCAGCTCGTACATCGCCCGGCTCAGCGCCGACAGGTGCTTCAGGGCGATTTCCCGCTGCCGGCTATCCACCACCGCAGCGCCGTTCTTCTTCTTCAGCCCTTTAGGCCGGGCGGCCACCGCGGCCTCCAGCTCGTCCGGATCAAAGGCAGTGCCGCCGCGGATGCGGGGACGCTGGCTCCGCTGCAGCGCCGGGTCGACCGAGTGGGATTCCGATTCGGGTTTAGGTTTGGGTTTGGGTTTGGATTTTGACATGGGTTACTCCTTGTGATGATGGCTCGTCGCGAATGTCCACCGCCCAGTGCGAGTGGCGCCGTCCGCAACGTTTACACGACGCTCGTATCCGACTCCATCTCCGCCAACACGCCCGCCAGGCGCTGCTCGGTGATGCGGACCGCCTCCGGATCCATGTCGGCCCCGATGATCTGCCGCCCAAGCTTTAAGGCAGCGACCAGCGTCGTGCCGCTACCGCACATCGGGTCACACACCACGCCTCCCTCAGGGCACAACCCACTGATGAGTTGCACCGCCTCTTCAATCGGCTGTTGCCACTTGTGGAGTGCTTTCTCGACGTTGCCACATACGCGGTCGCTGACTGGCTCCCAAAAAGGCTTGCCGGGCTCGTGACGGTAGCCCACGATGTACTTGCCGTTTTGCTCAATCTGCAGCGACTCGATCAGCGTCGATTTCTGGTGCGGCACGTCGAACTGAAACGTGTACCGCAGGTGCTTCTTCATCAGAAAGTGGATCCGGGCTACGTACATTTTGCCGGTGTACGCCAAACACCAACCGTTGGGCCGGAGACACCGCTGGGCCAGCTTGGCCACCTCCCCATACAGCGGGACGGACCGCTCGTCGTAGGGCGGGTCGGTGAGAAGTAAGTCGACGCTCTCCTCCGCCAGGTCCAATTGGCGAATGTCGCAGCAGTGGATTTGCAGCGTATCGGGCAGCCTGACGACGCCACTCTCCCGCTCCGTTCGGGCTAGATCCTTTAAAATCCGTTTGGCCACTGCCGCCGTGATGTGTTCGCCAGCGCGAGCACGATCGATCGCGATTGGCATCGATTGCGTATTGCGCTCGGATCGCGTGAGCTCGTACAAGGCGCAAGGTCAAAACGCTCAGCGACGATTTCTCGGTCTTCCACCGGCACTGCCGCCGCAAGTCGCATGAGATTGGTGGCCGTGGTGCGCTGCATGTTGAGCTTCTCCTTCAGCCACCGCGTGAACGCGCCCTTCTCGTCTGTCATCGTGGCCGCCATCTTGCGGAGTTCGTCCCCCATTGCGAATTTGTCGGTGATTGCTCTTCCCTTATGACGGCGAAGCATCTCCACGCTCACCACGTCCGCACTCGCTTCAATCGGGTCGGGCAAGGGCTGCCCACGGTTTTCGGGGTTTTGATTGATTGGTAACAATGCTCATCTCCTTACAAAGAGTTTCGCCGCTTAGTGACGCCACGCGCGACTCGCGGCTGCCGTCTTGCACCGGCGATGTCGAATGTCTAACGATCCAAAGTAGCGACCTCGTCAGGCAAAACGCGGGCAGAACGCGGGCATTTATGCCGAGGGGCAGAAAAAGTTTTGCCGAGCTTCTCGAGGTAAACGACCCTCATCTTGATGTGCACCCGCCACGGAATGCCGTGCGCGATGAAAAAACTGTTAGCGGCTCTGCGGAGCGATCCAAACGCGTTGTGGTCTGCTGGGTGCTCGGGATCGTCGTAGACAGGCAGCTTTAGATCAGCGAACGTCGCGGCCCGATCCCACTGGTCCCAGAGGTAGTTCACCAGATTCCAGGCTGCCGGTTGCATTTGGTGGCCAATCGTTTTACCGGCCTTACGCCAGGTGTAAGGTTGGCTGGGGCCGTCCGAAGCGTGGGGCGACTCAGCTTGTTGAGTGCTGTAGTTGATGTGATCATCATTCATGGCTAGTTTCCAGCTAAAGTCGATTTCGATATGCCATGCGAGCTCCGCGTCCATGCCTTAGCAACTGACTTACGTGACGGCATTAAAGGCCTAGCTCCTCCGCACGCCGTTCCGTTTGTTTAATTCGGCGCTCGCGTTGGCGAGGTGTCTCGGCAAGGCTCGGCTTGCCGTCCGCCGCGGCGGTGACGCGTTCGAAGAATCGATCGAGCGCTTCGAGGCTCGTCACGCGACGGCCCCCATACATCATGGTTTCGAGTTTGATGTCTCGTATTCCAGACGTTCGCCAGCGCCACAAAGTCGCTACGTGAGGTCGGCGCGGCAGTAACTTGGCGGCTTCGATGAGTGTTAAAAGTCGTTCCGATTGGGGGTCAATGGACATGGCAGGTCTCTCGCAGATGTGGATGAATCAGCCACAATCGTAGAGACCTGAAATCGCGCCGGAGATTCGGAAATTTTGCGCCGGTGATTCGGGGCAGTCGGAGCTACGTCAAGAGAACATCGCTGTAATTAATCCAAGGATGAAGCTGGCGTACGATTTATTGCCAGAACCAAAGACTGCGTGGTGGAGATGAAAGCTCGCCGTCGTTACGTTGCGATGGCTTTTCCGGTAACGGGGCCTCTCAAAGAAGTACTCCGACTCAATGGATTCAGTTTCTCTAGCGTGAAACGCTCCTATTTGGCGGTTCGTGGTGTGGGATCCTTGGCTACCAAGCCGCGTAGCGTCTCCATTCCCGAGGTGTCCGAGGACCCAGTGGAAAGAACCGGTTATTACTCGAGGGCCGGATTCTCACCGACTTGTGGACCACCGCCCGAATTGCCGAAGTGGGCCACGAATAGTTAGGCGTATCGTACAATCGCCATCATGAGGCCACATTCCGCGGGATCTGGGATTCAGCGCTCGGAGGCTCAAGCAAACGGATCTGCGAATAAATCACCATCGCCGGGGAGCGGCTTAGTACAATGCTCTGTTAAATTGCGCAGCATCGCACCTAACGATGAAACTGCCTTCGTCTGCAGCCGGTGAATCGTCCCACTAGGTGCCGTGTGGCCGAATGCCTAGCGGCATGCTTAGGGCATTAAGTGCAACTTATTACGCTTGAAGCGATAGCCCTTGCCCTTCGCGGTTTCGATCAAGTCCTTGATCGGATCGGGAAGAGAATGCTTGGTAGAGCTCGGCTTGGAGAAGCCATTTTTCGAGGCGGGGAACCAGTCGGGGTGGGCGTCGACGATACCCTGCACTAACAGCGCACTATCGCCGGAGACGTCATGGCACTCGCCGGCATAGCGGATTTGTTTCAGTTCCAAGTTTACGATTGGCAGGTTTGGAATTTGAGGTTTGGAAAGCTGCGATAAAATCTCCTTTTTCTTCACAAGTGCCCAGCGCTCGCGCCGAATACGAGCCGGTACGTCCTGAAAGTCCTGATGCCACTTCTCCGAGAACTTAAAAATAGGGTCACTGTCAAATTCAGGGTTCATTTTAATGCCGCTTCGGCATAGCTTTCTTATCAACCTATAGACCCGTTGCCGGTGCTGAAGGCTTTCAAGTAGTAAGTGCGCTTCATCGAGAGCGGCGTGATGGGCGCTGGGATACGACCGGCTAGCAACTCGCACAATGTCACTAATGGTAGCACCAATTGACGAAAGGTCGGCGTCAAATCGTTTCATCTTGTGGCGAAGACCGTTGGTCGACCGGAGAAGTTTTCGGACTACGGTTTTCCAATCTCGATGCGAGCCTTCTTTGACAACCGGTGCCAAAGAAAGCACTTTGACCGCTAATTGCTCTAGTTTTTTCGATAAGGTGAACCAATCTTGGAAGGCATGTGATGGGTTATGCGACTCATCTCGTGGCGGACTCAAGTTGGAGGCCACACCTTTGGCGATCATTTGTGAATCTCGTTGCGCTTTTTTTCTGAGTCTCGATTATTCGTGATACTCAACGTTTTCTGTCTGGGACTGCACGTTCACATGGTGCATTCAGCGTGGCTTCCCTGTTTTTGCTATCTGCGATTAAACGATTTATGTTCTATCCGTGCGCAACTGGGCTGATTGTCGTGCTCGCTTTGGTCGATCATCGCAGCAACGAATCGATCCGTCTCTATATTCCATGAAAAATACATAGCAAAATAGAGACTGTAGCAGTATTATTGGGTTTGATGGTGCTTCAATGAGCGGTTTTGGCTATATTTTCCGGCCTGGAACCAACAAGCCAAGGAGGGCTTTGCCATGTCGGGAGTGGGAGAGTATCTGCCCGATGCCACGGAAGGCATCACCTGCGTCGAGGAGTTGCCCAAAGCCAAGGTTGTGTACCGCAGCCGAAACTTCCGGCGACGTCCTTGCCCCCATTGCGGACACAGCGCCTATCGCCAGCCATCGGAAGTGCCGACGCGCGTTGCATGACGTGGGCGATTTTGTCTCGGGTCGGCCACGCGACATTCAACTCAGCTACTCTCAACATCATTGCTCCTGCTGCCGACGAACGTTCAACGCCGATATGTCGGACTTGGCGCCCCCCGGCGGCCACTACACCCATCGTGTCGTCGGTCTGGCCGTGCGACTGGTGGTGGTGGAAGATGGCTTACCTTATCGAGCCGCCAGTTGGCATCTGTGGCGCGATCATCGCGTATTCGTTCCCTTTGCCACGATCCAGAACTGGGTTGAGGCCGGGGGGGAAAGGCCCAGCCGCGGATCGCTGGTGATTATCTCGACTGGGCCCTGGACGGCTACTCCGGCTATGTCGCGGCCGATGAGTTGTATGACGGACCGTACTGCGTGCTGTCGCTGGTCGACAATCGCACCTTCAAGCGGATCGCCTTCGAGGTGCTGGAACACGACCCGACTCAAGTCGACATCGTGGCTTTCTTCCGACGCTTTCAAGCGGCACTGTCGGCCCGAGAGCTCTCGCTGCGAGGGATCACGACCGATGGTTCTCCGCTGTATCCTGGGCCAATTTCGCAGGTTTTTGGCGACGTGCCGCACCAGGTATGTGAGTTCCACGTGATCAAGGAACTGACCAAGTGCGTGCTTCGAGCGGCGGCTCGAGTCCGCAAGGAATTGGCGGCTCAGAAGCCGAAGCTGCCGCGCGGGCGGCCGTCCTCGCAGGCCGCTCGACGGGCGGTGCGCCGCAAGCAGCGAATCGCCGACAAGCTGCATGACTTGTTCGATCATCGACATCTTTTCGTCCAACACCATCTCACCGAGGCCGAGCGAAAAACGTTCCTGCGCATTTCCCGGGGACAGCCTTAGTTGCGTGATCTTCGCCTGATCATGGATGAAGTCTACCGCCTGTTTGATCGACGTCGCCGTACCGACACGGCCTTGGCCAAGCTGGCCCGGCTGCGCCGGCGGGTAAGTCCCTTTCAGCGGATTGGCAAGACGCTTGACAAACTGTTCTCTCCGAATCCGGAAAAGGCGCTCACCTTCCTGGACGACAAACTGCTACCTATAACCTCCAACGCGGTGGAGCGTGGAAATCGTCGACATCGCAAAATGCAAAAGAGCGTCTATCGTGTGCGTCATACGCCGCAACTGCGTGCTCGGATCGCCTTGGACATGCTCCGCGAATCACGAATTACCCCACAACTTGAAACCGTAAACACCCTGCACTACGCTCGCGCCGGGTAAAATACTCAACATCGTTGCTACAGTCTCGCAAAATAGATACATTGCAATAGCTCAAATCGCCGGATTGACTCCGAATGCTCGTGACGGGGCGGTTCGGGACTTAGGATTGAAACCACCAGGAGTCGAATCAGCGAGTTTTTCGCAGGTGAGACCTGTGGCTGAGTGCATACAATCGCCTCGCCCAGCTCACGGCACCTGAACTGAAGCAGAACTGCGGGTTCCGGCACCAACCGTTTCGCTGCAAGCGGCTCCAATGAAAAACCACCGAAACGGAAGAATAGCGGCAAGTGACATCGTTAGTAGTCGTTGAAAAAATAGGCGTTGGTTGGCAGCCGCTTATGCGTATGTCAGCCAATCAACACGTTACCGTCGTCGCAACACGGACACGAATAAATTACCCGATCTCCTGTGCGATGCTTGCCGCCTTCGCGAAGTCCCGCTCAGCGTAGATTTCGCTGACCGCAGCTTGCGAATGGCCGAGGCACACTTGCACGGCCTCCAATCCAAACGTTTTACGAACTTCGGTCGCGAAGGTGTGACGCAGCCGACGCGGGGACCAAGTCTCGACGCCGGCTTTCTCGGCTGCCCGCCGAACTACTCGTCCGTAGGAATGCCGGTCATATTTTTCGCCGGCCGTGCGTTTTGGTTTGCCCTTGCGATTGGTCCCGGGGCGGTTACCGCATGATAGCGGCGCCTTACGGGCCTTGTGTTGAGCTGCTCTCCGCTTCGCTTCCGCTTCCCGTGGTGAGAAGCAGTAAACACCGGCCGGCCGCAGCAGATATGGCAAGAGAATCTGCTGTCCCTTGGCACCAATGAAGATCACGCGCGGCCGATCGTGGTGCTCGGTCTTGTGTGATTCGGGGACGTATTCCCAGGGTTCCACGGTGCGGTTGATGTCACCCGGACGCATAATGCAGATTTCACCGGGCCGGGCTCCCGTGAGACGCTGTAGTTGCACCATGTCAGCGACCACGGCGGGCAAATACTTGAGGGTGGCCGCAATGTCTGTATCCGAGATCGGCTTCACCTTCCGCCCTTCCCTTGCTTCGGTGCGGCCGCGCTTGAGACCGGCCACGCAGCGGAGTGATTCATATACCGAGCCGGGGACCATCTCGTTTTCGGTGGCCCACTTGAAGCAGCGTTTCACCCGCTCAACTTGCCTGTTGATGTGGGTCCGGCACCAGTCGGCCTCGATCATCTTTTGGCGGCACGCCTTAAGCGCCAGCGGGCCGAACTCCGCCGCCGTAGTGCGGCCGTAGAGTTCGCGCACAATCTTCAGCGCGGCTTTGATCAACCGCAATTCGTCGGTGGGCTTGCCATTCTTGCGATAATAGCCGGTGGCAAACTCAATGTAGGCGACGACGACTTCGGTGACCGAGGCCGATTGCTTTGCCTGCCGGCCCCCATTTTGAATCCATTCCGCTACGTAGCGGTCGTACGCCTCGAGGCTGGCCTTGCTCTTGTAGCGGCCGAAGTAGGTGAAGCGCCCGTCGAATCGCGCATAGCCGCGGCCGCTCGGCTTGTGGTGAAGATAGCGTGGAGCGCGCTGAATAAGAGACCGTTGGGACATCAGTGCAACCCTTTCTTTCCCTTGCGTGTGTCATTGACACACTTTTCGGGAATAACTGGGCCGCACTACCGAACGTCGGCAGGTAACGTAAGTTTCGTTTCGGCTTGAACTTGTGAAAATGGCGGGGACAGGATTCGAACCTGCGACCTCGAGGTTATGAGCCTCGCGAGCTACCTGGCTGCTCCACCCCGCGTCAGATTGGGTGCGCCCGGGCGAGACTCCACCCGGGCCTTTTAGTATTAGCCGATTGTCGCTTGGTCGGCAAGGTCCGCAATTGTTCGCAGTACGTTCCTCCGAAAGCCGATTGAGACGATATCGCCTACGAACCACACCGCGAATTGAATATCACGGAGGAAAAAACGCGATCTGGTAAGGAATCAGCCGTTGCGCCGCGTTCCTTGCCCACCTCGAACGGCACCGATAGAGTGAATTAAATACGCGACGTTTGCTGGTTTTGCGGCCTGTGTCGCCGCGCTCGCGGCTCCTCGGGCCAGCTTGGAACAGAGAAATCGTAACATGGCCGATTCGCCATTACGACCGCCCGCACCTGACGTGGGGACGGCGACCGCCGGCGTTCGCGACGTTTCCCCGCCAGCAGTCGACGACGAGCCGCCGCTCATGGACCTCGGTGCGACGCTGCGCGAGTCACCGCCGTGGCTCGTAAGTGCCATCGTGCACATGGTCGTGATGATCATTTTGGGTTTGTTGATCGTTCAGGCACAAGTAAAGACCGACATGCTGCTCGATGCCGGCTATAGCGAGGATATCGGCGAGCCGATCGCGAATGACCTCGATACGGTGGAAAATAATTTTGAGGTGGATAACAGCGAGGTTGTCGCAGAGAATCTGCCGATCGTAGAAGATCCGCTGGCGACTCCAAACATTTCCGATGTCACGCCGGTCCCTGCGATGCCTACAGGTCCCATTGCCGCCCCGACAACGATTGGCATCGCTCTCACAGGTCGTGAACCGGGCATGAAAGAAGCTTTGCTGCTCTCTGGCGGCGGCACCGCCAAGACCGAAGGCGCTGTCGCACTCGGCTTGAGATGGCTCGCTGCACAACAACGTCGGACGGGCTTGTGGAGCTTGTCGGGACCGTATTCAGACGGTTCACAAACGGAGAATCCCGAAGCCGCGACAGCAATGGCCCTGTTAGCCTTCCAGGGCGCGGGGTATACGCCGGCCAGCGACGCAAAAAAACCATTTACTCCTGTCGTACGACGTGGTTGGACCGCACTGCTGAAGCAGATGGAGAACGACGGACGGTTTTTTCACAACGTCCCTACGTCCCACCAACTTTACACGCAAGCGCAGTGCACTATCGCATTGTGTGAGCTCTACGCCATGACCGGCGACGCATCCTACTACGACCCAGCTCAGAAGGCAGTCGATTACTGCGTGCGCGTTCAGTCGCCGCTCGGCGGTTGGCGCTACCAGCCCAAAGAGGATAGCGACATGTCGGTCACGGGGTGGTTCGTGATGGCACTGCAAAGCGCTCGAATGGCTGGAATCGAAGTCCCGAGCCCTGTTTTTGACCGCATCAACAAGTTTCTGGATATGGTCGCCCGCGACGGAGGCGCACGCTACGGCTACCAAATTCAAGCCGGCGCCACGTTGCCGCTTTCCGCCGAAGGTCTGCTTTGCCGCCAATATCTGGGCTGGCCGCACGACGATCCGCGCCTCAACTCCGGTGTCGAATATCTGCTTGCCAACCTGCCTGATTGGAACAAGCGGAACGCGTACTATTGGTACTATGCCACGCAAGTCCTCCACCACATGGAAGGCAAGCCGTGGCGGACCTGGAACGACGATATGCGGGTCATGCTACCGTCGCACCAAGAAAAGCACGGCAAAGACCGTGGAAGCTGGGATCCTAAAGGAGATCGCTGGGGGGATGCGGGCGGCCGGCTCTACGTTACGTGCCTTTCGATCTACACACTCGAGGTCTACTACCGCCATTTGCCGCTGTACCGCAGCGGCGTGTTCGATGATGCGCGGTGAAATCCAATGTTGGCTTCAAACGTCGCTGAAATATTCGTCAGCGGCGAGTTCAAATGCTCCAATATCTACATGCGCTACTGAAAAACCTATCCTAGAACCGTCGGGGACTGGCTCATTTTGCGAAGTCTTCGCAGCAAAATGTGCCTGTCCCCCTCTCCGCAGATGGTTCTGGGATAGGCTCTAAGTCGCCGTCGCCGTCATCGATGCGATCTTTGCCACGCTGGTCTTCAAGTATACCAAGCGCGATATCCGTCGCGTCGTCGCCGGCGTCAATGGCGAGGCTGTCGTAGTACAGTGCGTGAGTCTTCGGGTGCCCGCCATAGTAGTCGAGCGGTGCTAAATGTTAATCTGCCACGACCCGTTGCTGTTGTTCACCGAGCCCTTCGACAGAGAGGCGAACTGTTTGGCCGGGGCGGAGGAACGTCGGCGGGCTCATGCCCAGACCGACGCCGGGTGGCGTGCCGGTGGAGATGATGTCGCCCGGCTGGAGTGTGAAGAACTCGCTGAGATAGCTGACGAGCTTCTTGACGCCGAAGATCATGTTGCAGGTGGTGCCATTCTGGCGTCGCTCGCCGTCGACTTCGAGCCAAAGCGTGAGGTTCTGTGGGTCGGGGATTTCGTCCTTCGTGACGAGCCAGGGACCGAGCGGGCCGAAAGTGTCGCAGCTTTTGCCTTTGGTCCATTGGCCACCGCGGTCTTTTTGGAACTTGTGCTCCGAGACGTCGTGGGAAATGCAGTAGCCGGCGACGTAGTCGAGGGCTTCGGCCTCGCTGGCGTACTTCGCCGGAGAGCCGATGACGACGCCCAGCTCGACTTCCCAGTCGGTTTGGGTGGAGCCGCGAGGAATGTGGATGTCGTCGTTGGGCCCGCTGACGGAGCTGGTGGCCTTCATAAAAAGGACGGGTTCGGTGGGCAGCTTGGCGCCCGTTTCGGCGGCGTGGTCGGCATAATTGAGGCCGATGCACATGATTTTGCCGGTACGGGCGACCGGTGGGCCGAGGCGGACTGACCGGTCGACAAGCGGCAGCTTTTGGGGGTCCAGAGCGGCTAGCCGGTTGAGCGAGGCCGGGGAAAGGGCGTCGCCGGCGATGTCGTCGATGATGCCCGTCAGGCTGCGGATATTGCCAGCACCATCGAGGATGCCAGGCTGCTCCTGGTTCTGGGCACCGTAGCGAAGTAGTTTCATGGAACGGTTGGTGTTCGGGCGTTAAGGTTTGAAGTGAGGATGCATGGGGAAGCGTAGAACGGACTTAAGTCCGTCCCACGATTGCCTTGGCAACGAACAATGAGCATCCCGCATCCAACCAACCGCATCAAGCGGCACGCCGGGAGAATTTATCGCCCGAATTTTGGTTTGTGGCGAAAATCGATCTTTACTCGCTTGTGGGCCATTGTAGAATTTGCCAGCGCCAAGTATTCTCGAATTTGTTCGCTTGGCGAACCGATTGATAGTAAGAAGTATTTTGCTCAAGTTGGCCGTCGGCGGATCGACGGCTTGGGTGCGGAACAACTGAAATGAATTTTGCACTAACCAACGGCATGTTGAAGCTGCGGCGGCGGTTGCGGTCGACCCGACCGTACCGACGTCCGTCGTTGGATTGGGAAGTGCTGCACGTTCCGGTCGCGCCCTGCCTCTGCGGCTGGCGCGAGCATATCCGTCGTTGATTTTCTCACCCCGAGCCAGTCATTTTGTGTGTGACGGCTCTTTCTGTAGCGGGGCTGCCGCGTGCCAGTCGGCGGCCATCTGTTCGCTTTTTGGTCTAAGCTGATTTCGCATTCCAGCAGGAAGCCGGAGGGTCGCAAGCTGCGACCGATCAAACGGCCGATTTCTAGTCGGGGAAACACCCGGCATGAAGCTGAGTGACAAATCGCTCCATAGCCCGGACGAGCTACATACCCGCTCAGGCCGGACATGCCCACAGGAACAATTCACTTTAGGAGCCCTGCATAGGATGAAAGTTTCCTCTCAACAACTCACCGTTCGTCAATTGTTTAATGGCCGATCGCCCATCTCGACCTTGAAGGACGCCACCGATGCGGCGTTCGGCGAGGACGCAACGCCGGTGCGTGTTGCCGTGACGAGCAAGACCCGGGCGGGCCATCAGTGCGAAATTGAAGCGGTGGAGCCGAAAATCTATGGCTCGGACGACACCGAGGCCAACGTCTTCGATTACCGGCAGCGCCGGCTGGCCCGAACCAACGCCTTCAACGCGATAATGTTGATCCCGACGGGCGTCGATTGTGCGATCGGCGGTCACGCGGGCGACGCGACGCCAGCGGCCCGACTGCTGTCAAGCGTGTGCGATCAGCTCGTGCTGCACCCGAACGTGGTCAACGCCTCAGACGTCAACGAGCAGCCTGAAAACAGCCTCTACGTGGAAGGCAGCATTATCTGCCGCCTGTTGATGGGTACGGTCGGCCTGCGAAAGGTCCGACAGAACCGCGTGCTGCTCGTGACCGAGAATCGGCACGATGCGCCGAACGTGGTGGATAATACCATCAACTGTGCCGAAGGCGCGCGCGCCACGCTGGGCATGGACATCAGCGACGTGATCGTGCTCGAGCAAGAGCTGTTCATGCAGACTGGCGTTTCGGACTCTGGTCGCGTGACAGGCCGCGTGGAGCGGCTGAGCCACCTGCTTGATATCTTGCGCGATCGCCGCGGCACGTACGATGCGGTCGCTCTGGCGACCCGGATCACGCCGCATATCGATACGGTCGAGCTACACCGCGCCTACTTTGGCGAAGGTGGGCCCAACCCGTGGGGTGGCGTGGAGGCCATCCTCACTCACTTGGTATCCTCAGTTCTCGATGTTCCGGCAGCCCACGCTCCGACGATGAGCAGCGAAGCGCTGCGCACGGAGCGGTGGGGTGTCGTCGATCCGCGGAAGGCCGCCGAAGTGATCTCGACCACCTACCTGTTCTGTGTGCTGAAGGGCCTCAACCGGGCGCCGCAGGTGCTCGTGAGCCCGTCGGGCGTGTACGATCCCTCCGTGCTGGTGGCTGAGGACGTTTCGGCCCTTGTGATCCCGGACGGCTGCGTTGGCTTGCCGACGCTGGCGGCGGTGGAGCAGGGGATCCCGGTCGTGGCGGTTCGCAGCAATACGAATCTGATGCGGAACGACCTGCGTTCGCTGCCGTTTCGGGCTGGTCAGCTGCACTACGCGGCCAACTACTACGAGGCGGCCGGCATTTTGGCCGCGATGAAGACCGGCGTTGCTCCGGCGACATTGGCTCGGCCGATGCAATCGCTGCGGGTCGAGCACGTTTCGGCCACGGTTGCCACAAACGGCCACACCACGAATGGTCACACGACCAATGGCCACGCGAACGGCAACGGCCATGTGAACGGAAACGGGAAGAGCCGGCGTACGAAGGCCACGGAGCGGAACGGTTCGTCCGTGCTAGCGGAGGTTGGCGGGAAGTGACAGGCCGCGTTGGTAGGACGGACTTAAGTCCGTCCCACGATCATGAGCGCGCTCCGATCTACGAGACGCTCACGAGCTACGCGCGGTCGGGCATTTACGGCTTCCACACACCGGGTCATAAGGGCGGCCGGTTTGCCGCCCCGGAACTTACCGAGCTAGTCGGCCGGTCGGGCCTCGCGCTCGATTTACCGGCAATGACCGCTACGGACAACACATTTCATCCCACAGGTTGCGTGCGCGATGCGCAGGCACTGGCGGCCGATTTGTTCAACGCGGGGTCGACGTTCTTTCTGACGGCAGGCTCGACGCTGGGCGTCGCGA
Organism: uncultured Planctomycetota bacterium; assembly: GCA_963840025.1. Lineage (GTDB taxonomy): Bacteria > Planctomycetota > Planctomycetia > Pirellulales > Lacipirellulaceae > JABDGM01. Next base: position 870,352 of record CAWIXI010000005.1, on the reverse strand, counting down.
CTGCGCTGCTTGCGGCAGTGCCGCCTGGCGGGACAGTCGTGGTGCCGCGGAATATCCACCGGTCGGTCGTGGCCGGCCTTGTGCTTTCCGGGGCACTGCCGCGGTTCGTGCAACACGAGGTGCTGGCGGAATGCGGAGCACTGGGCGTATCGGCCGAGACGCTTTCGGTCGCGCTCGATGCGGAGCCACAGCCAGCCGCAGTGCTGTTGACGCGGCCGAGTTACTACGGGTTGGCGGCGAGCTGACGGCTGTCGTCGATCTTTGTCATGTGCGCGGCGTACCGCTCATCGTCGATGAGGCGCACGGAGGCCACTTTTGCTTTCTGCCAGAGGGGGGACCAAGGGGGCCAAAGTCGGCGTTGGCGTCCGGTGCCGATCTGGCCGTGCAGAGCTGCCATAAGACGTTGGGATCGCTCGTCGGCTCGGCGCAGCTGCACGTCGGCCACAGTTCATTGGTGTCGGCCGAGCAGGTGCAGCATGCGTTGAACTTTCTGCAAACCACCAGCCCGAACTACCTGCTGCTTGCGTCGTTGGACGTCATGCGGCGGTGGTTGTGGCGAGAAGGGAAAGGGTTGTTTGCGGGAGCGGTGGATGATTCACGGCGGCTTGCGGACGAAATCGATGCTGTTTCAGGCCTGCGTGTGTTTCGTACCGAGAACGATCCCCGGCTGGCAGACCACTCTCAGGATCCGTTGCGGTTGGTCGTGAATGTGAGCGGCACGGGCTGGTCGGGGTATGACGTCGAGCTCTGTTTGAGGAAGGAGTTCGACATCGAAGACGAAATGGCGGATCAGTTCAGCGTGGTTTATATTTTGAGCCCGCGTGACGATGTGAACTGCGCGGGGGCGGTTGATCGGAGGGTTAAAGTCTGTCGCTTTGCGGAGTCGAGAACCAAGAGTCAAGAGTCAAGAGTCGGAATCTGAGTCCGGCCGCTCGACCCTCGACCCTCGACCCTCGAGCCACCTACTTCAACCGCCGATTCCGCCGCTGGCGATGGCGCCGCGGGACGCGGCACTCGCTCCGCAAAAGATTGTCCATCGCGTGGACGCGGCTGGTCAAACCTGTGCGGAAATGGTTATGTTTTATCCACCGGGCATTCCTCTGTTGATGCCCGGCGAGGTCGTAACGCAAGAGACTCTCGACGTTTGCCAGCGGTTGCTGGCGGCTGGGGCAAGTCCGTATGCGAGCGATCCGACCCTTGAAACAATTTGCGTAGTCAAGTAATTCTTTCTCTGTAGATGAACGCAGATTCGCGCAGACCAATTCTGTTGGCTTAGCTGCTCGTCTGCGTTGATTCGCGTTTATCTGCGGTTAAGTATCCAGCTTTCATGACTTTGCTTTATCGAGGGCTTCGCAATGTCGAGCAGCGCGATTGCGAATGTGACCAATGTTGCCGCTGATGTCGGCCTTCCACTCTCGTGGTATTTCGATCCGGAGATTTTGGAGATCGAGCGGCAATTTTTATTTGATGCTGGGCCAAAGTATGCCGGGCATGTGTCGCTGGCGTGCCTCGATGGCGACTACTTCGCGCTCGGCGGGCAGCAATTCGGCAAATTGTTGGTGCGGAACAATGGCCGAACGCAGCTCGTTTCCAACTCGTGCCGGCATCGGCAGGCGCAAATGCTGTGCGGCTCTGGGAACGTGAAGCATATCGTTTGCCCGGTGCACAACTGGGCGTATGATCTCGATGGTCGGCAAGTGGCGGCGCCACATTTTGCAGAGAATCCCTGCCTCGATTTGGAGCGAACCGAATTAACGGAGTGGAACGGCTTGCTGTTCGCCGGCCCGCGCGACATGCACTACGAGGTGGCGCCGCTCGCAAGTTGGACCGAACTCGATACATCGGCGTATGTATTGGAGCGCGTGGATGAGGAGGAGCACGACCTCAACTGGAAGGTGTTTCTGGACGTATATCTCGAGGACTATCACATCAGTGCCGTGCACCCCGGCTTTCGCGCCTTTGTGGAGCCGACCGATTTGCGTGGCGCTCTGCAGACGGTCGGTGGCGAGCGAATCTTCTGCGAGCAGGTGAACGTGCGTTGGCCGTTGCCGCCGGCGGCAACGCCCGTGTTTGCGGAATTCCAGAAAGTGCTGATGGATGTGTTGGCAGGCCGGCGGCCGCCGTTTGCGGCGATTTGGATGTGTTTATTTTCGGGCCAGCTCATTGAGTGGTATCCGTACACGGTGGTCGTGACAACGTACACGCCGCTATCGACCACGCGCACGCGGCTGCGAAGCGAGTACTACTTCGATCGTGAGATTGCGGAAACACGCCGGGACTACGTCGAGACGGGTCTCGCAGTGCTCGACGAAGTGACAAGCGAAGATCACGCGGCTGCGGTGAAGCTGCACAGCGGCCGGCGGTGCGCTCTACGACCGCGGCGAGAATCAGCAGGGCCCCTATCAGATGCCGATGGAGCAGGGCCTGCGGCGGTTTCACGACTGTTTGCGCGAGATTGTACAGAGCAGTTAACGCAGTGCAGCCGGTGCGCTGATGCCGCCACTGAACGCTGCGCCATTTCCGGAGGGCAGCGTGACGCGCGGGGCGTCGGGGCCGTCGATCTTCTTCAGGTTTTTCAGCGGGTTATCGCGGAGCCGGAGGAACTTAAAGCCGACCAGGCGCGGCTTTCCGGCGGCGTCTTTTGCGGCCAGGTTCTTCGTCGACCGGGCAATGTATTGCTCAATCGGCTCCTCGCGAACCTTGGGTTCGGTCGAGTGGATTAGATGCACGCTGCCGTCGGCGCCGTGGGCGATCAGGCCGACATGGCCCACAAAGGCGCTGCCGCCGAAGATCTCGTTTTGCACGGCGTTGTTCTTTTTCACGGTGGTGCGCACGATGTTCACGAAGTCGCCATCTTGCAATTCACTTTTGGCGCGGTCGATTTGCTCGTACGGCAGATACTCATCTTCGTGCTTCTCGACAGGAATGTTGACGGTCAGCCCATACCGATTTTTGAAGAACTTGGTGCGGTCGATCATTTCGGTGAACTGGACCGCTTTGTCGCCGGCAAGTTCTTTCGTGATGTCTTCGACGAGCCAGCGGTTGGAGATATTCCAATCGGCTTCGGTGTAATGGTTGCGGGTAACGACGCCAAGATGGCCGTCACGGTAGCGAATGCGCTGCAGCATGTTGATGAAGCTCGGCCAATTGTGCGAGAGGGCCATGGCGTACGTATGTTCGGTGAAAACGAGGCAATCGCTCTTGCCAAGGCAATAGATCGGCTGTGGATCGTAGGGCTCGAACGGCATTTCGCCCAGAAGGTAAAGCTGATAGGGCTGGCCGATGTTCTTGCGGGCCAGATGCACGACTCGCTTGCGAAGATTGGGCTCGGTGGCCGACAGGAATTTCAAGTAGGTATCGACTTCGGATTCATTGAATTTGTAAAGCGGCTTGTCGACGAGCTCGGCGATTTGCTTGGCATCCAGGCCCAGTCGTTTGCAAGCAGCTATTCGCTCGGCCGATAATGTGGCACTGCGTGCTGAACCGGCTAAGAGCGCTGAATGCGACGGTGGCAATAACTGCAAAAGTGAGTTTAGGGAATGGCGACGTTGACATGGGCGATTCCTAAGAAGGCTTCGCGAGGGGAAGAATACGGTACAGCGTTCTATCTTACCGCCGGGCATCGCGGATTGGCAAAGGCGTAAAAAGATGCTGCTAAGTCGAGTGCGTCGCACGTTGGCGGCACTGGGTGGGTCGCATGAAGTGGTGCGTGTGTTTTAGCGCGATGATGCCCAAGAGCGGGAGCGATGCGGCCGACGCGCTCCGTCTCACTTTGAACTGTAGATCGCGGGAAGCTCGCAATGACTCAAATAGATCAGAGGATGTTCGGCTCGCGGTATGGAGGTACGTGCCACAAGAGCCAATGGTCCCAAGTCGATGGGAGTCGCTGCCGACGGTGAGACGTTTGCCGGCGGTTGCGGCATATCGCTGAGCTTTAACATTTGCCCGGCGATGGACGCCGCCGTTATACAACTCGATCGCGTCGACAGCTTCCAAGACGGTCTTTACGAACGGCCTGCCACGGCGATCGTACTGATAGTCGATCGACTTGCGGCCAAGCGCGAACGGATGGGCGAGCGAAACGTAGGCGCCCATTTCCTTCGCCGTTCGGATGCAATCGATTGTTCGCACCCAGGACCGCACCATGAAACGGCTGCGGAGATACGGCTCGATTGCATGGATATAGAAGTCTTCAAGCAGCTCGGCATTCGGGAAATAGACGAGCAGATCAATGCCTTCTTCCGTGCCGACTTCAATCGCTGGAATGACGGGGACGCGCTCGCGTTCGTAAATGCTCGTCGCGCCGCGGATTTCGTTGTGGTCAGTAACAGCCACACCGATGGCGCGGTCGTCGCAGAATCGCTCGATGCGCGGAATGCCGGCGATGCCGTCCGAATAATGCGTGTGAATGTGAGTGTCGACGAGCAATTCCGGTTGCTCGGATGACGCATGCTGCATGATGCTTCAGCCCTCGGATACTCCGAAGGGCGTTTGAATGGCCTCCATTGCAAGTTTACGCCGTCAATTGACCAACTGAATGCTACTGCCGAGCGTAAGGTCCGGCAAGGAAATCACACCGTGGACGAAGTAAGAACGTCAATCGCATTTTGTGGAGAATGACAGCAATAGACGGTGGTTTTGTTGATTGTTGAACGTCAACGTGACACGCTCAATGGGACGTTCCGGGCGACGACACTGCCGGCTTTTGCGAGGACTCATCAGCCGTCAGTTGAACGACCTCGTTCACCACGACACAGGAAAAAATGATGACAATGCTTCCGATTAGCGCGGTGGCAGTGGGCCAGCTCATACGGACGCGGCGGTCGGTGCGAAACGCCAGCCACGCGATGCATAGCATCAAGAGGGGTGTCAAAAACACGCCGATCACAAAGTGCCCAAAGATGATCGGTACGGCCGGACTCACTGTCGTCGTGAGAAAGAGTGTCAGCAGAATAAGGAGTGCCGCCGTCTGAACAAAGCGGTGGCAACGTCGCGTCGTCGCCTCGTTCGCCCGATCGAAAAAGCCAAGGCTAGCAAAGAAGTCGGCCGCCATGCGGCCGGTGGCGGCTGCGACGACGACGAGTGTCGAGTAAAGCGTACAAAACGCGCCGACGACGAACAGAGCCTTCGACCACGGTCCGTAGGAAGCAGTGAAGACATCGGAAATCTGATCGACGACTTGCAGACCGTGTGGTACCGTTTTCTGGCGATGAAGCACGGCCGATCCCAATAAGAAAAATGCTCCCGTGATGATGGTAGATACGACCGTGGTCAGACCGGCGTCGAGCCAAATCGTGCGAATCCAGCGGCGGGCTCGGTCCGCCCAGCCGGAACTGGACGGATCGCCGAGTTCTCGGGCGTAACCCTTTTCCAGAATCCAGTATGGATACATGAGCAACTCGTTGGCCGAGACGCCGAGGGCGCCCATCAGGCTGATGACGGCGTAGGCGGCCGCTTTGCGGTCGTCGCCCAGCGAGAAGGTAAGGCCCGACATAATATCGCCTGTCGAAATATGGTAGGGCGTACCTTGAATGAGGAAAACAGCAATGCCGACCGCGACGCTGAAGCCGCCGACTAGGATCATCACCAGCATTTCGAGTTGGCGATACCAACCTTGCCACAAGAGGCCTATCGCGAGCAGTACGTTGACGGCAGCCCAAATCTGGATCGACGTGGTTGCAGACGTAGGCAAAGGGACGATGGCGTGCATCAGACCACCGAGTGCGCCGATCATGCCGACCATCGTCAGCACGGCAAAGCAATAGCCCATCATGTAAAGGATCACCGTCCAAGATGTATTGCGAAATTGAGGCCCCGGGATCTTATTGAGGGCTTCAATCGTGGTGCAGTTGTTGGTGAGACAATATCGGCCGATCTCGACCTGCAAAAAGTATTTAATGACGCACGACAGCAGTACGACCCACAGTAGCACGAAACCAAACTGCGCCGCCTGCAGCGGCGTGTTAACGAGCTCCCCGCTGCCTATGACCGATCCGGCGACTACGATGCCAGGACCCACTGCGGCGAGGGATCGCAGCAGCGGGTGCGGCTTTGAGTGTGTCATCCGAAGATCTCCGCCTGCCGCGACGCGTTTTACTGAACAGGGGTGAACGATAGCTCGCGCGGCAGCCAAGATGTATAACAGATTGCGAGCACGCTCGAAAGCAATTCCCGGCAATTCAAGAGGCCAAACGTATGTCGCTACTCATCAAGAACGGTCAGATCACGACAGCCACCGATCAGTACGTCGCCGACATTTTGTGCGAAGGCGAAACAATTTCAGCGATTGGCCGCAACCTTCAGGCGGCAGCGGGAACGGAGGTGATCGATGCCAGCGGTAAATACGTGTTTCCGGGTTTCATCGATCCTCACGTGCATATTTATCTGCCATTCATGGGCACGTTTTCGAAGGACGATTACGACTCGGGCAGCCGGGCGGCGCTGGTGGGCGGCACGACCACGCTGATCGAAATGTGTTGCCCCAGCCGTGCCGAGGAGCCGCTGGAGGGATTTAATTTGTGGATGTCCAAGGCCGCAGGCATTTCGGCGTGCGACTACACGTTTCACATGGGGGTGTCGCGGTTCGATGCTTCGGTCGACGAGCAATTGCGGCAGATCGTGAAGCGAGGAATCGCGTCGTTCAAGATTTTCCTCGCGTACAAGGGGGCGTTCGGCATCGACGACAACGAGCTCTACAACACGCTTCGCCTGGCAAAGGAACTTGGTGTAATTGTCACCGCTCACTGTGAAAATGCGGAGCTCGTGAGCGAGATGCAGAAACGGCTTATCGCCGAAGGAAGAACGGGGCCAGAGTGGCATGAACCGTCGCGGCCGGTGCGGGTGGAGGCCGAGGGTGTGCACCACCTGATGACGTTTGCCGAGATGACCGGTGCGCATGTTTACACCGTACACACGAGTAACGACGACGCGATTTGGACGGCCGTCGCTGCTCGGCACCGCGGTGTGCACGTGTGGATTGAAACGGTCGCTCCGTACCTGGTGCTTGATGAAACGTACGCCCAAAAGCCGAGCTTCGAAGGGGCAAAGTACGTGATGTCACCGCCGCTGCGGGCCAAACAGCATCAGGACGCGATCTGGAACGCGATCGCCTCGCGTATGGTGAGCACGATCGCCACCGATCATGCGCCATTCGACTTCAAGAAACAGAAGGAGATGGGCCGCGAGGATTTCACAAAAATCCCAAACGGCATTCCGAGCATCGAGGATCGCGTGAATCTGGTCTACACGCACGGTGTAAAACGTGGCCGCATCGATCTGAGCACGTTTGTGGATGCTTGCAGCACGCAAGCGGCGAAAATCTTTGGGTTGTTCCCGCGGAAGGGCACAATCGCGCTGGGAAGCGATGCCGACCTAGTGGTCTACGATCCCGACTACCACGGCAAGATCAGCCAGAAAACGCAACAGATGAACGTCGATTACAGCGCGTTTGAGGGCTGGGAAATCGAAGGCCGGCCGAGCGTCGTTACCGTGCGGGGCAGCGTGATGGTGCGGGACAGCAAATTCGTCGGCAAGTTGGGCCACGGCAAATTCTTGAAACGCGAGCCGACGCATCGATAAGAAAACCTACAATTTTCTTTCTCTCTCTATGTGGCAACTGTTGGGCAACGTGGCCTGACATTACTAGCATTACCAGAATTCGACGTATCGGCCCTGGCGGGTTTAGCGACAGACTGGTTAGCGAGCGCTCGCCATGACTGCGTCGCTTGCGTCATGAGCGGTGTTAGCGTCTGTAGAAATATCCTCTGAGGAGGTAATTCTGACACTTTGCACGCCGGCCAACGCGTCGTGGCACACCAGTTGCGTGATCTGAATCCCGTAAATCGGAGGCAGTGAGCTACGCCTGAGAGTTGGATCTTCAAACGGATCAATAGAGTATGTGAGGCGTTCGACGCCGCCGATTTGGCTGAACCGCACCAGCACTAACCATTGGGAGCAAGAGAGATGAGGATAACATTCGATACACCGCGACACTGTTTGCAGCGCTTATTGCGGGGGCGACGATCGTGGGCTTGGGTTGTAGCCAGGGGACGACTAAGAGCGACGTGACCGATGCCCGTCAAAACCTTCAGGAGGAAAAGCAGGAAACTGTCGAAGCCAAGCGTGAAGGTCAGCAGAACATCGCTGAAGCCCAACGAGAGGCTCGCGAACACACGGTAGCTAAACCGGTGACTCCCGACGAGCGCCAGGAAGCCCAACAAGACATCGCAGATGCCAAGAAGGACGCAGCACAAAATGTGGCCGAGGAGAAGCAGGAGACGCAACAAGCGGCTACTCAGTTAAAGCAAACGCAGCAGAACTACCAGGCCACGCAGGAACGCGATGCGTACGTCAAGCAAGTTCAGCAACAATTGGCGAATTACAACAAGCAAATCGACCAATTGAAGCAACGAGCCGATTCTGCACAAGGCGCCAATAAACAAGCGCTTCAGCAGCAGATCAACAAGCTACAGGGCGAGCACGACAAGGCTGAAGAAGCTTTGGATAATCTCAAAGATGCTGACATCGCCAATTGGAGGAGCCATCAGGACAACGTCCGCGTGGCGCTGCAGCAGTTGGACAACACTATGAAGAACGTGCGCTAGTCGTACCGCGTTGTGCATCAATTTACCGTCGGTCGTTCGTCCGAGTACGAGCGGCCGGCGTTTTTGTTGCGCGACTTAGAGGGGCGAAAGGCACTAACCTCGAGCGAGGGCATCGGTTTGCTTGACAAAATCCTCGCCCTTCCATTCCGCGTCCGACTGGATCGCCTTCTTCCGTTCGTGCTCCGCTTTTTTGGCCGCCCGGGCTTCCGCCTGCCGGCTCACCAACTCGGCGTGCGTCGTGAAGAACTGGACGCTGTAGCCCTTGAAATCGGCCAATGTTTCGAATTTGTGCTTCTCCATGAACGCCAGCAATTGCTCCTTCATACCATCAATGATCGGATATCCGAACTTCATCACACCGGTACAAACCTGCACCGTGTCACACCCCAGCAGGATGAACTGGGCCGCATCGTTGCCCGTTTCGATGCCGCCGATGCCGCTGAGCGTACGGCCCGGAAACTCGTTCTGAATAACCTTGGCGATCTCCATGCACATCCGCAACGCGATGGGCATCACCGCCTGACACGAGTAGCCGCCCGGCGTCGTATAACCTTCGACCGTCGGCTCCGGTCGCAGCGTTTCTAGATCGACTCCCAACACGCTACGAATCGTGTTGATCGCGCTAATGCCGTCGCAGCCGGCGCGGAGAGCGGCGCGCGTCGGGTCCTCAATGTGCGTGACGTTAGGCGTCATCTTCGCCCACACCGGCTTCTTCGCCACTTCCATCACCCAACCGCAGACTTCCTCTAAAATATCCGGGTTCTCGCCCATGGCCGCCCCCATCTTCCGCTCCGGCAATCCATGCGGGCACGACATGTTGAGCTCGAACGCGTCGCACCCGGCATCCTGGCACCGCTCGACGATCTCATGCCACGCGTCCCGGTTGTATTCCTCCATGATCGACGCGATCAGCACGCCATCCGGGTACTTGTCTTTGACCTGTTTGAATTCCTCCATCCAGGTGTCAAAACTGCGGTCGGAGATCAGCTCGATATTCTCCCATCCATAAATTTCGCCCGACTCGCGGCTCCGCAACCGCGCATACCGCGGCTGCACGTTGATCACCTTACCCGCGTCGAGGCTGACCGTCTTACAAATGACAGCCCCCCACCCCTCATCGAGCGCTTTACCAATCACGTTCGCATTAGTCCCCGGCGGCCCGGAGCCGATGACAAAGGGGTTGGGAAGTTTCAGACCGTTAACGGTGGTTTCTAACGTTGGCATGGTTGCGTTTTGACGAGACGAGTTTTAGACGGGATTAACAGGATAGACAGGATTCTCTTGTGGGCAGTTCGACTCGGGCAATTCGCGTACCTTTCGTCTCACCCTAACTCCATCAGGGCCGAAATTGATAAGCAGGCCAACCGGCTTACCTGTTGCTACGAGATAGTTGACAAGTTGAACTTCGTGCGATTCAACGAGTTGGCGTAGCGATTTGAGCTCGACGATAACCGTATCGTTGACAAGTATATCCGCGGTAAAACTTCCGACCAATTGATCGCGAAAATACACATTAATGGATCTCTGGACTTCCACCAGCAATCCGCGATCCGTCATTTCAATGGCCATGCACGATTCGTAAATCGACTCGAGGAACCCAAAGCCCATTTCATTGTACACGGCATACGCCGCGCCAATGATTTCCTTGGTTAGAGCCTCGTATTGCATTACAGCACCCGACTACCTTCACCAATCCTGCCGATCCAGTAAATCCTGTCTAAACAGACTCCTTCCCAGCAAGATCACTAAGCACTTCATCCAGCATCGCCACCAGGTAATCTGCATCGTCTTTCCTAATGCACATCGGCGGCTTGATGCGGAGCGTGTTGCCGAATAGCCCGCCTTTGCCCACAAGCACGCCGCGTTCCTTCATGCGTTCCATCACGTCGGCCGCCTCCGTGTTGGCCGGCTCCTTCGTCACTCGGTCGCGCACCAGCTCCACACCCAGCATCAGGCCGAGCCCGCGCACTTCGCCGATAATTTCGTGCTTATCTTGCAGATCGATGAGCGCATCCTTCAAGTGCGTCCCGACTTCGAGCGCGTTCTGCTGAATGTTTTCCTCATCGATGACTTCCAGCGTCGCCAGGCCCTGCGTCATGCTGATCGGATTGCCGCCAAACGTATTGAAATGAACACGATTCCGCATCACTTCGGAAATGCCGACCGTCGTGGTCATTGCGCCCAGCGGCGCGCCGTTCCCAATGCCTTTGGCCATCGTGATCATGTCCGGCACCACGTCCCAATTCTGATGCGCCCAATAGTGATGGCCGGTTCGGCCAAAGCCGCCTTGCACTTCATCAGCGATGCAAATGCCGCCGTGCTGCCGCACAATGTCGTAGATGATCTTGAAAAACTCCTTCGGCGGCGTCACGGTGCCGCCGACACCCTGGATCGGCTCGCCGATGAAGCACGCAATCTCGCCCGGCGTTTCATATTGAATCACGTTCTTGATGTCGTGCGCGCATTCCACGCCGCAGCTCGGATACTCCAATCCGAAAGGGCAGCGATAGCAGTACCCGGCCAGCGTGTGGTGAATGTTCGTGCCGTTGTTGCTCTTGAATTTCCAGTTGCCGTGAGCGGTAAGACTCATCGGAACCGACGTGCCGCCGTGGTAACCGTTCCGCAGCGCGATCACGTCCTGGTTTCCCGTGTATTCGCGGGCCGAAAGAATCGCGATCTCATTCGCCTCGCTGCCGCTGTTGGTGAAATACGACCGCGTGAGTCCCGACGGCATTTTTTCCGCCAGCTTCTCCGCAAATTGCACGATGGCCGGGTGCAAATAAATCGTCGTCGTATGTTGCAACCGCCCGTTCTGCTCGCGAACCCGTTCGATGACCTTCGGATGACAGTGGCCCACGCTGATCGTCACGATGCCGGCGAACGCATCCAGGTACCGCCGCCCCATTTCGTCCCACACGTACTGCATGTGGCCTTCGACGATCATCAGCGGCTCGCGATAGTACGTGATGATTCCTGGCGAGAGATACTGGTGCCGCAGGGCCAGCACTTCCTCCCGCGAAGGGCCGTCATAAGGCGCCGGCGTGTGGTCGATGATTGGCAATTGAAGATGAACGTCGGTGGCCATGTCAGAATCTCCACGCGGGCGAGGCATGCCGGTTTTCAACCCGAATTCTAACGACTGAGGTTGACGTTTGCCAGCACAAGGAATGTACTGGAGTCGTGCGAGTGAGTGCTGTTGCATTCGCACCTGCTGCAGGTGGGTAGTGACAAGGGTTATCGCATGACTGAACCCGCTCGCTCGTCTCCGGCCGTCGCCGACGACGGCATCGAAGAACTTACCGTCGATCTCTCCAGCTCACCATACTACAGCCATGACATGGCCCCGGTGCCGCGCTCCGGTCGGCGGTGGTCGACGCGCGACATGGCGGTGCTGTGGATCTCGTTGTCGGCCTGCGTGACGACCTACATGCTCGCCTCGGGCATGATCGAAGAGGGCATGAACTGGTGGCAGGCGATCGTCACGGTTTTCCTAGCCAACGTAGTCGTGCTCATCCCGATGGTGCTCAACGCCCATGCGGGCACGAAGTACGGTATTCCGTTTCCCGTTTATTGCCGGCCCTCGTTCGGCATCCTGGCGCAAATGTGCCGGCGCTGTTGCGAGCGCTGGTGGCCTGCGGCTGGTTTGGGATTCAAACGTGGATCGGCGGTTGGGCAATCTACAAGATGCTCATCGAGTTCGTGCCGGCCTGGGACAGTCTTGAGCCGCTGCCGTACATCGGCATCAATGTCGCCCAGGTGGTCTGCTTCTTGTTCTTCTGGGCGATCAACATGTGGGTCGTGTATGCCGGGATCGAGTCGATTCGGATGCTGTTGAACATCAAGGCACCGCTGTTGATCGTGTTGGGGCTCGCACTATTAGCGTGGGCCTATTGGGCCGCAGACGGATTTGGCCCGATGCTGGCCAAAGCCTCCGAGTTCGAAACCGGGGGGCCAAAGGCGGGGCAATTCTGGCCGTTCTTCTTCGCATCGCTCACGGCAAACGTCGGCTACTGGGCGACGCTCTCGCTAAACATTCCCGACTTCAGCCGCTATGCCTACTCGCAGCGCGATCAGGTGCTCGGCCAGGCACTCGGGCTGCCGACGACAATGGCGCTGTTCGCGTTCATCGGCATTGCCGTGACCAGCGCGACCGCCGTGATCTATGGCGATGCGATTTGGGATCCGGTCGTCGTGCTGAGCAAGTTCCAGAATCCGGTGGTGCTGGTCGTGGCGATGCTCGCGCTGGCGATTGCCACGCTGGCCACGAACATCGCCGCCAACGTGGTCAGCCCCGCGAACGATTTCGCGCATCTGCTGCCGAAGTACGTTTCGTTCCGTCTCGGTGGTTTCATCACGGGACTGATCGGCATCATCATGCAGCCGTGGAAGTTGGTCGCCGACCCGACCGGCTACATCTTCCGCTGGCTCGTCGCTTATTCCGCACTGCTGGGAGCAGTCGGCGGCATCCTGATCGCTGACTACTTCGTGATCCGTCGTACGCGACTCGATCTGGCAGGGCTTTATCAGAAAGACGGACCCTACTGGTACGCCGGTGGCTTCAACCCGCTGGCGTTGATCGCGCTGGTGCTCGGCATCGCGCCCTGCGTGCCAGGGTTCTTGGCGGCCGTGTCGAACGACTGGAATACCTACTTCACACCCGCGGAGCCCGGTGGCTTTAGCTGGGTCGATCTCTATCCCTACGCTTGGTTCATCAGCTTTGCGATTTCTTTCACTGTCTATGCGGTGTTGATGAAGGCCGTTGGTGGTAAAATGAAGTCGGTTTCGGTGCAAGCAATATGAGCGTCGGCGAAAATCCACCCACTGTCGTCCCGCTTCGCGAAGACTTGCTGGAAAGGATGGTCTTGGCTGTGGAAAAAGTGCGCGATCGGCTGCTGCGTTCGACGGCCGCACTCGAAGCGGCGGGGATCCCCTACGCGGTAATCGGCGGCAACGCTGTGGCGGCGTGGGTCTCGAAAGTTGATCCAGGAGCTGCCCGCAACACAGTCGACGTCGACATCATGATCAACCGCTCCGATCTCCCAGCGGTAAAGACGGCACTAGAGACTGCGGGTTTCCATCACTACGAGCTGATGGACGTGCACATATTTCTTGACGGCCCCCATGGTCGTCCGCGGGATGCGGTGCATTTGTTATTCGCCGGCGAGAAGGTGAAGCTGGAGTATTCTCAGGCCGCGCCGGATTTGACCTTTGTCGAACTACAGGATTCGCAGAAGCTGCTGGCGCTGGAGCCATTGGTTGTCATGAAGCTCACGTCGTTTCGATTGAAGGACCGGGTCCATCTACTCGACATGATCGAAGTCGGATTGCTCGACGACACGTGGATTCCGCGTCTGCCGAGCGAGCTGGCCGTGCGGCTGCAAGAGTTGCTCGACAATCCAGACGGCTAAGCCGCAAGCGGTGACCCTTGGCCGAATACCGATCACTCTTGAACCGTACGTTGGTGGCGATCGCTGTTTGTGCCGTCGCGGTCGTCGTTTGCTACTACTTCGTCGATCGGCCGGTGGCGTTCTTCGTGCATCGGCACCAGATCGCGCGGTTCGAGGAACTTCGCTGGCTCACAGAGCCGCCGCCCTTGATGCAGAGCTGGGCGCCGCTGTTGCTGGTGGGGCTGGCGGTGCGGCGGGCGTTTGGGCCGTGGCAACGTTGGCAGTCGACTTTGTTCCTGGCGTGCGTGTGCGTGATCGTCACCGACCAATTCCGCCAATCGCTCGGCGACCTTTGCGGCCGCGACTGGCCCGAAACCTGGCACGACAACAACCCGTCGCTCATCGGCACCGGCGCGTATGGCTTTCACCCATTCCAAGTGGGCGACGACATCGGCAGCTTCCCCTCCGGCCACGCCGCCCGAATCGCGGCGTTCGCTGCTGTGTTTTGGTTCGCAATGCCGCGCGGCCGCTGGCTGTACGCGATTCTCGCGCTCCCAATGCTGGTCGCTCTTGTAGCAATGGATTACCACTTCGTTGGCGACGTGGTTGCCGGAACCGTCTTGGGAACACTTGTCGCTGCTTGGGCAGTGCAGCTCAGCCGACTGATTCCTGCGGAAAGTCAGAAGAGCTTTTGACAGGATCTACAGGACGGACAGGATTAAGGACAGAATTTGCATCCTGTTGATCCTGTAGAACCTGTCAAAAAAATCACAGCGCCGTGATCGCCCCATACGTTTCCGGCCGGCGATCGCGGAAGAACTGCCATACGTTGCGGACCTCGCGGATCATGTCGAAGTTCATGTCTGCAACCACGATATCATCCTCCGTCCGCTTTTCGCTCTTGGCGATAAACTGCCCGCGCGGATCGACGAAATAACTCTGTCCATAAAATTCGCCGATGCGCCACGGCTCTTCCCAACCGGGCCGATTGATGGCCCCAACGAAGTACTGATTCGCCACCGCGTGCGCCGGCTGCTCCAACGTCCACAAGTATTCGCTCAACCCCGCCACCGTGGCCGACGGATTGAACACGATCTCGGCGCCATTGAGCCCCAGGCAACGTGCGCCATCCGGAAAGTGCCGGTCATAGCAAATATAAACGCCCACCTTTCCGACCTTCGTATCAAACACCGGATAGCCCAAGTTGCCGGGACGAAAATAAAACTTCTCCCAGAACCCCGGGTTGCAGTGCGGAATGTGAATCTTCCGAAACTTGCCCAGGTATTCGCCCGTGGCATCGATCACGGCCGCCGAGTTGTAATACACGCCCGGCAAATCCTCTTCATACATTGGCACAACCATGACCATCTTGTGCTTCTTGGCGAGGTCCTGCATGAGCTTCGTTGTCGGCCCTTCCGGAATCTTTTCCGTGAGGTTGTACCACTTGATTTCCTGCTCGGCGCAGAAGTACGGACCATAAAAGAGTTCTTGTAGACAGATTACTTCGACGCTCTTCTTAGCCGCTTCATCGATCATGGCGACGTGCTTGTCGATCATCGCCTTCTTGATCTTCTCAACCGGCGATGTGGTCGGTTCACAAAGCGTCGCCTGAATCAAACCACCGCGAACCATTCTGGGCATGGGAAACCTCGTGCTTGCTCACGTTTACGCGGATAGCCGCGGACGAGGTCCGCCGGCCCGCTGACTGCCTGACAGGAAACGGCTAATATAACAGGTTGGAAACACGCGGGTAGGGTGTGTGTATTGCATACGTTAGGCGTAGAGATCGAGTCGATATCAAGGTTGTGTTAAGGCGAGGGACGAATTGTGCGCAAATGCTTTGCCGCAATTATCGCCGGATTGGTAAGCGTGTTTGCGCTTGCACTGGCTTGCTTCTTCTGTGGCGTATTAATTAGTGTGTTTGACCGGAGCTTCGGCTCGGGAAGCTTAAAATTGTGGAAAGCAGGATCGGAGACTACTGAATTGGGTGTGCTACTCCTAGGCGGACCGATCGCACTAATTACCGTTGTCTATACTTGGTTGTGGGGTTTTGATTTGTGGCAGCAACGCCGGGTTCCTAAAATTAGATATGGTTTGCGGGCACTTTTATTTAGTGTAGCCTTGCTTGCCATGTTTCTTGCAACATTCTTCAAACTGGTTTTGGGTTTCTTACACCGATAGTTTCCAAATGGCTACATCCGTTAGTTCACATTACGATACTGTTCCAATTCTGGCTGGTGGGAATTGGAGTGAATTTGCAGCGAATCGCTTCGGCGACGTTTACAACCCCTCTACCGGCCAAGTGATCGCCCGCGTGCCGTTTGCCACGGCCGAGCAGACCGGCCAATTCGTCGAGGCCGCGGCGGCCGCGCTGCCGGAGTGGAGCGAAACGCCTGTCGTCGAGCGGGCCCGCTTGATGTTTCGCTTCCGCACGCTGCTAGAAAAATATTTCGAAGAGCTCTCCGCCCTCGTCACGCGCGAGCATGGCAAAACGCTGGCCGAAGCCCGTGCCGAAGTGAACCGCGGGATTGAGGTCGTCGAATTCGCCTGCGGCATCCCCAGCCTCATCACGGGCGAAGTGCTGCCGAATATCGCGGGCGACGTGGATGCCGAGGCGGTGCGCCACTCGGTCGGCGTGTGCGTCGGCATCACGCCTTACAACTTCCCGTTCATGGTCCCGCTGTGGATGTTCCCGATCGCACTGACCTGTGGAAACACGTTCGTCCTGAAGCCGTCCGAGAAAGTTCCCCTCTCCGCTGTGCGGACCGCCGAACTGTTGCAGGAAGCCGGCCTGCCCGACGGCGTTTTCAACATCGTCCACGGCGACCGCGAATGCGTCGACGCCCTGCTCGATCATCCGAAGGTCGCCGCCATTTCGTTCGTCGGCTCGACCGCCATTGCCAAGTACATCTACGAGCGCGGCACCGCAGCCGGCAAGCGCGTGCAATCGGCCGGCGGGGCGAAGAACCATCTCATCATCATGCCTGATGCGGAAATGGATCAAACCGTCAAAGCGCTGGCCGCCTCGGCGTACGGATGCGCCGGTCAACGGTGTATGGCTGGCAGCGTCGCTGTCGCCGTCGGCAAAGCGGCCGATCCTGTGGTGGAAGGCCTCGTCGAATACGCCGGCACGTTGCGCGTCGGGCCTACCGACGGCAACGAAAACGTGGACATGGGCCCCGTCATCCGCGCCGAACATCGCGACCGTGTCGCCAGTTATTTGGACATCGCCAAGTCCGACGGCGCGACCGTCGCCCTCGATGGCCGGCGCGATTTCGATTCCGACGGTTTCCTGCTCGGCCCCAGCGTCGTCGATAGCGTGAAGCCGAGCATGCGGGTCTGGAAAGAGGAAATCTTCGGTCCCGTCCTGTCCGTCGTCCGTGCAGGCGATTTGGATGAAGCGCTCGCCGTGGGCAGCCAGTGCGAATACGGCAACGGTGCCGCCATCTTCACGCGCAGCGGCTACGCCGCCCGCCAATTCAAGCGCCACTTCAACGCCGGCATGATCGGCATCAACGTCGGCGTGCCCGCCCCCATGGCCTGGTTCCCGTTCACCGGCTGGAACCGTTCCTTCTTCGGCGACCTCCACATCCAGGGCACCGAAAGCATCCAGTTCTACACCCGCCAAAAAGTAACGCTCACCCGCTGGCCGAAATCGGATGACTCGCATCTCGATCCCGTCTGGCGGGAAGCTCGGGAATGAAAAGGTCGCACGCAGAGGCGCGAAGTCGCCAAGTTCGTCCAGAGGAAGGATTTCAGATTTACCGCAGATAAACGCAAATGAACGCGGATGTCACAAATTTGATGAATCCGCATTTATCAGCGATTATCAGCAGTTACTAACCTGGCGGCCTTTGCGCCTTTGCGTGAGACTATCCTGTGATGGATTTAGCTTTTAGCTCGAACGCTTATTTGCGATTCACGATCGAAGAGACTATTGATCGCGTCGCCGCATTGGGCTATCGCGGAATCGAGCTACTCGCCGATGTGCCGCACGCCTGGCCAGCGGGGTTGCTCGAAGAGCAGAAACAAGCAATTTGCAATGCGCTCGCCAAGCATAAGTTGACGATTTCGAACGTCAATGCGTTCATGATGAACGCCGTCGCCGACCCGCGGCAACCGTACTGGCACCCAAGCTGGATCGAACCCGATCCGCACTACCGCGCCATCCGCCGCGAACACACAAAGCGGGCCCTCCACCTGGCCCACGAGCTCGGCGCCCCACACATCACGACCGAACCCGGCGGCCCCCTCGCCCCCGGCCAAAGCTGGACCCAGGCGGCCGCCGTCTTTTACGACGAGGTCATGCCGTGCATCGAGCTAGCTGAACAACTCAACGTGCCGATTCTCATCGAGCCCGAGCCCAAGCTGTTGATCGAACGATTCGACCAATACCTCGAGTTCACGAGCCGCATCGATTCGCCGATGATCGGCCTCAACTTCGACGTCGGACATGCCTACTGCGTTGGCGAAGATCCGCAGGATTGGGTCGTCAAGATGGCCGAGCACACGCGCCACTACCATCTCGAAGATATCGCCGCCACCCGCGTTCACCAGCATCTCGTCCCCGGCCGAGGCGCCATCGACTTCGCCGCCACTCTCGCAGCCATCAAACGAACAGGCTACACCGGCTGGCTCACCGTCGAGTTGTATCCGTATATTGAGGACCCGGACGCTGCTGCCCGGGAAGCCAGGCAGTTTCTAGTAGCGCACGCGGCCGACATATAGCATGATTTCACGTTTTACGGCTTGGCTTCAGCTCCTTCGGCTACCGAATGTCTTTACAGCGGTCGCTGACGTAACGATGGGCTACGTCGTCACGCACGGCGAGCTCTGGCCCGTTCGCCACTTCACCTTATTGATCGCCGCCTCTTGCTTGTTGTATTTGAGCGGCATGGTGCTCAACGACGTGTTCGATGCAGAGATCGATGCTAGTGAGCGGCCGGATCGACCGATCCCATCCGGCCGCATATCGTGGAATGCGGCTGCGGGAGTTGGATGGGCGCTGCTGGCAACAGGCATCGCACTCGGCTGGCTCGTAAGTTACTTGGCAAACGATTGGCGGCCGGGTGTCATTGCTACCCTGCTTGCCGCTGTTATTGTGCTCTATGACGGAGTGCTGAAGCGGTCGCGATTCGCACCGTTGCTCATGGGCGAGTGCCGGTTTCTGAACGTACTGCTGGGGATGAGCCTCTTTTTTATACCTTGGGGCAAAGCCGAGCTATTGATCGCGACGGGCATAGGTGTCTACGTCATGGGGGTAACGATCTTCGCGCGCACCGATGCGCACGTCAGCACGCGGAACCGATTGGTATCAGGGTTCATTGTGCTGGGCTCGGGCGTCATCCTTTTGGCGGCGGCGCCGGCGTTAACCCACCATCGCCCACCGATCGCAGTTTCTTCTACGGGGTGGTATTTGCTATGGGCGGCACTCGGTCTAATCACGGCTCGGCGATGTTTGTTGGCCATCCTGGAGCCGTCGCCGCGGCGCGTGCAAGCCGCCGTGCGGCATTGCGTGCAATCGATCATTGTGCTGGATGCGGCTGTGTGCGTGGGTTATGCCAGCGCGTATTGGGGCTTTGTCGTTCTCGCGATGCTCCTTCCCACGTTTCTGCTCGCATGGTGGCTAAACGCAACTTGAGATTTTTGCCGCAGCGGTATTTGCAGGAATTCCGAACTGGCTTCACTATTGCCCGACCCCTTGTGGCTTCTGCTACGGACATAGCGACGTAGAGATTACAATGGGCAGCATGACTATGGGTGATCTATCGCGACTTGCGGCAAGCGCGACCGAAACGTTTCAGCAGCGGTATGGGCGAAAACCGCGATGGATCGTTGCCGCTCCGGGCCGCGTCAATCTTATTGGCGAGCACATTGATTACAACGATGGTTTTGTGCTGCCAATGGCGATTGAGCGCTATTCCATAATTGCTGCGGATGCCACTGCGGACGAACCGCGAGTTGCGAAACTGTATAGCGTGGCAACGAACAACATGGTGACAATCTTATTCGATGCACCTAGCCGTCACCCAAGATCGGGACACTGGTCGAACTATTTCGCGGGTGTTGCCGCTCAATGCGGCGAGCGGGGCATGCAACCGCCTGGTTTCGAGGCTGTCATTGAGTCGAGCGTGCCGGTCGGCGGCGGCTTATCCAGCAGCGCCGCTATCGAAGTTGCAATGGCAACGCTTATTGAGGCGATGACTGGCACTACGCTCGGCCTCGTCGATAAGGCATTGTTGTGCCAGAAGGCTGAGCATGAATTCGCCGGAGTGCCGTGCGGCATCATGGACCAGTTCGCGTCGACGATGGGCCAGGCAGATCATCTCATGCTGCTCGATTGCCGGTCTCAACAAGTTGAGCACATTCCCTTTATGGATCCGAATCTCACGGTGCTCATTATCAACACCAACGTGAAGCACGAACTTTCGGGTGGCGAGTACGGGCGGCGGCGCGGCCGGTGCGAATCGGCGGCACGCAAGTTGGGTGTGAACTCACTGCGCGACGTCACGGTCGATCAGCTCGAAGCGAACCGCGATAAACTGACCGCGGTTGAATTTCGCTGTGTGTGCCATGTCGTGACGGAGATCGCACGCACGGTGGAAGCCGCATCGGCCGTGAAGGCAGGCGACTGGCCGACGGTCGGACGCCTGATGTACAGCAGCCACGAATCACTCCGCGACGACTACGAAGTAAGCTGCGACGAGCTCGATTTACTCGTAAGCATGGCCCGCGAAATCGGATCGCGTGGCGGCGTCATCGGCTCGCGAATGACCGGTGGCGGCTTCGGCGGCTGCACCGTTTCGCTCGTGGAAACAACGAAAGTTGCTGCTGTCACCGGAGCGCTGGCCCGAGCTTATCGCGCCAAAACAGGCATCGAACCGAGCATGATCACAAGCCGGCCTGCGCGGAGCGCACGTCGTGCAACAGCCGCGCACTCGGCTCGCGCGGTGAAGCTCAATTGACTTGCCGCGCAAAGGCCGCAATAGTAGCGAAATCTACGCTAATGACGTGGGCGCACTTCTTTCTCGTGTCCAAACAGGCGAGGCGAACGGATGGATTATAGCGTGCTATTGGATGTTGGCGTTTTTGTCGGATTCTTCATTCTGGTAATTGGCGTCGGCATCGGCATGAGCCGCGACGAAAAGGATACAAGCGAGGACTATTTCCTCGCCGGACGCGGGCTCAGCTGGTGGCTAATCGGCTTCTCGCTCATCGCGGCCAATATCTCCAGCGAGCAGTTTATTGGTATGTCGGGTCAGGCGGCGATGCACGTCGGCCTGGCGATCGCGAGTTATGAATGGATGGCCGCCGTTTCGCTCGTCGCGGTTGCCTTCTTCTTTCTTCCTAAGTTCCTCCGCGCCGGGATTTATACGATCCCGGAATTCCTGGAATACCGCTTCACCCGGGGCGCCCGGTCGCTGATGTCGCTTTTGATGGTGCTGATCTGCGTGCTCGTATCGTTCACGGCGGTGGTCTACTCGGGTGCTCTAACAGCCGAAGTGCTCTTTGGGGATGTGCCGCTAATCGGCGGCCTGCACGTTACTCTCACAAATGCCTGCTGGGTGATCGGAGTTCTGTCTGCCGTTTATGTCGTCGCCGGCGGGTTAAAAGCCTGTGCCTGGGCCGATCTAATCCAAGGAGCAGCGCTCATCCTCGGCGGTGTGATCGTCACCTACCTTGCCTTCCAAGCATTGGGACGTGCTGACCCGAAAGCAATCGGACTTGCTGCCGATCAAGCGAACACTGGAGTGATCGACCGTTTTACCGCTCTGAACGCTCATAAGCTGCACATGGCCCTGCCGTCGACGGACCTCATTCTGCCGTGGACCGCACTTGTCCTTGGGTTGTGGATACCCAACTTCTATTACTGGGGGCTCAACCAATACATCACGCAACGTACGCTGGGCGCACATTCGGTAGCCGCTGGCCAACGCGGCGTGGTTTTCGCGGCTTCCCTGAAGTTGATTGTGCCATTCATCATTGTGATCCCTGGCATAATCGCGTTCAATCTTTTTGCCACGGATATGAAAGATCTGGCGGTACCCGAAAACCGCCCGGTATTAGATGAATTGGCGACCGCCGGGAACGACACGAACAAGGTACAATCCGCATTTGCCTTCGACAATGATTTCGCCGCGTTATACTCTGATAAGGCTCGACAGATATTGGATCACAATCGTGTACTGGCCGGCGTCGCCGCAGTGCCTGTCAACACGCCCGCAGAGCTCACTGCACAAAATTCCGATGCCCTTGCCAAGATCGAAGAGCTCAACCGGCAACCGGGGAGGACCGAAATCGTGATCGAGTCCACGGTCATTGGCTACAAGTATGATGCGGCGTTCCCGCTTTTGATGAAGCAGCTAGTGTTCAACCATCCTGGTATTCGTGGATTCGTCGTGGCGGCGTTGTACGGTGCCGTAATCAGCTCACTCGCCGCCGTACTTAACGCCGCGTCGACCCTGTTCACAATGGATCTGTATCGGCAATACTTTAATCCGCAAGCGACGCAATCCAACTTGGTTTTGACTGGTCGAATTTGCGTCGTTCTGTTCGCGACCGTGGGTTGCGTACTGGCCCCGAATTTGAACAAACCCGAGTTTAAGGGCATCTTTACCTACATCCAAGAATTTCAAGGGTTCTTTTCGCCCGGAGTTCTGGCCGTGTTCTTGTTTGGGTTATTCGTGCGCCGGGCGCCGCGAGTTTGCGGGTTGGTCGGTTTGCTCATCAGCCCTCCCACTTACGCATTTTTGAAGTGGGGGCTTCCTGTCTTCGGTTATGCCGAGATTGCGTTCTTGAATCGGATGGCAATCACATTCGGAGTGGTGCTTGCCACCTTAACCGTCATTACCTTGCTCGCGCCGCTGCCGCGCCCCATCGTTTTGCCCGAACAAACAAAGATTTCGGTGGAACACTCGCTTCCTGCGAGAATTGGGGGCGTTGTTGTGGTTCTGCTTGCGATCGCCCTCTACTGGAAGTTCTGGTAACTCCTACTGGTGCTGTGCAAACGAAATGCAATCGACGTTCATCAATCTCGGCGAGAGCCGATAGCGCTTTCGGCGCACTTCCGTCGTTTTTGCATGTACGCTCGGCACAATTCGGAACATGTTGCGAAACCGATCGAACTCCATCGAAGGAAGCCTTTCGTTGCCCAACACC
Source organism: uncultured Planctomycetota bacterium (assembly GCA_963840025.1). GTDB lineage: Bacteria > Planctomycetota > Planctomycetia > Pirellulales > Lacipirellulaceae > JABDGM01. The sequence goes on along the minus strand of CAWIXI010000005.1, from coordinate 847,203 downwards.
AATTGGGAAGAGCACTGGCATCCGCTGCGCGAGAAGTAAGTGATTATCGCCGCTCACTACAATCAACGTCTGTGGTTGGGGGACAGGGTCGACCATCAAGCCGCCAAGTTGCGGACGCTTTTGGCGATCCATTACAAGGAGGCGGAATCGCTCAATTTGGGAATAGCCGCAAAAAGGCACCAAGAGATCACGAAAGCCATGAGCCCTACGAGAACGTGGATCCAGATTTCTGTGAGAGCCTATGCCGCAGTGATTTGGATACAATGCAGCTCGACCTGTTCCACACACCCAATTTGATTCTCGCGATTTTTTATGCCTCTTTGCGGCCATTGTTCCACGGTTGATAGTCGTTATGACCACCGCCGCCGATTTCATCGAACCACTTCGCCGACTGCACGACTCGGTGCGCAATCTCGTGGTAGAGGCGTGCGAAGAGCGCGGGGCAGAGGAACTCGCACGTGTGGCGCACGCGGGCGCCGGCGACGTCATTTACGTTGTAGATCGAATCAGCGAGGCGGCGATTATCGACTTGTTCAATCGCGAGATTGCCGCGCATGAATCAATTATTTTGATCGGCGAGGGGCTTCCTAGTGGCCGAATCATGCTGCCGGAAGGTTCGAACGCCACCGACGCCCGCTGGCGAATCATCGTCGATCCCATCGACGGCACGCGGGGACTCATGTACCAGAAGCGACCTGCGTGGATCCTGACCGCCGTGGCTCCCAATCGCGGAGACGAAACATCGCTCGCCGATATTGAAGTTGCCGTTCAAACGGAAATACCGCTCATCAAACAGCACCTGAGTGACCAAGTGTGGGCAACGCGCGGCCATGGGGTGAGTGGCATCCAGTTCAATCGAGTGACCCGTGAATCGCAGGAGCATAAAATCCATCCGTCGACTGCCACGGACTTACGACATGGATTCGCCACGATCTGTCGATTTTTTCCCGGCGGCCGCGATTTACTGGCAGCGCTTGATGAAGAGCTATGCGAACGCCTCGTGCCACGCCACCAGGGCGAGGTAGCCGTGTTCGAAGACCAGTACGCGAGCACGGGAGGACAAATCTACAACCTCGCGACGGGACAGGATCGATTCGTGGCCGACCTACGACCACTCGTTCAGCCACTGGTGGCTGCCCGCGGCACAGCGATTGGTCATTGCTGCCACCCCTACGATCTCTGTACGAAGCTCATCGCCGAAGAGGCCGGGGCGATTGTCACTAATCCAACCGGTAAGCCGATCCGCGCACCGCTAAATACAGAATCCAACGTCGCTTGGATCGGCTACGCCAATGAGCAATTACAGACTCGGATCGAACCCGTGCTAATCGAACTGCTGCACACGCATGGATTCATCACCACCTAATGGCGAGTTGCCGTCAACCTACAGCGACTTCAGTGTTTCCGAGCCACGATATGGCGCATATTGATTCTGCGGCTTTTCGTCAGGGGCTTACAGTATACCGGTCAAAGAAGTCATAATCTAGCGATTTCAGTTTGCAGATTTCAGGAGATCGAAACGATGCGTGTGTTAGTGACCGGTGGGGCCGGCTATGTGGGCTCGCATGCGGCCCAGCAATTGATTAAAAGCGGCCATGATATCGTCATCATGGACAATCTATCGGAAGGCCATCGCCCCGCCGTCGGCAAGACGCCGTTTGTGTCTGCGAGCCTGCTCGATCGCGAGCGCGTTGCTGCCGCCATGAAAGAGCACAAGATCGAAGCCGTGATGCACTTCGCCGCCTTTGCGTATGTCGGCGTTTCTGTAAAAGACCCAGCTATCTACTATAAAAACAACATCGTCGGTTCGCTTGCGCTGCTCGACGCCATGCGGGCGGCCGACGTCAATCGGATTGTATTCTCCAGTTCGTGCGCCACGTATGGCATTCCCGACCGAGTTCCTATCACCGAAGATCACCCGCAACATCCAATTAGCCCGTACGGATTTACGAAACTGGTGATTGAGCACGCGCTGGCCGACTACTCGCACGCCTACGGCCTCGGCTACGCCGCCCTTCGCTACTTCAACGCCTCCGGTGCAGCCGCGGACGGCACGATCGGCGAAGACCACGATCCCGAAACGCATCTCATTCCGCTCATCTTGCAGGTGGCGCTCGGCCAGCGTGAGTCGGTCGACATCTTCGGCACCGATTACCCAACGCCCGACGGCACGTGCATCCGCGATTACATCCACGTCGACGATTTGGCAACCGCGCACGTTGCCGCACTGGAAAAGCTAAAGCCCGGGATGGCATTGAAGCTGAACCTGGGAACCGGCCACGGCGCCAGTGTCCAAGAAGTCATTGATCTTTGCCGCGAGATCACGGGCCACCCGATTCCCGCGCAAAGTTGATCGCCGCGAAGGCGACCCGCCGGCGCTCGTCGCTGATGCCTCCGCTGCCAAGAGCGAGCTCGGCTGGCAGGCCCGCTATTCGATCCGTGAGATTATCGAAAGCGCCTGGACCTGGCACCGCACACACCCGCACGGGTACGGCCAATAAGCTATGCATTCTATTCGTGTCTGTGACGGCGGTCGCGATGCGGTTTTCGGCGGCGTATAATGGGATTAGTTACATTACGACAGACTTGGAACGAAGTCATGGAAATCCCGGTGCTAATCGAACGTGTGCCTGGAAACGGTTATCGTGCTACCGGCGGTACATTCGCGATCGTGGGGGAAGGCGCCACTGCAGAAGAAGCGTTGTCGCAATTCAAGGAGCGCTTTTCGGCGAAGCTGAGCAATGGCGCGCGTATTGCCTCGGTAACGATTCCATCGATTGAACACCCGTGGATGGAGTTTGCCGGAATGTTTGATCCCAATGATCCGCTCATTCAAGAATGGCACGCGATCATGAAAGAACAGCGAGATCACGACGAGGACGTCGAATGAGTTTCTATGTATTGGATACGGACATCCTTTCGCTCTTCCAAGACGGATATCGGAACGTTTGCAGCAGGTAGCTCAACGTCGTCCCGACGAGCTTGCAACCAAAATCATATCCGTTGAAGAGCAGCTCTCAAGCTGGTACACGCTCCGGCGGCGTGTCAAAGGAAAAGACCTGATCGCACGCGCATACGAACGGTTCAGTCGCAATGTTCAAATGCTAAGTCGCGTCCAAATACTATCCTTCTCCTCCAATGCGATTGATCGTTACGACGTACTCCGCCGCCGCAAGCTTGGTGTCAAGGGTAACGACTTGCGTATTGCCGCCATCGCGCTGGAAAACTCGGCTGTCCTAATCACTCGCAACCTTGTTGATTTTCAGCGAATACCAGAGCTGCAACTCGAGAATTGGGCGGATTGAAGCGGGGGAGGTTCAGAATCGGGATCGGAAAGAGGGCGGGCTCACGCTTGGTTCCTGAATTTTTTTCTCCCTCAAACAATTTGGTCACCAAAATATGACCCACCAACCGCATCCTAATTTGGTGACTGTCACCTTTTCCTATGAGGAGAATCGAGGCCGGCCCGACGGATTGGACCAACATGAGTACATAACCTGAATGGGAACAGCTAATCTTGGGCGTGGGGCCCTACCAGTGCGGCGAAGCGCGGCACGGCCAGGCCAACGGCTTTAAGCCCAAGCGGCTCAAGACGCGGGTGGGGGAACTCCAACTGGCCGTGCCTCAGGTGCGTGGCGCGAAGTTCTATCCGCGCTCCCTGGAGCGCGGCTCGCGCAGTGAAAAGGCGTTGCGATTAGCCTTGGCTGAGATGTACGTGCAAGGAGTGTCCACGGCGAAGGTGACCAAAATCACCGAACAGCTGTGTGGCTGCGAAATCTCTTCCAGCGACGTCAGCCGAGCTGCGGCTCTGATGGACGAAGAACAGCACAAGTGGCGCACTCGTCCAGTAGGGCCGATGAAATACCTTGTGCTCGACGCCCGCTAAAGTCGACACGCGGTTATCGGAATTAGCGGGAATTAGTGGAGATTAGCGTGTCCCAGGGCATCGCAGCATTCTGAGTCAGCGTTTCTTGAGCGAAACAGAAGTTCACTGGCGCGAATTCTTCAGGTCGCGTTGCAGCGTGGACTCCACGGCGTGGAGCTCATCACCAGCGACGCGCACGCCGGATTGAAAGAGGCGCGCAAGGCCTGTTTCCCCGGCGTACCCTGGCAGCGCTGCCAGTTCCATCTGATGCGCAACGCCCTGGCGCACGTGCCGCGAGAGGGCATGAAACGGGAAGTGGCAGAAGACCTGCAGAGCGTATGCGATTCGGCCGACGAGCACGCCGCCGCAGAGCAACTGGAGCTCTGGTTCGCAAATATCAGAGACGGCGCGAATCGGCCGAGTGGATGGAAGTGAACGTGCCGGAGAGCCTCACCGTGTTTCGCCTGCCGGTGTCACACCGCAAGCGATTGCGCACCACCAACATGCTCGAGCGGCTTAACCGAGAGCTCAAACGACGCACTCGTGTGGCAACCCTCTTCCCCAACGAGCCCTCGCTGTTACGATTGGTGACCGCCGTCTTGATCGAAGTCAGCGAAGAATGGGAGACCGGAAAACGTTACGTGACCTTCGAAACCAAGTAGTGCCGCCCCATGTCTCTCAGCCACTTTTACAGAAGAAATGGGATGGTATCATCTCCTTGTCTTCACTTGGCCGAAACACGCGAATATACATGTTCGTCGTACTCCTGCGTGAATTGCGCTGGGGAATCCAAAAATCACTCGCCTAATTGCCGAAGTCAGTCGGTCGCCGCATTTGATCGTCAATTACAAATATGGTTGACTCCGCGACTCCGGTGCGTCGCCTTCTTCAGCAGATTTTTCTTGATACCTAATACGAAGACCGAGGCCGCCCTGTCCCCCTGTCGTCTCGATAATGGCTCCCGATTTCGTCTCAATAGTGGCATGCTCTGCCATCGCCTCCGCGAAACCTCCTATAGCCATTCCGCTATCGCCAATTACTGCACGATCGACGGGCAAATCTGCAAGTTTGCACTGATCTAGGGTCTGAAGTAGTTCCTCAGTCGTTGTAAGGAACCATTCTTCACCAAGAGAGTGTGGAATTTTTCGTCCAAGGGACCGCAGTCGCTTGTGAATCTGAATTTCCAAGTGCCTCCCATCCCATGTCTTAAACAGGCAAAGCACGATTGGTTTTTCAGGAAATCCCGCCTTCTCAAGAATCTGAAAACGGATTCTACCTAAGCCACACTCTATCGAGAATCCAATTTTGACGGGATAAATGTCCTCGCCTTTGAGACGTGCCAATTCCATCAATGAGGGAAACGTAAAAGCGTAAACTTCTTGATCGCCAATTCCTTTTCTAACCGTCTCCGTTAGCGTGAGATACTCGCTGTAGTACTCGGCAATCCACTCTTCCCGACGCGATTCGGCAACGATTGGGTCCGCATCAAACCTCGTATTCTTGCAGCGAGTGAACAACTCGCTTACGACCGAGTCTTGGGTTTCTGGCGTAACACGCTCGAATGCATATCGTTTCACGCGTAGTCTTTGGCCAGTGTCAAATTCAACATCAACGACCGAGTAGCCATCGGTAGTTTCCGGGATCGTCCAGCCGAGGGCACCCGGATGTAGATTGGCACCATACACCCTGAGATCGTTGACAAGCACAATCCGTTCTCGGTTGTTAGTGTCAAGACACGCCCGACCATCACGGTCGTATGTGTGTAGACAGCCATTGATGACGTCGCGTCGTGCGACTTTCGGCCGTGACTTTTGTTTACGAGCCAAAGTTCTTCCGATTCGATTTGCTTTTTCGCCTAACGTGTTATTCGCTGGGAAAAACCCCGGTAAACCTGCCTTACTGAAGAAAACCTTCAATAAGCGATTAACACGGATGAACACTGATCGTATCGATGCGGCAACTATCCCATCGCGGCCCAACCGAGATGTCCGGCATCGCTGCGCCTGCTATTATCGTAACAGAGCACTCTACCAATAACCGCGCATTTTCTATTTTGCGATCGCGCAATATTAAAGCCGTTACCGACCTATTCGTGCTGCCACTTGATGATCCACGGGTCCTTCGTCCGCTTCTGAAACTGCTTCAGCTTCTGTTGCAGGGCCACAAGTGTTGCGTAATGCGCGGGGTCGTTTGCAATGTTATGTGTTTCGTCGGGGTCGGTCTGTAAATCGTACAGCTCGAACTGTGGTCGCTGAACGAGCTTCTGGATCGTCCGTTTGCCGTACATGAACTCTTCTCCATGTTTGAGGCTGTCTTGCCAAGTGATCGATTCCCATAAATCGGACGCAAACGGGAACGGCAGCGGATACGCGATGTTCCAAATCAGCTTGTACCGGCCGCTGCGTACCGCCCGCATAGGGTAATACATTGTGACTTCGTGGAACGTATGCGAAGCGTAAACCTCATCCCAACCCTTAGGCTTTGGTTCTTCCAGAATCGACAGGAAGGACCGGCCAGGCAATCTCCCCTTGCCGCTGGGCTTAACGCGTGCAAAATCCAGAACCGTCGGTACGATGTCGACCCAGCTGATAAACGCCTCGCTAACAACACCACGTCGCTTCGCCTCCGGATTGCGTACAACGCACGGCAGCCGCAGGCTCGGCTCATACACGCTGGTTTTTGCGCCAGGGAATGGCATTCCGTTATCGGAGACGTAAACGATAAGCGTGTCATCATAATGACCGGCTTGCTTTAGGATCTCGACAAGGTGACCTAGGCCGGCATCTGCGCGGGAAATCGACTCGTAGTACTGCGCGAGCTCGGCCCTACTGGCCGGCGTATCAGGCAAAAACGGCGGCACCAACACTTCGGCCGGTTTGTAGTGCACCGGATCGACGCCTGGATACGATTCCCCGGGCGGCTTGTTGCCAAAGCTGTTGGGTCGAAGCGGCATCCACTCGGCAACGGCCCCACGATGTGGGTCCGTCGGACAGAAATAGAGGAAGAATGGCTTGTCCGATTTCGCTTCGATCAACTTGCGGCATTGATTTGCCATCGCGACGGAGCTGCGCGGATTGCCCGGCAGTGCCTCGTCGAAATGATACACGCTTTCCGGCCCCACGTGATACTTGCCAATGCGTGCGGTGCGATAGCCGCCCCTGCTCAGCATTGTCGACAAACTCTTGACGTTGTCGAAGCTGCGGAAGTGATGCACGGCGTGCGCAAGTCCGTACATACCGTTGGTGTGATTAAACAAGCCGGTGAGGATCACCGACCGGCTCGGGCTGCAACTGGAAGTCGTGCAATAGGCGTATTTGAATCGGGTGCCGTCCGCAGCAAGCGCATCAAGGTTGGGTGTTCGGATGACGGGGTCGCCATAACAACCGGCGTTCTGGCCCTGGTCGTCCGTAACGAATACCACGACGTTCCGGCGCGGCGCCTGGCGCTCACACACCATAAGCACAACAGTACGGTCCAGAGTATACGATGCATCGTTCCTCCTATAACAACGACCCTTCAGCGCAAAAAACTTCCCATAAAGCCCTTGAATCACGAACGCACGCCAATCGGGCGTCGTCGAAGATATTTCCGCCTAGCCGCAACTCGACTCTACCGCTCGCTCAGATCGCGACACGACGGTTGTTCGAATCACCAAAGTGATCCACCGCTTCAACGCCGACGTTTTCGAGTATTTCGAGATACATGTTCGACATCGGCATGGAAGGCACCTTGAGGAACTTCCCGGGGTGCAGCTTGCCCCCGCCGGCGCCAGCCAAAACCACCGGCAAATTCGTGTGCGAATGAGCGTTCCCATCGGCGTTGCCGCTGGCGTATACGATCATCGAGTTGTGCAGAATCGAGCTCCCGTCGGAATCTTTGCTGGCCGCCAACTTTTCCAGGAATTGGCCGAACGCCTGCATGTGGAATTTGTCGATCTGGGCGAGCTTCGCCAGATTGTCCGCGCGGCCTTGATGGTGCGAAAGTTCGTGGTGTCCCTGGGTGATCTCAATTTCGGGATAGGACCGGTTGTTGCCGTCGTGTGCGATCATCAGCGTCGCAATCCGCGTCGAATCAGTCTGGAAAGCGAGCACGATCATGTCGAACATCACCCGCATCCGCTCGCCGAAGGGGTCTGGCACACCTTTTGGCGCCACGAGGTCTTTCTTTGGCAACTTCGCTACTTGTTCGAATTTTAGAATCCGCTGTTCGATATTGCGCAAGCTCGTCAGGTATTCATCAAACTTATGGCGGTCCTCACCACTCAGCTCGCTGTCGAGAGAGCGAGCGTCGTCGCGAATGAAATCCAAAATCGAACGATTGGTTTGCTGGCGCATGGCCAAGTTCTTTTTCCGTTCTTCGGCCGAGCCTGTGCCGAATAACCGTTCAAATACGCGGCGCGGGTTCACCTCAGCCGCCATCGGCTGCGTCGCCGATCGCCAGGAGACGTTGTATTGGTACGCGCACGCGTAGCCGCTATCGCAATCACCCGATGCCCGTTCGGTGTCGCAAGTCAGCTCCAACGAAGGAAATCGCGACAAGTGGCCGACGTGTTGGGCCGCCACCTGATCGACCGAAGGCCCCAAATGGATATCGGAGCCGGCTGTCTTCTTCGCCCGGCAACCTGTGAGGAGCGAAGCGTTGGCCCGCGCGTGATCGCCGGCCCCATCGTTGCCGGCAGTGGCATTGATGTGATCGAGACCGGAGATAACTTGAATTTGATCTTTAACGCCGGCAAGCGGCTCCATGGTCGGGGCCAGTTGAAAGTTTTTACCGTCTCCCTTGGGCCACCACTTATCCAAGTTCATGCCGTTCGGCAACGTGACGAATGCCATCCGCTGTGGCACGCTCGCTGCAACCTGCGCCGCGGCGCTAACTCTGAGAGCACTTTCTGCCGCCCGCGCCGAACGCGGCAACAACGACGGCAACGCAGGCAGCGCAACACAGGCGCCCACACCGCGCAAGAACCGGCGCCGGCTCATCGACCAATGTCGTTCCGCGGCAATGTCGCGTTCGAGTGGTTCGTTGTCGAGCATGGCAATGTTTCTCCATGATTGCGGATGGTCACTGCACCTGGGCCACCGACTCCGCACGCCGTTGTTTTTGGAAAGGCGCCGACTCGATGATTCCCATCAGCAGCGCGGAAAACTTTCCCTGTTCCCGATCCAATCGCGCCACGATTTGGTCCACCGTGTACTCGTCATAGTATTCTAACCCTCGCCCCAAGGCGTACGTCAGCAGTTTTTCGGTCAAACAGCGATAAAAATCGAGCCGGTGCTGACTTTTGATGATTGCCTTAAGCTGGCGGATTCCGTCGAATTTTTCCCCGGTAAGCAGCGTTCCAGAGGCATCGATGGGCTGCGCATTTTCCGTTTCTCGCCATATGCCGAGGGCGTTAAAGTTTTCCAGCGCCAGGCCGAGCGGGTCCATGCGGGCGTGGCATGCATGGCAAAGCGGTTCGCTGCGATGCTGCTCCTGCAACTCGCGAATGGTCGGGCGATGGCCATGAATGGCGGTGCTCGCCGCTTCCAAGAGCGGCACGTTCGGTGGTGGCGGCGGGGGCGGCGGCGAACCCAAAATATTCTGCAAAATAAACAGGCCGCGCTTCACCGGCGACGTGCGATTCGGATTCGATGTCACCGCGAGCAGCGTAGCTTGCGTGATGACGCCACCGCGTGGGCTTCCCGCCGGCAGTTCTACCCGCCGCATCTCGTCCCCATTAACCCCCTCGATGCCGTAGAGTTTGGCGAGCCTTTCATTCACGAATGTGTAGTTACTATCGACGAGCTCCAACACGTCTCGGTTATCGTGGACCACGTAGTCGAAATATCTTTCGGTCTCGTCGCGCATTGATCGACGCAGCTCATTGTCGAACATACGGCTCACGGACTTTAGCCGCCGATATTCCGAACGGATCTTTTCGCGATCCTGCCATGTAAGGTCCTTTTTGTCGTCTGTTTTGGCCGTCGATTCTTCCTTAGCACCATCCTTCTTCCGAGCACGTTCTTGCTGCAGGAGTAAGAGCTTGCGTTGCGCTTGTGCAAACTCACGCTGTAGCCCCATTGCTCCGATAGGATCGATTTCGAGGTGCTCTACGTCGCGGCGCGAAGCCATTGCCCGGCAAAGTTCTCGGCCAGAGCGTACGACCGCGAATCTTTCAGCATGCGATCTACCTGGAAGGAGAGGTTTTTTCTCAACTCGCCGCGTTCTGCCGCTTGCAGCAGCTCATCGTCCGGCATTGTGGACCACAAGAAATACGAGAGCCGCGTAGCGAGAGCGAACTCATCGATGAATGGATGCGGCCCATCGCCCGCGCCGGCAGTCGATTCCTCGACGCGAAACAAAAACCGCGGCGACGCCAAAACGGCAATCATGGCCGTCCCAACGCCTGTCTCAAACGACTGCCCCGGCGTCGAATACGTTGCCTTAGCCAGTTTCACCAACCGGTCGACAGTATGGTCATCCGCCGGGCGGCGATACGCACGCCGTAAAAAGCTGCTCAAAATCTCGCGGGCGTATGCCTCGCGCTTGGCTGAATCGTTAAGCGCTGCGCCACGGACAAAGTACCGGCGATACAACTTGTTCTCATCTTTGTTGTCATCTTTCGGCGGCGCATTTGGCACCGCTTTCGCCACGATCGCCCGCGCCGCAGTAAGATACTTTTCTAGCAATAGCGGCGAAACACTCATCGCATCGCCGATGTTGTCGAATCCATAACCGGAGTCATCGGGCGGGAACTCGCTCGACGTGTCGTAGTCCACCCCGGTTAAATCGCGAACCGTGTTACGGTATTCCACACGATTGAGGCGCCGCAGCGTGACGCGACCTGGATCAGGATCGGCTGGGTCCGTCTTAAACACATCCCGCTCGATCCAATTGAAGAGAGTTTGTCGCTCCTGGTTCGTCGGTCGGTCTTCGCTTGGCGGCGGCATGACTCCCGATCGCGCATTCTTCAGCACGGCCAACCACAATTTCACATCACCTATAAGAGCTTTGTCCGACGAGTATTCGTCAAATGCGTGGCCACCCTCGTGCGAACCGTATCCGTGACAGCCGTAACAATACGTCTCAAGGATTGGCTCGATGTGAGCATGGTATCGGCTCGCAGCGGCACTCTCATCCGCCGGCGAGTTAGCTGCCACATCGAGCGACAGTAGAAACACCGCCACCGAGCCAGCAAGAACGCTGGCGCTCTTTCGCGCCATGTGATCGTGGATCACCTTCATCAACGCGCACGCAGTGGGTAGGGGATATGAAAACGACCTGGGGAAGGGCGCGCGTGTCGCAGTCACACCTACGACCGGTGAAGACACGGTGCAGGGTAGGGCCGGTTGCCCAAGGCGATTGTAACCAACCCCCGCAATTTTGTCACCGCGGGGTAGCCCTCACTATTGCCGCCCGCATGGAAATGCTGACGGTACCCCACGGTTTTCGGCCACGGTGACGGTGAGCAGGACTCGAACGACTTTGAAATAAACTCATGTGCAAATGCGGGTTTCCAAGCTTTCTTCGCCGCGCGGTATAATTCCATGTACCGGCGCTGAGCAAAAAGGGCATCGAACGAGCGGCGAAAGCCCAGGAGGACTACACGATGGCCAACGGCAAACCAGGCGATCATCCGCTAACGGACATTCTCATCCATGGGATTGAAACGTACGGAACGGAAGCGGATGAATACATACGCGGCGTCAGTGACTTCAGCAGTCGGCATGAGTTGTATCAGTGGTGGAATGAAGAGATTAACTGGTCAACCGACCGCGAAATGGTGCTGCAAAAAGCGAAGGCCCGCTTCCAAGAGCTAATGCAGGCTCCAGTCTGAGTGGGTGGAAGGCGCAAAAAAAATCGCCGCCCACTTGAACGTCAAACGCTTGAGTTTCAACGCGATCAGAATCAGAATCGCAACTCCGTGTTGCAATATCGATTGAGCAGAAATGCAAGAGCGGCGCCAAGGAGCGGTCCCACGACCGGTATCCAGGCGTAGGCCCAATCGCTATCGCGCTTGCCCGGAACAGGTAAAAATGCGTGAGCGATGCGCGGACCCAAGTCACGAGCTGGATTGATGGCGTAGCCCGTCGTGCCGCCCAGCGACAAACCGATCGAAAGCACAAGCAGGCCGACCGGCAGTGCCCCGAGAGTGCCGAGGCCAATCTTGAGCCCGGGCGCCGCCGGGTCAACCGCGTCGGTTCGGATAATTGTTGGGTCAACCGCCATCAGTACGGCAAACACGAGCACGAATGTGCCGATCACCTCGCTGAATAAATTGCGCAGCGGGCTTCTAATGGCCGGCCCCGTGGCAAACGTGGCCAGCTTGGCGTCGGCATCGTCCGACGCCCGGTAGTGATCGCCGTAAAAGACGTAGACCAAAACGGCGCCCAGGATTCCGCCGAGCAACTGTGCTGCGACGTATCCCGGGACCAGGTTCCACGCAAATTTTCCGGCGAACGCGAGTCCGAACGTAACCGCCGGGTTGATATGCGCACCGCTGATTGGTCCCACGCACCACACAGCGACGAACACGGCCATCGCCCAACCAAACGTAATCACGATCCAACCGGAGCTATTGCCCTTTGTCTGTGGCAAGACAACATTAGCAACGACGCCGTTACCGAGAAGAATGAGTAGTGCCGTGCCAACTAGCTCGGCCAGGTAGAGGTACATCATTGCTGGCCCAACGATCTATTCAGTTTTTGCCCAACCACGCGAGCGTTGGACCGCGTCCACCCAACGCGCTCGGATCGCCGCGGCCTCATCGGCCGACATTTTCGGCTCGAACCGGCGATCGACTTGCCAATGGCCGGCAATTGCACTGCGATCTTTCCACACACCAGTCGCTAATCCCGCGAGGTAAGCCGCACCGAGCGCGGTCGTCTCCGTTACCTTTGGCCGCACGACGGGAAGCTGCATGATATCCGCTTGGTACTGCAGCAGCGCATCGTTGACGCTCGCGCCGCCGTCGACGCGAAGCTCTGGGAGCGCGCTCGTGACGTGCTGGCCGCTCGTTGTGCGCGGGTCTCCCGACCCCGCACTTGCAGCATCACTCCGCATCGCATCGCTTAAATCGGCGACTTGCAGCGCGATGCTTTCGACCGCGGCGCGGGCGATATGAGCAGCAGTCGTGCCGCGCGTGAGGCCGAAGATTGTGCCGCGGGCATACGGGTCCCAGTGCGGCGTGCCCAACCCGACGAACGCCGGCACAAAATAGACGCCGCCGCTATCGGGTACGCTCATGGCCAATCGCTCCACATCGGCGGATGACTTGATGATGCCCAGACCGTCTCGCAACCACGAAACGACGGCGCCTCCCACGAACACGCCGCCCTCTAGCGCATACTCGAGTTCGCCGCCTGTGTTCCACGCGACGGTCGTAAGCAGCTTGTTTTTCGATTCGATCGCCTGAGTGCCCGTGTTCATCAACATGAAGCAGCCGGTCCCGTAAGTGTTCTTGGCCGCACCGGGTTGGAAGCAGGCCTGCCCAAACAGCGCGGCCTGCTGGTCGCCTGCGATGCCAGCGATCGGCCGCCCTGCAAACTCAGTGACGGTTTCGACCTCGCCGTAAACTTCGCTCGACAGACGGACCTCAGGCAGCATCGCGCGAGGCACGTTGAAGCACGCCAACAGCTCATCATCCCAATCGCCGGTGTGGATGTTCATCAGCAATGTGCGCGAGGCGTTCGATACATCGGTGACATGCACCTTGCCGTCCGTCAGTCGGTAAATGAGCCAACTGTCGACGGTGCCGAACGCTAGCTTGCCGGCATTCGCCGCCGCGCGAGCTCCGTCCACGTGATCTAAAAGCCACGCGATCTTTGTGGCACTAAAATATGGGTCGAACAACAGACCCGTTTTCGCGTGAACCATTGCCTCGTGACCTTCAGACCGCAACCGGTCGCAGTCACTCGCCGTGCGGCGGTCCTGCCAAACGATGGCGTGATGAATTGGCTGACCGGACTCGCGGTCCCACACGACGACCGATTCGCGTTGATTGGTGATGCCGATCGCGGCGACGTCGGCGGCTTTCAGTTTCGCACTCCTCAGCGCTTCACATGCCACATCGCGTTGGCTGGTCCAAATCTCTTCGGCATCATGTTCGACCCAGCCGGGTTGAGGGTAGTGCTGATGAAATTCGCGCTGTGCGATGGATAAGATCTCGCCCGACGAGGCGAAGACGATCGCCCGCGAAGATGTCGTGCCCTGATCGAGGGCCAGAAGATACATCATGCGAACTCCGCCGCAAAGAAGGACAAGCGACAAGGCAGCAGCCAACCGTGCCGCGAATCACCAAAGCGTACGGTACAGCCGACACAGCGCCAAGAACCGACACAAGAAAACTGAGAATCAGCAGTCGAGTGTGCGATGGCCGCAGCGATGACAAATCCAACGCCGTCCAGCGGTGCCGCGATTTCCTTCTGGTTCGCAGTAATTCGCGAGCACAAAACAATACAACCCTGGTAGTTGTGCCCTACAAGGCCCGACCGTTATCCTAATCGCTGTGCAGAGCTGGTTGGAATCGGGAGCGAGCATGACCAGATGCCGTAATGGCACCCATGACCTTAGATAAGGATTACTAAAATGGATCTTCTATTCGCAGATGCGGGATCTAGAGTCATTGTGACGCAGACGGGCTACGGCCTGGGGAGCATGATCGCCGTGGTCTGCTCGTGGCAGCGCAACCGATCGATCCTGTGGGCTATCCTGGCAGGCATCTTCACTTGGTTTTACGTGATCTATTTCGCAGTCACACGCCAGCCAGATGAAACGAAGTAAGGAAGCAGTGAATTCCGTCATGCCCGACGATGCTGTGCAACGCGTCCTCCAGCAGTATTGGGGGTTCGACGACTATTTGCCGTTGCAGCGTGAGGCGATCCAGAGTGTTCTGGAGGATCGTGATTCGCTCGTCGTGATGCCGACCGGTGGCGGGAAATCCCTCTGCTTTCAAGCGCCGGCTTTGTGTCGTGATGGTCTCGCGGTCGTAGTGTCGCCATTGTTGGCGCTCATGAAAGACCAGGTGGATGGGCTCATTTCCTGCGGCGTGCCCGCCGCGGCCGTAAATAGTACCCACGCCATTGAGGAAAAGCGACGGGTCGCTCAGCAAATTGAATCAGGTGAACTGCGGCTGCTCTACATGTCGCCCGAGCGGCTTCTCACGCCGCGAACGCTCGACTTTTTGGTTAATCAGAACATCAGCTTCTTCGCGATTGATGAAAGCGCATTGCATTAGCGCGCTTGGGGTCACGACTTTCGACCCGAGTATCGCGGGTTAAAAACGCTACGAGATCGCTTCCCGAATGTCGCCGTTCATGCTTACACGGCGACGGCGCCCGGCCAGGTGCGCCGCGATATCGTGGCCCAGCTCGGTCTCCGCGACCCCGAAGTCCTTGTGGGCGATTTCCATCGGCCGAATTTGCAATACCACGTCGCCCGCCGCGAACGCGGCGTGGAGCAGATTTGCCAGATCATCGACCGTTTCCACGGCCAGTCCGGCATCGTGTACTGCATCACACGCGCCGAAGTCGACAAAACGACGACGGTGCTTCGCGAGATGGGCTATTCAGCACTGCCGTATCATGCTGGTCTCAGCGACGACGACCGCGTGCGTAATCAAGAAGCATTTCTCGCAGAGCGGGCTGACATCATTGTCGCCACGATTGCCTTCGGAATGGGGATCGATAAATCCAATGTGCGCTATGTTATTCATGCCGGAATGCCGAAGTCGTTGGAGAACTATCAGCAGGAAAGTGGCCGTGCCGGGCGCGACGGCGTCGAGGCGGAGTGTTGGCTGTTTTACTCAGGCCGCGACTTAATGACTTGGAAACGTATCCTCGATGGCGTACCGGCTGAAGCTCGCGCGGCGACATCGACGGCCCTGGATAAAATGAACGCCTATGCCACTTCGGTTTGTTGCCGGCACGCCACGTTAGTCAAGCATTTCGGCCAGGAGTGGAGCCGCGGCCCGTGCGGCGCGTGCGATGTGTGTTTGGGGTAACTCGAGCTCGTGGACGATGCGCTGATTCTTGGGCAGAAAATCCTTTCGTGTGTGCTGCGGGTTCAGGAACGCTTTGGAGCCGATTACGTTTCGCTTGTACTGGTCGGCTCGCAGGACGAGCGAATCATGTCGGCTCGACAAAACGAGCTGAGCACGTGGGGGCTACTCCGAGACTTTCGCCGCCAGGACGTGCGACAATGGATCGAGCAACTCGTTGGCCAAGGCTTTCTACGCAAGGAAGGCGAATACAATACGGTCAGCGTAACCGACGACGGCCGCCGCCTGCTCCGCGGCGAACGCTCTCCAACGTTGCTTCGGCCCGCAAAGGAATCTCGCGCCGTCGCACCCAAATCAGAGCCGGCTTCGTGGGAAGGAGTCAAGCACCAGTTATTCGAAGCGCTGCGGCACTTGCGGCGCGACGTTGCCGATCAGCGCGGCGTGCCTGCTTACATCGTATTCGGCGATGGCACTCTTCGGGAAATGGCTCGCACACGTCCTTCAACGTTGCCGAGCCTACTTCGAATCCGCGGTATAGGCCAGCAAAAACTGGCCGATTTCGGACCGCAGTTTCTGGAAGGCATCGTTACCTATTGTCGCGAGCACCAACTGGAAACGGACGTGACGACTGAAGTCATCGCACCGCCGTCGGCACGACCGACGCCATCTGCCAACGCCGTTCAGGCATTCCCCTTGTTCGACAACGGTCTGAGCGTGGAGCAAGTTGCCGATCGCCTCGGTCGAGCGATTTCAACATCGTACGGCTATCTCGAAGTGTACATCCGCCAACGCCGAGTGACCGACGCCACGCCTTGGATGTCACAGGAAGAGTTCGATCAAGTCGAAGCAGCAATTCAGAACACCGGTTCTGAGCGGCTCCGTCCGATCTTCGACGCGCTAGAGGGCCGCATCGGTTATGAGCGAATTCGTATTGCTGTCGCCTGTCTGGAAAACCGCAGCAGGGAAACGCAACAAGCACTAGCGCGAAGCGACCAACTAGGTCGAAGTTCGACCACGACGAGTTCTGCGCGTGACGCGATTGGTTTCCCGATGCAGAATGGAGGTAGTGGGTTAGAAGAAACCCGAAGCTCAAATCTTTCAACTGATCGAGATAACTGTCTGGCGACCGTTGCTCCAATCTGTACAATCATTATCCGTTCTCACGCCGGCACAGCATCCGGCGCTGCAAAGCGCATCTTTGTTCCTCCCACCTTATGCTTTGATATGTCGTCCGAAGAACTGCAAGCTAGGCTTGCCGCGATCGTTGCCTCGTCCGACGATGCCATCGTCAGCAAGGACCTCAACGGCATCGTTCAAAGTTGGAATGAGGGAGCCGAAAGAATCTTTGGCTACCCTGCTGCCGAAATGATCGGCCAATCGATCACGAAAATCATTCCGCCTGATCGAATCGACGAGGAGCAGCAAATCCTCTCGAAGATTCGCCGCGGCGAACGCATTGCCCATTTCCAAGCTGTCCGAGTTTGCAAGGACGGCCGGCCGGTCGAAGTCTCCGTTTCGATTTCGCCAATCAAAGACTCGACCGGTAAAGTTATCGGCGCCTCAAAGATCGCCCGTGACGTTACGGAATCGAATCGGTTGATGCGCGAACGTGAGCGGTTGTATGAGTTGGGCAAGTCGATGGTCGAGCAGGACGACGCGCAGAAGCTCGTTCAGGCGATTACCGATGCCGCGACGGATTTGAGTGGCGCCCAATTTGGCGCGTTTTTTTACAACGTCATCAATGAGACGGGTGAAGTGTACATGCTCTACACGCTTTCAGGCGTGGAGCGCGAGCACTTTGAAAAGTTTCCGATGCCGCGCAATACGGCAGTATTTGAAGCCACGTTTGCCGGTACCGGTGTGGTTCGCAGCGACGACATCACACAGGATCCACGCTACGGCCAAAACGCGCCCTTCCACGGCATGCCTCCGGGACATCTGCCGGTGCGGAGCTATTTGGCAGTGCCTGTCATGGGGCGAGGTCGCAACGTGCTCGGCGGTTTGTTCTTCGGACATGCGGAAATTGGAGTTTTTAACGAACGATCCGAGGAAGTCGTCACGTCGATCGCCGGTCACGCCGGCGTTGCTTTAGAAAACGCTCGTCTCCAACGAGAACTCGGCGAAAATGCCGCCAGGTTCACACAGTTGGCTAATAGCATTCCACAGTTGGCGTGGATGGCCAAACCGGATGGCGAACTGTTTTGGTACAACGACCGCTGGTACGAATACACTGGCGCCGATCTCGAAAGCCAGCGCGGATGGGGCTGGGAATCGGTCCACGACTCAAATGAGTTGCCGCGTGTCGTCGAGAAGTGGAAGGCGGCCTTGGCTCGAGGCGAACCCTGGGAAGATACGTTTCCACTCCGCCGGCACGACGGTGTCTTCCGCTGGCACCTTTCTCGCGCAGCCGTTCCGCGACAGCTCCGGCAAGATCACTGTGTGGTTTGGAACGAACACAGACATCACCGAACAGCGCCAGTTCGCTGAGGAACGCGAACAGCTTCTGGCAGCCGAGAGAGCCGCTCGCTCCGAGGCCGAACGTATGGGGCGAATGAAAGATGAGTTTCTGGCAACCCTCTCACACGAGTTAAGAACCCCGCTCAGCGCCATGCTCGGATGGTCGCAGCTTTTGCAAGGTGAGAAGGATGAGGCAACATTGCACGAGGGTTTGACCGTCATTGAGCGGAATGCGCGCGCTCAAACAAAGCTCATTGAAGACTTGTTGGACATGAGCCGAATTGTATCGGGCAAAATCCGCTTAGATGTTCAGCAAGTCGATTTGGCGGCAGTCATTCATGCCACCATCGATCTGCTAAAGCCGTCCGCCGACGCTAAAGGAATTCGCCTGCACTGCGTACTGGATCCTCTCGCCAATCCGGTCTCCGGGGACCCCAACCGGCTGCAACAAGTCGTTAGCAACCTGCTGAGCAACGCCATTAAATTCACTCCACGCGGCGGCAAAGTTGAAGTATTGCTCGAGCGAGTGAACTCCCACCTGGAAGTTACAGTGACGGACACCGGACAAGGCATTCTCCCAGAATTCTTGCCGCACATCTTCGATCGGTTCCGGCAAGCGGACGCCTCGACAACGCGCAACTACGGTGGCCTCGGCCTGGGCTTGTCGATCGTCAAGCAACTCGTGGAGCTTCACGGTGGAACGGTTCGAGCAAAAAGTGCGGGAGAGGGGGCGGGGGCAACGTTCACCGTGATGCTGCCGTTGGCTATTACGAAACACCCCGTCGAAGATCGGGAGCATCCTACTGCTCCGCGGTTTTCTTTGCCGAGTGACAATCTACAAATCACCCTCGACGGGACAACCATTTTGGTGATCGACGACGAGCCAGATGCACGCGATCTGATTGAACGATTGCTAACAGACCGACAAGCACGCGTTCTTAAAGCCAGTTCTGCAGACTGTGGTTTGCGACTGCTGATGGCCGAAACACCCGATGTTGTCCTCAGCGATATCGGCATGCCGCAAATGGACGGTTATGACTTTATTCGTGCCGTGCGCGCATTGCCGATGGATGCCGGCGGCAAAACGCCTGCTATTGCGCTCACCGCATTTGCCCGAAGTGAAGATCGAACTCGCGCGATGATGGCCGGTTACCAGGTCCATCTGGCCAAGCCCGTCGAGCCACGCGAATTGATCGCGACCGTCGCCAGCTTGGTGGGTCGCATCGGCGAAAACTGAGCACCCATACGCTCATGCACCAGCGCCATCCAGTGGCCGAGGCGGAAGTCGAACTATCGCCAAAATCGTCGGGAAAAACGAAGCGTGCCTCAAGAGGCGGCGCAGACAACGGCGCATGTGACCCCGAATTGACAGCGGTGTTTGATGTTTGGCCGCGTCTTGCCTCCCATTCGAGGTCAGCTATTGTCGGCATCGCCTGCGGTAGAACTCTAATACCGTATCCGCCAGTTGCGGATTTGATTCTGCCACCGGTCGATTGCGTGACGACATGCGATCGATCGAGCATCGGTGTGGCAACTGCCGATGCAGTTGCAAGCAAGTACGTTGGGAATAGCAATAAGTGGCGCATCTTGAACTCGCTCCGTTGGCAAGTGGCAGAAAAGGAAAGCGGTAGCAAAAGCATCGTCCTGTATGGAGCGGCATTTGCGATCCACGCCCCAAGCCGTTTGGCAACCGCTCCTCAACTCTTGGATGGTACCTAGTGAAAGTAACTATCAGGGGGTGACGATTAAAACTTTGGTTCTTCGTTCCCGTAACTGGAATTCCCCGAAGGGATCAGCCCGGAACCGCTCCGGGCCCAGTACGGCCCACGGGATTTTGAGTCGCGTGTGCGAAGTCGATTTTCTATTTCTAAATTCGGCGAGTTTTGAATCTCCCGGTCTAGCGTTTTGCCTTCTTCGGAAGGGGTTTTTTGAGAGGTGGAGACTCACAACTCGGGGAATATAGATCGCTGGGGGCATCCAAGTGTTTCCAAATTGGTGTTGGGGTGCGGTTCCATTCGCGTGCGCAGCGGGAGCGCAGATTTTGACAGGATTTACAGGATTGACGGGATCAATCAGGGCAACGCAATGGGTTTTAGTGGATCACATGTTGTTTTTCAGGTAGTAAGTCAGTTTGATATCAAAGGGTGGCTGGGGGTCGAGCGCAGCGAGCCCCCAACCTCCCAGCCGGAAGCGCGAGGAATTATGTAGCACGGACTTGGGCCCGTGATTCTCGGACGGACTGAAGTCCGTGCTACGGCATGGTGCTTTTTCGTTGTTCCTTTGATTTCGGCGTAAAAGTGAAATGCAGGGCCCCGATCAGCGGACCGACGGCGCACACTTCTAGCGGAGCGTCCACGGCTGGCGCGATTCGCCCTGGCCGCGACTATCTGATGACGCGCGCTATTTTGCCTTGGTCCTCACTTCAACCGCCGGGGCGCACGATGCTGCTTCCTTAGGGCCGGGTTGTAGCAACGGGAGTCGCTACAACGGCCGGCGTGTACAACGGGCAGCGGCGCCCACGACGGTCATTTCACGGATGCGAGGATAGCAGATAGTGAACATTAGTTCAATACTCGTTTTCAGCCACTTGCGAATTTTAGAAGATTGAGCCGACCGAACAGTTTTCGGTTCGCTTGAATTGCGACGCGAGCTCGTCCTACAATTGGCGTATCAGCGGCGGCCAGTAGAATCTCGACAAGGAGGTGAATCATGGGTCTCTTCGGGCTCAGCAAGCGCGGACTCAACCAGCCCACGGACACGGCAGAGATTGTTGCACTCTACCAGCGACTTCGATCGGTGCGCTTGCGTCTGAACAATGAGCTGGTTGGGCGGCTTTCGCGCAATGCGCTCGAGGAAGGGGGCAAGAAACTTGGCATCCTGCGACGCGGAATGTTCGTCTTCGACAATGAAGACGAGTCCTCGGTGCTGATGGATTACTGCATCCACGACGTTTATCGCAGCGGTCGTAATGCGATTGACCAATACCTCGAAGACAATCCGCCCGATCCTGTTTCCGACGAGATGGCGTGTTTGCAGGCGATGCGCCATGCCAAGTATGCGCTGGTAATCGTGACTCGCATCGAGCCGGGCGTGGGTTGTCATATCCACAATTTGTTTACCGGCGAGACGCGACTGCTGGTCGACATGGGGTTCTCCGAAACGGCACGGCCCGACGTGTTGCTGGCGACACGGCTGCTGGACTTTGGCGCGTTCGTCACGACGACGGGCGCGGCGGTTCCCTTGGGGGTTCTGGGTAGCGACGAATCGGAGGCATGGCAACGCAAGTTGAGCACGGGGGTCTACGACGGACGCGAGGACCCGGCCCCATTGATCCGTGGCTGCCTGGAGCAGGGCGCTTCATCCCATATCCGCTATGAGGGATCGACCCCGTCACGATCGTGCGACGATGCGAAAGATAACCGGCCGGCCCGGATATCGGCGCAGGAAAGGCGGGCAATCGCTAAGCGCGGATCAAGCAAGCCGCCAGGGAATCGCCGTTGCCGATTTGGGAGCGGAAAGATGTTCAAGAATTGTTGTGGAAAACGCAGGTGAACTGCAAAGTCGGGGTCTGGTCCATTTTTCGGCCAGCCAGCTAAAAGTTTTCCGAGCAATCGTTGGCCGAAAACATGGACCTGACCCCTTTGCCTTGGACTTTGCAGTTCTCCTGGTGGAAAGCGCCAGCGCCAAGGCCAAGAGGGAAGATAGGACGGAGAGGAAGGTCGTCCGCGGCGGGGGAAGAATTTTTGGCGAGCCGTAGAGCAACGGTGCTCGTGATCTCAAGAAAATGACTCCCGTCTCACGTCCCCTTTAGTCCTCGGTTGAGGGTTCAAGCTCTAACAAGCAGCGCGCTAAGCCCATTGGCGCGGGCCGTTTGCGGTTTAACCAGTCTACGCATTGTTGTCCACCCAGCATCATACCGGTAGCCATCACAGTGTCAGTCGAAATCCAGGATGCGATAAAATCGATGTACCGTTCTTCCTGCCCTGGGAAAATGCGTTGCAAGACATGCCACGTTGTGGGCACGCCTATAGACAAATCGCTCATATCGTGCCCGGCGGCGCGAAGCGAAGCATCAACGAAACCGTAGACGTATCCGAGAGCCTTCGCTCCTTTAGGCGTTGCCAAATCGATTTTGGACTCGTCGGCAAGGGCGACTTGCAGGCTCAACGTGTCGGCGATCCAAGTCGCAAATTTGAGTTTGGCAGCGTAATCGAATTCCCAGCGCCGCCGAAACCAATGGAAGAGGCCCATGAACTACAGAATAGCCGCCCCAGCTAAGGAAAGTAATTCCGGAAAGCCCCGTCTGGCTTGCAACTATGCGAGGTTATTCAGTAGGTTGCATAACCATGGTATTCGTAATCATCTCATTTATCGGGATGTATTTTGGACGCAAGGTCGGTTGGTGGTTATCGCGCAAAATTCTGTACCTCGGGCCAGTCCCGTTAGCCGTTATCTGTTGCGTTGGTTGGGGCATGTTCGTAGCGTTGGCGATTCGGTACTTAATCGACATCTACGAACCGTTTTGGCTATTACGTTGGATTTTCGGTTACGCGCTAGGTTGGTATGTCTCGATACCGAATTACGGGCTGCTAATGGAATCGACGATACCAGACGAAGCTAGGCCGCGTCACTTCCTTATCTTTACGCTGCCGTCAACCTTGTACCTAATTTGCACGGCGGCGCTTGCTATCGCGAATTGGTATCATTACCCGACGTAATCTCGCCAACACTAACTACCCAAGTCTCGGGAATTGGGTGAAGAATCAACGCGCTAGCTAGTTGTTCACCGTCTTCTAGTCGAAAATCATCGCGTTCAAGAAAAAGTACCGACCACCAATCGCCGTTTGGTGCTGGCTGCGCGTGATACTCTTCTTCCTTGCGACGAAGGTACGCGTAGCCTTCCCCGACGGGGATGGTACGAAGCCATTGGCGGTGCAGTGAATCAGGCCGGCGCATGTCACGCCCAAGAATCTTGTTCCAAACGCGGTCATCGGTAAGTCGAAGAATGCCATAGTCTGGAACATCTAGATGCCAACAAACACGCGGTTCCCATCCCGAACTAAAATCGCCGTTCCGCCGCGTGTAGCACCAAATAAGCTGATCTGTGCCAAGACAATTCGCTAACTCGTCATAAGCGGCTTTGCAGTTTTCGACGGTGTTGTAGAATTCGGATCGCGAAAGATCAACGCGCCCCGACGTAAGGAAATGTTCAGGCTTGTGCCAGGACCAAAGTTCCATCGGCGCAGTATACCCAACCGTTCCCCATCACAGCTATCCAGCCAAGTAGCAGGAACAACTAAAGTCTGCGGGAGTCACTTTCGGGTCGTGGCGCCACCATCAATATTCGGATCCGACAGTTTCCTGAGGCGGCCGCGGGGGCGCAGCGTGTATTTGAGGCCCAGTTGTCGGGTTACTTTCGCGCGCACGGGCGCCACTTGCCCAGCAGTGCTGCCTTGGTTGTCTTTACCTTGCTGCGTCAGCCAGGAGTTCAACCGGCAACTTCGTAACTGTTGGAACCCGAACTCTCGCCTCATACGATAACCCCTCGTACCGTCGAGCACTCGACCACTGCCAATCGAGCGATCGGAGAACCAAGCTGCGCCGAACGGGGTTCTGGTGAATGTAATCGATCGTTGCCAAGACGGCTTCGACGTTGTCAAGGTTACGATCGTAGGTGCGGTCCTTCCTGCCAATACCGAAATGTCTTCACTCCAGGCCGTTGATGAACCGTCAGCCGACGAAGCAGGCCGCTGTTGCTCTCTTGCAGCAGTCGTTTGATACGGTGCGAATACGGCCGTTTTATGGCTTTGACCAATCGGTCGATGGTCGAAGCATTGCGGCCGAGAAAGATGAGCAGATGAACGTGCTCCGGCATGTAAACAAATGCGTTAAGGCGGTAATCGTGACGCCGTAAAACCCGCTCGATTGCTTCACTCAACAGGCATCGCCACGAGCCATTGGTCAGCAGTGGCCAACGATGGTAACACGAGAAGGCCAGCTCGTGTACGTGACCCGGGTCATGATCATGCCGGTCTCGCTTGCGATGAGGAGCTTTCTCGTTGGGCATGCAGCCGGATTAACGCTGAGAGGCACTGCTGGGCAAGCCAGCAGTGGCAGACGTTTGCAAGTTCAGACTGCAAGGCAAGGGCAGAGGAGGGTACTGGCGGAGCCAGTGGCACCGAGCCCTCGGTCGGTGACCGGGGGGCCAAGTGGGGGCGATTGATGGGTGCGGTTTATTTGGGTTTGTTGGGAGCGGGTTGTTTTTTCTTTGGTTTCTCCGAGGCGAAGAGGGGGAAGAGTCGCGAGGGCTTGTGGGCTTCGGCGGCGTAGGCGGCGAGGCGGTGGACGATCTCCGGGTGTTCGGCGGCGACGTCGTGTTGTTCGCCGATGTCGGAGCTCAGGTCGTAGAGCTCGAAGGGCGGGTCGCCTTTGTCGACACCGTGCCGGACGATTTTCCAGTTGCCACTGCGGACGGCTTGCTGCATGCCGTAGGCGGGGAATTCCCAGTAGAGGTAGTCGTGCTGGCGCTGGTTGTTTTTGTGGAAGAGCGTTGAGGTGAAGCCGATGCCGTCGAGCGTTTGCGGCCTGTCGGTTTTCACGATGTCGCAGAGCGTTGGCAGGACGTCCCAGAAGGCGGCGACCTGGTCGGTTTGGCCGCCGGCCGCGATTTTGCCGGGCCAACGGGCGATGAGGGGGACGCGGATGCCGCCTTCGTAGACCGAGCCTTTGCGGCCGCGTAAGGGGCCGGAAGAATGGAAGAAGTCGGAATCGGCGCCGCCGAGGCGATCGTAAGTGGGGCCGTTGTCGCTGGTGAAGAGGATGAGCGTGTTGTCGCCGAGGCCGAGGTCATCGATCGCGTCGACGATTTTGCCGACGGCCGCATCCATGTGCGAAACCATGGCCGCGTACCCGGCGTGCGGCGTGGGATGCGGGAAGTAATTGTCTTTGTGTTCGTAGGGCGTTTCGGGGAGCTTGCCGGCGTATTGGGCGAGCGATGCTTCGGGCACCTGGATCGACAAGTGTGGAATGATGAACGGCAGGTACAGGAAGAAGGGCTTGTCGCGATGCGCGTGGACGAAACGCAGAGCTTCTTCGGTGAATTTATCTTGCGAGTAGGTTTGGCCGGTGGCGGTGTCGTTGTTGCCGGGGAGGATTACTTTGTCGCCATTGCGCCACAGGAATTTGGGGTAGTGGTTGTGGGCGTGCGATTGACAGAGGAATCCGTAAAACAGGTCGAAGCCTTGGTGGTTGGGGTCGCCGCTGGTGCCGACCATGCCGAGGCCCCACTTGCCGATGGCGGCGGTCGCGTAGTCGTTGGCGTGGAGCAGCTCGGCGATGGTGACCTGGCTTTCGGGGAGCGGTTGTTGGCCGGGCGTTTCCCAGGCGTATTGCTCGCGTATTTTTTTGAATGCCTTGCCCTTGGGCGGCTGGTTGTTGCGGATGGCGGCGTGGCCGGTGTGTTTGCCGGTCATCAGCGTGCAGCGGGACGGGGCGCAGACGGGCGAGCCGCAGTAAAACTGCGTGAAGCGGAGTCCTTGTTGGGCGAGCGCGTCGATCCGCGGCGTTTTGATGAGCTCTTGGCCGTAGCAGCCGAGTTCGCCGTAGCCGAGGTCGTCGGCGACGATGAGGACGATGTTGGGGGGCTTGGTGTCGGCGGCGCGGACGCTTGGGCAGGCAATGGATGTAGCCGACACGAAGGCGGCGAGCGCGACGAGGAATGGGGTATAGATTTTCAACCAGAGATGGAATGAATTGATATTTGGCGTGGATAGGGGAACATTTCTGGTCGAATGGTAATCAACGTTTGTACCACATCTCCCGCAGGGATATTCAACTGTGCCCCACATCCAGGACAACTTACTGTTTTTCCAGCATAAATAATCGGGCACCTTGATCGTCTTATGACAATTTGGGCATTCAATACGAATTGCCATTACGGACTCCCAAATGTGTTAGTTGCCGGTCGTGCGCGATAATTGCGGTGTACTATTCACTCTAGCCAGCATGTTTCGTCAGCGGCACGAATTCGACTTTCACCTTCATGTGAAGTGCCTCGGCAATTCTCCGCAGCATGGATAGCGAATGACCTTCGTAGTCCGCATTTTCCAGCTGCGAGATTACGCTCTGGGTGGTGCCGATCGCTTTGGCGAGTTGAGCTTGTGTCATCCCGGCCGCCGTGCGGGCGTCATAGATCATTTGGGCGATTCGATAATCCTCAGCGATTTTCAACATCTCGGGATCCGTCTCCGGATCGATGCTGAAACGACGCTTGATGATCTCCATGGCATCGCGCGTTGTCTTTCGTTTAGTCATTGGTCAGTTCCTCTTCGGTCGAGTACCGATCAGGATCTTTTCGATAGATCGCAAGTTGCGCCTTAGCTCGATCAATTTCGAAATTGGGAACCTTTTTCCCTTTGGTGATTCCGTGCGAGACGAGAGCAATTTGTTTGCCGACGAACCCGTAGAGAATCCGGTAGTTCACGCCGCCGACCTCTGTTCTCAATTCGTACACGCCGTCACGCAGGAAATCGGCCCGCGGGCGGCGAAGCTCATGACCGAATTGGCCGAGTAAATCTAACAGGTGAATGCATTTGGCAAATGCCTTCCGATTGCGTTTCCTTGTTTCCGTTAACCAATCAATCACTGGTACACTGCCATCGCTATCTCGAAAGAGGCGTAATTTCGTCTTAGGCATTCCGCCCCCTTCATCGTAATATTACGATTCTCGTGCGGGTGTGTCAAACAGCTTCAGACGATTCGATGACCTACCTGCCCGGTTCGCTTGTTCCGCAAAATCAGTTTCGTGCTCCCATCCATCATCCGCTCTTCTTTCAGCAGCACGTGCTCGGCGTCATATTCGCGCACCATCGCGATGCTCGGTACGCCCTCGAGTCTGCGCCACACCGGTAGTTCCACCGGCTGCCATTGTTTGCTGCGCATCGAGGCGTAAGCGGCATCGATAATCGCGTTCACCAAGTAGCCGTCATAGAACGTTTCCTTCGGCGTCCGGCCCTCGTCAAGCGAATCAAACACGTCGGTGAACATGTCGGCGTAGCCGAGGGCGGCGGGCTCATCGCCGACGGGGAAGAGCCAACCGGTGGAGCCTTCGGCCTTTTCGGCGACGTAATCGCGTTCGCCGACCGCGGAATACATTTCAAGGCCGGTGCGGAGCCAGTGGTTGAGCCAGATGGTGCCCTCGGTGCCGGCAACCTCGTCGCGGAGGTCCATGCCGCCGCGGAACGACCAGCTCACTTCAAACTGGCCGATGGCGCCGTTTTCGTAGCGGACGAGGCCGATGGCGTTGTCCTCGGCTTCGATGGGATGCACGAGCGTGTCGCCCCAGCACATGACTTCGGTGGGGCGAATTTCTTTGCCGATGAAGTTACGGGCGATTTCGACGCAGTGGCAGGCGAGGTCGATGATCGCGCCGCCGCCGGAGAGTTCCTTGTTCCAGAACCACTCGCTGTGCGGGCCGGGATGGGTTTCGCGCGAGCGGACCCAGAGCACTTTGCCGACGGTGCCGCGGGCGGCGGCATCAAGGGCCCGCAAGGTTTTGGGCGTGTAGCAGAGGTCTTCGAGGTAGGCGTGAAAGACGCCAGCGCGCTCGACGGCTTCGAGCATCCGCTGGGCTTCTGAGGCGTTGCGGCCAAGGGGCTTTGTGCAGAGGACGGCTTTACCAGCTTCAGCGGCGGTGAGGACGGCCTCTTCGTGAAGATGGTTTGGGAGGCCGATGATGACGGCGTCGGTCTCGTCATCTTCAATGGCTTCGCGAAGACTTGTGGTGGATTTGGGGATGCCCCATTTTTCTACGAAGGCGCGGACGCGATCGGCGGAGCGGGAGTAGGCGATGTGGATGCGGTCTTGTCGGCGATGGCCGTGGAGGGCCATCGTGTAGAACATGCCGATGAGGCCCGTGCCGAGTAACGAGATACGATGCATAACTGTTTACCGCCTGGCGCGGCTAAGATAAGAAGGGAACCGCGAACCAACCCGTAGGTGGCGTCGGTCTGCTTGAAATGCAAATGCGAAAGTGTTTGATTACAATGCCGTGTTGACGGCGCATTATAAGCATCATAGTGCGGAACTGCGGCGCGTTTCAATGATTGGAAAAGGGCACATCGGATGATTGGACTGAAACTTATTCTTTTGACGCTGGATTTTTGTTTATGTGCGGTAGCTGATGCCGCAAACGTTGCCGACGTCGTGGCTATTGCGCGGTCCTTCCCCGATGGTGGTGGTTACGAATGGAAAGGCACGGGCGTGCCTGAGGAAATTCGCTTTGATGGGCGGACGATTCTGGCCAAAGGGAAATCGACGTACTGCTCGGGCTTTACGTTTGCAGTGGCGATGAGGGCTGCGACCGAGCGCGGGTTGCTGAAGGGGAAGTCGTTCGAGCAAGTGGGGAAGTTTCAGAAGGAATGGTACGGGGCGACGAAGGAGAGCGGCGAGAAGCAGTGTGCGTTTGCGATGGAGAGGCTAGGAATCGGCAAGGCAGTGAAACCGCAGGATGTGTGTGCCGGCGACTTTGTGCAGTTGTGGCGGACGAACAAGTCGGGGCACAGCGTGGTGTTTTTGGATTGGGTGACGGAAAGGGGGCAGCGGATTGGCGTGAAGTATCGAAGCTCACAAACTTCCACGAAGGGAATCGGCGATCGTGTTGAATACTTCGCCGGTGTCGCCGGTCACAAAGGTTCTGTGGATCCGAAGCGGCTGTATTTTGGGCGACTCGACGAGAAGAGTAGATAATATGGAAGCAGCGCTCTGCGACGAGGGGTCGCCACGTCCGCTGTAATACAAGGACGCTCAGCATATTGACTCAAGAGTATGCTGTAGTTCGCCGAGATGCTCGATGACCAGATCGGGTCGATTTTTTTCAGGGCAGGACTCGAGGTCGGAACGCCTGGTCTCGCCGGTAAGCGTGAGGATCGCGAGCGCGCCGGCATCGCGGGCCATGCGAATATCGGTGTATAGGCGGTCTCCGACTAATGCGACTTGTTCCGGTTTGAGTTGGTGCTGTGTGAAAACGGCCTGCAACATAGCGGGGTTCGGTTTGCCAGGGATGGCATCGGGTTGCCGGCCGGTTGCGGTTTCCAACAGCGCGCAGATGGCGGCACAATCGGGGAGCACCGTCGGTCGGTCGGTTGGACAAACGCGATCGGGATGGGTTGCGATGTAGGGCAGGCCTCGGCTGATCCAATACGCGGTTCGGCACAGGTCGTCGTAAGTGAGGTCTGTGTCGAAGCCGACGATGACGGCGTCGGGATCTTTATCGACGATTTGGAAACCCGCTAATCGGAAGTCTTCGCACAAACCAGGCGTGCCCAGGACAAACAGCCGCTTGGCGTTTGGGAGAGTCGACGTCAAATAGTGTACCGTCGCTTGTGCGGAAGTTTGGATTGACTCCGGTGCTGCATCGATTCCAATCTCGCGCAAATGGCTTACGTATTCCGCCCGGCTGCGGGAGCAGTTGTTCGTCAAAAAGGAATGGCCGATGCCGAGCCGCGACAAGTAGGCCAAGAAGGGAAGTGACTGTGGATACAGCTTATTCCCGAGGTAGAGCGTGCCGTCCAAGTCGAGCACGATGTGGCGAATTCTGGAGAATAGCTGCATTGGTAAAGTCTTCCGGATCCAGGGTTAATTGATCCGCCATCGTCGCATCATCAGCAGAATAGAAGAAGGCAGGCATTTGTTCCAGACAAGAGCGTCCCCGCCGCGAGTCCGGGACAATATCGTCTGAGACCGCTTAAATGACTGAGGAATGCATTCGAGGTGAGTCTTCTAAAAATCAAAGCTTTCAACGTTCGAGCGTGGTTCTAGGATATTCTTACAGCATTCATAAGATCGACGGTTGATAGAGATTGAGTATGAATGAGACTCCCACGACCTCGTTACATGCAACGCAACTTGCAAAGCTCGCTGGGCGGAAAGTTGACGTGCTTGTGATCGGCGGCGGCATCGTGGGCGCCGGTGTTGGCGCGACGCCGCAATGCGGGCTTAACACGGCGTTGGTCGAACAAGGCGACTTTGCATCGGGCACGAGTAGCCGTTCGAGCCGACTGCTGCATGGTGGACTGCGCTATCCGCGCAAGGCCGCGTGAGGCAAGCCGTGAAAAACGGGTGATTGGCAGAATCGCGCCGCATTTAACGCAGCCTTTGGCGTTTATTTTTCCGGGGCGGAAGGGCACGAGTTGGGCACTGTGGAAGCTCGCGATTGGAGTGAAACTCTACGATGTTTTGTGCGGAATGCGCAACTTCGGCAGCAGCAGTGTCTTTGGCCGAAAAAAGACGGTCGAAGTTTTGCGTGGCGTATCCATGCAGAATTTGACTGGGGCCGTTCGGTACTTCGATGCATTGACCAATGATGCCC
Organism: uncultured Planctomycetota bacterium; assembly: GCA_963840025.1. Lineage (GTDB taxonomy): Bacteria > Planctomycetota > Planctomycetia > Pirellulales > Lacipirellulaceae > JABDGM01. The sequence continues at coordinate 816,537 of CAWIXI010000005.1, read as the reverse complement.
GGCTGGTGATCGATACGATCCGCTCGGCAGTACAGCATGGCGCAACTGCATTCAACTACGTTCGCCTGGTCGATGCTAAGCACAGTGGGAACGTGTGGCGATGTACGCTGGAGGATGTGGAGTCCGGTGCGACGCTTGAGGTTCAGAGTCGGACGGTGGTGAACGCGACTGGCCCTTGGTCGGACAAGGTTCCACATTCGAACACGTCCCTGAGGCTAACCAAGGGTGTGCATCTGGTGATCGATCGGTACCGGCTTCCGGTACCGGATGCGGTCGTGATGGCGGAAGGCGATCGTATTCTGTTTGCGATTCCCTGGGGGGAACGGGTGATTCTCGGCACGACCGACACCGATTTTCAGGGGCCAATAGGTGAACCAACGTGCGACGAAGTCGATGTCCGCTACATACTCGACGTAACAAACACCACATTTCCACGGGCGCTACTTACACCGGCCGATCTGATCAGCACTTGGGCTGGCTTGCGCCCGCTGGTCGCGGAGCCACACGGTAACCCGTCGGATATTTCTCGTCGTCACGAAGTAAAAATGAACGAGCCTGGCTGGTGGGACGTGACCGGCGGCAAGCTAACGACCTATCGCTTGATGGCGGAAGAGACGGTGAATGCCATCGCCAAATACGTGGGCTCGGCGAAGAAGACGTGCGAAACAGCACGCCAACTGCTGCTGGAACCGAGCACTACGTCGGGTATCAGTGGCATCGTGCCGCCACCGGTTTCCGAAGTGTTGGTGAAGCATTATTGCCGGAGCGAGTGGGTGCGGCACCTAGAAGACTTGATGATTCGCCGCACCCGTTGGCGGCATTATCGGCACGATCACTTGGAGGTGGCTGGGCGAGCGGCAGAGTGGATGGCCGTGGAGTTAGGGTGGGACGAGACGATTGTGCAATCGGAAATCGCGAACTATCGAATGCGTGTGGGTGCTAATGGCGGAGTGGCGTTTCCCACCCTGTCCTGACCAATAGTTAAGTCCGGAGCGCGGGAGTTCCGAACAATTTGTAAAATCGGGGGCCGATCGCGAAATGCAGTAGTATAGAAACTCTTTAAGAAATTATTTTCAAGGCACCCTCAGCCCAGCCCTCTCCCTATCGACGAGGGAGTTTTTCTTAGCCGCGTTCGCCAATTTCAGGCGATCTCGGTTGCTTAGGGTCGCCGCGTGAGGCTAGCCGATTGGAAACTCGGCCGACGAAAGGATAATTTGATGAGGCTGTTCGTTTTTTGCTTCATTGTGGGTTTTTCGGCAATGTGCGCCCTTAGTTCGCCCGTTTGTGGTCAGCTCATTATTGGCCATCGTGGCGCCTCGAATGACGCGCCGGAAAATTCGATCGCTTCGTTTAAGCTTGCGATCGAACAGGGAGCAGACGGTTTTGAAGGAGATTATTGGCTGAATGCCGATGGCCACGTTATGTGCCTGCACGACGCCGATACGAAGCGCGTGGCCGGCAAGAAGTTGTCGGTGACGAAGGCGCCGTTTGCGCAGTTGAGGGCGCTGGATATTGGCAAGCAGAAGGACGCGAAGTGGCGTGGCCAAAGGATTCCGACGTTGGAGGAGGTGCTCACTGTTGTTCCGGTTGGAAAGAAGGTTTTTCTTGAGCTGAAGTCGGGACCTGAGGTGGTGGGACCGATGGCGAATGTGATTTCAAAGTCGTCCGTATCGCCGGAGCAAATCGTGTTCATCAGCTTTCACGCCGACGCAATCGCTGAGTGCAAAAAGCAGATGCCGCAAATCAAAGCACTTTGGCTGTGTGGCTTCAAGGAGAAGAAGGGAGGCAAGAAGCCGCCGACGGTCGAAGAAGTGGCGGCCACGATTAAGCGAATTCATGCCGATGGTCTGGATGCGGAAGCCGTGCCCGATTATGTCAATGCGGCTTTCCTCGAGCGGCTGAAGGAACTCGGTTGCCACGAGTTCAGCGTGTGGACCGTGGATGATCCAAAGTTGGCTAAGTTCTATGCCGATTTAGGAGTCTGGTCGATAACCACCAATCGCCCCGGTTGGCTGCGGGAACAGATGGGACGATGACTGTCCGGCAGGTGGAGTGTGGGAGGCCTCTCCGAGGCCCGAATGCGTGTTATGAGTTTTGCGCTCCATCGGCGTCAGAGACGCCTCCCAAAGACTCATTTCGCGAGCAGTCCTCAGTAAAGAAGTAGACTTCTCGCTTCTCGCTTCGCGTGAGGATTTCGGCTCACGGAGCGAGCCGATCACACTAGGCGTTTTCGGCTACTTGCGGTCACTAAGTCCTTAAGATATAAGGGCTTTATGGCTGCGTGAAAGCGCATTGTTCTCTCTCTCCATCCAATAGCGTAGGTGGATGAAATGGGCATCAGGCGGGTGGATCGTTTGTCGCGTCGGGGGTTTTTACGAAGTTCAGTCGGAGCCGGGTTGGCCGCATCGACGTTTGGAGCCCTCCCAGTCCCGAGTTCTGCATTGGGACTCGATGGGCATATCGCCCCGAGTGAGCGGATTACGCTGGGCGGCATCGGTATTGGTCATCGTGGCACGTACGACCTGGGCTGTTTTTTAGAGCAAAAGGACGTACAGTTCGTCGCAGTGTGCGACATCAAGGCGGAGCGCCGCGATGCCGTCAAGAAAATTGCGGACGAGAAGTACGGCAATCACGACTGCGATCGGTATCGCGATTTTCGCGATTTGCTTGCCCGCGATGATATTGACGGGGTGCTGATTGCGACGGGGCCGAACTGGCACTGCACGGCCGCGTGTTACGCGGCTCGGGCCGGTAAGGACATGTATTGCGAAAAGCCGTGCACGAAGAACATTTCGCAGAGCTTGGCGCTGGCGGATACCATGCGCCGTACGGGCGTCGTGTTTCAGGTCGGAACGCAGCGGCGTAATTTGCCGCACTTCGCGTTTGCATGCGAGCTGGCGCGGACTGGCAAGCTTGGCAAGCTGCACACGGTATATGCTCACCCAATGGGTATGACTGCTCTGATGAGCGGTTGGTTGCCGGCGGAACCGGAGCCTGATAAAGAAGTCGTCGATTGGAACATGTATCTTGGCCCGGCGGCGTGGCGGCCGTTCAATGCGAAGCTCCTTGATGGCTTTAACTTCGAGAAGGGTGGCGGGCTGGTCGGCGGCGGCGTGCTGGAATGGGGCTCGCACTGCGTCGACCTTTGTCAGTGGGCCGTTGGCGCCGATGGCACCGCGCCAATCGAATACAACCCGCCGGAAAACGACCAGATGGTTGCCAGGTATGCGAACGGTGTGAAATTAGTTCTGCGGGAAAAAGGCTGGCTGCCACTTGGGTCTTGCCCAGTACGATTCGAAGGTGAAACTGGCTGGGTCGAAGCGGGCGACAGCGGCAAGTTGGTTTTAAGTTCTCCGGAACTCATCGCGGGACGAAAGGTCGCGGAAATCGGAGGTTATCCAGCCACGTTCCACGTCCGCGATTTCCTTGACTGCGTAAAGACGCGCGGCAAGCCAAAAGGTAATGCCGAAGCGGCCTGTTATTCGCACATTGCCTGCCATGCGGCAAACATCGCCCTTGCGCTTAATCGGCAGGTGAACTACGACCTCGAGAAAAATGAGTTTATCAGCGACAAGGAAGCCAATCGGTTGCGGTCGGAGGCGTTGCGTGAACCGTGGCGAATTTAGGCTCGCTATTTTTAGATAGGTAGCTGGTGTCTTATCGGGTCCCATCAGAGGTTAAGGTTGGAATCGGAATCATGAATAAGTCTCGTCACGCCTACACGTTGATAGCGTACTTCTTTGCGTTGTTCTTCATCGCGAGCAAAGCGGTTGACGCTGCTAACAACTACTCGATGACCTCAGAAAAACAACTGCTTCAAACACTACGCACCGGAGCTCCGGCTGAGAAAGCGATCGCTTGCAAGCAACTGGCCATTTACAGCAGCAAGGCAGCCGTGCCGGATTTGGCGAAGCTGCTTGGCGACGATCACCTCGCCTCTTGGTCGCGGATAGCGCTGGAGGCGATTCCCGATCCTTCCGCGGATGCGGCTTTGATCCAAGCTGCAAAAACGCTTAAAGGCCAATTGCTGGTGGGCACGATCAATTCGATCGGAGTTCGTCGTTCGGCTGGGGCTGTCGAACTGTTGACGGAGCGATTGAAGAATGGCGATGCGGAAGTGGCGTCGGCGTCGGCCGTGGCACTGGGAAAGATTGGAAGCGATCAAGCAGCCGAGGCGCTTCGCCGATCGCTTGCGGGCGCGTCGCCGGCTGTTCGATCGGCGGTTGCGGAAGGGTGCATCCTGTGTGCTGAGCAGTTGTTGGCGAAAGGTAAGAACGATCGTGCGGCAGAGATTTACGATCAGGTCCGTAAGGCCGACGTGCCGAAGCAACGGGTGCTGGAGGCAACGCGCGGCGCCATTGTTGCTCGCGGCGCTCAGGGAGTTCCCCTTCTGGTCGAGCAATTAAAGTCGCCCGACCGAAAACGGTTTGCTCTGGGCCTCATGCTGGCGCACGAGCTGCGCGGGCAGGAAGTTGCAGATGCTCTTACGACTGAATTAGTTGAGGCCGCACCGGCACGAGCAGCATTGATCGTGCTTGCCCTTGGGGATCGTGGTGACGCGGAACTGCCGCCTGCTGTGTTAGAGGCAGCCCGTTCCGGCAACGAGCAGGTGCGGTTGGCGGCGATTCAGGTGGTGGGAAGATTGGGTGATTCGTCCACGGTGTCCACGCTGTTGAAAATCGCAGTGGATGATGATGCGGAATTGTCGCAGGCCGCAAAAGATGCGCTCGCGTCACTTCCTGGTAAGGACGTGAACGCGACATTGGCCGCGCGCCTGTCGGAAGCGAAGGGCAAAGAGCTGGCCGCGCTGATTGAGCTCGTCGGGCAGCGGCGGATTGAAGCGGTCACCGAACTCGAAAAAGCGCTCAATCATGCCGACGGCGCGACACGCGATGCAGCGCTAGTGGCACTGGGGGCCACCGTCGGCCCCAAAGATTTGAAAGTGCTGATCTCAGAGGTCACCGGTGCCAAGAATGAAGCCGATTTGGCGGCTGCCGAACGGGCGCTGCAATCGGCCTGCATTCGGATGCCGGATCGCGAAGCAACTGCGGCCGAATTGGCCGCCGACATGGCGACTTCGACGTCGGCCAAAGCGAGCCTCCTGAGAATCCTGGGGGCTATGGGGGGACCGACGTCATTGCAGACGATCGCCGCCGCCGTAAAGACAGGCGATCCGGAACTTCAGGACGTGGGAACGCAGGCGCTCGGCGAGTGGATGACAGCCGATGCCGCACCGGTATTGCTGGAGATCGCGAAGAGCGGTGCGCCCGATAAATACAAAGTCCTGCGCGGTGCGGGGATATCTTCGCATCGCACGCCAAATGAAAATGTCCGATGCCAAGCGGCTAGAAATGTTTCATCAGGGGTTGGCTCTGGCGAAGCGCCCGGAAGAACGGGAATTGGCGTTGGATGTTCTCAAGCGGTGTCCCTCGACAGAGTCGGTCCAACTCGCGAGTTCATTTTTAGACGATCAGCAGATGCGTCATCATGCAGTGGAAACAGCGATTTTCATAGCGGAGAAGATCAAGGATAAGGATCCGGCCGCGGCCAAATCGGCGGCCGAGAAGGCGCTTAAGGCGGACCCACATGGGAAACTCGCCGACCGCGCGCGAGCGTTAACGAAAGCCCCCTAACATACAGATTCTTTGTATCGGCTCCGGCACGCAGGTAGGATCCGCGTGCCTCAGCCACGTTCTATTTCAGCGAGTATTTTCAAGTCATGTCCACCGTAAAGAACGCGCCTTCTAAAGTCACCAAGCGAGACAACATTTCAGGGCTGCTCGATAGCGCCCTCGAGGCAGGCAATGGACTGCTGCGACTTACGCCCACGTGGGTACCGCGGTCATTCTTGCATCCTGGTAAGCGAATCAAGCTGCATCCGGACGATTGGTATGCGTACGGCGCTCACCGCGGCGGTATCGACGAGCGGTGGTTTTCGAGCACGACCGAAGCCGCGAACGAAGGCCGAGTATGGCACGAAGGCCTCAGCTTTTGTGAGTTCCAGGGTGAAGAGTTCTTGCTTCGCGATGCGGTGATTGAGGCCGGTGGGCGGCTAATCGGCGACGTCATGTTCAAGAAGTACAACCGCTGGCCGGTGTACTCGAAGTTTTTCGACAACATGGGGCCGATTCCGCATCACATGCACCAACGCTTTGAGGACGCAAAGCTGGTTGGGCAGGAAGGCAAGCCCGAAAGCTACTACTTTCCGCCACAGCTCAACAACGTGGACAACAACTTCGCGTACACGTTCATGGGGTTGGAGCCAGGCACCACAAAAGCCCAAGTTCGCAAATGCCTGGAAGATTGGAGCAAGGGCGACAACGGCATTCTCGATCTGTCGCGGGCCTACCGGCTGAAGCGGGGCACAGGCTGGCTCATCCCGCCCGGAGTGTTGCACGCCCCCGGTTCGCTGTGCACGTATGAGCCGCAATGGGGCTCGGATGTGTTTGGAATGTTCCAATCACTGGTGGAGGGAAGAGAGGTGCCATGGTCGCTGCTGGTGAAAGACATGCCAGCCGATAAGCACCAGGATCTCGATTTCATCGTTGGCCAGCTCGATTGGGAACGGAACGTCGACACGCACTTCAAGGAGGACAATTACCTGGAACCGATCATCGACAAGGAGCGAAGCGGAAAGGGTTCCACCGACCGTTGGATCGTGTACGGCTCGATCGACGGCCAGCAGCTATTCAGTGCCAAGGAGCTGACTTTGGAGCCTGGCGCAAGCTGCATACTCCAAGACCCCGGCGCGAGCGGATGGATCACGGTACAGGGGAAGGGCCGAATTGGTGGGCTCGACATCCAAACGCCGGCGATGGTCCGGTTTGGTGCTCGCACGGAGGACGAAGTGTTTATCAGTTATGAAGCGGCCCAAGCCGGTGTCAAAATCGAGAATACGGGCAGCGAGCCGCTGGTGAGTTTGCGCTATTTCGGGCCGGACACCCACAATGACCTTCCCAAGCTCGGCGACGCAAACAAATAACCACCGCGACACGACGAGCACGGCGTTAGGACTTCGACAGGATAACAGGATTCGCCGGATGGACAGGATGAAAAGGTTTTTGGCCGTCCGTTTTGTTGATTTTGCTCCTGTCGTTCCTGCTGATCCCGTCATCCGTTAGAATTCGTCGTCGTGCCGTCGTGGTTCAAATCGATTCCTCCATCTGACGAAAAATGATGACAAACAATTTCCCTAAACTTCACAACGCGGCGTGGCCTGGTGTGGTCGGCAAAGGTGAGGGTAGTGAGCCGCCGATTGAGCTCGATACAATGCTTGATCTTACCGCGGCGGCCGAAGTCGGCGGACAAAAGTTCGACGGTGTCGACTTGTTCCTCTTCGAGCCGCACGTAGGGATCGATTCGAAAGACGAGCATTTGGAAGAGCTTGCCAAGAAGGTGCGCTCCCATGGATTGGTTGTGGGTTCCGTGGTGGCGCCGGTGTGGCCGCCGACGGGCGGCGGCTCCGCCATGGGGGACGATGCGGCTCGCGAGCAGTTTCTAACCCAGGTTCGCAAGGGATGTCGCATTGCCCAGAAGCTGAAAAAAATCGGCATTCGACCCTACGGCGTGGTGCGGATCGACTCGGCATGCTCGCCCTCGGAGTGGGCCGCAAATCCAAAGGCAAACACGCAGCGGATCGCCGACACGTTTCGCAAAGCGTGCGACATCGCCGATGAGTTTGGCGAACGACTTGCGGCGGAAGGCGAAATCTGTTGGGGCGGCATGCACAGCGCTCACCACATAGTGGAACTGCTCGAAGCGGTGAATCGGCCGAATACGCTCGGTTTTCAGGCAGATATGGCTCATACGCTGCTGTTCATGATGGGGCACAATGCTCCGGAAGATCGTCTGGTACCGGCCGATTTTCGCTGGGATGACCAAGCAGCGTTTGAAGCTGGCTACAAGCGGCTCACTGATACACTGCGGCCATGGACAATTGACTTCCATGTAGCCCAAAACAACGGCGAAGTGTTTGGCTCGGGTTCGCATGACAAGACAGGGCGACATTGTTTGCCGAACGCGCCCGATGGCAAGCTCGATGTGGTGAAGTACGCCGGATATTGGCTGCGAGATGACAGTGGGCAACTGACTAAGCGCTTCGAGCACATTTGTTGGGACGGCTGCATGTTCCCGAATGAAACACTCATGAATCCAGGCACGTGGAACGACATTCTCGCGATGATGGTCGCTGTGCGGGAAGCCCATGGTTGGAACTGATAGCTTTCGATAATAACCACGGAGACACGGAGGGCACGGAGAAGAAGGATCGATCATTTGTCATTGGAAATTTGAAATTGGTCATTTCGGAAAGTAGCCAATGACAAATGACAATTTCGATCGTCTTTTCTGTGTACTCCGTGCTTCCGTGATGATTCTTTTTCACTGAGTTATTTATATGTCCAAGCGAAAACCTCTCCGGATCGGCATGGTCGGCTACGGCTTTATGGGCCGGGCGCATTCGAACGCTTATAACCGCGTCAACAATTTTTTTGATCTGGAGTATGAACCGGTGTTGCAGGCGGTGTGTGCCCGCAACGAAGACAACGCCAAGAAGTTTGCCGATACGTGGGGTTACGCGTCGGTCGAGACCGATTGGCGAAAGCTCTTGGAGCGGAAAGACATTGACGCCGTCGATATCTGCGTGCCTAACAACTTGCATCATGATATCGCGATTGCCGCGGCCAAGGCCGGCAAGATGATCCTCTGTGAGAAGCCGCTTTCGATGAATACGGCCGAAGGGCAGGAAATGGTCGACGCGGTGGAAAAGGCCGGGGTGGCGAACACGGTTTGGTACAACTACCGCCGCGTTCCGGCGGTGACGCTGGCGAAACAGCTCATCGACGATGGGAGACTCGGCCGCATCTTTCACTACCGCGCAATTTTCTGCAGGATTGGACGATCTCGGCCGATCTGCCACAAGGCGGCGCCGGGCTGTGGCGAATCGATGCCAAGGCGGCCGGTAGCGGCGTTACCGGCGACTTGTTGGCCCATTGCATCGACACGGCGCTGTGGCTGAATGGGCCGATCAAGAGCGTTACGGCCATGACCGAAACGTTCATCAAAGAGCGGAAACACTCAGAGTCAGGCAGGGTCGAACCAGTCGGCATTGACGATGCGTGTGCGTTTTTGTGCCGGTTCGCCAATGGCTCGCTCGCCGTCTTCGAATCGACACGTTACGCCCGAGGCCATAAGGCACTCTACACGTTTGAGATCAACGGGGCCGACGCTTCCATCGCTTGGGACCTGCATGACCTCCACCGCCTGAGCTACTTCGACCATCGCGATGAGTCGATCGTCCGCGGCTGGCGTTCGGTTCATGTCACGGACGGAGACATGCCGTACATGGGCCATTGGTGGGTGCCGGGCCTGCAGATTGGTTACGAGCACACATTTGTGCACCAGGTAGCCGACTTCCTCGTCGGTTTGGCGAAGAACAAGCCGACGTCACCTACGTTCCGCGAGGCGCTCGAAACACAGAAGGTGTGCGACGCGGTCCTGGCCAGTGCGAAATCCGGCCAGTGGGTCAATGTAGGCTGAACCGATTGCCACCGCCCGTTAACTGATGGATAGGACGTGATCCAGGCCTGCCACGATCTGCAGGAGTCTTGATCGTACGAAGGGGAGACGAGTTCCTGCCCGTAACAACACGGTACGCAGCAATCGAATGGCGACCGAATCCCCCAGTACAACTCGCGTGAAGAATTCGACCAGCCGGACGACGCCGGCATCGACTGGGCGGCGGAGGGCCGCATAGCGGTCGGCTTGCCCCCGGTGAATCAGCTCGCTGAAGACCCACGCGTCTTCGAGTCCGAGATTCATGCCGCGAGCGCCCATAGGCGAATGGATATGAGCGGCGTCGCCGGCGAAGAAGATGTTTCCCACCTGAAGACGCTCATTGATCCGGTGCGAGATGTGAAAGCTCGATTCCCAAACAGGCGGGCCGACCGGCACCGCGTTTAAGAGTTGCTGCATTGGATTCGGCTCACTGCTGATGAGCCGCCAAAGTGGTGCGTCTCCAAATGTTGCCGGCGAATCATCGACCACGCGAATCATGAACAGAAACCCACCGCCATTAAAGAAGAAAATATGAACAAGGTTCTCTTCCAGCGATGTCGTTAATGGAACATCTGCCAGGTACCAGGGAGACTCCAGGCTGTTGCCGGGAAATTCGATTTTCATCTCGCTTCGGACGGTACTGCGGGCGCCGTCTGCCGCTAAGAGCCAGAGGTATTCAGCGGTTTCGATCGCACCGGAATCGGCATGCTTGAGATCAACGCGGACGCTGGCAGAGTGATTTTGACAATGTTCGAGACCCACACCCCGCTCAATAGTTCCGCCGGCTGCATGCAAGGCGTCGCGCAGGAGCTTTTCGGTAGTCGCCTGCGAAAGCGCCAGCATGAACGGGTATTTGTGGTGAAGCTGATCGAATTGCACATTCGCGATAACGCGACCGCCACTGTGCAAGTGGGCTCCGGTAATGCGGAGACCGATTGCGAGCATTTGTTTGGTGACGCCGGTCGGTTCAAGCAACTCTAGGGTGCGCGGGTTGACGGCGAGGGCCTTGGATTGCCGCGACGGCTCCGGCGCGATGTCGATCACTCGCGTGGCAATCCCGGACCGAGCAAGAAATAACGCGGCACCGCAGCCAGTCGGACCTGCTCCAACGATCAACGGCGGTGCTGCGGTCGTCATAGGCAGGGGCTAAGATTCGTAAAGGCTTGCCGACCACGTCGATTGTGGCTGTGGGACAAGTTCCGGTTGATTGTCGCTTTGAATCGCGTTTATCGCGAGTTGTTCTTGCTCGACTGTGCCTTTATCGGACGTCCACTTACACGTGACCTCGCTCCGCCAAACGTCGCCCGGCTTCAGATCGACGACACGACCGTGCTTTTGTTCAAATGGCCTCGGGTTGGGATAATTCGTTCCCGGCTCGATTCCCAGCACGTAACCGTCCGCTTCGGCCGGCGTGTTGCGCCAAACGCTAAAGCAGGGCAGGGCCGACTTGTTGAACCGCAGACTAACCGCTTCGTCATTAGCGAGATTGCTGACCAGCACGCCCGTGTTTCCATTTTCGGCAGCAGCTAGATCCAAGACGTAGACTTGCTCCGCCGAGCCAGGCCGCGGCGGGGGCATAATGTTCCACGTCTCGATCCCGTCGTCGGCTGCTATCTGCGTCAGCGGCGCGACCTTTCCCAGGGGAGCTGTGATTCGCGCTCCCGGCTGCAGCAAAGGCTGGCCGATGTTGAAATGATAGAGCATTTGCATAGTCGCTTCGCGGCCACCGATGTTTTCCACGCTGTCCGACCAGATGAACTCATTCGATCCGATCGCAGTCGATAGCGTCGTTGTCATCCGCAATGATTGAAAGTGGAATCGTGATTCGTCGACAACGCCACACAGTACTACTTGATTCGCTTCTTCATCAATGATGAGTTCAACGCGGTGAGCCGGCGTGTTGGCGATTCGTCCGTGGAGCGGACGCAGCAACCGGCCCGCTTCGTCGAATATGGGCGGTCCATTGCTTTCCAACCCACAGCGACACAAGAGCTCGTTGAATCCATCGAGCCATCCCAGTCCTGCCGACTCCATCAGCGGCACGAAGCTTGGGTGAACCGGACCGCGTGTCGGGCGCTTGCCAACCTAAAGTGTTTTCACCACGTCGCACGCGCCAAATGCCCATGCCGCGTGTTGGCAACACGTCGATGCTCATAGCACCGTTGTCGAGCTCGACGACATGCACCCCCTCCGAGCGCCCGCCGCGACACGTTCGCAGCCGCACGTGCCATTTGCCACCGTTTGTGCCCTTGCCATTGAGCTCGACCGTATCGCGTACGATCGATTCGGCCGAGTCTATGAGCACGTGCGTTTGTTGGGTCATTGCTGTTTAACTGATTTCGACGCCCGCTTTTTTCGTGGCCGCGGTTCGAGTTCTTCGAGCCGGATATTGCGGAATTTGACGACCATCGGCATTGGCAGGTGGGCATGCACTTGCAAGGCGAGCACACCGGAGGTTGCGCGGTGTTCGCGGTCGTGGTCAATCGTCTCACTCATCAGTTTGCCGTTGATAGTGTGTTTTAAATGCGCGCCGCGGGCTTCGACCACATAGTCGTTCCATTCTTTGTTATGAATGTTTTTGGCTAGCTCGTCGGCATCAGCGAACTTCTCTGTTTGTTTCTTTCCGTTGCGGTCGATCGTGTCGCGTTCACCGCGCTGCGCCAGAATACCCCGCCCGCGCTCCTCGTAGAGGATTCCCGTGTACTGATTCGCACCGTCCATATCGGCTTGATAACCGCCGACGATCCATTGGGCGGGGTCGAGCACTTTACTGCGGTACTGGATGCCGCTGTTGCCGCCTTCGATTTGGAATTGCAGAGTCAATTTGAAGTCGCGGACATCGCCGTCTTTCCAAATGAGGAAGGTGTTGTTTTCCAGGGGTACATCTTTCGTGTGGCCGACGATCGCACCGTCTTCGACGCTCCATACGCGTGGGTCGCCGTTCCAGCCCTGCAAATCTTTGCCGTTGAATAGTTCCTTTGGAGCTTTCGCGACGGCTAAATGGACGGACAACAACAAAACGACGCAGCCGCCGATGCAAGTGCGAATCATAGAAGCATCTCCCAGAGTTGCATGCGGACCTGACCTGCTTTCCGCCAGTTAAGTAGATCCACATTTAGAACTAGCGTAAGCTCGCGCGGCGGTCGTGTGCAAGTGACCATTTGTCAGCCGGTTGAGTCCACTTCGCTCTCGATGTGGCGATCTTGCGCGTAGGCAGCGGCAACGCCGCTGAGGCCAACGAGGCCGATTACGTTGGGAAAGACTTGTAGGCCATTGCAGATGTCGCCCCAGTTCCAGACGGCGTCCACCTTAATCACGGCGCCGAAGGGAATCAGCAAACAGTACAACCAGCGAAACGGCACGATGACTCGCGGACCGAATAAATATTCGAAAAATTGTTCGCCGTAGTATTCCCAGCCAATTAGGACAGTATAGCCGAAAAGGAATATAGACAGCGTCACCATCCATCCGCCGATGTTCGGAACGGCCGCATTGAAGGCGGCCGGAATCGTTGCCGGACCGCTTGCACCCGTGTTCCAAGTGTCCGTCAGAAGTATTGCCAAAGCGCTGATCGTCGACGTGATATAGGTGATGATGAACACATCCATCATGGCAGCCAGCCCTTGTTGATCTGGTCGCTGGCTTTTCGCGGTTCCATATGTTACGGCCGCGGTGCCATAGCCAGCTTCGTTCGCATAGACGCCGCGTCGGATGCCGTAGCTGATGGCGGTCATTGCGGTGAAGCCGACCGCGCCACCACCAACCGCATGCGTCGAAAACGCGTCGTGAAACACCATCCACAGAACATCGGGAAGGCGGGAAGCGTGGGTGACGAGAATCGTGAGACCGCCGACTAAGTAGATGCCGACCTTTAGCGGTGAGAGCTTTTCCGCCGCGCTGCCAATCGACTTGATCCCGTGAACAATGACTAACCATGTGAGGAGTGCCAACACAATTCCTACAATCAATCGAACACCGTCGACGGAAATACTCCCGAGGTTCCAGTCACCCAGCGTTAAGTCGTGGTTCTTCATCTCGCTTGCCAGTGAGGCGGCGACGGAATTCGGTTGCGTGAGCGGCGTCGTAAACAAAACCGCGAGGCCTCCGACGAGTGCGAAGATTGCTGCCAGCGCACGCGACTTCAATCCATCGCGCAGATAATACATTGGACCGGACAGGACTTCGTCACCATCTGCCACGTGAAAATGCACGCCGAGAGAAGCCTCGGCGAATTTTGTGGACATTGCCAGAAAGCCATAACACCAAATCCAAAACAGCGCCCCTGGCCCGCCCAATACGATCGCCGTGGCCACACCCACGATGTTGCCGGTTCCGATCGTGGCTGTAAGTGCGGTCATGAACGCCTGGAGAGGGGACAGCGCACCCTTGCCGCCGGTTTGTCGGCTGACAATCGTTTCCCGAACTGCCTCTTTGAATCGAAATACTTGAATAAAGCGTAGCCGAAACGTGAAGAACAGTCCGGTCGACATGACGATAAGCACGAGGGGCGTCGCGAACCAGTCGGCGGCCTTTTCGATGTGAAGAGCGATGTCGTTCATCAAGGGTAATGCTTTTGTGAATGGGACTACTATTGTTTGACGACAGTTTGCTCTAGCAGTGTAATCTGACGGGCGTCCGCATCCAACTTGATCAAGCCGCGCATCGGCAGGGCCAGGTTGAAGCGTTCATGTCCGGCCGGAAAGCCGGCGAGAACAGGGACACCGAGCGGAACGAAGAACTCGTCCATCAGTGCTGCCACGTCATTTTCTTTTTCCGGTTGTTCATCTGCGTCGTATGAAAAGGTACCGAGAATGACGCCGGCGACGGATTGCAGTTTTCCAGCAAGCCAAAGTTGCGACAAATAGCGGTCAATTCGATAAAGTCGTTCGCTGATGTCTTCCAAGAAGAGAATGCGATTCTCTGTTTCGAATTCGTAGGGCGTTCCGAGCAGACCGGATATGACGGCCAGATTTCCACCCGTCAACCGGCCCTTGGCCACGCCACCGCGAATCGTTCGTAGTGATAATCCATCGACACTGTTCAAGTCATACGTGTAGGTTGTGTCGCCCAAATCGCTTCGCTCAGCGCGTACTAGCTGCCACAGCGCTGCTTCATTCGCGGTTGGCATGTCGTCGGGTTTGCCGAAGCCATCTTGGAGATTGGGGCCGTGAAAGGTAACGAGGCCGGTTTGCCGCCCGATTGCGATGTGCAGAGCTGTAATGTCGCTAAAACCGACGAATACTTTAGGATTGCGACGAATGGCATTGAACTCGATTCGATCCAATAATCGCATCACGCCATATCCACCGCGAGCGCACCAGACGGCCGACGTTTCAGGGTCAGCGAACGCCGTCATTAGCTCTTCCACGCGCGTGGCATCGTCGCCTGCCAAGTAGTTGTGGGACCGGTAGATGTCTCCGTAGGTCTTTGGGCGGAAACCGCGTGCCTGCAGCCGCACGAGTGCGCGATCGATGCGCTCTCGATCGACAGGGCCGGCGGGAACGACGACACTGATCGCATCCCCGCTCTCCAGCGACTTTCGGTTTGATGATGGAGGCGCTCATCCGCCGCGACATGTTTTGCAAGAACTTTGTCGAAACACGGATTCGTTATCACTTTCCGCCGTACAACACGTAGCCCATCACGATGGCCGCACTAACCGCAGCCAGGTCAGTCCACAGACAGGCGGCCAGCGTGTGACGGACCTTTTTGACTTGCACTGCCCCGTAATAGACGGTCAAGATATAGAATGTCGTTTCGGTGCTGCCCATCATGATCGACGCAGTCATACCCAAAAAACTGTCGGTCCCATGACTGCCGAAAAGGTCGAGCATTACGGCGCGGCGCCGCTCCCCGTTAGCGGCTTCGTGAGCGCGAGGGGCAACAGATCGAGCGATTCAGTATACGCACCAAGGCCGACAGCCTGCATGACATGCGCTAGTCCGAACTTGATGTCCTCAAAAGCACCACTGGCCTGGAACACTTTGATCACGAACAACATAGCCACCAGGTACGGGATGATCATCACCGCGATTCCAAACCCTTCTTTCGCTCCGGTGACGAACGATTCGTACATTGGCACACGCTTAAACGCGGCTGTGATGATAATGAGTAGGATCGTTGCCGGGATCATCCATTGACTAATAGCGTCGAGCGCTAGATGAAAGTTAGCCATCGTCCCCTCCCTCTGGTTTCGCACGTACATGGGATTGCTTTGCCACGGCTGCAATCACGTACTTCGGACGCTTCGAAAGCCACTTGGTCACGAAGATGGCGACGACCGTGCTAAACGACGTGACGATGATAATCCCTGCCATCGGTCTTGTCGGGTCGTGGCTGCCCATCAGTGCACGATAGCCAATTAACGTGAAGGGGATCAATGTAACGCTGCTGTTGTTTATCGCCAGGAACAAAGCCATGCTATTGGTGGCTGTGTCTTGCACCGGATTGAGCTTTTGCAACTCAGTCATGGCTTTCAGTCCCATGGGCGTGGCCGCGTTGTCGAGCCCGAGCATGTTCGCGGAGATGTTCATTAGCATGGCGCCTTGTGCCGGGTGGCCGTCCGGCACCTCGGGGAATAACCAGCGCAACACGGGGCGAAGCAACCTTGCAAACGCATCAAGTAGGCCAGCATCTTTAGCGATATTGAGCAGACCGAGCCAAAGGGCCATGATTCCGATCAGGCGGATGCAGATTTCCACCGAAACTTTTGCCGCATTGATGGTGGCCTCGTTGAGCTGCTTTCCCATTTCTGTGAATGGTGTCGCGGTTCTTTTCTCCACGTTAGAATCCGTGTCAGAGTCGGTCTGGGGCGGCGACGACGGTGTTGACGCATTCACAGCTTTCGCCGGTGCAGACGCACCGTAGAAGTGTTGGTACGTTCCTTTGCAAAAGCCGTAGAGTATTCCGACGCACAACAATGCAAACCAAATCTTGTTGAGCATGGTCAAACCCGAAAAGCTAGCAGCGTCGCAGGAAAGTTCCCGGCAAGCTGCCGGTGCGTTTGCCCTCTTTCCAAACAGTCTCGCCGGCAATGACTACGCTGTCGAGTCGTTGCCAATCGACGGCTTTTTGCTCATCAACTTTGCCGCCAAGATCGAACAGTGCCAAATCTGCACGAGCGTCTCGTCCGATATGACCCCGGTTGCGATTTAAGTTGAGAAGCTCATAGAGCTTCGCTGATTCAGCGGAGTAATCACGATAGGAAACATCGGCCGGTAAATGGTGGGTGAGTTGTCTCGGTTGCACCAGGGGCAAACCAATATGGTCGAGTTGCTGCCAAAGCTCTTCGTTGGCTCGGTCCGTAGCGACCGCCAGGAGTCCACGATTCGCAGCAGCGGCTACGCGCTCGATTAGTTCGGCGGAGGATAGGCTAACCGCCTTGTCGATTCTCCCGACGAAACCCCAGTTGATCGGCATCTCGCGCGATGCAGCAATCGAGTCAATGGCATTGTTGTTTGCCAGATCGACGCAACCGATAAGCGTTGTGACACCCTTGGCTAATAACGAATGGAGCTGTTGCGTTGAAAGACTTTTATCCGGGCCCCACGATTCCAGGAAAGCCAATTGTCCTGCTAAAACGAGCCAGCCGGTCGCGTCGACGTTTGTTTTGGCTGACAGCGTCGAAAGGTCCCCAATTTCGACAATTTTGCCATCGCTTTTTCCGTGGCCACCTAAACACTCGGTCGCCGACTGCGCGATGCCGAGATCGGCCGTGAACGCTGTTGGCGAAATAGCGGTGAGCACTTGCGCTTTGTGAATGAGGCAGTCGAGTTGGCGGTTGGAATTCGACTCGGGCAGTTTTTCGTAAATGTCGACGTCAGAATTCAGGTATTTGTCGGTCGCGATCGCATGGAGCGTGGTTAGCATGCCGTGAAAATGGACGCGTGTCATCGGCTCGATATCCACGTCGAGCCAGCCACCCGCTTCGACCAACATGGTTGCTGCACCTGTGGCCTGAATGGTGTCGCCAAATGCCCGCGGTTCGTACGTGTCGTCATAGCGAGAGATCATCTCTGGTACGTCGGGCCGCACTGCTTCCACAAAGCAAGCGCACATCAGCTTCGCCCGGTGCATGCCCGGGGTTTCGCGGCCACTGAAATCTGGGGCTGGCGCCAATACGGAAACCGCTGCTGGCTGGGGCGGTTTTCCAACGGTCGTGCGGGCATTCTGGTTATGAAGGTTGAATGCGAAGTCAGGGTGGATGGTCTCGACGGCTTTTCGAAGTGCCCGGCCTTCGGGAGTTGACAGACGACGCGCGTCGCGATTGATGTCGATCCCTTGCGCATTGAATCGCTTTACAGCTTCCGCTCCGTCCGGATTCAGCATTGGTATGAAATGCAGCGTACACTTCTCGAGGATATCGCTCGCCATTGGTGCGGCCGGCAACTGCAGCAGATAATTCGCCAGGTCCAATAGTACGGCGGTGTGCGTAGGCTCGTCGCCATGCATTTGCGACCACAGCAGAATCTTTTTCGGCCCCGTGCCCAGGTGCGCGAAATAAATGGGCCGACCCTCTATCGACTCGGCAAACTTTTCAGCCTTAAGTCGGCCCTTTGAGGTGGCCGACACTTGTTGCAGCAATCGCTCGACATCTCTCACGCGCAATGTGGCAGGATCGAGCGGTGCAACTCGAAAACGGTCATATTGTTGACGATCGAGCAAGTGCGGGCCTTTTTCGCTGAAGCGGACTTCGGTTGCAACCGTAGCGAATTACTTCTATTTCGCAGCGGACGTTGTCGACAGACCATCGTTGCGGTGCTTTGCGGCGTAAGCTTCCACACCACGCATGACGCGGAGCAAGTTGCCGCCAAGGATCCCTCTTATTTGCTCGTCCGTATAACCGCGGTCAATGAGTCCCTGCGTGATATAGGGATAACAGCTCACATCCTCAAGCTGAACCGGCAGCTTACTGACGCCGTCGAAGTCCGAGCCCAACCCCACGCGCTCGACCCCCGCCACCTTCGCGATGTGATCGATATGGTCGAGCAGATCCTGGATCGTTCCTCGCGGATACGGATGCGCCTTCTTCCAGCGGGCCATCTCCTGCTTCACACGTTTCGGATCATTGTATTTCTTATTCAATTCGCGCTCGTAATCTACACTTTCCTGGAAGTTCTTTGCAGCCGCTGGCACGACGAAGCCGGAAAAGAAATTCACCATCACGATGCCGTCCTTCTCCTGCAGTCGTTTGAGCACGTCATCCGGCACGTTCCGCGAACTATCCGCAACGGCCCTGGCCGACGAGTGCGAAAAAATCACCGGCGCCTCGGATACATCGAGCGTGTCTCTCATCGTCTTGGCGGAAACATGCGCTAGATCGACCATCATGCCGAGTTGATTCATCTTGCGCACCACCTGCTGTCCGAATGGCGTTAGGCCGTTATTGCGGGCAGCGTCCGTCGCCGAATCGGCCCAACTGAGCGAATCGGTGTGCGTGAGCGTCATGTACCGGTGCCGAGATTGTAGAGCTTCTCCAAAGCGGCGAGCGACTCTTCGATGCAGTGACCACCTTCGACGCCAATCAGCGATGCGATTTTACCCTTGGCGTGAATCCGCTCGATGTCGTCGGCGGTAAGCGCTAGCTCGAACGTATCTGGATAGCGGGCCATCATGCGCTTCACCAGCTCGATCTGTTCGAGGGTTGTGGCAAGGGCTTTGCCTTGGTAGCCCAGCTCGACCGGAACCCAAACGGACCAGAACTGTGCGCCGACGCCACCTTTGCGGAGCCGCGGAATATCGGTCTGGAGCGTCGGTTGCAGCTTAGAAATATCCATCTTGTCGAAGCTCGAACCACCCTGCTTGCGGATTTCCCAGGGCATATCGTTGTGGCCGTCGATCACAAGTGAATGCGCGTGCAGCTCGCGAGCACGATCGGTAAGGATGATCGGTGTTGTTCTATCCGTGGGAACGGCTGCATTGTCTCCAACCGCTGGTCGGACAACCGCGGCGAGGCATACGCAAGTCGTTAAAACAGCGCCGACCGCACAAAACTTTGAAATATCGGTCATTACTTTGCCTTTGAAATGCTGCTGGCGGTCTTCGCCGTATCGGGTTGCATCTTCAACAAATGTGTCCACGCCCAGCGGTATAGATTTCGCGAATCTGCATATCGCCCTGGGGTGGAGGGTGGCGCCGAGCACCACGACGATCAATCGCCGCCCGTTTCTCTCGCCGGTCGAAACGACGCAACAACCAGCGGCATTGGTGGTGCCGGTTTTTATACCGTCATACCCCTTGATTCGCAACAATTGGTTTGTGTTGTGCCATACGATGTTCCGTTTGTAGCCTGATATCGAGTCGAGCGTGTAACCGTGCTGCGCCGTCCCCACAACCTTTCGAAACTCTGGCACTTGAAATGCAACATAGGCTAGTCGTGCTAAATCACGAACCGTCGTCAAGTGACCCGCGCTTGGCAGGCCGTTGGGATTATTAAAATGAGTCGACTTCATGCCGAGCTCCGCCGCCTTGCGATTCATCGCGGAGACGAAGCTATCGTACGCATCGAGGTGCGCCACTTTGTCCTTGTCATCCGCGAGCCGATCGCCGAAGTGCTCGGCAAACGCGACTGTGGCGTCGTTGCCAGACGGTAACATCATTCCGTATAACAGTTCGCGAACGGGAAGTTTTTCGCCCGCCCTTACTTCCGAGGAAGAGCCTGGCGTCTTGTCGGCCCGCTCAGAAAACGTGACGATTTCATCCACCACTTTTGGATCTTTTTGGACTAGCTGTGTGATCAGATAGGCGGTCATCATTTTCGTCGTGCTGGCTGGTGCGCGTTTTTCGTCTTGATGGTCGCCTGCCAAAAATTCACCCGAGTTGCCATCGATGATGGCCCAGGCCTTACAGGTCACAAAAGGCGGACCATCCAACGGATCGAGCGGCGATTTCTTGTCTTCCTCCGCGTTGACAACGGCCGGTTCGGGTGCTGGCTCGTCCTCCATGACCAGCGGCCCCAGCACCTTCCAGGTTTTCGCATCGACAATACCGTTTGGTTCTAACCCATGTTGTTTTTGGAATTGCTTTACAGCGCCTTCGGTTTCCGGCCCAAAATCGCCATCGGTGCCGATGCTCGCCGCCGGCTTCATCCGCGCATTGAGCGTGCCGCTGTAGCGCCGTGACCATGTCGCCGCTGGCGCCCATTTGCAGTTTGATCGCGAGCGGTGTGGCCGCAGACGCGCTTTTTGGATTGAAATATCGATAGACGGCGAAGCC
The DNA here is from genome assembly GCA_963840025.1 of uncultured Planctomycetota bacterium. GTDB lineage: Bacteria > Planctomycetota > Planctomycetia > Pirellulales > Lacipirellulaceae > JABDGM01. The sequence continues at coordinate 795,768 of CAWIXI010000005.1, read as the reverse complement.
GGCTTTGGCGCAGAACAAATCGCCGGCGTTATCATCCGTCCAGCGTTGGTCCTTATTTTTGTCCGTGAGAATGCAGTACGCGATTGGACCGGCCGGCGACTTGATAATGCCGGCATCGGTCCGCGAAGAATTCACCGAGCCCGTCTTATGCGCAACCCGAGTGCCAGGGGGCAACAGTCGCGGCACTTTCAGCTTGTCGTCGCAGGCGTACATGTGCGTGAGCATTTGCTTCGAGGCTTGTTCGCTGACTATCTTCTTGTCGTAGAGCTGCTCGCAAAGCTTGACCATGTCGTGGGCGGTGGTGCTGCCCAAGCCGAATTCTTTGCTCCGCTCTTTGTCGACCGACGTATCGCGGCGAAACACCTTCGAATTGATGCGCGTTTCCGGACACCCCATTTTCTCCATGAGTTTGTTCGTGGTGGGAATACCCAACTTATCGAGCACGAGATTCGTGGCAGTGTTATCGGAGAAGACGATCATCAAGTGGATGGCGTCGCGCAATGAAAGCTTGGTGCCCGGCGAAAAATTGGCGGTAAGAATCCCGGACCCGGGCACTTGGTCCTCCTTCTTGAGTTCGATCATGTCATCGAGCGACAGCTTGCCTTTATTAACAGCATCGTAGGTCGCGATCATGACCGGCAGCTTGATCAGACTGGCCGTCGGCATGGGCCGATCGGCTTTGTACTCGTACGACTCGCCCGTCTTGAGATTCTTGACAGCCAAGCCGACCTCGCCCTCGTGAGTTTCGATCATGGGCAAAAGTGTTTGTTCAAGCGACTTCTTAGCGCCGCTCGATTCGGCAGCGAACGCGGCTTGTCCCCAAACAGCGACTGCTGCGGTCGCGGCCACAATGATGAATTTTTGCTTTGGCTCGACAATTGAGATTCTTCGGAGGTTCATGTTTCTGTCTTGCTGAAGTTGACCAAATTAGAAGGAGCCGCCAATGAGCTGTACACCGGTTCCGTTGACCTCGGGATAGATGCATTTACCGTGGTCGAGCCGAACACCTGTTGCAACATCTTTGGCCAGCAGATCGGCACCATCCATGTCGACGTAATCTAGCAGCGGCAGGAGTTGCGCCAGTGCGGAGATACCCACCGTGGATTCCGTCATGCAGCCGGCCATCACCTGCAGACCCAGCTCGCGAGCACGGCTGACCATGCGCCGAGCTGGCGCTAACCCGCCGCATTTAACGAGTTTGATATTGATGCCGTGAAACGCGCCGGCGCAGCGGTCGACATCGCTTTCCACGATGCAATTCTCGTCAGCGATCAACGGCAGCGCCGATTCCTCGAACGCTCGCCGCGCCCCTTCGATGTCTTCCGGCGGCAGTGGCTGCTCGATGAATTCCACACCGAGGTTCTGCAGTACAGGGGCGAATTCAATGGTTTGGTCCGCCGTCCAACCGCAATTGGCGTCCACGCGAAATAAGGCATCGGTATGTTTGCGCAGCTCGCGGACAATTGTGAGGTCATCGGGTGTGCCAAGCTTGATTTTATAAACGGGCCACCCCGGCATCTCTTCCATTTTGGCGACCATTTTCTCGGGAGTATCGATGCCGAGCGTGTAGTCCGAGACCGGAGTCATATCTGTCGACAGTCCCCAAAGCTTATACACCGGAGCTCCGCGAAGTTTGCCCCACAAATCGTGAATAGCCTGGTCGAGCGCGTTAAGCGCGAAATTAGCGTATTTCTCGTGCGGCACGTTTGCGGCCAGATTGCAAATAATTGTCAACGGATCCTCTAGGGAGCAATTTTCGACGATTGATCGCAGCGACTCGATGGTGGTCGACATATTGTCGATCGTCGCGCCGTAGAACGGATTCGTCGTCGCTTCGCCGTAACCGTATTGGCCTTCGGCTTCCAGTTGCACGATTAGCGTTTCCTGCACGGTCACAGAGCTGCGAGAAATCGTGAACACATGCCGGAGTGGCAGGTTGAATTTCTTATACGACAGTTTCATCGATGAAAGGCTTATTGTTTTCGGCTTTGTTTGTGGTGGAGCCTGTGCTGTTGTCTTGGTGCCGACTCGCGAACGGCGACTCTCTTATCTCCGCCTCGTCGGACAGCGGACTCGGCACAGCGTCCGCGTGCGACTAACCCGCCTTTGCTACTAAATGCGGAAACAATGCTTGCCTGTACGCCAAGATTGCTTCCACCAAATCGTCTGGCCCATGGCGAATCACATCGCACACCGGCACACCTAGCTCCTGCCGAACTCGTTCGCGCTCGGCCTCCGCTTCATCCAGGGATAGCAGCCAGCTGTTCATTGCCACGCCGATTACCTTCGACGGCATCGCAAGCGACGCCATCATCTCGTTCACTTCTAACACCTTCTTCAACGGCGGCAGGGGAATATAATCCATACCATGCACATTCTTGCGCCCAGCTTCATAAACCAAAATCATTCCCTGTGGGACACAACCATGCAGCAGGCCTAGCGTAACGGCCGAATACCGCGGATGCGACAGCGAGCCTTGGCCTTCGATCAGCAGAATGTCATGATGCTGATTCGCCAGGATAAGCTTCTCAACCGCGCCATTCACGAAGTCGCTGACCACACAGTCGACCGGACAGCCGTCCCCTTCAATCATGATGCCGGTCTGCCCTGTGGCGATGAATTTGGCGTCGTAGCCGCGTTTTTTAAGCGCAATTGCAAGCTCCACAGATGCGAGCATTTTGCCGACGGAGCAATCCTGACCGATGGTGTGAATTCGCAAGCAGTCTTCGCGGAGATTGAGGCGATTCGAAACATCGCGCTCGTTGTTCTTTCGAACGTCGTGAATCACGACGCCTTTTTTCACAGCGGCTGCCGAAATCTCCGGATCGTTCGATAAGAAATCGTGCAGTCCGGATACCAGGTTCATACCGCGGTCGATCGCTTCCAACAAAATCTTTCGCCATGCTGCTGGCAGTTTGCCGCCGCTGGGGGCGATGCCGATGAGAAGCGTGTTCGCAGGTGGCGCATCGGTTAAGTTTGCCACCACGGGAATCGATCCGCCGACGCCTAGGAGCTCCCCCGCCGTGCGACCTGGCTGCGTCGTATCCAACAAGGCGACGACTTCGTCCGGCTTATATCGGAGTACACACGAAGCGGTTTTAGCGCTTGTTGGCGTGGTGCGGCCATCCGTCAAAATTACGATACGGCGTTGGGTCATAGATCTTTAGTATCTGCGACTCTGTAGAGAAATGAATTGCTTGTATTCTCTTTTATTCTAGCGGTCCACCGGCGCCCTTTTCAACCAATCGAGCACCACTACCCAGTTGATAGGAAGGCCGCCAACGCGCGTTGAGAAACAGGTACATCGCTATACGCACAAATCCGAACAGCCGCTTCAGGATAATCTTGCAGGACGTATGGCACGCCCAACGACGCCAGCACGACATCGCTTCGTTGCCGCACCAGCTGCCCCAGTAACTCCGACTGTTCAGGCAGCAGACCGAATGAGTGCCATGCCGCCGGCCGCACAATGACTGCAACGAGCAGTTGCTGTGTGTCGTTTGCTAAGTCTTGTGCCGACCTATAATCACTCTCCTTTGACTGTGGCCCGAGCTGGACATATTTCACATCACGAAAACATTCGCGCAGTGCCGTAGCAAGCGGTTGTTCGGGCGGGTCAAGGGGAGTCTCAAATGGCTTGAGCAAAAGTGCACCCAGCGGACGCTTCGTATCAAGCGGCAGAAATTGGCGCCGGCTCGACTGTAGATGAATGGCCCTACGTGCAACACGTTCAGCCAGCGCTGCGTAGCGTGTTCGATCGGGCGTAATCTCTGCAACGGGATGACCGGTTTCTGCAAATATGCTCTGTTTGAGCTTCCACAGTCGTTCGAGTGCTTCATCCACGCGGCTGGCCGCAAGTCGTCCGGACGCAACGGCATCACACAAATAGTCCACAACCCGACCGGGATCGTGTAAGTCGAACAATAGATCGACTCCTGCGGTAAGCGCGGCAAGCGACAGCTCCTCTTCGCAGGTAAACTGGTCGCGCACGCCGGCCATCAGCAAGCTATCCGAACAAATCACTCCCTTGTAGCTTAGTTGCTTTCTTAACACTTCATCTAAAATAGTTGGAGACACCGTCGCCGGAACTCCGCTTCCGTCGATTGCAGGATAACTTACATGGGCTGTCATGATGAGAGCGCAGCCCGCGTCGATCGCTGCCTTAAACGGTATTAGCTCGCATGCCATGAGTTCGTGCATTGAGCGGTCGATACTGGGCAGCGAATCATGCGAGTCTTGGCTGGTCGCGCCGTGCCCTGGAAAGTGCTTGGGAGTTGTCCGCAATCCGGCTGCTTCCGCTGCGACAACGTAGGCTCGGGTCAAATCAGCCGCTCGTTCTGGCGTCTCCCCAAATGCGCGTGTGGCAATGATCGGGTTACGCGGATTTATGTTAACATCCGCCACGGGCCCAAGCGCGATATGAATGCCCGCATCGCGGGCCTCCTCAGCGAGCAATGTAGCGAATTCTGCTACAGTACGTTCGGCATCGTTCCCTAACTTTTCGAATGCCATCGCGTGAGGAAATAAGGAGCCGCCTTTCATCTGTTGCCCGACGCCGCGTTCGATGTCCGAGGCAACCAATAACGGCACTTGTGAACAGTTTTGTAACCGCTCAAGGGTCTGCTTGGTCTCCGGTCCCCCATTGAATAGAAGCAGGCCACCAACGGGACATTCATCAAGCAGTCGGGCGACTCTCTCCTCGTCCTGCTCGACCGTGCAAATCGGCGGCAAATTCGAGCCAATGCGCACGAAAATCAGTTGAGCGATCCTTTCGCGCAGCGACATGTTTGCCGGCGTGCATAAGGCGGCGAGAACGGCACTCATAAAGACCTATTGTATCGGTTGCGGTGCATTCTTCTTACCAAAATCGGGGTCGTATGGAATGAACGCCACTGCCAGTAAGCTAGGAATCATCGCCACCATGATCCACACAAAAAAATGTTGATAACCGATGAGCTCTTCGAGCCAGCCGCTCCACATTCCGGGAATCATCATGCCCACGGCCATAAATCCAGTACATAACGCGTAGTGAACGGTTTGATGTTTGCCAGTGGCCACGTACACACAATACAGCATGTACGCGGTAAAACCAAAACCATAGCCGAATTGTTCAACGGCCACGGCAGCTGTGATAACCCAGCGATTTTCGGGCAGTGCGTATGCGAGGAAAAGAAATGCTAAGTTCGGCAAATGCATGGCGAGAGTCATTGGCCACAGGCATTTGCCAAGACCGCCGCGAGCTACGACGAACCCTCCAATCAAACCACCGAGTGTGAGCATTGCTACCCCGATTGTGCCATACACGACGCCGACTTCCGACGTGGTAAGCGCTAGGCCGCCTACTTCGCGCGAGTCGAGAAGAAAAGGAGTGGTTAGCTTGACGAGCTGCGCTTCCGGAAAACGATACAGGAGCAGGAATGCAAGAATGGCTAATATCTTCGGTTTGCGAAAGAAGTCAACGAATGGGATGAGAAAACCAGTGAAGCCGGGCTCCGTCGTTGCGATCGATGTTGTCGCCGCAATGTCCGCTGTTGGATGCGGCAAGGCGAAGAAGTGGTAAATGCAGAAGGTGAGAAAAGCTGCAGCCACGACAAAAAATGTTGCCGACCATGCAAGTCTTAAATTGCCGGAGCGGACTTCAAACATCGCCTCCGACGTATGATCGAGCTTTGCGTCGACTTGCACAATTGCTGCGAACGGGTCGTTCCAATTGGCTTCCGTGACAACAAATCGCTCGCCTTCGATAACGTCGAAATTACTGTCACCTGTCGAACGGCCAAATTGCACGACCTGCCGTTCGCCTGCCTGCACCGGTTTTGCCAGTCGCATCATCACGACAGCGACAGCGCCAGTCTGGTCGTTAACAGCGACGGCGTGATCCTTCATCGGACCGAAGCGGCCGCGAATGAACTTTTCGAGTTGCAATAGCCAATTCGGTTTCTCGGTTTGTGACTTCAATGATTTCGGGGCGGGATAGAAATCGTGGCCTATGTTCCAGTCGCGCACTGCAGTCTTGAGCGTCTGTACATCGGCAGCTTTTTGACCATGGAAGCTAATTTCATAGTTCGGTTTTGCCAACACAATCCGCTGTGCGTTATTGTTTATGGGCAGCTTGAAATTCTCCGGCGCAAAGTGGATCACTGCTGCCGGTTGGCCTGTGGCCGTAACGGGGACGTCAAGGACGGGCAACCCTGTGGACGACTCAAGCGCCCCCGCCAACATTACTAATAAGCCTTGTCCTGCGATCATGGCCATCCGGTATGCCGTACTGCGAATGCCCACAAACCATGCTTGTTCATGACTAGTGAGCGCCAATAAATAAAAGCCATCGGCTGCCACATCGTGTGTAGCCGAAGAAATCGCTACAGCGCTCAGCGCCACCAAGCTCCACCGCAAATAACTGTCAAGCGGAATCGCGAGCGCCGCGCAAGCAAGCCCAGCCGCCACAAATAACTGCATCACTACCACCCACGCACGCCGTGTACCGATACGCTGCACCAGCGGGCTCCAAAGCGGCTTGATCGCATACGGCAAATAGAGCCAGCTCGTATAGAGTGCGATCTTTGTGTTGTCGACGCCCAGCCGTTTGAACATGATGACCGCCACCGTCATCACCACCACGTATGGCACACCCTGGGCGAAGTACAAGCTCGGCACCCACCACCATGGGCTGCGATCCGCCGCTGCGCCAAGTTCGCTCGATGGGGTACCGGCCGTCATTGCGTTAGTCGCGTTTGTGAATTTCGAGGCGGGTCGTCGGCCCCTCGCAACCAAGCCGTGAAATGGCAGAGATGATCATTGCTTTGGGTTTTGCACCGTCCGCAATTTTCAGCACGTATAGCTGCTGGGCGCCAGGTAGGATCGCCGTTTTCCAACCATTGACCATCTGCGTCCGCACGACCCATTGCCATGGCTTGATGCCTCTCGGCAACCGTAGCTTGACTTCCACGCGGTCTCCGGAAGTCAGCACTGTAGCTTTTGGCTTGCCCGGCTTGTCATCGCCCAGCCACGGTGATGCCGGCACGAGCGCCGGTTCCGCGTACAGTCCATTCTTGAGCTTTTCGTCGATGCCGCCGTAGTCCTGCGTGAATGCTTTCATGCTGAAATGAACATTGCCGGTGGCACCGGGCGTCGCTCTCGTCACTTCGATTTGACGGATGATCTGGTCAGCTGTCCACGTTTTCGCCGCGTCCCCGTTCTTCGGCCCCTGCCGAACCTTCGACGTGAAGTTCCCCGGCCATAGATGTCTCTTCTTTACGTTCTGCTCCGACCACCAAGCCAGGAGGCGCGGTAGCTTTGGCCCTTGCTTTCGATGGGCCAGTAAAGTTGCGGCGTCAGATAATCAACCCAACCCTGTCGCTCCCACTTTCGTGCATCGGCATACAGCGTGTTGTACTGATCGAGCCCTACGATGCCCGGCGGATTGCCTGGCCGCCAAATACCGAAGGGGCTGATTCCCACGAGTACCCACGGCTTTGCCTGCTTCACTTCCCCGTACATACGATGAATAAGATGGTTGACGTTTTGCCGTCGCCAATCATCGCGATTAAGCGTTACTCCTTGTGACTTGGCCCGCGCGTAGCTTTCATCGTCCGGAAACGGAATAACTTTGCCTTCTTTGTCCTTGACTTGATACGGATAGAAGTAGTCGTCAATGTGTACGCCGTCGATGTCGTAACGTTTCACCACGTCGTTGAGCACGGCAGTGAAATACTCCTCAGCCGCTGGTTCCCCTGGATCGAACCACAAGTATTTGCCGTACTTCCTCACAATCTTCGCATGGGCAACACTCGCGTGGTCGGGCGACGCCGGGCTCTTGCGCCCGGTACGCGAACTCGATACGGGTTGAACCACACGTGAAGCTGCAGTCCGCGGCGATGGGCTTCCGTTACGGCAAACTTCAGCGGGTCGTAGTATGGCTTCGGCGGTTTTCCCATGTGGCCCGACAAATACTCGGACCAGGGCTCCAGCTTCGACGGGTATAGCGCATCGGCCTGCGTGCGAATCTGAAGAATGACTGCGTTCAGGTTCAGATCGACACATTTGTCGAGGATCGCGATCAACTCACGCTGCTGCTCGTCGCCGGAGAGCCCAGGCCGCGAAGGCCAATCGATGTTCTCGACCGTGGCGACCCACACGCCGCGGAATTCTCGCGCCACGGGTGGTGGGTCGGCCGCAGTGCCTTGCTTCTGAGCGACCGCAGAAGTAGCCCACGCTCCGGCAGCGACGGTGGTAATCACAAACACGCGCAGAATTGCGGCGTAGCGAGCGCAGCTATTTAGGTGCATGGCAACTCCTTGATCACGAATCAATCGGCGCAGTTGGCCGGTACCTGTATACCTTCGGGACAGAAAGGGAATCAACTGACGCAGATGGCGCCCGAAAAGGCCTACCACTTAGAATAACTTAGCCGCAGCAACCGTTGCAGGGGCGACTCGCAGCGCCCTCGCGCGATTGCGCATGACGCTGCCGGTAGTCCGGCGCGATTCCGCGGCTCATCTCAATTGACGGCGGCGAGTCCGCCACCCACCGAAGGTCATCAATCCACACGCGAGCAGGACGATCGTGGCTGATTCAGGAACCGCTGCCCCACTACCCAGGCTCGACCCGCTACTGGCCACCTCACCGAAATGGGCACGCCACGTGTCGTAGTCTGCTTGCGAATATGTTGTACCCAATCCTTTGCGCCAGACGGCGTAATCGGCTGCGTTAACCGTGCCATCGAAATTAAAGTCGCCGGGAAGCGACACAACAAGGAAAATCGCGCTGCCTGTGTCCAAGAGTTGGTAATCGAGGTTGCCCGAGCCACTTGGTGCGCTCACATTGGCCAAACTACCACTCAGTGTTCCATAGCTGATGAGGTTGTAGAAACCAATACCCATCCCTCCTGCGTCGATGAAATTGAGCGACCCGCCGTTGAGTGACAACAAGCCCGCTACATCAATCCGATCCGCCATGCTGCTGGCGCCCAATTCCAAATCGAGTACGGAGCCCGCGTTCAATGTGAGCGCGCCAACACCAAGCGATTCGATGCTCGCTCCCGGCGTGAAGCGCCCGCCACTATTTACCGTCACCGCGCCGGAGAGTACGCCTTCGCCGCCGAGCACCCCTCCGTTTACCGCAATGCCGCCGGTCGTATTGAACCCGTTAAACAGCAATGATCCGGCACTGAGAGTAATCGCGCCCAAACTATTATTGCCGCCTAGGATTTGAGTGGCGGCGCTCGTCTTCATCAGCGCACCAGAGCCGCTGATCGTGCCCAAGTAAGTGCTCGTGCCGCTGTTGGCCGCCAGCGTCAGATTCGCTGAACCCTGCATCACAAGGCCCGTCGTATTTCCCGCGTCGCTGGAAAGTGAAGCAATCGTGTCCGCGATGTTGTTCATATCCAACACGCCGCCGTTGTTTATTGTGACGGCGGTCGAGCTTTGCAGGCCAGACGAATGGTTGTAACGAAGCGTGCCGGCGTTGACCGTGACGGGCCCGGCAAACGTGTTGTTGCCGCTGAGCCGCATCGTGCCAGTGCCGTTTTTGGTGAGGCCGCCGTTCGCAATTGGCACGGCGACGTCCAAATCCACATCCGACGAGCCGTTGCCGACATTAAAAACTCGCGTGCCGCCGTTCAAGTTCACCGTCCCGCTGCCCGAAATCGTCGCGGTGGCGTTGGACAACGGATTGATGTTCGCATCGCCCGTCAATGAAATCTGCGACGACGACAACAGATTGATTGCTTTGAACGTGAGTGTGCCCGTGCTGCCGGCGAGCGTGAATATCTTGCTCGCATCGACCTGCAATGTATTGACGCTTAAGCTGCCGGTACCGCTTAATGTAACCGGCCCGGAAAACTGAGCCGAGATTGGCGTAGAATCTGCGGATGGTGCATAGTTGATGTTTAGCGACCCGCCCGTGATGTTAAGAGTCTCGCGCATGTACAGTTTGCGGATGTCGTACGAGCCGCTGTCGAGCGTCACCGTGATATTCGCATTTGGGCGGTCGAGAACAACAGTGTCGTTCACACCCGATGTTACAGCCGGTCCAGAACCGGCTGTGCCCGGCAGCCGCGGCGTCGGCAATGTTTGGGTACCTATGGGTGTCAATTGCCCTGGGCTACTCACGGGCGCGGTGGTGCTTGCCCGCTGTTCCAATTGGTGAGCGTCGACCATTCGCCGCTGCTGTCGTTCATCCACAACGCGGGAACAAGATGGTCCTTTACAAACTCAATCCCCCCGTTAGCGATGTCCGCATCAATGTTGGCGCTACCATTGGCATATCCACTTAGCCGCTGCTTGCTGGAGTATTGCCAGAAACTCCACGGCTGGGCCGGGTTGGGAGCGTCGTCCCACGGTCCGTAGATCGGAGGATACGAGTCGCTTGGGTTTTCTATGTCAGCGGGGATATAATTCGGATCACCCTGGTTGGGCCAGCGGGCGTTCCACAGAGTCGGATAAGCTGCCACAACCTGATTGCGCAGCGATAGCGAGGCCCCCCCCAACACATAATTGGCGTAATTGCCATTGATATAGATGGCCGGCCGAATGCCCATCACCTCGTAGATGCGGTCGGAAAAGTCGATCGCGAACTGAGCCATCTCATTACTCGTCCGCAGTCCGTCTCCCGCCTCGAAGTCATGCACCGGCAGCAAGTAGCCCGGCCGCATCCAGGCTCCGGCCATTTGGATGAAGTGATTTGCTTCGTCGGTGCCGCTGTTTGGGATGCCGCCGGAGTTTGGCGTGCTCGCAATAACATCGGGTCGAGAGAAGTGATACGAGCCAGCGAATAATCCGGCTGCCGTCGCGCGATTGATGTTCTGAACGAAATAAGGATCATCGTACCGCTCGGAAAGGTTGTAATACGTATTGTTCCCAGAGGGATAGCCCCCTTGCCGGTGATCCTCGCCGGTCGTGCCGCCGCGGCTAGAACGAATGAAGACGAAGTCCCGATTGTTGGTGTTATGCAGCGTGGTCCAGTTCGACGACGAAAGGTTCCCCTGATACGTCGAGACATCGATGCCTAGGACGCGCTGTTGAGCAGGCGCGACACCATGCGACATCAACAATGCCGCAAGTGTCGTCCCAACGACACAAAAACTCCGCACTAGATTTTGAACGTCTTTGCTATTTCGCATCTCTTCTCTCTGTTTCTCACGAGCCGGGATCGGCCAAGCCCGGCAAGGGGACACACGTCCTCCCAACCTGCCAAATATCTCGAAGCCCTAGTTCCTAGCCGCAGGTCTTCCAACCGCGCGCGGCTCAACAAGAATGTAACCGGTCGTCACGCAACCGCATACGAATGCAACGCTCGCCGCCCCACGAACTCGCGTCGATCGTCTCTTCTCAATTATTAACGCGGCCACAATATGCAGCAAGTTAGATGTGATGTAATTGGCTATAAAACACGCGCGCCAACTCAATAGCTTGATTACTCTGCGCACGTGGCTCGCGCAAACGCGCAGTTGCTCTATTGCTCGCAACTGGTTTTGTAAATTGGCGCACCGAAAGACGACGATCAACTGAATGTTTCGAGCCCAGTGCAAAATAAAAGCCGCGCCCGATTCGGACGCGGCCTTAGTTGAATCAATTCGTAACAGCTTGCTAAGCGCGGCGCCGGGCCACCGCCAAGCCAAGGCAGGCGAAACCTAGCAATGCCAGCGACGCCGGTTCGGGTACACTTTGCAGGAGAACGTCGTCGTAGTACGCGGCACCTCCCGCGGAACTCAGCCCGGAACCAAGTTGCATTGTGTCGAAGGTGTAACCCGACCCATAAGTAATTCCGCTCGCTCCCTGCGTGCCGTCCACATAGAAGTCAACGGTACTAGTTCCAAAGACGGCTTTCAGTTCGTGCCATCCGACAGAGCGCGTTGCAACGCCCGGCTCCTTGAGCAGGATCCAGCCAGGACCACCGCCAAACGCAACCCGCGCCCGATAATACGTGTGATGGTCTGCAACACTTTCACCGGGAACTGCATTGTATACACCCAGCGAAACCAATTGTGCTAGACCGCCGGAGTTGTCCCACAACTGCATGTAGTTGCGAGCAAGGCTAACTCCAGCTTGTGTATCGTAGTACTGGAACGACCAAACGAGTGGGTTGGCATCGGTCGGGACAGGCGCATCGCCAAAAACCTGTGTTGACCGGCGGGTGTCTACGTCGTTGAATGCCGAGTGCGTCGGACTAACCGACTGATCAGTACTTAGTTGGGAACCACCGCTAGTCCCGCTCGGCACCCATACAGCATCCATTGCCGCTTGGTTTGCATAGCCTTCGAAGTCATCCGAAACAATGACTCCTGCGTGTGCCGTCGCCATACCCATGGCGACCAGAAAAGCTGCAGCTAAACATATGCGAAAACTCATGAGCACTCTCCCAGTTGAAAATCGAAAAGGAATTGTAACCGAATGTTTCTAAGGTCTAGGCATTTCGTCGACGACCGACGAACAACACGTTTGCTAAGCCGAATACAGCGAGCAAAATTGTCGAGGGTTCGGGGACCGCATACTGTGCGAACAGAATTGCATCACCTCGCAGCGGGTTGCCACCTAAGTCGGTTGTCGCGATCGTTACACTTCCGCTCGTACCGGGGCCAAATGTCCACGTGCCCAGCGACTTCCACGCATTCGCCACGCCGCTCGTCAGGTCTGCGTTGAAGTTATCGGTTCCGCCGGCATGCACGACCGTGATCGGTTGGTCAGCAGTGGTCATGTTGGCGGCCATGGTCACGAATACTTCAAACTCGCCACCGGCGCCAAAGTCGGGTGCAACAGTAAACGAACGACCTGTAAATGAATTGCTGGAGAAGGTGCTGCCGATACCCGCCGTCACGCCTGGCGCTGTGCTTTTCGATGAGGAGTCCGCCCAAGTTCCCGCCTGACTGTACGCGGCGAAGTTTTGCCCGCCCGAACGGCTCTCAACGATGATTTCATTGATTGAGCCCGAGATGACGCCCGCCATTAAATTCGACGAGCCAAGAGAAACGGCCGCTAGGGCCCCGAGAAGGATTCTGGAAAGACGCATTAGCGATCTCCAAGCTGAAGACTCAATTGGCGTGCATCCACAACAAAGATGGCCCACCGCCCGTTAAAGCCACGCTTTCAGACTAAACCGCCAATTCAACCCACTCAAGCAATTTCTGCGCAGTCTTTTCTCGTTTTTGCAAAAAGTGCAAGCTTTGACGAGCAGGTATCCACACCCCATTTCATTCTGGCCATCCGGTCTGCGGACCTATTTCAGGTCGAAATCGATGGGATCCGATTGGCCCGGTTTGACCACCGCTTTCAGTGTGCTTTTAGCCCGCGTAGTGTACGTAGTCGGCAGCAAAATCTTGGGCGGCGGGATGGGATCGCCCTCTTTATAGCCGGAAGGCAGTTCGGACCCGATGTTCACGACCACGGTGTAGTCGCCAAGCGGCAGTTCCGTTGAATACTCGCCTTGCGGGGCAGCCGCGGCGACAGGCCGGCCGGTGGTCGGAAAAAACGTGATCCCGGCGTTGGTCAATGCGTCACCACGGTATGTTACTTTGCCGTGTACTGGAATCGCGTTCGAAGAATTCTTGCAGCCCAGTATACAAACAGGCGCCAACACGATGAGAATCTTCGTCAAAAACTGCATACCGCAAGCGCTTTTAAGTAGGTGTTTGCTGCCGGTGCTCGTAAACCAAATTCACTCGCTGACGACTTCAGCACCATTACGAGAACCTAACGCAAGATAGATCGATATGTCCAAGCCATCGGGCAAGAACTTCACACTACCGTCGCCATACGAAAAGTTAATGCCGCCGACGTGGAAGCTGCCGAATGGCAACTCGTTGATGCCTAGACCCGGGTTTGTACAGCTCGTTGGCAACGTAGGGCGATCAACGCTGTTATCGTGAAGTTGATAACACTGTACTAGCAGATCGTAATTGATCGGCACCTGGTCACTCAGATTTTTGCATGCAAACCAAGCGGTGTTTGGCTGCGGGCCATCCGGCAAGGTCCTTCCCCGGCCGGAAGGCGGATCGGTACCGCCGGTGTAGTACGCGCCGATCGTCCACGCCCGCGCTTGATACCACCGTTCACCAACCAATAATGTCTTACTGGTGCCGTCGGCAACGCTCTTAAGGGAGACACCCCAGCCCTGGATCAAGAGTCCGTCGTAGTTGTTGATTGCAAAAAGCGAATGGGGGAAACTCGCTGTGATGCAATACTTTCCTGCTTGTTTTGTCTTCGGGCAGTCACCTGTGCGGGCATAATACGAACCAGTAACACCGACGTAACTCATACCTCTACGATTCTGCGAACCTTTATCGAACTTATCCTTTAGGGATTTGATCTCGCCATCGCTAGGGCATAAATACATGGGCAGCAAGAGGGCATTTAGTTCATTCATGGCCCCGCCGTACGCGTCTGCTGTACCATTTGCTGTGTATTTGTCTAATGCTTCCTCGCTGACGGTGCTTTCTTCAATGTAAGGCAAGATTTGAACTTGCCAGCCGAGGCCACTTTGCGTCCCGGCTGCGCCGGTAGGCGTTGTAACGAGCAAGCTTCCTATCGGCAGTGTCTTGTTTGACGATTCATAGTTCAGACACGCGAGCGCGATGTTCTTGAGATTGTTCGCGCACTGCGTGCGCCGGGCCGCTTCGCGGGCGGCCTGGATCGCCGGTAACAAGAGCGCTACAAGAATGCCGATGATCGCGATTACGACCAATAGCTCAACCAGCGTGAAACCCGCCGAGCGACGACCAATGCAACGGATAGGAAGAGAACGCCTCATATTCACCTCCCCTCAGGCGCCGCGTGGCGGCGCCAGTCTCCACGGCTTCGACGCCCAATCTCAGCTTCTAGCTGTGCTGCCGGTTTTAGCCTGGGGCCATTTGCTGGAAGCAGCCCCTGTCGTCACCCCAGGCACAGGTTCGATCTCGAACTTCAAATCATCGATATTATGGTCCACCGTCACGCTGTAGCCGGAAGTGTCGGCCCGCGTGTACTTTTGCAGGATCAATGGCCGTGGATCCATGGGCGCCTTGAGCACGGTGAAGCCAACGTTGTACTCACCGGCGTACACGCCGTCGCCGGACTTCTTCGTCCACATGGTAAACGAGCCGTCAGGACCGATCGCGCCGTGACGCGCCTTTCTTGATTTCGGCAGTCGTGTTGTTAGCGGGTTGCAGGAACACCACAGCCACCGCCGCACGCGGCACGGAGCCGTCCTTGTAGAACACGTGGCCGCTCACTTGATACATCGCCGGCCCACGATTGCAACCGACTAACGCAGCAAGGCTGATCGCTGACACTGCCGCCAACAAAACATGGCGTCGTACGAACAAAAAACGTTTACTCACTGCGGATAAGTTCCTCAAATCATCGCGAAATAACAAATCTATTCACTAACTGCAATTACAACGAAGATTGGCAACCCCCGCGTCGAACTCCTTGTAGCGATCCGCCGGTGCCGCCATCGCCGCTCGTGATCATGTAATCCCAAACAGAACAGCAACTCGTGTTGTAGCAGCCGTTCGTTTCCACGTCGTCACTAATGAACTGAACACTGCCGTCTGCCATGGCAAGATGCACTCCGCCCGGATGCTTGCTGCGGACTGTGGCTTGGTCGAAGCCATTCTTCGTTAAACTACAGTCCATACACTCGGCCCCGGCGGTACCGGCACCAGAGCTCGAGCAGATCCCGGCGGTGGTGCAAACGTCGGGAGCATGAACGTCGTCGCCATTGGCATCACAGTAATTCGGTCCGTCGTCATCACCGCCGCTGCCATACGCAGCCACAAGACTAGCTCCCGCATGGCCGAGGGCCCACACGCCGCGGCCATCTTGGTTCGTGATTCCGGCCCGAATCTCACCGATCATAATCGTCTTGCCGGTGCCATCGATGATCTGGCTCATTTTCACTGCCGCATTCGGCCCCATTACGCCGCGCATGCACATCAAATTACTTGTTTTATTCAAATCCTTCCCGCTCCAAGCGAGGCTCTGTGGTCCGGCCATATGCGTTTCCGTAGTCGAATCCGCAGCGCCATACAGAAACTCGCGTCCCGCGCTGGCGGCATAATTTGTGCGGGCCCAGCCGTCACCAAATGTCGAACCGCCATCAAATAAAACCTTGTTGTATGGATCACTCGGACACAGCAGCACCGGAATGGGCGAACTGCGAGCCGTGATATTGCGATTCCCCGCGCCAGGCTGGGTAATACTCACTGAAAAGTCGAACTGGTCGTAGATCGCCTGGCTTTCGAGATAAGGCAGGATTTTGATAATCCAATTTGGACCATAGGATTGGATCGCCTGAATGTTGGTACTACCTTGGGCCGCCGTGTCAAATGTCATGCCTTCCGGCAAAATTTTATGAGCCGACTCGTAGTTGAGCACCGCCAGCCCGACGTTGTGAAGATTGGCCTGGCACTGCGCAGCGTCGTGCCGCTTCTCGCGCCGCCTGGATTGCCGGCAACAACAACGCGACCAAGATGCCAATGATCGCGATAACAACCAGTAGCTCTACCAGCGTGAAACCATGTAGGGGCCGGGAGAAGCGGTTATGCTTCTCGGAAGTAAATTGGTTCCTTTGGCCCCGTACATGGAGAATTCTCGGATGGAACGAACGCTTAATCATCACTGGTGCGTCGGCGTCGACTTGCACAAGGACACGCTCACCGCGTGCGTCTTCTGCGGCTGTTGCGGGGAATACTCGTTTCAAAAGATTCCCTGCAAGTGTCGGAAGCAGATCGGCGCGTACTTCGCGGCCTTGCCGCGGCCGCACACCGTAGCCATCGAGAGCGTGGGCTTCTATCGCTGGCTGTGGGAGATGCTGGAGCCGATTGTCCAGGAGTTGGTGTTGGCGGACGCGACCCAGGCCCGCGCGCTGGCTGGCCGGCGATTGAAGACCGACCGGGAAGACGCGCTCAACATTGCGCAGCTCTTGGACGCCGGTCGCCTGCCAACCTCCTACGCTCCGCCGCTGGAAGTCCAATGGCTGCGCGACCTGACGCGCCACCGCAACGGCTTCTCGCGGCAGCACGCTCGGGTGCTGTGTCGCGTCAAGAGCATCATGAACGCCAACAACCGGCCTGGTCCGGCGCGGCTCTCGAGCGATGGCCTGATCCGTTACCTGAAGGCCCAGGGAGAAAAACTCCCGACGCGGCACGTGGCGATGCTCTGGCAGTGCGTCGACCAGTTGGCGCTCACCGAGCGGCAGATCGCCGAGGCCGAGCGGACCATCGGCGAGGTGATCCGGCGCGAAACATTCCGCCCGCGGTACGAGATTCTGGTGAGCTTTCCCGGGGTAGCGACGGTAGCGGCTGCCACGATCCTGGCCGAAGTGGGTGACTTTGGCCGCTTCGCGGATGCCAAGGCGATCGGCCGCTATGCGGGACTCAATCCCCGCGTGTTTGCCTCGGGAGGAAAACAACGCATCGGTCACATCGCCAAGACCGGCTCGGCGGACCTGCGGTGGATCTTGCAGCAAGTCGCCTGGACCGCGATCCGCTGCGACGAACATGTGCGAGGCATCTTCCTGCGGATTGCCAAGCGGAGCGGCCGCAAAGCGGCGGCTGTCGCCGTCGCGCGAAAACTTTTGACCTGGATGCACAGTGCCGTCATTACAGGAGAATCTTATCGAACACGCCTGGTCGCGTGACGATTGAACTGCGGGACCTCGGAGTGAAGAACGAGGGACGATAGCTCGAACTGGTTTTTGGGACGCGGAGTCAACCTCCACAGCTCGTGAGCGTGAATGGGCATCGTCGCTCGCGCATGGAATTTCATGGGCCGGAGGCAAGCCCTCCAGAGCTCGAATAGCTGATTGCGCCCCCCGAGGCGTCTTCGAGGTCGAAACCAAAAACGAACGAGCGTCGGATCGTTCGCCACGCTCCAAATGCGCAACGCGAATCAACCGACCCAGCCAAGAGGAGGCAATCATGTAAAAACCCATCAGCACTTGACAGGCCCCTACATAGCTAAAACCATGCAAACACGTGGTCGCGTCTCTCCGAGACGCGGTTGCGAGTTTCGGAGAAACTCGCCCACGTGCCCCTACATAGCTAAAACCAGGTGCTCTGGCGTCGATGGTGCAACGACCGCACGGCTGCAATCGGCAGGAGTCGTTGATAGAATTTGCCGCTCGTATGTTGGAACGCATCACATTTCCTTGATGGGAGAATGTTCCCGCGAAAAATGCCGGATCGACTTCGATAATTGTAACCCTCCCGCCCCCTTCATTTTAGCGTTCGATGGCCCCATCGGGCAACGAAAAGGACGCGCAGGAATTTCGCGCATTAGCGCAGCCGGTAAGTCGCTACCGGGCTCAGCGCACCAAAACGACTAATAAGTGGTGGGCAGTTACCAGTTGCCTCGCCGTGAGCGTTACCGCACTCGCCGACCTGCGGCAACGCCAAGCAGGCACAGCGCGAGCATGGCGATGCTCGCCGGTTCGGGGACCGCCGCACTCGCACCAAGGCCGCTGCCGCTGCCCGACGTGTTGCCAAAGCGTGCCCGCCATTCCGTGTAATCTTGGGCATTGACCGTACCGGGTGCATCCACCTCGTTCTGCAACGGGCCGCCTTTACGCCACAGGACGTAGTCGGCCGCATCGACCACGCCGTTGCCGTTGTAGTCGCCCGGCACGCCCGCCGAGGGGAGCGTCGTCACCTGCAAGAGGCCGGCGCCCGAGAACAGCGAACTGGTGTGCGTAGCGCCCGAACTAGGTGAGCCCCAGGTGCCGGTCGCTTGCCCCACGTTATCGAAGAACAAGGAATCGATCGTATCGGTGCCTGCGAAATTCAAATTGAAGATCGAGCCGGTGGATAGATACACATCGGCGGCATCCGCCAGGTAAGCATTGGAGATGCTCAACGTCCCGCCTTCGATCTTCGTATCGCCCGTGTAGGTGGGCGTGCCTGCGAGCGTCTGCGTGCCACTACCGACTTTGGTCAGGCCGCCAGCGCCGCCGATCTCTGTCGACCAGGTATCGTTGCCGTTGCCGGTGCCAACCGTGAGCGTTTGGCCGCTGGCGACATTGATCGTGGCATTGTTTGCACCGGCCGGATTCGTAGTGTTGTCGGAAAGCCCGGCGACTTTCAGCGACGAGTTGAGTTGTAGGACTCCGCGGACCCCCACCAACCCACCGCTAAATGTGTTGACGTTGTTGGGATGGCTGAGCGTGAATGTAACGTTGCCGGCATACGTCGAGGTTGGGTCACCGATTGTCAGATCCCCCGAACCGCTCAGCGGTCCCGGGATGTTTAAGCCGGCCGTAGCGCCGTGATCGAAATAGCCACCGTTCGATGTGACAGTAATGCCTCGGTTGGCGTCGAGGGTAACGGTCGCATTGGAGCCGATGCCGCCGCCGTCCAGCGTGATCGCATCTGCCAGCTCGGAGAGTGGCACCGCGCCGAAGGCCCGTTCGTCGATGGCACCGCCAATATTGCGAAGCCGGTACCCGCCTTCTTTAACGACCAACTTTGCAAATGAAAACTGGCTTGGACTAAGGACGCCGCCGCCAAGATCCTTACCACCGACGCCAAGCTGATCCGGCCCGATTTTGACAAGCGTTCCGGCTCCGCCGTTCGTTGGCGTGCCACCGGTTCCGGATATTACGTCATAATAGATGGAAACTTTGTTGTCGGGAATACCGTCTCCATCATCGTAGCCAATGTAGCCAATGCCGTTGACTTCGATTGTTTTGCTGGCGCCAGAACTGACGCCGAGGAACGTGCCGGCGTTGCCGGGATTTGTCTCCAACAGCGTTCCACCGTTAAGTACCACTTTGCCGGCCGTCGTATTTAGCCGCAGGGTGCTGTTGATCGCCAACGTCGCCCCGCTGTTAACGGTTACGGTCCCAGCGCCAGTATCCGCAGTTCCGCTTTGAAACTTCACATAGCCGTCCTCGATAAGAATCGAATTGGCAGTCGTGCCGGAAATATCGATGAACGCTCCGCCGACCATGGGATCAGTATCGACGTCGTTCCCGGCGGAGAAGACGGCATCATCACCGTTGACCCAGGTGGTTGGCGTGCCGGTGCCATCCGCCATTGGATTCCAATTTGACGTTGTCGTGTCCCAGGCGCCATCACCGATGCCATCGCCGAATGTAGCGCCCGGATCGGCTCCGTTGATATCCCAATACTTTGTTGCAGCGCGCGTGCTTGACAAACCGCCGATGAAGATCACAAACGTCGCAATTAGTGTGGTGCCAAGTTTCATAAGTTGGGTTTCTCCGCCCATGAGAACCAAAGGTGTGTAAGAAGTTCCGACTGGCTCAGCCCGTCGTGCTGGCCAGCTACAATCGCTAGTTTCAGAATAACCGTGACCTGCAAACATGCAAACGGAAATTGCGCAATATATTCTCGTTTTTTCGCAGAGTTTTGTACGCTTGGCGAGACCGCACATTATCCGATGGCGGTCGTGCGTGATCGCACACGAACACGACTTATTGCCGCTATAATTGTACTCATGCAGTCGCTCGTCGAGTTGCGGATGCCGCAGCTTTATTCAGTTGACCAAATCTTATAGGAGTTTCCGATGCGGCTCGTTCAGAAAACAGGCTTAAATTTATTGGTGATAGCGCTTGCATCATTCTCCATTGCCTCCTGTAACTTTGGGCCGCGGCCTGTCAAACAGCCATCCATTAGTCCCTCCCGCGCCGGCAGTCAGGCGATGGAGATGTACGATACGAACGGTGATGGCATCGTCTCCGGTGACGAATTGGAGAAGGCTCCCGACTTGAAGGCGGCGCTGCCGCGACTTGACACCAACGGCGACAAAGGCGTAAGCGCCGACGAAGTGGCCGCTCGCGTCAACGCTTGGAAGGCGATGCGTACGGGAATGACTTCAGTTCGCTGCAGTGTCACGCTGAATGGACAACCGCTTGCGGGAGCGAAAGTGACTCTGGAACCGGCACGGTTTCTTGGAGATGACATTAAGCCCGCAACCGGCACAACCAACGAGTATGGCGATGCGTCTCCGACTATCGCCAAGGAAGATCGTCCCGATCCAAAGCTTCCCGGGGGAGCGCACTTCGGCCTCTACAAAGTGCGCATTTCCAAGGCCGTAAACGGAAAAGAAACGATTCCCGCGATTTACAACACCGAAACAATTCTAGGTCAGGAGGTCTCTTACGACGACCCAGGCATGAAAAACCACAACATTACGTACGCGCTAAAGAGCAATTGACAGCACGCTCCCGATGGAAAGTTGACGATGGCTTATTCGTTGAGATTCGGCGACTCGCCATCCAGCCGATTGGCTAAATAGCGATGGGTATATTGATCGATGTCGTACGAAATCGAATGCACGGATCCGTCGCACATCGCCATGTTCATCGCTCCCGGATGGGCGCTGCCGAAGGCGTAGATGTTTGGGTTGTCAACGCCAATGGTATCTTGCCGCGGCTGATAGTCTTCGGGCTCATTTGCGCTCTTAGGATTCCAGGCGACGCGATGATTGTCCCATTCGTACCCGGACCAAGCGCCCTGGTTATCGCCGTAGCCCGCGTAGGTGGCCGCCGCTGTTTCGTACATGAGCGGAGTCAGGAATTTTTCGCCGATCAAATACGTGTTGCTTGCGCCGTCGGTAATGTTCTTATAGCTTATTTCGCTGCGGTAGTACATGATCCCGGTCTGGTAAAACCTAGACGTGGGATCATTCGTATTGGTCCATTTGGGATTCGCCAAATCTGCGTAACTGCCCGGTATCCAGAAAATATAGCCGCTGAAACCGAGGCCGGCATGTGCTAACGCATCGCCGGAGTTGGCGGCGTAATCTCCCTTGCACACTGCTGCCAGCCGTTGCAGCCAACTCTGTTCATACAGCTTGCCCCAAGCGTGCGGATATAGCTTCGCCGGGCGCCTTGAAGGGCAGTGGAACGCTGAGACCGGCGTTTGGTGCAATTCATTACTCGCCATTCGAAATTCGGGCGATTTTGGATCTAGCCCCTTGCCTAAGTCGCGCAGCGATTGCTCTTCGATGTAGGGCAAAATGTTGTAGTACCAACTTCCCGGCTGATCCGGACCGTAACCGCGATTCGGGTCGGCCGTGTAGAAACTCGCCCAGCCACCGGATGGAAACGCCTTATGGGTGTCGACGTGCAGTAAACATCCTAGTGCGAGCTGTTTGAGATTATTCTTGCACTGGCTTCGGCGAGCGGCCTCACGCGCCGCCTGAATGGCCGGCAACAAGAGTGCGACGAGAATACCTATAATCGCGATTACTACTAACAGTTCCACCAGAGTGAAACCGCGTTTTGCATTTCGCATCGCTCAATCTTCCCTTCTAAGCTACAAAATTGGCGTCGTGGCACTCTGCCACGACGCCAATTGGATTTCAACGGGTGTGCGCGATCCGCTAGCCCAAATCTCGCACGCCCCGTCTTGCTCCACAAGTACAGGCGAAAACCAAACCAATGGCTAACAAGGCCAACGTTCCTGGCTCGGGCACGGCAGCGCCTGCTACGCTGCTTCCGCTGCCGGGCGCCGTTGCACCGAAGTTAGCACGCCAAGTGTCATAGCCAGCCGCGCCACCGAAGCTGCCCGGATCATTACGCCACATGACATAGTCGGCCGCGTCCACCTTGAGATCGCCGTTATAGTCGCCGGCCAAGCCGACGCTTAGCGGCGTCAGCGTGAAGCCGGTGCTGCCGCCGGCCGCCGTGCCCGAAGTGCTGGCCAGCCAGCTGCCGCCGGGACTCCACACTTGCAACAACTCGGAGACGTTGTTGGTCGTGTAGACGTTCCCCGCGGCGTCCATCGCCAAGCCAGCACGCGTATGATTGGAGTCGTTGCTGTCGATGCTGAGCGACTCAATGTTCGTGATCTGGCCACCAGAGACCTGAAGATCGGGAACACCATTGGCATCGAGAGGAATGAACAACACGGCCCCTGGCGCATTGCTCCCTGTGCCCAGGACTAGATTGTTCGCGTTATTGAACACGCGATGGACAATCAGGTATTTGCCGTCAGGCGAGACCATCACGTCGCCGCCGATGTTCCGAAATACGTCCTGAAGGTCTGTCGTATCTCCGGCCGGGGTGGCGGGAAAACCGTCGAAGCCGTCCAAGTTGTTGTCGATCGACCACTGCAACGACGACCATTCCAATGTCGGCGAGTTGCCATCGGTGCCGTCCGGCGTGACTACGACGATGCCGCCCTGACTGCCGTCATTGCGGTTCTCCGTCAAATACCACTTGTTGAACGTCGGCGAGTACGTCGCATTCGACAGCACGCCAACGTTTAGGTCCAGATAATTGCTGCGGCCATCGCTGGTATTCGGAAGGTTGCTCACATTGACGATGAGCTGCGGTGGCTGATCGTAGCCACCAGCGTATTCATCGGGAATGCTCGGGTTGATAGTGGGATCCTGATTCGTGACGTTTCCTACGTCCCAGCGCCAGATGTGATTTCCTGTGGTAGCGGTTAAGAGTGTCTCGCCATCGGAATCCTGGTCCTCGTCCTGGGCATAGACGACGAGATTGTTTCCGACACTACCAGTGACGTAGGGGCGGGACACGATCGAACCGTGAACTTCCGGGCCGGAAAAGCCATCCGCGCTGTTGCCGTACAACGGCGTAATTCCGTCTTCGTGGATCAACAACGGGCCGCCGTGAGCCAGGTCTGGCGTGGCGTATTTGATGCCGCCATTGGCGTCGGACCAGTCCCCCGCGATCAAATTGCCTGCCTCGTCCAGCGTAATCTTCCAAGGCGAGGTGGCACTACCGGTCACCGTCCAACTTGGCGCTTTCGCCTGCGAAGTATCGTTCGGATCGGCCACAACAGCAAAGTTGTTCGCCAGCTCGACGCCGATTTGGTCGGCCGTCATTGCGTAGATGCCGTTCCCCAGCGTTCGGCCAGAAGCACTCGCGGTGTCGCGATCGTTGTTCACATAAATTGTGCCGAAGTACGGGCTGGAGGGAATGTTATTGACGATCACGTCCGACGGCTGCTCAAAATTTGTAAACAAATTTAGGGAATCGCTGATTGCCGTCCAACCGGTCGCGGCGGACTTTTGTACCTGAATGTCGAACGTGCTGAAGCCGGTCATATCGAACGTGTGGCGGCCGGCAGCAAGTGTGCCAAGACTTACCGGATTAGCGCCGTCGCGCAGCACGGTCACATCGTCCGCAGCCTCGTTGAGCACGAATTCCCACGTGTCACCCGTGGTGTTACGCACGTTCGCGGCATACGGCGTCGCGAACAAGGTCGTCGGAATAGCCGCCAATCCAAAGACGGCCAGTAGTGAACAAAACTGAGATCGTCGCATCATATGTTCTCCCAATGAAACCAAAGAGGTCGCGCCTCGCTCAATTCACTGTCTCGTAGGCGGCAACTAGCACGCGCGAGCCACAAAAGAAATCGAAAATCAAAAGGGGTAAATCGGACGTACTCAAACCGTAATCGCGCGCTGCCGAACAAAATCATAACGGCCTACCACGCAATTCCCCACGATTGCTAAACCTAATCGCGCCTGCCCCAACCGAGTAGCGATCAATTTGAATCGGTGCGGGCATCACCGGCACCGACTCGCGCTCGCCGCTGAAAGCGCTTTACCTTCCGTTGTATCACTTATACTGAGTATAGCAACAAGCCGTATTTTAACAACGATTTGTGCGCGGTGCCCTCGTTTCTACGGTTTTGATTTCTCGTTAAAGCGCAGAAGGCTCCGCTCATTTTGAGGGATCGACAAACCCTCATCCTAAAGGCAGCGTGCGGCCCCACTCCCGACTTGAGCCGCCGCCGCTCCCAATTTTCTCGGGTCAGTAACAACCCTAGTTATCCTGACGGGTGGCTCGCGGGCGGAAGAACAACCCGACCAAGCCCAGCATCAACAGCCCAAAGGCTGTTGGCTCAGGCACAACAGTCACATTGTCGATAATCGTCCCGTTGCCGCCGTTGGACGAATTGAACGGGTCGGTCGTGCCGAGAAAAATGTTGCCGACCGTGTAGAAGCCACCGCTGTTGTCATAGGAGTCGACCAAGGCACCGTTGAGGAAATAGCTAATCGTGGTGCCGTCTGACTCAACGCGGACCTTCACCCAGGAGCCGCGCAGGATTCGATTCAGACGGCCCGAGCGAACTGGCGACCCCAGTCTGGAATCCGGGAATGCTGCCCGCCGCCACTGAATTGTAATCTGCAATGGCATTGTAGCCGGTTGTCCCGTTAGGAGCCGTAAACGGGTCGTTGTTAGGATCGGCAGTTCCCTCTTTGAATACGGCCAGGTCGGCGCTCGAACCACCCTCGCCCGAGTAGACCCAGGCCAACGGTCCACCTTCCGAGCCCCATTGGTACGGAGCGATGGGTGCGGAATTGTTGAGAAAAGCGCCGGCCATCCCCAATTCGGTTGAACCTGGACCGCCGTCGTTATAGACATACATGTCGGCCGTGAGGACGAACTTGCCTGAATAGGTCTTGCCGTTCGGATAGATGACATAGGTTTCGCCTTCGTCACCAACCTGGTCGGTCTTGTTCACCTGAATGAACGCCCCGATCGTGTCGCTGCCGCCGTTGGGGTTGGCAATGCCCAACGTGCTGTAGTCGAAGGCGAAATCGACGCTGCCATCTGGACCCGTCGATGGATCCCTCGTCGCTTCCTGTTGGGAGGCGACCGACCAGCGGGTCGAGGCTAAGCCATCGTTAAAGTCTTCCGACAACAGTGCGGCAAAGCAGGCAATCGGAACGGTAAAAGTGGCTGCGATAGTAGCAGCCAAAACCAGGGTGCTTCTCATTGGAACAAACCTCCCGCAGTCTTTGCCGGGGCAATTCCCGGTAAAACGAATACGCCTGAACTAGGTTGAACGATGGTTTAGCGCCGCCGCGATGCTAGGAAACCAACGAAGCCAAGCATCATCATCGACAGCGTAGCAGGCTCGGGGACGACTTCCACGTTGTCGATCACTCCGAACGTCAAATCAGGTCGCGACGAAACTGAACTGAAAAAGTCGGCATAGAACAACGAGATGTTGCCCGAGGTCGAGCATCCGCCCGAACCGTCCGAGGTGTCGCTGCAATCCATACTGACGATTGGGAGCCGGTCGCCGTTGGGCTTCTCGATGGTAACGTCAACATTGCTGCCGTTTACGGCGAATTCCCAGGTGATCCACTGAAAGCCGGGAGATCCGGCAACGCCTGTGCCGCCCTGGGATTGACTTGCTGGGGGAGCGATGGCTGGTAAGAAATTGGCATAATACGGATCGCCACCATTGCGGCTGCCGCCTGCCATGTCTGCCGCTGCAATGAAAAACTGCGGTGGTGACTTAAAGGCCCGCCAATCGTTGCTCGAACCGCCGTCACCCGTGGTGATTGTTTGGGCGCCGCTGGCCACGTCGGCGGTCACGTTATCGTAGCCAACTCCACCGCCCAGAAATTCCGTTGTACCCGCAAAGCCGGCATCGGTATCCCAATTCATCCAGGCATCGAACCTCAGCGAATAATTGCCGCTAAAGCTCTTGCCGGTCGGATAAAGCGTGAACCCAGTAAGAGCGCCGTCCATCAAGTTCGCTTCGAGCTTAACACCGGTCGTCGCATCGTCGGCGCCCAGACTGTGCGGAGCTTCTGGAATGCCATCGGCGCTGTAATCGTAACCGAAGGTGGCTGCCACGTCGGCGGTGATGGAGTTCATGCCCCAGCCGGCGCCACTGGTCATTTGATCGCGTAAGAGAGGTGCTGCCAAAGAGCTATCCGGAAGCATGAAAAGCATTGCTGAAAACACAGCAGCAATCGACAACGTGGTTCTTGACATTAGCGATACCCTCCAAATGCGACTGAACTGAGCGGTATTGCGACTGATCGCCGTGGGGCATTTACTTCTGACTGATGTGCCGCAACGAAGCAAACAAAACCTTCCCAGTCTCGAAAAAAAGCGCCTGCAAATATCGATGTTGCTACGGCCTGATCATTCTGTCAAGCAAATGCATTGAAATTTCGTTATTTTGGAAAAAACATGCGCATTCCGAATATTTCGCTGCGCGATGCCAGCGGTTTTTTCCTTGATCAGACTGGGGACTTCACTTCTGCACTCAACGGAGTAATCCATTTTGTTAGCGGCGAGAGGGGGAACCTCCGGTGGATCCACGATTGCCGCCGAGGGCAGCCGACTCAAATTAGTATTGTTGGGAATATCCGATGATTGCTTGGCATCTCCAATGTTCGGCGCTCCGTAAATGTGCGAACGTCGCCTGCGCTCTGGGCGAGAATACACTGAGCAATGTATCGTCCGCGGTCAGTGGGGCATCGGCGTTTTCAAATTGACCCGAGTGTGCCAAATTAGCGATGTCGCCGACGCATCGTCAAACTTCCGATTGTCCCCGCGAATACAAACAATACGAGCGTACCTGGCTCGGGAACCGCCGTGACCTGAATGTTGTCGATTAAGGTTACATTGAGAGCAACGCGGTTGGGATCGGTCGACGAACCGCTGTTCGTGTCGTTGTGGCCGAAAAAAATGTCGCCGCCACCCAAAGTTACCGTGCTCAAATCCACCTTCGCCAATGGCGTTCCGTCGATCGACCAAGTGGCGAAACCGCCTGAAACATCAATTGTGACCCTCCGCCATTGGAAGCTTGTTTCTCCGGCGTCGGTGCTCCCGGTTTGGCCCGGAAATGAAGTCAATTGCGCGGCCGGAGCCGAAACCGGAGGATATGCGGCCATGTAATAGGCATCGCTGTTGTTGATCGCTCCGCCGGGGGCCACGTACACAGCATTACCACTTGGATACGATGTTGGGGCGGCAGACGAATATGCGCGGAAGTCGGAGGCCGACCCGCCATCGAGCGTTGTACCAAAACTCACGCTGTCCTTCGGGGAGGCACCAATCCATTGCGACGAAGTGCCGGCCGTGCCGATGCCATATTGCGAAAACTGGGTTGTGCCGCTACCACCGGGGCCGACCGGGCCAACGTAGTTTTGCCACATGTCGAAGCTGACCGTGTAATCGCTGGAGAAGCTTTGCCCGTTAGGCGATGCCGTAAATCCACCGAAGACGCCGTTCGAATTATTCGCGGTCATCTTTAAGCCGCGAGTTCCCGTGCCGTTCGGAGCAGGAGGGACTCCAATCGCGGAGTAGTCATAAAAGAAATCGGCAACAAAATCGACGCCGGCCGAAGGGAACACCGTCCAGTTTGCCGTGTCATCCGCATTAAAATCCTGAGAATACAATGTTGTGCCGAATGAGGACGTCGAAATCGCCAATAATACGGCAACTGAAGCCAGACAATAGGTGAGTCTCATTAGTCCCTCGATAACACTGGTGCGTTACCGTCGTTAGCTGTCTTCCGCAATACAAAGCGGTAAGCTCAAAATTCGGCCAACCACGGATAAAACTAGACAGTATTGGCTATCATGCCTAACGATCGGTGCGGTTGTCAAGCAAATGTGGCTGGATTCCGGAAAATTAGTCGCGTCGGCCTGTGGCGCTGTGTTTACGTGTAATTCTTGGAAAGTTAGTTCGATAAATTGATCCGTGGCGGCATCTGAGAGCTGCAGCATTCGCCAATGCCTTCGCCCGTAAGCGGAGTTTTCAATCGATGCATTGGGGTTCATATTCCAGACGACGCGGAATCGCCTGAGAAGTCGACCACCGGGGCCTGAAAATCGTCATTCCAAGCTGCTTGCGGATCAGCCGATTTGCCCAATGGGTCTTGACGAGTCTCGCTGGAGACCCGCTCAGTATGCTGGTTTGCTAGGAGATTGATCAACAAATCCCAGCGTCGGCTGGCAGCATTCGCTATGGCGGGACCACGGACGAAAGCAGGGTTCGAAGTCGTCGACTGTGGCTGGATTGACTCGGCAGTTAGCGTCGCAAACGCGTGATCCAATTCAGAGGTACTTGCCGATCGGTCAATAGGTGTTACAGGGTCCGGCGTGGGGGCAATCGAATTCAGCCCGGTCAGTGTGCTTGCTGGATTTACGGCACTGGCATCGGACGACAGCGATCCGCTGCCGATCCCAGGTGAGGTGCCAAACTGCGCTCGCCAGATGTCGTAATCCGCACCATTCACCATGCCGTCGCCGTTCGCGTCGCCCTGCGACTGCGTCGCGCCGCTCGTCAGCCCGTTGTACTTTCGCCACATCACATAATCGGCTGCGTCGACATGCGAGTCGCTATTGAAGTCCGCGTTCGGCTGTGCTGCAACTCCAAAGAAGTCCAAAATCCTTCCGATGGCTTCTTGCTGACGAGTTACATTCGTGATCGTCTCGAACGGGAAGCCGAACAAGACGATGCTGCCGCTTCCGCCGGTTCCTTGAGCTTGAATCGCGGCCGTTCCACCGCTTCCGCCGCTGTAGGTCAGCGAAGCAACCGCGCCTGCTTGTGGGGCGATCACGTCGGGATATTCGACGTTGAACATTTGGCCGTCGAGCTGCGAGAACGATGAGCCGTCGGAAAACGCGAAGCCGCTCATCCCGGCGAAGATGCCGCCCACGTTTGCCGTCACCGCGTACGTGTTTGCATCGTCGGCCACGTAGTTGGCTTTGAGCGTATTTTCGTAGAACGTCCGGCCGTTGTTCAGATGATCGAGGTCCCAGCCGATTTCGGATCCACTGACGAACAAATTGCCGCCGCTGTTGATAAAGCTCGCGACCTTCGATTGCTCCGTGGCATCAAAGGAGTGATCGGCCGATGATTCATCTCCCAGGATCCAAATCACTGAATCGTAATCGTTGAGATTGACGGCGCCGCTGATGACAGCCTCGTTGCTGGTGCTGTCGAAATGCACGCCCGGTTTGGCAGCCTGAATCGCGCTCGCCACCTGGATCACGTAGTTGTGGCTGTTGTTGTACGTTGGCCACACGCGATTCGTGAAGCCGTCGGGATCGGGCGTACTATAACCGTCTTGCGTGTAGGGATACTCAAAGTCTTGCGTGCGGTCGAAGCGATCGAAACCGTTGACGATGAGGACCTGCTTGCTGCCGCCGCTGGGAAGAACGGTGGCGACCTCGGAGGCCTCGGATTCGCCACCGGCGTTTGTGGCCGCAACTTTGAAGTAGTAGGGCGAGTTCGGATCGTAATCGGCCAACGTTACAGAAGTTGTGCCGCCACCAGCAACGAAGGTGCCCCCATCGAAGCCGTAGCCATCGACCGAAGCGTACACGATGAAGCTGGTGGCCGGATCACCGTTCACGCTGGCCGGCGATGTTGGGCCGGGCAACCAGCTAATCGTCACCTGCCCGCTGGCGTTGCTGACGGCGCTCACGTAGGTCGGCGCTGTCGGCAGGCTGATGTTGGCGACCACTGGATTGCCGTATGTCGCGAAATACTGCACCGTTCCTTGGTACACGCTTCGCGCAATTTGATCACGCACTTTCGGGTCGCGAAGCAGCGCGTTGTCTTGTAGGTTGTCGTGAAAGGCAACTTCCACGATGGTGGCGTCCATCTCTGCATTAGTACCCAGATTGATCTCGCCGAAGTTGATGTGCGAATCGGTATTGGTCGTGCCAGTTGTCCAATCGTATTCAAAGACGCCGTTGAGGTTTTGGAAGTCTTGGTTAACCTGGTCGCCCATCAACGTCGCAAGGGCGACTTGGTTCGGTGTGCGCTGAGATGCGCTGTTAGCGTATAAACCGCGGGCACCGCGACCGCTGCTACTTGGCGCGCCGGTGCCGCCATTCGAGTGAAACCCAATGTAGAGCGCACCACCGAAACTACCGTGGTACATATATTCCGCGAAATCAGAGGGCGCCGACACATTCGTATCCGAGCCCAAAATGCCGGTAATCGTGGCTCCTTGCCCGATCGACCGGGCGATCCAGTGATAGGACTTTTCGTCCTCGCGCGGATGGCCGGTGATACTCGGCGCTCCCGACGTGACGTAGTCGCCCATGCCGTTGCCGAAGCGGATGGCGTCGGCAATGACCACTTTGCCATTAACCGGCGCTTGGTTGTTGATAGCCACCGACCCTTCATCGGCAGATTTACCGGCGTCGAAGTGGTACGTGCCAAGATACACCCAGCCATCGCCGACCAAACTGTGGTCGACCTGGACCTCGGTCGATCCACCCGTGTGATTGATTGTATAGGTCTGTACCGTGCGGTCGGTTCCCCAGTGAACCCACGTGTATACGGGATAAAAGCCGGCAGCGGGGATATTCGGCGTGTAGATCGCCGTTGCCGTGACCTCGTCGGTGTTCGTGCCAGCATATTTATATGGGATTGCGTCGACGGTCGTGCCGTAATCCTCGTCGTAGAACCGCGTGTTGACGCTGTTTGACCAGTTTCCCGTGAACGTCACGTCCGGCGAGTCGTTGTCGAGGACCACTTCGTTGAGTTGGCGGCCTACCGGCCGCATCGGCACGACGGTTGCCCCGGCTCGCAGCAGATAATCGGCATAAAGCGACATCTGGTCCTGATTCCCGAAGTCTTCCACAAGGTCGCCGTCGGACGTGTCGCCACCCGATTGCCAGTAGTCGGGGCGCTCGGTCGCAAAGGCGGAGCCGTTCCAGCCAATCCCGTGTCCACCGGAGGTGAAGACAATCTTGCCATCGAGCGCGCCGCTGTAGGTTTGCGGGGTCGCGACCAGGCCGGGCGCAACAGAGAGCGTCAGCCGCGGTTCCAACGTTTCGAACGCAAACTGCCGCCGATAATAATTTCGCCGATCACTAGCGTTGCGACCCGCCAGAGAAAGTGATCGATTCTGCAGGACGCGTTTCGCCCGGACAACCCAATTGCCCATCTCTTGTTCCAATCGCAGAAGTTCTTTTAAGGAAACCCCCTCGATTGTAACCAAAACCGGAGAAACGCGGCAATTATTTGTGCTCTCGAAAGAAATCGAGCACATGCTTCATCACCGCGGCGCGGTCGGCATTGGTGGTAATGGTTTCGAACGGGAAGCCCAAAACCACCACGCTTCCCCGGCCGCCAACGCCGGCCGATTGGATCG
Organism: uncultured Planctomycetota bacterium; assembly: GCA_963840025.1. Lineage (GTDB taxonomy): Bacteria > Planctomycetota > Planctomycetia > Pirellulales > Lacipirellulaceae > JABDGM01. Next base: position 763,928 of record CAWIXI010000005.1, on the reverse strand, counting down.
CAGCAGCGCCAGCCGAGTTTGCGTAATCGAGCGCAATTTGAGCGCCTGATTCTGGGCTGAGCACATCTGGATGGTCTGCATCGTAAAAGAGCTTTCCATTGTCGAACGTTAACTTCGGCAGGTCCGCGAAAATGCCATCTTGTGCACCAACCACCTCGTACGTGTCAGCATCGTCCGCCGCGAACTTCGCTTTCAACGTGTCGTGACAAAAACTGCGACCGTGATCCTCATGATCGAGGTCCCAGCCGACCTCCGTGCCTGAGACAAACAAATTACCGCCGCCCGCGAGGAAGGCTTCGATTTTCTTCTGCTCCGTTTCGTCAAACGTGTGGTCCTTCGTCGATTCTTCGCCCAAAATCCAAATTACCGTGTGGTACTTCGCTAGATCGACGGCCCCGCTGATTACCGCTTCATTACTTGTACTCTCAATGTGCGTACCCGGAACCGCCGGCTCGACCGCTGTGGCAACTTGCACGACGTAATCGCGAGAATTGCTCTGCCGTGGTCGCACACGATCGACGGTATTGCCTTTTTTCGCGATCGGCTGCTTCGGGTCCATTGTGCGGTCGAGCCGATCGAAGCCATTCACAACCAAGATGTCTTTTGCACTGCCGCTCGGCAATGCTGCGACGACTTCAGATGCCGGTGACGCGCCTCCCTCGTTTACAGCCGCTACTTTGAAGTAGTACACCTTGTTTGGGTTAAGGTTTTTAAGCGTTGTTGACGTAGTTTTTCCGCTATTAACCCGCGTCCCACCGTCGAAACCATAACCGTTCGTCGATGCATAAACGCGATACCCCGTGGCCGCATCTCCCACAAAAGAATTCGCTGCTGGCGGCATCCAGGAAATAGTCGCCGTTCCCGCCTCGCCGGATTCCACATGCACACCGGTCACCGCCCCAGGCAATCGGGTGAAGGGCGTTTCATTGTTGTCCACCGCGCGGAAGTAATTTAGCAACCCTTGGTACGTCGCCCGTGCAATCGCATCGCGCACCTTGGGGTTGCGCATTAGTTCAGCATCTAATTTGTTGTCATGGAACGCGACCTCGACGATCGTCGCGTCAAACTCGTCGTGAATGTAATGGTTATTGATCTCACCGAACTCGATGTCGGTGCGGTCCAGCGTTGTTTTCTCATCGCGATCAAACCAGTTGTGCTCGAACTGGCCGTCCTGCGCGACCATGTCATCATTGACTTTTTGGGCGAGCGATTTGGCCAGTAGCATTTGGTTGGGGGTCGCCGTTGACGGATCATTGTTCCCGTTGAGTAGCCCCAATACGCCACGAGCCTTGCGGCCTCCCGCATTTGAATGAAAGCTCACGAATACGCGGTCTTTGAGTCGCCCGTCACTCTCGCGGTTCATGAACGCGGCGTACCGCGGTGACAGCGAAACCGTCGCCTGGCGATCGACATCCGTTACTCGATAATCGCTCTCAGAGATCCCGTGCGCGTGGTTCACGTGCCACATTACCCAGTACAGTCCCGCCTCATCCTCGCGAGAGAGCCCCGAAACGCCTCCTCCTCGATCGATGTCTCCCATGCCGTTACCGAAGCGGATCATGTCCGCCACTACAAGGCCGTTGGGACTTTTGGAACGATTGCTGATATCTACATAGCCATCGGTGCCTTTATCGAAGTAATAGGTGCCGAGGTACACGGGCCCATTACCTACACGACGGTGATTGACAGTTACCTCAGTAATCCCGCCGGAATGACGCACGCGGTAGAGCTGGTCGGTTGCTCGCTCACCCCCAGAGCTCGTCCAGGCATAAACCGGGTAAAAATCTGCCTCAGGAATCTTCGGCGTATAGCGCGCGTAAGCCGATTCGCTTTTCGAAGTAGATGTTTGTCGATAGGGAACGCTCCCTGCCGCCCCGAAATAAATTGGCCCGTTGCCGTCCTCCCATTTGCCGACGAACTTCACACCGGGGTCATTGTTATCCATCACCACTTCGTTCGTCTGATGTCCGACTGGCCGCTGCGGCGCGATCGTCGCTCCGGCACGAAACAAGTAGTCGACCAGATACGTCATCTGATCGTAATTTCCCAGGTCTTCGATCATTTCGTGGCCCTCGCCACGTTGAGAGGTCCAATGCCCATCGCCTTTGTTGTCGGCCGTGTACCCGTGGCCGCCGTGCGTATAGATGATTTTGCCGGTCAAACCACCCTTGGGTTGCGTGCCAACGGGAACGAGCCCGTCGGCGAACGAGGCGTTGCTACCGAACAGTAACCACAACGAGACGACGGTCCCGACGATCAAATTGTTAGTAACTCCACGTTGGATCATGCATCTCATTATGATTGAAAATGTAAACATGCCGTTTGGAATCGCCACAAGAAGGCACGAAAGAACACGAAAATCAACCGGTCCATCGCACAGACTTGAGACCTACAAGAGACCGTCCTTTTTGTGATTTGTTGCGCATTTGTTCTGCCATTCTGAATCGGTGTTTACAGTTTCAGTCATGAATTGCGATACCAATTTCTTCACGTCGTGCTCTTCGTGTCGTGGTGGTTCAAATACGTGATGATCAATCGCCTGCCGCCTTGCCCGCGATGCGGGGATCGGCGACGCCCACGAATTCACCGTTTGCATCGATTGCGATCGCCTGCGTTCGTCCGGCGCTTTCGAGTTCTTCTACGTTGTGTCCTCGGTCGCGCAACCCTTCGACAATTCTTTCATCGAGTCCCTTCTCGTACGACACGCAGTTTGGCCGCCATTGATGATGGAACCGAGGCCCGGCGACGGCTTTCGGCAGCGACTCTTGATAGTCGATCACCCGCATGATCGTGAGCAACACTTGCGTGATAATCTTGGGTCCTCCCGCTGCACCTACGGTCAGTACCGGCTTCCCATGGGAGTCGAGCACGATCGTCGGGCTCATGCTGGATAGGGGCCGCTTGCCGGGAGCCACGCTATTGTTCTCCGCCCCCACCAATCCAAACGCATTCGGCAAACCCGGATAGATCGAAAAGTCATCCATCTCGTCGTTCAGTACGACGCCCGTACCCGGCACGATCACCTTCGACCCGAACGTGGTATTCACCGTCGCGGTGATTGCCACCCAATTGCCGGCCGCGTCCGCGGCGGCGATATGCGTTGTGTGTCGGCCGAATATATCCTGCGCAAAATTCGGCGGCGACCCATGCGTCGGCACGTCGATTGCTCGCTGCGGATCAATCTTCGCCGCAAGTTTTTTGGCATAGCCCTTATCAATAAGACCACGCGGCACCTGCACGAAATCCGCATCCCCCAACCAATACGCTCGGTCGGCAAACGCCAGCTTAAACGCCTCCGCCGTAATGTGCGTCGCTTCCACGGGGTCTCTCTTCGCAATTGCCCGTAAGTCGAAGCTTTCCAAGATGTTGAGCACCTGCGAGACATGCACACCTCCTGAACTTGGTGGCGGGAACCCAACGATCGTGTAACCGCGGTACGTCGAACGCACCGGCTCACGCAGCTTTGCTTTGTAGGCCGCGAAGTCCTTCGCGGTAAGGATACCGCCGTTGGCTTTCATCCACGCACCAACTTTTTGGGCTAGCTCGCCAAGATAGAACCACTCCGTTCCATGTTCCGCAATCTGTCGGTATGTGTAGGCCAAGTCTTTTTGGACGAACCGTTCGCCGGCAGCAATCGGATTCCCGTTCGTGTGAAAGAAAACGGCCCGCGAACCCTCGAACTCTCGTAGTCGCTTCGCGACGCTGCGGACCGCAGCCGCGTACGAAGCGGTGACTTCGAACCCGTCTGCCGCCGCCTTGATTCCAGGCGCTAGTGCCCGCGAGAGCTTGATCGTACCACACCGTTCGAGCGCCAGCTTGTAGGCCGCGAGCGCTCCCGGCACGCCGGAGGCGAGTGGTCCTGTCTGACTTGCGGTCGGCAGCGGCTTGCCGTTGCGAACGAACATATCGCGATTTGCTGCCGCCGGCGCCATTTCCCGGCCATCAATAGCCGTGAATTTACCATCAGCCGAACGAATGAGAATGAGACACCCACCACCGATGCCAGAGTTTTCACCATCCACTACCCCCAACGTAAGCGCGGCTGTGACCGCAGCATCAACCGCGTTTCCACCGTCTCGGATAACCTCTATTGCCGCGTCCGTAGCAATCGGATTAACCGTAGCAATCATGCTGTGTTCCGCAGTTGCCGTGTGAGCAAGTAGCGTGGCAGAAAGCGCATTCAGTAGCATGAAGATGACTGTACCAGTAATCCGCTTAATGTACGACGTTGCCAAGATTTCTTGATGATCGATCAATGGTACAGCTCAAACTCTTTCTTCCGCTGTTTAAACGACGCCGTATCCGCCTCAAGTGATTTGAGGATCTCGCTTACATCGTCACCAGCCACCGTGCGGCGATACACCTCTTCACTCGCAAGCAGCGTCTCCCAACGTTCCGGTTTCCATTGGTTAGGGTGCAGCTTCACGAGCGCATGAGCGACGGTCAGTCCTAAATCGAACGATCGAAATTCTTCCCAATCGGTGATGATGAAGTGAATCCCGTTGCACTCTTGATTCGCGAACTTGCTTGCCGTCGGTGTGTAACGCACCGGAACAACTCGCACGCCAGGCGGGCGGGCGTCGTTCACCATGTCGGCCAGCTTCGCTTCATCCATCCAGGGTGCCCCCAACACCTCAAACGGCGTTTCGGTCCCTCGGCCAACGGAAATGTTCGTAAATTCCAACATGCCTATGCCGGGATAAAGCAGGGCGGCCTCCAGCGATCGCATATTCGGCGATGGATTCAACCAGAAGAGCCCCGTATCGAAGAGATGCATACCTCGATGCCAGCCCTCCATTTTGACAACCGTCAGCATGTCTTCGATTCCGCGCTCCTTCGCAAACATCGTGGCGATTTCACCAACCGTCATCCCATGCCGAATCGGCAACCGCTGCAGACCCACAAACGATTCATGGCCTCTATCCAGCAGCGGGCCTTCCACGGTCACGCCATCGATCGGGTTCGGCCGATCGAGCACGACGAACTTCTTGCCGGCCTTTGCCGCCGCCTCCATGGCCAGGCACATCGTCGACGGGTACGTATAGAACCGTGCGCCCACGTCTTGAATGTCGAACACCAGAACATCGAGCTTCGATAACTGCTCTGTCGTCGGCTTGCGGCTTTTGCCGTACAGACTATACACCGGCACGCCGGTTTGTTGATCGACCGTGTCGTCAATGTTGGCCTGATCGAGCGCCCCCGAATTCCATGCTCGGGGCTAAACAGCGCCACCAGCTTCACGTTTTTCGCGTCATGTAAACGCTCGATCGTTGTGACATGCGCCGAATCGACTCCTGTCTGATTAGTAATCAACCCAACCCGTTTCCCGTCCAACAATTTGAAACCGTCCGCTTCCAAAACGTCGATGCCCAACTTTACATTTCCCGCCCCTTTCAGCGAGGGGTTGGGTGAGGCTGTTTTCACAACGCGCGGTGAAGTCGGACTTGTCGCTCCAGCGGCCAGTGGTTCCACTGGGTTCGTTCGGGTACGCGGTGCCCGCAATGTGGCCGCACACGCCATTGTTCCAATCCGACCCGCCAGATCGTTGACCTCGCCCTCGCCGTCCGGATGCAATCGGTCTCCGAGAAAGATTACGTACAAATCCAACTCAGGATCGATCCACATCGAGGTGCCCGTAAAGCCGCCGTGGCCGAAAGCCGCGTCGCTCATCAACTCACCACGATTGCGCGAATAGCCGCTCTGCTTGTCCCAGCCCAAAGCGCGGAGCTGTCCACCGATATTGCGAGCCCGCGTCATTTCCGCGATTGTGGCCGGACTAAGAATCCTGACGCCTGCATACTTGCCCTGCTGCAACATCGTCTGACCATAGATGGCCAGATCCTCAGCGGTGCTGAACAGCCCGGCGTGCCCGGCCACACCGCCCATTTTCGCCGCCCGTGGGTCATGTACTTCGCCTTTGAGCCACTTACCGTCTCGCTTTTCTGTGGTTTCGGCTCGCGCTTTCAATTCCTCCGGCGGTAAATATCCGGTGTCGTGCATACCAAGCTTGTCGTAGATCTCTTGCTTGACGAACTCGTTTTCCAATTTGCCGCTCACCTTTTCGACGATCTTGCCGAGCAAAATGAAGTTGACGTCCGAGTATTTGAAATGCGTGCCCGGCTCGGTCTTTAACTCTAACGCACAAACCTTTGGCTCGGCGGATTTCCAACCGTCGGCGTAATCTGAGAGCGGGTTGTCTGGCAGCAATCCCGATGAGTGAACGAGCAACTGCTCGATCGTCAAGTCCTGCTTTCCGTTAGCCGCAAACTCCGGAAAATACTTCGCTACTTTATCGCGAAGCCGGAGCTGACCGCGCTCGAGCAGAATCATCACGCTCGTGGCCGTGGCAAGTGGTTTGGTGAGCGAAGCCATGTCGAACAACGTGTCCGTGGTCATCGCCTCTTGGTTCGGCTCAACGCGACGGTTGCCGTACGCCTTTTCGAAAGCAATCCCGGCTCGGCGGCCGATGAGCACAACACAGCCAGACATTTTCCCGTCGTCCAGCGATTGCGCCACCGAGTGGTCGATGTATGCCTCGACCGAGGGATTCATCCCTGCCGCTTTCCAACCGATTTTTGCGGGCGGCTTGGCATACACGGCTTCCATTGCCGCGAGCTGACAAATGACAAAAGCAACTAACAAAGAGCGTCGAATCACGCCAGAACCTCACCAACAACTAGAAGACGACTCACGCTGATTGAAAACTTGGCCAAGCGCCACGCCAACAAGAACGATCGTTCCGCTACCCACCAGTGTATACCAATATCCATTGATGGGTGTCGCAAGCTTCACTGTCAACGTTACCGCGGCGCCAACAGCAAAAGCAGCGAGCGCCACCGGTTCCGATGTTTTTGGAGCGATTAATCCAAGGCCATAAAGCCCCAATAACAAACCGATCGCAAAACCGGCGATGATTAGGACCGCATCCACAATGGCACTATGCATCGCTATTTCGTAGGCGCCGATGGCCACGCCACACTGCACAATGGCAAACCCAATCGTCAGCAAGCGCGATAGCCGCAGCGATTGTCGGTCGTCGAGGTTCGGGACTAGCGGCATGATCCAGTCGCTCATCAGCGAGCTGGCCGACGCGTTCAACGAGCTAGCCACCGTCGACATTGCTGCCGACAACACTGCTGCCAGGATCAGACCAGTAAGACCGACGCCCATGTGATGGACAACATAGGTCATGAATGCTTCGTCACCGCGGACTTCCGTCCCAATCCCGCCGCCGACTGCATTGAAGCATGCCAACTCCACGCCGATAAACAAAAACAGTGCGAACTGCGCCAAAACAATGAAACCACTCAGGCCCAGTGCCCAGCCCGCGGCGGCGCGGCTCTTGGCACACAAATAGCGCTGCACGATCAATTGGTCGACACCATGCGAAGCCAGTGAAAGAAACGCGCCGCCGATTAGGCCGGACCAAAACGTCATCGACGGCGTTGTCAGCGAAGGATTGAAGTCGAAGAGACGCCAGCGACCCGTCTGTTGCCCAAACACGACGAGTTCGTTCCAGCCGCCCGGGATCTGCGACAGTAGCAAAAAGGCAGCTACAATCGCTCCCACCATGTACACTGTGAATTGGATGCAGTCGTTCCACACGACGGAGCGTACTCCACCTGCACACGAATAGATTGCAGTGGCAATCGTCGTAACCAAAATACACGTCAGCATGGGCAAGCCGAGTGCGATGTTAAGCGCAATCGCGGTTAGAAACAGTCGCAGTCCATCCGCCACATTGCGGGTTACAAGAAATACGAGCGACGACAGCCGCCGAGTGGTCACTCCAAATCGCTGTTCCAACACTTGGTAAGCCGATAGCATTTCTCCGCGAAAGTAACCAGGCAACAAAAACACAATGACGGCCAGTCGCCCAACGATGTACCCAAACGTGATCTGTAAAAACGTGAAATCACCGGGCCCACGATAGGTACTGCCGAACGATTTACCCGGCACACTTAGAAACGTCACCGTGCTTGTTTCCGTAGCGACAATTGAGACAAGAAGAGCCCAGGTCGGCAATCGATGACCGCCCAAAAAATAATCACGGTTGTCCGCCTGACCCCTCCCTAACCAAACGCCAAACAACGTCGTTCCGATGACGTAGATGACGACAATTAGCACATCAACCGGGCCAATTGCAACAGATGTAGCGGCCAACGACTCAAGCAAATGTGTTCACTCCTTCGCCCCCAATGCCCAGGCAAATGCAAACGCGCTTTCACAAAAAACCGCGGAAAACTATCGCCTTTGCGAATCGCTGGCATGCGTAGCCTCTACACGATAAATCATTCAGGCACCTTCAATAGTCTGGCCAGCGCAGTTCAGTATCCATTTTGCGCAGCTTCTCTACTGTCGCCAACGCTCTTTGAATAAAATGCACTCAAGGCTGGAAGAGGGCAGTTATCACGTATCGGATTCAGGCGTCAGTCATTCATGCTCGAACATCTCACGACGGAAGCGCGCAACCCCGCTTCAGAAGACCTTGATGGCTTAACCGCACGACAGATTGTGCAGCTCATCAATTCTGAAGATGCTAAAGTCGCTGCTGCTGTAGCTGAACAGTCCGATGCAATTGCTCAAGCCATTGATCTCATCGCCGACCGCTTAGGAAAGGGCGGCCGCTTGATTTACGCTGGCGCAGGCACTTCTGGTCGCCTCGGTGTGCTCGATGCTGTTGAGTGTCCGCCTACTTTCAACACGCGTCCCTCGCAAGTTGTCGGAATCATCGCCGGTGGCTATGCCGCCCTCACATCTGCCGTCGAAGGCGCCGAGGATCGTCCTCAATTCGCCATCGAGGATCTGAAGAAGATTCAACTTGTCAAGGGGGACGTCCTGATCGGCATCGCCACCAGTGGTCGCACCCCGTACGTCATTGGCGGTTTGGAGTACGCCAAGAGCATTGGCGCGTCCACTGTCGGCGTTAGTTGTAATCACGACTCGCAACTCGTCGCATATTGTGACATCAGCATAGCTGTCGTCGTTGGCCCGGAAGTTGTCAGCGGTTCCACCCGGATGAAGGCAGGCACTGCCACGAAAATGGTGCTAAATATGCTCAGCACAGGCGCCATGATTTGCCTCGGTAAAACCTACGGCAACCTCATGGTCGACCTGCGAGCATCCAACACCAAACTTGCCGATCGTGCCCGTCGCATCGTGCATGCGGTTACTAAGCTATCTCCTGCCGAATCCGAACGGCTCCTCAAGAATTGCAACGGGGAAGTCAAAACCGCGATTGTGAGCTACGATCGGGGTATTTCCGCCGCTGAAGCGAGAGAACTTCTATTGGCGGCCCACGGCCACTTGCGTTCCGCTTTGCAAGACCATGCCTCCCGAAACGGAAGCGCTCGCTGAATTCCTATGCCGCCAGTCAGCGATGCCGCTCAATTGAATTCCGAATCACCTCATGGCGATCTTATCCTTGCCATCGATACAGGTGGCACGAAAACTGCCGCCTGGATCGTGGAGTTAGCGAGCACCGGCTCTCATCGGCTCCTCGGCCAAGCTCGCACGACGGGCGGCAATCCGCTCAGTGTCGGCTTCGAGAAAGCCACCGAGGCGATACACGCGGTCTTTGTAGCGGCACATCATGCCGCTCAACTCGGCGACCGTCGCGCGACCCGCGCCATTTTTTCAATCGCCGGCGCTGCGAACCGCGATATGGCCGATCGGTTTGTGGCATGGGCACGTTCTGTGGGCTTCGCGGACCGCATTGCCATCGTTTCCGATATATTACCGATCCTCGCCGCGGGCACGCCAGATTGCTGTGGTGTCGCTTTGATTGCCGGCACCGGCTCGTCCGCCTTCGGCCGTGCCGCCGATGGTCGCACCAAGCGCTGCGGCGGCTGGGGCTTTCTACTCGGCGATGAAGGCAGCGGCTACGCCATTGGCCGCGCCGCGCTGCAGCACACGCTCCGCAACCTTGAGGCCGGCACACTAAACTGCAGCTTGACCAAAGCGGTTCTTGGCATGCTCGCCGTGAAATCGGTCACTGAGCTCACTCGCACAGTTTACAGCAATACGGACGCTCGACACGCGATCGCCGCGCTAGCTACTGTTGTGTGTATTGTGGCCGAAAATGACGACGAGGAAGCAAAAGCAATTTTACATACTGCTGCCGTCGACCTCGCTGAACTCGTTGTTCGGACCGCCGATGCTGTCGGAGTGAGCGACTCCGGTCTTCCGCTCGCACTTTCGGGGGGACTACTAATAAACTCTCGATTGTTGCAAATACGGCTGCAGGATCAACTGCACGAGCGCAACTTAAATTGCACGATCAACATCGTGAGCGAACCGCTCGATGGTTGCGTTCGATTGGCAGATCCCGCATGCGCAAAGGGATTGGTGAACTGGCATGTGTGCAATTGAACTCTCGCATTTGTAGCTAAACTCATAAGAGTTCGGCAGAGCCGTAGTTCGAAACGTGCTCGAACGAATTCTGGCCGACTCAGCTACGATTGGCGCCCGTTCCAACTCATTAGTAAGTGATCACGCCACCGCATACCGCCTTGCGACATCCTGTCGTTTCCGGAATCGTTAGTGGCAATCCCTTCGTATGTCGTACGGCCAACCAAGCGAAGCATTCAGCCTCGAGCGTGTCGGGATTGAGATTCATCTGCCGGACGTTCTGCACTTTGCCAAACGCCTCCGTCAGCATCCGCATGATTACGGGATGATGCACGCCGCCGCCTGTTACCCATACGGAAGCCGGTTGCTTCGGCATCATTTTTACCGCCTTCACCACGGCTCGTACTGTGACCGCACATAACGTTGCAGCGCCATCCTCAACGCTCATTCCAGAAACATCGACATGATCGAAATCGAATCGATCGGCCGACCGCGGCAGGGGTTTCGAGAAAAAGGGTGTTGCCAACGCTGCCGCCACCAAACCGTCATTGACTTTTCCCTGTTGGGAGATGCGTCCATCCTCGTCGTGAGATAGCCCAGCCATTTCTTGGATCCACTCGTCCAGGAGCCCACATCCCGGTCCGGTGTCGCCGGCAATAATTTCACCATTTTCTCCCAGCCATGTAATATTAGCAACACCGCCCAGGTTGAGGATGACGGTTGGGCGAGGTTCGTTCGCAAACAGGGCTCGATGAAACATCGATACTACCGGCGCACCGTGGCCCCCCACAGCCACGTCATTACGGCGGAAGTCACTCACCACGCGCATGCCTGTCTTCTCTGCCAGCAACCAAGGGTTGCTAATCTGCCAGCAAATTTGCTCACTTGCTATATGCCGAACCGTATGTCCGTGAAAACCTATCAAGTCGGTCCCTTCGCTCTCGCGTGGCAACTTGAGCAACAATTCGGCCACAGCTTCCGCATGATGCAGCGTGATGTCGCGCTCGACCCGCGCAAGCTCCAGCAGCGGCACGTCGTGCTGCGATGCCTCAAGCACACGGGCTCGAAGTTCTTGATCGTACGGCAACGTAAGACCGCCAAAAAACTCGATCGCGTCTTCGCCGTCGGTCGCAATGAGCGCCACATCGGCGCCGTCGGCCGACGTGCCGCTCATGAGTCCCAACGCTTTTTGTAGCTGTTTTTTCGCCACCACTCGTCCTGAAGTGAGAGTTTCTAAGGCTTATAAGATGAACAACAGCGCTGCAGCGCGCGAAGCTCGTCGCTCCCCCGCTAGAAATTGCCGAAGAAATCAATTTCAGCCCGCCCTTCTACCGCTCCAAGTCCGCTCAGTATAACGGAAAAAATTCGCTTTGCATGTCTCTTTTTTGCGCACGAATTTGTTCCTTTCTTGGTAGAATCGGGGCAGGCGGCTAATTCGTAAATCCACGCCCGCACACTTGTCTATCGTCACACTCGTGGCGTATTCGCAGTTCTTGACGATGAGCAATCACGCCAACAACAACGGCCAGCTTCGCGTTCAACATGTCGCGGTGTTGATTGAAACGGAAACGAGTTGGGGCGGCCGAGTCATTCGCGGCATCGCCCACTACGCCGAGAAACACACCCATTGGCACCTGCTTATCGATCCGCGCGACCACGAACAGCGTTCCTCAATCCCGGAAGGCTGGCACGGTGACGGTATTATTGCACGGATTACCCACCGCAATCAGTGGCAACAAATCTGCGAGAAAGGGCTACCTGTCGTAAACGTCGACGACGTGTTCCAAGGCTTGCAAGGCGTCGGGACGATCATCACCGATGAAACCGAACGCGCGCGGCTCGCGCTCGAGCACTTTGTTGCCCGCGGCTTTCGCAAATTCGCGTACTTTGCTCCGCCGAGCAATCGCTATTCCAAGAGCCGAGGCGACGCGTTCATTCGTGCGGTAGGTGAGCTTACATACGAATGTCACGAGTACTTGCCTGGTTACCGGGCCGGTAGGAAAATCGGCTGGGAGGAGCAGCAGCGCCGCGTCAATCGCTGGTTGGCATCGTTGCCGCGACCGATCGCGATTCTTGCGGTGGATGCCCACCACGCCCGGCAACTTGCCGAGATTTGCCATTTCGGCAGCGTGCGAATTCCAGATGACGTCGCGATCCTCGCCGGCGACACCGACGAGCTCTTGTGCGAAGTCTCGACACCGCCACTTTCCAGCATCTCGGTCGCGTGCGAGCGATTGGGCCACGAGGCTGCTGCCATGCTCCATCATATGATGGCTGGGGAAAAAGCGCCCCGAGATCCTGTACTCATTGCCCCTCATGGCGTCGTGAGCCGCCAATCGACGGATGTGCTTGCCATTGATGACCCCGCCGTCGTCCGCGCACTGCGCTACATCCGCACGCATGCCCACCACGGCATCGTCGTTGAAGATATCTTGCGTGAGGTCCCCATTTCGCGTCGCAGCTTGGAGATTCAGTTCCGCTCCTACCTCGGCCGCTCGCCGGCTGAAGAAATCCGCCGCGTCCGCCTTGAAAGGGGCCGCCAACTTTTAGGCCGACGCGAACTCTCCATCACAGAAATCGCGCTGGCCTGCGGCTTCTCGAACGCCACCCGCTTTGGCGTCGCCTTCCGCAAGTCATTTGGCACCACGCCACGAGCGTTCCGCAAAACGCTTATAGCCGACTGAGCTGTGGCTTAGTTGAATTTCAGCATTATTAGCAACCGTTCAATCGCCGTCACAAGGCTGGCAATCTCATAAGCGCTCAGATTTTCCCTGAACGCCGTGACGCCAATCCCTGAAACCGAAAAACGATTACTTGATCCCGACCGTTGCCAACTTCAGATGCATTGTCACAAGCGCCCGAGCAAACTCAGACAACGTAGGTGATGATAGAGCCGAACTAAAATCGCCCGTCTTCAGCGGGTATACGTGCGCTTGCAAACTTCAAATAACAGTCGCCCGCGACACCGACCCCGCTGAAAGTAGTGTTCACACATAGCGCTCGCCGAGCTGAGACATCACTCACCGCGCTTCGCGAGCCTTCTCACTTGCCGGTCCTGAGGTCGAACGGTGGCGCTTCGTGGTTGCCCGTTAAAACCGTCAGCTTTAGCTCGCTTTGCACGTTGTAACGGGCCGGCAATAGCTCCTCCACGATAGCGACTACCGGGCTCTCGGGCGTTTCATACATCTTTTTCTTTCCCACAACTTTCGGTGCCGTAATCACGACGCGCTTTTCGCCAGGCGGCACCGTCACCGCATAATTTCCATCAGTTATCGGGCCGTCCGCCGTCGCCGACCGGCCGTCGGCCGGTACGAAACGAATAATCCCCGTCTTCAGTGGCTGCCCGTCCAGTGTCACGCGGCCGGTCACCGTTCCGCGTTGTGCATCGTCCGAGCAGCCACTTAATGCAGTGCTCGTCACCAGACATAGAAACAACGCAATCGACTGATCAATCTTTCCCATCCGTCGTCTCAATTTTCATCCTGAATCGTTTCGCCGCCATTCATCGTGCCCATGGCCCGCCATGCGACAAGTGCGATGCTATCCTGCACGAAGCGCAATGACCCATCGGCAAAAACCACGTTGACACCCCCTGGGTGGCGGCTACGCGCCGCTTTGTGCCGCACTGCGCCGAACCGGTCGTCGTCCCTGGCGGGTTCTCCGGTTTCCATGGAACGATATACGGCGAAACATCCGTGCCGCTGTTCGGCGTGTTGATCGTCATGTACATCGTGCACGGACGGTCGTCGTTCAGCATGTCGCCGCGAATATCGTAATCATCATCGCTGGCTGCCATGATCACTTCCGAAAGCAACATCGTGTGCGATGTGCCATCGGTAAATTGTTTGAAGCTCGCAATGCGCGGCTGATCTTGGCTCGCATGATCCTTGTACCCAAACGGCGCTAAGCCCAACTTTGGCGATTGTTCTGGGTCGGCTGGATCGAAAGGTACAGCCATGTTGCCCCAGTTGATGACGTAATTGCCGCGACTACGCCACCATTGGTCCCCCTTCCACAAGGCATTCGGTCGATCACTCGGGCAATAATACGCCGGCACCATCTTGGCGTAGATGCCATTAGTGGTATTCACGTACGTGTTCGGTTCCTCCCAGAAATTCACTTTTTGATCGTATAACGCGGCATGCGATTGATCTTCCATATACGGCCACGTAAAAATGACCCACACTCGACGCGGGTTAATCCGATTCCCTTCCGGCAGCTGGTTCTTGGCCGAGTGGTAGTTCTGCATCGCGACACCCCATTGCCGCATCGTATTTTGGCAGCCAGCTCGCCGGCTTGCCTCTCGCGCAGCCTGAACTGCCGGCAGCAAGAGCGTACCAGAATCCCGATGATCGCAATGACGACCAAAAGTTCAACGAGCGTGAAACCCGCCCGATAATCAATCGAACGCTGTCGATGATTCATTGAAGATGCGTGACAAGTGTGTCCAACCGACGCTCGTCTTCGAGCGCACATGCACCGCAATATAACCTCTCCCGTGAAAAACGCCAAATAAACAGACAGCGTGCTTGCCGTAGTGGCCTACCTGAAACCGGGAGCCCGATGCTTCAAATCATTGTAGCCCCGACGAGTACCGCAAACATGGCGATTAACGCCAGAATAGTCACCCCACAACCCTTCGCCGCCGGCGCTGTGAACTTGTCTGGATCCGTCCGCCGCAGTTCATCTTCCAATGCGTCGATGAACTGCTTCGATTCCATGAGTCCTTCACCTGTTGCCGTGCGGTACAGCTTGATCGCTTGAATCTTCTCACCGGCAAACACCGCTGCTTGAATCTGGTCGATATCATCATTCGACGCCGTATCAAGCGCTGGCCCACTGACGTCGCGCCCTGCCTCGATTGCCTCGACCGACCGTTTGGCTTCAGCGAGCCCCGCGCCGGTCGCTTCGCGATACACCTTGATCGCTTCGATCTTTTTCCGGGCAGCAAGCGCATCTCGAATGCGCGCAAGGTCGTCGTTGGAAAGAGCACTCGACATAACAGCGTTCCTTCACCGAAGCGAGCGATAGGATGTGGATTGCTTAACTCAACTTCCGCATCTTCGAAACTCGGCCCGTCGCCACCCACTCGCACACGAAGATATTGCCTTGGGCGTCGAAGCAGGCATCGTGCGGGTGGATGAATTTACCGGCCTGCCATTGCTCGGGATGAGCGCGCACGCCCATCTTCATCACGTTCGCCCGCCATGCTTCGTCATCGCCAAACTGTGCGACGACTCTATTCTTGCCATCCAATAGTGTGACGCGGGCTTGCAGATCGGGCACCAACATCAGTTCACCGAAAGTATCAATGTTCGCCGGCAGCAAAAAACCGTTCAACGTTTCCAGATGCATGCCATCCGGCGTGAACCATTGTAACCGTCCGTTAACGCGATCGGCTACCACGACGGAAGGCTCGCGACCCGGCCGAGTGTCGGTCCACACGCCATGGGGCAATTCGAATTGACCATCTGCCTTCCCCGGTTGCCCGAACGTCGCCTTGTAGTTGGCTTCGTGGTCATACAAGTGAATCACATATGCTCCGTAACCGTCGGCGACGTAAAAATCGGTGCTGCCCGGCCGAAATGCGATATTTGTGGGCTGGAATCGATTGCGGGCCTTTCCCGCCTTCGTACTCTTGTCTTCATCCTCGGCATAAATGCCCGATTCCATCGGCGCATGCCTCACCCACACTGTTTCGCCCTTGAGCGTGAGCTTGGCAAACTTCTTGAGCGCCTGGTACGCCGTAACGTACAAGAATTCCTCGCCGTTCTCTTCGTGCACTTCCAGTCCGTGCCCGCCGCCCTGAAATTCCTGGCCGAACGAGCGAATGTATTTGCCGTCCGCGTCGAACACGAAAATGGCAGGATGATCCGGCTTGTCCACGTGGCCCTCGTGAATCACATACAGGTTACCGGCCTTGTCGAAGGCTACATCGTGCGTCGTCTGCCAGATGAATCGATCCGGCAACTGCGGCCAGCTATGCTGCACTTCATATTTGTGCTCGCCTTCGCCTAAGATGACCGGCGTATCCCCCTTCTTCGCGGTGAGAATCCGCGGCGCCGCCACAACGCCAGCAGCCCCGGCCGCCGCCCCCGCTGCCAATTGCAAAAATTCCCGCCGCTGAATTGATTTAGACATGAGTGTCACTCCATTTAAGTGTGCAACCGAAATTAGTCTCACGCAAAGGCGCTAAGACACAAAGCCCAGAAATCAAAGCGCCTACATCAAACAACCTTTGCACTGATACGAATTAACGATCATCAGTGCATATAAGCGTTCTACCTTTTGCCTTCGCGCTCTACAACAAAACGAATACTATTTCTTGGGTTCCGCCGCCTTTTTGGCGTCGCCCGCGGTTTTCGCAGCCGGGGCACTTTTGTCCGCTGCTGCAGTTTTGTCGGCTGCCGGCTTTGCATCCGCCGCCGCCTTCGCGTCACCCGCTGGCGTTTTCGGCTTTGCATCAGCCGTTGGTTTTGCTGCCGGCGGAGCTAACTTCGCTTCGGCCTCCTGGAGTTGTTTCTCAATATCGGAGACGTCGCGTTCACCGCTTCGGTGTTCTTCTTCGCCGCTTCGAGCTGTTGCTGAGCTTTCGCCTCTTCGGCTTTCGCCTCCTCGGCCTGCCTTTTTACGGAGGTAAGCTCTTTGGTCAGCCGCACCTTCACGACCATGGGGTGATTGTAACCCAAATTCACCATCAACCCGGGCGTGTCTTTCTCCAGCGCCATAGCCGGTTCGTACGACACGGTCGTCTCCCACAGATACAACTTCTGCAGATGTTTGAGGCCCTTGAGATTCGGTAACCCCGCATCCGAGATGCCTGTGCCATACAAATTCAAATACTGCAGATTCGTGAGCCCTTTGATGTGGGCCAGACCCGCATCCGTCACCGCCGAGTGTTCCAAGTGCAGCTCGGCGAGATTCTTCAATCCTGCCAATGGGGCCAGACCCGCGTCCGTTGGCTTCGAACCCGCCAAATTCAGGGCATAACACTGCTCAGCGATCCCGGACAACAATGCGATTTCCGCATCACCCGCCGGTTCGCTGCGATGCGAAAACGACACAGTCAGCAGTGAGCTATCGCCAAACAACAGCATCACCTGCGCCGGCCGCAGTCAACTTGTCAATTGCCTCCTTCGGCGCTGCCGCAACCTTCGGCAATGGCACTTCCGTCGGTTTCTCCTCTTTCTTCGCCGCATCCGCCGCTTGCGGCTTAGCTTCCACCGCCGCCACCAGCGGCAACACCGCGCCTTCCTTAATCCACTTGGCGATCAGATCAATCTGATCCTTCGCAAGCGGCTCGCCGCCCTTCGGCATCCGCTTCTTATTGTCCTTAGGCAAAACGAGCCGCTTGTATAGCTCACTTTCCTCTGGCTTACCGGCGACGATTAGGTCCTTCTCTGCGTCCCACTTCTCTTTAATCGCTGCGGCCGTATGCAAACGCATCTTTGCCGAAGCGCGTTTCTCGCCGTGGCATTTGCCGCAATGCTCCACTAAAACGGGTTGGATCTGCTTGGCGAAATCCACCTTCTCATCCGCCCAAGCGGATTGAACGCCAATCACTAGCACAACCGCCAATAAAACAAAAATGCGTTTCAGCATAATAGATGCGCCTCACACGTCTCTAACAAAACCAAGTTGCCAACCTAGAAGTTCGAATGTCGAATGCTGCCCCCAAACGCTGTACGCTGCTAGGACAGGCATCAGCCCCCCATTCTAATTGATCACCGGCCTCTTGACACCCACTCTCGTGGCAGCCGAATTCGCAAGAATTCGGCCTCCCCCTAGATCATTTTCGGAAGCTCCGACACTACCCGGTTCTCACACTATCTGCATGGACAGAATCGACCGCAGCAACTAACGTCAGCCCTATACGTCGCTTATTCTTTCACCTTCGCAGGCGTTCAACGACAGCTTGATCCCTTGGAATCGCACTCCGGCAAAATCACCCGCTGGCTCGAACGGGCACCGACGAGCGTCATGAACGGCTACGCCGTCGGCACCGCGTTTGTCGTGTACTTTTGCATGTACGGCTTTCGCAAGCCGTTCACCGCCGCTACCTACGAAGGGCTTCTATTCGCAGGTTATAAGGTCCAACTCAAAACGGCTTTCGTCGTCAGCCAAATCGTTGGCTACACGTTGTCGAAGTACCTCGGCATCAAGTTGGACTCCGAGGTTCGCCGAAACCAGCGCCTATGGATGCTCATCGGTCTGATCGTCTTCGCCGAATGTGCGCTACTCTTGTTCGCCGTTCTTCCTCAAGAATGGAAGGTCGCCGCGATCTTTCTCAACGGCCTGCCGCTCGGCATGGTTTGGGGACTGGTCGTGCGCTATTTGGAGGGCCGCCGCACGTCCGATATTCTGCTCGCCGGCTTGGCCTGCTCCTTCATCGTTGCCAGCGGCGTGTTCAAAGATGTCGGCCGAGCGATCCTGGCCGGCGATTCGATTCACTTCTTTGGCATCCCGCTCCCCAATCTCTTTCCGCCGCTCGACGAATTCTGGATGCCCGCCGCCACGGGCCTGCTCGTACTGCCGCTATTTCTGTTTGCTGTCTGGTTCCTCAATCAGGTTCCTGAACCCACACTACAAGACGTAGCCGCCCGCACCGAACGCGAACCGATGACGGGCGTCCGCCGCCGCCAATTCCTCCTCGCTTACCTTCCTGGACTGCTGCCACTCATCATTGCCTACGTCCTCCTCACAATCTTCCGCGACTACCGCGACAGCTACATGGTCGAAATTCTTGACCAACTCGGCTACACCTACTCCCACCACAAAGACATCATGTCCCGCATGGAGCTCGGCGTCGCGCTCGGTGTGCTGGCCACCATGTGTTTGCTCTATCTCATCAAAGACAACCGCCGCGGCCTCCTGGCGGCGCTCGCCGTAATTGTTATTGGCTTCGTCATCATTGGCGTCGCCACGCTGGTTCACACTGCTGGCTCGATCAGCGGTTTCTGGTGGGTCGCTTCCATTGGCTTCGGCGGCTACATGGCCTACGTACCCTATAACTCCGTCCTCTTCGACCGCCTGATGGCCTCAACCCATTTCGTCGGCACTGCCGTATTCGCCATCTACCTCGCCGACAGCGCGGGCTACACCGGAAGCGTCATCACCCAACTCGGCAAAGACATGCTGGCCGTTCACACTTCGCGAACGCAGTTCCTCGAGGATTTCAGCCTGTTCTTATCCGTCGTCGGCATCCTCACTGTACTCGCTGGCGGCATCTACTTCTGGCGCCGCGGTCGCATCGACCCGATGCAGGAAAGAACACCAATCGACACTGATCAGAACTAATGCCAATTAGCGATAATTAGTGCAAATGAGCGTTCCAAGCTCTTATTCGTCGTACGCGTCGTGTCGTTATGGTAATTACCGGTGCTACGACTTCGTCGGAAACACAATCCTTAGCAGCTTCTTCACCGGATCATAGAAACGATCCACCACGCCGCTCCTTGAGCGGGATGATCGCGTTGTCCGTGATGCGAATGCTTTCCGGGCAAACTTCCGTACAACATTTCGTGATGTTGCAGAATCCCAAGCCGAGCTGATCCTTTACCAGTTCCAAACGGTCTTCAGTATCGAGCGGGTGCATTTCCAGGCTCGCCACGCGCACAAAGAACCGCGGTCCGCCGAATTCCGGCTGTTTTTGATGCTCACGCAACACGTGACAGACGTTCTGGCACAAAAAGCACTCGATACACTTGCGGAACTCTTGCACGCGATCGGCCTCCGCCTGCGAAAACCGCGGCTCGTCTGCTTTCCCCTCCCCATCTCGGGAAGGGGTTAGGGGGGAGGCCTTCCGCATCTTAAACGGCGGAATCTTTTTGTTAACGCTATAGTTCCACGACACATCCGTGACGAGATCCTTCAGT
The DNA here is from genome assembly GCA_963840025.1 of uncultured Planctomycetota bacterium. Lineage (GTDB taxonomy): Bacteria > Planctomycetota > Planctomycetia > Pirellulales > Lacipirellulaceae > JABDGM01. The sequence goes on along the minus strand of CAWIXI010000005.1, from coordinate 743,703 downwards.
ATCGGAAACGTCTTCATTGGCCGAATCGTAATCGTCTCGCCCGGCGGGTATTTGTCCATGCGGTCCATGCACATGAGGCGCGGCTTGCCGTTCACCTCGCCGCCGCACGAGCCGCACTTACCCGCCTTGCAATTCCAACGTACGGCGAGATCAGGCGAATACATGGCCTGCACCGCGTGGACCGCATCTAGCACGACCATGCCGGGTTGAATGGGAACCTTGTAGTCCACCATTTCGCCCTTCTCGTTGTCGCCGCGATAGATTCGTAATATTGCTTCTTCAGCCATAGTTAAACTTTATTCAAGTCGAATAATTTGAACAGGAGACAACGGAGTTAACAGAGACGATAGTATTGATTTAACAACCGCGAAGAACGCCAAGTCGTCAGAAATGCAAATCGACAAACGATTTCCTTGGCGACCTTCACATACTTGGCGATTGATTACGGTTCTTTAACTCCGTTCTCTCTGTTTCCTCCTGTTAATAATTGGCTCCAAGGTCACTCTTTTTTCAAAAGATCCGCCAGTTCCGCCGGCATCGGCGTCCGCGTTTCCCGTGTCACGCTAATTCCATCCTTGTTCTGCCGCACAATGCAATTCACCTTCTGCCATTCCTTGTCGCTATCCGGGAAATCTTCGCGCGTGTGCCCGCCGCGGCTTTCAGTCCGCTCGAGTGCGGCTCGCGTCACGGCTTCACTGATGTCGAGCATGTTCTTAAGATCGAGCGCCAAGTGCCAACCCGGATTGTATTGAATGTTGCCGCCCACCTTGGCCTTTGCCGCCCGTTCGCGAAATTCGCCGATTTTCACCAGCGCTGCCTGCAGATCCTCGTCCGTCCGTACAATGCCAACCAGGTTTTGCATCGTCGACCGCAACTCTTCATGAATCGCGTACGGATTCTCGCCCTGACCGTCGCCAAAATACTTCAGCGCGTCCGCGGCCGCGTGCTCCACTTCATCTTGATTGATCGCACCCTGCGACGTCTCCTTCGCTTTCTTGGCTGCAAACTCCCCGGCCCGCTTGCCAAACACCAGCAGGTCCGAGAGCGAATTTCCGCCCAGCCGATTCGCACCGTGCAATCCGCCGCCGACTTCCCCCGCCGCGAATAACCCAGGCACCGTCGACTCCTGTGTCTCGGGGTTCACGCGGACGCCGCCCATCATATAGTGGCAGGTCGGACCAACTTCCATCGGTGCCGTCGTGATGTCTACATCCGCCAGCTCTTTGAATTGGTGGTACATGCTGGGCAACTTCTTCTTGATGTCCTCCGCCTGCCGCCGCGAAGCAATATCCAAAAACACGCCACCATGCGGCGACCCGCGGCCTTCCCGAACTTCACGCCGAATCGCCTTTGCCACAACATCGCGCGTCAATAGCTCCGGCGGTCGCCGCGCCGTCGGCCGTTCGCCCGCGATTACCGAAGCAATCCAGCTATTCGCTTCTTCCTCCGTTTCCGCAAAGTCCCCTTTGAACATGTCCGGAATGTTATCGAACATGAACCGCTGGCCCTTGTTGTTGAGGAGCACGCCGCCCTCGCCGCGCACACCCTCCGTAATCAGCGTCCCCCGCACGCTCGGCGGCCACACCATGCCAGTGGGGTGGAACTGGATACACTCCATATCGATGAGGTCGGCCCCCGCCCACATCGCCATCGCATGTCCGTCTGCCGTGTACTCCCACGAGTTCGACGTAATCTCCCAGCACCGCCCGATGCCGCCGGTCGCGAGTACCACGGACTTCGCCTTGAACACGACGAACCGCCCGCTCTCGCGTTGGTAGCCGAAGCAGCCCGACACCCGGTTGCCGTCCTTGAGAATCCAGCGGATCGTGCATTCCATGTGCACGTCGATGCCCGAGTGCACGCCCTTATCCTGCAACGTTCGAATCATCTCCAGGCCGGTCCGGTCGCCGACGTGTGCCAGTCGCGGATAAGTATGCCCACCGAAATTCCGCTGTAGAATCCGCCCGTCCTTCGTGCGGTCGAACACCGCGCCCCACTCTTCGAGCTCGCGAACTCGGGCCGGCGCCTCCTGAGCGTGCAGCTGCGCCATCCGCCACTGGTTCAAGAACTTCCCGCCGCGCATCGTATCGCGGAAGTGCACTTGCCAGTTGTCGCGCGTATCCACATTCTGCAGGGCCGCCGCCACGCCCCCTTCAGCCATCACGGTGTGCGCCTTGCCCAACAGCGACTTGCAAACGAGAGCTGTCTTCGCACCTTGCGATGAAGACTCGATCGCCGCCCGCAGCCCGGCACCACCGGCTCCGACCACCACCACGTCGTATTCAAATATCTGATACTTATCCATTACTTACCGCAACAATCTTGAACCACCACGACACGACGAGCACAACGAATTCATAATTATGTTTCTGACGTCGTGCTCGTCGTGCCGTGGTGGTTTACTCACTTAAAAAAATCTCAGGTCGTGAATGTGCCCCGACGACACCATCCACACATAAAAATCGGCGAACCCAACCGTGAACAAGCTGCACCAGAAAAACAAACCGTGATAGACATTCAGTGCCGTGCAGCAACTCCAGAGTTTGTGTCGCGTTTCGCCGCTCGACCCCGAAAAACAATCCAGTCGGCCGCCAACCAAGTGCCGCAACGAATGGCACGAAAACACATACAGCGTGAGGAACGCTAAATCGACCGCCAACACCAGCGTCCCCACGCTCACGCCAAACTGCATTCCACCGCCCGCCGCCGGCCACCGACACGCCTCTGTCACGTGGTAAATGTGCATGCAGACGAGCAGCAGCGCGTAGATATAGGAAGTAGCGGTGGATATTCTGAAAAATCCACGCCCCGCGCTCGCCCTTGTAATTCTTCTTGCACACCTCTGCGACGGCACACGCCGGCGGATCCGCAAACAGCGCCCGATAATACGCCCGGCGTGCGTAATAACACGTCACCCGAAACCCCGCCGGCATCCACATCACGAAGATCGCCGGACAAATCCACGCCATCGACTGCGGTAGCGCCAAAAGTGGCGAATAGAACGGCGATAAGAAGTACGCGCTATCTGGGTGGAGTGAATTCGAAAGCGCTCCGTGGCCGTATTCGTAATCCCCGTTGTAAATCCCGCGGAATGTCGCGTAGATAATGAACACGACAAACGCCACCGCCATTGCCAGTGGCTGCACCCACCAAGTATCGCGTCGCTGTGTTTGACCAAATCCCTGCTCCCTCAGCGTCGCGGCGTTCGTACTCATGCGCTTCAAATCCTCCAGCAGAAAGCGAATTCGGCACTATATCTCGCTCGGACACCACCGTCAATTCGACGCTGTTACGCCTGATTCCCTTGCTCTGTTTGGGAACGCACTTCCGCGACGGTTCACTGGGGTCGAGTGCAGCGAGCCCCCCAGCGTGTACTTCACAGGTCCCTGGGGCAACGCCCCAGAGATCGTTTATAATAGAAAATAGTCGCTCGAGACATTCCTCGACAGCAGACCGGCATCATGCGACACAACCTTCTGCTATTTCTATTGACCATCAGCTTCGGCCCTCGGTTCGTGCTCGCCGCCGAGAAGATGCTCGATTTCAATCGCGACATCCGGCCGATCCTCTCGGAAAACTGCTTCCAATGCCACGGCTTCGATGAAAAGGCCCGTCAGGCAGAGTTGCGGCTCGACATCGCCGACTCCGCCTATGCCAAGCTCGACGACGACACCGTTCCAATCGTCCCCGGCCATCCAGAAAAAAGCGAACTCTGGCGCCGCGTCACCAGTGATGATGAATCGGAGCAAATGCCGCCACCCGATTCGCACCACCGGCTCAAAACCGCACAAAAAGCGAAGCTCAAACTCTGGATCGAACAGGGGGCGCCTTATGAAAAACAATGGGCATTCATCCCACCCAAAAAAGCGCCACTCCCCGAAGTCTCTGACAAATCCTGGCCCCGCAACGAAATCGATAATTTCATTCTCGCCCGATTGGATGCGGAAGGCTTGACGCACGCTCCCGAAGCCGACCGCCGCACGCTCATCCGCCGGCTTTACTTCGACCTGACTGGACTGCCGCCAAACGCCGCCGAAGTCGAAGCCTTCGCTGCAGACGACACGCCAAACGCCTACGAACATCACGTCGACCGACTCCTCGCCAGCCCTCACTTCGGTGAACGCATGGCTCTCGTTTGGCTCGACGCCGCCCGCTACGCCGATACCAACGGCTACTCGATCGACGGCGGCCGGCACATGTGGCTCTGGCGCGATTGGGTCATCAATGCCTTCAACACGAACCTTCCCTACGACGAGTTCCTCCGCGAGCAACTCGCCGGCGATCTCCTGCCGCACCACACCGAAGCACAGCTTATTGCCACCGGCTTCCAGCGTAACAACATGAACACGCACGAGGGCGGCACGATCCCCGCAGAGAATCTCACTAACTACAATGTCGACCGCGTGAAAACATTCGGCGAATCGATCCTCGGCCTCACGCTCGGTTGCTGCCAGTGTCACGATCACAAATTTGATCCACTGACACAGAAGGATTACTACCAGATCTTCGCGTACTTCAACACGCTCAGCGACGCCGGCCTCGACGGCGACCGCGGCATCAACTCCCGCCCGTCGATCGACGCCAAAACCGTCCTCCAAACCGGCGAAGAACCAACACTGCGAAAGCAAATCGCCGCGCTAAAGCAAAAGCTCTCCCATCCTTCCGATGCCGAAGTTGAGCAATGGATCGCCGAGCAACGCTTGTGGCTTAGCTCCCGCGGCAAAGACCTAAAATTCCACCCTGTCGAGCTATTAAAGGTCAGCACCCCCAACACCGGTGCCGGCTTCGACATCGTCCCACCGCGGTTCGTCCACATCTCATCGCCGGCGGCACTCGTCGCGTATGACGTCTCTATTCATCTCCCGAAACTCGATAAGCCGATCACTGGCCTCCGCGTCGTCTTCCATCCCGACCCGGCAGCGCCCAACGGCGGCTGGGGATATGGCACGCTACCTGCCAAATCGACGTCAACTCCGCCGCCGACGGCCGAGTCGCTTCAGCGACCCGCTGAACCGGGGAACGTGCAGTCCAAAAAAGGCACATTCGTCCTCTCCGCCTTCTCCGCCAGTGCTGACCCTGTCCCCGGCGACCAAGTCAACCTCAACCGCTTGCGCGAAGTGGAAAAGGTCACCGCCGATTCGTGGCTTTCCGATTGGCGCCCTGAAAACGTTCTTGACACCCGCAACAAAAACGGCTGGTCGCCCGCTGCCGCGCACGACGGCCCCACGCACCTCACCGTCACGTTCGCCAAGCCGATCGACACGGCCACCACTCCGTACATGACCGTCCAACTCAACTTCGGCCACGGCGACCAACTCGTCGCGGCCAAGTTTGAAATCCAAGCGATGACCGGCGCCGACGACGGCAGCGACCTCCCACCAGAAATAGTCTCGATCATCGAACCAACTGCGAGCCCAACGATTGCCGGCGGCCCGAAAGCCCCCGGCTCCGCCGGGGGTTCTCCAGAAGTAGACAGCCCGCGCCTGCTTGCACTCCCCTCGGGTGCCACTGGCTCCGCCAATGCATTCGCGAATCTCTCTTCCGACCAACAACAAACGCTCCGCGCTTACTACGCCGACCACGCCAACGCCACCAAACGCGACCGCATCGCGCTTGCCAACCTCGCAGAACGCCTCGATGTCCTCACCAAGCAATTCCCGACAATGGTCATGGATGTCGCCGAAAAACCGCGTGAGACCCACATCCTCAATCGCGGCGACTACTCGCAGCCCAAAGAAAAAGTAAATCCCGGCACACCCGCCATCCTTCCGCCGCCGCCCGCCGGCGCGCAGCCAACCGTCTCGGCCTCGCCGACTGGGTTACGATGCGCGAGAACCCGCTCCCAGCCCGCGTCGAAGTGAATCGCCTCTGGCAAAGCTTCTTCGGTACCGGCCTCGTCGCCACGCCCGCCGACTTCGGCGCCCAAGGCCAATTCCCCAGCCATCCCGATCTGCTCGACTGGCTCGCCGTCGACTTCATGGATTACGGTTGGGACGTCAAACGCACGGTCAAAAAAATCGTCACGTCCGCCACCTACCGACAAAGCTCGGCAGATCTTGGCTCTGCCGGGCGTTCGCCAGAGGCAAACGGTCCGCGCCAGCTTGCACTCCCCTCGGGTGCCACTGGCTCTGCCAGTGCTTCCGGTGCCACTGCTGCTTCGCCCAGCAGTGCCGAGCGCGATCCCCAAAACCGCCTGCTCGCGCGGTCCGCGCTTCCGCCTCCCTGCCGAATTCATTCGCGACGAAGCACTCAAGGTCAGCGGCCTCTTGGTCGATCGCCTCGGCGGACCCAGCGTCAACCCGTACACCCCCGGCGACCTGTGGCGCGAAGTCAGCCACTACGGCAGCACGCCGGCAACCGCCCAAACATTCGTCCAGGACCACGGCGAAAAACTGTATCGCCGCTCGCTCTACACCTTCTGGAAGCGCACCGTCCCGCCGCCCAATATGTCCGCCTTCGACGCGCCCAGTCGTGAAGTCTGCGCGATGGCGCGCTCCACGACCACCACACCACTCCAAGCGCTCGTGCTCCTCAACGACACGCAGTTCGTCGAAGCCGCTCGGGCGTTCGCCGAGCGCGCCTTGAAACACCCGGGCGACGACTCCGCCCGCCTCCGCTGGGCCTTCGAAGAATGTGTCTCCCGCCAGCCCACCGCCGCCGAGTTCGCTGTCCTCTCGCGCGCCTTAAACCGCGAACGCGCCCGCTACGCCGCCAACGAACCGGCCGCCCAAAAATACCTCGCCGCTGGCGAATCTCTCCGCGACCAAAAAATCCCCGCCCCCGAACACGCCGCCTGGTCCCAAGTCACTTCGCTGCTGCTCAACCTGAGCGAAACCGTAACCCGCAACTAAAGTAGGTCAGGCTTTAGCCTGACAAACCAGTCTTCTTGCACAGCCTGACACACGAAGCTGACGATTCATCCGTCAATACGCCAAAAGAATATAACGATGATTATGTGTTAAAATGAAAAGCGGGAGCAACAGTCATGACAGCTCTACTTCAGCAAGCGTTCGACGAGGCGGCCAAGCTGCCCGCCGCCGAACAAGAATTACTCGCCTCCCGGCTGCTGGCCGAAATCGCCGCGGAGGATGAATTTGATCGCGCGATCGCCCGTTCGTCCGACAAGCTGGCAAAGTTGGCCAATGAAGCTCTGGCCGAATACCGCGCAGGTCTGACCGAGGAGCTTGACCCCGACCGCCTATGAAATCGCACACGACGCGGAGCTTTCGCGAGTTGTTGGCGGCATTGCCTCTTGCTTGCGCAGTCGGGCTCCAAACCGTTGAATGGAAAATACCCAAAAAGAAACAACGCCGAAGGCGTTCCACTCCAAAGCCCAGCGTCGCCGCGCCAGCGGCGCACGCTGGGTACACGGCCCCCGAAAGGATTTCTTACACCGAAGGTGTTACACTCAATGCAATCATGCCGTGTGTAACGCCTTCGGCGTAGCGGCATTAATAACGTGGCGCGTTTACCTTCATCTCGAATATGTGACCTAGCGTCGGTCGGCTCAATAGATATGAAATCGTTCGAAATTAGCGATGACCGCGAACTTACGCCGGACGAAAAAGTTCTGGTCCAGTGGATGCTAGAAAACGGTTTCCCAACCGCAAGGCGATTCCTCCCGCAGCTCGATACTGCGCACGTAGTTTCACGCTGTAGTTGCGGATGCGCAAGTGTCAATTTCGCCATCGACGGCATTTCGCCTCCGCCAGGAGCACCGCTGCAAATACTAAGCGACTACGAGTATTCGTCGGAAGATGGTCATCTATGTGGCGCATTCGTGTTTGAGAAATCAGGCGCGCTAGCTGGACTTGAGCTTTGGTCCATTGACGGCAAGTCTACCCCCTCGCGATTGCCAAGGCCCGACGATTTGCGTCCAATGGAACATTAATCAACCTGAAGCTGGACATATTGCCATGAATCCGATCCACTCGGCTGACCACCTCGCCACCCGCCGCACCTTCCTCGGTGCTACCGCCGGTGCGCTAGGCAGCACCGCGCTCAGCACCCTCCTTGCCCGCACTGCATTTGCAACCTCACAGCGAGCTGGCGGGTTCACCCCGGCGGACGGCGCGCAAGGCCTCCCCTCCCTCCCCCACTTCACCCCCAAAGCAAAACGCGTCCTCTGCCTCTTTCAATCGGGCGGCTTTTCGCATGTCGATCTGTTCGGCTACAAACCCGCCCTCACCAAGAACCAAGGCAAAGACATCCCGCCCTCGGTGCGCGGCAACCAACGTCTCACCGGTATGACTGCCGGCCAGGCCCATTTCCCCGTCGTCGCTCCCATGTGGTCCGGCCGACGTTGCGGTCAAAGCGGCGCCTGGATCAGCAACCTCCTCCCGCACCTACAAAACGTCGCCGACGACATGTGCATTGTCAAATCGATGTACACCGAGTCCATCAACCACGACCCGGCGATCACGTTTTTCAACACCGGCAACCAGCAGCCCGGCTACGCCAGCATGGGCGCCTGGATCAGCTACGGCCTCGGCAGCACGAACGAAAACCTGCCCACGTTCGTCGCCATGATCTCGCAAGGCACCGGCAAGAACCCCGGCCAGCCGATCTTCTCGCGGCTCTGGGGTAGCGGCTTCTTGCCCTCCACGCACCAAGGCGTAGGCCTCCGCGCCGGCGCGAACCCCGTCCTCTATCTCAACGACCCGCCCGGCACCGACCGCCCCCAACGCCGCGCGCTGCTCGATGACCTCGCCCAACTCAACCATATCCGTGAAGCCGAAACCGGCGACCCCGAAACGCTGGCCCGCATCAATGCCTACGAAATGGCGTTCCGCATGCAAACTTCTGTGCCGGAACTCACCGACCTCAGCGGCGAACCCGCGAGCGTGATCGAGTCCTACGGCCCGGATGTTCACAAAGCCGGCAGCTACGCCGCGAATTGCCTCCTCAGCCGCCGGATGCTGGAACGCGGCGTTCGCTTCGTCGAGCTTTATCATCGCGGCTGGGATCAGCACATCGCAATCTCCCGCCAACTCCCCAACCAATGCCGCGACGTCGATCAACCCACCGCCGCCCTATTGAGCGATCTTAAACAACGCGGCCTGCTCGAAGATACGTTAGTGATGTTCCTCACCGAGTTCGGCCGCACCGTTTATAGCCAGGGCGTTCCAGGCAACGCCAACATGGGCCGCGACCACCACGGCCGCTGCTTCACGATCTGGCTCGCCGGCGCCGGCGTGAAGCCCGGCATCGAATACGGCCGCACCGACGACTTCTGCTACAACATCGTCGAACACCCCACCCACCTCCGCGACCTCCACGCCACAATGCTCCACATCCTGGGCATCGACCACACCCGCTTCACGTATCCCTTCCGCGGTCTCGACGCCAAACTCACCGGCGTCGAAGAAGCCCACGTGGCAAACGGCATCCTCGCCTAGATAGCTTGCGGAGTTGCAATTGATCCTGTGCCATTGTGTCGTAGAATTGTAAGCATGCCGCGAATCAGCGAGTTTTATGGCATCATCATCGAGATGTATTGGAGCGACCATAACCCGCCACACTTCCACGCCAAGTACGGCGAGCACCGCGCAGAAATCGATATACGTACGCTTAATGTTCTGCGTGGCCGGCTACCCACCAAGGCAATCGGTTTGGTAGACGAATGAGCTGAGCTTCATCGCAATGAGCTGCTCGCACAATCGGCGCGTGCGCGAAATCATCAACCCTTGGAAAGAATCGAGCCGCTCGAATAGTCGACAATGAACGCACCTGAGTTAAATCGAGTCAGCAGCGCGCGTATAATTGAGCAACACGAGCTAGAAATACGCTTTAGCGACGGGTATGTGGGGCGACTCGATCTATCACCCGCACTTTGGGGACCGATTTTCGAGCCACTCAAGAACCCGGATTATTTTCGCCAATTTCGGATTGAGGATGATACGATCCGCTGGCCGAACGACGCTGATTTTTGCCCCGACGTGTTGCGATACTGGTGCGAAGCTGGCGGGGTGCGAAGTCAAGATGAAACCGATTCGCATTTCGCACGTCAACTTAATGAACCGGCTGCTTCCTAGCAATTCATGGCGCCCGCTTCACCTATCCCTTTCGCGGCCTGGGTGTGAAACGCACCGGCGTCCTTCTATGCACCCGCGCGGCTTAGCGCATCGCTTACCGTTTAGCGTGTCAATGTATAATTTTCGGCCGCCGCTTTACTTGGATATTTTTAGCGCGTAGCAGCTAGAAATCGGCCGTGTTCTGTTCTAATGTAAATCATGAAATGACCGCTCGGCTGTGGCCGCTCAGAAGTCTGGCTGGTCGCGTCGCGCAGTCTGTCGCTTGCAAACGTCCCAACGTCCCTCTGGCGGCAGAACACTCTTCGCGGCGCGCTTGGCCCCATTGCAAAGTCCACGACGGGCGGTTGGGAGTTGATCCAGCGTGTTGGAATCGGCTAGCTCCAGGGGTGAGCCTGGTGCGATCGCCCTTTGCGTGCGCTCGATCGAGGACCCTGTGGGCCCATCATTTCCATTTTTTGTACGCATCCAACCAAAGCATAAACGCAAGAAGCCAATGACAACCTAAAACCGCCGCCAAGGGAAGCTGAATGCGCAAGAATTCGGCCACCCGAAAAATAAGGACCGGATTTACGACAATCCCGGCCGCCAACGCTCCGCTCGCCACGCGACTAATTCACCACATTGATCGGACGGCCCGCCAGAAATGCGGCCACGTTCTCGGCGGTGGTCCGCATTAGCCGCTGGCGCGCGGCCAGGCTCGACCAAGCCATGTGCGGCGTGATCAGGCAATTGGGAGCGGAGAGCAGGGGATTGTCTACGCTGATCGGCTCCTCCGACACAACGTCGACTGCCGCGCCGGCGATCTGATCTGCGCACAGCGCGTCGGCCAGGTCGGGCTCGTTGACAAGGCCGCCCCGCGACGTGTTGATCAAAAACGCAGTTCGGCGCATCTGGCCAAGCAGTTCACGATTCACCATGCGGTTGGTATCGGGGGTCAACGGACAATGCAAGCTCACAATATCCGCGCTGGTGAAAACCTCTTGAGCAGTCATCCATTTCACCGACTCGGCGTCCGGCGGCGGAGAACTACCCACCCGGCCGCTCACCAGCACGCGCATGCCAAATGCCGCGCCGATCGCGCCGACCTGCCGCCCGATGCGGCCGTAGCCAATCAGCCCGAGCTGCTTGCCCGCAAGTTCCACCTGCGGCGTGAGCCAGTAGCAAAAATCGGGCGACTTCGCCCAATTACCCGCCCGCACGCTCTCGTCATGTCGTCCCACATGGTGGCAAAGTTCCAGAATGAGCGCCACGTGAACTGGGCGACGGTTCGAGTGCCGTATTCCGGCACGTTTGAAACTGGAATGCCGCGTCGCCGAGCGGCCGCCACGTCGACAATATTGTACCCGGTGGCCGTGACCGCGATGAATTTCAACTTCGGAAGCTGTTCGATTGTCTCCGCGGAAAGGGGGCATTTGTTCGTGATGATGACATCGGAGTCGCGAGCCGCCCCGAGAAGGTCCGCTGACTCTGTGCGATCGTACACGGCCAGCGTTCCCAATTCATCTAACGGCGTCCACGGATTATCCCCGGGATTCAGCGTATAACCATCGATGACGACAATCTGCGACACAAAAACTTCTCGCAGTGGGACGACGCTCGCTTATCCGGGCTTCCGCGAAACCCGTCGCCGCAACTTGGCGATGGCTTCGCCCATGGCCGCACGGCGCGCCTTCAGTTCGGCGATAGATTTTGGTCCCGGCCCTTTTGCATAGTCGAGAATGTGCAATTCCGCGGCGATGAATTCCTCGGCAACATCGGCAATTTCCGCTGCCAGCTCCCATGGAATATTGGTCACGCCGTTCGCATCACCATGTAGCAAATCGCCCGAGTCGATATTGAGCCCGCCCACCCGCACCGGCGTGCCGACGTGCAAGGTCTGGCAATAGGCGTGCGAGCAAATCGTCCGGCCGGTGAACACCGGGTAGTCAAGCGCCTTGACTTGCAGCAAATCGCGGCCGCCGCCGCTGGTAATCAAACCGACTGAGCCAAACGCCTTGTACGTGCTGCACATCACTTCGCCGAACGTGGCACCGACCGGCGGGTCATCGAGGTCCTGAAACACAACGACGGCCGGCCCCGGTAACTCGGCGAATTGCTCGACCTGTGATTCCAGCGCCACGTAGGCTCCTTTGCCGGGCGTGCAGGCCGAGCGAAATGTGGCGGTCGCCGCGAACCCCACCATGGGCGGCATTTCCGGAAATGCAGCCCGAATTCGGCCGTCCATATATCCAGTGCTGCTCGGCCGAACTTCGAACAGCTCGATCACATTGCAAATCGATGGCGTATCGTATCGCCCAAGTTTCCCGAGCGTCGCCGCGCTGATGGAAGAGGACGTCATATCGGTGTTCAACCCTGCAGCGCTCTTCAAATTGCGGTATTCATGTTAGGTGGTGGAGTCGAGCCGCCAGGTGAGCCCCAGATGGACGTACTACCGGTTTTGCTGGGCTCGACCCCACCCCTTTGATATCAAACTGCCCAAACCAATTAGTGCCGACGCCTCCTCCGTTTCGCGCGTAGCCCCTATTGTTAAATGAATTTCGAGCCGATGGGTAGTGGGGTAATTGCATGTCGACTCGGTTTCAGCCGCTGTTGTGCAACGAGCGACCATGGTGGTTTCCGATTACACATAACAGTGCCATTTACCCTAAAGTTGAGGTCAGCCACCGGCCCATTTTTTGCCGGCCCGGTCTGCGTATATAATGCGTTCGAGGTGGGCTGCGGCTAGGAGTCTATTTGTGGAACGTAGAGCGATAACCGTCCGGGGAACGGTGCAAGGCGTCGGATTTCGGCCCTTCGTACACGGTTTGGCAGTGCGATATCAATTGGGAGGGTTCGTCAGAAATGAGTCGGGGGCGGTCGAAATCGAAGTTGAAGGCAATAGGCGGTGCCTCAAGGAATTTCTCAGCGAGCTGCAGCGCAATCCGCCGGCATTGGCAAAAATTGCAGAAATTGCGTGGCAGCACCGGTCTGTGCGCGGCGAGCAGTCCTTCCGAATCGATGAGAGTTTGGAGAATTCAGCTGAGAGAGTCTACGTCTCTGCCGACTCGGCCACTTGCCGCGATTGCCTCGCGGAGTTATTTGACCCGCTGGACCGCCGATATAGATATCCCTTTATTAACTGTACAAACTGCGGTCCACGGCTGACGATCATCCGCGGTGCGCCCTATGATCGCCCGCGAACGACCATGGCCGATTTCGCGATGTGCCCGCAGTGCCGTCGCGAGTATGAGGATGCGACGAACCGACGATTTCATGCTCAACCCATCTGTTGCCCAGTCTGCGGGCCACGGCTCGAGATATGCGATTCCCTTGGTAAGCTGATCGAAACGGAAGATCCAATCGGCTATTTTGCTGACAGCTTGAAAGCAGGTAATATCGGCGCGCTCAAGGGGCTTGGCGGTTACCACTTAGTATGCTGCGCCCAAAATCCGCATGCCGTCGGCGAACTACGGCAGCGGAAGCACCGCGATGAGAAGCCGATGGCGATCATGGTTCGAAGTATCGCCAGCGTGCACGAGTTCTGCGAACTGACCGAAGACGAGCAAAAACTGCTCGAATCTCCTCGCTGCCCCATCGTCCTCCTGCGAAAGCAGCCATCGGCTTCCGACTTCGTTTGTAACGAAGTTGCGCCTAGCAACCCCTATTTGGGCGTAATGCTGCCGTACACCCCGCTGCATCATCTGCTGCTTGACGCGATCGGCAATGTGCCATTGGTAATGACCAGTGGCAACCGTTCCGAAGAGCCGATTGCCTACTCGGACGAGGATGCAGTCGACCGGCTGCACGACATTGCCGATCTCATTTTGTGGCACAACCGGCCGATCCATGTACGCTGTGACGACTCGGTGACACGAGTCGTGGATGGATCGGAATCGCCTGTGCGGCGTTCCCGCGGCTATGCACCTCAACCGATAACACTCCCGCGCAAATGTGATTTTCCGCTACTGGCGGTGGGCGGGCAATTGAAGGGCGTCTTCGCGCTGGGGGTGGATCAGCACGCAACGGTTAGTCACCACCTGGGCGATCTAGACCATCTCGATGCATATCGCCAGTTTGAGCGCGACATCGGCTTGTACGAGCAACTCTTTCAACTCACGCCTGAACTCATTGTGCATGATCTGCACCCGGACTACGCTTCTACCAATTACGCACGGGAACGGGCAATCCGCGAGAAGGTGCCCACGCTTGCCGTGCAGCATCATCACGCACACATGGCGAGCTGCATGGCCGAGAACGGCCTCGACGAACCCGTGATTGGCGTCACGTTTGACGGGACCGGCTTTGGTCTCGATGAAGCAACGAACGAGGCGGTTATCTGGGGCGGCGAGTTTTTAGTTGGTGACTACCGCCAGTTCCGCCGCGCGGCGCACATACGGTACGTGCCCATGCCGGGCGGCGACAGAGCGGTGGCCGAACCCTGGCGGCTCGCTGCTGCCCAGCTTCGAGATGCGGAGCGTGATCTGTCACTTCTTACAACTCGCATCCCGGCCTCAAAACTCTGTACTATCGAAACGATGATGGTTCGCCGCATCAACTCGCCGTTAACTTCCAGTGCCGGGCGACTGTTTGATGCGGTGGCGTCGATTGCAGGCGTGCGCGACTACGTTACCTACGAAGGCCAAGCGGCCGTCGAGCTTGAATGGCTTGCTTCGGATGTCGCCCCAGACGCAGTCTATCCGTTTGAGCTCAAAACCCCTGTCGAGTCACAACTTCCCGCTGTCATTGATACGCGCCCGCTCATCCAGGCCGTCGCACAGGATGCAGAACACCAAGTGGACGCGAACCGAATCGCCCGCCGCTTTCATTCGACACTGGTGGCAATCGTCACGGACACCTGTCGTCACATCGCCGACCAGACTGGCTTAGACGCAATCGTGCTCAGCGGTGGCGTCTTTATGAACGTACTGGTCACAAGGGAAGTAAATCAAAGTCTCACGGGCGCTGGATTTCGAGTCTATCGCCACCGACTCGTGCCACCGAACGATGGTGGCCTGAGCCTTGGCCAACTCGCCGTCGCCGCCACTTGTCCTCGCCATTCTCAACCTAGTTCACCTGGTCATGCGACGGCGACGCCTTCATCATCCGCCGTTTTGGCTCCAGCCTGAAAGCAGAAATTATGTGTCTCGGCATTCCCGGCAAAGTGGTTGAAACTTACGAGGAACACGACTTGCTCATGGGCAAAGTCGATTTTGGTGGCGTTTTCAAACGTGTGTGCCTTGAACACACGACAGATGCTGTACCTGGCAAGTACGTCCTGGTTCATGTCGGCTTCGCACTTCAAGTGATCGACGAGGAGGAGGCCAAGCAAGTGTTCGCGTTTCTCGAGCGCATAAATGAGTTAGAAGAACTCCGCGTAGAACAAACGGAGGCATAAGCCATAGCGGATAGCAGCTAGCCGGTCGAACGATCGAGGTACGCGACCCTTTGAGCTTTTGTGAAGTCACTTACTCGCATCGTCGCGGGGATTATTCGATGAAATACCAAGATGAATATCGGGACCCAACGGCGGCCAAAAAATTGCAGCAAGCGATTCGAGCGGTCACCACCCGCTCCTGGGTAATCATGGAGGTGTGTGGCGGCCAAACGCATACGATCGTCAAGTACGGAATCAACGAACTGCTGCCTCCGGAAATTGAGCTCGTGCACGGCCCGGGTTGCCCCGTATGCGTTACCTCGTTGGAGATGATCGACCGAGCACATGCAATTGCCTCACGTCCGGATGTCGTCTTTTGCTCGTTCGGCGACATGCTTCGCGTTCCCGGATCGCGTGCTGATTTGCTCTCGCTCAAAAGCCGTGGCAGCGACGTTCACGTCGTTTACTCCCCGCTGGACGCTGTGAATTTGGCCGCGAAGTTCCCGAACAAGCACGTCGTCTTCTTTGCGATCGGCTTCGAAACAACAGCGCCGCCCAACGCGATGGCAGTATGGCTAGCACACAAGCGCGGCCTGAAAAACTTTAGCGTGCTTGTGTCGCATGTGATGGTGCCTCCTTCCATCACGGCGATCTTGCAGGCGCCTGGCAATCGCGTGCAGGGTTTTCTTGGTCCGGGGCACGTCTGCACCGTCATGGGCTATGAGGAGTACGAACCGATCGCTAGCCTTTATCGGGTGCCGGTCGTAATCACCGGATTCGAGCCGGTCGACATGCTCGAAGGCGTGTTGATGGCAGTACGCCAGCTCGAAGCGGGTACGGTGCGCGTGGAAAATCAATATGCCCGCGCCGTCCGACGGGAGGGAAATCCACAGTCGCGGGCGTTAATTGAAGACGTGTTTGAAATCTGCGACCGCAAATGGCGCGGCGTGGGACTCATTCCCAAAAGCGGCTACCGCCTGCGTTACGCATATCGCGATCACGATGCTGAGCGGCTATTTGAGGTGGATGATATTAAGACACGCGAGTCAGACGAGTGTATCAGCGGTCAGGTGCTCCGCGGAATGAAGAAGCCGCACGAGTGCCCCGCATTTGGGACACGGTGCACGCCCCAAACGCCATTGGGCGCCACGATGGTCTCTTCCGAAGGTGCGTGCGCCGCGTATTACGCATATGGCCGCCATCTGGAGTTCCGCAAGCAATCACACCAATCGCCGCAACCCGGTCCGGAACAGCAACTCGTTCAACTCGGTGCCCGAGATAACCAACGATGAGCTCAACGGGTCAAGACTGTACCGAAATTATTGGCTCCTGCCCAATGCCGGTGTCGAATTATGATCATGTGCTGCTCGGTCACGGCAGCGGCGGAAAGTTGACGGCGGAACTCATACAGCGGCTTTTTTTGCCAGCCTACGGCAACGACGTGTTAAATGCACTTGAAGATCAGGCCACGCTGAATCTGCTTGGCGACATTTCAGAGAAAAGCTACAGTCAAAATGGTTCGCCGGCGCCGCGATTGGCATTCACGACCGACTCCTTCGTCGTGCGCCCCTTGTTTTTTCCGGGAGGCGATATCGGCAAGCTCGCCGTCCACGGCACGGTGAATGATCTGGCGGTCGGCGGGGCCATCCCGCTTTTTCTTTCGGCCGCGTTCATCCTCGAAGAAGGCCTGCCGCTCGACGATTTGCGACGAATCGTCGAGTCGATGCGCGAGGCCTGTGACGTGGCCGGTGTGACGCTCGTCACTGGCGACACCAAAGTTATCGATCGCAGCACCGGCGACCAAATGTTTATTACCACCTCGGGCATTGGCCGGGTGCCCCACGATCGTCGACTTTCGATCCGCAATGCCCGACCCGGCGACAAGATCATTGTTTCTGGCACGATCGGCGATCACGGGATCGCGATCATGTCGGTCCGGGAGGGGATCCAATTCGAAACCGTTTTGGAAAGCGATACGGCGCCCTTGTCTGGTCTAACGCAAACGATGTTGGAAGCATGTCCGTCGATACGATCCATGCGCGATCCGACTCGAGGCGGTGTCTCCAGTGCCTTAAACGAAATGGCAACTGCCTCGGGAGTAGGAATCAAACTGGACGAGTCGGCTCTGCCTGTCCGACCCGAAGTGCATGCGGCATGTGAGATGCTGGGGCTGGACGTGCTTTATGTGGCCAACGAAGGAAAGTTAATAGCCGCCGTACCGGCCGTCGATGCAAATCGGTTGGTCGATGTCATGCGCAAGCATGAGCTTGGCCGCAACGCAGCAGTGATCGGCGACGTGGTCGACGATCACGCCGGCATGGTGGTGATGCGTTCGCTCGTGGGTGGTGAACGCGTCGTCAGTATGTTGTCAGGAGAACAATTGCCGCGAATTTGTTAGGGGGATAACAAGTTGCGATTCGCATGAGGAAACTGCACTAGGACCATTGCCGCGACTACCATACTTGAAGCGGCAGCGGTGGCAGGTTTTGTTGCGGCGACCATTAACTAATTACTACGCTCCTGATTTTATTCGTTACCTCAAGATTCAGCGCATGTAATGCACGAGCTTTCCATCGCCATGAGCCTCATCGACCTTGCGACGGAAGAAGCGGGGCGCCGCCAAGCGAGGCCGCTGGCTGTCCATGTGAAAATTGGGCCGCTATCCGGTGTGGTTCCTGAAGCACTCCAATCGGCATTCGATTTGGCGCGGGAAGGTACTGAGCTTAAGAATTGCAGCTTGGTCGTCCAAGAAATGCCTATCATGATATACTGCGAGGCGTGTGCCGCTGAGAAACCGGCTGAATCGAACCAATCGTTGCGATGTCGCGATTGCGGTGCGCCAGCAGCACGGCTGGTCGGTGGTCAAGAATTGGAAATGTCAGCCTTGGAATTCGACGCATGAACCGACAAACGCGGCTGGTCGAAGTTCGAACGAAGATTCTCAAGGAGAACGACGTCGTCGCCCACGCGCTGCGCGACCGGTTTGGGGAGGCGGGTACTTGCGTTGCGAGCCTGGTTTCCAGTCCTGGCAGCGGCAAGACGCGTTTCTTGGAGCAGACCTTGATGCGCCTTCGCGACCAGTACCGGGTCGCCGCGCTGGTTGGCGACCTCGCCACGGAAAATGACGCCACCCGGCTGCGGCGGGCAGAGGTTCCCGTGAAGCAGATCGTGACCGGCACTGTCTGCCATCTCGAGGCCGAGATGGTGCGAAAGGCATTGGACGATTGGCAAATCGACCAGCTCGATTTTCTATTCATTGAAAATGTCGGAAACCTGGTTTGTCCGGCTACGTACGATCTGGGTGAAGCGGTGCGGGCGGTGCTTTTCTCCGTCACCGAGGGCGAGGACAAGCCGCTGAAATACCCGACGATTTTCAACACGGCCGATGTGGCCATCATCACCAAGATCGATCTGGCTGAGGCGGTCGAATTTGATCGCGGTGCAGCACTCGAAAACATTGCTGCGGTCCGCCCCGGTATGACGATTCTCGAAGTTTCGGCCAAGACCGGCGAGGGCATATCAGATTGGATCGAGTTGCTGGAGTCGCGCGAGGCATCATTCCGACTGCGGCCGGGGAGCACGTTGGGTGAGGGATCGTTCGTTCAATGCGGCGAGCTGTGGTCGTTTACGACGGCCCATCTCAACATCCTTGACTCGCTGTGACCTCCAGAGCACCGGCTTCCGCCCGCGATAAGTACGAAATCCTCCGCCGCACATGGGCAATGATGACGCCATGCACGGTGATCGCCACTCCTAAAGCCAACAAGTGGGCCTGAAGATTGCTGCCCGCCGCCCGCGACACAAGAAAGATGCTCCACACGCCGACCGGCGCGAACAGCAAGACGCTCGTCAACAGCCCCGGGTTGTACTGCCGTTTGACAACCGCCGGCACGATGTGTCCGAACGCATTGACCACGGGCAAGTAGATGGCGATCAGCCCCAACGAAAGATCGACAAAGCACGCCAGGTACAGTGCGACGAGGTCAAGCACCCACACTAGCAGCGAATTGATCCAAAAGATCGCGAGGGGAGTGAGCACGTCGCGGCCATGTCCAATCATCGCGTTGACCCACAAGCGGAAGCGATCGCCGGCGTGCTCCTCATACTGGTGCAGCATGTAGATTGGTAGTTGCAGATAGATGAGGCCGAGTGGAATGCCGGCAAAATGAAAAACGAGCGGCGAAAGCAACCCAAGAAAGCATGCGGTAAACAGCGCGGCATACGGCCATTGCCACTTTCCCACCAGCCAGTCGAACGCCCGTCCGAACATTTGAAGTTCCTTACAATCAACACAACACCAAGCGGCTCTCACCGCGCGCGCCCCAGGTTAAGTTTAGGTCGACACTGCACATCGTGTTGGTAAGCTCTGATGCAGCCGCCACCATTCCGGGTGACTACAACGGCAACGGCATCGTCGATGCCGCCGATTATATTGTCTGGCGCGAGAATGAAGGCACCAACAATGTTTTACTGAACGACCCGATTGGCGGCGCAATCGGTCAAGCACAATTCGACCAATGGCGCGCCCACTTCGGCCAAACCGCCGGCAGCGGCGCGATTGCGAACGCGAGTGTCGCCGTCCCGGAGCCAGCCACCTTGTTATTGATTTCCCTCGCGGCATTCTGCGTCCTGCTGAATAGGCCCATTCGCACCGTGCGCCATCGACTCGCTGACGCGTGAAGTTCACAACCGGTTCCACTCCATTGCCGACGGTGGAACCCACCGGTTCGTAGACGCCGCGTGCCGCCGAGCTGCCCGCTACGCGAGACAAGCAACTCACCCGTATCGTATGAAACGGTTCCGCTCAAGCCGCAACGCGTCGACATAAGCTCGCTAGTGCCGATCGAAGCCTGGGCAGCCAATCTTTGTGACGCCAATACACTCGGCTTTTGGCGTTTGATGGCACTTTGATGTTCAACATAAGTTGAGATGCATCGGTGTCCGAGAACCTGATGACACGGCTAGATTTACGTCGACCCGTCCTAGCAAACCAATAATTTCAAGTCCAAAGCAAATTGCGGCAACCGGTGGCAGCAATGCGAGTGACGCCATATCATAAGGTCGGATATGCGACGTGGCGTTGTCATTTGATCCCTGAAAATTAAGCCATGCTGTCGGCGACTCCTCAAAATGTTAGCGAGATTTCGGCTGCGTGGATTGACGACGTGCTGCGTTCGGCCGGAGTGATTTCTTCGCAGCGAGTCATTGCCATCTCGCTGCGGCCAATCGGCGAGAGTAAGGGGTTTCTCTCTTCGGTTGCCGCGATTGACCTAACCTACGACGATGCAGCCGCGGGTGGGCCTGCTGCGGTGGTGGTCAAACTGGAGCCTGCCGCAGGCGTGTTCCGAGATACCGAGCGGAATACCCGCGCTTTCGAGAGGGAGTCTCTTTTTTACCGCGACGTGGCTGGCAGTGTCGATGTACGAGTACCGCAGGTTTACTATGCGCATGCTGGCCTCGACGGCAGCGTGTTGGTGATGGAGGATCTCACGCAATTGACGTGCGGCGATCAGGTCCGCGGCATGCTTCATCATGAGGTAATTGCCACCGCCCGGCAGATAGGCCGAGTCCACGCAGCGTACTGGAACAACGATCAGCTCGCCGCGCTCGAGTGGTTGCCGGACCACGATCCATTCTGGTTTGCCGGTTACGAAGAACACTGGCCCGGGTTTGCCCGTGAGTTCGAGGTGCGGCTGGGCCGTGAGGGACTCGCGCTGGGCGAGGGGGTGCTGCGTCACCTCAAATGGCTGACCGAGCGACTGGCGGGACGGCCATCGTCGTTGGTGCATGCCGATTTGCGGGCTGACAACCTAATGTTTGGCGATCCACAGTCGAGCGACGCCGTGGTGATTCTCGACTGGCAACTAGCGACTCGCAGCATGGCTGCTGCCGACCCAACGCGGCTCTTGGGTGGAAGTGAGCCGGCCTCGCAGCGTAACGGGCATCATCTCGAGGTATTTGCCGCCTGGCACGAAACACTGATCAGCCGGGGGGTGAAAGACTACGAGTTCGACGAGGCGTTGGACGATTTTCGGCTCGGCGCTGTTCAATCTGCTTGTGCCAGTGCTGGCATACGGTATGACGGAAGGCACCGCTTCGGTCCGCACGGCGCGCCTTGTCGACGCCCAAGTCGATCGAATGTACGTCTCAGCTACGGAGCTTGATGCCGGGTCGCTGCTGCCATCCCCGTAGCGTGCCAGGACGGCGGGCTCGGCGGCTGTTCGTGTTCGGACATGGGAATACCGTCGGGCCCGCGAATGCGAGCTCCGCCGGCGTTTCTTTGGGCGTTTTCCCAAGAGAAAGTGCCTTCACTTAATTCACGTTTGGTCCTCCCTGAACCGCGCTGTCCGCCGCCGCTAGCAATCGTGTCCCTGCTTGCGAAGACATTAGCTATGGAGCGATTGGACGATCTGCGTCGAAGAAAATGGATGTGGCGCACTATCCGCGTTTGCCAGGCCGTTCCTGCGCATAGCCATTCCACTTCACTCATTGATCTGCCATGGCCCGGCTGCATCGCTGCAAAGTCAGATCACGTCGACGCCGGCCGTGGGCGATCCTTCTGCTGGCCGCGGTCGCTGCTGCCGGCTGCCGATCGCAACCCTCGACGCTCAGGTCAACAAAACTCCGCGCCGCCACCGTTTGCGGCCGCTCCTGCGCAGCACGACATCCAATTGGCCGAGTGTCGTCAGGCGAATTCCAACGACGCAGGCGCGTGTCAGCAGACAAAATACCAAGAGCCAACGGAGGGTCCGCCGGCCGCGCCTCGGCTCGAGGATCGGAGCGAAGTCGTGCTGATCCCGACCAATGCAATTCCCGTGGCGGAGTCCGAGCCCCTTCCGCTGCCGGAGGCGGAGCGCCTCGAAGTGATGACGTTGGATGAGACCATCGCCATCGCGCTCGCGCAAAATCCTCGACTCCGCCAGGAGATGGCGCGGCTCGGCGGTGCCCGCGCCGACGTCGACATCGCCTACGCGCCGTTCCTGCCGCAAATCGGCACGGGCTTTCGTTATTCGGATTTCAGTGCGCCGGTCTTGCCGGGTGGCTCGTTTGTGCCCGCTTCGCTCAACGCCGGCGTGAAGGATTTCGTCATCGCGGAGGCCGGCGTGCAGTGGACGCTTTACGATTTCGGGCGCACTCAGGGCCACTACGCCCAGTCTGTTGAACGCGAACGAATTCAGGCGCTGGCGCTGTCGCGTGCGAGGCAGACGATCGCTTTCGAGACCGCGCAGGCGTACTTTCGCTTGCTCGCCGCGCAGGCGAACTTGAAAGTGCGCAACGAGGCCTTACAGCGAGCGACTTCGGTCCTCGACGACACGAATTCTCGCTTCGTCAATGGAGATGCCGACCGCGAGGACGTGCTGCGAGCCGAAGTGGAAATCGCGCAGATTCAGGAAGAGATATTCAGTGCTCACCAGGCGATTCGCGATGCCGAGTCGACGCTGAACGTGGTGCTGGGACGGTCCGCCGCAGAGTCGGTCGAGATTGCGCCGATCGGCGGCAAGCCAGCTTTCAAAGAGCCGATCGAGTCGTGCCTGGCAATCGCCGCCAGCTCGCGCCACGAAATCTCCATGGCACGTCGTGCCGTTGCTGAATCGAGGCACGGCCTGGAGGCGGCGCGCGGCGAACTGCTCCCCAGGATATTCATGCGCGGCTCCGTCATTCGTAGCGACTCCTCCTCGGGCACGCTCAACGGTTGGATCGAAGGCGTCGGTTTGCACATCGACCAGTCAATCTACACCGGCGGTGCGCTCCGTGGCGAAGTTCGCCATAGCGAAGCTGAAATTCGCGCAGCATGTGCGGCGTTGCAGTCGATCCTGGATCAGGTGACGCTCCAGGTTCGCGTCAGCTACGAGGCCATCAACACCGACTTGGCGCGGATCCGCTTGGGCAAAACCACGATCGGCCAGGCCGAGGAGAACTTGCGGCTCACGACCGTCAAGTACAACAACGGAACGGCCACGCCCACCGATATGGTTGACGCTCAAACCGCGCTCATTCGCGCACAAACTACCTATACGACGGCCGTGTACAGCTACCTTACCGATTTAGCACAATTACAGTATGCGATGGGAAATGATCAAAGTTGGTTGCTCGAGCAACTAACCGTACAGGAGGGCGGTTGACGCCTCATCGACATGCTGGCTGTGACCGTTAAGGAGTGTTCACAATGACGACGCAAACCACCGCGGAACCACCGAGCGGCGGTTCGTCGCGCTTGCGCGATGGATGGGAACAGTCTACGGTTTGCGCACTTCGTTCCGATTCTGGCTTATCGTGTTGATGGTGCTGATCGTCTTGCTGGTCGCTTACTTCGTCGGGGCCGATCACTACACGCCGCTCACCAACGACGCTTACGTGCAAGCACACGTTGTGCAGATTGCGCCGCAAGTTGGCGGTCAGGTCACGCGCGTCCACGTGGCGGAGGGTGATCGAGTTCGGAAGGGCGATCTGCTTTTTGAAATCGATCCGCGTCCGTTTCAATACCAGGTCAATCTGCTCCGCGCGAAGCACGTCGAGGCTCAGTACGAGATCAAGCAACTCGAAGCCCAGCTCTCTGCCGCTCAGGCCGATAAGCGTCAGATTGCCGCCGAAACCGAGTACGCTCGTTCCGTCTACGGACAAGAAGAAGCTATTTATAAGCAAAAGTCGACGACTGAGCGAAAGTACCTCGACGCGTTGCAAAAGCTCAAGGCGAGCGAAGCAGCACTGGAGCGGTCGGCCAGCGAAGTCAAGAATATCGAACAAAAACTGGCTGCTCGCATCGGCGACGAGCATGCGTCAGTAGCTCAGGCAAAGGCCAGCCTGAACGATGCCGAGCTAAATCTGAGTTACTGCCAAGTGTACGCCCCTTGCGACGGCGTCGTTACCAATCTGCAACTGGTCGTCGGAGCCTACGCCCATACGGGCCAAGCCGTAATGACGTGCATCGACACAAGCACGGCGCTGGTCGTAGCCAACTTTCGCGAACGATCGCTGGAAAACCTTCGTCCCGGCCAACCGGCGCTGATTTCCTTTCAAGCGATGCCTGGCCGACTGTGGCTAGCCAGGGTGCGAAACATCGGCTCGGGCGTCGCGCAAGGGCAGGGCATACCCGACGGGATGCTGCCGCTGGTTGCGAACGAAACGTTTTGGATTCCGCCGGCGCAGCGATTCCAAGTGCGGTTCGAACTGGATAATCCAGAGGATGTGCCGATGCGGGTTGGCATGACGGCCTGCGTCTCGGTCTATACCGAATCGACCGTCGTGCTGGGGCCGTTGACCCGAGTGCTGCACCATATCGTGAGCTGGCTTTATTACCTGTGATGACGATGCAATCTCGCGGGAGTAATCAAGCAACCAAAACGAAGTCTATTTTGGTGCCGCGGGCACCGAACGAGTATAGGCTGACGCAACCGAAAATACGACGATCGCGCAGCTCAAGGCTATCACCACGCCTTCCAACCGAGCGATGCCGAACTTCATCGATCCGAAGTCGCTCGCCGGCTCGATGAGAATCATCGGCAACACGAGCCCCATTTGCACGCCCGCGTACGCCCAGTCGCCGCCGGTACGGGCCAGATAAGAGGCAAGATAGGAGCCCAGGAAAAGCAGCGCCACCAGCAGCGGGAAGTGCGGCAATCGTATCATTAATAGGAACGAGAAGAGGGCGTACGTCATCGCCATCGCCGCTCCGAGCAATCGGAGTTCGCCCTTCCACAACAGCGCGTGCATGTCGGGCACAATCGTAAGAATCATTACGGAAATCAACGTCGCGTCGGTAGGCAAATCGAAGTAGGTCACTACAAGTTGCGAAAGGGCGACTGTTGCCACTAGCGCGATGCTATGGGCAAGGTGCTCGCGATTGACGGGAAAAAATGGTTCGCCGCCGGCTTGAATCGACAGGTCACGTTCCGCACCGCTGATCCAGCTCACCAGGTCTGCCACGACAACGCCGACCACGACAGCCAGAAACAGGCTGCGCACCTTCCGGCGTCGCGGCCGAAGGATCGGCGCGGCCAATGTGCATGATCACGCGCCAGATACAACCCGGCGTTCAAAAACGTGTAGGCCAGCCGGTTGCAAAAGAAAACGTAAAAGAAGACAAGCAGCGCCAGGCATTCAAACACAAATCCAAGATAGAGTGTATTGCGAAACACCACCAGCAGTACCAATCCCCCCACGATGCCCAAGCCGCGCCCTGCTGCCCGCTCTCTCCCTTTTGGAAGGAAGTGAACGTAACCTGGGTCATTACCATGTGTGTGGTCCACACAGCGAGATTGGTATGAGCTATATGAAACCATTCGCCCACGATCAGAGTCAGCACCGCCGCGCAAGCCGATCGCAGCGCGAAACCCGTCGCACTTTCTTTGGGCGGCTGCGGATCGATGTTTGGAGAAGTGGCCAAGGTCTTGTCCGTGGTGGAGGAATAGCCCAACCCATCTTCGCGCAGGTGCCAATCTAGCTAGCAACTAGGGGGCACGACTAGCTGAAATGCGGGAAACCATGGAGGCCATGCGAGAGCAATGAGCAAAGCGCTACCTGATTCTCTTTGGTCCTGCTCGTTGGCTCCATCCCAGTTGTAGACCTCCTCAATGGGGTTATTCAGACAACGAAGAGGATCGTGTCCGCGAGGACTAACCGCGTTAAACGTACATATCGATTGAATCAACAGCGGTAACTAGCTGTTCCGTGCGGACGTGAGGCACTGCTACCGGTTTTCGGCGACTGCCAATTCCTGCCGGACGCGTCGATCGACGCACTGAACCATAGCGTTCTTCACTGCGCCGTCCCACAAAGCCAAAGCAGCAGTGCACCGCGGCTGCAACGCGTGATAAACAACACAGCCACGCCGCGCAAATCGCCGCTCTGCTCAAACCGCAGCGTGGCGGGCAATCAATACCCGCACCGCATGAATTGGCCCCACTCAAGACGCAGCGCGGCAGTAGCTAATAGCTTGGGGTATAAACCACGGTAAGACGATGCATAAAAGAAATCAAAAGTCCCAACGGAGCGACGGAAGCGCGCACGAACACCGTTTGCTCCGGCGTCTCCGCAACCTGTGTCAGTGAGTCAGGAAGACGCCGGCGATGGCGAGCGGATTATCCGACCATATATGGAACCTTGGAGAATTGCTAGAGAATGCCGCTAAGTAGACCGCCGCAGGCTATTATCAATCTCAGCGATTTCGTCATTCGTCAGCGCGGTACCTAAAATGCCTCGCGTCATACTTGCTGCTTAGCACGTTTAATCGCTGTGCATCAAGAATTTGCGGATCATCCGACTCCCGAATTATGACCATGTCGGTCGTGGTTCCGACAAGACCGGTTTGTGCGCCGCCCGTTTCGCTTCGTAGACGCGATAGCTTGTTTCAGCAATGGACCTTCGATAATAGCCTTTGCCGTCATCCGCGAGTGATGTAGTCGCGATTGTCGTTCCGCATCCGACAGCCGCATACCCGAGCGTGATGTAACTGGTAATCGCGGTATCGCTTATCACGTACAGATGCGGACTGTTGCCGGCGTCCACGCCGGCAAGCAATATCAGCATATCAAACGGATGCCCGATCGTTTTTTTTAATTCTTCGGCTATCACCTGATTTGTGTGCGGCCCCAGACATTTCTTGATGAATTTTTTATAGCTGATGCCAAGATCGGACTGCGTGCATTGTTCCTCGATCATTTCTAGGCGAATTTTGTGGCACGCCTTTCGCAATCGTCGCGCTATCGCATGGGTTAGACTTTCCCTTAACCAGTTGCGAGCCATCGCCGAGCCGCTCTATGCAAATTCATATCGCTGGACGGTTCCAGTCACCATTAACCATACGTTTGGTCCAACCGTTGAAGTTTTGGTGATTCCCGTTCGACGACTAAGCTAGCTTGCCCAAGCGTGACAAGGCGATCAGCAGCCATAACAATGGCCCCGCCACCCTCGCAAATTGCAGCTACTCCCACAGTCATGGGCGCGATTATAGGCACCGGATCGGGGAGC
Organism: uncultured Planctomycetota bacterium; assembly: GCA_963840025.1. Taxonomy (GTDB): domain Bacteria; phylum Planctomycetota; class Planctomycetia; order Pirellulales; family Lacipirellulaceae; genus JABDGM01. The sequence continues at coordinate 716,349 of CAWIXI010000005.1, read as the reverse complement.
CGCAAAAAATCCGGTTTCCACTGGCCGAAAAACCTGTAAATCACGTTCCAGAAGGGGCGTTTTCATTCAACGCCCCCTTCCGCCATCAGCGCAGTCGTAGGACAGTACCGGAGTATTGTCCCACTTCTTACTCCATTCGCCCTTGTTTTCTCGGCAAATTCCAAATCACATCGGGGACAATCTCGTGAGTTTTGTCCCCCAAAAATCAAGTTCGCAAGAACGGGACAAAACTCAGGATCAAAATCGGAGACGAGGTCACAACGGCAAACAATGCTCTCAAAAAACTCCCACGGTTTCCACAAAGAAGACGCCCGCCAACCCGCCCGTTCCAGAGCAGCCCCCAACCCCATAAAATTGTCTTTTGCACTTCCGAATCCCAACTATCCCATAAATCCCATCCACTTTCTCCCCAATCCTCTCGACCCTAGACCCTCAACCCTCGAACTCCGCCATGGGCCTCTTCGACAAACTCAAACAAGGCCTCGCCAAGACTGGCCGCATCCTGAAGACTGATGTCCGCGACCTTTTTAAGGCCGAGGGCCGGCTCATCGACCAGCCGTTCCTCGACGAGATGCGGGCGCTGCTCTTCAAGACCGATATGGGCTACGACGCTGTCGAAAAAATCGTCGACGAGGTCGCCGCCAACTTCCGCGGTCGCGTGGTTACACTCGAGCAGGTCGTAGAAACCTGGAAGAAAAAGCTCGGCGATCTGATGGCCCAGCCAGAGGCCCCCATTGAGTTCGCCGAGTCGGGTCCGACGGTGATCATGGTCTGCGGCGTCAACGGCAGCGGCAAAACCACCACGATCGCCAAACTCGCCCAGCTCATGAAGTCGCAGGGAAAGAAGGTGCTCCTCGGCGCTGGCGATACGTTCCGCGCCGCAGCCGTCGAGCAGCTAACCATCTGGAGCGACCGCCTCGGCGTGCCGATCGTCACCGGCGAGCCCAATGCCCACCCGGCCAGCGTCGCCTATCGTGCTGTCGAAGAGTCCATCAAATCCGGTGCCGATGTCTGCATTGTCGACACGGCGGGCCGGCTCCAAACGCAGAAGAATTTGATGGCTGAGCTCACGAAGATCCAGGACGCCATTCGTAAGCAAATCCCGGCGGCGCCGCACGAGGTGGTCCTAGTCCTCGATGCTACGACCGGACAGAACGGGATTAGCCAGGCGTCAAAGTTTACCGAGGCCGTAAACTGCACGGGAATCGTTCTTGCCAAGCTTGACGGCACCGCCAAAGGCGGCGTCGTTGTAGCGATCCGCCAACAGGTTGGACTGCCGGTAAAATATATCGGCGTGGGCGAAAAGCCCGAAGACCTCGCCCCCTTCGTGCCCGAAGAATTTGTACGAGCGCTGTTCGACGAACTCACCGACGAACCACCGCGCTCATCCTAGGTGGCGCGCTGGGCCGGCCGGCGTGGGCGAAACCTTTTACGAGACCGACACATCTTCTACCAACCCCCGAGCAACTGTTTGCGGTGAGCGCAGTGACACTCACGCTAGCAGCCGAAAAGGACCGATAGACCTTCTGGACATGGAATCCATCGCCTGATGGTTCCGTTTGGATTGCCCCGCACGCGTCCCGCCTACTTTCCCACCAATTTGTGATCCCGGTTCCTGATCGAGTTGTGCCGCGAGCCTCTCGCGGTCAAGGCGCGACAAGTCGATCCGTATCCGTCCTGTAATGGAGTACCCATCATGAAACGCCTTATGACCAGTTACGCCGTGTTCGGCGCCGGCTTGATGTGGACCAGCTTCGCGCTGGCCGCTCAGCCGCAGTTTGCAGTTCCGCAAGCCGACGCGTCGGCCAGCGGCACGATGGCAGCCTATTTCGAGGATGCCGACAAGAAAGACGAAGCCCCCGCCGCCGAAACGAAAGAAGCACCTGCCAGCGATTGCGGCTGCAGCCAACCCACGTGTGGCGCACCCTCCTGTGGTTGCGAACCATCGTGCGGCTGCGATACGAGCTGCGGCAGCGAAGTCGGCTGCGGCTCTTGCTGCGGCGATGATTGGTGCACGCTCGGCATCGACAATTGCTGGCCATTCTGCTGCTGCTGCGACTACGGCGATCCCTGCACGCTGCAAAAGCACCTGACCCCGTGCTGCACCGACGTCACCTACGGCGGCTGGATCGCGGCCGGCTTTTACACCAACAACGACCCGCTATCGTTCCACGATAACGACCTGCTCTCGTTCTGGGATAACCCGAACGAACTGAACCTCGACCAAGCGTGGTTCTACGTCGAGAAGTTGGCCGATAGCGACTCCTGCTGCTGGGATTGCGGCTACCGATTCGACATGGTCTACGGTGTCGACGCCCAGAAGACGCAAGCCTTCGGCAACTCGGGCTTCCCGAATCCACAAGGTTACGACAACTCGTGGGATCACGGCTCGTACGGTTGGGCTTTGCCGCAAGCGTACGCTGAATTTGCCAAGGGCGACCTGAACGTCAAGGTTGGTCACTTTTTCACGCTGATTGGCTATGAAGTGATTCCCGCTACCGGCAACTTCTTCTACAGCCACTCGTACACAATGTTCAACAGTGAGCCGTTTACCCATACCGGTGCATTGGGCACGTATAAGGCCAACGATTGCATGACCTACTACGCGGGCTGGACATTGGGTTGGGACACCGGTTTCGACCAGTTCGATAATGGCAACAGCTTCCTCGGCGGTTTCACCTACACGGCGAACAACTGCGCGAAGTACACCTACATCTGCACGGCCGGCGACCTCGGCTGGCGCGGCGATGGATATTCGCACAGCGTCGTGGCTGACTTCACGCTGAGCAGTAAGTGGGAGTATGTGCTCCAATCCGACCTGCTTGATACGAGCAGCAATTCGACTGCTACGTTTGACGGGCAGAGCTATGGCGTGAACAACTACTTGTTCTACACCATCAATGATTGCTGGAAGTGGGGCACCCGTGCGGAATGGTGGAAGAGCAACCAAGTCGATGGCCAGTGCACTTCGTTCTACGAAGTCACCACCGGCGTCAACTACCAGGCGAGTGCCAACTTGATTATCCGCCCCGAAGTGAAGTTCAATTGGTGTCCTGCTGAACAAACAATTGAGAATGCAGCTGGAGGAGAATTCAGCAAGGTCATCTTTGGTATGGACGCGATCTACACGTTCTAACTTTGACGGCACAACATAGAGTCAACAACCTAACCCTCCCATTTTACCGGGGGCTGCCTCAAGGCAGTCCCCGGTTTTTTTGTGGGACGGGCACCGGATCGCAAGCAACTCCAATCGCGCCGGTTTGTTGCCCAAATATGTGGACGAACCTGCTTACGCCTCAGGCAGCGAGATGCGTAGAACGAGTCTCGATTTTACGGACTGCAGAAATCTTGGCGCGCTAATATCTGTCCCCAAAAAGACTTAAGCAGAGACAAAGGGCGCAGTTCCGAACACGCAATTGCATCTGGCACGTGCATTGCTTTCACTCACCTGCGTAACGGAAACAATTCCAACGCAGGGATGCGAAGCGACAAACCAACCGAATGCCCCTACCGGCTTGGGCGGGTTTTCCGCCTGGCCCGCCCAAGCCTGGGCATTTCGAGACTTCCGGCGATCAGCGTTGATGCGAGGTGTGTGAAAGGAACCTACACCTGCCGACGCAAACATCAAGCCAACCGAATGCCCACGATGGCTCGAGTGCTCTTTTCCGCCTGGGAGCACCGAGCCTGGGCATTTTTTAAGCCATTTGCAGGGCTATTGCAAGGGAATTCTCTAAGAAGATCGCCAATTGGCGATGGCCTGACAACTTAGTACGAAGCCAACCGAATGCCCACAGAGGTTCGAGCGCTCTTTTCCGCCTGGGAGCGCCGAGCCTGGGCATTTTTTAATGCGCACTCATTTGCGGACGGCTGCTAAGTCGGTCGCCCATCGAGCCAGAAGGATGCCCCAATGGCTTGGGTGGATTCTCCGCCTTTAATCTGCCCAAGCCGGGGCGTCTCTGGGGCTGGATGCTAGATGCTGGTTTCTGGATACTGGATAGTTATTAGCCCTACAGCATCGATCCTCTGACATCCAGCATCACGGATATATGAAACTCATCATCGCCATCATCCAGCCGAGCAAGCTGGAGGACGTCAAGAAGGCCCTTTCTGAAGTAGAGGTCGTACGGCTCACGATCATGGACTGCCAGGGCTTTGGTCGGCAGAAGGGGCAGACCGAGGTGCTGTATAAGCGGAATGAATTCACGGTGAATCTGCTGCGTAAGGTGCAGCTCATGATTGCCGTGAATGACAGCTTTGTGGAACCGACGATCAACGCGATCGTCAAGGGAGGGCGTACGGGTTCGGCGGGCGAAATCGGCGACGGCAAGATATTTGTCCTCCCGCTTGATGACTGCATTCGTATTCGAACGGGTGAACGCGGGGGTGACGCAATTTAGCGCTGCGTCCCCTCATTTCCGTAGTTCAAATCGTGACCGGTACCAGCAAGTTTAAGCCCTGCTGGCCACACGTAGCTGACCGCGAGCTTGGGAGATTTGTCGGTCGCGGATGGCTAACTCGGCAGCACCGGAGGCCGGGCTTGAGATAGCCGCATGCAGTTGCTGCTGAGCGGCAGCAGAATCCAGTGCTGTTGCCAGAACGGCGCGATTCGTGAGGACCGAGACAACATTGTCGGCGACTTGCACGAAGCCGCCGTCCACATAATAGCGCATCGTCTGGCTGCCGTGACGAACGCGGAGCTCGCCATAACCAAGCCGGCCAATGAGCGGCGCGCGGCCGGGCGCGATGCCCGCTTCGCCATCGAACAGCGGCAGGGCAACGAACTCGCACGGCGTATCGAGCACAGTCATCTCAGGGGTGACGACGATGCACCGCAGAACGAAGGCAGATGTGAAGTGAGTGTCGGCCATGTTGCGTGTGCTATTTGCAATACGGAATCATGTTAAGAATGATGAAATCCGAATGAAGAAGGTCGAATTCTCATTCGTCACTTTTTCTGTTGCTTCTTCCATTGGGCTTCGGCTTGCTCGATGGAACCGACATACATAAACGCATCTTCGGAGAGGTGGTCCCACTTGCCGTCGCAGATTTCTTCAAAGCTGCGGATGGTGTCAGCGATCGGCGTAATCTCGCCCGGCTTGCCGGTGAACACTTCGGCCACCAAGAACGGCTGCGAGAGGAATCGTTCGAGGCGCCGGGCGCGGTGAACGACGAGCTTGTCTTCTTCGGCTAGTTCATCGACGCCGAGGATTGCGATAATATCCTGCAGTTCACGATAGCGCTGCAGAATCGTTTGTACACGCCGGGCGCAGTTGAAGTGACGCTCCCCCACGTACTGTGGATCGAGAATTCGGCTATTGGAGGCCAGCGGATCGACGGCCGGATAAATACCTTTTTCGGAAATGGAGCGTTCAAGGTAGACAAATGCATCAAGCTGACTGAATGCAGTAGCCGGAGCAGGATCGGTCGGATCGTCGGCCGGCACGTACACCGCTTGAATGGATGTAACTGCCCCGCGGGTCGTCGAGGCGATGCGTTCTTGCAGTGCCCCCATTTCGGTGGCCAGCGTCGGTTGGTAACCGACAGCCGAGGGCATACGGCCAAGCAGCGCGGACACTTCACTACCCGCCTGCGAGAAGCGGAAAATATTATCAATAAACAGAAGCGTATCGGCGCCCGTCTTATCGCGGAAGTACTCGGCCATGGTGAGAGCGGAGAGCGCGACACGGAGGCGGGCCCCAGGCGGCTCGTTCATCTGGCCGAACACCATACAGGTTTGATCGATGACGCTGCGGCCGGTATCGCCGATCTTGGCTTCCTGCATTTCCAGCCACAGACTCGTGCCCTCGCGGGTACGCTCGCCGACGCCGGCAAATACGGAGTAGCCGCCGTGGGCCGAAGCGATGCGGGCAATGAGCTCGGTGAGGATAACCGTTTTGCCGAGGCCGGCGCCGCCGAACAGGCCGGCCTTACCGCCGCGGACGAACGGCGTGAGCAGATCGATAACCTTGATGCCCGTCTCAAAGAGCTCAGTCTTCGTAGAAAGATCGGCGAGCGCGGGTGGCTGGCGGTGAATCGGCCAATATTCGTCAGCATCGATCGGACCGCGGCCATCGACGACCTCGCCCGTGATGTTAAACACCCGGCCGAGCGTATTCTTGCCGACTGGAACCTTCACGGGTTCACCCGTGTCGATGCAGTCCTGGCCGCGGACCAGGCCATCGGTGCTGCCGAGGGCAACGCAACGGACGCGGCCGCCGCCAAGGTGCTGCTGCACTTCGCCCGTAAGATTGATCTTCACGCCCTTGTGATCGGAGACAATCTTCACCGCGTTGTAAATGGCGGGCAGATGCTCCTCGGCGAACTCAACGTCGAAGGTGGAGCCGATAACTTGTGTGATGCGTCCGACGTTGTTGGTGATGGTGGTTGCCATGTTTTTTAGTGCGTTATTATGTATGCGAGTTGGTGCAGAATGATGAGCTACATACTCACCAAGTCACCGATTGATTAACTGAGCGCCTCCACACCGCCGATGACATCCATAAGTTCGGAAGTGATTCGGCTTTGGCGAGCGCGATTGTATTGCATGCTTAGGCGGTGAATGAGATCGCCGGCGTTTTCGGTCGCGGCCTTCATGGCGACCATCCGGGCGATTTGCTCGCTCACCGCAGAATCGAGAAAACACTTAAACAGCTTGATTTTGAAGCTGGCAGGGACCACTTCTTCCAAAATGCTTTCTGGTGTTGGTAGGAATTCGTAGATTGCCCGCTGGAGACCCACTGGTTCCGCAGAGGGGCCACTGGTTCCGCTAATGCTCTTAGCAGCGGGCTCGGTGCCGATCGCGGTCAGTGGCAGCAGCGTTTCGATCACGATATGTTGGCGGGCCACGCTTTCAAATTTCGTATAGACGACATCCAGACGGTCGAGCCGGCCCGTCGTGTACTCATCCAAGTAGCGGCTGGCGATCTCGTTCACTTCGTCGAACGAAGGCTTGTCTTCAAAGTGCGTGTAGCTCCTGTCTGGCGTGATCCCGCGGAATTTGAACGCGGAGATGCCACGTTTGCCGACGAGGTCCAACCGGCAATTGGGAATCGATTGCTTGAGTTCGAGCCACCGATGGTAGCCGGTACGCTGTAGATTGCCATTGAAACCGCCGCAAAGACCTCGGTTCGCCGTCAGCACTAGGAGCGTTACGTTCTGCACGGCTTCGCGCTTTTCCAGCAGCGGATGGTGCACTTCCAGCCCGCTCGCGAGCAGATTCTGCACGAGCTTCGTCATACGATTCGTGTACGCCGTGGCGGCCGAAGCCCGGTCCATCGCCTTCTTAAACCGCGCAGTCGCAATCAGCTCCATCGTCCGCGTGATCTTGCGGATGTTGCGGATCGAGCGGCGTCGTTTATCGAGTAAGCGAGGGTTGGCCATTGTTTGGTCGTTGAATTCGCAAGAATTCCGATGTTTGCCGAATTCTTGCGAATTCAGCTACGTGGTTGCTATACGGCCACCGGTTCGCGGGCAGGCGACTCGGCAGGTTTGGTTTTGCCGGCGGCATATTGGGCTTGGAAATCTTTGATCGCCGCTTCAATTTGTTTTGTGATGTCGTCCGTTAAATCCTTTTTCTCCTGCAGCGTGTCACGGAGTCCCGATTTCTGGTTCTGCATGAACGTGAGGAATTGCGTTTCCCAGCTCTGCACTTCAGTGACGGGAACTTTATCCAAGTGGCCGCGGGCACCGGCGTAGATGATCAGAATCTGATCGATCACGTTCATCGGCTTATATTGCCCCTGCTTGAGGACTTCGACCATGCGGTAGCCGCGGTCGAGTCGCGCTTGGGTGGCCGCATCGAGCTCGGTGCCGAGCTGGGCAAATGCTTCGAGCTCGCGGAACGCCGCAAGGTCCAGCCGCAAACCGCCGGCCACTTTCTTCATGGCTTTAATTTGGGCGGCGCCACCGACGCGGGAGACCGAGATACCGACGTTCATGGCCGGCTTCACACCGGCAAAGAACAAGTCCGGCTGCAGATAAATCTGACCATCCGTAATCGAAATCACGTTCGTTGGAATGTAGGCCGACACTTCGCCTTCGAGCGTTTCGATGATGGGTAGCGAGGTAAGCGATCCACCACCTAATGCATCAGACATCTTTGCTGAACGCTCGAGCAGCCGGCTGTGACAGTAAAACACGTCGCCAGGGTACGCCTCGCGACCCGGTGGCCGACGCAACAGCAACGACAACTGGCGGTACGCAACCGCCTGCTTGCTCAGGTCATCGTACACGATCAGAGCATGCTGGCCGCCAAACATGTAGTGCTCAGCCATCGCCGTACCGGAATAGGGCGCCACGTATTGCACCGGGGCAGGGGAGCTAGCACCGGACACGATGACCGTTGTGTAGTCCATCGCGCCGGTTTCGGTGAGCCTTTCGATGACGTTTCGAACCGTCGATTCCTTCTGGCCGACGGCGACATAAAAGCACTTCACGCCGGATTCGCGCTGATTAATGATCGTATCGATGCCGATGGCCGTCTTACCCGTCTTACGGTCGCCGATGATCAGCTCCCGTTGACCGCGGCCAATGGGCGTCATGGAATCAATCGCCTTGAGGCCGGTTTGCAGCGGTTCGCTCACGGGGGCACGCTCGGCGACCCCGGGGGCAATGATTTCAACCGGCCGGCGTTCCTTCGTAACGACTGGGCCCTTGCCATCCAGCGGGTTGCCGAGCGGATCGACAACGCGGCCCAGTAACTCATCGCCAACCGGCACGCTGAGCAGTCGGCCGGTGCTGCGAACTTCGTCCCCTTCGGCAATCTCCACATAATCGCCCAGAATAATGATACCGACCGAATTCTCTTCGAGATTGAACGCGAGGCCGATGGTTCCGTTTGAAAACTCCACCATCTCCTGTGCCATCACGCCGGAAAGGCCATAGACGCGGGCAATGCCGTCGCCAACTTCCAGCACGCGACCAACATCGCGGACGTCGATCTGCGATTCGAACTGCTGGATTTCTTGCTGAATGACCGAGGCGATTTCGTCGCTGTTAAATTTCATGTGTGCTCCTGTAGGTCCGGCTTTAGCCGGACGCACGCTTCGCGATTGCAGTGTTCTCGTTGTCAGGCTAAAGCCTAACCTACACGACCATAAACCTTTCTGGTCGAATGTCGATCTGTTCGGTTGCTTTTTGAATGATCGCCGCGCGCGTCCGTTCCAATTGCGATTGCACCGACCCGTCATAAACGCGGTCGCCGACGCGGACAACAATGCCGGCGAGCAACGACGGATCGACTCGCACGTTCAAGATTGGCTCTGTGTTCAGCGCTTTGCGCAACTGCGTTTGGATTTCGGCAAAGGTCGTGTCATCGAGCGGTGAAGCCACTCGAATTTCGACATCTGTCTTGCCGCTTCGTTTTGCGTGCAGCTGTTTAACGATCCTGGTCACTTGCCGGACCAAGCCCAATCGGCCATGCCGTGAGAGGACCTTCAGGAAGTTCAACACGTCGGTCGACGCCTTGCCACCAAAAATCCGGCTCAGCAGTTGTTCCTTTTGCTCTTGTGAAACGAGCGATGATTGCAATGTTTGCTCAAGCTTCGGAAAACGATTGAGGACATCGTCGACAACGGAGGAGAGCTCTTCGATCAGTGTGTTTGCGTCGGCAGATTTCTCAGTTGCGCCGAGGAATGCTTGCGCATACACGCGCCAACTTGCTCCTCCGTGACATCCATCACGGTGTCGTGCTTCGGCTTGGAGCCTTCAATAGCGGCCATAACTTAATTGCTGAACTCGCAAGAGTTCGGCAGTTTCCGGTGCTTTCCGAGTTATCGCGAATTCGGCTACAACTAATTCGCACTAGGCGCTGTGCCGAACCTGCTGATCGCTTCGTGGACGATTTGCTTCTGGCGTTCGGCGGAAATCTCCCCGCGAACAACGTCGCGCGCGAGATCGACGGCCACTTTCGCGCTGGTAATCGCCAGCTCTTGCGCGGCTGCGTCACGGGCTCGGCCGATTTCGCGGATCGCGCGATCCAGCTCGTCCTTGGCGGCTTGCTGGCCCTCGGCTTCTATCCGCTTGCGGGTTTGCTCCGCGTCGCGGCGGGCGTCTTCCAACATGGCACGTATTTCACCAGCAGCAGCGGCCAACTTGGCCTCGTGCTCGACAAGGAGCCGCTTGGCTTCTTCGTTCCGAGCTTCGGCCGCCGCGATGTTGTCGGCGATCTTTCGCTCGCGCTCATCCAAGGCGGAAACTATTGTCGGCCATGCAAACTTGCCAAGGAATGCGACGAGAATCAGGAAAACTACAGCAGAAAATATAGCCAAGTCCGGATCGAAGGCCATCGGGTTCCGATCGGGCTCAAGCCCCACGTCGGTTTCAGATTCCGCATGGGCGACAGTGGACTCCACCGCTTTAGGAACTGCATCTTGAGCTCGAACAGCAGTCGGTGTCGTAACGACCGCGGCTGCCAACACGACTGCAGATATCCATCGTGCGAGATTCATCGCGCTACTCTCTGCTGCTTTCAACGAAATACAAATCTGTCGAAACGGCGACCGGCTGCAACCTTCATCCCTTGATCAGCACCACGATCAGTGCGAAGAAGGTAACGCCTTCGATAAGGGCAGCCGAGATGATCATGCCGGTCTGAATCGACCCGGCGGCCTCGGGCTGACGAGCAATGCCTTCGACTGCCTGGCCGCCGATGCGACCGATGCCGATGCCGGCGCCCAAAATCACGATGCCCGTGCCGAGCGCCGCGCTGAAGTTCATGTTAAAACTGCTACTGGCAGGGGCCGCTGCCGCATCCGCCGCTGGCGCATCCGCGGCGGGCGCCTGCGCTAGCGCCACCGAGGCAATTGCCATCACCATTAAGCACATTACGCCGATACAAATCCGGTTTACCACAGTCTCGTCTCCTTGCTGAATGCGAAGTTTGTCATCAATTCCGGGTGAATGCGATCCGCTGTCCGCCATCGAACGTTCAGACGTGCCACGACCTAATGTGGATGAACGGCCATACCGATGAACAGGGCGGTCAAAAACGCAAAAACGAAGGCCTGAATAAAGGCCACTAGCACTTCGAGCACGCTCAACGCCGAGGCACCAAAAACGCTTGCCGGCATCACTCCCCAATACATAAACGAACTGGCGGTGAGCGTTATGAATGCCAACAACACGGCAAGCACGACGTGGCCGCCTATCATGTTCGCCAACAGACGAACAGCCAATACAAAATGTTTAACTAATAAAGCAAACAGCTCAATCACAAAGATCATCGGGACTAAGAAAACCGCTACTGGTTTCGGCAGTTCCATTTCAGGTACCTGGGCCTTCCAGAATCCCCAAAAACCAAGTCTCAACATACTTGACCCGATTACGGTGACAAACACGACGAACGCCAAGGCTCCGGTAACGGCCAACGCAGCGGTTGGCGAACCGACCCACGGCACCAACCCCATTAGGTTGCAGCCGAGCACAAAGAAGAACACGGTCCAAACCAGGGGAGCAAAGCGATTCACGTCGTGTGCGCCGACGCATGGAAGCACCACTATGTCGCGGAAATATAACAGGAAAGCCTCCAACATATTCCAGAGCCGGCCCCTCGGCGCCACGCCGTGCCGAATTCTCCTTGCCAGGCCCATGAATAAACCGCACATTATCAACGCAACCACCACTTCGATCACCATAAATCGGGTAAGGGTGAGATCGAGCGGCTGCACGATTTGATTGACGAGCGGCTTTGTTGAATGCACTTGCCACAAGGCCTGATACTTGGGTTCACCCAGTTTATTAAGCACCGGTTTTCCGTCCGCGCCGAGTTTGGGTTTCGCAAAAGGCTGCGGCAGAAAGATGTGCCCCTTGCCGTCTTGGGACAGTTCACGCGGCACGTCGAAGTACGTTGAGTCCTGGACGTGGGCAAATAGATGATTCGGATTGAGGGCGTCTTCCGCCATGAATCAGGTAACCTCGCCGTAAGCGGTGGAACTCTTTGCGTTGATACGTGCTTCGGCGGGACCACGCTTTCGAATCTCTCGGACCCAAATAAAGACGTCGGCAGTCAACATGCACAAATAAAGTGGCACGACATAATACACCGATTCAATCGGTGCAATTCGACCGTGACCAACCACAACAACCAAAACAATGATGAACGGGGCCACCATGCGAACACCGCTCGATGCAAAAAACCCGGCAAGTAGTGGGTGCTCTTTAGCGAGCTTCGCAGCTCCCCAAGCCGCGATCCAAACTGAGAAAAGAATGGCGGCTGCAAAGGCGAAGATCATGCCCCCTCCAACCGGGCCAAATCTCACATACGAGAAGGGCACGAGAATCGCCGCAGTGCAAAGGGTTGCAACCATCGCTGGCAAGGAGCGATGGACAGATGTCGATGACATGGCATCCGTTGATGTTGGGAATTTAGTCACGGGTAGGACAGATGCTTTTTCGTTCGCTTATCGATCGATCGTATCTCGACGGGAGACTTGCCGGGTCATCCTCAGTAAATGCCGCATCCCAACATAACTCCCCAGGATTAATCCGATGACCAGGAAGAGGCACACCGAACCGAGTTTCGTATCAACCCAATATCCAGCCGCACCCGGGAGTACCATTTCGAGTGAAACGACGATAATTCGCAACGCCCACTCGTGTGCCTTTGCTAGCACCGAGCGGTCGTCCTTTGGATTTGTCACCGGTGCCGCCGGTAGGATTAGATTGCTCTCGCAGTCCGTGGTGGACTCCTACAGCAAACTAAAGAAGCATGTGATTTCGCCCAAAAGCCGCGACAGATTGCCCACCGCAATGGCGAGATTCTCTGCCACAGGCTGAGCAATCTATCTCGCATTGTTGGTCGCTGTCAACGGCTTACGTCGAAATTGTGCTTTTTTTCACAAAGTTTTTCTGGGGTAAACGAGGATCATTCTTTCGCGTACCACAGCACTTCGACAACGGTCCTGAATTGGGGTTCTTTGATCGCTGGATCGGCCCCCAGAAGTACTAACTCCCTGTAGCCAAAAAGACGTGGCTCGAGGTTCGATTCGGCGAGGAACCCAAGAGGACCCAAACTGTTTTGGTAGTTAACTTAACACTTTATGCAGAAACAGTTTGGGTCATTCCAACATAAGCCGACTGGCCACAAAATAGTTGCGAAAGTCTCAATTTTCGACTAATATCGAAAGTAGCGGGAATAACGAATTTAGGTGGGACGCGACCGATCAGTCCGCGGCTGGACCGGGCCGAGCCAATCTCCGGGCAAGTGCCCCCTAAAGCTGCTGGACTTCTATCCTGAATTCGTCGTGATCACCGACGGACCGCCTCTCGGCACCGCGTGGGTTCACTGGTTCATGGACGATGCAATCGTATCCGGCACGTCCAAATGAAATCAGTTGAATCCAGGCATAAATCTTCCTCGATGACCGCTTCTACATTGCGAACCCAAAGTTGTAAGGATCTTGCACAAATGGCCCGCGCCGTGGGCCTCCCCGGTTGGCACTCAATGCGCAAGGACGAGCTCATTCGGGCCCTTGTCAACCATGCCAAGAGGACGGCAAAGAAGGGTGGAAACGTCCGTACCGCCACCGCCATTTTGGGGGACGATGCAAAGGCGAATGGCCGTAGCGCCCGACGGTCGAAAGAGCAGGAACGGCTTCGGCAGTTGCGGTCGCAACTTGCGGAGAGCCGGCAGCTTGGGACGACGGGTGAGCAAGAGGAGAACCGGAACGTGCAAGACCGCCTGGTGGTCATGGTACGAGACCCTTATTGGCTCCATGTCTATTGGGAGCTCAATCCGCGAAGCGTGGAACGGGCCCAATCGGCACTCGGGCAGCACTGGCATGCGACTCGGCCGGTGCTGCGACTCTTCCGTGTGGCGGGCGACGGGGCTGCTGAGTTGCAGCGTGAAATCGCCATCCACGGCGGTGTGAGTCACTGGTACGTCGACGTGCAAACGCCACCTCAGCAATTTCGGATGGAGATCGGCTACCTGACGGCGAATGGACAGTTTTATTGCCTGGCAAGGAGCAACACGGTAACGACGCCGCCGGCCGGTACCAGCGATTCGGTGGATGAGAATTGGGCGGATATCGACCAAAACGCTGACCGCATCTTCGCCATGAGCGGTGGCTACTCCGATCGAGGCACGAGCCTGGAACTGCAAGAGCTGCTTGAGGAGCGTTTGCAGCGGCCGATGGGAACCCCCATGCAAACGCGGTTCGGTGGAGGTGCGGCCCGTGCCCTGACCGGCGAGCAAGAACTGCCGTTTGCAGTGGATGCCGAGTTGATCGTTTTTGGCGTCACGGATGCGAACGCCCATGTCACGCTGCAGGGCGAGCCCGTGCCATTGCGTCCCGATGGCAGCTTTACGGTGCGGATGTCATTGCCCGATCGCCGGCAGGTGATCCCTGTCATTGCAAGTTCGCCGGACGGGGTCGAGCAGCGGACGATCATTCTAGCTGTCGAACGAAATACGAAGATGCTGGAGCGTGTGACGCGCGATCCGGGCGTGTAGTGGTGGGGAAATCCTCCATCCGGTCTGCCGCCGCCGGAAATTCCCCGTTTTCTCAAATTCTGGTTTGGAATACCATTCAGCGTACGCGCGGTGGGAGCATCATGCCGTCTCGAACCGAATCCTCCTTGAGATAGTCATATCGTGTCCTGGGACATCAATCCAATTCTGCAAGATTGGCCGTATCGGCCGGATGAAATCACCGTGCGGGTGATCGAGAGCGATGACGGCGAGCGAAAGATCCAGCTTCGGTTGGATTTGGGCGTGCTGCAGATGGAGTTTGACGGACGGCCCGATGGACGGCGGATTCACGACACGAACTCATGGTTCCAATACCACCAACGACGTCAGCAGGATCACGACGCCGCCAATCCGGACGGGGCGCCGTATCTGCTAGAACCGGAGGACTGCGGCGAGCTGCTTCGCGAAGGGGTGCAGTATTACCACCGCTACATTTGCTTTTGGCACTTGGGCTACTACGAACTATGCGCCCGCGACACGGAGCGCAATCTGCGGCTATTCGCCTTTGTGCGAGAACACGCCCGCGATGACAAGGATAAACTGCGGTTCGACCAATGGCGGCCGTATGTGACGATGATGCACGCGCGGGCGGTGGCGACGCCGCTGGTGGAACTCGAGCAATGGGATGCTGCGGCAGGAGTGCTGGACGCCGGCATTCGCGGGATCGAGAAGTTTCTGGAAGAATACAACCAAGCGAGTCAGGCTTCGCAGGTGGGTGAGCTCACGTTCCTCCGACGCTGGAAGGAAGAGATTCTTACCAAGATCCAAAGTGAGGAACCGGAGACAGTCGTCGATACGTCGACCGCGCCGACGGCGCTGGATCGCAAAGCCGAACTTCGTGCCCAGATTGAGTCGGCGGTTCAGGAAGAGCGCTCACGAGGACGCAGCGATGCTGCGCGATGAATTGAAGCGGCTGGAAGGGTAATCCGGTCGCACCCGCGCGAGTGTACTTCTGCAGTGTCCCCCCGTGATGGATGGAAGTAAGGAGCATAATACAGCCATGGCAATTCTATCCGATACGTTAGTGACGAAACGCAAGCGGCTGTTGGAGCTCATCGGCAGCTATGAATCGTGCGCGGTGGCGTTTTCGGGCGGCGTGGATAGTGCCGTCGTGGCCAAGGCGGCACAGATGGCCCTGGGCGATGCGGCTGTGGCAGTCACCGGTACGAGTGCCGCGTTGGCGGCCGGCGAATTAGACGAAGCAAAGTCGCTGGCCCAATCGATCGGCATTCGGCACGTGGTTCTGGCGACCGACGAGTTTGCGAATCCCGACTACGTCGCGAACCGCGGCGATCGGTGTTACCACTGCAAAACGGAACTCTACACGCAGTTTGACGGTGTCGCGGAGCGATTGGGGGTGCGTGTCGTCGTCAACGGAGCCAATGCCGACGATTTGGGCGACTATCGCCCGGGAATGCAGGCGGCTGACGAACATGCGGTTCGCAGTCCGCTGGCCGAGTGCGGCTTTACGAAGGAGGATGTTCGGGCACTGGCCGCGGAGTGGAAATTGCCAGTAGCCGAAAAGCCGGCAACACCGTGCCTCTCCAGCCGCGTCGCGTATGGATTGGAAGTGACGCCAGAGCGGCTGGCGATGATCGACCAGGCGGAGCGGCTGTTGCGCTCGCTAGGGTTGCGCGAACTTCGCGTACGTTACCACGCCGACGACATGGCCCGGATTGAAGTGCCCATCGACCATCTGCAAGAGCTGTGCGAGCCGGAGATTCGTCGCGTTGTGGTCGACGAGTTCAGTCGGCTAGGCTTCAAATTCATCACGCTCGATTTGGCAGGCTTCCGCTCGGGCGGCTTCACGAAGCTCGTGCCGAGCGAGATGCTGCGGCGGTTTTCATGAATGTCGCTGCTGTCGCAGTAGACCAATTTGGATAAGTGCACCAATACAAAAAAGCGACAGCGCAGCCGGTTCCGGAATCGACCAGATGGCAATACCCTTGCGGCCATCTGCGAGTTCGAAACCAAAGGCGATTTGACCTGCGTTATTTAAGGCGGGTGAACTCAGTTGGACAATCGAACTCCCAAATAAGGGGTCGGCTTTGCGAAACAGCTCATGTAGGCCCGATTGATCATTCCAAAGGAAGATGCCCCCATCGTCGGACGCACCACCACTTGTATCGGTAAGACCTGCTCGAAATGCAATTTGGCCAAAATCATTCATGACGGGTGATCTACCATTGCCGCTTAGGGACAATCTACCGTTGCCGTTTGGCGCGAGCTGGCCAAATCGAGCTATTCGCGTGAGGCCAGAGTCATCTCCGCGATACAGCGCTTCGTTGTCCATAGAGCCACCGCTCGTGTTACTAAGTAGGGCATAAAAAGCAACTTGGCCCACATCGTTCAAGGTAGGCCTGTTCCCCGATAAAAGAAAGATAATTCCATTTCCGTCGGGAGCCAGATCACCGGAGCGAGCGATTTCAACCAAAGAATCTGCGTCGGCACGTACTAGTTCGTGCCGCCAAGTAGTCGAGTCGTTTGGATCAATAGCGACTGCCGTGTAGAAAGCGGCCTGTGCGGCGTTATTGAAAGTAAAATCATTGGCCAGGAAGTGCATGCTGCCACGCTGTTGCTCAATTTCAGTGAATTCGCTGCCGTCTGTGGTGTATAAAATTCTGCCTGTATTCCCGCCGATGGTTGCAATAAAAGCCACTTGGCCGTTGTCGTTGATCGCGGGCTTGGAAACGACTTGAAAAGTCTCACCGTTCGGCAATGCCTCGCCGGAGCGAGCGATTTGAGATACTTGGCTGCCGTCGCTTTTGAGAATGACATATTGGTCGACAGCGCCGCCGACGGTTCCGGTTAAGTTCGCAAAATAAACAAGTTCACCGACGTTATCAAAAATCTTTTGGCCAAGGGGCCCAGAACCGAATCCCGTCCAGTTTGGTATGCTTCCGTTACCATCTGGCGCAATATCTCCAGTTCGCGCCATTTGGACCACTAAACTATTGTCCGCGCGAAAGTAACCTGAATCACCTGTAAAATGACCGTCTGGTGTCAGGAACTCCGCCGAAAACAACACTTGTCCGGCGCTATTAAGCGAGTCTGCATGAACCAGGCCATAGGTGCTGGTCCCATCTGGAGCAAAATCACCGGGCCGTGCAACTTCCTCAAAACCATTAACGTCTCCGCGATAAATGCTCAGTCCTGATTGGTACTGGCCCGCGACGACGAGACTGGATGGCGTCGCCCTGAAAGCAACTTGTCCGCGGTCGTTCAAACCAAACAGTGAGAGATTCCCGCCAGTCGTCACCGTCCCAGGAGTTAGCAAATCGCTTGTGCCTGGAATGGGATCGCCAACCATGGCGATGACGTTTACATCGCCGCTGGCAGCTCCTGAAAGGGCGAACGTAATAATCAGTGCTTGGGCTGGAAGGTATGCCCGGAGTTGTCTCTCCATGAGCGCCTTTCTCCCGCCCAGCAGCGCCCTGATTGCCTGCCGCTGGGTCGTTCACTGGTGGCGATTCTACCCCCAATAACCGGGTAAGTCAATTGTTGTGTTCGTTGTTCGATGGTTCTAACGATTCGGAACGAAAAAGTATAATGTTGCACCATACGTCACGATCGTCATCTAAATTTGCAACGGTCGAAGACAGATCGGCACCAAACCACAATTCTTGGGACGGTGAATATCCACGAACAAAGTAAAACCGCACGGTGGCTGACGCATCTAACACATACCAAGAGTCTTGCCGTTGGACTACACTTCGGCTTTGTGACCCGGCGACTGACGCACCCACTCTACCATGACTCGGCAAGACAGTATTCACGATTGGTACCAACAACGAATTGACGAATGCGCACGGCGGCTGGTGGTTCTCGGCCAGCGGGATCATTGGTTGGGACGGCTGCGGGTGGCCATATTCGTGCCGGCGATTGGATTGTTCTATTACGGTATCTTTCAGGCAGCAACGAGTGGTCCATGGCTGATTGCGGCGGCAGTGTTCGTTGTTGGTTTCATCGTCGTCGTGCGAGTCCATGAACTGACGCTGCGCAATGCCGCCGAGCTTCGGCAGCGGCTTGAGATCAACGCAACACAGCTCGCGCGGATTGATCGACGTTGGGACAGCGTGCCTCCTTGCCACGTCGACGTACCGCCGCAATTCCAGGCGATTGCGGATGATCTCGACTTGTTCGGCCGCGCGTCGCTTTACCAGCTAATCTCGCAGGCTCACACGCCGTTCGGCCGCGAGACGCTTCGCGATTGGCTGCTTGCGCCGGCGTCACTAGCCGAAATCGCGGATCGCCAGCACGCGGTCTTGTTTCTCGCACCGGCCGCTGCGATGCGCGAGGAGATTGCCCTCCGCGGCCGGATGCTGAGTGCCAACGACCGAGGCACGATGGCATTTGTGGCGTGGGCGGAGGCAACGCCCGTGCTCGCGCCGAGGCGTTGGCTTAAGTGGTTGACGCGGCTCTCACCGATCGTGCTCGTGCTTACTCTGATCACTGCCTTGGTGGGACTGGTGAGCGCCGAAGGAGCGTTGTTGACCCTTAGCGCGATAGCTTGTCTGCACGTCGTACTGCTAGCCATTTATGGCGGCCGGATTTATGACGTGCTCGATCGTGTCGCGTCGCGCAGCCACGATGTCCGCCGATATGGCCCATTGTTCGAGATTATCGCTGCGTTGCCGTCGGAAGTGCCGTGGTTCGCGAGGCTTCACGCCGAAATGGGAGCCACGCCGCACGAGCCGCTGGAACTGCTGGCTGGTCTGGTGCGGCTTGTGCGGTTCACAAACTTGCGCCGTGACGGACTGTTTGGTATCCCCTACTACCTTTCGCAGCTCTTCTTCCTAACTGATTTTCACGTCCTTGCTTTGATGGAACGGTGGCAGCAACGGCATGGCGCGGTCGTGCGACGCTGGCTGGAGGGAGTCGGTCGGGTAGAGGCGGTCTCGTCGTTGGCGACGCTCGCGCACGACAATCCGCAATGGACCATGCCGATGGTTGCACCTCAGGCGGAGAAAACAATCATTGCCCGCCACCTCGGGCATCCGCTCATCGCCGATTACGAACGTGTCGCCAACGATGCCGAGATCGGTCCGGCCGGTACGTTCATGTTGGTCACGGGCTCGAATATGTCGGGCAAAAGCACGCTGTTGCGCGCTGTTGGCGTGAACTTGGTCCTGGCCCAGGCAGGCGCGCCGGTGTGCGCGAAGGAGCTACGGCTGCCGCCTGTGGAGCTGGCGACCTCAATGCGAACGCGCGATTCGCTTGCCGATCACGTGTCGTTTTTCTTGGCCGAGCTGCGGCGACTGAAGCAAATCGTCGATCAGTCACGAGAGAGTCAGCAGCAAGAGCGGGCGTTCGTCTATCTGCTTGATGAAATCTTGCAAGGAACCAATTCGGCCGAGCGGCACATCGCGGTCGCTCGCGTGATAGGGCATCTCGTCGCGCATGGCTCGATCGGCATGGTTTCGACGCACGATTTGGAACTGGCCGACAGCGAACCGCTGGCAACCGCCTGCCGCGCGGCGCACTTTCGCGAAACGATCACCGGCCGTGACGGCGAAGAGCAGATGACATTCGATTACATCCTACGACCTGGAGTGGCGGCCACGACGAATGCGCTCAGATTACTCAAATTCGTGGGGCTGGATGATTGAATGCCCTATATCCGTAGACAAGTGCCGCTGCTTCGGCAGAGCAGGCCATGAATCTACGACGCGCCTGCCTCGTTGCGAACCTGCTCCTTTACCAATCGCCCTTGCAGATAGGTTTGCTCCACTGCGTCGAGCCGTGCATCGTACAACGCAACCCCGAACCACACGCACGCTCTAAGAATAACAGCCAACACAGCCGTCAAGATAAGAAGGCGATGTAAGCGAGACCGAAACGTACCTAGCGGGTCTTTTTCAGCGACGGAAAAGTACACCTAGCTCTAGAACTATGGCGAACACCATCGTCGCAATGAGCAACGTGCGAAGACTGAATCGCCAGCGAAGCCATGGGGCGATGGCGAGAGCGGCTGAGAGTAGAATCGCGCACGGATACATTATTAGCAGATACCGGCCTCCCAATGTGTTGGAGTCGAATCCGAATCCTAAAGCTGAGAAACGAGGAGATGGTAACTCCGTACGATTCGGCGCGTTCGTTTCTTGCTCAATGCGCAAGGTAAGCTGCTGAGTCCAGAATTTTTCGAACTGATGTTCCGGAAAACCGTGAGTTTGATCCGCCCCAGCTTGGATATTACTTGGCATTGAGGTAGTGCCGCGGACGCAATCTCGAAACGGTCATACCACCAATAGCTCCGCACCCACAAGGCGATTAGCAACACTGCCGCCATTCCGCAGAATGAGGAGATGCTGATTCGCAGGTAGCGGAATGCTCGTTTCATTGACGTAGCAACCACAAGACTAGTCCTAACATTACAGCAAACAGCGTCGTCGCTATTAACAAGGTGCGCAAGCTGAATCGCCGAATTCTAGTTCCATAGGCAACAGCGACACCAGTGCTTGTCAAGAATAAGAGCGCAAACCAATTGGGAATCTTCATTCCCCATTCTGCGCGGTTGTTTTCATACCCAAATCGCGCGTCCGGGTACCACAGATATAGAACCACCGTGGTAAGAGTAGTTAGGATCAAGAGAGTTCGGATACCAAATGAGCGGATTTTAGCCCCGCCAGCGGACACAACTGCGAGGGTAACAAAACATAGGGTGGAAAACCAATAAGGGACTTGGATACCCCAACCGTGAATCCTGAAATCGAGTGCGAAGTATACATTGGGACCTCCCAGATCCTCATTGGATTGGGATATGAATCTCCACCCGTGTTGGCTGGTGGGAATCAGTCGAACGTCCAATTGCCCCACGCCTTGATTAGAAATGAGATTGATTTCTCTGCTTCCGGGAAGCAGTACTATGTCGATACAAGAGTGGCTCCGCACGCACAAAGCAACGAGCACAATTGCCGCAATGCTGCAGAGTGCGGAAAACGCGATTCGCAGAAGCCAAATTAAACGGATGCGATTCATAAAGAGGGAATACGCGGCCGCACGCGGACCCATCCGTAATGGTTGATCAAGAGTGAATGGTGCTCCCAGCGACCATATGCCAGTCGTACGCGGAATCGGACCCATGGTATGTTCTAGTCATCGAGCGAGCTAACTCGAATGGATCTCCGGCGCACGATCAAGGCTCGGTACGCTTCCAGGGTCTCCTCATGACAATTCTCGCTGTTGAAGTCCGTCGGCATTGCTAAGAATCGTATCCGGTCGCCTACTCGCAACGTTTGCCAATCGTTGGAAGTCAAGATTTACGCCTACGCTGAAGCTCAGCTACTTTTCGACGTCGCAGGCTGACTGACAGTATAGCGACAGAAACGGTAAAAGTTTCTAGCAATGCTACGCCGGTGATAGGCGGGTTGAGGGCTTCATTCGATAGGTTGGCCGCAAGCTCCTCACGGAAAGAGCAAGGCAAAGCCCGCGGCACCCGATGCTAAAACATTTATTTTTTGATGAGCGTAACCAGGGCAGTTAAAACGAGCGACACAATGGCGGTCAGAACGAGTAAGCTACGAATGCTGAATCGCGATTCGCTGCGGATAGCCGCTACCTGCATGTCTACTGTCGCTGTGCCGAGCCAGATCGCTCCACATAACCCGGCGAAGAAGAAGATCGTATCGACCATGTCGTCGGCCGCTGTGGAAGCTAACTAATCGATCGAACTGTGTTTAATAAGCTTAACCGCAGTATAGCGGATAGCTAAACCGCAAGCGTAGCTCGCCCGGCCCCTGGCTACGAGGGATCGAGTATTACTGCGGTTTGACGCCGAGGTTTTCTTCCCAAGCTTTGAAGACGTCCTCGGGTTTTTTGACTTCACCGGACGTGACGTGGTCGCCGAGGATTTGCACTGGCAGGCCGAAGGTGCTGCTGTTCTTGCTGCTGCGTTGTAGTTGGCCGAAGAGTTCGACATAGCTATCGAGTTGCTTGGCGACCTCGGGACTGTACATGAGTTCGCGAAGCCGGTCGGAACTGGCCATGCCGTAGGCTTTGGGGATGACTTTTTCTATGCCGGGTGGTTTGTCGCCGCCGGACATCAGAAAGTTGTGGAATTCGCTGAACCTGGAGGGCTGTAGTTTGGCCAGGGCGATAACGAGCTTCGCTGTGCCGCAGGCGCCGGGGTGCTTGAGCGTCGGGTCGGTGATTAACTTGTTGCAGTCCTTATCGAGCGGCACGGGCATGATGAGCACCGCGACCTGGTTGCCGTAGCGTGCGAGGGCCTGCTCGACGATCTCGTGCATCTTGCGGCAATGCGGGCAGTCGTACGAAACCATTTCGATTGCGATGTGCGGAGCCTCATGCGAGCCGATGAGCGGATGCTGATAGACATCGAGCGTGAGCTTGCCATTGAGAAATTTAACAAGCCGCTGTTTGGCAGGTTCAGAAGGGAGAGGATTGGCTGCGGTTTTTGCGTTATCGTCGGACGCTAATTTTTCGGTCGCTGAAGGGGATTCGGTCGGCAGCGATGGATTGTCGACGCGAGCAATGGCGCTGACATCTTTGGCAGGTGATTCGCTCGGGGTCTCGCCGCTTTGAATCGGCTGCGGAGGAGGTGCATCGATACCGGTCGGACGCATGACGACGCGTGTCGTCGGTGACGAGGGTTCGGCGCCTGCAGGGTCCGCTGAGTTGTCCAATTTGATGGCATTGCTGAGGGTGAGATTCTCCTCTTGATACGTCTTGCTGGCGAACAGCAGTTGACCGCCGATCAGGAGCACAAGCAGCGGCAGCGCGCCGCCCAGAGCCATAAACAGCGAAGGCGGCGACGAGGGAAGGGCTGTCGTCGGTGCTGCACTACGCGCGGCGGGCATGGTCGTACGCAGCGCCATCAAGCCGGGTTGCATCGTCCGCGCTTGTGGCGTTCCACGACGGGCAAGAATGCTCTGAAGTGCTGCTGCCGAAGCGAGGATCCCCAGCACGATACCGATGGCGTCGGTAACGAGGCAGAACTTACAGTAGTCGCCGATCGCAAACACTTGCACGCCGATGAACCAGAGGCTCGCGCCGGCCGCAACGACGGCGAGCATGACGAAGAGCGTGGTGATCCAGTGGTTGGCTGCTTCATTTCGTAAGCCGAGCAAAAGGCTGAGCGAGGCGAGCGCGGAATAACACGCGAGGCCGAGCACCGCGACGGGGATACCGAGCCATTTCGACCACGAGCTCGACAACACCATGTCGCAGCCGTTTGCGTTGCCAACGCCGCATCCGGCGACAGAAGTTCCGCTCACGGAGTGGAACGCGAGATAAGCGGCGACTCCGAACGCCAGCCACGATAGCACCACTAGCGTCCACCGCACCGGTGCGCTGAAGGCCGGACGAACAGTCGCACAAGGTTTACGGACCAAGCCGCGACCAGGCAGTGGGATGTGCGAGGCAGGGGACATTATCTTAATTTACGTTGTTGCTTCGCGAACTGCGAGTGGTTGGCCGCAGCCGCTAGCAACTCGGTCGCGAAAAGGCGTGGCGTCACGAAAAGTCCGCTTGTGCTCTCAACGTTATCATCGCTACGATCCGATACTTTTTAGCAACCGTCGTAACCGGATCGGTCGACGGTAGCTAAAGTCGCATGACTTCACAGGTAGCTAATTCTTGCGAAGTCAGCGACTCAAAAGCAAACAACTTTCCCCAAAGCGTGAGTTCCCGTCATGAATATGAGTCCGAAGGTTCGGCCGTTATGGCAGCGACTGCTTTTGATGCTCGGCACGAGCATTCTTTGGGCCTACAAGGTGCTGCATCTGCCGCGGTTTATTTTGCCGCGAGATCTGAAGTCGGTGGTGAATAACTGGACGCACGAAATGTTTTGGGTGCTGATGAAGAGCCGTTTCAAGCAGGCTTGCATCGACCAAACGTGCTATTTCAAAATGCCGACCTCGTTCAAGCCAAAGGCGCAGGTGGCGCCGCAGTATCAACTGAGCGAGAAGGACCTCAAACTCTTCTATACGCAGGGCTTCTTGGGTCCGTTCGATGCCTTCTCCCACGACGAAATGATGGACTTCAAGCGGGAGGTGCTGGCGCTGGAGAACGAAAAGAGCAAAACTTACGGTTGGGCGACGCCGCGCGATCGGCATTTTGAGTCGCCGCGGTTGTGGAATTACATGCGGTGCCCGGCGATCACGGAGCGGTGTGCTCAGATCTTGGGACCGGATTTACTCGCATGGAGGTCGCAGTATTTCTATAAGGGCCCGCACTCACCGGCCATTCAATGGCACCAAGCGAGCACGTTCATGGTGGAAGATTATCAGGATCCGGGTATATTCCCGCCGGATCGTAGCGAAGTTTTTCAGCTTACAGTCTGGGTGGCGATTGATGACGCTACTACCGAACGCGGCTGCTTGCGATTTGCCTGCGGCACGCACGACCGTATTCGGGCGATTAAGTTCGGCGGCGAAGAAGGTTTTTACAAGGCCGCCTACACGTTTGATTTCGATGAGAAGGTCGAGGACTGCGTCGAGCTGCCGGTGACGGCGGGGCAGTTTATCATATTCACGGAGCGGTGCATCCACGGTTCGGGCCCGAATACAACCGACCACCATCGGTTGGCGTTCAACATGCGGGTGATCTCAACCAAAGTGCCTGCTTACACCAACAAGAAATACTATCGCAGTGTGTACAACGGCGGCAAGTACAACCTCGACAAGTGGGGCGTGGCCCTGTTGCGGGGCGAAGACCGTCTGCGATTGAGCCGCGCGATTCCGCCAGAAGATTTGGAAACGGGCGTGTTTACGCGGGTGATTCCTCCCGGCGAACCGCTGCCGATGCCGAAGCGGACGAAGGCGGCGGCGTAAGCGCTGGAATGAATTGGTAAATTGCGTGAAGCCGGCGAGCGAACCCGCCGGCTTCATTTATTTGCAAGGAACTTGCGATGCGTACCATCCACGGAAAGAAGGCGCTCATTTCGGGGGCATCGTCCGGCATTGGGCGGGCGATTGCAGTGCGGCTCGCCCAAGAAGGCGCCGGTTTGTTTCTCGTCGACATTGATGAGAAAGGCATGGCGGAGACGGCCGCGGAAGCCCGGCGGGCTGGAGTTGAAGTTATCACGCGGCGGTGCGATATGTCGCAGCCGAGTGAAGTATCGGCGGCGGTCGCGGAAGTGCTCAGCCATTGGAACGGAGTTGATATTCTCGTCAATAACGCCGGCATCACGTACTACGGAAAAACTGAGCGAATGGCCGGCGAACACTGGGAAAAGCTATTGCGGATCAACCTGCTCTCGCATGTCCAATTCACACGCGAGTTATTGCCAACACTTCTCGCGCGGCCTGAAGCACACGTGATAAATGTATGCAGCGTACTCGGGCTGATCGGAATGCCCAAGGTAACGGCGTATTGTACGTCGAAGTTTGGCATGGTGGGTTTCAGTGAGTCGTTGCGGAACGAGTTGGGACGCCATGGATTGGGTGTTACGGCGCTGTGTCCAGGGTTCGTGCGAACGAATCTGTTTACCAACGCACCGCTGGAGGAAGAGGTCGACGAGCACAAGATTCCGCCGCGGATCATCACCACCACGCCACAGCGCGTTGCCAACGCGGCGGTGAAGGCAATTTATCGGAATCGTCGGCTGGTGGTCTTGGAACCGTTCGCACGGCTGATGTACGCGATGAAACGGTTCGCCCCTTGGCTGCTGGACATCATTTTTCACATGGGGCGGCGGAAACGGGTGGCTCGCAAAGTGGCGGAGCTCAAACAGGCGGCGTAAAGGTACGTTCGGCGGCCTCACGATTCTGATGCTCGCCCGAGGCGCCCCAGGTCGCATACCCTCCAATTTGTCGCTGCGCAGTCATTCTCTTCGTTACAATCGGCGCCATCGGTCCCGGAACTCTTCGTTCGCTTGCCGTCCGCTTTGCTCGACCTATCTTTTTCGAGCTTCGGCCAATGATCGGGGTTCGCCACTTGGCGACGTCGTTGGCGGGCAACGCGTACGCGAATGGAGATTGGAAAATGAATTTTCATCGGATTGCTTTGATGGTGGCCGTGTTGGTGGCGGTTCCTTGCACCGCCGACGCCGGCTGGTTCGGCAGCTGCGGTAGCTGTGGTGGTTGGGGCGGCAGCAGCTGTGGAAGCTGTGGCGGTTGGAGCATGGGCAGCCGCGGCAGCTGTGGCGGATGCTTCAGCGGTCTGTTCCATGGTAGCTGTGGCAGCTGCGGTGGTTGCTATTCGTGCTGCCATCATGATTGTGGCTGCCAGAGCTGCGGTTGCGAGAGCAGCTGTCATAGCTGTGGTTGCGAGTCAAAGAGCTGTGGTTGCTCGAGCTGCGGCGGCGAAGTCAAGAGCGGTTGCGGTTGCGGCGGAGAGATGAAGGATGGCGGCGACATGAAGGCCCCTGAAACTGCTCCCGCTGCTCCTTCAACCAAAGAGGAAAAGAAGGCTGCTGAGAAGGCCGAGAAAGAGGCACAGCCTAAGGAAAAGAAATAGCACTCTCCCCGATTTTCGAATCGGACGGCTGCTGATTTAGAAGCGTGGCCCGCGGGGTCCTGGTTGGAGTCCGCGGGCCATTGCGTTATCTCAGGTGAGACGGATCGAACGCTCGCTAATTCGGCTACGCTACACGGTCGGTGCGGTGGTGTCGGCGGCGCAGGAGTTGATGATATCCCCGGGCCGCACGGCCGCCGGATCGAAGATACCCGTAGTGAATGGCGAACCACTCGGCATAGCGTTCGCGGTCAACGTAATTGGTGTTACGGTCATCGACCAGGTGGCCAAGCTCGTGAATTAGAATGTTATTCAGGTAAAAGTCCTGGGCCGCCTGCTCGCTCCAAGAGAGTGTCCAGACACCCGGCGCGGGCTCTTCCCATCGGCCACCGTACATTTTCGTTTCGTTTACGAGGTTTGGCCGCGGGGGCTCGTCGAACTGCTCCACGAACGATTCTTCGATCGGATATAAATAAAGTGCGTTGCCCCATTGCATACCGTAGCAGGGGAATGACTGCTTTTTGCGGGTCATCTTGCTAAGCTGGACGACTTCGAGCTGATCCAAAAACTGCTGTGGAACTCGGGAAAGGCGGTCGCGGACTTGGTCGGGCGTCACAACGTGGCGGTAGCCAGCGCCAGGTTCCTGGATAACAAAGCGGTAGTTTGGCGCCGTCGTGGGTTCGTACCAGTTTTCGGGCGGAGCGAACGGCTCACAGGCGTTGCGTTCGCCCATACTCGAACGGCGGGCTTGTTTTGGCCGACGGCGATCGGCATGGGACCGGACGAACGTATTTCGGCCCTTCGCCTGACGGCGGGCCGCTGACTTCGCAGATTGCACACGGCGAGCGTTCATCGCTGGGGAAGCGAACTTCGATAGAGTTGCTGCTGGCGGGGGTGAGCGACGATAATCGGGAGCGAGTAAAGCGCCTGAATGTCTTCGCTTGCCGCTAGGCGTTAGCCAGCAGCCCACCACTTCCGAATGGCGGGAATTAGGAAAAGCGGGAAAAGGCCGTTCCAAAGGCTCTACTCCATCCTAGGCAATGGAAATCAGAATGTTCAACAAAATGCCTAAGTCATTGCAAATAAACGACTTAGAAGTGTCGCAGAAACGCGACATCAGGGGCGACGCGGGAAACTGTCAGGGCCGGTTATAACGGCTGGAATCTGCGGCTCGGGAGCGATCTTTGATGCCAAATCATCCGCATCAAACGGTGTTGTATTCGCGTGAAGGCTGCCATCTGTGTGAAGAAGTTGAGCAATTGCTCATCAAGCACGGTCTACAGCCGACGATCATCGATATTGATGCCGAACCTGCACTCGTCGAAAGGTTCGACACGTGCGTACCGGTGGTCGAAATTGACGGCAACATTCGCTTTCGAGGCCGGGTAGATCCGATTCTCTTACGCCGATTGTTGTCGAAGTAATGCTGTTGAAACATCGGCCTGCGACGATTGAGGGCATACGTTTCTGGCTCTAGCTACGGCCGCAGTTGCATGTCCTTTTGTTGGTCGGCGAGCGCTTCGCGAAAACCATGCCGAAAAACACCGTAGAAGCTGCCGCATAGGAACGCAAACCAGCCGCAGAGCACTGCGACAGACATGCCACCAACGACGACTCCGGCTGGCGACGTACGGTAGCCAATAGTAGCGGCCAAGTAGCTTGCGCCGCTGACACCGCCCATACATGTCGCCCCGATAACAAGCCTATTGAGCCAAGGCAGAACGGTGCTGCCACGGGCGTGCCATGGCGAGCGAGGGGCCGCCTGAATAGCGGCCACTTTCAGTCGCCGCTGGGAAGCCAATACGATAGATTCTGCATCACATGAAGTGAGGTGCCTCCGGAGCTGTTCTACATCGGTGCGAGAACTCAAACGACTACCAAGGGCTGTCGCAAAGACGTGCATTGCCACGATTACCGCGGCTAGTAGCAAAACCATCGAGACGAGATTACTCGACGAGGCAATTGCTGCGAGCAAAGAGCTAACCACGGCTACGAAAAAGAAAAGCTGCCGTAAGCCGAAATGTAAGCTAGGCAGCGGTGCGATCGAGGCGTCGGAAGCATATTCTGCCCCTTTTGTGGCACAGGTGTCTTCTTTCGCAGATGCCATAGGCGGCATTATGAGGCTTTAGGGTGAGACGGAGCAAGCCATTTCCGCGCGTGCGGAATAACACCAATTCTACCAGTGTCTGCAATTGGCGCGCCGATTTGGCTCTGGCGATAGTAAGGACAGTGCGCCGAATCCGACCGCCGAGGGGATGCCGCAGGGTTGACTTGCCGCGGCTAGGCGTTGCAGCAGAAATCAAGCATCGGTCGTCGCTTCGAGAGGCTCGACAAGGGCCTTTTTTGCTCGCCATATTTCCCTAGCGTTGCCCAAATAGGCATCAAGACCGCGTACATCTACAATGAGGCAAATCATGCTTCACATCCCGACAGTTGGGGGTTGAGATATGCCTTGGATTTCCGAGAAAGCTGACGAAATTTCGTGGAATCGCCTGCAGAAATTGATGGAGCTCACAGTAGCCGAAGCCCGGCGGCGAATTTGCGCGAACCCAAAGCGCGTGTTGCTTCTTCCGCCCGATATCACGCGGATGCACTCAGGGGCAGGGCGGCTCACCGAAATGTTGTATCGATTGCTGTCCGACGAGGCGGACGTTCACGTTATTCCGACACTGGGCCAGCACGTGCCGCACACGCCGGAAGAAAATCGGCAGATGTTCGGCACGATACCGAACGAGCGAATTCACGCACACGACTGGCGAGACGGATGCGTGGAGGTCGGCGAGGTTCCGGGGCGTTTTGTCGATGAGGCCACTGAGGGCGCTGCCGATTGGCCGCTGCCGATCGTACTGAATCGAATGCTCATGAGGGAACCCTGGGACTGGATCATCAATATTGGCCACGTGGTGCCGCACGAGGTATTAGGCTTTGCCAACCACAATAAAAACTACTTCATCGGGCTGGCGGGCAAGGATCTCATTTGCGCCGCCCACATGGTGGCCGCATCCTGCGGCATTGAAAACAACCTTGGCAATCTTATCACGCCGGTGCGAGCGTGTTTCAATCGGGCCGAGGACGAGTATTTAGGCAAGTTGCACGACTTTTACATTCAAGTCGTGCTGGCGCGCAACGACCGTGATCAGTTGGTGCACACGGGAGTTTACGTGGGTGATGACTTGGAAACGTATCTTGCAGCGGCGCGCAATCGCGAGAGCAAAATATCACGCTGTTCGACGAGCCGGTGCAGAAAATCGTGTGTGTGATGCAAGGGGACGAGTTTTTCAGCACGTGGGTTGCCAACAAGTCGATTTACCGCACGCGGATGGCGCTGGCCGATGGCGGTGAACTTGTGGTCATTGCTCCAGGGCTAAAGCGGTTCGGCGAGCAGCCGGAAGTCGACGCTTTTATTCGCAAATACGGCTACGTTGGTACGCCACGCGTCATGGAGCAGTATAAAACGAATTCCGATATGCAGGATCTCGCCCACGCGACCGCGCACCTGATGCACGGATCGAGCGAAGGTCGGTTTACGGTTACGTATGCGTCAGGCCATCTCACCGAGATCGAGATTGTAGGTGTAAATTTCCGCTACGCCGATATGAACGACACCATTGAGCGCTATCGGCCTGATGCCTGTAAGCAGGGTTGGAACACCACAGCGGACGGAGAGCGATACTACTTCATTCCAACGCCTTCCGCTGGGCTATGGGCGACGCGAGAGAAGCTCTTTAGTCGGCCGAGTGGCTTCGAGGAAGCATGAACGCGGCGCTCAGGCCCTATCGGACGTAACGGCTACTCATCCATTTCTGCTACCGGGGAAGCGGCAAGCCCCTTAGCCAAACCAACCGCGCTTCATAAAGGCAGCGCGCGCCGCCGCTTCGTCGGATTCGATATCGAAGAGTTTATCAAGCTTCGTAATTTTGAAGACTTGCCGGATTTCGGGATCTATCGAGCAGAACTTTAGCTTGGCCTTGAATTCCGCGGCTTTCTTGTGAACTTGGATCAGCTTGCCAAGCATCGAGGAGGACATAAACTTCACGTTGCGGAAATCGAGGATCACTCGTTCCTCGGTCGTTTTGTTCAGCAGTTCCATCAAATCCCGGCTGACTTGTTCAAGCTTAGTCTCGTCGAGAATGCGGGCGTCGTCAAAGACGATGGTCAGAATACCATCTTTGGAATAGCTGGTGAGCGACATGACTGGCCCGCAAGTGAAAGGAGCTGAGCGTGCTGTGAGCATAGCTGAGGGTCCGCGGAATAGCAACGGGCCGTCAAGTGGGTGAGCGTTCCGCTAGTACGGCGTCGCCGCCGATGCTAAGAGTGGATTTTAAGCGGCGTTAAAGGGGGATGCGTTAAACGACCCGGCGGACGACGCCCGTTACAATTCCAATCACTTGCGCATTGCGACTATAAATCGGCTTCATTGAGGCGTTTGCTGGTTGCAAGCGGATTCGATTCGCCTCGGGATACCAGTATTTCAGGGTCGCTTCGCCATCGTCGGTGAGCGCGACGACGATGTCGCCCTTGTGAGCGGTACGGGCACGGCGGCAAATCACGATGTCGCCGTCGGCGATCTGAGCCTCAATCATGGAATCGCCCTTCACCCGGAGTGCAAACTGGTTCTTGCGCTGTGGAAACCAAGCTTCGAAGCTGAACCGATCGGCTTGCTCGATAGCTTCGCTAAGGTTGCCTGCCGCAATCTGACCGACGAGTGGCATGCCGAGCTCATCGCGATATGCGTCGCTGATTTGGATGGCGCGTGACATATTAGGCTCGCGAGAGATCAATCCTTTTTTCTCGAGAGCCTTCAGGTGGCACATGACGCCGTTGGGAGAGCTGATGCTAAAGTTGTCACCGATTTCACGGACGGTTGGGCCATAGCCGCGGCCGGTGATCTTAGCGCGGATGAAATCGAATACCTGGCGCTGGCGGGAAGTCAGATCTGAAAGGGACATGAATTGAACTCCAAGGAATTAAAGGCGCGGCCATTCAGCCGCCATTGCGCGACTCGCGTAATATTCGTGCCGGACCTGCGCTGCACCCGGACCTTAACTGAGATTATGATATACGCCCGTACATCGTCAAGTCCAGACCGCCAGGTAATGGCTAGATTTGTCCAGATCCTACTGCAGCGACAATCCAGCCCGAGGCGGTACGCTCCCCCCTACAGTCGACATTGGGCGCGAACGCATCTTTCCGGCGGCCGCTCTGTTTACTATGGTAATTTAAAGGCTTTCGCGTTCTTTTCTCGGTGAACGGATGATTCACGTCATTGCAACAATTCGTACCGTCCCCGGCCGGCGGGCAGACTTTCTTAATCACTTCCGACAGGTCGTGCCGCTGGTTCGGGCCGAGACTGGCTGCTTCGAATACGGGCCCACACTCGACATGGAGACTGGAATTGCCGACCTGCCGGCCTGCCGAGATGACGTCGTCACGGTGATCGAAAAGTGGGAGAATGTCCCTGCGCTACAAGCGCACCTTGCCTCCTCTCACATGGCTCGCTATCGGGAGGCTGTAAAGGACTTGATTGCGAGCGTCGATATTCGTGTTACCGAACCTGCGTGAGCCGGGCGGACAGTAGTTCTCCACCAACATCGGCCGCCCCCCTTTGCGCTGTTTCTCCCATGCCTGATCTCCACCGCCAACAAATCTCGGCTCGCTCGAAAACGGTGGTCGTGAAGGTCGGCACGCGCGTGTTGGCCCGCGAAGATGGCTCGCTCGATCAGGACCGTGTGACAGCGATTGCCGATCAAGTCGTTCAGCTAATGAATGAGAAGCGACAAGTCGTCCTCGTCAGCAGTGGCGCGGTCGGTGCCGGAATCGGGCGACTCGCACTACCACAACGTCCCTCGGACCTAGCCCACCTACAGGCCGTAGCCGCGGTCGGACAAAGCCGACTGATCGAATCCTATAATCGTGCCCTGGAAGCACACGGGAGGCATGCCGCTCAAATTCTGCTAACGTCCGATGACCTCAATGATCGCACCCGTTATTTGAATGTCCGGAACACGTTACTCGCGATTTTTCAATACGGTGCGCTGCCGATTATTAACGAAAACGACACGGTGCGCGTGGATGAACTGCAGCGAAACGTCGGCGACAACGACCGACTGGCAGCGATGGTTACAAACCTGCTTCGCGCTCCCTTATTGGTGCTGTTGTCGGACGTTGACGGACTGTACGACCGCCATCCTTCGGAGCCCGACGCGACGGTTATTCCGTTCGTCGAACAACTCGACGTGGCAATGCGGAATTTCCAGCGGCAGTCCACAATTGCGACGGGCCCTAACCACCTAAGCCGCGGAGGCATGGCAAGCAAACTCGAAGCGGCTCGTTTGGCCGTTACGGCAGGCGAAAGCGTGGTCATCGCCAACGGCCGATGTCCTAATGTGCTCGTCGATATCCTTGCCGGTGAAAACGTTGGCACGCTGTTCTTGGCTCAGGGACCGGCCGTCGCTTCCCGAAAGCGTTGGATTGGGCTTACCGCTCAGCCCAATGGTCGGCTGACGTTGGATGCAGGTGCCCAGGGAGCCGTCGAACAGGGCGGCCGAAGCCTGCTTGCAATTGGCGTACGGCGGGTCGACGGCAACTTTCAAAAGGGTGATGTCGTATCTCTATGCCGCGAGGACGGTGAGGAATTCGCCAGAGGACTTACGAACTACGGGTCCGAGGAACTCCGCCGAATTGCCGGGCAGCCGTCGGAACGGATTGTAACGGTCCTAGGACATTGTCCACACGATGAGGTCGTCCACCGGGACAATCTTGTGATCCTGAGTTAATACTGGTAAAATGCGATGTCGAAGAAGATTAGGGTCACTTTGACGCCGCTGTCTTCGCTAGCGTTGCTGGCAGTTCCATTGGCGGGGCCGAGCTGCGAACGGCGAAACCGGCAGACACTTGCTGCTGCTTGGATTTCATGGCCTCTGTTATCGATTCAGATTTGCGGGTCCGCTTGGCGCGAACTGCGCGCTCAGTTGGGGATTTGCCGATTTCGCAAGTGGACTTCGGAGAATTCTCGCGCGATTTGCTGGGCAATTTCCGCCGACTGCACAAGTTACACGGTCCCATCGCGGCAATCGAGGACGGTGGTCAAAAGGTCGTTTTTCTCTTCAGTCCAGAATACAACCAGCAAGTGTTGTCGGACATTGAGCGGTTCCACGCGCGGTTCTTCACGATTCGTGGACCGAAGCGTTCAGCGCAACGCCGTGTGACAAGCGGTCTACTCGCGATGAACGGCGAGCAGCACCGCCGCAATCGTCGTATTGTGAAAGAGCCGTTCAGTTTGCGGAGCATTAGCACTTACGGCGATGTGATATTGCGGCTGACAGATGATTTGCTTGATAGTTGGCAGCCGGGCGATGAACGAGATATAGCGGAGGAAATGCGCCAGTACATGCTGCGTGTCACAAGCACGCTGCTGTTTGGCATGGATGATCAAAAAGCGGCCTGCCGCCTGGGCGATATGATCGCCAGCTGGGTGACGATGAATCAAGAGGTCGGTGTTGGTGCATTGGTGCCAAACGACAGGTTCTCGGATGGATATGAGCAACTCCTCAACTACGCAGAGGTACTCGAGGCCGAAGTACTAGCCATGATCCAGCGACGCCGGAACAATCCAGAGCAGGGTAACGACGTACTCTCCATTCTCGTTCGCACACATGATGCTGAAGAAGGAGGGCTTAGCGATGAAGAGTTGGTGGGACAAGCAGCCGTGCTATTCGCGGCGGCACACATGACGACCGCACACTCACTTAGCTGGACTCTTTTCTTGCTGGCTCAGCATCCGAATGTGATGCGGAAGTTGTGGGAGGAAATGACCGCAGACGAGGCGCAGAATGGGAACGGTTACTGCCCAAAGGCGATCGGCTCGCTACCGAAGGGTGAGGAGCTATCGCTGCTCGACCGCGTCATTAAGGAAAGCATGCGGGTGCTGCCAGCGTCGGCATATTCGCAGCGTATGACCACCGAAGCCGTGCAGCTCGGACCGCTGCATGTGCCGCGCGGTACGGGCATCGTATTCACACCGTTGGTAGTGCATCACCTTGCGGAGTTGTATCCGGAGCCGGAACGGTTTCTACCAGATCGTTGGATTGGGTTGAGACCCAGCCCGTACGCGTATCATCCATTCGGTGCAGGGCCGCGGCTTTGCATTGGCGGACCGCTGGCGACGGCCATCATTCGCGTGGCGCTGCAGCGAATTCTGACGCGCTATCGGTTGTCGGTCGTCCCCGGAAGCGACATCGGCGTTCACGTTGAATCCACCATGCTTTTTCCCACCCATGGCGTGCCCTTGCGGATTCACGCCGCCGACGGCAATTACAGCAGCAGCCCCGTGGTCGGACGAATCCACGAATTGGTGGACCTGACAGATCCGGGCGGCGATCCTGCTACGCCACGAAAACCGCGTTAGTGCGAACATCACTCTTGCTGTAGTAGAACGCGATTCCCAATCTCGGCGCGCGATCTACTCTCGCACTTTGGCGTACAAGTAAACGTCCCGCGGCAATTCGCCCATGTTCGGCAGCACCAAGTAACGGCGTAAGGTGCCTTCAAGCGTCAACCCAGCTTTTTCCAAGACGTTGGCCGACGCGCGGTTCTCGATCTCGCAGTAAGCCTGGATACGCAAAATCGCTAGATGGGTGAACGCGGTTTCCACAAAAGCCAACGCCGCTTCAGTGGCAAAGCCATTTCCCCACACATCGTGCGCGAGAAGGTAGCCGATTTGCACTCGATGGCCGACGATCGCACCGCCAATCGAGCCCAATAGCTCATCGGTTTCTCGCGAGAATATGAGGTACCCACTGCTGCGGCCCGCCGCATTGTCGTCCACGATCCGTCTGAGAAAACAAAGCGTGTCATCGATTGTTCGATGCGGCTTCCAGCTCATATAGCGGCAGACTTCTACGTCTTGGCCATAGCGCGCGAAGATGCTACAGCATCTTCCATCGTCGGCGGCCGCAACCTAAGACGCGGGGTCAAAATGTGATCCGTTGGGTTCATGAGTTGCTTAATAATTAGGCACATTGCATCGGTGATTCGATTATGACGGTTGCATGGGAAAATGGGTTCGCGCGATGTTGCTCAAACGCGACATCGTTTTGGTGGGCTCGGGCACTCCAACTACGCTGGAAGGCAGCGGCCGCAAGACTGGTGCAGCTCGCTTCTCGTCTCGCTAAGTTCCAGCGCCTGCCGGAGGTCCCCTCATGCGAACCTTTTCCGTCGTATTTGTCGCTTCTGCGCTCACACTCGCCGCATGGCCGGCTCAAGCACAGGAGGCATCGCTGCGAGCACGGACGGCGGCCCGCCGCGATTTGGAACGGGCCAAGAACGACCTCCGTTGTTATTGGCAAGTGGAATATCCACGCCAATGTCGTGAGCTGGATGCAACGATTGAAATCACGCGCACAGAAATTGCCGACAACTACTCGCTACTACGCCAATACAGGCCGATCACGAGATTTTCGCTGGACGAACCGTATCCCGTCACCGTGCGGAATATCAAGTTGTGTATCAAAATGGGCGAGCTACAGCTGACTAATTTACTCGATGAACGGAATGCGCTGGCACGGTGTCACTTGTATCATTACCACGATCTTGCGGAGCAGGTACATGAAGCACGGCTGCGGGTATTAGAACTTGAATCCAGCGATACGGCTTCTGCGCAGCCCGTCGAAGAGTTGCCGGCGCAATAGCGGGTTCTTTGGCAATAGGGCTGCGGGTTGCCAGGGCAAACGCATCAAAATGAACTTGATGAGGTAGGCTGCGACGTCAGCCAGATTACCAACTTTTTCTTGACGCCTTCATGGCGGTTTTGCTATGCGAGTCGCAATCAAGCGTCAGGCGACAGAATTCTGGTTTTACGTCAAGCCAAACGGGGCAATCTTACCATCAATGCAGTTTCCCCAATCCAATCCAGTTTGATGCGTTTGCCCTGTGCGGGTTGCCGAGACAACTCCAGCCGCCCGCTTTATAATGCTGACTCGCTATTGGCCAGATTCGCGCCAGTTGAGGTGATGCCCCGTACGCCCTAGAATTGTTTCGTTGGCGTCACGGTTCGCGGGATTGTCTGGAAAAAGCGCCAATGCTGGCCGGGCGGCGCCGCTATCGATCCATCCATGAGCGAAATTCATCACGAGTGCGGGCTGGCGGCCGTTTACCATCTACTGGGCGAGGAAGTCAGCCCGTTGTGCCCGACGCAAGGACCAGAACAAGTTTCGCGCCTCGTGCCGCGGATTCTCCTTGATGTGCAGAACCGTGGCCAGCTATCAGCCGGCATGACGAGTTATCAGCCGAACCGTCAGCAAATTCTGGATACTTACCGCGGACTTGGCAGCGTCAGTGAGGTGTTTCGTCTTAGCCACCGCGGCAAGGCGGATAGCATCATGGCGCGCTACTCGGGCCGAGCCGCAATCGGCCATGTCCGCTACGCAACGTGTGGGCAGGACGATCTCAATTACGCCCAGCCGTTTGAACGGCATCACTTGGAAAAACGCAAGTGGTTCAGCTTCGCGTTCAATGGCCAGTTGGCAAATTACGCCGAGTTGCGAGACAAGCTGCTGGCGGATGATGAGCATCATCTCTCGCGCGATACCGATACCGAAATCATCATGCACGAGATCAGCCGCGAGCTGTCGGGCGATCGCCGGCCGTCGCTGGTTGAGGTGATGCGCAACGTCGCCGGTCGGTTCGATGGCGCATATTGCCTCGTACTGCTCAATGCACTTGGTGAGATGGTGATTGCCCGTGACCCATGGGGATTTCGGCCCCTCTGCTATGCCATAGAAGGACCGCTGCTCGCAGCCGCTAGTGAGAGCGTCGCGCTCTTAAATCTTGGGTTCGCCCACAATAGCATTCGATCGCTCGAGCCGGGGCACATGATCTCCGTGAGCGACGGCAAGATCGAGATCGAGCGATTTGCCGAAAGCCCGCGACGCGCGCACTGCTTTTTCGAATGGATTTACTTTGCCAACGTGGCGAGCACGCTCGACGACCGCAGCGTGTATTTGGCGCGCAAGTCGCTTGGCGAGGAGTTGGCGCGGTTGGAGGACGTACCGATCGATGAGAACACGATCGTAGTGCCTGTGCCAGACACCAGCAAATGCGCGGCCGACGCGATGGCCTACCGGCTGGGCGTGCCCAGCGCTGAGGGGCTCATCCGCAATCGCTACTCGGGCCGCACTTTCATCGAAGGCACTGGCACGCGGGCCAATAAGGCCTCGTCGAAATACACCCCGCTTCGTGAGGTGCTTGAAGGCAAACGCGTGCTGGTTGTAGAAGATTCAATCGTGCGATCCACGACAATGCGGGTGCTGATCTCGCGGATGCGCAAGGTGGGTCGAGCTCGCGAAATTCACGTGCGGGTCGCTTGTCCGCCGATTATC
Organism: uncultured Planctomycetota bacterium; assembly: GCA_963840025.1. Classification (GTDB taxonomy): domain Bacteria; phylum Planctomycetota; class Planctomycetia; order Pirellulales; family Lacipirellulaceae; genus JABDGM01. The sequence goes on along the minus strand of CAWIXI010000005.1, from coordinate 678,087 downwards.
GCGCCGTGCTTTTACGGCATCGATATGTCGACGGTTTCCGAACTGTTTGCCCCCCGATTCTTGGAGAATGGCCAGCCGCAGCAAGACGCCTTTTCTGCTATGGCACATGATCTCGGCGCCGATTCGTTGCGCTATTTGCCGGTCGACGCAATCGCTCGGGCACTCAATCGCCCTGCCGATGACTTATGTCGGGCGTGCCTAACCGGCCATTATCCCACGCCGCATGGCCAACAACTCTATCAGATCGCTCTTACCAATGCCGAGCTCGATGGAAAGACCGGACCATCGAAAAGCCGATCAACACGGACGTACGAAGCGCCCGCGGCACGCATTTAAAGTCCACTCAAATCGTCCGTTGAGACGGCTTTAACCGCGCCGTACAATTGTGTGATCAGCCCGTTTTTTTGGAGCGAGCACATGACCACCGTCATTCTTGATCATCGGTACGCGGAGCAGTTGCGCAAGCAACGTAAGGCTGCCGGGTCAGACCGCTGGGACGAAGTGTGGGAGGGTACGTATATGATGGCGCCGCTACCGAATAACGAGCATCAAGAACTGGTTGGCGCTTTCGTTGATCTGTTTCGGGAGCTTGTGCCAAAATTACGCGGAAGAGTGTTACCAGGCACAAATGTAAGCGACCGCGAGATCGCTTGGGAACACAACTATCGATGTCCAGATGTTGCCGTCTATTTGTCCGAAACAGCAGCCAAAGATTGTGGCACGCACTGGTGTGGTGGGCCAAATTTCACGGTCGAAATTGTCAGTGACGACGACCGTACCCGGGAGAAAATCCCTTTCTATGCCGCGGTTAACACAGGCGAATTGCTCGTCATTGAACGGGATCCATGGAGTCTTGAGCTTTTCCAATTGGTCGGCGGCAATCTCATATCGGCAGGAACGTCGACCCTTCAAACACAAGCATTGCTTAAAAGCCGAGCGTTGCCCATCACATTTCAATTGACGGTCGACAAGCAACGACCCGAAATTCAAATTGTTCGAACGGCCGACGGAAAACAGTGGTCGTTGTAGTGAACAGCACTTCGGCACTTACAGCGGCCAATCCCGCAATAGCCGCTCAGTTTCTTCCAGGTGGCCTGTTTCATCGCGGACGATGTCCTCAAGCTGCACCACGAGGCCTTTATCGCCGAATTCTTCGGCTTGGCGAGCTCGCTTCGTGTAGTCGGCGACGGCACGTTTCTCGCTTTCACACACAGCCTCGACCATGTTGCGATTGGATTTCGCGGTTGGAACTTCGCGTGCCTTGGTGGCGGGCTCACCGCCGAGGGCTACAATCTTGTTCGCCAGGTATTGCGCGTGGCCCTGTTCGTCGGGCACTTCGGTGAGGAAGAACTGAGAGAGCTGCGGACGATAGGGACCCGTCGACTTTGCCGCATAAGTAATGTACTGAATGATCGCGCCGAGCTCACCGGCCAAGTCTTCATTCAACAATTTAATCATTTCTTGCTTGTCCATGATCACGTCCTATTGTTTCTTATTTGTGTCATTGCGGGTATGTGGAACGAGTCGCTTTCCGACTGCACTTCCGTAATCCTGCATTTTTTTGCGCCAGTTGTGTACCTAACCGCGTTAGGTGTAGCGCACGCCCTGGAACTGTGGCTCGAAAAACGCCGGAAGCAATGAATCAACGCGGAGTAAGCCTTCGCGCGTGAGTTCGATTCGGTCGGCTTCGCGGTCAACGGTACAGAGTTCATCCTGTTCATACTCAGACCACGCCGTTGCCCATTGGTCGAAGACATCGACCCCGAATTTATCACGGAAGTACGGGATGTGTAAGTAACCGCGTTTAAGCTGCAAAATCTTCTCTCGAATCAGTCGCTGATGATGGGAAAGCTCCATGCCGCGGGCGAGCGGCAACTCACCTGATTCGAGCGTTCCGCAATACTGCTCCCACTCGGGGTGATTCTGATAGTGGACGCCCGATACGTGACCGAAGCTCGCGATTCCGGTAGCCAGCATGTCGCTGCCTTGCCACAAGTTATCGCGGTAGCTGAAGTTCACCTTGTGCGGGTTTTTCACCATCGTGTACGCACTGGAAGTGCTGTAACCTGCCGCCGCGAGTGTATCGAACGCGTAGTCTACCCAAGCCCGCTTCGTGGCCCAATCGGCGACCGGCGTTTCGATGACGCCCCCTAAAATGTCTTTTGAGTAGACCGTGTTAAAAGGTAGCTCCATCTGATAGATCGTCACGCTATCAGCATCAAGCTCAATAGCCCGTCGCACGGCATCGCGCCATTTATCCCACGTTTCGCCAACCATGCCGGCAATGAGATCGATGTTCGTATTGGTAAAACCAGCCGCTTGGATCCAGGGCCAGGCGCGGTAAATCTCCGGCGATTCGTGGGCCCGGCCGTTCTCGCGCAAGATGTCGTCGTCAAAATGTTCGACACCCAGGCTCAAGCGGGTAACGCCGATTTGCGCAGCGTGTGGATTTTGGCCTCGGAGAGCGTACCCGGTTCGCACTCAAACGTGACTTCTTCGGCTTTGTCCCACGAGACGTTGGCTCGCAATCGATCGACGAGCCGCTCCAGTTGCCGCGAGCTGAGGAACGAGGGTGTGCCGCCACCGAAATAAACGAAGCGAAACGGCCGATCGCCCATCACGGGCAACTTGCTCACCAGTTCGATCTCCCGTGAGAGCGCGGCGAGATAGCGCTCGACTTCGGCCGAGTTCTTATCCGTAAACACTTTGAAATAGCAGAACTTGCACCGCTTGCGGCAGAACGGGATGTGCAAATACAGGCCGAGCGGCATCTCGGCCGGCGGCGAGTTCATCGCATTGCACACCGCTCCCAACTGGTCGGGCGACCAGGCGGAGAAAGGCGGGTAATTGCTAATAAAATAGCTGCCGACTTCAGTTTTCGAGGTGCTGGTAGACATTGAGGAAAATATTTACTACGACGGACACGAAGAACACAAAGCAGGGAAAACTTGGGTTACTTTCGCGTCCATCACTTATTCTTCGTGTCCTTTGTGGTTAATTCATTTGCATTGGACTTCTTGGCACCGAAACAATACAGCGTACCGTCGGAATTTCCGAGAACTATTTTGCCATCGACAACCGCGGGCGAGGCGACGAAGCTGCCGCCGGTGTCATATTCCCATTTCACTTCGCCGGTTGCCGCATCGAGCAAGTAAATTTTACCCGCCGTCGTGGCGACGACCACACGATTGCCGACAATTACAGGCGAGCTTTCGACGCGGGACCGCGTGGGCAGCTTCCATATTTCGTGGCCATTGATCGGATTGAGACCGTAGATCGCCTTTCCTTGCCCACCAAATACGACAAGCTGTTCATTGACCGCTGCAGCGGCGCGGATCGGCTGGCTCCGGAGTTTATCGTGGTAGGTCCACGCGACGGCTGCCTTTTTGTCAGCACTTGTCGGAGTGCTGACGGCATAAAATGTCCCACCCTCAGTGCCGAAATACACACGCTCCTCGCGCATTGCGGGGGTAGAGCCGGTCGGGGCATCGATTTCGACCGTTGCTGCCTCCTTGCCGTCGTCGACGTTGATTAAATGCAGTTGACTGTCGCAGCCGGCGAGTGCCGCCCGTCCGCCCGAGATCGTCGGCGTGCAGCGTAACGGAGCCTCGATATGAAACTGCCAGCGTCCTTGCCATCTTGTTTTTTGCGGCAACTTAACGTTCCGGCTTCACATGTAAATAGAACGTCGTCTCCATTCGGCGTAGGCCCTGCGTAAACTTCACCTTCGAGCTTTCCAGTCCAAATCTCCTTGCCATCAGCCGTCGACATGCAATAGATCGCACCGTTCATATCACCCACGTAGAGGCGTTCCCCTTCGACGGCGGCGCCGGCGCCGAAGCCGCTGTCTGGGAAATCTTTTTTCCAAACCTCGGTGCCGGCGCCGAGTCGGATCGCATGGAACGTGCCTGCATTGTCGCCGACGTAAATCACGCCGTTGGAGATGACCGCTGTGGCATCGAAGCCGGCGTCTTCGCTCACCGAAACTTTCCACAATACTTCGAGTGAGTCTGGCAGCTTGCCATAGGCTACGCCCGTGCCGAACACGTTGCCTCGCACTAGCGGCCAATCATCCGCGCGACCGTTCGTCTGCGAGCCGACAACGACGCTCACAACCATTAACACGAAATGCCCGTTAGTACGCAGCTTCATAGAGCTTGAGATAGTCGTCTGCTGAAAGCGCTACGGGATTGAATTTTCCTGTCCACTGCTGGGTAGCCGCGGCCGCAAGTTGCGGCAAATCGTCGCGCGGAACACCACACTCATTAAGTGTACCAGCCAAGCCGGCATGTTGGGAAACGGCTGTAAAGAACGCTGCGAGCACCTCGGCTGCAGAATCCATGCCGTCTGCGAGCAAATTCTCGGGGGCACAGGTGGTTAATTCACGATAGTACAACTCAACCTGCTGTCCATTGAAACGAATCACGTGAGGTAACATAAGCGAGATCGCCTCACCGTGAGCGAGACCGTACGACGCAGTTAAAGGGTTCGCCAGTGCATGAGCGGCCCCCAGCATCGAATTCTCGATCGCCAGTCCGCTGAGGCAAGCGCCAATTTGCATCGCACCTCGGGACTCGACATCACTCGGCTCGGTCAATACACGAGCAATGTTCGGCGCCAAATGTCGCCACGCTTCACGACTGAATGCAAGCGAGATCTCATTGCGTCGTCTAGTCACGTACGTTTCGATGGCATGTGCCATCGCATCGATACCGGTAAGTGCCGTGACGCGCGGCGGTTGCGTGAGCGTAAGCTCTGGGTCGAGGATGGCCGCGCGGAAGGCAGCGCGTTTGTCGCCGCACGCCATCTTTACGTGGGTCTGTGCGTCGGCAACGAGAGCATACGATTGGGCTTCGCTTCCTGTTCCGGCGGTGGTCGGAACCGCGATCATCGGCAAGAGCGGGCCCGTGGCTTTCCCTTCACCCCAATAGTCCTGCATGCGGCCGCCGCACGAGTACAGAAAATTGATGCCCTTCGCACAATCCATCGAACTGCCGCCGCCAATTCCAACGATCAATTCTGGATGGAACGATTTTGCAACAGCCAATCCTGCGTCGACATGTTCGGTAGTTGGATTTTCGGCCACGCCATCGAAGAGAGTAACCGTCACCCCTGCGGCTTCGAGCAACGTCACGCCTCGGGGAGCATGCCCAGCGGCAACGATGCCCGGGTCGCTTACGACGAGCACCCTCTTCGACCCATATCTGGCCGCAACCTGCCCTAGCTCGGCGAGTTTGCCGGGACCGAAGACGATCCGTGTCGGGCACTGAAAATCAAATGGGAGCATGGATCAAAGCGGCGGAGGGGAGGGGAGGGGAGGGCGGCGCCGGCAAGTTATGCTCGATCAACTCACCTGCAGTGCTCGGTTGCGGAACAGGAAATCGATGAGATTTCCCTCATGCGGTTGGAGCCAATTCAGCTTGGTGGTGGGAATCGGCCCAAGGTTGAGCCGATCGATATGGGTGGCGTTCACAGCGGCATTGCGGAACGATTCATCTTTTGAGATGACCGTCCCCACCAGCGTCGGTCCGATCCGCTTGAGCATCTCGGACTGTGGGCATTCGACGACCGCTGCGAAAGGGAACATGTATTCTTTCTGCGCGACCGGTGCTTCAGGAGAAGGCGCGTGGATAATCGTGGGCCGAAGGTAGCTGGCGCGCTCCTGCTCAACTAACCGCGAGCCGTATTGTTCGGTCGAGTGCGTGACGCCGGGCGTTTGTAAATCCTGTTCGATCTGCTTCCACACGGCAGCGCCCATGCCAGGAACGGTAAACGCGGCCAGGCTTGCCTTCGGATCGGTCGGCGGCAGAGCTTCGATTGGCCCCAGCCTTTCGGCGAGCGCTTCGGCAATTTCGCGCGTGTGACGAGAGGCCCATATACCGGAACAGTTAATACACCCGCGGCCGCTGTTGAGATAGATGCTTTCGACCATCAAATTGAGATACTCGGGCCAACGATCGACGACGTCGTCGCCTAGGAGAATCTTCGAGAAGCCCGGGCCGTGAGCCTGAACCTTCGGATTACCGCGGTAGCGTTCGACAGTCGCCGTGCCGCCGAATATCATGGCGCGGTCGCAGGCTTCAAGCACGGCCGCGCCGGCTTCGGCTTCACCCGGATACAACGAAAATACTTCTCGCGGCACGCCCGCCTCCGTGAATGCCGCGAAAATCCTGTACGGTGTCCATGGCTCTTGCGGGCCCGGTTTCAGCACCAAGCCCATTTGCAGCGCGATTACCGGTAACCAAAGTGTGTGTACGCCAGGCGAGTTGGATGGCAACACTGCGGCAAGCACCGGCGATTGTGCCTGGTAGCTCACGACCACGCCGCGACCCTCTTCGCCATACCCCTTGCTCAAAATGCCAAGATCGAGCCCGCGGGTGAGGCACTCCAAAATCTTGGCCATGTTCTTGAGCACGAACGAATTCTTCGCCATGTTGGCCCGGCACATGTGCTCCGGCAGTCCGGTGCTAGCCGATTGCTGATGCACAAAGTCATCCGGCGACTGGGTGCCGTCGCCCACCGGAAGCGTGCCGTGCTCGTACAAGTTCGCCGCCTTGCCGAGCATCGCGACTAGCTCGTTACAGGGAATGCCAAGCAACACCTCGCGGGCGCGTTGGGCCAGTCGCATATCTCGCTTGATGATGCCGCCCCCGGCTTGGCTAACTCGCGCGATCGGCTCGCCGGTCGCGAAATGATTCACCTCGGCGACATCCAACGAGTCGTAGGGCTGGCCCCAGCGAATGATGGGGAGTTTGATCATGGGCTCAATAACAATATGTGGAACCGCAGATAAACGCTGATGAACGCGAACAAATGTCAGACAACAAAACAGGTCAAAAGTTGTTGACGATTCGTTTTATTTCTACCCTTGGCGAACCAAAGTTGAGTAACAGACAAATTGTTTTCCCAGTGGCCTTGAGATAATTCATACACTGAGCGAGATGGACATCTTCGAAGCACTTTACTGCCTTGATCTCAAGCAATATATCGTCGTCAATTAGCAAATCAGCAACATACTGTCCAACGATGACGCCATCATAATGAACGTCGATGGGCCACTGCTGTTGGACGCGAAATCCTTGTTTCCTCAATTCATGGGCAAGTGCATTTTCATAGACTTTCTCCAAAAAACCACATCCCAACTTATTGCTGACCAGAAATGCCGCACGAATTATTCGCTCAGTTTTCGCATTGATCGACAATCTGCGTTCATCCGCGTCCATCTGCGGTTTTACGGTTTGCGCCGACATATCAATAAACTCCGACGGTCGTAGCCTCGGCCAAGCGCCGGAAGGGCCGTGTGCCGCTGATGCCGTCCCAGGGGAATTGTTCGCACGGCGGCTCGCGCTCACCTTCGTCGCGCTCCAGGAAGCCAGGCATGAAGAACTCCTTGGTCAGCGTGGTAAGTTTCGCACGGCCGGTCTCGCCGTAACCGACGACTTGATTCGTGTCGTCGAAATTGACGACTTCAAGCACTGCCCGCGGCTGCGGCGCATAGTAGGAGATCTTGTAGCCATCAGCGGCAGTTACAGGTTTCGAACACGCAAGGCCCATCAGCGTATTGCCGTAAGTCGGAGTCATATAGATGCCGCTCACTTCCGATGGTCCGCCAAACAGTTCTTCAATGCAGAACCGCGTCCACTGCGGTGTGAATTCGGTGCCGCCGGAAAAGATGCCCGTGATCCCGGCTTCCTTCAGACTGCTGCCTCGCTCTTCAAGCGCCAAGCATAAGGCCTCGATAAGCTTCGGCGTACCGAACATGCACTTCACATCGTGCCCAGCGCCGAGAATTGTCAATGCCTGATCGATGCAGTGCTGCTTGTACGCTTCGAGCTGTTCCATCCAACCCTTCTTGATGAGCTTGATAACCCATCGGGGATCTAGATCGATGCAGAAGCAGATGCCGCCGCGGTGCTGGGCCAAATGCTCGACGGCCAGCCGCAATCGCCGCGGCCCGGAGGGCCCCAGCATCAACCAATTCGCCCCGTAAGGAAAATACTTCTCCGGCAAAGTGTCGCTAAACAGTGAGTAGTCGATGCGGAAATCTTCAATCGCGATCCGGCTCTTCGGCACGCCGGTCGTGCCGCCCGTTTCAAAGACGTAGATCGGCTTATCGGCCAGCGCCTTCGGCACCCAGCGCCTCACTGGTCCGCCGCGGAGCCATTCATCTTCGAACGGCGGGAATTTCTGCAAATCCTCAAACGACCGCACCTCCTTCAGCGGGTCAAAGTTCAGCTTGCGCTTTAACTCCAGCCAAAACGGGCAGCCGGTCGACTCGTGGAAGTGCCAGGCGACGATTTCGGCAACGTGCCCATCTAAGGTAGCACGGGCTTGGCTTTGGGCATCGTCGGATGGCATGCTCATGGGCGCAGTACTGATCATTCAACCATTTCGATGGCTTCAGCTTAGCATGGAGGCCGTGGTGCGCGTAGGCAACCGACCGGGGCGCGATAGGCAACGCCAAGAAAAAGCCTCGTTGCGGAGGCTTTGCGATATCCATTTTGAGGCTGGCCAAGTTAGCCGGGTTGCGAGTTGGCCGCGTTCGGCACGCTACTCAATTGAGCCAGAACTTGGATCACACCATTCAAATGGGCCAGACGTGGTCCATAGCGGTCAATGAACTCGTTGAGCAAGAAATCGCCTTCAACCATGTCGTCGCTGGTATCGTTGATTTCCTCCGTCATGCGCTCGAGATATTCAATCTGTACGCGGGTGAGCGCCTCAGCCGCTTCGCGGCAGGCGCTTGACAGAGCGGGATGGGCATTCCGCCATTGATTGAGCTCATTCGCACGCTGCTTCTGAGTGGCGGCCAGAATTCCGCTCAGCTCCTCAAGTAGCTCGTTCGTGCGATCCTGAGCCGACAAAACTTCCCGCAACAATTCCGTTTGTTCCTCGCGCGACGAGGACGCGATAGTCGGATGAGCGTGCGTATGCGACGACGTGGACACATCGACTTGCGTAAATAAAGGCGGCACAGGTCGGCGAGTGCTTGACATGACCAATCGATTCCTGAGTGTTTACATTTCGTCGAAGGATAACGCCGCGATAAAGAGATGTATCAGCCAGGCCGCGGCACGTGCCTGCAGTTGCAGTCAGATGAATTAGGGAACTAGGTCTGCGGCGCGGAACCGAACCACCCAGCGAGCGCCAAACAACTGCCTGTCCAAGCCAACCGATGCGGCGAAAGAATGATCGATCAGTCGATACGGACTACAAAGATGCGGCTCGACCGTACCATCCCCACTCTCCCTCGGCCGTCTTCACTATACTTTAACAAAAACTTGGCAGCGGTTCCAGAATTTTGAGGCAGATTTCTTGGTGGCTGTCCCCCCAGCCGATTTTGCTCGTGACGAAGTTGGCACCGCCGATTCAACTTACGACACAACTCCGAAGTTCGACGAGCTCGACCTAAAGTCAATTCCGAACGGCTCCCGATGGAATCTGTACCTCCCTCTAGGCAAGTGGCCGCAATATCTGCCTAATTTGCCACATTTTCGGAAACTCTTCTGCTACCAAGAGACGATGTTGCGCAATAGCAGCTCTGAAAAAACATTTGGCTATTTGACGTCCATCGAGTCGGTGGAATACGGATATTTCGGCGGATATTTGGTCGTTTCGCACCTAGGCAGACCGATGGAGTTCCACTGCACGGCGCCAATTTGTCCGAGTCGAGCACAAAGAATCCTTTACGGGCCGACGCTTGAACCCTATTTGCTCGGCGAACAGGTCGCCGACGCCCTGCTTTACGTCGCTAAGCTCACCCCGCTCGTGATTCTCACGGATTGCGACACCATGCTGCACGCACGCCCAAGATTCGATGTACCAATGGCATGGTTACGTGCCTTGCCACCAATGGATGCAGCTATCGGCGCGGATCAACCAGCATTTTGCAGCGAGGCCAGTGCTAGCAGCAGCACAGGCGATTTTTCATCTCCGTTGCGGACTCGAAGCGGCGAGTTCGCATTGGGCGACTATCGGGTGCATCTGCCGCTGGGCTACGAGACGGACGAGAACCTCATAGTGGAGGCGTTACGCTTACTTTCTCAACACGTGGAACTACTTGAGCCCTTCTCGCGCATCCATGAGGCGATCGGTGAAGCACAGCGGATTGGCAGCCGCGGTACAGAATCATATGACCAAGCAGCCTGAGCACCGCGACAAAACGACTTTTTCTTGGTCAGCAGAAGGAGACCATCTCGGCCCATGCGCGCTCGCGCGAAACGATTTCTTAAAACAGCCATCGGGCAGCAGCGAGCCGTCAACCTTAGCGGACCATCCCTTTAGTGTGAATCTGGATAGTGCCGCGTTTGCGCTTGAGTCAGTTGGGGTAGTATCGACCTTACCTGAATCACAGCGTGTTCGCACGATCGGTTGCGTATTCGTGCGAACCTTAGAAACGCTCCATCCAACCCAGCAATTTACTTCGCTGGCGTCGCCACGAGTGCCACAACAAGCAACGATAGCGGAGCTCCAAAGTGCAAAAAGCGAAGGCGCGGTGCAGGGCCGTACGCGCATTCGGCCGCCAAAAGACCTGATTAAGCTTGAAGATCGGTTACGGCTTTTATTGCAGCCGCCGCTGGAGTCGTTGCTTTCCGCCTGCGCGCTGCGTTTTGCCTTCAAGCCGTTCAACTTTCAATTGGACGGCGTTGCGTTTCTATATCCTCGGCATCGTGCGGTGTTGGCCGACGAAATGGGTCTCGGCAAAACGATGCAAGCGATTACTGCAATCCGTCTGTTGGTGCACCACGGCCAGCTTCGCCGCGTGCTGCTCGTCTGCCCGAAACCGCTGGTTACGAATTGGCAGCGCGAATTCGAAATCTGGGCTCCGGAGTTGCCAATTGCAGCTATCGAGGGCGGTCCAGCCCGTCGGCGGTGGCAGTGGCGCTTGACGAGCGACGTTGTCACGATCGCCAACTACGAAACAGTGATTCGTGACCGCGACGAGGTCTGTCACTCACAAAATCAATACGATCTTGTTGTGCTCGATGAATCGCAGCGCATCAAAAATGGCTCGAGCACAACAAACGAAGTAACGCGCTCGATACCCCGTGCACGGAGTTGGGCTCTTACAGGCACCCCCATCGAAAACAGCGTGGATGATTTGCGAGGCATCTTCGAATTCGTCGCTCCGGGACAGCTCCACCCCAAAATGAAGCCACGAGCCGTCGGCCGGGCTGTAGGCGACTATGTGCTTCGCCGCACGAAAGACCAGGTACTGACCGATTTACCGCCGAAACTGTTCCGCGATGCGAATGTCGTCCTCTCGCCCGAGCAAGCCGAATCGTATCGCTTGGCAGAGGACGAGGGCGTCGTCCACCTGCGTGAAATCAAGCAACAACTCACCATTCAGCATGTGTTCGAGCTCGTACTGCGATTAAAGCAGATTTGCAATTTTGACCCAGCGACTGGCGCAAGCACGAAGTTCGAGCGGCTCGAGGCCGACCTCGAAGAATGCGTCGCGAGTGGTCGGAAAGCAATTGTCTTCAGTCAGTGGGTGCAAACGCTCTCTGAATTGCACTTGCGACTAACGCGGTTTAATCCCGTCGAATACCACGGGCAGGTTGCAACTCGGCGCCGTGATGCAGTCATCGAACGGTTCCGCGATGACGCGAATTGCCATGTGATTCTCATATCGTACGGCGCCGGCAGTGTCGGCCTGAATTTACAGTTCGCAAGCTATGTATTTCTGTTTGATCGCTGGTGGAATCCGGCCGTCGAGGATCAGGCGATCAACCGAGCGCATCGGATCGGAGCAAAGCGGTCGGTGACCATCACGCGCTTTTTGGCCATGGATACCATCGAACAACGGATCCACGAGATCTTAGAACGAAAGCGCGAGCTGTTCGATACCGTGTTCAGCGACCACATCGCCACGCCTAGCTCGGGCCTAACGCGTGAGGAAATCTTTTCTCTATTCGGCCTTGGCTCGAGTGGGCAACCATTGCCAGATGCCGCGTGAAAGATGCAATAAGGTCGCCGCAGATAGGCTGTCTCCCTGGCATTGAAACATGCCTACACCTTTGTTGCCCGAAAATGACTACCCCGTCGCATTATTTTGAAATCTAGCGACTGCGTCGACTGCAACAACAACGGTGACTCTTCAACAAGTCTCGATCATACCAACCAGGACCCAAGCGGTGCGCCCGGAGTTGGTTGGCATCTGCTTACCGGCGGGTCGTTCGGCTCCGGCGTCACGCCGGTAAACAATTGGCGCCAAAAAACTGCGCTTACCGTAACAGATTCGCGCACGCATCCGCGAAAATCGATCGTTTTGGGGTGAGCCCGATTCTCCGACTATCACGCCTCCGCTCGCCGTGTCGATACAACTAGCATAACGGGAGGGCAAAACACACCGTGTTTTGCTTCAGGATAGAGGTCATGGCAAGACGACGGATCGGCTTGCCATGACCTTTTTTTGCGCTCGGTCGGCTATTTCAGGCTGTCCAAAAGCGCCTGAGCATCTTTGCGGTAAACAAAGATGCCGGGGCTCTCGTTGTCGAGCGCCGACTTCAGAATCTGCTTGGCTGTTTCTGCACGGTTTTGTTCGACGAGGATCTTCGCAACCAAGTAGCTGCTGTCAGGGCTTAGGCTACCAAGCTGCAATCCGCTACGCAACGCCGCTTCTGCATCGCCCGTCCGAGCCAGTTGATACAAAACCCAGGCCAATGTGATCTGGGCATCCGCACTTTGACTGTTGAGTTGGGCGCTCATGCTCGCGAACTGCAGCGCACGGTCGCGTTTCGCCTGGTCGCCTTGCTCGATCAACAGCAACGCCAACTGATTGATGACATCAGCATTGGCCGGAGCGATTCCCAGCGCCTCTACGAAATAGTCCTCGGCCGGCTTCATCTTCTTTTGCATGCGAGCGGCCACACCGCTGAGGATCAGCAAATTCAGATTACCGGGGTTCGCCTTCCGGGCATCGGCCAACACAGCATCGGCCTTATCCACTGCGCCTGTCTTAATCAGCCACTGCGCGTACGCCGTCAGCGTTGCCGGATCGGTCGGATTCGCCGCAATGGCGTGATCGAACGCCTGCTGCGTTTCGCTTGCCATCTTGAGTTGGTCGTACATTAGCGCGGCGGCAGTGAACGGCTCGGGCAGCTTGTCATCGGCCTTCTTTGCCGCTACGAATTCGTTGTACCCGTCGCGATACTGTTTTTGCATAAAGAGGCATTGGCCCAGCCGGTAATGCCCCGCGGCATTATCCGGATCAGTCTTCAACAGTGCCTTCAGATCAGCAATAGCCGCATCCCAATCCTTGCGGCGTTGCGCAACACCTGCCATGCCGCTATGTGCGCAGGATTTCGAAATTTCGCTTTCTCTTCGCATTGCCACTGAATTTCGCAGTTAATTCGAGGGCCCTTTCGTACAATGCGTCCGCCTCAATCGTGCGGCCCTGCTGCATCGCTTGGTCTGCGATGATCAGATACGCTTCAGGGTCGTCTGGGTTTTCGAGAGCCGTCCGTTCCAGCGAGATGCGACCCGCCGTAGCGTTGCCGCTGAGAAAATACATTTTCGCCACAAGCAAATCGACGGGGGGCAGATTCGGGTCCTTCTTCTTGGCGGCTTCGAGAAACTGATGAGCGGCTAGTATATCGCGGTTCAAGAACCGTTTGATCGCTTCGTCCACATCGGTATGCCGTGAAATCGAATCCGGTGAAACCGCATCCCCGATTAATGCCTGGCTTGTGAGTTGGGCGCGGGCGGCGTTGGCCCCGGCCAGAATGAGCGCCAGAGTAGAACACATCAGCCCGGCGCAATATAAGAATCCAGCCGCTGGTTTGGCGGTTGGTAAACGATTCAACAATTCGATCATGTTAGAACCTCACGCAGATTCGAGAAGAGTCAGAAGGAGTTTGAGCAACCGATGGCCAGCCAGACCACCTTCAAGTTAGAATTGATTGTAAAGACTTTCGTGACCCGTGGCAGCCATGGACGCGATTCTCCGGCAGGTTTTTACTCGAAATCATCGTTCGACAAGGCCATCCAGCGTTGCATGACAATGAAGCCGATGATTCGAGCCACTCACGTATTTAGCTTTTTTTGCTGACCGGAAGCCGGACTATTTTCCCTACGCATTAAACTCCCCCGAGGATCGGTACGTGATCGGGCCCATGTTCACGCGCGAGGCCGCCGTCGCACCGCGGCGTGTCTCGTTTTTTGCCGCCCGTACCCTCTTCGCAGGGGCTGTCTTGCGCGCTGACGCTCACCGCTTGGCAATTGCTCGTCGGCTCGCAGCGAATCGAAAACGTCGGGGATTTAGCTTGGTTTGGCGCTGCCGCCTTCCAGATTTTCGCGCCCCTTCAACTGGCGGTCGCGATGCCGTTTTCGGCCCTCCTGGTCGCTTCGGCCGTGTCGCTGGAAAAAGACCGCAAAACTTTGGATTTATTGCTGATGACCAATCTTTCCAACTCCGACTTAGTGCTGGGAAAGCTGTTGGCAAGCATGCTCTCGGTCATTGTGATGGTCGTGGCCACATTGCCGCTGCTTATGATCCTGGCGCTGTTGGGAGGCGTTTCGACGGCGCAAATCCTCCGCGTCGAGGCGGTAACGCTCGCCAGCGCCTTAGTGGCCGGTAGTTTAGGATCTACGATCGCCCTGTGGCGCGAAAAAACGTTCCAAGCACTGGCCATGACCGCGCTCGTTCTCGTGCTCTGGCTGATCGCGTGGGAGATCGTTGCTGCCGCCATCCCGGACGCATTGTGGCTGGGACTCCTGGCAAAATCTTGGGCTGTTGTGATGAGTCCCTGGCAAGCGGTACAGGAGGCGTCGCGCCCAATATTTCCACCCGCCGGTGGTCGGGAACTCGCCGACCCCGTATTTCTCTTTCTCATCGCATCCATCACGATCTCAGCGGTATTGAATGTCGTCGCAATCCTGCGTGTGCGAACGTGGAATCCACGACAGGAGCTAATTCCCCGTACCGAAGAATCGCTGCCCCACGAGTCAATCACAGCCGGTGCCGTTTCACCGATGAGGCAAGCCGCTGTCGCGATCCACGGTGCCGGAGGCAAAACGCGAGAAGTATGGGACAATCCTATCCTCTGGCGCGAAATCCGAACCTGGGCTTATGGAAAGCGGATTCTGGTGATTCGCCTGGTCTATTGGGCCGTTTTCTGCATATGCGCCGTGGTCCTCCTTTCGCAGGTGCACGGCGGCACTGTGCGCGAACAGCGCATCCCTACCGAGGCCCAGCCGCTGGTCGCCCTCTTGGTAATCGGCTTAATTCTGCTCAACGCCCTCGCGGTCACTTCGCTCACCAACGAGCGCGACAGCCGTGCCCTCGACCTTCTGCTTGTGACCGATCTCTCGCCCAAGGAAATCGTTTTCGGCAAACTGGGCGGTGCTTTTTACAATGCGAAGGAGATGATCCTTCTTCCTCTCGCACTCTGCTTTTATTTATGGTTCGCAGATGCCATCTCCACGGAGAATCTGTTTTTCTTGTTGTGCTGCATTATCGTGATGAACGCATTCGCAGCGATGCTCGGGCTACACATGGGCATCAACTACGCGAATTCGCGGACCGCCATCGCGACTAGCATCGGCACCGTGCTGTTCCTATTTCTCGGTGTCGCGACGTGCATGCGCATCATGCTCGCCTTTAGCTACTCTTTCGATTATCAATTTACCACGTTTAGTGGCTTCATCATCGGAGGAAGTGTATGCCTCTACGTAGCACTCAATTGGCGGGTGAGATCGCCAGCCCTTACAACTGCGGCCGCCTTTTTGCCGTTGCTGACATTTATGGGGATCACCAGTTTTTTGCAGCACACTTATGGCGCGGTCTTTCTAATTACCGTTTTCATCTACGGCTTTGCCACATGGGCCATGCTCGTGCCGGCCGTCGACGTGTTCGACGTCGCCACGAGCCGCGCCGCGACTCGCGAAGAATGAACGCAATCGAGTAGCGTGGGCGCCGCCCAACACATTCCTGGATAGCTGAATTCGCTGGAATTCGGCCAGGGCGCAACCGAAGTTTTATACATCCGGCTACAGCGAGATCGATTGCCGCGCTACTTCGAATATCCCAGCGACTTCATCACGGTGAGCATCTCTTCGAATGTGATGAACCGCCGGCGATGCTGCACTTTATAGCCGTCGATCGCGCGCGCCAATTCCGCGGCGGCAGGCGACAAATCTTCGTAACTATTCGCGAATTGGCGACGTTCAAACAATGGCTCGTCGCCGGCCTGTACGGGACCGCGTCGATCAACAAACGGTTCAGTGGCAAAAGCCGAGCTCGCGGACATTGGGCAAGTCTCCTTACTAAATTACTAAGAACCTACCGGAACCGTCGGGGACTGGCTCATTCTGCGAAGTCTTCGGAGCAAAATGTGCCTGTCCCCCTCTCCGCAGATGATTCTGAAGGCTCTAAGCGGCAGACAGGGATATTCGGGGGCAACGACGGGGAGAGCGCCGTAAAAAAATACGTCACAATGAGCACAAAGCAAATCGTTCTGACGCGAATGGCGAGTTAACCGGTGATAACGATTATGCCCTCAGCGGCGCTGAATGCCCGCCGAACTGCCCCGCGCCGCCAGTTGCGATAGAAGCTCGCGACTTGCTTGATGTGACCCGTCGAGTGCCAACACCTGCTGTGCCGTTGCGGTCGCTTGCTCGATTTGGCCGGCCGAGGCGTACGCTTGCGCCAGGTGATACAGAAGATCGGCGTTCGGCGCCCCCTGATGTGCCGCCGATGCTAAGACCTCCGCCGCTTGCTGAGGCCGCCCCAAATCCAGCAGGCACAATCCCTCCAACGCCAATACCTTTTGCGGTTCGCCGCCCGGCGGATACGTATCCAGCAAGTGGTGGAGCGTCGTCAAACAGCGTGCCGATTGTCCGCGGGCTCGGTAAAGCTGGGCCACTTCGAGCAGTACATCCGAATTATCCGGCGCAAGAATTCCAACGAGTGCTGCAAATCGGCCATGGCCCGATCGGTCTGATTGACCTGCTGAAAGCACCGGCCACGAAGCGCCCAGGCGGAGGCCAACTTCGAATCCGCCCGAATGGCTCGTTCGGCATGGCGGAGGGCCGCATCCCGCGCCCCAACCGCCAAAGACATTTCGCCCGCCCGCACGTGCAGCCCAGCGTTGTCGGAGTCGTGCTCCAAAGCCTCTTCGATTTGTGAGATCGCTTCCTGCTTGGCCCCGCGATGCCACAAGGCTTCCGCCATCGAACGGTGCGTCGAAGCGTCATCCGGCGACGTTTCCAGCGATTTTTGCAGCAGATCCTCGGCCTGTTGCCATTGGCCGTTCTCCATCGCGGCCACCCCCTGCCGCGAAAGTTCGCCGCCGCTGATAGGCTTTCCGGACTAGGCCCTCGGTGACGCAAGACCGCGCACCCCGAGATGCCGCCAGTCGCGATAACCAACGCGACGACAATAACCAGCCATGCAAACGCTGCGGCGGCAGCGCTGCGATGGCGCGCGCTATCATAGCCAGGTCGCAAGAGCCGAATCTCCTGCGTGCGGGAAATAGGGTTCGAAACGAATCAGAGAAGGCGACAGATAGTACCGAACCCCCGACAATTCGACAACCGAATTCGCGGACTCTACCGGCCTGAACGGCTGCGACGACCGCTTGCTTCAAAAAGATCGTCGCCGCCTCTTCCCGCCGATTGCAATGCCAGCAACCGAATTTGTAATTCGTACAACGCCTTTGACCGCGTATTACTATGCGGAACAAGCCCGCACAAAATCGGCCAACCCATAAAAACGGCGGCAAAAGCCGTTATGACCCACAAATTCGCCTTCTCAGCAACAAACTCCCCCCTGCCGCTTGCGGCTTAGCGCCCCATTGGCACGCCGTCTGCAATAACCCTCCTCCGACGCCGGCCGACCACAAGTCGCCACGTCGGTAAAACTTATCCGTTTGTGAATCTAAGCAAACTGTCGCCGCGGTTTGGCGACCTACGCCCGTCACGGGATACTGCACGTTTCACATTACCAGGGAGAAAGGGTGCCGCGACGGGCACCCGGCAAAGTTCGGTGCCGGGTGCCGAGGTCGGCGCAAGTGGGTGCAACTTGGGAGAGACGTTCGTCCGGCTCGGCTCGCCGGACTCATGTAGCCGCTGGGTCTGGTGATTCCCGCCGACTGTCGCGAAGCCGGATCATCCCATGCCCGAGCCGCGGCCGTCCCTCCCCAAACATGAGGACCCGGTTGGTAACCGCCTCGCAGCGCCAGACCGGGTTCTTTTTTCATTCGTAGTAGGCACACTCCGTGTGCCGTCACGCCCGTAGCCCGTAGGTCAGGCTGTGCCTGACATCTACCTTGAGACTGGAGCGCAAGCTCGTCGAAAAATACCGCGATCGGCCGTTCGTGATGTTAAGCGTCAGCGGCGACGAAAAAATCGACACCTTGAAGGCGGCGCATCGCCTCCGGCGACATCACGTGGCGCTGCTGGTGGGATGGGATGGATGGTCCGATCAGCACCGCCTGGAACTGCAACGGAATCCCACACTTTTTCCTTCTCGACGACCGGCAAATCATCCAAGATGTGCCGCTCATTCACGCGACCGAAGCGGACTTCGAACTCGCGATCGACGCACTCCTCGTCAATGTCCCCGCGTCCAGAGCGGATACGCCCTGATTCATGCCGGTGCTGCATTTCCAACGCCGATAGGATAGGTTCGCCGCACAGCGGGAACCCATCTTCACGTACGCCACACCTCCGATGATTTTTGCTTCGCAACAATCCCATCCTACGTGACTAATTTCGCGCCAATTCACCGCCTCCTCCGCTCGCCACGGAGCGCCGCCGACGCGTTCCCCTTCCAGTGCCTCGGCGAAAAGTAGAAGCCGACAGCGCGGCGCACACCAGCGCCAGCGATGAGTATTCCGGCACGCGGGCGACTGGGGAGACACCGGCCACGTAGAGTCCGCCGGTGTAGGTCGGGTAGGCGAAGAAGCTTTGCAACAATCCTAGGCCGTCGCCGCTGAAAACCTTCACGTGCGCAGCAGACCCCGGACCCAGACCGGTGATGATGTCGGCAAACCCATCGCCGTTCACGTCGCCGCTGCCGACGCGTACTTCGTCGTCGGCCCCCGGGTACGCGAAAAAGCTGTACAATAAGCCGCCCCCGTTGCCGCTAAACACCTTCACGTGCGTCGAGCCGCCAACGCCCGCCCCGGTGATGATGTCAGCAAACCCGTCGTTATTCACATCACCCGCCGCCACATAGACGCCGCCGGTAAAAGCATCGAACGCGAAAAAACTATCCAGCAGGCTAAGGTTCGTGCCGTCGAACACTTTCACGTGCGTAGCAGACCCCGGACCCAGGCCGGTAATGATGTCGGCAAACCCGTCACCATTCACGTCACCCGCC
This sequence comes from uncultured Planctomycetota bacterium, assembly GCA_963840025.1. Classification (GTDB taxonomy): domain Bacteria; phylum Planctomycetota; class Planctomycetia; order Pirellulales; family Lacipirellulaceae; genus JABDGM01. The sequence goes on along the minus strand of CAWIXI010000005.1, from coordinate 658,760 downwards.
GCCACGCGCACTTCGTTGTCCACGCCTGGATACGCAAAGAAGCTGTACAACGGGCTGTTGGTTGCGCTGCTGAAGACTTTGACGTGCGTCCCGCCGCCGTCGCCGGCCCCCGTCACAATATCGGCCAGGCCGTCTCGATCGACATCGCCGGCCGCCACGTAAACGCCGCCCACAAACGCCGGGTCATACGCAAAAAAGCTCTTTAACACCGATTGATCGACGCCGCTAAACGCCTTCACATGCGACGTTAAGCCGGAACTCAGCCCGGTAACGAGGTCGGGCGTTCCATCGCCGTTCACGTCGCCGGCGGCCACGCGGACGCCGCCCAAAAACCCGCCACCATACGGAAAGAAGTTGCTGGTCTCGATGCCCGCGCCGCTAAACGTCTTCACCTGCGGATCGGAGTCCCCACTGGTCCCGGTGATGATTTGATTTGCAGCCGCCGGCGTTGCGAGTATGCCAGCTCCAATCGTGGCCACCGCTAGAATGCTTAACCAGCCACAGCGAAGAATACGGTGTCGAAGAACGCACGTACGATTCAACGTTTGCATGTAACGAACTCGAATGGGGTGACGCGGGATCTAGACATGGCCGCACGAGCCATCGCCAGTATCGTCGAGCGCACCGCTAAATACAACAAAAAACCGGCGACCAGAACCCTGCCCCTGCTAGGATGGGTTCGCCGCGCAGCGGGAACCAATCTTCCCTTACACCACACCTCCGATCGGTTTTCGCTTCGCAACATCAGTTGTGATCTTGAGGCATAGATGCCGCTCCTCCGGAGTTTGCCGGCATGCCGCGAACCCCTACCCGCCACCAGCACCAATCACCCGCTTGCGGCTCGGCTCCAACTGCCAATCCGCGTCGTGTGCCGCTGCTGGCTCGTCCAGCAATGCTCTTGCTGCGAACACCTTGCGGCAACCCTCAAGAGCAGATGGTTTCGTCGCCGTAACGGAAAAGCCACACGATACAATCATCGCATGAGCACCAGACAGCTCCGCACTGCTCCTCGCTGCCAATCTCCAATTCTCGGCCACTAGCTCAATCTTTCAAAAAATCCCAAGCGGCTGAAAACGAGTATTGAACTAATGTTCACTATCTGCTATCCTCGCACCCGTGAAATGACCGTCGTGGGCGCCGCTGCCCGTTGTGCACGCCGGCCGTTGGAGCGACTCCCGTTGCGACAACCCCCGGCCCTAAGGAAGCAGCACCGTGCGCCCCGGCGGTTGAAGTGAGGACCAAGGCAAAATAGCGCGCGTCATCAGATAGTCGCGGCCAGGGCGAACCCGCGCCAGCCGTGGACGCTCCGCTAGAAGTGTGCGCCGTCGGTCCGCTGATCGGGGCCCTGCATTTCACTTTTTACGCTGAAATCAAGGAGAACGACGAAAAACTGTAGCTCGACCGCATTGTAGTAGGCACACTCCGTGTGCCGTAACGGAACCGACAAAAGCGTCGCCACAATCGCTGCTACGGCACGGCGGAGCGTGCCTGCTACAAATTAGGATGCCGCGCCTGCGCTACCGCTGCGCGCACACGCATGGAACCTTACTCCGACGCCAACTCGAAAACATTTTACAACGCACCCCCGAAGTAAATTCTCCAATGCACGAGTCTCCCGAAATGACGCAAACCCTTCCGCCATCAGAACAAAACGCCAAACCGAGCACCTTCCGGCTCACCGAATTATGCAATAACAAATCGCCTTCGCACGCGCGACTCAAATTTCCGCGCGCTGCGAAACATTTGCCTGCGCCACTCCCAACAACGGGTGTGTCAAAATCGCGACAGGTGCGCAAAAACCCGGGGAGGAATTTTGCGCACCTGTACCAGCGATCCCGCACCAAGAGGGCAAGAAGCGCAAAACCCCAGGGAGGAGTTTTGCGCTTCTTGCTCAGCAACCTCGTAGCACGGACTTCAGTCCGTGAGTCTCGTACGGACTGAAGTCCGTGCTACGAAATTCCAGGAGCTGTTCGACCTGAATTAACCCGATGTCACCTTCCGCAACAACCAATCGCCCAACCGCGGTGATAATTGTCCGGCCGCAAAGATGAATCGAGCGGCCCAGGGCACGACCAGTTCCGTTTGACGCCGTTCGCATGCACGCAGAATTTGATCAGCAAGCTGATGAGGATCGATGGCCCGCACCTTCGCGCCGCCGCCCGGGCGATGCGCCGTCGCCGGCACTTCTGGCGCTTGATCGCCGTACCGCGCCATGTCGGCGGAATGGTCATCGCGCGCAATCGGCCCGGGACAGACGAGCAGAGCATGCAAACAGGTTTGCTCGTTTTCGAGCCGCAGCTGCTGCGCGAACGCCGCCAGCGGAAACTTGCTCGCCGGATACGCGCCAAGTAACTGGTCGCCACTTTGCTGGCCAGGGAGCCAATCAGCACAACATGCCCCCGATTTTCGGCCAGCGAATTCGCGAACGCCTGCACGCAGCGGACGGCCGACAAGAAATTGCTTTCCCAAAGCGCACGAAAATCTTCCGCGCTCGTGGCCAGTGCCGTGCCGCGCATCGATCGGCCGGCGCAGTGGAACAGCGCATCGAGCCCGCCCCATGCGCTATGCACCTTGGCGGCGAGTCGATCAATCTCGTCCTGCTTCGTTACGTCGGCGGAAACCGTCAATACTTCCCCGCCGAACGCGGCAAGAACCTGGGCCGCGGCATCGAGCTGCGGCAACCCCCGGGCAACGAGAAGCACACGGGCGCCCTGCTTCACCAGCGCCTCGGCCAGCGCTCGGCCCAAGCCGGCCGAACCACCGGTCACCACCGCTCGCTTGCCGCGCCAGTAATTCATCAACGCCCGATTTGCTACTTTGGCTGGAATTCCGTTACCCGCCAAAACACTTCCGGGCCGCCTGTTACCAAGCGATGGTACTGCAGCGGGTAGCCAAACTTCGGATCAAACTCGCACCGCAACCGCCACTTGGTGCCGGTGGCCGCGTCGATCTGTTGATGCGGATCCTTCGCAATCTCCAAGTCCTCGGTCAGCGTGTCGAACAGCCCCGGCACCGACCAGGCATCCCACGTCCATCGCCCCGGCGTTCGTCCGTTGCGGGTTTCATTCTCTACTTCTTTTTTGAGGACTTCAACGTGGACGGCGCCGGGCTGAGCGCCCTTCAACTCAATGTCCATGATGTAATTGGACGGCCCATTTTTTTGCCACAGATCCATCGCCGCCTCGAGCCGCGCTTCGGTTAGTTCCGGCAACCGTTCAGCGACGAAAAACTGGAGCGCGAACGCCACGCACACCGCCGCCAATGCAAACGATAACACTAAAAACGCAATCGTTCGCGCCGGCACCGGACCGCCCTGAGAGGGCTTCGCCGCCGAATCTTGAGAAGCGTCCGCGGCCGTTGGCACTTCGTCAGCCATTTTCATCAAGCCTCATGTCGGAGAGCATAAATCGTTGCCAAAAGTATCGTGGATCGGCCACAGGAAGATCAACCCGCTCACACAGGAGGAACCGGCGCCGATGAAACGATACCGCTACACTGCGAACGGCGAGAATTTGCCAGCGTGAACAACGCCTCGCGGCGCATCGTGGTCGCGCACCTTGTCGGACAATGTGCGCAAACACTTATTCCGTCCCTAAGAGAATAGCATATCGCCGTAGTGGAATCGCCAGAATTCGGCCGAATTGATCCGCAACTGAAGCTCCGGCGAGTTCAGTGACGGAGGGTTAACGCCGATACGTTTTGGACGCCGGCCGCGCCGCTTTCTGCCGGCTGGCCGTTTGCGTTCGCGGCTTGGACGACTTGGAAGCTGGCTTTTCGTTGCCGGCCGTCGTGCTCGTCTTTGATTTCGTCGCGATCTTCGATTCATTCTTTAGCAGCGACTCTTCCATCTTCATCACATACTGCATGCTGCTCGTCGGCCCGGCAAAGCCGATGATCCGCTTGTCGATATCCATCTGCTGACCGACCACGTAGCCCTGCTCGATATCGAACCGCACTTCTCCTTCCATGAGCCGCTGCACGATCTGCGTTTCAATGCGGGCATCGATCGGCGATAGCACTTGATACGTGACTTCGATCGTTGCAATGCCATGCTTTACGTCGACTAACTTGTGATGCCGTCGCGTTTGGATCATTTTGGTGGCATTCTTTTCGAGCGTTACTTTGACTTCGAACGGCTCATCCCACGTATCGCCGATCGCCACCGGCTTCTCGGGCAGCCGCAGCACGATCGGAGCATCGTCTTCGGCGCCTTGATTGCGAACCTTCAAATCCCGTTGCAGGACTTTTCCTTGCGGCGTGATCCGCATCATGCTGAGCGGCACGCCGATGGCTTTGGCCGCATCTTCGAAACCCGGCGGAGGAATCTTATCTTTCGTGCTGTCGTATTCCGTCGGATCATGATCCGGCAGTTGGTTCACCATGTGGACTTTTTCGACCACATTGGTGAATTCGATATTCCCATTGGGCAGGACATCCGTCACCTTCCACGCCTTGATGGAATCGGTCTGCGACTGGGCAGATTCGGTTGTTTTCTCGATGGTCGAGCGGATCGACGCGCGGTGCGTGACCTCGTAACGCAGAACATCGCCGCGCTCGAGCTTGTATCGTAAATCGTACTTTTTGGTGTCTGGCTTTGCCGGCGCTTTAGCGACGCGCAGCAAACTCATTTCCGGTACGTCCTTGACATCCTCACCCGCGGCGACAGTAGTCACTACAAGCAACAGGCATGTTACAGAGCAGGGCAGGGCGACGACGCGACGAATAACGCCAAAGAACTCCATGAAATTGCTTCCTTGCAATTGTTTTCGCAGACAATTCGCTGCGAGACTCGATTCGTGTCCCGGAGACACACAACTACGCAGAGTTACTTGTTCACTCTCAACTGCCCGCCCCAGCCGAGCTTGTCGTGGAGCGTGCGATAATATCCCTGGCCGCGAACGGCCACCATCTGGAATCGCGCCTGCGATCGGACAATCCGCACGCGGTCGCCGGCCTCCAACTTGCCCAACACGCGGCCATCGACCACGAGCGAAGTTCCCTCATGCGGTTCGGGAACTACCAACTCAATCGTGCGGTCCGCTGAGTCGACCACCGGTCGGTGCGTAAGCGTGTGTGGGCTAATTGGCAGGATTACCAGGGCCTGAAGGTCGTTTCGCAGAATGGGTCCGCCGGCCGACAGGCAATGTGCCGTCGAACCAACCGGCGTACTTACCATCAGGCCGTCGCAACTGTAGGTGGTTACCAATTCGCCGTCAACATAAAGCTCGATCTCGACCATAGCGAACGGGGGGCCTGCTAGCACCGAGGCTTCGTTCAAGCCCAACGATTGCCACAGCGGCTTGCCGTCCCGCGCGGCGGTGCATTCGATCATCAAATGCTCGATGACTTGATGGTCGCCCGCGGCGATTTCGGGCAGCACTTGATCGAGCTGCTCGGGCTGCAACGCCGCGAGAAAGCCGAGCCGGCCCAGGTTCACTCCCAGCACGGGACGCTGGCGATAGCCGAGCTGATGTGCGGCCCGTAGGATCGACCCATCGCCGCCGAGGACCACGGCCAGCTCAAAATCGGTGGTTTCGAGCGGCGCTGAGAAGTCGAGCGATTCACCCACGACCGTTAAATACCGCTCGATCGTCGGCCGCAGGCGCGTGACGGCGTTGCGAAGCTCCGAGCGGGAGCCATCGGCCAGGATGATCGCTCGCGGTGAACCACTGACAGCCATAGAACTACGAAGCAAGCTTAAAACTGTAGCCAAAGTTGCAAGACTTCAAATCCAGTCCGACTAGAGGGAAATAGTGACAAGTTCCGTCACGATTAAGCGCTGCCGGAAACCGCCGGACGCGTATCGGCAGTTCCAGCCCCCGCCAGCGCTCGGCACGTGGTCGCAATGCCCTCCGCATCGAGACCCAGGTTGGCCAGCAGCTCTCCACGCTCACCGTGTTCGATGAACTGATCTGGAATTCCCAAACGGCGGACGTGGCTGGTATCGAGCCCGGCGTCGGCCGCCAGCTCAAGCACCGCCGCACCGAAACCGCCCATCAGCGCCTTCTTCCACCGTCACAACGAAACCGCACTCGCGCACCGTCCGCAACATCTCGTCTTTATCGAGCGGCTTTGCAAACCGAGCATTGATAACTCCGACGTTGAGACCCTCGTTGCGCAGCAATTCTGCGGCCTTCAAGCATTCTACGAGTAGGGCCCCGCAGCAAACGATTGTGCCTTCCTCGCTCCACGACAGCACTTCACTCTTTGCAAGCTCGACGGGTGTGCGTTCGCCCGCAATCGTCGGCAGCGCCGCCCTTTGGATATCGAATCGCACACGGTCCGTCATGCCGTAGCGCCAGGTCGAGCATCTGCCCGAGATCATGTTCGTCGGCCGGCGCCATGACCGTCATGTTCGGGAACACGCGTAGATAGGTCATGTCGAACACGCCGTGGTGCGTCGGCCCATCGGGCCCGGCCAGCCCACTGCGATCGAGCATGAAAGTGACCGGCAAATTCTGTAACGCAACTTCCTGAAAGATCTGGTCATAGGCGCGTTGCAGAAACGTGCTGTAGATATCGACGATTGGCCGCAGGCCAACCTTGGCTTGCCCGGCCGCGAACGCCACCGCGTGCCCTTCGCAAATTCCGGTGTCAAAAAACCGATCCGGAAATGTATCGCGCATGCGCTCCAAATTGTTACCTTGGCACATCGCGGCCGTGAGGACGGTTACACTCGGATTGTTCGCCATCTGCTCAAAGATCGTGGCCGACGCGGCATGAGTGAACGCTCGCGATGAGCTCTTTTTCATCTGCACTACTTCATCGGCCCGACGTTCGAATTGCGGCGGAGCATGGAACAGCACCGGATTTTCGGCGGCCGGTCGGAAACCATGGCCTTTCTCCGTCACCACATGAAGCATCACCGGGCCTTCAACATTACGAACCATTCGCAAGTACTTGCGCAAAAGACCAATGTTGTGCCCGTCGATCGGGCCGAAGTAATGTAGACCTAAGTCCTCGAACAACATGCCGCCGTGCAGGCCCGCCTTAGCCGCTTCCTTTAGCTGGGCCAAGAACCGCTCAACGGGATCGCCTAGCAGGGGCACCTTTCCCAAGACCTTGACCACTTCTTCCTTGAGTCCCGAGTACATGCGGTTCATCCGCAGCCGGTCGAGGTAATCCGCCACGCCGCCCACGCGCGGGCAAATCGACATCTTGTTGTCGTTGAGAATGATGAGGAGCCGCTTGCTCGACCGGCCGACATTATTCAGCGCTTCATACACGATGCCGGAGGGAAACGCCCCGTCCCCGATCACGGCCACGCTCCAGCGATTCTCTTCGTCCCGCACCAACTCGTCGCCGCTCGCCAAACCGAGGGCGGTTGAAACGCTCGCTCCCGCGTGCCCTGTCATGAACAGGTCGAATTCGCTCTCTGCTGGATTGGGGTAGCCCATCAGGCCGCCCTTGGTCCGCATCGTATCGAATTGCGGATAGCGTCCCGTTACGAGCTTGTGCGGATAAATCTGATGCCCGGTATCCCAGATCAAACGATCGTGTCGGAAATCAAACGTCTGATGCAACGCAAGGCATAGCTCAACAACGCCTAAGTTCGAGGCAAAGTGCGCACTTCGGCCGGTGACGAGGTTACACAGCACCTCGCGCATTTCGGCGGCCAACCGCTCCAGTTGCGGCAACGTCAGTGGCCGCAAGTCGTCGGGGGAATGAATCGTGGGTAGAATTGGCGACTTGGTCATATCGATCGCACGCGCCGCAAAGGGCTAGCTACTGCGGCGAATCCAATTTCAGCTACTTCGCTCACGCACAAATTTGGCCAGTGCTCGCAGCGGTTCGGCCCGCGCTCCCAATACTCCGATCATAGCACAAGCCTCATCGATAAGTTTGGCCGCTTGTTCGCGACTGGCCTCGCTGCCGAGTAATCGCGGAAATGTCAATTTTCCTTGTTCAATATCCTTTGCGATGCGCTTGCCGACCGCCGCTTGGTTGCCATCCACATCCAACAAATCGTCGGTAATCTGAAACGCCAAACCGACTTTTTCACCATAGTCGGTTAAGGAGGTGAGTTGCTCGGAAGTTGCATTGGCAACAAGCCCGCCAAGCTCCAGCGACGCCTGAATGAGCGCTCCCGTTTTACGCCGATGGATCGTCTCCAGTTCTTGCATGCCGGCTTGCGCACGTCCACCGCCAGCCGCCATTTGTAAATCGTCTGCTTGTCCGCCGACCAGCGCCGTTGCCCCGGCCGCTCGCCCTAGGGCAGCACAACACTTGGCAGCCACGGATGAAGGTTCGATCTCCGTCGCCAAGATTTCAAACGCCCGTGCTAGCAGCGCATCGCCGACGAGAATCGCCGTCGCCTCCCCATAAACTTTGTGGCAGGTTGGTCGCCCCCGACGTAAATCGTCATCATCCATCGCCGGCAGGTCATCGTGAACGAGCGAGTACGCGTGGACCATCTCCACCGCGCACGCCGCGGGCATTGCCGCTTCAACGCTTCCGCCACAGGCCTCCGTCGCCATCAGCACCAACCGCGGCCGTAATCGTTTGCCTGGTCCTAAGAGCGCATAGCGAATCGCTTCGCGAAGTTGAAGTGGACAATCGGCATCGAATAGAGTGTAACGATCGAGGGCCGCATCAATCGGCTCGCTGAATCGCCTCAAATCGAGAGTTGGCCGTTCGTCGGTCGAAAGAGCCACGTAAGTTCGGCGGGATGATTAAAGGGTGCGGCCGCGCGAGCCGCCAAAGTTTGGCACGTAGAAGTCATTTTAGAATAGCCGCGGTCGTTCGTCTATGTCGTTGTCTCGCATAGTGATTTTCAGCGCGGTCGACTTTGAAACGCTCGTGCGTCGCTGGCTGCGCGAAGCGGCCTTACCTGCGATCGTTTCGACATCGCCTTCCGCGAACGGTTCGGTGATAGGATTGCCTTCCGCGTCGACGCCGCTCAGCAATTCAATCTTACGCTCGGCCGATTCGAGCAATTGCTGACAGCCCTTGAGATGCTTAACACCTTCTTCGTAGCGTGCGAGTGCATCCGATAGCCCCAGCTTGCCGCCCTCGAGTTCGGCGACGATTTTCTCGAGCTCGGTGAGCGATTCCTCAAATGTTGCGGCACATTCTTCGCGTGCTGCGGCTTTTTTTTTGGCCATCGAGTCGCCTTTCCAATTTCAAAAGTGGTATGGAATTCATTCCGTTCGCTGATTGTAGCGATATCCATGTCGAACGGAATGAATTCCGTTCCACTCATTTCTACCGTTTGTCAATCCGTTCTACTTTGCTCAGCGCTTCACCGCGGGCGAATCGTGTCACGATTGTCTGGCCGACGCGTAAGTCATCCGCATCCCGCACGACGGACCGTGTTTTGGCGTTTTGAGTAATCGTATACCCGCGTGCCAACACCGCCAACGGGCTGAGCGACTCGATCTTGCCGGCTATGCGTGCCAATTGATTCTCTCGGTCTTGCACAATTCTTCGCAATGAGCGTTGGGCATGAATTGCCAATTCGTCAAGCCGCCGACTGCGGTCGTGGATGAGATCAAATGGGCGGCGAAACGGACGCTGCGAGGCGACCCCTTCGAACCGCGGCGCAGCCATGCCACGCGCCGCTGAGCGGCGTGACCTAGCCGTTTTTGATAGTTGTGGATTCGGGCGCTGATCTCTTCGGCTGCCGGCACGATCCGCTCGGCCGCTTCGCTTGGCGTAAGTGCGCGAACGTCGGCCGCTAGATCGGCAAGTGTGACATCGATCTCATGACCAACTGCGGACACGGTCGGAATCCGTGATGCCGCGATGGCTCGCACCACGGGCTCCTCATTGAACGACCATAAATCTTCCAAGCTTCCGCCACCGCGGCCGACGACGATTACATCCGGCCGCGGCACCACGCGATTCGCCAGCCGAATGCCAGACACAATTTCCTGAACCGCACCATCGCCCTGCACGCGGGCGGGAATGACCAGCACATCCACCCCGCGCCAACGGCGTTGCAGGACTTGCAGGAAGTCATGAATCGCGGCTCCAGTTGGACTGGTGACGAACGCGACCCGCCGAGGAAATGGCGGTAACGTTCGCTTCCGCGCGGGATCAAATAGCCCTTCTGCAGTGAGTTTCTCGCGCAACTTCCGCAGTGCGAGTTCCAGCGCCCCGATACCTTTCGGCTGCAATTGATCGATTACCAGCTGATAACTGCCGCGCGGGGCGTAGACGTCGACATGGCCATGGCAGATGACGTCCAGCCCGTCGGCCAGATCGAATTTCAATCGTGCGGCCGCGGAGCGCCACATCACCGACCGAATCTGTGCCTGGTCATCCTTGAGCGTGAAGTACGAGTGCCCTGATTGAGGCCGCGAGTAATTCGAAATTTCGCCCGCCACCCACACGCTCGTAAACTCGCCCTCGAGCGCATTTTTGATTTGGGCCGTCAGTTGTGAGACGGTCAGCGTTTGTTCGGCGATGTTATTCGATGTTGTGGGCAAGGGTAGAACGAGAATCGAAGGGGGCGCTTGGTGTGGATATCTGACAAGCAAGAGTCGAATGCTCTTCGCGCTCAAGATACCACTCGCTTGGCCGCGCGTCGATTCACAGCGGCTCATGCCGCTTGCTGTGCGTCGTCGAACTCGCCCTGAGGATGGCTCAGCAACTTGGAGCTGCTCGGTTTTGGTCCGAATTGAGGTCCAATCGCCAATTCGCCGACTTTGCGCGTGCCCGCTTCGGCCCACGCTTCGGCTTCGCTCGTCAACTGGTTCATCAACCGCTCGACGCGCATGCGGCAATCCTCGATGCCCGCGCGATCTAATTCGGGCGGTAGATGGATCGGTGGTCCGATGATGGCCCGGGCACGCGAGAAGGGACGTGGCACTGCGAAGCGATCCCAACTGTTAACCCGCCAGGGTCGATCGGCGCCAAAGCCCATCGGGACGAGCGGCATTTGCAGCCGCGACGCTAAATAGATCGGCCCCTGCGCCATTCGCCGCCGCGGACCGCGCGGGCCATCGGGAGTGATCGTCAGGTGTTGCTGCTGGCTTCGCTCAGAAAGTTCCCATATTGCCTTTGCACCGCCACGTCGCGTTGAGCCGCGAACGCAATCGAATCCCAGGTGATGCGCGACACGGGCCAAGATTTCGGCGTCGTCATGCTGGCTCAATAACATCGCCAAATGGCAATGTCCGCGCAGGTGCAGCGGTACGAGGATATTTTCGTGCCAGAAAATGTAAATTCGCGGTTCACCGATGCCGAATACGGGGTCGACCGACCGGTCATAGAACACGGCACGGTAATCAAGCGTGCTCATCCATGCTCGGATGCCGCCGGCAGCGGCCAGACCTGCCAGGTTCTTTACGAACCGTGGCAACCGCTGCTTGCCCTTTTTTTTCTTCTTCCGTTCCATCTTGGCATCCATGCCGCGGCGAAATGAATTGCGTCCGCGCTATTTGGCCCCTGGTCATTGAGCGGGGGCTAAATGGTCCGGCCAGTCGCCGCTAAAAACTTCTTCTGCCGGGCCGGTCATGTACACGTGGTTGTCGCTCTCGTTCCACTCGATCGATAAATCGCCGCCTCGCAGGTGAATCGTAACCCTCCGCTCTGTACGACCAGTCAGCACACCCGCCACACAAACGGCACATGCCCCGGTGCCGCAAGCGTATGTTTCGCCCGATCCGCGTTCCCAGGTCCGCTGCTGCAACTCGGTGCGACTCAAAACCTGCACAAACTCGACGTTTGTGCGCTTGGGGAAATGCGCGTCGACTTCCACCTCGGGCCCAACACCGAGTACCCAGGCGTCGGTCGGTTCGTCGACAAACACTACGCAGTGAGGATTCCCCATCGAGACGCAAGTGACGGGAAACTCACGGCCGGCAACGGCAAGCGGTTCGTCCACCACCGGCTGCTCGGGCCCCGAGGCAGAGTGAAGTGTCGTCGGAATTTGGGCAGGAATCAAGATCGGCTCGCCCATGTCTACCCGGACCTCGCGCACAAGCCCATTCTCCTGTCGCAAATCGAGCGCCAGCACGCGTCCGGCGGATTCGATGTTGAGCGTCTGGCTTCGCTTAATGCCGTGATCGTACACATATTTGGCGACACAACGGATGCCGTTGCCGCACATTTCGCCGTACGAACCGTCGGCATTGTACATCCGCATCTCGGCGTCGGCCCGCTCCGAGGGGCAAATCAGAATGAGCCCGTCCGCCCCCACGCCGAAGCGACGGTCTGAAATCCGCCGGGCGAGCTCGGGAATATCATGCGGCACTGGCTGCGCAAAGCAATCGACATAGATATAGTCGTTGCCGGCGCCGTGCATTTTTGTGAATCGCATGTTGTAAGAAACCGATGCCTAGGTCGAAAATTGTTAGCCGCGGATGAACGCTGACAAACCGTGGACACAGCCGATTCTATCCGGTTCGATCATCTGCGTTAATCCGCGTGCATCTGCGGTTTAACAAGCTGATGGACAAGGTCGCAAGGACGAACTCAACCGGTCAGGTCGAGCTTCGTACCCGATTGGCCAGTTGGATCCTTGCTCTGGCGTTCTTCCACTTCGGTCTCGACCATCGGTGTTGCGGCCTTTTTTGCGGCAGCGGGGTTCTCCCAGAGCCGCCTGCCGTCTGCGTCGCGCTCGGAAATTTCCTGGTCCTGCTCCGTTTGGCCGATGCCCGACGATTGTTCCGCATGTTGCTCCGCATCCGCGCTGCGGCTTTGTACGGCGGCTTCCTTCTGCGTGCGTTCTGTATCGCTTCCGGTTGCCTGCGAGAGTGCCGTGCCGGCCGAACTGCTCAACAGGCCGCTCAGTGGAACCATGCTCATGGCTTCGCTCCTTGAGTCACTTTAGCGACTGCCGCGTTCCGCGCGTTACAGTCACGGGGGTCATCGTGGCCGCCCCCTCGTGAATATCCGTTTGCAATTGATTGAGCATATCGTTGATCCCTGGAAAGGGTTTCTTCTCGGTCTTCGGGTTGTCGAGAGTGCCGACGACCTTCAATTGCAGTCCTTGTTTGCTGACATTGCCGGCGAACCATTTCACAAACGGGATCGGCAAATCGGCCGGTCCAATCAAAGTATCGAACTCGAGATCCAGCCTGCGATTGAAGTCAGTTTCCCCTCGGCCATAGAGGCTGACCGCATCACCCATCAAGTTGAGCTGCTTAAATCGAATGTGCTCGCCCTGAATGTCGAACTGCATATCGCAACGATTGAAAGCCGTCGAATCCGGCGTGCGGTTGCGGAGCACTTTGAGCATCGCAACTAACAGCGGCAACTGATAAATGTTCGCGTCCACAACGTGCAATTCGCCGGACCCGTGGAGCGTTTGCACCGATGTACCCGTCCCAGAGACCGATAATGTGCCGGAAACCGTTCCGTTCATATCGTGCGGTCCCCCTAACCGCTCGTTCACAAACCGTCCGAGGCTGGCGCCGCCGAGATGCATGTCGATTTTGTAGCTGGGAATCGTGCCGTGCAACAACTCGATGTTTGTGGCCAGAGTGCCGCCGTAGGCATCCGCAACCAAGCGCCGCGGTGGCTGACTCTGCTGCTCGCACGCCGGCTCGCCAATGAGGCAACGCGTTGCGTCGGCCCAGAAGGGCCCGCGGATGTTGGTAAGTTGCGATTCTTTGCAGATCACCGAATCGAGCGCCAATTCGCCGGCGCTGTACGCGTTGTGACCGTCGCTATGCCCGAACAGCCGGATTCCCCCGTTAATTCCTTGCATAGGCATGGCGCCTTGGATAGCTGATTGCTGACACTCCAAACTGAAGTCCCACGTAGATGCCAGCGCTGGATTTTGGGGCGATTTTGCAAAGCTGAACCGACCATTGTAGAGGCCGATTGTTCCGCTCGGTTGGAGCTTGTCGACAACCGCCTGGACTGGCGGCGGTAGGGCTGCCACCAGGTCACGGCTCATCGTCAACCGGTCGACGTTCACGTTTGCGAAGTTGCATTGCCAGCCGCCGTCAGCGGCCGCTTGCCAAGTTCCCGCGTCCATCGTGCAAATCGAGCGATCGTGTTGTGCACGCACACTTCGCCAATCGACGCGGCCGCGCTTGTACGTAGCGGTTCCCTGCAATTCCTCTAAGCGGTAGGGAAACATGCGTGGCTCGATCGACACGGTATGCCCGCGCGGCCGCAGCGTGACTTCGACGTTCGGCTCGATATCGTTCGGCTGCCGCGTAACATGAGCGGTGAAATCGATAGAGCCTTGCGGCTTCATCTCGTCCCAGGCCCGGAGGCCGGCCGGTGTCAGAGCAAGCTTGAGATTCTCATCGAGCGGAACGTTCGTCGCTTCGAACGTCAGGTCCGCTTCGAAGCCGGAGTCGTGCGGGACCACGCCGCCGCGACACTTCACAATGGTGGAATTGCTGCTACCGCGCGCTTCGACGTCATTGACCATCCATTGCGAGTTTCTCTCGGTTACTAGACCCTGTACGTTTTGCAATGGAAACGGAAACGGCTCGAAACGGATACGGCAATCCTTCAGCCGGATGTCCTGCGTCACCTCTGCATGCCGCTGTGACAAGTTCTTCCACTCGGCGCGGAAATGGAAATCGATCGTGCCCTGGCCCTGTAGCTTACGCACAAAGTCCTGAGCCTTTGGCGGCAGCGCGTCCAGCAACTGGTCGTGAAGCGGGACATCGCTGCCGGAGATATCGACGTATCCCAATGGATGAATCGGCGTCGATGGCTCGGCCCTGGCATAACGAACACCGCGGAAACCGGCCGCGTGTTCGCCGTTTGCATCGAGAAGATCGACAGAGGCCACGCCTTCACCCATCGCCGGACCGAGCGGTTCGCCAGGCGTCAAGTGCGAAAGATCGGCCTCAATTTTGATCGGCCTGCCGCCGCCGATTCCCGTTAGGTCGAGGTGTAATTCGTCGGCCTTGCCGTTGGCCGCCGGATGGTACGTGACTTGCCCGGTTGTTTGCTCGACCCAGTAGGGAAACTTTTGGGTATCGGTCAGTGAGATGCCGCGGCAGGTGGCGGTCACCGAGGGTTTCCAATCCGTGCCATCGTAGGTGAGTCGCACATCGGCATCCACAGGCCCTGTCGGCCGGAACCGTTGCCAGATCCGCGCTTTCGACTCGGGCAATGTCGTCTGCAATCGCTCACTAAGCTGAAAGCCGAGAACTTTGGCAGACAGGGCGAGCGGTGCTTGAGGCCCCCACCCCGATCGATTCATCGCCAATATCACGCTCGCCGGCCCGCACCTTGCATCCATCTGTTTGATAGTCAGCCGCTGGGGGTCGGCGTTGCCCTCTAACGAAACGTCGGTTAACGCATCGGGCAGCATCGGATGGTTGAGTCGACCGCGGTCGACTCGAAATGCCGCGGTCCAACTTAGCGGAGGCGCTCGAATCCGTGCGGTTTAAGTGCACGGTCACATCCGCTTGGCCAGATACCTTGGCCCCTCCCATGCGTTCAATGGCGGACGACGGTAAGCTTGTCATTAGCTGCGGCGAGATATCTAGCCCCGCAGCGGTTACCGTCAAATCCAACAGGCCATTACTCGCGCCAATCTGGCCATCGACGCGAAACTCACGAGTTGGCAATCCGCTTGCGTTTCCTTCGATGTGGTAACGCTTTGCAGCACTTGCTTCGCCTTCAGTCGGCGGTAGCGGAGTCAGTTTTAAGTTCACACCCTGCAGCGACCAGGGCTTGGTGCCCGGTGCGGTTGCGTACGCAACGGTTCCGCTTGCATCCTCAATCGTGATATTGGGCGATTGATCACTGAAATGCGGTAGGGGCAGTAGCTCAGCGGTGCTCCAATGACCGTCGGGCTCACGCGCCATTCGCAACTTGGCATGGCGAACGACGATGTCCGAGATCTGCATCTGGTTCGTAAGCAGCTGCTCAATGCGTAAGTTGCCTACCAAATACATTTCATCGATCGAGAGCACCGGCTCAGCCTTCGAGCCGTCCGCTTTTTTTGGCGTCAGGCTTAAGTCGTCGATCGCAATGCCACGTTCGGGGTCGAATCGCGCGCTACCAACGTGTACATCAAAATTGTGGTAATGATTCGCAAACCGCACTTCCACTTGCCGACGAATCTCGTCATCGAGCTTGAAATACAAATAGCCACCAATAGCCGTTGCTCCGAAGAACATCAGCAGCAACGACCACTTAAAAAGTGACCAACAAAAGTTGACGAGCTGAGTAAAGATGGACGCGATCCTTACATTCAAACAATAAATCCATCATCGATGCGCAGTGCGCAGCCGAGGCCACTGCGCACACGTACTCACCAACACGCGAGACGAGTTGAGTCGCTGTAAGTTGCCACGTTTGCGCAGTTTGGGAGGCGAATGTTAGAGACCAACCAATCAATGCGTCAAGTCAGACCGGCGGTTCAAGGATCAGATGGTGGCGATCGCGATGCGCTCTGATATTCGTGGGCAAGTTTCCGTGCGTTTGCGGGCAGGCGCCAGCAATCATGGATGCTAGCAACTGCCACTCGCGATAGCCCATGGCTTGCATTGGCCAATGAGCTTCACGCCACGCGAGCTTTAGAACTTCACGGACAACGATCGCGGGCTGCGAATTGAGACGCTCACACTCAACACACACGCGCAGTGCCGGCCGCAGCACTTTCGTAGTGCTGTCCAACGAATTGTCATGTTCCACAACGACACAGTCACTTACCAAATCAGCCGCAATTCCCTCGAGTGCCTCATAAATGTCACGTGCTTGTGCCGAAAGCCGCAACAGTGCGTTCTCCACTTTTGGATTGAAGTGCTCTCGCAACCTCGGCAACAATTCGTGCCTTACCCGATTCCGCGTGAACCGTACATCGTCATTGGTGGCGTCCGAGCGATAATCTTGGCCAATCGCAGCGAGATAATTGAGCACGGAGCTCCGTGGAATAGATAGAAACGGTCGCATCAGCACGACACTTTCGGAAAGCGACCTGTATTTCGGAATTCCGGCCAGACCGGCCACGCCTGTTCCGCGAACGATGCGGTGCAGCACCGTCTCCACTTGGTCGTCTGCCGTATGGGCCGTCGCTACAAATCGGGCGCCCAATCGCTCAGCGGTGTGTCGCAAAAACTTGTAGCGTGCCTCGCGGGCAGACGCTTCCCAACCATCACCTTGCTCGGCCGCTGCGGCGGCGATGTCGGCGACACCGACTTCGAGCTGCACACTCTGCAGGTCACACAATGCCTCCAACCAAGCTGCGTCCGCTGTGGCTGCGTCTCCTCGTAGACCATGATTCAAATGCGCGACATACAGTTTGCCGGTTCCCTTATAGGCGGCCTTGAGCGATGCCATCGCCCGCAATAAGGCCACACTATCGGCGCCTCCCGAAACGGCCAAAACGACATGCGTGTCGCACCACTCGGTCGCAGGCCAATTCGCCAGCAATCGATTTTCGAACTCTGGCCGCGCTGCTGTCGCCATCACGCACTCGGAACTGTCATTACATTGCGTCGGGTTTGTCGATTTGGCTGGACGCTCGAATTCGCTAGAAGGCATTCTTGGACCGCCAATCTGGAGGTTCGCGTAAAGCAGTCAAAGCTTACCGGCGCACGACCTGTACGTGCCGCATCGAATTCCAATTTAAAATGCGGCCACCTTCACCCCCACTGCCGGGTTGCAATCATCGGGGAAAAGTCATTATGATAGGGCGGGTTCGCGGCAGGCTTATGGCGTGCGGCGGGCTGCTACTCTTGTGGAATTTAATGTGTTTCGAGTCTGCGGCTGCGAAATGCCGTCAGATAGAACGCAGGTGCTACATAAGAACGTTTGTGTATGAGTTCAAGTCAGTTGTTGACCATTACTGAAACGCACGGGTTCCGTGCTCTGGTGGCGGCGGTCGTTTGGATTTTTGGCCGCTTGCTTCACCTGGGGCACGGATTGCGGAACCTGTCGTCGAACAGTCAGCCCGCCCGAATGGATGTTGGCCGCGGAACGTGGTTGAGCATCTTGATGGGCGAAGTTGAATGTTCACTCAGGGAACCAGTGCTTTGGTTCGACACCATGGGACGACGCGACGGGCCGTTTGCCCGCGGTCCGCGTCATCGGCACGCGCTGTCTTTCGGCAGCTCTCTCCATTCTCCGGCTTTCGCACACGCCAAGCAAGCTGTGCCGGGCCGGGGTCGGTATAGCCGAACCTAGACTTGCTTCTCACTCTCAGCCGATTATGTCGCGCCGCGTGCGGTCGAGCGCTCTTGCAAAGCGCGCCGCGTCTGTCCGGCGAAGGCGATTTCCAGTTGCCGCAAACGCAATTGCACTATAGGTGGTGCTTACCGCCGAGGAATTGACTTCGGCGGACCAGCCCCGCCGGAGTCTTTCGGACAAGGAGTTGCGGCGGTGTCATACGGCATATCACTACTTTTGTTGGGTCAGGTAGCGCCCCAAGAAGCTCCTCTGGGCAGCGTGTGGACCTATGTAATCGTCGCGCTATTCGCCGCGCTCATGGGAATGGGTCTTGTCAAATTGTTCGGCTATTTGCGAAAGCACGATGCCGAGAAGGAAGCCCGCCAAATCCTCGAAAAAGCCGAGATTCAAGCGGTCTCTCGCCACAAGGAAGCTGAGGTCGAAGCCAAAGAGCTCGGTCTGCGCGAAAAGGCTCGCATCGAAGATCAGCTCAATGAAGTACGGCAAAAGCTGTTCGAACGCGAACGGCACCTCGACAAGCAACAAGACCTGGTCGAAAGCCGTGCAGAGCAACTTCAAAAACAAGAGAAGATGGTTGAAAACAACCAGCGACAAATTGAGCGAAAAGCTCGAAGACGCCAATCGCCGCCAGGCGGAGCTCGATAATCTTCTCAACGTCCAGCGGCAAGCACTCCATCAAATCAGCGGCCTGAGCCCGGAAGACGCCAAACGCCGCCTGCTCGAACGTCTTGACCAGGAGCTCGCACATGAGCAGGGCGCCATCATCCTCAAAAAGGAAAAGGAGTTCACGGCGATCGCCGACGCGAAGGGTCGCGAGATCCTCCTCACTTCGATTCAGCGTTTCGCCGCCGCGCACACTGCCGACGCCACAACCAGTACAGTCGATATCCCAAACGACGAAATGAAAGGCCGGATCATCGGCCGCGAAGGACGGAACATCCGCGCGTTTGAAAAAGCGACCGGTGTCGACGTGATCATCGACGACACGCCCGGTGTTGTAATCGTTAGCGCGTTTGATCCTGTCCGTCGTGAAGTTGCTCGCATCGCGCTGAATAAACTAATCGCCGATGGGCGCATCCACCCCACTCGCATCGAAGAGCTGGTAGCCGAAACGCAGAAGGAAATCGATCAACAAATTCGTCGCTACGGCGAGGAGGCCATTCAAGAAACTCAAATTCGCGGCCTAAACGAGCGTGTGATCAATCTTCTGGGCCGGCTGCATTACCGTACAAGTTACAGCCAAAACGTGCTGCGGCATTCGATTGAGGTGGCGTTCGTCGCCGGGATGATGGCCGAAGAGCTCGGCATGAATGCAATCCTCGCCCGCCGGGCTGGCCTGCTGCACGACATCGGCAAGGCCGCCGATCACGACACGGAAGGCGGCCATCCACAAATTGGCGCCGACCTTCTCAAACGTTACGGTGAAGGCACCGAAGTTGTCCACGCCGCCCTCGGCCACCACGACGACATTCGCGTCGACATGCCTTACACGGTGCTCGTCGCTGCCGCGGACGCGTGCAGCGCCTCGCGTCCTGGCGCCCGTCGCGAAACGCTCGATCGCTATATCAAACGTATGCAGGAGCTCGAAAGCATCGCCACCGGCTTTCAAGGGGTCGAACAGGCATTCGCCGTCCAAGCCGGTCGCGAGGTGCGCGTGATCGCCAGCACGAAAATGACGACCGATGAATCCGCGGCAAAAATCTGCCGCGATATCGCCAACGCCTTTGAGCAACAACTTACTTACCCTGGTGAAATCAAGGTGACGATGATCCGAGAGAGCCGGTTCACCGAATCGGCAAAATAGGTGCCGCATTTAGCGACGGCGACGGCCGAACGCGAGGCAAGCCACGAGCCCTGCGGCGCCGGCGAGCGCGCTTCGACGTGGGCTCAGGGATTGGAATTCCCTCAATGGCTAATTGCGCACCGATGATCGGCGTATTAAAGCTTCCTATCTTTGGATAGAAATCGATCCTTTGGTCCATGCCGTTGAAGTCGACGCTGGAAATGGTAAATCCATTGGACGACAGCGGCGAATTGACCCAGATTATACGTTCGTCTACCGGGTCGACGACGATTCCGGTGGGATTTGAAACGCCTTGACGGTCGCGAAGGCAGATCGTGTGGAGATAGGTGTTTTGACCTTCAACCCTCGCGCAATGCTCCAATGGCCGGATACATGCATTATGATACGACCTCGTCATCGCCAACGCCGAAAACGCTGCCTTCTTCAACCTCGTCCGAAGCTTGGCCGACCTGGCGGTGACGCAAGACTAGCGACATCGCTAATCCCCCCATGTACGCTAGGGCGACGGAGCCTGGCTCTGGTGTCGCCGCAGGTATCGCAATATTCGCAATCGCCAAGTGTTGGACCATCCCCGGTGTAAAGTCATTCCACAAAGGATAGAAATCGACGCGCTGGTCTGCTCCGGCGAAATTCACGCTGGAGATATTCGAGTCATTAGGGGACGTAGGAGATGTTGCTTGATTGCTCCATATTACACGTCCATCGGCTAGGTCGACGGCGATCCCTTCCGGATTTGAGACACCTGCCGTGACCCTGAGCATCGGCTGAGTGAAATCGAGCTTCATGCGAACAACGGCTTGAAGCGAAGAGTCGGTCGCATAAACATAGCCGTTGAGCGGGTCGATTGCCAATTGTCGAGCAGAGCGGACAAAGAAGCTCTCATCGGTCTGTGTACCATCGAAAGACGTACGATGGATATCGCCAAAAAAGCCTACCCAGTAATAAACGCCGTGAACGGGATCGACTTGGATGTCGCGGGGGGCGACCACATTGTCAACTATCTGCTCGCGAGATGATCCGTCGAGATTGCTACGCCAAATCGTGCTCGGCAAGCCATAGTCGGCCCAGTACGCCTTACGGTTCACTGAGTCAATTGAAACGCGAGTGGGCTCCGTGATTCCGGGAATGCTCGTAATGACGTTCGTGCCGTCGTAGTTTGCACTTTGGATACCGCCAGCCACCGGTGATGGCCAATACATTCTTTGTTCAACGGGATCGAACGATATGTTCGGAATCACGCCGCCAGGACTCTCAACAACTTGCTCGCTTTCTGTGCCGTCGAGATTCGACCGATGAATTACATTGCTTTCCTGCGAGCTCCAGTACAGTTTGACTGTGCCGGCCGTCGTGGACGAAGCAGCCCCAAGAAAAGCTACCAAAGACATGAATGTGATGGCAGTTCTCAAACAAAGTCGGAAGATATCGCACAGAACTCGCACGTTCCAATTACTGCGAAATGCTTGCATCCTCGAACTCCATTTTGTAGACTCGGTGGTTTATACCAATTGACACCGAATCAATTGACACCGCATATTGAGCGGAAATCATGTACTGCCCTGATGCTAACGTTCGTGCGTTTTCACACAATATCAATCGCGGTCGCTGCCGCTATCACTTTCAGCGCTGCGAATCATACAAGCATCTGCCGCGGGAATAACTATGTCGTGAGAAACAACATGGATTCTGGTACGGATAGCCTGCGAGATGTGCTCACCAGAATGCACAACGACGCTGTCAGCCCAAATACAATCGAATTTCAGATCACCGGTAGCAAGCTCATCAGCCTTTCAACTCAGCTTCCCACTATCGATCGTTCCGTTTCGATCAATACAATGGCGCATGTATCAGGTATCATTTTGGATGGTGGCGGATTCAACAGCGGACTCATTTTCGCTGAAACAACCACGAATGGAAGCAATGTCTATGGCTTAGAAATACGTAATTTCGGTGGAAACGGTATAACCATTTCTCCGGCCGCTAATGAATTGGTGAACATACAGGCCTGTCATATTCACCACAATGACGGGAGCGGTGTCTCGATTTTGAGCGGCAAGAACCACTCAATTACCACTAGCTCGCTTATCGAGAATAACAATCAAGACGGTGTTTTTATAGGGTCTTCCGTCCAGGGCGTGCACGTCTTCAACTCTGAAATTCGGGACAACATTCCAGCAGGAATTCGGCTTGCCGGTTCATCACACGAAGTTAGCGGCTGCTTTATTTGGAACAACGGCGTCGCGGAAACGGGAGGTGCCAACAATGGCGGGGTCGTATTTGCATCAGCAACAGATTGTCAGGTTCATGATTCCACGTTAGCGCTAAACACGCCTTACGGAGCGAAACTCGTTTCAGGCACAGGAAACAAGCTTCTCCATAACGAGACCTATCGAAATATTACGAAGGGATACTATGCACTTACGAATGTTCCTGTCTTGTCTCACTTCGTCATCGATACTGTGCATTCGAAAGTCATCTTACTTGCCACAATAACTGGCCCTGCGAATGAGCAGGTAACCGCCGAGTTCTTTGCCCGATATAACGTTAATGGCATCACAAGTGATCAGGGTTCGGTTGTGTATGGCAATGCACTCGTTCAGCTTGATGCGTCGGGGCAAGCGTTCTATCTCGCGTCGTTGAATCAGACTCAGACGTGGAAAGGTGAACTTTTCCCCGGAGGACGTCGATAACGACGACTACAATGTATCGCGCTCGAATTACGGTCAGACGCCGTAGCTGTTTCCGCCAACATCCGTTTCACGGGCACCTGTGCGAATACTCCTCGTCGGCGACATCGTGGGCAAACCTGGACGCGGTATCGTTTGCCGCTGCCGTGGAGAAATTGAAGGTCGAGCCCGCAACTCGACTTGGTTATCGCCAACGCCGAGAATGCAGCCGGCGGTTCCGGCCTCACTCCGGCCATCTACCGCGAGCTCGTGCGCCGGCGTCGATGCAATTACTCTCGGCGATCATGTTTATCGCCGCAAAGAGATTTACTCGGTGCTGGAGAGCGAATCGAACATCGTCAAACCCGCCAACTTGCCGCCGGAATCTGTCGGTCGCGATTGGGCCGTAGTGACCGCACATAACGGTGTGCCAGTCGCTATTGCGTGCTTCCTTGGCCAATTGTTCATGAGGCCGGTCGATAGTCCCTGGCAAGCTGCCGACCGCGTGCTCGCCGCGATTCCGGGCGAAGTGCGGATTCGCGTCATCGATTTCCACGCGGAAGCCACGAGCGAAATGCAGCTCATGGGTCGCTACCTGGATGGTCGCGTGACGGCCGTCCTCGGCACCCACACCCACGTGCCCACTGCCGACGAATGCATCTTTCCGGGTGGCACGGCTTTCCAGTGCGATGTGGGGATGACCGGCCCGTTTGAAAGCATCATCGGCCGGCGGATCGACCGCGTGATGGAAACCACGCTCACTAGCCGCCCCACCGAGTTCGACGTGGCCAGCGGCGACGTCCGGCTTTGTGGCACGATTATCGCTGCGGACCCCGAAACCGGCCGCGCCAGCGCCATTGAGCGACTTTGCGTAACGGAAAGCGACGTGCAACGTCTTCTTCCCGAGGGGCCCGAGTGAATTGTCGCGAAGTTGCCGATTTTGCCGGTTTTGCTGGGGGCAGCGCCGGAAAGTGCTTGACGAATTGCCCCCAAAGCCGCATTCTAAAAGGGTTAGCGGTTACGAGTTTCCGCGGCATTCAGATTGTGGAGTGATCTAATCCATGCGCGACATCATTTGGAAGCGGCAGTTCGGGTTTGCACTTTCCCGGAACCTGACGCTTCTTATTTCTGTTGATGTTTGCTTGAGTACGACTGGGCCAGGGCGGTGGCGGACTGTACGCACGTAGTTCGTCATCGATGGCGGGAACACCTTAAGAATTTCACATCGATTGCTAGCATCGGCCGTCAGCGGTCTTATTGCCGAGACAACTATGAAGTATCAATCCGTAGCGTTACGCGCGTTATCAGTCATCTTTGGTGTTGTACTTGGCGCCGGCTTTGTCCATCAAGCGGCAGGCGTCGAGTATCGCGCCTACGATGGCACGGGCAATAACCTCGCAAATCCAACGTGGGGCGCCGCCGGCACCGACTTGGTTCGGCTTGCACAGGCAGCGTACGACGACGGCTATTCCACTCCGCGCGGCGGCTTGAACGGACCGACCGGTGCAAATCCCGTCCTTCCAAACCCGCGTGTGATCAGCAACTCCATGGTTGTCCAAAACTTTCCGATGCCGAACACCCACGAGATGACCGACTGGGTATTCCAATGGGGGCAGTTCGTCGACCACGATCTTGATCACACGGGAATCGGATCCCCGGTCGAGGAATTCGACATTCCGATTCCGGCAGGCGATCCGATGTTCGATCCGACCAACACCGGCACGCAGGTGATGCAGTTTCAGAGGTCGGTCTACGATCCGGCCACCGGCACAGGACCGGGCAACCCGCGTCAACAGATCAATCAAATCACGTCGTACCTCGATGGCTCACAGGTTTATGGTTCGAGTGCGGAGCGGGCCGACAAACTGCGGTCGCACGTTGGCGGACGGCTCCTCACCAGTGCCGGCAATTTGTTGCCGTTCAACACAATGGGGCTGCCCAGCGATACCGGCGGCGCGCCTGACCCCACCCAATACTACGTGGCTGGCGACGTGCGCGTCGACGAGCAGGTGGGGCTGACCTCAATCCAGACGCTCTTCATGCGCGAACACAATCGCCTGGCCGACCAAATCGCCAGCCAGAATCCCGGCTGGAGCGACGACCAAATCTACCAACGTGCTCGTAAATTGGTCGGAGGGGAAATTGAAGCGATTACCTACAACGAATTTCTGCCGGCGCTGCTTGGCTCCTACGCCCCGAGCGTCGTCAATCATTACAATCCGAACGTCAATGCGACGATCATGACCGAGTTTTCAACCGTGCTGTACCGCGTCGGGCACACCATGCTGTCGTCCGACCTGCCGCGTATGCAAAATGACGGCACACCGGCTCCGGGTGGACCGTTGGCATTGAAGGATGCGTTCTTCGTGCCACAAAGCCTTTCCGCCTCGAGCAACGAACTCGATTACTTGCTCAAAGGGCTGGCATCGGACCCGCAGCAAGAAATCGATATGCATATGGTTGACGGCGTTCGCAATTTTCTCTTCGGGGACCCGATTCCGGGTGGCTTCGACCTAGCCAGCCTGAATATCCAGCGCGGGCGCGACCATGGCATTCCCGACTACAATACCGTTCGAGAAGCGTTCGGGCTGGCGCCTAAAGCGTCGTTCGACCAAATCTCATCCGACCCAGAAGTTGCAGCGGGCCTGCAAGCAATGTACGGCGACGTAAACAACATCGACGCGTGGGTTGGGGCCCTGTCGGAAGATCACTACGTCGATTCGCAGATGGGTGAACTGATCACGACCGGGCTGGCGATGCAATTCACCATGACCCGCGACGGCGACCGGCTCTGGTTTTTGAACGACCCCGCCCTGTCGGCAAACGATAAAGACTGGCTCATGTCGCTGAAGCTATCCGACATTATTCGCATGAACACGTCGATCACGAATCTGCAGGACAACGTGTTCTTCATGCCAGCGGCCGTGCCAGAGCCCCTTACCGCGTCGCTTGTGATTTTTGCGTCACTTGCCGGCGTCTTTGCCGTTCGTCGTCGCTAGTCTTGTCTTTATCGCGACCATCGAAGAGCAACAACGCCCGCCTCACTATTTGGCAAGTCGCCCCACAAATCCGGCGCCGGTTAATACGTCTTCTTTGACTGGATCAGTGAGCTTCACCATGTGAATGGCATCGAAGCTCAAAACGATAAACCGTGACCCGAGTGGGTCGGGTGAGGTACGCTCTAAAAGTAGGATCTCGCCCTTAATAAGGAAGCTCTTGAACGGCGTTACCTCGTTGAGCGTGCTTACGAGAACGCCGCGCTTCGGAATGGTCGCCGGCCACTTCGAAAAAAAATCTCGCCAGGTTTCAGGCGCCGTATTGGCCATCAGATTGATCAACTAGTTATGGTTTGCAGTCACCCGTGACAATCAGTCTGGCGTGTTGCCTGGCTTGGCACAAGTACAGTTGAACATGCCTCGAAGCATGCACAGGGCGGCTGGTTTCTCAATTCGGATTCCGCTATGTTAGACGGCGCGGCTGGTAGTAAAGTGCCGTCTGGAACACCATTCTGAGGTAACTGTTATGCGACGCCAACTTCTTCCTGTGTTGCTAGCCTGTTGTGAAATGTCAGTGGCCGCAGTCGCCGCCGATTGGCCAGAATGGCGCGGACCGGAGCGAAACGGTGTTTCTCAGGAGACGGGTCTGTTGCAGCAATGGCCGGCAGACGGTCCGAAGCTGCTGTGGCAGACTAAAGAAGATATTGGCCACGGATACTCGACTCCGTCTGTGGTAAGCGACCGCATTTATTTGCTTGGCAACAAGGGACTTGAAGACGAATTCGTGCAAGCCTTGAGCACCGACGACGGCCATCAAATCTGGAAAACGCACATCGGCAAGGTCGGTAATCCAGATCAAAAGCCCTCGTATCCCGGCGCTCGGTCAACGCCGACGATTGACGGCGAAGTTCTCTACGCCCTCGGCTCCGACGGTGATTTGGTTTGCCTCGGTCTCTCCAAGGGTGACGTAAAGTGGAAAAAGAATCTGCGAACCGATTTTAACGGCAAGCCCGGTACGTGGGCCTATGCCGAATCGCCACTCGTCGATGGCGACAAGCTCGTCATCACACCCGGCGGCAAGGAAGCAACCATCGTTGCGCTCAATAAGAAAAACGGCGACGTAATTTGGAAAGGGCAGTCCGAATTAGCTGACGGCGAAGCCGCAGCGTACGCTTCGATCACGATCGTCGATGCCGCCGGCAAGAAGCAGTACATTCAGTTTCTCGGCAAAGGGCTCGTCGGCGTCGACGCCGATACCGGTAAGTTCCTGTGGCGCTACGATCGGACAGCCGAGGGCAGTCCGGCGAATATCGCGACTCCAGTTTCAGAAAACAGCTACATCTACACAGGCACACACTATTCAGGTGGTGGGGCGGTCAAGCTCTCGCCCGATGCCGGCGGCGTGAAGGCAACACAAGTTTATTATGATAAGAAGTTACCGACAGCGATCGGTGGCGCTGTTCTTGTTGGCGAGAACATGTATGGCACCAATCGCACGCTGACGCTCTGTGTGGACTTCAAGACAGGCAAAGTGAAATGGAATAAGGAGCGTGGCATCGCGCCCGCTTCAGTCTGCTATGCCGATGGCCGGCTCTATCTACATGGCGAGAATGACGGCGACGTGGCGCTCTTGGAAGCAACGCCCGATGGTTACCAAGAGCGCGGCCACTTTACTCCGTCGGATGTTCCCGCCGATCGCACCGGCAAAGCTTGGACGTATCCGGTCATCGCCGACGGCCGGCTCTACATTCGCGATTGGGGTAAACTTTGGTGCTACGACGTCAAGGCGCCGGGCGCAGGCCGTGCCGCCATTCGCACTACCACCCCACGCCAAAATTGAATGCCGTTCCTTGAAAATAGAACGCTAAAAAACAAAACCCCGCCGGGTCTAAGCCCGGCGGGGCGAGAGTTATACGTTGATTGTCGAGCTAAGATAGACTAATTCGAAGTTTTAGCAGCAAGCTTTAACGCAATTTTTTCTTTGCGGCACGATTTGCAACGTTTAACCGCTTTTCCGGTTGCGTCGAGGCCATTTCCGTGCCGTTGTAGATTTGCTGCTTGGTCAGCTTGCCTTCGTCATCCCACCAGCGCCACGAACCGACCAATTTGCCATCCTGGTATTTGCCAATCACGGATTTTTGGCCGTTCTCGTAGTACCACACCCAGTTCCCCGCAGGCTGATCGTCGTGATACTCGCCGGTGGTTGCCACCTGACCATTTTCATGCCAGTAGGTGAACCGACCGGTCTTTTTTCCATTCTCGTACGATCCCTCTTCCTCGAGTTGACCATTCGAGTACCAAGTCTTCGCCGACCCATGTCGCAGATCGCTACCGTCCGAGGCGAACTTTGCCGGAGTTGTCGTCCAGAAGTCATCTGGCGTCTTTTCGACGCTTTTGGCAGCTAGATAGTTGATCTCGGATCGAAGCTGACGGCTGCGGGCGTATTGCTCGGTTCGCGTAACGATTTTGCGACCGTTGTCAAAGCTCGCCGTCTTCATCAGCTCGCCGGTTTTCGGATTGATATCCAACTCGTCGCCCACCGGTACCGCGTGGTCGTACGTCATTTGGTGGTAGACCTTGCCATTGGGCAGCCAGATCGTCGTCGGGCCATTCCGGTCACCGTCCTTCAGCGATACTTGCATGACTTTGCGGTCGTTGGCATCGGTGATCGTCCACTCGCCGTCCATCTTGCCGTTTACGAAATTCGCTTGCGACATAAATGGTGCTTTGAATTGCTTAAACGGAAAATCGCTGAGCATCGACGTGTCTCGGTAGCCGAGCCAGCGGGTCCACATGCCGCTTCGTTCGCCGAAGTGATACTGCCCTTCGGCAACGACGTCGCCGTCGGTGGAAAACTGCTTCCATGCTCCGTGATTGACGTAGTTGCCTTCGTTGTTGAGCGTAACCTGCCGCTCAATTCGCACTTTGCCATCGGGGTAGCGCTCCCGAATCAGCTCGACCTCGCCGACGATGCTGGGGCCGGTATTCATTTCTGAATACTTGGCCGCTTCGATTTCATTGAGAAAGATATTCTCGAAACGAGCACGCGAGGATGGAGTGCCGGAATCGGCTGGAGGGGCAGCCCAAGCGGCTCCAGCGGCTAATGCGAGCGCGATACTCCCGGTTGCAATCCGATGTTTGTAGGAGTTGAAGATCATGTCGAATCCCTGACGTTCGATGTGTTTCGGAACACAAGCGGCGGCTTTCCCTAGTCGCCGTTACGATGTTTGGGGGGAGCGTCTAATGTCTCCCATACCACCGGATCGACCGCAAGCACCGGTTTCTTTGGCGGCGTGACCCCCGTCCTTAGAAGTGATAGAAGTAGAAGAAATTGCCGGGCTTGCCAAATTGGAATGGTTTTAGACAAAGAATGTGCGTCTTGGAAAAATGGGAAGAGAATTCTGGCTGCTGACGTTTGTCAAATCGCACTTTGCGGTGGAAAGTAATCGAAGAACGGCCTTCGGCTGCGCGATTTTGTCGCAGTCGGCATCATAGTTGCCCGCTCGTAGCACGGTAGCACCATGAAATATCACGTTTTGGCCGTCGATTACGATGGCACTCTTGCAACCGATGGCATTGTCCATGGCGACACGATTTCCGCCTTGAAACGGCTTCGCGAGACGGGCCGCCTGCTCGTCTTAGTCACCGGTCGGATCATGGAGCAACTTACGCGCGTCTTCCCCGAACTGAAGCTTTGCGACTTGGTCGTCGCGGACAATGGCGCGGTGCTTTACGAGCCTTCAACCGGTAGGAAGCGACGACTGGCGGACCCGCCGCCGCGAGAATTCATCGAGGAATTGGCCCGGCGTGGAATCCCGCGACTGGAAGTGGGTGATGTCATCGTGGCCACGTGGGAACCGCACGAAACGACCGTCCTGGAAGTTATCCACGAATTGAAGCTCGACTTGCAGATTATCTTCAACAAAGGCGCCGTCATGATTCTGCCGACGGGTATCAACAAAGCAACCGGATTGCGCGCGGCGCTCAACTGGCTTGGTCTGTCAAGCTTGAACGCCGTTGGAGTGGGCGACGCCGAAAATGACGAAGGGTTCTTAAAACTGTGTGGTTTGTCAGTAGCAGTCGACAACGCGCTAGATGTGGTTAAAAAGCAGGTCGATCACGTCACTAGGGGGGCTCGCGGCGCTGGCGTTGCCGAGCTAATCGACCAGATGATCAAGAACGATCTGCAGGGAATCACCACTTCCCGGAAGCAATCGAAGCTGGTTGACCACGATGCTTCCGCAGCCGTGCGAGATGAATCGACATCGCACGGGTAGTAATTGGCTCTGCTTAACCATACAAAGCAGCGTTAAACGCAAGAAACCCCGCGAAACTGGTTGCTCCGCGAGGATTGGTTCTTGACGCATGCAAGTTGTGTGGACGATTACTTCTCCGCTGGCTTTGGCGGGGCGGCAGGCGGTGTTGGGGCGACCGGTCTGATATGTTTTCGATGTTCCGAGTCGTTAATGATTACCGTCGTGTGCGATTCGACACCGACGGGGAACCGCTTCATCTTGCGCTCGATCGCTTGGGCGAGACCATTCTCTAGGCCAATCTTAGTGACCGTCGAAGTCAGCTTTTTGACGTTCTCCGGCGAGATGTCGCAAACGACGTTTGCAATCACTGCGTTGTGACCATCGGTCACGGTGACAAACATACCTTTGATCGCGCCTTCGTTCCGCATCGTGGAGACGCGGACCAGATTTGACTTGTCGTGAACGCGAGCAAGCGTTTCCCAATTGCCGGCTCGGAGCTGTTCGTCGAATGCGTTGAACAGCGATTGTGGATCTCCAATCTCTTTCGGAAGGCTATCGTAAACGCGGACGCGGACTTCGCGGACGACCTTACTGGCGAGCTGAATGATGTGGCGAGCAGCTTCCAATTGTTCTGCAGCAAGTTTGGTTCCCTTCGCATCCTCGGAGCCGGCGGACGCTTGAAACAGTGTTTCGGCCACGCCGGCAACCGCGGCATCGCCGATGCCAAACAGGTCCTTGAACATATCCTGACTTAAATCGACCTCGACGTTGGCCTCCGGCAATTTGGCGGCCTCGAAATCGATGCGGCCCACGGGGGCGTTTTCATCGGCGGCGATCGCGTGGGAATGGGCGATTACCGCCAGTCCAAACGTCATGGCGGCGAGCAGAACATTGCCCGCGGCGCGGTGAATTAGCTGAGCGGAAGCCTGGTACATGTTGTCCTCCGTTTTCCAGAAGTGAGACGGGCGGCCGATTGTGGCGACTGGCTCGTTATTCGCAATTCATCGGCGGGTCTTGCCGACAAGCGAGCTGTTTTTCCAAAATCTTGGGGCCTGACAATGCCGATCGAACGGATAAACGCAGTGCTTTCGAGATGGCCTTCTATGTTTATTTGCCCCCAGCATGGAGTTGCTTGGTTAATTTCGCCACAAGCTCTGCATTCTCAGGCCGGTCGGCAATATTGACTTTTTCGAGCGGGTCGTTCTGCTCATCGTAGAGTTCATACACGCGTTTGTCCGACTTGGGGCCGCTCCATTCGATGAAACGGTAACGATCGGTGCGCATCGCGCGGCCGAAGCCGGTGCCCAATTCGGGCAGTCGCTTATGATATGTGGTGAAAGCGGCTTCCTTCCACGGTAGATCCGGTTTGCGGAGCAGGGGAACGAAGCTGCGGCCCTCGAGTCCGGAAGGCGGCTCGAGGCCGCAAAGTTGAACAAGTGTGGGGTACATATCAATGAGCTCGACGAGCGCGTTTCGTTTGATCGCCCACATGTTGCTGGCCGGGGACGCTTATCAACAGCGGAACGCGATCGGCGACTTCCCAATTGGTGCGTTTGTTCCAGGTGCCGTGCTCGCCAAGTTGGTAGCCGTGATCGCCCCAAAGGATGATGACTGTGTTCTTGCGCAACCCGAGGCAGTCGAGCTCAGCGACGACCTTGCCGACGAGCGCGTCCACGTAAGTGATGCAGGCGAAGTAGCTGCGGATCGCCTCGCGCTGCTTCTTTTCGGGGATCGGTCCGACTGCGGGAATACCTTTGTAGCTGCGGAACTCGCCCGCATCGTTGCTGGCGAATTCGGGCAGCACCGGCCGGCAATTGTTGAAACGTCGCGGGATGGATGTCAGCATCCTCGTACATATCCCAATACTTTTTTGGCGCAACCCACGGCATGTGGGGCTTGTGAAAGCCGACGGCGAGAAAGAACGGTTTGTCTTTAATCTCGTCCATTATGCGCACCGCCTCATCGGCAATTTGGCCATCGAGAAGGTGATCATCGGCCACATCCGGCGACCGGAACGGCAGCACATTTGCCGCGCCTCAAGCGCTCGGCGCCCACCTTACGCTTGACCTCTTTTGTCTGTCCAACGAAAGGGGTAGGCTTTGCTCGAACTTGGCCATTTGAGTTCTTGCCGGTCGATTTCGGTTGGTTGTCCCACGGCGACTGCCAGGCGCGTGCACTCCAGGAGATATCATCGTCGTGGTTACCGTTGGTGACGTGAAAGATCTTGCCGACGCTGCGCGTTTCGTAGCCGTTGTTCTTGAACAACTGTGGCAGCGTCACCATGTTCGGCATGTGCGTTCGGACGAACGTTTCCAGGTCGTAAATCCGAATCTTTTCGGGCCGCATACCTGAAAGCAGCGACGCACGGGACGGGTTGCAGAGCGCCATATTGGCAGTACGCTCGCTTGAACAACAGGCCGTGTTTCGCGATGTCGTCGATATTTGGCGACTTGATTTGCGAGAAGCCGTAGCTGCCAAGCTCCGGCCGCAGATCGTCGACGGCGATGAACAGAACGTTGAGTTTCGACTTGGCTGCTTCGGCAGCAAATGACTGAAGCGCCGCTAAGCAAAGCAGGATGGCGACGGCGAAAGGATGCAGGATGCGGGACTCGGGGGACAGGGTAGAAGTGTACATCGTCTGGCAGCGTAGAGCGGTGGTAATCTAAGTTGTGACAATAGTGTATCTTCGCATCATCCACTTCAAAACGCTATTCCTATTCGCATGAGGAGCAGAACGGGCCAGATGCAGATGAAACTTCAAGTTCTATCAAAAACTACTGTTTGGCGTTGAACCTTTGTCACGATTGACTCTACCTCTCTTCAGGAAGCGATGAGTTAGCGTGCTGCCTCAGAAAGGGCGGATTGTCACGTGACCAAATTGCCGGATGATGCCGATTTATTGCATGAGCGCGTTTTGGTGTTGCGAGCTCAAGTCGGCGATCGTGCCGCGTTTCAAGAGCTGGTCGATATGTACCAGGAACGTTTGACCTATTACGTCAACCGTTTGGTGCAGGATTGGCACGAGGCACGCGATATTTTGCAACAGGTGTGGCTCGACGTGTTTCGCAAGATGGGGAAGTTACAGTCTCCCAACGCATTTCGAGTTTGGTTGTATCGGATCGCCCACTACCGCGTTGTCCCGTACATCTGCCGGCAAAGGGTCGACTCAAACGGCCGAGTGGAACTGGCGACCAATTCGGTCGAAACGGAACGCTGGAATGCAGGGAGGGCGTTGCAAACCAAGAGGCTGTAATGTCTCACTTGGGTTGAAACAGTACACAAGGATGTTACGATACGTTTAACTTCCACAAGGGAAGAGTGCGAATGACGCCACGCTTCTGTCATTTGGCACAAATCGCCATTGCTGGTGCCGGACTGGCCCGTCTCCTATCCGCGCAACTGGCTGGCGATCGTGAACGCGGTCCAAACGGAAGACGAATTGCAATCGCTGCGAAGATGCGTTGCCCGCGCCGCTCCGTTCGGCGGCGAGCAGTGGAGCCAGCGAATCGACCGCAACTGGGCCTGGAAGCGTCGCTCCGACCACGCGGCAGACCACGCAAATACCCTAAAAGTAGATTGTCCACTTTTCTTCCCACTGGATGGGACGATATTACAAGATCATCGATTAGCCCCAGCCGGCCACGAATGCCCTCACCGGTTCCCAGCGCACTCATCTCCCGCAACCCCTTGGAGTGGCTCCGCGTTTTTGGTCCGGGAGCGATCATTGCCTCGCTAACCATTGGCACCGGGGAACTGATTTTCTCGTCACGCGGCGGTGTTATCTTTGGCTACGCGATTCTATTCCCGTTCTTACTCATTTGCGTTCTGAAGTGGCGCACTGCCTACTCCGCAGCGCGGCACATGCTCATCGCCGGTGTTCACCCGTTCGAGAGGTGGATGGACTTGCCGGTCGGGCCACGAGGCTGGTTAACGATCTTGTTTTTTCTACTTGCGGTTGTATGCATCCCAGTATGGATGAGTTTTCACGCGAGCGTTTTAGGTGATCTTTTGGCCGCATTGACTGGCACCAAGAAGTACTTGGGCGGGGCAACGATTCACCTATGGGGCGCCGGCTTAGTGATCGGGATTTTTGTGTTTGCCGTGCTGGGAGGGTACCGGGCTTTGGAGAAAACACAAATCGTGGTCGTCACCGGAATGTTGGCGGCGGTGATCATCACGCTAATAATCTTCGGCCCGAATTGGCTGGAATTGCTAGGCGGGTTGTTTTTGCCACAGCCGTTAAAGTTTCCCGAGTGGCTGGCCAGCGACACTCACCCGCTCGTCCGGCAGATTGCCGAGCGACCGATGTGGGTAGAACTTTCGCTCTATGTCGGCGTAATTGGAGGGGCGGGCTACGACTATCTTGCCTACACTTCGTATCTCCGAGATAAGCAGTGGGGCAATGCGGTACCAGTTGCTGACCGAATTACACTCCCAAGCGGGAATTCGGCGGCGAACGAAGCCATGAGATTGAACGTCGACGGCGATACGCTGCGACAATGGCTTCGCGCACCGTTGATCGATTGCACGTTGAGCTTTGTCATTGTTTTGGTGTTTACAACGGTGTTTGTGGCCTCGGGAAAACTTGTTCTTGGCCCGAATCACCAAATCCCAGGCGACGGCGCATTCTTAGAGCATCAAGCACGGTTCGTCACCAACCTCCACCCGTGGTTGTATCCGCTGTATGTTCTCGGTGCGTTTTTGACGATGCTGGGTACACTTTACGGCACACTCGAAGTCGCACCGACAATCCTGCGTGAGTCCGTGCTGGCGGTTGCGCCAAAGCGGTTGGCAAATGGCGACGGGCGACGGATACGCCTGCTGGCGATTAGTTGAGAGCGCCGCCGTAGCGCTATTGATATTATTGGTGAGTTTCATCTATCAGCTCCAGATGGGCCAAGAGAAACCTGCCGGGCTGACAACGATCCTGATCCCCGTCAATTTGTTTACCGGCGTATTTGCGTGCGGTCTGATATGCCTGTTGAATCCTTGGATGGACCGCCATTTGCCAGCGGAACATCGAATGCCGCTCGCGTTGATCGCGCTCAATGGGATTGGGGGCATGATCTTTATCCTCAGTAGCGCTCCGAGGCTATTGGGATTTTGCCGGCTGGTGGGCGATGGGCATTCTGTTCGGAATGCTCGCGTTTGGCGGGCTTGTTGCGTGGCTCCGCAACGTTATCGAAAAGGCAGGTTAATTCACGTCACTCATTCGGAAATACCAACTCGAGCTGTTTGCCGAGTGCTTGAAGTTCCGCAAACAGATAGTTGCTGACCGGAATTCCATGTTTGGCCCGTTCGGTGGCGGTCGCGAACTCGATTTCGCCCGGATAAGTAACTCGCTCGCTCGGTCCTTCGGTGGACGCCGCGTGGAGCGCATCGATCATGGCGTCCATCGCCGCGCAAAACGTTTCGAGCGGTTGAAACGCGTCGATTCGCACAGCCGCAAAGAAATGACCCATGGTCGGCTGATCGAATTGGTCGGGTTGCGAAGTAGCGTGAGATGCACCGTCCACCGCCGACGAAACCGAATGCCACGCCCCCGATAAGATGCTAGAAAGAATTGCAACTGCCATCGCCAGTCCGAAACCCTTATAAGCACCGAGTTCGGCTGTGCTGCCCAAGGGGGACAATAGGCGAGCCGCGTCAGGGTCGGTCGTCAAGTTGTTGTGTATGTCGCGTGCCCAACCGGCCGGTATCCTTTTTCCCTCCTGGCCGTACATTTCAATGCGATTGATTGTGGCAATGGAAGTCGACATGTCCAGCACGAATGGTGGATGACGACTACATGGCGCGGCAAAGCTCATCGGGTTCGTGGAGAGCATCGGAACCAATGTGCCGAGCGGTGCGACACCAATCGAGTAGCCTTTGCCAAAGAAATGCCCGGTCGCGCACGCGCCGAGCATGCCGTGTTTCACGGACATCTCCGCGAAATAGCCGGCTGGGCCCAAATGGTGCGTGTTGCTAACGCTCACGATGCCCACGCCAGTTGACTGAGCCTTTGCGATGGCGATTTCCATTGCCTGGCGCGCAGGTTAGTCCCAGTCCAGAGCCACCATTGAGACAAGCAGTCTGCGAGGTTTCGCTTTCGATCTGGGCCTTAGCCGCAGGCCGTAAGAGTCCTTCAAGCGTGCGATCGATGTAGTACGTTTTGAGATTGCGCACGCCGTGCGTGTCGACGCCGCGGAGGCTAGCCCACATGAGCACGTCCGTTGCTTTCACCGCTTCCTCGCGTGGGACCCCAACGCGTTCAAACGCCTGTTCGACGAACCGACGCAATGAATCGGCGGAAATTCGACGTGAGCTCATCCGGCACTACTTGGACATTTCGATCACGATCTTGAGGCACCGATCGCCGCGCGAACGGTGCAGTTCATAGGCGTCGATCACATCCTCGAATGGGACGCGATGTGTGATGAGCTTACTCACGTCGATTTGCCCGCCGGCGATTAGTTCAATAGCCTCGCGCATCGAGGCCTGATTCGGTTCGACCGTTGCTCCCACGATTGTCTGCGTGCGGCAACATTTGTGGAATAACGCCTCAAAGTTGAAAGGAATCGTTTGACCTCGCGGGTATCCGAAAAACAGAATATCGCCTCCCTTTTGCACAAGGCCGACTGCCAAATTGATTGCCGACACGTCGCCGGCCGCTTCGACGACCACGTCCGCGAGTTCACCGCCCGTGATTTCCTGAATGGCTTTGATGGGATCCGTAGCCGCATTGTGGACGGTGTGCGTGGCGCCAAAGGCCTGTGATCGCTCCAATCGGAACGCTTCGATGTCGAGGGCAATTACGCGCGGCCCCCAGCCACCGCAAGTGATGATCAAAGTACAGTCCTGCCGAGCCTTGACCGACAACGGCCACAGTTTTGCCTGTTAGATCCGGAAGACGCTGGGACGCGAAGAGCACCGTGCCCAATTGTTGTGCTTGCAAGAGCTGCTCGATGGGACGGCCGGGCGGCAAAAGAATGACATGTTCGAGCGGAGCGAGGAAACATTCGGCCATTGCTTGATGGCTGGGGGCAAGTGCCATGACGACGTCGCCAACCTGCAGCTCCGATCCAGGCGCATCGATCGCTTCGATCACACCCACCATTTCGTGACCCGTTGTTCCAGGCGGAAACGGGTAGGCGTCCTCCGGCACGTGGTGCAACATGCGAATGTCGCTGCCGCAGAGCGAGAGTCGCCGGGCACGGACCAGGACATGCCCCGGCCGAAGCACTGGCACGGGAACGTCGACAAATTCAGCTCTGCCACGCGCAACAACTTGGACGGCTTTCATCTGCATAGAGTGTATGTATATGGCGTAAGATCGCGGCCGATGGCCCGCTCGCATTATTTATTCGGCTTCAGTGCAGCAGGGATGGCTAAGAATTGCTTCACCACCGCACCGCTTTTCAAATCCCAAACGGTCGCCACTCCATCGAAACAGCCAGCGCAAACGCGTTGAGAAGTTTTGTTCGATGCCAACGACAAGGCCGATGCGGGTTGCGAGAGCGAGCGCACCAATGAGCGATCCGCCAATTTAAATTGTCGTACGGTTTGGTCGGCCGACGCTGCTACAACGGTGTTACTACAGATGGAAAGCGAATAGACGTCGTTTTGGAAGCCTTTCAGTTCTCCGAGCATTTTGGCGTCGTCTGCATTCCAGATGTGAACTCCGCTTCCACCGGCGCTGATGACCGACTTGCCATCCGGAGCAAAGACAACCGCTCGCACGGGCACCTTGTGATTCGAATACGTTGTGAGTAGCTCGCCCGTCTCCGCGTCGAAAACTTTGGCCGTTTTATCTCGGCTTGCACTGGCGATGCGCTTGCCATCCGGGCTGAAGCACAGATCGGTCACCCAGTCGGCGTGATTATTGATTTTGAGCTTCGCAACTCCAGAAGGTATATCGAACACACGAATGGAACCGTCGGCCCCACCAGCGGCGAGTTTTTTTCCGTCGGGTCGGAAGGCGACGTCGAAGAAAACGTGCTCGGTTCGTGCCAAGATCTTGGGCTCGGCTTCTTTCTTAGGTTCTCCGTCCCACGGGATAAGTCGGATCTCGCCCGAGCGGCTTGGCGAGCCGCCCGCGATCGCAAGCAACGAACCGTCGGCGGTAAATTCCATGCCAAATACACGTTGTGGAATGTTCGTGACGCGTGCGACGAGCTTGGCTGTTTTCGGGTTCCACACCAAAAGTTCATGATAGCCGCCGACGATTAATTGGGTTCCATCGGGCGTAAACGCTATGGCTGTGATCGGAATCGTGGCCGGATACGTCGCCGGTGCCGCTGGGTAGGGGACATCAGGCGGTATCTGGTCGCGTAAGGGTTCTACACGGTCATGGCCATCAAACTTAGCGCCTGTGCGAATCCAATTAGCAATCGTTTGGATTTCGCCGTCTGTCAGTCGACCACCGTTATTTGGCATGCGATCGTCGGCATCGTCTTCGATGATTAGTTGATAAATGTTGCTATTGTCGAGGTCACCCGGCGTGACGGGGGACATTTCAAAGTCACCCGGCTTCATCAGCAACTCGAACGTGTCGAGGCGATAGTTACTTTCGGCCGTCTTGGGCCCATGGCAGGACTGGCATCTACGAACGAAGATGGGAGCCACCTCGCGGACGAAGCTGACTGACTTTGAGCCGACCCCTTCAGCCACTGCCGGGCGCAAGGCATAGCCAAATGAGGTAAAATAAGCAAAAAAAGTGTGATTGTGACGCGCGGCACGGCGTTTTTCCTGGTTTGACAACCCTGCGAGACCATTATAATAACCGACAACCGGACTCCCAGCAGCATCATCCGCCATCCAAGGAGAGTGTCGCATGCTAACCCTGCTCAGCAAGACCGCAGCCCGTGGCCGGTTTTGTGACGGAGTTTCTCGGCGCGACTTTCTCATGGTCGGCGGATCAATTGCCGGCGGGTTGACGCTCTCTTCGCTATTGCGGGCAGAGTCGCTGCAAGGCGTCGGTCGCAGCCAAAAGTCGCTGATCAACATCTTCTTACCGGGCGGCCCGCCGCACCAGGACATGTGGGATCTCAAGCCGGATGCCCCCACCGAAATCCGCGGCGAGTTCAAACCGATCAAAACGAATGTTCCCGGCATCCAGATTTGCGAGCTGTTCCCGAAGCTGGCATCAATCATGGACAAGCTGATCATCGTGCGGAGCATTATTGACGCGCGAGGCCCCCATTTTGCCGAACAATGCATGTCGCCTAGGCTTGATCCGAACTCGCCGTCGCTTGGCGCCTGGGTCTCGCGACTTCAGGGACCGGCCTGCCCGGAGATCCCCCCCAACCTATCCCTGTTTTACCGAACGAGCCATGCCCCTTGGGGCGATGCGGGCAGCGGCGGATTTCTCGGCGCGCGATACGCGCCGTACAACCTAGTTAGCAAGTATGAGCCTGGGCACAAGGCGAAGACGACCCAAGAACTTGCGCCGATCCAGGCCATCTGGTCCTGCGCGATATTTCCTTGGAGCGAATGCGCTGCCGACGTGAACTCTTAAAGACGCTCGATCAGTGGCAAGCGGGTGTTGCTACGTCTCCGCTGAAGAAGGAACGCGATCAATTCGTGGAACAGGCTTGGAGCATTCTTGCTTCTCCAAAGCTGGTCGAGTGCCTCGACATCACGCGGGAGGATCCAAAGACCATCGAACACTACGGTGCCGGCAACCCAGCCTACAATGCGGACTCCGCCCCTCGCGTTACCGAGAATCTGCTTGTGGCTCGACGATTGGTAGAAGCCGGTGCTCGAGTCGTCTCGCTCAACTTCAGCCGTTGGGACTGGCACGGCAGCAACTTTGCCCAAGGCCGCACCGAGTTCCCCTTGCTCGACAACGCCGTATCCGCGTTGGTGCAAGACCTGCACGAGCGCGGGCTTGATAAAGACGTATCGGTTGTTGTGTGGGGCGAATTCGGGCGGACCCCCACGATCAATAAGAATGCTGGTCGCGATCACTGGCCTCGCGTTAACGCCGCATTGTTGGCGGGCGGTGGGATGAAGACGGGACAGGTCATCGGCACGACCGACAAACAGGCTGCCGAAGTTGTCGATCGCCCCATCACGTTTGGCGACATCCACGCGACGTTGCTCCATAATTTGGGAATCGACCCCCACCGGGCGATTCCCGATCCGCAGGGACGCCTGCAACGTCCTGTCGCTGCCGAGGCGCACCCCATTGCCGAGCTGGTTGGTTAAACTAGAAGCAGAAACGTGGGCTGATTTTTCTGCCCGTTATAGCTGACTTCGCAGGAATTCGGCCGGTACTGTGGTGTCCGAGTTTCTGTTTGCACCGCCAGGCGCGCATCTATGAATCGCTTCGGCTTCTACGAGGCTGTTTTAATCTTGACTCTTGCGGCTGCACCGCTTCGCGCCGCGCCACCCCGGTTATCCCATTTCGAGCCACAGGCGCTGGCACCGGGAAAAACGGTTGAGTTGACGCTTAACGGTCAAAATCTCCAAGCTCCACGCAGTCTTTGGGCCACATTTGCCGCTCGTTGCGAATTCGTTCCAGCGACCGACGATGCCGCCAAGAAAGGTGAAAAACTCGTTTGTCACGTGACCGTTCCACGGGACGCGCAGGTCGGTGTTGGGGCCTTGCGACTGGCGACGGGGGAGGGGGTTTCAAACCCAATCTTAATCATGTTAGACGATCTTCCCACAGTCGCCGAATCATCGGACAACCACACCATTCAACAGGCGCAGCTGGTCAGATTGCCGATCGCCATCGACGGCCAGTGCGAGGCTCTTCAAGAGGACCTGTTTCGCTTTCATGCCGGACTCGCGCAGCGCGTTTCTTTTGAGGTCGTCTCACAACGCTTGGGAACAAAGCTTGATCCCGTGCTGCGATTGATGAAGGCGGACGGTAAGGAAATCGCCCATTTTGACGATTCCGAGTATTCTGGCGGCGACAGCCGCTTTCGCTATACGTTCGATACGGACGGCGATTACCAGTTGGCGATCGGCGATGTTGGGCACGCTGGCGGCAGCGAATATCGATATCGCCTGCGGATTGGTTCGTTTCCGTTAATCTCGGCTGCATACCCGCTGGGCGGACGGAGCGGCGCCGTGATGTCGTTTGATCTAGCGGGATACGACCGCGCTCCTTTGGAAAAACTGAATGTCGCTTTACCCGATACTCACGGCGCACGACGCTTGGTTTCTTTCGGCGTGCCGAATACTGCTGGCGGCAACTCGGGTTGGTTCAACGTCGAAGCGGGGGCCGAAAGTGAATCGCTCGAACAAGAGCCGAATGACAGCGTTGCCAAAGCCACGTCGGCACAATTCCCCGGCGTTCTCAATGGTAGATTCGAAAAACCCGCTGATCGCGACTATTTCAAATTCAAACTCCACAAAGGCCAGCACTTCCACTGTGTTGCCGTCTCGCGGGAATTGGGTGCTGCCTGCGACGTTTACATGAGTTTGCACAAGGCCGATGGTTCGCAGCTCGCCGAGGCCCGCCAGGAACGCGACACTGTGCTGGACTTCGACGTTCCGGAGGATGGCGAGTATCTGTTGCACGTGGAAAACCTCCTCGTCGGCGGCACACCGAAACCGGATGACGAGTACCGCATCCATCTTAACGATTTGTATACTGGTTTCGTGCTGCACACGGAGGCTCTTCAATACACCGCGCCCCAAGGCGGTACGGTTGTTATTAAAGTGATCGCGGAACGCAACGGATATAACGGGCCCATCGACTTGGCCGTCGAAGGTTTAGGCGACGGGATTAAGCTGGAGGCCAGCAAACTCGAAGGTACGGAGACGTTGCTCAGGATCACATTGCCTCCCGGCATTCCAGCCGGTACATGCCGCGCGGCCGCCATTGTTGGAAAGGCAAAAGTCGGAAACCAAACCGTGATCGTCCCAGCGGACGAGCGGGAGTCACTCAGGGCTGTTTTTCCCAATGCGATTGCGCTTCCTGCACAGTTGAAGGAATCGATTGCCGTGGGCGTCGGGCCGCCGTTCCCGTCGTTTTTTGACCTGAGCGTGGCGAGCCCACAACTCTACTTCCCACAGCTCGTCGGCGTCTCGAACTTCGACGTAAATATCAATCGCACGAACGCGGCGTTCAAAGATGCGGTGTCGCTGACCGTCGAGGGCTTACCTAAAGGCATTACAGCGGAGATTGCGCCAACTAAGGACGGCGAAAAAGCGATTCACGCTACACTCAAAGGTCCAAAGGATTCGCCAGAGGGTGAATTCCCAGTGCGAATCGTCGGCATCGGGAAATTTCAGGAACAAACCCGACGGGTGGTGTTGGAGAACCTAAAGCTCCGAATTACGAAGCCACTCGTCGTCTCGGTGGCCATGTCGGGGCCGATCAAAACTGGCAGCGAGCAAGAGGCCGAGGTTCAATTGCGGCGATTTGGGCCAAACCCCCAACCCGTGCGGATTCACGTCAGCGATGGCCCGGAAGGCCTCGCCGCTCCGATTTTTATCAACATACCTGCTAACGAAAATCACGCAAAAATACGATTCAGGGCTACCGCTTCGGCCAAACCGGGCAAGTTCGAAAATCTGGTTGTGGTTGCATCGACGACCGTCGCGGGGCAAAATATCGTCGTACAAAGCCCACCGACCCCTGTTGAGATTCAGCCCTCCAAGTAGTCACTCTTTCCAAAGATCCCAATGATGACCCCACGAGCCCATCTGCGAGCATGGCGCATGTTGGAAATGTGGTTCGTTGTTGGGTTCTTACTCTACGACACAACTGCACTCGCCGTAGCGAGCGACGCATCAGTCGACGTATCCTCGCTCGAGAGCATCGAGATTCAGCCGGAGCAGCTTCAACTCCATGGGCCGCGCGACTGCGCTTACGTGTTGGTGATGGGGCATTTTTCCCACGGGCAGGTCATCGATCTCTCGCGACAAGCGCAAATCACGTCATCCGATGGGAAGGTCGCGGAGTATCGAGAATCGCAGGTTCGCCCGACGGGCAATGGTCGCTGTGAGCTCACCTTTAGGGTTGGCAACCAGACCGCTTTGCTACCTGTTGCGGTCAGTGCCATTGCAGAACCATCTTCCATTTCATTTCACAAAGAGACCGTGGCAGCCCTCACACGCCAAGGCTGTAACTCCGGTGGATGTCATGGGGCGCCTAGCGGGAAGGGGGGCTTCCGCCTATCGCTCCAGGCGTACGATCCGGCGTTGGACGAGTTTTCGCTTACTCGTGACGAAGAAGGTCGCCGCATCAATTGCATCGAACCCGAAGAGAGCCTCATCCTGCTGAAGCCAACGATGACGGTATCGCACGGCGGCGGCCTCAGATTACGGACTACTGACCATGCCTATAACGTGTTGCGGCAGTGGATCTCCGAAGGGGGCCACATCGACGCCGTCAAGGGGCAACGCTGCATTCGCTTGGAGCTATTTCCGGCGTCAGGCCGCATTCTGAAGTTCCCAAACGTCGAACAGCAAATCGTCGCTCGGGCCCATTTCGAGGACGGCTCGGTCCGCGACGTAACCAAACTCACGAAATTCTCATCTTCCGACGAACAAATTGCAACCGTGTCTGCTAACGGATTGTTGACCGGCCGCCAGCGCGGTCAGGTCGCAGTAATGGCCCGTTATCTCGATCAACTCGTTTCGTGCCAGTTCACGCTGGTCAGAGACATTGACGGCTTCAAGTGGCCCAATCCCCCGGCGAATAACTATATCGATGATCTGGTTTATGAGAAACTTCGGCAACTACAGTACGAGCCGTCCCGTTTGTGTTCCGACAACGAATTCGTGCGCCGCGTTTATTTAGATGTGGTTGGTCTGCTGCCGACCATTGCCGAGCAAGACGCATTTTTGGGCGACAAACAACCCGATCGGCGGCGGCGGTTGATCGATCATCTGCTCGATCGGCCCGAGCACGCGACCCTTTGGGCGCTGAAATGGGGCGATCTACTGCGATT
This sequence comes from uncultured Planctomycetota bacterium, assembly GCA_963840025.1. Classification (GTDB taxonomy): domain Bacteria; phylum Planctomycetota; class Planctomycetia; order Pirellulales; family Lacipirellulaceae; genus JABDGM01. The sequence continues at coordinate 615,092 of CAWIXI010000005.1, read as the reverse complement.
GCAGAAGAGCCGCCTCGAGGAAGCGGGCGTGTATAAGTTCTATCAGTGGCTCGTCGATGTATTTAAAGAAAACAAGCCTTTCGATCAATTCGCAACGGAGTTGTTGATGGCGCAGGGTAGCACGTACGAACACCCCGCCGCGAATTACTATCGGTCCTGCGCAGATCCGATCGAAGCCGCAGAGACGACAGCGCAACTCTTTCTCGGCTCGCGAATTCAGTGCGCCAAGTGTCATAATCATCCGTTTGAGAATTGGACACAGGACAATTTCTACGGCCTTACCGCGTTTTTCAACCGCGTGAGCCGCAAGCCTGGATTGCGCACCGATGAGGAAATTGTTTACGTCCGCCGCCACGGCGAAGTGACGCAACCGCGGACGGGGAAAACCATGAAACCGTGGCTGCCAGAGAGCGGCGTGGTCGACGACGCAACGATGCAAGACCGACGCCGTGCATTCGTCGAATGGTTAACTTCTCCGAATAACCCGTTCTTCGCACGAGTCGCAGTCAATCGAATCTGGGCGATGGTGATGGGGCAGGGCATCGTCGATCCCGTCGATGATTTTCGTCAGTCGAATCCGCCAGCCAACGCTGCGCTACTCGACAAACTCGCTGAAGATTTTGTTCAACACGGATACGACCAGCGATACATCCTACGCACCATTCTAGACAGCCGCACCTATCAGCTAAGCAGCCAGGCAACCAAGTTCAACGAGGATGATACGCGGTTGTTCTCCCATGCCAAAACACGTATGCTTACTGCGGAGCAGTTGCTCGATGCGATCTGTCAAGTCACTCAAGTTGATGAAACGTTTCCTGGGCTGCCCCTCGGGACACGAGCTGAAGAGATGCCTAGCCCCGATTTCGGTCAGGAATTCCTCGATACGTTTGGCCGACCGCCGCGGGCAACCGCTTGTGAGTGTGAGCGCGGAACTGCGTCGACCCTGGCCCAGGCAATCGACCTATTCAATGGCGATGTAATCCAAAAAAAGCTTGCTAACAAACAGAATCGTTTTCATGTCGAAATGAAAGCAGGCAAGCAGAATTATCATATCATCGAGGAACTCTATCGAGCGGCAGTCTGTCGGCCGCCCACTGATCGCGAGATGCAAGCGGATCTCGCCCATATTGCCGAGAATAAGAAACCGTCCTATGGCATGGAAGATGTGTGCTGGGCACTATTCAACACCGAAGAGTTTTTGACTCAGCACTAGACCAGTTGCGGCGAATGTTCAGGGGATTCTTTGGCTCAGTCGCGACTGCGATCGCACCGCGGCTCAACGGCCTTCATCCGAGCTTTGCAGCACGCAACCACCGAGTTTTTCAGTAACAAGTACCCCCAAGGGGATTCGAACCCCTGTCGCCGCCGTGAGAGGGCGGTGTCCTGGGCCTCTAGACGATGGGGGCCTGGTGGAGCCTCAAATTGTAGAGCGAGCTTTGCCGGTTGTAAATTCCGGCTCGGCGGTGACGCGAATTAGACAAACGAAAGAAGAGGAGGAGAAAAGCACTTCATATTTTCGCTTCAGGGTACGTCTCTCAAAGTCAAGAGATACAAGATGCCGCCGAAAACTGTCATTGCCACAAGTACAAAGCGCAGTCGAAATCGAATGACCCGAATGTAAAGCGCAGAAAATATACCAAAAGCCGCAATTCCCAAAAGCCACACCGGTACAAATAGAACCACAAAAGAACCGGGTCGTGATTTCGATTGCCACGAGCCTTTCCAATACCCGAAGTCGGCGAACATGAAGCCTGCATCGGAATCCAGCGTCGACATCCATTTCCTGAGTGAGCAGCGAGTTGCAAGTCCACACGTCCAATCGACCGATCCGCGCTCGTATATCATAAAGTTCGATCTCGGCTTTTCTTTTGCCGCAATTGGCACAAGTGGCAAATTCAGCGACACCAGTCCTTCGTCCGAAGCTAAAGTAACGTCGCACAGTGTTACTGATTCACTCCACCAATAACTATGAATATGAAAGAGGACTGTGCCGATCGCGATAACCAGCGCGGCGACGAAGAAGCGGGGCGGTATAACTCGGCCAGCCTCGTCATGGGGTTGCGCGTCGGACATAGAATTGCCCTATGACGTTATGCCTTTCGTCAGCGCCATGAATGCTGTTTCCAGATTCAGTTCTTCTTCGCGGAACAGGGTCAGCCGGTGACCCGCATTCACGAGAATGGTTGCGAGTTCGCTGTAATCGCGTTGGCCGTCCGTGAGTGTGACCCGCAGATATTTTTCGTTGTCGTTCACTTGATCGACGATTTTGTGATCCTGGAGCAGCCGCGCTGCCGAATCGCGATCGCCCGCCACGCTGATGTTGAGCACGGTATGCGGGCGTACCTTCTTGAGCAGTTCCGATACCGTGTCGTTGAACACCAGCTCGCCCCGTTCGATGATTCCGACTTTGTTGCACACGTCGGCTAGCTCGGGCAGGATGTGGCTGGAGACCATGATGGTTTTGCCCATCGTGCCCAACCGTTTGAGCAGCGTGCGAATTTCGATGCGCTCGCGGATCGAGCCCGCTGGCCGGCTCATCGAGCAGCAGCACTTGTGGATCGTGCAGCAACACTCGCGCCAGGCCAAGCCGCTGCGTCATGCCGCGCGACAAGCTCGTGACCAGCGCCTCGCGCTTATAGCCGAGTTCCACGAGGTCAAGAACTTCATCGCACACTTGCCGCCGTTTGGGACCACGAATTCTGTATGCTGCAGCGAAGAATTCTAGGTATTCGATCACCTTCATGTCGTCATACACGCCGAAGAAATCGGGCATGTAGCCGATCATGCGGCGGATTTCTTTAGGCCGTGTGTAAATGGAATGACCGCCCACATACGCTTCACCCCACGTGGGATGCAAGAGTGTCGCCAGAATCCGCATAGTCGTCGTTTTACCGGCCCCGTTTGGTCCGATAAAGCCGAAAAGATCACCGCGATTCAGATTCAAATCGATAGATTTGATCGCGTACAACTCGCCGTATTTTTTGGTTAAGTCGCAGGTTTCGATCATAATATTGCGTGTATTCGATCCATGTCGGCCACCAGGCCGAAACCGTTCTATTACGGCGTGCTTATCCGCGCCACCGGCAACAAAAACCGGTAGACAACCGTCGACGTGTCGAGCGAGTTGTCACCGATTGGTTTATCGGTTTGGCTGTCGATCAGTTGTGTATCCCCCGCAGTTCCTTCCGCGATCAAAATCGCCCGCCCCAAGTTCAATTGTCGGCTCAAATCGCAATATGCCTGGTAGCGATTAGGTACGTGCGCGAACCCGAAACCGCCGGCGGTTTCATAAAACATCATTAGGGTTAAAATATCCGTCGCGGATGCATGTTCGGCGGAGAAGACACGTCCTTCCTCCGAAGCCGGCGTCGCCTCGCTCGCACCGAGCGCATCATGTGTCACGAGTGTCTTTGCTCGCCGGGGGCTGAGCTGCTCGCTGACCTCAACTTGTTCGCCGTCGTTCAGGTTCCCCAACCGATAGGCCCACGATCCATAGAAAAGTTGTGCGTTCCGCAGTATCGCACCCGATCGATTCGTAACGGTACCGACAACGAGTCCATCATCGTCCGTCAGTTGCGCTTCGATTTTCGACGGCGCCGTCCCGTCCCAACGGGCCAGAAGCGACTTAGTTGCCGACGCTAAGATGGGCACTTGCTCAAGGGAGTTTCGTCTAGGTCCGTAGTAGTACCCGCCGCGGAGGTTTCCCAAATCATTGCTGCCGGTCTGCATGCCGCCAATGCCCGCGCCAGGCAACCCCCACCAGGAAAACAGGATCCCAGCCGAATTTGCTTCATCAACCGTATTCGGCGCCAGCCGTACCTTCAAATTGAACTGGTTCGCAGTCGGACTGTAAACAGTCGACCAAAAGGTGCCGCGCTTGCCTGCCGATCGTGTCGTAGTCGACGAGTACCAGTTGATTCACACGTGGACCCGCAGCGCCACGTGACCAGTTTCCAAAGGCCAGAGCAATCGCCGCAAACCCGGCAACAACGACGGGAAATGAAATCCATGCTACCCAAGGCCGACGTATCCAACGATGAATAAACAAGTAATCGACCGGGCCCAGCACGAACAAATAGGCTATCGCCAACGCGGCAACGATGGGAAATCCGACGGGCATCAGGAGCTTGAATTTTCGGCCAAGTTGCTGCCGCAGCGCACCTGATAGATCATTGAAACCGCTTGCCACCAGCTTTTGCGTGGAATCGCTCACTTCCGAATCCGGTAAGTACGGTCGCAATAGAGCTTGCAAAAACGCATTGCGGCCTGACCAAGCGGACAGCGGCGGTTCTTCGGATTCGACGCCGACGAACGTGATTTCGCCAAATCCTCGCGCGGACCTCACCACCAGCGGCAGGTCCGCTGGCCGACGTCCCGCGTACACATCGATATTGCCCTTCACATCGGTAAGCCGCGGAACTTCAATCGTCGTTCCGTTAATTGTTGCCGAATTGGCGAAGTGCTCCAGGGGACCGGTGTCTCGTAGAGGAACCACTTCGACGAATTTGCCGGGTGCAAACGAAGATAGTGGACCACCGGCCCCAATCATCGCCTGTGCTTTCTTTCCATTGCAGAGAACGACTAGTCGGCCACCGAGGTTCACCCACCGCTGCAGCGCTGCAAACCTTACTTTGTCGGCCGCTAGTTCCCGGCATAGTTGCCCGTCAGCTACGGACATCACCAGTACGTCAACTCCGTCGTAGCCGAACCAATGCTTCGGCAGAGCTGCCGTGCTGTTGATCTTAAGGAGCTTCCGTCCGATTTGGCTGCCGCTCGCGGTTCGATCGGGAAATGCGCCCTTGATCCCATTCGGCGATTTTCCCAGGAACACGATAAGCTCGGAAGTGGCTGAGATTGGGAATACTGCGGCCTCGGAGTTCGACGTTGCGGACGGCAACAGCGTGCGATCATCGATCGGATTGTCTTTATTGAGCAGAGAAACCTGGATCGGGCTGCCGACACGCCCCACTTGCGTATAAACCACCGCCGACCAGCGACCATCCTGATCGCTTTGCAACGAGACGGGAGCGCTCGCGGTTGTGTTTACGCCGTCACTATCGGCCACCGTTACATCGATACGAAGGTTTTTCGCCATTTCGGCGTTCGTCACGCCCGTCACATCGACAGACACCGGTGTCCAACACCCAAGTTTGTAGTGGTTCATCAGGCCCACTCGCACATCGGCAATTCGCGGCCCGGCGCTGGTTACTTGGTCGGCAACTAAGCGGGACGCGATTTGGCACGCGACGACGCTGACTACCAGAATGCAGATTTGGAGAGAGGCCCTTTTCAGGACGTAGACGATTCGCATCATGGGGCCGGATCTGCGTCAGCGACGCCTTTTGTTCTCTTGAAGAATAGATGATTCTCTACGGGTCAAGGCTTGCCAGCTTCGTCGCAACAGCAGATAAGTTGGCCGCAACCTGGGCAGCCAGCACCATATTTCTGTCGCACGGCGGTCGAAAGATCGACGTCCACCACATTGGCAATTGTCGCAAGCCAAGCCAGCACGTCTGCGAATTCCGCAGCCTGCTCTTCGTGGGATCCTTCGCGGAGCGCGGCCGCGAGCTCACCAACTTCCTCCATCAACCACATAAAGGTGCCGTCGACCCCTCGCGCACGATCTTTCTCCACGTACATCCGACGGATGAGCGCCTGGAAATCCGAAAGCGAGATGGGGGCAGTTTCTTGCGCCACGGCAAATTGGAAAAATACAGCCGATTCGGCGATCATCGCGTCGGTCACCTGTTACCGCGACAGGTGATAGTTTATTTTAGCTGTTAGGGGACGCACTGCCCACCAACGATTCCAATCCAGCAAAAAAGGTCCGCCGCGATGAACGCTCGTCGGCGAGTGCCCACAGATGTCGACCCCTGAGTTCAGCACCGCCGATTTTATGACCGTCGCCAAGGTTGGCGCAATTCCCGACGGAGAAGGCCGTTCGTTTCAGGTGGGAGACCGGCTCGTGGCGGTCTTTCTACAGGGTGGCCAGTATTTCGCCATTGACGATTTGTGCCCGCACATGGGCGCGTCGCTCGGCGCCGGTTACCTCGACGAGGAGGGGACGGTAACCTGTCCTTGGCATGCTTGGAGGTTCCGTGTGCGCGACGGCAAATGGGCCGACAATCCCCGACTTAGCGTCGATACGTTCGAGGTGCGCGTGGTCGGCGATGAGATCCAAGTGCGACCTAATAGCGCTTAGTCGCGCTTCGCGTGTTTAATCGCTTCTGAGGCCACCCACCACCGCACGAACCAGTCCTGGCGGCGTATGCGAAGAGGAATTTCCTCCGCACTCAGCTGAGCTTCGCGCTTAAAATGTTAGTGGTCCCATTTACTTATCCGTTTTCGCTTTCTCCTCGCTGTCGGCCGGTTTCTCGGCCTCTTCGTTCGCCTTTTTCTCGCCGGCAGGCGTCACCTTAACATCGATCTTCTGATCGATGGTCTGTTTCATGGTCTTGCCGTTCACCGTGGCGTCAATCGTTACTTTTTGCTGAAGAGCCGTGGAATAAAGACGCCCCTTCGCAATATTGAAAAGAATTTCGCCTCCCGAACTTTGGTCGCCGATTTTCATCGACACTTGCGGCGCCGGTGCTCCGGCTGCGGGTTTTTCAAACTCCATAGTAAGCTGCGGTTTGATCACTGCATACGTCGTGTCGTCGATATCTTTCGTGCCGTCATAGGTGTATGTTGTCTCCACCGTTTGCATTCCGACCTGCGGATTCTTCATTTCGATCTTCGTTTTCCACTGGTCACCTTTCTGGGGCGTTTTCTCAGGCAGCACCAATGCCCCCTGCGCAATCATCTTCTTGAAGCCTTCAGGAGATGCAATGTCGCCCATCGCGGCCGCACCAGGTGATGACTTCAGGGCCGTCAGTACCTCCTCGGGAATTTTCACGTCCTTGACCTCGCCGCGAGCTGTCATCGTGATTTCGAATTCGCCCTTGGTCATCGCCTTGTACATCGGTGCAATCATCGCTCCTAATCCTGTTGGCGCTGCTTCCGATTTCGAGTCATAGTCGAACCCGCCAATTGGCGACGTGAGTTTCATCTTTACCCGGTCAAACTTTTGCTTTATGACGGCTTCCCCCGTCTTCTTGTCGACACCCTGCACGTTCCAGGTCATATCCATTTCCTGTCGCATCGTCGTTTTGATCTGGTCAATCGGCCCGCCTTCAGCCGACATGTTCATCTCTTGCACCATGTTGTAATCGAGCTTTTCACCAACCTCGAATTTCCAACGGAGTGGTTCGTCTGCTTTTAGCTCAGCCGGAGTCACAACCAAGTTCATGGCAGCAGACACTGCTGCCGCAAAGGCGCAAAGATAGTGGGAGCGAAAACGCATGGAATGTTCCTCAATCGCTTGATTAGATATTGAATCGAGAAGCCCTATTATGACGGCGGCCGATGGATGGCGGTAGCCGTTGAATGGACGAAAAACAGCCTAAAGGCAGCAAAAATGGCCACTGTTTAATTCGTTTGCTAGGCGAGAATCTTGGCCGGCTCGCGAACAGTCGATTCCCTATAGCGAGATCTTTCCGCCTGGCTGCAGCACGAGTGGTTCGGCGGCCGTATGCGAGCGGATGCGATCTGCCCACGCAGTCGCATCCTGAGCTATCGGGGGCCACGTGTTGTAATGGCAGGGCGCGACCCGCTTTGGGTTGAGTAGCTTCACAGCGTCGATCGATTCGTCTGGGCCCATCGTGTACAGATCGCCGATCGGCAGCACCGCTAAGTCCAGCCCGCCAGCGCCGATAAGCTTCATCTCTAAGAAGAGCGCCGTGTCGCAGGCGAAGTAGAGCCGCGCGTCGCTCAGTGTTAACAAGAAACCGCCCGGCACTCCACCGTAACTTCCGTCCGGCATACTTGAGCTGTGATGAGCGATCGTGAACTGCGCGTGTCCGAAGGGCTGCTGCGTGCCTCCCCCCGTATTCATGCCGACCAGTTTCTCAGCAGACACGCCCTGCTTCGCGAGCCATTGGCTGACTTCGAAGTTTGTAATCACAACCGCGCCGGTGCGTTTGGCGATGGCTACCGTGTCGCCCACATGATCGCCATGCCCGTGCGAGAGCAAGATACAATCCGCCTTTACCGCTTCTGCATTCACCGGCGACGTTGGCGAATCGTTCATAAACGGATCCAGTAATATCGTCGAGCCGCCCGTTTCAATCGACCAGGCGTTATGACCGAGCCACGTAATCGTAGTTGACATTGCGCGTTATCACCGACCGTTAGGCCGGGCTATTTGAGAAAGCTCTGACAGAGACAACAACCATTGCGTTCCCACATCGCCACCCACTCACCACCGTAACAATCGCCGCCGATTGAAACAACTCCTGGAGAGCCACGCCGCATACGCTCTGGAAATCGGTCCCCTTGCGGCCGCCCGAAATTTCGCGACGATAAATTTCTACTCTCAGTGTCCACAGACTCTTACCCCACACTTCGCCATGGATATTCACCGTCTTACCAGTGAACTACATGTAAAAAACGACACCAAAATTGTCATGTATGTTGGCGACGGCCTTGGTGGGCTGCCCCAGCAGCCGGGTGCCCAGACTGAGCTCGAAACAGCCAACACGCCCAATCTCGATTCACTCGCCAAAGCAGGCGTCCTTGGCAGCAGCATTCCCGTACTCCCTGGAATTAGCCCCGGCAGTGGCCCCGGTCACCTAGGTTTGTTCGGTTACGACCCTTTGCAATACATGATTGGCCGCGGCGCCCTTGAAGCGACGGGTATCGGTTTTGAACTCCGCGACGGTGACGTCGCCATCCGCGCCAATTTCTGCACACTTGATGCCAAAGGCAACATTAGCGACCGCCGCGCGGGTCGAATTCCGACGGATGAAAGCGCGCCGTTGGCCGTTAAACTTCGCGACGTGAAGATTCCGGGCATCGAGATCTTTGTCGAACCCGTGAAGGAACACCGCTTTGTCGTTGTATTACGCGGCGGTGGGCTGCACGGTAACGTCCGCGACACCGACCCGCAAATAACGGGCGTCCCGCCGCTGGACCCGGTCGCGGCGGACGTCGACAGCAAAAAGACGGTCGATGTTGCCAAGGAGTTTATCCGGCAAGCTCGCGAACTCTTAAAGGGAGAGGCCAAGGCCAACTGCCTCACGCTTCGTGGGTTTTCCGGCAAACCGGCGCTGCCGAGTTACGAGGAAGTGTATGGGTTGAAGGCTGCCGCCATCGCCGTGTATCCCATGTACAAAGGTTTGGCTCGACTCGTCGGCATGGATATCGTCGGTAAAGCGCAAACTCTAACTGAACAAATGAACGTGCTCGAAGAGAATTGGTCGAAATACGATTTCTTTTTCATTCACTACAAATACACTGATAGCACCGGCGAGGACGGCGCGTTTGACGCGAAGGTGAAACGCATAGAAGAGTTCGACGCGGCGGTGCCGCGAATCACTGCACTCAAGCCAAATGTTCTAATCGTCACCGGCGACCACAGTACGCCGAGCATGTTGGCCAGCCACAGTTGGCATCCGGTGCCGACGCTAATCTCTGCAGAATTCTGCCGCACCGATGGCTGCGAACGATTCGGCGAAAGCGAGTGCCTCCGCGGCGGCCTCGGCCAGTTCGAAGCCAAGCATCTGATGACACTGGCTCTGGCGAACGCCAAGCGCCTCGGGAAATTTGGCGCATGAATCGCCGTTGCTGTGGCAGCGACGTCTACCCCGTAGACGAATTCGCAAGAATTCGGCCGCGCTCACGATAAGATACCGAACTCTTGCGAGTTCGGATGCATGTCGATTCACCACCGAAGCATGTAACAGCCGTTACATCAACTGCGCATCAAGCCAATCAGCATCGTCCAGCTCACCACGATCGACCGACCACACGCTACTTAGAGTTTAGCCTCTCTATCAGAAAATTCGCCACCGACCCGTATTTCGCATCCTCATGCCCCGGGTACGTCAGCACAACCTCTACCCCAGCCTCTCGAAGCTTCTCGGCGAGTCCTACGCCATACATCGCCGAATGCGTGGGATCGGGCTCCTTTTGTCCTTTCGCGGGCGGCTGCTTCTGTCGCGGGTAGTCCATGTAGATCGGCGGATCGTCTTTGCTCACCAATTCGATCGGTGAGTATTCATTGATCCACGGCAGTACCTTTTCCCGGTTTTCGATGAGCAAGGCAAATTCCTCTGGGCGTTGCCGTCCTTTCCGAGCAAAGCCAAATGCATGGCCGCCGTACACAGCATTCGGTATCCACTCGCGAACTTGGAGCGGATCAAGCGATGTTTGCGCCGCGACGACCGCCGCGCAAGTGAGCCGGCTCGACTGCCGCTCGATCGGATCGCTGCTATTCGGTTTCGCCAAATCGTCGTGCAATGCCAGCCACAACGAAGTGCAAGCCCCTGCCGAGCTACCGGTTGAACCCACCCGTTTTGGATCGATGTTCCATTCCCTCGCCTTCGAGCGAATTGTTTGGAGCGCTCGGGCCGCATCGTACAAGCAAGCCTTGACGGGCGGTTCAATGTGCTGTTCCATCGCTTGTTCTATAAAGCGATAATCGAGCGCCGCTACCGAAATGCCGGCATTTAAGAACGGGCGAATGCTGTTTTTGCCATAGCTGCGTTTGTCGCCAGCCCGCCATCCGCCGCCGTGGATCAGCAGCACGACTGGCGTCGGCGTTTCCGATTCCGCCTTCCAGAAATCAAACACTTGCCGAGGCGAATCGTGCCCATATTCGTAGTCAGCTACCGTTGGTGTCGGCCGGGATGATGCCCCGTTTGGTTCGGCCTTCGGTTTCGGCTTGGCCGATACAGAAGCTGCAATAAACAGCACCGAAAATGTTGCTAAAAAGGTTCGGCGGTTCATCTGTGACCTACTCTTAAGCTGAGGATTATTGCCTACCATCGCGTTTATCGTCACCCCGGATGTTGTCGACGTCAAGTTAGTGCTAAACCTCTCTTACCATCGCTTATTGCTTTTCGCATTTTTAGCTGCCTAAACTGGTGGGCACGCGAAAACCTAAACATATCCGCCGATCTCGGAGCCATAACTATGAAGAAGAATTTCAAAATACTCACTTTACTGGCCTCGTGTGTAATTCTTGGTGCGTTTCACAATACACTGTTCGCTCGCGATGAATCTCCAAACTCGTGGAAGGCATGGAAAAAAGCTATGCGGAAGCCGACCTTCAACTAGCACAAGCGCGACTCGCCCAGGCGCAGAGCGAGAATCAGACAGTCAGGGGTTCCGTGCCCCGAGCCGTGATCAACTCGCTCGAAGCAGGCGTCCAAGTCACGCGGGATCGTCTGAAGCTACTCGAATCGGATAGCACTGCAGATCCCTATGCGCCACAAATTAAGGGCGCTGAAGACGCGATTGTCGCTCTGGAGACGACCCATGCCGAATCTCTCAAGGCAAACAAGTTCCAAGCCGGAACCGTGCCCGACGTGCAACTACAACGCGAGCAAGCGGAAATCGCGCTCGCAAAGGCGCGTTTGTCCGTGCTGAAAGTGCTCAATCAACAACCGCCCGAAGTCCGCGTCCAGTGGGAGCTCGCCGAGTTGCAAGACCAGATTCGCTCCCTCTGGGCTCGACCGCTGATTGAAGAATGACCGACTGCCCGAGATGATATCGATCAGGTCGGTCTAGTTTTAAAACGTACGACACGCGGCTTGTGGTATCCTGGTAGGTCGACGACATCTCCATCTTGAAGTTGTAACCGCACGCCATCGATGTCCGCCCGCACAAACGCCAATCTAAATCTTTACCTTCGCAAGGTAGATGCTCGTCTTCCCCTCATGGCTCGAATAGTAGCTCACCCAGAGCATGCCATCGTGCCATACCAGGCCGGGGTAGCTACAGTCGCCGCCGCTGGGCAGCTCAAGGAACGGCTCGATCGTGCCTTTGTCAACGTCCAGCCACGCTAACTTCGTCTTTGCTTTATTGCCAGTATAGAATCGGCCTGCCGCAATCCACCGACCAGACTGCAACTGGATAAAATTCGGCCCACCCACGTGTGCGCCCAAATCGTGCCACTGCCAATTGGTGTACGGTGGCCGGGCGACACCCAGATATGCCGACGCGTGCGGTGGCTGACCATCACGACGCTGTAAACAGTACAGCGTGCCATCTTTCGCGAACCGTAGCGTGGCTTCGGTCGGCGTGCCTTCACTGAACAGTCTGGCAACAAGTGGACTGTATTTTACGCCGTCGTCGCTCGTAAGCAGTTGCGTCGACAAGTCCGCGTTAAGCGCTCGCTCGCTCGCGTATGCTATCCCGTAAGCCTTGCCGTCGTGCCAATTGATCCGCCATAGCCAACGCCCCGGCTGTACGACAATCACCGGCTTGGTCCACGTTTTCCCGTCATCCGAAAAGGCGACGAACGTACCGGTAGGTGCCCGATCGTTATCGTTCTTGCGCGGCGCCGCACCCCCGTTGAGCATGAGCCGGCCGTCCTGCGCCACCGACAGGCCCGCATCGCGCAGATCGAATCCAGGAAGCGCAATCACCGCGGCCGGCGTCCAAGTGTCGCCATCTGGCGAAGTGAGAATGCGGATTCGGCCATCCGTCGAAACGTGCGCGCGGCCTTCTCGGAACGCGCACACAAACTGCCCCTTCCAATACGCCAGGTCGGTAAACGCGCAATGGGGGGCCTGGTCCCACAGTTTTTGCACGGATACGAGCGTGGCGTTTGTCGTCGCAACGCTTGTGGATGTACATCCAATCAAGAAAATCGCTGCTAGAATTGTGCGCATAACTCAGACCTTACACCAAACCGGCTCGAGTTCAAGCCTTGCCGCTCATCCGTCGATTTGGTCCACCTCGGCTCTACCGGCTTCTTCCGCACCTTGCTCACACCTAATCCCGGCGATTAACTTATAAATGGTAGCGGCCACGCCGGACGAAGGCCGCATTTCGGCAACAGAGAGGCTTGCAAGATGACGATCAACGACCTGGCCAAGATGCTGGGCGACGCCTGTTACGGGTTTCTGGCCCTCAACTTTCTGTGGGGGCTGTACAATGTCATTATGGGTTTTCGCCGTGTGCGGGAGCTCAACTTCGGCGGTCACGACGAGCAGGCCGAGTTCGTCGACGAAGTCGTGCAGATGCTCGAGGCCGGCCGGTATGCCGAAGTCGAGGAACTGACGTCGGATGATCCCCGCGCGTTGCCTCAGCTCATCGAGCTGGCTGTTGTCAATCGACAACTGAGCTACGACCAGCTGCGACAAGTAGTGATGGAAATCCTCCAGCGCGACGTGATGGGCGATCTCGAATACCGAACGAACTGGATTGCCACCTCGATCAAGTGCGGCCCGCTGCTTGGCCTGTTTGGCACGGTGCTTGGCATGATGGCCGCGTTCGGCCGCATCGGCACCGGCGAAAAAGTGGAACCCTCGATGATCGCCGCTGAAATCAGCATCGCGCTGATCTGCACCGCGATGGGCCTCGGCACCGCCATCCCGTTCAATTTTCTGCTCGCCAGCTTGACCACGAAAATCCGTACCTTCCAAGACGCTCTTGGCGCCGGCCTGATGCGCGTCTTGGACTTCTTTAAGAACCGCAGCTAGCGTCGGTATTCGCCATGCATCCGTCGAGTTTGGATTTTGGTGCAACAGGCTCGGAAGAGCTCATTGCCCGGCGACCCGACACCGATACGCCGGAGTTCGATATAACGGCTATGGTCGATCTGGTGTTCATGATGAACATTTACTTTCTTGTAACCTTCGTCACGGTGGCAATGGGCGAGCTCAACCTGCCCTCGGCCACGCACTGCGCGGCGCTCGATGCCGACAATGCCGTTATTTTTACGCTCACGCGCAGTCTCGATGGAAAATCCGTCAATCTGTATGTCGGCGACGGAGTGAAAACCGAACCAATCACCGATACGGCTCAGCAAGCAGAGCGGATCCAAGCGGCGGTCGAACAGGGCATCGCGGCGGGCAAAAAAGCCGTGTTACTCAAAGCTGAAAAGAAAGTGCGCCTGGCCGACCTGTTTCGCATTGCAACGGCGGCGAGTGCCGAAGGGATCAAACTGAACATCGGCGTGCTGGAGAAAAACACGCGATGAAAATCACTTTTGCCTGTCCCTACTGTGGCAAGAAGCTCGCGGCCTCAGAAACGTCGGCCGGAAAGGAGAAGACTTGCCCGAATTGCCGCGCGGGTCGTCGTACCAACGCGCGAAGAAGCTGCCGAGAAAGCAAAGCGCGGGGAGGCAAAACCGCGTGAGGCCCCCGACCATCCGTTGCTGTTCATGGGCCGCCGGCCGGAACACAAAGACCTCATCGACATGACGGCGATGGTCGACATCGTGTTCTTTCTTTTGATCTTCTTTCTCGTCACATCGATGCAGGCGATTCAGGCCGTCATTGGCCTGCCCACGCCGCAAGCCAGCGCGAACGCAAGCAGCGTGCAAGCGATTCCGGATATCGCCAACGATCCAACGTACGTGGTGGTTACGATTGACGCCGACGACTCGGTCTATGTGGACGACGAGGAAGCGTTGAGCGAACAGGATTTACGTGCGAAGCTTCGGGCCGCCCACAAAGAGCACGACAAGGACGGACTGATGATCAACGGCGCTGCCGATTCTACGAACGGCAAATTCGTGATGGTGCTGGATGCCGGCGCGGACGCTGGAATGAAAGATATTATGTTTTCTGTGCCGCAGGGCGATGATGCCTCGACCGGTGGCTGAGGCCTCACTATTTTTTGGACGCGGCCGGTTGTGTTCTGCCCCCAAGCCGTTAAGATGGCGGTTCGTCAGCTCCCCCGTCTGGATAAGCATATATGGGAGGCAGGGAAATGTCAGCACTCACTTCGTCGAGAAATCTCGCACGCCACCTATGTTTCGAGCAACTCGAGGACCGCCGCGTGCTCGCCACGTTCACGGTTACCAGTTTAGGCGACGCGCCCGTTACTTTTCCAGGCGCCGCGCCCGGCACATTGCGGCAGGCCATTTACGATGCTAACCATACAGCCGAACCTGATGTAATTCAATTCGCTGCGAACTTAAGCGGCACGGTCAACCTTTCGGTCGTCGATGACACGTCCCTCGGAGCATCGGCGCTCGTGGTGTCCTCCACAATTACCATTCGCGGAAATGCCAACGGAATTACGATTGGCCGCGATGAGGCGGCAGTCGAAATGCGACCATTTTACGTGACGTCGAGCGGTATCCTCATGCTCGATTCAATCTCAGTTGCTGGCGGCGTTGCGCAGGGCACGAACGGCGTTGATCCGAGTGACGTCGGAGGCGAAGCCCGCGGCGGCGCCATCTACAACGAAGGCTCCGTTGAAATTGTCGCCAGCACTTTTTACGCAAACGAAGCAATCGGCGGTAATGGCGGTGAGATGGGCAATGGCGGCTCCGGCCGCGGCGGAGCCATCTATAGTGATGACGCCACTCTGACGATCACAGATTCCACTTTCTCCGGAAACTCGGTTCAGAGCGGTACGGGTGTCCAAGCGATCAGCAGTTTTGGCGGAGCCATCTACACGAAAAATGGGACGCTGACGGTCCATAACAGCACGATCACCAATGGCACAGCAACGACTGGCCGCGGCATCTACATGCTTGCTGTGGACGGCACCGCAACCGCGGACATCCAGAGTAACATCATCGGACAGAGCGACTTTTCCATCAGCATCCGCGATTTCCTAACCGCTCCGGATACAAACGGCCAATTCGTAATCACCGGCGCTGATAATCTCATTCGCTCCCAGGGCGATTACCAGTTCATCACCGTTTCTACGGACGATCCGATGCTCGGCCCGCTCGCGAATAATGGGGGACCGACGATGACCCACGCCTTGCTTACCGGAAGCCCCGCCATCGATTTCGGCAACAACGCACAAGGTCTTGCCACCGATCAGCGCGGTGTCTCTTACTCCCGAGTCGTCGGTGTCGCCGCCGACATCGGTGCGTTTGAGGCACAAACCGCTGTCGGCCCAGCCCTTTTAGGAGATTACAACCAAAATCACACCGTCGACGCGGCCGACTACGTGTTATGGCGCAAAACGCTCGGTTCTGATGTAAGCCAGTATGCAGGCGCTGATGGCAACGGCAACGCATCTGTGGACTCCGGAGATTATGGCATCTGGCGATCCCATTTCGGTTCGACAGGCACGGCCGGCACAGCAACATTGCTTTCCGCTGATGCGATTGCCACACCGGCATTTTCCGAAGTCATCAAGCCGTTGAGTTTCACGCTCCCTGATGCAGTAGCCACATCGGTCGCAAGCGATTCAAAACCGCCACGAAGTAGGCCGGTTGTTCCGAGCAAAACATCATCGCAGATTAACCTAGCGCTCTTGGAACTTATTCATTCAGACGCGCTTCCAAGCCGCCATCCGGCGCAGAATTCTGTCGATCCGCGCGCGGTGAATCCGCAATTAGATTCGGAACGTAAGACCCCTGTTTTGGACGCACTTTGGGCAGCATGGCCAGAAGTGAATCAGCGCAGCATTTGAAGCCTGCGGCCCGTCATGTCAACTCGGTGCCAAACGGCGAGGTCCGACGCGGCATCCACTTGCATAGCAGGACTCCGAAGAAGTACAGCCCCACCAGCGGAGCAGCCATTAGCATCATGCTGTAAGGGTCAGCCGGTGCCAGAATTGCCGCAAGGAAGGTAATCACGAGCACTGATATTCGCCAGTTACTCATGTACATGGCGATCGAAAACATGCCGATCCGTTCCAGGAACAGCATGACGAGCGGCAATTGAAAGCTGATGCCGAAACCGAGTGGCAAAATCAAAACGAACGAGAGCCAATCCGTAATCCGCGGATCGGGATCGATGCCCATCCAATGATAGAACGTGAACAGAAACGCCAACACGAATTTGAAAACCACAAAGAACGCAAGGGCGGCACCGGCCAAAAACAGTCCCATGCTGAACGGTAAAAAGATATGCACATAACGCCGCTCGTGTGGATACAAACCGGTGGCCACGAACTGCCATAGAAAATAAAATACGAACGGGCTGGATAAAACAATGCCTAACACGATCGCCGCTTTGATATAGACGACAAAAGGCTCTTCAACACGCAGACCAATAATTCGGACCCGCGGATCATTCTTCACATAGTGGTACATCCGCACCTTCACCAGCTTATCGTGAGTCACATCGTCGCCTGGCGTCGATTTCGGCAGCGCCGAATCGTTGATCGCACCGGGTGCAACGGACTTCAGAATCGCTGTAATCTCATCCAGGTCAAACCAGTGCTCTTCGGTGACCAATTGATCCTCTTCGAACCGTTTCACAGCGGCGTCGATGTCCTCCGGCACAGGCTTGCCGTCTTCTGCCTGCTGTATCAGGTATTGGTGAAACTTCTCTCCTTCGAGGTGGCTGTAATAGTTTGTGAGTGCCGCTTTAAGTGGCGTTTGCACGTAATCCACCACTTTGCCCGCAAATAGCAGTGCCACGAGCACCCCGATCACGAGCGAAAACAGCGCCTTAAACAACGAAAGGCGGAGCTCATCCAGATGCTCCCCAAACGTCATCTTCGAGTGTTCGAACAGGTCTTCGTTGTGTTGGCGGTGCACGAACGCGGGGCAGGCAAGGGGAGAAAGGAGCAGGCCGAAAAGGCCAAGATCACGCGAAGTGAATCGCTAATAGCGATCATAACCACACTAGCAATGATGAACAACGTGTCGCCGTTCGTCGGCAATTCCCACACTCCCGCAGCAACGCAGCAGAATGGTAGAATAAGCCTCTATCTCGGGCACTTTTAAAACAAGCGATTTGTCGCTCGTTCCACCCACTTATTCGGAATTGCACTTTAGCAATATGACAGAACTCCCGTCACTACGATTTCAGCCGATCTTACGCGAGTACCTGTGGGGCGGCCAACGCTTAGGGTCAGAACTCGGCAAGCCTATTGGCAACATGGACCGCGCTGCCGAAAGTTGGGAGATCGTCGACCACGGCCACGACCAAAGCGTCGTAATCGAAGGTTCACTCGCGGGACGGACGCTTCACCAGCTTGTTACTGATGAAGGTCACGCACTACTAGGCCGCCACGCACCACTCTCGCAGTTTCCTTTGCTTTTTAAGTTCTTGGATTGTCAGCAGACACTTTCGGTACAAGTTCACCCCAACGATGCACAGGCCACGCGGCTCGATCCGCCCGATTTGGGAAAAACGGAAGCCTGGGTCATCTTGGCAGTAGAAGCCTGCAGCAAGGTGTACGCCGGATTGAAGACCGGAGTTGATCGACAAGCGCTCGAGCGCGAATTGGCTCGTGGGACGTGCGACACCTGTCTCCACGAATTCGTGCCACGTGTGGGCGACTGCATTTTCATTGAGGCCGGCACCGTTCACGCACTCGGGGCCGGCCTTCTCATTGCCGAGATCCAACAGTCCAGCGACACAACCTATCGCCTTTTCGATTGGAACCGACTCGACCGCAACGGAAAACCGCGAGAACTCCACATCCAACGAGCGCTCGACACGATCGACTTCGATCGCGGCCCGGTGGACCCGATCAAACCGAGACCGACCGAAAGTTCCGGAGTTGAGCGGCTCGTCTCGTGCGATAAATTTGTCCTTGATCGCCGCACGCTTTCTACCTCTACGGCACATTCCGTTTCTCTCAACGATCGATTTCACATCCTGGCCGTTGTGGAAGGAAAGGTGGACGTGCGATCGCACAATGGTCGCACCGCACTTCGACGTGGCGATTCGATCTTAGTTCCGGCTTCCACACAAGCTTTGGAAATCGCAGGGCAGGGCAGGGCGGTGCTCTTGGATATCTATCTCCCCTGATTTTTCAGCCCCAACTTCGCTTGGTGTGCTTGCGCCCGCCTTCTATAATCCGCCGCCTCAATTTACGGCTTTCCCAACGATTCGCATTTTGATAATTGCTCGCAATGAAGCTATCTGGCGCATTCCTTTGGAAACGTTGCATTGCGATTTTCGTTCTCAGCTCTATCGGCTGCTCGCCGGAAATACATCGCTACATCCGTTTTCCTGATTTGGCACATCCCGGCCCCGCCGCCGTTCAGCGCGCCGAGGCAATTCAACACGATCCGTACCCGCTGAACGATGTGGCCCCCGAAATCGTCGGCGGTCGTCCCCTTGCCTATCAACAAGGGTTGACCGAGGAAGAGCGTGCCCGTTTGACACCACCGGTGAGAGCCGTGGTGACACCCGTCCCCGTTCCGGGCAGCGCCGTCACAGCGCCGCCGGTTTTGGCCTCGCCCTTACCGATCGCACCGCTGCAACCAGGTGTGCCGCTCGTGACGGCTCCTCCACCGATCGTAACAACACCTGCACCAGCGCCTCCTGCCTATCCAAGCACCCCCCCATCGCCGGCAACTTCCTATCCGGCGTCAACCTCACCAGTAGTAACGAGCCCGTATCCGGCAGCCACGCCACAACCGGAATCGTTTCAGACACAGCAGCGAGCCTCGTACTAAAATAATGTTGCTGGGAAGAGTAAGACCCTGACGCTGCCGTACGCGGCGGGTGAGACCGCGTGCCGACCCATGATGGTTAGACATATAGCACGACCATTCTGGCCGGACGAGCCCGCCTCCCCTGTAATTCGGCGACCACGGAACCTATGATAGGTATTCGACGCATATCTCGTTCGCGTCAGCGCCCGTATGTGATCCAATGCCGCTACCCAAGCACCGCCGCCGTAAGGCCAGCCTGCCACGCCCGCAGGGGCAGCAACCATCTCGCGCCCGTACAACGCGCTAAACCTAAGATCATAGAAGACCAGTCAGCAGAGGGGGGCGACCGACTCCAGAAGATCCTCGCGCGAGCAGGCATCGCCAGCCGCCGCGAATGTGAAGAATTGATTCGAGAAGGCCGCGTTGAAGTCGATCACCAGATCGTGACGCAGCTTGGAACACGCGTCGATCCGCTGCATCAAGAAATTCGCGTCGATGGCGAGTCGCTATTACGACCCAAGCCCGTCTATTTTGCGGTCAATAAACCGACCGGCGTTGTCTGCACGGCGCGCGATCCGGCAGGCCGCCCCCGTGTTATCGATCTCATGCCGCCAAACACACCGCGCGTTTTTTGCGTCGGCCGACTCGACCTCGCGACGGAGGGGTTGATCCTCGTCACGAACGATGGCGAATTGGCCAACGGCCTTACGCATCCCCGGCACGGCGTCGAAAAGATCTATCACGTGCAGGTGGCAGGACAAGTCGAGCGGGATGTGTTGGCCCAACTGCATCGCGGACTGCACTTGGCTGAAGGTTTTGCCCACGTGAAGCACGTGCGGATCAAAAGCCGGCGGAAGCGGTCGACGATCCTCGAAATGGTGCTCGATGAAGGTCGCAACCGCGAAGTCCGCCGACTGCTTGCCCGCGTAGGCCACAAGGTCCAGCGGCTGAAACGCGTGGCCGTTGGTCCCGTACGACTGGCGGAATTGCCGATAGGCGCCGTGCGGCCGCTTACGAAGCACGAGATCCAGGCGCTGCAGCATGCTGTTGCTCGCGGTAGCCAGCCAAAGATTTCCGCCAATGCCGAGGAGCACCCACGACGTAATCCTAAACCCAAAGCGGATCAGAACCACAAAGGACTCAAAGATCGCAAAGATAATCAAAGAAAACGCGCGATCATTGGCGGCTAAGTGGCCAAAGCATTGTTGAGATCCTTTTACGTTCTTCTTCGTGCCCTTCGCGGTCGGACATTTTGTATAAAGCAGAGGTAGCAGAATTGGCTCCAACGGTCAGCGTCAATCGCAATCCACTCCACGCCGACTACTATGCGGATGCTGCCTGTCAGGTGCGAGTCCGCGTCATCGAAAACGTACAGCTCGCGCGCGACACCTATCGTGTTCGCTTCGAGTGCCACGAGATCGCACATCGGATCGTGCCAGGCCAGTTCATTATGCTGCGTTTGGCCAGTGTGAACGATCCACTACTGGGTCGTCCGCTGGCTTTGTACAACACAATCTGCGATGCGGCAGGTGTTGCTTCAACGATCGACGTGGTCTACCTCACGCTCGGCAAAATGACCCACTCCTTGGCGAGGTGCGCGGTTGGCACGGAGCTCGATGTGTGGGGACCACTCGGAAACGGTTTTCCCGCATTTGAAACCAACCATCTCATCATGGTTGCCGGCGGCATCGGTCAAACTCCGTTCTTAGCGCTCGGCCAGGAGTTCTTGGGGCTTCGCAGTTATGGAACTCCAACGCGGTGCGGGGCCCGCGCTGGCCGAACGACTTTATGCTATGGCGTTCGAACTGCCAATTACCTGGCCGGTGTGCCCGACTTTGAATCAGCCGGCATCGAAGTGCTGCTTAGTAGTGACGACGGCACGGTGGGCCATCACGGCTTCGTGACCGACCTTTTGAGCGATCTACTATCTGAGACCACGGGCGAAGAACGCGTTGTCGTTTGCTGTGGCCCGGAACCGATGATGCACGCCGTGGCCGACCTTTGCCGGTTGAACGAAACTCGCTGCTTGGCCTCACTCGAAACGCCGATGGCCTGCGGAATCGGCATCTGCTTCAGTTGTGTCGCCCGCGTCCGGCAGCCTGATGGCGGATGGGATTACAAACGCACCTGCGTTGAAGGCCCCATCTTCGACGCGGCGCAGATCGAATGGTGAAACAGGGAGCGCACGCCCTTACTGATTAGAGCGCAAATCCGCGGGACTTACTTGCCTTTGAGGGCTTTGATTGCATGCGACAATCGCGACTTGGTGCGAGCAGCCGCGTTCGCGTGGATGACGTTCGCCGCCGCGGCCTGATCCAACTTCTTCACGAGTGTATGAAACTCTGTCTCGCTCTCCTCCACATTGTTCGCGCTGATCGCCGCACGAACCTTTCGCAACTGCGTACGAACTACGGACTTGGTGGAGCGATTACGAGCGCGGCGGACTACATCCTGCCGCATGCGTTTCTTGGCGCTGGCTGTGTTGGGCATGGGACTTGATAGTTGTTAGTGGATAGTTGTTAGTTGCCCGGTCGCCAACCATGGCGAAGAACGAAGATAGTTTGTCTCGCGACGGCATACATCGCCTGCCACCCACAACTATCCACTATCAACTAACAACGAGTCGAATCACACACTATCGCGTAATGCAGTCAGTTTGTCCAGTCGCTCCGCGACGTCGCGGTATCCGAAATCCATCGCGGCCAACTGGGTAAGGTGTTTTTCAGCCCGCTCTCGGTCGTCCAACTCGGCGGCAAGCACGCCTGCCCGGTAAAGGGCGAGTTTTTTGGTATCGGGCTGAAAGTCGTCGGCCGCCTGCACCGCAGCCTCATAGCTGGCCAGTGCAAGCTTGAATTGCCGGATGTACTGGAACGATTCCCCCAAGTGAAGTTGCACAAGCGCCTTGTGCCGCGTGTCGTCGGCGCGGCTTGAAACGCCTGAATCGCTTCCTTGAACTTGCCGGCCTTCTTGCAACGCAAACCCAATTCGTACTGCAACATCGAATTTCCGGGATTGCGTGCTGCCCGGGCCGCGTAGACTTCCATTTCCGCTTGGTTGGCCTGGATCGCCATCCGCCGCGAAAGTTCGATCGATTCTTCCGTCTTATCATGCTCTGCCCGACGCTGGGCGACCGCGACTTGATTCTGTGCCCGTCGCAAGTGGGCATCTTCTAACTTCTCGCGCACGTTTAAATCACCACCCCCTGAAGCCGCGAGCGCCCGGGTCAAAATATCCGACGCCTCTCGCAGGCGATTCTGAGCCGTAAAGATATCGGCCAGCTTCAGGTAATTGGAAACTTCGGCAGGTTGACCTTCGATAGCCGCGAGCAGTTCCTGTTCTTCACTCGTTTCGGTCTTGCCAGCGGCACTGTGCGTCCCTGATTTTGAGGATTCGGCACGTCCTTGCGAAACACGCTCACGCACCGATGCTTCCAGCGCCTGTGAATCTGTGACCGCGCCCTGCAAAAGTTCTTGATTGTAACCGCCTTTTTGAATTGTCTTTTCAACGCTCAGTTTCGAGATGGCCTTGGCCGCTTCCTCGTCGCCCGGTTTCGCTTGCTCGACACGCCGCCAACAACTGATCGCTTGGTCAAATTGACCGAGCCTTGAGAGTGTCTCAGCCGCCTTGCGATTAACAGTCACGTCTTTTGGAGCCGCATCGAGCGCCCACCGCAGGACAAACAATTGACATTCATCACTGCCGATCTGCTGATATGCATCGGCGACATCGAGCAGCGTAGAAGTCTCCCATGGGTTCGACTTGAGCGCCTCGCAGGCGGCGGTGAACGCTTCTCGCCAATGCCCCTTGCCGGCAGCCTTGTTGAGTGCCATCCGTGAGGTCTTACTCTTCAACGCGGCAAACCGAGCTCCTTTCTTACTGTTGCCGTACTTCTGCGCTAGGTTGCCGAGAAAGTGCTGCAGAAAAATCAGATTGGCCGGATCCTCAACGAGGCACTGCGCATACAAATCGTGCGCGTAATCGTAGTCCGCTTTTTCCGCTGAGCGCTTGCCATGTTCAAAAACGGCCTGCAGGCGCTGCCGCACAGCCGCCGTTATTGGCGGCAGAAACGTGCGACTTGATCCCGTTGATTCGTGTGCCGACATTGCGCCTTGGCCCCTTGACGGTCGCTCCGAATGGAGGCGACTTTCTGTATTCTACCACGAGTCTATCGTCGCACAAAGTAATGGATTAACGTAAGTTAATAGAAGCAAACTAGTTCGGACGTCAGTGTCATGCGTAAGCCAACCGCCAAGGTGTATTTCGTCGGAGCAGGGCCGGGCGATTCCGGCTTGCTCACGCTTCGTGGCGCCGAATGCCTGCGCAGGGCAGACGTTGTGCTCTACGATTATCTGGCGGCTTCGGAGCTGCTATCGCACACTCGTCCCGGCGCGGAGTTAATCTGTCTCGGTCGTCATGGACACGGCCGCCTGATGTCTCAGACCGAAATCTGCGAGTTGATGATACGTCATGTGACGGAAGGCCGTACGGTTGTACGGCTTAAAGGTGGTGATCCGGCGATTTTCGCCCGATTAGCCGAGGAAATTACAGCCTTAGACGCGGCTGGAGTGCCCTACGAAATCGTGCCCGGCATCACGGCCGCCATGGCCGCCGGCAGTTACGCTGGCGTTCCGCTGACGGATCGAGATGACGCTTCCTGCGTGGCATTTGTAACGGGGCACGAATGCGGAGACAAGGACTCGTCCGAGTCGCTCGACTACGCCGCGCTTGCAAAAATTCCTGGAACCCTCGTGCTCTACATGGGCATTACAACGGCGCCCTCTTGGTGCCACGCGCTTATCGACCATGGCAAACCAGCGACGACGCCGGTTGCGATCGTGCGACGGTGCTCGTTCCCGGATCAGGAAACATACTTCACGACACTCGGTGAACTGCCCAGTTTGTTAACCGACAAGAAGCTACGCCCGCCACTGTGATGATCGTCGGCGACGTCGTTCGTGCGCGGTCGGCATCCAATTGGTTCAACTCCCGGCAGCTGTTTGGACGCACGATTCTTGTAACTCGGCCAGAGCACCAGGCCGATGAGTTGGCGAATCGCCTCCGTGAACTTGGGGCAAACGTCTTGTGTCAACCCGCGATCGAGATCGGGCCGCCAGCCTACTGGGCGCCGGTCGATGCGGCGATCAAGCGCTTGAGTGACTTCGATTGGCTGGTATTCTCCAGTAGCAATGGCGTTCATTTTTTCATGCAAGAGTTATTTGCCCTCGGCTACGATGCGCCACTTGGCGAACGTCCGATTCGCCGCCATCGGTCCTGCCACTGTCGATGCGCTCGCCGAATTTCATTTGAAAACCGACGTGCAGCCCGATACGTTTCGTGCTGAAGCTCTGGCGGAAGCTCTCGCACCTCAGGTTTCCAATTGCCGAGTCTTGCTGCTTCGCGCGAGTCGTGGCCGCGAAGTGTTGGCCGATATGCTCAATGCAGCTGGCGCGACCGTGGAACAAGTGGTAGTGTATGAAAGCCGCGATGTGCTTGCCCCGGCTCAAGAAATTGCCGACGCTTTAGCCGCCGGCAGAATCGATTTCACGACTGTAACAAGCTCTGCCATCGTGCGCAGTCTCGCAAAAATGTTCGGCGATTCGCTCCGCAACTCGCGCCTAGTTGCTATCAGCCCACTCACAGCCGAAGTCCTCGAGGAACTCGGTTATCCGGCCACAATTGTGGTTGGCACATACACCTGCGAAGGGCTTGTTTCTGCCATCCTAGCGACAGTATCTGGCAATGCTTAACGCGCGCGAAAGCTCTACTCGATACGTCACATAATTCGATCGCGAAAGCTTTTCCGCAAAACGTCTGACGTTTGATGAATGGTCGCAAAACGTCCGATGCTATTTCGTAGGTCAGGCTTTAGACTGACGAACCTTAGCTCAGGTCTGCCTCAAAATGCCAGAAGCCAGGCGAATGGGCATTTATCAGATTGCAACCTGACCTACGGCAATCGTCGGCTCCGTCTGACCACCGCATCTGCCTACCGTGAACTGCGAGCGCGATGGGCGATGCACCGTACCGGGCTACGACGGCCCGGCCCCCCTTGGCAAGGACGTTTCCCACCACTTGCCTGCCATTCTTCCCACCGCTCGCTCACACGGGGAGCCAAATATGTCTGGTGAATTCCATGCCGCATCTCCAAAGGTTCGCGCAACCTTGTACCTGCCGCAGGATTTGCTGGAGGAAGCCCGCGACGCGGCCGTCCATCTGGGCGGCTTCCCGCTTCGGCTGACGCTCACCAAGTTTGCCGAACGTGCCTTTCGTGCCGAATTGCAGAGGCTCAAAGATGCGTACAACGCCGGCTGCAACTTTCCGCCGAGAGACGAGGATTTGAAGGGTGGCCGACCTATCGCAGCGTAGCGAGAAAGTACCCCCATGTTCCGCAGTAAGACACGAACTACCATGCAACCTACCGTCAGGTTATTCCCGAGGCTGGCGACGACCGGCGACGGGCCAACATTGGCTCGGATCAGCCGCAATGACGTCCGCAGACGCGATTCGATCCCGGCCACGGAAAATAGCCACCACACGAAAGCTACTCGCGTACGAGCACGGTTGTTGAAAATGATCTTGGACAACGAGCGCGACCGCCGCAACGATTGGCGTCCGCGCGCGAGTTAATACAGCGTTACCTGGCCCCTTACCATTTAGGAGCCCGCAGCGCAAGCAAGGACACACACTTGTCAGGCTCTTGCTTGCGCCGCGGGCTCAAAACGACGAATGTGCCGCATGACCTTCGTCTTTCGACGCTGTCTGTTCGCCGCGTGTTTGATCGCAACATTTGCAAATCAAGCGTCGGCTGAACTTACATCACCATTGGCAGGGCAGGCAGGCACGCCCGTTGAGTCTGCCCCGCAGATTCTTCCGAACGATGGTTCTCCACGGACCGCGGCACTCTTTCCGTTCTTATTCGGCGGCGGCCACCGCCCGATCTATGATTCACTTCCCGGCGATGTTACCCCACATCCCGCAGTCGCGCGCATCATCGTGCCCGAAGACGGCGCCACTGCCTTCGGCAGCGGTACCCTGGTGGGTGTCCGCGATCAGCACGGCCTCGTCGTCACCAACTGGCACGTTGTCCGCGATGTTGCTGGGTTGGTCGACGTTGTGTTTCCCGACGGCTTCCACTCGCACGCCCGGCCGATCAAGGTCGACCAGGACTGGGATCTGGCAGCGCTCGTCATTTGGCGACCCAACGCAGAGCCGGTCAAAATCGCCACGCAACCGCCGCGGCCCGGCGACCCGCTCACCATTCATGGCTATGGCCGCGGCAAATACCGCATCGCCACAGGTCGTTGCACCACGTATTACGCTCCGGAACCCAACTTCCCGCACGAGATGGTCGAGCTCGATGTCGAAGCCCGCCAAGGAGATTCCGGCGGGCCGATTTTCAATCAAAAAGGCGAGCTCGCAGGCGTGTTGTTCGGGGCAGGGCAGGGGACCACGATGGGCAGCTTTGCCCCACGCGTGCGAACATTTCTTGAAGCCGTCGCGCCGGACTTCGATCAGCCAGATTCACAGATCGCCGTCGCCGACCGGGCACCGCCCTTAGTGAACGTGGCAGCCGCCGCGAAGGAGAGTGGCTCGAGTTCCACGTACCCGAACTCGCCTTGGTCGCCTCCGAAAGTGGCAAAAGGCAAAGATTCCAGTAAGCAAACAGCTGCCGACGGTACACAACTTGTTCCAACAACAGCGCCGAGCTCAGAGAGTAGCAGTCAGTCATTCGTATGGAGCGACTTTACCAGCGCCGGCTGGTACGATTCGTTGAAGTCGCTGCTGGCCGTCGTCGGACTGGCCGCGGTCACGCTGCAGCTCATTAAGTTCGCGCGCTAGAAAAACGATAGATGGGTGCCTGAGGTCGAGCGTAGCAAGCCCCTAGCAGCGCTGCGAAGGC
The DNA here is from genome assembly GCA_963840025.1 of uncultured Planctomycetota bacterium. Taxonomy (GTDB): domain Bacteria; phylum Planctomycetota; class Planctomycetia; order Pirellulales; family Lacipirellulaceae; genus JABDGM01. The sequence continues at coordinate 587,832 of CAWIXI010000005.1, read as the reverse complement.
ACGTCACCTCCGGCACCACCCCTCCGCCAAGCGCTACGGGCACACTTCACCCATTAGTTTCGCCCGCAGGTCACGAATAATCTCCCGCGGCACGAATCGTGCCAGCTCTTCGTCGCTCGCCAGCGGCGTGATTTGTTTGATGAGCGAGCTGGAAACGTGCGAAAACTCTTCGTCCGCCATTAAGAACACGGTCTCAATGTCCGGATCGAGCTTTCGATTGGCGAGCGTCATCGTAAACTCGGTATCCATATCGGAGAGCGATCGCACGCCGCGGATGATCACGCGCGCGTCGCACTCACGCACGAACTGCACCGCCAGCCCGGAAAACTGCCGGACCTCGACGTTGCCGAGCGGCTTGGTCACCCGCTCGACTAACTCAGCCCGTTCATCCGCCGTGAACAACGCCTGCTTATCGATATTCATGCCAATCCCGACGATCAAGGTATCGACGAGGCGACTACTCCGCTCGATAACATTAAGATGCCCGAGCGTGATTGGGTCGAACGAACCGGTATAAACAGCGCGGCGGGACATGGTGGGAAATGTGAGTAGGTGAGTACCTGAGTAAGTGAGTCGGTTAGATTATCAGGCTTCTCCGTTCTCGCCTTGTTTGGACTTTAGAAGATAAACGATGTAGCTGTTAACTCTGGGGATCAATTGCCGAGCGTCGTTTTTCAGTTCCTCGGAAAGCCCGGCATGACCATATTTTTCATCGATGCAAGCATTGAAATCGTCGATGAGCTCATCAATGGAGCCGCGCGTATGCTGCAAAAGTGAATGTTTTCGAGATATTGCCACCGACCGTGCCCTTCGGCAATATTATTACTTACCGAAACGGCAGCCCTTCGCATCTGTGTGCCAAGGCAGTATTTTTCTTCTGGCGGAAGGTACTTGAAAAGTTGGTATGTCTTTTTGCGAAATCGTCTCGCCGCATTATACAACTCGAACTGATCCATGTCGTATCGGGCCTCGTAACTCATCTCCCTACTCACTTACTCCACCTACTCACTCTTAAACGACGTTAGCACTTCCACCAACCGATCCAAGTCCTCTTCATTGTTGTACGCGTGCGGGCTGATCCGCAATCGGCCGGCGCGGCAACCGAAAATCACATCTTGCCGCATGGCGTACCGCTTGAGTGCCATCGGATCGTGCCCGGGCAATTCGAACGATACAATCCCCGACCGCTGCTCGCCGTTGCGGTGATCTGGGCGACGATCGGACACGATTGTAGCCCCAATTTTGATCAGTCGTTCACACGCACGATCCGTAATATCCAACACCGTTGCGGAGAGATTGGCGAAGCCGAGCTCTTGAAGTAATCTCAGGCTCGCCCCAAACGCCAGGAACCCGCCGTTGTTTTGCGAACCGCCCTCGTATCGGGCGGCAGTTGGCCGGAGGTTCAATTCAATGTGCGTGTATTCTTGGGCCGGATTCACGCTGTGCCAGCCGGGGCCAATCGCTCGCAACTGATCGAGATGCTTACGGCGGATGTACGCGATACCGGCGCCCTCCGGTCCCAGTAGCCACTTGTGCCCGTCGGCCGCCATGAAGTCGATCCCAACCTCGTTCACATCAATTGGAAAGACGCCGAGCGCCTGAATCCCATCCAGGAACATGAGCGCGCCGCGCTCGTGGGCAATCTCGGCGATCCGTCGCACGTCGTGCCGGTAGCCGGTCGCAAATCCGACCCAGCTTACCGTTACAATCCGCGTTCGTGAATCGCAGGCTTCGGCCAGCCGCTCCAAATCGCTTCGGCCACTCACATCGGTCGGCACGCGTCGTGTTTCCACGCCTCGGCTGGCCAGATTCATCCACGGATAGACGTTCGAAGGAAATTCATCGGCAAACGTCACCACGTTATCGCCTTCGCGCCAGTCCAGTCCCTCCGCGATAAGGCTGATGCCGCCCGTCGTATTGTTGACGAGGGCGATTTCCTCCGGCTGCGCGCCAATCATCTGCGCGGCCATCGCCCGCATCGCCTCGACGCCTTTTACCCATTGGCCCCACACCGGGTTGCCAATTTCCGCCGCTTCCTTCAACCATTCTTGAAAAGCGTCGACCGTAGGCTGCGGGAGTGGCGACATCGCCGCGTGGTCGAAGTAGGCGTATTTTTTCGCGGCCGGCATCGCGGCCCGCAGCTTGGCGCGCGTTTCATCGACGGATGGCATGCAATCCCCCAACCAAGTGGATCCATAGTTGACGCCGCCGATTTTAGCGCAAGATGCCCGGCGTTAATAGCGGGCAGCATCAAATGCCACTCTTACAGGTTTGTCGTGGCTGCACGTACTTGCCGTACGGACGTGGCGACTTGTCATCAGTTATCGAGTCAAAACGAACCAAAGGTTAGGGCGAGTGGCGGACTGATTACAACGGTGGTGTCGAAATCACCGCTAAAATCAGTCGAAATTGTCTGTGGGTACTTCGTACAGGCAGGAAAGGTATATTTTGACATCTGACGCGCGCCGATTCGGGCGGAATTCCCAGTTATCCCACCACTACAGAGATAATGGGATTGAACCACGACCCACTTCCCACCGCACCCATTTCAATGAAGCCACTTCGGATAAACATCGCAAGAGCCCTGATATTAGTCGCCGTCGTAGCCGCGAGCGCGATTGCCGACACACAATCGCTTCGCGATTGGCGCCAATGCGCCAACGAGATGGTCGACAAGGAAATCGTGAGCGCGGGGGTTAAAAACGAACGTGTAATTCGCGCCATGCGCAATACGCCGCGGCATGAATTCGTGGCTGCCAACCAACGCGACCGCGCTTACTTCGATATGGCGTTGCCGATCGGCGATGCCCAAACTATCTCACCGCCGTTCGTCGTTGCGCTAATGACCGAGGCGATTGATCCCCAGCCGAGCGACCGTGTGCTTGAAATCGGCACCGGCAGCGGATATCAAGCCGCCATACTCAGTCCCTTGGTGAAGGATGTCTTCACCATTGAGATCGTCGATGAGCTGAGTCGCCGTGCGACACGCACGCTCAAACGTCTCCACGATGACAACGTCCACACGCGCTCGGGCGATGGTTACAAAGGTTGGCCCGAAGCGTCTCCGTTCGACAAAATTATCGTTACCTGTTCGCCGGAAAAAGTTCCGCAACCACTCGTCGATCAGCTTCGCGAGGGCGGACTCATGGTGGTGCCTGTGGGCGAGCGCTATCAGCAAACGCTCTATCTTATGCGCAAACGCGACGGCCAGCTTAAACGTGAAGCCTTGCGCGCGACACTCTTTGTACCGATGACAGGCGCCGCCGAAGCGGAGCGCAAAGTCAAACCCGATCCAGCCAATCCCCGGGTCGTTAATGGCAGCTTCGAAGAGACCGCCAAGGATGCGGACGGCAATCAAGTTCCGACCGGGTGGCACTATCAACGGCAGCTAACCCTCAAGTCCGACGGCCAGGTTCCTGACGGAAAAGTTTACGCCGATTTTTTGAACATCGATCCGGGCAGAGGTTGTCACGCGTTGCAAGGATTCGCCGTCGATGGACGTGATGTCTCCGCACTCGAACTGCACTATTGGGTTCGTGGTCACGACATCCGCCAAAGCGATCCGAGAGACGGTTGGCCGAGAATCGTCGTGACTTTCTATGACGACCGACGAGCGACCATCGCTGAGGAATCCGCAGGCTCATTTGCCGGTAGTTTCGATTGGCGGCCGGAAACAGGCCGTATTCGCGTGCCATTGAGGGCCCGAGAAGCCATCTTACGAATTGGTCTGCTTGGTGCCTCGGGCGACCTCTCTCTCGACGATCTTGGGATGCAAGTCGTTCCGTCAAAATGAGTTGCCGTGCCACGGTCCTCCGGTAAACTGGCACGTTCTGGCATTTTCTCGGAAAATCACGCAGAAATCTCTCTCAGCTAGCCATCGGGAGTAACGTAGAGTTGCTATAGCTTGGCAGGATAAATGCTATGCCTTACGGATCCGGACAATTTTTCCCAGCTTACTTGAATTATGCAGACGTGCTGCTATCTTAGACCCGTGTTCGCGCGATAGCGGACCACCGGAAGGACAGGTGTTCTTCGGCTCACGGAAAATGGGAGGAATCTCACACATGACACTGAAAAAAAGTTTGTTTGCATTGCTGGTTGCAGTAGCTGCCATCTCAATGACGGCCGGTACCGCCTCCGCTCACTTGTTTGGCCGTGGTAGCTGCGGCTCGTGGGGCGGCTCATGGGGTTCGCGCGGCTCATGGGGTTCGTGCGGCTCGTGGGGTGGAAACTACTATGGCGGCTCGTGCGGTTCTTGGGGCGGCTACAGCAGTTGCGGTAGCTGCGGTTCTTACGGCGGTTACTACTCGTCGTATGGTTATGGATACGTTGGTGGCGGTTATGTTCGCGTTAGCCGACCGGTAACCACTGTCGTTGCTTCGACAACGCCTGCTGTCAAAACACAACTCACGCTCCATGTCCCGGCCGAAGCGAAGGTGATCCTTGCTGGCGTCGAGACAAAGCAAACAGGTGAGGTCCGGCAATTCGCCACTTCAAAGCTGCCCGCTGGTCAGACTTGGGATGACTACAAGGTCGTCATCGAGGTGACGAAAGATGGCAAGACGCTGCGTGAAGAGCGGACAATCAAGCTCACCGGCGGCCAGAATCAAGAACTGGCGGTGGACTTTGCGAATGACAGCACCCGTCAGGTTGCGCAGCGATAGTTTGCGCCGCTGCGCGCACGACCGCAGCTGCAGTCGCGGCCGAATAGAAAAGAAATGACTCAGCCCTCGGCTGACGCTTGTCAGCGCGAGGGCTTTTTTCATTTTGATTGATCTGGCCGCTAATACGGTTGCGTTGCTAGTATTCGATTGGAGTGTAGCAGGCACGCTCCCAGTGCCGTCTACCGGTCGTTCTTGCTCAGTCGCCAAAGGACTTGTTCAAAGATGGTCGGAGCCCCTGTCAGACCTACCGGCCCACAAACGCCGCAAAAACAGCGGCCAACAGCACCGCAGCGCGAACTGGGCTCCTCGAAGCGCAACGGCCGGCCTGGGCTAGTACTCCGCATTGCAATTAGCCTGCTCATTGTCTGGCATTTTGCGGGCATTTTCCTGGCGGCGATGCTGGTGCCCGCTACTTCGCCTCTAGTCTTGGCGCTCTCCGAGAAGCCACCCATGCAATGGTATTTGGACGTTCTCTATTTGAATCAACAGCACTCGTTTTTTGCTCCCGAAGTTGGCCCCGGACACATCATCCGATACGAGTTGCTGGACCAAAGTGGCCGCGCCATTGGACAGGGCGAGTGGCCGAACCGCAAAGAGCAGTGGCCGAGGCTGTTTTACCACCGCTATATGATGTTGGCGGACCAGGCAGATTTTCCTGCCGACAACAAGGAGGTTCGCAACCTGTGGCAGCGGAAATATCTCGAGGCTTACGGTCGCCACTTGCTTGAACTCAATAAGAATGCACAAAGCGTAAGACTTCAAAGAATTGCACACTGGCCGTTGCCGCGCGACCTGGCCCTACAAGGTAAAAAGATGACCGATCCGCAAGGGTACGACGTGCTGATGGATATCACTGTGCGCCGCAGCGATCTTGGTCCCGCTCCCTCCAACCAATCGCTCTACTGGCAGGATAGCCGCATGAACGTAGCGAATCGCAGAATGGGGGTGCCACGATGATCGCTGCGGCAAGGAACTACTTGGCGGAAGTTTGGGACGCCTGGAACGATTTTTGGTTCGCTCCGTCGAGTCCAACAACATTGTCGGCAATTCGCGTGTTGGCCGGTGCGATGTTGCTCTATACCCATTTTATTTGGTCGATGGGATTGACCGACTTTTTCAGCCAGAACGGCTGGTTGCCGCAAAATCTCATGCACGAGATTCACGTTGCCAGCAACGATCCCGACGGTCCCGGGCCGGCAGTCGGCCCCGCACGATGGGTCTGGTCGCATTTCGACTACGTGCACGGCCCCAAGTTGATGTGGACGATCCACATCGTCGCGCTTGCCGTGTTTTTCTTTTTGATGATCGGCTTCTTCAGCCGCACGATGGCGCTGCTAGGCTTTCTATTTGCCGTTTCTTACGCCAATCGTATTACGCCCGGCGCCTATTTCGGTCTCGACAAGATCAATTGCATGTTGGCGCTATACCTGATCGTGGGGCCATGTGGCGCACGCTATTCCCTGGATCGGCTGTTGCGACTGCGGCGGGGCAACACCGAGGTTCCTGCCACCTCCAGCGCGAACCTGGCAATCCGACTGATTCAAGTCCACATGTGTATCATTTATTTGTTCTCCGGCATCGGAAAGTTGAATGGCACGCCTTGGGTGACGGGCGAAGCCAGTTGGCTGTCGTTTGCCATGCTCGAATACCAATCGCTCGATATGACGTGGTTAGCGAACCATCCGTTGCTGCTGAACTTCATGACCCATGCCACGGTGTTTTGGGAACTGTCGTACTGCGCGCTGTATGGCCTGCGCTCACGCGGCCCTGGGTTTTGTTCATGGCCATTCTGGTCCACGGCGGCATCGCATTGACGCTCGGAATGCCCACGTTCGGTCTTGTGATGCTGATCGGCAACCTGGCGTTCGTGTCGCCCAACATCGTTCGCAAGGTCTTTGACCCGCTCGCCCATCGCATATCGCTTGCCATTGTAGGCAATGCCACCCACGCGGCGGCGGCCTGAACCTTTCGCGCCCGCCATGGTCTCTCTGGCAGTCCGCTCCAGATTGTTCGAGGCGAGGACTCGATCTATACTGGTATGCGAAAATAAAGAAGCACGAATGGCGAACGAGAAATGCAGCCAATTGGCCATTCGTCATGCGGGAATTCGTCATTCGTGAATTGCCCCAGTGCTGCTCAGCACGCAACCGGAGAAGTCATCTGTGTTCGATTCGATCGCCATCGTGGGCGCAACTGGCGCCGTGGGCCAGCTCATTCGCTCGATGCTCGAGGAGCGAGAGTTTCCCTACGAAAAGATCAAATTCCTCGCCTCGGCCCGCAGTGCCGGCAAAACGATCGAGTTTGCAGGGCAGAAGCACAAGGCTGAGGAGTTGAAGCCCGAGGCGTTTGAAGGTGTGGAACTCGCGATCGGCAGTACGCCGGACCCGGTGGCCAAGGACTTCGTCCCCTGGGCCGTCGAGCGCGGCTGCGTCGTCGTCGATGAAAGCGGTTATTGGCGAATGGACCCCAAGGTACCGCTGGTGATTCCCGAAGTGAACCCGGAAGCCGCCCGAAATCACCAGGGAGTTGTCGCCAGCCCGAACTGTTCGACGACGCAGATGGTAGTCGCCCTCAAGCCGTTGCACGACGCCGGTCGTGTGCGCCGCGTCGTCGTCAGCACGTATCAGGCGACCAGCGGCGCCGGCGTCGCCGGCCAGCGCGACCTCATTAACGGCAGCAAGGCCGCGCTTGAGAACAAGGAGCACAAGTACGAAACGTTCTCGCACCCGATCGCGTTCAACCTCATTCCACAAATTGGCTCGCACAAGCGTGCCGGGTACACCTCAGAAGAAATGAAGATGGTGTATGAGACGCACAAGATTCTCGAGGACGATACCATCCGCATTTGCCCGACATGCGTCCGCGTACCGGTGTCGAACTGCCACAGCGAGAGCATCCTTGTCGAAACGGAGCGCAAGATTTCCGTCGACGAAGCCCGCGATTTGTTCGCGAACTTCCCTGGGATCAAAGTTGTCGACGACCTCGCGAGTGGCAAGTATCCGAAGCCGAGCGACTGCGACGGCGACGACGCCGTATTTATCGGCCGCATCCGCGAGGACCTCTCGTGCGACAACGGCCTCGCCTTTTGGTGCGTCAGCGACAATCTCCGCAAGGGTGCAGCCACCAACGCGGTGCAAATCGCGGAGCTGCTGGTCCGGACGCAAGCGGCGATGTCCACGTGAATCCGATTTAAGATTTAAGATTTCGGATTTATGATTTGTAAATCTTAAATCTGCAATCAACAAATCTTAAATCCTATGTCCTCCCGCTGCCTCAAATTGACCATCGCCTACGACGGCGGCGCCTACGCCGGTTGGCAAATTCAGCCAGACAAGCCAACGGTGCAGGGCACGTTCGAAACCACCTGGCAACGGCTCACGCAAGAGTCACTGCACATCACAGCCGCGGGCCGGACCGACGCTGGTGTCCATGCGCACGGCCAGGTAGTGGGCCTCGCGACCGAAACGCGTCTTTCAAATGATGACTTGCTGCGCGGCCTCAACGCGCTACTGCCGAATGATATTGCAATTTGCACTATCGAAAATGCGCGCGAGGGATTTCACGCGACGTATGATGCCGTTGGGAAACGTTACCGCTACCAAATCCACAACGGCCGCACGCCGTTAGTGTTTGACCGCCACTATGCGTGGCATTATCCACAGCCGTTGGATGCCACAGCGATGCACGCGGCAGGGCAGGGCCTTGCCGGCAAACACGACTTCTCAAGCTTCGAAACAGCCGGCTCGGACCGTCCCGATTCGATTCGCACCATTCACGAGCTGACGGTTAGGAAAGGTAGTCATCTCTCTTCGCGAGATGAATTCCCTCTCGCGGAGCGAGCGGACTACAATCAACGCGTCACCATCGAGGTCGCTGGCGACGGGTTCCTCTACAACATGGTCCGCACGATCGTCGGCACACTTGTGGAAGTCGGCGTCGGCAAGCGTGATGTCAACTGGCCGGCCGAAGTCCTTGCGGCAAAAGACCGCCGTCGCGCCGGCCAAACCGCGCCGCCGCACGGCCTTTTCCTGGTAAGCGTTGACTACTAACGACATGGCCGGGCCATCTTGGCCCGGTCACTATGGCCCTTGAACAGTTCGAAATAGTTGCGTTATACGTCCTGGTCGGACCACGTGCGTGCGACGCATCAAGCTTTCCGCTTTTGGCGTAACGGGTTACACTAGAAATAGCGATACTCTCTGCGACGCTGCCGCCGGAATCATTTTTCTCGTCCTGACCCCTGAATTCTCCTCCCTCGGATTTCTCCCGTGTCCGCCACCCAACAAATCGTCGGCAACTACCGCATGTTTCATTTGATACGTGCTGGAGCGATCTACGAGATTTGGGCGGTGCGGCCGGTCTCCGAGAACACGCCGTACGCCATGAAGTGGCTGCCGCCGGGCAGCAAGTACTCGCGGGCAACCGTCTCTGAGCTCAAGCACGAATACACGGTCGGCTCAGCGCTCGATCACCCGAACGTCATTAAAACCTACGACTTCGGCAACACCTCGAACGGCGCGTACATGCTGCTCGAGCTGTTCAAGGTGCCGAACCTCAAGCAGCAAATTATTTCGGGCGGGTACAAAAAACTGCATCACCGCGCAAAAGCGATTCTCTCGTCCGTTGCCGCATCGCTTGCCCACTTGCACGAGAAGGGGTGGATCCATCGCGACATCAAGCCGGATAATTTTTTGCTCCGTGACGACGATGTGATCAAGCTCATCGACTTCAATCTTGCCCGTAAGCCGGCTGGTGGTTTAAGCAAACTGTTCGCCGGCAAGTCGAAGGTGCAGGGCACGCACAGCTACATGGCGCCCGAGCAAATCCGGGGTCAATCGCTCGATGGCCGTGCCGACATTTACGCCTTCGGCTGCATGGTCCATGAGTTCTTTACCGGTAAACCGCCATTCACCGCCAACTCGCCGAATGAGTTGCTGCAGCGTCATTTGTCATCGAAGCCTCAGCCGCTCACGGTGTTCGATAAAAACATCACGCCAGAGTTTGCGTCATACGTGCAACGCATGATGGCCAAGGATCCAAAGGACCGTCCGGCCAACATGAAAGACGTCATGATGGAGCTCAAAACACAGAAGATGTACTACAATTTGCCGCAGCCGCCCAGTGAGGCTGATGAAGCAAAAGCGGCTGCAGAAAAAGATTAACCACGAGGATCTCAAAGGCCACGAGGAACAGGCCGATACCAAGTCGACCATTTATTGACTGTTCTTTCATCGTGTCCTTGTGGTTAGCTCTTTATCGAAGAGAACGAAATGGCGAGTTCAACCTACCGACTACAATTCGAACAGCCGATCTACCGGCTCGAGGAACAAATCCGTGAGCTCGAACGTACCGAGCCGAAAACGGCGGAAGTGCGCGATCAGATCCGCGCGCTCAAGCGCGAACTGGTCGATACTACCCGGCAGATCTATAGCCAACTCGATCCGTGGGATACGGTGCAGGTCGCACGCCACCCTGATCGGCCGATGCTCACCGATTACCTCAACTTGCTGTTCGATGAGTTCGTCGAGCTCCACGGCGACAAGTTCTACGGCGATGACCGCGCTTTACGCACCGGCTTCGCCAAGCTCGACCGCTACAAAGTGCTCGTCGTAGGCCACTACAAAGGCAAAACGCTCAAAGAGCGCAACGAGTGCTTTTTCGGCTGCGCATCCCGAAGGCTATCGCAAGGCGATGTCCAAGATGCGGCTCGCCGCGAAATACCGCCTGCCGATCATCTGCATGATCGATACGCCCGGTGCATACCCTGGAATCGGCGCCGAAGAGCGGGGCCAGGCACAAGTTATTGCCGAAAGCATGCTCGCAATGTCGCGCCTGCCAACGCCGATCATCTGCGTGGTGATCGGCGAGGGCGGCTCCGGCGGCGCACTGGGCATCGGCGTGGGCGATCGCGTGGCCGTGCTGCAATTCGCTTACTACTCAGTCATCAGTCCCGAAGGTTGCGCCGGTATTCTGTGGAAGAGCCACGACTTCGCTGCCGACGCCGCCCGCGCGCTCAAACTCACGTCCAAATATCTGCAAGAGCTCGGCTGCGTGGATGACGTGATCGAAGAACCACTCGGCGCGGCTCACCGCGACCATCATCAAATGGCAGCTCGGCTCAAAATGTACTTACTCAAATCGCTCCGCGAATTGGTCGACATGCCAACCGATCAACTGCTCGCCACGCGCTACGAAAAGTTCCGCCGCATGGGCCAGTTCCTGGAAGAAGCCGCCCCTAATTCCGATCCGGGTAACGGCAAACCGGCCTGACGCCGCACAATCCGCAGTCCACGATCATGAAAGCTCTGTTCTTCATCCTCGCGATTGCCATCGGCCACGTCTTCGCCTTTGTTGACATCCGGCCTAACTTCGACGACGCCGGCATCCTAGCGTTCTCGATCGCCATCGTGTGCGCGATCTTCGCGTTCATCTACCCGCGCCGACCCTGGCTATGGGCACTGGCCATCGGCATTTGGATTCCGTTGCACACGATACTTCACGGCGGCAGTGCCGGATCAGTCTTGGCGCTGGCGTTCGCATTCGCCGGCGCATACCTCGGAGCCGCTTCTCGGTGGATCAAGTCGCAAGTCATTTAGATCAGCTGAGCACAGGCTCGGCTTCAACGCTCGATCCGGCGTCACAGCCGCGATGGTCGCGCCGGCTTCGCTTCAGCCTGCGCACGTTGTTGATCACAATCGCGATAGTGGCGGTGGTATTGGTCGTAGCGAACTACTATGTGCGGCCGAAGCTCGAACATCGGATTGCCGTAGGGCGAATCTTCAACTCGGGTGGTGCAATTTGGTTTCAGGACAAATCACAGGATGACGGCCTTCAGAATCCGTATACGACGCCCAAACTAAATCTAAATCTTTGGGGCAATGCGAACAGCATTGATGTTAAAAATGACGCCCAAGCAATTGTCATCTCGCGGGAGTTAGGGCGGATTCCTGAAGCGGGCGGAATCGAATTTGGTCGTGGTGTTACCGACGTCGGACTGACTGCGGTATGTGAGTCCAGCAATTGCGATGCCGTCGTGTCGGTCTCATTTTTCCAATGTTCGATCAGCAGCGATGGATTGTCAAAGCTCGATCGATTCCCCAAGCTTCGACACATCATGTTTAACACCTTTCAGGTCATTGCCGCCGGGCTTGCGAAATTGAAGCCACTTCGAACTCTGCGGACTCTAGTCTTTTGCGAGGAACGGCCGAGGGCAAACTACAACCGCCTCGACGATGCGTGTTTCCGCGAGATTAGCGAACTCGTACAGCTTGAGTCCCTGAACTTTACGGGCCTAAATGTTTCTGACACCGCAGCTCGAAGGCTCCACAACTTAAAGAAACTCAAGACACTCATCTTTCAACAGGGACACATTTCCGATGCGGCCATCACGGAACTAAGGTCCGAGCTACCAACCACCGATATTCACGTCGACGAAAAAGACCGACCTCCCAGGATGGCCCCAGACGAGCGCCAACGAGAAGTCTCGCCCCAGAAGACCTTGGCCAAACGAGGAAGCGAGCAGGGCGGCTAATCGCGAATCCCGGCACCTGTGCCCAACGTCCGATAATCGCTCTTATGTTCGTTTCGGGGCCTGTTTTCCCCGTAGAATAATGCAAATGCCGCCCTGCTCAAATCATAAATGGCGGCCCCCCATAAAGCCGCAAGCGTTGGTCGCGACCCAGCCACACATGACTTACGACGATCCATACGACGACGAAGATTGGTACGACGACGATGACGAGCTGGACGACGAAGAGCCGGGCCGCTGTCCCGAGTGCGGCACCGCCGTGCACAGCATTTCCGACAAGTGCCCTGCTTGCGGCTACTGGCTCTCGGCGGCCGATCGCCACTCCATGTGGTCCGGCTTCGACAAACCGCATTGGATCAAGGTGACGGCCGCTGTGGTGCTCATCACCATCCTTGTCAGCCTCGTGGCTGCCGGAGTGGCTTTCTTCTGAGCGGTAGGCGTATCTGAGCGGGTGCCTGAAGCAATGCCAGATGAAATCGGCTGTCTAATAGTTCCGATTCGCCGGCCCTTCGGCCGAGTACGGACCTGGGAACGGTTGCGGCTCTCGTGGCGGCGCGTATGGATCGCTTGCCTCTGCCGTTCCCTGCGGCGAGGCTGACTCGGCCGGCCAGTTGATCTGGGTTTGCGAAGGTGATGGCAATGCCGGTTGTTGCTGCGGCGCCTGAGATTGCGGCCAGGGAACCGGCGGCGAGTTCGTCGGTGGGTTCGCCTCGGCTTGATTCTGCCATGTCTGCTGTATGTCCTCGCCATGCGGTTGATAATTAGGGTTCAACCGCTTTTCGATCGTGTTCAGGTATGGATCGAGCACCTGGTGCAGCTCCGGTGGAAATACGGAGTGTGCTTTGTCGAGCAGGGCGACGATATATCGCCCCGACTGCGACGACACAATTGCTTCGCCTTGCGGCTCGGGAGCCAACGTAACGGCAAAGAAGGTGATCGCCACGCACAACAGCACACCCTTGGCGAAACCGAACATTGCGCCGAGCTGCTTGTCGAACGACTCGAGGCGGACCTTGTCGATTGCACCCGATACGAGTCGGAACAGCGACCAAATAACGAACGACGTGCCGACATAGATCACCAACATAGCGACGAACCGGTTTAGCGGCGCTTGGTGGCCGAACAGAGGTGCGAGCTGGCCGCTAAACCGCAATGCAACGAAGTAGCTAGCCACAAGCGACCCCAACGATGCGATCTGCCACGCCATGCCTTTCCAAAAACCGAAGACTGTGGCCGCCAGCAGCACCACGATCATGAAGAAGTCATAGGTTTGCATGACACGAGGATAGATGCAGAAAGATTGATGCAGGAAGCAGGGTTAAATTCGCGGAGGCCAAATATAGGGGCGTGACAGCAATTGGCGAAGAGCATTCACCATGCCATACCTCGCATCCCGCTAGCATTGTATAGGCGTGATAGCACCGCAGACGAATTCGCAAGAATTCGGCTGACGGGCAACGCATAGGAGAACTGCAAAGTCGGGGTCTGGTCCATTATTCGGCCAACCCGGTACGCGTTCATGGTGCAATCGTTGGCCAAAAACATGGACCTGACCCCTTCGCCTTGGACTTTGCAGATTTCCTGAGGCAGCGCAGCGAATGCTTGCAATTTCAGCTACAGTTCTTCGCTGATTGAGCCATCATTCGTGTTCCGGCGCTAATAGACATAGCACTGCTGCTCGGCATGCCGAAGTTTGTCATAGTGGATAGTGCGCTGCATTCTGCGCGAGACAACCAAGGAAGCATTCATGGCCGGTTTTCGCATGCATGTTGGTACGAGCAGCTTGCTCGGCTGCGGATATGCCGGCGTTCTGTCGCTTGGTTACGGCGTTCCCGTGAATTCGGCCATTGTAGCCGGCGCCATGTGCGGCTTCTCTGGCATGCTGCCTGATCTCGATAGCGATTACGGCATTCCGCTCCGCGAGACGATGGCCTTCACTGCGGCCACGATACCCATGCTGCTCGTCAGCCACTTCCAAGCGCTCGGCCTCGGCCCCGATTCGATGGCGTTAGCAGCGGTTGGCATGTATCTGTTCGTGCGCTTCGGCGTCACGACCATGATCCGCAAATACACGGTCCATCGCGGCATGTTCCACAGCATCCCCGCATTGCTCATTTTCGGCGGCTTGGCATTTCTCATCTGCGGCGGCTCGCCATTCGACCTCCGCTGCTACAAAGCCGGCGGCGTCATGGGCGGTTTCATGTCCCATTTGATTCTTGATGAAATCTACGCCGTTGAATTCAAAAAAGGCCGCTGGCGATTTAAAAAATCGTTCGGCACGGCGATGAAACTGTGGGGCGACAATCATTGGTCCAACTTCACCACTTACGCCAAGCTGGTGCTCGTGGGAATGGTGATTCTCGGAGAACCTTCCGTGATGAAGTCGCCTTTCGGCCAACAACCCTCAGCTCGCAGCGCAGATCAGCGACTTGCGCGATCAACTCCATGCGTCGAGTTCGAACAGTCTGCCGCAAAAAGGCATCGACGTAGCCCGCGCGGCGGCCAATTTTTTGAATAACACCGCGCAACCCCCCGCCCAAAACAACACCGGCGCGAGCGGCTGGCCGCAGTACGCATCTGCTCCTGCTCCGATCAACAGCGGCGGACCAACAACATCAAACAATCAACCGAGCTCATGGCAGTGGCCCGCGACGCCGCAATCGTACGACACCGCGAAGCGGCCCAATGGCTCCTTCGCGCAATAAGTCAAACGCTTTTTCGAAACAGCGACCACCAAAGCGGCTCTCATTTTTCCGCCGTGTCGAGCCACAGCGTTACTGGCCCGTCGTTGACAAGCGACACTCGCATGTGCTCGCGAAACCTTCCGGTGGCCACTTCGACACCACGCTCTTGCACCTTGCTGGCGAATGCCAGATACAACTCTTCGGCCAATTCCGGCGGAGCAGCATCCGTGAAGCTCGGCCGGCGGCCGCGGTGGCAGTCGCCATAGAGCGTAAATTGGCTGACAACCAGCATTGCTCCACCCACTTCGGCCAGTGAGCGGTTCATCTTTCCAGCGTCATCTTCGAATATTCGTAGGCCAACGATTTTCTCTGCCAGCCAATTGAACTCGGCTTCACTGTCGTCGTGCCCGATACCCAGCAGTACAACCAAGCCCCGTCCGATGCGGCCGGTTTCAACGCCATCGACTATCACATGAGCTTCCGTCACTCGTTGAATACACGCACGCAAAGATAAAACCTCCACATGAAGCTGTTGTCGTGTCACGATGGGTGTTAGATGTTGGATGTTAGATATAAGATGTTAAACGCGGCTTGCCCATCTCTGACATCTGCTACCTAACGTCCGACATCAAACATTCACCCTGCTCCCCTGCATCCCGAATCCTTTTCCCATGCCCACTGTACTGCTCGCCTATTATTGCGCGCTGATCCTCGTTGCGTCGATCGTCGGCGGGATGATTCCGGTGTGGTTCCAGCTCACACACCGCTGGATGCAGTTCGCCGTCAGCTTTGTGGCCGGTGTCATGCTGGGCATCGGCGTGCTCCACATGCTGCCGCACGCCTTCTTGGATGCCGCCGCGGCTGATAGCGCACTTTCGCAAGGTGCGACTGCCGCAACCACGTCAACCACCGCTCTTGTGATGAACGTTGGAACCGTGCGCTGGATCTTGATCTCGCTGCTTGCGGGGATGTTGGCGATGTTCTTCATCGAACGCTTTTTCAGCTATCACCATCACGACGTGCCTGATGGGACCGACGACGAGCACGATTACCTGGAGCATACTCACGATCACGACCCACACGATCATGTCGAGCACATTTTATCGTGGAGCGGCGCCGCCTTAGGCCTCACCTTGCACAGCGTGCTGAATGGCGTCGCCCTTGCCGCGGCCGTTCAACATGGCAGCCACGGATCGTGGCTCGCTGGTTTCGGCACATTCCTCGTCATCTTTTTACACAAGCCATTCGACGCAATGACGATTGGTATGCTGATGAGCCGCGGTGGTTGGAGCCTCGCATGGCGGCAGACGATCAACATCCTGTTTTCACTTGCAATTCCGGTTGGTGTTCTGGTCTTCTATTTTGGCTTGATGTCCGAATCGATCGGTCCTGACATGGCCACACGGCATTGGTATGTGGCCTGTGCTCTTGCCTTTTCCGCCGGCACGTTCTTGTGCATTTCGCTAAGCGATTTGCTGCCGGAACTGCAGTTCCATAGCCACGATCGCTTCAAACTTTCAATCGCACTCCTGCTTGGACTGGCGGTGGCCCATTTCGCATCGCAGATGGAATCGCTTGCCCACGCGCCACACGCTTCACCGCAGAAAGTGGGTGCCTGGGGTCGAGACACAGCCGAGCCCCCCAGCGCACCTGGGGCCTTCACCTAAAGACAATCATGTCTATGGATAATAATATGACCCCGCACGCTTTACCAAGTTTACCTGATCGTAGCCAGCATCGCTTCCGTCGAGTTCAACAACAGAAGCATCCGAAAAATAGTAGTGTGGAAGCCACCGCTTTGTCTCCCCCACCGAATGGCTTCGCGACTCATGGTTCGCACTACGCGCCATTCAAGTAGTCAGGCTGTGCCTGACTGGAAAAACGGTCGGGCATAGCCAGACCTGCGAAAAGGATTTCTATGTCGGGCACGCATCGCCGCACGTGGCACAAGTACCATGTAGGGCACCTGAACGTTACCGTGCAACTCGACTCCACGTCGGCAACGCACTGCGTGGAGCGGCACCAGACATTAGCTGAAGTCGCCCGGCAGCTGATCGCCACAATGGATGCCGAACTTCTGCCAACCACGTGGGCCGTTAGCGATCCCGCGCATTCGGCAGCCACATCCTTGATAACGCAATCCGCCGTCGATCATGAATTGGCGATTCTCGGCGACTCCAATTGGGTGGGCCCAACGGCCGGCCGCACGCGGTTCGCACGTGAACTCGCCCGCCGCTTGACGCAAGCCCGCGCTGTCGGACTCAATGTCACTACCTTGGTGCCGAGCGTGGCTTCCGTCGAGCCACACATCGACCTGGTGGTCAAACAACAGATTACGGCCGTGGCGGGATTAAAAACGCTGCCCGCTGCACCGCGAATTGGTGAACCCCGTGCCTTGCATTACGGCGTATGGGAGGTCCCGGTCTCCGCAAATTTGCCGATAAAAGCGAACTGGTTCAGTAGCGGCAAACATTCCTTATGGCGGCGCATTAGCCACAGCGCCGGTGATGCCGCGGCCTTTCATTTGCTGATTGACGCGGCGGCAATGGCGGCGTCCGGCCGGCACGACGACGCAATCGTGAAGTGGCTCGTGCATCGTATCGCGACACTGCGAGATCGAGGGCTCATTCGCGTCGAAACGTTACGCAATACGGCCGGCCGGTTGTCGGACATCCCAACTGTCTCGCCGCAACGCTCGATCCTTCGCAGGGTGGCGTAGAAGGTCTCGCGAGTTGAGCGGGAGAACTTGCACCGGCAATTATGCCGGACCGCATCCATCAAGGTCTGATTCATGCAATAGAAGTGGCCTACTTGATTTCTCGAAATGCATTCCAGCCAAGATAGGCCAGGATGCCGCCGCAGACGGCCAATCCCAAATCGGGCATGACGCCAGCCACCCGGCCAAACGGGGTTTTGAGCGCAAGATCGAGGGCGAATAAAAGCGCCACTAAACCGCCGATTGCCATACCGGCGACGGACATCGCTTTTGCCATCGGTCCTGAACCCTGTATCCCGGTGATTGCAGAAGTACCAGCCATACAATATGCCTAGTATAATTACCAGGCTTTCCATGTCACGGCGTAGCGCCCAAAGACTGCAATCTACGCATATTTTTCAGGGTTTGTAAGCAACCCACTGCTACCCACTCTGTTGTGCTTTGTCGACTTCATCGGCATTGGGCTGGTTGCCAGTCGTGGGATCTTGGTCCAATCCGTGATCCCGCCGAAACCGCCCGACTTCCGCAACAATCTGCTCGATGATGTCATGATTTGCAACAATATTGTTCCACTCCACCACATACGTCCAAATGACAAAAATAATTCCCAGAAACGCACCGAAGAGGTGCCAATCGGTCCACGCCTTCGTATTTGGGCGGAGCGTTGCGGGGTCGGCGGCACCACCCAATGCAATGATGCCGACAACGGCCAGCATTCCAGCCAGGGCCCAGGGAAATGTCTTCCTCTTTAGCCGATTGCTCGCAGCCACTGGTGCGGGATCGAAACGGTACGTCTCCACAACCTCTTTGCACCACCGGCTGGTGCCTATGAAGTAAGTGACAACAATACTCTCCACGAATACCACGGAAAGTGCCGCAGCCACTCCTGTTAGACGGTGCAGCGTGGCCCAATGATAGGTTTCCATGCTCGGTTGCGGCTTCGCGTACAAATCCCCCATCGTCAGCCCCATCATGAGCGCGGCAAGCAACAATATGATCGAGAAGAAAGCCAGGGTAAAAAATATCCGGACCATGCGACTGATCTTGGGACGGTTGTGGGTTGCCCAATTCCGAGTTGCTAGAATTGAACTGAATGTAGAGGTGAAGGGGTGGCAGGTTTTCGCGACATAAGCCGTGTAAGCATGTGACCTGTGGAGGCAGCGACATGCCTACGTCACTGTCCGGCGAAGGCTTGGCACCCGCATCGTCATCCCAAAACCCTAAAGGTTACAGCGTATCGACAATCGCGGAGAACTGCACCCCCTGCCCTGCCCTGCTCTGCCCCGCAAAATGGCTACAACGAGTAAACCGATTCTGGCAGTAACCATGGGCGATCCGGCCGGGATTGGTCCAGAGGTAATTGTACGCGCGTGGGCCGATCCGCAAGTCCACGAACATGTCCAGCCGCTAGTGATCGGGCAACCGGACATTCTGCTGCGCACTGCAAGGCTCGTGGGACACGAAATTTCTCTTGCTCCGCTCAGCTCGCCCAACGATTTGAGCGAAGTCCCGGCTGGTCCTCGCAACATTCCGATCATCAAAGTTTGCAACGACAATGTGGTAGACGTGCCCAGTGGGGTCGTCGATGCACGTGCGGGAGAAGCAGCATACCAATGCGTAACAACCGCCGCTCGCTGGGCGTTGGGAAAGCAAATTGATGGTATCGTGACAGCGCCCCTCAGCAAAGCGGCGCTGCATGCTGCCGGACACCATTATCCCGGGCACACGGAGCTGTTGGCCGAAATGTGCGGCGTGCAAGATTTCGCGATGATGCTGTACCTGCCGCCGGGCGAACAGGTGCGATCGCCGGCAGGTCTTGGAGTTGCTCACGTGACGCTGCACCAATCGCTGCGAAGCGTCTTTGCAGATTTGACGCCGGAGGCGATTGTCACGAAATGCCGCTTGGCCGACGATGTGATGCGGCGTTTGGGAGTCAGCAAACCGCGTGTGGCAGTATGTGCTCTTAATCCTCATGCCGGTGAAGACGGCCTATTTGGCGACGAGGAACGTACGATCATCGCGACGGCGGTCGCCGAAGCACGCGAAGCCGGGCTCAACGTCTCAGGCCCCTACCCGACCGACACACTCATGCTGCGGGCCCGCGATGGCGAGTTCGATGCGGTCGTCGCCATGTATCACGATCAGGGCCACATCGCGCTCAAACTCCTCGGCATGCACGCGGCCGTCAACATCACGCTCGGCCTGCCCATTGTCCGCACGAGCGTCGCCCACGGCACAGCATTCGACCGAGCATGGCAAGGCACGGCGCAAAGCGGCGGCATGATCGCGGCAATTCTCACCGCGGCGAAACTAGCTGCCGTTCGTAGCTGAAATTACATGACTGCGAAACGTTACGAAAAGAGGCCGAACTCTTGCGATTTCGGCTACGGAGTCATTGTCGCGCCGAAGCTGCACCGGCATTTTCTGGTCGAGTTGCCACCTGTGCTTGATGTTTTTGCCGCAGGCGTTGAAGAACGGCAGTGGTTTGGTCAACCCAGTCGGCGTTGCCCGGATTGTAGTCAAACTGGCCGGCCGCAATGGGAGCATCGAACACAACATCGGAGAGTTCAAGCACAACCATTGGATCAACGCTGAGCTGATAAGGAATCGCTGTTCCGTCGTCGCGCAGCGTTTGTGGCGTCTCCAGACGGCGATATTCGATGCGGTAGGGAAACAAGTTGGCTTGGCCCACGAGTAGCAGCACTTCTTGCGGCATTCTCTCTGGCAAACTCTTGGGCTTTTTCGATTTCGAAGGCGGAGCGACTTCCCCAGAATTGACTTGGTTTTTCGAAAGCAGCGCGGCGAGTTTGTCCGCTTTCCAATGGCCGACGACCGCCCATACCGGTAGGTCCGTGGGTTCCGGCACGATCGGCGGAGCGACCGCGAGTCGCATCGCCTGTGGCGGTAAAAATGTAAAGTTATCCCTCAAAGCAGAAAGCAACGCAGGCAGTCCACCCGTATAGGACGTGAGTTCCGATTGCAACGACGACCAATTGGCTTCACCGGGTCGGATTTGACTGAGGTCCGAGGTCCCAAGCGACGGGTCCACACGCAGTTGCCGCAGATCGATGCGTGTGATGTAGCGTCCCGTCGGCAGCTTGCGGTCGATCCACACGAACCGATTGTCGCAGACCTGTAAGAACTGCGCGTCTTGGCCGGCGATCTGGAGTTCAAGGCGTACCTTGAGATCCTCGCCATTTCCCTGCTGCCAATAGCTGCCGACGCCGTAAAGTTGTTGCCCAGCGAGCGAAATTTGGTGTCGGAGTCGCGCTGTTACACTAACGCGGCGTTCTAACTGGCTAGCCACTTGAATGAGAAGTCGATCGCCAGCGGTGGTTTGAACCGCTTGTGCATCGCCAGGAGGGCTGAGCGGAGGCTGCGACAGCGCAGTCTTGCCGCTTCCATCTCCAGGAGGGAGAAGACGGTTCGATTCTGCCAGCACGATGCCGGCGAGAATGCATGCAGCCAGCGTTAGTAAGTAGGGCAAACTTTTCTTCATCTGCCGGTTTTGACGGTTTTACCAAAGAAACCGCTACTACAGGGCCGACCAATAGTCTCCGGAAGACGATGTGTTCACGTCGCCGCTCGGTAGACGCCGCGCTAGCGGTATCGTGCGGTGGTGGCTGAACAACTGACCTCCCGGCGGGCGGATTGTAGTAGCCGTTGCCGCGGAAAGTCCATCGCAGTCGCGATTGCTAGCGTGCTGAATGCCGCCGAATTCCGCTGTGAGTTCGGGGAAGTCTCGCCCGCTCTACCGCGACACACAGAAATGAACATTGAGTGCTCGTCGAGCTGGAACGGCGGTTAGTACGCCGGCGTTCAACGAACGGGCCTTGCGAAGGGGGGAAACATGCGAGTTGAGCGAACGCTCGTGGGACTTTTATTTGCAGCCATGGTTGCCGCGCCGGGTTGTGGCCGATTGGCTTACAACCTGCCGCCGGCATCGCGATTGATGGAACCGGGCCCGGGCGTTGGCGGTCCGGGACCCGGCGTCATTCCACCGGCTGGTTCGATGTACGGCGCTTACGGCGGTGGCACCGGTCGGTTTGGCGACGGGATGGGGTCGTATATGGGCGGCGGTGGTTACTGTGCAGCCGGTCCGAACGGACCCAGCGGAGCGATTCCAGCGCCAAGTCCGAACGGCGTCGTACAAGCCGGCTACAACGGCCTCGCTGGTTGCCAGCAGGCTTGTCCATGTGGCGGTTGTAATGACGGCTCATGTCCGTGCGGCGATTCCTGTCCATGTGGGCCGAACGGCGGATTTGCGGCAGGCGGCGCAATAAATGATACGTGTGTTCAACAAGCCGGCTTCCACCATCTCTTCGGTGGCAATTGTGGTTGCATGCGACCCGGCTCGACTGAAGCTTATGCCGATGGCGGGATGATGGGCGGCATGGCAACGTCGCAGATCGCATTCTTGGGTGATGACGGAGTACAGGTGAGCTGGGACATCAGCGGTTCAGACATGTTTGATTCAACGCCACTCGTGATCCCCGGCCGACAAGACTTCTATCAAGGCGCGATCTACCGCCTGAAGCTGACGAACATTCCAGGGCGTGCCGGCGTGCAGTTGTATCCAACGCTCGAGGTTGCGCCAGTTACGCCGCGGACCGATGCTTACCTCGCTCATTCGCCGATTCCGGTGCAGTTCACAGAAGAGGATTTTGACCAGGTGGTAAGTGGGAACTTCGTGACGAAGGTGATCTACTTGCCCGATCCCGAGTTCCAAGAACTCGCGCTAGCCGGTGTGGAGACGCTCGTGAGCACGCGGCTCGAGCCCGGTGTGGATCCGATTGCCGAAGCGGATCGCCGTGGTTCGATCTTGGCGATCGTACGGATCGGCAACAAAAACTTAGAGCTCAACAACGGTGCGCAGTTCGGGGATGAATCGGTAGTGCCGGCTCGGCACGAAGCTCCCGCGAACGATGCGAACGAAGCAATGCAGGCGATGTACAACGAACGCGCCGGCGCTCCGGTGGAACCGGCTAACTTTAACGTGTCGCCAGCGCAGTATTGCGACGGCAGATGTGCGCCCTACGGCAATGGCGGCTACTGCAACGGCGCGATGGCCAGCATGCCGATGGGCATGCCGACCGGCGGCTTTGCGCCTCCAGCCGTGCCACCCAACATGATGGCCGGCGCACCGCAATGGGGTATGCCGATCACAGGCACGCCGATCGGTTTGCCGGGTCCACCACATATTCCCTTGGGCACGCCGGCCGGCTTGCAGAAGCACGTGATGAAGAACCGGACGCGGGTCATGTTGCCGCCGCCGGTGGCGAAAGTGGAACTATCCGTCAAGCAGCGACCGGGGCTCAACTACCCGCGGCCTGTGGATCATGCGTACGTCGACGAAACACAGCGCGAACCGTTTCGGTTGGTCCCTCCTTGGCTAACGAACATGTTCCATCATCAATCGGGCGGCGCCTACGCGGCCGCCGCCCCCGGCGGACCATGTCCACAATGAGCGGCTAGGGCCGATTACTAATCTGTAACCAATGAGTTTTCCACGATATTCCCCATGACAACGGTGCTGGTGCTCGCGCGTTCGCAGAGGCGGATGCGAGTCGAGGGCATACTGCGATGGGCAGTGCTGGTGTTCAGTGCGTCCGGCCTCACGGCTGCGGCGCAAGATCGACCAGTGCATTGGCTGAATGCCGGTGCCATGCCTCCGGGAGCGATTGGCAGCCTGCGACTTCACCGGGGCGGGCCGTTGGCGGGGTACTTCCAGCCGGTGCGGATCCGAGCGCCTTCGGGCGCTCGGATCGCACTGGCTACGGAAGATGGTTTCTCGAACGTGCAAGCGAACGACGTGCTGGTCGGTCTGCAGATCGGGCCAGTGTATCGCTTGCAAGTGGCCGGCATTGAGAACGTCGATGGAATGGAAATCTATCCAACCATCGAGCTGATCGATCGCACGTATCCTCCGCCGGGCTTGGCGCTGAAGTTTCCGATTCCGATCGAGCTTACACAAAACGAGCTGGAACTTGCAGCACTCGGCGCGTTTGTCACGCGAGTGATCTATATCGAGGATCCCAGCCAGGCGCTGCCGATTGCGCAGAAGGCGAACAGTGAGCAGCCGTGGGTCGAAGCGCCGCCGGGCGAAGACCCGCTGGTGACTGCGGATCGACAGGGACGGCCGGTCGCGATTCTGCGAATTGGCGGCCGAGTGCCGAATGGGGCTGATGTCGCGAATTGTGGCGGGTGTGCTCCGCAGTTCGTTACGTTTGATCCTGCGGATGCCGCTTGTGAACGCGATGTAACAAACGAAGCCGGCCCACAGAAGTAACACTTCAAGATGGCAGACGCCGCACAACGTGAAGCCGTGGAGTTCCAGGCGGTGCATTTGCCTGTGTGGTGGCGTTGTGTGCTGATTGCGGTGGGCATGATCATTCTCAACGCGTGCAGTACGCCAGTGACGCGGACGCACTTGGCGCTGGATAAGTCGCTCACTCAGCCGCCGGCGGAAACGCAGGCGGAGCCGGCGGAAACGGCCGAACCGCATGTCTTGCCAATGCAACCGGTTGAAGGACCGGCGGAGGTAGCGGTCCCCGCGGAACCAGCGACGGGAGGACTGGTTGGTTGTGAGCAAAGCCCGTGCGCCGAAGGCGGCTGCTGTGCAACGGATCCATACGGTCCGGTCATCGGTCCTAGCGATGAATATTTGTGCGACGGCGGCGACTACGGAACACCCGCCGGCGTCCATCAGGATTGGTCAATCACGGGGCTGGAACAGGAAGATGCAATTAGTCACTACGACACGGTCGATGGCCGTGTGTTGGTGACGCCGAGTAACCGCGTGTGTATTTATGCACCGCGGTTTGCAGCCGTGCGGCGTGTGGTGCAGCCGATCGCGCACGAGCAACCGGTGTTTATCAATCAGACGCTTGACGAGCAATCGCCCGCCAAGGCGGCCGAGGCACAGCTCGTGGTGTCGGAGAAGCAACGGCATGCGGTGGCGATTGATATGGGCCAGCAACCGCCGAATCTGTTCCGGCAGCGGCAACAGGCCGGCGGCATTGAGAACTTGCAGGCGACGATGGAGGCCTACGATTCGCTCGCCGTGCAAGCGAATCTCAGCATCATTCGCACGGGTGAAGTTTCGGAAGCGGAAAAAGCGCTTGTCGAGCGAGCGAAGGAGGCTGCGATCGCGTTGACGGGCGTGCAGGCGCCGCAGGTGATGTTTGGCGTGAAGCAAGCTCATGCCGAGGTTGGCGTGAAGCAGCCAGGCATCGTTTACCAGACGAGCGGGCCGGAACACCCGAAGTTACGGCTCCTCAAATTGGCCTCGTGCGGCAATGCGCAGCCGGGTGAAGAAGTCGAGTTCACGTTGCGGTACGATAACATTGGCGACCAGGTGATCGGCAATGTGACCATTGTCGACAATCTTGCGACTCGGCTGGAGTATGTCCCCGGTTCGGCAAAGAGCAGCGTCGATGCCGACTTCATCACGCAATCGAACGACTCCGGGTCGCTCATCTTGCGATGGGAGATCGGGGACCCGGTCAAACCGAGCGATGGCGGGGTATTGCGGTTTCGCGTAAAAGTGCGATAGCGATTGTCTCTTCGCGCGTACTGGGCGAGCTCCTCTTCGCGTCGCAGCTAAACCGCAAGCGTTGTTTTGGAGGTTGTGGTTATTGCGTTTTCATTGGGTTTTTCGTCATTTGTACGAGTCTTATCGTCCGCAAAAAAAGAAATGCAGGGCCCTATGGGGGGCGGTGGCTGGGTTGAGCTAACCGCGCAGAATCAGCTTCATCGGCCAATCGAAGGCGACGCTCGCATCGTACCTCACCCGCTCGATGCAAAGAGTGTGCGGCCAATGGCCCGGTCGCGTGCTGCCCTGTAGTCCACCGACAAGAGAAAGGGGCTGCAACCCTATCCAAGCAGGAGGGACTACAGGCAACGCACGCCGGTGAGACGTCTTCCGCAGCGACACACCGAAGCGGTCATTTCACGTGCGAGCCTAGCAGATTACGAATACGATTTCGGCAACGATTTTCGGCCACCTCACTGCGATGGGGTAGGTTGATGCGCACTGCGTGTTTCGCGTCAAACGGGGATGTTTCGGACGCGTACCGCCCGTTGAGTTGTGGTTATTTATTTAATAATCGCCTGGCGGTGTTTTTTGTGGGTGTAGGCAAACGCTGCTACGTTGCCGAGTAAAAGCCAGATGAACGTGGCACACGCAATGTTCGGCCAGTGCGAGCCAAGCGGAACATATAGCCCGAAGATAATAGCGATCAGCGTAAGGTTAATCAAAAGCGCTCGCATTCCGTAGCGGAACACTGGTTTGGGGGGAGGTTCCGCGAGGGAGAGACCGAGTTGATCGGCGATGAGTTGGCGGGCATGCTGCAGGTCGTCTTCGGCTACAAGAATGCTCGGCATCGCCCAGGCTGGTTCGATCCCATATAGAGATGCAAGATTTTCACCCGCAATTTGGTACTTGATACCCGCCTCTTGGAGAAGCTGGCCAATGCAGTGCGCTTTAACTGCGCTGCCGGCTTTGTAAGCTTCCACGATCCGCAAGTTTGACTCAGGCGAGTGGATCACAATTCTTTATTGTGAGTTGTTGCATGCTCTGGCTGGTTTTCATTCATCAACAAAAAGTTCTGACCTGTTTTTCCGAGATAGCGCCAATTTTTGATGTAGGAAATGAGGTCGGCCATGTCTTGAGGTGGGATATCTTTTTCGAGACCTTCAGGCATGAAGGAAACTCCCTCGTTATGGAGCTCGTCAATTTCGTCGCGGCGGAGGGTTTCAGATTTGCCTTCTTGTTGTTTGAGCGTGATGGAAGTGGAAGTTTCCGCGGCGAGGACGCCGGCGTGAACGTGACCATCGCTGGTGATGGCGGTATAGCTGAAGTAGTTGGAATCGATGGCGCGATTCGGCTCCAGAATATCGGTCAGCAGTTGCAAAGGGGTGCGTTCGCGCGAGTCGGAAATATCTGGGGCGAACGAGACACCGACATTGCCGATTTTGTGGCAGATCGAGCAGTGCTTTTGAAATACAGCGCCGCCGTGATTGGTGTCGGCTTTGAGGTCGAGAGCAGGCCGATATTGGGTGAGAACTTTTTCGCGGTCGGCCGGAACGGCGGAGGCCATCAGCTTCGCAGCGCGGGCCTTCATGGCCGGATTGTTTTGGGCAAGGAGCAGTTTGGCGTGGACGGGGTCGATCACCGTCGGCTTTAGTTGCCCGGCCGCGATCGTGTCCAAGAGGAGCGACGTACGTGGCGCGCTAGACAGGATGCTATCGAGGATGGCTCGCTGGACGACCGGAGTGTCGCGGGTAAAATCGGCGAGCAGTTGCTTCCATGGTTCGAGATCGTCGCTTTTGGCGAGCGCTGCGATCGCTCGCAGGCGGACGTCCTGATTAGCGTCGTGGGCGGCAAGCGGAAGGAGGATTTTTACCGCTCCATCCTTAAACGCCAACAGGTCGATGGCTTCGCAGCGGGCCTCTGCCTTTCCAGCCGGGGCGACTGCGTCTTTGCCGGCGGCGGCGAAGGCTTGATCGAGCTGGTCGCGAGTCTTGTCGTCAAGCTTGGCGCGCAATTGGGCCAACGATGTGCCGCGACGGATAGCTTCGCCCAAGAAGCCAGTCAGACCGGCACGACCGAATTCCGGATTAGCGACGAGCGCTTTGACGGCGGTCGTTCGTTCGTGATCGATTTTAGAGGCCGCGGCGAGATGTGCGAGCCGGGCGACAAAACTGGCCGGGTCTGCAATGTTCGACTCCAAGGTAGACCCGGCGGCAAGCATGTTCTTAAGGACGGTGCCGCCATGGTTATCGGCCGCGATCAGCATCGCATCTTCTTCCCAATGATCGGCCGCATGCTTGGGTGGCGAGGGAAGCGGTAGCGCGACGAGCAAGGCGTGGAATCGGACCCGCGGGTCTTTATTATCGACGAGCTGCGCGATGCGGTCGCGGAGTTTGGCGGAGTCGGCCACGCGCACATCGGCAACAAGGATCGCCTGCTCGACGATGCGTGGATTCGGGTCATCGCACAGTTTTAGGAGCAGATCGTTGTCAATGAGGTGTAGACCTTCAAGGAGGCGGAGAGCTCGAATACGCGCTACCGGGGATTTGTTTTTGAGTGCCATTTGTCGAAGTTTGCCACCTACGGACTTGCCTTGGAGTTCGAGGAGCAGGCGCGCTGCCGTTTCGCGCGTCCAGGCGTTTGGATTTGCGAGCGCATCGACCAGGGCATCGCTGGACATCTTCGAAAGTTGCGGCGCAGCAGGTCGATGAAAATCTTTCGGAACGATGCGAAAGATCCGACCGAGATCGTTACCCGCGCCAGGTTTGGGCGATGACGCAGTTCCTCCGGCATCCATTCGGGGTGCTCGATAATCTGGCGGTACATGTCGACCACATACAGGGCGCCATCGGGACCGACGTCCAAGTTCACCGGACGCGTCCATTCGTCGCGTGAGGCAAAGAACTCGTGCGAATGCTTTTCGAAGCTGTCAGTGAATGTCACGCTGTTGGGCTTGATGCTTTCACGATGCACCAAGTAGGCCGTTGGTTCGCAGGTGAAGATGTCACCGTAGTAGCGGGCCGGCAATGCGTTGCCGCGATAGACGTTGACGCCGCAGGCAGCCGTGAACTGATCCGCGTGCAAGTTGGAGGTGGTCCAGGCGTGGCCAATGGGAAAGACGGGCGTGTGATCTGCGCCGTAGATCACTTGTTGCATAACCGCATTGACGGTGACTAACGGGTTCTTTTTGAGATCGTGATCTTCAAGCACGACGTGGATAGCGGGGTCGCGGTTGGAGCAGACGAAGCGGTTGCCGTAATCATCGAACGTGAGGCCGTACTGGGCTTCGCCGCTGACGGCTTCGAATTTGCGGGTAAGCGGATCAAAACGGAAATCGCGTCCACTGATTGAAACGGGTTTCTCCTGCGGCCGCTGGGCATCGACAATCACGCCTCCGCGAAGGCCGCCAGCGATGTAGATGTGATTGTCGAGGGCAAGCGTGGGATGATTGGCGCGGAGCTGCTCATTCAATTGCGCAAAGCCGGTGTACCAAGTCTCATTGACATCGGCTTTGTCATCACCGTTGGTGTCTTTCAAGTAGGCGACTTTGCCGGCCATCGTAGCGAAGACGCCGCCCTTCCAAGGTTGAATGCCGGTGGCGAACGGGAGGTTATCGGCAAAGACGGTTGCGGATTCGTAGAAGCCGTCGTCGTCCTTATCGCGGAGAATTGAGATGCGGGAGCGCCACCGGCACGTCCTTGGTGGGACCGGTGGGATAGTCGCGCATTTGCACAACCCACAGGCGGCCATCTTCATCGAAGCGAATCGCTACAGGGTCAATCACATTCGGCTCACAAGCGACAAGCTCGACTTTTAGGCCCGGGTCAACTTCGATTTGCTTGAGGGACTTTTGTGGCGACATCGCGGGCGTGGCGGCGGGACCATCGGCAGCGCGCGAGGAAGCGGGCGCCAAAAGGCTTTGCAGTGTGCAAGCCAAGACGACCATAGCAGAACAAACGCGACCAAACATCAATACAGCTCCTTGAGCAGGCCGATGGCAGCGTCAACTAACTTTTCGCCCGTGCCAGGCTGCACGCGCGAATTAGTGACTTCGTAGCTCCCTTCAGCGAACGCCTGCTTGGTCGGGGTGTAGGCCAGATCATCGTTGGCCAATTCCACAACGAGCGTGGTTTTGAACGGCGAGGCCGCTTTGATGGCTAGCCCGAACTCGACAAATATCTCAGAAGGCAACGTCACGATGGCCGTATCATGATTGAAACGAAACGCCTGCACTTCGAGTTCGCCGGCGTAACCGCTTTTTTTCAACCGTTCGATGTCGGCGATTTTGCAGGCTTCGACAGCTTCCATAAATGAGAATCCTCTTTTGCCGATCCGCGGCATATTTGTCTTCGCTTTGGCTATTTGCTCTGGTGAGTATTCCTGCAACGGGGCGGGCACCATCGTGCTCTCGACCGCCAGCATGGGCTCGCCGCCGGATAAGAGGTTGCCTTTTTCGATCGCGCTCGCTACGTCGTCGCCGAGGACCTCGCCGAGCGTATCCGCGGTTCGCTGTTCTTCCTTGGTGACATCACGATGGTTGATATTGCCGCAAGTGCCGGTGCCGAATAACAGCTTGAAGTTCGGGCCGAACGACTGTTGGAGCCGCTCGCCGAGAGAGTGGATGTAATCGGCCGAATAGAGAGTGCCGCCGGTTGTATCGGGGTGCATGGCAAATGAGACGATAGCACTCGATGGCTGTTTGGCACGGGGCTTCGAGAGCGTTATGATTCCAACTTGTGGATCGATTGGGCCAGCTGGGCGGATGATATCTGGGCTCATGATGGGCGGGTTGAATCGTACCGAGCCATCTTTCATGTAATAACGTCGATTGAACGAAATGCGATTCTCGATCGCGTAGCCGGATTTGAGCTCCGCCGGCGCGAGGACCGCTTTGGCTTTGGTTACCGCGTCGACGATTTTTTGGATCAACTCCTTTCGATATGCCGCGCTGTCATACGGGTCTTTGCCTTGCTTAGCGACTGCCCGCTCGTGGAGGTAATCGTGCAACGACATGAAATACATGGGACCCGTGTGAGTGTGGGTGCCCGTCACCGCAATGTGCTCAGCGGGGATGCCTGTAGCCTTGCTCGCCTTTTTTCGCGCCGGTCCGGCGATTTCGAGGGGCACTCCCACCACATCGCAGAAGACTAGCGCAGCGGTTTCTTTCCCTTGCTGAAAAACGATGGCCCGCGCGTAGAGTGGGTCTTTCGTGCCGGTGCTGAGTCGCTCGTAGAAATAACCGCTCATGCGGAAAGGAATTGGCGGCGTAATATCGACGAAGGCGATGCCAACCTGCAGCGGCTCAGCGGCGCTGGCGGAGACCGCTGCGGAAAGAAAGAGGGCGAACGCGGCTACGTAACGACGGAGGTTCATGCACTGAACTCCTCTTCAATTTTGACGCTGACCAAAGGGTGGCCAAGCCATCTCATCCTGCCCTCTCCCAGAGGGAGAAATAGGCACCACCTACTTTGCCGGCTGGGGCTTGGGTCCTTTGTCTAAGGGCCACAATTCCCAGCGGCGGTAATCGATCTCGGCGAGTTCACTTTGTAATTGTAGGCGTCCCGCATGGGGGGAAACATTGAACGCCTCGTTGACTTTGATGCCGTTTACGAACGTTTGGATATGGCCGCCATCGCAAAACACGTCGAGCCGCGTCCATTGGCCATGCGGGCTGTCCTTGTCTTGCGGTCCGCGGAAGCCTTTCACATCTTTCCAATCTGGATCACGACCGAACCAATTCACGCGCGCCATGTGACCGAGCTTAAAGACTTCTCGTGGGCCGTTGGGATCCCAAACGGCTTCGCCGTCACGGTCGCGTGTGGTGTTACACGTTAAGGTGATCGGAACGGGCTTGCCATCCAGACCGCTACCACCGACAGGGATGAAATCGCCGACGCCGCCCTCGATGATTTGCACTTCGATCGAGGGCATCCATGCGCCGTTGTAGGCGCCATCTTTGCCGTTGCTATGGATCAGCAAACCCGAGTCGCGAGCGCTGTTTTCGCGCCCATGCCAGGTTTTTTCGCCAAACTTGAACTCGAGGACAAGGTGGTAGTCGCGGTAACGCTTGTTGGTCACAAGGGCTCCCAGGCCATCGCCGCTAACACGGAGCATGCCGTTCTTCACGCTGAACACGTGACGCGGATCTTCGCGGTGTGTGTCGGTGAGCCAAGTGTAACAATCACCGAGGGTTTTGCCGTCAAAAAGGCGAATGACGCCATCTTTGGGCGCGACAGCCTCGCCCGCAGTTGGAGTTTTAGCGCTATCAGCAGCCCACGCTCGGTGCTCCTGCACTAACAGGGCCGTGCAGATAATGAACGGTAAGCAATGATGAATGCGCATGATTTGCCTCAATGCATTTCGGCCTCGACTGTGCCGATGCCGCCGCGATAGTAGCTGAACTTCACCTGAGGATGATCTGCGAGCAGCGACATGGGTACGCTCGAATCTGGGAGGCGCTTGCTAATCATGAGCGCCGTCAACCGCATGCCGAATGGATTGTCGTGGTGGCCTGGATGCCAGATTGAAGCGGTATTTGCTTTCCAGGTTTCGTGTGGCCCGACAGTGGCGGCGCGCGTGGGCACCTGTGGTACGTACCCGCCGCCGGAGGTACGGGCGTTTTGGATGACGGTCATCGGGTGCAGGTCGGTAATCCGTGTTTTAAGCTTCAGATAGTTGCCCGGCGGCGGCGGCACGTCTTTCCATTCGCCTTCGCGTTTGGGCGGATCGTTGAATGCCCAGTGCTTCACCTCGCCCTGCCCACCTTGCATGATCGCACAGTGCACTTCGTCGTAACTCTTTGAATATGTTTCGAGCTCGACGGGAAAATGAATGTTCTTGGCCGGCATCCGCAGTTCAGGGCGAATGCGATTGAAGCACAGATCCATGTCGGCCTTGGCAAACGAGAGTGGATGATCCATCGTCACCGGCTTGCCGTTTTCGATCCACTCGTCCATGCCCCAGAAGTGGGCGCTATGGAGCTTCAAATCTAGTGCGTTCACGATGCGGGCCACGAGCGGCAACTGCTCGGTGGGGCCAATCGGACCGCAAATGCCGACAGGGTTATCAGGGGTCGCTTGTTGCCATGCGCGGATGTATTCGAGCGCTTCTGCACAATAAAATTCTTCGAGCGTGTCATAGATAGCGACCTCGAAGCCATCACGAGCGAGCTGCAGGAGGTCGTGCGGCGTCAGCTTCGCTGCGTCCGCCAGCAATTCGGAATCGAGTGTGGTGTAGTCCCACCAATCGGGCGCAACTTTACTGACGGGTCTGGGCATATTCGCTTGATTATGTTTGCGCTCACTTGCGGAACAACTGCATCAGTAAGTCGTCCGACGGAAACGGATGGCCACGATGTTGCACGAATGCCTCGGCATAGGCGACACCGATTTGGCGGCCGCGCTCGGCGCTGAATCGCTTCATGGCCTCGATATACTCATCCATGCCATGGTGGGCCCGCAGCCATTCGCGCTGCGAGGCGTGGCAGGCGAGCATTTCAACTTTTCGCTCTGTCTGTCTCGTGACGTCGACGATAGTGGTCGGAGTCACTGGTTCGCCTATGTACGGATCACGGCTCTCCACTGGATCACAGTAGTATAACCAAGGTATTGCGGACCCGTCGATAAGCGGCAACTGCGAGGCGTTGGGAATCGGATAGCTGAAAGCTCCAGCCCGTGCGAGGAGGTGCACCTGCTCGTGATCGAGCATATAGTCGTGTCGCGGGTGGGTGAAGAGAAGCATCGGTGCGACACTGCGCAGTAAGTCGATCACTTTACTGATTGTTGGCTTGTCGAGGGCGACATGAACGTCGGGCTCTTCGAGACAGTGATAGGTTGCGCCGATTTTGGCGGCCGCCGTGGTGCCCTCTTCACGACGTATGGCGGCAATTTCGGAGCGGCCAAGTGTGGCCGTGCCGCAGTCGCCGTTGGCCACTGTCGCCATGTGCACCTGCCAACCCGCATCCGCAAGCCGAATGAGCGTACCAGCGCAGAGCATCTCGGCATCATCAGGATGCGCGAGCAAACTCATGGCGACGCG
Organism: uncultured Planctomycetota bacterium; assembly: GCA_963840025.1. Taxonomy (GTDB): domain Bacteria; phylum Planctomycetota; class Planctomycetia; order Pirellulales; family Lacipirellulaceae; genus JABDGM01. The sequence continues at coordinate 554,669 of CAWIXI010000005.1, read as the reverse complement.
GCGCTGCGGTTCGAGATTCATAAGCTATGCCGCCGCGACTTCTATGCGCCGATTGAAGCAGGCTGCTCTACGCGGCGCACGGCTGATTTATCAGGTTTGTTGGAAGGTTTCTTCTTCAATTCAACTCGACTACCCCAAAGCGGCGGCACGTTGAGCTCATTCCATTTGTCCCAAGCGGCCTGCAACTCCTTAGCTTTTTGTGGCTGGGCTTTCGTCATGTCTTGCGTTTCGCCGATGTCGTCCTTCAGGTTGTAAAGCCTGGGATCGGTCACGAATCCTTTCATTCCGTCGACCGCGGAATCGTAGCGCACGAGCTTCCAATCGCCTCGGCGGATGGCCATTTGCGGACCGAAGCGCGAATATAACGTGTCGTGTGGGCCGGTTTTTTCTTTGCCGTTGAAGTAAGGAAGAAGGTTCCGCCCGTCAAGCTTTGCGCTGGCAGGTGCTTGGATACCGGCAGCGGCAAGGGCGGTCGGTAAAATATCGAGCTGAATCACCGGCCCGTCATACACTTTGCCGGCTGGTACGTGGCCCGGCCAGCGGACAAAAAACGGGACGCGAATGCCGCCCTCGAGCGTCGTGCGCTTCGAACCACGGAGCGGATCGTTGCGTGAAGCGTTGATCGTGGTGCCCTTCATCGTGGGGCCACCATTGTCGCTGATAAAGAAGACAAGCGTATTTTCGTCCAGCTTCTTCTCGTGCAATTTGGCGAGGACTTTGCCCACGTTGTCATCCAAAGCAGACATCATGGCCGCATACGTGCGGCGTTGTTCGTCCTTGATGTTCTTGAACTTCGCAAGCCGCTCGTCCGTCGCATCCATCGGCGTGTGCACAGCGTTGAATGCCAGATACAAGAAGAACGGCTTGTCGGCATTGTGATCGATAAATGCGACAGCCTCGCGGCCGAAGGCATCGGTGAGGTACTCTGTTTCGTGCACCGGCTGCTCACCGCGGAGCATCAGCGGCTTTGCGTCGGGAAAATAACCGTGTGCGCCGCCAAGAAAGCCATAGAAATCGTCGAACCCGCGCTGTTCGGGCTGAAACTGGTGCGCACTACCAAGGTGCCATTTGCCGACCGCGCCTGTTACGTAGCCAGCTTTTCTAAAGCGGTCGGCCATGGTCGTTTCGGTCAGAGGCAATCCTTGGTGCTTGTAATTCGTTACCAGCGCTTCATCCGCCTCCTTGCTTCCAGTGGGAATACGTTTCGCATACTTCTTGCGGCGCTTTGGACCGCTGGGGTTCATTTCGTGGCCGAATCGCGTTTGATAACGGCCGGTGAGGAGACCAGCGCGCGAAGGCGAACAATACGGGGCGGAAACATAACCATTGGTGCAACGAGTGCCGGCGGTCGCAAACTCATCGAGATAGGGCGTCGGGATGTCTTTGCAGCCCTGGACTCCGACGTCGGCGTAGCCCATGTCGTCGCCGACGATTACTACGATGTTAGGCTGGTCTGTGGCGGCCACAGTGCTACTGACACCAAGCACCGCAAACGAAATGAAGAGTGCGGACGTAGCAACTGAAATTCGAAGGGGCATGATAGTTCTCTTTCAACCGTAGGTTGCCGAGCCCAGCGAGCCGCCGAGCCAAGATGACTCGGCTATATCGGACGAACAGCTTGACTGAACGCTGAAGTGCAATTGGCGTCGCATTGCGCCTTGGCTCTAACGTAATACAACCTGGGACGATGTCAAGGTTTGAGCGGGAGCTAGCCGTTCTATGTGCAGAGTTCGCGGGGCGTAATTGTCTTCACGATATCGCAGGGCAACTAGAATGCACGGGCCGCCAGCGATCACGTTCGCGCCGGCATCTTCCGCCGTTTGAACGGCGCGCTTCACTTTCGGCGCCCGGCTGTATCCAAATGTTGTTGATGCCGCGGGCCAGAGCGTCGGAGACGACGTTCTCCGTCACTGTAGGTTGCGTGATGATCGAGACGCCGTCGATCGTGCCGGGAACAGAGGCCAAGTCCGGATAAGCAGTTAGCCCCTCTACCTCTTTCGCGCTCGGATTGATTGGAACCACATCGCGTTTGTTCTGCAGGTATACTCGCAACACTTTGTTGCCATACTTACTGCGGTCTGTCGATGCGCCGACGACGGCAAAGCGCTTGCCCGAGAGAAACGATTGGATCTTATCTTGAGTTGACATGAGCTGATATTCACCTGCGGCACTAACTACACCTCGCGACACACGGGGTGTGTCCTGCGACAACCAGATCCGATCCTACGTGATCCGGTTAAGCGCGCATAGCGACCAATCGACGGCGACAATTAGCTGATTTCACGCAGACATGGGGCGCTGATACCGATTTCCGGCACCTGCCAACTCCCGTCGTCGCATCAATGGACGCCCTAGTTTAGCAGTATCTACTGAGCCGTCGATAAAGACCGAGGAAACGCCGAAAACTTAGAAGCATTGCCCACACTTTTCGTGTTCTCAGCCGCAAAGCGGCGATCGCCAATAACCGGGGGTGGAAACCCCCGGTAGACGACGCATATGCAAAGAAAAGCCCCAACGAGGCGACAGCCAAGCCGGACGTAACTCCCACTTCACCCGTTGGCCTGCTGGCAGATGCTCGGCATCGGGTATGTCGTGCCGACGCAGTTTTGGGAGCCCGCAATAGTGTCTGCGACAGGGGCGACCGAAGCTCACAAGTTCGCCGTCATCCAGGGCAACTCAACCGCTACTTCGTGTCCTAGGACGGATTCTCATTATGGCCTCGTTGGAGAGAGCATCTGGTCTACTAGGTCAGCTTGAGTCTTGGAATGGTTCGAAGACTCAAGGAACCTTTACCAAGGAGGACCAAGATGAGATTCTACAACGAGCAACACGCGTTCTATTGCGGCGTGGATCTGCACACCCAAAGGATGTACTTGTGCATCCTCGATCATGAGGGGAACACGCTTCTCCACCGAAACATCCGGGCCAAGCCGCGCGACTTCCTGAGCGCCATCGAAGGCTTCCGTGACGACCTAGTCGTTGGCGCCGAGTGCATGTTCACCTGGTACTGGCTGGCCGACCTGTGCCTGGAAGAGAAGATCAAGTTCATCCTCGGCCACGCCCTGTACATGAAGGCCATTCATGGAGGGAAGAAGAAGGACGATAAGCTCGACAGCGAGAAGATCGCCCGGCTGATGCGGGGCGGAACTTTTCCGCTGAGCTATGTCTACCCACGTGAGATGCGCGCCACCCGCGACTTGGTCCGACGCCGAATGTTTCTTGTCCGACGCCGCAGCGAGTTGTTGGCGCACGTGCAGCTGACTAACCAGCAGTACAATCACGATCCGTTCGAGAAGATGCTGCAGTATGCCAGCAACCGCGACGTGCTCGATCGTTTTGAGCAGCCGAGTGTGCGACTCAGCGTCGAGGCCGACTTGAAAACGGTCGGACACTACGACCAGCTCCTGAAGCAACTGGAGACGAACCTCGTGGGACAGGCCACGTTGCATGATCCCCGGGCTTGCCGCTTACTGCGAACAATCCCTGGCATCGGCAAGATCCTCTCGTTAGTGCTGCTGTACGAGATCCACACGATCGACCGTTTCGCGAGCGTCGGAGATTTCTTGTCGTACGCCAGGCTGGTCACGCCGAAGCAGACCAGCGACGGCAAGGTCACCGGACACGGTGGCGCCAAGATCGGTAACGTGCACTTGAAGTGGGCTTTTTCGGAAGCGGTCCTCTGGATGCTTCGCAACAGCGACGACGCCAAGGCATTCCTGAAACGCAAGGAGAAGAAGTACGGCAAGGCGCGAGCCATGACGATGCTGGCGCGGAAGATCGCCCGCGCCGTTTATCAGATGCTTAAGCGAAAGGAACCCTTTGATGCGGTGAAGTTCTTCGCCAGCTAAGCGGGGCCGGCGGTGGAGCCGCTAGGACGAACTCAGGTCACACAATGGATCAGGCGTTTTTTCCCAAGCGATATTGGATAGCGTCAGACCCAGAACCTGCTCGGTCGGATTGGACCGCCGCCGGCGCCCACACTTATAGATGATGCGAAAGTTGATGATGGATTCGAAAAGGCGTGATTGCCCCTGGCCCGAGCCCAACACGAACTAAGACTCCTACCTTCAAGCGTGGGATGAACTCCAAGTATGAATGGACGGTGCTCAGGGAAACGATGTGCTTCTACGGCGTGGCACACTCAAGGACGGCGATGTTGCCGTTCGTGCCACTGTCTCGGCCAGCTCCCTGCCGGCCGGGGCCGACCGTCGGATAGGGGTTTGAGTGCATCACGCCGATTGGCTTGATGTAACTGCAAGTGAGAAACGCACGCGCAGTCCGAAAGCCGTTTCGATCCGAGTCACTTCGCCAATACCCGTTCGAGCCGCTCATTGACACTGCAGAGGCCGCCGAGGCACACGCACTCGGGACCCAACCAAAAAAGCGAGTCAACAAAGCCAGAAAAAACGGGACCAGATCCCGTACGCTCTCTTGACAGCGGAGGCCAAATAGGGGTTCGACATGTGGCGCAAAGGGGCGGCACATCTGACACCGGTAAGGTCTACGGACACGCGCAGACCTCCAGGTCAATAGACGGCTGTGTTCCGAATTACGGTCACTTTCCGGGGCTCACAGGAAAAGTGTGCGTGTCAGACAGTCGAACGCAACGCGGATTCGTGGAATGGCAGATCATTTCAGCGTATCTTCATGCCAACGGGGCGCGCGTGCAGACGAAACAACGTCCATTCGAACAATTTCGTATAATGTTGACGAGCTCTCGCGAAAATAGGTCGGAGGAATCGGTATGGGCTATGCTCGACTCAGCACCGTCGGGTGGATAACGCTTTGTGCTATGTTACCAGAAAATATTGATCTACGAGCGGCCGCTCAGCAGTTGGATCTCTCACAAGCCGTGGTCGTCGTGTCCCCAGGTGAGCGCGGCCAAGCCGAAAAAATGGCGGCGACGATCCTGGTCGAAGAGGTGGCCAAGCGGACCAACATCGACCTGACTGTTCAAGAGAATTGGCCGACAACCGCGCGATCGGTAATCGCGGTCACCACACGGAAAAGCCAGGCTCCTTGGTCAGGTCGAGTGCCGCGCGCTGAGGGTCAGAATCTGCCGCAAGCGCGGCCGGAGGGATTTGTCGTTCAAATCGCCCCCGAGAAAGACAATGAACCGCCTTGTGTATTCGTGGTCGGGGCCGACTCGCGCGGCGCGATGTTTGGGGTGGGGCGCTTGCTCGCGCACTCCGCTGTGACTTAGGTGAAATTAGGCTCGATCCATCGTTCGGAGTGGCTACCGCACCAGAATATCCTGCTCGCGGTCACGAGCTGGGATACCGCGCGCGGTCGAACACCTATGACGCTTGGTCGCGCGAGCAGTACGATCAGTACGTCCGCGAACAGATTGTGTTCGGCATGAATTGTGTCCAGAGCATTCCGTTTCAAGACACGCGTGTGAATAAGTTGATGCAGCTCTCGCGTCAGCAAATGAATCGTACGATTGGCGAAATCTGCGCCGCTACGATGTTGACTACTGGGTTTGGACGCCCGTGGAATTTTCTCTGACAGACCAGGTGCTTCGCCAGGAGGAACTCAAACGGCACGAAGAATTCTATCGATCGACACCGAGGTTGGATGCCGTGTTTGTTCCGGGCGGCGACCCAGGCGACAATCCGCCGGAACTGGTGCTGCCTTTTATGAAGGATCTTGCTCAGCTGCTGGCAAAGCATCATCCCAAAGCAAAGATCTGGGTTTCCTTGCAGTATTTCGACGAGCGCGAGGTGCAATACGTGATGGACTACGTCTTGCGAAAACAGCCCGATTGGCTTGGCGGGATCGTGGCCGATACCTCCGCGCTGCCAATTGACGAGACACGGCGGCGATTGCCACGCCGCTATCCGGTGCGCTGGTACCCCGATATCACGCATACAGTCGAGTGCCAATTTCCCGTCGGTTGGTGGGACCCCGCCTACGCCCTGACGTTGGGGCGAGAACCGACGAACCCTCGGCCGGTTTCCTACGCGACAATCTTTCGCCGTTTCGCGCCGCATACCGATGGGTTTGTGACTTACTCAGACGGCATTAACGACGACGTGAACAAGGCAGTATGGAGCATGCTGGGCTGGGACTCGCGACAAGATGTACGAGACATGCTCATCCAATATTCGCGTTTTCATTTCGGCGCCAACGTTGCCGAAGAGATGGCGGATGGCTTATTGGGGCTCGAAAACAATTGGTGCGGAAGCCTGGCTCAAAACGCCAGCGTTGACGGAGTGTTGACTTTATGGCAGCGGTTGGAAAAGTCTCATCCGAAGCTGCTCAAGAATTGGCGATTCCAACAACATCTCATGCGGGCGTATTACGACGCATACACCCGCCATCGTCTAATCTACGAAAGTCAATTAGAACGTGAAGCGATGCAGATTCTTGAACAAGCATCTGAACTTGGGGCCAACACCTCGACGCTTCTTGCCGAGAAAATGTTGAATCAGGCTGTCGAAAAGCCGCGCCGACGGCGCTGGAGAGCACGCTTGGATAAGTTGGCCGACTCGCTGTTCGATTCGATCGGCTATCAGACCAGCGTAGACCGCTACGGCGGCAGCGGCGCAGAGCGTGGCTGCGTGATGGATTTCGTCGATCGACCACTCAACGATCGATGGTGGCTAGAAGATGAATTCGCGAAGATCCGCAAATTGAATAGCGAGCCGGAGAGACTCTCTCGACTGAAGATTATTCGAACGTGGGAAGACCCTGGGCCTGGTAGCTTTTATGATGACGTAGGAAATGTGGGAAAATCACCGCGCGTGATTCACTGTGAGGACACCAACACCGACCCCGAGGGCCGGCGTCACGAGATCCCGGGACACTCCTGGGTGAACGAGGGCAAAAGCCGCCGCCGGCTGGCTTGGTTGCACCATATGCGTTGGCCGGAAGGGGTCGTTTACGATGGTTTGGATCCGGACGCCCGTTATACAGTTCGGCTAACCGGGCAAGGTGAATCGCCGCTACGGGGGGATGGAGTGCGGCTGGCCGTGACCAAGCGCGCGAAACAGATCGGACAATTCCAGGAGTTTGCGGTGCCGGCCGAGTTGACCGCCGATGGCGCGCTGAAATTGACCTGGGATCCGGTCGACGAGTCGCAACTTAATTGGCAAATGCATTCTCACGTCGCCGAGGTTTGGTTATTAAAGCAGTAGTCACACTATTCATTATTCACTCGCTCCGTTCACGTTCGCTCTACTCAATCATGGACATCGGAGATCAGCGAACGTATCAACGACACCGAGAAGACCGCAATGCGATTGGCGAGATTCTGCTCACCATGCTGCTCTTCGGGAGCATGGGGGCCATCACCTGGGCGATTCGCGGAACGAGTGGCTGGAGCGGCATCGACGGGGCAATCGTTCCGGGGATGACCTGGGGCATGTTGTGGTGGTACGTCTGTTGGCGAAAAGGCATTGATGCTCGGGGCCTTCCGTTGTGGCTAGGTCTGGGAATCGCGCTCGGCGGTGAACTCGGCTATGGACAATATGTCTCATGGATTCGCGGCGGGTTCAACGCGGGCGACCAGATCATGCCAGTCGCGCCCTGGATCGGCTATGCATGGCTTGCAATCTGCGGTGTTGGTTGGGGCGCCCTAGGGGGTGTGGTCCTGGGCTGGGCTCTCGCCGGCAGGAAGTCGCTTGCAGTCTGGTTGGCCCGACTGGCTGTCCCGGTAGGGGTTGCACTACTACGCGCGGCTTGCGGTGCAAACGTGGCCGTGGCTGTTCTTCCCGAATTGGGATCTCGGTGTCTACATCGCCAAAGCGGACGGCGTGATCGATCCGGCCACGGCAGCGAACACGCAGAGGATCATGATTGTTATTTGGCTCGCCAGCGCGTTGCTCAGTGTACTGGTATGGTTTGGCACAACGAAAGTCTTCCAGTCGGGTTGGACCGCTCGATCGGTTTCCCTATGCGGCGTCGGAACGGTGATCGTGCTGTTGCTGCTCGTTGCCGAGTGGTTGTTTTTTCCGGAAGATCAACTCGGTCTGTTCGCGGGCGAACTGGGGAGTCACCTCGGACGGACAGTTTATACCAATTCGCAGAATGCGATCGTCGTCGGCTGGTGGATGGGTGCGCTGATGATCGCGGCAATTCAACGCGATCGGTACACGCTATTGGCGGGGTTGGCAATTGGCATTGGCTTCGGCATCGGTTTTCCACTGGCGGCGCTCTGGTGCCTGGGTTATGTGTACGCGCCGGGCTTGATCGATTGGTGGAAAATGTGGGAGCTCCAGTCGGGATTTAACTTGGGCCTGCTTTACGTGATCGTCCTGTATTGGGTGATCCGACACGTCGAGGAGGATCGTGAAGCGAGTTATTACGAAGGCGTCTCGACATTTCAGCAATGGTCTGAGACGCTTTCGATGGCTCTAGGCGCGTTTCTTGTCATCTATGTGATGGCTCGCGAAACATTCTGTACGGTCGGCATCCTTTTAGGGTTACTCTATATCGGCGCCTTATTCCAGTCCACGCGATACTCGAATAGGGTTGTGGATCGGAAGCGAGGAATCTCGTTCGTCTATAGCGCATTTCTGCTGGTGTTCATCATGACATGGGGTGCCTCTGCTCAGGTAGGAATTCTGTTGGGGCTGTACGACGCGAAAGCCATAGATCAGTATGCTTGGCCGCCAGCTCGCATTGCGATCTTTGTGCCTGCCGGCATCCTCATCGTCGGCGCCGCATTGCTCAAAATGTGGAAAGAGATTCGCAACCCGGGCGCTGTGCTCCTCTCATGTCCCGATGCGACGCGCACCAGTGCGCGCATCGTCGATCTAATGACGTTTACAGGGGTGGTGGGCGCCGCGTCAATTTGGCCGGAGAAGATTGGCGTGCTCTATGCGTGTTTTCTCGGCCTCGCGCTGTACGCCTTGAATCGGTTGGATGGTCGTTTCGACAGCGTCGATGCATTGCTGCCGAGAGCCGTCTGACTGACGACGAGGGCTTTCCTTTGCGCCGCGCCGAACTATGTTCGCGACAACCGTTAGTGCCCGGTTCGAGATTTCCCGATGAATTCGTCGTTGCGCAGACCTTTTGAACTACAAATGGAGATGCCAAGACCAATCGAAAGCCCTGCCGTCGACTCCGCCAGCTGCGCCGGAATCCGGAACTCGCCGCGAGCGCCACGACGAGCACCTGGCTGCCGAAGTGAGCCGATACGCGGGCAACGATCACCGTCTCCTGCAGCTCTGTCCCCTGCAGCGCCGTCTCCAATACGTCCGGAGCGACTTGCTGCTCAAAGCAGGGCTTCCATCCGAGGGCACGCAGCGGGTGGTTCTCCATTTCGACCGGTCCTGATCGGGGTCGGTCAAAGACACGCCGGAGTACGGAGAGGTTCGCCGAGTGCCATTCGCTGCGCATTGGGCAGACGCGGAGCTGGTGTCCGGACTGCGTGTACTTCGCCTTGGAGGCCAATGTGATATCCGAAATCGCAGATGCGCAATTAGATTACAGCCGGCTCTCCGTACGAAAACGAGGGGCGCTTTTTTTCGAAGGCACTACAATTGCCGCTCCCTGCTCTTTGCTCCACGCCCCCGACGCACGGCCAAAAATGGCCTCTTGCGATCTACTGTACATCCGTTTCGCTGGGACCAAACTATCGGCTATCGGCCGAAAGCTGACAGCCATTATCCGCCTTTCCTAGAGGAGCCACCCATGCCCCGCGGACGAGAACGAGTGCTCGACGACGGGAAGCAGCGCGAGGTCTGCGCCTGCTGTCGGCCGGGTGCAGCCTGCAGGCGGCCGCCAACTACGTCGAGTGTGCGCCCAACACCATTCGCCGCGAGGCCGCCCGCAATCCGGACTTCGGCCGGCGGTTTCGCGACGCTCGGCTCCAGGCCCAGCTCAGCCCGCCGCGGGCCATCCGCAAAGCGGCGGCCAGCCGCTGGCGGGCAGCCGCCTGGATGCGCGAACGCGGCGATCCCGACCATTTCGCCCGCCGCCAAGGTCAGGTAGTGGGGTGATCTTCCCATCCATACGCGTAGTGCTTCAGGCTGATAGTCTCTGGAGCGAGCGGATCAAGGTTGAGTTGGACGTGAATCCACATCTTACGACTTTGCGCAGGTGGCACATACCAAGCACAATTAGTGCGTGTCGCACGGACGCTTTGCGTTCGATTGTACGGAATCCTCGGGAAAATCGACGAACCAGACGCTACACCGAAGTGAAACGCACTCTAGACCGAACGCCAACTTGCTGCGGTTAGACAACCCGTCGCGAGGTCCGGCTCGCGGAAACTGATTGAGCTGGCCGTGACCTCTGCAGTTGTGCCATCATTTCGACGACAGCACGGCCTTGGCCATCAAGGCCCCGCCATTAGGCGATATCGCTAAGCGTTGACAAGCGATTCGAGTTGCGCGATGAATTCGCGCTGTCCCGCATTGATTTTTTGCATTGCTGTCTCAAAATCAAACCATTCCGCGCGATCGACTTCAGGAAACTCCTTGGCCTTTCCTGATCGCGGCGGCCATTCCTTCGTGAATGTATTGCTCTTTAGGTCCACCAATTCGAAGTCGGCGGCGACAGCCCAGGCGTGGACGATCTTGCCGCCGCGCTGTTTGACGGGACGCAATTGCGTGAATGGCCCATCGACTTTTTGGCTCGTCTCTTCAAGAAGCTCTCGCTGGGCGACCTCGAGCGGGTCTTCGTTCGGTGCGAACTCACCCTTCGGAATCGACCAAGCGCCGTCATCTTTATTGCACCAGAACGGGCCGCCAGGATGCACCAGGAACACTTCAATGTGTTCGACACGCTGTCGATAAATAACTAAGCCCGCGCTCTGCTTGGGCATGTCGTCTCCGATTGAATTTGAGATTTCACTCCAACGATTCGCATCTATCCCAACTCGGCCAGAGACAGAATCTCACAACACCGGCAAAGCGATGAACCTTGGACAAGACCGGGGCTGATGTCGTAGGAAGCGTCTAAGATCCTTATTAGGCGATCATCCGTTGCGTCGCCAGCCGTTCGATAAGCCGAATGACCTCTTGCTCAAGCTGCGGAATGGCGACGCCAGGCGTGGCGCAATCGATGTCGTGGACCTGCCAATACTCGATTCGATCGCCCCAAGCAGGAAAGTTGGTTTCGAATACGGGCCGATGTTCAGTCTCTTTGACTGCGACAATGCGGTCCGCCGCCACGAGATCGGCTTCGCCTACCTGAAGTGGGTATCGATCGTAAGCTTCTGAACGGATGCCGCGCGATTTGAGAAAAGTCACTGTATAATACGAAATGGGTCCATTATTGCACACATTGAGCGCGAGGCCGCGTGATTCAGCGATCCACAACAGGCCGCGCTGATCCGCCAACCAGTTAAAATAGATCTCCGCGAATCGGCTGCGGTAGTAGTTCCCGGTGCATAGAAACAGCACTTGCTGAGTTTTTCTGCCTTGATTCTTCATTGAGTAATAATTCCGAGACTTGTCGTGAACCCGATCTCTCATTTATTGTGACGAAGGGTACATTGTGCGCTAACCGGCGAAAAGATCAAACGGGTACGTCAGCATGTTGAGTCGAGCTATAATCCAGGCGCGGTTCCCACTTGTAAAGAAACGCGAATATGCACTAGGTCTCCTTGCTCTCATTTTAATTATGGGGCGCACCAGAGGGGCGGAACCGTGGGTGCATTACGAAGGGGGGGAAGGGCCAGGAGCGGGCAAACATATCGTTCTAATTTCCGGCGACGAGGAATATCGGTCGGAGGAAGCGCTGCCCCAACTCGCAAAGATTTTGGCCACCGAACATGGATTTGACTGCACCGTGTTGTTCGCCATCGATCCGAAGACCGGGCTGGTCGATCCAAATTATAGACAAAACATTCCAGGGCTGAACGCGCTGAAGACCGCCGATCTGATGATTATCTTCATGCGGCGGCGCGACTTGCCAGACGATCAAATGCAGCTTATCGACGACTACCTAAAGGCCGGGAAGCCGGTGTTCGGCATCCGCACGGCGACACATGCATTTTTACCGGCACCTAACTCGAAGTGGGCATACTACGGCGACACGTATGCGGGCCCAATCAAGGACTGGGAAGGCGGCTTCGGTCGCGTCGTGCTTGGTGAGACCTGGGTCAATCATCACGGCAACCATAAAAACGAAAGTACGCGCGGCATCATTGCACCCGGCGCTGCGAATAACCCGATTTTGCGTGGCATCAAGAACGGTGAGATCTGGTGCTCCACCGATGTATACGCCGTACGGTTGCCGTTGCCCGGCGATTCGCAGCCGCTTGTGCTGGGGGAGGTGACGGCCCGCAAAGGCCCCTTCGATCCGAACGACCGCTTTTATGGAATGCGGCCTGATGACGGACCGGCCGTGAGTGGACCGAAGAATAATCCCGATGATGCCCGTGGCGTGGGTGAGAACGTATGCGATTCCCGGCGGCAATCGTGGGAAAGCATTCGCAACCACAATGGGCGCCTCGGTCGATCTGCTGAACGAAGCCACGCGGCGACTATTCGTGAACGCGGTTTACTGGTGCGTAGGAATGGAGGACAAGATTCCGAAGGAGGGCGCGCGGGTCGATCTCGTCGGCAAGTATGAGCCCACGAAATTCGAATTCCGCGACGATGCATACTGGGCGAATCGCAAAATGTCGCTTGACGAGTATCGGATGGAAAATGCCACCAAGTAAGAAGTCGAAAATGGTCAGAACTTTTTTCTCGATTGTCCCGGCTGAGGATCGTCGATGCCCCAATTAGAGAAAATAGTTCTGACCGGCTGTGTAGAAAACCTCGATAACCACAAGAATCATGATGTTGTGGGTGAGAACGAGCAAGCGGAGTTCGCGGCATTGGCTGTGGTAGGAGCGGGCGTGGACGTGAGCGCCTTGGCGACGTTTGATCATCGAGATCACGGTTTCCACTTGTGAGCGACGGCGATAGGCTTCGCGGTCGAACCTCTCTTTCATCAATCGGCGGTAGCGGCCGGTGGGCAGCTTGGTGGTCGGCCGGCCGTGCTTGGCGGGGATGATCGTGCGTATGCCATGCTCGTCGCGGGCGAACTCGTGGTTGCCTTCTGAGTCGTAACCGGCATCGGCCCCCAGTTGCACAAGCCGCACGACTTGTGTCGCCTCGGCCACGAGTGGAACGCCGAACGGACACGATTAGGGTTTGTTGCATTGAGAGGCGGCGAAGCTCTTTTGCGCCGATTTTAGGAAATCAGCTAGCGCGTTTTGTCTTACAGGGTCGCCATATTCGCCGATCCGAGGCAGCAACTGCATCACCAAAGATTGCGCACGTCGTTCCACGGCGCTTGCCGCGAGTCCTGCGGCAAGTAGGTGACGGTCGCATACGGAACTTGATTCATGATCGAACAATAAACGAGCCAGATTCGTTGGCATGCCGTTGCCGAGATAGGACCAATAGCATATTTTTCGTCGCGCCGACGTCCTACATCTGGGCCACTCCGTCAATATCCAGTTCTCAACGGTCGAGAGGCCGTCGATTTGTAACAGTAAGTTGAGTAGATCACACGTGCCCATTTCGTCAACGTGCTGTTCTGACAACATGAACTCGCGTAGCAGGCGTGAGCAATGCGACGGATTGCTCGCTGCTATGTCAGCTAGTCGCTCCATCGCCAATGGGTCGTTACGAGCGGCAAGCCAAAGTGTCTCCGACCAGTTTATTTCGGCACTTGCCATCTTTACCTCAAAAACATTCCTGGTGATGCTTCTTCAACCGCCTTTCCAGCCTCTAGCAATGTTTGGGTGATTGCGGTTAGCCAGGCAGCTTCCTCGCTTTGCAATATAGGGGATTCCGCCATATATGTTCCAGACCTGCTATTGAGCCGAACCGAGTTGTTTTCTTCGATGACGATGTGCCCAGCTGCTCGCGGCCTCTCACCGCTCACGCGGCACCGGTTCAAGAACCGGCGCTACCCGCAATCCGGTCCACCTAGCTCCAAACTCAATTCTGAAAAGTGGCCCATTTCTGACTGTTGACTTCCGCTCCAGATCCGGTATAGTGGACGCACGTTTAGTATTCACAGAGATAGATACAAAGCATCGGCCGCTCACCGCGCGCCGACCTGCGCCACCTTGCCGCGCCGTGTATCCGCCTCCGCTCTTTGACAAACAGAATCGCCGTCCCCCGACCGCTGGCCGACGGCGGACAGCCGATAGACCCATTCGGTGTGTCCAAATCGCTACAGGAGCGCAAATTCCCGAGGGGGAGTTTTGCGCTTCTGTTACGTGTTGCCGGTGCCCAAGGGCAAGTGCGCAAAATCCCGAGGGGGAATTTTGCGCACTTTGCTCAAATCGACAGAAAAACTCGACCACACTCCGCCCCCGGCTGCCGATTTGTAGGTTTCCGTCGATGCTGCCATCTACTCTGAGGCTGTTATCGCCGTCGTCGAGACGCGTGAGGACCGCTCAGCGAACCAAAGTTATTTGAGTTCATGGCGGTAAACACTACATCTCGAGCCGCGGGCGAATTGGACCAGTTGGTCGCCATTGCGCGGCCCCTGGAATTTCCGCGCCTAACTGGCTGCATACCAAAGTTCACATTGCCCACGGTGAGTTCGCCTCGCGAGACCAGCACCGCGCGATCCGTGGCAGCGGTGTTCAAACGCGCTGACGGTACGACGCGAACGGTATACTCGCCCGTTTCGCTGAAGGATGTAAAGCGATACCGGCCGTCGCGGCCAGTGCGGGTCGTTGCGACGACCCCGCCTTCATCGTTCAACAACTGCAGTTCGATGCCAGGAATGCCCATTTCACGCCTATCTTGCCGCCCGTTGGCGTTGGTGTCTGCGAACACCTGGCCGTTCACCTCGGCACTCATGACGAACACGTTTCGCTGCAAATTCGTAATGGCGGTGTTGCGCTTGATCACATCGGCGAGTGTCGTTTGGTCCAAATCCGCTAACGCTTTGCCAGAGAATTGGCGTTGGTACCAAAAGCGGTCGCCATCGCGAAGCCGCTCGAATTGATCGGCAATGATCGTACGGGCAAGCTGACCGACCGATGCCCCAGGGACATGGTCTTCGGCCATCATGCCGACCCACAGGTCGATATTGTCGACCGAACCGTACAGCGACTGCAACGTCTGCTGCACCTGCGGATCGGAGGAGATTTGGCTGAAGCTCGTGACGCGTTGCAGTCCGTATGCTTCGCGAACGCTATTGTAGTCGGCCAGACCGTGATCGCGCCTGCGCTGGATATTGAGCGCAGCGAGGTCAAGGCCGCCCTGCCCTGGCGCTCCGAATAAGAAATTGCGCAGACTATCGACAAGCAGGACATCGTTTTCTTGAGTGAGCGTTGATGCCGCATACTTCAAGATGTTGTCGATACCGGTCTCCTTCAGCAAGTCTGGGTTGAAAAATGCCTGGCTGAGCGAGACTTCGTCGCGCATGGCAGTGCCATCGTTGCCGAAGAACTCCACATCGTCGTTGACAAGCGTGTGGAGTCTGAACGCTGCGGTGGAAAACTCGTTCGCAATGCTGGGATCGACGTTGGGGTCATAACCGCGATACTTGCTCAGTGCATTTTGGCCCAGCAGCGCCGGCAGAAACTCTTTGTAAGTAATGACTTGCATTTCCGCGCCGACCATCGCCCGGGCCTGTTGGTAAATCTGCTCGTCCGTCCAGTTAGGATGTTGCTGAGCAAGTTGCGTCGCGATACGGTTGTGCTCCCGAACGAAGAGCGTTTGCATCGAAGTGAGCTCGACGTTTTCGTTAGCTCGCACGTCACCGGCCAGAAAACTGCCATCGGAATCCACCGGCAGGAGATTGCCGGCGCTGGTCTTCAGTTGACCTCCGACGAAGGTCCGCAGGCTGTCGGCGGTCGCTTTATCCGATCCGTACACAATAGAACCGTCGATCCAAGAAGTAATCTCGTTGATTTGCTCGCGTGGGTTCGACGTGCTGGTTCCAGTCGCCGTATCGTAACGCGAGCGCGTGAAGTCGATCGTTTGTGTGCCCGTGCTATCAGGGTCGAACTGCGGATCACCGATGGGAACAGCGATGTCGGCTTCCTCGGCGCCGGTAGTGGGCGGCTCGGTGAGATCGATATCGTGATCGACAAATTGTCCCCATACGTAAATGAATGCCGACATATCGCGGTCGTTAAGCGCTGTTTCGGAGACATCCGCTGCTAATTCGTTGCTGACTGTTCGAGCATCGGGGCGATCGGCGCCAGCAAGTGAAGAAACGCCGTCCGTATAAGCGGCATCAGCAACGCGGAGCAATTGCTCGTCAGTGCTTCCCCATTGAGGATTTGCGAGATTATTGTCGCTGCCGTCGTATGTACGGACAGCAACGATGGCAGTTGGATTCGAAATGCTAAGTAACGGCTGCCCTAGTGTGTCGGCTGCCATCATCTGGCGGGCTTCCAGCATTTCGATCATTCGTCGTTTGCGCGCGTACCGGGAGCGCCCCTTACGGATTTTGAACCACATAGAATTCTCCTCTGTTCCGTAACCGAACGTGGCCTGCGACTTGGTCCTGCCCCGCCCCGACCGCGAAGCCGAAAAAAAGTAGTGGACCTAATAGTCGCCAGAAGAGCGTGGCAATATTCCGCCTATGTGCAGCCGACCGTCCCTCCCCTGCGGCGTTAGCAACGCCAAACCAGGACGATAGATCTCAGCTTCACTCTATAAGACCGGATGACAGCACAATTGTCACGGTTGGGTGATGAAAAATAGCTATGATTGCAACAATATCACCACCATAAGCTAGTAGGTAGTATCGGCTTGACGCAGAGCGGCGGCCGTGTGCGAAGTTGCCGCGAATGGGCACTGGCGGACAACTCGCACACGCACCGCCGCTCTCGTCCCAGGAGAGAACGGACGGCGTTCTTGCCGCTAGAATTAGCGGCGACGCAGCAACCGGACGGCCGTAGCGATCCGCGAAGCAGCAGTGGAACTTGCTGATTTTGAGGCCGTTCTTGATGCGCTCGTCGTGGTTGTGGAAGTCGTCGTCGTGTCGTCAGAATCACTCGTATCGGAATTCATGTGGTCACCGCAGCCATGACCTTCGCCATGCTCATGACCGCCTTCGTGATCGTGACCGTTGCCATGTTGTTCGCCGGCACCGAGATTCGTCGTGCCGCCGACGACCGCTGTGTCCGCAACCGTGAGGCTATCATCCGCGTTCTTGCTCACCACGTTTAAATTGCCGGCGATGTTTCCTTCGTGGACGAACACGTTGTCGCCGGCGCCAAGCCGGGCGAACACGGTGTCAGCAACCGTCGCGGTTGCGTCGAGTGTAAGCGTGTCATCTCCCTCACGGCCATTGAACTTCAACGAGCCGCCAATCGAGCCGTCCACCGTAGCATTATTGTCCCCGCTGCCCAGGTTCAAGGAGACGTTGTTGCCGACCGACGAAGTGTCGGCCAATAAAACCGTGTCTGCACCAGCGCCGGCTGCGACTCGTAGGTTGCCGTCGACGCTGCCGTCTACCGTAAGGCTGTTGTCGCCGTTGCCGAGACAAGCGGAGAAATTGTTCGTGACCGAAGCGCCGGCCGCGATCGTGACTGCATCCGCACCGCTGCCACCGCGAACCCTCAGATTTCTGACTGTGCCATCGACGATGAGGCTGTTATCGCCGTTGCCGAGCGTCACGTTGGCGTTTCCGCTGATCAACGTATCGAGTTCCACATTGTCGGCGCCAGTGCCACCACGGTAAACGAAGCTGTTCGCGCTGCCGTTCGTAAGGGTAAATGAGTTCGCGCCATTGCCGAGGTTCGCGTACACCTGATCGACGCTCTCTCCGTTAAGATCGAGCGACACCGTGTCGTCCGCTCCGGCAGTAGCGTCGATATTGATCTTGATATCGTTCGTGAAGCCGGTGAGCGTCGTGCTATCGGCGATAAGCACTCCGTTATCGAGAACTTCAAAAGAACCGGCGCTTACAGCCACAATTTGGACAGCGCCGTCGGCATCGCCGCTGACCACAAGATTGCCGTCGGTTACGGCGGCCGTAACCGCGAGTGCCAATCGCTTTTCCAAGGCTTCAAATCGGGAGCATCGATGTGTATACATGCTTGCCTCTTCCTACAACGCGGTGCGTTAGTCCTGTTCCAGCCCCGTCTTGCGCCGCAGATGGATCGGGTTGCCACTGGCCGCGGAGCCTCCGAATGCAAAAATGACGCATTAGGCCACTTAGCGACTACCGGTTGTCCAGCGCTTTGAAGGCGGATGTGAAATTTCATTTCGCCCATTAAGTACCTGGACCGGAGTCTAAGGCGTTGCGCCACGTTGCCGGTCAAAAGATGGCCAAAACGACAATTGCAAGGAGGATTAGCCGGCACTCCACGGTACTGCAGACGTTAAAAACCATGGTGCCTCGGTTCCACGCCTGACACTCCACATGTTTGCTGGCTTTTTCAATGGGGGATCTGCGGTAAGGGCGGTCATTCTGAAAAAAATTGCGTGGCGCTGGCTGCGAAAATCGGTCCCCCGTTGGAGGGTTATTCACCCGCGCAGAAACCGCTTTGGCAGACCATAATGGAAATTGTGACGACCGAAGTTCAAAATGCGATGAAAAGCAGCAGGTCCCATCACGGGCAGCCACGGCCCGGGAAGTCATCTGACGGCGAGGCTTCTGGTGTGTCGAGTGCGCGTGATCTGCTTGGCCGCGCCCGCAGAGGCAGCAAGAGCAGTCTTGGCTCCTTGCTGCAGCAGTATCGCAACTACTTGACGGTTTTGGCGTCAATGCAGATCGAGAAGCGATTGCAGCCGCGGGTGAGTCCCTCGGATGTCGTTCAAGAAACAATGCTGCGGGCACATAAGAACTTTGGTCAATTTCGTGGAACGACTGAACAAGAATTCCTGGCCTGGCTGCGGCAAATTCTCGTGAACAATTTGGCGAAGTTTGTCGAACAGCATATGCTAGCAGCGCGGCGAGATGTGCGGCGTGAAGTGTCGATGCAACGGATCGGCGCTGCGATGGAACATTCGACCGTTCAGTTGGCTGCACTCGTGCCTGCGAGCACTAAAAGCCCCAGCATGGCGGTGCAGCAGCGCGAAGAAGCCGTGGTGCTGGCCGACCGCTTGGCGCAATTGCCGGACGATTATCGAGAAGTGCTTGTCCTGCGAAACCTGAAAGGCCTGGCGTTCGACGAAGTTGCACGCCGGATCGACCGTTCAGTCGGAGCAACACGAATGCTATGGTTGCGGGCGATCGAAAAGCTGCGATCGGTATATCGCAATGAGGAATCGAGCGAGGCCTGACTTGAACTCGGAATCTACAAGGACGCAGGCTGCACCGGCAGACCAGGAGCGGCTAGCCCGCATCCTGGACAATTATCTCGTCGCGATCGAGCAGGGCGAGTGTATCAGCCCGGAAGAGTTGCTTACACGGCATCCGGAGGACGCCGCACAACTGCGCGGTTATCTCAGTGGTCTCAATTTGTTTCATGCCGTGGCAGTAGCGCCGGGACAAGTGCTCGGCGGTGTTGCGAAATCGGATATTGGTGTTCCTCCGGCACTGCGGACGATTGGCGATTATCGTCTCGTCCGCGAGATCGGCCGCGGCGGTATGGGGGTGGTCTACGAGGCGTGGCAGGTTTCCTTGCGGCGGCGAGTGGCATTGAAGGTGCTGCCTTTTACATCGGCACACGATGCCAAGCAAATCGGGCGATTCAAAAACGAGGCCCAGGCAGCGGCCCAAGTGCAGCACCCCAACATTGTGCCGGTGTTCGCGATTGGCGAAGAGAACGGTGTTCACTATTACGTGATGCAGTTCATCGAAGCGCAATCGCTCACGAGTTTACTCGGTGCGCTGCGAACGGGCAGTACTAGGGCGAGCGACGCCACAGTACCGAATAACGCACTCACTTACAACAGTCAGCGAATCGGCAGCCGATGTGAATCAACTGCGACGCACGTAAGCGGCATTGACACCTCGCTTCCGATGCGAGCGAGCGAAACGGCGGATCACATTTGCGTCGTGGCGCGATTGGGGATTCAAGCAGCCGAAGCCCTGAATGCAGCCCACGACTACGGAATTGTGCACCGCGACGTGAAGCCGTCGAACCTGCTGTTGGACGACCAGGGCAAATTGTGGGTCACCGATTTCGGATTGGCCCGCTGCCGCGAGAATCAGGGGCTCACGCGAACGGGCGACGTGCTCGGCACGATGCGTTACATGAGCCCTGAGCAGGCGCGTGGCCAGGCCGCGATGATCGACCAACGCTCGGACATCTATTCGCTTGGGTTGACGATGTATGAGCTGGCGACGCTCCACCACCCGGCCGACGAGTTAGGTGAACTTCAGCAGTTGTTCGAGCGCAATCGTCCGGCACCGAAACCGCTGCGGCATTGGAACCGGCACATTTCACACGATTTTCAAACAATCGTCTTGAAATGCATTGCGGAATTTCCGCAGGAGCGGTATGGCTCGGCGAAGGAGTTGGCAGACGACTTGGAGCGATTCTTAGAGGGTCGCCCCATATTGGCCAGCCCGCCAAGTTTGGCTTCGAGAGTTGGCAAATGGGCCAAGCGGCGACGCGGCGTTGTGTACACGACGGCCGCTGTCCTGTTCGTCGCACTTACCGCTGCGGTAATGATGTCGCATGAGAAAAATGTGGCCAATGAACGCGCCATCCTCCAATACCAAGATCACGTCCGGGAACTGAGCGGAATGCTTGGTCTGTTCGATGAAACCTATCCAAATCAATTGCTTGCGATTCCTGGCGCCGAAGGTGTGCGCCAGAAAATGCTGCAAGATAGTTTTGAGTATTATCAAAAGTTCCAAAAGGAGGTTGGCGACAATCCCATATTTGCGACCGAAGCAGCGCAAGCTGAGAGCAAACTCGGAGCTTTAAACGAGAAACTTGGCGACCGAAAGCAAGCATTAGAAGCGTACACCAATGCGGAGAGTGCATTGGAAAATCTCTTCTCGCGTGAGCCTGCGAATGACGAGATTGCGCAGAACTTGGCGCTCACGCTGAACAACCATGGTCTTCTGATCGCCGAGGATGGTCGACCTGCCGAGGGGCTGGAGATGCTCAAGCGCCTGCGACTTGCAGAAGAACTTGGTCTCAGCGAACCCAAAGTCGTCCAAGTTTGCCACAGATTTGGGTACGACGCATAACAATCTCGGTCTGGTCTATGCAAAAATGCAATCCAAGCCGGCGGCTGTTGAGGAATTCAACGAAGCAATCGCAATACAACAATCGCTGCTTAAAACTTCGGAAAACCACGAGATGGCGATGAATAGCCTGGCAGCGAGCTACAATAACCTTGCTTCGCTGCAGGACGTTTCTGATCCAACGGGTGCTGCGGATGCCTATCAACAGGCCATCGCTTTACAACTCAAGCTCGTGAAGACCGATCAGGTTAATCGAACGTATCAGGCCGAATTGGCACGCACCTACAACAATTTTGGTTACTTGGCCTCACGCACGAAGGATTGGCAACGCGCCGAAGTTTGTTACAGCGACGCAATACAGCTTCAAGAAAGTTTAGTGAAGACGTCGCCTAAGATCATTTCGTATCGGCGCGATTTAGCGATTAGCTACAACAATCTAGGGATGGTGCAGAGCCGCATCAACCGTTTCGCGGAGGCGGAATTATCGTTTCAGAAGGCCGTTCGGTTGCAGGTCACGTTATTGGCGACCCAACCCACCGATACGCAAACGCTGAGCAATCAAGGCAGCGTGTGGAACAATTTGGGAATGCTGCACGAGCGGCTGCATCGGCTGGCGGAAGCCGCATCAGCTTATCAGCAAGCGATCCATTTTCAACTTCTGGCGATGCAAAAAGGTACAAACAACGATGCTTTCCGCGCGATTCTGAGTCGGCACTATTTTAATTACGCCCGCAATCTGGCAGTCCAGGGAAAGTTCGACGAGGCAATGCAGGTTGTGATGAAGCGCAAAGAGCTTTGGCCGGGCCAACCGGAGCGACTGTTTTCGGTGGCTCAGGAACTGGCCGGATTTAATCATGAAATGTCGGGAAAGTCCGGCGTGGAAACGACGAAGATAGCCTGCCAGCAAGCGGCGGTCGTTGCCTTGCGCGAGGCCCTTAACGAGGGTTTATCGCCCCAGCGATTGAAGGATGCATCCTTGTCGGAACTCTCCGATTCGGCGGAATTTCGGCAATTGATCGAAGACCCCAAGCTTGGCCTCAGTGCCCCGCTTCCCGCGCGGCCGGCGGAAATCAGTCGCGTGAATTGAAATGACTTGATATGCTGGATGCGCAGAGGTCCAAGGGACGACGGACGCAAGTAACATGCTCAAACGAATGAAGAAGTTGCTCTCGACCAAGGCTGCGCGGCGCCGCGAACGCGGTGCGAAATCGCCTTTCACGCGGCTCCGCCAATTCGAGCGGCTGGAAGATCGTTCAATGCTTTCAGCGACCGTGGGTCCAATGCCGACGAGCCCCGGCGCGTATGGTCTGGGAATGGAACACTATGGTCAACTCGAAATACTGGAGGCAGGCATGTTTGCGCCACCCCAGTATTCAGCGAGCATGGTGGGTTCTTCGCAGTTAGCGGAGCCGATGCACAGCGGTCTGCACGATCAGTCGGCCGCCATGCACGGGCTTGGCGATGGGCCTGGAATGTGGGATTACGACGGGGGAGTTCCGCTGCACTCAAGCCTGACGCAACAAACAAGTCAGGTTCAAACCCAGACACAATCCAAACCGACGCCAGGCGTCACATCGAGTACAAACTCGACGTTCTATCTCCTCATCACGTCGAACGGGGTATTCTTTTTAGGAACTGTTAACAATCCGGTTGCAACCACCGCGCAGTCGTCACCGAGTTCATCCACGCCGCCACCAAGCTCGGCCCTGCAATCGCTTAAACCACCGGCAACCAGCCATGTTGCAGAACCACCGAGCGCACCCAACTATTCGGCGTTGAACGCATTGCCACCATCGAGCGCGCTGGCTGCTATTCCGAGCAGCGCCACGCAAGCGCTATCACACGAATTCACTTCATCGGCGCTTGTGCCAACGAACGCGATGAGTTCCACCGATCAATCGTATGCCTCTCAATTGCTGCTCGTCAGTACGAGTTCGAGCGGACAACAGTCGTCGGTCAAAACGGTAACGGACGATAGGTCCGCGTCAAGAGAAGAATCATTCGACGAGTTCCAGCGGCTGGACGGTTTCTCGATTTTCAATGACCGTGCAACTTCTGCTGACGCAGTCGCACAAGAGCAGGCTGCGGTCGAAGCTGTGCTGAAAAGCCTCAAGGATGTAAACTCGCTGCCGGGCGAGGCTAACACGGGCACCTCGGTGCATGACGATGCGGCCAACGTTAAACAGGACGCACGGATTGCGGACTTGGTGTTTGGAACGCTTGGGAACGTGGCCTTGGCTGAGGCCGAAGGCGGCATGGTGCTTCTGCAAGCGAGCGGCGACGCCAACGCAAGTCCGATCAATTTGTCCAACGTGGCTGCCGACCATCTCGAAATGCTGAATGTGCGCCTTGGCATTGAGGCGTCGGTCGGTTTCTATCAGGCGGTCGATATCGGCATGGAGGAGTCGTCCGCGGTGGAAAATGTACCAACGGCAAATCGGGCGTTTGAACCTCTGCGACAAGCTAAGACGGACAACCGCTATTCAGGTGAGAGCGGCGGCGAAGTCACACGCAAGGCCGCCACTGCCACTGCCGTTGGCGCTTCGACGCTGATCGGCGCAATGTTGTGGTGTGTGGGACGCAAGAAGGCAGAGGACGAGCAAGCATCAAGCATGAAAGACGAGCACCGTCGATACTGTCGTTAGCGAATCATAGTTCAAGCCGCCCTGCCCCGCCGCAACTTTAGCCGCTATACTGAGCGTATTCTGGCACAATTTTCGCGGTATCGGCGACTATGGGTACGGAGATCGGGCTGGGCGTCATTGGCTGCGGGGGCTTCGGCCTGTTCGCACTGCAACAGTTCGCGCAAACGCCGGGTATTCGCTTGGCAAGCATGGCTGGCACGGCCCGCCCTGCCGCGCTGGCAGCGGCGAGGCGCTACGGCTTGGAAGACGTCGAGCAAATCGATCGCTTACTCGAACGCCCTGAAATCGACCTCGTTTACATTGCCACACCGCCATTTTTGCATTTCGAGCAAGCGCGGCAAGCGCTTCAAGCGGGCAAACACGTCGTTTGCGAAAAGCCGCTGGCATTAACTCCCGAGCAAGCGGATGAGCTGATTGACGTTGCGCGGCGTAACGATCGCTTGCTTGTCGCGAATTTAATGCAGCGCTACAATCTGCTGTTCGACATCGTCGGCGAGCTGATTGAACGACGTTTGCTTGGCGCACTGCTCCACGGCTACTTCGAAAACTATGCGTCGGACGAAAACTTGCCCGCCGAGCATTGGTTTTGGGACCGCGTCAAAAGCGGAGGCATTTTCGTTGAACATGGCGTGCACTTTTTCGATTTATTTGCCGGTTGGCTAGGCACGGGCGAGGTTGTGGCCGCGCAGGCGAGTCGCCGCGACGGAACGACCCTCGAAGATCAAGTGCAGTGTACGGTTCGGTATCGCGGCGGTGTCTTCATAAATTTCTACCACGGTTTCCATCAGCCCGGGCGAATGGATCGCCAGGAGCTGCGGCTGGTGTTCGAACAGGGCGACCTGCTGCTATCGGGATGGGTGCCAACATTCGCACGAATCCACGCCATTGCCGACGAAGCAACGACGCGTTCCTTGTGCGAACTTTTTCCCGGTTCGCGAGTCGATGCGCTGATGGCATACAGCCCCAAGGATCGTCATTGCCGAGGGCACGGACGCGAATACGACGTCTACCAAGAATTCGAGCTGTTTTGGGGCGAAGGGCGGCAAAAGTCGCGTGTCTATTGCGAGTTGTTGCGCGAGTTCATGGCTGACCAGGTCGCGTGGATGCACGACCACATACATTCTCGGAAGACCACGGAAGTGAACGGACGCGATTCGGTGGCAATGGCATGCGCGGCTGATCGTCTCGCACACAATAGGTGACATTGATGGTCTCGAGTTCTTCAGTATCACCATGATCGAGCGCCTTGCCACCCATTTGTTATTACGGCCTGCGGACGTGCAGCCGAGTCATCCCGACTGGGAAGTAATTGGCGTGTTTAATCCGGGCGTCGTCCGATACGGAAATCAGACAGTGATTCTCGCCCGAGTGGCCGAACGGCCACGGGAAACGCGGCAGGGCTGGACGGCCCATCCGCGCTGGTCGCCGGACAAAGGCTACGTCGTGGATTGGGTTCAAAACGAGCATCTAGCGGCCGACGATCCGCGCGTTGTGCGCCATTTGCATACCGGATTGGTGCGATTGACTTTCATCTCTCACCTGCGTGCTTTTTTGAGCCGCGACGGACGCAAAGTGGAGAACTTCGAAGGAACGACTTTCCTGCCTTCAAATGAAATGGAAGAGTTTGGGATTGAAGATCCGCGAATTACTCCGATAGGAGATCGCTTTTACATCTCCTACGTGGCGGTGTCGCGGCATGGTCCCGCAACAGCCTTGGCTTCGACGACCGACTTCAAGACATTACAGCGGCACGGGATCATCTTTTGCCCCGAAAACAAGGACGTCGTGTTGCTGCCTGAACGTATCAAGGGCGAATATGTTGCCCTTCATCGGCCACTCGGCGACATGCCATTCTGCCGACCGGAAATGTGGATTGCGCGCTCGCTTGACCTCATTCATTGGGGAAAACATCAATATCTATTCGCGGGAGCAGGTGAATGGGAAGATGGCCGCGTCGGTGCGGGGGCGCCGCCGCTCGCGGTGCCCGAAGGCTGGTTGGCGATTTATCACGGCAACCGCCGATCCGAAATCGTAGGCGGAGTTGGCGCCTATTGTGCGGGAGCAATGCTGCTCGACAAAGACGATCCTGCTCGTGTAACTAAAGTGAGCCGCGGCCCCATCTTGGAACCGCAGCGGGACTTCGAAAACGAGGGCTTTGTAAATAAAGTCGTGTTTCCAACCGGTGTTGTCGAAGAGAACGGCCGATTGCTCATTTACTACGGCGCTCGGACAAGTATTGTGCGGTGGTTGAAGTTTCGCGAGCCGACGTGATCGGCGCGCTGAAATGAGTTAATAGGAGGGCGGCAACATTCATGTACAACGGTGCGGAAATACATAAGATTGCCTTCGTGGGCGATTACTTGCCGCGAAAGTGCGGAATCGCCACGTTCACGCACGACTTGCGCAATGCGGTACAGAGCCAGTATACGTCGATCGAATGTGTCGTCGTACCGGTGGACGATGTGGAAGGTGGATACGACTATCCCCCCGAGGTTCGCTTTGAGATCCAAGAGCAGGAGTTGGCATCGTATCGGCGGGCGGCCGACTTTTTGAATTTTGCGAACGTGGATGTGGCTTGTCTGCAGCACGAGTACGGCATTTTCGGCGGCGTGACCGGCGGACATATTCTCGCGTTGCTTCGAGACCTGCGTGTACCCGTCGTGAGCACATTGCATACAGTGCTGGAAACTCCGAATGACGATCAGCGACGGGTGTTGCAACGGCTCTGCGAATTATCGGCGCGGGTGGTGGTCATGTCGGAACGAAGTCACAATTTCCTCATCGACGTTTACGGCGTGCCGGCGGACAAGATCGATCTCATTCCACACGGCATTCCTGATATGCCTTTCGTGGACCCGAATTTTTTCAAGGACCAGTTTGATGTCGAGGGCAAAATTGTCGCCCTCACGTTTGGCTTGCTCTCGCCCAACAAAGGGATCGAACATGTGCTGCGGGCGATGCCGCAAGTCGTCGCGCAGCTTCCCGACTTTGTGTACATCATTTTAGGTGCCACGCATCCGAGCCTCGTCCGCGAGCAGGGCGAAATGTATCGCCTAAGCTTGGAGCGGCTTGCGCAACAACTCGACATTCAGAAGCACGTCATCTTCTACAATCGGTTCGTCGAGTTGCGCGAGTTGACAGAGTTCATCGGAGCTGCGGATATGTACATCACGCCGTATATGAACCCGGCGCAAGCGATCTCAGGCACGCTCGCGTACTCATTCGGTTGCGGTAAAGCGGTAATTTCGACGCCGTATTGGCACGCCGAGGAGCTGTTGGCGGATGATCGGGGCGTACTTGTGCCGTTCGGCGATTCAGAAGCCATTGCTCACGCGATCATCGAATTGTGGGAAGATGAACCACGGCGGCACGCCATGCGGAAGCGAGCTTATATGATAGGACGCGAGATGGTTTGGAGCCACGTCGCGCTTCTTTATATGGAATCATTTCAACGGGCTCGGCACAGCCGCCCGCCAGCCCTGGCGAAAACCAAGGCAGTGCGCACGCTCGACGAGGCGCCGAGCCAGCTTCCACAGCTACGGCTCGAGCACTTATTGATGCTGACGGACTCGACAGGGATCATCCAGCACGCGACGTATTCCATTCCAAATTTTCAACAGGGTTATTGCCTGGATGACAACGCCCGAGCGCTTGTGCTGACAGTGCTATTGGAAGAGTTAGGGCATGACACGCCCGAACTCCAATGGGCGGCGAGAACCTATGCGGCGTTTTTGAATTTTGCGTTCGATGACTCGTCGGGAGAATTTCGCAATTTCTTGGGATTTGATCGTCACTGGTTGGAAGAATCCGGCTCCGACGATTCAGCGGGACGGGCTGCCTGGGCGATCGGCGCCTGCATCGGGCGTACGAAGAGGCGTGCGTTCCATTCCTGGGCAGCTCAGCTGTTAGATCCTGCCGTCAGTGCCGTGCTGCATACCCAATCCCCCCGAGCCTGGGCGTTTGCGCTCATTGGCATTCATGAATATCTGCGTCGAATGAGCGGTGACCGGTTGATGAACCAGCATCGCGACACGTTAACATCGCGGCTCATCGAGCTCTATGAAAAGAATGCAAGCGATGACTGGCCCTGGTTTGAGCCGCAGGCGTCGTATGACAACGCCAAATTGCCGCATGCGCTGATTCTCAGCGGGCGATGGACCAGCAATTCCCAGGCGATGGAAATCGGGCTTCGCACGCTCCGTTGGCTCACGGACATGCAGCGCGCGCCAGCGGGACATTTCCGCCCCATTGGCTCGGAAGGTTTTTTTTGCGCGGCAAAACCGTCGCCCAATTCGACCAGCAACCCCTCGAAGCACAGTCCATGGTTTCGGCCGCAATCGAAGCGTATCGTGCGACAGGCGATTTGTACTGGATGGAGCAGGCGCGGTTGGCGTTTGAGTGGTACACAGGGCGCAACGACCTCGGGCTGCCAGTCTGTGACACCAGTTCAGGGGCATGTTATGACGGTTTGCATGCCGATCGAGTAAACCAGAATCAAGGGGCTGAATCGACCTTGGCTTATTTGCTGGCACTTGTTGAAATGCAGCTAGTGGAAAGCTGAATACCCGCCACAAATTTTCCACGGGGCGTCTGGGGCTACTAACGCCCCGGAACGCGAAGATCGCTGGGGCGTTGCTCCAGGGCACCCAACGATAATTCTTTGCTGAAATCGGCCATTTGGCGCTACAAGCATCGGATGCTTGGATTATTGTGCAGACAGGGAGGTTTCCATGGACCTGAAGCGAACCGATGTGCTGATCAAGCCGAACAACGCCCGGGTACTGGTCCGGCCGTTCGAGTTTGCCGATACGCAGCGCGCATTGCGGATAGTGGCGCGGGTGATGTCGCTCACCGAGGAAGAGGTCGATCGACTGGTGAGCGACCTGTTCACAGAGTTTCACGGCCGACATCAGAAGGCCCGCCAGTTCATTTTGCATCGCTTCGAGTATGCGCGGCAGTTTTTGTTGACCGACTCATCGATTAGCGACAATCGTAAATCGCTCATCGGCGGTTATTTTACGCAAGAATACGCACTCGAATCAGCGGCGTTATTTAACCCATCCATGGTTTGGCATCCCGATCAGTCGGGTGTGGCGGCCGGCTCGAAGCGTTTTATTCTGAGCTTGCGAGCGACTGGCGAAGGGCACGTCTCGTCGGTCACGTTTCGGTCGGGAACGATCGACAGCCAATGCGCCATTGCGCTCGATCCCACACCACGGTTCGTGACGACGCCCGATATGGAGACGAACACACTGTATGAAAAACCGCTATTTCAACGCAAGTTAGTAGAACTCGGGTTCTCGAACGGGTTTGTCGAAGAGGTAATGGACCTAGTGGACGATGAGTTTTCGTTCGAACAGTTGCAGCATGCGGTGAATGTTGTTCGTCGGCAACATAGGTCAAGGGCGAATGAATTCGACACCGTGGCAAATGCAGTTCTAGCTTTAGGCAAGTCGAACTACGAGTTTACATTTTCGCCGCAGCAGAGCCTCGCGGAGCGGGCCATCTTTCCCTATTCGCCGTCGCAAACGAACGGCATCGAGGACTCGCGATTCGTGCAATTTTACGAAGACGATGGGACTGTACGCTATTATGCCACTTACACAGCGTTCGATGGTCGCGTCACCCTACCCGAACTCTTGGAAACAACGGACTTCCTGCGGTTTCGCATCAACACGCTTAACGGACCTGAAGTGCGTAACAAGGGGCTTGCACTGTTTCCACGAAGGATCAACGGGCTGTACGCGATGCTTTCGCGTCAGGATGGTGAAAACATCTATCTCATGTACTCTGACATGCTCCACTTCTGGTACACAAAGCAGCTGATCGCGAAGCCGACGTATCCTTGGGAATTTGTGCAGCTCGGCAACTGCGGCTCGCCGATCGAAACGGAGGCTGGTTGGCTGGTGCTGACGCACGGCGTCGGTCCAATGCGTAAGTATTCGATGGGCGTTTTTCTTCTGGATCGCGAGGACCCGTCCCAGGTGATCGGCCGACTGCAGGAACCGTTGCTCGCGCCAAACGAGAATGAGCGCGAAGGTTACGTGCCGAATGTGGTGTATAGCTGTGGCGGACTCGTGCATAACGGGCAGCTCATAATTCCATATGCTATGAGCGATTATGCCAGTACCTTTGCGACGGTCCCGCTCGATGAGCTGTTGACTGCGTTGAAGAGCGGTAGCTGAAATCCCAAGAATTCGGCCGTCAGGGGGTGGCTGGGGTCGAATCGCAGACGAGCTCCCAGCGCACTTGGGGGCTGTGCTCCAGACTAATCAGCGGCTGCACTCATCCGGCGTCATTCGTCTAAACGAAATGGTCTTCGGGACGGATTGAAGGCAGTGCGCCGATGCCTGGTGAACTTTTTTGCCACGGGCTGCGCTGCCAGTTATCAACGGGGACTTCATCCGCGATGATGGGCGGCAGCTTAAACTCAAAGTAGCTGGAAAGCGCGGCGAGGTACGGCTCATACATCTGTCGCAGTTCGGCGAGTCGCGTAAACGATGTCTCGGTGCAGTCAACCCGCAGGCCGACGTCGTTGAGCTCATGCAGAAACTGGTGGTAGCGCTCATTGGACAGTCTTTCCACCATGTCCTCCGGCGGCGGCGTGCGGAAAACGAGAGCGATATCCACGGCAGCATGGCGCGCCATTGCAAACGTGATTTGCAGCTGGTGACGGTTGACATCCGGGAAATTTCCCAGCAGCACCGAGCACGTGTCCAAAATCACGGCAAGCCCGGCCAGCCAATTTTGGTTATCATGCTGCGAACGATAATAGGCCAGCACGGGAAACGACAATTGACTTTCAAGCAGTTCGGCCGCCCAGCGCTCCCACTCCCAGAGTAAGGCTTCGACCTGCGAAACATTGCTGGTCCTGGCCAGTCGACGAAGCAATTCGCCAGCAGTGGGCGGAGAGCCCGCTCGCGCATCGAGCAATGCGATATCGCGTTCTCGCCGCGAAAACGCTTGGTAGAGCACGGGCAGGTAGCCGATCACGACGGCGATGAAGCCGAATCCAATACCCGATTCGAGCACGCTTAAGGCCCGTCCCGTCCAACTCACCGGCGCTAAGTCGCCATACCCCAATGTAAAGAAAGTTTCGCCACTGAGATAAGCACAGTCGACAAAGGAGAGTGGTTCGCTGGTGCTGCCGAGCGGCGCGGCAAGCGCCCACTGCAAAGCGGCAAAAGCAAAAATCAACCCGACAGCCCATAAACTAAACAAAACCAATAGGGAAAACGGGCCGAACCAGCTCAACATATGTTGCCGTATCGTGCCCCGAAGGAACGTGTCTGCAGCCCTACGCCAAACTCTCCAAAATGTGCGCAAGAATAGCCGCGCCGGTCGATACCTGCGCATCGCACGACGGGGAAGGATCATAGACTCGAACGCGTCGAATAACACGACGAGCACGACGACTAACGCCAGCACAGCGGCAATGAATCTCATATTCTGTGCACCATGACCGACCGAGCGAGCCTGATTCCGTCGCTTTATGATACCTCGAAGGTGACGCTACGCGAGATCGAAATACAGCAGTTGACTTTCCTGGCCCGCGGTAAACAGCAGCTTTTCAGGGCCTGCAAACGTAAGAGCGTCGCCGCTACTTAGCGTATTGTCTCCCACCCGCACTTCGCCGAACGCGACATGCACGTACGCGTGACGGTTCGACGCGAGCTCGAGCACGACGCTCTGCGGGACCTTAAGCTCAGCCACGCTTAAGGTTGCATCTTGATGGATCTGCAGAGAGCCGTTGTGACCGTCGGGGCTGGCTAAAATCTGCCATTCGCCGCAACGCGCATCGAATGGAAACGCTTTTTGAGTGTACGACGGCGTCAATTGCTGCGTGTCAGGCTCGATCCAAACCTGCAGCAGGTGAACTCGCTCGGTTGGCGAATCATTCACTTCGCTGTGACGGATGCCACGGCCTGCCGTCATGGCCTGCAGTTCACCAAGGCGGAGCGTGCCGTCGCCGCCCGTACTGTCACGATGGTGCAGCACTCCCTCGAGCACCCAGGTGAGAATCTCCATATTCTCGTGGCCGTGCTCACCGAAACCCGACGATGGCTCGATAACGTCATCGTTAATGACGCGCAGCGATCGGTAGCCGAGATTATTCGGATCGTAATAGTGGCCAAACGAAAATGAATGGCGGCTGTGAAGCCAGCGGAGCTCGGTCTCGCCACGGTCTTCGGCACGTCGGATTGTGATGGGCTGGGGCGTCGCAGACATGCTGTGTTCCTGGAACTTCTTGGTCGGCATAAATCCGTCCGGAATTGAAGCGCCGCTGGCTACGTACTTCATTTCGACGCTATTCACTTCAATTCGTTTACGGAGCCTGGATATATGCTACATTCTTACATCATCGTATGGCGAGTGCCCATTCGGTATAATCGGAGCACTTTTCACCTCCGCACGATGCGCAGGCGAGGCGGCAATCGAGCGGTCTGATGGGAACACAGACGCTCGCCAATCAAGCGGCACGCTACATCCGCGACACTTCAAAAAATGGAGGACATATGCGCGCGACAATATGTACCAACCCTTGGATGACTTTCTTAGGGCTGCTGTTGTTGAGCGCCCCAGTGTGGGCCGATCAAGCGGCCGATACCGCAGCAATTCGTGCCAACGCGGAGAAGTACGTCGAGGCATATAACCGTCGAGATTCCAGAACAATGGCATCGATGTGGTCGCCGGACGCCGTGTATATCGATGCGTCGACCGGTGAAAGCGCGGTCGGCCGCGACGCCATCGCCAAGCAACTCGATCACGCGTTCGCCGGCGCCGAAGATGCGAAGCTCAAAATCAACCTCGGCTCGATCGATTTCGTTTCGCCGAATGTGGCCGTGGAAAGGGGTACGGCAGAGATTACGTATTCAAAACGTCCGACCGAAAAAACCGAGTATACGGCCGTGCATGTGAAGCGCGATGGCAAATGGATGTTGGATCGTGTGACGGACACGGAAATCGACGAAAAGAAACCGGAGCCACCGCCTTCCAACTACGATCATTTGAAAGAACTTGAGTGGATGATTGGCTCGTGGATCGACAAGACAGAGAATGCCACGATCGAAACCGATTGTGAATGGACAAAGAACCGCAACTTCATGACCCGCTCGTTTGCAATGGCGGTCGACGACCAAGTGAGCAAATCAGGGATGCAAGTTGTTGGTTGGGATCCGGTAGCCAAGCAGATCCACTCCTGGGTGTTCGACTCCGATGGCGGTTTTTCCGAAGGCAAATGGACTCGCAAGGGTGAAAAGTGGCTCGTTCAACAAACGGGTACGCTTCCCGATGGCGGCAAAACATCAGCCCTGAATATCTTCACTCACGTGGATGACGACTCCTTTACGTGGCAATCGATCAATCGCGAAGTGGACGGCGAGCTGCTCCCGAACATCGATGAGGTCATGATCGTGCGCAAACCAGCGGAGTGAGGGGCGAAAGCGAGCAAGTTTTCGGCGTCGATGACTGCCCTCAAAACTGGGAGCGACTATTGATCGCGGAAAAACCTCCTGAGATTAGCAAAGGAATCAAAGGTGCCACAATGAAACGCTATATTCTGTTAGCGATCGCATTGATAGCGGTGGGCGGATGGGTCTCGGACGAGTTAATGGCGCGCGGTGGTCGCGGCGGTGGCGGATTCAGCGGAGGAGGAGGGCGCGGGGGTGGGGGCGGGGGCGCACGCGTTAGCGGGGGCGGTGGCGGTGGCGGTGGATTCGGGGGAGGAGGCAACCGCGGTGGTGCTGGGGCCAGCTTCAGCGGTCGCACGCCGTCCATGTCGCGGCCTTCCACTTCGCGGCCCTCATTTCAAATGCCCAGCGGTGGCCGACAATCGTTTGGAAAGCTGCCAACACCGAGCTCTCGACCGAGCGTTGGGTCCGTCAACCGACCCGGCACGGGAAGTGGGAGACCTGCGCATCCGGCGAGCGACCTGGCAACTTCGCCAATCTGCCCGATCGAACGGGCGGAGGATTTCGGCCCGGAGGTGGTGCGCCATCAAAAGGCGATTTGCAACAATTCCTCGACTTATCGGGCGGCGGAGGCGGGCGTCCTGGATCGCGACCTAGCCGTGATGATTTATTGTCCGGCGGCGCGGCCGGGCAGTTCTTGCATGAACATCCAACGCCCTTCCCTTCAAAGCCAGGATTCGGTGACTTGGGCAGCGTTGATCGGCCTGCGACGCGACCAGGCTTCGACGGGTTGCGCCCTGGCGGCCCTGGCGGCGGTGAAGGACAACGACCAGGCGAGGTGCTACGGCCCGGGGGTGGCGGTGAAGGATTACGCCCGGGTGGCGAAAATCGACCAGGGCGGCCAGGAGATATCGGCCGACCAGGCCGACCGGGCGACAACGATCGGCCTCTCCGGCCAGGGGACAACACGCGGCCGAATCGCCCTGGTCAGGGTGGCAGCGGCGAGCGGTGGCGGCCCGGGGATTGGGCAAATCATCGGCCCGACCGAATCCCTGATCGCAATCAATGGAACAACTGGCGGCGTGACCACCGCAATGATATTTCGTCCCACTGGCACAATCACTGGCACGACTACCATAACTGGTACAACCGCGATTGGTGGAACCACCATCATTGGCACTATCCGTATTATCCGAATTTCAACTATTGGGCCTGGGCCGCTTGGCCGGCGGTAACGGGCTGGGTCGGCTACGGTTGGAGTCAGCCGATCTACTACAACTACGGTGACAACGTCTATTACAACGGCGACACCGTATACTACGGCGACCAGCCAGTGGCCTCTGCGTCCGAGTACGCGCAGCAAGCAGCCGCGATCGCCGCGAATGTACCGGCATCAGAGCCGCCGGCCGACGATTGGATGCCGCTTGGCGTGTTCGCGTTGACGACCGACGGCAAACCCAACGGCGAAGATCCAACCATGTACTTGCAACTTGCTGTGAGTAAGCAGGGAGTAATCTCCGGCACGTTCCAAAACACAGCTACGGACACCGCCTATGAGGTTGAGGGCATGGTAGATAAGGAAACGCAGCGCGCGGCGTGGACGCCAAAGGGTAAGTCGGCGCCAATCATGGAGACGGGCATCTCAAACTTGACTCAAGACACCACGCCCGCACTCGTCCACTTTGCCGATGGCACTACGCAGCAATGGTTGATGGTGCGACTGGACCAACCAAAGGATAGCAATGCGACAGAAACGAGGTGATTAACACGGAGGATAGCCCGAGACAAGGCGCGTAAAAAAGCGCCAAGCGATTGGGTACCGAATCAAAGCCTCAATATATGCCTATCGGTTCCGGCTCTCGTACTCAGTTCATTGTGGGTTGCGACTTGTGGCCACCCTAATAAAGTAGAGGCTGCAAGTCTCAAACGCATGAGTTTTTGATGGTACGCGAGCAACAAACCGACGACGACCGGAAATATACCCATCTGCTGACGCTGTTGAGCGTATCGGCGGCGATGGTGGGCGTTTGTTTAACGGCGGTCGGGTTGGTCAGCGTCATTGAGGCGCTCAGTAAGTGGGAAGGATGGGTGGATGACCTGCTGGCCGTTGGAAGTCTGATTTTCTCGCTGGTCACGCTGCTCAGTTTTCTGGGCATACGCACGAATATCCGCACGGCGTGGCGCCCCTACATGCTCGTGATGGACATTCTATTTTGTCTGGGTATCGTCGCCATGGTCGTGGCGTCGTTTCTGCTTACGTACATCGTTATCTGAGTGGTGGCGGCACGACTCCTCCCAAGGAAACATAACCATGGGACGTCTCAATCGGATGACTCGAAGTTTGGGTTGGTTGGCGTGCGTTGCAGCATGCCAACTTGCTCTGGCAGCCGACGATCCCCTTCCCTCTTGGAATTCAGGGCAAACAAAGTCCGCCATCATTGCTTTTGTCGAAAAGGTAACGACACCAGGAAGCAAAGATTTTGTCGTGCCGCTGAAGCGAATCGCAACGTTCGACAACGATGGCACGCTCTGGTGCGAAAAACCGATGTACGTGCAAGTCGTTTTTGCATTTGATCGCATCCGGGCCATTGCTGAAAAACACCCTGAGTGGAAGGACAAGGAGCCCTATAAGTGGGTGCTGGCCGGCGATATGTTGGCACTTGCGGACCAGGGAGAGAAAGCACTGCTGGATATCATGGCGTCCACGCACGCGGGAATGACCGTCGATGAGTTCGAGGACCTTGTCCGCCAGTGGCTGCGCACGGCACGGCATCCACGATTTCATCGGCCCTACAATCAACTCGTCTATCAACCGATGCTCGAGTTACTGGCTTATCTGCGGGCAAAAGAATTCAAAACATTTGTCGTGTCGGGCGGCGGCGTCGAATTCATGCGGCCATGGACCTACAAAGCGTACGGTATTCCAACCCAACAAATCGTCGGCAGCAGTGGCATCGTGAAGTATGAAATGCTGGACGGAAAACCGGTGCTAATGAAGGTTCCGAAAGTCAATTTCGTCGATAACGGTCCCGGCAAACCGGTCGGAATCAATCGTTTTATCGGACAGCGACCGGTGATGGCGTTTGGTAATTCCGATGGCGACCTCGAAATGTTGCAATGGACGACATCCGGACGCCGTGCGCTTTGCCTTGATTGTGCACCACACCGATGCCGTCCGCGAATACGCTTACGATCGCCATTCAGATGTCGGTCGCCTCGATAAGGCGTGGAACGCCGCGATCCGTGAAGGTTGGACGATCGTGAATATGAAGACCGACTGGAAGCAGATTTTTCCTACAGAGCCCGAGGCCACTTCCAAATGATGGAAGCCCCACCCTTGTTAAACTTTTAAACTATTGACCGGATTTGGGTCGCAGTGCCGCTTCGGCTGCGGACCGGACCATTGAGCTGCTGTCCTCCTTCGCGGCGCGCTCAAGCGCCGAACTCACTGCTTGACTGGTCGTGCCCAAGTCAACCATCGCCTCGACCGTTTCGAGACGTGCTTGTTCGTCGCCCTTACTCAACTCTTCGAGCAGCTTCGGAGTTACAACCGCGGCAACATTTGGATCATCCGGAGCGATCCGAGCCAAGGCCCAGGCCGCGGCATTGGATTCAAACGAATCGTCATCCTTCATCCCCTCCATAAGCGGTTTTATAGCCACTTTGGCGCCAGAGCCAATCTTTCGCAACGCGTAAAGAGCACTCTCACGTTCGCCGGCATCTTTACTGGAAAGGGACTTCACCAGCATTTCGGTCGCTGGGGCAGCCGCCGGCCCAATGGCTGCCAGTGCAAATTGGATCTGAGTGCGGACCTTCGGTTCGGCATCGTTGGCTGAATCGATCAACGACTCGACCGCGCCGGCAGCCTTCGGACCCAGTTTCGTTAACGCCTGGATGGCAATGCCTTGGAGCTGCGGATTCTTGAGCCCTCTGCACACACGGGGAACGATCGAAGGTCCAAGACCCACAATCGCGTCGATGAGGTTCGTACGCACAGCGGGATCCGGATCATTTACCAGCGCGATGAGCGACGGCGCAACCAATTCCGGCGGAGCGTTCAGCGATTGTAAGCTCTTGGCCGCGGCTGAGCGGACGGTAACGTTGTCGCTTTTCATCGCTTGGGTCAGCTTCTGAATAGCCGCCTTGGTGGCGTCTATATCATCGGGATGTATCTTTGCGATAGCCCATGCTGCCATCATTTGCAAAAACGGATCGCCTTCCTTTGCAGCACGTTGCAACTCGGCATCCGCGCCTTTGGTGCCGATCGAACCCAAAGCATACGCGGCTGCCACTGGAACCGTCGCGTCGGTAGACCAACCTAGCAGCGGCGCAATTTGCGGCTCAGCCGACGCAGCCGCCGGTCCGATGCTACCGAGCGCAAGCAGTGCTTCGATAAGCAATTTTGAATGCTTTGTTTTACCCAGGAGCGCCGTGAGCTCCGGCACAACCGGTGCAGCGGAAGGACCAATTTGCACAATCGCTGCACAAGCCAGATACGCGGTCTCCGGATTATTGAGGGCCTCCTTGAGGAACGGAACGGCCCCCGCACCCTCCTCCACGAGGACCTCCAACGCATAGAGCGTAACGGCCTGGTCGTCTGACTTTAGAGCCTTGCCAAGCACCTTGGCCACACGTTTCGGACCGGGCTTCAGACTGCGGATCGCGCCAATCGCGGCGCGGGCGACACGCGGGTCTTTACTCGTGGCGGCGTCGACGAGCGCTTCCACTGTTTTTCCCGAACGGTCGTCGAGTTTCCCAAGCGCCACGGCAGCATGGTAACGAACAACTGGGTCTTCATCCCCAAGAAGCTTGCGCAAACTCGCGGCCGCAGCCTTCGCTTGCCCGCGGTATTCGCCAAGTGTACGAGCCGCTCGCCAGCGGACTTGTGGGTCACTGTCGTGCAACATTTTGATCAACGGAGACACCACCTGGGTCGCGTGTGCATGGCGCTCGCCGAGATCATCGATCGCGGTGTAGCGCTCCATGT
The DNA here is from genome assembly GCA_963840025.1 of uncultured Planctomycetota bacterium. Lineage (GTDB taxonomy): Bacteria > Planctomycetota > Planctomycetia > Pirellulales > Lacipirellulaceae > JABDGM01. The sequence continues at coordinate 516,609 of CAWIXI010000005.1, read as the reverse complement.
TCGAGCCGCTCTCGGCGGCCTTCAGCATTTGCTCCGTGGTCCGCGATTCCTCGGCGCGACTCGGCACTGCGGCCAGGGCAATGAGTAAACACAGGCAGGGTGCCGCGGTGCGGAAAAATCTACGAAGCATGGTCGACATTGTCGTGCGCCTTAATAGAAATGGGCCAGTAGATTGCAATCAACTCAAGTTGTCGTCTAGTTCCCGATCCAATTTCAGAATGAACCGGATCATTTGACTCAAGATGGGGGCAGGATACATAGCTTGTTGCGTCGCGAGCAGGGCCCGCCAATCCTTGCTGGCTGCGTTGGCCTGCATGTATTCTTCGCCGCTAAGAAAACCTGCGTACGCCCGTTGCTTGAACAGCTTGTCGAGCGTCAACCGGTATTGGTCGTATTGCTTTTGATCCAGCACCTTAGGCCAATTGACGGCGCCCGTCGTACGATCGAATTCTTCAGGGGTCAACGATTGCAGCCCGTGCTTGGCCATATACGCCGCGCGTTGCTGATCGATCGCCGCTAGTTGCTGTTGTTGGTGTTGACTATAGATGCCCTTCTTTTCCCAAAAAGCGTTCACCGACTTGACGCTGTTATCGATGGCCGCGGAGTAGGCATCCTGATTGTTGATCCGGGCCTGCGAATCGTTGACATTTTTTTCCCCCTGGGCCTGGATCACGCTTGCCGCCCCGCGCTGGTAACCTTCGCCGGCGGTCGAGGCGCTGTTGTAGATGACCTGCGCGGTGATCGCCGAAGCACCGAGCCCAATCATGGAAAGTACGCAGACGGGTATGAGTTTCATATTCCGTTCACTTTCTATCTAAAAGCACACGAGCGAAGCCGAAATTCTACTTTAACCGAAATATGATGGGATGCCACCGTAAATTGTGGGGAACAATCGTGAATTCCATAGGACTTGCTGCCGGAAGGTCGGTTGCGGCTAGGAATGAATCGCGAGCCTCTGCTCGCGTTTCACGGTCCATCTAAACAAACTAGCGCCTATCCTATTGCGTCTTTGTTCCATCCGCTTTCTGCTTCAACCGCACCAGCGTCCATTGCTCGGTCTTGTCTTTGCCGAAATGAACGAGAATTGTGGACTCGGGCTTCGTCAGATTGTAGAGTCCGGTATCGAAGATCACGTTCTTCTTTGTCAGTGACAACCCAGGCCACCCGCGCTGTCTTCTTATCTACGGAGCCCTCGATGAGCTGCGTGTTTTCGTCCCCGGTGTTGTAGTAGTTGCCACGAATGATGCCAGTTTTGTTAACCGCGAGCTGCATCATCATCTTGCTCGACTTTTCTTTCGGCGGAATCGCCTCGAACACACCAAGCGGCAGCCACTTCGCGGTTTTCGGGTCTGGCTGCGTATTGGCGGTCGGCGGCGGCTGGCTGGGGATTTGTGCCTCTTCGCCTGTTTGGGCCAGATCGGTTGCGGCTTGATAGTAGTCGGCCGTCGTCGCGATGGGCTGGCCATAGAGATAGACGTAGTTGTTCTCGTAGACGATATCGTTGCCGTAGTCGTAGCCGTAGATGGGCCAGGCGTAGCCGAACCAACTGTTGACAGCCGCCCAAGTGGCGGCAGTCCAAACGCCGGCGCGGTAACCGGCCCACCAGGCATTCGGATGGTTGTGGTACCAACCGTAACCAAACACGTTGTAATGATTAAAGTTGGCTCGAGCGAAATTGCCGTGCACACGCAGATCGGCCGCAGACCAGCCGTGCGTAACCGCGCGTGCCGTGAGCGACAACAGTTCCTCCTGGGCCGCGGACTACTGTTCCACGCGCCGCGCGATCCACCCGCCGCGCCGTTGGGGCCAACCACCGCTCCGCGCTCGCCAGCCGCGCCATGCGCGATCGTTGTCCCATTCGGACCTTTTGCAACCGTTCCGCGAGCGCCGCGTTCCCCAGTCTGCCGCGCCGTTGGCTCCAACCACCGCTCCCCGCTCTCCGGCTGAACCGTGCGCGATCGTCGTACCATTGGGGCCCTTGATAACCGTCCCACTGGCCCCTCGTTCGCCGGCTGCCGCACCGTTCGGACCGAAACCCCCGCCGCCGCGCTCATCAACTGAGCCATGCGCAATCGTGGTGCCGTTGGGCCCTTCGTACACGTGGCCGGATGCGCTCCTCGTACCACCCGCGAAGGGATCGTAGGCAGTTAAACCATGTGCGTCCCCCGAGTATCCATAGGGATGTTCCATACGGCCGGCCTGATGCATGCCCGTGTCGGTCGGTAAACTTAGGAAGGACCTTAGCTGACTCGCCGATGGAAGCGAACCATCGCGCGAGCCTTCCAGCGATCCGAATCGGCCACCTTCGGAAGGTCGTTGTCCAAAGTCGCCGGATCGGAGATCTCCGGACTGAAGGCCGAGGTTGCCGAACCCGCCGGCACCGCGGAAGCCGTCACCCGCCAGGCCTCCCGCACCGCGAATTCCGTCTCCTGCCATTCCGCCCGAGCCTCGGATGCCGTCGCCACCGAACATGCCGCCGATGCCGGTGTTATTGAAGCTGCCGCCAAAGTGTCCCCCTTCCCCACCACCGAATCCGTGAAATCCGCCATCTCCAAAACCGCCGCCGACTCCCCCCAAACCACCACTATGGAAACCACTGAAGCCGCCCCCGCCAAAGTCATGGCCTCCCCCAAAACCTCCGCCGACACCGCCAAAACCGTGGCCGCCGCCGAACCCGCGAGCATTTGCGAGGGTGATCGTTGTTGCAACAATCAGCAGTGCAAGAAATAGATTGCGTTTCATGTCTCCGTCCTCGCGTATACGTGTTCTGATGCTCGACCGATTGCTACATGAACATGAATTGGATCACTGGCCAGAGCCAATACGTTCGATCACGATCTCTTTCTGGTCTGGAAGATTCGTCTCACCGATTGCTCGATTCATCGATTGCCACGACATAACATTGTTGTCGGCGCAGTAAAGTACATTTGTGGCCGTTGTGGGCACACCATCCGCCGTCGTGCCTCGCGTGTTGATAATCCAGTGCGGACCTTCCTTGTACCATTCGCCGTAGCCGTGTCCGCCGTCGGCGTTAAAGAACCAAGAAACGATCCGACCGGATTCGGGGTCTCTGCCGATGATCTGCACGCCGCCGGAAGTGGAATTGCCGTCTTTAGTGACGGTCGTGTCGCCGCGCAGGAAATGTTTGTTTGCCATCCACTCGTAGGTAATTTCCGCTTTGGCCGCGTCGCCATCGACTGACCAGGCTCCAACTAGCCATGAAAGTTCACTGAGATCGGTATCCGCCAAAACGCTTGGAACCGCTTCTTCCCGGACATTCGCCATCAGCCAATTATTGCCCTGCTTCACGTGCACAGCCGTGTAAGGCGCTCGACGTGGGCGGACCGTTCGGGCTGTTGCTGACGGACGCTGTTCCTTGTTCGATCGCAACCGTTGGCGCCAGCAGCCGGATAGAATCGATTTTCACCTTCATCTGCGAGCCGGGATGTTCGCGGAAGAAGTCGGCATACAGCTTGGCGATCGCCTCGCGACCTCTCACACTCCTCTCGCCGATGATGTATTCGCCGTCCGGCACCCACTGGGCGGCAACTGCCGCGGCATCGCCATGGTCGTAGGCTTCGATAAATTCTTGAGCGGTGCGGCGAATCGCGTCGTCAGCCGCCGTTGTCTCCGCGGCGCCTGATGGTTGCTGCAAAACGGCGCCTGTGGCGAGTAAGTCGCAAATGGCTATGAGACTTCGTTGCATGGGGGTGTGCCCCGTCGTTTACTTCTGTGGCACGATGCTAAATGACACTGATATGATAATCTTGATCGTAAGTCGCTCGCCGCCGGGAAGGAATGACCTGCTTGATGGCAGCGCATCGATTGCTACCAAAAGTCGAAGGGGCCACTCTGAAATTCGGACGACGGCCTCATCCGACCCTAAAGAAGTATAGCCCTGTGTTCCTATCGCCGTTCAGCATATTCTCGCACTGCAACTGGCGACATCCGGTTAAGGAGCCATGCGCCGCGCAAATGTCGCGCTTCAGACGAGTCGAACGGCAACTCTTTGAGTTGGGATCAGCCTCGATTTTAATGCCGACAAAATGCCACAGCAACAGCCTAACGATATGAAGATTCGGAAAATGTTGGATGAAGAGTATCAGCAAGCACAGTGCCTTCCCACGCCTGCGATGGTGATCAATGGTAGGTGCGTTCGCCGGAACGTCGCCAAATTGGCTGAATACACAGCGAAGGTGGGAATTAAGGTTCGACCGCACACGAAAACGCACAAGTTGCGCGAGCTGGCACGCATCCAACTCGCTGCCGGCGCGATCGGGCTCACGGTTGCAAAAGTGAGTGAAGCCGAAGTCATCACCGACCCCGAGCAGGACGTGTTGATGGCGTATCCCCCCGTCGGCGAGCAACGGGCAGAACGACTGGCGGCGCTCGCGCACGATCGGACGATGCGAGCGGCTGTAGATTCCCAGGTCGCCATAGAGGCGGCGTCGGCTGCAGCGCAGGCTGCGGGAACCACAATCGGATTGTTAGTGGATTTGGATGTCGGGATGCATCGTACCGGCCTGCCATCGGCGGCGGCGACATTGCCCCTAGCGCAAGCGATCGACCGGGCCTCATGTGCATTTAGATGGAATCATGTTCTATCCGGGTCACGTGGGAAGCCCACCGAATGAGCAAGACGCGGAGCTGAAGGAAATCGACGACTTATTGGAAGAAACGCTGACCCTTTGGGAACGACATGGATTGTCGGCGCCCATTGTCTCCGGCGGATCGACGCCGACTGCCTACCAGTCGCATCTCATTTCGCATCAGACCGAAATTCGGCCCGGCACGTACGTGTTCAACGATATGTATACGGTGCGCGGTGGCTATTGCACGCTCGATGACTGTGCGGCCCGTGTGCTCGCAACCGTAGTGAGCGATGCCGTCAATGGGCAGGTCGTTATCGATGCCGGTTCAAAGACTCTGGCGGCCGATCGTTACAATTCCGCTCCCGAATTTGGATTCGGGCACGTCGTAGAATATCCGGCGGCACGCATTACCCGCTTAACCGAAGAGCACGGACAGATCGATGTGCGCGCGTGCAATTCGCGGCCAAGCGTCGGCGAGCGCGTGACGGTAATACCCAATCACATTTGTCCCTGCGTCAATCTGCAGCCGGCAGTGTGGTGGAGGGAACCGGAAGAGCCGCTGCGTATGCTGGAAGTCGACGTGCGCGGGCGAATTCAGTGATGACCGTGCAACAAGAAGAATCTCGCAACTCGTACTTACCAGACCTCAACGCGATTTGCGGGCTTGCGATACATCGTGTCCCCTGGCCGTACGCCGAACGCTGCGTAAAACGCCTCCAGATTCGAAAGCGGCACCAATACGCGGAACCCGCCCGGCGAGTGCGGATTGGTGCGAATCATCAAACGCAGCTCCGCATCCCGAATCGACCCGCGCCACACTTGAGCGAAACCGATGAAGAATCGCTGCGGTCCTGTGAATTCGTCGATCACCGGGGCGTCGTGATGCTTCAACGACCTCTGGTACGCGGCATAAGCCAGCGTCACACCTCCTAAGTCGGCAATATTCTCGCCGAGTGTCAAGCGACCGTTTAAGTGAAGGTCGTTGAGCACGACGCAAGCGTCGTACTGTGCAACAAGTTGATCAGTCTTAGCCGTAAACCGCGACCGATCTTCCGGCGCCCACCAATTGACTAGATTGCCCTTGGCATCGAATCGGCTTCCTTGATCGTCGAATCCGTGCGTTATCTCGTGGCCGATCACCGCCCCAATGCCTCCATAATTCACGGCGTCATCCGCTGCCATATTGAAAAACGGCGGTTGCAAAATACCGGCCGGAAACACGATTTCATTCATCGACTCGTTGTAATACGCGTTGACCGTCGGCGGCGTCATGTGCCATTCCAACCGGTCGACTGGCTTGCCAAGCTGTGCCAGCCGATACCGGGTTTCAAACGCCTCGGCATGCATGACATTCTCGGCGTACGATTGAGAACCGATTTCCAAGTCCGAATAATCGCGCCATTTGGCGGGATAACCAATTTTTGGCAACACCGCTTCGAGCTTGGCCAGCGCCAACGCTTTGGTTTTGTTGCTCATCCAATCGCGCGATGCGAGCCGTTCGCGATAAGCGGCCATCAAATTCTTTACCAGTTCATCCATTCGTTTTTTTGCCGCTGGCGGGAAGTGCTTTTCGACATACAGCTTTCCCAACGCCTCGCCTATTTCTCCATCTAAGGTTTTCACTACCCGTTTCCAGCGAGGCTGCATTTCTTTCACACCGCGTAGCTCGTGGTCGTAAAAGCGAAAATCCTCGTCCTCAAACGAGCTGCTCAAGTACGGCGCCATCGCGTGAATTAGATGCCACCGCAAATACGTCTGCCAATCCGCCGCCGAGACCGCAGGTAGTAGTTCATTGACACGCTCGAAAAACTCCGGCTGGCCGACAATCGCGTCTTGAACACCATCGGCGCCCAACGTCTCGAAATACACCGCCCAGTTCAAAGTGGGCGTGAGAGCATTCAACTCGCCGAGCGATTTCTTGTTGTATTGTGCCTCGCGGTCGCGTAGCTGCACTGGCGTCCGCGACTTTTCCGCCAACTGCGTTTCGATGTGCAACACGGTGTCCGCCCCAGCCGCCGCAGCTTGCGGCGTACCGCCGAGCAGGCCCAGCATTTTTGCGACGTGCTCGTGGTACTGCTTACGAACGCGCCGCGAATCTTCCGAGGCGCCCACATAGTAGTCTCGATCCGGCAAGCCCATCCCGCCTTGATCTAAATGGACCGCGTATCGATCACTCTGCTTTTCATCTGGTTGAACCGAAAAATAGAACAAGGCGTCGATGCCGATCAGGCGTAGCCGGCCGGCCTCCGCGACTAGTTTTTCGGAGTCATCGACACCGTCGATTTCCTTCAGCGCAGCTGCCAGTGGCGACAATCCCTGCTGCTCGATCTCTGCATCATCCATCGCCGTCCGATAAAAATCTCGCAGCTTCCGCTGTTCTTCGTTGAGCGGTTTCGCCTCGTGATCGAGCTCATCCAGAATGACGTGCAGCGCAATGAGGTTGTCGTCCCGTAGTTTAGGAAACGCTCCCCACCGGCTGTATTCGGGCGGTATCGGATTACGCTTGATCCACTCGCCGTTCACGTAGTGATAAAAGTCATGCCCTGGTTTGATGGATGTATCGAAGTTCGAACGGTCAATTCCGCTCTTGAGCTTCGTGTCGACAGCGCGGCTGCGCGCCGCGTGAATGCCTACAAAGCATGTGCAGAGAGCCAGTGGCCAGAAATCTCGTCTCGTTAGCATGAATCATCCCAATGGTGAAGGCTCGTGATATGGCAAGACGCTCGCCTACTTCAAATCAGAAGTTACCGAAGGCTGGTTAGCCCTGCGTATAGTATAGCGATAACTACCGCGCAATCGGACCGCTACCCGCCAGGCGTCCTTGGTTCTGTTGGTGTCAACTTCCGCGGCGAATATGTGTAGTCACGTCCAGTGTTGTAAAGCCGACGGAAGACAGGTTTAGCTTTTGTCAAGAATTGCTAAGCAACCGTAACTTGCGGATCCAGGTAAACGTCTTGGATCGAGTTGAGCAGTCCGACGCCTTCCGCCATCGGTCGCTGGAACGCTTTGCACCGCTAATAAGCCCCATTCCGCCCGCCCGTTTATTGATGACGGCCGTGCGCACTGCTGCCGCCAAGTCGCCAGCCCCGCTCGATGCACCGCCGGAGTTGATGAGACCACAACGTCCCATGTAACAATTGGCCACCTGATAACGACAGAGGTCAATAGGATGATCCGTCGTCAACTTCTCGTACACCAGCGGCGACGTCTTGCCAAACTTCAGCGCGGTGTAACCGCCATTATTCTCGGGCAATTTCTGTTTGATGATATCAGCCTGAATCGTGACGCCTAAGTGATTGGCCTGCCCCGTGAGATCGGCCGAAACATGGTAGTCTTTGTCCTTCTTGAACGCGCTATTGCGCAGGTAGCACCAGAGGATCGTCGCCATCCCCAACTCGTGCGCGTGTTGAAACGCGGCGGCAACTTCCACAATTTGGCGTGTCGCTTCCTCAGAGCCGAAGTAAATCAGTCAGCGCCCACCGCCGCGGCTCCCATGTCGTGCGCTTCCTCCACCTTTCCAAACATCACCTGGTCGAACTTATTTGGATAAGTCAACAATTCGTTGTGGTTGAGCTTTACAATGAACGGAATCTTGGCGCATACTTGCGCACGACAATGCCCAACACACCGAACGTCGACGCCACCGCGTTGCAGCCGCCTTCCACGGCTAACTTAACGATGTTTTCCGGGTCAAAATATTGCGGATTCGGGGCGAACGACGCGCCAGCCGAATGCTCGATACCTTGGTCGACAGGAAGGATCGAAAGATAACCCGTGTTGCCCAGCCGGCCGCACGTTATTAGTCTCTGGAGGTTAGTCAGCACGCGCGGATTGCGGTCGCTCGGCAAGAAAATCCGGTCCACGATATCCGGTCCGGGCAAATGAAGCGTTTCCTTCGGAATTCCCTGGCAACGATAGGAAAGAAGTGAATCCGCATCTTTTCCAAGCAATTCGATTAAGTTTTTCATCCTAGGAACCTCTCAATATTCGCGCTATCGCCAACGATGGCGATTGCGTATGGACACAGTGCCTGCGAATGACTTTCTCATCGTCGAAACGGCATCGTACCCGGATTTAATAAGCGGACGATGTCCCAACACAACCAGACCTAGATTGTGGCCGTAGAGCCCTATTGCGTCAAACGTCAGCCAAACCCTGGTGCTGCTGCTTTGCAGCAGATACTAGGATTCGTGCGTCTCTGTACGCCATCGCCCTCGCTCAGGCGTCCCCTCTGATTGTTTGATTCGGAGCGCACAACTGTTTACATTGGGTAAAACAGAGTATCGCCGTTATTTGTCCCATGAGAGTCACAATGAATCGCCGACGATTTCTCACACAAACCGCGGCCGCGACGATCGCCGGCGCGGCTACCTTGCAACGCAATCCAAGGGTATCGCAAATGAAAGCCCCGACGCAAAAATTCGCGTTGGGTTTATCGGCACCGGTCATCCACACGCCCCCAAGAAAGTCGCTACCATTCGGGACCTACACGACGTCTTCGAGCTCGTCGGTGTCGTAGAGCCAAACACCACGTTGCGCGAATCTGCCCAAACTAAACCCGAATACGACAACGTTCATTGGATTACCGAAGACCAGCTGTTTTCCACGGAAGGCTTGCAGGCGGTGCTTGTTGAATCCGAGTTTGATGGATTGCTTCCCGCAGCGGTCCGTTGCGTCGCTCACAACCTGCAAGTTCATCTTGATAAACCGCCAGGAAAATCGCTGGACCAACTATCGAAATTGCTCAGTGATGCACGCAGCCGTGGCGTCCACGTGCAGATGGGCTACATGTTCCGTTACAACCCGGCATTCGAGCTTTGCTATCGGGCCGCCAGAGAGGGCTGGCTGGGTCGCATCTTCGAACTAGATACCACGATTAGCAAGCTGCATTCGCGCGAACGACGTAAGGGATTAGGAATGCCCAAAGGCGGCGCCATGTTCGACTTAGGCTGTCACGTCATCGATTCCCTGGTGACCGTGCTGGGGCCACCGCAAAAGGTCACTCCATTCAGCCGGTCGCTGCACAGTGACGAAGACAGTGTTGTCGACAGTCAATTGGCTGTGTTCGGATATCCCAGCGCCATTGCTACGGTCCGCGCTTCCTTCGTCGAGCCGGAGGCGAATACCCGACGTCAATTCGTCGTGTGTGGAGAAAACGGCACGTTGGAAATCCGCCCGCTCGAACCCCCTCGAGTCCGCCTCGCGTTGGATCGGCCCGCCGGGGGCTTCAATGCCGGGGAGCAATCGGTCGAGTTGCCGCCGATGCCCGGCCGGTACCACGCGCAGTTACTCGATTTCGCCGCCGTCGTGCAGGGACGTGCCAAACCACGCTGGTCGTCTGAACACGATCTAGCGGTTCAACGAGCGCCTCTTGCAGGCGAGCAATCTCGCCGAATCAACTTAGATGCTCGAACAGGGTTCCCTCTGTCACACGACCTCACCCACTGAGTGGATGCACCCGCCGCTCGAGCGGCAACGCCACCCGGGCCTGCGCTAGATGAGACGCGTAAATGCTTTGGATCATCTCTTGAACCCATTGCGTGTTGTGGATCCCCGTCAACGGCTCCCGGTCCTCTTCGGAGGCCGCCAGCAAATCGAGCACCAACCGCTGATGGCACCAGTGGTATTTGTCGGCCAGCACGTCCCACTCGGGCACGGCGATCGGTTCCCATCGATGCGGTTTGGCGGGGTTAAAGACCGCCCCTTGGAACCACATAACATCCGCCAGATTGCGCACCGCGATGAAGCCGGCCGAGCCATGGATTTCCAAACTGAACCGGTCATTGGCCGGCTGCTCGTTGCGGTGCGACTCGAAGTAACCGTGAGTTTGATCGCCAAATCCGAACATCGCCACCACACAATCGCCCGCGATCGGCCCCACTGGCTCGGTGCCCTCCCGCGCATCCCGCTTGGTCGCATCCGCATCACCCTGCATCACTTGCGCGAATGTCCACTGCGGCTGTCTGCCAAACAAGCACATCAGGTCGAGCATGTGATAGCCCAGCACTACGAGATCTTCGCCGCCCCCGCGTCGATCCTCTTTACCTCGGGCCCGGAGCGACCGCACCTGACCCAAGCGACCCTCGCGGACCATTTTTAGCGCCCGGTGAATTGCCGGCGACGCCCGATTCGGTAGCGCCACCGCCAGCTTCACCCCTGCCTCATCGCACGCAGCCGCCATCCGATCGAAACTCGCCAGGTCCGCAGCCAGCGGCTTTTCACAATACATGTGTTTCCCCGCACGGGCGCAGTGAAGTATGACATCTTCATGCACATCTACGTGCCGCATGCCAATCGTCACCAGGTCGATCCGCTCTTTTTCGAGCATCTCTCGATAATCGCCGTAAAGCCGGCCAATGCCGCATCGTTTCCCCGCCTCGGCCAGCCCCGTCGGATCATCGTCGGCGATCGCCACAAGCTCAACCCCCGGTAAACCAACGAGCGTGCGATCCAGACCATGCCCAAAGTCGCCATGCCCCGTCGACCCGATCGCCGCCGCTCGGTATTTCTTCTTGAGCGCGGGAAGTTTTGTGTCACCGAATTGCGGCGCCTGCGCGAACCCTGGCAATTCACCTACAGCCGATAGCGCCGCCAGTGAAGAACCGATGCATGCCTTTTCGAGAAATGCCCGCCGATTAATATTATTTCCCATAGCTTGTATTCTCAGCATTCACAGAACTGGAGAAATCCGCCGTCTGCAATTACGTTATAACCATGTCTCACCACGTTGGCACGTTTTTTCGTTTGACGGCTAAACTCCCTCCGGGAGACAGGACTTATACAAGTGCTTGCATTAGTAAACCCCGAAGCGGTTAAACACCGTAGCCCAGGGTCGCCGCGAAGCGGCGCACCCTGGGAAAGGAACAAGAACCATCGTTTACGCTGAAGGCGTTACACAACCGATCGTGGGCGTCGTTTGTTTAATTCCTTCGGAGTAACCGTACGTCTGTTGATCTCCAACCCAGGGTGCGGTCGCCACGGCGACCGACCCTGGGCTACGGTGTGTAACGCCTTCGGCGTTTGTCGTGACAGCACCTGTATGGTGCTGGAGAGGCCTGCTTTATGCATCCCTGAGTTAGAATTCGTAAATGTCGCGCCTTGATCCATCATCACCAATTCCGTTGAAAGCCCCCGGTTCAACCGTAAAAGTGAGAACATCGTGCTTGCCATCCATCGAATAAAGTGCACTACTCTCTGTCATACGTCGCTAGTCGCAGCGCTAATTCTCTGCGCGCCGCTCTCCGCCCACGCTGAAATTCCCCAGGCGATTATCCAGTCGCCCGATGGCCGCAATTCCATCACACTCAATAGTGCGGCAAACAATTTGGATGACCTCACGTTTACGGTCCACCGCGACAACCACGTGCTGATCGGCCCCTCCCCTCTCGGTCCCGTCCTCGTCGCAGCTGGCCGCTTGTCAACAGGTTCGCGAATCGTCAACGTGCAGCACGACCAGATAAAAGAAACCTTCCAGCTCCTCTGGGGCAAAACGAAAACTGTCGTCAACCGCTGCTCCTCAGCACGTGTCACGCTTGTGAAGCCCTCAGGCCTCCATTGGGAGGTCGATCTGCGCCGTATGATGACGGCGTCGCCTTCCGCTATCGTCTGCCGCAGCAGCAAGCGCTGCCGGAATTCAAGCTGCGCGACGAAGTGACGCAGTTCGACATAGCTGGACAACCAAAGATGCTCTTCGATACGCTCAAGAACTTCACAACCTCGCACGAGGCGCTCTATGAATACAAGCCGCTCGCAGAGATTCCTGCCAAAAAATTGATCGACATGCCGCTGCTGCTGGTGTGGCCGGGCGGCCCCACCGCCGCCATCACCGAGGCTCGCGTCCGCCACTTTGCAGGCATGTATCTGGAGCGCCCCTCCGACGAAACAACCACGCTCCGTTGCCGGCTCTCCCCCCTGCCCTCGCACCAAGACCTCTGCGTTGTCGGCAAAACACCGCACGACAGCCCATGGCGCGTCGTCCTGTTGGCCGATGTCGCCGGCAAACTCCTCGAAAGCAACTTGCTCCTCTGCCTCAACGATCCACCGCAAGGAGACTTCAGTTGGGTCCAGCCCGGCAAAACAACGTTCCACTGGTGGTACGGCGCGTTCGAAGACGATTACAAGCTCCCCTCTGAGTCCAAAGTCTTTGTGGACCGCCACGAAAAGTACATCGACTTCTGCGCGAAGAACAACATCCTCTATCACGCGATCTCAGGCGACGGCTTCTCCTGGTACAAACAGTCGAAAACCGGCTACGGCACCCCCGCGCCCGACGCAGACGTGCGCATCCCCCGCCCCGAACTCGAATTGCCGAAGATCATCGCCTACGCCCGCGATCGGGGCGTCGACATTCGCCTCTGGGTGCACTGGAAACCGCTCAGCGAACGCTTGGAAGAAGCCTTCGCGCTCTACGAATCATGGGGCGTTAAGGGTCTGATGGTCGATTTCCTCGATCGAGACGACCAACAGATGATCGACTTCACCGACCGCATGCTCGCCAGCGCCGCTCGGCACAAGCTCAACATCCAGATTCACGGCTCCTCGAAATACAGCGGCGAACAACGCACCTATCCAAACCTGTTCAACCGCGAGGGCGTGCTCAATCTCGAATATGTCAAATGGAGCAATCTCTGCACGCCGCAACACAGCGTCAACATCGCCTACACCCGAGCACTGGCCGGCCCGGTGGACTTCCACCTCGGCGGTTTCCGCTCGGTCTCAAGGGCACAATTTAAACCGCACTACCGCGCGCCCGTCGTGATGGGCACCCGCTGCCACAACTTGGCACTCTACATCGTCTACGAGAACCCCCTGCCGATGGTCGCCGACGCCCCCACCACCTACGCAGGCCAAGCCGGCTTCGACTTTATCACCAACGTGCCGACCACCTGGGACGAAACACGCTTCCTAGCCGGCGAGCCGGGCGAGTACATCGTCCTCGCACGCCGCAGTGGCAACGACTGGTACCTCGCCGGAATCACCAACTGGACCCCGCGCGAACTCAATTTGCCCCTCACTTTTCTCGGCTCCGGCAAATTCAATGCGAAACTGTACGTCGACGGCTCCATGGACGAATCCGAGCCCAACGCCATCACCATCAAACAGCAACCCGCGAGCGCCGCAACGCCGCTTCACATTTCCCTGGCCCCCGGCGGAGGCTTCACCGCCATCCTGAAATCCCATTGATTAAGGAACTCTAACAAAACCCCCCCATTCCCTCCGGGAGAGGGCCGGGTCGCCGCAGGCAATTCGCTGTGGCGAGGTGAGGGTGCCCAAAAACGCTCCCTCGTCTATTGTTTCGCAACTTCTTGCAGATGCTAGCTAGCAGTACACAAATACATCAAACTCAATCAGCCCCTGCAGGGGCGGCGGCATATAGCCAGGTCCGCAAGGGCCTAGTTGCGATCGGCAAATTGTCGGTAAACTCCCGAGGAGCGGCATCAAGTCCTTTTTATACGCTCGATACCGCAACGCGGTTACACACAGCCGCCAGGCCGCGGTCCGCCGCCGCCTTCGGCCGAGCGACGCAAACACGAACATTCTCGAAGATCTCACGCCATGTTCAAACGCGCCTACTGGCTCTTCTCGTTTCTCGGCCTGATGACGTTTTCGGCCTCCTTCCTGATGGGCTTTCGTCACGCGCCCGATGCACCGGTCAGCAACGTGCTGTTCAACGTCGCGCTCTACGTAGCGTTCATCGGCGTGCACATCCTAATGACGATGCCGGCGATGAAGAATGCGCTTTATCGCCACCCGGCGGGGACGCCGGTTGAACGAAGGATCTACATCACGATTTCGGTCATTTCCTGGCTGCTCGTCTACTGGCTGCACAAACCGGTCGGTGGTTTCGCTTTTACAATGCCTATGTGGCTGCAATATATCGGCTATTGCGCCGTGTTGCTGGCGTTCATGGGCTTCTTCGAGTTTGCCACGTTCGCGGGCCTCGCGAGCCTGGTTGCCTTGCCCGGCAACGAACTCTCGCACTCGGTCGGTTCCGAAACGCCGCTGATGACCGAGGGGCCATACGCACAGGTGCGGCATCCAATGTACCGGGCTGCGTTCTTCATCGCGTTCTGTTCGCTGTTGATCCATCCCCACGCGGGGCAACTCTTGTTCGCGGTGATGGTGTCGGCTTCGTTCCTGGGTTTCATCCCGTTCGAAGAGCACCAACTGCTGCGGGCTCGCGGCGACCAGTACCGCGCGTACATGACCCAGACGCCCTACCGGATATTCCCCGGCGTTTGGTGACGATCGATCGAAATGCGGTTCCGATCGGCGTTCGAAAACGTCTTGCACGTACTGAGAGCACTACGAGCGTTGATCGGCACACGCCGAAGCCGCGCGAACCATTGCTTGGAGCCGAACGCACCGAGCAGCAAAGTCGCGGTGCCAGCTCGCACGAGAAACGCAAAACCTGCCCACTTCCCGTCGGTTCGACCGCAGCGCCGCGCTACGCCCCAGACGACGTGTTCTGCCCGATCCACAACCGGTTGCCGTCTGGATCATCCAGTCGAAACTCAGTCATCCCGTAAAAGGTAACATCCAACTCCGGAACATCCAGCCCGCTGCTTCGCACTTGCCGGTGATACTCCACGATGTTCTCCGGATACAAGTACACCACCGATTGCCGGGGCGCGCCGCGATCCTTGTTAATCGATTGATCCACCATCAACCGGCACTCGTCGAAACGGAGCATCGCCCAACCCCAACCATCATCCTTCCGCTCAACGCTGAACCCCAGCTTCTGATAGAACTCGACACTCGCAGGCATGCTTTTCACGGGCAGCATCGGGATAAGACGGTTCATTTTCATCGCACACTCGCTAGACCTTTTTGTGTTGCGGCTCAACGAATCCATGTGTGTCTACTTGGCGGGTAGTCTAACGAACGTCAGTTCGTCATTCGCCGTCGAACCGCGTTAATCTCACCCGCCAAGCGCAACGCAGCAGCTCCGCGACCGTGCCTCAGGAGCTCCCTGCATTCTTGTCCTTCCAGAGCGAAAAAAGATGCTCCGCTTCGGGACGTTGATCGAGTGTCATCGGCAATCGCCGGTCGGCAAATCCCTTGGCATATTCCGTGTAAAAGTTCTCCGGAGTATGAAATCGGCGAATCGGGTGATAGAACCTGGCGGCCTGCGGACCAGGAAACGCAAACGTAATGTGGTCCAGCTCCGCCCAGTAAAGGGCTCCCAGGCACATCGGGCAAGGTTCGCACGTCGTATAGAGTTGGCATCCCCGCAGGGATTCCGATTGCAGCTCCTTCGAAGCTTCACGAATGGCCAACATCTCCGCATGAGCAGTGGGATCCAAAGTCTGAGCCGCAAGATTGAGCCCTGTGGCGATGACCTCGCCATCGCGAACGATGACCGATGCGAAGGGGCGGCCTCCGTCGAGAACATTGTTCACAGCAAGCTCAATCGCGTGCGATAGATAGTCCATTTTTAATCAGCGAGCAAAGAAGCGTTCAGTTGCCAGCAGCCCAACAACGAAGTTCGGCTCCCCGCAGGAACTAGTGGCCGGCTTGCACGCAGTATAAGCATTGCGAAGCAACAACGCTAAACCGCCCGCTTTGCCGGCGGCTCAACGGCGGCGGCGCGTCAGGCGTCACAAACGCTGAACCTTTATATGCCCGGTACCGCAACGCGGTTACACACCGCAGCCCGGGGTTGGCCGCGCTCTGCGCCCTACCCCAGTAACCAACAAAGTCGGGGTCTGGTCTGCTCAGTAGAAAACACCCTGTGGGAGACCTCTCTGAGGCCGATCACGTGTCGCGAACCTACAAGAATTCGGCGTCAGAGACGCCTCCCACACGAGAGGCCATTCGGATTTTCTACTGAGCAAGTCTGGTCTATTTTTCGGCCAGCCCGGTAAGCGCTAACGGTGTAATCGTTGGCCGAAAACATGGACCTGACCCCTTCGCCTTGGACTTTGCAGTTCTCCCGGCAATGAAGGCGGCTCAACTCGTATATCGCATTCCGATGGCGACATGATCGGACATCGAACGGCTTGCTACGGAAGGCATACCTGCCTCGAATTCCCAGCCGAGTAGAATTTCACGCAGAGCCGCAACGTCAAAACTCCGAATATGAAACGTCCCACGCCTTCCTTTGCATCTTAGCGCCTCTGCCTGAGACTTTCCCAGCCAAGAACCGCCCCCGCAGCCACCTCTCAACGTCCTCCAAGGCAGCTTACCAGCGAAGAAAACACACCTCGGAAAGATCAAGGAGAGTTCTTGAGAAACTACCGCTGCGCGCTATTGACTAGAGAGGCCATATAGATGTTAGACAGCCTCTCCATCACAACGAGTTCCAAAGGTACATACGCTTACCAGTCTCTGATGCACGCAGCGAAAGTTGACGCAAGTTGCGAAGCACGGTCTCGAGGTCATTTGCCGACCAACCAAGCTCCTCTTCGGTGATTTCCGAGCACTGCTGCGCGACCTCGACAAGCTTACTGTCATTCATCGCATGCAACAGAGGGGCATGTCGAGCGGTACGTTCACAATCCATTCATCTGCATCTTCCGCCGTCAACAAAGGAAACTCACTTAATAGCGCTACTTGTTCACCGTCACCTCGGAGAACCGAGAGTATTCCGGCAGCCTCAAGCGGTGTAATCGAATTGAGCTGACAACGGTCATCCGCCGGAAATGTTGGCCCTGGGTCGTATGTAGGTGTTGACGCTTCGTCGGCAATAAAAAAATCGCTCAATACGCCCATAGTTCGTGCTGCCTAACGTTGGCCGTAACCGAGCGGCCGCCAAAAGACTCTGCTTTCGAAACCGGCGTTGTCGGCCGCTCCGGTTCACGGCATAGTTATGTCGCTATGTTGGGATACCCTTACGATCCGGCGACTTCAGCCACCTGCCAACCTGTTCGATGAATGCCCAAACGTCACTTTCTGTCGGCGCCACATAGTTGGCATCATCTGGGTCTTCGCCCATCTTTTCGAAAATGTCAATCAGCCAACTTGGCCCATGGCCCGTTGCGCCCAACGCCTTCAGCCATGATTCCAATTCACCCGATTCAACAACAAAAAGTCCATACTCCCCAAGTTGTCGGAAGAGGTTTTGAGCGGCCTCTTTGTCGGTCGCGTCAAGAATCTCGACGCCGCCATCACGCTTCATGTCCTTTCCAGTGTCTTCACACTTTTGACGAATTGCCGATCGGATCTGCCCGAAGCCAATATTACTTACCTCTGGGATAAATCCACCTTTGAGGAAGTCAGTCCAATTCTTGCCGCCATCTTTCAAAATGTCGACATCTACGATTCCCGCGGCAGGGATTCCTAGCTCGCGCAACGGCTGAACGATGTGATGGATGGTCTGTTTGTTTTGAGCGTTCAGAAACAAGCAGTTAGGTATTCCTTTGAGCGGACAGGATCGGAGTAATCGCTCGTTAATTTCTTGGTAGAACGCGCGATCGGAGTCAGATTCTGTGACAACGACGGATTCATAGAACAGTCCTTCGAGAACGCCGGTGGACCGAAGCAGCGGATTGCGCATCAATCGCAGAAGTTTCTCGTTTGGTAAGGTTCGCGCCGTCGGCACTCCATGCTGGTACGTAAGACGAACGATATTGGTCGGCGCTCCGGACTGAATACAGCCCATAACGAAGTTTGCGCTGTGCGTCGACACAAATAGGCGTTTGTCTGATGACGCGGCGGATACAGCAACCTCCTTGCCCAATTTGAATGACAATGCAGGATGCAAGAATGCTTCAGGCTCATCGATCAGAATGACGCTGGGGTCACCGGCAATAATTTGCGTGATTATCCCCGTAAATGCCTTCACTCCGTCGCTCGCGTCCTGAATGTTGAGTGCCTTCCCATGGAATTCGACGGCTTCTCGATGAATTCCTCGTTCTTGCAGGTGATTTGACGGTTCTGTGCTAGAGTAACGAATCCGCAGTTTCCCCAAAGCAGTCGGATCAACCACAAAATAAGTGTCAAAGGCGTCGTGAGCAATTCGGCGAACGTCTACACGCTTGTCGTCATCTCGGAAGAGGATGACAAGGAAGTTTTGTGGTGCTTGCTGAAGATCGGTCGCGTTCTGTTCGTTGACTAACGTGATGCGGCTCTTTCCATCGAGCATCAGCGTATGCAAGGAGAGATACCATTGGCAAAAGTGCTGGGATTGAGTATTCGGGTTCTTGAGGGCCGCATCAAATTGATTCTGACGAACTTGGGTACGGCGGTGATGTCTTCCAACGATGATGTGACCGGGATTGATGGTCTCGTTTTTGTGCGGACGCAGAGTAAGCGCGCGCGTAATCTCTGGAATGTCCGCTTCGGGAAATTCGGAATACGTGACCGTGTCGAGGATTACATCTGATGGATGCGCTACTCCGCTCGTGCAGCGGCGGTTCATCTCTTGCAGGACCTTGCTTTTTCCAGCGTTGTTCGGTCCGACGAATACTGTGACGGGCGCAACGTCAAGTTGGACCGGCGCTTGGCCGGGAGCGGATCCGAACTTGAGCTGAATAGTCCTAATCACGCGGAAATCACCCACGCAACATAACTTGTTATTCTTTGGAATATTTCTGTGTAAGCCCAGCTTATTGAGGAAATTTCTTGTTAAGCCGGTCGACAAGACCAAGTACCAGCTGCGTGCATCCAATCATGGCAAGGCGCGGTCCATTGATGCCCCCGCCATGGCTAAAGTTTAGCCCCCCGCAGATGACAATGCAATCAACCTGTAGCCGATCAGTCCCAAACTGCTCGACCTGTTGTCGCTCCTAACCACGCATCAGCAGCAATCCTAGCCTGCATTGCTCACTACTAAGGGTACGGAGTATTCCGAAGACAAAAAGAACCGACCAGTGAGCAAACCGCCATTCCTCGTCGCGACCTCGGTCGTCCACAATCGTTTACCTTTTTCTTCTCTCCGTGTTCTCTGTGCCTCTGTGGTGAAAAATTCGGCCTAGAACGTTTCTTCGCGCCGGAGTGCACCGGCAAGACAGTCTGGCTGATAACCGAAAGCTAATGGCCCGCGAGATGGTTCATGCTCAATCCAACCTCAATCAATTTCCCAAAAAAATCTCAAGTGGCCGAAAACAGGTATTGAACTAATGTTCACTATCTGCTATCCTCGCACCCGTGAAATGACCGTCGTGGCGCCGCTGCCCGTTGTGCACGCCGGCCGTTGGAGCGACTCCCGTTGCGACAATCTCCGGCCCTAAGGAAGCAGCACCGTGCGCCCGGCGGTTGAAGTGAGGACCAAGGCAAAATAGCGCGCGTCATCAGATAGTCGCGGCCAGGGCGAATCGCGCCAACCGTGGACGCTCCGCTAGAAGTGTGCGCCGTCGGTCCGCTGATCGGGGCCCTGCATTTCACTTTTACGCCGAAATAAAAGGAACAACGAGAGAACATCATATAGTGGGACGGACTTCAGTCCGTTCGAGAATCACGGACTAAAGTCCGTGCTACAAAATTCCTGTGCGCCTCCGATGGCACGGGGCGGCAAGCTACGCATGGATTGATCCAGTCAATCCTGTAAATCCTGTCAAAAACTGCGCTCCCGCTGCCCGCACGCGCATGGAACGCCCCCCAACACCAATTTGGAAACGCTTGGATGCACCCAGCGATCTAAATTCCCCCGAGTTGTGAGTCTCGACCTGTCAAAAAACCCCTTCCAAAGAAGGCAAAACGCCAGACCAGGAGACTCACAACTCGCCGAATTTAGAAATAAAAAATCGACTTCGCACGCGCGACTCAAAATTCCGCCCGTTGCCAAGGCCGATACTCGGATAAAAAAAGAAAGTACAAACACCTATGAACTACCCACTTGCAACGCAACGTGCCCTCGTAGAAGCCACCTGCCGCTGCTCGGTCCGTGGTTCCGCCAAGGCTCTCAGTCGCCATCCG
Source organism: uncultured Planctomycetota bacterium (assembly GCA_963840025.1). GTDB lineage: Bacteria > Planctomycetota > Planctomycetia > Pirellulales > Lacipirellulaceae > JABDGM01. The sequence goes on along the minus strand of CAWIXI010000005.1, from coordinate 496,159 downwards.
ACTTGCGATGGAGGAATTTGTCGAGGATTCCGTTCACGAACTGGGCGGATTGGGCGGTGCCGAAGCGTTTGGCGAGCTCGATGGCTTCGTTAATGGCAGCCCGGCCAGGCGTATCGGTGTAGAGGATTTCGTACGCGCCGAGGCGCAGCACGTTGCGGTCCGTGGCGGCCATGCGAGCGACGCTCCAATTGTCGGCGATCTCCGAGAGTTGGGCGTCGAGCTCCGTTTGATTGCGGCGGACGCCGAGGATCAGCGACATGCAAAACTCTTCGAGCTCGGGCGAGTTAAGCCGCCCGTGGACGAAGGATTTCATGTCGGCGACACTGGCGCGCGGGTTGACATCATCCTCGAAGAGGATTTGAAGGGCGACTTCGCGGGCTCGGGAGCGGCGGGACATGGCGTGGGGCAGGCTTTAGCCTGAAGCGAACGACTTTGAGTCAGGCTAAAGCCTAACCTACGGGAGATTTTTAAGCAGACCGGCCATTTCGACGGCCGCTTTGGCGGCCTCGACGCCTTTGTTGCCGACGTTGCCGCCGGCACGGTGGATGGCCTGTTCCATTGTTTCACAGGTAAGTACGCCGAACAACACAGGAACGTTCGCGTCGAGGGCGATGTTTGTGATCGCGGTGCTGACGGCGCGATTAATGTGCTGGTCGTGCGTGGTTTCGCCACGGATGACGGCGCCGAGACAGATGACCGCGGCGTAGCGTCCCGAGGTGGCGAAGCGCTTAGCAACAAGAGGGATTTCCATCGAGCCGGGAACCCAGGCGACGTCAATGGCGTCGTCCGATATGGTCTCCTCTTTAAAGGTGGCCAGGGCGCCGTCGAGAAGTTTGCGTGTGATCGTTTCGTTCCAACGGGAGACGACAATGGCGAAACGGTCGGTGGGGGCGGACGGAGCAGTGGGAATGTCGTTGGGCATGGCTTGGATGTTAGGTGTTGGACTTTGGAAATTCGATGACTTAAATCTAACATCTAACATCCAACATCCAACATCGGATAGGTTACTCCTTAACGCTCATGAGGAACTCCGCATTCGATGTCGTTTTTCCGAGGCGGTTGACGAGGAGGTCCATCGCGTCGGGCGGGTTCATTTCGTTCAGGACGCGGCGGAGAAGGCAGATGCGGCGGTGCTCCTCGGGGTCCATCAGCATTTCTTCTTTGCGGGTGCCGCTGCGGGTGATGTCGATGGAGGGCCAGATGCGGCGATCGACGAGGCGGCGATCGAGAACGATCTCTTGGTTGCCGGTGCCCTTGAACTCTTCAAAGATAACTTCGTCCATCTTGCTGCCGGTGTCGATGAGGGCGGTGGCGACGATCGTGAGCGAGCCGCCGTCTTCGACCTTGCGGGCCGAGCCAAAGAACCGCTTGGGGCGCTGCATGGCGTTGGCGTCGATGCCGCCGGAGAGGATTTTGCCCGAGTGCGGGCATTCGGCGTTCCAGGCACGGGCGAGGCGGGTGATCGAGTCGAGGAAGATCACGACGTCTCTGCCGTACTCGACCATGCGCTTGGCTTTCTCAATGACCATCTCGCTGACTTGCACATGACGGGCCGAGGTCTCGTCGAACGTGGAGCTGATGACCTCGCAGTGCGGGCCTTTGATTTGCCGCTCCATGTCGGTGACTTCTTCCGGCCGCTCGTCGATGAGCAGCATGATGACGTAGGCCTCGGGGTAATTCGTGAGGACGGCCTTGGCCATCTTCTGGAGCAAGATGGTTTTGCCGGCGCGGGGCGGGCTGACGATGAGACCGCGTTGGCCAAAGCCGATGGGGACGATCATATCGACGACGCGCATTTCGACATGCTCGCCGGTCGTTTCCATAACGATCCGCTGGTCGGGATGGACCGGCGTGAGATCGTCGAAGAAGATTTTACGCGCAAGAGGTTCGGGTCGTCGCCGTTGATCCCCTCGACTCGCAGGAGTGCGAAGTAGCGTTCGTTTTCCTTCGGCGGGCGGATGGTGCCGGCCACCGTGTTGCCGTTGCGGAGTCCGAAGCGGCGGATTTGGCTAGGCGAGACATAGATGTCGTCCGGGCAACTCAGGTAGTGGTAATCGGGGCTGCGGAGGAAGCCAAACCCATCGGGCAGGATTTCGAGCGTGCCCTCGCCGTACATCAGGCCCTTGAGTTTTACCCGCTCCTTGAGGATGCGGAAAATGAGGTCCTGTTTTTTGAGACCGCTGATGTCGGGGACGTTCTCGACTTCGGCAGTGTGAATGAGCTCGGGCATGCTCATCCGCTGCAGCTCGGCGATGTGGACGTTGCGGTCGCGGGCATCGTCCTTCGCGATCGCGGCGCCGACACGGCGGACGCGTTCGGCGGCCTTATCGAGCTCTTCCGCAAGCGAAAGGGGTTCTTCACGATCGAGCTCGGCAAGGAGCTCTCGATCGATTTTGGCATCGCCATTACCGTTGTTGCCGACTGGCCGGGCGCGGCGATGGAGTGGGCGTGGGCGGGCACCACGACCGCCGTGGTCCTGCCGCGTATCGCGGTTCGCTTGATCAGACATGAGTTGTGCGCTCCGTGGAAGAGAAGAGCGGTGGCGCGCAGACGGCGCCGCAATGGGTGGGACCTAACAAAAAAGATGGACTCGGAAGGCAGGCGCGAACGGCCGACCGTGAGGTGCCTCTCTTCTGTCTATTATGTCATGCGGACGGCAGGATTGGGAAGGCGAAAGTTTGGCATTCTTAGGTCTTGTTGCAAACTTAATATGGCGATGATGCTGGCAGCGCGGCGGCCACTAAGGCGTTGGAGAAACCGGCGAGAGGCATTGGGGCCATAAGTTACGGACGGCAGTGCGGAGTTCGGCCTCCGTGCCAGTATTTGAAATGAAGTAGTTGGCGTGACGACGTTTCTCCTCGGCCGGCCACTGGGCGGCTTCGCGGCGGTTGAATTCGGCCTCAGTCCAGCCGCGCGATTTTGCCCGTTCGAGACGCAGTTCGCGGGGAGCGTCGACTATCAGAATAGTATCGCACAGCGGGCCCCAGCCGGCTTCCAAGAGAAGCGGAGCATCGAGCACGACTGCGGGCTTGCCTTCGGCGGCAAATTGATCGCGTAACTTGCTTAGTCGCTCGCCGATGCGGGGATGGAGCAGATCTTCAAGAAACTTGCGATCGACAGCGCCGGCGGCCGTATCGGCAAAAACGTGTTTGGCGAGGGCAGCACGATTAATCGTGCCATCTTGCGAAAGAATGGCTTCGCCCCACCGGTTGCGGACTGCGTCACGAATATCGTTGTCCTCGGCCAGGACGGCATGGCCTGTGCGGTCGGCATCAAGGAGGCCGGCACCGAGTTCAACCAACATCCGGCCAACGAGCGATTTACCACTCGCGACGCCGCCGACAAGGCCGATAGTTTTCATGCGGCGATTGCTGATCAGAGCAGTGGGAAACGTTTAGCGGAAATTGCAGCACTCTGTCCAAGACGACTGCACCTAGATTGCTTTACGTTTGAACGCATGGTTAAATTATGACGAGCGACCCGTTGGCAATCCAGTGTAGAAACCTAACGCATGCCTCGAACTTCTACACTTGGCGGAGTTAAAAGAATGCCACGTATCTCGATAGGTGATCAAGCTACGGGCGAGCAAGGCTGGAAGATTCGAGTTGAACCGATGCGAACTCTACTTTTAGTTTGCAGTGTGCTGATTGCCATCCTCGTTGGGGCGAGTGGCGAACACAGTGCGCGCGCGGAGCAGTCGGCGGCAAGGCAGATTAAGTCATTGCGGCGGCTCGACGACACGATTCATCGTATTGGCGGACACGGTGATAACTGGTACATGAGCTGGGCCGACAATGGCAAAGTATACGTCAGCTTGTGCGATGGAAGCGGTTTGCCGGGCACGCCACCAGGCAACTTCAACAGCCGAATGTATGCCATCACAGGTGATGCTCCTGATTTGAAATTTGAATATCTGCCAGGATATCCAGATTTGGGGAGCACCCCACCCCTGATGATTAATCGCTATTACAACTTTGGGACGCTTGCTCTCGATGGGAAGCTATACCAATACCTCAGCACACCGAATCACCCCTTCAGCGAGCCTCAGCCAAAATTTGTCGGGTCAAAGCTGATCTATTCTCCCAATAACGGCGAGATGTGGCACAACCAAGGCGGATCGACGCCGGTGCGGTGGGAGAAATGGGCAGACCGCTCCCGTAAGAACATGGTGTTCTTCGAAGAGCCTGGCGATTCATTTTCGCTCATCACGGTGATGCAGATGGGGCAGAACTATTCGCAAAACGAAGACGGGTTCGTCTATCTTTTTTCACCAAACGGGAACGTTGAAGGAACGATGAACCAGTTGGTCCTTGGTCGCGTTCCCAAGGACCAAATTCTCGACCGCACGGCGTATAAGTTCTTCGCGGGATTCGGGGCGGATGGCGGGGCTACTTGGTCTGGTCGGATTGAGGATCGGGCGCCGGTGCATACGTTTCCGGCGGGACACGTCAACAAGCTCGTTCACCCCTACGCGTGGCAGCCGAGCGTCGTCTATTTTGCACCCGCCCACCAGTATTTGATGTCTAGTTGGGGTATGGGGATTGACGCTGCAGGGAATTGGTTTGCCAAGCCGAGCTACTTGGGATTTTGGACGGCCCCGCGCCCTTGGGGGCCATGGAAGCAAGTGCATGAAGAACTCGAATGGAAACCAGGCGGCGATGAAGCCGCCCGCTGCTACCAGCCGCAGATCGCACCCAAGTGGATCTCCCCGGATGGCAACTCGTTCTGGTTAGTATGGACCGATTTTCAGAACGGCGGGAAGTATTATCAATTCAACGCGCAGCGCGTTGAAGTTCAATACGAAGACTGATCGTTCATACGCTCCGAATCGTCAGTCGCACGCGGCCCAGTTCGCGCCTGTTTTCACGTCCACTTTCAGCGGCACGCGCAACTTCAGCACGCTCTGCATTTCGTCCCGCACGAGTTTGGCGAGATTGTCGACGGCGTCTTCCGGAGCTTCGAAAACGAGCTCATCGTGAATCTGAAGGAGCATACGGGCTGGTGATTTTTCTTTGTGCAGCCGGTGGTGGATGGCGAGCATGGCGAGTTTGATAAGGTCAGCGGCGGAGCCTTGGATAACGCTATTCACTGCCGTGCGCTCGGGGAGTGTGAGCGGGCGGCGGCTGGGGCGGTCGGTGAGGAGCGTGAGCTGGTCGCTGGGGCGAACGCCTTGGATCGCGCGGCGGCGGCCGAGAATCGTGGAGACGTAGCCTTTGCGGCGGCACTCATCGAGCGTTTGGACCATGAATTCGGCAACGCCGCGGTACGTGTGGAAGTAGCCGTCGATAAACTGCGCCGCTTCTTCTTGAGTAATGCCTAGTCCTTTGGCCAGGCCGAACGGGCTTTGGCCGTAGATGACGCCGAAGTTGACGGCTTTCGCGCTGCGTCGCTGGGCGGAGGTGACTTCGTCGAGCGAAACGCCGAAGACCTGGCTGGCGACCTGAGAGTGGATGTCGTCGTCGCGATCGAAGGCGGCGCACATCGAGACATCTTGCGAATAGTGGGCGAGAATGCGGAGCTCGATTTGCGAGTAGTCGGCGGCCAGCAGCTTCCAGCCGGGCTCACTGGCGATGAAGGCGGAGCGAATTTCGCGGCCTTCGTCGGTACGGATGGGGATGTTTTGGAGATTGGGGTCACTGGAGCTGAGCCGGCCGGTGGCGGCGACGACCTGGTTGAACGAGGTGTGCACGCGGCCGGTTGCGGCGTGGATCATCGTGGGCAATGCATCGACATACGTGCTCTTGAGCTTTGCGTATTGTCGGTACTCAACGATTTTCTTGGGCAGCGGGTGCGACCCGGCGAGTTGTTCAAGGACATCGGCATCGGTGCTGGCGCCGGTTTTTGTGCGTTTGACGACCGGCAGGCCGAGCTCTTGGAAGAGGACTTGGGCAAGCTGCTTCGGAGAGCCGATGTTGAGCGGGTGGCCGGCGAGTTCCTCGATTTCCTGTTCAAGTACAGCAAGCCGCTCGCCATAGCGCTGGCTTAGCTCGGCAAGGCGCGCGGGATCAATGCGGACACCGTTGAATTCGAGCTCGGCGAGGACTTCGATGAGCGGGATTTCGACAGTCTCATTGAGCTCCGTAAGTTCCATTTCCTGCAGCAGGCCGTCGAGAATCGGATGCATGCGGAGGGGGACATCCGCGTCTTCGGCGGCGTACGTGCCGACTTGGGCGACGGGTACTTCGTCCATCCGCTTTTGATCGCGGCCTTTGCCGATGAGCTCGCCGATCTTGATCGTGGTGTGGTTGAGATATTTTTGGGCCAGCTCGTCGAGATTGTGGCTGCGGCCGCCGGCGTCGAGCAGGTAGCTGGCGATCATTGTGTCGAAAGCTAATCCGGCAAGCGTGACGCCGACGTTGCGAAGCACGATCATGTCGTACTTCAGGTTTTGGCCAATCTTGCGGATGGCCGGGTTTTCGAGCACGGGGCGAAGTGCTGCGAGCGTTGCTTGCGGATCGAGAATGCGATCGCCGGCGGGGCCGCGTACGGGGACGTAGTAGGCTTCGTTCGGTTGGAAGGCGAAGGAGTAGCCGACGATTTCGGCGCAGCGCGGCGAGACGTGTGTGGTTTCGGTGTCGACGCTGATGAGTTGTTGCTTCTCAAGCTCCTTTACGAGGTCGGCAAGTTTTTCGGGCGTGTCGACGACTTGATAGTTAGCTTCCAACGCGGTTGATGTGGGTGCTTCCGGCGCCGCGGCTAATTTCGAGACACGTTCGACGAACGTGCGGAAGCCGAACTCCGCAAACAATGCCACAACCGCTTCATGATCGATATCGCCAACGCGGCTGGCGTCCCAATCGGGGGTGATGGGCACTTGGTTGTCGAGTCGAACGAGCTGGCGCGACAACAATGCTTGTTCTCGGCTCTCGGCGAGCTTTTTGCCTTTGGCGCCGGGGACTTCGGCCGCGTGTTCCAACAAATTGTCCAGCGTGCCGTAGGTTTCGAGCAGTTGCTGGGCGGTCTTTGGGCCAATGCCGGGCACGCCGGGGACGTTGTCGACTTTGTCTCCCACCAAGGCTTGGAAGTCGATCACCTGGTCGGGCGAAACGCCCCAGTCCGCACGGAGCGCGGCCGCATCGAACACTTGGTTCTTGCGGATGTTGAACACGGCGACGCGGTCGGTGATGAGCTGCCGGCAGTCCTTATCGCCGCTCACGATCAAGCAATTCGCGCCGCGTTCGTCGCACATGCGGGCCAGCGTGGCGAGGACATCGTCGGCCTCGAAACCTTCGCAGGTGAGAATAGGAATCGACATCGCGGACAGGAATCGTTCGATCTTCGGGATTTGACTGGCAAGATCGGCCGGCATTTCGCTGCGCTCGGCCTTGTAGGCATCGTAAAGCTGGTCGCGAAACGTGGGGCCCGAGAGATCGAACGCACAGATAAGGGCGTTGGGCTTCTTTTCCTCGATCAAATAGAGAATATCGCGGACGAAACCGAATACGGCCCCGACCTGTTCGCCGTGAGGGCTGCTCATTTCCGGCAGGGCGTGAAAGACTTGGAAGATGAGCGAGTGAGCATCGACGACGTAGATGTTCCAACCTTTGATGTCGACCGCCTGCGGTGGATCGTCGCACGGTTCGTCGTTGGTCGCGGAGCCACGAGCAGCAGGTTGTCCAAGAGAGCTGGCGCCTTTTTTCGGTGTGGCTTTGGGTTTGCCACGGTTGGCGGCAACGGTCTTCGAAGTAGACTTCGCCGTAGTCGACACGTTGTCGCGGTCTAGGCCTGGAAGCGAACGTTGCTGGGATCGAGTCGCCATAGCACGGTCGAGTAGCGGTTGTAGGTCTTATGAGGGCGCGGCGACCCGGCGTGTAATCTCGACAGGCCGAGATTGCCTACGCCGTTCAAATTAGCTGACCAAGCAACACGGCCGAATCTCTCCCCTCAATCCCCCATCGTATCCGGTTGATTGACTTGCGGTAATCCCCTGAATAAATTGGACTTAGAGCAATTGCTGGACTCATCTCCGCATGAGGGAACCGATGGCTTCCGCCGTCGGCGGCGGGAAATTGTTTCTATCGGGCCATCGATGTAAGTCAGCAGACGAGGTACGCCATGGCAGCGCGGCAAGATCAGACCCTGCAAATCTTTTTGATCGTGTTTATCTTTTTGTTCCTGGTCACGGCTGTGGTGGCGTATCTGGGCTGGCGCGGCTACAGCGACTCGGAGCAACGCGCGACGACGCTGCAAACGCAATTAAGGGACAAGAGCTCGCAAACACAAACTCAGCAGACCGAGCTTGAGGACCTTCGCGAGCGGATGGGTTTCGGCCGCAATGACAGTACGGCCGACGTCAAAAAGGCGGCCGAACAGGACATGGAGACGTATGGAGACGGCGTCGGGGATAAGGCGACTCGCACCTATCGCAAGGTATTAGAGGCGGTTTATACCGAAATGCAACAGACGGCTGCTCGCGAGGCGGATCTCAAGAACAAACTTAAAGCAAATGAAGACGCCTTGCTTGCGGTGCAGACTGAAGCGCAGAAGAAGATTGATCAGTACGATAGTGCTCGCAAAAAGGCAGAAGAAGACTTGGCGGTACAAACAAACAAGTTCGGCGAGGATCGTAAATCGCTCGAAACCACAAAAGCCGATTTACAGAAGAGTTTAGATGATCAACGGAAGACCTACACGGGGCAGATTGCAGAACGCGACAAGACGATCAAAGACCTGACCGAGCAAAACGGCAAATTGGCGCAAGCCAACAAGAACCTGATTGAAAACCGCAAAGACGAGCCGGAGAGTTTCGAAGTGGCGGATGGCCGCGTGTCGTGGGTCAACCAGAACGGCACCGTGTGGATCAATTTAGGCACGGCGGACGCGCTGCGGCGGCAGGTGACGTTCAGCGTGTTTGATTCCGATTTGCATGATGCCGCGAAATCCAAAAAGAAGGGCAGCATCGAGGTGACGCGGCTGCTCGGCGAGCATATGGCCGAAGCACACATTACGCAGGACAACCCCACGAACCCAATTCTCACGGGCGACAACATTTACAGCCAGGTTTGGCATCGCGGCAAGAAGTTGCATTTTGCATTCACGGGCCTGATCGACATCGACGGCGATGGGATAAGCGATTTGAAGTTGGCGAAGGATCTGATCGAGTTGAACGGTGGAGTCGTGGACGCTTGGCTTGACGACAATGGCAAGGTTCAGGGCGAGATGACGGCGAACACCCGCTACCTGATATCCGGTGATATACCGGATAACCCGACCAAGGTCGGATTACAGCAAGGCGCCAACGAGATGTACAAAGCTGCTTCGTCTCTGGGGGTGGAGACGATCACGCTCGTGGAGTTCCTGTCTCAGATGGGCTATAAGCCGCAGGATCGCACGGTGCATCTGGGAGCGGGCGCGACGGCGAGCGATTTTCCTGCCCGGCCCGAGCACGATAACAACAATCCTTTAGGTCCGGCGTCGGCGAGGTTCCGATCGCGTCCGCCGGTGCCGGCCGCTGTGCAGCAGTAATTCACGTTGTGTGGCCGGCCGTGGAGTATCGCGCGGCGTCGACACGCAAGGGTTTCGCTGGGCCACGTCTTCGGCTCGACTGCATGGGGTGTATGTACGGGTTCGTGTGTCTCCGCAGGAGCTGCGTGCTATTTCGCATGCAGTCTTTGCAGTAACCCTTGAAGAATCCAATAAGATGCCAACCTATTACCGCTCATCCTCTATCTCTTTCGAGATGCAACCTGGCATTGATCAATCGGTCATGCTTCGTCAGCAGCAGCAGGTAAACATTTGGACAGAAAATTGGTAACGAATTCTTCGCGCGACTAATAGATATATTGTATATTCCGCCCGCCGAAGGCGGACGACGAGGCGAATTCCTATGACAAATGACCGTCCAGCTTCAAATACTTACCTGTCCTTGACCGTCAGTTTCGTGGCGCATTGCATTGCGTATTTCTCGCTGTTGATATGTATACGGTATGGATTCCCCACTACATTGACTTTGTCAAAGGAGCCAATGTCAATGTACCCCAATTAAGTCTATGGCTTCAGTCAACCTCGCGTTTTGTTATCAACCACTGGTTCTTGGTCGCACTTGGGATAATGCTTGTTGACGCGACAGTGAGCTGGGTATTGGTACGGAAATGCTCTGCGCATTATCTTTGGCAATGGTCGAGTTTGGTTCTCTTTACGTTTATGGTTATCTTCGCCATTACAGGGATTGTTCTTTGCCTGCCAGTTCCTTTTGGCCACCCGTGACGAAAGGGCGAATTAAAAGTGTGCCCGCTTGGTACAAAAACAATGCGAACCGCAAATCATTGGCAGGAACAGACAAACTGAACAAATCAAGCCGGCTTTCGCGGAGTGTAACAAAACTGGCAAGTGGCCTGGTGGTGGTTTTTTCTTATTCACCATCACTATACTTTGTAAATATCAGCATTTACACGCACTTCCGCGATTGACGCTTCTACACGATAAGTTGTGTGCAATATGATCGAGAAATCCCCGCTTTTGCCGAGAATACTGCTTGTCGTATTCCTAATCGGAGGACTCCTTCTTTCCGAGATCCTAGTTGGTCTCTTCGGATTGACTTTCGGTAGTTTTTGGGCGTTGGCGATTCTCTTATCTGTTTGTGTGATACCTGCTTGCATCTGTTTAGATATCATACTGTACCCAAATAATAGTGTCGGCAGTTGGACCGTCATTGTGACCATAAGTATCTTAGCTGATCGGGGTACTCGCTCATTCATTGAACTTAAGCATGCAAGGGGCTTATGGCTCAACGTGTCCTTATCCAGTGAGGTTGGGAGATGGGCAATCATCCTACTAGGTCTCATGCTGTCCTACTTAATAATGCGTCTTTTCCTGGTGGTGAAAGCTCGTGCATTACGTGCAAAGAGTAAGGAATAAGGGGTCAGAACTATTTAACTGGGATATGGCTATAAATGGCTAACCACAAGAGCATAGGGTGAACGCGAACAGGACTGGACGCTCGACCAATTGGGCAACTGGCCGGGTTTTGTCGTGAAGGGAAGCGGCGGCAGCACCACGCTCGACCAGACCCGCTACCACAACGCGGTCAACGAGATCGCGGACAACGGCGGCAACTCGATCACGGCCAGCACCGGCACCAATGGGCCGGCGGATCGTGCGGAGCGTTTATGCGTCGGGCAGTTTGGATTACCGTCTGCACTGCTACTACAACGAAAACTGGCAGCTCTTGGAGGGCCGCAAGGAGGTCAGCGGCACGGAGGACACCGATCCTCTCAACCAGTACCTGTGGCATCCCTACTACATCGACGCCCTGGCCGTGCGCTATTATGACTCCGACACCGACGGCAGTGGGATCGTCAATTACTATTACCTCCAGGACGCCAATTACAACGTGACGGCGGTGGTGGATAATACCGGCGCCGCCGTGGAGCGTTATCGGTACACGCCCTACGGCGACGTGTCGTTCATGACCGGCAGCTTCGGCGGCGGGGCAGCAGCGGCATCGGCAATGAGTATCTCTACACCGGGCGGGAACAGGATAAAGAGAGCCGGCTGCAGCTCAATCGCAATCGGTTCTATTCCAGTTGGTTGGGGAGGTGGATCAATCGCGATCCGGCCGAATTAATTGATGGCATGAATCTTTATCAGTACTTGAAAAGTATTCCTACAATTACCACTGATCCTTTTGGCCTCATAACCAGAGAGCAGTGTCTGGATAAGTGTGACACCGGTTTTGATATTTGCATAGGTTTAGGAGTGATTGTTTGCGGTGAGACTTGCGCGACGCCATCCATATGCTGTTTGACGACGTGGAATCCGATTTGTTGCGGTTTAGCAGCGGCATGTCTGTGGAATTGCTTGAAAAATTGGGGTGCTGGATGTACTACCGCGTATGGTTTGTGTCACGCCGGCTGCAGGGCGTTTCCTCCTGCCTCCGCCGCCTAAGCCCACTCCACAGCCCAAACCTCCACTCGCGTGTTTGGGACCGCGACCAGGCTAATTCGCTTGTTTACTTTCTTCAATTCACATCATTGTTGCGGCGTTGAGAGTTCGTGCTATAACTGCTATTACAATGACGCTTTATCGTCCCAAGATGGTAATACTGATGTGAGGTGGCACGACTTCGATTGCGACCTGACGGCGGCTTTTCACAAGAATGAAGGATCGTAGGGTGATCGTTAAATAGACACTTGTGAAGCGGCGAGAAGGCAGTTGAGAATGTATCCTCCTGAGCCTGGACAATTCGCATTATTGCCGCCCTCACGTTTGTGGTGGTGTGGGGATTATTCATATCATGCCGACAGACTTTTGCATGGGGTGTGATCATTGCTGCGGTTCTCATTTACTTAGCAGCGAGATCCTACCTATTCATTGCGTCATGCTTTGGAGAGAGAAACGAAAGTTTAAAGAACGTGTAAATGGCCCAAGCGCGAAAATAAGCAGAGAGTCTCGTGACATGAATTAGATAAAGAACTAAAGGGGACCGGAACACGCCCGTCGGCATGCCGTTTGCGATTGCTCTAACTTGCACAATAAAGCTTGATCGCACATGCTCATTGGAACGGAATAAGATCAGAGAATTCTGGCTGCACGTACGCATATTCGACCAATTGGGCAACTGGCCGGGCTTTGTAGTGAAGGCGGCTGGCACGACCACGCTCGACCAGACCCGCTATCACAACGCGGTCAACGAGATCGCCGGCAACGGCGGCAACTCGATCACCGCCAGCACGGGCACCAACTGGGCCGACCCAGCGTACGACGACGCCGGCAACACGACCACGATGCCCCAGCCGGTCGTGCTCGACCCGGACCTACTCGCTCACCTACGATGCCTGGAACCGGCTCGTGAAAATCTACGACGACTTCAAGGACCAAAACGTCCAGGAGAACGAGTATGATGGCCTGGGCCGACGGATCGTGCGGGCGGAATACTCCTCGTCGGGCACGCTCACCTATCGCCTCCACTGCTACTACAATGAGAACTGGCAGCTCTTGGAGGGCCGCAAGGAGGTCAGCGGCACCGAGGACACCGACCCTCTCAACCAGTACCTCTGGCATCCCTACTACATCGATGCCCTGGCCGTGCGCTATTATGACTCGGACACCGACGGCAGCGGGATTGTCGATTACTATTACCTGCAGGATGCCAACTACAACGTGACGGCGGTCGCCGGACAATAGCGGGGCCGCCGTGGAGCGTTATCGCTACACGCCCTACGGCGACGTGTCGTTCATGACCGGCAGCTTTGTGCGCGGGGCAGCAGCGGCATCGGCAATGAGTATCTCTACACCGGACGGGAACAAGATAAAGAGAGCCGCCTGCAGCTCAATCGCAATCGGTTTTACGGGAGCCATTTGGGGAGGTGGGTTGGTCGCGACCCTATCGATTACAGTGCAGTTGCGTACAACCTGTACGAGTACGTTTCGAACGAACCGATTTCGAGTACTGACCCATTCGGTGTTGCGGGCTGCACGTCCAAATTGCAATCCGGCACGACCCCTCGGACAGGAAAAACCCACTTCGGCCCCTTCGACCTCGTAGGCAGCGTGCCGGGGAAATACGCAGTCGAGATCAGCTGGACGGCGACGGATAAGGGGCTGACGCTGGTGACAAGTGTTGGTATCAGAGGTCGAAAGAAGGGTGGAGCAGTTGGCAAAGCGACGATCAGCGTCGAGTGCAAATGTGACTGTGGGAAATGCAAAGCAGGGTACGGTCTGGGTGGAGGAATTGGCTCCGGTGAATACTTTAGCGGAGACTTATTTGACGAGTACCGCGGGCGCGATCATATACTGGCTGGAGCTGCAATAGGAGCCGTAGCAACGGGCGACGAAATCACGGCCACGGGAGCCGGAGTCTTTCTTCATTACCACGAATTCGCACGCGACTTACTCGGATGGCAAGCCAATCTTTGATTCCTACCTAGTAAACTCTGGTCGCCAGGGAGTTTCGTTCCGGTGGAAGTGCCACGGGAGCTGTAATTAATGCAGTAGTAGTTTCCTCCCGGCATGTGAATACAATAATTGTATTTGCGGAAGGGCGGAATTATTCTGTGCGTAAAAGGGGGTCAATGTAATGATCCAAGAGCGAGACAAATATCTGAAAGACCGCCGTAAGATTACGAGTCTTATTCTACATGGGATGACGTTCGCTTTTTTTCTCACGAATGTCGATGTTTTGCTCGCACAGTTCAAGTTTCAGATTGAAGCGAAGCTCGAGTGGAGATTCTGGTCCCGTGGCCGCACGAGTTGCAACAACCTCTTGCATTCAAATAGTGGCAGCCACTCAGTTTCGCGAGGTAACTAAGCCCGCGTATTTGATAGGAACCCATTTAGTTCCGGGTCACGAGCGAGAATTGGCATATCTCGTGGTCGCTAAACACAAATATCTTGGCGAAGAGACAGCTGAATTTCCGGTTGAGGCGAGCGCGAAGGACGGCGATGGGCGCATTCAACAAGCGGTTGTTTTCGGGGATATTCGCCTGAGTTTGGAGTACAAGCTTTCCGTCGACTGCCATTATAGCAATGTAAAGAAAGAAGAGCTTACCATCAATGGCGTGGCCCTGGACTTGAGCAAGGGACGCGTTGTTTATGTGGACCTAACGAAACGCGTTACGGACTTAACTCAGATTGAGTGGCAATTCAGGTCCAGTGACGTCCAAGGCTTGGAAGAGGCGGCGGATGTTGCCGAGCGGATACGTCGTCTAGTTGACGACCAAGTAAGGAAGGGGGCCGTTCGGAAGAGAACGATTTCATTACGGTGTGGGTCGCCCCGTCTTACATCGCCGCCCGAACGGTGACCCGACTCACTTCCTCCACGGTCGTTGAGCCTGCCAGTATTTTTCCGACGCCGTCATCGCGCAAGAGCTTCATCCCGCGCCGTAGTGCGACGTCGCGGATATCGGACGCATTGGCACGATCCTGCACTTTCGCGCGCACTTCATCATCGATCGTAAGCAGCTCAAACAGCCCCACGCGGCCGCGGTAACCGGTGTCGCGACAATTCGCACATCCACTACCGTGAAGCAATGTCCCTGAACGAACTAAAGGGGACGGGAATCACATCACCGACTGAGGCGGACTCCGGAGAGATGTAATCGCCGTCAACCAAACCCGCACGCACAACGCGGTGAACGAGATCACCGAGATCGACTCGGACGGGTGGCACTGGCTCTGCCAGTGCAATTAGGTAAGTACCTTCGTCGGTTCCGAAGTTGATCCATCCCAAACAACGATTTGCGTGATGGAAGACTTGAGGAATGGGTTGAGCCTGAACCAGCTTGTTCGTGACATCACACTGTTGGAGCATCGAATCGATTTTCAATCCACAAGCCTCCGACAACCGGAGCACGGGCATAGCCCGTGGCACCCGAGCGGCCGGCAACATGACGCTCATCCCGCAGGCAGGCCGGCCCGGCGGCAGCACCGGCAAGGCCGACGCGCTCAAGTACGACGCCTGGAACCGGCTGGTCCAGTACAAGGATGACGACTCAGGCGCCGTCCTGCAAACCAACGAGTACGACGGCCTGGGCCGGCGGATCGTCCGCTCGGTGTACGCCTCGGGCAGCGTCGATTACCGCATCCACTACTACTACAACGAGCAGTGGCAACTGCTGGAGGAACGCAAGGAGACGGGCGGCACCGAGGACCCGGACACGCTCAACCAGTACCTGTGGCACCCGTACTACATCGATGCCCTGGCCGTGCGCTACTGCACGACTCCGACACCGACGGCAGTGGAATTTGGCCGCGAAGCCGGCCACGGCGCGGACCACCCTCACCGACGGTTCATTGACAATCTAATGAACTGACAGCGACGCCGCTGGTCAAGCTGTGTCGAAGTAGAAGTTTTTCAGCAAGCCGCCGAGGCACTGTTGTTTATTTGATTTGGGCCAGCGAAGGCCGGCTGCGAAGTGCTTCGTCGTCGCCTCGAAGTCGCTGACCTGAATCAAGATTCGCTCGTAGGCTCGTCTTGGGTGCGCAACAAAGCCATAAGTTGGATGTCGTCGATGACCTCGATCGAACACTGCCGCAGGTGGTTGACGACATCGTCGACATACAAATGGCGGTTGCGCGTGCAGATTGCATCTGCTTGGCCAAGGATTGCTGTGGCAACAACTACGTCGTCATCCGGGTCTGCCTTCACAATGGCCGGAACATCGTCGGGCAGCGCGACCAAACTGGAACCTGCTTCGACTTCGCGGACAAACTCATTGATTTCCACTTCATCGAGTTGGTGTAGCTTCCACACTCGGTCGTATTGGAGGACACGCGACAGTTCAGCGAGCATTTCGGATGAACTGACCAGGACGTGCTCGGCTCGGATGCGGTCGAACAAATCGGCGGCGAGGCCGGATGGAGAGATAACAACTCGTGTGAGTACGTTGGTGTCAAGAACCAGACGCATCATCCGTTGCGCTTCTGCTGTCGCACGTGCCGGATGGCCTCGTCGATCGCCTCATCGACTTCGGTATCGCTAGACTCTTGTGCGGCCGCGGCAGCCCTGCCTCGGCGAGCGATTTCGGCGGCCTTGGCAAGGGCATCGTTCCGCACCTGCGGACTTGGCTCCTCGCCGACATCGATCACCCGGATGACGACCTGTTGATTTGCACGCAAATGCTGGCCCACGATGCGCTCGAGTGCTTGACGCTTGTCCGCATCGATGTCCTTCACGTTTTGAATCAAGGTCACCATACCACTAATATACGCCGCAAAGTCGGCTTACAACAAGTTGAAACGGATGAAGCTCAGAACGAATTACGAATTATCTGGCCGGACGTATGCTAAATTTCGGACGCTCGACCAACTGGGCCGATCCGGTGTACGACGACGCCGGCAACACGACCACGATGCCCCAGCCGGTCGTGCCGACCCGGACCTACGCGCTCACGTACGATGCCTGGAACCGGCTCGTGAAAATCTACGACGATTTCAAGGACCAAAACGTCCAGGAGAACGAGTACGATGGCCTGGGCCGGCGAATCGTGCGGGCGGAATACTCCTCGTCGGGCAACCGCACTTGCGGGTCACCGTAGATCCATAACTCAGCCACTTGTGAGCATGTTGAGGATTTCAAAATCGGCCATTTTGCTGCGATATAGATTCGTCCTACTGGACCTTTAGCGGTGGTGTCACGGAAGCTTCACCTTCGGTTTGACCCCGCTTTGCACAAAAACTTCTTTCTGAGGGCGTCTCCGACGCCGAGTTCGTGCAACTTCATAATTATGTAGGATCAGCAAACCGTAATCGCGGTCAGAGACCGCTCTCACAGAGTTCTCGTACAAAGCCGGGCGGTGGCAGAGATAGCTCGTTGCCAAAATGGTTCTATCTAGCGACACTGGTGAATGGGGCGGTCGTCCAATGAACGCAAGCCGATAGGTGCAGGTGTATGTCCAGTTCTCGCGCTGCAGTGGAGGTGCTCGACCAGGAGTTTTTGCCCGTGCGGGCCAAAATTTTAGAGGTTGCGGCTGCGCTCGATCGGCTCGATCGGACCAGCGGGTCATTAGCGTCTGATGCGCGTTGCGCAAATACATGCCGCCATCCAAGTGTTGTTGCGGCCGGAGGACGACCGCGCGGAGCAAATTCAACTGATCTTCAGCCGATCGTATGAGGATGATTGGCGAGAAAAACTAGGAGTGTAATTGACGAATGACGGAATGACGAATGTCGAATTGAATGCCGAAGAGCATCTATTCGTCATTTATCATTTGGGCATTCGTCATTATCAATTGCCATGTATTACATCGATCCACATATACACATGGTGTCGCGGACGACGGATGATTACGAGACGCTCGCCAAGATGGGCTGCGTCGCGGTGAGCGAGCCGGCGTTTTGGGCGGGGTACGATCGCGGCAGCGTCGACGGCTTTCGCGATTACTTCGAACAGCTGGTGACGTTCGAGCCCAAACGTGCCGGGTGGTATGGCATTCAGCACTTCGCGTGGTTGTGCATCAATGCCAAGGAGGCGGAGAACGTATCGCTGGCTCGCGAAGTGATTGCGATGATCCCGCAGTTTCTGGATCGGACTGGCGTGCTCGGCATCGGCGAGATTGGGCTTAATAAAAACACGAAGAACGAAGCGACCGTATTTTTGGAGCACATCGACCTGGCGATGCAGACCGACGAACAGATCCTCATTCACACGCCCCATCTGGAGGATAAATATCAGGGGACGCGGATGATTTTGGATATGCTGTGCGACGATGGCCGAATCAATCGCGAGCGGGTGCTCATCGATCATGTGGAAGAACATACGGTCCGACCGGTACTCGATGAAGGCTTTTGGGCGGGGATGACACTTTACCCGGTGAGCAAATGCACGCCGGCCCGAGCGGTGGATATTGTGGAGTTATACGGGCCCGAACGGCTACTAGTGAATTCCGCGGGCGATTGGGGTCCCTCGAAACCGACGGCCGTGCCGGACTTCATTCTGGAGATGCGGCGGCGAGGCCATTCGGAAAGTCTCATCCGACGCGTGGTGTACGAGAACCCGCTAGCGTTTTTCAGCCAGAGCCGCGGGTTTGAGTTCAATCCGCCGGACGTGGCGGAAACTGCCGAGGTGTGAAATGGAGAACAAAGGCGTATGAGTCGTCAGCGTTTGCTGGGGGGTATGTGTGAAGTAAGTAGCGATTTTCCTGTCGATATGGGTTGTTCGATACGCCCGGGGAGCAACAAGGGAAAAATGTACTGCTTTATCGATGAAACAACGCTTAAGGCGTTTCAACAGCTACACAATTAAGCATGCCAAAGAACGAGAAGCAGAAAGCCTGCTCCAAGTTGAAACGGCGCGAGTATGAAGCTGAATTGCGACGGCTGCAGGCTGAACTATGTACACTGCAAGCCTGGGTGAAGGCACAGGGTCTGCGGGTGATTGTCGTGTTCGAAGGTCGTGACGGCGCGGGGAAAGGCGGCACGATCCGGGCGATTACGGAGCGCGTCAGCCCGCGGGTGTTCCGCACCGTTGCTCTGCCGGCCCCTTCCGACCGCGAAAAGACGCAGATGTATATACAGCGGTACATGAATCACTTTCCGGCGGCGGGCGAGATCGTGATTTTTGACCGCAGTTGGTATAACCGCGCGGGCGTGGAGCGCGTCATGGGATTCTGCTCCGAGGAGCAGTACCGCCGGTTCCTCGAGCTTTGTCCGGAAATTGAAGGCTACGTCGTGGAGGGCGGCATTACGCTCATTAAGTACTGGTTGGAAGTGAGTGATAAGGAACAGGAACGTCGTTTTCTGGCGCGCATCAATGATCCCATTCGGCAGTGGAAACTTAGCCCGATGGACTTGCCCTCTCGCTCGCGTTGGTACGATTACTCGTGCGCCCGCGACGAAATGCTTAAGGCCACAGATTCGAAACGCGCACCATGGTATATTTTAAGGTCCGACGACAAAAAGCGAGCCCGCCTGAATTGCATCGCGCACTTGCTTAGTCGGATTCCATACGAGGCTCTACCGCAGAAAACAATCGAACTACCGAAGCGCTCCAACAAAGGCGCCTACGACGACGAGGCGTCACTGAAAGGCAGGCGATTCGTACCTGAGAAGTATTGATCGGCTTCCGCCACTGGAGCGACGGCGCCTCTTTTTAGCCATCAGAGATAGAACAGGATTTAGAACGTCGGTCAATCCGTTCGTTGCGGGGATCAAGGTAGTATCCCAACACTTTGGCCGCGACAGGTTTACTCTTCCGCAAACTGCTTTAGTACAAGCTCCGCTACCTGCGTATCGGCCAGTTGACCGCCGAGGAAGACGCCGGGTTCAGAGGTGAGCAGGACACCGCGTTGGGCGGATTCGGTTGCGGGCGCGCCGTGGGAGCCGTGGACGAGGTTAGCGTTGAGCGGAATGGTTTTTGAGCGGGCGTCGAAGAAGAGCTCGACGGGGTCGTAGCCCGGCTTGCGGTGAATATCAACGGTGCGAGCGTACTGTGGCGCTTTGGCATCATCGAGCCAGAAGTAATACGCTTGCCAACTGTGAGGATCGGAGATCAATATTAAGTCGCCACTACGCGGGTGGTTGATTTTGTATTCGGCCAGCCCCTCGCCTGAAAGGACTTGGGCAATGCCAGGCTGTTTGGCGAAGAGGCGGGCAACTTTTTTGATTGTCTTCGGATCGGAGTCCTGCACGAAGACGTGCGAAAATTGATGATCGACAAGTGCCCATGCTTTACTATTGGCGAGATCGAGGTGCTCACCATCTTCCGCCTCGCTGACCTTCAACAATCCGGCTTCGCGCAAGACGCGGTTGGGATACGTGACGTCGTTGACTGCGGTGACGACGTACTCGCTTGCCGCCAACCAGAGCGGCGCTTCGCTGTATGCCTTCTCGAAGCCGGTGATGAGCTTGCCGAGTTCGGTGTCCAAATCGGCGACAGCTTGGTGAGCGGCCTTGCTGTCCGGACCGCTTTTCTGAGCGGCGTAGTCCAGGTGCGGCAGGTATAGATAGAAGAAGTTCGGCTTGTATTTTTGGGCCGTCATAATCGCCGAATCGACGATCCAGGTAGTGGATTGAATGTCGGCGAGTGGGCCCCAGAAGTTTTGCAGGGGGAAGTGGCCGAGTTTGCCTTTCAATTCGTCGTAAAGTGCTTCCGGCCGCGTGAAGCACCAGGGAGATTCGCTGCCATCGGCGTTGTGCACGGGGGCCGGTGTGCAGATGTAATCGGCACCGCTGCCCTTGCTGTGGAGCGGGAACCAAACCGCGGACGTGACTGCCCGGTCGCGGTCGTGGAGAATATCCCAGATTTGAGGCCGTTGGATACAGTCGTTCCAGGCGGTCCACATTTCGACGCGGCGTTGGTCTCGCCAATAGAAGCCGTTGGCAACGACGCCGTGATCGCGTGGAGGGCACCCGGTCGTCATATTGGCCTGCACGGGGCACGTGACGGCTGGGAAGCTGGGAACGAGGATGGCGTGCCCGCCGCCGACGAATAGCCGCGACAAATTGGGCATCGCGGACAAGTCGCGCGTACGGAGACCGGGAACCGAAAGCAAAACGACGAATCTGGCCATTCAAGTGCCGTTTCAGAGAGGAGTGGTGCGACGAAAGGTCACCATCGTCTGAAACTCTTATGAGATAAATGGTTGCGCCTATTCGCGGCTGACAGCAGCGATCATTGGCAGCAGGAAATTGTACGCCCGTCGAGCGGCTTCCGGCCCATTGTGGCTGTGCCGACTGAGCTCGACGCTGAGGAGACCATCATACCCAATTTCGGCCAGTGTCGCGATAACCGGCGGAAAATCGATTTCGCCTTCTCCGAACATCAGGTGTTCGTGGTTGCCGGTGCGCATATCTTCGATGTGGATATTCGCTAGACGACCCGCCCAATTTTGAATTTGGGCCGAAATTGGCAGTTCTCCCTGACAATGGAGGTGGCCGACGTCGATCGTCAGACGCAATCGGGTCGTATTTACGCCTTGCGAGTCTAGCTCAGCGAGCAGCCGTTCGTAGGAAGCGAGCGTGTCGATCAACATGCCTGGCTCCGGCTCGAACGCCAAGTCCACCTTGTTGTCTTCGGCGTGGGCCAAGACTTGAGTTAGCCCGTCGAGGAGGCGAGTCAGCGCCTCGCCCTGCCCTGCCCTATCACGAACAATCCCGGACCAGAGAGAAATGCAGTCGGCGTTGAGTTGCGACGCGATATCGATGGCACGACACAAGAAGTCGACGCGTCTGGTCCGTGCGGCCGGTGTGGGCGAGACCAGGGTCGGCTCGTGCTTCACGCGCGAATCCAGCAGAAACCGGGCGCCGGTTTCGATGACGCAACGGAAATTGTGGCGACGAAGTGCCTCCCTGACTTGAGTCAGTTGTTCGTTGGTTCGCTCGTCATACGGGTTCAAGGCGCCGTGGTCGAGCGTGATGGAGATGCCCTCGTAACCAATGCCGGCGAGCAGATCGATTGCGTCGAGCAGGTTGTGATGCGCGAGACCGTTGGTGTTGTAGGCGAGAAGCATTTATGTGTCAGGAGATAGTGGCTACTGTGATAAACTCTCCAGTTTGGAGAGGACTGAGCGCCAGATTTGGGTAACACCCAAAAGCGAGGCCACGTTCGCGATATAATCGCGGTCAATTAGGTCACTACTGATCTTGAGGATACTCGCGATGTCGCGCAAGTGTTTATCCGACCCACCTTCGTGATAATAAATGAGCATGCCAAGGATGACGTCTTCAGGGGCAGCTACGGCAGCTTGCTCGCCCGGAAAGAGCTGCACTCGCTTGCGACGGGCGAGTTGATTTGCCGTCCAATCGCCTTCCTTGGCAATCATGAAATCAATTTTGTTGCCGGATGTCGGGTGAATAACGTTAAACTGCCCATGGCGAGTAACAGCATCGTGAGCTGCTGTCTCACTGACGTAAAAGTCGGAAGCGGGAAACGCGTTGCAAAGCAGGCTAACGCGGTCATCGGAGAGTTGAATTAGGATGTCGATGTCTTGGGTGAACCGCGATTCGCCCCAAACACCGCTCGCGAATGAACCGACAATCGCGTAAGGGATTCTGAGACCCTCGAGCGCAACAAGCGCAAATTTGAGTAGATCACTTTGCTCCACCGCAAACTCGCCTGATGACCTCGGCTTGCACCTGAGGTTCGGTCCAATCTGGGTGCTGAAAGCGAATTCCCGCGGCGGCCAATATCCTGGCGGTGCGATTCGCCGCGGCTATCATTTCGATGCGTTCTGCAGGCGTTTTATGGCGCATCACCTCGGTCAGTTCGTCGTCGATGACCTCGATACGATTAGATGGAGCGTCAGATGCCATGGCAATCGCAATCGTTGAAATAACCAATGGCATTTTATCAGAGTGTAATGGAACACTAAAGACAGTATCGAACCTGCGAATTATGGAATCGTTCACGCTGATGGTTCGTTTTCGCTATTGCCTGCAATTGCTTACAATGGGCTATAGGTAAATTCGACTCAATTAAAAAGCCGCACAATGCCATGTTGCTGCTGATTGATAACTATGACAGTTTCGTGCATAACCTGGCCCGGTATTTTGAGCGGTTGGGCCAGGAAACGCGGATTGTGCGCAACGATTCGGTTGACGTTGAAGCGGTCCGGCAGATGCGGCCGGAGGCGATTGTGCTTTCGCCAGGGCCATGTACGCCGCGTGAGGCGGGGATCTCGTTGGAACTTGTAAAGTCGTTGCACAGCGAGTGTGGCGATGCTGGGGGTGTGTTTGGGGCACCAAATAATTGCCGAAGCACTGGGGGGCAGCGTGGTGCGCGCTGCATTGCCGGTACATGGGCAGGCGTCGCAAATAGCGCATGATGGTACGGGAATATTCAAGGATGTGCCGTTGCCGCTAAGGGTGGGGCGGTATCATTCGTTGATTGTAGCACCGAAGTCGCTTCCCCTCGAATTGCAGCCGACCGCTTGGACGGAGGATGGAGTGTTGATGGCGTTCGAGCACACGCGCTTTCCGCTATTTGGCGTACAGTTTCATCCGGAATCGATTTTAACGGAATGTGGCTATGATTTGCTGGCGAACTTTCTGAAACTAGCCGGAGTAAAGCTCGCTGGGCGGTCGAACCAGACGACGATGCTCGAGCTTTGTCCACCGGTCATACCTATGGCTGTATTGCCCAATCGTCCGGTGACGTTTTAAGGCAGCATCTTCGCGTTGTAGAAGTGGCGTAGCGATTGTACGAGAACTGCGGGCTTCCACCCGCGGCTAAGAATTAATGAGTCATGAAGAGAGAAATTTTGGCCCACGATTGCCTCAGGGCATTCTGCTGGAAGGCATTGTGACGACGCTCAATGCTGATGGTTCGCCCCATGTCGCGCCGATGGGGCCGATTGTCGACGCGGCGTTCACCCGGCTCTTGCTGCGACCGTATCGAACTGCAACGACATATCAGAACCTAAAGCGGACCAGCCAAGGTGTGTTGCACGTAACGGACGATGTGGAACTGTTTGCCCGCGCGGCTGTCGGTCGTTTGACTGAAGTGCCCCGAACGGAACTGGCTAAAGCCATAAAGGGCGTAATTCTTGCCGACGCATGTCGCTGGTACGAGTTTCGCGTGCAGTCGATTGATGATCGCAATGAGCGCACCGAAATTGTTGCAGAAATCGTGGACCATGGGCGCTTGCGCGATTTTTTCGGCTTCAATCGGGCCAAGCATGCGGTGATCGAGGCGGCGATCTTGGCAACGCGGCTCCAAATTTTGGAGGCCGACTTAATTTGCAGCGAGTACGAACGACTGGCGTTGATTATTGACAAGACGGGCGGACACCAAGAGCGCGCGGCGTTTGCGTTTCTGCAGGCGTATGTGAAGGACCGGCTAGCGACGGCAACTTGCGCGGAGGTGGCCCATCCATGAGTGTTGCCGTGGCAGTGCGGGCGCCGTGCCGGCTGCACTTTGGGATGTTCAGCTTTGGGCATGTGGACCAGGCGGAGTTCGGCGGCGTAGGGGTAATGATTGAGCCGCCCAATGTCGAGGTTCGTATCTCTCCGTCAGCGGCCTTCTCGGCGATTGGTGCGCATGCCCTCCGAGTTGAACAGTTTGTAAGGGCCGCTATACAGAATTGGGCGTTACCTTCGCTGCCCAATTGCACGATTGAATGCGAAGCGCCGGCCGACCACGTAGGGCTCGGTGTAGGTACGCAGTTGGGTTTAGCGGTTGCGGCCGGCATTCGGCGGTTTCTGAAGCTGCCAGAACTTTCGGTGCAAGAGCTCGCGCTGAGCATCGGTAGGGGCAGACGTTCCGCAGTTGGCACGTATGGATTTCAGCAGGGTGGGCTGATTGTGGACGCGGGCAAGTCGCCAGGCGAGGAGATCGGAAAGCTGGATCGACGGGTGGCATTGCCTGTGGAATGGAGATTTGTGTTGGTCCGATCACCCGAATTGCAAGGGCTGGCGGGCGAGCGGGAAGCATCTGCATTCGCTAACTTGCCGCTGGTACCTGATGAGGTGACGTTTAAGCTGTGGCAAATCACCAGCAAACAGATGCTCCCGGCTATTGAATGGGTCGACTGCGAGGCATTTGGCAATGCAGTTTATGAATTTGGCCGACTTGCCGGCAAATGCTTTGCAGCAATACAGGGCGGAGCATTTGCGAGCCCGGCGATCGAAGAATTGGTCTCGGCGATCCGACAGTATGGGGTAAGGGGCGTCGGCCAGTCATCATGGGGACCGACCGTGTTTGCCATCACGTCGAATGATGCAGAAGCAGAGCGTCTGGCATACTGGATCCGGAATCAATCAGTTTACGGAAAGTGCGAAATTGTGATCGCACGTCCGAATTATGTGGGTGCGAGCGTCTGCGATTATGCGAGTGTTGCTTGATAACAACGAACAAGCTGCTGGGCGGCGATGCGGATGTCGAAGGCGAATTCCGCTCGTCGTCGAGCGGCAGCACCGAGAAATGTGCGGCGGCATGGGTCACGGAGCAAGGATGCTACCGCGTCGGCAACCGCGCCGCAGTCATCCGGCGGTACGAGGATTGCCGCTTTGGCAGTATCGGGGAAGATTTCAGGCGTGCCGCCGACGTCCGTGGCGACGATCGCTAAGCCGCAAGCGGCGGATTCGAGAAGTACACGGCCCAGCGGCTCTTGGCGAGCGGCATGAACGAGTAGGGTGCACTCGGGCAAAAGGGTTGCCACATCGCTCCGCTGTCCAAGAAAGTGGACACGTACAGCGAGCGGCGGCTGCGTTGCAACACGTCGTAGTTGCGCTTCGAATTCTCGCGATTCGTCCTTGGCGGAAGTGCGCTCGCCTACAATGAGCCAGTGTACGTCAGGCAGGTGATCGGCAACCTGTCGTGCAGCGGCGAGTGCGACATCGGTACCTTTGCGCAGGCCGAGTTGGCCAATGGTTGCGATAAGGCGGGCTTTCTCTGGCAGACCGAGCTTGCGGTGCAAGTAGCCGGTCGGTGGCTGCGGTTGGAACTCGTCCAAATCTACTCCATTGTGAATGATCACGCATTTTTCGGCGGCGAGGCCCTGAGCGACATGAAAGTCGCGCGTAGCCCGCGAGACGGCAATGAGCGTTCGGTGTTGATTCAGGTCATCGATGGCCTGGTTGCTCAGTTTGACGATGTCGCGCAAATGACCGATGCTGCGGATGCCGGAACCAACGGCGGGTGGTCCGGCGATCCGGGCCGTCGAGAGGCTATTGGCGTGTAGAAGATCGGGCTTGATACGGCGGACGATTGCGGACAAGTCGGACCGCAGGCCTTCGAGTGGCAGGCGACTCCCAGCCTCGTCGCGAGTTTGCCAGGAAATGTGTGGGATTCCATGCTCACGTAACGCGGCGGCCAACTCTCCTGAGGACGGCGCAGCCACATAGGCTTCGAACCCAGCCGCTGTGATAGCCGGCAGTGTGGCCAGCATCGAGCGCTCGCCGCCGAGGAGGATCGGATACTCGCAGAGGATGAGCAACCGCGGCATGTGTTAAGCGCCGTTGGCGGTTTGGGCGATTCTTGGCTTTTCCAGAACGTGGAAACACTCAGTCCGGATCACGCCCGTCAAGGACTCCGGGCGTGCCACCCAAGCCATGCGTTTACAACAAGCCGTAGTCGGAGAGCGTCTTTTTGAGCTTCGACATGCCGGCCTCTTCGAGTGGCGTCATGGGGAGACGGAGTTCGCCGGGATCGCGGCCCAGCAATTTCATGGCGGCTTTGATGGGGATCGGGTTCGTGGCGAGGCTGAGCATGTCGCGGCAAAGAGGAAACAGCTTGTGGTGCCAGCGGCGGGCTTCCGCGATGTCGCCACGGTCCATCGCGCTGGTGAGGGCGAGCATATCTTTGGGGATAATATTGCCCACTACGGAGACTACGCCCCGGCCGCCGATGGCCATTAGCGGCAGCGTCAGGCTGTCGTCGCCGCTGAGTACGGTCAGGTTTGTGGATGTGATGATTTGGGAAGCTTGGTCGAGCGAGCCGGTAGCCTCTTTTACTAAAGCAATGTTTTCCAGCTCTGCCAAGCGGATGATGGTTTCGGGTTCGATGTTTTTGCCGGTTCGGCCGGGGATGTTGTAGATGCATTGCGGCAGGCCGGTTTCCTCGGCAAGCCTTTTGAAGTGCTCGTAGAAGCCCTGCTGGGTGGGCTTGTTGTAGTAGGGAGCCACTTGAAGAGCAGCATCGGCACCGACCCTTTCCGCAAATTTCGTGAGCCGCAAGGCCTCGCGGGTGCTGTTGGAGCCTGTGCCGGGCATGACCTTCACGCGGCCGGCGACGGTTTCAACGACGAAGGCGACGACACGGTCTTGCTCATCATGGCTGAGCGTGGGGGACTCGCCGGTAGTTCCCACGGGACACAGGCAATTGGTTCCCGCAGCGATTTGGAATTCGATCTGGTTGCGGAAGGCGTCAAAATCGACTTCCCCCGCTTTGAACGGGGTCACGAGCGCGACGGACAACCCGGCAAACGACTCTCCTTTGGTCTTGGTCAAAGCGGGAGCCTCCAAGCTGTGTGTTTGGTCCGATTGGTAAGCGGCATGATAGGCAACGCCGCCCGTGCTGGCAATTAGCCAATGCTGGCAGAGCACAAGGGACGAAACTTTTCGGTTTTCAGAACTTCACGCAGCAATCGGTGTTGGAACTATGGGGGGAAGTGGATTTCGGAGGACCGGTGAGGGACTGCACATGATTGCGGGATGCCGGAAATTCGGCGGATTTACGCTGGTTGAACTGCTGGTTGTGATCGCCATCGTTGGCATTTTGATCGCGCTCTTGTTGCCGGCGGTCCAATATGCCCGGGAATCAGCGCGCTCCACGCAGTGCAAGAATAATCTACGTCAGATTGGCTTGGCACTTGATCAGTATATCGATAAGCAGGGGCCCCGGGGCAAGTTTCCAGACGCTGCCCAATTTCCCACCGTAACGCCTGACGTGCCGCCGCTTTACAAAGTGATAGGCGGGCACATTGAGGACAGTCGGGAGGTTTTTCACTGTCCCAGCGACCATCTTGATCCGAAAGTTGCTACACCCATCAACGGCATTACGTACGAGACCTACTTCGAGCAGGAAGGCTTGAGCTACGAGTACCCTAGTCTGAAGCTCGCCAACAAGACGCGCGAGCAGGTGCGAATGGGCCGCAGCGGCAATGAGCAAAGCTCGACGCGGGTTTTCATCGTTTACGATTTTCAACCGTTTCACGGCTCCGCGGGCGACGACGGCTCGCGGAATTGGCTGTATTTGGATGGCCATGTGGATGCGTTGATTGTAGCTGAATAGAGTTTGAAGGAGACGTAGTATGAGCAAGCGCAAAGCGATCGTCGGCGGCATCGTGGTTCTTTTGCTAGCGACCGTGGCAGCGTGGGGGTTTGGTCTGCTCGGCGGGCCCGACCCGTCGATCGCGAAGTTGCAGCAGATTGGCGACCAGATGGCACAAACAAATTTGTCCGACGCCCAGCGTGATCAAATTCGCGGCGAATTCCGTCAGCAGATGCAGTCATTGACGGATGACCAGCGACACGCGTTCTTTGAAGCGAATCGCGGCCAATGGGAGGCGCGGGGGCAGCAGCGGATGAACGAATTCTTTGCAATGTCCAAGACTGATCAGCAAAAACGGCTCGATGAAATCATCGATCGGATGGCGCAATCGAGCAATCAGCAAAGTGGCCGGGGGCGCAACGCTGGAAATCGCAACGGGGGCGGCAATCGAGCGGGGATGACGGAGGCCCAACGCGAGGAACGATCGAAACGTCGGATCGATCATACGGATGCGAAGACGCGAGCCCAGTTCACGGAGTTTCGCCGGATGCTTAATCAGCGTGCACAACAGCGTGGGGTACAGCTTGGCGATCACTGGGGACGCGGCTTTGGTCCGCGCGGTGCCTAAATCCAGCTGGGCTCAGCGTCTCTGGTGGTTCACTTCGTTCGACCCTAGGCGTCCGCCTGCTGAATTCTTGCGAATTCATATTCGACCGTAATCTTTAGGCAACGTCGCTTCGGGGGGCTGTGGCCGGCGCATCAGTAAGTGACCAGCTACCGGCGTGAGCCAATTTTCGAGCTCGCTCTGCCTCGCGAGCGCCTTCGTCGAGAATTTCATTCTTATCATGTTCGGTGACATCGCGGCCTTCGAGGACCGCATTGTCGATGTAAACGTCGCGGAATTCTTGGGCGCATAGTCAGGGCCGAGCACGTCAACGACCGTCGGTCGGGTTTGCGGTCGCTCCTTAGGCCAAACGTATCCTTCGACCACGGTGGCCTGGTCGCCATACTCGGGAACGTTTTCGAGCAGCTTGTGTAGTTGTTTAAGGCGGTAATGCGGAATCGTGGAAAACATGTGATGGGGCAAATGATAATCCTGCCCCAAGGGAAACACGGCGAAATTGATGAACGGATGGCAGATAAAAACGCGCGTGTTCGTAAGCCAGCCGCGGTCGCCATTGCCGTGCTGCACGATTTGCCGGAGCACCATGTACAAAGGAAAAGTGGTGACCAAGGGCACGACCCACAGCAAAAGCAGATAAGCGGCCCACCAGTCACCGGTAACTATCGTTGCCCAAGCGATCGCGCAAAACGCCAGCGTGATGAACGTCATTCGCATCATCTCGAGCGAGCGGACGAAAACCAAAGGCCGGATCTTGCTTTGGTAAAACCACCGCTCGGGTATCAATCGCAGAGCGATCATTTGGGTGGCCCAGAGCACCGCCGGCACTATCACGAGGAGTGTCAAACTTCCGTACATCACCAGTCCAGTTAACGTGGCCGTGATCGTCGCGAGATACGCCACCGACAGACGCGCCGGAATTCGTGTGTACTCCCAATCAGCCCGGATGTATGGATTGTGAGCAGAACCAAGCGAATCGTATTCGGCCCGCGCAAGGGTATACCGGACAAGGTTCGGCACCCACATTTGGCGAAGTAAGACGTCAAGAAACTCGTCGCGCATCACCGGGAAGGTGAGACGGTGCCCACTCTTCTGCAATTGTGATATGTCGGGATCCCGCACGGGATCGTTCACGAACTGGTGGTGTGCCAAATGATGCAGGCCATAGTGGAAGGTGGAACTGAACATGGGAAACGAGCATAACCACTCCGAAACCATGTCGTTGAACCAGCGGTTTTTGAACAGTGTGTGGTGTACTGCTTCGTGCGCGAGGCTTGCCAGATGGTGCTGCAAAGCGCCGACGATGACGATTGCCATCGCAAAGACGGGAGCAACCCATAACGCCGATACGCTATGCGAGCGGGAATCGTGGTAGCACCATATTGTGCCGCCGATCACACCGATGATGAGCCCATACGTCCGCAGCAAATAGAATAGGTTGCGGTAGTTGTCGGTCTGCCGCAACAATTGCAAGCGCTGCTTGAAGACCGGGTCGGCGAGCGACCGGAACTGCGGCTGCGCCGCCGATGTCGTACGCATAAAAAAACTCAGAATGATGAAACTGGATATGCAAACGACACGTGGACGAGACGCTGGCCAGTATAAGCGACCTTTAGCTAGACTTAGCAGAATGTGTAAAGCGTGGCGAGGGCGGCAGAACGTCGGGGGGGACAACGCAGGCGACCTAAACGCCTGCAATTGCCGAGACTACGCAGCGTCTATTTCTTGGGTTTCGATCGAACAATGCGTTGAAATAATGCTGGCGCAAAGCGGTTTAGGTAGACGCCGAGTCGTTCGTAGCGGGCGACATACACCTCTCGCCTCCGACGCTCGACGGCATTGGCAATCTTCCGTGCACATTTTTCCGGCGCGAGCCCCCCGGCGATTTCCTTGTCCCATTTATTGTGGGGGGTGCCATCGCCCTCCAACGCGTTTAACGAAGCGTTTGTGCGGATGTAACCGGGGCAGACGATGGTGACTCCCACGCCCTGGCTTTCGACTTCGGCCCGCAGCGAATCGAAGAATCCATGCAAGGCGTGCTTCGATGCCGCGTACGCTCCACGGGCGGGTAAAGCGAGCTTGCCCATGATGCTGCTGATGACAACGATCTGTCCATTGCCGCGTGCGAGCATCGACGGAAGCACTAGCTTCGATAGTGCAATCGGGCCAAAGTAGTTGAGCCCCATCAGATGGCGATCAACCTGCATCTCAGTCTTGAGGGCAGTGCCGCGTTGGCTGATGCCGGCGCAATGGACCAAAACGTCCACGCGGCCGAAACGATCGAGTACCGTTTGAAGGGCTGGTGCAAAGGATTCCGGCACGAGGACGTCGAGTGGCAAGGTGAGGTGCCGTTCTGGATGCGGACAGGAAGATTGAACGTTCTGCAGCACCCCAGCGCGGCGTGCGCTGAGGACTAACGATGCCCCACGGTTGGCCAGTTCGTGGCACAAGGCTTCTCCGATTCCGGATGAAGCTCCCGTGATCCAAACCACTTTGTCAGTAAATTTCAACGGAGTCACGATTGCGAAGCCGGTGTTGGGAAGTCGCTCCTATTCAGCCCGTGGCATGTACAAGCTATAAAACACGGCGTGACTAGACAAGATAAGCCGCAACCAACGACGACCCAAAAGAATGCCGAGCCATCGGGCGGTCGCCGGTTGCGCATCTTGTTTACCGAAGGGGCTAGTTTGTCGGCGCGGCAGACGCTTTACACGCTGGGAGGTCAACACGAGATTGACGTGATGGACCCGGATCCACTGTGCCAGTGCCGCTTTTCGAGTTTCGTTGGTCGATTTATTCGGTCCCCATCCTTTTCGAAACAGCCAGCGGAATTCTTGCATTTTCTAGCTCGTCAACTGCGCGAGCAGAACTATGATGTGATGCTGCCGACGCACGAACAAGTTTATTTGCTGAGCTGCTTTCGCGATTCAATTGGGAACCGCGTCGGACTGGCGATGCCTCGCTTCGATTCGCTAGAGCGCATGCAGAATAAGGCGGCGTTCAGCCGGTTGCTAGCAGAGCTTGGCTTGCCGCAGCCGGAAACGGTGATGATCCGTGAACGGGAGAGGTTTGATCGGGCGTGGAAATATCCTTTTTTTCTGAAACTACCGCATAGCACAGCGGGTAGCGGAGTATTTCAGATCAGCGGGCGCGAGGATCTCCAAACTCGACTTCGAGTTCTCGAACAGCGGCAAGGAATTGGGCGCGGGACGGAAGTCATCGTTCAACAGCCGGGGCGTGGCGTTCTGTCAACCGTTCAAGCGATCTTTAATCGAGGGCAGATGGTTGGCGTGCATACGTTTGAAGCGCGACGGTTGGGCGTGGGGGGGATGTCGACAGCGCGCGTAAGCGCACGGCATACGATCGTCCATGAACACGCGGCGCAACTGGCGCGTATTTGGACTGGCACGGCGCGTTCTTCATCGATTATTTCTACGATCGTGAGCGTGGCCGCCCCGAGTACATCGAGTGTAATCCTCGCATCGGGGAGACGGTAAACGCCATGCTCAGCGGCATCAACTTACCTGAGCTGCTCGTGCGGATTTCCACGGGCGAATCACCGCCGCCGATGATGCTCGGGCGGATTGGCGTTCGCACTCACAATGCAGCAATGATTCTGATGAGCGCTGCTTTCGACGGATGCAGTCGCCGGGCCCTATTGAGGGAGATGCGAGAATGTGCTCGAAGGGGCGGCATTTATGAGAGCAGCGAAGACGAAATTACTCGACCAAGAGATGACCCGCTGGCGCGTTTGCCACGCTATTGGGTGACAGCCCAGCTTTTGGCGTGTCCGAGGATCGCGCGGCGCATCGTATCAAAAACGGTCGCCAATTACGCCCTGCCCGAGTCGGCCACCGATGAGATTAAACGATTGCCGTTAGATCTTCTGGATCGCGTTGCGGCTAAGTGATTAGCCGTTTCATGTCTCGTACCGCCTGCTCGAGGCCTACCATGATCGCACGGGCGATGATACTGTGGCCGATGTTAAGCTCGTGCATCCCATCAATGGCCGCGACCGGCTTGACGTTTCGATAGGTTAGCCCGTGGCCGGCGTTGAGCATAATGCCGGCGGCGCGAATTTTTTGGCCGGCGTGGACAAGCGTCTTCAACTGGGCCTGCGTCTCGTCGGCGTTATGGCGCAGCGTCGCTTGGGCGTAAGCGCCGGTGTGCAACTCAACCGCATCGACACCGAGTTCGGCGCCGGCATCCAATTGCTTTGGATCAGGATCCAGGAAAAGGCTGACAACGATGCCGGCGTCTTTGAGTCGGCGGACCGCATCGCGGACCTTGGGCATCGAGCCAACGACATCCAAGCCGCCTTCGGTGGTGACTTCCTCGCGGCGTTCCGGCACAAGCGTGGCTTGTTGGGGAAGCGCGTTGCAGGCGATGGCTAGGACATCCTCGGCACAGGCGAGTTCCAAATTAATGGGTACGGCGACCGATTCCTTGAGGACACGGAGATCGCGCTCCTGAATGTGCCGACGGTCCTCGCGCAAGTGAATGGTAATCGCATCCGCGCCGCCGAGCTCGGCCAACGTCGCGGCCCAAACGGGGTCGGGCTCGTTGGTTTTGCGGGTCTCGCGAACGGTGGCTACGTGGTCGATGTTAACGCCTAGTATCGCCAAATTGATTCCCCTTACCTGTGTGAATTGGGGCCGTCGCCATGAACGTTCAGCGAGCATCTCCGGAAGCCGTAAAACGCTGGCGACTTTCGTAGACCCCATCTTGATCACGATCGCTATCAAGGGTCCACATCTGCCGCCGTACGTCAAATGACAGACGGTGGCGCGGTTGGTTCGCGGCCGATTCCGTTGAAAACGGACGCCCCACTGTACCGACAGCGACGGACAGATCATTTGAAGGAATGCGGTGGCGGACAGTTTGTTCTGAAAACTGTTGTCCAAATAGGAAACCAGCCACGCCGACAATGGGTGCCATTGCTACGGGACGCCACGAAAGTGCGTAACCTTCTTGGGACATCGGCGAAAGGCGGAATACATCAAGTACGGTGCAACTTCCAGGAGGCTCTTCCATTAAATACTGGCGGATATGATCGGCCGCGTCGTGTGCGGACTCGCTCGATACTTGTATCAGGTATTGCGACGACCAGCGATCGCTGGCCGCGCTGAACTCCTCTAACTGATGAACTCGAGCATTGATTCCCAAGCCGGTCAATTCGTCGGCAATGAAGCCGGCTTCGGCGAGATTGGCCACGCGTGCCACATTTTGCCAGGTGACCGAATCGCTTCTCGTCAATGTGCCACCACAGTTGGGACAATGACGACCCGAATCGATCAGTTCCGGAATATCAACTGCTGCATCGCATTGCGGGCAAAATACCATAATGTCACCTCGGCTGGCCCAGGACTGTATGTGGCTCGAATGTGCGGCAAAACCAGAAGGTTGTGATGCTATCGATTATGCCGCGAATGCGGAAAGATGGCCAGCACGTGATCTGTCAGCGGCTGTTTTTAATGGTACTCGTGCGATTGTTCGCAAAGCGCCCTATGTTTTGAAATCGCCACGTAGGATGTCGCTATTTGAAGGATCGCAGGTCGTCGAGAGCGCGTAAGCTAGACTTCGTTAGATGACGCTTCACCGAGGGGAGAGTGGTCCATTGACCCCGGACGTAGAGCTGGTGTCAGCCAAAATCGCTCCGGCACGTAACGGCAGCTCAAATTGACGGCGTGTCTTGATCAAAGGCACTTGCTCATTTTCACTCATCAATTGATTGGACTTCCGTGAATCAAGAAACGATCAAGTCGATGTCTTGCACCGAACTCGCTCAGCAAATTGAGCGGCTGCAGCCCAAGGCGGCGCCTCAGGACGTTGCGCGATTGTGCCTGTTGTTGACAAATTCGGTAGACGACCTCAAATCGTTACGTGAGCAGCGTGCGCTACACGATGCCTGGAAGCGGGCGGGCTTGAAGCTGCAGGTGGCCACCGACCAACACGCGGCCATGACGGCCGAACTCGAGGAGCTTGCGGCCTCGGATCCTAAGTCGTTTACGCAGGACCAAATTTGGATTCTTATCCGCGCCATTAAGGTGCAGAGCCAAGTTCTGCAAATGTATGTCGGGCATACATTGCTAGACGTGTAGAGTGCGGATGACTGCCGCTACAGCAGCCAGATGTGCGCGATCGTGAAATAGATCACGATGCCAGTGACGTCGACGAACGTCGCCACGAAAGGACTGGAGGCGTATCCCGGGTCGAACCCAAGCTTGCGGAAGATCAGAGGCAGCATCGAACCGACGAGCGTCCCCCATAAGCAAATCGCTGCGACAGATTGGGCAATCACGAAGGCCAAGCTCCAACGGATGTTCGTTGGGAAGCGAATTTCGGTATTCGGCGGGAAACGGTAGACGACGGAATACCCGGATTCCTGCATTCGCTCGACGTGGCCCCCGTGAGGAAGCGTAACGAGAGCGGGGCGGTCGAGCTTGGTGCGTGTCAGCTTAGCTCCTACCGGCAGTTCTAACCGACCGTTTAGTTCCATGAGCTCGATACCGCGAGGCAAAACAGCATTGATGGACTCTGTGTGATACTCTGTGCTGTCTAACAGGCTTTGCGGCGTAGTCACACCGCGCACGAATCCTATGCAGCCCAGTGTGCCCCCCAATACGAGCCCCATCGCCAGCTCGTGCTTCAAAACATTCCACCACTGTGCCGGGCCGATGTGTCCGAGCGCCATGGCCCGCGTAATGAGCGTCGCCGCTTGTGAGCCGGAGTTTCCGCCGGTGGAGATACAAAGCGGGACGAATAGACTCAAAACTAACACGGCTGCAATCGAGTTTTCGAAGTATGCAAGCGCGGTGAACGTGAACAGCTCGGCTATGAACAAGCACGCCAACCACATTGAGCGCTTTCGCCAAATGGTGGTGAACGGAACCTCAAGATAGTTTTCGAGCATTGGTTCGACAGCGGCCATGCGGAGCGCGTCTTCCGTGGCCTCTTCGCGGACGACGTCGATGATGTCGTCGTGCGTGATGATGCCGACGAGATGTTGCCCGTGATCGACTACGGGAATGGCGAGAAAATCGTAGTCGGCCACTTTTTCAGCGACCGCTTCCTGATCGTCGGTGGCTTGGACGGTGACGAGGTCTCGATCCATCAAATCGCCGATCGGCATATTGGGCTTACCCAAATTCGTAACTAATTGCCGAGCCGAGATCGCACCGCGGAGATGATTCTCTTCGTCGACGATATAGATGTAATAGATCGTCTCCAGGCCCTCGGCGATGCGACTCAGCGATTCGAGGGCGGTCCGTACCGTAAGCGATTCGGGGAGTCGGGCAACCTCGGTCGTCATGACGGCTCCGGCCGTGCCCTCGGGATATGACTGAAGTCGTTGGATGTCGCGGCGTTCTTCCAGTGGCACCAGGGCCGTGACGGCGAACGCCACCTCTTCATCTACCGCGTTTAGCAGGTCGACGCGGTCGTCGGCCGGCATATCGGCAATCAAGGGTGCGACACTTGCCGGGTCACACGTCTCGATGATTTCGATTTGCTTCTGCCGGTCGAGATAGGAAAAGATTTCGACGCGAGTCGGTTGATCGGCAGTTTGAAGCACAGACCAAGTTTCTGCCGCCGTCAGCCCTTCCATGAATTCGGCGGTTCGTGCAGGGTGCAGCGCGGTGCAAAATTCGCGCAGACCATCCGCGTCGGACGATTCAAGCATTTCGCGGAGCTCGGGGAGGTAGAGCGTATTTATCATGTGCGACTAGCTTAGATGCGACGACGCGTTCCCCCATCGTCCGATGGAGAGTTGCGACGTTTGGAAATGACAAAACGTCTGAATCGAATGTGCTGCTCGGCCTTAGTCTAACCGCAGCGAGCCGCAGTCGTCAGTGTATAGAAGCGATTCGGACGGCGGAGTTGATTGGCATCTCGTCAGATCGATTGACACGTTTTCGCCACGCGATTAACTTAACAACCGTCACCCCTACCGCGACCACTGCGGCGGACGCGATTGTAGCGCCGTGCAGGTTCCCAGCGCGCCTCCTCAGGTCGATGCAGCCCTTAACCTTCAGGTCGAAATAACCGCGGTTGAGATTGAGAATTGGGTCATGAGCAATCCGCCGCAGTCGGCCAATGGTTCGAACGACGCCTTGCGGCTCGAGCGCTGCGAGCAACGCCTCGGTTATCAGTTTCGCGACAGCCAGCTTCTTGAAGCGGCACTCACGCATGCGTCTGGCGCTGACCATCGCCTCTCCTCCAATGAACGTCTTGAGTTTCTGGGGGACGCGATCTTGGGTTTAGTTGTTTGCGAACAGTTGTTCCAGCAGTTTCCGGAACAACTTGAAGGCGACTTGACGAAGCTCAAATCGATTGTGGTGAGCCGGCAAACATGCGCAAAGATCAGCCAGGCCCTGGGGCTACGGGAATTTCTCGTGCTTGGCAAGGGCATGACAACGCACCCAGCGGTGCCGCCTTCAGTACTGTCGGACGTACTCGAATCATTAATCGCGGCTATTTATTTGGACGGTGGCATGGTCCCTGCGCGAGTTCATACTCGCCTACTTCGGCCCCGAGATTGAAGCTGCGGCAGCAGGAGATTCTGGCGGCAATTACAAGTCGCTGCTGCAGCAGTTTGCACAGCGCGAGCATGGTGTAACGCCCACCTATCACTTGCTGGATGAAAAGGGACCGGATCACAGCAAGTGTTTCAAAATGTCGGCCCAAATCGGGCGAGAGCGGTACGCGCCTGCCTGGGGACGTAGTAAGAAAGAGTCCGAACAGCGTGCGGCGCATAACGCGATTTGCGAGCTGCGGGGAGACCCGATCCCGTACGCCAGCGATGAAATCGCCGACGAAGATCAACTCTCAAACCCATAAGGCTTGAGACTCCGCATGTGATTAACTCGCTTCGTGCAACCAGTCATCCGGGATTGTATTTTCGCCGATTCGGCCGACTTCGTCGGCGCGGCGGCGATGCCCGACTGCCGGCCAACCGGAGACTTCTTTCAGCTCCGGCATAATCTCCAGCAGTTGTTCGATTAACAAGCGACACAAGCGCCGCTCTGCTTCGGAACGCGCCTGCCGGCGAATTGCCATTGCCGTCTTCATGACCTTGAGTAACTGTGCCCGCATCATTACGCGCGGGGAAAGCGAGTCCTCTGGCTCGGCGAGCAATTCTTCAATCGGTACTTCTAACGCTTGCTGCCATCGATAGAGTTCCGAGATCAATAAGTCGGCGCGCTCGTCCTCCTGCGCTCGAACTTCACTTACGTTGCGTCCGAGCCGCTGAGCGACGCACCGCATGGA
Source organism: uncultured Planctomycetota bacterium (assembly GCA_963840025.1). GTDB lineage: Bacteria > Planctomycetota > Planctomycetia > Pirellulales > Lacipirellulaceae > JABDGM01. The sequence goes on along the minus strand of CAWIXI010000005.1, from coordinate 458,183 downwards.
AAGTCCTTGGCGGCGCCTTGCGTCGCCAAGTTTTTGCAAGACTTTCGCGCGGACGTTCACTGCGGGAGCGGCCGAGATTTCGTTTAGTGGATCGATTTGCCTGTTCTGTTCCTGTCCATTCATAGTGTGTTTACCTGAGGTAGATGCATAGCCACATCCACCAAAGGCAGAGAAGAGTGCCCGGCCTCTCTACCGATGTTACGGATGATGAAGAAAAGATAAGTAGCCAACGGTCAAGTTGGTCTCCGGCCCCATGTCTCAATCGTAGGCTGACGAATTGTGTTCGGGAATAGGCCCGACCGTTCGATTGTTCGCGTTGTCAAATTGTCGGTGTCCTCCGCAGCGTTCGATTCTGTTGCTGTCGTGACTTTCCAGGTCGCACGGCGTGCTGCGCCGTTTGTGGTTGCCCCGTTATGGGGGTTTCAGCAGGCAGCGTGTAACCAAGGTCGCTGCAAGTGAGCAACACCACGGGGCGCCGCACAAAAGCGCGGAGCTCAGCGTTGCCGCAACGAATGCAGTGTTTTCGAGGAACGCCAGCCGATACTGACATTACCATTCCACACGAACATTCGAAGACTGGCATGACTCGCCTTCAGTATCCGCAATTCTGCCTCATCCCGTATGTGAACGCGCCCTCTACTTCCTAACTACACTCACAAATGGACAACTGCAAGAAGATGACATCGAACGGGGGACATCCCTGATGCCGAGTGTAAGCGTGGGGAGTAACCCTACCCTGCCTCGGCCGATGGAGCAAAGTACCTGAAGTGAAGCAGGAATGAACCGAATCGACCGAGCCTTAAGGTTGTCCGGCGTTTTCGATGATAAGCGCCAAGCGTACGAGCTCCGGCACGCTTCGGACGCGAAGCTTTTTCATCAGACTGCTGCGGTGCTTCTCGATAGTTTTAACACTGAGGCCCAGCTTGCGCCGACGACTTTGTTCGCGTCGCCGGCCACCACGAGCCGCATGACATCGTATTCGCGATCGGTAAGAGACCGCAGTTTGTTCGCCGCATCGGCCCGGGCCTGCGCATGCTCTTTGCGCCGATGTCGCTCCGTAATATCGCAACCAAGCGATTGAAACTCAATGAGCTTGCCGAACGAATTAAATAGAGCACGATGCGTCCAGTGCTCCCAAATAACACTACCGTCGGGTGCAATCGCGCGTTGTTCGTGGACAACAACCGGGTTTTCCCCGTTCACCAAGGCCAGTTTTCCTAAAAGCTCTTCTTTGTCCTGTTCGACGATCGACGACATGAAATTTGAACCGAGCAGCTCAGCCGATTTCGCCTGGCAATGTGCACAATACGACTCGTTAACAAATGTAAGGATGCCGTCGTCACGCCACCGAATGATGAATTCCAAATGGTCCTGAATAACGGATAGATAGCGATCCTGGCTTTGACGAAGTTGCTCGTTTTTGGCGGTGAGCTCGGCGGTCCGCTCTTGCACGCGTTGCTCAAGTTCTTCGTGCGCCTTACGAAGCGCTTCTTCCGCCTGCTGGCGGAGTGTGACGTCCCTGCCAATACCCTCGATCGCGATAATCCTTCCGTCTGGATCGCGCAGCGTAGTGTCTCGAAACTCAAGCATTCGCATTTCGCCATTAACGTGCGGTATTTGTGCCGCGTACAACGGGGTCGGCAAACCAGCCCGGCGAAGTTGATCCATCGCTTCTAAATGTTCGTAACCCGGCCGTGACAGGTCGACAAACTCGCGCCAGTTTCGACCGATAACTTCTTCCGGCGTGCGGCCCAAAATTGTGTGTAGTGACGGACTGACGTAGGTGATGATGCCGTCAACGTTGGTGGCATAGAAGAGATATTCGTCGCGCAATCCTTCAACGAGTCGGCGATAGCTATCACGGCTTTCGCGTAGCTCGCGCGTTTGTTCGTCAACGCGCATTTCCAGAGTCAGCTGCAATATCTCATGATCGAGCTCTATCTTGATACGTTCAGTCACGTCGCGACAGACGTAAAGTATTTTTCCTTTATCTGCTTCTACCAGCCGCACGGTCACGAGCAGGTTTCTGGCCCGGCCGACCGAATCGCGAATTTGGCATGAGATGTTTGAAATCTCGCCGCGTTGTTCGAGCACATCCTGATCATAAAGTTCTCCGGGTAACACACAGCAAAGGCGTCCATGCTTGAGAATGTCTACTGCCGCGTGACCGAAAATCAAATGAGCGTTAGGCGAGACGTAGGTCAGCCGCCCTGCTTCATCGGCGATTAGAACTGCGTCGGCAACGGAGCTCATTACCTCGTGGTGGAGTACCTCGGCAGAATGAAGTGCTTTAGCGGCCGCGCCGTGTTCGGACAAGTGATCGAGTCGATCCTCCAATTGCGCGACCTGAGCGCGCAGGCGATGGTTTTCTTCCGCGAGTTGCGAATTCGATTTTCGACTTTGAGCCATAAACGTGACGAGTCGGAGGAAGAGAACAATGCGGCCCAAATCCATTATATTCGACGCACGCAGAGGTGAGACAGTCCGTCACCAAGGTGTCATCGATTGGCCAGCATCCGGCCTTCGGTTAGAGCTCTTTCGATGGCGGGGCTACCGCGAGCGCGTGGAACGGCCGTGGATCGGGAGGGTCTTTGATTTCCGGCTGCAATTCTAACTGCCACCAGCCCACGTCGATCCATTTCCCCGCTTTTTGCCCGACACCGCGAAAGACCCCAGCGGGCTGAAGCCGAGCCGTGTGTGCAGGCAGATGCTCGCCTCGTTTGGCAAGGCAATACTGGCAAATGCCTTGAAGTAGCCTTGGATGTGCAGCAGCGAGAATAACGTTGTGTAGAGGGCCCGTGCGAGTCCTCGTCGTTGCTTATTGGTGACGATGTAAACCGCCACTTCCACTGCCCAGCGATACGCTGCTCGCTCGCGAAGCTGGGTTGCGTACACGTAACCGGCGACGCGACCATCGATCTCCGCCACGATCCAAGGATAGGCCGCACTGATGCGCTCGATTCGCTCGCGCATCTGCTGAAGCGAGGGTGCGGCGATTTCGAACGAGACGGACGTCGAATGGCAATATGGGGCATAAATGGCCAGAATGCCTTCGGAATCTTTCGTTTCCGCCAATCGGATATCGACGGTCATCAGTACAATCTCAGCCCATGTCGTTATGAAAATATGTGTGTGCGTAGATACCCAACAGCGCAGGCTGAGCATCTACGCCCGTCGTCCGCTCGCTAATTCACGCGCGGAGCGATAATTTTTTGCAAAATATCCGCCGTCTTGCCAGACCGCTCCAGATGGGGCGATCGGCTGCCGCCGCCATAGTCGAGCTTCGCCGTCGAGTAATAGTTAGCGTTTTCCAACAGCAGTTCAACATGTTTCGCGGCCATCGATGCTGTTATGGTGTCCTTCAATAAGTCCTCATCGAATTTTCGATTGTTGACAGCAATCACCTTCATATTTGGGCCCACTCCTGCTTTGTCGGCGGGTGAGCCGGGGACAACGTCGACGATCGCGTGTTCGCCGTCGCCATTCGAGATCATCACACCTAGGCTGGCGCAAATCGATTTGCTTATTTGCTTTGGATGATGCCTCGATCATCTTGTTCGGCTTCGCCGAATAAGTCAGCTGGTACCCTGCGCGGTTAATGCCGTCTATCGGCGGCCGTGGGTCGAGTGATGTGAGCCGCTTCACAAAGAACGCCTTCCAATCGTTGGGGACGACAGCGTTAAGCGCCGCGAACACGTCTTCGGCCGTGTAAGGTACAACGTTCGGTTTGCAGCCATCGAGCGTCGCGGCCCCGGAACCCGCGCCGAAGAATGCGCGACAGAAGTCGTCGAGCGATTTCGTCCCGTCGGATTTTTGGCGAATAAGCGTGTCGACATCGAGCCAGATCAGTTCTCCCTCGTCGTAAAAGTCCACGCCTCGCCGCCGCATACTCCAATGGCGGCCGGCTCGGTAAAGCTTCGAGGCCATATCGGCTGTGTCTTGAAGTGGCCTCCATGTTCGACCTTGCCGTTCGGCAAGCGAGGCCGTAGTCGCGGCAAGATGCTCGCGATACTGCTCGGGCGTCCAAAGACCCGCACGTGCCGCCATCACGTGACCATAGTAATGAGTCAAACCTTCGTAGACCCATAGCAGCTCATCATGCATTGGTGTTTGAAAACCGGGCGACAGCAACCCTTTTGGCCGCCGGTGCTTACCGTTCCAGGAGTGGAAGTATTCGTGCGTCAGCAGGCCGGCGAAGTCGGCGAAGATGTCATCATCGACCAGCGCTCGTTCGGCGCGCGGTTGTCTGAGCATTGGTGATGTTCCAACCCACTTTCGCCGAGCCGATCGCTAAGCGTGAGAAGAAAGTGGTAGCGCTCATAATGTTGTGCGCCGAACAGGGCAGCGTACTCACCTGGAAGTCGCTGATAGGCCTGCAAACGTTTGGCGCTGATGGCTAATGCTGCCTCGCTATCTGCCCCAACGTCGAGGAATTGTTGAGGTATTTGACCGGGCGTTAAATCAAACTTCCTGAAATGCGCGGCAGCGAGCACGGGCTGGTCGATCAGCATTTCCAAGGTGACAGGTTTGAAGTGGATCGCGCTCTCGCTCGACTTCGTGGGTTCCGATTCCATCGAGCATCCGAACTTCCACCCGGGAGGTAGACGCACGGCTGGCTCCACGATGATCTTTGACGCATCGCTACCCTGTGGAAATAGAGTAATGAGGTTCCAATTGAGCACCGCCACCTGACTGGAAGTAGCAGGTTGTTCGGGATCATTACCGGTCGGGCCGAGATACTCGACTTCAGCTTCGACGCTGTTTACTCCCTTCGGAACATTGAGATGTAGCGCATACATATCCTTCAGGTCGCGTCGCCAAGGAAGCGTCTTGCCCGCAGCAGTAAACTTTAGCCCGGACAAATTAGCGATCGGGCCTGTCGGTCCGTGCTCGCCTGGAATCCACTGCGGATAGACGAGCGTAAGCGGTCCGGGCGACACAGGCAGTGTAAGTTTACCGTGTATCAGGCCGCGTGGCGCATCACTCAAATCGGCTTCAACCGTCAAGTTTTGCGCTGCGACTATGAATTGCACGGCGCACAACTCTATGACCATCGCGAATGCAAACGAGCGTGACAAGATGTTCATGGCTGACTCCGATCAACGTAGATGTATAACGACCGACAATGATGATGCTAATATGTTTGAGGCGACTGCCAAAAGCCAGAGGGTGGTTTTCTCAAACTGGGCTCACGACACCGCACGTCTCGACGAAACCAACAATGTCCAGTTGTACCAACTCGCTGCTTTAGAAGGCTTCCGTTCGCCTGCGAGTGAATTTCGCAATCATTCCCGCAAGACAGACCAGCAGACGATTTGGTTCGGGGACCGCAGCAAGTGAGGCTTGTCCTGAACCGGAGGCAGCGGATTGGCCGTAGTGGTGGCGCCAAATGTCATAGTCGAATTGGGTATAGGTAGTGCCCAGACCCTGCCGCCAGACAACATAGTCTGCGGCATCAACGGTGCCGTCCAAATTGAAATCTCCGGCAATGCCAACCGAGAGCGTGACCGAGGAGACACCATATTCGATATGCCACTGCAAATTATCCGGCAGCGCCGGCAGAGTCGCGTTCGTGAACGTGCTGCTGCCCAATTTGCTAGCGGTAATTATTTCAAAGGCATTCCCAGCGGCCGGGGTGTAACCGCCAGTGAGTGAGACCGCGAGAGTACCGGCCAGAGACGCGATGCCGGCAACGGCAAGTTGGTCGCCCTCTGCAGGAGACGCGAACTCGATTTCCAATATGGCATCGTTCGTTTGGGCATAGTTGCCGTCGAGGTGAAGTGTACCGATGGACATGCCCGGCGCAACCGTTCCACTGTTTGTGAGGTCCCCTTGAATCGTACCAGTTCCGCTCAGCACAGCGCCGGCGTTGACAGCCACGGTGCCCGCGCCGGTTGCGCTGCCCGAGGCATTCGTAACTTGTATTGTTCCGCTATTAATGGTTGTCGTGCCGATATAGCCGTTGCCATTGCTGAGGTTCAGCGTTCCACCACCGTTTTTGACAAGGCCGGCAGATCCGGCTAAAGCGGAATCGATTGTCGCACTCACTCCAGAATCGACGGTGATTGTTGGGCCACCCAGCGTAAGCGTCGATGCGGTGAGAACATAGCCGCTGGTCTTGAAAAGTAGGCTGTTTGCCGTTTGGTTTGCGGCCAAGACAACGGTGCCCGCCGCTCCCCAGAAAACGGCGTCGTTGCCGGATGTCCAACGTACGTCGGCGCTTCCGTTGTACCACTTTGGGGTTGCGGTATCCCAAGTGCCACTTCCGCCAATAGCGGTGCCGGTTACGAGCCGGTTGCCCGCGACCGCTCCATCGCCGTCCCAGTAGGAAGCGCCTGGTGGAGGTGGCAACCGGTCGAAGTAATAGATGGGAGGATTCGAGCCCTCGCTGGTCGTGTAATATCCGTGGCCGTTCGGATCAAATGCGATCGCTTCGCCCTGCGCTTCAGAATGCAGGGGGATTGTGATTGGCACAGAATTAAATGCATCCGTGACTGATCCGCCAGGCGGACGCACGAACAAACGCCCCGAGGACGTATCGGTCGAACGAACGATGATTTCGTTGCCGTCCGGCGATATATCGGCCGCGGTGAGCCACGTGGAGTCGGTAACAAACGTAGTCATTAGCTGCAGCATCGTGGTGCCGCTCGTCGATTGCGGGTAGGGCGCTCGGTAGACATGTTTCGGATTCTCGCGTTTGGAAACGATGTACAGGTCTTTCGTGAGCGGATCGATAAACATACTCTCGGCATCACGTGGTCCATCGGGGTACGAGAAGGTGAACTTCGACACGCCAGAAATGGCACTAGTGCTCTGTCAGAGCCAAAAGTTCGGGTTGGCCTGACTCGGGAAATTTGGGAATCTTCCGCCAACAAGGAGGTTTCCCATGAACAAGAAGTATATCGTTCGGTTGACTGCGAAGGAACGTCGAACGCTGCGTGAGGTCATCAAGAAACTCAAGGGATCGAGCCAAAAAGTCCGGCGGGCGCAGATGCTCTTGAAGGCGGACGTGGCAGGGCCGGCATGGACGGATGAGCAAATCGCGGAAGCTTTCGAGAGCCGCACCCGCACGGTCGAAAAATTGCGAGAGCGGTTTGTGACCGAGGGTTTCGCACAAACCTTGCATGGCAAGCAACGCGAAAAACCAGCCACGGAGAAGATCCTGGGAGGCAAGCAGGAGGCCAAGCTGATCGCCATGCGGCTTGGTCCGCCACCGAAGGGTTACGCCAACTGGACATTGCGCTTGCTGGCCCGCAAACTGGTGGAGTTGGAAATCGTGCCCGCCATCAGCCATGAAACCGTTCGTCGCACGCTGAAAAAAACGGCATGACCAACCGCAAGATTCAATACTGGGTCATCCCGCCAGAAGCGGACGCCGAGTTCGTGGCCGCGATGGAAGAAGTGCTCGACACCTACGAAAAGCCGTATGATCCAGCCTGTCCGGTGCTCTGCATGGATGAGCAGCCGGTGCAGTTGGTCAAAGAGACACGTCGGCCGATCCCGGCCACGAAGCGGCATGCCAAACGCATCGACTACGAATACGAGCGGGCGGGCACGGCGAGCATCTTCATGTTCACCGAGCCGCTGGCGGGCTGGCGCGAAGCCACGGCGCGTGCCGCCAAAACCAAAACGGATTGGGCCGTAGAAGTGGCCCGCCTGCTGGAAGGGCGCTACCAAAAATGCCCCACGGTGATCTTGGTTTGCGACAACCTCAACACGCATACAATAGGCGCGTTCTACGAGGCGTTTCCACCGAAACGTGCCCGCGCCATGGTCCGCCGCATTCGCTTCTGCCATACGCCCAAACACGGCAGTTGGCTCAACATCGCCGAAAACGAACTGAGTTCGCTGACGCGACAATGCGTTTCCGGAAGACGGTTTCGGCGCCCTGGCGAACTTGCAATCCGAAATCGCGGCATGGTCGAATGATGTCAACAACACGCAACGCGGCGTTGATTGGCAAATGAAAATCAACGACGCCCGATGCAAACTAAAATCCCTCTACCCGAAAATCAGGCTTTGACAGAGCACTAGAGACAGGCGCCTGCGTATCGCTAACTGCCGGCTCGGGTAAGCGATAGACGGAAAACGTACTTCGAATGGCGAAATTGTCGCCAATGTCGCCGATATATAGGTACTGGGTCCCTGCGACAGGGCCTTCACCGATCGCAATTTCTTCCCAGTCGAAATTGGTCGCGCCGGAAATGCTGTAAGTACCGAGATCTGTTCCGGCGGAAGTCATCGCATAGAGGCGAGCCGAATTCCCGGAATCGTTGTGCGTTTACAGGACATTCGGGTTCATGTGACTCGCGACGAGTCCAGACGCCTCCGATATCGAATAGTTCTGGATATTCCCCGTCTGTAAGCCAGGTGCAAAGCTAGGCGCCGCTAAACAAGATTGGCCAGCCGCAAACGCGACAAGAAGCGGGATGAAAATACTGGCAGTCGTGGCGCGGTGTTTTGTCACGCGAACAGTATAACCAGTCCGTGTGACCGATTCAGCATTTAGGCTACGCTCTTTTGCACAACGTCAAATTGGACACCGAGGGCAACGCAGTGTCCATTCCGCTATAATGGGTGAAAGTTTTTGCTCGACAGGTTACATCCAGAGGCTGCAGCATGGATATGCCTTCACAAAAGTTGGTTGGATTCTTCGTCGTTATCTGTGCGATGTTGCTTTCGATACGCCCGGTGTTTGCAGCGGAAGGGCCAACGCGACCGAATATCGTCATTTTCCTGGTCGATGACATGGGTTGGGCGGATATCGGCTGCTATGGGAGCGAGATACCAACGCCACATATCGATGCACTTGCGAAAGAAGGCGTGCGGTTCACGCAGTTTTACAACACGGCCCGATGCAGTCCGACGCGGGCCAGCCTGATGACGGGTTTGTATCCGCATCAGGCGGGAATGGGCCACCTCGACAATGTCGTCCATCCGGGGACGAAAGGCACGCAAGGCCGACTGCGTGACGATTGCGTCACGATTGCCGAGGTGTTGAAAGACTCGGGCTATTTCACGGCAATGACTGGAAAATGGCATTTGGGGCAACAACATGGCACTACGCCATGGGGACGGGGATTCATGCGTTCGCTGAACTCGCCGGCTGGCGGAATCTACTTTCCCAAACAAAAGAGGCGGCCGGACCTCTTCTTAAACGGTGAAAAACATCGCAAAGATGATCCTATGTTCGGCAAATCGTGGTATAGCGTGGGATTGTGGACGGACTGGGGGCTCAAGTTTGCCGACGAAGCCATCGATGCCAAGCAGCCGTTTTTCCTGTACGTGGCACAGTGCGCTCCTCACTTTCCGCTCATGGCTCCACAACGGACGATCGACAAGTATCGCGGGAAGTACAAAGAAGGGTGGGACAAACTTCGTAAAGCTCGGCATCAGCGGCAGATCAAAATGGGGCTCGTCGACCCGACATGGCCACTGATTCCGCGTCCAGAGGAAGTGCCGGCGTGGGACAGTCTCAGTGAGAAAGAACAGGATCGGTTTGACCATATGATGGCGATTTACGCCGCAATGATCGACCGCATCGACTTCAATGTGGGGAAGCTCGTAGCGCATTTGAAGGAGCGCGGCGTCTTGGACAACACTTTGATCTTGTTTCTTTCGGACAATGGCGGAAATGCAGAATCCGGGCCGATGGGACGGTACAAGGGAAAACGACCTGGCGGACCAGCTTCAACCGTCTTTCTGGGGCAGAGCTGGGCGACGCTTGCCAACACACCGTTTCGGCGTTACAAGCACTTCACGCACGAAGGCGGAATTTCCACGCCGCTCATTGCGCATTGGCCTGCGGGCATCCCGAAGGAGCGGAATGGCGTCTTGGAACCGCAGCCAGGACACGTCGTGGACGTGATGGCCACCGCGGTCGATGTGGCGGGCGAAAGTATCCGACAGAGTATAAGGGGAATAGAATACAACCAATGGAGGGTGTAAGCCTTGTACCCGCGTTCGTGGGGAAGCTGTTGGAACGTAAAAACCCAATTTATTTTGCGCACGAGGGAAATCGAGCAATCCGGAGTGGAAAGTGGAAGTTGGTGATGAAGTACAAAGGATCGTGGGAGTTGTACGACATCGAGGCGGACCGCACCGAACAGCATGATTTAGCGAATGAGCATCCTGAACTTGCGAAGCAATTGGCCGCTGACTGGGACGCCTGGGCGAAACGAGCTGATGTTGATCCATGGACAGGGCCAGCGCGAGATAATTCAGGTGCGGTCTTGCGAGACGGCCCTTAAGTTCCACCCACGAAATGATCGTAGGCGGGATGAACCTTGTTTTTCCGCAGTCCGAAGTTTGAGACACAACCGGCGCTTGAGGTATAATCGTGATCTCAGTTTTTGATCGGGTCTAATTTTGGCCAATCGGGCACACCATGCGATCGTCGTCAGGCTCTGTCTCATTTTGGGTTCGATCCTTTGTTGCAATCGCCCTGAGCATTGGCAGTCCCACAGCCTTCATTTGGGCGGGACCGCCATCGGCTTGGACGAACCTTTCTCATGAGTCATCGTCATCGTTTGCGGCTTGTGCGCAGACCATCATGGTTGGAGGTTTGTCGGCAACGTAGGGTTGAATTCGCACTCCCCTAAGAAGTTTAACGAGAAGGCCGGCTGCGGCGTGCTTGTGAGTGAAGGCGACGCATCGAATCTCGAGAGCTGCGCGGATTATCAGGACGTCGACGTGCGGTTGGAGTTTATGATTCCCAAAGGGTCGAACTCAGGTGTGAAGCTACTCGGTCGCTATGAGATTCAAATTCGCGATACCCAGGGCGACAAGGCATTGACCGGCGATTCGTGCGGCGGTATCTATCCGCGGGCTGAGGATCTTCCTGACTATCACCACATTGACCAGGGCGTCCCGCCGCGCATGAATGCCGCGAAGCCCGCCGGCGAGTGGCAATCGCTAGAAATTGCATTCGTAGCCCCACGTTTTGATGCAGGCGGCAGGAAAACGTCGAACGCCAAATTTGTCCGCGTCGTTCTCAACGGCAAGTTGATTCATGAAAACGTCGAGGTGTCCGCGCCGACTGGTGCTGCCTGGCGGTTAGTACCCGAGGTTCCGCGTGGCCCATTGCTGCTTCAAGGGGATCACGGCCCGGTGGCGTTCCGCAACGTCCAGGTCCGGCCTCACAGTTAGTTCGGCATATTGATAATGGACGGTGTTCCACACATGACTGCCAGGATACTGATTGTCGGTTTAGCATGGCTTGGTTGCCTTACGCCTCAGCGCGTCCGCGGGCGCTCAAGAGCGTCCGAACATCATTATCGTGATGCCCGACGACGTCGGTTACGGCGACATTGCATGCCTTGGCAATCCGATTATCCATACTCCTTCGATCGATGCCTTTTGGCGCGAAAGCGTGCGCTTCAACGACTTTCACGTGAGCCCAACGTGTGCGCCGACACGGGCTGCACTGATGACTGGGCGGCACGAATTCAAAAGCGGTGTTACTCACACAATTTATGAGCGCGAGCGGCTGTCATTACACGCAACGACGCTGGCCCAGGTCCTTAAATTTGCGGGTTATACCACCGGGATCTTTGGCAAGTGGCATCTTGGTGACGAGCCCGATCGTTGGCCCGACAAACGCGGCTTCGACGAAATGTTCATCCACGGAGGTGGCGGCATCGGGCAATCCTATCCAGGTAGTTGCGGCGATGCGCCCGGCAACAAGTATTTTGATCCCGTCATTTTGCACAATGGCAAGTTTGAGCGCACGCATGGTTATTGCACCGATGTATTCTTTAACCAAGCGCAAGCGTGGATTGAATCTGTTAAGGGGAAGAAGCCGTTTTTCGCCTATATCACGCCCAATGCGGCACATACTCCGTTGGATGTGCCAGACGAATACTTCCGCCGCTATCAGGGAAAAGTTCCTGACAACGTCGCGAAATTCTACGGGATGATCGAGAACATCGACGAGAACTTCGGCCGCATGCTCGCCCAACTAAAAGAAGATGGCTTAGCCAACAACACGCTAGTCCTTTTCATGACGGATAACGGCACAGCAAGCGGCGCGAAGATTTTTAACGCCGGTATGCGCGGCGCGAAGAACTCGCCGTACCAGGGAGGCACTTGCGTGCCATCGTTCTGGCGTTGGCCGGCGGGCTTCCAAGGAGGAACCGATTGTGATGCTTTAGCCGCGCATATCGATGTTTTTCCTACACTGGCGGAAATTGCTGGCGTAAAGCTATCCGACGAAGTGAGTCGACAAGTCGAAGGGCGAAGTCTGCTGCCACTCCTCAAGAATCCAAATTCCGATTGGCCCGATCGCATTCTCGTCACGCACCTCGGGCGCTGGCCTCGCGGTCAGGCGGCGAATTCGAAGTATGCGGGCTGTTCTGTTCGCAATCGAGACTTCACGTTGGTGAATAATCGAGAGCTGTACGATCTACGACATGATCCGGGCGAAACTAAAAACGTGATTGTCAAACATGCGGAAGTAGTTCGGAAACTGCGTGCCGCCTATGACAACTGGTGGCAAAGCGTTCTACCCTGTCTCGAAAACGAAAATGCGATCGGCCCCAAAGTCAACCCGTTCCACGAGCTGTACTACAAACAGTTTGGCCCTGTTGATACCAGCACAGAAAAGTAAACGCAGTCGGCTCATCTCCAATTCTTCCACAATTGCATCGTGGTAATGATTACATCATACCTCTCTCCGGTCCATCGCTGACCAAGGCCAATCAATTTGGCAATGCGTTGGGCTACGGATCCCTATGCAAAACCGGATGATCTAGCCTTGTCATCCGTTCGCAAATGAGACAAGCAGCGATTGAGACTATTGCGAAATCACTTCAAATACTTTTCGCAAATCTTCTTATATGCACCGCTTTTACGGATTTCGTTCAATCCAACGTTGAAGTCGTCTCGAACTTTCGCGCTCTTGAAGCTGATTCGAAAAGCGGTCTTGGGGGGAAATATCCAGTGGTAGACCAACGGTTGGGCAGTGTCGACCTTATTGGCCAACTCTTTGGTAAACCACTGCATCACCGATTCGCCGATGACGATGACTTGCGCCTCGCCTTTCCAGAACATTTCCACTTGCTGTTTCTGGTTCGCAATTTCTCGATACTTCTTCCGGTATGGCGCTTTGATTTTTGGTGAAAACAATGCTTGAAATTCGGGCCCGAGGTCCTCGTAGGCATTTTGCCACGCCACGATCGACTTGCCTTTCAAGTCGGCAATCGAGTCGATCTTGAGGCCGGAGTTCTGTTTGGTAATGGCAGCATTCCTGAAGGTGATGTAGTTTTCGGAGTAGAACGTGCCATTGTTCATCTTCGTGACCGTTGCCGCGGCATCGACATCCTTGGTATCGACGGCATCGGCCAACTCGCCATAAGACATCTGCCGGATGCTGAACGTGTAGCCCTTCAGCTTTAACGCAGTCCGCACGATGTCGATTTCGATACCCGATTTCCCGTGATCCATCACGTAGGGCGGCGTGTCCAAGCTGAACGCAATCACGAGTTGGTCGGCCCGCACGTTCGGCGTCAGCGCCACTGCAACAACCACCAGGTAAGCAACACATTTTGCGATGTATGGATGCATCACTGGTTTCTCCTTTTTCAGTGACCGATCGGGTAAGAAAGGCGGACGTCACGACCGCACGGACCACCAGCGCCGTCAAATTAAGAACGCGCTCCCGTCGTGTTAAAGATTCTAACCGGGACTCGTTCAGCTCCGCAATTCAATGCTGCTTTCTAGCCGAATCCGCTCAACTGATTTGCCCTCAAACTGCCTCTATCCGTTCTTCGCCTGTCAGCCGCGGCTGGCTAAGTTCTTTCAAAGAGCGACAGGTTGTCCACGATGTGACTTCCGTGTTAAATCTCTCAGCTGCGGTTTAAGAGCCAAATTATTGAACATCTCGGAGCAATTCAGTAATCCCGCAGCCAAACCGACCGCGCGGTGTTCAATCGGACGGACGAGTGTTAATTCTTCGTTGAGTTGCAACCTGCCGACTTGTCGATAAAGCGAATCGCTGATAGGGTCTCGTTGGGGGCATCTACTGATAACAAGGAGACCATCATGTCAGCCAACCACAAAGCGACATCGAAACAACTCCTCGAACAATGGGGTGACAACACCGTGCATAAGTCCGTAGACTTCATCGCGGCAAATTACGTCAACCATCAAATGCCCGACGCCGCGGAAAGCCAGTCGACCAAAACGCTCGATGAGTGGAAAACCCTGGTCTCCAATTTTCACAAGGGCTTCTCCGATGTAAAGATGGAGGTTCTCCAGCAGGTGGCCGAAGGCGATTTCGTTAGTTCGCGATGGCAAATGACTGCCAGGCACACGGGCACGTTTGCAGGTCATCCGGCGACGAACAAAACGACCACTTGGACTGGCGTGCACACCGATCGCTATGAAGGCGGCAAGCTGGCCGAAAGTTGGGTCGATTGGGATAAGTACAGTTGGTTAGAAGGACTCGGATTGATCGGCTAGGGAGTTGTTGAAGGCGATCGTCTTCGACGCTAGAGATTGATAGCGAACCCATTGCCTGCGTTAGTTAGCCGAAGTCGGAAGGAGCATAATCGGCGAGGCGCCCCACAAAGACGAAATGGGTTCAATCTGCTGAGATAAAGTAAAAATACTCACTTCTTCTGCCTGTTCCATTGGAGCATCACGGTGACAAAGATCGACGCCTGGATCGCCACGGCCGCTAAGCAGAAAATGGTTAGGCAGCAAATTGACATTGGCCCACTCGGAGACGAGGAAGTGGAAGTCAAGGTCGAGCATTGCGGCCTTTGTCACTCCGACCTTTCGGTGTTGAACAATGAATGGGGCATTTCGCAATATCCGGCCGTACTGGGGCACGAAGTCATTGGGCGAGTGACCGCGGTCGGGTCGGCGGCCAAGGGCCTCGAAGTGGGTCAACGTGTGGGTATCGGCTGGAATGCTGGCAGCTGCATGCACTGTCGACAGTGCAGGTCGGGTATTCATCACTTGTGCGCTCAAGTGCAACCGACGATCGTTGGCCATCGCGGCGGGTTCGCAAGTCATGTCCGCTCGCATTGGGTTTGGGCAATCCCGCTACCGGAACAACTGAACATCGCTGACGCTGGTCCCCTGCTCTGCGGTGGCATTACTGTTTTCAATCCGCTCGCGATGTACGCCGAACCTACCAGTCGTGTCGGCGTTGTCGGCATCGGCGGTTTGGGTCACATGGCAGTGAAGTTCGCCGCTGCGTACGGCTGCGAGGTAACCGCTCTAACTTCCAGTGAACGAAAGTTTCAAGAAGCTCGCAGTTTCGGCGCACACAACGTCGTCTCGAGCCGTGATTCGGATGCGATCAAGAAACTGGCCGGCACGCTTGATCTATTGATCGTGACAGTCAACGTACCACTCGATTGGGAGGCAATGATTACCGCGCTCGCCCCGAATGGCCGGATGCACGTCGTCGGTGCGGTGCTAGAGCCGATACCAGTTGCCGCCTTTGCGATGATCGCTGGACAGAAATGCGTCTCTGGATCGCCGACCGGCTCGCCGGTGGCGATCGAGACGATGCTCGAATTTGCTTCGCGGCATAAGGTCACGCCCCAAACGGAGCACCTGCCGATGAGCCGGATCAACGAAGCGTTCGAACGGCTAGCGGCAGGCAAAGTGCATTACCGCTTCGTTCTCGACGCGGACTTCTAGCTAAATCAGAACCCATCTCACGCACCCTTCCGAGTCGGGCGTTCGCGTTGAATAGATCTGTGCGCGAGACGGCCGCGGAATGATGGGATTGCGGATGTTGAGTGATGGACCTTGCCTTGCCAGGTAACTCTGATCTGAGTTTGATAGAATCTGGGTACTAGACCAAGAAGGAGAGACAGGACTGCCGCACCCAAAAAGGAAGATTGATCGATGATCGTCGATATCCATACCCACTATTATCCACGTGATTACATCGACCGGCTTTCGCAACGCTCCGAGATTCCCAAGGTCGTTCGCGACGCAGATGGCGACCACTTTGTTATTTTCGCCGACGAGGAAAAAGTAGCGGGAGCAACGCGACCGATCGATGAACATTTTTTTCGATTGGAAAAAAAGCTCGAGTTCATGGATCAGCATGGCATCGAGCGGGCCGTGATTTCCATAGGCAATCCCTGGGTGGACTTTCTCGATGGCGATGAGGAAATCTCATGGGCAACTCGGCTCAACGACGAAATCGAGCTAGCATGTGCGGCACAGCAGCGGTTTCTTGGGCTTGGCGTAGTGCCTTTTCATTCTGTGGAAGCTGCGTGCGACGTTGTCGGCCGGATCAACGAGTTGCCTCATGTTCGGGGAGTCATCATGGGAACTTGTCCCGGTGGGCGACATCTTGACGACGAAACGTTGGAACCATTTTGGGCCGCTGCCGAGGAAGAAAATCTGCCGATCTTCATGCACCCTCATTACACGCTCGGGTCGGAATGGATGGTGGGTTACGGGCATGCACCACTGTTGGCTCTCGGTTTTACGTTTGAAACGACCGCCGCAGTCACGCGCCTGATCCTTGGTGGCGTGTTGGAGCGGCACCCGAAGCTTCGCTTCATCCTTGCGCACGCGGGAGGGACGTTGCCGTTTTTAGCGGGTCGGCTGGATGCATGTACAAAAGTTGACGAGAACGCCAAGCGAAATCTGCATAAGCCTTTCAGTGAATACCTGCGGATGATGTACTTCGACGGTGTGGCCTACCATGCGCCCTCGGTGCGCTGTGCGCTGGACTTGGTAGGACCGGAGCGGATCTTATTTGGAACCGATCACCCATTCGGCATCGCAGACGCAAATGCCTGCATCCGAGCTATTCGCCAAGTTGCTGTAACAGAAAGAGACGCTGCTGCGATGTTGGGTACGAACGCGGAAGAGCTGTTTTTCCATTAGCACTCCCGACGGAAATTCTGGAATGACAGTATAAACGTTGTGAGTGCTCGTCGCCATCATATCGCTACTGTTCGTACTCTCGATCGAGTCCATCTGGAAGGCCACATGTAGCAGAAAATATCGGGCAGCGGAGAAAACGAGGTTTACAACAATGTTTCCCATCCGTCGTATCCGCTTTTGTAATCAGTCATCGCTTTTGTACTCGTCCGAATTGAAAGAATAGTCTCGCTCAGCACGCAGATGCTCTTCAATTGTCACCGCCAGCGCTCTCGTAGCGACGGCGACGACCAAGCCAAATAAGACCAAACCAAGGCAGGCCAGCATGACGCTGATGCACTGGCCTATCCCTGTCTTTGGCGTAATGTCGCCATAACCGACGGCCGTCGACGTAATCGCAGAAAAATAAATGCCCTGGCCGACAGGAATGCCTTCACAATATGCAAAGGCGACACCGAGCAATATTATGAGCGCTAACAACGCACCAAGAATTCCGCGGAGGACCCAGCAATAGTCCAGAAAGTGAGAGGTGAAGATCACAAAACTTTTCAGCGTCGTGACGCGATTGGATTTACTGCGAGTCATCGGTTAAAGCCTCGAAAAACATATCAAATAAAGGTAGGGCGCAAATCACTTCTCCCATTGGTCAGTGAATCGGCTTGAAAAAGATGTCACTGGGCTCCGCTCCTCTGGCTGAGTCGCGTGTCGGGGGTGGCAAGGGCCGAAGTTTTGGGTATGGATGTGTCCTCTCGCTCGGGCCCTACAATCGTCAATCATGTTACCCGGTATGCACAGGCCTATGCCACCGCCAGCTGAAGCTCGCCTGTTGCCTCTCACGTCCATGAACTATCGTAACGAAAAGCGCGTGTAAGATGCCATCGATGGAAGACCGTTTAGGTCGTTTTGATGGAGAGCAGCTTGTAGATCATGCCGGAATATCAAACACTCACCGTGTTGGCGGCCTTCGCCTTCTTGTACAGTCTTGTGGCGTCCAGATTGGAACGCATGCCCGTCAGCGGTGCTATTGTTTTTGTAGCCGCGGGCCTACTTTGCGGCCCCGTCGGCTTAGAATTAGTCGACCTCCAAATTGACGGCGAAGCAATCAGATGGCTTGCCGAACTAACGCTCGCCGTCTTGTTGTTCACCGACTCGGCGAACGCAAACTTGAGCGTGCTGCGGCGTTTCGAGGCAATTCCCGTCCGCCTTTTGTTAATCGGCTTGCCGCTCACCATCCTCTTCGGATTCGTCGTCGGTGTAGTGTTGTTCCGCGAACTTAGCCTGATCGAAATTGGACTGCTGGCTACGATGCTCGCACCGACGGACGCAGCCCTTGGCAAAGCAGTTGTTACGAACGAATCTGTACCCGATTCAGTACGCGAAAGCCTGAATGTCGAAAGTGGGTTAAACGACGGAATTTGTGTGCCAGTGATACTGTTATTCTTGGCGTTGGCGGCCGGCGAATCACACGGCCGGGGACCACTGGGGCTCGCCACGGTGTTTACGCTCCAAGCCGTTGGAATCGGAGTTGCGACCGGATTGGCACTGGGCGCCATCGGCAGCACGGCCTTGAGCACTTGCTGGCATCGAGGTTGGACTACTGGATCTTGGCTGCAAATCCCCGTGATTGCACTATCCTTGCTCTGTTTCGGATTGGCTCAGCGACTCGGCGGCAGCGGCTTTATCGCTTCCTTTGTCGGCGGGATGACGTTCGGAGCGTTGACGCGAGAACACAAACAGGCCGTCCTCGAAGCCGCTGAAGGGACAGGCGACTCACTGGCAATGTTAACTTGGTTCGCTTTTGGTACCGTGTTTTTCATCCTTCCCTTTCAGGCTCCAGACTGGCGCGTATTCGCATACGCCCTCGTCAGTCTGACGGTGGTTCGGATGATTCCCGTATTCTTGAGCGTTGCAGGACTCGGGCTAAGAACCGACACCAAATTGTTTATGGGTTGGTTTGGTCCGCGGCTTGGCCAGCATCGTTTTCGCCGTGATGGTGGTTGATAGCCATCTTCCCGGCGAATACACATTGGCTAGTACTACGGCCTGGACGATCCTTCTGAGCATATTGGCTCATGGGGTATCGGCAAACTTCCTGGCAAAGACATACGGCACGCGTGTCAGCAGTGACCGGATTTAAACGTCAAGTCGAATGTCAAAGACGAGTTAGCATTCTTAATCGTTGTGGATTCGAGGCAGAGAATCAGGCCAAGCGCCGTCTCAGAAATGCATTACGGTCGTCATCCTGTGCGTGTGGGTAAACTTGTGGATCAGCTCGCCCGTTCCAAAATACGAACTATCTGGTCTGTCGCATCCACTTCTACTAAGTCCCCATCATGAATCGCCGACGTCGCGCGCCCAGTGCCAATGATGGTGGGGATCTTGAGCTCGCGACAGATGATGCCGGCGTGACAGGCAATGCCGCCGTCGTCGGTGACAATGGCGCCTGCGTGGTGCAAGAGCGGCATCAGGTTTGGGTTTGACTGGATCGAGACGAGCACATCGCCGTCCTGAAGTTCGTAGCCCTCCGGGTTGGAAGAAAGGATCACCCGCGCTCGGCCACGATGCACGCCCGGCCAAGCGGCTTGGCCAGAGATGCGATCGGGGTCATCGGGCGGAACGATTTCACGCTGGCCTGCTTCGCGCATGACCAAGTAGCCGGTCTCCGTGACAAAATTCAGCCGCTCCTGGTTGTCTAATATCTGATGGACAAACAGCATGCCGGCGCGAACTTTTTCATGGCGCTCTTCGAGCGCCTGGTGATCGATGCTGTTCAGGTTCAGCTCGCGCCACGTGACAAGTTCAGGCATCCGATGGGGCTCCGAGAAGCCACGTCGGCTCGCTACTTCTTCTACAAGCGGCTCGACCAACCGACTTAGGTAGCGGGGATATAGCGAGTGCGCGCAGAGCTCCTCGGACAGTTCACGAACGCGCGGGTCATCGATATGACCCTGCTCCAGAGCAAATAATGTAGTTGCCGGAAGGCTAGTGGTGTATCTTCCCACCTCGATCAAGCGCTCGACCGCATCTTCCAAACTAGTGAACGTCGCTCCGCGCTCGATTTGCTCGAAGCCACGTTGATAAACCTCGCGGGCACGCTCCAACAAAGCGATCAGTTGCGGGCGATTCGTGCGATCGAGTTGGCAAATGTGCTGCATGGCTGCACCGATTGTCGTTTTCTCAACGAACATTGTCGTCAGATTCATCGCGTCTTGGATGGCGAGGAATCTATCAACGTGAAAATCGAAGTCGCCACCTGAATGACGACTATCGATCCAGTGACCAACGATGGAGACCTCAAGCAGCGACAACGGCCGACGCACCATTCGCTGCCAAGGCTGGCTGCTGTCGACGATTTGCTCGCGGTATTCCGGGGCGAGCGTTGTGATCGGTCGCGCCTGCAACAGGTGAAACTGATCGCCCGTCAATGCCCATTCCGTATCGACAGGAAACCCGTAATGGTCCTCAATCCGATCTAACAATCCGGCGTACTCGAGCACCTGAACGTCTGAAAGTTTGGGTGCGCCGCCGTGTTCACCCAAGTCGCGCCACCGGGGTTCCGACTGACCGTGCTCAAGAAACAACCCTCGGTGTTGCGAGCCTTGCGTGCTTTGGGCGATTTTCTGGGCACCGCGTCTCACGACATACTGGTCAGGTACGATCTTGCCCGAGACGATCGCCTCGCCGAGACCCAAACACGCCTCGATCAACCGTAAATCGGGCTCTTGTGTAACCGGATGAACCGAAAAGCCGATGCCGGAAACCTCACTGGAAACCATTTCCTGGACCACGACCGCCACGCCGAACTGGCCGGCTCCGTAGCCATACGCCGCTCCGTACGCCAGCGCGGGAGCACAAAAGATCGACAGCCAACAGGCCTGCACTTGCGACTCGACGTCCTCAGGCGCCACCTTCAAATACGTTTCGAGCTGGCCTGCCCAAGCACTGGCGGTTCCGTCTTCGCAGGTTGCGCTGGAGCGCACCGACATGCTCGTCACACCAAGGATCTTAACACCGGTCCGGATCGCCACGCCTATTTCTGTTGGGACCGCAGCGCTGCTGAGCAGTTCCCGAATCGCCTGAGCCGCCTCTGGAATTGGCATGCGCCCCGCGTCGATGTCGACTAACCAGCCTGCGACGCTCCGATTTGGGTCGGCAGCTGTCATGAAGGCGTCGAACGCCAAACCTGTAATGACGAAACCGGACGGCACGCGAACGCCAGCACGTTTCAGTTCGCCCAACGATGCGCCTTTGCCGCCGCCGATGGCAGCCATACTGCCGTCGATCTCTTCGAGTCGGAGCGTATATGGGGTTTGCATGGCATCTGTCTCTGTGGGTGCAAAAACGGTACGACTCCCTGGGAGAGACTGCTCCAAGTTCCTCCAAGAGTAAGCGTAGACTCCTAGCGAGGACAACTATCAACCGTTCTGTCCCAATGGAAAAGCGACGTTTCGGTCGCCGGATAGAAGTTCGTCTTCTGTTCGCCAATTTGATTGCACGAACTTTGAGCTACGCGGTAATCATCGATTGTGGGTTAGTGACATATAGATGGAATAGTTGCGATGAATTGCCGGCGGAGTCAGAATTAAACTAGCTGGAAATAGAGCCAGCGGCGGCTCGAGCCACGCCGTCGAATGCCAATGTCCGCCACTGTCCCTCAATACACAAACGTGAGCGGCAAGTGCCTCACTGGCTAGGTTTCCGCTTTCAATCTCCATAGCTCGGGAGGCAAGATGCGAAATCGACTGTTACTCTTTCTGATAGGTCTTGTGACGGTCGCTGGGCCGGTTGCTATCGGCGCTGTCACATCGCCCAACATCGTCGTACTCTTGTGCGATGATCTCGGTTATGGAGATCTACAGTGTTACGGACACCCTTATATCAAGACGCCACACTTGAATGCGTTGGCAGCCAGCGGGTTGCGGCTGAACGCATGCTATTCGGCTGCCCCCGTATGTTCGCCCTCGCGGGTAGGGCTGCTGACTGGCCGAAATCCGAATCGGGCCGGTGTTTATGACTGGATTCCGCCTGCTTTGCATATCCGGCCCGACGCTCGAGACTTGGTTCACCTGCGGAAGTCTGAAGTCACGATTCCCCAGTTGCTGAAGCAGGCTGGATACGCCACTTGCATGGCCGGCAAATGGCATTGCAACTCCAAGTTCAATTCTGTTGAGCAACCGCAACCGGATGCTGCCGGATTCGATCACTGGTTTGCGACTCAAAATAACGCGTTCCCATCGCACCTTAACCCTGAGAACTATGTGCGCAACGGACACCCCGTTGGACGCCTGAAAGGCAGCAGTTGTCAATTGGCGGCACAGGAAGTTTTCACTTGGCTCGATCAGCACGTCGCCGAACATCCGGACCAGCCGTTTTTCATCTATTTGGCTTTCCACGAACCGCACGAACCGGTCGCCTCCCCAGACGAACTGGTGGCAAAGTATCGCTCGGTGGCTGCCAACGAGGACCAAGCACAATATTTCGCCAACGTCGAAAATGTCGACCTGGCGGTTGGTCGAGTAGTACAAACCTTGGAACGACTCAACCAGCGCGAGAACACCTTGATCATCTTCACGTCCGACAACGGGCCGGAGACGCTCAATCGTTACCGCGGCGCAAATCGCTCATACGGTCGAGCCACTCCATTGCGCGGAATGAAGTTGTGGACTACCGAAGGGGGCGATCGGGTTGCTGGCATTATCAACTGGCCAGCCAAACAGTTCGCCGGCCAAGTATCAGACCAGCCTGTCTCTTCGCTGGATTTCTTGCCAACCTTTTGCGAGCTTGCCGCGGTCCACCCCCCAAGCGGCTTGCATTTGGATGGCGTCAGCATTTTACCGCTGCTCAATGGACAACGCGTTTCTCGCCGTCAGCCGCTACTCTGGTGCTACTTCAACAGTATCAACGAACACCGAGTTGCGATGCGTAGCGGGAACTGGAAGATGCTCGCCAAGCTCGATGGTGGTAAGTTGCCAAAGATGGAAAACGTAACGGTCGACCAAAAACCTGAGGTGATGGCATCCAAGCTCACTGACTTCGAGTTGTATCGACTCGACCAGGACATCAACGAAGCTCACGATGTCTTCGCCACGGAACCTCAGGCGAGTGAATTAAAACAGCAAATGGATCAGCAGTTTAAGGAGCTTGTGAACCATTCGCATTACTGGAAACAACCGAATTGACACCACTGCCTAGCGATATCGAACGCTGCTGTCGTCGTGACGATATTGTCCACCCAATGAGGGCATGGCCCACGCAACCAGTGGCAACTATGGGGTCCGCACGCTACTTGTCTAGCGGTTCATACCGAAAGCTTGTCTGTGAACTTCGCCCGCATACGAAATGGATGACGTTCCGTGGTGAGATGTGAGATGCTTCAATAGACGATTACTACTCTGTCAGTAGATTGCATTCATTACCGATAGGGCGTGCTTTGGATGGCAGCAAGCCATAGATAGTGAGTAGCAATGCAACCATTATGGTTAGTCCGCAAAGTTGAAGGAGACTCGTAACCGCCAAACTGTTGACGCCATGTGGTGGCGGAAACTTTTCATTCAGCGTTGGCATCAGCTTCGACGACGACCCAAGAAAGGCTCCGGCGAGTCCGGCTGCACCGTTGGTCCAGGTGCCAATTTGCAGCGTAGCGAACCATGCTTTCAATCCGGTCGGATTGAGGCGGAGCTCGCTGACGAGAAAGCCGAATGCAACCATCAACACACCATTCGCGGTGAATTCGATGTGCGCCATCACAATGCCGCGAAACCACGCCACGGCCGAGGGCGGGATGAATCCGACCAAGCAGCCGAAGGTAATCTGGAGGACCCCTAACAATAAAGTCCAACGCTTGAGTTCTGCCTTCAGGCTGCTAACTTCAATTGACATCACGGCCTCCTGATCGAGCGCCAGCAGGCGCTCGACTGCCAAAGTACGTAATTGCAGTAGGCCCCAATACCCATCAAGGCCGCTGTAGTGTTGTCAAAATGAGAGTCGCTTGACTGTTAAGGGAGGGCGGTGCTGGTGAGACGCCAACGGTCATTGTGTCGCCGCGACGTTGCATAGACAAGCGACTGTTTTCGAGCGCTGACAACTCGTTTGCACGGGACATACGCCATTGATCAACCCACCCGTTTTGATACGAGTAACCAGTCTCGAAAGCTCGTGCCCTCGACACCACGTCCCCAGTGCGCCGGAAACGCAACACCGCACTTGGTCTGAACAGCGCGCCTGCGCGATCATTCCGACCGAAACAATGGGTTTGCAAACCAACACCGGCGATCCGTTCCGAACCGACCACGTATCTGGGCATCTTGTTATTAACGGAGCAACAGTGGCTACTGCGCAGGCAACGAATCTGTCACACTGAGCGGCTTGCGACCAGAATCTACCTCATATTCTTAACCGGCGGCCGTAGAATTGTGAATTCTGGCTGAGTTCGGGATTTATTTGGTTGTGGTCGGCTTCGTTTGGATGTAGGGTCCGGATTGTCACTCGCGTGGCCCCACGTCTGAGAAGGTGTTTGTTAACCCTGAAAATGCGTGCGATCCAGCCTGTTCACCTACTACTATTGGCTGCGGTTCCCGTTCAATGCTATCGCAGCTATCGCAAGGCTTGGTAGCCGCAAGCAATTGACAAATGCCTTCTGAAGCCAGCGAATCTCGTCTTTTTCGGAGACTCTTCCGCCGACTTCGCCGAGCGGCCCGGCACCACACAACTCAATCATTGGGAGCACATCATGCGTCACATCATTGGTTGCCCGACCCATCAATTTTTGCGCACTGCCATAGTGGCGAATATCGCGCTCCTACTCTGCTTCTTTGTGGCACCGGCAGCGCGGGCGGTCGATTACGGGTGGGACGGGGGAGCCGGAGACAACGTCTGGGACACCGTCATCTTCAATCCCGGACTGCAAACCAACTGGGCGCCGGAAGCCGTCCCGATTGCCACGGACAACATCATCCTCACTGCCGCTTCGGCGGCCGGACCGGTGACGATCGATGTCAGCGGATCTCGGGAAGTCAACCGCATCGAGCACAACGGTGCCAACGGCGACTATACTTTTGGAGACACCGTTGGCGCGGACACCCTCACGATTTTCCTCGCTAGCGGCAGCGCGCTCGTCAATAGTACCCAGAACAGCGACCTCATCTTGAATTCCAATATTCTATTGAACCAAGGCGGCTCGGTGCTGCGGTTCAACAGTACGAACGCGGCCGATAACAGCGGGCACATCGTCGTCCATGGCAACGTCAGTCCTTCGGCTACCGCGACTGGCGCGATCTCTTTGTCGCTCACAACGACCAACAAAGCGGCCGGCCCGTGGGTCACCGTGAACAGCGTCATTTCGGACGGCCCTGGCGCGACAATCGGCCTCATTGCGGGCGTGGAGACGACCCAAAGTGAATCCGTGACCGCCGACCATGCCGGCGAAGTTTCCGTGACCGGCCTCAACACGTTCACGGGTCCGATCCGGGTGACGGGCGGAAAGCTGATCTTCAACTCAATCGAGAACGTCGGCAGCTCCGATCCCAGCGCACTGGGCATGCCCAGCAGCGGCAATGAAACGATTGTCATGGGCGACCTAAACATCTCGTCGGGCACGCTCAAGTACGTGGGCAATAGTACGTCGAGCAACGCCAGCAACCGCCCCATCCAAATCGTTGACGGCAACACCGCAGGCACGATCGACGCATCCGGCACGGTTCCGCTGGTACTAAGCGGCGGGATCAGCCCCAGCACCAGTAGTTCCACCACGCGAACTCTCAATCTGGCGGGCAGCAATACGGGCGACAACACAATCAGCGGCGTGATCCAACCCGCTGCCGGCGCTGGCGTGCTGAACATCAACAAGAATGGCGCCGGCAAATGGATTCTCAGCGGCAACAACTCCACGCTGGACGGAACGGTCACGGTCAACGCCGGCGAGCTGGTCGTCACCAACGCCATCGGGTCGACGTCGTCGAACGCAACCCGGTTGGCGATCAACAGCGGCGGCACATTCACGCTCGACGGCGGCATCGTGGCCGTTCTCGACCTCGACAACAGCGGTGGAACCTTCAACTTTAAGTCGGGCACGCTTCGGCTCACATCCAGCACGACTTCCGTCGGTGCCGGCTCGATGACCATCGGCACCGACGGGGTGGGAAAGCTGCAGCTCGAAAGCGGCAGCCAGAATTTCGGCGACGTCACGCTCCAAGGCTCGGACGACTTCTTGGTCGCAACTGGCAGCGCAACGTACCAGTTCTCGAATCTCGACAATTCGGCCGGCGGCACGGTAGTCGGTATTTCGAACGAGAATTTCCAAATCAACGGTGGATTGTTCACGCAGCGGGTCGACTCCGGCACGGCCGTCTTCCAACCCCGCATTCAGGGAACAGGCGGCTTCACCAAGCAGGGCACCGGAACGCTCGTGTTCTCCGGCACCCTCGCCCACACCTACATCGGCGACACGCGGATCGAAGGAGGCACGCTCCAAGTCACCACTTCCGACCTGCCGACCGTGCCGACCTTCATTGCTGCGGGCGCGACGCTCGACCTGGCGAATGCAACCAGCGGCGACGAGGTTGGCCGCCTCACCGGAGCGGGCACCGTAATTAATACCCAATTCGCCGCCTTCACGGTCAACTTCGCCGGGGCCGACGGCGACTTTGGCGGCTCGATCACGGGCCTCGGCGATTTTATGAAGCTCGGCACGGGGAAGCAAATCCTCAGCGGCGCGAGTAACTACACGGGCATCACGACCGTCGACGGTGGTGGCACCCTGGAAATGGCGACCGGCGGTTCGATCACTGGCTCCAGCGACGTACGGATCAGCACGAACTCCACGCTGCTGGTCAACGGCGGCACGATCGACACGCCGAACCGAGTTCGCCCGATTGCCAACACCGGCGCTCTTAATATCGCCGCCGGCCTGCTGAAGGCGAATCAAATCGACCGTACGACCAGCTCGACGTATATCGCACCGTTTATCTGGACCGGTGGCACAGTCCAACTCTTGTCGGCGGCGACGATCAACGGCAGCACGGTTACCGCCGCGGAAAGGCCGTTCGCCGGCTCGCTGACTTTAGACGACGACATGGCGCTCATCATCGACGACACTTTCTCGGTCACCAATACTGGCATCCTGAACATCAACGGCGGCTCCGTTACGGCCGACAACATCATCACCGGCGGCAATATCAACTTTAACGCCGGCACGATGCGGATGCGGAATGATCAAACGTTTGACGCCGCGCGGCTCGCCGCGCTCGATGGCGATGCCCCGCTCGGCGCCAGCCGACATCTGGTCGTCGACGGCATGGCGACGATCGAAGCTCCGCTCACTCTTGCCGGTGGGTCGTTTTCCGCGGGACAAATCATCAATCCGCAAAACCTCATACTTAGCAGCGGCACTCTCAACGTCACCAATAGCAATTTGGCGATCGCCGCCGCGACGACCGTCGATGTTTCATCCGGCATGACGGTCGCCGTCACCAATGGCGCGCTCGACAACGCGGGCGATTTGAATGTGATTGGCGGAACGGCCAACTTCGCCGCCGCATCGACCAACCAGGCCGGCGGCGAGATCAACGCCATCAACGCCACGCTCACTTTCACCGGCGGTCTCATCAACGACGGCGACGTGAACCTGATCAACAGCACCGTTGACGGAAATCTGGTCAATGGCGCTGGCAGCAATTCCTCGCTGCTCGGTTCCAATTCGTTCGGCGACGATCTCGTTCTGGCCAGCGGAGACACCATGTTGATCGACATCGCTGGCGGCCTGCCGAATCAGTTCGACGTAGTGACGGTCGGTGGCGACGCAACGCTTGATGGTCAATTGGCCGTTTCTTTGTCAGCCAGCTTTACACCAACCGCCGGACAACAGTTCACGGTTCTCACGGCCGGCACCATTAACGACAACGGCCTGGTGCTCAGCGGATCGGCGGCCGACTCATTCAGCTTACTTGTCGGCAGCACCAGCGTCGTTCTACAGGCAATCGTTCCCGGTCTGCCGGGAGACTTCAACGGCGATGGCTCGGTTGATGCCGCCGACTATGTGACGTGGCGCAAGGGACTCGGAACCACCTACTCACAAAGCGATTACGACGTCTGGCGATCTCACTTCGGACAAACAGCCGGCAGCGGCGCGGGCGTCACTGCGAATGCCGCTGTCCCGGAACCGGCAACGTTGTTCATGCTTATCATGGTAATGGTAGTCGCATGCGTTCGCCGTAACGCGGCCGCGTAGAAAGTCCCAGCAGTACATAAACGCTTGGCACGGCCCGACGTTATCCGGTTTTGGCAGGGCGCGCCTCATCTGGGTCTGGTTCGTCGATTGAAAGGGTTCGTGGAACGGCGACTTTAATTCTCTGAAAAGGCGTAAAGATGTTCGGCAGTGCGCACATAGAGTGTGTCGTCCGCAATCGCCGGCGTGGCTGCCAGACGTTCGCCGAGAGGTGGGTTCTTTGCGATTACCTCAGGCGTGGGCGTGCTCGCCTTCAGCACAGTAACAATTCCATCGGCTAGTGATGCAAAATAGATGTGTCCGTCGGCGGCGACTGGAGACGCAAAGTATTTCCCGACAGCAACCGCTCTTTTCCGGTAAAGCTCTTCACCTGTTGCTGCGTCATAGGCAGTCACAATGCCACCGTCTTTGACCATCAGTAGCTGACCGCCATAGACGATCGCGGATGGGACATAAGGAAGACCTTCGGATTTTCGCCACTTGATATGCGTACCGGTGACATCTCCTGAACCACCAGGTTTGAGCGCGAAGGCACTGTTCTTCGCCGCCGCCAGTAGGGCCAGCGCGCTGTCCCATTCGCTGCGCGTGATTTTTTCGTCCTTATTGACATCGATCGTGTCGAAGAATCCCTTTAACAAGTTTGACGACAGCTCCGTTTTCGAGAGGGCCTCGTCACCGTTGCTATCCCCGAGTAGCAACAGGTTGAAAGGCGGCAGTTTGAAGCCTGTGTCATCGGCGGCTCCCGGCGACCACGCGGCAAAATACAGGTTGCCGTCCGAGGTCGACGGCGAAGCACACGTCGCCGCCGGCATACCTGTGACAAACCACTTTTCTTCTCCGGTCTGAAGGTCGTAGCCGATCAGTTTGTAATGCCCCGCCGCCGCAATTTGTTTACCTGTGGGCGTGTCCCACAACACAGGAGTACTGAAACCGCCCCTGGAAGTTCGCTTTGTTTCCCATTTCAACTTCCCGGTCGCTGCATTGAGCGCGATGATCTTGGAGTTGTTTGACACATCGCGGAGCAGCACGACCGTTTCATCCGCAATGATGGGCGACACACCGGTGCCGTAATTGCCCAAGGTCGATGCCGGCGGCATCTCCGATTTCCAGAGTTCCTTACCGGCCAAGTCGTAGCAGAACAACCCGCACGATCCAAAGTAGGAGACAATTCGCTCACCGTCTGTCGCCGGAGTCGACGCGGCTGGGCTGCCTTCCGTTTCGTGATGAGGCTCGAGCTGATGCACCGGCGCCTTCGCTCGCCACGCCTCGCTGCCGTCCAAGCGGTTGTAGGCGATCGTGTACAGCGCTCCTTCATCAAGCGCGGTAATTACGAGTTTGTCGCCGACAATGATCGGCGATGAAGGTCCACTGGGTGTGGAAACTTTCCACTTGACGTTTGTGTTTGGCCCGATCTCTACAGGCGGCTTTGCATCCGGCGCGATCCCGGTTCCGTTAGGGCCGCGAAACCGAGGCCATGCAAGCGAATTCTCGGCGCCTCTCACTGGGACACAAATCGCAATTGCCAGCAATAGTGCGGCAGGCTTGTTCATGCTTTGGTCCTTGAACTGGTTACGCATTTCCGACAGCGAACGACACACTCCAACCAACGCTGGTGCCCTTATGGTCAGCGGTCATCGACAGGATAATTGCGCCATTGGATCGAATAACACGATTCGAACCAAGCCCGGATGTGCTGTTCTACGTCGCGGTCATATTCCGGTGCAACGTGCAGCGTCTTTCCTACAATAGGCTCGCGGAATTCGCCTTGTTCTACAATCATGCGACCGGCCTTTATGACTAACCGCGGTAGCGAGAACATCGTCTCTTTGTTCTCGTGCGGGGTGTAAATCGTGATATCGGCGTCGGCGCCGACGCCTAAATGGCCTTTGTTTTTCAGACCGAGAAGCCGCGCCGGGCCAGCGCGCGTGATGATTGCAATTTCACCGAGCGTGTACTCGCGATCGAGGTCTGCAAGCGTCGAGCGCTGAGTCACCTGGGCGGGACAGCTCTTCAACATGTCGTGGCGATACGTGCGATCCATCAGCAGGCGAATGATCTGTGGATACGCCAAAAACGAGCCGCCGTTGGGATGATCGGTACTCATCGCCACCCGCCACGGGTCTTCGACCAATAGATACCATTCTAATCCAATTGCCCATTGCAACGCGTGGACCAGCGATTTGTTGCGATACTTGATCGGTGCGATGCCGCAGCCGGCTTCCATTTCGACGTCAAAGCTGTACCATTTACTCTTAAACACGTTCGACAAAAAATAGCCGACCGGGCTGTCACTGGTCATACTCGTGGTTTCGCCGAATATCACTTGGCCGACATCCACGGATATGTTGGAGTGCGAATTTACATGTTCGGCAAGCTGGGGC
This sequence comes from uncultured Planctomycetota bacterium, assembly GCA_963840025.1. GTDB lineage: Bacteria > Planctomycetota > Planctomycetia > Pirellulales > Lacipirellulaceae > JABDGM01. The sequence continues at coordinate 427,721 of CAWIXI010000005.1, read as the reverse complement.
ACCTTGCTGTTGAACGTATTCTCGTCCCCTTCGCCTCCGCCGTAACTGTGAAATTGGATGTGAGTCAGGTGCGCCCGATGCCCCTCAAGGGCCCGCATCGTTTCCAGCGTTGTCTGCCAGTTGCCTGGCATGCCGAGATTGTTGCAATGTAGATGCACCGGGTGCGGTAGGCGCAGATCACCGGCGGCTCGGACAAAATTCGTGATAATTTGTCGCGGCGTAACATCGAAGTGCGGGACCGTATCGTCCAGGCCATGCACATTGCCGCCGCGCAGGCTCTTCCAGACTTCCACACCGCCAGGGTTTACGAGCTTCGGTGCGTACGCTTTGGTTGCCGTGAGAAGCCAAGCGATAAACGCTCGCAGCTTCTGCGGCTCGTTCCGCTGTACGCATTGCATGACGTAGTGGTTATTGCCCATCAGCACGTAAAACCCTTTGTCGATGCAGGGCGTGTCGGCGAATTCTTCATGCGCATGCCGCGCACCGAGCGGAGGAATTGCAGCATCGAACGCAGTCGTGTAACCCATGCCTGCGTATTTATAGCCGGTCGCGAACGTCGTGGGCACACTTCCCAAGAAGCCACTGCGTGTGATCGCGGCCCGGGAGAGAGCCTGCGCATCGTGTTTGTCTTCCGGCCGTAGCTTACGTGCGGCGTTCACCTTTGGTCCGGCAATATGACAATGCATGTCGATGCCACCCGGCATCACGACGAGTCCGCGGGCGTCAATCTCACGAGTGTGCTGCGTCGCAGGGTCGGTCGGCGCGGCGATGATTGTGCCGCCGGCGATCCACAGGTCGCGCACCTCACCGTCGATGCCGTTAGCCGGATCGTAGAGCGTGCCTTGGGAGATCTTGATGAGGTCCCGCATCGTCGCTTCGCGTAAATAAGTTCCCGACCCAACTGTCGCTCTCCCAGCACCCCTGGAACGCGCGTCTCACTTGTACGATGATAGTCGTGCCGCCGAAGTTCGGCAATTTGCCGTGTTGACGGTGCTGCAGACGCTGTAGAGTGAGACGCGAATGGCTACGACTTTTTCCGATGTTGCCTGCACTGTCTGTGGCTGTGTGTGCGATGATTTGCAAGTCACAGTTTCAGACGGCTGCGTGGCAGAGGCCCGCAATGCCTGCCAACTGGCAAAGCCCTGGTTCGCGTCACTTGCCAAGCCCATCGCACGGCCAACCGCGTTGATTGAGGGGCAAGCAGTGCCCCTAGAAAAAGCGATCGAGCGCAGCGTCGAGATCCTCGGACAAAGCCGCTCGCCACTCATTTGGGGGCTGACACGGAGCAGCACGGAAGGTCAACGGGCAGCCATCGCCCTTGCAGAGCAACTCGGCGGATACATTGATACGACAACCTCGTGCGACGCGGCCGCAACTCTGGCTTTTCAAAAGGTTGGTCAATCTAGCTGTTCACTCGGCGAAATCCGCAATCGCACGACCTCGTGATTTTTTGGGGTACGAATCCGGTTGTATCGCATCCGCGACATCTGGAGCGCTACTCGGTAGATGCAAAGGGAGCCTTTGTGCCGGGCGGACGGGCCGACCGCAAGGTGATCGTTCTCGATAACGCAGCTACGGAGACGAGCCGGCGTGCCGACATGTTCATCGAAATACGCTCCGGCAGCGAATTGGACGTTATCGCCACACTTCGTCAACTCGTTGTCGGCGAGCAATCGCCCATAGCAGCAAAAATCGATGATCGGCTTCTCCAATTAAAGGACCTGGCCCAACAAATGAAGACCTGCCAATATGGGGCACTTTTTTTCGGATCAGGGCAGGCGGGTGCTAAAAGCAGCCAGACGTGGATTGAAGCGTTGTTGCAACTGACGACGAAATTGAACAAATTCACGCGCTTCACTGCACACTACATCCCGCAGTCCGGAGGTGTCACTGGGGCCGAAAACGTGTTGTGTTGGCAAACTGGGTTTCCGTTCGCCGCTAGTTTTGCGAATGGTTATCCGCGCTTCAGCCTCGAAGAGTTTTCCGCGAATCGGCTGCTGGAACGATGCGAGGCGGATGCGTGCGTCTTAGTTGGCAGTGAAGGGGTTTGTCAGTTGTCGCCAGCGGCGCAAGAAACTCTACGTCAACTGCCAACGATTGTGCTTGACTACCCAAACGTCGAGCCTTCCCTTATGCCCACGGTTCGATTTACCACCGCCATTTATGGATTCCACGCACCGGGGACGGCATACCGCATAGATGGGGTGCCTATCCCATTGAGAGAATTAGTCGCGTCAACGTATCCGACGGATGATGAAGTGTTAAATTCGATTGCTGCTGACCTGAAGCAAGCTGTCTAGTACGGTTGTGTCACTGTGAGCGTCAGAGCCGCGGGGCGCGATGATTGCATCATTATGAGACGAGGCGCTATTATCCTTTGCGGAGGTAAGTCGAGCCGCATGGGCCGCGATAAAGTGACATTGCCTTTTGGCCCCGAGTCGATGCTCCAGCGAGTTGTGCGACTTGTCGGCCTAGTTGTGACGCCTGCCAACACCATTGTCGTGGCCGGGCCGCGTCAAGTGCTGCCAAACCTTCGCCAAAATATCTTGATTGCGCACGATGAAACAGAGCACCAGGGGCCGCTCGCGGGATTGTCGGCCGGCCTGAGAATATTTGCAGAATCAGACGCCGTTGACGCAGTTTACGCCACCGGCTGCGATGTCCCGCTTCTTAAACCGGCCTTCGTGGAACGTATGTTCGAGCTACTTGGGGAAAATGACGCTGCCGTTCCGAGTGACGGCCGACGCCGACATGCTCTCGCTGCCGTGTATCGGCCCCGCGTGCTGCCGCAAATGGAACGATTGCTGGCTGCTGACAAGCTACGCGCACAATCGTTGTTCGAACGAATTCGCACGCGGGAAGTCGCTGTCGATTTGCTACGTGAGGTCGATCCGCAACTACAGTCATTGCAAAACGTCAACTGCGAGAAAGATTATCTGGCAGCAATCATGGCAGCGGGTTTAGCAAACCCGAGCGGATGCTGACTTGCTCGTGGGCGTTCACCGTCGACTGTTGGTACATTGTCAGCCACTCACGAGCAACGTGCGTACACTCCGAACAATGCTCGACACCGCCTTGCAGGGCGCAGCAGCGTGACCGCAAGTGCGGCGGCGACCAACATGGATGCGCGGCTAGGTTCCGCCACAAACCGGCCGTCACTCAGAGCCGTCAACATAATTCCACTGGCGCTTGACGATATGCTGAAAACGAAACCAGGAGCCAGGTTTTGCGGTTCGAACGTCGCGCCACCCACGTCGGCTTGGCCGTCGACGGTAAGAAACTCGAATTGCTGTCCTTGCTGCGGTGCAAATCCGTCGAGGAATCTCAACAGGATCATCCCGCCCATACTTAAGTTGCCAGTGACATGCAGCACGTCGTAGGAGGTGCCGGGTTCGAGACCGGCGATTTCAATGACCAGCGTGCCGTCGGCGTCTTGAATGAAGTCGCCGTCGGCGGTGAGCACGCCGGGTGAGTGGCCCGGGGCGAAGATGCCGCTGTTGAAGATCGTGCTGGCGGCGATGGTACCGTGGCCGCGTGCGGCGCCGCCGCTTTGGACCTGGACGGTGGCCGCCTTGGCCTCGGCGTCCTGTTCGACGTCGAGCGACGCCCGGTCGCCGATTTTCAGATCCTGAGCGAAGTCGAATACTGAGCCGCTTTGAATCACGACGTCGGCATCACCAATCGTGACGCTGCCGACCACGGTAATTTGCGGAAGGGTGAACGTAATCGTCGGATCGTCGTTGTCGTCAATCGTCAGATCACCGCCGACGTTCGTCACGTTGCCCAGGTCGATTATCGAGGCCATGCCATTGTCGGTCACCGTGATGTCGCCGCCGGCAGTGTCGAGATTGCCGAGGTCGATCCCCATGGCCACGCCATTGTCGGTCACGGTGATGTCGCCACCAATACTGACGATGCTGCCGACGATAATCTCTTCCGCGTTGTCGTTTCCCACAATCGTAATGTCGCCGCCGGCAGTGTCGAGACTACCGAGGTCGATCGTCGAGGCCGTGGCGTTGTCGGTCACGGTGATGTCGCCCCCTGTGGTGCCGAGGACGCCCAGGTCGACGGACTGCAGGTTGGGATTATTGACGATGGTCACGTGGCCATCGACGTGGGCCATCATCGGCGCGGCGAGGGTGGTGAGATTGGCGTTGTCGGTGATCGCCAGATCGTTGGCGACACCGAGGAGGTTTGGCATCAAGATATCGATTCGGCTGGTGCCTTCGGCGAGCAAGTTCGCGGGGGCGTTGGTGAGCGAATCGAGGAAGGCTTGCGAGGTAGTGTCGTCGATCAGGATATCGCCGACGAGCGACTGACGTTCGACGCGACGGATCGTATTGTCGGTGGAGATCAAGAGGTCACCGTCGGGGGCCACCGCCAGTCCGGAGACTGCGTTGAGCTTGGCATTGATGGCCGGGCCGCCGTTGCCGATCGGCACCGCGTCCAAATCACCCGCGACACGGTCGATCGAGCCATCGGCCAGATCGATCACCCAGATCAGCGATCCGTCAACGATGGGCATGCCAGGGCCGTCCATGAAGTAAGTTGAAGCCACGAAGAGATAGCCATCGGCGTAAGTGACGTCGCCGATCTGAGCCAGATCGGTGTCGAGTGCCGCCCCCGTGTCGGCTAGGCTTGAACCTCCGCCGGCAAACGGAGTGACGGTGCCGCTTATGGCGTCAACGCGGTAGATCGGTTCCCCTTGATTGAATCCAGACATGTAGAGGTTGCCCGCGTCGTCGAATGCCATGCTGAGGGCCTGAAAGTTTAACGGCACATTCGCGTACGTGCTAAGGATTCCGCTGTCAGCATCGACTCTCAGAACGGGTGATCCGTAGGGGTTGCCGAACAATATGGGCGTGGCAAAGCCATAGGCGAAGACCACGTCTCCCGACGGGCTCGCCACGGGCACGTCGGGAAACGCGAGCGGCGAAGTGATGGCCAGCCCGCCCTCGTTGTAGATCGCGTTGAAGGCGCCGTTTCCGGCAATCGTTTGAATCAGTCCCGTACCAAGATCGACCCCGCGGATGCGTTGGTTGAGCTTGTCACCGATCAGCAAGCGATCGTCGCCCGCAAGACTGATGCGGCTGATCGCGACGCCGGTCGAGATGGCGGGGACGTTTTCATCAGCAAAATCGTCGGTGCCGTCGCCGACGACCGTCGTGACGATGTTCGTCGCCGCGTCAATCCGTCGAATCTGGGGTGCTGCGCCAAGGCAATTGCAGGCACCTTGAGCAGTCGATCCGACAAAGTAGACGTTTCCTGCCGAGTCCACGGCGAGGTCGCCGGGCGAGATCATCGTTTCGAGCGCCAGGCCACCCTCATTTTCAAACGGATCGAACGTCGTCGTGCCGGTGCCGGCGAAGACGTCGATCGTGGTAAACGTCGGGGCACCGATCGAAGGTACTACCGAGATCAAAAAGTGTAATGCGACGAGAGCTGCGCCATAAGCACGTCCATACATGTAATTTCCTCCCCAGCTGTTGGTCGGGTGAAAGAGGATGTTTCCATTGCTATGAGTGCGGGAGTTGGCTTTGATACTCGGTGCAGCCTAGTATAAGCACTTGGAATAACGCAAGAAAAAACCCCGATTTAAGTCAGGATTCGCTGTCCAGCCACTGGGTTGTTGGCGTGTGTCACGTTTCGATAAATCGCCGGGAACTCACCTGATTTGGTCACTTCCACCCTGTAGTGGAATCAATTTTTCGACAATTACAGTCGAATGAAGACCCTTCGACGATATAGGTCGTAAAGCACCCACCACCAAAGCATGACGGCAGTCAGCGCGATCAGAAATGGTCCAGCCGGACCTATGTGTTCTGCCAAACCTCCGACTAGCCCCTTGGCGATCTCAGGAAACGGGATGAAATGCCAGGCGACGTATATGGCGATGGCGTTGGCGCCGGTGACAACAAATGGGAAAGCCCAGCGGCGAAAGCCGAGCACGTCGATCAGCAGGTAAAACAGCGCGAGTAGCAGGTAGCTCCACCCCCCGGCCCACAGCGTCATGGAACTTGTCCAAATGTGCTTAATGATTGGAAAGTGGAGCCACTCGGCCCAGGCCCAGCCCGCGGCCAGACAGGCGAGCCCAATCGAGGTAAGAGCAACCACCCTGCCCCACGGCGAGAGCCGCGATCGCAGCAATTGCCCGCCAAATACACCAAGAAGAACCGACGCAGTAAACGTCATTCCACTGAGTATCCACGTGTAGTCCGTGCCGTCGCGGAAGCGACCGAGTACGAATTCATCGACCGCCATCGCCACGTTCACCTTTGGCTCTAGAACCCCGGCGTGATGCCCGGCCAACGGTACAAACATCAATAACAACCAAAAACCAATGAGCATCAGCGCGGTGAATATGACTTGACCGATGACTCCTGCGTTGAGCATCACAATCGCCGCGATCAAATAACCAACCGCAATTGCTTGCAGCGTATTGGCAAACACATGCAGCGTGGCGAGCTTGAAGTCAAGCAGGTGTCCCTGGACAGCCATGCCGAGCACGAATAGTACGATCGTTCGACGTAGAATCTTAGCGTACAACTGCCGCTTGGTTTGCCCTTCTTCGATTCGTCGTGCGAATGAAAACGGCATAGCGGTGCCGACGACGAACAGGAACAATGGCATGATAAGATCCCACGCCGTAAACCCCACCCACGCGGAATGTTCGAATTGATGGTTCAACCATTCCGGCACGGGGTTTAAGAAGATCGCGACAAATGCTAACAGCAATTCCCGACCGCCCGCGATCCAGATCATATCGAATCCGCGTAGCGCGTTCGATCGCAATGATTCTTTCACTATTCGGCCGTGTTGCATTCGGTTGGGGATGGTCCGATCGATGCGTGCCGGCTGTTGCGGTGCTGTTCAACACATTGGACGAAGCGCCGGGAGTAGAAACGCTCATGATGTACTGTTCACCCGATGACAGCGTGATGCACACGCGCTTTGCCTGCCGGTCCAATGAGCCGCTGCTTCAAACCTAGGTACGGGTACGTCAAATGCTGTGGGTCGAGGCCCAATAGGTGCAACATCGTGGCATGCAAATCTCGAACGGTCATCTCATCCTTCGTCACCAAATAACCGAGGTCGTCGGTTTCGCCGTAGGTGAAACCGCGCTTGATGCCGCCGCCGGCGAACAGCGTGGAGAAGGCTTTAGGGTGATGATCGCGACCAAGGAACGTGGAGCCACCGCGGGCTTCCATCATCGAGGTGCGGCCGAATTCACCGCCCCAAATGACGAGCGTCTCTTCCAGCAGGCCACGTTGTTTTAAATCGGAAATGAGGGCAGCAACGGGTCGATCAATCTCGCCGCATTTCTTAGGAAGCTGATGCACCAAATCGTCGCCAGGACTGGTTCCGTGGCCGTCCCATCCCCAGTCGTACAGCTGCACGAATCTTACACCTTGCTCTACCAGCCGCCTGGCCAGCAAACAATTGTTGGCGAAGGACGCCGCACCTGGCTGCGCCATACGCTTCGAGCATTTGCTTCGGTTCGCGGCTGATGTCCATTACTTCCGGCACCGAAACCTGCATGCGAAATGCAAGCTCATATTGTTGAATGCGAGCCACAGTTTCTGGCGAGCCGAAATCACTTGCTTGCATCCGGTTCATATCGGCCAGCGCGTCGAGACTGTCGCGGCGGATATCACGAGTCATGCCGGGCGGGTTCTCGACGAATAGAATTGGATCGCCGGCCGCTCGGCATTGAACGCCTTGATATACACCGGGCAGAAAACCGCTGCCCCACACGCTCTTGCCGGCATCTGGACTCTTACCGCCGGACACCAGCACCATGAAGCCGGGTAAATCTTGGTTCAGAGTGCCAAGACCGTATGTTGCCCAGTGCCGAGCGAAGCATGGCCGAGCAACTGGCTGCCGGTGTGCATCAACAATTGGGCGGGCGCGTGATTGAACTGCTCGGTGGACATGGACCGGACAATCGTGATGTCGTCGGCGATGCTCGCCAAATGCGGCAACAGTGAAGAAATCCAGGTGCCACCCTTGCCATATTGAGCGAACGAAAACGGTGTGCCGAGCAATTTCGGGCGACCTTTGATGAATGCGAAGCGCTGGCCCTTAAAATACTCGTCGGGGCAGAGCTGACCATCACGTTTTACGAGCTCCGGCTTATAGTCAAACAGTTCGAGGTGCGATGGCCCGCCGGCCATGTGTAAGAAAATGATTTGTTTCGCTTTTGCCGGTATTCGCGGTGGGCGATTCGCCAATGGGTCTGCAGGTGAGGCCGGCGTTGCGCCCGCCAGATTGTTCATCAATGTCGCCAGTGCGATACCGCCCAATGCGACGTGACTTTGCTGCAGAAAGTGCCGCCGCGTAATTCCGTGGAGATAATCGTATGCTGGATGCATTTCTTTCACTTGTTGAGCGTTTCGTCGAGGTTGAGCAGCACGTTGCTGACGACTGTCCACGCGGCCAACTCAGGCAGCTTCGTCGAATCAATGTGCGTATTCTTGCCATCCCTTCCGACTTCGACGGAGGTCATTTGCTTTGCTTCCTCTGGTTGCGCCGCGTAACGTGCGTGTTCTCGTTCAAACAAAGCGACTAATCTATCCGTCTCCTCAGCGGAAGGAGGTCGAATGAGCACTTGGCGAAATGCGTACGTTGCCCGCAATGCCGTTTCGTTTTGGTCTTGGGCCATGATCCGCCGGGCAAGCGCCTGCGCTGCCTCAATGTAAACGGTATCATTCAACAACGCGAACGCCGCGATAGGCGTGTTGGTGGCGACGCGACGAATTGTGCAGGTTTCGCGGCTCGTCGCGTCCAGCGCCATAGCTGATGGATAGGGACTCGTACGTCGCCAAAACGTGTAGATACCGCGGCGAAAACGGTCTTCGTCGAGGCTTGTCTTCCAGCGGTCATTGCTGTACACGACCTGCCACACACCCTCCGGCTGCGGAGGCATGACGCTCGGCCCGCCCAGTTTGTGGCTCAATAATCCAGAGACGGCCAACGCTTGATCGCGAATTTGCTCAGCGGACAGCCGCTCCCGCGGTCCGCGCAAATCAGTTGGTTATCTGGATCGCAGCTAAGTTTCTCAGCTGACGTCCGCGATGACTGCCGATAAGCCGCAGACATCACGATTGTCTTCGCCAGGTGCTTAAGCGACCAATTATGCTCCATGAAATCGACCGCCAGCCAGTCGAGTAGTTCTGGGTGCGTCGGTAGCGAGCCCTGTGAGCCAAAGTCTTCGCTCGTCAGCACGATGCCGCGACCAAAGAGCTGCTCCCAATGGCGGTTGACGGCGACGCGTGCCGTAAGCGGATTCTTTTTGTCCACGAGCCACCGGGCGAAGCCTAATCGATTATGCGGAAGCTTGTCCGAAAACGCAGGAAAGGACTTTGGCGTGCCAGCGTAGACAACTTCGCCCGGATTCAAAAAGATGCCGCGATTGAAGAGGTGCGTGGTCCGCTGCTCGCCAGCGAGCAATTCTTGCATGATGGGAGTATTGTCGGCGCTGTTGCGCCTGATTTCAGCGAGCCCTCTGGATGCGATTTCAACCATGATGCCAGTAACGGTTCGCCATCATCACGGTCGGCATCGGCCGATTGATTGAAAAACGCGAACAATTGGTAATACTCGCGCTGCGAAAACGGATCGTATTTGTGCGAATGACATTGACAGCAACCGATCGTGGTTGCCATCCATACTTGCATCGTCGTGTTCACGCGATCGATGACGGCTGTCACGCGAAACTCTTCGTTATCGGTCCCGCCTTCGTCATTTTGCATCGTGTTACGATGGAACGCGGTGGCGATGATTTGGTCTCGAGTCGGATGAGGCAACAGATCGCCGGCAAGTTGTTCGATCGTGAACTCGTCAAATGGCATGTCAGCGTTGAGCGATTGGATGACCCAATCGCGAAATGGCCAGACTGTGCGCGGGCCGTCCTTCTCGTAGCCGTTGGTATCCGCGTAGCGGGCAAGGTCCAACCACTTTCGTGCCCAGTGTTCGCCATAGGCGGGAGACGCCAGGAGTCGATCGACGAGTCGTTCATAAGCATCTGAGCGATTGTCGCGGGCGAAAGCATCCGCTTCTTCCACAGTCGGCGGCAGGCCTGTTAAATCCAGAGAAACCCGGCGAATGAGGCGATAGCGGTCGGCTTCGGGCTCGGGCCGTAAGCCCGTCTTATCTAAGCGGGCGAGTACAAAGTAATCGATGGCATTGCGGCACCATTCGGGCCGAGAAACTTCCGGCAACGGCGGTCGCTCTGGCGGGATATACGCCCAATGTGGCGAATAAACAGCACCCGCAGCGATCCATTTCTTAATGGATTTGATTTCGGCGGCTGAGAGCGTATGGCCGGTCTCTTTTGGCGGCATACGCTCGTTTGGGTCTCTGCTAAGAATGCGGTGGACCAGCTCGCTGTCACTTGGTGCGCCCGGCACAATCGCACCAGCTTCAACTGCGGCGTCCCGCTTGTCTAGTCGGAGATCGGCTTCTCGGTGCGTTTCGTCCGGTCCATGGCACGCGAAGCAATTCTTCGCCAGAACCGGACGAATATCAAAGCGAAAGTCCGGCGCCGTCTCCTGAGCGGAATAAGAATGGCATGGTGACGAACAGACGAGAACGCAAAAAAAGACACAGCGACTTATAACACGTCCATTGTTCGAATCGAGATTCATCAAAGTGCTCCGCTCGACATTATAGTCGGCGGACCACAGCAGCAGGAAGTTGCTACACGAGGACGCTGGGACTATTCGAGAAACCTATCTGGGCGGCTAGTATCTGAAAAAAAAGACTTTTGCAACCGGCTTCAGTCCACTGCACCTATATCCCGATCAAACGCTTCAACGTACCACGACCGGACCGCTATATCTTGCTTTCGTACACGAGCAATGTAAGCGAGACCTTTCTCGATCAGGCCCTTCGTGTGCTTTTGAGCCTTCTCTTCGTCTGGCTCCAGCATCGGAGCGTGTTGAGCGACGCGAATGACAGCTTGCTGTATCTTTTGGCATTGCTCTTCGATCGTGGCGTCTTCCGCCTTCAAAAGGTCGATTCGCGGAAGCAACTCCGGATCTTGGTTGGCGATCTCCTCGTATTGCTGCGGATGAAGGTGTTTTGCTTGAAAGTGAATCTGCGCAGCAGCTTCTGACCAGGCTGCTTGGACCTCATCGACCCAAGCTGGGAACTCGCCAGAAATGACGGGACTCAACAGGCAGCGTTCGAATTCGTCCACAGCTGCTTTGAATTCCGCAGGTGTCGGCTCACAATCTTTGCTTGTGTCCTCATTTTTCTTGGCATTTGGTTTCGACATATGCTGGTCCTTGGTGCTGCCGGGCAAAGTCCTCGACCTCCGGTCGGAGAGAATTCAGAGGCAAAAGTTATACCAGTCAGCGGCAATGTTGCCTAAAATTGGCAGAGAGACAGCCAAGTTGGTCATTGATGCACCAAATTTGCGTACAAATGGTCTTCACATCGGACGAATTTGACGTGGCTACAATGAAATCACTGGGTGTCGCTTCGTGGTCCAATAAGTGCACTGAAGTCACGTGCATAGACCAATGGGTAGCGTTGCGCTTCCGTCTTAGAGCAATGGGAAGCTAGGCAGGGAAAGATCATCCGTTGTTTTACGATTGGAATTTGTGCGATTTAGGCAGCATCGTTAGTGTGCAGCTCATCAAGAGATTGTCTCACGAAATTGAATCCATGAAGTCGAGCGAGCCCGTCAATATCCTGGTCGTAGACGATATGCCGGAAAAAATCGGGGCGATCGAGGCTACCCTGGCGGAGCTCGGCCAAAACATCGTCAAAGCGCGCTCCGGCGCGAAAGCGCTACGTTGTTTATTGAAAGATGATTTTGCCGTGATCCTGCTCGATGTGAACATGCCGCAAATGGACGGGTTTGAAACCGCAGCGCTCATTCGTGAACGGCGACGGTCAGAGCACACGCCGATTATTTTCGTCACAGCGTTCAACGACGATGTGCAAATGGCCAAGGGGTATGCCTTGGGGGCCGTGGATTTCATATCGACGCCTATCGATCCAGATGTGCTTCGTACGAAAGTAGGAGTATTCGTCGAACTTTTCCAGAAGACCGAGACCATTCGACATCAAGCGGCCCATCGCGTGCAGTTGGCGCGCGAGCAGGCAGCCCGGCACGTCGCTGAAAAAGCGATGCGCCGTTCCGCGATGTTGGCCGAAGCCAGTCGTGTACTTTCTCGTTCGTTGGACATCGATACAACACTTACCAGCTTGCACCGAACTTTGGTGCCCGCTCTGGCTGACGGATGTCAACTTGTTTTGTACGACGCAAACATGGAATTGTGGTTCGCACACGTTGAGCCGGACGAATCGAAATCCATCGGAAAAACCTCTGGTTCGCATGCACGAATCGAACAAGTGGATCCGCGGTTGGCTGAAGCCGTTCGCGACGCGGTCGAAAGCGGCCATGCCCAACCGATTGCGTCTGAGGTAGTCAACAACGCGCCTGATCTGGGACCGAAGAGAAAATGGTCCAGCGCTGTTGTAGCCCCCCTGATTGCCCGTGATTCACCGCTCGGCGCTATCGTATGTTGTTTGTTTGGCTCGCGCCGGCAATTCGAACCGGCCGACTTGGCACTGATCGAAAATCTAGCAAGTCGAGCGGCCACAGCCCTCGACAATGCACAGTTGTTCCAAACCATACGCGAAGGGGAACGCCGAAAAGATGAGTTTCTTGCAATGCTCGGCCACGAGCTGCGAAACCCGCTCGCTGCAATTACAAACGCTGGTGAACTCACGCGATTGCTCGACCACGAGGACGCTGCGTTTAACGAGTCGCTGGAGATTATCCGACAGCAAGCCTCGTTGATGAAGCGACTCGTGGATGACCTATTGGACGTATCGCGCATTACGAGTGGAAGAGTTCAGTTGCAAAAGTCACTCGTCGATGCAGCGGAAATTGTCGCACGAGTGGCTGAGTCGAATGATGTACTTTTCTCTTCGCGAAATCATAAGCTACACATCAGTTCGCCCACAAAAGGACTGTTTGTGGAAGCGGACCCATATCGACTTGAGCAAATTCTTTCGAACCTACTTGTCAACGCCGCGAAATATACAGACCCAGGCGGCGAAATTTGGTTTGGTGTCGAGCGTGAAGGCAATGAGGTCGTATTTCGAGTTCGCGATTCTGGAATCGGTATTGGTCCCGATTTGTTGCCACATGTGTTTGATTTGTTTGCACAGGCGAACCGCTCGTTGCATCGGGCTGAAGGCGGCTTGGGAATCGGTTTGACGATTGTGCGCACACTCACGGAACTTCACGGAGGGCGGGTATGGGCGACAAGCGAAGGTTTCGGAAGGGGCGCAGAATTCGTCGTGTCATTACCAGCAGGCGTCGAGATACAGAAAAAACATTTCTCCGAGTCTCCCATTTCGCGAGTTGAATCGACACAACGCCGCCGCGTCCTGGTAGTCGAGGATCAGCCCGCGCTCGCGCATGTGACCGTGGCTTTACTCGAAAAACTTGGACACGAAGTGCGTGCGGCCGTCGACGGGCCAGAAGCGTTGCTGGCAGTGCGGGAGTACCACCCAGAAGTGGTCCTTTTAGATATTGGTTTGCCCGGTATGGATGGATACGAAGTGGCGCGCAGTTTAAGAAGCGAGATGGGAGAGGCAGCGCCGGTACTGGTGGCGATGACTGGTTATAGCCAACAAGAAGTGAACCGACACGCGCGCAGGGCCGAGTTCGATCACCACTTAGTAAAGCCGGCAGACATCGGTGTACTGAGGGAATTGCTCACGCAAACCAAGTAAAAAAGTAGTTCGTTGCCGGCTGAAGGAAGCGTCAAGGGAGCTTTGTTGCGGTATTTGGCCAGTATAGGGTTTCAGTTTATGCAAGCTATGAGGTCGATTCGAACGGATTCTCGACCCGTTACAGGCTTGCGTATCGGGCCTAAGAACGCTGACAATTAATTGATAACAAGCCGCCCGCAGTTCAATTCGCGGACCGCTGTTTTGGAAGGAGCATAATTAATGTCTCGTATTCTTGTTATTGATGACGATCGTTCAGTACGTCACTTGATCGCGAAAGCGTTTGAGGAATCGGATGTAGAGGTCGTCCCAGCTGCAACCGCGGAAGAAGGAATGCAGCTTCTTGAAAACAAGCAATTCGACGTGGTGCTGCTCGATATTCTGCTTCCGGAATCGTCGGGGCTCGATGTATTTGAGCGAATCCGAAATGCGGATTCTAAGATGCCAGTGATCTTTATCACCGCGCTATCCAGCAGCGACACGGCCATCAAAGCCATGACATTAGGAGCTTTCGACTATCTTTTAAAGCCATTGGACCTTTCGCGTATCCGCGATTTGGTCCGACAGGCAATGGAGATTCGTCGGCTCATGAGCATCCCGGTTAATATGCCAGGGGTCCGCAATGGCCGTGCCAGTGGTGCCGATTCGGCGAACCGCAGCGATACATTAGTGGGCAACAGCCCGCAAATGCAGGAGGTCTACAAAGCCATTGGTCGCGTCGCGCCGCAAGACGTCACAGTTCTCATTCGCGGCGAAAGCGGTACTGGAAAGGAATTGGTGGCTCGGGCGTTGTATCAGCACAGTCCGCGCGTGAAGGGGCAGTTCTTAGCCGTCAACTGCGCGGCCATCCCCGACGCACTGTTGGAAAGCGAATTATTCGGTCATGAGAAGGGTGCGTTCACAGGCGCCGACCAGCGCCGCATCGGCAAATTCGAGCAGTGTTCGGGAGGCACATTGTTCTTGGATGAAATCGGCGATATGTCGCCTTTGGTCCAAAGCAAAGTGCTGCGAGTTCTACAGTCGCAACAATTTGAGCGGGTTGGTGGCAATCAAACGATCAGCACCGATGTCCGCGTCATCGCTGCGACAAACCGCGACTTGGAAAAGATGGTTGAAGACGGTACATTCCGCTCCGACCTATATTACCGCTTGAGCGGTTTCACGATTCAGCTCGCACCACTTCGTGATCGACCGGAAGATTTGGCTCCGCTTTTGGAAAACTACTTGACCATTTTTAGTAAAGAACTTAGCAAAGATGTCCATGGCCTATCGCCAGAAGCCATAGATGTACTCCTGAATTACTCTTGGCCAGGCAACGTTCGAGAGCTCCAGAACGTACTGAAGCAGACGCTGCTTCGTTCGGCCGGGCACGTGATCATTCCTGACTTTATCCCGGAGAGAATTCGCACGCCCGACGCTGGGACGAGTGGCGAAGGGGATACAAACGGAACTGACCTAAAGCACTTTGTGGATGAGCGCCTTGAGAATGGTTCGACAGATTTATACGCCGAAGCACTGGAGTTCATGGAGCGCTACGTGGTTACACGCGTTCTTCGCGTTTGCGAAGGAAATCAGTCGAAAGCGGCGCGAATGCTCGGCATCACCCGTGGCTGCCTAAGAAGCAAGGTCCGTGCACTAAAGGTATCGATTGATACGCGTGTGCAAGTCGAAGGAGAGCCCGTGGAAGTTTAGCAGTTGGCATTCCTTAAAACAGCTCCACAGTCCTCACTCAATATGCCTGGAGTGCGGTCAAAAAGGCTTGGAGTTCCGACTCCAGGTTTGCCATGAGCGACGCTGCATTGACTAGATTTTGCTTGCTGCCCACATCCTCCAGATTTTGAGCGGCCCGCGCCGTTCGAATTCCCCCACAGCCAGCAACTAGGCTCTTCAACGCATGGGCCTTCATCTGAACTACATGTGAATCGCCAGCTTCTATTCCGGCGTTAAGCTCCTGGAGTAGCGTAGGAGCGTCTTCCAGCACAAATGTCGCCATTTCGGCGAACAATTTCTGATCGCCGCCGAACCGGTCAAGAGTACCTACTACGTCAAGCACATCTGTTGTTTCCGCCCCCTCGGCGCCCATGGATGCGCTCTCCAATGAAGTCAGCTATCGTGATAGTTTGGACTTTCGGTTCATTCTAGGTCGTGCCGGTGTTCTTTGCGAATAGCGTTCCACTGCGACGCGGGGCTGCTTCTCGACTAGCGAGATTGGGAAACGATAGCCCATTGCGCGGTGCCCCAGCCTAAAAAATAGTCTCGCAGCTTTTCAGGCACGTCCGGGGGCAATCCCGTGCGACGACGACGTTCGGTCGGTGACCAATTTCCTCGAATTTGCGCTGCCCTTCTGTAAACTTCTTGAGCTTCGACCACTTTTTTTGTCGTATACATGGAGCACTCCTATTTTTCAGTGCCGCCGAAAGCTTCAGCTGGCTTTTTGTCCTTTACGTCCTGAAGAAAGCATTCGCTGTCGCTTTGCCTACGGCTGTCTTCTTCGCCGATTTGACGGTTGCAGCCATCGACCTCGCCACAGCCACCTTGCTTTCCTTTCCACCCCCTGTACGTATCAGCCCCTTATTTTGTTTCCAACCCAACCCGGGCGGAAATATAAGGCTGCACTCGCGTCCGGCTTCGCCAATTCCCGATGAATCGCTCTCTTCCTGGGGAACCTTGCACGCGAAGCTGACTTCGCTAGTCTGGCTACGGGACTTTTTCGCCTTTATGCAAGTTGTATGCCGATGTAGTAGCTCGCTGGCAGTTACTTAACGAGTGAGTCGATGTAAATTTCCATTGCCAATCGGCAAATGTGGGCACCCCTTGCACCTCAACGATTCTTAAGCCAGCATTAACTGGGTGATTTTCCTAAGAGCCCACATAGATAGATGCCATCGCTCAACTGGTGAACAAGTCACTAAGAGCCTATCCCAGAACCATCTGCGGAGAGGGGGACAGGCACATTTTCCTGCGAAGACTTCGCAAAATAAGCCAGTCCCCGACTGTTCTAGGATAGATTTTAAGTTGCCGCCGAAGTGTCACTGCGACAAACTTGGTACGCAACCCGCTCCGCTTGGTCAAAGGCAGTGCAATCGGTGGTCGTTTATTTGCCAATAACCTGACACATATAGGAACCGGGATGACCAACAGATCGAATGCGAACAATCCATTAGAAGTTGGTATCTTTGACACTATTGATGATGCCCGAAGCGCGGTTCACGCGCTACAGGCTGCTGGGTTCACTACGGAACATATCACGGTAGTATGCTCGGATGAGACAAAAGAGCGTTACTTCCGCGAGTTCGAGCATCAAGAACCGGCGGGGACGTTCACGCCCTCTGCGTCGATTGCCGGTGGAACGATTGGTGCAGTAGTGGGCGGGCTGACGGTAGTGGCATCGGCTATAGCAACTGGAAGTCTCGCTTTATGGGCGGCCGGCCCTATTTCCGCCTGGGCGGGTGGCGTTGCCGGCGGACTCGTTGGCGCTATGATGACGCGCGGCGTTGAGAGGGAGCTCGCCGACTTTTATCAGCAGTCCGTACTTAACGGACAGATTCTAGTTGCGGCGGAAGATCACACCCCGGATAGTTCGGCGAGGATGGCGCAAGCGGCTCAGATATTGACCGATGCTGGCGCTCAACCGTTTCCGCTCACTGAGGGCTAGCTCGCGCCGGTTGCCACTAGATGAACCGCGCTGGTTGGAGGCGCACCAGCAGCGGTACCTCCTTGCTATTCGCGCTAAAAGTGCGCAGTCCTCTGGTTTTTTCATCCACCTCGATCGAAGTGGTACCATTATTGTTTACTACTCGCTATCGGCACGTGAAATGCGGGTTCCGCCGCACGTACCGTCTGCGTTGAGCAGTGATCAGTCTTTGGCGTGTAGGAAAGTCATTGAGTCTGCTACACCCGCCGGATGACCCAAATTGTCGCGGTAGAGCCGTTTTGGGAAGGACACATTGGCTATGGGCCTGACGTCAATGTTCGGATCGAATTCTTTCAAGTCGAGCACATGTCATGTCCCATTGGCGGCGCGATGTGGTCAATTCGTAGTTGTGGTTCGTTTCAGTTTTTTCAGAGGAGGTACGATGATGACGCATATCAAACGATACTTACTTGTGGCCGTTGCAGGCGCGACAATGATGATGTTTTTGTCGCCGACCGATGCGCAGGCACGACACCGACGCGGCGGCAGCTGGGGTAGCTGTGGTTCGTGGGGAGGTAGCTGGGGCGGCCGAAGCTGTGGCAATTGGGGCAGCCGTGGGTCCTGGGGAGGCTCCAATTGTGGTAGTTGGGGCGGCCACTTCCGCCGCCATAACAACGACAACGACTGCGGTGGCTGTCAAGACAGGTACGAAAGCAGCTGTGGCTGCTCAAGCTGCAATGATTGTGGAAGTGTCGACGGCTGCACCACCTGTGGTGACAATCGAAACGTCTACTATGGTGAAGCTCGCGAGGAGGGCGAACACGAGGAGCACCACGGCGAAGCCGACCACGATCAGGAAGAGCATCACACGGCCCATTATCGTGGAGCGCAGAATGAGCGGATGAATGAGGCGCAACGCATATCGGCACCGCCCGAAAGTGAAAACATTTCGAAACTCCAGGGACGCGAGTCCAACAATGGCGGACCATCAAGCGTTCAACAACAGGCGGCGGAGCAGAATGAGCAAAAGGCTCCGGACACCAAGAAAATCAATAACGACAATCAGGAGTATCAGCAGCAGTCAGATCGGAATAACCAAAAAGAATCGACGGATAATTCGAATAAGAACAAGTCCGATAAGAATAAGGACTCAAATTCGGGCTCGAACAATTCCAACGACCAGCAGAAGCAGTGATGCATTGCTTTCTGCAGGTCTTCCAGGTGTCGTTCAATTAACGAACGCGCCGCTCGCTGGTCAGGCGCTTCCCCGGCGTTGGGCCAGCGAGCTTTTTCGTTCTTTTCAGAGCAATAGATTTAACGCGCGAATACGGCGCACAGTTACAGTTCAGCAAAAAAGCAAGACGACCGTACGAAGCTGACTGGCTTTTATAACTACCATTTGACGCGCGGTCGCAAAATCTGTTGTGCTTTTGATTGATCAAATGGGTGCCGATTAGCTCTTCGCACCTACCGACGCCGGGTTAACAGCCTCTTCTGCAATTTTCGTCAGTTTTTCGTCCGTAGTTTTTTCTTCGTCCAGAGTCTGACCCAACAACTCTGCCGCGTAGTTGTCGGCAAGATGTTGCGCAAAGCATTTGGCCGTCCCGTAGGCCGCGATCTCGTAGTGCTCCACCCGCTGGGCCGCCCCAATGAGCGCTGCGTCAAGCACGTCCCTATCTCCCTCGGCATCAAGCACCACACTTCCCTCCTTGATAAGACCGGCCATAGCAGAGCATGTTTCGCGCTCTGGCTCGATCCCTCGGTGTTTGAAGATCGATTCTAAGCGTTGTACATGTTTTTCGGTTTGCTGCAGGTGACTTTGAAACGCCTTCTTCAGTTCCGGGTTACTAGCCTTGTCTGCCAT
The DNA here is from genome assembly GCA_963840025.1 of uncultured Planctomycetota bacterium. Taxonomy (GTDB): domain Bacteria; phylum Planctomycetota; class Planctomycetia; order Pirellulales; family Lacipirellulaceae; genus JABDGM01. The sequence continues at coordinate 408,468 of CAWIXI010000005.1, read as the reverse complement.
TCTCGGCAACGCTTGAGTTAATTGATGTTCCTCGTCATACAGATCTTTGAGCTCGTGAACGAATAGGTCATCAAATGAGTTAAACTCTTCCTTTGTGAGAATTCCCATGACTATTCCTCCAGTGAAACGAACGGTCTCGACAACCAATCATGTTGGCAAATTACCACAAAACAGCAACTGTGAGCCGCACAGAGCGTGCCAAAGACTTCGGTTCTACGCTAGAACAAAGGGCGGTCAGTCAGCAGACCAAAAAAGACGCTGAAAAAGATACACGGGGCGGCGGCATCGGCTTGCAGAGCGTTGCGGCCTCTGCGGAGAAAGTTCTCTCTTGCCGGATTGCAGATCTTGGCGGGAACACCGCCCCGTGTATGGGCCTCGCTTGAAATTCCTGAGGCTTGCAATACTGCCTTGCTGCCTGTTGATTCTTAACCCGGTGAAATCGGCCAAAGGATCCTGGTCCCTAAAGACCCAAATGCCTCTTCTCATCAGTCAACGCCTCTCGCAATCTACGTGCCGTTCCCTCCGAAGCAATTACCCGGCCTTTTTTGACGCGCATCGGCAACCGGCCGAGCCACTTTCAGGGGGACGCGCACTCAAAGCTTCCAAAGTGATAGCAAACCTGTCAGTTTTCGCCTGCGAGATATTTGGGAAAAGATATTTGGGAAAAAACGTGCCTCCTTATCGAAGAAAAACTCCGAATTGGCCGTACGCACGTCAGGCTGTGTAACCACTCTTCGCCTTTTGCTTGCTACTTTGCAAACGGCAGCCAACAAATACCACTACCAAACCGCAATCTACGCCAAGTTGACGGTATGCGGTTTGCGTGTCCATTTCGGATATTGATCAAAGCCATCTCTAGCGAGAAATTGATAGCAGGAATCGAGCTTTTACGAGGAATGAAAACACCATGTTTTCCGACACAATGATACTGGTGGCAGGAGCCGCTCCCGGCGACCGCGAAATTATCCTGCAAGCTTTCGGCGATCAATGCCATGTTGTGGCCGCTCAGACCGTGGAAGACGCTCTCGCGCTCCACTCGGACTCAGTGGATTTGGTCATTAGCGAGTTTGCCGTTGGAAACTTTGATGGTGGAGAACTTATGCGGCGCTGGAAGGCGCAGTGCTTCAACACGCCGTTTTTAATGCTCGTCAACGGTCAAGACGTTAGGGCAGCCGTGGATGCTATGAAGCACGGCGCAAACGATTGCCTTGTGAAACCAATTGACATCGATCGCTTGCGATCCATCGCGCAACAGTTGATTCAAGCTGGCTCCGGTTCAGACAATGGTGCTGATCGCGATCAGGTGGCACATCGACGCCGTTCCGCAATCGATATTCCACCGGATACTTCACTGGAAGATCTTGAGCACGCTGCAGTGGAGCAAGCGCTTGTTCAGCACCACGGCAATCGTACGCATGCCGCACGAACGTTGGGAATCTCCGTCCGTACGTTGCAGCGAAAACTGAAAGCGTGGGGCATGCCGACGTCGTCATTTCATAACTCGTCGTCGGAAAATAACCATAGCAGCTTTATCGTGCCGACACATTCGGGTGCCGAGCATGAGATGTACAGCACGCATGTTCATTGATGGCGTGCTCTCTGACGCAGTTCGCGGCTTACGGGCTTTAGCCGGCGGTTGTCCTCTGTGTGGATATCGTCCAATCCAATTAAGCTGAATGGCGACAATGTCGTTGGGCGGTAATCGTTGCTGGCTCAAATCGAACCTGTCGGCGCAGCAGAAAAAGACAGGCTCGGCAGAGTTAAGTTCACTGCCGAGCCTGCTTAGGGTGATCGCGTCGATCGAATGCTCGTGTGGAGCATTCGCCACCGGGCGCATTATTAGGCAGCCGGCGGGCGCACTCGCGGCACAATCAGGCTAATGATGAAGAGGACGAGGAACACGAAAAACAATACCTGTGCGATATAGCTCGCCGTGCCTGCCACTCCAAAAAAACCGAACGCCGCAGCGATCAAAGCGATCACCAAAAACGTGAGTGCCCAGCCTAACATGTTGCACCTTCCCTTCTCAAAAATCTTAAGTTTTCCGGTGCGGCAATCCCGCACGATACAGCCACTGCGGCGACACGTTGCTTCGCCCGGCGGCTCGATTAACTGGTACTCAAACGGTTGACTTGTATCGCAACTGATGTGCCGAAGTTTCTGCGCTGTTAGTCGGTGCTACAGGACGCTTGCGAATTTGCAGTTTCGCGCTGGAAGACAAAATGTCGCGGACATATCGGCGGTCGACATTCGGCCGATATGGTCGAATCGTCGGCGTCATACCTACGGTACGATGATTGCTATTTATTCATGAAGAGACGAGACATCCTTAAGATTTGAGTCCTCAGGTCTCGCCGAACCTTTTTGGGGGAGAATTTCCTATGCGTGCCGTACTAATTCTTATCGCGGTGGTTTTACTACTTGCACTCGCCGGTTGGGTTACATTCAGCAAGGGACCGAACCGAGCAAGCATCAACCTTGAGTCGGGAAAGATCCAACAAGATACAGAGCACGCGATGCAAAAGGGCGGAGAGCTATTGCAGAAGGCGGGCGACAAGTTGGAATCGAAGGGAAATCCACAACCGACGGAACGGAGTGGCGCAACGGCGAATCCAAAGAGTGCGCCAGCCACCCGCTAACCGTGGCAACAATTCCACGATGAGCGCGCAGACGCTTATCGGTTTCCGTGCGCGTCGTTACGACGATTTCTCGCTCGCACGGGTCGCAAGCTCGTACGGTCGGGTCGCCAACTGGCATCGTAAAAGTGCTGGTCGTAACGTCGTAAAGCGTCCAGCCGGCGGGCCATTTCCCGAATCACAATCGGATCTTGAAAAGCCTTGCCATCCATCGAACTCAAGTATTCAATTTCATTTCGCGCCGCGAACATCGTAGCACTCAATTTCTCCCCCTTGGGCGAATCTGTCTCTGTTCGACACCACGGTTGTGGCGGCTGGCGATATCAGCAATTGGTGTGCCGTACCATCGTGCGTTACGGATCGCAGGCGAACGGCTCTTCATAGATAAGGCAGGAGCCAGTTGAACGAGCATCGGCCACACTGACTTAACGATTAGCGATCCGTGAGCATCGTAATATTCACAGCGTGCACGCGAGTGGAATCCGTGATGCCGCGCAGCAGCGTCGCGAAAGCATGAAAGCGGCCGATATCCAGCGTGTGATATGTGCCGGGCGCGAATCATATTTTTCAACCGCCATGCCGCCATCCGAAGAAACACGCACGCATGCGATGCTATCGTGATAGCGATAGCCATCGCCGTTTGTGAGTTGGTCCAATTGGTAGACTCGCCCTTGAATCCGCCCGATCAGCGAAGTGCCTTCGGGCGATCGCTCCAACAGGAAGCCGTCGTGTGGCGCGCCGGCGTCGAACGCACGTCGGCTGCCGAAGAAGTTCGGCTTTTTGAGGTATGGGCCGTCGTATTCCGGGCAGAACGTATCGCAGTTGCCGCACTGATTGCAGTAGTCGGCAAAGTTGGCGATTTGATCGGCCATTTGCAGTTCGAATATTTTTTCATTACCGACGGACACTACGCTCCCATCCGGATGCACTTCGATGTCACGATATGTCAGTTTCACTTCGCCCGTGTGGTATGAAAAATTCGCGTCGTTGGGACATACGGGAATGCACTTGTCGCAGGTGATGCAGTCGAATGTTACCAAGTGCGAATCAATCTTCTTCGGAACGGCGCGATTCTGAGCTGCCCGATAGCGCGGATCGACCTGCGTTTCAGCCACGATCTTTGGAGTATTTAGGAAGCCAGCTTGGACAGGATCGCCGTTCGCCGCCGCGCGTTGGCCGCGATAATCGAGGATAAAATCGTTGACTGTTTTCGCGCCACCTTCCCCATTTCCTTTTGCAAATCGTGTAAGTATTGCGGCAATCTCCCATATCCGCCGGTTTTTAGCAAATCGGTGCACGTGGTGACCGGCACAATGCCGCACGCGACGAGATTTGCAAAGTTTTTGCGGTCGACGCCCGCCGAAAACGAAATCGGGAACGCGGCGCCCATCGCCTTGCGAAACTCCGCCGCAAGTGTGAGCGTGACCACGTGCAGCGGTGCCCCGGAAAGATACATGATCTTTTCCGTCGGCTGAAAGAACTGCCGGTGGTTTTCCACTTCGAGCGTATTCGAAAACTTCGCCCCAACCTGCAAGCCACGTCTTGCCCCTAACGCCGCCAACCGTCGACATATCTCTAGCGACTCGTCGAACTGCAACCCGGATGTATACGCCTTCTCGTTCACCAGCAGTTCCATATAGCCCATCACGTCGTAGAGTAGGTGTTCCAATCGTTCCTTGCCGAGCATCGGTGGGTTCATTTTGATAATCACGTGCACGTCGAGCTCGGTGAGCAGAAACTCGCAAATCCGTTCAATCTCCTCCGCGGGGCAACCATGAAACGTGGAAAGCGTGATGCTGCGGCTTAGCTTCGTCGGATAATCAAGGTCGCGCAGCGGTTCCAACCACCGCGGAATCTGGTCCCGCAATCGGGCCACGCTTTCTCGCGCATCGATCATGCCGCGAATGAAATTCACAACCTTTGGTGCTTTGATGCCAGCCAGATCGTAGCCGATTGACATATCGTAGATCGGTTCGCCACTTACGCCGGCCAGTGAAACGCCGCCGAACGGCCGGCCGAAAACCGCGGGCGTGTACCGCAGCATGTGGATCAGCATCGCTCCCTGCACATACTGATCGAGCGAATCGGCAACGCGCAGCTCCTGCGACCATTCGACGTTATAGCCGACGTTGGCGGCGTCGATGCAAGGGCGAGATATTTTCAGCTCATCATTGACTTGAACCGTCTTCAGCTCCATGATTCGCCCGCCAGCGAGCCATGACAACACCAGATTCTGGGCCATTTGTGTCTGCGGGCCAGACGCCGGCCCCGAGGCGTTCCCCGCAACACTGTCATGAAACGGCACCGTCAAATCGGGCGCGTCATTACCATCGGGCGGAATGTACCACTTCCTCGCGGGAAGGTCGAAGATGCTCTTCTGATTCCGAAACTCCAGCCGCATCCGCTGGATCATGTCCACAAAAGGCGTGCAGAAAAGATCAACCATGAGATTACTTACCACAACGTCAAAACGAGCACGACGGATAATGACCAATGACGGAGCACCTATGACCAATTGACCATCGGGCCGTTTGAGCGTTGGTCATTGGGATTCGGTCATTTAGTAATTCTTCGTTGTGCTCGTCGTGTCGTCGTGGTTGTGATTATAACTGTCCAGTGCTGCTCTGGCCTCCCTATCGACCGTAAGATACATTCGGATGAGAGACAGACCAATGGGCAACTTCATCACCGAACTTAGCTGCATTCGTTGCGGCGCCACATATCCAGGGTCGAATTTGAAATCGGCCGAGGAAGTCTGGACGACTTGCCCCCAGTGCGGCCCGGCGGTTGGAATCCTGGACATCGGTTACGACCTGGATCGCGTCCGCGCTGCATGGAAAGCAAAGCCACTCGTGGGTCGCCCACTGAATCATTGGCGCTATTGCGAGTTGTTGCCGCTGGAGCCCGCCGCAGTTCGACACGACTGGCCGGACGGCTGGACACCCATCCTCGATGCCGATCGTCTTGCTCTGCACTTGGGAATTCGACGGATCTTATTAAAGGACGAAGGCCGCAACCCGACAGCTTCATTCAAGGACCGAGCCAGCTCGGTCGGCGTCGCCCACGCTCTACAAGTGGGCGCGAAAACGATCGCGTGTGCTTCGACCGGGAACGCGGCTAGTAGTCTTGCCGGCCATGCCGCGCTCGCCGGCTTGCCCGCGTATATTTTCGTGCCGGCCACGGCACCGGAACCGAAGATAGCCCAGCTACAGGTATTCGGGGCGACGGTATTTGCGGTGGAGTCGTCGTATGATGCCGCGTACGATCTCTGTTCGAAGGCGTGCCACGAATTCGGTTGGTACAATCGCAATTGCGCCATCAACCCTGTGCTCGTTGAAGGCAAAAAGACCGCCGGCTTGGAAGTTGCCGAACAGTCTGCGAATTTCGGCGGCGCGCACCGACTGGGTCGCCGTCAGCGTCGGCGATGGCTGCACGATCGCCGGCATTTGGAAGGGACTGCGACAAATGCACGAGCTCGGCGTGATTGATCGATTGCCACGATTACTCGCTGTCCAAGCCGAGCACGTTAGCCCTGTTGCCTACGCCCTTGAGCACGATGCGCTTCCCACCGATCACAACGGAAAGACAATCGCCGACAGCATCGACGTTCATATTCCACGCAACTGGCGCAAGGCAGTGAATGCGATTCGCGAAGCCAACGGTATTGTTGTTACTGTCAGCGACGAAGCGATTCTCGATGCCATGCGGTTAGCCGGTCGCCACGGCATGTTCGCCGAACCTGCAGCCGCCGCCGCATTGGCGGGTGTTGTTTCGGCAATCGAGGCAAATACAGTCAGCCCAAACGATCGCGTGCTCGTGATGATCACCGGCAGTGGACTGAAAGATACAAATAACGCCATCCGCGCCGGAGGCCAACCAATATCAATCGAGCCAACTGTTGCTGCTGTAGAGGCAAAACTACGCAGCAAAATGTGAATCGACCTTCACCGAAAAGAGTACATAGCGAGTTGCCAAGACGATTGCATTTTGACAGGATTTCAGGATGAATTCGACAGCCTAATCCTGATCCAGTCGATCCTGTAAATCCTGTCAAAAAATCTTCCTTGGCACTCTTTCGTTGTGGTTAGTAAGATTCAAACTAAGTCGGATAATGTTGATGGAAATTGATGAAACCACCGTGTCGCGCACGGTCGCCCGTTTCCGCGAACGAAAGATTCTGCTGCCCACGTTCGCCCAGATGCGCGAGCCCAGCAGTGTACCTGAAAAAATCCGTCGCCGCCTCAAAAGTGTTGGCTTGTGGGACGTTGACCCGGTCAACCTCTTCCGCATCACGTGGAAAAACGAGCCCGTCGAGCGCGGCGGCCTTTACAACCAAGGCAACTGGATCGAATTCCCACCCGAGCTAACCGGCGTCGATACGCGCATCATTGGCCTCGTCGGCAAGTTCTTTCCCACGGGCGCACACAAAGTTGGGGCCGCCTATGGTTGTTTGATACCGAAACTCGTCAGTGGGCAATTCGACCCGACGCAACATAAAGCCGTCTGGCCAAGCACGGGCAACTACTGCCGCGGCGGCGGCTTTTGACTCTGCCCTCGTTGGCTGCACGGCCGTTGCCATCTTGCCCGAGGAGATGAGTCGTGAGCGTTTCGATTGGCTAAAAGACATCGGGGCCGAGGTAATCGCCACGCCTGGCTGCGAATCGAATGTGAAAGAAATTTACGACAAGTGCTGGGAAATCCGCCGTACGCGGCCCGATTGTGTCATCTTCAACCAGTTCGAAGAGTTTGGCAACGCCGCGTGGCACTATCACGTCACCGGCAAAATGATCGAAGAGATTTTCAACTGGATCGGCGGCGGCTCCCGTCTCAGCGGCTACGTCTCTGCCACCGGCACCGCCGGAACGATCGCCGCTGGCGACTATTTGCGAACGGTGCACCCGCAAGTCCGCGTCGTGGCGACCGAAGCCCTCCAATGCCCCACTCTCTACCAACTCGGCTTCGGCGGCCATCGCATCGAGGGCATCGGCGACAAGCACGTGCCGTGGATCCACAACATTCGTAACACCGATATGGTCGCAGCCATCGACGATGAGCAATGCCTTACGCTCTTCCGATTGTTTAATGACCCACATGGCCAAACATTGCTCAACCACCGGGTCTCGGATCAACTGATCAAGCAGCTAACGCTCCTCGGCATCTCGGGCATCTGTAACCTGATCGCTGCCATCAAAACGGCGAAGTACTTCGATATGGACGGCCGCGACGTCATCTTCACCTGCCTCACCGACTCCGCTGCCCTTTACGGCAGTCGGTTGGAAGAACTCGCTGCCGAGCGTGGCCCCTACACGGCTGAGCGAGCCGCCTACGACCAGGCCCGCTACCTCGACGGCATCGTCACGGACCATTTGCGCGAGCTGACCTACCACGAACGCAAGGCGCTGCACAACTTCAAATACTTCACCTGGGTCGAACAGCAAGGACGCACGGCCGACGAGCTTCGCCAACTATGGAATCCCGACTTCTGGCAGCAAACTTTCGCCCAAGTCGACGATTGGGACGCCCAGATCACCGCGTTCAATGCCCGCACCGGCGTGCTAGAATTGCTCTAAAAGTTCAACGGCTTATGGACAGGATTTACAGGATCGACAGGCTGATTGATCCAACAATTGAATTCATCCCGTTAATCTTGTAAATCCTGTCAAAACTTCTTCTTTGTGCTCTTTGTATCTTCGTGGTTAAACTTGCATGGCGACGTTTTTCCAGAATGCTTCGCTCGTGCAGCTCGATCCGCCCTCGGTCGAAAGTGGCAACCTGCGCGTGGCCGACGGCTTGATTGTAGGTGTGGGAAAGAATGTGTCGGCTGCCCCCGGCGATGAAGTCGTTGAATGCGACGGTGCCGTTCTCATGCCCGGGTTCGTCAACGGCCACACGCATCTCTACTCGGCCCTCGCGGCAGGGATGCCCGTCCCACTTCGGCAGCCGCGAAACTTCTACGAAATTCTGCAATTCATCTGGTGGCGGCTTGATCGAGCCCACACGCTCGAAAGCGTCGAAGTCAGCGGTCAGATTGGCGCACTCGCCGCCCTCCATTGTGGCACGACCACGCTCATCGATCATCACGCGTCGCCGAACGCCATCGACGGGAGTCTTTCGGAATTGGAAAACGGCGTCGCCGCCGTTGGTTGCCGCGGCGTTTTGTGCTACGAAGTCACCGACCGCAATCGGCCCGATGAGGCAAAGCAAGGGCTGGCCGAAAACGAGCGCTACATTCGCCATTGCCAAGAAAAGGCGAGCGGGAACTTTGCCAGCATGGTGGGCGGCCACGCCAGTTTCACGATGCAAGAAGCGTCGCTGGCCGGGTGTGTCGAACTCGCGAAACAACTTGGCGTGGGCGTTCACATTCATGTGGCGGAAGACCCCGTTGATGAGCGAATTACTCGGGAGCGGTTTGGCTGTGGACTCATTGACCGGTTTCAGCGAGTCGGATTGTTGGACGTCGCAGATACAATTTTTGCGCACGGAACGCATTTGTCGGACGCCGATATCGCGACCGTCAACGCACGTTCGTCGCTCACAATGGCCCATAATCCCAGCTCGAACATGAACAACGGCGTCGGCTACACGCCGGTCGCCAAATTCGCACGGCCGCCGCAACTCGGCACCGACGGGATTGGCGCCGACATGTGGCGCGAAGCACGCGCCGCCGAATTCAAAAGCCACGACGCCGGGCTGCCAGTACCATTTGGTCAGTCGCTCCAAATGCTCGGCCAATCGGCCCGGTGTGCGTCGAAATGTCTCGGCGTCAAGCTCGGCGTATTCGAACCGGGCGCGGCCGCCGATCTCGTGCTGACGAACTACCGCCCGGCCACGCCGCTGACCGCCGAAAGTTTGGCTGGCCACGTCCTCTTCGCCATGGGCCCGGAATTCGTTCGCGACGTCATGATCGCGGGTTGGTGGGTGATGCGCAAGGGCCACATCGTCACGTGCGACGAGGCGGCAATCTGCGCTCGTGGGGCTGACATTGCCAATACGCTTTTCCAGCGCTGTACCGCATTCGCTTACGATTGAATCTTGATGTAATTCCGTGCTTCGATTGGGCGGTAGTGAATGTACTTACCTTATCACATTGGAATTTGCTTGCCGCGTAACTATTCGCTGATTACACTATGCTGGATAGAGTTGTTTGAACTTCCTCGAAATAAGTGACCGGCCTACGCATGGCAGCGAGACGATGCTTAGTTCTTCTCGTGTTTTTGAATTGCACTGTTGCGTCGTTGCATTCGTTTGCGTCGCCTTATCGTGCCACGCTGCTTCATCCGACTGGCTTTTTTGAGAGTGAAGCTCATGGAGTCTCGGATGGACAGCAAGCTGGATCAGCAAACTCGAATGGTAGCCATGCTGTGATCTGGACCGGCACTCCTGAAAGCGTCGTCGACCTACACCCATCCGGATTCAACCAGAGTATCGTTCGTGGAGTCTCCACGGGAAAACAGGCTGGCACTGCGTTCGTCGTGGGAAACCTCGGTAGTGTTTCTCACGCGGCGATTTGGAACGGTACTGCAGAGAGCTTCGTCGACTTGAACCCGGATCAGTTTGAGGCGAGCTATGCGCAGGGCATTTCGGGTGACACACAAGTTGGTTGGGGTTTTAATTCGGCTATCAGCAGTAACAGTCATGGACTACTGTGGCATAACACGCCGGAGAGCTTTGTCGATTTGCACCCCGATGGTTTCGACGCGTCGGAAGCGTTTGCTGCATCGGGCAACTACCAGGTTGGGTCAGGACACATCCCGTCAGTTGGAAATCATGCGTTGTTGTGGCAGGATACGGCATCGAGTGTTATCGACTTGAGTCCACCAGGCTTCGACAGCGTTGCATACGGCGTGTCGGGGAACAGTCAAGTTGGATATGGCACAAGTCTCGAAATCGGAGGTGCTATTCACGCCCTCCTTTGGCATGGTAGTGCGGAAAGTGTCGTCGACTTAAATCCGATCGGATTCGAAGGTAGTCGCGCGTACGGTGTCTCCGGGGATTACCAAGTCGGGTACGGCACTACCATAACACCAGAATACGCCGAACACGCTCTGTTGTGGAATGGAAGCGCGGAAAGCGTTGTTGATTTGCATCTGTTTCTTGCCGACCTTTCAACCGCGATTATCCATTCGTACGCAACGGGAATTGACAGAGACGGAACTGTCGTGGGTTACGGGTATGATTCGAACTTCGCAAGCTACGCCCTCATGTGGACGCCTGTACCTGAGCCCACTACCATCTGGATATTCTCCTTTGGCATTGTCGTCGCCGCGTTGGTTACTCGTCATCGTCAGTACAGCTAGGGGAGAATCCGTGTTCCACTTTTGCCGTCCAGTGCATCGGCGAAGCGGTTAACGTGGGCGATGATGGCCACGGCATCGGCGTGCGGCGAACGGCGGACGAAGTCGATCGCGGTCTCGATCTTTGGCCGCATCGAGCCCGCGCCGAATTGGCCGGCATATAGGTGGACTTGAGCATCGTCGGCCGAAATTTGCTCTAAACGCTGCTCGTTTGGTTGACCAAAGTTGATGCACGCGTATTCAACAGCGGTAAGAATCACAAGCGTTGGCGCTTGCAGATGTCGGGCCAACAACCCGGTCGTGCGGTCCTTATCGATCACGGCAGCGACTCCGCGGACCCGGCCCTGCGAATCGACAGCCACCGGAATACCGCCGCCGCCGCAACATACGACGATTTGCCCCGCGTCCACCAGCCGGTCAATCGCCGGCATTTCGATGATCTTGCGCGGAAACGGCGACGGGACGAGCCGGCGGAAACGCCCCTTCCCTTCGTCGCGGATTTGCCAAACATCCTTCGTGCGATGAACTTCGGCCTGCGCTTCGGTAAGCACGGGCCCGATCGCTTTGGTCGGATCGCCGAACGCTGGATCGTCCGGATCGACCAACACCGTCGTTACCACGGCGGTTACGTCGCACGTGAGGTTCCGCCGATTCATCGCGTTCGACAAGCACTGGGCGATCATGTACCCCATGCCGGCTTGGGTATCGGCCACACAGACTTCCAGCGGTATTGGATAGAGCTCGCTCTGCGCCAGCTCGACGCGGCGTAAGATATTACCCACCTGCGGACCGTTGCCGTGCGTGACAATGAGTTGGTAACCACGCTCGATCGCGTCGCACAGAACCTCGGCCGTTTCGCTCACTTGGGCGAACTGCTCGTCGATGTCGCCGACTCTGCCGGGGCGCTGATGGCGTTTCCACCCAGGGCCACCACCAACCTTTTTTGAACATTCGGCATAAGATCAACCATAACGGCACGAAGAGCACGACGAAAAGAATGACCAATGACCAAGCACCAATGACCAAACTGTGACTATTTCTACCGCTTGATTGGTCATTGGGATTTGGTCATTGGTGCTTCGTGATTCCCGGTCGTGCTCGTCGTGCCGTCGTGGTTCCACACGTTTAGAACGGTCTTTCACGCATGGTGCACGCCATGATCGCCTTGGCGGTGTGCAGCCGATTCTCGGCTTCCTGGAATACGATTGATTGCGGGCCGTCGATCACGGCGTCGGTCACTTCGGAGCCGCGGTCGGCCGGCAGGCAGTGCATATAAACGGCCGATTTCTTGGCGAGCTTCATCCGGTTCTCGTCGCAGATCCAGCTCTTGTACTTGGCATTCACGGCGAGGCACTCGCGCTGGTTCGCGGCCACTTCCTCCTTCGTCTTCACCTGCTGCCGGGCCAGCATGAGGTCGTACACGCCCCAGCTCTTCGGATAAACGATGTCGGCATCCTTGAACGCCGCATCCATGTCGTCCACGATTTCGAATTTGCCGCCCACTTTTGGCCGCGTTCGACTTCGCGGCTTCGACCGTGCGATCGATCAGCTTGTAACCGGGCGGGTGGGCAAGCGACACATCCATACCAAAGCGCGTCATTAGCGTGATGAGCCCCTGCGGCACGCTGAGCGGCTTGGCATACGACGGGGCAAAGGCCCAACTCACGGCGATTTTGAGCCCCTTTAAGTTAGTGCCGAACTTTTCGCGGATCGTCATGCATGTCGGCGAGTGTTTGCGTGGGGTGGTCCACGTCGCACTGCATGTTGATAATCGGCACGTTGGCTGCCGCGGCCATCTTCCGCATGTACGTGTTGCCCTCGCCCAGCACCAGATCGTGGCGGATGCAAATGCCGTGGCCCATCGAGGCCAGAATCTTGCCCGTGTCCTCGGGCGTTTCGCCATGGCTGATCTGCGTGGCATCGGAATCCGAGAAAGTGCGCGTGACCGCCAAGCTGCGTCATGCCGGCTTCGAACGCGTTCCGCGTGCGGGTCGACTTGTCGAAGAACAGCAGAAACGCCGTCTGATGCGGCAACATCAACGTCGGCTCGCCGCGCTGAAACTTCTCTTGAGATCGGCCGCTGAGTCAAGCAAGTGCACAAGCTCGTCATCACTGAGGTCCTGTGTCTCGATGTAGTCTTTGCCCTTCAAACTTGTCATGCCTCACTCGCTTAAGTCAGTTCTTTAACCACGATGTCACGACGGGCACGACGGATTGAAACTGCACTTGTCTTGCGTTGTGCTCACCGTGCCGTTGTGGTTAATCTCGATAAGGAATTATCTAATCCGTTTGAATTTCATCGGCTTACCATTCCCGCGGCCGGCGGCCAGGTCGCAGTACGCTGGGCCGAAGCCGGCGTAGAACGCGGCGCAGTTCACCAGATGTTCGATCGGCACGGAGTCGTTCACCGTGTGTGCCACGCTCTCCGGCGCCGGACCGAAGCCGACGCAGGGGATGCCGAACATGCCGGCGATCGAGACGGCGTTCGTGCTGAACGTCCAGCGATGAACCGTGGGAGTTTTCCCCAACGCCTCGTGGTACGTCCTCACGGCCGCTTGCACCGGTAGCGAATCCTCCGCCTCGCACCACATCGGGAAATACTTTTCCGTTTCGTAGGTGAGACCCGTGTAGCTTGGCCGGGCGTACCGCAGCACTTCGACCTTGGCCTCGACGCCAGCCCGCCTCACGGCATCCTTCACTTCCGCGACTGCCGACTTCTTCGTGTCTCCGACCGTCAGCCGGCGATCGAGGTGGATATACGCCTGCCCGGGCACCGCGCAGAGGCTGGGAGTCTTGCAATCGATGTAGCTGACCGTGATTGTTCCCTTGCCCAGGAACTCGTCGCCTTTGAGCCGTTCATTGAGCGCCTCGATCTCGCGCACGATTTTCGCGATTTTGTAAACCGCGTTGTCGCCCTTCTCCGGCATCGAGCCGTGGCACGATTTGCCCAAGCACGTGACGCCGATTTCCATTCGGCCGCGCTGGCCGCGGAAGATCTTGCAATTGGTCGAGTCGGTGACCACGACCACATCGGGCCGAATCTTGTCCTCGTTCACGATGTACTGCCAGCAGAGCCCGTCGCAGTCCTCTTCCATCACAGTGAAAGTCGTAAGCAGGCAAAACTCGGATAGATCCACTTTGAGGTCGCGAATGATCTTGGCCGCGTAGACCATCGCCGGGACCGCACCTTCCTGGTCCCCTGCTCCGCGTCCCCACACTCTTCCGTCGGCCACCTTTCCCTTGTACGGATCGTGCTTCCACTCGCTCCGCTCGCCGACGCCGACCGTATCGATATGGGCGTCGATGGCAATGAGTTTCTTGCCACGCCCCGGCTTGCCGATTTGTCCTAACAGATTGCCTAACCCATCTGTCCAGATCTTGTCGAACCCTCCGACCGCCTCCATCTCCTTGCGGATTCGATCGATAACGGGCCCTTCCTCGGCCGATTCCGACGGTATCGCCACCAGGTCGCGCAGGAAGCGAACCATCGGTTTTTCATACTTGTGTGCTGCCGCTAAATACGGATTCTTGCTCATGTTGGTCAATGTAGGACGTAGGGTGGGTCGAGTGTTCGAGACCCACCATCCCCGCGTAAGGTGTGAAACGATGCGTCGAGGTCGGCATACCCCTTCAAAAAATGGTGGGTCTTTCGACCCACCCTACCTCTTGTAATACACTTGAAAGAGGCAGAATTCTATGCGAAACTTGATACCGGTGGAAGGAGAGTCTGGGCTGCCCAACGGCAGCTTCTTCCAGGCACGAGTTGGCCACCACGCCGAAGCCAGGCGGCTTAGCCGCCGAGTCGCGGCATTCCTCTAATCCGTGAGGCCAACTGCCATGGCGGCAACCACGCACGCAACTGATAGCGCCACCCGCCAACTTTCTTGCCAGGTCAACGGCGAGCACGTCCTGGTCGATCTGCCTGAGGAAGACGGGCTCACGCTGCTCGACGTCCTGCGCGATTTCCTCGGCATCACCTCGCCCAAAAACGGCTGCCAGCCACAGGCCCAGTGCGGTTGCTGTACCGTGCTGATGGACGGCAAACCGGTGCTCTCCTGCGCCTTGGCCCCGTCGAAGGCCGAGGGTAAATCGATCACCACACTGGAAGGGCTCGACGACGAGCACCGCCAGCAAATCGCCGAATCGTTCGTCCGCTGCGGCGGCGTGCAGTGCGGCTTTTGCATTCCCGGCATGGCGATGCGGGCGGTCGGCCTGTGCGAGAAGAACGCCAACCCAAGCCGCGAAGAAATTGCCACCTCGCTCAAACCGCACTTGTGCCGTTGCACCGGTTATACACAGATCGTCGATAGCGTCGAAATGTACAGCCGCCTACGCCGCGGCGAACCGATGCCAGAGGCGCCCGCCACGGACGCATCGGGCCGCGTCGGCACCGATCTACCTCGATACACGGGCCACGAAGCTGTGCTGGGCGACCGCAAGTTCATCGACGACATGACCGTGCCCGGCATGTTGTACGGCGCCGTGCGACTGGCCGATCACCCTCGGGCGAAAGTGCTTTCGATCGATGGCAGCCGCGCGCTGGCGCTGGAAGGCGTGCACCGCGTGGTCACGGCCGCCGACGTGCCCGGCAACCGCTACGTCGGCCTCATCGAAAGCGATTGGCCAGTCTTCGTCGCCATCGGCGAGGAAACTCGCTGCACGGGCGACGTCATCGCCGGCGTCGTCGCCGACACGCAGCGGCTCGCCCGCAAAGCGGCCGAATTGATCGACATTGAGTACGAGGTCCTTGAGCCAGTCACCGATCCGACGGCAGCGCTCGAACCCGGCGCACCGCTGGTTCACCCTCAATGCGGCACCAACCTGCTCAGCAAATCAACGCTGAAGCGTGGCGACATCGAGGAAGGCTTCCGCCGAGCAGCTCACATTATCGAGGACACATACCACACGCAGCGGATCGAGCACTTGTTTCTCGAACCCGAAGCGTGCATTGCGATACCCAAAAAGCGATCCGGGCGGTCCCCCGCCCCGGCCGGGGTCGCGGACGACCCGGCTCGCCAATCCGAAATCCACAATTCGAAATCCAATATCGAATCGATTCTGGACTCCACTGCGCAGCAGTCTCTCGTGAACGAAGCGAACGCGATCACCGCATCGCGGAACCGCGGCTGGGACAATATCTCGCAGGCGATCACGACGACCCAGGTTAATTCCCTAATTGGACAATCCGCAATCCGAAATCCGCAATCCGAAATCGGTAGTCCGAAATCCGAAATCGAATCGATCTTCATCTACACCCAAGGTCAAGGCGTCTTCGACGACCAGCGGCAAATCGCCTCGGTGCTCGGCGTCGAGCGCGACCGGGTGCAAACCGAGCTCGTGAGCAACGGCGGCGCGTTCGGCGGCAAGGAGGACATGTCGATCCAGGCCCAAACCGCCCTGATGGCATGGCTCGTCGGCCAACCGGTGAAGCTCACGCTCACCCGGTCGGAAAGCTTTCACATCCACCCCAAGCGGCACCCCATCAAACTCACGTACAAAATCGGCTGCGACGCCGAGGGCCACATCACGGCGGTGCAAGCTCGCATCATCGGCGATAAGGGTGCGTATGCTTCCGTCGGGGCAAAGGTGCTGGAGCGGGCTGGCGGGCACTGCACCGGCCCCTATCGCGTGCCCGCGATCGATATGGAATCGCTCGCCGTGTACACGAACAATCCGCCGTGTGGGGCCATGCGGGGGTTTGGCGCCAATCAGGCCGCGTTTGCCATTGAAGGCCTGTTGGACCGACTGGCGGAAAAAGTTGGCATCGACGGTTACGACATCCGCGACCGCAACATTTTGGGACCGGGTGAATCCTTCGCTACCGGCCAGGTCCTCAATAAGCCGTTCGGGCTTCGTAAAACGCTGGAAGCCGTCAAAGAAGCCTACAAATCGGCCAATTACGCTGGCATCGCCTGCGGCATCAAAAACGTTGGCATCGGCAACGGCATGCCGGATATCGGCCGTGCGGCCCTCACCGTGGAGAATGAACATACTATCCACATCCGCACCGGTTTCACCGAAATGGGCCAGGGCCTGTTTACGATCTGCATTCAGTTTGCTGTCGAAGCGACGGGCTTGCCGCCCGCGGTCTTTAGCAAAGTCTCCGCCGATACGAAGCTGATGCTCGACTGCGGCCAGACCACTGCCAGCCGCGCGACCGTGCTGGCCGGCAATTCGATCGCCGAGGCCGGCAAAGCCCTCAAGGCCGAACTCGACCGCGGCAAAACGCTTGCTGATCTGGTCGGTCAGACCTTCCACGGCGAATGGATTTGCAATTACACGTCGAAGCTTGGCAAAGACCTCGACAAGCCGGGCGGGCCGAAAACGCACCTCACCTACGGCTTCGCCACGCAGGTCGCCATTCTCGACGACGATGGCCGGCTGGCGAA
Source organism: uncultured Planctomycetota bacterium (assembly GCA_963840025.1). Lineage (GTDB taxonomy): Bacteria > Planctomycetota > Planctomycetia > Pirellulales > Lacipirellulaceae > JABDGM01. The sequence continues at coordinate 391,149 of CAWIXI010000005.1, read as the reverse complement.
AATGATCGCCGCGCACGACGTCGGCCGCGTGATCAATCCCATCCAACTCAAGGGGCAAATGTACGGCTCGCTGCACATGGGCATCGGCTACGCGCTCACCGAGGACTTCGAAGCCGAAGGTGGCGTCATCCTGGCCAAGAAGATGAACGACTGCGGCGTGCTGCGGTCGCACCAAATGCCCGAGATGGAGTTGATCTTTGTCGAGGAAGAAGACCCAGAGTGCCCGTTCGGCGCCCGCGGCGTCGGCGAGATCGGCCTGGTGCCCACCGCGCCGTGCATCGCCGGGGCGCTCTACAAATACGACGGCGTCGTCCGCACGCAACTTCCGATGCGCGAATCGCCCGCGGCTCTGGCGATCACCAAGCCCAACATCCGCCGTAAGTAGGTCAGGCTTTAGCCTGACAAACCGTGAGCAGGTTAAAACCTGACCTATTCCAATGCCCGAACTCCGCCGCATCGGTGTCATTCTCGCCGCCGGCCGTGGCGGACGCATGGGCGGTACCAAGCAGCTCAAACTCTGGCGAACACCCACCGGCATGAAGCCGCTCGTTGCCGCGGCCTACGACGCCATCCGCCCGATTTGCGATGAAATGATCGTCGTCCTCGGCCACGCCGCTCACGAAATCGCCGCCGCACTCGGCGAACGTCCTTTTCACCGAGTTGAAAGCACCCCGGATGTACCCATGTTCGAATCCATCCGCGCCGGCCTCTGCGCCGCCCAGCACGTCGATCTGAGTGCAATCATTGTCCTACAGCCCGGCGACCATCCCGAAGTCGCCGATAGTACACTCAACGCGCTTACGGACTGGTCGCTTCAGCGACCAGTCCAAGTGATAATCCCCGAATACGCGGGCCGCGGCGGCCACCCCGTCCTGATTCCACCGGAGATCTGCACTCGACTCATTCAGACGGAATGCTCGAATGGCCTCGGCCAGTTCTGGGTCGACCATCCCGAGCTCTGTTGGCGAATTCCGGTCAACGACCGGGGAGTTGTTCGGGATATCGATACACCGGCCGACTTTGGCTGACATAGTCTGCCAACTCTCAACTGCCACCAAGATTCTTGGTAAGATAGTTTGCAGCCCACAACAGACCACGGACAACTGCCAACTATCATGCCCGACGCCCCCACCAATTCCACTAAAGAGGTAGAACGCCCACCGTGCATGGTCAAGCTTGGCCTTATGCCACCGTACATGCCGGAGGATGTCGAAAAGGCCTATCTAGCCCGCATCAAAGATATCCGACCCGACCTCGGCGGCAATCCACAGCCGTTTTACGAAGTGCAAACCGCGTACATGCAGGCAAAAGAATACCTAAAATTCCGGGGCGACCGTCGCGGTTGGATTGCCAAACGTATGGACGACTACCTCGCCATGCAAGAGGTTACCGAGCAAATCAGGGCGTTCGGTGCGGAGGTGGAGACTAATTATGTGGACTGGCTGCAAAAATCATTCGGCGATTTTGCCGAGCTAACCGAGAACATCCTCTGCATCCGTCTTCACGACGCCACGAACGGCGACGAGTTCATCGAATACCTTGTCAATCACCGGGAGCAGCTTTTAGAGTTGCAGAGGCTCGATCTTGCGGGTTGCACGGTTTCGGATGGTGCCGTTCGCCAACTCAGCGTCTTCCGTCGGCTGCATGAGCTCGACCTCAGCCGCACACCGATTACCTGGCAGTCGCTGCACATCGTCGAATGGTTGCCGGAGCTGCACGAGGTCCGCATCGAGGGCACAAACCTCAATTGGTTTACGCGACGAAAACTAATTGCCCAACTCCGCCAGAAACGCAAGGCAGCAGAGTCTCTACGGGCCGTTCATCCGACGATGGTGCGCTAGCGGTCGATTTGTGCATTGAAGCACGTGGCAAAACCAACCGTCGTTGGTCTGAAGAAGAAGTTGAAGACAGCGGAAAAACGGCTATCAAGGCAGAGCCGACAACAGCGACGTTGCTCTGAACCGTCGTGGTACCATTCGTCGGCACACGGCGAAATGCGGTCAGGTAGCGTCCTTCAGATGAACAGCACGAGCCGCGAGGAAGCGGAACAACTCCGGCGGCTCGACCTGATGATGCGGCAAGATCAGGCCGCGACTCGGAAACTCATCCCTGGCAATCGCTTTCGCCGCCAACACAGCCGGCGCAATAGCAGCCAAATAGCTGTTCTCCGCGGCCACGATTGCATGCCTCGTAACGCGTCCGTCTGGCCCTTCAATTTCATATCCAACGCCGCCTGCCGTCGAGCCAACTTTTCTAGCCAACCACGCGCCGAGATGGACTCTCTGTCGCATGACTTCGCGAATCGGCTCGGAATACGCCGCAAGTTGCAACAAGCGATTCCCGCCAAACGTGTTCGTATCGACGTACATGCTCACGTCGCGCAGCATCGGCCAAATCTTGGGCAGGAAAACTGTGTCGGCGCTTTCAAACAAGAATCCCTTAATCTTTCCCACCGGCCGGGGCATGACAAAGTTGCGCGAATCACTCCAACCCACTTGCGTTTGCATTTTACCGTCGCGTAACACGCGCACGGGTCGCCCGATCGAACGCCATAGCGAGGCCGCCGTACCAGGGTTCGCCGTGTATCGACTTGCCGGAGCAAGAAACGCGGTCACTCGCCGTGGCATCTCAATTCCGCTGTGCCTCACTACTGCTGCCGCCACGGCCGATACACTGCTCGCCGAGCTCAACATCCGAATGCCGGCATCAGCAATGCGCTGCTCCAAGGCGATGATCGACTCTGCGTAACGCAAGTCATCGTTTAGATCGATGACATCGAAGCCAATCTCTATTGCCGCTTCCATTAGCGCAGTCGTCCGCATCTGAAACGGCCCTGCCGCGTCCACGATCAAGTCGCCCGGCGCAAGGGCCGCCCGAATGGATGCCGGATCGTTGGCGTCGATTTGTAGATCGGCCGCGGCGCGCCGTGACGCCGTCAGCGGGTTTAGGCCCTCTTGCCGTAGTTGTTCGGCAACGGTTCGCCCAAAGAGCCCTAAACCGCCCAACACGATGATGCGATTCACGACGGCCTCCATCGAGCGCCCATCCAAGCGACCCACACGAGCAACAGGGGAAATAGCATCCCCGTCGCAGCGATCATGCCACTCACATTATTTGCAATTGCTGCCACGGTCATGATGGCCGCCGCCAGCCACGTCAGCCACATAGCCCCATGAACCCAACGCGGCAAATTTGGCGAGATGAGCGTGAGCAGTACGCCGGCCACGGCGTACATCCCATTCGCCGCGCCGGCACTGAGGAGCGCGAAATCGCGCTCAACGTGCGTAAACACCCCCTCGTTCCAAGCATCGACCGAATCGTTTGCCGCAACGGTTGGCACATGCTCAACCAGCCGCAGAATGGCCGAGCCCTCTCCGCTGAAATCGCACACCATCCCCAGCGCCGCGATCAGCACCGCGAGTGTAGCCCATGCCGCACGCCTGCGTGGAATCTTTGATGCGTGGGGCTCGCCAGTTGCCTCGTTCAAACAACCTCCCCACCACGCGTAAAAACCTATCAAACTCGCGGCTGCAGCCATCCACAGGGCCCAGCCGATTGACCACGCCATCCCATGAGTCGCCACATATTGGGCTCGCTCGATCGTATCAGTTTCCGCTGGCATGCCTTGGTGCAGGAATGCGGCCAACATCATTAGCGCCGCTATATGCGCGATCACGCACAGCCAGGGAGCTAAAGCGGCCAACTGCCTTCCAATCCGTGTACCGCGAATCAGAAACAGACCAAACGGTAACCACCAAATGAGATCGTTGTAAATACAAATCATCCCTAGCCGCCGCGGCCAGTCGTCGCTGAACGACATCACCATGCCGATCGGGCCCAGCACCTTACCCAAAATCCCGACGGCAATAATCGGCCAACCTGCCTCCAGCTTCCATGCGGCATACAGGTACAGCAACCCATACACGCCAACAACCATGCCAAGACATGCCCAGATATCCGGATAGCGGGGCGGCGCGATGACGAACAACTGAAAGAACGCGAGCGGCCGGAAACCAGCCCACAGCCCAAAGGCGAGATTGTAAATACCAGCCAGCGCGAACGCGATGCGAAACAACCGATCGGCGAACGGCCCTGTCATGACGGCGATTATATCTGAAAATTCGCCGTCGGCCCCACCGCCGCATCGATTTCGCTACGCATCTTGAGCTTGGGTTTTTCAAGGACGACTGTCGTGTTTGGCGCCACGCTATGTGTGAGCCACACGCTCGAACCGACTACGGCGTCGTGTCCGACAATGGTGTTGCCACCTAGAATCGTAGCATTCGCATACACGACGACGCCGTCCTCTAACGTCGGATGCCGCTTGGTCCCGCGCACCAGATTGCCTTCGCCGTCGGTCTTGAAGCTCAGCGCCCCGAGCGTCACGCCTTGATAGAGCTTAACGTGTTGCCCGATCTCGGTCGTTTCCCCAATCACGACGCCCGTGCCGTGATCGATGAAGAAGTGCGCACTGATTTTGGCGCCAGGGTGGATATCGATCCCGGTGCGGCTGTGGGCCCACTCGGTCATCATACGCGGAATGAAGGGAATATCGAGCTCATACAACACGTGCGCGTAATCGATAGACAGTAATTGCCTCCAAGCCGGGATAGCAAAAGATCACTTCATCAAGCGATTTGCATGCTGGGTCGCCATCGTAGGCGGCTTGCACGTCGGTAGCCAACATGGTGCGGATTTCCGGCAACCGTTCGAGAAACAGCATCGTCTTGGCCTGCCCGAGTGCTTCGTAGTCGCGTTCGGAATCGCAGTCATCACTAGCACCGGCCTCATGCCTCAGCGCGCGGCCAATCTGCTGCGTGAAGACGTCGTGTAGCCGATCCACGAGATCGCCGACGTAGTAAGCGACGTTGCCGCGATGCAGCCGCTCGCGGCGGCGGTAGCCCGGAAACAAAATCTCCTTGAGATCATCCGTGGCGGCAATGATCTCGTCGTAATTGGGCAGCGGGCAATGCCCCAAATGGTTGATCGAGCCAACTTCGTCGTACGTGTGCACGATTCGTTGCGTGAGTCTTGGCAGTTGATCTTTCAATCGAAAGTCGGTGGCCATGGGCGGTTTTGCTCCTCGCAGGTTAGTCCGCTAACCAGTGGACGAATCCTACGAAAATCGATGTATTCAAACGGAAGCATGCTGAGGCGAGATGGAGATGGCCCAAAACGGGCGCGGCGAGATGTCCGGCGCTAGGCCGGACTCGTACAGATGCAGCAAAACGGCGGGATGTGCTTGGTGCGTGGCCTCATATTTGTCATGGACGCAATTCTACGTCGCTGGGTTCAGCCCTACAAATCGCTACAATCAGTCTCGGCAAGTAGCATCCAGCCGGTTGAACCAAACCGCTCGAAGAACGCTCGAACAAATTATAGCTGGCACGCTTCTATCCCACCCATCCGGTAGAATATGAGCCATTCGTCGGGTGGATTGGTTGACATTCCCTATCAGACAGCTTACCATACGTCCGTCCAGTCGCATTCTGGGCCAGCCACCACGTCTTGGTTTTTCTCGGGCCACGAACCAGGAAATATGGGTTTGGCGACTGGACGCTGCCGCGGTGGTCGCGGCGCGGTGCCGTCAGGAGGATGGCAGAAACAGACGCGTTTGGCATCGTATCGATCATTGGGCAAAGGTCGTTGCGCTTAAGTGCGTCTCGTTTCGCGATTGGCGCACGATTGTGCGGCAGTTCAGGCAAGGCAACTCCGACGCGCGACGTGCGGGTATTGCTGGTGAGAGGTTGGGCTCTCTCACTACGAGTTCACAGCGGGCCAGTTTAACCCTGTGAATGAGGAGTTGCACAATGACTTGTCGAAAGATCTCTACAATTGTCGCGTTCTTATGCGCGCTACTTTGCGAAAACAATGTCCGGCTCTACGCCTTGCCATTCCTGCCGGCGATCCCCCCAGGAAACATCTCCATCCAGCTAAAACCGGTTGCTACGGGAATGGGCGCGCCCGATTACGGCACCAGCCCCCCCGGCGACACATCACGATTGTTTGTCCTCGAACAGAAGGGACTACTCCGCATTATTCAGAACGGCAGCTTGCTACCAGGTGCTGCACTTGATATTCAAAGCCGCGTCCAAATCGCCCCCGTGGGCGACGGACCCATGAATCCCGACAGCGCCAATGATGAACGTGGCCTTCTCGGCCTCGCATTTCATCCTGGTTTCAGTGATCCGGCGAGTCCGGGCTATCGCACGCTCTACACGTATACGAGTGAAAATATTGGTGCCGGACCGACGTATGTGGCTCCGAACGGAGCGACACAAAATTACCGCAATATCGTGTCCGAATGGAAAATGTCTACTGCCGATCCTAACGTCGTTGATCCTGCGTCGCGACGCGAGATTATTTCCTTTGGCAAAAACGCCGGAAATCACAACGGCGGCACCATCGCGTTCGGACCTGACGATTACATGTACCTTGCCTTGGGTGATGGCGGCAACGCCAACGATGTCGGAGCCAGCCACATTGAACCCGGCGGGAACGCGCAGAATCTCAGCACGCCGCTGGGAAAGATGCTGCGATTCGATCCGCTGAACCCCGTCCTGAATTCGGCTAGCACCGACCTGATCAGTCCCAACGGCCAGTATCGAATTCCCACGACCAATCCCTTCCAAGCGGCTGGGCAGGTGCCAGAGATCTTCGCCTATGGGTTTCGCAATCCCTACCGATTCTCGTTCGACCTCGTGACGAACGACCTCATTGTCGCCGACGTCGGCCAAAACACGATCGAGGAAATCGACCGTGTTACGATTGGCGGCAACTACGGTTGGGCCGTCAAAGAGGGAACGTTTCTGTTCGACCGCAGCACGGGCAACGTCACCAGCGATAGCCCCGGCAGTCCCGCCGGGCTCATCGATCCCATCAGCGGACCTCTCGGCACGCTGGAATACGACCACGGCGATGGCATTTCGATCACCGGCGGCTTCGTTTATCGTGGGAGCGGAATTCCCGAGTTGTATGGAAAGTATGTCTTCGGCGATCTGGCCATTTCGAAGGTGCCTACCCGCATCGATGGCCGGCTGTTCTACGCCGATTTGCAGACAGGCGAGATCAAAGAATTCCTGCTGCCACAATTTGCGAACGGGAAGTTGCCGGACAATCTCACCGTTCACGGTTTTGGCCAAGACGGCACTGGCGAACTGTACGCCATGGTCACCAACACGCCCGCCAGCGGTACGGGCGGGGTCGTGTATAAGCTGGCCGCCGTGCCGGAGCCCATTACCGGCATGCTGCTGTTCATCGTAATAGTAGTCACAGGCGCGTGTCGGCGGAGGAGGTTATTGAGTCTTGGTTCATAGGATGTGCGCACAGCGCGCGGATGTCGTAGAACGAACTTTAGTCCGTTCGGAAGACGGGCCGATGTCCGTGCTACTTGCTAGCGGCCACAGGCCGCGTTCAGGCCTCATAAGGATCGAATTTACGCCTTTGTCGACATAGCCAGCGGGTCACACCCTCCGGCTCCTCGCTAAAACAAGGAGTATCCAGCGATCAACCCTCGTCATTTCGCGCTGGCTCGATATGCACGAGCGCATCCATAACATTGTGGTTCGATGCGATCAGCGCGTCCTTCACACGATGGGCGATGGAATGCCCTTCACGCACTGTCATATCCGCCGGAACCTCCACGTGAATGTCGACCCACAGGCCAAGACCACTTTTCCGAACGCGACACATATCGATCCCCGTTACACCCTCAACTCGGCTGGCAATTTTGCGGATGTCCACGACGATTTGGTCTGGGAGCGAAGCATCAAGAATTTCACGCCACGAAGTCCTCAGCAGCATCGCACCATTAAATGCGATGACAGCCGCGGCAAACAACGCGGCCCAGTCGTCGGCGCTTTCGTATCCCTCGCCAGCTACGAGGGCGATCGAGATGCCGATGAACGCCGCCAGCGACGTGAGCGAATCGCTGCGATGATGCCAGGCGTCGGTCCGCATCGCATTGCTCGCGATCGACTCGCCTTTACGCAGCAGAAAGCGGAATAGCATTTCTTTCGTGGCCACGACCACAACCAGCACCACCAGCGTGAACGGCGCAGGCGCATGGTGTGGCACCTGAATCTCACGCACACTTTGAATCGCAATGCCGACCGCCGTAGCCAACAGCCCTGTTGCGATCACAAGTGCTGCCGCTGGCTCGATCTTTCCATACCCAAACGGATAGCGCTCATCGGGCGGTTGTACAGCGATTTTCAGGCTGCCTGCAACCACCAAACCGCTGACGACATCGAGCATCGACTCTACGCCATCAGCCAATAAGGCGTATGAATTTCCCAAAATGCCCGCCACGACCTTGATCGCGGCCAGCATGACGCTCACCAATACCGCGCCCAAAGTGGCCCGAATCCCCGTGGCGGCTGATTGGTCGAGCTTCGTTCGAGCGGCATCGGGGCGGCTAGGAAGCTGCGACATGGAATTGATGAATAGGTGAGTGAATAATCAGGGGGTCGCTACCTATTCACCTACTAACTTACTCACCTGTCTTCTTACTCTTCCTCTTCCTTCATCTTCGCCTTCGCAACGATCTGTTGCTGAACGTTCGGTGGCACCACGTCGTACCGAGAGAATTCCATGGTGTAACTGCCCTGCCCTCCAGTCATGGAAGACAGCGTGCGGGCATAGGTCATAACTTCCGCAAGCGGGCAAGTTGCTTCGACCGTCGTCATACCGCCGCCTGCCGAATCCATGCCCACCATTTGACCCCGCCGTCCCGAGAGATCGCTTGAAATATCGCCCACTTTGTCGACAGGCACCGTAATCCCCAGCTTCACGATCGGCTCCAACAGACTCGGGCGAGCCTCGCGAAACACATTCGAAAACGCCTGCCGGGCGGCGATCCGAAACGCCGTTTCATTGGAATCCACCGGGTGGTCTTTGCCAAAATGCACTTCCGCGCACACGTTTTGCACCGGGTAGCCAGCCACCACGCCGGAACTGATTTTCTCCAGGAAGCCCTTCTCAATGGCGGGCATGAAATTGCCTGGGATCGATCCACCCACAACCGTATCAACCCACAAGAAGTTGTTCTTCGGGTGATAATGCATGTTCTTGAGCTGCGGGAAGCGTTCCTTGGTCGCGAACTCCTCCGGCTTCGTGCCCTCGGGGAAGGGATACATGCGAATGTGGACTTCCCCGAACTGGCCGGACCCGCCCGACTGTTTCTTGTGCCGATAGCTGCCTTCGCCGTTCGCCTGAATCGTCTCGCGATACGGAATTTTAGGTTCATGCGTCTCAACTTCGACTTTGTCCCGCCGCTTCAGCCGTTCGCGGAGCAGCGATAAATGCAGCTCGCTCATGCCGGTGAGCACCATCTCCTTCGTTTCTTCATCGTGGTCCAAATGAACCGTGCGGTCCTCTTCCGTAATCTTATGCAGCGCGCCGGAAAGCTTGGTCTCGTCACCGCGAGCTTTCGGCGCCACGGCCAGGCCCACCATCGGCGTCGGAAAATCAATGGGCGGCAGTTCCACCTCGCCCAACGACGTGCCAGTGTGCAAATCTTCCGTCTTCGCGATGGCCACGATGTCTCCGGCAATTGCTTCGTCGACGGCGTGAGTCTTCTCGCCTTGCACGGAGAGCAACGGCCCAATCTTGATCCCCTTCCGCGAGGCCGGTGATGGCACCGTGCTATCCTTTTTGAGCGCGCCGGAGTACACGCGCACATAGCTCAGCCGTTGTACAAACGGATCGATCCGCGTCTTGAACACTTGGGCTGCGAGCGGTGCCGACGGGTCACACTTCAGAGTCACGTCGTCGCCGTCCTTCTTTGCGGTTCGCGGAACAGCCGTCGGCGGCAGCGCGGCCTGCACCAATATGGCAAGCAGCTCATCGATGCCGACATCCTGTTTCGTCGATATGCAAACGACCGGCGTGAGAGTGCCTTGCCGCACCGCCTCGCTGCAGAGCCGTTCCAGTTCAGCTTTCGACGGCATCTCGCCATCAAGATATTTTTCCATTACGGCTTCATCGGCTTCCACGATCGTTTCAATCGCTTGCTCATTCAGCGACGCCGGATCGATCAGAGCCCCAGCGGTGTCTTTCGGAACTTCTAGCGTACTAACGACGCCCTTCAAATCGTGTCCGTGTCCGATCGGCACATTGAATAGCACGCACTGATGGCCGAATACCTCGCGAATGGAATCAATGAGGGCTGGAAATTCGATATTCTCAGTGTCCAGCTTCGTAATGCACAGAATGCGGCCCAGGCCTGCATCGCCCGCTTCTTGCCACACGCGCCGCGTGTTCACCTTGATGCCCGCATGCGCGTCGATCGTGATCAGCGCCGTCTCCACCGCCCGCAGAGCGCCGATCGTTTGACCAATCAGATCGGGATATCCAGGCGTATCGATTACATTGAACCGTTTGCCGGCATGATCGAAATGCACGACCGAGGCTTCGATCGAATGCTTGTGATGCTTCTCCTCTTCGTCGAAGTCGCAAATGCTGGTGCCATTGTCCACACTTGGTAGGCCAGTCACGGCGCCCGACTTCACTAGCAAATGATCAACAAGCGTCGTTTTGCCCGACGATCCATGTCCACAGACAGCGATGTTGCGAAAGTCCTCGACGTTTCTGGCCATGATGACTCCTACCACAAACGTTGTTTCAATTTCGAATCCACCTGAAAACTTAATCCGCCAACGCTGCCGACAACACCACCAGCGCCTGCCTCGGCAGGACGCGGTGTGTCATAAGCAACCTTGGCGGCTCGTATCATGTCATTACTGAGTTTTGTTGATCTTGCCACCGGCAGCGACGTGGATCGCATCTGCCAACGACAACGTACCTTCGTATAAAGAGCGACCGATAATGCAGCCAGCCAAACCGGCGGCCGCCAACCGCGCCACGTCGTCAACCGTTGTTACTCCACCGGAAGCGACGATCGGAATATTCACCGCCGCCTGCATCTCAGCCATCGCGGCAACGTTCGGTCCGCCCATCATGCCATCGGTCGCTATGTCCGTGTAAATGATCGCCGCCAACGGCTCTGTGGCAAACTGCCGGGCCAGGTCGATCGCCGTTACGTCGCTGGTGTTGAGCCAGCCATCCGTGGCAGCGAGACCGTCGCGTGCATCGATGCCCAGGACGAGACGCCGTGGGTATTTTCGACAAGCCGCGCGAAACCATTCCGGATCGGTGAGCGCCGACGTGCCGATCACCAATCGCGATAATCCGAACCCAAGGATCTCACGCACTGATTGCTCGTCACGAATACCGCCACCGAGCTCACACTCAATATCGACCGCATCCAAAATCTCTTGGACGCTAGGAAGATTGACCGGCAATCCTTCGCGTGCCCCCTCCAAATCGACGATATGCAAATGCTTCGCGCCATGCTCTGCAAACTGTCGCGCAACGGCGGCAGGTTCCTGCGCGAAGACCGTCTCCTGCTCATAATCGCCCTGCCGCAGCCGGACGCACTTGCCCCCTCGCAGATCAATAGCCGGCCACACTTGCATGAGGAATCATTCCGAAGAAGCGCCGCTCAATGCGGTCGAAAACGACTAGCGCCGAAACCCAAAATATCCCACACTGGCCCACCCATATCAAGGGGCTCAATCTCGACGGTTCGCTCGCAACGGTGCAACGAACGCGACCGCGCGTCGCGTTTCCACGTGTCTGCTTCATCCGAGCTCGGCGAAGTTCTTCAATAATCGCAAACCGGCTGCCTGACTTTTTTCGGGATGAAACTGCACCGCAAAAAGATGCTCGCGCCAAATGCTCGAGGAAAAGTGCTGCGAATACTCTGTCTCTGTGGCAATCGCGTCGCAATCGCGAGGAACCACGTAGTAAGAGTGAACAAAATAGAAATGCGCGCCGTCGTCGACGCCATCGAAAATCGGCGGCCGCCGATGGAATTGAATCTGATTCCATCCCATGTGGGGCACTTTGAATTCCGCCGGTACCTTAAATCGCACGACCTCACCCGGCACAATGCCCAGGCCTTCGTGCTCACCATCCTCGAAGCTCTTGTCGAACAGAAGTTGCAGGCCCAAACAGATTCCCAAGAATGGCTTACTCTGCTCGATCGCGGCGCGAATCGGCTCGACAAGCCTTCGTTGCCGCAGTGCCGCAATCGCATCGCGAAAAGCCCCTACACCCGGTAAAACAATCTTCGACGCATCGGCGAGCATCGCCGGATCGCTGGTAATCGTCGCGGAATGTCCGACGTGCTCAAACGCCTTTTGAACGCTCCGCAAGTTCCCCATCTCGTAATCAATAATCGCGATCATTGGGGGGCGGATTTTCCAGGAAGGATTGGCCGTATGAGCCGACAGCCAAGGGAAAGACGCCAGTGCGCCGCAACTGTTCGCAGCCGCTGACCATTTTACTCGACAGAGTCCGAGACGTCAGTAAGCCTAACGCCGCATCGTCTCGGGATAGATGACCACTTCCACCCGGCGATTCCTGGCCCGGCCCGCTTCCGTTCCATTGGAAACCACGGGATGACTGCTGCCATGGCCGACCACAAAGAGTTGCCGCGTCGGCATCCCGCCCACGCGCGTGAGATTATCGTACACCGCCATCGCTTCGGCCACGGAGAGGTGCTCATCTGTGGGGTATTGCGACGAGGTCGAGGGACTTCCGTCGGTGTGGCCTTCAATTCCTATCAACTGCTGCGGATAGTTCTGCGTGAGATCAACGGCAACCGTTCTTAACAGCGCGTCCGCCCCCGGCCTGAGTTGCGCTGTGCCAAGATTGAAAAGTTGATCGACTGGCAACTCGATGCGAATCACATCCCCATCCTGCCGTACATTGATGCCTGGCATGTTCGTCACGGTCAGGCTTCGCAATAGCGTATTGTTGGCGCGAATCTCGGCATGATTGTGCGTCTGAATACTCGCCGCCATCGCCGACGTTCGACCGCGCAGTTGATCGTTATCCGCTTGCATGGCCACAAGGCGGTCTGTCGTGTCTTTCAATTGCGTCTGAGTCGCCCGCACTTGATCTTCCAAAATCTGCGACTGCTGCTTCGCCTGGGCGAGCATCGACTGCAACTCTTGATTGTCGTGATCGAGCGCGGCCGCACGCTGCTGGTACTGCTGCGTTTGTTGCGCAATGGCCGCTTGCTGTTGTGGCGAAATAGTCACCGTCGCCTGTTGGCCGTAGGGCGAGGCCGAATATTGCCCCTGATTGCATCCGCCAAGCAACGTCGCCGCCAGACATGGCGCGATCGCGGATACCATCCTGCGTGTATTGGCGAATAGCACGGGCCCAAAATCCTGTCGCCGCGGGAATTGGTCGGTAAAGAGTGGCGGAGACTACCAACTGGTAGCAGCCCCGACAAGCCCGCTACCCCGATGCTATCAACTGAGAGCGCTCATCGCTGGCGATTCAGCTAGCTGCGGATACACGCCGTAAAACCGCCGAATGTAATTCCGATGCCACCGCTGCGGCTTGTGCGGCTCCCATCCCAATCTCTCCATCAGCCGCTCTGTGAGCCGCATGTTAGCCGCATCGCACACAATCGCGTCGATCCGCTTCTGCTCCGCCACGGCATCGAGGACGGTTAGTGCCGCCCGAAACGTGCGGTAACTGGTCCCCGCTGTCGATACCACATACTTCAGCGACAAAAAGTTCGGTATCCGCCGCGGTTGATTGAAGTACAGCAAGCAACGGTCCGCTTCACCTCGCGCATGATACCGCACGCCCAGAGGCCATAATTCCGGCAGCGATACCAGCTTCGGCCAAGGACGCAGATAAATGGCGTGCAACGCACCGCCGCGGGTTTCAATCACCCCGTGCCGTCGTGGGCGCAGTGCCTCGCGCCCAGTGTCGAGATCGCAAATTGTTTCGCACAGCCAACTCATGCCGAACTCCTCGGCAAGTATAGCTCGCTATTCGATTTCGCCGCGACCGAAGAGAAACCCCTTGATCGCTGCCCACAGTGCCAGCATGAAGCCCAACAACACGAGGCACACCACTAGCACCGCCGGCACGAGCCAGCCGACTGAAAACAGTTGCCGGCCCCATGTCCAAATCGCAGCCCAGTCGACGACCACCGTCGCCGCACCCAAGCAGAGAAACGGCCCGAAGGGGATCACATCGTCACGTCGCAAAACAAACTGCGCGACGCCGATCAGCAAGGCGGCAAATGGCGCCAGGAAGAACGCGATGAGACACGCCTGCCATCCGAGAAACGTGCCGATCATCATCATGAGCGTTACGTCGCCAAAGCCCATCGCTTCACGCCGCAAGGCGGCTGTACCGATGAGCCGAACTGCCCATACGAGACCGCCACTTGCCGCCAGACCGATCAGCGCGGTCAATAGACCAGCCCATCGATGCCCGCTAAACCCCCAAAAACAGATAATTGCGATCGTGCCGGCCACGAACAGCAACCGCATCGGCGGCTGCGCAAACTCGCGTCTTAATCGCGCCGCAATCAATCGCACCGCGAACACCGGCCCGCGCCGTCCTCGCCAAATCCGCGGTGCCAACGCGAAACACCATAACCAAAAACAACCCACGCCGATCGCCAAAGAAGTCCAACGTCGCGGCGTGCCCCACACCGGAGGCCATGGCCGCGGCGCGGCCGCCGTGGTGGGCTCCAACCACATTGGACCGCCCTTCGGGCCAGCGACCGGCCCGCCGTTGCGAAGCACGAGTTCAACAGCGGGCGCACCGTTCTTCGCAGGTTGTGCCGCCCTCTCAACCACGTTGGGCAACAGCGACAATGGGATCGCAGTAGCGAGTAGCAAACCAAGTAGCGTCCCCGGTATCGTGATTGCATCGGGGATGAACTTTTCATCGATATCAATAAACGAGGCCGCGAGCATCAACCCAAACAGAACCGTGTGGCTAATGAATTCCCAGTGAATTGCCCACGATGGCGGCGCGATCAAATCATTGGGCAACTGCCCCTGAATCAGCCCCAGTCGCTCGACTTCCCACCAGTACAACGCCGCCAGCGCCACCCCCACGCCAATCTCGAGCAGCATCGGCCGCCACCAAAACCGCGGCCCGTGGATCTTCGCTTCACGGCTTAGCTTGAACCACCCAAGGATCGGCATCCGATCTATCTGCCCGCGCGGCGCGGTATCTGCCGGCCCGCGCGACCACGGCGATATCGGCCGCGCGTTCCACGCCAGTGTGTAGATTGCCCAATTCACAAGCGAACCAAGGCATGCGCCGACGACAAACACGAGCACCAATCGAACGGCGAGAAATACCATTTAGGAATCCATTCTGGGTGCCACTGGCTCTGCCAGATGTTAGGGCGACTGACTGCCAACTCGCCAAAAATGACACGCGTTCAAAGCCGCGCGGCAATTTCTTCCGCAACTTGGGCCTCGGTCTTACCTTCTGTATCCACGATAAGCGTAGCACATTCGCCATATAGCGGGGTGCGCCCGGTCAGCAGCTCTTCTATTTCCCTCCGGCCCCCGGTTTTGGTGAGATTCGGTCGCCGACTCACTGTCGACTCGTCCGCCGCTAGGCGTGCCAGAATTGTGTCCACGCCCGCGGTCAGCCACACCACTAGCCCCGCCGCTTGAATAAGCTTCCTATTTTCTTCCCGTAGCACCGCGCCTCCGCCTAACGCAACCACGGTCCGCCGCTTGCGGCTTAGTGATTCCACCACAGACGACTCGAGTTCCCGAAATGCTCCTTCGCCGTCTTCGGTAAATATTCGGGCGATCGACTTCCCCGCCTGTTGCTCAACCACATGATCGGAATCGACCCATTCGAACCCCAATCGAACCGCCAACTCCCGCGCCACCGAGCTCTTTCCGGTCCCACGATAACCAATCAAAAAAATCGGCGATTCGTCAGTACGAGTCATACAAGTATTCCCAGTTGCTCGTACAATGCGGCCTCGAATTTCTGGTTCTTGGTGCTTGACCTTCGACTCTCGACCCGCTAATACCTCACTGGCCCAATTGCCCGTTTGAGCGTCTCGCGCATCAGCGGCTCCGGCGCCTCCTTGCCCGTGAACAACAAGAATTGCAACGCTGCCTGACGGATGAACATCTCTACGCCAGTGACAACCCGGCACCCGTGCGAAAGCGATTCCTTCAACAGGAGCGTCGATTCCGGATTGTACACGGTGTCGAAAACCACCATCGTCGGCTTGAGATTCGACTTATTAAACGGCGTTTCGTCGACGTTTGGGTGCATTCCTACCGGTGTGCAATTCACAATAATATCGGCCGGCACATGCCGCGCCTGCCACTCGACGCATTTGCCTCCAAACGTATCTGCTAGATTCTGTGCACGGGAACGAGTGCGACTGCTGATCATTGTCTTCGCCCCCCGCCGCTGCAGACCATACATCAGCGCCCGTGCCACGCCACCCGCGCCCAGCACAAGTGCACGCTTGTCGCGCAGCGGGCTTGCGGCTTCGCTGGAAATCCCCCCCAGCGCGTTCTCGAGGCAATCCATAGCCGCTTGCACATCGGTATTGCAACCCAATACATCATCATCCTTGAATAGCACGGTATTGACGGCTCCGATGCCCTTCACCGCGTGCGTTACCTTGGTGAGGTATTTGGCGATGGCTTCTTTGTGCGGAATCGTCACACTCAGGCCCTTAACACCCAACCGCTTCGCATCCTCCATGAATTGGCCCAGCACATCAAATGGCACGCGAAACGGGACATAAACTGCGTCAATGCCGGCCGCGCCGAACGCCGCGTTGTGAATTTGGGGACTGAGACTATGTCCAACGGGATCGGCCACGACTCCATACACCGCCGTGTCGTGGCCAATGCTGTTGTGCCGATACACGTTCACCATCTGATCGTAGCTCAACTGCCCCGGTGCGAGCGCCCGCTCGTGGTGAAACGTCGCATACGTATATGGCGCACCGAACTTCGGGCCGAGAATTCTCGACGGCGTGCCAATATCGCCCATGCACATGCCGATCGTGGGACAATCGCTCTCCTGCATCATCTCCAGCACGCGCAGATTATCGTGGGGCTGATTGGCCATCGTGGCGATCTTCACGATGTCCGCGTCCAGCGCCTTCATGCGATCGTGCAACTCGCGCAGGTTCTCCGGCGTATTGCGGAAGTTGTGATGGCTGATGATCCGCTTCGTCTTGCCGAACCGCGGAATTTTGCCGGCGATGTCGTCTTCCAGGTCGACATACTCGACGCCGTTTGCGATCGCCTCGCGAAGCATCATGAGGCGCTGTTCCTCGCTGCCTGTGTACTTGCCCCCATCCTGCTCGCGACGAACCGTGATCACGACCTTGCACGGTCGGTCTTTGACGAGTCGCTGAATGTTCACCCGCGAGCTGATGTAATCCAAGCGCAGCTCCACCAGCTCCGCGCCCTGCTCCACCAGGTGCGCGAACTCCGCCAGCATGTGCTTATGTCGGCTTCGGCCAATACTGACGCAGATCATTGGAGAAAGGGTCTTAATTCGGGGATCAGGGATGTAAATGCCTTTTGCTTTCGGCTTTTTTAATGGCGATGTGTGAGCGGATCGATGGCCAGCCGTTCAATCTCCGACCGCCAACATCTATTCTCGCCTACACCCTGTTTTGCATCAAATCCGCTTGAACTGCCGGTCCAGGTCTTCTCGCGTGAAAACCAGCGCGGTCGGCCTGCCGTGCGGGCAGTGATGTTGATCCTGAGCCAAATGCCGCTGCGCAAGTAGCGAATCGACCTCTTCCGGCGTCAAACGGTCGCCGAATTTCACCGCCGCCTTGCACGCGATCATGTGCAGCAACTCATCAACCAAATCACGTGCTTCCGGTTGCCGACCGCCGGCAAGTAGCTTTTCCACCAGTTCGCGCAGTACTTCGGCCGGGCTCAGGTTGGCGAGCATTGCCGGGTAGCTGGAGACCAGCACCGTCTCTCCACCAAACGGCTGAACCTCGACACCCAATTGAGCTAATACGTTCGCATGTTCGAGCGCCGTCGCTGCTTCCGTCGCCGTCAGGTCCACCGGTTCCGGCACCAAGAGCTTTTGCGACTCCAGCGCCCCGGCCAGCACCTTTTCGCGAATCTGCTCGTACAAAATCCGTTCGTGCAACGCGTGCTGATCGATGACCTCAATTCCCACATCCGTCTCTACGACCAAATACCGATTGTGCACCTGCAGCGCATTCTGTTCCCTTCCCACCAGCGAGCCGGGCCGTCCTCGGCCCCGATCTGCGTCCTCCGCTGTACCAATGCTGTTCCCCGTTTCAAGATCAGCTGTGGCGATTCTCTCGCCGACACTCCCAATGTCAAAGGGACGCCTCGCCGGTTCGTCCAATCGATGTAGTCGCAATGGTTCGCGTTCCTGCGTCGGTCGAGGATAGAGACTCGATTCATGAAACTCGTTCGCGCCCGTTGCCTTAGCTTGCTCCGCCGCCTGCCGCCCCAGTTGCTCCTTCGCCCAGCTCACCAGCTCGCTTGCTCCGGATGATGCGACGTTGGTCTCGCGCTGGCCGCTCCCGAAGGTGGTCGGCGTCGCTCCCCGCGCCTGCAAGTCGGTTGTCAAGAATTTTGTTCGTAGCGTCCCCAACAGCAAGCTGTACAGCCGACCCGAATCCTGGAACCGCACTTCCTGTTTTGTAGGATGCACGTTCACGTCCACCAACTCCGCCGGCATTTCCAGTCGCAAAAAGCAAATCGGCTGTCGGCCCGTGAGCAGCAGGCCGCGATACGCCTCGCCCAGCGCATGCTGCAAAGCCCGGTCGCGTATTGCCCGGCCGTTAAGAAACAAATACTGCATCCGACCCGTAGCCCGGCTGTGCATTGGGTTCGCCACAAAGCCGTTCAGCGTCACACCTTCGTTCGTGCTGTGAACCTCGATCAAATCGTTTGCCAACTCATCCCCAAAAAACGCGGCAATTCGTTCCCGAATGTTCGCCACCGGCGGCAAGTCATGAACCGTGCGACCATTGTGGGCCAGCGTGAAATGAATCTGCGGATGCGCCAGCGCCAATCGCGTTACTGCTTCGATCGAATGCCCCATTTCCGTCTGCGGCGACCGCATGAACTTGTGCCGCACCGGCGTGTTGAAAAACAGATTCCGCACCTCAATCGTTGTGCCCACCGGACACCCGATCGGCATGATCGCGCCTGCGGCGCCGCCGACAACTTCCAACTCCGCTCCGCTGTCCGCTTCCGCGGTGCGGCTCCTCACCTCGAGCCGACTCACTTCTGCAATCGAAGCCAACGCCTCGCCACGAAACCCCAGCGTGCTGACGGAAAACAAATCGTCCGCCGACTCGATCTTACTCGTCGCATGACTCGCCACCGCGAGCGGCAATTCCTCGGTCGCAATCCCGCAGCCGTTGTCCGCGACGCGAATGACTTCACTGCCGCCTTTTTCCAGCGAAACATCGATCCGCGTCGCACCCGCATCGACGGCATTTTCGAGCAGCTCCTTCAGCACGCTCGCCGGCCGTTCGATCACCTCCCCCGCGGCAATCTTATTCACCACGCTCGGCGATAACTGCTGAATCGTCGGCATAGCGGCAATCATCCTGATCGAAGTTCCAACAAACCTCACGCAAAGGCGCGAAGGCGCAAAAAAGAGCAATTCAAAATCGGGAACCGCGGATAAACTCAGATGAACGCAGTTTAAATCTCTTCGCTTAATCTGCGTTGATCTGCGTTCATCTGCGGCAAAAAAACCATCGCTCCAATTCTTTACGCCTCAGCGGCTTTGTGTGAGTACATTACGAGAATCCGTACTCTTTAATCTTCCGATACAACGTCCGCTCGCCAATCCCCAGCATGCTTGCGGCCTCTTCGCGATTGCCCCCCGTGACCTTCAGCGTCTCGCCGATGAATAGCGCTTCAATCTCCGACATCGACTTGCCGACAAGCTGGTGCAGGCCGTCTTCACTGTTTGCCGCGACCGCTTCGCCATCCGTTGGCGCCAACTCGGCAGGCAGGTCATCCAAATCGAGCACTTCGTCGATATCCACCACCACCATGCTCTCGATCACATTTCGCAACTGTCGCACATTCCCCGGCCAATCGAACGCCAGCAGCCGTCGCCGCGCGGCCGTCGAAATGCCGCGAATCGTTTTCTGGTGTCGCTTGGCGTGCTCCTTCACGAAATAATCCACCAACAGCGGAATATCCTCGCGGCGGTCAGCGAGCCGCGGCAACACAATCGTCACCACCTTGAGCCGATGATACAAATCCTCACGAAACGTGCCGGCCTCAATCGCTTTCTCCAAATCCCGGTTTGTCGCGGAAAGGATGCGCACGTTCACTTTCACCGGCTCATTCGAGCCCACGCGCGTGATCTCGCCACTCTCCAGCACCCGCAGTAACTTGATCTGCGTCGGAATCGGCATGTCTCCGACTTCATCTAAAAACAACGTGCCGCCGTCCGCGTATTCGAACTTCCCCTGGCGGTCGTTCGAGGCATCGGTGAACGCCCCGCGAATGTGGCCGAACAGCTCGCTTTCCAGAATGTGCTCACTGAGCGCAGCGCAATTGAGTGGCACAAACGGCCGTTTCTTCCGCGGGCTGTTCTGGTGAATCGCCTTGGCGACGAGCTCCTTGCCGGTGCCCGTTTCGCCTTGAATCAACACCGTCGCGTCCGTCGGAGCGATCCGCTGCAGCCGCATCACTACATCATGCATCTGCGAGCTATTACCGATGACGCCCTCAAAGCCGAATCGCTCATCCAATCGCCGGTGCAGCTCCGCATTTGCCCGTCGCAGATACTGACTGCGGGCCGCATTTTCGACAACGGCTCGCAACTGCTTCAAATCGAGCGGCTTCAAGAGATAGTTGAACGCCCCCCGCTGCATCGCCTCGACGGCCGATTCGATGGTGCCGTGCCCGGTCACCAGCACCACCTCCGCATCCGGCTGCAGCTCCTTGCATTTGTCGAGCACTTCCAATCCGCCCACATCCGGCATCTTTAGGTCGGTGACAACGATCTCGAACGTGCTCGACTCCAGCAGCGAGATTGCTTCCCGTCCGCCTCCAGCCACCGTGCACGCGAAGCCGACGCTCCGCAAACTGTCGGCCATCGCCTCCGCATGGGCGGGATCGTTATCCACAACGAGCACCTGAATCGGCGGTCCGGCACTAGCAGCAGTAGAAACCTTCGGCGGCATGAAACGATGATAAGCCTCTGCTCCGCATGTCGAAAGGGGGAGAACGAACCTCCGTCCGTACGGCTATTCCCCCTTCAACCGCGCCGGCACCGGCAGCTCGATCATAATCTGCGTCCCGTGCCCATGTTCACTCTGCACGCCAATCCGCCCGCCGTGCGCCGCGATGATTTTTTGCGTCGTCGGCAGCCCCAGCCCGGAACCGCCGGGTTTTGTTGAAAAGAACTCTTCGAACATCCGCGACGCCGTCGCTTCATCCATCCCGCAGCCCGTGTCGATAAGATACACGACCACCATGCCGCGCTCCTCCGCCGTACGCACGACAAGCTGCCCACCGTCGGGCATCGCCTGTTTCGCGTTGATGATTAGGTTCAACAGCGCCTGCCGAAACGCTTCCCGATCCAGCATCACATGCGGCAACTCTGGGTCGAAATAACGCACGATCTCAATGCTGGCTTCCGTTGCTTCCGGCGCAAAGAACTCGAGCACATCGTCGATCTGGTGATTCAGGTCCGACGACTCCAAATGGACTCGCCGAACTTTGGCGAAGTTAAGAAAGTCATCCAGCAGCGACTGCAGCCGCTGACACTCGCGTCGCACCACATCCACCCTTTTCAGCGCTCGCCGCCCGGCTGGCGTCTCCGGCTCGCCCAAATCCTCAGCCAATAAATCCATGTTGAGCCGAATTGTCGACAGCGGATTCTTGATCTCGTGCGCCAGTCCGCCGGCCAACCGGGCGATCTCGGTATACTGGTCCAACAACCGCTGAACGGTCGCAGCCGAATCATCCAACGTCGCTTGTATCTCAGACCGAGCAGACATGCGTTCAATGATAGCCGAGGCCCATCCATGAAAAAACGCCTGACCAGGCGACTGCCAGGCATCAGGCGTTCTAACGTTGATCAGTAATCAATTCGACAGGATCAACAGGATGGACTGGATCGCCATAGAAACTTGTTTGCTATTCAGTGTCGCTCCGATTCCACCTTCACATCCTGTCGATCCTGTTAATCCTGTCTACCGCCTCATGGCGTCCCTTCACCATTCGATTCCGCCGTCGCCATTTCCCGCATCGCCGCCTTGCGGCTAAGCTTCACGCGATCCTGCTCGTCAACGGCGATCACCTTCACCATCATTACGTCGCCCACGCGGCAAACATCCGCCACGCTGGAAACGTACTCGTCGGCCAACTCGCTGATGTGGCACAACCCATCCTTGCCCGGCAGAATTTCCACAAACGCTCCAAAGTCCTTCACGCTGGTGACGGTGCCCTCGTAAATCCGCCCCACCTGCACGCTCGCCGTCATCGCCTCGACACGGCCCAGCGCCTGCTTCACCGAGCTTTCGTCCGCCCCGGCAATGGTCACGGTCCCGTCTTCCTCGACGTCGATCGTAACCCCTTCTTCTTCCTGAATACCGCGGATCGTCTTGCCGCCCGGGCCGATCAACAGGCCGATCTTTTCCGGATCGATCTTCGTCCGCGCCATACGCGGCGCGGTGGGCGAGGTATTCGGCCGCGGCCGCGGGATTGTCGAGAGCATCGTCCGCAAAATTTCAATCCGCGCTTTGCGCGACTGCGCCAATGTCGCTCGAATAATCTCTTCGCTAATGCCACGCGTTTTGAGGTCGAGTTGAATGCCGGTGATGCCGTTCTGCGTGCCGGCAATCTTGAAATCCATGTCGCCATAGTGATCTTCGTCGCCAATGATATCCGTCAACAGCACCCACCGATCGCCGTCCTTCACAAGCCCGGTCGAGATACCGGCGACTGGATTCGTGATCGGCACGCCCGCCGCCATGAGCCCCAGCGTCGCCCCGCAGACACTCGCCATCGAGCTCGAGCCGTTCGACTCCAGAATATCCGAGATAACCCGAATCGTGTACGGAAATTCTTCGTGATCTGGCAGCACCGGATTCACGCTTCGCTCGGCGAGCATGCCATGACCAATCTCCCGCCGCCCCGGCCCGCGTATCGGTCGCACTTCGCCCACCGAGAACGAAGGAAAGTTGTAGTCCAACATGAACCGCTTCGAGTATTCCTCGAACAGCCCGTCCACCCGCTGCTCATCGCGACCCGTTCCCAGCGTCACCGTAATCAGCGCCTGCGTCTCGCCCCGCTGGAACAGCGCCGATCCGTGCACCCGAGGAAACAGATCCACCTCGCAGTAGATCTCCCGCAGCGTTTTGTTATCCCGTCCATCGGGTCGCGTGCCGCTCAGAATCAAGTCACGCACGACGTGTTCTTCCAAGTCGTGCCATGCCTTCTTGAACGATTCGAGTGCCGGCTCGCCATCCGCGGTCGGGCTGGGAACGATCTCGATCAGCGCCTGTGCCTTAAGCTCCGCGATCGCATCCGCTCGCGATTGTTTTCCCTCGGTCCGCTTCGCCTCCTTGAGCCGGTCGTACACGCCCGCCCGCAGCCGATCGTAGATCCCGTCATCCGGCGGCGGCACGAAATCCATCTTCTTCACGTTCACCTTGTCCGCCAGCTCCTGCTGCATCTCGCACAGCTCGCGCACATGCTTATGCGCCTCGATCAAAGCCTCCATCATCCGGTCTTCGCGCAGCTCGCGGGCAAACCCCTCGATCATCAGCACGGCGTCGCGCGTGCCGGAAACCACTAGGTCAAGCTCGCTCACTTCCAACTCGTCGTGCGTCGGAAACGGCACGAACTGCCCCTCCACCATTCCCAACCGCACTGCCCCCAGCGGCCCCTGGAATGGCAGCGGCGATAGGCATAGCGCCGCCGACGCCCCGTTCATCGCCAGCACGTCGCCGTCCGTTTGCCGATCGCTGGCCAGCACGAAGTTCATGATTTGAACTTCGTCCATGAACCCTTCAGCGAACATCGGCCGAATCGGCCGATCGATTAGCCGCGCCGTGAGCGTTTCCTTCGTCGTGGGCCGCCCTTCACGCTTCAAAAATCCGCCCGGAAACTTCCCCGCCGCCGCATGCCGCTCCCGGTAATCGCACGTCAGTGGAAAATAATCCATCCCCGGCCGCGACGGCCCGGTCGCCACCGCGCTCAGCGCGACCGTTTCGCCATACTGCACCGTACACGCCCCGGAGGCTTGCTTCGCAAGGGCCCCCGTTTCGATGCGAAACATTTTCTTGCCAATTTGCCGTTCAACTCGAATTCTCTCTAACATTCTCTTCCTTACTTTTTAATTTGTGTGTCACCGCGGCACATCAGGCTCTGGAGGTCGGACTTTAGCCTGACAATCATTTCGGTAGATCAGGCTTTAGCCTGACCAACGACGATTTCGAGTCCGGCTGAAGTCTGACTCACAGACGCCCGCTTCAAACTTGCCGGCGACCGTCAGGCGTGCGCAAGAGTGCGCCAAGAGTGGCGGAGAGAAGAACCGTAGTGAAGTAGCGGAGCAGTGGAGAAACAGAGTAGCGTCACATTCCGAATCTACTCTATTTCTCCTCTACTCCACTGCAGCCCTACCTGGCCCTACTTCCGAATTCCCAGACGCCGCAACAGCTCGAGATACTTCTCGGGATCGATCCGCTTCACGTAATCCAACAAGCGACGCCGCCGACTGACCATCCCCAACAAACCACGCCGGCTGGCATAGTCCTTGGAATGCACTTTCAAGTGTTCGGTCATCTGGGCGATCCGATTGGTGAGCAGCGCAATCTGGACTTCCGGCGACCCCGAATCCGAGGTCCCTCGTCCAAAATCACCCTTCAGTTCTTGTTTCCGCTCTTTCGTAAGTGGCATGACGGTTCCCGCTGGTACATTCGTAGCACGGACTTCAGTCCGTCCCACGATCTCGCTCTGGTGCGCTGCACACCCGCCGCGGCCGAAGCCCGGCTGTTCTGCCTAAGCTGACACCAACTCCTACTACTTCCGCGGTGGCCTTTCCACCGCTTACCTAATGAAAAACCTGTGACAACATTCGCTGCTTAGACACCTAAGTCTACGGATTGGCCCCCCGTTTGCAACCGCAAATTTGAGTCCAATCGCGCCGGCAGCGGAAAAACGGTAACGGTTCGCTTGATGGAAGCGTGATTGGGTGACTGAGGACTCGGTCGCCGAGGCGACCGGCGGGTGGCTGGCGTCGAGCCGTAGAAGTGCCCCAGTGCGGATCTGGCTCGTCGACCAACCGCTCCGCATCAGTGCCCACCCGGCCCCGGCCACCCTTTTGAGATCAAACTGACCCACGACCGAAAAACAGCGCGAACGTTTGGGATCCCAACCCGCGACGGCCGGGCCCACACCCGCGTCATGGCTGGCGATGCTCCCTCAGGGCTAATCACTTTTTCAATATGGAGAAGTAGAAGTAAGTGTGGGAGGCGTCTCAGACGCCGATTTCGCTCAAACACCCAGAAAGGCTGAAGTGGCGACATCGCATCGGGGTCGGTGACCCATCCCACAAATCCCCCCAACTTCAATAAGTGATTGGCCCTGGATGCTCCCTCTTCGTTACTAGGCCCGACCTTTCTCGCGAGTTACACTAACGCAAATTCCCTCGCCCTTCGGGAGAGGGTTAGGGTGAGGGCAGCCACGTTCACGGGCCTTTTCGCTGACTCGGGGACTGGCTCCTTTTGCGCAGTCCGCGGAGCAAAGGGTGCCTGTCCCCTTCCTCTCTACCAGTCCCCCAACCCCCAGTCCCAACGTTGACGCCCCAAGAATTCATCCAAAAATGGCAAGCCGCCACGCTCTCCGAGCGCAGGCGCCTACCAACAACACTTCTGCGACCTCTGCGACCTGCTGGGCCAACCCAAACCGGCCGCCGCCGACCCCGACGGCGCTGGTACACCTTCGAGCGCGGCGTCCACAAAACCGAAGGCGGCCAAGGTTGGGCCGACGTCTGGCTCCGCGGCCACTTCGGCTGGGAATACAAAGGCAAACACAAAGACCTCGCCGCCGCCTACCGCCAACTCCTCCAATACCGCGAAGACCTCGAAAACCCGCCGCTGCTGGTTGTCTGTGACCTCGACCGCTTCGAAATCCACACCAACTTCACCGGCACTGCCAAGCACATCTACAGATTCAGCCTCGCCGACCTCGCCGAACCGGCCAATCTCGACACGCTCCGCCGCGTTTTCACCGAACCCGATTCGCTCCGCCCTGGCCAGACGACCGAAGCCGTCACCAAACAGGCCGCCGAGCTCATCGGCCAAATCGCCGACGGCATGCGCCAACGCGGTATCCCCGCCCATGATGCTGCCCACTTCCTCATGAAGCTCATGTTCTCGATGTTCGCCGACGACATCGGCCTCCTCAAGAACAAAGTATTTACCAACATCCTCGCCGCCGCCAAAAATAGCCCGGCCATCCTAGCCGGGAGAATGAACGAGCTTTTCACGAAAATGGCCACCGGCGGCTTCTTCGGTGCCGATGAAGTCCTCCACTTCAACGGCGGCCTCTTTGCCGACGGCAAAGCCATCGAGCTAAAGCCCGACGAAATCACGAAACTGATCGACGCGAACGCCAAAGACTGGAGCAGCGTCGAGCCGTCCATCTTCGGCACCCTCTTCGAGCGCACGCTCGACCCCGACAAGCGGTCCCAAATCGGCGCGCACTACACCAGCCGCGCCGACATCGAAACTCTTCTCCAACCCGTCGTCATGCAGCCGTTGCGCCGCGAGTGGGACGCGGTGAAAGCCGAGTGCGACAAACTCTGGGAAAAAGTGCAAACTGCGTCGCGCAAAGAGGCCGGCAAAGGCGGCCGGCGCCGCGCGGTGACGCCCAAACAGTCGCCCGCCGGCAAAAAGCTCGATAAGCGGCTCCGCGAATTCACGCACCGCCTCGAAGACGTAACAATCCTCGACCCGGCCTGCGGTTCCGGCAATTTTCTCTACGTCGCCCTCAACCTGCTGCTCGACCTCAACAAAGAAGTCATCTCCTATGCCGCGCAGCGCGGCATCACGCTCTTCCCCTCGGTCCGCCCCACACAACTGCTGGGCATCGAAATCAACGAATACGCCCAGGAACTAGCCTCGGTCGTCATCTGGATCGGCTACCTGCAATGGATGCACGACAACGGCTTCACGCCGCAACTTGACCCGGTCCTCGAACCGTTCGAATCCATCTGCCGCATGGACGCGATTCTCGACCTCTCCGATCCCGAAAACCCGCGCGAACCAGAATGGCCCGCTGCCGAATTCATCGTCGGTAATCCGCCGTTTCTGGGAACGAAAAAGCTTCGATCGGAGCTTGGCGATCCGTACGTTGATGCGCTGTTCGGACGCTACAACGGGCGTATTCCCAATTTTAGCGATCTCTGCTGTTATTGGTTTGAAAAGGGCCGCGATGCAATTCAACGCAATCGGTCATCGAGAGTCGGGCTTTTGGCTACCCAAGGCATACGTGGCGGATTAAATCGGGAAGTATTACAGCGAGCTAAAGACTCCGGTGACATTTTCTTTGCCATCAGTGATCAGGAGTGGATTCTCGACGGTGCCGTCGTTCATGTCTCACTGATCGGCCTTGACGACGGCACTGACAAGAATCGCGTCCTCGATGGACGAGCGGTGAGTTCAATCAATTCAAATCTGACCGCACTTGCCGATACGACCAGGGCAACGAAGCTCGCCGCAAATCGAGCCGTCGGATTTATTGCGGATGTGAAGGCTGGGAAATTTGATATTCCTTTTTGCGAAGCGCTTCCGTTGCTTACGTCTCCGAATCCTCATCGGGCGCCCGAACAGTGATGTGGTTCGACCATGGATTAACGGACGCGACGTCGTGCAGCGCAGCAGGGACTATTGGATAATCGACTTCGGTGTCGATATGCCCCTTGAAGAAGCTTCGAAATATGAACTGCCATTTCGCATCGTTTCGGAGCGTGTTCTTCCGGAGCGCAGCAAGGTCAAACGTAAGCGCTATCGTGAGTATTGGTGGCTACATGCCGAGCCATGCGCGGTGATGCGCGACAAGCTGGCTCCTTTATCGCGTTATTTTACGACCACCACCGTATCGAAGCATCGCGTTTTCGCTTGGATGAGCGGTGCAGTGCTTCCGGATCATCAACTCGTTGCGTTCGTTTTAGACGACGATACGTCATTTGGAATTCTGCATTCTCGCGTCCATGAAGTCTGGCGCGGGCACAGGGCACACAAGTGCGCGAGCGAGAATCCGGCTTTCGCTACACGCCAACGACCTGCTTCGAAACGTTCCCCTTCCCCGAACCAACAGACACGCAGCGCGAAGCAATCGCCGCCGCCGCCCACGACCTCGACACGCTCCGCAACAACTGGCTCAACCCGCCCGAATGGACCCGCACCGAAGTCCTCGAATTCCCCGGCTCCATCGACGGCCCCTGGCGCCGCTACATCTCCGACCTCCCTCTCCCTCCGGGAGAGGGCCGGGGTGAGGGAAAAAGCCCTCTCCCACTGGGAGAGGGTTTGGGTGAGGGTGCCTTGAAATCGCACAAACAACCGCTGCCGTCTAATCTGCTCGAATTCGCGCGAGCTGCGCAAAACGCAAACGGATGCTGAAAAACTCATCTGGTCCTTGCTTCGTAATCGCGCCCTGTCGAATTGCAAATTTCGCCGCCAACATCCCCTTGATCCATATGTGCTCGATTTCTACTGCCACGAAAAGAGGCTGGCCATCGAACTGGACGGCGGCCAACACAATACCGAGAAAGGTCGCAGCGCCGATCAAAAGCGAACGCAGTTTATTGAGAAACGGGGCATTCGTGTTTTGCGGTTTTGGAACCACGAAGTGCTGCAGGACACGGATGCGATCTTGGAAGCGATTTGGAACGCGCTGCACGCAGAACAAGACACCCTCACCCCTAACCCCTCTCCCAAAGGGCGAGGGGAACAAAGCCTCCCTCTCCCTCCGGGAGAGGGCCGGGGTGAGGGTCTTCCGCGTATCGCCACCGTCCGCTACCCGCGCACCGTCCCCAAAGACGAAGAATGCGCCAAGCATTTGAAGAAGCGCACGCTCACCAACCTCTACAACGAGCGTCCCACCTGGCTCGACCTGGCCCACCAAAAACTCGACGCCGCAGTCTTCGCCGCCTACGGCTGGGACCCCGCCATGTCTGATGATGACCTCCTCGCCAAACTTCTCGCCCTCAACCTCGAGCGCTCCGCCGCGGAGTAGCAAGGACGTAAGTCAGGCTGTGTCCGATACGCTCGCCCCCTCTCCGGAAGGGTGGCCGAAATGAGGGCTAGCAATTCTCTCCAGCTATGCTACATTGGCCCGCGTCAAATGAACGTCTGTTCAGTGACGGCCTGCCCAGTTGGTTCGTCAACAGGTCGCGCGGGGCTAGCGCTAGAGCATCGCTTTAAAAGGCGGTGCTCGTTCAGAACGCCTCACGTCGGCCTCCGGGCGCTGCGGGTGACACCAGATCCTAAGGACACTGGACCCGAACCGCAGATTTCGCCCAGGCAGCCACACTCGAACGGACGGGATCGACCGGCACTCCACCGCCCGCAGGGTGGTCGTGGGCCGGCGATCCACGTTTGGAAGGGCGCCCTTCTTTTTTTCTTTCACCTATGAATAACAACCAAGAAAACACAACCGACGTGCAATCGATGGTATCGCGATAGCGCCATGTAAGGCGAAATTCGGTGAGTTGCTGAGAGTTAGCTGAGCTCGCCAGAGTTCGGCTACCACGTTGCATCGCTAACGCAATACGAAAGCTCTGCCGCTGACAGAGTCGCTAGCGGTCCGCCCACAGGCTGGGCGGCACGCCGCGGTAGCGCTGCGCACGATCACTCAACGAATCAAAGTAGCACGGACTTTAGTCCGTAGCTCGCGGACTGAAGTCCGCGCTACGAATTTTCGCGCACTGCGCGCAGAATACACACGTTAGCAGCAGAGAACAAACACAATGAGAACAGAGTGCTTACGCCGGCTTGGTGCCTCGCGGAATATCCCGCAGCCGCACCACGTCCCACGCCAGACCGACCTTTTCCATGATCCAAATCATGTAGTAGGTCACGTCGATTTCCCACCAACGATGCCCCTGGCTGGCGACGCGTTGATAAGCGTGGTGATTGTTATGCCAACCTTCGCCGAAGGCCAAGAGGCCGACCCACCACAGGTTGCGGCTGTCGTCGGTCGTGTCGTAACGACGCGAGCCCCACATGTGCGTCACGGAGTTGATCATCCAAGTTACGTGCAGCACGTACACCATCCGCACGCCCAGGCCCCAGAACAGCAGCGACAGCCCGGCCCACCAGCCGCCGAGGCCGATCGCCGTACCGAAGTAGCCGATCAAAAACAAAACTACGCCCGTCGCAACGTGCGACGGCAAAAACAAGTAATGGATCACCACCATCATTTTGTCTTTGAGAATATCGGGCGCATATTTTTCAACGAGATCGCGATGCCACCGCCGGCCAAAGTTCGGCATGAACCACAGCATGTGGCTCCACCACTTGCCGTCGCGCGGCGAATGCGGGTCGCCTACCTTATCGCTGAAGTGATGATGTTTGCGATGATTCGCGACCCAAGTCAGCGCCGAGCCTTCGCCCGAAAGCCCGCCCAAAAACGCGAGCAGCCACCGCACCGGTCGATACGTTTTGAACGCCCCATGCGTCAGGCAACGGTGATACCCCATGCAGACGCCCATCGCGCCGGTCACGATCACCAACATGGCGCAGGCCACTAGGCCTTGCCAGCTAAAGAAGAACGGCGCCACAAGCGCCAACGCATGCACCAAGCCAATCCATACGACGACGGGCCAATCGATGCCTTGTTTGATGAGCTCCCCGGCGCCCGCGCCGGCGACGAGCTCCGCTTCCGCCGAGGCAACACTCGCCGCGGAAAGCCCTACGTCACCAACCGGATCGATCGTAACGATAGATTCGTGACCGATGGCCGAATTTAGATCGCTGCGATTGTTATGCTGCGTCCGAGTTAACAAACCGATCGCTTCCTGATCGCTCATATTCTCTAAATTCCATACACAAGGTTATCGGTTGGTACCGCTCCACGGCCAAAATGGCCTTGATGATAAGCAGTATCAACAAGCCGCCAAGTACCCAATGATATGCGCAATAGACATGATGGACCACCCCAAACGAGCAGTTCAGCGCATGTTCTGCTGTTTCGCATACTCTCCCGCAAATGTAATTCGCCGGATGAGGGCCTCAATTGCCCCGGATCACCAAGCCCAATGAGGTGATACGTTCGGACGGTTTGAGCCAAGTGGTCACTCTCACCGGGTCCGCGGCACGAAAGTCGAATCGAACTGTTCCTACCATACTCGTCGGCAGTACGCGAGCCTCAATCCGCTCGTATGCTTTCGCCACCGTCTGAATTTCATCCCCAAAACCGGCACTGACCACCACCCATTCGGGCGTCGTCCAGGCGGCGAACCCCGGCGGATCGCTCCGCCGACTCCCATGATGCGGCGCCAACAGAACATCGCAGTCATACGGCTCCTCGGCCATCACGTCGTCCAAGCCGGGCGACTCCAAATCCCCCGGCAACAAGATTCGCCGACTCTCGTATTCGACGCCCACGGTGAGGCTATTCGCATTGTCATTACCCACAATGCCGCGCCGCGGCGGATGTATCACTTGAAGCTGTACATCTGGTCCAAGCTGCAGTCGATCGCCCGACCAAATCTCGCGAATCGGCACACCGGCCGCTTTAATTGCACCGTGCAAAACTTCGACGGCCCGCGCCGTGCCGGCCTCGCCAAACGAATCGAACATCACTGGCGAAACATAAACGGTGCCCACGCGAAACCGCTCCAACAAACCAGGCAACGCGTTGTAGTGATCGATATCGGCATGCGACAACACAACGCCATCGATGCGCATAATGCCTCGATTCCAAAGATAAGACGCAATCGTTTGCGTCGCGTACTCAGGCGATCCGATCGCGCCGGCGTCGTAAAGCATGGTTTCACCGCCCGGCCCTTCCAGCAAAACGCATTCGCCATGTCCGACCGCGATTACTGAGCATTGCAGCCCGTCGCGCGTCCACGCGCGAACCATCGGCGGCATCAAACCGACCAGAACCCATACGGCCACGGCGGCAAGTTGCCACCGCGGCTTGGAAAGCGACTTTCCGTAAATCATTGCCACAACAACGCCCGCATAAAACACCGCCACCCACCACCAAGCTGGGCCTGGTGCCCAAAAATGGCCCCATGATACAGCTTCTGCCAACTTCACTGACCCTTCCAAACCAGCCAGCGACGCGTTGCAAATCCAGCCGCATACGGCCCCGATCGTCGGCATGAGCCATCCCAGGATCACCATGAAGAATCCGCTCCACATGGCGACCGTCACCAGCGGAAACACGATCAGGCTGATCGGTATGGCGACCGGCGAGACAATGTGAAACGTGTACAGCACCAACGGCAACGTCACAATCCACACTGCCGCCGACGTAATCAGCAGCACCACGGTCCATTCCTTGAGACGCCATCCGAACCGCGCGTACCACGGCCTTGCTCCTTCCTCCAGCTGCTCGAGCGGGTCCAACAGCCGACGTCGTCGAAACCAGGAGGAACCGCCAACCCAGATCATTGCGGCCACGGCCAAAAAGCTCAACTGCGGGCCGGCGCGAAACAAATCGTTTGGATTGATCGCCAGCACAAAGATCGCTGCCGCGAACAGCGAGTTGAAAGCCACACCATGCCGGCCTGTCCAAATCGCAATACAACCCAACACGCCCAAAACCGCCGCCCGCATCACCGGCGGTTGCGCTTCGGCTAACAACGTGTACCCGATAATGATCGCCACAATAAGACACAGCCCCACGCGCCGTGGCAACCAACCAAGCTGCATCATCGCCAACAATCCCACCGCCAGAATGGCGACGTTCATCCCGGATACGACCAGCACATGGACCGTTCCGGTTTCCAAATACGGTTCTGTCTCCCCATACGGAAGCCCTTCGCGCGCCGAGGAGAATCGCGGCCGCCAGACCGGCGCGTTTCGGTCCCACCATCGAACGCACGAGCTGTTTCGCGCGGATGCGAACCGCATCCAACATGTACTGCGGCGACCAATGGCTGCCCTCAGAGTTTCGAACGACGCACTCGGGCGTGGAGCTACGGAACCGCGTCAATTGGCGATCGGCGCGTGCGTGGGCCGCGAAATCGAATTCGCCGGGATTCAGTGGCGGCGAGGGGCGGGCCAACTTGCCGAATACGCGTAGGCGGTTTCCCGGATGTACCCACAGCAAATGGCCTTGCACAGAAAGCAGGCACGTTCCGCTTGCGGGCTGCCAGATCTTGCCGTCGCGAATTCCAGTAATGCTCACTAGCAACCGACTTTGTTCCGTCGCAGGAATGGCGCGAAGCGGCGTCGGGCGCGGCGCCGAGACCCGCTCCGCCGATTCGCACGCCACCGCATCGATGCACGCAGGCTGCGGCTCGTAACTCGCGTATCGCGCGAGGTCATCGCAACTGAAATCGAACCAATTCAAATGGTGCCATGCGGCGCCTAAACATGCCGTCGACGCGAGCAGCACCAATCCGGCTGCACGTTCGTATCGCCTGCGCCAGGCAACCAACCACACAGCAAGACAAACGCCACACGTCAAACACCAGAACGCGAACCAGGCAGAGCCGCCGAGCGACTCGATTCCGGTTGCTAAAAACTGCGGTCGCAGATAACGATCGGCCACCATACCGGCGGCCACCGCGAGCAACACCACGATCAATGGTTGATACCGAGCGCGATCGTGGACGTCGCGTTCGGGCGGCGGCGCGGGATTGGCAATGGGATAATCGGGTGGGGTACGGTCACCAGCCATGCGGCGGATTATACCGCACAGCCCTCAGCCACCAAAGCAGCGCCGATTTGATCGAAAATGGAATCGACGCTGCTGGACAAAGCGTCGTCGTTGGCATCTCTGCGGATAAGGGTCGCCGCATCGCTGCCGAAATTGGTCGCGGCTGCTCCATCGCCACGGGCAGCGAGTGATTGAATCCAGGCCAGCAAAGCAGCATCGCTATTTGCTTCACTTGTCGCGGTTTTTTGAACGAACTGCAGGTGCGTTGCGCGAAAACTCGTTGTGGACGCGGCCGGCGATCCCGCCGCAAACGCCGGGGCTAAGGATTGCTCGGTATCTGCCACCGTATCTGAAGGAGGTAAAACTCCGCTCGATTCTTCGAGCGACGGTAACGCGGCGGCTGAAGATAGCGCCAAAGTTGTCCCGGCTCCCTGACCAGTCGAACTCACCGTTGAATCGTTGCTGGCTACCGCCGCATTGTTGGCTTGGTTATTTGAGACGTTACCGTAGTTGCTGCGCAGATCGTGTAATCAGCCTGCTCAACCATGCTGTTCCCGTCGCCGTCAGCACCGTCGTAAGGGTTGCTTACAGAGGTGCCAAGCGTCTTGCGCCAGAGAACATAGTCTCGCATGTCTACAACCCCGGAACGATCGAAGTCGCCCGGCAATGCTTGCACCGCCTGATTGCCGAAGTCGACATTCTTAATGTTGCGATGGCTGTCCGGCCCATCGGGATCGTTGGGGTCATCGACCCCGGCAATGGTTACGTTCCATTGCGAACCGGACCACTCGGCGGCGGGTACGGCGGCGCCGGCCGGTAGCTGTGTGACGGCCGGTGGGATTTGTACCCATCCTGACTTGGATTCTTCGCGAACCACGTAATCCCCAGGCGGCAATGCATCAAATGAGTAGTTGCCGTCATCATCCGTCGTTCGATACACCTCGCCGGAAGTTATTTTCAAGGACCAACTATTGAGCGTTCCTTGATCGGCAAAGGCGGTGTCGCTGATCTGTAGCGTCCACAGACCGGCCGCGTCTTCACCAATGAAGTCGCTGAGATGCCCCTCCGGCTGCCACGTGCCCGAATAGGGCAGATCGTCGATGCCCAACGTCGCGATGGACCGCGCTGCAGAGTCATCAAGCGTGATGTTGTGGAGATCGTTGTATTGTCCGCCGACTTCCGTGAACAACTCCACCTGCCGCCCCGAAGGGCCGATGAGATACGCGTTCAAGTCGCCGACAAAGCTATGCGTGATATCGAGCGTGACCTCGACGCTAAAGACAGTCCCTAGGCCATCGAATGTCACCTGCGAATTGATCGTATGAAAATCGGTAATCGCTTTCGGCAGATCGGTGGCGGCGATGGTGGTCGGCGAATTCGCAATGTCGCGTTCGCCATTATGATTTGCATCAATGTATACGATCCAATCGCCGAGCCCCGGTTCGTTGGCGTCTTTGACGCCGTCGCCATTTAAATCGCTGAATTTCTGGCCCTGAATGGACCCTTCCTGCGCAACAGGAATCCAATTGCCGAAATCGACGTCGGTCACGTCGGCGCCAGATCGTACCGTGACCGGGGCCGGCGCTAATGTCTGCTTCCATCCGTCCTGGGTTTGCTGATCCAAGAAATGTTCTCGGACGTAATATTGCCCGGCGGGCAAATCTGTGAACGTGTAGTTGCCGCTGGCGTCGGTAACGGCGTACGGCTCCAAAAAGACGGGAGCCGTATTTACCGTGATCGACCAGCTATTCAGCATGCCGGTATCGCCATTGGCGTCGTCTTGAACCTCGAGCGTCCAGATGCCGGCAGCATCCTCGCCGTCGAATGCGCTCAGGGATTCCTGGGGCCGAAACGATCCTGTGTAAGGAGCCAAGCCGCTTGTAATCGAAATCGCGGCTTCGTCGTCTAACGTGGTGTTCGTAAAGTTATCGTTCGCGCCGCCAATGTTTGCGAAAAGCTTGACCTTCGTCCCCGATGGGCTGACCAAATAGACGCGGAGGTCGGCGTCGTAGGTATGCGTAATGTCGAGGGAAACGTTGAGGTCCAGGATTTCGCCGGGCTCGTCGAATGTTAGTTCGTTCTTGAAGGTGGCGTTATCCAGGAGATCTTGGGGCACTTCCGGTGCCGGGACGGTAACGTCCTGGCCCGACGAGGAATTCAATTGACCGTCGTTGTTGAGGTCCAAATAAATGACCCAATCGGGCAAGCCAGCTTCGCCGGAATCATTTGCGCGATTGCCGTTCGCATCATCCCACTTCTGGCCAGAAATCGAACCGACCTTAGTCGGGGAGATTGCCAACCCGGCAATCGCCAGCGGAAGCCCTTCGGCGCCAGCCGCGGTGATGGTAATCTCTCCGTTGCCATCGGAAATTACCAACAGCGAATAGGTGGAAAGATCGTCGTTGCCGGGTGCGTTATTATTCACCACCAACCCCTCCGGCGACACGACCTGCGTGAAACTATAAGATTGCTGCACACCGTTCCACTGGCCGCCGTCAACGATAACTGAATTCTCCGCGTTGATGTCTGCATGGCCGAACACATAAATCTGATAAACAGAGTTGGGCACCAGATTGCCCCACGTGAACGTTAGCGTGTCGTCCGTCGTGCTGACGTATCCACCAAGTTCATCGAGCGGCAGACCATGATTCGGCAAGTCAGTGCCGTCGATCGGGTTGGCGCTGCCAACACCATCGATCATATTGCCGGTGGAATTGATCGATAGCGTGAAGGGCACAGTTTCGCCGAGTTCACTGATCAAGTCCGTGAGAGTTTCTGGCGTTGTTCCACCCGTGTATTGATTCCAGTTTGTGGGACTCGCACCGCCGTCGATGTCGAAATCCACCCCGACGACCAGCGATTTCTTTCGCGTGCCGGCGATGCTGTAATACCCGAGGCTCCCGTAGTTGGAATAGCCCCAATCGGACAAATCGGGCGGCAACGCGGGATCTGGTGGATTGCCCTCTGCCTCGAACAGATCTGGGTGAAAGGTAGGGTCGATAAACGTGATAGGCCGGCTCCCACCCTCGACCGAAACGTAATACGTTCCCGGCAACAAAGCTTGATCAACAAACGTCGCGCCCAGTTCATCAATCGAGTCGCTCGTTGCAATCACGGCGCCTGAAGAGTCGTATAGCTTCGCCAGGACATCCAGATTCGGCCCATTGTAAAACGGCTGAATGTCTAAACTGACCAGCTCACCCAGACCCTCGACCGTGAACGAGAAGAAGTCGATGTCCGTGTTTCGCTCAATGATGCCCTCGCCTTCGAACAGACTCGTGTCGGAATCAGCAGTGAGGGGGTCTTGCACGACGGGGCTTGCTGTTGCGGTCGTATCGCCATGATCGTCCGTGCGGTAATCAAAACCGTTCCCGCTGGTGATAACTGCCAGATCATCTTGTAGGGGGTTCGCACCATCCTTGTCGTTGGTTGCGTTGAAGTACTCGCCCTTGCTCCATTGCGTAATATTCTTGCCATAGCCGACGCCCATGATCGGCGCCCAGGCCGTATCACCGGAACCGTGGCCGGCGTAATACTCGACAAACAGGCGAACGGTTTCTGGTGGGTCCGCGCCGACGTCTTTGTAGAACCGGAACTGGCTGTCGTGGACCAAGCCCAGACTATGACCTGTCTCGTGTGAGATTACTTCTGCGATGTCCTCAGGAAACTGGAAGTCCGCGGCAAACGCGAAGTTGGGCGTGTCCGTATCCCAAGGGAAGGAATTAAGGTACGACACGCCGCCAACTGCTTTGCCATCCACGGGGGTGTACCAGTCATTCGTGCTGCCGCCGATGACCACGCGCTGTCCCAGGCCTCGTCAACACCATCAATGGCGCTGGTGTTCATGAGGGCCGCCACACCCGGGTCTTCGGTCGTCACATCCACGTCGAACGGCCGATAGTCTTCTGCGACGCGCTCCCATATAGTCTGAATCGTCATCCGCTCCAGATCCGAGAACGTCAATAAATCTCCGTCGAGATCGTAGGCGGGCGTCAGAATGTTCGGAAGGTTGAAGGAGGTATTCCACTGCGTGTCCCGCGTCAGGAACCCCTGAAAGTCGAGGTAAATGGTCTTCACATCGCTCCGCATGTTCCAATCCGGCAGACTGTGGAGCGAAAAGGTTTGATCCAGTGGGAACGGAGCTGTCTGCAACAACGCGCCGCTGGCGAGAGCTTGCCCGGCCTGCCGATTTGGTGGTGGTGGCGCCGAAGTGGCGATCATCGGCGATTCGTTTAAAGAGCCACTGCTGGCGATGGTTTCGGTGGTTGGAATGGCGCCGCTCGTCTGCAGAGCGCGCCCATATCGAAAACGGTTGCCGGATCGGCCTGCAGTGTGGTCGCCGAGAGCATCTGCCGTAGCTCCAGCGTTTCGACCCAACAGCGCCGGCCAGAATGCAATGGCGCTTTGCGTCCCTTTCGTCTAAGTAAAGAGGGCTTTTTGCGCAGGTCGATCGTTGTGCCGTCGTCGAATCATAGAAACCCCGACCCCCCCGAAGCTGTTCCACCTAATCTATCTGCCTAATCCGCAATTCCGTTAGAGAATAGCCGCCAGTTTAGCTAGAAAATACACAAACCGCAAGCAAATTGACCTGTTTTAAGCTCGTTGTCGGCTTGCAATTAGGGCGATGGACGTACATCTCAGGCAATCTGGAAACCACGGCTGACGCCGGCGTCCCCGCCACTGTAATCCCGTATATTCTTGACGCAGCTCGGCAATCTGCAGGTGCGATGGCGGCTGAATTGCCCGGCTTAACGCTTAGGACGTAGATGTCACATTCAGCCGAACCTAGTTCTACGATTACCCGTACTCAAGACGAATGGATCGTCCTCCTTTATTCAAAACTATTGCGAGTCGCATTT
The DNA here is from genome assembly GCA_963840025.1 of uncultured Planctomycetota bacterium. GTDB lineage: Bacteria > Planctomycetota > Planctomycetia > Pirellulales > Lacipirellulaceae > JABDGM01. The sequence continues at coordinate 352,580 of CAWIXI010000005.1, read as the reverse complement.
TGACAATCTTGCGCCGGCTGCTCCCCCCTGATATACTCCCGACTTCCCGCCACCCAATCTCGGGCCGTTGACGCCACTTAGCCCGATTCCAGATGGAGCTTGCCATGTTTCGACGTGCCGCATTCGCATTCCCCGGAGTCCTGTTTTCGGCCGTCGCCGTTTGTCTGGTTGTTGCGGGATGCACCAATAGCGATATGAAAAGCTCAAGTTCCACTCGGGTTAAAGCGAAATCCGCATCGAGAACGGCTTCCGAAACAACAACGGCAGCGAAAGATACGAGCAGCGCGAAAGCAGACGCCTCGTCAGCAGCGGCGAATGCCGAATCGGACACGCTGGATAAGATTCCACTCATCCCGCGCGATGTTTTGTTCGGTAATCCGCAGCGCGCCCAGGCCCGCCTGAGTCACGACGGCAAATGGCTCAGCTATCAAGCCCCGGTGAATGGAGTGTTGAACATTTGGGTCGCACCAGTGGACGATCTGTCGAAGGCGAAAGTCGTCACCGATGAAAAGGTTCGCCCGATTCCCGGTTACAGTTGGGCTTACGACAACAAGCACATCCTGTACGTGCAGGATAAAAACGGCGATGAAAACTTCCATCTCTACGCAACCGATGTTACCACGCACGAAACCAAAGATCTCACGCCGATCAAGGGCGTCCGCGCCCAGCTTCAAGAAGTTAGCGAGAAGTTTCCCGACGAAGTGCTCGTTGGCCTCAACGACCGCGATCCGCGCTATCACGACATTTGGCGGATCAATATCCAAACCGGCGAGAAGCAGCTCGTTCAGCAAAATCCCGGCGTCGCCGGCTACGTCACCGACGATGACTTTCACGTCCGCCTAGCGTTGAACTACACGCCCACTGGCGGCCAGGTGCTGCAAGTTCCTGAAAAGGAAGGTGACACCACGAAATGGAAGGACTTCCTCGAATTCGGCCCGGAAGACTCGATGACCAGCGGCCCCGCCGGTTTCGACAAATCCGGTCAAACGCTGTATCTCGAAGATAGCCGTAACCGCAACACGGCCGGCCTGTTTGCGATGGACCTCAAAACAGGCGACGCCAAGCTCTTGGCCGATGATCCTCGCACGGACGTCGGTGGCGTCCTCGTTCAGCCGATCGAAAAAAACATCCAAGCCGTCTCATTCACCTACGCCCGCATCGAATGGAAAATCCTTGATCCCGCGATTGCTCCCGATATCGAGTTCCTCAAGAAATTCCAGGACGGCGACTTTATCGTGACGAGCCGTACGCAGGACGATTCGCAGTGGACGGTTGCGTACATCCTCGATAACGGGCCGGTGAAATTCTACCGTTACATTCGCAAGCCCGAACGGAAGATGGTTTTCCTGTTCAACAATCGTGATGATCTTGCCGACTATCCGCTGGTGAAGATGTACGACCGCGTGATCAAGTCGCGGGATGGCCTCGACCTCGTCTGCTATCTTTCGCTCCCGCCCGGCACCGATCCGGATGGCGACGGGGTTCCGAATAAGCCGGTACCGCTCGTGCTCGATATTCACGGTGGTCCTTGGGCCCGCGACGACTGGGGGCTCAACGGCCAGCATCAATGGCTCGCCAACCGTGGCTATGCCGTTTTGAGTGTGAACTACCGCGGTTCGACCGGTTTTGGCAAGGAATTTCTCAATGCCTCGAATGGCGAGTGGGCCGGCAAAATGCACGAGGATCTGCTCGATGCCGTGAAGTGGGCGATCGATCACAAAATCGCCGACAAAGATAAAGTCGCCATCATGGGCGGCAGTTACGGTGGTTACGCCACGCTTGTCGGTCTTACCTTCACTCCTGATACTTTCGCCTGCGGGGTGGACATCGTCGGTCCGTCGAGTTTGGTCACGCTCCTGGAGCACGTGCCGGCGTATTGGATGCCCTTCATGCCGGTGATGAAGATTCGTGTCGGCGACGTGAGCACCGAGCAAGGGCGGGAGGCGCTTTTGAAGCGTTCGCCACTGACGCTCGTGGATAAGATCCAACGGCCGCTGCTGATTGGCCAGGGCGCCAACGATCCTCGCGTTAAGCGTGCCGAGGCCGATCAGATTGTTAAGGCGATGGCCGACAAAAAGATCCCGGTCACGTATGTCCTCTATCCGGACGAAGGCCACGGCTTCCACCGTCCCGAGAATAACAAGTCGTTCAACGCGGTCACGGAAGCGTTTCTTTCCAAGCAACTTGGTGGCCGTTACCAGCCGATCGGTAGCGACTTCAAGGGTGCGACGATCACTGTTCCCACCGGCGCTGCTCAAGTTCCCGGTCTGGAAAAGGCCCTTTCCGCGATGCCGAAAGCGGCTTCCGCAACGTCCAAGGCAGATTAGCCGCCACCCTCCCAATCGGAGGTGAAGCAGGTTTCGGAATCGAAATCCGTCGGCGGAAAATAATCATCGAACGACTGTCGCTCAGGTCGCTCGGGTTGCTCGATGGAGACTGTAAGCATTGACCACGAATCGCCTTGCGCACTATGGAGGCGACAGTTTGCGGTTCGAGCTGGTGGTTCATCTGGGGGCATGAACAACCAAAGCCCTCGATTTGGCGCACGGCAGATCCCTAGTTTACAGCCGAAAAATCCTTGACCATGGACCGTCACGGAGTATAAAGGAACCCGGAACGGGGAAACTGGTGGGGGAACCACAACCATCGTGGTAGAGCTTAAGTTTCTCGAAGCTGCTTGTTTTCCACACGAACAAGCCAACCAATTCGCGAGTTGAACCAATGAACAGACCTCAACGCCGAACCGTTTCGCAATACGCATTCTTCTTTTCAGCGGCTTGTGCGTTCGCAATAGCGACGCAGACAGCTTATTCTGCTCCTGTTTTCCAATATTCATTCCCCGCATCTTGGAACGGAAGCGGGACCGCCGTGATCGACCAGAGTGGAGCCGGGAATGACGGCAATATCGATGGCACACTGGCGCTGTCGGCCTCTGTTCCGCCTGGGGCGGCCATAGGCACGCAGTCGATCACGACCAGCACCGGTGGCGTGGTGACCAATGCGACGCAATTGCTGAGCAATTCGATTGTTGCCGCCGCGGGTGGATTTCGTTACGACGTCTCATTCATGTGGGATGGAACCGATTCCAGTTCCTTCGGCCACGTTGAAAAGATTGTCGATTACGCCGGCACTGAATCATTGCAGTTGACGACGAGCGCGGGTTCTGCTGAACTCCAAATGCGCTTCGACGACAGCGTGAATGCCGTATCGACGACTATCCAGCCGAACACCTGGTATACCGTGGCGATGATTTTCGATTCGCAGGGGAACTCCGTGGTTGGTGGTGATCTCGACGGTGTGGCAAGCTTGGTGGTTAACGGCGGTACTCCCATCACTGCCGCGGCCACCAAGACCAGTCAGGGCGACGGTCTCGATCGTCCCATCGGTGTCGGGGAACTCGGGGCTGCCTTCGGGTATCTCGTCGGCTTCCACGGCGAGATCTATAACCCGTCGGTGAGCCTGATACCCGAACCTGCTTCACTGGTTCTTCTGGGCGTAGCCAGCTTCCTTTTACTCGTAAGACGAAGCAAGATGAAGGTATACGATTCAATTTAGCTTGAATCGAGCTACTACAAGCCACTGGCTGTCAAAGGTTTTGAGCTTGCACTCATTGCGATTGCAGTCCAGAATGAACATATGACGTCAACTCGCTGGTATTACTTCTGGTTTACCTTTACCCGCCTGGGTAGCGGGACCGGAGGTCGTGCGTAAGCGACTAATAAGCATCGAATCAACCGGACCCCGAGACCCAGACACCTGGCTCTCGGGGTTTTTTTGTTGGAAACAGTTGAGGGTTGAGAGTTGAGGGTTGAGAGTTGAGGGTTGAGAGTTCAACCAGGGGAATTGCAATGTTTGGTTTCGAAAAGCTCGAAGTCTGGCAGAAGGCGATTGAACTATTCGACTCTGTTTATGCATTTACTCGGCACTTTCCCAGCGAAGAGCGATTCGGACTGACAAGCCAAATGCGCCGCTCATCTGTGTCAATCGCGTCGAATATCGCAGAAGGCAGCGGGCGCGGATCCAATCCAGACTTTGCACGATTTGTCGAGATTGCGTACGGCTCACTGATGGAACTAGTAACTCAAATGAAGATTGCGAATCGTCAGGGGTTCCTCGCGAAGGATATCTACGACGATGTGTACGTAAAGTCGGAAACAATCTCCCGAATGCTCAGCGGCCTCCGTTCTTCGCTAACAATACACGCAAAGCGCTGAAACCCTCATCTCCCAACTCTCAACCCTCAATTCCTTCTGACACTCAACACTAAACACTCAACTCTCAACCTTTGGAGAGAAACATGATCGTCGTCATGCGGCGTAATGCCCCAGAACAGGATATCCAACACATGATCCAGCAAGTCGAATCGCTCGGCCTGAAACCTACCGTACTGCGTGGTACGGAACGAACCGTCATCGCCGCGATTGGCGACGAACGTAATGTTCCGGTTGGCATCCTTGAAAGCGGCCCTAGCGTGGATGAAGTTCTTCCCGTGCTTGCCCCCTACAAAATTGCAAGTCTCGAAACGAAATCGGAAGCGACCGTCGTGCAGGCCGGCAGCCTTTCCGTGGGCGGCGGCAAGCTCGGCATCATTGCTGGTCCTTGTTCCGTAGAGAGCGAAGAGCAGATCGTCGAGACGGCGCGTGCGATTAAGAAGGCCGGCGCGACCGCCCTGCGCGGCGGCGCGTTCAAACCGCGCACCAGCCCGTACAGCTTCCAGGGGCTTAAAGACGTCGGCCTCAAGATGCTGGCCGCAGCCCGCGCCGAAACGGGACTGGCCGTGGTCACCGAAGTCGTCGCCGCCGAGGATATCGAGCTGGTTGCCGAGTACGCCGATGTGCTTCAAATCGGCGCCCGCAACATGCAGAACTACCGGCTGCTGGAAGCCTGTCGGCGCACACACCGGCCAATTCTTCTCAAGCGCGGGCCCAGCGCGACGGTGGAAGAGTTGTTGTTGGCCGCCGAGTACATTCTGGACGCCGGCAACCAACAGGTGATGCTCTGCGAACGCGGCATCCGCACGTTCGAAGCCCACACGCGTTTCACGCTGCCACTGGCAACGGTGCCGTACCTGCACGCGAAAACGCACTTGCCGGTTGTCGTCGACCCTAGCCACGGCACGGGGCACACGCCTCTCGTGCCGGCGATGGCTCGCGCGGCCATCGCTGCCGGGGCCGATGGGATCATCGTCGAGGTCCACCCGAATCCTGAAAAAGCCCTTAGCGATGGTTACCAATCGCTCACGTTCCAGCAATTCGAAGACATGATGACCGGCTGCCGGCGCGTGGCGGAGGCGATGGATCTCCAGGTGTAGTAGGCACACTCCTTGTGCCGTCAATCACGCCGTTACACGTCGCAAATCCGAAATCCCTGTGCCAGCGATGCGATCGGATCCCGCGCTGGAATAAACTCCTGCGCCAGATAGCCGTCGAAGCCCGTGGCCACGATCGCCTTGGCGATCGCCGTGTAATTGAGCTCCTGGGTTTCGTCGATCTCGTGCCGGCCGGGATTGCCGCCGGTGTGGAAGTGGGCGTAGTACTCCTTGTTCTCTCGGATCGTGCGGATGACGTCGCCTTCCATGATCTGCATGTGGTAGATGTCGTAGAGCAGCTTGAATCGCGGCGAGCCGACTTTCTTTACGAGCGCGACGCCCCACTTCGAGTTGTCGCACATGTAGCCCTTGTGGTTTACCTTGCTATTGAGTAGCTCCATGCAGACGGTCACCTTTTTTTGCTCGGCATAGCCGACGACCCGCTTCAGTCCTTCAACGCAATTCGCCAGCCCCTCCTCGTCGGAGAGTTCACGGCGATTGCCTGAAAAGACGATCACGTTCGGCAATCCATGCTCGGCCGCGAAATCGATGTGCTCGCGGGTCGATTTCTCCAACCGATTGTGATTCTTTTTTTCGTTGAACCCGTCCGGAATCGTGCATGCGCCGCTGAGCATGGCGCACGTGAGCCCGAACGGCGTGACGACCTTGAATTGGTCGGGCGTCAAAAGTTCGACTGACTTGTAGCCGATCCGCTTCGCTTCGGCGGCCAATTTTTCCAGCGGGATACCGCTGTAACACCACCGGCAAACGGATTGCTTGAGATTGCCATTGATCTTTGCCGTTTCGCCACCGCGCGCCCACGCCACCGGCTGCGTCAGCGCTGCCATCGCTCCGATCCCCGCCGCCTTCACTATACTGCGCCGATCGAACTTCGCCACCATTGCCCGCTCCTCTTGGGTTAAGATATGATTCTATTTGCCCCCAATGCTTCTCTTCTAACATGCGACCAGTGACAAATACAGTCCTGCGGCGCTACCGACAGCGGTCGAGTTGAATTTTGTAGCGCAGGTACCGGAGAAGGGGACAGTCCCCGACGGTTTTGGGATAGGCTCCTAGGCCGACCATTCAGAGACAATCCCCGCCAGATGGCCATTTGCAGTTTCGAAGACCAGCGGCGATAATTCTGGCAAGTAATCAAACGCACAAACAGGGATTTCAGTTTATGAGATGGTCGCTTCTTCGGCTGATGAGTTTGTTACTCGCACTCGGCACCGTGGTGCCCGCTGTTAGCGCCGGCGAAAACGCGAATGCGAAACGCAAAGTCTTATTTCTCGTGGGCAGGCCGAGTCACGGTTATGGCGCCCACGACCACCTGGCCGGCTGTATGCTGCTGGCAAAGTCGCTCAACGAGAGTGGGTTGCCGATCGAGTCGCAAGTGTACCACTATGGCTGGCCGGAGGATCCAAAGCTGTTCGACGGCGTGGACTGTGTTGTAATGTACGGTGACGGCGGTGAAGGCCACATGGTGATGGATCATCTCGACGACATGGATGCGCTGGCAAAGAAGGGCGTTGGACTCGTTTGTTTGCATTATGCGGTCGAGGTGCCGAAAGGCCCCGCGGGCGACAAATTCCTGGACTGGATCGGCGGTTATTTTGAGACCGACTGGTCGGTCAATCCGCACTGGGTGGCAAACTTTACCAGTCTGCCCGAGCATCCGATCACACGAGGCGTAAAGCCTTTTGAAATCGAAGACGAATGGTACTACCACATGCGGTTTCGCGACAGTATGCGTGGCGTGACGCCGATCCTCACCGCGCTGCCGCCGGCTTCAACGCTCTCGCGGCCAGACGATCCGCATGCGGGCAACCCTGCCGTGCGTGATGCCATCGCCCGCGGCGAAGTTCAGCACATGGCATGGGCGACAGAGCGCGAAGACGGCGGGCGGGGGTTCGGCTTCACCGGCGGCCACGTGCATTGGAACTGGTCGAATCCGAACTTCCGCAAGCTGGTGCTCAATGCCATCGTGTGGTGTGCCAAAGGGGAAGTGCCTCCGGAGGGCGTGCAAGACCAGCCCAAAACGATGGCCGACATGGAAGCGAATCACGACGAAAAACAACCAGCCAATTTCGACCGCGAGGCGATTCGCAAGAAGTTCCATCTCCCGCCGGGTTAGTCAGAGCGGAGAAGACGCAATTTCGTCACGCCTTCGCATTGATCAGCAACACCTTGGCACCTTTGACTCCGCCTGATTTCAATTCCTGCAAGGCAATGTTTGCGTCTTCAAGCGGGTACGTGGTAACTTCAGGCCGTAATCGGGCTGCTGCTGCCAAAGGCAGAAACTCTTGGAGATCGAAGTGGGTGACGTTGGCCACCGATTTGATCTCGCGTTCCATCCATAGGTGTTCATGGTAGCTGAGCTTGAGCAGCCAGTCTTTGTCTATGTCTTCCTTGCGGATGGCGTTGATCACCAATCGCCCGCCTGGAAGAAGGTTTGCCAGCGCTTCGACAACCGGCTTCCACACGGGCGTTGTATCGATGATGGCATGGAGCGGTTCGGGGGAACGCTCCTCGGTATCGCCGGCCCACACCGCGCCGAGTTCTCGCGCGAAATCGCGTGCGCCAGCGTCTCTTGCAAACACGTACACAGGCGAGTTGGGATAGAGATGCCGTGCGAGCTGCAAGACGATGTGTGCCGAGCCACCGAATCCCGTAAGCCCTAACTTCTGGCCGTCTGTAAGCGTGGCAAGCTTGAGTGCTCGATAGCCAACCGCTCCGGCGCAGAGCAGCGGCGCCGCCTCGGCATCGGAAAAGAACGACGGGATTGGGTAGGCGTAGTCTTCGGGCACGATCATGTACTCGGCGTAGCCACCGTTCACGTCGCGGCCTGTTGCGCGAAACTCCGGGCTAAGATTCTCGTCAAGCTGACCAGTCGAGGAGTGAATCCACCCCACGCCCACTCGTTCGTTCAGCTTTTGCTTTGTCACGCCCTCGCCTAACAGGTCAACATGGCCAATCACTTCGTGACCTGGCACGACAGGCAACGCGGGAGGTGGAGTGCGGCCTTCGATTTCGTCCAGTTCCGTGTGGCACACACCACAGGCTGCCACGCGAATACGGATTTCGCCGGCGTGCGGTTGCGGGATTGGAAGATCGGCTTGTTCCAGCGGCGACTTTGTCTCTTTAAGGGAAACGACCTTTGGTAGAATCATCGCGCACATGATCCGCCCTTGATGGTAAAGAAACCGCGCGCAAGCGGGCGGCCGAATATGGCCGCCCGTCAGTACGTCGCAAAAAACATTAGCCCTTCACTTTGATTTTGTGGGCTTTTGCTTCTTCTGCCTTGGGCAGTTTGATCGTCAGAACGCCGTTATGGTATTCAGCCGCGACTTCGCTTTCTGCCACCGCGCATGGTAGCGTGACGGAGCGCGAAAAATTGCCATAGCTGCGTTCGACACGATGGAAGGTCTTTCCCTTCTCTTCCTTTTCTTCTTGCCGTTCGCCGGTAACGGTGAGGATGTTCCCACTGACTTGGATATCGATGTCCTTGGCGGTAATGCCAGGTACATCCATCCGAACTTCAAGTGCAGTGTCTGTTTCACTCATGTCGAGTGCAGGAACCATCGTTCCGGAAAACCAGCCTTCGTCACCGTCGCCAAAAAGACGGCCCCGAAGATCGTTCATCTCTTCCCGCAGGGCCGAAAACGGATCGCGGCCCCACAAAGAAGGCAGGCGCGTAGGCCCGCGTGTGGCAAGGGCTTTCATGATGATCTCCTTTCTCCTTGTCTTCATCCCCTCCCCTAAATTCCAGATTCGTTTATGACCGCGAATCGAGAACCTATCAAATTGTACCCCTCTGTTAAAAACAGCAAACTCTGTGCCCTTCCAGTTCAACAGTCCGTTCGGGCGTTCCGTATTTTGAGCCTTCGAATTTGCTCGCAAAAAAAGTGGGCAAATCTACCTCGGTGCGAAAATGACACATGCCTGTGCAAATCGGCTGCACGGCTCCGATCAAGCAGGAAACGACGCTTATGGTTCTCGAAGTCTTTTTCGGTTTTTTGTCACCAATTAGCCTTTAATGACTTACTGCTGTCCGAGCATCCGCCATTGCAGCGCAACGCACACCACGCGCATTTGTTGTTCGATTTGTTGCGTCGTATCAACCTCGACGAATGGCTCATTTGCACGAGGTAATTCAGCGTCGCGTGCCTGCAAATCGTAGAGTTCTGTTCGGGCTTCCGATTCACTATGACCGCATTCGGCACGTTGCTCGATGCGTGATTGGGCAATCGACCTTGGACAGTTGCAATTCACAAACAACGGTAAGGCCGCGTTTTGATGCGCGAGCTGATACGCCCGTTGTCGCAGGCGCGGGAAAGAAACGAACCGTCGAGAATGGCCGATTCACCGCTCGCAAGAACGTCACCAGCTTGTCGTAATAGCTCATCGTAAACTTGATTACGCAGGCGTGGCTCGTAATTGCCTTCGCCGTAACCGGCCGGCTTTTCGCTGGTCCTGAAAATTGATCGACGAATATGATCCGTTGAAAGAGAGATGACGTCGAACGTTTCACAAAGTTTTGCTGCCAAGGTCGACTTGCCGGTTCCCATGAGGCCCCCGACGATCAGCAGCATGGGCGGCCCCAGTTCAGTAGCATGGCGATCGGCGAGGTCAAGGTATTGCCGGAAGAGTTCGTCACTCTGCTTGGCGCGAATTCCTTGTTGCTGCCTGGCGCTCAGCAACGCGACTTTCGCCCGAACGCACGCGCGGTAGCTGCGATAGAAATCAGAAAGCGGTTTGGGAAAGTGGTCACCACAAATCTGTTGGTATCTCTCAAGCGTGCGCCGGCCAAGGTCGCCGTCACCAAGGCGCTCGCATTCCATCGCCAGGAAGCTCAGATCGTCAGCGATATCTACCGTGCGGTACTCTTCGGAAAACTCGATACAATCGATTACCACGGGTTGATGGTCCGCGTAAATGTGTTCGGGTCGTAAGTCGCCGTGCCCATCGACGATCCGGCCTGCTGCTACGCGGCTATTGAACAACCCCGCCTGAACGCAGAGATATCGCAACTGAGCGCTTTGTGCTCGTCGTACTTTGGCTGACTCTGTCAGAGCCGACTTAAGCTGAACGCCATTGGCACGAACATGGCGCTCGAGAGTTTGACGATAGAGGTCAGCACTAAGGGGCTTGGAGGGAAGTCCGACGTAGAAATTTACCAAGTGGCGGGCAATGGATTCCACGTTCTCCGCCGTTAGTCGTCGTTCCTGCAGCTTCACACTTACGGTTTCATTGGCGGGCAGCCGCCGCATTTGGACGACCCAATCAATGGCTTCGCCCTGGCCATTGAGCGCAAGCCGACCGTCCGAATCACGAGTGATCGGTAACACTGCGATATACACGTTGGAAGCGAGTCGCCGGTTCAGCCGGACCTCGTCGTGACATGCCTTCCGACGGGCAGCGGGTGTTGAAAAGTCGAGAAAGTCGAACCGAACCGGTTTCTTGAGCTTGTATGCAAAACGATCCGTCAAGAACACCCAGGAAATGTGCGTCTCAATGACCTCCATGGCGCTGGGGTAATCAGCATACGACGACGGGTCGCTCAAGAACTCAAAAACCTCTTGCATCGATTTTGCCAAACGCGGTTACAGGAACATTATCGCGGCGAACATATTCTGCCTGACCCTGATGCCGCAGTGGATGCTTTTTTTCGGGACCGCGAGGCCGAGCCCAGGACCGGCAGTATTCTGTGCGTTGCGCAGGAGACAACTTTCCGGTCAAGAAATGGATAGGTTGCTTTGCATTTGGGCAGCCATCGGCACCGAGTCGGCAAACACTGGTTTTTATAGGTCAATTCAGGCACTTAGAACGAGGAAATGCGGTGAAGACGACAACTTTCGCGATCTTGGGTGTACTTTTTCTGGGAACAACGGCATACGCTCACGGCGATCATGGCGGGTTTGGTGGATTTGGGGGTTTTGGAATAGGGGGCCTGGGAGGTCCTGGGATTGGTGACTTCGGTTTCGGACATCACCACGACGGCGAGTTCGACGGATTCGGCGGCGGTTTTGGATTGGGCCTCGCCAACAATGCGGACGTTATTCAAATGCATTTTGTAACCCGATTTGACGACCTCCAGACCCAATATGACGACGGCGTTGCCAATACCACGGATTTTTTCACGTCGACAACCTACGACAGCATCGTCAACAAATCGCAAAGGCTAACCGACCGCTATGATTTCTTTCTAAACGGTGTCCAAAACGGCATCGATCGAATTGATAACTTGATCACAATGACCAATGACGACATATCGTTCTACAACGATTTGCTCGCCAATTATCAGTCTGACACCTCGATTTCGGCGACCAAGCTTGACCGCATCGAGTTGTGGATCAACCACATCACGGACCGTTTGAACACGCGAATCGACACGCTGACGACCCAACAAACGACGCTCGAAACAAACCTACCGACGTACCAATCCTTTCAGACCGACCTAACGACGTTTCTGTCGGATATTCAGTCGGCCGGTGGAGGGAGCCCTGGTACTTCCAGCTCCAGTGTGGAAGCGCTCCTCAGTCCCGTGGCATCGTTGTCGGCATTGAGCGGCTCAGGCAGTCTTTCGGAATCCGTCTCGCTAGCGCTTTCGTCGAGCGCGGTGCCCGAGCCATCGATGGCTGTATTGTTGTTGCTCGGTGGAGCGGGGTTGCCGCTGATCAGCCGTCGGCGGCGTTAGAGTTTGAGAGAGACGGCGTTATCGCTCGTCAAAGACGACCTTCCCACGGTCGGCCAGAATTGCACCCGTGTGCGTCACCGCGTCGCGTTGTGCATAGCGTTGGGCCGTGCGAAAGCAGAGGCTTACTACGCGCGTTGCGCGTTGGTTCGTCAATCCCGTTGAGTCGACAGGCGAGCCGCTGCATACCCGCGGGGTTTTTCTCCGCAGTTCGTGAAAAATTGCTCACGAAGGTGAGCGTTTCGATCACGTTCTGGTCGGCTGTTCGGTTGATCCACGGCTGCACGGTCTTGGCGATGATTTCAATGCCCAATTGTTCGATGCGTACAAAGGAATCGATCCGCACCGTAATGTAATGCCGGCCATTCGTTTCTCGTACTGCAGAGGAGCGAAGCAACATGATCGATTGGGCCTTAAGCGGCGTGACGAAAGGCGCTCCGGTGTAAGCTCCGTCTGCGTAGATTACGGCGAGGTTTTGAGCGTTTGCACCCCAATTGCTGAACAGGTACCGCACCGTGCCCTGCGTGCCCGCGCCGTCGGTGCCATGGTAGACGCCGTTGGGCGCCCTATTGAGCGCGACCTGGCTGATTCCCATGACGCGCCACACGTCGATGACGATTTCCGGGTGCTGCAGCAGAAACGTGAAGAGATCGGGGTCACAATCGATGATCCGGGTAGGCAGCCGGCGGTAGATGCTGGCATCGTTGAGAATGGTTTGAGCCATTTGCCGATTCGCGGGAGACATTTGCTTCCAGGGAAGCGAGCGAATGGCTTCGTCGCGGGCCGCGCGGCTCGAGGTGGCATCGGACGACGATGTGCCAAAGTCGGCGAGACTACCGAACGGCGCGGCTAGCGTGCACCGGTTCTCGGCAAGAATTAGGACAATGGCTAGACTGCATGTGCTGCAAAATGCACGGAGCGCCCGAAGACGCTCAACAGCGCCGATAGCTTGGTGAACCGACGTCATGGATGTCCCCCCAAATCCGACGCGGTCGTGCGTCACCGAAGCTGGCGCGCCGTTAAACTTTGTCGGTCCCATAGATATTTCGGACAGCCATAGGAGTTGGCGTCAGTAAAAAACGCCGCGAGCTTCGGTCGCCAACAATGCTGCCAGCACTCAGGCAAAGATTGCCGACGACGAAACGCATGCGTTGGTGAAGGGTCGTCGGCAATCTGGCATGCTGGCGGTGGATGCAAACATTGACCTTGCCCGGCGTCAGTGCAACTGCCGACAATCCTGCCCCGCACCTCACGCGAACTTCCTGGAGCATCTTGTTGTGCTTGCGCTATCGAAGCGTCGTGCTTACCGTTATACGTTGCCGATCATCATCGGGATCGGTTTTCTAGTCGTGGTCGAGCTAGCTGCGCAGCAGCGTGCGCGTGTCCTCGCCAAGCTTTGCGAGCAAATCGAACATGGGAGCGAGTCGGATACGGTGGGAGCAGTGCGCCGGCTAGCCGCCATGTCCAATCCGCCGATTGCGGTTCTGGTTGAAGCGGCAGCATCCGAGAAACACGCAACTGCTGAGGCCGCTGAAGTCGCCATTAATCGCCTATTGGAAGAATGGCAGGGGCAAGTCGACCAACAAGAACGAGTCGGTCGTGTTGCGAGCCAATTGACAAATCTCGCGGCCGCGCTGGCCGAGCAACGTCGCACGTTTTCGGCGGCGAACTATTCGTGGCTGGCGAGTGCCACGCGAAAAGTCATGCACCTGGCGAGCGCGTGTCCGGCGAAACAGACGCCGCTCCTAGCGTTGCACTGCGATGAAATCATGTCCGTCCTCACGAGTGCAAGTGTTGTAAAGGCGGCTATTGCCGATCACTTGGAGCAGAACGACGAAGTACGCGAAAGCCAAGCCGAAACGCCGGTCGGCGGGGTCGACAGTGCATCGTCGCAACGCGCACACTTAGAGCAAACGTTTTCCCAATTTCCGGCACAGCCGATTGCAACGGCTCTGGTTGAGAGTCATCAACCGCGACAAGCCCAGAGTCCACCCATCGCCGATGATGCAGGTTTGTCGCCTGGCAACGCGTTACGACACGAGTCGCCAAGTTCGGAATCCGGGGGACATTCGTTGCGCACCGATTTTAAGCGCTCCGAGCAGGCGGATGTGGAAGTTGAGCAGCTCCCGATGTCAGGCGACGCAGCGGAGCGACCGGCGTGGTCGCTGCCCACCTATCGCATCCCTCCGTCGACTTCCAGCCATGAAGTGGCAACCGTTGATAGAGCTTCCATGCCAAGTGAACTAGAAGATGACCCGAAACCTACGACTGTCGCTGCGACTTACAGCACCCATGAACTGCTTGAACGGTGGCAGGGTGCGAACGGTGAAGCTCGTAAGCAGATCGAAAATCAATTGTCCGATCGCGGGTTCGATCATCTGTCGCCAAAACTCGTTCAGCAGTACTTATCCGAGAATGCAAGAGACCGACTGCGGATCGTGGATATGGTGATGAAGCTGCCAGGAATCGATGTGAGGCCTTGGCTCTGCTTATTAGCAGAGGATGAAGATGCCGAAGTGAGGCTCGCCGTAGTGACAGTGATGGCGACGTCAGCTGACAAAGCAGTTCTCGAAAAAGCGTGGCAAATCGCGATCCACGATCGCGATCCGCGAATTGCCGACTTGGCAAATCGACTGCGGGATTTACGCTCCGGAACGCAACTTCGATAGGCCAGGTGCAGCAGCCTTGTCGCCCGCTCGATGAGCGTCCGCTAGCCGACGCTCTCGTATAGGATCGCGTTCAGCGGATCATCCATCGTCTCGCCGATCTTGGTTGATGGAGTCCACGTATCCCAATCGTGCTGCTGATTCTTGTTCTTCGGCGCAATCAGCCGCATGTCGACGTCCATATAAATGATTGTGAACACGCGGCGAGTATTGGGAGTGGCGTTTGGGCCGGCGCGGTGCAGCGTCCAGCCGAGGTGGAAGCTCACGTCACCCAAGGCGTACGGCTCCTGCACTTCATCAAGTTCAGCTTTGCGGACGGCATCGCCAATTTGCTGTTCGCTTTCCTCACCAATCTCCAGGTCCCGGCCGATCCGTTTGCGATGACTGCCACGTCCGAAGCAAAGTGGCCCCATTTCGATCGGTACCGGCTGAAGTGGAATCCAGGCTGTGACGGATTTCGCGTTCGACATCGGCCAGTAGTGCTGGTCGACGTGCCACGGCGTAAAGTTGCCCGAGGATTCCTTGTACAGCGCTTGGTCGTGCCATAGGCGCACGCCGCGTACACCCAAAAGCTCGGCGGCGATTCGCGCCAGTCGCTTTCCAAAGACGAATTCACGTACGCGGTCGCTGCGCGTCCATAGATTTGTCACTTGTATGAATGCTTGATCGTAAAGAGTGCGCTGTTCGAGGGGGACATCCTTCAGGCGATTGCCTTCGTCGACTAAGCGCGTGATTTCGGGCGCGATTTCTGCCAGGGTCTCGGCGTTCAACACGTCCGGCAGACGAATGAAGCCGTCGTTTTGGAATTGGCGGATCGAATCCGTGTCGAGCGTATAGGGCGTATCGAGTCGGCTGGGAGACATCATTTTCATATTGACCTCAGACAGCAGTGGTATTTTCCGGCGATTATATCAGACGACACGATTCATCCACGATGTAGCACGGACTTTAGTCCGTGTGCCGCACAAATCAACCAAAGCTGAGACGAACTAAAGTCCGTGCTACGAGCGTGGGACGAAGCTGAGACGGACTGAGCGATCTCACGGCGAGGCGAACTTGTAAATGCCGCCCGCTTGTGTGAGGAAATAGAGCTCACCCTGATCGTCTTCGCCGAACGATAGTATGGGCTGGCCTTTCTGCTGAATGGTCCGGTTCGCAGTCACCTGTTTCTTGTCGGGATCGTACCACAATGCATAAATTTGACCGGTGACGTAATCGGCATAGACATACGCGCCGCTCAGCGCGGGCACGTCCTTGCCGCGATACACGCTGCCGCCCGTGATCGATTTGCCGACACTGTGATTGTATTCCCAAATCGGGTCGATCAATCCGGGCCGCGGCGGACTGCCGTGTGGTCCGAACGGATGCATCGCTTCGCGCAAATTCCAACCGTAATTTCCGCCGCGTTTGATGATATCGATTTCTTCCCACGTATCCTGCCCGACGTCGCCGGCCCACAATTCGCCGGTCGCGCGGTCGAAAGCAATTCGCCACACGTTGCGTATGCCGTTAGCCCAGATCTCGCCGCGGGCATCGCTGCCGCGTTTGGCGAAGGGATTATCTTTGGGAATCGCGTATTGGAGCCCGGGATCCTTATGATCCACGTCGATCCGTAAAATCGAACCGAGCAATGTTTTCAGATTTTGGCCGTTGCCGTGCGGATCGTTCGCCAAGCCGCCGTCGCCGAGGCCGATGTACAGATACCCGTCGGGACCGAACACCAGCGTGCCGCCGTTGTGATTCCAATACGGCTCTGGAATTCTCAATATTACTTCTTCGCTGTCGGGATCGGCGCGGTTCGGGTCGTTTCGTGAAACGCGAAACCGTGAGATGATCGATTGATGCGGGTGCTCGGCAGTCGGCTTCGCCGAGTAGTAGACGAAGAACTCGCCGTTCTCTTTGAACTTCGGATGGAAGGCGAGGCCCAAAAAACCCTCTTCGTTTTGCTTGTCGTCGTATTGCACGCGATCGCGAATATCCAGAAACGTCTTCATCTTGTCGGCATCGGCTTGATTGGGCCACACGAAGACCAAACCATACTCGCTACCCGCGAAGATTCGGTTCGTGCCATCGCCGGCGCCCATCAAGAGCAGCGGCCGCGCATCGCGCGGTCGCCCCGTGTCCAAACCGAGCAGCCAATCGGGCCATTTCAATTCCGGAAAGGCCGGCACAATTTTGACATCGAGTGGTCGCTGGTTGACTTCGGCAATGGCATTCAACGAGCAACTTGCTACGAGCACACAACAACACAACGCGCGGTTCATCATCAATGGAGCTCCTCTTGGATGGGGCCGGTATTCTAGCTGATTCCCAAGTGGAATGCGATTCCCGGAAGGAGCTGGATGTGCCCTAAAGTGGCACCGTTTCGACCGGAACTTCGTAGCACGGACTTTAGTCCGTTCGAGAGTCAGCGAGCCACGGACTGAAGTCCGTGCTACCAGGTTGTTAGACCGGCTTCGCGGCCAAGCGTGTGATACGAAGCTGCTTATCCGAATGGGCCGTGGCAACTTGCAAGCCGTCTGGGTGGAGATCCATATCGCGAGCCAAGGCAGGAAGCTTAAATTGATGATAAGCCTTATCGGTATCCGGTTTCCAAAACAGCAAAAAGCCGCCGGTCGAACCTCCGCTGACGCCCATCAGCGAGCCGTCGCCGAGCCAACACAGCCGTCCGATGGCGCCGCCTGTGATGCCGTCGACGATCTGCTGCTTATTCAGTTTTTGTGAGTCCCAATCGAACAGCAGCACCAACGGTTCGTTGACGGCGCCCAAGGGGTTGGTCGCTTTGTACAATCCTCCGGCCGCGAGCAGCTTCAAATCCGGGCTGATGGCCTGGGCCCGAACGCCGCCATAATCGACTTGCTGGCCGCCCTCGTACGTGTGGAGCGGCTTGGCGTCGAATGTGTGCACAAGTTTGCCGCTCGCGACCTCCCACTGCTTCAGCGCACCCACCAGGTCGCCGCTTAGCACATACTTTCCGCTGGGATGAAAGAGCACACTGTACACGTGCCGCTCGTGGCCGGGGAGTTCACGCACCAGTTTTCCATCCGGGAAATTCCAAAGCCGCACCATGTTATCGTTGCCGCCGGTAGCGATGAGGGCACCGTCGGGGCTAACATCGAGCGATCGGATCCAGCCTTTGTGGGCTTCGATCGAGCGCAACGGTTTAGGTTCTTTCGCCGCCGTCTCCCACCAGGTGAGCTTGCCGTCATAGCCGCCGCTGATGACCTGAGCACCGTCCTTCGAAAAGCCGATTGCTTGAACCCACGTGTCGTGGCCGCCTGCAAATTTGGCGGGCTTACCGTCCGCAATGTCGAATCGGACCAAATTCGCATCTTCCGCGCCGCAGAATACGAACTTGCCGGCAGGGTCGAAGCGGCACGCGTTCAGCGGCCGTTCGTATTCCCACTGGGAGACAACGTACGCCTGTTTCGGGTCGAATCCTGGTGGGGCTGACATCGAGGCGCTCGCGTTACGTAAGCAGTTCCGAGACGGCTGAGGCGGCCGGATCGGCGACCGGCATTTTACGGCCGTCAATCACGAATGTGCCGGTCGAATCTACCCCGACGGCTTCGAGATACGTGTGGAACAATGCGCCGTGGTCGACCTGCCCGTCGACGATGGCGGTCCCGTCGGCATTCGTTTTGCCGAACGCATGGCCTCGGGGAATGCGACCGCCTGCAAGGCATACCGACCAAGCCTTCGACCAATGATCGCGACCTTGGTACAGATTGACATTTGGAGTGCGTCCGAATTCCGACAGCACGACGATCAGCGTGCTATCCAACATGCCGCGCTCGGCCAAGTCGGAAACGAAACAGGCAAACGAGCGATCGAACTCGCCTAGCTGCTCGATGTGAAAGTTGAAATTCTCGTTATGCGTGTCGTAGTTCGAATGCGTCACTTGCACGCACGTTATGCCCTTCTCCAACAGCCGCCGTGCGAGCAGGCAATACCGGCCGAAATCGTACTTGCCGTAACGCTCGGCGTCCTTCTCCGGTTCTTTTGTCACGTCGAAGACGTCGCGCTGCTGCATGAGCTGGTGCGCTTGCTCGAAGGAATAGGTGAATGCCTCGGTGATGGCCGTACGACGTCGACTGAGGAATTTTTCATTGATGTGGCGGCGGAAATCCTGCCGGGCTGTTTCCGAGGCCTCCGGTATCTTATCGGGCAGAACCGTATTCTGCGGCGGCTTGCCGTTGCCGAGCTGGACGCTCGAATACTTGGGGCCGAGATAGGCGGCATCGTTGCCGCGGCCGCCAGCTCCGCCGGGCGTGATCAGAATGTAGCCCGGCAGTGGGCTATCGGCCGGCGCAGCGCCTTTGCCGCAACGGCGCCGATCTGTGGATAATCGCCAGCCGGCGTTTCCCGACGACCGTGAAGCATGAGGTAGGCCCCTTTGCCGTGGTCGTCTTCACTCGTATTGACGCCCCGCACGAGGCACAGGTGGTGCATTTGCGTCGCCGTGTCCGGCAGTAACTCCGAAATATGAATCCCGGGAACCGAGGTCGGAATTGCGCGGAACGGGCCGCCCGTTGCTGTGCCCGGTTTGGGGTCCCAGCTTTCCAGTTGGCTGAGACCGCCCGCCATGTTGAATACCACAACGCGCTTTTGGTCGGATCGCAACTGAGCGGCGAGCGCCGGCGTGGAGAAGACGCCGAGGCCGCCGGTCATCGCCCCCGCGCCGAGTGCGGCCATCGAGCCGAGAAACTGACGCCGAGCGATTGCGTGCTCCGGAGAATTGCAGGCGTAGTTGGCGTTCATGAAATGTTCTCCAATCCGTTAGTGGTTGAAGCGAAACTCAGCCGAGGATATCAAAGCCCAAACCAGCTCTTGAGCGGCCGCGGCTTTGTCTTTCGTGCGATCCTTCAAGTAATTTACGACGTCGGTGCGTTCACTCTCTGTCGGCATTCGCGTGAAAACGCTGAGGTACAGCTCATCTGCGGCGAGCTTCGAGTCGGCTTGCTTGATGATACGTTCCGTCACGTTGTCCCCCGACGGTGTTACCCAGCTATTAATCGCCGTGGCGTTTGCCACGAACAGCGCCTGATCGGCGGTAGCAAAAAAATCGCCCTGCGGCTGACCGGCCGCGGCGCCGTAAAACGCGACGAACGTGCCGATGTTGCCCTTGAGTTTGTCGTACGTGCGTTGTTCCAGCTCGGCCTCGCGGGCCGCCAACTGAGCCGGGTCTTTCTTTTGCTCGTCGGTGAGCGGTTTCTCCTTATCCAAAGCGACGGCCTCGGTCTGCCAGTAGTTGTCATATACTCCGGTCGCGCGAAATACGCTCCAGCACATTTGTTCCGGAGATAGCGGCTTCAGAGAGGCGATGGTGAAATCATTCGCCCAGCGTTCGCCGACTTCCGAAGCCGCTGTGTTATAGGCCGATTGCTTCGCGCCAAAATTCGATTGGGCGGTCGCCAGTGCCTCATTCGCCGCGGCGACTGCTTTTTCGCTACGGGCTCGTTCGGCCAGTGCGGCCGCCAATGTTTCCTGGGCGGCAACAAAGGCGTGATCGGCCGAAGTGTGCGAAGCCACTGCGGCGTTGATCTTGGCCTGCAATGCACTTGACTCGCCTTGTGCTTGGCTAAGGGATTCCTGGAGCTTAGCGGCCGCATCCGCTAGAGCTGCGTTATCGGGCGCTTTCTAACGCGCAGCATCCATCGTTTTGCATACGGCAGCTATGGCGTCCGCCGCAGCCACCTGGTCGCTGTATTCAGCGCGGGCTTGCTCCTCCGCTTTTGCGCTGGCAGCGGCAGTATCTCCCAGTTTTTTCACGTTTGCTTCTTGCTCAGCTGCGGTCGACGCGGCCGCCGTGAGAGCCTTTTCAGCGGCCGCGAGCGCCGCTTGCCGCTGCGGAATTACCTTGTGCGCGGCGACCATCGCCTGATTCAGATCCGCAAGTTTCCCAACCTGTTGAGCCGTGGCTAATCGTCGATCCAGCGCACCCAGTCGCTCCTGCAAGTCTTCGGCTTTTTCGCGAGCAGCCAGCATTGCCTCTTCCGCCTCTTTCAAAGTCGTTGTAAGCGGAGTGACTTTTGCCACGGCCGCTTCGACCGGTGGCTTTGTTTTGCTCCAAGCGTCTGTGGCTGGCGCAACAGCCGCCGACTTTTCTTCGGCCGTCTTCGCGAGCGCAGCGGTCTCCGTAGCCAACTGTTGCGCTCGTGCGACAAACTTCTGGGCCGCGGCGGACAAATCTTTGTCTGCGGGCAATGCCTTTACGGCTTCTTGTGCCGCTGTGGCCGCCTGCTGGACGGGCGCGATGACTGTCTTCTTCGCTTGAAGTTGCGACGCCGCATCGGCGGCTGCCTTGGCTGCTTCGTCGGCTTTCTTCTTGGCGTCCGCATACTTTGTCTTAGCCGTGTCTAGCTCACCGGCGACGGGCAGTATGGCGGATTCTGCGGTTTCCCAGGCATCGGCGGCTTTCGAATAGGCAGCGTCTGCTTCCTCCGACGCTTTGGCCAGAGATCCGCGTTCCGCCTGTAGTTTTTTCACATCCGCCGCGGTTTTTTCCGCCGCAACGACCACGTCTGCAGGAGGATCGAACGATCGCTGATAGGCGTTTGTCGAGCCAGCTCTCGCAGGAACGCCCGCATATCGAAATTCATCACTGCGATCTGTTTCGCCAACAATTGCATTAGTTTCGGGTTCGATGCCGGGTTCTCGGGATTTTGCCAATCGACGGGCTGAACGAGCCCGCGGCCAAACATAAACGCCCACAGCCGATTGGCGATATTGCGATTGAACGCGTCATTGGAACCGTTCGTCGCCAACTCGGCCAGCTTCTCACGGTAGCTGAATTTCGGGACCGACTTCACATTGTCGCCTGGCGCAACTTTGTATTCTTCTCCCGGCAAATAAAACGGCTCATCAATCATCCTGCCATCGGGCACGCGGGCCGCCGTCCGCCGCGGCACGTGCATAAACACCGACATAAACGAGACATTCGTGCCCGCATGTTCAGCTTCGAGCACCGTCTGTTTGTCGCCCTCCTTGCGGGTGATCGTGTACGTGGGCTGCAGAAATGCGAACAGACCCTGGTAGTCTGACTGCAAATAGTCGTTCACCAACGGGTGATCATGACAATGGGCGCACTGCAAGTCGCGGCCAAAGAAGATACGGCCAATATCGCGGGTCAACATATTTGGGTCGGAATCGCGATCGAGGCTGAACCGCGCGGGCGCTCGCGTAGCGGGATCGGCGCCATCCGCCGTCAAGATTTCCTTCGCCAGTTTATTCCATGGTTTGTTTTCGCGCACCGATTTGAGCAACCATGCCTGCCACTCATCGGCCGTTACATTGGTGTTTGGACGCCGCTCCATCAGCATCAAGTCGAGCGCCTCGGCGAAGCGTCGCACAAAATGCGGCGAAGCGAACAGCCGATCGATGAGCTGAACACGTTTGTCTTTGGAAGCATCGGCCAGAAACGCGCGGGCCTCGTCCGAGGTTGGCGGCATGCCGATCAAATCGAGCGACGCCCGCCGTAAGAACTCGGAGTCAGTTGCGAGTGCCGGTGAGACTCCCCCGACCGGAGATAAGAGCTTATCGACGAGCGAGTGTAACGGCTCGCTCTGCGCGAGAGCGCTCGACGCGTGCGCCAAAACGCCAAGAACCATCAAGCGGCGGAGAGCGGCGGATGCCTGCATGCGCTCGTCACCGGGGTTAGGCGGGAGCCCCGGCAACGAAGGCCGCAGTAACCAAACAACTGCCAACCGGGGCTGCGACTTTTTGAGTCACGCACTTGTTAGAACGCGCGAACGATTGAAAGTCAACAGAATTTACCACTTTTTTGAGCGGCAACTGGCGGCTGCGAGCCAAGTTACGGCGATGACCGAGGCCGCAAGGAAGCGAGTTTTGACAAGCAGGGTAAACCTTGCCGGCCGTAACTGCCTGCTCACACCCGCAGGAAGATTCGTTTTTTATAGAGTAGGTACAGGAACAGCCATTTCACGAACACTACGGCCGTGGCCCACAAAATGGGCTGATAGGCACCCGTCCCTCGGAGAATGCCGTCGAAAAAGAAATGCGTTGCATAATCGAAGTCGATAAACCTGCTCGACATATAGATAAGGATGGAGTTGCTGCCGATCACGACGAGCGGAAATGCCCACCACCGCCACTGCCACACGTCAATCACCAAATAGAACAACGCCAAGAGCAACAGACTCAAACCCGCGCAGCGAAGCACAAAGGAGCTCGTCCACAGGTTCTTATTGATCGGAAATTCGAAGTTCCATAGCCAAGCGAGAATTAGGCAGACGATACCGGCAACGACCATCGCCATTGTTTTTAAGTAACCTGAGTAGTGCTTGCCTTTGAGCCATTGCCCGGTAACCGCGCCAAACAGCGCGGTGCTAATCGCGGGAATCGTGGCGAGCAAACCTTCCGGATCGCGGTCGCCATGATACAAGTGGCCCGGAATGAGTAAGCGATCAATGTAGTCGGTTAACGTATGGCCCGGCGTCAGATCATGAGCACCGTAACCCGGAACCGGAATAAACCGCAGCATAGCCCAGTATCCGGCTAGCAGGCCGATGATCCACCCAACCTGCCCCCGCGCCTTTGTGTTCAGTACGATAAGGGCAGCGAACATGTAAGCGAGGCCAATACGCCCCAGAACGCTTGGGTAGCGCATGTTTGGCCAATCGAACCGGAGGAATCCGTTGTAGATCATCCCCAGCAGCACAAGCATCAAGCCGCGAACGATCACATGCCGATAGAGTTCGGCGCGCGCATCCCCGCGCTCCAGCCGCTTTTCAAATGACAGCGGCATCGCGACGCCCGCCATGAATAGAAACAGCGGGAAGATTAGGTCGTAAAGCGCGAATCCATTCCACTTCGGATGGTGGAGCTGATCGGCAAACCACACGAGCCACGCCCAACCGGTGAGTTCAGCGGCTGCGTGGGCGATCGGCTCACCGCCGATAATCCAGAACATGTCAAAGCCGCGCAAGGCGTCAAGGCTCAACAGCCGCTGCTGTGGCGCCTCGGTTTCAACGATTTTGGAAGCTTCGCCGACCACGATCCCCACTACTCCACTACGCTGTGCTTCGTCAGTGTTTCTTCCTTACCCAGTTTCCACAATCAAATCTTGCCACTTGCAATTTAAGACCAACTTTTTTTCTTCTGCCAAGTGCATAGGTCGTGATCGCTGCGCACTTTCACAAGATCGAGAGCGTGTGCCCATTCATCGCGACGTAGTTCTCGTTCATATGATTGTTGGACTTTTGCGGGCCACCGGTTGCCGTTGGTGACGACGATGGCCGCTGCCGACCAGCTTTGCCATATCGTCGCTCACCTGCTTACTCGGGTTTCGCGGCGGCGTCTTCACCGGCCGCCTTTCCTTTGTCAGCCTCAGCGGCTTTTTTGGCTTCAGCGTCGACAGCGGCTTTCTTCGCTTCAGCCTCCTCAGCAGCCTTTTTGGCTTCGGCCGCTTTCTTCGCTTCCGCTTCAGCGTCGGCAGCCTTTTTAGCGGCTTCCGCCTCAGCGGCCATCTTCGCTTTAGCCTCCTCCGCTTTCGCAGCTTCCGCTTCAGCCGCCTCCTTGGCCTCGGCCGCCTTTTTCGCTTCCGCTTCCGCGGCCTTATTAGTTTCGGCAGCCTTTTCAGATTCGGCCTCGGCCGCCTTGTTGGCTGCCGCCGCCTTTGTTGTTTCGGCCTCGCCTCCTGTCTTGGTTTGCCCACAGCCGATTAATCCAGCCACACCTACAATCGCCACGAGACTAATCATTTTTTTCATGTCGCTACCCACCCTTCACGGTTGGAGAGTTGTTCGAACGCAATTTGGTACGTGCCTGTAAGTATAGTTCTGTAAGGACTGCAGTACGATAGAGTCCCTGGATGTAACGGTGGACCCGCCGCCAATTCGGCAGTTGGTCAAAGTTGAGGCCGGGAAAACCAGATTCACCGACAGACAATGACAATATAGGAATGAGGGCCAAATAATCACGCGGCCAATTTCCCGACCAAGCCGCCGAATCTTCCAGCAAATGTTTCAATGTGGAATGATATACCACCAAACAGGGATAGCAGCTAATCCGAGAATCACCAGCCAACGTACCCAACTGGGAAAGCCGGTTCGTTCCCAGTTGAAGGCAGATAATCCATCTGTGTTCTGGCCCCTTTTAAACGCAAAGACAATTAGCACCGACGTCACCAGAACCAGCAGGTTTCCCGACTGGTAAGAGTGGAAGCGATACACCAACCAGGAAGCGGCGCCGGCCATGTGAGCGATCACAATGGCAACCATCAGCATCAGGCCAAGTTTTTCCGGCAATAACAGAATGAGGGTCGAGAAAATTACAATCCACAACAGGACTGCCCCCAAAAACGCAAGCGGGTGGATCGACAAGAAGTGGGCGAACGAAGGGGACAGCTCGTTTACGTCTGCATAGTTACCGTTCCAATAGGCGTTCGATTGACCATAGAGGGTTATACCGTTGTCCAACAGGCACATCGCGATGGGCGGCAGCAACAGCCAAAAAGTATTGCGTGGCAAGATGGCCGTCTGCATGGCGGTATGGAGACTTGATTTCTTACTTTTTACATCCGCCTCTACTGGAATCCGGCACGTTTGCCATCTGAGCGAAGAGAGGTAAGTCATCGGCCGGCGGCGATCCCTCGCGGCGCCTGTCCTGCCTGAGATGTATCGTGATGCCGAGCAGCACCGGCCGAAGCCGTATTGTGTAGTCTGGCGTGATCCAAATTGCAACTACCCACCCCCGCTAGTAGCAGTAGCGGGATTATGACAGGAGGCACAAGCATGGCTGTGGTATCATATTTGCGGAGCGACTACGGATCGCAACAGTTTGGACAGCCTCACTCTCCGTCGGCCCGTAAAAGGCGGCATGCACGTTGACACCGACTTACGCCCGGCTTAACTTTGCGAGCAATCTTCTGCGAGTTCCGCGGGACGCGATTTCGAGAGCAGGCGGTTGAACACTTCGCGTGGAAAATTGCTTTTTTGGGGCTGCTTCGCGGCGGTCGTGGCGACGGCCTTCGGTTTCGTGGTGCGCTCGTTCGTCATCGACGAGTGGGGCCAAGAGTTCGGCCTTACAAAAACACAGCAAAGCGAAATCCTGGGTGTGGGGCTCTGGCCCTTCTCGATAAGCATTATCCTCTTTAGCCTGATCGTCGACAAAATCGGCTACGGTCGTTCGATGGTGCTGGCGTTTCTTTGCCAGGCTGGTTCCACGATTTTGCTCGTCATGGCCAAAGGGTATTGGCCACTCTATATCGGTACGTTCATCCTGGCGCTTGGCAACGGCATTGTGGAAGCAGTGGCGAACCCCGTCGTCGCCACTCAGTTCCCTACGGAGAAAACGAAATGGCTGAACATGCTGCATGCGGGGTGGCCGGCCGGATTGGTGCTCGGCGGCTTGCTCGCCCTGGCGATGGGGCCGAGTACGAGCTGGCAATATAAGATTGCGCTGATTCTCATCCCGGTGCTATGCTACGCGGCTATGCTCGTATTCTGCACGTTTCCGATCCACGAACGCGTTGCGGCCGGTGTGCCCTATCGAGAAATGCTCCAAGAATTCGGTTTTGCCGGAGCGCTCATCACGAGCAGTCTGATTTGGATGGAAGTCGGCCGGGTGTTCGAATGGTCGTTAACGCTAAAGATCGCGCTCATTGCGATCACATCGATCGGCTTCGGCTTATATGTCCGTACGATTGGCCGGCCATTTTTCATTATCATCCTGCTGATCATGATCCCGTTGGCGACAACTGAGCTCGGCACCGACAGTTGGATCACTTCGCTCATGGAGCCGCCCATGAAAGATCTCGGACTGCAGGCCGGCTGGGTGCTGGTTTACACGTCGACGATCATGATGGTCTTGCGGTTCCTGGCAGGACCAATCGTCCGTGCCCTCTCGCCGCTGGGCACGCTCACAATTTGTTCGGCGATCGCGATTTGCGGATTGTTGCTGCTGTCGCATGCTTCTACGGGCCTGATGATCCTGGCCGCGGCCACCGTGTACGGTGTCGGAAAGAGCTTCTTCTGGCCGACCATGATGGGGGTCGTTGCGGAACAATCGCCCCGCGGCGGCGCTCTGACACTTAACGCGGTCGGCGGTGTCGGCGCCCTTAGCGTCGGTCTGATCGGGATGGTTTTCCTGGGAGCGCTGCAGGACAAATACAGCACAGAGGGTTTGAAGAAGCAAGACCCGACGGCGGCCACGCAAGTAATCGTTGAAAAGGAGAGCATCTTCGGCCGATACGACGCGATCGACTCTAGCAAAGTGGCCGCATTGCCGGCGGGCGAGCAAGCCGCCATCTCAACAATCGATGCAGCAGCGAAGAAAAATGCACTCGCGGCCGTGGCTATCTTGCCAGCCATCATGCTGGTTTGTTACTTGGGCCTCATCGTGTACTTTAAACGGCGTGGGGGTTACCGGGTCCAGATACTCGAGCGAGCGAATAGGAATGCTACCCACGGATGACGCCTCCAAGGAGGCGGCCCTATGAGTCGGACATTGCCCACTCCCTGGAAACCTACCAAAGCCCAACTCCTCGCCGCGCACAACAAGCGCGTCCCGGATCTCGCAGCCAAAAACCTCATTGTCCTCTTCGCCGGCATCAACCCGGGACTCTACACCGCCGCCATCGGCCGCCACTTCGGCCGCCCCGGCAACCGCTTCTGGCCTGCCCTTTATGGCGGCGGCTTCACCCCGCGCCTCTTCTCCCCCTTTGAAGGATCCCTCCTTCTCGACCTCAAATTTGGGATCACCAACGTCGTCGAACGCCCCACCGCCCGCGCCGATGAACTCTCCGACGACGAACTTCGCGCCGGCGGCGAGCGTCTCGAAGCCAAAATCAAACGCTGGCGCCCTACCGTCGTCGCCTTCGTCGGCATCGGCCCCTACCGCATCATCTCCGGCATCAAAGACGCCCGTGTCGGCCTCCAAAACGCCCTCTTCGGGGGCAGCTACGCTTGGGTTCTGCCCAACCCTAGCGGCATCAACGCCCACTACCAGCCCGCCGCGCTCGCAAAACTTTTCGGAGATCTCCGCGTCTGGGCCATTGCACAGCACAGGCGCCGCGGTAATAAGCGGCCCATTTCCCGGAAATAGATGTTGGATACCGTATCTGCGGCGAGAACGCAGGTCATACGCGGCCATGGAACAATTGTCTCCCGACACGGCAACGCAACAGACTTGGAATATATCCAAGGAGAAAACAATGCTAACTACCGACGACCTTCGTTATACGAAGATACCGCTCAACAACGGATCCGGTGCCATCCCCGCGCTCGGCTTCGGCACACTTATTCCCGATCCGGTCGCAACCCGAGTCGCGACCAAAGCGGCGCTGGAAACAGGATTTCGCCTGCTCGACACTGCGGAACGCTACCGAACCGAAAAAGAGGTCGGGGAAGCAATGCAGGAAGTCTTCAAGGCGGGAAAGATTGAGCGGGAGGATGTCTTTGTCATCACCAAGCTTTGGAATACCAATCATCGTCCTGAACGCGCAAAGCGCCTTCGAGGCCAGTCTCAAGAAACTACAGCTCGACTACGTCGATCTCTATCTCATCCACACCCCCTTTGCCTTCCAACCCGGCAAGGAGCAAGACCCGAGGGATGCGAACGGCAATGTGATTTATGACCGAGGGGTGACGTTGCTGGATACATGGAGTGCGTTGGAGGGACTGGTTAATGAAGGCAAGTGTAAGGCCATCGGGTTGTCCGACGTCAGCCTGGAACAGACGCAACAGATTTTTGAAGCCGGCAGGATCAAGCCTGCAGTCATTCACGTCGAATCTCATCCGTATCTGCCGGAATGGGACCTTTTGGACTATTGCAAAAAGCATGGCATGGTGCTGCAAGCTTTCGCGGCACTGGGGCATAGCAGCGAACCCAACTTGCTGAAAGATCCTGTCATCACCGCCATTGCCCGGCGAGTCAACAAGACGCCGGCACAGGTCTTGCTCGCCTGGGCGATCCAACGCGGGACGGCTCCCCTGACCACCTCAAAAAATCCCAGCCGCATCAGGGAGAACTTTGAAGTCTCGGCCATTCCCGAAGATGCCGTCCGCGAGATTTCCGAAGGAATCAAGTTGCGGGTCAGGTTCAACGCCGTTGTCGAGACCGGCGTCCCCGGTTTCATCCCGCGAGACAAGTGAAGTTGATATGTACGAAGTAAAGGGGACGGGGATCGTTTCTGGCGAATATGATCCCCGTCCCCTTTACTTCACTGTCCCGGTGGAACCGCCGCAAATTGCTGCATAGCTACAGAAGATCGCACGGGTGATGATAATGGAGCCGTTTTGCCTGGCTGATTTCTCGGTTCCGAAATGTAAGGTAGGAGGCGATTGCGCGGATATTGCTAGACGTGAGTCGAAGTTATTTAACGGGGGTACGAAGAGGCAATGCGCCACTGCATTTGGAGTTGCTGCATGTCAAAAGACTTGGGCGAATTTACAGCGATCGCTATTGCCGATATCCACGAGCAATGCGGTAAAGGTCCGCCGGGAGATACTTGCAGAGATCGGTATAATAACGGAGTCGGTGCAAGTATCGGATCGTTTGGCGACGTGAGTTGCTTCCATCAATGTCAAGACGCGTTGCGTCGAGGATTTCTGCAGACAAAGCCAGGCTGCGGCGGATTTGGGGGACCCAATAGACCTGGTCGCCCGAACGGGTAAATGATGCTCGGCTCAACCCATAGCGCTATATTTCCGCACGTCGACAAAGCAGCAGCATAAACAATCCTTCACCAGTAGCTTGGCAATCAACGGAATGAAGTACAGCTTAAAACAACTACTTTTGGCCTTATCAGTGGTCGTACTATTGCTTGGGGCCGCTTTGTGGTATAGCCCATGGCCAAGATTCGTCATCCAGGGATCGGAATTGGCTCGCAAACAAACACTACAGTTAACCACAACTCGCGAAGATGACGACGTGAACGGTCTAACCATACGCGTCGAAGGAGAGCTCGACGGCACTGCTACCTTAATATTGCCATGGGACAATACGCAGCTCGTTGTGGGCCCTGGAAAAATCTCCCAATACCAACCGCATGATTTCTACCACGCCAATGCAGTTGTACAGTACCTGCCTGGCACTGCAAAACGCGGCCAGATTGTCATAGAGTACGATTTCTGGTAACCGGGTGGTACAAAAAAAGTACGAAACCCAAGTTATTGACAGGAACGGAAGAACGATTCGAGGGCTGCATGATTGCCAACTGGAAACGCGAGCGTGACGGCGGGCAGAGCGTCCAAAAGCTTGGAATTTGGCCGCGAAAGTGGCCACGGCGCGGACGATCCGGAATAGGGAAAGGGGTCAGAACGATTTAATAAATAGTTCTGACCCCTTTTTCGTTCCAAGAACGAGTTCTTCAAGAAGAAGCTCAAGGGCACGCCGAAAGTCGACGCCCAGTTTATGAGTGTGGCGTTTGCCACCTTCTTCACGAGCAGCAACCTCTCCGGCGGCAATGTGGCTTCTGACTATGGATTCCATGTCACCGAGACGGGAATTGGCACCAAGGTGGTCAATGTGGGCGACAGCGGAGAAGCATTTAATGTGACTGATTACACCGACATGGCCATCATGGCGCCGGGTGCCACTGGCTATGCCAGTGCTCTTTGCCGTCATTGGCTTGCGGCCTAAACCTTCGATTTGCACGTCAACGTCCTAACTGGCGAGCTTGTGACCACATAGCAAAAAAAATCCCAAGTGGCCGAAAACGAGTATTGAACAGATGTTCAGTATTTGCTAAGCTCGCACCCGTGAAATGACCGTTGTGGTCGCCGCTGCCCGTTGTACACGCCGGCCGTTGTAGTGACTCCCGTTGCTACAACAACCCCGGCCCTAAGGAAGCAGCACCGTGCGCCCACGCGGTTGAAGTGAGGACCAAGGCAAAATAGCGCGCGTCATCAGATAGTCGCGGCCAGGGCGAATCGCGCCAACCGTGGACGCTCCGCTAGAAGTGTGCGCCGTCGGTCCGCTGATCGGGGCCCTGCATTTCACTTTACGCTGAAATCAAGGAGAACGACGAAAAACTGTAGCTCGACCGCATTGTAGTAGGCACACTCCGTGTGCCGTAACGGAACCGACAAAAGCATCGCCACAATCGCTGCTACGGCACGGCGGAGCGTGCCTGCTACAAATTAGGATGCCGCGCATGCGCTCCCGCTGCGCACACGCATCGAACCCTATCCCGACGCCAACTCAAAACCATTTTGCAACACGCCCCCGAAGTAAATTCCCCAATGCACGAGTCTCCCGCAATGACGCAAACCCTTCCGCCATCAGATCAAAACACCAAACCGAGCGCTCTCCGGCTCACCGAATTGTGCAATAAAAAATCGACTTCGCACATGCGACTCAAAATTCCGCCCGCTGCCGAGCCCGTGCCCGCGCGCACTACTCCCAAGAACAGGTGTGTCGAAATCGCTACAAGTGCGCAAAATCCTAGGGGGGGAATTTTGCGCTCTTTGGCTGATCCAAGAGCATTCCTTCAACCACAATGACACATAGTCGGGAATGTACCACGACTGAGACTGCTAAAAAGTTAGCAGTGGCAATGTGGTGCTTGCCTGCCTTATGGGGAATCAGAGGTTGAGTCCGACGGCGTTGCATCCGGATACCCCCCCCAGAGCCATTCCAATGCTTCGGGCAGCGTTTGTCGTTTTACTCCGGCGTCGCAATGGCGGGCATTGCGGGCGAAAACGAACTGATAATGGTAACTCTTGGCAGCCAACGCTTTGGCCGTGTTTTCGTTGGCCACGACCCAATCGTGCATGTTGTCGCGCATGCTGTTCGGGTTCAGCAGGTCGCTGTCGCCAACCTCCATCCAGATTCGCAGCGGCTTGGCCGGGCTGTTGGGAATCAGGTGTTCGTGAAACTCCCATGCGCCGTGCGGAGTCTCCGGGTTGTGCGGCCACTGCTGGTTAACGAACGTGCCCGAATAAGTGAGCACGCGATGGTAAAGCTCGGGATGATACCACGCCATGGCGAGTGCACAGGACCCGCCAGAGCTGCATCCCATCGTAGCGCGGCCGTCGGGGTCCTTGGTCAATTTCACGTGGCACTCTTTTTCGACGAGCGGCAGCACCTCGCGCTCGACGAACTCGGCGTACTTGCCAGACATGGTGTCATATTCCAGGCCGCGTTCGCTGCCCTGCGCGTCGCCGCCGCCGTTGCCAATCGAGATAGCAATCATCACCGGCACGCGATGCTTTGCGATGAGGTTATCCAGCGCGGTGAATAACAACGGGTCCGGGCCGTCGGCGCCGACGATGAACGGCGCTACCGTACCAGGGACATATTGTTTGGGTACGTACACGGCCACGCGCCGAGTATAAGGGGCCGGATGGCTGGTCGTGACGACAAGTTTCGCAGGATCAGCGGGGTCCGGCGTGCCAAACGTGTTCGGTTCGCGAGCAATCCCCGGATA
Source organism: uncultured Planctomycetota bacterium (assembly GCA_963840025.1). GTDB lineage: Bacteria > Planctomycetota > Planctomycetia > Pirellulales > Lacipirellulaceae > JABDGM01. Next base: position 320,517 of record CAWIXI010000005.1, on the reverse strand, counting down.
CCGCTTACTATCCATCGACTTCATCGTGAGGTTGTAGATGGTTCCCCGTGGCACATCTGCGTGCGCGGTCATTTCCGGCGCAGGGCGATGGGTTGGCCCGATGATGAAGTTTCCATCCACGTCGGCGGGCGGAACTGCGCCATCGGGCAGCTCCTTCGCTACGACGTACCCCGGTGTGTGCGGATCGCGCGCGGGCGGCGTCGACCGCTTGGCCGCGATGGCGATGCTTGCACTTACCATCGCACTAACAATGAAGGAGACGCTGACTACGTGTTTGTTCATAAGTGTGAGCTGATCTGATACGAGCAAATCGTCAATATGCCAACGACAGAGAAGATGGCTAATTTTTTAGTTTACTAGATATCTAGCTAAAAAGGCATGCTGCAACTTTGTTGTATAATAGTGATATGGGAGATAACCTCTCGGACGAGTCAAATAACCTGTATTCCCGAATTCAATCACTTCAGCCTCGGATTGCATCTGGCTAAGTGGGACCACGTATTAACGCGAATGCTCGCCTTGCCTTATGGAAAAAGTCGGCGAAGAATGGCAACACAAGGGTGATCATCTCCTAAAAAGGTACTAACGAAGTTGATCGCCTCATACTCAGTTTGGTCTATGCGTTGCCATTCGTCGGTCGTTGGCGGCGGCGGTTTTACTGAAGATTGCGATCGTTTTTTCGAATAACGTCCTGCTTGGCCGCTGTGTCGCGAGGCATGCGGTTTGCCAATTTATGCCATAATGTCGCAGGCAACAGCCACTTCGCCGCCGAAAGCAGATGGACGCTCGCGTGTGGCTATTGAGAACGTCGAACCGCAAGTCGATTGCGGCAGGTTCCCGATCAAACGCGTTGTCGGCGACACCGTCGTGGTCAAGGCGGATATCTTTGCCGACGGGCATGATGCGGTGGCTGCCGCCCTGCTCTATCGGCCGAAAGACGAACGTGAATGGCGACGCACACCCCTGCGGCCGCTTGTCAACGATCGTTGGACGGGCGAATTCGCGGTCGACCAGATCGGCACATACGAATACAAGATTGCCGGCTGGATCGATGAATTTGGCACGTGGAAACGAGACTTGGCGAAGCGTGTCGAGGCGGGTCAGGACGTAGGCATGGATCTGCTGACAGGCGCTAAAATGGTGCATCTTGCCGCGGATCGCGGTCAGGGGAGCGACCGCGAATGGTTGCGGGAATGGGAACGTCGCCTGCGCGGTGACAGTGCGCAGAGCGCAACCAAGCGCTATCGCCGAGAGCGATGATTTATCGGTGCTGATGGCGCGGTGGCACGAACCGATAGCCATCACTGAAAGTCGCGAACTTACTGTAATTGTTGATCGCCCGCGCGCGAGCTTCAGTACCTGGTACGAAATGTTTCCGCGATCGGCCGGACCAAAGGGAAAGCATGGCACGCTAAAAGATGTGGAAGTGTGCCTGCCGTATGTGGCGTCGATGGGGTTTGACGTTCTCTATCTTCCGCCAGTGCACCCTATCGGGCACTCTCATCGAAAAGGTCCCAACAACCGAGAGGCCGCGGAACCGGGCGATGTGGGCAGTCCTTGGGGAATCGGCGGCAAGGAAGGTGGGCACAAGGCGATCCACTCGGAACTTGGAACCATGCAAGATTTTGTCGCGCTAGTGAAGGCGGCAGAAAAGCATGGATTGGAGATCGCACTGGATATTGCCTTTCAGTGTTCGCCCGATCATCCGTACGTCCGCGAGCACCCGGAGTGGTTTCGCAAACGGCCCGACGGCACGATTCAATATGCGGAAAATCCGCCTAAGAAGTATCAGGACATTTACCCGTTCGATTTCGAGACGGAGGCGTGGAAATCGTTGTGGGAGGAGCTAAAAAGCGTCTTTCTGTTTTGGATCGACAAAGGCGTGCGGATCTTTCGCGTCGATAACCCGCACACGAAACCGTTCGCATTCTGGGAATGGGTCATCGGTGAGATTCGCCGCGACTGGCCGGAAGTGCTGTTTTTGTCCGAGGCGTTTACTCGACCCAAGGTGATGTATCGACTCGCGAAGGCCGGGTTTTCGCAATCGTACACGTACTTTGCATGGCGGGACACGAAGTGGGAGCTTACGAAGTATTTCACCGAGCTGGCCAAACCTCCGGTGTGCGAGTTCTTTCGCCCTAATTTGTGGCCAAACACGCCGGACATCCTGCCCGAGTCGTTACAGGTGGGGGGCCAGGCGGCGTTCATGACGCGGCTGGTGTTGGCGGCCACGCTCGCCGGCAACTACGGTATTTATGGACCACCGTATGAACACGGTTGGTCTGCACCCCGCGAACCGGGAAGCGAAGAATATCTCAACTCGGAAAAGTATCAGTTGCACCACCACGATTTGGAACGCCCCGACAGTCTCAAAGACTTCATCACTCGTGTGAACAGCATCCGGCGCGACAGTCCGGCTATGTCTCATCGTGGCGAGCTGAAGTTCCACACGGCCGAGAACGAGGAAATCATTTGTTACAGTCGGACGGCGCCCGACGGATCCGAAATTGTGCTGATGATCGTGAATCTCGATCCGCACTACCGTCAATCAGCCTGGGTCGAGTTGCCGCTCGCGGAGATGTGTTTACCGGACGATCGGCCGTATCAAATGCACGACTTGCTCACCGATGCTCGGTATTCGTGGCACGGAAATCGCAATTACGTAGAGCTCGATCCGACAAGCAGCCCAGCACACATCTTTCGCATTCGGCAGCGTTCGCGGAGCGAACGCGATTTTGAGTATTACTTGTAAGTTTCGGCAAGGAGAGTGGAGCTCGTATGGCAACCGCTGAACTAGCAGCACGCACGGCACCCGCACCGCGGGCGGCGCGTCCGACGAAAGTGAGCACGTGGTATAAGGACGCCATTGTTTACCAGCTTCACGTGCGCACATTTCAAGATAGCAACAACGACGGGATCGGCGATTTTCTCGGCTTAACGTCGCGGCTGGACTACATTCAGGACCTTGGCGTCACGGCGATATGGCTCCAGCCGTTTTTCCCATCGCCGCTCAAAGACGATGGATACGACATCGCTGACTACACGGGCGTCAATACCCAGTATGGCACGCTGGATGACTTTGGCGTGTTTCTCGAAGAGGCGCATCGTCGCGACTTGCGCGTGATCACCGAGTTGGTGATGAACCACACCTCGGATCAGCATGAGTGGTTTCAACGCTCGCGCCGCGCCGCGCCCGGCTCGCCGTGGCGCGACTGGTACGTTTGGAGCAATACGCCGGACAAGTACCAAGAAGCGCGGATCATCTTCCAGGATTTTGAAACGTCGAATTGGAGCTGGGATCCCGTCGCCGGCGCCTATTTTTGGCATCGGTTCTACAGCCATCAGCCGGATCTCAATTTTGATAATCCGGCAGTTGGCACGGCGATGATCGAGGTCGTGGACTTCTGGCTAGGGATGGGGGTGGACGGCCTGCGGCTCGACGCGGTGCCGTACTTGTTCGAGCGCGAAGGGACTAATTGCGAAAACTTGCCTGAAACGCACGGCTTTCTCCGGCGACTGCGGGCGCACACTGATGAAAAGTTCGGCGATAAGATGCTGCTCGCCGAAGCGAACCAATGGCCGGAAGATGCTGCCGCCTACTTCGGCGATGGCGACGAATGCCACATGAATTTTCACTTCCCCTTGATGCCCCGCTTATTCATGGCCGTCGAGCGCGAAGACCGTTCACCCATCGTAGACATTCTGGAGCAAACTCCGGCGCTGCCTTCGTCGTGTCAATGGGCCATTTTCCTCCGCAATCACGATGAGCTCACGTTGGAAATGGTCACCGATGAAGAGCGGGACTACATGTACCGCACTTTCTCACTGGATGCGAAGGCGCGGATTAATCTCGGCATTCGGCGGCGACTGGCGCCGCTCATGTCGAACGATCGCCGCAAGATCGAGCTGATGGATTCGCTCCTGTTGTCGCTCCCAGGCACGCCGATTCTGTATTACGGCGACGAAATCAGAATGGGAGATAATTACTATTTGGGCGATCGCAACGGAGTTCGCACCCCTATGCAGTGGAGCAGCGACCGAAATGCGGGCTTCTCGCGGGCGAACCCACAAGGACTCTATTTGCCGGTGATTATTGACCCCGAATACCACTACGAGTTGCGCAACGTGGAAGTACAGCATGCGAATCCACACTCCTTGCTCTGGTGGACGCGGCGAATTCTGGACCTACGTAAGCAGTTTCCGGCATTTGGCAATGGAACCTTTGAGGCACTCTCCTCGAACAACTCCAAGGTCTTTGCTTTCATCAGAGAAACAGAGGCCGAAACCCTGCTGGTGGTTGCGAATCTCTCGCGACTTTCGCAGTGCGTCGAGCTCGACCTGTCGTACTACCGAGGGCAGACACCCTCCGAGCTCTTTGGGCGTACCTCGTTTCCCGTCATTGGCGATGAACCGTACCGGTTGTCGTTGGGGCCGCATGGGTTCTTTTGGTTCTGCATTGGATGCCGCGATGAGTCGAAGGACGACGGGGAACATCCCCTGCCAACGGTCCGCATCCGCAATGAAATTGACGAGCTGTTCAAGGGTCGTGGTCGCAAATTGCTGGGCGAAGCTTTGGAACCCTATTTGCAACGCCAACGCTGGTTTGCCGGGAAGGCGCGCACCCTGCAGTTGGTCGATCTCATCGACTCGTTCGTTCTGAAAACCGAGGCGTCATCGGCGCCGTTGTACTTGGTGCTGATCAGTGCCAACTATGCCGACGGCGAACCGGATGCCTACAGTATTCCGTTGACGTTTCTCAGCGAAGCCGCGGCAAATGAACTGCTGCTCGCGCATCCTCGGGCGGGAATTCTTCGCGTTGTGGGAGTTGATGAGACGGATACTTTCACCTTGTGCGAAGCTACTTGGGAACCGCAATTTTGGACACATTTACTGTCGACGATCTCGAACCGAGGTCACTTGCGCGGAATTCAGGGAACAATCCACGGAACCCGGACGACAGCGTTTGATTCGATCGCGGAAGGGCCAATCGAGGCATTGAATCCGAGCGTGCACGGCGGCGAACAGAGTAATACGTCGGCATTGTTCGATGAGCAGTTCATTCTCAAGCTGTTCCGTCGTGTGACGCCCGGGGTCAATCCGGACTTAGAGATCGGCCGGCAGCTCACGGAGAACAAGGATTTGCCAATTGTCCCGGGAGTGGCAGGCGCGTTGGAGTATCGCAGCGAATCCGGTCGGCAATTCACGCTCGGGATTCTACACGAGTTCGTCTCCAACGCGGGCGACGCGTGGACCTATACGTTGGACGAACTCAATCGCTATTTCGAGCGCGTCCAGACAGCCGCACTGGACGAGTTTGATACTGCCGGCGCCGACGTTGAAACAGCGGTGCAATCGCTAATAACCGATGCGCAGCGGCCGATCTTGGAGCTGTGCGAGATCGAACCTCCTCCGTTGGCTCAACACATGATCGGAGGTTTTCTTTCGTGGGCGGAGACGCTCGGGCAGCGGACCGGCGAGCTCCACGTGGCGTTGTCACAAACCGACGGGGGAAGCGCTTTTTCACCCGAACCATTCACACGGCTCTATCAACGCAGTTTGTATCAATCGATGCGCGGGCAAGCGCGCTCGACGCTAGAGCTGTTTCGCTCTCATCTGCATCGACTGGACGGTAAGGTTCAGACTCAAGTGCAGCAAATGGTCGACTGTGAACATTCGATCTACTCGAAATTTGCGGAGCTGATGCATGGACTCATCGATGCCCGACGCACCCGCTGCCACGGGGATTTGCACCTGGGACAGGTGCTATTTACGGGCACCGACTTTGTAATCATCGACTTCGAAGGGGAGCCGGAACGGCCCGTGAGCGAGCGCCGCATTAAAGCCTCCCCATTGCGAGATGTTGCCGGGATGTTGCGCTCGTTTCATTACGCGGCGCACGCAGCGCCGCGGGGCCAAACGTCGGCGCTCATCATGCAGCATTCGACGGTACCGATCGAACATTGGGCAAGTTACTGGTCGGCGTGGGTGTCTGCGGTGTTTCTTGGCAGCTATTTAGAGGCTGCTGAACCTGGCGGATTTCTGCCCAAGGACCGAGCCCAGCTTGAGACATTGCTTCGCGCCTACCTGTTAGAAAAAGCGTTGTACGAGCTGCGGTACGAACTTAACAATCGTCCCGACTGGATCAGCATCCCGCTGGAAGGCATCCGGCAATATTGCGGATATTCCGCGGAAGAGACCACAACATGAGTACTTCATTTGCGCGCCAAACGGAAAGAACCCGGCAGAACTTCACACTGTTGACCAATGACGATTTGCACCTCTTCAACGAAGGCACCCACTACGATCTTTGGAAGAAGCTGGGTGCGCACGTCGTTGGCAAGGAGGAAGTTTCCGGCACTTATTTCGCCGTCTGGGCCCCGAACGCCAAAGTTGTCTCCGTGATGGGCGCATTCAACGGTTGGAACAAAAGCTCGCATTCACTCACCGAGCGCGGCAGCTCCGGCATCTGGGAGCGATTCGTGCCGAATATCCAATCGGGCACCGCCTACAAATACCACATTGTGTCCCGGGTCGACGGCTATCAAGTCGATAAAGCGGACCCGCTTGCGTTTCGAGAGGAACCGGGCGGCGGACGTGCCTCGGTCGTGTGGGATCTTGAGTACGAGTGGCGGGATGACGCTTGGATGTCGTCTCGCGGTGAACGCAATCGACTCGATTCGCCGATATCGATCTATGAGGTGCACTTGGGGTCGTGGCGGCGGGTCGCTCAGGAAGGCAATCGATCCCTGGATTACCGTGAGCTTGCCGTAGAGCTGGCGGACCATGTGCGCCGATTGGGATTTACGCATGTGGAGTTGATGCCTGTCATGGAGCATCCCTTCTTCGGCTCATGGGGATATCAAACCACAGGCTACTTCGCCCCCACGAACCGTTACGGTACGCCCCAAGATTTCAAATTCCTGATCGATCACCTGCACCAGGAAGGGATCGGCGTGATTCTCGATTGGGTGCCTTCGCACTTTCCGCACGACGAGCACGGCTTAGCCTATTTCGACGGCACTCACCTTTATGAGCACGCCGATCCGCGGCAACGCGTGCAGCCCGATTGGAACAGCTATGTTTTCAATTACGGTCGCAGCGAAGTGCGGAGCTTTCTGATTAGCAATGCGATGTATTGGCTGGAAGAATACCACATTGACGGCATTCGCGTCGACGCGGTGGCCAGCATGCTGTACCTCGATTACTCGCGTCAACCGGACCAATGGATACCGAATAAGTATGGCGGCCGCGAGAATCTCGAAGCGATCGACTTTCTGCGCCAATTCAATACCGCAGTTTATGCGCGGCATCCAGAGGTGCAGACCATGGCCGAGGAGTCGACGGCCTGGCCGATGGTTTCGCGTCCCGTGTATGTCGGCGGGCTCGGTTTCGGACTGAAATGGGATATGGGGTGGATGCACGATACGCTTTCCTACATGTCGGAAGACCCGGTGCACCGTAAATTCCATCACAGCCAACTGACCTTCCGCATGGTTTATGCATTCAACGAAAACTTTGTTCTCCCGCTCTCGCACGACGAGGTGGTGCACGGAAAACGGGCGCTGCTCTTGAAGATGCCAGGCGACGAGTGGCAGAAGTTTGCCAACCTGCGACTGCTCTTGGCCTACATGTACGCATCGCCGGGAAAGAAGCTCCTGTTCATGGGTAGCGAGTTGGCACCGTGGGAGGAATGGCGCCATGACGATAGCCTACCCTGGGACGTGGCCGATGATCCCCAACGGCTTGCGTTAAACCGCTGGTTAGTGGCGCTGAACGAAGCCTATCGGAATGAGCCGGCGCTGCACGGGCTTGATTGCGACCCGAGCGGCTTCGAATGGATTGATATGAACGACGCTGATCGGAGCGTGATTAGTTTTTTGCGGAAGTCGCCCGAGGGGCGCGAACAGATCGCAGTCGTGTGTAATTTTACGCCCGTGCCGCGTTACAACTATCGCGTCGGTGCGCCACGTGGCGGATTTTGGCGCGAGCTGCTGAACAGCGACGCCAACGAACACGGCGGCAGCGGCCACGGAAACCTCGGCGGCGTCGAGTCGTCACCCGTTCCGTGCTTCGGTCGAATGCACTCGCTGACGCTAACGCTGCCACCACTCAGTGCGGTGTTCTTGAAGTCAGATGCATGACTTGAACGCCCGCGCGAGGCTGAGGTGCCTTGCCCTTCCGCTGCACTATGCTCAGCGCGCAGCGCCCGCATACCATATCGACCAAAAAAGAAACGCCGAGCACCGTCGGGAATTCCCAACAGCAACTCGGCGTATCTGTCGTCTCGGATAACACGGCGCCGTGACGCCAGTTGCCCGATGGGTGCGAGCCTCTTCGAGACTTCGCGCCGATTACGACACCATATCCTTGAGCTTCTTTAGCGGACGAATCTTCACGACGTTGCGTGCCGGCTTCGCTTTGAAGATGGTCGGCTCGCCGGTGAACGGATTCGTGCCCTGGCGTTCCTTGGTCGCTGGCTTGTGCTGTACGACGATTTTGGCCAGGCCATGAATCGTAAACGTACGCGATCCGCCGCGGCTGCTGACGCGCCTTCTTGATCTGATCATTGCCAGCGCATCGAATACGTTGCTGACGTCGCGCTTCGACAGGCCGGTCGCCTCGGCAATCGCTCGAGAAGACTTCGGTCTTTGTCGGCGGCTTGGGGGTAGTGGCCTTCGCCATTGAATTGAATCCTCCAGACAGTTGGGTGCTTAAAAAGGGTCGTTAAACCGTACAACGTACCTTTATCCGTGCGTTGTGATGGTGCAAATTAAAGCGTGCTGGTACTCGAACACAAGTCGGAAAATGCGGAAATTGCCGATAAAAACGGCGGTTTTCGGTAGGGAGCAAGGAGCCGGGGGCTGGGAGCCGGGGGCTGGGAGCGTCTCGGACATCCGACTCCGCCCCTCTGCTCCCTGCTCTCTGCCCTGTACTTACAGGCAGCTTGATCGAATCGCGAAAGGCTGTAAGATTAAATATGGCTTTAGGTTACGTGGCAATTGCGGCTCGGCGGGCGAACACCATGGCAGGCGGAACCGTCCGGCTCGGAACACACTCTAAACAGTCGCAGGACTTAGGAAATGCCTAGCCGGAGCCCGCTCCCTAATCGGTCGGGTTTCCGGAAGTAATTCTCGCCGATGCCGCCCGGCTGTATGGCCGCGGTTGCCGGTCGGCCATCCCCAGGCCCGAAGGATCGCTATGCAATTGCTTCATTTGCAGGTTCGATGCAGGGTCACACTCGATCGCCGCTTTCGTTTCGTGGTGACTGTTGTCCTAGGCTGGCTTGCTGCTGGCCTGCCCATCACGCCACTTGTCATCGGACAGCAAGTCGTTCGCCCGCCCCAGATTTACAATGGACGCGCCGCCGGCTCCGAACCCGATGAACTAGACTCCGTCGCCGGGGTGTATTTGCCCACCGATCGCGCACTTTCGCGTGCAGTCGGCCGCGCCCGTGAGCGACTTCAAGAGCATGAGTACCACGAGGCATTACCGTTTTTGCAAGGAATTCTCGCCCGTGAGGAGGACTCATTCCTTGAACGATCGGGTGATCAACACGATCAAGTTGGATTAAAGGCAGCCGCGCTGCAAATGATCGGTGACCTTCCGCCGGAAGGGCGGGACGCCTATGAGGCGTTGGAAGGTCCCGCGGCTCGTCGTCAACTTGACGCTGCTTTGAACTCCGGTGACCGCGACGGTGTTGCCACGGTGGTGCGCCAATTCTTCCACACGGCCGCGGGTTACGAAGCAACGTTCGTATTGGCGCAAATGGAGGCAGACCAAGGTCATTACTTAGCGGCCGCACAACTCTACCAAGAGCTCATCAACACGCCGCGAGCTGCGGCACGTTTCGAGCCGCAGCTATCGTTAGCTGCCGCGATCAACCAATTGGCTGCCGGTCAGCCTGATGCGGCAGCGGCCATTATCCATGCGCTGACTGAGGGAAACAAATCGAGCCAGCTAACACTCTCCGGCAAGTCCGTCGCGCTGCCGGCAGCCGGCGCCGATCCGTTGCGATGGCTCACGGGTTTAGTCGGCGAGGTCAAGACAACCGCCCCGACCAACCATAATTGGCTTACGCTGCACGGCGACGCTTCGCGAAACGTTCAATCTGCGGGCGGAGAACCGCATTTGCGCCCACGGTGGGAAGCTCGCGTCGTTAACGACCCGGCGATCGAATCATTTTTGACGAGCCGAGCCGACGATTTTTTACGGCGCAATGTCGTGGCAATCCCCAGCGCGCGACCGATCGCAGCGGGCGATGTGATCGTCATGCGGACTCCGGAAAACATAGTCGCCATCAATTGGAAAACCGGCAAGCGGGTGTGGGAAACACGCGACGAACAAGAGCTTGAAAATGAGGACGCGCCGGCCGATCTTACCCCTGGCATCGACCACGATCAATTAGCGGCTCAAAGTCGGCCGCTGGAGGAACGCATGTGGGATGATGCCCTGGCCACCGCGCTCTCCAGCGACGGTTCTCGCGTATTTGTGCTGCGCGGCATGCAGCCATCGCGCGACGATGACACTCCACCGTGGCAAGTGAATGCCGTTTTCGGCCGGGGAGGCTTGATCGAAAATTTGAATATCTCGAATCAACTCACCGCTTACGACTTGGCTACGCAGGGGAAACTCGTTTGGGAGTTAGATGGCAGTGGAACAACGGGACCGGTTGCCGGTGCGTTTTTTCTCGGTCCACCTTTGGCCGTCGACAACACGCTCTACGTAATGGCGGAGATTCGTGGCGCGATCTACCTGTTGGCTCTCGATCCTTCCACTGGCCACGTTGAATGGCAGCAACAACTTGTTGGATTAGAGCAGGGAATCGCACTCGATCCGGTCCGGCGTCGCGCCGGGGCGTCTCCCTCCTATTCGAGTGGAATCCTGGTCTGCCCGACGGCGGCCAGCGCGGCGATTGGAATCGACGTCGTGAAGCGCGAATTTGCCTGGGTCTATCGCTACCCGCGCAAAGCCCAGACCGCAGCCGAAGCTCGTAACCAATGGCAACAACAACAAGTTCACGGGCAACTCCTGCGCACGAACGATCAATGGCTTGATAACTCGGCCATTATCGCAGACGATCGTGTGTTGTTGACGCCGCCCGAATCGGCGGAGCTACATTGCGTCGATCTGCACACCGGTAAACTTCTTTGGAAACGCCGCCAAAGCGACGCGTTATTTGTCGGCGGCGTGGATCACGGAACAGTTCTACTCATCGGAAGCCAAAACGTGCAGGGACTACGACTTTCCGATGGCGCCCCCGCATGGAAGCAGGAGAGTGTTGCGCTACCTTCCAACGTGCTGCCGGCCGGCCAGGGATATGTCAGCCAGGGCCGATACTATTTGCCACTTACATCGGGCCAGATTGCCGAGATCAATATGGCGTCTGGAAAAATCTCGAATGACGAGCCGGCGAATCCTGAACTCTCGCTGGGCAACTTGATTTGTTGCCGCGGCAGCGTCATCTCTCAATCGCCGGTCTTGCTCGACAAGTTCGAGCAACTTGATTTGCTGCAGAAGCGAACAGAATCGGCCTTGGCAGACAACCCGGATGATCCGAGCGCACTCCGCGAACTGGCGGAAATCAAAGGGGCCGCGGGCGACAAAGCGGGTGCCATCAAGCTGCTCAAACACGCGCTGAAGCTTGCGCCCGAGGACGTCGTCAATCAGGAAATGTTGGCCGAGGCATTGCTTCAGGGTTTAGCGAGCGACTACGACACATACCGTCCCGATGTGCCACTGATCTCACGCTTGATCCGGACGCGCGATCAGCAAATTCAGCTATTACAGATCATGGCCGCTGGGCAGGACACACCAGACGAACGTCTAACTGCCTGGGATGCTTATTTGAAGCTGGCCGATTTCACTGCCGAGGAGCCGGCCTACCTTCAGCTGGATGATCATTACACCGTGCGTAGCGACCGCTGGATCGCAAGCCAGTTAGCAGCGATATGGTCGGCGGCGACTCCTGAGGAACGTGAAACGATTACCCAGCGACTTGCCCAGCGCCGACCGGCACTGGATAAGTCACTCACCGCTGCCGACTTGCGGCATTACTTGGCCCATCTGGGAGAGCTGCCTGGAGCTGACGAAGTTCGCCTCGCGCTGGCCAATTTTCAGGTTGATCACGGACACTTGCAGGAGGCGGAAATTGAGTTGCTGCAACTCGTCAGCTCCTCCGAACCGGCAGTGCAATCCGCCGCTAGGGAATTAGTGTCCAAGGTACGCTCTAAATCAGCGCCGTCGAGCGGTGTCAAGCGTCTCCAATGGCCTCGGGGGCACGTAGAAGCGGAATTAGTGTCAATGGCCGCGGTCGAAGCGGCGCAGAAACGGGCGCGGCCTACCCGGCCCTCTGTCCGACGTGAAAATGGGTACCGTCAGCTGCGCATCGAGCAGGATTTTTTGCCCGACTATTCGGATACGCAGTGGTTCGTCGCGATGGACGGCTCCGAGATCGTAGCCCGTAACGGCTTGGGAGACGACATCCTGCATTGGCCCGTGGACCATAGCAGGTTCGCGCATACATCACGCGACACCAGTTTTATCCATGGTGCACGATTGGGCGATCTAATGCTCGTAACACTTGGCGGTCAGGTCATGGCCCTCGACTCGCGGCAAGATTCGCCGAACGCGGATGGCGACCCGCTCTGGCCGAATCGGATTGCGGACGATTTCTCCACGGACTCCGTCCATTTGCGGCGAGGTCCTTCCAGCGCCCCGATTCGCACAAGTCGGCCACCTGTGTATAACGCTTGGTCGGGCCGAAGGCGTCCGGCCGGCATTTCCAGCAACCTTGGCGGTTCGTTGGGGCCGGTCACACCGTACGGAGTCGTGTTTCAAGATCAAGATGAACTTAAATGCGTCGACCCCTTGAACGGAGTCACACTCTGGGCGCAGAACGATGTACCGGTTGGTTGCGAGTTATTTGGCGACAGTGAGTTGGCGTTCGCTGCGGACGTGGGCAATCACGTGGCGTACGTGGTTCGTGTGCGCGACGGCGAGCTTCTGGGCAAGCGCGACCTGCCCAAGAACGAATGGCTGATCACGGCGGGCCGCAACGTCGCGCAGATTAGCTTCAACACCAGTCGCAACAAGCGCGTCATTGCGATCACAGTAACCGATATTTGGTCACAAAAGACGGTCTACCAGGAGGAGTTCCCAATCACCGCCCGTGTATCGGTGATTGAGCCCAATGCGTTCGCAGTGTTCGAACCCTCCGGTGCATTTCATTTGATCGATGTCGAGAGCGGCCGCGCCACCGTTAACCGGCAACTGGAGCCGACGAACGATTTGCAGGCGATACAAACGCTCCGTTTCGGCGATCAGCTTTATTTGTTTATTTCGAGCCATTGGCAGTCGCAATACAAACCGATCGGGCATCCGTCGGAGTATCCTTTGATCAATGGCCTGGTGTATGCGTTCAGCATAAAAACGGGTGAGTCGCTTTGGCCGGGGCCGGCTCTGGTACGAAATCGCGGGATCGTGATGCAGCAGCCGCCCGATATTCCCCTGCTGGTTTTTGCGGACCGGCAACTGATTCGCAACTCGACCAGCGGGGGCGGCTCGCAACTTCGCGTGCTCTGTCTCGATCGGCGAACCGGCCAAACGGTGTACCGAAACGACGCCTTGCCCGATACGTCGGTCACGCGTTTCCGTATTCGCGGTGAAACGGATTCGCGTCCCATAGTGGACGTGGAAATGAGCGCCGGTAAGATTCAATTGACGATGACCGACCGCCCACGACCGCCACAGCCCCCGGCGAACGACGACCTGGAAGCTCCCCGCACCACCGCGGAGCGAGGTCTACGCGGCGTCGGTCAACAGATGTCGAACGCCCTGCGCGGAGCCCTGGAAAGACCGGTCCCCAATCCTGCGCTGCAACAGCGGCAATTGCGGGTACAACCTCAGCCGGCAAACAGGGCGGCGGCGCCAAATGCACCAACTCCCGCACAACCCCAATCCGCGGACACAGATGACGATTGAAGCTAAAGCGCGGCATGCCAACCGCAAGCTTTCAAAACATAGCCGTCACGGAATCGGATAGATCGAAATTGAACATGATCAGCTTCACTCGGCCATCGATTGTGTGTCTGTGCGCCGTGGCACTACTCGGGCCGGTGCTCGAATGTCGCGCCAGGGTCGACGATCCGCGCACGCGGAAAGTCATCCGTGAGGGGCTCGATTACCTGGCGTACAACCAGCACAAGCTGGGGCATTGGACCGCACAAGGCCGTTATCCGACCGCAATGACCGCACTGGCCGGCATAGCATTTCTCTGTGAGGGCTCGACGGCCACCCAGGGCAAATATGCCGACAACATCCGTCGCGCTGTCGACTATATCGTCCGCCAAAGCCGCCCCAACGGCCTCATTGGCGATCCAGTACGCGACGACCGCTACACGTACGGCCACGGCTTCTCGATGCTCTTCCTATCGCAGGTGTTGGGCGACGAAGAGGATGAAGACCGCCGTGCCGAGTTGGTCGACGTCCTGACCCGCGCCGTGCAGTTCACCGGTCAGGCGCAAACGCAAGCCGGGGGCTGGGGATATGTCAGTGCGAAAGACGGCGGTGGCTTCGACGAAGGCTCCACGACCATTACCCAAGTTCAGGGCCTGCGCGGGTGCCGCAACGCAGGGATTCCTGTACCAAAAGAAATCATCGATAAGGCCGTACAATATATTAAGGACTGCACGCTTCCCGAGGGTGGAGTGCAATACAGCTCGAAAGGCGGCGGCGGGCGACCCGCCATCACCGCGGCGGCAATCGCCTGCCTGTTCAACGCCGGGCAGTACGACAACGATCTCGTGCCGCGGATGATGAAGTATTGCGAGCAAAACTTGGGTTTAGATAACCGCAACAGCTACGGCCATTGGCATTACGCCCATTTCTATTATGCTCAGGTCCAGTACCGCGAAGGCGGAGAAAAGTGGGAACGTTACCGAAACGAAGTACAAGCCAAGCTCCTTCGTGAAGCCGCTGAAGTGAAATTGGGCGACAAAACCGGTGTCGAATGGACGCAAGGCTACGTTGGCCCCATTTACACGACAGCGCTGAACTTGATCATCTTGCAACTTGATAACGCCTGCCTGCCGATTTACCAACGCTAATTTGAAAACGTCAATCAAACCTTAAACCGCTGACAGGAGCTTACGCAAAGACGCAAAGATGAAACCGTTACGCGGTTGAACCCCTAATAAGCACTAATCCACTTGCCGAAATTTCCTTTCCTGTTTGTAGCCGGATCAGCGTTTATCGGTCGCGTTTTGCTCGTCTGTCCTTTGCGCCTCCACGCCTTTGCGTGAGACTTCATTTACCCCATGGAAATTCAATTGATGGACGACTCATCACACGATCCCCACAACGGCTCGATCGCCCAGCTCGGGGCGGCAATCGAGCAAATCAAACAGCAGCTTTCGCGTGTCATTGTCGGCCAAAACGAGGTGATCGAGCAAATGCTGATCGCCCTCTTTGCCGCGGTCATTGCCTCTTGGAAGGCGTGCCAGGCCTTGCGAAAACGTTGCTCGTAAGCACGCTGGCTCGTTCGCTGAATCTCACTTTCAGCCGCATCCAATTCACGCCCGATCTGATGCCGGCCGATATCACCGGCACCGACATCATTGAAGAGAACCGCACGACCGGCCAGCGCGAGGTGCGTTTCCTCGCCGGTCCGGTTTTTTCGCACGTCATTCTGGCCGACGAGATCAACCGCACCCCCCCGAAAACGCAAGCGGCCTTGCTCGAAGCGATGCAGGAACGCCAAGTCACGGTGGGCCGAATTCGGCATCAAATGTCGCGACCCCTTCCTGGTACTCGCCACGCAAAACCCGATCGAGCAGGAAGGCACCTACCCATTGCCGGAAGCACAGCAGGATCGCTTCATGTTCAAGGTGCTCGTCTCCTATCCCAGTTTCCAAGAGGAATTTGAAGTGGCCCGCCGGACGACCGGGGTGGCGATCGATCAAGTCGAAGCGGTTCTCTCACCCGACGAAATCCGGCAGCTTCAAGACCTGGTACGTTCCGTCCCGATCAGCGATCACCTGATTCGCTACACGCTCGCGCTGGTTCGCCAGACCGCGCGTCCGCGAGGAGGGCATTC
This sequence comes from uncultured Planctomycetota bacterium, assembly GCA_963840025.1. Classification (GTDB taxonomy): domain Bacteria; phylum Planctomycetota; class Planctomycetia; order Pirellulales; family Lacipirellulaceae; genus JABDGM01. The sequence continues at coordinate 304,424 of CAWIXI010000005.1, read as the reverse complement.
CCGATTTTGCCCGGGAACAATTAGCTTGGGGCGCCGGTCCACGCGCTGCGCAGTTCCTAATTCTCGGCGCGAAAGCCCGTGCGCTGATTTATGGCCGGCCTCACGTAGCGCTCGAAGACATTCGAGCCCTCGCCAAGCCGGTGCTGCGCCACCGCATCGTCGTGAATTTCGCGGCGGAAAGCGACGGCATCACCAGCGATCAGATCATCGACCAACTCGTCGACGCCACCCCCACGCACGAAGACCAACTGATCCATGACGACCGCTTCCAAAAGATCTTTGCATCCTGAGGTGATCAAGCGGATCGGTCGCCTCGAGATTCGCGCTCGCCACATTGTCGAAGGGCTGCTTAGCGGCATGCATCGCAGTCCATATTTTGGGCAGAGCGTCGAATTTCTGCAGCATCGTGAGTATGTAACAGGGGATGACCTGCGCCGCGTCGATTGGAAAGTTTGGGCAAAGCAGGATCGGCTTTACGTCAAACAGTTCGAGGAGGACACGAACCTCCGCTGCTGTCTGCTCGTCGATACGTCGGCCAGCATGGAGTACGGTTCAGGGCCGCTCACCAAATGCGACTACGCGATCACGGCCGCCGCCGCCCTCGCCTATCTGCTGCTGCGCCAGCAAGACGCTGTGGGATGCACCGTGTTTGATGAAGGTGTTCGCCAAACGATACCGCTTCGCACGAGCACCAGCCATCTCACCACGATCATCCGCGCGCTTGAGCAGCGTGAACCGCGCGACAAAACCCGGCTCTATGACGTATTGGCCCGCGTGGCGGAGACATATCCCCGCCGCGGGATGATGGTGCTGGTTTCCGATCTTTTCGTCGATACGAATGACATTCAACGTGGCCTGCGACTTCTCCGCCAACGTGGTCACGATGTGCTCGTTCTGCACGTACTCGACGATGACGAGCTCGATTTCCCCTTCGCTCGTCCAGCCCGGTTTGAAGGACTTGAGACGACTGACCACCTGAGTTGTAATCCCCGGCGCTCCGCGAAGGCTATCTCGCCGCGCTGGAACAATTCCTTGCCACTGTGCGTCACAATTGCGCGAGATAACGTCGACTATGCCCTGATTCGCACCAGCATGCCGCTGGATGCAGCGCTCACCTCTTTCTTAAGACATCGCCTGCGAGAAAGACAACGTTAGTAAGTCAGGTTTCAGCCTGACTCGGCCAAACATTGTCAGGCTGAAGCCTGACCTACAAGCATGTCCTTCCTTTTTCCTACCCTTCTAACGATTGGCCTACCGCTGATTGCTGTGCCCATTTTGATCCACTTGATCAATTTGCGCAGGCAGCAGCGTATCCGTTGGGCGGCGATGCAGTTTCTGATCGAAAGTCAGCGGCGCAATCGCCGCTGGATTTTCCTTAAGCAATTGTTGCTCCTCCTGGCGCGGATGGCGGTCATTGCGGTACTCGTGCTGATGCTGGCCCACCTCGTCCTCCGCAATGAATGGCTCAGCCTCCTCGGCCGTGGCACCACGCACCATCTCGTCCTGCTCGACGACAGTTATTCGATGGGTGACCGTTGGAAAGAAACCACCGCGCTCAATGAAGGCAAGCGAGCAGTGCAGGCCATCGTCGATCAAGCATCGCAACAATCCGATACACAGCTCATTACGCTGCTGCGATTCTCCGAAGCCGCCAAACTTTCGGCCGGCGCACAACCGAAGGTGTTCGCGGAAAGAATTAACGACAACTTTCGTAGCCGTCTCGAATCTCTGCTAGCGAGCTGGGAACCCTCGGAGACCGATGTCGGCCCCGCCGACGCCCTCAAAGCCGTCCCTCGTTTGCCGCTTGCCGAGAGCGACCAGTCGCTCATTGTTTATCTCGTGAGCGACTTCCGAGCCCGGCAGTTTTCGAGCGCGACCGAAATTCGCAAGCTGCTGGCCAACTTGAAGGAGAAAGAGCACGTCTCGCAAATCCATCTGGTCCGCTGTGTCCGCGAGGCGCGGCCTAACCTCGCTATTAAGTCGCTCAAGCCGATTTCGGGGGTCCGCGCGGCGGGCGTCGAAATGTGGATGAACGTCACCGTTGCCAACTACGGTGACGCGCCGGCACGCGGCGTCACCGTGCAGCTTCAACAGGATGGCGACGCCTTGCCTGCGCTCGTGCTGGACGACATACCGGCCCGCGACGAAATCTCGCACAAGTTCCGCGTGCAGTTCGCCGGCACAGGGGCCCACTCACTCGCCGCTACATTGCCGGCCGACGCTGTTAACGTTGATAACCGGCGTTATTTCGCCTGCGACTTACCCGCGGCCCGGCCGGTGCTCATCATCGACGGCTCGTCGGATGGCCGTGGCGGGCATCAGCTTTCGCTCGCCTTGGCGCCTGGCGGCAACACCCATACCGGCTGGCAACCGCACATCGAACCGCCGTCGTTCCTGGCCGATGTGGATCGCCTCAGCCAGCAGGCGGCAGTTTGCCTGCTCGATGTTCCGCATCTAAACGACGATGAGCTCGCAGCACTAGAAAACTATGTCCGCAACGGCGGTGGCGTCGCCTTTTTCGTGGGGCCGAAAGCGGACCGCGATTTTTACAACGATCGCCTTTACAAGAGCAATGCTGGCTTGTTCCCTGCTCCGCTCAAGCTGCCGACACAGCTCTTGGATCGCGAAGGTGAGACAGCACCCGATGTCGAAGTCGCGCAACATCAACTATTTCAAATCTTCGCCGGCCGTCGCAATAGCTTCCTGCCGCTACTGATGGTCAATTACTTTTACTCGTTACAGGACGACTGGCAACCGCCGATCGATGGCAGCACCCGCGTCATCGCCCGACTGCGCAACGACGCACCGCTCGTGATTGAAAAGAAATTCGGCAAAGGCCGCGTGATCGCTCAGCTTACCAAGCTCTCCACCGGCGACACGCCACTTGGCCGCTGGACCAATTGGAGCGTCAATCCGGCATTTCCCGTGTTGGCCAACGAACTCGCCAGCTACCTCGCTTTTTCGCATGAGAGCGACCCCCTGTTTAATATCGGGGACAACCTCGTCGTCACCGCACCGGAAGGAAAATACGAATCCCGATTCCGGTTTCTCCTGCCCGGGAAACCTGTCACTAGCGATGTTGCGTCCGCGAGCGGGCAAGCGCACGCAAGCTCTCTCGCACGTCCGGAAGTCATGGTCGAAGCGACTTCGACTAACAATCTCCTCACCGCGAAGCTCGAAAGCATTTCGGAAAGCGGTGTTTACGAGGTCCAGCTTCAACCAATCAATGGGCCGGTCGAACGCCGCGACTACGCCGTCAACGTACCCATCGAGGAAGGTGACCTCGCTCTCACGCCGAGCCCGGATTTAACCCGACAACTCGCTGGGGTCGACTATCAAATGCACGATGCGAGCGATATGGTTCTCGACTCACAACAGCTTGCCGGCTTCCAAATGAGCGACGCACTCCTTGGTGGTCTCGTCATCCTACTTCTCATGGAACAGCTGTTGGCGTATCTGGCGAGTTACCACATCAAACCGTTGCGGAGTCACACGCGATGAACTTCGCAGCGCAAAAGCCATCGCTTTCTTGGCTGGCTCACCTCATTTTAGGTGCGGCGACCGTCGTTTTCTTTGCGGCTGGCGTCACATCGGCTCAAGAAAAATCGACAGCGAGCGAAAAACCCTCTGTAGCAGCATCCAAGTCCGGCCCGGCCATTGCCAACCCTAGCACAGAGGAATCCGAACACGTCGTCTATGAAATCTCGCGATTGCGTTCGTTCGACGACGAGCGCCTGCCGGCGGCCCTGATCATCGCCGCCGCGATCGCACTTGTTGCCGTTGTGTGGCAATTCTATCGCCGCGACGCGGTCGAACTGGGCCGCGGCACGAGGCTTGGCGTCATTTTGCTGCGTTGCCTCGCGCTCGCCGGTTTGATCGTGTTCTTCCTCGGCATCGAGCGGCGCACTACGCGCGAAGTCGTCCACAACTCGCAAGTCGCCGTGCTGGTGGATGTCAGTCAGAGCATGGGCTTGAGCGAGAACGAAAATGCCGCGGATACAGGCGCCTCGCGGATTCAGTACGTCGTCGATGCGTTAGCAAAAAGTCCCCTGATCAGCGACCTGCGGAAAACTCACGATGTGAATATCGCTCGTTTTGATCAGGAAGTCGAGCCAGTCGTTTCATTGCCGAAGATTAAGGAAAGTCAAGAGTCAGAGGTTACCGTGGACAGTGCCCACCCCACAACTCGTCCGTCGACGAGCGACCAAGTAAATTGGTCCACCGAGCTCCAGGCCCGCGGGCCGCAAACGCGCCTCGGCCAAGCACTAGCCGATGAGCTCCGTCTGTACCACGATGCGCCGCTCGCCGGCATCGTGGTGATCTCCGACGGCGCACAAAAACGCCGGCATCGATCCGCGCTCGGCCGTGGCGGCCGCCCATCAATCGAAGATCCCACTGTACGTGGTCGGCGTTGGCTCGGCGGCCTCGCTGCGTAATATCGCTGTTCGCGATTTGGTCGTGCCGACTCGCGCCTTTCCCAGCGACACGCTGAACATCACCGGCTACTTGCAAGCCCACGGCTATCCCGGCCAAACGGTGGATGTCGAGCTGACGCGTCGCCGGTCAAAAGACCCAGCCGGAACGGGGACGCCGGTCGCTTCGCAGCGCGTGTCGCTGGGCGCGATGGCGAAATGACGCCCGTCTCGTTCGATACCGAACCCGGCGAACCAGGCACGTTTGTGTTTCAACTGCGCGTGAAAGCTCCGCCCGACGATGGCAACTCACGCGACAACGTGCGCGAAGCGGAGATCGAAATCGTCGATCGCAAAACGCGGGTGCTGCTCTTTGCCAGCGGTCCGATGCGCGACTATCAATTCCTGCGCAACCAGCTTTACCGCGATTCATCGATGATTACCGATGTCTTTCTGCAAACCGCCCAACCCGGCATATCGCAGGACGCGAACAAAATACTCGACCACTTCCCCAGCACACCGGAAGAGTTGTACCAATATGACTGCATCGTGGCATTCGATCCCGATTGGACCAAGCTTGACACAACCCAAGTCGATCTCGTCGAAAAATGGGTCTCCGAAGAGGCTGGCGGCCTGATCGCCGTCGCCGGGCCGATTGAAACGCCCAAGTGGATTCGCAGCACCGAGCATGCGAAACTTCGCGACCTCTATCCCGTTGTTTTTCAAAATCGCTTGACATTACTGGACGATGGCCAAACCGGCGGCGATACGCCCTGGCCGCTCGCTTTTGAACGCTCTGGCCGCGAGGCAAAATTCCTGTGGCTGGGCAAGAACGCAGAAGACAGCGAAGCCGCTTGGGATAGTTTTCCAGGCGTCTTCGGCTATTTCGATGTAAAGGGGGAAAAGCCCGGCGCCACCGTGTATGCTCGCTTCTCGAACCCCGAAACAGGTACGGCCAATCAGCGCCCGGTGTATTTTGCAGGTCAGTTTTACGGCGCCGGCCAGGTCTTTTACATGGGCGGTGGCGAAATGTGGCGTCTGCGTCGCATCGACCCGGCCTACTTCGAAGTTTTTTACACCAAGCTGATTCGCCACGTGAGTCAAGGCCGCATCCTCCGCGGCTCGTCGCGCGGTGCGCTTCTTGTGGAGCGGGACCGCTATGAGCTGGGCGATACCATTGTGGTGCGTGCTCGTTTATCCGATCCACAGCACAAACCACTTATTGCCGACAGTGTCACGGTTCAACTGCTGCGGCCCGATGGTTCAGCTGAACCTATTAAGCTCACCGCTGAAACTGAACGGCCTGGGATATTCGTCGGACAAGCAACCGTGTTGCAAGAGGGTACGTATCAACTCTCTCTTTCGATTCCGGGTGACAACGAAGAACCGCTGGCACGCTATGTTCAAGCCCGTGTGCCCGATTTAGAACGCACACACGCCGAGCGTAACGACACATTGCTGGCTTCCATTGCGAGCGGTACAGGGGGCATCTATTACAAGCAACTCGACACGGCAATCCACGGTGATGGTTCTACGTCGCCGCTGGGTAAAGCGATCAAAAGCCGCGCCGAAGTGAAGCTCGTGAAGGGCGCCCCCGACAAACAATTCGCCAAAGCCCAAATGCAATGGCTCCTCATGGTGATTGCCGGATCGCTGTTTTTGGAATGGATCGTGCGCCGCGTAAACCGCCTTGCTTGAACGTATAATTCAAATTCTGATGGCCACAAAAAGACTCAAAAGACACAAAAAACGTGAACAGAGGGTTTAACCACAAGCAGCAGTCGCGATTAAGAAGGATTCTGATTTGAATTTTTCCTTCGTAACTTGGCGCTATAGGCGGCTTAACTTTTAGCGGCGTCATTCGTGCAAGGGGGCTTTTTCGCGACCTTGTGTGCCTCTTCGTGGCCATCAAGTAATCCTAATGCCTCAACCAGATTTCCAGGCTGAACTCACCCCAGCAGTCCGTGGCAAGCTTGCTTCGGTACGCCGACGAATCCGCGCTTACGTGTGGATACAGGGTTTGGCGGCACTCATTGTTGTGCTGGGCGTCGCATTCTGGCTCGGCATAGCGTGCGATTGGCTGTTCGAGCCGTCGCCGGCGGTACGGCGCATCGCTCTCATCGCCGTCGGCTGCATTCTGCTATATGTGTTGTACCGCTATCTTCTCGGGCGGGTGTTCGTTCCCATTTCCGATGCTACCGCGGCGATGCTGCTCGAACGTCGTTTCCCGGAGTTGCAGGACCACGTCATTACCGCCGTCGATGTCGCCGCTGCCGGCCAAGGCGGCTACGTATCACCCACAACTCGTTTCCAAAACGACCCATGCGGCCGATGAGGCCGTCGCCAACATCGGCGTAGCGAAAATTTTCAACCGCGGCCCCCTGCTCCGCGCCGTCATCACGGCCCTTGCCCTTGTTGTTTCGGTTGCCGCATTTGCCGTCGGCTCTCGCGAAGTCTTCGGTTTCTGGCTCGGGCGGATTGCGCTCAGTGAACAACAATGGCCCCGCCGCGTGCATCTTGAGGTGGTCGGTTTCCCACCGGACGCAAACGGCCTACGAACGCATAAACTGGCACAGGACGATGACCTGGAATTGTTGGTGCACGCCCGCACGGAAGGTTACCAGGCGCCGGACGAGGTGGAGATTCGCTTCCGCCTGGCTGATGGCCGCCGTGGTCGCGATACGCTTATCCGCGTGGGGGATGCCGTCTCGAGCGCGGGTGATTATCAGCTCTTCCGTTATGAATTCAAGCACGTCACGGGCGACATGGATTTCGACGTCGTGGGCGGCGACGACCGCGTCCGCGACCTACACCTGAAAGTGGTGGATCGGCCGGAGCTCTACGCGATCGAGCTCGAGTGCATCTATCCGGAATACCTGCGGCGTGAGCGACGCCGCCTTCCTGTCACAGGCGGCATGCGGATTCCCGAGGGTACGCGACTGGTGCTGCACGCCTCTTCCACCAAGCCACTGACCACCGCAAACGTTCGCGGTGTGAGGGATAAAAATCAGACCTCGCTCAAGATCGATAAAAAAGCGAATCAAACGCTACAATGGAATTACGGCACACTCAGAGCGGATGATGTACTCATGGTCAACGTGACGGACACCGACGGAGTTACTTCTCGCGAGCCCTACCGCGTATCACTCTCAGCCGTAAAAGATGAGATTCCCCAAGTTGCTGTGCGGCTTTCGGGAATCAGCACCGCCATCACGCCGGATGCCATTTTGCCCGTTGTTGGTAAGATCACCGATGACTATGGACTCGACCGCGCTTGGTTCGAGTATCAAGTGGACGGCAGCCAAGTTGCCGAGCGGCTTCTTAGCAGACAACCGCGCGGCGGGCCGACGCTTGAAAAAATCGATTCTTTTGACACCCGCGCAATCGATCCCAGAACAAGTCAGCGGGCACTTCAATTGAAACCGAAGCAACGTCTCACCCTCACGCTCAAAGCCACGGACCGCTGTAACCTGGAATCCGAAAAAGGGACCTCTTACTCATCTGGGGAGCGCACCGGCAGCAGTCAGCGATTTACGCTGGATGTCGTAACCCCTGCCGACTTGCTCGCCCTGCTTGAACGCCGGGAACTTTCGCTGCGCCAGCGGTTCGAATCCATCTACGAGAAGTTGACTGACACCCGAAATTTGCTCAGCCGCGTGGAATCGAATGACACAACCCCCGAGTCCCCCGAATCCGCCTCCCCTTCCGAAAACCCCAAACACGAGGACAAGCTGTCGGCTGGGTCAGAAATCTCGACGACGACTGCCGAGCGGATGCTTGCGCGGCGACGGCTCCGCGTGGCTGGCTCGCTTCAAAATGTGGTTCAATCCGCCGACGAAGTGAAAGGCGTCGCCGAAGCCTTCGATGACCTGAGCGAAGAACTGACCAATAACCGCATCGACAATCCGGATCTCAAGAACCGTCTCGGGGAACAAATTGCCCAGCCGCTGCGTCTAATTGCCGAACAGCGTATGCCCGCGCTGGCCGCGCAGCTAAAATTGGTGGAGGGGCGGCTGGAAGACCCCGCTGCTACGGCTCCCGAGTTGAAAAAGGCAATTGCCCAAGCCGACGAGATTCTCGTCGCCATGCGGCAGGTACTCAATAAGATGCTGGAGCTGGAATCGTACAACGAGGTCGTTTCCCTGCTCCGCGGCATCATCAACGACCAAGAAGAAATCAACCGTCGCACGAAAGAACGTCAGAAGGACAAACTAAAAGGTCTGTTTGAGAATTGATCGACGGCAAACAGAGTCTCGCCAAGGAGCTTTGGGTCCAAAGAAGAAGAAAAATCGTGGCTACCCACTCTTCAATCCGATTCACGCACGTATGTTCGCGATGGAACTTTGCGGCTATGCGTCTCTGCGTGATCGCATTATTAACGTTTCTGGTTGCGGCGAACGCCACCAACTTCGCGTTTGGTCAGGAAAAGAGCCCGGCTGCTAATTCAGCCGCCACGCCGTCACCGGCCAAGCCCGATGAAAAACCAGCCACTCCGCCAAACGCCGGGTCGCCAACGGTAGTCGACGAGCTTTCGGTCGACCAGGCCCGGCTTGCCGATCGCTACAAACGCCTGGAAGTCGTCGTGGGCCGGCTGGCAGAGCTATCTGCCTCCAGCGACCCGCGCCGCGCGAAGCTGCTCCGTGAGGCGATCGCTCAAAGCCGCGAACAGGATATCAACGTTCGGTTCGAATCGGTCGTCAAATTGCTGCAGGACGAACGCCTCTCTGCCGCGGCCACCAACCAGACCGAGCTGCAGAAGGAGCTCGACGGCCTCCTCACGCTGCTATTGAAAGCCGACCGCGACAAGGAGCTTAATTCGCAGCGCGACCGCGTGAAACAGTACCTCAAGGAGGTAAGCCGTTTGATCCGGGCACAGAAGGGGGTTCGCGCCGGCACCGAGGGCGGCGATGACCTGAAGGCTTTGGGCAAGGATCAGCAGCGAATCGCGGCCGATACTGACAAGCTTGGCGGCGACATCTCGAAAACCGACGGCACGAAGAAGTCGGAAGGCGACCGGAACGATGGCAAGCCAGCGAACTCCGACAATAAAAACGGCGACAAGAAATCGAACGACAAGCATTCCGAAAATAAGGACGCATCGAACAAAGATAAGCGGCCGTCCGACACTTCCAAGTCCGGGAAGCCGTCCGATTCCGGTAAGCCCTCGGATTCAAATTTACCGAGTGACTCCCAGTCGCCGCCAAGAGACGGTCAACCCTCCAACGGTCAGCCCGGCAAACCGAGCAACTCGCCACCGTCGCAATCGCCTGGTCAGCCGGGCTCGCAATCGCCCAGTGATGAAAATAGCGATCGGCAACCACCTGCCGTGCAAGACCCCGCCGACCGCGCAACCGAGCAATTGAAAAAAGCGCAGCAGCAGATGGAAGAAGCGCTCCAGAAGCTCGACGAAGCCAAGCGCAAAGGCGCGACCGAGAACCAGGAACAAGCCATCAAGGAATTGGAGCAGGCAAAGGCGGAACTTGAACGAGTGTTGCGGCAGCTTCGTGAAGAAGAGTTGGAGCGCACGCTCACGCAGCTCGCCGCCCGTTTTCGCAAAATGCTCGAAATGCAGACGGCCGTGTACGATGGCACCGTGCGGCTCGACCAGATACCTGCAGCCCAACGAACGCACGATCAAGAAATCGAATCAGCCCGCCTCAGCCGCGAGGAATCACAAATCGTGCACGAAGTCGAAAAGGCCCTTTCGCTGTTGCGGGAGGAAGGCTCCTCCGTCGCCTTCCCCGAAGCCGTCGAAGAGATGCGCGACGACATGCGGCAAGTCGCCCAGCGCCTCGCCGCCATCAAGCCCGACAAGCTCACGCAAAGCATCGAACAAGACATCATCGCAGCGCTCGAGGAAACGATCACCGCGCTCGACAAATCCATCAAGGACTTGGAAAAGAAACGCACGCCCCCTGGCCAAATGCCGGCTGCGGGCCAGCCAGGGGATATGCCGCTCGTCGATAAACTCGCCGAGCTGAAGATGATTCGGTCGCTCCAAATGCGGATCAATAAACGCACCAAGCGGTATGGCGAAATGATCGAGGGCAACCAGGCAGAAACCCCCGAATTGTTAAAATCGCTCCAGGACCTCGCGGACCGGCAGCAACGTGTCTACCAGGCAACAGCCGATTTGCAGCAAAAGCGGAACGATTGATGTTTGCCGCCCGGCGGAGCTGTGGCAGAATGGTATAGCTGGTTGGCCAAGGAAATGAAAACTTCTGGCAAACCGGGCAAATTGCCGATGACCATTTCGGTTGGGCGAAAGTTGGACAGTTCTTCGCGAGGGTGGATAATAGTATATGTTGAACTCGGCGGCCGGCGGGCACGTGGTTTGCCCTCCGTGTAACCAACGAGGATCCGTAGCCCATGCTCGACCGATCGTTAAGCCGCCGCGTTTTTTCCACCGCTCTCGTTCTAACCATCGCTTCCGCTGGCGCTTACGCCGGCAGCGAATTCATGTCGGAGCCGAGTTGGCAGCCGCCGTCGGCCGATGCCGTCCACCTTCGCCTTGAAGAGTTCCTCCAAACCTGCGCACGTCCTGCCTAGTGTTCAGGCAGAAGTTCGCGATGCGTGGCGTAGCGGCGCCAACCTCAGCCTGCTCGATCGTCTCGCCCAATCGCTTGCCAAAGCCGACGATCGCGTCGCCGGTCTAACCGCGTTCTGTTCTGGAAGCAGCCAACTGGGTCAAAATCTGCCCGAGTTTGCTTGGCTCGCCGATAGCGAGACTCCTGTCCTGATTCGCAACAACATGCGGGTCTACTTGGCCCGCTGGCTCGTCCAGCAGGGCTACTATGACGAGGCCATTTCTTGGACCGAAGGTCTCGAAACCGACGACGTCGCAGCGCCGCGCTACTATTATTCTACCGCGCCGTCGCCTACCATCAGCTTGTTCAACCGAACAAAGCAGATATCGCACTCGCCCAATTGATGCAGCAACAGGACAGCTTGCCGACACGCTACCAGAAACTGGCCGACCTCATGCATCACGATTTGTCGGGGCTGCAGGATGAATCGCTCGACCACATCGCACGGCGCATGAACGATGTCCGCCGCCGTCTGGCTCAAGGTCGTTCGGGAGATCGCGTGCAAGGCGTCGAAAAAGGCGTTATTGACTCACTCGACAAGCTGATCAAAAAAGCCGAGGATCAGGCGCAAAAGCAGGCGCAGGCCGACGCCAGTCAAGCCGGAAAGTCGCAGCCCAGCACGCCGATGCAGGATAGCCGGATCGCCGAGCTAAAAGGCCCCGGCAAAATCGACCGCAAAGACGTCGGCCACGGCGCCGGCTGGGGAAACATGAACGACAAAGACCGCGAAAAGGCCATGCAAGAGATCGGCCGCGAGTTCCCTTCCCACTATCGCGAGGTCATCGAAGAGTACTTCCGTCGGTTGGCGGCCGAGGAGTCGTCTGATAAGCCATAACCGCCCGATGACATCTCTCACCACCTCATCGGGCTAGAGCGCCCGGTTGAGGTCCACCACCTTCACGAGCGAGGCCAATTTGTTCGTTTCGCGCGGCCGCACTTGTTTTGCGATGAACTCGCTATGCGTGTTCGCGCTCTTCGTCTTCGTTCTCACAAGTCCGTTAGCTTTCGCCGCCTCAACCAACGTGATGGCCACACGACTCGACGGCACTGTAGTAACCGGCAAATTGCAGAGCTGGGACGAGCAGCAAGTTGTGCTGAAGACGCAAACAGGGGAGGAGCGACTCGCTGCGGATCTACTCCTAGCATTGCGCTGGTCGGCGTCGACCGCGGTTCAAAAGCCTTCAGGTGGCGTCGCGGGTATTGTTGAATTGAGCGACGGCTCACTGATTCCAATGAGTTCCTTGCAGGTAACTGGCGGAAAGGCCACAATCGAATCACGACCGGTGGAGAGCCGTGGTAAGCTTGAAAACTCTGTGGATGTAAAAACGGTCGCTGCCGTCCGTTTTCAGAACTTTGACGAAACGCTTTCTAAACAATGGAATGAGATTCGCCGTTTGAATCTGCCCAACGACTTGCTCGTCGTGCTCAAGCACGAGGGGAAAAGCCTCGATTACATTCCCGGCGTGCTGGGGGAAATCACCGACGACACGATTGAATTCAAGCTGGACGGCGAGGTCAAGCGTATCGATCGCGCGAAGGTGGCCGGACTCGTTTATTCCCGTCCTGGCCAAAACAAACCCGCGTCACCCCATTTCGTTCTTCGCGGGCAATTCGGTCTACGCGCAAGTGCTGCCAGTGCATTACTCGACGATGCATTTGTCCGCGTAACAACCGCCAGCGGCGCATCGCTGCGCTGGCCGCTAGATGACCTCGACTTTGCCGACTTTTCGAGCGGCAAAGTGATGTATCTCAGCGATATCGACGCCGCCACACAGATTTGGACGCCGCTCATCGGTCTACCCACAGGGGCAAAGCTAGCCGCCGAGTACGGTCAGCCGCGCCGCGATCACTCTGCGTTCGGCGGCCCGCTCACGCTGTTTATCAAAGACCAGAACGATGTCTCTTCTCGCCAATCGGTCCCTCGCTCCTTTGCCAAGGGGCTTGCTCTCCGCAGCCGGACCGAACTGGTCTACCGAATTCCCGATGGCTTCAATCGCTTTGCCGCCCTGGCCGGCATCGATCCGGCAACGACCACAACCGGCAACGTCCATTTGGCGATCCTGGCCGATGACCACCCGCTCCTCGAAGCGGAAATCGCTGGCGACCAGCCGCCTCAGCCCATCGACGTGCAAATCACCGGCGCCAAGCGATTGAAAATCATCGTCGACTTCGGACAGAATCTAGACACCGGCGATTGGCTCAATCTGTGCGATGCGAAAATCACGAAATGAACTGGCGACTATCAAAATGCAAGCCGCCGATTGGGGATTTTGGATTGCTGTTAAGCAGTCCGACATCCGAAATCCGAAAACGGAAGTGCGCGCTGTGGGTCCTCGCCGCTGTTTTTCTGGCGTGCCTTAGCTCACTATTTGTCGGCGCCGCCGAGCCCGACGCAGCCGTCCTTGCTGCTGAAAAAGCCCGCATCGAAACGATCGCGAGAATCTCCAAGCCTACGATTGCCATCTTTTCCGCCGATGGCAACGGGGGCGGCTCCGGCGTCATCATCTCGTCCGATGGTTACGCCCTGACGAATTTTCATGTCGCCGCACCGACAGGGCCGGCCATGAAAGTCGGCCTTTCCGATGGCCGGTTCGTCGATGCCGTTTTAGTCGGTCTCGACCCGGGAGGCGACGTGGCACTCATCAAACTCCTTGGCAAGAAGGAGTTCCCTATAGCCGAGATGGGCGACAGCGACACATGCCGTGTGGGCCAGTGGGTGTACGTCGTCGGCAACCCGTTTCTTTTGGCCGAAGATTTCAAACCCACGGTGACCTATGGCATCCTCTCCGGCGTGCATCGCTACCAGTTTCCCGCCGGTACGCTGCTCGAATACACGGATTGCCTGCAAACCGACGCTGCCATCAATCCCGGCAATTCCGGTGGGCCGATGTTCGACGCCAACGGCAAACTCATCGGCATCAATGGCCGCGGCTCATTCGAAAAGCGTGGACGAGTGAATGTCGGTGTCGGCTATGCAATCTCGATTAACCAGATCAAGCGTTTCGTTGGCTTGCTGAAAAGCGGCCGCATCGTGGATCACGCCTCGCTCGGCGCGACGGTTTCGACGGACCCCGATGGCCGGGTAATTGTCGATGACATTCTCGAAAACAGTGACGCCTTCCGCCGCGGTTTGCGCTATGGCGACGAATTGCTAAGCTTCGCTAGCCGCGATATCGGCAGTGCGAACGCCTTTAAGAATGCGCTCGGCACATTTCCGAGCGGCTGGCGGGCGCCACTTACGTATCGTCGCGACGGCAAGGAATTTAGGATCGAAGTTCGATTGGCTGCCGCGCATCGCGAGGGGGAACTTGAAGAATTGTTACAGTCAGAACAGGAACCACCCGCGCCGGGGGAACCTGCGCCCAACAAGCCGAAGCGGGCCGAAGGCCCACAACCTGAAAAACCCGGCAAATCAAAACCTCGCGTTCCTGGCTTGGAACCAAAGCCGGACGCGCCCCACCGAGCGAACTCGAAAGCCAAACGCGAGACAGAGCTGCCGAACGCCGTCCAAGAGCATTACGAAGCGGCGGCCGGCTACGCCAATTATTGGTTCAATCGTTATCATCAACAGCGAGTTTGGAATGCCTACCTTGCTCACGGAGATTTTGCTGAGACAGGTTGGAACTGGAAAATCAAAGCGAAAACAACCGACGGCAAAGGTGATGTCGCCATCGATCTCACCGAGAAGAATGGCTCGATCGTCATGCCCGAGGGTCAATCGGCCGTGGAGTTTGGCCCTTCGCTCACCGAAGCAACGGGGCCGCCGCGGTCGGGAGGTTTGCTCGCCGCGTTGCACCTATGGCAACGTCTTTTACTATTAGGCCCTCGCAAGTTTGGTGAAGTCTATTACCTGGGCACGATGCCCTGGAAGACCGGCGAGAAGCTGGCCGACTGTCTGGTCGCCACAAACGCCGGCGTCGAAGCCCGCTTTTATTTCGATCCCGACTCATCCAACCTAATCGGTATCGAGCTTTATACGTCGGAAGACGATGACCCTTGCGAGATTGCATTTGACGATGTGCATCCTGTTAATGGCCGTGCGCTGCCGCACCACTGGTCGATCCGGCACGGCGATGATGTTTTTGCCGACCTCAATGTCACGTCGTATGAGCTCGGCGGCCATTTGCCTATCGATAAAAAGTAATTTATGTCGATGCTACGTTCCACATTTCGAACGTCTGCTTTCCGATTGCCGGAGCCGATCCGTAAATCACCATCTGCATTCCGCAATCCAAGTTTTCCGGCACACGTCCGCGCCGTTGCGCTAGCCGTCGTTGGCCTCTTCGTTGGGGCCGGCATCGCGCGGGCCAGCGACGGCGCGGCGTCTTTCGTCGATGTTGCCCGACAGGTTCAGCCAAAAGTTGTCAAACTTTACGGGACCGGCGGTCCCCGCGGTTTGGAAGCGTACCAAAGCGGCCTCTTAATCTCCGGCAAAGGTCACATCCTCACTGTTTCGAGTTACGTGCTCGATGCCGATGAAGTGACTGCCGTTCTCAATGACGGCCGCCACTTTGTGGCCAAATACGTGGCATCGGATCCTCTGACCGAAGTGGCCCTATTAAAACTCGACCCTGGCAAAGAAGAGGTACCACACTTCGATCTGACGGCATCCGCTAAAGCCGGACCCGGAGACCGAGTGTTCGCATTCAGCAACTTGTTCGGCATCGCGGTGGGAGATGAGCCGGTAAGTATGCTTCACGGGGTAGTTTCGGCCGTAGCACCACTCGAAGCCCGCCGCGGTGCTTTCGCAACGAATTATCATGGGGACGTGTACGTGGTCGATGCCGCCGCCAACAATCCTGGGGCTGCCGGCGGCGCGCTTACCGACGCCCAAGGACGCCTACTCGGCATGTTAGGTAAAGAGCTGCGCAGCAACGTGAGCGGCACGTGGCTCAATTATGCCCTACCCGTCTCGGCGTTCGCGCCGACGGTCGACGACATGCTGGCCGGGCGCTTCACGCCTGCCCCGTTGACCGAAGCGAATCGCCCCAGGAATCCTCTGTCTCTGGCGGCGCTTGGCATCGTGCTTGTGCCGGATGTCGTGACGCGGACACCACCCTACATCGATCGCGTTATTCCTAGTTCACCCGCTGCGGCTGCTGGTCTGAGGCCCGACGATCTCGTCGTAATGATCGATACACAAGTGGCCAATTCGTGTCACGAAGCCCATCGTTTGGCCGAGCGCCTTGAACGTGATGCCACAGTGCGATTGGCTGTACTTCGCGGCGAGCAGTTTCTGGAATTTACGCTCACGGTTAAACCAAATGATGTTACTAAGGAAACCGAGAAGATACATCGTGATGAAAGTCCGAAATAGAAACGCTATTCTTACTGCCACTCGACTTTTCACTTTTGGACTTGCACTTTGCAGCTTGCAACTTGCAATGCTCTCTTGTGCTATCGGTCAGGATAATACCTCTCTCGTCGCCCAGGAACAGGCTGCGCTGATGGCTGCCGCCGACAAAGTCGCCCCTCGGTCGTTCAAATTCGCACCATCGGCGGACTGGACGTCGTTGACGGCACCGCGCTGGTGGCCGGCCCCACTACGGGGCTCGTGATCTCGGCAGATGGCTACATCATTTCGAGCGCGTTCAATTTCGCACAACACCCCGCTTCAATTCTCGTGACATTTGCCTCCGGCAGGCAAGCGCCTGCCGAACTCGTTGCCACGGATCACAGCCGCATGCTGGTCTTGCTCAAGGTAAACGGGATGGCCGATCTTTCTGTTCCGGAGATGGCGCCGGCAGATGGTGTTCACGCGGGACAATGGGCTGTCGCCGTCGGGCGCACGTTTCGTGCCGATCGTACGAACGTAACCGTCGGCATCGTCAGCGCCGTAAACCGGATGTTTGGCAAGGCCATCCAAACTGATGCCGATGTTTCCACGGCCAACTATGGAGGACCGCTGGTAGATATTCGAGGCCGCGTATTTGGTGTCATTGTGCCGATGGCGCCGCGGGCCACCAGCGAGGTGGCCGGAGTCGAGTGGTACGATTCAGGCATCGGCTTCGCTGTTCCCCTCGCGTCACTCACCGACCGAATCGAACGCATGAAGAAGGGCGAGGACCAGCGATCCGGCTTATTGGGCATCGGTATGCAGCCCAAGAACCCGCACTCAGCTCCGGCTGAATTGGCCGCCGTCCGCCCCGGTTCACCTGCCGGGCAAGCCGGCCTGAAGAAGGGCGATCGAATCATCGAGCTCGACAGCAAGCCGATTCGAACTCAGACTGATCTGCGGTTCGCACTGGGGACTGCTTACGGCGGCGATTCCGTTCGAGTTATCGCCATGCGGGGCGATGAGCGCATCGAACGAACGATCGAGCTCGTCGGCGAGCTGGCTGCGTTTCGCCATGCGTTTCTGGGAATTCTTCCCATGCGTCCCGCCACCGACGACTCTGCTTCCGATCCGAAGTCCGCGACGCCAACGGGAGATACGGCAAAAAAGGCAGACGAGCATTCCGACAATTCGGGCGAGGAAAAGCGCGAGCTCGATGCGCGACCGGATACGGACCGCGGCTTAAAGTCCGCCAATCCCGATCAAGAAAAGCATCAATTCGCCGGAATTGTCGTGCGGATGGTTTACCCAAACAGCCCGGCCGCCAGCGCTGGTGTGCAACGTGGCGATCGAATTCTCGAAATCAATGAAACGAAGGTCCAGTCCGTGGATGATGCCATACAAGCGATGAACAACGTAGCGCCCGGGAGTAAAGTCTCCTTACAACTGATGCGCGAGGCAAAGCCAATCGACCTCACGCTCTCCGCCACGCAATTGCCGAGCAACATTCCGGCCGAATTGCCATCGGCAACCGTTACCGAGGGGTCCGCTGAGACGAAGCCAGCCGCGACAGCGGGCGAAACAATTGACTTAAAACTTCCTGAATTTCCACACACGTGCAAACTGTATGTGCCCAGTGCTCGTTCGTCCGACCAGTTCTTCGGCGTACTACTTTGGCTCGGATCGCCCGTCGACTCCAAACCGGAGGAGATCATTCACGATTGGCAGAAGTGCTGCGATCGCGACGGGCTCATATTGATCGTTCCCACTCCGAACGACGCTGAACACTGGGAGCGAACGGACTTGGAATATCTGCACACTTTGTTGGAGCGCGTCGTTGCGCAATACAAAGTCGACCCGCACCGCGTGATCGCCGGAGGTCAGGGAAACATCGGCGCCATCGCGTGGCCGCTCGCGCTAGCCAGTCGAGATTTCGTTCGAGGCATCGCGGCGGTGGCTGCCCCGTTGCCGCGGCAAATTCGCGTGCCGAACAATGACCCAGCGCAAAGGCTAGCTATTCTCGTCGGCATCCCGCCCAAAAAAGACGTTGCTGCGGAGATAGCACAAGGACTAAAGAGCGTCGCAGACGAAGGCTACAACGTGACCACGATTACGACAGTCGCCGCCACAGCTGAACTTTCAAATGCGGAGCGCGAAGAAACCGCCCGTTGGATCGATACGCTCGACCGCTTCTAGCCAATTCGCCGCCGACCGCAGGCTGCGCTGATAGCAAGACCTACGAACGCAAACATCAAAGTGGCTGGTTCGGGGACATCGCCGCCATTGTCGCTTGGATCACCCGCAATATTCACGGCCGCATCGGCCACGAACGGATTTAGAACAGGCGCCAAAGCACCACCAACTGAAAATCCGGTGCCGCCATTGACGTTCGACAAGTTCATGGACAGCGTCAGACTACCGGGAACAATGAGGGGCTGCAATGAACCACCCGTAACTGTGCTAAACGTCGTGGTAAACAGTGCACCCGTTCCTGGCGGACCCATAACGCCCGTCAGAGCGCTGTTGGTGAGTGTTCCAGACAGTAATAGCGAATTGCCTGGAGAGTACAGATTAAACGTTCCCCCCACGAAATTCTGGATCACTAAAGGTGCGAATGATATCTGGGGAGGCCCCGCCGCTGCCAAACCACTCAAGGTGAAGGATGCCGTCGACGTGTTGATGTCTGAAAGCGGGACATCCAAGAAACCGGTGTATTCAACGGCTGTATTCTGATCCCCGGTCGTGCCGAGGTCACCGTCCGAAAGAGTCGAAAGAATTCCGCCGGCATTCATGCCGACATCCGGCCCCACACCACCCAGGTTCAACTTGATGATCGTGCCAGCGCGAAACCGAAGAAGTCGCAATAATGAGTGCGCAGATTGCTGCTCCCGCAAAGGTCGTCCGAAGTTTCAACGTCATTGGTTCTTACTCCAAGAAAGTCCGTCTACAGTACCCCTCAAGGGCCCAACCATGGCCCACCATTGGTGCAAAATCTTTCTGCATTGCGCTAGCTGGATTGTACTTGATATACCATCTGCGTCAAGAATCGGGGCGGTTAAATCGCTCGAATTTGCCAATTTTCCGCTTACGCCCCTTTTGCCGCGAAAAACAAGCAAAAACAGCATTCTCAGCATGGGATTCGCCTCCTAGCGAGTGTCATTCCGCTGCCGAAGCAAGCCATGCTATCGCGTAAGCTGGGGCACAGTGGCTCGTTGGAGCCCCCAGTTGGTCGGAAAGCCTGGTGAGCTGGCAACTCGGCCACATGCCTTCGATGGCCGCTACCGCCAAAAATTCTCCCGCCCCACTAACGACAATTATTTGCGGCGGTCCGGAAAGTCCGGCTGTCGATGCAACGATTGTTTTCTTCAGTTCGGACGTCTGGGCCTCGCGTATGAAGGAGGCCATGCGCTGCAATTCGTCGCCCGATAGATCTGCAGCATCGGCACAAAGCTGACGTGCAAGCCGCTGCCTGGAGCATTCCAGGGTTAGTGGACGACCATCCGCCGTCCATGTCGCAGCTTCGTCTTCGTCAATCTCTGCAAGCAAAAGATACGCATCCGCCGTGGTGGAAAACAGCTCGGCTGCGACCGGGCATAACTGATCGTGCCACGGCAGCAACCGAGTCACTGCACAAACGGGCGTTCTTCCAACACCGCCGTAGTACAACTCGCGCATCGCCAAACGCTCCGTATCGTTACGGCTCCGCGCGGCCACATGTCCTGCTTCGATGGGAATGATATCAGTCGTTGTCGAACCAGCGTCGATCAATAAACCGACGCCGTCAGTAACATACTGACACACATATTCCGCCAACGCCCGCCAATTGCTGGCCGCGGCTAACGACGGTATTTCAAGCGCTTGGTCGACACTCGCAAAGCGACCATCGGCGAGGTAGACGCGTACGTCACGTCTTTCTGCCACCTTACAGACTGCTGCCAGGATGTGCCGCACCCCCTCGACTTTGGTGGTAAAGCAATCGCATAGCTCACCGGTCATCGTCACTGCTAATCCCTCGGCTGCCGGCGCATGCGCTAACATCGCGGCGAGCGCAGCGGACAATTCGCCCGGATCGCGCCACAAGGCAAACGGCACGGAATACGCCCATCCGGTCGCAGTTGCCGCCTTCAGATTCGCACCGCCGATATCGAGCCCAAGCCAAGTCATCGTATGAAACTCACATTGCCGCTGCTGTCGAACTCAATCGGCCGATCGCCGTACTCGATTGCTCGCATTTCACCATGCGCGACATGCCACATTGCTTCCGCCAGATTCGAACGCGCGGCTGCCCGTAGTCCGACATACGAAGTCGTCAACCGCGGATTCACCTCGACCACAAAATCTTCGCTTCCGTCGGGCTCGCGTCCCAGTACCAGATCGACACCAACATAGCCGACAGCGGGCGGCATCGCGGCTATTGCTTTTGCCGCCAACGAGTGAGCTCGCTCGGCCAATCCAGGTGCCAGCGGCGTCTCTCCACCCAAATAACGGAGCCGACCATCATCTGAAATACGCTGCTTACACGGCTGTAAACGCAGGCACTCCTTCGGCCCACACAAGACCGCCACGCTCGCCGCCAAACCCGGCACAAAGCGTTCGACCCGGCGTCGCCAAGCATACGCCGGCGGGGCATCGTGCGGCCCACGCACAAAATAGGTATCTTGCGATCCGGCGCCGTCGACCGGCTTCGCCACGGCCGGGTAAGGAAACTCAACGGGCAACGGCTCATCAGATTCCAGTACGCGCCCCTCGGGTGCCGGGACGCCTGCCGCCCTCAGTCGATCGCAAGTCCGCTGCTTATCGGCTGCAACGCGTATAAATTCCGGCGAGGGCGATACCAACCGTCCGCCGGCGCCCATCACTCGTCGTGCTAATTTCCACAAGATGCTATCGAACTCCGGGGCAATCAGAATCGTTGCGTCAGCGGTAGCGACAATTCTCTCAAGCTCATCGTCATGCGAGGAACGACTCAGCACGTCGACTATTTCGCAATTGCCGAGCGAGAGTTGTACGATCCGTGGATCGCGAAGTGCGATGACCTGACAGCTGGAAATCCGCTGTAGATCGGTGGTGAAGGCGGCAATCATTGCCGCGCCTTCCCGCAGGAGCGACACCGGTAGCGGCCCCGGCTCTTCCACCAACCCGCCGCCCGTGGCCCATTCGTAGACGAAGATCTGCATGAGAGTCGAGAGCGGAGAGTCAAGAGTCAAGAGCAAGCCGCCAGCTCATGGTTCTCTTCTGGCTTTTGGATCTCGGCCCTCGACTCTCGAACTAAAAGATTCCCAGCTGATCGCGCGCATCTTCGGTCATGCGATCCGGCGTCCAGGGCGGCTCCATCACGAGCTTTACATCCACCTCAGTCACGCCATCTAGCCGTCGCACCACATCCTGCGACTGACTGAGAAGCTGAGGCCCGGCCGGGCAAGCAGGGCTCGTCATCGTCATCTCGATCGCCACGTTCGACTTTCCTTCTGGCTGTTCATCAATTTTGATGTCATAGATCAGCCCCAGGTCGACGATGTTGACGAACAACTCGGGATCGACGACGCCCTTTAGCGCTTCGCGAACTTTATCTTCAGGAATTGGCATAACTATTTCCTCGGCATTATTTCACCACAGAGCACGGAGGACACAGGAAAGATGAGCGAATGATCCGGAAATAGGCAGGAAGACCAATATCACAGCACTGTGGCGGACGAGTGATTCAGCTCATTCAATCGAAACTCCTTGTTCGTTGCGCTCTCAGTGGTGAATAATATGCGGTTGAGCGTCACTGCGGCTAGTCATTTTCCAGCCGGACGAAGATCTGGCTGCCTTCGACTTTTACCTCATGTGATTTCGTCGGTTTCGTCGCCGGCATCGTCAGGGCAGCACCCGTACGAAAATCAAACTTTGCTCCATGCCGTGGGCAGGCGATCGTCTTATTCGCCGCATCGATTGGACCCTCGCTGAGCGGCCCGCCGTCATGCGTGCAAACATCGTCCAGCGCGTAGTAACCGCCCGCCGCGTGGATCAAGACCACCAGCCGCTCGCCGACCTCAACCAGCAACGAGCCGGGGTCGGGAATTTCGGATATCTTTGCCACTGCCACGAAATCGCTCATAGTCCGTGAGCCCAATTCGCTAACCAAGTTCCGCCGAGTAAGAGAATCACACCGAGCACCAACAACGACACGCCCACCTTGAGCGATTTCGCACTTCGCCGCCGCTCGTCGATTCGCCCGGACACGACGACCCGCATTCCACCTGCCGAAAACCACAGGCCAACCATGGTCACCAACAGGCCAACCAACCGAACCGCATTGGCAAACACTTCCAACACCGTCAAGATGTCGCCGCAAATTCCTTAATGTCGCTCACCCGCCGGCCAATCGCTTCGCCCAATGCATCGCGCACGCTTTCAATCGTGATCCGGTCGAAGACTTGTTGGAAAAAGCCCGCCACGATCATCCGCACCGCTTCGCGTCGCGTATAACCGCGAGTCATTGCATAAAACAATTGCTCGTCGTCCACGCGGCCGCTCGTACTGCCGTGAGTGCAGCGCACATCATCGGCTTCGATTTCCAGGCCAGGAATCGAATCCGCCCGCGCATCGCGCGAGAGCATCAGGTTATCGTTGCGTTGGTAGCCGTCCGTTCGCTGTGCATTACGATCGACGCGAATCATTCCCCGCCACACGGTGCGTGAGCGATCCTGCAGAGCTGCTTTATACAGCAAATCGCTTTTGCAATAGGGCACCTGATGATGTTGGTACGTGTTATACGAAAGATGCTGGCGACCCTCGGTAAACATCACGCCATTGACTTGCACCTCTGCGTCCGGGCCGGTCATCGCAACGTGCTGATTCACCTTTGCAAGGCGCACACCGAGTGCTCCGATCGTCCACTGCAGCCGGCCTTCGCGTCCGACCTCGCCCTTCTGGTGTGCGAAGTGCCAGACCTCGTGGCCCCAATTTTGAAGATTGACGTACCGCAGGCGGGCCCCCTGCTCCACCATCAATTCGATCGATCCGCAGTGCAGTCCGCTACTCTGGGCCGAGGCGCTCGCCGTTTCCGAAATCAGAGTTGCATCGGCGCCGGGCTCCAGAATCACAAGGGTCTTGCCCAGATCGACGCCGCCGTCCGACATCGCGGAAAGGGAGTGCAGCGGCTCAATAATGCGCACGTTCTTCGGCACGTACAGTAGCGTACCGCCAGACCAGCAAGCCGCGTTGAGCGCCGAAAACTTGTCCTTGTACGGGTCAACGACGTGCCGCTCAAAAAATGGCCGCAATAAATCGCCGTGCTCGCCCACCAGTCGGCTCAAGCCGCCGAACAAGACTCCCTGCTTGGCCCATCTTCGGCGCGAGCTCTGCCGAAACCGCATGGCTGTTTATGGCGACCGCACGGCCACCTAAGTCCACGCCAGCGGCCAACAGCGCGTGAGGAACATCGATCTGTGATGCCGCGTCGTAACCGGCTGGATCTGGTAGGTCGTAGCGATCGAGCTTGAATAGCCGGATGTCCGTCCGCATCCATTCCTCTTCGCGGGCCGAAGGCATCGGCAATTCTTGAAACCGCCGCCAAGCAGCGCGGCGCATTTCCGTCAGCCAGTTCGGCTCATCGCGGAAGTTAGAAAGGCGTCGAACGCTTCTTGCGAAAATCCTGTCGATACAACTGCAGTCGCCATATTATCCAAGCAGATCAGATTTCGTTTCGCTCTTGCGGCCGGCACCTCCCTTGTGCCTTCGACATTAACCGACGCTGCCTTCCATTTGCAGCTCGATGAGCCGGTTCATTTCGACCGCGTATTCCATGGGCAGCTCTTTCACCAGCGGTTCGATGAAACCGCTGACGATCATCGAGCTCGCTTCTGGCTCCGCGAGACCGCGACTTTGTAGATAGAAGAGTTGCTCTTCGCCGATTCGCGAAACGCTCGCCTCGTGCTCGACCTGCACGTCCTGCTCTTCGACTTCGATGTACGGGTACGTGTCGCTGCGGCTTGCCGGATCGAGAATCAGCGCGTCGCATACCACGTTGCTCTTCGACCCGACCGCTCCGTCCTGTACCTTGCACAAACCGCGGTAACTTGCGCGGCCACCGTTTTTGCTGATGCTCTTCGAAATTATCCGGCTCTTCGTGTGCGGAGCACAATGAACCACTTTCGCCCCGGCGTCCTGGTGCTGACCCTTGGAAGCGAACGCAATCGAAAGAATCTCGCCGCGAGCGCCCGGCTCCATCATGTAAACGGCCGGGTACTTCATCGTCAGCCGGCTGCCGAGGTTGCCGTCGATCCACTCCATAAGTGAGTCGCCATAGGCGACAGCCCGCTTCGTCACCAGGTTATAAATGTTGTTGGCCCAGTTCTGGATCGTCGTGTACCGGCAGCGGGCACCGCGGCGAACAATGATTTCCACCACCGCCGAATGCAAACTTTCGGTCGAGTACATCGGAGCCGTGCAACCTTCGACATAATGCACTTCGGCGCCTTCGTCGACGATAATGAGCGTCCGTTCGAATTGCCCCATCCGTTCCGCGTTGATACGGAAGTACGCTTGCAACGGGAATTCGATCTTCACGCCCTTCGGCACATAGATGAACGAGCCGCCCGACCACACCGCCGAATTGAGTGCCGCGAACTTGTTATCTTCCGGCGGAATGATCGTGCCGATGTATTCGCGCACCAGATCGCCGTGTTCGCGAAGCGCCGTATCCGTATCCGTGAAAATCACGCCCTTTTTTCCCA
The DNA here is from genome assembly GCA_963840025.1 of uncultured Planctomycetota bacterium. GTDB lineage: Bacteria > Planctomycetota > Planctomycetia > Pirellulales > Lacipirellulaceae > JABDGM01. The sequence continues at coordinate 279,430 of CAWIXI010000005.1, read as the reverse complement.
GTTCTTCCTGCAGCGAACCGTAAACAACCTCGCTTTCGAACTGGGCCTTCACGCCGGCCAAGAACTTCTTCTCGGCCTCCGGAATCCCCAGCTTGTCGAAGGTTTCCTTGATCTCCGCCGGCACGTCATCCCAGGTTTTTCCTTGGTGATCGGTCGGCTTCAAGTAATAGTAGATGTCCTGGAAGTCGATCCCGATATTCCCTCCCCATCGCGGCATCGGCTTCGACTCGAAAATTTGCAGCGACCGGAGGCGAAAATCGCGCATCCACGCCGGTTCCTGCTTCATCTCCGAAATCGCGGCCACGATGTTCGGATTTAGGCCGCACTCGGCCTTGAAAACCGCATGCGACGGAGTGATGAAATCGTACTTATTGATTTCACCGAGGCCCGTTTCATCAGGAGCCGATATTAAATCAGTAGCCATTGTTCATTCCTATCCAATCTTTTAACCACGACGACACGACGAGCACGACGAATTCATCAATGAAAACGGTTCGTTTGCTTCCCGTCGTATCCGTTATGCCGTCGTGGTAAATCTTTCGAAAAACCTACGCGACGCCGCTTGCAACCTTTTTGTCCGCCGCCGCCATTTCTTTTTCGATCGCCGCATCCTCCGGATGCCGCGCTCGCACTTTGTCATAACCTTCGGTGTACAACTCGCGTGCCAACTCGACGCCGCCAGTCTCGACGATCCGCCCACCCAGCATCACGTGCGTGAAGTCGGGCGTGTTGTGTTCCAATAGCCGATCGTGGTGCGTGATGATGAGGATGCCCATCTCCGCGCCGCCGATCTCCGCAATGCTTTGGCTCGCCAGCTTCACCGCGTCCACGTCGAGTCCGCTGTCCGTCTCATCGAGGATTGCAAACTTGGGGCGTAACATGGCCATCTGCAAGATCTCGGCCCGCTTCATCTCGCCGCCAGAGAAACCGTCGTTCACATACCGACGAGCGAACTCTTCGTCCATCTTGAGTTGGCCCATCTTTTCGCGAAGTTCCTTCCGAAACTCGCGCATTGGAATGAGCTGTTCGCCTTCTTTCCGCTCCGGGTTGCGAACGTTCGTCGTCGCATGTCGCAGAAAGTCCGCCATCTTCACGCCCGGAATCGCCATTGGCCGCTGAAACGCCATGAAGATGCCGGCGCGGGCTCGCTCCGTTGCGTCCCATTCCAAAATGTTCTCGCCGTTGAGCTCAATCGTGCCTTCGGTCACCTCGTAATTCGGGTGCCCCATGATGACGCCCGCGAGCGTGCTCTTGCCCGACCCGTTCGGGCCCATGAGTGCATGCACTTCACCGCGATTGATCGTGAGATTCACACCATTAAGAATCTGCTTGCCGCCCACGGCTACATGCAAGTTCGTAATCTTCAATGTCTCAGCCATTATCCACTTCGTATCAGTTGTTAAGCCGTAATCTTTTGATGATCGAATACTGGTTCAGTATCCGCCGGCGCTGCCACGTACCCACTGTGATGCGGCACAGGCAATTCGTCATCCACCTTCACCCCGATTGCCGCCCCACGTTGCCGCGCGATTTTGTGCCCTTTGATCTTGTCTTGAATCCTCATCAAGCCTTCCAAGAGCGACTCCGGCCGTGGTGGGCAGCCGGGCACATACACGTCGACCGGAACCACCAAGTCAACCCCTTTGACCACGTGATAGCCGTACTTGAAGTAAGGCCCACCACCGACGGTGCACGCGCCCATTGCAATCACAAACTTCGGATCGGGCATCATGTTGTAGAGCCGCCGCACTCGGCTTGCCATTTTGTACGTTACCGTACCCGCCACGATCATGAGGTCCGCTTGCCGCGGTGTCGCCCGAAACGCACCCGCACCGAAGCGATCCATGTCGTAGCGGCTTGCGCCTGCGGCCATCATTTCGATCGCGCAACACGCGAGCCCGAATGTCAGCGGCCATACGCTCGATTGCCGCGCCCAGTTGATCGCCTGCTCAACCGTCGTCGTAATGACGTTCTCTTCAAACCGCCCTTCAATCCATGGCTGACTTTGATTCATCGTTTAAGACCGCAAAAAAGCTTTCTGTGTTCGCCCTGTCGCAATTGGCAAACCACGATCATTGCCTATGAAGCACTCGGTGTGAAGGTGCAGCAAGTTGCGCCATCCAGTCGGCACTCCGATAGACGCACGTTCTCACCCAAGATTTCCGACAACATCAACTTTTCCATCGTGCATACGCCTCGGTCCGCCTTGGCTAATTCCGGGTAGGGGCAAGCCAATGCCGAAATCACCGGCAAAGTTTGAGTTTCATCCACTGCGAATGGTATCTGTCGCTCTCCCATCAAATCAGCCAGCGCTTTCATTCGTTCACTGAGCGTCTCGCCCGATACATCGCTGCGATACCGGTCCACAAAGCGATCGGCAATTCGCTTGAGCAATCCCCGCCGGATGGCCGGATCCTCGACGGATTTAATCTCGTCCCACAACACAGACGCCATATCGGCAAAATTGTTTCCAGCCGATTGCTCGCCCTTCTCCGTGAGTGAATAACGATGGTTCGGCCGTCCTCGCCCCTTTCGCTCCGTCTTTCTCTCGATAAGGCCCTCGGTGGTGAGTCGCTGAATTCGCTGCCGCACCGCCGTTGCGGTGACCCCCATTTCAGCAATCAAGGCAGTTATTGTGACGGCACCATTTCGCCGGATAAAATCCAGCATCTGCCGGTCAGATAACTCTGTTTGCGTGCTCATAACCGATTCCAAATGTGCTTCGACCTCTCAATACAATCCTACCCGTCTCACGAATTTTGACAACCCAATGTGTGAAAATTATTCTTCCGCCTTAACCTATTGACCCCAAACGGGTTGCAAAAATACAACCTCAAACATGAAACTAGCTGAGGTGATACCCGTCCTTCAAATCTCCATTGGCCCCGTCATCTTGATCTCAGGGGTCGGCCTATTGCTGCTTTCGATGACGAACCCCTATTTGGCCTCGTCTGTCAAGAGAGCGTACGGGATCTGGTCCCGTTTTTTCTGGCTTTGTTGACTCGCTTTCTGGTTGGGTCCCGAGTGCGTGTGCCTCGGCGGCCTCTGCAGTGTCAATGAGCGGCTCGAACGGGTATTGGCGAAGTGACTCGGATCGAAACGGCTTTCGGACTGCGCGTGCGTTTCTCACTTGCAGTTACGTCAAGCCACGCGGATTGCTGGCGTGACGCACTCAAACCCCTATCTGACGGTCGGCCCCGGCCGGCAGGGAGCTGGCCGAGACAGTGGCACGAACGGCAACATCGCCATCCTTTGGCGTGCCACGCCGTAGAAGCACATCGTTTCCCTGAGTACCGTCCATTCACACAAGGAGTTCATCCCACGGTGGCGTGGAAGTCTTAGTTCGTGTTGGGCTCGGGCCAGGGGCAATCACGCCTTTTCGAATCCATCATCAACTTTCGCATCGGTTATAAGTAAGCGCGGCGCCGGCGGCGGTCCAATCCGACCGAGCAGGTTCTGGGTCTGACGCTATCCAATATCGCTTGGGAAAAAACGCCTGATCCATTGTGTGACCTGAGTTCGTCCTAGCGGCTCCGCCACCGGCTCCACTTAGCTGGCGAAGAACTTCACCGCATCAAAGGACTCGTTTCGCTTGAGCATCTGATACACGGCGCGGGCGATCTTGCGGGCCAGCATCGTCATGGCCCGCGCCTTGCCATACTTCTTCTCCTTGCGTTTCAGGAATGCCTTGGCGTCATCGCTGTTGCGAAGCATCCAGAGGACCGCTTCCGAGAAAGCCCACTTCAAGTGCACGTTGCCGATCTTGGCGCCACCGTGTCCGGTGACCTTGCCGTCGCTGGTCTGCTTCGGCGTGACCAACCTGGTGTACGACAAGAAATCTCCGACAGTGGGGAAGCGGTCGATGGTGTGGATCTCGTACAGCAGTACCAAGGAGAGAATCTTGCCGATGCCAGGAATCGTTCGCAGCAAGGAGCAGGCCCGGGGATCGTGCAGCGTGGCCTGCCGCACGAGGTCCTTCTCGAGTTGCTTCAGGAGCTGGTCGTAGTGTCCGACCGTTTTCAAGTCGGCCTCGACGCTGAGTCGCACACTCGGCTGCTCAAAACGGTCGAGCACGTCACGGTTACTGGCATACTTTAGCATCTTCTCGAACGGATCGTGGTTGTACTGCTGGTTAGTCAGCTGCACGTGCGCCAACAACTCGCTGCGGCGTCGGACAAGAAACATTCGGCGTCGGACCAAGTCGCGGGTGGCGCGCATCTCACGTGGGTAGACATAGCTCAGCGGAAAAGTTCCGCCCCGCATCAGCCGGGCGATCTTCTCGCTGTCGAGCTTATCGTCCTTCTTCTTCCCTCCATGAATGGCCTTCATGTACAGGGCGTGGCCGAGGATGAACTTGATCTTCTCTTCCAGGCAGAGGTCGGCCAGCCAGTACCAGGTGAACATGCACTCCGCGCCAACGACCAGGTCCTCCCGGAAGCCTTCGATGGCGCTCAGGAAGTCGCGCGGCTTGGCCCGGATGTTTCGGTGGAGAAGCGTGTTCCCCTCATGATCGAGGATGCACAAGTACATCCTTGGGGTGTGCAGATCCACGCCGCAATAGAACGCGTGTTGCTCGTTGTAGAATCTCATCTTGGTCCTCCTTGGTAAAGGTTCCTTGAGTCTTCGAACCATTCCAAGACTCAAGCTGACCTAGTAGACCAGATGCTCTCTCCAACGAGGCCAAAATGAGAATCCGTCTTGGTCGTGCAATCGACCGGGCCCGAGTGATGCTCGAGCTGCAAAACCACGCCGCTGCTGAAGAGCATCAGCAGCAGGAACTGACCATGCTGTGGCAACGCGCTCGAATTCTGAGAACCGCGATTACGCTTTCGGTACTGAGTGCGCTTTTGGCCGCCAGTTTGATCATCGTACTATTCATTAGCGCGCTGCTGCATCTCGAAATTGCGATCGTGGTGGTCATGATTTTCGTTGGTTGCCTTGTGGCCATCATCGCATCGCTAGTATATTTCATCCGCGATATCGAGATGTCACTCCACGCGTTGAAGATGGAGTTCGCAGTTCGTCGGATGTCGACTGAATGAAACGCTTGTACGGCTATACTTCGCGCGGAAAACTCTCGGCCACAACCGCGAGAAACTCTGTTGGGCTCGAAGTCTTCACGATCCGGCTGCGAAAATCACGCGCTCCGGCACGTCCCTGTGCGTAGCAGCAAGCGTACTTGCGCATGAGGAGCGTTCCCTTTGTGTCACCGAAGCGTTCGCAAATCAATTCGAAGTGATGCAGCAATAATTCACGCTCCTCAGCGAGCGAGGGATCGGGCGGCACCGGCTCGCCACGCATGCGCGGCTGCCGCTTGCCGAAAGAGCCAGGGCTTGGCCAGCGACGCGCGAGCGATCATTACTCCGTCAACGTCGTAGCGACGAAACACGTCGACTACCTTCTGCGGCGAGTCGAGATCACCATTTCCAATCAGCGGGATTCGTTTGAGATGCGGCTTGATTGCCGCAATGCGCTCCCAATCGGCCGAGCCGCGAAACATATCGGCGGCCGTGCGGCCATGCACAGTAAGGGCTGCTGCCCCCGCGCCTTCGACTACTTCTGCGATATCGGTCGCGATTATTTTGTCGCGTGTGCAACCGAGTCGAATTTTCGCCGTTACCGGCGTCGGTGCGCAGGCTTTCACCACGCGTTCGATGATTGCGCCCATGCGTTCCGGCTCGCGGAGCAGGTAGGAGCCGCTGTGGGCTTTCTGCACAACATCTCGCACGGGGCAGCCGAAGTTGATATCGATGACGCTGACGTTGTATTCGCGCGTAATCGCAAGCCGACTTTCGCCAGCGTCTCAGGATCGTTGTCCCACATCTGCACAGCGAGCGGACGTGGTTCCTCGGCGACTCCCCACAAACGATCGGGGTGTACCGCTTTCTGCTCCGCCATCCACACGAAACCCTTGGCATTTACCATTTCTGTGGCAAGCAGTCCTGCCCCGCCAAGCTCCCGCACAATCTGCCGAAACGCGTAGTTTGTGTAACCGGCCATCGGTGCCTGCAGAATCGGCGGATCGACGCACACTGAGCCAATCCAAAGGGAACGCACTTTGGGCGGCGGCAACCGATCGTCGACCGCCGTATTTGGCTTCGGCTGACGTAGCAATCGTGTTGCGGTGAGCGGACCCATTCGATTGATTATGCGAAAAAATAGGGCTCCGCCAAACGACGTTGTAGCCATAAGGGGACACTGTCCTGCCCTTAAGACTCCTATGGACCTGCGACGAATGCCCCCACGCTGGTAGCTGAATTCGAAAGAATTCGGCTTGGATAGTCCGAATTCTGGCGAATTCAGCTAGAAACTTGTCCTTATCCGCGCGGCGGAACGAGTAGAGAGCGTTCGGTGTGAGGTGCCGGCTTCGTAGCCGAATTGGGGTTTGTTGCGGAAGCCGGCGCCACTGCTTCGTCGCGAGATGCCGCCCGAGACTTGGCGCTCACGGCCGGCGGCGAGCCCTCGACAAACGTCTTTGGCGGTGAGTTTTCATTCAAAGACTGTCGGCCGCGCGGAGGCGCCGGCGCTGACGATTTTGAGGCTGTTTCCGCGGTGCTGGTGGTGTGGATCAGCATGCCCGTGAGGCGGCTAGCACCCACTTGCCCAGGTGCGGCCAACTCTGCGTAGCGTGCAATGCGACGATTGTAGTCGTGCGCGATCTGAACAAACGTGCGCCGTCGCAAGGCCAACAGCTCCAGAGCGGCACGCAAACTTTCGCTACTTTCGCCGCTACGGGTTGCAACTGAGTCGAACCATTGTTCGGATCTCTTCACGGCTACGGCGGCGTCTTGCAATTCTGCATACCGCAACGGGAGCAAGGCGGCTAATTCGCGCGCTCGGCTGGGCCACTGTCCTGAAAAATCTGATCATAATGCGTGATGTAACTTGCACAATGCGGCGTGTCCGCCGGCAGCGGCAAGTCATTCAATCCGCGACCCGTCAAACTAGCAACCCGCAATTGTGAAGCCAGCGCGGCGCGTTGTGACGTGCCGATACGAACTGCGAGTTCCGATTCCACTTGCGTCCAAACCGGCCCGGCCTGCTGCAAATACGTGCGAAGCTTTCGCAGCTCGTCTTGTTCGCGCAACCCGAGATAATAGTCGGCCACACTCGAACACATGTCCCAATAGGCATCGACTCGCTGCGATTGCTCAGCCCGATTGCGGCCGCTGCTGATGACTTCCATGAGAGACACCGGTCGACCGCGCAATTGCGATCCCATTGGCGGGCTAAGCATGGCCCGCATCATGGCCGATGGCTTCAAACCACTGTTGGACTGCGCGGAGAGATCGCTATTATGCGGTGTCGCAACACCATAGTTTGTCGGCGTTGAAGACGATTGAGCATCTCTTGTGATTGGTCGTGAATCGTGGTTGTTGAGCGGAAAAACCTGCGGCGGTGAATCACCGTTCGAAGCCGACTTGCGGAAGGGATTACCTTGAGCACTCCTCGATTCGTTGAGCGGATTTTTTACACTGGTCGACGGCGTCGACGAATCACCAATCGAAGACGCAGGTTTGGTAGCTGCAGGGGAGGAGGTATTGTTCGTCTGGCTCTTGTTTATCGCGGAGTTGGTCCCCGGCTGGCCGATGGGTGATGTGCCATAACGATCGTCGGCTGCGGCTAATTGGGAAAATACGAGAAGGCCGAGCACCAGCGTTTGAGCGATCATGCGACGGCCTCCGTGCGAAATAGACTCCGTCCCCAATTGACTCATTTCGCTCTCCCTAGCACCGGCCTCTAATCCAATTCTTCAAGCCACACGCGAAGTTCGTTTTCATATTCACTGGCCAAATCACCGCGCACGAGCGTGCGTTGGAACTCGGCCAAGCCTTCGCTGCCGGTGTCCGCTTGCTCGGCCGTGGCAAATCGAAGCATCGGATCCGGTGATGTGAGCCGCCGGCAAATCGTCATCAGCAACTCGCTGTGACGCACTTCTGGCGGCAATACCTTATGCAACCACTGCGGCAGCGTTCGTTTCTTTTCCAGAAGCGACGCCAAATCGCGACTCTCGGCAAACAACGGCCGCCCGGCAAGCAACTCCACGAGAACGTAACCCACGCTTGCCAGGTCGGACCGCGGCGTCATTTCTTCGCGATCGAGCACTTCCGGTGCAGCGTATTGTGGCGTGCAGGTCTTCTGTTGCGGCATGTTGTTAAGGTCAAGCGCGGATCCGATATCGATGATCTTCGCGTTGCCGGTCCGCTTCACCATGATATTCGAAAGCTTGATGTCGCCGTGGACGATCTCCTCGCGATGCAGCGCTGCGAGACCGGCCAGGCACTCGCGCACGATCGCGGCGGCCATCCCCGGTTTCATTCGAATTCGATTCGGACCGGCCGTGGCGACCACATTGTTGATATAGTCCCAACGCTTTTGGCCGACGCGCGACCGTGCTCGTTCAAGCATTCCTGGCGCGAGCAAGGTGTCGAGGTCGTAACCATCGACCCATTCCATTTCCAGCACGCGGATCCGGCGGCGCTCGATAAAATTCTGCACGTCGAGCAGGTTATCATGTTGAATCAAGGCAACGCGCGAGCTGACGTGAGCCATCCGCTCCATCGATTCGCGGTAGCTGCGCTCATCGGGGAAGCGCTCCGGCGAAAAGAACTTGAGTGCAACCGGCAGCGTAAAATTATCCGCCCCACGGCGCTTGCTCAAATAAACGACGCCCTGTCCGCCTTTGCCAAGCAAGCGCTTTAGCCGCAGATGCTCCGTCCAGCCCAACTTGGGCTGCTGGATCATGCGGAGATAATGGTGCAGCAGTTCGTTGACCCGATTCTCAGGCCGATTGCCGCCCCCCGGCGTCACTGTCTGCGTTCCGTGCAGCAGTGTCGTGGTCATGCTCATGATGTTGCCTCGAGTTGAGATTGCAGGAAGTCCGTTCCCGTCAAAACAAGCGGAATGCCAAGGCAAACCCGCCCAAAACCTTGATTTTACGTGCCAGCACTGCAACAAGTCTAGGCGATTGTGGGCCAGTGCTAGCGCCAATCAGCTGTATCGCGGGTCAGAAATCGTCGAATTGCGCACAGATATCACGTTGGCGACACGGCCAGCGAGTCAGGCATCGGAAACCCTAACCGCTTGTCAACCAGATTGGCAAGCGGCCGACCATCGAAGTATTGGCGGAGGTTGTCGCAGAAGAAGTTGGTCATGTTGTCGATGCGCGAGGCCGATTGGCCGCCGACATGCGGCGTGATGATCACGTTCGGCAAGTCCCACAAACGGCTGTCGCGCGGCAGTGGTTCCGGTTCGGTGACATCGATGGCCGCGCCGCCCAAGTGGCCGGACTCGAGCGCAGCAACCAAATCATCAGTGACAACAAGCGGACCTCGAGCGACGTTGACCACGATCGCTCCCGGTGGCAAGAGCGCGAGGCGACGTGCGTCGATCATGCCTCGCGTGATCCCCGTGAGCGGCGCCGCAAGGATCAGGATATCGACGTGCGGCAAGATCTCATCAACCGCGTCAGCCGGCAGCAACTCAGCAATCTGTAGCGGCTTGTTCACCGGAAACCAGTCGGTCGCGACGATCGTCGTGTGGAACGCGCTGAGCACCTCCGCCAGTCGCCGGCCGTTACGGCCGAGACCGATGATGCCGATGCGTGAACCGTGCAGATCACGAGTGGGGCGACGAATAAATTCATGTCTTTGCTGGCGCGGAAATACGTCGGCAAGCTCCGCAGAAGTCCGGCGAGGAGAGCGATTGTGTGGTCGGCTACTTGGTTCGCCAGGACGCCGGACGCACTGGTGACCGTGATATCCGACTCAATGACGCTGGGCACCAAACAATGGTCGAGCCCGGCAGCCGAGGATTGAATCCAGCGGAGGCGGCCTTGTTGGACGACCTCATCCCACGGGACCGGAACCTTAGCGTGGCCACAGAAAATATCGGCGGTCAGCAACAGTTCGGCGATTCGCTCCTGACCAGCATCGATTACGTCGAATTGGGGGGCGGCAGCAGCGATTTGATCGACATGCCGCGGGTCGACAGGATAACAGAGAATTATGCGACGTCGGTCGCCGGCGGCTGGCGATAATGGCGAGATTGGCATAATATAGGTTGTTGCCTGTATGCGAAATTATGACAAGTCCGCGCGGACGGCGGTTGATTCGGCCTAGCGGCCGACGCAAAAGGCATCGGACCTTCAACGCGCACGAACAATGACTATTGACTCACGTCGAATTCTCGGCGGTTTCGCGGTATTCGCACTGGTGCTTCTGCGGCTGGTGATCGGTTGGCATTTCTTCGGCGAAGGCACGAAGAAACTTCAGTACGATCGTCACGATGGCCATTGGCACATAGTTTTTTCGGCGGACAAGGAATTCCTCGAACTGGCAAAAGGTCCGCTCGCACCGCTGTACTTGGCCCACACGTTGAGTGACCATGAGTGGCGGACGCAGTCTGGCATCGCCACGCGAAAATGTGCCGCCAACTTCGGAGCAAGCGGCCGAGCAAGCCAAATGGGCTCACGACTACGCACAGCGGCGAGCTGAAGCCAAAAAGAAGGGCGATCCAGAACCCGTAGAATTTGCGCCGAGAACGGCCACGCACGATTGGGCTGCAAAAATCGCCGATGACTGGCGGGCCGCCGTCGACAAATTCAAGAAGATTCCCGGCATTACAGACGCGCAAAAGAAGCAGGCTGAGAAGGCGCTCGAGACCCGTCTGGATGAGCTTTCGGATTACGTGGCCAGCATCGAGGAGGACGTCGCAGAGTACCGGCACGATTTGTGGCGGCTGGCGAAATGGCGAGAGTCGCCCGAGGCTGACGGCGTACCGTTCTACGGCGAGCGGATTGCAGCGAAAAAGAGCGAGACCACCTCGAAGGCGCCAAGCTGGATAGACCAAGTTCAGACGTTCGATCAGGACTTGGCGAGTGATTTGGATGCGATCCTCACGCCTGAACAGCGGGCAAAACCGGCAACGACCGCCGCTGTAGATACGGCTGTCGCGGACGAAAATCAACACAAGCTGGATTTTATCAATGTAGTGGTGACCGTGGTTACGATCGGCGTCGGAGCGTGCCTGATTTTTGGGTTTTTGACGCGAATTGCCGCGGTTGTCGGGGCTTTGTTCTTATTTGGCGTGATTGCCTCGCAGCCGTTTTGGATATCGGCAGCCGCACCAACGATCAATCAATGCGTAGAACTGGCAGGCATGCTTGTGCTGGCGGGAACCGGTGCGGGCCGTTGGGCGGGGATAGACGGTTGTTTGGCGGCGCTTCTCGGTCGGCGGCGGACCGTGACTGTGACTGAGAACTGAATTCTTTAACCACAAAGGACACAAAGAGCACAAAGACGAAAATGGAGGGGCCAAACTCCGATGACCTATTGCCGAGTGTAATTTGTTTGGTCATTAGAAGATTTGATCCTCGGTCAATTTCTACTCTGTGAACTCTGTGCCTCTGTGGTGAAAACAGACTGCAATACGAGTGAAGCGATGAACTTAACTCCGGAAGAAAAAAAAATCGGCAAGCAGAACTTCGATGAAGCGGTGGGTACCACGCGCCGGGAGTTTTTGCAGGATATCGGCATCATCGGTGGCACGGCGGCTGTCATCGGACTAGGGGCCAAGTACTTCAATTACGGGCCGAAGCTCGATGATCGCCTGCGAGTCGGCGTGATCGGCACGGGCGACGAAGGCAACGTGCTGATGGGCGCCATCAATCCCGACTACATCGATGTCGTGGCAATCGCGGATATTCGTCCGTACAGCCGGTATCGCGCGTTTCACGGCGATTGGTATTCGCCCGGAGCCCACGCAGCCCGGCCGGGGTTGCTGAAGGTGTATGAGAAGCAATTCTCGAACGAGGCCGAGGCTCGTAAGCACGTCAAAGTTTACGAGAACGACTATCACGAGTTGCTCGACGATCCCAACGTCGAAGCGGTGGTCATCGCAACGCCCTTGTTCATGCACCATCCGATGGCCGTTGCAGCTATGCGGAAGGGAAAGCATGTGTTCAGCGAAAAGTTGATGGGACATGATGTCGGCTTGTGCAAGGAGATGACGCGCGTTTGCGATGCCTCGAAAGATCCTAAGGGGAACCCGATCATTCTGGCCGTTGGCCATCAGCGGCACTACAGCATTTTGTACGACAACGCGGTCGAACAAATCCGACAAGGGCTGATCGGCGACATTCATCACATTCGTGCGCTGTGGCATTGCGCGAATTCGCCAGGGCACGACAGTTGGTCGCCGCCTTTGCCGGGCGATGAGCGATTGAAAAAAGAACTGGCGAGTTGGACTAGATTACTGAATGGGCCATCCCGTCCTAAAGACGCCACGTCCATCAAAGAATGGGAAAGTAAGGTCGCGCAGAAGCAGGCGCAGATGAACGACATCTCCGAAGAGCTCGCCCAAAAGTACGGCTACGAAGCAAAGACGATCAATGGCTATCAGCGGCCAGCGATCGAGGAGTTGATCCGTTGGCGGTTGTGGGATCGCACAGCGGCCGGTTTGATGGCCGAGCTGGGAAGTCATCAGCTCGATGCGGCCGGCATCTTCATCGCGGCGCAAGACCCGCAACGCCGCCACGTGCACCCGCTCGCAGTCTCAGCCGTGGGCGGACGGAGCATCTTTCCCAACGATCGCGAGTGCGAAGATCATGTTTATTGCATGTTCGAGTTCCCTGGCAAGGGATATTACAAAGGTGAGGACACACACGAAGTAGCAAACCCGAATAAGAAAATCGTTGTCACGTATTCATCGATCAACGGTAATGGTTATGGCGGGTACGGTGAGACTGTGTTCGGGATGGATGGGACGCTTATTCTCGATCGCGAGCAGGATGCGATGCTATTCAAGGGTTCTTCGACCACGACGAAGATCGAAGTCAATGATAAGAACGGCAAGCCGGCCATGGATACCTATGAAACAGGCGGTGGTGCGGCCGTGGCGCAGGCGGCGCTATCAGGGCCGGTCAGTCGCGGTTATCGCGAGGAACTCGAGGCATTGGGCGTGGTGCATTCGCAACCCAGCCCCTGAGCACAAACCGCTGTGCACGCCGGTAGTGGCGCTCGGCGATGCGGTCATCGCCCTGACGGCTAATCAGGCAATCGCCAAGCAAACGCGAATCGAGTTCAAGCCGGAATGGTTCGACCCGGCCCGCAGCGAAACGCCGGACGGCAGCGTTCCGCACGAGACGGCACAAGTAACGTGATTCGAGTTTGTCAACCATCAACATATCTCTCGCAAAGGCGCTCAGCGCAAAGTCGATCTAGGAGCCTGTTGAAGGCTAACCTTCGCCGATGACCGCTCATAGGAGATTCATGCGATAATTGTGGATTGGCAGTCCGTGGCGTCTTCGCGCCTTTGCATGAGTCCTTTTCCCATGGCCAATGTTGTCCTCAAGCATCTGGATAAGGTGTATCCGAACGGCTACCAAGCCGTTCGAGACGTGAATATAGAAATCACTGACGGCGAATTCATCGTGCTCGTGGGGCCGAGCGGGTGCGGAAAATCGACGACACTGCGGATGGTGGCGGGGTTGGAGGAAACCAGCGGCGGCGACATTTGGATCGGCGATCGGCTGGTGAACGACGTCGCACCGGGCGAGCGCGACATCGCCATGGTGTTTCAGAACTATGCCCTCTACCCGCACATGAGCGTGCGGCAAAACATGGCATTCGGTCTCAAGATGCGGCGGACGCCAAAGGCCGAGATCGAAAAGCGCGTGCATGAAGCGGCGACGATTCTTTCGATCGAAGCACTTTTGGATCGACGGCCGCGGGAGCTCTCCGGCGGACAACGGCAACGCGTGGCACTCGGCCGAGCCATCGTTCGCGAGCCGAAGGTGTTCCTGTTCGACGAGCCGCTCTCGAATCTCGACGCCAAATTGCGAGTGCAAATGCGGCGCGGAGATCGCGCGACTGCATCAGCGATTGAAAACGACAATCATCTATGTGACGCATGATCAGGTGGAAGCGATGACGCTCGGCGACCGGATCGTGCTGATGGATCGGGGCGTAATTCAGCAGGTGGATGCGCCGCTGGCAATTTATCAGTGGCCAGCGAATCAGTTCGTTGCTTCGTTCATTGGCAGCCCGGCGATGAATTTTATCCGTGGTCAGATTGAAAACGGCGTATTTCGGTTTGCAGTGAACGGCAATGGGACTGCTGAGGTAAACCCGGCGGCTCACGGTGGGATCGAAGTCGGCAACGCGGTTCCGAATGGGCCCGCGATGCTCGGCGTGCGACCGGAGGACCTTATTGGCGCGGCGACGACAACCAACTCGGAACAGTCACGCTTGATGTCGTGGAGCACATGGGACATGAAACAATGGCGCATTTTGCGTTGGCGGGAGATCAACACGTAGCGCGGCTATCGGCGGATGCGGGCGTGGCGCCTGGGGACAAGCTGCCATTGGCGATTCGGCTGGGCGCCTATCATCTCTTCTCGGATGCGGATGGGCGACGCTTGAATTGACCACCACTGTACGCGGCGCGAAAAACGAAACTGTGCGCAGAACGGAAACCGCTCATCAATCGGGTTGTGATTTTACGCTTACGGCATTGGAAGGTAGACTTAGACAAGCAAATTGTCGAAACGAAATTCGCGCCCGTAGCTCAGCTGGATAGAGCAGCGGACTTCTAATCCGCAGGTCGCAGGTTCGAATCCTGCCGGGCGTGCTTGAAGAAGTGCCCCCTTCAGTCTTGAGGTACCAGCGAAGGTTTTGGAGAAGGTGTTGAAGATGTTGTCGTACATAAGCTTGCATTCGGTTGATCGATAGCCCCGATTTCCCTGGGATTACGCCCATGTAGGAAGTTACCACAACGAGAATCAAGTTTTCATCGTCGAGCGAGTTGGACTTTTCACAGCCGCTGCCGTAACACGTCGTGTCGGAACAAGTCGCTAAGTAGAGCATGCTTTCGGCGGTTCGATGGTAAGGCGTTTACGATCAGAGCGCGGTATCCACAAAAAGCGGATCGCCAGACCAAGCAAAATAAGCATTCCGCCAACGAGCGTCCACCATGCCGGGCGATCGCCCCATGCCAGGAAGACCCAGATCGGGTTCAATAGGGGCTCGATGAGGCCAATGCCGGTGGCCTCATGGCCGGCAATTCGCTTCAGGCTGTACGCGAAAAGCACGTAGGGAAGTCCCATCTGGAGAGCCCCGAGCGCCGCCAACACCAGCCACTGGACACCCGTCGGCAGCGGCGCTTCCCCGAATACAAACGGCGCCAAGACAATAACCGTCACCAGGTGATTCAGCGCCGCCAGCCAAACCGAGTCAAACCCACGGAGTTGACGTAGGGATAGCACCACACCGGCGAAACAGAAGCTCGAAGCGATGCCCCAAACCACCGCATCGAACGCCACTCCTTGCGATTCGAAGTACACGATGACACCGATACCAACCATGGCGCAGGCAATCATGAACCAATCGCGCCACACGGCTCGCTCGCCAAACACAAACACACCAACCAACAGCACCCACACGGGCGCGGTGCATTGCAGCCAAATCGCATTCGCCGCAGTGCCTTTCACCATCGCGGTGAGGTACGTGTAATTCATTCCGGCGAACAGAATCGTCATTGGCACGAAGTGCCACGACCAACTCGGTCGGCGTACAAGCGGCCACAAGGCAACGCAGGCAAATACAGGCGCCAAAACGCCACGCGTGGACCTGACCAGCCAACGAGATACGGCGACTTCACAATGAAACCGCTCGTGCTCCACAACAGTGCAGCAACGAGAACGAGCAGCCGCGCTGATAAACTGTAGGCGAATGCGCCGCTAAAACACCCTCCGCCGACGCTACCTCAATCGGCAACGGCTGCTCGGCTTGAAACGATTCGAGCGTCGATTGGTCGTCCATCACAAAGTCGCGTTGCCAACAAAACACTTCCCCACGGCAAAAAATTCCCGCATCTCCCGATCAATTCTTATCTGCGCCGATCTGCGGACAAAAAACACCTCTGGAATTGGCTTTTGGCTTCCTAAATCAAATAATACCAGCCGTCTTTCTCGTTGAGCCTCTCGGCGCGACGTGGGCAGGTATCACACAGGTCGTCGCCAATGATTTCATACGCGAATCGCATCGCTTCGAGCGTGCTCGTCCAAAATCTGCCTGTCTCTTCAAATACGAACACGCGGTCGGGCCCCAACCGGCCGAGCAGGCCGCTGGAGTTGATCACTTTTGTAAGGTCGGGCCGCAAGCCACACAGCAACACACTAATGCCAGCTTCATGCATCCGCTCGTGGAATCGTTCAAGAACGCTCATGCACACGGCATCCGGATTGCGAGCACGTTTGAGCCGCAGGATCACAACGTGCGCCCCGTCCTCAGCCGCCTCGGCAATCGCCTCCAAGTGCTGTTCCAATTCCGGAGCCGCGCCGAAGAAAAACTCACCTTCCAAACTGTAAATGCGAATCCGCATGCAAGGCACATCCGATGCGATCCGCTCTCGGATGACCCGCTCCGGTGTCATGATCAGTTCTGTCACGTTGACGCGAGACGCCTGAGGCACGTACAGCACGAACGACAAGAAGACGCCAATCAACACACAGAATTCCACCGAGACCGCCACGGCTGAAATCGCCGTAAACGCCACGATCCAGGCGTCAAACCGCGTCGTCCGCAGGTAATACACGAGCTGATGCCGGTCCACCAACCGCCAGGCGGAGAGCATGAGGATGCCTGCCAGACCCGCCCTGGGAATGAAATACGCATACGGTGCCAGCACCACGACCGTCACGGCCACTGCCACAGCCGAGATCACCCCCGACCACTGCGTCCGGCCCCCCGCTTGTTGATTGATGCTCGAGCGTGCGAGCGAACCGGAACCCGGAAAGCAGTGGAACAAGCTGCCGACCACGTTCGCCACGCCTTCGCTCAAACACTGTTGATTGATGTCGAGCTTCTGCCGAGTATGCGCCGCAATCGCCTTGGCCATCGAGATCGCCTCCAGCAGACCCAACAGTGCGATCGCCAGGCTGCTGCTCCCCAACGCATGTATGTGCGCCCAATCAATCTTGGGGAACTCGAAAGACGGCAGCTCGGCCGGAATGTGCCCGACGATTTGCAGCCCGTGCTTGTCCAACCGCCCAAAAGCAACGATTGTGCTCACGCACACGAGCGCCAGCAGTAGCTCCGGCAACCGCAACCGCATACGGATATTGATCCAGCGGAACGCGAGTGCGAGCGATATCGTCCCCAAACCGATGAGGACGGCCATCCGATTCGTTTGCTCGATGTGCGATAGCGTCATCCAGACGCGCTTCAGGAAATAATCTTCGCCGTTGCCCAGCGCCGGCAGCCCCAGCAGATTCTTCAGCTGATCGAGTGCCAACAGCACCGCGGCGCCGAGCGTGAAGCCCACGATCACTGCGTGCGAAACGTAACGCGTCAAGTCGCCCAACCGCAACAGCGAGATGCCCGTCTGAATCGCGCCGACCATCAGCGCCAACAAGAACACGGCGGGCAACCGCTCGGGACCGCTGAATCCCACCAGCGCGCTGAGCACCGCGATCGAAATCGCGTTCGTCGGGCCGTTGATCAACTGCTTCGACGAGTCGAGCAGCGCGCCGACCGTGGTCATCACGATTGCCGTATACAACCCATACTGCGGCGGAATTCCTGCTGTCTGGGCGTACGCCATCGCTTGCGGCACGGCCACCGCGGCAACGGTTATCCCCGCCACCGAGTCGTACCCCAGATCCTGCCACGTGTAGCGACGGAGCGAATCGAACGCTGGCACCACGCGGAAAAATGTTTCGCGCAGCCGTTGCGCACTGGGAGGCTTGTTCGCGTTCGCTGGTGCAGCTTCGCTCATGCGCCGGGGCCTGATCTCAATTCCTAACTGCGACCAGCCGGAGGCCTTCGCGACGTGCGTCGAGGAAAAAATGGGCAGGCGCTAGATCGACACGGCTAATTCTAAAAACCAGCGGCAACCACAGCAACAGCGGTCAAAGACGGCTAATGTGCCTTCCAACGACTTAGACCCATCCACTAATCGCTTGGTTCGCTCGCTTCCACAGCTTGGCCCGCCGCCAGTGACTCAGCATGAAGCATGACAATTAGATCGTCCTCCTTGAGTCCGCCGAGGACTTCGACGTCCGATCCACTACGCAAGCCAAGCTGAACCGGCCTCCGCTCGGCCTTGCCGTTCTCGACGATCGTGCAGTACGCTGCAATGCCGTTACGGAGAATAGCGGTTGCAGGGACTGTGAGGGTATTCTCGCGGCGCGCCAATTCGATCGTGCCGGTCGCGTACATGCCGGGTCGAAGTTTGGCGCCGTCGTTAGGAACGTCAACTTCCGCGCGGAGCGACCGGTTCGCGGGATCCAGCGACCAACTTGTGCGCGTCACCGCCGCGGTTATGTCGCCGCCAGGCAGGGCTTGGGTGTGAATCACAGCCGGGTCGCAAACGTCGATAAGCGCTGCTTCCATCTCTGGAACCTCCACAAAGACGCGAACTTTATCGGTTCGTGCAACGATGAGAAGTGGCATCGCGCCATTCGCACCGGACTGGACAAAGTGCCCCGTATCGACCGACCGCTTCGTCACAACGCCATCGTACGGCGAGCGAATCGTGGCATAGTCCAACATAGTTTTGGCGCGGGCGAGGTCCGCCTTGGCGACAGCCACATGGGCGTCGGCGGCAACACGATCTGCCTCGGCCTTCGCGGTGTTCGCCTGCGCTTGCCGGGCGGCGGCTTCCGCCGATTGCGTGGCGGCACTGGCGGCTTCGCGCGATGCTTCCGCCGCATGAAATTGATTCAAGGTTTCGTCAGCCAGTTTCTGCGTAACCGAGCCTTTGTTCGCTAGCTCCTTCACACGCTCGTACTCGCTCTTCCAGCGACTATATTCGCCAGCGGCTCGAGTGGCGCCGGCGTTCATCTCCGCGATTGTGGCGGCCGCAGTTTCCACAGCGGCCTTTGCCGCCGTAACGCTCGCCTCCGCTTGCTTCAATTCTGCTTCCGCTTGAGCGACTAGCGCCGTCTTTTGATGGACATCGTCCGCGAGCTCCGGAATGTGAAGTGTCACTACCGCTTGGTTCTTTTTTACCTTGTCTCCGATATCCACGTGCACCTCCTCGACATACCCCGAGATTTTCGAAAACAGCGGCGTCGTTTCGAACGCCTCAATCCGCGCTGGCTGCGTGGTTTTGGCCACGAGGGTTTTGCGCTGCGGCTTTCCCGCAATCACGCGAGTGATAGAGGCTGTTCTGGCTACATCTGCAGCTTCTGCCGGAGCGTTCGCCAATCGATTGCAGCCGCTAACACCCACGAGCAGCATTAGCCCACTAATCAAACTAGTTGCAGCGCAAAGGCGGTTTTCAATCATCGGTGTTACCGTACGGGGGCGGATTGAAAGTGCGAACCCTGGCTGTCCTCCGGATCGAGCGACGGCGACGCGGAACTAGCCCGAGACTGCACCATGGAAAAAACGGCTGGCAGAACAAAAAGCGTGGCGGCGGTAGCGGCCAGGAGGCCCCCAATCACGGCCCGTCCCAGCGGCGCATTCTGTTGGCCCGATTCGCCGAACGCGAGCGCCATCGGCAGCATGCCCGCGATCATCGCGCAGCTGGTCATCAAAATCGCGCGTAGCCGACTGAACGCACCAATGGTCGCCGCCTCGCCAGCAGAGAGTCCTTCGCGCCGCCGCTGTTCGGCAAACGTGACCAGCAAAATCGCGTTCGCCATCGCGACGCCGACGGCCATAATCGCGCCGATAAACGACTGGACGTTAATCGTCGTACCGGTGACAAGCAACATGAGCGCGACGCCAGCCACCACCGCAGGCACGGTTGAAACCGTAACCAGTGCCAGCCGCAACGATTGAAAATTGGCCGTCAGCAGCAGGAACACGGCAACGATGGCAAGGCACAATCCTATCATCAGGCCCGACTGCATCTGCTCCAGCGGCGGAATCTGACCGCGTGTTTCGATCTGCACCCCGGAAGGTGGCGTGCCAGCCCGCTTAATTGCCCGCGCGACTTGGCGCGAAACACTACCTAAATCGGCGCCGGCAACATTCGCCGTAAGCGTGACCTGCCGCCGCATGTTATAGCGGTCGTATTGGCCGGGCATGGTGCCGGTATGAAGTTCGGCAATATCGCCCACATGCACCTGCCCGGAGCTTGTCGCTTTGAGCGGTATCTGGGCAAGATCGTTGGCCGAGCTGATCGGAATGATGCTATCCGGCGACCGCACGATAGGCCGTGGAATTTCAACCTGCACCTGGTACGCGATGCCGCTCTTCGGATCGGCCCAGAAGTTGGGCACCGTGAAACGGCTCGATGAAGTCGCTGTTACGAGCGCCTTGGAAACATCGGCGGGCACCAAGCCGGCGAGGCCCGCCTTCTCGCGGTCGACGTTCACCTGGATCGTCGGATAATCGAGCGACTGACCGAATTGCAGGTCACGCAGCGAAGGAATTCGACTCAGCTCGCCCATCAGCTTACCGGCAAACGCGCGATCGTCCGCAAATTTCGGTCCACTCACGGCTATCTCAACCGGCGTCGGCGAGCCGAAGCTCATCACCTCATTGACGATGTCCGATGGCTCAAACGAGAATCGCACGTCGCGCATCTCCCGCGTGAGGCGTTTCCGCAATTGCTCTTTCAAGTCCTCGTCGCTAAGGCCGAGATGCTTGTTCAAATCAACATACAGAATGGCTTCTTCGGGACCGCGCGACCATTGGTAGACGGCATTGATCGGGAAATTCGAATGAATCATGCCGACGTAGCCAAGCGATAGCCGCACGCTATCTGGCCCGAGTTCCTGGGCGACTATGCCCAGCGCCCTTTTGGCAAGTTCTTCGGTGCGGGCGATGTGTGTGCCATCCGCTGCCCGCATCCGCAGGCGAAATTGTCCCGCGTCGACGTCCGGAAAGATGCCGCGGCCCAAGAATATGAATGCCGCGACAACCACGACCAGGCTCGCCGCCAAGTACCCTCCGACGAACAACCAGCGCCAGCCGATGACGCGCGGCAACCACTGCTTGTAGTGCGCGCGGACACGCTCAAACGTCGTTGGGCCATTACCATGATTCTCGTTCCACTCACCATGGGTTGGCTCATGTCTCAATAGCCACACGCACATCACGGGCACAAACGTGCTCGACAGAATATACGAAGCGAACATTGCGAAACCGACCGCCAGCGACATCGGCACAAACAGCGCGCGCGCCGCCCCATGCATGAAGAACGACGACACAAACACCGCCAAAATGCAAAGCATCGCCAGCAACCGGGGCACTGCGGTTTCCGCTGCACCATTGAGCACAGCGTGCGCTAGAGATTCACTGCGGTGAAGATGGGCGTGGATGTTCTCGATCGCCACCGTCGCTTCATCCACGAGGATGCCGATCGCGAGCGCCAATCCGCCGAGGGTCATCAGATTGATCGTCTGTCCACAAATCCACAGTGCGAGCACCGCCGCCATCAGTGCCAGCGGAATGTTGAGCACGACCACCAGCGCACTGCGCCAATCGCGCAGAAACAATAGGATCATCAGCCCGACCAGCATCGCCCCCAAAAAACCTTCAATCACGACGCCCGCCACAGCCCGTGTAACGTAGGGCGACTGGTCGAACTCAAACCGAACATCGATCCCCTTACCATCCTCGCCGAGGGCATCCTTCATTTTCGGCAGGGCCGCCTTGATGTTGTTGATGACCGAAAGCGTAGACGCGTCCGACCGCTTGGTCGCCAGTATGTAAACCGCCCGGCGGCCATTCGCCAGCGCGTAGCCGGCCGGGGCGTCCGCCGAGTCTTGAATATAGCCAACGTCCCGCACGTACACCGGTTTATCGCCCAACCGTATCGGAATGCTGCCCAACTCCTGTGGATCTCGGACCACCGAATTCACTGGCACGATCGGGTACTTGTCTCCGATCGGCACATTGCCACTCGGGCTGATCGAATTTCCCTGCGCTACCGCCCTCACTACTTCATCCGGCGACATCCCGTACGACTGTAGCCGCTGTGGATCGACCGTGATGACAATCGACCGCGCACTGCCGCCAAACGGCGGCGGCGCCGAAACGCCCGGCAAGCTCGAAAACATCGGCCGAATGCGGAACAGCGCGAGGTCCTGGATCTCGGCGATCGACCGCGTCTCGCTCGAAAGCACCAGATAACCAACCGGCACGCTACCCGTATCGAACCGCATCACAAACGGCGACACCGTCCCCGGCGGCATGAAGGCCCGCGCACGGTTCACATAGTTAATCGTCTCCGCCATCGCCTGGGCCATGTCGGTCCCCGGATGGAAGAAGAGTTTCATCAACGCCATCCCCTGCACGTTCCGCGATTCAACGTGGTGAATGCCGCTGATGTACAGGAAGTGGTACTCGTAAAACGTCGTCGAAAAGCCTTCCATCTGCGCGGGGTCCATGCCGCCGTACGGTTGGCAAACGTAAATCACGGGCAAGTTGAGGCTCGGGAAGATGTCGACTTCCATGCCCTTCGGCAGCCCCTCGGGATACGGCAGCCCCAACTGTTGAAACAGCGCACCGCCAATCGCCAAAAAAGCGCCCAGCGCCACAGCCACAATGATGACCATCACCGTAAACGGGCGTCGCAACGCGGCCGAAACCAAGCGCATCGGAAGAAAGCCTGATATTAAGAGGTATGCACTGCTAGCGACGCTGGTGTCATTATGGTGAAACCGGGAAAGCTAATGCGCCAGTGAGCTTCGATGCGTGAGTTCGACGATTCGAATCGCCGATGGTACCAATATCGAACTTCGATATTTCAATTCTAATTTGAACTCGATTCCCACGCAATTACGAGGCGCGCCTGGACGATGCAGACGGAATATAGGCGTTTCGTCTGCGGACTCCTGCTGACGGTGGCCGTCTCAGGCTGTGTGACGAATCGTCCCTTCGCAAAGCGGGATGTTCCGCAACCGACAGCGCTTGCCGCCTCATCTGTACAGCCGCCGGTGGTCCAAACCGCCGCGTACCTGGCAGACCAACCATCGGACACGACGGCGAACAGCACGCCGACCGTTGCCTCCTCCCCCGCTCCGACCACTCAAGCAGTACAACCGCCAAGTCATTTGTCGGGAGCCGAGGAACTGCCCGGGCTCGCGCCAGAAGCCTCAGACGATGCCTGCCGGCTCGACATGTCGACTGCTCTCGCCCTCGTCGCCGGGCAGAATCCGCAGGTCGGTTACGCCCGCTGGCGCATTCGCGAGGCTTACGCCAACCTGGAGCAGGCCCACACACTGTGGCTGCCATCCATCCAGGCAGGGGCAAGCTTCTATCATCACGAAGGAGCACTTCAGGACGCGCCGGGAAACATCTTGGGTGTTAGTCGATCGTCACTACAGACAGGCCTGGGCGCCGGCGCCGTTGGTACCAGTACAACGCCGTACCCCGGCATCATTGCGAAGTTCCATCTCGTAGATGCCATCTTTCAGCCGGCCATCGCGCAACGCAGCGCCCGGGCTCAAGAACACGCCCGCGACGCTGTCCTCAACGATCAATTGCTGGAAGCGGCCGTCGCCTACCAAGAACTACTCCGCGCCTACCAGCTCCGTGCTGTCGCCCTGCAAACCGTCAAGGGCACACAGGAGCTGGTCCGCCTCACCACCGACTACGCCAACGCCGGCCAAGGCACCCGCGCCGATGCCGACCGCTCCCTCGCCGAGCTCGCATTGTGCAAGAACAACGTGACACGCGGTGACGAATCGGTCGCCGTCGCCTCGGCTCGCCTCGCGCAGGTTCTTAGCCTGAACAGCGTTACCCAAATCGTCCCCGTTGAAGAGACGCTCGTCCCCATCGATCTCCTACCCGCGAGCGGAAACCCGTCGACTCCATCAGTTCCATCGACTTCGTCAGCGTCGTCGGTCCCACCGCATCTTCCCGATCCCAGTGAAGAACTCGCCATCGCCCTCGCCAACCGTCCAGAGCTCAAGGAAAGTCACGATCTCGTCGCCGCCGCAACCGCACGCTTGCGCCGCGAACGCTACGCCCCGCTGGTGCCGAGCGTGTTGCTCGACGCATCGTATGATGCCTTCGGCGGTGGCATGGGCGATACCATCGCCGATGTCAACGACCGCGCCGACTTCGACGCCATCGCATTTTGGCAAATCCGCAACCTCGGGTTCGGCGAGCAAGCTGCACGCCACGCGGCCAACGCCCGCTTCCAAGAGGAAACGATGCGGCAAATCCGTGTGATGGATACCATCGCCCGCGAAGTCGCCGAAGCGAACGCCCGCGTTCGCACCCGCTTCGCCCTCATCGCTACATCCATGTCCGGCGTCGAATCCGCCCGACAATCGTTCGACCGCAACTTCACCCGCATCCGCGAAGGCCAAGGACTCCCCATCGAAGTCCTGCAAGCCGTCCAATCGCTCGACACCAGCCAGCGCGAACTCGTCGACGCCACCGCCGACTACAACATCGCCCAATTTCAACTCCAACGCGCCCTCGGCTGGCCGGTGCAATAGACTGTTTTTCCCGGGCGATCCGCCGCTTCGGCCGGTGGCTGTGCCACAGAATCACTCATACGCGGTCCTCAGCAATGTCCGAGTGCAAGTGTCCAAAATTCCCCCTTGAGGTTTTGAACGGCTAGGATGGGGGGGGTGCAACATCAGGCCGCCACGGACCTTTCCGCCACGAGCTAAGGGGTGAGTCTGGCGGAGTCACGCCGAGGCGCGGCAAGCGCGGAGGTCAATGGCCTGTATGTGTTCGCCCTGGTGAAAGCGGCGACGAAGTATAGCAGATTTGGTGGCCAGTTTCAGCAACTATTTTTGCCATTTTGCGTCTTCGGTTCGCACCATTCGGAATGCTTCGACCGACTCAGAACGGTTTCAATCCTGAAATTCTCCGGCTCCACGCACCGTCCGTTATCCGCGCAGTTGTCGCCAAAGACGACGAGTGGGCCAAGCCACTCAAGAAACGTAGCCTCACCAACCTCTACAACGAGCGTCTTGGAAGCCGGTGTGGGCATTCGAGGCCGACCTGCCGCTAATCGATTATCTTGTAATATCGCCCCATCCAATAGGGCAGCAACCAATGGACGCTGCTCGATTCACTATGTCCGCCGCTGCCACCGAACGCCTCGTAGGGATTGCCGTCCCATTTGTTCAATAGGCGCTCGCTCGGAGGTAACAGTCGATCGGTGTTTACGTCCTCAATGACCGGAAGCCGGATGAGTTTAACGTCTTCGCGGTCGCGGCTATCGACCGTCCATTGCACCATGTCGAGCGGCGTATCGCGCAAAAACTCCACGCATCCGGGAGCGCCGAAATCGCCTCCCATCACACCACCGTAGAAAAATGCGTAAAACGGGCTGTGATCGCGTCGAACCACGTCAAACCAACGCTGTAAACTCTTGAGATAAACGGCTCGTCGCTTGGGGTCGCGATCGTAGGCCAGCAGTCCGCGATAACTAATTGCCAGAAGCTGGTCGTCGATGTAGGTGTATTCGGATGGCGCCGACAGTTTGGACTGGAGTATCAGCTCAGACAAATGTTTCTCGTTAAAGAGCCTCGCGAGCTCACGCTCGTATTTTTCGTCACCTGTCACATGGTGCGCCACCGCCAGGTACGAGAGAATCTCCACCGAGTTGCTGCCGCGCTCGGGCTGCCAATTGGGGTCGTTGAGCAGGCGATCTGGCGTCCACACTCCCCAGAGTGTCGGCTCGCCATCGATGTCGCGCAGCGTGTAGCCACCATCGATGATGTAATCGGTGATCCGACGTACGAGCTCCGCCACCCGATGGCGCTCTTTTTCGTCGGCCACTAAATCATAAAACACCCCGTATGCGAAATAATGCCCACTCATTTCATCGCTACTCGTGTCGCCCTTCCAAAGCCATTTGCCATCTTTGCTCTTACGCCACCGGTTTTCCACACGCTTGAACCGTGGATTCATAATCTCTTCGGCCGCTACTTGCTGCGGCGTGTACTTGCGGTTGCGGTCAGCCATGCGGTCCCACTCACTAGGAATGACCGTGCGGGCCACGAATCCTGGTGTGTCCGTCACCGTCTGTAGAAACTCCATGGCACGATAACTCTCGCGCACATTTTTGGCCGCCTCGGGGTTACCCGTAACGGCGTAGCGGTACGCTTCGGCTCCCACATACAGGCCTGTAAACAAACCGTCGTTGTCGGTATCCGTCGGAGCGTAGCTCGATAGGTCTCCTGGTTTCCTCAAAATGCAATGTTCGACCAAACCAGGCGGTCGGACGTGTCGCGCTCTTACCAATTGCTCATAATGCGCCGCCTTTTCGGCAAGCGTCATCTTCTTCCGCTTCAAGATCGACAGACCGCCAGTCGTGGCGATGTATGCCGTTCCGTCGTCGGCAAACGCGATGTCTTGTACCGCATCGCTCGGCAGCCACCGTTGGCTGTCGCGCCACGTCCACTTCTTCTCGGCGTATCGCGCCAGTCCGTTGGCCGTCGCAACCCAAAGCACACCATTTGCATCGAACTTAAGTCGCCAGACGTCGGTGCATGGGAGTCCTTCGGCACCTCCGAAATGCGAGACTCGCTTGCCGTCTTGATAAACGTCGATGCCGCCGCTGGAACCAATCCACAGTCGACCGTCCGGTGCCACCGCCAGCGAACGTATGGCGCCGCTTGCGATATCCTCCGGCGCGAAGATACGGCGTGCTTTTCCGTCGCGAAGCTCGAACAGCCCACGCTGTGTGCCAATCCACAGTGTCTCGTTCACGGCGGCGACATCCGTCAGGCTGCGAGAATAATAGCCGTTAATTGCGTTCCATTGATTTCCCTGCCGCTCCCAAAGCCCCTCGGGGCCGCCCACTAACAGACGTCCTGCGGAGCGCCGTACGAGCCCTTGCGGCTTTCCTTTCAGAGCAGCGCGCGTCAGCTTGCCGTTCTCAATGCGGTATAGCCCGTCCCACGCGGCCACCCATACGGTATCTCCTTCGGCGGCCAGCCCGAACGCGGGGCCATTCAGATCCTCGCCGGCCGCCGACTCCCACTTTCCATCGCTTAGTCGGCGAACGCCCCATGGACCCGCGGCCCAAAGTGATCCTGATGCATCAATCGCGATAGCCACGAAGCCGTTTTCGATGGGTTGTTCCCAATCAATAAACGGCTCCCGGTATTCCTGCATAAACGGCACATCGGCCACTGCCTTAATTGGTTGTATTGGCGGCGGATCGGAGGCATAACAAAGCACACTCGTTCCTGAGATGATGATCGCCGTCACCGCCACACATAGTTTCCGCGATTTGCTGTGAATGGAAATCGTGTTTACGATACCGGAACGTTGACTGCGCATGTGGTGTGTCCTCCGCGATCAAGTGCTGGTCAGCGGTCAATTTCAGAAATTCGGTTATAGTGGAGTGGGTAGGGTATGGAAGGACAAGCAGCAACTTGATTTTCTAAATCCATCCGGATGTTCTCACGTACCTGTGAACACTTCGAATCATAACAGCGCGCTTCCTGGTGGTGTCTGTCTCTGGCCCTTGAATTCGCCAAGGGAAAACCAAGCATGAAAGAGTCAAAGATCGGGTTCCTCCGTAAGATTTGCCTGCTCACTTCCTTCCTGGCGTGCATTGGGTCGTCCCGCGCCGTGGCCGCTCACCACTTGGAACCAATTCCTGACAAGCTCGTCGTGCTGACGTTCGACGATTCCGCCAAGTCGCACTATACAACAGTTCGGCCAATCCTCAAACGATATGGCTTCGGTGCCACGTTTTTTATCACCGAAGGATTCGATTTCCCGACAAATAAGAACAACTACATGACGTGGGAGGAAATCGCCGAACTCAATCGCGATGGCTTCGAGGTCGGGAACCACACGGGCAATCACGCGAGCATCACGAAGGAAAACGTCCGCGATCTCGAGATGCAGTTGGATGTGATCAACAAGCAATGTGTGGCCCACGGAATTCCGCGCCCGACCAGTTTCGCCTATCCGGGGAACTCGATCGCGGTCGAAGCATTCCCTGTCCTTAAGAAGGCGGGAATTCGTTTTGCAAGACGCGGTGGAGCACCCGAATGTGATTACCGCGAAGGACATGGCTTTGCGTATGAACCTGGATTCGATCATCCGCTCTTGATCCCGTCGGCCGGCGATGCTCGTCCCGATTGGACCCTCAAGAACTTCGTCGCGGCGGTCGAGCAGGCCCGCCATTGGCGAATCGCCGTGCTGCAGTTCCATGGGACGCCGGACATAGCCCATCCATGGGTCAGCACGTCGGTGAAGAATTTCGAGGCGTATATGCGGTATTTGGCGGAAAACGAGTACAAAGTGATCGCCATGCGCGACTTGGCCAAATATGTCGATGCAGACGTGACTCCCTCGAACCCGGAAACGATCATCGACGATCGCAAGCAATCGTTGCGACACCATTCGTCTCGCGAGAACTTTCGTCGACCGCAAACGGACGAGGACCTCCACTTCTGGCTTACCAATATGTTCGTGGATCATAGGTTCACAAAGTATGAAGTCAGCGCGGCGACAGGAATGTCGCTGGATGAAATCGTGGCTGCCGTCCGGCGTCTAAACGTTCCGATGCATGCCGATAAAACGCCTGTCAATCCACTTTCCAAACTTAAGGTGCTGCCGTACCCGGGAGGACGTCATCCGCGCATCGGCTTCCTTGACGGCGCCATTCGACCACAACGAGACACGAAGTGTAGCGTTTTTTTACCCTGGGACCTTACTCAATACGTCGTTCTGGATCTTCCGGAGGCAATTTGGGTTAAGAGCGGGAATGACAGGGAACTCTTGTATCTAGCCCATACGCATGTGCCGACAATGTGGTCTCGCCAGGGGATTTCATTAGAGCCGCTCGAATGGAGTCGAGACAACGAGACACTTAGAGTCGAACGCACACTGCCAAACCATATCATGTTCGGGGCCAAAGTCGTTCCGGCTCACGATGCCATTCACGTGGAGTTATGGCTTAGGAACGGCACCAAAAAGACTTTACGTGGCTTGGCGGTGCAGAACTGCGTTATGCTCAAAGGAGCGACAGAGTTTAATTCATTGACGAACGACAACAAATTGTTTCGCAGCCCCTTCGTTGCATGCAACAACGCCGGCGGGGATCGATGGATTATTACGGCATGGCAGAACTGCGTGCGACCCTGGGGCAATGAGCGCTGCCCTTGTATGCATTCGGATCCGCAGTTCCCCGATTGCCATCCCGGCGAAACCCAGCGCCTCCACGGCTGGCTATCGTTTTATGAGGGCAAAGATATTGATTCCGAATTGTCACGCATCAATAACTTGGCTTGGCAAGACGCGACGGATTAGGGAACCGCTATGGTAATCTCAATAACGCGGCGTAGATTGTTGCGATACGGCGTTTTCATGGGTACAAGTTTCTTGCTTGCTCGTCATTCCTACGGTCAGTCAACCGACGCTAAGTTTGAAACCTACACGTACAAAACAGTTGGCGATTTGGCCATCAAAGCAGATGTCTATCGCCACCTCGGTAGCGAGACTAGACCGGTTGTCGTGTGGATTCACGGGGGCGCATTGATGGTGGGACACAGGGGCCAGGTTCCCCGCCGTGTCAAAGAGCACATGCTGGGCGCCGGCTACACACTAGTTTCGGTCGATTATCGGCTCGCGCCCGAAACAAAGCTTCCCCCAATAATTCAAGACGTCGAGGACGCGTTCCGTTGGATCCGGCGGGACGGTCCACGTTTATTCAACATCGATGTGACTCGGGTGGCTGTCATCGGCGGCTCTGCCGGCGGCTACCTTACGCTGACATCCGGTTTTCGGGTCAAACCGCGGCCAGCCGTGTTGTTGTCGTTGTGGGGGTACGGCGATTTGATTGGCGATTGGTACAGCAAGCCCAGCTCTTATCCCCGTCATCAGCAGAGCAAATTGACGCGTGAAGAAGCCTATCGGCAGGTTAGCGGCCCGCCCATTTCCGATGAGCGTGACCGAAAAGGCAATGGCGGCGCATTCTATCAATACTGCCGTCAGACGGGCACATGGCCCAAGGCTGTTTCGGGTTGGGATCCATTCCAGGCGCCCGAACGTTTTTATCCGTTCATGCCCCTCAAGAATGTGACGCACGAGTATCCGCCGACGGCCTTGATTCATGGAACCGCCGACACCGACGTGCCATATAATCAGTCGGTAATGATGGCCGAACAGCTAGAGAAACACGATGTATCTCATTTGCTCATCGGAATTCCCGGCGCCGAGCATGGGCTGGGAGGCGGCGACCCGAGACTGGTCGATGCGGCGTACACAAAAGCGTTCGCGTTTGTTGATGAACATCTTACAAGCCGGTAGCACCCCCAGAAATTACACCGCATGTCAAATTCAATACTGCACTTAATTCGCCAAGCAAGGACGATAAACGCTGTCGTTCTTTTCGCAATCGTGTTTTTCCTTCCGTTAAAATGCGTGGCAATTGAGAAAGCGAATTCTGACTTGATCAACTTAAGTTCGGCTCAGATTATTGTTCCGGAAGCCACAAGCCATTCCGAAAAGAAGGCAATCGAATTATTAGTTGATGAAATCGCAGCGCACACCCGCATACGGCTGCCTATCACCCACTCGTTGCCAGATAATACTAAGGTGCCGGTCATCGTCGTGGGTCAAGCTGCCATGTTGCCTCGACTTGTCAGAGATCTTGTGAAACTTCCGAGTACCGATCAACAGCAACTTCCGCTCGAGGGATTTCGCATCCGCACCGAGACGCCAAAGAATCGAGGCTCCGTAGTTTTCGTTGCTGGCAATGATTCTCGCGGTGTGCTGTACGGCGTCGGCAAACTCCTTCGTAGCTTGGAGATGTCTAGAGATCATATTGGTCTTGCCTCTCCACTCAACGTAACAAGCGCGCCTGCGATGGCGATTCGCGGTCATCAACTCGGTTATCGTCCCAAAACCAATTCGTACGATGCCTGGAACTTGGCCCAATGGGAGCAGTACATCCGCGACTTGGCCGTTTTCGGCTGCAACTCGATCGAGCTCATTCCTCCTCGATCGGATGATGCTGCGGATAGCCCGCATTTTCCGCTGCCACAGATCGAGACGATGATCGGCATGTCGCGGCTTGCAGCGGATTATGGCCTGGACGTTTGGATTTGGTACCCAGCCATGGAACCGAACTACGCGACGCCAGAAGCGATTCGCGCGGCAGTCAGGGAATGGGGCGCGGTTTTATCGAAGCTGCCGCGTGTCAACGCCCTGTTTGTGCCGACCGGCGACCCGGGCGACGCTTCTCCGAGCGAGCTCATGGCGATGCTTGCCGCACAAGCGGAACAACTGAAGCGGTTGCATCCCAACGCCCGGATCTGGATCTCGATGCAGAGCTTTACGCAGCCGCAGTTCGACGAGATGCTGAAGATCCTCAAAAAACAGCCAGATTGGCTAGGGGGAATTGTGTATGGACCCCAAACGCGGGTCAGCATCACAAAGCTTCGCCTATTATTGCCGCAGCGTTATCCGATTCGCGGCTATCCGGATATCACGCATAGCATGCGGTGCGAGTACGCTGTTCCCGATTGGGACCTTGCCTATTCACTTACCGAAGGCCGCGAGGTCATCAACCCGCGCCCGCTCGACGAAACAACCATCTTTCAGCTTTACAAAGACCATACTCGCGGCGTCATCAGTTACTCCGAAGGTTGCAACGACGATGTCAATAAGATGATCTGGAGCGCACTTTGTTGGGACCCCAATTCACAACCCATCGACACGCTCCGCGATTACAGTCGATACTTTATCGGCCCCCAATATACCGATGACTTCGCCCAAGGCTTACTCGCACTCGAACGTAACTGGCGCGGCCCACTGCTTACCAATGATGCTGTAGAGACTACTTTGCAACAGTTCCAGACACTGGAAAAGAGCGCCGCACCCAGGACGCTGCATATCTGGCGATTTCAACAATCGCTTTATCGAGCCTATTACGATGCTTATGAGCACGACCGATTGCTCAAGGAAACAGCACAAGAAGCCGAAGCGATGACAAGCCTGGCGGCGGCACAAGAAATCGGGCCGTATAAAGCGATTGCCCGCGCCGAAGCGGTGCTCGACCGCGACGAACCTTCGGACAAATCCAACAAGCTTGAACGCCGGATCAACGAACTTGCCGAAGCGCTCTTTCAAAGCATCGGCATGCAGCTCTCGGTGGACAAATACAAAGCCATCGAGGTCGGGCGCGGAGCCAATCTCGATGAGCTGAACGTCTCACTTAATAACCGCGACTGGCTAAAGGAAAGATTCGCGAAGTTGCGAAAATCGGGCAGCAGCACCACTGCACTCGAAGGCATTCACGAAATCCTTCATTGGACCGACCCGGGGCCCGGCGGTTTCTACGACGATCTGGGGAACCCTTCGCTGCATCCGCATCTTGTACCCCCAGGGCCATATGCCAAGGATCCAGGCTTCTTGGAAACGCCGTTCACAGACTTCGATTCGGAACCCGCTTGGCGACGCTCTTGGTGCAGTCATGTGGATGGCCGTTACCAAACACCTGTCACGATGCATTATTCCGACTTAGACCCACAGACTCGCTACAAGATCCGCGTCGTTTACGGGGGCGATCTTGACGTGAAAGTCCGGCTTGTCGCCACGGCTGCGTCGGCGCAATCGGCGAAGCGTGAAATCGAGGTTCATTCGTTTCGATTGAAACCCAAACCTGTAAAGCCGATCGAATTCGCAATCCCGCACGAAGCCACTTCTGGTGGCGAATTAACGCTCACGTGGCAGTGCGACCCTGAACGCGGCGGCGCCGGCCGAGGTTGTCAGGTTGCCGAAGTGTGGCTGATCAAACAGCGCGAGAAGTAAGGCAGGTATCAATCGGCCACTTCGTGATAATCGGTATCGGAGATGTCTGGGATACCGATTACCAGTACGCGCATCTTTCCGCGAGCGCTATGTACGACGCCGGGAGAAATATGGGCTAAAGAGCCCTTTCGCATGTCATACTCCACTCCATCCAACGATAATGTTCCGCTTCCTTCGAGGACGTAATAAAGCTCCGTCGCGGCTTTGTGAAAGTGTGGCTTTGCGCCGTCGATATCGACAGCATGTGCCCAAGCAGCGGGGTTCAGCTCTGCGTCCTCGCGACTGATTAATCGATCTCTCCAGCCGCATTGGCTGCGCTCCCGCGGCACGCCGCCTTCATGACGAACCAGGATGTTCGGCAATTGTGGCATTCGGCTTTCCCACAACGAGATTAAAGCGCGCTATCCCCGACGCGTTCCACCGCGCTTGGTCGATGTGCAGACGTCAACGACTCGACCGGTGTCAGATAATGCCACATGAAATCGCTGTCGGCCTTCGATGCGATGCACCGAAAGATGATAATTCTCCTCGGCAACCGCGAGGTATGGCCGCTTATCTAGATCGGTCGGTTTGCGAATCTTTCCCCACGATCCGTCGCCCAAATACAACACGCCCTTTTTATTCGGCCTCCCATCCAACAGTGGATACGTCCGCTTGTACGTATGATCGTGATGTTCCAGCACGGCATCGACATTGTAGCGCTCGAACAGCGGCACCCAATAGTTACGGTTTTTTGCACCTGTTCCAGGGCTGCCGTCCGCCTCTTGGAACGGTCGATGCGAGGGATATGCCGGCACGTGATTGACCGCAAACACGTTCGGGCAGTCCTCGCGATCCTTGAGAGTCCGCGCCAGCCAAGACGTCTGCGCCTTCAATCGGAGAGGTGTGGTTTGTGTCGAGCAACACCAGCGACATGTATTGGCCGAAATCCAATGTCGCGTAACCGGTTTCGGGAAACAAGCCGTCGAACATCGAATAAAAAAAGGGCGCCTGCTTTCGCGGCTGTCCGTATTTGCCATCGACCTCGTGGTTGCCGATGCAGGCAACCATTGGCACCATGCGCTGCGCCGATCCGCAAATCATTCGAATAGTTCTCCAAAAACTCGAGAAAGCGAAACGGATCGTTGCCGTTCTCGTAGGCTAAATCCCCACCTAGAAGTGCAAACAAAGGTTCTTGCGCGGCCGCTAATCGGTTGATCTGCCGCGGATGCGTCCCCACTCCGCTATCACCGCCTGACACGAATTGAATGGCATTCGTATCCTTCGCCGGCGCCGTGCGAAAGGCTTGTTCCGCCGAATCGGTGCCGACGCGAAAAACGTAATCCGTGTCCGGCTCCAAGGTGGTCAGCTCGGCGCGATGAATCCACTGATCGCTGATCGGAAATCGGCGGGTTGTGTACCCTTCGTTACGCCATTGCTGGCTACCTTTCTTGGCAAACCACACAGGTCGCTGAGCACCCTCCGCCTCGGATCCGACCCATTGCACGGTCATCGTGGTCGTCGGGTCGCGCTGCCAAGTGAGAAACAGCGCGCTTGGGCGGAACGTCGGCACGTCGGCGAACTTTGGCGGCTCGCTTGAGGGGGCTCCGAATGCAAGTCGAGAGCAGCCACCCGCCACAATCAGCGATGCGGACTGTATAAATTGCCGTCTGCTGAGGTCGTTCATTTACGTCTCACAATTATTGGTTCATGTCACACCGAGTAGTCCGCATGCCTCTTGAACGCCAGGCGCTGGATAACCAAATTCGCTGGCGGTAACGCGCGGCGAGCGCCACCATCTGACGCCAGCGGAAAGCCGGCCGCGTCGTCACGAATTCCTCGCTGACCGTACGGTAATACTTTTCAGCATGCAATGCACCGTCTTCGCTGACGGCGTATTTCAGCAACAAGTCAAAGACCGGCCGCTCGGGCAGGTTCAGTTCGCCATACCGATGAACCAACGCGCACGCGCGTGCTTGATCGTTGCCGCGCACCGCTTCCTCGGTTTGGCTCAGGAGCGTCGTCGCGTCTTTCGCACGAATGTCATCGAGCAGACCGATGTATGGATATGGATCTTTAGTCACCTGGCCAAATTGGCCCGCGGTATGAAACGCACCGACAATTAAGGCCGCAGTTTTGTTCCGCGCGTTGCTGACGTGCGAGATGTTGCGCCAGGCGTTCGCCGCGTCCGAAGCGTGAACGCCTATTGAATCGCCGTGGACGCAGCCGGGCGGCTTCTGCGGCGTGCTGTACTGCTTCTTTCGACCCGGATCATGAAGCACGAGCAAGTTGGCAGCCATCGAAAGCGCTTCGCCCACCGATTCCGGATCCATCCCCTCGGCCAATGCCGCGGCCGCCGCTTCAGCAGCCTGCTCGCGGGTGCCGGAGAAAACCACCTGCGCGAGCTCTTCCATCTGAGAATCCTCGGCCTTGCGACTGCCGAGCACTTTGCCTTCCAAATGGTGCTCGTCCAGCAACTGTGGTAATACGGTGCGCACTGCCGGTTCTGGTTGGTGATGGTCGCGGAGGCTCTGTTCTGAATCAATACAGAATCGAACAGATTGGCGCAAGAGAGTCTCGGCATATTGTTGGCCAGTTAGCTCCAGCATGGCCCAAGCTCGCCACGCCAATACAACACGGTGGACATTGACGTCATCATCAACCGCCAATTGAAGTTGATTGAAAGCGTCAATCGCCGGACTCGCAGCCATTGCAGCAAATCGCGTTTCGGCATCGTGCAAGTCGATTGCTCGAATCGCATCCCGCAACCACTCGCCACGATGGTCCGGTGGGACGGCTGCTGCCGCTTCAATGCGGTGCAATGTGTCCCGATGATCAACATGCTGGTCCTGAATTCGACTGCTGTTGCGGTATAGCACCTTCAAGACCGGCAGAGCCTGACGTTCGGACGGAAGTTCACCGGCCATCTTGTACGCCGGCACGAGTGCCATAAAAGTGTGGTAACCCGTGTAGTCTTGCCCTCCAAACGCGCGGGCGTTCGTGAGTGCGGCGGCAGACACAAGCGTTTTGAGTTGTGTGCCCGATCGCAGCTTTGCGACGAGCAGAGGAAGCAACTTATCTGGCGGCGTCTCCTGCATTAAAGAGACGAGCGGCTCCAGTTCGCCAAACGTCAACCGCGGCGTTGTCACTTCGGCGAAGCTAGGTGAAAGACCCAACTCAAGTGCAGCCGCGGATCCCAAACTGGCTACCAACATCCCCCGGCCGACGTCTCCCAAGAACTCACGACGATTGCGACCGTTCATGACACGTCTCCTTATTTGAAGGCCCGTGACTAGATACCGTCGAACGTATGATACGCTTGGGCGCTAAGCTGTGTCACCTAACTCGCCAAGTACCGTCCGCTGTGCATTTTACATGCCAGCCTACCGCGCACATTCGTGCATCGCTTGCCATTCGCTGCGCTACGTAACTTCCCAGCCTTTCCGGTATGTGCCACGAATGAACTGTGCGGCGTCCCGGTTGTTGGTGACCGTCCCCGTCTCGCCGTCATATTCCAGAGTTTTACCAAACCGAACAGCTACATTGCCCAGCAACATCGACTCCGTCATGTTCGATGCATAATCGAAGTTGCTCATCGGCGCCGGCCCGCCATGGATAGCGCGAATCCACTCTCGCTTTTGGTTCGTATCGGCGCCGTCGGCTCCTCCCAATCGTTCGATCGTCGGTTCTGGACGTTTAAAATCGGCGAACTCTTCGCGAGGTAAAAGCACTTGCTCGTTCCCATAGTCGCTGGGAGTGAAGATCGAACCCCTTTCGCCGACAAAAATCATCCCGCTGTCTACTATCTTTTCGCCCTGCAGCAAGTCCGAGGGCGGCAAATTGCGCTCGCCATTTTTCGCCCCTTCGTACCAAGTGAGTTTCACCGCGGGCCGAGATCCTTTCGCAGGAAACTCGTACGTAATGGTCGCCCAGGCGGGATAGGTTTCCGGGTTAACCTCGCCGCTCTTGGCCGATACACGCTCTGGCAAACCCAGTTGCAGCGACATGAACGCCAGGTTTGCCGTGTGACAAGCCATATCGCCGAGCGCACCTGTGCCAAAAGCCCACCAACCGCGCCAATTGTGAGGGTGATAGACGGGGTGATACGGTCGAACCGGGGCCGGACCCAGAAACAAGTCCCAATGGACGTAGGACGGGACCGGCGGTTTTTCCTTCGGCCGCGCTATAATGTCAGGCGCCTGCTTCCAATAGTCGAACGGCCGGTTCGTCCAAACATGAACTTCATGAATAGGGCCGATTGCACCGGAGCGAACCAACTCAATGCCGGAGCGGAATCCATCATCCGCTGTTCCCTGATTCCCCATCTGAGTTTGCACGTTGTACTTTCGAGCCGTTTCCCGCATCAGCCGCGCTTCGAAGGGAGTGTGCGTCAGCGGTTTCTGACAATAAACGTGCTTGCCCAGCCGCATCGCGCGGAGCGATGCGGGTGCATGGTGATGATCCGGCGTGCTGACGACGACCGCGTCAATGTCGCGCCCCATTTCGTCCAAAAGCTTGCGGTAATCGTTGTACTTCTTCGCCTTGGGAAAGAGTTGAGCTTTGTCGTTCAGCCGCACATCGTCGATGTCGCAGATGGCGATCACATTCGCGAACTTTCCTGCCTGGTCGATGTCACTTTTTCCTTTGCCTCCCACACCGATACCCGCAATGTTCAATTGTTCGCTAGGCGTTTTGCTGAACGCCAGGTCCGTTCGTCCGGCTACCCAATAGCCAGCGGCAATTCCGGAAATCGTTCCGAAGAAACGCCGCCGAGAGACGCGTCGTGTCATAGTAAAGAATCCTCCACCGTTTTGCTCAAGAACTGAGCACTCGACCTCCTGGCTGGAAGCGACGTGCCAATCGCTTTTTCCAACCAGGACCCTGAATTAGAATCAGTGATTGTCCAACCAACTCCTCGTCACACTGAAAGGATACACGAGCGCATGTCCAATCACAAAACAAATTCTGTTTTGATCTGCGCGATTTTTACCACAATGCTGCCGAGCAACGCCTTGGCTGAGTTGTCTATCCACCGGGTTTTCGGTCCGGAAACGCCCGGCGGCGCTTACAAACACCCAGCATCGATCGAAGAACTGAATAACGGCGACTTCTTTATCGCGTATTACGGCGGCGGTGGCGAGTACGAGGGGGATACGGCCGTTTTCGGCTCTCGTCGGGTGAAAGGCTCCAAAGAATGGTCGCCCCCCAAGCGGATTGCCGACACGCCGGATCGCTCCGACGGAAACGCCGTCATCTGGCAGCAGCCGGGCGGACCGGCTTGGCTGTTTTACGTCGTCCGCTACGGCGAGACGTGGTCGGACTCGATCATCAAATACAAATACTCCTCCGACAGAGCACACACCTGGACCGACTCCGACATACTCACTTTCGAAAAGGGCATGATGGTCCGGGCGCAGCCGGTTCAGCTCCTGAACGGCGACATCTTACTTCCGATCTATCACGAGGTTGGCCAGGATAAAGAATCGGTCGGAGCAGACAGCGCCTCCCTATTTGCGCGCTACAATAACGCCACCAAACAATGGACGTTTACCAAGGAAATACACTCGCGAATTGGTAACATTCAACCCGCTGTGGTGCAGTGTGACCCGAATTATCTTTTGGCATTTTGCCGTCGTGGAGGTGGCTACGGTCCCATGCCCGACGGTTTCATTGTGAAGACGGAGTCACACGACGGCGGATATACATGGTCGCCGGGGGTGGACACGAAGTTTCCAAATCCGAATGCGGCCGTCGATCTCATCCGGCTTACCAATGGCCACTTGGTCATGATCTACAACGACAGCTTCGAGGGGGAACGCATGCCGCTGACGATGCGAGTCTCCACGGATAACGGCAAAACGTGGCCGCATGTTCGCAATATCGTCAATAAACCGGGCGATACGGCCGCTTATCCGTTTATGATCCAAGCGACGGATGGGCGTATCCACGGCGTGTATACGTCCAGCGAACGAACTGTCGTCAACTACTTTGTGCTGGACGAAGCTGATATTTCCAATCACGCGGAAAGTAAATGATTCCTGGTTACGAATCTGCCGTCCGCGTTTTGGTATCGACTACTCTCACGGCAGCGGCACGCTGCGGGGAAGCAACTGATTTCGCAACAATGTCACGGCCGGTACATGATCGAGTTTCGCTTTCACACGGGAGAGCAGCGGTTCTGGCAATAGAGGTGGCCAGCCCGCCTCGCCCAACACAAGGTCGATGTCCCCATCACCATCGATATCGCCGGCATCCATGGTGATAAACTGCCCGGACACGTCCTCCGGAATGGTCGATGGCGTGAACTTCCCATGCCCTTCGTTAGTGAATAGTGCGAATGTCACGGGCCGCTTCGCGCCAATCGGGATACGCGGAAATCGCCGCGATGTCCATGTCGCCGTCACCATCGAAGTCGGCTGCCAGGGCTTTAGTTGCACCATCCATGCGTAGGAAATGAGTCTTCGTGAACTGCATTGGCCCGGTTTGCAGGTACACGTAAATGCCGTGCAGCGGCTTTATAGGAGGATCGAACATCTCCATGTTATTGCCGCTTACGGCGATGATATCTTTCTTTCCGTCGCCATCGAAGTCGATCCATTGGAAGGCGTTGTAGCCCATTGAAGGCCGCTCCTTCCACAACATCTGTGGATGAAATTGTCCGTGGCCATCGTTTTTGAACCACCACATATCCTGATTACCCTGCGCAACAATCGCTAGGATGTCTTGATCGCCGTCGTGGTCAACATCGTCAATCACCGCGTCGATCGTCCCGGATCCTAAGCGTAGATCGTGACGTTCCGCAGCCTGTCCTGGCTTCAGCGCGAACCACGAAAGCGCACCGAACATATCATCTCCGAACCCGGCCAATGCCACGTCTTCGTGGCCATCGCCGTCGAGATCGCCCCAGTCAGCGCCGCTAGTGCGAAAGAAGCCCTCTACGATTCGCTCCGCGTGTAGAGGCCCAGGTATCGTGCCGATTCCTGTGATCTTATGCACCGTACCTAGCCGGTTGTCCTTACCGATGCTTCCAATAAGCACCAGATCGAACCCTTCCGCCGTTGGTCGAACTTTGATGGCTTGATTCTGACTGCAATTAATCTTGGTTAGGCGTCGTCCAGCAGAACTGAATATGCACAGCAAAGAATCCTCTGCAGATCCGATGTATAAACGGCGGCGGACATCATCAATTTTGACCAATGAAATCGTTTTCGGCTGTTCGTATCCCGGCCATTGTTCTGGCTTGAATAACTTGGTGATTGCTGGTGGATGATTCGGGCCGAAGCCTGGAACTATCTTTTCCGGAGCATTCGTCACAAAATATGTCTCGATGGCGTGCAACTCCTCGAGCGTGATCGCCGGTTGTGAGGCCACCAGTGAGCGATAGACTATGTTTTGTACGTCTTTGTCGTTGTTCGGGTAGCCTAGGTAATTGCCCATCCAACGAATAATGAACGGCCAGCGTTCCCGTGGAAGATCGCCCGGCTCTGGTGGCAAATGGCACGTTCCACACCACTTTGTCGCAAGCAACCGGCCCTGGTCGAAATCTGGCGACCCATTCGCGCTAGGCGGCCTGTTCGGCGCTTGGTAGGGTTTCTGCGAGTTCGCACTGGCAGACGCTTCAGGGGCTCTTTCCTTTCGGCACGAAGATAGTGCCATTAGCGCCAGCGCTACCGCGATTAAACTCCGTAGCGGACGACATCGGAAGTTCATCAGAAACCACACCCGCATTCGTAGGCCACAACTCGCGTTGATCCCGCGATCCGTGCTTTGCGGAGTGCGGCACGTCGGTTCTCTGCTATCAATCCTATTAGGTGGTCTCGAGACTCGCAACGATTCTGGACTTGGTTCGCGAGCCCGAGCAGGAAGTGTCCAAAGTCAAAACGAGGCAAGCCACGCAACATCGACCTCCGCAGGACGCTATATTAGCGTCACTCTGTGCGTTCTAGGTTTTTTCTTCAGGTTCGCTATTTGGCTTGTACAAAAAACCCTGGAAATGGGTAAACGCACCGCGGTACACTATACGCATTCAACTTGCGGTAGCCTTTTGTACGTTTGATGGCTTCTCTATTTGCCTGGAGGGCGTGATTCACGTCGTCGTTCTGTGGAAAAGGTATCAGCACTGACCTTAACGCGTCGAAGATTCCTTCTCGGCA
Organism: uncultured Planctomycetota bacterium; assembly: GCA_963840025.1. Classification (GTDB taxonomy): domain Bacteria; phylum Planctomycetota; class Planctomycetia; order Pirellulales; family Lacipirellulaceae; genus JABDGM01. The sequence continues at coordinate 238,593 of CAWIXI010000005.1, read as the reverse complement.
GGTGGAAGCTTGTAGCCGCATTCGCGTTTTTTTCTGGCTGCTCGCAGTCACCGGCACGATACTATCCGCCGAAATACGATGCGGACGCGCTGGGTGCGCAAGCAGTCGGTGCGCTGGATGCCGATAGCAATCAATTGCTTGACGCCAAGGAACTGGCCGCCAGCCCGGCCTTGCTCGCTGACCTCAAGAAACTGGATCAGGACAACGACCAGCATCTTTCCGCAGCGGAAATTGGCGAGAAGGTAGCTGAGTGGACGCAAGGTGGCGTCGGAGCCGTAGGGATTGTTTGTTGGGTTACACGTGGTGGGCAACCCGTCTCCAATGTGCAGGTAAGTTTTGTTCCCGAGTCCTATTTGGGCGATGTTGTCAAACCGGCCACCGGAACGACCACTTCACGTGGCGGCGCGCCGATGACGGCCGAAGGTCAATCGAGCGGGGTCATGCAGTGCGGTTACTATCGAGTCGAGCTATCCTTGCCGCAGGGTGGCAAGGAAACGATTCCTGCAAAGTTTAATTCCAAGACCACGCTCGGCGCCGATGTGCGGCCGAACCTGGAGGTGCCAATTGCGTTTGACATTACGCAGTAATTTGGCCGATCGGAACGATCAGCGCGTTGACCGACGAGGATTCACGCTGGTCGAGCTACTTGTGGTAATCGCCATCATCGGCATCCTCGTCGCTCTGCTGCTACCCGCCGTGCAGGCGGCCCGCGAATCAGCACGCCGCAGCCAGTGCATCAATCAGCTTAAGCAGATCGCGCTTGGCTTCCTGATGCACGAGTCGACACACAAGCATTTTCCCACGGGCGGCTGGGGTTGGTACTGGTGGGGGGACCCGGATCGCGGCTTCGGCCCCAGGCAACACGGCGGCTGGGGCTACAATGTGCTGCCTTATGTCGAAGAACAAGCGGCGTACGATCTCGGCAAGGGGCTCGACGAGACCACGAACGAAAAAAAGCAGCTTATTACTCAACGCTGCCACACGGTTGTTGCGTTGTTCTACTGTCCTTCGCGCCGTGCGGCTCAATTGTATCCATTTAAGTTCCCGACCTATCCACGAAACGCTCAAGCACCGGTGGCCCAAACCACCAAGTGCGATTATGTCGTGAACGTGGGGGATGCCGTTGGCTGTAAAAATAAAGGGCCGCTTACGCTCGCGCAGGGCGACTCGCCCAAATACCTTTGGCGGAATGATTTTACGGGCGTCGTCTTCTAGCATAGTGATGTGAAACTTTCCGCGATTACCGATGGGACAACACACACTTATATGGTAGGCGAGAAAAACCTGAATCCGGACCACTACACCGACGGCGTAGGCGCTATCGATGATGACGACGGTTTGTTCGTCGGATTCGATGACGACACAGGACGCATCACCAACCAAGGCCCGAAGCAAGACACGCCGGGATTGCAATGGACTTATTTCGGCAGCGCTCACCCCGGCGGCTTTAACATGGCCATGTGCGATGGTTCGGTGCACACAATCAGCTACGATATCGACGATGTTACCCATCAACGATTCGGAAACCGCGCCGATGGCGAGGTCGTTGATTCGGAAGGCTTATGAATCGCTCTTTGGGAGATCAATCACCCATGTCACTGAAAATCAGCCTGTGGTGCGCAAACTTTGTGCTCTGTTTGCTGCTTCCAACTACCGCCTTTTCTCAGAACGTCGAACCGAATCAGCCTGAAACAGGATTTCAACGGGAGGCCGTCATCGAGCAGCTTGGCCTGCGGCCCCCGCGGCATGGCGGCGTCTACGTGGTCGCGCATCGTGGCGCCCATCGCGGTATCCCCGAGAACAGTCTCCCTGCGTATCGGCATGCGATTGAGCTGGGGGTCGATTTCGTCGAAGTCGATATTCGATTGACGAAAGACGGCGTCCCAATCAGCATGCACAATGATTCGATCGACGCTTACGTCGAGGGTGTCAAAGGCCACGTGGCCGATTTCACGCTCGCCGAGCTTCGCAAGCTCGACATCGGCGCCAAACACGGCGAAAAGTGGCGGGGCACGAAAATCCCAACCTTTGTCGAGATTCTGGATCTCTGCCACGGCAAGTGCGGCGTCTACCTCGATCTCAAGCGCAGCCCGTAAAGCTACTCGCGAAAATGATCAAACAGCGCCACATGGAACACGAAGTGCTGTGGTACGCCGGATACGACGAGCTTGAAGAGGTTCGGCAATTGTGCCCCAAGTGCATCGTGATGCCTGACCCGGGACCGCAGCAATTTCTCAAGGCGATGTTAATGCGGATGCATCCTTCGGTGGTCGCTTCGGTTTGGCGATTCTATTCACCGGAATTCGTCCAGCTATGCCACCACGCCGGCGCCCTCGTAATCGTCGACGAAAGCGACCCTCGCTGCTGGAACGATGCCATCGCTTGGGGCTCCGACGGCATCCAGACCGACTCGCCCGCAGAGCTCATCGCGCGGTTGAGCAAGCATCATAGCGATGAGAATCAGTAAAGGCGGTTCTGAATACCGAAAGCGCGGTCCGCTTCGTTTTCTGTGCCCGGTTATCAACAACGACGTCGCCAACCGCGCCGCAATTCAACACAACCAAACATCATGACCCCTAGTAACAAGCACGATGGTTCAGGCACGCCCAGATAGTAACCGACGATTGGTGTACTAGTATCGCTGGCCCACTGACCGTTGTCTCCTGGCGGCGTGGTGAGCTCGCCGCTCGCTTCCAGCGAGAACGATACATCGATCGTGCGTCCCAAGGTCATGATCGGATCGCCGCGCTGTCCCGGCTGGGCGCCCGGATAACTCATGAAACCAATGAACGGCGCGACCATTTCTAACTCATGCCCGTCTGGTGAAATCGCCGCGGAAACAATACCCTGATACACGGGCCCCTTGTCCGCGACGAACGTGATGCTCGTGCCATCCTGAAGGTCAAAGTCGCCGGAGGTGGAATCATTGAACATGACCCACTGTGTGTAGTAGTCGTATGTCCCCGGCAACACATCAACGATTCCTTCCTTTTGCTGCGCTTCAGCGGTCACCAAATCGGCGGGGTTCAGTGCGCCGTGATTGATGTAGTGGCCGGTGTTGAACGCGCCGTCGTAGTATTCAATTTCCATGTTCATGTCGTAACCGCGCGAGGTGGGGTAATAGCCGCCTTCGTTGAGCCAATAACCTGTCGAGTCGTCGTTGTCCACGTCAATCGTTACGATCACGTAGTAGCGGCCTGCTCGGCCGTTGCCGTCGGCTTCATGCTGCGTCGCCCCAATTTGCCCACGCGATCGAAAGTACGCGTATAAGTTGTTCTCATCGTGAGCAAGTTTAAACTCCAGCAAGTCGACATCGGGATGATTCACATAAGCGGGCGTGTCGAATTGACCGCTGTGGTCCGTGTCGTGCTGGTCGTCTTGCGGGTCGAAGTACGAGGGCACACCGCTCCAATCTGCAAATGAGCCATCCACCACAATGTGACGGATGGGATCGGCGCGCACCGCGTTTCGCGGAATTCCAACAACGAACACAATGAGTATGGTGATTGCTGGCAGCAAACGGATTCGTAGGCGATCTAACATCGTGTCTCCTTTGGAGATTAAGGCGCAATTAAAGTCACGATACGGCGATGCGATCTCCGCACAGCCGCACCGGGTACTCGACAAGAAGCCCGCCAATCCACGAAAAACCAATGCGGGAAACCCACCTCAGAAATAGGTGGGAGCAACTAATAAAGGTTCATGAGCGCAAGAATGCTAAAACCGTTACATTGTTCTAGACGCCGCATTTGTAGAGCCGCGATTGCAAAATGTCAATCGAGTGCCATCATTCGAAGTTCGACGACTATAGGATCGGGCGTACGTAACTTTTCGAGACTTCAACGATGAAAACTGCACGGGATGCCCGCCCCAGTCACACACCCCGTGCCGTTATGATCAACACTTGATTGAACGGTGACTACTTGAAGCACGAAATAACGCGCGCAATTCCTTCGACACACTCCGATGAGTGCCGAATCACCTTTCTCCAGAACCCAGTCGAGAAGGATTAGCCGCAGCGCACGCGTCGTTTCTGCGACAGGAAAAGGACCGAACCGACGAGCATCAGCAGCGCCGCAGCAGGCTCGGGCACGGCAGCACTAGACCCCAATCCAGCGCCGCTACCCGCGGTGGCGCCGAAGTTCGCGCACAAGTATCGTAGCCGCCTGCTCCGCCGTAGCTCCCAGGATCACTGCGCCACAGCACGTAATCGGCTGCATCCACTTTGCCGTCGTTGTTGTAGTCGCCGTCGAGTCCGACGCCGCCAATTAACGACGTAAGCATGTAGTCGTCAGCACCAGCCGTGCCAGTCACAGAGAAGTAGTCGCCGAAAATTGCGCCGTCCAATCCGCTGAGACCATTGGCTTGGAGAATGCCGCGATCCCAGAGATACTCGTACGTCTGCGCACCACCATTGTCGGTCCAGATGCCGATGGAATCCTGGTCGTACACCCAAATACCCGATTGATCGACGGTAATGGAGCCCGGACCGGTAAAGTTCACGGCATAATACTCGTTCTTGGAAGATCCATCAGCGACAGTACCGTTTCCTTCGCCTTGATCGGTACCATACCAGAAGGCCCAGTCGGCGCTCACCACGTTCGTATCGTTCGAGGTCGGATACGCGCCGCCGGTGAGGTCGAGCGAGCCATCATTGATCGTCATCACAATGCTCAAGTTCTTGGCGTGCTCCTCATCGGCGCCGAACCAGACTTGGCCGTCATTTTGGAGTTTGCCGCCGTTGGTCAGATTGATTTCAATCTCTTGCCCTTCCAGGCTTCTCCATGATCCAAACATCAGGATACCGCCCGCCTGAGCATTGCCACCCGACTGCCAGTCGCGCTTGTACGTACCGTTATCGAGAGTGAGATTGGCATCCCATTCCGTCCACATGCCGTCCGCGTCGCCAGCAGGGACTGTCGTATTCACCAGCGTAGCGCCGTCTTTAATGGTCACGGACGTCGGCCCCGTATTATCCCTGGGCCGAAGGCCGTCGCCCGTCCCGGGAGCGTCGTAGGTCACTGTCGCGCCGCTGCCGATCGTAATGTCGTACGATCCGTTACTGATACGAGTGTCGCCAAATACCGCGGCCGCAGTCTGGCCGCCGTTCCAGTTAGCGGCAGCAAAGTCGCCGTCGCCGCCATCCCAGGTGACCACCGTGGGACTCTTTCTGGTCAGCGTGTAATCGTCGGTACCGGCCGTTCCGGTGACCGTGAAGAAATCGCTAAAGTTGCTGCCAAAGCCTCCACTCACGCCCTGCGACCGCAGAATGCCGCGATCCCAGAGATACTCGTACGTCTGCGCACCGCCATTGTCGGTCCAAATACCGATCGAATCCTGGTCGTACACCCAAATACCCGAATGATCGACGGTAATCGTGCCCGGCCCTTTGAAGTCAATCTTGTACTTTTCGCCCTTCGGGTCTCCGGTAGCAGTGGAACCGTCGCCCTCGCCTTGATCGGTGCCGTACCAGATGGCCCAATCCGCGCTCACAACGTTCGTGTCGTTCGAAGTTGGATAGGCGCCACCGGTGAGGTCCACCGTACCATTGTTGATGGTCATATTCACTTTAAGTCCGAGCGCGTGTTCCTCATCGGCGCCGAACCAGACCTGCCCGTCATTATCAAGCTTGCCGCCGTTGGTCACGTTGATATTGATCACCTGGTCCTGAACGCTGCGCCAGGAACCAAACATCAAGATACCGCCGGCCTGGGCATTGCCGCCCGACTGCCAGTCGCGCTTGTACGTACCGTTATCGAGATTGAGGCCGGCATCCCATTCCGTCCACATTCCGTCAGCGTCGCCAGCAGGGACTGTCGTATTCACCAGCGTAGCGCCATCCGTGATGGTCATGGTGGTCGGCCCGGTATTGCTTCTCGGCCGCAGGCCGTCGCCCGTTCCTGGTGCGTCGTAAGTCACCGTCGAACCGTCGCCAATCGTAATATCGAACGATCCGTTGCTGATCCGAGTGTCACCAAACACGTCCGTCGCCGTCATGCCGCCATTCCACTTGGCGGCAGCAAAATCGTCATCGCCGCCGTCCCACGTGACCACTGTCTGCGACCGCACGGCAGTGCACAGCAGACCGGTGATCATCAAGACCGTAGCCACCATCCGCGTTGAGCTGATTCTCATGTAAGCACCTTCCCACCAGAAAGAAAAAGAGAAGACCAGTTCCATCGGTTGGGACCCGCCTGCCCGTCGGGGCTCCCCGCCTCAATTCTGCTCCCACAGCGGTAGCGTAATCGAAATGGGAACTATTGTCACGAACTTTTTTCAAGCAAACGGAATTTTTATTGACAAAATAGGCGGGCTAGCCCCCTCTTTGGGATGGCAAAAATCTACGGTTAAACGCGCATTTTGCAGACAATTCCCCCGCTATGGCACCTTAGGCCAAGTTTTGGCGTTCTATTCCGACCAGAAACCTGGGAAGGACACCTAGCCTCATTCTGTCGCTAGGCTCTGTCGCTTAGCCAGCGCCACCACTTGCCGTCACTCCGGGCGCATTTGACGGTCGCGATGAATGGCAGACTTTGCCAGTTCGAGGGCTCTGCTCAGGCAATCGGGTAATATCGCGAAGAGTCTTCGGCCCGGCAAACGCCGGAGCCTTTGCCATTTAGATTTCGAGAGAACCGCTCTTTTTCGTGCTTCGTGTGGCGTATTCCGCCGAAAGGTCGCTATGATACCAGTATCTCGGAACTGGGAATGGCCTGTGGCTAATACCTTCCAAGCGGAGATTGAACGATGCGTCTTGCAGTGCGTTCTCGTGCCCGTAGGGTTCCTCCTGGCCGACATTTCGCGCGGCGTGCGTTTACCCTCGTTGAGCTGCTCGTGGTGATCGCGATCATCGGCATCCTGGTGGCCTTGTTGCTGCCGGCCATCCAAGCAGCCCGCGAGTCAGCCCGCCGCAGCCAGTGCACGAGCCAGCTCAAGCAGCTCGCGCTCGGCGGTATGAATTGCGAGAACGTTACGCGGCACTACCCGACCGGCGGCTGGGGTTATAACTGGGTCGGAGATGCTGACCGCGGATATGGACAGAATCAACCGGGAGGCTGGATCTACAACATTCTGCCGTTCATCGAAGAAACCGTGCGGCACGATCTCCCCAGAGACGGCAAACCCAACGAATTGACGGACCCGCAATTGGAAGGCGCACGTCCGATGCTGATCGACCCGATCACGATCATCAATTGCCCTTCTCGGCGACCGAGCGGCATCTACCCAACCATTTACTCATAAATTTCGCCAATAATTCGGCATTCAATAAGGGGAGGTCCACAGTTGGTCGGCAAGACTGATTATGCGGCAAATGCAGGTGATGTTCTCGAATTTCGGAGGTGGGCAAGGAGGACCGAGCGGCTTGTATGGTCTGGAGAACTATAAAGAGTGGATAACGATCAACAAGACTGGATTGATTAACCTGAGATCAAGGATATGCCCCTAAATATCCCGAATTCACGGGAATCTCCTTTCAGCGGAGTGAGGTCGGCATCCGACACATAACCGACGGGACTAGCAAGACTTATTTTGCCGGCGAGAAATACCTTGATAGCCGCAACTATTTCGGAGAGCAAAAGAACGACGATACCGGCGACAATGAAACCTGGTGCACCGGCCATAACAACGACAATTACCGCACGACCGCTGACCCGCCCATGCAAGACCATGCGGAAGAACTTGGCAACATTTTCGGCAGCGCCCATCCCTCGGTCTGGAATGCCGCCTTTTGTGATGGCCATGTCGAGGCGATCAGCTATGACATCGACCCTGGTGGTGCACAAAAACTACGGCAATCGCAAAGACGGCGAAGTCATCGCTCAGTAGGTCGCACTTAGAGCCTATCCCAGAACCGTCTCAGAGAAGGGGACAGTCCCATTTTTCCTCGCAGACTCGGAAAAATTGGGACAGTCCCCGACGGTTTTGTTAGAGTACCTTACTTACTACTCCTACTCCAATTTTGCACTGATCGTGATCGCATACGCCAATCGGCTTGAGTCACTTTAAAATCTCATCGATCGATAACTACATTGCTGTCGAATTCCATTCGAATTCTGGCGACGACACTGGCGGCGCTGCTCGCGGGCGGCTGCGGTGGCGGCGATGCGAGCTCAGAGCCGCTAATGGACGAAGCGCAGCATAGCCATTACCACGTTCACGCGCTCGACGCATCCCATGGCCATTCGCATGCCGCTGGCACGTTGGGTGGGCACGAACACATGCACCAGCACACGCATTAGAAGCCGTTTCAAAACCGTCTCAGAGAGGGGTACAGTCCCATTTTGCTCCGAAGACTGCGCAAAATTGGGACAGTCCCCGACGGTTTTGAAACGGCTTCTTAGAAATTTCCTGATGGAGAACTCAGGCAATGAACACATTTGCTCGCGACTTGCCGTCATTCTCTCGTGCTCGTGGGTTTAGCTATGTAGGGGCACGTGGGCGAGTTTCTCCGAAACTCGCAACCGCGCCTCGGAGAGACGCGACCACGTGCTTACATGGGTTTACATTGGTCGAGCTATTAGTGGTGATTGCCATTATTGGCACGTTGGTCGTGCTGCTGCTGCCGGCAGTTCAGGCAGCTCGCGAATCGGCGCGGAAGGCCTCGTGCCGGAATAATCTCCACCAGATCGGCGTCGCCATGCACAACTACGAGGCGGCGTTTGGCAAGCTACCCCCAGGTTATACATACTCCTCAGGCCCCCAGGGAAACGCCCTCGGCCATTCGTGGACCGATAGGTTGCTCCCGTTCATGGAACTCAAAAGCATGTACGATGCGATCGATTTCAAAAAGCCGATTTACGATCCGGTGAACGCGGCTATTCGCGAGCAGCACATCCCGTCGCTGCTTTGCCCCACAGATGACGTATCGCCGACCGGCTTTGTGGAAATGGGCGACGAACGCTATGCCATGGCCTGCTATGTGGCGAACTTCGGCACGCCCGATTTAGACGAGGACCAGGAACAGAAAAACTCGCCCACGGGCCGACCGTGGGGCCCGTTTTATCGCAACAGCCAGACCAAGCTCAAGGACATTACCGATGGCACCGCGAAGACGCTCATGGTCGGCGAGCGGCAGAATGGGCCGTTCCGTCGGAAGGGCGTCCACGGCGTCCACGTGGAATATGAAACGACTTGGGCGGGCGCCGTGCGTGAGCTCACGGATTTTACCGACGATCACGGCCACATGGTGCTGTTCCAAACCGGACACACCCCGAACCATCCGGAAAGCGATGACCGCGACGTCTCCGCGTCGCATTCGGGCGAGGCCCTCTTCCTGAGGTGCGATGCATCGGTGCATTCCGTCAGCGAAGATATCGACGAAAACGTCTATCTCGCGCTAGGCACGATGAACGGCAACGAACAGCTCGCCGAGTTTTAGAGCGTGTGTCGCATAGGTGTAGCGGATTTTTCGTCATTTGAGGCTGGAAAACCCAGCACGGCAGACGCTACACGCCCGTGCGGCTCGCACTAGAAGTTCTGATAGAACAGGAACTTATCGCTGCGGGTCCCCATGTCCTGCCAAATCGTGAGGTCGATGTTCTCATCGACTCCCTGCACCGAGCCATCGCACATAACCACCAGCACGACGCCAGGGTGGTCCCCAGAAAACGAAATCTGCAAGCCTTCGCAGTCCAACGGCCCGACGACATGCTCACCACTGCCCATGTCGGCGTCAGATGGCGACGACCCGGCGCCGGCGCCGCCGGCATGCGGGCTCTCGCAACGGTCGACCGCTTCTTTGATCTTGTGCATGTTGGGTGGCACGCCCGTCGATCCGAGGGCTTCGCTCGGGTCGCCGACGCTGATGCCGTTCGCGAAGCTATCGCTGCCGATATACCAGTGGTCTTTTCGGGACCCGGTTGTAAGTTCACGGCGGAGGAAACCGTCGGACTGGATATTCGTAATGCGTTCCAAGTCGGAAATTGCCTCGCCGACGGCAATCGTCTTCGAGGTGCCGTCGGTAATCTTCGCAATGCTGACTAAGCCCCTGCCGAACGTTTGCGCGGGGGCATTCGGTGGGTCTTTCACGTACACGCCATACAGCACGCCGTCCATTTGCTCGAGCCAGCGATGAAACTCAGTTTTGAAAACTTGCGCAATCGATTGCGACACGGCCAGCCCCGATGCGCAGCCGATGTACGACGACGGCACGCGGGCCCGCACGTAACTTTGCGTGTGATTCCGATCGGGAACGTGCTCCGGCAAGGCCATCGATGGGCAGCGGAACGTCGGGATTAATGTTTCGCACGCCGTGATGTTTTGGTACGGATCGGGCAGCGGCGAGGTGTACGAAGGGCTCGGGTGGGCATACGGGCGGCTATTCACATAGTCGATCGTCAGCATGTCATGGAGGGCAGTTTCCTCCAGCTCCGAAAGGATATGACCCGACCACATCGAACCTTCGCCAAAAGCGGCGCCGACCGGAAAGGTCTTGTGGGAGCTGTGATAGTTCAGCAGCGCAATACCGATCTGTTTGAGGTTGTTCGTGCACTGCGATCGGCGAGCCGCCTCGCGCGCCGATTGAACGGCCGGCAGCAGCAGCGCCACCAGAATGCCGATAATCGCAATGACGACCAACAATTCAACCAACGTAAACGCAAATCGCTCTGCCCGGCGACGCGAATAGAAGCTGTCTCGCATATAGGTACCTCGGCGATTGAAAGGGATTGCCGTCGGTCCGCCGACGCTCGATCCAGCGATGCATCATGTGGAATGGTCGCCGCCGGCGTGTGCATGCGTGATTGCCTTTCTAGTGGCGTCTTTGGCGACCGGCTCGATCTTGCAGCAGCCCGGAGAGCCTAAGTGCAAGCCGCACTTCGGGCACAGCGCGATTCCTTCTTTGCAGCACTTATCGGTGAAGGCCTTTTCACCACACTTGCGGCAGAGCAGCACATCGCGACGCCCATAAATGGCCGGGCTGCAGCACAATGGCGAACCCTTGTGCAGGCCACAAATCGGGCAAATCGCGATCCCCTCCTTGCAGCACTTCTCGCTGCCTTTCACCTCGCCGCACAAGCCACACAAGGTGACTTCCCATTCCGGGTGATGTGTATGGGGTTTGCCCACTACTGTTTTCTTGCTGCAGCCAGGGAGAACCATCAACCCGATCAAAAAAAATGGCAGCATCAGGCACGAACATCGTGTCATCGCGAGAGCTCCTTGAAGGCAGGAAAAAGAAAAGCGTATTTACCGGCAACGGTAGCTGGCGGTTTGCGGGTACGGCCCACCGGTTAGTGTTTCACATCGGCGCGGGTAATTCAACAACATTTTTGACTTCTTGGGCAGACTGGGCAAATTTATGGTGGGCAGAAACTGCCTGCGGAGCAAACAGGGCAAGATATGTCGTCTGGTTCGGAAGGAGTGGGCGTTTTGGGCCACCAGACTGATTTCAACTGGATTGCGGCGCCAGCCCGGCCGAGAATGGCCGGCTTGCAGAACACCCACCAGGCATCCTATTTACGAACGCCTTTCTTCTTGCCGGCCTTTGCCGCCGGCTTGTTATTCCGACAAGGAGGATCCAATCCGTGACGAGTGCATCAGAACCGCCAGCCACCGCCTCACGCAGAGGTAAACCCAGCGTAGTTCTTGGCGTGGCTCTGTTACTGGCCATCGTGGCCGGTGCGTCTGTCTGGTGGATCGGTCACCACCGAGGCGTATCGCCTGAGGAAACTGCCGCCCGGGCCGAGCTCACCAAGCTTGGCGCTCTTGTGGTGATGGACTCGCAACGCGAACACGTTAGCTCGGTCAACCTTGCGACGCTGAAATCGCCGGGCACAATCGACCAAGCCGTCCAGCCTGCTCCCTGCCCTACCCTACATCAAGTCGCTCAACGCCGATGGCACAAAACTGCGGGATGAGCATGCCGCCGTCATCGGGCAACTCACAAGCCTCGAAGATCTCGTCTTGAGTCACACGGCGATTACCGACAAGGCTCTCGAAAGCATCCAACATCTTTCCCGTTTGAAATCAGTCCACCTAGCCGATACCGCCATAACCAATGCCGGCATGTCTACGCTCGGTGGCCTGGGCGATCTTTCGATCATCGATATCTCCGGCACCAAGGTAACCGGTAATTTCGAACCGCTCCGCGAGCTGACCGAATTAAACTGGCTCGTCGCCAGCCGACTCTCCCTTGATGCCGCGGCGATCGCCGCGCTTGGCGACTGCGAAAGCCTCAAGCGCGTCTCACTGAACGACTCCACTTGCCCGCCTGAAGCGCTGGACCAACTCGCCCAAAAGCGGCCCAATCTCGCAATCGATCGATAAAAGCATTGATTTTGTAGCGCCACGAAGCGATGTTAGTATATGCTCATCCCCACGATCGAACTGTCTGTGGGAGCGATGGGACTGTGGAAAGCCACTCCGAGACCGATTGGTAATGGCAGTTTCTGACCCGTCGGCCTCATAAACGACTCCATAATACCGGATTGTTTTCAACAGGAGGCAACAGAGATAACGGAGGTCAGAAGGCTGTAAGCGAATGCATGAAGCGGTAACGGCAAGGCTCTCTGTTTCCTCCGTTTGCTCCTGTTGAATACGGCGGTGGAGCGGCTCGTCGCCGGGCAGTGTTAATAGTTGGCACGTGAGAAATAGGTCATGAAGTATCCTCATCGCGGCTCTCCGCGACGCCGTTTGGGGTTCACACTCGTTGAACTCCTGGTAGTCATTGCCATTATCGGCATCCTGGTGGCGCTGCTGCTGCCCGCTATTCAGGCCGCACGGGAATCCGCCCGGCGCGGCCAGTGCCTCAACAACCTCAAGCAGTGGGGCCTGGCGATGCACCTGTTCCACGACACGAAAAAACAGTTGCCCATCGGCTCACGGGGGCCCGGCAGGGCCGATCCGATAGCGCCACGGCAAACCTTTGTGATGTACCTTTGGCCCTATATCGAAGAGACGGCGCTCGATTCGGCCAATGTCATCACCAATAATTTTTATGAACCGCCAGCGACAATCTACAACACCATGGACGGTCTGTGCGGCAGGTACGTGGCAATTTATTACTGCCCGAGTGATGTGGGGGTCGACCTAACCAACGACTACTATTCGCGCCGCCGCGGCAACTATGTCGTCAATTGGGGCAATTACTTCTATGGATACGTCCCGAAAATTCGCGATAAAGCTCCATTTTCGCACATCGCGGGTGACCGCAGCAATCCCCGCAAGACGAAGTTCGCCGATATCACCGACGGGACGTCCAACACTCTGTTGATGTCCGAATGCCTGAAGGCCTGGGAACCGATCGACCACGATTGGCGTGGCGATATCCATAACGACGATGGCGAGTTCCGCTTCCACACGAGTTTGACGCCGAACACCTCCGCACCAGATCGCTTTCAATCCAATTGGTTCACTCAAACCGGCGATCCATTGATGCCGGTGGTCGCAGGCAACGACCAAGTGTGCGCTGCCCGCAGCCGCCATCCCGGCGGTGTGAACGCCGCCTTCTGCGATGGCTCGGTGCGCTTCATGAGCGACGACGTGGGCCAGGACGTGTGGAAGGCCATGGGTTCGATGAACGGCAGCGAAGTGGAAGTCGATCAATGACCGCCGAATATCCACCAACGGCAACTCGGCGAATTCCACCCCGCTTGGGCTGCACCGCGGTCCTCATTGCGGCCCTGCTGGTCGCCGGGTGCGGTAAGTCGAATGTCGGCACGGTGAGTGGCACGGTCACGGTCGATGGCGAGCCGGCCAAAACGGGCTCGATCGTCTTCTACCCCCAAAACAAGAAGGCCCGTACTGCCGGGGCCGTAATCGACAACGGCCGCTACACCACCGAGGTGGCCCTGGGCACCGCCAAGGTCGAGATTCGTGTCCCTAGAGTGGTCGGCCAAACGAAGCTCTACGACGCGGCCAAAAGTCCAGTGAAGCCGATCCTCGCCGAAGCGTTGCCGCCCAAATACAACGACCAGACGGAGCTAACAATCGACGTCCAACCGGGCACTAATCAGCACGATTTCCCGTTAACGACGCATTGAAAACGCGTTTGCCTCTGGGAGACAGGCTTATGCAAGTGCTTGCATTGGTAAACCGCGAAGCGGTTGAACACCGTAGCCCAGGGTAGCCGCGAAACGGCGACACCCTGGGACCGAATCAAGTGCCATCGTTTACGCCGAAGGCGTTACACAACCGATCGTAGGCGTCGTTTTGTTTAACCCCTTCGAGTAACCGTACGACTGTTGATCGCCAACCCAGAGTGCGGTCGCGACGGCGACCGACCCTGGGCTACGGTGTGTAACGCCTTCGGCGTTGGTTGTGACAGCACCTGCATAACACCGTCAAGTGAGGGGAGTTTTGGGATAGGCTCTCAAAAGCTGGTTGCTCAACCGGCCCTCACTCCCCCGCCGGTATTTCGTCGTTCCGGCCGCCGATTAGTGCAAAGACCTTCCGCTCGACGTCGTAGGCTATGCTCCGCACCGAGCCGTCGCAGAAGGCCATGTGAATACCGGAGGGATGGGCACTTCCAAATTCGTATATCAGACTTACGCCTGGCTGGTCTTGCTTTGGAGTCATCTCCCATGGCGGATTGTCGACAAACGGGATCGTTCTTTTTACCTTCGTTTGCTTATACGTATAACCATTCATGTCACGGTCATGGCCAACATACATACTCTGATCGTCGGACGAGTCGAGCCCGTCCAAATAATGGTCAGGGTTCCGGTATTTTTCACCGACCATGGCCGTGTGGCTCGTGCCGTCGGTGACCTGGTCTAGCCGAACTCGGCTACGCTCGTAGGAAATGCCCGACTGCATGAAGTGATACTTGCCATCCAGATCGAAGTTCCAATCGAAGGTGTCCGCATCCGCGTAGCTTTCTGGCCCAGACGTATCACCGTTGTTCGTATTGCCGCTGTTGACCTGATAGTCGCTCCGCGCCACAACGCAGTTCCCTTCCGAGCAAGAGGGCATGTTGTACGCCAAAATACCATTCTTAGCGATCGGGTAAGCGATCGCCTGCCTCCGCGACGGGCAAATAAAGATTGGGATCGGTGTGGCAATGGCGGCCTTCATCGCCGCTTCCTTGGCGGCCGGATTCGTAATACCCCGGCCCGCGTCGCGGATGGCCGATTCCTCCATAAATCCGATCACGTTGTACGCCCAGCCGCCCGGCTGATTCTCGCCATATCCGCCATCAGGGTCACCGGTCCAGCGCCATCCCCAGCCGCTCGTCGGAAAATACTTATGCGTCGATTCATGGTTCAGAAAGGCCAACCCAATCTGCTTGAGATTGTTCTGGCATTGGCTCCGCCGCGCTGCCTCGCGCGCCGCCTGCACCGCCGGCAGCAACAAGGCCACCAAAATGCCGATGATGGCGATGACTACCAGCAATTCCACAAGGGTAAAACCGAGTCCCGTTCGCGAAGCGCGCACGTGACGCTCGAAAACAAGCCGCCGAGACTTAGATTGAAGGCACTCTACAGATGTGATTTTGAGCGCAGAACTCATGCCGACCTCGAAAAAGATGTGAAATATGAGAGCATTTGCGACCAGGCGTTTGATTGGATCTCAAACGGAAAACGAATTATCCAAAGAGCACGCTACTAACCGTCAAATTTTTTTCGCGCCCTGCATAAATTTGGTACGGTTGTTTGTACACTGCCTTGATGTTTGTCGTTACGTGCAAATTCTTGAACAGGAGACAACAGAGGACGCGGAGATAATTAGAGCCTATCCCAGAACCGTCTCAGAGAAGGGGACAGTCCCATTTTTCCTCGCAGACTCGGAAAAATTGGGACAGCCCCCGACAGTTCTGGGATAGGTTCTTAGGATGAGATTGGTTCCAACAGAACTAGGCTAATCCACGCACTCCGTTTCCTCCGTTTTCTCCTGTTCAAAAAAAACTGTGGGTGCGCCCAGCGGCCGCGCCGTGCTCTCTGTGGCTGAATTTGCATCTTGCTTTTGGATGGCTCCTTCCGCCCCTACCGCGTCAGGTCGAACCGCACATCGGTTTTCCCTTCGGGCGGCACTTCCAGCGTCAGTGAGCCATCCGTATAGCGCGACGGCCACGAACGGTTGGCCCCCTGGAAACGCGATTGCGGGTCGTCGACAACGTACTGATAGCTGCCATCGGCCGATTGATGCACCTCGTGGTTTCCCGTGTCACCGCTCGAAGGCGAGATCATCACGCGGTGCTCGCCCACAACCGCGCCTTTGCGGCTCGGTTTGACGAGCTCGAGCTCGAACCGACCTTCGGAATCGGTGGTGGCGAACGAACCGGACCCTGGGTCTCGAGTGCCCTTGCCGATGGGCTGTGTCGTAATACTCGCTCCGGCCAACGGCTTGCCCGCGTAGGTAACAACGCCCGAGACTGGCGCCACCGTAACCCGATCGCCACAACCCGCCAACATGAGCGATCCCGCTGCTAGGATTACAAAAAGTCGCATAGGTGCATCGAAGTTGGATGACGGGAGCTACTCAATAATCTTTTACAGTTGTACATTTCGAACGCACAACTAAATGCGCCAATTTAATTGAACAGGAGGCAACCGAGGCAACAGAGTCAAGCGCAGAGTTCAAGATGCAAATTGACCACTCTCCTTTCGGCAATGGAAAATTTGCAATTTGCAATTTCTTCTCCTCGGTTTCCTCTGTTTCCTCCTGTTCGGTTGCATCGTGGTTTCGGCCAGAGGCCGGGTTGTGTACTCTGTCGCTATCGTTTTCAGTTTGAGTTGGTTAGGGTGAGCGCATACTCTCAATAAGGTTGAACGACCTCGCCGCCGCCGATCGTCGACATCGCCCCAAACAAGAAGATATCGATGGACTCCGAAATAAATTGCGTCGAGCCGTCGCACATCACGATGTTGAATCCACCGGGATGCAAGCTGCCCCAGGAACGCTTGCAGGGGTTGTCATCAAAGTCTCCACCAATTTGCAAGCAGCGGTCGTAATCCGAAATGATCGAGCGTGTCTGCAGAAACGTGACGACCGCTGATACGACGTGTAGGTATACGCCCAGAAAGTGCGCCGATGGATCGCTTCCCATTCCCGCAGGTGCGTCTTGGCATTAGTCAAGTGGGACTTTTCGCCCAACAGCACGGTGTTCGAGGTGCCGTCCGTAATATCTTTGATCTTGGTCGGCGAGGTGACGCTCCATTGACCGGTTGGCTTGCGCGTTTTCGACCAGGGGTTGTCGTAAATCACCCCCACGCCGGGCAGCGGCCCCCGCTCGTAAGCATAGTCCTTGTTCTGCTCGCCGGAGCTATCCCAAAATGCTCTGGATTGCACCGTGCACAATCCGGCATTTCCGCGATACGAACCGCGGGCATAAAACGCGATACTGACCCGGACCGCTGGCCGGATGATCCATAATGTGCGTATCCTCATCCGTCGGACAATCGTGCTCCTGCAGGTCCGTCTCCCGAACGTCCTTGTTGTTCAGCCCGTCTTTGTCCACGTCGACTAAGCTTTCGTTCGGCTCATCGAAATCGTACTTGTCGTACAGGGCCTGCTCTTCCATGTAGGGCAGAATGAAAATTGTCCAGCCGGCGCCGTTCCGCTGGCCCAGGCCGCCTTCGCAAATGCCCCCGGGCGGAAATTCTCGTTTCGCGCTTTCGTAGTTGAGAATACCCACCCCCAGTTGCCGGATATTGTTTTGGCACTGGCTGCGGCGGGCAGCCTCCCGCGCCGCCTGCACGGCCGGCAACAACAGCGCGACCAAAATGCCGATGATGGCGATCACCACGAGCAATTCCACGAGGTAAAACCCCTCACCCCAGCCCTCTCTCGGAGGGAGAGGTAAGCATCGGTAGGTCCGCTGAGCCGCGCACCAGGGGAAATGGCGAATCACCTATGACGGAATGACGAAGAATGACGTGGTCCAGCACATTCGTCATTCGTCATTCGTGCCTCGACTTTCGTCTGGACACTCGCCCACGTGCCCCCACATAGCTGAAGCCGCGAACTCGCTTCATGGTTCGTGCCCTCAATTGTGCAAATTCAGTTGAATATTGCTCGGCGAAGAAACATCGCTCACGGGCGATACCTCAACGCCCAGCGGCGTTGTCTCCGCCTTCGTATACTTCGCCGGCACCTTCACGCGCGGCGACTCGACCACTACCCGGTAGTAGCCCACCCGCAGACCCGCGGGTTTGAGATCCGGCACGAGCGGCGAAACGAAGCCGTCTTGATAGGCTTCCCCGCTGGCCGGCTCCACGAGGCCTTCCAGAAAGAACTCCGGAACGAGCGTGACCTTCGCGCCCACCAGCGGCCGGCCTTGATAGGTGATCTGCATTTGCGTCGAAGTCACTCCAATCCGCATCTTTTGATAGAGCTCAAATCGCGCAACCAGCTCCTCTCGGCTCAGCGTCCCGTTCTTGTCCGTATCGATGGCCCGCGCTCCCCAAGCCAATCCGGGCGCTGCGGCCAACTCGCCGTTGTCTAACGATTTGTCGCCGTTCTTGTCCAGCTTCGCGAGAATCGCGTCGGCAAAGCCTTCCGGGTCCCAAGCCGGCGCGGCAACGCGTGAGGGCGCATTACTACATCCCGCGATGCAGCACACCGTCGCCATGGACAACGAAAAAATACGGACCAGCACGCGCCAACCTCCCGTCGCACGCTGACGAATCAATTGACGAACCGACACTACCGATGAGAACTTTGCCGTGCCGACTTCGCTGCGAGCTACCGGCAAAAACTCCCACGGCAACAAACAACAGCATCGAAAAGTAAGCATTACGCTAGTGCTTTGTCAAAGCTTGATTTTCGGGTTAGCCGCAGGGCGCTAGCCCCCGGTTGAGGCGGAAAAAACCGCGGGCTAGCGCCCTGCGGCTAATCAGCCCTTTAGCTTTGACAATGCACTAGAGGCAAGGATAACAGAGATGCGACAAAACTGCAAAGACTTCCGTCGCCCTCCGGAACGATTGCAAAGTAGGGGTCTGGTCTGCTCAGTAGAAAACCCCTGTGGGAGGCCTCTCTGAGGCCGATCATGTGCCGCGAACCTACAAGGATTCGGCGTCAGAGACGCCTCCCACACTAGAGGCCATTCGGGTTTTCTACTGAACAGGTCTGGTCCATTTTTCGGCCTACGAGCTACAACCAGTTGCGGATGCGACGGGTAGTGGGTCAGTTTGATGTCAAAGGGTGTCTGGGGTCGAGCCGACCAACGCTTCGCGTCGGTGCCAGGAGCTCCCAGAACGACGTACTATGCCCGGGGCGCAATTTGAGAAAACCGCCCGGCTGAACCAGGGAGGTAACAATGTTGCGATTTTCCCGCGGTTGTGTTACCATCCAAGTGGCAGCAGAGAATGCTCAATCCCCGTGGTCGCGGTTGCGCCCACTTCCTTATCCGACATCAGGGGAGAATCTGTTAGTGCCAAGAGGCCCCGATCTTTTCTCGGTCTCTTACTGGGAGAAAAACACCATGTGCCGGAGATCGGCCGATCGGCATTCGCGCACGTTTACACTGGTTGAACTACTCGTCGTCATTGCCATCATCGGCATCTTGGTAGCGCTGTTGTTGCCCGCCATCCAGGCCGCGCGCGAGGCCGCGCGGCGTTCGCAATGCATGAACCACCTCAAACAATTGGCTTGCCTGCACCTATTCCACGTCGTCCAACATTCCGCCATCTGCCCGCGATGGCTGGCGATTGGTGGGTCGGTTGCCCGGATCATGGGCCACGACGGGCGAAAGCAACCCGGCGAGTTGGCCCTACCAACTTCTCGATTCATTGAGGAGACCGCCCGCGCCGGTGTGGGCCAGGGCTATAAATGCGGCGATCCAAACTTCAAAGCGGCCATCGGCCAAATGCTCGCAACTCCAGTTTCCATCTTCTATTGCCCGCGTCGCCGCGCCGCCAAAGCTTATCCGTATGGAATGCAAGCGATACCAATTTTGATCACTCCGCCTCTGATGGCGAAGACTGATTACGCCTGCAACTTCAGGATACTGGGTAACCTTGATAAGGACTCGAATTGTATTAGAGATGTAAAGACCGTAGAAATCGGAGATACGTACATCAGATGGATAGTTTTCTGGTCCAGGTATCGTTCAACATGCGAAAACAAACGAATAATTGTCCCCACCGGATCTGACCGGTACCGTCATTTTCAACGCAGTAAACGACTATGCAGCCAAATCACGGATGGAACTTCTTTACTTATCTTTATGGGGAGAAAAACCTTGAACCTGATTCGTTATGAAACGGCAATGCAGGGTAACGACGATCAAAGTATGTACAATGGCTTCGACCGAAGATAATGTCCGTCGGCCACGTTTTCATGGCACCTTCCGGAGTTGCCGTAGGACAGATACCTGTTCCTGACACGCCTGGAGGGGATTTTCAGTGGCAGTTTGGTGGGCCCCATCCCGGCGGCTGGATGGCCGTTTTTTGCGACGGCTCCGTCCAATTTTTGTCCTACGGCATGGCGCCCATGAATCATGCAGTTGATTTGCGACTCGTTCCGCGACGGTTCGAGTGCGACTGACTCATGTCGCTACTACTAATGGTGCCCGGCTCTTGTGCACGAGTGCCTTAGGCAACCGCCTGGATGGCGAATCGGTCGATCCCGGCTTTTGACGCCGACTCGTTTGCCAGCTCCACACTGACCACCTCGTCGCCTTTTTGGACGTCTATTCCGCTGTTCGCGGCGTACGTGCCTGTTGCTACCACAAAACGGTACTTGAATTCACGGCACCCGGCCGCGGCATCCCCGTCAATCTAGACGGTAAATCATCTCCTGCGACACGCTTTCTTGTTTACGCAAACGCTCTATTTGCGCAGAATGAATGTTCGGCAAGTTCCTCGCTTCCCGAGCTTCGAGTCCATGTCGCACCCTCTTCTCCATCGAGCGCGGGCCCTTCTGCAGCCGATTCGGTCGCCCCTCACGCGATACGCCCTGGCGCTGGCCATCGTTGCGATCGCGGTCGCCTTGCGGATGCTCGTCGATCCAGTAATGGGGAAGCATAGCTTCGTTCTCTTTGTCGCCGGAATCATAGGCAGCGCCTGGGTCGGTGGAATCGGGCCGGCGATTCTCTGTCTCGTCCTATTGCATTTGGTGCACGCGTATTGGTTTGAGGTTCCACACCATTTGTGGGAAGCGAACACGGCCTCGATTGCAACCACTATCGCATACTATGTGGTTGGCATCGCGATCGGCACGCTGAGCCACTTGCGAGCATCGGCCCTGCGCCGCGCCCAAGACCAACAGCGCGATGCCGCTTCTCAACGCGAGCATCTGCGCACCACGCTGTCTTGCATGGCCGATGGAGTCTTGGTCACCGATGTGCACGGCCGCGTGATGTTGATGAACCCCGCGGCCGAAGCGATGACCGGCTGGAACCTTAACGATTCGAAAAACAAACCCTGGTGGCAAGTCTTTGATATCCGTCCGGACGACGGACCAGCCGACGCCGAAAGTCCCGTCGACCGCGTTTTGCACGACGCCCAGATCGTACAAGAACACCGGCCGTTGGTGCTCACCTCATCCACCGGACACAAGCGCCCGATCGCGTACAGCGCCGCTCCCGTACGCGACCCGGAGGGAAAAACCACGGGGGTCGTCCTTATCTTCCGCGACGAGTCCGAGCGCCGCCGGACGGAACTCGCCCTCAAAAACGCGGATCGGCGCAAAGATGAATTCTTGGCCACTCTCGCTCACGAGTTGCGCAATCCGCTGGCTCCGATCTCCATGGGCCTGGACCTGCTCGATGTCTCCGCCGACGACCCGACGGCCGCCGCCGAGATCCGAGCGATGATGAAGCGCCAAACACAGCACATGGTGCGCCTCATCGACGACCTGTTGGATATCTCCCGCATTACCTGCGGCAAACTCGAGCTGCGTAAGACCCAATTGCAATTGGCCGACATTGTTCGTGATGCCGTCGAAGCGACGCGCTCGGTATTCCAAGAGTCCTCACACCAGCTCACGGTCCGAGTACCAGAAAGGCCGGTGTTCGTTTATGCCGATGCCAATCGCCTGACCCAGGTGTTCGTCAATCTGTTGAACAATGCGGCGAAATACACGCCCCGCGAGGGTCGCGTCGAACTACGGGCCCATCAGCAAGGGAGCGATGTGGTCATCACGGTCTCCGATTCCGGCATCGGCATTCCCGCCGATAAGATCGATTGTGTCTTCGATATGTTCGCGCAAGTCAACGACCGACATGGATTCGGCCAATCGGGACTCGGCATCGGCCTCGCGCTCGTCAAGCGGGTTGTCGAAATGCACGGCGGCGCCGTCGAGGTGCAAAGCCACGGGCGCAACCTTGGCACCACCTTTCGCGTACGGGTTCCTGTGCTGGCCGTGCCGCCGTTGGAACGTACCGACACGCGGCATAACCGATCGCTTCCACACGTCGCGGCAAAACGTCGGATCCTTGTTGTCGATGACAATGTCGACGCTCTCGAAAGCCTCAGCCGCATGGTCTCTCTGATGGGGAACGACGTTCGCCAGGCCCGCGACGGCTGGGAAGCGCTGGAAGTTGCACGCGCGTTCCAGCCGGACATTGTACTGATGGACCTGGGAATGCCGAATTTAGATGGATACGACGCTGCCCGGCGCATCCGCCAAGAAGAATGGGGCCGCGACTTGGCACTGGTCGCCACCACCGGCTGGGGACAAGAGGAAGACCGCCGCCGTTCCGCTGAGGCCGGTTTCGATCGCCACCTGGTAAAACCTGTCGAGTTGGCCGACCTGCGCGAGCTGCTGGAGGCGCCGGCATTTGCTCGCGCCGCCGCTTCCGTCGCTCCCTAGCTTACCTCGAAAGTAGGCGAGCTTCAGGCGAGAGCCCAGTACGCGCAGGAAACATTCAGCCTACCAGCAGTTTACCCACGTAGAGGGTTTCATCATCGCCGATGCCCTGCCGGCAAAGGTACACAAAACCCAGCGTGAGATAGAATTGGTGGGCCCGATCGTTGCTGGCGGCCATTCCCAGATGCACGCCCCGCGCGCCCTTCGGCTACACCGACGCGGTCAACAGACCTTGTGCGTCTTGCCATGCCGGCCGCGATGTGGCGACTGGTATTCTTTTTGACGATCGAAGTGATCGACGGCCGCCTTCAAATCGGCCAGCAGCATATCCGCAAGGTTGCGACTGAAGCCTTCACGAATGCAGATTCGCATAACGGCCCAATCATCAATTTTCGGCGGCATCGTATACGCCGGCACCTGCCAACCATGTTCCCGCAGTTTTTCGGACAAATCGAACACGGTGTAGGCGGCGGGATGTTTCAGCGCGAATGCGAAGACCGGCATCATGTCACCGCTGCTCAATAACTCGAACGGCCCCAGCTTTTCGATTCCGCTCGGACAGGTACACGGCCGTATCTCGCATCGATTTCATGATCTGCGTGTAGCCCTCGCGGCCAAGTCGAAGAAAATTGTAATACTGACCGATGATTTGGTTGCCTGGTCGAGAGAAGTTCAGTGTAAAAGTGGGCATGTCGCCCCCCAGGTAGTTCACGTGGAATACCAGATCGGCCGGCAAATCTTCGTGAGAGCGCCAAACCACCCACCCGACGCCTGGATAGACGAGACCGTACTTGTGGCCTGATACGTTGATGGACTTGACCAGCGGCAGGTGGAAATCCCATTTCAAGTCTGGATGCAAAAAGGGCGCGACGAATCCGCCACTGGCCGCATCGACGTGGATGGGTATTTCGTTTCCGGTCTTGGCGTTGTGCTTGACCAGTGCCGCGTGAATTGCTTCGACCGGCTCAAAATCTCCCGTGTAGGTCACCCCGAGAATCGCCACGACGCAAATCGTATTTTCGTCGACGGCATCCAGGACACCTTGGGGAGTAATTGTGTATTGACCCGGCCCCAGGTCGATATAGCGGGGTTCGACGTCCCAGTACCGGGCGAATTTTTCCCACACGACTTGCACGTTGCGGCCCATCACGATGTTGGGCCTGTCGCTCGGCCGGCCCTGGGCCTTCATCCGCTCGCGCCAACGCCATTTGAACGCCATCCCGGCCAGCATGACGGCTTCCGACGAGCCGATGGCCGACGCGCCCACGCCCGTTTCCGGAGCGTGGAACAATCGCGAAACGATGTTGACGCAACGCTCCTCGATCATGGCCGTGAAGGGATACTCATCCTTATCGATCATGTTCTTGTCGAACGTTTCGGCCATCAACTTTTCAGCTTGCGGTTCCATCCAGGTCGTGACGAAGGTTGCCAGATTGAGCCGTGCATTGCCGTCCAACATCAATTCGTCATGAACCAGATTGTAGGCCGACTCCGGATCCAGCTCGCCTTTCGGCAGTTCGTATTTCGGAATGGGCTGCTGCATCGCATGGCGGCCGTACACCGGTACGAGAAACCTTTCATGATCGGCGACGCCCTCGATGCTCTTTTGTTTATGCAGCATGATGAGTCTCTTTCTTTGCTTGGCGGTTTTTGCGAAGCGCAATGGGAATCGATCGACTCTATTGCGACTATTCACGCTCTGCGCGGTTGGGGTGAATCGAATGCCGGCTAAAGAGCGCAATATACAATCTCAATCTTGAATGAGATCGCGGATATCTGACGACTCATGACGCTCCATGACCACCGAAAAACGATAGTATGCCGGTCAGAACAAACTGCACTCCCATTGCGATAACAATCAGCCCCATGAAACGGGTCACTGTGTCACGGACAAACGTAGTGCTGCCACCATGTTTGCCGTGGCTATTTAGACGAATGGTAAAAACAAGCGCCAGCCACATGATCGCCGTGCCGATGGCGACAGCAACCAATGCGGTGACCGGAATCGCCAACTTGGAATGCGAGACGGCCAATGTGATAACGCCGGTGATCGTGCCAGGGCTGGCCGCGAACAAAATCAGCGGCGTGAGCGACGTTTGTGGAAGTGAGGCGGTGTTCAGCTGCGGCTGGTGGTCATCGGAGGTGCTGCCACTTAACATCGAGAAACCGATCCATCCCAGTACTCCTCCACCGGCCACTGAGAACGCATCCAGAGAGACGCCGAAAACGTGCAGGATCCTCGCGCCAAGCAATGCCGCAAGCCCCAGGGTCACCAGCACTGTTAACGCTGCTCGCGTAGCGCATGCCACTTGCACTTGGCGTGGCTGCGTGCCCGCAACCCGCATAAAAATTGTGGCGCACATGACCGGATTGATCAGCGCCAGCAGCGTGACAATCGCTTGTAGCTGAAGATCCAAGTCAAATCGGACAGTTGCAGGAAGTAAAGTTGGAATCGAGATCTCGCGAGTTACCGCTCCTCTGCGAAAATGCAACGGTGGTTATTCTCATGTCGTTGCTCGTCAGCGGGCTTAGTGTAACACACTATTAGTCCAGGCAACATCTTAGATGAACAATCATCCGTTCCGTAATCAATAAGAATATGAACCGCCTGCGCTGCGTGTTATCGTTCGGTACGTTTATTATTATGATACTACTTTGTTGGCGCGTTCTGGTTTTAATCGCTTAGAGCTTAGAACTTATCCCAGAACCATATGATCGCTAGCATGCGTATTCATTTTCGGTCAGTTTACTATTTACAACGGCACGGAGGTGATGCTGGTGAGGAAGGAATTTCGTGGATCGAGCTGGCGGATGGCGGATGCATTTTGGCGGCAGATCGAACCGTTGTTACCCAAATACGCGAGGTCTCCGCGTGGTGGCCGGCCACGGGCCAATGTGCGGCAGGTGATGGACGGCATCTTCTACGTGCTACGCACAGGCTGTCAGTGGAAAGCATTGCCGCGCGAGTATGGCAGTGGCAGCACAGTGCATCGCTACTTTCAGGAGTGGACCGAGCGGGGCGTGTTCGGCAAGGCCTGGTGCCGGATGCTCCAGCGCTACGACCGCCGGCGCGGCATCGGCTGGAATGGGCAGAGCGTCGATGGCTCGATGACCAAGGCGCCGTTGGGCGGGGAAAAAAACCGGTAAAACTCGAGACTGTAGCAGTATTGTTGGGTTTGATGGTGATTCAATGAGCGGTTTTGGCTAATTTTCCGGCCTGGAACCAACAAGCCAAGGAGGGCTTTGCCATGTCGGGAGTGGGAGAGCATCTGCCCGATGCCACGGAAGGCATCACCTGCGTCGAGGAGTTGCCCAAAGCCAAGGTTGTGTACCGCAGCCGAAACCTCCGGCGACGTCCTTGCCCCCATTGCGGACACAGCGCCTATCGCCATCGGAAGTGCCGACGCGCGTTGCATGACGTGGGCGATTTTGTCTCGGGTCGGCCACGCGACATTCAACTCAGCTACTCTCAACATCATTGCTCCTGCTGCCGACGAACGTTCAACGCCGATATGTCGGACTTGGCGCCCCCCGGCGGCCACTACACCCATCGTGTCGTCGGTCTGGCCGTGCGACTGGTGGTGGAAGACGGCTTGCCTTATCGAACCGCCAGTTGGCATCTGTGGCGCGATCATCGCGTATTCGTTCCCTTTGCCACGATCCAGAACTGGGTTGAGGCCGGGGGGGAAAAAGCAGGGCAATCGCATCTAATCACCCCGGAATCCCCGCAAGAATTGCCTGCAGGGTGTCGTTGTTCCACCCTGCGCGGAGGCGTTTGCCGCGGAGTGTCTCTTTGAGGGTCGTGTCCTGCTTGAGAATCGAGAGCGCGAGGCGGCGGAATCCGGCGGCGATTTCCTGCCGCTGCCCTTGCGGATGCGGCTCTGGTCTTCTGAAAAAGTTACATCCAGCGACCAGTGCAGCGAGTTCTCCACGCCCCAGTGGCCGCGGACGTGCCTGGCGAGCGACCGCACCTTCGGCGGCAGGCTGCTCACGATGAAGGACGTCTCCTCGCTCTGCTTCTCGCCCGCTTGACGACAGCGGTAGACCATGCCGACCGACCGCGCATCGGGCCACTCGCGCGCCAGCTCCCGAGGGATCGGCGCGACGTAGTACCCGCGTCGCTCGTCGCGGCCGTGGTTCTTCTCGACGGTCGTGTGCCGCCGCACGCCGCGGTAGTCGTCCTCGCCGTAGCGGACGAACAGCTCCTGCAACGCCTCGTGCAGCCTCGGCTGGTTGGCTTTCACCTGCAGCACGTAGTCGGCGCCCCGCGAGCGGACCTTCTTGGCGGTCTCCTTCTGGCAGTGCATCGCGTCGACCGTCACCACCGCGCCCTCGATCGCGAGCATCTCCAAGAGCCGCGGCACGGCGGTGATCTCGTTCGACTTCTGGTCGGTCGCGAGCTGCCCCAGCGACAGCCGCAGGTCACTCGCCCAGGCATTCACCACGTGCAGCGCGCCGCGGCCCGCCGACCGGTCGAACGACTTGCGGAGCGTCTTGCCGTCGATCGCCACGGTCTGCCCCTTCAGGTCGAGCTGCAGGCTGGAAACCCAGTTGGCCAGGCACGTGTAGAACTCGGTCGTGTCGAGCGCCGCGAACACGCCGCCGAACGTGTCGTGCGACGGCACGCCGTGCTCCAGCCGCAGGAACGAGCGGAACCAGTCGATCTTCTCGTTGCCAAACCGCTCGACGTCGGCCCACGTGTCGGCCCCGCAGATCGCCCCGCACAACGCGATCGCCACCAAGTCGCCCAGGCGATGCCGTCTGGTCCGCTCCACTCGCGGGTCGGTGAGCGAATTAAAGTGTGTAAGAATTACTGACGTTCTTGTAGCCGTCACGCGCCGACCTCCGTGCTAGGAATGCTGCCGCCGCGGCCGCTCCCAACGGCCGCTGAACTCCCCGCACTACGACGCAATAATGCTACTCGTTCTGATTAGATGCGATTGCCCTGGGCTGCTTGCTCCTTGGCAGTCAGGAAGTGGTTGCACAAATCGGCAACCGTCAAACAATCCTCGGGTGTACGGCCAGCCAAAAGATCGTCCCGCTGATCCAGCCACAGTTGCAGCGCAGCGTCTCCCCTGGGGTCGTCGGCAATCTTGCTGAAATAATGATGCTTACTGTGAACCTTTTTAGCCCAATATAGCCACGGGCATGAGGAAAGAGGGGGAAGTCCTTACGGGGTTTCTTGGGTTTTGTTTGCCGGGTAGAATGGGCGGCCACGGCATGACCTCCTGTCGAAGAGTTAGATGATGTTTCGGACGGCTGGCAGCTGCAACCTCCCAGCCATTAGCTTTCTCCCACATCATGATAGCGGGTGTACTATCGGGTGTACAGTCGCTATTACCGAATCGCTAGAAATGGGAGAAATGCACTAATTTTTGTGATTATTGGAGCTCGTAGCTCAGTCGGTAGAGCAACGGACTTTTAATCCGTAGGTCGTGGGTTCGAATCCCGCCGGGCTCAGTTTAATTTAGAGCCTATCCCAGAACCATCTGCGGAGAGGGGGACAGGCACATTTTGCTGCGAAGACTTCGCAAAATGAGCCAGTCCCCGACGGTTCTAGGATAGGTTTTTACTCTTTTCGACCGTCAAAGTCACCCGGGAGGTCACCCGACCTTGCCGGTATAGGTCGTTCGGGCTCATCCCTCGATACGCCCTATGGCGGAGCCCGCCAACGCTTCACGTATACCCCGCCCCACCACATCGCCATCCGCGTTCGTGCACCAGCTCAAGCAATCGAGAAGCGACATCCATTTGTCGCTCCAATCACGATCAGCACCCAATGCTTCCAGCAATCCATATCGCACTGTCCGATGACTGCTGTACAACTGAAACCAAACATCATCGTTTGGACATTGTATGCGCCACAACGGCCCCTCTTTAAGACGATTTGCTTCGAGAATTTCGTGCGCTGCTGTTGCCTCGGTCACGAGCTGCGAACATAGGCCCATAAGCGCGAGCGGTTTCTCGTCGCCCCAAACGGCTAGGTGTTCCACGTCATTTGCCCATCTGCATTCGTTGACAACGACCATTGCCAAAGATTACTCCCGAGCTTGTAAATCGTTCACACATTCCGGCGTTTTTCGCTACCGGCGGTCCAGTCGGCGAAATGCGCCCGCCGATATGCAACGCACGTGCCAATTTTACATAGATGAGAGTTAGTCGTAGCCAGCTCATCGAATACTCTCGCATGAATTGCGAAAGCGAAACCATCAGCCCAAGATTTTGCTCTCCCCCTTCCTCACTTCCTTCCCTCTTCTCTGTTCCACGGCTTTTGAGAGCGTTATCCAGTTGCTTGTCGTTTCGAGGCTACGAAGACATAATCACGCTAGCAATCCGTTTCAGGATTATTCAACTTTATTGTGGATAAGACGGTCTTATCCACATTTTTTGTGTCAATAACCTCAAAACGTATTTACAATGCGGCGCGTTCGCACGTTCATATTTCGAACCATCGTGTATATGTGGTAGTGAATAGCGCACTTGAGCATATATACGAAAAACACGACCGGGTCACGACGAACGAGAAGGAGGCCGGCAAGCCGGCGGCGATACTCGCGGCGGAGCTCTGCATCTGGCACTCCTCGCATGAGTTGCCAGTAGATTAAGCAAGAACGCGCCAGATGAGTCGCATTGCCCTTTAGCCAGGACCAGGGGCGACTCCGCCAATACGCGGCCCGCGTTTGGCTGAAGCGGAAATTGCCGCGCACGAAAAGATCGTCCAGGCGGTCGAAGTAGGCCGTCGGCTCGTAGAGTTCTCGGAGCAATTGCACGTAGCCGTCGCGTAATTGCTCGCGCGACATGCGGATGGGAATGACATTCGTCCCGAACTCCGCTTCGTTTTCTTCGTCTAATCTCCCTTCGGCCGCCAGCCTCGCGTGCAACGGCGTTTTGGGAATCGCAGACAACATGCCGACCATGGCGTGCAGTACGCGGGCTTCCTTCAAATACTCACGCTGCGCGGCGAAGATCGTTTCATCATCGTGATCGAAACCCAGTATCATCCCGCACCACACATCGAGCCCGGCATCTTGAATTGCATGGACTCGTCCGATCGACGTGCCGCCCTTGCGGACGTTTTGGTATTTCTTCGTTTCGCGAAGCGATTCTTCATTCGGGCTTTCGATGCCGACGAATACGGTAGAGATGTTGGCGTCTACCATCAAACTCAATAGCTCAGAATCGTCGGCCAGATCGAGCGAAGCTTCGGTGAAGAACGTGAGCGGATAACCGTTGTCGCGTTGCCAGTCGATGACACTCCGCAGGATAACCTTGATGGCTTGCTTGTTGCCGATCAGGTTGTCGTCGACGATGAAGGCAATTTCCAGGCCCTGCGCTAGCAGCGATTCAAGCTCGCGCAGTATCTGCACGCTCGTTTTCAATCTGGGCCGGCGTCCGAACGTGACGATGATATCGCAGAACTCGCATTGAAACGGGCAGCCGCGGGAAAACTGAACGCTGCCAAAGAGATAATGGCGCATTTTGAGCAGATCGTAGCGCGGCACCGGGAGCGTCGTCATGTCCGTTTTCTCGGCCTGTTCGTACCGCGGTTTATGCAAGCCGTCTTGCCACTCGCCCAGAAACTGCGGCCAAGTTTCCTCGGCTTCGCCTACGAAGATCACGTCAGTCAAGTCGTCGAAATAATCTTCTCGCACGGTAACCCAGGGCCCGCCGACCACCGTAAACGCACTGCGGGATTTGAGCTCCGTGAGTATCTCTCGCATGCGGGTGCGCTGCACGCTCATGCCGGTCAGGGCGACAATATCGGCCTGCGCGAGCCGGCCGTAGTCCAGTGGCTCGACATTTTCGTCAACGATGGTGACGTTATGTTCGTCGGGTGTAAGAGCCGCCAGCAGCGGCAGGCACGCAGTCGGAAGGTTAGCCCGCTTGTGCAGCAGAGGCAGAGCATGTTCCAGTCCCCAGTAGGAAACTTCGAACCGTGGATTCACGAACACAATGTCTGCCATGTCGTGTCGCCAATCGGCCAGGAATTGGAGGCCAAAGGTCGATGGTCAAAGGCCAGCAGTATGATAGCCCTCATCGAACGCGATTAACAGCGGCGGCTCAGACTGCTGTCTCAAATAATGCGCCAACCCACTGCAGTTATTTTCTCCTCGGCTCGAACAATTCGTACCACCAAAGGCGGGGGGGGCTTTGGGATGCATTCGGACTTCAAGATGGCGTGAAAACTTCGCAATTCCAGTCTTGATTGATCTGTTCTACTACAAGAATCGTTTGTTAGACTACGCCGCCCAATTATATGCGATGCTCGCTGGCAAACTCGATCGTGGAACCGGGCATCATTAAGTTGGTGAGGCGACTATGAGACGTTCAACACCTTGCTCATTGCGTTCCGTGCGCTATTGTTGGCGCGGCCGGCTATTGGCCATTGTTGCGTGTTTATGCACCATTTTGCAGACTCGGTGCTCTGCGCAACCAGCGGGCAACCAAGCAATCGGCGCGCTAGCTAACGCGACGAACCAGACCGTGTACGAGGCTGGCGACATCTTTTTGCCGGCGAGTCGCGTCTACGTGTTCGTGGGGAAAACGGGCTTGGGGCATGACCACGGCGTGATCGGTAAAATTAAAAGTGGCCGAATCAATTTAGCCGCGCCTCGAGACGCAGGTGGTCTCGACATTGACATGACATCGTTTGTTGCCGACACGCCCGAGGCGCGAAAGTTCGTGAAGCTCGAAGGGCAAACCGACGCGTCCACCCAGCAACAGGTTAATGCAAACATGCTGGGGCCCGACGTGCTGAACGTCTCGCAATTTCCAATGGCGCGGTTTGTCATTAAGGAGATCACCAAACTTCCACAGCCCAGCAAGCAGGGTCTCGCACAATATCAGTTGAAGGGAGACTTTTGGCTGCATGGGGTTACTCGCCCGATCCAGGTGAACGCGGAAGCGGAGGAGCAAAGTGGCTGGATTCGTCTTCGCGGCGGCTTCACGATGCTCCAATCGCAATTCGGCATCACGCCCTTTACCAAGGCGTTCGGTGCCGTCGGTGTGGCGGACCAGCTATCTGTGTGGGGCGACCTATGGATCTCGAAGCAGCGGCGGGTCGCCGCCTTACCAACTACCCAACGTTGAACGACGGAATCAAATCTATGCAAACGTGTACTGGCGTGCAAAAGAAGGTAATCCGCAGTCATTATGACCTGTCGACTCCGTTTTATCGACTGCTCTGGGGGCCGCATATTCATCACGGGTTGTGGGAAGCGAATGAATCGCCGCGCACGGCTCAGTTGCAGCTTACCGAGCGACTGGCCACGTTGGCTCAAATAACGGTCGATCAACTGTTGGTGGATATCGGATGCGGAATGGGCACATCATCGATTCATTTAGCGAAGACGCGAAAGTGCCGGTGCCTAGGTGTTACGATCAGTCCTTTGCAGCAACAATGGGCGTCGTTGTCTTCTCTCTGGCATCGAGTAGCTAGCCGAACGGAATTCCGCTGTATTGACGCCGAACAAATCGAACTGCCGGCGCAATCGCTCGATGTTGTGTGGAGCGTCGAATGCACCGAGCACCTGTTCAACAAGGCACGATTCTTCGAGCGGGCCGCCTCTTGGCTTAAACCCGGTGGAACGATGGCGATATGCACCTGGTTGGCCGGCGACACATCCAACCAAATTCGAACCCAGCAAGTGCACGATGTTTGCGAGGGGTTCTTTTGTCCGAGCTTGGGTACGTCCGACGACTACGCCCAATGGATGGAAAACGCAGGCTTGCAAGTGGAGCACAATCTCGATTGGACGACGCGCGTCAGTCGAACTTGGGAAATCTGCAGTGAGCGGGTGCGACGATCCAGGATCCGGTGGTTGGCTCGAATCCTCGGCCAGGATTCGGTGCTGTTTCTGGATCGGTTCGATTCGATTCTTGCCGCCTACCGCAGCGGCGCCATGAAGTACGGATGCTTTATCGCTCGCAAAAAGCCGAATGCTTGAGCTTACCCGCCGCATGGATGCGAAATCTGGCCTTACCGCTTTGTTGTTACGCGCCGCCGGCATTGTATTCGGCTTGGCGACACAAGTGTTTTTTTTGGCGACGGTCTGCTTCTTGTTTTTGTTTCTGCGCGACGGAAGCGAAAGACCGGCGGCCAACTGGTTCGTTGTTGATTGCCTCATGACAGTGCAATTCGCCGTGGTCCACAGCCTCCTTTTGCTGCCACGGTCGAGGTCGTTGCTCGCGCGATACCTGCCAACCCAACTCTACGGAAGTTTATTTTCCGTAGCGACGTGTATCGGATTGTGGTTGATGTTCCATTATTGGCGGACCTCAGCCGTTGTCATCTGGGACGCATCCGGCTGGGGGCGAATCGGTATAATAGCGGGATTTTATGCGTCATGGGTTACGCTGTTCTACAGCTTAAAATTAACAGGCTTCGGGTACCAAACCGGTTGGACGCAATGGCTGTATTGGCTACGCCGGCAATCGTTGCCGCGCCGCGAATTTGTGGAACACGGCATCTATCGTTGGGTGCGACACCCAGTCTACTTGAGTTTTCTCGGACTCATTTGGTTCACACCGCGGATGACGGCCGATCACGCCGTGCTGACGGCTTGCTGGACGGCGTACATTTTTGCCGGCAGCTATCTAAAAGATCAGCGGCTGCTGTTTTACCTCGGCGATCAATATCGCCGATACGCGAGTCGCGTTGCTGGATATCCGGGATTGTTTTTCGGACCACTCGGCAAGTGGCCGGGCTTGGATTCTACGCGGACAACAGCTGACATTGCTGTGGAGCCGTTGCTGTCGCAGGCAGCGTGAATCAGATTAGCGGGACATTTCAAAATCGAATGCGGCGCGTTTACACGATCAACCCCGCTTCGATAGTAAGACCTGGACCAAACGCCAACACGACACACGGCAAACATTCTCCCTGTCGTTGCAATTGGTCGAGGATAAACAAGATCGTCGGCGACGACATGTTGCCATAGTCGGCGAGGACTCGCTGTGAGGGTTCCAGGCAGGCGTAGTCGAGACCCAGCGAATCCGCGCATGCGGTTAAGATCCGCGGGCCGCCAGGGTGAATCGCCCAACCTCGTACGTCTTGAATTCCTAAACCGTGACGTGAAAGTTGTTCGGTCAGCCACGGTCGCAGCATTTCTTGGACGACGCTGGGTACCTGCGGCGAGAGGTGCATGTCGAAGCCATGATCACCGATCTGCCAAGCCATCAAGCCCGTCGTCTCCGGCAGCACCAAGGAGAATTGGTTGATAAGTCGCCAGGGCCGAGCTGTTGAGTCCGTCGAAGTGCCGACGATCGCTGCGGCGCCGTCGCTGAAAAGTGCGTTGGCGACGACTTGCTGTGAGTTGGCCACATATTGGTGGTGAATGCTGCACAGTTCGACGCAACACAGCAGGACGTTGCTCGCCGACGATGCGTGGCTAAGCGCGGCGGCAACCCGCAATCCGTTGAGAGCGCCGTGGCAGCCCATGAACCCGACGTGCGTACGGGACACGTTCCGTTTCAACCCAAGGCTTTCTACCAATCCGATATCGACGCCGGGGGCGCTGAACCCGGTGCATGATACCGTGACGAGATGAACAATCTTGTCGGGGGTAGTGTGGCTATTGTCTACCGCGATGCATGCTGCACGTGCGGCCAAGTCCAATGCCTCGGCTTCGTAGCAACGCATGCGGTCGGCGGTCGTCGGGCCGCGATCGTCGGATCCTGCCGCAATCGGAAAAAACGATTGCGTTGCTGGTTGGCCATTTGTCGATGACGTGATTAGCGCGCTGTGTCGTTTTCGAACGCCAGTGCGACGATACAGCGTTTGAATCGTGGCGGTTCGGCTGTCACCTTGCCCCGCCAACTCAACTGCCAACCGGGCAGCATCATCCTGTGTGATTAGTTCGCGCGGAACGGCGGTTCCCACGCTGGCAATACAAAAGCTCATGTTGCACTTATTTCCGGCGGCATGCTTAGGGTGGATGGAATGCTGGTCTTGGCAATCAATCGTTCTGCAATTCTAGGTACGACCCTGCAAATGTTAAGCGCGGCTTGTGCCGCTAACGGACGGCGAAGAATCCACGCTAGTTGACGGCAAGTCGACTGGCGATCGCGCACGATTTGTCGGTGTAGAACTTCCCAGCGATTGGCGATGGATGGCACCCAGTATTCTGCCGATTCGATAGCCAAAGGGGCGACTGCAACCGCGGCTTCGAGCGCAGCCGCCATTCCTTCGCCGGTAAAAGGTTCGACATATCCGCCCGCGTCGCCAATGAGGAACACTCGTTCCGATGCGACGTGCAGCGGCCGGCTGGTAAGCGGTGGCGTGCCCCGCCAATTCGCCCTCATCAGACTTGACGGAATTGGAATCTCCGCCTCGGTAAGCATGGTCGCCACGATTTCTACGGGTGCCGCCTCCAGCAAGAGCGCTCGGTCAACCGCGGCGGCGACATTAAATTGTTGCGAGTTTACGCGGGAGATGCCGACGTATCCGTGGCGCGACAACACCATCGTGATTTGTCCGGCAGGGCTGGCGTCTAGCTCTCCCACAATGATGGCTCCGATCCCGACACGGGAGTCAGTCGCAGTTGAAGCCGTAAATTCAGGCAGATGTCGCGAGCTGGTGCGTGCCAGGCCGTCGGCACATATAACCACGCGCGTGCTAAGAATCTCGCGCTCGCCATTGCAAGCGACGGTAACGCATCGCACAGCGTTATTGGTCTTTGGCTCGACGACCGCCTGGTCTCCCGTGAGAATCGTCGCCCCGGCATCCCTCGCTGATTCGAGGAGTGCCTTGTCGAACGTCGTTCGACAAATGACTTTGCCGGGCGGCAAACGGAAGTGAGATTTCCGGCCTCTCCAAATCAATTCCAGTTGATCGACGTCGTCCTGGTCACGATTGATTACCAAATTCCTGAGACCAGTACGTTGAAGAACGTCGAGCGCCCGGCGATTCAGGTATCCGCCGCACACTTTTTCGCGAGGAAAGTGTTTGGCGTCCACAAGGAGAGTCGTGAGGCCGGCGCTGCCCGTCTGTCTTGCCGCGAGTGCGCCGGCGGGACCCGCGCCGATGACGATCGCGTCCCAAGTTGTGTGGGCTGCTCGATGCAAAAGCGCGTCCACGTCGCTGGTCCTATTCATGCTTTTTCCAGGTCATCACGAATCGCTGCGGCCAGTGCCGCCGGAATCGAGCATCCGGTAGCCCGGCGTCACAAGCCAGTTGACGCACTTCCGGGATCGTAAATGCGGCACGCACGGAAAGGGGACCATCTGTATGCACGATGCGAGATCGCGTCATCAATCGTCCGCCGGCCCAAGCATAGTAGTAACCGAGCCGGGTGCGTTGCAAATCATCGATCAACACGCACTGCTTCGTCGCGTATGCCATGCGACGCAATAAATCTCGCGCGTCGGCCTCGCTCAGGTGATGGAGAAACAGCGTACACATCAACACATCGTACGCCTCTGGCAAAGGATCAATGAGCGCGTTGAGCTGGAAAAACTTCGCATTGGTAATCTGTGCTCGTTTGGCAGCATTGCCAGCATGTTCGATGGCGGTGGAGTTTATGTCGCATCCGTACGCTTCGATGGCCACGCCGCGTCGGGCCGCCATTTTGGCGATGCCGATCATGACATCGCCACCGCCGGCCGCAATATCCAGAATCCGCAGCGGCGAGCCGTCTCCCAGGCGAATGCTGGCATGCATCATGCTGCGCCAAATCACCCGTGCTGTGCGACTTATCGAATTCGCTGCTCGTAGGCCGTCCAGCGCGCTGTGATGTGCATCGGCATCAAGCCCGGGCTGGTCCATCATCTCGGGCTGCCGATCTCGTTGCGCCAAAAACCTCAATGCCGCTCCTTCGCAAGTTACTATACTCATCGTAACTCGCACTGCGTTGTCGGCGATTTAGCCGTGAATGTCAAGTCCGCGACCCTGCTAGCTTTATTGTATCGAGATGCGACGACGCGATGACAACAGCGCTCCGAGTGCGACGCCGCAACAAGCTTGTTGGAACTTAATTGCAAAAGCGACGGGCGATAACTCCGTAGGCCCACGCTGCAAAAGGCGGCATAATGGCCAGGCCTTTTTCGAGGGGTAACTCCGGGACCACAACGACATGTTATTTCCTGAGCTCATCTACAAAAACTTGCAACAGCGCATGAGTCGGACGGCGATGACGGTCGCCGGCTTGGCCGTGGCGGTAAGCGCAATCACGACATTATGGAACACGGTGTGGGGGTACGCGGAATCGGCGAGTCAGTTTTATTCCACAAGAGGCGTCGATATCGTAGTCGTCCGCGCGGGAGTTTCAAATCGACTCACCAGTAGTTTGCACGCTGCCCTCGCGGCCCGTCTGGCGGCGCTGCCTGGAGTGGCGGATGTCGATGCGAGCTTGACGGAAATGGTTTCCGTCGGTGCCGCACATCTGATCGGAGTTCCGCTCCGCGGGCTTGCGCCGGCGGGATTCTCCATGGCGCAATTTCCTCTTCAAAGAGGCCGGGCTTTGGTGCCGATTGATCATGGCGTCGTGCTGCTTGGGAGCGCCGTCGCCGGCGCGTTGCCAAATCCAAATTCCGAGCAAGTCGAGATCGAAGGCACGACGTTTAACATCTCAGGCGTTTTCGACGCCGATAACCCGTTTGATGCGAACAGCATTGTGGCACCGTTGGCCGATGTTCAACAACTCATGGGACGCCCCGGAGTGGTTTCCGAGTTTCAGGTACGCGTCGCGGCGTCGGTTCGCACGGAGTCCGACCTAAAGGAAGTCTGCCGGAGCATCGAAGCATTGCAGGACGAAGAACACCAACGACTCGGTCTCAAAGCACAATCGACTCGGCAGTTTGTGAATAGCGCCACCGAGGCCAGACTGGGACGTGCGATGGTTTGGGCGATAAGCACGATCGTTCTCTCCCTGTCACTGTTGGGCATGTTGAACACAATGTTGATGTCGGTCATGGAGCGAACGCGCGAACTTGGCGTCCTACGCGCCATCGGGTGGACACGTCTCCGCATAATGCGGATGATCCTCGGCGAGAGTGTCTTGATTAGCTTATTCGGCGCGATTCTCGGTTTGTCGTCTGCCTGGCTGCTGACTCGCTCGCTGTCGTTTTGGTCGATGACGAGATTGATCGTGCCGCCCGGATTATCCGGAACGGCTTTCATACTGGGTTTTGCGGCTGCTATCGTGGCTGGCGTCGCAGGCGCGTTCTACCCGGCGTTTCGCGCGGCCAGCGTTCCCCCCATCGAAGCTTTACGCTATGAATAGCGCCGTCAATAAAAGCGTAACTATCGAACCGCATAGCTTCGTCGTGCCCATGCTGAACGTCGTCAATGTAAGCCGGGCCTTTGACGAAGGCAGCGTTCAAGCGCTCGCGGATGTTTCGCTCACCGTTGGGACCGGCGAGTACCTTGCGATCATGGGACCTAGCGGCAGCGGAAAGTCAACGCTACTCAACTTGTTGGGTGCGCTCGACGAGCCGACGGCCGGCGAGATTGTTTTCGAAGGCCAGTCGCTGAGCAAGTTTGCAAATCTCGACCGATTTCGCGCTTCCAGTTTGGGATTCGTTTTTCAATCGTTCCACCTACTTCCTACGTTGACGGCCTTGGAAAACGTTCAAATTCCGATGTTCGAATCGGGACTTCGGTCGCGCGAGCGGGTACAAAAGGCCGCCGAATTGTTGAAGCTGGTGGGGCTGTCGCACCGTGCGGGCCACTTGCCGAACAAACTTTCGGTGGGTGAAAGGCAGCGCGTGGCAATCGCGCGAGCCTTGGCCAATGATCCCAAGTTATTGCTGGCCGACGAGCCGACTGGAAACTTGGATTCCGCGTCCGGGAACATCGTGCTCGATTTATTCGATCGCCTGCACCAGGATCATGGCCTGACGCTGATCGTGATTACCCACGATTCGCACGTCGCCACCCGTGCCCAGCGTACCATCTGGATTCGCGACGGCCGGCTTCAAGATTCGTGAACGCGGGAGCGGCGGCAACGATGCAAACCTGGACGGTAGCGGGCAAGAATCTGTGGCGTCGCCCGGCGCGTTCGACGTTAACAGTCTTCGGATTGGCGATCGCCGTTTCCGCAGTGGTCGCACTCGTGGGTGTTTCCAAATCGCTTGAGACCTCCTTTCTCGATCTATACACCAATCGCGGTGCCGATCTGGTGGTGCAGCAACGAGGCGGCACAGTACAGCTTTCGAAAGGCATTAAGCTGGCTTTCGGCGATCAGGTGAAACAGATTCTCGGCGTTCGCGGAATCATCGCGGGGTTAATGGATATGGTCGCCTTCGAAGACAATGATTTATTTATGGTCCTCGTCAACGGCTGGGAGCCGGATTGCCCGGTGTTGAATCGCAACAAAGTTTTGACGGGGCGTCGGCTTCAGAAAGGAGATCGGCGAAAAGTCATGCTGGGACGAATCCTAGCCGCAAACCTGGGGAAGAAGAGTGGTGACCACATCCAACTCTACGGGCAGGACTTCGAGGTTATTGGCATTTTCGAAAGTTTCAGCGTGTATGAAAACGGAGCCGTCTTCATGTTGCTTGATGAGCTTCAACGGCAGATAGATCGCCCCGGCGAGGTGACTGGTTTTATCGTCGACGCAGCCGACAAACGCCCGGCCGCCGTGGCCGAAATTCGTCGGCAAATCGAAGCGCTCGATCCAAACATCGCTGCCACGCCGTGTGCCGAGTTCGTCGAGTCGCTCAGCCAAATGAAAATCGCACGCACGATGTCCTGGTTTACGTCCATGTTTGCGATCACCATCGGCGCGATCGGCGTCATGAACACTATGGCTATGTCGGTCTTTGAGAGGCGCAGCGAAATTGCTTCCCTACGGGCGATGGGTTGGCCCAAGCGGCGTGTCGTTCTACTCATCATGAGCGAGTCGCTGTTTTTATCGCTGATCGGAGCCGCGCTCGGCATCGCGCTGGGTTTAGGAGTGATGGTGGCTCTTTCGCATTGGAGAAGGTCGTCTGGACTGATTCAGGGCGACATTTCGTTGCAGGTCATCGGTGAAGGAATTTGCGTGGCCGTGGTGATTGCGCTCGTCGGAGCCATCTATCCAGCCAATCGGTGCTCCCGATTGCCGATCGCAGATACGCTGCGCGGAAGCTGACTAACTATCGGTCGCTTGTACTACGGCGAAGTTTTCGCACTATGCTTTGGGCGACGATCGGTAGCTTCGACCGCAGCAGGTTGGTTCCGTGAAACCAATCTTGGGGCTCTGCGAAGGCCAAGTGGTATTCGATGAAGATGGCACCTTCCGGATCGCTGAGCCGGGTGCCTTTCGCATAGGAGCCCAACCCGGCATAAGATTGCGGTGGGCCGATCTGACGCCGCCCCGCATCATCACGCGAGATAGGACGCCAATCGTTCGGGTATTCGCCATCGTTGACGAAGTGCGGATCCGCTACTGATGATATCAGAATCGAATCGCTGGACTCAGTTTTTAAGTTTTGCGTTGTGAGTCGGATGCGCACCTTGTTCAAGAGGGTGGATTCCACAGCGACCCACCGCGAGCTACCGGGCTGTTGGCTGAACGGGAGCCCTCGCTTGCTCAGTTCCTTGCCCGACAGAATTTTCACGTGGCTGCCGTCCTGGCCGTCGTCGTTTGCGGTGGCAAGGTTTAGTTGCCCTTTCAAATAATCGTCGCCGCCCATGGCGCCAAGCGAGCCGTAGGTTATGAAATACAAATCAACGCGCCGGCCAACATGCCCCGAATCTCGGCCGTCGTCGTTAATCTTCAACAGAAACGGGGCTACGAGTGCCTTTCGCGTAAAAGATTCCCAGTCGTACTTTCCGGCGAGTAGCGATTCGATC
The DNA here is from genome assembly GCA_963840025.1 of uncultured Planctomycetota bacterium. Lineage (GTDB taxonomy): Bacteria > Planctomycetota > Planctomycetia > Pirellulales > Lacipirellulaceae > JABDGM01. Next base: position 198,128 of record CAWIXI010000005.1, on the reverse strand, counting down.
GCGTGCTTGCGCTGGGCTTGGGCCATTCCGTCCAATAAGACAGGTGGTGGCAACTTGATGGTTTCTTGGGTTGACAGTTCGAGACCTTTTTCGACGAGGGACTCATAGATCGGGTTTGCGGCAGCACACGGACGTGCTAACAGCATTCCGAGCAAGAATAGCCGATAGATCGTGCTTTTTCGTGTAACCATACGATTTACCTACGCTGCCTTGGGGACTACTTCCCGATAACGGCTTCGCTTGAAGGTTCCATTTGCCACATGTAAAGAAAACAGGGCAACTTGGAACGATCTAGACCGGGAACATTGAAGGGAATGAAGCCCTTTTGTAGAGGCGTATTTGGCGTGATCGAGTATTGAGACAAAGCCTGGTCGTCGCGGCGGTGATAAAAAACAACGTTAGCATAGTTGACGCCCGCCATCGATCGGGCCATTCCTACCGCATTGTCGAGATAGCCGATCTGATCGACGAGGTGCAGCTCCTTGGCTTTGTTGGCGGTGAACACACGACCGTCAAATGTGGATTCAAGTTTCCCGTCGACCGCAGGCCGACGCTGCAGCACGATATCGCGAAAGCGCACATGAAACTCGTCGGCCATGTCTTGCAATAGCTTGCGCTTTTCGTCAGTAAGCACCTTAATCGGGGAGCCTAAGTCGATATTCGTGCCGGCCTTGATAGGCGCACCGACAATGTTGAACTGCGCCATCAAGTCTTCCAAATTGTACACATTCAGAATGCAGCCGATGCCTCCAGTCACGCTCGTCGGGTGGGCGACGATCGAGTCGGCCGCGGTTGCCAGATAGTAACCGCCGCCGGCGGCCACATCCATCAAGCAAGCAACGACTGGTAGGCACGTTCGTTGCTTGAACGCAACCAAATCGCGCCACATGATGTCGGTTGCTGTAACACTACCTCCGGGTGTATTGATGCGAATAATCACCGCGCAAACACGCGGGTTGCATTCGATCGCGTCAAGCCTTTCACGGAAGACCGAGACGGGATTCTCACCCCAGGATCCAAGACCTGTTGCATCCGTGTTAAGCAATAGCCCGTCCACGTCGACTACGGCTATGGTTGCCGCGTGCGGATCGAATCGACGATGTGGAAGCCCGCTCGCTACCACCGGTTCAAGCCGCGGCGTCGGCGATAGCTCGGTCTTGAGGTTGCCGTTTATGTTGCCATTGATATCGCCGACGCCTTCGATTTGTGCTCGCGCATCAACGCGTAATGGTTGCGCACAACCCAAGCAGTTCATAACGAGCAGAAGTAGACAGCATCGTTGCCAAATATACTGTGTCTCGATCAATGTGGGCGGGGAGCTAACTGCAAACCATTGGAAGACGTCCTCAGTAACTGTGCCAAGCCCAAGCGGATTAAGAGTAGATTGGGCCATGTCCATATTTGGAAGCCGCCATCGACTGTGCAGCACAAACCAAACAACTGCTAGCAAAGCGGGGGTTGGCCTGGATTATTCCAATCTTCGCCGCAATGTCGAGACCAATCTCGAAATCCAACTCTGGCACCTTACTTGGTGGCCTATTAGCAAGGATAAAAAAAGCCTCCTCACCAGAATCTGTGGGCAAATTCTGGCTCAGGTAGTCGTCCGAGGTTGTGGTATAGGCTGATTTCAATGGCTTCGGAGATGGCCAAGTAGTTCAAGGCCTTGCAGAAAGAGAATGGCCGGCTGAAGAAGCTGGTGGCTGACCAGGCACTCGACATGGAGATCTTGAAGGAAGCCGCGAAGGGAAACTGGTGAGCCCCGAACAGCGGCGGACAGCGATTGAAGAAGTTCGTCGCAGTTTGGGGCCTGACCGGGTTTCGGAACGTCGTGCCTGCCAGGTGCTGGGCCAATCTCGCAGCACGCAGCGTTATGCGAAACGTTTGCCGGCGGACGAAGCGAAGCTCTTGGCCCAGATGCGACGGCTTGCCCGTCTCCATCCTCGCTGGGGCAGTCCGCGGATTGATGATGCCTTGCGCAAGCGTGACTGGACAGTGAATCACAAACGGGTAGAACGTCTGTGGCAGGAGGAAAGGCTGCAAGTACCGAAAAAGCAGCAGAAAAAGCGCCGCATGACGCTTGGTGGCAGCAAAAATAGTTGTGTCCGTAAGCGTGCTCTGCGTCCGAATCACGTGTCGAGCTACGACTTCATCGAGGATTGCACCGAGAAGAATCGCAAACTACGGATGCTGGTGGTCCTCGACGAGTTCACCCACGAGAGTCTGGCCATAGAGATCGCCTGGTCATGGACTGCTCGGCGAGTGATTAACGTGTTGGGCTACCTGTTCGCTGTTCGTGGCATTCCCGAACACTTGCGTAGCGACAATGGCCCGGAATTCGTGGCTTGGGCGGTGACGCGCTGGCTGTACCAGGCGGGCGTCAAGACCTTGTTCATCACCAAAGGGAGCCCCTGAGAAAATGGCTACGTGGAGAGCTTCAACAGCCGCTGCCGCGACGAGCCCTTGAATCGTGAATTGTTTACCGGCCTGGAAGATGCCCGCTGGGTCGTCGATCGTTGGCGACTCGATTACAATCACCACAGGCCGCATAGTTCGTTAGACTACCAGACTCCGGCATCATTCGCCGCCCGCTGGCTTTCCTTCGCTCCGAATGTAGCTTCGGCTGCGCCTCAGCTATCTGCTCCGCTACGGCAAGCCAGCGGATTCCCCGAACCAGATTCTCTCATAAGCACTGGATCATAGAGTGGGGGAAGCCCAGGCGTCCTAAGCAGAATCGCTATTTAACACAAGTGCTACACTTCACGCGACATGACGAACAATGTGATGGAATCCTTGGGCAACAAACGAACGGACACGGCTTTCGACAGTAGTCGTCACAACAGCATCGTACGACAGGTGGGCAGATGCATGGCAGTGGTTTTATGCAATAACAATCGCAAACACACGGGGTGCAATAACAACAGATAATTGGTGCTGACTTGCGGCAATAGTCGTCGCAATGCCAACAGATCGGTGGGCATGCTGGTGGAGCCGCTGCGATTGGTGCGCAAAGAAGGGTCGTACAGAAAGCTAGAGCCGCTCCTTCGGGGTGCAATCGCTTAACGACACCTCTTATTGTCGAAAACATTGCCTTGCTCCGCTTCCGATTGAAGGAAGCCATTCAAATTTATCGGACGAGTATTGGATTTTGCGGAGCCAATCGACGACTACTTCGAATTTCTCGCTTAAGCCGAATATCAGGTACGTTGCTGGTCGGAGGCGTCGTCGTAGATGACAGTTCCGTAATCTGTATTGGCGGAGCTTCCTCCGCTACGGACTGTGGGATTTCGTGTAACGAGTGCATAGGTAGGTCTGCGCTGTCGAGCGCTCGCCGGAATAGCAAATCTGATGGCAGCCAGTTGAGGTATTAGTTGGGCCTCCGCTTCCTCATTGGGACGTTCGCCCTGTCGGCTTGCTGGCGATGTACGTAGTGTATTCTGTGGAATCGACAACACATCTTTCGCTTGGGCCGGCCCTGCCCACCCGATTTGCTGATCGGACTCTGCGATTGCAAGTGGGTCCACAATTGAGTGCGCTTGGGGGCGAATCAACGATGGCGAATTCAGAGCCGGGATTGGGGCCTCTGGTTCGGCCGCATAAAACCTCGAAGCCGAGCGGCGGGACTGTATTTGCGCGGCCTGATCTTTCTTGTTCTCTTCTGGCGTGGCTGACGCGCTGTTCGTTCTAGCTAGGCTTGATTGATCTACCGGTCTAACTTCGGACGGTCCAACAAGATCTGACCAATCCGCGTCGGGTTGAATTCCCTCTGGTATGAGAAAGTTTGGATACTCAAGGGTCGGAAGCTGAACGTCATCCTTCGGCGCAGACTTATGCCGGAAAAGGAAGTTTTTTGCGGCGGCCAGTCGCGAAAGCCATGTCGTAAATTTTTTCTGCTGCTCGTCCTTTGGTGGCTCGGGCTGAGCAGCCGCGCCCGATGAGGTCGAGCTGTCCGGCTTTGAATCAGTCGGCGCCGTATTTGGATCCGACGGGGCGGGCAAGGCTGGAGTCGGCGATGGCAAATTATCTCCGCCATTCTGCATTTCCTCCGAAATGCCTGGCTTATATGGACCTGCGCCAGCCAAACGGATTTGCCAACCGCCGCCTAATGATCGATAAACATCGACCCAGCTCTTGGCGATTTGCCCCTGCGAAAGGGCTAACGCATCCTGCTGGTGCGCCAACTCAATCTGAACGTTCGACAACCGATTGAAATCGCTGACACCGTCGCGGTATCTCGTAGTGGCAACATTTACGGCGTCTGTAGAAACGTCGGCCCCGGTCTGGAAAGCGCGAGCCTTTTCGTGGCTGTATAAGAAGCTTACCACGGAATCCTCGGTTTCTTCGTTCGCTAACAAAACTTTGTGCTGGTAGTTGTAGATAAGCTCGTCGAACCGGGCCTGTTGAAGCCGAATATTCGCCCGTAAGCGGCCATAGTTAAGGATGTCCCAGCGGAAGCTAGGGCCAACTGCTCCACTCCATGATTTCGGAGTAAACAGGTTGCTAAATTTCTCTGCGTTGACAAAGATCGTGCCATTGATGCTGATGTGGGGATAGAGATCTGCGACGGCCACGCCGATTTCCTCGCACTGAGCCGCAAGCTCGCGTTCAGCACGGCGAATATCGGGCCGCTGCCGCAGCAGATCGGCCGGTATTCCGAGAGCCAAATCCGGCGGTGGAACAGGGATCGGACTCTTTCCCAGCATTGGGGAGAGGTTCGCTGGAGGCATCCCGAGCAGGACTGACAATCTATTCATTGCCTGCCGGCGCCCTAATTCCAAGTCAGGAATAAGGCCTTGAATAGTGGCCAAGTCAGCCTGAGCTTGTGGTAAATCCAGATCACTCGCTCTTGTTCCCGCCTTGAACTTAATTTGTGCGAGTCGGACGCTCTCTTCCTGGATTGCTAAGTTTTGCCTTGCGTAAACCAGACGCTGCTCATACGTTCGGTAATCAATGTAGGCCGATGCGACGTCGGCAACCAAAATGACAAGCACGTCGTCGTAATCCTCAATTTGGGCGTCGAGACGGTCGTCGGCCGCTGCCAGGTTCCGGCGAAATTGCCCCCAGAAATCCAGTTCCCATGCGAGCTGCGAGCCTAAGATCCAATCGTCGAAGAATCGCTGATTGGTTAGTGATCGGTTCGCTACTTCAAGGCTCTCTGAGATTCGCCTGTATCCCCCAAACGCCTGTTGGAGTTGCGGAAATAGATTTCCGCTGGCAATGTCGCGCTGGGCTCGAGCTTGCAGCACGCGCATGCCAGCTGACCGCACAGTAAGACTTTGTGAGTATGCCGTTTGAATCAGAGCGTCGAGCACCGGATCATTGAATGAGACCCACCAAAGTTCGTCGCGCTGGGCCCACGTGCTCACATGTGGGTTTCCCTCATCAATCCATTTCGGCGCCACCGCGCAACAGGGCGGCAGTAGTCTGGGCCGACCTTGCAACCATTGCGGATCCAGCCCTTCTGAGCTTTTACGAACGACGATTGGCCGAAAGCAAAAACGGTCCCGCAGATTGCGACCGTCAGCCACCGCGAATGTTTCGGCAATACGTTGAACGGTCGCATATTTGTCGTTGTAGGTCCGGTTGTAGGGACAAACCGCTGCTATCATCGTCGAAACTAGTACGACATCTCTGGCTATCGACACCACCGCACCCAAGGGTATCACCGATTCCTCAGGGCCAATGCGCTTATTGCGCCATACAGTTCCGACTGTACCGCCTATAACACCTTTATCAATTAATCCGCGCTCTCGCAGCTTTGGCATTCTCGAACCTCCCTATAGATGAAAAGTTCCATTCAGCCGGCTGTTGGGAAAATGAATCGGATTTACCAAAAACGCGGGTAGCGGGGGATTTAGCCAGTAATGCCGGATAATGCCGCTGTTACGGACACTTGCTAACACCTTTCTCACGATAGATACCAGCCGCCCGATCATTTTTCGGCGGATTGGAGACCATTCCACGGGCAAGGTAAAATGTCACAGTATGCTGACTTCTTGATGCTCAATTGATCGACGACGGCACCTTAGAATGTCCATTTTCAGACGCACCCTCCCGTTGACAATAGCGATCATGCTGTGCTCGGCCTGCGTCCAACTCCTGTTTGCACAGAGTTCAAAGTCGCCGGACTCGGATCTTGCCCGTCTAATGCGCCAGATTGGCGAAGCGCAACGTCATTCCGACGAAGCGGCCATTATTTCACTCGCGGATGAAGCAAAGCAATTGCTGGGACCTCGCGCCGGCGTGCCCGACGCGGCCGCCAAAATGCGCCGCGTTCCGCCTGATGTGCCGCCACCGACTGCTGCCCAAATTGCTGAAGGCTTCAAGCCGTACGAGCGTGCGATATTGCGCCGCAAGTGGTGGCGAATTGGCGACGATCCAACGCGTTCAGAGCATCCGCTGCGCGATACGGCGTCCGTCGTACTGGGTTGCACGTTCGCCTGCCGCGCGGAATGCAGCGACGAAAGTGAAATCCGCTCGACCGCCAAAAGCGCGGCCGATTATCTTATTTGGGCACAAGAGCAGGCTGGCCGAGGGCTATTTCCGTTTCCGGCTCGGAGGGATGGCAACCAACGAGCCTTCGTTGTCTCGGAGCGATTCCTTCTCAAGGCCGAGGCGGTCGGACGCCTTGACGAAGTGGTGCACAATGGTTGGTTGGTCGACGACCTCGGTGACGGCGGACTGCAATACGACAATGGCGTGTGCGGCGTTGCTGTACTCGAGTTCTATCGGCTCACTCATGAAGCGAAGTACTTGGAGTCGGCGCGGCGAGCTGCCGATTGGGCCGCGAGTCAGCCAGTCGTCCCAAACTGGAACTACAACAGCTTCAGCGTGTATTTGCTCGCCGAACTTGCACGTGAAACCGGCGATGAAAAATACCTGCGGGCAGCCGTCAAGAAAGCACAATTGGGGATTTACCCGGGTCAGCTCACCGAGGGAGAGCATCGCGGTCGCTGGTTCGACCCGCACAACGCCGCCATTGACTACCATTACATTCTTGTCCGTTCGTTAGTTTCCCTCGCAGCAGCGCTGAAGGACGACTCGCATGACCGCCAAAAAGTGATAGACTGCCTGTTACTCGCCCTGCGCGCTCGCGATCCTGAATTCACGAGCGAAGAAATCCCTGACGTCGAGTCGGCAATTGAAGCTCTGGTTCTGTTGCAACTTTACTTCCCTTATTCCACCAAAACCGTCGGCCAAGCACATCAGGCCGAAGCGTTGTGCGCAGTGTCTTCGTATTGCGTTGCGAAAGTTCGCGCCGGAGGTTTGCCAGTCGCTCCTGGCGCGTGGGGGCTATACCTTTACTATGCGCGGACAACGGTCTCGCAATAGCTCTAGTATGTGCCGACCTCGCGGCCCTCGCGCGCTGCAAACGGGAATGGATCGCGTTCGCGGTCCCATATCCGCAGCGTCGCCGCATAGCTCTCCATGACGGGGCGTCCGGTCGTCCGCAGGTAGTACCTCATTTCGGGACTCATCTTGGACTCCGAAACCTCGTCATAGTAAATCCACACGCGATCGGCTGTCTCAAAAATGCGGCTGAACGCCTCTGGGTTGCTGACCAAAACTCCGCCACCCCAACGGTCGCGTATGAGATCGCCGTCGCGGTACGGAATATCGAAGTAGAGCACGTTGCTGGCAAGATAGTAATCCAGCCCGCCCAGTTCGAGTGCCGCCGGCGGCGCCGCCGGTGAGATCACCACATCTTTACTCGTCGCATGATCGCGAATAAAGCGCACGACTTGTGTCGTCCCCTTTGTCAGGTGCTCGTCATTGGGCCAGATGACTTGTGCATATTGTTGCCCTGTTAGTAACGTCAGCAGCACCATCAGCGATATCGCTACACGCAGCACGGCGGGCTTCGCGAATCGATTGCCGAATGCGGTCGCCAATTCTCGGGCAATATCGAACGCGCTTGTAACCGCCAGAATCAGCAGCAACGAATACATGGGAGACGTATATCGCACAGAAATCTGGCGAATTAAAACGGTTAGCTCCACTAAGTACATGAGTACGGAAACAAAAAGAAAAAATCGCCACCAATCGCGCCGTATCAAGCTGTAAATAAACCCGGCGAAAAAGAAAAACGTGTAGACAAAATGCATCCTCGCCGAACCGACGAAAAATCCGCTAATAAAGCCGGTCACGTAACGTAAGTGCGGTTTGGCGATCGAGTCGGTTGTCGTACCAAGCGCAATGAATGGAGTCAGGCATTTTACGTAGAAAACGAATACATCGAAAAAGACAACGCCTAGCGTCGCCGTCGCAGCCACGAGCAACGGCCAGTCCTTGCGAAGCGAGAATGGCCGGTAAAACATCAGGAATCCCAGGGCGAAAATGGGGACGAGCGTCACCATCATCTCCTGGTTGAGCATTGCCGCCGCCGCGGCGAGAAAGAAGGCATAGCGGTAAGCAGCACGTGACCGCTGCACGAAACCCTTATAGAACAGATAAAAACAGAGCAGCGTTAGAAATTGCACAATCACATAAAATCGGATCGCGCCGACAGCACGATTAACCATTGATCGCACGCCATCAGTGCGACGATCAACAAGCTCAAGTCATCGCGCTTGGTCAACTGCTTGGAAAAGACAAACGCGAGCGGCAGCAAAGCCGTGCCAAAGAATACCGAGAACAGGTGAGCAGCATTAATCGTATCGCCAAATACCTCCAGCCATAAAGCGGCCGCGTAATGGTATGCGGGCGAGCGTGTGTACCAAATGCCGGACGTGCTTTCCGGTGCTCCGCCGGTACGAAGGATGCCGCGAATCACGTCCAGCGATGTGTTTTCGTCCGGCGATAGGTCAGGTACAGGTAGCCCGCGCGTTCGCAACGCAAAGCCACCTACAACGATGATCGCCAAAATCATTGCGACGACAAACTGGTGTGAACCTGCGCTGCGAATCCAATCGTACGCACCGGCAAAACCGATAAACGGACCAACGATAACCAAACACGTTCCGATAGCCAGAAACGCGAGTGCGACGTATAGCAGCGCCGGTTGAGCCCAAGCGATGGCGGCAACGAGGAACGCCAGCATTGCGATCGGCAAAAATCTCCAGCCGTTGGCCCAAGCTTCATTTTGACGCACTCCCCCCATCCACACCCCCAGCAGCGTCAGACACAGCGCCAACGAAAAAGCGAGAAGTGACATCAACGACGCTCGATAGTCGGTGAGGAACAGCGCAACTTCGTTTTCGGCATATCGATGCGCCAGCAAGGCGATTAACGCCATCGCAACCGTGCCGGGCAGAATAAGTGCTGCTGCTGAAGACCAACCGCTTGCGCTCCGTGATTCACTGGACGGGAGCCACCAACGACTAACAGCAACGACCAGAGCCACTACAACACAAATCCCCAGCAACAGGGCAAACCCAAAATGCCAGCCCGCCGCGACATAGTCGTAGGCCGTTGCATCGCCCCGAAATTGGCGCGACAAGTCATTAAGTCCGTTCGTTCCCAAAACCAAAGCGGGCACACCGTCGCCCGAACCTTCATACCAGCCAGCCGAAGGTTGCGTGAGTGCAGCCCATGTTTGGTCCGTAGCTATCGGTGAGCTCACTTTGCCCTCCGGCCCGTCTACCCAACCGTCGAGGAAGAACTTAGGCGACTCCCCGCCGAGTGTGGGTTGTTCGCTGGCGATCGACCGTGAAAGTCGCACGGCGATTATGTTTGTGCCGTCCCGCAACAGCCGCGACACATCGTATATCAGCAATCGGCCGACGTTCTGCTTTGTTTGGTCTGGTTCGCCAATGAGCTGACCGTTGATCATGACGCTGGCTGCAACATTGGACGACAATCGCACGTATGCCCGACCGGGGATATCCGCGCCATTCCATTCTCCGCGCAAATAGACGTCGCCGAGCTTGGCTGCGTCCCCGGTGATCCAGCGGCCCTGTGGAGGCAGATCCAAGGCGGCCACCTGCAGCCGGCTGAAAATCTGTTCGCGAACCAGTCCAAGCTGTTTAGCCGTCGACCAGTATTGATCCGAATAGTCAGGCTCGTACCAGACATGGTCATCGCGGCTTTCTGGCCGGCTGCTGACCGTCCACTTGCCTTGTCCCGTAGCTAGTGCGATTTCTCGCTCCGGTGTAATACGTAACGTGCCTTCGATGGCCAGCCGAGGATGCGTAACGCTGCTACCGACGGCAACAGCTATGACGTTTCGTCCGGGAACAAGGTACTTGCCGATATCCTCATAAACGCACAGCTTCCAATCCGGCACGCTGGTAACGGCAAGAGTCGACTCAATCGGCGCCCGATATACTCGTGAATCATTGAGTGGTTGGCTAATTTGCGACTTCAATCCGTCGCCCAGGCCCTTTGCGTTGTTCGTCGGTGTGCCCTCGCGAGATACGAGGCGGCCGTTTACGTACAAATCGAAGCTGCTATCTGCAGCAAGCCGCAGCCACGCGGAGGTCGGAAGCGTGTCGATATAAAGCGTGTGTCGGAAGTATGCCTGGTAGCCCGGCTCCGTCGGGCCGACCCAGTAGACGTTTGGTCTCCACGCTACGGCCGCTACGTCGTCATTGGAACCGTACCAAACGACGTACGCCGCCTGCCCCAAAAGCAGGCCAGCGACTGCCACGAGCAAGATGGAAAGTAGCCTTTTCATTTCCATGTACCTGGGTCGACCGACTCTCGATATGCATGCCACGCTTTCGGCAACTTTCCGTCGCGATAGTCGGCCCACGCTTCGTGAAGGAACGACTGTCCCATGGCGGCAATGCTCGGTTGACGAAAATACCTTTGTAGGTTCCGCATGTTGCGAGCCAATTCCATCGAGCCGTCAAAATTGCCGTACGCCGCCTTTGCGATCATCGCGAAGTAGATTGCTTGCAGATGGTTCGGAAAGACTAGTTGTGTTTGATCGAATACGTTGGCCGCCGCCGCCGGTTGGTTCTGTTCAAACAGCTGCGCCACCGATTCTCATAAGCGTCGCCGAGAGGTAGCCGCGAAACAAATAATTATGTTTCGATTGCGCCACCGCTTGTTCGAAATGGTCGCGAGCCAGATCAAGTTCGTTGGCTCGCCAGCACTCGACGCCTTGTGCAAACGGATGGACGCCTGGCGTCGAGCGATTCGTGTGCCTGTCGCACTCATCCATTTGCAGCATGAAATCCGTGTCGCCCTGCATTGGCGGATAACACGCATAGAGCAAGTGTGCTGCGACGGAAGCCCTTTCGAAATCGCCTCGGGCGAGCCAGGTGCTAATCTGGCGCGTGACGAAGCACGGAACCAACAAGACAAGTAGGATCCCGGCCGCCCCCGCGACGTACCAAAGCCCAATCTTCTTCAAATCACGGAACAGAGACACGGGCCGGACAAGATACACCGTTATGAGCGCTGTTACCAGCGACGCGACCGTAATGGGCCAGCCCCAATCAACACTGGCCAGAAAGCCAGGCAGGAAATTCATGCCTTCCATCACGAACCGATCCCATGATGAAAGCTGAAAGAAGGTGGTGCTATCAATGTCAAACGGCCGTCCGTTCGGTAAGGTTCGCATGGGATCGGTGTAGCCACGCGTCAATCCATCCGGTGCGTATGGCACTACCTCCTCATATGGATCAATCGCCATCGATTGCTCCCACTGCGATTGAATCTCCGGGTAGTGCGTCTCAATATGATAAGCCACACTATCCCGTTGCTGATCGAACGCCGCAGCCACGTACGCGACGGCGGGCGTAAGTGTCGCAACTAGGAATGGGAACAAGAGCGCGATCGGCATTGCGGCCCATAGAAATACGCGAAAGCGCCGGCGCTGCGCACCATTACTCGGGCGGATTAGTATCCGAGCGACGTAGATGGCTGCGATTGCAGGCACGGGCGCAGGACGATCGCCACCCATAAGCTCGATCCGAATGTCGCCAGTGTATCAGCCGGCATCGTGTACCAGGGGAGGATGGCACCGAGCACGAGCGCAGAGGCGATCGCCGCCAAGAGCCATTCAACGCGGGTCCATCGCGTTACCGTTTCGATGAAGTGCGACTTCACGTCAGTATCTCGCGGACCGTTGAATTATGTACCGGATCGATTCTTAAGATTTGGGCGATCCCTGCTGATTCGCTGATCGCTTTCCGAGTTTGCCGCCTGCAACAAGTCGCCCGCCTCTAGTCCACGAGGATCAAGCACGACTTGTTCGGTCGACTCTAAACCCGATCTGACTTCGCGAAGCTCACCGCGCGTTCGGCCCAACTCAACCTGAAGAATGGAAGCCCGTCCGTCGCGAAGAACCATCACCATGCCTTCGCCGGCAGAAAGGTGAATGACGGCACTGTCCGGGATCGCTGCTTTTCTCGTCTCTTTGCTAAACTCTACATGACCTTGCAGGCCTGGCGGCAAGTCGTCGCTTTCGAGTTTAATCCAAGCCGAATAGGTGAACCGCGTATTTGTGCGGCCGCGTTCGCCGACTCGACCCTGCGTGTCGACGCTCGGATTCACGCGTACGACCTTGCCGCGAAACTGCTTTCCAGGAAATGCCACGAGCCTAACCGTCGCAACGTCGCCGGGTGATACGGCATCGATTCCCGTTTGATCGATGTACGCTTCGAAGACCACGTCGTTGGCTAGGTTCATCACCACGGAGTTCTGCGCGGCCAATTCGCCGACCTGCGTAGCGACGTGCGTGACGAGACCATTACACGGCGCGACAAGGTTCGTGTTTGCCAGATCTCGCTCCGTCTGGTTTACTGCCGCCTTTTTGATCGTTAGTGTTTGATCCGATTGCTTGCTGTTCTGCTCCATGTTCAAAACATGTTGTCTTAATTGCTGCTCGGCCGAGGCGCGGTCATACACTCTCGTTGCATGAAGCTCCTGTGCCATAGCGTATTCTTCCGACGTTGCAGCCTTTTGATCTTTGAGAGCCGAATACCGGCCTAGGCGTTCCTCGGAAATCTTCAACAGTTCCGTGGCGCGGACGAGTCCGGCCTCCAATTCCACCTTCTTCGCCGCATCAATGGCGGGTCCAAATTTGTGCTGCAATTCAGCAATTGCCAGATCCGCCTTGGCGCGGTCGAGTTGGTCCTGCATCGGTGCTGGATCGAGGCGCAACAGTGTATCGCCTTTTTTCACTCGCTGGCCTTCTGCAACGAGCAACTGCTGGACTACGCCGGTAACTTGCGGACGCATTTCCACATCAACCAGTCCGACCGTTTCGCCTGATGCCGCAACAAAATCTGGGAACTTAGCATCAGCGACTTTGATTGTTTTCACCTTGATTGGTTCGCCCGCGCGACGTTGGTGGGCCGGATATCCCATCCAGGTGGAATAGAGATTCGAACCCGGGTCTTTCGCGGTCGGAACTAGAACCCGTATGCTCAAGAAAACAATGGCCACGACTGCCAACACGACTGGTAACAACCACAGGTAGTTCAGGTTTTTCCGCGGTCGGCTTGGTTTTACGCGGGTACGATCCACTGAATCAGATAAGGACAAGTCGAGCGATTTTGTGCTCATGGTGAGAAGGAATTAGCTGGGGACGCCTTTCCAAGTTTCTGGCTGACAAGTCTTCATGCTGCCATCGAGTTTAGTATTGTCCAATTAACGACTGGATACTCCAGCCGCTTTAGTTGCGGCGCGATGCAATGTACTCCTACCGATTGGATCGCGGTAAAAGCTGAGGATTTGATCGACGACGTAATCGAGTTCGTCGTCACGCATTTCTGGAAACAGTGGGAGCGACAACATCGTTTCGGCCGCCTGTTCAGCGACAGGGAAACACCCCTTCGTGTAACCTAACGACGACAATCCCGCCTGCAAATGTAGCGGCGTCGGATAGTGCATGCCAGTTTCGATACCACCGGTACGCAGATTTGCCGCTAACTGATCGCGCTCAGCACGATCACGACACTTGACAACATACAAGTGAAACGCCGACACCCGATGTTCGTCGTTCAAATTTGGCACTTTTAGCGGCGTCTCGCTCAAATACTCGCTATACCGGCGAGCCAGCGCGCGGCGCCGTTCGTTCCAATCCATCAAGTAAGGCAACTTCACGTTGAGAATCGCCGCCTGCAATTCATCGAGACGATTGTTGAATCCAACCTCGGTGTTAGCGTGCTTCTGGCGTCGGCCATGATTTGCCAGGGCGCGAACTCGATCCGCAATCGCCTCACTTTGAGTGACAACGACTCCCGCGTCACCTAGCGCCCCTAAATTTTTCGCTGGAAAGCACGAAAAACAACCCGCGTCCGAGCGGCTGCCAACGGGATGCCCTTGCTCATGGGCTCCATGTGCCTGAGCGCAGTCCTCGACAATGGCTAACTCCTTATCGCGAGCCAATTGTAGAAATGGCTCTAACGGCACCGGCCAACCGTGGAGGTGTACGGGAATGATGGCCCTTGTCGCCATCGTAACAGCTTCTTTCGAGCGCTCAGGATCGAGTCCCAACGTTTCGTTTTCCACGTCCACTAACACCGGTGTAGCCCCAACGTTGCAGACCGCTTCCGCTGTGGCAAAGAACGTCATCGCGGGAATGATGACTTCCGCCCCCGGCCCAATGTTTAGTGCTTTGAGCGCCAGAGTAATTGCGTCCGTTCCGTTGCTCACGCCCACCGCGTATTCGCATCCATGCAACCGCGAGAAGTCCTTTTCGAATCGAGTAACTTCCTCACCGAGGATGAAACGACCACGATTGATTACCGTTTCGAACGCCAGCATCAAGTCGCCATGCAGCTGATGATGCTGACGATTGAGGTCAACTAATTTAAGCTTAATACTTTCCATCGGAGCATTGGTCATAGTTGCGAATCACAAAGCAGCAATTTCGATTGGTCACGAAACAGATACAACAAAAACAAGAACGTCTGGCTAGCAGTGACGCCAGCCGTACGCACTAGTTGGCAAACGACACAGGGATGCCCGCAGCGACCGTTGGATGGCGATCGGGCATAAAGTCCGAATCGGATTTCACGACGTCCGGCTTGGCAAAGGCAACCCTCTTCCAAATAGCAAAGCGCCAATCGTCGTCACTCATTGTGCATCCGCTCCGTGCTTCATGCCGAGCCAATGCGGCCGATTGCAACTCGGGCGGGTCTGCCTCGTACGGTCGTCCCACTCCGGGAATGGGCGAAACGATTTGATCGATCGTGCGAATTGCTCGAGGTGGGTTTCCGACGACAACCCGATACGGAGCAACGTCGTTCTTAATTAAACTCCGCATACCTACCAGCGCCCGGTCGCCAACGCGAACACCCGCGAAGAGATAAACTCCCATCGAAAGTATTGCGCCGGCACCAACTGCTGTTATCCGCTCGAGTTCGCTCTCAAAAATGTTATAGGGTCCGACCCATGCTCTATTTTCAATCCAGGCAAACTCGCCAACGTAGCTGTGACCGTGAACTCTGGATGCGGAACCGAGTCGGGCGAAGCCAGCCACATACGACGAAGTGCCAATGGAACAACGGTTTTTTATGTCCATTCCGGGACCAACAATCGTATGGTGGCCGGTCTGGAACTTTGGGCCGATTTTCGATCCGGCGTAAATGATCGAATGCGACCGAATGATCGATCCGTCCCCAATAGTCGTCTCTAATTCCCCTGGCGCAATTCCAGTCGGCGGCCGACCAACGACGGCCCACGGGCCAATCTGCACATCGGCTCCCAAATGCACGTTGGGATAAACCTTGGCGGTGCTTGAAATAAAAGGCATGGCGACACTCGTTCGGTCACGTCATCGAGGAGGAAAGTGAGTAGGTACCTCATCAAACTGCCGTCGCAGTTCGGCGATTGCATCGTCCGACGTATCGATGTATTTCGATACGTGTTCCATCACCTCCGGATGTAATTCTCTCACCTCGCCGATCCGTTTGGCCGGATTCCCCGCCACGACGGTGAACGGCCGCACGTCGCGAACAACTACCGCGCCCCGTTCGACATACGCACCGGCCCCAATTCGCAGACCAGGCAAAATTGATGCGCCGGTGCAAATCGTTGCGCCATCACTTATTGTGGGGCCTCTGCCGGTTTCCTTTGCCAGTCGAGTCAGCGGGTGCAGAACTCCGGCAATTCCAACTTGGTGCCCGATCACGACGCCTCTTCCAATGACCGTGTATTCGGCAATTCCCGTTTGTGCGCCAATGTTCACGTCGTTAGCAACGGTGACCTTCCCTTCCCAAACGCCGAATGGACCAATTTCCACGCGATCGCCGATCTGGTTCCCGTTGCGAAGGTACGCGCTGTGTCCGATGACGAAGTCATCTCCAATCTCGTTCCCGGCATAAATGACCGTATGCGATGCGATCCTTGCGCGGTGGCCGAATCTTGTCGGCAAGCTTCCGTCTTCATGCCCCCGTGGTGGAAGACCAATCGTACAAAAGTCGTCAACGAGGCACTGCTGACCAAAGGTCACATTGCCGTGGATTATACTGGTATTCACTTTTCGATCGCTCGGCGCTTGTTTAGCGGACCAATACTTCCGTGCGCACAGATTCCGATCGCCACTCGTTTTCCACATGAGACAAGGTTGGCGCTCCGCCCTAATCGCGAATGCTCAAAATCGTTCGCGTTTAGTGTTACCGGACTTCTGAGCCAGTCCGATTGATAGAGCGCATGAATCACACGAAGAGTTTTTGTCGCCTGTCTGCCATCAACTCCGCCTTCGCGTCCCTCACGCACACAGGCGAACACGTTATCTAGGTAAGCAGCGTGTGCGTAAGTCTGCAGTTCAGTAGGATTCGCACCACTCGTTTGAAGAACCGTTTCGTCTTCTAAGTTGGGCCGTTCGAATCGCCATGCGTGGATCGTGTCGGCGCTCATTCCACGTAATTCAACCGCCCCTCCTTCTCCCAATACACTAAACGACGCCTCGAGGTTTTTGGGTCGTACTGCAGTGGTCGCTTCGATTGCACCCAACGCTCCATTGGCGAAACGGATTACAGCCACCGCGGTGTCTTCCGCTTCGATGTTTGCCAGCCGTGTCTCGCACAAGGCATAAACGCTCTCGACCTCGCCGCCAAACCATAGCAATAGGTCGATGGCATGACAGGCTTGGTTCGTCAATACACCGCCATCGTGCTCCCATGTCCCTCGCCAGTTTGCTTCGTCGTAATAATGCTGATGGCGACACCATCTCAGACGCGTCGTCAACAGCGAGATCCTGCCGAAACGCCCCGCGTCAAATGCGCTGCGCAACGCTTGAACCGAACGGTTGCACCGCCATTGTTTGACAACGAATAAGCGCGACTGACAGCGCTCACAAGTATCAATAGCTCGTTCGGCGTCTTCGAGCCTGAGCGCAATCGGCTTCTCGACGATGATGTTGGGCGCGCCTAATTCGGCTAGCTCGCAAATATTGTCCGCGTGGGCCCCGGAGGGTGTAAGAACGATAAAGATTTCGATGTCGGTTCCTACGCTCCCCATCATCTGGAGAATAGACGAAAACGATGGCACACCTAATTGTTGACCTAACTGATTGGCCCGAACGGGGTCTAGGTCGCAGACAGCTGAAACGCGAGCTTGTCGGTTCGGAGCGCTCAAGCACTCCACGTACTTTTGGCTTATCTTGCCACAGCCAACTAAGCCGACGCGTAAGTGCGAGCTCATGCGATGAACAGCTCCTCGGATCACGGCTTCCGGATCCTATAAGTGTCGCCTGAATACGCCTTTGCTAGCACCGAGAGTCAGGGCGGCTTAGCGAGGAGCCTCCCCCCCACTCGCAAGTTGTTCTTCCGCTTTGGCAGCGAGAATTTAAGCCCCTTGCGTTGCCCTCGAAGCTCTTATCCTATCTAGTCGATTATTTCTATTCAAGTATTATTAAGGTCGCAATTTATTTATATTTTGAGGTACTCCTAAACATCTCGTATTTGCCATTTTTACCAATTGAATTATTATCGAATCTACCGAATGCGATGTTTGGCATATCGTACTCGTTGAACTGGGGCGAGTGTGGAGTAGAACCCCCATGTCCACCATTGAAAGCCAGGAATCGATCGACGACGTGACAGCCTTTGGGGAGGTCTCGGGTCGGCGCGAATGCGTCTTATCGGTTGTCGCCAGCGCACTGAACGAGGCGGCCAATGTCGCGACGTTCCTGGAACAGACTTGCCGAGCATTGGTGAAGCTTGGAATTTCCGGCGAAATCGTCTTCATCGACGACGGGAGTCAGGACGACACCAGCCAGATAGCCGCTGATTTCGCGCTCGACCATCCGGAGGTGCCGATTCGCGTCGTACGGCACTGGCGGCCTCGTGGACTCGCGGCTGGCATTGTTGAAGGCGCTGCGGCGGCGCGCGGTCGCTATGTTTGCTTTCTGCCAGCCGACCTGGAATCGGCGCCGGCCGACGACATTCCAAAATTGTTTCACGCGATGGATGCCGACACCGATGTGGTGATCGGGCGACGCGTTGGCCGCGGCGACGGAAAACGTGTCGCCTCGGGAGTCTACAACCTGCTCAACGCGCTACTCTTTGGTGTGCGGGTTCGCGACGGCAATTGGATCAAACTGATTCGCAAGGAATGCCTCCGAGGTATTCGGCTACACAATGATTGGCATCCGTTTTTAGTTCCGATCCTCGCGCACGCCGGTTGTCGCATCAAAGAAGTCGATACGCTATGGTGCGCAAGATCGTACGGTCAGTCAAAATTCGGACTGAGTCGTTTCGCGTGCCGCTGCAGCAGCGATGTCCGTCAAGTTCCATTTAACATTTGGCACACGGCCAATGCTTTTCTTTTTCGGCACCGCTGCCTTGATGATGGCAGTCGGAACCTTGTTGTTGATTGCCTCGTTTTTTGTCAATACGCGAGGTGACCGGCTATTCACCGCGTTGCAAATGTTCTCCGTTGGCTTTTACGTTGCCGGCTGGCTCAGCGTCACCACGGGACTCGTGGTTGACATTCTCAACCGCCAATTCGATCGGACCGAGAAGTGACAGGTCGATCATCGGAACCTCTCAGGATTTGCCTGATGTCATCCTGCTACGCGCTGGATGAGGAGGACCGGCATGCCTCCTTTCTGGTCGAAAGCAACCGCTATTTGAGTGAGCGGGGCGTCGAAGTGTCCGTATTCGCGCCCAGCTATCACGGCCTGCGCAGTCACACCGTGAATGGTGTCGAAGTGCGGCGGTTTCGCTATTTTTTTCGCCGCTGGGAGAACCTCACACACATGGAAGGTGCGCCGACACGCGTTCGAAACCCGTTGTATCTCATTGTCGCGGCGCTCTACATTCTCTCCGGATTGGTTCAGAGCGTTTGGTACTGCTACCGCAAGAAGTTCGACATCATTCACGTCCATTGGCCATTTCCCCATGCGATTTGGGGTTATGCGGCGAGCCGTATTACCGGCGCGCCTATGGTGCTTACGTTTCACGGCGCTGAAATCCTGCTGTGCAAAAAGTTCTTCTTTGTTAAGTATTTCCTGCGCCACGCGATCCGCCACACCGACGCGATTATTTGTAACTCCAGCTTTACGGCCGAGCGCGTCCGCGAACTCGGCGTAGACAAACCAATCGAAATCATCCCATTCGGTACGACGATTGCCGAACGACACGAGCCCAAAGACCCACTGAAACCCGTAAAAGACATCCTCTTCTCGGGCCGTCTTATTGAGCGAAAGGGTGTCGAATATCTGCTGCGGGCAACGCCAGCAATACTCAAACAGACTCCGGCTCACGTCCACATTGTCGGAATTGGCGCGATCCGGCCGCAACTCGAACAACTAGCGTCGCAACTGGGCATCGCCGAACAGGTAACGTTCCATGGGTTCGTTTCGAACGAAGAGCTATCGGACTTTTACGCTAAGGCCGATGTGTTCGTTCTGCCGGCCGTGATCGATGCACACGGTGACACGGAAGGGCTCGGCGTCGTGCTCATCGAAGCGATCACCCACATGACGCCGGTCGTCGCTTCCAACGTCGGTGGGATTGTTGACATTATCAAACACGAACAAACCGGCTTGCTCGTTGAACAACGCGACACCGACGAGCTGGCAGCAGCAATTCTCAGATTGCTCTACGAAGCGACCCTGCGAGAAAAGGTGGTCCAGCAGGGGCTTCAACACGTGCGAGAATACCTCGACTGGCAATCGATTACCGACCGATTGATGGCAGTCTACACGCGCGTCGCACATCCGATAAGTCAGCCGAACTCAGACGTTACTCCTGCTCTCCACCAAGACAAAGTCAAAATCCCGGTGGGTACCACAGCAGATGTGTTAAGTGATACAATCCCGCCCGAGCCGCTTAAACCATCGTGGCGGAAGCTTGCGTTACGCTTGATCATGAGCGTCGTAATTCTGGCTGCATTATTCACGCAGGTAAGCCTGCACGACGTGGTCGACAACCTCCGCCGCGTCTCATTGGGTTTTGTCTTGTTCGCGTGGTGTTACTACGCGCTTTGCCAGTGGATTAGCGCGTACCGGTGGCAGGTACTACTCCGAGCGAAGGACGTCCACGTACCCCTCAGTCAATTATTCTCTTACTATATGATTGGCATGTTTGTGAACAACTTTATGCCTGGTTCGATTGGTGGCGACGTCGTCAAGTCATACTATCTCTTCAAGCGCACTCGCAAGCTCGAAATCACGGTCGTCTCTGTTTTTCTTGAACGTTTTGCTGGCTTGCTTGGACTTTGCCTCTTGGCAATCATCGCCTTAGTTATTGGTTACCAGTATCTCCAGTCGCCGATGGTTGTCGCTTCCGTGGTCGGAAGCGCCGTGATTCTGGTATTGATCGTGGTTGTGCTTTGGCAATTGCCGAATCTCGCCGCACGAGTTCCCCTTGTGTCACGGCTCGCCCCTAAGCACATCCGCGAATCGGCATCGGAGCTCTACATTGCCCTTGCGAGCTATCGGCATCATGTGCCGACGCTATTTGTCGCGATCGGAATTTCCACCGTTCTTCAGTTGCTGCTCGCCGCGTACTACGCGATCGCGTCGATCGCCATGGGAATTCCAATTAACCTGATTTACTTCTTACTGTTTTTGCCCGCCGTTACCCTCGTAAGTCTTATCCCGCTTTCACTCGGCGGACTTGGCATACGCGAGACGGCTATGGTCATCCTGTTTGGTGCTGCTGGAATTTCCCGGCCAGATGTGATGGCCGTGTCACTAACGATTCATATTATCAACACGCTTTTGAGCTTGTGGGGCGGCATCTTATTGCTGAGGCATCCGGTGCGAGGCCCTGCTATCAACCCGCTATAGGAAATTCGGTAGGCATCCTGTTGCCCCGCGTGCGTACTGAATGTCGGGTACGAAAATTAAATCCTTGCGAAAACAGGACAACGGTTGCAGCTACGGTGCGAACCAAGCCTGTTGATCGAGATAGGGGAAAGCCTTGCAGCTCCGCCCCTCTCACACTACCGGGCATACGGGTCACGTACCACGGCGGTTCGATTGGGTTATGCGGGGGAATGAACGGCTACTCTGGGCAGGCCGATCGAATCGAAATAGGCATTTCGCAGTGCTTGTTTCACCGCTGCGTGTCTGGACATACGCCAAAATCCCGTTGGTGACCCGGCCGCAACCGCAGCTCCGAGCTTGGGTACGCCACGTCGGCGGAGTTCTTTGAAGCGGCTCCGACCGTTCTTCCATTGCCGCCAGAGGTACATGCGCAGCCTCCGGCGAATCCACGCATCCAGATTGGAAAGCACGCGCGGAGTTTGGTAAAAGCCAAAGTAGCCTCGCCAGCCGATCAGTAGCCGCGTGTTCCGCGGCAATTGCTGCCGGCGGACTGCTTTAGAGGTACGCGCAAAAAAATGGCCGCCCTGCCGGAGTCTGGTGGTCTGCCCCGATGGTGGCCGAGCATCAGGCCTAAACGAAGCTAACGTAGTATTATGTCGACCTCTCCGTCGGAATGTGATTCGCTGCCAAACAACTGTGTTTGAGTTGGTGTCAAAAAAGGTTTCGCTCGACAGTACATTTTCTTCTTCGGAAATGCTACTTTTAATGCCGCGATGGTCGCATCCTGCGTCACGCGTCTGCTATCGGTTCTAACGTACACGACGCCATCATCCGCGATTAAATTCGATGCCAAGCAAAATACATTCTTAATAAGTGATCGGTACTTCTCCTGATCGACAAATTTTCCCTGATGCGGTCCCGTCGGCGCAGCGGGCGAATCCGGACCGCCAAGCAACCACAGCCTGATCCACTGGTCATAGTGATAGTTCGTGACGCCACAGTACGGCGGCGACGTGAGCAGCAACTTGATGCTTTGCGCGCCGATTGATCTGAGACTGCGCTGCACATATCCCATCCGTGATTCGCTATTTCCGAGAAACACTCGGCTGTCATAGACCTTGGGTCTGCCCTTCGCGTACCGCCAGTTCAATTTCTTCTGCATGAAGAGAAAAGGTTCAATTTGCGGCGGTTTCATTCCACGTGTTTTCCACCATTCAACAGCATACGGTGGCGAAAGCGATTTCGTCTGCCGCATTTGGTTCGACAGAGAATCCGACCGTTTTCCGTGTAAATGCACGAGCAACAAGCCCATGACCGTGCAATCTACGCGGTCGCTACGCCAGTCAAGCCACTTTCGTGCGGTAAGTAAGAAGCGTCTTACCTTGGCGCTGTAACAGTGATGAAAGAAGTTAGGAAGTTCATCCGCTGCATCTTTGTATCGCCAGGCGTTATCGGCCAATTCTTGAATGCGAGATTCAACCAACTTGCGCTTTGCGGGGTACAACTTTGTTCGAGTGTAAACATAGCCTACAGGATTGATTTCAATGCCGATGCCGACGCGCTGATTGATCGCCGCGGCAAAAACGGCTGTGCCTCGACCGGCAAACGGATCGAAAACGACATCGCCGGGGTTGGTATATCGCCTGATTACGCCTTGCGCGAAGGACGCCGGAAACATGGCGTAATACGGGCCAATGCCACTCCAACGTTGCGCAGCGCTCCCATATTTGGCTACGACGACGCCCGGCATGTTTTACCTGTGTTCCATTAGGGCCGAGGCGAGGCTCTTTAGCACCTTTGCGCCAAGTTGAAGCGGTATGGCAGCGTGCGAATGAGCCGCGATCAACGGAGTGACCGCGTTCACATAGCGCGACGATGCGAGCTTATCGAGGAGCGAGAATAAGGTTGGTAGACTTGGGTAAAGTGAAATATCGTCCGTGCTTAGCGTGTCCTGCTTGTCCGTTAGAAACGGCAAAGTCCCCACGATGCGAGCACCACCGTGCGTCTTGTAAAAGAACTTGCGGCCGAAATACGTGTCTAATCCATAACGCTTGTCGCTATCGGAACACGTGATCCTTTGCTTGATGTATTTGTCGGTAAGAAGTAGGTAGGTTCTTGGATCGAATGCGCTTTTCCCGGGACTCTCTGTGTGATCGATTTCATCGAAATGGTTGACAAAGTTCCCCGTTTTTTCGACTCCAATAACGTTTAGATCGCAGCCAGTCGATTCGCGCACGATTCGGTTAAGCCGCTTCAGCTCCACGCTAATCGTTGCGCTCAGCCAAGCCGGAGGTCCGAATACGCCCAACGGTCCGTCGAGAAAAAAAGCCAGTCGCTCAAGACGACCAAGAAGGTCAAGCCGCTCGAAACATCGAAGTATATGGACGAGCAGAATTCGCTCCCAAACTTGCATTACAAGGCCAAATGCCTCACCGTTGGTGCCTATGTCGCGAAAGCGTTCGTGAATCCGAAGGGCATCGGTAGAGAAAATAGGGCGATTGCATTTTGGACACTTCGACGTGCCTGGCGGAACCACAACGTCTCCCTGACAACCATGTGATTCGCGGTACGGGCACTCCTGGCTTCTCGTGACCGGTTTATGATGTAGCAACTCCTCGTATGTTGTCAAAAGCCGAACACGATGAACGTCATCCAATACTACGTCGTGGAAAACCTCATAGAGTTCTTGCCTAAATGAAGCTCGTGCCGATGCCTGGTTCAAAGTGACGACGTTGCTTCCCGGAATCGCTGCGTCGATCGTGTCCGCTTGTTCGGTTTTCCGAAAATCCGCGGGATCAACCGGCCGACATTCGTCCAGCACGTTAATCCTATCCAAATCGAGCAAAACGCTTGCTACAGTGACGTAACCAACCTTAGCGCCTGGATAACCGGTTTTCACATCGACTTCCGCATAGCTCCCGTCAATCGCGAGTACAAATCCGGGTAGGCAATCTGCGGAAGGTGGCGCAGGAATTGGGGACCAGTTCGACGTGTTTGTCATCGCGCTTAAAGACCTGTCGCGATTCAGAAGCCTCTTCACCCGTTCGGCTTCAACGATCCGCCGAATGGAACGGTACGCCGCATATTCGCCTTCGTATGGCATCACGCACCATTGGTTGTTGGTGACGATGCCTCATGAATCGCAAATCGCTCAACTTGGATTGGCACGACGTAAGGATTGGACAGGGCTTTGACGCGAAGAAACCCTTTGTCTTGAGCGCGAAGGATGCTCTGTTCAAAATCAGCAAAGTCGTAGAACTTCCTTAGAAATGGCTCAAAAACAACTTGGTAGTTTGGTAGACTGTGGTGTTCCACGATCCTTCCGGAGGCGCCACTGTGGTCGGTTATCACGCAACGATCGAAAGGCAGATGGTTCTCTTTTTCCAGTCGCTTTCGGAGAAGGATCGACGGCGGTATGCGGCAGTCGAGGCGGCCAAGCTGGGACATGGCGGCTCGGCCTACATCGCCAGGTTGTTTGGCTGCAAAGTTGATACGATCGAGCGCGGCAAAGAAGATGTGGAGCAGTTACCGGAGGATCAGGCCGCCGGGCGTGTCCGAAAAAAAGGGGGGACGAAAACAAGCTAGCTTCGCCAACCCGCAATTGGTGGAGCAACTGAAGGAAGTTGTGGAAGGCCACACGGCTGGATCGCCCATCGAGCTGGGCCGCCTGTGGACCAATCGCTCGCCGCGTGAGATTGCCGAGGAGCTCTGCGAGCGAGGCAGTCCGATCTCGGCGAACACCGTCGGCCGGTTGTTGCGTGAGGAATTGGGGCTGTCGCATCGCGCGTTGGCTAAGACGTTGCCGACCGGGGCCAGCGTGGACCGCGAACCGCAGTTCGCGCGGATGCTTGAGTTGCGGGCGGAGTTTTTGGCAAAGGGCTGGCCTGTGCTGTCGATCGACACGAAGAAAAAGGAGCTGTTGGGCGATTTTTATCGCCCCGGTCGCGCTTGGAGCGAAACTCCGGGGCGGGCTTTGGATCATGATTTCACCAGCTTGGCGACGGGCAAGGTGGTTCCCTATGGCGTGTACGACCTGGCCCAACAAGAAGCACTCGTCATGTTGGCCAAAGGCGCCGACACGGGGGAACTGGCGGCGGCTGCGGTTCGTCGTTGGTGGCATCGGCTGGGCAAAGGGCGTTATCGTCGGCGCGACCCGATTCTGCTGCTCGCCGATTGCGGCGGGAGCAATGGCTATCGCGTCCCGCTCTTCCGCGAACGGCTCTCTTGGCTCGCCAAGGAACTCGAACTGACGTTCCGCGTCTGCCACATTCCTCCCTACTGCTCCAAGCACAATCCGATCGATCATCGTTTGTTTTGCCATTTGACGCGATCGCTTCGGGGACTGCTGCTCAAAAGTGTCGAGGTGATTCGGGACGCCTTCGCCCGCACGACCACCTCCACCGGACTCCGCGTCGTGGTCGAACTTGCTCGTCACGTCTATCAACCCAAAATCAAGCCGCACCCGGATTTCACCCAACACGAACCAACCCGTCGCGATCAACTCTTGTCGGCTTACAACTATGTCATCGCCCCAACGTAAACTGCCAAGTTATTTTTGAGTCGTCCCTTAATTCCTTTGTCTCGTCGCTATTATTCAAATGGCCGATAAACCAATTGGCGGTGTTGCGCAGAATGTTCCTTTGGATCGAACTCACTTCTTGCGTAGCGTAGACCAATCCAATTCGGTATTTCGCACCTTCTTTTGCAGTGCGCACCCAGATGTCCTTGGTATCGAGTTCGCTTGACGGTGGTAGAATGTTATGGGCTTCTTCGACATACACAAGGATTTCCGGGGGTGCTTTCGCGTTACGGAAAAGCTCTTGGTTCCCTTGGAAGGTTCGGCGAATGATTCGATCCGCCGCTGATTTATTTAGTTCCGGATTGCCGCTGGACTGATCGACAATTACAAGCCGGCCTTGCGTCAAGTGCTCATAAATGTCGTCCGCGAAATCAGTGCTTGTTGACGGCGTGTGTTGCTCGGCAACACGTCCGATGGAACGTGACCCGTTAGGGTACTTGAACAATTCGAGAATCTTCTTTAGATCATCATCAGCCCACGAACCGGAAGAGCTTTTCTGGACGTAGGCTTGATTAAAGGCTGCATAGCCAGATTTGTTATCTCTGATGAACTCGCCCAATATCTCGCACGCTTGTTCCATCTCATCCCAAGACAGCGATTGCTTGGCCAGAATTGCGGCGCACGCTTGATAATCCGCAACATTGTCGCTCTGGCTGTTTCTCATCGCGTCCAACAACTCTTTGTTGAAGAGGCCACGCGTCTGCGGTTGGATTGACGTCGGAGCGTTCAAGCCAGCCTTGTGCAGTAGCGCCCGATAGGACAACACCCGCCGTTGATAACGAGTCAACGCAGACCGATCGTTCGGATCGGGCGGCTCCAAAATCACGTCTCGAAAGTTAGAAATGTACTTCGTTCCGTCAGAGGCAAGCGCGCCGTCAATAATTTCCTTGCCGATTTGCAGGTTGCCGTCCACATAGAAATTCAGCAGCATCAAATTTCGGTCGGGGTCATTTGGATGCGGTGTAATTCCGTATGTCAAAACGTGTTTCTTTAACTCGTCCTGTCGTTTCGCTGGTCCAACGGCCCAAACATTCTTGATCGCGTCCGGCTGAAGATTGTTCGAAGCATCCTGTGTGTTCTCGTTTGCGTACTCGCCGTTGAGATCGAAAACTAACTGTCCGATATGCAGCGGTGTCGCTGCGTCCCATCGCAGAGCAAAGATCGATTTGAGAATGATCTTCGTCGTGTTTGATTTTCCCGTCCGAGTCATTCCGAAAAGCGCCGTCTTTTGGCCGAGCATGTCGATCGGCGTAAGAGCAAACCTGACACTGCCGATGTTCTGAAACGGCCGATTGGTTGATGCGTACCGAATTGTTCCGATGTTCACCATGCAGGATGCGGACACTGGCTCAAGGCGAGGGTCTCGAAAATTTGCAATCCGGCCGAGTATGGCGGACCGTGGCTTAAATACCTTTAGGCCGCGATTCGGGTAGTAACTGGACTTTTGCAAATCGTTAAATCAACCCCAATTGGGCGATGACGTGTTGAGGTTTTTTCGAATCATTAGTGACTTGGCAGATGGCCCACTGGAGAGTGGTCCGCAGCGTCTCGGCAGCCACGGCGCGACAGGCCTGGCCGATGGTCGTCAGCCGCGCAAGCGCCCATTCCTTCGCACGGTTCTGCTTCAATTGGAGCACCAAGAGGCTGTACGCGAGCATGACCAGGTACATATGCCTTGTCTGGCCCAGGCCACTGCGCAGCTGACAATCTCCCATGCCCAAATGTTGCTTGCCGTCCCGATGGTAGGTCTCGGTTCCTGTCCAACGGCACCGATAGCCGCGCACGATGCGCGTCACTTCCCAACGTGTACGATTGGTGACGAGGATTTTGCACGGAGCGTCGTCGCGGCGATGGTTCCACAAGATCACGATGCGGACCGGATGATTAACTTGCGGCAGCCGCACAGTGCAGGTGAGATACCATTGGCGCGCATCGCCGCGGCGAAGCTCCTTGCGATCTTGCGGCGGGATAGCAGCGGCAAACTCATCGACCCGCACTTCCCGGCCGCGGAACCAAATCTTGCGGTTACTCTTCAAATCTCCAATATAAGCGCGGGGCTGACCGAAGCGGTCGTGTTTCGAGTGGACGTAGTTCATGTTGGAAGCACTGGAAAAATAGCTGTCCCACGTGAAGTCGCCGGGAATCTCTCGCTCACACACCCAATGCACCAACTGGCGAAACAATACGCCGTGATCAAGAAACACCTCACCGGTGGCTTCACACTGCTCGCGTTTCTTGAACCGCCGGAAGTCGAGCGGGTAGTGCTTGCCGTTGCTGGTCACGTAATTGGCGAACAACAAGTCGTGAGCGATTTTATAGCGCTCCTCGGCATGATCCCAAAACCAGCCGACGTCTTGGATCCGCTTGCCATCGTGGTCGATGAGCACATCGTCCACGGCAATGACTCCCTGGTCGTGATAGCGCGTCGTAGGGTCTTTCTGCAGCAGTTCCAAACGCCGTTCGTTGAGCTCTTCGGCGTCCCATTCAGCCTCCGTGAGAAAGCGGTTCAGGCACGATTGGTCGGTCGTTTCGGCGAACTCGCCGTTGATCCCGCTGACCGTCTTGTTGGCCGCGACCAAGAGCCCCGTCAAATATTCAGCCAAGTGGCGCCGCTGTGGCTCACCGTGAAACAGGTCCGCAAATTCCGGCAGGGCTTGTTTAATCACTTCGGGAAAGTCAACGATCGCGGGCATGGTCAGGGCCTCCGGGTCGTCGTTGCGCCATGCCCTATTGACCTCAAATTCCACCGAAAATTCCATAAGCTAGCACTGCATCCACCAATCCGTCGTGCAGCCTCTCGATGCCCAACACAACCTATGGCCCTGGCCGCGTAACACTACTCGACATTCGGCCTTGAAACACCAATTTGCAAAAGGTCAGTAGTAATTGCTAATATCCGAACCAAACGACAATGCGTAGCGCGGTTCGCCGTCACTTCCAACTTCATCGACATAAAATGTGCCAATAACGCGGCAGCGAAGCCCTGCATAGCTCAGAACGTGTGCGGTCGATGCGTCCATCACGTCTCGATGGTCCCAGTTTTTATCGATTGCCCCACTTACTTGCTGAGCATTTTCTACGCGCACTCTAAGCGCCTCGGCGGCATTCGGTAAGTCCGCCTGATCGAGTACCCGCAGAAGTATTAGGGAGGAGTCTTCGGCTCGCACATCGAGATCAGCAGACGGCGTGACACGAGTAGCCAGTAGAAAAGATAGGGCGGGAATGCCGCCGACTTTTTGCCGGTGGAAGTCGTGAACTTGGACGAGCGCCGTTTCATAGCCGAGCGAGTAGACCTCGCCCACGTAGGCTTCGGGTTCAACCAAATCCACGAGCAGTTTCGCGGCGGCACTAAGTGGACCGTCCGCGCTTTGAGTACTAAGCCGTGCGCCGACCGCGTCGATGATCGTGGCCACTTTTCCTCCTATGGTGATTAGGCCGAGTGAAAGATTGAGGCAATTATAGCCGTATTTGCTAACGTCGCCAACACGGTTCGCGCTGACAGGTATTCTGCTGCCCGCGGCCAATCCGCAACCGATTTGCAGGTTATGGCCGCGGTCTACCGTAATCGATACCTGATACCAACTTCAATCCGTCACCCGAGCGGAAGCACTCATCCGCGGCCATAACCTGCAAATCGGTTGGGGACTTGCGGCATCGTTTATTC
Organism: uncultured Planctomycetota bacterium; assembly: GCA_963840025.1. Lineage (GTDB taxonomy): Bacteria > Planctomycetota > Planctomycetia > Pirellulales > Lacipirellulaceae > JABDGM01. The sequence continues at coordinate 168,770 of CAWIXI010000005.1, read as the reverse complement.
CATGAGAGAGAAGAGCGCGCTTGTCGCTTGGCCGACGGCACGGTTCCGTGGCGGCGACACGCCGTCCGCTGGAACCGATTGTTGGTTCGTCGTTTTTCGCTCCGTTCGGAGATCGATGTGAGGCAGACGGATTCTGAGGCTTCACCCCTTCCTTGGGAACTCTAACAAAATCGATTCCAAGGCACCCTCACCCTGGCCCTCTCCCAGAAGGAGAGGGAAATCTGTTACGCGAGGTCGAAGCGGTCGAGGTTCATCACCTTGGTCCAGGCCGCGACGAAGTCGTGGACGAACTTCTTGTGGGCGTCGGAGCTTCCGTAGACTTCGGCCAGGGCCCGCAGTTGGGAGTTCGAGCCGAAGACCAGGTCGACACGCGTGCCGGTCCACTTCAGTTCGCCCGTTTTGCGGTCGCGGCCTTCGAAGAGGTCGGCGTCTTTCGAGACCGGTTTCCACTGGGTGCCCATGTCGAGCAGGTTTACGAAGAAATCGTTCGTGAGCGTCTCGGGGCGTTTGGTGAAAACGCCGTGCTTCGCGCCTTTGAAGTTGGCGTTCAGGACGCGCATGCCGCCGACGAGCACCGTCATTTCTGGCGCGGTGAGGGTCAGCAATTGGGCCTTGTCGACGAGCAGGGCTTCGGCGGGGATGGTATACTTGGCCTTGAGGTAATTGCGGAATCCATCGGCGATCGGTTCGAGCACGTCGAAGTTTTCCACATCGGTCTGTTCCTGCGAGGCGTCCATGCGGCCGGGCGTAAAGGGGACGGTGACCTCGTGGCCGGCGTTTTTTGCGGCTTGCTCGACGGCTGCGCAACCGGCCAGAACGATCAGGTCGGCCAGTGAGACCTTCTTGCCGCCGGATTGGGCGCTGTTGAACGCGCTCTGGATGCCCCCCAGCGTTTTCAGCACCTCGGCCAGTTGGCGCGGCTGGTTGACTTCCCAATCCTTTTGCGGGGCCAGTCGAATGCGGGCGCCGTTCGCGCCGCCGCGTTTGTCGGAACCGCGGAACGTGGACGCCGACGCCCAAGCCGTGGCCACTAGCTGCGAGATTGGCAGACCGGCAGCCAGGATCTTGCTCTTCAGGGAGGCGATGTCCTTGGCATCGATCAAGGGATGATTCACGGCGGGGATCGGGTCCTGCCAGATGAGCTCTTCGGCGGGGACCTCCGGGCCGAGATACCGCGCCGCGGGCCCATGTCGCGGTGCGTCAGCTTGAACCAGGCGCGGGCGAACGCGTCGGCGAGCTGCTCGGGTGCTCCATGAAGCGCCGTGAGATTTTTTCGTATGCCGGGTCGAAGCGCAACGAGAGGTCAGTCGTCAGCATGGTCGGCAGGCGTTTCTTCGATGGATCCTGCGGATCCGGGATCGTTGCCTTGGCCCCCTTGGCAACCCACTGATTGGCGCCGGCCGGGCTCTTCTCGAGCTCCCACTCGTAACCAAAGAGATTCTCGAAGAAGTTGTTGCTCCACTTCGTGGGCGTGGTGGACCAAGTGACTTCGAGGCCGCTGGTGATTGCGTCGCGGCCGACGCCCGACTTGAAGCTGCTCTTCCAGCCGAGGCCCATCTCCTCGAGGCCGGCATCTTCGGGGTCCGGTCCGCAATTGGACGCCGGGCCAGCACCGTGAGTTTTGCCGAAGGTATGGCCGCCGGCGATCAGCGCCACCGTCTCCTCGTCGTTCATCGCCATCCGCTTGAAAGTCTCGCGGATGTCCACCGCCGCGGCGATGGGATCGGGATTGCCGTCCGGACCTTCGGGGTTGACGTAGATCAGGCCCATCTGCACCGCGGCGAGCGGATTCTCCAGCCGGCGGCTGTGGATGTCGCCATCCGCCGTGTCGTCGGTCACGAGCACCGCGTCATCCTTCGGCTTCTCGACGCCCTCTGAACCGTGGGCGTAGCGATTGTCGCCGCCAAGCCAGGTTTTTTCGGAGCCCCAATAGACGTCCTGATCCGGCTCCCAGACGTCTTCGCGACCGCCGCCGAAGCCGAAGGTCTTGAATCCCATCGTTTCGAGGGCGACGTTGCCCGTGAGGATGATCAGGTCGGCCCAGGAAATCTTGCGGCCATACTTCTGCTTGATCGGCCAGAGCAGCCGTCGCGCCTTATCGAGGCTGACGTTGTCCGGCCAACTGTTGAGCGGTGCGAAGCGCTGCTGGCCCCGGCCCCCGCCGCCGCGGCCATCGCCGGTGCGGTAGGTGCCGGCGCTGTGCCACGCCATGCGAATGAACAACGGGCCGTAGTGGCCGAAGTCGGCCGGCCACCAGTCCTGCGAGTCGGTCATCAGCGCCGCAAGATCCTTCTTCACCGCCGCCAGGTCGAGGCTCTTGAACTCTTCCGCGTAGTTGAAATCCTCGCCCATGGGATCGGACTTGGAGGAATGCTGGCTCAGAAGTTCGAGTTTCAGCTGGTTCGGCCACCAGTCGCGGTTCGAGGTGCCGCCGCCGGCGACGTGTACCAAGGGGACTTGAGTTTGTGTAGTCATGTGTATTTCTCCTTCCGATGGCCTTAAGGAACTCTAACAAATCCGTTACCGAGAAGGGGACAGCCCCGTTTTGCTCCGCGGACTGCGTAAAATTGGGACAGTTCCCGACGGATTTGTTAGAGTTCCTAAGTCTATCCGTTTGAGCCTGCAGCGACAATCGGCGGAGAGTTTGCCGAGCCGCTAGGCTGCTCGCAGTCCTCTTCTCGTATGCCGACGCACACCGTGCCTGGCTAGGGGAGTCAACTACAAGCAGAGCGCTATTGGTCCGCAGATGCGTGCGTGATGTTCGGCTCGTACTCGATCTTCTTGGGGTCGAGGCCGGCGTGGGGCAGCGTGTCGGGAAGAATGCGGACGGCGGTGGAGACTTTGAAGGGGAAGCCGGTGCTGGTGTTGAACGTGACTTCGACAAAGGCGGCAGCCCAACCTTTATCGGGTTTGGTGGGGTGGCCGACCCAGGAGCGGTCGGCTTCTTTTTTCAGTTCGGTGCTCTTATAAGCCTTGCCGATGGTGGCGACCCGGAAGTCGCGCGCCGTTGGGTTCGTCGCTTGCCAGAGGAGGACTTGTTGCGGCGGCGTGTCGCTACGAACGCGGATGGAACCGTCGTCTTCAAACTTCCAGGTGATCTGCGGGCGCGGTTTGCCATCAAGGATCATTTGGTAGAAAGCGACCATGCTCAGCACGGCGTCGAGTTTGCTATCGACCGAGTGATCAGTGTTGGGCACGTAACGGATGTGCTTTTCGCCCTTGAGGTCGTCGTAATAGAACTGCGACGAGTCGGGACAGAAGAACTGGTCACCGCTGGCGTTGATGATGTACTTGGGCATCGTTAAGCGGTCGAGATAGAAGTAAGGATCTTCAATGCTGTAGAGCTCGCGCATGCGGGGATTGTCAGCCCGTTGGAGAATGTGGTGCTGATAGTAGGCACCGATGGCTTTGGCCCAGAAGCCATATACGTTGGCATGGTGGCGGATGGATGGCCCGCAATTTACGACATCGATGACGATGGGGATGATGGCTGCGACGCGGGGATCGGTGGCGCCGATCATCCAAGTGGTCCAGCCGCGCTTCGATGCGCCGGCGACAACGAACTTGTCGATCTTCGCGTCTTGCTCTTCCGACCATTCTTGGAGACAGTCCATCGCACGAGCGACGCTTTTGACCATGGGGAGGCGCGGAAGCCAAGTGGGGTCGCCGGTATCCAGAAATTCGCTCCAGCCGTAGGCGATGAGGTCATCTTCCTTGCGAGGTACACCGTCGCTGTTGAAGATGAGCGGTTCGTTGGGGACCATCCGCAGTTCGGCGACAATGCTGCCGGTGGCCTCGGCAACCCGCGCGACGGCCGCGTTGGCGCCGTTGGGCATGGGTCGATCGTTGCTGCCGCCGCTAACGACGAGAAACGCCGTGTTGGTTTTGATTTTTTGCGGCTTAACGACAACCAGCCAGTGTTCCCAGATAGGATGATCAACTTCTTTGGCTGTGCGCCATTTCTGTGAGGTGAGCCGAATGATATAAGTGGTGGAAGGATTGCCGGGGATGGATTTCGTGACTTTCCAACTGTAGGCCGGGTCGGGTTTTTGGACATAATCGTCGAGCGGAGTCCGGGCGGCGTTTGCGGGCGGCTTGGCGGCGGTCGGCGCGCTAACGGCAATCAATTGCAATGCGGTTAGTAGGAACACTAAAGATCGCACCGGTAAACTCCCGCCGTCGAGTGGCATTTATGTTGATCGAGTTCCAGCCACGTTGCTGGCTAACGCATTGTAATCGACTGCGAGTGAAATCAAACGATGTTTTGCGAACTTGTAGGCGACAAGACACAATCGATCAAAGGTTTGCGATGATTATCAACTTTTGGCCGGCACAGTAGTTGCGTAGCTTTCCGTAGCTCCATAGTAAATTGGACTCCGGGTCTCCGCGCCAGAATTCAGGAAATGATTGATGCCAGTACGACCAACAGGCGACGGCGACGGATCGAAATGGAGCCAGTTTACGGGCCGAGTGTTAATTGTCGCATTGGTCGTTGTTCTGTTGGCCACGTTGTGGTTCGCGACGCGCGTGTTTTTGTTGGCGTTCGCCGGAGTCTTGGCGGGCGTGTTCCTCGATGCTTTGGCAGCCTGTCTGCGTCGCGTGTCGTCGCTCTCGAGGGGGTGGTCCGTCGTTGCGGTCGTCGTACTGCTTGCGCTACTCGTGGCACTCATCGCGTGGTTGATCGGGGCAAGAGTGACAAGTCAACTCTCTGAGCTCTCCACACAATTACCGCAATCGTGGGACGAAGTGCAGCAACGACTTGACGAGACGCAGTGGGGAAAGTGGCTTGTAAATCGGCTGCCTTCATCACCTCGGGAAATCGAACGATCGGATTTATTCTCACAGATGACCAGCGCACTTTCGACGGCCACAGCATTCCTTGTGGGGCTGGCGGTTGTACTCTTTGTCGGCCTGTATCTGGCGGCCGACCCGGAGCTGTATGTCGATGGAATTGTTCAATTGGTGCCGCTTCGAGAGCGAGACCGCATTCGCATCGCCCTCCATCAGACCGGCATCGCGCTGCGTTGGTGGCTGCTGGGGCAGTTAGCAACGATGCTTCTAGTTGGCGTAACCATGGGAGTGGGTTTGTGGCTTATTGGCATTCCGCTTGCATTGAGCCTGGGATTGCTCGCTTTCATTCTCGAAATCATTCCGAATATTGGTCCCGTGCTCGCCGCAATACCGGCACTGTTGATCGCGTGGACGGAAAGTACGAGCCATCTTCTTCTTGCTGGGTTGCTCTACGTCGTCGTTCACGGCCTGGAAAGTTACGTCGCCATCCCACTGATACAGCAGCGCGCTGTGCGACTGCCACCCGCGCTTTCTATTTTAATGATCACGCTGTTTGGCCTGCTGGGCGGCGTGATTGGAATGTTCGTCGCAGCGCCACTTACGATCACGATCATTGTGCTCGTGAAGATGCTCTACGTTCGGGACTTTCTTGGAGATCCGCACGTGAAGCTTCCAAGCACTACATGATCAGGATTCGAAGAACGAGATGCCTGGAACAATGCCCCGGAGGGAATTTCGAGTCTTGCCCCAGGCACCCCGATTTGAAAGCTCTTTCGATGCTGAAAAAGAGCTTTATCCGCTTCAGGTTCATCTTACGGCTACGAATACATCCCCAATCGCAACCGTTGGCCAGTACCACCCGACCACTTGAGCCCTGGCTTCAGCGCCTGGCGGCGGGTGGACGGGCAGCCACGCCGTTTCCGGCGGGCGCGTTGACAGCGGCCCCTGGTGGGTTGTTCACTGCCCCTCGATTCCAGTTGTTGCCGCCCCAGCCCCACGCAAAGAGCCAGATCAAAAACAGAATCACTATTCCGATCACGATCCACCATCCCCACGCGGCACCGACACCGGCGCCTGTACCGCCACCGGTCGGGCGTGTCGTATTTGTGTTATTCGTTGCCATGACACTCTCCTCGGTAAGAATCGACAAAGTGCCGCGGCCAGACGCTCCGACGCCGGCGGTTTTAGCCCCCAAACCACAACCACACCGAGGTGCAAATGCAATGCCGACGAGAACAACCAAAGCCTTTCGGAACGAACGCAGCGATTCTTTTGACGGTTGAGACTGGGCGTTCACACCGAGATCAGGCTGGCGAATGCATCGTGATGCGCAGGATCATTTGTTCGGGAGCGTAGAACTCGCTCATCCCCATACAACCGAGTCCCACCGCGGAAACACTTGGGCCGCCTCTTCCTAAAGTGCGTTTTTCTATGAACGCTCCATTTTCTAGCAGCTTGAGAGAGAGATGCTACATTCGCGCGGGATTTACGGGGACTCGTCACCCTTTGGTTCAGCAGAGAGCTCTTCCGGTTTTGCCTCCGCGAAAGGTAAAAGCAAAACGGCGAAAATGCCTGTCAAAAAAATGCCGTCGAACGTACCGGCGCCTCCGATGGAGGCGATTGGCGCTCCCAAGCCTTGAATCTTGTCGAGATTCAATAAGTCGGCGCCGATCAAAGTGCCCAAGCATCCGGCAATGTATGCTAGTGGCGGCGCATCGCGCCACGCCAGAATCATGGCCGCTACAGCGGCGACAATCGGCGGTACCAGCGTGGGAACGCTAATTCCGATCCCGCGCACGGGGTACGCGAGTTCGTGGACTACGAACGTGACAATTGCCACGGCAATTAAGCCACGGACATATAATTTGTTCTTGACCAATAGATAAATGGAAACGACGACAGGAATAATCGCACCGCCCACATTGACGGCAATGACCGTACGGGGCCACTGCTCGACCACGGGCACGACGTAGCGCATGCCGAAAAAGTTCACCACTCTCTCGGTGACCATTGCTTCCGGGCGCAATTCGGCGACGGGGAGATTCACCGCGCTGCCCAGAAGCGTACCGAGAAGTACGGCCAACACGTAGCGCGGGGGAATACCAATCCGCTGATAAACATGCTTCAAGACGTGTAACTCGATGAGAGTTACGACGAGGATAAAAATGAAAAAAAGGACCAGCGTGAAAGGCCACGCCAGCGGGAAGTAATTGGTGCTGAAGGGCCGCATGGCGAATCAACTCGCTTGTCCGTTCGAGCGACATGTATGCCCGGTAAGCCAACCGGGACCGACCGCCTGTTGAGTATATCATTCGGCGGGTGGTCGGGCCGTCATAATATCAATGTTGGAGCCGACGGATTGGCTTTGTAGGCAAATAACCGTCGCTATTTTGTTCCGCGAGTTTACAAAAGAAGAGCAAGGGCAACGATCAATGGCCGGGGAGTGAGGGAGTACGGCCCACTGATTCTGTGCCCTTGCTCTCACTGGTCAGTCTATCGGAGTGCGGCCAGCATCCGCGCGCGAATCGTTGCTCCGCTCAGCAGCATGGCGCCGCCGAGACTTAGCAGGGCAACCAGCACGAGAATCGAGGGTTGGATTCCTTGGATTCCCACGAGTGCCAAAATACCTAGCACTACTGCACCTATGCCGACAAGCGATTCGCCGCCCGCAGCGGACTCGGCCGACATTCGAGCGATGTACTCCGCCGTGTCCTCTCGACTTCCGGCGAGACCTAAGTGGCTAATACGGAACGTTTCTCCACCGCCCAGTAGCAACGCGCCACCAAAAACGATTACCGAAACCGCGACGAGCGTCGCCGGCACCAGCCCAATCAGAGCAAGTACTCCTAAAGCAATTCCAGCCGCTCCGCCCAACATCTCAGCGGACATTCCGGTCGCCAGTTCGGTACGGGGGCCAGCTCCGCGGCCCGTCTCTCGTGCGAGCTTATTAAATCGGCTGGCAACTCCACCGCTTTTCACCAACATCGCGCTTGCGGTGGTGATAACAGCGATAGGGACCATGTATGCTGGGTAAATACCGGCCAGTCCGAGAATGGCCAGCACCACAGTCGCGGCCGCTGCTACCGCGTCGAGCGAAAAGGCGCCAGCCACAATTCTTTCCGACGTTCTTTCTTCGGTTGCTTCGCGACTAAGTCGATTCGTTTCGAAGCGCGATTCAGCCGCCCTTTCATTTTGTACAACAGACATCTGAATCCTCCTGCACAAAGGTGTGCATACCAATAGTAGAAAAAACCAACGATTTCTGCTTCCTGCCTCTGAACAAGCGTTGCAATCCACATTCCCTCGTGGCGGGGACCACTAAAATTCTCGGCGTTAGCTCGATAAGATCCAGGTTCTGTATTTTTGTGGCAATGATTCTGATCAGATCGCGCAATTCTGACGGCGTTCCGCAATTCCAAGACCTCTACCAAGAGTCCGCCCGTCGTCAAAGAGGTTTTGAAGTTGGGGTCACAGAAACCGTTCTGGGGCCAACTCAACCGCGGCGTTGACACGGCCATAGTTAGCCGAAACCCGCCCGTTTTCGCGAAAATTGCTCGGCTCGCATGTGCGTCGCGCGATGGGCGACCTGACTCGGCCGACAACTGCCAAATCTCAATCCGGCTCAACGTCATCCGCGTGCTGAAAGTCGTGTAGCTTCTGGTTGTAACGCGCAATAACGTCCTTCCGGCTGAGCATCCCCATCAACCTTGATTTATCCTCCTGGTCGAGCACGGGAAGTTCGTCCAGATTTAGCTGCGTAAAGCGCCGCAGCGCAGTGTTGAGATCGTCCTGCGGCGTCACAGAAATCACGCGCGTCGTCATGACGTCGCGGGCAATCGCTAGTTGCCAGATTTCTTCGTTGTACAAATGTCTGCGCACATCGTCGGCTGAAAAGATTCCCACGAATCGTCCCCGGCGGTCCACGACGGGATAGTAGCGCTGCCGACTCTCGGCGACGAGATGCACGATCTCTTTAAGCGGCATCCCCTGAAAGACGGTCGAATGCTGCTTCCAAGGCACATCTTGCACAGTAATGCCTTCCAGGACGTCGACCAGGAAGTCGCCTCGATGAGCCGGAGAATCAAGCCGTGAGGGCACTTGTTGATCGTAGAGCGTCCAGCGCTGGCATAAAACGAAACAAATCACCGAAACCCACAGCGCGGGAACCAAGAGGCCGTAGTCGCCGGTCAACTCCGTCACCATGACGATCGTCGATACCGGGGCGTGGGCAGCGCCGGCAAAGAAACCGGCCATGCCGACAATGGCATAGATCGCAGGTTGGGGCGCCAATTGCGGCCAGAAATGGTGGAATACCTGACCGACTGCTGCGCCGGTGCAGCCACCGATGACCATTGAAGGACCGAACACGCCGCCCGAACCACCCGATCCAATGGTTGCGGATGTCGTAAGGATCTTGCCAAACGCCAGAGCTATCAGCAAAGGGAGGCCCAACGAGGCGGGATTCGTCACCGCTAATTGCAGGCTGCTATACCCTGTGCTCAGGACAGCCAGCGAGCGAGGGTCGCGATCCCAAAGAACGTAGAAAGTGACGGCTACTAAGCCGGCTACGACAGCGCCCACGACTGGCCGGAGCCAAACCGTTAATTTGGACTTTTTGAATAGCTCGTGCGCCCCGTAAAAGCACTTGATATAGAGGGCGGCAACCATCACCAAGACGAGCGCTAAGGCTGTCAAGGGTATCAGCTCGGCGAGCGACGTTAATTGAAATCGCAAACCGTTTCCCAGCAGCGGCATGAATCGTACACCGGGGGGCAGCCAATAAGAGAAAATGCTGTAACCGATCGTGGACGCCAAGGCTGCCGGAACGATGACCTCTGCTTCCAAGTCTGCCTCGCGATAGAGAATCTCAGCGGCAAACAATGCGCCTGCCATCGGCGCTCGAAAGATGGAACCGATTCCCGCACCCATTCCGACGGCCAACATGATCCGACGATCGCGTGTGGGGAGTTTTAGAATAGTTGCCAAGTAGGAACCGAATCCCGCACCAATTTGAACGATTGGTCCTTCGCGGCCCCCGGAGCCGCCCGTACCGATCGTGATCGCGGAAGCTACCAGCTTCACGACAGGAACGATCGGCCGAATATAACCGTGCTTGAAATGGAATGCCTCGATGGCAGCGTCCGTCCCGTGGCCCTCTGCTTCAGGCGCCAAGCCGTTTACCAGGAGACTGCAAAGAAATCCGCCGATCGCGAGCACGCCCACGAGTTTCCACAGAGAGAGGGATACGGCCGGCGGGTTGAACCAATGATGTTCGCCTTCGGCGGGCGTGGGCGCGTAACCGGCTATATTCTCCAGGGCGAGGTACCGAATCAGTTGCTCAGCATAGTCGAAAGCGATTGCCCCCAGCCCGGCGACGACTCCTACAATTGCGGCTAGTATTAGCCACTTGCCGGTCGTGTGGAAGGGCGCCAAGTATCTCAAAAGCTCAGACAATCGATCCTCGTCGTTGTGTCGGAACGGCTTGCGGCCACTACATTCATTTCATCGGTACCCGTTGCAGCAATCGCCACGGTTCGACCAGGCGATACCTATCTTAGCATCTTACTTCTCACCATTGAGGATAAATCCGATATCGGGCAGCAGTTGTCCTCCATGCTGCGACGGTAACTACCTCATCCTTCCTCAGCGGCTGCCGCGTCACGAGCAAATGTATCGGCAATTAGCACATCTGTCGATGAATGCAGCACGATGGAGCCGACGATAACCAGCGCGATTAGATGGAACATGTGATGGGCGTCTGGAATACCGCTCTTGAGAACAAGAACTCCATAGGCGATCGAGGCAAACCCCTTCGGGCCAAACCACGCCGCGGTTGCTCGTTCCCGCCAGGTCAACTTGCTTCCGATGAGCGCAATCTCCATAGCGATTGGTCGAACCAGTAGCAGTGCGCCCGCAGTAAAAAGGAAGTCAGCTACACTGACGGCGAAAAAGTATCGCAGCGGAATAAATGCCCCGAAGATTAGCAGCGCCGCCAGCTTCAGCAATTCGGAGACCAGTTCGCCAAACTGACGAAACGATTGTCGCAACGTGGGATCGGCTGTTGCAACAGCGACTCCAGCGGCAAAGGCGGCAAGGTAAACATTGGCTTCGACCGATTGGCAGACACCCAACACAAGCAGCCCGATTGCGAACGCGTTCAGGGGACGATATCCGACCGAGGCGCTGAAGTATCGCGACTGCTCAAGTCGAATGCAAACCCAGGGAATAATCAGCCCTAACGCCACTCCGCCCACCACTTCCGCGGTCGTAATGGCCAAGTGGAATTTCTCGTGTTCCGCCATCGCAAGCAGATAGATAACGACTGGCAGCGCCAGACCGTCATTAAGCCCACTTTCAACGTTGAGCAATTGTCGCAGCGCGTGAGGCACTTCCTTGCGGCCGACGAGTGCGGCGGCAAAGACGGGGTCGGTCGGGCTAAGAATGGCTCCCACCAGGAACGAGTCGATCCAGTTCAACCCCGCGACCCAATGGGCCAACGCCGCTGTCAGCAGGAATGTTAATGGCATACCAAGAATCAGCGCGCGGCCCGGAAGATACCAGGCGTGCCGAAGATCTTTCAGACCAACGTGCATCCCGTCGGTATAGAGAACGCTGAACAAGGTCAGCATCATCAAAATCTCCACGAGCGGATCGGTCGCTTCGTACGCGAGCACGCCTAATCCACTTGCGCCAGTGACAAAACCGGCGACTAGAAACAACACCGCCGTCGACAGAATGCTGCGCTCCGCTAAATCCGAGACGAGTACCGCAATAAGAAGTGTTACGGCGAACGCGGTTAAAAAATGCATTGACTTGGTGTCGTGAGAGAAACGCGTGTTGCAGCCGGTACAGCGAGAATCAGCATATTTTTAGTTTCTCTCAACACCAGTTTCGTGATTTCCACGATTTGGTGCAACTGTGTGTGGCACCGCTGCTTAAACGGACCGATCCGCAGAGTGGGAACCATTTTGAAGATAGTGAATCGCCGCTGTACCGGCCGCGATCGCCACACAACCCATGGCGGCCTTTTCCAGCCAAGGTCTCGCTTTGGCAAAGTTCAGCTCAGCACTACAGGAGGAGGCGCGACGATCGAACCCACCGTGCGCTCCATAATCGCCGCGGCCCTCTGCATCGACCGGTTCCCAGAGATTATTGGGCCGATTGGCGTCATCCAGCTCGTCGGTCTGCTGAGAGGAGTAGCCGTTTCTTGCCAGGTAATGGTCAACGAGGCCAGGAGCTATTTTCTCGGCAATAATCGTTTTGACGGTTGGGCCGCCGACCCAAATCGAGCGTCGGCGATGGTGGGCCGCAAAGTAAATGGCGTCGGCCGCAACCTCGGGCTGATAAATAGGCGGCACCGGCTGCGGCTTACGTGGCAGTCGCGACTTCACCCACGTAAATTGCGTCGTATTCACAGCCGGCATGTGCACCTCGGTCACTTGCACATGGCTGCCGTCGTGGATCAGCTCACAGCGCAGCGATTCCGTAAAGCCGCGAATTGCATGTTTGGCCGCGCAGTACGCGCTTTGCAGCGGAATGCTGCGATACGCCAAGGCTGAGCCGACCTGGATAATTGTACCGCGATCGCGAGGCAACATACGATGCAATGCAGCCAATGTTCCATAGACACAACCCAGGTAGGTCACTTCGGTGACCCGCTTGAACTCGGCGTGCGTCATTTCCTTCACCGGCGAAAAGACAGACACCATTGCGTCATTGACCCAAACGTCGATCTCGCCGAGTTCCTCTTCTGTTTGGCGGGCGGCATCTTCCACAGCGTCGGCATCCGCAACATCGCACGGCAGGACCAACGCCCGACGGCCGAACTGTTCCACTTCTTGTGCGGCCGCCTGCAAGCCATCGAGCCCACGAGCAATTAGCCCTACGTTGTAGCCGCCTTTGGCGAATCTTCTCACAGCGGCGCGGCCGATCCCGGCTGAGGCACCTGTGATCACGACTGTTTTCGAATTATTGTTGTGTAGACCGAACATGATGAACTCGATAGGGTTGTTGACATTTTTAGTTTCTTCAGACGGCGAAATGCTCCGCATCGGATGTTTTTAGCGCCAGCCCGTGCCCGGGGCGTGTCGCGTCCGGCGACAACGCCCCTCGCTCCGGCAATTGGCAGCCTTCCAATAGCATGTTGGCGATGCGCGCATGATCGTGAAAAAATTCGACGTGTCGCAATGGCTTGATGCAACACGCCACGTGTGTGTGCAGATAGGGCGCACAGTGGGCAGAAAGTGGCATCTGAAAGGCTTCGCAAAGCGCCGCAACTTTGAAGAAGCCGGTGAAACCGCCGCAACGAGTAACGTCGGCCTGCAGGCAATCGACCGCGCCCGCCTGGAGCATCTTGCGGAAGTACGCCGGTGTATAGCCATATTCGCCCGCGGCGATGTCCATTCCGGCTGGTCCACGGTTGCGCAATAATCGCAGGCCCTCCAAGTCCTCCGAGGGGCGCGGCTCCTCGAACCAGCGGACGTCCGACTCGCCAGCGAAAATCTGGGCAAAGCGTAGCGCTTCCTTGCGTCCATAGGCGCCATTGGCATCAACGAACAAATCTACCTTTTGGCCGATCGCTCGACGGGCAAGCGCCACACGCCGCGGATCATCGCTCGGCTCGCGTCCGACTTTCATTTTGACGCGTGAGAAACCGGATGCCGACCAACCGCCGAGCTGCTCCTCCAATCGACCGTCGTCGTAGGAAGTAAAACCGCCGCTGCCGTAGAGAGGCACCCGGTCGCGCACAGCTCCCCATAGTTGGTGAAGCGGCAGATTCAGCAGTTTTGCCTTAAGGTCCCACAGTGCGGTATCCACCGCGGAGATTGCGCAAAAAGCCACTCCAGGATGTCCCACATTGCGAACAGCATGCACCTGAGCCTGCCAGGCCCCCTCGACGGCGAACGCATTGTGTTCCCGCACGATGTCTCCAAGTTTCTCATCAATTAACCGTGCTGCGGCGGCAGGGGCATACGTGTAGCCGAAGCCTTCCTCACCACCCGCGCGGGCGTGCACCGTCACGAGCGTCGTCGAATCCCACATAAGCGTGCCATCGGATTCCGGAGCGTCCGTCGGAACCTTGTACGCCGCCGGCGCGATTCGTTCAATCGTCACTCGCTCAGTCACATCGTGTTCAGCTAGAGCTGTCGTTGTCATGTTAACGAATTGAAATCAGTGGCAAGCCTGTTGTTTCGTCTGGCACGCGAACCAAAAACTCGGGTGACTCACTGATGACAACTTCCAGTGTCGGTCGCACTCGCCCCTCTAGCAAATGCCCGCCGTGCGCTGTTCCGTCTTGTTTTCCGACGACCACGTGCGCGTGAACTTTCAGCTCGTTGCCCTTGCGGGCAATATTGCCGATCAACGCCAACACCTCGACTTGTTCATCAATTGGAATTTTATCGTAGTCTTTTTTGTCCCAATTAAAGTAACCCAACGTGACTTTGCGAAACGCCCCGATCGCGGTGAACGAGCTGGCTAGTAGGCTCTCTTTAGCGGCAAAGGACTGGAGTCCGCTAACGACTTCGTCATCCGGATCGAAAACGACCGCAAACGTCCTCTGTTCCGCTTCGTGCAATAACTTTGATTTCATTTCTTGACTCTCAGCTTTGTGGAGTGGTTGGAGTGGCCGTTTGTGTACTTTGAATAGCCCCAAACTGCCAGACCCAAAACTGCGATGGGAGCTACGGTCTTCAACACTCGCATTCCAGACCTTCGTGCTGGGAATCCGTCGCGAGGAGTACCGGACTCATTAACGAGCGCCATTTGCAGCACTTCGGCGAGGTGCAATGTCTTACGATCGGTACACTGTTCCACCTGTTCGCGGCAGCTGAAGCCGTTGGCAATGATCAGTGTATCGTCGGTCGCCTCGCGGACGGCTGGCAGCAGCACGCGTTCTCCACACGCAATGGAAACGTCGTAGTGTTCTTTCTCAAACCCGAAAGCTCCCGCCATTCCGCAACAGCCGGAGTCGAGAAGCTCGTAATCTAGCCCGAGCTTCTTCAGAATCGCGATCTCGGCATCCATATGCATGACTGCTTTATGGTGGCAATGGCCGTGGACGAGGGCTTTGCGCTTCAGCTGCGGCGGTTGGTAGCCTTCCTGTTCGAGGAATTCGCTGAGCATGTAGGTTTGCTGGCTGAGACGCTTTGCGCGACCCTCGCCGGGGAAAAGGTTCACAAGCTCATCGCGGAATGACGCCACACACGACGGCTCTAAACCCACCAGCGGCACGTGGGCATCGATTTGCGGTTGCAACGCCTTCAGCGTTTGCCGCCACAGCCCTAGTGCAGTATCCATCATTCCCCAGTCATAGAGCGGTCTGCCGCAGCATAGTGGCCGCGGCGGAATCTCCACCGCGAAGCCCGCATCTTCCAACACATCGACCGCCGCGATCGCCGCTTCCGGACGTAAAAAATTCGTAAACGTGTCGGGCCATAACATCACGCGCTTCGCTTCGGAGCGAATCCGCCGAGAATGAGGATTCAATCGGCTGGATTCGTCGGGACCGGAATCATTGTCATCGCCATCGCTGTACGTGCCCGATTGAAATCGCGGCACGTCTTCATATTTAACTTCGGGCCCTTGGGCTCGCCTTTGAGCATGCGGGCTGCGATGCGCACTCTTGGGACGTGCGCGGAACCAATCGACAAACGTTGTCTCCGTAAACGGTGGAATTCTCCGTTCGGGGGCAATTCCTCCTGCGATTTTCATCAGCGACGAAAAAGGCCACGTCTGCGAGAAAAAGTTGGCGACGCTTGGCATGTGCGACGCCAGCCGCGCCCACCAATAAATCAAACCCATTGTGTAGGCGGTGCGCGGACGCAGCCGACCCGCATAGTAGTGCGCTAAAAACTCCGCTTTATAAGTCGCCATGTCCACACTAACAGGACATTCGGAACGACAGCCTTTGCAAGCCAAGCAGAGATCCAATGCGTCGAACACCTTCTTGTCGCGCCAGCCATCGGCCACTACGTCGCCTTCAAGCATTTCATACAGTAACCGCGCCTGGCCGCGCAGTCGAATAAGTTTCTTCACGGGTCACCATGTAACTGGGGCACATCACGCCGCCGTCTTCGCGCCGGCACTTTCCGACGCCCACACAGCGGTTTGCTGCCTTGGCAAACGACCCCTTATCCTTCGGATAACTGAAATACGTTTCAACCGTAGCGGGGTGGTAGTTTTGCGGGCTCCATTTCAAATTTACGTCGGGAGGATAAGGATCGACCACTTTACCGGGATTCATCTTCCACTGTGGGTCCCAGATTGACTTGAATTGGCGAAAGACATCCACCATCTTAAAGCCGTACATTTTTTCGAGCAGCGCGCCACGCGACTGCCCGTCGCCATGTTCGCCAGAGAGCGAACCGCCGTTCTGGACGACGAGATCAGCCGCTCTATTGATGAACTCCATGTATTTTTCGATTCCGGGACGCGACTTGAGATCGAATGTAATCCGGCAATGGATACAGCCCTGACCAAAGTGCCCGTAAAGCGCGCAATCGTACTTGAATTCATTTAACAGATTACGAAACCCCCGAAGGTACTCGCCGACTCTTTCCGGCGGAACGGCCGCGTCTTCCCAGCCGGGATACGCTTCGGACATATTCGGCACGTGCGCAGTGGCCGCGAGTCCTGACTCGCGCACTTCCCACACTTTCTGCTCTTCCCATTTCTTGTCGAAGAGCTTCATGTTGGGTGGTTCGGACTGCCGTTTCAGCTCTTCCATCATCTCTTTGGCACGATCGTCGGATTCCTCGCGCGTGTCGCCGCCGAACTCGACCAGCAGCCAGCCATTGCCATCGGGTAGTAGCTGGATGTCTTCCGGATGGACACCCTTGCGCTTCATGTAGCGAACAAGTTTGTCGTCTATACCTTCTAACCCGATGGGCCGGTGTGAACGGACTTGCATAATGTGGTCGGCGGCTTGATATACGTCAGGGTACCCCAGCACGACCAGCGTTCGCGCCTTGGGCGCCTCGATCAGCTTGACGGCCGCTTCCAAAATAGCGACACACGTTCCCTCAGTTCCCACAAGTGACTGCGCGACATTGAAGCCATTTTCCGGTAGGAGAGCATCGAGGTTGTATCCCGAAACGCGCCGCTGGATATGCGGCATGCGTTCGCGGATCAACGTGCCATAGAGATCGCGCAACTCGCGCAAGCGGCGATAGATTTCGCCGCGCCGGCCGCCAGCCTTGATGATGCGTTGGAGTTCATCTTCGGCCGTCGGACCAACCGTGAAGCGGGCGCCGTCGTAAGTGACGATATCGAGTGACTCGACGTTCTGTTCTGTTCTTGGCCCTGGACCGTAAAACTCGGCCAATATGGAATGAATGCCGCACGAGTTATTACCAATCATGCCCCCCAGCGTGCAATGGTTGTGCGTTGCGGGGTCTGGACCGTAGGTGAGATCGTGCTCTTTTTGGGCCTTGTGGCGCAGCCGATCGAGTACGCAGCCCGGTTCAACTCGAGCGATGCGGAGGTTCGGGTCGATCTCCACAACGTGATACAGATACTTCGTCCAATCGATGACAATCGAAACATTGCAACACTGTCCAGCCAGACTGGTGCCGCAACCGCGCGGTGTGATCGGTGCGCCGAATTTGCGACACACCTCCATTGTTGCGATGACATCGTCGATCGATTTGGGAATCACGACGCCGATCGGTATCTGGCGGTAGTTCGAGCCATCCGTCGAGTATGCGCCCCGGCTGCCGTGGTCGAAACGGACTTCTCCTTCCAGCCGTTCGGAAAGTTCCGCGGCGAGATCGTGCGCGTATCCCGGCTCCTCCATTACTAATTCGGCTCTCACGAGAACCTCGACTTGGTCGCAATTTCCCGATTTCGTCTGTGTCAGAGACGCGTCCCACAGGATTGTTTCTTGTGTAGTACCTAATGCACCAGACTATCCCACGTTTCCTTGAAGGCATTCTTCATCATCCGCCCCCGATGCGGATCACCCTTAAGTATCGACGACAAAAAGTACCGCGCTTGCTTGAACGTGATGTGCGGCGGCAGCGTCGGCACTTCGGGATCGGTCATCGCTTCCACCACAACGGGCCGATCGGCCGCGAATGCGGCCTCCCACGCCGGCACGATTTGGTCAGGCGTGTCGACCTTGATGCCGCGTAGCCCCAGCGATTCCGCATAGTTCGCATACGGAAATTCAGGCACGTACTGGGATGTCTCGTATTTGGGATTACCAGCCATCACGCGCATTTCCCACGTCACTTGGTTCAAATCATGATTATTTAGCACCAGAATTATTAACCGTGGATCCTCCCACTCGCGCCAGTAGCGCGAGATGGTGACCAGTCCGTTGTTGCCAAGCATTTGCATCGCCCCGTCGCCGACGGCGGCGACTGACACGCGTTCCGGGAACGCAAACTTCGCGGCAATCGCGTAGGGCACGCCCGGACACATTGTGGCAAGATTCCCCGAAAGCGACGCCATCATGCCCGGTCGAATTTTTAGATACCTCGCAAACCAATTGGCAGATGATCCGGAATCAGAGCTAATGATGCAGTTGTCGGGCAATCGCGACGATAGTTCCCAAAACACGCGTTGCGGATTGATTGGGTTTGCCTCATTCATCGCGCGTTCCGCAATCGTCTCCCACCACTCCTGGATGCCGGCTTCGATTTCTTCTCGCCATGCACGGTTTTCTTTGCGATTCAAGTATGGAATCAGCGCCCGAAGCGTCTCTTTGCTATCGCCGTGAAGATTCACTTCCATCGGATACCGAATGCCGAGCATGCGAGCTTCGATATCAATTTGCACACCGCGCGCCTGCCCCTCCTTCGGCAAGAATTCGGAATACGGGAAACTGGAGCCAACCATAAACAACGTGTCGCAATCGCTCATTAGTTTCCAACTTGGCTCGGTGCCCAACAGACCGATCGCGCCCGTGACAAACGGCAAGTCGTCCGGAAGCGCGGCCTTGCCGAGTAGTGCCTTGGCGACGCCCGCGCCAGAATATCTGCTACGGCCGAAACTTCGTCGGGTGCGCAATGCTCCCGCACCGATAAGCATCGCCACCCGTTCACCGGAATTAAGCACCTCGGCCGCACGTAGCAACTCGTCGTCTTTTGGAACGATTCGCGGCTGCGAGTAACCAGCACTTGAATGAATCGATCCATGGACGTGTGGCGCTTTATCGACGGCGTCCATCTCTTGCACGTCGTTTGGCACGATGACGCACGTAACCGTCCGCTCCGCTCGTGCAATCCGGATCGCACGATCGATGATGTGTTGGGCAGATTCCGGCGTGCAAATCATATGGCAATAACTCGCCACGTCTTTGTAGAGCGAAATCAGGTCCACCTCTTGCTGATAGGATCCACCAAGGGCCATCAGTTTTTGCTGTCCAACGATAGCCACCACGGGCTGATGATCCATTTTCGCATCGTAGAGCCCGTTTAGAAGATGAACCGCCCCCGGACCGGAAGTGGCCATGCAGACTCCCGCTTCGCCGGTAAACTTGGCATGCGCACAAGCCATAAATGCAGCCATCTCCTCGTGCGTCACGCGGATGAACTGAAAACGATCCGAGGCACGATCCATTGCACCCATCAAGCCGTTGATGCCGTCGCCAGGATAGCCGTAGATTCGTCTAATCTCCCAATCAGATAGGCGGTCCAAAATAAAGTCGCTGACGGTATTGGCCATGGCGTTCGTGTCCTTATTGGGTGCTGCAAACCTGCGATTGCTAATGTGTCTTCTATTTCACTCGTTTACGGCGAAAGCAATCGTGGACAGCAGCGCGTTTTCAGCTTGCCGCGAATCGAGCCGCGTGTGTTGCACAATAATCGGGACGTCCGATCGAATCACTGACGAATAGTTGGTGCCCATCGGAATTGGCTGAGGGTCATCTAAGTTGTTGAGTCGCACATGCCTGGTTCGCTGAGCTGGCACCTTAAACCGGTAGGGGCCAACTGGTTCCTTATCCTCGAAGTACACAGTCAACTCGACTGAAGCATCCTTTTCCGATGCATTCAGAACACACACCGCCTCGTGACTCGTCATTTCCGGCGCCGGACCATGGCTCTCGGGTGGAATATAGCCCTCCGGGATTGCCCAGACTCGATGGCCGATTGTTGGTTCATTCATACGTCTGGGGGTGCTAAAACTGGCGCCCACAAGAGAGCCGAACTGTTACCAAGCGTAGGGTTGTCACGGAACCGCTATGCAAGGCTCATTCCAGTACGCACGCCCTTTTTGCCAAGCCACAACTGGACTGCTTGCTGCGCTACCGCAGCGATACGTCGGTCGATTTGATCGGTGCTTCTCCGACCACGTTGGGGCCGACGACACCGCGCGGGTCTAACAACCGTTCAGACCGACGTGGAGATTCGCCGCCCATAACCGAGCAAGTCTTACGCCGGACAAAATTTCCCACTAGCAAACGTCCGCAAAAGTTGGCGCCGATAAGTGGCTCGCATTTTCAACTTTCATTCGCTTGAATTTTCTCGAAGCCGGGGAGCTTCGGCGCGGACGTTGCACCACTTGGTTCGGGTGTCGCATGGTATAGGCCGGCTTGTTTCTAATTTCTCATCGTTGAATTCTACGATTCCAGCAAATTGCAGAATTGCAGAAAGGAGAGAACATGCAGCTTCAAAACAAATTCGCATTGCTTGTGCTGACAGTGGGCGCCGCTATAGGGGCCATCTCGTTTCCGACGCGCGCCGCGGAAAGATGGACGAACAAAACGCCCTACTATGAGGATGACGCTTGGTACGACGTCTCCGAATGGTTGGACGGCAATGATTACAACCCTACCGACGAAAAGTTTGGTCGATGGGACGATGAAATATACGACTCCGACTCGCACGACTACGACTACGATAATGACGTCCAGTACTGGTACGCCGATAACACCGGCACGAACACCAACAACAGTTGGTTCTATGACTACTGGAACCCGCCGTATACCTTCTATTCAGGCAGCGGCCCGAACTACGATTACGCCTATGCGTACTACGATTACGACGGCGACGGCGACTACGATTCGTACACGAGCTACCACGACTGGGACAACGATGGCTGGTTCGAGGACGTCAACCATTACACCTTCGACACCTGGACGGATAACACAAACAGCCGAGGGCAGAGCGGCAAAAAGTTCGCTTCCAATAACAAGGCCAGCAGCCAGCCAGAACGCAAGAGCTCGAAAGCTCAACAAGTTACCGGCAACGTCCAACGCACGAAGCAGGTGTCTGTCCGGGGTATCCCGCATCTTGTTGCCGAAGTCGCTCCGCAGAAGGGCGAACCAATCGCCGTCGATCTGGGCCCCAAGGCGAAATCGAGAGACATCGATGTTTCCAAAGGCGATGCCATCACCGCCCGAGGACCGATAACGAAGGCCGGCGACAAGCCGATTCTGCTCGCTCAAGCGGTGACAATCGGCGGAGAGAAGCAGCACCAAATCGATCGGCAAGCACGAAGCTTCAACGGTACGCTCGTCGATACTCACCAAACAAGAGTCGGGGGCCGGCAACATACGTTCGTCGTGCTGAAGACCAACGCTGGGAAACAGCGGCTGGTGGATCTCGGACGAAGCGACCGACTGCAAGAACTGGATCTTCGGAAGAACACCAAAATCTCAGTCCGTGGGGTTCCGTTTAAGATCAAGGACCGGCCGCTGGTGATGGCCCAATCCGCCACCGTCGCCGGCACCACGGTTACGATCGATCGCCGACCGGATCACAAATCGTCGTAACGACGCAAACCGGAAAGCACACGGGCCCTTTCCGCCTCGTGGCGGAACGGGCCTTTTTTTGTGGCAGCGACAGAGAGCGACGTATGGCAAGCGAATCGTCTACCGCTGTAGTTGCCGCGCTGTGTGGCAACTGCGCCTTGGCCATCACAAAATTTGTTGCCGCAGCGTTTTCCGGGAGCTCGGCGATGATTTCAGAAGGCATCCATTCCAGCGTCGATACACTCGACCAGTTGCTGCTCCTGCTGGGCCGGTACTTAAGCAAACGCCCGCCCGATGACGAGCACCCCTTCGGTCACGGACTGGAGCTATATTTCTGGACATTGATCGTCGCTATTTTGATTTTTGCGGTGGGCGGGGGCGTCTCCACCTACGAAGGCATCCTGCACTTGATTCATCCACAGGAGTCATCTTCTGTATTCTGGAACTATGTCGTGCTCGGCTGTGGTTTCTTGTTCGAAGGAATCTCACTTTGGTTCGGTTACACGTCGTTTCGTGCAAAACAGGAAGGCCGAAGCATCTGGGAAGCCATCCGCAAAACAAAAGACCCTACGCTCGCGACGGTATTGCTGGAGGACTCGGCCGCCATTCTTGGACTAGGCTTCGCATTCGTCGGCATTACCGTTGGCCATATGATCGAAAGTCCTTATCCAGACGGCATTGCTTCTGTCGCTATCGGTCTGCTTCTGATGGCAGTTGCCTCTTTGCTCGTCATCGAAAGCAGAAAACTATTGATTGGCGAGAGTGCCGACCCCAAAATGGTAAAAGATATCCGCCGCATCGCCGCGCACGATTCGGCCGTTGTGCAAGTCGAGAAGCCATTGACAATGCATTTCGGCCCACACGAGATTCTCGTTAACTTGGAGGTGCAATTCCGGAACGGTTTGACGCCGCTCGAGTTGGATGAGTCCCTCGACCGCATTGAAAAGAACATACGCCAACAACACCCGAATGTGCGTAAGGTTTTTCTTCGAAGCAAGCGCCATCGTCAACAAGCGATCGGCCGAAGGCGACGGCCTCCCGCACGATATTGCGGACCGAAAAAAGATCTCCAATTAAACACCATAAGGCTTGCCCGTCATGCCCTTACCCATCGAGAACTATGCACTAATCGGCGATTGCCAGACCGCTGCTTTGGTCGGTTTGGACGGTTCAATCGATTGGCTATGCTTTCCGTGGTTCGACTCGGCCGCTTGCTTCGCGGCATTGTTGGGCAGTCCAGAGAACGGGCGGTGGCTGCTATGCCCGGCGGACCCGATCCGCAAATCTCAACGTCGATATCGCGGCGACACCTTGGTTCTAGAAACTGATTTTGAGACGGCTGACGGTGCCGTGACCGTGGTCGACTGCATGCCGCCGCGCGATAAACAACCGGATCTCGTACGAGTCGTTGTAGGCAAACACGGCAAAGTGCGGATGAAAATGGAGCTTATCATCCGCTTCGACTACGGATCGATCGTACCATGGGTGCGTCGCACTGAGCACGGCATCCGTGCCATCGCGGGTCCCGATACATTGATGTTCAACACTCCTGTGCCGCTCGAAGGCAAGGCCTTCACCACGGTGGCTGAGTTTACCGTTGCCGCTGGCGAAGAAGTTCCATTCGCGCTCACCTGGTTCGCATCTCATGAATCACCTCCGCCACGTCGCGACGTGAAACAGGCCCTCAAGCACACGGAAACGTGGTGGAAGGAGTGGTCGTCGCGGTGCGAATACGACGGTCCCTGGTGCGATGCGGTGAAGCGATCGCTCATCACGCTCAAAGCCCTTACATTCGCGCCGACCGGCGGCATCGTCGCCGCACCAACCACGTCGCTTCCCGAAAAGCTCGGCGGCATCCGCAACTGGGATTATCGATTTTGTTGGATCCGCGATGCCACGTTCACGCTTTATTCGTTGCTCAACAGCGGTTATCAGCAGGAGGCGGAGGAATTTCGCGATTGGCTGCTGCGTGCCGTGGCCGGCCATCCGTCGGAACTGCAAATCATGTACAACATCTTGGGCTCGCGGCGGCTGATCGAGCTCGAGCTCGAGTGGCTCGATGGCTATGAAAACTCGAGTCCCGTCCGGACAGGCAACGCGGCCTGGAAACAATTTCAGCTTGATGTCTATGGCGAGGTCATCGATCTGCTGCATGTCTGCCGGCGCAAGAGTTTGCAGGAAAACGACCCAACATGGCAATTTGAACTGTCGCTGTTCCGCTTTCTGGAAGAAGCATGGAAGCGCCCGGATGAAGGGATTTGGGAAGTCCGGGGACCGCGGCGACATTTCACCCACTCAAAAGTGATGGCCTGGGTGGCCTTTGACCGAGCAATCAAGGCGGTGGAGACCGGCGATCGCGAGGGACCGGTCGATCGCTGGCGTCAAATTCGCGAGCAGATACACCAACAAGTTTGTGACCAGGGATTCAATCGGCAAATCGGCTCCTTTGTACAGTTCTTCGGAAGCGACTGCGCTGGATGCGAGCCTTTTGATGATCCCACTTGTCGGATTTCTGCCAGCCGACGACGCGCGAATGAAGGGCACTGTCGCAGCCATCGAGCGCCACCTGATGAAGGACGGCTTCGTGCACCGTTACGCCACGGAAAAAACGGTGGAAGACTTACCCAGCGGCGAGGCGACGTTCCTACCTTGTTCGTTTTGGTTCGTCGATAACCTCGCCCTGCAAGGGCGACGTGACGAAGCAGCGGAGATGTTTGAACGATTGCTTGCCATTCGAAACGACGTTGGCCTGTTGTCCGAGGAATACGATCCGAGTGCCCAGCGCATGCTCGGGAATTTTCCGCAGGCGTTCACCCACGTCGGCCTGGTGAATTCGGCCCATAACCTCGCGACGAAAGAGGGACCGGCGGAGCACCGCTCCCGAAATAAAGCTGGTGGCGCCGCAACCACCTAAGGACTGCGATTCCCAATTCACCGAGAACTGTCAGCGCCAAGCGGTTCGAACACGCTTCTCCCGGATATCCACCAACAAAAACGGCGGCGAAGATTGACTCCGCCACCGTCGAAATCGCAAACGTGTTTCTCGCTGCCGCTTTCATTGATTCGACTGTGGTCAGCGAACAACGCGTCCTACTAATTTATGCACTCTTCGTTTGAGGTTGCTCGAATTGCGGTTTCTCGCCGTGGACCACGTCGTCGGTGATTACGTAGCGGCTGCCGCGCGGTTGTTCCGGCAAATCGAACATGATGTCGAGCATCACGTGCTCAATAATCGACCGCAGACCACGAGCGCCCGTTTGCGCTCTTGGGCTTTCTTGGCGATGGCGCGCAGAGCCTGATCGGTAAACTGCAGCCCGGCTTCTTCCATCGCGAACAGCCGTTCGTATTGCTTCGTGAGCGCGTTCTTCGGCTCGGTAAGGACGCGAACGAGCGACTCTTCATCCAACGGCGTGAGTGCTGTGACCACGGGCAACCGGCCCACGAGCTCGGGGATCATGCCGTACTCGATCAGATCATCAGCATTCACGTGCGGTAGTGTTTCTGCTAATCCCAGGTCGGTGTGCGACTTGGAGTCTTGCGTGAAGCCGATCGACCGCTTGCCGAGGCGTTTGCGGATGATGTCGTCCACGCCCGTAAACGTGCCACCGCAGATAAACAGGATGTTCGTGGTGTCGATCTGGATGTATTGCTGCTCGGGATGCTTGCGGCCACCTTGTGGCGGAACGTTTGCCGTGGTGCCTTCAAGCATCTTCAACAGCGCTTGCTGCACGCCTTCGCCTGAGACGTCGCGCGTGATCGAGACGTTCTGGCTTGTCTTGCCGATCTTGTCGATCTCGTCGATGTAGAGCACACCCCGCTGCGCCGCCTCAATATCAAAATCAGCGGCATGGAGCAACTTCAACAGCAGATTCTCAACGTCTTCACCCACATAGCCAGCTTCGGTGAGCGTGGTGGCATCGCCGATTGCAAACGGAACGTTCAAGCTGCGCGCAGCGTGCGCGAGAAGCGTTTTGCCGCAACCGGTAGGGCCAACGAGCAAGATATTCGACTTATCGATTTCGACGTCCGAGTCATCCTCAGCGGCGACTAGTCGCTTATAGTGACTGTGAACGGCGACGGACAGGATGCGCTTTGCTTGTTCCTGTCCGATCACGTATTCATTGAGCTGCCCCAAAATTTCGCGGGGCGAGGGGATACGCGTAAAAAGCTGCTTGCTCGTGCCTCGTCGCTTACGTTCCTGGTCGAGGATCGACTGGCAAAGCTCGATGCATTCGCCGCAAATGTAAACGTCGCCCGGCCCTTCGACCAAGGGCCCGACGTCTCGATAACTCTTACGACAGAACGAACAAAACGCGTTCTTCTTAGTAGTGCCGCCGCGGCGTGTGCCGCTGATTTCCCGGCCCGTGGGCATTCGAAACTCCTTCCCGGTTGACGACAAACTCGTGCGAACGTTCGGACGAGAAAACTTGTCGCCTGATATATCCTATGGTGTCACTCGCTCGTTGGCGAATTAGGTCCGATGGATGATGACGTTCGGTGGTCTACTTCCCTACCACAGCGTAGGAGGCACATCATCCTGCGTCGGACTCCCTTCGCACGCGTGCGTCCGGAGGAGCTTCCTTGTCCCCAGTTGCCATTGCGCCGCGGCGGACAACGCCGCGACTGTTTCCATTCACGCTAATCACTACGTCCGGTTGACGGCCCTCGTTCGCCGATCGGATTCGCAATCGAGCGCCGTTCCGCTGGCACGCCCCTTGCAATCGCACCAAGCCGTTGTGCCGGAACGATTGATGCAAGCGTGCTTAACTCGTCTCGTCGGTATCGTTTAGCTCGGCATCGATCTGCCGTGCTAGCTTCGTCTTAATTGTTCGGTATTCGTCGTCGCTCAGACCACCTCGACCGTGCAATTCTCTGAACTTTGTCAGCAATTCGCTGGCGGTTGGTTGGCCTTCATAGGCACTACCGCGCCACTTTCTCAGCACCAGGAACGCTAGGGCCGTTAATGCGAATATTACCGCAAACCACAATGCGGCCTGAGACAACGGGTGACGAAACAATTCGGTCATGCCACAAGTCGGCGTGCCGATGCAAAATTCAGCTAGCTCGCTAGTCTTGCCCAGTCCTTATATTATGCGCCACTCGCAAATTTTGGTCCACAACGATACTGCTTGCGGCTATTCCCTCCTAATCACGCGACCTTTTTGACGTGTAGAGCTTCTTCCGTACTTCCCGATAAGGACTGTGGGAGGCTGCGTGAATATCACTGCGCAGGCGGGTGTCGTATGGGGCATGAAGAACAGCGCTGCACGCTTGACGGTTGTAGGATAGGCTCCGACCATCGGAGTGCGCGCCAAGTTCTGGTGGGCGATGCCCATCCTGCGCTGCGCCGAGGCTTACTCCTGGCGGCGTTTTGCGTGATCTGTTTCTTAACAACAGCAGCACACAACTCCATGGCGCAAATGGCGCCCACCGGACCGACCTTTGCCGCTGATCCCGCCACGCTGCCGGAACCCATTTTTTGGAAGCAGCATCTGTTCCTGATCCCCTACAAATGGAACTCGGCCGCCGAGCCCGCCTCGGCCCTGGCCGTTTCGCTTTACATCTCGAAAGATCACGGCGTGAGTTGGCAGAAGATTAGCGACGCCAAGCCGCAGGTTAAAGCCTTCAATTATCGAGCGGAAGCAGACGGCGAATACTGGTTTGCCGTTCGTACGTTGGACAACCGCGGCCGAACGTCGCCAGCAGGCCCATTGCAGCCCGAACTGCGCGTCATCGTCGATACCACTATTCCACGCATCGGCGAGTTGCGCGCCCGCCCCACCGAAACCGGAGCGATCGACATCCAGTGCCGCGCTGCAGACGCAAACCTCGACCCGGCATCGCTAAGAATTGAGGCCCAGATGAATGCCGCGAGCGAGTGGCAGCCTGTTTCAGTGCAATCCGCTTCCAGCTGGGATAAGGGAGCAGGCAATTCTGATCTGCTCCGCGCCTCCTGGCAGCCGCCTGCCGGCGTGCGGCCTCTAGCCATCCGTGCCACGATCTCCGACCGCGCCGGCAACTCGACCGTGTATCAGACCCCAGTCGAGACTGCTCCGATAATGACAGGGCCACTCCTTTCACAGCCAAGCGTGAGCCCCATCGCGGCAGCCCAAGCGCCCTTCGCTGCCCCAACAAATTCTGTCGCTCCGAATGTGCCAAATGCTTCACCGCTGGCGACTGTGCCCCTTGTGCCGACAACGCCGGGATGGACTTCCGCGGCCACCGCTCTGATGCAACCCGCCACCACGCCCGCGACGCAACCGTGGCCGGCGGGCACGGTCGCCCGCGCTCCCTTCCAATTGTGGACCAGCGGAAACACATCCACGGATGATGGCAGGACCGTTTACGGCAATCCGCAGCTGATCGACTCAGGACCGGCGCTCAACGTTGGTTCGGTGCCCTTCAGCAATGCAGCCGCTCCCAGCCAGCCTCGCGTGCATGCCCAATTCGCCGACGCGGTAAAAACAAACGACAATGGTTGGACATCGCTTTCCAATCAATCGTCGTCTGGTCCGCAATGTGCGCCGTTGGAACCCTTCCGCCAGGCATCCGTCGCGAACACACAACCTGAGTCCAACAACGGCCCCTCACTCGTTCCCATCGGCCAACTGGACGCAGCGGCGATCAGCACCAGCGTCGCATCCACGAACACGCCTCCAACCCATCGCCCTGCGACCGAGCCCAAGCGTGTCGGCTCGCGCACTTTTGCCTTGGAATACGATTTGGAGGATGCCGGCCGCAACGGCGTTGCCCGCGTGGAACTGTGGGGCACCCGCGATGGCGGTCAGATTTGGAATCGATACGCCGTGGACGATGACAACCGCAGCCCGCTAGTAGTCACTATCGACAGTGAGGGCTTGTACGGATTCAAGATCCTCGTGCAAGCGGCCACTGGCGAAGCGATCGTGCCGCCTCGCCCCGGCGACGAACCAGAGTTGTGGGTTTCGGTCGATTTGAAGTGCCCGATCGTTGAGCTGACCTCGATCGAACGCGGCGAGGGTAATTTGGCCGACCATCTCATTCTGCATTGGCGCGCTCAGGATAATAACCTTGAACCACGCCCAATCGGCCTGTTCTTCAGCAGTCGGCCAACCGGCCCTTGGTCGATCATCGCCACGAACTTAGAGAACACCGGCGAATATGCCTGGCGCGTCGAACGCTACGTACCCGCGCATCTACCTCCGCATCGAAGCTCGCGACACCGCCGGCAACCTCGCCGCCTTCCAAACCCGCGAGCCGATCCAATTCTCCGCGCCGCAACTTACTGGTCGGCTCCGCTCTGCCGAACCGAAGTAGTAGCCGAAATATCGTCGGTACGGGACGCTTCGAAGTCTAAGAACCTATCCCAGAACTGTCGGGGACTGTCCCAATTTTTCCGAGTCTGCGAGGAAAAATGGGACTGTCCCCTTCTCTGAGACGGTTCTGGGATAGGCTCTAAATCTGTTGCACGACGCCGACGTGTAATTGCCAAATTATCCGAGGCCGGCAGGGAACTCCGGGTGGAACGCCCTGAAAGAGTGTGGAAGTCACTGTAAGCTCGACAACCACGCCCTTCGCAGAGCCGCTCCGCCGCTACCAGGTTTTTCAGCGCCCGAATTCCACACACCCTCAAGTAACCTGGAGAGTTGCAAGGCGCCTTTGCAGACTTCCTAATAGCTGGCAAACACAGCGTCAATCGCTGACTTCTTCGTTCGCCCGTTAGTACGTTCGCCAAGCAGTAAACGACTATCGTAAGTCGTCTGACTGCTTCTCTGGATGGTGGTGCGTGTCATCGTCTTGAAGATACTCGCGTCGTCCACGGGTTGTACGGCGTACGGATCGCCGGGAACGGGAATGAACGACTCCTCCTCCCAAATGGCGTCATCCATGTTAGCCGGCTCGGGGACCGGCGAAACTTGCCACGACGCGCCGCTGCTCAAGCAGAAGTAAATCCGAGTGAAGTCGGTAAGTGTAAGATAACTTCCATAGGGGTTCCGTAGTTTGACACCCAGGAAATTGCCATCGCCATCTTTCAGGATGCTGTCGACCATGTAAATGTGCTGGCCCCGGCGGAAAGTGCTCTCGTTGCCATCCGTTGCTGGGTCGTCGACTTGGAGGGGCGTCCAGTTCGTAACCCCCGAGCGGGCGCCGGTATAGACGGCCTGTCCGGCCGCCAGCTGGGCGTCCATCCAGTTGAGCAATCCTGAACGCGCCTGCCTGCACTGCGTCGTTGATCGCACCGCTTGGCGAACCATTGTTGTACCACGCGATAATCTGTTCGGCGGTGATGCCGTCGTCCACCTTCCAGGATGCTTTTTCCAGGTACAAGTGATCTTGTAGCGTGCCATTCCCAGACGCGATGGACGCATAGCTGCCCTGCATCTTGCGGAAGTAGGTGTACGCCTTCTCTACGATTGCAACCCAGACCGAACCGCCTTGGCCCAAATCTGCGTACTGCAGATCACCGGAATCGGTCACGTACAGGTCGGCCTCCACGCGGACGTACACCGCTTGACCTTGATCGTAAAAACGGACCGCGTATGTACCATCACCCAGGTCGACTACCATCTGCTGAATGTAGTTGGGGTCGGCATTCGCGATTGCCGAGAGCGACGCCATGAAGTAGCAGTCGCCAACTGCCCCCTGGAACACATCGTCCTTGCTCGGTCCGCTAGCGGCGAACAGCGGATTGTCATAAAAGTTTTCAAGATGAAGTGAGATTGGATTATCGGGATTATAGATAGCGTCGGGTTCAGGCAGATTGCCACCGTTCAATTCTTTCCCGACCGGAGTGAAAGTCTGTCCTCCGTCGAAGCTATACGACATAAACTGAGAAACTTGGTGGACATTGGCGCCGGCAACCTCCAAAATGGATGCGTCAGCGACGTTCTCCGTCGTGTCCAGCCAAAAGCTGTCTACGCCGGCACCGCCGATTAGCGTAGCGAACCCGCCGCCAATACTCACGAGCACGTCGTCACCCGATCCAGCATTGAGGGTATCGCTCCCGGCTGCCGCAAACAGCATGTCGTTCCCCCCTCCTCCGTTGAGCAAGTCATTGCCGGCTCGGGCGTAAAGCTTGTCGTTATCCCCATCTCCGTTGAGCGTGTCGTCTCCATTGCCGCCGATCAGCAAATCGTCTCCAGCTCCGCCATGAGCCGTCGAAGGAACCGATGTGCCGTTGTAGAACTCGTCATTGCCGCCATAGCCCCAAAAATTTACCTGATTGACGTGCTGGAAGAGTTGTTGGGAGTCGGTGACGACAAATGTCCGCTCGCCGTCAACCATCTCGTATTGTCCGAGAGTGACATGGGTTATCACCATCGGCGGCGTGTTGATGTCGACCTGAATCGTCGACTGCGAGATTTGGACCTTATCATCACCGTCCGTGCCGTAGATGTTGACGGTCCCCGTTTGGGCGTCGTAATTAATCCCGGCGGCAACCTGTGCATAGTCGACCTCCATGCTGGTGTCCATCGGAATCGAGGTCACCACAGGCGCGGGAGCGACGGAGAAGGCTAGTCGCTCTTCCAGGTTCTCAAAATAGCGGCGGAATTTAGAACTGTTGCGTGCGTGTCGGCTCTTCATCGTTTCTTTCCTCTTTTTGGAAAGGAAGGTAGAAAGAGAGAGCGATCATGCGAATCGTTTTCCTTACACCAGGTGTAAAAAAGGTGTAACCCGACAATCTGGGCAACGAATTCTCTGCGGCCACGATGACATCACTGCCCGCAGAGAGTAGCGTTATCAACGTTTGTCGGCCTGCTACTCCTCTTACGACAGAGGAGGCCGCTGTTTCAGATGAATTCGAAAAGTGAGCATCGAAGCCGGCGATACCGCCGGCAACCTCGTCGCCTTCCAAACCCGCGAGTCGATCGAATTCAACAGCCCGCAACCCACGGCCGCTTGCGCACGACCGCACCCTTGGCGCAAAGCAGTGTCGGGCATTGCCCGCCACGCTAACATCTATGCCGTGACGGCCGACAATGTCCCATGAAATCGGTGCGCGCTTCTGTAGTAGGCACGCTCCGCGTGCCGTCACCAACGCGCAGCGCACGACAACCAACTCGCCGCGCAAACCGATGCGCCGTTCAAACCGCCAAGCGGTGACAACCAATAAGCGGCGGCAGCCGCCGGTTCGTTTCAAGCCGCAACGCGGCAATAGCCAATAGCCGGACGTACTCCCGCTTAGAGCCTACAAAACCGTCGGGGACTGTCCCAATTTTGCGGAGTCCTCGGAGCAAAATGGGGCGGGCACCATCCGCTCGGGGTGGTCCCCCTCTCCGAGACGGTTTTAGGATAGGCTCTTAATCTTTTGGCCCGTTGCCGGATGTTCTACATCGGTGTGTCGCTGCCAACGCAGTTTCTGGTAGACCGCAATAATGTCTGCGACAGGGGCGACCGAAGCTCACAAGTTCGCCGTCATCCAGGGCAACTCAACCGCTACTTCGTGTCCTAGGACGGATTCTCATTATGGCCTCGTTGGAGAGAGCATCTGGTCTACTAGGTCAGCTTGAGTCTTGGAATGGTTCGAAGACTCAAGGAACCTTTACCAAGGAGGACCAAGATGAGATTCTACAACGAGCAACACGCGTTCTATTGCGGCGTGGATCTGCACACCCAAAGGATGTACTTGTGCATCCTCGATCATGAGGGGAACACGCTTCTCCACCGAAACATCCGGGCCAAGCCGCGCAACTTCCTGAGCGCCATCGAAGGCTTCCGTGACGACCTGGTCGTTGGCGCCGAGTGCATGTTCACCTGGTACTGGCTGGCCGACCTCTGCCTGGAAGAGAAGATCAAGTTCATCCTCGGCCACGCCCTGTACATGAAGGCCATTCATGGAGGGAAGAAGAAGGACGATAAGCTCGACAGCGAGAAGATCGCCCGGCTGATGCGTGGCGGAACTTTTCCGCTGAGCTATGTCTACCCACGTGAGATGCGCGCCACCCGCGACTTGGTCCGACGCCGAATGTTTCTTGTCCGACGCCGCAGCGAGTTGTTGGCGCACGTGCAGCTCGACTAACCAGCAGTACAATCACGATCCGTTCGAGAAGATGCTGCAGTATGCCAGCAACCGCGACGTGCTCGATCGTTTTGAGCAGCCGAGTGTGCGACTCAGCGTCGAGGCCGACTTGAAAACGGTCGGACACTACGACCAGCTCCTGAAGCAACTGGAGACGAACCTCGTGCGGACAGGCCACGTTGCATGATCCCCGGGCTTGCCGCTTACTGCGAACAATCCCTGGCATCGGCAAGATCCTCTCGTTAGTGCTGCTGTACGAGATCCACACGATCGACCGTTTCGCGAGCGTCGGAGATTTCTTGTCGTACGCCAGGCTGGTCACGCCGAAGCAGACCAGCGACGGCAAGGTCACCGGACACGGTGGCGCCAAGATCGGTAACGTGCACTTGAAGTGGGCTTTTTCGGAAGCGGTCCTCTGGATGCTTCGCAACAGCGACGACGCCAAGGCATTCCTGAAACGCAAGGAGAAGAAGTACGGCAAGGCGCGAGCCATGACGATGCTGGCGCGGAAGATCGCCCGCGCCGTTTATCAGATGCTTAAGCGAAAGGAACCCTTTGATGCGGTGAAGTTCTTCGCCAGCTAAGCGGGGCCGGCGGTGGAGCCGCTAGGACGAACTCAGGTCACACAATGGATCAGGCGTTTTTTCCCAAGCGATATTGGATAGCGTCAGACCCAGAACCTGCTCGGTCGGATTGGACCGCCGCCGGCGCCCACACTTATAGATGATGCGAAAGTTGATGATGGATTCGAAAAGGCGTGATTGCCCCTGGCCCGAGCCCAACACGAACTAAGACTCCTACCTTCAAGCGTGGGATGAACTCCAAGTATGAATGGACGGTGCTCAGGGAAACGATGTGCTTCTACGGCGTGGCACACTCAAGGACGGCGATGTTGCCGTTCGTGCCACTGTCTCGGCCAGCTCCCTGCCGGCCGGGGCCGACCGTCGGATAGGGGTTTGAGTGCATCACGCCGATTGGCTTGATGTAACTGCAAGTGAGAAACGCACGCGCAGTCCGAAAGCCGTTTCGATCCGAGTCACTTCGCCAATACCCGTTCGAGCCGCTCATTGACACTGCAGAGGCCGCCGAGGCACACGCACTCGGGACCCAACCAGAAAGCGAGTCAACAAAGCCAGAAAAAACGGGACCAGATCCCGTACGCTCTCTTGACAGCGGAGGCCAAATAGGGGTTCGTCATTGGCCACTAACCTAGACCACCTGCGTCCGCCGGGCGTCAGCAGAAAGGTGGTGGTCACGAAGCAAAGAACAAATTCAGCAATAACGGCAAAACCCATCGCCGTGCCCCATTTGAGGGCTTCGCTCCCAGAGGGAGCCGAGAACCACTTATCGTCTATATTCAAAGCCGACAGACATCCAAGCTCAGCGACCGCAGCCGTCCCGCCCACACTAGGAAAACGAACAAGGCGCCGAGCAACGTTAAGCTGACAGCAACAGGCTCCGGGACCGCGGACAAGGCGACGTCCCCTTCGTAAAGCTGGCCGTCGCGAACGACCCTTGCCTGCAGTCGATCCAGGTCGAGCGAGCCTGCGATCATCGTGAAGGCCAGCTTCCCCTGGAGATCCTGCCAGGCGGTTGGGTTGACCACAGTGGCGGCGAAGTCGGTGCTCGTCGGCGTGGTGAAGTCATGCAAAAAGAATGCTGGATCAGTAAAAGCATTCGTGTATAGCTGGACTCGGACATCCTCGCCCGCGTCGAGGGCATTGCCTCCTAGATACGCTGTGAAACCCGCCTGGTTCACGCCCGTATCCGGCCCATTCACGGCGAGCGAATCAAAGCCGAACTCATACCGGTTCCCCTCCATGAGGAGGATTCCGCCACGAGCCAGCGTCGGGGAGATCGAGAGGATCATCGCAATCAGTATTGAAATACTCAGCCGCATTGTTCTCATACTCCTTGGGATACGGTTTGTGCACTTGGCGTTGCTCATTAGGCAGCTCCGATTCAATGGACGACGATCGCGCTAGCTCCGGCATCGATCGGAAGCAAATCAAAACTCCACATCCGGACCATCGCTCCAATTGGATCTCATCTTCGTGCTGTTACGAGTTCCAACCCACGGCGTGGGCGCGCACTGGGTGTTGTCCGCCACACCACATCTTCATACCGGCCGCCCTCGGAGCTCGCGCGATACGCGTCCAGTCCTCAAACGACAACGGTATGGGTCTCACTACCCTTCCGACGTCGGATCAAAGCGCTCAGCAAGCCCAATGCAGCGAGCACCAGAACGCTTGTTTGAGGCTCAGGGATTCCAGCTTGCAAATTGGCCGCTGCGTTTTGCGAACCTAGGTACGCGCCGATATCATTGGGGCCTGGATTTGAATCCCCGTATGGCGGTTCGAACTGCGCTTCATGCGTTTCCGGGTCGTACATTCCGCTGAACTCATAGAACTCGTAGCGACGAAGGATCGATGCCGCATTCGGGCCGATGGGAACTCCATATCCGCTCTCAAGTTGTCCAGATAGCGGGTTATTGAATTCCTTCTGCAATAGTTGCCACTCAATTTCGGTTTCTGCTTGTTGCACATGCTGGTTATCCCCAACGAGATCTTCCAATTCAGTCGGATCTTCAAATTCGGTAGTGAACACTTTTACCCACAGTGCGTCGCCGAACTCGAACCCGGCTGGTTCTGGCGCCTCGACTTTTGCGACCACTTGAGGGGGCACGGCAGGGTTTGGATCCGGAATAACCTGCCACACCGGCGCAGGAAGCTGGACGACGCCGTTGGCATTGGTCAACACGCCAGGCGAAGACTCAAGCAGCCAGCTATACGTGGTTTTAGTGGGATTGGCGCTCGTGCCGACTCCAAAATGATCGCAGGACGTACTGGGGCCGTAGCCGATGCCACCACCGGACCAGCAATTATCACCAGGCGTAACGACGTTCCCGCTCGGCGTGTTGTAATCCCAACTAGTACCGTCCCAAAGTGCGCTGTAAGTCACCCGGGTGCCGAAAACTCCCCCATTCGTGTATTCAGAGATCGTGGGTGCCCCATAACGCTCTACGCTCGTCGCAGGATCAAATCCACGACCAGTGGGGAAGCCGCGCCCAGGGCCACCAAAGACATCGGTAATGTCAGAATTATGAAGGCCTTCCAATTCGATCTCAAAGCCATAGGCAGTTTGTCCCGTATCGTTGATCACGTCAAAGTTTCCTAAGAAACCAATGACGGACGCAGTCGCAATGGTCGGTGCGATCCCCATCGACAGCACAACAGCTACAACGATAGTCGCTATAAGAGGTTTCTTTTTCCACTGAGTTGAAAATAGACGTGAGATTCTCAAACTGGCTACCGTTTTTGGTAAGAATAGTTTCATTACGCACCTCTTTTTTGCTATGGCACCAGGACAACGACCCATGATGTAACAGCTAACAACTACTAACCTGCACGTCCACGATGTGAATGCGGATACTCCTTATTGCGTCTTCTAAATGTCAATTGACCGACTCCTCGATCTCCAATTCGACGCACGCGCTTTTCAGCACATGAATAAAGTCATGCCCGGGAAGCTCAGCACGTCACATTTGTCAAGCCCAGAAGTTTGACCTGTTGTTTTTTCGAATCGACGCTTCCCCTAATCTGTTTCGTCCTTCTTGTCGCCGTTGCACCCGTGCGTCTTTGGCGCGCTCGCCTGTACCGATCCGCACATAGCACAGCTGAAGATCACTCTTTTCGCGGGAAATGCGACTCAGGATCCCAGGTCGCTCCATGTACGGCGAATGCCGTGCCTAAGCATCGTTTATCGTCAAGCATACCCCTCCGGCAGTGTCGATCGCCAGAGAGAGCTTCCCGGCATCTCGTCGGCCGCAGTGATGTAGACACGGGCTTTTGTTGCTCGCCGCGCCCATTCCGCGGCCAAGATTCCTCCATCGGTGACGGACTGATGAGCGGCTAAGCCGCCATCGCTCAACTACGTAAAGAGGGCGTGTCCTGCGTTGCATACGCCCAACCGTTAATCAGACATAACGAGCACCTCGACGTAGGTTCCGTTTCTCGGCGGAAAAACTTACACAAAGCGCCCTTCTAGGTGGCTGAAAATCGAATCTAGTAATCCATGGCCCACTTGATACACTCGTTCTCTGCACGAAAACTGGCGTTCGTTCTTTGAGAAAACTGATATAGAAGTCAGACCCGCCATCGGCCGATTGGCGCGTCCGAAAAGGGCAAAACTCGGGTGCTTTGGGAGTCCCTCGTGTGTCGCAAGCGTGTTGCGCAAAAGAAATGACGCGAATCGGCTGCCGCTACGCGCGATTTTTACCTAAATGGTGTCCCTCTGTCTCAAATGCGCGACAAGTGCGCAAAATCCAGGGGAGGAATTTTGCGCACTTGTAACTACGACCACCTCCGTTCACCCCAGGGCATCGACTTGAACAGCAATCTTCCCGCCAAACCGCGACGTTTCCGGTACGTTGCCTCTTTGTCGATCCAACCACTACACTGCACGTGATGGCCAAGAAAACTGCAAAAGCCGGTGTCACAACTGCGCTCGATTATTTGGCGCATCCCGAAAAACACCCACCGACCGG
The DNA here is from genome assembly GCA_963840025.1 of uncultured Planctomycetota bacterium. Taxonomy (GTDB): domain Bacteria; phylum Planctomycetota; class Planctomycetia; order Pirellulales; family Lacipirellulaceae; genus JABDGM01. Next base: position 131,735 of record CAWIXI010000005.1, on the reverse strand, counting down.
CGTATGTGTGGTCTACGGCGACGATGCGTTTCTCAAGGCAGAAGCACTCAACACGTTGCGGCGGCAGGTGCTGGGCGGTGGCGAGGATGACTTCGGCCTCACGACCTTCGCCGGCCGAGAAGCGCGGCTCCGCGATGTCCGCGACGCGTTGGCAACGGTTTCGTTGTTCGGCGACGGCCAGCGGTTGGTCATCATCGAGGAGGCAGACCCGTTCGTTTCCGAATATCGCAGCGACCTCGAAGTTTACGTCGCACCGCCAGCCCGTGGCGTGCTCGTGCTCGACGTGAAAACGTGGCCTAGCAATACGCGTTTGGCGAAAGCACTCGTCGCCAACAATGGACTCGCAGTTCAATGCGATTCTCCCAACGAACGGCAATTGAAAACCTGGCTGACGCAGCGCGAAGAACCAATATCAGGTGAAGCTCGACGCATTGGCGGCCGACGCACTCGTGGAACTCGTGCCGCCCGAAGCAGGCATTCTCGCCCAGGAAATCGCCAAGCTCGCGCTGCTCGTGGACAACAACAGGGTGATCGACGTCAACCTGGTGCGCGAAAACGTCGGCGGTTGGCGCACGCGAGCCACGTGGGACATGGTCGACGCGGTTGCCGATGGACGCGCGGCCGATGCCCTCGCACAACTCGACCGCTTGATTGCTTCCGGCGAAAAGCCACACGGACTCTTGCCGCAGATAGCTTCCTCGCTGCGGCGATTCGCAAGCGCAATGGATCTCATCGACGCGGCCATAGCGGACGGGCGACGCTTGCCACCCCGCGAGGCGCTGGCTCAGGCGGGCGTGCTGCCCTTCAAGCTGAACGACGCGGAACGGCAAATTCGGCAAATCGGGCGACGCCGCGCTCGCGCTGACGCAGTGGCTGCTAGCTGCCGATCTCGCGATCAAGAGCCACAACTCGTCCGACGACCGGGCGCGGATCGAAATTGAACGCTTGATCGTGCAGCTCGGCGCCGCCAGCGCAACTGCTAGCGCTAAAAGAATTCCCGCGACGAATCGATGATGCAGCCAAACGCCGCACGGCCTGAACTTGCCAGTGGGGTGGCGTTCTTCTACGATTCGGCCCCCATCGTCGACGCAGAGTGCTGTCATCCCGCCATACGGCGGAAAACGCCAACCACGGCAGGTCGTCGGATCATCGTATGCAATCAGGGCGCACCAACACGATTCTTGAGCTGGTCATCGCCGCGTTTCTGGCGATGACCTCTGGCTGCATGACGCCCTGGTCGGCGCCCATGACAAGGACCACGACGCCGCGCAATTCAGCCGCGGCTGCATCCACACCGCCGGCGGTTCGGCCGCCAATCCCCGATCCCAGCAAAGCCAATGCGCAGTCGGACATGACCGGTGTCCTGGACAAATTGGAACAGGTCCGCGCTCTGGATCCCGACGCCGAGCCGAAGCTGCTCGAAAAGCTGCGACAAACTCCGCCTGATTCCTGGCCGTTGGTCGCGGAACAGTTCCGGGCGACGCTGGCGTATCACGAACAATTGGAGGCGAAGGAACACCCAGGGAGTGATGAATCCACGGCGGAAGCACGGCCTGCGTCATCGGTCGACGTGCGGCAGGAGTCGCGGCGATTGACATCGACGCCGCTGGTGCCGCCCAATCTGGACTCGAATCATGAGCGGCCATCGACTCGCATCGGTACACTTTTAGATCCGCATGACGCGAGCGCCGAGAGCGCTCCAGTTTTCGCGCAATCGACGCCGGCGAAGACTCTGAATCCCACGGACATGAACCCCGCGACAATGCCAGTAGCGAAAGCGCCGGCCGAGTTCGCCGCCAATGGGCCCACACAGCCGATTCGTACATCCGGTCAGGCCGACGTCAAACAAGCGGCATTTCAGGCGCCGGCGGAAGCATCAGGCGATACCGCACAAGCGCTGGCAAAGATCGAAACCGGCGAGGCGGCTGCAAGATCGTCGCTGCCCTCCGCTAGTAAGGGGTCTAGTCACATTAGCGAAGCGGATTCCTCCGGTTCAACGGATGATGAGAGTTGGCAACAATTGGTGCGTAAGGCTGCCGACGATTTGAGCCATCGTGTTGCATCTTCGCCGGCAACAACGGCCGAAATTCACCAACACGTGAGTTTGCGAATGCTGCGGCTGCTTGCCGGCGATACCGAAGGGGCGCTTGAGCCGATCCCACACATCTCACCCGCCGAGCAAGACTATTGGTCGCGACAATTCTTTGCCCTCGCAACGTTTTTAGATCATCACAGTCAGCCAGACGATAGCGCCGAGCAGCGGCGGCTGTGGTGCATCTGGACGAAGCTGTTTCCCATTTGCGCGAAATGAGTTCGCTCTCGCTGCGAGACCTTTCGTTCTGCAAGAATGTGTATGGTTACGGCTCGTTTGAGCCGTATGATGCCGATATTTTTTCTCCCGGCCAACAGGTGTCGCTGTACGTCGAAGTGGAGAATTATCACTGCACTTCGACCGAAAAGGGGTACTGCACGTTGCTCGGTGCGACCTATGAACTATTGGACGACAAAGGTACACGCTTGAGCGGCGGAGAGTTTCCGGAGGTCGACGATTGTTGCCGCAGCCGACGGCGGGACTTTCATATTCGGTTCGGGCTCACCTTGCCCGAAAACCTGATGCCCGGCCGCTACCGCCTGGAGCTGGTCGTGAAGGATCGGCAAAGTGACAAGCTTGGTCACGCGACCGCGCCGTTTGAAATTCGCAGCGGGCGAAAGTAGGTGCCGGGGCGCGATAGTTCTGCGTCGTCACCGTTAGCCGAATGTTACCAAGGTTCGACTGCGGATCCAAGTCGTTACAATAGGCCGTCATGAAACGTTATGAGGCCGTTGTTGTCGGGGTTGGCGGTGTGGGCAGCGCCGCTCTGTATCATCTTGCTCGGCGCGGCGTTCACGTTCTTGGAATCGATCGCTTCCGTCCGCCGCACGATCATGGCAGCACGCACGGTCACACGCGGGTAATCCGTCAGGCCTATTTCGAGCACCCCGACTATGTGCCGTTGTTGCGAGAAAGCTATCGCGAATGGCACGACTTGGAAGCGCACACGCGGCGTCGTCTTTTTTACCAAGTCGGACTAATTGAAGTCGGCCCATCTGAGGGAATCGTAGTGCCAGGTGTGCTGCGGGCTGCCGACGAGCACGGCCTCACCGTTGAACCGATGACGGCAGCCGAAATCGAGCAACGGTGGGCAGGAGTATGCGTAGGCGAAGGAGTAGTTGGTGTGTTTGAACCGACAGCCGGCTATTTGCTGGTTGAAGATTGCGTGCAAGCCCATTTGGATGCCGCAAGAGCGGCCGGCGCCGAGGTTCTGTTCGATACCGAGGTCGCATCACTAGCAGAGGGGGAAGACGGCGTGCGATTGCGAACTGGGGACGGAACGGTAATCAACACATCACGTGTGATTGTAACGGCTGGAGCTTGGGCAGGACGATTGCTGGCCGAGTTAAAGCTCTCGCTCAACGTTCGCCGCAAGTCGTTGTTTTGGTTTAAAACCGAAGCTCCGTGTTACGAGGTCGCCAACGGCATGCCGGTATTCCTGTTTGAATCTAGTGACGGCGTATTCTATGGCTTCCCGAAGCTCGACGCTCGGGGAGTGAAAGTTGCCGAACATTCCGGCGGCCCAACAGTGAATGATCCATTGGTAGTTGATCGCACGGTTGATCGTATTGAGCAGCAGCGACTGGAAGGTTTTCTCGCGTTTCACTTGCCCAATGTCTCGTCGCGCGTGGCCGACCACGCAACGTGCCTTTACACGATGTCGCCGGATGAGCATTTTATCATCGATCGGCACCCTGCCCTGTCCAACACGTTTCTCACCGCTGGGTTGTCCGGGCATGGTTTCAAGTTTGCCCCCGTACTTGGCCGCGCATTAGCGGACTTGGCATTTGACGCTGGAACCGAACTGTCCATCGATTTTCTCTCGCTGAAGCGGTTTGCGAAGTCGTAGCGACAGTCATGGCGTCGCGGTATGCTAACAGCATGGCCGCGAACGAATATGAATTTGATGTGATCGTCGTTGGCGCGGGCCACGCTGGCACAGAAGCAGCCCTAGCAGCGGCGAGGTTGGGAGCGCGGACCGCTCTGCTCACGACCAATTGCGACACGGTGGGCCAGATGAGCTGTAACCCGGCAATTGGCGGCATCGGTAAGGGACAAATCGTCCGGGAAATCGATGCCCTCGGTGGGGCGATGGGCCGGGCCATCGATGCGACGGGCATCCAGTTCCGGATGCTCAACCGAAGCAAAGGCCCGGCGATGCACAGTCCGCGGGCGCAGGCGGACAAGAAGGCGTATCAGGCCGAAATCAAGCGGTTGGTCGAAGAAGCGCCGAACCTAACCTTGCGGCAAGAGGTGGTTGAGGACCTGCTCACGGAGGTAAATGACGACGATCGAATGACGAATGTCGAACAGCAATCCAAACGAGATTCGTCACTCGTCGTTCGGCATTCGTCATTGCCACAATGGATTACCGGTGTCCGCGTTCGTGGCGATGCGGTGTATCGAGCGCGCACGGTGGTACTAACCACCGGCACGTTTTTGCAGGCGCTGATGCACACAGGCGAGGCAAAAACGCCTGGTGGACGCGCCGGAGAAGGCACGAGCAGCGGGATCAGTGGCGCACTCGCGAGATTGGGCTTTCGGCTCGACCGCTTCAAGACTGGCACGCCACCGCGGCTCAATGGTCGCACGATCGACTACAGCCGTTTGGAATTACAGGCTGGGGATGACGCGCCCGAGGCTTTTTCGTTTCTAACAGACGGCCTCGAGGTTGAGCAACTGCCGTGTTACATCACCCACACGAATGAAGCCGTGCATGAGTTGATTCGCGCCAACTTGCATCGGGCGCCTATGTACAGTGGCCAGATTGAGTCGAGCGGGCCGCGCTATTGCCCATCGATCGAAGACAAGGTCGTCCGCTTTGCCGAGAAGACGCAGCACCAATTGTTCTTGGAGCCAGAAGGACGGCGTACGCGCGAAGTTTATGTCAACGGAGTTTCCACCAGTTTGCCGCGTGATGTGCAGGACGCCATCTTTCGCGAGATCCCCGGTTTAGAGCGCGCCGAAATCATGCGCTATGGTTACGCGGTGGAATACGACTACGCACCGCCTGACCAACTGCGGGCCACGTTGGAAACAAAGCAGGTGGGCGGCTTGTACTTCGCAGGGCAAATCAATGGGACGACGGGATACGAAGAGGCGGCTGCCCAGGGGCTCCTCGCCGGTGCGAACGCGGCACTCAATCTGCTCGGACGTGAACCGCTGATCCTCGATCGAAACGAAGCGTACATCGGCGTGCTCGTCGACGACTTGGTCACCTGCGGCGTTGACGAACCGTATCGCATGTTTACAAGCCGGGCCGAATACCGCATCTTGCTGCGGCACGATAATGCCGACCGACGGCTAACGCCCCTGGCACATGATCGCGGCCTCGTTGGCACCGATCGATGGGAGCGTCTGCGCCAGAAGCGCGCTGAAATCGAACGTATTAATCTATTGCTGGATACAGCGACGCTCGAGGGCGTCGCTCTTTCGAAGTTCATACGGCGACCGGAGGTAACCTGGGTTGATATTGTGATGCAGATGCCGGAACTAGGACCGGTGGACTCGCGCATTGCACAGCAGGTCGTCTTCGATCTGAAATACGCCGGCTATGTGGCACGACAACAAACGGAAATCGAACGGCAAGCACGGCTCGCAGAAAAGCGAATTCCGGACAGCTTCCGTTACGATGCCATCGCACAACTGCGGGCGGAGGCACGGGAGAAACTCAACCGCGTTCGACCGCGAAATTTGGCCCAGGCCGGCCGAATCAGCGGCATTACGCCGGCAGATGTGGCCCTCTTGATTGTGCATCTTGATGGAAGGGGCAACGTCGCCACACGGCGGTAAGCCGTAGGTTCGGGCAGGCTGGGCGGGTGCCGATAATTAGCTCCCCTGCCAAAAATGGCTAGGCGAGAGCGGATTTGCCAGCGTTTTTGCGGCTATTGGTGCACAACTGTCGACCAAAGCTGCTCCGGTCCGTCAGTCGCTCGCAAAAATTCTGGTTTGCGTTCTACTTTACGCAACACTGTTTGCAGAATGACTTTACGTTAATACCATCGATATTGACTCGACGCGGCGCTCCGATATAATTCGCTCACATCTGGCAAAGCAGGTAACTTTGGTAGCTGTGGTTGAAACTGCTGGTTGCGACCGCCGTACAATTGTGGAAATGTCAGCTAACTAAGGGTTCTGCGGTACTAGAGGGTAGTTTGCCGAGGGCGTGCTCAAATGTGCTGGCCGGTGGGTCTGGTGAACACCGCCGCCTCATATTGAGGGCAAGGAATGTCTTACCATCGACTAGGGAGAGGGGTGGTTGAGCAAATATGAAAACAGTATTTACGACCGGTGAAGCTGCCAAAATCTGCAAGGTCAGTCAGCAAACGATCATTCGTTGCTTCGACTCCGGCCAACTCAAAGGCTTCCGAGTACCCGGCAGCCGTTTTCGGCGTATTCCGCGCGATCAGCTCTACGCCTTCATGCGAGACAACGGCATTCCGACCGACGCGCTGGATAGCGGCAAGCGGAAGATCCTCGTTGTCGATGACGATGAGGACTTGGTGGAACTGATCGTCGACCAATTGGAGCGCGACGGTCGCTTCGAGGTACGGAGTGTCAACAATGGCTTCGGCGCGGGCATGTTAATCAAGGAGTTTCGCCCAGATTTGGTTGTGCTCGATGTGATGCTACCAGATATCAACGGCATCGAAGTCTGCCGGCGCGTGCGCAGCGAAAAGACCATGGACGATGTACGGATCGTCTGCATCTCTGGCATGGTGGAAGAGGATAAGATTCAACAACTGCGAGACGCCGGGGCAAATGATTTCCTCAAAAAGCCGTTCGATGTCGAGGCGCTTATCGATCGTATTTGCCAATTGCTGGATGTCGAAACTGTGCCGCATAGCTAGACGAATAGACTGGCACACTTCTAATGCTCTTCCTGCAGCTACCCTCGGAAGTGGCAGCACAAGATTTGGCGGACCTGCTGCCGATTGACGATACGACCGCCCTGGCCCTAGAGCGGGCCCTTCTTTCAACTGACGAATCATCGCGATTTCGTGAACTCTCAACCGCGCTAGCTAACAATCAAAATGCCGCGAGCTGGGCATTGCGCACAGCCGAAACGCGGTTATGTCGCACGATCAATCATGTAGATGAAGCGGCGCCGTGGTTGTGCGGACATCTCGAGACCGAGTTGGCCGACGCGCTCACGTCGGATGCGACCGATTCAGCGGTCAATGATATTGGTTGGCGGTTGCCGTTATTGGCCACGAAACTTGCCGAGACGGAACGGCGTCTTTCCGATTTCGAGCGCCGTTTGGAGCATGAAAAGCTCGAATCCTTGAAAGAACTCGCCTACGGAGCAAGCCACGAGATCAACAATCCGCTGGCGAACATCGCCGCGCGGCGCAAACCCTTTTGGAAGATGAAGCGGCTCCTGAGCGTCAACGAAAGCTGTTGGCCATTCATCGGCAGGCCATGCGGGCACACGAAATGATCGCCGACTTGATGCTTTTTGCCCGACCACCGAAGTTGAATCGAACAACCTGCAACCTTAATGATTCGGCGAGAACGATCGTAGACGAGTTGAACGAACTGGCCGCCGAGGGCAACGTCGAGCTCGATATTTCACCTGCATCAGAACGAATCTTCGTATCGGCCGACACGACGCAGCTTGGAGTTGCTATGGGCGCAGTCGTCAAAAACTGCGCTGGAGGCGGCTGGGAACGGCGGGCACGTCCTCATCGCCACGCGCAACAATCAGGACTGGGCCGAGATAATCGTGAGTGACGATGGCCCGGGCATTTCCGAAGAGGTCCGCCGGCACCTATTCGACCCATTTTTTAGCGGACGAGAGGCTGGTCGAGGGCTAGGTTTTGGGTTGTCAAAGTGTTGGCGAATCGTGACAGATCATGGCGGTCAAGTCGTCGTTGCACAGCGCCGCATTGGGGCAGAGATCACCATCCGGTTGCCGATCACGACCCAGTCCGCTGGAGAGTAATCGTCGCCGGCTGATGCTAGCGATGCTAGCGGTTGAAGTCTATGGACTTGCGTGCGCGAATATCACTGCCGTAAGCTGCTCTGGTCCGCTATTGGACCGTGCACGTCAGGGATGACCGCCGCTATCGCGAGCAGCACACATGAACTCGATGGAACTTGTTCAACCGTTCTCGCGGGATACTTACCCGCATTCGGCTACGGAAAAGCGTTCAGCGCCTCTTTTTTGCAGCGAGTTGACGGGCTCGGTACGCCTCGCCATTCTGCGGGCACGGCACTATCTACTGAGCGAGCAGCAACGCGATGGCTCATGGCAGGGACGACAGTCAACCGATGCTTCGCTTCCCAGCCTGTTGATTTTCTGGCTGGCCTTTACTGAGCGCGAGCGTGACGAGCTTGCCCAACGGTGTGCCGCGCGGGTTCTGGACCTACAGTTGCCAGGCGGCGGCTGGTCCCGATCGATTGATGGATCGGTTGACCTGAGCACCAGCGTGCAAGCGTACTTTGCGCTAAAGCTGGTAGGAGTTGACCCAAGTTCTGATGGCATGGCACGTGCTAGGGCGGCGATTCGCCGATATGGAGGCGCAGACGCTACAGATGCGACGACGCGCTATTTGTTGGCGATGTTCGGTCAGACTAGCTATGAGGTTTGCCCACCGGTGCAGGCAGACACAAAGCCGCCGAATGTAGACTCCGCTTTGATCGGTCCGGTGGCGATCATCGCCTCGCGCCAGCTAACTCAAAATATCGGTATCGAACGCGGGGTGAGGGAACTTTTCCTACAACACCCGAGTGAATGGAAGGCCATCGACCTTTCGTTGCGACGCAGCGGCGCAGCGCCGATTGCGCGGAGACTGACGTCGATCGCGTCTCGCTGGATGCAACGTCGCAGTTGGAAGCCGCGGTTACGTGCCACAACGCAGCTAGAAGAACAGTTGCAACGGTGTTGTGCAAGCGATCCTCTTCGCAAGCTCAGGTTCGAAGAACTTGTTTGGCGCATGTTCGCGCTGAAAGCGATGGGCTTCGATTACAACAGCTATGAATTGAAAGCCTGTGAAGAGCAACTGGACTCAATGCTGTTCGATGACAAGGATGCAAACACAGTTTTGCCCCAACCCGCCACAGCCGCAGGGGAGGATACGGCCCTGGTCGCGCGATCTCTTCTGGAGAGTGGCACGACATGGGATCACGCGGCTATCGTGCGTGCCGTGCGAAATCTATTTGAAGCGCTGGAAGAAATAGGCCCCTCGTTGCCAAGGCTAGCGGACTTTTGCAACTGGCTGATGGTCGCACAATACCGCGACGTTACTGCTGCAGATAGTGGACTGCCGCCGGATATGGAGCTTTACTGGGACTCGTTCGAGGACGAGTCGACCGAGGCAGCCGCTGCCGATGCCGACATTCATCGACTGGTGGCAAACTCCGTCCAACAACTGCTATTGCGTCAAAATCCGGACGGTGGCTGGGGTGAACAAGGCATTGACTGCGCGAAGCGACCAATTAGCAGCTTGACGATGACGTGTCGTGTGCTGGACGCTTTGCGAGCCATTGAGAAACGTGACGCCGGAGAGGCCCGAAAGCGGGCCGCGGCTTTTCTCCGCGACGCTCAATGCGCGGATGGCGGTTGGGCCGGTGATGCCGAGTCGAGAAAAGTCGCGGCTACGGCATGTGCTTTACGTGGCTTATTGGCGGCCGGAGTAGCCATTGACGATGACGAGTTTATTGCCGGCGTGAATTGGCTCATCATTCAACAGCATCGCGGCGGCGGTTGGAGTGAAGGAGCATTATCCGGAGAGATCAATGCAGATGACACGGCGTCGATTACGCTTACCGCACTGGTCCTCCTCGTGCTGGTCGACGCTGGTCACGCGACGCATGCGACGGTGCGACGGGCCGTCACATTTTTGATCGATTCTCAAAACGACGACGGTCGCTGGACAGATTCGAGCTTTTTCGACTGGGACGCGGAGTCGCAGCGCTATTTCCAAAACGAATTGCATGCGACTGCTGTGCCGCTCTTGGCGTTGTCACGCTGGGCTGTAGCAGCTCTCTCCGACCAATCGGACACCGAGCACGAAATACAGTTGCGGCTCGTAGGAACATCGGCCGAGCATTGAGGGGCGCCTCTTGTGGACGCGGAGGTCAGGGTCGAAATCACTCAAGCACTCTGCTGATTACGGCTTTTGTTCGACGTCGTCCGCGTAACCAGGCGGGAACGGATTTTCGAAATCGTCCTTACTGTCTGGTGTTTCGCCGAACTCATTGAGCCAATAGGCCAGTTCATCCGGTGTCGGTCGGCCCACGGGTTTCGCGGTCTCGCTCTTCCCCGCGGTTTTTCGTTTTCGGCGACGTGCGACGAGGTCGGCGTGCCACTGTTCGCTATCGATGAATTTTGCGCCGCGATGCCGAGCAGCGCGCTGGACACGGTGATCGCTCGAAACGACAAGAAGTGTGCGAGGCGATTTCCATTCCTCCAACAGATCTTCGATCATCGCGTCCGCGCTGGAGTGCCGTCGGGCAAAATGAATTGTCATGCCGTCGTGCATGATGGTTTGCGGCAGCCCCGGTGGCGCGCAGCAGCATCGAACACGATCGTCGTGCCATTGCGTTCGCGCTTGGTGAACGACTCTGCCAGAAAGTTCAGGAACGCCAGCCGCGTGCGATGGAGAGCCGTGCCGGGACCGGCTTCGCCGAAGATGCCAGTGGCGTTGAGCAAATTGTAGCCGTCGATCAGCAGCGCCATGCCGAATTATACATAGCCGAGCCGTCCTGGGTCGGCGACTTTGAATCAACGCCGCTCGCAAAGCCCAGCCAAGATGGCTGGGCTATGTAACGACGGGCACCAGCTTTCCGGTTTGCAAGCTGGTGGCCTGAGCTTCGCACAGCCGCATGGCGTCTTGGGCGAGGATGGCACCGAGAATCTCCGACGGTCGGCCATCGCGAACGCAGTCCGTCACCTCGCGTAATTCGCCCATGAACGCCTCAATGGGATCGCCGCCGCCTAACTCGGGCCGTTGGACACCTCCCTGCGAATCGAGCAGCATCGGTTCGCACAAATACCGCCCTTCCCCGCCGATGACGGCGAAGTCGAATGCCAGCGTCGCCTTCTCTAAGTGGATTTCGAAGCTGTGGGTGAACGGCCGACCCTGTTGGTCGATCGTACCGCAGGTGGCTTCGACAGCCAAATCTCGAACGGAAAAACAGAATTGCGAATGCCAAAACTCGGGCAGGCCGTTTCGCATTCGACCGCTGGTTGTCACCTCTTGCGGCATCCCGAACAAGAGCCGGATGAAATGCGCATCGTGCACGTGCAGGTCGAGCATTGGTCCACCGACATGGTCGGGCGACCAGTAATTCGCCATCCAGATGGGATTGGCTATCACACGGCGAAACGCGCCACCCCGAACTCGGCCGAGCTCGCCGCTATGGATCGTTTGAAGCGCCCAGTGGTATTCAGGAAAGAACGGCAGCACGTGCCCGATCATGAGCAGGCGGTTCGCCTGTTGAGCCGCGGCGACCATCCGCTCGCAATCCGCCAGCCGCAGCGCCATAGGTTTTTCGCAGAGCACGTGCTTGCCCGCTTCCAGCGCGGATCGCCACATCGGCATGCTGCGAAGTGGGCAGCGTGATATCGACAAGATCGACTTGCGCGTCGCTCAGCAGGTCATCGAGTTTCGCATGCTGCGAAACGTCGGTGAGATTGACCTGCTCGCCGGGCGGCCCGAAATTGCCTTGGATGCCGCGCCAGTCGCCGGCCAGACGCTGCGGATTGCGCGTGCTAATGGCTGATACGCGAGCGCCGCTGAGCCGCTGGTAAGCGAGCCAGTGAATCCAGCCCATGAAGCCAATGCCAACAATGCCGACACGAATCACCGCGGAGCCTCCTCGGAAACCGTGGGTGCGTTCGATGCGCCGTCAACCTGACGGTCCCAAAATAATAACGCGAACAGGACCAAAACAACGGCCGCGCCCACGGCTGGCCACAACCAAATACTGTACCAATCCATCATTTGGCCGGCACGAGAAGCTAACTCTGCAGCTTGATTCGCTGCCGTTGCGCTTCCCGTGGCAAAGGATTCCATAGCCGAAGCGGCCGACTGTGCCTGCAGAGCGGCGGCTTCGGGAGGTGTAGCCGCCGCCACTAGCCGGCCAACCAATTGTGCTCCAATGCCCAGCCCTAGGCCCTGGGTCACTAGCACCAACAAGCCTTGCGCTTGGCCGCGGATATCGGGGGTGCATTTCTTGTCGGTGTAGATGAATCCAGTGACGAAGAAGAAGTCGTAGCAAACGCCATGTAATAGAATGCCAAGAACTACCATCCACTTTACGTTGTGTTCATTTGCCGCAGCGAATAACCCGTATCTGACCACCCACGCCAACATTCCGAGGAGCAACATTCGCTTTACGCCAAGGTGGCGGAAGAAGAGAGGCATGAGAAGCATGAAGATTATTTCCGACATTTGACCGAATGACATTGTCGCGGCCACATTTGTAAAACCAACTTTATCGGCGTAAACAGGTGCGAACGCGTAGTACGCCGCTAACGGGATGCAGATCAGAAACGAGCCGACGATGAAGACGGTGAACGGCAGTTCGCGAAGCAGCCGTAGGGCGTCAACGCCGAGGATTTCGCGAACGGTGGCGGCTTTCCCTTTAGCTGGCGGAGGCGTATGAGGCAACGTAAAGCTATAAAGCGCTAGCGCAAAGCATGCCGCACCTGTGACATAGAATTGCACTGCCCGAAAATCGCCATTGGTAAAGCCTTGGCTGACGACCCAATTCGCAACGATCCAGCCAATCGTGCCGAACACACGAATCACAGGAAAATCATTCTCTTGATCGCGGATGTTGTGAAATGCCAAGCTATTTGTCAAACCGAGCGTGGGCATGTACGCCAACATGTGAATCAAAAGCACAATAATGAATAGTGTGGGACCAATTGCGGCTGCGAAGGGGGCGGCAAATATCGCAATACCTGCCACTAGGTTCATCGATGAAAGAACGCGTTCCGTTGCGAAGAAGCGGTCGGCCACCATTCCAAGAAAGAACGGCGATACGATGGCGGCAATCGGGCCAACCGTGTACGCCCATTTAACTTCATTGAACATTCCGTGGGATTTCATGTAGTTACCCACGGTTACATACCAAGCTCCCCAGATAAAGAACTCGAGGAACATCATCACCGAGAGACGCGTACGAACGAGCATGGCCGATTTCCCCGAGTAGGATGGGCACCGCCCATCTTGGATTTTGCCTATATGCTGGTGGGCGGCGCCCACCCTACTTGATTTGCTTTTTTAGCCGTTCCAGCAATTCGATCGCCCGAGCGATTTCTGCTTTTTGACGTTCTGGCTCTTGAGGGATTTCGCGTTCGATCGTCAGCGGGCCGGTGTAGCCGATCTTGTTGAGCGTTTTTAAGAAGGCTTCGAAGTTGACGTCGCCTTCGCCGAGCGGCACTTCGGCGCCCCATGTTTCCCCGGGGCGGTCCGACCAGGTCGCGTCTTTGCAATGTATGCTGTGGACGTGCGGGCCGAGTGCTTCTAGTGCGGGAATCGGATCACCGGCGCCGTACAGGATCATGTTGGCCGGATCGAAATTGACGAACAGATTGTCGAGGCCGACGTCGTCTAAGAATTGAATCAACACGTCGACCGGCTCTTGGCCGGTTTCCAGATGCAGTGCTTGCCGATTCTTCTTGCAGTGATCGCAGATGTCGCGCGTGATGTCGAGCAGCTTACCGTAATCGGGGTCCGATTTGTCGTGAGGCACGAAGCCCAGATGCACTCCGACCACGTCCACATTTAGCTGGTGCGCGAAATCCGCGATCTCCTTCAACTCCTTCGTGCGAACTGCCCGAGTTTCCGGCGGCAAAAGGCCGACTGTGCTCCTCACTGTCGGAATATCGGCATAGCTCTCGCCCTCGAAACCGGCGAAAACGCACGTAATCGTAATGTCGAGATCAGCCAGGCGCTTGTTGAACTCGGTGGCTCGTTGCGGCGTGCGCGACTCGGCATGCGGCGTGTGGAGATGGATCGTGTGGACGCCGAGCTCATGGGCGACTTCCAGCCGCACGCCAAGCCCAGCATCGATACTCGCAAACACGCCAATCGGCCATTTTTCCATAATTTGGTTCCGCCTAACAAAGACGCAAATTGGAGGGTGTCTGGAACGTGCCGCAGTGAGCCTAACATGTGCTGGGGGTCGCTTTGCTCCACCCAGCCACCCCACAGTTCTACAAGCCGCACGCAAGTCTTTGAACTTTGGGTGTTAGTGTATTCGTCTGCAAGCGGATGTCAAATCGCAGCCTCAGCTCGAAGCGGCTTGCGGATTGAGATCGACGCGCGGCACGACACGCTCCGCCTCACTCGAAAGCTCAAAGTACGTTCCGTGTTCAAAGCCGAACGCGGAGGCGATGAGGTTCGTCGGAAACTGATCGCAAAGTTGATTCATCTCGCGCACATTGCCATTGAAGAACCGCCGAGCGGCGGCAATACGGTCCTCGCAGTTAGCCAATTCCTGCTGCAGGGCGAGAAAATGGGTATCGGCCTTTAGCGTGGGATAGGCCTCGGCCACCGCGAAAAGCCGCTTCATGCCAAGCTGCAGGGCGGCCTCGTCGACAGCCTGGCCACTCGCTGGGCCGTTGTTGGCCATCGCCTTGTTCCGTAGTTGGACCACTAGCTCAAGCACTTCACGCTCGTGTTTTGCATAGCCCTTGACAGTCTCAACCAGGTTGGGGATCAACTCGTAACGCCGCTTCATTTCGACGTCGATATCGGCCCAGCTTTCGCGAATCTGCTGCCGCACCCGCACAAAACGGTTGAAGTTCGCGATCAGCCACACAAGCGGCAGCACCACCACACAGCCGAAGATCGCCAGAACAGCATAGCCTTCCATAATTTCCGTTTTAACGCGTCTTGAGGTCGGCGACGAGGTAGTTTGGCCAGAGACTGAAGAATTTAATGGCCCAATCGAGTCGCTCGCGAAACTCCGCAGCCGACCACGTACTACTGCCCTCGGTCAAGCAGCAACAGGCACCATCGATCTCGATGGTCGGTGGAGCTTCTGCGAGCAAAAACTCCATCATCCCCGGATGGATGATGTCGTAGGCAAATTTCTTGTCCGAGCTTTTGACATGGAACCGCTTGCTGAACTCGGAGGATTCAAAATTGATGTCGCCAAACCCAAAGGCATTGGCCAAGGCGTCGAAAATGCCCTCGCGGCGAATTCGCAAATCGGGAAGCGACACGTACGGCAATTCGACAAGTAAATAGCTGAAATGGTGGTCGTGGGTTTGCGTGCGTTTTCCGTCGCTTGAGGTGGTTTGATAGTGGTAATCCCCCATCCGCACTGGCCAGTGCCGGCCGTCGAGCTCGATGCCGCCGCGGAGCGTGTTGTAGGCGTAGCGCGCGGTGCCATGGCAGAAGACAGAGAATTGTGAAAACTCGTCGTCGACGGAATAGTCGGAATCGGAATCGAATTGCCAATTCAATTGCTCCGCAAGCGTAATCAACTCCGCAAGGCGCTTCTGCTGCTGCTGGTAGGAGTAAAAGGCGAAAAGAGCAATCGCAATCGCGCCGATCACAAATAACAGCACAAAGGTTGGGTTCACTTGTCCTCAATGACTCCAATCGGTAACAACCCAGTAGCGACTGTCTTGAATTTCAAGAGGCGGAGGTTTCATTCTACCTTCCGCCTTCCCCCTTGTGTCTACACCATGTCGGGCCGCGGCCCCGTGGTGGGTTGGCCGCCGCCCGCGGCGGCGCGGTTGACGGCATTGAGAAACGCTAACGTCGCGGCTTCCACGGTGTCCGTCGAAACACCCCGGCCGCGATACACGCGACCTTCGCGCTCAACTTCGATCGTCGACTCGCCCTGGGCGTCCTTGCCTCGCGTGACGCTGTGGACGCGAAAATCGCGGACTACGACACTCGTACCCGTAATTTCCTCAATCGCATGGAACAGGGCATCGAGCGGGCCATCGCCGCCGTTGACTGTCTTGCTGACGGTCTCGCCTGCACTCTCCAGCATGACCGACACCTCCGGCTGACCGCCGCCGGTGGCATGCACCTCGTAGGCGACCAATTTCCATTGATCCTCGGCCACCGTCATCTGCTTCTCGATGAGCGCGCCGATATCGGCGTCATAGACCTCCTTCTTTTTGTCCGCCAGCTTCTTGAATTCCTCGAATACATGTTGCAGGTGCTCACCCGTGAGGTGATAGCCCAGGCGCGGGCCCGGTCGGCCAGCGCGGCCCGACCGCTGTGTTTGCCGAGCACCAGATCGGTTTGCGTGAAGCCGACGTCTTCAGGGCGCATGATCTCGTACGTCGTGCGCTCCTTGAGTATTCCGTCCTGGTGGATACCGGCCTCATGGGCAAACGCATTGCGGCCCACAATCGCTTTGTTCCGCTGCACCTGTAAGCCGGTGATGTTGGAAAGCAGCCGACTCGTGGGCACCAGGCGTTGGGTGCGGATCGTCGTCGTGGTGTGATAGTAATCCGAGCGGGTTCGCATCGCCATCACGACTTCTTCCAGCGAACAATTGCCTGCCCGCTCGCCGATGCCGTTGATCGTGCACTCGATTTGGCCGGCACCGTTCTCTACCGCAGCCAAGCTATTGGCAACGGCGAGACCTAAGTCGTTGTGACAGTGAACGCTGATAACGGCGCGGTCGATGTTCGGCACGCGGTTCCTGAGGTTTTTGATGACGCCCCCGAAGTGCGCAGGCGTGGCGTAGCCGACGGTGTCCGGAATGTTGACGGTCGTGGCGCCGGCATCGATGGCCGCTTCGACGACACTGCATAGGAAATCGGGTTCGGTGCGGGCTGCGTCCTCCGGCGAGAACTCGATGTTGTCACAGTAACCCTTGGCGCTTGACGCTGTCAATCGCCCGTTGGATGATTTCGTCCTTGCTCATGCGGAGTTTGAACTCGCGATGAATTGCGCTGGTGGCCAGGAACACGTGGATGCGGGCATCCGGCGCGCTGCGGAGCGCTTCCCACGCGCGGTCGATATCCTTCTCATTGCACCGCGCCAGTCCACAAATCGTGGCGCCGCGCACCGTGTTGGCAATCTCCCGCACGGCTTCGAAGTCGCCGGGTGAGGCGATTGGAAAGCCAGCCTCGATCACGTCGACGCCAAGGTCCACCAACGCTTGCGCCACTTCCAGCTTCTCTTCAAGGTTCATGCTGCAGCCGGGCGACTGCTCGCCGTCGCGAAGCGTGGTATCGAAAATCACAATCGGTCGTGGTTGGGTTGTGGACATTGGTTGAGGAATTAAAACTGAGGTTGCGGGAAGCAGAGGACGAATTTCACAAGCAAGGACATCAATGGTTCCTGCTCCCAAAATCCGCACCCCTGCACCCCAAAAACAAAAAAACCCCGAAGCCGGCAGGCCTCAGGGTTCCACTTTACTCATCTAGCTATATCTGCACGAACCCTAAGCACTGCCGGAAAGGCCGGCTAGTAACAACAAACCAAGCAATAGGGTTCGAGAAAACATCGAAAATTCCAGTGCAAATGCGGCAGGCGTCTTCCCAACCGCTTGTTCAAATCTAACCGACACTTAGCCAGCGGTCAAGGTTCAGACTTGATTCAGCGAAATTGGTCTGCGGCCGGCGACAGGCCAGCCGCTACAATCGCGCGGGCGGCCCCGACCAGTCATCCAGATTCATCTTCGGCTACTCGGCACTTCAGCCATGAATGGCGAACAGTTGGATATCGTCGACAATCCATTCGAGAAGAATGGGGACAAATCATCGGCTAAGGGCCGGCGGTTTGTGGGCGTGCACTTCGCGTGCTGCGATGTCTATACGCGCGTTTACGTGAACCGCCAGCAGACGGCCTACGAGGGCAACTGTCCCAAATGTGCGAAGAAGGTGCGGCTGCAAATCGGGCCGGACGGCACCGATGCACGCGATTCTTCACGGCCCAATAAGCTGGTGCGGCCGCTCGCTTGCTGGCACCGCTAGTGTGGATTGGATGCTGGCTAGCCTTGCTGGGCCGGCACGATTCTTCTAACATCCGGCCCCTTGTGCGCGAATCGATTCGGCCCCACGGCCGGCGAAGCGCAACCCTTCGCCTCGCTTTGGCTCGTCATGCTCCTCGATTTTGAAGTGCAACGTTGCACCCGTCGGTGTGCCGCGACCGATCGTGCGCTGGAGCCCGGCGACGTGTGCTACTCGGTATTGGAAGCGAGCGGAGCCGAGGTGATTCGCAAGGATTTTTGCCACGAAGGATGGACCGGCCCGCCGGAGGGCGCATTGGGCTGGTGGAAGTCGCGTATCCCCGAGCCGACTGCCAAAAAGATCAAGCTCGCACCGAACGAAATTCTGTTGGAACTATTCGACCAACTGGCAGAGCGACCAGAACAACAAGATTTGCACTACGTCCTGACATTATTGCTAGTCCGGCGGCGCGTGTTGCGGTTGGGCATGGCGAACGACGAACTGGGTGAATCGGACAATGAAATTGATCGCTACGAAGCAAATAAGATGGTCGTTTATTGTCCGAAACGTGACGCCACCTACGAAGTGAGCGTCGAGATGCCGAGCGGCGAACGGATTGACGAGATTCAACAACAGCTAAGCGACCTGTTGATCGCGGATGCCGAATGAGGAGCGGGAACTGAGTGGCACACGAACGATTCACCAAATCGTTGCTCATTCTGGCGACGCTTGTTGGTTTGCTGTCGTCGTCGGGCGCCACCTGCCAGCGGCAGATGATGATGAACCCGTTCGTCACGCCGGGACCGGCGGCGCCGCAAGTGCTAATGGAAGGCGCTTTACGCGAACAAATCGTGAAGGCCGTCAACCAAAATAGCTCGCGGATTCGTTCGATCACCGTAACCGGTGCAACCATCACCGTTCAAGACATGCTAGGGCTGCCGCTGTTGAGCGGCAACATTGCGGCCGAGCGACCGAACCACTTCCGACTCACGGCCGGCACTGCCGTCACCGGACAAGAAATCGATCTCGGCAGCAACGACGAGTTGTTTTGGCTGTGGGTGCGTCGCAACCAGCCGCCAGGCGTCTACTTCTGCCGGCACGCTCAATTCGCCCATAGCAACATCCGTCAGATGATGCCGGTCGAGCCGTCCTGGCTATTGGCGGCATTGGGAATGGTCGACATCAATCCGGCCAACGTGTTCGATGGACCTACGCCCGGCGCCGATGGCACCTTGGAGTTACGCTCCTGGATGCCAACCGCCAGCGGAACTTTGCAACGCGTGACGACAATTGATCCTCGCCGAGCCTGGGTGATCGGACAGTACGTGTATGATCCGTCCGGCAAAACACTCCTTGCAAGTGCCGTCGCCGAATCACATCGGTACTATCCGGTCGAGCAGGTGTCGCTGCCCGAATTGGTCTCCATCCGTTTGCCTACGGCCAACTTGTGCTTCAAGATTAACCTCGGCACGGTGCAGATCAACCAACTTTCCGCCGATCGAACGCAGTTGTGGACGATGCCCACATTCGACGGGTATCAGCAGTACAACCTCGGCGGCGCACCGGCCGGCACGCCGTTGCCAGGACAGGTATCGAGCCGCCCACTGCTCAACGGAATCGTTCCTGCTTCCTATCCCGCGTATCCGTCGACCTCATACCCGGTCACGCCAGCAGCAGTTCCAAATGCACAAGCAGCTGCGGTGTCTACCACTTCCACTTCGGGTGCGCTGCCGATTTATGGCCGGCGCAGTTCTTCGCCGGTCGAGCGCGCCCGGCGTTACTGATCGAGCTTCGCGATAATGCGGCACGGACCGCCGCTGCCGCCTTTGATCTTCATCGGCAGTGCGATGACGGTGAAGTTATTGGCCGGCACCTCATCCATCGCAGCGACGTTTTCCAACGCGGGCACGCCGTCGCGGAACAACCGCCGATGCGTCGGATAGTTTTGCGTTTGGCCGTAATCAATGCTGGCCGTATCGATGCCGACCATACGAATGTGTCGTCGGGTAATGAGCCAAGCGGCTGCCGAGGGATCGAGACCAGGAAAATGCAGTTTGGCTACTGCGGCCTTGCCGTGCTCGGCCGTGCCAAGGTACTTCGCTCGATCAGGCCAGTAGCGGCCAAAGCCGGTGCGGATCAAGACGATGCGGTTTTCCAGAGACGCCTTGTTGTCGGTCTCCCATTTTTTGAAATCTTCAACCGCTACCAGGTAATCGCGGTCGGTCGCACACTTTCGAGAAACGTCGACACACGCGCCGGGCCCGGTCAACCGCGCCAGTGGTATCTGGTCGACGGACCGTCCTTTTTCGAAAAAGTGGATCGGCGCGTTGATATGCGTGCCGCCATGCTCGGCACACATGAAACGATTCGCCGCATAGTAGTAGCCCTTATCCGTAAACCCCGCCGCTTCGCGGATCAACTTAAAGCCATCCTCCGTGGGCCAGTAGATGGTGTGTTCATCGAAGGAATGAGTAAGATCCACCAGCTTTTTGCTATCCGGCGGCACCGACATGGCCACAGAAGTGAATACAAACACTCCGGACAACGCGATGGCACAACGGGCGAAAAGATTAGACGTATCCATACGCATGCGTTGGAACGAAATGGTTGCGTTTTATATACGATCCGTCGCTGTGTTGGCTGCGGCTAACATGGCAGATGGCGCAGATGCCGGCCTCATCGCAAATCATTCGAAGAACCGATCGATCTTCACACGGAACTCGCCGAGAATTTCGGGCACAGCGAAGTCGTCATCGACCGTTAGTATTTGTGGTTTGCCATCGGCAAAGAACACGTGAATGTTCCGTGTTTCGTCGTCGAGAACGCACACGGCCTTTACGTTCACGTTCAAGTACTCCGCCACTTTGGTGTGTATCTCGCTCCAGCGATCACTCGGAGATCGGAACTCGAAGACTAAATCCGGTGCAACAGGCAGCAGACCGTCAGGCAGCGGCCCTTTCGGCACTCGTTCATAACTGTAGTACGCCACATCCGGGCCGCGAACGGTGTCAGGGCCGCGCTCGGTGATCATGCTGGAATCGTTGGTAAGCACACGACCAATTGGATGGTTGTCCAAGTAAATTCCCAAAAAGTGAGCAATACGAAAGCAAACTTCACCGTGTCGCGGTCGTGGAGGGGTCATCGTAACCAATTCTCCTTTGACAAGCTCTGTCGGACCATCAAAAGAATCCGGCAAAGCCATGTATTCTTCGGCCGTCATAAGTGAGGTTGCGGTTGCCATGATATGCTCCGATCTAGCCGTTAGTGAAGCTTTCCGTCCTATCAATTATAGTTCAGTGATCTTTGCAGCTACAATTAGACCTCATACACGATCCGGCCACGGTGTTGACTGCGGCTGATTTGGTCGGTGGCGTAGAGGCCGGCCAACACGAATTCAACGCACGAAGCGCGGACGGCTTCGTTGTCGCTGGCGTTGACTTCGAACGCCTTGTCCCACACGGGCGGCACGCGTTGGATGAGAGCAGCGTAATGGCTGGAAGGCAGCATGTCGCCGACCTCGATCTTGACGCCGCGCGAAAAAATCTCGGCGATCTCCGCGAGCCCGTGTTTATCGACATATTCTTTGAAGACGGTGGCGATGGCGTCGGCCAGCACTGCATCGAGCACTTGCCGTTCGCCCATTTGGTGGGAGCCCATCATGTCGAGCTCGAGCTTACCGAGGGATGAGGAGTACAAGTGGCCGAGATCGCTGATTCGCGGAACCGCCGGCCGTTCGCCGAGCACCGCTGCACGCTGTCGGGCAGACGCAACCATCGTGCGGTAGTTGGCAATCGACAGCCGCGCGCTCACTCCTGATTGGTGATCGACATACTTCGATCTCCGTGCGGAACGGCTGATCTCCTCGACGAGTTCCTTCATGAAGTAGGGAACGATGACGTCGGAGGCGCTAGGATCGAGCTGCGAAGAACGAGCATCGATCGCATTGCTTTCGTCTCGCTCCTCGCTTCTCGCTTCTCGTTCCTCCACTTCCTGCTCCACGATCTGAATGCCCAAATCGCGCTCCAGCGGGTAGTGTGTGTGGATGATCGAGCCGATGCGGTCTTTGAGCTGTGGGATCACTTTGCCCGATCGGTTGTACGTGGCAGGATTCGCGCTGAAGAGGATCAGCACATCGATTTCGAACTGCACGGGATAGCCGCGGATTTGGACGTCTCGTTCTTCCAGGATGTTGAACAGGCCGACCTGCACCAGCTCATCAAGCTCAGGCAATTCGTTCATGGCGAAGATGCCGCGGTGCATGCGCGGATCAAGCCGAAGTGGAGGGCGTCTTCGACGCCCATGCTTACGCCGGCGGCCAATTTTGCGGGGTCGATTTCGCCGATGATGTCGGCAAACTTGGTACCCGGTGCGAGTCGCTCGGCATACCGGTCCTCGCGCCGCCACCAGGCGACGCGCACTTCGTCGGCGGGAACGCTCGACACCAATTGCCGGCCACGACGCGTGATTGGGTGCAGCGGATCATCGTGCACCGGAATCTGTGCGTCGTCGATGTACGGAATTGCGTCATCGAGAAACGACGCCATCAGCCGCATGAGGCGACTTTTGGCTTGGCCTTTTTCACCAAGAAACAGCATGTCGTGCTGGGCCAGGATGGCGATGTTGAGCTCAGGAATGACCGTGTCGTCGTAGCCAACAATGCCGGGATACAACTCGTCCTCGGCTTGCAACTTGGCCAGAAAATTGTCGTGAATCTCTTGTTTGACCGTTTTGGAAGCCCAGCTGCTGTCGCGAAGCTCGGAGAGCGTCGATGGTTTGCTAATGACGGAAGTTTCCATTTTGTCGCTATGAACATGTAAGATGAAAGCAAAATCGCATTCACCGATTATAGCGCGATCGGCCACTTCGTGGCAGCATTTTCAGCCACGGGCGTGCGCTCGGTGGCTAAAACGCTGTCGACGCACCAGTGGCGGATTGCTGATAAAATGGTGTAAAACCTCAGAATTTAGTTGACGGCATCGTCGGCTAACCGGTACGCTAACGGCGGTAATCGATCCTGTATTATCCACCTGCGGCCGATTAGCTCGACGATGACCGCTGGTCCAGCTGCTGAAGGAGACGCCAATGAGGTCAGTCACATTGTCAGCGCTTGTCGCCGCCGCAATCTGCGCTCCGTCCTACGCGATCACGTATTCAGACTTTGTCACCTCTACCCAATTAGCAACCGGTCTTTCTAACACGGCCACCATTGGTTTTACGTACGCCGGCGACAAGTTCGTCGGTTCTGTGTACTACGGCGCCAACAATAACCAACTCTATTCGGTAGATCTCACGGGTGGGAGCCTGGCCACGTTCGGCGCGCCGATCCCCGGCTTTTCGGGAGAGATTTATGTGAATGCCTCATTGGGACTCGGTGGTTTCGGAAGCCGAGACATCTTCGCCGGAAGTTCCGACGTTCCGGGTGTTATCTATCGCATTACCAACGATGCTTCGTCGCAAGGCAACTTCGTCACCAGTGGCATCTCCGGGACGATTCGAAGTATTGGGTTCGACCCCTACGGTCTTTATAGTGATCAAATGGTTGTGGCCACGGGTAGCGGCAATATCTACACCGTGGACAGCAGCGGAACGCCGTCCTTGTTGGCCAGCCTCGGAGAAGACACCGAAGGCATAGGCTTTGCGCCGCAAAAATTCGGCCCCTATCCAAAAGGCACTCTGTTTACCGCCTCCGAAAGCAGCGGCTCGATCCGCGCTGTGGCCCCTAATGGCACCGTCTCGTATGTCACGGCAATATCGGGTGCTGAAATGCTGGCCTTCGTCCCGCTGAATCTTGGTGCCAGCGGCAACCCAGTGGAAGGCTTTTATGCGGCCGCGTATCCCTCGAAAGTCGTCAAGGCAGCCGCCAGTGACTTCGTTTCCTACAAGGGCGACATCATCGTCACGGATGAGAATGGGCACGGTGTCTATGACTTGAAGTGGGATGGCGCCGCGTTTACGACAATGTACCTGGGCCAGTTTCCCGCGCAGCCCGAAGACGGCGTCTTCGTCTCGCTTGATATTATCGATCCGGGGATTCCGGAGCCCTCCACGCTGATTCTTGCTGCGGCTGTATCGGGAATTCTAAGCATGGTGCGGCGGCGGGCACGCGGTAAAAGGCGGCTAAAGGATTAATCGTCCGTCACGCAACCTTCGCTCGCACTCTTCACATTTTTGATGTACTTGTAGAGTGTGCCGCGGGTGGCTTTGTAGGGTGGGGCTTTCCATGCTTTGCGGCGCCGGGACAGTTCGTCGTTCGAGAGGTCGAGCGTGATGGTGTTTGCCTCGGCGTCGATCGTGATGCGGTCGCCATTTTGCACCAGCGCGATCGGGCCGCCGGCTTGAGCCTCGGGCGTCACGTGGCCGACGATGAAGCCGGCCGAGCCGCCGGAGAAGCGGCCGTCGGTGATGAGGGCGACGTCTTTCTCCAGGCCCGCGCCGACGATCGAACCGGTTGGCGAAAGCATTTCCGGCATTCCCGGTCCACCTTGCGGACCCTCGAAGCGGATAATCACCACGTCGCCCTTTTTGACCTTGCGTTGTTGCATCGCGGCGAGCATCGCTTCTTCAGAGTCGAAGCAATTCGCGGTGCCTGTGAATTGCAAGCCTTCTTTACCGGTGATCTTGGCCACGGCGCCCTCAGGGCAAAAGTTGCCGCGCATGATGCGGATGTGGCCGGTTTTCTTGATCGGGTTCGAAATCGGCCGCACGACATCCTGGCCCTTCGATAGAGCTGGCAGCTCAGCGAGATTTTCGGCAACCGTTTTGCCGGTGATCGTCAGGCAATCACCCGTGATCAGCTTTTCTTCCAGCAGCAGCTTCATGACGGCCGGCGTGCCGCCAACACTGTGTAAATCTTCTTGGACATACTTGCCGCTAGGCCGCAGGTCGGCGAGATAGGGGACGCGGTCGCTCGTGCGTTGGAAGTCGTCGATCGAGAGTGGCACATTGACCGAGCGTGCCATCGCAATGAGGTGCAGCACGGCGTTCGTGGAACCGCCGACGGCCATCACGAGCGCCATGGCATTCTCGAAGGCCTCACGAGTCATCACGTCACGAGGCTTGATGTCTTTTTCCATACAGTTACGAATCACGGCGCCTGCGCGGCGACACTCTTCCATTTTGCCCGGATCGGTCGCCGGCAACGACGAGCTATACGGCAACGTCATGCCGAGCGCTTCGATCGCCGAAGACATCGTGTTGGCCGTATACATGCCACCGCACGCGCCGGCGCCAGGGCAGGCGTGGCGTACCACGGCGCGTCGTTCGGCATCGGTCATTTTGCCCATCATCTGCGCCGTAGCAGGTGAACGCGGAAACGATATCGATCGGCTCGCCGGTTGCCGTGTGTCCTGCGCGAATGGTGCCACCATAGATCATGAACCCCGGTCGATTCAGCCGGCCCAGCGCTATCAGCGAACCGGGCATGTTCTTATCGCAGCCGGGGATCGTAATGCACGCATCGTACCACTGGGCGCACATTACCGTCTCGATCGAATCGGCGATGAGGTCGCGCGATTGCAGCGAGTAGCTCATGCCGTCGGTGCCCATTGAGATTCCGTCGGAGACGCCGATGGTGTTGAATCGCATGCCCACGAGTCCGGCCGCCTCGACGCCTTTTTTCACTTCGGCCGCCAAGTCCAACAGGTGCATATTGCAGGGGTTGCCCTCGAACCACATGCTGGCGATGCCAACCTGTGGCTTATTCATGTCTTCTTCCGACAGGCCGGTGGCGTAGAGCATCGCCTGCGAGGCGCCTTGCGTTTCGGGCTGCGTGATTTGACCGCTGTATTTATTGAGAGGACCGGGCACGAGTGTTACTCCGTTCGGTGTTAGGTGTTAGATATCAGGTGTTAGGATCGCATAGGCGGACCGGTTGCGCTGGGCACGCAAGCAAGTGCCATTGTAGCGGGAATTGGTTCGCGACGCCGGGGGAGGTAGCGGTAGCTTGGAACACTAATCGGCGCTAATCATCACTAATCGCTGTTAAGCGATTAGCGAGAATTGTGGAGATCGGCGTTCTCATCTCCGCGCCCTCCGCGGCTCTGCGTGAGGCTTTCAAGCTCGATGTTGATTATGGCATAATTTGCTCGGTGGTTGGCGGATTCGTTGATCGTTTCGATGTGAGGCCAAAAAAAGAAATGATGGCGCCACTGGGCCGACGATCGAGTTGCAGCGCGCGCACAAGCCGACTAAGCCCGGCTGTACTCTCACCAGCACGGCCGGCGGTCTTGGGACGCAGCGCGTTTGCTCGATCTTCATTCCAACCGCCGGCGTGGGTCCTGCTTCCAATGGGCCGAGAGGCCGCGCCCGGCGACCACCGGCGTACAGCAAGAGAGAGGTCGGGGGACCTATCCAACTGTGAGCCGGCGTCGTTTGCGGCACGGCGTCGGCGAGAGCTCTTCTCGCAGCAACGCGCGGGCGGTCATTTCAGGGAGTGCGAGGTTAGCACAGTGCGCGGCCAAAACCAAGAAAAACTTTGTAAGATAAAAGCGCGGTTAAAAACTGGCGCTTGACAAGTGAAGGCGCAAGCGTTGATCGAACGCGGTCACAAGGTGTTATATAGTGATGAGTCCGTGAGGCGATGCGAACTCGTCAACGATCCGGCTGTTGCAGTTTTTCGTGTTCCGTGGCGGGCCGCTTTTGGCGTAGGGTTTGTGGGGGCGCCGCCCGACTGGATTCGGTGCCTGATTCAGTTGTCAACTGCGTTACGGGTAAATCAACGTTATCCGTGTTCCCATCCACTACGTATAACTCCGTCGACGGTTGCCCAGAGTACGCCACATCGCCGTCGAAAACGTTGGCACCAACCAATTTTTTGCCTGGTCTCAGCTGGAATTCGAACCGGCCTGCAGAATTTGGCGATAGGATCGGCGAACTAACCGGTCGGAATGTCGGCGGCTGCGGCCGCACCAGCATCATGACGCGTGCTTTGCGCGAAAGCGAGATCGGCTGATGCGTCTTGGCGTCAACAATCCGCGCGCTCACGACGCCACCCTTGATAAACTTCAAGTCTGTAACGACGGATGTCTTGCCGGCCATCGTAACTACATCGTTGGCACCGACATTGACCCAGCCTGGCGTCTCGGCCCAAAGTTCGTACTTTCCGGACGGTAGTGATCTGAAGCGATACTTTCCGTCAGCGTCGGTGCGCACGTATTGTCGGTACTGCTCGGCCGATGGTTTCACGAGCTGCCCAGCGCGATTTCGACGGCCGTTACAAGGCCCACGAGCACGCCAGGAGCCGGCTTGCCAGAGTCAGCAAAAACCACGCGCCCTTCCAACACTGCGGCCGGTCCGAGCTGCACGTTCTTAATTCCAGGCGACTTCTCAAAGGTGGTTTGTTTTACGGCATAGTCGGGGTGTTCAACCGTAAGAACTGGCCGTCTGAAGAATAGGCCGAAGGCTTCAAATCGGTGTTCTACTTGCTCTCGTTTTTGTTGCTGTTTGAATTTCGCTTCGTCAAACGGCGCCGCATCTTCGATCGTGTAGTATCCGTCCGCATCGGTGCGGGCAGTTTGCGCTCCTTCCCAAATAGCAACGCCGCGTCCGATGGAAACTAGTGCGTTCGCGATCGGTTTACCGTGGGTATCCGTTACCCGTCCGTGAAGCGTCGCCGCCGGTAGCATTTTCGACTCATGACAATCTCCATGCTTGGCAACTTCCTGCAGCATTATGAGCCACGTGGTCGTGACTCGGCCGGGCACTCGAATAGCTCCTTCCAGCATTTCGTTGCCCACTTCGTAAGAGCCGGGAAATTTTCGGCCCGGAAATTCTTTGTCGATGTCGATCACGTTATCAAATCGAAACCGGCCGTTTGCATCGGTCGATTTCTTACCGAGCAGCTTGCGCGTTCCATCATGCTGATTGACACGAAACAAGTAGACCTCGGCCCCGACAATCGGCTGAATGTTTTCATCGACTGCGCGGCCGACTGCTGTGTTCGATTCCCATCGCCATATCGACGGATCGACGATAGCAGCCGAAGAGTTGGACGGCTTCGTAACGCTATCCGACTTTTCCTTTTGCGCCCTATCCTCGGCGCGAGTCTGCGGTTGGAGAGTCACCATAGATAATGTAATTGCGGCGGCGACTGATGTGAGCGCGGCGGCGAGTCGCCAGCGGCGCGAGCAGTTGCGAAGTATCGTGATGCGGTCGTTCAGCAAGATGGCGATGCGCTGGCGGAGTTGGGAGGGGCGTTCCCAGAGGCCAACGGCAGAGGAAAGATGCAAGGTGGGGCCGGGCCGCGCGTTGCGGGCCCAGGCGACGAGTTGTTCGGCGTATTGTTGGCGGCTGGTGAGTTCGGCGGCTGCGGCGTCGGCAAGGGATTCTTGATCGAGGCGCATGCGGCGGCGGAGGAACCAGTAGAGCGGTTGCGGCCATAGGAGGATCAACAGCGCGCGGCTGACGGCGAGCCAGTGGAGGTCGCGATTTTGAACGTGGGCGAACTCGTGGGCGAGGATCGTTCGCAAATCATTCTGTTTCGAACCCTCCCCTGGCCCCTCCCTAACAGGGAGGGGGAGGTGGTGGAGCCAGTGCTTGGGCAGTAGGATAGCGGGTCGCCAAATGCCAAGTGCTACGGCGACTTCGATTCGGTCGTGCGTGAGTAATTGCACGCGCTGCGTCCATGGTGCATTCTTTCCGGCGACTTCGTGCAGGAGTGCAAGCAAGCCCGGCGGGGCAGGTTTGGCTGTGCGTCGCAACCGTGCCGATGCGAACCAGCCGAGTACGAGCCAGCCGAGAAGGCAGGCGGCGCCAGATAGGTGTATTGCTGCGAACGTGATTGGCCAGGAGATATCTGACCACTTGAAGGCACCCTCACCCCGGCCCTCTCCCTGAGGGAGAGGGGGAGCGGAATTCGCTCTATTGAGAGAGGTTGGATCTATGTCGATGCGGGGCGATCGTATCGACGCGATTTCCGGTGCGGTGGAAACCGCGGGGGACGAATCGACGATTGGGTTCGTCTGCTCAGCCGTCAGTAAATGCACGACGGACCAGCCGGGAATTGCACACAGAATGGCCAGTAGTACCAAGGCGAACAACATGGACTTAATGACCGCCAGCCGTTGGGAGGGCTGTTTTAATAAGGCGACGGCGATTAAGGTTAGCGCCAAGAGAACAGTGGATAGCAAGTAATAGTCGGCCAACCATTGCGCGTAGGTTTCAATCGCGTGGCTCATTTTCGGCCTCCTTTGCGGGGGCGTTTGGCGGAACGACCGACGTTCGTCGATTTCGCGTCTCGGAGAGACTCGTCCACGTGGCGACGGTTGCGAGCGGCGGCGAGCATGGCTTCGAGCTCGTCGAGCTCGGCCGCGGAGAGTTGTTTGGATTCGAGGGCGTGGACCAAGTATTCATCCACGGCGCCGTCGAAGACTTTTTCGAGAAACGTGCCGGCCAGGCGGCGAATGGTGGACTGCCGCTGGATGCGCGGCACGTAGACATACGCCTTGCCTTCGCGGCGATGGCCGACGAAACCTTTTTGCTCCATCACCTGGAGCAGGCTCAGGACGGTGGTGTAGGCGAGTTCATCGTCGCCTTGTTGGGCGGCGTTGGCGTTCATGGCGTCGGCGAGGTCGCGGACAGTGACTTCGCCGCGTTCCCAGAGGATTTTGAGGGCTTCGAGCTCTCGGTCGGTGGGCATTTCAATTGCCATTGCATTGCTCCTTACGCCCGCTGAAAAAGGGGACAGGCACGCTCGTGGTCACGGTCGGATGTGCTGTTTGGTGACGGGGCCGCGAGCCAGTCCCCTTTTTCGACGTCTCCTACTGGTTTAACAGTAGCAATGTCCGTCATTCTACTGATTAACCAGTAGTTGTCAAGCAAGAAATGCTAGAGCCGGCAGCCTTGTATGAGCGTCTCGATTGTGGGTGGAAAATCCTGTGGCCCCGGAGGGGCCGGGTCTTGTAACTAGGGGTGCGAACCCCTGGAGTCGATGGCAACAAGAATGCAAAGCCCCGGAAGGGGCGATATCGATCATGTCGCTGCCGGGGGAATTCATGCCACAGCGCCGCTTTCATGTCGCCCCTGCCGGGGCTTGGTGTGCCTTTTACCGCTCGCCGTCCAGGACCTTTCGGTCCTGGCTACACGACTTGACCCCTCTGGGGCCGGCGCGCTTCTTACCTACAAACGTGACGCACACACGGCAGGCCACTCCGGGGAAAATTAAAGGGGACGGGGATGAATGGCATTAACATTTTGATAAGCCTGTGCCCGACAAGCGTTAAGCACTGCTGCGATTGCATTGCTTTCGTCTGTTCGCAATGATGCAAACGTGCGAGTTACGATTTCGCCTGTCGTTGCTCCTGCGGTGTGATAGCAACGCTTAAGCGTTGATGACGCTTATGTTACGGAAAAGTTAATGCCATTCGTCACTGCGTCGAAAGTTTCGCCCAAAAGGGGTGCTGCCGGTCGGCGCGCGTTCGCACGTCTTCCAACAAAACACTTAGGTCCGGCCGCACAATACGGTCGCGCGGCGAGATCGTGTGATTGTTGACTTCGACCACCAGTGGCTGACCAAAATCCACAAGGTCGGGCGATAACCACACGGTAACCTTATCAGCTTGAAGAGTTACGGTCACCTTGTTCGTCTCTAGCCGTTTTCCCTTCACGCGGGCTGGTCGCACATTGCGCGGCGGCGGCCAATTATCGGGCGCCACCATCGATTTTGCCGGCAGGCCTTCCGCTTCGAGCCACCAGAAGAAGTTATCCCAGGGCCGCATCGATACGCATTCGATCTCCTTCGGCGTCCTTCGCTGCCGCCGGCCCATCCAATCGAAGATCCGTTGAATCTCGTCGCCGAATGGCTCGTAACCGCGTCCCAAATACTCCACAACGGTGATATCGGTGTTCGGCTTCATGTAACGATCGTACTCGCGCGCGTTGTGCGACATCTTATCGCCGTCCAACTCCCCATCGACCATATACCAAGCTACATACGGCGCGTTTTCTGCGTACCTGCCCACGAACTTGCCAGACACGGCCGCGATTGGGATGACGCCGGCCCACACATCGGGATGAGCAATCGCGATGTCCCATGCCGCATCGCCGCCGATGCCGTGGCCAGTGAGAAAAATGCGATCGGTATCCACGGAAAATCGCCGACAGGCGTCGCGAAGTGCGCCCAACACCGCGTCGTGTTCGCGGGCAGAGTATTCGTACGAATACTGGTGCGGTTGTCGCCAATCGACGGCGATCACAATGTACCCGTGCCGCGTCGCTTGTCCTAACCGATCACCATCCTTCTGCTTGTTACTTGGTCCGGCCCAAAAGTCGATCATCTGCTCTGGTGTCACACCGGCATCGGCGAGTGTGACAATCGTCGGATAATGTCGCAGCGGATCGTACTCCGGCGGAAGCTGTACCAGGTAGCGTACGTCGGCTTCGCCAGGCAGTCCTGCGACGTTTAACTCATACATCCCCGGACCGCTCTCACTCTGCTTCGTGGCATCAAGCGGCGGCTTCATCAGCTTAAGCATTTGCGCGATCCGCTCAAAGGACGCTCCTTCCATATCGTGCAAGTCGGCGGCCATCTTGTTGCGATTCTGTGCCAGCGGCTCACGCAGATAGGCCAGAATCATATCGCGCACATGGGCCAACGATACCGCAGTTTGAAAATTGTCGGTCGCCTGATTGGCACCAACCAACCAGCCACTTATGGCGAGCGCTACCTTTTGCTCCGGCTTAAGGGCCGCATCATCGACTAACCGCTCAAAAGACGCGAGCCTCGCTATCGCATCCTCATCTGCTTCGGTGGTGATTTCCTTGGTAAAGCCTTCTGCCAGTTTTCGGCCGTTATTGTCCGTTATCTTGGCAACTTGACCATTCAGTTCATCCAATACCTTCTTCCGCTGCACATCTTCGGCTGCATATTTGTTTAACAATTCACGCACTTGCTGTAGCGTTTCGCCGGCTACGCCTTCCGACGGAAAACGCGTCAATAACTGGTGCGCGAGCTGGTGCTGCCCCGCATCGGCCCGTAATTGGATCTCTTTGACGATTAGCTTCCCGCCCAACTGCCGCAGTTGTTTGACATCTTGCTTCAAATCCTGGCGTTGGGGGAAGTCCTTCAACACTTTTTCGAGCTCGATGCCTGCGTCTCGGTATCGTTCGCTGTTGATGTAGAGCCGAACTAGCTGCAACCGGCCCTCGATGTCCTCTGGCTTCACGGCCGTAGAGAGCACCTTGCTGAGCGTTTCGCGCGGAATGCTACTCGTGGCCATCCGCATGTCCCACACGATGGGTTTTGGCCCACCGCTCAGGCCTTCAACCTTGGTATAGAGAGGCGTAATTTGCGTGATGCCCTGGACAACCGCTAGCGGGCCGCCAGCGGCTTGCATCTCGTAAGTTCGCCGCCCGTATTCATCGAACGGCGTGATGCGCGTTGCCCGACCCACGCTCCCGATCGCGCCCCCCCGATCCGCCACGGGCTGCCAGAGGTTGATCCGGACGTCGCGTCCCGATCGATCCTCCAGTACTTGCTTCACTTGGTAGGTGTGGATGTACGTTCGCCGCAACCCGTCGTCGACGACCAACAGCGGCGTCAGCGGAACTTCACCTGCCTGCGTTTTCGGTGCCAGTGGATTTTCATTGATGCTCGCCAACTCGGCATATTTGCCCTCAAGCTTTCGGCCATCCTTCAGTAGGAGAACCTGGCCGGCGGCGAACTGGCTAAAAGAGAGAAAGGCGACAACCGCGCACACGTGCGTCGGAACGAACTTAGATCGGAGCTGCGGCACGAACTTCTCCCGCTCGCGGGATGTCTGAAGTCTGGTGGAAACTATCTCCATTGTCATCTCGCACCCCGTGCGGTCAATTGAAACGCCTTCGGCACGTCGCCTGAGATAGACCAATAATAGGGACTATTCGGGTGATCGGCCCTATACGATTGCAGCGCGTTGACACCGCCCGCCTTCTGGGCGAAAACGGTGGCGGATAGAGGGTTTTATCGCCACTTTTGTGGATCCGTCACCGCGCCGGTCAAAATGCCAATGAATGTGCGCCCCGCACTTAAAACACTGCTGAGTCTGGCCCTGGCGCTGCCCGTCATTCAATGCGTATTAATTTGGGTTCGCGGATTGCTGCTAAGTATGGGCGACCAAGGCGGCGCGGCGGTTATCGGCTACGTTGGCACGGCTTGTCTCGTGGTGTGGTCGATTAGTTTGGTTGGACTTATCCTTGTGTTGGCGATTGCATCGCTGTTGGAGAAGCACGGCGAGAACGATAATGAGCGGTGATAGATTCGGCGTCGCCGCCAAGGCCAAAGTACTTCGCGTCATCTTGACGCTCTAATGTTATGCACGAAACCTACGAAAACCCGCTCATCACCCGCTATACCTCGCGCGAGATGGCAACGTTGTGGGGAGATCAGCGCAAGTTCAGCACGTGGCGGCGGCTGTGGGTCGCGCTCGCCGAGGCGGAAGCCGAGTTAGGCCTGCCTATCGCCAATGAGCAAATCGCCGAATTAAAAGCACACGTCGATGACATCGACTTTGATGTCGCTCGGCAATATGAGCGGAGACTTCGGCATGACGTGATGGCACACGTCCACGCCTACGGTGACCAGTGCCCGGCGGCCCGCCCGATCATCCATCTGGGCGCCACAAGTTGTTATGTGACAGACAATACCGATTTAATCTTGATCCGCGAATCATTGGGGATGATCGCGACTCGGCTTGCGGCAGTGATCGTCGCTCTGGCTGATTTCGCGAAGCAATACCGCGACCTGCCGACACTTAGTTTCACACATCTGCAGCCAGCCCAGCCAACGACGGTGGGGCGGCGTGCTTGCTTGTGGGCCTATGACCTAGTCCTCGACTTGGCCGAGGTTGAACACCGCATTTCCTCGTTGAAAGCGCGCAGCGTGAAAGGCACGACCGGCACACAGGCTAGTTTCTTGGAGCTATTCAACGGCGACCACACCAAGGTGCAGCGACTTGAGAAATTGGTCGCTGAAAAGATGGGCTTCGACGCTACGTATGTCATCACCGGCCAAACGTATTCGCGGAAAGTTGACGTTCAGGTTCTCGCCACGCTTTCCGGGATCGCGGCTAGCAGCCACAAAGCGGCTACGGATCTGCGGATCTTAGCCCATCGCAAAGAGATCGAAGAGCCGTTCGAAAAAGATCAGGTCGGCTCGTCCGCCATGGCCTACAAACGCAACCCGATGCGCAGCGAACGCATCTGCGCCCTTGCCCGATTCGCCATGAATCTCTCCGGTAACTCAACTGAAACCCATGCTACGCAGTGGATGGAACGCACGCTCGACGACAGCGCCAATCGCCGCCTTGTGATACCACAAGCGTTTTTAGCGATCGACGCCGTTTTGATTCTCTATCACAACATCGCGTCGGGACTTGTCGTTTATCCACAAGTCATCGCGAAACATCTTCGCGAAGAGCTGCCATTCATGGCAACGGAAAACTTTCTCATGGCAGCCGTCGCCGCCGGTGGCGACCGCCAAATACTTCACGAACGCATTCGCCAACACAGCCAAGCCGCTGCCGCCGTGGTCAAAGAACAAGGCGGCGAAAATGATCTCATCGCCCGCCTAAAAAACGACAAAGCCTTCGCGGCGGTCGATATCGATGCTGCCATTGATCCGACAACTCTCACCGGACGCAGCAAAGAGCAGGTTGATGAGTTCGTGACGGCTGTGGTAGCAGCGATCCGCGAACGATATACTGCTACGGCTTCCGCTGAAGTGCGCGTCTAAACAGCCTGCGGCGGTTATATCTGCCCCCTCCGCCCCGCATCCCGCGCGGGTGCCACTGCTGGCTAGTCCAGCAGTACTGCTGTGCATCGCAGCCTTGCATTTGAGCTTTAGGATAATCGTTTAATCGGCGTCTTCATCCGATCACCCAGCAGCCGAGTTCAAAAACTCAGCGGTAGCCTCGTCAGCTTGCCCCCGCGCATATAAGCGATTAGATAGCTCTCATGCCACCCGCCATTGAGACTGCTGCCACTCCGCTGACATTACCCGGCTCGTGTAGTTGATGTATGTTCACATTCGGTTGGCCGCGACGTACCCAAAATGGCAACGGTGACTCCAAAGGTACACGCGACGGAGTTAAGAATCGGTGAAATATATTTGCCGTTGGCAGGCGAAAGTGATAGGGTCGGGAGCATCGGAGGTCAGTATGAAAATATCTGTGATAAGTAACGGCTTTGTGTTGTTCTGGATACTGGTGTCATTAGCTCACGCTGAATCTCCAAGTGAACCGACTAAAGCACACATTATCCCTTTGAGTGAAATATGGGCGTATCAGATGCCCGGCACAAAAGACGTTCGGGAACTTGAACCGAAACTCGACGTACATGCTCCCGGTTTCAAAAAATTGTGGGAGCGTTCGTTAGTCCGTCAGATAGTTTCATTCTTATCGTCTGGCGCACCACGGGAGGGGAAAAAACCGGGCCCCGCATTCGTTGTCGTTGGCACGGGTAAAGAAGCGCTCAAAAAGGCACACTCAATTTTGAAAGACAAATATACGCTGGAAGACCATCAACGATTACCGAATAATACGGAACTTTCCTTAGTGTTCTTCCATTACGTCACGGGTTGGCACCCACAACTAACGTCTGTAGAGCAATCGCCCGATTCGATTGTGGTGAAATACAGATTCATTCAACCAGAGGAACCATCTTTTGGGGCGGCGAGATTTGCTCTTATTCCACTAGGAAAACTACCGTCGGGAACCGTAAGCGTGAACTTTGAACAAGAGCAGCCAGTCGATTACCGAGGGCTACGGTTGAATCAAAAAACGAATGCTGAGCAGTTAGTTTGCGATTCGTTTTCGTTTGAAGTCAAGTAAGGGAGGGAACCATGCGCTACAGTGCCATACTGCTGATTTTCGTATGTAGGATCGTGTTTTGCTGATGCAAACACGATTGGCCCCAACGGCATTGATTCCAAAGCGACGGGACTTGATGGCAGTACGGCTGATGAGGACGCGCCGGGAATTGAAATTGGCCAAGTTGAGCCAGGACGGTCGGGAAAACCAAATTACGGTGTACCACTTGAACCGGCGGCATCGAACACGAATCCAGCGGGCGTCTATTTCAAAACAGCCAGTGGGATGGCAAATCCTTACGAAGCAGACGACGAGCACGCGACCGAAGCCGCGGGAATAATGATCGGCGATAATACCGTGGGTGGTGGCGTTTTTGAAGGCGTAGCGCCAAATGCAAACCTTCACTCAGGGGCTATCGGGTCCGGCAGTGCGGATGATGTGCCTGCTAGTGCTGACGTAGACTTCGCATTGACAGCTAACAGAATCGCGCGTCTTAGTGGGGCGGGTGTTCGCGTGCGAGCAATCAACTTCAGTGCGACGCGAGGCTTACAAGAATTTGTCGAGCACCTGGACGGCAGCACCCATATGACAGCGTTTGTGGACTGGTCGGCTCGGGCGCAAGACATCCTCTATGCTATTGCTTGGGGCAATAATAATCGACCAGCCAAAAGAGCACCAACTGACAATTTTAACGGGATGACCGTCGCCGCATCTGAGCAGTTCGATCCAGAACACGGCAATTATGTGTATCGTAGGTTTGGAAGCATCAACAATACGCAGGGTCAACCTGAACCCTTTCCGCGCACCGCCATAAGCCTCATAGCTCCCGGTCAAGATGTAGCTGTATTAGGACACGGCGATATCAGGGCAAACGCATCAAACTGGATTGGATTGGGGAAACTGCATTGATGGTAAGATTGCCCCGTTTGGCTTGACGTAAAACCAGAATTCTGTCGCCTGACGCTTGATTGCGACTCGCATAGCAAAACCGCCATGAAGGCGTCAAGAAAAAGTTGGTAATCTGGCTGACGTCGCAGCCTACCTCATCAAGTTCATTTTGATGCGTTTGCCCTGACGGCGATATGCCGATGGATGGAAACGGCACAAGTGCTGCGGCTCCTCACGTCGCGGGAACTGTTGCGTTGTTGCAGCAATACACTTCGCAGCAAATGTCACTTCCTACTCCAAATCCAAGATTCAGCTTCAACTCTCAGAAACATGAAGTGATGAAGGCCGTAATGATGAATGCGGCTGACAAACTCAATGGCGTTCACGGTTCAACTCGTGATGTCCTGAGCTTGAATGGTCAGAATTGGCTGCAATCGCCAGCTTACAGTGACCCCGCAGCTCCACTAGACCCGTGGATTGGCGCAGGACACTTGAATGCCAAACGATCCGTTCAACAATACAAACCCGGCGAATATGATCCGGGAAT
Source organism: uncultured Planctomycetota bacterium (assembly GCA_963840025.1). GTDB lineage: Bacteria > Planctomycetota > Planctomycetia > Pirellulales > Lacipirellulaceae > JABDGM01. Next base: position 94,542 of record CAWIXI010000005.1, on the reverse strand, counting down.
GGTTCCTCCGATTGCTTGGAAATGGCTCAAAAACAACTTGGTAGTTTGGTAGACTGTGGTGTTCCACGATCCTTCCGGAGGCGCCACTGTGGTCGGTTATCACGCAACGATCGAAAGGCAGATGGTTCTCTTTTTCCAGTCGCTTTCGGAGAAGGATCGACGGCGGTATGCGGCAGTCGAGGCGGCCAAGCTGGGACATGGCGGCTCGGCCTACATCGCCAGGTTGTTTGGCTGCAAAGTTGATACGATCGAGCGCGGCAAAGAAGATGTGGAGCAGTTACCGGAGGATCAGGCCGCCGGGCGTGTCCGAAAAAAAGGGGGGACGAAAACAAGCTAGCTTCGCCAACCCGCAATTGGTGGAGCAACTGAAGGAAGTTGTGGAAGGCCACACGGCTGGATCGCCCATCGAGCTGGGCCGCCTGTGGACCAATCGCTCGCCGCGTGAGATTGCCGAGGAGCTCTGCGAGCGAGGCAGTCCGATCTCGGCGAACACCGTCGGCCGGTTGTTGCGTGAGGAATTGGGGCTGTCGCATCGCGCGTTGGCTAAGACGTTGCCGACCGGGGCCAGCGTGGACCGCGAACCGCAGTTCGCGCGGATGCTTGAGTTGCGGGCGGAGTTTTTGGCAAAGGGCTGGCCTGTGCTGTCGATCGACACGAAGAAAAAGGAGCTGTTGGGCGATTTTTATCGCCCCGGTCGCGCTTGGAGCGAAACTCCGGGGCGGGCTTTGGATCATGATTTCACCAGCTTGGCGACGGGCAAGGTGGTTCCCTATGGCGTGTACGACCTGGCCCAACAAGAAGCACTCGTCATGTTGGCCAAAGGCGCCGACACGGGGGAACTGGCGGCGGCTGCGGTTCGTCGTTGGTGGCATCGGCTGGGCAAAGGGCGTTATCGTCGGCGCGACCCGATTCTGCTGCTCGCCGATTGCGGCGGGAGCAATGGCTATCGCGTCCCGCTCTTCCGCGAACGGCTCTCTTGGCTCGCCAAGGAACTCGAACTGACGTTCCGCGTCTGCCACATTCCTCCCTACTGCTCCAAGCACAATCCGATCGATCATCGTTTGTTTTGCCATTTGACGCGATCGCTTCGGGGACTGCTGCTCAAAAGTGTCGAGGTGATTCGGGACGCCTTCGCCCGCACGACCACCTCCACCGGACTCCGCGTCGTGGTCGAACTTGCTCGTCACGTCTATCAACCCAAAATCAAGCCGCACCCGGATTTCACCCAACACGAACCAACCCGTCGCGATCAACTCTTGTCGGCTTACAACTATGTCATCGCCCCAACGTAAACTGCCAAGTTATTTTTGAGTCGTCCCTTGGGACTATCACAGTGTCGGTGACAGACAAGAGTACGTTTTCAATCAGCAGATCGGCGGCGGATACATCGCTGCTACTCTCGCTTGGGATCGGAGAGTGGTGAAAGAAGGATCACCAAGTAAAACTAACTAGTCGTCCCTGAAAAATTCTTCTATCGCTAAGAATAGAGGGTGCATTACGCATTCGATGGCGCTAAAATTTGCCAAGTTTTGGTTCCCACGGTCCCGAAAGCTGGCAAAAAATGCAACCCAAAGCCCGCCCTCCGCAGTGTGAATTGTTTGGCGCCCGATTGAGCGAACTCTTGAACCCCGAGCACCCGCTGGTCGTGCTGGCCGAGCGGATCGACTGGTCCGAGTTCGACGCGGCCATCGACGCCTGCTACGCCGACGAGCTTGGCCGGCCGGGAGTCAACACCCGGCTGATGGTCGGCCTGTTGTACCTGAAGCACGCCTTTGACGAGAGCGACGAGTCGGTCGTGGCCCGTTGGGTGGAGAACCCGTACTGGCAGTTCTTCTGCGGCCTCTGCTACATGCAGCACGAATTGCCGATCGATCCTTCGAGCTTGAGCCGCTGGCGGAAGCGGGTCGGCGCCGAGCGGCTGGAGAAGTTATTGGAGGCGACGATCCACACCGCGCTGGCCATGAAAGCGGTCAGGCCCCGAGAGTTTCAGAAGGTGAACGTCGACACGACGGTCCAGGAAAAGGCGATCGCCTTTCCGACCGATGCCCGACTGTATCACAAGATGCGGCTGGCGCTAGTCCGCCGGGCCGCTTCGCTGGGCATCTCACTTCGCCAGAACTATCGTTTCAAGGGCCAGAAGCTGCTGGCCAGGCAGGGCCGCTACGCCGCAGCGCGGCAGATGAAGCGGGCCGCCAAGATGACCCGCCAGTTGAAGACGATCCTGGGCCGCGTGCTGCGGGACATCCAGCGCAAAGCGCCTGCCATTCAAGGCCGAATCGCTGATGAGCGGCTCGGCGAGCTGGTCGCCTTGGCAGAGCGCTTGCTCGCTCAAACACGCAGCAGCAAAAACAAAGTCTACAGCGTGCATGCCCCCGAGGTGGAATGCATCGCTAAAGGCAAAGCGCATCAGCGCTACGAGTTCGGCTGCAAGGCGAGTGTGGCGGCCACGAGCAAAAATAATTGGATCGTCGGCACACACGTGCTGCACGGCAATCCGTACGACGGGCACACGCTCCACGGCGCGATCGAGCAAGTGCAACGGCTGACAGGCCACACGCCGGCTGACGTGATGGTGGACCAAGGTTATCGAGGACACGGTTACGAAGGCTCGGCCAGCATCCACGTGGTCCGCTCGATTCCCAAGCGAGCGACGCGAGCATTACGTCGCATGCTCAAACGGCGGGCGGCCATCGAGCCCACGATCGGTCACCTGAAAAGCGACAACCGCCTGGACCGCAACTATCTGACCGGCACTGAAGGCGACAAAATCAACGCCCTGCTAAGCGCTGCCGGGTACAACCTCCGCAAACTGTTGCGATGGCTTGTTTTTGCGCCAATTTTCTGGCTCTGGCAGCGGCTCGCGGCCAAGTTGGCCGCCATCGTCGCTCCCCGCCGAGCATCGCACCTGCCGATGCCCGCTTGCTTCGCCCCAGTGCGCACCTGAAAATCAAGCCGACTCAGCCAGCAGACCGTTTTTCAGGGACGACTAACTATTTGGAAGGCGATAGTTTTGTTCCGAACGATCTCACTCACAGTCTAAACAATCTCGACCTCTACCTAATGCCGGCAGCCTCAAATGACTTGTCGCAGGCGATTGCCAAGTCGATCTCCCCCGTTATGAGCGTAGAGCATATTTTCTTTAACATTCCGACAGCCGGCGATTATAAGTTGGTTGTCTATAATAATCCGACGGGCGGAATTGGAGATTTACAAAATTACGCGCTCGCATGGTGGTTCGGTGATGCTCCGCCACTTTTTCCGCCAGGGGATTACAACAAGAATGGTTCTGTCGGCCCTGAAGATTACGACGTATGGCGTCAAAATTCGGAACCACCAACTCCGATGCAGACGGAAATGAAAACGGCGTCGTTGACGCTGCCGACTACGTACTATGGCGCAAGAATCTCGCCCCCGCCGGCAGCGGCGCTAACCTTGCGGCAGTGCCGGAGCCGAGTAGTTTATTACTACTTGCCGCAGCGACTCTATGTATCGGACGGTTTAGGCTACGCAGTTCCATTCGCATCGTCTAACAGTTTCTTCAAGTGACCATACACTTGCCTCAGCATCTTAACGTCCGAATTGCCAAGTATCGTCGCCGTCGCGACGTCATTGCCAGCCGCAATCTCCACGACACTACACCCACGCATCCATACGCCCCCCTCTATCGATGGGTGGCCGAAACTGGGTATTGAACAGTTGTTCAGATATGCTATAGTCACTCTCGCATGATCGCCGGGTGTCGGCGGTTATAGGTGGGTTGGAACCGCTCGTTTCCGATAGGCCCGCACTGCTGCGGCAAACCTCGAACGATTGCCGCGGCCGGTGCTTCCCTAGGGGTCGGAACCGATCAAAGCAGACCTCCGATCTGCCTCCGTGCTATGTGGATAAGTCGTCTGGCTCCAGACGTTCCATGTGACCCGAGGTCATGCGCGCGGAGCTCCGGAATGTCTGCACCCGGAGGGGATCCCCTTCTTTTTTTGCAACGTCTTACGCCTAAAGAGAATAACGATGACAGAATAGTTTAGTTTCCAAAAGCCGGCCAGCTATCCAAACCCTCGCTCTCCGCCTTCGGCGGACGATTCGCGGCCTACCAAATCTTCCACCATATCGCACGCCCCAAGAGCATAGGTCTCAAATGAGATCCAGCGGCGACTGCCGCCGATGGCGCTTGCGACCGCAGTCGCGACAGACGCCGGTGATGATCAGGCGATGGCCCGTGACTCGGAAATCATGCTCGCGGGCCACGGCGTCGCGAATGTTCGCGAGCTCCTCACTGCTGAATTCGATAAGCTTGTCGCAGATTTGGCAGTACAGATGATCGTGCTGCGGATAGCCGTAGTCGTGCTCGTAAACGGCCCGGCCGCTGAGCGTCATCTTCCGCAGCAGCCCCGCCTCGACAAGCTGGTCTAGCGTGCGGTACACGGTCGGCCGGCTGATTCTTTCGCCCTGGTGACTGCTGGAGTAGGCGTCAATGAGTTCATCGGCGTTGAAGTGGTCGTGCCGCTCGAAGATAAAATCCACTAGCGCCCGACGTTGTTGCGTCGTCCGCTTTCCGCGGCTCTGCAGATATTCCTCGAATCGCTCCTTAGGCGAGAGCGAAACTTGGACTTCGCCGAGTGAAAAATCGTTTGCCATCGCAGCGGTCAGGGAATTCAGATCAACAGCCGAGGATCGGAAGCCAAAATCAAGCGCGAACCCTAAGTCGGGCTTCGCTTTGACCGGACACCGCGTCGCCGAACGTGAACCACCGGCAGATTGACGAGGCCTTATTGAGACGAATCGCAGCCTTGTGACTCGTCAGAACTTCTTGTGCAAATCGGTGTTACGACGGAGCACCCAGTGCTTATTGATTCTAAGCATAGGTCAATTGAACGACAAGAAGCGTAAATTCAGAAGTGTCCGAGCCGCAGTTCTCGGGCTCCACCGAAACTCGCCCTTCCCAGCAACGCTAACCAATTTGGTCCAATAGCCGCTCCAGGGCGGCATTCATCTTGTCCGGCGTGTCGTAGGTACCGGCTGCGATCTGGCTACGGATACTATTCACCAGGTTGTGCCGAATCCCGCCCGCCTCAGCGGCCTGAATCGCCGCTTCAGCGGCCGGCGAAATTTCTACGCGATCGGCCGGCCGGCTTGGTGACGTTGCCTGTGATCCTTGGCTGCGCTGCGTGAAATGCGGCGGATTGATACTATGAGGACCGTGAACTTGTGAGGGGCCGTGGATCTGCATGGCAACGTCTCCCGCGGGGGATGAGTTAATTGAATGGTTTGGATTTGGTACGAACGCCAAACGTCCGAATCTCTGGCCGAAGTTGACTAGCTGCTTGTCGGCCGACTTCGCGAATGCGAGTCCCAGAGCATTATCAAAATCGACCTAGGCACCTTGGGCATTGCAATAATTTCGTCGAGCGATCAATCAGCACTATCAGGCGCGTTGTAATGCGTGTAGCGATGGTTTGCGAACGGCTTAAATAGTTGTACCGGCAAGTTCACGCGACATCGCGCGTACGTGTGGCGAGGCAGCAACATGCTGCCGGCGTGTCGAAAATAATCATCCGGATTGAACCTGCCGCCTACTCGTCATACGCCGTATAAGCCGACGCGGTTTAGCCAGCAGTCAAGGAAACCTCGGGCGATAGAGGATAGAAAACGGCATACCTTCGGTCAACCCGGCAACTTAGCCGTTGATAGCACGCGAAAAGGCGCGTTCTTGGCCGCCGCTTGCCCTACAGATAGCCACAAGTTCGATGCGAGAAAGAATCTTAGGCCCGAAAAGTCAGCATTTTTGCCGGAACCGGCACGGCCCATGAAGGTTTGATAGAATGGGAAAAACCCGCACAGGAACTTGGTCATGACATCAAATATTGGCAAAAGATTGACTAATCTGGCTTGTCTGTGCGCCATGTTCCTTGCGCTGACCATTGTTGGCGCCACCGCTGATGCAGCCACATCAGCGGGCGATACCGCTCTGTTCGACCGCCTCGACAAGAACCACAGCGGCGAAATTGAGGCTGACGAAATTACTCCTGAAAACCAGCCGCTTTTCGACCGGCTACTTCGTCGCGGCGACACGAATCACGACTCGGTTCTTTCTCGCAAAGAGTTTCTAGACGCTCTTATACCATCGCGGCCTGAAAAACCATTGGAGGCCAAGGAACCGACCAATCTGCCAGGAGCGAATGCCGTTCGATATCTTCTGCTTACTATGGACGCGAATCGGAACACACGCCTCGAAAAGTCGGAGGTGCCGAGCAAGTTGGAGCCTGCCTTTGATATGATGGTCGGGCGGTTGGACAGGAACAACGACGGCGTGATCGAACGCCAGGAACTCAACCGTGGCGGTCCAGCGATGTCGGCAGTGGCCAACCGCTACGTGCAGCGGCTCGGCATCGACGTCGATCGCGAGCTTGCGAAGCTCAAGAAATCCGAGGGGTCTGCATTTGACAGGTTCGAGCAAAAGCCGGTGCCCCTGACGGAGGTTCGCAATCCCAAACAAGCCCGCCAACTGTTCGCTCAATTCGATGAAAACGCCGATGGAAAGCTCGACCCGAAAGAACTGCCCAATGGTCTGCAGGTGCCGATCAAACGCTTAGTTCGGATTGGCGACCTCGATGACGACGGCAAGCTCTCAGAGAAAGAGTTCGTCGCGGCCACGGAACAAATCGCACAGATTCTCAAGCGCCGACAAAAGGCGGAAAAGCCGCTGCGAAAGGGAAAATCCGCTCGCAAACCGAAACCGGCCACAACCGCAATCTCGGACAAGAAATAGGCTCGGAGCGCCCGAATGACGCCTGCGCGTTAGGGATCCGCCTGGTGAGCATGGCGCGCGACCGGCGGCACATAAAAATAGGCACCAACTTCTGGCCTCGCTCCTCGTCTTTTGGGTTCTCACTCCAGCTGCGCTGCGCGAACCGCGAACTACGCCAGCATGTCTTGCGTAATAGAAACAAACCACGAGTTTGCGGGCACCCGCATAATCCGGCGACCTGCTTACGGCGCTCGGGTTTGGTGTCAGAGAGAGGAGACAACGATGCATCCGCTGCCGCCTGCTGCGAACCCACTCATCGCTGCGATCGACTGCCCCTGGCTGCCGCCGATTTGCTTCGGCGTAAAACCTTATCTTGAACTGTGCCAAACCGTGGACCAGGGTCTCAAGGAATTGGAAGCTCGCTTTCCCTCGCGTCGTCCGGTTTTCACTCGCGAATTGCGCACCAAACGTTTCAAACGTCGGCGGCGGCCCAAATAGGGTTCACCTATTCGCGTCTGCAACCTCGACCTATCATGTAAGCATGAAGGTTCTACTGGCCAGCCCGCGCGGTTTCTGTGCGGGCGTCAACATGGCAATCGAGTCGCTCGACCTGGCGCTGCTTCGCTCGAGCCGCCGATCTACGTGTACCACGAAATCGTCCACAACAAGTATGTGGTCGAGCATTTCCGCGGTCGCGGCGTGACGTTTGTCGATGAACTGGCGGACGTCCCGCCCGGTTCCACGCTATTGTATTCGGCCCACGGCGTTTCGCCTGAAGTCCGCCGCGTTGCCCGTGAACGCAACCTGCGGGCGATCGACGCGACCTGCCCTTTGGTAACTAAGGTCCATCTCGAGGCGATCAAATACGCCAATGCCGGTTATTCGATTCTCCTCATTGGCCACGAGGGACACGACGAAGTGATTGGCACGATGGGCGAGGCGCCTGAGGCGATTATCCTTGTCGAATCGCCGGAGGATGTCGCTACGCTGAACGTCGCCGATAAGCGCAAAGTCGCTTACCTCACGCAAACGACGCTCAGCGTCGACGATGCCAATCGGATCATCGACCGTTTGAAACAGCGATTCCCGCACATCGCGGCGCCGCCAAAGGACGACATCTGTTACGCCACGCAAAATCGGCAGGAGGCCGTTTCCATGCTGGCCGGCGAATCGGATCTGGCGATCGTTCTCGGCAGCCAGAACAGTTCAAATAGCCAGCGGCTCGCCGAGCTGGCCCGAGAACGTGGCATTCCGGCCTGCCTGGTCGACGGCCCGGCCGACCTTGACCCCGGTTGGTTTGAAGGCGTGAACACGGTCCTTGTCACGGCGGGAGCCAGCGCGCCGGAGCAGGTCGTCGAAGACTGCCTCGAATGGCTGCGTGAGCGCTTCGGTGCGACGATCGAGCCGCGTTCCATTCGCGAGGAAAGTGTGTCGTTCCCGCTGCCGCGGGAATTGAGAGGTGTGGCCGCCAAAATCTGACGGCACCCTGGCGCTTCCATCACTGACTACTAATTCCGTCCATCCCCAACTCCTTCACCAAAAACGCCCAGCGATCGGCCGCGCTATCGATGAGTTTCGCAACGGAAGTGCCATGCCCGTGCCCTGCCCGCTTTTCGATCCGCAATAGAATCGGCCCGTTACCTGCCTGAGCCCGTTGTAAGGCTGCAGCGAACTTGAAGCTGTGCATCGGCACCACGCGATCGTCGGTATCGGCCGTCATGATCAGCGTCGGCGGGTACTCGGTGCCATCCTTCACGTTGTGATAGGGCGAATACGCGAGAAGCGCTTTGAATGCATCCTCGTTCTCGATATTTCCATATTCGTCTCTCCAAAACTGCCCGGCGGTGAAGTTCTGGAACCGCAGCATATCGAGCACGCCCACTATCGGGATGCAGGCGCCAAACAAATCGGGCCGCTGCACTTCGACTGCACCCACCAGCAGACCGCCGTTGCTGCCGCCCATGATGGCAAGCTTGCCCTGCGACGTGCGTCCCTCCCTAATCAACCACTCAGCTGCTGCGATGAAGTCATCGAACACGGTTTGCTTTTTGAGCGATTTGCCGGCGAGGTGCCAATCCTCGCCATACTCGCCGCCGCCGCGTAAGTTCGCCACTGCCAGGACGCCCCCCATTTCTACCCAAGCGATATACTCCGGCCGAAAGGCCGGTGCAATGGAAATGTTGTATCCACCATAGCCATATAGCAATGTCGGATGCGGCTGGCCCGGCTTGAGATCCTTGCGGTAGGTAAGGATCATCGGCACACGCGTGCCGTCCTTGCTCAAGTAAAATACTTGCTCGACCGCGATCTTTTCCGGATCAAACTTCGCCTTCGGCTGACGAATCAGTTCGATCGTGTTGGCAAGCACATCGTACCGGTACACGCTCGTTGGCACGTTATAGCTGGTGTAAACAAAGAACGTCTCCGTGTTCGACTCGTCGCCGCCGAAGCCGTCAACGGTCCCCTTCCCAGGCAACGCAATCTTGCCCAACGACTTCCCTGCGAGATCGTAAACGTCCGCTTCGCTTAACACATCGACCATGTATTGACAGATGATGTGACCGCTCAAAATATTAGCGCTCTCGAGCGTTCCCTTGCGTGCCGGCACAACTTCCGCCAAGTGCTTGCGACCCGGCTGATGGATATCCATCGCTACGATTCTTTTGGTTGGCGCCTCCAAATCGGTGAGAAAATAAAATGTTGCACCCACATTTCCCAAAAACGAGAATTGATTGTCGAAGTCGCCAATGAGTTCCTTAAACGGTGTGCCAGGCGGCGTGGACGCTTCGCGCACCAGCACTTGGTTCTGCGGGTCGGTGCTCCGCTCTATCTCCAGGACCAAATACGCACCGTCGTCGGTCACGCCAATGCCAAAGTGCCAGTCCGGATGGTCTGGCCGCCGGTACTCAAGCTGATCCTCCGTTTGTTGGGCACCAAGCTTGTGGAAATAGACCATCTGATTGAGGGCTGCCGCTTGATACTGCTGGCCTAGTTTCGGCTCCGGATAACGCGAATAGTAAAACCCGGTACCTGCCTTGTTCCAATCGATGCTCGTAAAACGCGACCATTTCAGATGATCATCTAGGTGCTTACCCGTTTGCACGTCCAGCACATAAATCTGCTGCCAGTCGCTACCCGCTTCCGTGCGCGAGTAAGCGAGATACCGCCCGTCATCCGTGGCACTGAAACCCGATAACGCAATCGTGCCATCCTTCGACCACTGGTTGGGGTCGAGCAGCACGCGGCCTTCCGCTTTGTACGAATCGGCCACATACAGCACCGCTTGGTTCTGCAACCCGTCATTCTTCAAGTAGAAATACTTGCTTCCCCTTTCGACGGGCGGCGAATAGCGCTCGTAATTCCAAAGTTCGGTAAGTCGTTTCACGATCGCCGGTCGTTCGGGAATCGCGTCCAGGAACGATCTCGCAACTTTGTTTTCTGCTGCGACCCAGGCCGCCACTTCGGGCGACTCCCGCACATCGGCCTCCAGCCAACGATAGGGATCTAGCACCTTCACGCCAAAGTAATCGTCCACGTGATCGACTCGGCGTGTCTTCGGGTATTTCATGGTGGGTATCTTCTGCCCGCTTGCGGCACTCGTGGCGGCCGTCGTGGTGTTTGCTGAAATCAACATTGCCGCAATTGAAGTGACAATCCCAATGCTCCGCTTGCGCATCGTTATTCCTTTCGTAAACCGGCGGCTGGTGATCTGGTTTTGGCAGCCGTTCATTTCTTAATTCTCAAACTTACGTCGTCCGTTTCGTCATCGTGTTGAGATAGTCGATGGCCGCCTCAACTGCTCGCGCTCCGGTAACTCACGAGCGCCCGTTGAAAGACCCAGCGACTCGCCAGGAAGCTCGCCGCCGTTGCGACGAGGGCGAATAGAGCTAAATAAGAGTATTCCGGCCGCAGCGGTTTGGCCAACATCCGGGCAGGCACGTTCACGACGATTAAAATGGGCAGCACAAACGTGAATCCCCAGCGAATCCAGCCGCCGACCGGACCACTATAAATCTCCATCGGGTACCGCGAGAACGTCGTGATGTAAAACCAGAAATCGTAAATCGATGTGTTTCGTCCCAGCCACACACTTAGCGCGGAGAGAACGATCGTCAGGCTGTACAAAATACCGATGCCCATCGCCACATAGATGGGATACAGCAGCACCTGCCAGATGGTGAGGTGAAACCCTTGCACGCGCGGCAATGCGTAGGCCAATAGCACCACCGCGACAATGAAGTTCGCCAACGAGGACCACTCGATCTTACGCAGCGAGATCAAAAACTGCGTGTCAATCGGCTTCAGGAGCGCGAAATCCAGCCCACCGGTACGAATCAACTCGCTGAACTCGTCGGCGTTCGTCATGAAGAACATCTGCACGATGCTGTTGATAAACATGCTCGTCGCGATGAACACGAAGAATTGGTACTTGTCCCACGCCGCACCTTCGCTTGTCCCGGTACCGATCTGCGATGTGTATTGGAAAATAAGCAAATAGAACCCAATATTCATCATCACCCAGCCAAACGACGAAATCGTTTCAATGATAAAATTCGCCGGGAACATCATGTCCCGCACGAGGCTGTTGCGTACGAACGTGAGGAAGACGCGGAGGTAGGAAGGATGGGAAGACATCGATGTTAGATAAAAGATGTTAGATCGGAGACGTCAGCAACGAAGGTGATGTCGAGTTGAATTCTGACATCATCCATCTTACATCTCACATCTCACATTCCTCACCCTCCAAACCCACTGTATCGCTTCACGCCGTGCCAAAACGTAACGCGGCTGACCACGATGAAAAACAATACCCATGCCGCCTGCACACTCAGCCCAAACCACAGATCGTACCCCTGAACTTTTTGCAGAAACACTGCCGAGGGGAAGTACGCCAAAAACTGCAGCGGCGTCAGTTGCACGATCGTGCTCCACGGTTGCGGCAGCATATCGAGCGGAAACATGTGGCCCGAGAAAAAGAAATTAAACAGCATGTATACAAATAGCAGCGAACTGACTTCCAGAAACCAGAAGCCAATCATCCCGATCGTCGCTTCCAGAAAGTAACCGAGCAGAAACGAGAATATGAGCGACGTAATGTACGCCAGCATCACATCGGCTGGCGGCCAACCGGGAAAGTACCCGCGGCACAGATAAAATACGAGCGCAAACGGGACGATCGCAATCCCGTAGTACACCAGTTTGTGGGCCACGCGCATCAGCAGTAAAAACCCAATCAGATCAACCGGCTGCAGCAGGTATTTCTTGATTTCACCGTTGCGAATTTGTAAGGCGATGCCGCCGGCCAACCCCGGCATGCTCGAAAAGGCCCGGCTGATTGTCGTCAACAGGTAGTACGCAACGAAGTCGTGGTAGCTGTAGCCGGCGATTTGCTGCCCCGTGGTGCTTTGCTGCGTCGCGCGCATGCCGGCAAACACGGCCCCCCACAAGAAAATCTGCGTCACGATCGGCAGAAACCGCATCAGCGTGCCGAGCCAGAAGTCACCACGATAGACGAGGCGTTCCTCGATGCAGATGCGCAGAATCGTCCACCAAGTTTGAACGCGGGCAATCATTGCAGGTTGAGTTCAAAAGCAAAAGTCAGGAGCAACCCACATTAACCGTGACGCTCGCTTCGCACAATCGCTATGCCGGCGGTGGACGGCTTCCGCCAAACCAGGAACATGATTCCGCTTAAAAGCATCATCACGGCACTCGCAGGTTCGGGGACCGCGCTACCAAAAACGAGCGACCCGCTGCCACTGCCAGATGTCGCGCCGAAATTGTTTCGCCACACGGTGTAGTCCGACGGCATCACGTTACCCGGTGTTGTGTCGTTCGGCAGTGTATAGCCTTGTCCCAGTCGATCGCGCCACAGCACATAGTCGGCGGCATCGACGATACCATTGTTGTTGTAATCTCCGTTCGCTCCAGGTGGCGTGGTCACGTCCCAACCAATGTCTTTCATGGCCGCCGCATCTACGCGCAGTGAAGCGTTTCCGCGTGCCACTAAGTATATCGGGGTCCATCGACGCTTCTTGCGCGATCGAAGTGCCATAGACTACGCTCGTTGTGCCCACTGCCCAATGGGCTTTGTCCGCCGACAATGGTACCGGGCTGCCACCGTATTGAGACTCCGCGTTGATGCCGGTGAAGGTCGAACCATCAACCAGCGCACCCCACGCAGAGGTGCTGCTGCCGTTGCTTTCGCCGAAGCCAAGCGAATGCGCCAATTCATGGATAGCGACCGAATAAAAGTCCGTCTCACCAACCGAAGGAAGCGTCGTATAGTCGTAATGCCAAGTGCGACTACTAGTGTCGAAGCTAACCACCCCGCCCCACCGCGCGAAACCACCGCCCGATTGCCCCCTTCGTTCCACCGCGTCCTGAAAATTAGCCGTGATTGCGTTAATCTGGTTGATATCCGACTGCGAGAACGAATTCGTCCCTGTGATGTTGCTCGACCACGCGTATGCACCCGCTGCGCCGATCCCCGCCGTCGAGCCCGATAAGCTTCTCGCTCCGGCATAGACAATGTATTGGTTGGCAGCCACGGTGGGATCGATCACCGTAACTGTTGATCCCGTCGTGGGATTCGTAAACGATTCCTGCCAACTCCACGTCACGACACCGTTCGACACGGAGCTGTGATACGGCACCGGCGTCTGAATCGCCGAGAAGCTATCGGTGAGTATGCCACTGAAGTAGCTCGCAGCTGCTTCCATCGCCGCCTTAGCTTGGATGCCTGCCGCCGCACCTTGCGGATTGCCGCTGCCGAAGAAATTATTTGTGTCGTAGCCGTAATCAATGTGAATCGTGATTGCGGCGGCCGGCTGCGCGATAAGGCACAATGCGACTCCCAGCCACATCAGTTGCCTACGACGGCAATGGATCATCCTTCACTCGTCTTTCTACTTCGATTCTCCCCGCAACACACCCACCTCCACTTTAAGCTGCTTACGTAATTCCGAACAGGATGCCGTGCTTAACATCCGGCTATTGGCCGCTCGACAGCCAGCCTGAGAACCCTAAAATAGCGGGATCATTCTTTACCAAAATTAAGATTTGAATAGGAAAGGTGCAGTCTTGCCATGAGCATGATCGTCGATATTCATGGACGCCAGATTCTTGATAGCCGGGGCAACCCCACGGTCGAAGTCGATGTCACGCTCGACGACAATACGGTCGGCACCGCCGCCGTGCCAAGTGGCGCTAGCACCGGCGTCCACGAAGCCTGGGAGCTTCGCGACGGCGATAAATCGGTCTACCTTGGCAAGAGCGTTTCGAAAGCTGTCGCCAATATCAACGAAACACTCACGAGTGAACTCGTGGGGATGGACGCGGTCGACCAGATCGCTATCGACCAGCGGATGGTCGAGCTCGATGGAACGCCGAACAAAAAGAATCTTGGCGCGAACGCGATTCTCGGCGTCTCGCTCGCCACAGCCCACGCCGCCGCACGCTACTGCGAGCTACCACTCTACAAATACGTCGGCGGCTCCAATGCCCGATTGCTTCCGGCACCGATGATGAACATCCTCAATGGCGGACAGCATGCCGACAACTCCGTCGACGTGCAAGAGTTCATGGTGATGCCGCTCGGCTTTGAAAAATTCAGCGACGCCCTCCGCTGCGGCTGCGAGATCTTTCACAGTCTCAAAAACGTGCTCAAGGGCAAGAAGCTCAACACCGCCGTCGGCGACGAGGGCGGCTTTGCTCCGGATCTGCCCAACAACACTGCCGCACTTGAACTGATCCTCACCGCGATCGAGAAAGCTGGCTATCGCGCTGGCGAGCAGGTGTGGATTGCGATTGACCCCGCGGCAAGCGAATTCTATGACCAAGAAAAGAAAGTCTATAAGGTCGATGGGAAGGAACTCGACTCGGCCGCGATGGTCGACTATTGGGCTACGTGGGTCGATAAGTATCCGATTTGTTCGCTCGAAGACGGCTGCGCCGAAGACGACTGGGACGGCTGGAAGGTCCTCACCGACCGGCTCGGCGGAAAGGTGCAGCTCGTGGGCGACGATATTTTCGTCACCAACACCGAGCGCCTCCAGCGCGGCATCGACGGCGGCATCGGCAACAGCATCCTCATCAAGGTGAACCAGATCGGAACACTCACTGAAACGATCGATGCTGTTCGTCTTGCCACCCGCAGCGGCTACACGAATGTCATGAGCCACCGCAGCGGTGAAACGGAGGATTCGACAATCGCCGACCTCGCTGTTGCCCTCAACACCGGCCAAATCAAAACCGGCAGCGCCTCACGCAGCGACCGCATTGCCAAGTACAACCAACTCCTGCGAATCGAAGAGCAACTCGGCGATGCCGCCCAATATGGCGGACCGTTGTTTCCGAAGAGGCAGGATTAACCACAACGGCACGACGAATACCACAATTCGACTGCAGTTTACTGAATCGTCGAACTCCGAAGACTGCGTTCAACGTCGATCTCTTAACAAGTTCAAATTGTTGAACTCTTGTCTTTCGTTGTGTACGTCGTGCCGTCGTGGTAAATGTATGTGAATGGACTCGCCGCCCAGAATACCAATTACCGACTCTGCGTGGTTTTGGGTGCTAGCGTTCTCCTTGATGGGCTTGCTCGCCTTGGCGGTGATGAGCGGCAAATATAGCCGGCGACAGGCGAACATCGAGCGGCAATACCAGGCCCGCGAGCGTGTGGCAGAAAAAGTCGCGGCTGAGAATAATCCGGCTGCGGCTGAGCGAACAGATAGTTCGGAGGTCCGCCGCGCGTACGCGACGCCGGGCAACCAACTTGTCCCCCTTTGGCCGCTTGCCGTTTTGCTTATCCTTATCGCGGCGCTCGCGGCTACAATGCTGTACCGCGCGAGAGCCGCTGTTAACTCGTCCAAGTAGCTGAAGTCACAAAACTTTAGTCGAATGGCTATTCGGAATTCTTGCGATTTCCGCTACGACTTTACAAAATCCCTGCGCAATGACCTGGCTTGCCGAGAACGCTCTGCCTATTTGGATGTGTGGCGCGATCGCGCTCACGATGGCCTGCACTGTGTTTTATCAAACGCGCAGTAGAGGATCGCTGTATGGTATCCTCGGCGTCGTCATTGCGACCACAGCGCTTTTGTTCGTCAACTGGCTTATCGAAACACCTCGCGAGGCCGTCGAACACACGCTCTACAATTTGGCCGCTACAGTCGAGGCAAACGACGTGCAGGGGACGCTCGGATACCTGGCACCCACGGCCACTACGGAACTGCACAAAGATGTCGAATCTCTAATGCCGCAGGTGCGCATTGAACGTGCGCGCGTCATTGGTACGCCACAGATCAACCTCAATTCGACCGAGGACACCGCCACGGTTCAATGCCGAGGCACCATTATTGCCGTTAACAAACGAGACGGCATGAAAGGCGGCGGAGACGATCGCCTCGTGCTGCAGTTTGTTCACCGCAGCGACCGCTGGATGCTCGAAGGCTACATGTCTCAGAAGGATTGGAATGCCGCCGCCCGCCTGTTGCAGAACAATCGCGCGGCTGCACCGAGTCACTGACCATTCCCATTGTGGCTATGCTGGCTCGGCGGGCCATTGTTGGGATTGCCGCCGCCATACGGGCCAGGTCTGCCATTATTGGGCCACGGGCCTTGGCGCGGGCCCCAATTCCCCGACCCACCCCAGCCGCCGCCAGGGTAGCCGTATCCGGGATAGCCATTGCCGTAACCGGGGCCATAGCCCGGTCCACCATACGATCCACCGTAATACCCGTTGTCGTAGAACGGGCCACGATTTCCGCCGCCATAACCTGGGCCTTGATTGTAGTTGTAATAGCCTCCCTGCAGAAATGATTCCTTCCACGCATCGTGGAATCGCTCCCACTCGGCATCGAGGCCGCCGCGGCCATTGCCCCAAGCTTGCACTTGGTAATACGTGTCGCTCGAGCCGTCCGTTCCCCGCAGATTCGTCTGGGTACGGCGATAACTGCTTGTCACGTTCCGCTCGTCAGAGAGAGGCTCGACCGGCGGAATTCGTTCGTACTGCGCTACCCGCGCCGGTCACCGGATCGTTCGTGTAGGTGCTGCGCCGAAAGATCCAACTCGGAGGAGACTCTTCCTCGACGCATGTCGACTGTGGGCACGATTCGCACGGCGCTTCCGAGGCGACGGCGACCGGTGCAAAACAAATTGCTAGCGCAAACCAGCTTAAGCGAGAGAGAGAGTTCATCGGCGGGAACCTGTTGACGAGACAACCGAAGAGGGGAATCGACAAGCGCTCGCTTGCCAACTCCCATTCTAATTAGCGGTCCCCGCGCTCAAGCGTTGATGCAACAACGCCACACTTGGCGTCGGCAGCCACGCCGAACCAACTGCCAGCCCGCGCTGCTGTTACCGCATGTAACGATTATGGGGCTTGTGCTGCCAGCGTTTAGACGCAGCCACTCCAAAGCGCTAAGTAGCCTATCAATTCTTGGCCGGAGCCTTCTCGACGACGTACAACTGACCAAAATCGCCGTCGGTTTCTCCGTTCGGGTCGTAGAAATACTCCTCATTCTCTTCCTTGTGCGGCAGCGGGATTTGCATCGCTTCGATGACCTGCTTCATGAATTCCGCGTTGTCCTTGGGCTTCCGACCATTTGTCGCCCTAAAACTCGCAACGCCTTGTTTCCAAGCCCAGCTCTCCGATTCGTTCAGGATATGGCGCCGCGCGCCGATGATCGCGCTGTAATAACCGCCGCCGGGTGCCACAGGTGCTCGCCCCACCACCTTGCGCTCGGGTTCGTCTGGAGCAGCCTTAGCCGCTTGAGCCTCAGCGGTCTTTTGGTCCGCCGCCGCCTTGGTTGCCACTTCCTGCTGCTTTACCGCCGCATTCTGCGCGTCGATCTTCCCGGCGAGCGCATCCATGCTCGTGCCGCCACTACTGCTCGTGCCACTAGAGGACCCGCAGCCCAGAACACCGACGCCCAATGCACCAACCAGACAACCGAGACCTACGTACCTGAAGACAACCATCTCGCTATTCCCTATCTTTGAACGATTAAAGCGACTGTTGCAAAGGGGCGAAGATCATCAAGGATGTCCAACTAACTTTGCGCCTCAGCGCCTTTGCATGATATTACTTCAGCGTCAGGTTCCAATCGCGCATCTGCGCTAGCGTCTCCCGCTCCGTCCGATCGATCCGCAGCGGCGTGAGCGTTACATAGCCCTGTTCCCAAGCCTCCAAGTCGGTGAGTTCGCCCCCAACGGGCACCGCCGGCGTCCCCATCGCCCAGTAATACCGGCGCCCCTTCGGATCAAGCCGACTGTCAAACTCGGCCGGCCAACACACGGTCGCCATCGGCACGACGCGAACTTCCGTTGGCCGCTCGAAAGCGACCGTCGGAATATTTATATTGTACAAGCAGTGAGCACTAGCGTCGCGCCGCTCGAGAATCTGCTCGATCAAGCCCAACGCCATCTCGGCCGCCTCGTCGAACCGTGCGTGCTCATCATATTCCAACGAAACGGCGATACTCGTCAGGCCAAACACGGCTCCTTCCGTCGCCCCCGCCACTGTGCCCGAATACAACACGTTGATGCCCAAGTTCAGCCCGCCATTGATTCCGCTCACGAGCAAGTCTGGCTTCGGGCAAAACTCCGCAACCGCCAGCTTCACGCAATCCGCCGGACTACCCTCAACCGCCCAACCGCGCCGCCGGTCCCCTTCGTACACTTCCTTCGCCATTAGCGGACTGAGAAACGTGATCGAATGCCCTACCCCGCTCTGTTCCACCGCCGGCGCAATGACGAACACATCACCCAACCGCCGCAGCGCACGCTCCATCGCCGCCAACCCCGGCGCGTAGATGCCGTCGTCGTTAGTTAACAGAATTTGCATGTTGCGTACGTCAGGCTTTAGTCTGACATCCATTCGGAATCAGGCCACAACCTGACCTACGATAAGCATACGCGCCGCTGACCATGCTCACAACACGCTACTGGTTCACCTCATCTTGTAGCGCTATAATCTCATCGCCATGCAATCCAAAACCCACGACACCGCATCCGAACTTGCCGCCGAGCGCGTGCTGGTTCTCGATTTCGGCTCACAGTACGCTCAACTCATCGCTCGCCGCGTCCGTGAGCAGCATGTCTACGGCGAGATCGTGCGACACAACATCTTGGTCGACCGCGTACGTGAACTCGCTCCCATCGGCATCATCCTTTCCGGCGGACCCGCCAGTGTTTACGCCACCGGCGCACCGCAATGCGACCCCGCAATCTTCGACCTTGGCATCCCAGTCCTTGGCATCTGCTACGGCATGCAGCTCATGTGCCAGGCGCTTGGTGGCCGTGTGCAGAGTCATGCCGTGCGCGAATTTGGCCGCGCTCGTTGCAACATCACGGCCGCCAAAGAATCCGACGACCTCTTCACCAGCGTCGGCCGCGAAACCGAAGTCTGGATGAGCCACGGCGACCAGGTGGAAGTGATTTCCGATCAGTTTATCCCGCTCGCCAGCACCGACACGTGCCCACTGGCGGCCGTGAAGCACCGCTCCCGACTGCTCTACGGCCTGCAGTTTCACCCCGAAGTCACGCACACGCCCGACGGCAAAACGATCCTCGCCAACTTCCTCACCAACGTCTGCCACAGCACTGGCACCTGGCGGCTCGGCGATTTCGCCGAGCAAACGATCAGGCAAGTCCGCGAACGCGTCGGCCGCCACCGCGTCATCTGCGGCCTATCGGGCGGTGTCGATTCATCCGTCGTCGCCGCGCTGCTCTATGAGGCCATCGGGCCGCAGCTTTCCTGCATCCTCGTCGACAATGGCCTGTTGCGCAAAGATGAAGAGCAGTCGGTCATCGACGAATTCACCAAGCACTTCAAGACCGACCTGCATGTCGTGAAGGCCGAGGCCCGCTTCCTTCAGCGCCCTGGCCGGCGTCACCGAGCCGCAGGAAAAGCGCCGCATCATCGGCCACGCGTTCATCGAGTGCTTCGCCGCCGAGGCCCGCAAAATCAAAGATGCCAAATTTCTCGCCCAGGGCACCACGTACCCCGACGTGATCGAAAGTGGCGCCGCCCCCGACGGCCCCGCCGATACGATCAAGCTCCATCACAACGTCGGCGGCCTCCCCGCCGAGCTCGGCTTCGACCTGATCGAACCCTTGCGCGACCTGTTCAAAGACGAAGTCCGCCAACTCGGCGTGCAACTCGGCTTGCCCGAAGAAATCGTCTGGCGGCACCCGTTCCCCGGTCCCGGCCTCGCAGTGCGCTGCCTCGGCGAAGTCACCCGCGATCGGCTCGACACGCTGCGCGAAGCCGACGCGATCGTCGTCGCCGAAATCAAAGCCGCCAACCTCTACCGCAGCACGTCGCAAGCGTTCGCCGTGCTGCTACCCGTGCGGTCCGTCGGCGTCATGGGCGACGCCCGCACGTACGATGATGCCATCGCCGTCCGCTGCGTCACCACCGACGACTTCATGACCGCCGACTGGACCCACCTGCCGCCCGAAGTCTTCGCGCGCATCTCCACCCGCATCATCAACGAAGTGAAGGGCGTGAACCGGGTCGTGTACGACATCTCATCGAAGCCGCCAGCGACGATTGAGTGGGAGTGAGATTTAAGATTTATGATTTCAGATTTAAGATTTTGTGATGTGATCGATGGATAGCAAGGAACTTGCTCAGCGAACGAAACAATTCTCACTCCGCGTTGTCCGACTCGTTTCGGCATTGCCGAAAAATCGAATGGGCGATGTGTTGGGGCCGCCAAGTGCTGCGGTCCGCAACGTCGATTGGTGCGAACTATCGCGAAGCATTGCGAGTCACGTCACGCAAACACTTTTTGTCGACGATCTCCATCGTGCTTCGCGAAGCGGACGAAACGCTCTATTGGCTGGAACTACTCGCCGAGTCTGGAATTGTAAAAATGGAATTGCTTCAGGACTTGATCGACGAAAACAAACAGCTTGTATCCATTTTCGCCGCCACCGTAAAAACAACACGCCGAAACTCCACCAAATCTTAAATCATAAATCTAAAATCTTAAATTCTCCTTATGTCGCAAAAATACATATTCCAAATGGCGAACCTGACCAAAAAAATCGGTCAGCGCGAAGTCCTCAAAAACATCTGGCTCGCGTTCTACCCCGGCGCCAAGATCGGCGTCCTCGGCCGCAATGGTTCGGGCAAAAGCACGCTGCTGCGGATCATGGCCGGCATCGACAAAACCTTCGAGGGCGAGGCGAAGCTCAGTGACGGTTTCACGGTCGGCCTGTTGGAGCAGGAGCCGCACCTCAATCCAGATAAAGACGTCTTCGGAAACGTCGAAGAAGCCGTCGCCTCGACGCGGGTTTTGCTCACCGAGTATGAACAGCTTTCCGAAAAGTTGGGCGAGGTGACGGACCCGGACGAAATGGAAAAGTTGCTCGAACGCCAGGCCAAGGTGCAGGATAAGATCGAGCACGCGAACGCCTGGGAGCTCGATCGCAAGGTGGAAATCGCAATGGGCGCGATGAACTTGCCCCCCGGAGACGCCAGCATCCAAACGCTCTCCGGCGGCGAGAAACGTCGAGTCGCGCTCTGCAAACTTCTGCTCGAACAGCCCGACTTGTTATTGCTGGACGAGCCGACGAATCATCTCGATGCCGAAAGCGTCGCGTGGTTGGAACGGCATCTCGACGAGTACCCTGGCACCGTGGTCGCCGTGACGCACGATCGCTACTTTTTAGATAATGTGGCCAAGTGGATTCTCGAACTCGAGTATGGCAAAGGCCATCCGTTCGAGGGCAACTACTCATCCTGGCTGGAACAGAAGGAAAAACGGCTGGCCATTGAAGAGAAGAAAGCCAGTGCCCGGCAGAAAACGCTGGCCCGCGAGCTCGAATGGGTCCGCGCTTCGGCCAAGGCCCGGCAAGCCAAGAGCAAGGCCCGCATTCAGGCCTACGAAAAAATGGCGGCCGAGCAATTTGAAGATAGGCCGGAGGAGCTCGAGATCCAAATTCCGCCCGGCCCACGACTCGGCGAGATGGTGGTCGAAGCCCACAACCTCGGAAAATCCTATGGCGACCGTGTGATCTTCGAGAACGTCAATTTCCGCTTGCCGGCCGGCGGCATCGTCGGCATCATCGGCCCCAACGGAGCCGGCAAGACGACGCTGCTCCGCATGCTCATGGGGCAGGAAGAACCGGACGAGGGTGAACTCAAAATCGGTCCCACAGTAAACTTGGGCTATGTCGATCAATCGCGTGATGATCTCAAGGCCGATAGCACGGTGTACCTTGAGATTTCCGGCGGCCATGACACGCTCGAAATGGGCGGCCGCAAGATGAACTCGCGGGCTTATGTTTCGCGGTTCAATTTCACGGGAACTGACCAGCAGAAAAAAGTCGGCATCCTCTCCGGCGGCGAGCGGAACCGGGTTCACCTAGCCAAGCTGCTCCGCCGCGGCTCGAATGTGCTGCTGCTCGACGAACCGACGAACGACCTCGATGTGGATACGCTACGGGCATCGAAGAGGCGGTGGAGAACTTTGTTGGCTGTGCGGTCGTCGTGAGCCACGACCGCTGGTTCCTCGACCGGCTGGCCACGCACATCCTGGCGTTCGAAGGCGATGGCTACGTCCATTGGTGCGAGGGCAACTTCCAGACGTACGAAGACCAGCGCCACAATCGCCTGGGAACCAGCGCTGACGAACCGAAGCGGTTTCGGTATAAAAAACTGCAACACCATTAGTTGCTATTCCCGTCGGCGCCGACTACCATCAACCGACACTTCAATCTCATTCAGTTTCACTATTGTAGGAGCATTTGTTCGCCATGAGCGTCGTCCGTCTCGGAGCTACCAAACGATATTCAGACAACTGGGAGAACATTTTCAGCGGCAAGCGGTCATCATCGACCCAAAAATCCGCTACGAAGGCGGCTAGAAAATCGCCCAAGAAGGCTGCAAAGAAAACGTCAAAAGCCGCTGGAAAGAAGCGCCCTTCTGCCAAGAAGCGCAAGGGCAAGTGACGGTCGCGAACACCAGACCGGCGACACTATAGGCCCGGGAAACCCATTCGATCTTGCCTCCGACCGCCCGACCGCTACCATTAGTATCACTGCTGATTCAGCCTGGAAATCTTCACAGGTTGCCGGATTTTCCGTCAAATTGCTGTGGCAGCCGGTCGAATTGGCAATTACAGTGTGACTTTCCTACCCGATGCGACCGACGCAGGCTGGTCGCAATCTGTGGTGGCGGCCGATTTCCACGGTCGCCGTTCCGTAAACAACCAACAGGCCCGTTTTGTTACCACGTATTTTGGACTGACGATCATGAACAGTTGCCAAGCCAATTGGGAGGACGAAGAGAGTAATCGCCGGGTCGAGCTGGTAGTGAACTACCGGCTCGACGCTACGCGGGTTGAAATCAACCACGTCACTCCCACCCGCGTTACGTTTCTTTGCCCCACCTCTGGCAACCCGATGCGCTCGATCGGCGTGTGGACCAACGGCGGTCGCCGAATCCTTGCACAGCAGGTGAAAACATCCGGTCGACTTCGTTCGCTGAAACAAGAGATTGCCGCCGGCAATTTCGTCGAGATCAAGCACGTGGCGCCGAAGTTCGCTGCCGAAGCCGTTCCGGTGCTGCAGGCTTGAACATCCGGATTGAAGACGCAGTAGAAAAATCAACGCACGGTCTGGTCGACCGTGCGTTGTTTATGCGCGGGCCAGAAATTCCCCAGTCCGCGTATCGACGCGGATCGCCTCCCCTTCCTTCAAATACTCCGGCACCTGGACCGTCAGTCCCGTTTCCAACGTCGCCGGCTTCGTGCGCGATGTGGCCGAGTTCCCCTTCACTGCCGGATCGCATTGAGTGATCTTCAGGTCGACGGCCGTCGGCAGTTGCACTCCCACGCATTGGCCGTTGTAAATGAGCGCCAACATGCCTTGCAAATCTTCCGTGATGTATTGCAGCTCCGTCGCGACGTCGTCACGCGACAAAGCATACTGGTTGTAATCGCCGCTATCCAGAAAATACGCGGCGTCATTATCGGCATACATAAACGTCACTTCGCGACGGCTGAAATCCGCGTCATCCAGGCCATCCGTCCCCTTCAGCGTGATATCCGTCTTTTGCTTCGTGAGGAGATTGCGTGCACGAAACTTATAGAGCGTCGCGCTGCCCCGAGCCGACGGCGATTGAACCGTCACACTCTCGATCATATGCGGCGAATCATTGTAGTTGACGACAGATCCGGGTTTGATTTCTTTGGCAAGCATGGTAGGAGAGTCGAGAGCCAGAATACAGTACAGGAGCGGACAAAGTAGCGGAACTACTCCGGCTCTTGTCTCTCGACTTTCAGCTCTTGACTCACGATAGCACCGCCCCCGACGCCGGATCGATCGGCAATCCGTGCGTCAACTTCGCCAAGGCGCCGACGACGTTCAGCAAGCTCGAAGGGTCGAGTGCACTCGCTTCCCAATCTTCCTCGTCATCGTCGATATCCGCAACATCATCTCGAACCCGTTCAAACAACATCACGTCCAGCCGCGCATCGGCTTTCAATATCCGCTGTAGCTGCTTCGGCCCAAGCTCATCTTTCATTTGTTTGGCGAGCTCTACGCTCTGCTCGGCCACTGCCTCGCCCCGTTCGTAACTGATTTCCAAAGCCGCGTTGTCCTGCGGCGCTTGGACAAGCACGGACTCGAACATTCCGTCCTCGTCGGCCTCGAGATTCTCGAGCTTCAATCGTCGTGACGACTCGGTGACGGCCGCTTCCACCTGGGTCAGCGTCGGCCGGTCGGCCTGCTGAAAAAGCACGTAATATGTATCGCGCCACTCGAGTTGTTCGTCGTTGCCGACGCTCATAGCCTTCTGCTCCCGGCAAAAACTACCAAGTGTCGACGTCGTCATCCAGCTCGCCATCGTCGGGCACGTCCATATCGCCATGCCACGATTCGAGCAGCTGCATGATTTCATCCCGCTCTTTCAAGCTGGCCCACACCGACTCGCCCTGTTCCAGGCGAACTTCGTACGAACCTTCGCGGATGCAATCTTCCTCGCCACAATAATGCGGCGTCGCACTGATCCACATCACCCGATACAACGGCACGTGCTTGTCATCGATCCGACAAAAAACGGACATTGATCTCAAACCCTCACTTCGTCGTTCGTCCCAATTCAGCACTTCGCCTCGCGGCAGCCTGCACCGCCTCGACCACCGCATCTTTGAAGCCTCGCTCAGTGAGCACGCCTAACCCGGCCAACGTGGTGCCGCCGGGGCTCGTCACCCGTTCGCGCAATACCGCTGGCTTCTCGCCAGTTTGCAAGACCATTTCAGCAGCACCCGCCGCTGTCCGGATCGCCAATTCCTCAGCCAGCTCCGCCGGCAAACCAGCCGCCATGCCGCCTGCTGCCAATGCCTCAATCATACTATACACGAACGCTGGGCCCGACCCTGAAAGACCCGTGACCGCATCGAGCAGCTCCTCAGGAACTTCATAGGCTGTCCCCACAGCGGAGAGCAGGGTCGCCACCAGTTTTCCGTCTGCCTTGGTGGCGTGTTCGCCGAGGCTAAAACCACTCGCGCCCCTGCCAATAAGACACGGCGTATTCGGCATCACCCGCACGATTCGTTGGCCCGCCGGAAGCACGCCGGCAATACGCTTCAGCGTCACACCAGCGGCGATTGACACCACGAGCACATTATCCCGAATCCTTCCACGCAGAGCAGCCAGGGCTTCGTCGATTTGTTGCGGCTTTACCGCCAGAAAAACCACGTTGCTCTCGGCCACTTTCGCCACGTTTTCGTCCGCGACATTTGCTCCGGGCACTTCGTGCTCAAACACGCGTCGCGATTCCTCGCTAGGATCACTGGCCACGATCGCATCAGCCGGCACCATCTCGGCCCGGACCAGCCCGCGCACAGCGCCGTCGCCATCCGGCCGGCACCCATCAAACCTATTCGAATCGCCAGCATCGATAGCACACTTGAAACACGGTGTTTATGCCCGATATCCTACGGCAATCCATGGAGTGAAACAACGTGCCGCTAGCGATGCCGACACTACTTGCTAGGCGTCCGCTGGCTCTCGAACGAGTCATCTAGGCACCTTGGGGCGTTTTTGCGAGACTTCGCCACCCATCTTGGACGAATAATCAAGACGGAAGACTCTTTACTCTTCTATTTGTCTCTTCAGATTTGTGCACTAGGAGGCTCGGTAGCCATGCGACACATCGCGTGTGCGTCAGTGTGGTTCTATTCCTCTGCTGTTCGCGAAGCATTGCAGCAGCAGAATCAGCCGGTTCAAGTTGGTGGCCTTTCGGTCATCACAACGAGGCCATAGCGGCGCAGCCACCGGCATCGGGAACAGGCGACTCCACAACTCTGGCGGCCCCGCCAACTAGCAACACGGTGTCACGCCCGCCCGCGCAGAAAAGTGCGCTCACCAGTGGCACTGCCGAGAACGAGCCAAAGGACCACTGGATGTTCAGCACCCCGCGAAGCAAAGTGAGTTGGCCCCATCTCACCACGCCCCATTGGCCAACGTCTGGCGTCTTCGCTGAAAAAAAACCGGATGGCGAAAGCACACGAAACTCATGGGTGCAAAAAACGCCCGCGTCGCCCAATCCTTCGCCACTTCAACCGCTCACCGATGGTGCCCACAAAGTAGCCCAGAGCACGAAGAGAGCGTGGCATAAGACGGTCAACGCACTAACACCCGGTGAACCGACGGCAAGTCGTAGCGACAGTTCCAGGATCGCTCAACACGAAGTCGACACGCCGTGGTGGAAGCGGATGTTTGGCGCAAAAGCTGAGGTGCAGCAGCCGCAAACCATTCCCGAATGGATGGCCCAAAAGCGGCTCGACCCATAAATGGGATTGATTGATCGAAGATTTGAGGTGGATGATTTTCCATCGTTCAATCTTAAATCATAGATCCTCTATCGCTCATCCCTGGACACGTGCTCCTCAATCGCCAGAATGATGCGCAGCGGTAACTTCGCTTACAGGAGGCGCATCATGGCCGTCAAACCACCCGATCTGTTGAATCGGATTCCATCCGTTTCTGAATTGCTCGAAAAGCCGCCGATTCGTGCCCTTGTCGATCGCTGGAATCGTAGCTCAGTTGCTGGCGGCGTACGATCATTTCTCGACGAACTGCGCGCCGACTTCGAACGTCGGGCCGGCGAGATCCCCTCGATCCGTGAGTTGGCCGAGCGCGCCGCGCGGTACGTGATTTCTCGTCAGCATCAATCGCTGGGGGTGGCCATCAATGCGACCGGCCGGATTTGCGGCTCCCCCTGGACAAGCACACCGCTCGCTGAGCCCGCTCTGGAACGTATGATTGCGCTTGGACGCGATTTCGCCACAGCAGCCACCGATGGCACGGAAAACTCCTCCGTCGAACCTGAAACGTCGCTTTGCCGGCTCACCGGTGCTCAAGCGGCAGTCTGTCAGCCATAGCTATTCCGGCGCTATTTGGTTGGCCCTCGCGGCGTTGGCTGCCAACCGAGAAGTTGTCGTCGCCCGCGCCGAAGTAGGAGACGTCGACGGCGTCGATTCGCTCCACAAGCTCGCAACCGCCGCCAACGTGGCGCTCAAGGAAGTTGGCGCCACGAATCGTACATCGATTGCCGATTACGAAGCGGTTTTGTCACCACAAACTGCCGCCATTCTCAAGCTCAGCAACGATTCGTACCGAGTTGTCGGCGAAATTGTCGCCACTCAACTTGATGACATCGTTCCCTTGGCTCGCGACCGCGAGCTAACGCCAATTGACTCACTTGGCATGGCGCCGCTTATCGATCTACCGGCTCAGATCAACTGGCCTCGCCGGTCGGCGCAAGCAAGTATCGCCGCCGGTGCAGACCTGGTCATTCTTCGTGGCGACGCGCTGGTTGGCGGGCCAGCCTGTGGCCTTTTGCTCGGCCGAAGTGATCTCATTCGGCGCGTCAAAGAGCATCCCCTGTTTTCCGCATGCCAAATCGAACCATTGCGCGCTGCCGCGCTTACGGCAACGCTTGCTTGTTATGAAAACCAGCCGCCCGGCGCAGAAGCTATACCCGTCTGGCAATGCTTAAGGATCTCCGTAGACAACCTTCGAAATCGTGCCGACCGCATGGCGGCGCAATTGTCCCACGTCGAGGGCCTCTCATCGGCTGCTGCTGTCGAAACTCAAAGTCCTGTCTCGGCAGCTCTTGCCCAGGAATGGCCCTCCTATGGCGTTGCGATTACGCCCGCGGATGGCAATCTTCCCGCCCTCAATGACCGCTTGCTGGCGTCCCGTATCCCGATCCGAGGTCGCGTCGAAGCTGATCGGATTATTCTGGATCTGCGTACTGTCCTGCCACGGCAGGACAAAACAATCGTGGACTCGCTTCTCGGCTCCAATTAAACTTCGACGGCGTTCTCAGCGACCTCTCTAACGACTTTTGGCGACGGACGGCATTGAACCGAACGCGTACCGGCTCCGTATTCTGGATTGGCCGCAGAGGACCAGAAAGATCAATCGCTCATCTCAGCTTTGCTTGCCCGTTTTGCCATTGTGAGATAAGATAGGGGTAAGTCGTTATTTCACCTTAACTTAGGCCAATTGGGCAAGGGCGTTCAGGCGGGCCATATACCCTTGTCCCAATTGGCCTCATATTTTGGTCGACAACTGTGTAGCATTTGCCCCGGTTTCAGGGGATCCAAGGAATTCAAAACATGATGCAAACGACCCATCGCCGCTTTCGCTCGCTTGTTCCGAGTTTGGCCCTGATCGCCGCCGGTTTGCTGATGACGACCGGCATCGCCTGGGCTCGTCCGACACAGCCTTCGGCCAACGACCACGCGATCACGATCGCTGTGTCACAGCTAATGCTACGTCAGCACCTCACTGGCCAGATGCTGGACGACACCATTTCGGAACGGACCCTGAAGACATTTATCAAAGATCTCGATCCGCTCAAACTGTTTTTCTATCAAAGCGACATCGACGAGTTTAATCGCAACAAGGACCACCTCGACGACATGCTCAAGCACGGTGACGTCAGTTTTGCCTACGAGGTATTCTCCCGTTTCCTGTCACGGGTGGATGAACGCATCACCATGGCGGAAGCGGATCTGAACAAGCCGCAAAATTTCGATCTCGACGAGAAGATGGTCCGCGACCCGGATGCAGCCACGTTCGCCAAAACTCCGGAAGAAGCCGCCGACCGTTGGCGCAAACGCGTTAAGTACGACCTGCTGAAAGAAACAGCCGACAAGGTGCCCATGGATGAGGCGATTAAGAAACTGACGAAGCGGTACGAAAGTATCCGCAAGAGCTGGCAACAAACCGACAACGACGAGCTGCTGGAGCGCTATTTGACCGCCATGACGAGCGCGTTCGATCCGCACAGCAGCTACATGTCGCCCTCAACGCTCGAGAAATTTCAACATTCAAATGAAGCTCGAGCTGGAAGGCATTGGCGCTTCGCTACGGGGAGTTGACGGTTACACCGTCGTGGAGAATGTGATCCCTGGCGGCGCGGCCGACAAGAACGGTGGCCTGAAGCCCAAGGACAAGATCGTCGGCGTCGGTCAAGGCCCCAACGGCCCCATCGAAGACATTGTCGATATGAAGCTCAACGATGTCGTGAAGATGATCCGCGGCAAGCGCGGCACGGTGGTGCGGTTGGAGATCGATCCGCCTGATAACTCTGGCCGCAAAACCATCGCGATCACCCGCGACAAGATCGAGTTGAAAGATAGCGAAGCCCGCAGCGAAATCATCGAGCGCGGCAAAAAAGCGGATGGATCGCCCTACCGAATCGGCGTCATCCAACTGCCTAGCTTCTACATGGATATGGACGGCGCCCGCCTCGGTCTCGCCGATTACAGGAGCACCACCCGCGACGTTCGCCGCCTGCTGGAAGACTTCAAGACCAAGAACGTGGATGCTGTTATTGTCGACCTCCGTTGGAACGGCGGCGGCTCGCTTACTGAAGCCGTCAACATGACCGGCCTCTTTATCGACGGCGGTCCGGTCGTGCAGGTAAAAGACGGGGCCGGCCGGACGCAACCCTATAAGGACCCCGATCCCGGTTTGGTCTGGGAAGGTCCGCTGGTTGTGATGATCAACAAGTTCAGCGCGAGCGCCAGCGAAATCTTCGCCGGCGCTATCCAGGATTATGATCGCGGCATCGTCATCGGCGACCATAGCACCCACGGCAAAGGCACCGTGCAGCAATTGTATGACCTGGCAAATGCTTTGTTCCGCCTTCAGGCGGGGCCGAACATGGGTGCGCTAAAGCTGACGATCCAGCAGTTTTACAGGCCCGGCGGCGACAGCACGCAAAACCGCGGCGTCGTGTCCAACGTCGAGCTGCCATCGCTCACCACACATCTGGATGTTGGCGAATCGGACCTCGATTACGCCTTGAAATTCAGCCATGTCAACCCGCTTCCGCACGACGACTTCCACATGTGCAATTCGCAGATTGTGGATGGCCTCCGCCAACGCTCGCAGAATCGCATCGCGAAGTCCGACTACTTTGCAAAGGAAGAGCGGCAGATCAAGCGGTACGAAGAGCAAAAGGACAAAAAGACCGTCACGTTAAACAAAGAGAAATTCCTCAAAGAGCGGGCGGAGCTCGATGCCGACAAAGAACAGGAAAAGTGGTTCGACGACATGAACGACCCGAAGCGGCCCATTTATGAAATGGACGGCTACGGTGAAGAAGCCCTCGACATCACTGTGGATTATCTCGACCTCTTGGGCGGCAACAAGATCGCCGTCGCCCGACCGAGCGCTACTGCCGCACAAGCCACGGCAATTCCACAGTAGCTTGCTTCCGTGGTGACCAAAACATGAATCAGTTGCCATAGCGCCGGAGTTGGAACTCCGGCGTTTTTTTTGTACTTAGTCGCCCTTACGACAATTCGATCCGCAAGCCATCATGCGCCAAAGCCATTCCCGCCGGCAACGCCGCATTCGTCGCTTCATGCTCTAACTCATGCGACATGTGCGTGAAGTACGTCTGCCGCGGTTTCAACTCTCGAGCAATTTCGACCGCCTGCTCCAAGCTGAAATGAGTAGCATGCCCGCGCGGCCGTAGCGCGTCGAGAATCAACACATCTAAATCGGTCAACTTTTCCATGTCGTCGGGTGCAATGTAATTCGCGTCCGTGCAATAAGCCACGTTGCCGAATCGAAAGCCCAACACCTCGAACCGCTTGCCGTGCTGCATGCGAATCGGCACCACGGTCGCTCCTAGCACCTTGAATGGCTCCAACCCGATCCGGCGAAACGCCAGTTGTGGCGTGGCCCCCGGGTGTGATTGTGCCACATCGGAAAACGCATAATCGAAGGACTTGCGGATCCGTTCCTCGACCTTTCGCTCACAGTACAGCGGCACAGGTCCGCCCAGATAAAACTGCAGAATCCGCAAGTCATCGAGCCCGAACACATGATCTGCGTGCTCGTGCGTGTACAACACCGCATGTGCGATCCCCACCTTTTCGCGTAGCAATTGCTCGCGCACGTCGGGCGATGTATCGATCAGGAGATTGCCCTCGGGCAGCCCCAATATCGCGCTGCACCGTGTCCTCTGGTTCCGCGGGTTATCGCTCCGGCACACCTCACAGCCGCAGCCAATCATCGGCACACCCACGCTCGTGCCCGTTCCGAGCAAGATCATCTGCCCGCGAATATCGGTCGTGAAAAGCTCTTTGGACACGCAGCAATCGTTTCCCAAAGGAGGAGTTTCTTAGACCAATTTCGCCCGCATCCAGCCGGGCCAAATTCGCAATCCGCAATCCGAAATCCGGGATCAGGTTGAGTTTACCTTTCATCGGCCTCCCCTGCACCCCGCCCCAACTCCGCTTGACCCTACGCCTCGATCGCTATAAACTTTTTGCCGGAGCCATGTTACGCGCCATTCAAGCCCGTGGAGGCAGGCGGCTTGCCTGCTTCGGATCTGGCAACCCCATCGGCCTGATTCCAACTGTCGCCTGCGTACTCGCAAGCGCGATTCCTTCGGCGCAGCCCCTGCCTACAATTACCTATCCATGGAAATTCTCGAACGCATCTGGGAAATCCTGTCCGGAATCGGCGACGTCTTCCTCGGCCGATTCGAGCGGGCAATCACCGGCCTATTCGGCTCGGCGAATGCTCGATTCCTCAAGCGCTTGCAGCCCAAAGTGGAAGCGATCACCGCGCTGGAGCCCAAGTACCAGGCGATGACGGATGCCGAGCTCCGTGCCCAAACCGCCGAATTCCGTCGGCGACTACAAGCAGGTGAAACGTTCGATGACATTTTGATCGAATCCTTTGCCGTTTGCCGCGAGGGCGGCCGCCGCTTCCTCGGCCTGCGGCACTACGACGTGCAGCTTATCGGCGGCATGATTTTGCACGAAGGCAACATCGCCGAAATGGTCACCGGCGAAGGCAAGACACTTGTCGCTACGCTGCCCGCATACCTCAACGCGTTACAAACAATTACTACGGACGCCGACGGCAATCCCCATGGCTCGGTTCACATCGTCACGGTCAACGATTATCTGGCCCGCCGCGACATGGAGTGGATGGCCCCACTCTACACGGGTCTGGGACTCACCGTCGGCACGATTCAATCCGGCATGGAATCGGATGAACGTCAAGAAGCGTACGCCTGTGACATCACGTACGGCACGAACAACGAATTTGGTTTCGACTATCTCCGCGACAACATGCGCATCGCTTCCCGCGGCGACGATCGCTATCCGAAACCGCAGCAGCAAGCCCAAGGCCCGCTCCATTTCGCCATCATCGACGAAGTCGACAACATCCTCATCGACGAAGCCCGTACACCCCTTATCATTTCCGGTCCGGCCGAAGACGATGTCACGAAGTACTCACGGGCAGACAAAGTCGCACGGCAGCTTAAGAAAGACGTCCACTTCGAGGTCAAAGAAAAAGAGCATACCGCGAATCTCACGGACGAAGGCGTGCGCGAGGCCGAGCGGATCGCCGGCGTCGAGAGCTTCTACACGGCCGGCAATATGCAGTGGCCGCATCTCATCGACAACGCTCTAAAGGCCCATCACCTTTATAAGCGTGATGTAAACTACGTCATACAGGATGGCGAAATCGTCATCGTCGATGAGTTCACCGGCCGCCTGATGCCCGGCCGCCATTGGAGTGACGGCCTGCATCAAGCGGTCGAGGCCAAAGAAGGCGTCACCATCAAACAAGAGTCGCAAACCCTCGCCACGATCACGCTGCAAAACTTCTTTAAGTTGTACGACAAAATCTGCGGCATGACGGGCACGGCTCTTACTGAAGCGGGCGAGTTCTGGAAAATCTATGAACTCGATGTAATCGGAGTCCCCACGAACAAGCCGCTTAAGCGCAAGGAATACCCGGATGTCATTTATCGCAGCGAGCGCGAAAAATTCGTGGCCATCGCTGACGAAATCGAACGACTTAACAAATGGGACCAGATCGTGAAGGACGACGGCGAGATCATTGCCGGCTCGATCGAAAAAGAGACCGACGACGAAATCACCATTGCCCCTCAGAATTCAAAACATTCTCAAACAATTCCGCTGAGCAAAGTCCGCGATCGCCAGCACCGCGGGCGCCCGGTGCTTGTCGGAACCGTTTCCATCGAAAAGAGCGAACGGCTCTCCAGCCTGTTGGACAAGCGCGGCATTAAGCATCAGGTACTCAACGCCAAGCATCACAAGCGTGAAGCGGAGATCGTCGCCCAAGCCGGCCGCAAAGCCGGCGTCACGATCGCCACGAACATGGCCGGCCGTGGTACGGATATCATTCTCGGCGGCAATCCCGAGACAATGGCCTGGGCCCTTCTGCAAGACAAATACGCTACCCGACTCGACGTGCCCCAGGAGGAATGGCACCAGCTTATTTCGGATATCGAGCATCGCGAAAACATGAAGGCCGAGGGGCAAGACGTAAAACAGCTCGGTGGACTGCACATCATCGGCACCGAGCGGCACGAAGCCCGTCGTATCGATCTGCAGCTTCGCGGCCGTTGCGGCCGCCAAGGCGACCCCGGCAGCAGCCGCTTTTATCTCTGCCTCGAAGACGACCTCATGCGGATTTTTGCCGGCGAGTGGGTTAAGAACTTGCTCACCCGCCTCGGTATGCAAGAGGGCGAAGCCATCGAAAGTCGCATGGTCTCTCGCCGCATCGAAGGCGCTCAAAAAAAGGTCGAAGAGCGCAATTTCGAAGTCCGCAAGAATCTGCTCGAATACGACGAAGTGATGGACGAGCAGCGGAAGCGAGTTTACAGCTACCGCCAGCGAATCCTGGACGGCGTCAACTGCCGTGATCTCATCACCGAAATGATCGACCGCGAGGTCGACGAAGCGTTCAAGCGATATCTGGCCCCCATGTACGGGGCAGAAACATTCGCCGCCGCGGCCGGCAACTTGTTGCATGTTCAGCTCGACGCCAAGGACTACCGCAACACGGACTACAAGGAGGCCGAGCGGATCGCCGTCGATGAGGCCGGCCGCATGGCCGAGTCGCACGTCCTCGATGCGATCGAAGAAAACCTGCCCGATGAGGAGGACCAGAGCGAATGGAATTGGGCCGCACTGGCCACCGCCGTAAATACGCATTGGAATCTCAACCTTCGCGACCGCGACCTCAAAAAAATCGGTCGCGAACACCTCGCCGAGGAGCTTATCAAGCTCGCCCATGAATCGATCCAACGTATTGATCTGTCGTCGTGTGCCCGTTACCTGGGGCCCGATTTCGGTATTCGCACCGCCTGCGCCTGGCTGCACGATAAGTTCGGGGTGGAAGTCGCTCCCGAACAAGCTCGCAACCTGGAACCGGCCCAATTCACCGAACTTGCCCACGAACGCGCCATCGCGGCCTACTACCGGCGCGAATCCGAGTATCCCGTCCTCGCCGGTCTATACCGCTTCTCCGCCCGCGGCTCCAGCGGCCAGCGGCAAGGTCTTTTGCGCGAAGATCTCGTCGAATGGGCCAAACACCGTTTCGACGCCGAGCTCAGTCTCGACGACCTCAAGAACAAACAACGCGAGGAAATCCGCGAGCTACTGGTCGCTCACAGCCAAAAGAATAACGAGAAGGCCAATCAAGTGGCCGCCGAGGCGCAGCAGCGCATCGAGCAACTTTTCGATGGCGATCCTGAGACAACCGCCACCTTGGGCGCCGTCACCGGCCAAAATGGCAAACTCACCGACCTCACCACGTGGCTTAAAGCTACTTGCGACGCGGAGATCACCAGCGAAGAACTTGCCCGACTCGATCGCGAAGCGGCCCGCCGCAGAGTCTCGCAGGTCGTCGAAGACCATTTCCGGCCCGAAATGCGGCGCATGGAGCGGGCCCTACTTTTGCAAATCCTCGACAGCGCCTGGAAAGAGCACCTCCTGGCGATGGATCACCTGAAGTCCAGCGTGGGCTTGCGCGGCTACGCCCAAGTCGATCCCAAGGTCGAGTTCAAGCGCGAAGGCATGGCCCTGTTCGACAACCTCTGGAGCTCGGTCGGTAACTACGTGACCGACCTGATCTTCAAGATGGAGCAACTCGACGAGGGCTTCGTCGGCAGCACCTGGGTCGAAGGTGCCGCCATCAAAGAAGACGCTCGCCCGGTAAGCGAAATCGAACAGCAACAACAAGCCGCCATCGCCGGCACCCAAACCGATAGAAAGCTCGAGCCGATTCGCAACACAGGTCCCCGAGTCGGCCGCAATGATCCCTGCCCCTGCGGCAGCGGCAAAAAATACAAACAGTGCTGCATGCGACGCACATAAAGCCGCGACCATTGGTCGCGGGCTAGGGAAAGGAATCCCACATGGCTCGCCTCACCTCCTGGCTACTGAACGCCATCTACCTAGCGATGATCACCGTCGCCTCGCCGCTGATTATGTGGAAAGCCGTCCGCACCGGCAAGTACCGCGAAGGGTATCGCGAGAAGCTGTTCGGTCTTGTACCGTGGCGTCTCAGTGACGCCACATGTATATGGTTCCACGCGGTCAGTGTTGGCGAGGTGAATCTCATCACCATATTGTTGCGACAATTGCAGGATGCTCACCCGAATTGGCACTTCGTGGTTTCCACAACTAGTCGCACCGGCTACGAACTGGCCCGCAAGAAGTACGCTGCCTTCACAGTGTTTTACTGCCCCCTGGATTTCAGTTGGGCAGTGCGAAACGCAATGCGTCGCGTTCGTCCCTCAATGCTAGTTCTGGCCGAATTGGAACTCTGGCCCAACCTTATCCTGGCTGCCAAGGAGCATGGAGCACGCGTCGCCATCGTCAACGGCCGGCTCAGCGACCACAGTTTCCCAGGCTACCGTCGCATTCGTCCGTTCGTTGCCCACATCCTGCGAAAAATTGATGTGATTGCGGCCCAAAACGACGAAACTGCCGACCGGTTCCGTGCCCTCGGCGCCTCTACAGATCGAGTGCATGTCACCGGGTCGCTCAAGTACGATGGTGCTCAAACGGATCGCGACAATCCGCGTACCCAGCCGCTCCGCGAGCTCGCAGGCATTTCAAACAACGACATTGTTTTCCTTGCCGGCAGCACGCAAGAGCCCGAAGAGCAAATTGCGATTCACACCTTCCACCGCCTCGCACCACAACACCCGCGATTACGCCTTATCCTCGTCCCCCGTCATCCCGAACGCTTCGACGCCGTCGCCAGACTGCTTGACGCCTCAAACCTTCCATGGCTCCGCCGCTCACAGTTCCAAAGCAAGCAAGGGATGTCTGAGGTGGAGCGCCAGCGACCTCACAGTGCGTCTGGGAGCCCGCAGAGCCTTGACCCCTTCCACCCGAGTGATGACCGGCCCATCCTCCTCGTCGACACCGTCGGCGAGCTTAGCGCCTGGTGGGGCGTCGCTACCATCGCCTTCGTCGGCGGCAGCTTCGGCAGCCGCGGCGGCCAGAATATGATCGAGCCCGCCGCGTACGGCGCCGCCGTCTCATTCGGTCCCAACACCTGGAACTTCCGCGACATCGTTGCCGCCCTCCTTGCGGCCGAAGCCGCCGTCGTCGTCAACGATGGCGAGGCGCTCGCATCCTTCGTCCGCCGTTGCCTGGAAGAGCCCGCATTTGCCGCCGCCCTTGGCCAACAGGCGCAGTCGCTTGTGCGATCAAATCTCGGCGCTACCTCCCGCACCATCACGCTCTTGGAACAACAATTGCTGGAAGACAGCGTGCCGAGCCCTCGACGCGAAGCTGCGTAGCAACCGCATAGCCAGGCCATCTTGAACCGGGACGCTGCAATCTGGGCCGCGCAGCAGAAGCCGACCCAAAATGGGTCGACCATTTAGTGCCACTGGCCGCTGCCACTTGGTGCACCTATAATCGCCCATTCTATGTCCGTCATCGAAATCCGCGGCCTCGTTAAGTCATACCGCGTCTATCAAAAGAAGGAAGGCCTGGGGGCAGCTTTACGCGGGCTCTTCCACCGCGACTATCGCGACGTGGAAGCCGTTCGCGGCATCGACCTCGACGTGGACCAAAGCGAATTCGTCGCCTTCCTCGGCCCCAACGGCGCCGGAAAAACCACCACGCTCAAACTTCTCTCCGGCGTCATCAATCCCACGTCCGGCGACGCCCACGTCCTCGGCTACGTGCCCTGGGAGCGCGACAACGCCTACCGCCGCCGCTTCGCCCTGGTGATGGGCCAGAAGAATCAGCTCTGGTGGGACTTGCCCGCCGCCGAATCGTTCCGGCTCCACCAGCAGATCTATCGCATCGAGCCTCAAAAATTCGACCACACGCACGACGAGCTCGTCGATCTGCTGGATGTACGCAGACTTCTCCATCAACCGGTTCGCGAACTATCGCTCGGCGAACGCATGAAGATGGAGCTCATCGCCGCTCTGCTCCACTCACCGGAGGTGTTGTTCCTCGATGAACCAACAATCGGCCTCGATGTCATCGCCCAGCACAACATCCAGAAATTCCTCAAGCACTATCAGGAAGTCCGCCGCATCACGATCCTCCTCACCAGCCATTACATGAAAGACGTAGCCGCCCTTTGCCGCCGCGTCGTCGTGATCAACCACGGCCACATCGTTTACGACGGCTCCCTCTCCGGCATCATCGACCGCTTCAGCAGCCACAAGGTGCTCACGCTACTTTTCAGCAACGGCCAGCTCCCCAGCGACTTCAGCCGCTACGGCGAACTAGTCGAGCTGGCCGAACCCCGCGTCAAACTCCGCGTCGACCGCCAGCAAATCTCCAACGTCCTCTCCACCGTGCTCGCCAACCACACACTCGAAGACGTCAGCGTCGAAGACCCGCCGCTCGAAGAAGTCATCGCCCAAGTATTCGCCCAATCGGCGGAAGCCGCCAGTGAGCGGCGGGGTTCACCGCCGTCGAATTAAACTGGCCGGTCATCGGTATGCTACTTCAACCATCGCAGCGCGAGGCTCTGGCCATAATCTCATTGAGAACTTCCGTCTTCGCATCAGCGTAATTCTGAACGTAAGCAAGCCCACGATTGTTTGGCAAGTCTACGTTTCGTCGTCTCGTATAGATGCCGGTCGGACGTGTCTCGCCGCAAATGTTCGCGAAACAAAATCATGCGAGATACCTCTCTGCATCCAACGGTGAAAACGTGCAGGTTAATTTCGGTATCCGGCCCCTTGAGCATTCGGTGCGCAAACCAATCGGGCTCACGAATCCGCATTCATACCCGTGCAATTCGAGCGGCGCCACTTACGCCGCCTCGTGATTGGAATCCGCAACTTCCATAACGATGTCGATGATGGGTTTCGCCACCAGTCCCGGCACCGACGTAGAACCAACGTGCTCGATACGAATGGCGGACTTTCCAACCATCCGCTCGATCCTCTCCGCTTCTCTCGCATACAAACTGGGCCAATTCGGATTGTATTCCGCCACTTGAACAGGTCCGCCCAGCAGACGCGCACCGCCAATCGTGACGGCGTCGAGTTCATCTTTCGTGGTCGACTTGCGTCGATGAGTGGCAATTTCACGCATCACGGCCGTCGTTCTTCGTCATGGCTTTTCGCATTTCGGCCAGCCAATCACCCGTCGGAATCCCGTACGGCCGGAATTTCTCCAGCGTACCCACATCTTCGCTCGCAAATAGCCCACGGTGCTGGCGCAGTTTTGCGGCGGCCGGGTTGTCGAGCAGGCTCGATGAGTCGGCCGCACTCATTTGGAACGCGATCCGCATTTCGAACTCGCGG
The DNA here is from genome assembly GCA_963840025.1 of uncultured Planctomycetota bacterium. Lineage (GTDB taxonomy): Bacteria > Planctomycetota > Planctomycetia > Pirellulales > Lacipirellulaceae > JABDGM01. The sequence goes on along the minus strand of CAWIXI010000005.1, from coordinate 55,681 downwards.
AGTGCCATCCGATCCAGAAGACGATTGACGTTGTTGTACGTGTCGCACCACAACAGCGTGTGAATGCCCCACGCCGGGCCGTTGCGCAGAATCTCGGCCCATTGCTTATCCGGTGCCGGCGGTTTGTCGCGATCCGTCGAGAAGCTGAAATCGTCTTCGCTACGCCGCAGTTCGCGGAACCGCCCGCCATTGAAGATCAATAGATAAATCGCCGGCGCATTATCCTCGCCCGCCGCCTCGCGACGCGCCAGCTCCGCCGCAACGCCGTTAATCACACGCGCTGCATCCCGCAACCCGGCCACTTGAATCTGCCCCGGCAACGCATCCGCAATGCGCTGCCACGTCCCCGCATCCGGCGACTCCGGCCGCGTGCCGTCGAGAACCAGAATAGGCGCGAGAGACTCCGTTTCATTCTCGCCACTCTTGCCTGGCGTCTCGGGCCTCACCACGTTCTGCACCGCCAAGGCCAACACGGCATTTGCCAGTACGCCCAACGCAGAATCTTCCCACGCTCCCACGACCAACAAATTACTGCCCGCATGTCGCCCAAACGTCGCCGCCGTCGGATCCTTAATCGCCACAGCCGCACCGAGCCACGCTTTCTGCGGCGCTCCCGGCACGCCGCTCGAACGGCGCTCCAATATCTCACGAAGTTGCAAATTATTCGCCGGATCCGCCGGCTGATCCCCCTCAAACACAATCGTCTCGCGACTACGCGCTCCGATTCGCGAAGCCTCTGTGTCGCGGCTGAGGTCGAGCGTCTCGATTTTCTTCAAGTAGCTGATTCTTTGCTGCTCCGGCAGCCACACGACCTGAAACGGATGGTTCCCCGCCAAGAGCCCATTCTGATCGTTGTAAATCGCCTCCCCCGGCCGGCTCAAAAACCGGGCCGCTTCGTTCCGCTCGTCACTAAGAATCAAATGCGCATCGGCCTCGCTACATTGCAACGCGACGCGCACTGCCATCTGCCCCATCGTGCTTCTTGCGAGCGAATATGCGCCACTCAACGTCTGCGAACCCAACAACACGTGAATCCCGAACGCACGCCCTTGCCGCACCAATCGATCGAGCAACAACCCTGCATCCTGCGCGAGCTTGTCGTCTTCGACGAACAACTCCTGAAACTCATCCACAATGAACAAAATCCGCGGCATTGGCATCTCCGGCCGAGCCCGGCGAAAATCGGGCACGTCCTGCACACCCGCTGCCCGGAACAACTCGCCGCGCCGCCGCAGCTCGCCGTCCAACCGCTCCAGCACGCTGAGCCCGAACTCTCGTTCACTTTCGATCGCAATCACGCGCGCATGCGGCAAGTGATGCGTCGCGTATGTCTTGAATTCTACGCCTTTCTTGAAGTCGATCAAATAAAACTCGACCTGCTCCGGGCCGTAAATGAGCGCTGTATTCGTAATCAGTCCATGCAAGAACGTCGACTTGCCCGAGCCCGTCTTACCGGCCACTAGTAAATGCTGCGACGTGCCTTTCCCCAGCCCAACCGATTGCAACCTCCGCGCCCCGGCCCGGCCAATCGGCACCACCAGCTCTTTGCCGCTGTCGCCCTTCCAATAATCACCTTCCAGCGGAGCGACCTGCTCGAACGGCACCTCGACCTTCATCGAGTCCTTGGCAGCCCGCCCGGCGGCCCGCACGACGTCGTTGAACCGCTCGGCTGCCGGCGGCTTATCGAGCGTCAGCGGTAATCGCTCGAACGCAGGATAAAGCCACCGAAAACGCGCCTTCCCGATCGGTCGACTCGGCAACTCCATCGGCAAATCATCGAGACTCGGCACCAACTCGGCTGCCGGCTTCGCTTCGTCCGTCTGCCAGTCCAAGTGCACCGCGCCAACTTTCAAGTCGTTCAGATCAAAGTTCGCCGGCATCTTCTGCTTGCGATCGACCATGATCAGCGTGTAAATGCCGCACCGCGGCCCGCTCGTGGCGACGCTCACCAGCTTCCGCGCCGCCGACTCGCTGAAGTTCGTCGGAAAGTTCGCCACCACCAGGATCTGAAACGGCTCCGCCACTTCGCCCGCCTGCGCGTTGTATTCGTGGATCGTTGCGAACTCGTTGCGGAGATACTTTTGCAGCACCGTTTCCATGTGCGCGGTGAGCCGAGTAAGCTGCTCATCGATCTGCCGCGCTTCGGTCCAAATGCGGCTGGCGATCAACTGCTCATCGAAGTCGGCCAAGTGCATGAACGATGCAAAATTCTCGCCCAATCCCACGGGGTCGAGAATCGTAAACCTCACTTTGCCCGGCGGCATGGCGGTTAGAAACCGCAGCGTCGCCAGCTGCAGCACCTCGATTGCCTCGCGACGCCCTACTTCCTCCGCCGTGATCAACAACACTGGATGCTCTTCGAACGTCATCAGTGCCGGCAGCCGCATCGCCGTGTTCGTCGGCCGCAACCGCTCATCCGGCGATATGCCGTTCTTGACCTGCGACAAATCGAGCGACAACTGACCAAATTCAATTGCCGACGCCGCCTCATCTGGACGTGGCCACGTCTCGTACTCCGTTTCATTCCAGTCCGGAAACAGCCGCGCGCACTGGCCTCGCATCCGATCCCAACTCTCGTTCAACTCCGCGAGCACGGTCTGCCACCGCTCACGAAGGGCACTCCAATCGCGGTCGTGATCAGCACGTAATTCGCGCATGCGCCGGGTATACTCATCGCGAATTCGAATTTCGCCTTTGTCGCGGCTCTCCGTAATAGCGCCAGCGCCGTGGCGTGCTTTTGCTTCGCCTCCGCCAGGCTTTGGTCCAGATCGATTCGCAACTGGGCCAGTCGCTGGGGAAATGTCTGCCCGGCACGACCGATTTCGCCCTCTTTCCACTGTTCACGCTCGCCGACCAGTGCGTGTAGCTTTTTTTCCACAGAGCTCAATTTCTGGTCACGCTCTGCGACTAGCGACTGCGCTCGCGCTCACCACGTTCGCGGGCCGCCTCTAACGCCATCCATAACTTCTGTCGAGCATCGACTAGTAGCTGCTGAATTGTTTGGAACTGCCGCCCGCTTTGCCCGCGCAACCGGCCACAACCACGCCAACGCGCCGACCGAGGCGATGATCGCCGCCGCCAAGCTCACTCCTACCCAAACCCAATTCTGCCAACCGATTACGATTGCACAGGGCACACTCGCAATCAGCCACAAACCGAGAAACACGCCGAACGGTGTGCCGCCTTCAAACAATCGGGGCAACTTTTGATTGTGCAAGGCAAGGGTCTCTTCGCGCACTGCGGCGGTTTCATCGGCAGCTCGCTGGATCGCTTGATCGACTTCGTCCAGTCCGTGCTTACTCCCAGAATTTGCAGATGAAACGGGTCGCTTCGGCAACGATTTCCAACCGCGCTGGGCAGCCGGCGGCAGCGTGGTCTCGGTGGCGACGGCCGTCCGCGGTTCCGGCTCGCCGTTTTGCGACACGATGTCGCTATTCGATGTCGGCTCAACCGGTGGAAACGCACGCCACTGCCGCCGCATTTTCATGATGTCGGTGGCATCCTGCTCCAGTACAGCGAGTTCCTGATTGTGGCGTTTAAGGTGCTGCACTGTGGCCAAAAACTTCTCCCGCGGCTGGCCTTTGAGCGCATCAAATACGGTGAGTGTTTCCCAGCTCGCCGTTTGCTGCTCGCTCCGTGCCGCCTCGCGTATCCGTGCCAGCTCCGACTCGACGCCCTGCCGCAAACCCTTGTATTCTTGCTGAGCTGCGTTGCGGTCCGTCTCATATCGCTCGCGGGCGGCACGTGTGGTCCGCTCATACTCGTCGGTCGCTGTGGTTCGGCCTTTCGTGAATTGCTGCTCAACCTCGCCCGCTGCAGCATCGCGAGCCTTCTCGGCCGCTTCCAATCCCTCGGCCAATGCCGCCGCAATGCGCTGCTCCTCCCGCGCGTGCTCATTGGCCAACCGCTGCAAATCTCGCAGCAATTCGAGTTCACGCCGCGTGGAAAGCGGTTCTGTGGAAGTCGCCTCACGACTCGCAGTCACGCTCCACCTCGCTGATAAGCAAACTCATGCGACCAATCGCGTCCAGTGCCAATTTCAGCCGCGGCACGAGCGGCTCTAAATGACGTTCTTGGAAATTCCTGCTGACGACGTCATTCCACTCGGCCGAGCTTTCGTGCCACACCGTTTCCAGATGTTCCAGTGCATGTCGGATTCGGCTCGCGCCGGTGGATAAATCGCAATTACGCATGCTTGCCACAACCTACCAAAAGAGGCTCTTACTAAGAACCACAACAAACCGCGGTGAACAGGAACATTAATTCCCACTAATGATGATTCCGATTGATTAGCGATGATTAGTGTGGATTAGTGTTCAAAGCTTAAAATCTCGTATTTCTCCGCGCTCTCTCTGACTTTACTGAATCATTATGTTTAGATTCGATTTGTTTCTTCGTGTCACGGTCCTTTGCCGAAGCGACTTCTTCGGCGTCAGGCTTCTCCAATGCAGCTTCCTCGTCATCTTCCGCCCAGATTGCCTTCGCCACCGCGACGTCGTCGTATGATGCACTCGGATCGGACGCCCGCACCGCGTGATATTCCTCCAGATTTCGTACAATTCGATTGAGCGCTCCGATGGCCTGCGGCACCTCGATGTCGACCAGCTTCATGAGTTGCGACATGCGGCCTTCGTACTCAAACAACTCGTGACGCAGCGTTTGTTGCCACTGCCGCACTCGCTCACTCTTCTGCTGGCAATACCCCAAGCGGGCTTGCGCCCTTTTGAGCGCCGCCCGCTCTTCCTGACAGCTTGGGCTCGTCCGCGATCGGAAACATCAAGCAGCGATGAAGAGCCTGCTGAGCTTCGTGAACTTGATCGGTCGCCAATCGCGTCTGATGCTTCCAGTAGCCAGGCCGATCATGTTCTAACCACTCCTGCACGCGCCGCATTTCAGAGCTTAATTCCGACAGCGCGTTGCTCACTCGATCGATAAACGACACCAGCGCCAGCCGCACGGCTTCGATTGCGTCTGTGGAATGTACCTTCGCTGGACCACTCATGGTTATAGTCAATAGCTGAGAGCTAAGAGTCGAGAGCCAGATCGATGATCAGCTTTCGGCGAAAACCTCCGGTTCTTGACACTCGATTCTTAGCTCTAGACTCGTTATCGTTGCTGCAAGTACTCTTCGATTCGCTCCGCCTTCCGCATCAAAAACGGGGCATGCTCGTTCGTCACTTCCATGTATCGCCCGATGACTTTCATGTGTTCTTCGAAGTCCTCGACGAACTTTTTATGCTCCTGATCGCGCCACGTCGCCCCCAGCGAATGCAGTTGGGCCCGCAGCGACGTAAGTCGCTCTTCCAATTCTTGGTTAAATTTCTTAAGGTTCTGCGCAAACCGCCGCAGCTCCGCAGGATCGACTATTGCTTGCGACATACCAGCCTCGGCCAAAAATACGCAGTTTATTCCTCCGGCAACGCCAAGTTGGCGGCCTGACTGGAGTTATGAAAATCGTCCTGCCTCGAACGCTATTTTTATTATACCCTCCGCCTAAATTCCCGGTAAACGACAGACTCTGCCGAATGGAGTCCGGCGTTTTGCAATCGTGCTGCCAACTGCCTGGGCTGCGGATCGACATTTGGGCGTCCGATCGCTTGGCAGTTGGCCTTCGAAAGACGTACAATCAAAAAGGGGACATCCATAGATCGTGTCGTTGCGATCGCACACACCCAAGGAGTTTTGCTTTGTTAACCGAGCAAGAGGTTTCGCGCAGTTGGAGTCAGTTGTTCAAAGGCAGCAGTTTTGAAGCCGCAACATTCGACCGCGCGGAACAATTGTTGGATGAGTTGCGTTCCGAGAGCCCATTGCGTCATCGCTTGACACTAGAGCTCGAAGAACTACGCAGCCTGCACGCGAGCAAACAAGGCGTTGGCGCATAGTGCGCCGTGATCCAACTTATTGGTTGCTGAATTCGCAAGAATTCGGTGATCTGGCGAGCAGCCGGGCTCTTGCGAGTTCAGCTACGGTGGATTGGGTTGCGTCGTTCGCCCCGTTCTACTTCCGCTGGTCAAGCCGGCCTGATTTGCTGATCGCGCCAGCAGACGCCAGCCTAGAAACGCACTCAGCATCACGCCCAGCGTACCAGGCACCGACGCGCCGCGAATCTCCCACACATGCAGGCTGATTAGAACCGACGAGCCCAGAAACAATGAGCTCGTCAGCAGCCCCAGGACGAGCCGATTCACGGACGGCTCCAGCCCGCGATGATCCAGGTGCACGTCAAATTTGCCGCTCTCTACTTGCTGCAGAATGTCCCGTAGTCGCCGCGGCAACACCTCGGCCAACTTCTCGACTTCTGAGTAGATCCGCCGTGCCTTCCGCATCTGCCGTGCTGGTGAGAGCCGCCTTCGCAGCATCTTCTTCTGATACGGCTCGATGAGCTCCATCAAACTGAAGTTTGGTTCAAGCATCCGTGTAGTGCCTTCTAGCATCACCAACACTTTGATCAGCATCGCCATCGATGGCAATAGCGCAATTCGATACCGCTGCACGATCTCGATCATCTCACTCAACGCGCCTGCCAAATCGAACGCCTCCACCGGCTGGTTTGCATAATGGTTGACGAACTCTGCCAAATCGACGCTGAGCGCCGGCTCGTCCAACCCCGGCGGCACCGAACCCAAGCGCATCACAAGCGACGTCAACTGCTGCGAATCCTGCGACACGATCGCGATTAACATGTCCTCGATGTCTTCGCGAAGTTGCTCGTCCAACCGCGCCACCATGCCGAAATCCAAGAGCCCAATCACTCCATCCGGCAACACGACCAAATTCCCCGGGTGCGGATCGCCGTGATAAAACCCGTGATGAAAAATCATTTCCAGGTACATCTCCGCGCCGTTGCGCGTTACTTGCCCAAGGTCGATGTTCGGCATCTGTCGCACGAGCGGATCGCAGAGCTTCGCGCCATCGAGCCATTCCATCGTCATCACGCGGCCCGTTGACAATTCTGGATAGAGCTGCGGAATTCGCACGTGCGGCGATCGGGCAAAATTGCGAGCGAACTGCTGCAGATTTCTTGCCTCGCGCGCGAAGTCGCACTCGCGCCGCACTATGCGGCGAAACTCAGCAACCGTCGCCTGCGGTCGGTACGACTGCAGCTCCGGCAACTTTTCGGCTAGCTGAGCAAGACCGCCCAGGATATCGAGATCGACTTCCATTCGCCGACGGATGCCCGCATGCTGCACCTTCACCACTACGTCTTCGCCCGTGTGCAACCGAGCCCGATGCGCTTGGCCAATCGAGGCCGAAGCGAGCGGCGTCGTGTCGAAATCCGCAAAGAGCGTCTCCAGCGGCTGCTTAAGTTCCGACTCGATCGTCTGGCGCACCACGCGCGGCTCATCACACGCCACGCTGGTCTGCAGTTTCTGCAATTCCTGCGCGAGCGGCATGCCGACCTGATCGGGCCGCGTGCTTAGAATTTGTCCCAGCTTGATGAACGTCGGACCGAGTTCTTCGATCGCCACCCGAATCCGTGTCTCGCGGCTCAAGTGGGACAGCTTCTCGCCGTCGCGGTTTTTCAAGAAGCCCTTCACAAGGGCCAAATCGAACCGGCTTACCCAATCCGCCAACCCGTACTTGCTTAGAATCGTCAGGATCTCGCCCCAGCGATTCACATTGCGATAGACGTTCGGGATGGTCGTGATTTTCATATTGTGTTGTGCATTTTTTGTTCCCACGCTATGCGTGGGAACACACTTCCCGGCAGCTCTGCGGCCACACGGTACCACTTCGACGCAGAGCACCGCTGCCCTACATTCCCACGCAAAGCGATGGATCGAGGAGACAATCCGACTACTTAATTGTCGGCAGGACCCAGAAAATATTCAATCAGGCTGCCGGCACGAGCCGTCCTGCATCTAACTCCATCCGACGTTGCAACATGCCCGCCAACGCTTCACTGTGGGTCACGACGACAAGAATAGCATTTCGCTCGGCTTGTAGCTCCAGCAGCAACTCCGCGATCGAAAGGGCCGTCGTTCGATCCAGATTTCCGGTCGGCTCATCGGCAAGCACCAATGTCGGCTCGCGGACCAAGGCCCGTGCGATCGCCACCCGCTGCCGTTCGCCACCTGAAAGTTCCGCTGGCCGGTGCGTCAATCTTTGGGACAATCCCACACGGTCGAGCAAGTCGGTCGCCCGCTGCTGATCCTCCGGCGTCGTCGCGCCGTCCGCCAAAAACGGAACCAGCACGTTTTCGAGTACCGTACATTGAGGCAACAGGTGATGATCTTGAAACACGAACCCCACGTTTTCGCGCCGAAACTCGGCAAGCTCCGTCTCGTCGAGCTGGTAGGGGTTTTCGTGAGCCAATAGCACACGGCCCGAAGTTGGCGGCTCCAACGTTCCGAGAATTGACAGCAGCGTGCTCTTGCCGGAACCGCTCGGCCCCAAGATGGCAAGGTTTTGCCCCCGCCGCAGCAAAAACGACACACCCGACAACACCCGTAGCGGTTCGGACGGAGTCGCATATTCCATAACGATGTTCTCGACAATCAGCTCGGCGGCTTCAGATTGGCTTGTCATACGCGGCTATTGTAACGGATCGATCGGCGGGTACCATGCTCTCACGACGAAGTCGCGTGAGTATGCCGGGACACCAGAACATGGCTCCGCCGCGGCGGCGAAGGCATGTCATCCCGCCCTGCCAATCATCGATCGTCGGCCATCTTGCGAAGCTTGTAGGAAATCTCGTCGGGAATCGGAATCGACACCGGTGACTTACCATGCGGCACGCGGCAGCATACACTGGTCATCTTCCCCGTGGCCACATCGCGCCCATGTTGTGAAAACGCGAAGCCGTACGTCACACTCTTCGTGCCGACATGCTCGACCGTTACATCGATCTCCAAAATGTCCTCGCACCGCGCCGGCGAATGAAACTCGCACGAAGCCGCCACGCGTGGGAAACTAATCACGTCGCCATTGACCTGCGAATATACGCTGAATCCGAGGCTACGTACTAACTGATGCTCGGCTGCTTCCATGAACCGGAAGAACGCCGAAAAGTGCATTATCCCGGCCATGTCGGTGTCAGAGAACTCGACAAACCGGGAAGTATGAAACGGCGTGGGCATGGGGATGTTAGATGTAAGAAAGCAGATGCCAGGATGCACTCCTTTAACATCTTAAATCGAACATTTACATCTTACATTCGCTCAGTCTCCCACATACGGCAACAATGCCATAAACCGCGCCCGCTTGATCGCCCGCGCGACAGCGTGCTGGCTCGCCGCGTGGCAGCCCGTTTTGCGACGACTCACAATCCGGCCATGCCGGTTAGTCAGCTTCGACAAGAGATCGAGATCCTTGTAATCCACATACATTGGCCGCGGCGCCCGGCCATCGATGTAAATTGGATCGCGCTTGGCGACCTTCTTGATGTTCTTATTGCGCTTATTGCGATCGTTACGATCTCGATACGGCGGCATAGACGGAATCCCAAAAACTAGGCGACACCCTATTCTGAACTGAGACTTTGCATTGTAGTGGAACCTCCTCGCATCGCCAAGGCGTCGTTGCCGACGAAGGGCTTCCGAACGCCGAAAAAGCACTATTTGGCGAGTAGTACGCGATACAGATCCCGCGTCTGCCGTGCCATTTCACCAGCATGGAAACGATCTTGGACGGCCTGCTGACCCGTGAGCCCAAGCTGCGTCGCGTACACGGGATCTTGTAAAAGTTCCGTCAGTTTGTCTGCTAAATCGGCCGCGTCGTGCGGTCGATGCAGCACACCGCCGCCCGTTTCTGCGACCATTTCCGTAAAGCTGCCGTGATCGGGCAGCACGACGGGCACGGCGTTCGCCATCGCCTCCAGCGCCGGCATCCCCTTGGATTCACGATAGACGGTCGGCGTGCTTAGCACATCCAGCGACTGCAAAAACGCGATCTTTTGCGAGCGGTCAAGCTCACCCGCATATCGGAACCGCCCGGTGAGCGGCCCCTTCGCGGCACGTGCCTCGATTGATTCGAGATACGCCCGATCCCCAGCACCCAAGTAACCCGCCGCGTGCAGTACGAACGCCGGCACATCGGTCCGCGTCACCAACTCCTCGCACGCCTCGACCAGCAAGTGCAATCCTTTGTCTTCACAAATCCGTGCAAGGAATCCAATCACGCGTGGCTCCTCGGGCTGCCGTTCGACGCGTTTGCCGTGGCCATCCAGGTTCACACCATGCGGCACCACCTGTACCCGCACGATCAACCGCCAGGTAATCTGCCATGAAATCAGCGTAGTACCGATTGATGGCCACGAATGCGTTCACATCGGCGGCTCGCTCGCGCAAATGTACTCGGGCTTCGTAGTAATACGGTTGCGACAGCTTCTCCAAAAACAAATCCTCGCCCGAAAGCTGGCAGACGACCGGCGGTCCGCCATGCTGACGAATCATTCGCGCCATGCCTAGCTGCATGGAATTCGACAAATGCACAATATCCGGCTTCACATCGTCGATTAGCCAATGGACTAGCTTTTTGAGCTCCTTCCGCTGATGTCCGGCCTCGCCCCGGAGCATCGAAACAGTGAGGTCGCCCAACTGCGAAGGATCAACGCTGCCGGCCCGGCGCGATAGCCGTTCCAAGAGTACCGGATTATCCAGCAACCGATCGAACCACCACGGCGTATGCCGGAACAGCGGCACTTTCTCCTGCAAGTACACGTTGATGCCGCCGAAGAATACCCGCTTGATACTCACATCCGGCTCATCGGTGCGCAGCGGCGTGTACGTCGGCACCAGCAGCACGTCTTCGCCGAGCTTTATTAGTGCGGCCGCAAGCGTATTGTCGTGAAGGCAACTGCCGCAATACATGCCGGCCGCCCCAGCCGTGATGTACACGATGCGCATGGCAGAGTCGAGAGGCTAGGGTCAAAAATCGAGAGCCAAACCTTTAGTGTATCTCGACTTCCGCCTGCGGTTTAGCTCGTCACGCCTTCCGTTTTCATACGTTCGAGCCACGGATCGAGGTCGTTGAAGATATCTCCTGCCTCAGAATGAAAGATTCGGCCGATGAGAATGTCGGTCATTGGCCTTACATGATGCGGATATTCACGAATGAATTTGCCCACCCGGAACTGCCCGCAGTACCAAGCTTCTGCCAGCTTCCGGACCCACATGGTGCCACGGGCGAAATCAGGCACCCATTTGCCGAGCTGCTCGCTAGAGGTATCGCCCTTTCGCAGTCCTTCCACAATGGCATCGGCCGCCAGTTGGCCACTCTTCAATGCGAACCACACGCCAGACGAATAAATCGGATCGATAAATCCCCACGAGTCGCCGACAAGCACCCAACCATCGCCCGACGATTTTCCTGTCGTGTAGGAATACTCTTTCACGACATCGAGCCCCGCCACCTTCTCGGCACCGACCAAACGCTGGGCCATCGCCGGGCAGTCTGCCACTTCCGCCGCAAAAATCTCGTCCGGCGTACCGGTCCCCGGCCGGAAGAAATAATCGGCGTCGCTCACACAACCAATGCTCACAACGTCGTTCGACAACGGAATGTGCCAAAACCACGAGCGGTTCGACTGCGTCCGCAAGCACACCGTCATGACGCCATTCTCAATGATATCCCGCCTCGAACCGCGGAAGTGTCCCCAAATCGCCGCCTTGCGGAAACTGGGATTCGGCTGGCGTTGAGAGAATCGCGCTCCTGAACAACCCTGCCTGCCCCGTCGCATCGACGATTACCTTCGCCCGAATATCATCTGCGGCCGTGTTTGCGCCGTTGCCTTCGTGCGAAGGCTCGTTTCCTTTGGCAACGCGTACGCCAACCGCGCGCTCGCCATCAAAAATAACGTCGAGAACACGCGCCCCGCGAAGCACTTCGACGCCCTTCTTCGCAGCGTTATCGAGCAGGAACGGATCGAACTTCGCGCGCTCCACATGCCAGGTGCGGCCGCACTCGCGTGGGTCGTGCCGAGTAAATACAAATGGTGATGACTCTTTCCCGCTGCTGCTGACGAACTGCACACCAACCTTTTGCACGAAGGGGCCGTTCCTCATACCGTTGAGCACGCCGAGCCGCTCAAAGACCCAATACGTCTCGGGCATCAGCGATTCACCCACCTTGCGGCGCGGCTCCGCGTCGCGCTCCAACAGCAACACACGAAAGCCTGCCTCAGCAACGAGCGCCGCCGTCGTGGACCCGCTCGGCCCACCGCCGACCACGATACAGTCGTATTCCGAAGATGCAACTTTCATCATTTATAACGTAAGTGACCTACCACCGAGAACAAGAAGTCCACAAAGAACAGACAACGCCGATCAACGCAAAATGAACAACGCCAATTCAGAACGCCACATCAATCGCGCAATGCTGCATTTTATGTTGAAGCAGGTGCACTTTGTATCCTTCGTGTCTTCCTTCGTGCCCTTGTGGTTCAAAATAAGGCCATTCAAGCCAATTTCACAATCTCCAACAGTTGCACGGTCGGCCGTTCATCGACCAGGATTTGGGCCGTTCGCCCATAAATCGGTTCAACGTCACTCGTGCCGAGATGTTGCTTGAGCACTTCTCCAGGTGCGATCTTCCACAGCGTAATCAGTTCCACCTCGCGGAGCACATTGTGTTCAATCAGCACACGGCCCAGCGGTGCACGTTTATTCGCAATTTCCGCCTGCGCCGCCGCCGGCAGATCCGCCAGCCAAATCCGCATCACTCCAAATTGTACGACGACACCATCCGATTGGCGACGTAGGATGCTGGAGCGAGCATAACTGGTTTCATCGCGCCATTCATCAAGAGCCTGGACAGACACCGGCGATTTGTGAAACCATTCCAACGCTACCGTCATGTGATCGTTATGCGCCAACAGGGCACGATGTTCTGACGGCAAATCCTCCACTGCCACCGGTTCGAACTGCCCCAACATACTCAGACTCGCATAGAACAACGTCGCCAAGCGCGACGCGCTGCGAGAAAACAGGTCTGCTTCGAAGGTAGGAGAGGCGGGATCAATCACCGGGAGGGAACGGCCAGGGGGCGACAGCTTTCGCTCGTTGCGGCAGGCTGCTGCAAGACCGTGTCAATCAAGTGGTGTGCCAGGCGCCGGAGTGCTTCCGGCACGAGGGGGTCGGCTACGCGCACCGCTTTTTGGCGATGCTCATCGACCAATTTGAGCGCTCTTGCAAATGCGCCAGCCTGTTGAAACAGCGAGCGAATTTGCTTAAAGACGGCAGGTGTCGCTTCGCCTTCCGCAATAAGTTGTTCGAGCTCGCGGCGGTCGTCGGCTTCCAACCCTTCGAGAGCGAGCGCCCACAGCACGGTCGGTCGGCCACCCAACACGTCGCCGCCCAGCGTGAGCTTGTTGAAGTTGTCGCCCTGCCAATCTTGCAAGTCGTTTAGAATTTGAAACGCGATGCCCAAATGCTTCGCGAGCTGCGCAACGGGTTCCTCATATTTTTCGGCAGGCCCGGCCAGCCGTAGGCCGCAGTAGATTGCCGCCTCAAATGCCGGCGCCGTTTTCAGCGCGTAGATCTTCAACGCTTCCTTTGGCGAGAGTCGCTTATCACGGCTATCGCGCCAAACTAGTTCCGCCCCTTGCCCTTCGCTAAGTTTCGTGTGGGCATCGGCTAACTTGTTAAGGATATCGGCCGCTGTGGCAGCACCTAGCGTCTCTGTATCGCGGCTCACGAGACGGTATCCAAGACCGATCAAAAAGTCGCCCACGTTGATCGCCGTCGGCACGCCGTGCACCACGTGCAATGTCGGGCGCCCATAGCGGAATTCGTCGCCGTCCTGGATATCGTCGTGTACGAGCGATGCCTTGTGAAACGATTCAATCGAGATCGCCGCGCGGCGAACGGCGTCGCCGAGCCGATCAAACACTCGCTCACAGTCTTCTGGGCCTGCAGATTCTCCGTCCGTAAGCGCGTCATACGCCGCAAGCGTGATAAACGGACGCGAATACTTCCCGCCCTTCGCGAGAAAGTCGTAGGCGATAGCCTCCGTCGCCGCAAGCGGATCGAGCCCTCCGGCACCTTCGCCGTTCACTTCCTCTAAGCGCGGGCCACCGCGCGCTCGCGGAATGAGTCGTTCCAATTCGTCCGGCTCAAACATCTGCCGCGCCATGCGCAGCAGATGCGCGTAGCGCGGCGGCTCTGTCGAGGGCGCGTCCTGTCGCGCGGATATCATTTAGTTTACCTTTCCGGCCCGTCAGCGCTCTGCCGCCAACGATTATTCCATTTCAGGGATGCGCGCTGCCCACCCCCGATATTGACCATTTACTCAGCTGATTTGCTTGCCGCTACCTAGCTGATGTCGTCGACGCCGCGGGCACAAGTGCACCCATAGCCCGCGACAACGCGCCAGCCTGCAAAAGCCAGCGGGTATAACCGCTCATAATACCATATTCGCGACAAATAGAAACCGATGATCGCCGGCTGCCGATGCCGATCCTGCTCCACCGCATCGATCAGCCAGATGAGGCCGCGCGACACGGGTCCTTCGAAAGCCGGTGTGGTCGCAGCCAGAGGAATCAGCGCGCTAACGGCCGCTGCGGTTTCCTCCACGCTGCAAAATTTGGCCTGTGTCTCATTTTCGCGCCATGACCGAACGTTGCGTTCGCGTTCACTGCCTGAATAATCGACTGGCGCTCGCGGTGGCCCCCAGCCTCCGCTCGAATGCTGCGACGCCAGCAACCAACCCGCGGCGCGTTGTGCCGTGTTTGAATCCAAGCAGTGCAGTTCCGCGCAGGCGGTAAGCACCTGAGCAGTACCTATCACAGGATTCTCGTCGTCCGATTGATGTTCATTGCCAAACCACAGCGGAACAAAGCTCCCATCGTCGCGCTGCTGCGACTCTAAATAGGACATTGCGTGATCGATCGCCGGCCCAACTCGCGGGAGCAGCAACGATCGTGCCGTATGTGGGCGACGTTGCGATTCCATCTTCCACAGCCGTTGCCATACCGCAATCGCTCGCAGCGTCTGGGCCGTCGGGTCGACGCCGCTGCGGTCGCGGTTCTGCGTGTCGTCGCCATGACAATACGTCGCCCAACCTCCGTCCTCGTTTTGCATTTCGAGAAGCCAACCGATTCCCAAGTCAACTGCCCGGTCGATACGTTTGTCGCGCACAACGCCTCTGCCGCCCGATGCTTGAACCAGCCCACGCAGAACACCGGCCGTTGCGATCGTGGTCGGCTCGGCGCCGGGCACATCGCTGGCGCTCCAACCGCCAGCGGGGACATCGGTGAGTTGACTCGGCGCCGCATGCTGATTTTGCAATAGCCAATCGATACTGGATTCATTGAAATCACAACCGGGGCCCGCCCGCAAATCGTGTGACACGCTATGGTCGCTGTCCGTTGTAACATGAGAATGCGTGGCTTCTACGTCCGTGTCCTGCCAATGCGACCGACCTTGATCGCTCGACCACTGGCTGCATCTACGTGCCGACGAAGCTTCGCTCTCGGCCGTTAGGCTATCGAGAGCGACGGTTGTGTTGATCGTCGCTAAGTTGCTGGTAACTGACCAGCTCGCGTCGCCACGCACCGACGACAGCAAAAACTCAAGCCCGCGCTTCACAATGTCATGTTCCCGGCAACCGCTGCCCGCCAAGTTCATCACCACAAACGCGGTCATCAACGGCGACGCTAGGAAACTGTCATTGGCGGCTTGATATCGCTCCAATTGTGCGATCGTCTTCATCCGCAACATGCGCCGCACGAGCCGCGTGATCGGATTCCGCGACGGATCGTTTTGTGATTTCGCGAGCCCCACCGCCATCACGATCGGCGACATGTGACGTGCAACAGGCAGTTGAAACTCGCTCCGCCAACGCTTGGAAAGGCTCAACCACTCGAAAGGCAGCGTCGGCACCTGCCGCCAACTGGTCATGTCCGCCAGCGCCAGTTCGCCAGTATCGCCGCGAGGTAGGCCTTGTCTTTTCCAATCCGCCGCCGCAAGCCGGCTACTCCACCTTTCTCCGCCACATATTGGTCTGCCCGCGCCATCAAATCGGCGTACTTTGCCGGAATCCCCGTCAGCCGATACGCGGCTTGCACAAGCATGGTGGCGGCGACGTTCGATTCCGCGCCTTCGCAATCGCCCCAGCCGCCGTCTTTGTTTTGACCGCGTGCAAGCCAATGCAGGCTCTCTACAAACAACTCACTCAATTCGCCTTGCACCATTTGCGCGATCACTTGGCCATCGCCGGTCATGGCCTCCCGCAGCACAGCATTGGAATCCTGCCGATGCGATACGACGAGCGCACTCACAGCCGCCGCCGTCGCTACCGGCGAGCTGCTGATCCGCCCGGCCCAGCAGCCTTCCGGCGCGCATTCAGCGAGCAACTCCGTGCGCACGGTTTTACGCGCGAGCAATAGACGTTCAACATCGACGTCAAGGTTCATGGAACGAACGCAACTAGCGTTGCGCCAGCGCCTAGCTCAGGCAGGTGGAAAGAGCTGGCATACCGCCAAGCGAGAAACGACGGTCTTTCAATAAGCAATCGGAGCCATCCGGCAGCCTACGCACACTGGCTCCGAGCCGTGCGCATAGATTCAGAAAACAAACTTTAATAGAACGCGTAGATACCATGGTACATCTTCGCCGTGTCTTATTTTATACGGACCGGGAAGTGCTCGTCCACGGCCCGCCAAAGGGCGTCAATTTGGCAGCGTCTACGCCTTACGCCGCAAGCACTTAGAACGCCGCTGACTACTTCACGCCGTATCGCTCAACAAGCTCATATTTCGCTTCTACGCCGATCAGTGCGTTGAATTCGTCGAAGGCCATCAATTGATTTTCCGCACCAAGCGTGGTGTCGTCGCGCCGGATCTTATCGTAAATCGTCGACAGCCCGCGCAGGCCGCAAACAACCCAGCCAATGGATACAGAATGAGATGGAAGCCTAGCTCGACCAGCTTCTCTTTCGGCAACACGGGCGTCTTACCTTTCTCAATCATATTCGCCACAACCGGGCCAGGCGCACGCCGCCCGATCTCCGCCATCTCCGCTAGCGAATTCGGCGCTTCGACAAAGCTCGCATTCGCGCCGAGCGCACGCGCCTCGGTGACACGCGAGATCGCTTCGTCCAACCCAACTGCGGCAAGTGCATCAGTCCGGGCGACGATAAAGAAATCCGCATCACCGCGTGTGTCGACCGCCGCTCGCACTTTCTCCAGATACTCCTTGCGCTCGATCACCCGTTTACCGCGCATGTGGCCACACTTTTTGGGCCACTGCTGGTCCTCCAGAAAGCAGCCAGCTGCCCCAGCACCGATCAACTCGCGCACGGTGCGAATCACGTTTAGCGGATTTCCGTAGCCCGTGTCCGCGTCGACGATGATCGGAATCTCAACGCTTCGGCAAACACGCCGCGCCTGCTCGACGATTTCTGTCTGCGTGAGCAACCCAAGATCGGGCTCGCCGATCGCCGTCGCGGCGACGGAATAGCCCGAGATAAACGCCATTGGAAAACCGGCCCGAGCAGCTAGCTTCGCCGAAAGCGTGTCGTACACACCCGGAAAGACGAGCGCCTTGTGCGTATCGAGAATCGCCTGCACACGAGTCTGGCTCATATTGTTTCCTCTCACCGACAGTCGCTTGCCGTTTAGCTCTTTTTAAACTCAGCCCGATACACCGGCAATTCCGCCAACCTCATCCGCCGCTCGAAATGCGTGCGATAATCCAGGTCGTGCTCCGCAGGGCGTTCTGACACTTCGAGTGGGCCGATGAGGGTCGTCCGCGCCGCGAGCAACTCCAGCGTCTCGTCAAATCGTTCGCCAACGTCCGTCCAATAGTGCAGCAGTCCACCCGACATGAGTGTCCGCTCCACGTGCTGAACGAAGCGTTCGTTTAGCACCCGTCGCTTGTGGTGCCGCTTTTTCCACCACGGATCGGGAAAATAAACGTGCACTGCGGCCAGCGATTCGTCGGGCAACAAATCCGCAAAAATCGGCTGCGCATCGCCATGAACCATGACCGCATTCGACAGCCCACGCCGTGCCAAACGCGCTGCTGCAAACCGTGCGTACTTCATCGCGATCTCGATGCCCAGAAAATCGCACGCTGGATTCTTCTCGGCCGCCGACTGCAAAAATAGTCCCTTGCCGCTGCCGATTTCAACTTCCAATGGCGCGACCCGCCCAAACAGCTTCGACACATCCCACGGCCGCGGTAAGTCATCCGGCAGTTTCAGGTGCCGGCTCAAATCAAGGGCCGGATCGATCTTTCGCAAAGCACGGCGAGCCATAGCAAACGTATCGTAGCCGAATTCGCACGAATTCGGCTACGAACTAAAATCAGTTTCTCCTTGTCTCCCCATCTCCCCGCCCACCAGTTTCTTGCCGAAATCGCGGATCATCAAATCGAAACATTTCTTCGACCTCTTTCCGCCAATCCTTTCCGGGGGGAGATGCCCCAAGGGTGAGCAGCGGCATGAGAATCATCCCCACCACAAACCCGCCGATATGCGCCAAAAAGCCACAGGCGCCAGCGGCACGCCCCAAATACCCATCAGCCCCGAATAGAGTTGTGTCAGGAACCAGATGCCGAGCCACACCAGCGCGGGTATATCGATGATCGTGATGAAAACGAACAAAAACAGCAGCGTGCGGATCTTTGCCGTCGGAAAAGTAACAGCGTAGGCGCCGAGCACCGCTGCCACGGCGCCGCTGGCCCCGATCACCGGCGTGATGGCGTTCGGCGCAGACGCCCAAAACGCGAGCGTGGCCACGATGCCACCGATCAAATAGAACGCCAAATAGACGAAGTGTCCGAGCCGGTCCTCGATGTTGTTGCCAAAGATCCATAACATCCACATGTTCATGAGCAAATGCACCCATCCTCCATGCAGAAAGATGGTTGTGAGAAACGTCACATAGACTTCAGCCGGATTGGTCGATAGTTGCGCCAATGGTCCCAGCACTGGTCTTCCGTTTCGCGGGTTCACCGCATTGAGCGGAACAGCGATTGCTTTCCCTTGGCCCACATTACTGAACCGGGCGGGTAAGAAACCGTACTCGAACGCGATCTCGTTCTTCCGGGCTTCCGGCAGCGATGATGTCCACACCGTCACACCGAAGTTCACAGCAATGATGAGCAGTGTGATAAGTGGCAACCGCTGATGCGGATTCAGGTCAAACAGCGGAAAGAGCATGTTGAATTCCCTCTCCCTTCGAGAGAGGGTTAGGGAGAGGGCATCATGGAAGTTTACCCTCGCCCGAATCTGTCATTGCTGAACAATGTTTTTGTCCCTCAAGCTCGCGCGTAAGTGCGGCGACAGGAATCGGAATTCCCCGAATCTCCCCCTCGCAAACCAATTGCTCCCGTACAAAACATTGAAATCGACAGCGGATCATCGCGCCGACGCGCAACTGCAGCTTTTGGGCTGCGATCACCAACCTGTCGCCGGGGACGACCGTCCCGCGAAAGCGAACTTCGTCCATGCCGCCAAAGCCGAGCATCTCGGCCCCTAGCAGGTTATGCCGTTGTGCGTGATAACTGCACAATTGCGCAGCCGCCTCGCACATCACGACTCCCGGCATCAGCGGCATGCCGGGCATGTGACCGCGGACCCAAAATTCTCGTTCCGTGAGGTCTTTGTACCCCACGCAAATTCCTGTCGCCACGTCGTCGTATACAATCGCCGTCAGTTGCTCCATTTCATGGCGCTGCGGATTGTACCGATGGATTTCCTCGATGTCCGCCACGACATGATCGAGGTCGTACGCCGAGAAATCGAGAATCAAATCCTTGTTGGACACGGAATCCTCGCCCGAGCTAGGTCTTCACCTGGTGCCGGCGATTCTTACGCGGCCGGCTGCATGCCGGCCGGCGTCCGTGGTTCGCCTTCTTAACTTTTCGACCTGGTTTAGCCATGATGGCTCCTCGATATTGTATTGTTTCAAATTCTGTCCAAAAACTCGGTGCTGCAGCGGAGCATGCAGCGAACGTATTGTTTTACCACTTCCTCGATAGTGTAACAGGCGGACCGACCGGTCGAAAGCGCAACGCAAACCATCGTAGCACGCGGAAGGGGGCACTGCGCATTTGTTGCTGTGCGGTTGGAGGACCATGGCCCTCCCGCAACGAGAAGACCGAACCTCTCTGTGCCGTGAAAACGCTACTTCTTTTCGGCCAAATCCCAGGCCGTCAGCCACCTAATCGAAACCGGCTTCATGTGGAAATCATTACGCAGCCGACTATCCATGTCCCTCAAATGCCCGGCGCCGTAAAAGATGCCGATCTTTTTTTTGCCCTGAGCAATCTCCTCCTTGAGCACTCCCAAAGCCCTCTTGTTTCGATCGGTGATGATGGCCGACCCATTTTCCCCGCCAAAGCTGACCATCAAGCTCTCCACTTCCGACAGTTGTTTGGCCAGCACGATTTTCAGCCGCCGCGCTCGATCGGGGGCAAATAAGGCTGAGAATAACTCAAAATCTGAGTTTTGACCGTTCGCCGTCAACTCGCTCTGATGGGCCATCGCTTCGCCAATCAAGCGAAAATACATCTGCAAGAACGATTCGTGGCGATTTTCCATCGCCTTGCTAAAATCGTCCGGCGACATATCCGCATGCACAAAGTTGGGCCGCGTGTAATCGATATCCTCAAGTTGATGATCGAGGTCCAAGACGTCTTTGAACATGTTTTGCATCGCGCCGATCGGATGCAAATTGGAAGTGCCCCGACCACGCTCCACGACGGTCCCTTCTGGCGCCACGAGTTCGTACAAAAGCACGTCGTATTTCTTAAACCGTTCGTTTAGCGTCTTGTAGTATGCCGGATCTGCGATGTGCACGGCGCCAATCAAATCGACCTGCAGTGGCGCTGCCGCTTTGCCAGCACTGCGGGCAGGTCCCAGCGCCGTATATCGCACGATCGCCGTCTGCATGCCCTGTACCTGACCATTCGCATCGTATTTCAAGCGGACCCAATCTTGCCCGAGCTTCGGATCCTTCGCGTCGACGGCCACCATGCCATCTGCAGTCGCAACCGCTTTGGCAGCATTCGCGTCCGCCGCCTTGGTCTGCGCGATAGCACTCGCGGCCATTACCTGACAGAGCATGATTGCAATCGCCACGGTCCAAATCATGTGGCGCCGCAACTGCAACTTCGCGGCGCGGCCGTTATATAAGCTCATCGAAACGCTCCCTCAAAACACGCGGGGCAAAAGACGGCGCAAAGAAATGCGCTCGTTGAAAAGTATACGCCGCATGCAATTTCCGGACAAAGTACAGGCACAGCGCAAGTGACGGCTCATACCATTGCACAGTCATTTTGTACCTCTCGGCCGTCCAGCTGGGGAGAACCCCTGCAAGCCCCGGGCACAGGTCTTGGACGCTCCCATCAGGAAACGACCCTTCCACCCTGCCAAAACAGGCCAAAAACCGGGTCTATTGCCCAATTTATCGCGAGTTTTTTGAAAATATCTTTGCGTATCATCGATTTCCGTGTATCATAAAGACCATCGGGGCTAATAGGCCTCGACTCCACGGCTTCCACAGGTTCCTGCCCCACCTGTGGGAGCTTTTTTATTGGCCAGAATCACGGCCATTTCTAATGCGGTCTGGACGCCGTACAGGTGCCAAGCCAATCGAATCAGGCTTTGGCAACAGCCTCTGCTATCTGCTGCGCCGCTACCAATAGAAACGCGATCAAGTCGCGAGAACACCGGCGCCGCAGCACTTTGCATCTTTGACGGATCCCCGGGCTGCCAGCGGTGTAATCGGAACAACCCCGATTTTCGCTTCTCTTTACCGATCTTACTCAACTGATACCGACAGCCCTTCCGATACTACCCACACAGCAGACCCGGTGGGGCTGCACGTTCCGCCACCGCCCTGCTTACTTCCGCCGCGACTGGCACGGTAGGGGGAGATGATGAAACTCCGTTTATTTGGATTACTGACCACCACCATCGCTTTCTTTGTCCTGTTGGACGAAGGGCGTGCGCAAGAGAACCTGCCGCCGGGTCCCTCGAATTACGAGCAGGACCTGCAGATCTTTGCGCCATTCGAGCTTGATCTCGATAATATGACCGACAAGCAGTGGTCGGGCTATTTCTTCGAGTACAACAAGCTCTTTTGGGCCTACACGGGCGAGCGCGTCACCGTCGGCAGTCCGAACGTTTTCGTGAACGTCAACGGCGTGCAGGTCAACGGCGAGTTTGCGGAGATTATCTATCGCACGAACCCTCAGGACGAAGGCGCCCCGCCAGATCCGTACGTCGTGCAAAACACACTCAACAATGTTCCGCCAAAGGCCGGCTTCGCCTTGGGCAATCGATATGAGTTCGGCTATCAAGACCAAGGGCACGGCTGGACGATTGGCGTTCTGGACGGCCCAAGACTAAATCAGACCGAGTTCTACGGCTTTGTGAAACAAGACACGAACGACGACGGTATTCTTGATGGGTATCCGCCGTTCAAAGATACAGACTACACCAACTCCACGGATATAGCCGACGCTGGCGGGCAGTTCGGCCAAAGCAATGGCCCGACTGCCGGTGGTGATTTGCGCACGTTCGGTTTCGGCAGCGTGCCCATTGTGTTTGAAACACCGCCAGGCTATCTGTACGGCTTCCGCGACTACCTCAACTTCCTAGGGGTGCCGCACTTGGCACGCAGGGAGGCCCAAAGCTATACGTCGGAAATTACGGCGCCAGTACGGAAGACGATACCATCCCGGTTGAATTTTTTCGCTTGGCCGACGACATCAATGAGAATGGAGTCCCCGGTACGGGCTTTGTTTTAGACGCCGACGGCAACATTATCTTGATCTTCACCGATTTCGAAGATCTGCACAAATTCGACGTTTTCTTCGACAACGTGACCGTCCGCAATTCAACGCAGACGGACGGTGTTGAAGCCATGTGGACGCACCAGTTGACCAATCAGCATTACATGGCCAAGCACCAGAACAATCGGTTGACCATCGCTTACGGTGCTCGTTTCCTGCGGCTCTATGATGACTTCAATGTCGTTGGTCAAGGCAGTATCCTCGGCCAAACTACCTGGAACACGTCGTTTACAAACAACATTGTGGGTCCGCAAGTCGCGTTGCAATGGGTCAATGAACGTCAACGATGGCGGATTGAAACGGACGCGCGCTTCATGTTCGGCTATAACGTTGCCAACTGGAATCAAGTCGGGTTGATGGGCGAAGAACTGATTCCAGGCGCCCTTAACCGCCCGTTATATGCCCGTCCGACCGCATTTGCACATGGACTGCGCGAACAAGAGTTCGCTCCGGTCGGCGAGTTGCGTGTGAAAGCCTCGTATCACTTCACGAAGTCGTTTGCCCTCAATTTCGGGTACACCGGCTCAGTAATCAGCAACATCCGCCGAGCGGCGCCGTCCGTTCGCTACGCGTTGCCCGATTTTGGCTACGTCGATGCCGGTTCACAAACGATGCTCACCAACGGCTTCGATCTAGGTGTGGAGTTCGTCCACTAATCCAGAAAAGCGTAGCCGATCTCGCAAGAGTTCGGAGTTCCACGACAATGACCGGATTCTTGCGAAACAGGTATCCGCTTCGGTCAAGCGACCATTACAGGTTGTGGTTCGGCTGAACGAGATTCGGTAGAGAGTGAGCTCAATGGTGGCGGCGATATGTCGCAACGCACCGTCGAACGCCGCAGGCGTTCTACCCCGGAGCCCAGGGTCGCGGCACCGCCGCGGCACCTTGGGATAGCTCCCCATGAATCCCGTTTACTCCGAAGGAGTTACACATTTCCATTTCGTAAGCCCATGTGTAACGCCCTCGGCGTAACAAGGGCGTGCCAATGGTTTGGTCACCCAGGGTGCGCCGCTTCGCGGCGACCCTGGGCTTCGGAGTGGAACCGCTTCGCGGTACGAGCGTGCCATCTGTCAATGTGCCGCTATTCGCAAATTGCCAGCATCAAACCACTACAGCTTGGGGGCACTTGACCGAAGTGGATAGCCGATTCTTGCGAATTCAGCTACGGCGCGGTCCCGACCATCAGCGCGAATTCGTGACGATTCGCATTTAGAGGGAAGGCGCTTGGCTCACGCCGCTTTTTTGCTTTCCGTCCGCCTCGATCCCGATTCTCGTGCGCGACTAAATTCGGCGAGGGCCGCCTCGATTTGCGCGTTGAGCTCGTCAAGCTTGGCGATCAACTCGTCATGACGCGAGTCCAGTCGGTCGATCAATTCGCGCGGCGAGAGCGGGAGCGCTGGCATGAAGTGGGACGACTCCGAAGGCGCCGGAGCGTGATTGGGGGAGCGCAAATCAGGGCAATTCCGGGAGCGGCCGAACGCGCGGCCGAGGCACCGCCCAAAGCTACATCGACCGCTGGTAGCGGACTCCAACAGACCGTCACCGGCCGCCGCGGGACAAATCCGGCGCCGCCACGGCAAGATTTGCCAAAACGACCGGTCGTGACGGCGAAATCGGACGTGTGCCGTGGTGCTGCTCGCTATCAGAGACTTCATTCGCTCTACTGGCAGGAAGATTTGGCGGCCCAAATCCACTTCCGCCGTCGATACTGCCGATATCGCCGTACCAGATCCGTTCAACATCGGGTGCCTGGGGCAACACCTCAGCAGCGATCTCTGGCGTGTTGACCAGACCCCCGACTCATGAACTCTCAAACTAACCCCCATACCCTGCATGTGGTGGTGTCCTAAATTTGCGGCACAGCAAGCTTGTAGCACGGACTTCAGTCCGTGATTCTCGTACGGACTGAAGTCCTTGCTACGAAGTTCCGGTCCGAACGGTGCCAAATTAGGACACTACCCTGCATGTTGCACCATAGACAGCAATCGTATAGGGATGCTAGAATGATGGGTTCCGGTGCCGCACCCTCTTTGAATGCGGCGAAGTTGATCGATCGTCCGGTAAGTGCAGTTTGCCAATAATTATTCAGGAGTGCATGTGGTAAAATTGACTTTGCGTGACAAGGAATCGGCCCAGGAAGCTGTTCGCCGCTTCCGCAAGCTGGTTGAGCGGAGCGGGATCAAAAAGGAGATGCGCGTTCGCGAATTCTACGAGAAGCCCAGCGAAATCAAGCGTCGCGCCCGTTTGCGAGCTGAGCGCCGTGCCAGGCGCGAAAAGTTCTTCGCATCGCACTAACAAGAAGCTGCATCTTGTGATGTTCGGAGCATCGTGCCGCGAAATCAACCCATTGGCTGGCGGCGGCTGACATAGCGTTTTGCTGTCACCTCTTAATTCCGGCAGTGGTAGCAGTGCTTCTCAGCGCAGCAAAAAAGGGCCGCTTCCATCGGATGGCAGCCCCTTAAATGTGCGGTTTTCTTGCAAGCAGCCTGAGCTAGAAGTCAAACTCGGCCCGGGCGAAGAAGCCATCGAAGCCTAGGATATTCGCATCGTCGTAGCTGATCGGCTGCAGTGTATTGAGCTGGTGCTCTTCGCGAATGCCCAAATCGTGCCAGGCCGCGAACAGGTAGCCCGCCGTGAGACATGTGCGACACGAGACCTGGGCCGTAAGGCCTGCTTCCAACTCTGTCACAGGAACAATCTGCCGGGTGCGGAATGTCTGCGTGTTCACGACATCCGGGCTGGTACTCGTTGAGGAATCGTCGACGCTTCGAATCGACGACAGGTTCACGTCGCCCAAGAGCAGTGAGATATCACCCTTGGCGTAAATACTCAACCAGCCATCCTTAAAGAAGTAACGGCGGCCTTCCAGGCCCGTTCGCAGACCACCGCCGCGAAAGTTCATACCGACTTGCGCAGTCGGTTACCGGGAAATCGGTGCTATCATATGCGATAAACGACTGCTGCCAACCGACGTCGGCCCAGCGGATGCCGCCGGACCAGGTGATGTCCCAGGCCGGGCAGCCTGTGCAGCACGAATCGCAGCAGCCATCGCCGCAGTCGCAGCATTGACCGCCGAGCGGAATTGTCTTCGCGCATTCCAGGTCAAATGTGCGGGCATCGACATTCGCGTTAATATTCGTTTGGCCGCCGGGAGGTGGCGACGCCTCATTGGGCACGATATCACCAGGGTATGCAATGGACGAGGCGTCACTCGTCATCTGCGTAAACATGAAGCGGATTTGATCGCCGCAGCAGCACGACTTCCATCCGCCGCCCACGCGGTAGGAGGAGTTGTAACCGAATTCCAGCGGAATAAACTGATCAGAGCCCGAGTCGAGATCTTCGCGTACGAAAGCAGTCGCCTGGCTGAAGCTGGCATGCACGTTCAAGTAGTCGGCCGTTACAAAGAACCGGCTGTTGCCCATGCCGAGCAGGTTTCCGACACAGCAGTTGCCACAGTAACCGCTATCGAAGCAGCCATTGGAGTAGCAGCCGGAATCGCAGCAGCTGTCGTCGCAGCCGCCGCTCATACATTTGCCGTCCGAATAGCCGGCTTGTGGATAGCCACCACTCATATACTGCATGTCGCCGGTCGCAGGCGCGCCAGCCGGAGGCGCTTGGCTTGTGGTGCTGACCCGACTGGGCAATTCTTCAACCGCGGCGGTTTGCGAAGCTAACCGAGGACCGTTGTTATACAGATTGGCCGACCGCGACTGGGCGGCGGCCCACTTTCCGGTAGCGGTGACTGCAAACAGAATCGCTAGGGCAGTCACCCACTGGGTGCGCAATTTCATTCGAGAATCCCCCCTTACAAACGATGCCGGGTGCTGGCATACGCTACGTGCGGCCTACGAAAGCAGTTGGACTCGATCTACAGCGCTAGTTGCAACGTGTGATCGTGGACCGCACTACTCCCTCACCCGACCGTTAAAGTCCCTTTCAACAATCGGTAGCGGTAGAATCGGTACTTTGCTCTTTTTCGTCACAAACCGCAGGGATGGAATCTCCGTTAAAACCGGAGCAGCCCGCAAAGTTTTCCCAAACAGCAGAGTTTAACAAGCACGTCAGTTAGCCTGCTCTGTGAATAGGAACTCGACGTAGAGGACGGGCAGGACCGGTTCTAACCGCGGCGATACTTGAATTTGAGTCGGCCCGCTGTTCGCGAGCCGCCGCGCTGCGATCGACGTGAGGGGGAACTCTGACTGCGGCGGCAACGGCGGTGTCGGCTGCGGCACGACGACTGATGACTTCTTCCTCGGCCACAACGCGCGGGACCGGCACGGCGGTGACCGAGGCAAGAATCGGTACGTCGTCGCAACATGTCGTGGTACCTCAGATTACCCCGCCGCTGAGGAGCGGCGGCAGCGGCGACAGAACAAGACACCAAAGACGCCCAACATCGCCAGCCCGATTGTGGTCGGTTCGGGTACTTCTGAGCCGTTAAGCTGGAAAATCAAGACGGCATCGGAAACCAGGTAAGGACGCAAGTTGTTGTTATAGTATTGGCCGGCGGCGACGGGTTCATCCTCGAAAACCTCGGTGCTGCTTTTGCCGCCGGGGGTAAAAACTGCATAGGCCTGAGAATTGTCGGCATTGCTGGAGTGCGTTACGCCGTCATAGACGTTGACACCGTTCATATCGAACATCACCGTGCGATAGTCGGGCTGCGACGCGCCAAATGACGCCGCGTATTGCGCCGCGAAGGATGGATCCACGTCCAATTTGATCCGGAATCGCACTTCTTGCCCGGGCAACAAGCCGCCATTGCCAATCGTGACAACCAATTCGTCGCCGGCGCTATTGAGCGTACTTGCCGATAGGGAAAAGCCAGGCGTGGTGCTCCCCAGCATGACTAAGTCAGAATTCTCGACGGGTCCGAAATTGAAGCGGTTATCACCGATCGTGATATGAAATTCTGTGATCGGACTGGTCGAACTGGCATCGTTTTGCAACTGCAGATAAGGCGCGTTGCGGTCCATCATCCTCTCGTAACCGAGGTCCCACATTAGCCATTTGTCCCACATCATATCCGTGGGATTGGCGAGCTTCTGTTCTTTCGCCGAAATGCTGAGAGTAAACGAGTTTTGAGCTCGGGCAGATGCGGTGCTGAGAATCATTAGCGCCAACGCGGACATGGCAACGATGCTTGCCCTAGCACACTGGCTTGCAATCTTACCTGCGAAGTTGAACATAGTGGTCATTCCCTTGTGCACCTTTTCTGTGTTGCGGTCGGACCGATCTGTCAGACGTTGTTTCAATGAAATTCGAGGGGGTAATTCTTCTGAAATATGCCGGTAAATGTGTTCGAAAGCGTCCGTCGAGAGGCGTCGCGTGATGCAATCGGAAGCAATGACGGAAACCGCTAGTGACGCGGCCACGCAAGTTACCTCACGGTGAACACGCGAAGATCGGCTGCGAGAAATCTCAGAAGAGACGCGGAACGACACGCGCATCAGCAGACAGCGGTGAAAACTGTCCGGATTGCGCTAGTGCCGGATGGGCTGAACGCGACGACATTCCGGCGGCAAACTGCCGTGGTTGAGCGGATCAATGTGCAACGCTCGAAACCGACGTGGCGCCAACAGTTGGAATGCAACGGAGGGCGTTGTTGAAGATCTCGGAGGACGCTGACCAGCGGCTTAGGAATGTCTGGCGAACAGCGGAGCGAATCTCTTCGCCGCTGCCGATCTGACACTCATGAGGTCGCTCCGAATGAAAAACGCCGTAAAAGATACAAATTTAGATGGGACAATCGCGAAGCTTACCCTACGCATACTTCTCCCAAGGTCTGTTATAAATCCCCTAGCTAAGGGTGTCAACATAAATGTGAAATAAGTTGGGAATCGCAGCTCGGGGGGAAGTTCCGAACTTGCGGCCTGCCGGCGCATAAAAAATGACGCGGCGAGGTCCCCTCAAGCTCCCAGCTCGTCCCGCCGCGCCACGTGCCGCATCTCTCCCCAAAGGTGCGGCAGCAATAGAACCCTAATATCAGTTCAGGTTCTGTCAAACGAAGCCGCAAAAAGTGAGGGATTCCGCCAACTTCTGGGACGCTTTTGCTGGTATTCACTCGTCTAAAGAACACGAAATCCGGTGGCTGTCGCTCCCGAGCGACGTTCCCATCGCCTGAGGGTTGCCTTTGTGCAACGTCGAGACTCTTTCGGGGCAACAAAGCTGGAATTGCGCGGACTATATGGGCAGCCAATCGAGGCCGAGATCCAACGAGCGACTGGAATGCGTAAGGCCGCCGACGCTGATACGTTCGACACCGGCCTCGGCGATGGCTTTTACGGTATCGAGCGATACACCGCCAGATGCTTCGAGCTCGATATCCGGTGCGACCTCGTTGCGGCGGGCGATGGCGGTGCGCAGTTGTTCCAGCGACATGTTATCGAGGAGCACCAAATCGGGGCCAGCGGTCAAAACGTCGTCCAACTGGTCGAGCCGGTCGATTTCGACTTCGATGAGCATATCTTTGGCAATGTATTGAGCATCCAGCTTTTCCACAAAGTCGCGGGCGCGACGGACGGCATCGGCCGGTGACAAATGCTTCTCGGCGGCTAACGCTAGGTGGTTGTCTTTGATGAGAACTGCATCAAACAAACCCGTGCGATGGTTATGGCCGCCGCCGCAGCGGACGGCGTATTTTTCGAGGCGGCGCCAGCCGGGCGTTGTTTTTCGTGTGTCGTAGATGCGCGCTTTTGTACCAGCGACGCGTTGAACATATCCTCGCGTCAGCGTGGCAATTCCGGACAGGCGGCCGAGCAGGTTTAGCAGCAGTCGCTCGCAGGTGAGCATGTCGCGTGCGGAGCCGGCAAGCTCGGCGATGGCCGAGCCGGCGAGGATTTCGGCGCCGTCGGCGGCGCGGGGATGCCATTCGATCGCGGCTTGCATTTCGTCGATGAGGATCGGCGCGGCGCGAAGTCCGGCCATGACGCCGGACTCTCGGGCGACGATCGCCGCCCTGCCCTGCGTTTCCGGAGCGACGAGTGCGAGCGTGGTCCAATCGTTTTGGCGGTCGAGGTCTTCGCGTACAGCCAGCCGCACGAGATGGCGCAGGTCGTCCTCGATATCTGGGTTCCAGGTGAGTTGAGTGAAGTCGGTGGGCAAGACTTTAGGCTTTAGACTTTAGGCTTTCGGCGTTAGGAGTTTGGCGTTTGGTGATAGGGAGTTGGAAAAAAATTGGAGAGGAGCCCCTCTGGGCGTGAACGAATCGAACCTAGCAAAAGGGGCGGCCGAGTTCAAATTGGGAGTTGGGAGTTGGGAGGCGCTCGAGGGGATCGAACTCATTGCGAGACGGGGCGGGCGAGCGGGGTGCATTGCGAATTCTTCGGGTTTCGTTCGAAGTGCGCAAAATTCCTCCCCGGGGTTTTGCGCACCTACGGGGGATTGTCTGGTCGCGCTTTTGCGCAGGCCACGCGCTTCGGCGTTCGGTCCGGATGACGCATCCGGCAGCAGGGGGTTTGACGGGCTCGTTTCGAGTTGCTGACCGACGGCCGCTTTTCGCATTCCTCCCGGGCGGAGGTGCGGAGGTGCGCCGGAGCGTGAGCAACTTTTCGCGAGGCGTGCCACGTGGTCCGCGGCTGACGCAGGACTGTCATCGTTGCGGGAATCGAACCTAGCAGAAGAGGCGGGCAAAAGGAACAACCGATTTTTGTGCCACTTCGCGGAATGGTTGTCGTGGGAAGGTGGCCTAAAAATCGGGGCTTGACATGCGGCGCCCTCAAAAGCGGGCAATGAAATTAATGAGGGAGAAGAAAGCGGTGATACGTTCCATTCACCGAAGCCCAGGGGTCGCCGCTCGGGCGCACCCTGGATCACAAAGACATCCGCAGCATCTCGAACCCGAATGGGGTTTCACAACGAATGGCGGAATTGTGGTACCCCGTTGGGGTTCGATGTGGTTCATGGTGTCCGTCACCCAGGTTGCGCGGCGAAGCGCCTCGACCCTGGGCTATGGTGTGGAACGCCGTTGGCGTGCGGGGTCGGGAGACCCGCGCACAACTGGTGCGCGGCGATTACAATTCGCCTTTGAAGGCGCGGTCGAGGATGGCGGGGAGGAGTGCGTCGAGCTTGGCTGCGGATTCGTCCTGCAGCCGCTTCAATTCGTCCACCTTCGCCTGCAGGGAGTCGAGGTATGCGACAATGCGACGTTGCTCAGTGAGTGGAGGCAATGGGATCGAGATCGTTCGAGCGTTTTTCTGGTTTAGTTTCGGCTGAGCTGATGCAAAGTTTAGATCCGTAACATCGTAATCGGATAATGCATAAGTGACAAATCGCAATTCTGCCAAAGCCGGATTAGGCCGTAATACGTGTGCATGATTATTAACCCAATATTTCCCGTCGGCCACAAACGCAATCGGCGTCGTACGATTCAATAGATTAGCGCCATCTTCCGAGAGAAGCAGAAGTGGCTCGTCGAAGATGTAGTCATCCAGATAATCGATAATCCCACTCGCGCCATAGTAGGGATATTCCCCCTTCCTTGATGCTCGCTGTGCTTTACTCAATGGTACCCGACGGCCATCTAGGAATTCAGCAAAGGCGTCAAGTGGTGTTGATTGAAACGGTTGCGATCGAGCGATGCGGCTCAATACCTTCCAAAACGCATCCACCTCGCGCACATTGCACGATTTTAGTTTATGGGCTTCGTCGATTTTGGCGGCGAGGCGTTCGATCTTTGCCACAATCCGCCGCTGCTCCGGCAGCGGCGGGAGCGGGATTTTAAAGGAGAGCAGGTTTTCTTCCTTAAGCCGGTTTCGACTCGTTGGGGTCTGCGCCAAAGCTCAGGCCAAGTGCAGCGTTCCACGCCAATTCGCGGCCGAAATAGAACCCAATGAACGAAGGGTCGAGGTTTTGCTGGTCCACTCGGAAGCACGGGAATTCGTTTGATACGTAGCAACCAGCGTTTGCCGCCGATGCGACTGCGAACGATCCCTTCCACGCGAAGAGCCTGTTGTAGACAAAATCGCCAGCCTCGACGCGGTAAAGCTTCGGGGCCCTAATTCGGCTGCCAGACTTCCGTTCCTTGGTGTACAAGCCTTTCGCGTACCAATGTGCACCAAGAAGGTCATATTCGACGTGCGGGTCTACGGTCACTTCTCGCTTTACGGGCGCGAGAAGTTTTCCGAGGGGCACGGTGGGCCAGCCATTCCTCGTCATGCGCGGGCCCCTGCGCCTGCGCATGTTTTGTTCAACCCCTTCAGGGTAGAACAGCGGCGGGATGGGGCTGTGGACCCAGGGTAGGTCGCTGGGGCGACCAACCCTGGGCTTTGATGTGCAATCCCTACGGGATTGAGCGGCTCTGGGCCTTGTTGTGCAATCCATTCGGGAGAATATATGTGAGTTAGGGCAGGTCATTTCCGAATTTACGCCGAAGGCGTTGAACACCGAAGCCCAGGGTAAGCCGAAGCGGCGCTTCGCCGCGGAGGCGCCACCCTGGGTGGGCGGGCCAACACGGATCATACAACCCCAACGGGGTTGCACAATGGTTGTGGAACCCCGTTGGGGTTCAATTTCCATTTTGCGAACCGTTGACCCAGGGTGCGCGGCGAAGCGCCGCGACCCTGGGCTTTGTTGTGGAACCCCGTTGGGGTTCAATTTCACATTCGATTCCGTTCACCCAGGGCGCGGTCGCGGGGCGACCGACCCTGGGCTTTGTTGTTCAACCGCTTCGCGGTTGTCATACGTTCATGTGCCGGTCCCGGCTAGTTCAGCTTTGATTTCTTCCATGATGGCGATGATGCGATATTCTTTTTCGAGGATGTCGGCGACGAGTTGTTCGGGCGGCAGGTGTTCCAGCGATTCGGCGGAGTTCGGGTTTTTGATGTCGAGGTTGCACGAGACGAGATTGCCGTCGGCATCGTATTTCAGTACATCACTCGCCGCCATGCGCCAGGCGTGGTCGTTCTCTTTGCGCTTCTTCGCGGCGTACCAAGTGATGCAATTGGCAAACTCTTCGAATTGGAGCGGCTTGGTCTTGGTATAGTTCTTGCGGCCTGCGGGGAGCGGCATTTCGTAGTACCAGATTTCTTCGGTCGGGCCGCCGCGGTCGAAGAACAACAGGTTCGTGGGGATCGAGGTGTACGGCGCGAAGACGCCGTTGGGCAGCCGGACGATTGTATGCAGGTTGTATTCAGTGAGCAGCTTGGCTTTGATTCGAGCACAGACGCCGTCGCCGAAGAGTGTGCCATTGGGCACGACGACGGCTGCCCGGCCAGGCTTGCCGTTGTTGCGCTCGGGCTGCTTCAGGCGGCGCATGATGAGCTGCAGGAAGAGGAGCGCGGTCTCGGAGGTTTGCATGTCGGCGGGGAAGTTGTTTTTGATGCCGGCTTCTTCCTCGCCGCCGAAGGGCGGATTGGTAAGGATCACGTCGACCTGCTCGGTGTGGCCGATTTCGGTGAGCTTCACGGCCAGGCTGTTGCCGTACGTGATGTTGGGCGAATCGAGGCCGTGGAGCAGCAGATTCATCTGGCCGAGCAAGTAGGGCAGCGGCTTGGCTTCGCCGCCGAAGATGGTTTTCTGTTGGAGAGTCTTGCGGTCCTGGACGGTTTTGCATTGCTTCTGGAGATAGTTAAACGATTCGGCGAGGAAGCCGCCGGTGCCGCAGGCGGGGTCGAGGATTGTTTCGCCAAGCTGCGGGTTGGTGACGGCGACCATGAACTTCACGACGGGCCGGGGAGTGTAGAACTCGCCGGAGTCGCCGGCCGCGTCACGCATTTCGCGGAGCATCGATTCGTAGAGGTGGCCGAGCGTGTGGATTTCGTCGGTCGAGTCGAAGTGGATGCTATCGACGAGGTTGATCACGTCGCGGAGCAAGTAGCCGCTGATCATGCGGTTGGTGACGCCCTCGAAGACGGTGGAGATGACGTCGCGTCGTTTGTCGCCGTTGGTGCTCTGGAGCGCGCGGAGGTAGGCGAGGAGGCCGGCGGCGCGTTTTCCGTCCGGGCGGACGGCCTCGTCTTGATTGACGAAGCGGAGGAGTTCATCGCCGGTGATCCCATCTTTTTGTGCGGCCCAATCGCGCCAGCGATAAGGTTTGGCGATGGCCGATTTGTATTGTTTGCCGGCGAGCTTGGCTTCGGCCTCGGCGAGGCGCTCGTGGTCGTCGAGGAATTTGAGGAACATGATCCAGGTGAGCATGGGCAGGCGGTCGAGATCGCCGCTGAGGCCCTTGTCCTTGCGCATGATGTCGCGGGCGGATTTGATGAGGCTGCCCAGTTGTTGGGCGGTGGTTTGCGGAGCGGTCGTGGTTGCAGTGGAGCGTTTGCGGGGCATAGTTTTGCTGTGGTGCGCGTTTACGCCGAAGGCGTTTCACATCAAAGCCCAGGGTAAGCCGGAGCGGCGTTAGCCGCGAAGGCGCCACCCTGGGTTACCGTGTCACAAATTTTAATTTCAACCCCAACGGGGTTGCACAACCGTTGTGGAACCCCGTTGGGGTTCAATTTCATTTTGGGGACCGTCTACCCAGGGTGCGCGGCGAAGCGCCGCGACCCTGGGCTTTGGAGTTTAACGCCTTCGGCGTTAGGCCATACCAACCATCGTGTTATGCGGCAGAGTATAGCAGGGTTTGTAGTTTCTGCACGGCGTCGCGCAGTTTTTCCGAGCCGCCGAAGAGAGTTGCGATTTCCATTACGTTTCCGTGCGATGAGATTGGGGGAACTTGGAGAATATCGGGGAGTTGGAATTGGGCGGTGCCGTGGTCCGCGTATTTATCCAGTAGCTCGTTGAGAATCTGGCGGGCTTCGGGTCCAAATTCGTCGAAGAAGTCTTTGCGGCCGGTGCGGAGGCGCTCGGCACGTTCGCGGCGAGTCCGTAGCGGGGCATTGAAGGCAATGTGGCAGAGCAGGTCGAGCGGATCAGCTTCGGGATGGCCGGACGCTTCGGCAAGGTGTTCGAAGTCGATGCCGCGATTGGCGAGCTGTTCGATCAGATCGTCGCGGCCGGACCTGTCAGCCCAACGCTGTTGGAGCTCGGCGGAATCGCGAGCGAGAGAGCGTACTTTCTCAGCCGTGTAATCGCTGTACTTGACGACGCGGAGCTGATTGCCGTCGATGTCTAGTTCGTACACGAGATGGGCTGCGATTTCGACTTGGCCGCCATCGACGTAATATTTTCGGCGCGGCTCATCACCGCCACCATCGTCGTCACCGTCAAAAATGTCGCTGATAATTCCTGGATCGCCGATAGGCTCGTCCTGCGGTTCGTCGGGTGGCGATTCGATCTCTTCGCCCACTTGTTCGCCTTCGTCATCGATTTCGATTTCGCCGACAAATTCGGGGTCGCCATCGAACTGAGGGTCAGCGAAGAGACGTGTGGATTGCGTGTAGTCCAGGATGTTGAAGAAGAGCTTGTCGTAGTCGCCGCGGATGCGGGTGCCGCGGCCGATAATCTGTTTGAAATCGACGATTGAGTTGATTACGCGCGCCAGAACGACATTGCGGCAGGTCGGAACGTCGACGCCGGTGGTTAGCATTTGGGACGTGGTGACGACCACGGGCGTTGTGGTTTCGACATCTTTGAAGCGGTCCAGGTGGCCGCGACCGACTTCTTTTTCGTCCGAGACAACGCGGCAGACGTAATCGGGATGCTGGCGGACGAGATCGGCGTTCAGATTGTTGAGCTCGCGGCGCATGTCATCCGCGTGTTCTTGATCGACGCAAAAGACGATAGTTTTATCAAAACGGCCGTTCTTTTTTAGGAAGTCGGTAATGTTGCGGGCGATGGCTTTGGTGCGTGCTTTCAGAGCGACGACGCGCTCAAAATCTTTAGTCTGATATTCTTCGTCCGGGATGTCGCGGCCAAAACGATCGCGTTCGCCTTGGCTAGGTCGCCAGCCGGCGGCATCGAATGTGGTGATGATGCGGTGGACGCGGTAGGGTGCGAGGAACCCGTCGTCGATACCTTGGCGGAGGCTGTAGGTGTAAACCGGCTCGCCGAAATAGCGATAGGTGTCGATGTTGACGCGACGCTTGGGCGTGGCAGTGAGACCAAGCTTGTAAGCGGGTTGGAAATAATCCAAGATTTCGCGCCAGTTGCTTTTATCGCGGGCACTACCGCGATGGCATTCGTCGATGATGATGAGGTCGAAGAAGTCTTGCGGGAATTCTCTGTAGAGACCGGGCCGTTTCTCGTCCTTGGCAATTGCCTGGTAAATGGCGAAGTACATTTCGCGGCCGAGGCTGATTTTGCCGTTTTCGATTTTGAAGCTAGCATCGCCGAACGGGGCGAAGTCTTTCACCTTGGGGTCGTCGACAAGAATATTACGATCTGCCAGGAAGAGGATCTTTGGTCTGCGGTATTCGCCGGCGCGGTTCCAGCGGGATTGCCAGAGCTTCCAGCAGATTTGAAAGGCGACTTTTGTCTTTCCGGTTCCGGTGGCGAGCGTGAGTAGTACGCGCTGCTGGCCGCGTAAGAACGCTTTGACGGCGCGGTTAATGGCAACGTCTTGATAGTAACGGGGGTCGTTGCCCTGATGGTTGTAGGGAGTGAGCAAGCGCGAGGCGGTAGTGTCGTCGCTTAGGCTTTCGGCGGCGCGAAGTCGAGTCCACAATTCTTCCGGGGAGGGAAAATGATCGACGGGGTTTTCGAGTCCAGTCAAAAAATCGAATTCGATGATATCGCCGCCATTGGAGGCGTACGCGAATTTGAGGTCGAGAATTTCGGCGTATTCTTTCGCTTGCTGAAGACCTTCGGCGGCGGTTCGATATTTTGACTTGGCTTCGATGATTGCGAGCGGGAAGTCGCGTGTGTAGCGAAGGATGTAGTCGGCCTGTTTGCGCTTTCCACGTCGGGGGGAATTGCCGACAACGAAGACGCGGCCGTCGGTAAAGCAGCGCTGCTCGCAGATTTGGTCGTCGTTCCAGCCGGCGTCGCGGAGCTTTGGCTCAATGAAGCGGCGGCAAGTATCGGCTTCGGAGATTGGCATGCAAAAAAGGCCCAACGCATGAGACCATTCCGTTGTAGCATGCCATCGGTGTGAGGGAAAGTTTATTGGCCCAATGGGCTTTGTTACCATTTCATCGTGCGTTCGATTTGGGCTTTCCAGACTTTGTAGGCGGGGTCGGTGAGGTGGAGGCCTTCGACGGTGAATTCTTTTTTGAGCTCGCCCTTGTCGTCGGTCATTTGCGAGTGGAGGTCGATAAAGTCGTAGCCGAATTCTTTGGCCAACTTTTGGAGGCGGCGGTTGACGTCGTTCACGTTGGCGTTGTGCTTGGCGAAGGTGCCGCGGGTGGGGAGCACGGATTGGATGTGCACACGGAGCGTGGGCGAGTGGGCTTTCACGCGCTGAAGGATTTCGCGGTAGCCGGCTTCGATCACCTCGGGGGAGTGGCCGTCGCCCAGGTCGTTGATGCCGATGAGGAGGAAGACATCGCAGGGCGAGCAGTCGAAGATGGATTCGTCGAGCCGTTTGAGGACGCCGCGCTTGTCGGTTTTGGGCAGGTCGTTGCCGATGACATCGGCGCCGATGCCGCGGTTGAGGACGCGGCGGCCGGGGAAGTATTTGGCGACGCTAAAGCCTTCGGTGATGCTGTCGCCGACGAGGACGACGTTTTGGAAGATTTGGTTCTGCTCGCGGAAGTTTTCGACGCGGTTGGCGTAGTGCATCTGGAAGATGGCACGCCAATCGGGGGCGGGAGCGGCGGGCTTTTTGGCGGTAGACTCGGCAGCCAGCCCAACCATTGTCGTTGCGAAAAGCGCCCATGTTGTTAGGCACGCGAGAGTCGACTTGTGATATTTGTAGCGCATCATTCGGCAGTAATGCCCCATTCATGCGGCGGCGTTCGTTGCGAGTTCGACAGCGATATGCGGGCCAACTCAAGCTATCTATTTGAATGTAGAAGGTCAAACGCATGAACGAGCGGCGCGCTCAAAGTTCCTTGTTCGGATAAGCAAATTTCACGATGACGTCGGCTCCTCCGCGGAGTAAGAAGAGTCCGACTAACAGGGCAGGAATGCCGAAGAACAGCATGCCACCGGTTGGTCCTCCGCCGATGACGCCCAATGCTCCAAGAAACGTCGTCCATGCTGCGCTGAGTAACACCAAGAGGCCAACCGTGCGAACGGCGACGCCAAAGGCTTCTGCAGATTTCATTGGATTCCCCTGGGCACGTGTGAATGGGTTTCGTTAGTTCTCGGCCGAAAGTCCGACACTCGACCGCGTATTACCTGACCGTAATAATAATGGTTTGGTGAGGCGCAGTATGAACGAGAGGAAGTCAGCGGAGCAACAGCGGAAGAGTGATTCGCGTCTCGGAGAGGCGCGGCCACGTGGGTGGCGGCCGGTGCTCAGGCGGATGGATCAGGCCGTGGTGGCCGGGCTGGTGCTGTGCGCCTGGTGGGAATGGGGCTGTATTGGGTGGTGCAAGGCGGGCCGCGGGGGGAGCTCATCGAGATCGATCGGGCGACGCCGCTTACGGCGCGGTATTTGGTGGATGTCAACAAGGCGGATTGGCCGGAGCTGGCGGAGATACCGAATATCGGCGAGACGTTGGCGCGGCGGATTGTGGAATCGCGCGTAAAGGATGGCTTGTATCGCGATCACACAGATTTGCGGCGCGTGCGTGGGATTGGGCCGCGAACGCTGGAGCGGATGGAGCCGTATTTGTTGCCGATGCCGGGGCAGCATGAAGTGGCGGGCGGTGCGGATGAACCACAACGGCACGACGGGCACGACGGGTGATGACGGACGACCGAGCACCAATGACCAGGTTCGAACTGCCGCAGGTATGTCCGAAGTGTGGCGGCGCAATGGAGGAGGGGTTTATAGCGGGCTTATCTACACCGCGGTATTTGTACCCACATTACCTTATTAGATGGGCGCGAGGGACGTCCATGGGATCATTTTTGTTTGGAGTCAAATTGCTTCCAACTCGGACGTTTCGTTGTGCGAGTTGCGGGTATCTCGAATCGTATGCCCGCGAGGAGTTCGCTCCGCGTTGGCAATTTAGCCTTCGAACTCTGCTGATCGCCATCACGGTGGTTGCCTTCGTGCTGGGATTCCTTGTTTGGGCATTTCGGTGAAGCTGAGTGCAACCCTTTCAGGGTAGGTGAAATAGTAATGGGACCGTGGACCCAGGGTAGGTCGCTGGCGCGACCAACCCTGGGCTAAATGATTGAATGCCTTCGGCATAAAAAATATTCGGATGAGTTTTTTGTCATGCCAGAATTCCAACTAGTAGCACCGTTTGAGCCGGCGGGGGATCAGCCGGAGGCGATTCGGGAGTTGGTGGGAGGGCTGCGCAGGGCGCGGGGAACAGGTGTTGATGGGGGTCACCGGCAGCGGGAAGACGTTCACGATGGCGAACGTCATTCAGGCGGTACAGCGGCCGACGTTGGTGCTCTCGCACAACAAGACACTTGCGGCGCAGTTGTACTCCGAGTTCAAGGAGTTCTTCCCGCAAAATGCGGTGAGCTACTTCGTCAGCTATTACGACTACTATCAGCCCGAGGCGTACATTCCGCAGCGCGATATTTACATCGAGAAGGATGCCTCGATCAACGAAGAGATCGATCGCATGCGGTTGGCGACGACCAGTTCGCTCGTGAGCCGGCGGGATGTGATCGTGGTGGCGAGCGTATCGTGCATTTATGGGTTGGGCTCGCCGGCGGATTACAAGGCGATGATGGTGGGCGTTT
Source organism: uncultured Planctomycetota bacterium (assembly GCA_963840025.1). Lineage (GTDB taxonomy): Bacteria > Planctomycetota > Planctomycetia > Pirellulales > Lacipirellulaceae > JABDGM01. The sequence goes on along the minus strand of CAWIXI010000005.1, from coordinate 16,301 downwards.
CGGTCGGCGACGTACTGGATCGCGACGCGATGCTCGCGAAGCTCGTCGATATTCAGTATGAGCGGAATGACACGGACCCTTCGCGAGGGAAGTTTCGGGTGCGCGGCGATTCGGTCGAGATTTGGCCGAGTTATGAGGAGTTCGCGTATCGATTGGAGTTTTGGGGCGACGAGGTGGAGCGGCTATCGATCATTAACCCAACATCGGGCGAGACGATCGACAAGTTGGAAAGTGTGTACATTTACCCGGCGAAGCACTTCGTGTTGCCGGAAGAACGGATTCACAACGCGGTGGATGAAATCCGCAAGGAGCTGCGCGAACGGCTGGAGTTGTTCAAGTCGCAAGGAAAGCTCTTGGAAGCACAACGGCTGAGCGCGCGGACGCGGTACGACGTTGAGATGATGATGGAGATGGGGTACTGCCCAGGGATTGAGAATTACAGCCGACCGTTGAGCGGGCGGGCGGCCGGGGAGCCGCCTTATACGTTGTTTGATTTCTTTCCGAAGGATTACTTGCTGATTGTGGATGAGTCGCACGCAACGGTGCCACAGGTGGGCGCGATGTTCAATGGTGATCGGAGCCGGAAGGAAACGCTCGTGGAGCATGGGTTTCGGTTGCCGAGCGCACTCGATAATCGGCCGCTGAAGTTCGAGGAATGGCGGCAGCGGATTAACCAGGTGGTGTATGTCTCGGCAACGCCGGGGCCGTTTGAGTTGGAACAGACGGGCGGCGAAGTGGTGGAACAAGTGGTGCGGCCGACGGGGCTGTTGGATCCGGTGATCGAGATTGTATCGGCCCGAGGACAAGTGCCGCATTTGCTGGCGCAGATTCGCGAGCGGTCGGCGTGCGGTGAGCGGGTGTTGGTGACAACGCTTACTAAGCGGCTGGCTGAGGATCTTTCAGCCTACTTCACCGAGGAAGGCTTGCTGTGCAAATGGCTGCATAGCGAGCTAGATGCATTTGAGCGGGTGGAACTCTTGCGCGATTTGCGACAGGGCCGGTTTGAGGCATTGGTCGGCGTGAACTTGTTGCGCGAGGGACTCGATTTACCTGAGGTTTCGATGGTCGCAATTTTGGACGCCGACAAAGAAGGATTTTTGCGGAGCGAGACGTCGCTGATGCAAACGATCGGCCGGGCCGCGCGAAATGTGAATGCGAAGGTGATTCTGTATGCTGATAGGGTGACCGAGGCGATGCAGCGGACGATCGAAGAAACGGCCCGACGGCGGGCGCTGCAGGAAGCGTACAACCAGGAACATGGCATCACGCCGGAGACAATCAAGAAGGCGATCTTCGCGGGCATCGAGGCGGAGGCTTCCGCCCACGCGGAGGCGAACGCGAAAGTTGGCCGGACAGACGAAACGCTTTACATCACCGAGGAATACATTGCCGAATTGGAAGAGGAGATGTTCGCGGCAGCCGAAGCGACGGAGTTCGAACGAGCCGCTTCGATTCGGGATCGGATCAGCCGGATGCGCGATGAGATCGGTAAGCCCGTAACGTCAGTGCACGAGAAGGAACCGGCAAGCCGCAAGCGCCGTGGGGCGAAGAAGAAACCGGGCGATCTCGCGCAGTGGAAAGGGAGGGTGCCGCGGCCCAAGGGAAATGTGTAAAGCGTAGTGCCGAGTACCATATTTTTATTGTAGCATTTGGGCCAGGGGAACGACTAATGATGAACCGGCACTCGTGTTGGAATTGATACCGTGGAGTGCGACACCCCGGAACCGCTGATGGCCACGCAATCGAAGCAGGGTTCGCGTCTGGATGATCCGGCTAATTGGGTCGATCGGTATGGGGACGTGATGCTGAATTATGCCCAGGCGCGGGTCGGTAAGCGCGAGGTTGCCGAGGACCTGGTGCAGGAGACTTTTCTGGCAGCATGGCGGGCCCGCGATACGTTCGACGAAAAGTCGCAACGCGGGACCTGGCTAATTGGCATTTTACGGCGGAAGATCGCCGATTATTTCCGTGCCGGCGGACGTGCGCCGGCCAAAATTGCAATCGACCAGATGCCGGCCAAGGGGACCTTGTTCAATGCACAGGGGAAGTGGATTCATCCGCCGGGGCGATGGAAGCGAACACCAGACGAGGCGGCAGAGGACGCCGAGTTTTGGCACGTACTCGCCCGTTGCATGGCCGACATGCCGTTGCATCTAGCCAAGGCGTTTCAACTGCGGGAGATCGGCCTGACCGAGAACATGGAGATTTGTCGCTTGGAAGGGATTACACCCAAAAATCTTTCCGTCCGACTGCACCGTGCGCGGTTGTTGTTGCGGCAATGCCTCGAACGCCACTGGTTTTGTGCTGACGAAGTGGGGAGCTAATGGAATGAATCTAGCTGGACTAAAACGTATTTTCTCTACCCGATGCCAGGAGGCGTCCGAGTTGGCTTCCGCTGCGCTCGACCGTGAGTTGACCGCGAGCGAACGGTGGGGGCTGCGTTTGCACACGCTCCTATGTAAGCCGTGCCAGAGGCTGATCCGGCAACTTCAAATGATGCGCAAGATGATGCACTCGATTCCATCAGCACAGCGCAAGAGCATGAACGGAACGATCGCGCGACTCTCTCCAGACCGACGGCAGCAGATCAAACAACTGCTCGCGGATGCTCGCAGCGCGGAGTGAAAGTAGAACACGCGACAAATAATCGCGAATTTTTCTTGTAGCGCTGGCTACTCCTCAACGACTAATCGAAAGTCGCCGGCAATCCGGCCGTGCGGTGTATCGATCTGATGATCTGTGTGAGTGCTACCATTGCTGAGAGGAGGATTATTGTGATTCGAACAGGTTTGGTTTGTGTGTGCGCCGTTGGATTTGTAGTGTGGTTGACGTCGCCCGTGGGCGCGGTGGATGTGCGTGTGACGATCAACAATTTGGCGCCGGCGGACGGTGTTGCGGTGTCGCCGTTCTTTGTCGCCGCTCACGATGGGACGTTCGACATGTTCGACTCGGGCTCGGCTGCCAGTACCGGGGTGGAAAATCTTGCAGAGCTTGGCTCTGGAGCAGACCTCTTGTCCGCGATCAATTCGGCCCAGCCCTCGGCAGTGGCCACGACGGCCATTGCTACGTCAGGCGGCTTTGGGCCCGGTATCTTTCCACCGGGCACTTCGGGCTCGGTTGTTTTGTCACTCGATCCGGCGATGAACCGCTACTTCAGCTTCGCCTCGATGGTCGTACCCAGCAACGACTCGTTTGTAGGCAATGACTCTCCGACGTCCGTCGAACTATTCGACGCGATGGGGAATTTTGTAGCTTCCAATTTCTTGCTTGCGGGAAGCGATATTTGGGACGCCGGAACGGAAGTGAACCAGGTTACTGGCGCCGCTTATATTATGGGCCAAGATGCGACGATGGGCACCGATGAAGGCGGCGTTGTCAATTCGGTGAACCTTGCCACGCAGTTCACGCCGTATCTCGGCAACACAACGCCACTCGGAGCGACATTCTCGACGGTTCCAGACGCTGGCGCGGGTTTCGTGTCTGTGTCGTTCGAGGTTGTTCCGGAACCGAATGCGATTGCGCTGGCTGGCTTGGCTGTGTGTGGAGTATTAGTTGGCGGTGTCGGTCGGCGTCGCCGGTAAGGCGAGCAGGACTCAAGATAGCCCCCAAAAAAGGTCGAATGCGGCGAGCGGAACGCTTCGGCGTTCCGCTGCGCCCATTCGGAGATGTTTGCAGCTTACACTTGTGCCGCCGGCCACAGGAGCGCAAAGATGGCACCGGTGATCACGCCGTAGGCGATGCCGTCGATGATGTCGGCCACCATTTTGCGGCCGAACCAAATACCGTTGAGGATGTTGGCGGTGCCGTATGTAAGGATGCCGGCGGTTCCGACGAAGCGTAACACGAACCAGCGATCCGTGACCGGTGGGATCACCATGGCAGCGAGATAGGCGATGACGAAATTGGCGACTAAGAAGAAGAGCAAGGTACACAGCATGTTGACACCCATGTTTGGTGCGGCCTTCCAAAGTGTGAGCGTGCCGCGCGGGCCAGCCTGCATCTTAGCTTTGTGGGCGTCGCTTTTCATATCTGCGGGCGATGCCGCGTAGGGAAAACAATACTGGCCGGGCGAGAGGTTGTCACTGTTGATCTGTTGCATGATGGCGTCTTCGTTCGGCATGCCGATCCATTCGCCTTTGTGATGGGGCAAAACCATCCAGGCCGCCCAACTGGCAACAAACAGTGCGATGCTCGAAAGCAGGATGGGGAGCCACAGGGACGTGAGGCTGGTGAGCATGGAAGATCCTCCGCATAGAAAAGATGAATTGCCAGCGCGATAGTGTAGCGGAAAGGCAGCGTGTCGCAAGCGACGCTGTTGAGCACGTGTGCAGCGCGGTCAGCCTGGGCCGTGGCCGTAGAGGTGTTGGATCGGCGTGGAGTGGCCCCAGGTTATTTCGTCGACGGCGACGTCGAATGCAGCGGCGATTTTTTGGCGCTCACCGGGGCTCGGCGTCCAGCGGCCGAGCGCGATGGCGGTAACGCGACCTATGTCGAGATTCGTGCGCTTCGTGAGTTCTTCCACCGTGATGGTTTGCTCGCGGCACAGATCGGCGACGGTGCGGGTCATTATGAAGATTGAGGTGCAGGTAGTGAGATTTGAAGGCAGTCGGCGACGGCACAACTAACTGCTTATCTAAATACTTGGTAAAGGTTTGCGTCAATCGCCGCCGGCGAGAGAACGGCTAGATTGGAATTGGTCCTAGAATTGTATAGGATATTAACGGCGTCTATAATTTCCATTGACGGAATTTAGGATAGCCGGTGCGTGGCCGTGAGACCACTCGCAACAAAGTCGGTTGGTGTAGTGCGTGCCGGTCATGCACTACGTTTCTTTTCCTGTTGGTGATGTCTGCCGTTCGGCAGGGTTCCTCCATTGCCGTGCGGCAGTGTGTTCGCCGCGGCCTCAAGGCCGCACGCGGAGGGACCATGGCTACGGAGACCTTTTCGCAGACGACCGATATACCGCTCGTCGAACCGGTTGTCGAGAGCTTTCAGTACTCGGGCATTCCCACAACGTGCGACGGCGCAGAAGCGGTCGTGTGGGTCGAGACGCATATCTCGCAAGGTTCGGGCGCGTTTCCGATCACCAGCTCGACGACAATGGGAGGCGGGTTCAATCAGGCCGTCGTCAATGGCGTACCGAACTTGTGGGGCGAGCAACTTGTGTTCGTCGAGCCGGAGAGCGAGCATTCGTCGGCATCGTTCTGCGAGGGCTTCGCGGCGGCAGGCGGCCGCGTGACGAACTTCACTTCCGGTCAAGGGCTCGTGTTGATGAAGGAGGTGCTGTACACGATTGCGGGTAAGCGATTGCCGGTCGTGTTCAACATTGGCGCACGGGCGCTTACGAGCCAGGGGCTTAATGTGCATGCCGGGCACGATGATGTGATGAGCGTGGCCGATTGTGGTTGGGGCGTGCTGTTTGCGCGAAACGCGCAAGAGGCGGGTGACTTGTGTCTTATTTCGCGTCGGGCGGCGGAGGCTTCGAGTACGCCGTTCCTGAACGTGCAAGATGGTTTTCTCACAACACACACAGTGGAGAGCGTAAAACTGCTCGAACCGGAATTCATGAAGCAGTTCGTCGGCAATCCGAGGGACAAGCTGATGAATCTCATGGACCCAGCGAACCCGATGATGTCTGGCGTGGTGCAGAACCAAGACTCTTACATGAAGGGCAAGATTGCCCAGCGGTGGTATTACGATCAGGTCGAACCGGCGCTAGCAGAGGCGTTCGATGGGTTCTATCGGAACACGGGGCGGCGTTACGATTTCGTGATGCCGTATCGTTGCACGGATGCGGAGTACATCCTCATCGGCATGGGCTCGTACATGGAGACGGCACAAACCACGGTGGATTGGCTGCGTGAACAGAAAGGGATCAAAGCTGGCTGCTTGAACCTATATTGCTTCCGGCCCTTTCCGGCGACGCAAATCGTCGATGCGCTCAAGGACGCTAAAGCGATCACGATCATCGAGCGGATGGATGATCCGCTGTCGACAACCGGCAACCATCTGACGCGGGAGATCAAGGCGGCGTTCTGTGATGCTTTGAACGGGCAGAATGGGCAGGAGCAGCTCGATCGTATTCCGAAGATTTATCACGGTGCAGCGGGGTTGGGAAGCCGCGACGTGCGGCCGGGCGATATCTACGCCGTGTTCGAGAACATGATCGAAGATAGTCAGGACTTCTTCTGCGTCGGCATCAAGCACCGGACGGCGCTCGACGTGAAAGAGGATCCCGACCTGCGTCCGACAGGGGCCTTTTCGATGCGGGGCCATTCGATCGGCGGATTCGGCTCGGTGACGACGAACAAGGTCATCGCGACAATCGGGGGACAGGTGTTTGGCAAGGACGTGCAGGCGTACCCCAAGTACGGGTCGGAGAAGAAAGGGTTGCCGACGACGTATTATCTCACGATTGCAGACTCGCACATCTACTCGCACAGCGAATTGGAGTATGTGAATCTCGCCGTGCTGAACGATACGACGGCCTTGTTCAGCGGCAATCCGCTCGCGGGGTTGGTCGAGGGCGGGGCCTTGTTTATGCAGAGCCCGTATACGAACCCGGTCGACGTTTGGGCCCGCATTCCCGCCCACCACAAGAAAACGATTCGCGAGAAGAAAATCCACGTGTACTTTGCGGATATGGTGCAGATTGCCCGCGAAGTGGCCTCTGAGGCAGACTTGCAGATGCGGATGCAGGGAATCGTGCTGCTCGGGGCGTTCTTGAAGCTGACGCCGTTTGCGGCCGCAAGCAACATGAGCGATGAGGCGGTGTACGCCGGTGTGGAAAAGGCGCTGCGGAAGTACTTTGGTAAACGCGGCGAGCAGGTTGTGCAGGATAATCTCAACTGCGTGAAGCGCGGGTATAGCGCGATGCAGGAGATTCCGCGGGAAGTGATTTGTGAGGGAAATGGGCACGTGTGAGATGGTCGTTGTTAGTGGTTAGTCGATTGTTGATTTTCGATTCTAGGCCACTAACAACTATCAACGAACAACTATCAACAAACAGGTGCAGCATGGCAACCGCCGAACTTCCTCGTTCGATGAACGAGTCGAATGATCGCGATCCTTTCAACAACAATTCTTACGGCACGCTGGCGGATCGGCCGTATTTGGAAGTGCGGCTGCCGGTGCTCGATGTACACGACTTCAACGACCGGGTGATCCGCAGTTATGAGGAGGGCAAAGGCGAGAAGCAATTGCCAGCGGATTTAGCGGTGGCTCGGTCGTTGGTTCCGGCGGGGACGGCGGCACTGCGCAATTTCAGCTATGTGGCGCCGGAGATTCCGGAATACATTCGCGAGAATTGCACGGGGTGTATGGATTGCGTGACGGAATGCCCGGACACGGCGATTCTAGGCAAGGTAATCGCAGAACCGGAGTTGGAAAACAAGCTGGCCACGATTCCCAACGAAGAGGATCGGCAGGCATTCGAGGCACAATGGTCAAAGACTCGCAAGTATTACGACGGGCCGCAAAAGAAAGGACTGCCGGGTGGGCGGTTCGCGATCATCATCGACCCGTCGAAGTGTAAAGGGTGTGCGGAATGCGTGACCGTGTGTGACGACAATGCGCTGAAGATGATTCCCAAGACCGAGCCCGTGATGGAACAGATTCGCAAGTCGCACCGGATGTTCAAACAGGTGGGGCCGAGCGATGAGCGGTATATCAACGACAACCTGCTGATCGACATGATGCTCAAAGAGCAGACTCACGTGTACGTCGGCGGCGCGGGGTCATGTGCGGGCTGCGGCGAAGGAACCGCGCTGCGGATGTTGTGTGCGGCGACCGGAGCGAGGTACGGCGACCAATGGGGGATCGTTGCCGCGACTGGCTGCAACACGGTTTACACATCAACGTATCCGTACAATCCGTATCTGGTGCCGTGGACGAATTCGCTGTTCGAGAACGCGCCGGCCGACGCGATGGGAGTGCGGTCGCGATGGGATCAAATCGGTTGGCATGACAAGCCGCTGTGGTGCATCGGCGGCGACGGGGCGTTTTTTGATATCGGTTTTCAATCGCTCTCGCGGCTGCTCGCCTCCGGGATGCCTGTGAAATGCTTCGTGCTTGATACACAGGTGTATTCGAACACGGGCGGCCAGGCTTCGACGAGTACGTTCACCGGCCAGAATACGAAAATGAGCGTTCATGGGAAGGTGATCGGCGGAAAGCAAGAGCGGCGGAAGGAGATCGCGCAGATTGCGATGATGCATCCGCGGACGTTTGTCGCCCAAACGACGTGCGCGGCACACGAACCATTTCTACAAAGCGGTGCTCGGGGCGCTGGAGTTCGACGGCCCCGCGCTTGTGAGTTGCTACACCACGTGCCAACCGGAGCATGGCGTAGCCGATAACATGGCCGGCGAGCAGGCGCGGTTGGCGGTCGATACACGGGCGTTTCCGCTGTTGATCTACGATCCACGATCGGGCGACACGATCAAGAAGCGGCTCTCACTGCAAGGCAACCCGGCAATGAAGGAGGATTGGTTCACCAACCCGAAGACGGGCGAGATGGTGGACTTCATCGAATTCGCGCGCAGCGAAGGCCGGTTCGCCAAGCATTTTGACAAGGATGGTAATCCGTCCGCGACGCTACTCTACGCCAAGCAAGACCGGCTTGAGAACTGGCATTTGCTTCAGGAGTTGGCAGGGTTGAGGTAGCAGCTAGCGCGTCATGTTTAGAGCGTTGTTGATGGCGCCGAGGTAGAAACCGGCGAGGCGGAAGATCAGGAGCACGATGATGCCCATTACACAGAGGCCGACGAACCAGCCGAAAGCGGTTGAAAGCGTGCGGATCGCAAGTTCGGCTTCTTCTTCGTAACGGTTCGACAGGCGCTCCATCGATTCGACCAAGCGGCCGCTCTCTTCAGCGACGGCGAGGGCGTCGACAAATTCGAGCGGAAAAATGCCGGCGCGGGAGAAGGCAACGTGGAGTGGATCACCGCGGGTAACGTCGCCGACGATTTGATCGGTGTGCTGGATGTAGTAGTCGGTGCCGGTGGTTCGTAAGGCGAGCGGCACGAGGTGGCGGAGGTCCATCGCGACGTTGAGCGTCAGGTGGAGTGCCCATGCCAGGCGGGCCAGCGCGATACGTTCGAGCGCCTGGCCGATCACAGGGATACGAAAGACCGCGTGTTGCAGGGGCCGAGTCCAGAGCATGCCGCGTTTGACGGCGACAATCAGGCCGGCGATACACAGGCCGACGGCGACGATGAAATTGATGTAGATGATGAGACCGCGATTTCCCACGAGGCCGAACCCGAGGATATCGATGGGCTGGCCGTTGTTGCGTTGAGCAATGATGCCCATAACCCAGATTAGTGCGCCGACAATGAAGATCGCGAATGCCAGTTCAAACATCGGCCAAGCAATCGCCCCGAGAAGAATGCGTTGGGCCTGAACCTGCCGGCGGTAGTGCATTTCAAGGCGGCGAAACACTCGGCTGAGCGTGCCGGTTTGCTCGCCGACATGAACCATTTCCCGGAATAGTTGGGGAAACACACTGCCGGTACAGGCGAGCGCGGTGGTGAGACTGTCGCCGTTTGCCACGGCATCGCGGATGCCGGCGAAATAGGGTCGGGTTCGGCCGTGGGCCATTTCGGCTTCGCGTTGCCAGGTGCGGCGGATGTCGATGCCGGAGTCGGTTTCCACCGCGAGCCGATGGCATAGTTCGGCGAGCGCTTTGCTTGAGAGTTGTGGGTGGAAGAACATTTGTTAGTTGATAGTGGCTAGTTGTTAGTTGATCGATATACGCACAGTACATTATTGCGGTGACTATCCACTCACAACCAGCAACTATCGAGATTAGGGCGACATGCCGCCAGATGTGGCGGATTTTGACCAAATGCCCCGGCCTGCCTTGCGAGCTTCCTCTTGGGCTGCGGCAAGTCGCCGTTTCATGGTGCCGCTGTAGCGATAATCGAGTCGAGCCTGGGCGAGGCCGGCGCGGACAAGTTCTTCGTTGAGCATGACGTCGCCGTCCCAGACGAAGGCAAGGAAGCGGTCGTAACGGTCTTTGCGCTCGAGACTGAACGTGAGTCGGACACGATTGTGGGCGCGTTTGAGAAAGCCTTTTGTGAACTGGCTGGCTTCGGGGCCCCATGGTTCGACGGGCCAGTCAGGCTTTACCGATTCGGGACAGTTGATGCCTTGCAAGCGCACGCGAGCGCCCGAAGCGAGGAGAATCGTGTCGCCGTCGACATCTCGCAGGACTTCATGGATACCTTCCTCAAGCCGTTCGGGCACGTCGGGCGCTTGAACAACGGTCGAGTGAGCGCGCCACAGCAACACAAGCAGGAAAATGATCCAAATCGCTGCGCTGCGATGGTCGTACCAGTAACGGCGTGGGGATTTGGCCACGGCACTTAACGCCCGTTGCGCTAAGCCACAGAGCGGCTCGATGTTGTATTCCCACAGGGAGCACGGGAGCAATCCGCGCTCACGGCTTGCTTAGCTCGAAGCGCTGTGCGGCGCGGCGACCCAGGGGATCTTGCAAAAATCGTTTGCAGCAGTTGGTGCAGAGATCAAACCGTTTTTTGCGGTACGTGTCAGCGCCTAAGAGGGTGCCGTCTTCGTCAAACTCGTCGTAGCGTTCAAGCACCTCGTGAAAATCTTCAAGGTGGTCGCGGTCATCGTCAATTCTAACTTCTTCGGGCGAGGGAGCGGCGTACAACTCCATTTGTACCACGTAGCTCGAATCGTGTTGCGGATCGATCTCGCATTGGCAAAGGTCGCAAATGTAACGAATCATCTCGCGACAATCCTTTCTTGATTCGAGTTCGAAATCGAAGCGGTGAAGCGCGTACGTTCATCGTAATGAGGAGTCGATATAGGGAGCAAGTGAGAATGCCAAGTTTTTGCAAATTGCAGTGATCGAATTTTGACCATGAGGGAGATGTGCGCGATGCGATGAATTGTGTGCACGTTCGCGGTATGGTAGTTGCATATTTGGAATCGCAATTGACAAGGATGTGACAATGCCCATTGGCCTGCGCTGAGAATTCCGAGCTACGTTGCAGCGCTCGTTACTTGGCTGACCACGTTGCGCTAGCAAAACCTAGTTATGAATCAATAAATATAACGTTAAAGATAGAAGGATTTGGGGAGCGTACATGCCCGCTTGAGCAGGCATGTCAAAGGGAATGGGATACAGCAGTGCAGCGTGAGAGCAGGAAAATATCGCTGGAAACGGGTCCCGGCGGGGGTTAAAATGAAGCATTGTGATCTTGGCCGGATTGGGCCGATAGCCGATACCTGTGCGATTCAAGGGTCTGCCTGGCAACAAAGGCAGACGCTCGCCCCCCTATGAGTAACGCGTCTAGCAGTGCAGCTTTAAGCTCAAGCGTTCTGCTTTTGAACCGGCAATACGTAGCGATCCACGTGGTGGACGTGCGGCGCGCATTTGTACTCTTGTTTCGCCACTTGGCGGAAGTGATTCACATTGAGGGGGACCAGTGGGCGAATTACGACTTTGAAACGTGGCGTGAAATCAGCGAGCTGCACGCGCAATTCAAGGAACCACACCAGGACTGGGTGCGAAGCGTGCATTTTGAGTTGCAGGTGCCGCGGGTGTTGCGGTTGTTGCACTACGATCGTGTGCCGAAACAGCGCGTGCGGTTGAATCGCCGCAACATTTTTGCCCGCGACGGGAACCTGTGCCAATACTGCGGGAAGCGCTTCGCCACAAGCGAACTGAGCCTCGACCATGTGGTGCCCACATGTCGCGGAGGCGATACGTCGTGGGAAAACCTTGTCTGCGCATGTGTGCGTTGCAATGTGCGTAAAGGGGGCCGCACGCCGCACGAAGCTGGTCTGAAGCTGATTAAGAAACCGGCGCGGCCGAAGCGCAGCCCACTCCTTACCATCAAACTCGGCAACCCGAAGTACGCGAGCTGGAAAACGTTCTTGGATAGCGCGTACTGGTCGGTGGATTTGAAGTAGTGGTTGGTCCGTTGCATGTGAACACAAAAACGGACCGCGGACCACACAAGCCGGCTACGACTCGCAGAGTGGCTCTTTCTTTTCCGTAATAACCGGACACTGCGGCGCCATTTCTTTGTTGAGTTCGATGAAGGGCTTCCACTCTTCGGGCACGTTGTCCTCGTGGAAGATGGCTTCGACCGGGCACTCGGGCACGCAGGCTTCGCAATCGATGCACTCATCGGCGTGGATGTAGAGAATCTTTTCGCCCTCGTAGAAACATTCCACCGGGCATACCACTACGCAATCGGTGTACTTGCAGCCAAAGCACGGTTCGCAAACGACGTGCGTCATGAGTCGCAATCCTCCAAAAGGAAGCCTGAGTCAGCAAAAAGCGGCGCGGCCAACGTGGGTGGTACGCCCGGTCCAATTGAACCTCATGCAAGCCCAACCGGACGCGTTGGGGCGTCCGATGTCCGCAGGAGGCCAAGTTCTTGTTCTCAAAGCACTTGGAAGCACCCAGCCACCGCGCTTTCAGAAATCGTAAGTGCGCGTAGGAATAAGTGTCAAGCGGTGTGTGCGCTAGCGTTTTCAACTCGTATTGGCAGCCAGATCACTTCCCGCAATGCCCCTAGAACTGGCGAAGCTGTGCCGGAACGACGTTCGCCTTGCTGCGGCCGAAATTCCTACCTAGAATTGAAATGTAAGAGGTATGCTCGCAATCTGCGGGCCAAATGTTCGCACGCGATCGAAATAGGTCTTCTCGCCCGTATCTGGGCCTGGTGACAAGCGCGTCGTGAGCAATGTTGGTTGCGCGCCGTGCGCTAACTTGAATAGGTGTGCCTGTGGCGCTCTCGGAAATCGATCGCAGTCTGCTCGACCGCTGTCTGAGCCGCAAGCCGCGTGCCTGGGAGGACTTTATTGATAGGTTTATGGGCCTGGTGGTTCATGTCATCAATCACACAGCGCAGTGCCGGTCGATCAATCTGTCGGCGGCCGACCGCGAGGATTTGGCAGCCGAAGTATTTTTAACCGTTGTCGATAACGACATGGCGGTGCTGCGACACTTCCGCGGCAAGAGTTCGCTGGCGACTTACTTGACTGTGATTGCCCGTCGGGTGGTCGTGCGGAAGCTCGTGGAAGGGCATACCGCGGTGCCGCTGGGCGATATGGTAGCCCGTGCGGAGGTCGAGGAATCCGAGCCGGAGCAGCGCATCGGTGACCGCGAGGAAGTCGGTCGACTGTTAGGGCAGTTGCAGGGGTCCGAGGCAACGGTGGTACGGATGTATCACCTGGAAGGCAAGTCATACAAAGAAATCAGTCGCACTACCGGCATGCCGGAAAACAGCGTCGGGCCAATGCTCAGCCGGGCTCGCGCGAAGCTGCGCCAACGAGCTGGAGCGGACGGGATCGCGCGTTAGGAAGGTTTCTGCAGGCGGCGGCCTTTGCAGCAGCGTCGGGGCCACACGGTGCAAAAGGCCTCGGCCATAACGACCGTCTGACGTGCTAGCGGCTTCACAATCGGAATGGCCGGCAAACCTTCTAACGGCCGCATTCGGTGCTATGCTGCCCGACATTTCTGGCTCAACCGCAACGCCGGGCGCAGTCGAAGTTACGTTTTAGTGGAGTGTTTGCATCGCTCTAATCCAGCTAATCAAGGTTGAATCTGCTGGGAGGCAATCGCTATGTCGCGAAAGTTGAAATTGTCGTTGCAGGCGATGTTCGTGGGCATCGGCTTGGCGATTTGTTCCGGTTCGTGCCTCGCGGCCGGCAATTTCACGAGCTCTTCCTCGAGCGATCAACCGCAAGAACAGAGTTGGTACCGGGAACAGCAGGCCAGTAAACCAGACCCAAAAACAATCGTGCAGCAGAAGGCACAGTTCCGCGCCCAGCAACGGATGTCGCGAATGGCCTCATTGGAGTGGTATGGAATGTCGAACAGCCGGCCGCAGGCGTCGCCCACGCCCTTCACAGGGCGTTACAGCCCGGTTTGGGAAACTCCACAGGGAAATTCCTATTCTTGGTTTCCTTATAGCCGACCCGCCTACGTGTATTACTGGCGGTAAAGCCGATGGCGACCGGTACCCGGCTGGAACTACGGTGCGGATCTTCTGTTAGGCACTGCGTTTCCTGCCTAATTTGGTGCGTTTGACTGGCATCCGCCACCCGGTAGAATAAAAGGGTTGGCCAGTTGCGCGCTTCGTTGCTGAGCCTCCGCCTCTTTCAAAGGAAGCCGGCATGGGCGAGTTTAGCCTCATCCATTGGTTAATTTTTTTTGGAGTCGTGTTGCTGCTATTCGGCGGACGCATGCCGCAGTTGGCGCGCTCATTGGGCCAGAGCATCGTCGAGTTCAAGAAGGGCGTCAAAGAAATCGAAGATCAATCGGATAAACAAGACCAGCAAAGTTGATCGTGAGATTCGTGCCCGTTCGTGAAGGATCGCGGCGGCTGCGGGTTACGGTCGGGAGCAGAACTTAAATGTTAGGACTCAGTCCTTCACACGTACTGATTTTCGGTATCATCGCCATCCTTCTTTTCGGTAATCGGCTGCCGAATGTGGCTCGATCCCTCGGCAGAAGTCTGACCGAATTCAAGAAGGGCATGAACGACTTGGAGCACGAGTTCAAGTCGACGGTCTACTCCGAGCCGACGCAACGGGTCACATACAACGAACAAAGCGAACAACCAGCCGGCCCGAGATTTGAGCCGCCGAAGACTTAGCGGCTGAAACTAAGAACAACGTACAAAGAATAAAGAGCGGTTGCGGACGTGTGAAACGTTCCGCTGCCGCTCTTTTGTTGCACCTCAGTTGACAGTGCTTCGGCGCAGAAACTACGCTGTTTCTGATCGGGCGACTAGCTCAGTTGGTTAGAGCGCTGTGTTCACACCGCAGAGGTCACTGGTTCGAGTCCAGTGTCGCCCACTTGAAAAAATCTACGCTGAAACAAGGGTGATTGTTACCTGTCGGGCGTCCGGCAGTGCGGCGTTTTCCTGAAGGCAAAAACGGTATGTACCGTTTTGGCAACTTTTGGAGGACCGCACCATGCCGCGTCTCATTCACGCCCCGCCCAAGTACCGCAAACACAAAGCCAGCGGTCAAGCCGTCGTCACGATCAACGGCCGCGATCATTACCTTGGTCTCTACCGCAGCAAAGCCAGCCGTCGCGAATACGATCGGCTCGTTGGCGAATGGCTCGCACGTGACCGCCAGCCACTCGTGGATGCTGCCGATGGCCTCCTCGTATCCGAGTTGGCTGCGCGTTATTGGAGTTACGCGACCCAAAAGTATGTTCGCCATGGCCAGCCGACCGCCGAACAGCATCATGTCAAAACGGCCCTCAAGCATCTGTTGCGACTGTACGAAAACCACATAGCCGCTGAATTCGGCCCCACGCATCTCAAGGTTGTGCGCCAGAGCATGATTGAAGCCGGCTGGGCTCGCAACTACATCAACGGTCAAGTCGGCGTCCTAGTGCGGATGTTCAAGTGGGGCGTAACGGAAGGACTGCTGCCTGCCTCGGTCCATGCCGCTCTCGATCTGGTCGATGGCCTGCGGCGGGGCGAGTCGGCTGCACGTGAGACCTGTAAACGCCACGGAGTGGACGATCCCACAGTCGCGGCCACGCTGCCCTACCTCTCACCGATCATCCGAGCGATGATTGAATTGCAGCGGGCCACGGGCGCCAGGCCGGGCGAAATTTGCGTGTTGCGTCCCGAGGATGTAGACCGCAGCGGTATTGTCTGGGAATACCGCCCAATGCAGCACAAAGGCGAGCTTTACGACCGCGACCGTTGCATCTACATCGGTCCCAAGGGCCAGGACATCCTGCGGCCGTTCCTGCTGAGACCCGCGGATTCGTTTTGCTTCTCGCCAGCAGAGTCGATGGAGTGGCACCGATCTCAACGACACGACGCCCGGAAGACGCCCGAGAATTGCGGAAATACGATCGGCACTAATCGCAAGCGCGGCCGAAGCGCACGCTGCGCGACAAGTACGACGTGGCCAGCTACCGGCGAGCCATCCACCGCGCCTGCGACTTGGCGTGGCCGGCGCCGAAGGACTTCGAGGAAAATGCTGCCGCTGTCAAAAAGTGGCAAAGCGATCACCGCTGGTCGCCTCACCAACTACGGCACAGTATGGCGACGCAAGTTCGCAAAGAGTTCGATATCGAAGCAGCGAAGGCCGTCCTCGGCCACGCGGCAACGAATGTGACGGGTATCTATGCCGAAGTCGATCGACGGCGAGCAATCGAAGTGGCCAAACTCATTGGGTAGAATTGGGCCAAGACGGTACTTATTTTCAACTCGGCGATTGTTCAAAGCTGCGGGGGGCCCCACCGGTCCCAGGATCTTAGCCAGCCCCCCACCCCGATTCAGTTC
>CAWIXI010000004.1:0-10821 GCA_963840025.1 uncultured Planctomycetota bacterium | reverse complement strand
GCAATGGACCACCGAAAAACCCACGGCCACTCGAGATGCTCGCGCAGTCAACTTTATGATTTCGGACAAGTACAACTGGCCGGCATACGCCAGACAGATTCCACCCGGCTTCAGCCACTGCAATGCTCCTTCAGCCGGCCTGCCGCGTTCCTACCTATTCTGCCGTGTAGTGGTACCGTGTAGCGTAGTTCTGGGTACCGCATTTGACAACCTTTGAGCACCTTGTCCCGTTCGAGTTGACGGAGCCACTTGTTGGCCAGGACGTGACTGATTCCGAGGAGGCGGCCTGCCGGTACAGGCAATCCAGAAAAAAGGGATTGGGGCCCCCTTTGGGCCTGTAGCTCCCGACATAACCCGACTAAGCTGCGAAGCGATGGACTTTCATACTGCTCGGCGGCACTGGGCAGGGGCTTGGAGAGAGCTCCGCAGATAGATATCGTCGATGGGTCCCTCGCCGGCTGGTGCCCCCGGACGTTCTCCCAGGCCGTGTTAAAATCCAGCCAGGTCTCGTCAAATTGCTTGGTTCCGATATAAGGCAGGGCCACATAGTGCCGATGTTCGAAGAATCGGCCCGGAGGGAGACGGCTCTCAGCATCGGCCCGGCTGGAATCGCCTTCAACTGCCGTGCAAATTCGAAGCTGCAGCAGTCCCGGTGCCCCGTTTTGCTAGGCCTCGTGTGCTGGATCGCCTGGGCAATGGCTTGCTGCTCTTGTTTACAGAGAGACAGAGAATACAGAGATACTGAAGCAGTCTCTGTATCTCTGTAAATACTAGTCTGCCTACTAGCCACAACCCCATTGGCATAGCGATTACTCGTCTCTATCTCAACAATCCGCCGAAGGGCTAGGCTTGGCAAAGCAGCGGCTGGGCATTCCTCGAGTGGAATTACCCACTTCCGTTGGATACCCATTCGTGATACTCGGCGGAAATGCCAAATGAACCCCTTAGCCGCCAGCACCAATCCGCAGTTCAAGCCCTCGAAAATGAACCACCGCTTTACCTTGCTGGTCCAAGTCCGGATGCCAGCGGAACAAGCGATGGGTACCTCGTCGGCTTTGGAAGGTGGCGGTGACGGGTGGTGGGCAGCCTGCAAACAGTTCTGCAAAAGCGGCCCGATCCTCTGGGCTGTCTTGCTCAATGTCGATGAGACCGGATCTTGGCCCAAACATAACGCCCATGTTGAGGTTGCCGTATGCCCTAAACGCTCGGTCGATCTCTTTCAAAGTCCAAGCCTTCTCGGGCCATGCTTTGCCAGGGTAGGAGTCCCGTCCAGACCCTCACCCAGCGGCTTCTTGCTGCCCGGTGGACACAGCGTAATCGGTAGCTTCATACGATGAAGCTTATGGGCTTCCATGCGAGCTTCAGTCATGGCTGTCATTCCCCGGCAGGGGGCCGCGGCCGCACACCACTCCCCGTCTTTACTGCCGAGACGGGTATTACGTAATTGGAAACGCGATCAAGCGTCTACCGCTCACAGTCCCAATCCGATGCGTGGAGGGAACTTGTTGGACCGCGAACCTCGGGCATTCATATCTGTCCCCGTGGTTCTTGTTGCTCACACGATGCTGTTTCACGCGAGAGTCCATCGGGTGGCTGCGCCGCCACCCTTGATCCTCAACTCAAGAACTACATGCCGCTCGATTTACCAGGCAACACCGTGTCGGGCTCGTCGTCCCCCTCGAGAAGGTGCTTGAACTGAGCAAACACCCATTCCGTGGCGGACGAATTGAAGCCATCCACGGCGAGCGTATTTTGCCGTCTGGACCCAGCTCCGTGACCGTGCCGGCGAGTGGCATAGGCGGCCAATCCAAGCCCACTGCATCGTCCGGAACGTCTTCAATCCCCACCTCGGTACTGTCGTCGTCGCCGACCTTTAACCACGGCGTCGGCTCTACAAGAGCGAGGTGACACATGAGTGCTGCATCTTCTTCCCATCCTTGCTCCCACTGACATTCGCCCGATTCGCTGCATTCGCGACGATGCAGTCAATGGGAGGAATTCTGAAGACCACCTGACCATTGTGCAGAACCTTCACTACGGTGGCGGCCACACTACCGCTTGGAATGAAAACTTGGGTGTCGTCACCGGGCTTCAGCACTGCATTCTGTTCATGCTTAGACATCGCATTCTCCAAAAAAAAAGAATAGTTGTGGCTCCCACTGCCTACGAACCAACGCCGACAGAGCGAGCAAAGAAAAAAAGTAGTTGCACGTTAAATCTGCCGCTCCTCCCGGCGGCTACAGGGTTGAAAGTTGTTGTTACTTACCGGAGTGTTTTCACGCGGCGAATCATTTGCGACAACGACGCGTTGAACTCCTCGAACAGGCCCAGCGCGTACAGCGCCCGGCTGAGCGCCGACAGGTGCTTCAGGGCGATTTCCCGCTGCCGGCTATCCACCACCGCAGCGCCATTCTTCTTCTTCAGCCCTTTAGGTCGGGCGGCCACCGCGGCCTCCAGCTCGTCCGGATCAAAGGCAGTGCCGCCGCGGATGCGGGGACGCCGGCTCCGCTTAAGCACGGGTCGACCGAGTGGGATTCTGGTGGTGGTTTGGGTTTGGATTTTGACATGGGTTACTCCTTGTAATGATGGCTCGTCGCGAATGCCCACCGCCCAGTGCGAGTGGCGCCGTCCGCAACGTTTACACGACGCTCGTATCCGACTCCATCTCCGCCAACACACCGGCCAGGCGCTGCTCGGTGATGCGGACCGCCTCCGGATCCATGTCGGCCCCGATGATCTGCCGCCTAAGCTTTAAGGCAGCGACCAGCGTCGTGCCGCTACCGCACATCGGGTCACACACCACGCCTCCCTCAGGGCACAACCCACTGATCAGCTGCACCGCCTCTTCGATTGGCTGTTGCCACTTGTGGAGCGCTTCTCAACGTTGCCACAAACGCGATCGCTGACTGGCTCCCAAAAAGGCTTGCCGGGCTCGTGACGGTAGCCCACGATGTACTTGCTGTTCTGCTCAATCTGCAGCGACTCGATCAGCGTCGATTTCTGGTGCGGCACGTCGAACTGGAACGTGTACCGCAGGTGCTTCTTCATCAGAAAGTGGATCCGGGCTACGTACATTTTGCCGGTGTACGCCAAACACCAACCGTTGGGCCGGAGACACCGCTGGGCCAGCTTGGCCACCTCCCCATACAGCGGGACGGACCGCTCGTCGTAGGGCGGGTCGGTGAGAAGTAAGTCGACGCTCTCCTCCGCCAGATCCAATTGGCGAATGTCGCAGCAGTGGATTTGCAGCGTATCGGGCAGCCTGACGACGCCACTCTCCCGCTCCGTTCGGGCTAGATCCTTTAAAATCCGTTTGGCCACTGCCGCTGTGATGTGTTCGCCAGCGCGAGCACGATCGATCGCGATTCCAAGGGCTTTTCCGGCCCCCGAGGCCGTGAGCTCGTACAGGGCGCGAGATCAAAACGCTCAGCGACGATTTCTCGGTCTTCCACCGGCACTGCCGCCGCAAGTCGCATGAGATTGGTGGCCGTGGTGCGCTGCATGTTGAGCTTCTCCTTCAGCCACCGCGTGAACGCGCCCTTCTCGTCTGTCATCGTGGCCGCCATCTTGCGGAGTTCGTCCCCCATTGCGAATTTGTCGGTGATTGCTCTTCCCTTATGACCGCGAAGCATCTCCACGCTCACCACGTCCGCATTCGCTTCAATCGGGTCGGGCAAGGGCTGCCCACGGTTTTCGGGGTTTTGATTGATTGGTAACAATGCTCATCTCCTTACAAAGAGTTTCGCCGCTTAGTGACGCCACGCGCGACTCGCGGCTGCCGTCTTGCACCGGCGATGTCGAATGTCTAACGATCCAAAGTAGCGACCTCGTCAGGCAAAACGCGGGCAGAACGCGGGCATTTATGCCGAGCAGCAGAAATAGTTGTGTCGAACCTATCGAGGTAAACGACCCTCTTCTTGAGGCACACCTGCCAGGGGATGCCGTGCTTGCGGAAAAAATTGTTTGCGGCTCTACGGAGCGATCCGAAGGCGTTGTGGTCTGCTGGGTGCTCGGGATCGTCGTAGACAGGCAGCTTTAGATCAGCGAACGTTGCGGACCGATCCCACTGGTCCCAGAGGTAGTTCACCAGATTCCAGGCTGCCGGTTGCATTTGGTAGCCAATCGAATTACCGGCCTTACGCCAGGTGTAAGGTTGGCAGGGGCCGTCCGAAGCGTGGGGCGACTCAGCTTGTTGAGTGCTGTAGTTGATGTGATCATCATTCATCGCAATACTCCGGTTACTGCCGATTCCCACATGCGGGCTCAGCATCCATAACTAGGCGAACTGACCTGGATAAAGGCACTACCCCTACTCTTCCAAGCGCTGATCGGCACATTGGATTTGCCGGTTGCGTAGTGTTGATGGAACAGACCGTTGCCTCCGTTTTGGTCACATTGGCACTGAATTGTGTTTCACACGTTCTCATCGATTTCCTCCGGCTTGTTTGCTATTCACTGATGCCGCACTAGGTGCGCAGTCCAGGCCGAGACGGGCCAGCTGCGATTCAGCACGGGCAATTCGCAGTTCCTCATCGTTATGCAGCCCAGCCGCTAAGACTTCAGATGTCGGCGCCCCGTTTGTGGCGGCGGTGAGCTGCTCGCACCACTCAACGTAAATGGCCCGCGTCGTCACACGCTTCGAGCCGACCATTGCCGTGGGCAAGCGACGTCCACGGACCCCCTTGGTTGCCCAGCGGTAACTCGAACTGGGCGCAACACCCTCCTGTCGTGCGAGCTGAGTAAGGGTAATGCGTTCCGCTGGCGGGGCGGCTAAAATTACTGCAATCTTCGAGTTGCTGTGTTGGTTTGGCATGATTGGTCTCAATAGGCGAGTCACCGCGATGGCGAAAATGAATGCTCGCCGGACGCTCATCATTGAGTGCGTTTCCGCCTGCGCAACCAAAGCGCAACGAGAAAGACGGCAGAAAGTCGCCGGAACCTCAGATTTAGCGGCCGAAAATTTTTTTCGGCGCAACAACCGCGCAACGAACGCAGCCCGAATTACCCTACCGTTGCGCGGGGTCCGAATTGCTGGTGGCTAGCCAGCCCACGTAGCTGCGGAGATTGCATTGCGGTGTAAGCGTGGATGCCTTGGCTTGCCGCGATACACCAGCCCCGCAAAATAAGTCATCTATCGCAGTTAATCCCTAGTTCACGCTGAGTCCCTGAGGACACTGGCCCTAATTTTGTCGCCAATTTGAATAGCTAACTGGCTGAGTCACTCATGACAAAAAGACGATCTAGCAAAGAGGAATTGCGAGAAGCGTTTCTTCGTGCCCATGAGAATAGAGGCAACGTTTTTTTGGGTGGTATGATTTTTACGGACGCTGAATTCGCGGAAGTAATCAACGATCTTACCTCCTTCCCTCTACTGCGAATTCTCGATCTCTCAGGCACACGGATCGGCCTTGTGGGAATGAAGGCGCTCTCTCGTGCCGCCGAAGGAGGTGGCTTTAGGAGATTGCGAGTGTTACGTCTTACGGGGGCGCAGATCGGCGACGATGCGATTTCCGTGCTTGCTGATTGCGTTAAAATAGTTGGCCTCCCGGAACTGCGGGTGCTGGAGTTGACAGGCACGCTCGTCGGCAACGTCGGAATCGAGGCATTCATCTCTGCCGTCGGGACGCACGGCCTCGCGAAATTGCGAAGCCTCAGTCTTAATAACACGCGGGTTGGCAATGAGGCCATTCAATCACTCGCCCGTCTTGCCGCAGTGCATGGTTTTCCACAACTGCAAACGCTCTCGTTGGCTCGCACGCAAGTAGCGGACGAGGGAGTGAAGGCGCTTGCTCATGCCGCGGAAGCGGGAGGCCTTCCCAAATTGCAAATGCTGCTGTTCGAAGCCACACAGGTTGGCAACGAGGGCTTGGAAAGCTCGCCCATGCCGCCGAAGCGAAGGGGTTCCCGCGATTGCGAACTCTCGGACTGGGAGGAACCCAAATTACCTTCGTTGCTACGGAAGAGCTAAAGACACGCTCTCCTCAGCGAATATTTAGGCAATTAGAGGCGAAAAGCTTGCCGAGGCGAAGATTATGGTTCTCGGCGAACCCGGCGTGGGCAAATCTTGGCTCTGCCGACGAGTATTTGTCAATAAAGTTCCTGCCGCGGATAGGGAAACACATGATGTTGAGCTAATCCGTCCACAGTGGAAGCCGCGCGTCGGGGAATTGGAGGTCGGCCTGAGTGTCTGGGACTTTGGCGGACAACACGTGCTACATGGGACGCACGAAATGTTCCTTTCCCAACGTCCCGTAGCAATTCTCGTGCTCGATGTGACGAGATCCTTACAGGACAACAAAACCGAGTATTGGCAAAAGCTGTTATGCCATTGTGCGGGACCGGAAACGCAATCGATCATTGTGGTTACCAAATGCGACACAAACCAACATCAAATCGGCAAGTTGGAAGGAAACGAGTTAACGTATGGCCTTGCACATACACCGGCGATTATTCAGGGCTTTTCTGCTAGAGCTCCATTACCGGACTGGAGAGAACAGGAGCCGGCGTCGATTAAAGCCTTGCGCTCGGCCATTACCACTGCACTGGGGCAAATCGATGAACTTCACAAAAAGGTCTCTCCAGAAACCGCACGGATGAAGAATCATGTCGAACGGAAGATCAAGGACAAGTCGCTCATTTCGCTTAACGAATACCAGCGCTGGTGCCGTGAGGTAGGCGTTGATGACTGCGACCAATCAATCCTGCGGGCGCTTCATAACTTCGGCAGTTTGTTTTTCTTCGGCCTTACGGAATTTGAGAAGCAGCTCACGTCAAGCAAAGCATGGCTTGAAGACTTACCTCCCGGCGAGCAGCGTCTACTGTCCACTCCGAGAGATTCGATTCTTACCAAGTGGATTGTAAACCCTCGTTGGCTTAAGTGGCCGATCTACGAAGTCGTCAGGCAATCGGCCAACACTCAGCGAATCCCGCAGGGCGTTATGAGTTTTCGAGAGATCAAATCGTTCGCCACACAAGGCACTGCAGACAAAGGGCTGAAGATGCCGCCTGACGGTCCCACGTACGTCTGCAAAGTGCTGCAGCTAACGGGCCTCTGTTGGGAGCAGAAGCAGGACCTATACCTATTCCCACGCGGTCTCGCTAAAGGCACACCCTACGGGTGCGAAGAATGGACATCAGTTGGATGGTGGGAGTGGGGGTTTTTCCCAGAATACGCATTCCATCGGTTCGTAGTACACATGCACAATCGGACGGAGGTAGTACAAGGCACGAGTGGAAATTGGCAACATTGGCGCGACGCCGTCGTGGTTGAGCACTCGCAGGGCTGCCGCGCCGTGGTTCTAGCGGACCCGTCTCGCGGCCGAATCGAAGTCCGTCTTGATCCTGCTTCTTCAGAGCCAGCAGGATTTTCCGATCTCTGTAGATTTGTCGAAGACGTATTTGAGAATGAAATCGTCAAACGGGCGGCGGAGAAGAAGTGACCGTACATGACAGCCATTCAGCGAGTTGGGGTTGACGCCGGGCTATGTTTTGTTGTCGGCCAGCAATCGTCGGCGAGCGTGACGGGCGCGGCGTCGGTCGACGGCATCGCGTCGTTCTTCGACTCGATACGTGCGCACCGCCTCGGGATGTTGTTGCTTCCAGCGATCGGCGCGCAGTGATTCCCAGTCGGTGCAGCCGGCCAGGATTTGGTCGAGCACGTCTTTGAGATAGCTCCACACGTCCAGGTCGTTGCGGGCCGCCGTGCTGATGATCGTCATCAAGTTGGCGGCGCGGTATCCCGCGGCGACACTGCCAATGTGCAACCAGTTCTTGCGACCGGTCGCAATCTGCTTCATCAAGTGTTCTGTCTCGTTGTTGTCGATCGGCAGCCGGCCATCGGTGGTGTACAGCAACAGGGCGCCCAGTTGTTTCTCAGATAACCAATCGCCTCGGCTAAATCGCTCTTCGGCAATAAACGTTCCAGTTGTGGACCAGCGATGTACTCGCGGATTTGTGCCAGGACGCGGAGCGATTCACGTTGCCGCAACTCCAGCCGCTCGCCCGGGGTCCACAGCTTGGCTCGCTCCTCCAAGTCATACAGCTGGCGAACGAGCGAGAGCAGCACCGTCGTGTGTCGAGGATGGTTCGCGCGGCACTCGTGCAGTTTGCGACGCGCGTGGGCCCAACAGGCGGCACGCTGGATCCGCGCATCGCTGCGAAGCTCGATCTTTTGGAATCCCGACCAGCAATCTCCCAGCAAAAAACCCCTGAAGTCAGACAGCATCCAATCCGGGCCATCCCGATGGCGGCTGACGGTAAAGTCGAAAACGTTGAAAGGAAGTTCGAGCGACCGATAAGCCCACATCCGCCCCTGTACGCTCGGGCGTCCTTCCGCTTGGGCCTTGGAAAGCACCTCCAGCATCCGAGCGCTGCGCGGATCCTGCGGATCGCGCTCAGGGAGTTGTGGTGGCACGATCAAAGTCACCGGAGTCTCATCGCAGCCCAGCACGTCGATCTTTCCCAGCAAGTCATGGTAATACTGGACCAACGGTTGGAGAACGAACTCACTGGCCGTGACGATATTCAGTAAGGTCGAGCGGCTGGGGGTCCAACCGCAACCGGCGAACACGTCTTGCTGGCGGTAGTACGGCAGGTGGTAGAAGAAGCGGGAAGCAATAATCTCCACCGCCACGCTGGTGTCAAAGCGATTGCCCTCGACCAGGCCGGTGGGTCGCTCCGGGCTCGCGACGCCCTGGTGGGGCTGTTGCGGGTCGGCGTACTTGGCGTACTTCGTCACCCGCACCCGCAGCCGAGCACGCTCAAACTCCAGCGTTTCGACCTCATCGTAGCCGATGAAGGTCTTCCCCGCCTTCTGCTCTTCCGGCAAATCGACGATCTGCTCGTAGCGCGGCAAATGTTCCGGAAACTTTTCGCTCCGCACGCGTGGCTTGCGCCGCTGGGCCCTGCGCTTGCTCTGGACTTCCTCGATCGTGCGTTCGGCTTCCAAAACGGCTTCTGCCAGGGCCTCGGCCGCCGCAGCCGCGTCATCGCCAAAGTCGAGTTGGATCTGATGGGGATCTGCTACGAAGCGTTCACTCCGCCGACCGTAAAGCCGCTCCAAGAGTTTTCGGACCGTGAGCTTGAGCGCTTCGTTTTCTTGGGAAAGTTTTTGGTGCGACGCCTCCAGATCAACTACGGTCCGCGACTGCTCTTGGACAAAGGCCTCGCGTGACCCCAGTTCCTGAGCTTGCTGGTGAAGCTGAGCGTCTTGCGCTTCGAGGCGAGAAGAGAGCTGCTCGATCAGTCGATGACAGACAGCCAGTTCAGCGGGCCATGACGATCCATCGTTCATACCTTGTTCTACCCCAACGACTCCCGAAGGTTTCGACAAAATCTGAAAAGGGAACAAAAAACCGATCGAGCCTCGGATGACGCGACCGGTTGTTGCGACATCGTCACCAACACGACCCATGCTTACGCAGCTTCCATGCGCTTCCGCCTCGCGCGAGCAGAAGCCAAAGGCACGCCTCCGATCAACATGGCCAGTTGCGTGGCATCGATCGTCGCGTGCGCTTGACCCGCGGAGGCACGAGGCATTTCAAACGTTCCCTGTTCTAGCCGCTTGTACCACAGAACCAGTCCGCCTGGTTCCCACCACAGCGCCTTGATACGATCGCGTCGACGGTTCACAAATAGGAACAAGTGGCCGTCCAGCACGTTCATCGCGAAGACCGATTCGATCATCCCACTCAGCCCATCAAATCCCCGGCGTAAGTCGACGGGCTGGCTGCAGAAATAGATCTTGGCGCCGTGAGGCAATCCGAGCATCACGCATCTCCCTGCGTCGTTCGAGCCATCGCAATCGACTCGATGAAAGCCTGCACGTGCTGGCAGTTGTGAGCGGGAAGCGTCAGTCGCACGCCATTGGGAAAAGCAACCTGCAGCTCCGCTGGACTGGCGACTTGAACCGGGATGAACGCGACCGGCTCTCCTTCAGCGCCCGCCTCGGACGTTGCCTCGGTCAGTTTCCGCCGCCACTCATAATACGAAGGAACCGAGACTTTTTCGCGACGACAAAATTCGGTCACCGATAAATTCGATCGACGGAACCGACGCAATCGATCGAGCCATTCAGATCGCTTACCGGCATGCTGGGCGCCGCGGGACATGGCCAAACTCCTACGGGGGCTGAGGAAATCAAGAAATCCCCCGAGTTTAACCAACGCGCCTACAATGGTGCCGATGTACGGTCACGAGAGAAGGAGTTGCCGAGTGAAGGCGAGCCCAAGAAAGTGCAGGCTAAATTCTCGAAGCTTGAATATGCGGTGCCAATTGACATCTATAAAGGGATAAACGCGTATTTAACTTCGGCCGACCTGCCCCGGTACTTAATCAGATCTGACAAATCGGTTTCACAGTGGCCGGTTCGCAATAACGGCAGGAGCGGTAAGGGGAAAAAGCTAGTACACATCACAGAAGCGATACACTATTTCGCGACGACCTATTTATATGGACCACGTTCTGATTGTAACGATGACCTCAGGAGCAGCTTGTGAAACAGAGATTCTGAGAATTTCGCGAGAAAGAAACAAATAGGCAGCAATTCCACCGTGTCCATTTTTTCGCCTGAGTCGGCCACCCTGCTTTGATGCTCTCCTCATTGTTTTTATCGGCGATGGCGAGCCAATATTGCGACGCTGCCACTGCGGCTCGTCACCCAACACCCTCCCTGCCCTACCCGCTTGCGCGCACACTATCCGAAATCACTCAGTACGGCTGCAATCTAAAGCAACGATTGCAATGTTCCCTGTTAGAGACTAAATTGCGTTTCTGTACGGGAAATGTTGAGTTTTCTCGGCTCCGGCGAGGACGATTCGGGAC
>CAWIXI010000003.1:0-67218 GCA_963840025.1 uncultured Planctomycetota bacterium | reverse complement strand
GGCACTGAGCAAGGTGCGCAAATTTCCCCCTGGGGTTTTTGCACACTTTGCTCTCTCGTTCTTTTTCTTTTTGCTGGATTTCGCGAAACGCGTTTTTTATTGCAAAATTCGGCGAGCCGGTGGGGGCTCGGTCTGGTGTCTTGTTTTGATGGGGAAAGAGTTTTTGTCATTGCGGGAGACTCCTGTTTCGGGGAATTTACTTCGGGGATGCGTCGCAAAATGGTTATCCGTTTGGTGTCGGGCTAAGGTTCCATGCGGGTGCGCAGCGGGAGCGCCTGCGCAGCGGATGCCATGCGTCGCTACCTGATCTGTGTATCGGAGGGGCACTTCTGGCGAGCCAGCAGTGGCACCCGAGGGCGGTTTTGACAGGATTTACAGGATCGACTGGATAGAAAAAGGTCAACGAAAAAAAGAAGGACGCCCTTCCCAACGTGGATCGAGCGGGCCCGGTCACCCTTCGGGGGTGGCGCGCCGGTCGATCCCGTCTGTTCGCGTGCGGCTGCCTGGGCTACCCCTGCGGTCCGGGTCCAGTGTCCTTAGTGCGAGCCGCACGGGCGTGTAGCGTCTGCCGTGCTGGGTTTTCCAGCCTCAAACGACGAAATATCCGCTACACTTATGCGAAACGCGCTTTAGGATCTGGTGTCACCCGCAGCGCCCGGAGGCCGACGTGAGGCGTTCTGAACGACCGCCGCTTTGGGTAAAGCGGCGGTCTAGCGCTAGCCCCGCGCGACCTGTTGACGAACCAACTGGGCAGGCCGTCACTGAACAGACGTTCATTTGACGTGGGCCAATGTAGCATAGGTGATGGAGATTACCAGCCCTCAGTTTCGGCCACCCTGCTGGGGAGGGGCTGAAGAGGGGGGTGGAGGAGAGGAGCAGACGGGAGAAGCGGGAGATTGGGAGACCTTCGGTCGGGAGGAGTGCGGGGCCGGGAAACTTGCGCACAGCGCAGACCAGCGTGACATGAGACCACTCACTGCCGAAAGCGGAGCAGCTTGAGATTGGCAATAGTGGGAGCCGAATGGACCCTTGACCATGCCACCCGATTCGTGGCATGCCACAATTCCTAAGTCGCAACACAATCCTGCAGAGGGTGTCCTTCCTAACTTGTTTAGCAGCACTACGTGCGCAGCTTAGCACAGTTGTGTGTCACTCGACCACGGCCCGCGTGCAAGACTGCTTAAGTCTGCATGTCAGCGGCCCCAAAAAGCTGACGTAAGACGGGGACAGCGTGCAAGGCACGTTATTTGCGTCCCTAACGTGGAACTTTCAATCAGATGGCCGCTTTAAATCTAGATTTCGTTCGTTCGGCAACGCTGCGACGGAGAAGACGGAGAGAGGAGCGAACCGATGCCCGCCACGTCCAAGTTCTGCCTGTCAAAAACACTCGTCGCAGCGGCTGTCATCCTGGTCATATGTCTCGGAGGACGATCGATAGCCCAGCCCCTGCTAGACCCGCTTTCGCTGACCAAATTCATCGACCCGCTGCCCAACCCGCCTGGACAACGTCATCTCGCCCGTGGGCACGCTGGACGGGATGGACCTCTATGAAGTGTCGATCTCTCAGTTCACGCAGCAGCTCCACAGCGAGTTATCGCCGACCATGGTGTGGGGATACAACGGCACCTACCCAGGGCCGACCTTCGATGTTCAATGAGGGTGTGCCAATCAAAGTGAACTGGATCAACAATCTTGTGGACGGAACGGGAGCGCCTCTGACGCAACATCTCTTGCCCTATGACACCACGGTTCACGGCGCCGGTACACAGTTTCCTGAGGTACGTATTGTCACGCATCTGCATGGCGGCGTGGTCGAGCCCGAAAGCGATGGTTTCCCCGAGTACTGGTATACGGCCGACCCGAACGCCCCGGCCAATGGCATGGGCGGCCCGGCAGGTAACTACGTCGTGGACACCTACCACAACCAGCAGCCCGCGACCACGCTTTGGTACCACGACCACGGCGATGGGCATTACGCGGCTGAACGTCTATGCGGGCTTGGCTGGATTCTATCTGGTCAGAGATGACGAGGAGGCGGCGCTGAATCTCCCCAGCGGCGACTTCGAGGTTCCCGCTCGTGCTCCAGGATCGGTCGTTTTATGCCGACGGACAGCTGTTCTACCCGCGCGGGCCTGGAGATTTGACCGACCCAGGTGGCGCCGATCCGCTAGCTGGATTGCCGGCGGATTTCCCAAGCGATGCGTCGGTCGTGGACCCATTTCTTTGGGGACACCAATCTGGTCAACGGCGTGGTCTGGCCCTACATGAATGTCGAGCCCCGGAAGTATCGCTTCCGAATTCTTAATGGATCCAACTCGCGGTTCTACGATCTGCAGCTCGACGGCGGCACGGCGGGGTACGCTTCCGTTTCATCAGATCGGTCCGATGGCGGGCTGTTGGCAGCGACCGTACGACCGCAACCAAGTGTTGATGGCTCCGGCCGAGCGCGCCGACGTGATTGTGGACTTCTCGAGCCTTAGCCCAGGCAACGATGTGATCCTGCGAAACCTCGGCCCGGACGGGACCTTCGAATTTCCCACGATGTTTACGATCCGGCCGACCCCAACACCACGGGACAAGTGATGAAGTTTCACGTGGTGCCTTCGACCGGGCCGGACACGAGTTCACTGCCCCAATCGTTGGTCCCGGTTCCTCGCATCCCGGAGAGCGAAGCCGTTGCTACCCGGCATCTGTCACTGGTCGAAGACGTGGATGAGTTCGGCCGGCCGAAGTTGCTGCTCAATGGCGCAAAGTGGACAGACCCGACCACCGAGCTGCCGCTCAAGGGAACGACCGAGATTTGGGAGATCACCAATTCCACGGCCAACAGTCATCCCATTCACCTGCACCTGGTCCAATTCCAGGTATTGGATCGTGTTTCACGACAGACTCGGCGAGATTCCCTGGAGCCCTACGAACTCGGCTGGAACGACACTGTCATGGTCAATCGCCGGGAGACGGTGCGGGTGATCGCCCATTTCGAAGACTTCGAGGGCCTTTACGTCTGGCACTGTCACATCCTCGAGCACGAGGACCACGAGATGATGCGGCGCTACGAAGTCGTGCCAGGCCCAGAACTCCTGGTCGAGCAGGGCGTCACGCTCGCATTGACCGATCCTCACACGACTCCCAGCGGATACATCCTGACGGTTGACGGAATCCTGACCACGCCGCAACTGGATGTCGATGGGCTGTTGCGAGGCACGGGTGAAGTGCAGTCCAACGTGTTCAATCGCGGCACTGTGAGCCCCGGCGGCGATGACGCCGGCACGCTCCTGATCAGCGGCGATGCGGACATGCTCGACACCGGCAAGCTGGCAGTCGAACTCTTCGGAACCGGCGCCGGCCAGTTCGACGCGCTCCACATCTCAGGCCAGGCGACGCTTGCAGGGCGGCTCAGTATCGAGGTGCTTGATACTGGCCAAGGTGGAACCTATACACCTGCGTTGGGTGACACGTTTGAGATCCTCACTACCGCCGGCGGCGTGACCGGAGCGTTCGACACCGAACTCCGAACGGCGCTCATTGGCGGACTGGACATCGAAGCGAAGTACGGCCCAAACAGCGTTGAGCTACTGGTCACCTCGGCACTCGCGGGTGACTACAACAACGATGGTAGCGTCGATGCCGCCGACTATGTTGTCTGGCGTAAGAACGAAGGCACCACCAATTGGCTGCCGAACGATCCGACGGGTGGCGCGATCGGTACCACGCAATACGCCACTTGGCGGGCTAATTTCGGAGCCAGCTTGCCTTCGACCGCATCGTCTGAAGCCGAGGCCGTACCTGAGCCGGCCGCGATACTGCTGGTGGCGATCATCTTGGCCGCGGCATGCTGCTGCGCCCCGATTCGCAGCCGACGTCGATACAACAACGCGGGTACCGCCGTTACTCCCCTGCTATTCGTGGTCACCGCGCTGTGCTCGCCCCACGCCAAGTCGCAGCGACCCAGATCAGCCTCACCCCCATCAAGGACAACACGCTCTATCAGTCGGCAACCGGCGGCGAGAGCAACGGCGCCGGCAGCTATATGTTCGCGGGGAGAACTGATGCCGCCTCCGACAATCTACGACGTGCGGTCATGGCCTTTGACGTCGCCGGCAATGTACCGGCAGGCAGCATTATTCAGAGTGCAACGCTGACTCTTAACATGTCGAGGACGAAAGTCGGCGCGATGACGTTCGATCTGCACCGGCTGACCTTTGATTGGGGCGAAGGCACCTCGAACGCCGATGGCCAGGAAGGCGGCGGCGATCTCCCCACTGCAAACGACGCCACCTGGATCCACACCTTCTACCCAGGGAGTTTTTGGACGAACGCTGGCGGCGACTTCAGTTCCACGACGAGCGCGTAGTGCATCCGTCGGGAACACGGGAGCGTACACCTGGGGCCCCACGACCCAGATGGTTGCCGACGTCCAGAGTTGGTTGAACAATCCCGTGACCAACTTCGGCTGGCTCTTGCAAGGACCAGAGAACGTACGCAGCGCCAAGCGGTTCAACTCAAGTGAAAACACGAATGTAGGCACGCGCCCGGCACTGGTAATTGAATTCGTTTCCGGTGGGCCCACGATCTTCAACTGGATCGGAACCGGCAGCGGGGGCTCTTTCAACGATGACAGCAACTGGGACACGGGCTATGTACCTTCTCAGAGCACCGATATTGTGAATCTCGTCAACGCCGAAACGACAGACCAAGTGGCGACACTTTCCACCAGCGTGACCATCGATGATTTGACCATCAATGGCAACACCAACTCCATGACCTTGAGCATCGGCCAGGGGCTGGCGGCTAATGTCGGTGACTTGCAAATCGGTAGCCAGGGTGGTCTCGCGCTCGCATTGGCCAGCGGATCCTACGGAAAGCTCCACGCCTCCGGTGCGGCGACGCTATCCGGCACGCTCGCGCTCAGCACGACCCGGCCCCACTCCGGCTCCCACCGATTCCTTCGAGTTCTCACGTATGCTTCCCGAACCGACCGGTTCGACACGCTCGCCGGCCCGGAAATCGAACCGGGCCGCAGCTTCAGCGTGCACTACAACGACACTCGGGCGCTGGCCATTGCCGGCGAGTGGGCTGCCACTGGCGAAGAAGTGACCGGAGACTTCGACGTGCCCGAGGAACTGCTAATTAGCGGAGCCTGGGACTGGAACGGCATGCTGGTTAAACGGGGCGCAGGCAAACTCGTGCTCGACTTGGACGACGGCTTCTCGACCGGCACTGGGGCATCACTCGCCATTGTGGATGGCATGGTGCGGCTCCGTGGCACGGCGCAGACTCTCTCGCTCGATGCGCTCACCTACGGAGAACTGAGCGTGCTATCCGGCAACGCATCCTTGGCTGGTGAATACGGCTGGTACGGTACCGTGACGGTGGTACCAGAGCCGGTAGGCTTTGTGCTCGTCGCCGTCGGAATGCTTGGCCTGGTCTTTCGGCGTTCCCCCGCTCACTCTTGTCAATAACGATTGGCTTGGTGGAACTGGCTGACGGAAACTGTCCGCGGTGGACAAACCCGACGCGGATCGGCGTTTCGCGAAACTGCAGGCGGTGGCGGAGGCCTCTGTAGCTGCGCCATCAAATCAACGACAACAATAACCTTCCCATCGAAGCCCCGGTTTGCCTACATCCCTCGCAACACATGAGGGCATGTCCTTGGCGCGGAGACGAGTGGCTGCGATCTGCACTAGGCCGGCACACTGGCGGCTAATGCAGACTTGCTTCGATCGAGCCGCCCAACGCGACCGGGTTCAAGTGGAAACGATCGTCTCCATGGTCAAGCGTCGTCTCGAACCGTTCGTCCGCGCACCGCTAGCAGCCAACGATGCGAAGTTCGATTGAAAGGCCCCACGCACAATGTCATGATTCTGTTACGTGTCGAGGTTGTCCATACAGCCGGACGCGACCCATTCTTGCGCAAGCAGCCCAAGGCATGGATCGACTCGCGTCTGCTCAGTAGAAAACCCGGATGGCCTTTAGTGTGGGAGGCGTCTCTGACGCCGAATTCTTGTAGGTTCGCGGCACATGATCGGCCTCAGAGAGGCCTCCCACAGGGGTTTTCTACTGAGTCGTCATGAAATGACTTCGTCCCCGGACATGAAAATGTTATTTTCGAGCAGACCAGACCCCGACTTTGCAGTTCTGCGGGGCTCGCTGTTGGTAACCGTTGCTGCGGCGGTTGGTGATCGATTTCTAAGGAACTCTAACAAAATTATCTTCAAGGCACCCTCACCTCGCCACGGCGAGTCGCCTGCGGCGACCCAACTCTCTCCCAGAAGGAGAGGGGGGGTTTGTTAGAGTTCCTAAACGTGGGCTCGCGATGTCGGTTAATCCGCTTACTCCCGTCACGGACTATCAGTCGATGCTGAACCGAATTTTTTGGTTCACGTCGGGGGCAGCGTTGGTGGCGGTTTGGATGCTTCGGCTGCACAATCCGGCAGTTGACGGTTGGCTGAGCCGGATCGACCTCAACGTGGAATTTGGCGGCAATAGAATTCTGCCCGTGCCCGGGGGCTACTTGTTTCCGGCGCTGGCAGTGGGAATGTTGACGCGGGTTTTTCGGCTCCACGCGCGGATCTCGGACTGGCTGGGGATTCGGGAGTGCTTTGACGTGGAAGTCATCCTTGCCGAGTTTGCTTCGCAATTGGCCATCGATCTGAGATCGATTGGCTATGAGCAGCTCGTGGAGCAGCGCCACAGCATCATGCGAAAGGCGTTTTATGCTTATGTGAGTGGTTCTCGCCCGCAAATCGACCGGCAGTTGATTCAGCAGGCGCTCGATGCGTGGTCGTGGTTTTGGGTTGGAGTCGAAGCCACGTTCGTGTTTGCGTTGACTGGTTTG
Source organism: uncultured Planctomycetota bacterium (assembly GCA_963840025.1). Lineage (GTDB taxonomy): Bacteria > Planctomycetota > Planctomycetia > Pirellulales > Lacipirellulaceae > JABDGM01. The sequence goes on along the minus strand of CAWIXI010000003.1, from coordinate 60,380 downwards.
TGCTCGTGGCCGGGGGAGGTTACGTAGCCGGGTTGGAAACGACGGGCGGTGCGCTCCTTTTTGCGGCGCTCGGTCTTCCCGCAATGCGTGGCCAATGCCGCCGCTATGCCATTGCACAAGTGCGAGCGATTGTTGGCGAGCCAGTTCGGGCGGCGGCCGTGCGCGCGGCGTTTGCTGAGCTGACCACGGGGCGATGGGCGGCTATGCGTCGAGCGGCGTAGGCGGTGGCTGAAAGGGGCAGGGGAGAAGCGGCCGGGGCAGGGATGTTCGAGGATGTCGCGCGGTTGGCGGCGCTGGTGCTGCAGAGAAGGGGACAGGCACATTTTGCTCCGAAGACTCCGCAAAATGAGCCAGTCCCCGATGGTTTTGGGATAAGCACCAAGCGATGTTTCGCCGATCGTAACCAGGTCCTTGCAATCCAGGGACTCGCGACCCTGGCTATACGACCTGGCCCCTTCGGGGCCGATAGTCCTTTGGCGTTGCCCAAGGCTACGGTGAAATTGGCCTGCGGCCGAATACCGAAGCTATTGTCGAGTCATCTCTAAGAAGCCGTTTCAAAACCGTCTCAGAGAGGGGGACAGTCCCATTTTGCTCCGAAGACTGCGCAAAATTGGGACAGTCCCCGATGGTTTTGAAACGGCTTCTAAGGATAATGTGCGGCGAGACGGGGTGTATGCCGCGCGGCCTGCGAGAGCAATCCATGTGGCGGCGAACAAGAGCAGCATTCCGGCGGTGGGTTCCGGGACAGCGCTGCCTGAAGCCAATGCTGCGTCGGAAAACTCACTGAGGCTGGTCGCGGTTCCGAGCATTTGCTGCCAGACGAGAAAATCGCCGCCATCCACGTCGCCATCGCCGTCGGCGTCGCCTTGATCGAACGAAGCGCCGCTCTCCATGCCGACGTAAGTCATCAGCAGGTGCAGGTCGGTCGTGTCGATGGTTCCGTCCAAATTGAAGTCGGCATACGGCGCGAGGTGGGCGAAGGCGTCTACTTTGTAGCCGATGATGTCGGCACAGCCGGGGCAATTGGGTCTGTTCGCTCCGGTTAAATGCAATAGCGGTCCCCGTAAAACGGCTTGGAGCGCAATCGGCACGCCTTGCCCGTCGACGCCGCTGAACTGTAGGACACGTGGGTCCTCGAACGTTCCTGTTAACCCGGTCAGGTTCAGCGTTTTATCGAGCTCCCATCCGGGCAACGGCAACGGGGCCATGCTGAGTGGATTGAATAGAATCGCCTTCACGTCGACGAATTGTGCGAGCGGCACGAGCGTGGGAATGCCGGTCGCCGATGTTCCGTAGTCGTAACCGGTCACGAGACCGAATTTGCCCGCGATGCTCAGGTCCATGTCGTAGCCGGGGAAACCGCCGGAAACGTGGACCGTGGTGTGTGATGGAATAAAGCGGTAGTCGCGGAGAATATCGGGCGGATCGGCGAAACTCTGGCTGGCAAATGCGGCGAGAACAATTGCCACCAAGATGGCGCGGTTGAAAAGTAGAGCGCGATTCATGTGAATGCCCTCCGATGCGACCCCAGCGCCGTATAGTCTACCGCCGCTGAAGCGGAATCGCAACGAGGGGTTGCAACTGCTCGGGAGAACTGCAAAGCCCAAGGCGAAGGGGTCAGGTCCATGTTTTCGGCCAACGATTGAACTAATAACGCGTACCGGGTTAGCCGAAAAATGGACCAGACCTGCTCAGTAGAAAACCCCTGTGGGAGGCCTCTCCGAGGCCGATCACGTGCCGCGAACCTACAAGAATTCGGCGTCAGAGACGCCTCCCACACTAGAGGCCATCCGGGTTTTCTACTGAGCAGACCAGGCCCCGACTTTGCAGTTCTCCTGGAGCCACGCACTGGGGCTCACTGCGCTCGAGCCCAGTCACCCGTTGCAACGCGTCGTGGTCGAACCGAACCCAGCGCCGCAAATCCCGCAATCAACAGTAGCTGCGAACAGGGTTCCGGCACAGCCGCTCCGGCCCCAAAGCCAGCCGCTCGCCGAAACTGCCTGGCCGAAGTGGGCACGCCACATAGTCAAATCGCCGGCATCGATTTGGTAATTGCCGTTGCCGTCGGCTGCGAGGTTCGAGCCCGTTTGGCCCATCGTGTTGCGCCACACCACGTAGTCCGCGCTGTTGACGAGGCCGTCCTGATTGAAGTCGCCTTGCGATGTGAGAGAAGGCGGCAGGATGGCCGCGGCGTCGCCTATCCATACGTTGCTCACGGTGAAGTTGGCTTCCGCATACGTTGCGAAAAGCAAGTTCGTGATCACCGGGTTGAAGTTCGCGGAACTTTGGGCTGTGAGCATCCATTGAAAGCCCGGATCGGTGAAGTTTGCGACGACGGAGTCGCTCGGAAAGAGCGAAGCGTGCATCGTATTCGCGCCGGCGCCGTTTCCGGAGATTTTGCCCACGAACAAATACGTTTCATCCGATGTGAAACCTGCGGATGCCACATCCTGACCGGCGGAATCCGCTACACTATCGATCGCGAATTGTTGTTGCAGTCCGTTGGCAGCAAAATCGAATTGGCTCGCTCCTGTGTTATCGAGAAAGTGGAGGGTGAACGATCGATTGGCGGACGCCAATTGTGCGAGCGAGAGCGGCCCCGTGTTTTCGCGGACCAAAAAGGTGACGTACGTATCGGTGCTTTGACCGAGATCGACACTCGACGAGAGATCGGCCTTCATTGTTCGTAGCAAGGAATTTTCGCCGGCTGCCACTTCGACGCTATTCTGGTTACGGATGGTCACCGAATAATCACTGTGCTGCGCCGCACCAACTCCGGCGCCGTTCCATGGGAGCGAATTTGCCCCGTGCTGGGCGAAGTTGCCTGTTTCAACGAGCGCGCCGTAGCGGTCACGGGCCGCTTCCCAACGTCCATTGATACCCAGGGAATCCTGTAGGATTTCGAACGTGCCGCTATAGGCGAGCCGGTCGGGCAGGGTCACGCCGAGCGCGGTGTATCGCCCCGCGAGCCAGTTCGCGTCGAGTTGGTTGATGAATCCGTTGCCGTCGTGGTCGCCCTGTTCCCAATTACCGTTCAGGTAATAAGCATCGAATTGCGCGTCGGTCGCTATGCCCGTATTCGTAGTCGCCGTACCCATATTGTTGGCAAGCGTCGTGGCGTCCGTAACGTTGACTTTTCCATCCAGATTCAGATCCGGCGTGTCGGTTTGAACCATCGCATAGTGCTGCATCACGCGATTGAGTCCCAGATCATTCGTTGCGTCGTAGTGCAGCGTCCAAGTGAACATGCCCTGCATGCCACGGCCGAGCGCGACTTGTGTTTTCTGCCGCGCTTGCAGGCGGCTTTCGAAAGTCCATGTACCGGTCTTGCTGCCGATGGTGCCTGTATACGAGCCGGCGTCGTAGGCTAAGTTGGGATTTGCCGCAACGATGCTGCTCAAACCGATCGTGCTCGGCCCGGTGGCCCAGGTGCCAACGCCGATGGCAATTTGGTTATCCTTGAACGCTTTGTCGGCCCCTTGGCCTGTCAAATTATTATGTAGGGTGGCATACGAATTATTTTGCGACGCTGTGTACATATACCCCATGATGAACAGCTGATCGTAAACATTCGCATCGAAGAGGGCCGTGTCGTCCCATTTGGTATCCGGATAACCGTAGTCGCACACTGAGACTTCCATCCCCAGCGGATGGATCGCGTCGCCGAGTTCCCGGGCGAGCTGTGTGTAATTGCCCCACAACGCCGCCGTGTTGGGTCGCTCCCAATCGAAGTTGAATCCTTTTAAGTCATCAGCAGATCCGCGGTTGCCTTGCATGATGGTTGTAAGTTGAGATATAAAGTTGGCTCGCGCCGTCGGGCTGTTGACGATAGACGTCCAAGTCGCGTCTGTCTGGCCACCTGTTACTTCAAACATGCTGAGGTGCAGGTCGAATCCATTCGTTGCGGCCTGAGAGCGAATTGTGTTGAACTGAGTCTGATACGATGAGGAGGCGTAGGTGATGTTACCGCTCGCATCCGGGCGTAAGCCGCCGAAGTACAGCACATCCGACACGTGCGTGTACATGCCATTCGTGGCGAAATTATTGATTTGCGACGTAGTGGTCCAATAGGGGATGTAGCCCCAGAGGCGAAAGTTGGACGCATCCCACGCACTAACGGAACTAACTTGTGCTTGGGCGGGCACACTCCAAAAAGTGGCCAGCGATGCCAACAAGCAAGCTAAAGTGCGAGGTCCAAAGAACGACGCCGAGAAGTACGACCCGTTGTAAGTAGCCACAAGCAGATGCCAAGCGTTGCCAGACCGATCGTTACGGGCTCCGGCACCATTCTTTCAGCCAAACTGGCCGTACCAGAGCCAACACTCGAGCTTGTATTAAAGTGCGATCGCCACACGGCAAAATCAGTGTCGTTTACTTTGGCATCGCCATTGGCGTCTGCGCCGCTGTAAATCGGGACTGTTTGCCCATTCGTATTTCGCCAGAGAATGTAATCGCGAGCATCCACGGTGCCATCGCGATTGAAGTCGCCGGGCATCGCGCCATCGTTTCCGATACGTAATGCATCCAACTGAGCTTGTGTGCCGTAGTATACGTCGCCATCCACATTCCCCGAGATGCCGGGCACGCTTGTGTTGTCGGCATATTGCCAGAATTCCCAGATGCCCCAACCCGGAGTGTCGGACGCCACCGGCGGCGACGAGGTACCGGTTCCCTTCCACCATGCCAGCCACAATTCATGCGCCGATTCAACCCGCCGATTGTAGTAGGAGTTCGCCTTCGACAAGCTGGTATAAATAATCGGACGCACGCCCAATGAATCGTAGATCGTGTTGGAAAAGCTCGTTACCCAGGCGGACGTAAACGATTGGGCCTCCGCGGTTGAGCTAAAGCTCGGAAAACCTTCCACATCTGCCACCGGGGGCAAATACATGCCCGACTGATACTTGGGTTTGATGATGGCCAGAAAATGATTGGCTTCGTTGACCGGATCTTGAGGATTTGATGTGTCTGTATTGAGATCGCAGAAGTGATACGGACCAACCCGTATGCCTTGAGCCGTTGCGTTGGCCAAGTTCGTTGCGAACGTGGGGTCGACATACGTGTTCCCCTGGGTGGCCTTCATGAACGCGAATTTGTAACCGGCGTTCTTGACCGACGACCAGTTGATCGTGCCCTGCCAGTGCGAAATATCAATTCCCTTGATGTCGACCGCGGCCCGGGCACAGAGCGTGCCATAAAGGAATACAAAGACCGAGAGTGTCAGCCAGAAGAACTGCCGCATGTCTGTTCCACTTCACGGAGCCACAACCTGTTCGCTTCTGCATTATTGTACCAAAAGACCGACCGAGGAGTCGCTAACGAGAAGGCGGAAAACCGCAGAGGCGAGAAATTGCTGCGCAAAATCGGGTGTAATCGAGTCACCCGCATCACAACTTCGTAGACCCGTGGAATGGATTAGGCTGTAGGTCAGGCTTCAGCCTGACGATCTTGATCGCTTTTTTATCAGGCCAAAGCCTCACCTACTTAGCGGCGACATCGGCGGCGATTCACCAGTGCCAAGCCGCACGCCCCCAACAGGAGTAGCGAACACGTCGCGGGTTCGGGAACAGCCGCCCCCGCCAATCCGGCTCCAGCCCCCGAAGTTTGACCGAAATGCGATCGCCAGACGTTGAAATCGGCCGAGGTAATATGACCATCCAAATTGCCGTCCGCGCCTGAGCCGGTTGCCACCGATTGGCCCTGTGTGTTGCGCCACACGGCATAGTCCGCGGCATCGACGACACCATCCTTGTTGTAATCACCCGGCAACATCGACATCGACACTGCGCTTAGGGCAAGCTCGTACAGTTGGATCGTGTCATCGGCGCCAGTCACGCGTGCGAAGTACGTACCGGCGGCCGGTAATAAAAGGTTTGCGATTGACTCGATCGCTCCGGCCGGATTTGCGTTCGCAGTGGAAAGAATCGTTGTTCCGTTCGTAGAAAAGATCGAGAGCGCCAAATTGCTGCGTGCGTTGGCGTCGAACGTAGTCGGGAACTGGCCTTCATCGGCTGCACCCTGCGTGAACACGCCGCCGCGCGGCGTCAGCGTCGCATTGAATAGCGATGGCCCCGCCACTGAGAACGAGTAATAGTCGACGTCGCTCAAATTGCTGATGCTGACAAAATCCGTTGCCGTCGAGCTGATCGCCTGCGTCGGCACTTCTGCCGATGTTCCAATGCTTTTAGTGCCGCCGCTGGGAATCGTGCCCAAGCTCGTCGCCCGTGCCGCCGTGCCGTTCCCCAATCCGCCGTTCAATTTCTCGTTCGCATCCCCAAAGAAATACTGCACGCCGCGCACCTCGTCCAACTGCGGGCCATCGATCGGATTCGCCGAATCATCGATGTACGGCTGCATTAACAGCGTGTCCGTTGTGGAGTCCACGTGTTCGAGCCCGAACGTGTGCCCGATCTCATGCATCAGTGTGTTGCGAAAATACACATAGTTTAGATTCGACCCGCTCTTGAATAGCGACGCGTCCGCTGTGTCGATCGCCATATCGCTGCCGCCGGTGGGGATGTATGTAAACGCCAGCGTGCCACTCGCGCCATCGATATTGAATCCCGCCAATCGAATGTCGCCTCGCACGCCAAGCGCACCATTCGAACTCGGGTGCTTCACTCCGTCATCGTGTGATTCATAGGCGAAGTTGACGCCTCCCAACTGCGACCAGCGGCCAAACGCATCGGTAAAAATATGAAACCACGGCTGTAGTGTGAGATTCGTTTGCGACGAATTGCCGCCGAAGTTCGAATTCATGAATGAGACGAGCTTGCTCGTGGTTGTGGCAGAGCCGACGCCGGTAGAAGTCACTGTGCCATCCGGCACGATGCTCCAGGTGATCGTTGCCGGTGCGCCGTTGCCTGAACGCGATCCACTCGCGGTTGACAGCCACGGATCGGGGTCACTGGGCGTAATAATGAAGCCGTGCGCCGGCGTGGCCACGAACGCGGCCAGTAGCGCTAAGAGCCACGCAAATCCCTGTCCGGAGCGACGCATGATGAACACCGTGGAGCCGCGGCCAATCGCCAGCAACGTCAAATGGCACGCCACCGGCCCGGCCGGACTACCCGGTCGCCTGAGTCCTGCCTCTTGAAGTTCCAGTCTAGTTAGTAGACCGGGAATTTGAGGAGGCGTCACGGTCAATTAGCGGGCAATTCATCGAAAGACAGGCTTAAGTAGGGCGCTGTCAGGGGGCGGTACAACCGGAATTTTAGAGGAGACGGAACTTTAGCCCGTACGCCGTCCAAGTGCTGAGGTGGTTTTTGTCGAACCTACCAGTAAAGCCCGGCCGATCGCGATCTGCTCGTCCTTCGGCCTGGCGCTGCGTGAGCCGCGCACGTAGCCAACAGGTCGGCCCATGTCGTCCACGGTGAACCACATCGTTCGACGCCCCACGCCGCTGCCGTGTTTGGCGCCGGAGGAGTCCTGCCATGGCAGGGTTGTCGAGTCGATCACCACTACGCGCACGAGCCCGTCCTGTTCGATAACCGGCTGCTCATCGACAATCACGACATGGCCCGTATTGCCCGGCATCGGCTTGTCGTGCCGCCAGGCGATGATGTCGCCCGGCCGAGTGTCCGCCAGTCGAACAATATGCTGCCAGCGATTTCTTCCATTCGCCTTGGTCGGCGCGGCAGCAAAGAGCTTCGCGTATTCCATCGCAACCGGCCGACGATCGCCGTTATGCAGTGGGCCTTGGCGGTCGTGTTTACCCACGGTGCGGTTCAGAACGTAGCCGACAAAGCCGGAGCAATCGCAATAGTATTGGCCCTTGGCCTCATTTATGTCGGTCCGGTGCTTATACTTGGTGGTCTGAATGCTGCCCAAAATCCGCCGCGCTTCGTCGCTGATTTTCCGCGTTGCGGCATTGGCGGGAGCGTCGCTCTTTTCATTATCTTTCGCCGGCAACGTGCGGCAATGCAACGTCGCCAAAACCAACACTGGCAGCCACAATGGCCATTGCCGTTCGCGCTGAAGCCTCACGTGTTTTTCCTTTGATAGAAACAGTGACCATAACGTCGATGGCGTGTTGCTTGTATCCCCCGGAACAAAACGAAGAGCTGACGGCACGCGGAGTGTGCCTGCTACTTATGCCGCGCGGCCGGCGATGATCGAGGCGTTGTGGCCGCCGAAGCCGAAGCTGTTGCTCATCACGACGCGTAGCTTGCGTTCGCGCGGGCGTGTTCGGCGTGTAGTCGAGATCGCAGTCGGGGTCGGGCGTCGTGTAGTTGATCGTCGGCGGGCAGATGTTGTGCTGCCAGCGCCTTCATGCAGATCACCATCTCGACGCCGCCGCTTGCGCCCAGCAAGATGGCCGAGCTGGCTCTTCGTGCTGGAGATGCTCACCTTGTAGGCGTGGTCGCCGAACACGGTCTTGATGGCGATCGTCTCGGCCTTGTCGCCGAGCGGCGTGCTCGTGCCGTGGGCGTTGATGTAGTCGATCGCTTCCGCGTTGAGCTTGGCGTCGCGCAGGGCGCACGCTCATCGCCTTGGCGGCGCCGGTGCCCTCGGCATCGGGCTGCGTGATGTGCCCGCCGTCGGCACTGGCGCCGTAGCCGAGCATTTCGGCGTAAATGCGGGCACCGCGGGCCTTGGCGTGCTCCAACTCCTCGAAAACGAGCATGCCCGCCCCTTCGGAGAGGACGAAGCCGTCGCGGTCGAGCGTCGAACGGGCGGCTGGCGCCTGCGGGATCGTCGTGCCGCTCGGACAGGGCCCGCATGTTGGCGAAGCCGGACAGGCCCATCGGCGTGCAGGCCGCTTCGGTGCCGCCGGTGACCATCACGTCGGCATCGTCGTATTGAATGGCCTTGAAGGCATCGCCCATCGCGTTGGTCGCGCTCGCACAGGCGGTGGACGACCGCATAGTTCGGGCCTCGCAGACCGTAGCGGATCGACACGTGGCCGCTGGCCGCGTTGACCATCAGCTTGGGAATCGTGAAGGCGGAGACTTTATCCGGCCCCTTGGTAAGCAGTCGCTCGTGCTGCGTTTCGATCTCGTTGAGCCCGCCGATGCCGGAGCCGAGAATCACGCCGCAGCGAAATGGGTCCTCCTTGAGAAGTCGATCCCGCGTCGTTCACCGCGTCGATGCCTGCCACCAGCGCGAACTGGGTGAAGCGGTCGATCCGCTTTTCATCCTTGCGGTCGATGTAGCCTTCGGTCGACCAGTCGTGGATGTCGCCGCCGAACTTGACCTTGTGGTCGGTCGTGTCGAAAGTTTTCAGATGTGGACGCCGCTCTCGCCGCGCAGAATCCCTGCCACAGGTCGTCGACCTTGCAGCTCAGCGATGTGACGGCACCAATCCCAGTGACGACGACGCGCCGTTTCATAGACAAGCTCGGAGCGAGGAGCCAGAGAGCAAATTGGGCGACGTACCTTCGTGCGACGCACCAAGCGCTCGCGTGAAGCACGAAAACCGTAGACGCGAGAGTGGGCATGCTCCCCGTGCTTCGCGAGAGCATGCCACCCGGAGAACTGGTTAGCTCTTCACGTTCATGCCGGCTCTCGATGTATTGGACGGCCTGGCCGACGGTTTGAATCTTCTCAGCCGCGTCGTCCGGGATGTTGATGTCGAACTCTTCTTCGAGCTCCATCACCAATTCGACCGTATCGAGCGAATCGGCGCCCAAGTCGTTGACGAACGACGTTTCGGCCGTGATCTTTTCCTTGTCGACGCCCAGTTGATCGGCGACGATATCTGTTACTCGTTCCATTACTGAGGCCACCTTGTCGGTCCTCCTACAAACAGCGTGTATCTGTCTGATACGTGATCTGATTACGATAGCAGACGCGGACAGTCTGCCGGAATCGTACTCAATCCGTACAGATTTCGGGCAACGAACGAGCCCCACGGCGACATTGGGGAATGCTGCCTGGGCCCGACGCCGTAAACCTACCAAGATAGAGCGTTTCCGTAAGCGAGGTCAAGATATACCGTTTTGCGGGCTTGGTTGTCCAGGGCGAGTTTAGCAACAGGGAGGCCTAAATTACGTAGCTGAGCCGTCCTTGGGTCGGAGTCCTGCCGAGCCACATACGTCTACGGCGAAGCGATTTTTTTCGGCCAAGATGGCCGAGCTATGTATCCGTGTATTTACGGCGTCAGTCCGCCGTCGAGCGTGATCACTTCCCCGGTGATATAGGCGGCCGAGTCGCTCGCCAAATACAGCACGGCGTCGGCGACTTCGTCCGCCTCGCCCAGCCGCTTGGCGGGGATTCGCTTCTTCACTTCGTCGATGATCGCCGGCCCAAGGCGGCGGTCATTTCCGAGGCGATGAAGCCGGGGCAGATCGCGTTGACCGTCATCTTTCGGCCGGCCAGTTCGCGGGCCACCGTCCGCGTGAAGCCGATGATGCCCGCCTTCGAGGCCGAGTAGTTCGCCTGGCCGGGGTTGCCCATCAGGCCGGAGACGCTCGAGATGTTGATGATCCGCCCGGATCCGCTTCCGCATCATCACCTGCGACGCCGCCCGGGTGAACAGGAACACGCTCCGCAGGTTGGTGGCGATCACCGCGTCCCACTGCTCGTCGCTCATCCGCGGGATGAGCGTGTCGTTGGTGATGCCGGCGTTGTTCACCACGATATCGAGCTGGCCCCACTTCTCGGCGAGGCCTTCGACCAGCTTCGTCACGGCGTCGGAGTCGGTCACGTCGCACGGATGCACCTCGGCCGTCCCGCCCGCGGCGCGATTTCGTCGGCCGTCTCCTGCAGCTTGTCCGCACTGCGGGCCACGCAGGCGACCTTCGCCCCGCCCGCCGCGAGCCGCAGCGCGATCGCCTTGCCGATGCCGCGCGATGCGCCGGTGACAATCGCCGTCTTGCCGCTCAGGTCCACTTGTATCCGCCGGTTCGTTTCGTCTGCCATGATTTATCCTCGCGGAGAAAGATTCACCACAGAGGAATCAGAGTTAACAGAGTTAAAGCGGAATTAGAAATTGAAACCGATTGCGCAGGCCAATTATCAACCCAGAAATTGCGGTACGTAATTCAATCAATTCCTCTGTTTTCTCCGTTAGCTCCTGTTCAAAAAAGTATCTTTCATTATGCGGTGATGTTTTCGCACGGCATTTTGCGGGCGATGCGCTTAAGGAGGCCAGCCAGGACGCGGCCGGGGCCGATTTCGTAGAACTGGGTGATTTGTTGCCGTGTCGAGCAAGTACCGCATCGAATCTTCCCAGCGGACGGGCGAGCAGACTTGCCGGATCAAAAGCTCGCGGATTTCGTTGGGGTCGTCGTGTGGGCGGGCGTCGACGTTGGAAATTACGGGAATCCGCGGCTTTTGCATCGGCACGTCGGCCAGGACCGCCCGCAGCCGCTCGACCGCCGGACTCCATCAGCTCCGTGTGAAACGCACCGGCCACGGCGAGCGGAATCGCCTTCATCGCCCCGGCCGCGGTGGCCACTTCCGCATTCGGTCGCAGGCCGCCGTGTGGCCGGAGACGACGATGTTGCCGGGGCAGAGCAGATTGGCGACTTCCAGCGTCTCGTCGCCACGCGCTTGCGCGACGAGCGAGTCGACCTGTTCGCGCTCGATGCCCAGGATGCTGACCATGCCGCTCGGCACCGCGTCGGACGCAGCTTGCATCGCCCGGCCGCGTTCCTGGACGACGCGCAGGCCGGTTTCAAAATCCATCACGCCCGCAAACACCAGCGCGGTATACTCGCCCAAGCTCAAGCCCGCTGTGGCTGCACATCGATCGACCAGTTCTGGCGAATCCTGCTTGAGTTGCTCGAGAGCGGCAAGGCTAGAGACGAACAGCGCCGGCTGGCTGTAATCGGTCGAATCCAGATCGGCCGCCGGGCCTTCGGCACAGAGCTCATAGAGGTCGTAGCCGAGCACCGTTCCGGCACGATCAAAAAGTTCCCGAGCCGCCGGCACTTTCGCACACACGGTCGCACCCATGCCGACCGATTGGGCCCCTTGGCCCGGAAAGAGGAACGCAACTTTGGCAGGGTCGGTCGACATTCAATGACGAATGACGAACGTCGAATGACGATAAGCACGAAGCCTATCTTTCGTCATTCGGGTATTCGTCATTTACTCGGTTTCGACGATTGTCCGGCCGCCGTATTGGCCACAATTCGGGCAGATCACGTGCGAGGGTTTTAGCGTGCCGCACTTCGGACAGGCCTGCAATTGCTTCGCCTTCAATGCGTCATGCGAACGGCGCATGCCTGTACGGGAATTCGATTGTTTGCGTTTCGGAACTGCCATGCGAACACCTGCCAATCAAACGGACATTTATCGCTTTTTGAAGAATTAACCAGCCTACGATGGGCCGCGCCGCCCCGTCAAGTGCAGGTAAGCCGCTGCCCAGCCGGGATGGCTGGACTATATAGCCGACCCATCTTAGGTCGCCGTTGACGGCGTCCGAAATGCGATTACTGCGTCCTGATCGTCTCCCCGCCGGCAATCGTCGACAGGGCCCGCCACACGCTGGGGTCAACCACGTCGGCCACGAATTGCAATGAGCCGTCGGCGCGGATTACGTTCACGCCGCCGGCGTGGGCGCTGCGGGCAGCGCGCCAACCGTACGGCGTGAATTGCAACTGCACGCCGCCGCCAAGTCGAACGCCCATGCAATCGGGGGTCGGGCTGTTCGGCGTGTAGTAGTGATTGTAAAGGCCGCAACGGAACTCGCCGTTCGCCCAGGCGAAGCCGCGAGGGTCGCTCATATTCCACTGGTTTGCCGCGCTGCAAATCGTATCGGACACCGGTGAGGCGTAGGCAAACTTGTATTCCCTCTGCGAATCGTGGAAGTCGCCCTGTTGAGGTTGACCGAGCAGGCTCTCAGACGCGAGCGCCGTTTTGCTCAGGCCGTCAGTGATTTTCGAGGGCAGGGTCTGTGAGTTGATGAAGAACACGCCATCGGTTCCGCGCGGAGTGCCGCCGCCAGAGCCGGAGCCGGTGCACACGGCATAGTTCGTCGGCCCAAAATCGGGTGAGACGGGGCGGCTGATGTCGGCCGGGCAAAGAAACTCGGGGATAAAGAACTTCACCACATCCACATTCTCCGGCCTCACCTTGAAATTCGCTCCGTACAGCGGCACCGACAAATCGAGCGCACTGTATGTTGCACCATTTTCCAAATAGGGCAACAACTGAGCGAGTGCCGACCAGCGATAGAGCGTCCAGGCGGTGAACGGCTGGGCCGTGAACTCCTTGGCCATGGATCCGTTGGGGAAATGCCGTCGGGCCGAGACGTAGTTATGGGCGGCAAGGCCGATCTGGCGGAGATTGTTCGCACATGAGGCACGAATGGCGGCGGCCCGACTTGCCTGAACGGCAGGAATCAACAAGGCAACGAGAGCGCCAATGATCGCGAAAACGATCAACAGTTCGATCAGCGAAAAACCCGCCGCGCGTTGCGATTGCCGGATCATCGGCTCTCCCCCTCAGTCATTCTGCATTCGCACAACGCGTCTTTGGTTTCGCAACGAGACAGCTCCAAGGAAGCCGCACGCCAGCAGCATCAGTGTCGCGGGCTCCGGCACCTCGGAAGAGCCCAGACCGGCACCGACAGGCGAAACGGCGTGACGCCACACTACATAGTCGGCGGCATCAACCACCCCGTCCGCATTCCCATCGGCGCCGTTGCCTCGGGCCACGGCCTTGCCGAAATCCGCCCGCCATTTTGCGTAATCTAGGGTATCAATTGAGTTGTCGTCATTGAAATCACCGCTGAGCGTGGCTGGTGAGGACGTCCAGGCGATCCCACCGATCGGTTGCAGATTGTCCGCGATCGTTTCGATAAGGTTGCCGTTCAAGTCGAAGCGGTAGAGGGCACCTTGATTATCAGCCGGATCAGAGCTAGGGCTCGTGGGGCCCAGCACCGACACGATGAGGTTTCCATTGGGGTCGTATTTAATGTCCGACGGGAAATTAGTGGCCGGGGGTGCAAACGGTGGAATCGTTGCGAATGGCACCTGCTCAGGAATGCCGTTCGCATCGTAGTGGGCAACATAATTCCCCACGATGTCGACAATCAACAGGCTGTCGTCGGGAAGCACCAAGAGAGCCCCTGGGGCGTAAACGCCACCCATATCTGTGACGCCGAATGTCGATTGGACTCCGTTGTGCACACGGACAATTTGAGCATTTTCGCCGGGTGCCATCGCGAAGCCATCGCCAATGAGTAAGTCGCCGTTCGAGGCAAACGCCAAACCGCCGGCACTCGTCAGACCGGTGGCCGCATTCGGTAACGGCTGCCCAAAGGTCGCGCCGGCATGGGCATCGTAAACGCGCACATTCGTCCCAAAGAACTCTGAGACGTACAAGTTTCCCTCCGGTCCAAAAGCCAATTGGGCAGGCGCCGCATCCCCTAAAAACGCGAACAAGCCATCTGAGGCCATCGGGATCGGCGATGGAAGTGGAGTACCGGTCTGACCGTCGTAGTAGTAAATACTGCCGGTGTTGACGCTACTCACATAGATATTGCCGTCCGGCCCGACCGCAATTCCTGAAGGGTAATCCAGCCCGGCGCTGTGCGAGGGAATATCGTTCGACAACTCGTTGCCATCGTTATCGAAGCGGAGAACTTTACTGTAGTCCGAGGCCGGTTGGCCGTTCCCGTATGGATCGACGCTCAACCCCCAAAGATCAGCGCGGCACGACAACGACAATTGGCCGGACAAAACTCCGATGGCAATCGAACAGGCGATATGGGCACAAACTCTCATCAGATGCAACTTTCAGAAGGTGTAAATCAGCGGGCGGGACGTTTCGTGGCGGGATGTCCGACTAGAACGCTTGTCGATCCGCGTTCCGTGTGTAGATTTGACTAATAGCCTTCAACCTAGCAAGTTTAACTGGAGATCGCTGGCGCGGTAAACCAACGGGCGGCTTTGGTGCGGGCAACGTCGACGAAAACCCCACCTCCGGGCAATTGTGAAGGGAAATTACGGTACTCGCCCGGCGAGCGTTCTCGTGCTGCCTACTTCTTAGGCAATGCAGCCCGCGTGGGCCGTGTTCTTGGCGCTCGCTTCGTCACTGTTGAATCGACGTATGTCTAAGGCCACTAAGGCACTACGTCGGTTGCGAAAATCATCAGCTTACTGTAAATGATGCCCGGCGCAATGTTTGCTGCGCCTTTCAGGATTCCACTTATCCAGTAAAACCTTCATGGTTTAAAACGTCAGGGCACGTTCATGGCAGCTGAAATTGCAGTAGCGACCGCAAAACGTCGTTCAACAGTAAGCCAAGCCCAAAGGCAGGGAGACCCATCTACAAGTTTGACGTTTGCGGAATACCTGTTGGAAGAATTCTACGACGAGATGTTCGACGGCACGGGCCAACCGCGTCCCGATTGCCGGGCCTTGTGTCACGGCATTCGGAGTATGCCGCCGGAGGATCTGACGCGGCGGCAACGAGCGGCTGATCGCTCGATGGTACAACTCGGCATCACGTTCAACGTCTACGGCGACCGACACGGGCTGGAGCGGATCATTCCCTTCGATATCATTCCGCGGATTGTCGGGCGCGACGAGTGGCAGATGTTGGAGCGCGGCCTGCGACAGCGGATTACCGCGCTCAACATGCTCATCGACGATCTTTACCACGACCAAAAGGTGGTGCGCGACGGTGTTGTGCCTGAACATGTCGTCGCCACGGCGAAGGGCTTCCGCCCGCAGTGTGTCGGTCTCAATCCGCCGCGAGGGATCTGGTGTCACATCACGGGCACCGACTTGGTTCGCGATACGGACGGCCAGTACTACGTGCTGGAGGATAATCTGCGGTGCCCATCGGGTGTGTCATACGTGTTGCAGAATCGGCAGTTGATGAAGCAGACGTTTCCGCAGTTGTTCGAATGGTCGGCAATCCGCCCCGTGGATGATTACTGCAGTCGCCTGCTCGACGCGCTACAGTATCTCATGGGCGACCAGACGCGGTCGCCATCGGTCGCGTTGCTTTCGCCCGGCATGCACAACTCGGCGTACTTCGAGCACTCGTTTTTGGCCCAGCAGATGGGGATCGATCTCGTTGAGGGCCGCGATTTGGCGGTTTCTGACGGTTTTGTGTACATGCGAACCACCAAGGGTTTCGAGCGAATCGATGTGCTCTATCGCCGGATTGACGACGATTTTCTGGATCCGCAGGCGTTTCGGCCCGATTCGTTGTTGGGTGTGCCGGGCCTAATCGACGCCTACCGCGCCGGTCACATTGCTCTCGCTAACGCGCCCGGCACCGGCATCGCCGATGATAAGGTGATGTATGCGTACGTGCCGCAGATCATCCAGTATTACTTGGGCGAGGATGCGATCATTCCGAACGTCCCCACCTACGTGTGTTGGGATGATAAACAGCGGAACCACGTGTTGGCAAACATCGAGAAGCTGGTTGTGAAGCCGGCCAATGAATCCGGCGGTTATGGGCTAATGATTGGGCCCCGATGCACGACCGAAGATCACGCGCGGTGTGCCGAGCAGATTAAGGCCGACCCACGGAACTATATAGCCCAGCCAATGCTGAGCCTATCGCGGGTGCCCGTCCTGGCGGAGAATGGTTTGGAGGGCCGGCACGTCGATTTGCGCCCGTTTATTGTGTATGGCCGCGAGATATTCGTGCTGCCTGGCGGACTAACGCGGGTTGCGCTCAAGAAGGGCTCATTGGTCGTCAATTCGTCGCAAGGTGGCGGCAGCAAAGATACATGGGTGGTGAGTTGAAAGGCGCAAGGCGCGAGAACAAACACCTGGTCTCGCGCCTCGCGACTTACTCCTTGCAACTAATTATGTTAAGCCGCGTTGCAGATTCGATCTACTGGATGAGCCGCTATGTGGAGCGGGCCGAGAATGTGGCGCGATTCATCTCGGTAAATCTGAACCTCAGCCTTGATATGCCCGGCGAAGCGGGGCAGCAGTGGTGGCCGCTCGTCGTGATTAGTGGCGACCAGGACGCTTTTCAGCAGCGGGTGAACACGACGACCAAAGAGAGCGTCGTCCAGTTTCTCACGTTTGATAAAGAGAATCCGAATTCGATTCTGTCATGCCTGCGGTTTGCCCGCGAGAGAGCCCGCGGTGTGCGTGAGATTATTTCGGCCGAAATGTGGGAGCACATCAATAGTTTTTACCTGTCGATCCGCGACAGCGGGGCGCTGGAAGAAGTGCTGGATGATCCCTATGTGTTCTTCGAACGGGTAAGCGTTTCCGGTCAGCAGTTTCTAGGCGTCACCGACGCCACCATGACCCACGGAGAGGCATGGCACTTCTGCAACATGGGCCGAATGCTTGAGCGGGCCGACAAGACGTCGCGCATTCTTGACGTCAAGTATTACATTCTGTTGCCGAAAGTGTCGGATGTCGGCACGCCATTCGATGATATTCAGTGGCTCGCGCTGCTGCGCTCGGCTAGCGCGCTCGAAATGTATCGCCAGCGACACGGGCGTATTTCGCCCGTCAGTGTGGTAAATTTCTTGGTCCTAGATCGGGAGTTTCCGCGAGCTGTGTTGCATTGTTTGACGGAGGCGAACGATTCGCTGCACGCGATTTCCGGCACATTTACCGGTAGCTACACCAATCTGGCAGAACGCCGACTCGGTCGGCTCCGTGCCGAGTTGGCCTATACGCAGGCGGAAGACGTGATCTCCGGCGGCCTGCACGAATTTGTGGACCATCTGCAGACACGGTTGAACTTGATCGGCGAATCGATTCACGAATCGTTTTTCGCGATGCGGCCCCTGGAATCGGTAGGTGTCGAGCCGCAATGAGCGGTTTTGTGCCTGTGAACTATGCGGGACCACGATAAGTAGGCGACAAACAAGCAGATAGCGGAGGACTCACGTCGTTATGCTGTACACGATTGATCACACCACCGAATACCGGTTCACCCGACCTGTTTTCTTCGAGCCGCACCAATTGCGATTCTGCCCGCGCAGCGATGGGTCACAGCGCCTCGTGCGATTTGATTTGCAAATCGAGCCGACCCCGGCTGGTTACACGCAATTGCTCGATGCCGAGGGCAACATGGTGACAGTCGTCTGGTTCAATGATATGCACGATAAGATGGTATTGCGAGCGACGTCCGAGGTCGAAACGATTCGCGATAATCCGTACGACTATCTCGTTACGCCGGAGATTGGACGGTTGCCGGTGAGTTATCAACCGCGCGAAGTGGCGCTGCTCGCCTCAGCATTGCGGCGGTCGGCGGTGCCAATTCACGTCGATCCTGCGCGGGAATTGGCCGAGCAGCTGAGGGAAGCCTCTCGCGGCGAAGTAATTCCATTTTTATCACGATTGACCGAAACCATTTGCCATCGTTTCAAGCGAGTGCACCGTGAACAGGGCTCGCCGTGGCCGCCGGCGACGACGATTGAGCAGCGGCAGGGCGCATGCCGCGACCTGGCCGTTCTGTGGATTGATATTTGCCGCTCGGTTGGGCTGGCCGCCCGATTTGTCAGCGGCTATCAGGAAGGCGACGCCACTCAGGACAAACGCTATTTGCACGCATGGGCCGAAGCTTACTTGCCCGGCGCCGGGTGGCGCGGTTTCGACCCAACGCACGGTCTTGCCGTAGCCGACCGGCATGTAGCAGTGGCGGCATCGGTGGATCCGCAGCACGCGGCGCCCGTGACGGCCACCTACCGCGGCAACAATGTCGAGGCGGAACTGTATGCTGACGTAGTCGTCGAAAGCCAGTCGGACGTGGCGCTGTTGGCTTGCTGAACAAATTCTTGACGCATTTTTAACGCAGGCGCCGTACCATGAACCTCGTTCCCACGCTCCATGTGGGAATACACTACACCGCCGCTATGCGGCGACCCCCGCCACTGGCCGCACCTCGGGATTAGTACCCACCTACCCACCACGTTGCGGCGAAGACGACGTTGCAGAGTGTCGATGCCTTGCGTTCCCAAGCTATGCGGGGAATTGAGGCAAGTCTGCAGGCGATTGCGAACACGAGGAGAACGATATGCGAAAAGGATTCTTGATAGACATGGATGGAGTCATCTACCGCAGCAGCCAATTGATCGCTGGGGCTGTGGACTTTATTCGACTGCTGCGGGAATGGGAAATACCGTTCCTGTTTCTCACGAATAACAGCCAGCGAACGCGACGCGATGTCGTGACCAAGCTCCAGCGGATGGGCATGCCGGTCGAGGAGCAGCACATTTTTACGTGCGCCATGGCAACGGCCCGATTTCTGGCGGGTCAGAAGCCGAACGGTACCGCCTACGTCATCGGCGAGGGCGGGCTCCTTAACGCACTCCACATGAACGGCTATTCTGTCGTCGACAAGTCGCCCGATTATGTCGTGGTTGGCGAAGGGCGCACATTGAGCTTTGAAATGCTTGAGGACGCGGTCCAGATGGTGCTCGACGGAGCAAAGCTGATTGCCACCAATCTCGATCCCAACTGCCCGACGCAAGACGGCACACGGCCCGGTTGTGGCGCAATCGTATCGCTCATCGAGACGGCCACCGGCATCAAAGCTTTTAGCGTGGGTAAACCCAGCCCGGTAATGATGCGCGTGGCTCGCAAGGAGCTTGGCATGGCCACGAGTGAAACGATCATGATCGGCGACACGATGGAGACCGACATCCTGGGCGGCGTACAAATGGGCTACCGCACCGTGCTGGTGCTGACTGGCTCGACCAAGCGTGAGGATTTGCTGCGGTATGCGTATCAGCCCGATATGATCGTTGAATCGATTGCCGACCTGTGCAACTCAGAGAAGTTGTTGCACGAAGTGCTGCCGACGATGAACCGCGAGGATGACACGCCGCACGATATCCGCGAGTGGGTCGCGGCACATTCATGAGTGGCGTTGGTCGTGAAACAGAGGAACCTGGGACGAAGATGCTCACGAACTCCCACTGTCATCGCTTTGGGGGCTCGCTGCGCTCGACACCAGCCACCCGCTGCAAGGGCTATGGCGCTGAATCCGCTGCTTTCTTGGGCTTCTGGGAGTCGGTGTCTCCATTTTTGTTGGATACATCAGCTAGGTATTTATCGAACCATTGGACGAGCCGCCTTTGCGGCTTGTTCGGCATCCTCGCCGTGAAATCCGTGGCCGGCGCCGTGGATTACGATCAGCTTAGTCGGCACGCCTGCTTTCTTGAAGGCAGCCTCGATCCGTTCGCTGTTGTCGAGTTTGACGAGGTTGTCCTTGTCGCCGTGAATGAGCAGCGTCGGCGGGTCGTCCTTGGTGACAAAGAGCAGCGGCGAGACGGATTCCGCCAGCTTCGGGTCGAAATCCAGTGCGGGAAACCGTTTGTCGCCGACCCATTCGTGCAAATCAACGGGTGGGAAGTAGGCCACGACCGCCGCCACGCGATCGCTCGTGCGATCGACTTTATCCTTGGCTTTTTTGTCGCCTTCGTCGGAGGCGGTGTCGAGCATGAGCGACAAGTGACCGCCGGCGCTGCCGCCGCAAACACCGATGCGATCGGGATCGATCTTGAAATCATCGGCGTGCAGGCGAATGTATCGTACCGCGCGGCGGACGTCGGCAACCGCGTCCGGAACCTTGAACTGCGGTGAGCTGCCGTGGCGGACGACGAACAGTGTGTAACCATGGTCAACGATCTCGCGTAATAGTTTCAGCAGTTCGGGCGATTTTGGATCGATGATCTTCTGCGGCGGGAACCAGGTTGAGACCCAGCCCCCACTCACCATGAACAGGATGCCGACGCCGTTGGGTTCCTTTGGCTGAATGACATCAAACGTAAGTGCCATTCCCGCTTTGTGCCCGTAGATGACGTCGGGCGTGATCTTGTAATCGTCGTTGGCCAGCGCGATTGAGCATTGAGCAAGCATTACGCAAACCAGCAAATGAACGCCGATCGCCTGTAGTCGATTCATGGAGTTTCTCCAAAATTAGTTGCGTCAGTCGTGGGACGAGTTGAATGCCGTTCTTCCAGCGCCTGAGGGCTCGTCGACCAACGCTTCGCGTCGGTGCCCGCTCGATCCCAGCTCTCCTCGCTGGACTTGACGTCAGTGCCCCGAGTTGACGATTGTAAGCCAGCTACTTGAATAGCGGTAGTTGTGGCTCGTCCGGCGGCGGCGTGGCTCCCAGGTGCTCATACGCCTTGGCCGTGAGTTTTCGGCCACGGGGAGTGCGAACGACAAGCTCAGAGCGGAGCAGAAACGGCTCGACTTCGTCAACGAGCGTGTCGAGTGCCGCGTTCATTGTGTGAGCGACCGCTTCGACGCCGGCGGGACCGCCGTGGAAGACGCGGACGATTGTTTCGAGGTATTTGCGGTCTTGGGCATCGAGGCCCAGAATGTCGATGCCGAGCATGTGGAGGGCCGCTTCGGCGATGGCCAGCGTGACGTGACCGTTTGCTCTGCTCGTGGAATAGTCGCGGACCCAGCGGAGGCGGTTATTGGCGATGCGTGGTGTACCGCGACTGCAGCGGGCAATTTTGCTTGCGGCATCGTCTTCGATTTCAACTCGCAACTTGGCGGCATTGCGGCGGACGATCTCTGTTAGCTCTTCGTTGCTGTAGAACTCGAGATGCTCGCGGATTTGAAATCGGTCGCGCAAGGGGGCGGAGAGCAGCCCGCTGCGTGTGGTGGCGCCAATAACTGTGAATGGCCGCAATTTCATGTTGACGGTGCGAGCGCCGGCTCCTTCGCCAAGCGTGATGTCGACCCGAAAGTCCTCCATCGCCGGGTACATGAACTCCTCAACCGCCTTGGGAAGACGGTGGATTTCATCGATGAAGAGGATAGAACCTTCCTCGGCATTCGTGAGGTACGGCAGCAGGTCTTTCGGGGCGGCCAGTGCCGCACCGCTGGCGATTTGCAGTGCGACTCCTAAATCGCGGGGGATGCATGTGGCAAACGTCGTTTTGCCAAGACCGGGCGGGCCGTCGAACAGGATGTGGCCGAGCGGTTCTCTGCGTTTGCTGGCCGCGTCAACGGCGATCGCCAGTCGCTCGGCGACTTTATGCTGGCCGACCATCTCGCGCATGTGGCGCGGTCGGAGGGCAATCTCGTCGTCGCGGAGTTTGGCCGCATTCGGGTCCCGAGACGTCGCGTCATTGTCGGGGTTGGGCAGCTCGTCGCCGGTAAGGATTGGCTCGCGGGGCATAGTGCCGGTCCGTGGTCGGTTGTCCGTTAGTCCGCTGAATCACGCGAGAGCGCATTATCCAACAAACTACGGACCGCTGACAACGGAACTAAGAGACAAGCTGCCGCTGGCGGCGGTGGAGGCGAGCAGGCATTTTGTCGGCGCTACGTTCGTCGGCTTGCTCTAAAAAGGCGGCCAAAGCTGTATAGTAGGCTGGGGGCGGCGTATCGTTATGCCGGGCAAAATTCACCTCGTAAAACTGCTTTATCCGGCTCGGCGACGCTTCAAACAATTTGCGGGCCATCCAGAGGGGTACGACTTCATCGGCCGTACCATGGGATTGAAACATCGGGCCAGGGTACTTCTGGATGCGGCGGATCGAATTGTATCGATTCCGCATCACGAGCCGCACGGGCAGCCACGGGTACTGGAACGCAGCAGCATCCGTCATTCGCGAAAAAGTGGCTTCCACCACGAGGGCCCGAGCACCCTGTTCCACCGCGGCGGCAACCGATACGCCACCTCCCAACGAGCGGCCCATCATGATGATTTCGTCCGTGTCCACGCCCTCGCGTTCGGCCAACCAGCGTTGGGCGGCCATGCAGTCTGCCACACAGCCGCGTTCGGTCGGCTTGCCCCGGCTGCGTCCATAGCCGCGGTAATCGTAGACGAACACCGTCGCCTGCAAATGCTGCTGCAGCCGAGCTACAAGGCTCGCCTGATCGGCGACATGCTCGCCGTTGCCGTGCGAATAGACGATCAAACGCTGCGCATCGGGATTTGGCACGTACCATCCGTGGAGCTTGGTGTTGTCCGCCGAGCGGAACCACACGTTTTGTGGCCGCAGCCAACGCGGCCGCCAATCGCCTCGATCGCGCGATGGCCGCGGGTACACCAGCGAACGCTCAATCAAACGGATCAGCATAGGTTGGCGCCAGGATGGACCTGAAAAACGTGTATGCGAACTGAGAAATGCCTGAAGTTGGTCGAAATTGTTAGCTGCTCGAAGTCAAGTGTCAATTCGGCGAACTGGGAAGCATTTATCGAAACGGTAAGGTGGGAAAACACAGGATAGCTAGCAGTCGCGGTCGGGGGAAGTATTAAAACCCAACCGTTACTCTAGGCATATCGCGACCTATAGGTGGGTACAATGGCTTGCCGGTGCTGGTTTGCGACGGATGGGCTAAATCGGCTTCGTCGGGTTACCGGCAGGTTCGGTGGGAGGATTCTGGCCGCATTCAGCATTTGCCCGGGCAGAATCCTTATCGGCCCTCTCGGGCTGAAGCCTCATTATATCGTCCGGTCATCCATTTGGGCAGATCTTTCAGGCAATAGTGCCCGTGAAATCGAAAACACCGGGAATTTAGCGGAATTGGGACGGTTCAGCAATCAGTTGCCGGGGACGCCGACCCCGGCAACTGGGGAGGTTGCAACGTCTAAGAACCGTGCCAGTTCAGAGTAATAGCCTGGGGGCTGCGGATCGTTGTGACCACAGTTGGGGAATTCCAGCCACTTCTTATTTCGACTCGGCGCGGCGTCGAAAAGCCTTCTGGCCAAAGCGATCGGGATTAACACGTCCGCACGCCCGTGGCTTTGTAGCAGGGGACCAGTGTAATGTTTGATCCGCTCGAGATTGTCATAGCGATTCTTCATGACCCAGTGCACGGGCAGCCAAGGATAGTGCTTGGCTGCGACATCGGGCATCGTGGGGAAGGCGTTTTCGAGAACAAGGGCGCTGGTGCCGTTCTCGGCAGCCAGGGCGACCGCCACAGCGCTGCCGAGCGAGCGGCCGACAAGAATGACCTCGTTTGGCTGAATCCCCGTCCGCGCGGCCAACCACTTTTGTGCAGCATTACCGTCGGCGATGCACCCGGTCTCACTTGGCGAGCCCTCACTATGTCCATAGCCGCGGTAATCGAAGACGAAGACGGACTCGTGAAGCTCATTGCTTAGGTGAGCCGCGAGTTCGCCAACGGCCGCAACATCTTCGCCGTTGCCGTGGCAATACAGGATGGCGCGACTGGCATTGGGGTAAGGTACGAACCATCCGTGAAGTTTTGTGCCATCGGCTGAGACGAAGTGGACGTCTTCGTATTTGAACCCCTTGGGCTGCCAATTACCCCAGGAGAGCGGCGGGACGGGGTACACGAGCCAGGTTTCGAGAAACATCATTCCGAGCACGATTAGGAGGTAAGCAACGAGAAGCAGTCGGGCGATCCGCCATACTCTCGCAGGCCAGTGCCGTCGCGACGAATTGGCCGGTGGAGCGTTCATTGATTTTGGTCACTCGCTGTGAGTCTTTTCATAGACAGCATGGAGGAGCGAGTCGACATCTTTGTATTTCGTCTTCTTGTCGAGAGCGCCATCCAGCAGGCGGCGGGCGTCGCTATCGCTATGACCAAGCGCACGGAGCACTTCGAAAGTTTCGGTGAGCAGGTCTCGCTCGACCTCGGCGGCGGGCTGAGCTCTGTGGGCAACTAGAAGAGCGAATTTGGGCACTTTGCGGCGGAGCTTGGCGATGACACGCTCGGCGGTTGCGGGGCCGATGCCGGGTAGCGTCGAAAGGCCCTTGGCATCTTGTTCTTCGATCATGGCGGCGACTTCTTGGACGGGCCGGACCATGGCCCGTAGGGCCTTTTTCACGCCGACGCCATCGACCTCGCAGAACATTTCGAAGAATTCCCGCTCCACAGGGTTCAGAAAACCCACCAGTCGCGGAATGAGGCGGCCTTGCATGGGGTTGCCTTCCAAGTACTCGACCGTATGCAGACTGACGTCGCGGCCGATCTTGTCCTGCAGGTTGCGGCGAGCGAATTCAGGGATGAGGACCTCGTATTCGAACGCACCCACCGCCAGCGTGAGCGTATCGGTGGCGAGGGCGACGGGGACACCGGTGATTTTAGTGATCATGGGGGGGCAGGGGGTCGCGGGCTGAGAGTTGAGTGCCAGAGAGGGCGCTGGTCCGCAAATCATAACCTTTGGGCGCCGCATTCCCCAGGCCTAGGAGGGGTCAATCGCGGGTTGCAGGCGGCTCAGATAGCAGTGGCAGAGCGCGATGGCGAGGGCGTCGGCGACATCAGGAGGCTCCGGCAGTGTGGGCAGATTGAGCTCGCGGCGGATGGCTTCTTGCATTTGCCATTTGGCGGCATGGCCATTGCCGGTGATCGTCTTTTTGATTTGCGTTGCTCGGTAATTCACGACCGGGATGCCTGCTTCGGCGGCGGCGAGGACAATGACGCCACGGGCGTGGCCCATGAGGATCGCAGTGGTGGGGCGCTCGTAGTGCGAATATAGCTCTTCGATCGCCAGCACTTCAGGTTTGAACGCGGCGATGACGTCGGCGACGCCGTCGTGGATTTCCTTGACGCGCTCGGCGAGCTCAGCGCTCGCTTTGCCGCGGACGACGCCGGCTTCGACGAGACGCGGACCACGTGGCCGCGTCTCTCCGAGACGCGATTGCGAGTCTCGGAGAGACGTGCCCACGTGAGTAATGTCCAAGACGCCATAGCCGGTGGTGTTGAGGCCGGGATCGATGCCGAGGATGCGCATGGGAAAGGGGCTGGAGGCTCGGGATTGGGTGCTAGCGCTTTCTGATGATGCGGGCGCCTTGCGCCGTCGATAACGGCGTTGTTTTTCATGGCGACGGTTTCTGGTTTTTTTATCCCGAGTGACGTGGCGGAAAGGCGCATTTCGATTTCGTGGTTTTCGTCGAATCGGAAGTATTTCATGTGCATGATCAAGTCGCGACTGCCGCGAAGGAGTTGGCGGACGGACCAGGGCGCTAGCTCGGCTTCGGTGGTCAAGCCCCAGCGATCGTCTTTCCATTTGGTAAAAGCGAGTTCGCTATTGTGCCGCGATAGTTGTTCGGCAGTGGTGTAATCTTCGGAGTTGACGGCGCGAATGAATCGTTGCGCGGTTCGCGTTGGCATGATGACCCAGTAATAGCAAAAGAGGGCGAGTAACGTGGTT
Source organism: uncultured Planctomycetota bacterium (assembly GCA_963840025.1). Taxonomy (GTDB): domain Bacteria; phylum Planctomycetota; class Planctomycetia; order Pirellulales; family Lacipirellulaceae; genus JABDGM01. The sequence continues at coordinate 34,403 of CAWIXI010000003.1, read as the reverse complement.
AGTGCGAGCAGCGTGCGAAGGGAGAACTGGGGTCGCATGCCATGTCCTTAAAGCTGTTTTAGCAGACGCTCATATTCTTCGTGCTTGCCGACCCAGAACCAGACGACGCCGGCTTCGACGAGGCGCGGCGCACGATGGACAAACTCCAGCACGCCATAACCGGTGGTGTTGAGGCCGAGATCGATGTCGAGAATGCGCATGGAGTCAATGTTTGACAATTGTGGGGTACAAGCGGGGCGGCTCGATGGACATGGGGCCTGCTATCAGGTCGCCTCTTATCGTGACATAAGTGTTTGTTCCTTTGATCGGTTCTCGTCTTAGCGCTGCGAACGTGATTGACTGTCGAAAGTGCAGTACATCCGACCAACTGCGAGGAACTAGTTTGACTTCGACCTCGCAATTATCCCAATCTTCGGCCTGCTCAACCAGGAACGACGGTTTTGAATTGATGCAAAGCTGCTCGGCCTGGCGATACTCTTTCGCGGCGACCTTATCGATGAACTTCTGGGCGAGGGAGATTGGTCGGACGAAGAGCCAATAGCTCGCGGCTGCCAGGAGCACAGTGGCGAGCATCAGCATACGGAGCGAGAACTTTGGTCGCATTTCGTGTTACTGGAGGCGGGGACGCCCCGGTTTGCGGTTGTATAAGCTGCCCCGGCGGTTCGTCGGGGGCTAAATCGGAGTTATTTGGTGGTGTTCCACTCCGTGCCGCCGGCGCGGTCTTCGAGGGTGATGCCGAGGTCGGTGAGGCGGTTACGGATGATGTCGGCGGTGGCGAAATCTTTGGCGTCGCGCGCCGTCGCGCGGAGTTGGATGAGGAGCTGCATGAGGCCGTCGGCAGTATTGGCGACGCCGGCGGCACCCGTGCGCGAAGCACTGCTGGACAAGCCAGCAGTGGCACCCGAGATCGACCATTCGGTGCCGCCGGCGCGATCTTCGAGGATGATGCCGAGTGGCGCGAGGCCGTCGCGGATTTTATCCGCCACCGCGAAGTTTTTGTTCTTGCGGGCGTCGGCGCGGAGATCGATGACTAGGGGCATGATTTTAGCGGTGAGGTCATCGGAACCGCCGGCTGCCGCTGGAGGTTGGAGAAAGATTCCGAGGATGTTGGCGAGTTCTTTCATCGTCGTCAGCAGGGAAGTGAATTCGGCGACCGCTGCGACGTTGGATTTGCCTTTACCCTCAAGGTCGTTGTCGTCGCAGAATTTATTGGAGATGGTGGCCAACTCGAAGAGTTCACCAATGGCGCCGCCGGTGTTAAAGTCGTCATCCATAACAGCGAGGAATTTTTCGCGACACTTTGCGGTGGCTTGGAGGATAGCATCGTTCCCGCCCGCTGAAGCAGGCTCGCCGGCCTCGCGGGATCGGGGTGGTCGAATGGCGTAGAAGTCCTTTCCGGTGACGCGGGTATAGCGTTTGAAAAGGCGGTAGAAGCTTTCGAGGCCGGTGCCGGCTTCTTCGATGGCGGGCTCGTTGAAGAGGACGGTGCTGCGATAATGGGTACGGAGGAGGAAGAAGCGGATGCGTTCGCCGCCTTGACGTTGGATGAGATCGGCGAGGCCGCCGGCGCCTTTCGAGCGGCTCATCTTGCCGGAGACGGCATCGGCTGATGAGGAAGCACTGGCAGAGCCAGTGGCACCCGAAGCGCAGCTGGACGAGCCAGCAGTGGCACCCGATTGTTCGCGTTCGGAACGGCCGCCGACTTTGCCGCTAGTGGTTCCGGCGCAAGAGGCCGTTGTGGGCCCAATAGAGGACCATAGGACTGTTATGGCAGCATTCGCTTTGGGCGATTTCATTTTCATGGTGGGGAAAGACGAGGTCGAGGCCGCCGCCGTGGATATCGAACGTATCGCCCAGGAGCTTCTTGCTCATGGCGGAGCACTCGATGTGCCAGCCGGGGCGGCCGGGGCCCCAGGGGCTATCCCAGGAGGGCTCGCCGGGCTTGGCCGACTTCCACAGGGCGAAATCTGCGACGTGTTTCTTGCGTTCACCGCCGGCGCCACCTTCGCCCTGTAGCGATTCGATGGAACGGTTCGAGAGTTTGCCATAGTCGGGATCTTTGCCGACGTCGAAGTAGACGTCGCCGTCGGATTCGTAGGCGATCCCTTGTTCGATCAGGCATTCCACGAACTTGATGATATCGGGCATGCACTCGGTCGCGCGTGGAAAGTGATCGATTTGATCGACGCCGAGGGCGGCGAGGTTCGAGTTGTAGTCGGCGATGTTTTCTTCGGCGACTTGCAGCATCGAGATGCCGCGCTCGTTGGCCTTTTTGATGAGTTTGTCGTCAACATCCGTAATATTCACGACCCAATTCACTTTGTAGCCGCAATAAGTGAGGTAGCGTTTAATGCAGTCGAAGATCACAGGGCCGACCATGTGGCCGATGTGCGCCTTGTCGTAGACAGTCGGTCCGCAGAGATAGATGCCAACTTTGTCAGGTTGGACGGTGGCAAACGGCTCCTTGCGTTTTGAGAGCGTGTTGTAGACGCGCAGAGTCGGATGGGCAGGGGTGGTTTTCACGGAGGCGAGTTTGGGTTGTGTGGCGGCGGTCATGATCGGTCGATTGCGGGTTTCATGTAGGTCAGGCTTTCGCCTGATCGCGGAAATATGGCAGTTGTCAGGCTAAAGCCTGACCTACTTAGTCGTGAGTGGACTCCAGCAGTGCGATGCAACGGGCTTCGATGGTTTCCTCGCGGCCGACGGGGCCGGCACCTTCGCCGGTTTTGGCTTTAATTCCTATTTGGTGAGGGTTAACTCCCAAAATGCCAGCGATGCGGTGTCGGATGGCGTCGTAGTAATCGGCAAGTTTGGGGCGTTCGGCGTGGACCACGCAATCGAGGTTCACGACATGGTAACCGGCTTCATTGACTCGGGCGGCCGCAGCTCGGAGCATGTCGGCGGAGTCGCAGTTGCGGTTTTCAGGATCAGTATTGGGGAATAGCCGGCCAATATCGGGCAGTGCGGCGGCCCCCAACAAGGCATCGGTCACGGCATGGAGCAGGACATCGGCATCGCTATGGCCGACGAGCTGTCGGTCGTGCGGCACTTCGATTCCGCCGAGCCGTAACGGACCGCCGGACTCCGTGCGGTGTGAGTCTTCGCCAAGTCCGATACGCAGGTTGATCGTAGTGGAGTCTCCATTGCGGGTGGAAAGTTGGTTAAGTTGCGCGGATTATACCCGGCGGTCAGAAACGCGACAACGCGAGAGTGATCAACGCTAAGCCGCAAGCGTTGCCGGAGTCCGCTTCAGTTCGGAGCGGCGTCGGTCGCGAAGAATTCGACTGCGACAGTCATGGCATCGTGGGCCGGTTGGGACAGGCGGATTTCGATTTGAACGCCATTGTGGAGGACTTGCACAAGTTTCGCAGCGGCATCCGAATCGTCGGCGACATTGATTTCGACTCGTGGCAGGCACTCGAACGGCGGGCAAAACGCGACGTATACGGTGGTTTGACGCTCGCCTGGAGCGAGTTCGCCGAGGAGTAGTCCGCGAATGGCTTCGTGACCGTTCGGGAAACGTACTCGTGTTAGCTGTTGTAGTATTTGATCCGGGTCGACGTTTTCGTCGGAATTAACTTCGACGCTTTTTGAATTGGGGCGCGCCTTTGGCCGATGTGTTGCGCGAGGAAACGGAGGACATGATACTACCGCGAACATCGCCATCGGCCACACGAGCCAATCGACGATACGTGCGCCTGGATACGAGCAAGCAAGTGCGAATAGAAGAACGACGATTAGTGCGCATGAGGTGTACCAGGGGCTTCGCGAGGATAGTTCACGTACCAAGATGGCCCAGACAAAGACGACAACTGCTGCCAGGAAGAGCTGTGGCATCGGTAGCGGTATGGAAAAAGCGCCAACAATGCGCCGGGCTAGCAAAAAAAACGCGATTGCGAACGCAATCGCAAGAAACAGCAGAACGCATTGCGCCACCCGTTGCCGGCGCGCATGGCCGAGTAGTGGTAGACGAATTGTGCCGTCCGTGGCACGCATGACGAAGTGTCCTATCGGGCTGAGACGGCTGCTGTTTCGGCAGCAGTAGCTAGTTCGGGCGCTTTATCCGTCCGCTCCCACGTAAAGTCGGGATCGTTGCGGCCGAAATGGCCGCCGGCGGCTGTCTTGCGGAAAATGGGCCGGCGCAAGTCGAGGTGCTCGATGATGCCGGAGGGTGTGAGCGGGAAGAACTCGCGGATCAACTCGCAGATACGAGTGTCTTCAATCTGGCCGGTGCCGTCAGTATCGACGTTCACGCTCACAGGCTCAGAAACGCCGATCGCGTAGGCGAGCTGCACTTCGCAGCGGCTGGCCAAACCGGCGGCCACGATGTTTTTGGCAACGTAACGGGCCATGTACGCAGCGCTACGGTCGACCTTGGTGGGATCCTTGCCGCTGAACGCGCCGCCGCCGTGGCGGCCCCAGCCGCCGTAGGTGTCAACGATGATTTTGCGGCCGGTGAGACCACAATCACCGTGCGGGCCGCCGGTGATGAATTGGCCCGTGGGGTTGATGTGGTACTTGATTTTGCCGGTGACAAGGTCGGCCGGCAGCATGGGGTCAATGATCTCGTTGATGACGTACTTCTCGATTTCGGCCTTCGTGACTTTGGCGTCGTGCTGCGTGGAGACGACGACCGTATCGATACGGACTGGTGTCGCGCCGTCGAATTCGATGGTGACTTGGCTTTTGCTGTCTGGCCGCAGCCATTCAACCTCCCGATTAAATCGGGCTTCGGTGAGCCGGTTGATAATCTTGTGGGCCAGCGAGATGGGGAGGGGCATTAATTCGTCGGTGTCGTTGCAGGCGTAGCCGAACATGAGGCCCTGATCGCCGGCGCCGACGTCTTTGCCCTTGGCGGAGTCGGAATCGACACCCATCGCGATGTCGGGGCTTTGTTCGCCGATGGCGACCAGCACGGCGCAGTGGTCCGCGCTGATGCCCATCGAAGCTTCGGTGTAGCCGACGTTGTGAATCACCTCGCGGACGACCTTTTGCATGTCGACGTAGGCTTTGGTCGTGATTTCGCCGGCGATCACGGCGAGACCGGTGGTGACCATGGTCTCGCAGGCCACGCGGCTCATCGGATCCTGGGCGATCAGTGCGTCGAGCACACCGTCAGAAATCTGGTCGGCCAGCTTATCCGGGTGGCCCATGCTTACCGATTCACTTGTGAAAAGATGCCTGCCGGATGCCACGTGTGTGCTCCTGATATTGCTGAGAGTCAGTGATTCGCCGAGAGCAAGGCGCCGCGGCGACCCGCCAAGGCCGCAGCTATCGGCGGAAACTCCTATTGTAAATGGTGAGTGCTAGACTGGGCAACGGCTCCGCACAGTGGGATGGCTTTTCACGGTTATGCCTGCGGTGTAGGGTGGGGCGATACTGGGATTTTGTGTTCGCGTAGCATTCGCGAATCCGATTCATGGCACGTTGGCCGCGTCACGTCTGGACTTCTATTTTCACGTATGCGACGGTATTCGTGCTGTTCCCGCTATTGTGCCTGCTTGCATACGCCTGGGTGAAGGGTTGGATTTTTTGAGCGATTCGACGCCGAGTTATGACGAATTGACGGCTCGGCTGAAACCACACGGCCAAGAGCACGTGCTGCAGTTTTGGCGTGAGCTTGACGCCACATCGCGCGCCAAGTTGGGATCGCAACTCGCGGCGGTCGATTTGAAGCAGGTATCGACACTCTTTCGTAAAGGCGCCAACGTCTGCGATTGGGCGGCACTAGCACGCCGCGCCGCGCCGCCGGCTGCTATCCGATTGGTCGATCGCGTCGGGGGCCGTGGTCGATTCTCGGCAGACGATGCTCGAACGCGTGCGGCGGATGCGCTTCGAGCTGGCAAGATCGGAGTATTGTTGGTTGCGGGAGGACAGGGGAGCCGGCTCGGTTTTGATCATCCCAAGGGGATGTATCCGATTGGACCTGTGTCAGGCGCGTCGCTGTTGCGGATTCATTTCGAAAAGGCGCTGGCTGCAGCTCAGCGACACGGGGCTGCTGTGCCCGTCTATATGATGACGAGCCCGGTAACGCACGACGAGCAAGCGAAGTTCTTAAGACGACATGAGCGATTCGGGCTGCCGGAGGATGACGTCGTTTTGTTCTGCCAGGGCACGATGCCGGCTGTAGATGCGGCGACGGGTAAGCTGTTGTTGGCCAAAAAGGACTCGCTGTTTTTGAGCCCGGACGGCCATGGCGGCACGGTGGCAGCGCTGGCCGCCAGTGGAGCAATCGAGCACATGCGACGGCGTGGTATCGAACACGTTTTTTATTTGCAGGTTGATAATCCGCTGACGCCAATTTGCGATGTTGAGTTTATTGGTTATCACTTGCTGGCAGGTTCGGAGTTGACATCAATGGCGATCGCCAAGCAAACGACGCAAGACCGGCTGGGTGTGTTCGCAACGATTGATGGTCAGATGCAGGTGATTGAATACAGCGACCTGCCGAATGATGTAGCGGTGGAGCGGGACGCGAGCGGATCGTTAAAGTTTTGGGCCGGCAGCATCGCGGTGCATGTGTTCAATGTGGCGTTCTTAGAACGAGCGCTGGGATTAGGGGACGCACTGCCGTTTCACGTTGCCCGCAAGAAAGTGCCATACGTGGATGACGCCGGACAGTTGGTCGAGCCCATGGAGCCGAATGCGTTGAAATTCGAGCGGTTCATTTTCGACTTGCTGCCGCATGCGAAGACTCCACTGGTAGTCGAGTTTGCTGAGGCGGATGTATTTGCTCCGCTCAAGAATGCACCGGGTGCCGAGCGTGATACGCCGGAGTATGTGCGGCGGTTCATGATTGCGCAACATCGCAAATGGTTGGAAGCGGCCAGCACAAGGGTAGCGGACGGCGTTGCGGTGGAAATCAGTCCGCTATGGGCGCTGGATGCGGAAGGAGTGGCGTCGCGAATCGATCGACCGGAATCGATTGATCGGCGCACTTATTTGTCGCCAGTGTAGAGGAATCTTTCGACGTAAATAGCAGGATCGACTGGAGGAGAAATCAACCGGTCCTGTACATCCTGTGAATCCTGTCCAAAAAAGTCATAACGGTTCATTCATGCGATACGAAGTCGAGCAGAAACATCGAGTATCGGACGTTCGAGCTTTCGAGGAGCGGTTAGCCGAGCGGGGCGTGGAGATTGGACCGGCAGTCAGCCAGGCCGATCGGTACTTTGCTCACCCCTCTCGGGATTTTGCCCAGACGGATGAAGCGCTCCGTATTCGTACGGAGGGAGGCAAGAGTTTCGTGACCTATAAGGGGCCGAAGATTGACACAACGACGAAGACACGTCAGGAACTGGAATTGCCGTTGGATGCCGGCGACTCCGATGGTCTTAGGTTTGCCGAGTTGTTGCAGTCGCTCGGCTTCAAGCCGGTGATGGTGGTCCACAAGAGGCGACGCTCATTCGAGATTGATAGCGCCGACAGCAATATTGACGGTGCCTTCGATGAGGTCGATGGCCTGGGCGCTTATGTGGAACTCGAACTCATTGCCGATGAGAGTGGCGTCGAAGAAGCAAAGCAAGTAATCTCTGCCCTTGCAGCCGAGCTTCGTCTTGGGCCGACCGAGCGGCGAAGCTATTTGGAGATGATGCTCGAAAAGCTTAGCAAGCTTGTGTCGAACTGAGCTTTTCCGCGCTTGCGCATTTTGCCATACTCCGCAGCCCCGTAGGTCAGGCTTTAGCCTGGCAGTTCAACAACGTTCGTCAGCTTATAGGCTGACCTACTGCGGAGCTCCGCGATGAAAATCTTCTTCTCTGTCGGCGAGCCAAGCGGCGATTTGCACGGGGCGAATCTGATTCGTGAGCTGCGGCGACAGCGGCCCGATTGCGAATGCGTCGGTTACGGCGGACCGCGGATGGCAGCGGCCGGTTGTGGATTGCATGAAGATCTCACCAAGTTTGCGGTGATGTGGCTGCTCCACGCACTGTTGAACATCCACAAGTTTTGGAATCTGGCCTGCCGGGCGGATCGGTATTTTTGCCACCATCGGCCGGATGCTGTGGTGTTGATCGACTATCCCGGCTTTAACTGGTGGATCGCGCGGCGCGCGAAAGCACACGGAATTCCCGTTTTCTACTATGGTGTACCCCAATTGTGGGCGTGGGCCGGCTGGCGCGTGCGGAAGATGCGGCGGTTTGTCGACCACGTGTTGTGCAAGTTGCCTTTCGAGGAAGCGTGGTACCGGGATCGTGGGTGCAACGCGACCTTTGTTGGCCATCCGTACTTCGATCAATTGCGGACCGAACAGTTGGACGCGAAGTTTATCGACGAGCTGCGGGCGGGCGCGGGACCGCTGGTGGTAATTCTGCCCGGATCGCGGACACAGGAGGTGAAGAGCAATCTGGCCTATTTCTTGAAGGCCGCGAGAATCATTCACGATCGAGTGCCAAATGCCCGGTTCGCAATCGCGTCGTTTAAAGCGAGTCAGGCGGAGTTTGCACGCGATGCCATGGCGGGTAGCAATTTGCCGGTGGAGGTGCACGTTGACCGAACGGCGGAGATTATCGAGGCGGCCGACTGTGCGATGGCGGTGTCTGGCTCGGTGTCGTTGGAGCTGCTTTATCACACGACGCCAACGGTGATCCTGTACTACATTTCGCGATTTGCGTACTTCGTGCAGACGTTTTTTCGAAAGGTTCGCTACATAACACTCGTAAACCTGCTGACGGCGACGGATTTGTTCCCGAAGCGCTCAGCGAGCTACGATCCGAATGATCCAGTGGATGCCCACGTGCTGATGCCCGAATATCTCACATGCCAGGATAAATCCTGTCAGGTGGCCGACCACGTGATCGAATGGCTGACTGAGCCAGCGAAGCGGGCGACGCGGGTGGCTCAATTGGCCGAATTGAAGGAGCAGGTCGGTCATGGGGGGGCTTCGCTGCGTGCGGTCGACTATATGCTACGGATTCTCAATGGGCTGCAGAAACGGCCCCTGCGTACGCATTATGAGTTTGCTCAAATGTTGCCCGATTCAATCCGCGACGCAGCCTAAACCGGCAATTTCGGATTGCAGTTCGCGAATGATGGATTGAATAATGGTCAGACTGCGGCAGCATGTATCGCATACCGCGGTAATACTCGCTTCCAGTGTCAACGCTCGCACGGTTTGATGTTTTTAAACGAACCCCCTGCCACCCAGGCCGACCTTCATTTTCGCCTGTTCGGTGTTCCCGTCCGTGTTCACCCATTTTTTTGGGCGGTCGCCGTCTTTCTAGGATTAGGTGGTGGGGGGCGAGCCGATCCGCGTAACGTACTAATCTGGGTCGCTGTAGTGTTCGTCTCGATTGTCGTGCACGAAATGGGGCACGCGATCGTGCAACAACTCTTTGGCGGTCATCCGTGGATTACGCTGTACAGTTTCGGTGGTTTGGCTTCGTGCAACGACTGCGACCGCCGTCCGACAAGCCAAATCCTCATCTCTCTCGCTGGGCCCTTCGCCGGTTTTTTTTTGGCAGCGTTCATCATTTCGATTCTGATCGCGGCGCGGCATTTTCAGGCGTTTCGGCTGGATTTAGTTCCGGTGTATTGGGTGCCCATCGGTGCGGTAGCCGACACTGTTATCTGGGATCTGCTGTACGTGAACATCGCGTGGGGGCTGGTCAATCTCCTGCCTATTTATCCACTGGACGGTGGCCAAATCTCGCGACAAGTGTTCTCCGTCTGGAATTCTCGCTCGGGCACATTGCATTCGCTACAACTTTCCGCCGGCGCCGCGGTTCTTGTAACGGCGTATGCCGCATTAAGCGGCAACTTCTATATAGCCTTGATGTTCGGATTCTTGGCGTACGGGAATTTCCAGGCGATCCAATTTTATCGCAACCATTGGCGGTAAAATGGGGGTGAGTTAAACGGCAAGCCAATCGTTACGCTGAGTGGCGGGAACGGATTTGGTGGGAAGCCATCAAGCAACCGCGAGTTGATCTTTTGAACGTCGACCTTCCCACCCGTCGCGTCATCGTACTTGGCGCGAGCAACGTCACGCGATCGTTTCCGACCGTGGTGGAAACTGTACGCCGAATGTGGCGCGAACCGATCGAAATTTTGGTCGCAATAGGGCACGGAAGGTCGTTTGGACAGGATTCCGCCGTTCTGGGGAGAAAAATTTCTGGAATTTTTCCCTGCGCGCTTTGGCAGAATTTGCAAAACCGCGTGCCGTTACCGACGACGGCCCTGGTTACCGACATCGGCAACGATTTATTGTACGGTGCGCCGCCGGATCGGCTGCTCGAGTGGGTCGAGTGCTGCCTTGATCGGCTCGCCGAAGCCGGCGCGACGACGGTCATCACACAGTTGCCCGTCTTGAACATCGAACGGCTCAGCGAACGGCGTTTTCAAATCTTCCGACGGGTCCTTTTTCCGCGCAGTACGTTGACGTTAGGCGATGCGAAACGACTCGTGCGAGAATTGAACGAAGGGCTGATCGCGATCGGAGGCGCGCGAAAAATATCGGCAATTCCAGTCTCGCCAGCGTGGTACGGTCTCGATCCGATACATATCATGCGCCGCGCACAGCGCGAAGCATGGCCTGCATTCTTCGCGCACTGGGATCCAACGCAAGAGCAGCTTGGCTTCCCTCGACCCTCGTTGTTGATGGCGGCATATCTAGCCAGCTTGGCGCCGCTGGAGTGGTCTCAATTCGGATTCGCACGGCGTCACGCGCAACCGTGCGCTGGGTTTTCCGATGGCACGACAATTTCGTTGTACTAAATGTGACGCGCGAGCGCGCATGCGTCCGTTTTGGCGCACGACCGAGTCGCGATCTCAAACCGCGCGGCTCATTGTGCGGGAAAATTTTTTACGTTGAGCAAAAAAATTTGCGAAAACGTGTTGCACAATTCCAACAATTTCGTACAACTACCATCAAGTGACAACGGTTATCGCGCATTTCAAATCTATAACGAGTTGATGAAGGATGTTGATTCGTTTGTGAACTGAGATGCGAGTTACCGGAGCTACCACGGATGTGGTAGCTGGTTTCAACGGGTGATGTCGGCTGTGAGTTTGAAATGGTGTGTCAGCCGTGAATCACCAAAACCTTTTTATGGAGGAGTGACTGTGGCCAAGAAGAAGCGCGCTGCCAAGAAGAAGGCAGCCAAGAAGAAGACTGCCAAGAAGAAGAAGGGCACGAAGAAAAAGGCCAAGAAGGCGAAGAAGAAAAAGACCAAACGCGGTTAGGTTTTTCGCCTCGGCGGGTAAGAGAACCTAGAAGCGTTTTCTCCGCCGCGTGAACTAACGGGAAAGAGCCGCTGGGCCTAGCCTTGCGGCTCTAATTTTTTGCGCGGAAAGCAGGTGGAAATGCAAGCGCATTTAGAGTTGCCGGGGTTGCCGGCGTGCAATCGAAGTTGGCTTTCTGACTGTGGCTGCTAGGGCTCGACCCCAGCCACCCGCCGTCTGCTGCTGTGGACGCGACTTCAGCCACCCGCCGTTTAGCCGCTGTTTTTACAGCACATTTAACGTTGGCAGCGGCGGCTCGGTTTTATGAGACGTGCTGATTTGCCGCACCAGTTTGTAGCAGATATCGCGGTAGAAGCTGGCTGTTGCCTGGTCGTCGAAATTGCCGGCTGTGTCGCCGGCATCACCCCGTTGGCGGATGCCGATGTAAATGGGCACCTCACCTAAAAACGGAACCTCAAGCTCGGCGGCGCGGCGTGCCGCGCCGCCGGAGCCAAAAATGTCGTAGCGGTGGCCGCAGTCGGGGCAGATGAAGTAGCTCATGTTCTCGACCATGCCGAGCATTGGGATGTTCACTTTGCGGAACATGGCGATGGCCTTCACCGCGTCCAGTAGTGCGACATCTTGCGGCGTGCAAACTACGACCGCACCAGTCAACGGCAGGATTTGCGACAACGTGAGTGCGATATCGCCCGTGCCAGGCGGCATATCGATGATCAAGTAATCGAGATTTCCCCACTCTGTATCGCGCAGAAACTGAGTGATCGCCCCGTGCAGCATCGGCCCGCGCCACACGACCGCTTCGCCGGCCGGCACCAAGAAGCCCATGCTCATGATCCGCAGATCGTCCTTTACGATTGGCTGGAGTCGGTTGTTTTCCAGATGTGGCCGTTCGTTGACCCCCAGCAAGTGCGGAATGCTCGGGCCGTAAACATCGGCGTCCATCAATCCGACGGCGGCCCCGCTGTTTTTCAAGCCGTAGGCCAACGAGGCAGCGATCGTGCTTTTGCCGACGCCGCCTTTGCCGGAGCCGACTGCGATGACGGACTTTGCCGTAAGGCCGATTTCGCCGATGCGTTCGGGTGGTCGCACATATTCGACCACCCGCACGTTCACGTTCGTGGCTGCAGGCAACTTTTCGAGCAGCAATCGTTCCGCTTCCGCCCGCGTTTCATCCCACAACAGACTCGACCAAGTGGTGAGGCCCAAAGACACTTCCACGCCGCGTGCATCGATGCCGATATGACGAATTTGCTCCATCCGCGCCAAGCTCCGACCAGTTTCCGGATCCTTGAGGTCGGCGAGCACTTTTTCAACCATTTCTTGTGTAACGGGCACGTCAGGCATCAGCTTGGAACCTCTTGCGCAATGGGGAGTTATGACTCCAAACTAACGCTCATACGGCATCTTGCCAAGGAAGCGCGGCCCAAGCACGGGCCTTGATCGAAGCATGCTCGTCTGCGATCGTATTTCCCCGGGCATGCCAAGCCGCGTGCTGTACGGCGAGTGCAAGAAGTTGGCCAATGTAGCGAGGTGACTTGACGACAGCTACCGCACCAGCCTCGCCCAAGGCGTCGACGACAGCGGCACAGATGTTGTTACTCGAATTTTTTTCAGCAGGCGGATACCGCAGCGATTCATCGAGCAATGCTGCAAATCGAACGTTTTGCCTGTCGTGGCGCGACAGCGTTTCCAGAACTGCAGCCAAATTGTCGGCGCTAACTTCCACCAGCACCAGTCCAACTTGGTGATCAATCAGCTGGGAGTCCAGTTCGGCCAGATTTCGCACTTCATAGACACGAGTGGCGAGGGAGCCGCTTCCACAATGGTTATGTCGGCTGAGCGCTACGCGTAACGAGGCGGCCCATTGTCCGGAGTGTTCGCAGACAATCCACGGATTCGCGCAACGCATTTCGATATCCGCTTTACTCGGTATTATCTTGTTCGATGAACTCAGGCGCTTCGGCCTGGTCAGTACCTTCAGAACGATCTGTTATGAGACCCAACTGCACGAGGCGACGATACAACCGCGGCCGTGTCATGCCCAGGAGCGTGGCCGCTTCGCTTTTGTTTCCAGAGGTCTGGGCGAGCGCGCGTGAGATGGCTTCTTTTTCAATCGAGTTCAGAAGTTCATCGAGATTGATTGGCTTCGGCGGCTGGGCGCATGGGCAACGGCGTGAAATGCTTGATAGAAAAAGGGCGGCAAATCCGACGGTGCGATGGCATGCGACGCACATGCGTCATGGGCCGTTTCAATTGTCTCGCGTAGTTGATCGAGTCCGCCCGGCCAACTGTAAAGCGCGAGCAAGTCGATCGTGTCTGACTGCAACGCCTCCACTTGCTTACTGCTATTTCGATTGCAAGCTTCCAGGAAATATTGGGCGAGGATCGGCAAGTCTTCCAGCCGATCGGCCAAAGGCGGAATGCGAATCGTGATCGTGGAAATCGCATTCAGCAAGGCTGCATCCATCGTGGCGAGCGAACGCAGCGCGCCATCGAGTCGTTGATCTTCGGAAGAGTTAACGGTTTCCGTGGCTTTGTCCCCAATCGGATGGTGAAGATAGCTGTCGTCAAACGTGGCAATGATCCGTGCGCTTACCGCATCGTGGCTAATAGCGGAGAGCAGTGCCGATTGGTACTGTGCCTGCATACGCTCGAGATTCTCAATTAGCAACGTCGGCTTCATGCTCGTTTGTGGACTATGGAGTCGCTCCAGCGTGCGCGAGAATAAATCCTCAGTAAGCAGCTTGGCGTCGATTGGCAGCAGCCTACCATCTTCCTTACCATGGGATTGATAGTGGATAGCGAGCGCGACGTGTTTTCGGCCGTTGCCAGGACGTCCGCACACAAGCGTGTTGGCGAGGCTTGCCGCCGCCGCTTCAACTTGAGCGCGCACCTTACGCATGATTGGGCTTGAACCCAGCAGCGATTGGATTGAATAGCGTTGGGCTTGTCCGTGGCGAAAGAGGTATATCATGCGGTGCAATTCGTCGGCGTTCGGTTCGCCGGAGACCTCCTGTGCAACTTGCTGCGCAGTCAGATCCGCGTCGGCCAGCAGGACCATCACGGCGGATTGATCTGTGTTTCTTCGATCCCGCAGCTTCCTGGGCTTATTGCCTCGGACCAACGGCACGAACTCGGCGGTACGATGCAACATTCGGCCGTCGTGCGCTGGCAACTGATCGTACCCTTGCCAGCTTCGCCCGCTAACGCTGACGGCGGCGGGCACAATTCCGTCAGCGGGATATCATCGCCGCCGACCGCGATTTCCGGTTGCGGCTCAGAGTGAAATTCAACACGCCGACCGACAATTTGCTTGCGTTCCAAGTCGATCCAATGGGCCAAGGCAGCATTGCAATACGCAATTCTCCGCGTGGCATCGACCACATAAATGGGCCGATTGCTGTCGTCGAGCAACTTGGCGAGCGAATCGGCAATGGTTGGAGAACGCGGCATGTGCTGAAGGACCCAATATGTTGCGACAATCTCCAGCCTGCACGATGGACCGAGTGTCTGCAAGGTAGATGGATATCCGACCTGGAAATCGTGTCGCAAGTGACTGGTAGCTTAAGCGACTAGTCCGAAGCTGGTACAATCGCTGGCCATGTCGCTCGAGCCTGTCGAAACTCTGCAACGATTGATTCAGACGCCCAGCGTGAATCCGATGGGTGGGCCGCTTTCGAGCCCAGACTTCGGCGAGAGCCGGCTCACCGATTTGCTTCAATCCCTCTGCGAGCAACATGGCTGGCCGTGGTTGCGTCAGCGGGTGCATCCTGGGCGGGAGAATCTCGTGGCATGTGTGTACGGAAGCCCGCAGCCGAGCGAGGGCGGCGAGCTACTGCTGTGGGACGTGCATCAGGATACGGTGCCCGTTGGCGGCATGAGCATTGATCCATTTGGCGGAGAGGTGCGCGATGGCTGCGTTTACGGACGGGGAGCCAGCGACGTGAAAGGCTCGATGGCGGCGATGGTAGCGGCGCTGTCGTGCGCCGGAGAACATTCCTCATCCCCCTCTGAACGCGGGAGCGGAAGTCAGATACGCCCTACGATCGTGATCGCTTTCACCGTCAATGAGGAATGCGGGTTTACAGGCGCATGCGCACTCTGTGATCTATGGAGCCCGGAACGGCAAGCGAGCGCCGAGATTGCGGGCGGCACAATTTCTCCTACCCAGTTATTTCCACATCCGCCGGATGCAGCGATCGTCGCTGAGCCGACGCAACTCAATGTAGTGGTGGCACATCAAGGGGTTGTGCGATGGCGCTGCCATACGGTTGGTCGAGCGGCACACACATCGCGGCCGGACCTGGGTGTCAACGCTATCTATGCGATGGCACAGGTCGTGCAGGCCATCGAGCGCTATCATGCGAACCTCAGCAAAACGGCATTCGAACATCCGCTATGCGGCCGACCGAGCGTGTGTGTCAGTACGATTCATGGTGGGGTGGGTGTGAATACAGTGCCGGATCGAGTGACGATCGAGATTGATCGACGGCTTGGACCGGAAGAGCGGCCCGACGCCGCCTACGAAGATGTTATTCACTATGTGCAGTCGACCGCAAACACAGGAGCGTGTCGCGTCGAGCATGATTCGCCGTTTATGAAAGGCACTGGCCTCAGCGATCGGTATAATCGACCTGTCGCCGAAAAAATGGCAATGTTGGCGCATAGCATGGGTCGTGCCTCTGAAATCGTCGGGGTGCCATTCGGAACCGATGCAGCGGCTATTTCAACTGCGGACGTGCCAACGATCGTTTTCGGTCCTGGTTTGATCGCTCAAGCCCATACCGCGGATGAGTTCATCGCGATCAAGGAGCTAGAACTAGGAGCGGAGATTTTCTATCGCATCGCGTGCGGCGCATTAGGGCAGAAATGAGGGTACCTTGCGTCGAGTGCCAGCACACCCCACTATGCACTCTCTGGGGGCTCACTTCGTTCGACTCTAGCCACCCTAAGCGGCTGGATTTTTGCCCTCGACCCGCCTACAAACGACAAGACCGCGGCGCCGGCATCGCGCCAGCACCGCGGTCAAATGGCCTCATCCTCAAACGTGCGTCGATGAGTGTCCCCCCAGACGGTGACGCACCTTCCGCCGCAGCAGGTGCTTTGGCGAAACTCAATCTGAAACCACCGGCCGGTGGTTAGAAGATGTCGAGGACGAAGTGGGCCCCTCGGTAATAGGGTCGTGGTGTCGGATATGGGTTGAACCAATGGCGGTTGTAAACCGGAATGCGCATCTCGGGCGGATAACGGTAGTACAGGCTGTCGGCGCTGCGGTAGTACTCGCTTCCCCAGAAGTTCTGCGGATAGTACACGTACGGATAGTGGTAGAAGCGTTCCCAATCCGTCGTGTTGTACGTGCTACCCCACGCACGGCCGTAGGCTTGTTGGGCCTGAGCGTCGCGGGCCGACGACAAAGCGGCGAGCAGCACGACGGCAGCCAACCGCGATATAGATCCGGCGGATCATCACTTCCCCCCTGAGTCCGAGTGCGGGTTCACGGCTGGCTTGCATGACGAGCACGGCCGTCGCCGGAAAGCCGGCGTCCGTAGTAGCATCGACCGGCGTTATAAACCCGATTGAGCGAAAATCCGGCACAACCGGCACGACCGGACCGCGTTGTGACGATAGCTTGTGAAACTTTGCCGGTTGAAAAGGCAGTAGTGGCGGAGTGTGCAGTTCGGGTGGAGAAGTACGACTACCGACAATCCTTATTCCCCACTCCTCATTTCCAACTCCATACTCGTGCTAGCCCGGTTTCTTGCCGTCCACAAGCTCGCGCTCCCATTGATCCATGAGGGGCCAGTCGATAGCACAGGTGCCGAAATCGGCCATGTGGAGGTAGGTTTCCAACCGGGCGATCGTGCGATCGATGAGCTGGTCGTTTTTGCGGAATACCGGCCCATGGCTTGGTAGCAACCATTCAATATCGCTGGCACGAATCCGCTGCAGCGACTTGATGAAGTCTTGAATGCTGCTGCCATGATGGGCGTCGATTGCCCCTACACAGCCATCCCGGAAAAGGTTGTCGCCGGATAATAGCAAATT
Organism: uncultured Planctomycetota bacterium; assembly: GCA_963840025.1. GTDB lineage: Bacteria > Planctomycetota > Planctomycetia > Pirellulales > Lacipirellulaceae > JABDGM01. The sequence goes on along the minus strand of CAWIXI010000003.1, from coordinate 17,177 downwards.
GCCGAGGCGGAATGATAGCTGCCCGTTCGTGTGACCGGGCGTATGCCAGACTTCGAGCTCCAAGTTGCCGACGCGGATGCGGTCACCGTCTTCGACCAGGTTTTCGACCTTCACTGCGGGCATTTCGAGATGGATGTTTTGGGCAGCGATCTCAGCGTACGTCATTAGTTTGTCACCCGTCTCCAGCGGCTTGGCTGCAAATGGGTGGCATGTAACCGTCGTTTTGAGAATCTGCTTTGCCTTGGCGAACCCCTGAATGTGGTCCACGTCGGCGTGCGAGGCGATCAATGTGACGCACTTCGAAAACGGGAAATCAAGCTGCCGGATGATCTCCAGGCACTCATCGACGGCATCTTCGTAGCCCATGTCAATGAGCGCCCAGTTGTTGTCATCGTCGTAGATGAGATAGACGCTGCAACTGATTCTCCGCCGCGCTTGGTAGTTTAGCTCGATGACATGCGGGAACAGCGGTTGACGCTTCAAAACAGCCATGCGAATCCTTCGATGCGGATGAGTCCAGCCCGTCGATGATACGGATTTGCCGGCCGCTTCGCAACCAGCGATAAATGTAGTAGGCAAGCTCCGCTTGCAGTTCCAGCCCAACAATATGCTTTGTTTTTCTAGGGTCGCTACGGCACGCGGAGCGTGCCTGCTGCATATTAGAGAATCGCTGCCAGGCCAGCTCGGTAATCGGGGTGCGCAAGTGTGACGTGCAACTCGGTCAGTATCCGGGCGTTGGAAACACGGCGGTTGTTTTCGGCCCGCATGGCCCGCGAAGAACTCGGATCGGGTTCGACAAACCGCGGCCGTGGAGCGTCGATCCGTCGGGCAACTTCACTGTAATACTCGCCGCGTTCGACAGGGTGACCATCGCTGACGCAAAAGAGGAGAGGTCTGTGATCCAGGATTTCATGTTGCGCGGCGGCGAGGACAACGGCGGCGGCATCGTCAACGTGGATCAGATTCAGGTATCCGCTTGTCTGCACTGGAATGGGCTCGCCGGCGAGGAGATTATTGATGAATGGGATGCGCCCGGACCGTAGATGCCGGCCAGTCGCAAAATGAAACCTCGTGAGCCCAGTGGATGCGCGGTCAGTATCTGTTCGGCGGCGAGTGACGCTTGACCACCTTCGCGCTGTGGGTTGGGCGTCGTCATTTCATCGACCCATTCGCCGCTTCCCGGGCCGTACACGCCCGTCGTGCTGATGTAGATGAAGCGAGCGGTATCGTGGGGCAGGGCGGCGAGCACATTTCGCATACCGCCGGCGTATACCTCAAGGATTGATAGTCCCCGCGTATCTGCCGATCTGTCGTAACCCACGGCAAACAATACAGTCTCCGCGGTCGGCAAATCGTATAGAGATTCGGGCTGCGTGACGTCGGCGACAGTGACGTTAAGTCCGTCGCGTCGAAATCGGCCCGCCCGTTCGCGGCTGCGCGTGACGATGGTGACCAACTGCCCAGCGGCTTGCCAGCGCCGGGCGACGCGTTCGCCCAGATATCCACAACCGAAAATGAGCTTAGTCATTCCTCACCACATGGAGGGGCTAATGCAAAAGCGCCTATAGGCGCAATGGACGCCAAGTCTATTTATTTGTGAACTCGGGGCCGTTGCGACTGTGCATGAAATGTCGCTAGTGAAGGATGAGAAATTGTTCAATCGATTCCCTCAGGGGCATCTTGGCCGCGTCCGCCCGCTTCAAGGTATGCTGTCAGCATGATTTGGGCCGCAATCTGATCGCGCCGGGCTTGCTTTTGCTTCTTGGTGAGGTTGGCGAGTCCGAGCACGTGCTCCGCTTCGGCCGTGGTAAAACGCTCGTCAAAGTATTCGACGGGCACGCTGGCCATTTTGCCAAGCCATTCGGCAAAGGCGCGAGCTTCAGCCGACTTCTGACTTTCACCGCCATGCAGGTGTACCGGCAACCCGACCACGAATCGGCCAATCCGTTCTTCGGTCGCCAGTTTCGCAAAGTATTCGGCATCCAGTGCGGGTGAACGACGCGTGTAATTCTCGAACGGCCCAGCGATTCCAACGTCCGTATCTGCCAGCGCGATGCCAATGCGGACCGTGCCGAAATCAATACCTGCTATTCTCATCCTTCGTCGCCACGGCGTCAGCTACAAGAAATCGGTCCAGCCCAACGCCTCCAACTGTTTTACGACCTGGCGGATTTGCTCCTCGCTGTGTTTATCAGCCACGAGAGTGGCGTTCGGTGTGTGAACGATGATGCAATCCTTTACACCGAGCGTAACGACCAAGTGGTCGCCATCGGACCGCACGATCGTACCACTGGTGTTGAGGCCAACATGCTTGCCCACAACGGTGTTGCCTTGTTGATCACAGCCGAGTAGCCGGGCGAGCGACTGCCAGCCGCCCAGGTCATCCCACTCGAACGGCGCTTCGATAACGGCCACGTCAGTCGCGTGTTCCATGACCGCATAGTCGATCGAAATCGGTTGAATGGCGGTGAATTCCCGCTCGAAGACAGTTTCGCGGTCCTTCTTATCCCAGGCGGCGACGATCTTTTCGAGGGCGCGAGCATTTCGGGCTGCCGTTTGCGGAGGGCGTCGAGAATCGTGGTCGCCCGCCACACGAAGATTCCAGAGTTCCAGTAATACGCGCCCGAATCGAGGTATTTTTTCGCAGTCACCGCGTTGGGTTTCTCTTGGAACTGCAGAACCTTGTAGGCCGATGGGTTTGGTTGGGATGGGGACGCGGCCTGGCCTGCGACAAGGGGCGCACCGCGATGGATATATCCGAAGATCTCGGCCGGGTACGAAGGTTTTATCCCGAAAGTTACTATGCGACCCAGCGACGAGTCGACCATCGTTACGGCCTGCCGCACCGCCGCTTGGAATGCATCGGCTGGCCGAATCACATGATCCGCCGGCATCACCACCATTGTCGCCTGCGGATCGTCGCGGCTCACTAACAACGCGGCCAAACCGATGCACGGCGCCGTATCCCGCTTACACGGTTCGCCGACGACCGCTGCTGCCGACAATTCCGGAAGCTGTTTGCGGACCGCCTCCACAAGTCGCCGATTCGTGACAACCATCCGCCGTTCGTTCGGAGCCAATTCGCCCAAGCGATCAAGCGTCTGGCGGAGCATCGTTGCTTCGCCGACCAGTCGCAGCAATTGCTTGGGCGCGTCGTTGCGACTCGCCGGCCAGAATCGGGTGCCGGTTCCGCCGGCCATAATGATGGCATGAAGCATGAAAAGGTCGAAGGTCTAGGGTCGAGAGTCGAGGGCCGGAAAGTCGCTGGCATAAAGTCGTGGCCGTTGGTTGCAGACCGCAGCTTTCAGCATACTCAACAATTCTTCTGCCGCGCAGGCAGGTTCCGTCGCGTCCGTGATGGCCGCACCCACAGCCGCGCGTGAGACGCCAGTCGCCAGCACATCGGCAAGATTTCTCGCGCTGATGCCGCCAATGGCGAACGTTGGCAAGCTAATTTCGCCGGCGACTTCGTCCAAATAGTCCAAGCCGGCGAACGCGTCGAACGATTTTGTGGTGGAAGCGAACGTAGGCCCGGCTCCCAAGTAATTCGCGCCTTCCAAGACCGCTGCCCGGGCCTGTTCGATGTTGTGGGTCGAAACTCCCACGAGCATACGTGTGCCGACAATCGCCCGCACATCTTTGACGCCCAAGTCATCCTGACCCACATGGACGCCATCGGCTTCGACCGCCGCCGCAATGTCGGCTCGGTCATTGATGATGCAGAGGGTCGAGGTGCCTCGCGTGATTTGCCGCAAGCTGCGAGCACGATCGACCAAGTCGCGATCAAGCAGGCGCTTGTCGCGCAGTTGAATCATGCCAACCCTTGCGTCGGCAAGTGTCCCTGCCAGCCGATCGAAGTCGTTTGTCGTCGTGCCGCCATCCAATAAAACGCATAGTAAAACACCATCCAAGCGATCATGGCTTGTGCGACCTAGATCGAGTGCCTTCTCCAGAGTATAGAGCCTATAGCGAATCGACTCACATTGGCCAGCGAAGTCGGCATTCACGAGCTTTCCGAATTCCTCAAGGCTGCGGAGCGACTGTTCGGATCGTTTCAGACTAGCGATGCATACATCCCAGGAATCCAGTCGTCGCGTTTCTTTTTGCGTCGTGATCGTGGTGCCGACGTCTCGCTGAGTGTCCCTCGCGGCGTTCCGATCAGACGACAAAATAGGCTCCGCCGCGGCCGTCAGATCGTGCCGCAATGATTTCGCCTGACTCGTCAGAAACGCATCGTCGAGCACGAAGCGTGCATAGTCCTCGACGACGCGCAATCCTTCAGTAGCACGGTTTAGCGAAGCATCGAGCACTCTAATCACAGCGGATCGCGACATTAGGCCTACTTTTGCGATAGCTATCAATGCAACAAGCCGGTACGTTTCCTACGCTCGATCATACTGGCAGGGCTTTTCGACGGACAGAACCGACGATGCCCGCGATAGTCGTAACTCCGCGGGACCACTCCACTTGCCTTGAAGTGAGGCAATTCCGGGGCTAAACTTTCTCGGGCTAGCCGGTTGGCGCTAGACACCTGTTCGGCGTCAAATCGGCGAGATTCATTTTGGGCTCGGGGCCACCTATTCGCTGTCGTGATCGTTTTTTGACCGAAATCTTTGCTGGCCTAAGGCCCACTTTTAAGTCGAAAAACAATCCCGACTCCGTACGCTGCCCTATTTGACTAGACACGTACAATTACAGCGTATTGGCAGATTGCCTTCAAATGGGCGTTTGCTAGCTGCTGACACCGGAGATTTACATGTACGAACGATTTACCGACCGTGCTCGCAAGGTGATGCAGCTCGCCAACCAAGAGGCGCAGCGCTTTAACCATGAATATATTGGCACTGAGCACGTGCTGTTGGGCCTCATCAAAGAAGGCAGCGGCGTGGCTGCCAACGTTCTCAAGAACCTCGACGTCGACCTGCGCAAGATTCGGCTTGAGGTCGAGAAGCTCGTCCAGAGCGGACCAGATATGGTCACGATGGGCAAGTTACCGCAAACACCGCGCGCCAAGAAAGTTATTGAGTACTCGATGGAAGAGGCACGCAATCTCAACCACAATTATGTGGGCACAGAGCACATTCTGCTCGGCCTGCTGCGCGAACAAGAAGGTGTGGCCGCGCAAGTGCTCATGAATCTTGGACTGAAGCTGGAAGAGGTTCGTGAGGAAGTTTTGAACCTGCTTGGCCATGGTATCGAAGGGTCGGAGGGGAGCGAGCGGGGCGGGCGTGGCGGCGTAGGCGAAGAAAGTGGCGAAGGCCGCAAGAGCCGCAGCAAAACGCCGGCACTCGACAGTTTCGGCCGCGACCTCACGGAGCTCGCTCGCCAGAAGAAGCTCGACCCGGTGATCGGTCGCGAGAATGAAATCGAGCGGGCCATCCAGATTCTCAGCCGTCGTACGAAGAACAATCCGGTGCTTTTGGGCGAAGCGGGCGTCGGCAAAACCGCCATCGTCGAAGGTTTTGCACAACGCGTCGTTGAAGGCGATGTTCCCGAATTGCTCCTCGATCGACGCATCGTGGTGCTCGACTTGGCGATGATGGTCGCCGGCACGAAGTATCGCGGTCAGTTCGAAGAGCGGATCAAGGCGGTCATGAATGAAGTCCGCCGGGCGAAGAACACGATCCTGTTCATCGACGAACTGCATACGCTAGTCGGCGCCGGCGGGGCGGAAGGGGCAATTGACGCGTCCAACGTCTTGAAACCTGCCCTGGCCCGCGGTGAGATCCAGTGTATTGGGGCGACCACGCTCGACGAGTACCGCAAGTATATCGAAAAGGATTCGGCGCTCGCTCGCCGGTTCCAGGAAGTGCTCATTGACCCGACTTCGCCGGAAGACACTGTTCAAATCTTACGCGGGCTGCGCGATCGTTACGAGGAGCACCATCGCGTGCAAATTACTGATGACGCGATCCAAGCCGCCGTCGAGCTGTCGGACCGCTACATTACTGGCCGCTGTCTGCCGGATAAGGCGATCGACGTGATCGACGAGGCCGGCGCTCGCGTGCGGCTCAAGAGCATGTCGAAGCCGCCCAATTTGAAGGAAATCGACGACGAGGTCGAGGCACTCAATCGTCAAAAGGAGGAGGCGGTCGCCAACCAAGATTTCGAGCAGGCCGCTCGCCTCCGCGACCAGGCCGACAAGCTCAAGAAAAAGAAGCAGACGATCACCAAGGAATGGCGCGAGAAGTCGCGCGAGAACGGCGGCGTCGTGGACGAAGACGTGATCGCCGAAGTTGTCTCCAAGATGACCGGCATTCCGCTCACCCGCATGACGACCGAGGATTCGCTCCGGCTCATGCAAATGGAGGACGAGCTGCACAAGCGGGTCATCAGCCAGGACGAAGCCATCAAGGCCATCGCCCGAGCCGTGCGCCGCAGCCGAAGTGGTCTGCAAGATCCGAAGCGTCCGACCGGTACGTTTGTGTTTGCTGGGCCGACCGGCGTCGGTAAAACATTACTTGCGAAGGCATTGGCCGAGTTCATGTTCGGCGACGCTGAAGCGCTCATTCAAATCGACATGAGCGAATACATGGAGAAGCACAACGTGAGCCGGCTCATTGGTGCCCCGCCGGGATATGTCGGCTATGAGGAAGGTGGCCAACTCACCGAGCAAATCCGCCGGCGGCCGTATGCCGTCGTGCTGCTCGATGAAATTGAAAAGGCTCACCCCGAAGTGTTCAACATGCTTCTACAGGTTATGGAAGAAGGTCGGCTTACGGACAGTTTCGGCCGGAACATCGATTTCCGCAACACGATTCTGATCATGACGACGAACGCCGGCGCCGAGGCCATCAAAAACGAGGCGGCATTCGGCTTCGCCAAGCCCGACCAGGACGCGAGCTACGAAAGCATGAAGATGCGTGTTGTGGATGAAATCGAAAAGGTCTTCCGGCCGGAGTTCATCAACCGCGTGAACGACATTATTGTGTTCCGTCATTTGACGGACGACGATATGAAGCACGTGGTTGAACTCGAGCTCGGCAAAGTTCGCGACCGTCTGAAGGAAAAGGGTCTGGAGATCGAGCTTTCGGAGGAGGCAAAGGAGTTCCTCGTCAAGAAGGGCTCGAACACCGATTACGGTGCACGGCCACTGCGGCGAGCGATCGAAACGTTCGTTGAAGACCCTCTGGCCGAGGAGCTTTTGAAGGGCGAGTTCGCCGGCAAGAACCTCATCAAAATCGAGGTCAAAAAGGTCGGCGACAAGAAGCAGCTCGTATTCGAAGGCAGCGCCTCGAAGGACCAGCCGGAACCGGAACCAGTGGGTGCGGCCGCCGGCGCGGAAGGCGACGCAGGCGAAGGCGAAAGCTCCGGTTCATAGGTCGCGGTATTACGTTGGGAATCCATTTAGCCTCTGGTCATCGACCCGGGGCTTTTTGTTTGCGCCGCGAAAATCTGTTAGAGTGCAATAACATGAGCCCACGTTCATCATTTACCATCGCGGCAATAATCTTGGCGGCAGCACTCGGCAAGTCGTCGATGGCCGCGCCGCCGCGCGTCTTGAGTGGCGGCTATAAGCTGGAACTCATCGCCTCCGAGCCACAGATCGTGACGCCGATTGGCGTGGCGTTTGATCGCAAGGGTCGATTGCTGGTCGTGGAATCGCATACGCACGAGCGGCCAGAAGAATACAAAGGGCCTGCCAGCGATCGCATTCGCATGCTTTCCGATTCGAATGGTGACGGCAAACTCGACGATTGGAGCACATTTGCCGAGGGCTTTCGCCATGCGATGAATTTGATGGTGCGGGAAGACGGCGGGGTGTACGTTGTCACGCGCCACAACGTCGTGCTGCTCCGCGATACGGACAACGACGGCATAGCCGACAAGCAGGAGGAACTGCTTCGCCTGGAAACGAAAGACGATTACCCTCACAACGCGCTGAGCGGCATCGCGGAATATACAGACGGTTCGTTGATCGTCAGTCTGGGTGAAAACCACGGCGCGGATTATCGCCTCATCGGGTCCGACGGCACAACGATTGAGTCCGGCCGCGGCGAGGATGGTTTTTACAGCATTACCTCTGACGGCAAGAAATTGCGGCAATTCGCCCGGGGCGTGTGGAATCCGTTCAGCGTATGTGTGCTGCCCGATGGCCGGATTTTCGCTATCGATAACGATCCGGATTCCAGTCCACCATGCCGGTTGCTGCATGTGGTGCCCGGAGGCGACTACGGTTACATAATCCAATACGGCCGTGCCGGCACGCACCCGCTGCAGGCCTGGAATGGTGAACTGCCGGGCACGTTGCCGTATATGTGTGGCGTTGGCGAGGCACCGACAGCCATCGTGCCGCACGCCGGCGGGTTGTGGGTAACGAGTTGGGGCGATCACCGCATCGATCGTTACGATTTGGTGCCCCGGGGTGCTTCCTACGGCGCGAAGCGAGAGATCATTGTACAAGGCGACAGCGACTTCCGGCCCACCGGTATGACCGTCGCGCCCGATGGATCACTCTACTTCGCCGATTGGGTGTTCCGCGATTATGCGGTCCATGGCCATGGGCGCATTTGGCGGTTGGTGTTGCCGCCCGAAGAGTTGAAGCACAACTTTCCGCCGCGCTCACAAGAGGACATAAATACTTCCGGCGACGCTGGCGACGTCGTGAAATGTGCCAAAGCTGAGGATCCGTTTATTCATACACACGGCGTATGGCTATTGACAAATGGGAAGCCCATTGATTCCATTTCGTCACGCAGCCCGCGAATTCGCCTCGCCTTGCTCGAAGCGGCCCGGCTCAATCGACCGCCTGACGTGAAATCGCTTTTGCGAAAGGCTCTTCTGGACGCAGATCCACAGGTTCGGATTTTCGCTGTCCGATGGATTGCTGATGAACAGATGACCGACCTTCGCGATGACGTGGCCAGGCTACTCGAGGAGCCTCAATCGACCTCTCAGCACTACCTCATCGTTTTGGGAGCGGTCGATTGGTTAAGCCACGAGCCAAGGCATGCGCGGGGCCGAATTTACGGATGAACTGTTGGTTCGCGAACTCCGCAATGCCCAGCGCTCGGACGACGCGCATGCGCTCGCTCTGGCCTTGGTGAAGCCGGACAACAAATTCTTGACGATCGAACGGTTGAGCAACTATTTGCAGTCGAAGTATGAGCCGTTGCGGCTAGAAGCGGTTCGCACGCTTGCCGAGCAGTCGAGTGGCGAACGGTTCGCGCTCTTGTTGGAAGTTGCCCAAGACGAATCGCAGTCGAATGAGGTGCGGGCCGAGGCGATTGTCGGCCTGGCCGGCGACCCGTCCGTCAATCGTGGAGTCCTGGAGCAACTTGCGGCCAGTAATCATCGCGTTTTGCGGCAGGAAGCCGAGCGGATGTTGCGACTGTCTGGCCTGCAACCGGCGCCCATGGAAAACAAACCTGCCGCCGATGAATTGGACAAGTGGAAGCAAGTGCTCGCTCCCGGCGGTTATGCTACTGCCGGACGCCGCCTCTTTTTCAGTCCGGTCGGCGCCCGTTGCAGTGTATGTCACAAGTACGGCGGTCGCGGCGGCAATATCGGCCCCGATCTCACTAACATTGGCCACAACGCTTCGCGCGAGTCGATCATCACATCCATTTTGCACCCTAGTCGAGAAATTGTGCCCGACTATCAGCCCTGGATTCTCACAACCGATGTAGGCAAGACCTACACCGGCCTACGGCTTCCCAAGCCGGGGGACGACGGGAAGGAGGATTATGTCGATGTCACCGGAACAAAGTTTACGCTCCCGAGCGACGCCATCATTGAGCGTCGCGCTGCTGCAACTTCGATTATGCCGGATAACTTACAAGCGACGCTTTCGATAGATGACTTGCGTGATCTCATCACATTTTTGACGTACTCGACCGACACAGATCAAAAAGCCGCGGCCCATTGAGACAGCGCTAAATTGGCAGTCCATTAAATCCTACAGTTTCGGTGCGGAAGGATTCTGGCGTCACAGTGGGTCGAACGCTATTGCCGTAGAGGCTGGGACGATCCGCTCGGCCGCCCTCGCTATCAGGTAAGGACGTTTTGACTCGGCTGCAGTCAAAGGAATTCTCCGTATTTACCGATCCGGCCATCTTGGCCGGAAGTGAATCCACTCGCCCGCCGCAAGATAGGTCGATTACGTGCTGCAAGCACTGCATTCCCCATTCGGCTGCTTGGCTAGCACTTATTCGCCCCTAAACTTTACTCAAGCGGCACACTTTCTCATACCGACCTACTAGGACGTACGTCTTGGGGGGCGCGTGCGCGCCGGCCGTAGGTCAGGCTTTTGCCTGACGCTTGTAGTATTGTCAGGCTAAAGCCTGACCTACAGTGGCCACTAATTGAGAGAACGCCCCATGGCTACCGCCTCCACGGATTTTTCTGCTGGATCGCCGCGTCGCGGCCTGGGGGCTGCTGTCTACGACTCGGTGGCCGATGTCGGCGCCGTTGTCATTCGCTGGTTCGAGACGTTGGGCGATATGACACTGTTCATGTGGCGAACGCTGGGGTGGCTCGCCACCCGGCTGCCTCGCCGCGACACGCTCATTCCGGCGTTCTACAACATTGGCGTCCTGAGTTTGCCAGTTATTGCACTCACCGGCACGTTCATCGGCATGGTGCTGGCGGTGCAGTCGTACACGCAATTTAAGCAATTTGGGTTCGAGACACGACTTGGAGCGCTGATTAACCTGTCGATGTGCCGCGAACTAGGGCCGGTGCTGGCGGCTACGATGTTGGCGGGCCGCGTCGGCAGCGCCATCGCCGCCGAAGTCGGTACGATGCGCGTCACCGAGCAGATCGACGCGCTCACGTCGATGGGCGCCAATCCCATCCATTACCTCGTTGTGCCGCGCTTTCTCGGTTGCCTGCTGATGATTCCTTCGCTCACCGTGATGGCGATTTTTATGGGTGTGGTGGGCGGCTGGATGTATAGCGTGCAAGTTTTCGGCATCGATTCATACCACTATTGGCACAACTCGCAGCAGTTCGTGCAGAACTGGGATTTGTTCTACGGCATCTTTAAAAGCGTATTTTTCGGCGCGACAATCGCCACCGTCAGCTGCTACCGCGGATTCAATTGCGCTCCAGGAGCCGAAGGCGTCGGCCGCCACCTTCGCGCTGCGTCTCGCCAAAGGCGAGTTCGTCGCCCTGCTCGACCACGACGATGTCCTCCACCCCGACGCCCTGGCGCTAGTCCATGAGGCGCTTGCTCTGCAGCCGGAGGCCGACTACCTCTATACCGATGAAGACAAGATCGACGAAGCCAGTCACCCACGGGATGCCATTCTTCAAGCCTGACTGGTCGCCGGAGCGGATGCGCACGCAGATGTACACGTGCCACCTGAGCGTGCTGCGGCGGACGCTGATGGAAGAGGTCGGCGGCTTCGATCCCGATTGCGAGGGCGCTCAGGACTGGGACATCGTGCTCAAGGTCACCGAGCACGCCCGCCGCATCCTCCACCTGCCGCGCGTGCTCTACCACTGGCGCACGCTGGCCGCGTCAGCCGCCGGTGGCGGCGAGAAGGCGAAGCCATGGGCGTTCGAAGCAGGCACGCGCGCGGTGCAGGCGCACTGCGAGCGGATCGGTCTGAAGGCTGAAGTATCGCGTGATCTCGAGGAGCCCGGTGTCTATCACCTGGAGCCCCGGCTGACCGAGGAACCCCTAGTCAGCATCGTCATTCCGACTGCGGGGCGAAGGCGCGAGGTCCGCTACCAGGATGTCGTCCTGATCGAGCATTGCGTCGAGAGCGTCCTCACCGATTCCACCTATCGGAATTTGGAGATCGTCTGCGTGGTTGACTCTCACGTCGGCGCCGCCCTCCGGCGTCTCGCGGAACTGGGAGGCGATCGGCTGCAGCTGGTCGAGTTCGAGGGCGAATTCAACTTCTCGGCGAAGGTCAACCGCGGCGCCGTCAACAGCAGCGGCGAGTACCTGCTGATCCTCAACGACGACATGGAGGTCGTCACCCCGAACTGGATCGAGCGGATGGTGATGTACGCCGAACGACCGGAGGTCGGCGCCGTGGGTGGGCGCCTCTGGTGGCAGGACGGAAGACTCCAGCACGCCGGGATCCTCTTCGAGAACGGCGGTTATCCCGGCCACATCTACTACGGCTTCCCCGGTACCTCGGGTTCCTACTCGAACAACGTCCTCGTCGCCCAGAACTACCTTGCGGTCACCGCCGCCTGCATGATGGCTTCACGCCGGGCCTTCGAGGAGGTCGGCGGCTTCAGCCTTGACTTCCCGATGAACTACAACGACATGGACTTCTGCCTGAAGCTAGTCGCGAGCGGGCGCCGCAACGTCTACGACCCGGACACGATCCTCTACCACTTCGAGTCCTCCTCCCGCAACACCGAAGTGGCCGACTGGGAAAAGGATCAACTGCGAGCGCGCTGGCTGGCGCTGACCGTCATTGATCCCTCTACCAACCCACACCTTCGCCATGGGATGCCCCGTCTGAGCACGCCCTTCGCGTGGGTCAAGAGGAGGCCTCGCCTCTCACTGACCGCCCGATGAGCGAGCATCGACGCCGGGTCAACATAGGATGCGCCCGGCATCACCTGTTCCCGATGCCCCACCATAACGCTAGAAATCTCGTTAGCTTGTTTTATACAACTTTGGCACCCAGCTTCCCGAACCCTTTGCGATGACGCCGGGAGCATTCTTATCGCCTTAGTCGCTCGAATGCCCAGGACACTAAAGGAGGCGGCCGTCGCCGCACTCCTTCTTGCCCTTCTGTGTGCCTGTGTCTATGATTGGCATGCCGTAGACGGCGGCTTTATCTCGGATTCGTCGCCGATCATATCCGTTTACGTCTTTGCCCCTCACGGCGGCTTCACTAACGAGGTTGGGCGGTTCCTCGAAGAACCGAATCTGGCCGCCCGTCCGTTGTATGCCGTGTATCTGGTGGTGCTCAATGCAGTCTTTGGCCCTCACATGGGATATTGGTTCGCATGGCTAGGCCTGACCAACGTACTCATGGCGCTCAGCCTGTACCTTCTGCTGCGCAAGCTAGATTTTTCCCTTCTTGATGCCTTTCTAGTCAGTGCTCTAGTCCTGATCTTCCCCGCCGCCAGCTCAATTCGTTCTGGGCAGCGACGGTGCAGATCTCCGCGGCAGTGACCCTTGCCCTCCTTGGCTTTCTGGTCGCGCTGAAGGCGTTCGACACCGATAAGAGACATGCCTTCCTTTTACATTGTGGCTCTATTGCCCTTTTCGTATCAAGCTTGCTCTTTTATGAGGCCGCGCTTCCAGCGATGCTTGTATCGATACTTTTGTACCGCCTCCGCGTCCCATGGAGGAAGGCATTACCGAGATGGCTTGTAGATCTTGTGGTGCTCACCACCGTCGCAACGGTTGTTGCTGGGTCCGCTCATGGGGCCAAGGAAGTACAGACTCTGAGCGGTATGTGGCATCACGCCAACGCAATACTTGGCCAAACTCTGACCCTACTAGCGGTCAACGTTCTGGGATTTAACAGCTCTGCTTGGTACGTCATAGCATTGGTCGCCTTACTTCCGCTTGCTGCCGGATTAGTGGTAGTAATGGATAGACCAAGTTATCCATCGAACGCTCTATTGCGCCGATCGCTCACCATATTCGCCGCGAGTGGTCTCATCATTGCTTTGGGCTACGTCGTGTTCGTTCCGGGAATTGATCTTTACGTGCCCCTCGGCCCCGGCAACCTGAATCGTATTAATGCTGTGCCGGCAATTGGCTGGGTGTTGATGCTTTATGCGCTCCTAAAACTGGCGGCAACGTTGGCATTCCGGCACACCCGAGGATCCGGCCGACTCGTGGCGACGTTTGTAGCCGCCGGCTCTATTTTTGTCGGTGTGGGATGGGTGAAAGAAGATCTCAGCTACTCGGATGCCTATATCAGCGCATATCGGGAAGACGCGCGAATTCTTGCCACGGTTCAGACTGCGATTCCGAATCCAAGACCGGGAGGTACTATTTGGACCTTTGGACAGCCAGTCGAGGTCGTCCCGGGTGTGCCGGTATTCGGTAATTATTGGGATATGACTACCAGTGTGCAACTGCAGTATGGCACCTCAAACATCAACAGGTTACGTCGCCTTTCCCCGGAATGTCGATCGATTGTCGGGGCGAGGGCTCTCATTCCCAGTAACAATCTGAATTATCCTCCCGTCTATCCCCTTCGCGCAAATCCGTTTTACTCGTCCTACGGACGCACGTACTTCATCGATACGTCGAGCGGACAAAAAGTCGTAATACGCAGCCGAAAGGATTGCGTGTCAGCCTCTGAGTCCTTCGAATTCGGTCCTGTGCTGGCAGGCGAACCGACGCCAAGCCCGTCGTCGCCCGCGGGCGTCCAATAGTTGCCCAGTCAGCCGAATAGGCTAGGCCGTGCGGTCCGGTTGGGGGACGAAGCTCCAAGCGTCCGCGCTCACTTGCGGCGCAGACGGTAGGCGAGGCCGATGACGTCGCGCAGCATCTCGGCGCCCGCGGAGCCGACGCGGACGCTCGAGCGCTTGTCGTGCTCATAGAGGATCGGCACCTCGGCGATCTTCCATGCCGGCGCGGTCGGCGCGCGTCGAGCAGCTCGACGTCGAAGGAGAAGCCGGGGCAGGTCTGCTCGGCGAGCAGCCGCCGGGTCGGGGTGGTTGGGAGAGCTTGAAGCCGTTCTGCGTGTCGCGCAGGCGCAATCCGGTGAGCAGCCGGACGGCGGCATTGAAGCTGTCGCCGAGCACCTTGCGGTGCCTTGGCCCGCGCTCGACCACGGCGCCCGGCACGGCGCGCGAGCCGATCGCGATGTCGGCGCCCCCGCGCACACGCCTGGCTCAGCTTGGAGAGCTCGTCCAGCGGGGTCGAAGAGGTCGACGTCGGCGAGCAGCACGTACCCGCCCTGCGCCCGCTCGACCCCCGCGGCGAAGGCCGCACCCTTGCCGCGGTTGGCCTCATAGGCGCGCACGGGCTTCAGCTGCGGATCTTCAGCCGCGGCCGCGGCGAGCAGCTCGGGCGTGCGGTCGCTGCTGCCGTCGTCGACGACGAGGACCTCCAGGAGGTCCATCCCGGCCGCTCCCGCGGCGCCGGCGGCTTCGCGCGCAAGCGCATCGAACAAGGCGGGAAGCCTTGCCTGCTCGTTGTAGGCGGGGATGACTATGGAGAGGGGCTCAGGCGGGGCCTCCGAGTCGGCAACCTTATACAAAAGCAGCCGCTCAAATGAACTCGGATTCCGCTCCTCAATCACGTAGGGGTCGGGGTTGGGGGTTAGATCAGTCGACTGATTTCAGGGGATCATGCCATTACCACTTCGGCGGTCAATGGCCGCTATAGGCTGCCGCCGAGAGGGAAAAACTGCCACTGGCTGCCACTCCAAATGCCCTGCCATACACCCGCGCCGCTCGACGCCGCGTAGTAGAAGGCCTGCTGACTGCCGGGGCCGACGACGGCGACGGGGTCCCCGGCTGGCGAGCCGCCGAGCCTGAACATTTTCCGCTGAAACAAGGTGGTGTTGAAGAAAGGTGGCTAGACGGCGCCGTCGGTGCCGCGGTAATAGACCGCCTGCTGGCTGTTGGGGCCGAGGACGGGCGAGGGATTACCGGCAACCGAGCCGCCGAGGTTGAAGAACTGCCACTGGCTGCCGCTCCAGATCCCCTGCCAGAGCGCCCCGTCGGTGCCTCGGTAGTAGAAGGCCTGCTGACTGCCGGGGCCGACGACAGCAACAGGGGTCCCCGGCTGGCGAGCCGCCGAGCCTGAACGTTTCCCACTGAAACAAGGTGGTGTTGAAGATCGCCTGCCAGACGGCGCCGTCGGTGCCGCGGTAATAGACCGCCTGCTGGCTGTTGGGGCCGAGGACGGGCGAGGGATTACCGGCAACCGAGCCGAAGAGGTTGAAATACTGCCACTGGCTGCCGCTCCCAGATCCCCTGCCAGAGCGCCCCGTCGGTGCCTCGGTAGTAGAAGGCCTGCTGACTGCCGGGGCCGACGACGGCGACGGGGTCCCCGGCTGGCGAGCCACCGAGAAGAGCCTGAACGTTTCCCACTGAAACAAGGTGGTGTTGAAGATCGCCTGCCAGACGGCGCCGTCGGTGCCGCGGTAATAGACCGCCTGCTGGCTGTTGGGGCCGAGGACGGGCGAGGGATTACCGGCAACCGAGCCGCCGAGGTTGAAGAACTGCCACTGGCTGCCGCTCCAGATCCCCTGCCAGAGCGCCCCGTCGGTGCCTCGGTAGTAGAAGGCCTGCTGACTGCCGGGGCCGACGACGGGCCTTGGGCCGGTAAGCGTGACAAACGTGCGATCAGGCCCGTAGCTCGTACCTGCAACGTTTGTAGCAACTATTCGGAAATGGTAGAGCGTGCCAGGTTGCAGGCCGGAGACTTTGGTTGACTCTGACATTGCGTCTCCACCTTCGCCGACGCTGACGTCGGGAACAGGACGCACACTGCCGTAGTCAATTGTAGTACCATATTCAAAATGAAAGCTGGTCGCGGCGCCGGTCGGGTTTACCAAGCCGTTGAGGGTAGCTTCTGAGTCTCTCAAGTTCCGAGGCTTCCATGGTTTCAAACAGTTGGAGACGGCCAGGGTGCTACTCCCGTCTCTTTCTGGAACGCCCACCATGATGGGCAGTAGGAACCATCGACCCGGCGCAGGCCGCAGAAGTAGTCCCAATGGATCTGCCCCCCAAGGTCCTTTTGTCATACCACACTACCCAAGCCTGTCGACTTCTTTTGCCACCTTGAGCCAATTGATGCTTTGTGTAAGCTGGCTTGCCTGCTCGGCCTCGCTCAATAAAAGTGCACCTTCCCCATCCCACAGGCCAACCGAGCTCAGTGATCCACAGCGGCTTGCCCCAACCGCCGGAGACACGTTTATTGTTATCGAGTGCATCGCGGACACTATTTACCTTTTCGGTCATTTCCTGAACCAAGCCGTCGAAGGAGTACGGATGAATCGAGACGGCGGTGTAAGCGGCGGGAACTCCGGCGACGCCGGAGGCGGATTCAAGGAAGGAAATCGAATTGCCTGCGAGCATGTTGAGGCCGCCGAAGAGGATTTCGGTCCCATGTCCCGTTCTTGCGAGGGAAGCTGCCTGGACCTTTTCCAAGGTGTACTTCAACAACCTGCCGTAATTTTGAGGCTGAACTTTTTCTTCTCCGCCGGCCAAGATGGGGTTATTGGGCGTCAGATTCGGCTCGTTCCAGACCTCCCATGCGTCGATCGCGTGTGATGGCACGCCCGGAT
>CAWIXI010000002.1:0-23785 GCA_963840025.1 uncultured Planctomycetota bacterium | reverse complement strand
GAGCCCGCAACTCCGGTCATGCTACTGACGGGAGTGCTGGCGTTGTGCTCTCGCCGATGCACGGAAGTCTCGTAAACTCATTCCCGCGGGAAATGCACGGCCGGCGGCGAGCGGCGCGCTACCCTCCGCCGAATTGTCGCCGGCCGTGCCCGAGCCATCATCCGATATGCTGCTGCTTGTGGCGGCCGTCGCATTTTCATCCCTTGAGGCCGAAAACTCGTTCTCGCGTGAGACACCTCAACTAACGACCGGGAAACGACACACGCGATCACAGCCTCTACTGTATCGATAGAACGTCGATGCGAGATCCTCAGCGTCTGGCAGTCGTCGTCTATTTCCACGCTCTTGTCGGCGTGTAGTTTTTTTGGCGAGCACGACTTTCGTTTCCTCGGCGGCCACCTTGGGACGCCCGCCGTTGCGACCGCGGGTCGCGCGGTGGCCGAGTCCGGCCTTGGTCCGCTCCTGGATCAGCCGCCGTTCGAATTGGGCCATGCCGAGAAGATGTTGAACATCAGCTCTCCGGAAGCACAGGTCGTGTCGATCGCTCCT
The DNA here is from genome assembly GCA_963840025.1 of uncultured Planctomycetota bacterium. Taxonomy (GTDB): domain Bacteria; phylum Planctomycetota; class Planctomycetia; order Pirellulales; family Lacipirellulaceae; genus JABDGM01. Next base: position 23,236 of record CAWIXI010000002.1, on the reverse strand, counting down.
TCGTTGAGCGAGCGGAACCCAATGCCTTTGCCCCGCAGGTTCTTCGACGAGCGTGATCAAGTGCCGCATGGAGCGTCCCAGGCGCTCCAATAGCGCCACACTACCAGGATGTCGCCCGAACGCAGCGTCTCCAGGCACTTGGTCAATCCGGGCCGCTCGGTTTTTTCTGCCGACACCTTGTCCATGAAAATCGCGGACTCTGGAATGCCCTGCTCGGTTAGGGCATCGATTTGCAGGCTCAGGTCCTGGTCATCGGTGGACACACCAGCGTAACCGATCGAACGGGACACTGGACAGGGCTGATCCAAAATTCCAGCAAGTGGCTCGTAGATTCCATAAGACTCCGTCCCTTCTCTGCTAAACAAGCTTTACCGTTGCCGGAGCACGTTGAACAGACGCCGGCCCCAGCGGTTGAGCTCCTTCTCTCCCGCTGCCGAAGCCCGCAGCCCGTTCTTTGCTTAATTTCAAGGCTTTTGAGGCAACGCGAGACCAGGTGCCGAGTTAAAAATGTGCGGGCGCTTGTTTGCCGGGCAATCGGAAGCGGCAATCCGCGACCAAGTCGTCCCTGAAGAATTCTTCAGCGCTACGAATAGAGGGTGCATTGCAGTAATCGTTGCGCTAAAATTCGCCAGGTTTTGGTCCCAAGGTCCCGAAAGCTGGTAAAAAATGAAGCCGAAAGCAGCCACTCCGCAGTGTGAATTGTTTGGCGCTCATCTGAGCGAACTCTTGAACCGCGAGCATCCGCTGTACGTGCTGGCCGAGCGGATCGACTGGTCCCAGTTCGACACAGCCATCGACGCCTGTTACGCCGACGAGGTGGGCCGGCCGGGGGTCAACACGCGGCTGATGGTCGGCCTGTTGTACCTGAAGCACGCGTACGACGAGAGCGATGAGTCGGTCGTGGCTCGCTGGGTGGAGAACCCGTACTGGCAGTTCTTCTGCGGTTGCTCGTACATGCAGCACGAGTTGCCGATTGATCCGTCGAGTCTCAGTAAGTGGCGGAAACGGGTCGGGGCCGACCGGCTGGAGAAGTTGTTGGAGGCGACGATTCGCACGGCTCTGGCGATGAAGGCCGTCAGACCGCAAGAGCTAAAGAAGGTGAACGTCGACACGACGGTGCAGGAGAAAGCGATCGCCTTTCCGACCGACGCCCGGCTGTATCACAAGATGCGGGTGGCGCTGGTTCGGCGGGCCCGGTCGTTGGGCATCCGGCTGCGACAGAACTATCGTTTCAAGGGGAAGAAGCTGCTGGCCAAGCAGGGCCGCTATGCCCACGCCCGGCAGATGAAAAGGGCGGCGAAGATGACCGGCCAACTCAAGACGATCCTGGGCCGCGTGGTGCGGGACATCCAGCGAAAAGCGCCTTCCCTTCTAGGCCAAATCGCTGACGAGCCGCTGCGTGAATTGCTCGCCATGGCTGAACGGTTGCTCGCTCAAACACGCACCAGCAAAAACAAGCTCTACAGCGTGCATGCTCCCGAGGTAGAGTGCATTGCGAAAGGCAAAGCACACAAACGCTACGAGTTCGGCTGCAAGGCAAGTGTGGCGACCACGAGCAAGAGCAACTGGATTGTCGGCGCCCAGGCCCTCCACAGCAATCCGTACGACGGGCACACGCTCCGCGGTGCGATCCAGCAAGTGGAACGACTGACAGGCCATACGCCTGGCGACGTGATGGTGGACCAAGGCTATCGCGGGCACGATTACGAGGGCTCAGCCGACGTGCATGTGATCCGCTCGATTCCCAAACGGGCCACGCGGGCGATACGCCGCATGTTAAAACGCCGCGCGGCCATCGAGCCCACGATCGGCCACCTGAAAAGTGACAATCGGCTGAACCGCAACTATCTGACCGGTCCTGAAGGCGACAGAATCAACGCCCTGTTGAGTGCCGCCGGATACAACCTCCGCAAACTGCTGCGGTGGGTTGTTATTGCGCCGATTTTCCGGCTCTGGCACTGGCTCACCGCCAAGCTGGCCGCTGATATCGCCCTCCGCCCTACAACAATCCTGCCGGCGCGTGCTCAATTCGCTCCAGTTTGCACCTGAAAATCACACCTGCACGGCCAGTAGACCTTTTTTCAGGGACGACTATATACCCAGCAACTCTCCAAAAGTTTCCACGAAATCACCAAAAGGGAACAAAAAACCGATCGAGCCTCGGATGGCTCGACCGGTTGTTGTGGCATCGTCAACACGACCAACGCTTACGCAGCTTCCATCCGCTTCCGCCTCGCGCGAGCAGAAGCCTAGGGCACGCCTCCGATCAACATGGCCAGTTGCGTGGCATCGATCGTCACATGCGCTTTGATCTGCCGAGGCACGAGGCATTTCAAACGTTCCTTGCTCCAACCGCTTGTACCATTGAATCAGGCCGCCCGCTTCCCACCACAGCGCCTTGATCCGATCACGCTTGCGATTGACGAACAAAAACAAATGGCCGTCCAGCACGTTCATCTCAAAGACCGACTCGACAATCCCACTCAGCCCATCAAATCCCCGGCGTAAGTCGACGGGCTGGCTGCAGAAATAGATCTTGGCGCCGTTAGGCAATCCGAGCATCACACCTCTCCCGGCGTCGTTCGAGCCATCGCAATCGACTCGATGAAAACCTGCTCGTGCTGGCGGGTGTGAGCGCCAAGCGTCAGTCGGCGCGATTAGGAAACGTAACCTGCAGGTCGGCTGAACCGGTGACTTGAACTGGGATGAACGTCGCCGGCTGTCGCCCAGCGCCAGCCTCGGACGTTGCGTCGGCCAGCTTCCGCCGCCAGTGATAATACGAAGGAACCGAGACTTTTTCGCGACGACAGAATTCGGTCACCGACAAATTCGATCGACGAAACCGACGCAATCGATCGAGCCACTCAGAGTGCTTGCGGATACGGGCACTGCCGGACACGGTTAAACTCCTGACGGGGGGGCGGACTTCAAGAAATCCCCCGAGTTTAACCCACGCGCCTACAATGGTGCCGGTGTACGGTCACGCTTGCCAGAATGCTGAGCCGCAATTTATGCTATACGCGGTGCGTTCTGCGGGCGTAACTCAGTTGGTAGAGTGCTAGCTTCCCAAGCTGGATGTCGCCGGTTCGAGTCCGGTCGCCCGCTCTTGTAAAAAAGACTCGCCGAAACAAGGGTTTCCTGCTACCTGCCGGTGGTCGGCAGTGCGGCATTTCCCAGGGTCCAAAAACGGTAGATACCGTTTTTAGACCACAACCTATTGGGGTGTATCGCACCATGCCTCGTCATCAAAACCCGGCGTATGTTCCTAAGTACCGCAAACATCGAGCGTCCGGCCAGGCGGTCGTCATGCTGAACGGCCACGCTGCAGCGACTTCTGGGGGTGCATTCCCACGGTTGCACTCGACGTTCGATTCGGATCGTCGTCACCGGTAAACGATCGAGCTGATTCCCTCAGGTCAACCCGGGGATGCAGCGCCTCTCGAACGGGGTGGCCGCTGAAGCAGAGAGGGCTTGAGACAGCTAGGGCGATTTCGAGTCAGCTCTCCAGAGCATATTTCGAGCGGCGGCAACAGTGGGCATCCTCCCTTGTCTTGGCCATTTTCACGGCGCCGCCGTGCAAAGATCTAGCCGAAAAACGCGTCCTAATGAAGGCGGACGAGCGTGAACGATCAAATATGGCGAGATATCTAATACCTAACGTGGCCGACGGACGTCTGCTCACTTTGGCGGAGGCGGCCAAACGTCTACCGAACCGGCCACACCCGTCGACGATCCAGCGCCGGATTGCGCGCGGCGTCCGCCGTGCCGAAGTGAAGCAGAGAATATTGCCCAGCGGTTTCGTCGACACGCCGAGCACTACTTTCGCTTCCTGGAGACTCCCGGTGTGGAGCCAACCAATAACGCCATCGAGCAACGGTTCCGCTTTGTGGTGATCGACCGCAAAATCACCCAGGGGACTCGCGGCAAGGCCGGCCGCCGCTGGTGCGAACGCATCTGGACCGTGCTCGCCACCTGCGCCCAACAGGGCCGCTCGGCGTTCGACTTCCTCTATCAATCGATCGTCGCTCACTTCAAAAGCCAAGCATCACCATCCCTACTGCCGAATCCCCCGTGAACGGCCACCCGATATATTATCGGGACGCATACGAAGGATTATTCGTTCAGTGTGGCACCTTTCACGATCTAGCAAGGAGAACACGATGAACACTTGCAAACCAACGTTACTCGTCACAATCCTATTGCTTCTAACGGCATTCGCTCTTTCCAAAGCAGAATCTCCCGCTGGAAGCAACGTTTCACCACAGGCAGGCAAATATGCTCACGTGCAGGTGATTGGCTATGCCAGCGGCATGACGGGATTTTTCGACACCACCAACGGAAGGCTATATCTTTATACTATGGATATGCAAACGCCCTACATGGTGACGGAGATTCAATCATTGGGTCAACCGCTAAGAGTCATCAGGCCACCGCGTGCGAACTGACAGCGGCGGAGGGCAAACGATTGCTGTGTGCCAAATGCCACAAGCGAAGTCCGAGGCCAGTTACAACACCAGCTCCCTGGTACTGCCCAAAATGCCTCCAAGAGCAAGAAGATGCTAAACGGCTAGAAGAGTAGCTGACCCCTGGCTCATTAAATCATGGCACCATTTCGCCGCATGCCGCCTGCTCCGTACGTATCCGCCAGCCGCTTAAACGCTTCGTTCGGTGTTCCATACCGCTCAGACTTGTTAGTTCGACTGTTTTAGATTTGTCGTTTGCTTATGTTCAACGGAGCCAAGCGTTTATGCTGCTTCCAGTGATACAGGCGAGCAAGCTCGTTGCGGGTGAGTCGTTGCTCTCGTTCGTGTCGGATGCGGGAGGGTATACCGCATCCGCAGCGCCGCGCGAGGATCGAACTGATGCCTTCGCGAATTTGTTGGACCGTGATTGCCGGCGTCCATTTTTTTCCCCTGCCGTGCTTCGCACACCAGAAACCACGTGGCGATGAGCGACAGGATTTGGTGATGATGCCAGCCCTTCCAGTTGCGGACTTCGTAAGCTGCCAAGCCGGCCTCGCTCTTGGCTCTCTGGATGCATTCCTCAACGCGGTGCTCGGCTTTGGCGACGCGCAAATTCGGCTTTCTCGGTGTCGGCGCTCGCATTCGACAAGTAGTAATCGGTTTGGACAACGCGTCGGTTGTCGCGATCCCGGAAGCGGATCACAACCAACGTTTCTTCGTGGCCTTCTTGCCGCTTGTCCGTGCGCGCGACCACGCGTCGCTTAGCCACTTCGACAAGGAGCGGTCCCTTCGAGCCGTCGCGCACGTCGATTCGAGTCCAGTCACACTTCTTGAGCGCCGCGGCCCACTGGTCCACTCGCGTCCAAGGCCGTTTGGGATAGCGGCCGCGCCCCGAATAGGCGGGCGGGTCCACTTCCAAGTCGCGGATCTGCGTGTTCGACGCCACGGCCAACAAGTACTGCTCGCCGAGCGCGTTCAAACGCTGGCGAAACCAGTACGGACGGCCCATTTCGTCGTCCCCGGCGACCCACGCATGCGGCAGCCGGTCGCCATCCTGCGCGAGCATTTCCAAGCACAGTTGATGCCGCGTGCGATAGCGGATTTCCTTCGGCACGCCTGCCTTCTCGCGTCGAGCCTTGTCCTGCGTCCACTCCTTGGGAAGGAACAGCCGCGTGTCGACCAGCGCGTGCTCCTTGCTCGATGCGTATCCCAGGTAAACCGCCACCTGGCAGTTGTCGACCTTGCCCAACCGACCGCACCATTGCCGAGCAACGCCGACCGATTCTTTTCCGGACTTTGGAAAACCCGAGGGGTCCAAGACAATCACTCCGTCTTCCTCGCCCAACTGCTCGCCCACCTGACGCACCAACTCATCTCGCAGCGGCTCGTGATCCCAATCCGACACGCCGACAAACCACTGCAGAGGCATGCGATCCTGGCCAAAGCGATAGGCGATCGACTCCACGTTCTTGTGCTCCAGGTCCGACAGCAGGCCTTGCACAAACGTATGGGCATGCTCTTGTTGTTCTCTGCGAACCAGAGGTTCCACAAACGGTTCCATAAATCGCTCCAACCGGGACAGTACCCGATCCAGCACCTGAGGCGCTACCGTACATTCCTCCAACAATTCCTGCTTGCGTGCTTCGTATTTCGCTTCCATGCGAGTGCTCCTTCCGTGAAACATGGCTTTGTCCAAAACCACGGAAGTCGCTAATAGGAAAAAACTTGTAACAAGTCAATGCAAATCAAACAGTCGAAGTAGCAGCGAGTGCCGACAACAAAGTGTCATTCAATCGGAAGCCAAGGTCGTGTGGGGAAATCTCCTCTGTTTCTAGCAACAACGTGGCATAGCCAATCAGTTCATTCATGGAACCGATGACCGAACGATTTAAAGCTTTCGCGAAACTCACAAGCCCGCTGGAAGGGGCGATGAACCTTTGGTACACAAACAGCTGACCATCATCCTCCATGAACTCCCGCAGGGTGCTGAGTGTGCGTTCGATGAACACGCTATCGTTTGTAATGCCCTTCCCGTACAACACGGATGAGTAGAGGGATGGTGTGTTGCTGATAAGGATGTATTGGGTTCGATCTGCAGTAAACAAGTGGCATGACCAATCCGCATAGGGATTCTCATCCAGCGGCATGGCCTTCAGCGTGCCGGCGTCAATTTTCGTGTTGAGTTTCTGGGAGAGGCGGAGGATCATGGATGGATTCAGTTCCATGGCACCAGCAGCTAATCCAGGAGCGATGGAAACATTGTAACACTGTCCTGCTTGGCATCCATTCTGCGGCCATTTCGTCCAAACGTGTAATTTTGCTCGTCACGATCACAGTTTGACGGCATTTGAACAAAAGCTCAGTCGACTTCGAACACAATGACCAATCGGGACTGGTTTTGCTTGGCGTTACGACTGTTCGGTATTTGGCTCTTGATCGGGGCCATCGAGACGATCGTTCCTTCTCTGCTTTTTTTCATTGGAGCGAACGGACTTCCCAATAACACGTCCTATCTTGTCTCAATGTTTTTGTGGCTCATTGGGCGTACGGCGGTCGGATTGGGGTTGCTTTTGTTTGCTCCGGCAATTGCTGCTCGATTCTATCCAGCTACTACCTCCACGGAAGCGATAGAGTCCTATGATGAAGCAAGACCGTTGAAAATTGGCATTCAGCTCTTGGCCGTTTATGCATTGCTGTTGGCAGTTCAGGCTGGAGCTGGCGTAGTTTTTGGACTCCTGTCGCTCGACAAGTACACGCTCGGCATGGGTAGGATTTCCAATGGTGGAGAAGAAAATTATTTGGCAAGCTTGCTGACTTGCGGGCTCAACCTCGCTTTCGCCGGTATTCTGTTGATTTGGAATGAGCGTGTGGTGACTCTCATCGCGAAAATTCGATACATTCCAGAACGAGATGCCTACAAGCCACCATCAGAGAGTGAGTAAGCCTACTGGTCCTGCTTTCCTTCGCAGCAAGAGTTGATTCCGATGCCACCAGCCAAGTCCAAAAACAGTCTACAGTTCTCGATGCGGACGCTGATGGCAATGATTACGGTTGTTTGTGTAGTCCTTGCACTTCCAGCAGGCTACGTTTTGTTGGCAGTAGTTACAGTCTGGATGCTGATTGGAGCGGCGATGATTTGGGTGTTGATGGTCTTTCGAGCTCCAATTTCTCATTTTCTGTCCGGAGTGAAAGTCAATCAAAAAGACAAATAGCCAGCGGTTTACCGCGTTGAACTTGGGGAACGTTTTTCAGCACGGCTAAGATTTTCGAACCGGTACGAACATAGTTCTTCCATCGACTGTGATCTACTGCGATTTGCGATGCATTGATAGGGATCTAGACTCCCGGGGACTTCAAAGACCAGCCAATCAACCTGACGCAGCATCCTTCATGATTTTGACAATCGAGACTTCCACCTCCTTCGCAACCTCTTCCAGTTGCGGGGCGTTGAACATCGCCAGCAGCGTTGTTGGCTTCAATGTAGCCAGAGTGGTCTTGCCGTTCTCTTCGTAAATGGAGATGCGGCACGGCAGAGCGGTGGAAATGCTCAGGTCCTCATCGAGCACCTTCTTCGCTTGTTGCGGCTGACAGACCTCAAAGATCAGGCATTCATGGGAAAACTCCACGCCTTTCTTCGTCATAGTTTCTTTGAGGTTGTGGACCTGCATGACGCCAAAGCCATTGGCCTGGACGGCAGTCTCCAAAGCAGATGCAGCGTCACTTACAGATTTGTCAGTAGGGACTTTGATCAGCATCGATTTCCTTTCATTATTGAGAGGTTACCTCCCAACCATCATTAGTTGGTCCGCCAAGATGAATTACGAGGGAACACCACTTGCCGGAAACGAATCCGGCTGAGAGTTGTCGTCCATATGAGCCGCCGCTAGCGAATTGACAGCGGTGGAGGGCTGTAGATTCATTACCAGTTTCTCTTACAATGAATGCGAGTGAGTACGGCAAGAGTCAAGAGTTGTGGCACGAGTTTTTAGCCGGTGGTTAAATGCCTTCTTTTTCAGACTTTGGCAATAACCAAGGTTCGAAGTCGGACCTTATAATAAATGACACGCTGAAAGTGAAAGCACTTGAGGTCAAGTGGCCACCGCGGAATGGCATCGTCCTCTCGCAAACGGAAACGTATGGATGTGGAATCGGATCGGAATATGTTTACTGCTACACTTACAAGACTTATTTGGAACTGGCGGAATTGAAAGGTGAGGACCGCTACAGAATTAAGGTAGGAAGTGCGAAGGGTGATCCGATCGAACGCATTCATTCACAATTTGCAGGCAACAAGACTTCGATTTCAGAGCCTCCTGTTGTGCTCGTGATCTTTCGAACGCTTGCAGCAGGACATTTAGAACGTTGGTTACATTCGCGACTTTACCGAACGCAAGAAGCCATAGGGTCGGAATGGTTCAACCCATCTTCGACAGTAAGAAATCGGAAGTCCGGTCACATTCAGCAGTTACCGCGCGGCCACTGCTCTTTGGCACTACGTCACAAAGTGCGGGCCGAGTCAGTCGAGCAGACGCACACTGGGGCCCAGGATGACTCCGACGGCCTGGATCGCTCGGCCGGCCTCTCCAACGGGCGGGGTCCGGATAACGAATGTCTTCTCTCCGAGCGGTAATGTCAGCTGTTGCAGTTCGTCCAAGTCATCTCGCAATCGTTGCCACTCTGCTTGCCAACCACGTGATGCCATCTGGTGTTGCAGCTCCTTGAGCAGCACCAATGCCAGAAAGCCACAAAACACGTGACCGCGGATGGTGTCGTCGCATTTGTGAAAGATCGGCCGTGTTTCCAGAACTGACTTTACGGTGCGAAACGCGTCTTCCACCAGCAACAGGTCTTTGTATCGCAAGGCCACCTCTTCCACCGGCAGGTCGGTATCGGTTCGCAGCACCCACTTGCCGTCGAATCGCGCATCCCGTTTGACCTTCCCTTCGTCAATCTGAAACGCGCCACCCTTCGCTGAGGTCAAGTATTTGCGGTAGCCCTTGTTGCCCACCAACGACGTACCGCCCTGTTTCAACTGCTCCCGGAGTTTCTCCAAGATTGCTTCCCGATCCGCTTGGTCCTGGCGGGCTTGTTCGTCGTTGTGGCAGACGATGTAGCGACGCTCTTCGACGAATACTTGTTTCACTTTCAGCGGCGACGGCGATTTGCTGTGCTCCTTCGGACCATGCACTTCGCGGTAACGGCCGGCACGTGACAACACGGTCTCGTGAATCTCCTTCACGTTTCGCAGACGTGCGCCGAGGATATAATGGACGCCGCGCCCGGTCAGGGCGGTGACGGTCTGCTGACTGATCATACCGCGATCGGCCACCACGCACACTTCACGAATGTCGAACCGTTCGCGCATCCGGTCGACGACGGGAAGCAGCGTCGTGATATCGGCGGTGTTGCCCGACAGTAGTTCACAGCACACCGGACGCCCTTCGTCGTCCATTACCACGACCACAATCATTTGCCTCAGATCGGGCCGATGGTCTTTGCTGTAGCCACGCTTTCCGATCGTTTCCCCGCCTTGGCCTTCGAAGTAAGTCGAAGTTGTGTCGATAAACACCAACCGCAATCCGCTGAACAGATCGCGGCGTCGCTGGAACAAGGCTTCTTCGATCAAGTCTTTCCGCAGCCTCGGCCCCAACGGTTGGTTGGCCGGTTGTTGGTCAAGCGGCAGTGGCTCACCCAACCAACCCATGGTGCGATAGAAGTGCTGCAAGTCCAATTTCCCAAGGTCCCCCCAGGCATACTTGCGACACCAACGTTCAGCCGCGCGATCGCTTCCACACATGAGCAGACGATGCAGCACGGTGATAAACACCACACGTTCGACCGGATACTCGAATCGCCGACCTTCCAACAGGCGACGCAGAATGTCAGGCATGCCGAGTTGCTTCCAAAGCTTCTCGAACACCAGAGCAGGACCGAGATGCACGGTGCTGCTGGGCGTGATCTGATTGGCTTTCAGCGCGCCCAGCACCGCGACGTGATCACTCAAGCGAGCCAACGATTCGAGCAGTCCATCGAGCTGGCCGGACTTCTTCAGAACGTCGAGGCGGCCGAGCGTGGCGATGACCCGTTGGCGCACTCGTCCCTGCACGCGTTCGTTGTGAACGACTTGCACGTACTCATAGCTTCCGGACTTTTTGAGGCGTGCGAACATCGGGAACTCCGTTTCCGATTGCCATCACTAATGATGTCCGCACAATCTTAAAACTCAACAGCAACGCCCTCTCCGCCGACAACTTTTGGCACTACGCTTTTGGACCCTTCCCCGGAACACGCCCCATCACCAAAGGTCTTACAGCGATTTCAGCCGACCAACTGTCGAAGATGGGCCAAGGGATTTAAGCGACAGGTATAGCATATTTGTGACAAGTAGGGGTTCCTTGACACTAGGTTGCGGTAAATACTGACGTGGAATTCGGCGACTATCAGCCGACCAAAGTCTGAGCAGGCGGCATTTCAAGAATTGGTAGCATTTTGAAAATGGACTCTTTTCGGAGAAGCAGTTTTCAGACTTGTCTTCCCGGAGAAGTCTCGACATGTGGGCAGACATCGCCACCAGGAAATCCACCAGTGCTGCACTTAAATCCTTGGTGTCACTGAATCACTTCTTTGTCGGTACAAAGTCGCGTCAACCGCCGCAGCCATCGGCGCTGATCGAGCCCTCCGCCAAGGAATCGGTTTACCTCGGCCGCAACAGCTTGCGGGCTCTCAACGCAAGCCCTGTAAGAAATCCTCAGCAGCTGTATTTCCCTCGCCTCAAGCATTTTGTCGATGCAAAGCAGCTGTTTGGAAAACAAGTTCTTGAGCTGTTCATCGGCCAGCCGCGCGCCTTGCTTGCCGGATCTCAGGAGCATCGTCCGTTGAGAGCTGAGGATCTCGCTCAAGTCGCGCTGCATGAAAATCAGGCGGTAGTTTTCTTGTGGCAGATGCTCGAGCAATTGCGCGATCACCTTAACAGCCTTTCCTTTGGCGTCCGTGAGCCAGCTGTTGTTAGAGCGCAAGCTTTTCGTCTTCTCGAATTCGAGATATCCTCGCGGGTTGTCCTCGTCTGCTGCGCGTTGACCGTCCGTCAGCAAGGAGAGGCCGCCTGCATCCAGCATTTGCATCATCATCGACGTGCCCGAGCGCGGCAGCCCCGTGACGACCGTGACAAAGTCCGAGGTACTCATACCGCCGCTGTGTCCCGGTCCAGCCGATGCGTGCGGACGAACATCGTCACCATACCCGCGAGGCACAAAATGAACGATGCCGGCTCAGGAATCGCAGAAACCATTGCCGTCGATGAGTCCCCGCCGCCGTACCCACCGTAGTTGGCTCTCCACAATTCGTAATCTGGCAGGTCGACGGTGCTGCTGAAATCACCGTCCGCATTGAGGTGCGTCGTCGATCCGAGATTCTTGCGCCAAACCACGTAGTCAGCCGCGTCGACGATGCTGTCACCGTTGTAGTCGCCGGGCGGCCGCCCCGGGGACAAATCGCTGAACGTCGTGAGCGCGTGAAAATCAATTCCACCGATATTGGTTCCGTAATAGGATTCCAGCGACTCCGCCATCCCCATCAACGCATCGTAATCGGCGAAGGTCTCTCCGGGCCCCACTTCCGCCGCGTTCAAACCGATGCGTACTTCGCCGTTGAAGTTCGCTGCCTCCCAGCCAACTCCACTGACGATGCTTGAGAGCGTGCTTCGTTCGTACGCCATCAGTGTGATACCGTCCAGTGACTGTGCAATGTCGTCAAACCATTGATTGCGGTCGGCCATGTTTGCCCAACCCAGATTGGACGTCAGGCTATCAAACCAAACTGGCAAATCGGCATAGATTTTGACGTCTGGGCATCCGTTGTTATCCAGTTGCGCGCGAATCGCCGTGTACGTATCGCGCAAATTCAGTAGCATGCTGTGCTTGTCGGCGGTTGAAGCACTCTGCCACTCGCTTGTTCCCTGTGGTTCGAGGTCCAAGTGTACTGCGTCGAATCGCTCGCGCGAGTCGCGCGCGAGTTGTTAAAGTTAATGAGTTTGGTTTGAACAAGATTCGCCATCTGAGTGGGAGAGAAGTAGACGAGTCCGTACAACGTCTGAGACTGGATATTGGCATTATCCAGTGCGGCATTCCAATACGCGGTCGCGTCGGGAATGTTTAACGGCATGTCGCCCACGCTGGTGTAAATCCGGTCGAATCCCCAATATCCGAAGTCCGAAATCACCTCGTGCTCCTTGGCTTCATTGCCGATCACGTTGACCGAGCCGAAGGGATGCGACGAGTCGCTCCACATCCACGCGGAACGAGGCGTTTGGGCTAGGGCCGGGGCACGTAGCACGATCAGCAAAACAGCCCAAAGCACGCACCAGGGAACTAAACCCAATGGCGAACGTACGACGGCCTGCAAAAGACTTCTGCTCATAACGAAGGTGTTCTCAGTGACCCTTGGACCTGCTGACGGGAGCAATTAAAGACCGCAGATTGGAAGGTAATGAATCTTGTTGCGGAATAGGTATCTTCATTTTGCCGGATCGATCTCAAACATCAAGTCATCTCGGTCGCCGTCTATTTCGACGACAATCGGCGTGGTGGCCGCTTTGGTGTACTTGTTGGCAACCAAGGAGACGGGATCCATCGGGCCCTTCCAGACGGAAAATGTCACGGCGTACTTGCCCAGGAAAATTCCATCCCCTGGCTTCCGAGTATACACCTTGAATGAACCGTCAGGCTGGATCTCACCGCTGGCGGCTTTGCGAATCTCAGCCTTCGTATCGGCCATTGGCTGGAATTGAATCGTACGAACACCCCCCTTGGGCACCGTGCCGTCTTTGTAGAGGACCTTGCCGCTGACCTGAGCCGTTGCCGGCCGGTTACACCCGGAGAGTGAAAATCCCATAAACAGGACTAGAACTGCCAACCAGCACTGCACCGAACAAATCATGAAACTGTCGTTCCTTCCACGATCGACCACGAGCCGGATCATTTCAGCCAACGTTACCTAGATGTCAGACCGCGGCCCGCGATTGTCCCGAAGTCGTGGAAATTCTGCGTTCATCTTATTACCTCAAACACCCGACTGGCCAGTTCCGTTCCGCCGTTGCCAAATAATTAATGGCCGCCTCCATCCGCGCTGCCGATCATGAAATCCCACACTGTGCCCCAGGGGCCGTTTTCTCCGCTCGTTTCAACATCGTTGCTGACGAATTGCACACTTCCATCGCACATAGCCAGAAACGCACCGCCGGCGTGCTGACTGCGAACCGCGGCCTGGGCAAAATAGCCTGGGTCGCAGCCCATGCATTCGGCTTGATTGAGGTCCCCGAGACTGACATCGCAGTAGACATCGTCCGATTTGGCATAACAAGCGTTCGGCCCGTTCGCATCGCCCCTGGAACCGTACATCGACAGCAGACTCGCGCCGGCGTGGCCCATCGCCCACACGCCGCGAGCGTCCTTGGAACTCAGGCCGGCGCGAATCTCGCCAATCATAATCGTCTTGCTCGTTCCATCCGTGATTTGACGGATGGCAACGGAAGTGTTGACGCCCATCACGCCACGCCGGCGATAGTTATCCTTCCAACCATCTTTGCCATCGATCCAGGCCTGTCCCGTTGGCCCTCCCGTGCAGAGATAGTCGTCGGGACCATCGGGACTGGGGCCACACGCGGACTTTTCGAAGAGAAACGTCCCTCCCGCATTGGCGGCGTAATTCGTGCGGGCCCAGTTGCCTCCGTGGGCCGGATAATTCCCTTCGTAAAGAACCTGGTTGTTTGCGTCGGATGGACAGAGCAAGACGGGGATCGGGGTGCCGCGAGCGTCGTGATTACGAATCGCTCCGGGTGTGGTGTCACTGCCGTTAATCCTTACGGTCAGGTCGAAATGATCATGTAAGGCCTGCTCTTCCAAATATGGAAGTAGAAAGATGATCCAATTCGGGCTGAAATAAGTAGGGTGGCCAAGATTCGGGTTCGTTGAATTGTCGTAAGTCATACCTATCGGGAACTCTTTCTTGGTCGATTCATAGTTGAGTGCCGCGATCGCGACGTTCTTCATGTTGCTCTGACATTGGGCGCGGCGAGCCGCCTCCCGTGCTGATTGGATCGCCGGAAGCAGTAGTGCCACGAGGATGCCAATGATGGCAATGACCACGAGGAGTTCCACTAATGTAAAACCCTGTAGGGGCCGGGAGAAGCGGGTACGCTTCTCCGTAGTGATTCGAACCCTTTGGCCCCGTACAGGGAGGAGGTTGCGATGTCGCTCGCCACGCAATCGTTTATTGGAGTTGACTTGCACAAGTGCACTGTCAGCCTGGCGCGCGGTGAATTCCTTGGGAGAGAAGATCGCTTACCTGAAGCTCAGCACGAAGAGCGTCGGCAAGATCGAAGAGTGGTTGGCCGCTCTGCCGCGGCCGACGCACCTGGCGGTGGAGGCGTGCCCGTTCGTGGAGTGGTTCATCGAGCGGTTCGGAGCGTGCGTCGAGCGGATCGACATCGCCGACGCCACGGAGCTGGCCAACCGGCGCGGCAAGCGACGCAAGACCGACCGCAACGACGCGTTGGATGTCGCCCGGCGCCTGGCCCGCGGCGAGTGCCCGCTGGGATTCATCGCACCGCCGGAGCTGATGCAGCTCCGCAAGCTCGGCCGGCATTGGCGCTCGTTGAGCCGACTCTTGTCGCGCACCAAGCACTCCATGAAGAGCATGCTCAATGCCGCCAACCTGCGCGGACCGAAGTTCGATGGCGCCGAGCGCCAGCGCTGGCTGTTGGCCAACCGCGATTTGCTCGGAGCAGTGCCGCAAGATGCCTTCGCGGATTTCATCGACATTCTCAACCTCGTCGAGCGGCAGCGCGAACGCATGCGGCAGGCAGATGATCTTCGCCTCCCTCAGCGGTAAGTTTGCGTCCGCAATCGCGCGACTCATGACCGTGCCCGGCATCGCCGAGATCTGGGCCACCACGATCGCCGCCGAGATCGGACCCTTGGAGCGGTTCCCCAACGCCGATGCGCTGGAATTCTGGGCCGGCCTCACCGCCGACCTGAAGGAGTCGGCCGGACGCACTCAAAGTGGGCCTATCACCAAGGCCGGCTCGGCCACGTTGCGCTGGGCTTTGGGCCAGGCGGCCGTCACGCTCTGCCAGTGCGACGCTCGCCAAGAAGCCATCCGCCAACGCTTGATCAGTCGAATCGGCAAGCCGCGAGCCAACGTCGCCATGGCTCGCCGCCTGCTGCGAATCCTCTACGCCATGATGCGCGACGGGAACGTGTTCGACAGAGGACCGGCCAGGGACCGTACTGCGGCCGCTAACCGAATACGCCTCAGAAGAAAGAAACAAGTGGCTTAAACCCGGAGACAAAGAATCATTGACGTGCGGCGGAATCGTTGCGGCGTCTCGCTTCGGCGAAGACTCCCCACCGCGTCGGTGACCGCGACCTGCTTTCATTCGGCCCCAGCGGCGCTCGTTCTCCTCGAGAGAAGACCCCGGCTCTGCCGGGTTCGCCTCCTGGTGACCGCGCAAGTGTGAATTCGGCCCGACCGGTGCGAACAAGGTTTTTTTCAGCCCGGAGTACACGCGGCGGCATTGCGACCGCCACGTCCGGTGACTGCGTAGAGATGAATTCAACCGCCGTGTCGCTTGGCCCCAGCGGCGCAGGACGGATAAGCTGATTCCGCCAACACATTTCAGGGCAGCTGACCGTCACCTCACGGAGAAACGACCATGCCAGAACCATGAGCGAAAAAATCTGGAGCAGCCGTTGACCTACGGCCCCTCCAGAGATAAACGCTGCCTCACGTCGCTTGCGGGCCGTCACCATTAACTCTGATGTCATCGATTTAATTCCATATTCGGCTCGACCGGCTGAGCTATGCTAAACCTGCCAGCTCGAGGTGTCGATTCGCTCTGACTGGGTCTCGCAATCGATAGAGCACACCCAAGCGGTAATGTGTCTTGTCGAGTTTATAGCGCATTGCCAAGCAGGTCTCGAACGCGGCGATCGCTTGTTCCTCACGGCCCGCCCCGTGCAACGCCACGCCGAGATGGAAATGAGCCGACGGAAAATAATGAATCAACCCGACCGCAAGCAACGCGTGTTCCACCGACTCTTCGAAACGATCTTGTTCCAGATGAACCGCCGCCAAACCGTCGTGCGCCACGGGGTTGTCTTTAAGCAGCGACAACGACTGACGAAAGACAGCCTCCGCTTCGTCCCACGATTCGGCATCCAGCAAAAGCTGCCCGATGCGGTTCAGTATGCCGGTGTCGCTGGGAAATCGCTCGAGCATCTCGCGGGCCAGACGCAGCGCTTCGGCCGGCTGCTGTTGCTTTTCTGCCAGACGGATCCGCATTAACTGTACGAATGGCGATTGTCCCATCTCACGGTTAAGTTGGTCGAGGATGTCGATACACTCCGGCACCTGATTGAGCTGCAAGTAACAGCAGGCCAAATGGGCTTGATACAAGTCCTTCTTTGCCAGGTCATCCGGACACAATTCGACCAACTCCCGCCACAGCGGCAACGACTGTTCTAGTCGGGTGCTGTCCGACAGTGCGAGCGCCAAATTGGTCTTTAAATCCACCGTCGTATCGTTAACAGTCTTCTGAATGTCTTCACAGGGGGCCTCCATGTAACCGAGGTCCACAAGATGACGAATTGCCTCGGCAGCTTGCACCGGGTCTTCTCGGCGCTCGGTACTGTGCATGCCGCACTCGCCTTCCACGAGATCCCAGCTCTTGATGCGCCGGGCCGAACTTGCTGGTCGAAGATCTCCAGCCAGGGCCGGCCGTCCATGTCATCGCCCACTGGCAGGCCGAACAACGACAGGATCGTTGGCGTCACGTCGAGCAGGCACGCACCGTACAGCGTTTCTTTCTGCTTGATTCCCGGCCCCTTGGCGCAAGCAATTCCGAATGGTCGGTGCCAACTGGTTGGGTCCTTAAATCCATCGGTGTCAGTTCGCTCGCTGCCGCTGTGAAAGCCGTGATCACTCACCAGAATAACGGTGGTGTCCTTGCCGGCATGGTTCAACAGGGCATCAAGCATCATGTCGTGGAATCGATAGCAGCCAACCATGACATCCCTGAATATCTCGGCTTCTCGTTCGGAGATTCCTTCCACCGCTGGCGGGTGGTACGGCATGAAATGATGACCGAACTGATCGATGGCATCGTAATAGACCGCCATGAAATCCCACGGCTCCTTAACCATCAGGCGCAGGCCGCGGCTTGAATGCTGGAGGATCGCAGCAGCAACGTTGCCAGCTTCCTCAGCCGATCATCCTTGGCGCCGTCGATCTCGGCGGCACGAGGAACGAAAGGCAATATGGCCTGAGCATCGATGTCCCGAGGCTTAACTTTCAACTTCGCCAACGGCTTGATCAGCCGCTCGGGATAACAGACGCCCGCCGGCAACGCATCGGCATCTTCGCCTGCGGCAGGCGGATGAATGTAGTAGTCGGTTACGACGGCTCCGCGAATCGGTTCCGCCGGATGGCTGGCGAACCAACCCACGACATTGCTCGTCAATCCGTTCTGGGACAGAATATTCCAGATTGCTTTTGTCTTGCGGCTGGTGCTGGTGACGGGGCGGATTCCTGATCCATCGGGCAATGGTTCAGCAAACCCGCAGATGCCGTGTTTGTCTGCCCGTTTGCCGGTGACAATCGAGTTCCACAACATCGGCGAAAGGATCGGCCGGATCGTAGACAGATTGCCGCTTGCGCCCTTGTCAATGAACTTGGCAAAGGTCGGCATCAAGCCCTGATCGATCAGCGGTCGGATCATCATCCAGTCCGCCGCATCCCATCCAATTAGCAACACCTTCTCTGCCAGGCGCTTCATCACTGGAACTTCTGCAAACAATGCCAGGAGTCGACGAACTGACCGCGACCGCCGTACCGCATTAACAGATTGGAGTAGGTGCGGTCCATCAACGACAATACCCCCCTGAGCCGGGACCGATTAACGACGCCGACGCGAAACGAGCCGCCGACGCCAGCCGCCAGCAAGGCCAAGGATGTTGGCTCTGGAACGGGTGTACTCCCCTGTATAGCTTCACTGCCGCTGCCAGTCGTGCTGCCAAACCGCGATCTCCAAAAGTTGTACTCCGCCAGCGTAACCATATCATCCGTGTCCGTCGGGTCGGTATTTGGTAGTGACAAGCTTTGATCCAAATGATCGCGCCACACCACGTAGTCAGCTGCATCGACGGTTCCGTTGTTGTTGTAATCACCCGCGACCGGCGCTGGCTTTGCACCGGCAAGAATCGGCGTATTCAACTGCGTCTCATAAGCCCAATCGTAGAGCGTCCATTGGAGTGCGTAATACGGATAACTAGGAACAGTGAGCAATTCAGCCTTTAACCTCACCCAGCCAAAATGGAGGCCATCACTGGGATCTTTGATCGCGATGCCGGCAAACTGGTCGCTGGTCATATCGCCGAAGTCACCGTTGTCGTCGGGAGGCGAGTACGAGTTGCGAAGGCCCGTTTTCAAAACGCCGTACCCGTGTTGCGTCGTGTTCGGGGTGCGGTTGGCTTTGACCGTGATCCCTTCACCAACGGGGCCGATCTGGTCGTTCGGGTGGAAAGCCCGCACATAATAACCGGGGTTGGATTGGGGTGGATCCGTCGCGCGCGTCAAGGCGTACGAATACGACACAGGCGCCGGATTACCGGGGTATGGGAGTCCTATGAACCGACCCGAGGCGTACCAGGCGCCGCCAGCATTGTTGCGAAAATGAAGGTCAAGTTTTCCGGTGGCGTCGCCGTCCAAATTTAATTCCACAGCGGGATCGCCCCGATTGAGCGTGAAATCTGGAACATCCGTATAGACGATCGCAGCGCGGGCGGCTTCGCCACACCCGAATGCCCCGAGCCCCGCCGCCACCGCGTAGGATGCTAGTCGTCTGGCCATTTGCTTCTGGTTGCGGACCGCTTTCCGATGACGTTTATCCGAACGTGATGTCTTTTTTTTCATTGATCGTTCCTGCCTTTCGACGACGAACTCAACCCGCACTGATCTCCAGTGGTTGGGGCGCAGCCAAATCGACCTGCCCAAAAGATTAATTCTCGAAGCAACGAAACCACTCCCACCAACAAAGCATGGTGTGACACGATGCAATCTCAGATCCTCGAAACTGCATTTACTCTCTGGTCATTAGGTCTTTTCACGTTCCAGAGATAAAACATGATGTTGCCAATAGCGGATTTACAGGTTTCCGCGGAGAAAAGTGCGGAAGACGCCCTGCGGACGATCGTGGGCGCGATCCTCTATTCTCAGCTTGGCGATACTATATGCTTCCGTTGTAAAAATCACCGCGTGCGACGCCGCAGCCCCAAGGCGCCTAGGCCAGCAGCGAGCAACGCCAACGAGGCAGGCTCAGGGATCGCACCAGCTATCATGTCGGTCTGGCTGGATGGGTCGGTCTCGTAGGCGTAATCATAAATCGTCGCCTCGTTGAGCGTATCATCCCAGCTCATCCGGACCCAGCCCCAGTGCAGGTCGCCCCCCCCGTCCTTTAGCTGGACACCCGCATACTGCGGGTCCACCAAATTGCCGAAGTTGGCTGCGTCTTGCTTAGCGACGTGGCCCGCGCCACTCGTCACACCCGTGGTTGCGTTGTTGCCGATAACATCACCGGCCTCAAACGAACGCACATAATACGCGCTGCCCTTCGCGAGGTTGGACAAGTCAAGCGTGCCGTACTGACCACGTACCCTCAGTCGTGTGTAGCTGGCGCCGAAGTTGACATTCTGGATTTTGAAGTCGATGTAACCGGCGCCATCCATGTTTATCGAGAATTCGTTACCCTCGGTGACAATTTGGTCAGGGATATCAACGTGGACGATCGCTGCATCGGCAGCTTCGCCGAAGGCAAACGCACCCAGGCCTGCCGCAGCCGTGTAGGACATAATTCGCGCGGCTAATTGTTTCCTTCTGCGGAGACTCCGCTGACGGAATTTTGAGTTGTGTTTCTTTCTGGTCATTAGTCTTCCCACAATCTTGAATCTTGAGAAATGAGAAACCGAGTTGCCGTTACGCGAGCCCAGCGTCTGTCCACCACTACAGCCAACGGCGCGACGCTTGCCTCACAAATCGCCAATGCGTGCATCCGTTTTAGCAAGACCCCGCGACCCATCGAGGATTGGCCGACGGGTGTCCCGACACCCCCAGGATCGCGCATTCACCGTGGCTAGTACTGGATACGCCCGCTCTTTCGATAATGCCTAAGCTTAATCCAAGTATTTGCGATAAATCTTGCTGAGATTCCCCCCAAACTAGTACGGATTTTGCAATAATAGAGAAAAGTTGACGTTCCAGGGTCCCCATTTGGTCAAATCTTGTTCTATTTCAAGATCTTCGGCAGCCTGGCGTATCGCCGGGGTGCCACTCATCAACCTCAATCTCGTCGCCCTCATCTAGCAATCGTGATCGCGGCGGGCGCGTCGAATAGAGGTTCCTATGAAACCTGCGTTTGAAAAACTGATCTCGCCGGAAGGCAGCTCGATTCGTTTCATCCACGGAGTCGCCGCGAAAAAGTCGGCCAATTGCTGGCACTACCATCCCGAGATCGAGTTGACCCTCGTCGAACGGGGATCCGGAACCAGGCTTGTCGGCGATCATGTGGAGTCATACGGAGTGGGCGACCTGGTAATGCTGGGATCAAATCTCCCGCACCACTGGGCGGTTGTCGAGCCGCGTGGCGATGAACTTCACGCGCATCGAGCCACCGTCATACAATTCGCACCCGATCTCTTTGGTAAGGCGTTTCTAGATCTGCCCGAGATGGTGCCGGTCAGCAATCTGCTGGAACGTGCCAAACGTGGAATTCGCTTCGTTGGCAAGCCGCGGCGGACGGTCGCTCGAATGTTGACTGAGATGCGCGATCAGACCGCCACAGACAGACTCGTCAGTTTGCTGCGGTGCCTGCTCTTTGCAGCCAGCCTCAAGGAGACGGTGATTTTGGCAAGCGAAAGCTATTCTCGCGTGTCGCGCACCAAGGTTGAGTCACGTCTGAATGACATCCTCACCTACATTCACGTCAAGCTAGCGAATCCAGACTTGTCTCAAAGCGAACTTGCCGAGGTCGCGCGTATGACGCCGTCCGCCTTCAGCAGGTTTTTCCGGAAAGCGACGCAAAGCACCGTCACCCACTACATCAACGAGCAGCGCGTCGGCTTGGCATGCCGGAAACTGTTGGAAACCGAACTTCCGATTCTCGACATTTGCCTAGACGTTGGCTATGAGACAGTATCGTACTTCAATCGCCGCTTCCGCCAAGCGAAAGGAATGACGCCGCGTGAATTTCGCGAGCGATTTCGAGAGCAGCCGTTCTCGAAGGTGTGAAGAGATAATTCAGATGGCGTCCTGCTACAAAAAATGCGAGTCATCTCCACAAGTTCCCGCAGGGTGGTCGCCAAGCGTGGCCCGCCATTGCGTATCGGACCTTTTCCTTCATCTTTACGAATCCAGCGGCGGAAAGTGGAGTAAGTGACGATGGTGATCAGTTGCCGGTTGCCAGAGCCCATTTTTCTTGCCCAGCTTCACGAGCTGTGTTCGTTCGTCGGCTTTGAGAAATCTCAAAAAGTTACTCTTTATACCTAGACTCACCTGCGCAACAATTAATTGCTGAGGAAAATAGTAAGATCCTCCATCACCGGGCAAGAGGCCCCAGATGGAGCGGGTTAGGCTGTGCCGGTGCTTTGTCCCGAACCAAAAAGCGTCGGAATAGAAACAAATGGCAGGGCAACACCTCGCCCAGGTGACTGGAACACCGAATCATGGCCTTTGACGGCCGGCCCCGCAGATCGCCCCGCACAACGCGATCGCCACCAAGCGCCCAGGCGATGCCGTCTGGTCCGCTCCACTCGCGGGTCGGTGAGCGAATTAAAGTGTGTAAGAATTACAGACGTTCTTGTAGCCGTCACGCGCCGACCTCCGTGCTAGGAATGCTGCCGCCGCGGCCGCTCCCAACGGCCGCTGGACTCCCCGCAATACGACGCAATAATGCTACTCGTTCTGATTAGATGCGATTGCCCTGATCGGATGGACGAGCCGTGAATGCGCCACCATCCATGTCGCCATATACTGACGTCGTTGCTAGTCAAGTCAACACCCGGCTGATGGTCGGCCTGTTGTACCTGAAGCACGCCTTTGACGAGAGCGACGAATCGGTGGTGGCCCGCTGGGTGGAGAACCCGTACTGGCAGTTCTTCTGCGGCTGCCAGTACATGCAGCACGAATTGCCAATCGATCCTTCGAGCTTGAGCCGCTGGCGGAAGCGGGTCGGCGCCGAGCGGCTGGAGAAGTTATTGGAGGCGACGATCCACACCGCGCTGGCCATGAAAGCGGTCAGGCCCCGAGAGTTTCAGAAGGTGAACGTCGACACGACGGTCCAGGAAAAGGCGATCGCCTTTCCGACCGATGCCCGACTGTATCACAAGATGCGGCTGGCGCTAGTCCGCCGGGCCCGATCTTTGGGTATCACTCTTCGCCAAAACTATCGTTTCAAGGGCCAGAAGCTGCTGGCCAGGCAGGGCCGCTACGCCGCAGCGCGGCAGATGAAGCGGGCCGCCAAGATGACCCGTCAACTGAAGACGATCCTGGGCCGCGTGCTGCGGGACATCCAGCGCAAAGCGCCTGCCATTCAAGGCCGAATCGCTGATGAGCGGCTCGGCGAGCTAGTCGCCTTGGCAGAGCGCTTGCTCGCTCAAACACGCAGCAGCAAAAACAAAGTCTACAGCGTGCATGCCCCCGAGGTGGAATGCATCGCTAAAGGCAAG
>CAWIXI010000001.1:0-36683 GCA_963840025.1 uncultured Planctomycetota bacterium | reverse complement strand
AAAAATCGGGGTGACAAGATTTGAACTTGCGACCTCTTGGTCCCGAACCAAGCGCTCTACCAGGCTGAGCTACACCCCGAGTTGATTCGTTTCTTGTGCCTCGCGACCTGTTGCCGCGGCGACCGCTCTATCCAGGTCGCCACACGCGACTCGCTGCGGCGAGCTGAGCTATAGCCCGCCCTACAAAGTAGACAGCAAAAGAGTGCTGTCTCATCGGTTGCCGAGACCGCCAATCTAGCAGAGTCCGACCACATCCACAAGCTAAGCTAGCTGCCCCTCACGCGCAGCAGATGATTTGAATTCAACTTGATTTTGGGCGTGAATTGCTCAGTAGAAAACCCCTGTGGGAGGCCTCTCTGAGGCCGATGACGTGCCGCGAACCTACAAGAATTCGGCGTCAGAGACGCCTCCCACACTAGAGGCCATCCGGGTTTTCTACTGAGCAGGCGTGAATTACATTCCATCAATGCTTTCACCCACTTGCCATGGTGGAGAATTCTTTACTGCGGTACTCGATTGTGCCGACTAACACGATTGGGGCATCGCACTAATCGCCAACCAGCGGCCCTTTCCCGATCTCGTCGAATAACTTCGAGGCTTCTCGTCGTGCAATGAAAACCACTGCCGCCATTGTTTCGGTTCTCAGTGTCTTCACTTGCTCAATGCTTGTCGGCTGCGCCTCGATCGTCAGTGGCCGAAGCGCGAACGTCGCAATCGACAGCTATCCATCCAACGCGCACGTAACGATTCACGACAAACAGGGGCGCACTGTGGCCTCGTTAATGACACCCGGCGTCGTTTCGCTAAAGCGAATCGCAAGTACTTCTTACCCGCGCAATACACCGCCACGATTGAAGCGCCTGGCTACGCGCCGGCCGAAGTACCGATTCGTTCCACCGTGAACCCCTGGGTTCTCGGCAACATTGTCATTGGCGGAGTGCCCGGCTTGATTGTCGACAACGCCACGGGCACCGCCTGGCGTCCGAAGCAATCCGAAATCAACAGCCAACTCGCGCCCATGTATGATTCACAGCAGGGCCCGATGTTGTCGACCAACAATCAACAGTCGCAAGGCGCGCTTCAGCAATCGCAATACATCGCCAGCCGACCCGGCCAGGCAACTTCTCGCTAAAGCCACCTGCCGAGTAGCACGGACTTCAGTCCGTGAGCCCGTGTAGCATGGACTTTAGTCCGTGCACCCGAACGGCCCGAAGCCCGTTCCACACGAAACTGAACCAAGCGGGAGCGGCGTCTTATCGAGACCTGCGCAGAAAATGAGCCTGTGGGAGGCGTCTCTGACGCCGATGGAGCGTAGAAATCGCAACACGCCATCGGCCTCGGAGAGGCCTCCCACGGCCAAATAGCCGCGCAGTCATCAATAAGCTTTCGGCTGTTCGCCCGCTCTGCACCCGCGTTTTTCCCGCCCTAATTTTCCCGAAAAGATTTTTGTTGAAATTGGACCACCACCTGTGCTAGGCTCCTCCCAACGCTGAACGGTATCCAGCGGAGCGGTGCACTAAGCAACGTATCCAAAGAGCCCGAGGTCGGACGCTTCATGTCCGGCCTCGGGCTTTTTTTTATTGCCAACACGCATCCGATCCGCTTGCGGTTTAGCTCAACCACAAATCCCCACCACGTTGTGCGCGGGTCTCTTGACCCTGCACCACAAACGGACCGAAGGACTCCATGCAACTCACAACACCACAACAGTTCGTCGAGAGAAAACCCTCTCCTTCTGGGAGAGGGCAGGGTGAGGGTGCCTTGTTCCTCCCCCTCGCCCTGGCGAAGCTTCGCATCTCCGACGGCGACCTCCTGCTGTTCCGCCGGCGCGGCCCTATCGCCGTCGCCGGCCGCGGCACGCACTCGCACGCGGCTAAGGCCGCCTGGTGGGATGGCGATTTGTTTTGCGTCGAGGTCCGCGAATGGCACGGCGGCCGGGCCGTCACGCTCGACAGCCAGGTCCGTAAATTCCCTGGAAAAATCGATGTTTACCACGCCAACCCAGCCAATCGGTGGCCGGAATACGATCGAACGCGCTCGATCACCATGATGCGGCGCCTCGCCGGCTGCGACTACGGTTACGCCGCCGTGCTGGCCGCCGCCATGCTCCACCTGCCATTCGTGCGCATGGCAGTCCGGGCAGAAGTTGAAGACGCTCGCGTCGATCGCCGGCCACCGTTTTGTAGCCAAGCCTGCGCAATGACCGACCGCATCGGCGGCGGCGTCGACCCTGTGCCCCACCTCGCCGACCGCCTCACCGAGCCCGCTGACCTCGCCCGCAGCCCGTTTTATGAATACGCCTTCACCCTTGTCCCCTAACAACCAAGTGGAACGGACTTCAGTCCGTGCAGAACAACCAAGTGGAACGGACTTCAGTCCGTGCAGGAAACATCCTGAAGTCCGTGCCACGACATCCGCACACAATGCTAAGACTTTAACCCCAGCAAACTCGACCAAGCCAACCATGAAAACCGAACACCACCAATCCGATTCGAACAGGAGGCAACAGAGGAAACAGAGTTCTCTGTTCTCTCCGTTCACTTCTGTTCGATTCCTTCTGTTGATCGTTTTGTCCTTTGCATGCGCCGATGCTGCGGCGCAATGTTACATCGATCCATTCACGGGCCAGCGCATTTGCACGCGCCCCTATGGCAACTGTTCGCCGACCGGCCCGTCGCGGCAAGTTGCCGCGGATAGTCCAACCACCAACAACGTCACGGCGAACGTCGATTCCTCAGCACACTGCCGCATCAGCGTCAACAACGGCACGCTTGGCAGCGGTACGCTCGTCGCCCGCGATCCATCGATCGGACTGGTGCTCACGTGCGCCCATCTATTCGATGATTCGACGGCGCGCATCATCGTCTCGTTTCCGCGTGGCGGACGCTTCGCCGCGAAGCTGGTCGATCTTGACCACGCGCAAGACCTAGCGGTGCTCGCTATCCGGCGCCCCGAACTCGAACCACTTACGCTTGCCGATGCTGAACCAGCCGGCCCGCTCACCGCCTGCGGCTTCGGCCCGGATGGAGCCTTTCGCTGCGTGCAAGGAGCCATCACCGGCCATGCCACCGCCGCCGGCGCGACTTACCCATCGACAACGATTGCCGGCGCCGTCCGCCCCGGCGATAGCGGCGGCGCCGTCCTCAACGCCAGCGGCCAGCTCGTCGGCGTCGTCTGGGGCCAACGCGCCGGCCAAACCTACGCCACCTGCGGCCGGCCCATGCAAGCGTTTCTCAACCGAGTGTTGAAGCGAGAGCTAAGACGCAACGGTCAAGAGCCGGACAACGGTTCTGGCTCTCGACTGACGGAACTCGAATCGCGCATCCGCGCACTCGACGCCAAAAAACAAGACAAAGGCGATTACCTCCAACACGGCGACTTGAACGGCTACCTGCGCGCTACGGATGCCGCCAAGCTCACCAAGCCGCTGGCATTAAAGACGGAAGTCGAAACCAAACTCCACGAGCTGTCGTCGCGGTACGAATCCGTGCACTCGGTTGTCGACTCCGTCAAGCAACACGTCGCGCAAATCGCCGCGGCCCGCGAGGGAATTCTCCAAGGCATCTCGATCGGAAAACTCGCCGTCAGCACGCTCGGTTTAAGCGGCCCATTGGCCATTGCTGTCGTTATCGCCAGCGGTTTGGTCGGCCGCCGCGTGAAGAAACGCCTTAGCGTCGACCGCAAGGTCGAATCCGTTACCGCTGCGCCTAATTCGACGACCATGCCGCGCACCGTCGCCATCGACAGCCCGCCGCCGCCGCAACGCGCCGTGCCCGAAACCCATTACGTCCCCGTGGAAAAAGATTCCTTCGCCAAAGCCCACCAATGGGCCAGCGAACACGTCGCCCGAAAGTACCCCGGCGCCACCGAAGTCCTCCAAGCCCAAGATTCCCTCATCAAGCAATTCCTCGCCGCCAAGTAGCACGGACTTCAGTCCGTGAGCCTGAACGGACTGAAGTCCGTTCTACACGACACCTGACACCTAACCCCAAGGAGCCCCTCCCATGCCCGTCACCAACACCGATGCCGTCCTCTGGTACAACGTTGGCGAATTCGGCAAAGCCGGTTACGCCGTGCCGAATTGGTCGAACGATGTCGGTAGCCTCAATCCGCAGATTCTGGATTGGACCTACCTCGTCGGCCGCAACCTGTTCCACATCATGCACCATGAGGATGCCGACTTGCGAATTCCGCCCTCCATCAACACGGTGAAGCGGATTCATAAGCTCTACATCCGCGCGGCCAACATCCTCGCCGGCCGCGCCGTGCCGCCGGGCCAAAACAATATGGAAGTCATCCACGCCCGCCCGGCCGGTGAAGTGTTCCGCGTTTTTCCAACGCCGTTCTTCCTGGTTCGCAATCCCTTCATGCGCCGTTGGTCGGAGTTGATTCTCATCTCCCTCGCCGAGGCCATGCAGCACACCGAAAACCGCAAGAGCATGGAGATCTCCACCGCTTTCGCCGGTCAGGTCGGCCAGTACATCAAGCGGGTGTACACCAACATGGCGATCGAGCTCTTCGGCAAAACGCGGGAAATCGCCAGCGCCGACGGCTTCGCGCTCACCGATGCTGATTTCTCCGGCTACAACCCCGGCGACTTCTTCACGCAAACCGAAATGGTCGACACGGTCCCGCGGCTCGACCGCGTGTTCACCGAAGACCAGCTTGAAGTGCTCGCCGAAGGAATTCCCGTCACGGAATTGCCGGAGCTGCATCCCTGGCCGACGAACCTCACGACGTATTATTCGGCCACCCGCACCGATGCCACGATCGGCGGCAGCACGAGCGCGTCCGCGTCCGGCGCTTCGGAAACGGCCGCCCCCGTGATCCCCGCAGCGCCAGGACCGTAAGACGCGATGGGGAAGTGTGGAGTGCGGAAGGGGGAAGTCGGAGTTCCGTCATTCCCCACTCCGCACTCCGCCTTCCACACTTGGACCCGTGAAAGCCCCGCCATACCAATTTACTCCTGAATCAGAACGCACAAATGGACTGGCCCGTCGCTACCGTTTTGCTCGGAACACTCGGCACGCTCGCGCTCGGCGGTTTCAAGCTGCTCGCGCACCGCGAGGCAAGTCATGATGAGGAGCCTCGCAACGGCCGCGTGTATGCCCACGCAACCGACCTGGCCGAAATCCGCGCCCGCCTCATTTCGCTGGAACAAGCACACCACGCCCTGCGCACCGAAATCCGCGCTGACATCAAAGAGTTACAAGCAACGATCCGCGACTTGCTCTCCTAACAACGAACAACGGACAAATCATGCAAATCCGCGACCGCATCCAAGAACTTCGCCGCGTACGCGCCGGCGACCTCAAACCCAACCCGCGCAACTGGCGGCTCCATCCGCAGGCACAACAAGACGCGCTCCGCGGCGTGTTGGCCGAAGTGGGCTATGCCGATGCGCTCCTGGCCCGCGAGCTCGCCGATGGCACGCTGATGCTCATCGACGGCCATCTCCGCGCCGAGACGACGCCGGACGCCGTCGTCCCGGTACTCGTTCTCGACGTCGATGAACAGGAGGCCGACAAAATTCTCCTCACGCACGACCCACTCGCTGCCATGGCGACCGTGCAGGACGAAAACCTGCAAAGCCTGCTCGCCGAAGTGCAAACCGAAAACGCCGCCGTCGAAAAGCTTCTCGAAGAGTTATCGCAGTCAGCCCCCGGCTCTGCCGGGGGTTCATCGCCACAACTCGATCAGTTACCCGAAGTCCCCATACCCGAAAGCTATCAAGTCGTCGTCGAATGCCGCGACGAAACCGATCAACGCACCATATTTGAGCGCATGCGCGCCCAAGGCTACCGCTGCCGCGTTTTAACTTTGTGAATTTGTTAGCGTCGGCGGCAACGCCGAATCAACTGCTGTCAAGCACTGAAGACATCCTGCGGCACTAAATTCGGCCTGGCGGCCGACGCTAATCCACTAATCCGACACCTGACACCCGACACCCAATTCTTCCCATGCCCTCCATCAAACTCACCGTCTCCTGTCCCATTCACGATTCGTTCCGCGTGCAGCAAGTCGCCGGCATATTCGACGTGCCGATGGCCGCCAAAGCGACCGAGCACTTCGAAGTCGATGTGCCCGGCGCCGACGAAAACTGGCAAATCGGTCTCGTCGTCGGCCCGTCCGGCAGCGGCAAGAGCACGATCGCTCGCCGCGCGTTCAAAAAGAACTTGTACGCGAGCGCCGACTGGCCGACCGACCGCGCCGTCGTTGATTGCTTCGGCACGCTTTCAGTGCGGCACGTCACCGATTTGTTCACTGCCGTCGGCTTCGGTTCACCACCCTCGTGGATCAAACCGTACCACATCCTCAGCAACGGCGAACGATTTCGTTGTGATCTGGCGCGGGCTTTATCGGTTGGCGTCTGCCGCAAGGCAGAACCTAGCGG
This sequence comes from uncultured Planctomycetota bacterium, assembly GCA_963840025.1. Classification (GTDB taxonomy): domain Bacteria; phylum Planctomycetota; class Planctomycetia; order Pirellulales; family Lacipirellulaceae; genus JABDGM01. The sequence goes on along the minus strand of CAWIXI010000001.1, from coordinate 30,289 downwards.
CGGGAAATTCGGCCTTACGGCCGACGCCAAGCCCCTCGTCGTCTTCGACGAATTCACCAGCGTCGTCGATCGCAACGTGGCGAAGGTCTGCTCGACCGCCATCTCCAAGGGCATCCGCCGCGGCAGCATCCCGTGCCGGTTCGTCGCCGTCACGTGCCACTACGACGTGGCCGACTGGCTCGAGCCCGATTGGATTGTCGACATGGCCACCCGCGAGCTCACGAGGACCGCCCCCGGCTCTGCCGGGGGCCGATTTCGCCGCCCCACGATCGAGCTGGAAATCCATCGCTGCAAGCTGGCTGCTTGGCAACTGTTTAAGCGTCATCACTATTTGAGCGGATCGCTCGCGCCCGGCGCACGGTGCTACCTCACCACCTGGGAAGGCGTGCCCGTGAATTTCTGTGCGACCGTCCCGGTGATCACGAAGAAGAACCACCGCCGCTTCACGCGGATCGTCACGCTGCCCGATTACCAAGGCATCGGCATTGGCATGCGGGCCGTCGCCGCTGTGGCCGAGTTGCACCGTGCCGAGGGACATCGCATCAACGTCACCAGCAGCCACCCGGCGCTGATCCGCCACTGCCAACACTCGCCGTCCTGGAGAACAGTCAACGTGAAAAAGACCGGCGGCTCCAGCCAGCGCGGCAACAAGCGCTTCCCCACCTACCGCAGCGCCGCCGGCCGCGCGGTCGTTTCATTTGAATACACCGGAGCGAACGCATTTAGCCCCCGGTCAATGACCGGGGGCTAAATGGATTCACCCGACACCTGACACCCGATACCTACTTTCCCATGCAACTTACCTCCGAACAAAAAGAAACAGTCCGCGCCGTCCTTTCGGTCGGTTGCGACCGCGAGACGGCGTCCCACTACATTGGCCGCTCGGTGATCGATCTTACCCGCGCGATGCGCCACGACCCGGAGTTCAGCGTCGCCGTCCGGCGCGCCGAGGCTTCGATTGAACTTACGCATATGAAAGTGGTCCGCGAAGTCGTCAAAGACGTGAAGAACTGGCGGGCCTCGGTCTGGTGGCTCGAGCGCCGCTCGCCCGAACGCTTCGCAAAGCGCAGCCCCGGCACGGTTACGTCGCGGCACTTGAAAGCCTTCCTGGCGATCATTGGCGACACGCTGAACGACAATATCCGGGATGCCGAGGACCGCGAACGCATGATCGCCCGATTCCAAGAATACACCAAGCTCATCGACGAGATGGCTGACGATGCGTGGGAAACGGCGCCGAGCCAGGAACTCGATGCGAGCGACCCGATCACCGAAGGCCATGAGTTACAGGATTGTTATTAGAGCCTATCCCACAACCGCCATTAGCGTCGGCGGCAACGCCGAATCCAGTGCCAATATGGCCTGCCTTGGGCAGTAAATTCGTCCTGGCGGACGACGCTAAAACATCCGTGAACTGTTCTGGGGTTTTTGCCTAGGACCTGTCATGCACCACCTACCCACCGACGAGCGAGGCACGCTCATCCCACCGGCGACGTTCCGGCGGTTGAGCGCCAGCGTCACCGGTGCGCTGGCCGACGGATCGGCGAGCGCAGCCGAACTTGCCGCACTGGATCGTCCGCAAACCACGCTCGCCTGGGGCCGCAAGTATCTAACCAACCACTTCGCGAAGCCCGCCTCGGCCATGCACCGGTGGCTGGGCGAATTGCTCGACGTGATCCACCTGGAACGTGGTGCGAAGATCAACGTCATCGGCCCGCGCGGCAGTGCCAAATCGACGATCGCCACGTTGTGCTACGTGCTCCGCGCCGCGCTCGAAGGCTGGGAGCCCTACATCTGGATCGTCTGCGACACGATGGAGCAAGCACAAATTCACCTGGAAAACATCAAGGCCGAAGTCATTGGGAACACGTTCTTGCATCGCGACTATCCGCGGGCAGCCGGTGTGGGCGCGTATTGGCGGGCCACTTCGATCGAGCTGGCCAACGGCGTGGCGCTCGATTCCTTCGGCACGGGCCAAAGCGTGCGCGGCCGCCGCCGATCGGCCGACCGACCGTCGCTCATCATTTGCGACGACCTGCAGAACGACTCGCACATCTCCTCCGCCGGCCAGCGCGAGACCTCGCGGCAATGGTTCCAGGGCACGCTCTTGAACGCGGGCACGAAGGATACCAACATCGTCAATCTGGCAACCGCGCTCCACCGCGATGCGCTCGCGCTCGAATTGCACCGTTCCGCAGGGTGGACATCGCGAGTTTTCTTCGATCCAATCGGCGGCGACGAATACCGCTCTGTGGGACGAGTGGGACTCGATCTACTGCGACGTTGACAACCCCCACGCGAAGCACGAGGCGCCAGTTTTACGAACAGCACCGCGCGGAAATGGACGCGGGCGCGGTGGTTCTTTGGCCCGAGGTCGAGGACCTGTACACACTGATGCAGATGCGGGTCGAGATTGGCCAGACGGCGTTCGAGCGCGAAAAGCAAAGCCTGCCCGCCAACCCGGAATTCTGCGAATGGCCCGATTCGTATTTTGGCGACGACATCTGGTTCGACGCGTGGCCCGCCGAGCTCACCGTCCGCACGATCGCGCTCGACCCCAGCAAAGGCCGCGACGCGGCGCACGGCGATTATTCCGCGTATGTCCTGCTGGGGATCGACGTGCGGGGCGTGATCTACGCAGAAGCCGACATGGCCCGCCGGCCCACGCCGCAAATGGTGGCCGACGGCGTCGCGCTCTGCCAGCGATTTCCGCCGGATGCGTTCGGTGTAGAAGCGAACCAGTTTCAGGAATTGCTGTGCGGCGAGTTCGCTGCGGAGTTCGCACGCGAGCAGATCAGCCACATCGTGCCGGTTGGGATCCACAATTACGTCAATAAAGAGCTCCGGATTCGGCGGCTTGGTCCTTATTTATCGCGACGTCGGTTGAAGTTCTTGGCCGACTCGCCGGCGACCAAGCTCCTGGTCGAACAGCTTCGTGATTTCCCAACCGCCGCGTACGACGACGGCCCCGACGCGCTGGAGATGGCGCTTCGCCTCGCCGAAGACTTCCAGAGTTCGGGCCACCGCGATGATGGTTTGGGAGACCGATTGATTCTCGGTTGAATAAGAAGAGTTAACCACTGAGTCACAGAGAGCACAGAGCGAACCAATTTGCCATTTGAAATTGGTGATTTGTCATTAGCCACTTCTGAAATCACCGATCTCAAAATCGAAAACAAACAGGATTAAACTGATGAGCACACAATCGCAATCGCACAACATGCACCGTTCCCTCGAATCCCGCCTGCTCGAAATCTTCGACGCCCTGTGGGACGACTTTGTCGATCCGCGCGAGGCGTACGTTGGCCAGGACGGCGGATGGTGGCTGCCAGTCGGCGCAACGAGCAATTCCTCGTCCCGGCCGGGCGGCGCCATGAGCGAACAGGCGCTCGCCGAGATTCGCGCCCAATGCCGCGGCCTGGCGGCGACGAACGAATTCGCCATCAACGGCCACGAGAATCGCATCAGCTACATCGTCGGTCCCGGCCACAGTTACCGGGCCGCCATTTGCAAGGGCATGGAAGCGCCCACGGACGTGGCGATGCAAGTCCAACGGCTGCTCGACGACTTTCAGCAAGAGAATCGTTGGCAGTTGCGGCAGCAAGAAATCGTCCGCCGGATCGATCGCGACGGCGAAGCGTTTTTGCGGTTCTTCGGTGATGCCGCCGGGATGACGCGAGTCCGCTTCATTGAACCCGACCAGGTGCTGACGCCGTCCGGCCTGGCAAGCGATTCCTCCGCGAGCTTCGGAATTCAGACCGATGCTGAGGATGTCGAGAATGTGCTGGGCTATTACGTCGACGGCGAATTCATCGAGACCAATGACGTGCAGCATCGCCGCGCGAACGTCGATTTCAACGTCAAGCGCGGCCTGCCATTGTATACGCCGGTGCGCAAAAACCTGCGGCGGGCCGAGCGGTTGTTGCGCAACATGAGCGTCGTGGCCGAAATCCAATCGGCCATTGCCTTGATTCGCAAGCACCGCGGCGCGAGCCGCAGTGGGATCGAACAGTTCGTGGCCAACAATGCGGATGCTTCCACAACCAGCAGCGCGACCGGCCGCACGCGGCATTATTCGCAGTACGGCCCCGGCACGATTCTCGACGCGCCGGCCGGCTTGGAATACGACTTTCCGGCCCGCGGCTTGGACGCCTCAAGCTTTGTCGCCGTGTTGCAGGCCGAGCTGCGGGCGATCGCCGCCCGGCTCGTGATGCCCGAATTTATGTTTACTTCCGACGCCTCGAATGCGAACTTCGCCTCGACGCTCGTGGCCGAAGGCCCCGCGATGAAGATGTTCGAGCGTCTGCAGATGAGCATGATCGAGCACGACAAGGCCGTGATGCGGCGCGTGATCGACAACGCCGTGGCCGCGGGCCGCCTGCCGCGCAATGTGCACGACTTCGTTCACATTCAGGCCGTGCCGCCGTCGCTCCAAGTGCGCGACCAACTGCAGCAAGCGCAGGTCGACCGCATCGCCTACAGCCACGGCGTGCTTTCACCGCAAACGTGGAGCCAGCATTTGGGTTTGGATTACGACCAGGAGCAGAAGAATCTGGCTACCGCAAACGTGGTACGGACTTAAGTCCGTACTACAATAATACCAATCAGTACGGACTAAATTTCGTACTACTCGCGTAGCACGGACTTAAGTCCGTGCCACTTGGATACAATCCGTGTCACGAACAATGCAGCGTCCGCCGTTCATTCCATTCGATGAGCAGCGTGCTATCCGAATTTACCAGCGATCTTTGCCGCATTGGCGGCAAAAAGGGGCGACTTATTTTGTCACCTTCAGACTAGGCGACTCCATTCCGGTCGACGTCGCGCGAGCGTGGGACGATGAGTGTCGTCGTTGGATTGCCGCCCGTGTTCCAGGTTTCGATCCCAAACTGGGAAAGATTGCTGAAGCGGTCGCCCGCCTCACGCCCGCGGATCAATTTCAGTATCACAAGCATTTCAACGGCAAGATGCAAGACTTTCTCGATCGGGGCATGGGGGAATGCCAATTGGCCGAGTTCGATTGCCAGTCGATCGTGCGGAGTCAGATCCTTTCCGGCGATGGTGATTCGCACCACGTTGGTGATTTTGTGATTATGCCCAACCACGTTCATTTGCTAATCGTGCCTGAGCCCTCCCAGGACCTTGAACAGGTTCTTCGCCGGATGAAAGGCGCTTCGAGCCGGAACTGCAATTTGGAAGTGGGGCGAACAGGTCGGTTTTGGCAGTCAGAGAGTTACGATCACATCGTTCGATCTTTAGAACAGCTCTTGGTGTATCGCGACTACATCGCGGCGAATCCGCAGAAGGCTGGTATCTCCTTAGCTCCAGAAGCGTCTACCGCGCCGGGTGGATGGACCATTGGTTTAATACACCGCCGTAGGACGGACTTAAGTCCGTCCCACTCCACCCCGGCACGGACTATTATCCGTAGTAGTTTCGCACGGACTGAAGTCCGTGCCACGAGGCGGGGGGGTGGCCGAAAATCGCATCTGGTATTTATTTGTACAGTTGATATAGTAGCGGCCATGATTCAAACCCGCACCCAAACGATGTCGCAGGGCAACAAGATCGAGCAGATCGAATCGGCGCTCGCGAAGCTGATCGCCGATTTGTCGCAGCGCGGATTTTACGGCGAGGCCGGCCTCACGCTCAGCGTGCAGGACGGCCGCATCCAACACATCCGCGTAGCGATTGAGAGGATGATTAAATGAGCTATCGGCTGTTAGCTGTCGGCTATCGGACAGAACGATTGGCCGACAGCTGATAGCCGACAGCCGATAGCTAAAACGGTATCGCATCGAGCTCGTCTCCGCTTTGCGGGGTGCGGGTATCGAGTCGAGCCCATCGGAAAGCCAAACGTGCTTTCTGGTGGGCTTTTTTTGTTGGTAATTCAAGTGAGTACGTGAGTGGATGAGTAAGTGAGTAGGTAATCAACTGTTACCAACTCACTTACTCACCTACTCACACGAATCCGGAGGAATCACATGTCGGAACTCTTACAGGAATACGTCGACTCAAGCAGCCAGCGGCTGCGAGTCGATCGCGAGGCGGGCGTCATTCGCGGCGTAAAGCTGCTTGGCCTCACGTCGCGCAACGGCCGGCGGTACCGCGAGCAGCGCGTTGCAAGAGGCCATCGGCCTGTACGAAGGGGCGAAGGTCAACATCAACCATCCGAAAGGCCATCCGCTCTCGCCGCGCGACTATCAGGATCGGCTGGGCGTGGTGCGCGGCGTGCAGTTTCGTGCTGGGGAAGGCCTTTTTGGCGACCTGCATTTCAACCCGCGGCACGCGTTGTCGGAGCAGCTTGTGTTGGATGCCGAGCATGCGCCGCAGAACGTCGGCATGTCGCACAATGTGCTCGCGCGCACGACGCGGGACGGCAGCGAAACAGTGGTCGAGACGATTACGAAGGTACAGAGCATCGATCTGGTGGCGGACCCAGCTACGACGAGTGGGTTGTATGAGCATGTGGATGGTCGAGGGTCGAGGGTCGAGAGTCGAGAGCCAGAGAATGGCGCCGCTCGTCCGGCGCTCGACCCTAGGCTCTCGACGCTCGACGCATTGACGATCGATGAGCTTCGCCAGCGCCGGCCCGAGCTCATTTGCGAAATCGCGCAGGAGTACGAATCGCAGCTCGCTCAATTGCGGCGGCAGTTGGATGAGATGACGGCGGAAGAGGCCGCGGGTCGGCGCCGCGAGCAGATTCTCCAGCTCTTGCAGGAATACGACCTGCCGTTGCCGACCAAGGACGGCGTCGTCGATTCGCACCTCGTCAGTCCGAAATTTGTGGAGACGTTGATGCAAGCGGCCGACGAAGCGAGCGTGCGCCGACTTATCGAAGAACGCGCGGCACTTATTCGGTCGGCCACGCGTTGGACGAATGGCCGGTCGAGTTTCGATCGGCGGCCGAAATCCAGAGATCAACTCGCGATTGTCACCTGTGCGGGTGGTCGCCCTGTTCGCACCGCGGCGGAATTCGCGGCAGCAGTTCGCGGCGCGTGACGGGCTGACTTACGTAAACACCTACTCACTTACTCAAACAACCTCACTCACATAATCAGGAGACATTGTCATGGCAAACACGATGCGTTGGCGTTACGGCGACACCTGCCCGGTGATGTTGCCGGTCGATTCGGCGACCGTCATTGAAATTGGCGATTTGGTGTATCTCGACGTCGATGATGCCAAGCCCGCTTCGGCTCAAGCCGATCAGGGCACCGAGATCTCGAATCAGCAATTGTTCCACGACATCTTTGCCGGCGTCGCGATGCAGGCTTCGCGCAGCGGCGACACGCAGCCGATCCGCGTGGCGACCACGGGCGTTTTCGAATTCGATTGCGTCAGCGCGACGCTCGAAGTGGGCGACTTGCTGGCGGCCGACGAAAACGGCGGCGGTACGGCGCTGTTGAATCAGACGGTCGCCAAAGTAACCAATGCGAACGCCGCGGTGGGCCGTTGCGCGAAGCGATTGAACCCCGCGGGAACACGCGTGTTGGTGGATATCGTCAGCTCGGTCCTCAAGGGCGGCCCGCAAGCCGTTTTGTAGTCCTCACGATTCGGATCTCACGCAAAGGCGCGAAGGCGCGAAGTGTTTAAATCATTCATTTACCACGACGACACGAAGGACACGACGAAGGATAGTAGGCGAAGGAATCTGTGCTTCGGATCGATTCCATCTTTTCCGTCGTGCTCGTTGTGCCGTTGTGGTGATTTCCTCTTTGCGTCTTCGCGCCTTTACGTGAGAGAAATTCACATTTTTCATACAGGAGAATAACCGTGACTTTGAAATATCGCGAACTGAAGCGGCGCTACGATCTCGACGGCGCCGAACAAACCGTAACGCATCTCTCGGAAGCGCTCCGCGAGGGACATTTGAAGCCGGAGGATTTTAGCATCCGCGACTTGGCGGAAGCGATCGTGCCGGACGGCCACGAATGGGTGCGGCTGCTCGATCCGCGCAGCGCCGGCAGTGTGAATGTGTTGGAATCGTCTGGCGCGGTCGATGTGACGGCTTTCCTGAACATCACGGGCCAGGTGATCTATTCGAAGATCCTGGAGGCCTACCTGCAGGAGGCGTTTGTCGTTTCGAAGCTGGTCGATACGATTCCGACGCGGCTCGACGGCGAAAAGATCCCGGGCATTTCGCGCGTCGCGGATACGATCGACGAAGTTGCGCCCGGCATGCCGTACCCGCATCTCGGCTTCGGCGAGGACTACATCGAGACGCCGTCGACGACGAAGCGGGGCTTCATTGTGCCGGTAACGAAGGAGGCCATCTTCTTCGATCGCACGCACCTGGTGCTGAGCCGTGCCGCCGAGGTGGGCGAGGTGCTCGGCCTCAACAAGGAGAAGCGGCTGATCGACTTGGTGATCGGCGTGACCAACAACTACAAGTGGAAGGGCACGAGCTACGACACGTATCAGACCAGTTCGCCCTGGATCAATTCGCTGGCGACGAATGAGCTGGTGGATTGGACGAACGTCGATGCGGCCGAGCAGCTCTTTGCCGAGATCCTCGACCCGAACACGGGCGAGCCGGTGCTGGTGCGGGGCACGACGGTGCTCGTGATGCCGGCGTATCGCCACGCGGCGCACCGCGTGTTCTCGGCCGCCGAGCTGACGTTTACGGCGGCTGGTTCTTCGACGGCGACCGTGTCGGCCAATCCGCTTACGGGCTATCGCGTGCATGACAGCCGGTTGGCGTACCGGCGGCTGATCGCCTCGGGCGTGGCTGCGGCGGATGCCAAGAAGTATTGGTTCGTCGGCGATTTCCGCCGGGCGTTCGCCTACATGGAGAACTGGCCGATCACCGTGACGCAAGCGCCGCTCGGCAGCGAGGCGGACTTCAACAACGACATCGTGCTGCGGTTCAAGGCGAGCGAACGCGGAGCGGCCGCCGTGCTGAATCCGCGGTTCGTCGTTAAGAACACCGGTTGATTTTTGTGAAAGCGCATAGAGTCACCGCGGGTTGAGCGCTTGGTTGTGAACTATGCACAGCCAGGCGTGAAGAGCGGAGGGCCAGAACTATGACTGGCCCTCCGGCTCTCCCGCGGGAACAGCAGCGTGAGTTTCCAATGATGCAGCAACTGCGAGAAGTTCGTGAAGCGGTTTTCGAAAACGGCTCGGCTGTGTTGATGGCGCGGATCGTTGACGACAGCGGCGTGTGCATTCGGCCCGACCAGGTGGCGGCGGTTGGCTATTCGATTTACGAAGTCGATCGTTGCGACCCAGATGAGCGCACCGTCGTCGGCGGGCACGATTGCGTTGCGCTTGACGTGGACGAAGTGCTCCTGGATGCGTTGGAAACCGGCGGATTATGGGAAGTCGACGTGGCGGGATACAACTTCTGCCACCAGATTCTGGCGAACCCGGACGGTTCGTTCCCGAGGCTCGGAGCGGAGTACGAGATTCGTTACGTGTTCATTCCTGAATTCGGCGATTCGGTGATCGTCCGATTTTTCGTGAGGCTTGTTTCCCGATGACCGATGTTGAACAAATTCAATCGATTCGCAGCCAAACGCTTACGCAACTGGATGCTTTGCGGGCTGATCCGAAGCCGACGTATTGGATCGACGGACAACGCGTGCACTGGCAGGAATATGCCGATGCGCTGCAGCGGACGATCGATTGGTGCGATCAAAAGCTAGTCGAAGCGGAGCCATTTGAAGTTCGTTCGCAAGGGATTACGTGAGACACCACCATGCCAAATCCAACGCTAGATTTTTCGGTGTTCGACAACCAGGAGTTGGTAACGTACACGCCGACGACGGATCCGGCGGTTGCCGATGTGCCGACGCTGCGACGGCCGCTGACACAGTCGAGGCAACGGAACGTGGAGCGTTACGTGCAATTGCAGGCCACCGACGTTGTGTTCCATTTGGATGCCGCGCCGCTTGCGTCGACGACGCTCGCCGTGGGGGATGTGATTACGGATGCGGCCAGCGAGCAGTATCAGGTAGTGTTCATTGAGCGGCAGGCACTGAATAACACGGCGGCGGCGGTGTGCCGGCCGATTTAAGTGCGAGTGCACTGGGAGCTCGCCGACCAACGCTTCGCGTCGGTGGATCGCTCGACCCCAGCCACCCGTTGTCGTCTTTACGCTAGGCTGATCCTATTTGTGTAGATTCGGCGTGGCCGCCGACGCTAAAGGGGGTTGTAGCGTGGCGGAAGTGACGCGGCCGTAAAGCATGCTCACGAATTGGGAGAGCAATTCGGCGTCGCTGCTTTCGAGGATGACGCTAACTTGCCGCTGCACATCGCGTTTGGCGTTCATCGCTTGGGCTGCGTCCAGAACGCCGTCTTCGGTGAGTTGGCCGCCAGTTCCGAAGCGGCTGTAGAGCTCATCAAAATTAGCTTCGGACCAATTCGTGAACGTTTTGGGGTTATTGGCCACCACGCCTTCAATCAACATGTTGGTGGCGCGGTCGAATCGCCGGGGCGAATTGTTGCCGGACGATTGGAACAGGTCGTCCATCGGCACGCCCAAGCCACTTGCCAATTTATGGAGCGTGCGTGCGTGGGGGTTCGTCGTGCCGCGGACGATGCCGCGCACGGTGCGTTCGTCGAGCTCGGTGGCCGAGACGACGTCTTCGAACGTGAGGCCGGCGCGGGCCATGACCCGGCGGAGGTTCCAGGCGACCCGAGCCGCATCGGGATGGACGCAGGACATCGAAGCCAAAATGGAGAATCCAACGGGTGACTGAAGCAGATTTATCGGACGAAAGCGTTCTATGAACAAACGTATACTATCAGGCTGAGCGGCTGTCAAGACCCGTCGCTGGTAGGTAATGGGCTAGCTTGATGGAATTTCGTTTGGGTGGCTGGGGGCGAGCCGTTTGTGTGCGGGTTTCAGTATGGCGTAGCGTGGGGTGGCATGCTTTTACGGTGCAGCCGGGCAAGCATGGATCTGAAACATGCTCACGCCGCTGCTGCGGCGAGAGCATGGCACCCGCCAAGGGTGAGGCGTATGGTGATTTGGTAGCACGTTCGCGATTTAAGATATCGCCAATTCTTCGCGTTCTTCGCCCGCAACCAACGTTGGAGTTCGCTCGGTGGGGTAGAACAGATCGACGATGCCGTGCACCAGACCGATCGTTTCGGGATCGGCAGAGCCGAACCGGGTGGCGAGCGGGGCAAAGAGCCAGCGTCCTTCGGGCCAGCGGACGTCCATCACCTTGGCGCAATCTTCCAGTAGTTGGTACACGCGGGCGCGCGTGACGCCGATGGTTTCCGCTTGTTGCTTGACGCTCGGCGAGTTCTCGTCGAGGCAGAGTCGCGCGGCGGCAAGTCCGGCCACTTGATCGCCCAAGTCGATTTTGATCTGGTGGATCATTGGCTTGACGATATGTTTATGCAGCTCATCAACAGGAGGAAGATCCGTTTGTGCTACGGATTCCATCAGCCAGCGCGAAATGGGCGGAACAAACCGCGGCACGATTACGACGTCGATGTTCTCCGGCAGCGTGGCCGTGGCGAGCGCTTCGTGCACGGTGCAAAAGACTTCCAAGATGGCATGCACGCGCTTCTCGCCGTGCGTTTTCAAGGAGCGAATTTCGGCGAGCGAGTGGTCGGCGTACTCTTCGAGACGCGAGTGCCAGATGACCGTCGGCAGGGATTGGAGCGTGGGTGCGAGGCGCCCCAGCTTTTCAGATCCCAATCCATAGCGCTGAACCGTTTCGCACCATTGCGACCACAGTGATTCGGATACGATCGACGCATCGAAACCGCCCGTTGGTGCGGGCTGCTTCGAGCGCTTCGATTCTTGGTTGCTAAGACCGAAGGGAGCGTCCGGCGCGGATGCCTTTGAGGCCCGCTTCAATAAGTCGAAGAAGCCCAAGATTTTCTTCTGGCCGACTCCCGGCGTGGACATCAGGTCATCGAACGGCTGCGACAACAGGTCGCGCAAGGTCCGATCGAGAAAGGCGATGGGAAGTCGCCGGTCGGTTGGTAAAACCCAATAGGAGAGCGCTTTATCCAGTCGGCCGTCGTCAGGTCGTTCGACAAGAGATTTACGAAGCCGTTCGTAAGTGCCGATCAGGCGATAGCGATCATTGGAGATGGCTTTTCTCGCCATTTTCATTATGCTCCATGGTTAGGTGGAACGGGCTTAAGAGCCTATCCCAAAACCGTCTCGGAGAGGGGGACAGTCCCCTTTTGCTCCGAAGACTCTGCAAAAGGGGACAGTCCCCGACAGTTTTGGGATAGGCTTTAAGTCCGTTCCACATGCGTGGTTTATCCTCCTGACATCAACCAGTTGCAGACCATGAGAAGCGCGAAATTTCCGCTGCGGCATTACTCGACAACGACCGGACACGAAAAGCCTCTATCGATGATGAACTCCGGTTCGCCTTCTCCGTTCCGTCATCCACCGGGCCCGACGAACCAAGCAGTGGTCCACCGGTATACCACGGTAAGGGGGCTGTGGTTCCCCTGCGACCATTGTTTGCTGCAATCGAGCGGGTGTCAACTCGCGGATTGGCCGCTGTTCCGGTCATAAATCTCCTGGATATAGGCATTTCGGGGCTCACCGACTTATTTTATCGACAGATTATGCCGGATTTGCCTGTAACATGTCGGGCGGTGTGGCCGGAGAGTAGGCATGCAAAAAATGCTTTTTTTTGAAAACGTGCTAACGTCGGTGGACAGTTTTCATGTCGGCAAGCATTCTGATCCCCATTCTGACGATTGTGCTACTATGGGCATCGGATTAGGTGCAAGGAAAAAAGGCAACTCAGTTGCGTCAACGAACGCCGAGCATCAATGATTCGAAGACGTGCAATCTTGATTGGACTGACGTTGTTGTCGTTTGGCGCGAAAAGCGCACTGGCAATTGATGGCGGTACGCTGCGCGTGAACCCGCACAACGGCTGGCGGGCTTTTGAAGTGATTTCTCTCGGCGACAATCCGGCCGGAGATGGCTATGGGTGGTCGATGCCGGGTGCGTTCGATGGTATCGGCGCATGGAGTCCCACCACGGGAGCCCTGCGCATCAACATTAATCATGAGACGAGCGACGCTACGGTGAGCGAGGTGAATATGAACCTCGCCAATTTCAAAACCGCGGTTGGTAACGTCATCAGCACGGGTACGACGGGTGGAGTGAGCTTTGTCACGTCCGCCCGGCAAGCTTACGGTCGCTGGACCGCTAACGGCGGATCAAGCTGGATAGCAACGTCCGACGTTTCGACAACGGCTTTCAGTAAGTTTTGCTCCAGCCAATACTACGCGGCAAACACTTTCGGCACGATTCGTGGATTTGTCGACGACATTTATATCAATGGGGAGGAAGTTACGTCTGGCCGGCTGTTTGCGCTAGATCTGGCGAACTGTGATTTTTATCAACTGAGCGGCGTGACCGGCAGCGCGACTGACGGTGGCATCGGCGGCATGCCGTATGATCCGTGGGAGAATGCAGCATTGTTGGACACTGGGGAAAGCGATCATGTGGCGCTGTTGCTTTCGCCGGATGGCGGGTCGAAAATCATGCAGCTCTACATCGGCGACAAGGGGAAGGATGCCGCAGGTAACGCGTCGAGTAGCTTCTTGCGCGCAACGGTCTGGCGTATGGGCGATACTACTACCTCAATGGAACGCTGCCAGCGAGCGGCACGTTTAACGGTGGATTTTTTGATGCGACCATCGTCGATGCACTGACCTCTTCGAAGCTTGAGGACGTGGATACTAACCCCAATGACCCGACACAGGTTGCAATTGGTATTCAAGAGACCGGCCTGTTCAGCTTCGATTTCGATTTGACGTTCAGCGGCGGGAGCTTTGACGCCGTCGCCTCAAGCTTCTCAGTCACGAAGGTTCAAAACCACTACAACAATACCGATGGGCAGTTTGGCGATGCGGATAACGTCGATTGGACGCGCGCCACTACACTTAACGGCGTGAACTATCCGAACGGTGTGATCTTTGTGAATGAAGACAGCGGCACGCTCAATGGCGAAACGTGGATGATGTCGCCAAGCGGCAGCGGCTTGACACTTATCGCGGATACGGCTCCGACCGATTCGGTCACAACAGAGACGTCCGGCATCTTGGATATCTCCACGCTAGTCGGCTTCAAGCCGGGAAGTATTCTATTGACGAACAATCAAGGGTCTGGATCATCGCTGAGCGTTTTGATCAATCCACACGCGGCGCTTCTTGGCGATTTCGATGGCAATGGCGTGGTGGACGCGGCGGATTACGTAGTCTGGCGTGACGGCCTGGGAACAACTTATATGCAAAGCGACTACGATACGTGGCGATCGCAGTTTGGCCAGACGCCGGGAAGCTTGGGCGCCGGCATCGGCTCTTTGGACGTCACAACCGCATTGGTCCCTGAGCCAAGTATGGTTCTATTACTGGTTGTTGGCGCAGCGATGATATTCGCGTGCTTTGTGATACCGAAGCACAGGCGGGCGTCTTAAATTCCGCCGTGTGGCGCTGTCGGACGAGTCTTTCGATACAAGAACCCTTGTTTTTGCGAATTTTTTTGTTGCCGTCCACGCGTTGGAAAGCGTATCCTGTCGCTATCTGTTGGTTGGGGTAGTGTCCTAATTTGGCACCGTTCTGACTGGAAGTTCGTAGTACGGGCTTCAGTCCGTATGAGAATCACGGACTGAAGTCCGTGCTACAGCGTTGCTGTGCAGCAAATTAAGACACTACCGTTGGTTGGCCCGGAGACGCTTATCGTAACGGGGGACATCGCATGGCTCGTCTTGGTTGCTTCGGCGTTGTTCTGATCGCTGTTGGTATTTCGCCGGCCGGTGCTCAGACCTTTGTTGGCCAGAATTTCGAAGGGACCGCGGCCGGGATCACCTCGCTGATGCCGGACACGATGGGCTCGGCGGGCATCGACTACTACGTCGAGTTGAATAACAAAGAATTCCGGGTGTATCGAAAGAGCGATGGATTCGCGCAGCAGAGCAAGAGCCTCAATCAGTTCTGGACCGACGCTGGCGTCGCGCCGCTCAATAACCATCCCTTCGACCCGCGTATCGTTTACGACCCTCACGCGCGGCGGTGGTACGCGGTCTCCGCGGATGGGAATCAGAACGCGAACAACTTCTTGTTTGCCATCTCCAGCTCGTCCGACCCGACGCAGCCGTGGACGGGTTTTCAAATCGATTCCGATACCGACGACAGCAACTGGGCCGACTTTCCAATGATCGGCTACAGCCCCGAGGCGGTGTACCTTTCGGCGAATATGCCGCCGCTCACGGCGCTTTCGACAAGGATGTCGTTCGTCGGGATACCGAAGGCCAGCCTGCTTCAACCGGTGCCCACGACCACGGGAATGGCGTTGCTGGAAGACGTGCCGCGTCCGCCGGGAACCAATGCCTTAACGCCGCAGCTTACGGTGGATGCGAGCAATCTGATCGGCCTCAATACCTCGTTGCCCGTGTTGATGCACGATTTCGTGGCGGGAACGGTGTATCGTGCGGAGTTGCAGCCGCTCGGCTCGCCCGCGGTGACGAACATCGGCGTGGTGGGCGTGCCTGCCGCCGCTGACCCACCGACCGTCGTCCAGCCCGGCGCACCCGCGGTCCAAAACCTGGAGGCGAACGACGGCCGCGTCAGTGCCAACGCGGTGCTCGTGAATGGAGAGATTCATGCGGTGCAATCGTTCGATGACGGCGGCCTGGCGGCTGTGCGCTACATGCGAATTGACGCGGCGACGAACGCCGTTTTGGAAAGTCAGACCATCCCCCATCCAGCCGGCCTGGCGCTGACGTTTCCCTCGATCGCGGTCAACGATTTCGGCGACGTGGTGATCGGTGTTACCGGCACGAGCACCACCGAATTCGCCAGCAGCTACGCCGTTGTCGGCAAGAACTCCGGCGGGATTACGATGTTCAATCCGCCGATGCTGCTGAAAGCGGGCGTCGCCGACTACGAACGATTGGACTCCGCGAACCGCAACCGCTGGGGCGATTACAGCGCCACAACCGTGGACCCGGCGGACCCCGGCATCTTTTGGACTAATCAAGAGTTCGTGAAAAATACGAACCAGTGGGGAACCCAGGTGACCGAGCTCATTGTGCTGCAGCCGAACGAAGCACGTTGGGTCAATGGCGCCGGTGGCATGTTCGACGACCCCACGATGTGGCAGACGACTCACGGCCTGGCGCCGCAACCAACGGACGGTTTGATTTTCAGTCGCGCGGTCGATCCTGGTCCTCCTGCCATGCCGACGACAATTGTTGTGCCGCCACAACCTGTGGGTGTTTATTCTTATCAGACGCTGAGCGTTCGGCAGGGCGATGTGCTGCTGGACTTGAACGGCAACCAGCTCGACGTGGCGCTGCACGTGGAGGTGGGGCCTTACCAAGGACACCCACAGTTCACGGTCGCTAACGGCACGCTGACGTCGGTAATCGGGGCGATTGCCCCGCAGCCGACTTCCGAAGGGCACATGACGCTGGACAACGCGCATTGGACGGTGAACGACGTAGTGGTCGGCAGTGCGCCGGCGCCGACGGCTTGCTGCGGTCTGCCTGGCGCCACAGGCGGCATCGGCTCGCTAACGATCCAGAACGGCTCGCAGCTGGATGTTGCCGGCACCCTCACGATTTATGGTTTCGCCGCGGTCAACCTAGTCGATGGCGTGCTTGCGGCGGATACGATTCGTCAGTTCGGGCCGCCGCTGCCGGGCGGCGGCGGCGGTAGCTTTGCCCTCAACTTCACCGGCGGCACGCTCGCAGTGAACCGTTTCGACGGAATCCTGATTAACTCTGGCGGCACGCTCGCCCCCGGTGGCAGCCAAGCGGTAGGTACTACCGACGTGAACATGATCTATGACCAACACTCAGTTCCCGGCGGCAAGCTCGCAATCGACATCGCCGGTGCCGCTGTCGGCCAATACGACAAGCTAACCGTCGCCGGCGACGCGCTGTTGGGTGAGCTCGACGTCTCGTTCCTGGGCGGTTTCCTGCCTTCGCTGGGCGACACGTTTGAAATCGTCAACGCGGGCTCCATCCCGGTGTCCGGCATCGCCAGTTTATTGGCAAGTACGGTATTTCCCGGCACGGGGACGAACTGGCTTGACTGGCACGTGTTCTTCGGACCGAACGGCGTCGGCGTCGATGCCTTGACGCTGGCGATCGTGCCCGCGCTGACCGGCGATTTTAACGGCAACGGAGTGGTGGATGCGGCGGATTACGTCGTGTGGCGTAACACGCAGGGACAATCCGGCATCGGTCTGGCAGCCGACAGCAATTTCGATGGCGTCGTCAATTTTATCGACTACCTTACGTGGCGGACGCACTTCGGCCAGAGTATTCCCGGTCCCGGCAGTGGTGCAGGGACGGATTCAGCGGTTGCCGTGCCCGAGCCAACCAGCATGTTGCTTTGCGGCCTGGCGTTGATTGGCATGTTCGGGATGCGCAGATTCGGCTGCGCGAAAACTGCTTGATTGAGCCGCGCGTTTCGTGCAAAGTGGCGATTGGAACGGGGGCCGATTCCACGCGAGAAGAGCATGCAACGCAACCTCTTGGCCGCTTTGGCGGTTTCTGTTCTTGTAGTTGGCGCGACGCGGCTGGCGCGTGGACAATTCACGCTCGATGCCAGTTACGACAGCGCTTCGCTCAAGTCGTACTCGGTGAACGGCAATACGATCAATCTTGTCGGCCGCGACAACTACTACCATGCCGCTCTGGGTTATCCGGCCGATAGTTGGCGATGGCTCAATTTCAAAGTTTCCGGTGCGCTGAATACCACGCCGACGTTTTCGATTCGCGGTGATTTGTTTGCGGGGGACAGCACGGATGGGCCGCACGAGTTGAGCGAGCACGAGATGGTGTATTCGTACGACAACCAGAATTGGTTTTTCTTCGATAATAACGCGCTCACACCAACGCCGACCGACCCCAAGGGACATTTGGTGTCGCCCTCGCTGTTCAACTTTTCGAACAATACGCCGTTCACGCAGAATGAAGTGTATGTCGCCTATGCCCTGTCCTATCCCTACAGCAAAATGGTCTCGCACACGCAAACGGTGTTGGCATCGCCGTGGGCCGCGCCAACAGCATCGGGCAACGCGAGCGGAGTGATTGGCCAATCGCCGGCAGGGACGGATGATTTGGGGCGGGCGGTCCCAGCGCTCGATATGTATGCGTACCGGATCACCAATCCGGCGACCGATTCGCCGACGACCGCGAAGCGAAAGATCATGATCTCGACGGGGCTGCACGCGGGCGAGACGCTGGGCAATTACACATATGAGGGCTTGGTTGACTGGTTGATCTCGGACGATCCGCGGGCCGCTCGCCTGCGGGATGTGGCGGAAGTGTTGTGCTATCCGGAGCTCAATCCGTCTGGCCGGTATGCGGGAAACAGTCGCACAACGGTGCGGAATGTGAATAGAGACCCCAATGGCCTGTGGGATTCGGCGCGATGGAATAACAGTTCGTATGGTTGTGGCAATAACAACTGTCAGGACATTCGTGTTTCGGGGACGGCGATGCTAGCCGACGTGCAGGCGACGCCGGGCTATCTCGATGCGTTCATTGATTTTCATTCGACCGTGCCCGATTACACGATCGATCCGGCGTCAGACCCTAACAATAATATTTGGGGGCGGCCAGACGATTTCACGTATGTCAACCCAGCCGACGTCAACACCGATTGGTTCGTGAACTTGCACTCGCTGCAGCCAGGTTTGCTGACGTACGAATCGACTAGCGGCAGCTACACGTCGACCGGCTATGCCCGGCGAGTTCTCGACCAGCGGCCAAGCGGCGTTACGCCGCGCGTTACCGAGGTGACCTTCGAAACGGCGTTTTCGTGGGAACGAAATGTCGACTATTACCACGATCTGGGTGAAAAAGTTGGCATCGCGTTCTATGAAGCATGGGTGCCGCAAGTTGATGGTGATTTCACGGGCGACGGGGTCGTCGACACGCGGGATTATGTGTTGTGGCGCGACTCGGCCGGCCAAACGGGGAGCTGCGCTGCAAGCTGACGGGAACCACGATGATGTGGTCGACATCCATGACTACAACCTCTGGCGATCGCACTATGGGCAGACGGCCAGCAGCGGGTCGAGCGTGGCCGAGTCGACGGCTGTGCCTGAGCCTAGCACCGTGCTGATTTTTCTCGGTGGATTGGCGATTTGTCTGTTTCCATGGCGAATAAAAGCGTGATCGAGCGTCGTTGGAAGTTAAGTATCGGCGCCGTTTGCTTTTGGTGCTCGTTTTGGGTGCAGTTTGCGGCAGCAGCGACGAACGAGATTACGGAGCCCTTTGAGGGCGTGCGGCTGATTCATACCAACACGACCGCGCCGCGGCTGTTGGATATGTATGTCGCGGAAATCGACCCTTCGGCAGCGGGGATTGGCTTTCTCGTCAGCCCTTCGAATGGATCGCTTGCGGGTGAAGTAACGCCGCAGACCACGCGAGAATTCGTAACACAGGTAGGGGCCCGACTCGGCGTGAATGCCGAGTTTTTTGCGTCCGCGACCGACGGACAGTTCAACGTGCTGGGCTTGGCTGCCTCGAACGGCGACGTTTACTCCGAGTTTCAATCAGGGTTTGTGAATGCGCTCAACATCACGCGAGCGAAAGTGGCCAGCATTATTCAGGCGACGGGAACGACGGGCACGGCGCATTTGCCGGACGTCTCTCTGTACAACGCCGTGACAGGCAACACACGGTTGGTCGCCAATGGCTTGAACGTGGCCAACAGCGATCCGGCGATTCACCCCCGCACGGCGGCGGGCGTGACCGCCGACGGAAAGGTGTTGCTGATTACGGTCGATGGCCGCAATCCGACCCACAGCAATGGTGTGACCTACAGCGAACTAGCTGACATCCTGGTTCGCTGGGGCGCTCGCGATGCGATCAATCTGGATGGCGGCGGATCGACGACATTTGTGATGGACAACCCGCTTACGGCGATCAAAGATCCGCAGGTGACGAACATTCCGAGTGACCCGCTTCCGGATAGCCCGCATGGCCAAGAGCGAACGGTGGGCAATAGCCTGGCCGTGTTCGCGAGCCCGCCTTCAGGACCGACGGAGAACGAGTTCGTATACGCCGATTTCGAACAGGGTGATGCCTCGACGTTCGACGCGCCGCTGAGCTTTTCGGGTTCCAATCGTGGTTTCAATCGCGAGTTGTCGACGGCCGAGGTGCTGAACGAAGGCGGGCACGACGGTACGTGGGCGCAGCGGTTGACGATCGTCAACGATCCAACGGCGGACGGCGATGTGAATAACCCCGGCGGGGCTTGGTTCGTGCGGCACGTTTCGGGCGTCGGTGCGCCGTCGAACAATGTGAGCCGCCCCGCGTTGGGGTCCGTCGGATTTTGGGCGCGAACCTCAACGCCCGATTTGCAGATTTCGCTGGTCGTGGATGACGCCAGCTTGGCCACCGGCGAGCGCGGAGTTCTGAAGAGCATGACGGCTGACGGGCAGTGGCACCCGTACTTTTGGCAAGTCGATGATGCGAGCCAGTGGGACGGATGGGTGAACGGCGACGGCGTCGTAAACACGAGCTTCACGCTCGACTCGATCCAAATTTTTGGCCCACCGAATGGCAGTGCGAACCTGGATGCGACGATCGACATCGACGCGGTGACGCACATCATGCCCGGCTACTTGCCCGGTGATTTCAATGGCGACTTCGTTGTGGACGCGGCCGACTATGTGGTGTGGCGGCAAGGACTGGGAACGACATACACGCAAGGCGACTACGACATCTGGCGATCGCACTACGGGCAGACGGCCAGCAGCGGAGCGGGTATTGGTATATCGTCGGTTGTGCCGGAGCCGGCGAGTATTGCGATCGTGTTGTTGCTAAGCCTCATCTTGCCTGAGTTGAGGCGGCGACCGGCATTGCGGAATCTGCGTGATCGCTAGCCGGACCGCCAAGCAAATTCTCAGAAGCAATGTCGCAACTGCGTGAGAGGCGGGATGCGGCAAGAAGTTGCGTCCCCTTTATTCTCGGCTCGCGCGGCGACGGCCGATGCGCGGCAGGCCGAGCAACGCGGAGATTAAGAGCAGCCACGAGGCCGGTTCGGGGACGGCTTGCAGAGACGGCAGGAGACGGACGGGGAAATCGCGGCCGAAGCCATCGTATGCCGTCAAGTTCGCGATCCGCGGGTCCCAGTGTGACACGTTAATCGTGCCGTCGGGATCAATGCTGCTGGCCTCAATCGGCACACGTGCGCCGGTCGCCGTGAGAGCAGCAATCGCTGCGATGCTTTCTGAAACGTCGTGAAATGGGGGACTTGCCTTAGTCCCAGCTCCGCGACCAGCGACGGATTGTCGGCCAGATGAACCGCCAGGCCCCGGTAGTCCGTTCGCAAGAACTGCTTCAGCACCAGGCAGGCGAAGAGTTGATGCTGCGTGAACTTCTTGGGACTATACCGATGGGCGTACTCCGGCAATGCCCGCTGTGCCGTTGCCAACGCCGCCAAAACGACTGCCCGAGGTGACTTACTTGTCCGCGCCATAATTGCTTTACGCAGCAACAATGTACGGATGTTTAGCTAGCACGCGTGGTTGTCTACACAGCCGTTCTGACCCCTTTTCCAGCCCGATGATTTATCACGCACTGGAGCAATCAATATCCAGACTATGCTGAGGGCATCCAGGGGGAACCAGGGAAAGCGCTTTGCTATTGACCCACCAGTGAAACAACTGCTTGGCTTTTCTTTCCGCAGCGGCTATGTTCAGCGTTATCCCGCGACTACGGTCCGTCCGGCGACTGCGTTTTCATGTTAGCCCTATGAAAACCAAAACTCCGCGTCATTACAGCTACCGCATGGATCACGACGTCGGCTTCGCCCCACATATCTGGCGCAACATTGCCAGCGTGTTCGGATGCAAGACGACAACCATCGAACGCTGGGCCGTTGAAGGCAGTTGGATTGTTGGAATCGGCGGGAAGGGGACAGGACAACCGGACAAGCTTCTGTATGCAATGAAAGTTACCGAAACCCCGACCTGCCTCGAATTCCGAAAATCCACACCCGGCGCTGCAGCATACTTAGCGAACAGAGACGACGACGAAGCGAGAGTCCTAGTATCACGCAACGAATTTTACTACTTCGGAGACCACGCGCTGGCTATACCCGCACGGCTCCGACACATTATTCCACTGAATCAAGGTTGTAAACGGCTCTCGGATCAAGACATCAAGCTTCTAAAGCAAATGGTGCTCGATGAGATCCAGAAGGGTAAGCACGGCAAGCCATGCAATGGTCCGGCTGGCTCGTGCTAGGAGCGTAGGGGCCTTACTGCGAAGTGCCGCGAGCGCCCACGGAGATCGCGAAGTGGCTCTCGATTTCGGAGTTAGCCGCGCGGCTTGGCCGAAGTTGCCAGTTGAGATTTGCTCCGAAATCGAGCGGCCGGTCACTGCGAATGTTTGACTGACGTCGTTTGCGCATCAACGTGCTGTAGAGCACACCGGATGTGCGACGCCGTGCGCGGCTGCATCCATCAGTCGCTCGGTGATGTTGCGAGGTCGCTTCGCCAGCATTCGCGTCAGCATCTTTGGCCGACTCACACGCAGGTTCGCATTCGAGGGTATGCAAGTTGCGTCCCCGATGGCGGACAAGGAGTTTTCGGATTCAATTCGCGAAGGGCAGGTGCTTTCATGCGCAGCTATTGGTTGACTGTCGTTCTTCTTTTTGTTGCCACTGTTGCTACACTCTTGGGGCTGCCATTTTCCGGCATTGCGTTTGGCGCTCCGATAGTTCCCGGCTTTAATGTATCGCTGTATTCATCCGGCTTGAACAAGCCGGGCAAGATGATTTTTGATGCGGCAGGTAATCTCTACCTCGGTGGCGGTGCGGAGACGACTGGATTATTTCCGATCCAGCGTGTTGGGCTGGGTGGGACGCCTGTTGAACAATACGGCATTTCACAATTAGCCGACCCCGATTCCATCGAATTCGACTTCACGGGCAGCGTTTCCGGCACTCCCGGTACCGTGCTGGTCGGCGGCGGTGCTGGGCCTGGCGGAACGCTGTACGCAATCCTTCCCGATGAAACAGTAACAACGGTATGGCAGAATGGCGCCGTTCTAAACACGAACGAAATCAGGTTCGACGACACGGGACGCATTTGGGTGGCCGGCCTAGACGGCAAGCTTGGTTTTTCTACAGGTGGTCTTCCCAATGTTGTTGTTAGCCTGAGTAGTCCAATCACGACCTTTGCCTTCGATTCGATCGGTCGCGTTTTTACGTTGAGTGACGACGGCAACATTCGCATCTTTTTACAGGACGGCACGCTAGTTGATGACGCATTTGCTACTGGAGTTGTTGCGCCTCGTGGCAAGCAATTGCAGTTTGGCCCAGGGGGAATTTGGGGAAACGATCTATATTTGGCCTTTAGTGGGGATTTAGTGCGATTCGATTCGCTCGGAAAGTCGACTGCGGTTGGTAGCGGTTTCGAGAGCACCATCACATTCGGAACTGACGGCTCACTCTATAGCTCAGACTCCTTTAGAGGGGAAGTTTACCGCATCACGCCCGTGCCAATACCCGAACCCGCCACCTGCATCCCGTTGCTTATCGCTATATTGATGTTGGCGTATCGTGGAACGGGTCGGGCAAGTCGCCATTGACTTATTTCTATCCGCTCCGCCGCGCCAATTCCCTCGCAAACGCTAAATTGCGCTCCACACATATTTTTGTGACATCTGCGACCGGATGCGGCATGGCATAACTCGTTTGGCGACCGGCGGCGCGGGTATAATTTCAAGAAGAAAAACGGGTCTGACGGTCTGACCCCCTTTACCCTACCCCTAAAAGTCGCCCTTCCGTCTTCCGCGCAGCACCGTCATCGCCACGCCGCAAAGCAATACCAGGATCATCGTGTTCGGCTCTGGCACCGCCGCTTGCGCCGCCAACAATGTGGAGGAGCCACTGCCACTTCCAACCGTCTTACCAAAGTTGCTCCTCCAAAAGTTATATTGAGTGCTGCCAATCGGGAGCCCCGAATTGTCGTTCGGCAGCGTACCTGCGGGTTGCAGGAGGTTCCTTCGCCAAACTACGTAGTCCCGCGCATCGACTACAAAATCATTGTTGAAGTCGCCATTGATCCCGGAGTACCCCACCGTCACAATTCCGGTGCCGCTGAAGAATTCGTTCAACTTGTAAATCGCGTTGCTGAGCGAGCTGCCGTACGTGCCGTTAACCTTATTCAGCGCCAGCCAGGATCAAGGCATGGACTATCTCGTTAACACCGTCGCCGAGGTAAGCGTAACTTTGGTCCGCAACGCCTGCCGTACCACCGCCCGCCAAATTCAGCGACGCGCTGTCACTGATCGCGTCGAGGACCCCGCTCTGAATCGAGAGCACCGTCGTAACGCCCGACGAATTCTGCACCGTCACATTGCCTGTGCCGAGGCGGGCCGACGCCCCCGAAACAGTCAACGACCCGGCTTGGAGAGTAGTTCCGCCGTTGTACGAGTTCGCTCCGTTGAGGACCAGTGTCCCCTCGCCGTCTTTCACCAAAGCACCACCGCTTCCGCCAATATTGCCGCTGATGGTCATCTTCGACGACGCATGACTCGAGTTTCCAACCGTCAGCGTCGATGTCCCGCTTGCTAAAGTCCACGCGCCGGTAAACGTGACAGGCGCTGCGGCGGGTCCGACGTAGATCAACTGGCTAGCCGCGCGTGTCGTCACCTTGTTGCCAAGCGTGATGGGAGACGTCGCAACGTCGTCGGCAAGCACCTGTTGGTCAACTCCCCACGTAATGCGGCCGGAGCCGAAGGAATTATTGTTGTTGAAGTTCAGCCCCGCCGCCGTGTTCAACAGAGTACCGCCGCTGTAACTATTGTTACCCAGGAGATAAAAGCTACCACCCGCGCCGCCACCATCGCCTTGCCACACCAGCCGACCGGTGCCAGCCAGCGACGCATTTACCTTCAAATTCTGACTGTTCGTGCTCACATACATTCCTTGATCGCCGTCCGCAATGGACAATATGCCGGAACCATTGATTGTCACCGTTCCGCCGCCGCCCGATTGCAGAAACATGCCGGCAAACGTGTGATTAGAATTCGCTGTGATGGTGTAGTTTTTGGCCCCGGCATCCGTACCGGCCGCTAATCTCAAGAAGTTCCCGTCGACCCAAGAAACGGGGTCGGTACCGGCCGACGACGAACTATAGCCGGCGCCTTCCCACGTATAACTACCGTTGCTTGCGACGCCCGAGCCGCTTGCTGCACCGTTCACGTCGAAATACTCGGTCGTCGGCGTTACCCCGCCAATTACAAACTGTTTGACAAAATTAAGATCGCCGTGGGCAACGTCCAAATCGACATTGCCAGAGATGCCCGGAACGGAGCCCGAGCTGCTGTACTGCCAGAACGCCCAGTCTGACCAGACACCGGTGCCCGCCCCAGGCGGATTACCGGTCGGAGCCGATGGATTGGTTCCGGAAACATAATTGGCGATCCACAGATCGCGGGAAGCTACCGTCGAATTCACATAGTTTGCCGCATAGTTGCTGTTCATATAAATGATCGGTTCCACGCTCGCTCCGCCGCCGTGGGCCACTACGTAGTCGCAGAACGTATTAATCCAATTGGAAAGGTAGGTCCGGCCGGCGGTGCTATTGACCCCGCGGGTTTCGATGTCAAGAGTCGGACGCATGTATCCAGTGCCCAGGTAGTTGTTAGCGCCGTTGGGTCCATTCGGCTGCGCGACATCGAGGAAATGCTGCGCTTCGAGGGTCGCATTGCTGTGTAGATCGGGCCGGGCGAAATGATAGGCGCCGACATACACACCGGCATTCCGCCCTTTGTTCATGTTTCCCGTAAACGTGCTGTCGATAAATCCGGTGCCTTCGCTGGCCTTGGCCCAGGCAAAAGACTTGCCGGCATTATCAATCGAATTCCAGTTTGAATTGGTAAGCGATCCCTGATAATTCGAGATGTCAATGCCGACAGCCCGAGCAGCCAGAACGCTGGACGGACCAAGAGCCACAAAACTCGCGCCGAAAAAGAGAAGCTGAAAGACGACAATACGGCGCATCGCCAAAACCTCTCTTCTCTCCGGGATCGCGTCGATCGATTGGCGGCAAATGCTCTGCCCCGCGATCGAGAACTATACGAATGTTGCTTCTTCGATTTTCGTGGGCACGACACGAGCTGTCAAACGTTTTTGCCACGAACCAAGAATATTCGTGTACAAGTGTCTCCTCGCGGTGAAAATTCTGGTGGTACGCATTCCACAATGTCGGCGCGATCAGAATGGCATACGCAAATGCTGCCGACATCAAATCCCGAACGCCCCAGTTCTTCTACAGAGTCGTTCTGACTCTCACGCGCTTCATTGCATCGTACCGCGCGACATGGCGGCGAATGCTTCGCGTGTTATCTCCAGTTGTTCCGTGTAATAGGCGGTGGGCTCGAACCGTGGCGGTGTTGCCCAGGCGTAGCCAAAAAAATCACAGCCGCGCCGGTACCACTTTTCCCACGTGTTCGGATCGGACAAGCCCCCGTCGCGGCCAATGATCGTCGTCATGACTCGCTGCGACGGCTGGCGCACTTCAAGCAACCAATCCACAATATTGTCCGATGATTCTGCAAAGAGACCATCGCTTTCCATCAGCATGGGATGCCCCACCCATAGTTCTTCCTTGGGTTGGTAATAAGGCACATTGAAGATGATCTTCGTTCCGGGACTGGTGTCCTTGACTGCCGATTTCAACTTTCGGAACTGCTCGGCGAGAACCGTCCGCTTGTATATCAGATTTTCCTCGTCGGTAATATCTTCGGCGCGCTTCGGCATGGGACGACCGATGATTTGCCGAAACGGCTGCTTGACGAATTCCGCCGGTTGGACAGGCATCCCGTTGTGATGCAACGGGCCGTAATTGAACCAGTCCAATAACAGCCAGTCGACGGGGTACTGCTTTAAGAACTCGTGGATCCGCTTGCACAGCAACTCAGTGTACGGTGTTTCAGGCCCGATGAACCCGCCAGGACCCTGACGTTTTACAACGGTGCCTGGGATGATCCACTCCGGGTGCTCTTTGGTTGTGAAGAAATCGTAGCTGACGTTGAAGTAGGACCACACCGGCATTCCGGCGCTGCGGGATAGCTCGTAGAGAGTTGGGAACAGGGTCGCCGCGTTGCCCTTGCCAACGGGGCCAAGTTTGCTGGGGTAGAGTGCAAAGCCGGTATGACAATAAGCTTGACAGTACGTGACGTTGTTTCCAAATTTGCGGTGCCAATCAAAATACTCATGAGCGACGACTTCAGACCAATCCTCCGGCAGCGAAGCGCGGACCTCGCCATGCGGGTGTTTTTCAGTCGCTGGGCCTCGAACCCAGTTCAAGTCGCAATTGAAGAGGAGAATGGATTTGTGCGCAGCAACTTTCGCCTGGGCCAGTCGAGGCGGCATTGCAGCAGCAAGTGCGCCACCGCCCAGCACACCGAGGAAGTGTCGTCGTGTGGCTTGCATGTTCGTTCCCGAAAGATGAAAAGGGACACGAGGATGAGTATGATGAATCGCGCGGGGCAACGCAAGAAAAAGCGTGCTTTTCCGCAGCGGCGGGATTTCGCCGTCTGTCTCCGCAAGCGAGAAAGGCGCCATTCAAGCGACGGCTACTCAAGCCCGTACGCGCCGACTGGGGGGATTTCGATGCCGGTGCGGCGGGTGGTGTTGAGCGTCGGTAGGAAACGCGGCTCGATGAGGAAGTGGGCGCCGACCGTGCCTTTGGAGGCGTCGAGGTTCGCTGCCGACGGTGACGAGCAGCGATTCGCCGATGCGAGTGAAGGAGAGCGACTTGGCCGATGTTGCCCGTGGGACCGAAATCGACGGCGGAGCTCGCGGAGCCAATCCATTTTTCCGTCATGCGGTAGTTGACGGTGGTCGTGAGGACGTCGGCTTCGAACAGGCCGGTGGCGGCGCGGAAACCGAGATAGAAGTTGCCGGTCCGCGGGCGATTGACCAACAATCCGATCGCGGCAGTTTTGAGTCCGTCGCCGAAGGTGTCGGCGTAGCCGTCGGAAAGGATCGAAAAGCGGTCGCCGAGGAACCAGTGCCAGTCGTAGTTGATCAGTCCGACGGTGGCGCCGGCGTCGTCGCGGGTAGCGTCCGGAAAGACAGTGGCATCGGCATCGAAGGTCATCCAATCGACAATACGCTCTTGGCCGGGCACGCCGTGTTTGGTTTGCAGTCGATGGTGCATGCCGAGGCGGAGGGCCATCAGGTCGTCGGCGATTTCGCTGGAGGGAGAGGTGACCCAATCTTGCAGACCGTATCGGAGGGCGTAAAACCGTGGGTCGAACTTCGGATCGATGAACGAAGGCGAGCCGGGAATGTAGTAGAGCCCAGGCAGAATGCCGCCGAATGGACTGAAGAAGAGGCGGCGACTGAAATCTTCGATCGAGTCGTCATCGAGCTCGTCGTAGAGCGGGAAGCGGTCCAGGTTTTGGCTGGCGTCGGCCCAGGAGAACTGGGCGTCGAACACGACTTTGTGGGCGAGGCCGTTGAGGTTGAACAGCGGTTCGCGGATCGAGGGATCGGCATACCAAAACGGAATGCTGGCCCGGATGCCGGCGTTGACGTAAGCGCGGTCCACAGGGTTCGCATTGATGTCTTCGCCCGCGTGGTAGAGTTCGCCGAGGGCGAACGGTACGACTTTGAACGGGGCGAAATCGAGGGGGTAGTCGATTTCCTGGCGGGTGACGAAGCGTCCGCCTTGGCCGGAGATGGGATTGCCGGCACTATCCTCTTCCCAAGGAAATCGCTCGAATTGCGAGGCAAGCGTGGGATTAGTGGGCGTAGAAGCGATGCCCATGTTCGCATAGGCGATGTTGGAGTGCTCGAACCAGGTGAGCTGATCGCCAATAAGCGGCTCGCCGAGCCAGTAATGGTCGAGCCGCGGCAGCCACTGCGTTTGCGTGAAGAAGTCGTTTATGCGGCCATAGGTTTCGATCGAAAGGGATTGATTGTCGTACGTGCCTGAGCCGCACACGGTAAGCTGATCCTTGTTATTGTCCCACTCGTTTTCGTAGTACTCTTCGAGGACGTGCGGTCGCTGAGCCAACCGACTTCGCCCTGCACGACCCAGTCGTCAAGCAACCCGCCAACGAGGTGTTGGCGGTGGTTTCAGAACACATCCCGCCACGGAACTTCGCCTCAGGCACGATGTCGCGGCGGTCGCGGCCGAGGTTGTCGTGGCCGTGGTCGCTGATGAACCAGGCGTCGGCGCGGCCGGTTGTGGGGCCTTGGAGCGAGAAGAAGGTGTCGCGAGCATACTCGGCGCCGGTGCCGTAACCGAGCCCCCGTTCGCTCATGTAATCGAGATTGAGGTCCCACTTCACGCCGGCGGGCGCCTGCATGCCCAGAAGCTGAAAGGCATCGAATTTGAATAGGGTTTGGTAACCGAAGATGGAGTCGTGGCGGAAGCGGAAGCTGTCGATGTAATAGTGCGGCTGGTCGAGATTCATGTTCAGCGTCGGCCAGTAGAAGACCGGCACATCGCCCACGTAGACGAAGTTGTTGCTGCTTTGGGCCAATCTCTGGTGGACGGCGACCGGCTGGCCAGTGACCGGATCAGTTCCCGCCGGATGCGGCGTTCCTGCATGGCATCGACCAGCCGGGTATGGGCGACGAGCGTGCGCGCCACCACCATCAGGCCGCTGGTGTCCTTGTCGAGGCGGTGTACGATCCCCGCGCGCGGCAGCGACGCCAGTCCGGGATCATGGTGCAGCAGGGCATTGAGCAAGGTCCCGTCCGGGTTGCCGGCCGCGGGATGCACCACCAGCCCGGGCGGTTTGTTGATGACCAGCAGGTGGGCGTCTTCATGGATCAGCTCCAGTCCTATCGCCTGGGCTGCATGGGCGCTCTCGGCGGTGATCTCGGCATCGATGCGCACCGTATCGCCACAGCGTACACGCTCCCTGACCCTGGGCACGCGGTCATCCAGCGTCACCTGCCCGTCCCGTATCCATTGCTGGAGACGGCTGCGCGAATAATCCGGCACCAGCTCCGCCAGCGCCTGGTCCAGACGCTGGCCTTCCAGGTGCTCCGGAATGCTGACCGACAGGTGTATTCGGGTCATGAGCAGGAGCCTGTCAGAGTAATCATGTTGCTACTGCGGCGGCGGGAAACCGGTCCATTTTTACGATCTTTCTCGTCAAATAGAGCCCGCTATTCTCCTCGAACGATCGCAAAACTGTCCTCGATTTCTCGCGCGCCTCGCGACGCACAGATTACTCGGACAGGCTCCTCGTCAGGGTTTGGGTTATACTCTGCTGCCTGCCAGGAACCTGTGATTCCTGTTTATGCCATTTCTGATACCCTAAGCCCATGCGTTTGTCGAGTTTTT